>NZ_PITQ01000010.1:0-81452 GCF_002834385.1 Rahnella sp. AA
TGCTGACCGCGAACAGCCTGACCAACGGCGGGCAGCTGCAGGGCCAGCAGAGCCTGCAGGCCAGGGTACAAAACGGCATCACCAACCTGAGCGGCGGCACGCTGCGCAGCCAGGGGACGTTAGATTTAGGCGCGCAGTCGCTCCTCAATCAGGGGCAACTCCAGGGCGATGGCGTCAGTCATCTCACGCTTTCCGATAACCTGAATAATCAGGGCACCTTGCTGACCGGTAGCCGCCTGACGGTGTCTGCGCCAACGCTGACGAATACGGGTATTTTGCAGGCTCAGGGGCTGACGATGTCCGGCGGAACGCTGAACAACGGCGGCACGCTGACCGGGCAGGGCGACAGTACGGTCAGCGTGTCGCAGGTGACCAATCAGGGGCAACTTCAGGGTGACCGTTTGCAACTGACCGGGAACGCCCTGCACAACACCGGCATCGTTCTGGGCAGCCAGACGCTGGGGCTTAACCTGCAGAACGCCGACAATCAGGCGGGCGGCAAACTTTACAGCGCCGGTAACCTGACGCTGGTGACGCCGTTGCTTAATCAGGCCGGCAGCCTGCTGGCCCTGGGCGATATGACGCTGCAACTCGGGTCGGGCTTCACCCAGACCGGCACACTGGCGGCAGGGCAGAACCTGAACCTCAGCACGCAGGGCGACCTGAACATCCTCGGTACCTTGCAGGGCAACGGCATTCAGCTCAGTGCCACGGGTAACTTTGCCAACAGCGGTCAGCTGCGCGGCGGCAGCGGCACGGTGGGCGTAGACGCGAACAACATCACGCTCAATGGCAGCGGCAGCGTGCAGTCCGGCGGGGATATTCGTCTCGCCAGCCGTGGCGTGCTCAACAACAGCGGCTTTGTCGGTGGCGCAGGCAACGTGGTGATGTCCGCAGCGGGTCAGCTGGCGAACAGCGCGCTGCTGTATGCCGGTAACAACATGCAGCTGCTGGCGGACAGCATCCACAACAACTACGGCGATATTCTGGCGGGCAACAGCCTGTGGCTGCAGCGCGACGCGGCGGGCAACGCCAGCAGTGAAGTTGTCAACACCTCGGGCGATATCGAAACTACCAACGGTGACATCACCATTAACACCGGACACCTGCTGAACCAGCGTGACGGGCTGAGTGTGTCAGACATTTCAGATATTGCTCAAGGTGTGCCCGCGTGGGTTGGTGAAGCTTCGCACACTGTACCTATAACAAGCCTGAAAGAGAGTGAACTCGGTTACTACATACATACAACCCACCAGGCAGGAAGTCCTGGGCACGGAAACGGTGGTGATACGGATTCCTACATCATGGCTCCACTCGCAAGCGTCGCGACTCAAAGATACCTGGTGCGCACCTCTACAGTAAACGCGTCAGCCAGTGGTGGCGCCGGACGTATTGCTGCTAACCATAATCTTCAGATTAATTCAGGTAAGTTAGACAACTTAGCCAGCAACATTCTGGCAGGTGGCGTCATTACGTTGACTGGTACTGATTTAAATAACCAGTCTTATCAAGCAGGAACAGTGAATGAGTATCTGACGTATGTCTACAGCGGTCCTGTCGCGGAATATAAATTCAACACTAATTATGGCTACGATAATGTAGGTAGAAGTGCCAACGATAGCCTCGTTTACAACCTCACCGGTGCCCCTGAATACGAAACTGTCAGCACCGGCGAAGGCCTCCGCTCTGTCATTCAGGCCGGTGGGGCGGTCAACGCCAGTTTCAGCAACAACATCAGCAACACCACCACGACCGCCAATGCGGGTGGTTTATCACACGCCATCAGCGCACCGGGAATAAGCGGCACATCAGGCCTGCAACAGGTCGGTGGTGTGCAAAGTCAGCAACTGGCGGCGGGTAAAAACCTGACCGTTGGTTCCGTTCAGTGGACTGATTCCGTCAGCAATGCTTTGCAGCAAATCGGTAACCGGGGCGCGGCGCTGACCGATTATCCGCTGCCGGCCGGCAATAACGGCCTGTTTGTGGCGAGTCAGGATCCATCCAGCCCGTATCTCATCACCACCAACCCGCAGCTCGGCAGCATTGGCAAAACAGATCCCTCGCTGTTCAATGCCCTGAATGACTATCTTGCACGACCAACGTCTGCGGTATCCGCCGTTGACAAACAGGCCACACCGGGTAGCGCAGCCCTGACCTTTGCGTCTCTTTCCGGCACGCCGGTGGCCGGGCAGGTAGCCAGCCGGGCCGTGCAGCCGGGAACCCCATCTAATCCGCGCATTGAAACCGCGCCGGCCTATACCGACGAAAGCCAGTTCATCGGCTCGGCCTACTTTATGAACCGGCTGAACCTGACGCCGGATTACGACTACAAATTCCTCGGTGATGCGGCGTTTGATACCCGCTACGTTGATAACGCGGTGCTGAGCCAGACCGGCCAGCGCTATATCGGCGGCACCGGCTCTGACCTGGCGCAGATGCAGTACCTGATAGACAACGCCGCCGGGCAGCAGGCCGGGCTGGGCCTGCAGTTAGGCGTCAGCCTGACGCCGGAACAGGTGGCGGCGCTGACCAAAAGCATCGTCTGGTGGGAGAAAACCACCGTCGACGGCCAGACCGTCCTTGCGCCAAAACTGTATCTCTCCGCAAACGACACGAATGCCGTCACCGGCAGCGTGATTTCCGGGAACACCGTCAACCTCGACGCCGGGCATATCGTCAACGCCGGCAGCACGCTTCAGGCGCAAACCCAGCTGGCGGCGAAAAGCAGCAGCACGCTGGATAACCTCAGCGCCGGGCTGATTGCCTCCGGCGGCAGCCTGCAGCTGAGCGCGCTGGGGGATATCAATAACATCGGTTCCTCCATCAGCGGGCAGACCGTCGCACTGGCTTCGGTCAGCGGTGACATCAATAACGTCACGCAGGCGCAGCAGTGGACGGCGGCACCGGCCACCGGCAGAGGCAAAACGGCGCAACTGACGTTCAGCGATACCCAGACCGGCGATGTTGCGGGCATTTCGGCCACCGGCGGCCTTGCGCTGACGGCGGGGAATAATATCAACAACACCGGTGCCAAACTGACCGCCGGGAGCGATTTGCAACTGGTCGCGCTGGGCGATATCAACATCACCGGCAATGCGCTGAGCACCAGTAAATCGACGGCGAAAACGAGCGCGCAGACCACCGGCAGCCAGGCCAGTGAAGTCAGTGCGGGCGGTAGTCTGTCGGCCAGCGCCGGTAACAACCTGACGGTCGCAGGCAGTGCCGTCACCGCCAAAGGCGACACCACGCTGGCGGCGGTAAACGACATCAACCTCAACGCGATGGACAAAAGCAGCCATCAGACCAGCGGTAAAAATAAAGCTGACGACAACAACGCCACCCGCACGGTGGTGAGCAGCGGCGGCGACCTGACGCTCAGCGCGGGCCGTGACCTCAACTCGCAGGCGGCGCAGCTGACCGCCGACCTTAACGCCTCGCTCAGCGCCGGTCGCGACGTCAACCTGAACGCGCAGCAGACCGGCACCTACAGCGAAACCCACGGCAATAAAAGCGTGAGTATCCGTGAAAATGTCGGGCAGGAAGGCACGACGGTTTCCAGCGGCGGGAGCACCACGATTGCTGCCGGACGGGATATCACCACACAAGCCGCGCAGGTTGAGGCCACCGGCGACCTGGCCCTGAACGCCGGGCGTGACGTGAACATCACCACCGCGCAGGAAAGCCAGTACAGCTACGACGAGAAGACCAAAACCAAGAAACACCTGTTCTCTAAAACGACCACGCATACCGTGGCAGAGGATTACGCCACCACGGAAAAGGCCTCACAGCTGAGCGGCGATAAAGTCTCAGTTGTCGCCGGGCAGGACCTGACGGTGAAAGGCTCATCAGTGGTCGGTGACGGGGATGTGACGCTGAAAGCGGGGAATGATGTCGATATCGTTGCCGCCACCGACACCAGTTCCAGCTACCGCCTGAGTGAGACTAAAAAAAGCGGGCTGATGGGTACGGGGGGCTTTGGTGTCACCATTGGCAGCGCCCAATCCCGGCACCAGGTCAATGAGGATGGTACCACTCAGAGCCAGAGTGTGAGCACTATTGGTTCAACCGGCGGCAACGCAAATATTATTGCCGGTGAACAGGCGCACATCAGCGGTGCAGATGTGATTGCCGATAAAAATCTGAATGTTGTCGCGGGTGAAATAGTGGTTGACCCCGGTAACGATTTGTTGAGACGTAAAGAGAGTTACGAGCAGAAAAAGAGCGGCCTGACACTGTCAGTATCCAGCCCGGTGACCGATGCCATTCTGGCCGCCAACAGCACGCTGAAACGTAGCGGAGAAGTCAGCGATGAACGGCTGAAAACGCTGTATGCCGTGCAGACGGTCGATAATGCATGGATAGCCGTTGCAGGTGCGCCTTCTATGGCGGCTGATATTGCACAAGGCAATATGAATGCCGTGAAGGTGGAAGTCAGCGTAGGTTCCAGTAAAAGTTCATCTGAGTCCAATTCCACACAAAATCAGGTACGCGGCAGTACGCTCAGCGCAGGTGGAAATACTACGCTGGTGGCAACGGGTAACAAAGGTACCAGCGGTGATCTCCATATCAGCGGCAGTGGTGTGACGGGCAGTAATGTCACCCTTGTGGCGCAGAATGATCTGTTGCTGGATGCCGCATCGAACAATACCGAACAAACCAGTAAGAATAACAGCAGCGGCTGGAACGTCGGTGTGCATATATCGCTGGGTCAGGAAACCGGAATTGGTGTCTCAGCCAGTGGTTACCAGTCAAAAGGAACGGCTGACGGTAAGAGTACTGAGTATGTCAATACGCGCGTCAACGCCAGCGACACGCTTAGCCTGAGCAGCGGACGGGATACGGTGATCTCCGGTGCGCAGGCATTGGGCGAAAAAATCACTGCAGAGGTGGGACGTAACCTGACGGTAACCAGCTTGCAGGATACCGACGCGTATCACAGCCAGCAGAAAAGTGTCAGCGGCGGTGCCAGTTTCACTTTCGGATCAATGACCGGCTCGGCCTCCCTGAGTATCAATAAAAGCAAAACTGACAGCAACTACGCCAGCGTCGGTGATCAAAGCGGGTTATTTGCCGGGGATAAAGGGTTCGATATTACGGTCGGCAACCATACCCAACTGGATGGGGCAGTCATAGCCAGTACCGCAACGGCAGATAAGAACCTGCTTGATACCGGTTCGCTGGGCTGGCGGGATATCGAGAACAAAGCGCAGTACAGCGCAAGTAGCCAAGGTCTTGCCGCGGGTTTCTCATCGGAAAAAAATGATAAAGGCGAACGGGTTAACGGTGGGGGTGTTGTCCCCGTTATTGGTGTTAAGAGCAGCGGTGATGCTTCAGGTACAACGCAATCGGCCATTGCCGCAGGCAGCATTGTCATCCGGGATGGTGAGAAGCAGACGCAGGATATTGCAGGGCTAAGCCGCGATACTGACCATGCCAATGGTCATATCGATAAAATTTTCGATGCGAAGAAAATCGCTGAGCAACAGGAACTGGCGGCTGTATTCGGGCAGATGGCGAACTCAGCGGCCGGCGATCTTGGCGTGGCGATGGGCTGGGGACCGGATAGCCCCGAAAAAGCCGCTATTCACGGTGTGATAGGGGCAATCCAGGCAAGTTTCGGTGGCGGTAATGCGCTGGCAGGCGGGCTGGCCGGGATGAGCAGCGAAGCGTTTGGCCAGATGGTCGATACTTATCTGAGCAACAACACGCAACTGGACCGCAATGAAAGAGGGGCCATCACCCAGTGGGCTGCGGCGCTGAGTGGTAGCGCAATCGGTGGGGTGATCGGTGGAACGAGCGGTGCGCAGTCTGGTGCTGCGGCATCGCTGGATGCGGAACGTTATAACCGGCAATTGCATCCTGATGAAGTAGCCCGGATCCAGCAACTGTCTGGGGGAGATAAAGACAAAGAAGCCCGTCTGAAAGCGGCAGCTTGTGCGCTGGTCAAATGTTCCGCAGAGTTTGCGGAAGGTTCTCCGGATTATGTGAAAGCGCAGGCGCTGGAGCAGTTAGGTAACAGTGATGCGTATGCAGCAGAACGTGCACAACTGTCATCCCAGAGTGGTGGCCAACTGATTTATGCCATGGGCAGTAATGCCAGTGCCAGCCTGCCAATGTTCGGGTATTCGGTCAGCGATCAAACCGGGGATGCGCTGTCTCACTATGGTGTGGGGACACGTTTAAGTGGTTTGACGCAATTTGCCGGAGGAGAACTCCAGGCGGTAAGTGGCGCGGCAATATGCACTACCAGCGCGGGTGTAGCTTGTCTGGCAGGCAGTTATCTGGCAGCCTCAGGGCTGGATACGGCGAATGCAGGTTTTAATACCTTCCTGTCTGGTGTCAACCAAAAAACCAGCGGTGCGTATTTGCTGGAAGGGTTGGGAGTATCTCCGGCTTATTCGGAGGGAATTTATGGTCTGACTCAGGCGGGGGCTGCGGGAATTGGGTCATGGAGTTCGAGTGGTGTAGGTGCCGTTGCGCAAGAGACGGTTACCGGTGTAAAAGATGTGGTACCAAATCCAGGTAAAACAGCTGTTTATACTTCAACGGCAGAAGATGGTACGGTGCAGTATGTTGGTATTACCGATAATCTTGAAGCACGGGCAGCCGCACACTTATCCCAGAAAGGTATCGAAATTGATGCAATTCCTGGTCTCCAGAATATATCGCGCAGTGATGCGAGAGCGGTTGAGCAAGTGCTAATTGAATATCATGGTTTAGGTAAAGATGGTGGCTCATTGATTAATAAGATCAACAGCATATCTAAAGCTAATCCTGTTTACGCGGAGTCTCTCTCTAGGGGCGTGGCTCTTTTAAAATCAGTTAGATATCCAGGATTTAAATGATGATCAAAATTGGAGATGTATTTGCAATAGCAACTACGAGTGGAAAAGCATATTTCCAGTTTGTAAAAAAAATCTCTCCTATGGGGTCGTTAATTCGTGTCCTGCCAGGCACGTATGAAGCTGAGCCGGATTTGGATAACTTGGTGGAGGAAAAAACTAATTTCTGGATTTTTTTTCCGATTGCGGCAGCTCTTAAACAAGGAATTATTCAAAAAACCAAGGGCTGTGCTATTCCTGCGCACTCCAAGGATACTCCAATCTTCCGTGCAGGGATGGTAAACCCGTCAACTGGGCGTGTTGAGACTTGGTGGTTTTGGAACGGGGAAAAAGAATGGGAAGTTGGCGAAATTACCGAAGAACAACGTAAGTTTCCTATACGTGGAACGTGGAACGATACGCTACTGGTTCAGAGAATTGAAGAGGGTTGGCTGCCGGAAAAGGATAGGCGTTAGCTGGCGAACCAACTGATTTATGCCATGGGCAGTAATGCCAGTGCCAGTCTGCCAATGTTTGGGTATTCGGTCAGCGACCAAACCGGGGATGCGCAGTCTCACTTCGGTGAGGGGACACATCTAGGCGGTTTAGTACAAACCACATGAGGAGAACTGCAGGCTTTGGGTGACATGGGCAATGTGCACAACCGGCTTGACTTGTCTGGCAGGCAGTTATCTGGCAGCCTCAGGTATAGATACTGCTAATTCAGGTTTTAACGCCTTATCGTCTGGTGTTGGCCAAAAAACCAGCGGTGCGTATTTGCTGGAAGGGTTGGGAGTATCTCCGGCTTATTCGGAGGGAATTTATGGTCTGACTCAAATTGGTGCGTCGGGGCTAAAAGCTAGAGCCGGTGTACTATCCGGCACTACAAAAGTGGATACTGGAAATCTAATTGATGGGGCTGGAGCCGGAGATGTATACCAAGCTAAAATTAAGATAGAGTATAATCCTGAAGGGTAATATATTAATCAAACATCTCATTTTTCTGGTGGGGGTAATTTATGTGGTCCAACAAGCTGTGCTATGATTATCAGTGATAATAATGGAGATGTGGTCGATTTAGATTCGGTTGTTAAACAGTTCAATAATATTAGACCTACAGGAGTTAATGCTAACGAAATACGGGCTGTGTTATCTAAAAATGGAATTGAAAACACGGCAACAACAAATTTAACTCCTAATCAATTGAAAGCGTTAGGTTCGAATAATATACCATCGATAGTCGCAATAACTGCTGGCGGTCAAGGGCATTTTATTGTGGTTGATTCTTATAAGCAGATTGACGGGGTTGGGTATTATATGATAAGAGATCCTTATAATGGTCCTGCTGGTATTAGAGCCGATTTTTTATATAGTAAGATGACTGGGAATGGGGTGACACTAAAATGATGAGTATAAATCAGATAATAAAATCATCCATTCGGAATGAGCTGATATCTTTATCTGCTTGGTTAGTAAGTATAGATGAGTATTTTTATTTGATTGATTATGATGAAAATAGCGACTACTCAAAGTCTCCCAGGTTGCTAATTGAAAATAAAGGCCTGTTAGATATTTTTAAAAGTGATGGGAGGATATTGTTTAATGGTGGAGGGCCTCTGCTACTTCATCCGGTAAAAGTTAAGGGATATATATTTACTGAACCATTGAGTGAGAATAAAATTCTTTATTTAAAAGGAATTTTTATTAAAAGTGAAAATAACTGGCTGCAAGTCAATCTCGATTTGCCAAATAAGGGGCTTTTAGATTGGAATGATATTTTTTAAAAAGTGATTGTTTGTTATAGCCACTTCTCCAGAAACCATTGGAGCGTAGTGACTTTAATATTTAGATCTTTCACCTGATTATTCGGAGGGGATTTATGGTCTGACGCAATTTGGGCCAGCGGTGATTGGCTGAGTAGGAAAAACAACATCAGTTACTGCCGATGTGGATGCAAAAGGCGCTGGCAGTGTCATATTCCACGCGGCTGATGATATTCGATTCTCGAAAAATACCATTTCATTCATTAAAACTGATCGAGAAACGCGTGCAAATTACACATACGACGATTTGGTACAAAGCATGCGGACTAATGGTTGGAAAGGTGATCCAGTTGACGTCGTTAAAATGCCTGATGGCAAGCTGACTAGCATGGATAACACTCGCATTGCAGCGGCCAAGGAGGCAGGGATTGACGTTAATGCTAGCGTCCGTGGATTTGATGATCCATTGACGCCAGCTATCAAAGAGGCCAGGGGGGCAGAATTTTAATACTTGGGGTGAGGCCATTACTGGTCGTATAAACAAACAGTCAGGGGGGGCTACTTCCAATCCTTACGGTTCAACAGAACCACCACGTATTTCTGGATGTGCTAAATAATGAAGCCTTTTTTGTACGACCTTCCAATTTTACCCAATAGTTTTGAATTTCCTGTTGACTATTTAGATGTGGTTTTAGCTGATGAGTTTTTAGATATAGAGCCTTGGCGGCTTCTATCGAAAGATATGGCGACATCTCTTTTTTATTACAGCTCGATGCTTTTGAAGTTTTCGGGGGCTGCCCTGGTTCCCTTTGCAATTATTCAAGATGAGTCAGGGCTGTATAATGATGGCTGGGTTGTTCTTGCTTGTTTTGATGGGGGAGGGAAGGAAGGCATTACGGGTGTCCGGATTTATGATTATTCAAAACCGAAGTTGAGCCCTTGGGATAATTTGTCTTATTCTGGTTTCTCTGAATGGTTTAGTGCTGCCAAAGAAGAGTCCTCCCGCTATAAAGCCGAGCAAGCCGAAGACAAAGGCTATTCCTGATATATGAAAAAATAGGGGACATGACTGGTTAACCATACATCATTTTCAGCCTGAAAAAACGTGAATCCCTGTTTATACATTCGCAGGGATTCAATCTTCAGAACTACTGGTTTACCGTAGCGTTGCCCAACTGATGATGATGATTGTGATCTTGATTAATTGATTGATTGATTGATCTCCTCCCTGAAAACAGTGCCTGGAACTAAAGCTGGGATACTTACAACTGCATTTAGGCCGGATTATGATGTTGGCTGGGATAATTATATTAAGCGTTTACCAACTCAGAATATTGCACCAATGAATTAACGAGGATAGTCGATTGAAAATCATAAATAAAAATGATGAGATGCTTGTGGTTGAAATTACTCACAGGGAATTTAATCTCATTAGAGAACTGGAGTCCGCCGTACAGATATCATGCAGTAAAGATGAGATCCCAACTTTAACGGGCTGGACCAGAGAAGAGCTCTTAGCATTCGGTGCTTTGCTCAGTGATATTGCGGAAGCTCATAAGATTAACCTCTGATAAGAAATCCCGCCCTTGTTGGCGGGATTTTACTTTACAGCCTCAGCCGCCAATCTCAGCCCTGATAACCAGACACCCATCCTCAGTTGTAATACTCACCTGCTGACCGGTACTAGATCCCAACTCTTTCAGCCATTTATCTTTAACGGTCAGTTGCGGGTACGAGTTGGGTCTGCCGCCGTTGGGGTGATAACCGACGGTGTAACGGTGTAACGGTGGGCATGGGGTGTGGCGGGGTCTGACGTAGAATCGCACTCAGTCATGATCAACGGTGACCCGCTCCGCGCATGTGATTCTGATTAACGTATCCGCTCTATCTCTTTTTCCCAGTGACGAATTTCGTTCTGCAACAGCTGGTATCTGGACTTAAGTTCGCTTGATTCTCCATCTTCTCCGACTTGTTGGTAAAAACGTTGTTTAGCGTCCGAATCAAGGGCATCCCACATAAGAGAAAATGCCGAACCCTGCGCTTCTTTTTTCCGTCTCTCGGCGAAGTTTCTTTCTGACCGCCTTGTCGCATCTACATACTCAAATGCCAAAATCAATAGCACCAAAAACGTTGTGGCTATGACGGTAATAGGGGCATTCAGCTTGAAGTAGTAGATAGCAATTACATCAAGAGCAATTACTATCGCCGTATATAAAAGCGATATGAGTAATGCCTTAGATAATCTTCCCATGATTTCTGACGCTCAGCCTTTTCCAGCGAATTGTGTATCGAATGATGGAGTATACACTTACGCCTGTTTTTGCCATCTCTTTCAATTGTAGTGGCACACTGAATTTGGCCACCTGAACAAATATGTAAATGTCCGTTCCTCGCTCTTAGCCGCCTGTTGGGTGCCGTTGCTTCTGAGTTCGATACGCCCTTCAGGATACTGATACATATCAAGATATTTACCCATAATACGGAGACTTTTATCATCATCTTCAAGGAGATACAACAGCAGATTAGCACCTTCCGGGCGGTGGCCCGAAGATGGTGATAGAATCAATTCCGACGGTTTATTCAACGAAAGTGCACCATTACTACGGTGATAGTAAAATGAGTTCTGTTACGAAAGCCTTTGTTTCCGAAGGCGCTTTATCGGAAATAGTAGTAAAAGTCCTAGATGATAGTGTGATTGAACTTCTTGGAGAGTTAGGATTCGTCGCTGTGCCCGGCAAGGAACAAGTAACACTATCATTAATGGTTCCCGGTCAAGAGGTTAAGGCAAAACTATTCGAAAAATTACGAGATGAGGGGGTTTGTTTTTCAGCTGGCCCAGATTGGTGTCCTGCCGACGTGTTTGAGTTTTTAAGAGATCAAAAAATGCTGGCTGGGGTTTATCGGAAAATAATATGGTGTGGACCTGAAAAGTCAAACATAATCGAAAATTGTTAGCAGTAGAATATTTAAAAATTCAGTTTGTGCAAAAGGCACAGTGCTGAACCGGAAACCAATACCCCAATTGCTGTGAGTGATAGCAGGTTTATCGATATCGAATCGAAAGGGTTCTGTCGCATTAACAGAGCAGGGGCAGAAAAAGTTGCGCTACCGATATTTTAGGCAGCCAGCAAATTGATCTCCTCCCTGATTAGCTTAAGAGTTACAAATAACAATAGCTGTCGCCTTCATGCGCTTTGTGCATAAAAAGATAAAGTCTGACCTGTAAATATGTTGTGACACGGAAAATAAACCGCTGAAGACCCGTAAAAAGACTAGTATGAAAAGTATTGCCCGCTGCGGGTGATAAACCCGTTCTGCCTCCCTGATCTTTACCCTCTCTCCTTTTTATGTGAACTCTTATCGCAGCTCAGGCAACTGCCTTCTCGGGTCCGCGTACGGTATGAAGATGTGAAAAAGACTGTCATTAACTGGTTCAAAAGCAAACGCGCGCCGCCTGTTATTTCCATCACGCGGCGTCACCGAGCCAGCGCGCTGGAGCAGCCGGTGCCGCTCCGCACGGAGCTTTTCTCGGCAGATCAGATGGAACGCTACGGCGGAAAACTGGCCCTCTCGCACAAACTCTCCGGTAAAAAACTCCCGTATTACCTGCTTAAACGCCTCGATGATAATGAAAAAGTCCTGACCCGAAGTTGTCTGATTTTAAGCAACGGAGAGAAAGCGAGCATCACGCCCGCCGGTGAATGGCTGCTCGATAACTTTTATCTGATTGAAGAACAAATCCGCCTGGTACGTCAGTTGCTGCCGAAAAACTTCGGTAAAGGCCTGCCGCCGCTCGGCGCTCCGCATTTCTGCCCGCGTATTTATGATATCGCCACGGAAGTCGTCAGCCACAGTGACGGGCTGCTGGATATCACCACGCTCACCCGATTTTTCACAACATACCAGAGCGTGAAACCGCTGACGCTCGGCGAGCTGTGGGCATTTCCCGGCATGCTGCGGCTGGCGCTGATCGAGAATCTGCGTCGCGTCAGCATTGAAGTGGCGAATGCCCAGCAGGAACGCAATCTGGCCGATTACTGGGTCAATAAATTGCAGGATAGCGCCGAAAACGATCCGTCCGGTCAGATCATTATTATCGCCGATATGGCGCGCACCAATCCGCCGCGCACCAGCGCGTTTGTCGCCGAACTGGTGCGCCGCTTACAAGGTCATGGTTCGATGCTGGCACTGCCGCTGACGTGGGTAGAACAGCGCCTGAGCGAAGTCGGGCTGACGCAGCGTGAAGTGATCGACAAGTTTAACCAGCAGCTGGCCGCTAATCAGCTTTCTGTCAGCAACAGCATTATGGGGCTACGCCAGCTGACCGAAATGGACTGGGCAGATTTTGCCGAAAATCTCAGCGTGGTGGAGCAGACGTTGCAGCGCGACCCGGCCGGAGTTTATCCGCTGATGCATTTTGATACCCGCGACAATTACCGCCATCAGATTGAACGTCTCTCGCGCAATTCCCGTCATGACGAAGCCTTTGTCGCCGCCCGCGCCGTGGCTCTGGCCCGCGAGGCAACCGGTTCTTATCAGCAACAACACGTCGGCTACTATCTGGTTGATGCCGGGCGTAAAGCACTGGAGAAAGATCTCAACGCCCGTTTCTCTCTGATCACCCGCCTGCGCGCCAGACTTAGCCTGACGCCGCTGCTTTCGTGGCTCGGCAGTCTGTTGCTGCTGACTACCGCCGTTACCGCTGATGCGCTTTACCGCTCGGCGCATCCGGCGCTGCACTGGCTTTGGTGGGCGCTGCTGATCCCCGTGGTGCTGGTCGCCAGCCAGTTTGCGCTTAATCTGCTTAGCGAAATCACCACCCGCAGCCGCACGCCGCAGCCGTTGCCGCGTCTGGAATTCGCCGGGGGTATTCCGGGAAACGCCAGTACGCTGGTGGTCATTCCCTGTCTGCTGGGCAGCCAGAAAAATATTGATGCGCTGATTAACAGCCTCGAGGTGTGTTATCTCGGCAACGTGCTCGCGCATCTGAATTTCGCGCTGCTGAGCGATTTTCACGACAACGATAAACGCCATAATCCGGAAAATAACGCGCTGCTGGTTTACGCCACCCGCCAGATCCAGTCCCTGAACCGCCGTTATCCCGCCACGCAGGGCGCACGGTTTACGCTGTTGCATCGCGACAGTGAACTGAATACGGCGCAGGGCGTGTGGATGGGGTATGAGCGTAAGCGCGGCAAGCTGAACGCGCTGAACCGCTGGCTGCGCGATGAGGGTCAGCCGTTCTCGCTGATTGAAGGCAGCACGCAGGAACATCTGCGGCAGGTGAAATACGTGATTACGCTCGACAGCGACACGGTTCTGCCGCGCGCGACGGCGCATCAGCTGGTGGGCGCGATGGCGCATCCGCTCAATCATCCGGTGTACAACGAAAAGCTTCAGCGGGTGGTTTCCGGTTACGCCATTCTCCAGCCACGGCTGGCGGAAGAAATCCCGGAAAACGGCCAGGGACGTTACGCCGCGCTGTGCAGCAGCGTGCCGGGAAACGATCCGTACTCGTCCATGTCGTCCGATATCTATCAGGACTTATTCGGCGAAGGCTCTTTTGTCGGGAAAGGCATTTACGACGTGGATGTCTTTATTCAGGCCACGGAAAATACCTGCCCGGAAAATCTGGTGCTCAGCCATGATTTACTGGAGGGCTGTTACGCCCGCTCCGGGATGCTCAGCGATGTGGTGTTATACGAGCAATATCCTGACCATTATCTGGCGGATGTGGCGCGTAAAACCCGCTGGATCCGCGGTGACTGGCAGCTTCTGAACTGGCTGAGACTACGGGTGAAGCAGGAAGACGGCCAGCGCGCCCGCAATCCGCTGACACTGCTTTCGCGCTGGAAACTGTTTGATAACCTGCGCCGCAGTCTGGTCGCGCCCGCCTTGCTGATCCTCATTTTCAGCGCGCTGATTCTGGTGCCCAACAAGCTTTACTGGTTTGGCTTTATCAGCTTTATGCTGCTGTTCCCCGCAGGAGTTGCGCTGGTGCTGGATTTATTCAATAAAGGCCCGCGACGCGCGCTGATCCCGCATCTGAAAAGCGTGTTTTCGGCCACCGTCAGCCGGGTTTCGCGTATTTTTCTGCACCTGATGACCTTGCCGCACGAAGCGGTTTACTCCGTGCAGGCGATTTTGCTGACGCTGTGGCGGCTTAACGTCAGCCATCGCAAACTGCACGAATGGGCGAGCGTGAGTATTGGCGAGCAAAGCCGGGCGCATTCGCCGGAGTATTTTTATCGCCGGATGTGGGCCAATCCGCTGGCCGGTGTGGCGGTGATCTTAGTGGCGGCGTATTCCCATCTGCCGCTGCTGGCGTTCGCACTGCCGCTGGGCGTTCTGTGGTTTCTCGCGCCGCGTATTCTGTGCTGGCTCAGTCAGCCCGCAAAACGCGAGGAGCCGGATCTCAATGTTCTGCAACACGCTTTCCTGCGCCAGACAGCGCGTCAGACCTGGGCTTTCTTCGAAGATTTCGTCACTGAAACCGAAAACTGGCTGCCGCCGGATAACTTCCAGGAAATCCCGCAGCCCACCATTGCGCACCGCACATCACCCACCAATATCGGCCTTTCTTTGCTGGCCAATATCACCGCGTGGGATTTCGGCTATCTCACGCAAAAAGAGGTGCTGGAACGCACCAGCCTGACGTTGGATACGCTCGACAAACTTGAACATTATCGCGGTCATCTTTACAACTGGTACGACACGCGCACGCTGGAACCGCTGAATCCGCGCTACATTTCGAGCGTGGACAGCGGCAATCTGGCCGGGCATTTGCTGACGCTGAGCACCGGTTTACGGCTGTGGCGCACGCAGCCTGCGACGGATATCGGGCGGTGGCTGGGCGGGCTGGAAGATACCCTGCAAATGGCCGAAAAGCAGACGCCATCACCGGGGCTGAACAAACTCCGCCAGCTGATGCCGCAAACGTCAGGTACGGAGGCGCTGGTTCTTTTGCGGGAAATGCGCGCGCTGATCACGCCTGCAGATGCCGTCTGGCTGCAACGTCTGGCTGCACAAATTGACGCCGGTCTGGAAGAGTGGACCGAGTTTTATGGTGCGTTTACGCCGGAAGCGCAAAACGGTGTATTGCCTTCATTGCAATGGCTGGCGCAACAGGATGCACGAACGGAGCCGGGTTTATCCCGCGCGATCGGGCTGGCGCGTCAGCGACTGGACATCATCAGTGAGCTGGAAAAACGCCTGAATGACCATGCGCGTATGGATTTCCAGTTCCTGTACGACAAAAACACGCATCTGCTGACAGTCGGCTACAACTGCGACGCGCATAAAATGGACAGCGGGAAATACGATCTGCTGCCGTCGGAAATCCGCCTCACCAATTACGTCACCATTGCCACCAATCAGCTGCCGCAAAAAAGCTGGTTCGCGCTGGGCCGGTTATTCACGGTGATCGACAAACAACCGTCGCTGATGTCGTGGAGCGGCTCGATGTTTGAATACCTGATGCCGCAACTGGTGATGCCCGCGTATCCGGATACCCTGCTGGTGCAGATGTGCCAGACCGCGGTTGACCGGCAAATCTCCTGGGGCAGGGAGAACAAGGTCCCGTGGGGGATTTCTGAATCCGCCTATGCCGCCTTTGATCTCAACCAGAATTATCAGTATCACGCGTTTGGCGTGCCCGGCCTCGGGCTGAAACGCGGGCTCGCCGAAGACATGGTGGTCGCGCCGTACGCCACGCTGATGGCGCTGATGATCCGTCCACAGGAAGCCTGCCTCAATCTGGCTGAGCTGGAAAATCGCGGCGCATGCGGGGAATACGGTTTTTATGATGCGCTTGATTACACACCGTCACGCCTGATCCGCGGGCAGATTTACATCGTGGTGCGCTCGTACATGGCTCACCATCAGGGCATGGGTTTTCTGGCGCTGGCGAATGTGCTGCTCGGTGCGCCGATGAACGCGCGCTTTGCGGCGAATGCGGCGTTCCGGTCTGCACGCCTGCTGTTGCAGGAACGCGTGCCGGACGCCGTGGAGCTTTACAGCCCGCGCCGGCATTTCGAATCCCACGACAGCACGCTGCAAAAAGTGAATATCGAGCTGCGCGAATTCAGCAACGCCGACAGCCCGGCACCGGAAGTTCAGCTGCTTTCCAATACGAATTATCATCTGATGGTGACGCAGGCAGGTGGCAGCGTCAGCCGCTGGAAAGACCTGACGCTGACCCGCTGGCGGGAAGATGCCACACGCGATCACCGGGGTATTTTCTGTTATCTGAGTGATCCGGAATCCGGCACCGTCACCAGCAATACGTGGCAGCCGCTCGGCAAACAAAAGGGCACGTATCACGCTGTGCTGACCGATGCCGGTGCCGAGTTCCGCCGCACGCACGGTTCTCTGACGATGCAAACGCATATCGTGGTGTCACCGGAAGATGATGTCGAAATCCGCCGGATGACGGTCACGCATCATGGACGCCATGCCCGTGAGCTGGAAATTACCACCTATGCCGAAGTCGTACTGGCACCGGCGGCTAATGACGCGGCACATCCGGCGTTCAGCAATCTGTTTGTGCAGACTGAACTGATGCCCGCGCAGGAAGGGATTCTGTGTCATCGCCGCCCGCGCGAGCCGGAAGAACAGTGCCCGTGGATGTTTCACATGATGGCGATCCACGGTTCCGTAGAGCGGGAAACATCATTTGAAACTGACCGCGCGCAGTTTATCGGGCGCGGCAATACGGCCTCAAATCCGCAGGCATTGCGCCGGGCGGGGCCGCTCAGTAACAGCGCCGGTGCGGTGCTGGATCCGGTGATGGTAATCCGTCAGCGCATACGCCTGAAACCTGGCGTGCCAGTCATCATCGATATGGTTTACGGGATTGCGGACACCCGCCTGCAAAGTCTCGCGTTGCTGGAAAAATACCGCGATCACCATATAGCTGATCGGGTATTCGAAATCACCTGGTCGCACAGTCAGGTGGTGCTTCGCCAGCTGAATGCCACCGAAGAAGACGCGGGGCTGTTTAACCGGCTGGCCGGTGCCATTCTCTTCGCCAGTCAGGAAATGCGCTGCGATGCGCAGGCGGTAAGCGCTAATCGTCGCGGGCAATCCGGCCTGTGGGGGCAATCGCTTTCCGGCGACCTGCCAATTGTTCTGCTGACCATGACCAGCAATGAAAATATCGGGCTGGTGACGTTGCTGATCCGTGCGCACCATTACTGGCGGCTGAAAGGGCTGAAAGTCGATCTGGTGATTCTGTGTAATGATTCCGGCGGCTACCAGCAGGCGCTGCAAAATCAGATCCTCAGTCTGGTGGCATCTGGAGCGGGTTCCAGCCTGAGCGATATTCCGGGCGGCATTTTTGTCCGTAACGGCGAACAGATGACACAGGACGACCGCACGCTGCTGATGAGCGTCGCCCGCGTGGTGATCGACGACCGCCGAGGGCTGCTGGCAGAACAGCTGAATCAGCGGATGCAGCCACCGCATGTTTCGCTGGCCGCTTTACTGCCGGTACGCACGCTAAACGACAGTCAGCCGGTCACGGCTCTACCGCGCGAGCTGAGTTATTTCAACGGACTCGGCGGATTCTCACCGGATGGACGTGAGTATCAGATAGTCCTCAACGACGGGGAAAATACGCCCGCGCCGTGGTCGAACGTGCTCGCGAATGCGGACTTTGGCTCGGTGATATCAGAAAGTGGTCAGGCCTATACCTGGTATGAAAATGCCCATGAATACCGCCTGACGCCGTGGGAAAACGACCCGGTCAGCGACAGTTCCGGCGAAGCGTTTTATCTGCGCGATGAAGAGACTGGCAGCGTTTGGTCTCCGGCACCGCTGCCGGTGCGCGGACCCGGCGGCTACGTAACGCGTCACGGTTTTGGCTACAGCATTTTCGAACATACCGAACGGGGGATCAGCAGCGAAATGACGGTGCTGGTCGCTGAGCACGCGCCGGTCAAACTGATCATGCTGACGCTGACCAACGTTTCCGGCAGGCCGCGCAGGCTTTCGGTGACCGGTTACGTCGAGTGGGTGATGGCCGATTTACGGGTGAAATCGGCCATGCATATTGTCACCTCGGCGGCGCACGTCGTGCAGGGCTGCGGCGTGCTGGCGACCAATCATTACACCAGCAACGGCTCACCGCGAACGGCCTTTTTTGCCGTGAGTGGCGCACATTGTTCCGTGAGTGGCGACCGCCGTGAATTCCTCGGCAGAACAGGTTCCGCCGGATCACCCGCCGCAATGAAAACGCAGCGCCTGTCGGATAAAACCGGCGCAATGCTTGATCCTTGCGGCGCGGTGCAGTCGGCGACCACGCTGATTGACGGCGATCAGCGCACCTTCGTTTTCGCATTGGGTCTGGGGCAAAATGCCGGAGACGCCGAAGCGCTGATCCATCAGTTCTTCCAGGAAGGCGCTGCGCAGGCCGAGCTGGATCGCGTTCATCATCACTGGCATCAGGTGCTGGATAAAATTCAGATCACCACGCCGGATAAATCTGTCGATTTGCTGACTAACGGCTGGCTGATTTATCAGACCCTCGCCAGCCGCATACTGGCACGCAGCGGCTATTATCAGTCCGGCGGTGCGTTTGGTTTCCGCGATCAGTTGCAGGATACGCTGGCGCTGACGCATGCCGCGCCACAACGCATGCGCGAGCAGATCCTGCTGTGCGCCTCGCGGCAGTTTATTGAAGGCGACGTCCAGCACTGGTGGCATCCGCCGACCGGCAATGGCGTCCGCACGCACTGCTCGGATGATTATCTGTGGCTGCCGCTGGCAATCAGCCATTATATTGCCGTGACCGGCGATGGCGCGGTGGCGGAAGAAATCGTGCCGTATCTCGAATCGCGTCTGCTGGCTCCCGGCGAGGAATCCTTCTATGAACAACCGGTGGTCAGTAACACACAGGAAACCCTGTGGGCGCACGGCGTCCGTGCACTGAAATACGGGCTGAAGATGGGCGAACACGGTTTGCCGCTGATGGGCGCGGGCGACTGGAATGACGGCATGAATCTGGTCGGGCTGGGCGGGCGCGGTGAAAGTGTCTGGCTGGGCTTCTTCCTCTATGACGTTCTGCAACGTTATGGCGCGCTGGCGGAAGAACGTCAGGACGCGGAGGTCGCCACGCTTTGCCGTGAACACTCTGCGCGGCTCAGACAAAATCTCAACGATCACGCCTGGGACGGCGAATGGTAT
Source organism: Rahnella sp. AA (assembly GCF_002834385.1). Taxonomy (GTDB): domain Bacteria; phylum Pseudomonadota; class Gammaproteobacteria; order Enterobacterales; family Enterobacteriaceae; genus Rahnella. The sequence goes on from NZ_PITQ01000010.1 coordinate 19,769, forward strand.
TTGCGCGGCTATTTTGACGACGGGCAAACGCTGGGTTCACATCTGAATAACGAATGTCAGATCGACGCCATCGCCCAAAGCTGGTCGGTGCTTTCCGGTGCGGGCACGCCTGAACGCACGGCCAGCGCCATGCAATCAGTAGATAAATATCTGGTCGACAATGACGCCGGTTTGATCAAACTGCTGACGCCGCCTTTTGACGGCAACGGCCCGAACCCCGGTTATATTCGCGGTTATCTGCCGGGTGTTCGCGAGAACGGCGGGCAATACACGCACGGCGCTATCTGGGCAGTTATGGCCTTTGCAAAGCAGGGCAATATCGAACGCGCATGGGAACTGATGGCGATGATCAATCCGATCAATCACAGCCTGACCGCAGAGGCGGCTGGCCGTTACAAGGCCGAACCTTACGTGATTTCCGCTGATATTTATTCCGTCGCGCCGCACAGCGGACGCGCTGGCTGGAGCTGGTATACCGGTTCTGCCGGATGGACGTACCGCCTGATCATCGAATCGTTGCTGGGCATCACGCGTAAAGGCGACACAATTTCTATTCACAGCCAGCTTCCGGAAAACTGGCCGGAAATCAGCGTCGCCTGCCAGCAAGGCAGCAGCCGCTATCTGATTACGGTGCGCAAAAGCACGGAGGAATATCGTGTGATGCTGGACGGCAATTTGCTGGCGAATGATGAAATCCCGCTCACCGATGACGGGCAGGATCATCACGTTGTCGTTGAGCTGGGAGGGGCAGCCAAAAACGAATAAATCGCCCCGACAAGAATTCCCGATAATTAAGATGCCTGCTGCCTGCTGTTTTTCGTGTGCCGGCACGGGTGGCATCCTCATCCGATTTAAAGACGTGATACAGGGGTCAGTACGGGGCGTGAGGGTCGCCAACTTTTTCATCGGCACCCTCTCCGCTCAGGGGGGTTATCAAGGTTGAAAGTGTGAGCCGATGAGTATTAAAAAACACAACGGCAATCTCACTTAAAAGAATTCTGCATTTATGTTAATGTCCTAAAATAGCCAATCATTTATAACCTTAAAAATCATGATGTTAATCAGATAAGGCTATAGCACTGAAAACAAGCGCCATTAGAGCGGGTGGCTGATAGGTTTAGAAGACAAAATTTGCACACTTTAAAATGTGAGTAACAAACAAATTTTCGAAACTTAAAGGGAAGGAGCCTTCACTTGGATAAGAAATTCTACTTCAAAAATTTTTTTATATGCCTGTTCTACTTAGGCGTAGCAGTAACGATATTTGTGTCCCAGACGGGAGCCACACCGTTCTTATTCGCGTATACGATAATCATATCCGCAATGTTTCCACTTGCTCGCAAAGCTCTTGAAACGCTAGTACTGAAAGTATCGAGTGAAGAATTTTGGACCACTGGGTTCTTTCAACCCAGTTCAGCCAAAAACACACTATGGGTAATATACTATGCGGTGATTATTGTTCTCGTCGTTCCCTTATCACTCATTTATGTCATCTTATATTTCAGTACAAAAAAGGCCACTTAAGTGGCCTTGCTTATCTCCTGATTTTTAGAGTGAGGAAATAAAGCTGTTCAGTTCCTCAAGCGCAGACTCATCAATAGCAGCACTGGCACTCGCAAGTAAAACTGCAAACAATAAAACCCCCATTGGCGATACGATCAGTGCTGCAAAATAATAGGCAAGAAGTTGGCTGGCAAGAGCACCGGCTAACAAGGTTTCAAATTTGATAAAAACAGGATGCCAGTTCCCGGTTTGTACCGCCTTAGAAATCTCATTTGTAAGTGTCGCTACATCAACAAACTTGGACGCGACACCGAAGCCCCTCTGCATCACAGACAGTTTCTGCACTACCTCAGCTTGATCCATTGCCTGGAGAGCATTTGAAATTGCTGCCCGGTCTGATGCGCTAAATTTGGCATTGATGGCAGTGCCATATCGATCCCAAGCCGCGATGGCCTGAGCAGCATTCTTAATTGTTTTTCCTTTTGCTGCATTGGCAAGCAGTGTCGCTTTGTTTGAAGCAATAATGCCGTAACGCTGTGTGATATCAGTGTAGAAGTCGGAAACCTGTTGGATTGCATCCAATGTCTTCTGGGTTTCACTAGAGTACTGATACTTAGCAGGCACAGAGCCATTCTGAATAGATTTAATATCTTTATTAGTTTGAGCAATAGCTGCATTGGTAGTAGATAAAGCCTGTTGCCAATTGCTGACAGATGTTTTAAAAGGAATTATATCTTTTGATCTGTTTGCAACATAGGCCTCACCCTGAATCCTTTCTGCATCATTAGCAGGCCACCAAATTTTCGAATTGTTATACATAATATCTGTTTCAATAAACAGTATTGTGGAATTCGCATATGCAATATTACGGTTCAATTCTAAAGCATATGCATTCTGTAACGCCAATGTTGTTTGTGCATAATTAATTGGCGATACAGTATTAGCTTTCGAATAATTTCGCTCTGCTGACAATCGCTGGTTTTGTGAATCAGTCAAACTATTTAATGCTACTTGTTGAGCCTGAAGTGCCTCCCCAATTTGAGCAGCAAGCTCTTGCTCATGAAATTCACGAATCTCTCTCGGGGTTTGTGGGCTACGAAATGTAGTACCCGCACGAAAAGCGGATGAATTAAACTCAAGAGATATCGAGTCTGCTACTGAAGTGATAGTATTCATTAAACCTGCTTTAACAGCACTAACACTCCCCCCGCCGTACGCTTGCGTTTCCATATAATCATAAGTTTCAGCACTTTTCCGCTGCCATACAGTATCGCTCGTTTTATGGTATCCCGCTGCAACCAAACCCGATTCATTCATAGTAGACATTAATATTTCCTTTTTCATGTGCACACAACACTGTGTTTCAAAACAGTACCCACATGCCATTTTTATATCTATGCGATTCAGATTACCTGTCTACCACACAACATGAACACAACTATCACATTAATTAATAATCAAATATTTAAGGTTGTGTAAGAAATAGAAGTCAGCGTCCACTAAACAGCAAGGTTATAAAACGAGGTGAAAACCCAGATGAAAAGGATTATTTTTGCGCTATCATCACATTTATTTACCCGTGAGTAAAGAATGCATGGGTTATATACAACTAAAAACATTTTTCGACTTTATTGCATTTCAACTGCACATACATATTAATATAGAGGCTTATATAATTGTACGGTTTATATGACCTCATTAATAAGTATGGATTTTCAAGGGTAACAGAACGTAAATCCTGTAATGACATACGACCCCGAATATCTGACGACGCCAGTTGCTCCACCCCATTCATTATTAAATGATATGACTCCAGCTAAGTTCATTCGATGTCTTCAGAACGACGGAGACCTCGGGTCTGGCACTTCACTGGCTCTGGTCAGGGTCAATGGAAATGATTATGGTTGGGAACCTGTAACCAGTAAAAATCCCGGCCCTGTTGCCGGGATTTTACTTAGTTGCTAAGGCTTAGAAGTGCGTGTTCAGGCTCATGTAGAAAGTCCGGCCCGGTTCGTTGTAGGTTGCTGCACCCGCGCCGTACATATAGGCATTGGTGGTGGCGTTACCCACGGTCTGGGCATTACCGGCGCGGAACTGGCGCTTGTCGAACACGTTATCAATACCGGCAGTCACGCTGACATTTTTAGTCGCAACGTAGGTGCCGCTCAGGCCAACCACGGAATACGGGCTGACTTCACGGGTTTCGCTGCCGGTAACGGCTTCACCCTTGTAGTTGTATTTCTTCGGCTTCTGACGGCCATACCAGGTCAGGGTGGACTGCACGGAGAAATCTTCCGTTGCCTGCCAGCTCAGCGTGGAGTTGATTGTAAATTTAGGGATGATCGACAGATAATCGCCGGTCTCTTTGTTTTTACTTTCAATCATGTAAGTCCCGTTGTTATTCCAGGAAATGGTACTGCTGACCGGAATATTCAACGTACCTTCCAGACCCTGAACGACGGCTTTTGGAACGTTTTCCCACTTATAAACGTCGGTAGTCCCTGTCGTCGATGTGCCGGTTGGCAGATAACCCGCTTCAATTTTATTGCGATAATCGTTACGGAAGTACGTCACGCCCGCCTGATAGCCGTTGCGGTGGAATTCCAGACCGATCTCTTTGTTGATGCTGGTTTCCGCATCGAGATCTTTATTCCCCAGCAAATAACAGCCACCAGAACTGGCCGCGCAACCCTGGCCTTTACTGTAAAGCACATAGTTTGGGTTGGTCTGATACAGGCTTGGTGCTTTATAGGCGCGTGCGATCCCCATTTTCAGCGTGAAATCATCGCCCAGTTCCTGAGACAGGTTCAGGGAAGGACTCCAGTTATTGCCGACAATAGAATGATGATCGAAACGAAGGCCCGGAACCAGCATCGTGCTGTCGGTCAGCTCGATATTATCTTCCGCAAACAGCGAGAAGATTTCCGCCTGTGAGTAGGGACTGCGGCCGGTGCTGTCCACGCCCGCAATCGCGCCGCCGAGCATTGACTGAACGTTGGAAGACGGATCTTTCATCTTCTGCTGGTTCCATTCGGTGCCGAACGTAGCGGTTTGCGGTACGCCTAAATCAAACGGAATGCTGACTTCGCTGTGCGCGAGAATGTCGCCCAGCGCGATGGTGTTGAAGCTGTCGTCAGAGAAAATCCCCTCGGTGCCGCCCGCCAGGCCTTCATCCATGCGTGAGTTACGGGTTTTTTCGTACTGCACATAGTTGGTGGTGGAAACGCCATTGTCCCAGGCGCCTTTATACGTCAGGGCGTAGGACTGGCGGTAAATACGGTTAGTTTCTTTGCCGTACATACTTTTAACCAGCGCACTGGTATTGGTATTTTGCGTGTCACCGGCGTACAGGTTGCCCTGGCGGCTGTTGGACACTTCAAACTCCAGCGACTGCATGCGGGCGAAATCCCAGTGCAGCATGGCGTCGATATTTTTATCGATCACGCCTTCGCGACCTGCCGGAACGGTGTCGGCGTAAGTACCGGTACGTTCGGACTGATGGCCTTCGTTGATATTCTGCGCATCAGCCTGCGTTTTGCTGTAGCCACCAAACAGACGGAAACTGAACTGATCGCTGAGCGGGCCGGAGAGGCTGAAATCGGTGCGTTTTGTCGAGCCTTCGTCTTTATGCTGCGGCGCGTTCATATAGGTATTCCATGAACCGTGCCACTCGTTGGTGTCTTTTTTGGTGATGATGTTCACCACGCCACCTGCTGCGCCGTTGCCATAACGTGCCGCGGCCGGACCACGGATCACTTCAATACGGTCAATCATATCTGGCGGAACCCAGCTGGTATCACCGCGGGTATCACGCTCGCCGCGCCAACCCTGACGCACGGAGTTACGGCTGTTGACCGGTAGACCGTCGATCAGAATCAGGGTGTTTTCCGGCCCCATGCCACGGATATCGATCTGGCGGTTGTTGCCGCGCTGGCCGCTGGTGGAGTTACCGGTCAGGTTGACGCCAGGCATGGTACGGATCAGTTCGTTGATGTCGCGTGCTGGTGGACGTTTTTGAATTTCGTCAGACGTAATGGTGGAAACACCCGGTGCCTGAAGGTTTTGCTGTGCGGCGGTGACAACCAGTGTGTCCTCGGCCTTTTTCGGCGTTTCGGCCGCTGCTGTACCGGTTTCTGTTGCCGTTGTTGCGGTAGTTTCTGCTGCGCCGGCTGGCAAGGTGAGCGCTGATCCCAGCCCGATTAAGGTTGCCAGAGAATAATGTGGTAGCCTGCTTTTCATGTTGGATTCTGCCCTGAATTCCATCCTTTCCTGAAAAATATCGAGATTGAACAGGAGGATGGCCTGTTGTGTGTGTAATTTTTATTGACCCGTGTTACGGGCGGTAACACACTATTGCAAATGAAAACAATTATCAATGCGATTGGCATTCTTAATTTGTAGGGATTGTGTAAAGCGCCATACCGGGAATGTTTTTTCTTGTCTGTCAAAAGGCTGTAAAACGTAAAAATGATGAAATCTCAGCATATGGAAAAGCGCACGGCCCAGGCCATGTTATTGAACTCGCAGGCGGGGAGTGGTGTGTGGTGGAATGAAATTTCCACGCGGGGAACGCCGTGGACAGAACCTTCGCGCGACGGATTTTGCCGCGTGACTTTTTTCTGGCGGGATCCGCAGGGCAGCGAGGAAACGTCGCAAACTCAGCGGGTATGGATCAACATCAACGGCATCACCGACCACCATCAGTCATCGCCTCCGCAGAGCCTGGCGCGGCTGGCCGGGACGGATGTCTGGCACTGGCAGACAGAATTGCGTGCGGACTGGCGCGGGAGCTACAGCCTGATCCCGCGTACTGAAACCGGCGCTGAATTTCCGCAAAATAACGGTGATTATCAAAGCATGCTTGCCGCGCGGGAATGGTGGAAAAACCTCTTCCGCCACGCGACGCACGATCCGCTGAATCCGCATCGCCCGTGGCCCGGTGCAAAATCCCACGCGTTGTCCGGCCTGCATATGCCGGACGCGTTGCCACAACCCGCCTGGGCAGAGTTTGATCTCCATGGCCCGAAAGCGCCGCAAGCTCCGGCGGCGTTACAAACATTCCGCTGGAAAAGTGCGCGTCTGGGGAATATGCGAAACGTCTGGGTGTTTACCACCGGCGAAGGCCATGAGCCTGCTTCGCGCCCGCTGGCTATCCTGCTCGACGGCCAGTTTTGGGCTAAACAAATGCCCGTCTGGCAGCCACTGATGCAGCTCACGCGCGAAGGGGCGCTGCCCGACGCGGTCTATGTGCTGATCGATGTTATTGATATTCAAAGCCGCAGCCGTGAACTGACTTGCAATCCGGAGTTCTGGCTGGCGGTGCAGGACGAGTTATTGCCGCAGGTAAAAAAACTGGCTGCGCATAGCGATAACGCGCAAAAAACGGTGGTGGCGGGGCAGAGTTTTGGTGGTCTTTCTTCGCTGTACGCCGGTTTGCACTGGCCCGAACATTTTGGGTGCGTGCTCAGTCAGTCGGGGTCTTTCTGGTGGCCGCGCCGTAATCGTCACCAAGCCAGTGATGATCAGCAAGAAGTGGAAAGCATCCTGTCGCAGGTTGAAAAAGGGCTGGGGGAACGCAGCCATTTGAAAATCTTTATGGAAGCCGGCAGAAACGAAAAGCTGATTTATGAGGTGAACAACCAGATGGAGGCGCTGCTGAAACCGACCCCCAATCAGGTGCGTTACCGCGTGCTGGAAGGCGGGCACGACGCGCTGTGGTGGCGCGGTGGTTTACTCGACGGCCTGTGCAGTCTGTGGGATGAGACGCAGTGGGCCGCCGGAAATCCTCTGTCAAACGGCTAAATTGCCGAGCGGAATAATTAACGGCGTATGTGACACCGGGCAGTCGATGATTGAGCAGCGCAATCCGAAAACCTGCTCAATGAGTTCCGGCGTTACGATATCGGCAGGCGCGCCTTCTGCGAGGATTTTACCGTCGCGCATGGCGATAAGATTTCCGGCGTAGCGGCAAGCCTGATTCAGATCGTGCAACACGACGACCAGCGTCTGGCCATTTTCCTGATTCAGGCGACACATCAACTCCATCAAATCAATCTGATGAGCGATATCCAGCCAGGTTGTTGGTTCGTCTAAAAGCAGCAGCGGCGTTTGCTGCGCCAGTACCATGGCAATCCACACCCGTTGCCGCTGACCGCCGGACAGCGAATTCACCGTACTTTCCGCCAGTTCATAAACACCGGTTGCGCGCATCGCATCATCGACGGCCTGCGTGTCCTGCGCATTCCAGCGGCTGAACAGATTTTGATGTGGATAGCGCCCGCGACCGACCAGATCGGCCACCGTGATATCGCCGGGCGCGGTCGAACTTTGCGGTAATAAACCCAGCCGTTTCGCCACGTCTTTCGTGCCGTAATCGCCAATCAGTTTCCCGTCGAGAAACACCGTGCCGGACTGCGGCTGCATCAGGCGGCTCAGCGTACGTAATAACGTCGATTTACCGCAGGCGTTTGGCCCGATAATGACCGTCAGTTTTCCCTCCGGAATCGATACCGATAAATCCTGCGCCACGACTTTCTTGTCGTAACCGAGAGTCAGGTTTTGCGCATACAGCGGTGAAAAATGTTCAGACTTCATGTGCGGCGGGACTCCCGGATGAGTAAACCAATCAGATAAATACCGCCGAGACTGACGGTGAGCACGCCGACGGGCAGCTGATAAGGCAGGAAGAGACGCTGCGCCGCGACGTCTGCGGCGAGCAGCAGAAGTGCGCCGGTCAGTGCGGCAAAAAATAAAGCGTGCTGCTGGCTGGCGCACAGGCGGCGGGAAATCTGCGGTGCCACCAGCGCGATAAAGGAAATGGGCCCGGCCAGCGCCGTCGCAGCGGCGGTTAATGCCACGCCCGCCAGCATCAACAGCAGGCGTGAACGTTCCACCGGGACACCCAGCGCGCACGCGGTATCGTCGCCCATTTCCAGCAAATGCATCCGTGCGCAAAGCAGGCGCGCGAGGAACAACGCTGCGACAATCAGGGCGATCACCGGCAGGCTTTTTTCCCACGTAATGCCGTTGAGCGAACCCGCATTCCATAACCCTGCGGTGAGCGCAGATTCCAGCGACGCGTTGATAATCAGCCAGGTATTGCCCGCAATCAGCAGCGCACGCACGCCGATACCGACAATAATCAGGCGGAAGGTTTCGACGCCCTGGCGCCACGCCAGTGCATAGACCAGCAGCGCACTCAGGATGCCTCCGGCCATCGCGCCGATCATGGTTTCACCCGCGCTGGCGTTGAACAGCACGATGGCCAGCAAAACACCGCTGTAGGCGCCGGTGTTAAAACCGATGACATCCGGGCTACCCAGCGGATTGCGCAGAAGTGACTGGAAAATTGCGCCGCTGACGCCCAGCGCAGCGCCAATGATCAGCGCCATCACCACGCGCGGCAGGCGCCACTGAATCACAATGATGTGCAGATTTTTCGGACCGTCGCCGAGCAGGGCGCTGACGACCTGGGCCGGTTTCAGCGCCAGCGCGCCGCTGCCCAGCGCAAATATCGCCAGTAAGAAAATGCATAAAACTAACGCCACCGCTGTAAGGAATGGTCGAGAAATTGGCGTGTTTTTTTTCAGCGTGCGGGGTTCAGGTAATATCTGGCTCATGGTTAACCTCTGCGCAAGCCGCCGGGGCGGCGAACCAGAAAAATAAGCACCGGCGCGCCGATAAAGGCGACGACGACAGAAACCCGCAGCTCACCCGCCACCAGAAGACGTCCGGCGATATCCGCCGCAAGCAACAGCGTCGGCGTCAGCACCAGCGTCCACGGCAACAGCCAGCGGGGGTCGGCACGGCATATCCAGCGCGCCATATGCGGCACCATCAGGCCCACAAAGGCGATGGGGCCGACGGCCGCTGTCGCGCTGCCGCATAACAGCGTGATGGCCAGTAATCCCAGCAGCTGAGTTGTAATGATTTTAGTGCCCAGCGCGGTCGCCAGTTCGCTGCCCATAGTCAGGTTATTCAGGGAACGGGTCATCAGCAAACTGAGGAAAACAGCGAAAAGGATCGGCGGCGTGACGGTGCGGATCACCGCCATGTTGCGGATATCCAGCGAACCGGCCTGCCAGAAGCGCAGCTGATCGTAAACCTGCGGATTCAGCAGGGAAATCCCCGATGAAATGCCTTCCAGAACCGCCGCCAGCGCAACGCCCGCCAGCGTGAGACGAACGGGATCGAGCCTCCCGCGACCGAGTGCGCCAATCATCGCGACCAGCAGCGTCGCCGATAAGGCCCCGGCAAACGAGAACCACAGATAACCACTGACGTCGGTGGCACCGAAAAAGGCAATCCCGAGAACGACCGCGAACCCCGCACCGGCGTTAACACCGAGAATTCCCGGATCGGCCAGCGGATTGCGGGTGAGGATTTGCATCAGCGCGCCCGATAATCCCAGCGCCATTCCCGCCAGCAAACCGGCCAGCGTTCTCGGCAACCTGGCGTCGGTGACGATCACGCAGTCCGCACCAGTGCAGTGTCCGTTGAGTGCGGAGATCACCGTGCCGGGCGAAAGGGATTTTGCGCCCAACAACAGGCTCAGCGCCATCATCAGAACCAACAGCAGTACGGCCAGCAGCAATCCTGCGGCCTGTCGCGAAAACTGCCCCGGAGATGAAACGCGGGGCGCGGAAAGAGAGTCCATAAGAGGGCGCATCAGCGGGGAGCGAACAGGGTTTCAAGCTGCGACAGCATATTGCTGGCACTGTAATAATCCAGCCTGAAGGTGTCATCGCCCAGCGCATAAACACGTTTGCCTTCTACCGCAGGCAATTTCGCCAGGAACGGATTGGCCAGCAAGCGCCCGGCATCGGTTTTGTTGGCGGAGAACAGCAGCAGCGTCTGGCCGTTCAGCGCGTCAGGCATCTTTTCGCCGGAAAGCTGAATAATGTCACGACGTTTACCCTGGCTCAGACTGGCTGCAATGTTTAAAGGCACTAAAGCCAGTTTAAACCCTAACTCTTGCAGCAACTGACCCTGCGGCGAGGCGGGGGTCCAGAGATTTGCCGTTTTACCATCTGTGCTGTAAACCAGCGCAGAAACGGGCTGCGGTGGCAGTTTCATGGTTTTTTTCAATGCGGTTTCGCGCGCTTCAAACCGCGCGACCACGGCTGTGGCATCGGCTTCCTTTCCCGTGGCCTGGCCTAATTCCTTCGCCAGCGCCTGCCAGCTTTTGTCGTCATAATTGACCACCATGACCGGTGCAATCGCGGAGAGCTGATCATAGAGTTTGAGGGCGGAATCACCGCCGGTGGCAGCAATAATAATTAAGTCTGGAGCCTGACCGGCAATGGTTTCAGCATTCGGCTCGCCGATATACAAGCGTTCAACGCCGCGCTGTTTCGCGACATCTCCCCACTGGCGGAAGAAGCCCTGCTGATCGGCAAATCGGCTGTTTGGCCCGGAAGCCCCGCTGGCAATCACAGGCGCGTTGATGGCCAGTAATGTCCCTGTGACCGTCACGCTGGTGGAGACAATTCGCTGAGGAGGTTGCTGCAATGTGAGGATACCGTGAGACGTTTTGATCTCACGAGGCCAGCCTTCGGCAAAGGCATGAGTGGTGAAAATTAGTGATAAAAACAGCCCGGCTATCCCTGCAAAAATGCGAAAAACTGCGCTACCCATTGGATCCATTCCCTAATTTTTAATGTTAATGGTTCTCATTATTATATTTGGAAGCGGCGGGGTCAATCATGGTAAGGGGAGACTGAAGGTATTACCCGGAGACCCGAAGCTGCCTTTAGGTTTGGTCCGGCGTCAGCGGGTCTTATTTATTTGCACGAATTATTTGCCTAAAACGTGAAGGGAGTCATGGGCGATGGTCAAGGAGAGACAATTTCTATAAGTACGGAATTATCCCTTCCGGAAGCGATGCCGTATACTTCACTTAAGCAAAAAACAATTAACAATCTCTTTTTATCTGCTGAAATTAGCTCATAACAGTTAAAGAAAGATCTGTTGTCGGACCTGCGCTCTATAGGGGATACGAGGGTTTTCATTATGGAAAAAAAAGTCATTTATTTGTTTTGTTCCGCCGGAATGTCCACTTCTCTGCTGGTTTCTAAAATGAAGGTTCAGGCCGAGAAATATGAGGTGCCTGTCATTATTGAAGCATTCCCTGAAACCCTGGCCGCTGAAAAAGGCAGCGCAGCAGATGTCATCCTTCTCGGGCCACAAATTGGCTACATGCTGGAAGAAATTAAGAAAGTATTGCCGGGAAAACCGGTTGAAGTGATTGATTCCGTCCTCTACGGAAAAATTGATGGGTTGGGTGTATTGAAGGCAGCGGTTGCTGCGATCAAAAAAGCAGCAAATCAGTAATTTTAAATATTGTACCAATTTTAAATTAGCAGTTTTTAAGCATTTTTAAGTCAAAGAGAACTCCAGTCAAAGAGCGAATTTCATACCCTGGCCGCCGAAAGGCGGCATTAAAGGAAAATGCCAATGAGCAAAGCCATTGATTCACTTGAAAAGATACTTCTCCCGTTTGCGGTAAAAATAGGTAAGCAGCCCCACATTAATGCGATTAAAAATGGTTTTATCAAATTAATGCCGCTGACCCTGGCGGGCGCCATGTTCGTTTTAATTAATAACGTATTTCTGAACTTTGGTGCCGGTTCCTTCTTTTATTCTCTGGGCGTCCGTTTAGACCCGTCAACGATTGAAACATTGGCCGGATTAAAAACCATCGGCATAAATGTTTATAACGGTACGCTGGGGATCATGTCGCTGATGGCACCGTTCTTTATCGGTATGGCATTAGCGGAAGAGCGAAAAGTGGATTCGCTTTCTGCGGGCTTATTAGCCGTTGCTGCATTTATGACTGTGACCCCTTATAGCGTCGGGGAAGCCTATGCTGTGGGCGCTAACTGGCTAGGCGGCGCGAATATTATTTCGGGTATGATTATCGGGTTGGTTGTCGCCGAAATGTTCACGTTTATTATCCGCAAAAATTGGGTTATTACATTACCCGCGAGTGTGCCGTCTTCGGTCTCCCGCTCATTCTCAGCATTAATTCCAGGCTTTATTATTTTGCTCGTGTTCGGGATTATTTCCTGGATCCTGGGATTATATGGCAACAACTTCCACCAGATTATTATGGATTCCATTTCCAAGCCTCTGGCAGCAATGGGAAGTGTTGTCGGCTGGGCGTATGTGATTTTCAACTCCCTGCTGTGGTTCTTTGGTGTGCATGGTTCTCTGGCGCTGACCGCGCTGGACAACGGCATCATGACGCCATGGGCACTGGAAAATATCGCCCTTTATACCGAATACGGCTCAGTGAGTGCGGCGATTGATGCTGGAAAAACCTTCCACTTCTGGGCAAAACCGATGCTGGATTCCTACATCCTGCTGGGTGGGTCAGGAGCAACGCTCGGGCTTATCATCGCCATCTTTATCGCGTCACGCCGTGCAGATCACCGTCAAGTTGCCAAGCTGGCGCTGCCGTCAGGTATCTTCCAGATTAACGAACCGATTCTGTTTGGCCTGCCAATTATCATGAACCCGGTGATGTTCATCCCGTTCGTGCTGGTTCAGCCGATTCTTGCCGCCATTACGCTTGCGGCTTACTCCCTGGGTATCATTCCGCCGGTGACCAACCTGGCACCGTGGACGATGCCGACCGGATTAGGCGCGTTCTTTAACAGTAACGGCAGCATTGCGGCGTTGCTGGTTGCCTTGTTCAACCTGGGTATCGCCACGCTGGTTTACATGCCGTTTGTGATTCTATCCAACAAGGCTCAGGCGATTATTGAAGAAGAAGAAAGCGAAGAAGACATTGCTGCTGCACTGAAATTCTAATCTGACCTGAAGGCGGGACGAAGATTGTCCCGCTTTCAGCGGACTTTCAAGGAGAGATAAACATGTTTGATTTAGACAACATCGAAGATACCGAAACTGAATTGCAGGATCTGGAAGAAGTCGTGATGGGGTTAATCATCAACTCCGGACAGGCACGCAGCCTGGCGTATGCCGCGCTGAAAAAAGCCAAAGCGGGTGATTTTGAGGAAGCCACCGCGTTAATGGCACAATCGCGCCTGGCGTTGAACGAAGCGCATCTGGTGCAGACCAAATTGATTGAAGATGATCAGGGTGAAGGGAAAACCAAAGTCAGCCTGGTACTGGTGCACGCACAGGATCATCTGATGACGTCGATGTTGGCCCGTGAACTTATTGCAGAACTCATTGAGCTTCATGAAAAAATAAAATAACGTAGGGATCCAGGATGCAGCCACAGGTATTGAGCATGGAAATCAAGACAGCGCGCGAGAATCAACTCTTCGACGGTCAAAATTTCCACATGTTCATCTACAACAAGGTAGAGAGTATTTCCGGGCTGCATGAGCATGATTACTACGAATTTACCGTGGTGCTGACGGGGCGGTATTACCAGAATATCAACGGGAAAAGGGTGTTGCTGGAACGCGGAGACTTCGTTTTTATCCCTCTGGGCTCAAATCATCAAAGCTTTTATGAGTTCGGCGCGACAAGAATATTGAATGTAGGCATCAGCAAAGCTTTTTTTGAACAGCATTACTTGTCCCTGTTACCTGCACAGTTTATTGCCTCGCAGGTTTATAAAATAAACCACGAATTTCTGAATTATATTGAATCCGTGACCGCGTCTCTTAATTTTCGCAACGGCGAATTTAATGAATTCCTTGAAATGGTGACATTTTATATCGTTAACCGTTTGCACCATCACCGTGAATCGGAAGTGACAACCGATACTCCGGTCTGGCTGAAGGCGACGGTTGAAAAAATGCATGACAAATCGCGTTTTGGGGATAAAGCCTTATTACATATGGTGCAGTTATCCGGTAAGTCACAGGAATATCTGACCCGCGAAACACAACGACATTACGGCAAGACGCCGATGCAGATCATTAATGAAATTCGTATTGATTTTGCGAAGAAGCAGCTGGAAATTACAAATTACTCCATAACCGATATTGCTTTCGAATCCGGTTATAGCAGCCCGAGTATGTTTATTAAGAATTTCAAAAAGCTGACTTCTTTCACACCAAATCACTACAGGAAACAATTATTCAGTATTGACTAAATATCTATTATTTATATTGATAGTTTATATTAATCGTCTTTTAAATTTACAGTGCATTATTATTGCACGGGAGCTCTTATGCGTAAAAAACTGAAAGTGGTCACTATTGGTGGCGGAAGTAGTTATACACCGGAATTACTTGAAGGTTTTATTAAGCGTTACGATGAATTACCCATTACCGAATTGTGGCTGGTCGATGTGGAAGGCGGAAAAAGCAAACAGGACATTATTTACGATCTGTGCGTGCGGATGGTTGAGCGCGCGGGTGTGTCAATCGAAATACACAAAACGCTGGATCGCCGCGAAGCGCTGGCTGGTGCAGATTTCGTCACAACGCAGTTGCGCGTCGGGCAATTAAAGGCGCGTGAACTGGATGAACGTATTCCGCTGAGCCACGGTTATCTGGGTCAGGAAACTAACGGCGCAGGAGGGTTATTCAAAGGGTTACGCACAATCCCGGTGATTTTTGACATCATTAAAGATGTCGAAGAAATCTGCCCCGATGCCTGGGTGATTAACTTCACCAATCCGGCGGGCATGGTGACAGAAGCGGTATTCCGCCACACCCAATTCAAAAAATTCATCGGTGTCTGCAATATTCCTGTTGGCATGAAGATGTTTATTCAGGATGTGCTGAAACTGTCAGCAGAAGACGATTTGTCGATCGACCTCTTTGGCCTGAACCACATGGTGTTCATCAAAGACGTGCTGGTTAACGGTGAATCCCGTTTTGCGGAACTGCTCGACGGCGTGGCGTCCGGCACACTGACAGCCGGTTCGGTGAAAAATATCTTTGATTTGCCATTCAGCGAAGGGCTGATCCGTTCGCTGAATCTGCTGCCATGCTCGTATCTGCTGTATTACTTCAAGCAGAAAGAGATGCTGGCGATTGAAATGGGCGAATTCTACAAGGGCGGAGCGCGCGCAACTGTGGTGCAGAAAGTCGAGAAACAACTCTTCGACCTGTACAAAAACCCGGAGCTGAACGTTAAACCGAAAGAACTGGAACTGCGCGGCGGCGCGTATTATTCCGACGCGGCCTGTGAAGTGATCAGCGCGATTTACAACGACAAGCAGACCGAGCAGTACGTCAACTTCCCGCATAACGGCCATATTGATAATATTCCGGCTGACTGGGCGGTGGAAATGACCTGCACAATTGGCCGGGACGGCGCGAAGCCGCATCCGCGTGTCACGCATTTTGACGATAAAGTGCTCGGCCTGATCTACACCATTAAAGGCTTCGAAATCGCGGCCAGCGAGGCGGCGCTGAGTGGAAAACTCAATGACGTCCTGCTGGCGCTGAACCTCAGCCCGCTGATCCATTCCGATATGGATGCCGAGAAACTGGCGCGAGAAATGTTGCTCGCCCACGAAGCGCTGTTGCCGAATTTTGCCGATACCATTGCCGCGCTGAAATAATCCGCCGCCCTCCTGTAAAAAGGAGGGCACGCTAAAAAGGGACGCTTATGGATAAATTACTGATTGTGAATGCCGACGATTTCGGGCTGTGTAAAGCGCAGAACTACGGGATTATCGACGCATTCAGCAATGGCGTTGTGACGTCCACCACGGCGATGATGAATATGCCGACCATCGGGCACGCCGCGGCGCTGAGCACGGCAAATCCGGGGCTGGCCGTCGGGATGCATTTTGTCCTGACGCTGGGAAAACCGCTTTCGCCGATGCCTGGTCTGGTGCGCGAAAACGGTAAACTGGGGAAATGGATCTGGGAAATGGCGGAGCAGGGCAGACTGCCGCTTGATGAAATTAAGCAGGAACTGAATGCCCAGTTTGCCCGGTTTGTGGAACTGTTTGGCCGTCTTCCCACACATATCGATAGCCATCATCACGTGCATCTGCTTGCGCCGGTTTTCCCGATTGTAGAGGCTTTTGCAAAAGAACAGGGCGTGGCGATTCGTATTGACCGCGATGAAATCAGGAAAGGGGCGCTTATTCTGCGCGGCGCGCAAAGCACCCAGGGTTTCGACAGTACTTTCTACGGTGAGGCAATTTCAGAAGCGCTGTTTCTGAATACGCTCGATCAGGCCACCGCACGGGGCGATGAATCGCTGGAAATCATGTGCCATCCTTCATTTATTGATCACACGATCCTGGCGAGCAAATATTGCTATCCACGACTGGCCGAGCTGGATGTTCTGACATCCGCATCGCTGAAACAGGCGATTGAAGAACGCGGATTCCGGTTGGGGACGTTTAAGGATTTATAAGTTTTTGCAGCAAACTCTCCATTATTTACGGCTCCCTGATGTTTGTCGGAAACGGCAGGGCGGGGAGCTGCTCACCTTTTTATTTCATGCGCATCTGTTATGGCATTCGGGCAAACATGCTATCGGCGGGTATCGGGCATTACACGGAGTATTCCGTGGGAGGAACGCCCAAAACACTTTTGAATGAATAGCTGAAGGCTGCTGTACTGGAGTACCCCATTTCGAGCGCTATGGTCGTGACGCTTTTATTTTGTTTAAGCATGATAACAGACTCAAAAATCCGCATTTTCTGCTTCCAGAGACTAAACGATAATCCGGTTTCCTTTTTGAACTTTCTGGAAAAGTTCCGGGTTGACATGCCCACTTTGGCTGACCAGTTGTCAATGAAATGTTCTGAACCGGGCGACTCCAATATTGCACGGCACATTTCATTTAACGCCGGGCTTTGCGGCCAGGGAAGGACAAAATCTACTTGCGGTAAACTAAAAATAATATCCAGCAGGACACTGACCAGTTTCCCGTCCTTTCCATGCACATCGTATAACTCCGGAATTGTTTCGGACGCATAATGTATCAGTTCTTTTGCAACGTCACTGATCGTCACGGCTTTACACATGGTGATGGTTTCGTCTACGAAATCTGTTTCGATATCCAAACTTTCAAGGAATACATCGTCCATGGCCCACACAGTGTGCTCCATATAAGCAGGTATCCAGATGCCATAATGCGCAGGGACAATCCAGCAATTATCTGCAGTCTCGAGACGCATATTTCCATTTCGGGCACAGTGGAATTGTGCAAATTCATGAGTATGGGGCAAGACGCCCGTATTCGATTTAATTAAATAGGAGCGAAAATGAACAGTGCGGCGCTCCGTGGGCATTGGGTAGTCCTGTGATGAAACCCAATTTCTTTTCGCTGAGGCTTTCATTGACAATTCCCCGAGAACATTCTGCATAGACTTCTTATCGATAAATTTTGTCCTGTCATGATAAGACATTTACGACTTTTATAGATAATAATAATTCCCATGAATTGTTGCGAGCGAGGGCGTTCTCGTTTGCAGTGGATCATACAAGATATTGATTCAACGGGTTAGTTTTTTAAAGACATTTCCTTCACCACTCAGCAGGCAAGACATGTCCCGGAGCCAATCAGGATGGATAGCCTTCTACAGAAGGCCGATATTCAGATCTCGGGAGCTTGCCGCGTTGATATCAGAATAGAGGATCCTGGCTTTAGAAAACGTTTTTTCTGCAAGGACTTTTTGGGGTAGGTAAGGCTTTACCCGTACGCAGTAATTTCATTTTTATTAAATCAGAGAAATTATGAAACATACTTTATTGCTGTCTTCTGTCATTATTACCGCAATGACTTTATCCGGTTGCTCAAGTTATAACTCACTCGAATTAAGCCAACAACAGGTACATTCTTCCTCGACCTCAGCTGATTATACCTATTATAAGATTGAACCGCCTTTATACGACGGTGATGTCGTGCAATATTCATTGCGTGACGGGAGTCGCGGCACACTCACCATTAAAAGGACAACACCACAAACATTAATGGGTGACGATGGACATGTGATTAATTTATCCGAACTCGTTTCACTTAAGCGAAAGGAAATATCTAAAGGGAAAACCGCCGCGGCAGTAGGTACCGGTGCTGCCGCCACGGTGGTTGTGGTGGCGGCTGTCGTTGGGTTAGCGTTTGGCGCTGGCATGATTGCGATGTTATCAGCAAGTTGATGTATTAATAGAAATCGATTTTTGTCATTTGAGGCGCAGTGAAATGAAAATGGAATTGAATAAGAGTACGCTGGAAAGGATTTTCCATGCTGTCCTTTTCGAAGTCCTTGGGAATGTTGTCATAGCCATTTTCCTCGCCTACAGCCTGAAGGTTTCGTTGATACAGTCCGGAACGTTATCATTCATTTCCGCCCTAACTGCAACGGTCTGGAATTACGTATTTAATAAGGTTTTTGATGAGATTCAGAAACGGTTTCAGTTCGAGAGAAACTTTCCGATAAGAGTTTTACATGCCGTCATTTTTGAAGCCGTGCTTATTCTCTTACTCACACCAGTCGCTATGTTTTTACTTGAGTTAACAATAGCCGAAGCGTTTTTTGTTGAAATAGGACTCATATTTATTTTCTTACCTTACACGTTAATATTTAACTGGTCCTATGACTACCTGCGTTGGAAGTTTGTTGCGGGTGAGTAGATTAATGATTTTAATTACATTAATAAGGTGACGAATATGAATGCTGTAGATTTGCTAAGGTTCAAAGCCAGTTCCCTGGAAAGTAAGGGGCTTTTGCGAAGGGCGATAGCAGTCTGGCAGGATATTTCAATGGATCCAAAGCTAAATAAACACGAAAGAGACCAGGCGTTGCATAGTCTGAATCGTCTTACAGACGCTATTCAACAAAAAACAAATGCCGAGAAGAAAAAATTAAAATCCCATGCAGACAGGCATAAAAATGTCGAATCAGATAAAGAAAAAATTATGCAGCTTTATCAACAGGGATTGACGACAAATGAAATACAGCAGATAACACAGCGATCCAGGGACTTTATTTATAACTGCAAAAAGAAATCATAATTTTTACGGGATTTTATTCAAAAGGCACGTCAATGAAAAAAAATATGATCTTACCTAAGGATTATAACGAATGGCAGAGAATCTGTCGTGAACTCCTCAGCGACGCAGGGGTCGGGATTGATGGTGGAGAGAAGTATGATATTCATGTCAAAAACCCCAAATTTTATAAGCGTGTTTTAAAAAGAGGTTCGCTGGCGTTGGGTGAAAGTTACATGGACGGGTGGTGGGACTGTGCCCGGCTGGATGTGTTTTTTACCCGAATTATTCGTGCAGATTTGCAATCCCGCGTACCGGATAACCTGAAAGATATCATCAGAGTTGCCGGGGCCCGGTTCATAAATTTTCAATCTAAAAAAGGAGCCCTGAAAGTCGGTAAAGAACACTACGATCTCGGCAATGACCTTTTCTGTCTGATGCTTGATCCCTGGATGCAATACTCTTGTGGTTACTGGCGGAACGCTGATAATTTATTTCAGGCACAGCAAAATAAACTTAAATTGATTTGTGAGAAGTTGAAATTAGAAGAAGGGATGACCCTGCTGGATATTGGCTGTGGTTGGGGAGGGCTTGCGTCATATGCTGCTGAACATTACGGTGTAAAAGTTACGGGGATTACGATTTCAGCAGAACAACAAAAAATGGCGCAGGTGCGCTGTGCAAGTTTTGATGTCGAAATTCTGCTCCAGGATTACAGGGAAATTGACAGGCAATTTGACCGCATCGTTTCTGTCGGAATGTTTGAGCATGTAGGGCCTAAAAATTATGCGACTTACTTCGATGTGGTGAATAAAAATCTGAAACCAGAAGGGATTTTCTTATTGCACACTATTGGCGCTAACAAAACAGAGGTCAACGTCGATCCCTGGATTAATAAGTATATTTTCCCTAACGGGTGCCTGCCTTCTCTTGCGCATATTGCCTCGGCCAGTGAACGATATTTTGTTATTGAAGATGTGCATAATTTCGGTTCAGATTATGACAAAACGCTTATGGCATGGAATGAACGATTTCTTGCGTCCTGGACGCATATCGAAGGAAATTATTCAGAAAGGTTTAAAAGGATGTTTACCTATTATTTGAATTCATGTGCAGGCGCTTTCAGATCTCGTGATATTCAGCTCTGGCAGGTTGTCTTTACAAGGGGGATAGAAGGTGGTTTGAACGTTCCCCGTTAATATAAAGTTAAACGTTCTGGGTTGAAACCGACAGCTTGCTACATGTCAGTTGCAGCTTAACGGCTACCGATCAACCCAGTCTGCAATATTATCTGTAAGCTTAATATTTGCCACCGCGACAAACGCATTGAATCTGCCCTAAATCCGTCCTTCCGCTCTAATCCATTGCATAAAATCATCGATGAATACCCGCGTTTTAAGCGGGAGGAGTTTATTGGGCAGGGTGATCGCATAGGTATTGCGCGGCAGAGGGTTCTCCACACGCCAGTCAGGCAACACGCGGCGCAATTTACCGTTAGCGATATACCGGTTGGCGATAAAGGTAGGGATCAGCGCAATGCCGACACCCTGCAGAATGGCGTCGATCATTGCGTCGCTGTTATTGATCATCAATCGTGGAACCAGCGTGACACTTTCCATGATTTCATTGTGCCAAAAACGCCACGCGCCGCGAAATTGCCGTTCGTCAGGGAAAAAAATGTTGTGTTTGATGAGTCCGGCGGGGAAATCCGGCAGCACTTCGTCGTAATCCGCAGCACAAACCAATACATAATCGATAGGCATCAGGGCACGGGCCACCATGTTCTCCGGCGGGCTTTCGGTCACACGCAGTGCCAGGTCGTAGGTTTCTTGCGTCAGATTGGTTACCCGATCGGTCAACGACAGTTCTACGTTGATCTCCGGGTAGCGGCGTAAAAACGCGGGAAGAAAAGGAGTAAGCAGGATTTTCCCCAGCGTATTCGGTGCGGTGATACGCAAAATGCCCTGGGGTACATCACTGAAACTATCCGCCTGTGAGAAAAGTGCCTGTGTGGCGGACATGACCGCCAGCGCCTGTTGGTAAATTTCCAGCCCGGCCTCGGTAGCGGTAACAGAACGGGTCGAGCGGGTAAATAACACCACATTGAGACGTTTTTCCAACCGGTCAATCATCCGGCTCACCGATGAGGGCGCAAGCGAGGCCTCCCGTCCTGCCGAAGAAAAGCTTCCTTTTTCAACCACCTGAATAAATACAGACAAACTGGGCAGCAGTTCGGCTAACTCACTTGTGTTTTTCACGCATAGCTCTTTTGTTTCTGGGATATCTAGCCAAATTAACATCAAGCCGTATGATGTTCAACAGAGGTATCACCTGGTGCAAATAGACCATAATAATCAATTTATTTAATAGGTTAGCTATGCCAAACCAAACGGTAATTGAAATGATCCGCCAGCGCGATGTGCTAAATGTTGGCGTTAGTCTGGGTTTTAAAGGGCTGTCGTTTCGTAATTCAATCAAGAATTGCTGGGAAGGGTTCGACATTGATTTAGCACGGGCAGTCGCGGTGGCGGTGTTTGGTGACGTCGGAAAAATCCATTATATGCCGTTGCAGTCCGGCGACCGTTTCCGGGCACTGCGCGATGGAGTGGTAGATCTCGGTTCGTTTAATTCGAGTATTACCTTCCAGCGTGAGGCGGGATCGGAAGTCAGTTTTGTTCATCCGATGCTGTTTGACGGCGAAGTACTGATGACGCCAGCCAGTAATTTGCTCGAGCCGGTAGAACAGGTCAGTTATGCCCGTAAGCGCCGGATAGCCGCTATGCGGGGTTCAACCACAGAAGAGAATCTAAAGCGTTACTTTGGAAATCTAAATCTGTCCTGCGAAATCAGTCTGTTCGATTCGCCGGCTCAGGCACGTCAGGCTTATCAGCACGGTGAATGCAATATTTACTGTCTTGACTCCTATTTGCTGGCCGGTGAACGTGCCCAGCTAAAGGATAAAGAGGCGCACATTATCTTGCAGGATAGAATTTCTCTGGAAACCATGTCACCGGCGGTTTCATCACATGATCCGCAGTGGCTGAAAGCGGTGACCTGGATCATGCGTGCGCTGATAGAAGCAGAAAATTTGCAGGTCAGCAGCAAAAATATCCGTGAAATGAGCCATGAGGCGACGGGTTATCTGAATACTTTCCTGTATCCGTCAGAACAGAGTTGCCAAAATCTGGGCCTGCGCCCTGATTTTATTCGCGAGATTATCCAGCAGGTGGGTAATTATGGCGAAATATTCCAGCGTAATTTAGGTAAATACTCAGAACTGAATCAGGCGCGGCGGGATAATAATTTATGGTCTCAGGGTGGAATGCTGTATTCGCCTTTATTTATATGATGCCTGATTTTTACCCAGATTTAGTTTTGTCTATTAATTTTCGTGCAATTCTCCTTTAAATATTCTTTGGCAGGAACATTATGAGTGAATTATTGGCTGAAAAACAGCAAGAGAAAATATTGTCTGGCTCAGTAAAAAAGAACTTCGGTTATTTGGAAACGAAATCCGATAGTGTAGATTTCAGTGTGATCAAAAATATTATTCTGCACGGTCATCATCAGGGTAATGTTTTGTATGTTATTCGTAATCATGCTAATAAAAAGATCTGCCAGGATGTGTCTGAAAACTTTAATCAGATGGTGACTAACAACGGGGGCGGAAACCGTGCTGATGACGGTTTTGTCCTCACCAATCAGATTGGCGCCACGCAGTTCTCACGCAATGGCGAGCAATATATGGCAGAAGTAAATCGGGTGAATGGCAGCCTCGCCGAACTGCTGGCAGGGACCGACAGCTATGCCACAGAATCCCTGTTCCTCAACCGCAGGCTGGAAGAGCTATTCCTTGAGGAAGGCATCCATTTTGGACCGGCGCGTTATAAGAATTCTTATGCTTGTTTTGCCACTTTCCGCCGCTGGCTGGATAACGGTGTCATGTCATTGATGCCGCATGAAGACCGCGCCCAGCTTAAATGTGCGCTTGAGGATCATTTCGAAATTGCCGATGCGATGACAGTAACCGCTTTCAATGTGTGCCTGGAAGCGGCGCAGGGCGGCGGCGAACTGAAAATGTGGAACCTCGACCCGGACGAACCCTGTCGCGCCCGCTTTGGTGTGACGGACACCGGTTACCCGTATCCCCCACATCTGCTACAGGGCGTAGAGTCATTTTCAGTGCAACTGAATGCCGGAGATATTTACTTTATGAATGCCTGTCATTTGCACGGTGTCAGCAGTGTGAGCCAGGGAAGCCGTCTTACGGCCGGTCGTTTTATTGGCAGACTTAATAATAGCAAAGTGGTGTATTGGACATAACCGGAATGAATTAACAACGGCAATTTATGCTCCCTTTATTCTGAATTAATAACGAGTCTGATATGGAATATATTAATCATCTTGCCGCCGAGGGATATGCTTTTATTCCCGGTGGTTATTACCAGACATTGTCTGAAGTAAATTGCGGCAATAAAGACATTTTCCTTTCCGATCTGGAACAATTAAAGCTGGCGTACGGGAACCTGACGCTGGATCCTTATTCTCCGGGTAACCGTTGGCGCGGCTATGCGCAATGCCGCCGCAATGCGAAGGGGGAACTTTCTTTTGGTCATTTCAGAGAATATAAGCAAACCAAAAAATATAATCCGGACACCGGCGGTATCGTTCGCCATTACCCTTTGCTGCCGGAAAATATCACTGCTAACCGCCTGATGCAGGCAATTTTGCAAGACGATATTGCTTTTGTTGAAGCCTATGAGCGCATCGGGTCGCTGGAGGAACTGACCGTCGGCATTCATCTTTTCCGCTACGAGGCACAGTTCGATGCGCCCGCGTACAGCTCACCCGTGTGGTTACATAAAGATGATGAAAACGTGGTGTTTGTTCATCTGATCCATGCCTCCGCCAACATGCTGGGTGGTGACAATCTGATTGCGCCGAACCCAAAAAACATTGAACGCGTGCTGCGTCTGGAGACGTTGTTCGACACGCTGGTGGTGAATCACGACAAATACCATGCCGTGACGCCAGTGGGTTGCCGCGAGCCAGGAGAGACTGCCGCGCGCGACATCATCCTGGTTACGTTCCAGCGTAATGAGGAGGAGGCGGCATGAGCCTGAACCATAAAGCTTTCATCACTGGCGCATCCAGTGGAATCGGCCGGTCAATGGTGGCGGCTTATCTGGCAGCCGGTTATGTGGTCGAGGGTATTGACTGTGCCCCGTCCGTTTTCGCCGATGAACCTGATTACTCTCATCATCAGCTGGATATTACCGATTCCGTGCGCCTTGATAGCCTGTTTGAAACGGCAGAGTACGCCAGCGGTAACAACGTTTTAATCAACTGTGCCGGCACCCGCGAAATCTGCCGGATTGATGATTTATCGCTGTCACTGTGGGAAAGAGTTTTTGCCGTCAACGTCACCGCCAGCTTCGTTGCCGGGCGCGCCTTCTGCCAGCAGCTGGTTCGCCATAACTTGCCGGGCAATGCCGTCAATATCGCCTCGGTATCCGGGCTGATGGGCGAGCCGGATCGCACAGCCTATGTCTCTTCAAAACACGCCGTGATCGGCCTGACTAAACAGCTGGCGCTTGAATACGGCAAGCATCAAATCCGGGTGAATGCCATTGCGCCCGGGGTGATCCGCACGCCGCTGACTGAACCCTATTACGACAACCCGGCGCAGATGGAGAAGATTCAACGCGGTCAGTATCTGCCTGTGCTGGGTGAAACTCAGGATGTGACACACGCGGCTATGTATCTCACCTCCCCTGAGGCGCGGTTTGTTACAGGTTCCACACTGGTTATCGATGGCGGCTGGACGATTGGTAAAGAACTTTAATCCGATGGCCAGTCACGGCCACTATTGACTTGCAGGAGTTTTATCATGAACAACACCTATATTCTGATCCTGGGCGGTGAATTCGCTTTACGTGAACGTGTACTGGCCGGTGCCCTGCGGGCTTCAGGCGGCATGCGGGTACTCACCATGGCAAAAAATCGCACCACCCCGACTATCAAGTTTTTCGACGGTTTTCTGCCGGGCGATGTCGCAGATGCAGAGGCCGTGCTGCGCGCTGTACAGGCTCATCAGTACCAGACCGGAGAAGCCCCCGCGGCGGTTATCCCGATGAACGATTTCACCGTACGCGCCGCCAGCCTGCTGAACGAGCATTACCAGTTGCACGGTAATGACAGCCAGACCATCACCAACTGCCGTGACAAATTTGTCATGAAGCAGATCCTGCAAGCCGCGGGCCTGCCGGTGCCTCGCTTCGCCGCATTCAGGACCTTAAATGAACTTAAAAAACTGATCGCAGAGATCGGCCTGCCGGTGGTGATTAAACCGCGTGAAATGGCGGGCAGCCTGGGCGTATTAAAAATCAGCCATGAAGATGAAATCGAAAAAGTTTTCGGCAACTGCGTGACTGATGTTATTTCCCTGAACGGTGAATCGTTCGCACCAGAAGATCTCTTCCAGGTTGAAGAATATATCCCGGCATGGCAGGAAGTCAGCGTTGAGGTGATCAACCAGGGCGACTATCACCGGGCGATGGCCGTAACCGACAAATACCTGGGTGAAGAGCCGAATTTTGTCGAAGTGGGGCACAGTATGCCGTCGCGGCACAGTGACAATAAGCAACTGCGTGACATCGCCGAGCGCGCCTGCCATGCACTGGGGATCCGCTACGGCGTGGCGCACTTTGAAGCGCGAATCACCCCTGCGGGTGAAATCAAAATTATTGAAGTGGGCGCACGCACCGGTGGCGATACCATCATGGATTTAGTGGAAAGAACCTACGGGATCAATCCCTATGAACTGCACGTGCTCAGCCATCTGAACAAACTTAAACCTCTCCCTGACACCCTGAAATCTCGTGGTCTGAGCGCCGTCGCTTTTATTAAAGCCGACGAAGGCGTGATTGAGAAAGTCACCTTGCCCGCCAGCCTGCCAGACCACGTGGTGAATATGCAGATCACGGCTAAGCCGCTGGATACGTCGAAAAAGCTGGTGTCATGGAAAACCCGTGAAGGTTCGGTGGAGTATTTCTGGCCACAGCGCGCTGCAGAAGAGGGCTTTGATGAACATTTAACGATTGCCGATCAGTACGCGTGCTCGATATTTACGCTTCGTCAGGCCTGATATTAACCGGGCCACCGCGTTTGTGCGGGTGGCCCCTGAACTCCTTTAAGGATAGTGATGATATGAACAGTGATCGTTTTGGATTAAAACGCTTCGTCTTTTCCCGCTTTGCCGGGTCACTGTGCGATCAGTTTCTGCTGTTTGCTGTTCCGCTGGCGATTTTGAAAGCCACCGGGTCGCTGACATTTTCTTCGCTGGCATTCGTGATTGAATGGTTGCCGCGTATTCTGTTCTTTCCGCTGTCGGGTTTTCTGGCTGACCGTATCAAACCCCGCTTTATCTTTTTCAACGTTGAAGCAGGACGTTCTGTGCTGATGGTGGTGGCCTTCCTGACCCTGACTTTTCACCCCAGCGCCACATTCCCGGTGCTGGCCGTCACGATGGCACTGCTGTCGGTCGCCTATGTTCTGAATTTTGTGGCTACCGAGGCGCTGTTGCCGCGCCATATTCCGGCAGAAACCTTGCCGAAAGCGCATTCAATGTTGCAAGGCGTTGACCAGATTACGCAGGTGCTCGGGCCTGCGCTGGCGGTGGCCATTTCTGTGTACGGTGGCGTCGGGGCAATTTTAGCCTGTGCAGCCGTGCTGTTTGCCATCTCGGCGATCAACTATCTGTTCCTCGAAACGCATGATCTGGTCGTTGCGGAGAAGATGAGTTTTCGCTCAATTGTCGAATCTAACCGCACGGCGATTCAGGTACTTAAGCAGAATAAAATCCTGCTTCATCTGTGTGCGCTGACCTGGGTGGTGAACCTGGTCTACGGTGCGGCGCTGGTGGTGAGTGCGGCGGTGATCCTGAAAGAGTTTCACCTGCCGGAAAGCTATTTTGGCGTATTACAAACCTCAGCCGCGCTGGTCACCATTGTGACGTTTATCTTTGTGCCACGTATTGCCAAACGTTTCGGTCTCTCGACGCTGGGAACGCTGTCATTTTGCGGGATGATTTTGTCTGGCGCGCTGATGTCGGTGTCACTCGATTTCGCGATGTATCTGGTGGGTTACGCGGTACTCATGGCTTTCGACGGTGCATTCAGTGTTTATCTGCGCACCTTACGCAGCCAGATTATTCCGCAGGAGCATCTGGGGAAAACCATGGGGCTGATTGGCCTGATGAATATGTGTTCGGTGCCGGTCAGTGGCCTGGCGGTGACGGCGCTGGCGGGCAGCTTTATGCCGCTGCAAATCATCGCCATTATCCTGGCTTTCGCGCTGGCATTAGGGTTGGTGCTGATCGTCGTCGGTCGCCGCGCTTTTGGCTACCGCAGCTGGTTACCGCCGGTAATTGCGCAGCCGCAGGTGTAAAAAGAGTCACCCCTTACCCGTCAGCCGGGTAAGGGGTGCGTCAGCTAGTACAATTCTATCAGAAAGAGAAGCACGAACATCCCAGCGCGCCCCAGAAGGCGTTGTCATCGGAGACCGGGACGTCGGACCCGCGGGCGATATCGTGGCTGTGTTTATGCACGCCGCAAGGTCCGACGCACTGGTGAGCCTGACGAACCAGCCCGACGCGTGCGGCACCTTGCGGTGGTGCGGAGCGGTAATGCCCCGGCACGGTGGTGACCGGCGACCAGTCCGGCAGAACCGGGATCGCTGGCGGTGAAAGCGGTGAGAATCCCCCTGCGGCGTACACCACTTTGCCATCAACCACCGTCATCACCGACTCAATCCCTTTGATCCGTTCTTCCGGCACGCTGAAGAAATCTTCAGAAAGCACCGCCAGATCCGCCAGTTGACCGGTTTTGATTTGGCCTTTTTTGCCCTGCTCGCTGGAGAACCACGAACTGCCCTGCGTCCACAGCATCAGTGCGGTTTCGCGGTCAATTCTTGCGTCGTCATCGTACATTGCCATTCCGCCGACCGTGCGGCCGGAAACCAGCCAGTAGAGTGCCGTCCACGGGTTATAACTGGCCACGCGGGTGGCATCGGTGCCGAGCCCGACCGGTAAACCGGCGGACAACATTTTCGCCACCGGCGGCGTGTGTTTGGTGGCTTCAAGGCCGTAGCGTTCAGCGAAGTATTCACCCTGGAAGGCCATGCGGTGCTGTACCGCAATCCCGCCGCCCAGCGCTTTGACGCGCTCGATATTACGTTCGGTGATGGTTTCTGCGTGGTCGAAGAACCAGTGCAGGCCGTTGAACGGAATGTCGCTGTTCACTTTTTCAAACACATCCAGCATGCGGCTGATGGATTCGTCATAGGTGGCGTGCAGGCGGAATGGCCAGCGATGCTCGACCAGATGACGCACCACGCGCTCCAGCTCAACTTCGGTACCCGGCGGTAAATCCGGGCGCGGTTGCAGGAAATCTTCAAAATCTGCCGCCGAGAACACCAGCATTTCACCTGCGCCGTTATGGCGGTAGAAATCCGTGCCCTGGCCGGGTTTCAGCATGTCGGTCCACAGTTTGAAATCATCCAGCTCTTGCTGCGGACGCTGGGTAAACAGGTTGTAGGCAATGCGCACGGTCAGCTGATTTTTTTGATGAAGTTCATCAATAATCTGATAATCCTCAGGATAGTTCTGGAAACCGCCGCCCGCGTCGATGGCGCTGGTCAGCCCGAGACGGTTCAGTTCGCGCATAAACTGGCGGGTGGAGTTCACCTGTTGTTCCAGCGGTAGTTTCGGGCCTTTCGCCAGCGTCGAGTACAAAATCATCGCGTTCGGTTTAGCGATCAGCATGCCCGTCGGGTTGCCGTTGCTGTCGCGCTGAATTTCGCCGCCCGGTGGGTTTGGCGTGTCTTTGGTGTAGCCGACCACTTTCAGCGCGGCGCGATTGAGCAGGGCGCGATCATAGAGATGCAGGATGAAAACCGGCGTATCCGGCGCGGCCTGATTGATTTCATCGAGCGTAGGCATGCGGCGTTCGGCAAACTGGAATTCAGTCCAGCCGCCCACGACGCGAACCCACTGCGGGCTTGGTGTGCGCATGGCCTGATCTTTGAGCATCCGCAGCGCATCGGCCAGAGAAGGCACGCCTTCCCAGCGTAATTCCAGATTGTAATTCAGACCGCCACGGATCAGGTGCAGGTGAGAGTCGTTAAGGCCGGGGATCGCCGTATGACCTTGCAAATCGACCACCTGCGTGCCCGCATCGGCGAACTGCATCACTTCATTTTCTGTGCCGACAGCAAGGAATTTGCCGTCTTTAATCGCCACAGCGCTCGCCAGTGGTTTCTCGCGGTCGACCGTGTGGAATTTACCGTTGGTCAGGATCAGGGAAGCAAAACTATTCATTGGAAAAGCTCCTGTCATTGCGCGTTTGTGCGCGTCAGCCATGAATGAAAAACTCGGGTAATGATTGGCATCCAGAGGAATACCACCAGCGCAACGACGGAAGCGTCATTGAGTAAATGGCCGCCCTCCGTGCCTTTGAGCTGTGGCAAAAAAAGTCCCCAAAACCAGGGAACGATGTGCGTCGACGGGTAAATCACCAGCAGGGTCAGCAGATACTGCTTCCAGCGGGCCGGAGGACGGACCGTGGCGCTTGGCGGGGTAAACCAGAATTCGGCACCGGGGCGAACTTCAGTGCTGTCGCTTTGTAACAGCAGGGGGCTGACTTCTTCCACCAGCTGTTTGCGCAGATCTGATTTGTGCCAGGCATTGAGATTTTCCAGCGTATCGAACCGGACCAGAATGGTGTAAGCATCGCCGCTGCGGCTCAGGCGGATCACGTTGACACCCAGGTGGCCCGGAAAAGTGCTGGCCTGGGGCATGATTTTATTCAGCCAGGTTTCGTACTCTGCTTCATGGGCAGGCGCAACTTTGTGCGTGATGACAAGCGTAACGTGCTGCTTATGGGTTTGAGACTGAGACATTAACCACCTCACCTGTTGAAAATAAAATCATTTATCGAATCAATGAAATGATATTAGTTGGCGAGTTGAATCAATGATAGGTGAGAATTTTTACCTTCTTGTTAAGTTTTTTTGTTAATCATTTTCCCCGACCACACGCAGGCTGCGCTGCTTTAAAACGCGGTGCAAATTCGATTCCAGCCAGTTTGCCAGCCCGGAAACCTGGTCCTTCACCTCGATACCCAGTGGCGTCAGGCTATACTCAACGTGCGGCGGAACCACCGGGAATGAGCGGCGATCGATAAAACCATCTTCTTCAAGTGACTGTAATGTCTGCGCCAGCATCTTCTCACTGACACCACCGACTTTCCGGCGCAGCTCACTAAAGCGCAGCGTCTGGTCGCTAAGGGCGAGCAGGATCAGTAAACCCCATCGGCTGGTAATGTGCCGGAGGATTTCGCGGGACGGGCAGTTCGGGTCGAGCACTTCACCCCGACGGATCTGTTCTGTAAGGGGGAGACGATCAGAAGTTTTGTCGGAAGAAATTATTTTCATACTTACCTTTTAGTGCGTACTTACGGAAAGTTAGTATATCGCATAGGATGTTTTCAGAGCCAGCGTCTTTCAGGCCTCATGTTGAATAAAACACTTTTTGGAGAAACAAAATGATCGCAATTACCGGTGCTACCGGCCAGTTAGGCCGCCTCGTTATTGCCGCACTTTTGAAGAAAGTGCCTGCTAATCAGATTATTGCTGCAGTCCGCAGCCCGGAAAAAGCCAAAGACCTGGCTGATTTAGGCGTAGAAGTGCGTCAGGCGGATTACGGCCAACCCGCAACACTGGATTCTGCCTTTAAAGGCGTTGAAAAACTGTTGCTGATTTCTTCCAGCGAAGTCGGTCAGCGTGAAGCGCAGCACAACGCGGTGATTGCGGCAGCAAAACGCGCAGGCGTCAAATTGCTGGCGTACACCAGCTTGCTGCATGCAGGCAAAAGCCCGCTGGGCCTGGGCGTGGAACACCGCGCGACTGAAAAAGCACTGAGCGAATCCGGCGTGCCTTATGTTCTGCTGCGCAATGGCTGGTACACCGAAAACTACGCGGCAAGCGTGGCGCCTGCACTGGCGCACAATGCGTTTATTGGTGCTGTTGGCGAAGGGCGCATTGCTTCCGCCGCGCGTCAGGATTATGCAGAAGCCGCCGCAGTAGTGCTGACCCTGGATAACCAGGCGGGTAAAGTCTACGAATTAGCCGGTGATGAGGCTTACACATTGGCTGAATTCTCCGCAGAAATCGCGAAGCAGTCCGGTAAAAAAGTGGACTACGTCAACCTGCCGGAAGCGGAATTTGCTAAAGCACTGATCGGAGCGGGCCTGCCGGACTGGCTGGCAAATATGCTGGCAGATTCTGATGCGGGCGCAGCGAAAGGCGGCCTGTTTGATGATTCTCATACATTAAGCAAACTGATCGGTCGCCAGACGACGCCGGCAAAAGACGTGATTGCCGCGACGCTGAAATCTCTCTGATTGGTTAAATGTTGTTCATTAAATGGTGATCTGCGGCCTGCTATTTTTGCGGGCCGTTTTTTATTTCTTCATTACCCTTTCCGCTGTATTCCCCGCCACGCTTTCTGTATTGATTTTCCTGAACCTGAGACAGGCGATTGCTAGACGCAGCGCTATCGTGTTTCCAGGGGGGAAGTGTGCAGCAAACCGCAGATAAAAGAATGCCCGTCAGGGGAAACGGGCATTGGAATGTGTTACAAGGGAAAACATGAAGTCGTCTGTAGCAGGCTACAGATGAGCTTTATAATAATCATTAATTGTGATGTTTGTGTGTAGGAAGAATCTGTTTTCTGGTGAATGTGGCAACAAATTTACAACACTGTGGATAACGCCGTGGATGCATTATATCGCTATACAACGCTCTCATTTCGCCGCACAATACGTGCCCATTTTTTGATGAGAAAAACAGCGAGCGGAGAATTCTTCAGTGAAAATCAATGTCATTGGAACCAGCGGAAGCGGGAAATCAACACTGGCGCGCGGTATTTCTCAGAAACTGAATATCCCGTATATAGAACTGGATGCGCTGTTCTGGCGGCCAGGCTGGCAAGGTACGCCGGATGAGGCATTTTTCGTGAGCCTCAGCGAAAAGCTGGCTGCAAACGATAAATGGGTGCTGGACGGCAATTACAAACGTACCCAGACGGTGAAATGGCGGGAAATAGATCTGATCGTTTGGGTTGATTATTCGTTTGGCCGGACGCTGTTTCAGGCCGTGAAACGCGCCGCCACACGTGCATGGAATAAGCAGGAGATCTGGGCCGGCACGGGGAATTGCGAGTCGTTTCGCAAAAGCTTTTTCAGCCGTGATTCCATTATCCTGTGGACACTCAAAACTTTCGCGAATAACCGCCGCCAGTATGAGGCTTTGTTAAGCAACCCGGACTGGCAGCACGTACGTTTTGTGCGTTTACGCTCACCCAAGCAGACTCAGGTTTTTCTCCGTGATTTGACCTAACTGTAACACCATCCAGGGGCTGAATGCCCAGGGGGTGCTTCTGACGCTGTTGAGCAAATCTTCAGGTTTTACCCACTGATAATCCATCACTTCGGTATTGCGTGGCGCCGGGCTCTGGCGGCTGAATGCGGCAAAAATCGGGCAAAATTCATTCTCAACAATGCCGGAGGCGTCGGTCGCATAATACTGAAATTCGCCAATCAGCGAGGTGATCTTTTCAACCGACAGCCCCAGTTCGTACTGGCAGCGGCGATAAACTGCGGCCTGCAAAGATTCGCCAGGGAGCGGGTGTCCGCAGGCGGAGTTCGTCCACACACCGGGCCACGCAACTTTGCTCAAAGCGCGGCGGGTGAGCAGGATTTCTCCGCGATCGTTGTGGATATAGCAGGAAAATGCCAGATGCAACGGCGTGTGATTTGTGTGTACCAACGCCTTGTCCATAGTACCCGCCGGTTGATTTTTTACATCAAGCAACACGACTTCTTCAATCATAAAAACCCCTGTTATTCCCCCATGATCAGTTTCAACAGGCGAACCAGATGCTGTTGATCGTCAGGAGAAAGTCTTGCCAAAAATTCAGTGTCCACCTGCTGACCGATCGGTTGGGTTTTCGCCAGAACGGCTCTGCCTTCCGGCGTCAGCGTAATAAACCGTCGGCGCTTATCCGCCGGATCCGCTTCGCGAATCAATAACCCACGCGCTTCCAGTCGTGAAAGCATTTCTGCCAGCGTCGCTTTGCTGCTAACCGCGACATCGGTGAGTTGTACCTGTTCAATGCCCGGATTTTCAGCAATTGAGCGCAAAACCGCGTACTGAGGTTTGGTCAGATCCGGGATGCACTGCTGCCATCTCGCGGTGTGTTGCTGGAACACCTTTCGCATCAGGTGAAAGGTCTCCTGTCTCAATTGTGTGCTCATCATCCGTTCCTGAATTTCTTATTGGTTTACCCCTATCTTAGCAACCTATGAATAGCGAATGCGACAGGCCATTGCAGGAATTTAAAAAGGAGTATAAGGTGATTTTCATTCGTATACGAACATATTTTAAAAATGAACAGTTTCTGAAAACGTCTTGAACACGACACCGAAAAGGAGAATCAAAATGGCTTTTGATGATCTGCGCAGCTTTATGAGCGCACTGGACGAACAGGGGCAACTGCTGAAGATCACTGAACAGGTGAAAGCAGAGCCCGATCTGGCCGCAGCGGCTAACGCGACCGGCCGTATTGGCGAAGGTGCACCTGCGCTGTACTTCGATAATATCGAAGGTTTTACCGATGCGCGTATCGCACTGAATACGCTGGGTTCCTGGCAAAACCATGCGATTGCGATGGGGCTGCCACCCTCGACGTCGACGAATGAACAGATCGCGGAATATATCCGCCGCTGGGATACCTTCCCGGTGAAACCGGTACGTCGCGACAATCCGCCGTGGGCGCAAAATACCGTCGAGGGTGAAGACATCAATCTGTTCGATATTTTGCCGCTTTTCCGCCTGAATGACGGCGATGGTGGTTTTTATCTCGACAAAGCCTGCGTGGTTTCCCGCGATCCGACCGACCCGGAAAGTTTTGACAAACAGAACGTGGGCATTTACCGGATGGAAGTAAAGGGAAAGCGCAAACTTGGCCTTCAGCCGGTACCGATGCACGACATCGCGCTGCATCTGCATAAAGCGGAAGAGCGCGGGGAAGATTTACCGATTGTGATTACGCTGGGTAACGACCCGATCATTACGCTGATGGGCGCGACACCGCTGAAATACGATCAGTCAGAATATGAAATGGCGGGAGCGCTGCGTGAGGCACCTTACCCGATAGCCACCGCGCCGCTGACCGGTTTCGACGTTCCCTGGGGTTCAGAGGTGATCCTCGAAGGCGTTATTGAGGGGCGCAAACGTGAAATCGAAGGGCCCTTCGGTGAATTCACCGGGCACTATTCCGGTGGTCGCAACATGACGGTGGTGCGTATCGACAAAGTCTCTTACCGCAGCCAGCCCATATTCGAATCCTTGTATCTCGGGATGCCGTGGACAGAAATCGATTATCTGATGGGGCCCGCCACCTGCGTGCCGCTATATCAGCAACTGAAAGCTGAATTCCCGGAAGTGCAGGCCGTCAACGCCATGTACACGCACGGGCTGCTGGCAATCATCTCGACCAAAAAACGTTACGGTGGGTTTGCACGCGCGGTCGGTTTACGCGCCATGACCACGCCGCACGGCCTGGGTTACGTGAAAATGGTCATCATGGTGGATGAGGACGTCGATCCGTTCAATTTGCCACAGGTGATGTGGGCGCTTTCCGCGAAGGTCAATCCGGCGGGCGATCTGGTTCAGCTGCCAAACATGTCCGTGCTGGAGCTGGATCCGGGGTCTTCACCCGCAGGGATCACCGACAAACTGATCATCGATGCTACCACGCCGGTCGCACCGGATAACCGGGGGCATTTCAGCCAGCCGGTACGTGATTTACCGGAAACCAAAGACTGGGTTGTGAAACTTAATTCCCTGCTGGCGGGCCGTCAGGCCTGAGCATTAACTGACTGAGTTAAGGAGTGATTATGATTTGTCCACGTTGTGCCGATGAGCATATTGAACTGATGGCCGTTTCGCCGGTAAAAGGCGTCTGGACCGTACACCAGTGCCAGCGTTGCCTGTACACCTGGCGCTCAACCGAGCCGTTGCGGCGCACCAGCCGGGAACATTATCCGCAAGCGTTTCGCATGACGCAGGCCGATATTGATAATGCACCGATGGTTCCGTCAGTTCCGCCACTTTTAGCGGAGTAATGCCATTAACTGCTCCCTCTGAGAAGGGGGAGTGAGAAGCTTCAGAGCACTTTCGTCTGAAATTCATTTAGTCATTATTCCCCATGCAAAACCCGGCTCTCCATTTTCTAATAAAAATATTAGAATCAGATAGTTAAAAATAATTCATTAAAAAATCCTCCTCTTTTAGTTACCGAACACTTTCTCATTTTTGCCATCATAAACTCTGTAAAGGTAGACAGTTGTCGACTTTTCCTCTAAAAGTTCTGCAGTTCTCGCCAGACAAAACTAGTTTCTAATGGCAAATAATAATTTCTGAATGTTAAAGAGCGGCGAACTGATAACC
The DNA here is from genome assembly GCF_002834385.1 of Rahnella sp. AA. Classification (GTDB taxonomy): domain Bacteria; phylum Pseudomonadota; class Gammaproteobacteria; order Enterobacterales; family Enterobacteriaceae; genus Rahnella. Next base: position 55,730 of record NZ_PITQ01000010.1, read on the forward strand.
GCCAGACATTGAGTTTTTCAAACACTACGGCACACCTTTTGGAGAATTTATGCATTCCTCTGGTCACAAAAACGAGAGCCGGACATTTTTCGGTCATCCTTATCCGCTGGGTTCACTGTTTTTCACCGAAATGTGGGAACGGTTCTCGTTTTACGGGATCCGTCCCTTACTGATCCTGTTCATGGCGGCGACGGTCTATGACGGCGGTATGGGGCTCGCGCGTGAAAGCGCATCGGCTATTGTCGGCATTTTTGCCGGCTGCATGTACCTGGCTGCGCTGCCGGGCGGCTGGCTGGCGGATAACTGGCTTGGGCAGCAAAAGGCGGTCTGGTATGGTTCGATTCTTATTGCGCTCGGCCATCTGTCGATCGCCTTATCAGCGGTATTTGGCGACAACCTGTTCTTTATCGGCCTGATGTTTATCGTTCTGGGCTCCGGACTGTTCAAGACCTGTATCTCCGTCATGGTGGGAACGCTGTATAAGAAAGGGGATGCGCGTCGTGATGGCGGTTTCTCGTTGTTTTATATGGGCATCAATATGGGCTCCTTTATCGCGCCGCTGATCTCCGGCTGGCTGATAAAAACCCATGGCTGGCACTGGGGCTTTGGTATTGGTGGCATCGGTATGCTGGTGGCTCTGGTTATTTTCCGCCTGTATGCCGTTCCGGCGATGAAACGTTACGACAGCGAAGTCGGCCTGGATTCAACCTGGAACAGCCCGGTATCTAAGAAAAACGGCGTAGGGGGCTGGTTGCTGGTGCTGGCAGCAGGTGTGGCAGTGGTCGTAACGCTGATATCGCAGGGGGTGATCGTGATTAATCCCGTGGCGGTTGCCAGCGTGCTGGTCTACGTGATTGCAGTGTCAGTTGCCGCGTATTTTATCTATCTGTTTGTCTTTGCCGGGCTTAACAGGAAAGAGCGCGCCAGACTGCTGGTTTGCTTTATTCTGCTGGTCTCTGCTGCCTTCTTCTGGTCTGCGTTTGAGCAGAAACCAACCTCGTTCAACCTGTTCGCTAACGATTATACCAACCGTATGATCGGCGATTTTGAAATCCCGGCGGTTTGGTTCCAGTCAATTAATGCTCTGTTTATCATCCTGCTGGCACCGGTATTCAGCTGGGCATGGCCAATGCTGGCGCGGAAAAACGTTCGTCCGGGCAGTATCACCAAATTCATCATCGGTATTCTGTGTGCGGCTGCGGGCTTTGGGCTGATGATGCTGGCGGCGCAGAATGTGCTGAACAGCGGCGGCGCTGGCGTTTCGCCACTGTGGCTGGTGGGCAGTATTCTGATGCTGACGCTCGGTGAACTGTGCCTGAGCCCGATTGGTCTGGCGACGATGACGTTGCTGGCACCGGAAAGAATGCGGGGGCAGATGATGGGGCTTTGGTTCTGCGCCAGCGCGCTGGGTAATCTGGCTGCGGGGCTTATCGGCGGGCATGTGAAAGCCGATCAACTGGATATGCTGCCTGACCTGTTTGCGCGTTGTTCGGTAGCCCTGCTGATCTGTGCGGCGGTGCTGTTTGTTCTTATCATCCCGGTCAGGAAAATGCTGGAAAACGCTCAGGCGAAGACTGAGCAAAAACCCGTGACCCCTGCCTGATAACAACAGTTCGCAGATAATCATAATAAGCAGGAATGAGGCCGGTGTGGTAACGGGCCTCATTTCGCTAAAACTTTTTGTATGCTCCCTCCGCGACCTAAACCTTCCCGTGTTTCTTATCCCCGCGCTTGTTGCGCATTCTTTGTGTATCAGCCCGCCTGACATCATTCCTGATGTTACCGGTATCACATAAATCAAAAATCATAAGAAATTTATAACATCTCGCAATTGTGACTGCCTTTTAACCATTTTATAACAAGTCTTCGGGCCACGGACGGACGGATTTTTGGTGTTTAACCCTACAAAAGGCAGGACGAAAAATGACTGCGAAGTTATCCGTAAAAGAAAAAATCAGCTACGGTCTGGGGGATATGGCAAGCCATATTGGTCTGGATAATGTGATTATATTCCTGACGTTCTATTACACCGATGTGGTGGGATTACCGGCAGTATTTGTCGGTACCATGTTTCTTGTGGCGCGCGTGGCGGATGCGATCGTTGACCCGGCAATGGGTCTGATTGCTGACCGTACACAGACGCGTTTTGGCAAATTCCGCCCTTATATTCTCTGGCTGGCGTTGCCGTTCGGTGCCAGTTGTTTGCTGGTTTATGCCGTACCGGAATCCTTGTCACTGGGCGGAAAAATGGTTTACGCCAGCGTGACCTATTGCGTGATGATGTTGATGTATACCGCCATCAATATTCCTTATTGTTCGATGGGCGCGATTATTACGCCGGATAACACGCAGCGTATTTCACTACAGTCTTATCGTTTTTTCCTTGCGACGCTGGGCGGGGCAATGTCCACGTTCCTGATGATGCCGCTGGCAGAAATGATGGGCGGAGGGAATAAACTCGACGGCTATTTTGGTGCGATGTCCATCATGGCGTCGGTTGCCGTTGTCATGTTTTTATTGTGCTTTTTCAATACTAAAGAGCGTATCAGTGCGCCACCGACGCATGCTAATTTCCTCTCAGATTTACGTGATTTAGTCCGTAACGATCAGTGGCGGGTCGTGGCGGCGCTGATCTTCTTTAACATCTCCTTCGGCGTCGTCCGCCTCGGCGCGATGATGTATTACGTGACGTATTATCTGGGCAACGTCAGCTACTTTATGTGGCTGCTGGCCGCACATATTATCGGCAAAAGTCTCGGCAGTTTGCTGGTCAAACCGCTGACCAGAAACCGCAGCAAACTGACCGCATTTACGCTGTGCGCCCTTCTGACGGGGGCGTTAAGCATGGCGATTTTCTTCGTTCCGGCGTGGATTTCCCTGCTGGTCGGCATGACGCTGCTGGTGTCGACGTTCTATCAGGTCACCACCACACTGATGTGGGTGATGATGTCGGACGTGGTGGATTACGGTGAATATAAACAGGGCAAACGCATGGATGGCACCGTGTTCTCCACGCTGCTGGCAATTCTCAAGATGGGGATGGCGGTCAGCGGCGCCGTGGTCGGCTGGACGCTCGGCATGAGCGGCTACGTTGCGCATGCCGAGCAGCAAAACACCGCCGCGATGCTGTCAATTATCGCGCTGTTCTCGCTGGTGCCGGGCGTGTTGTCGATGTTTAGCGCGTTGTCGATGCGCTGGTACAAACTCAACGACGCCACCATGAAACATATTAATCAGTCAAAAATCACACCGGAACGCGAGCCTGAACGCCAGGCTACCTTGCAGACACAGGAGTCCGTATGAGCGAATTAATCGCCGAAAAAAACCGTATCCTCTGGCATTTTGATCAGCAAACGCTGGTGATTGAACCCTGGGGCGAAAACAGTCTGCGGGTGCGCGCGACCTGTCGTCCGGCGCTCAATGACTCTCTCTGGGCGCTGCTCCCGCTGCATGAGCAACCTCAGGCGGATATCAGCCGGGGCACCGAGACGTTGACGCTTCGCAATGGCAACATCACGGCGACCGTTAACATTAAAGGCCAGCTGGCGTTTTATAACCAACGCGGCGAGCTGATTCTGGAAGAATTCTGGCGTCAGCGTTCGACGGTGGGCATTGGCGCGACGGAAAAAAGTCAGGACAAATACATCAGTGCGCTGAAAATGGATGCGCGGGAGTTTAAAGCTATCCCGGGCGGAAAACACCAGTTAACGGTGCGCTTTGAGTCACGCCCGGATGAGAAAATCTACGGGATGGGGCAGTACCAGCAAAGTTGTCTGGATCTGAAAGGTTGCACGCTGGAGCTGGCGCAGCGAAATTCACAAGCCAGCGTACCGTTTATGCTATCGAACCTCGGTTACGGTTTGTTGTGGAATAACCCGGCGGTTGGTGAAGCCACATTCGGTAAGAACATAACGCGCTGGGAAGCGCTGGTGACTGAACAGATGGATTACTGGATCACCGCCGGCAATACCCCTGCTGACATTATGCGTCAATATGGCTGCGCGACAGGTACTGCGCCGCAAATGCCGGAGTACGCGACCGGTTTCTGGCAGTGCAAATTACGTTACCGCACGCAGCAGGAAGTACTGGACGTCGCCCGCGAATACAAACGCCGCAACCTGCCGATTTCAGTCATTGTGATTGATTTCTTCCACTGGCCGAATCAGGGTACCTGGTGTTTTGACCCGGTGGACTGGCCGGATCCGAAAGCAATGGTGGCGGAACTTAAATCCCTGGGTATAGAGACCATGGTTTCCGTTTGGCCGACGGTGGACAGCCGAACGGATAATTACAAAGAAATGAAATCTAAAGGCTATCTGGTCAATACCGATCGTGGTGTCTCGGTGAATCTGGATTTCCTCGGGAACTGCACTTTCTTCGATGCAACGCATCCCGGCGCACGGCAGTTTGTCTGGGATAAAGTGAAGCAGAATTATTACGATCTGGGTATCCGCACTTTCTGGCTGGATGAGGCTGAACCGGAATATCGCGCCTATGATTTTGACAACTATCGCTATCATCTGGGGCCGGTACTGGAAGTCGGCAACATCTATCCGCAGAAATTCGCGCAAGGGTTTTACGAAGGATTGCAGCAGGAAGGTGAAAGCGAGATCGTCAATCTGGTGCGCTGTGCCTGGGCAGGCAGCCAGCGTTATGGCGTGCTGGCGTGGTCGGGCGATATCCACTCATCATTCCATGCACTGCGTAACCAGATTGCGGCGGGCCTGAACATGGGGCTGGCAGGGATCCCGTGGTGGACGACGGATATCGGCGGTTTTCAGGGCGGTAATGTCAACGATCCGGCATTTCAGGAACTGCTGATCCGCTGGTTCCAGTGGGCCGTTTTCTGCCCGGTAATGCGTTTACACGGCTACCGTGAACCACAGATTCAGCCGCCAGAGCAGTGGCGTGAGGGTATCGCGCAGTGTAACAGCGGTGCAGCGAATGAAGTCTGGAGTTACGGTGAAGAGAATTACGCGCTGATGAAAAACAGCCTGCACCTGCGCGAGACGTTGCGCCCATATATCCGCCGCGTGATGCAGGAGGCGCATGAAAACGGCGATCCGGCCATGCGCACGATGTTCTATCATTATCCGCAGCAGGCTGAAAGCTGGCAGGTGGAGGATCAGTATTTGCTGGGGGCCGATATTCTGGTTGCGCCGGTTTTATATGCAGGGCAGCGCGATCGCAAAGTGTGGTTGCCTGCCGGTGAAAACTGGGTAGCGCTTAATGGTGAACGCTACGCCGGTGGGCAGACAGTGACGATAGGCACACCGCTGAGTGAAATCCCGGTGTTAGTGCGTGACGGGGCAGATGCCAGCGCGAAGGCGATTCTGCAAACCTTATAGAGTTATCACAAAATCGTTAACTCTCCGGGAGGATTCGGTAAGACATCCCTCTGTAGTCTGGTGCCATCGGTATCAGACAGACGTGAGGCGATCATGATGAACAGACGTAATTTCCTGCTGGGCAGCAGCGCCGTTTCCGCTATTGCGGTGATGGGGCTGCTTCCGTCGTTTTTCCCCCGCAAGGCTGATGCGCAGGCGAAAGCTGAGGCGTTCGAGGTCACCCTGACCGACGCGCAGTGGCATCAGAAGCTGAGTAATGCGCAATATTATGTGTTGCGTGAAGCAGGCACTGAACGGCCATATTCCAGCCCGTTAAACGACGAACATCGTGTGGGTGAATTCGCTTGTGCAGGATGCAGCCTCCCGCTCTTTTCCTCCGCGACTAAATTTGACAGCCACACCGGCTGGCCAAGCTTTTGGCAACCGCTGCCCAATGCCGCGCTGACCAGCCGTGATACCACACTAGGCATGGTCCGCGATGAAGTGCATTGCCGCCGCTGCGGTGGCCATCTGGGGCATGTTTTTGACGATGGCCCGAAACCTACTGGCCTGCGATATTGCATGAACGGGCTGGCAATGACGTTCACCCCGAAAGCCTGACCACCAGGAAACTGACTATGAAAATCTCATCCTCAAAAATGCGGTCTTTACGCCACTGCAGCCTGATTACTGGCCTGGTTCTGGCTTCTGCGTTTGTATTTCAAAATAACGCCTGGTCCTGGGGCGGTGCGGAGCCTGCTGTCGTGATCCCCGCACCGGCAAAAGATGAACCCGCAGGATCCTCCCACAGCGAAACGGCACTGTTTGCTGGCGGTTGTTTCTGGGGAATTCAGGGCGTGTTCCAGCATGTAAAAGGCGTGACCAGCGCGGTTTCAGGCTATACCGGAGGTGCGGCGCAAACTGCAAGTTACGAACAGGTCAGTGCCGGTGATACCGGCCATGCGGAATCGGTGAAAGTTACTTTTGACCCGACGCAGATCACTTACGGCGAACTGCTGCACATCTTCTTCTCCGTGGGGCATAACCCGACCGAACTTAACCGGCAGGGGCCGGATACCGGTAGCCAGTATCGCTCGGCGATTTTCCCGATGAACGCGGCGCAGGCGGAAGTGGCGAAAGCGTATATTGCGCAACTGAACGCCAGCAAAAGCTACCGCGATCCGCTGGTCACCAAAGTAGAAGACAACGCACATTTCTACCCGGCGGAGGCTTATCACCAGAACTTCCTGAATGATAATCCGGATTACCCGTATATTGTGGTGAACGATCTGCCGAAGATTAAAGATTTAGAGAAAGTCTTCCCGGGGGATTACCGGGAGAAACCAGTGCTGGTGACAAAGTAGAGCTTGGCGCTCTGGCTTTAAGGTCAACACCTTGGGCTCGCCGCCCAAACTGGCCCAAAGGGCGCGTTAACGCGCGCGCCCTCTGGACACCCGCGCTTTTTAACTGCGCGCTGCCGCTCGCTGGCTATGTTCCAGAAACTCCGGCTAGTGCCGCAAAATCCCGCCGCTGCGCGGTGCCCTTCGTTCGGGTTACAAACCTCGCAAAAACACGCTCGGTTTTCCACCACTCCTGCGGCGTGATTTTTGAAAGCGGCCAATGGCTATGTAATTCGCAAGATTTATGCGGGCTGATTTTGAATTGAAAAAGCCTCCAGCCGCTTTCAGAAAGCTTGCTGAATGAGTGTTTCGAGACCGAAAGGCTCGAATACCGAAATGAAGGCACCGCGCAGCGGCAAGTTTTCGCGGCAATAGCTGCGGTACCTGAAACATAGCCAGCGAGCGATAGCGCGGGTTGTAAAAAGACGCGGAGATTCCAAAGAGGCCCCGTCCTGGGCCTCTTTGGTCGGTTTCGGCGCGAGCCGCTGAGCGATCACCGCAATTGAAAAACCGAAATTTACACCAAGCTGCTGCTTCAAAGCTGTTTGGGCGGCGAGCCCAAGGTCTTGATCTTGAGCGATCACCGCAATTGAAAAACCGAAATTTACACCAGACCGCCTTTAAAGGCAGCCCTTTGCAGCTGCTTCCTGCAAATCCAAAAATTCCGCCACACATTCCATACATGCTTCACGCTCTTCAACATGTGGCATGTGACTTGAATTCTCGAAAATGACCCATTCCGCGCCTTTAATATGATCGGCGAACGGCTGAACAACTTCAGGCGCAGCTTCATCGTAACGGCCAGAAATCAGCAAGACCGGTACGTTGATTGCCGGCAGACGGCCGATGATCGTCCAGTCTTTCATGCTGCCGATGACGTGAAATTCGGTCGGGCCGTTCATGGCGTGATAAACCGTCGGATCGGCTTCCATCGCGGAGAAGGTGCGTTTTACCTCTTCCGGCCACGGGTCGAGCCGGCAAACGTGGCGCGCGTAGAAAACCTGCGAGGCGGCTTTGTATTCTTCGCTGTCGATCGTTCCGGCCTGTTCGTGGGCGAGCAGGGTTTCCTGCACACCGGCAGGGAGTCCGTTGCGCAGGCGGGCGGCGGCTTGCAGCCAGAGTTCCATCGAGGCGGGTGAGTTGGCGATGATCAGCGCCTTCAGGCCGGGGGGCTGCGTGACGGCGTGTTCGGCACCTAACATTCCGCCCCAGGATTGCCCGAGCAGGGCGTAGTTTTCTTCGATGCCGAGATGGCGCAGGAGATTGTCCAGCTCTGCCAGAAACAGCGACGGTTGCCAGAAACCTGCCGGTTTATCGGGGAGATGCGTCGAACGGCCATTGCCTACCTGATCGTAATGAATGACCGCGCGGCCCGTTTTGGCGATGTCGCGGAACGCGTCAACGTAATCGTGCGTGCAGCCCGGCCCGCCGTGGGCGATCACCAGCGGAGTCATGCCGCTGCTGAGATCGCCGCTGATGCGGTACCAGGTCTGGTATTCCTGAAACGGCGCGTAGCCTTCAGTGATGTTGACCATTTTGTTTCCCCTGTCGGTGAATAATCTTCTCAGGGTAAACATCGGGGCGGTGCTGAACAGCTAGTAAAAAAGATAGGAAATCGGGCGGTCAGCTGTCCAGCAGGCGGTAATGCAGCGCGCGAACCACCGCCTGGACGCGGTTGCTGGCCCCCAATTTACGACCGGCAGTGTTGAGGTGCAGCGTGACGGTGGCCACCGAGCGGTTAAGTTTTCGGGCGATTTCCTTGGCCGTCAGCCCTTCCGCCGCCCAGGCCAGACATTCGCGCTCGCGCTTGCTCAGCCGCACATGTTTGCAGGTCAGCACGCTGGCGTCGAACAGCGGAAAGATGCACTCCTGAAACGTCAGCGCCAGCAGGCTCAGCTCCGCCAGCACATCGTGAATATCCAGTTCATGCCCCGCGCCGGTGTGTATGCCGGTCACGGTGACAAACCCGCCGTTCGGCAAATGCAGAGGCACGGTCGCACCGCTCGGCATGTTGTTATCACACATGTAATGCGTAACCGGTTTGTTGAGATCGCTAAGACGGTTTTGCAGGGAGGTGTTGTCTGGCCGCTGATAGGACCACACAAACGGCGCGCAGCTTTCCAGCGCGTAATGTTGCACCGGATCAACCTGATAATAGCCACTTTCCAGCCACAGCCTCTGCATATCACCCGGCACGTTACACATCCGCAGCAAAGAGGGCGTGATCAGCTCGCCTTCCAGCGATCGCGGTACCGGCGTGTAATCGTAAATCAGGGCGTCGAATCCCAGACGAGAAGTCTGCGCGAAAAGCTGGTTAAAAGCGCCGTCCACGGTAGTTTCCCGCAACGGCGCTGCACTTTCTTTCACCGCGATTTTCATGAATTCCTCTCCGCAATTTCGGCTTTCCGCCATGAATGTGCTGATCGGGCACCGATTTTGCTGCTGCCCGGTTGTTAAGAAAAAGTTATGCAATCGCAGTGCCAAATCGCCGCCAGGACAAACCTAGTATTTTTGCTAACTACCGGTGAGGTTTTGCCGGGGCTAACGTAGAGCCACAGGGGAAATGACCCCCGCTCTGCACCAGAAACAGTCATTAAGAGGATTGCCATGCACCGTTACCGATTTTTGCTCTGGCGCCCGCTGCAATTGCTGCCGGTTTTGCTGGGGATCAGCATCCTGACGTTTGTCATGGTGCGTGCCATACCGGGCGATCCGGCGAGGATACTGCTGGGCGTACGCAGCACGCCGGAGGCTATCGCCCGCATACGAGCCCAGTACGGACTGGATCTGCCGGTCTGGCAGCAATATCTCTACTTCTTACGTAACCTGCTGCATGGCGAAATGGGGAAGTCGCTGATTTACCGCGTGGATACGCTGAAACTGATCATGTCGCGCATCGAACCGACGCTGTATCTGGTGCTGGGCAGCGTGCTGCTGGCGATGCTGTTTACCGTACCACTGGCGGCAACGGCGGCGCGAAACCGCGGGCGGCTGGCGGATCAGATGATCCGTCTGCTTTCTACCGTTGGCCTCGGATTACCGGCGTTCTGGCTGGCGATCATGATGATTTTGCTGTTCAGCCTGTCACTCGGCTGGTTTCCGGTGTCGGGCTACGGCAGTGATTTCGGCGAGCGTTTACATCATCTGTTTTTGCCTTGTCTGACCGTGGCGCTGGCGTTGTCGGCGGTGCTGACCCGCAACCTTCGCGCCAGTTTGTTGATGGAATTGCAGAACGATTATGTCACCGCGGCCATGGCGCGCGGGCAGAACGAGAACCGGATTTTCTGGCGGCACGTGATGCCCAATTCGCTGGTACCGACGGTCAATCTGCTGGCAGTGAATATCGGCTGGCTGATCGGCAGCACGGTGGTGATTGAAAGCGTTTTTGCTATTCCGGGCATGGGGCAGTTACTGGTGAAAGCCATTATCAGCCGCGATTACATGGTGGTTCAGGGCGTGGTTTTGGTGTTTGCGCTGGCGACGGTGGCCGTCAATCTGGTGGCTGATTTGCTGACGGTGGCACTGGATCCGAGGGTGAAGCTATGAACATGACAAACAAAATCGCGACGCAGCGGTTGGGCTGCTTTCACCTGCGTTGGTTGCCGCGTCAGCAGGCGCTGCGGCTCGGCGTATTAATGCTTAGCGCCTGGGTGCTGATTGCGCTGCTTTCCCCGTGGATTGCGCCGTTCGACCCGATTGCGCAGGATGCCTCTGTGACACTGTCACCACCAACGCTCACGCATCCGTTTGGCACTGATAATTTTGGCCGCGACATTCTGTCCCGTGTGATGTGGGGCGCACGGATTGATCTGCAAATCTGCGTTATCGGCGTCATTTTCCCGTTCACCTTCGGCACGTTGGTCGGTGCGTTTTCCGGTTATCTCGGTGGCGCGGTGGATACGTTCTTCATGCGCGTTATCGATGTGGTGCTGGCGTTTCCGTTTCTGGTGCTGATGCTCTCGATCATCGCCATTCTCGGGCCGGGGTTGAGCAGTTTTTATATCGCGATGGCGATGGTCGGCTGGGTGTCTTACGCCCGGCTGGTGCGTTCGCAGGTGCTGACGCTCAAACACCGCGATTTTATTCTGGCCGCACGCAGCCTGGGCTACAGCCATACGCGTATTTTGCTTTTGCATCTTTTACCCAACGCGCTGACCAGTTCGCTGGTGTTTTCGATGTCCGATTGCGTGCTGGTTTTGCTCAGCGGCGCGTCGGTGAGCTACCTCGGCTTAGGCGTTCAGCCTCCGCTGGCCGAATGGGGCGTGATGGTCGCTGAAGGGCAAAGTTTTATCACCACCGCCTGGTGGATAACCACGTTTCCGGGCTTAGCGATTGTCGTGCTGGCGATGAGTTTCAGCCTGCTGGCCGACGGCTTAGGCGACAAACTGGGGGAACGCCCATGACGCTGTTGCAAGTTCGCGATTTAACCATTGAAGACCGGCAGGGCGTGGCGCTGGTGGATAAGCTTTCCCTCACGCTCAGTGCCGGTGAAATCCTCGGGCTGGTGGGCGAAAGCGGGTCGGGCAAAACGCTGAGCTGCCGCGCCATGATGCGCCTGTTGCCGGGCGAAGGCTTGAACATCCGCGCCGGAGAAATCCGCCTGAATGACACCGATTTACTGACGCTCAGCGATAAACGCATGACGGCCATTCGCGGGCGGGAAATTGGCATGATTTTCCAGAACCCGGCCAGCCATCTGAACCCGGTGATGACCATCGGGCAGCAGATTGCAGAAAGCCGCCGCCTGCATTTTGGGGCGAGCCGCCGCGAGGCACAGCGTCAGGCCGTCGAATGGCTGCGGCAGGTGGGCATTCCCGATCCGCAGCGTCGCGTGGACAACTATCCGCATGAGTTTTCCGGTGGTATGCGTCAGCGCGCAATGATCGCCGTGGCGCTGGCCTGCGAGCCAAAAATTCTGATTGCCGACGAACCGACTACGGCGCTGGACGTCACCGTGCAGATGCAGATTTTACGGCTGCTTGGTGATCTGCGCGACCGGCTGGGTATCGCCATTATTCTCATTACTCACGATCTCGGCGTGGTAGCACAAACCTGCGACCGCATCGCGGTGATGTACGGCGGGCGCTTGTGTGAAACCGGCGAAAAACGTCAGGTACTGGCGCAGGCACTGCATCCTTATACCCGCGGCCTGATTGACTGCCAGCCCGCCAGCGAAGGCGGTGCGGGACGGCTGATCACGTTGCCCGGCCAGCCACCGGTTGCGGAGCATTTTCCGAACGGCTGCCGTTTCCATCCGCGTTGTGCGCATGCCACGGCGCAGTGCCATGATCTTCAGCCCGCGATGCAGACCGCTGAGTTTGCCCGCAGCCACGTTGCCGCCTGCCATCACCCTTTGCGGGTTCTGAGTCCGGAGATATCCGGGAGGGAAAATGAATCCACTTTCTGACCTGACAGTTGTGCAGAATGCGCGGCCTTACCCGCTGCTGGAAGCCGAAGATCTTTCGGTGACGTTTCCGGTATCCGGCGGGCTGGGGCGTAAAAAGCGCGTCGTGCAGGCGGTGAACGGTGTGTCGATGTACATCAATGCCGGAGAAACGCTGGGGCTGGTGGGCGAATCGGGCAGCGGAAAAAGCACGCTGGGGCGCGCGATGTTGCAGCTGGAGAGCGCCAGTGCAGGGCGTGTGCGCTTTAACGGGCAACTGATCACCGGCGGCGTGAAACCGGATATTGCCCGGCTTCGTCAGCAAACGGCAATGATTTTTCAGGATCCGTTTTCCTCACTGAATCCGCGTCAGACGCTGGGCGAGAGCATTGGTGAAGTGCTGCGTGTACACCAGAAAGTCGCGAAAGCCGCGATCCCGGCGCGGGTTAACGAGCTGCTGACGCTGGTCGGCCTGAGCGCGGAACATGCTTCACGACGGCCGCAGGCGCTGAGCGGCGGGCAATGCCAGCGTGCCGGAATTGCCCGCGCGCTGGCGATTGAGCCACGGCTGATTGTCGCCGATGAGTGCGTCGCCGCGCTGGACGTGTCGATTCAGGCGCAAATCATCAACTTGCTGATGGATCTGCGCGAGAGCATGGGGCTGGCAATATTGTTTATCGCGCACGATCTGGCGATTGTGCGGCGTCTCTGCGACCGCGTGGCGGTAATGTATCTGGGACGGATTGTTGAAAGCGGCCCGACACAAACGGTGTTTACTACGCCGCGCCATCCTTACACCGCCGCGCTGGTGGCGGCAATTCCTGAAATTGACCCCGACCGCCCGCTGCCGGAGAACCCGTTACAGGGCGAGCCGCCCAGCCCGGTTTCGCTGCCTGCGGGTTGCGCTTTTCATCCACGTTGTGTCCGCGCGCTGCCCGCGTGCAGGCAGGGCGCGGCACCCGAAACCCGGCATATTGCCGACCATGCTTTCGCCTGTGTGCTTGATGCGCCCGGTAGCGAAAGGATTTTTCCGATGACTGAAGGAATGTGACATGAAGCAAAAGCATTTTAACGTTGTGGCCGCCGGGGTGCTGCTGGCGTTGAGCCTGGTCAGCGAAATGGCGCAGGCGGCCGGGGTTCTGACCATCGGACGTCGTGAGGACAGCACGACGTTCGACCCGATCAAATCGGCGCAAAACGCCGATAACTGGGTGTTCTCCAACGTGTTTGATCCGCTGGTTCGCGTCGACAATACCGGCACCAAACTGCTGCCGGGGCTTGCGGAAAGCTGGACGATTTCGCCGGACGGCAAAACGTATACGCTGAAAATGCGCGAGGCAAAATTCTCAGACGGCACGCCGGTCACGGCTTCGGATGCGGTGTTCAGCCTGACGCGTATCCGCGATGACGCCGGTTCACTGTGGAAAGATTCGTACAGCATTATTGATACGCTGAAAGCGGGCGATGCGCACACGCTGGTCATCACGCTGAAAACGCCGTCGGCAGCGTTTCTTTCCCAGCTGGCGCTGCCTAATGCGTCGGTGATTTCACAGGCGGCGCTGACCAAACAGGGCGCGGATGATTTTGCCGAACATCCCGTGGGATCGGGCGCATTCAGCGTGAAAGAGTGGACGCGTGGCGAGAAAGTCGAGCTGGTGAAAAACCCGTATTACTGGGATGCTGCGAAGGTGAAGCTTGATGGCGTCGAGTGGCTGACGCTGCCGGATGACAATACCCGAATGCTCAAGGTGCAGGCGGGCGAAATCGATGCAGCGCTGTCGATTCCGTTCTCACGCATTTCCTCGTTGCAGAAAGACCCGAAACTGGCCGTCGAACTGGACACTTCTACGCGAGAAGATCACTTGCTGATTAACCATTCACACGGCGACCTGGGCAAAGTTGAAGTCCGGCAGGCGCTGGATTTCGCCATCGACAAAAAGTCGATTATCGACACCGTGACGTTCGGCTACGGCAAAATCGCCAATTCCTATATTCCTGACGGCGCGTTGTATCACTACGCCGGTAACTTACAACGCCCTTATGACCCGGAGAAAGCCAAACAGTTGCTGGCGGCGGCAGGCGTGAAAAACCTGACGCTGAAATATCTGGTGAACGCCGGGGATGAAGTGGACGAGCAAATCGCCGTTCTGCTGCAACAACAGTTGGCAAAAGCGGGCATTACGGCCAACCTGCAAAAAGTGGATCCGAGCCAGAGTTGGGACATGTTAGTCGCGGGTGATTACGACATTTCGGTGATGTACTGGACGAATGACATCCTCGATCCCGATCAGAAAACCACGTTTGTGCTGGGACATGATTCCAACAACAACTACATGACGCGTTATCACAACGATAAAGTGAAAGCGCTGGTGGCCGCCGCCCGTGTGGAAATGGATCCGGCAAAACGCCAGCAGATGTATATCGATTTACAGAAAATGGCTAAAGCGGACGTGAACTGGATAGATTTGTATTACAGCCCGTACCGCAACGTGACACGTAAAAATATCAAAGATTTCCATCAGAACCCGCTGGGCCGTTTCACGCTGGAAGACACTGTTAAAGAGTAATTTCGCCACACCGGGGAAATAATAAGAAAGCTGAGATAAAAGTCTGTTTACCCCTTTTGCCCACCTTCCGGTGGGCTTTTTCTTGCCGCTGAGTTCTGCGTTTCTGCCCGCCGGTGTGTCAACCGATCCTCAACCATTACGCTGGCTTCGCTTGATTTTGAGCGCCCGCTCAAGTACCTTTCGCGCTTGAGCAAGTGCTCAAAAACTTTCTGAGGCTGTATATGTTCGTCCAAAACCGCTGGCTGATCCTCGCCATTGTCACCAGTACCCTTTTCCTGATCATCATTGATATGACAGTGCTTTATACGGCGCTGCCGCGTCTGACGCTGGCGCTGGGGGCGTCGTCATCCGAAAAATTATGGATCGTGAATGCGTATCCGCTGGTCGTCGCCGGGCTGCTTCCCGGCGCGGGTATGCTGAGTGACCGTCTCGGGCATAAAAATCTGTTCATGAGCGGCCTGCCGGTGTTTGCGCTGGCGTCGCTGTGCGCGGCTTTTGCGCCGTCCGCAGAATGGCTGATCGCATCCCGCGTGTTTCTGGCGATTGGCGCGGCCATGATGATGCCCGCGACGCTGGCGATTGTGCGCCATGTGTTTACCAATGAGCGCGAACGTGCGCTGGCGATTGGTATCTGGTCGGCGGTGGCGTCAGGCGCGGCGGCGCTCGGGCCGGTGATTGGCGGCGTGTTGCTGGAATATTTCTGGTGGGGCTCGGTGTTCCTGATCAACGTGCCAATTGTGCTGGCCGTATTCCCTTGTGCTCTGGCGCTGATCCCGCGCGGCAAAGGCAACCCGGAACGTCCGTGTGATTTCACCGGTTCTGCGATGGTGATGCTCGGGCTGGTCGGCGTGATTTATGCGCTGAAAGAGCTGAGCAATATGAACTCTTCATGGGCGGGCGTGTTGTTCCCGGCCATCGTGGGCGTACTGTTTCTGGGGCTGTTTGCCAGAAGGCAAAAACGCGCCGTGCAGCCGATGATCGATTTTTCACTGTTCCGCAACCGCGCTTTTGCCTGCGGCGTGGGCGTGGCGATCACCTCGATGATTGCACTGATCGGCATCGAACTGGTACTGAGCCAGCGGTTGCAACTGGTGCTCGGGCTAACGCCATTTATGGCCGCGATGTTTATTCTGCCTATTCCGGTAGCCTCCGCGCTGGCATCGCCGCTGGCCGGAATGCTGATGCCAAAATACGGCGTCCGCAAAATCATGTTGGGCGGTTTTGCGCTTTCCGCCGCGGGGATTGTCAGCCACGCGCTGTTGTTTGAAGGCGGCACTGCGATGCAGCTCGTGAGTCTGTTTATTTTAGGTTTCGGCCTTGGCGGCGCGGTGACGGCGGCCTCGACCTCCATCATGCTGAATGCCCCGGAAGAAAAAGCCGGGATGGTCGCAGCGATTGAAGACGTGTCATGGGAAATGGGCGGCGTGCTGGGTGTGACGTTGCTGGGCGGCCTGATGACGGCAGTTTACAGCCGCAGCCTCACGTTGCCGGACGGTATTGTGACCGGCGACGGCGCGTATGACAGCCTCGATGAAGCGCTGAATATCGCCAGCCATCTCAGCCCGGAGCATGCGACGTTAATCAGCGAACTGGCGCGTACGGCGTTTGATCAGGCGTTTCTGGCAGTCCTGATTTCTGCCGCCACGCTGGTGATCGCCACCGTGGTGGTGCTGAAGATTGTCCTGCGTAAGCCGGTGGGCGTGCGCCAGTCTTCCTGATAAACTGCGGCCTGAGCGGTTGCTCAATGCCAGCACAGGATTGATGATGAAAGAAAATCGGGAAGCGTTGAGGGCGAAAATCCTCGACGGCGCAATCAGCCTCTTTATCGAAAAGGGGATTGAGAAAGTGACGACGCGCGAACTGACGGAATACGTCGGGATCTCGCGCAGTCATATTTATCACTACTTTCCCGACTGGCAGACGCTGTGTATCGAAGCGCTGACGGAGGTGATGCTGGCGGAACTCAAAGAGTTCACCGCAGAAATCGTGGTGCTGCCGCCGCAGGAAAAACTCCACACGCTGGTAAACAGTTATCTGCCGGACACGCAGGGTGACATCTGGCGACTTTACGGTTCGCTGTGGCAACTGGCGGCGCACAACGAGGCTTACGCTGAACTGGCACAGATGATGGTGAGGAAATGGCTGGATTTGCTGGCTGAAATCATCAGCGCAGGCACTGAAGCGGGGATATTTCGATCCACCAACGCCGCACGCGTCACCCGCCAGCTTTCGGCGATGCTCAACGGCTACGCGGATCAGCTGATCGTCATGCCCTCAGCCGACGTCAGGCAGGAAGCCATGGAAGATATCTGTGATTTTGTGGAATTGGTGTTGAAGAGATAAATAAAAGGCCGCTACGGATGCAGCGGCCCTCTGCATTAATGCTCCCGCATTCCCGCTGCAAACATCAGCAGATGAAATACTGTCGCGACGACAAACAGCGCTAACACACTTCCACCCCAGATGACGGCCAGCCAGCCAACGCGTTTTAAAAACGGCGCTTTGGTGATGTTGTTGTCATCCATTTTTCTGATGAGATTCATACGAAATTCCTCAGTGATAACCCTGATCCGGCGTCACTTTTCCGCGGAACACGTAGTAGCTCCAGAAGGTGTACACCAGAATGATCGGGATGATGAACAGCGCGCCAACCAAAATGAAGCCCTGGCTTTGTGGCGGTGACGCCGCTTCCCAGATAGAAATGGACGGCGGAATGATGTTCGGCCAGATGCTGATCCCCAGACCGGTATAGCCCAGGAACACCAGCGCCAGCGTCAGCAGGAACGGCGCGTGATGCGCGTTTTTGCTGATGGCACGGAACATCCACGCAGAGACTAATACCACCAGAACCGGCACCGGCAGGAACCAGTAAAGGTTAGGGCGCGTGAACCAGCGGGTGGCGATATCGCTGTGCGTCAGCGGTGTCCACAGGCTGACTGCCAGCGTCACCAGCAGGAAAACCACCAGCAGAGGTTTAGCGATTTTGTGCATCGCTTCCTGCAATTCGCCTTCGGTTTTCATGATGAGCCAGGTGCAGCCGAGCAGGGCATACGCCACGACCAGCGCGAACCCGCAGAACAGGGTGAACGGCGTGAGCCAGTCCAGCGCGCCACCGGCATACGTGCGGTTAACCACAGGAATACCGTTGATGACGGCGCCCAGTACCACGCCCTGACAGAAGGTCGCGATAACCGATCCCCAGATGAAGGATTTATCCCACACATGGCGTTTGGCCGGGCTGGCTTTGAAACGAAATTCAAACGCCACGCCGCGGAAAATCAGACCGAACAACATCAGGGTCAGCGGGATGGACAGCGCATCCAGAATCACCGAATACGCCAGCGGGAATGCGCCGTACAGCGCCGCACCGCCCAGCACCAGCCAGGTTTCGTTGCCGTCCCAGACCGGCGCAACGGTGTTCATCATCACGTCACGGTCGTGCTCTTTTTTCACCAGCGGGAACAGCAGACCGATGCCCAGGTCGAAGCCGTCCATCACCACATACATCATCACGCCGAAGATGATGATCAAAAACCAGATCAGCGGTAAGTCGATACCCATTATCAAGCTCCCTTAGAGTCGTCAGACAGTGATTCCGAAATAGCAGACAGCGGACGCGCTGGCGTACGGTGCTGACCCGGACCACCGTGGTCTACGCTTTCGCCTTCATGCGCCTGCGGACCTTTGCGGATCAGACGCATCATGTAGCCGTAACCCACGCCAAATACGGAGCAGTAAATCACGATGAACAGGATCAGGCTGACGCTCATCTGGAGAACGTTATGGTTCGATACCGCATCTTTGGTGCGCAGCAGGCCGTAAACGACCCAGGGCTGACGCCCCATTTCCGTGGTGATCCAACCCGCCAGCAGCGCCAGCAGACCTGAAGGCCCCATCAGGAAGGCAAAGCGCAGGAACGCTTTAGAGGTATACATTTTGCCGCCACGACGCAGGATCAGGCTCAGCACACCCAGTAAAATCATCAGCATGCCCAGACCGGCCATGATGCGGAAGGTGTAGAAAATGACGGACGAGTTCGGGCGATCTTCTTTCGGGAAAGATTTCAGCGCCGGGATCTGATGCGTCAGACTGTGCGTCAGGATCAGGCTGCCGAGATACGGGATTTCAATCGCGTAACGGGTTTCTTCACGGTTCATATCCGGGTAACCGATCAGCACCA
This sequence comes from Rahnella sp. AA, assembly GCF_002834385.1. Lineage (GTDB taxonomy): Bacteria > Pseudomonadota > Gammaproteobacteria > Enterobacterales > Enterobacteriaceae > Rahnella. The sequence goes on from NZ_PITQ01000010.1 coordinate 74,587, forward strand.
GCGGCGTCGGTTTATTGTCTTTATTTTCCCAGTGACCTTCGATGGCCGCGATTTTAGCCGGCTGATATTTCAGGGTGTTCAGGCCGTGGGCGTCGCCCAAAAATGCCTGAATCGGGGAGACAATCAGCGCCATCCACATCGCCATCGACAGCATGGTGCGGATTGCCGGGGTATCACGCCCGCGCAGTAAATGCCAGGCCGCCGCAGAACCCACGAAGAACGCCGACGCCAGGAAGGCCGCGGTGGTCATGTGCATCAGACGGAACGGGAAAGACGGGTTGAAGATAATTTTCATCCAGCTGACCGGCACGACCAGATTGTTAACAATCTCGTAGCCCTGCGGTGTCTGCATCCAGCTGTTGGACGCGAGGATCCAGAAGGTGGACATCAGCGTACCGAGCGCCACCATGCAGGTGGAGAAGAAGTGCAGACCGGGGCCGACGCGGTTCCAGCCGAAGAGCATCACACCCAGGAAACCGGCTTCGAGGAAGAACGCGGTTAATACTTCATAGGTCAGCAGCGGGCCGGTAATGCTCCCTGCGAATGAGGAGAACATGCTCCAGTTGGTGCCGAACTGGTAAGCCATCACCAGACCGGAGACCACACCCATGCCAAAGTTCACGGCAAAAATTTTCGACCAGAAATGATACAGGTCGCGGTAAGCCTCTTTCTTCGTTTTCAGCCACATGCCTTCCAGAACAGCCAGAAAACTGGCAAGCCCGATTGTGATTGCGGGGAAAATGATGTGAAAAGAGACGGTGAACGCAAACTGGATCCGGGCCAGTTCTAGCGCATCAAGACCAAACATAACAACCTCTTTTTGTGTGTCAGGTAACCCTTCCAGACATTAATACCGGTACGGGAACCGGCAATTTCTGACATTCGCAGGTGAAGTCTTGAATGAAAGGGTGGTACAGCTGGGTTTTCGCGAGGGGCCGATTTAACCACAGGGGTTAAAGGTATTAACAGGGACGGTTTCGTGGGGAAATTACCGGCTGAAACACTTTTGCGGCAGGGGAATAGGTACGGGGAGGAAAACTAATTTCAGGCCGAAACGCCCGAGGGAAGAGTAACCCTAAAAAGTGCGCGGACATGATGTTGCATTGATCTGGATCAAAGAGTTTTGATGTTTTCTGAATGTAATTACCCTGCGTCCAGTAATGACTTGTTGTGTGCCATATTGGTAACTAAAAAGTTAAATCGCCAGCGGCATCAGCGCATTCTGATTTTAATGCAATGTAAATTTATGTCATCGGTTTTGGTCGAAATGACGTCAAAACAGGTAATGGTTGTAGTATTTGTTTACATTTACGTATCACGAAGGAAACGCCGTCAGCGCAGCGGGGTTGGCCGACGGCGTATAAATCATCGTTGTTGTGTTTCAGGCATCGCAGCGGCGGGTTCCAGCAGTGCATACCGGTTCAGCAACTGTGCGAACTGATTATCCAGCTGCATCAGCAACTGAGGGGACACGGCATTTTTCTGCTGTCTGGCGTCGGCTAATTTACGCAACGATTCTTCGACCGGTGTAGCGCTGGTCAGCGCCTGCTGAATGGCAAAAACTGACGATTTGAGCTGCGAGACGGTCATATATTTGCCGCGCTGTTCATCCAGCCCGTTAAGCTTATCTGCCAGTTGCTGCAACTGCGCGTTGGCCGAATACCAGCCGTTAAGGTTTTCCAGCGGCATAGCATTGGCGGTCAGCTGCTCGTTCCATTCCTGCGTCAGCTTTTTCGTCTCGGGATTGTCAGGCCAGAGGAACCGGGTCTGGTGGATCAGCTGCGAACCGGTGTCCTGCGCCCAGTGCGGTGAAAGTGCGGCCAGATGACGGGTTTGCTGGCGGGTTGCGGCAATGATCCCTGATGCTTCGCGGTTAAGCGATTCGACCTCGCGATTTTTCAGGGCTTGCAGCTCTGTAGCGCTCAGAGGTTTAGGCGTGTTCGTCAGTGACGCTATCAGCCGCTCGCTGGCAGGCGGATGATAAAACGCGTTCACGCCTGCCACCACGCCGCTGCCGACCAGTACGGTGACCACAATCCCCGCCACAAATCCTTTCCACTGTAACGGGTGTCTGGCTGCCGGAGCGGACGAAATCACCACCTGCGGCGGCACCGGTTCTGCCTGAGCAACATAAACCCAGGGTTCTCTGGCCCGGGTCTCCCATGTTCTTTCAACTTTTTCGGCGGAAGCGGGCAGCACAACGGCAGAGTCTGTCGTGGCGTGCATGTTTTCGAGACGCATCGCGGCACCCTGCATAAAGGTACTTAGCACGGCAAGCTGACTGGCGTGTTTGAGTTCGAGGCGTTCCAATACATCACACAGTGCATTGATAAGTTTTTCCGCCTCATAAATTTGCGGCAGGTCGCGGTATTCCAGCGTCATTCCCCGAAGGGATTGCTGCAAACGCTGGCTCAGCCCGGTGAGAATCTCCATCCGTGCATGAACCGGCTGCGGCCACAGCCCCGGCCACTGGCGGGAGATCAGCGCGTCGAGTATCGCCAGCCCTTCATTCAGCCCGGACAACCCGACAAGTTGCGCCCGCGCCTGCGTATACCATGACGCAGTTTGCAGCTCGATGCCGTTTTGCCGGAACAGACTCAGACACAGCTGTTCCACTTTTTTCCAGTTCACATCCGGACGCGCCGGGTGTGTCAGCTTACTCAGTTCTTCGCGTAAAACGGCATAATCAGCCAGCGCACGCGGGTCGCCCCCGGTGCGCAACTGGCGGTTTATATCTTGGGTCATCATCTTGTCTTACCTGAAAGGGCAACATTAGGCGGGTGAGATTCGTGCACCCGTATCCACGGGTGCACTTTGGTTAGATTAGGAAATTAATTATTGTCACCACCTAAGAATGTAATGCGTTCATTAGTCATTTTAGTCTGGCAGTCATAAATATTGATTCTGGTCTGGCCCGGAGTCGTTTCCATATTTGCATCAGAGAGTTTTCCGCATTTCAGTGCTTTCTCCCCCACCCAGGTCTGTTGCGATTTTTTCATGGATGCCTTGATTGAATCCGGGAGGTTTTTCCAGATGTCGTTCAGATAAGTGTCACTTCTCGCGTAGTCATTCCTGGCGTTTAATAATTTTCCGTTAAAATTAGAATCAATAATGTAATCCTTGTTAACGGCAAGCACGGCAATTTGGTACAAAGCATTTTGAATGTAATTAATTTTGTTAACGGAAATATCTTTTTTATTGTCCGCAAGACTCAGGCTGTATGAGTAATTACTCCATACCACTTTGCCATTATTCAGTTTGCCGTTGTCTGAAATGATACTGGAGAGATACTCGGGATTACTTTTTATGACAGCCAGTGTCTCGGGAGGCAGTTGAGCTGACAGGGTTGCACTACAATTGAGAGTGCCGTCGGTATCAGATGTTGTCGAGACATTCGAAATTGCCATCGGAATTGAATCTATTTTGCTTTGAAATTCCTGAATATCCTTATTATGAAATGCCGCAGGGCTTGTTATGTAGTAATTCTGTAATTTCGCACCAGCCTCATTCTTAATATAATCCTGGACAGCTTTTACTGCATCATCCCTGCCACATTTAAACTCATCCCCTCCGCCAAAAAAACCAGCGTGTGCACTTAAAGAAAAAAGTGAAGCGGAAGTTAGCAATAAAATACCTTTAAACATATAAAAACCCTTTTGTTTTAAATAAATTCGACCAGGCATAATTAGCCAGCCGTTCCATATAGATTCAGTGAACTGTGATGGTACCGTTGTTATGTGTTGCACCTCCGTTTTTGAAAAGAGTAAGACAATAAACTTGCGTTATGACATTCAAACGCAGGAATTATAAAAATCAGGCGGCAGGGTCAAAAGTCAGGACAATAAACCTTCAATCATGTTGAAAAAGATCTCTTCGCTGAACGTTTCGCCGGGCTGCGTGGACCAGCCCGCCGGACGCCATGTCCAGTGATTGTGCTCTGCGGAACGCATGAATAAACGGCAAAGAGGGACCGGAGCACCCTCAGCGCAGAGGCTCACTTCCACGCAGCCCGTCACACCCTGACCGTATAAAAAGGCAGGCGTGAATTTCACCATCCTGTTTCCATAACGCAGGTGGATGCCGGGAATGTTGAATGCCTTTCCGCCTATCAGAAATTCAACCAATGAAACGGAGGTGCTTTCCGTCTGGATGCCGGTACCGGCCAGCCATGTTTCCACGTTCTCCTGAAGCTGACTCATCTGTTGCTGAAACTCAGCGATATCAGCCTGACCTTTATTTTCAAACACGGTACGACACGGTTGTTTGTCCTGTAGCTTTTTCAAAAAACGCTCTTTAGCTGACATACTTCCTCTGTTATCGCCAATGGCAGACGGCCATCAAACATAATTCTGCTGTTTCATATGGCGCATCAGCACCCGGCCTTCCGGCATAAACTCCGTCCCGAACCGCACCAGACCAAGCTCTTTCAGCTCAGCGTCGATGGCGTATTCAAGATGCCCCGGTGTGGATTGCGGCAGTAAAATCACGTTCAGCTTTCGGATCCGCGGCTCGTATTTCAGCAACGTAGCGGAAAGCGTAGTCAGCAGGGAGTGCGCGGTGCCGGGCATCCCCTGCAAGATTTTGCTCATGTCCGGCAGGCCGTAATCTGGAAGATGCGAAATCGTTCCTGCGCGGCAGTTAAGGACCCGCTGCATGTTGTCGAGCACGGACAGAATGACCTGATTGGCTTCGCTGATGCTTTGACGATCGAGATCACCGGTGAAGTTACCGGTGAGAACTTCATAGAGAGAAGGGGATGGGGAGTTCATCCGTTTGCATTCCTTTTAAGCGCAAAGCACGGCAGCCCGTGCGGGATCAATAGCGAAAAGCCCGGCCAGCAACGTGTCCATTTCCTGCGAAATTAGTGTTTTATTGGTATCACCGCGCTGAACTTTCATGCGCAGTAATTTAAGGCGGCGGGCTTTCACTTCAAACAAAAATGCCGGTTCCCATTGGGCCAGCGTCAGACTGTTGCCCGTCGTTTCCAGTTCGCTGAGCAAATGAAGTGCCATCTCATTTTTGCCATATTGCTCAGCAATACGGGCCATCAGCAGTCGGATGAGCCAACGCTGGCGATATGTATTCATACCAGGACGGGTTTGTAGCCAGTTGAGTGCGGACTCGATACCGTCACTGTCTGCCTGGGCCAGTGCTTCAGCTTCCAGCTGGAGCACATCGTCATCACCGTTAACTGACGCCGCATTTTGCTCCGATTGCCAGAGCACGCTATTGCCCTGTATTTCGCCGGATATCCAGCCTGCGGTAACCTCATCAGCGAACGGAGTCCCGTCGCTATAAGCCAGAGTTTCAAGACCGGGCAGACGGATCAGTAACAACCGTAAATCTTGTTTGATGAACTCCGCCCAGCCGTCATAGGGAGCCCCGGATTTACTTAGCGCCTGATACAAATACCACTGCAGATCCAGCCAGAAATGATTGACGCCCTCGCTAAACATCCGGTCGGCATTCTCCAGTATCTCGCTCCAGCTTTGCTGCAAGAACAGGCGTTTGAGATGAGCGCGGTACTCGGCTCGCGGGGGCACGAGTCGGGTACACCCTTTGGCGTCAAGCGGAGGGAGTTGATCGACGGTGTCCCATCGCACGGTAGTCATCAGACGATGCCCTGAAAGCCAGCCCTGTGGCTGGTCGCGCAGATATTGCGCGAGCGCTTTAGCCTGATCGAGCAACTCACGACCAGACTGAATGGTGCGTAGTGTTGGCATCTCCTGTGAAGCGGAACGGGATTCGGCGGATCCCTGGCCTCCGCTGTTTTGCGGAACAACCGCATCGAAGCCGCCGGACTGTGCAAGACGTGCGCCGAGAGCGTCATATAAGCCGCTGAGTTGCGGTCGGGTTTCGGGCTCCCAAGCGGGAATGGTATCTTCGAAAAGTGCCAGCGAGGCGAGTATGCGTTCAAACTCAGGCTTATCAACCTCAGGATAAAGCGACAGGCTGTCCAGCACTTTACTGCCAGATAACCATTCCATCGCGACCAGTCGGCTGTTTTTTCTCGATGGCAGCAGCTGATCACCATAGCGGGAAATCAGTCCGCTGAGCAGCTCAAGCCCTTCAGCCAGGCCTGATTCGCCGTCGCGATGTAACCGCGCCCAGAGGTAATAGGTTGCCACCCGCATATCTTTGCAAACTGTGATCAGTAATTTTTCAGCCAGCTGACAAATAAGCTCGGTATCAGCGCCCGAGATTTTGTTGACCTCTTCACGCATGCGCTGAAAATCGTCGTCATACCCGGGGTCTTCACCCACGGGCAAGGTGCTGCTGATGGGTTGCAGCCATTTGTCCCACAAGGCAGTCTGGGCTTTTGCTTTTTGCAGCAACTGTGTCTGGGTTATATCCGGGCAGTGTCCCAGCAGGGAATGTAGTGTTGCCATAAGAGGCGAATTCCTTATCTTTATTGCGTCTTTGTTTGAAGTGCTGTGAGGTATTTGAAGTCAGGCGTGTGTTGTGGGTTTGAAGAGAATCAATATGACTTGCAGTGAGCAGTCTTAGTCCCGGAGCTTTTATTGTCTGTTAACAAAAATATTGCCTTTATCATCCCGCTCGAGCAATGACCAGAGCGCCCGGTGTAGCTTGCCTTCTTTATCTTCATAGTCCGGCAGTTTCTGGCCCTGTTTCAGGTGAACATAGCGCAGGCTGCCGTCGATAAAGGTTCCCCACCTGCCGGTGTGCGGGCTGATTTCACCGCCGAAGGCGGTGATGCGATTGTTTTCTGCGTCATCGAGGAAATACTCAGATTCATCGGGGATAATGCCGTCGCAATAGCGGGTATCTTCCCAGACCAGCCGCCAGTGCACGTCTCTGTAGCCAAAGCCGGCCTCCAGCAGGTCATCAAGATAGGTCTGAAGCGG
>NZ_PITQ01000010.1:81550-221556 GCF_002834385.1 Rahnella sp. AA
GAGGAAATACTCAGATTCATCGGGGATAATGCCGTCGCAATAGCGGGTATCTTCCCAGACCAGCCGCCAGTGCACGTCTCTGTAGCCAAAGCCGGCCTCCAGCAGGTCATCAAGATAGGTCTGAAGCGGGGCATTCATACCACGAATAAAGTAATTAAATGCCCCCTGGTTTTTAAACCCGCGAATATCCGTCTTAATGACCAGCAGTTTATGGTTGTATTCAATTTTCACCGGCTCCCAGATGCCGTCACAAGGCACAGGTTCACCCGTCTTAATAATAATGTCGCTTCGCTCATGGACGGGGGGGAGGTCTTTGGGGAAAACAGGGTAAGGTAATGTTTTAAAAATATAAGAATAATTTTCAGGTTTAAGTAAATACTCTGCATCAAAAAAATTACAGACTTTATTTTGCGGTGGGTAAAGTAAATTATCTCCCCAGTACTCCGCTGCAATCCGTAATTTATTGAGCTTCTCTATTTCAGGAGGATATTTCTCCCTTTGTACTCCACGTTCATGGCAGGGTAAATAAAAATAAGAATCAACCAAATCTATAGGCTGTGCAAGTTGATGGAACTCGCCTGTTATACGTTGCCAGACCTGACGATTCCCGGCAGCGAGTTCAGGTAACCCTTCATCGTAGTATCGAAGGGCTTCATAAATCTTGATTATAGCTCGAGGGTAGAAACCTTCGGTTATATCTTCCGGCCAGGTTTTCAGCGCATGTTCATATTCCTGAGCAAAATAAGCCCACGCATCACGCTTGCGTTTCCACAAGGTGTAACTGCTTAACCGCTGTAATAACCAGAACAATTTGCGCCGGACTAAATCGTCTGTCATGCATCACCATCTTTAGACGAAATAAACTCACTACCACCGTCATCACGACTCAGGAGACTCCAGATCGCCGGGACCAAAATCTCTGATTTCCAGTGTTCTCGCTGATACTGAGCAGCTTGTGGCATCAATGCGCCGACCGGTACCTGAACAAACTGTTGTTGCCCGCCTGCCAGTGTTCCCCAGCGCCCTGTATGGGGACAGCGTTCTCCGCTCTGGCAGGTGATACGCTTGCCCGGCTCATCATCAAGGAAATACTCAGATTCATCGGGGATAATGCCGTCGCAATAGCGGGTATCTTCCCAGACCAGCCGCCAGTGCACGTCTCTGTAGCCAAAGCCGGCCTCCAGCAGGTCATCAAGATAGGTCTGAAGCGGGGCATTCATACCACGAATAAAGTAATTAAATGCCCCCTGGTTTTTAAACCCGCGAATATCCGTCTTAATGACCAGCAGTTTATGGTTGTATTCAATTTTCACCGGTTCCCAGATACCGTCACAAGGCACAGGTTCACCCGTCTTAATAATAATGTCGCTTCGCTCAGGGACGGGAGGGAGGTTTTTGGGGAATATCGGATAAGGAAATATAGTTAGATTATAATTATAATGCGTTGGGTTCAGTAAGTAATCAGCATCAAAAAAATTACAAACATTATCAGAAGGTGGATAAAGTAGATTATCCCCCCAGACTCCAGCTGCGATACGTAACTTATTAATTTTTTCAATCTCTGGTGGATAAGGTTCTCGTTGTCCGCCACGTTCATCATGGCAAGGATAATAAAAATAAATCTCTATCAGACTGACTGGTCGAAAAAGCTGCTGGAAAGGTCCCGTCTGACGTTGCCACACCTGTCGGTTACCCATTGCTAATTCCGGTAATCCTTCCTCATACAAACGCAGGGCATCATAGGCCCAAATGATCGCCTCGGGATCGAATCCATTCGTTATTTCTTCCGGCCAGGTTTTCAGCGCATGTTCATATTCCTGAGCAAAATACGCCCATGCATCACGTTTGCGCTTCCACAATGTGTAGCTGCTTAACCGCTGTAATAACCAGAACAATTTACGGCGTACTAAATCGTCGGTCATCGGATATTTTGTTTTTTCAAGGATCATTGCCCGGTCTCCATTGCTGTCTGGTTTTCTATGCGCACAGCGTTAATGATGGCCCTGTCCACTTTTTTGCTGCGAAGTTCGTCATCATGCAGCGTACGGGTAGTGGTGGCGTAAGGAGGTTCGATACCATCAGGTTTGCTGTAGCCGTGAACGCCTTCAACATCCTTCCACCCAGTCGGGTAAAATTCAGCCTTTACGCCATTCAATTCAACCTTCGCAGTCTGCCCTGACGCTTTTACTTCATCACCGATGCGGTTCAGTTCTTTAAAAAAATCACCTTCAAGTTTAATTATCACTTGCTCACCACCACCCTCCAGATACTGAGTATCTATCTTATTTCCAAACTGCTCGGCAATGGTTCCATGCCAGGCATTGGTTCCGGGCATCCTTGCTGCCAGATCTTCGGGTAAATGCAGCACGACCAGAAAACCGTTGCCATTCCATTCATCCAGTACGGCTGAGAGGTCTCGCCATTCTTTTGCATTTCCCGGAATATCTTGGTAACCCCAAAATCCCCCTGCGGCATTAGAACCGCGAGGATCAATAGCTAACTCAGTCTTGTTACCGAAGGCGCGAAAAATTGTTTTTCCGGCCATATCATCGGCACTTTTTGCAGTGACTTTTCCGCTAAATGAAGCAATGTCAGGAAAGACTAATTTATCGCCAAATGCCGGGCTCTGTTTGGTGTAGGCAAGCATATTCGGATACCCCTGTTTTGAATATTTCCTTCTCAGGGTTGCTTCTAATCTCTGTTCTGCATGATTACTCGGAAAACGCGTTCCCTGTTTTGCCGCGACGCGAATATCACGCTCCAGCAAATACGCCTCTGCTTCCCGTTTGACGACAGCGCGGCCTGATGCGGTGGCGACGGTATGGATTTCCCCCTGATACACCATCCCCTGAAGCACCCGCAGTTTTGCATCCAGCTCTTTGAGCGCTTGCGGGATCATTCTTGCTGCCAGCGACTTCAGCTCCACAAATCCATCACGCACGGCAATCAGGTCATTCTTCCATTTATCCGGGAGCATGCGCCCGATGCGGGCACTTAGGATCTGGTTAATCGCTGTGATAAGGGTCTGGCAAAAGTCAGACATTTTTTCAATAATCTGAGGCTGATATTGGGTCACATCCAACTTAGCCAGCCATTTAACGGCATTACCCTCACCAAAACGGTTCAGGAACTTGATAGTTTGCTCAAGTATTTCTCGGTTTTTTTCAGCTCCTTTACCCACCTGTAATGCCAGCCGTCCGGCGCCTTTTATAAGGCCACCGATCACCGGGATCAGCGCAAAAAGCAGGACGACCAGAAATACCCACTCCATGGTGCTTTCGCGCTTTTTGGGATCTTTTATCAGGCCGATGGAAACGGCGATCAAATCCCGCACCGCTGTCACATCACCCACCAGCGGGATCATACCAATTGCCGCGTCCACGAGGATCTGGCTGATGGCTTGCTTCTCGTTAAAGGAGCCCTGAAGCGTGCCCCAAATCCATTGCCCCGTTTCCAGACTGGTTTCCTTAAACCAGGCATACCCTGACGAACTCATTTCCCACCTCCGCTGTGTTTGGTTATCAGGGCATCAATATCAGAACTACTCAGGGATGGACCGATAAACTGCTGATTATCCGTCTTGTCTTTTCGCTGATACTCGCGGGTATCAGGCCCAAACTCTACCTGCATCCCACCGGCAGGAATATCGGTCAGATGAAGATAACCACTGCCGTCCAATGTGCCGGTTCGCGTTGAGCCATCAGAGAGTGTCGCCGTGAACAGTGCTCCGACGAAGGGGGCATTGTCATGGTACAGATATTGGACCAGCACCTCCGTTGAGGGGACGGCTGTCGCGAGCATTTTCATGGCGTTGAGCTCTACAGGAGATGCGACCCAGGGCATTTCAGTATTCAGGGGGTTTGCCACCGTCAGCACCGAATGCCCGGTGCGGCAGAAGTAATCATGTTCGGTGCCGTACTCGATTTTGCCGTCCTGCAGAATGAGATAACTACCGCCGCCAACCAGCGTGATGCGTTTTTTCGCCGCAAACAGGATGTCACCGTCCACCGCCGTGATGCTCACTTTCCTGCCCGCCGCCAGCGCCATGGTGTTGTTTTGCGCCTGCACTTCAACTTTGCCCTGACTGGCCTTCAGGCTCATTTCACCCTTCAGCGCGAACATCCCCATTTCCTGCCCGGTGTTGAGGGTCAGGTTTTTAATCACGCCGAGGTCGGCATTCTGACCGGCGTTCAGTATCAGGTTTTTGGTGGCCGCCAGCTGGAGATGCTCACCGCTGGTCAGCGCCATACCTTCCGGGGCGCTGGCGAGCACCACCTGATTAATCGGCTTCAGGCGCTCGCTGAACATCGCGATTTGCGCCGCGATATCGGCCTCCAGCGCACTGACTTCGGCGGCGGCCTGGCTCAGCGCTTTTACCTGCTGTTGCAGGCATTCGATTTCACGCAGCGCGGCGCTGTTGTCCATGACCTGACCCTGCGCTTTGGGCTGGGCGTCGGCGCTGATGAAAATGCCTTTACCGCCGCGCACTGCGCCGTGTTCGTCGGTGCGCAGCTCGACGCCCTGGCCGCGCGGCTTATTCTGCGCATCCACCAGATGCCCGGCGTTAAGCTGGGTTTTGCCGTATTCGGTGGCGAGCTTGACGTGCTCTTCGCCGCGCTGGTCCTCCATCCGCAGCTTGTTATTCGACGGCGTACGCAGGACGTTGCGGGTGTGGTTGCGTTCGGTCACGTGGTCGGTGTGGTCGGAGTCGTGCAGGGCACCGGCGATGTATGGCCGGTCCGGGTTTCCGGCCTCAAAGGCGATGGCGACTTCGGTGCCGTCGGGCAGCGGGCTGTGCCAGCCGTAGGTGTCCTTTTTCTCCGTACTTTCAACACACGCCGGCACGGGGTTGATATAGAAGGTGAAAATGCCTTGCGCACTATGAGTTTATAAAAACGCTGCCCTTGTCATCCCGCTCGAGCAATGACCAAAGTGTACGGTGCAGCTTGCCTTCTTTATCTTCATAGTCCGGCAGTTTCTGGCCCTGTTTCAGGTGAACATAGCGCAGGCTGCCGTCGATAAAGGTTCCCCACCTGCCGGTGTGCGGGCTGATTTCACCGCTGAAGGCGGTGATGCGTTTAGGATCCGTATTTAGTTCTTGAACAGGGGCTGGTTGAATTTCAGGTAGTTCAATATCAAAACGTTTAAGCCAGTTAGCAGTTGATCTCTCATCAAAGCGAATTTCTCCAGCGTTAGAACCGAAGCCAAAAGAGTCAAGCTTTGGTGCTCTGATGGGTTTCAATATATTATTTATTTTTACATACAGTGGCGGATATGGAACTTTTTTATCCCATCCTAACTCAGGGGTTTCCCCCGCACGAATAATTAATCCGCGTTTGTAATCAATAATTTTAAATTGTTTTTCTTTTAACAAGTTACTGAAGTTAGTACCGCCAACTTTGTCTGCCAATTCATTACATATAATTGTGTACCAATTAATTGACTTTATACCTGCCCGGTACTCCTTATCCGTATAGGGATTTGTCATATCGATACCATTGAACATCTTAGCTATTTCATACTCATGATGCTGAAATTTTTCATGCTCGTAAATTTGTTGGATTCCCAACCCTGCTAATCCATGCATTGGTTTTAATATTCGGCAAAAATCAACTATTAATTTTTCAAATTTAGCTTTTCCTTCGCCTTTAATTTCTGTAACAGGTAAGTATATCCTAAAATATGTGACACGATGATGGACGTGTTCATACCAACCAGCCGGAGAATAAACCTCAACTTGATAATCGCTTACATAGTCCATGTCCTCGCTCGATCTCCAGCATGCCTCGAGCGCACCATCCTCAAGCGATAAAATGCGTTCCTTTCTCGAGAGCCTATCGGCAATAAAAAATTTTTTTTGACTATTCACATCACCAATATAACCACAGACCAGTTTTTTACCGAATTCATTTATATACAACTCGAAGGCATCAGCGATTGCTAGCCTTTTTTCATGCTCCCACGCTTTATCAAGGTGAAAAAACGCCACCAATCCTACTTGCAAGACATTATACTGGTCATTTGTTTCATGCCCGTATGTAAACTCCCAACTCGCTTCATCAAATTCTTCAAAAAAACTCATGGTTCAATTCCTTCTAATTTAGTCGTCCCAGAAAATATAAGATTGGCTGGTTTTTGTTGGGTTCAGTAAAAAATCTTTTGTGTAGCGCTGCTGCGGGTTTAGCCGCTCCTGTTCTTTGGCCGCCAGTTTTGTTACTGCTACCGTCCCGGATGTGGCAACTGCAATTTTAGTCGCTTTTTGAGTAATGTTAGTAAACTTAATGACATTGGATGCACTAGATAGGGTGACTTCTACTGAGGTCGTTCCGGCTGCAGCTGTGGCCGCTACTGAAGCCATCGCTGCAGCTGCGACGGCCACAAAAGGGGCGGCGAGAGACATTTCGATTTGTGCTCGCGAGCGTTCAAGCCGTTGTATTTCGGCTGGTGACATTGGTGCTTCCAGGCGTGGTCCAGCATTATCTATTGGCTTAGGTGGCGTGAAGCGCCTTCTTACCTCATTTAATTCCTCATCGATTGCACCAATAAGGTGTTGGTATTCGCCTGCTTCTGAGCGTGTCTTATTTTCATTGCGTCGTTTTTGCTCACCCAACGCGACAGGGACATACATGGGTTCTTTTTTCGCGTCCTGCAGCCATTCCCTTTTCCTGCGGTCGTCAATCTGGCAAACGTTACTTTCGAGTAAGTGAAATTTTGAACGACTTCCGGCAATATCTATATATGCGTCTCGCTGTTCTCCGGACAATGTATCTTTAGTTTCGTTGAATTTTATCTCAATGACATCATCGATATTTTCTTGCTGAAACTCTATTTTGCCGCTCAGCATTATATTCTTTATTTTTACTACATCGGGGATCCTGAATAATCCTTTTTGTATTTTAAACATAGCCTCAAACCCGTCAGCGGTTTCTTTTAGCGCTCCCGGCGTTTCTCTCATGTCTGGCGAAAGAATTGATTCAAGCTCATTTAAATTTAATAATGCCTTGAGCACACTAACGCGAATATCGGCAGCGCTCATGCCATAGGTCAGATATGTAAATCTTGTTTTGATGGCTTCATATTGTGCAAGCGGAAAGTAAGACGGTCGGTTTGGTTCTTTCTTGCTCATTATGGGTTGTGGCGGACTGGAGGTCATATCGTAACCGCATTCACCTATATAAGGATGATGATAATCAAACCAACTATTCTCCTTTCGTATCATCCATGTCACCGTGCGCTGAAGCAACCTGGCTCCATCAGCATCTCGAGTAATGGGGTTTAGCAATGCATAGTTGATTTTCTGGCAGAGGTACCACAGGTCTAGCGGGTTCGTTACGGGTAAAACGGAACCTGATGCATCAGGCTTCGTTGTTGTTTTTCCTGCCCCTGTCTCATTGGTTGTCCCTTTCTTTTTACCCATTTTATAGGTCCCTTATTCTTCAGTGGGTTTATCGAAATCCAGCTTTAGCGGGGTGGCGTCATCCCAGTAACTTGCATTTAATATCATTCGGTTAAACAGTTCCGGGTGTGGATTCACTTCGATGTTTTTGCTTTCGGGGGTGTGGGCATATTGGGTATATCCATTTTTGTCTGTAACCCCTTCAAACTCCCGACCATCAATACTGAGGGTATATGGGAGTCCTGCTAATGGTTCGCCGGTTTTCTGATCCTGAAGAATAAAATATTCACTATAGCCTTCCACAAAAGGCATATTCGGCATTTTCAGCGGCTTTGCCTCCGGCACGGTCAGCACCGAATGCCCGGTGCGGCAGAAGTAATCATGTTCGGTGCCGTACTCGATTTTGCCGTCCTGCAGGATGAGGTAACTGCCGCCGCCAATCAGCGTGATGCGCTTTTTCGCCGCAAACAGAATGTCGCCGTCCACCGCCGTGATGCTCACTTTCCTGCCCGCCGCCAGCGCCATGGTGTTGTTTTGCGCCTGCACTTCAACCTTGCCCTGACTGGCCTTCAGGCTCATTTCACCCTTCAGCGCGAACATCCCCATTTCCTGCCCGGTGTTGAGGGTCAGGTTTTTAATCACCCCAAAATCGGCATTCTGACCGGCGTTCAGTATCAGGTTTTTGGTGGCCGCCAGCTGGAGATGCTCACCGCTGGTCAGCGCCATGCCTTCCGGGGCGCTGGCGAGCACCACCTGATTAATCGGCTTCAGGCGCCCGCTGAACATCGCGATTTGCGCCGCGATATCGGCCTCCAGCGCACTGACTTCGGCGGCCGCCTGGCTCAGCGCTTTGACCTGCTGTTGCAGGCATTCGATTTCACGCAGCGCGGCGCTGTTGTCCATGACCTGACCCTGCGCTTTGGGCTGGGCGTCGGCGCTGATGAAAATGCCTTTACCGCCGCGCACCGCGCCGTGTTCGTCGGTGCGCAGCTCGACGCCCTGGCCGCGTTGTTTATTCTGCGCATCCACCAGATGCCCGGCGTTAAGCTGGGTTTTGCCGTATTCGGTGGCGAGTTTGACGTGCTCTTCGCCGCGCCGGTCTTCCATCCGCAGCTTGTTATTCGAAGGCGTCCGCAGGACGTTGCGGGTGTGGTTGCGTTCGGTCACGTGGTCGGTGTGGTCCGAGTCGTGCAGGGCGCCGGCGATGTAAGGGCGGTCCGGGTTTCCGGCCTCAAAGGCGATGGCGACTTCGGTGCCGTCCAGCAGCGGGCTGTGCCAGCCGTAGCCGTCACCGGCGTAAGGCCGGGCGAGGCGCAGCAGCAGGTACGCATAGCCGTTGCCCGATGCATCACGGTCAGCGTCAAGCCTGACGCGATACCGCCCCTGATTGTCGAGCCAGGCGTAAGTGTCCTTTTTCTCCGTGCTTTCCACCCGCGCCGGTACGGTGCCGCGGATAACCGGACGCTCAGGCGGGACGGAGCGGAAACAGACATTTTCGCTGTAGGCCATGCCCCACAGGTTAAGGCGAAAGTGTTCGCTGCGGGCGCCTTTGGTGACAATCCGGGTGATGAGAATGCCGTCCTTCAGGTCGCTGAACGGGTAGTTCTGCGGCTCGAGCACCTGCCCCGGCGCCAGGGCGAGGCCGGTGGTGCGGGCAAAGATGCGGCTCTGTTTGTTGAGCAGGCGCTCGTGGCGGATGCGGGCGTAAAACGCGCCGGTTTCGGCGGCGGCGTCGGTATCGTCCCCGACCTCGCGGTACGACTGCGCGTAGTGATATCCCTCACCGGTCACCGGTGCCAGGCTTCTGACCTGCGCGGCGGTATCGAGCGGGGCGGTGGCGTCGCGGTAGTTGTAATCACGTTTGCTGATACGCCCGGTTACGGCCTGCCAGTGGACTTTCATGCCCCAGACACTTTCCGCCTGACCGTCGCTCATGCCGGAAGGCTCACAATAAGGCAGCGTGACGCCAAACTGATACTGCTCCGGCCCGTCGCCGAACACGACGGTTTCGGATTCGAGGCGGGTATCGGTTTCAAAACGCCACCAGATACCCACTTCGGCCAGAATACGCCGGATAAACTGCAGGTCATTTTCCCCCCACTGGGTGATGAGTTCGCGCTCCGGGTAGGCCTGACGGAGGCGAAATTCAAAATCCTGCCCTTCGAGATCGTGGGCGCGCAGGAGTTGTTCGACCACTTCGGGTACCGACTGGTTCTGATAAATGGCGGTGCGCGTGGTGTTTTCCAGCAGTCTCAGGCGGGGCACCAGCTCAAAGCGGTAATGCGTCTCGTCAGCAGAGGTGGAAAGGCGCTGAAAATCACGCACCACGCCGTAAACGGTGCGGCCCGGTTGTGCGGATGTCTGCATGCTGAAGCAGGCAAATTTGCGTAAGACCTGCGCGGGGTCGATATCCGGCTCCGGGCTGGTCGCCTCTATCACATAAGAATAGGGCTCGCTGAGCTGCTCTTCGCCGCGAAAGTTGAGAACGTCGAGTTCAAAGGGGCTTTTCCAGATATTGAGGGAATAACGGGACAAACTCCCGGAGGCCGGGAGGAGAGAACTCAGAATATCAACCACAGAAACCTCCCTTTAATCTTTGACGGGCAACAAAACCATCTTGTCGTTATTCAGCTCCAGCGTGCGGGGCTTATCCGGATCGAGTTCGTCACGTTTCAGGACTACCCGCCAGGTGTCATGCAGTCTGTCGGGGTGGCGGAAGAGCGCCACCACAGCAACAAACTGTGCATCGGCCTCCATCGGCATATCGAGCGATACATCGCCACCTGGCATGACTAAAACTTCCTTTGATGCCAGCGCATCGGGTTTTAAGACGGTGTCAGCCTGAAGCAGCAGTTTTTCATAATCCGCGCCGTCAAAGGCTTTGCGATCTTTGAGCTGGTAAACCCGTACCATCGTGGCGAGAGATGACTGATCACCCACGTCGGTATTCACGGCGGAGCGTGGAGTGAAATCGAGATGTAATATCTTAATTTGTTTATAAAAAATGGCCTTAGTCACGCCTTTAGTTCCGTCGACCACGGTCTGGGTCAGACCACAACCGCTGAGCAGGGTGACAAGCAGCCATACGCCGCTGCGCAGCCAACGGGCGTGCGTGGAGTTTCTTTGTGCCATCAGGGCATCCTTCTCTTACTTTGCATAAAACAGCGCATCCGTGCGGGGCAGGGATGGCAAGATTTAACGAAAACGGTATTCGCCCGATGTCGCCGGGGAAAGAGGTTCATCCCGGATACCTTCATAGAGGCCAAGGCTGACCGTCATACTCTGGGGCAGTGAACTGCGTTTGCTTTCCTGCAGCCCCAGCACACCGGTACGCCCGAGTTGTATGCGGCGAGTCCCGCCAAGCCGGGGTTCAGGCAGCAGACGGGTTGGGACGGTGAGTTGCAACCGCGCGTTGCACCGGTATCCCAGGTATACCCGCATCAGGACGAGCAGGTCGGTGTGCAGATGGCCGCCGGGCAACCAGCCTTCCGCCTCCTGCGCATTGTCGGTAAACAGGGTGACCAGCACGCGGCTGTTGCCATCTTTACCTTTGCGTCCCAACACGCTGCGCTGAGCCAGAGCGATCTTGTTTTCACCGGAAAGTCCGCTGCGTGTGCGGATCTCTACCGACACCGGGTCATGGCCCTGAATATGCGCCTGTGTCTGAGGTGCGAGCAGATTCACCAGGGCACGGATCCCTTCTGCCGTGCGAGTCGGCAAACGCATGGTGCTCAACAGGGCCAAAAAGCGGGAGACCGGCGTGGCAATATGTTTCTCAGTTCCGGGTATGCCCAGCCCAATCAGCCCAAGCAGACACTGAGACGTTTCATCCGTCCCGCCTGCCTGAAATGTTGCCGGGTAGGCATATTTACGCCAGATACGGTAAAACTGGGTCATCAGCCGGTGGTTGAAGATATCCAGAAAATGCTCAACCCCTTCGTGCCCCTCGCGCCGCTGGGCAATATCGTCGAGATAGCCTGTGGGTAGCGGTGAGTCAACGCCGTACAGCCCCATAAAGGTCGTACGAACGGTGGGCGGAGCATCAGGATGGTCTTTATCGGCATCAATAGATTTAATTTCGCTGACCGGAAATCCCATGCCGGGATGGGGGCGAAAGCGCACCGGATCAGTGCCCGGATGGCTGGTTGTCCCTAACAACGGCGCGTTTTTGTCAGCTTGTTCCAGTAGCTGGCAAAACCGGTAGAAATTCAGATAGGGTGCCTGCGAACTCAGGGCGTCGATCAGCCCGGTACGTGTTGACTGTGATTCTCGTTCCATCTCAGGCGTTTTCCTGTCGGTTGTAACACCAGCGTCAGCTGATTAAAAAGGTGGATATCGGCGTACAAGCCAAAGAAGCGGTGCAGCATCTCACCGAATAAATTCACGTCACCTTCACCGGCAAAGTTGTCGGTATTCAGGGTGATTTCGATATCGACGCCACGCAGCATGAACCCCTTTTCAAAACGTTGGATAAGGCGGTGTTTTACCGCGACGATGGCTTCCAGACGGCGACAATTCATTTCGTCATCCGTCCAGTCATACAACGCCAGCGTGCCACGCAGCACTTCCGGGTCATCCATCATGCTGAGGAAACTGGAACCCAGATGGCTCATCACCCGCCAGTGGAAACGGTCGTTGGCAGGGGGATAAACCGGCATCGTCGGGGTGGTCAGGTTACGCACCTGCACCGGCACTTTCCCGGCTTTAACCACACGGTTAAGTAGGGTGCTTTCCAGTGCTTTACGCGGGAGCTGGCCGTTGGTGCCGGTGATACGCAGCGACAGAGCCTCGCGTACATCCCCCAGTTGCTCGGCCTCAAATGATTTACCGCCAAGGATCAGCCAGGTGTCATGCAGGCCGGACGGCCCCCGTTTCACCCTTGAGTGGAAATAGCGCTCCGGCGCGTCGTGCCGCATCATGCCGCCACGATGGCGAAAACTGGTAAACGGCACGTAGTCATGCCTGCCGTTTTTTACCGAACCATGGACCTGATCGACGCTGTAGATTTCCACATGCCCGTCCTGCAGACGCAGCGGCCGCAGCAGGTATTCGTTAGCCAGCGGATCAATCTGAAGCGGATCGGCTTCCAGTGAAAACAGGTTAATCACCGGTACACAGTGCAGCCGGAACGTGTCGGTATCAAACGGCAGGTCGTACGGCCACAATTCGCTCAGGACGATATCGAGTTCAAACCAGGTCGTGCCCGGTGCGAGGTGAACATTTTGCAGGCCGTTGAGCTCAACAAACATGAATTTAGGCCGGAAGGTAAAGTATTCCAGCAGCAGCTGATAACCGCTGAAGGCCGAGGTGCCTTTTGGCCATAGCTGCTCATTTTCTTCAAAGCCCATCGGTTTGAACCAGCCATCGATGGCGCGTCTGTCTTGCCCCAACTCTGGCTGGCGAACGTACATGGCCTGCACGTTGCGCGTGAGAGCCAGATGCAGCGCACTGCTCACCGGACCATCTGCGTCGAGATACACAGACACGCGGCTTAAATCAACTTTGCGCCAGTCCGCCAGCGGGCCGCAGTCAAAACGCAGGCGTATCGTTGAGCGCCCGTCCGTTTCGGTATGCAGCTTCGCGTGTGACAAATTGAGTGGCTGCAACGGCATGTCCCGGGTGACCTGATACTGGCAACAGGTGTGCTTCGGGCCGACAGGTTGGGACAGCACGGAGAAGCCCTGAGGAATGGACTCGGCCTGTTTAAGTTGCTGGTAATCGGGCTTGAGCTCAACGATCGCCAGCGAAGGAATGGTGCGCATATAGTGCGGCCAAAGCAGGCTGACCAGCCCTTCAGTCAGCTCCGGCAAGTCATCATCCAGCTTTTCCCGCAAACGGCCCATCAGAAACGCAAAGCCTTCGAACAGGCGTTCTACGTAAGGGTCACGTGCGCCGGACTTGTCCAGATTAAGCATGGCGGCGCGGTCAGGGTGGGCGTGAGCAAATTCACGTCCGGCCTCGCGCAGGTAGCGCATCTCTGCTTCGTAATAACGCAGGGTCAAATCATCCATATACAGATTCCTGACTGAAAAATTCAGTGGTGTTGTCAATCGAAAGCAGTGGCAGGATTGCACACGCGTTCAGCCGCGGGTGCAAAAACGAAGTCTTTATTCACCAGAGCCGGAGGGGGTTCCGGCGGGGATGTCTTCACTGTCTGACATATCGTGGGTATTGGCTGCGCCGGGGTCAGCCGCAAGGGCCGCTGAGACCGGTACGTCATCTAAAAAGACTTTCTTCGGCAATGAGAAATTGCGTAACGCCAGCAGTGCCAGCGGGCCGTTGCCCAGTTCAGTGCGCAGAATATATTTGAGCGGAAGCCCGTCAGGCGTTTTCCAGACCAGCTGATAGCGGCTGCTGTCGAGCTGTGTGACCTGTGCTTTTTCCAGTAAGCGGATCAGCCCCCAGTTACCTGTCTGGTCTGCGAACAGTTGCATACCGGAGCTGATGCTGCGCCAGCTGAGATGGGTACCCGGATAATAGGATTTGCCAGGCCAGGTAAAGCTTTGCCAGCTTTCCATCTGGTTGAAGTAATCCAGATCCTGCCCGTCTATGGTGAGCTGGGTGCGCACCACGTCTTTCGATGGTCGCGCCATCAGTTCAAAGCGTAAGCCCGCATCACCCTGGGCAAAGATGATGTCTGACAATTGCCCTAACTGGTTGATAGCATCCAGGAATGCCGGGTTAAAGGTCAGGCCCTGACTGGTGATGGCGTCCGGAACCCAGCGGTTACCTTCCTGATGTAAAATCCCGCTCATCTGTGTTTTCAGAAATTGCGAGATGCGTCCGGAATCCGCACGAAGATATTGTGCAACGACCGGTAAGGACGCGTCGCTGCCTGTCGTGGCAAACGGATAGCGCCCGGCGAATGAGATATCCCACTGGTCTACAACGGTACTTTGCCACTGTGCATTCAGACTACCGGCCGCAGGTTGCAGCACCTGACGCCAGGCCAGTTCCAGCGGTTGTACGAACATCGCCTTACCAAATCCGTTCCATTCCTGTCCGAGGCTGGCGGCAACCAGACTTCCGTAATCACGGGTATCGGTGAGATCGACGGCTTTGCCCTGAAACACGGTCTGCGCCAGCATCTGCGTCATTGCCTGCGGATCCGGTGCCGTGGTGACCTGTTGAAGTTTCAGACGAACCTGCGTCACACGGGTTAAGTAGGCCTGGAAGCTGAGGTTGCTGTTGCCAGCGCCGCCGTTTTTCCCATCCATGATCGCCAGCAGCGGGCCGAACGAGGCATCCAGCGGACCTTGCGGGCCACCCGCCTGTTCGATCACCGGTTGCTGTTTTTTGCCTACCAGTTTTTTGGCTGAATTAACCAGTGTATCGGCCAGGGCTTCACCTTTTTGCCCCGTTTTCCCCTGCCAGGCGAGGGTATTCATCAGCGCGACCATCGGTGAGCGACGGACGTCAGACATCAGCGTAAGTTGAGAAATCGCTTCAGACAACGAGCCGGGCTCCTGCCAGTGCAGGCTGTTGATCATGTTCAGCCACGCATTGCCAAAATCAGTGAAATAACGCTCGGTAAGACGTTCTTTCAGCGCTTCGGGTGATATGTCGTCAGCGGCAGGCTGGGATTTGCTGGTGAGCACCCAGTCAATTTCATTGCGACGGGTCGCGACCACCTGATCAATCGCATCCTGAACCTGTTCTTCCCACGCCTGACGGGTGAACATTCCCGGTACAATTTCTTCGGTATCAAACAACGATGAAGCATCGGTATCGCCGACCATTTCGGTCAGCGTCATATCCGGATAATTATTGGCGACTTTCTTCAGCATGTCCTGATACAGGGCGGCTTCGGCATTGCGCTGGCCAATCTGCTTGAGCAGAATTTGCCGTACTGAAGTCACCAGCGTTTTGTTCTGCGTGGTTTTCCACTCCGGATGTGCTGGCAGATTCTGTACCCAGAAGGCGGTGAGTTTTGGCCCGACATTTTGCCACTGACCGTTCGGAACCCCTTCGCGCTGCGGCCAGGCTGTCATTAATGTCTGACTCAGGAAAGTGGCGTCTGCCTTATCAGGGCGGGACATCATCAGGTAGGCTTTAAGCTCTGCGTATGTCTGTTGCGTTAAAGCGTCGCGCTGCGGGCTGCCCGGCGGCAGCTGGACAAACTCCGTCAGTCTCTGACTGAGTTTAGCCTGTGCGGGATCGCGCACTAACATCTCGCTGTTTCGCTGGTACAACGGCCAAAGTGCTGCCAGCTGTGTGGCATTTTGATTGAGACCAAAGCGCGTATACCACGGCGAACCCGACGTCTCACGGAACTGTAATTTTGCAATTTCCTGTTGCAGTGCCAGCTGATGCGTCAGACGGTCCGCCAGAGGTTGCTGCGTATCTGCCGCCATCGCAGCTTTTTCCTGAGACCCGGCGATCTGCTGCTGATTAATGCATAAAGAGAGCAGGGTGCCTGCACCCCAAAGGGCAATCAGAGAAAGAAGCGAAATTTGCAGGATCCTTTCCCATGGCCAGCCCACGCGTTTGCCGGTTGTGCGACGACAATCCTCCAAAACACCTTGCCACACCGGCACCGGTACCCAGTTATGCGCCGTTCCTGCTTCTGTTGTGACTGGCAGGCTGAACATCAGGCCACGCAGCATCAGTGCAGAAGGGCCCTGCGTAACGGCGGTCAGCAATCTTTTTAGCCCCGCACGCCATTCTTTGCGCAGTTTATCGGTGAGACGCAATAGGAAGTCGTAACGGGTATCCACTGCCAGTTGCGCCATTCCCTGCTGACGTAAATCAGGGATTAATGCATCGAGTGCGCTGAGTACGGCATCTGCTGTTACCTTTCCCGGCGTCAGGCAACCGACGGTTCCGGTCTCGCGACCCGCCTGCGACCATTCGCTGCTGCCGAGCACCCAGAAGTAAACCGGTGCCTGCCAGCCGAGCAGCGCGTCTCTTTTTTGGCGCTGGCGCAGGATTTCATCCAGCGATGCTGTGCCCGGTAAGTTTTCACCGTCAAGGACATGGACAATACCGTCCAGCGGGCGGCGTGAACGTAACTGACGGACGGCCTGCACCCGTTCAGCGTCCGCGGGAACGTCAGGTAAACCGCCCCACAGCAGCACGGTACCGTCACCTTCCTGCCAGTGCTGCCCGGTCAGGCCGGGTGCAACCTGCTCGACCAGCCCCGTGTCGCCCGTCACCCAGAGGATCCGCACTTTTCTGTGCCAGAACCGGCCGTAGCGAAACCGAAGTTGTTCATCCAGCCCGGGGAAAGGCGAAGAGGGCGCAGTGGCGACATCAGAAGCGGTGCCAGCCCCTGCCTGCTGATTTTTTTGTTTATGCCATTGCACGCGAACACCGGCTTTGCCGACGCGGTCGAAAAGACGTTCGACCAGCCAGAACAGTGCGCCCAGTCCGGCGACGAGGCTCAGGCAAAGTGTCCAGATGCCGGAAGGCGACAGCGGACCGATGCCGAACGTGGAGGCCACCCATTGCGGATAGAAGGTGAGGGCACCTGCCACAATGAGGACGATAAAAATCAACAGCAAGAAAGTACTGCCCAGCAGGGATCTGATTGTCACAGTGATGAGTCCTGAATGTCCTTAACGTCTGAGGCCGGTGCAGAAACGCATCCAACCCAAATTTCGTCCGTGGCGGTTTGCACCGCAACAGCCTGTGTGATGCCATCTTCGCGGCACTGTGTGGCCGCCGTGATGTAGGCGAGCCATGGCGCAGCAACGCCAGTAAACCCTGTGATGTTATCGATGAAGCCGCATTGCTTTTGAATATTCAGCGCAAGCGCGTTGGTTTCACAGGCGGTACTCCACCCGCTGTCTGTCAGCAGGTTCCCGCCGGTAAGCCAGGCCTGTGTGACAGATGCCGGAGCTGCTTTCGCCCACAACAGCGCGCGGGACATCGTTTTGCTGAGCATGCCAGCGCTGCCGCGTTCCGGCCGGTGAATATGTACCGCCTGCGGATCGGCTGGCGACGGGCAGTTGGTCAGCAACATGGCAGCGGCAGCTTCGCCACTGTTATTGGTGGGTGAAGCATTGATCTGGGTACTCACTATCAGCAGAGCCGACGGAATGCCCCAGGTCATGTCTGTCCAGCTGTCTAAAGCAGCAAGCCCGCTGCCATTTATCTGCCGCAGCGGACGGGAAAACACGCCACGAAACTCCTGTGCCGCAGCCGCGTTTACCGCAGGGTTGCTGTCGACATGGATATCGAGCAGGACGTAACACGGCATTTCAGCGGGAAGGGCGTCGAGCAGGCTGTTCATCCGCACGCTAAGAACCGAACGGCATTCCAGCAATAGCTCGGGCACCGTACTGTGCTCATTTCCCAGGCGCGTATGCCGAACGGTAGCGCCCCCGGTTCGTGGAACAGAGGAAGACATCAGCGGGGTGTTTTTCAACACGGCGCTGACCAGCGCGCCGGTATTTTTCCCCAGCGTGGTTAACGATGCGCACCCGTGTAGCCAGAGGTGGCGCTGACCCCGCAACGTTTCATCTTCAAGAAGCTGATTACGTTCCTCATTCCACGACGCCGCCCAGATCTGGTCACATTTATAGCTGATGCGCCGCAGGCTGAAGAGGACGCCCCATACGGCGGTAGGAACGACGGCGGCAGTGAACCAGAACGCCATGCCGGTGTGTTCGTTTTTCCAGAACCAGAGCGTGGCGACCGCGCCCGTCAGCAGAAGAAACGCCCAGAAAATAAGCCAGCGACGAACGCGGGGCCGGACCACTTTGGGGGCAATAGCGGGAATAATATCGAGATTGACGGGCATTTTTATCCTACCTGCGCCGCAGGAAGAGAACTTATCAGCGTACATCCGCAGGCGCATTTATGGCCGTGAAAGGCCACAGGAATACCGTTGTCGAGATAATTAGGATTGCCTTCAATAATAGTTGTCGGCCCATGGCCGGGTATCGGGCATGACACCTTATCGCCTTTACGGGCAACGGGAATATTCGCAAACGTCATCGTGCCGGAACCAGCCAAAACCATTCCACCATGAGTGGTTTTATCGCCAACGCGAACAACAGGAAACATGGGCAAATCCTTTTACAGAGCGGGGTGAAATTATTGTGGAGGAGCATGGTATCAGCCGTGTTGAAGTCACATTTAGATTGTGGGTTTTTTCACCATATTTATACGTTTGCTTGAACTCAAAAGGAATCAGGAAATATTAAGGTTCTTAATAAAAATATAACGAACATACTAATTAGTTTAATTTTTAGCTATAAAATAACCATCTAGTCGATTTGATTCATTATCAATAGATGAGTAATTTTCATGGCTTGAAATAACATAGGGGTGGCTGCTGTAATTGACATAGAAGGGTTTTATAAGCCCTTCAACAGGCAAAATACGCTCAGTTATTTTTTTCTCAATGTTACTTTTCCATATGCATGCAAGGCCGCCATCATTATCAAAATAAAATGTATTTTCCTCACCCCAGGTAAAATTTCTATTGTATCCATATTCACGGTCGTTATTGTCTGTTTGGGGCATGAAAACATTAACACCAAGGTCTGGGTTATTCTCTGGAAAAAAATAAATTCCTTCATCAGAATTTTCGTAAGATAGATAAGGCGTTGCGATGCGCCATTTTTTATCCGGCGATACGCTATTACCGATACAACTATGCCTCCCGCAATGACCTACCCATTTGGCTTCTGTCCGGGATGCTTCATCCAAAACTTCTGTTTTTATAGGTTGCGATATAAAACCATTTATTATATTAACTTTAAAGAATTCTGTACTATCATCTAAATAATCCACACCTGGAGCCATGGAATAAGTGAATGAAGTTGGGTCTTGACTTATCAATGATATGTCTTTTGCATTTTTTAATCCTCTATTATAATCATGTGTAGTGAAAACACTTGCTTTATCATTTCGATACATAATGATTTTAATACTGTTTTGTGTCGTTACAGCAAAAAACAAAACAAGATCACCGTTAACCACTTTATATGTCATAATCTGCCAGGCGCGAGGATCGTCACTACCGCTTGATAGGTTTAATTCATGAGAAACTTCACTTCTTGAAAACAACTTCCTTACTTTCCAAGGATTATCCTTAATAACAAAACCATTTTTATTAACGATATTCTCGTCTAATGGAGGATCTATTTCATTCTTAAATATTTGTTCGACAGAAAGGAAGCCCAATGTAGAATCCAGTTGTTGCTTTCTATTTCTGTATGATAGTTCTATACAGTTCGCATCACCACCACAAAGATTTCTTTCACGCAACCATTTCACTTGATCTCGTTTTAATGTACCTTGGCTGATACTACTCGCGGATTTAGCTGAATACATTTCATTAATTAGACTATCAGTCCTACTGAGGTAAGAAGTATCGCAAATCTTTTTTTCAGTTTCATTCAAGCTAGAATTAGTACAATCAAAACCAGCTGCTACAACTGTATGCAATGGAAGTCCGCCTAATAAAAATGCCAGGAGGTATTGCTTTTTTATGATACGTCCATTAGGAGTAAGTATTTTTTTCATTTTAGTTACCAATAAAGTTATTGAATTAATGGTGAAAAATTGCTGTTGTGTTATTTTGTCGGCATTAAAGTGCCTATACTTCCGATGTCATTGACAGAATCACCAATTTTTATATCAAATTGATCTTATAGCTATTCACATAAAATAATAGCACTATCCGATTATGTTAAGAAAACCTTATCCCATCGTCATTTTTTTAAAAAAAAACGCTAACTATTGGGGGCGCAATTTTAATTTTTCTTAATTTTCCGTAATTTTCTCTATTTGCTCCCAACCGCCATCTCCCCATGGGAATAATTTACTTTTAATAAGCCAGTGTCCATTTTCTTTTTTCATTATAAATTGTGGCGAAGGGGTATAACATACCTTTTTCGGATTTGCATTTCTATCCCACATGAATTCTAGCTGTCCTGAATCCTGAGTGATTTTATAAACACCATCACAAGTAAAAAAAGCATGCCAAGAAGAGTTTTTTAATGCTCCACCCCCATTCCCATCGATATTGAATAACCAAGTGATCGACTCTCTGGATCCATCGTTCAGTGTTTCACCTTTTTGTGTAATAACAAAGCGTCCTTTTACTGGTTTTTCAGTAGAAGCCATTAGTTGTGTTGAAGATAAAACAACAGAAATAATAAGAAAACGGAAGAATTTCAAGCTCAACATTTTTAACCTCTTGATCAACTAGTAATCATAAATAGCTTTAGGGCACGTTGGTTTGACTTCGTACCCAAGGGGATAATATAAATGCCCATCAACTTTATTTCCTACAGAGTAGATATGCACACCTTCTTGGCTATTACACATGGAAAAATAATAGTTCATGCCTTTCACTAAAACTGTTACGTTATTTTCACTCCTACTGATTACAGGTGAAAATGACTTAGAATCATGCTCTGAAAAAATAATGGATATCTTTGGAACTGTTTCTTTTATCTTATTATTTTTGATGGGAATATAAAGATTAACATCTTGCCCTCCAGATTCATCACTTACTGCTGTTGTTTTCTCCCGCCATGCTAACTCATTGCCATTTATTTTCACGCAACACTTTAATTTACCATTAAAATTATATTCCATAAATATAATATCTGTATCCATGATTTTTCTTGGTGTGTATAAAAAATAACCATAATCACTGGATGGAACCACAATGCCTGTGTTAATTTTGACAACTGGGTCTTTAGCAAAGCATATAATTGATGTAAAAAATAATGCACTAACCGCTAGTATTCTGAACATGCTTACCTCATTAATTCTAACGACCATCGTCTGACCAGTGCGGTGGATCACTGATTAGTTTATGGACCCCATAAGCTCACTAATTATATTTAATAAAGTGATTTTATATTTTCAGGATTTTTAATTATCTGTAATGAAGGACATTTCGATTGAGGTTATTTTTTCTTTGTTTAAATTAAAAACTAAAGACATCTCGGAAAATAAATATCCAATTTTGTTGCTGTTTTCTTTATCTGGTAGTAAATTGTATGCACTGCGGATGTCATTGGCAGAATCACCAACTTTTATATTGCGAATGGTTTTATAATTTGGCGTTTTTAAGGTGATGGAGGAAATTATATTACTATCATCCATGGTCCACAGTCTTTTATCATAACCAACGTTAGATTCTATGATTGAAAAGTTCGTGTATTCATGTGCGTAAAACTTATCCAGACCACCAACGTTATTTGGAAAATCACCTATGAAACTTGATGATATTTCGTTTTCTTTGACGCCCAAAATTTCATAGTTACTTCCCAATCCGAACCAATTGCTATCGTTCATTACAATAAAATCTGTAATGAATAGTCGTTTTTTATTTCTTACTGCTTTTTCAGGGGAGAAAGCATCTATGTCATCGCTGTTTACCCAACCAAAAACATATTGTCCTTTAATTGTTGGATAGCTTACATAAGTATATGTGAGGAATTTTTTATATGCATATAGCAAATCACCATTCACAACAAAAATGTCATTAATTTTACACAGTTCATTTGGTGCGTTATAGAACATCACTCTATTTTTATTTGCAAATACGTAAGTATCCCTCGGTATATCTGTTTGGCCGTTTATCGTAGTCACTTTGGCAGTATTTTGTAGTTTCTGACATGAATCACTCTCAGCCAGAGCACTATTGATTGTGAATATAGTAACCAAATATAATATAGATATGGCGTTCTTTCTAAATGAGAATTTAATTTTCATTTTTTATATACCGGGATATCCAAAGGTAAAGTAACTTCAGGGAATAGATCACACTCGCGCTTAAGTGATTTACTTTGAGCTAAGGCCCAATTAGCTGCTGTGGCATATTGATGTGTGCCAGGATTCTCAGGATTCCATCTCATTTTGTACAATGTATTTTGTTTCGCAAGTATATAATGACTTGCTATCCATGATGCACCTCCATCTATTGCTTTTTCTGGCGTAGTCCAACCCATCTTCTTAGCCATATTCGAACCAGTAACAACTGCTTTTCCGTCTAACGCGCCAATTCCATACATATTATATACTTTTACACCATCTACTATAATACCTGTACCGAGTGGGCTTTTCCCATTTCCTGTTTCAAGCGATGCATGAACAGCTAGATAAATAGCATTCACACCGTATTTTTGAGCCGCATTTAAAAATGTTGCCTCATGTCCGGATAAGATATTTTTGTTTGAAAGATAGGCTCTCATTTGTTCCTCAGTAACACTTACTGGCATAGAGATATCAAGATATTGGAAAATATCAGGTTCTTCCAGATGTATCTCAGGATCAAAGTAAGGACGGATTTCTTCCTTGCTTATCCGAGGGAACCCTCCGCCTTTTTGCATGGTAGGCCCACCATTGTTACCGAGCTTCAATTGAGTATCTAAAGCATCATCGAGAGTGATGTTATAGTTTGAGTATTTATATGAAAAACGTCCCTTCGAACTCATCATATTCAAAAACACTATCGGATGCATATGCCACAACGACGGTCCCAAAGCCACTTTGCTTTTGTCCAAATCCTGTATCCAGCCCAGTTTTTTAATCGCTGTCTCATTGTAGGCTTTCCATTCAGGCTGATCTTTTGCCAGATTCTTAAGGAAGGTTTGCCACAAGGAATCTGCCGGCTTGAAATACCATTCACTGGGGTGTTTTGCGATGATTCTAAAGAGCGAATCACGCATGTGTGGATTGTGTATCGCCTGGCGGTATTCTTCCGGAGAATAGCTTTCAGGTTTAGCGCTCAGCATATCAATCAGACGTTTGTAGTTTGTTTGCATCAACGCATAGTCAATACGCATATCCTGCTGTGAATCGTGATGCAATATATCCAGTATTTTTTTTATCAGACTTTCTGGCGGAATTTTACCTTCAAGTTTATCAAAGCTTTGAGGCGAATCATCGGTCAACGTAAAGCCCAGATCGCCCAGGTCATATCGCGATAACAACTTCACACTGCTTTTTGCCAGCCACGCCGTTTCCGGATAGATTTGATAATACGTTTCGGCCGGATTGGTGCCATCAACAGGCCCACTAGCCGGTTTAATCTTCGATAATGTGGCAATGCCAGTTGAGCGGGTTACCTGTGTTTCTTTAACAAATTTACCGGTAGAGAGATCTTTATTATAACGAAGCAATCCCGGTGAATATTTCAGGTACAAAGGTTTATCCCGCTCGACTTTATCCGGGTTGGTCAGGAATGTCGGTAAGTTTTCGTCCACACTCAAACATTCAATATGTGCCTGATAGCGGGGGATATAGCCCATGCTGACCGGGTTTTGATAATAACCCAAATGTCCTACAGGATCTTTGGCATTAATACGTAATGGATTCGGACAGACAACCTTGTCGTATTCAAGCGTTTCCTTTGATGGTGGCAGGAAATGCGCCCACCATGCTGGTGGGATAACGACAGATTCCGTTGTTTTTAAATTATCTCTGTCCGCCAGAACCCATACCAATTCGCCTTTACTGAACAGTTTTTTTTCGGGTGTTTGTCCATGAGCTTTGACAATCACATCCTGGTCAAGAGTGACATTGCCATAAATGCGGCCCTTATCCGTTTGAGTTTTGTAACCCTCATCATTCTCATCCCAACGAACTTTAGTACCCTTTGGTAATGTGCCTTTACGTACTGTACGGTCCGCATCTTCATAGGCGGATAAGCCGTTTTTTTCGTTGATTTTCCAGCTTGTTTCTCCTTTTTTGCCCTGATAAGCCGACCATGGGGCAAGGTGCATGTACAGCGTGTAAAATGTCAGACTACTTTTCTTGTCTTCACCCGGCTGGAGATAATGGCGTATCAGCACGAAAGAGCCTGAATAGCTGAGTTCACCGGAGGGCCACGGCGCGTGAAGATAATCCTTACAAATACGGTAAGCGACGACTTCGCCATCTGCCATGCATCGCAGGGATTGTCCTCCTTTATAGGGCGTTGGGAAGTCAGTAGATTCCGAGGCTCCGTTTCCGCTCAGAGCACACCATGGCGTAGTGACAGAACTGATATGAATACCGCCGTGCCACATCCCATTCCGGCCAACCAGATATAACCCCGCGGGTTCCTTTTCTATATGAGACAGTATCTCTTCACTGTTGCCAAACTCGTCGCCCTTGGCATTTTTGGTGATGGGGTAACAGATATGAAGATCTTTATTGTCGGTCTTGTTTTCTGCGGGAGGTGGGGCATCCTGGGCATCACCGTAACGATACAAGACAAAACTTATGCTATTTGTGCGATAAATTGCAGCTGGATAGAATCCTTTCGGCTGAACAAAGTCGGACACCCATTGCGTACCATCAAACATTGCCATATGGCCGTCCGGATGATTCGGCGCACTTTGGACAACAACGACATCTCCGGCCTGCTGCCCTGTGATTGAGTAAACTCCAGCAATATGAGCTGACATTGCTCCATCGACAGCGTGGAAGCCATTTTCAATTAGGCAAGGACCATAATCTTTTGCAGAATTTATACCAGAATTCTTTAAGGGTAATGCTCCACCTTCAGCGGATGATATCGCTATTTTTACATAATGTGCGCATTGTGATTTACCATACTTTAGTTTTTGATCAAGTCCTTGTTTAAATCTTGATAAATTATTAGCTGAGATTATGGACGCATTAGTATGTAATACTTCAATCGCTTTAGGAATATTGAACATGTTCATCCCGATGTAACATTAATTACAATAACCAGACCGCCTGCTAATGAATTTAACAGAATTTAATTTCCAGATTCTTTGCTCTTTTATCAAGCCTACATCATACGAAGAAAAGCTTTTTTCAAAACCCAGGGTCAATATTATATGGGAAGTGTCGCTTTTGGTTTTTGTATTTGACACCGCAATATTGGTTGCCCACTCAGGGCAAAATTCCTGAGCGTGAGTGAAGTAGTCTGAACCGGAATTATCCATGTTAATTTCTTTTTGCAGATGACGAGTAGTATATTTTGCAATCGCTATATCGGATTGTTTTAAACTTTCTGTCACATTGAGTTGAGAGGAAGTTAAGTAATCATGATAAAAAGAGATAGCCGCTTCTTCTGGAGATTGTGACTGGTTTGGCGACGAAGCCACACTAGTTGTAAAAGCAAACAACCCACAGCATATTAATTTATTAAGCATTTTTTAACCTATATAAAATGGACGAAACTTGAAGTCTTTTATTATTTGCATGGTAATTTACTTATATCTAAGGTTGTTCACTGCGTAATTATTTAAAGCGATATTTAGCGGGGCTGAGATCCGAAGCAGAATTTATTTTCCAATGGTCATTAATATTAATAAGGCTCACTGAAAGTATATGGGCTTTCTCCTGAACCCCACCCAGTGATACTTTAACAACTGCTTTTCGGTCACTCAGCGATATCGGATCAACATTAACATGCACCCAATCATCGTATGCATCCTGGGCTCGTATAATATATACGTAGCCATCCTCTGGACTCACTTCTTCGATGCGGCAAACCGGATCCTTTCCATCTGCACAAATTTGGGCTTTTTTAATTTTTTCTAAAAATGATGGCGACACATTGTCCTTCATTAGTTTTTTCAGTTCAGGAGCATCGGGAGGAGTAATTTTGAAATAAAGTTGAATGTATTTCGTGTAGAACTGCTGAGTTTTATCTACCGGATTTTCAGAAGTATCGTTTCCGGCATAAACAACACTGACTATAAAAAACTTAAAATCAATGATGCGAGAAATTTATAAATAATATTGACCTTCATTTAAGCCTCGCGAAGTCGATTAGAGTTTTAGCATCCGAATGTAATTAAATATTTATGCAGAAAAATCTTTTCCAGAATTTTTTTCTGAAATATCCAGCGTCGCCGTCGTGAATTTTGGTGTATCACTTGGTTTAGACGCCCCTGTCATCGGCACTAAATAGTTCGTGCATTTGATGGTCATATCTCCTGACGAGCCGTGCTCGATTTTGCTGGCATCCAGCGTCAGGTAGGAACCGCCGCCGTTGAGTGTCAGTTTTTTCGGCGTGGTGATGACGATTTCATCTTCCGAACTGGTAATGGTCAGGGTTTGTCTGGCGGTCAGGGCCATCGTGTTATTTTGCGCGTCAATATTGACCTTTCCCTGATTGGCGATCAGTTTTGCGTCCTGCTTGTGCACAAACATACTCAGCGCTTCACCGGCACCGATAAACAGATTTTTCATCACGCCGATATCGGCGTTGTTACCGGCGTTCATCATCAGATTTTGTTTTGCCGCAAGCTGCAAATGCTCGCCGCTGGTGAGTGCCACGCCCATTGGCGCGCTGACCAGAACCGCAGCGGATTGCAGTTTTGTCAGGCGATCCTGAACAAAGCTCAGCTGTTTCTGGATATCTGATGCCAGCGCGGTGGCCTGAGTCGCGGCATCGCTCAACGCCTGCATCTCGTTGTTGGCCTGCTTGATTTGGCCAAGTGCGGGTGCCATCTCCAGCACCTCACCTTGTGCCTTGAGCTGTTCTTCGGCGCTGATAAAAATACCTTTGCCGGCCCGCATGACGCCGTGTTCATCCGTCCGGATTTCAAACCCGGCACCGCGCTTTTCACGTCCGGCATCAACCAGGTGACCCATGTTCAGCTGCGTCTTACCGAATTCAGTCGCGAGTTTAACGTGCTCTTCCTGACGTTTATCCTCCATTCTCAGTTTGTTGAAAGACGGAGTGCGCAGGACGTTGCGGGTATGGTTATCATCAGTGACGTGATCGCCGTGCGCCGAATCATGCAGGGCGTAAGCGATGTACGGGCGGTCACAGTCGCCGCTGTCAAATGCAATGGCTACTTCGGTGCCGTCCAGCAAGGGGGCATGCCAGCCATACGTGTCCCCGGCGTAAGGTTTCGCCATGCGCAGCCAGAGATAGGCGTAACCCTGTTCCTGTTCGTCACGGTCAAAATCAAGCTTCACGCGATAGCGGCCCTGACTGTCCAGCCAGGAATAGGTGTCGCCTTTTGTGGTGCTCTCAACCCGCGCCGGTAAGGTGCCTGCAATCGCCGGACGTGCGGGAAGAACAGGGCGGAAACAAACAGTTTCGCTGTAAGGCTGGCCGGTCAGGTGAGCCGTGAAGGCATTCTTGCGTGAACCGCTGGTTTGGATGCCGGTCAGCAAGATGCCTGGGCTGAGTACAGAAGGCAGGGTGCCGTCCACTTCCAGCACCTGACCCGGTGCCAGCTGTGGGCTGCTGCTGCGTCCGGTGACAGCTTTTTGGGTATTAAGCAGTCGCTCATGGCGCAGGCGTGCATAAAACGCACCGGTTTCCACGGC
The DNA here is from genome assembly GCF_002834385.1 of Rahnella sp. AA. GTDB lineage: Bacteria > Pseudomonadota > Gammaproteobacteria > Enterobacterales > Enterobacteriaceae > Rahnella. The sequence continues at coordinate 109,164 of NZ_PITQ01000010.1, forward strand.
GTCTTCTGCGCCGGACTCCAGAAACGGTTCGGCGTAATGGTAGGCTTCACCTTCTGTGGTGTCATCGCCACCAGCGGCGTTGGCCGTGCTGTCCATCGGGCTAAGCGCATCACGGTAGTTATAATCGCGGGTGGTGACCTGCTGTGTAACTACCTGATGACGGGTGGTCAGCGCCCAGACACTTTCTGCACCGCTGTCGCTCATGCCCGCCTGATTACGTAAAGGCAGACTTATGCCGAATTTGTATTGCTGCTGGCTGTCCGCAAAGATAATGACGTCATGCTCAAAACGCGTGTCCATTTCAAATCGCCAGTAAATCCCGACCTCTGCCAGTAAGCGCTGTATGAAGGCTAAGTCCGTCTCGCGCCACTGGGTGATCAGTTCGCGGGCCGGGTAAGATTGCGAAAGCTGGAACTCGAAATCCGCGCCTTCCAGTCCGTGATCGCGCAGAACTTTCTCGACGACTTCCTGAACGGACTGATTGAGGTAAAGGGCGCACTTTTCACTATGACGAAGCAGCGCCACGCGAGGCACCAGAACAATCCGGTAAACCGTTTCATCCGCTGAGGTAGAAATGCGGGAAAAATGCTGGATCACACCGTGCACGACGCGAACGGGTATAGCGGTGCCGGCGATGCCAAACACGGGCGTCTGCATCGTAAACGTGGCCAGTTTCAACACCATCTGTTCGGCGGTCAGGTCAGCGTCCGTGCAGGTCGCATGGATAATGTATTCAAACGGCTCACTCAGGCATTCCTCGCCTTCGAAGCGCAGTACGTCGAGAAATGCCGCACAGCCGTGCACATCTACCCGGTAACGTGACTGGTTTTGCAGCAGGTTTAGGACTTCGGATGCACTCATGCGTTATTTCCTTTTTCAGCATCAAATTCCAGCGTAATCCCTTCCTTTTCATCCCAGCCCAGCGCCAGTGAAGTGGTGCGTTGTTGCTCACTCATGCGGCTCAGCAGTTGCTGGCTCAGCACCGGCAAGATCTGCTGGTTGAGCAGGCTGTCGATGTTACGCGCGCCGGTGTCCGGCAGCAGGCAGGCGGCGACCAGCGTGTCGTAGAGGCTTTCTTCGATGGTGGTTTGCAGGCCGTAATGTTTGTTCAGGCGTTTGGCGACCTGCGCCAGTTTCATCTCAACGATGGTGCGCAGCGCGTTGGCGGCCAGCGGACGATAAATCAGGGTCTGAAAACGTGCCAGCAGCGCGGGCTGGAAGTGGTCGCGCAGGATAGGGCGCAGCATTTCCTGCAAATCGCTGTCTGTCGATTCCGGTTGTTCCTCCAGCAGTTGCATGATGTGGTCGCTGCCAAGGTTGGCGGTCATCAGGATGACGGTATTACGGAAGTCGATCTCTCGCCCTTCGCCATCGCGCATAAAGCCGCGGTCGAAGACCTGATAGAACAGGTTGATGACATCCGTGTGCGCTTTCTCGACTTCATCGAGCAGAACAACGCTGTACGGACGTTTGCGCACGGCTTCGGTCAGAATGCCGCCCTGGCCATAACCAACGTAGCCCGGAGGAGAACCTTTCAGCTGGGAAACGGTGTGCGCTTCCTGATATTCGCTGAGGTTAATAGTAATCAGGGATTTCTCGCCGCCGAACAGACAGTCGGCGAGTGACAGCGCGGTCTCGGTTTTACCCACGCCGCTCGGCCCGACCAGCAGAAATACGCCCAGCGGACCGTTCTCTGACGTCAGGCCAGTTTTGGCGGCGCGCAGGCGCTGCGCCATATCCACGAGCGCGTGATCCTGTCCGACGACGCGCTGCCCCAAGTGATTTTCAAGTTGCAGCAAATCTGTCTGTTCGTCTTTTAACAGGCTGGACAGCGGCACGCCGGTCCAGTCGGCAATCACGGTGGCGACGGTGCGCACATCAACATCCAGGCTCAGCAGCGGCGTATTGCCCTGCAAATGGCTGAGCTGATCCTGCAGGCTGGCGATCTCTTGCTGACGGCTGATGTCCTGGCGGGTCTCCAGCAGTTGCTGCGTCAGGGCTTTCTCCGCGTGATACTGCGTGTCCAGCGCAGTGAGCTGTTCGCTCAGACGATCGGTCTCCTGTTCAATCTTTTCAAGGCGATCGCCGTGCGTTTTGTTGCCCAGCGCAATATCTTCCAGCAGTGCCTGCTCTTCCATTTCCAGCGCGGTGATTTGCGCTTTCAGACGGGTTAAATCTTCCGGCAACGTATCGAGGCTCATACGGACGCGGGCGCTGGCGGTGTCCAGCAAATCTACGGCTTTGTCCGGCAACTGACGGCCAGTGATATAGCGGCGCGACAGGCTGACGGCGGCTTTTACCGCTTCATCGGTAATGTGTACGCCATGGTGTTCGGCGTAGCGGGATTTCAGACCGCGCAGCATCAGGCTGGCCATCTCGTCGTCCGGCTCGTCGACTTTGACAATCTGGAAGCGGCGCTCGAGGGCGGCATCGCGTTCAAAATACTGTTTGTACTCAGACCAGGTGGTGGCGGCGATGGTACGCAGTTCGCCGCGGGCAAGGGCAGGTTTGAGGAGGTTGGCGGCGTCCGCGCCACCGGCCTGATTACCTGCCCCGATGATGGTGTGCGCTTCGTCGATGAACAGGATAACCGGCGCCGGAGATTGCTGGACGGCGTCGATGACGTTTTTCAGACGCTGTTCGAACTCGCCTTTAACGCCCGCACCGGCCTGTAGCAGACCCAAATCCAGCGTGCGCAGGCTGACCGTTTTCAGGCTGTCCGGCACGTTACCTTCCGCGATGCGCAGCGCAAGGCCTTCCACCAGCGCGGTTTTCCCCACGCCCGGTTCGCCCACGAGGATCGGGTTATTTTTACGGCGGCGGGAGAGGATATCAACCATCTGGCGGATTTCGTTATCGCGGCCAAATACCGGATCAATTTGCCCGGCTTTCGCTTTTGCGGTGACGTCCAGCGTGAACTTATCCAGTGCGGCTTGCAGGGCTTCGCTCAGGCCGAGGCTGGAGAGATTATCCGCTTTCGGCGTGGCAGAAGGCTCATTCAGTGAGGAGACCGGCATGTTCAGGCTTTCTTGTTGCTGGAGATCTGAACGCTCTTCTGACACCGCATCCAGCATCGGTTTGAGGCGGCGGAGATGTTCTTCACTCAGGCTGAACAGCGGCCACAGGCCCTCGCAGCGCAGCAGTTTAGGTTTGGCAATAAGAGCTTCGAGAAGATTCACGCTGCGGATAGTCTGATTGTCGTCCTGCAAAGAGGCGGCCAGCCAGGCAGATTTCATCAGCGTCTGCAAATCGTCGGACAGTTGCGGGCGGGTGCGCACAGAACGCGGCAGGGCATCGAGATGGGCCAGCAGGCTTTGCCAGAGCGCGTCCATGTCCCATTCATAACGGCGGGCCAGCACGGTGATATCACCTTCGCCTTGCTCGAGCAGTTTCAGCAGCCAGTGTTCAGGCGTGATTTCCGCATGTGCGCGGGTCTGGCAAAGAGTCGCGGCAGCTTCCAGCGCTTTCGCGCAATACGGGTTCAAACGACGAAGTAAAACGGCTGACTGGTGTTCCATGCGGGCTGCTCCTTGATTTTAGGTACGCTACCGCCCGTCGCTGTTTCCTTGTCATCAGGAACCTAAAGCGCATCAGGGCGGAAGGCAGATTGTTTTTTTACTCAGCACCCGACACGCAGACGCTCAGGAAAACGGCGGACAGAAAATCCTGTCCGCACAGGGTATTACCCTAAATATTTCGTGCTGCAGAAAGGCGGCAAGTTCGCAAAGCCCCGGGAGCATAGATAACTATGTGACCGGGGTGAGCGAATGCAGCCAACGCATCTGCGGCGCGAAAGATGACGGGTAATTAGGCGGTGGTACGTTCGTTCCACGAATCGGAATGAATGATGTTGCCGTCTTTGTAAGTCCAGGTGATTTTTTCGTAACGCAGCTCAATCGCTTCGAGATGATTGTGTTTCTCTTTAGCCGGGTCTTTGATGTCGTGCATTTTTGGCGCGACTTTCACCAGTTTGACGTTCTCAAGCTTGGTGTTGAAATACTCAACTTCCTGGCCAGCGTCGTTGATGCGGTACCATTTGAACTCAGCAGATTTCAGGGTCTGACCGGTGGTCACTGCTTTGTACAAATACGGGCTGGATGAGTCGATTTCTTTGGTAAACAGGAACGGGGTGTGAATACGAGTACCCGTCAGTTTGCCGGTGTTGTTATCGGTCGGGATGTACAGGTTGTGTTCCTGCGCAACCACTTCGATGCTGCCTTCGCGATCTTTTACGTCTACGGAGCCTTTAATGTCCGCGCCGCCGTCGTCTTTCAGCCACAGATAAACAGGAATTGCCATGGGTAGTTCTCCATTTCTAGGTTAAGCATCCATCAATCATTTGATGAATCGGGGGTTGCTGTTGCCTTGCAGGCGTCTGCCTGCGGCACCAGACTGATTTCGACACGACGGTTAGCTGCACGGCCTTCCGGGGTGTCATTTGTTGCAATCGGGCGTGTTGCGCCGTAGCCCTGAACCGCAAAGCAGGTCGGGGAAACATCACTGGTGGAGAGCATCCAGTCGCGCAATGATTCCGCACGCTTCTGGGATAAAACCTGATTGGCCTTCGCGTCTCCGGTAATGTCGGTGTGTCCGGCGACGACGATCAGCCAGCCCGGTTTGGCTTTGATGTCGACCAGCGCGTTTACCAGCATTTTGAGGGAACCCGGTTTGAGGTCGGATTTGCCGGTGTCAAACAGCGACAGGGCATCGAGACGCACGGTTTTCGGTGTGTCTTTCTCAACGGGCGGTGGAGGTGGCGGCGGGGGAACGTAGCGATCGATTTCCTGCTGTAATGCCAGCCACAGACGTTCTCCCTGATAGAGCCAGATCCCCAGACGCATTGGCTCACCCTGACGGTGATAGCGTTCCAGTAACTGCGCATCCTGTTTAAGTACGCCTACAGCCTCAGCTTTCGGAATATAGTTATCCATCGAAATGGCCCGATAGCGGTTCAGATCCATACCGACACGCGTGATGAGCCACAGATTGTTGTTTACGGAAAAACCGATGGCTGCCACGGCAAAACACATCAAGATGATAATGCTAAGCACCGGAGCCAGCCCTGCGCGGATATGCCGCGTGGTGCCGGACAACAGCGGGAGTAAAGGATCCGGGAAAGGCAGCACGCCTTCTTGACCTGCCTGCAAAGGCATCAGGGCACTGAGCGAAGTCCGGCGCTGCAGAGCGGCTGACCAGATGTTATCCGCGATGCCTGATAGGGCCACAAATCGCACACCAATACCCACGGGACGGACGGGTGGAGATAAACTCTCAGGGCGTTGCATTTCGTCGAGCAGCACGGTGCGAAGCCATATGCAGGCAGCATCCAGAACGGTTGCCTGTGCCTGGCGTGCGGACTGAGTCTGTGTACCTGCCGTACCCAGCCATTCGTCCAGCAATGTCGCACCTGCCTCTTCTTCCCTGACCACCATTTTTCCGTCGGCCGCACCGATAAACCATGGCGATGCGGGCCCGTTCAGCCAGCAGCTGAACAGAACAGGAATACGGCACCCAATACGTTTTTGCAGGCGATGAAACTGCTGGCGCCAGCTTTTGATCTCTGCCCTAAACACAGCTTCATCGGCATGAGTTTCAGGCGCCACGCTTAAGAGCATGGACATCTGGCGGATCCAGCCCGGGCGTTGCGATAAAACCGCATCAACGAAAACGGAGAGCGGTTTAGCAGGATCCGTTTTGACATAGCAGGCAAGCGGCGTTACGCGGACCGTGGTATCACCGAACAAAACATCCAGTTTGTCCCCGCAGACCAGAACAACCGGCTGAGAAAACGAGGCTTCCGGCAGGTTGTCCAGACGCGTGCTTGTGTCGACGTACACATCACGACGCTTTGCCCACCACATCAGCAAAAGTCCCAGCACCAAGGTAGTCACGCTGGCGATCAGTTTCTCAGGCATGCCAAACGGACTGAATACCCAGCACAAAACCAGGATGAGACTACCTGCCAGCGCAGTCAGCCAGTAAACAGACTTTCGGGAACCTATACGCATATCAGTGCAGCCCCGGCAATTGCTGGCTGATAGCATGTTGTAGCCAAAGATGACCACCCCACCAGACACCGGCTACCACGACAATAGCGATAAGCACCCAGGACCACGGCGATCGCAGCAATGCGTTGCCACGAACACGTCCTGTTTTGCTCAGCAATGTACCCGGGAGCGCCACTTTGAAAGGCATCACACGTTCAGTGAGTGCTTCCAGCGTTTGTTCGCGCTGCTGAAGGTTGATCGCCTGCGCACCGTACTGGCCGTGAAAACCCAGTAACAAAACACGGTGGAAGCAGGTCAGAACCGCAATGTCCGGCGCAGGTTGACGCAGTACGGTGCGTATCCGCTCGTACAGCGCTTTACCTGCCTGCAATGAACCAAAGAAACGGGCCTGCAGCGGTGCGCGTTGCCACGCCAGATGCCCGTTATCTGGTGGATTTCCAGACTGCTGGCGACCCAGAGCTGTTTCATCGAGCAGTGCACATTGCGCATACGTAATATGTTCAATGCTTTCTTCGTCATAGCCAGCCAGCTTCAGCTGATCCTGAGTCCGTTCAACCTGTGCACGGCAGCGCGCATACAACTCATCACCTTCTTCTGCGACAACACCGTTACGCAACTGGACGACAGCGAGCCAGGTATCGGCCAGAAGCTCATCAATATCGATTTCATTTTTCATGAGCGAAGCACCGCATACAGTTCCAGCTGAAGTTCACCCAGCAACTCCGGCACATAGAACATGCATACCCCGGAATCCAGCATAGCTTTCGCGGAAGGATGATTCAGATCGAGCGCAAAATACTGATTTTCAAGCCGCAACGGTATAGCGGCAGGAACATGGCTTAGAACAATGAGCGGAACGCCGTTGAGAGCGATATTCACGATATTATTAACATCGTCTGGCGCCCCCACTTTGCACAACGCGGGGAACTGTGAAATCAGCTGATACGCTGGCAAGGTCGAGCGCACTGACAGATAGAAGTCAGCCTCTTCACGCAACCGGCTATCATTGAGAGGTGCTTTCCATTGCTGCCCGTTAACTCGCTGCATCTCAAGTGAGATCACGCGTGAAGGCAGGCTGGCTTCCAGCAGTTTACCGATCAAATCAAGCAGTGGCGGGAACACGGTTTCTGGTGACGCATGGTCGTAGGCTGGGATCGCCTCGATGTCATGCTCAAGAGAAAATGTCAGCAGGCTTCCCGCCAGCCTGGATAGCTCAAACCAGACGAGCTCCGGATGCCGGGCAGGGTATTTCACCAACTCAGACAGGACGGATACGTGTGTATTGAGGGCATTGAGCAGCCAGAACAACGATACGTCAGCCACCGCAAAATCCGCCATGCGCTGATTGCTTTCGCGGCGCATGCTCATGAGGCGACGGCGTTTTGCCTGAAGCTGTGTAAGGATTTGCTCCATGCTTAACACCAGCTCAGGGTGCGCTGACATGGCCAACAGCGGCGGAATGAATGCACTGTCTTTTCTCCAGCCACCTTGCCCGTCGCGCACAATGCGTAATACCGGACAAGTCAGGTATTCGTCGTTTTGCTCGATATCAAAGCGTAACGAAAGGGCATAGCGTGCAACGGCCATAGACTCTACTTCCTGACCAAACATGTCCTGTACGTTTACCCATTCCTGACGGTAACGCAGCGGGCGGTCACCGGCGACGTCGGTCATCTGTACGTTACTGGTATTTGCCTGCAATAAAGGCATCGCCAGAAGTATGGTAAGTTCGGTAGTCTGCGCAGGAATGTCCTGTGATAAATCACGTGCAGGGGGCAGCAGGTCGCTGCTCCCTGTATCCGCGAGTGTGCCGTCAGACAGTCGTACCGTCAGATGCAGAGCCTGCAAGCGCTGTACGCTCAGCAGGCCGTCATCAAACTCAGCTTTTGCCACGCCCCAGGGATTGACTACAGCCAGGTGGGCGATGCACTGGTTATTGTGCGCCTCCCACAGGGCCTGCTGCTGGAACTGCTGAGGGGACAGCAATGCCCCCTCACTCCACAGTGGTCGATAAATTTTCATTACCACCCCGGCCCTTTACGCTTTCGCCTTCGGCATTTGAGAAACCAATGACAGGTTGACGTCCATACCTTCCACCTGGAAGTGCGGTACGGCGTACAGTTTCACGCGGAAGAAGCCCGGGTTATCTTCGATATCTTCTACGGTCACTTTAGCGTCGCGCAGCGGATGAGAAGCCTGCAGGTCGTCGCCCGGATCGGTCATTTCAGTCACCAGCGAGCGCACCCAGGTGTTGAGCTCAAGCTCAAGCAAACGGCGATCTTTGGTGGTGCCGATGTTTTCACGCTGAATCAGCTTCAGGTAATGCGCAATGCGTGACAGCAGGAAGATGTAGGGCAGACGCGCGTTGATACGGCTATTCGCGGTAGCATCAGCCGTGTCATACAGTGCCGGTTTCTGCGCGGAGTTCGCGGAGAAGAAGCAGGAGTAATCACGATTTTTGTAGTAAGACAGTGGAATGAAGCCGAGATTGGCGAATTCAAATTCGCGGGTTTCCGGGATCATCACTTCAGACGGGATTTTCACCTGATTGCCGGTGCCCAGATCATACAGGTGGATTGGCAGATCAGTGACTGCACCGCCCGCCTGCGGGCCGCGGATCTGTACACACCAGCCGTTTTTGATGAAGCTTTTCACCATGTTCGCTGCAAATGCGAAAGAGGCGTTGGTCCACAGGTATTTCTCGTGATCCGGGCCTTTCACTTCTTCAACGTAGTTGAAGCTGCGAACGGGCACGGTGTCTGGCCCGTAAGGCAGACGACCCAGCACTCGCGGCATGGTCAGACCGATATAGCGTGAGTCATCGGAGTCACGGAAAGATTTCCATTTGATGTATTCAGCACGGTCAAAGTAGTTGCCGATATCTTTGATGGCGGCCACTTCTTCCATGGAATCTTTCAGGAAGAATTTAGGGCCGACAGCACCGACAAACGGCATGTGTGCTGCGGCAGACACTTTAGAGATATTGCGCAGCAGCGCGACGTCTTGCGGGCTGGCGTCAAACTCGTAGTTGGAGATCACAGAACCGATTGGTTCGCCGCCCGGTGTGTCATATTCCTGGATGTAGGTATGACGATACAGGCCACTTTGAATGATCTCAGGACAATCTTCGAAGTCTTGACGCAGGTCGTCTTTAGAAACGTCCAGCAATTCAATTTTTACGTTCTGACGGAAATCAGTACGGTCTACCAGGAACTTCAGACCACGCCAGCCGGATTCCATGCGTTGGAATTCAGGGTGATGCATGACTTCGTCAAGCTGGCGGCTGATTTGCTCGTCGAGCATGGCAATGTGGCCATCCAGCAACGTTTTATCCAGACGCTCAACTTTCTGGCCGGACTGTTTCAGGCGTTCCAGGAGGACCTGAACTGCCGCTGTGACACGTTCATCGGTAGTGACATCAGACAGGGCCTGATCGTCCTGGAAGGCATTAACGTCTCCCAGTGCGGAGACCGGGGTCAGATTGATTTTTTCAAACAAAGACGCATAAACACTTCCTGCGTCGGCATGTTCCAGCACGGTTGTGCGGCTTTCTTGACTGTTTTCAGTAGCAGACATCAGCATAGTCTCGGGTTAATCCGTTCAGGAAGGGTTAAGAATTCTGGGGAGCCAGAGCAGCCAGTTCAGCACGCAGGTCATCGCTCAAGTTGTCATCTTTCAGGATGGTTTCGAGTTCTTTGCGGAAAGTGGCGTTGTCTAGTAAGTTGGATTTGAGGTCACGTAATAAATTACGCATAGCGAGCATCGCACGCAGTTGTGGGATCTGGCGTGCAACCTGTTCAGGCTCGAAATCTTTCATCTCTTTGAAGTTAAGACTGACGATTTCTTCGCTGCGATCGCCGGCCAGAGTGTTTTCCACGGTCAGGCTAAGCGACGGGCTGAAGTCGGCCAGAACACTGTTAAAGTTATTTTTGTTGATGTTAACTTTTTCACGCTCTGACAATGGGCGGATTTCTTTACCATTGCTGTAGTCGCCCATGACCATTAATTTTAAAGGTAATTCGACTTTCTTCTGAGCGCCGCCAGTATGTAAATCAAGTTTAATATTGACGCGAGCCTTGGGTATTTCTTCCTGAAAGCTATTAGACATGCCTATCCCTTACTGTGGAGTGATAAACGCTGCCAATGAATCCATAAATAAATGAAAGGTTGGCAACCCTGCCAAAAAACATCCTTTTTATGCACGTCGGTGTGCAACTAAAACCAGGGTCACAAGCGAGACAAAATATTTACGGGAACATTTGTGCAGTGTGTTTTTGAATTTACCTGAAAAGAAAATTTCAGATAAGTACCTGTAGGAGTCATTTTAGAAACATTACTTGTTTTAATGGAAATTAAATATGTAACCAATAGTTACTAATTTCTGCGTGAACAAATTCAGATCATTTTATTGATATATAATATTTTTTTTCATATGGCCCCGCAGGCCGCATACAGTAAGGGTTTCGGGATTCAGTAGATTTATTTATAAGCTGAGGGTCGTAAGAAATTCCTTAAGAATGGGTTGCTCACCCTCAAAAAATATATAACAACTCGCAATGAATTTTTATTTAGTACAGGGTAAGAAAAGAGAACAAATATAATTTTTTTCTTCTATTCTCCATAAAATTATTCGCGTGGTGAATGATTCATGCCGTATGAATTTATTTTTCATCGGTGTGATAATATTTATTTCCTCTGATTTACAAATTTCTGATCGTCAGGAAAATTTCCTGTTAAAGATCGTTTAAAAGAGGCTGAACACAAATTTCTTAATTCAGGGGTGAAAGATCATTTCAAAAATAGGGAAAACGCTTTCTTCCGAATAGTCAGATTTAGTCTGTCGTGTACCCCGCTGACGTCCTTACAGACACCGATCATCCTGCCGTAAATTTCAGATAGGGCGATGGGAATGTTAAACATCTGGTGCAAATTGCCGATAAACAGACTCCAGCCCCATTTTGAGAATGTACCGATGTCGCTTAAAAAGTCTTCTTTGCTTGTTTTAGTTGTTCTTTTTGCTCTCTTTTTTACCAGCATGATTTCAAACGTCTGGTTGCTGACGCAGAGCAACCAGTCTCTGGATGACGTGAATAAGGAAATCCGCGTGGTGCTTTCCATCATTGACCCGATCAACCACAGCCGTACCTCGCGTGTTCGCGTGATGGAATATATGAAGGAAATTGAAAACAACGTCGGCCAACCTTCTGCTACTTCCCTGGACGGCGTCAGTGAAGTGATGGGAAAAGCGGACGCCGCATTCCAGGCTTACATAAATGCACCAAAATTACCGGGCGAAAATGCACTGGCGGAGGCTTACCGCACGGCTTATCAGAACTATCGTCAGAACGGGATCGAACCGTTGATTGATGCGGCGAAAGCGGGTGATCAGGCGCAGTTTAAAGCGCGGATCCCGGCCGTAGTTCAGCTTGATCATCAGTACGAAGTGGTGCTGGATAAAGTGCTGGCGCTGCATGAGCAGTACGCCAGAAATCTTAACAGCGACGCTCAGGGCAATTTTAAGTTTGGTATCGGGCTGACGATTGCGTTTGGTTTACTGTTCCTGATCATCATTATTGGCGTGTTGTTATTACTCAAGCGCTTCGTTCTGACTCCGCTGCTGAGCTCGCGCGATCATTGCCGCAAAATTGCAGAAGGTTATCTCGATACGCCGGTACCGTTTAAAAACAGTTCCCGCAGTGAAATTGAAGAACTGATGCAGTCGATGGAACATATGCGTCAGTCCCTGACCCAAATTATCGGGCAGGTACGTGACACCAGCCATACCGTCGCGCACGCGTCGCAGGAAATTTCCGCAGGCAATATCGATCTGGCTTCGCGTACCGAACAACAGGCCGCGGCGCTGACACAAACTGCCGCCAGCATGGAAGAGCTGGGCGCGACGGTTAAGCAAAATACCGAAAACGTCAGCCGGGCCAGCGGTCTGACGCGCGAAGCGGTAAAAAATGCCCGCGCGGGCGAGAAGGTGGCGCAGGATGTGATCGGAACTATGGGGCGCATTAACAGCAGCTCTAAAAAGATCGAGGACATTACGGGCGTCATCAACAGCATCGCTTTCCAGACCAATATTCTGGCGCTGAATGCCGCGGTTGAAGCCGCACGCGCCGGTGAGCAGGGGCGCGGATTTGCGGTGGTCGCCAGCGAAGTGCGCAGTCTCGCGCAGAGAAGTGCGGTAGCGGCAAAAGAAATCGAAAGTCTGATTTCTGAATCGGTTGCCAATATAAAGGAAGGATCGGATCAGGTTTCCCGTACCGGCGAATCTATTTCGGCAATCATTTCATCGGTTACGCAGGTCGACGTTCTGATGGAACATATTTCGACGGCGTCCGATGAGCAAAGCCGTGGGATCAGTCAGATTGAGCAGGCCGTGACAGAAATTGACGGCGTCACCCAGCAGAATGCGGCGCTGGTGCAGGAATCTGCAGCAGCGGCGGCTTCACTGGAAGAGCAGGTGCTTCATCTGACCCGCTCGGTGTCTGCGTTCAGGCTGGCGAACGCCTGAGTCCGGCAGTGGGCTGAGCGGGGTCCGTGATAAATCAGACCGGGCAGGGAAAACCTCGTCCGGCTTTTTTATTGATACGGAAACGGTTCCACAAACAATAACACTTTGATATAACGAATGAATTGTCTTTTATATTAACGAGCAATCTCTATGACTTTACTGGCCTCATCTTTACTCAGTCTGCGTCACTTTCATCATGATGACCTCGGCGCTTTCACCCGTTATCGCCAGGATCCGGCCGTCGCCCGTTATCAGAGTTGGGAATATTTCACCCGCCCGGAGGCGGAATTGTTGTTTGAACAGATGAATGAAATTCCTTTTGGTACGCCGGATAACTGGTTTCAGATTGCGATCGAACATGCTGAATTTGGTATGGTTGGGGATTTCGGGCTCCACTTTGTCGATGACTATCAGGTGGAGCTGGGCATAACGCTTGACCCGAAGTGGCAGGGAAAAGGTATCGCGAAAAGCGCATTAAATCTGCTGCTGACGTATCTTTTTGACCATCTCAAAAAGCACCGTGTGTACGCTGTTACCGATATCCGCAACCACGGCAGTTACCGGTTATTCGGGTCAGCAGGATTTCGGCGCGAAGGAAGCTTTCTGGAAAACTGCTTTCTGAAAGGTGAATGGTGCAGTGAATATTTGTATGCTTTGCTGGCGTCAGAGTGGGAAGCCAGAAAAATAGTCGGGAAATAACCAGCACCAGATTCGGCTAATTATCCGGATCTGGTGCTGTACATGAACGCATTTCAACAAACTACCTGAAGACCCCGACTGCTTCGACCAGGCGGTCGGCCTGTCGTTTCAGGCCTGAAGATGCCTGCGCACCTTCCTGTACCTGAAGCGAATTCTGATGTGTGATGCGATCCAGTTCTTCAATCGCTTTGGCGATATCCAGTAATCCCAGATTTTGTTCGCTGGTCGCATTACGAATTTGTCCGATCAGAGATGAGACGTTCCTGACCTGTGCCACGATTTCAGCCATAGTTTTACCCGCCTGATCGACTTGCCGGGATCCCGATACCACCGTTTCCACGCTGGTGTCGATTAGCCGTTTGATTTCACTGGCTGCACTGGCACTGCGTTGTGCAAGGCTTCGAACTTCACCGGCCACCACGGCGAAACCTTTTCCCTGTTCCCCGGCGCGGGCTGCTTCTACTGCCGCATTGAGTGCCAGAATGTTAGTCTGAAATGCGATGCCGTCGATAACATTGGTGATCGTCGCGATCTGGTGCGAGCTGTCAGTAATTTCCTGCATGGTGCCAACGACCTCCTGCATGGCATTGCTGCCTTTTTCCGCCGCTGCACTTGCTGTCAGTGATAACTTGTCGGCATCAGCTGCAGTTTGCGTATTGCTCTCGACCGTCGCGCTCATTTCATTCATCGCCGCTGCCGTTTCGCCAACGTTGGCTGCGGTTTGTTCCGTACGCTGGCTCAACGCTTCATTACCATTGGCCAGCGATTCACTGGCGGTGCGAACTTTATGTGCCTGGTCATTAACGTCATCAACCATCCACCGGCAAATTAACCCCAACTGTCCGACCGAGCGCAATGTCATTCCAATTTCGTCGACGCGTTCCATCGGGGTGATCGTGTGGCTGGCCCCGCTGGCGACCCGCAATGTCTGGCTGCATAGCTGTTCAACAGGGCGGGTGACCTGCCATTCAAGCCAAAATCCCAGTAATAAGATGAAAAGAGTATTGAGCGCGAAAGCTGTATACAGCTGTATGTCAGGCAATGTTGTCAGGTTTGAAATTGCGGCTGAGTTAATGATCAGTAAGGCGATCAGACCACTGCGGATCCGCCAGCGTACCGACAGGGTTTTCAAAATGGAAAGCCCGCGGGTGAGGCCGGTACGGATTAACAGGCCACGATGCAACCGGCGGTTGTTGAGCTCCCCCCGATTCATTTTGTCATACAGCGTCTGGGTTTCCGTAATTTCTGCCGCGGTAGGTTTGGTGCGAACTGAAAGATAACCTTTAGTCTTACCGCTGCGAATAATCGGGACGACGTTGGCACGAACCCAATAGTGATCTCCGTTGCGGCGGCGGTTTTTGACCAGCGCTGTCCACGGAAAACCTTGCTGCAATGTTGTCCACATGTCTTTGAATGCTGAAGGTGGCATATCGGGATGGCGCACAATATTGTGAGGCTGCCCGATAATATCTTCACTGGCAAAACCACTGACTTCAATAAAAGCATCGTTGGCGTAGGTGATATGGCTGTCGGCATCTGTCGTCGACATCAGAGTTGCGTCGTCAGGGTACTGATATTCCCGCTGTGATACTGGTTGATTATTGCGCATAGTGACATTTCCGTGGCCAGACTGCGATTTGAATGGGATTAAGGATCCTTAACTATTTACATGTCGGCATAAGCAAAATTTTCTTTAGGGAAACATTTACGCTACAGAAGCTGAAAACGCGCTATCGAAAGTCAGCGCTCAGTTCTGAAAGGTGACGATTATTTCGTCAATTCATAACGTATAACGATGACTACATCCGAAAATATGCGCTACATCATTATATTTGCTGATTTTTTAGTCAAATCTCATCCCGATAATCCTTCTCATGAATCCTTTATTTTTCGTCCTTCGTTGTCATTGTGACTCCAGACTTAATAGGTCTGGAGTCACAAAATTTTTGCCTATGACTCTCAGGCTTGTTATAACTCCGCCCTATGGTTTTTCGGGTAAAATGTGGCAAATGAATAGCGTGGTAAATGGAACTGTAACCGAAACAGATTTTGCAGCCGAAAATGTGGGCCGCCACGTTCTGGCTTATCTCAAGAATGTGAAAATGACGCCGCTGGCAAAACTGGATAATGTTGACGAAGAGGGAAACGCAACGGTTGGACAGGTGGTCAACCTCTGGATCCGTCTTTCACTGGTTCTGACACGCCGCCGTCCGGAAATTGCAGTCTCTTCCCTGATGAAACATGTTTTACCCGTTATCGGTGATGTTCCCCTGAATAAAATCACACGTTTGCGCCTGAACCGGTTATTCAACGTTTTACTGGCGGATGGAAAAATTTCCGAGGCTAAACGGGTGTTTGCGTTGTGTAAGCAATTTTTTGGTTGGGCAGAAACGCAAGGCTACCTGGCACACTCCCCGTTAAGTTCGATGAAACGCCGCGACGTAGGGGGAAGAAATACGCCGCCGCGCGAACGATCGCTGACCGATGCTGAAATCTGGATTTTTTGGCATGGACTTGATTTATGGGATGTTTCTGAGCAATGCCGTTGGGCGTTACGCCTGTGTCTGCTAACGGCAAGGCGGCCAGATGAAGTCATTCGCGCCCGAAAAGATGAATTCCATTTACGAATTGGCGTCTGGAGGCAGGGCACACGCAACAAATCGGCACGCGACCACAGCCTGCCACTGACGCCGTTAATGGTTACCTGCATTAATGCATTGATTTCATCCAGCCCGAAAGATAGCCCGTGGCTGGTTCCGTCGCCGCGTAATCCGCAAAAAGCATTATCCCGGGGAGCCATAACGCAGGTGATCCGGCGGATGTTACGCGCGGAACGCGGCCTGGGTATCGAGCCATTTGCCACCCGGGATTTGCGCCGAACGGCGCGTTCTAAGTTATCTTCCCTGAATGTTCCTAACGATGTTGCACGCAAAATTATGAATCATTCACTGGAAGGCATCGACCGCGTATATGACACACACGACTATTTGCCACAAATGAAACAGGCGCTGGAAGCATTTTCTGACAATATTCAGGGCATCATTGGTGCTCCGGATTACCTTGGATTGCACCATGAATTTGAAGGTGAATCGTTGCAGATACCGCCTACTTCACTGCTTTTCATGGAGTAAAAGAGATTCTTACGGATTTTATGGCTAAATGAGCTGAGATAAAAAACCTGGCCAGACAGTGCCGGGAAAAGACGTAAATGTGACCTGCTACACTTGGGTATTGATTAGGTAACGCCAGAAGACAGAGGAATGAATGATGCTTTCACAACAAAAGAGCGCCATCGGGCTGCCTGAACCGACACAGACAATTTTGCTCAGTACCGGAACCGCAGAGCAAAAGCGTCAGGAAATTCGTGATTATTTTATTCAGACCTGGGAACTGTACGAAAGCCTGTTTGACTGCCTGGCCGATGAACGAGCCTATTTCAATAAGGCTATTTCACTTCGTCACCCGCTGATTTTTTATTTCGGGCATACCGCAACTTTTTATATCAATAAGCTGATGGCCGCCGGGTTAATTTCCCGGCGCATCGATTCTCAGATTGAAGCGATGCTGGCGATTGGCGTCGATGAGATGAGTTGGGACGATCTTGACGATCAGCACTATAACTGGCCATCTGTCGCAAATTTACGGATATATCGCAACAAAGTCCGTGACGATATCCTTGGTATTATCGATACCATGCCACTGAGTTTGCCGGTGGGGTGGAATAGCCCGGCGTGGGTGATTCTGATGGGTATCGAGCATGAACGTATTCATCTGGAGACCTCCAGTGTCCTGATCCGGCAGTTACCAGTGGAATGGGTCAAACCGCAACCACACTGGCCATCTTGTAATCTTGCCCGCCATGACAGAAATACGGTGCCGGTGAATGAAATATTGGCCGTTAAAGGTGACGTTGTCACTCTCGGTAAGCGTGATGATACTTATGGTTGGGATAATGAATATGGGTCATCAGAACATAAAATTCAGGCATTTAGTGCCAGTAAAATGCTGGTCAGTAATGCAGAATTTTATACTTTTGTGCAGGAAGGTGGCTATCGTGAAGCGCAATGGTGGGATGAAGAAGGGGCCGGCTGGCGTGATTTTGCACAGGCAGAAATGCCGACATTTTGGGTCGGTTCACCCGAAGAACCTGAACAGCTGAAGCTACGGTTGATGACGGAAGAAGTGCCTATGCCGTGGGACTGGCCAGCAGAAGTTAACCAGTTAGAAGCGGCAGCGTTTTGTCGCTGGAAAGCGGCGAAGACCGGAGAGTCAGTACAGTTGCCGACGGAAGCGGAATGGATGATTTTACGCAATCGGGTTCCCGGTGATCAGCCTGACTGGGATATAGCGCCGGGCAACATCAACCTTGCCGGATGGGCGTCTTCCTGCCCGGTCGATCATTTCGCGCAGGGCAATTTTTATGACATCGTGGGAAATGTATGGCAGTGGACTTCAACGCCGATCGGTGGATTTGATGGTTTCCGCGTGCATCCATTGTATGACGATTTTTCAACACCAACGTTTGATGGCAAGCATTCGATGATCAAAGGGGGGAGCTGGATTTCGACGGGTAATGAGGCCTTGAAGTCTTCCCGCTATGCTTTTCGCCGCCACTTTTTCCAGCATGCGGGCTTTCGTTATGTGGTGTCCGGTCATCAGGAAGTCATGGCCGTGAATCCTTATGAAACTGACGGCCTTGTGGCTCAGTATCTTGATTTCCAGTACGGACCACGCCATTTTGATGTTGCAAATTATGCATCAACACTGGTTGATATTGCAGTCAACAATACGTCATTGCGAGGGCGGGCGCTGGATATCGGTTGTGCTACCGGCCGCGCCAGTTTTGAGCTCGCCCGACATTTCGATTCGGTAGTCGGTATGGATTATTCCGCACGGTTTATTGATGTTGCTTTGGCATTGTCACGCGGTGAGGCTTGTCGGTATGTCATACCGGCAGAGGGCGAGCTGGTGGATTACTGCCAGGTCACATTATCCGACGCAAATATCAGCGCAGAGCAGACAGGGCGGGTGAGTTTTGTGCAGGGTGACGCATGCAACCTGAAACCTCAGGCAGAATTATACGATCTGGTTCTGGCTGCGAATTTGCTGGACCGCCTGCGTGAGCCTGCACGCTTTCTTAAAGATATTGCACCGATGATCCGCCCCGGCGGCTTGCTGATGCTTTCCTCGCCGTATACCTGGTTGGAAGAGTTCACATCGAAGGAAAACTGGCTGGGAGGATTACGTGAAAATGGTGAAGCTTTGACAACGCATCAGGCGCTATGCCGCCTTCTGGCAAGTGAGTTTGAAGAGATCCAAAAACCGCAAAACGTGCCATTTGTCATTCGCGAAACCGCGCGAAAATTCCAGCATACCGTGGCAGAACTGACGCTCTGGCGTAAGCGGTAAGCGTTGTTCAACTAAAAATAAGAAATAGCTAAAGAGGCCGCCTGTGCGGCCTTTTTTACAATCTCTTCAGATATCCTTTTTTTTGACGATTTGCCAGCTCAGCTGAATCTGTCTATGTTCCGGATATGCCGGTGACGGGGTTAGAGGGCCAAGTTCGGTTTAGGACACTGAAACGCAGTAGCCCCGTAGTTCGGGGGGAGGCAAGAGCATTCTGGTTGAAAAGTAGCCTTGGCGTGGTTTATTTTCCGTATTCCAAGCGGACCCCTTACCGCTTTTCCGGTACGAAAAGCGGTGGCGCTGGGGCAGGTATCAGAAGGTAATCTGCACTTTCGAGGAGCGGGTTTTATCGGCGGCGGCAATCAACGCTTCTTCAATGGATTCCGGCGCATATTCTGCGCTGAGTAACGGCAGCGGATTGACGCGACCGTCTTCCAGCCAGGCGACGGCGGTGGCAAATTCGTCGATAAAGCGGAAAGAACCCACCCAGGTGATCTCTTTGACCAGCATCGGCATGACCGGATATTCCACGCTGGCCGCGCCCATACCGACCTGTACGATGGTGCCGGAAGGGCGGGTGAAAGCGACGGTAGACTGGATGGCCGCCGGGCTGCCAGAGGCTTCGAACACTACGTCGAAATAGCCGCTGTTCTCCTGATAGTGGTCCGCACTGCCTTGCTCCATCGGGTTGAATGTGGCACTGGCGCCCATTTCAACGGCCAGTTCGAGACAGCGGGCGCTGACGTCGGAAGCGACAATTTCCGAGGCCCCTGAGCTGCGGGCGGCTGCCAGGATCAGACAACCAATCGGCCCCGCGCCAATCACCAGTACTTTTTTACCAACCAGCGTTCCGGCGACATTCACCGCGTGGATAGCCACAGCCGTGGGTTCGGCAAAGGCCATCACCTTAGGTGGCACCTTGCTGTAGGCAAAGCACTGGGCTTTCGTCGCCACAACGTATTCAGAGAATCCACCGTTGATGTGCGGATTGAACTGCGCGCTGCCCATAAAGCGCATGGTTTTGCACAGATTCTGTTTCCCTTCGAGACAAAATGCACAGTGATTGCACGGCTGCGAGGGATTGACCGCCACGCGCTGACCGGCGTGGAAACCTGAATCTGCCGGCGCTTTTTCTATCACGCCGACAAACTCGTGGCCGACCACCATCGGGTGTTTAAGCACAGACATCCCGGCGCGTCCGTGCTGATAATAGTGAATGTCAGAACCGCAGATGCCGCCGCAAACGACTTTCACCAGAATATCGCTGTCACTGTATTCCAGTTCGCGCTTTTCCACGCGCACGTCTTTTTCGCCATAAGCGAAACAGGCTTTACAGGTAATTTTGTGTTGAGTGCTCATTTCAATGCTCCGGTTATTTTCTGCTGATTTGAGTCAGCACGATGCTGATTGGGAATATCGGATTTCGGCGGCACGATCACTTCGATTTTGCCGACCAGGAAGGTGTAAGCCAGTAAACCCGCCAGCGCGACGGCGGCGATGTACCACATGGCGTACTGGAAATTGTTGGTGCGTTGCAGGATCACGCCGATGGCAATCGGGCTGACGATGCCGGAAAGGTTGCCGCAGATATTCAGGCAGCCGCCCATCGTGCCGATAAAGTTACGCGGGATCACATCGCTCCACACCACCCAGCCGAGATTGGAAAAGGCGTTGGCGAAGAACGCGACGGATAAAATGGCAATGGCGACAGTCGGCTGATCTTCAAAGAAATTCACCAGACAAATCACCATCGTCAGACACAAACCGGCCATCACCGGCAGTTTGCGGGCCAAGGTGCGCGATTTGCCTTTTTTGAGCAGCATGTCGCTCAGCGTACCGCCGCACAGGACGCCCGCCATCGCCATCAGATACGGGAATGACGCGCCGATCCCGGCTTTGGTGATCGACAGATGCAGCCCTTTTTCCAGATAGACGATGAACCAGGTCAGGAAGAAATAAAGCGTGGAAGAGCAGGCGAACTGCGCGATGAACAATCCCCAGATAGTGCGTTGTTTGAGGAAATATTTGATGTCTTTCCAGCGTACTTTCTCGCTGACGCTGGCCTGATTTGTGGAGCCGTAACCACCGCCTTCGCGGATGTAATTCAGTTCCTGCTGGTTGGTGCCGGTACTGTGCTGAGGGTCGCGGTATTTCATCAGCCAGTAGATGCCGAACAAAATGCCTGCGCCGCCGGAAAGATAGAACGACATTTCCCAGCCGTATTCCGCCACAACGTAGGAAAGCGCCGGGGTCAGCAACGCCAGGCCGATATACTGCGCGCTGGAGTAAATCGCCGTGGCGCGTGCGCGTTCATGGTCCGGAAACCAGGTGGCAATGATTTTGGTATTCGACGGAAACGACGGCGCTTCCGCTATGCCGATCAGTGCGCGGCAGCCGAGCAGCATCAGGAACGAGGCGGTGGCAGTCGTGAACAGATGGTGCGAGGAGAAACCCATAAGGAAAGTGAAAATGCTCCACAGAATAATGGCGCCGCCGTAGAGAATACGCGAGCCTATGCGGTCCAACACATAGCCCACGGGGATCTGACTGGCAGCATAAAACCACGTAAACATTGAGAACAGCAGACCGAGCTGCGTGGCGCTCAGATCGAATTCGGACTGGATCTTACTGCCCGCGACGGACAGATTCGCTCTGTCCATATAGTTAATGGCCGTCACAATGAACAACAGCGACAGGATAAAAAATCGCGACTTTGTTGCTTTCATTTGAGTGTCCTGGTCAGTTTTTTTTATTGGTTTGGTCATGCAGATGCAGGGTACTGCCCACGGCACAGGCTGCCGCGGGCAAAGTCTTTCAGAGTTCAGGCAGGCGCTTACAGCACTGCCAGCCAGCCGCCATCGACATAGATGATCTGGCCGTTGATGTAGTCGGAAGCGGACGAGGACAGGAACACGGCAGTGCCGATCAATTCCTGCGGTTTACCCCAGCGTTTCGACGGGTTGCTGGCTTTTACCCAGCTGTCGAATTCCTTGTTATCGATAAGCGCGGCATTCATGTCGGTGAGAATGTAGCCGGGGCCGATGGCGTTGGACTGAATATTGAATTCTGCCCATTCGGCGGCCATCGAGCAGGTCAGCATCTTGATACCGCCTTTGGCGGCGGTATACGGCGCAACGGTGGGGCGCGCTGCCTGGCTGGTCAGCGAGCCGATGTTAATGATTTTGCCGCCGTTGCCACGGTCGATCATGCGTTTAGCCGCCGCCCGGGAGACGATAAAGGCGCTGGTGAGGTTGGTATCGATCACGCGCTGCCATTGTTCCAGCTCCAGTTCTACCATCGGTTTGCGATACTGGATCCCGGCGTTGTTGATCAGAATATCCACCTGCAATCCCTGTGCTTCGAGGGCGGCGAAGGCACTTTCCACGGCATCTTCACGGGTGACATCAAAGGCAAAACCGTGCGCCTGATAACCCTGATTACGCAGTGACTGGACAGATTCCTGCAACAGTTCTTCGCGGATATCATTGAGGATCACGCCAGCCCCGGCCGCCGCCAGCCCCTGTGCGTAAGCAAAACCTAAACCGCGGGCAGAACCCGTCACTAACGCCGTTTTGCCGGTTAAATCAAATAATGCAGCAGACATGATAATTCCTCATCGTTGATATTTCTCAGGGCGTCATCAGATACTCAACCTGTATGACATCATTCGTGTTTAAACTGATTCAAGGCTCTTTTTAAATCAATGCTGAGGTAAGTTATTTGCCATCTTCGTCACACAATTTTAGAATGAAAAATCGCATTAATTTATTTAGTCTTTATAAAACAAGCAAATAATTTTGTTCCGGCAGATTGTATGATCGAGTGCACAAAATCTCTTCACCGGGCTTTGGCGGTTTGTTCAGGGGTGATATAAACAAAATAACTTGTAGGACGACAGTTGAGTTGATAGATATAACTGCGCTAAGAGTTATTCATTCGCTGTGTGGCGAGCGCCACATCAGGAAAAGACGTTATCGGGTCTGACATACATATTAAGGAGTTACTGTGAGTAATCTTAAAATCAC
The DNA here is from genome assembly GCF_002834385.1 of Rahnella sp. AA. Taxonomy (GTDB): domain Bacteria; phylum Pseudomonadota; class Gammaproteobacteria; order Enterobacterales; family Enterobacteriaceae; genus Rahnella. The sequence goes on from NZ_PITQ01000010.1 coordinate 131,822, forward strand.
CGCGGTGAAAACCATTCTGACGGCACCCGGAGGTATCGATCTCGCGGTGGTGAAAGTGGAAACCAACCAGCCGGGTTTATACGGATTAGGCTGCGCCACGTTTACCCAGCGTATTCATGCGGTGAAAACCGCCATTGATGAATACATGGAACCGTTTTTAATCGGTAAGGATCCGACGCGTATTGAAGATATCTGGCAGTCAGCCTGCGTCAGTGGTTACTGGCGTAGTGGCCCCATTATGAACAACGCGCTTTCCGGCGTGGACATGGCGCTGTGGGATATCAAAGGAAAGCTGGCCGGCATGCCGGTGTATGAACTGCTGGGCGGAAAATGCCGCGACGGTATTCCGCTGTATGTACACACGGACGGCGGCGATGAGTTTGAAGTGGAAGACAATATCCGTGCGCGCATGGAGGAGGGCTATCAGTATGTGCGCTGCCAGATGGGGATGTACGGTGGAGCAGGGACTGACGACATGAAGCTTATTGCCACCCGTCTGGCACGTGCCAAAAATATTCAGCCTAAACGCTCGCCGCGCTCCAGTACGCCGGGGATTTATTTTGACCCGGAATCTTACGTTAAAAGCGTGCCGCGTCTGTTTGATCATCTGCGTAATAAACTCGGGTTTGGCATCGAATTTATCCACGACGTTCACGAACGCGTGCAGCCGATTGCGTCCGTTCAACTGGCGAAAACGCTCGAGCAATATCAGCTGTTTTATCTCGAGGATCCGGTTGCGCCGGAAAATATCGAATGGCTGAAAATGTTGCGTCAGCAGTCTTCCACACCGATTTCGATGGGCGAGCTGTTTACCAACGTCAATGACTGGAAGCCGCTTATTACCAATAACCTGATCGACTATATCCGCTGTCACGTCAGCACCATCGGCGGCATCACGCCGGCGAAAAAACTGGCGACGCTCAGCGAACTGCACGGTGTGCGCACCGCGTGGCACGGGCCGGGCGATATTTCGCCGGTCGGTGTTTGTGCCAATTTGCACCTGGACATGAGCGTGACCAATTTCGGTATTCAGGAATATACGCCGGTGAACGATGCGCTGCGTGATGTGTTCCCGGGATGTGCGGAAATCGATCAGGGTTATGCCTATCTGAGCGACCGTCCAGGGCTGGGGATAGATATCGACGAGAAAAAAGCGGCACAGTATCCGTGCGTCGGCGGTATTCCTTCCTGGACGATGGCGCGGACACCTGATGGTACGGCGTCACGTCCGTAAAGTCCGGAAAGGTTCAGCGCCAGAGTGCAAATTCTGGCGCTGAGTATGGCGCTTATTTGGCGTCCGGCAGGGACTGTTTGAGCTTTTCGATGGCCGTCACGTTGTCGGACATCGCGTCATTGAGTACGGCAACCGCTGTTGAAGAGTCGCGGTTTTTGATCGCCATAAACACTTTGATGTGCGCTTCGACGCTTTCCAGCGTAATCCCCAGCGCACGGTTCAGCTCTTCCAGATAGTAGTAATAGATGTCTTTAATCGAATTCATCACGTTGTAGAACACTTTGTTCTGCGAGGCTTTGGCGATCGCCAGATGAAAGTCGAAGTCGGCCTGTGAGTACTTTTTGTAGTCATCTTTATTGACCAGCATACGGTTCAGCGCCTGTTCCAGCGCGGTGATGTCTTCCGCCGTGGCGTTGATGACCGCCAGCTCCATGCACTTAAATTCCACCGTCTGACGGAATACCATCATGTCGTGAAACTCTTCGCGGCTCAGGTGCATGATCGGCTGCTGTTCATTGAGCAGAGTTTGCTGACTGAGGTTCTGGCTGACAAAACTGCCTTTGCCCTGTTGCGTCACCACAATGCCGAGATCCCGCAACCGCTGCACCGCACTGCGGATGCTGACGCGGCTGACGTTAAACGATGCGGTCAGTTCCGCCTCCGAGGGGAGTTTGCTACCCGGCGGCCAGCTGCCATCAAGCAGTTTTTCCTTGATCTGATCGTAAACCGCATTCACCACATTGTGTTTTTGGATCGATTGAATACTCATCTTGTCCGTCGCCATAAGTTGTCCTACAACGGCCAGAGATATAGCACGTCAGGCGGCGGGTGTGAAGTTATCCCGCCGGTTTTTGCGGGCTTATGAGCCACTGCCTGCTAAAAAAAGAATTTTGTGACGCAGATTTTACTTCGCCAGTCTGATGATTGCCCGGCGCATTTCAGTGGTGCATCTTTAAACATGAATGATGTCATACAAGTTGGTGTATGACAGGATGATACGATCCACATTGGCGCTAAAAAACGACGCCAGAAGGCATTCTGGCAGGTAATACTAAAACTCAGAGAACCGACATATGAACCTCAATTTGCCTCAAAAACTGGCACCGCTGCGCTGGCGTAAGCTTATTCCGCTGGCGTTTATCACCTACAGTCTCGCGTATCTTGACCGTGCCAATTATGGGTTTGGTGCCGCCTCCGGGTTGGCGCAGGATTTAAATATTACGCCGGGCATTTCATCACTGCTTGGCGCCTTGTTCTTCCTAGGCTATTTCTTCTTTCAGGTGCCGGGCGGGATTTATGCCGAAAAACGCAGCGCCAAAAAACTGATTTTCTGGAGCCTGATCCTGTGGGGCGTTTTAGCCACTGCCACCGGCATGGTTCACAGCGTGGTGGCGCTGGCGGTTATTCGTTTCCTGCTCGGCGTGGCCGAAAGCGTGGTGATGCCTGCGATGCTGGTCTTCCTCAGCCATTGGTTCACTAAGCAGGAACGCTCGAAAGCCAACACTTTCCTGTTTCTTGGTAATCCGATCACCGTATTGTGGATGTCTATCCTTTCAGGTTATTTGGTGGATGCCCTTGGCTGGCGCGGGATGTTTATCATCGAAGGCGTTCCTGCGATTATCTGGGCGGCTATCTGGTGGGTGATATTTGTTGATCGTCCGGCAGATGCAAAATGGCTGAGCGAGCAGGAGAAAGTGGCGCTTGAAGAGTCGCTGGCGGCGGAACAGGCCGAAATGAAGCCGGTGAAAAATTATGGCGAAGCGCTGCGTTCACGCAAAGTGCTGTCGCTGTCGTTTATCCACTTCTTCTGGAACATCGGTATGTACGGTTTCATTATGTGGCTGCCGTCGATCCTGAAAACTGCTTCTGGTATGGGGATTGTGGCGACCGGCTGGCTTTCCGCTGCGCCTTATCTGCTGGCGGTGCCGCTGATGCTCGGGGCGTCCTGGTTCTCTGATAAATACCAGCAACGTAAGCTGATTGTGTTGCTGTTCCTCGGGCTGGGCGCGGTGTGCTTCTGTGCGTCGTTTACCGTGGGCGCGAATCATTTCTGGGTGTCATATGTGTTATTGGTGATCGCCGGTGGCGCGATGTATACACCCTACGGCCCGTTCTTTGCCGCCATTCCCGAGTTGCTGCCGCGCAATGTGATGGCCGGTGCGATGGCATTTATCGTCAGCTTCGGCGCACTCGGTTCTTTTGTCGGATCGTGGATCGTCGGTTACCTGAACGGCGTCTTCAACGGTCCGCAGGCTTCTTACGTCTTCATGGGCAGTTCTCTGGTGATCGCGGTGCTGCTGACCGCCGTTACGCGTTTCACCAATAAACCGGCAGAAGTTGCTGCACCAAAAATTGCAGCGCTGAGCTAAGTTATTAATCCAAATAAACCACGCTAAGCCTATTTTTTGGTTCATCGCGCCTTACCGGGAAACGCTGCTTTTATCTTCATAAAAAAGTAGTCGTTATCCCGGTATCCATAAGCCATTCGTTTTATCACCTTGGTCCTGTTATTCATTCCCTCCAGCAGGCTGGTATTCAGACGATGCGTGACACTGGCAATTGTGCCGCTCACATAACCCTTCAGCTTGTCCGCGAACTGCTGTCAGATAAAAGGTGTAGTTGAACTGGCAACCCATGGGATGAACATAGAGGAATGCTCTGCACTGATTTCGTTATTACAACGGCTAATAAATAACCTTGAAGTCGAAGAGTAAGTAGTATTCGTTAATCAATGTGGCTGGCTTTCCTCTTTAAACGAAAGTAGGTTGCCCGAGAAATACCTGCCTTTTCTATCATCAATCTGGCTGGTTGTTTCTGGTGAATAAGCATCATCGCCATATCTGATTTCAAGTGAGGTTTACGCCCACACGATTTTTGATACACACGTTTTAAGTCGTTTTTAATGGTCTCAAAATTTATAACATTTGAGACAGTTAAAAAGAGAACAGAACACCCGTTTACGAAAGGATGCGCAATGAATGATGACTTTCTGACCAGCGAACAGACAGAAAACTATGGTCGCTATGTGGCAGAGCCAAATGAGGAGCATCTGGCAAGATTATCGCCGCTGATACATGGTCATATAAATATGCTGGGGCATTAAATTTCAATACAAACAATGAATTAAACCCTTATCGTGGTTTTTTACATCATTGGATCTCGAACCCCGTGGCTCTGAAGACTGAGCTGCACTGATTTCCTGTTGAATCGAATATTTCACGGAAGTTTAAGTTTTCTCAGTTATTATTTTTATGCGTTATTAGAATGTTGTAACTAAAATAGAGGCTTTTTTCAAATTCCAATTAATGACAAACTGCCGCCATTACGTCCATGGAATGAACGCAGCCTGATGAAAGTATTTCTCTGTAGCGGCTTATTGGTTTTACTCACCAGCACAACCTTTGCTGCGCAACCAAATGCGCTAACCCAACAACAATGCATTGCACTGAAAAATGTTCGCATCGATGCGTCCCGCATCGGGCTGCCTACGCGGGGTGCCGTGGTAACAAACGTTGCAATAGCAGGGTTGAATAGCCAGCATTGCAAAGTGGAAGGGCAGATCAAACCCATTGACCTGAAAGCTCCGGACATTAACTTCCAGCTTTACCTGCCATTTAGCTGGAATGGTAAAGCTTTGCAACTCGGTGGTAGCGGTTTCGACGGTGCTGTGAAAGATGCTGACACAGCTCGCCTGGCGCCAGCAGCTACACCCGGAGCTCTGAAACAAGGTTATGCCACTTTCGGCAGCGATTCTGGCCACCAGGGGGGCGTTTCAGATGCTTCCTTTACGCTAAATGCCGAAGCCTGGGAAAATTTTTCCGGTGCGCAAATAAAGAAAACGCATGACGTTGCCGTCGCGCTTATCACACAGGCTTATGGTAAAAAACCTTCCCGCATGTATTTTCAGGGGAACTCACAAGGCGGCCATGAAGCACTCGCCGCCATTCAACGCTTCCCTCTCGACTATGATGGCGCCATTGCTATTCATCCTGTTTACAACGTCGTCGAACTACATATGGCGGGGATCAGCATCGGGCAGGCAATTTACAATACACCTGGTGCATGGATTTCCCCGCTGAAAGCGGCCCTGATCGCCAATGCAGTTACCGGTGCCTGCGATAAACTGGATGGTCTGGCTGATGGCGTGGTCGCCAACACGGATGCCTGCAGCGCAACCTTTAAACTGACTCATCTGCGCTGCCCGGACGGTAAAGATACCGGCAATAACTGCCTTTCGGATACGCAAATCTCGCTACTGCAGATGCTGAATAAACCGATTCCGCTGGGCGTAAAACTGCCTACCGGAGACCACTTTGCACGCTGGCCGGTATTGTTAGGTGCGGATGCCCCGGGGCTGGTTAGTGTATTTGGAAACAGTGCCGATAAACCCCAACCGGCAGGAAATAATCTCATCATTTCCTTTCCTTATATGATGGGCGACGAGGCAGTACGCTACGAAGTCACACGTGACGCGAGTTTCGATTCGCTGACGTTTAACCCAGCAACCCATGAGGCAAGGCTGCAAGAACTGGCCGCTCAGGTGGACAATAACGACGCTGACATAAGTGCTTTTGTTCATCACGGAGGCAAACTTTTACTGATGCACGGGATGGCAGATGTGTCAGTCCCACCGGGGAATACGGTGGCATATTATGAAAAGCTCAGAACCCGCTTCGGAGAAAAAGAGTTACATCAGTTTGCCCGCTTATATCTCGCGCCAGGATTCACGCACAGCAGCGGTGTATTTCGGGTAAGCTGGGATTCACTCGGCGCTCTGGATAAATGGGTCGATCACGGTATTGACCCCGGCCAGCAGGTAATGATTGATACCAACAAAGCCACTGCAGGCCGCGAAATGCCGCTGTGCGATTATCCGCTATACCCCCGCTATAAAGGAACGGGCGACTCAAAATCCGCCGTCAGTTTTGCCTGCTCAGATAAATAACTACTCCCGCCGTAAGCTTTTTATAAGCTTTGGCGGGTACGCTTTCACCCCAAAATGCAAGTCATTTACCTATATAAAATCACAGGTGAATGAACGTTCTCAAAAAACTTGAACATCCGTCCAAGTCTTGGCATTATCCTCAGCTACTCCCATTGCTTCGGATTATTCAGTGGCCTATCTGTGTAAAGAAGCCCGTCGCGCTAACATTCTTGAAGCTGCCGCGCGCATCGCAAGGCGTGAAGGGTTGGCCGCAACAACTGTCCGGCGTGTCGCTCAGGAAGCCGGTGCTGCGACGGGCCAGGTCCATCATCATTTTTCGAGTGCAGCCGAATTGCGCGCGCAGGCCTATACGCGGGTCATGGAGATCCTGAAAGCTCAGCTGCTGGAAAGATGCCAGCGTTTAACGGCCCGTGAACAGTTAACTCTTCTTCTGGTTGACCCACAGGATGACGAATCTCTGATGGCCATTCCCTTGTGGCATGAAGCCATGTTACTGACAGAGCAGGATCCACTGATGAAAGCCGCCTTCGCACTTTCCGTGGCTGACTGGCATGAACTGGTCTCCGACACCATCGTATTTGGCCGGCAAAAGGGGGAGTTTGTTGCCGGAGAAGCCCCGGAACATATTTCCTGGCGCCTGATAGGCCTGAGCAGCAGCATGGATGCCATGTCACGCCTTGAGTCCCTCGGATTAACCGCCGCCTGCGCTGAATACAATCTGGATCGCGCGATCCAAAATGAACTGTACACAGGCAAAACGATTTGTAAGGAAACATCTGATGTTTAAGACTTATTTACTGCTTGGGCTGGCTATTTTGGCTGAAGTTATCGCGACAAGCAGTTTGAAAAGCTCGGAAGGATTCACCCGTTTATGGCCAAGCGTCGTCACGCTGATCGGTTATACGATTGCAATCTTCTTATTGTCACTGACCCTGAAAACGTTGCCGACCGGTATCGCTTACGCCATCTGGTCCGGTGTGGGAATTATTCTGGTCTCTGCCATTGGGTGGTTTGGTTACGGACAAAAACTGGATACGCCAGCAATGATCGGCCTCGGGTTGATTATCGCCGGTGTCATTGTAGTGAATGTGTTTTCAAAATCTGTCGCGCACTAAATTACGCGGCACTATAGCAGCACAGGGAGTTCATTTTGCACAGCGAGCAGAAACCCGATTTTCATGACGACTTGATCAAAGAGTTACTTTACTGGATCGAAGTCAACCTGAGTGATCGCCTGACCATGGAAAAAGCCTCGAAGAAAACCGGCTACTCCCCATGGTATCTTCAGCGTTTGTTTAAAAGCAAAACAGGTTACGCGCTGGGTAAATATATACGCGACCGCCGTCTGACAATGGCAGCTATTGCGTTACGTCTGACTAATATGCCGATCCTCGATATCTCGCTGTATTATTCTTACGATTCGCAGCAAACATTTACCCGCTCATTTAAAAAGAATTTTGCCGAAACGCCGGGAATGTATCGCCGCAATGCCTCGTGGACGATGAACGGGATCACCGCGCCGTTGACTGTCGATGAGTTTCCACAGCCGGAATATGAAATTGTTGAACTGCCGGAAATGGCATTTGAAGGTGACACCGTAACGCACTCCTATCCGATTGAAGCCCTGTTCAACAGTAAAAACCACGTCCATCGTGCAGAACTACTACGTTATCTGGAAACACCCGAATCGCTGCTGGCGCCGGTCTGGGGATTATCTGATTGCCGGCCTGATACACATGATGAAGTCGCTAATGCATTACAGATGGAATATACCGTCGCACAGCAGGTCAGGCTCAGCGAGTCCCATACGATTGTGGTTCCGGCCAGCCGGTATCTTAAGATCAATTATCCTTACGATCTCAGCCGGCTGAACGATTTTATTCTGTACCTGTATTCGGTGTTCCTGCCGACCCTTGGGCTTGAATTTATCATCCAGCCGGATCTGGAAAAGTACTCGCGCGAATCTGCCCTCAACGGCGTGACTTGTGAATACTACATTCCTTTAGCAAGACACTGAGCAAAAACACGACAGGAATAAAAAAGCCTCTCACATTGAGAGGCCTGGCCGGCGGGAAGGGGGATCAATTGAATACCATACCGCCATCTATCAGCAATGCCTGACCGGTCATATAGTCAGAGTCAGGGCCGGCAAGATAAGAAACACACGCCGCAACATCCTCCGGTTCGGAAAGACGTTTCAGGGTGATATTTTTAGCAAATTCCTGCGTACCATAACCCACTGGCTTACCTGCTGCGGCAGAGACCTGACGGTCAATTTCTTCCCACATTGGCGTTTTCACAATCCCGGGGCAATAGGCGTTGACAGTCACACCCAGCGGGGCCAGATCGCGGGCGGCCGTCTGTGTCAGGCCACGCACAGCAAATTTGCTCGAACTGTAGATCGCCAGTTCAGGATTACCCACATGCCCGGCCTGTGAGGAGGCGTTAATGATTTTACCACCGTGTCCCAGGGACTTGAACGCTTTAACCGCTGCCTGAATCCCCCAGATAACGCCTTTAACATTGATATTGTAGACTTTATCAACAATCTCTGGCGTGATGTCTTCGATCAGTGTTGTCGGGGCAATCCCGGCATTATTGACGATCACATCAAAACCACCCAGCTGTTTGGTTGCCGCCTCGACGGCAGCAAAAACTTGTTCCCGGTCTGAAACATCGGCCAGTTGGGCAATGGCTTTACCGCCGGCATGGTTAATTTCTTCGGCGACTTTTTTTGCCGTTTCGCCATTGTAATCCACAACCGCGACAGCAAAACCATCCTTCGCCAGACGCAGTGCAATTGCACGGCCGATCCCCTGACCACCACCTGTAACTAAAGCCACTTTTCCATTTTTAGACATACAACTATCCTCTATGTATTCGGTATCGTTCTCAGGTGCTGCGCGTAAGGCACGGCATACTCTACCCGGCGCCATTACGTGAGCTACTGACTGGTTTACGCCTATAGCGTCCTATGTGCAATTGTTAGCAACGGTCATTAACTTATAGAATTCAAATAGGTAGCACGGTACATTTATGAAAATCAGTCAGGCAGGATGAAGAAATTGCAAAACGATAAAGGACAAAAGATGACCGAAGACGATATTGCTGCTTTCCGGGAACGCATGGAAACAGTGGTGTATTCATTAAAAATAGCGCCACAGGTGGCTGAAAATCAGGTTATTGATCGCGTAGCGCTGAGTTTTCGCAAATTGCTCAATTTTTTTGCCGAAAACACCGAGATGACTCAGCAGATATTGCTGTCGCCGCCTCATGCACGGGAAACACAAAGCCTGTTATCCGCCCTGATTGCCGGAAACCTGGCATTCAGCCAGCAAAACGCGCTGTTCCGCGATGATATCTCTGCAACGCTTATGGGGCAGTGTTTCACTGGCATAATTGTACAACTCGCCTGTGAGCCCGGAGATCCTGCTTTGCGCCATCAAAATAGCCAGGCCTGTGCAAAACTGTTCTGCGAAGGGATATGGTCCGGGAAGTTATAGTTCAAAACCTCATATAGAAAGCATAAATCGTTGGTTCATTTCACAGCCCAGACAGGGTTAACTGATGACATCCGATAAACATTGCATGTCATTGTTTTTCACAAAGACCCCAGCCATCTTCCGGAGGCCTGTATGTCAAAGACTGTACAAAAAGCTCAGCACCGCTCGTGGTGGCAGCGAATTATGCATCGCGAAGTGCTCCGCCAACCTGAGGAAAACGCGCAGGACACGTACCGCTTGCTGGAAAGCTTTCTGGCAACCGGGTGTCTTTACGGTATTGACCTGGGGAACAGTGACCCGACCTGGTTTCGACGCCACTGACCGCTATATGCGTTTATTAAGGTTCAGTTACTGGAACGAACTGTGCAACTGGCAAACCTTCTCCTGATAGTGCTTGTAGTCCCCTGTATAACGGGTGCTGACATTGCTGATTAAGCAGTTCCGGCATCAGTATGCAGGTTGTTGTGGAAAGTCTCTCTGACCTCGTCGTAGGAATTTTTTAGTTCTCTCTCATTTGTTGAGCCCATAACTTTCGCCGGTTGTGGGTTTTTTTATGCAAAAAAAAAAGCCCCGTGCTAAGACGAGGCAAATGAGTAAAGCCGTGGACAGGGAATACGGCAACTGAATGTGAATATAAAATCAGGAAGGGTAAATCGTTTCGTGGTGATGATGCCACGAAACGATAAATAAAATATCACAACCAAGCTCATTAATATAAATATGATTTTTATATAAATCTAAATACACATTCATCTTAAATATTAATTTCTTGAATGGAAATATCTAGCAATAAATAATAAAATGAAAAACGATAATTTATATACAGCACTACGGAACTATATGCGTAATATTATTGCGAGCATCAAGTCATACGTAAATTATATATAAAAACTTAAAGCATTCAATTAAATGATAAAGGAATAACATCATGAAATTAAAAGCACTGGCATTGGTTATCCCCGCATTACTGGTTGCAGGCGCAGCCCATTCTGCAGAAGTTTATAATAAAGATGGCAACAAACTTGATCTGTACGGCAAGGTTGATGGTTTGCATTATTTCTCTGACGATTCCAGCAAAGATGGTGACCAGACCTACGCACGTGTAGGCTTCAAGGGCGAAACACAGATCAGCGATCAACTGACCGGCTACGGGCAGTGGGAATACAATATTCAGGTTAATAATACTGAAGATAGCACTGCTGGCAACGCCACACGTCTGGGCTTTGCAGGCCTGAAACTTGGCGAATACGGTTCATTTGATTATGGCCGTAACTACGGTGTTGTGTATGACGTTGAAGCCTGGACGGATATGCTGCCAGAGTTCGGTGGCGATACCTATACCACCGCAGATAACTTCATGGTTGGCCGTACCAATGGCGTAGCCACTTACCGCAACACTGACTTCTTCGGTGAAGTGAAGGGGCTGAACTTTGCACTGCAATATCAGGGCGCAAATGACGGTAATGTAACCGGTGAAGGGACAAATAACGGTGACCGCTCTATCCGTAAACAAAATGGTGACGGTTATGCGCTGTCCACCACTTATGATTTCGGTATGGGGATCAGCGCCGGTGCAGCATACGCATCTTCTGACCGCACGAATGATCAGGTAAACCTGTCTACTGCGGATGGTGATAAAGCTGACGTATGGACTATTGGCGCAAAATATGACGCTAATAATGTCTACCTGGCAACCATGTATTCTGAAACACGCAACATGACCGGTTTTGGCAGCAACTATGACAATCTTATTGCCAATAAAACGCAGAACTTTGAAGTTACTGCGCAATATCAGTTTGACTTCGGTTTACGTCCTGAAATTTCTTACCTGCAATCCAAAGGTAAGGATCTGAATAGCGACATCCATGTAAATTCAGACTGGAATGACAAAGACCTGGTTAAATATGTTTCAGTCGGTACCAACTACTCCTTCAATAAGAATATGTCTGCTTATGTAGATTATAAAATAAACTTACTGGACGGCGATGATGACTTCTATCAGGCAGCAGGTATCTCTACCGATGATATCGTTGCTGTAGGTTTGGTATATCAGTTCTGATTCTTTCTGATCTAACATCTGATAAACAACATTCAAAGCCCATCTTAGGATGGGCTTTTTATATAGAGAATAAATTGTATTTTGTTTGTTAATGTACAGATCGTTAATCATAAAAGCACTCTTCGGTTTCGCTTTTATCTGCAGCATCCTTTTCACTTGAAGCCGCCAACCTGTTATAAATCAGCCCTGCCAACAACCAAAGTAGCAAGAAAAATCCTGCTAAATACCAAAACATTCAATAACTGCCTTATCTGAGGGCTGCAAAAGTGCGCGAATGATCATAAATCTGCCCGCAGATTTCAAGAGAGATAGGACTTTCGTTTAACCTGTGGTGATATTTCGGTTAAGTCATTTAGAACAATTTCGGTTAGAATCGCTTAAATTCCTTGCCTGATTCTGCAGGAGTTTCTCTCAACCACTTGAATTTAAAGAAGTGAAAAGAGGAATTATGCAGGGCTGTTTATTAAGCGTTTTGTGCCCTACATTATTGAAATGTATTGATAAACTGCGTGTACAAAAGGCCGGGTATTTGTTATATTATTGACCAGATCACGTACAGGGCTATTTCTCTGTGATACGGTACTTTATCTAGGGGCTTGGTTTCTCAGGACAATGACATGTTAGATTATCGCTTTCCGACAGCTATGCAGATGGTGTTTTGTATCGCACAGTCCCAAAAGGCTGGTCAGCGCTGCACCAGTGCAATTTTAGCCACCGGTCTGGAAGCTAACTCCAGCTTTATCCGCAAATTGATGGTGCCGCTGACTCAGCATGGCATTATCGTGTCCACTCTTGGCCGAACAGGCTCGATTAACCTTGGCCGGCCGGCAGAAGAAATTTCTCTGCGCGACATTTATTGTGCCGTGATCGAAGATAAACGTCTGTGGGCCGCTCGCCCTGATGTACCTGCTCGCTGCGTCGTCAGTGCAAATGCCTGCACATACTTCAAAAATATTGTCAGTGAAGCGGAAGAAGCCTCGTTTCAGGTTCTGGCGCGACACACCGTTGCGGATGCGCTGGCTGAGTTCGAACGGGGCGGAAAGTATAAATGTACTAAAGACTTAGCGGCTGAATACGCCGACAATTCGCTCTGTTCGAAATAACCATTGGGTAAACGAATGAGATAAAAAAGCCGGGAGGTCATCCCGGCTTTTTGCATTTAACACTTTTAATTTTTGAGCATCAGGCAGTTTGCGTTTCTAACGCCGTTTTCTTGCGGGTGACCAGCTTACGCAGGGCCACATAGAAAACAGGTGTCAGGAACAGGCCGAACAGCGTAACGCCCAGCATGCCGGAGAATACGGTAATCCCGGTAACGCCACGCACTTCTGCACCCGCGCCATGCCCCAGGATCAGCGGGATAGTGCCGGCAATAAAGGCAATCGACGTCATCACAATCGGGCGCAGACGCAAACGGCAAGCTTCAAGCGCCGATTCGATAATCCCTTTACCCTGCATTTCCAGCTCACGGGCAAACTCGACAATCAGGATGGCGTTCTTACAGGCCAGCCCCATCAGCACAACTAGCCCGACCTGCACGAATACGTTGTTATCCCCACCGGTCAGCCACACGCCAAACAATGCGGAAAGCATCGTCATCGGCACAATCAGGATCACCGCCAGCGGCAGCGTCCAGCTTTCATACAATGCTGCCAGCACCAGAAACGCCAGCAATACAGACATCGGGAAGACAATCAGCGCTGCATTGCCTTGTGTCGACTGCTGATAGCTCAGATCTGTCCATTCGATATTCATGCCGTTTGGCAGCAGGTTTTTCGACATTGCCGTCAGTTCTGTCATGGCTTGCGTCGAAGACAGCACACGCGGGTCTGCATCGCCAATTAAATCTGCAGCCGGATAGCCGTTATAGCGAATCACAGGGTCCGGACCGTAGGTCGTCGTAATATTCAGCATACTGCCAATCGGTACCATCTCACCTTTATCATTACGCGTACGCAGATTAGCGATATCTTCCACGCTGTCACGGAACTGACCATCGGCCTGCGCCATTACTTTCCAGGTCCGCCCGAACCGGTTGAAATCGTTGATATAAGACGAACCCAGATACACCTGCAAAGTGCTGAACAGGTCATCAAGCGACACCCCCTGAGCCTTGGCCTTATCACGGTCGATATGCGCGTCAAGCTGCGGAACGTTAGCCTGATAAGAAGAAATGGGATATCCCATTCCCGGCGTTTGCATGATAGCGCCAGACATCGTGTTAATCGCAGTCTGCAATGCACCATAGCCCAGCCCTGCACGATCCTGCACATACAGGGAATAACCTGAACCCTGGCCTAAGCCGAGGATCGGCGGCGGCATTATCGAGAAGGCAAAACCTTCCTGGATTTGTGAGATCTTGGCATTGATTTCTGCGTTAATCTGGGCCGCCGTGCGTGTACGTTCACTCAGCGGTTTCAGCGCGAAGAACACCGTACCGGTATTCGGTGTGTTGGTGAACTGCAACGCATTCAGGCCGGGGAAGGCCACCGCATCAATCACGCCATCCGTACTTAACCCCATCGCACTGATTTTGCGGATCACCGCATCAGTACGTGACAAAGAGGCCCCTTCCGGCATTTTCACACCAGCAATCAGATACAATTTGTCCTGTGTTGGAATAAAACCGCCCGGCACAGCTTTAAACATGAATGCTGCCGCGCACAGCAGTAAAACGTAGACACCAAATACAGCGCCACGACGCCCCAGGGTTTTCGATACCGCATTCTGATAGCGGTGCGAACTGGCATTAAAGAAGCGGTTGAACGGGCGGAAAATCCAGCCGAACAGCCGGTCAATCAACCGTGATGGCATATCTTTCGGCGCACCGTGTGATTTCAACAGCAGCGCCGCCAGCGCAGGGGAAAGCGTCAGTGAGTTAATGGCGGAAATCACGGTAGAGATGGCGATGGTAACCGCAAACTGTTTGTAGAACTGACCGGTTACGCCCGACAGAAATGCCATCGGTACGAATACCGCACACAGTACCAGCGCGATCGCGACGATAGGCCCGGAAACCTCCCGCATTGCCTGATGCGCGGCCTCTCGCGGTGCTAAACCTTCCTCGATATTTCGCTCGACGTTTTCCACCACCACAATGGCGTCATCGACCACTATCCCTATCGCCAATACCAGCCCAAACAGGCTAAGCGTGTTGAGTGAAAAACCAAGTAAATACAGAATACTGAATGTCCCGATGACCGAAATCGGCACTGCCAGTAACGGAATGATCGACGCACGCCAGGTTTGCAGGAAGAGAATCACCACCAGCACAACCAGCACCACGGCTTCGAGCAATGTATGAACCACCGCGCTGATGGAATCGCGAACGAATACCGTTGGGTCGTAAGGTGCGCGCCAGGTCATTCCTTCCGGGAAGCGGGTGGAGAGTTCGGCCATTTTGGCGCGTACAGCATCGGACAAATCGATCGCATTCGCACCTGGTGCCTGGAAGATGCCAATCCCCACCGCATCTTTGTTATTAAGCTGAGAGCGCAGGGCGTAACTTCCGGACCCCATTTCAATGCGGGCAACATCACGCAGGCGCACGATCTCGCCATTGTCGCCGCTTTTCAGGATGATTTTGCCGAACTCATCTTCGTCTTTCAGGCGCCCCTGGGCGTTGATTGAAAGCAGATAATCGCTGTCTTTCGGCATAGGTTCTGCGCCTAACTGACCCGCAGACACTTGCACGTTTTGCTCCTGCATTGCCTTAACCACGTCCGAAGCCGTCAGCCCGCGCGCCGCGACTTTGTTAGGATCCAGCCAGACGCGCATGGCGTATTCGCCTGCACCGAAAATCTGGATCTGCCCGACACCGGGCAAACGCGCCAGCTCATCTTTTACTTTCAGTGTTGCGTAGTTACTCAGATACAGGGAATCGTACTTACCGTTTGGTGACACCAGATGTACCACCAGCGTTAACGTTGGTGACTGTTTCTGCGTTGTCACGCCCTGGCGGCGCACATCTTCCGGTAACCGCGCTTCAGCCTGTGCCACACGGTTCTGTACCTGAACCTGCGCCTGATCCGGATCTGTGCCCGGGCGGAAGGTTACCGTTGTCACCAGCACACCATCAGAACCGGCTACAGATTTCATGTAAACCATGTTTTCGACGCCGTTGATCGCTTCTTCCAGTGGCGTCGCCACGGTTTCCGCAATCACTTTCGGGTTTGCACCCGGATATTCAGCGCGAACCTGCACACTCGGCGGCACTACGTTCGGGTATTCGCTGACGGGCAGCAGGGGGATCGCAATCGCCCCGGTAACTAAAATCAAAATTGACAAAACCGCCGCAAAGATCGGCCTGTCGATGAAAAATCGGGAAAAGTCCATGAGTCAGGATTCTCTGTTATTGAACAGCTGCTGGGGCAGGGGAGACGATATTGGCGGCCATGTTCACCGTTTTGGCATTCACTGGCATACCCGGCATAAACACTTTCTGCACGCCGTCGATAATCACGCGGTCGCCGGCTTCCAGGCCTTTTTGCACAATGCGCAACCCGCCGGACATACGCCCGACCACGACATCGCGCCGCTGAGCTTTACCGTCTTTATCCACGACATAAACGAATTTACGGTCCTGATCGGTCAGCACCGCTTTGTCATCGACCAGCATCGCATTAAACTCTGCACTACCCGGCAACTGGACGCGGGCAAATAAACCCGGGGTAAAGGTGCGGTCGCGGTTATCCAGCAGGGCGCGCATGCGGATGGTGCCAGTGCCGGAATTAAGCTGATTGTCGGTGAAATCCACCACGCCCTGATGCGGGTAGCCGTTCTCACCCACCAGACCGACATGAACCGGCAGGCGGTTTTGCGGGCTGTCATTGAGTTTCCCGTCACGAGCCAGCGCCTGATAACGCAGGTAAGTTCCCTCATCGACATCGAAATAAACGTAGACAGTATCGAGAGAAACCAGCGTCGTCAGTACACTCGCGGTGTCTCCGGCGGTCACTAAATTGCCGGTCGTGATCATCGCACGACTGGCACGCCCATCAATCGGGGAAGTGACACGGGTGAAATCGAGGTTTAACTGCGCCATATCCAGCTGTGCCTGAGCAGCCAGCACGTCTGACTGCGCCTGCGAAGCCGCCGAGCGGCGCTGCTCAGCGATTTCTTTCGAAACTGCCTGCGTGCCGATCAACGCTTCGGTTCGTGCGGATTCACTTCTTGCCAGACTGGCCTGGTTACGCGCCCTCACCAACTCTGCCTGGGCTTGTTCCTGCGAGGCCCGGTAAGTCCGGTCATCAATGGTGAATAGCACCTGACCCTTTTTCACTTCCTGACCTTCCTGATAATTCACTTTATCGATATATCCGGACACCCGCGGGCGAAGCTGAACACTTTGTACTGCCTCCACGCGGCCGTTGAATGCATCCCACTGGCTGATTTGCTTGATTAAGACATCTGCCGCAGTGACCTGCGGTGCAGGTGGTGCGGCATTTTGCGCCACACTGTTGTCACACCCGGCGAGCAGGGCAACCATCAGTGCAACCCCGGAAAGGCGCAACGTTAAATGCGTACCGCCGGAACGGCCGCGTACAACAACCTGTGAATTTTTCAGGTTCATCATTATTTTTATTTCCAGTGAGTAAGTGCTGTCAGGCAATACACCGGCCTGTCCACCGGGTAACGTCCTTTGCCTGATCTGACTTTTTTGGGACTTGCGCTGTTCATCAGCACAATAATGTATCAAATACTGATACAATTGATTCGAGGGGATTGTAAGGATGCGCCTACTAAAGTGCAAGAATTACTGTTACACTTTCTGTGCTATTTTACAGAACGTTTACTTGGGGAAACGAGACTATCCTGTAACGGCAAATTAAATGCAATAGTAAAACTTGCATTTAAGCAAAAACTACGTCAGTTTATAAAAAGACGAGTTGCCCTCGGGGGCACAAACAAAATAAGAGCGGGAGAATGTTCATGAGAACCGAGGATTTCATTCACGACCTGATCGACTGGATCGATCACAATCTGGAAGAGCGACTGGATATCAAAACGGTGGCCAAGCGTGCAGGTTATTCACGCTGGTATCTGCAACGGATGTTTAAGGAACACACCGGCTTGCCCATGGGCGAGTTCATTCGCGAGAAAAAGCTGAAGAAATCTGCCGACATGCTGGCCAGCAGTGGCGAACCGATTGTCAGCGTTGCGATTTCTCTGGGCTTCGATTCACAGCAGTCTTTCACCCGCAGTTTCAAACGTCAGTTTGGCCAGACTCCCGGTGACTGGCGTCGTGGCCTGAATATGGGCGCTGAATGCCAGGGTTGCCTGCACTAAATATCCTCTCACTTCATTCTGCAAGTGTGCACCACGGGCCCGGTTTCCTGCCGGGCAGTGAAATCAGCCTTTCCCTGTCATTTCCAAATCCTTCCGGTGAATCCATTCATCCCGCTTTTTCTCGCACTTTTTTCACAGTTTCCGGCCCATTTTTTTGGCATCAGCACAACGATGTCCTTCAGGACGTGATCAACCCAACAAAAAACGACATCAAAGTTCACATAAATTGAAATGACGTTTCAATTTGTTGAGTTGAGCGAATTTTATCGCTAAACTTCCTTTCATGAGTTCGGCGCCGGGCAGAGCCCGACAACCATTAAGTCCTACGGAAAGCGTATTTGCCTCCGTCTTATGAATAAAGGAAACATCATGATTCTGGATAATTTTTCTCTGAAGGGAAAAGTCGCGATAGTGACCGGATGCGATACCGGTCTGGGTCAGGGCATGGCAGTCGGTCTGGCTGAAGCGGGTTGCGACATTGTCGGTATCAATATTGTTGAACCGACAGAAACCATTGAGCGTGTAGGGGCGACCGGGCGTCGTTTCCTCAGCCTGACCGCTGATCTGAGCGATACCAAAGTGATCCCCGCGCTGCTGGAACGCGCCGTCGCAGAAATGGGGCATCTGGATATTCTGGTCAACAACGCCGGGATCATCCGCCGTGAAGACGCGATTGAATTTAGTGAAAAGAACTGGGATGACGTGATGAACCTCAACATCAAATCCGTCTTTTTCATGTCTCAGGCGGTCGCAAAACAATTTATCGCGCAGGGCACTGGCGGCAAAATTATCAATATTGCGTCCATGCTTTCCTATCAGGGCGGCATCCGCGTGCCTTCATACACCGCGTCGAAAAGTGCCGTCATGGGGGTTACCCGCCTGCTGGCGAACGAATGGGCTAAGCACAGCATCAATGTGAATGCTATCGCGCCGGGGTATATGGCAACGAACAATACTCAGCAACTTCGCGCGGATGAAGCCCGCAGCGAAGAAATTCTTGGCCGCATACCTGCCGGACGCTGGGGCTTGCCATCGGACCTGATGGGACCTGTCGTTTTCCTTTCTTCACCGGCCTCTGACTACATTAATGGCTACACCATTGCCGTTGATGGCGGCTGGCTGGCGCGTTAATTGCGCACAATGTTGAACCGTTGATCCTATGCAGCGGGCCTGCCCGCTGCCCTAACGAGAGAATCTTATGAAAATTGCATTGATGATGGAAAACAGTCAGGCCGCAAAAAACGCGATTATCCTGAAAGAGCTGAACGCCGTAGCATCGGAAAAAGAGTACCCGGTATACAACGTGGGCATGTCAGATGAGCAGGATCACCACCTGACTTACATCCATCTGGGCATTATGGCCAGTATTTTGCTCAATTCCAAAGCGGTGGATTTTGTCGTAGCTGGCTGCGGAACCGGGCAGGGTGCGCTCATGTCGCTGAATATTCATCCGGGCGTTAACTGCGGTTATTGTATCGATCCGGCAGATGCATTCCTCTTCGCGCAAATTAATAATGGCAACGCGCTGTCACTGCCTTTCGCCAAGGGTTTTGGCTGGGGCGCTGAGCTGAACGTGCGTTTTATCTTTGAGAAAGCCTTCACCGGCGTCAAAGGCCAGGGCTATCCGGCTGACCGTAAAGAACCTCAGGTGAGGAACGCAGGGATCCTTAATCAGGTAAAAGCAGCGGTGGTGAAAGAAAACTATCTCGACACATTGCGCGCGATTGATCCGGAGCTGGTGAAAACCGCCGTGACCGGTGAGCGTTTCCAGAAATGTTTCTTCGAAAACTGCCAGAACAAAGAAATCGAAAACTTCGTCCGTGAGATCCTCGCGTAAGATTTCATTTTTACCATGATAAAAAACCGGTGATATCACCGGTTTTTTTATTGATCAAATTTGCTGTTAGTCAGAGAAAATCCTGCCGCTGAGGCGTGAAGGTATCCAGCAAAACGCCTTTTTCCAGACACACGCAGCCGTGCATAATGTACGGTTTTTTATAGAGTGTATCTCCTGCGGTCACCTCATGAGTTTCTTCACCGATGGTAAATTTAAAGCGGCCGGACAGCACGTACGTGAGTTGCTCATGAACGTGGTTATGCATCGGGCCGACCGCGCCTTCTTCGAAATACACTTCCACGGCCATCATTGTGCCGTCATGGGCCAGAACGCGACGGCTCACACCGTTGCCCAAATCTTGCAAGGGAATATCTTTTTTAAACGTAAACATACCTTAGTCCTTTCGTAATGAACTGAGCAGGGCTTCAGGGATTTCGGCCAGATAAAGCGCAGGTAAGCCTTCATAATCGGTGGTGAACAATACGTGGCGATCATCCGGCGAAAACGAGGGATGAGGATGTGTCACCTGGCGGTCACCGTCCAGCACCTGCCAGGAACTGTTATGCGCCGCCAGTGGTGCATGCTGGCGAGTTTTTGCATCGAAGATATATAACCACGGGTCGTTTTCAATCGTATGGCTGGCCGTATCTTTCACATCCACCGGCGTACCGGATCCATCGCCGACCAGCAGCGAGCCGTCCCCGTTACTCATCAGATGGGAACATGCAGGCATAGTCATCAGGCTGATATCTTCACCGGTTTGTGGATCAAAACGGCGGATATAGCGATCGTGCTGACCTTTCAGATACGAAACATACACCAGCGCGGAACCGTCCGGCACCCAGAATTCATGTGTGCAGCTTTCACCCGGCGCGTGTTCTTTTACTTTACGCACATTACTGCCGTCCTCATTCACCAGCCACATGCGTGCATCGACTAAATCGTGCGGGCCTTCGTGGCAGAACGCGACCGTATTGTCATCGAACGGCCGATAAATCGGGTGTCCCAGCCATTCGTTTTTCTCGTGGATAACGCGGGATTTCCCATTGAGTAAGTCAACGCACAGAAGACGGCAGTGCGGATTGCTGTGATAAAACTCCTGGAATATTTTCCAGTCAGACAGAGGCTTCCAGTCTTCGCGACTGATTTCAATCCCAACCAGGCTGGTGCATTCACTGTTTGCTACCCAGGTACCATATCCGACCCACTCCTGCGGCACCTGATAAACCGTTTCCTCGCTGAAGTCGGCCAGTTTTACCCGTTGCAGGCTGCGCTCATTCTTCACGTAATACAGAAACTGATCGTCCGGGGAAAGGAAGCCACCGAAGGTGTTATCACCTTTTCCTTGTGTGAGCTGAACCGCTTTCTGCGTCGTTAAATCCAGCAGGTAATAATTACGGTTGCCGTCAAACTCACCGGCAAACAACAACCGGTTTCCGTCACGCGTAAAGCATTTCTGATAGAAGTAATTACGATGACACAGAACGTCGGGAGGCGTCAGGCGTGTGACGCGCGCACCGGTCTGACGATCCTGAACGGTGTGGAAATTAAATTGAATCTGAGAACCTTTTGCCATGATTCACCCCATAAGTAGCATGAAATTAGCCGTTGTTATGGCTTCCTTTTCATTAATTAAAATGCAGTTTCATTAATTTGAAAACACATTACCACTTAGCAGGGAAAAACGCGGAGGATGAAAACAAAAGTGTAAAGCTGATCACAAAATGGTCGCCTTTTGCCAGACCGCAAAAGGATCCTATAATGGTATGGCTTGCTGGAAAATTATTGATACCTGAAATAGTTAAAGGTACGAACAAAATATCTCACGCTTACACGGTGGAGTATTTAAAAAAAGGGATGTAAAAGATGAGATTAAGAAAAAAACGCATTAAACCTATGCAAATCAATGATATTACCATCATTGACGATACCAAACTGAAAAAAGCCATCACCGCCGCCGCGCTGGGTAACGCGATGGAATGGTTTGATTTTGGTGTTTATGGCTTTGTGGCATTTGCATTAGGCCAGGTCTTCTTCCCGGGCGCAGACCCGGGCATTCAGATGATTGCCGCGCTGGCAACTTTCTCCGTTCCGTTCCTCGTCAGGCCTCTGGGCGGCCTGTTTTTCGGCGCGCTCGGCGATAAATTTGGTCGTCAGAAGGTGCTCTCTGTCACCATCATTATCATGTCCGTCAGTACTTTCTGTATCGGGCTGATACCCGGCTACGACTCCATCGGTATCTGGGCGCCCATTCTGCTGTTAGTGGCAAAACTGGCGCAGGGCTTTTCGGTGGGAGGTGAATACACCGGTGCGGCAATCTTCGTCGCCGAATACTCACCGGACAGAAAACGCGGTTTCCTTGGTAGCTGGCTGGACTTCGGCTCCATCGCCGGTTTTATCCTTGGCGCAGGCGTCGTGGTGCTTATCTCAAGTATTGTGGGTGATGCCAACTTCCTCGAATGGGGCTGGCGTATTCCATTCTTTATTGCCGCACCGCTCGGCCTGATTGGTATTTATCTGCGCCATGCGCTGGAAGAAACCCCGACCTTCCAGCAGCATGTGGATAAAATCGACAGCGACTCCCGTAAGGACATCGCCGAACCGCCGAAAGTCTCTTTCCGTGAGATTCTGACCAAACAGTGGAAGCCGCTCATTATCTGCGTCGGCATGGTGATTGCCACCAACGTCACGTACTACATGTTGCTGACCTACATGCCGAGCTATTTGTCGCACAGCCTGCATTACTCTGAAGATCACGGTGTGCTGATTATCATCGCCATCATGGTCGGAATGCTGTTTGTACAGCCATTTATGGGAATGCTGAGTGACCGGTTTGGCCGCAAACCCTTCGTGATCATCGGCAGTATTGGCCTGTTTATTCTGGCCATTCCTTGTTTCATTCTGATCAACAGCGATGTCATCGGCCTGATTTTCTTAGGGTT
Organism: Rahnella sp. AA; assembly: GCF_002834385.1. Lineage (GTDB taxonomy): Bacteria > Pseudomonadota > Gammaproteobacteria > Enterobacterales > Enterobacteriaceae > Rahnella. The sequence goes on from NZ_PITQ01000010.1 coordinate 154,630, forward strand.
GCTGATCCTCGCGGTACTGCTGAACTGTTTCATCGGTGTGATGGCCTCAACGCTGCCGGCGATGTTCCCGACGCATATCCGCTACAGCGCCCTGGCGATTGCTTTTAACGTTTCAGTACTGATTGCCGGGCTGACGCCCACGATTGCCGCATGGCTGGTGGAGGCCACCAATAATCTGTACATGCCGGCATACTATCTGATGGTGGTGGCGGTGATCGGCCTGGTGACCGGGATTTTCATGAAAGAAACCGCCAACCGCCCGCTGAAAGGGGCTACACCAGCGGCATCTGACCGCGCGGAAGCGCGTGAAATCCTTCAGGAACATCACGATAACATCGAACAGAAAATTGAAGATATCGATGCGCAGATTGCGGAACTGGAAGCCAAAAGAAAGAACCTGATTGCACAACATCCCGAGATCAACTGATTAAGGTTTGCTGCGGACGTAAAGCCGGTCACATTGCTGACCGGCTTTTTTTATCGCTGAACAGGGCCCGCGCTACCGCTATTTTCCCGTTCCTGCTCCATACTTCATTTCCCGGTCATCTGAATGGAGAACCTGTATGCAGAATCCTACGTTGTTTCAGTTCTTTCACTGGTATTACCCGGATGGTGGAAAACTCTGGCCGGAAGTTGCCGAAAAGGCCGCCTGGCTGGCTGAAATTGGCATTACCGCTGCGTGGCTGCCACCGGCCTACAAAGGGGACTCCGGTGGATATTCAGTGGGGTATGACACCTACGATTTGTTCGATCTCGGCGAGTTTGAACAGAAAGGAACGCGTGCGACTAAATATGGCGATAAAGAAGGCCTGCTGGCCGCAATCGCCGCACTAAAACAGCATAAACTTGGTGTCATTCTTGACGTTGTGCTGAACCATAAAATGGGTGCGGACGAAAAAGAACGCGTCAGGCTGAACCGTGTCAACATGGATAACCGGGATGAAATCAGTGAAGACATCATCGAAGCAGATGCCTGGACGCGATTTATTTTCGCCGCACGCAAAGGCCAATATTCGGAATTCATCTGGGATTATCACTGTTTCAGCGGCGTGGATCACATTGAAAACCCGGATGAAAACGGCATCTTCAAAATCATCAACGATTATACCGCCGGGGGCTGGAACGTTCAGGTCGATGATGAGTTTGGCAATTACGATTATCTGATGGGAGCCAACGTTGATTTTCGCAATAAAGCCGTTGATGAGGAGCTGAAATACTGGGCGCGCTGGCTGATGGAACAGACACAATGCACCGGTTTTCGCCTTGATGCCGTCAAGCATATTCCGGCGTGGTTCTACAAAGACTGGATTGACCATATTCAAAGCGTGGCGGAGCAGCCGGTTTATATCGTGGCAGAATACTGGTCGCACGATGTGCCGACGCTGCAAAATTATATCGATCAGGTTGAGGGTAAAACGATGCTGTTCGATGCACCGTTGCAACTCAATTTTCACCACGCGTCGAAACAGGGCGCTGATTACGACCTGAGTACAATCTTCAAAAACACGCTGGTGGAGGTTGATCCCGCGCATGCCGTCACGCTGGTCGCCAACCACGACACCCAGCCGTTACAGTCGCTGGAAGCTCCTATTGAGCCGTGGTTCAAACCGCTGGCTTACGCGCTGATTTTACTGCGTGAGCAGGGCGTCCCCATTGTATTTTATCCTGACTTATTGGGGGCGAATTACGAAGACAAAGGCGATGACGGTGAAAATTACACCATCGACATGCCGGTTATTCCCGGTCTGGAAACCTTAATTAAAGCGCGGCAGACCCATGCCTGGGGCGTTCAAACCGATTACTTCGATAAGCCTGATTGCATTGCGTTTACCCGCAGCGGCACCGCAGAACATCCCGGCTGCGTCGTCATCATGTCCGGCGGCGAAGCGGGGGAAAAGACTATCGAGCTGGGCGGAGATTTTGCACAAAAAGAATGGCGGGACCTGCTGGGAAACCGTGAAGATATCATCAAAACAAATGAAGCAGGCACCGCACAGTTTTATTGTAATGCGGGTAGTGTCAGTGTCTGGGTGCTGACGTCATAAAAGTGACAGCGGGCTGGCTCAGCCCGCAATTGAGTTACCGGATAGCGAATGCAAGAAGCAGGGCATAAACGCCCAGCATCAGGATAAAGACAACAACACCGACCACACCGGAATTTCTTCTCATCAATTCCCAGGGGAAAACCACCAGCGCAGTCATCGCGTTTAACGGTGTGCAGTACCACTTCCAGTGCTTTGGTGCCATCATCCAGAGCACGGAAAAACTGCTGGCACACAGTACCCCGTAATTGGTAATTGCCATCACCAATTCCCCCACCTCAGGTTTAAATATCGTGAAAAAGCCCAGCAACATTCTGACCATGATGGCGGTTGAGATCAGCGACAGGACGCATTGCATTGCAAACAGCAAGCGCGGGCGGAACCGCAGTTTCGACTCAAAATAACGGTAACCATGAATATATAACCCGGTGATGGCGATAAGGACAGCACGCGTGGGCCAGGGTTCAGGCAGTTCACGGGTGCCTGTGAATATCAGCAAAAGCCAGAATGCCGCCAGAAATGCCGTTCCCCAGCTTATCACCAGCCGGGTTTCTGACAGAGATTTCAGCAACCGGGAATTAATACGTGGCAACAGTGAAGGATAATACGCTCTGATCTCACTGACTTTCTCATTGAGCGATTTAATAAAATCAGGCATCAGTTTCGCCCACCAGGGCAGCGTGGTGCCTTCAACAGTGAGCAAGCGAAAACGCAGGCGGTCAAGTACCGATAGCTGACCATTACGCGCCATCACCGACCAGTAATAATTTGCGCCGGTCTTTTCTATCTGCGCTTGTAGCGCATAAAGCCGCTGCGCAGAAATACCGCCCGGCTGGTAGTGGTCGATCTCCCAGCCCATGATCGCAGAAACGCTGTTCAGCAATGCGGAATATAACCCTTCCCGCTCACTTAACTGCGCGGCCAGCTCCTGGTTAAACAATTCGTGCAGTTCGATATTTTGCAGCAAACTGCTTTGCTCAAAAGAAGCCAGACGGCGAAGGCCGGCCGTTTCATCGTCCATCATTTCATCAATGATTTCTGTCGCCTTCGAAATGACTTTCCAGCGTTTTACACTTAATTGCTCCGTTACCGGTGTGTGGTGTGCCAAAAAGTCGGACTGAACGGGCATCTGAATGATTGCCGGTGCGCTGTTTTCCACGACAGGCTCAGTGTCTGTGACCACCTCACGGATATCCCAATAATTTTTTGCCGTGTCGAACGCCTCCCGCAGGCGCTGATAACCTTCCGGGTCAACATCCGGGCGTGTGCTTTTTAACTGACGGGCATAAGCCCGTTTAATCACACTCAGATCCTGCGTGGGTTCAATACCCAGAACTGACCACACTCCGTTGCCTGTCATGCCACTGCCCACGTAATTAGCCTCGAATAGAAAAATAACATCACAACACACGCAATAATGCGCCTGAACCAGCCGGGTTTTCTGGCCTGCTGCCACGGCAGCGTCAGCAATGCAATCACGCTGTTGCTAACGAGATTGTACCAGCGCCAGGATCTCGGGCTGATAGCCCAGGTACAGAACAGCACCGTGACCAGCAACATGAAGAACAACGCCGGCCCGCGTCCGGGGTCATCCTGAAGATAAATGAACAGGCCATAGAATCCGCTGAATACCTTTGCCGCAAGGGCAATCATCAGCAAAGATGCGGCGGCTTCAGCGACGGCCAGCAGGCGGGGACGGTGACGTAAAGACAGATGAATGCCTTTATACCCAAAAATACAGCCCAACACGGTGGCCGCAGAGAGAACACTGTCACGCAGCCAGTGCGCAGAATGACGGGCCCCGATGGCCGACAGCACGCACCAGAATATCACCAGAAACGCTGTTTCGCCGCTGAGCGCAAAGCGGCAACGGGTTAATTCATCTTCCAGACGGGAATTGATCTGCGGCAGGAGTGCCGGATGGCGCAATTTAATTTCACGTTGCTGCATTCTGATGTCGTCGGTAAAACCGGGGATACACTTCATCCACCATGAAATGGTTTTTCCTTCGACGCTGAGCAATTCAAAGGCTTCGCGCCTGAAACGCGGACTCTGATACTGCGCACGGAGTGACGCCCAGTAGCGATTGCCGCTCGTATTTTCAATCTGCTGATGCAGCGCCTGAAGCTGGTAAGGCGAAATACCCTCAGGCTGATAGCGGTCAATTTCCCATTCCATCCGCGCGGCGACCTTAACCAGCAACGCAGGGTACAATCCCTCACGCTCCGCCAGCTCCCAGGCCATCTGCTGGCTGAACATCTCACGGAATTTCAAATTTTGCAGTAAGTCGCCGGATAAGTTGCGGCTTAGAAGCTGCATACCCGCGTCCTCATCCTTCAGCAGCAGGCTGACGGTTTCTGAAACTTTGTCACTCACTTGTGTTTGCTGCAGTAAAGACTCATCGAACGCGGCGGGCAGGCCCGGCATGTCAAAATGAAGTGGCATTGACAGGGAGGTCAGTTCACCTTGAGGAGACGGATGCGCGGAAAAAGTGACATCGTCACTGAAATTCCAAAACTGCTCGCCTCGCTTGGCGGACTCGAAAGCCTCCCGCAGCCGCTGGTAGCCTTCAGGGTCCTGGTCAGGGCGCGAATTTTTCAGCTGGCGGGCGTAGGCCCGTTTGATAATACCAAGATCCTGTGTGGGTTCGATCCCAAGAACTGACCAGATTCCCATACGGCTATTCCCATTCCCTGCGCAAATGGCCGATCAGCTCCTCAAATTCTTTACGCGCAGCCGCAATCTGGCGAGCATCCTGAGTATCAAGCACGCTTTCAAACCGATGTAATTGATCGGCAATGAACTGGCGCTGAACGCCGAGGCTTTGTTCGTAATAGGCGTTGGCTTCTGCGACCAGCTGGCGGTTTACCAGCTGGTCACGCGGATGCTGCTTGATGCCTTCAAGTTTCAGCAGGCTTTCCACGATTTGTGCCGGTGTCAGGCTGCCCGGGGCTTTCTCAATCACCAGCTTTTCAACCCGTCCGGTGCTGTCGATTTTGCATTCCACTTCGAGAATTCCATCGAGCGTATACGTGAAACGCACGTCAGCAGTCATTTCGCCAGCGGGGCGTGGCGGCACGTCGACGGAGAGCGAACCGAGTAGAATGTTATCAGCGACAAGCCGCGCTTCGCCCTGATAAATCGCCAGATTTAGCTGTTTTTGTTGATCAGAGATCGTCACGATGGATTCTACACGGCTGACCGGCACAAAACTGTTGCGCTCAATCAGCGGCAAAAAATGACCGTCTTCATAGCCTTCACCTTTGCGACGGGAAATCGCAATGCCCAGCGTAAAGGGCATAACGTCAGTCAGCACGATATCGTCGAGAGCCTGATCCTGTAATGCCAGCCCGGCCTGGATCCCGGCACCCAATGCGATCGCTTCGTCCGGTTGCAGCTCGCTGCGCGGAAAACGGCCAAACAAGCGGGCCACGGCCTGGCGTACCAGCGGCATTCGTGTAGCGCCCCCCACCAGCACGACGTGATCCACTTCATCCGCTGAGAATTTCGCATCGCGCAACGCCTGAATGACCGGTTTTTTCATCCGCTCAAGCGTGCTCTCGCAGCATTGCATGAGGATATCTGTGGTAAACGTCCAGCTCAGCGTGTCGCCGTGCCACTGGTATTTCAATGTAGTACTGTCTTCGGTCGTCAGCTGACACTTGGCTTTTTCGGCCAGCGTCAGCAGTTGTCCGAAAAGGGCGGCATCGTCTTTATCCAGTTGCGGATACTGCGTCAGCATCCAGCTGGCCAGGCTGCGGGTAAAATCATCACCGCCCAGGAATACATCGCCGCTGCTGGCACGCACTTCGATGACGCCTTCGAACATATCAATGATCGACACATCAAACGTGCCGCCACCGAGATCGAACACCAGAAATTTTTGCTCCTGCTGGTTCACCAGCCCGTAAGCCAGCGACGCAGCCGTCGGTTCATTGAGCAGACGTTCGACGTGTAACCCGGCCAGTTCACCCGCCGCTTTCACCGCCTTGCGCTGGATATCATTGAAATAAGCCGGAACGGTGATGATGGCGCGGTCAACGCTGCTCCCGCAATACTGTTCCACATCGGCTTTCAGGCTGCGGAGCAGAAGGGCGGAAAGTTCTTCAGCACGAAAAAACTGCTTACCCAACCGGAACTGATGATCGGTGCCCATAAATCGTTTAAAACTGGAAAGCGTTAAATCCGGGTGAGTAAACAAACGTGCATGAGCAGGCGCCCCCACCAGAATATGCCCGTCATCATCAAGCCCGATCACCGAAGGTGTCAGATTTTTTCCGTAAACATTGGGAACCAGAACGGACTGGCCGTCTTGCCAGATAGCCACTGCGCAGTTTGATGTACCTAAATCTATCCCTATCAACATCCGTATCACCCCTGAAACATAAACGGAGAATTAACCGTAAGAAACTTCATCGGCTTAATTTACAAAAAGTTGAGTAATTTTTACAGTTTGTAGTATTTACATCTTTAAAAAATTCCCGCCAGACAGGCGCTAAATAATTATTCATTTTTCACTAGACGACTGGTCTAATTCAAAGTAGTGTAGCGCCATGAACAAGACAACCACGTCAGCAGCAGACAAATCAGACCATCGCGAACGCATTCTTGACGTCGGCCAGAAGCTCATGGCTCAAAAAGGCTTCTCAGCGGTCGGGCTGAATGAAATCCTGACAACCGCTTCCGTGCCGAAAGGGTCTTTCTACTATTATTTCAGTTCGAAAGACGCGTTTGGGGAAGAGCTTCTGAAAAGCTACTTCCGGGATTATTTGTCTGTGATGGATGAAACCCTGGCGCAACCGGGGCAGACGATGGCTCAGCGCCTGATGAATTACTGGCAACAATGGCAGGAGAGCCAGTCATTTTTTGATTGTCAGGGCAAATGCCTGGCCGTAAAACTGGGCGCTGAAGTGGCAGACCTCTCTCAAGCGATGCGTCAGGCGTTAGATTACGGCACATCAGGCATTATTGAACGCATTACGCGGGCCATTGAGGCCGGTGTCAAAGAAGGATCGATGCAGGTGAAAGATGATCCTTCTGTCGTTGCCCGGGGGCTGTATCAGTTATGGCTGGGATCAAGCGTGATGGTTAAAATCGTCCGCAGCATGCAGCCTTTTGAAGCCGCGATGGCAATGACGCAGCAAATTATCCATCAGCCCGGCTGAGCTGCTGGACAGAAATGAGCACCTCGCATTGAGGTGTTTTTTTGTAAAGAGTTAATAGACGACTGGTCTACTACAATCCAGTCACCGAACATTCACTGCAAGGATATACAACATGAAAATTCTGATGGTACTGACTTCACACGACAAACTGGGCGATACCGGCATCAAAACAGGTTTCTGGCTGGAAGAACTGGCAGCACCGTATTACACCTTTAAAGACGCGGGTGCTGATATCGTGCTGGCTTCACCGGCTGGCGGGCAACCCCCGCTTGACCCAAAAAGTAATGAACCTGCATTTCAGACAGAGATGACACACCGTTTTGAAGCCGATGAACAGGCCATTGCGCAGCTGGCCTCTACCATTCGTCTGGACAGCATTTCTCAGTCAGATTTTGATGCGGTCTTTTATCCGGGTGGCCACGGCCCGCTGTGGGACCTGGCCGAAGATAAAACGTCGATTGCGCTGATCGAATCATTCCTGGCTGCTGAGAAACTCGTTGCGCTGGTTTGTCACGCGCCGGGCGTGTTGCGTCATGTTAAAAATGCGCAGGGGAATCCGCTGGTACAGGGCAAAAAAGTCACCGGTTTTGCAAATACGGAAGAAGATGCCGTCGGCCTGACCGACATCGTGCCTTTCCTGGTGGAAGATGAACTCAAATCGCTGGGTGGGATTTACTCAAAAGGCGAAGACTGGGGCTCGTATGTGGTTCAGGACGGCTTGCTGATCACCGGCCAGAACCCGGGATCTTCTGCCCGGGCGGCAGAGGTACAACTGGCACAACTCAACGGCCAGAAGTAATCAATAGAGAACACGTTTAGCCCGCGAGCGCCCCCATCGCTGAAGGCATAAAAATGGCCGGAAGGTTATCCTTCCGGCCATTTTGTTCTGCATGACGTTACGCGGCACCGTTTTTTTACGCTTCAAGCGCCTGTAGCAAACGGGCCAGATCTGCACGCTGCACGGCGGGGATTTCCCCTCCTGCCGCATAACCCGCGTTGCGCATGATGCTTTCCTGCAAACCCACCAGCCAGTCATAAATGTAAAATGCCGTGGTATTGGTCGGTGTGGCAGAAAGCTTCGTTAAACGCCGGGATGATTTCCAGCTCGCCACGTTTTTCTGCGGCTTGGCAAAAATCTTGTTGCCCTTATTGATACGGCTTTCCGGACGATCGGCTTCTGCCTGCTTCTCAAAACCGAGCCAGGCCACAAAATCACCGAGAACCGTCAGGGCGCGGGAAACCTGACGATCGGCGTGATGCTCATGATCGCGTGCTCCTGCGGGCAGAATTCCCCCCAGAGAACGGACCAGCGCCTCTCCCATATTCAGACGGAAACTGGCGGTGATCAGTTCTTCCATCAGCAATTCGACGGTCGGCTTTGCCACGCCCAGCAGGGCGATAAGAGGCTCATTCTCTGGCAGACCGCGCAAATGGTTGATCCAGTATCGCTGCACCTGACGCGCAAACGCGGTGCCATCATCAGGTTTATCCTGCCAGATCTGAGCATCCTGCTGCTCGGCAAATAAATCGATATCGATACCGATACCAAAACTTTCTGTACCTGATTCATCCGGCTCACCGCTTTCAGCGGGCTGTCCGGCGTGTTCGTGATAAATACGATGTAACTCATCGCGGCCAGGCAGCAGTTTTTCCAGTAACTCGCCGTGAACGCCGGTACGGGTTTGCAGCGCCTTAATCACCGTCTGCACAGTACGCTGTTTTTGCGCCGGATCGGCAACTTCACCGGCCTGATACCAGCGTCCCAGCAGATTATCCGCCAGCTCGCGACGCAATTCGTCGAGCAATTCGGCCAGACGGTTCAGCCGCACTTCCGGGCGAATTTCCGCCACCAGATAATCCGCCATGCGTTGCAGACCGCGTTCATCCATCGCCAGTAATGCGCCCCAGGCGTCCCCCGGATTCCCCACATGGCGCTGCACGGCTTCGTCGTAATGCACGGCCTGCGTCATACGCCGGTCAAAAGGCGTTAAGACCCACACCAGACCCGGCTTACGGCGGCTGCGGACCTGCGTATTCTCACCGTGCATTTCCTTTACCCAGTGTTCCAGCGTCCGCCCGATGGCGACCACGTCTTCGCGTTTGTCAGAAGCAGTACAGACCATCAGCATATTCATTTCATGGCGATCGGTGTAACGCTCCGGCAGGTAGGAGACTTTTGCCCGGAACAGCGGCGTGATGTCGTCCTCGCCTTCGTCATCTTCTGCAAGGCCGTAACCCGGTAAATCCAGCAGATCAATTTGCTCGAACAGCGCTTCACGCGGCGGCGAAAGTAACGGAATTTGCACTTCAGAAGCCAGCATCGTCAGCTCTTCCAGTGACAACGTCACGGGCGCCACGCTTTTACCCTCAAATTCAGGGCAAACGGAAATTTCGATATCGTAAGCAGGCGACTGGCTGAAAATACCATCAGCCGGTTGCATCGCCTCATCCACCAGAACGCTGAGCGGGGCCAGCAGGCTTTCTGCGCCGCCAAGATGCTGCAGCGTATGGGCATAATGCCGGTATGCTGTTGTCAGGGCAGGAGCATTTCCCCATAACAATGAGAACAGACGGGCACGGTCGTCAATATTCAGATAAGGCGCAAGCTTCACCGCAACGGGCCAGAAATGCGCATTCAGATGACGGAACCGGCGGGCATCGAGGCGGATCATGGAATCCCATAACCCCATCATTTGTTCGCTGGTAAATCCTTCAACCGGCTCTGGCTGGCGGTGCATCATCAGCTTATTCAGATGCTCGGTGATTTGCTGTGTGTCAGGAACGTGGTAATGGCTGTCCGGACGAAACGCACGGACAACAATACGGGCTAAATCTGCTTCATTAAGTAACAGAATGCGCACCGGAAAGGCGCGATCGCGTACATCTGACTGCCGCGTAAAACGGGTCGCCAGACGTGCAGTCCGGTTGCCAGGGTTAATTTGCGTCAGGTAATCCAGCGTCACGCCCCCCAGACGCGTTTCCAGCCGGCCATAGTTTCCCGCGGCCAGTGAACAAATCAGATAAGACTTACCCGCCTGAGACTGACCATAAAAGCCCAGTGCAGGCGGCAATTCGCAGGCCAGCGACAGACGTTGCGCTTTATCCCGACAACGTTTCAATTGCAGATTCAGGCGGTCGGCTTCCAGATCAAGGCGTGGTGCCTGGTTGCGGGTGGTTTCCACCCAACCGAGCGCATCGCCAATGGTGCCGGACACCGCCGCAAACTGGCGCTGCAACTCATTAGTGGTCAGCTCCGGTGCTGAAGTTAATGCTGTCGTGCTTGTTGTCATGAGACGAATACGCTCCCACTGTCGATCCAGTAATGGCTTTCGCCCAGTGTATTTAACCGCAGGCGCAGGTGATGAGAAGGCACTTTGGTGCCGTTATCCAGCACTGCACTGGCAATATCGAAAAATTCCGGCGTCGGGTGATCTTCCCCTTTTTTCACCGCCAGTTTCACCCGCAGCACGCTGTCACCCGCGACTTTTCGCGCCAGCTCAGGCTCAGCGATGGACAAGGTATACAACGGCGACGCAGGCCAGCGATCGTTCTCTAACTGACGGAAGCCCAGACAAATTGCACCGCGGATACGGAAACTGGCGGCACTGTCGAGTTTATAATCGTGGGCATCGAGGTCAATATCGCTGTAGCAGACATTGTCGTCAGTCAGTGCCTGATTGCCATCGAGCATCCCCAGATAACGCACGGTAGAATACGGCTGGAAGTCACCGGCTTTAAAATAGAAACCAGGTAAACGCAAATCCAGCGCCAGCAGGCACAGCATTGCGCCCACCGCAGCGGTGGATTTCGGGTTATCGATACGCCCGAGTTTGTTGAACGGGTACCAGCCGCTGGTGTGATAACCATCGAGCGACAGCATGCGGTTGATGGGTAACGGTTGCAGATGACGGAACAACGCCTGGATCCCCGGGAAGCGCGAAGGGCGGCCCGTCAGCAACAGCACATCACAATCATGCAGCGCAACCACTTCACACAGCGAGCGCAGATTCTGCGTAATACTCATGCGGTTGGATAAAAACTCGCTGTGCAGCTTGCTGAGTTTAAGGACCAGCGGTGCCTGCAGGATATCAAAGACGGCGGAACCCGCCGGCAGCACCCGCTGAATTTCGGTATGCAGGTACTCCAGGACTTTCTGCGTTGGCGCCTGCAGCAGCAATTCACCAAACGGCGCATCAATTTCCGCATGCGTATCCAGAGGATCAAAACGTTCGTAAACTTCCAGCACCGCATGCGCCAGCGGGATGAAGATTTGCAGCGTGCATTGCTGGCGCAGCGTGGCGTGCCCGTCCATACGTCCTTCGCTGCCGAACAGGCGCGTCATCAGGCCGTCCGGATTTGCCAGACCGGCTTTTTTCAGCGCGGCATGCAATGCGGGCAAAATATAAAGCTGGATGACATCAAGCAGAATATCGTCACCCGCCACTTTAAAACCTTCGCGGAACAGCAGGCGCGGGGTGATTTTAACGTTGTTACCGATACCGTCGTCGAGCCAGTATTGCGTGATCGCCAGATCGGTCGTGCCACCGCCGATATCAATCGAGGCGATGCGCAGTGTTTTACCGACCGGCTCATCGTCAGCCAGTTCACGGTCCGGACGTGCCATGCTGGCAAAGAATTCGCCAGTGTGACCACCAAAATTCACCTGCGTCTCGTTATAGAGATAGACCATCTGCCCGCAGGTGGCTTCGTCCCATTCCATCTGCACATCCGGCACTGGCATACGGCTTTTCGCCTTATCGGCCTGGTTTTTGAAACCGTCGTCTGACGGATGCCAGCCCATCGATTTCCATACCAGGCCAATGGCTTCCTGCATCCGGCGGCGGAAAATCTCACGTTCCGGTTTTGGCATGGCGGAAGGCAGCGTCAGGATGATGTTACGCAACTGGCGCGGCGCAGAAGAACGCAGCATTTTAGTTCGCTGTGCAGGGCTATTGATTTGCATCAGCGCCTGCGCCAGCAGTTCAGACAGCATCAGCGTCATAACCGAGCTGCGGCTGTAATGGGCAGAAAACACCGGCAGGCGATCTTCCGGGGCCAGTTCAGACAGCGGCTGGCCTTCGTCGTTGATCAGGAAAGTGAGCGGCATTGCCGCCGCTACCGGCTCCTGAATCGCGCCGTGCCCCCCCTGGCTGAAACGCCAGCCCGGCGAATAGCTGTCCTCATCCCACAGATAACGGCGCGGGCTTGAAATACCGGTCGATCCTTCCGTGCCTTCACGCAGCAGTGCCAGACGGTTGGCTTCACGCCCCGCACGCAGAATAGAAGGCCAGATAAACGCATCATCACGGCCACTTTCTACGGAGAAGTTAGGCTTGCCGAAACGCGCCTGAGCAAATTCAACGCGGCTTTCAAACAGCTCGTTATAGAGGAAATGCGGCTCAGACAGGTCACGGAGCTGCAGCTCACTGGTCTGTTTCAGTCCATCGGTTTCGCCCACATGGTCTTCCACCAGAATGCCGCAGGTGTGTGAGTTACCGACATCAAGAATAAGATCCACGTTGATCGCCGGTTCCTGCAATGTGGCACCGTTGATCTTTAGTTCCGGTATACCCAGCTGGCTGCCCAGCATTTCCAGCAGGTTCAGGTAATGCGCCTGATATTCAAACTCGCGCAAAGCAACTTTAATATTGCGCGCTTCACGCTGTTCGCGCAGGGCGGCCTGCTCGGTAAACACTTCCCGCAGCCAGCCGTCAACCCAGGTTTGGTCGAGGAAATCGGGCAACTCGTCGTTGTGCCAGGCCAGCGCAAAACTGATGCCATTTTTGACATCATCCGGCGTGGGGGCCAGTTGTGTTTGTTCGTCATCACCTTCCACCACGCGGGTATCAAAGGCGATCACCACGCGATGTGTGCTGCCATCGGCTTCCGGTGCATCGAGCTCACGGATCTGCACCCGCGCCCAGTTGTCCGGCCCGGCCATAAACGTACGTGGCGGGTTAAAGCGCAGAAACGGCAGCGGCAGCCAGATCTGATCCAGCAGCTTCAGCGATTGTTCGAGTGGGAAGCTAAATTCAGGGCGTACCACCTCCGGCGCTGCGCCATCCAGCCCCGGTAAAAAATGACGGCCATTTTGCCGGTTGTAATCCAGACGCAATAACGGCCCGTTGGCACTTTTGCGCACAAATTTAGCCGGTAATTCGTCATCCCACACCGGCCTGAGCGCAAAGTCGAGGAACTGAATGCCGCTGTCCTGAATCAGGGTAATTTTTTGCTTAAAATCTGTAATGGTTGCCAGCATGCGGTTATTTACCTTCGCGCTTAATCGTCATTGGGTAAACCGTGTCGCCGGTATAACGGCCCTGACACACGGCTGCGCCAGTTGCGCCCTGAGTACAGCTGATTTCCGGCATCTGATAGCGGGAGCCATCGCTGCATTTCGCTTTGTAACGGCTGTTGATCACCAGTTTACCCGACTGCATCAGGCCCGCGCTCATGGCTGCATGGCAGGTAACCCCGGCACCGTAGGTGATTTTCACCGTACCCTGGCCCTGTTTGATCTGATAGTGCAGCACCGGCGGCTTACCGGTAACCGGATCTTTGATATCAACAATCACATTCCAGTTGCCGTTGAGGAATTTAGTGGATCCAATTTTCACGGCGTCCGGTGGCATCACCAGCGCATTTTTGCTGACCGGCGCAGCAACGGGTTCAGCAACCACCGGCGTTTTTTCCACTTCCGCGACCGGCTCTGGCGACGGGACTACCGCCGCCGGGGCGACCGGCAGTTTGGCGGGTTCAGGCGTAGCGGCAACAGGCGCTTTCACTTCTGCGGCCACCGGCGGTGGCGCAATGACCACTGGCGCAGGTTCGGCAACAGGGGCGGGTTCAGGCGCTTTGGCTTTTGCCGTTTCAACTTTCGGCGCAGGCGTACGGGAATACAGCCAGCCCGCAGCAGACCCGGCCACCACCAGCGCAGCCACTGGCAGCGCCCATATCAGCGGGGATATTTTGCGGCGAGGAGGCGCAACAGGCTCCGGTGCAGCGATTTCCTGTTCTGCTGCACGGGCTTCCACCGTCCTGATCACTTTCACCGGTTCCACTGGGGCAACAACCGGTTCCGGTGCTTTCACTTTTTCCGCCGCCAGCGACAGCGTTGGTAACGGTTCATCTGCCGTCAGGCTATTGCGCAGGGAAGCGAAAGCGTCTGTATTACTGGCACTGTCGAAATTAACAAAGCCCCAGAAGGTAATAACCGGCTGACCACCGACCAGATAAACGTGGTTTTGATCCGGAAAGCGAAACGCCTTTTCCAGTAAAGAACCAAAAAACTGATTGGCGGGTTTTTCAGAAGATTTAGCGGTATTGCCGATTTGCGCGACAACATTGAGGCAATTTTCTAACTGACGTAATGCCGAAGCTCGCGCAGAATCGGTCGCGGCGGCCCAGGAAACCACTTTGCCTTCACGTGGGGAATACCAGTCGAGGCGATCTCCGGCCTCGTTAAGTTGCGGGATCGCCAGACAATCGGCAATTGCAGGTTGTTTACGCAGGCGTAAGGTTTCCCGTAATTGCAGGGCTGATGCGTAAACCGGCTGTCCGTTTTCGCCCAGCGCAAGGATGTCATTGAGACTGCCACTGCGTAAAAATGATTTTGCCACGCCTGAATAGCCTTTGTTTGTTTTGCTCCGCGCCAGCGCGCAGGCAGAAAAGGTTCATGATGCAATCACTCTAAAGGATTTAAGCGAAATCAAACGGCTGAATAAGCGACAAAAAGAGGGGCTGTTTGTGGCGTGAAGGCGAGAAAGGGGCAAGACGGCGGGAAGCGTTCCCGCCGTAAAAATCAGGCGTGTAAATTCAGTTCTCTGAGAACCTCCGCCAGGCGCTGACGTTCATCTCCGGCCAGGGCATGAAGCGGTAACGGCAGGCAGGGGGCGCAAACAATACCGAGAATTTCCGCCGCCGCCGCAACGACTCTCAGGCTGCCGTGTTTTCTGAACAATACCCACAACGGCTCAAGCTGCGCCGATAACGCCTGCGCCTCAGCTTCATCGCCACTTTGGGCTGCACGGGTAATGGCGACCGGGATTTCCGGGAACAGACCGGCAATCACTGAATACCAGACGTCACCGCCCTGTGTCAGCACCGTCGCGGCGGCCAGATCTCCCGCCGCACCCAGCGTGATATGTGAAGGCACAAGGGTGCGAATTTCATTGAGCCGGGCGCGGGTGGCCTGCGGATCGGCGGAAAGATTAGGGATTTTGATACTGGCAACGGCAGGCAGCTGCGCCACGCGGGCATACAATTCATCAGAAAAATCGAAATGCGTGGTGCCCGGATTATCGTAAACGCAGAGTGGCACCGAAAGATGGCGCGAAACCGTTTCATACAGGGTAAAAACTTCATCAGCGGTCAGTTTCTGGTAAGAAACCGGCGCCAGTAATACCGCGCTGACGCCCGCCTGCTGCGCATCTTCCGCAAGATGCAGTACGTCAGAGGTTCGCAATGAACCAATGCTCACCATCACCGGAGTTCCACCGGCATGTTCCACTGCCAGACGCGTGACGCGGGCGCGTTCTTCGCGGGTCAGGTACGCGTAACTGCCCGTCGACCCCAGCGCGCCAATGGAATCCACCCTGGCGTTCACCAGCCGTTCAATCAATCTGACAAAGGATTTCTCATCGCCCCCCGTTGCCGTCAGCGGTGTAAGAGGAAAAGCGCTTAATCCTGTGAACATCGTTTGCTCCTGAAGGGTTTATCAACACGATTCATCATAAGGCAACGGTTCACTTTTTGCCCGAAACCGTTGATCCGGCATCCGGCTTCAGACGCAGCATGTCGAGCCAGCCGATCAGCGTCAGAACAGCGATGACAATGAAAGAGATTTTGAAACTCATACCCGGCACAGATTCCCAGTGCATCAGCGCAATAAGTTGCTCCCCAAGCCGGGTCCCCAGCGCACCGACGGTGATCCCCAGCCCGACAGAGAGCTGTAACACCGTACTGAACAGCGTGTTGGCATCGGCCATTTGTTTTTGCGGAACATCAGAAAACGCCAGCGTGCTGATGCCGGTAAACTGCATCGAACGGCTCAGACCGCCGAGGAACAGCAATAGCATCACCAGCCAGTCAGGTGTGCCGGGCGTCAGAAAAGCACAGAACAGCAACGAGAAAACGCTGAGCAGACCGTTCACCACCAACACGGGCCGGAAGCCAAAACGACGGATAAGCGGCGTGGTTGCCGGCTTCATCGCCAGGTTACCGGCAAACACGGCCAGCACCAGCAGGCCGGAATGGAAGGGGTCCATACCAAAACCCACCTGCAACATCAGCGGTAACAGAAACGGTACGGCGCTTATCGTCACGCGAAACAGCGAGCCGCCGCCCATGCTGATACGAAATGTCGGGATCACCAGAGACGCCAGATGCACCATCGGCGCAGGCGCGCGGTATAAATGCCGAATTGCCATGAAGGAAAGCCCCACACCGGCAACCAGCAAGAGAATGGCCGTCGTCCACAAGATGTGATCCTGGCTGATAAGCTCCAGCCCGGTCACCAGTGAAAGCATCGCCAGCCCGGTCAGCAGAAAACCCGGTTTGTCGAAATGCTTGGGTTCATCCGGACGTTCCTGCGGGAACAGACGCCAGGCCAGCAGCATTGCAATCACGCCCAGCGGTACGTTGATATAAAAAATCCAGTGCCATGACGCATAGTGCGTGATAAACCCGCCCAGCGGCGGCCCGAGAATAGGGGCAACCAACGCAGGCCACGTCAGGGTAGCAATCGCTTTAATCAGCTGAGGTTTCGGCGTGGTTTTCAGCACCGTCAGGCGGCCAACCGGCACCATCAGCGCCCCGCCAATCCCCTGAATAATACGCAGAATGATAAATTCGCTGACACCCGACGCCATCGCGCAAAACAACGAGGCCAGCGTAAACACGGCGAGTGCAAAGGTGAAAACGTTACGGGCGCCGAACCGTTCAGCCGCCCAGCCGCTGGCGGGGATCAGTACTGCCAGCGTCAGCATATAGGCACTCATCCCGGCGTTCAGATCCACCGCCGAAACCCCGAATGAGAGAGCCATCTGCGGCAGTGCGGTGGCAATCACCGTACCGTCGATAAACTCCATAAAGAAAGCAGCAGCAACCAATAAAGCAATAACAGAGATCCCGGTATTCGCAGCAACATCTCCCTGCGGATGTTCTGACACATCCGATTTACTTTGGCTCATTGTCTTCTGTCCCGGAAAAAGCAAAATCGCTGCAAGGTGCAGCAAAAGATAGATGATAAGTATTTAACCTATCACACACCTTCAGGAAGGTTATAGATAGGACAAGGATCAAAAAGAGCGGTTTTAGCTTGAAACCGTGGGACCGAAAGCATCGTCCGTGAGTTTGCAGGCCACATCGCAGACATCTTCATCCAGACAAATTGCCACATCGGCGGCAAATCCGCGCCGCCGCAGCTCAACCGCAGAACCGCAATCCCGGAGTTCCTCCCGGTTAATGGCCTCGTAAACCGCGCAGGCAGCACGGGCTTCTACTGATAAGCGCCGGTGTTTCAGGCGTGAAATCAATCCGCCAGCCGCCGCCAGATCTTCAATGGCCGGGCGAAGAGTGTTGTCAGACCACTTTTCTCCGGCGGGTATCACCAGAATGCGGGAATACTTTTCGCAGGCACGGGCGGTCGCGGTCAGGTTTCGAAAGCAGGCAGTGAAAATATCCGCACCTGACTTTTTCTTCGCAGCAAACGTCAGTGCAGAACCGTTAGGCGAGGGCAGCACCAGCCGGGTACCCGCGGTCATATCCTGCAAGGAGCAGGGAGAAAGTGTAAACCCCGGCCCGTCAAAACGGCGGTCAAACTGTGCACACAGCGCATTTTTCTCAGAGGCATAATCCTGCGCACGGGCATCTTTCCACGGATACGGAAAAATAAAACTACCGCGTTCCGCTGCAATGCTCACGCAGGTCGAAAACGACATCACGTCGATAATGACAATGCAATCTGCCTCAGCCGCCAGTTGCTCTGCTGCCTGAGCACCCCATTCCAGCCGGACGTCAAAATCGGTTTGTGAGAAATCATTCATCAAAGCACCTTAGCCAGAGTCAGAGAACGGAGTTAATAAAACAATGCAGAAGCCCATATGCAAGTGAAGGCAAATGAAAAGTGGCGATTATTGCTGCTGATGGTGAGACGGAATGGTGCTTTTTACTAAAAATCGCGGAAAAGAAAATCGCCGCATCTTAAACTGACGAGTTCAGATGCGGCACAGAATTACCCGAGATACTCGATGATCGATAATCCACCGTTGTAGTCGGTGCTGTAGATAATACCCTGCGCATCGACAAACACGTCGCAGGACTGAATCACCTGCGGCCTGCCGGGGCGGGTATCCATCATTTTGGCCGGAGCCGCCGGAACCAGTGCACCGGTTTCCTTCGGCTGATACGGATTACTGATGTCGTACGCACGCACACCGGCATTCTGGTAAGTGGCAAAGATCAGCGTCGAACTGATAAAGCTGCCAGGCCGGTTCTCATGCAGATTGTGCGGGCCGAAATGCGCGCCTTTACTGACATAATCGCGTTCATCCGGCTGCGGAAACGTTGAAATGCTTACCGGATTTGACGGCTCACGCACGTCGAATACCCAGATCAGTTTCTCGCCATCCTCCTGATTATCCAGCACCGCCTCATCCAGCACGATCAGCAGATCCCGGTCCGGTAACGGCAGCGCGGTATGCGTACCCCCACCAAACGGCGGGCTCCAGTTACGGTGTGAAATCAACTGAGGTGCGGTTCTGTCTTTGATGTCGAGCAGCGTCAGGCCGCCGTCGCGCCAGCTGGCGTAGGCGGTATCACCGCTGATGATCGCATGATGCAGCGCATAGCGTTTGCCCTCCGGCCAGTCCGGTGTTTCGCCACCTGCGTTGTGCATCCCCGGCAGCCACCAGCGTCCGGCTACCTGCGGATTGCGCGGGTCAGCCAGATCGATAGTCAGGAAGATGTAATCGCTGTAACCGTCGATCAGTGCAGAAACGTAAGCCCAGCGCCCGCCGACATACCAGATGCGGTGAACGCCGATGCCTTCCAGCCCGAGAAAACCGATCTCTTTTGGCCGGTCAGGCGTCGAAATATCAAAAATACGCACACCGGCGCTCCAGCCGCGCTGCTGCGTGCCCTTGACCGTTTCGCTGACGGAACGGGTGTAATACACTTTTTCATCGGCGAAACGCACGTCGGCAAACAAATCGCGTGCATTAATCACCAGCAGTAAATCGTCGTGCGCCTGTAAATGCACATTCCAGGTGCCCGGTGGTGCTGCGACGAAACCGGCAGGGCGCGGATTTTTCGGGTCGCGGACATCCACGATGGAAAAACCCTGCGACACCATATGCCCGATATAGGCATAACCGCGGTGAACCATCACCTGCACGCCGTCAGGTTTCCCCCCCTGGTCGCTGTGCCCGATCAGCCGCATGTTTCGGCTGTATTCCGGTTGAGGCAGAGATTGCGTTGTCATATTCCGGCCTTATTTCTTATTTTTCGCTTCAAGCGTGGTGAACCACGGCGCGATGAAATCATCCGATTTGCCCCAGCCAGGAATGACTTTTGCCAGCGACGCGACGTTTACGGCGTCCGGATTGCTGACAAGCAACGCCTGAGGGATCGCCGCAGCTTTGAAATCATAGGTAGCAGGCGTTTTCTCGCCGGCAATCTTATACGCCACCAGACGCAGGTTAATCGCGCCGATCAGTTTCGGATCGACCGCTGCGCTGAGTTTCCACGGGCTGTTCGCTTCACGCATCAGGCCGATATCCTGATTGGAAATGTCGATGCTGTAGAGTTTGATTTCGGTGCGGCCATTTTCCTGCAAGGCCTTATACGCGCCCTGGCTGAATGCATCCCAGGTTCCCCAGATGGCGTCAATTTTGCCTTTCGGGTATTTCGCCAGAATTGCGCCAATTTTGTTGGCCGTGTCGCCCTGAACATCCGAAGACACCGCGCCGACGGATTCCAGTTCATGGATGCCCGGCTGGTCTTTCAGCAGCTTTTTATACGCATCCTGACGGCGTTCCATTGGCGGGAAACCGGCGACCCATAGCTTGACGATATTGGCTTTGCCGTTGAAATCTTTGACTAACTGTCCGACAGAAAGATCTGTCAGAGAAGCATCATCCTGCTGAGTGACCGTCACGCCGGGGATATCACCGTTGACAGCCGTATCGAAGACCGAAACGGCGATGCCGCTGGCGGTGATGCGCTTGAGTAATTCGGTGGAATAAGGGTCACGTCCCTGAGACAAAATAATGCCGTCGTATTTTTGGCTGATGGCCTGGTTGACGAAATCCTGGAATTTGGCGTCGTCACCGTTACTCAGGAACGTGCTGACCTGAAAGCCCAGTTTGCGGCCTTCCTGAACCGCGCCGGAGACAAATTGCGTGGTGTTATCGTCTGAACCCAGATTGCGGATCACCGCAATGCGGATCGGCCCTTTATGGTCGCTGATAGCTTTCGGCACCGCCGCGGTATCGGCGGCAAAAGAAGGAAAAACGGCGAGCAGGCTTAACGCCAGCAGTGAAGCGGAGAACAATTTCATGTCTGTTGCCCTGTGTGGTTAATCATCATTTAAACGGGAAGACAATTCATGCCAGCCTTTGATCAGGCTTTTATATTGAGATAATGAATTGATTGTCCGAGTTTTGATGACCCGTGAATGAATGGCAACGAACGAAAAGGCATAAGTTAATGCTAAAGATTATTAGCCATCCGGATGTCCGGGCGTAGGATGTTAACAGCTTCTAAATCAAGGATTTCCTCATGAGTGATACCGATATCCGCGTCGTTACCGGCCCTGCAAACTATTTTTCTTTCCCTGGCGCAATCGACAGGCTGGCGCAGTTTTACCCGCCACAGCAGCTGGATAAGGCGCTGTGGATTTATGGCGAACGCGCGCTGGTTGCCGCGCAAGACTTTCTCCCTGAGAGCTTTACCGCCCCGCAGGCAAAACGCGTACTGTTTAAGGCTCATTGCAGCGAAACCGAAGTACAGCGTATTGCCGGTATTGGCGGAAAAGACCGGCAGGTCGTGATCGGCATTGGCGGTGGTGCCGTGCTCGACACGGCAAAAGTGGTGGCGCGACGTCTCGGCTTGCCCGTGGTGGCAATCCCAACTATTGCCGCCACCTGCGCCGCCTGGACGCCGCTGTCTGTCTGGTATAACGACGAGGGGCAGGCACTGCGCTATGAAATCTTTAATGATGCCAATCATCTGGTGCTGGTCGAACCGCGCATTATTCTGCGTGCGCCGAAAGAATATCTGCTGGCGGGTATCGGCGACACGCTGGCGAAATGGTACGAAGCGGTAGTGCTCAGCCCGCAACCGGAAATTCTGCCGTTAACGGTGCAACTCGGCCTGAACACGGCGCTGACGATCCGCGACGTTTTACTCAATGAAAGCGAAGCTGCGCTGCAGGCCCAGGATAATAACGAGCTGACACAACCGTTCCTTAATGTCCTCGATGCCATTATTGCCGGCGGAGGTCTGGTCGGCGGATTAGGGGACAGATTTACGCGTATCGCGGCGGCACACTCAGTGCATAACGGCCTGACGGCGTTGCCGCAAACCGACGCTTTCCTGCACGGCACTAAAGTGGCTTACGGTATTCTGGTACAAAGTGCACTGCTCAATCAGCCGGAGGTGGTGCAACAGCTCACCGCGCTATACCGCGTGCTGGACTTGCCCGTCAGTCTGGCGCAACTGAAGGTGAATATTCAGGATGAAAAACAGATGTCACGCCTGATCGCCCGTACATTGCAGGCAGGGGAATCCATTCATCTGTTGCCAGGTGACCCGAACGCAGAACAACTACGACTGGCGTTTGAATTTGTCGAGAATAAATAACGCAGCTACGTTTTAATTTTCTGTAAATAAAATAACCCGGCAATTGCCGGGTTTAACTTATGGCATTAAAGAGAAAGACTGAAGATAATCTATATATCCTTTCGCACTATGATCTAATTGCGCTTGCGAAACTTCACTCTCAGCATCATAGAAAGCATAGAAGGGGAGGTAATTTGCCTCTACATATTTAGCCGTCATTTCAAAGGGCAACAGTATTTCTTTTAACGAGTGCTGATAACGCCCGCCTGATACAAAATCCGCTTCCTTAATACCGGCGCTCACGGCAAGAGCAAATTTACGATTTTTGAGCTTGTGGCCGCTGGTGGAGCCATATGCCCAGCCGTAGGTAAAGACCTCATCCAGCCACTTCTTCAGCAGCGGAGGGCAATTAAACCAATACAACGGGAATTGCAGAACAATGCTGTCATGCAGCTCAATTAACTGTTGCTCCTTCTGTACATCAATAATGCCGTCTGGATAAGTCTTATAAAGATTATGGACAGTATATAATTCAGGGTACTGCGTTAATTCACGGGTCCAGCGTTTGTTGATAACAGATTCATTCAGGTTTGGGTGAATAACAACAATGAGCGTTTTCAAATAATATATCCCTTTATTCGATGAAGTAATTCAGTGTCTGCTTGATGTTTGCATCATAGGGAGCTTTAATTTAAAGTACAATACTGTCATTTATGATATGTACTATACAAAAGGATAGTGTAATGAAAGAGGAAGTGATTGATATGCCCTGCGAGCTTAGGGAGGAAACGGGGTTCGCTTATACGCTTTCGCTGGTCAGCGGAAAATATAAAATGATCATCCTCTATTCGTTAACCGGGGCAACGCCTGTCGTGCGATTCAATGAGCTGAAACGCCGTCTGGGGAAAATTTCCTACAGAACGCTAAGCCTCACGCTGAAAGAGCTGGAGAGTGACGGTTTGATCATCAGGAAGGAATACCCGCAAATCCCGCCAAAGGTGGAATATAGCCTTTCTGCAAGAGGCCAGTCCCTGCTCCCTGTTTTAGATATGATGTGTGAGTGGGGAAACGTTCACAGTCATGACAAACTGAAATGAAGAGAAACACCAAATAAACAGCCCCCCCGGCATTACCTGATAAATGTGCAGAAAATCGGGTTTCTGTGTAAGTAAGTTGTAAAGTAAACGACAGTTAAACGGTCTGCGTTTATTCCTATCGCGCCATCCTGCTTTAAAAGCGCGTTGTAAAATTGTTTAAAAATCGGGTGATACCGTGATTATTTCAGGTGACGGAAATAATCATGGAACACTCCCCCCTCAACGAAACTGAATCCCTCAGCGAAACAACGACAAAAAATGCCAGCGGATTCAACCTGTTTATAGATCTGCTGAGCGGGGCGTGTGTACCGGATAATTTGTGGCGTGACCGGATGTTCCGCGTGAAATACGCCGTGCGTACGTTACTGCATCCGCTGGATACCCTGAGAGTGCTCAACAAAATGGCCGCCGAACCGGTCTGGCAGGAAGCATTCAGCGTTCAGACCAAATTACCGAGCAAAATTCACAAACCTTATCTGCACCTCGGATTAGCCTCTGCCGGGCGTGCCGCCGCGCTGGTTGATCACTATGAATTCGTCAAAAATATTGCCAACATCGGGCTGCGCAATACGTTTCTGAGTGCAAAAGGCAACACTGTCACGCAGTTTACCGGTAAAGACGGCGAGTCATTTCATGTTGTGCTGGGATCAATCGGCAAATCGGAGCGTGAAGGCGAAGCCAACATGTTCCTGTATATGGAAGACACGCTGCTGGCCGCGCTGACGTTCAGTATTGTGCAACGCGACGGGGGCCTGACGCTGATTGTCGGCGGGTTCCAGGGAGCACACCGCTCAACGCCGCATGAAGTCATTAAGCAGGCCACAAAATCCTGTTACGGCTTGTTCCCGAAACGCCTGCTGCTGGAAAGCCTGCAACGTATCGCGGCAGAAACCGGCGTCCGTCGTATTCTGGCCGTGAGCGATACCGGCCACGTGTTTCGCAGCCTGCGTTACCGTCACCGTAAGAAAAACGTATTTGTCGCCAGTTATAACGAATTTTGGGATTCAATCAGCGCCACGCCTTACTCTTCTGCGTTATACGACGTGCCGCTTGAACTGCCACGAAAACCGATGGAAGACATCGCCAGTAAAAAACGCTCTGAATATCGTAAGCGTTACACCTTGCTGGATGAGCTCCATGCAAGCACAGCGTCATTACTTAACTCCTGATCGCAAACCTCAGGATTTACCGCCTCAGAATCACTCGCTGTAGCAAGCAACAGGGCCAGGGACTGGCCTTTTCCCACCTTAACTCCTGCTGTATGCATGACCTTCACTGCAAAATCCGTTCTGTAAGTAAAATTCACGTAACAGTTAAGTTACGGTTTCTTAAAGCAATAGTCGCCTAATCATTCAATCCCAAACTAATGCGTTACGAATAGTCTCCCGAAATGTGTATTTTTTATGGATGAGAGTGTTACACGTATCTCAAAACAGGCCGACAATTCACACCTGCTGTTTCAAATGTGAACTGATTCACATCTATTCATTCCCCTCGCCTATATAAAACGCCATATCCATAAAAACGAAACACCGGTTCATATTTAAAAACTCTCTTCTGGGCGGGAACACAATGAACGCAGAAAAACCAATTTTATTTAAACATCAGCTGGCGTATGGCGGCGGCAATCTGTTAGGTAGCGGGGCGCTGGCGATCGCCGGCATCTGGTTACTGTATTTCTACACCACCTTCTGTGGCCTGACGCTGTTACAGGCTTCAGCGATTTTCTCTGTCGCCAGCATCATTGATGCCATCAGCAATCCGCTGATGGGTTATCTCTCTGACAACTTTGGCAAAACGCGTCTCGGTAAACGCTTTGGCCGCCGCCGTTTCTTTATCCTTCTTGGCGTACCACTGATGATGTTCTATCCGCTGCTGTGGGTGGAAGGCTTCGGGTTCTGGTATTACCTGTCCACGTACGTCATGTTCGAACTGATCTACACCTCGGTGATGGTGCCGTACGAAACGCTTGCAACGGAAATGACCACCGATTTTTCCGCACGTTCCAAGCTGACAGGCTACAAAGCGATTTTCGGTAAAGTGGCGAATTTCCTGGCGGCCTTCATTCCGGGCCAGTTCATCCTCATTTACGGCAAAGATTCCGCACAACCGTTCTTCTTCACCGCACTGACCTATGGTGTGATCCTGTTTATTGCGATTGGTATGCTGTATCTGTCCTCATGGGAACGCCCGGTGGAAGAAACCACGCCAGTGAATGAGAAGAAAATGAGCCTCGGCAAAACAATGCTGACGCTGGTGCGGGACATGAAATCAACGTTTCATTTACGCGTATTCCGCAAGCATCTGGGCATGTACCTGTGTGGTTTCGGCGCGGAATGGCTGTTTGCTTCGGTCTTTACGTACTTCATCATTTTCGTTCTGCAGTATGACCCGACAATGGTCGCAGGGCTGAGCAGCCTCAATTCCATTCTGCAACTGTTCTCCACCGCCATCTTCATTGGTATTTGCGTGAAACATGGTTTCAGCAAGCCTTATATTCTGGCCCTCGGTATCGTTATTTTCTCAGTCATCTGCTACAGCTTGCTGCATTTCCTGCACCTGCCACAGCAGTACGCCACCGTCGCAATGCTGACCATCACAGTCGTGTTCGGTATCGGTACCGGCGGTGTGTATTACATTCCGTGGACGGTTTACACCTTCCTGGCAGATATCGATGAAGCCTTTACCGGACGTCGCCGCGAAGGGATCTACGCCGGTGCGATGACGTTCTCCGGTAAACTGATGCGCTCGGTGATCGTCTTTGTGATGGGGGCCATCCTGAGTTTCTACGGCTTCCAGTCGAAGTCACATACACAGCCGGAAAGCGCCGTGATGGCCATCGCGATGGTGTTCTGCATCGGCGTTATCGCGCTGGCACTGATGGCGATTGTCTTTAGTAATCAAATGAAGCTGAACCGCAAAACTCATCTGGTGGTTCTTGGCGAAGTCGCGCGTATCAAAGCAGGCGGGCAGATAAGCCAGGTTCAGCCGCAGGTCCGGGCGGTAATGGAAGAACTGATTGGCTATCCGTATGAAGAATGTTGGGGTAACAGCACGGTCTGCCGCAAAATTTTCAATACACCCGCCGTTGAGATTACTGAACCGAAACCCATGGTCAGTACGACGCAAAACCCGTAACACACAGTTTCACCACGCTATGAATTAACTTCACCGACTGGCCGGGAAACCGGCCAGCGACACCCTGCGTTTTTAGGATAAGAACGATCATGTGGGAACCAAAACTGTTTATTGTGGCGCTGTCCCTGGGGATGAGCGCACAAGGCATCGCCGCTGCATTGCCTGATGCCGGCAATCTGGTCTGGCACAGCATCACTTTCGGTCAGTCGACCGACGTCAATTTTTCGACAAACGTTCTGCCGGAAAAAATCGGTATGAATGAAATACGGCTGGCGGACGGAAAAGCCGTTCCGGCGTCAGGATCGCCGCTCATCACGCCTTTCACGCTGGAAAGCCGTGGCGGCAAAGTGGGCAACAGCCATGATGGTCTGACCTATTTTTATACGCGTTTACCGGCGGAGGTGAATTTCCGTCTCGAGGCAGATATCACGCTCAATCAGTTCGGGCCGGAGAACGGCGCGAAACCAGCAGGGCAGGAAGGTGCCGGGTTACTGGTGCGCGATATTCTGGGTAATCCGCGTGAACCGGTCACCAAACCGGGCATTGAAGAGCTCCCGGCGGCATCAAACATGGTGATGAACAGCGTCATGGCCATCGGTGAAAAACCGCCCGTTCTGGCGCTGATTGCCCGCCAGGGTGTACAGCAGCCGTGGGGAAATACCGGTATTGGTATTGTGCGCGAAAGCTACCATCCGCTGACAACGCCTGAACATTTTTCGCTGCGCCTGACCCGCACGGACACCGGTTTTGACGTTGCCTATGCGCCACAAGGCAGTGAGCAATGGATAAGTAAAACGGTTGAGGGGGCAGACCGTGTCACGCAACTGGACAAAACCGGGTATTACGTTGGTTTCTTTGCCTCGCGCAATGCCAGAATCACCGTGAATCACGCGAAACTGACGCTCAGCGAAGCGCATACCCGGCCGTCTGCTGCCTATGTGACACCGTCACTCAACCCGCGAATTGAAGTGATGTCATCACCCGTCATTACGCACCGTGACAGCGTTTTCCAGCTACGCACTAATGGCGACGGAAGCCTGCAAATTGAACAGGGGGGAAAACCGTTGCTGCGTCATAAAGCCGTGCGCGGCGGCGAGGTGATCGCCATCCCGTTCCATGCAGAGCATCCTGCCACAGCGCTGAGTATCACGTTTACCCCGGATAACGGCAAACCGCTGACACAGGAATTCCCGGTCAGCCTAGCGCTGGTGAGCAACCCTGAAGCCTTGTATGTCTCCCCGCAGGGTCGCGCGGGGAACGACGGTTCACCGGCGAACCCGCTGGATTTCGCCAGTGCAGTCAATCTGTTAGCGCCGGGTGGCACCCTGTGGCTGGCCGGTGGTGAATATCCTGCCAGCCTCATTCCGGCGACCGCCAGCGGGACGGAAAAAGCCCGCAAAATATTGCGGCCGCAGGGTGACAGCGTGGTGTTTAACGGGCTGAAATTGGATGCGGGTTACTGGGATATTCAGGGCATTACCGTTACGCAAAAAAGCTTCAGCATTGCCGGCAGTTATAACCACATTGACCGCGTCAAAGCACATCATGCCGATGACACGGGCATCTGGGTGGCATCACCGGACGGCATCGGGCGCGCATTATGGGCCAGCCACAACCTGATCAGCAATTCTGAATCCTGGGGAAATCAGGATCCGGGACGTAAAAATGCGGACGGATTCGCGGTGAAAATGCGGGTGGGTGAGGGCAACCGGCTGGTGAACTGCTATTCCCACGACAACATCGATGACGGATTCGATCTGTTTAACAAGATTGAAGATGGCCCGAACGGCAGCGTGACCATTGAAAATAGCCTGTCGGTTCACAACGGCAGCAACGGTTTTAAACTTGGCGGGGAAGGTTTACCGGTTGCCCATATCGTGCGTCACAATGTGGCGGTAGAAAATGGCATGGACGGTTTTACCGACAACTTTAACCCCGGTGCACTGATCGTAGAAAACAACCGTGCGGTGGACAACAAACGCTTTAATTTCCTGTTCCGCCCGTCGCCCTATACCACCGCCGATAAACAGGGCGTGTTCAAAGGCAACGTTTCGCTGCGCACCTCCGCCGGAAAGTACGATGACGCCGTCAGCGGCAATATCGATAACAGTAATTATTTTTATACCGGCCACAAAACCGTGAATAAATTGAATAAAGAAATTCAGCCCGGAGAGTTTATTTCCCTGCGGCTACCCGATCCGGTGACCCGTCTTTCTGACGGCGGATTTAATTATGCTGATTTTCTAAAGAAAAAATGATGACAGCGTAATTAGCATTATGCACTTTAAATAAAATAATATTACTCAATATCTCTGGGATTCTAAAATGAAAAATAACAGACTGCTGCTCTGCTGTCTGCTGCTGGCCAGCGCCAGCAGTCAGGCTGTGACCATTGATCTTCGCCATGAATGGCTCGATGACAGTAAACAACATAAAGACAGGGCGATGGTCTCACATCGTTTTGCCAACGGGTTCGGTTTTTCGCTGGAAGCCAAGTGGAAATCGGGCGGTGACAATCAGAATAAACCTTTTAATAATCTGGTAGATAACGGCACAGAAAGCACGGTCAGCTATCAATATAAAGTCACTCCGGCTGTTTTTGTACAACCGGGTTTCACGCTGGAATCCAGTTCTGACAACAGCATTTATAAGCCGTTCTTAACGGCCGGGTATACCTTTGATAACGGCGTTTATTTCAATGCACGTTACCGCTACGAATACACCCGCTATACCAAAGAAAATACGGAGGACCGTAAAACTAATCGTGGTGAAATCTGGTTAGGTTATAAAATTGCTGACTGGCGGTTTGAATATAACTATATTTATAAACACAGCGATCAGATCCTTTACGACAATGACAAATGGGATTATGAGCAGGATTTAAAAGTGGCTTACAATATTAATAAACAATGGACACCTTACGCGGAGGTCGGTGATGTCTCCGTGCGTAAAACAACCGATGAGCGCCAGACCCGCCTCCGTATTGGTGTGCAATATAATTTCTGACAGATAGTTTCTGATTCGTCAGATTCATTGTATTAATCCTCGCCGGACATATCCCTGTCCGGCGTTTCGCGTTTTAAGAGTTTGCGCCCGTTCAACGTTCTGCTCACTGCGATCCTGACCGCCGACGGTGGAACGCGCCCATGCCGCAGGTCTGAAAGTGGTGATCGCCCGATTGTCATTGCCAGAAATTTGAACCTGTCAGTCGCCGCCTTAAGTTGAATAAAAAGGGCCAGTAAATAACAGGGTTATTGAGGTTCGTTTATATTCGGGAGCTAACCTCTCTAAAATATAAACGAACGGTTTTAATCTTAATTTGCGGGTTGACAATAATAGACGCTCTGGGTAAATTGCACGAGCCGGAAGTAACGGCCTTTATTAACTTTACATAAGAGACTAATGGACACTGTAACCAGTAACTTGCCGGATGACGCTGATATAGCGTGCCGGAACAGTAAACATAAAATCGATTGTGATCATTTCATCGTTTGGGTGTGCCTCGCCAGAGCCTGATGCTCTCGTGTAATCCCACCTCAACCTGGATGTCACGGTCCCGAGGTGTGTTATGAAGTTCAAATCTACCCTTTTTTCTGATGTTAAAACACTGACATCCACTTTGCGTCTCCGTCCGTCTCGTGACAGGATTTTGGCTGCCCGCAAGAAAGACGCAGATTCTATTTTTTCCTCTAAAATCAACGCATTTAATCACCGCGTTACCACGTGGCGGGTCAGTCCTGTCACCGGTCAGCTGGAACAACGCTGTATCGTTTCTGACAGCGAAGACCCACATAGTCGGATTTCCTCTCACTGATTCAACGTCAGCATTACGCTGCGCTGAACATCGTCTGGACGCATGCCTGACGGCTTTGGTCTTTTATTATTCATAATAAAAACACACGTCAGTAATGCATCAATAAAAGACACACAATAGATTTCACTCTGTTTATTCCCTTATTATTTTAAGAAAAATAATAAGCAAAAAATAAACGGCGGGGAATTCTGCGCAAATAAATAAATACCGATCACTGAAATAAGGTGAGGGGTTTCTGCAGCCTGCAAATAACAGATTGCGGTTTCCACCTGCACGTTATCCGGTGACAGGAGCATCATCATGACTGCACAAAACCAAAACATCTCAGAAAGAAAAAAACAGGCGCTCTCCATGCGAGCCGTTCAGGAAGCCAATAACCAGGTTGAGGTTACCCTCATTAACGTCAACTCGACCCGCGAAGGCCTGACTCACCACAGCGCGGCTCAGCGACTGGAGAAACAAGGGTATAACGAAGTGGCACACGACAAGCCGCCTCACATGCTGGTTCAGCTGATTAAAGCCTTCAACAATCCGTTTATTTATGTGCTCATCGTGCTGGCGATTATCAGCTTCTTTACCGATTTCTGGCTGCCGCTGCGCGCGGGTGAAGAAACCGATCTGACGTCGGTTTATATCATAGGCGCGATGGTAGGCCTCAGCGGGTTGGTACGTTTCTGGCAGGAATATCGCTCTGCCAAATCCGCCGAAGCGCTGAAGGCCATGGTTCGTACTACGGCAACCGTGTTACGCCGCGAGGTGGCGGGTAAAGAGGGCAAACTGTGCGAGATCCCGATGCGCCAGCTGGTGGTGGGCGACATCGTGCAGCTTTACGCCGGGGATATGATCCCGGCGGATGTCCGGCTGCTGGAATCGCGGGATCTGTTTATCAGTCAGGCCGTGCTGACCGGCGAAGCGTTGCCGGTCGAAAAGTACGACACGCTGGGCAACGTCGCGCAAAAATCAGCGAATGAAAGCGGGGCTGAAAACGAAAATCTGCTGGATATTCCGAACATCTGTTTTATGGGCACCAACGTGGTCAGCGGCACAGCATTAGCCGTGGTCGTCGCCACCGGACCCCGTACCTATTTTGGTTCGCTGGCCAAAGCGATTGTCGGCACCCGTGCCCAGACGGCCTTTGACCGCGGCGTGAACAGCGTCAGCTGGTTACTGATCCGCTTCATGCTGGTGATGGTGCCGGTGGTGTTTCTCATCAACGGCATCATGAAAGGCGAATGGTGGGATGCACTGCTTTTCGCGGTCGCGGTTGCCGTCGGTCTGACGCCGGAAATGCTGCCAATGATCGTCAGCGCTAACCTGGCAAAAGGCGCAATGGCGATGGCGAAGCGCAAGGTGGTGGTGAAACGCCTGAATGCTATCCAGAATCTCGGCGCGATGGACGTGCTGTGCACCGATAAAACCGGCACGCTGACGCAGGATAAAATTATCCTCGAGCACCATATCAACACACGCGGCCAGAAAGACGCTTCGGTGCTGGAACTTGCCTGGCTGAACAGTTATCACCAAAGCGGCATCAAAAATCTCATGGATCAGGCGGTTATCTGGTTCTCTGACAATACGCCGGGCTTTGTGAAACCGCAGGGTTACAGCAAGGTCGATGAAATACCGTTCGATTTCGTGCGTCGCCGTTTGTCCGTCGTCGTCAAAGACCGCAATGCAAACCATCTGCTGGTGTGTAAAGGCGCGGTGGAAGAAATGCTGGGCATTTCCACGCATATCCGCGAAAACGGCAATGTCGTGGAACTGACAGATGCGCGGCGCGATGCGTTGCTGGCGATGTCGAACGACTACAACAAAGACGGTTTCCGCGTTCTGGTCGTCGCGACCCGCGAAATTCGCCGCCCTGAGACAAAAAAGCAGTACGGCGCTGATGACGAACACGATCTGATTATCCACGGGTTCCTGACGTTCCTGGACCCGCCAAAAGAATCTGCAGGGCCGGCGATTGCCGCAATGCGCGATATCGGCGTGGCGGTGAAAGTGCTGACCGGGGATAACGCGGTCGTGACCAGCCGTATCTGCCGTCAGGTCGGGCTGGAGCCGGGTGAACCGCTGCTGGGGCCGCAGATTGAACGTCTCGATGACGCATCGCTGCGTGAACTGGTCGAAGAGCGCACGGTGTTTGCCAAACTGACACCGCTGCAAAAATCCCGCGTGCTGAAAGCTTTGCAGGCCAACGGGCATACGGTCGGATTTTTGGGTGACGGAATTAACGATGCGCCTGCGCTGCGTGACGCCGACGTCGGGATTTCCGTCGACAGCGGCACGGATATCGCCAAAGAATCTGCCGATATCATCCTGCTGGAAAAAAGCCTGATGGTGCTGGAAGAGGGCGTTCTGAAAGGGCGCGAGACGTTCGGGAATATCATGAAGTATCTAAACATGACCGCCAGTTCTAACTTCGGCAATGTGTTTTCGGTGCTTGTCGCCAGTGCGTTTATTCCGTTCCTGCCGATGCTGGCTATCCAGTTACTGCTGCAAAACCTGATGTACGACATCTCCCAGCTGGCGCTGCCTTGGGACAAAATCGACAAAGAGTTCCTGAAAAAGCCCCGCAAGTGGGACGCTAAAAACATCGGCCGTTTCATGGTGTGGATTGGCCCGACATCGTCGATTTTCGATATGACCACCTTTGCGCTGATGTGGTACGTGTTCAGCGCCAACAGTGAACATATGCAGACGCTGTTCCAGTCCGGCTGGTTCGTGGAAGGCTTGCTGTCGCAGACGCTGGTGGTTCACATGCTGCGCACGCAGAAAATACCGTTCATTCAGAGCACCGCCGCCTGGCCGGTGATGCTGATGACCGGTCTGGTAATGGTGATTGGGATTTATGTACCGTTTTCGCCGCTCGGTCCGGTGGTCGGTTTGCAGGCGCTGCCGTGGGAATACTTCCCGTGGCTGGCCGGTACGTTGCTGGCTTACTGCTGCGTGGCGCAGGGCATGAAAACGTTCTATATCCGCCGCTTCAAACAATGGTTCTGATTTACTGACCAAAGGTGCCGTCGGGACGGCGGTACCTGCTTTTATCGAGCCTTTGCTTTTCGCATTTTTTGCATCACAAAAACAACCCTGAAAAAGGGGAATGACAATGATTATGACGACTCAATCCGGAACCTCACTGCTTGTCCATCTGGCCGGCGCGATCGCGCTGTTGCTGTGGGGTTCTCACATGATTTCAACTGCATTGCAACGCGGATTTGGTACCCCGCTGCGTCACTGGATGGGGCGGCATCTCACTAACCGCTGGATGGCGCTGCTCGCCGGTATCGGCATAACCGGCCTGTTGCAAAGCAGTACCGCAGTCAGCCTGATGGCGACTTCATTTACCGCCGCCGGAACGCTGAGCCTGGCACCGGCGCTGGCGGTTATGCTCGGCGCGAATGTCGGGTCGACACTGGTGGTTCAGCTGATGAGTTTCAACACCGAAATTGCCGTTCCTTTGCTGATACTGAGCGGGTTTGTGGTGTTTAAACTTCGTGACCACTCGGGGTTTGAAAGTGCGGGCTGCGCGCTGATAGGGCTTGGCCAGATGCTGCTGGCACTCGGCATGCTCAGCGCCACGCTGGCCGCCGGTATTTCACGCCGTCATGCAGGGGCTGGAAGGCGATACGCTGATTGCACTGATGGTAACCATTATTCTGACGCTGATTTGTCATTCCAGCGTGGCGGTTATTTTGCTGATTGCCTCGCTTGCCGCCACCGGCGTGATGACACCGGTCACCGCCATGGTGCTGGTGCTCGGTGCCAATATCGGCGGAGCGCTGCCGCCGGTGCTGAATGCCGGCTCGGCGGTGGCACGCCGTCTGCCGGTCGGCAATCTGCTGGTGCGCGGTGCCGGATGCGGGGTGGCACTGGTGCTGATGCCACTGCTCAGTGCACTGGCAACCCGGCTCGCGCTGACCACCCCGCAGCTGGTGGTGATGTTCCATACCGCGTTCAGCGCCGTTCTGGCGGTGGTGTTTATCGGTCTGACCGGTCCGCTGTCACGTGCACTGGAACGCTTCTTCCCGGAAGAACAGCGTCCGGCGGACCCGGGCATGCCGATGTATCTCGACGAGGCGGGGCTGGACATCGCCTATATCGGGCTGTCCAATTCCGTGCGCGAATCACTGCGGGTCACCGATATGCTGAACATGATGCTCGACAGCCTGCGTGCGCTGTTTGTCGCGCCTGATCTTCTGAAAGCAGGCGAAATCCGTCAGGCAGATTTGTCACTCGACGTGCTGAGTGCGGCGATCCGCGCGTATCTGGCCGATATCGGACAAGAAGGGTTAAGCGATTCGGACGCCGACCGCGCGCAGGAGATCCTGATGTTTGTCATTAATATTGAGCACGCGGGCGACATTCTTTCCAGCAGCCTGACGCAACTGGCAACCCGTCGTGCGCGGCGTGGCGAGCAGTTCAGCGAATTCGAGCTGCATAACATCGGCCTGCTGCACGCGGAAATTCTGACGAGCCTGCGCCTGGCGATCACTGCTTTTCTCGGGGAAGATTTAGCGGCGGCGCATCAGTTGGTAGCGCGCAAAGAGGTGGTGCGCCAGATTGAAGCCATCGCCAGTCGCGAGCATTTCAGAAAGCTGCGTGACGATAAAAATGCGTGGGCGGAATCGGGCGATATTTTCCAGCGCGTGTTACGCGATTACCGGCGCGTACATC
Source organism: Rahnella sp. AA (assembly GCF_002834385.1). Lineage (GTDB taxonomy): Bacteria > Pseudomonadota > Gammaproteobacteria > Enterobacterales > Enterobacteriaceae > Rahnella. The sequence continues at coordinate 189,401 of NZ_PITQ01000010.1, forward strand.
ACCATATTGCTGCCGTCGCTTATCCGGTGATTGACCGTCTGAGCGATGAAGAAATCATCGGCGGGGAAGAAAGTGCGGATGCATGAGTGGCGTTGCGACAACGTCACGTTTATCGGAATTTTTGAGAATGCCCTGCACCGGCGGGCTTCTGGATAAATCTGATTATCCCGGTGGTGCCCTGATAAGAGACTATATTTGTTTATTCGAAATTGTCCTTCGTGAACAAGGTATCAGATACAACTATTAGAAAATAAGAAAACACCTCCGGGAGTGTTCAGCGCAATGAGGCGCTGTGTCGTAACATGCAAACAGGAGAGTTATTTTGACCATAGAAATTCAGGAAAACACCACCGAAACGCCGCTTTTACCCGTCGGACTGGATCCGCGACAATACGCCTTCTTTTTCGACGTCGACGGCACATTGGCAGAAATTTGCGATGAGCCGGAGGGGGTCACAATACCCGCCGCCGTTCGCGATAATTTATATGCTTTATTCACGGCCTCTTCCGGCGCGCTGGCGCTGATATCAGGCCGCCCGGTTGAGCAGCTTGACCTGCTGGTTGCGCCGCTAACGCTGCCTGCGGCGGGTGTTCACGGGGCCGAAATGCGCGATGGTGCCGGAAACTTCCACCGCGTAACCTTACCGCCTCACATTGTCAGACAGGTTGAGCAAACGCTCTCAGCAGGCATGTCAGTGCTGCCGGGGACATTACTGGAAACCAAAGGGATGGCGTTTGCCCTGCATTACCGCCAGGCGATGCTCCATCAGCAACAGGTATTAGAACTGGCAGAGCGCGTGGTAACGACGTTTCCGGAGTTAGTCCTTCAGCCCGGTAAGTGCGTCATTGAAATCAAACCGCGCGGCAAAGACAAAGGTGTGGCGATTTACGACTTTATGCAACAGGTGCCATTTGCCGGACGCCTGCCGATATTTATCGGAGATGACCTGACCGACGAAAAGGGGTTCGAAGTCGTCAATGCACTGCAGGGGATCTCCGTAAAAGTCGGTGAAGGCTCAAGCCTTGCACACTACCGGGTCGGGCGCGTCAGCGATGTTTACCAGTGGCTGAATGCGTTACAACGTCACTTTATCACTCATCCCACTTCTCACACATCGGAGGCAGACTCATGAGCCGCCTGGTTGTTGTCTCTAACCGTATTGCCATTCCTGACGGTTCGAAATCCGCAGGCGGTCTGGCCGTCGGCATTCTGGATGCTTTGAAAAATACGTCAGGGCTGTGGTTTGGCTGGAATGGTGAAATCAGCGAGATTTCCGGCGAGGACGATGAAGAGGAACTGAAACTGGTGGAAAATGACGGCATCACTTATGCCTCGGTTCCGCTTAATCAAAACGATTACGACCTCTATTACTGCCAGTTTTCTAATGCCGTACTCTGGCCCGCGCTTCATTACCGCACCGATTTAGTCGATTTCCAGCGCGAAGCCTGGGAAGGCTACTGCCGGGTCAATGATCTGCTGGCGAGAAGGTTGCAGCCACTGCTCCAGCCGGATGATATCTTGTGGATCCACGATTATCATTTGCTGCCTTTTGCCGCTGCGCTGCGCAAGCTCGGGGTGAAGAACCGCATTGGCTTTTTCCTGCATATTCCGTTCCCCACGCCAGAAATTTTTAATGCTGTCCCAACCCATGACCCGCTGCTCAAAATGATGAGTGAGTATGATTTGCTCGGTTTCCAGACGGAAAATGACCGTCAGGCGTTTCTCGATAATCTGGGGCAACTTGACGCACTTGAGCAAATTACCGGCAACCTGCATCAGGCTTTTGGCCATACCTTTGCGACCGGTGTCTACCCGATCAGCATTGCGCCGGAAAGCATTAAAGAGATGGCCGAAGGGGCACTGCCACCGAAAATGGCGGCAATTGAACGTGAACTGCGTGAAGCACAGAACATTATTTCCTGTGAACGCCTCGATTACACCAAAGGGCTGCCGGAGCGTTTTCTGGCGTTTGAAGCCTTACTGGAAAAATACCCGCAACATCGTGGCAAGGTGCGTTATACCCAGATAGCGCCAACGTCGCGCGGTGATGTGCAGGCATACCAGGAACTGCGCCATCAACTGGAAACGGAAGTGGGGCGCATCAACGGCAAATACGGCAGCATGAACCAGACCCCGCTGTTTTACCTCAATCAACATTTTCAGCGCAGCCTGCTGATGAAGTTGTTCCGCCTCACGGATGTCGGCCTGGTAACACCGTTGCGCGATGGGATGAATCTGGTGGCCAAAGAGTACGTCGCCGCACAGGATCCGACAGACCCCGGCGTGCTGGTGTTGTCGCAATTTGCCGGTGCCGCGAATGAGCTGACCGCCGCGCTGATTGTCAATCCTTACGATCGTGATGATGTGGCCGCTGCGCTGAACAAAGCACTTACGATGCCCCTTCCTGAAAGGCTCGAACGCTACAACGACATGATGGCGGTGCTACGAAAAAATGATATTGCGAACTGGGGAGAAACCTATTTGCAGGATTTGCACAACATTTCGTCGCACTGTAATGATCATGACGCCGTCGCGTAACACACTGATTTGAAAGAGGCCGATTGCCTATGCAAAACGCTAAATTTAAGATTTCGGACGACACCGAATTTGAACCGATTGAACTCATTCTTGACCGGATGATGGATGCAGAACCGGAACCGGAGATGATCGAAGGGTTGCCTCCGTCCGATGCATTAACCCCCGCTGACCGTTATATGGAGCTGTTCACGCGCGTACAGGCCTCACAGTTGTTTGCCGACAGTAAAACATTCCCTGACTGTCCGCCAAAAATGGATCCTCTGGATATTTTGCTGCGTTACCGGCGGATAAAAAATCATCCGGGGTTTAATTTACAACGGTTTGTTGCAGCCCACTTCTGGCTGCCGGAACCTCATGGCGATGAATACGTCTCCGACCCCGGTGACTCTCTCAAAGAACACATCGATAAACTCTGGCCGGTACTGACGCGCCAGCCTGAAGATCATGTTCCCTGGTCGTCACTGCTGCCGTTGCCACAGGCCTACGTCGTCCCCGGCGGGCGTTTTGGCGAAACCTACTATTGGGACTCCTATTTCACCATGCTGGGATTGGCGGAAAGCGGGCGCAATGATTTGCTGCGAACGATGGCAGATAATTTTGCCTGGATGATCGAAATGTACGGACATATCCCAAACGGCAACCGTACCTATTACCTCAGCCGCTCACAGCCGCCGGTCTTTGCGCTGATGGTCGAACTGTTTGAGGAGGACGGCGTGCGGGGCGCACGGCGTTATCTTGAACATCTGAAAATGGAATATGCCTTCTGGATGGATGGCGCGGATTCACTGACGTCTAACCAGGCTTACCGCCACGTAGTTTGCCTGCCGGACGGCACGCTGCTCAATCGCTACTGGGATGACAGGGACACGCCGCGTGATGAATCCTGGCTGGAAGATGTGGAAACCGCAAAGCAATCCAGCCGTCCGGCTAACGAAGTTTACCGTGATTTGCGTGCAGGCGCAGAGTCCGGCTGGGATTACTCTTCGCGATGGCTGCGCGACAGCCACCGGCTGGCCAGCATCCGCACCACACAGTTTATTCCCGTCGACCTCAATGCTTTTTTGTACAAACTCGAAAGCACAATTGCCAATATTTCCGGGTTGAAAGGCGAGAAACACACCGAAGCCCTGTTCCGGCAAAAAGCGGAAAACCGCCGCGATGCCATCAACCGCTATCTCTGGGATGATGCTGACGGATGTTTCCGTGATTACGACTGGCATCGCCAGAAAATGGCAATGTTTTCCGCCGCCAGCGTCGTGCCGCTTTACGTTGGCATGGCGACGCACGTGCAGGCACAAAGAGTGGCGCTGGCGATACAGGAACATTTACTCACGCCGGGGGGCCTCCTGGCGACCGGGAATGAAACCGGCGAGCAATGGGACAAACCCAACGGCTGGGCACCGCTGCAATGGATGGCTATCCAGGGGTTCAAGCTGTATGGCAAAGATCTGCTGGGGGATGAAATCGCCCGCAGCTGGCTGAAAACGGTCCATGATTTTTATCAGCAACATCACAAGTTGATTGAAAAATATCATATTTCCGGCGACACCTCCCGTGCGGGCGGCGGGGGAGAATACCCATTGCAAGATGGCTTCGGCTGGACGAACGGCGTGGTCCGACGCCTGATTGGCCTTTATGGCGAAAATTACGGCTGACCTGTTCGGGCGAAAGAAAAAAACCTGACAGCAACTTTGTTCAAGATTTTCAGAGACAGAGCCGGTATACAGAAGTCCCTTTTGCGAAAAACGACGTTCCGGTACAGTGATAACCATGCAAGAACAGGCAAATTATTATCATCTGGCCGAATTTAACGGGCTGGAGATGCTGAATGCGACTTACCGTGAACAGTGCTTTTCGCGCCACGTTCACGAGACATTTTGCATTTCACTTATCGAAAACGGCACGCAGCGTTTCTACCGCAGCGGCGGTGAGCACTGCGCGCCGCAGGGCCATATTGTGCTGGTAAACCCTGATGAGGTGCATACCGGACAGGCAGAATCAGAAACGGGCTGGGCCTACCGTGCGCTCTATCCCCATCCTTCCCTGATGAAATCATTATCGCGCGACCTGCTCAGCATGAATGGCGAAATCCCCTGGTTTCCTCTGCCGGTGGTTTACGATCCCGGCCTGGCGCAGCAATTACAGATGACTTTTGATGTGCTGATGCAGCCCGGCGATAAGCTGTTTAAAGAAAGCATGCTGATGTCGACCATGACCTGGCTGGTGATGCGTCATTGCTCTTCGCCTAAAACCCCCCGGCCACTCAGTCATGCCGAAACGCAGATCCTGAGGATTAAGGATTTGCTCAATGATTGCCCCGAAGCCGATTTCGGCCTGACAGACCTGGCGGAAGCCGCCGGGCTGAGCACCTGGCATTTCCTGCGCCAGTTTACGAAAATCGTCGGATTATCGCCGCATTCCTGGCTCATCCAGGCCCGTTTACGTAAGGCAAAAGCCTGTCTGTTAGGTGGGCTTCCCATTGGAGAATCGGCGTTACTGGCCGGGTTTGCTGATCAAAGCCATCTGAACCGGCATTTCAAACGCGCCATGGGCGTGACGCCCGGCCAGTTTATCAAAGCCCACAAGATTTTCTGACCCCCGCAATCGTGTTCAAGACCGGGCTTGCGTTTCCCGCATAAAGTGACCGTTCAACTCATTACGGTTCACTATTATGATGACAATTCCAAAGACCGCAGACCGCCATAACGGGTTCGTGCATGGCGCAATCGCGATGCTGCCTTTATGTTTATCCGTGATCCCCTGGGGCATTCTGGCCGGATCGATGGCGGTTCAGTCCGGGCTGACATTTTCCCAAAGCCTCGGGATGTCTGCCATTGTGTATGCGGGAGCCGCGCAACTGGTCACACTGGCGATGCTGATGTCCGGAGCCAGCGCGCCGGTTATCGTGATATCGGTTTTCTTTCTGACAGCACAACACTTTCTGTATGGGCTGACGCTCAGGCAGCAGGTTTCAGCCTTCGCCGCCCGGCTTCGTATTCCGGTGGGGTTCCTGCTGACCGATGAACTCTTTGCCCTGAGTGCGTCATATAAAGAGCGGGATACGCTGACACCGGGATTTATGATCGGGGCAGGGCTGACTTTTTATTTTTGCTGGGTGATATGCAGCCTGGCAGGCATTGTGATGGCGTCATCGGTACCCAATCTGGCACGGTTTCATCTGGATTTTTCGATTATTGCGACCTTTGCCTCCCTTGTGATCCCGATGATTAACCGACCCGCCGTCCTTGCCGGTGTGTGCAGTTCATTAGGGTTATCGATGCTGTTCACTGCGTTGCATTTCTCCGGCGCAATCATCATCGCCGGGCTTTCAGGCATGGGGATTTCATTGCTGATCGCCAGATTATGCGGAGAAAAAGAATGAGCTGGTTATTGCTGTTTACGCTGGCGGGGGTGGTTTTCTTCAACCGTTATGTGTTCCTCGAGCCCCGCTTGCCGGTGCGCTTACCGGCATGCGTCAACCAGGCACTAAAATACGCAGCCCCCTGCTTACTGACGTCCATTTGCGGCCCCATTATTGTGGCGCAGGACGGTGTGTTGCGCGCCTTTCCTGATAACCCTTATTTCTGGGGAACGGTGTTCAGTGTGATGTTTGCTCTGTTTATCAGGAATACCGTGGCGGTGGTGATACTGAGCATGGTGATGTTCTATCTGGTGGGATCAGTGCTTTAGGTTTTGCTTATACTGCCAGCCTGCGGCCAGATTTCGCCGCGGGCTGGCAGTGAATAAGAATATGCCCGCAGCCATGATGGTTACGTTTTCTTCAGGTAAATATCAGGGCGGGCAATTGTCCAGGTGTAATCAGGGCGATTCACGGGTTCATAGCCGAATTTCTCATAGAGCCACGGGGCGGTGGACGTAAACAGCACCATACGGCGCAACCGTTCAGTCACCGGATGCGCCTGAACACATTCGATCAACCAGCCGCCAAGATTTTTTCCCTGATATTCTTCAAGTACATAAACGTCACAAAGATAAGCAAAAGTGGCGTAATCTGTGATGAATCGGGCGAATCCAATCTGTTTTTCACCGTCAAACAACCCAAAATTAAGGCTGTTCTCAACTGAGTCGCGGACTGTCTGCTCATCAATCCCGACCGCCCATGTTGAACGGGTCAGATAGCGGTGAATGGCCGGAATATCAAGTTGCCGGATATCCGTCGTGATCAGATATGAGTCTTTTGTCCAGCGACAAACCGTTTGCATTGATGCCACAAAGTCCTCCCGAAATACGTTGAATTTTGGTGTGACAGTGACATTAACTGAATTTGCAGATTGATGCATGTGGGCTGTAAAAAGTGAAATGGATGATGTATGCTGCACTCATCATTGGTATGCTGTATATAATTACAGTATAAGGAGCGAATCATGGCTGTTGAAACAAAATTTGTTGTCGTCAGAAAAGGTGAAGAAAAAATGACTTTTGCCAATAAGAAAGAAGCAGACGCTTACGACAAAATGCTCGACATGGCAGATGCTTTTACCGACTGGCTGCTACAGAGTGAGCTTGAAATTGACGAAACGCTGGCAGAAAACATCGCGCTGCGTCTCGCTGAACAAAAAGACACTGTCCAGCATATTCTGCGCACCAGCAAATTGCCGGAAGAAGAGAGTATCCAGGAACCGGTTGCGGAGACATCAGAACCCGCAGAAATAGCAGACGAAGCGGCGACGGGCAAAAAAGTTCGTGCCGTGAAAGCCGCCTGATTAATGAAATCGCGGGGGCCTGTTGACGTAAACCGATCAGAGTCGCCGCGTTTACGTCAGGGGAGCCTCGTGATATTCTGAAAAAATGAATACTCAGAATCTGCAATTATCTGCTCACACAAACTTCTGGTGGCAGCCTTCTTAAAGGCGGCCTGAATTCCAGTATTCATTTTTAATGCCGCCGGAAGGCGGTTTTTTTGTTCCATAAATCCCTTTCGGCACATCAACTTAAGGAGATATTATGAACAATACAAAAGTTATTCTTACCGGCGACCGGCCTACAGGTAAATTGCATCTGGGTCATTATGTCGGATCTCTTCGCCAGCGCGTGGCGCTGCAGCACACCCACCAGCAATATATTCTGATCGCGGATCTTCAGGGGTTAACCGATAACGGCAATACCCCGCAAAAAGTAAGTAATCATATTCTGGAAGTGATGGCAGATTATCTGGCCACCGGCATTGACCCGGAAAAAACAACCCTCTGCCTGCAGTCAGCCTTGCCTGCATTGGCGGAGCTCACCATGCTTTATATGAATATCGTCACCGTTGCGCGCGTGGAACGTAACCCTACGGTGAAAAGCGAAATTGCCCAAAAAGGTTTTTCCCGCGCACTTCCGGTGGGTTTCATGGCCTATCCGATCAGTCAGGCGGCCGATATCACCGCATTTCAGGCAGAACTGGTTCCCGCCGGAGATGATCAGCAACCGATGATCGAACAGACCAATGAAATTGTTCGCAAAATGAATAGCCTCACGGATAAACCAATACTCCGCCACTGCGAAGCGCTCCTGAGCCAAACAGGCAGGCTGCCCGGTATTGATGGTGGTGCAAAAATGTCCAAATCACTGGGTAATACGCTCACACTTTCTGCCAGCGAAGACGAAATCCATCTGGCGGTATCAGCAATGTATACGGATCCGAATCACCTGCGGGTTAACGATCCGGGGCAAATCCAGGGCAATGTGGTGTTCAGCTATCTGGATGCTTTCCACCCTTGCAAAGAAAAAGTCGCCGCCATGAAAGCGCATTATGCCCGGGGCGGGCTGGGTGACAGAATCTGTAAAAACGAGCTGGAAGAATGTCTCCAGGCGCTGATTGCGCCCATCCGCACCCGCAGGGCCGAATTTATACAAGACAAAGCCACATTGCTTTCGCTTTTACGTCAGGGCAGCGAACGCGCCATGGCCGTCTCTCAGCAAACGCTTTATGACGTGAAACGGGGATTAGGTCTGCCAGTCATGTTCTGACCAGGACGTCAGAACGCCGCATGCGACTGATGCCACATTCTTACGCAAACGTTAGCAAGCGCAGCGCCGGGGTCGATTGAATCAGACAAATGCCGGGATCCAACGGATCCCAGCGCAGGCGGAACTTCTGTGCAAGCCAGGACCAGTTTCTGCGCGCCACGGGCAATAAGTTTATCGGCCAGTAAGTTGAGCAACTGGCCGCCGCCACGAAGGTCTCCACGTTTAACGGCATAACACCCGGGCACAAACCATCGCGCCAGTTCATCTGACGTCGGGATAACCACCCGAATCCCGGCCTGTGAAAAACGGGCCTGATACCAGCCCGCGTCGAGCGTTCCCTGCGTCGCAATAAGCCCGACGGCCTGCGGCCGAAAAGAGGCTTCCAGTATTGTTTGTGCCGTAATATCTGCAATATGGAGCAACGGTGCTGCACTGGCGGCCGCTAACTCGTTATACCAGTAATGTGCCGTGTTGCAGGGGATCGCAATATGGCTCGCCCCCGCCTGATTCAGGCCTTTTACAGCCTCCAGCAGTTGTGGCAAAGGGGAGGGGCCGTTCCCCGCCAGCGCCTGCTGGCGATCGGCAATCTGCGGGACATTCCAGACCACCACGGGCACATGATCCTGATCGCGCTGAGCGGCTGTGGCCGCAAGAATTTTTTGCTGAAAATCCAGCGTGGCCAGCGGCCCCATTCCCCCCAAAATGCCAAGGCGCCTGAACTCAGTCATCGTATTTTTCCAGGAGCTGCCGGTACCCAAACAAACCCGCCGAACCGCCTGTGTGTATGAAAACAATATTTTGATCAGATGAATAACGCCCCTGACGGATTAAATCGATCAGGCCAGCCATTCCTTTCCCGGAGTAAACCGGATCCAGCAAAATCCCCTCCAGACGGGCCAGCAGACGCAGGGCCTCCAGCGTGCCCGACGTCGGAAGACCATAGCCATCACCGACATAATCGCTGTTGACCTGCACCTTTTCACGTGGCAGCTCACCGCGTGCTTCTAACAGCTGCCACGTCCGGGTGGCGAGCTGATAAACGTTCTCCTCCTGACGTTCACGGGGCGCGCGGACGCTGATACCCAACACAGGAATACCGCTGTTAGTCGCATTCAGCCCTGCCAGCAGCCCGGCCTGGGTCCCTGTGCTGCCCGTCGCGTGAACAACCTGATCGATACGAAGCCGCTTCTGGCTTGATTGCCACAGCAATTCTTCCGCACAGGCAACATACCCCAGTGCGCCCACCGGATTTGAACCACCACCGGGGATCACGTAGGGGCGTCGCCCTTCAGTACGCAGACGTCCGGCAAATTGTTCCATGGCCTGCTGCATATCGGTACCGGCGGGAAGATGCTGCTCAATGACGCCCCCCAGCAAATCATCCAGCAAGATATTGCCGGAACGCTGATAATCTTCGCCAAAATCGGTCACGCGTTTTTCAAGAAATACATGCGTTGGTAAGCCAATTTTTGCCGCCGCAGCGATCGTCTGGCGTACGTGATTAGACTGAGTGGCCCCCTGAGTAATGATGACATCCGCTCCTTTGGTTTGCGCGTCTGCCAGCAAAAATTCCAGTTTCCGTGTTTTATTTCCGCCGGTCGCCAGCCCGGTGCAATCATCACGTTTTATCCAGATGCGCGGGCCGCCAAGGTGACGGGTAAGATTATCAAGAGGCTCCAGCGGCGTAGGGAAATGACCAAAATGCAAACGGGGGAAACGAGATAAATGCATGAATTAAGCCTCACTGACTGAATGATTAGACGGGAAGGACGCCCCTTCCAGAGAGATGAACTGCTTCCAGCTGACATCATCTATTTCAATGCCGTGTTCAAGCCGCTCGCGATAGTGCCGCTGTTCTGCTTCTCCGGGCAGAAGAAGCTGGTCATCGTCGCGGGATGTTCGGGTCCACTCCAGCATCCGGGCGACGGCATGAGCATAATCTTCACCCGCGCCCAGCAACGTCGGGTCAAACACAACCGACAACATATTGTTAATAATTCCCGGGCCTTTTGGACGCGGTGAACTTTCCGTTTCCCCCCCGGTGATTGCGGCACCCAGCAAGCTGCACATAAGCGCCAGCCCCGAACCTTTATGCGCACCAAAGGCCAGAAGCGCGCCCAGAGGCTCTTCCATCAACCAGCGCGGATCCCGGGTGAATTGCCCTTTGTTATCCACGGCGCAATTAGGAGGAAGCTCGCGACCTTCATTCCAGGCAATCCGTGCCTTATTACCCGCTATCATGCTGGTCGCAAAATCAAGTACGACAGGGGGGTTGCCGGCAACGGGGATACCAATACAAAAAGGATTAGTGCCGAAGCGCGGACGCAACCCGTTGAAAGGCAATACCGTTGAACGGGAGCCAACGTTGGCAAAGTGCAAAGATATCAGCCCGGCAGCGGCGGCCTGTTCTGCCCATGCGCCGATACGGCCAAGATGGTGCGTGTGCGATAGCCCCGCGATGCAAACCCCGAACTCCTTCACCCGCGAAATGGCGTGTTCCATGACCTGGCGTCCGGTGACCTGGCCGAAGCCGCGATTTCCATTAAATGACAGTACCGGCCCGGCATCGCGCGTCAGCTGAAGCCGGGCCTCGGGATCAAGGTCACCGGCATGAATGGCCTTGATATAACGGGGAATAAGCGTAACGCCGTGAGAATCGTGGCCTTTGAGCGATGAGTCGACAAGATTGTCTGCAACCTCGCCAGCAGTGGCAGCAGCAACGCCCGCCGTACGCAAATGTTGGCGCAGATATTCGCGCAAATAGGTATGACTAAATAACGGCATGACACTTCTCTTCTTAATTAAGGTGAATAATTCATTTTCAGGAACTATAGCGCCACTGATTTTTCACCCTAACGACATAAAATAACTTTATATATTTGAAATGCGCATAAAGCCGTAAAATATAAAAATACGCAGGCTATTGATAAATAATTGTTAATTTTTATGCTGCAACAGGGGTATATACATTACACATACACCCCTGTGTCTGATGAATACCTATTTTTAGGAATAATATATTCCAATAAATAATTTATTAATGCCATTAAACGGCTTCAGGATTAACAGGTCTGGTTAAAAAATGAAACGCATCGCCTGTGATGTGCTGACTCCGTTATTTGAAGGAAGGGTAATGAATTTACTACGAGGCAAGAATATTTCATTTTCATTGAAACGCCCGGGGATATCCCTGCTGTTGTTAAGTGCCGTATTTGGCCCGGTCAATGCCCACGCAGAGGGGACAATCAGCATTGCGCAACAATACGGTATCGGCTATCTGCTGCTGGATGTGGTGAGGGAACACCATCTGATTGAAAAGCATGGCAAGGAAGAGGGGCTGGATATCAAGGTGGAATGGCGCACGCTGTCAGGTGCAACGGGTATGAATGAGGCATTGCTTTCCGGGGCGATCGATGTGGTTGCGGCCGGCGTGCCGCCAGTGCTGACCCTCTGGGATCGCACGAAAGGGAAACAGAATGTCCGGGCGATTGCCGCCTTAGGCTCGATGCCTAATTATCTGCTCAGCAATAATCCGGCAGTAAAAAGTGTGAAAGACCTGACCAGCAAAGATCGTATTGCCGTCCCGGCTGCTGGCGTGGGCTTCCAGTCGAGGACATTGCAAATTGAGTCTGCACGCCTTTTCGGAAATGAGAATTATAAGAAATTTGATGATATTACAGTCAGCCTCCCGCACCCTGACGCCAGCGCAGCACTGATTGCCGCAGGCTCTGAGCTGACGGCACACTTTTCCAGCCCTCCCTATCAGTATCAGGCACTCGAACACGCCAATATTCATAAAATCCTGAGTTCTTACGATGTATTAGGCGGGCCGGGAACCTTTAATCTTCTGTACACCACTGAGAAATTCCACGACGAAAACCCGAAAACTTACCGCGCCTTTTTTGATGCGTTAGCCGAAGCTGAAAAAATAGTTAAAACAGATAAGTCCGGCGCAGCACAAACTTATATTCGTGTTGAAAATTCAAAATTGCCCGCCGCATTTATACAGAAAATGATCGAGGACCCGGAAAATGATTTCACGATTACGCCACAGCGGACTTTTATTTATGCAGACAAGCTTTATCAGTTGGGTGTATTGAAAAACAAAGCGGAGTCCTGGAAAGATTATTTCTTCAGTGAAGCATACACCTTACCGGGGAGTTGATATGTCTGATATACCGGCTGAATTACCGCCATCTTTACTTCAGGTTCAGGGCGTTAATTTGCAATATCATACCCGCGAACGACGGGTTCAGGCTACGCATGACGTCAGTTTTGACGTCTGGCCTGCGGATCGCTTTGTATTACTCGGGCCGTCAGGTTGTGGTAAATCCAGCCTGCTAAAAGCCATTGGCGGTTTTTTACCACCGGTATCGGGTGATATCCGTTTGGCAGGCAAAAAGGTCAGTAAGCCAGGGCCGGACCGGATGATGGTCTTTCAGGAATTTGACCAGCTTCCCCCCTGGAAAACGGTTCTGGAGAACATTGCGTTTCCATTGATCGCCGGTCGAAAAGTGGGGCGGGCAGAGGCGAATGAGCGCGCTGAGTATTTTCTGCACAAAGTCGGGCTGGGAGCTTTCCGTAACGCCTATCCGCATACGTTATCCGGTGGTATGAAACAGAGGGTCGCCATCGCCCGCGCTCTGGCACTTCAGCCCAAGGTGCTGCTGATGGATGAGCCCTTTGCCGCGCTGGATGCGCTAACCCGACGGCAAATGCAGGAAGAATTACTCAGCTTGTGGGAAGAGGTGCGTTTCACACTGCTTTTTGTGACGCATTCCATTGAAGAAGCACTGATTGTGGGCAGCCGCATTTTATTGCTCTCGCCACATCCGGGGCGCGTTAAGGCTGAACTGAATTGCCACCAGTATTCGCTGGCAGATTCCGGCGGCGAATCTTTCCAGGCCGATGTTTCCCGTATCCATGACTTGTTATTTCCACCGTCTTCTTCGCCGAATCTGACGTCACAGGCGCTATCTCAAGGAAGCCATTATGAACAACCGACCGCCCATCCGGCCTGAATATCAGCGGGATCTGGCCCCTGTCGAAGCGTTCACGCTTGCTGAACCTTTGCCCCTGATAACAAGATTATTCAATCAGGCCTGGTTACGAAAATCCCTGTTGTTATTGCTTTTGATCGGCATATGGGAAGTGGCAGCACGCTGGCAAAATAACGACCTGATGTTTCCCAGCTTCTGGCAAACATTCACCGCCCTACATCAGGATATGGTGAGTGGGGAACTGCCACGGCGGGCATGGCTTTCCGTGAGTTTATTGCTCAAAGGGTACTTGCTGGGCACCTTGCTGGCATTGCTTATCAGCGCATTAGCCATCTCGACGCGGATTGGGCGTGATTTACTCAGCACACTGACTGCGATGTTTAACCCATTGCCTGCAATAGCCCTGTTGCCGCTGGCACTGCTCTGGTTTGGATTAGGTAATGCCAGCCTGGTATTTGTCATTGTGCATTCCGTGATGTGGCCGATGGCCCTGAATACCTGGTCCGGATTTCTGGGTGTCTCCGATACATTGAAAATGGCGGGGCGCAATTATGGCCTGACCGGCTGGCGTTACGTGCTTTGGATCCTGATCCCCGCTGCGCTGCCGGCCATTCTTTCCGGTTTAAAAATTGGCTGGGCGTTCGCCTGGCGCACACTCATCGCGGCGGAATTAGTATTCGGCGCGTCGAGCGGCAGCGGCGGGTTAGGGTGGTACATTTTCCAAAACCGTAATGAAATGTACACCGATCGGGTTTTCGCCGGGTTGATTACGGTGACGGTGATCGGTCTTCTGGTTGAAAGCCTGGTGTTTTCAACCCTTGAAAAACTGACGGTCAAACGCTGGGGCATGCAGAGCTGACGGCGCCACATCTTGACGTTTACAGGGAGAATTAAAGTTATGGTATCGATTAAAACCCCCGAGAATTACCTGCAACAGGCCGGGCTGATAAGCAAAACCGGCGAATATGTTGCTCCTCTTGCAACGCGCGTCCTGATTATTACCGGCCCGACCGCCTGGCGGGCCGCGGGTGAGGCGGTACGGCAAAGCCTGACGGCGCAGGGCATCATTTTTGAAGTGACCCTGTTGCAGGGAAGATGCACGCTGGCAACTTTGCGAAGGTTGTCACAGCAGGCCAGAGAGATGAAAGCGGAGGGCATCATAGGGCTGGGTGGCGGTGCCGTCATGGATACGGCAAAAGGAACTGGTGAACTGGCCGGGAAATTGCCGGTTATTCAGGTTCCGACTATCGCCGCAACGTGCGCGGCCTGGTCGCCATTCAGCGTGCTGTATAATGAGCAGGGGGGGCACGATGGCAGTTTTCCTTTGCACCGGTATCCGGCCTGGATACTGGTCGATACAGAGATTATCGCTGCCGCACCCGTACGTTATTTAAAAGCAGGTATTGTCGATGCCCTGGCAAAGTGGTTCGAATTTAGCCCCTATCAGCATAAGGACGGGAATGACCTTGGGCTTTCGTTGCAGCTACAGGCATCAAAGATGGCGGTCGACGTGTTTGAGAAGTATGCGCCGCAGGCGGTGGAGAGTAACCGCCAGCAGCGGGTGACACCGGCATTAATTCAAACCATTGATGCCGTGATTGCCCTGGCGGGGCTGGCCAACAGCGTACGCGATGAAAGCCACCGGATCGGCGTCGCACATGCGATCCATAACAGCATGACGCATCATAAAATTTTCCACAGCTGGCTTCATGGTGAAAAAGTGGGTTACGGGCTGGCGGTTCAGGCCATTTTACAACACGATAATCCGCACGACCGTGCCCCGCTGCTCCGCTGGCTGACACAAATGGATATCCCCCTGACACCCGCAGCATTGGGAATCGGTGGAGATCTCCACTTGCTGGAACAGCTTGCTGCAGGCGTAAAGATCAAACCAGAAGCCCGCGAGCACCTGCCTTTCGCAACAGATAATGCGAGCTTGTTTAAAGCACTGAAAGCAACACGAAGCACAGATCCTGTCACGGTTTTTTAGCAGGGCATCAGAAAGGTTAATTATTCTTTTCCCCATAGGGGAAAAGAATTACCCGCAGAATTTGTCAATAACGCGAAGGTAGCACCCACCTTCTTCAGATAGTCTGAAGTGCACCCTGTGAGATCGCCCTTCAATGGGTAAAACAAGCGCAAAAGATAACTGTGAATTATCCACCTGTTCAACCGATATTCCGTTTAGTTCAGCCGCAAAAAGCAGTACCCATATTTCTTTACTCTCGTTATGAAACAGATTCGGTGTCCATGAAGAACACGTTTTCCGGATGTTTAAGCCCTAAATTTTCTCTTAAGGTATTCCCTTCATATTCTTCACGGAACAGCCCGCGCCGCTGAAGTTCAGGGATCACGAGATCAATAAAGTCATTCACTCCACCAACAGTGTCTGGCGGCTGGATGTTAAAACCATCGGCAGCGCCTGCATCGATCCATTCCTCCATTTTATCGACAACCTCTTTAGCGGTACCTGCGATGGTGATATGCCAGTCATCTCCTCTGGCGATGGCCCGGTACATGTCTTTGATGGTGTATTTATCTCTCGCTGCATTCTCGAGCAGGAGTTTGCTGAAGTGGCTGTTAATCCACTCGAGTTTTAGTGCTTCAACATCAAGCGGGAAGGGGGCGTTAATATCCAGATGCGACAAATCGCCAAAGAATGGTTTGATCAGGGCATAGCCCACATCGGGTGTGACGAGATCTTGCACTCTGTCCATTTTCGCTTGGGCTTCTTCACGGGTATGACCTACATAAACCATCATTCCCGGCATAACAATGACTTCATCCTCGCGGCCATATTCCCTGGCCTTGGCTTTTATTCTCTGATAAAAAATGCGCGCACCGTCCAGGTCAGGCTGCCCGGCGTAAACAATGTTCGCGTATTTGCCTGCCATTGTTACTGTATTATCGGAGTCTCCGGCTGTGACGAGAACGGGCTGGCCTTGTGGCGATCTCACGATGTCCAGTGGGCCACGGACTTTAAAATGCGTTCCCTCATGGGCGAGGATATGCATTTTGCTGCGATCGACATATAACCCCGCCTCTTTGTCGACAGGAAACGCATCATCGCCCCAGCTGTCCCATAAGCCTTTTGTAACATCAATAAACTCGTGTGCGCGTTCATAGCGAATGGCAGGCTCAGGCCTTTTTTCGAGACCGAAGTTTCGCGCCTCTTCGAGATTATGTGAAGTAACAATGTTCCATCCTGAACGCCCGTTACTAATTTGATCTAAGGTAGCAAAAGACCGGGCAGTTTTATAAGGATGACCGTACGTAGTGGAGATCGTTGCCACCAGCCCGATATGTTGAGTATGTACCGCAATAGCTGAAAGGATCTGCATGGGATCATTTTTATGAACCGCATGACCTTTCGTTTTTGTTCTTGAATCATTCTCTATATGGTGCGAGCCCAGCACATCGGCAAGAAAGACTAAATCAAATTTCACTCTTTCGGCAGCTTTTGCAACATCAATAAAACGCCAAATATTCATCATACTGTCTCGCGGGACTTCAGGCAGCCGCCAGGATGCAACGTGATAACCATGACGCCAAATTGAAAGGCCTAGCTTGATTTTTCGTTTCATGATAATTCCTAATAATAAAATAGAACACTGCTTTGCAGTATTAAAAAATTTCGGTCGAATGAATGCGATTTTTCAACGCCGTCGTTTTCCGGTGCCCATCTGTATGTGGTGATGTCAGGCATTCTAATTGGTCAAACCAGACGGCATTGGGATCATACTTTGCAAGAAAAGGTTTTCTGCATAATGAAGGATCACGAGCCTGTAAATACTGAAGAGAAAGATATTTTTTATCATTAAGTTCAATAATGCCATCAATGCACACTTTACCTTCAGTTGCAGACATTATCGGACCTCTGACCGAGCGTGATAGCCCAGATACTTTGGAATAGGCTTTCTGGAATATGTCATAACATTCTACCAGCGGAACTTCGAAATATTGCTTTGGGCCCGTATCTCGCTCAACGAACATGTAGTAGGGAATACAACCCAACTGAACCTGTTGAGTCCACAAATCTATCCATGTCTCAGGTTTGTCATTAATATGTTTTAACAAAGGCGCCTGGGTTCTGATGACGGCGCCGGTTGCCAGTATTCGTTTTATTGCCTGTTGGGTTTCTTTCGGTGCAAGTTCCCTTGGATGATTGATATGAGCCATAAATGCTAAATGTCTTCCGCTTGCCGTGATTTTTTCAAATAATCGCATTAAATCATCAGCATCTTCATCACTGGTGAATCGTTGTGGCCAGTATGTTAGAGCCTTTGAGCCAAACCGGATGGTTGTAATATGCGTTTCATCGAGTAGCGGTTGAATATAACGCTCCAGTATGCGTGTGCGCATAATCATTGAGTCGCCGCCCGTAATTAATATGTCAGTAATTTCCGGATGAATTTTAAGGTAGTCTATTAACTGGCGAATATCCCGCGACTGGAAACGTTCCTCTATATCCCCAACAAACTGAGCCCATCTAAAACAAAAGCTACAATAGGCATGACAAGACTGACCTGCACTGGGAAAGAACAACGCTGTCTCATTATATTTATGTTGAATACCCTGAATTTTCTGATCATTAATTGTGGGTACGTTAAATGCCTGACCCGAAGGATGGGGATTCAGCTCTGTACGCACGTCTTTGATGACGTCAAGCAACCCCGCACGGCTCCCACCCAAAGCATGACGTATACGACTAAATTGTGAGTCAGCTAACATGCCAGATTGGGGAAATACCAATTGAAAAAGAGGATCACTGATACCGGCATCCCAATCAATCAAGTTTTCCAAATAAAAAGAATTAACACGAAAAGGTAAGACCTCCGAAATAACATTAAATGTCTCTTTATAATCGACAGGTAGTTTATTCCAATAAACTGACTCCCGGAATTTATTGGCATTCATCGGAAGAAATGTAGTACTGACGTTTGACATTGTTACTCCTTTCATTAAAAAAATAGTAAATTTTTGAAAAAAACATGATTAAATAGAACGCTATTTTAAATATTCCCAACGGGATTTATTATTTCAGCGGACATCCAGTCAATAGAGAACAAGGCGAATGAAGGGTTCTGTATATCGAACTTTTCGTAGAGACCTTGTGTAAATTCGGGAGTAATTGGGTTTAATGCTGTCGCCAGAGAAATAAGAGCACGCGCAGCTAATCTGGCCCGGGTTCTGTTCAGTGCCGAATGTGTAAACGCGGGCTTTTGTTGCAATGCTGAATCCAGGCAGAAGGTGGTGATCTCATCCACGAAGGTTTCAACATTGCGCGTTATTTTACGAATATCAGGCATGTAGAGCGAATAGCTTTGTTTTATGGTGGCAATAAACAGAGACGTTGCTGCAAAGAAGGAATGGCAATCGGCACACCATTGTCCGGGGCCGGGCAAGTTTTTATTCTCGACGAAAGGCTTAAATACACCGTTAACCGCGTCGAGCATGGCGGGCAGTTGCCCTGACCAAAACTCCATATTAAAGCGTTCAAATTCGGAGCGATGAAAGTCCACTTCATTACGGTGGGTCCGGTTTCTGCAGAGATAAAAACGTAGCGCCTCAGCATTTTCAGCGGTGACATACTCATCAACCCAAATTGCATGATTGCGCGAGGTAGAAAACTTCTGCCCCTCGAGCAGCATCATTTGGTTCGGGATAACGTAAGCGGGCATGAATTCGCGCATTCCCAACGCTGCCAGAACAGCAGGGATGACAAGCAGACGACCAAAAGCATTATCAACCCCGAAGAGAATCGCCAGCTCAGGCAATTCATCGCCGGTTATTTCATACCAAAGTCGGGTTTCTCCTTGTAATGCACACATTTGCTCAATGGCGAGCAAATGGCGTGGGACATACTCCATAGGGACAGTGAACTTCAGATTTTCTAATCCAGCAATATGTACCGGAACTCCCGCACTGTTGGGGTTCGTCAGACAAACTTCCGGTAATCCGCGACTGAGCCAGCTTTCCACAAATAATTTTGCAAACGCCGGAAGGCTCGTGCTGGCTGCAAAACGTTCAAGTTCATTTTCCAGTGCATTAAGCCGCAAAAAAAGTCGTTTGAGAGGACGATGTTCCAGAGGGGCACCGCGCAGATTGACAGGGTTAATCAGTTCGGCATCAAGTACCAGCGCCCCGCATCCCTCACATTCAGTGCCTGAAGATTCGCCGCCACAGTAAGGGCATTCGCCATGAACAAAGGCATCAACGCAAAATTGAAGTGTTTCGGGGTCATAAGGTACGTTGTGAGTTCTTTCAACAATCAGACCATCGGCCATCAGTTTTTCAAGTACTTCATACACAATGGCATCTGATCGCGTCGTTGGACGCGTTTCAAGAAATATATCCTGCTCAACGCCCAGCAGTCGCAATGAATGTTTTAATCTACGGGTATTCGTTTCTGCCAGACTGTAGTAATCAGTCCCTGCATTAACAGCGGCAATCTGAATGTGTTCCAGATGCCCATGCGTACCCTGCACCTGATATGTTTCTCTTCCCGACATTCTGGCGGTTCTGGTCAGTACATCTGCCACCATAAAAGGCCCCGCAGCATGACCCAAATGCATTCCTCCGTTAGGTGTCAGCATGGCAGGAACGATCAGTAATGGTCTTGCTGAATTCGGTGAAAGAAGTGCATCTTCAGTTGTGAGGCGTTCGAATATTTCTCGGTGATGCCACCATACGGTTTGCATCACAGCGTTTTCTTGAAGTGCTTCAATTCGATGGCGGCAAAGAGGTTCTACACGAATACTGTCCCCAGCCTGTAGAATAATATCTTTACCATCAAGATAGACTCGTACAGTGCCGCTAATAACAGTCCAGAATTCCACTTCCGTATGATTATGACGTTCGGTGCTACTGCCTGGAGTCAATTTTAAAATGCGGATTGAAATATCTGAAGCTTCGGGTACAGGGTTGATACGATAAATACCCTGTTCCAATAGGGCATTTGACAGGGATTCATCTCGCATGATGTTAATAACATTAATGTGTGACAATTTTATAATCCTTATTATTGAGAGCGTCAGGAAGTGTCCCGTTGCTGCCAGTTTCTCTTTCGCAATGACGCATATTTTTAATTAGTGCATCGCCTATCACTTTTCCTCTTTCAGAAATGCCTGCAAGAGTGTGCTCTGTGGGGCCATGCTGTGCCTGCGAATGGTTGATAAGAAAAATATCCGGAGAGGCTGGTGCTCCGAACTGCACAGAGAAATCATCCTTTACGACTAAGTCGTCATCAATGCATTCTGGTTTTAGCGAATTAATCAATGATTTATGCAGAGTGTTTTCAAATCCCGTAGCGCATACAATCAGATCGGCTGTGATTGTCACTGCCGTTTTGTCTGGCTGCGTCTGTTGTAACGTGATGGCAATCTTATTTGCCTGTTCTTCAGCAGCTTTTATTAAAGAATACGGGTAAAGATATAAACGCTGCCTTTGGTCGATGCGATCTGAAAATGTTTGCTCGTAGATAGCAGACAGCACATCATCCGTAACGGTGGCGTAATTCGTATTTCTCAAACCAGACAGCATGTTCTTGCGCCCGGCTATGTCATAGCTGAAGAAATCTATTGCTCGTGGATAGGTGTAAATATCGTTGACGAAAGGGTTTGCATCCGTTGATTTGAAGAGAAAATCGCGGGAAATCACGCTGACTTTTCCAACGTCGGTTTTTTCAAGCAAGAATCGAATTATTTCACCCGCACTTTGTCCACGCCCGACAATTACAACATGGCTTTCAGCGGATAACGCTTTAGCCGACGTCCTATTTAAGAACTGACTGGAATGTATAATCTGCTTACTTTCAGAAAGTAATACCTCGGGGATAAAAGGTTTATGTCCCTGGGATAATACTAGTTGTCGGGTTTTAATAATTTCAGTTTCACCCGCGTCATTTGTTAACGTGACCTCCAGAATATCTTTTCCATGAGCCGACGGAATGTTTCTTAGCTTACGAACTTCGCAGTTATAAGAGATGAAATTTTGAAATTTTGATGCTATCCATTCGAGATAATTAGAAAATAGATTTCTGGATGGATAATATGTATTCAGATGCATGAATTGATAAAGTAATTTTTCTTCTTTAAGATAATTGAAAAATGTATAAGGGCTGGTTGGGTTCCTTAAAAAGGCCAAATCTTTCAATAAAGAAACCTGTAAAGTGGAAGTTGGTAATGCCAATCCAGGGTGCCAGCTGGCATTTTCTCTTTTCTCGACCAGGCGTATGTTATGTCCACTCTTCAAAGCACCGGCTTCATCGAGGTAACTTAAGACCGAAAGATTAGCAGGTCCCGCACCGACGAGTAAGATATCTAATATCGTGCTCATACTGCCTCCGTAATGATGGATGTTAATGTTCCAGAAGTGGTAATTTCGACATGTTGAGATGTTTTTATCTTCTGCAAAAAGTTTAAACCTATCTGCGTTGCAGGTTTTTCATGAGGATAGATTATTCCGGCAAGATCCATTTCAAATAAGGCCTCCGTTGCTGTGAGAGCAAAGGCACAGGTCATGAATGCCATAGCAGAAATATCTGGCTCGGGTTGAGAGGCTTTAATCACTAATTCCCCTTTTTCACCCAATTGATTCATGTGTTGCCATTTGCACAAAACGAAATCATTACTTGTCGTTTCGTCTGAATGACAGGTGGTGGTGAGCAGGGTGTCGGTTAGTTCCCTAACACTGGTGTTTAATTCTCCAATATTAATCTTCTGTGGGGAAAGCAGACCTAATGCCTGACATGCCCGCGCAGCATGGGAAAAACCCGGCCAGCGCAGCGTATTTTGTGCGAAATTAACCACATGTTTTTGGAAATATTCCGCAGTGGTTGCGAGCATCGCATCATCAAAGGCTTCAAGAAGACCAACAGAAGGGAAATATTGATATTTCACTTCGGCGAATCGCGGTGCAGATAACAGCTGACACTGCTTTATTGTTAAGGCCGGACGAGGCTCAATAGGCAACCTTCTGCCAAAAGTTAACCGATAACCAAAAGGCCCTACCGGGATTTCCGGCAGCCCCCCACAGTAGCTTTCAATGGTGTGGCTTTGCGGGTTTCGCTTCAAAATATAGGAAGATATTGATTCCATCAGCCCCGGTTCCAGACCAGTTCCTAACAATATCGGATGTTTACTGTTAGCCATTGATGGGATTAATGAATCCTCCAGAGCAGGGCGGCCCAGTACAATCACAGGACAGACATCCAGCGATGCCAGCGTGTTGATAAGAGAGCGTGCCTCATGCCACGAAATGGCAATAATAATGGCATTAATTCCCGCGGGAACAGAGATCGTCGCAGTACTTTCCTGTACAACTTTAAGACTTAATTTTCCTGAGGCGACAAGTTCATTAAACTTCAGTGAAATCGCATCTAGAATATCCGGATTTTTATCAAATAAATAAACCCGCGCGCTTTTGTCTATAGCCATTTTGAGTAAGGTCTGCCCCATGTTACCGGCCCCAAAAATGGCAATACTCTTGTCTTGCAATGACATGACGTTAATTCCTGAATTAAATATATTTAAAAATCTTGAACGAAATTAATAACCGAAATACGCCAGAACCGTTAATGTAATATTCCGGCGCAAAGTTTAAATCTGAGTAGTATTGTTATAACTTCTTTATTTAATGTTAATACTTAATGATGCTGTTACGTTATCCAGCGTTTTTAAAAGAATTTCGTAAGATGGGGCATGAGCGACAACAGATACGACTCGGTGAGTGGTATAACTCTTAGGCGGCAGGCTAATTGAGCTGCCCAATGGGATTTCAGTCATTACGTTATCCAGCCCTCCAATATCTAAAATTGCCTGATCATATCCAGACAGACCTAAAAATTGGCCTTCTTTTTCTGCAAAGATATAACGTATGCCAGCATAGGACATATCTCGCAAAGGCTTCAGATTCGGCACTGCCCCTGTAGCAACTTTGATAATGTTGGCAACATGATCAACTCCCGTACTCCTTGGCACCAAATGCGTCGTGATATAACCTCCGCCTGGACGCCCGTTGATTTCAATGAGAGTAAATTTATTATTTTCAATTTTCCCCTCGATATGCAAAGTACAGTTGTCGCAGCCTGTAGCCTGAACAATGGCAACAATTTTACGTTGCACATCGAGTTTTGCTTGATCAGAGGCCGCTGAGGGGAATATATGTTGTGATTCAAAGGGGAAGGGGGAGGTGGTTGATTTGTCAGTAATTCCGACAATATCCACAATTCCACGGTGTACCAGAACTTCAACACTGACTTCCTGTCCCTGAATATATTGTTCGACAATAAATTCGTCACCATGTTGATTGAAGATTGGATCATTATCTGCAGACACTAGAGCATGGAGATTGCTGATAGCGGATGCCAGATCTTGCTCGCTTTTAAGAATAAATATCCCTTTGGAACCATTACCTCCTGTCGGTTTTACAACCGCCGGATAACCTAATCTCCCCATAGCGGTATACAGTTCGTCAAGAGAGGATATTTTAACAAATTGTGGGGAAACACCTTCAATCCCTGAAATGGCCTGACGTGTCAAAAATTTACTTCTGATGATTCGAACCGAATCAGGTGACAATCCAGGCAATGATAAAGCCTGATTTATTCGGGCAACAAAACCAAGTTCCAAATCTGTCCAGCTAAAAGCACCAACAACGTTATGACGGGAAGCGACATCTTTAGCTACCTGCAATCCAACTTCATAATCAGACGTATCACACTCATGCCATTCTAAAAGGTGTTCTTTAGCCATTTCAGGTATTGCTCGGCCAATTAGGACAACGGAAAGGCCTAATCTTTTTGCCGCTGCCAGAGCCTCGAATCTTTCGTTATTTGTTCTTCTCAAACCTGCAAAAATCACGACTGAACTATTCACATAAACTCCGTTATCAGGGTGGGTAGATACATTTAATTAACATTTGTTTTCAATCGCCATCTTATGATTTGGGTTAAGTGAAGTAAACAATAAATATATTTACGGATTGCAATTTATGTTTTTGAGAAATCTTCATGACGCCAATAGTTGAATTTAAATTTTCTATAAAAATCATATAGTTAAATTCAGTAAATATTTAATAAAATAGAAATGATTGTTAATAAATAACATGATAAATTAACAAAATACCATTTTGAATTAATGCAAATGGATGATAATGGCTTATAAACTATAATGTCTCAAATATTTAAAATAATTAATTGAACTTTTTATACGATTATGGTTACATAATATTAACAGCTTAAGCAGCAAAATCACCCCAACTTAAATGAGTAAGGGACATTTGTTATGCATTATTTTTTTGTTTATTGAGCATTGCAATCACACCAAAGCATGCAAGCAGCCTTCAGTTCCTCTAAAGTGTTTTAAAATATTACAGCCAAATAATTGTTGCTTTATAGTTAAACCTTATAACCAGTTTCTTCTGTAACAGTTTTTTTTTCGCATAACGAGCCTGGTCTTTCATATTTGTGTTTTAAAAAAGTTTTTTCGTTTAATTTAATAGCGTCAATAGAATTAAATACTAATTAGTTATGATTTTTAGTGGAGTATTTCCTCATGAGCCGCCCCATAATAAATAATATGGTGTTGCTGGGTCACCTGTAATGTTTTAGAGGAATATACTTGTTCCTGTAAGCTATAAAACGATAGTTTCCAGGTGTGTTTTTATTAGAGTACATATCAGAATTGTATGATTATGAATTAATCCTAATAGTATCTAAAAACAAACGATTACTTTTTCCGGAGAGGGATTAATGACAGGCATAACCCGGGCTGTTAGATATTGCCCAGGTCATTTAAGATTACGCGGGAGATGTAGTGTTTCGACTGCAGAAAAGACTGATCAGAACGGTAATACCGGATATGGCAATGAAAATAATATGAAATAGCGGGTGATGTTCATTTGTCCATACAGCAAATACAGCACCGAGACTTTCACCAATGCCTACGGCAAGAATAGAGAGTGAAAAAATAGCTGTTCTTTCAAATTCTTTGGTATTGAAAGACATAATACTTTGGTATGCAGGGATAGCGATGATTTCAGCGGTACTCACCAAAAATAGAAACAGGTAAAGCATTACCAGCGAGTTCTGTAGTGATAACACGAAGAATGCCAATCCGAAAAGCAAAAATGAGATGATGAGTTTGGTGTTATCAGTCAGTTTGTCGATTAGAACATTGACCGGATAGGCAAGAATTAATACAGCTACTCCGTTCAGGGCGGTCACTGTCCAAACCAAATCTATTCTGTGCAAACGGTCTATTACGAAGAGTGGCATTGTGGTTAACGCTAGCGAATAGATAAACCACACTAGTGTAATGAGTAATAGTGTCAATAGAATGACTTTCTTCCTGACTAAATTCATTATAGCTTTGAAAAAATGTCCTTGTTTTGGAAGCGTGATTTTCCTGGTTGCCCAATAGGTATATGCGCAGGTCAGCGTAAACAATACAGACATCGTTTCGAACATATAGACCGGACCGACGTGTTGATAAAGCATTCCCAGAAGTAGTGCTCCACCACTCGACGCTAGGTTTGTGACGGTGCTAAGTAACGAATAATTTAAAGAAAGAGACTGGTTTTTCAAAAAGGAGGTGGCGATACGGATGACTATTGAGTTATTGCCATAGAATAGACCAACTAAAAATGCACCCAGATAGAGGTCAGTAATTCCGCCGCGAGATAAGAGGTAGAAGCCCAATCCTCCGAGCAATTGCAGTATTGCGAGCAACAAAGGAAAGTTTATCTTATCCAGATAGGGGGAGAACGCTAAACGGCCAATTCTTGAAAAAAATATTAGAGTAAATATTATGCCACTCGTATTTCCTGCAGACAGTTGTAAGTTTTCATGAAGATAAGCAATTAATAACGCCTGAGGTGCAAAAAAGGCAAAGGCGCCGATGAAATCCTGAATAAGTATGATCTTAAATATTGAAGAGTTTCGAAATGCTTTTTGCATTGTTCAGCGCCTCCTCATAACTTGCACCTTCTGCACACACTAAATTGCGTTCGCCGAGATAAGCGTGCCCCACAAATCCTGGTTTTTTCGCCAGATCCGGTGGTAATGTTAAAGGACGGCTTACCCCCTTAGATTCTGACCATACCGCCATCTGCTTTTTTTTCTCTGCTTTATAGCAAAGGGTATCTGTCAACTGGCTTTGCCATATATTGATACCTGACGTATCCGCAGCCATCACTGAGATAAAATCTCCTCCTACACGGTTATGAATTTCTCCCAGAATGATACCCGAATCCGTGTCCCAGAATTCGGCGTGGATCAAGCCGTATTCGATGCCAATTACGCTACAGGCATGCTCCACCAGTGCCTGAGCCATATTTTTCTTTAGCGTATCAAGGCTGTTGCCTACCGGATTTACATGTCCTTGCTCGAAAAAAGTCTCTGAAAATAAAAACTTTTCAGTAATATTTAACATAGTGAATTTCTTTCCTACGAAAATCGCTTCGAGGCTATATTCTTTGCCTTCAACTTTTTCTTCTAGGATAAAAGGGTATCCCTCAGGTGGGATCAGAGGAATAATTTTTTCGATATTACTTGAACAAACAGAATATACCCCGCGACTTCCTGCATCGGTCACAGGTTTAAGAATAACTTCCTGACTGGAAAAAGTTGTTCTTAATTTATCTCGAATTTCGTCTGCTGAATAACATAATAAAGCACGAGGCTGGCTGATTTCGCATTTCCTTAAAATTTCGCGACAGAGAAACTTGTTTTGTATCAGCATGATGGTTGCAGGGCGTGTCCATGAAGAATCTAATAATATGTTGAGTTTACTATTTACAAACTGGAGTTTTTCGCGGAAAGCATAACTTCGCTGTATATAAGGATATTTGGCCAACAAATCGCGCATTGACTCGTCATCGTATTTATTGGTTACAACCACTTGATCGGCTTTTTGCGCTTTGTCGCCAAAAATTTTGAGGTTCTCCTCTGTATCCGTAAGGAGGGTTTTATAGCCTGCTTCTCTGGCCTCCTCGATTAAAGAAGGTCCCTGTACAACACTTGCACCGCCCAGTAACAACAACCATTTATCTTGCACCCGTTACCCCTCAATTTTTCGAACGCCAGAACAAAGAATGCATTACACCATGATTCAATGCACTCATA
Source organism: Rahnella sp. AA (assembly GCF_002834385.1). Classification (GTDB taxonomy): domain Bacteria; phylum Pseudomonadota; class Gammaproteobacteria; order Enterobacterales; family Enterobacteriaceae; genus Rahnella. Next base: position 217,037 of record NZ_PITQ01000010.1, read on the forward strand.
ACAAACTCTTAACTTACTTGTGATAAATTACATCATAACCAAAATTTATCAAGACTATAAAGATTGTTTTTTTCATTTAAAACAACGGCATGAAAACATTTCATACAGTACTTTGAACCATTAAAGCTACACATGCCATATTTTGTATCGCAACATTATTTTATACACACTGTTTGCACTAATATTGAATAAGTTGAGTTAAAATCCCCCTTTCTGGCCGCTTGGGTAAGGTTCGCTACTTTCATCAGTAGTCTTTATGCTTACTATCCAGACTCAAACATATGCGCCAACTGAAAGAGGATGATCCGCGGCTGAAGAAACGGGTGGCCGATCTCAACCTCGACAAGGCGATGCTGCAGGACGTGCTGGCAAAAAAGGAGCTGACGCTGGCGCGCCGGCGAGAATGGGTCTGGGATTTAGAGGCCCGATACGGTGCCAGCTAAAGACAAATCTGTTTTGCGCTACGGCTCAGCCGCAGTTCGTTTCGCTATTTCCAACTTAGTAGTAATCCTTGCCAGCGATTTTACCAATATCTGTAATGCGTTAATTGAAGAAGTTATGTCTTAAAAGAAAGTCCTGAACAGGCATTTTCGACCATTCAGAATTCAGGGAAAATACTCTCCCCGGGAAAACCGGCTATAACAGATAACTATTCCCAAATGGTTATTTAAAACTCAAATACTTATTTGCGATTTTTTGTCGTTCAGGTATCTTTATGCAAAATAAAAGCACATTGCTTTTACTGGCCTTATCTGTGGCTGTTTTCGGCGTTATCACCACCGAAATTGCGATTATCGGGTTGCTGCCAAAACTTGTTTCTCAGCTTCATGTTACGCCCACGCAGGTTGGATTTCTGGTCAGTGTTTACGCCATTATTGTCGCGGTAACAGGGCCTTTTATTACCCTGATGCTCTCCGGATTTAATAAAAAATATGTTCTGCTAACCATCCTTATTGTTTTTATTATTTCGAACCTGATATACGCAACAACAGATGTCTTTAACCTGATGCTGGTATTCAGAATTCTCCCCGCACTGGCACATGCTGTTTTCTTCGCGGTTGCTCTGGTGGTCGCCGCCGGTTCAGTCCCCAAAGAAAAAAGTGCGGGTGCTGCGGCGAAAGTCTTCGCCGGTGTGGCTATCGGGCTGGTGCTGGGCGTGCCGTTAAGCGCATTGATCGCAGAACATCTCTCGCTTGCCGCAGCCTTTTACTTTGGTGCCGCCGCGTGTCTAGCCGCTTTCGTGGGAATACTGTTCTTTGTGCCCTCCATGCCAGTGAAAGATAAAGTGTCTTTTGGTAGCCAGGTCAGGGTTCTGCGTAAGGGTAAGCTTTGGTTAACCATCTCAACGGTGTCATTCATCTTTGCCGCTATGTTTTCAAGCTTCAGCTATGTGGCTGATTATTTATCAAAAATCACTCAACTGGATAACAACTACATCAGTGCCATGCTGATCCTGTTTGGGGTTTGCGGTTTCGCCGGCAACTTTGTTTTCAGCAGCTTCCTGCAGAAAAACGTGGTGAAAACCACCCACGCCTACCCGCTGATGTTTACATTAGTCCTTTTGATTGTCTGGTGGCTGGGCTTTTCCCCGCTGGCAATGTGTGTGCTGACTGTATTCTGGGGTGCATTCCACTCGTCCGGACTGGTCATCAGCCAGACCTGGCTGATGCGGGAAGCCAGCCAAGCACCTGAATTCGCCAACAGTTTATATATGTCATTTTCAAACCTGGGGATCACGATAGGTTCACTGGTCGGGGGCTGGTTTATTGCTCATCTTGGCACTCACTCTGTCGTTCTGAGCAGCATTATTTTCACTCTGGCTGCCTTCCTGAGCATTTATATTAAACACCGCGCTGACCGGTCAGACACCCGGGTTATTGAAAAATTAGCCTGACTTTATTGAGTTTGAAACTCACCATCCCAGATTATTGTAGAATTTATGGAGCATCTGTTCGGAAAAAATAGATGTTTCATTCTCCACTCCAGACTCGCATGATTTATACAACTTAATTGCAGGAGCATAAAATGGAACAATTATTTACCCCGTATAAAATGGGTGACATTGAGATTTCAAACCGCGTAATAATGGCGCCCATGACAAGGTCACGTGCCAATAAAGGGGACACTGCCGATACATTAACTGCCGAATATTATCGCCAGCGAGCGTCCGCAGGGTTAATTGTCACGGAAGGTTCTCAAATCTCGGTTCAGGGACGGGGATATTTGTTCACACCCGGCATTTATAATGAGGAGCAGGTTAAAGGTTGGGAACTGACAACCCGGGCCGTGCATGAGAAGGGCGGAAAAATCGTTCTTCAGCTCTGGCACGTAGGGCGTATATCTCACCCGACGCTCCAGGAAAACCACGGGGTGACGGTTAGTTCAGTGGCAGTTAAAGCTGAAAATTCGACCTGCTATGCGCTTGATGAAAACGGAAAACCAGGACCGGTGCCGGTCGTAACACCTCGGGCGCTGAGCATTGAAGAGATCGGTAGCGTTGTGCAAGATTATGTCCATGCGGCCAAAAATGCCATTCGTGCCGGATTTGATGGCGTAGAGATCCATGCCGCAAACGGATACCTGCTGGAACAGTTTATTAATGGTGGTCTGAACATTCGTGAAGATCAATACGGCGGCCAAAGCCATGAAAATAGGATCCGTTTAGCCCTGGAAGTGACAGACGCGGTTTCGCAGGCCATCGGGGCAGGCAAGACAGGCATCCGCCTGGCGCCGTTCGGACGTCTGTTTGATATGCATGCTTTTGAGGGAGAAGAGGACACCTGGTTAATGCTCGCAGAGCAACTCAGTGCCCGTAATCTGGCCTTTGTCCACCTGAGTGACCAGCAGACGCTGGGCGCACAGGCAATACCGGAAGGATTTGGCACTAAATTCCGCAATGCTTATAAGGGAACGCTGATTATTGCCGGCGGGTTTGATAAACAAAGTGCGCAAGCCTGTCTGGCGAAAGGCGATGCTGACCTGATTGGCTTCGGACGTCCTTATATTTCGAACCCCGACCTTGTTGAACGAATGAAAAACGACTGGCCGCTGACCGAGCCAGATCGTGCCACCTTCTACGGCGGCACGGAGTATGGCTATACCGATTATCCATTCTATTCAAAATAGTATTTAGAGCAGGCAGTTAATCCAGCAGGCCGTCTTCTGCTGCTTTAATCAGGTCATCGACAACGTGACGGATTTTTGGCAGTAGCTGACGGCTTTGTGGCCAGAGTGCGCTGACAGGCATCTCCCCACCGGCAAAATCAGAAAGCACTTCTTTCAGTTCACCGCTTGCCAGATATTTCCCCACCAGCCACAAGGGCAACTGCGACAAACCGCAACCCGCTAAGACGGCAGATAACATTGCGTCCCCGTCAGATAATTCGTGGGTAGCCGGGGGGATATAACGCGTTATCTTGCTATCGGGTTCTTTGAATATCCAGGATATTGGCTGATTCCTGCGGATACCCACCACACACTGATGCCGGGACAATTCAGCCGGAGTAAGGGGTTCACCGTTGTGCACCAGATAATCCGGTGAAGCACAAATCACCAGCTTTTGCGTGGTCAACCGGCGTGCGACAAGGCCGCTGCTGTCCGCCAGTTCACCAATACGAATGACCAGATCAATGCCTTCTTCGATAAGATCTACAAAACGTTCGCTGAACGTGATTGTCAGGGCAAGTTCAGGATGCTGGCGCGTAATGTTCAGTAGAAGAGGGAGGATACGCTGTCGTCCAAAAGCCGCAGGCAGATCCACCCTTAATCGCCCGGAAGGATGGGCAATGTGCGAGGTCAGCTCAGCTTCCGCCTGCTCGAGAATATCAATGGCGTTCTGGCAGCTTTCCAGAAATTTTTCGCCGTCTGGCGTCAGGCTGAGCCTGCGCGTGGAACGTTGAAACAGTTTTAAGCCAAGGCGTTCTTCAAGACGGCCAACGCTTTTGCCCACCGCCGATTTTGTTAAACCCAGGTGTTCTGCAGCCGCTGTAAAACTGCCTTGCCGTGCCGTTGTAACGAAAGCATTGATGCCGCCCAGGTGGTCTGTTTTTCGCATAGCGTCGCTTCTGTTTGCCTGAATGATTGGATCGTCAGGGCTGGCCTGTACCAACCTGACACGCCGCACTTAACCGGATTGTGTCGAGAATAGTAGATTACCTGCGATAAGACATACAGATTGGTGAATTTATGTCTCCACAGATGCGAACAAAACGAAAATACATTCGCCACGTGGATTGCGCAGCATTACGCGACTGACTGATTATCAGAATTCACGTAGCGCGATCAGTTTGAGAAGCAGAATTCAGCAGGAGAGGCGTTCAGGAAAGCCAGAACTGATGTCGGGTGCGTGGATTGACATCCTATTTAACATAATCATGATTATGCGTACCTTATATGTTAGTGCAAAGCGATAATGTCGTGTTTTAGCAAAGTTAAAATGTCGTACTCCGGTTAGCCTGTTCTTATTCAGGCAGCCAGGAGTATCACTATTATGTTGGTCACCATGAGCCAGAAAGAACTCG
>NZ_PITQ01000011.1 GCF_002834385.1 Rahnella sp. AA
CGCTTTCCTCATTCAGTGTCAACCGTTTATTTCATCCGGTTGCCGCTGTTTTTAATCTTTCCGACCCGGTTACTTCGTGATGTTGTTCACGTTGTTCCCTGTCGATGGAGCGGCATTATAGGGAGTTGGATTTTAATGGCAAGCGAATAAATACAGTTTTATTCCGTTTGCCGTTTTTTTGCCCAAAGAACCTTATTTCAGCCCTTTTGCTATAAAGGAAGGCAAAGCAGCAAGGCTTTCCAATACGACATCCGCCGCAGTTTCGCTTTCAGCGGTTACCGGCTTGCCGGTGCGAACTAAAATCTTGGTCCCGACGCCAGCAGCAGCAGCAGCCTGCATATCTTCCAGCTTATCGCCCACCATATAAGAAGAAGCCATATCAATATTGAGCTCCTCTTTAGCCGTCATAAACATACCTGGCAGAGGCTTACGGCAATCGCAAACCTGAGTAAACTCTTTAACGGTACCTTCGGGATGATGCGGGCAGAAGTAGATGCCGTCGAGATCGACGCCTCTGTCAGCAAGCGACCAGTCCATCCACTCGGTCAGTGTCATAAACTGATCCTCGGTAAACTTACCGCGCGCGATACCGGACTGATTAGTGACTAATACCAATAAGAAGCCCATCTCTTTGAGTTTGAGGCAGGCATCAATAACACCATCGATAAACTGGAAATCATCGATTTCATGTACATAGCCGTGATCGACATTCAAGGTGCCATCACGGTCAAGAAAGATTGCTGAAACGGGTTGTGCCACGAATTTGCTCCTGATGACGGGTTAACGGCGTCAGTATCGCATGTTTTCACTGCTTGTGAGAACGCTAACCTGGTTGACTTAGACGTCTAGACGCCTTAGCATCCACGACATGCTTCGGGGAAGTGCTCCCGCAGAGTTAATTTCACCACGTCACGGCAAAAAGACAGAATAAAAAATAATATGATTAAACTTTCAAACATCACCAAGGTTTTCCAGCAGGGTTCGCGCCAGATCGTCGCGCTCTCTGACGTGAGTCTTCACGTCCCTGCCGGGCAAATTTATGGCGTAATCGGCTCATCTGGCGCGGGGAAAAGTACATTAATCCGCTGCGTTAATTTGCTGGAACGTCCGACCAAGGGCCAGGTACTGGTTGATGGTCAGGATTTGATGTCCTTCTCCGAGAAAGCGCTGACACGCGCACGCCGCCAGATTGGTATGATTTTTCAGCACTTTAATTTGCTGTCGTCACGTACTGTCTTTGGCAACGTCGCACTGCCGCTGGAACTGGATAATCTGTCTTCCACTGAGATCAAAAAGCGTGTTTCAGAGCTGCTGAGCCTCGTGGGCCTGGAAGATAAGCATGACGCCTACCCGGCCAATCTTTCCGGCGGTCAAAAACAGCGTGTCGCGATTGCCCGCGCTCTGGCCAGCAATCCTAAAGTCTTGCTGTGCGATGAAGCGACCAGTGCTCTTGACCCGGCGACAACCCGCGCAATTCTTGAATTGCTGAAAGATATCAACCGTCGCCTTGGATTAACTATTTTGTTAATCACCCACGAGATGGATGTCGTTAAGCGTATTTGCGATCAGGTTGCCGTGATCAGTGATGGCAAATTAATCGAGCAGGATAAAGTGAGCGAGATGTTCTCACATCCCAAAACTCCGCTGGCGCAGCAGTTTATTCAGTCAACGCTGCACCTGGATGTCCCGGAAGATTACGCCGTGCGTCTGGTCCCTGAGCCTGAAGCCGGTCGGGTACCTTTATTACGTCTGGAATTCACCGGTCAGTCCGTTGATGCGCCTCTGCTTTCAGAGGCCGTGCGCCGTTTCGACGTAAACAATAATATTATCAGCGCTCAGATGGATTATGCCGGCGGCGTGAAGTTCGGGATTATGCTGACAGAAATGCACGGTGCAGAAGAAAGCACTCAGGCAGCCATTCAGTTCCTGCATGAAAATCAGGTAAAAGTAGAGGTACTCGGTTATGTCTGAGCCAATGATGTGGTTAATGGGTAGGGGGATTTGGGAAACTGTCATCATGACACTGACCTCCGGCTTCTTCGGTTTCGTTTTGGGTCTGCCTTTTGGCGTGCTGCTTTACGTCACCCGTCCGGGCCAGATTGCTGAGAATAAAAACGTCTATCGCGTGATGTCTGCGCTGGTTAACATTTTCCGTTCTATTCCTTTTATTATCTTGCTGGTCTGGATGATCCCGTTCACACGAATGATCGTCGGGACATCTATCGGCTTGCAGGCGGCAATTGTTCCCCTGACCGTTGGCGCGGCGCCATTTATCGCGCGTATGGTTGAGAATGCGTTGCTGGAAATCCCAAGCGGCCTGGTTGAAGCCTCGCGGGCCATGGGCGCCACACCGATGCAAATCATTCGTAAAATCTTGTTGCCGGAAGCCTTACCGGGTCTGGTCAACGCAGCCACTATCACGCTGATCACTCTGGTGGGTTATTCCGCTATGGGCGGTGCTGTCGGTGCCGGTGGATTAGGGCAAATCGGTTATCAGTACGGTTACATCGGCTACGACGCAACTGTAATGAATACGGTATTAGTCCTGTTGGTCGTTTTGGTGTATTTAATTCAGTTTTGTGGCGACCGCATCGTAAAAGCGGTCACACATAAATAATGAAACAACAGCTGTAATAGCTAACCCTGCGAATAATTTTTATCCGCTTATTGAGGAAAGGATATGTCTACTAAATTTAAATCCATTGCAGTTGTCGGCGCGCTTCTGGGAACGCTGGCTTTAGTTGGTTGCGGGCCGAAAGAACAGGATCCTAACCATATTAAAGTAGGCGTGATTGTTGGTGCTGAACAGCAGGTTGCTGAAGTTGCACAGAAAGTCGCTAAAGAAAAATACGGTCTTGACGTAGAGCTGGTGACTTTCAACGACTACGTGCTGCCAAACGAAGCGCTGAGCAAAGGCGATATCGATGTTAACGCCTTCCAGCATAAACCTTACCTTGATCAGCAGATTAAAGATCGTGGTTATAAACTGGTTCCGGTCGGTAATACTTTCGTCTACCCAATCGCAGGCTACTCTAAAAAAATCAAATCTATCGATGAGCTGAAAGACGGCGATCAGGTTGCATTGCCAAACGACCCGACTAACCTGGGCCGCTCATTACTGCTGCTGCAAAAACAAGGTCTGATTAAACTTAAAGACGGTGTTGGCCTGCTGCCTACGGTTCTGGATGTGACTGAGAACCCTAAAAACCTGAAACTGGTTGAACTGGAAGCACCACAGCTGCCACGTTCACTGGACGACGCAAAAATCGCACTGGCTGTCATCAATACTACTTACGCCAGCCAGATCAATCTGACGCCTGAGAAAGACGGTATCTTCGTTGAAGATAAAGAATCTCCATACGTTAACCTGATCGTTGCGCGTGAAGACAACAAAGACGCTGAGAACGTGAAGAAATTCGTTCAGGCTTACCAGTCTGACGAAGTCAACGCGGCTGCAAACAAGATCTTCAACGGCGGTGCGGTGAAAGGCTGGTAATTCGCGAATGCCAGGAGATCAACGTTTCTCCTGATAATTGTTCTCGCAAATATTCCTTTCACAAATAAATTCAAGGCGGGCTTATGCCCGCCTTGTTATTTCTTCAATACCTTGGTTCAATAACGCCACATTCTTTCCTGTAAACATATTAAAAAAGCAGAGGACATACCATGCGTGCTTTACCTCTCTGTTTGTCGGCACTTTTGCTGGCGGGTTGTTCCCTGACTCAACACACACAGCCAACAATCACTGCACCTGTTGTTAAAGAAGAGCCAAAACCTGTCAAACCAAAACCGGCTCCGGTTCGCCCTGCCCCCGTCAAACTGTATAAAGATGCTGAAGCTCTGGTTGGAACACCTTTCCGCGACCTGGGGGAAGTTTCTGGTGAGTCTTGCCAGAGCGATCAAAACGATACGCCACCAAGCCTTGCGGCTGCGCGTAAAAGAATGCTCACACGTGCCTCTTATATGAAAGCGAACGCGGTGTTGCTGCATCAGTGCGAAATCGTCGGCGGTGTCCCTGGCTGCTACCAGCAGGCAATTTGTCAGGGTTCGGCTCTGAATGTCACCTTTAAATGACATCATTTTCTTTTGAGCAAATAGGGACCATTCATTCCCCCTATAAAGAGAAGTTTGCTGTTCCGCGCCAGCCGGGGTTAGTGCAGGATGGTGGCGGCGAATTACATCTGCATGCCCCGTATAACCAGCCCGAGGCCGTACGCGGGCTGGAAGATTTCAGCCATTTATGGGTGATGTTCATCTTTCATCAGACGATGGACGGAGGCTGGCGCCCGACTGTGCGTCCGCCGCGCCTTGGCGGCAACACACGTACCGGCGTATTTGCCACACGCTCGACCTTTCGCCCCAATCCGCTGGGCATGTCGCTGGTTGAACTGAAAGGCATTCGCTGTCAGGGGCAGAGTGTGATTCTGCAACTCGGCAGTCTCGACCTCGTCGATGGCACCCCCGTTGTTGATATCAAACCTTATCTGCCGTTTGCGGAAAGCCATCCTGAAGCCCGTGCGGGCTTTGCCCAACATGCGCCGCCAGCCGATATGCCCGTGGAGTTTCTCCCCCAGGCAGAATCGCAACTGGCAAAGCATGCAGGAAAATATCCGCATCTGCGCCGCTTTATTACACAGGTGTTAGGGCAGGATCCGCGCCCTGCTTACCGCAAAGGTGAATCTGCTGAACGGGATTACGCCGTTCGCCTGCTGGAATTTAATGTCCGCTGGCGGGTTGTGGGTTCCCTTAATCAGGTATTGTCCCTCGGCGAAGACTAAATTTCCTCTGCGTCTCTTTTGGCAACACCAACTCGCTGGTAAACTAAGCCACTTTTCACGTTTTGGCTGCCACTGGCAGCCCGATTGCAATTTGCAGTGCTAACGGAACCAACACATCATGCGTACTACTCAATATCTGCTCTCTACACTGAAAGAGACGCCAGCCGACGCAGAAGTCATCAGCCACCAGCTGATGCTTCGCGCTGGTATGATCCGCAAACTGGCCTCCGGCCTGTACACCTGGCTACCGACCGGCTTACGTGTTCTCAAAAAAGTTGAAAACATCGTACGCGAAGAAATGAACAACGCGAACGCCATTGAAGTGTCGATGCCGGTAGTTCAGCCCGCTGATTTGTGGCAGGAGAGCGGACGTTGGGAACAATACGGCCCGGAACTGCTGCGTTTCGTTGACCGTGGCGATCGTCCGTTCGTACTGGGTCCAACCCACGAAGAAGTCATTACGGATCTGATCCGCAACGAAGTCAGCTCTTACAAGCAGCTGCCGCTGAATTTCTTCCAGATCCAGACCAAATTCCGTGATGAAGTTCGCCCGCGTTTTGGTGTGATGCGTTCTCGTGAATTCCTGATGAAAGATGCCTACTCGTTCCACACGACGCAGGAATCCCTTCAGGAAACTTACGACGCGATGTATGCGGCTTACAGCCAAATCTTCAACCGCATGGGCCTGGATTTCCGTGCTGTGTTGGCAGATACCGGTTCTATCGGTGGCAGTGCGTCCCATGAATTCCAGGTACTGGCACAAAGCGGCGAAGATGACGTGGTGTTTTCTGACTCTTCAGATTTCGCTGCCAACATCGAATTCGCAGAGGCGCTGGCGCCGGCTACTCCACGCGCTGCTGCTACGCAGGAAATGCATGTGGTGGAAACACCAGATGCGAAAACCATCGCTGAACTGACAGAACAGTTCCAGGTTCCGGTTGAGAAAACCGTGAAAACCCTGATGGTACACGCGACTGCTGAAAGTGGTCATAAACTGGTTGCTCTGCTGGTTCGTGGTGATCATGAACTGAACGAAATCAAAGCTGAAAAACTGCCGCAAGTTGCTGCTCCACTGACTTTCGCAACAGAAGCTGAAATCCGTGAAATCGTTGCAGCAGGCCCGGGCTCACTCGGCCCGGTTAATCTGCCAATGCCAGTTGTTGCTGACCGCACCGTTGCCGCGATGAGCGATTTCAGCGCTGGCGCAAACATCGACGGTAAGCATTACTTTGGCATTAACTGGGATCGCGATGTTGCGCTGCCAGAAGTGGCAGACATCCGTAACGTGGTTGCCGGCGATCCAAGCCCGGACGGTCAGGGTTCTCTGGTCATCAAACGCGGTATCGAAGTTGGCCATATCTTCCAGCTGGGTACTAAATACTCAGAAGCAATGAATGCGACAGTTCAGGGTGAAGATGGCCGTAACCAGGTTATGACCATGGGCTGTTACGGCATTGGGGTGACCCGCGTGGTCGCTGCGGCTATCGAACAGAACCACGATGATCGCGGAATCATCTGGCCGGACGCTATTGCCCCGTTCCAGGTTGCGATTCTGCCAATGAACATGCACAAATCTTTCCGCGTGAAAGATGCGGCGGAAGCGTTGTACAAAGAACTGCGTTCACACGGTATCGATGTGATCCTCGACGATCGTAAAGAACGTCCGGGCGTCATGTTTGCAGACATGGAACTGATCGGTGTTCCACACCACGTTGTGATTGGCGATCGTAATCTGGACGCTGAAGAGCTGGAATATAAAAACCGTCGCAGCGGCGAAAAACAAATGATCAAGCAAGGCGATATTGTTGAATATCTGCTGAGCCAGATCCCGCGTTAATATTATAGCGACAAACGTTGCCCATAAAAATGCCCGCATCGCGCGGGCATTTTTGTTTGTGTAATCCGATAAAAGCTTAAAATCTAAGGGCAAACCTTATTGGCATCAAAGCTGATATTCTTATCCGCAACAACCGCCCGTTGCATCTGCCCCTCTTCCATTGACGGTTCTGTCATAAAATGACCGTCCATCGAGATGAAGACCAGCTGGTTCGGCGCGTTACGTGCTGCAAGATACCCTGCTTCCAGCGATTTACTGGCCGACATCGGGAAGACTTTACCCGTTGCACAATCTTTGAAAGACGCGGCATCTGCGCTGTACTGCATCATGCCGGTCAGAGCCATCGGCGTTTTCGGCAAGCTCTGCCGCACAGGCTTCAGCGTGTAATTGAACGAGGAAACGATCGGATCACCGCTGTGATCGAGCATTTCCAGATTTTCATCTTTCGGATGGAAATAGCGCTTCTCTCCTCGGCTGTCGGTCAGCACCAGTTTATCTGCGGTACGCGCCCAGCGGCCATAGCTGGCGAAGCTCTGATCGCCCTCTTTGCTACCCTGATACACTTCCTGCAAGATGTAAGTCCCGTCCTGTTGCAGGAACAATGAGGTTTTTAAGCCGCTGCAATCTGCACAAGGCAGAACACCGCTATAACTTTGCTGCATCGCCTGAAGCGGTTTTTCATGATTAAACGCAGCGGTGTGGCAGCCGAACAGCGACAGCGCCCCGAGCGCCAGCACTGCCGTGATAATGATTTTTTTCACAGTTTCTCCCCTACTGCTTTTCTCTGTGCTGCGATAAAGATTGTCCTGCAACACGGTTTAAGGCTGACGAATTTTGCCTCGCAATGCCTTTGTGGCGCCTTTGCGCACTTTACTTTCTACACGCCGGATTTTGGACCCTTTGGTCGGCTTCGTCGCGCGGCGAGGTTTTTCCACCACCATAGCCTGCGAAATCAACGCGCTCAGCCGGGCCACAGCGGCTTCGCGATTCAGCTCCTGGCTCCGGTATTCCTGGGCTTTAATGATCACCCAACCGTCGGCCGTAATAGAGTGGTGATTGAATGCCAGTAACCGCTCTTTGTAATATTCTGGCAAACTCGACGCTTTAATATCAAAGCGTAAATGGATCGCCGTTGATGTTTTATTGACGTTCTGACCACCATTTCCCTGAGCGCGGATCGCCGTTAATTCGATTTCGCTGTCAGGGATTTCCAGTTTTCCGGAAAGGATTAGCACACTGATTACCTTCCGTCGTTTCCGGCAAACTCTTTCCATTCAGAAAAATGAATTTCCAAATTACTCTGAGCGTCGGAAAGCCAAATAGTTCCGTCCTGTAAAGTTGCCTGTAAATCCATGGTCCGGCTGCCAAAAGCGGTCAGCTGATTCAGGAGTTCATCTTCCAAATAACGGATGCGAAGGTTGTTAAAACCTCTGACCTTCCCTTCAATTTGTGACCACCAGACTTTTGCCGCTCTCTCACCATAAGCGTAAAGCACGACTTCACGCGATTGGTTACAGGCCTTTTTCAGACGCTTCTCATCCGGCAATCCTAATTCAACCCATAACTCAATGCCGTTGTGATCGTTTTTACGCCAGATTTCGGGTTCGTCTTCCGCACTTAATCCGCGGGTAAAAGTCAGGCGCTCATCTGCATGATAAATCCATGCAAGCAGACGCAGCATCATTCGTTGTTCTGTTTCTGAGGGATGCTGGGCCAAAGTCAGGTTGGCGTCATGAAAGAAATTACGATCCATATCAGCAATATTGATTGCTGCTTTATAAATTTTTGCTTTTAGCGCCATGGGAAACCTCTTGATATCAGACGCACAGTGTACTTGAAAGCGTCCTGCCTAAACCAGTTTTCCCCTGATGGACCTTCTGAATAAAGGCTGTACTCAAACGATTTACCTTTACAGGCCTGCTAATAACTCACACTCTCCTGTGCTATAGTCGTTAAATACTGAGAGTTTATCTTTCTGCGCTTTCCTCAGAGGGATACGCTTTTTAGGGAGAAGTTATGCAACAATACTGTGAGTTGGTACGCCTTAAATATTCTGAAATCGCCAGCGGTGATCTCGGATATGTGCCCGATGCGTTGGGTTGTGTATTGAAAGCATTGGACGAAGTGGCAGCGAATGCTGAGCTTCCGTCCTCCGTTAGGGACCAGGCGGCCTACGCCGCCGCTAACTTATTGGTGAGCGATTATGTCGATGAATGATGAGTACCAACCCATCAATTGTGATGACTACGATAATCTCGAGCTCGCCTGCCAGCATCACCTGGTTTTGACGCTGAAGCTGCGTAGCGGAGAAGTCGTTGAGGCAAAAGCCAAAGATTTGTTAATGCGTAAGAAAGTAGAGTATCTGGTGGTCGAGGCCAGCGGAGAACAACGCGATCTGCGGCTTGATCATATTGAAAGCTTTAGCCATCCGGAAATTGGCACGGTGGTCGTGAGCGCCGAATAAGCGATACCCTCCGTCACTATGACTTAACGGGCAATCTCAGGGTTGCCCGTTTGCATTTCTGAAACCGACCCATTTACTATTTAAGCGGCGTCAGACTGGCATAATAGGCTGCCAGATCACTGATATCCTGCTCAGACAGTGATGAGGTAAATGCCTGCATGACACCCGCCTGCCCGCCGCTGCGTTCTCCTTTCTGATAAGCACGCAGCGCCAGTGCCAGGTAGTCTTCATTTTGCCCGGCCAGATTAGGGTAAATAGCATTAACCGCTTTTCCCTTTGCGCCGTGGCATGCCGCACAGCTTGCCGATTTAGACTGACCATCAGCACTGTTTCCCTGAGCCAGAACCGGTGAACTCAGCAATATCAACGGCAATAACCCTGCCATTGCCCGCAACAAAACTCTCAGCATTACAACTCCCCAAAATTAACTGCTTTCTATTTTATTGGGCAACGGACCATAACAGCCGCCATTGCTCTTCACTATTTTCAGCCAGTGCCTGACGGGTGATAAACCAGCCAGGCGCAGCAATAAGCTGTTCATTGTAATAAACCAGCGGAATGCGATCCCGTTGCCAGGGCGGCACACCTAACTCAGACCACAACTTTTTCGCCTGACGGGCACGATCGCGCCCAACCTTTTCGATCATCCCCGAAGCATGGAAGCGAACGGTGATCGTTTCCCCGGCGCGCGGCTGACGGATGACACAGTTTTCATCGCCATCATCCGGCACTGCAGAAACAGATAAAACGCCCAGCGCGTCCGGCAACAGAAGTTTGTCAGCAGGATCCCAGCTGATGATCAAATCTTTAAGGGATGAATATTGGGGCGACAGGTACAGCCGCTGGCGAAAACGTCGCACCACAAAGCTCCCAAGCTGAAGCTGCGCCTGTGCATCTTCACGGCTCAACGCAACTTCATCCCAAATTCTCTGGAGCTGTTCGCGGGAAGGCATTTTTGCTTCACGGCCAGCCAGCCAGCGGCGCAGTAGCGCGGAACGTCTTGCCACCGAGAAACTCTCAATCCCCTCAACGGATAAACTCCCCTGTTCATCCGTTAACGAAATAAGGGACTCACTGAGCAGTTCATCAAGCAGAGATTCCTGTTCCGCGCACAACGAAGCGCTGCGGGCGGTGGATTGTGCAAAGTGCGGCCATCGCGCATAGAGCGAAGGGAGAATATCGAGCCGCAAAAAATTACGATCAAAACGGGCGTCCCGATTGCTGTCATCCTCGATCCACGTCAGCTGGTGTTGATCGGCGTATTCCTCAAGCCGATCCCGGCGGAGCTCAAGCAACGGCCGCAACAGGCGATAACCCAGCCCCGTGCTGTCCGCACTCATCGCCGACAAACCCGCCGGACCGCTGCCGCGTTTAAGCGCCAGCAAAAACGTTTCACACTGATCGTTAAGATGTTGCGCCGTCAGCAAGACTTCCCCCTCTTCCAGCTGCGCGGAGAAAGCCTGATAGCGCGCAGCTCTTGCCGCCGCTTCAATCCCGCCATCCTGAGCGTTGACCTGAACCCTAATGACGGTCAGACCGATATTACGCTGCTGGCAGAAATCATGGCAGTGCGCTGCCCAGTCATCCGCAAACTGGCTTAATCCGTGATGCACGTGCAGCGCCCGCAGCCGTAAGTCCGGGATCTGGTTGTCCCTCAACTGTGCAAGACCAGCCAGCAAAACGGTTGAATCCAGACCGCCGCTAAATGCCACGCAAAGTTTTCGCGCAGACCCAATTTTGCTGCGCAAATGTTCAGTCAGAAACAGTGCTGACAGATGATGATTCATGAGATTACCGGGATTCGTAAAGCTCTAACGGCAGGCCGTCGGGATCGGTGAAAAAAGTAAACTGTTTGCCGGTATAAGGGTCTGTTCTCACCGGTTCGCAAAAGACACCGGCTGCGTTCAGCACACTGACGGACTGCCCGATATCTTCAACGCTGAACGCCAGATGGCGCAAACCGCAGGATTCAGGCCGGCTTGGACGGGCAGGTGGATTCGGGAAGCTAAATAACTCAATCGTATACTGGCCGTTCAGTGCCAGATCGGCTTTCCAGGAATCACGTTCTTCGCGGTAAAACTCGCCAAGTAAGGTAAACCCAAGAATATCGCAATAGAAATGTTTACTGGCCTGATAATCAGAACCAATGACCGCGATGTGATGAATCTGGCGAAGAGTAAGCATGATGATTTCCTGTTAATTCCTGCTGTGCACGTTACTCAGGGTGTTTGCAGACGTCAATAAAAAGCCCTCACGAAGAGGGCGGTTTGTTAACCCGCTTCCGGGAGTTTTAAAACTTTTACCAGATAGCGCCCGTCTTCTGTGAGACGGGTTCCATGAATATCCGTTTCAAATCCCGGATAACGCTCACCGATAGAACACAGCATGATCAGAAAATCGAGAACGGCGCGGCTTTCTTCCGTAATCATCTCACCGGGCATCACCACGGGTACACCCGGTGGATACGGCAGGATCATATTGGCGGATACTTTGCCAATCAGTTCGTCAATGTCGCACTCATCGATATGCCCGCGCACCTGATGCTGGAACATTTCATATGGCGTCATTTTCATTTCCGGCAATACATCAAAAGCCTCGATCATCAGACGTGGAAGATCATGGCGGACAATCAGTTTGTGGATCCCCTGAGCCAGATCCTGAATGCGCATATTACGGTAGAAATCCGGATCTTCCGCATAGAGGTCCGGGAGCATATTTTTGACCCGAAGATTAAGATCATAGCTGCGTTTGAAATCTGTCAGCCCGCGCATCAGGCTCATGGATTTGGTTTTATCAATGCCAATGCTGAACAGGAAAAGCAGATTATACGGGCCGGTTTTTTCCACTACCACGCCGCGCTCATCAAGGAATTTCGCCACCAACGCCGCCGGGATCCCCTCTTCTTCGAGTTTGCCCATTTCATTCATACCGGGCGTCAGGATCGTCACTTTGATCGGATCCAGATACATATGATCGGTATCCGCATCAGCAAAACCATGCCAGTTTTGATCAGGATTCAGCGGCCAGCACTCTGCTTCATCAATATGCTCAGGTTGCCAGATATCGAAGAACCAGCCGTCAGTTTCCTCACGCAGCCGTTGGATCTCTTTGCGGAAATGCAGCGCTCGTTCCACAGAACGGTTGATGAGCCGCCGTCCGGGATTTCCGCGCAACATAGCCGCCGCAGTTTCTGCCGACGCCACAATGCCGTAGTTCGGCGATGTGGTGGTGTGCATCATGTAGGCTTCATTAAAGGTGCTTTCGTTATAGTCGCCTTTAATGTGGATCATGGAAGCCTGTGAGAAAGCCGCCAGCAATTTATGCGTCGACTGCGTTTCATAAATCACTTTGCCGGGAACCCGCTCGCCACTCATTCCGCTTTTGCCATCGTAAATCGGATGGAAATTGGTGTAAGGCACCCACGCGGAATCAAAGTGAATCGACGGTACATCCAGCGTACTTTTGATGTAATCCGTATTGTAAAGCAGCCCGTCGTAGGTGGAATTGGTGATCACAGCATGCACGGGCCAGGTGGCATTTTCGGTCTGCGCGATCTTCTCTTCAATGCTTTCACGTGTAAATTCCCGTTGCGGGATCCCGCCCAGAATACCGTAGGCATTGCGGTTCGGACGCAAATACACCGGCACGATGTTGGTCATCATCATCAGATGCGCCAGTGATTTGTGGCAGTTTCGGTCAATCAGCACGGTGCTACCCGCAGGCGCGGCGTACATGCCGACAATTTTGTTTGCCGTGGATGTGCCATTGGTAACGATATAGCTTTGCTCCGCCCCAAACGTTCGCGCGATGTATTCCTCCGCCTCTAAATGCGGGCCGGTATGGTCGAGCAAGGAACCGAGTTCCGTCACAGAAATCGACACATCCGCTTTCAGGGTCTTAGCCCCGAAGAAATCATAAAAAAGCGTCCCGACAGGGCTTTTCAGAAAGGCCGTTCCGGCCATGTGACCCGGTGTGCAGAAGGTATATTTTCCTTCTTCCACATAGGTAAACAGCGCTTTGGTCAGCGGCGGCGTGATCGTATCGATATATTCATCGGTGTACTGGCGAATACGCCTGGCAATATCATCGGCAGCAGAAAGGGCATACTCGAAGAAATACAAGACCATACGCATCTCATTGACATCAACGTCCAGCGTGGAGTGCGTATTGATGAACGCGTAAAGCGGCAGGTATTCATTCAGTTCATTGATTTCCGTACACAGTTCTTCACTGTGCTGGTCCCAGTCGAAAATCGCCCCGCAGATACGGGCATTATTTTCGATGAGTTTCAGTAAGTCAGCGCGATCGCGCGGATAAATAATATGGAATCCGAGACTCGTCAGGGCGCTATCCAGTTCGCGGATCGGCTCATCTTTGTAGTAGGCCCCTTCCGGGCGCATGATAGCAATAATATTCATCTGACAAATCCTTCTGTTATATGTCTCTCAGGTATTTATAGAAACACGGTTAACGGACGCTGTGTACCCTTTACCACCGGGTTTCGACCAAAAAGAGGGAATTTAAGAATGCAGGAAAATCTGAGAGGGAAAAACGGGTAATAAAAAAGGCCATGCCGGAGCATAGCCTTTCGCAATACATTGCTGATATCAGCAGTAACCGTAAGTCATCAGACGCTGATAACGACGGTTGCGCAGTTCTTCAGTGCTCAGAACATCCAGATCGCTCAGGTCCGCTTCCAGTTGTGCACGCAGAGAAGCTGCCATCGCTTCAACGTTACGATGCGCGCCACCCAGAGGTTCCGGGATCACGGAGTCGATCAGTTTCAGCTCTTTCAGCCGCGGGGCAACAATCCCCATCGCTTCCGCAGCCAGAGGCGCTTTATCTGCGCTTTTCCACAGAATCGACGCACAGCCTTCCGGTGAAATTACCGAGTAGGTGCTGTATTGCAGCATGTTAACTTTGTCACCCACGCCGATTGCCAGAGCACCACCGGAACCCCCTTCACCAATAACGGTGCAGATAACCGGGACGTTCAGGCGCGACATTTCGCGCAGGTTGCGGGCGATCGCTTCAGACTGGCCACGTTCTTCCGCACCCACACCAGGGTATGCACCCGGGGTGTCGATGAAGGTGATGATTGGCAGTTTGAAACGTTCGGCCATTTCCATCAGGCGTAACGCTTTGCGATACCCTTCTGGTGCAGGCATACCAAAGTTACGACGAATTTTCTCTTTGGTTTCACGGCCTTTCTGATGACCAATGATCATCACAGCACGTTCGCCCAGACGAGCAATACCACCAACGATAGCTTTATCGTCCGCGAATGCACGGTCACCCGCCAGTTCATCAAAATCGGTAAAGATATGTTTGATGTAATCCAGGGTATAAGGGCGACGAGGATGGCGCGCCAGTTGGGCAATCTGCCAGGCGCCCAGATCAGAGAAAATCTTACGTGTCAGTTCAACGCTTTTCTCGCGCAAGCGTGCAACTTCTTCGTCCAGATTAATATCTAATTTTTCGTCTTGACGGCTGACTGCAGTCAGCGAGTCAATTTTCGCTTCCAGTTCCGCAATCGGCTGTTCAAAATCAAGAAAATTCAGACTCATAGCATTCCTATTTTAGTCAAATTCCAGTTCCACCTGCTCACTACCGACCAGGCCTCGCAAATCCAGCAACAGTTTGTCCGTTGGCGTAACACGCCATGACGCCCCGAATCGCAGCCGGGCTCTTGCATTTTCTCGTTGGTAATACAGATGCACTGGTATCGTCCCCGATCGGTGAGGTTCCAACGATTGGCGGAGACGGTTCAAAAGCTGGTCATCAATTTGCCTGTCAGTCAGCGAGATAGCAAGACCGCGAGCATATTTTTCCCGTGCTTCACTGATGTCCATTACATCGCGGGCCATCATTTTAAGCCCGCCACTGAAGTCATCAAAGCTGACCTGTCCTGTGGCGATAAGGATACGGTCTTTTTCCAATAAATGCTGGAATTTTTCCAACGCTTCGGTGAACAACATCACTTCGAGACGACCGGAACGATCGTCAAGCGTACAGATCCCAATGCGATTCCCGCGTTTGGTGACCATGACGCGAGCAGCGAGAACCAGCCCCACTGCAACGGTCATTTTGCCCCGATCCGTCGGGTGCATATCTTTCAAACGCTGGCCGCCGCCATAACGTTCAATCTCTTTCAGATACTGCGTGATCGGATGCCCGGTCAGATACAAACCGAGCGTTTCACGCTCGCCGTCGAGCACCGTTTGTTCCGGCCACGGCATCACGTTTGAGTAAGATTTCTCAACCTGTTCAGGCGCTTCGGCCAGAACACCAAACATGTCTACCTGGCCAATAGCCTCAGCTTTCGCATGCTGATCGGCCGCTTTCAGCGCGTCACTAAGAGAACTCATCAGAGCGGCGCGATGCGGCCCAAGCCGGTCAAAAGCGCCGGACATGATCAGTTTTTCAAGAATGCGCTTATTCAGCTTTTTGACGTCGGCACGCGCGCACAAATCAAACAGCTCTTTGAAATAGCCGCCCTCGTTACGCGCTTCAATGATCGCTTCAATCGGGCCTTCACCCACGCCTTTTATCGCCCCGATACCGTAAACGATTTCACCTTCGTCGTTGACGTGGAAGTGATATAGCCCGCTGTTGATGTCCGGCGGCAGAATCTTGAGGCCCATACGCCAGCATTCGTCCACCAGACCAACGACCTTCTCGGTGTTATCCATATCAGCAGTCATTACCGCCGCCATAAATTCAGCCGGATAATGCGCTTTCAGCCACAACGTCTGGTACGACACCAAAGCGTAGGCGGCGGAGTGCGATTTGTTAAAGCCGTAACCGGCAAACTTCTCAACCAGGTCAAAGATTTTAATGGCCAGTTCGCCGTCAACGCCGCGTGATTTGGCGCCATCTTCAAAGCCGCCGCGCTGTTTAGCCATTTCGACCGGGTTTTTCTTACCCATTGCGCGACGTAACATGTCTGCGCCGCCCAGCGAATAACCCGCCAGAACCTGCGCAATCTGCATAACCTGTTCCTGGTACAAAATGATGCCGTAAGTCGGTTCCAGTACCGGTTTCAGGGACTCATGCTGCCACTGGATGTCGGGGTAAGAAATCTCTTCACGCCCGTGTTTACGGTCGATGAAGTTATCTACCATCCCTGACTGCAAAGGCCCCGGGCGGAACAACGCCACCAGTGCGATCATATCTTCGAAGCTGTCGGGTTTGAGGCGTTTGATCAAATCTTTCATGCCGCGGGATTCAAGCTGGAAAACCGCTGTGGTTTCCGAGCGTTGCAGCATGTCGAAACTTTTCTTGTCATCAAGCGGGATCGCAGCGATATCCAGCGGTGCTTCACCCGCTTTTGCACGGCGCGCGTTGATCATTTCCAGCGCCCAGTCGATGATCGTCAGCGTGCGCAGCCCCAGGAAGTCGAACTTCACCAGCCCGGCGTATTCCACGTCGTTTTTATCGAACTGTGTAACTGGGTGATTACCTTCCGCATCGCAGTAGAGCGGCGCAAAATCGGTAATTTTCGTCGGCGCGATGACCACACCACCGGCGTGCTTACCGGCATTTCGTGTAACACCTTCCAGCTGACGCGCCATGTCGATCAGTGACTTAACTTCTTCATCTGCTTCATAAATCTCAGGCAACTGCGGTTCAGCCGCAAACGCTTTTTCCAGCGTCATGCCCGGATCCGGCGGAACTAATTTGGAAATACGATCGACGAAACCGTAGGGGTGCCCCAGCACGCGACCAACGTCACGGATAACCGCTTTTGCCGCCATCGTACCAAAAGTAATGATCTGCGAAACCGCTTCACGACCGTACATTTCCGCGACGTGATCGATAACCCTGTCGCGTTTTTCCATGCAAAAGTCGACGTCAAAGTCGGGCATGGAAACACGTTCAGGGTTAAGGAAACGTTCGAACAGAAGATCGAATTCAAGGGGATCCAGATCCGTGATTTTCAGCGCATAGGCCACCAGTGAACCCGCACCGGAACCACGTCCCGGCCCGACTGGCACGCTGTTATCTTTCGACCACTGGATGAACTCCATAACGATCAGGAAGTAGCCCGGGAAGCCCATCTGGTTGATAACTTTGAGTTCGATATCCAGACGTTCGTCATATTCAGGGCGACGTTGCGCGCGGACTTCAGGGTCCGGGAATAAAAACTCCAGGCGCTCCTCCAGTCCGATTTTTGATTTTTCGACCAGAAAATCTGCCGTGGTCATTTCGCCCGTCGGGAACTGAGGCAGGAAATACTCGCCCAGACGGATCGTGACATTACAGCGCTTGGCGATTTCCACGCTGTTTTGCAGCGCTTCCGGGATATCTTCAAACAGCTCGCACATTTCATCTTCACTGCGCATGTACTGCTGCGCGGTGTAGTTTCTCGGGCGTTTCGGGTCATCAAGCGTAAAACCATCGTGGATTGCTACGCGGATCTCATGGGCATCAAAGTCCGTCGGAACCATAAAACGCACGTCGTTGGTGGCCACAACGGGCAAACCGCGCTCCGTCGCCAGCGCCACGGCGGCATGCAGGTAGTTTTCTTCCTCTGCTCGGCCAGTGCGGATCAGTTCGAGATAATAACGGTCGGGGAAATATTGCTGATAGAACTCCAAGCATTGCTCAACCTGCAGATCGTTACCGCGTATCATGAACTTACCGACATCCCCCATTTTCGCGCCGGAAAGCAGGATCAGCCCCTCGTTCAGCTCCGCCAGCCACTCGCGATCAACAATCGGGCCCGCCGCGCCATAGCCGCGCTGATAAGCACGGGAGATCAGCAATGTCAGGTTCTGATACCCCTGATTGTTCATCGCCAGAACGGTCAGTTGCGCGAGTTCATCGCCGAGGATTTCACTTTGTACATTCAGGTCTGCACCGATAATCGGCTTGACGCCCGCACCGTGCGCCGCACCGTAAAATTTGACCAACCCGCACAGGTTGGTGAAATCTGTGATAGCCAGAGCAGGCATACCCAGTGAGGCCGCGCATTTCACCAGCGGACCCACTTTCGCGAGGCCATCCACCATGGAATAGTCGCTATGTACGCGCAGATGAATAAAACGAGGTTCGGCCATATCCAGAGTCCAGAAATATGTGAATTAAGAGTGTATGTGCCCCGCCATTTTATAAATAAAAGTCAGGGGCAGAAACAAAGTGAGGTACTAGGCCAGCCCGAGTGCGCGTTTCACCGGCGCAAAACTGCGGCGGTGATGTGCGGTCGCACCAAGCCGGGCGAGGCTTTCAAGGTGTACCGGCGTCGGATAGCCTTTGTGTTTCGCAAAACCATATTCAGGGAACTGCAGATCCAGTTCAACCATTTCGCGATCGCGGGTCACTTTGGCAAGAATAGATGCCGCACTGATTTCAGCCACCTTACTGTCGCCTTTCACCACGGCCTGTGAGGCCATCGGCAGTTTCGGGCAACGGTTACCGTCAATCAACACCATATCCGGCGTCAGTGCCAGACCGGCGACGGCTCTTTGCATGGCCAGCATTGTGGCATACAGAATGTTCAGTTCATCAATTTCATGCGGCTCTGCCCGTCCGAGACTCCAGGCCAGCGCCTTTTCTTTGATTTCGATGTATAACGCTTCGCGACGTTTTTCGGTGAGCTTCTTTGAATCCGCCAGCCCCATAATCGGGTTGGCAGGATCGAGTATCACCGCAGCCGTCACCACCGCGCCAACCAGCGGACCGCGGCCAACTTCATCCACACCGGCAATACACACGGCCTGCGGATAAACAAATAATTCACTCATCGGTTTGCCAGCTCCATTACGGCCTGAGCGGCCTGCTCATCAGCATTACGGCGAATGCTTTCATGCAATTCCAGGAAAATTGTACGCAATTCCTCACTTTTTTCACCGCCTGCCAGTAAAGGCAGAAGTGCGGCTGAAAGCTTTTCCGGTATGCATTCGGTTTGCAGTAATTCGGTGACAATTTCCCGTCTTGCCAGCAGATTTGGCAAGGAAACATAAGGGGTTTTCACCAGACGTTCCGCCAGCCAATAGGTAACAGGCTTCATGCGATACCCTACGACCATCGGGCATTTCGCCAGCATGCACTCGAGCGCAGCAGTGCCAGATGCCAGAAGAGCAGCATCGCTGGCAATCATCGCTTCACGCCCTTTGCCATCAAGCAAATGCGCAGGCAGATCAGGCGCAATCTCAGCCTTGATACGCTCGAATTGCTCGCGACGCCTGGCGTTAACCAGCGGCACCACGATGTGCAAATCAGGGTAAGTCTGTCGCAGCTGTAACGCTGTCTTAAGGAAATCCGCGCTGAGCATTTCGACTTCGGCATGACGACTTCCCGGCAATAATGCCAGGCAATGCACATCGTCAGGGATCCCAAGCGTTGCGCGGGCCGCCAGCTTATCCGGATGCAAAGGCATTGCATCCGCCATCGTGTGACCGATGAAACGGCAGGGAACGTTAAATTTGTCGTAAAACGCTTTTTCGAAAGGCAGGAATGCCAGTACTAAGTCAGTTGCTTTCCCGATTTTGAAAACACGTTTTTGTCGCCAGGCCCATACGGAAGGGCTGACATAATGAATCGTGCGGATACCACGCTGTTTCAGGCGGCCTTCCAGTGTGATATTGAAGTCGGGAGCATCAATGCCCACGAAAACATCAGGCTGAAGTTCGCTGAAACGTCGGGTGAGGTCTTTGCGGATTTTCAACAGGCGTGGCAGCCGTTCTAACACTTCTACCACGCCCATCACAGCCAGCTCTTCCATTTCGTACCAGGCTTCACATCCTTCCGCCTGCATCAGCGGACCTGCAACCCCTACAAAACGGGCATCAGGATGATGTTTTTTCAGGGCTCGAATCAGCCCGGCGCCAAGAATGTCACCGGACGTTTCACCGGCCACCAGGCCAATTGTCAGAACAGGCTTTTGCATTGTTTTCCGTAGCGCAAATCAGCGAATAATGCCGCGCGTTGAGCGGGCAAAGAAATCACTGAATGGTTTAGCTTTCGGGAATTCAGCCGTAATAGCCGCGATTTCCGGTTGTGCTTCTTCCAGCGTTTTACCGCTGCGATACAGTAGCTTGTAAGCATTACGGATAGCGTGCAAATCGGCTTTTTCGAAGCCACGACGCTTAAGCCCCTCAATATTGATACCGAAAGGTGTGGCATGGTTGCCCTGCGCAATGACAAACGGAGGGACATCCTGGGCAACGCCAGAACAACCGCCGACCATCACGTGTGCGCCGATAATGCAGAACTGGTGCACGGCTGTCATGCCGCCGATGATAGCAAAATCATCCACTTCGACATGGCCACCGAGGGTCGCGTTGTTGGCCAGAATACAACGATTTCCAATGACACAATCGTGGGCAATGTGCGCGTTAACCATCAACAAGTTATCGCTGCCCACTTTTGTCAGACCACCGCCCTGAACGGTACCACGATGAATGGTAACGCTTTCACGAATATTGTTGCGATCGCCGACCTCAACGCGTGTTGGTTCACCGGCATATTTCAGATCCTGGTTAATTTCACCAATAGAGACGAACTGGAAGATGCGGTTATCGCGACCAATCTTGGTCACGCCATTAAGAACTACGTGTGATTTAAGCTCAGTACCTTCTCCGATTTCTACCTGGGAACCCACGTAGCAGAAAGGACCGATATGCACTCCGGCACCGATAACGGCACCGTCTTCAACAATAGCGCTTGGATGAATAAAGGCGGTTTTGTCTATCATGTATTAGGACTCCCGGCGACGGGCGCACATCATTGATGCCTCGCAAGCTATCTCACCATCAACTTTCGCGACACCTTTAAAACGAGCAACGCCACGACGCTCTTTAATGAATTCAACTTCCAGAACCATCTGGTCACCTGGCAGGACCGGACGTTTAAAGCGTGCATCGTCGATTGCTGCAAAATAATACAATTCGCCCGGTTCCAGTTTTCCTACGCTTTTAAACGCCAGAATGCCGGTGGCCTGAGCCATCGCTTCCAGAATCAAAACGCCAGGGAAAATTGGCTTGCCCGGGAAGTGCCCCTGGAAGAACGGTTCGTTAAAAGAAACGTTTTTCACAGCACGTAAAAATTTCCCTTTCTCAAAATCCAGCACGCGATCAACCAGTAAAAACGGGTAACGGTGTGGCAGTAAATCCAGTATCTCTTCAATACGCAGAGTATGAGTGTCAGTAGTCAAAATACTCTTCCTGTCTATAAAAAACTGATGGCATCAATAACACGGCCTGCCAGACCCCAAAAAAAGGTCATCAGGCAGGCCGCAAATAGGAACGTATGTCGCAGGTTCACTCAACAAAGGGAACACAAAGCGCCACCGTAAATGGTAATTAATCTTTTTCGATTTTACGCTCGACAGCTTTCAAGCGCTTATTCATCTCATCAATATTCATTACCAACGCAGCCGTCTTACGCCAAACTTTATTCGGTTGTAACGGAATACCGGAGGAGTATACCCCAGGTTCGGTGATTGGTCGCATCACCATTCCCATTCCTGTTACGACAGCCTGGTCACAAATCTCCATGTGACCGTTGATAACACTGGCTCCACCGATTTGGCAGTAGCGTCCAATTTTCAGACTACCGGCCATGATAACACCGCCAGCCACCGCCGTATTGTCTCCAATCACGACGTTGTGTGCAATCTGGCATTGGTTATCAATGATAACGCCGTTGCTGATAATGGTGTCATCCAGCGCGCCACGGTCGATGGTCGTGCAAGCACCAATCTCAACGCGATCGCCAATGATGACGGTGCCAAGCTGAGGAATTTTGATCCAGTTGCCGCGATCGTTGGCATAACCGAAACCATCAGAACCGATCACCGTACCTGACTGGATCAGGCATTGCTCACCAATTTCAACGCGATGATAAATAGAAACATTGGCCCACAGACGTGTGCCCGCTCCTATTTTTGCCTCTTTACCGATAAAGCAGCCAGCGCCGATGACAACGTTGTCACCCAGCACGACGCCTGATTCGATGACTGCATTTGCGCCAACCGAGACATTCTTACCTAACGAAGCACTGTCTGAAATCACTGCACTTGCAGCAATATCCTGTGCCGGTGCTGGAGTGGTATCCAACAGTTGCGCCATGCGTGCATAGGTCAGGTAAGGGTTTTTAACCACTAATGCCGCTGTCGGGCAAAATGGCAGATCCGCTTCCGTCAACACTACGGCACCTGCGGTACAGGAGGCCAACTGTTCACGGTAACGGCTGTTTGATAAAAACGTGATTTGCTCAGAGTGTGCGGAATGCATTGAAGCAACGCCGGTGATGGCAATTTCGCCATCACCGTGCAATTGTGCATCCAACTGCTGTGCGAGATCAGCCAGTCGAATTGAAGACATGTTTATTTAACCTGTTTCAGCACATCAGCAGTAATATCTTTGTCATTGCTTGCGTACGCAACAGCGTTAGCATCGATAACAACATCATAACCTTCTTTGCTGGCAACAGCTTTCACAGCATCCTGAATACGGCTCAGGATTTTGTTACGTTCTTCACCCTGACGGCGACGGTTATCTTGATCGAATTGCTGCGCTTTAGCAGAGAACGCTTCACGCTGAGCCATTACATCCTTCTCAAGTTTAGCGCGATCGCTGGCTTTCATTGTTGAGCCATCACGTTGCAGACGCTGCATTTTGGTTTGCAGATCACGTTCCTGAGCTTGCAGGTCTGTCGCACGGCTTTTGAACTCGTTTTCCAGCTGTTTTGCCACAGCATCACGAGCAGGCATTTGTTGGAAAATGCTAGCAACGTTAACGATAGCAATTTTATCAGCAGCCTGAACGCTAGCTGAAGAAGCCATAACTAAACCGAGGCCTGCGGCATATAACCACTTTTTCACTATAAACTCCTTCCATCACCCGTTGTGCCATATGGCACAGTAAATTACACAAAACACCTGAAATCAAAACAATACACGGGCCGAAACCCGTGTATCAGATCCAGCATCAGGCCATTGCGATTCTGCTGAATAAACTCTTTGCAAACAAAACGTTACCAAGTTTTACCAATGTTAAACTGGAACTGTTCCGCTTTGTCGCCTTCGTATTTCTTAACGGGCTGTGCGTAAGAGAACACCAGCGGCCCCAGAGGAGACTGCCACTGCAACGCCAGACCAGAAGACACACGAATGTTGCCAGGCTTACTATAATCAGGCACACCCGCTGCAAGAGTTTGCGGCGTGTTTTCCCAACCCGTATCCCAGACTGTACCGCTATCCACGAACAGAGACGTACGCAATGAGTTAGCATATTTTTCGCTAACAAACGGAGTTGGAACAATCAGTTCCGCACTCAGAATGGCCATTGCGTTACCGCCTACTGCATCGCTCGAGTTATCAATCGGGCAGGTGCTGTACGAGGTATTAGCCGTAGTACATTTGTAATAAGCTGCTTTCGGACCGATGGTGTTCGACTGGAAACCACGAACACTGCTTGAACCGCCGGCATAGAAGTTGTCATAGAACGGCACTTCTTTGCCACCCAGACCATCCGCATAACCTGCGCGCGCGCGTCCCATCAGTACCCAATCACGATCCTGATTCAATGGCATATAGCTGGTTGAATCGAAAGTGATTTTGTAATATTCGTTATCGGAACCCGGCACGGTAACTTTACCGTTCAGGCTGGCTTTGGTCCCTGAAGTCGGGAAGTAACCACGGTCAAGGTTGTTATAACCCCAACCCAGATTCACGAAGAAGTCGTTAGCACTGAAATCCGCATCCGCATTATCACTGGTCGTGACCGCAGGGTTAAGCCCTACAGAATTCAGATAACGGAACATCGCGATCTGAGGTTCCATATTGGACAGATCGTTGTGTACGTAATCTAGGCCCAAGCGCAATGAGTTGTTTTCATTGATTGGGAAGCCAAGATTACCACCGACGCCATAACTTCTGTTGGTGTAACTAGACAGGTCCGCATTATCTGCTTTGAAGTCGTTATAGAAAATACGACCACCCAGACTCACACCGTCAACGGTAAAGTACGGGTCAGTAATGGTAAACTCTGCATAGGTCTGGTAGTCATTTTTCGTACCGCTGATGCCTACGGAATTACCCGTACCCAGCCAGTTGTCCTGCTGGACACCGACCTGGAAGCTGACACCACTTTCAGTACCGTAGCCGACACCAAAGTTGAAAGTACCGGTATTGCGTTCTTTCACTTTGTAGACTACATCAACCTGATCCGGTGTACCTGGAACACGCTGCGTATCCACATCAACAGTTTCGAAGTAACCCAGACGGTTCAGACGCTCTTTGCCTTTGTCGACCAGATCATTACCTAACCAGGCACCTTCCATCTGGCGCATCTCACGGCGCAGGACGCTGTCTTTGCTGGTATCGTTACCTTCAAAACGGATATGGCGCACGTAGAAACGGTTCCCTGCATCAACATTGATATGCAGCTTAACCGTTTTGTCAGCATCGTTAATTTCTGGCTGAGTGACCACGCGTGGATAGGCATAACCATAGCGCCCCAACATCTGTTTGATGTCGTTTTCCATTTTGGTGACTTTAGCGCCGTTATACAGCTCGCCCTTATTAATTTTAGTCAGGCTCTGAACTTCTGCTGAATGGCCAGCCATATTGCCGGCAACTTCAACACCAGAAAGCTTGTACTGCTCACCTTCTGTAATGTTCAGCGTAATGTAGATGCCTTTTTTATCCGGCGTCAGGCTTACCTGAGTCGAATCAATGTTGAAACGGGCATAACCGCGATCCAGATAAAAACTACGCAAGGTTTCAAGGTCACCCGCCAGCTTTTGTTTCTGGTATTTACGGTCACCGACCACGTTCCACCATGGCACTTCATCACGCAGTTGGAAACGTGAAATCAGGTCATCAGTCGTGAATGCATGGTTACCAACGATGTTTATCTGCTGAATTTTTGCAGAAACACCTTCGGTGAAGACCAGTTTCAGGTCAACACGGTTGCGCGGTAAAGGCGTGACAACCGCTTTTACCGATGCACTGTATTTGCCGACGCTGTAATAGAAGTCTTCCAGGCCTTTTTCGATACTACCGATGGTTGTACGGTCAAGCGCTTCGCCAACACGGACGCCAGAGGCTTCCAGGTTTTGTTTCAGCATATCGTCTTTCACCGACTTGTTACCGGAGAAAGTAATGCTGGCAATAGTTGGACGTTCTTTAACCTGAACAATCAGAGAATCACCATCGCGCAGGACGCGGACGTCCTCAAAGTTGCCAGTGGCAAACAATGCACGAATGGTATTACTGATATCATCGTCAGTTACCGTATCACCGACGCGAACCGGCATATTGAGTAACGCCGCACCGACGGCAACTCGCTGAAGGCCTTCGAAATGAATATCTTTCACGACGAAACCGTCTGCACCGTATACGGTGGCGCTGCCAAACAGCAGCGACGCTATGAGCAACTTTTTGATCGCCATCGTTGTTATGCGTTCTTCCTAACCTAATCTCCGGTCTTAAAGACGGGAGAAATCATTGAAAAGTGCAAGCCCCATTACCATGAACAGCAGAACTGCGCCTATCCGGTAACTGAAGTTTTGAACTCGCTCGGAAACTGGCCCACCTTTAAGCTTCTCTATTGCCAGAAAAACCAGGTGTCCGCCATCTAATATCGGTAATGGGAACAGGTTGACGATACCGAGATTGACACTAATCAGTGCCAAAAACGTCAGGTATGACACTAACCCATATTCTGCTGACACTCCGGCACCCTGTGCGATGGATATTGGGCCACTCAGATTGTTCAGCTTCACATCACCCGTAATCAACTTGCCCAGCATCTTGACCGTAAGCTTCATCAACTGCCAGGTTTTATCACCTGCCTCGTAAAAAGCGACAAACGGACCATACTGGCGGGTCGTTTTATACTCATCAGGCAATGGTATTACTTTAGGAACCACCCCAGCAAAACCTTGCTCTGCACCTTTACCTGCCGACCGTGTTTCCGGCGTGAGCATCAGGCTAAGTACAGAACCATTGCGCTCAATGTCCAGTGCAATTGGCTTGCCCGGATTATCACGCACCTGCATGGCAAAAGAACGCCAGTTTGCCAAAACCTGACCATCAACTTTAACGATCCGGTCTCCTGCTTGCAAACCCGCTTTTTGCGCTGCAGAACCTGCCTGTACTTCCGCTAACACGGACTCAACCTGCGGGCCGCGAGGAATAATACCCAGCGCAACCACTGGATCCTGAGTTTCAGGATCAAACTTCCAGTCCCGCAAATCCAGAGTCTTTTCAACCACCGCTGAAGAGCCAAACTGTGCTACACCCACAGTCATTTGACCGTTCCCAATTTCACCCATTAACGACAGGCGAATTGAATCCCAATCAGGCGTTTCGATACCACCGACAGACTTTAGTTCCATCCCGGGTAAAATATTGGATTGTGCTGCAATCGACTGCGGCGTGATTTCAGCAACAACCGGTCGTACGGTTGGAACACCGATAATGAAAATCAGCCAGTACGCAAAAACGGCGAAAATGAAATTGGCTACTGGCCCCGCAGCAATGATAGCCGCACGTTGCCATACCGTTTTGCTATTGAAAGTAAGATGGCGCAATTCGGCCGGAACGGTCTCCAGGCGTTCGTCGAGCATTTTGACGTAACCACCCAGAGGAATAATAGCCAGGACATATTCGGTTCCATGGCGATCTGTGCGGCGCCAAAGTGCACGGCCAAAACCGACCGAGAAGCGCTCAACACGTACGCCACAGCGACGAGCAACCCAGAAATGGCCAAACTCGTGCACGGTGATAAGCACCCCCAATGCAACGATAAAGGCGGCCAGACTCCAAAGTATGTTCATCATATGCCCAACTATTCCTTAGAAAACTTCACTGTCTGCAACGGATTAATACACTAACAGCATCAGACAAGCGAATACAGGAACCGCAGCCGTCAGACTGTCAATACGATCCAGTATTCCACCATGACCTGGGATCATATGGCCGCTGTCTTTGATTCCTGCCTCACGTTTGAACATGCTCTCAGTCAAATCCCCGAGCACAGAAGCCAGTGCCGCAGCAACGGAGCAAATCAATAAGATTGCAGGCTGTACACTAAGCGGTGCATAACGACCAAACAGCCACGCTATCAGGGCGGACGTTAAAAGCCCACCGATAAACCCTTCCCAGGTTTTGCCCGGAGAGACTTTGGGTGCGAGTTTATGCTTGCCAAATAATTTACCAAACAGGTAAGCGCCGGAATCTGCTCCCCACACGAGTAGCATCACATATAACAACCACCATGCGCCAGTATGATGGTTTTCCGCGTAACCATACTGACGCAATGCGACCATGCCCCAGAAGAACGGCACGATCGTGAGCACACCAAATAAGACCCGCAGCACGCGGGAGTGACGCCAGAAACTGGCTGTCGCCGGGTAGCCAATGACTAACACCAAAGCCATACACCACCAGACAAGTGCTGCCCACAAAGAGCCACCGACCTGCAATAGATGCACACTTTGCTGGTAAGCCGGAATACTCAGCATCATCGCGGCCAGCAGGAAACCACACAGTATAGCCAGCCAGATACGCTGGTTACGTGTTGCCAGTCCGGCTAATTGCCCCCATTCCCACGCAGCCAGCATACACACAACCAGTGTCACGATGGCAAAACCTACAGGTGGCAGTAAAAAGAGCGCTGCGATAACAATCGGTATTAAAATCAGAGCTGTGATAATGCGATACTTCAGCAAATGTTCTCCCTAGGGCGCATCAGCGCCGATAGGTGTAGTCCCCCCGAAACGGCGCTCACGTTGTGCAAAAGCAGTAAGTGCGCCTTCAAAGGTATTTTCATCAAAATCAGGCCAGAGGACATCGGTAAAATAGAGTTCCGCATAGGCAATTTGCCACAACAAAAAGTTACTAATCCTATGTTCCCCACCGGTTCTGATCACCAAATCGACAGGTGCCAGTTCGCTCATACAGACTGCTGTATTTAGCAACTCCTCTGTAATCTGCTCTGCCCGTAGTGTACCTGCTTCCACCTGCCCGGCCAGTGCCTTAACGCCTTGAATAATATCCCATCGGCCACCGTAATTTGCAGCGATGTTCAGCGTCAGACCGTCATTATTTTGAGTCAGTGTTTCTGAACGACGGATTCGTTCCTGAAGGCGAGAGCTAAAACGACTGACATCGCCAATGATCCGCAGCCTGACATTATGCTTGTGCAAGCTTTTGACTTCACTGTCTAATGCGCGCACAAACAGTTCCATCAATGCAGAAACTTCCTGAGCCGGTCGGTTCCAGTTCTCACTACTAAAGGCATAAAGCGTGAGCGCATCGAGATGATGGCTGGCCGCGAAGCTAACCGCTTTGCGTACTGATTTCACTCCCGCTTTATGACCAAATACCCTCATTTTTCCCTGACGTTTTGCCCAGCGCCCGTTCCCGTCCATGATGATGGCAACATGACGAGGTTGAGAGCAACACATATCAGACATCTGTTGATTATCGAGGGACATAACGCGTACTCATTTCCTTTTATCAGAACACAACGGCTTTCCAACTGGCATAACACTTTTCTGGTTTACACCACAACGGTTAGCTGGCTCTGCACCTTTTAACGCTGGTGCGGCAACACGCGCAAAAAAGCCGTGTCTCCCTTTCAGGCACGGCTTCCACTGACAGATTGCCGATTCCACCTGTGACTTCCAGGCTCTGAAAAGCCAAATCGACTATCAGCATGGCGCAGACTATACCATTTCAATGTGATGCTAACAAACTGCTGCATAAGCACTAAAATGACCTACAGCGCAAATGCGCGAAGTTTCTCTCTTGCAACCGAGCGCGCCTGTGCATCAATCGCCAACACTTCCTCTACAGAATCAGGTTCAGCATTCACTAACTGCTCCATAACCTGACGGTTGAGGGCGGAAATATCCGTAAAACGAATTTCGCCATTCAGGAATGCCGCGACAGAAACTTCATTTGCCGCATTAAGTGCCGTTGTTGCCGCCTGTCCTGTATTACTGGCCTCGATAGCAAGTTGCAGGCAAGGATAGCGTGCGTAATCCGGGGATCCAAAGGTCATCGCACCCATTTTACAAAAATCCAGCGCTTCAACTTCCGTTGCCACTCGTTGCGGGTAAGCCATTGCGTGCGCAATTGGAGTACGCATATCGGGTGAGCCCAACTGAGCCAGCACACTCCCATCACAATAGCGAACCATTGAATGGATCACCGATTGTGGATGGATGATCACCTCCATTTCAGCTGCGGATGCGTTGAACAACCATCGGGCCTCAATATATTCAAGGCCTTTGTTCATCATGGTTGCCGAATCGACTGAGATTTTACGCCCCATCGACCAGTTAGGGTGAGCACAAGCTTGATCCGGTGTGACATCGCGGAACTGGCTCAACGGCCTCTCCCTGAATGGGCCGCCGGATCCCGTCAGGACGATGCGTGAAATCCCGTGTTCGCGCAGGGAAGCATACCCCAGCTGTTTTTGAACAGATTCAGGCAAACTCTGGAAAATAGCATTGTGTTCACTGTCGATTGGCAGCAATTGAGACTGACTATGGCGGACAGCTTCCATAAAAATGCGTCCACAGGTCACCAGGGACTCTTTGTTCGCCAAAAGCACCTGCTTGCCGGCCCGGACAGCCGCCAGAGTAGGAAGCAGACCGGCAGCACCGACAATGGCAGACATCACTTGATCGACATCATCAAGCGCAGCCAGCTCAATGGCTGCATCCGGGCCGGAGAGAACTTCGGTACGGCTCCCGTGTTCAGCCAGAATCGTACGCAACGCACGGGCAGAAGCTTCATCGGCCATCGAGGCATAATCAGGATGGAACTCAAGGCATTGCTGCGCCATAACGTCAACATTGCGCCCGGCAACCAGAGCTTTAACAGAAAAATAGTCAGGATTAGATCTGACAACGGAAAGCGTGCTGGTGCCGACAGATCCTGTCGAACCAAGAATAGTCATTTGTTTCATGAAAATGCCCGGGGTAGCGCTCGTAAATTCGGAAAGTGCACAGTCTGAAACCTCTTATCTGGCTTGTCTATGAGATTGTGCAAACAGATAAAAGAATTAAAAGCCCGTTAAAAACAAAGCGCCGCAATTGCGGCGCTTTGGCAGAGATGAAAGCCGGATTAGAACTCCATCAACTCGGCTTCTTTTTCAGCTAACGCAACGTCGATTTTCTTGATGAAAATGTCGGTCAGTTTCTGAATATCGTCCTGAGAACGGCGATCTTCATCTTCGCTGATTTCTTTATCTTTCAGCAGTGCTTTAGTTTTGTCGTTAGCATCGCGGCGGACATTACGCACAGAAACACGGCCCTGCTCTGCTTCGCCACGAACAACTTTAATGAGGTCTTTACGACGCTCTTCAGTCAGTGCTGGCAATGGAACGCGGATGGTCGCGCCCGCAGAAGATGGGTTCAGACCCAAATCAGATGTCATGATCGCTTTTTCCACAGCCGCGCTGATAGAGCGGTCAAATACGGAAATAGCCAAAGTACGGGAATCTTCAACCGTTACCTGAGCCAGCTGGCGCAGTGGTGTAGATGAACCATAGTAATCGACCATGATGCCATCCAGGATGCCTGGAGAAGCGCGGCCGGTACGGATTTTGCTGATATGCGTTTTGAATGCTTCAACGCATTTATCCATACGGATTTCAGCGTCTTTTTTGATTTCGTTAATCACGTTGTGAACCCTTGAAAGCTGGTTACCTGGCAGACCATAACATCAGTATAGTCCGTGAATACTTATGCCAGCACAGGCTGGCTGAACGGTATGTTCAATTGTGAAGGATCACTCCGCGTTAGAAATCAGCGTCCCTTCATTTTCACCCATCACCACACGGCGCAGTGCGCCCGGTTTGTTCATGTTGAAAACACGAATTGGCAGATTGTGATCGCGGGCCAGTGTAAACGCCGCCAGATCCATCACTTTCAATTCCTGTTCCAACACTTCCTGATAGGTCAATTTTTCGTACAGTGTCGCTTCCGGATTTTTCACCGGGTCGGCGGAATAAACACCGTCGACTTTGGTGGCTTTTAATACCACATCGGCTTCGATTTCGATACCACGCAGGCAGGCTGCTGAGTCAGTGGTAAAGAAAGGATTGCCGGTACCGGCGGAGAAAATCACCACGCGGTTATGACGCAACAGGCTGATCGCTTCAGCCCAGCTGTAATTATCACAAACACCGTTCAAAGGGATTGCGGACATCAAACGTGCGTTAACATAAGCACGGTGTAACGCGTCACGCATCGCCAGACCATTCATGACAGTCGCCAGCATACCCATATGGTCGCCTACAACACGATTCATGCCAGCCTGCGCCAGACCCGCACCGCGGAACAAGTTACCGCCGCCGATCACAACGCCTACCTGAATGCCGAGTTCGACCAGCTCTTTCACTTCCTGAGCCATACGATCTAATACACTCGCGTCGATACCAAAACCTTCACTGCCCTGCAGGGCTTCGCCACTGAGTTTGAGCAGGATACGCTGATAAACGGGTTTCGCATTGGTAGCCATGGTGTCTGTCCTAGAAGCAATGTGTCTTAATGGATAGTCGGTCTTTACATCATAGCGCTGTCTGGATGACCACACGCACAATGCAATGGGAATTTGGGGCTGGATAAAACGGAACCGCCCTTTCGCAGCGGTTCCATTTTAGGTGTATCAGATACTGATTAAGACTGTTTAGTCATTGCTGCAACTTCAGCAGCAAAGTCAGTCTCAACTTTCACGATACCTTCGCCCACTTCGAAGCGGATGAAGTTAACAACCTCAGCGTTGTGCTCTTTCAGAACCTGGCCCACAGTTTTGCTTGGGTCGATAACGAAAGGCTGACCAGTCAGAGAAACTTCGCCGGTGAATTTCTTCATGCGGCCTTCAACCATTTTCTCTGCGATTTCTTTAGGCTTGCCAGACTGCATAGCGATGTCCAACTGTACCTGGTACTCTTTTTCAACAACTTCAGCAGACACGTCTTCTGGTTTAACAAATTCAGGCTTGCTTGCAGCAACGTGCATAGCGATTTGTTTAACCAGATCTTCGTCAGCGCCTTTAGCTGCGATCAGAACACCGATACGTGCGCCGTGCAGGTAGCTACCCAACACTTCGCCTTCCAAGGAAGAAACGCGACGAATGTTGATGTTTTCACCGATTTTTGCGACCAGAGCAACACGCTCTTCTTCGAATTGTGCTTTCAGCACTTCAACGTCGGTGATTTTGCCTGCAACCGCAGCGTCCAATACTTTATCAGCGAAAGCCTGGAAACCACCGTCTTTAGCAACGAAGTCAGTCTGGCAGTTAACTTCCAGAATCACACCGTAGTTGCCTTCGATTTTGGTTTTGATCACGCCGTCAGCAGCTACATTGCCTGCTTTTTTCGCCGCTTTGATCGCGCCAGATTTGCGCATGTTTTCAATTGCCAGCTCGATGTCGCCGTTAGCTTCAACCAGAGCTTTCTTACAATCCATCATGCCCGCGCCAGTACGTTCGCGCAGTTCTTTTACCAGAGCAGCGGTAATATCAGCCATTGTGTTTTCCTCGATTATCTCAGTGCAAAACGGGGTTTTGCGGTGAGATATTTCTCGCATTTAAGATAAGCAAAGGGGGCCAATAAAGGCCCCCTAACCAACATATTTCAATACCTGGTTAATAAGGGCTCAGCTGAGCTTGCCTTATTATTCAGCTTCTACGAAGCTTTCTTCTGCCTGAACAGCCAGATCTTGCGAACGGCCTTCACGGACAGTGGCAGCAACAGCGCTCAGGTACAGATTTACTGCACGGATTGCGTCATCGTTACCTGGGATAACAAAGTCAACGCCATCCGGATCGGAGTTGGTATCAACAATGGAGAATACCGGGATACCCAGGTTGTTAGCTTCTTTGATTGCAATGTGTTCATGATCGGCGTCGATGACGAACAGAGCATCAGGAAGACCACCCATATCCTTGATACCACCCAGGCTGTTTTCCAGCTTAGCCAGTTCACGAGTACGCATCAGCGCCTCTTTCTTGGTCAGCTTTTCGAAAGTACCGTCCTGAGACTGAATTTCCAGATCTTTCAAACGTTTGATGGACTGACGAACGGTTTTCCAGTTAGTCAGCATGCCGCCCAACCAACGATGGTTCACGAAGAACTGGTCGCAGTTGTGTGCAGCTTCTTTTACCGCTTCGCTTGCTGCGCGTTTAGTACCAACGAACAGGATCTTACCTTTACGGGAAGAAATCTTCTGCAACTCAGCCAGAGCTTCGTTGAACATTGGAA
The DNA here is from genome assembly GCF_002834385.1 of Rahnella sp. AA. Classification (GTDB taxonomy): domain Bacteria; phylum Pseudomonadota; class Gammaproteobacteria; order Enterobacterales; family Enterobacteriaceae; genus Rahnella. The sequence goes on from NZ_PITQ01000011.1 coordinate 33,313, forward strand.
CAGTTTTCTCAAGGTTAATGATGTGAACCTTGTTACGAGCGCCGAAGATGAAAGGCTTCATTTTCGGGTTCCAGTAACGGGTTTGGTGACCGAAGTGAACACCGGCCTTGAGCATATCGCGCATGGAAACAGTTGCCATGATAAAACCTCTATTAAGTAGTTGGGGTTATGCCTCCACGTATCCCATACAACCGACCCAGCAGAACGAATCCCCAAGGCACCCCGGCGTATGTGTCGATACGTGTGTGTTATGTACACATATGAGTGAGTTTTGGCTTTAATCCCTCAGCGCCATAAGACACAGAGCGGATTGCCGGCGCGCTTTATATCATAAATAACGCCCAGGCAGCAACTTTTGTTCACCGGGTAGCTTCCCGGAAAATGATAGTTTGGCAGCAAATATCAGGGCTGATACCATAAGCCACAGCTAATTATTGACGACATCGGTGTAGAAATAAAGCACGCCCGATGCACAGAACCTGCAGGAAAACTCATGGCAATTTCAATCAAAACCCCTGAAGACATCGAAAAAATGCGCGTCGCTGGCCGTCTGGCTGCGGAAGTGCTGGAAATCATTGAGCCTTACGTCAAACCTGGCGTCAGCACTGGCGAACTGGATCGCATTTGTGCCGATCACATCGTGAACAAACAAAAAGCAGTTTCAGCATGTCTGGATTACCACGGTTTTCCTAAATCGGTGTGCATTTCGATTAACGAAGTGGTGTGTCACGGTATCCCGAGCGAAGACAAAATCCTTAAAGATGGCGACATCGTCAATATCGACGTCACCGTCATTAAAGACGGTTTCCACGGCGATACCTCTAAAATGTTCATCGCAGGCAAACCGACCATCCTTGGCGAGCGTCTTTGCCGTATCACGCAGGAAAGCCTTTATGTCGCTCTGCGTATGATCAAACCGGGCATCCGTTTGCGCACGCTGGGTAAAGAAATTCAGAAATTCGTTGAAGCAGAGAAATTCTCCGTTGTTCGCGAATATTGTGGCCACGGCATCGGCGAAGGTTTCCATGAAGAACCTCAGGTTCTGCATTACGATGCAGATGACGGTGGCGTTGTGCTGCAGGCTGGTATGGCATTCACCGTTGAGCCGATGGTTAACGCCGGTGATTTCCGTATCCGTACGATGAAAGACGGCTGGACAGTAAAAACTAAAGATCGCAGCTTGTCGGCTCAGTACGAGCATACTATTGTGGTGACTGATAACGGTTGTGAAATTATGACGCTGCGTAAGGATGACACAATCCCGGCTATCCTGACGCACGATTAACAGTCACCGTTCGGCAAGGGCGGTATAAATCTGTGAATCAAACCGGCGAAAGCCGGTTTTTTTATCGTTCATGTTTCCTGGTCACTTACGTGTAGGAATAGGCTGCATATATATGATTGAAAACTTCTCTGCTGAAAAGAGCCTGCCATCGCAAACCACGCAGGATCTCACCCGCGTTTTCCCGCCACAGCCAGCCTCGCCTTCAGCCTATCCGGATGACGATTTAAACCGTCAAAGCCTCAAACAACATATGGAGCAATTCCAGGCCTGGCTTGCAGAAGCTTTCAATGCAGGGCAGCGCGCCGAAGAGCTGGTGGAAGCCCGGACGCATTACATTGATCAATTGCTGCAGCGTCTGTGGACATTCTACGGCTTCGATAATATCCCCGAAACGGCGATGGTGGCCGTCGGTGGCTACGGCCGCGGTGAGTTGCACCCATTATCTGATATCGATGTGCTGGTGCTCAGCCAGAAGCGCCTCAACGATGAGCAGGCGCTGCGTATTGGTGAACTGATCACCCTGTTGTGGGACGTCAAGCTGGAAGTGGGTCATAGCGTCCGGACACTGGAAGAGTGCCTGCTCGAGGGGCTGGCAGATTTAACCGTCGCCACCAATATGATTGAATCCCGTCTTATTTGCGGTGATGTGGCGCTGTTTCTTAGCATGCAGAAACATATTTTCAGCGACGGTTTTTGGCCTTCACCAAACTTCTTTCGTGCAAAAATTGCAGAGCAAAATGAACGCCATCAGCGCTACCACGGCACCAGCTATAACCTTGAACCCGACATCAAAAGCAGCCCCGGCGGGCTGCGCGATATTCACACCATCTTGTGGGTAGCGCGTCGCCATTTTGGTGCGACCTCACTTGATGAAATGGTGGCATTTGGCTTCCTGACCAAAGCTGAGCGTAACGAGTTGCTGGAATGCCAGAGCTTCCTCTGGCGTATCCGTTTTGCCCTGCATTTGCTGTTGCCACGATACGACAACCGCCTGCTGTTCGACCGACAGCAAAGCGTGGCACAACTCCTGCAATATCAGGGGGAAGGCAACCAGCCCGTTGAACGCATGATGAAAGATTTCTACCGTATGACCCGGCGGGTCGGCGAACTGAATCAGATGTTATTGCAATTGTTTGACGAAGCCATACTGGCGATCGGTCCGAATGAAAAGCCACGGCCATTGGACGAGCATTTTCAGTTGCGGGGCGACCTGATCGATCTGCGCGACGAAACCCTCTTTAGCCGCCGTCCGGAAACCATTATCAGCATGTTTCATCTGATGGTTCGCCATCGTGAAATCAAAGGGATTTATTCCACGACTGTGCGGGTGCTGCGTCATGCCCGCCGTCATCTCAAAGAGCCGCTATGCATGATCCCGCAGGCGCGTGAGATGTTTATGTCCATTCTGCGCCATCCGGGCGCAGTGTCACGCGCGCTGGTACCGATGCACCGCCACAGCGTGCTGTGGGCATATATGCCACAGTGGGGGAAAATCGTCGGTCAGATGCAGTTTGATCTGTTCCACGCCTACACGGTTGATGAACATACCATTCGTGTTCTGCAAAAATTAGAAAGTTTCGCCCACGAAGAAACCCGGCCCAAACACCCGTTGTGCGTAGAATTGTACCCACGCCTGCCACAGCCCGAACTGCTGCTGATGGCTGCGCTATTCCACGATATCGCCAAAGGCCGCGGGGGCGATCATTCCATTCTCGGCGCACAGGATGTGCTCGAATTTGCCGAGTTACACGGATTAAATTCCCGTGAAACGCAGTTGGTCGCATGGCTGGTGCGTTGCCACCTGCTGATGTCCGTGACAGCACAGCGCCGCGATATTCAAGATCCCAATGAAATACAACAATTTGCCGCCGAAATGCAGAGCGAAGTTCGTCTGCGTTATCTGGTCAGCCTGACCGTGGCAGATATTTGCGCCACCAATGAAACACTCTGGAACAGCTGGAAGCAGAGCCTGATACGCGAATTGTATTTCGCCACCGAAAAACAGCTGCGCCGTGGCATGCAAAATACACCCGACCTGCGCGAGCGTGTGCGCCATCACCGTCTGCAGGCGCTGGCGTTACTTCGCATGGATAATATTGACGAAGAAGCACTGCACCGGATATGGAGCCGCTGTCGCGCGGATTACTTCCTGCGGCATTCGCCTAGCCAGCTGGCATGGCATGCAAGGCATCTGCTGGCCCACGATTCCACTGAACCGCTGGTGCTGCTCAGCAGTCAGGCAACGCGCGGCGGTACGGAGATCTTTATCTGGAGCCCTGACCGTCCGTATCTGTTTGCCACGGTCGCCGGTGAACTGGACCGACGTAATCTGAGCATTCACGACGCACAGATTTTCACTAACCGTGACGGAATGGCGATGGACACGTTTATCGTGCTCGAACCGGACGGTAGCCCGCTGGCACAAGATCGCCATGAAACTATCCGTTTCGCTCTGGAACAGTCGATGACACAGGCTTACCAGCCACCGCGCGCACGACGCCCTTCACCGAAATTACGCCATTTCAGCGTGCAGACCGAAGTCAGTTTCCTGCCGACGCATACCGATCGTCGCACCTACATGGAACTGGTGGCGCTCGATCAACCGGGCCTGCTGGCACGTGTTGGGGAAGTTTTCTCTGATCTGGGCTTGTCATTGCACGGTGCGCGAATTTCGACCATAGGCGAACGCGTAGAGGACCTATTTATTTTGGCCAACAGCGAGCGCCGGGCGCTGGACAAGCAAACTCGTAAGGAAATCACACGCCGATTAACCGAGGCACTCAACCCTGGCGATAAAATGTGATACAAGTACCATTATCTTTTTAAACCCATTCAGGAAAGAGAACAGGATGCAGCAACTACAAACCGTTATTGAACAAGCCTTCGAGCGCCGTGCAGACATTACTCCGGCTAACGTGGACAGCGTAACGCGCGACGCTATCACTCAGGTTATCAACAAAATTGACAGCGGCGAATTGCGCGTTGCTGAGAAGATTGATGGCGAATGGGTAACGCATCAGTGGCTGAAGAAAGCGGTGCTGCTGTCCTTCAGAATCAATGACAACCAGGTCATGGAAGGCGGTGAAAGCCGTTACTTCGACAAAGTCCCGATGAAATTCGCTGACTACGATGAAGCGCGTTTCCAGCGTGAAGGTTTCCGCGTGGTTCCCCCTGCGGCAGTCCGTAAAGGGGCATTCATCGCACGTAACACGGTACTGATGCCTTCTTACGTCAACATCGGTGCTTACGTTGATGAAGGCACTATGGTAGATACCTGGGCGACGGTAGGCTCTTGTGCTCAGATCGGTAAAAACGTTCACCTGTCAGGCGGCGTGGGCATCGGTGGCGTTCTGGAGCCACTGCAGGCAAACCCGACCATCATTGAAGACAACTGCTTCATCGGCGCACGTTCAGAAATCGTTGAAGGCGTGATCGTCGAAGAAGGCTCTGTGATTTCCATGGGCGTTTACATCGGCCAGAGCACCAAGATTTATGACCGCGAAACCGGCGAAGTCCATTACGGCCGCGTACCTGCGGGTTCCGTCGTGGTTTCCGGCAACCTGCCGTCTAAAGACGGTAAATACAGCCTGTACTGCGCGGTTATCGTGAAGAAAGTGGATGCGAAAACCTTGGGCAAAACTGGCCTGAATGAGTTATTGCGCACCATCGACTAAACTGAAGACTAGCGGGTATTGTTTTGAAAAAAATCACCCGCTATTTTTTTATCTTCCAAACGGCAAACTGTGCAATTAATCAATGATTAAAGCCGCCGTTCAGTTCATCATGACAGTCTGATTTTCTCCTAAACGAAGGTAGCGCTATGTATGACAATCTGAAAAGCCTGGGCATTAATAATCCCGACGATATTGATCGTTACAGCCTGCGTCAGGAGGCCAATAACGATATTCTGAAGATCTATTTCCGCAGAGATAAAGGCGAGTTTTTTGCTAAAAGTGTGAAGTTTAAATATCCACGCCAGCGTAAAACGATCGTCGCTGATAATGCGGGACAAGGTTATAAAGAGATTCATGAAATCAGCCCGAATTTGCGTTATGTGATTGATGAGCTGGATCAAATCTGTCAGCGCGATCAGGTTGAAGTGGATCTGAAACGTAAAATTCTTGATGACCTTCGTCATCTGGAATCCGTTGTAGCGAATAAAATTTCTGAGATTGAATCTGATCTGGAAAAACTCACCAGCGGGCGCTGATAAATTTTTGTCAGAATATTTTGAATACAAAAAAGGTCAGGTTTTTACCTGACCTTTTTTATTACAATGTCCGATGAGCCTGGTGCGGATTTATTTCAGCAACTGACCCCATTTTTCTACCCACGGAATCGCGACAGTTTCTGGTTCAGCCGTTTCCATCGCATCAATTTCCAGTAATTCACCGATACGTGAAGCGCCCTGCTCCTGTAATAAATCGTCCAGCTTATGGCCGCCGCCACAGAAATGATCGTAACTAATATCACCCAGCGCTATTATCCCGTAACGCAGTTCCGGCTGGTAACCGACAGTGTCGCGGATTGCCGCATACAGCGGCGCAATGCTGTCAGGCAAATCGCCCTGACCGGTGGTTGACGTTACTATCAGCACGAAGTGGTTACGATAATACTGCCAGGCTTCCAGCGTACCTTCTTCAAACAGTTTGACCTCATGCCCCTGGCCCTTGAGCACGGTTTCTGCTTCTTCTGCTACCAGTAACGCATTGCCGTACACCGTACCGACAAAAATTCCGACTTCTGCCATGGGCTTCACTCCTGTGTGATCTTAACGTCTTAAACTTGTGCACTATCCTGACCGCAAGCAGGGTCAAACTCAACCCTTTCAAGCCCGGGGGCTTTTCCCTGCCAGCCAAACTGCGTCACAGCTTTTTGCCAGCGGTGATCCCAGCGCGCCTGCAGGCTAAGCAACTCGCCCGTCACCGGATGCGGCAACTGCATATGGCTGGCGTGCAGCATCAGACCTGAACACCCAAAATGTTCCGTCATGCCACGATTTTGCTTCAAATCACCGTGAGCGCTGTCGCCGATAATCGGATGGCGCAGGTGTGACATGTGCCTGCGCAACTGATGTTTACGGCCTGTTTCCGGTTTCAATTCCACCAGGCTGTAACGGGCCGTCTGATAGCGGCCAATGGCGACCGGCATTTCTACCTGAGCGACCACGTGGTAATGGCTGACTGCGGGTTGTGGCGCTTTATCCGGATTAGCAAATTTATCGGCGATTTTATCCAGTTCTTCCGTCAGCGCATAATTGACCGTTCCATCTTCAGGAACAAATCCGCGAACGATTGCATGATATACCTTGTGCATCTGATTGTTTTCAAACTGCTGCGACAATAGGCGCGCCACGTCGCTGGAGAGCGCCAGCAGCAAAACCCCGGACGTCGGCTTATCCAGCCGGTGAACCGTAAACACATGCTGACCAATCTGATCTCGCAATGTTTGCATCACAAACACCGTTTCATGCCGGTCCAGCCAGCTACGATGAACCAGCATACCCGCAGGTTTATTCACTGCGATCAGATGTTCGTCCTGATACAAAATTTCCAGCATGTCAGTCTTCTATGTTCAGTAAATCGTCGAGACGTTGCAACTGAGCCAACAACCGGACGGCGTCAGGCATCGCCATTTCAAAATAAGGTGTGATGGCAAATCGGGTCGGCATCGGCGCTTCCGCCGCAAGCAGGGCGTACATCCGCGGAACCAGCACCCATTGCAACCACTGTTCGGCAGACATCGTATCCACAGAAAAGGGCTCTTTACTCTCAAAAGCCTCCGGTTCAGGCGGCGTGGCATGCCAAAGCTTGTCATCGCGCATTGCCTGCTCGATATCTTCTAAAATCTGGTGCACCTGTTTCTCAATATTCATCAATGACTCTCTTCGTTCATGGACTCCGCCAGGAGCGCGCAAAGCATAACATTGAAGGACTGATGCCCCAACTTTCTGCATCGTATCCGGTTTATCAATTCAACTATAAGTTTTTCAGAGTGGCAGTAAACGCCCGATACGGGCAAACTACCGCCACTTTTTTCTTCACAGATGTGTAAAAATGTCCGCACAACATACTCAAAAAGCACATGCAACACCGGCGAAAGCGATGCTGGCTTCCGTCACAGGCTACGCTATGGATGGTTTCGACTTACTGATCCTTGGCTTCATGCTCCCGGCCATCAGCAGCGAATTCGGCCTGTCGTCATCACAAAGCGGCTCTCTGGTGACCTGGACACTGATTGGTGCCGTGCTTGGGGGTGTAATTTTCGGGCCGATAAGCGATCGCTTTGGCCGTATCCGCGTACTCACTTTCACCATTCTGATGTTTTCCCTGTTCACCGGTTTATGCGCTTTCGCACAGGGCTATTGGGACTTACTGATTTACCGCACACTTGCGGGTGTAGGGTTGGGCGGCGAATTTGGTATTGGTATGGCACTGATTGCTGAGGCATGGCCCGCTGAAAAACGCAACCGCGCATCGGCCTATGTCGGCATGGGCTGGCAGCTGGGTGTTTTACTGGCGGCCTTCCTGACGCCAATGCTGCTCGGCATTATCGGCTGGCGTGGGATGTTCCTGGTTGGGCTGCTCCCGGCACTGGCCTCTTTCCTCATCCGACGTACCATGGGGGAACCGGAAGCCTTCGTCAAAAGCACGGCCAGTAATAATGATGGCTCATTGTTCAGCCGCATCAAATTACTGTTTCGGGATAAAGCGACCAGCAAAGCCAGCATAGGTATTTTTATTCTGTGTTCGGTACAAAATTTTGGCTACTACGGGCTGATGATCTGGATGCCCAGCTACCTGTCAAAAAACTTCGGCTTTTCACTGACAAAGTCCGGGCTGTGGACCGCCGTTACTGTTGTCGGTATGACTTTTGGGATCTGGCTGTTCGGTATGCTGTCCGACCGCTTCCCACGCTGGAAAATTTTCCTGATTTACCAGATCGGCGCCGTCGTCATGGTGGTGTGTTATGCACAACTGTCTGATCCGACGCTGATGCTGTTCGCAGGCGCACTCATGGGAATGTTTGTCAACGGCATGATTGGTGGCTATGGCGGTTTGATTTCCGATCTGTACCCGGTACGCGTCAGGGCAACAGCGCAGAATTTATTGTTCAATCTGGGGCGCGGCGTAGGCGGATTTGGCCCGCTGGTGATAGGGTTGCTGGTTGCACAGGTATCTTTTACTGCGGCAATTACGCTGCTGGCCGCTATTTACCTGCTGGATATCTTTGCCACACTTTTCCTGCTGCCTAAAAAACAAGGGCAGGACGACGTGCTTGGCGCGATTGGCTGACGACAACGGATGCTCCTGTTCAATCAGGAGCGCCTTTTAAGGCGGGGATTTACAGCGCGTGTACTTATAGCGAAAAAACAAAAAAGTTGGGGGCACTGTTTTCACAGTGCCCCCGGTTCGTTTTATAGCAATCCAGCTACCTAAGTGCTCCCTGCTCAATCCCTGAAAACTTTTCCTGTGGTTATCCTAACCTGCTGTCCTTTGCATCGTCCTACTTTCATCCTGACGGGCTATCCTAAGTCGTCCTGACTAAAATCCCTTGGTCATCTGTGACCCGCTCAGCTTCCTTTGTGAGCTCTCTTCTCCGTCCTGGAGGTGTCCCTGGTTTCGTCCTGAAACATCCTGGCATAATCCGATGCCGTCCTGACTCTTCCTGAGTCGTCCCTTTCTTTATGACCCAGCCATCATCCTGATGTTCTGTTTCATGCTTCCTTGGTGCACATCTAGAATCGTTGATTTTGACCTTTGGAACAAGACAGGGTGTAAGCCAAAATCAGGGAGCGTGAGCCGTCTCACAGGCAATAAAAACATTATCTTTTTGATATAAAAGGATTTACTAAATAACGAGAGAGGGTGATTAAGTCAAATTAGCGAGATCTCTTACAGCCTTTGTGAGAGATCTCTCACACGCTTGTGAGCAATTTGTGCTCTGCGGGAAGGGGCTTACATATGATGGCTGTCAGGCAGGATGTACAGCGGCCAGCATTGTAAGGAATTCTGATAACGATGGCGAGAGTATAGTTCGTTTTTTACTGCCGAACTGTTCGAGCACAACATTACCGGTCACATTGCACAGCGATACCATGTCCATTTCTGAATCCGTCGTCGCCAGAAACACCGTTGGCGTCAGTTTCAGTCTCTTTTGCGTGACCAGATGGCCAATCAGATTTTCCTGCAAACGGGTAAAATCCTCCGGGCTCCAGACCTGAAGCAGCGTCATCGCATTGCCCTGCCAGCTGGCCGTCATATCACCGGCAAACTGCGTCGTGTAAAACGCATGCGCTTCCGGGCGCAACTGCAACTCCATCGCACGCTCCACATTTTCCAGCGTGGCCGCCGGGCTGAAAACCTGAGTCAGCCAGTAAACAACGTCATCGTCGGTTTTCACCACACAAGGAGAATCGACGCCATACAGCGCTTCGCTGGACGGCGGCATACCGGTCTCCTGCTGCCAGATATCGACATAACGCTGAGTAAATTCACGCAATGCTACAGAAACTTCAGACTCCATAATTCTCTCATCTTCCGGTAAGGCTGGGGTAAACTGGTGGCTATTCCCTATTGTACCTATCTCTAAGCAAGGTGACAGCATGTCCTCTTATCAGGATAACCCCGCACTGGCGCAACTGACGCTGGGCAAAAGCACGGCTTACGTCGATCACTACGACGCTTCTTTATTACAGGCGGTTCCGCGCAGCATGAACCGCGAACCGCTGGGCCTGTTCCCTGACAACCTGCCGTTCCAGGGCGCCGATATCTGGACGCTGTACGAACTGTCGTGGCTCAACGCCAAAGGGTTACCACAGGTGGCCGTCGGTGAAATCAGCCTGAAAGCCGACAGCCAGAATCTGATCGAATCCAAAAGCTTCAAGCTCTACCTCAACAGCTTCAACCAGACCGTATTCCCTGACTGGCAGGCGGTACAGGAAACGTTAACACGGGATTTAAGCGCCTGCGCTCAGGGCGACGTCACGGTCACCGTCAGCCGTTTGTCCGACATCGAAGGCTCGCCGGTCGGGCACTTTGCAGGCACCTGCATTGACGACCAGGATATTGAAATCGACAGCTATGAATTCAGCACGGACTACCTTGCTGACGCCGCCGGTGAAGAAATTGTCGAAGAATCGCTGGTCAGCCACCTGCTGAAATCTAACTGCCTGATCACCCATCAGCCAGACTGGGGTTCCGTGCAAATCCAGTATCGCGGCCCGAAAATTGATCGTGAAGCGCTGCTGCGTTATCTGGTTTCATTTCGCCATCACAATGAATTCCACGAACAATGTGTCGAACGCATCTTTAATGACATCCTGCGTTTTTGTCAGCCAGAAAAGCTGGCCGTCTACGCCCGCTATACACGACGCGGCGGTCTGGATATCAATCCGTGGAGATCTAACTTCCCGTTTGAACCTGCAACGGCGAGGCTTGTCAGACAATAATGCGGGGCGTTGCTCAAGAACTGAGCTAACGCTCTGTCAGCATTGGTAAAAGCCTGATGACAAGGTTACTGTTAATTCAGAGAGAGATCCCCGGTACACCATTACCGCGTTCTCTCTGCTATCAGGCTAGTGTTTTTGTTTGCCTTTCGCGATACGACGCAAAAAACGTGATCCGAAAAATCATGCGCAGCGGAGCTCAGCAGAAACATTCACTGCACCAGTTGGTGTCAAGGAGCAACTTTGATTACACATATCAGCCCGTTAGGCTCAATGGATTTGTTGTCGCAGTTGGAAGTAGACATGCTCAAACGCACCGCGAGCAGCGACTTATACCGTCTTTTCCGCAACTGTTCACTGGCCGTGCTTAACAGCGGTAGCCAAACTGACAGCAGTAAAGAACTCCTCGAACGTTACGAAAGTTTTGATATCAACGTGCTGCGCAGAGAGCGCGGCGTGAAGCTTGAGCTGGTGAATCCACCGGAAGATGCTTTCGTGGATGGCCGGATAATCCGTTCATTGCAGGCTAACCTGTTCGCCGTCCTGCGCGACATCCTGTTCGTGAATGCCCAGATTTCCAGCAATTCGCGCTTTGAGAATTTCAACAGCGGAAATTCAGCCCATCTCACTAACATGGTGTTCTCGATTTTACGCAACGCCCGCGCGCTTCATCTGGATGAAGATCCAAACATGGTGGTGTGCTGGGGCGGTCATTCCATTAATGAAAACGAATACCAGTATGCCCGCAACGTCGGCAGCCAGCTGGGTTTGCGTGAACTGAATATTTGCACCGGCTGCGGTCCGGGTGCGATGGAAGCACCGATGAAAGGTGCCGCAGTCGGCCACGCGCAGCAGCGTTATAAAGCCGGCCGTTTTATCGGGATGACCGAGCCGTCTATCATCGCGGCAGAGCCACCGAATCCGCTGGTCAATGAGCTGATCATTATGCCGGATATCGAAAAACGGCTGGAAGCCTTCGTACGTATCGCTCACGGGATCATTATCTTCCCGGGCGGCGTAGGCACGGCGGAAGAGCTGTTGTATCTGCTGGGTATTTTGATGGATCCGGAAAACAGTGCACAGGTTCTGCCGCTGATCCTGACCGGGCCAAAAGAAAGCGCAGATTACTTCCTCGTTCTGGATGCCTTTATCAAAGACACGCTGGGCGAAGAAGCCGCTAAATTCTACACCATCATCGTTGACGATCCGACCGAAGTCGCTCGTCAGATGAAACGCGCGATGCCGCTGGTGAAAGAAAACCGCCGAAACAGTGGTGACGCTTACAGCTTCAACTGGTCAATCCGTATTGCGCCGGACCTGCAACATCCGTTTGAGCCAAATCACGAAAACATGGCGAACCTGAATCTGTATCCGAACCAGCCACCACAGGAACTGGCCGCCGCACTGCGTCGCGCCTTCTCCGGGATTGTGGCCGGTAACGTGAAAGAATTTGGTATTCACGCAATCGAAAAGCACGGGCGTTTCAAGCTACACGGCGACCCGGCATTGATGAAAAAAATGGACAGTCTGCTGCAGGGCTTTGTCGCACAGCACCGCATGAAATTGCCGGGCAGCGCGTACATTCCTTGTTATGAAATCTGCGCCTGACATCTTTCAGGCTGCATTTCTAAAACAGTTCCCGGAGCGACGTAAGTCGCTCTGATTTTATGGATTGATGACCTGCTTATGGCAATACATCTGCTGATTATTGATGCTCTCAACCTGATCCGCCGCATTCACGCGGTCCAGGGTTCTCCTTGCCTTCTCACCTGCCAGAATGCCGCCAGACAACTCGTTCAGCACACGCAGGCAACTCACGCCGTCGCAGTTTTTGATGAAGACGACCGCGCCGACAGCTGGCGGCATCAGTGCCTGCCGGATTACAAAGCCGGACGCTCACCCATGCCGGACAACCTGTTTGCGGAGATGCCCGAGCTGAAAGCGGGTTTTGCCGAGATGGGCATCACCTGCTGGCATTCCGCCGGGAATGAGGCGGACGATCTGGCGGCCACGCTGGCGGCAAAAGTGTCATCCGGCGGGCATCAGGTCACGATTGTGTCGACGGACAAAGGTTACTGCCAGTTGCTGGCTCCGAACGTGCAAATCCGCGATTACTTCCAGAAACGCTGGCTGGATATGCCTTTTGTACGCGAAACTTTTGGTGTTTTGCCGCAGCAGCTTACGGATTACTGGGGGCTGGCGGGGATCAGCAGCAGTAAAATTCCGGGCGTGCCGGGGATTGGGCCAAAAACGGCGGTGACATTGCTGACGCAGACTGGCTCGCTGGATGAGCTTTACCACAATCTGGAAGGCGTTCCGGAAAAATGGCGCAAGAAGCTGGAAGAACACCGCGAGCTGGCTTATGCCTGTAAACGGGTTTCCACGCTACAAACCGATCTCGCACTGGATGGCAATTTACAGCAACTACGGCTGCCCTGAGTTTTGGATTAAAAAAGGCGCTCTCCGAAGAGAAGCGCCTCATTAACAGGCTGAATGATCGAAAGTATCAGCGGTCGCGTTCGTCGCGACGCCCACCAATTGCTGACCAGAAACGGCGGATGTGAACGGTCACTTCTTCGCGGTCATGATAAAGCTGCTTGGCGAAGATCTCCGCGTTCACGCCGTTTTCTTTCAGGCGCTCATCGATACGCTCAAGAATGTTAGACACTTCCTCATAACGCTTTTTCATCGGTAACTTCAGGTTGAAAATCGCCTCGCGACACCAGCCGTTCACCAGCCAGTCGCACATCAGCGCGGCCACTTTCGCCGGTTTTTCTACCATGTCACAAACCAGCCAGTAGTTCTTGGTGCTGGTGGATTTGTAACGGAAACCATCTTCACGCAAATGGATCACCTGACCGGTCTCCATCAGGCTCGGTGCCATCGGGCCGTTATCAATCGCCGTCACCATCATGCTGCGCTGAGTCAGCTGATACGTCCAGCCGCCCGGGCACGCGCCCAGATCGACCGCATACATCCCGCTCGCCAGACGCTCATCCCACTCGTCGGCCGGAATAAATACGTGAAACGCTTCTTCCAGTTTCAGCGTTGAACGGCTCGGCGCTTCGGACGGGAACTTCAGACGCGGAATACCCATGTAGAACGGGGAATTATTATTGCTGTAGGAATAGCCCACGTAGCAGCAACCCGGGGCGATAAAGAACACGTGAACGACCGGGCGCAGGGCGTTTTCTTTCTTACCCAACACGCGGCACTCGCGCATCGCAGAACGCAGCGGAACGGTGAGCTTACGGCAGAACTTGGTCAGCTCTTTGCTTTCGTTGGTGTCCGGCACTTCAACGCGCAGTTCACCGCCGTTGGTAATGACGTTCTGCACCATACCGACGATCGGCGAAACACGATCTTCCGGTGGTAAATCTTTCAACAGTTCGCCAACGACGATCAACTGACGGGCAAAAATCAGCTCGCGGAAAGGCAGATTTTTTGCAATACGATCAGCATCATCCGGCTGATAACATTCAAACAGCACATAACCGCTGTTTTCTTTTACGCGGGCAAAACCGAAGATTTCCATCTTCGCGGCTTTGTCGGTAATTTCTGCTGCGCATTCTTTTTCAAAACCCTGACGGCAGTAGAGAGCAACTTTATTCATGGCGTTCGGCCTTTTTCTTCAGGCGCAGGGCGCCGATCAACAACAAAATCCAACCGACCAGAAATAAGGTACCGCCAATCGGAGTTACAAAAGCAAATAAGCGGAGATGAGACAGCGCCAGGCAATAAAGGCTGCCGCTGAATAAAACGGTTCCCAGCGCTAAAAAGGCGCTGCTCCAGTAGAACCACACATTACGCTGGCGCTGCATCGCAACACCTAAAATCATCACCGCCAGCGTGTGAATACTTTGATATGTCAGGCCGGTATGGATCCATGACATTTCCGCCTCGCCGAGCGACTGGCTCAGAACGTGTGCGCCGAAAGCCCCAAAAGCGACATAAACAAAACCGCTGATCGCGGCAAAGATCAACATTGAACGACTGGTCATTATGCGTTACCTGTTATCGCTGTTTACTGATAAAGCCGTGAGATATCAGCTTTGTCAGCCTGTTCAGGAAAACCTTCCCCAGACTCAGACATCACGCCTGATCGAAACGAAAACGCAGTTTTTCCTGCTCGCTGGCTGCGCGGGCGAGGATCCACTGACGAAAGGCGGCTATTTTACCCAGTTCTGCCTGACTGTCATGACAAACCAGATAAAAAGCATTTTTACTGATTAAAACTTCACTAAACGGACAGACCAGACGTCCGGCCTCGATTTCCGTCTGCGCCATCACATTATTCACCAGCGCAATTCCCTGCCCGTGGACCGCCGCCTGAACCACCATCGCACTGTGGCTGAAAATTGGCCCCTGCTGCACATTTACCTGCTGCAACCCCAGTTGTTTGGTGTAAGCCAGCCAGTCACGGCGGGAGGCATCGTGCAATAGCGTGTGATGACTTAAATCAGCCGGTTCTTTCAGCGGATTATCGCCCATCAGCAAAGACGGAGAGCAAACCGGGAGTAAATATTCGGCATATAAACGTTCCGCTCGCAGGCCCGGCCAGTTACCACGACCGTGGAAAATCGCCACATCAACGTCGTCGGACAATTTGTCCTCTTCACGGTCCACAGCCTGGATGCGCACATCAATGCCCGGATAAGCTGAGTTAAAGCCAGACAATCTTGGCACCAGCCATTGAATCGCAAAGCTTGGCGGTAAACTGACGGTCAGTGCGCCTTTCGCGCTCCGCGCCTGAAGTTTGCGCGTCGCCTCATTCAGGGCCGAAAATATCTCTTTGATATCCAGGTAATAGCTCTGCCCCTCTTCGGTCAGTAACAAAGAACGATTACGCCGGCGAAACAGTTTTAGCCCTAAAAAGTCCTCAAGTGACTTAATCTGGTGGCTAACGGCAGCCTGTGTGACGAACAATTCCTCCGCCGCTTTAGTAAAACTAAGGTGGCGCGCTGCGGCATCAAACACGCGCAGAGAGTTCAGAGGTGGTAAACGTTTTGACATAGAATGAATACTTATTATTCGCCGGTAAGCGGAACGCCTGTCCGTGGGTTTAGGTATTAGTTTTTTTAATCCGAGACATTATAATTTGTCCGTTGAGGATGTACAGGCAAAAACCTATAGTGGCGCCACTTCCTGAGCCGGAACGAAAAGTAGATTGGTATGAGGATGCTGAAATACTTTTGGCTTGTGGTTGTGATGTTGTGTTTGCAATTGTCCGGCAATCCGGACTCGTAGCTTAAGTGCTACAAATTTTTCACTTCCTGTACATTACCCTGTCTGTCCAAAGTGATTTTTTAGCACCGCAATTTGCGGTGCTTTTTTTTGCCCATTTTTTGCGGTATCCGGGGCAATGAGGCCGCATAATGTGACAAAACCGGCCTCATCGCAAGAGGAGCCGGTTTTGTCACAAAGCAAAGCATGAAAGTCCCGTGAGCCACCAGACTAAAGGTGCTCACTTAAGGGATTATTTCCCTTCTGCCATTTCTTTGATTTCAGATTTATTGATCTGCTGCTTGTTGCCATACGCATCGGTATAACTGATCATACCGGTATCACTGTCGGTGCTTGGTTTGCCTTCAGCAACAATGGTCCGGCCATCGTTGGTGTGCATCACATAATTGCTTGAACAGGCGGCAAGTGTTGTTGTCAGCAGTGCAGCTGAAATTACGGCGGCGATCTTCTTCATCATAGACTCCTTGCAGTTTAAAATGCTTTAAAATCCTGGGAAAACCCCAGGCTAATGCTTCTAGTCATCGTAATTCAGCATAACAAACCTCTGATAAATTTCCAGGTAACCATTCCTAAAATGAATAAGTGGCTTGTGTAACAGATAAATCTGTACTTTTTCACTCAGGCCGAAGGATCTGATTTCGTATGAAAGACTTTAAACCTGCTGATTTTCGTCAACAATTTCCCGCGATGTCACAAGGGCAATGCTATCTCGACAGCGCTGCGACGGCTCTCCGGCCTCAGGCGGTGATTGACGCAACCCTGAATTTTTATACGCAGGAAGGCGCGACGGTTCACCGCAGCCAGCACAGCGCAGCGCAAACGCTGACAGAAGAATATGAGCAGGCCAGAAAAAGGGTTGCGCAGTGGATTAACGCGCCCCGCTCAGAAGATATTGTCTGGACGCGCGGCACGACGGAGTCCGTCAATTTGGTTTCGCAAGGCTGGCTGCGCCCGCAATTACAACCGGGCGATGAGATTATTGTCAGCCAGGCGGAGCATCATGCAAACCTGATCCCGTGGCTGATTGTGGCGGAACAATGCCAGGCGCGCGTCGTCACCCTGCCCATTGATGAGCAGGGTTTGCCGGATATCTCCGCCCTTCCGGCTATTTTGAATTCCAAAAGCCGCCTGCTGGCATTGGGGCAGATGTCGAATGTCACAGGGGGCGCGCCGGACCTGGCCCGCGCTGTTGAACTCGCCCATGCCAACGGAACACAGGTCTTTATTGATGGCGCGCAGGGCGCAGTACATTGCCCGGCAGACATGCAGGCTATGGACATTGATTTCTATGCCTTCTCGGGCCATAAACTCTACGGCCCAACCGGCATTGGCGTGCTCTATGGCAAAACGGCGCTGCTGGAGGATATGCAGCCGTGGCAAGGTGGCGGAAAAATGCTGACGCAGGCGTCGATGACCGGTTTTACGCCTCAGACCGTTCCGCATCGTTTTGAAGCAGGCACGCCGAACATTGCAGGCGTTATCGGCCTGTCAGCGGCGCTGAAATGGCTGGACACTGTCGATATGCAGGCCGCAGAAACCTATGCCCAGCACCTCGCGACGCTCGCAGAAAACCAATTGGCCGAACTTGCCGGTTTCCGCTGCTTCCGTTTACAAAACGCATCTATTTTATCGTTTGATATCGCCGGTGTGCATCACAGCGATCTGGTGACACTTCTGGCCGAACAGGGCATCGCACTTCGCGCGGGCCAGCATTGCGCGCAGCCGTTAATGGAGGCGCTGGGCATCAGCGGAACATTGCGTGCCTCATTTGCACCGTATAATAACGAAAATGACGTATCGCGGCTGGTCGCGGCGGTAAAATACGCCCTGACGCTGTTAGCGGATTAATTCACACCGAGGAAAGCCATGTTAGCCCCACACCCTTTCGGGCATGAAATCACTGAAACGTCCCTGACTGAAAAATTTGCTTCATTCCGTCAGTGGGAAGATCGCTACCGCCAGTTAATCCTGCTCGCGAAATCCCTGCCGCCGCTCAATGTTTCGCTCAAAACACCTGAAAATGAATTATCAGGCTGCGAAAACCGGGTCTGGCTGGGTGCCGAAAAGGCAGAAAACGGAACCATGCATTTCTATGGCGACAGCGAAGGACGGATCGTGAAAGGATTGCTGGCCGTATTACTGACGGCCGTCGAAGGCAAAACGCCAGTGGAAATCCTGGAGCGGGATCCGCTGGCGCTGTTTGACGTATTAGGTTTGCGCGAACAACTGAGCACCAGCCGTTCCAGCGGGCTGAATGCGCTGGCAGAAGGCGTAATCGCCCTCGCCCGTCAGGCCGCCTGAGCCTGACGCTGAGCTTTCGCCATCATCTTTTTAAGGACATGGGAAACCGCGACAAAACCGAATGTGGCGGTAACCATGGTCGCAGCACCAAATCCGGAAGCACAATCCATACGTTTCGGCCCTTCCGCCGTCGCGCGTGACGTACATACCGATCCATCCGCCTGCGGATACATCAGCGGTTCGCTGGAAAATACACAATCAATGCCCAGCTTCCCTTTGCTATTTTTCATGACATTAAAATCATTTTTCAGACGTTCGCGCAGTTTCGCAGCCAGCGGATCCTGAATGGTTTTTGCCAGATCGACGACGGCAATTTGCGTCGGATCAATCTGCCCACCGGCACCGCCCGTAGTGACGACAGGGATTTTAAAGCGGCGACAGTACGCCAGCAAAGCCGCTTTCGGACGCACGCTGTCGATAGCATCAATGACGTAGCTGAAACCTCTGTCGAGCATTTCAGCGACATTATCGGGCGTAATGAAATCGTCGATGCAGGTCACGTTGCACTCCGGATTAATCGCCAGAATACGCTGCGCCATAATTTCTGTTTTCGCCTGCCCGACGTTTTCCCGCAATGCATGAACCTGCCGGTTGGTATTGGTGACGCACACATCATCCATATCAATCAGCGTGATAGCGCCAATGCCGGTTCTCGCCAGCGCTTCCGCCGCCCAGGAACCCACCCCGCCAATACCAATCACACAGACGTGGGCCTGCGAGAAAAGCTCCAGCGCCTGCTGACCATAAAGGCGAGCAGTACCGCCAAAGCGTTGCTGATAAGCGTCGGAGTATGTTGCTGTCATGAACGAAAAACCTCAGTGCGTCTGAAAACTTAATTTGATTGTGAATAAGCGGTGAACAGCGGTTTGCCGTTCTGCGCTGATTTTAACACCCAGACGCGCCCGTAGTGATTATAAAATCCTGCTGCATGCCCGGCATCTGTACCAATCCCCTGATACATATCGAAATGTTGTCCTTTAATCGCGCCACCAACGTCCAGCGCAACCATCAGACGCATATGATATTTACCGGTAAACTTACCTTTATCATTGAGTTCAGGCACTTCTGCCAGCAGCGTGGTGCCTGCCGGAATAAGCGAACGGTCGGATGCTACTGACGCCTTAGCGACCAGCGGAACGCCGCTCGCGCCACGAACAGGGGCAAAAGGTTCCGGTTTAAAGAAGACGAATGACGGATTTTGCTCAAGCAGTTCCCGTACTTCTGCCGGGCTATGCGTATCAGCCCACTGACGAATAGCCTGCATCGACATATTCTCGCGAGCCACTTCACCGCGGTCGATCAACACCTTACCGATACTGCGGTAAGCGTGGCCGTTTTTGCCAGCATAGCCAAAGAACATAAACGGACGCCCGTCGCCATAATCCACATAACCGCTGCCCTGCACTTCCATCATGAAGTTATCCATCAGGGAATTGGTCCAGGCGACCACGTAGTTGTCGCTCAGCGCACCGGAGTAAATAGAGGCGCGATCCGGCAGACGACCACGTTTTGGCGGCATACGGTATAGCGGATACTGGAATTCGCCCTGACGGGTATAGCGCGCCTGCACAACCGGCGTGTAATAGCCGGTCAGTTGCACGTTACCGAAGTTGTCAGCCCCTTCCATCTGATAAGCACTGATGCCGTATTGACTCAGGTTGCGAGTGTCAGCGCCGGAACGCAGCCACTGCTCAACGGCCTGGAAAGTCGTGTTGTTACGACCATATAAAGAAGAGGAAGCGGTTTGTACTGCGGCTACCTGATTTGAATAATCCAGCGCGTTGACCGGTTTCCCTGTGGCGTTCGGCTCATTCACGTATTCCAGCGCGTTGTCCAGACGGCCATCTTTATACTGCTGGCCCCGGTCAGTCGGCCGCGAGGAACAGCCCGCCAACACTGCAATCACCAGACCACTCAGCAGATACTTACTCCAACGTCCTTTCATTGTTGCCGCGCTCTCTTACATTCAGGGAAATGACTGGCGAAACGATAACAAACGGGATATCAGAAAGGAATTGCCACAGTATAAAAAAGTGTACTGAGCCAAATTGCACCCCAAACGACGATTTTGTGGACAAAAACCCAGCAACTTGGTGCTTTATTTGAATAAATTCAAAAAAGGGTTGCACGAAATCTCATGGGGAGTATAGTTCGCCTCCATCGGACGCGGGGTGGAGCAGCCTGGTAGCTCGTCGGGCTCATAACCCGAAGGTCGTCGGTTCAAATCCGGCCCCCGCAACCAATTCGATTTCGATGTATGAAATGCTCAGTTGAATTGTTCGATGTAATAAAGCAGTATCACGGACGCGGGGTGGAGCAGCCTGGTAGCTCGTCGGGCTCATAACCCGAAGGTCGTCGGTTCAAATCCGGCCCCCGCAACCAATTCGAGACTGATGCATAACGATGTTCAGTTCGTATTCTGTGATGATGTAAAGCAGTACCAAGTAGTGACGGACGCGGGGTGGAGCAGCCTGGTAGCTCGTCGGGCTCATAACCCGAAGGTCGTCGGTTCAAATCCGGCCCCCGCAACCAACTACTTAAACAGTGAATCAAGTTAAAACAACAAGCACCCTAACGGGTGTTTTTTTGTATCCAAATTTCGGGTACAGCCTGGAATGGCTTCATATTCTCCCACCATTCCCCTGCTTATTTAGCCCTTGCCGCTCCGCCTTCTGAAAACCAAACCTTGATTCCTGCCATGATTGATTCCGCGACCTGCTGCTGAAAATGGGACGTCTTCAATTTTTTCTCTTCATTGATATTACTGATGAAAGCCGTCTCCACCAGAATGGACGGAATGTCCGGCGCTTTCAGCACGGCAAAACCGGCCTGATCGACTTTGTTTTTATGCAGATGATTAATTTTGCCCATGCGCGTCAGCACTTCTTTGCCAAATTTAAGGCTGTCGCCGATGGTTGCCGTCTGAACCAGATCAAACATTGTATGATCCAGATAACGATCGCCGCTTTTGCTGACACCGCCAATCAGGTCTGACTCGTTTTGGGTTTGTGCCAAAAAGCGTGCTGCGGAACTGGTGGCTCCCTTCGTCGATAAAGCAAAAACGGACGAGCCTTTAGCCGCTCGATTTGTAAACGCATCGGCATGAATAGAAATGAACAGATCTGCCCGCAGTTTTCGCGCTTTCGCCACACGGACTTTCAGAGGAATAAAGACATCTTCATTACGGGTCATATGCGCTTTCATATTAGGTTCACGCGTAATCAGTTTTTGCAGACGGCGCGCGATTTGCAAAACCACATCCTTTTCACGCGTTTTGTATTTACCAATCGCACCTGGATCTTCACCGCCATGGCCCGGATCCAGCATAATCACCAGCGGCCTGCTTCGCCCGGCCTGACCGTCTTTGGCCGTTTCAGGTGGCAGCGTTCTCGCCACATCGCCGCGGTTGTAATCTTCCAGTAATGCCAGCAGCGGATCATCTTCCGCACTCACGGCACCGTCTTCCGGATACAAATCGACGACCAGACGGTTGTGGAATTCGGCGACCGGCTTGAGAGTAAACACATGAGGATTGATGGCC
This sequence comes from Rahnella sp. AA, assembly GCF_002834385.1. GTDB lineage: Bacteria > Pseudomonadota > Gammaproteobacteria > Enterobacterales > Enterobacteriaceae > Rahnella. The sequence continues at coordinate 55,132 of NZ_PITQ01000011.1, forward strand.
CGCTTGAGCTCAAGCACCATGCGCACCGTTTTAGTATCAAACTGCCCCACCCGCGCCTGACGGATATAGGGGTCACTTTGCTGAACCTTTTCTCCTAGCCCTTTCAGGATGCTGTTGAGGTGAACACCTTCAATATCGACGACCACACGCGGCGGGTCGCTCAGCAGAAATTGCTTATATTTTAGAGGCGTACTGGATTCGAGCGTAATGCGGGTGTACGTAGAAGAAGGCCAGATGCGTACTGCAATAACCTGTGAGTTGGCGGCGAACCCCACCTTGCTCACACTCAGCATCCAGGAAGCCGCTACAGTTTGAAGAAGCCGTCGTCGCCCGGGATTGTGGTTATCGTCAGTCATGCAGTCTCAAAAGTGTCTAAAAGTAAAAAATAGCTGATAAAAAACTCAGTTTACGGATTCTAACGAATCGTATCCTGCATGTCATTCCTAAACATTTATTCGATTAATCAATTTGTTGTATGTTTGTAATGAGTGCTAAAACAAAAACAGAGATTTCCTACTTGCCACACGACGACAAAAGAATAAAAATACAAAAATTACGAATAAAAATTCATACGAGGTTTTGCCGTGAAGGAACGTAGTACAGAACTGGTTCAGGGATTTCGCCACACAGTTCCCTATATTAATGCGCACCGTGGCAAAACGTTCGTGGTCATGCTCGGTGGGGAAGCCATAGAACATGAGAATTTTAGCAATATCGTCAATGATATCGGGCTGTTACACAGTTTAGGCATCCGTCTGGTGGTGGTGTATGGCGCACGCCCGCAGATTGATGAGAACCTTTCTGAGCACAATTATGAGCCGATTTATCACAAAAATATCCGTGTGACAGATGCCAGAGCCCTTGAGCTGGTGAAGCAGGCCGCAGGCTTGTTGCAGCTGGATATCACCGCGCGACTTTCCATGAGCCTGAATAATACGCCACTGCAGGGCGCACATATCAATGTAGTCAGCGGGAATTTTATCATTGCTCAGCCGCTGGGCGTCGATGATGGCATTGATTACTGCCACAGTGGCCGTATCCGCCGTATCGATGAAGAAGCGATTCACCGCCAGCTCGACAGCAATGCGATTGTGCTGCTTGGCCCGGTAGCAGTTTCCGTCACCGGGGAAAGCTTCAATCTGACATCAGAAGAAGTTGCGACACAGCTGGCTATAAAACTGAAAGCCGAGAAAATGATTGGTTTCTGCTCTTCGCAGGGCGTCATCAACGATGAAGGGAATATTATCTCCGAGTTATTCCCAAACGAAGCCCAGGAACGTATCGACCTGATGGAATCGAGCGGAGACTATCTTTCCGGTACTGTACGGTTCCTGCGTGGCGCGGTGAAAGCCTGTCGCAGCGGCGTACGTCGCAGTCACCTGATCAGTTATCAGGAAGATGGCGCGCTGGTTCAGGAACTGTTCTCACGTGACGGTATTGGTACGCAAATCGTCATGGAAAGCGCTGAGCAGGTTCGCCGCGCCACCATCAACGATATCGGCGGTATTCTCGAGCTGATCCGTCCGCTGGAACAACAGGGCATTCTGGTTCGCCGCTCCCGCGAACAGTTGGAAATGGAAATCGACAAATTCACCATTATCGAACGCGATAATCTGACCATTGCCTGTGCCGCACTTTATCCGTTCCACGATGAAGGGATTGGCGAAATGGCGTGCGTGGCGGTTCATCCTGATTATCGCAGCTCTTCACGCGGCGAAATGTTGCTACAACGCGTCGCCAGTCAGGCCAAACAGATGGGCCTGAACCGGTTATTTGTGCTGACGACACGCAGCATCCACTGGTTCCAGGAGCGTGGTTTTAAACCAGCGGAAGTCGACGTCCTGCCGATTCAGAAACAGGAAATGTACAACTATCAGCGCCGGTCTAAGATCCTGATTTCAGATCTCTGAAAATCAGAACCCGTTATTCCGAACATCAAAAAGGACGCTTTCGCGTCCTTTTGCTTTTACTAAAACCTGATATCTATTTACTGGTTTGCGATTTCAGAGCTTGCTGCAGGGTCGAGGTATCCGGCCAGGTTTTAAAACCTTCCGGCGCAGCATACTGAGGCGTTTTACTGTCGTTGCCAGAAACCTGTGACAGCATCGCCAGACCATCTTGCACAATCACAGCCTGATGGAAATAATCGGCCAACTGAGTCTGCGTCAACTCGGCAATCACGCGGATCACATTTGCCCGGGTATCAAACTGAGCATTTCCGCGACTGAAATCATTCCCCAGACGATCGGCTTCCTCATCCAGAGTCTGCGGACGTTGCTGCATCTCATTCACTAATCCCTGCTTATATTGCAGGAATTCAGTATCTTTCATCTCACGCAAACGCTTTTCAGCCTGCGGGTAAAATGCCAGATAACGCTGATAGAGATAGTCAGGCTGTTTACTGTTACTTTGCAGCAGGAACCCGATCCCCCACTGCTTCCCTACCGGGATCGGGAAAGCAAATACTGCATATCCCAGCTGCTCCTGAGTACGTAACTGACTGTAGAACCACGGTTGAATAATTTGCCCCAGCAGAGCGCTGTAACCCATACTTTGTACTTCATCGTAACCAGCCGGCACATACACGGCTGCCAGTGCGGAATCAGAACTGGTTCCTATCCTCTGGATATTAGCCTTTACTGGTTGCGTCACCTGAGCATACTCACCACGCCACCACTGAGTACCGTGCAAGCCAAGTTTGTTCATAATCTGCTGCGACATGGCCTTAACTTGATCACCCGTCATGTTCCCGACGACCATCACTTCAACAGCAGCATGGTGAACCAATTGTTCGCGGTAAGCGTTTACGTCATCCAGCGTAATTGCAGAAACTAACTTTTCGCGTTCGCTACGCTCGGTGTAAGGCACTCGGGACAATAACTGAACCGGCTGCAACGCCAGTTCAAAGGCCTTGCCTTTATCAGCGGAAGATAAACGTTCCAGATACCAGGATTTTGCCTGATCCAGCTGTTCCTGCGTCGGCTTAAAGTTCGGATAGTTATCCACTAATGCCGCCAGCAAATCAGGCAGACATTCAGTAAAGCCGGTGGCGGTAAATTGCAGACCATTATCCGGAGATGTCCCGAACGTGATACCGCCTATGGACGCCTGATAGCTCAGTTGATCAAACGCGACGCCAGTCAGGTAATCCGTCAGGCCGTACAGCACCTGATTTTTGGCCGAACTGAGTGCCTCTTCATTACGGAATGACACCGTGACATTGGCTTTCGGCTCATCGGCAAAGTACCGGCTGGGCATGTAGAAAACACGCAGCCCTTTATCTTCCACCAGCAATTCTGGTTTGGTCGCCGTAGAGTCTTTTGTCACCAGCGCCAGAGAATCGGGAATATACGGGTTCAGCGCTGGCAGCGACAACGTAATGCCCTGCGCCAGCGTTTTCCATTGTTCAAAAGTTTGCGGCGGCACTTTATCAACTTCGTAAGGCGCGTCCATAAAGTAAGCTATTTTGTTGTGAGGCTCATTCGGGCTGATGATCCAGAACCTCGCATTTTGCGGCGTCATTTCATCCAGACGCGATGCGATAGCCTTGGGATCATACTGATCGGTCAGATAGGGTGAATCGAGCACATGTTCAACAGGAACACGCAGCATGGTATCCACCAGCCATTCCACATAATCCATATCGCGGGTTAACGCCGGATACCGAAAATCGAGCGCCATAACGTGAGCGATTTCGTCGAAATAAGATTTCTGAATTCCCTGCGTCCGCATCTCGTTGAGATAACTGAAAATAGCGGCAATCACCGTATCGCGCTGAGCAAGACCTTTATCCGTCAGGGAAACAGAGATATTAAATACCCCCATATTCCGGTTAACCATCGGGTCCGCACCAGCGCTAATACCATCTGCGTAACCTTGCTTCTGCAACCAGTCTGACAGCGTATTCGGGCTGCGGTTGCCAATCAGATAGCTGATATAGGTATCTGTTTTACTGCGAAAATCTGCACTGTTGTTGTCGATGGCAAATTCAACACGTAATTCTTTGCGAGGCTGTGCAGGAACAAAGTGGATGAATTCACCTTTTTGCTCTGCCGTCACCGTCGGCACGGTAATCGGCGGTACAACGGCATGATGGTTGGCTATCTTTCCAAAGGTATTGGCGGCCAAATCAGCCAACTCCGGCAACGGTTTATTGCTGTAAATCACCCCCACCAGCAGATTGGCCGAGTAATAGCGGTGATAGAACGCGGTGAGCTGATCGTGAAGTTTGCTGCCTGGTTTATCTTTTAACGTATCCAGATTGCCGCCGGAATAACGAGCCGCCGGGTGCTCAGGGTTTAACGTTTCAGCCCGAACCTGCGCCATGCGCATACCATCACGCGAACGTGCCATCGTCAGTTCGGCATTCACCGCATTACGCTCACGATCGCCGTTAGCCGGATCCAGCAATGGCTCTCCAATAGCGTCCGAAAGACGATCTACCGCTTCAGGCAGGGCATCATTTTCAACTTCCAGATAAAAGGCCGTGCGGTAAGACGCAGTGCTACCGTTATGGCTGCCGCCGTGTTTTTTGAGGAATTCAGAAAGGCTTTCAGGCTGAGGATACTTTTTAGATCCCATCAGAAGCATGTGTTCTGTGTAATGGGCAAGGCCAAGCTGGGAATCAGGATCTTCCAGCGAACCGACGGGAATCGCCAGCGCAGCAAGTGATTTGGGAGCCTGAGGGTCTGACACCAGCAATACCGTCATATCATTATCAAGTTTGATAGCCTGATACAGGCGGGGGTCGTTCTGACTTTTATTGATAGCTTGTGCATAAGGCTGCCATCCGGCTGCACTTGAAACAACAGGGGCCCAAAAGGTCAATAACAACAGTAACCCTGAAATTCGGGTAACCTGCTTCAACATTGCCACTCTCCCTCAATCGAGTAAATATGCCCTGGGGCACTAAAAATAAACAGTTCCACAACTGAACGATCTCAACCTGCTGTTTTCCGCTATCAGGTCTATTCAGACCGCGCAGATGCAGGATAGTTGTGAAAAAAATCGAACCGGGATAGGCAGTCAGGAGCTCCGTCACATTTTGTACCCGAACCGGAAGTTCCCTGCAGGGGAAAATCACCCCGCTAAACCACTCTAAGCTGTTAGCCCGTCATTGCAAGCCGCTTGACGGTATTTTTGCTTCTCATTGAGAAGTCCCCTTCCCTTTTGTAAAGGTTCGGCTGGCACATCAGGCGCTGTAATACAGCCTGATATTTTGTCGGCGTTTGGATTGCAACACGGACCAACTCACAGGATTTTTCCGCTGAAATGCCAGATAATTGATATTCCCAACCTTTAGCTAAGGAGCCAGTACCATGACCTGTCACAGAATAGGCTTCTAACTGAGCATGGGCACCTGACCAGGCCTGCTGAACCTGCCACTGACGCATAAAACTATATGTCAGGGACTGATAATAATTAAGTAGTCCTAAAATGGAGACTGACAGCAATAACATCGCAATCAGGGCTTCAGGCAAGCTAAAACCCTGCGGTGCTGAGTTGATCTCATCCATTACAAACCAGCTCATCGGCTTCAGGGCAAAAATCTAGCCATCCCTGTTTCAGTGGCGAAAAGAGCAAACTGCCGTCGGACTGCTTTTTCATACTGACTTGCTGGTACAGCATTACAGAATCAGTACCTTTTGCCATTTTTCCTTCACCCCGAACTAAAAAGACATCCTCCCGCAATGACGGGCGGACACACACGCCGGCGCTCCCGCTGGCAATGATGCTTGCGGCCACGTTCTGGCATTGCCACTTCGCATCAGCAGTATCTTTCCACGACTGGCTGACGCCCCACGCTAATGCTGAAGAAGCATTCTCCCAGGCAATAACATAACGATGCTGATTTGAAGTCAGCGCAAGCCCGGCTGAGAGTTGCTGTTGCAATGAATTAAGAGCAATCAACCCTAACCCCATCATCACCATCACGCTCAATATCATGGCGCTCCCCCGCTGGTGTAAAGCAGCGCTCGTGTTCATCGCTGTTACCATAAAAAATGCCCTGCAATTTGTTCTGTCACTTGCCTGTGGATAAAAGGATTTCGACTCCACTGCGCATCAAGTTGCAGAGAATAAAGACCTGCGGAGCCAGGACTGATGTGCTCAGTTACGCTAAATTTAGTCACGTTGACCTCTGAAGGGTCGAGCAGTTTTTCCCAGCCGGAACTCCCGCAGTCACCGGTTCCCCGCTGGATCTCAATACCGCCTTGCCGTAAGCGATAGCCAAAATATTCTGACTCAGCAGTACCCGGCCCTTCCCATCGCCCGTTGCGGTTCAGGTCATAAATCACGATAACGCAGGACCCGGCAGTTTCCCCAACCGCATTGCTGACAATGACCGGTTTACCCTCGCAGTTGCCATTACAAAAACCCGCACGGCGGAGATCCTTTCCAATAGCAAAAGTCGTCTGGCGCAGGAGTTGTTCCAGCTGATAGTGCCGCCCCAGGCTCTGGCTCCTCTGGCGCATCAGCGGGTAAATTTGTGCAGCGCTGAGCATCAACATGCTCCCAACCCCCATGGCTATCATTACTTCAGGCAGCGTGAACCCGCGGCAAATTACTGACATACGCCGATGCCAAGCAAAGGCTGCTCTTCGCTGCATGTCCGTAGCCGTCCTCTGGCAGAAAGCACGAGACGCAGGCGACCGGATGAATTTTTTAATGTTAAATGCCCGGCTAACGCCGCATTGCGCAAACCATAAAAACCCATCGACCTGTCTGTCGAATCCGATAGTTCAACTTCGGGTTCATTGATTGAAAAGATTTTACCGTTTGCACTGTGACAGTCTGAGGGTCGCACGCCGGTTCCCACACAGCCACCGGCTCCGCCGATAGCCCACAGAATTGCAGAGCGATTGTAATTATTAGCTTCAGCCTGAACCCCATAGAGATACAGCCGCAGTTGCTGAGCCTGCTGCTCAAGCTTTAGCGCCTGTTGATAACTGCGCCAGCTGTACATTCCCCACAAGGCACAGATAGCGACCAGAGCGACCACAACCATCATTTCTATCAGTGACATACCTTGTTCCTCTTCCTGCTGAGTCATTTTCATGCGGTCAGGGTAGTCGCTTGGTTTTTTACCGCTACGGGCAAAATGATTTTTTCCAGGATATCGTCAGAACAATTCGTGCAATCGGCTACGCACGACAGCAATCTTGCGCGATATCTCGCAAAGAAATCATCTGGATGAAAATCGCAGTAGGAATGGGCAAGCAAAGGAGTAAAAGGGGATGCAGCAGAAGAGGAGTTGATAAATCCGCCCGACGAAACCGTCAGGCGGTAGACAGCACAGAATCAGATAGCAACAGGGGCTTTAATTGCAGGGTGTGGATCGTACCCTTCAATCTCGAAATCTTCGAAGCTGTAATCAAACAGGGAGGCAGGTTTGCGCTTGATAATCAGTTTCGGCAACGCACGTGGCTCACGGCTCAGTTGCAAATGTGTCTGTTCCATGTGGTTGCTGTACAGGTGAGTATCGCCACCGGTCCAGACAAAATCGCCCACTTCAAGGTCGCATTGTTGCGCCATCATGTGAACCAGCAATGCATAGCTGGCGATATTGAATGGCAGGCCGAGGAAGATATCGCATGAGCGCTGATACAGCTGGCAGGACAATTTGCCGTCCGCCACATAGAACTGGAAGAAGGCGTGGCACGGCGCCAGCGCCATCTGATCCAGCTCACCCACGTTCCAGGCCGAAACAATGATACGGCGGGAATTAGGGTCCTGTTTCAGTTGCTTAATCACATTCGACAATTGGTCAATTTGCGTACCATCAGCCGCCCCCCACGCACGCCACTGTTTGCCGTACACCGGGCCGAGGTCACCGTTCTCATCAGCCCACTCGTCCCAGATACTGACGTTATTTTCACGCAGATAGGCAATATTGGTTTCGCCTTTCAGGAACCACAGGAGTTCATGAATAATGGAGCGCAGATGGCATTTTTTCGTGGTGACCAGCGGGAAGCCTTCCTGCAAATTGAAACGCATCTGATGACCAAAAATCGACAACGTGCCAGTCCCGGTACGGTCGGCTTTAGGGGTGCCCTCATCGAGCACTTTCTGCATTAAATCCAGATACTGTTTCATGTTACCTCACGACAATTGTTTCTGCGGACGGCGATATGCCCAGACCATCATAATCAGGCCAATGACCACCATCGGGATGGACAGAACCTGTCCCATACTGATGATCCCATCAAACAGACCCAGCTGCGCATCCGGCTGACGGAAATGTTCGACAATGATGCGGAATAAGCCGTAGCCAATCAGAAACAGGCCCGACACCGCACCCATTGGGCGTGATTTGCGAATAAAGACGTTCAGGATGATGAACAGCACGATGCCTTCAAGCAGCAATTCATACAGCTGCGAAGGGTGGCGTGGCAACACGCCGTACTGATTCAGCAATGGCTGCCATTTAGGGTCAGCGGCGGCGATTGCGATATCTTCCTGACGTGAGCCGGGGAACAGCATCGCCCAAGGCACATCGGTGGTCACGCGGCCCCAGAGTTCACCGTTAATGAAGTTGCCCAGACGTCCTGCACCCAGACCAAACGGGATCAGCGGAGCAATGAAATCGGAAACCTGGAAGAAATTACGCTTAGTGCGGCGGGCGAATATCAGCATCACGACGATCACACCGATCAGGCCGCCATGGAAGGACATACCGCCGTCCCACACTTTGAACAGATACAGCGGGTTATCGAGGAACAGTGGCAGGTTGTAGAAGAAAACGTAGCCGATACGGCCACCAAGAAACACGCCGAGGAAACCGGCATACAGTAAATTCTCAACTTCATCTTTTGTCCAGCCGCTGCCTGGCTTGTTGGCACGGCGCACCGCCAGCCACATTGCGAAGACAAAACCGACCAGATACATCAGTCCGTACCAGTGAAGAGATACCGGCCCGATGGAGAAAATCACCGGGTCAAACTGGGGAAACGCCAGATAGCTGTTGCTCATCTATCACCACAAATTGTTTATCATTATCGCCCGGTTAAGGGCCAGCAGGGAGCGAATAGTAGCATAGCCGGGAGGTTTTCCGGGGCTAAGCCGCTGGAAAAGTTCTGTAAAAAATCATCTCATCGTGCGCCGGAATGCGGCCAGAGCAGAAGTTACGCGGCACAGCGTACCGCGTAAGGTATTTATTTACCGCCACGGATCAGGCCGCCCAACCCGCGTCGCTCCATAAATGCCGCCGTCATATGGCGAACATCTGTGGTGAAATGCGCCTGTAAAACACGGCTCGCCAGCTCTTGTGCATCATGTAATTCAATGCGCCGTAGCAGGTATTTTATGCGAGCCACGCTGCGGCCGTTCATACTGAGATTGCGGAACCCCATGCCGGTCAGCAGCAGCGCTCCCATCGGGTCACCGGCCATCTCACCGCACAAGCTGACATCCAGCCCGGCGGCTTCTGCGCTGGTGACAATCTGCTTAAGCACGCGCAGCATCGCCGGATGCAGGCTGTCGTAAAGCCCTGCAACCCGGGTATTGTTACGATCGACGGCCAGGAGATATTGCGTTAAATCGTTGGTACCCACGGAGATAAACTCCACTCTTCCGGCCAGAGCCGGCAGCATGAAGATCATCGAAGGCACTTCAATCATGACGCCCAGACGCGTCGGCGGCAGCTCATACCCCAGCTGTTCTTCCACTTCACGTCCGGCGCGGTCAATCAGGCGACGCGCTTCATCAATCTCTTCGAGACTGGTAACCATCGGCAGCAAAATGCCGAGATTGCCGGTTGCCGCGTTGGCGCGCAGCATGGCACGAACCTGAATCAGGAAAATCTCGGGCTGATCGAGCGTGATACGGATACCGCGCCAGCCCAGACATGGGTTTTCTTCGCTGATCGGCATATACGGCAACTGTTTGTCAGAGCCGATATCCAGCGTGCGCAGCGTCACCGATTTTTGCGGGAATAATTGCAGCATCCCCTGATACTGCGCGACCTGCTCTTCTTCAGAAGGGAAGCCGCTTTGCAGCATGAACGGAATTTCCGTGCGGTATAACCCGACGCCGTCGACGCGGCTGCCAAACAGTTTTTCGTGGTCTGCGCTCAGCCCGGCGTTAAGCATTACCTGTACCCGCTCGCCGCTTTTCAGCGCAGCCGGTTGCTCAACATCATCTTCGGCTTTCTGGCTCAGCTCCATTTCTTCGCTGATGAGACGTTTGTATTCCGTGACCAGCACGGCTTCCGGGTCAATCAGCAATTCGCCACGGTAACCATCAACAATCAGCTGACGCTGGCTCAGCAGCGCGGGCTGAATATCCGCGCCCATAATGGTCGGGACGCCCATCGCACGGACCAGAATTGCCGCGTGTGAGTTCGCTGCACCATCGCGGACGACTACGCCCGCCAGCCGGTCTTGCGGAACTTCCGCCAGTAATGTAGCCGTCAGCTCATCGGCAACCAGAATGAAGCGTTCTGGCCACTGGGTATTGCCCTGAATGGTATCGTCGAGATGAAACACCAGCCGCTGGCCGAGTGCGCGTAAATCACTGCCGCGCTCACGCAGATAGGTATCCTGCAGGCTGGCAAACTGAGCCGCAAATTCTTCAACGACTTTTTTGACCGCCCATTCCGCCACTGCGCCCTGATCAATCTGTGCAAACAGCTCGCGCTTAAGGCGCGCATCATTGAGCAAGTGGGAATAGAGGTCAAAAATGGCCGCGCTTTCTTTCTGCGCGCTGGCCGTGAAGCGTTTACTGAAACGACGGAATTCTGCACCGGCATCTTCCAGCGCACGCGTCAGCCGTTCGCGTTCCCGAACGGTATCCAGCGTGGAAGCCATATAGACATGTTCGAGCGAAGGCTGCGAGCTGTCCTGCCAGCCGATACCAATCGCTACGCCGGGCGATGCGGCCAGCGCCCGCACGCGGGTCTGACGGAAACGTCCGTAAAGCACATTCAGCTGTGCCTGAGAGAGGATTGCCGCCAGCTGCGTTGCCAGCGTGACCATAAAGGATTCTTCACTTTCATCAAATTGACGATGTTCGCGCTGCTGAATAACCAGCACGCCCAGCAACTGACGACGGTGAATGATCGGTACACCTAAGAAGGATCGGAAAAGATCTTCTTTTACGGCGGGAATATATTTAAAACTTGGGTGGCTCTGGGCGTCGGCAAGGTTGATGGGCTCAGCCAAACGCCCGACCAGACCGACGATCCCCTGATCGAACGCCAGGGTAATAGTGCGCCCGCGAGGTTTTTTCAAACCTCGCGTCGCCATCAGGTAGTAACAACGGCGGTCATTGTCAGCGAGATAGACGGAACACACTTCGGTGTCCATCGCCAGGCAGGTTTCGTTGACCAGTGCATCCAGCGCATCGTTCAGGCTGGACGCCATTGCTACCTTTTCAACAATTTCTCGCAAACGCGTGAGCATTTCTTCGTGACTTAGCCTCTTTTACGACGATAAGCGGGTGATGTCTTTGGAAGAGAAACTTCCTGCATCGGCATAATGGTGGTTGAAAACTCCTTCATTACACGACGGTAAACATCGCGTTTAAACGACACCACCTGACGAACCGGATACCAGAAACTCACCCAACGCCAGCCATCAAATTCAGGCGTACTGCTGCGCTGCATATTGATATCTGCATCGTTACACATCAGTTGCAGTAAGAACCATTTTTGCTTTTGGCCGATACAAACCGGCTTTGTGTCCCAACGCACCAAACGTTTTGGCAATTTATAACGTAACCAGTTACGGGTTGAAGCCAGAATACGTACATCTTTACGACCAAGCCCCACTTCCTCAAACAGCTCGCGGTACATGGCCTGCTCAGCGGTTTCACCGGGGTTTATGCCCCCCTGAGGAAACTGCCAGGAGTGCTGACCGTATCGTCTGGCCCACAGCACCTGACCCTGCTTGTCACAGATTACAATACCAACATTCGGGCGGTAGCCATCATCATCGATCACCGGACTACCTCAATAGCTTAAAATCATAGATGTTCTGATTGTTTCATACTACCAACAGGCGGTAAACCACTGGTTAACGCCGATCCGCATGAATAAAAACGGGATAACTCACAGTTATACTCCAAGTTATAAACAGACGCCCTAAAACATCGGCGATTTTATTCACTTTTTCTGTGGATAGATATGTGAAGAACTTAGGCGTAAGCGGGGTAAAACTCTTCTGAACTTATTTTTTGTGAAAAAATTATAATCGATAAAATCATTATAAAACAAAACAATAATCATCAATAAACACGTTATTCCATGGTCAAAAATGAGAACTAAATCACATTGAAAAGTGATCTGGTGAAAGATCAACCAATGACGTTTTTATCCACAGCGATCGACTAAAAGTTGACGTTGCCGGGGCAAAAATTGGATAAAACCCCCTACGTCAAGCCTGTAAATCGAACCAGTGATCGGATAAAACCAGGGTTATCCAAGAAATCTGTGGATAACTAGGTGGGAGATCCTGTTTATTGTCGCCTTCAACAGGTGATCAACCTAATCTTTAGCCTGCAAAATCCGCCGGAAAGCGGAAAAAAAACTAAGATAAATCATGCTATTATTCAGCCCTTGTGCAGGGATAACTTTTTATTCACCGCACGGGATGAAAGCAGTACGAAATTTAATCTATTGAATGAGCATTGTTTTTTATGTCGATTCCTTTACCTGCAACACATCCACCCCTCGACGAAAACGAGCTGCTGCAACGTGCACAATCTCTTGCGGGTCATACATTAGGCGAGCTGGCGGCACACGCAGGTTTGCCGATACCGGCGAATCTGAAACGTGAAAAAGGCTGGGTCGGCATGCTGCTGGAAGTGTATCTCGGCGCCGTTGCCGGCAGTAAACCTGAACAGGATTTCGCTGACATTGGCATCGAGCTGAAAACCATCCCTGTTGATTCTGCTGGTAAACCGCTGGAAACCACATTTGTCTGCGTCGCCCCCTTAACAGGCAACAGTGGTGTGACCTGGGAAACCAGTCATGTGCGCCACAAGCTGGCCCGGGTCTTGTGGATACCTGTAGAAGGCGGGCGTCAGATCCCACTGGCGGAAAGGCATATCGGCACGCCTTTACTGTGGCAGCCGTCGCAGGAAGAAGACGAACAACTGCGTCAGGACTGGGAAGAATTGATGGATTTGATCGTACTGGGCAAAGTGGAAAGCATCACAGCCCGCCATGGTGAATTTCTACAACTGCGGCCGAAAGCGGCCAACAGCAAAGCGCTGACTGAAGCTATCGGCGAGTCGGGGCAACCTATTATGACGCTGCCGCGCGGTTTCTATCTTAAGAAACGTTTCACCGCCGCACTGCTTGCCCGACATTTTCAGCTTTAACTGATAGCATTTGCCGCTGTCTGAAGCTTTGTTTGCTACGCTAAATGTGAATATCTTCGGTACAGACAAAAAGGCATATTAACGATGATGAAGAAAACCTTAATGATGGCGGGTGCGGCGCTTCTGGTATTAGGTTTGGCAGGCTGCGCCAGTGACTATGTGATTTCAACCAAAGACGGCAATATGCTCCTGACAAACGGCAAACCAGAACTGGATAAATCCACCGGATTGCTGAGCTACACGGATGAACAAGGCAATAAACGTCAGATCAATAATGATAACGTCAGCCAGATCATGAAACGCTAAGCGGCATCCGCTATGGCTATGCAACAGGGCCGGTACTCATGACTGGCTCTTTTATTATTTAATCCCTGTACGAAGCCCTTCCCCGCACACACTGCCACTTCCCCCTTCTGTCTGCCTTGTATATAGTCAGATGAGGCGCTTTTTTACCAGGCTTACATTCTCAGATATAAAGGAAGACCGGCAATGCAATATCACCGTATACCCCACAGTTCTTTAGAAGTGAGCTTACTGGGACTTGGCACCATGACTTTTGGTGAACAAAACAGCGAAGCCGACGCCCATCAGCAACTCGATTACGCCGTTGCAGCGGGCATCAACCTGATTGATACCGCAGAAATGTATCCCGTTCCGCCACGTCCTGAAACCCAGGGACTGACGGAAAGCTATATTGGCAGCTGGCTGAAAGCCCGTGGTAACCGCGAGAAAATTATTCTGGCGAGCAAAGTCGCCGGGCCTTCCCGGGGCAATGACAATGCCATCCGCCCGGGACAGATGCTGGACCGTAAAAATATTCGCGCTGCACTTGATGCCAGTCTGAAACGCCTGAATACAGATTATCTGGACTTATATCAGTTGCACTGGCCGCAGCGTCAGACCAATTTCTTTGGCAAGCTGAGCTATCAGTACACGCAGGATCAATCACCGGTTACGCTGCTGGAAACGCTGGAAGCGCTTAACGAGCAGGTGCGCGCCGGTAAAATCCGCTACATCGGTGTTTCCAACGAAACACCGTGGGGCGTGATGCGTTATCTGCAACTGGCCGAGAAACACGATCTGCCGCGGATCGTGTCCATTCAAAACCCATACAGTCTGCTAAACCGTAGTTTTGAAATCGGCCTGTCGGAAATCAGCCAACACGAAGGCGTTGAGCTGCTGGCATATTCCAGCCTGGCATTCGGCACGCTGAGTGGTAAATATCTGAACGGTGCGAAACCAGCGGGTGCACGTAATACACTGTTCAGCCGTTTCACCCGTTATTCTTCTCCGCAGGCGGAAGCGGCGATTGCCGAATACGTGGCGCTGGCGAAGAAACACAATCTGGATCCTTCGCAAATGGCGCTGGCCTTTGTACGTCAGCAACCGTTCGTCGCCAGCACCTTGCTGGGCGCAACGACGCTGGAACAACTGAAGATCAACATCGACAGCCAGGACCTGACGCTTGATGGAGAAATCCTGGTAGAACTGGAAGAGATCCACAAACGCTTCACCATTCCGGCACCGTAACAAACGCCGTGTCGCAGACATAAAAAAGGGCGCTCAGCGCCCTTTTGTTTTTTGGGAAATGCTATAAAAACAGCATCACGCCAGACGGCGTTTCTGCATATTCTTCCAGATCCACAGCGCGGTAATCGCCAGCGCAAACACCACACCGAAGCCGATACCAATCGCCACGACCGGCGCACCCGCCATGACCACCAGCGAATACAAGCCCAGCATCAGTAACATCGCGGTGTTCTCGCCGAGATTCTGTACCGCAATCGCATTACCGGCACCGACGGAAATTTTACCGCGATGCTGTAGCAGCGCGTTCAGCGGAACCACGAAGAAGCCACCGAGGATCCCGACAACCACCAGCACAATATACGAACTCAGCATGCTGGTTTGCAGGGCGAATACGACGACCGCGATCCCGATCGCCACACCTGCAGGCAGACAGCGTTTCACTGTTTCCAGGCGGATGAGTTTCGCCGCCGCACCGGCACCAAACACAATACCGATGGCGACCATCGCGTTAAGCAGCGTCGGCGTTTTGTTATCGGTAATGCCCAGCGCTACCGGCACCCACAACACCAGCAGGAAACGTAGCGTCACGCCCGCGCCCCAGAACAGACTGGTACCGACCAGCGAAAAGCGGGTTTCGCCGTCCTGCCACAAGGTTTTGCAGGCGGAGAAAAACGTCCGCGTCATTTTGGCCGGGTTCCAGGATTGCCCCGGACGCGCCGGTGTCAGCTTGGGAATAAACCAGTTCGCCGCAACCGCCGCGCCATAAGCCAGCACGCAGATGCCAAGCGCCGCCAGAATGCTCCAGTCAGCCAGTGCGCCACCGGCCACCGATCCGAGAAGGATCGCCGCAATGGTCGACGCTTCCATCATGCCGTTGGCTTTCACCAGCTGCTCGCCGCTGGCGATTTCACCCAGAATGCCGTATTTGGCCGGTGAATACGCCGCCGCACCAATCCCCACCAGCGTATAGCCGAGGAATGGGTTCAGCCCGGCACAAATCACCGCCGCGCCGCCGAGTTTGAGCAGGTTGGCGACCATCATCACGCGGCCTTTCGAGAAGCTGTCCGCGAACTGCCCGACGAACGGCGCGAGAATGATATAGGTCGCGACAAACGCCATCTGCAAAACCGGCTGGCTCCAGTCGGGATACAGCTGTTGTTTGATCAGCGCCAGCGCAGCAAACAGCAGCGCGTTATCGCCAAACGCAGAAAGAAATTGTGCGACGATCACCGCCGTCATGCTTTTCGACATCAGCGGCGCTGCCGCCATAGAAGGTTGGCTCATGCCTCATTCTCCGGGTTTTCTGCCATCTCGCGCAGGGTGACAAAATCAGGTTTACCGCTGCCCAGCAACGGCAAAGCTTTAACCACGCGAATATCACGCGGCACCGCAAGTTCCGGCAGCCCCAGTTCGCGGGCGGCTTTGCTCAGGGCATCACGGCGTAATTCCGGGTCGGTGGTAAACAGCACCAGCGCCTCGCCTTTGCTGCTGTTAGTGCGTGACGTTGCAGCATGTTGTTTATCAGGTGAGGCTTTGATGGCAAGTTGTTCAACGCTTTCCAGCGACACCATTTCACCCGCCAGTTTGGCAAAACGCTTCACGCGGCCACGGATGGCACAGAAGCCTTTTTCATCCAGCGTGACGATATCACCGGTGTCATACCAGCCTGCCTGTATTTCACCTTCCGCATTTTCAGCCTGCGGCACTTCCAGTACGCCCGGGTTTTCCACACGGAGGTAACCTTTCATGATGTTCGGGCCGCGCAGTTGCAGACGTCCTCCCTCTTCGATGCCCGGCACTTTAATCAGACGTGATTCCATGCCCGGTAAAATCTTACCCACGGTATTCACTTTCGCCGCCATCGGCACGTTAATCGCCACGACCGGCGCGCACTCGGTCACGCCATAGCCTTCGAGAATGCGGATACCGAACTTGTTTTGCCAGATTTCTTTAGTGCTCTCAGCCAGCTTTTCCGCGCCGGCCACTACATACCGCAAACGGGCAAAATCATATGGATGTGCAAAGCGGGCATAGTTACCGAGGAACGTCGATGTGCCAAACAGAACGGTACAGTTTTGGTCATACACCAATTCGGGAACGATGCGGTAATGCAGCGGGCTGGGATACAAAAATACGCGTGCACCAGTCATCAGTGGCGTTAACAGGCCGACGGTCAGACCGAATGCGTGGAACAACGGCAGCGACGACATAAAACGATCGCGGGGTGTGAAATCCGCCACTGAGCGAATCTGCTCGACGTTCGCCAGCAGGCTGGCGTGAGAATGCACCACGCCTTTCGGATGGCCTTCGGAGCCGGACGTAAACAGCACCAGCGCGGCATCGTCGGCCTGCTGCGCCAGCATGGCGCGACGTGGGAAAATCAGGTGGAACAGGATCCACAACTTGTCCTGTAACGTGACGGTATCTTTCAAATCTTCCAGGTAGACCCAGTTGGCCTGCGGCACATTGTCCGGCAGATGGGTCAGTTTGCCTTTTTCGAGGAACTGGCGTGACGTAATGATCGTTTTGATCTGCGCCGCCTTCATGGCGCTTTGCAACCCTTTAGCCCCGGATGTGTAATTGAGCAATGCCGGAATACGGTTACGCATCGACGCACCAAACAGCGCCGCTGCCATGATCGTCGCATTCGGCAGCAGCATCCCGACATGCTCACCTTCACGGGTAAAACGTTGCAGGATGCGGCTGACGCCGAGGGATTTCTTCAGTAACCCCTGATAGGTATCTTCTTTAAAGGCGATATCGGCAATGCACGGTTTACGGCGGCCATAACGGGTTTGCGCAGAAAGCAGGGCCTGATACAACGTTTCCGGCTGGCGGGTATCCATACGCGCCTGCATCATAATTTTATGCAATTGTTCACCCGCCAGCACGCGGCGGTCGCGGGAACGCGGCGCATCTGGCATCGGGATCGTGGTCGGTGGTAAAAGATTAATGGTGATTTTCGGGAACCAGCGGATTTTGAAACTGCCGAACAACCGGCCAAACGGTGTGTATTCCGCGCCATCAATGCGCACCGGGATCACCGTGGCCTGAGACTTCGCGGCCACAAAAGCCGCACCGTCATAAATCTTCATTAATGACCCGGTCACCGTGATGCGCCCTTCAGGGAAAACCACGACCGGGCGCCCTTTTTCCACTTCGCGGATCAGATGTTTAATCGCCATCGGCTTGGTCGGATCCAGTGGCATAAAATCGACGTAAGGTTTCAGCCAGCGCATAAACCAGCTGTCGGTAATGTCGGAATAGACCGCGAACACCGGTTTTACCGGCAGGAAAAGCACCAGCAGCATGCCGTCTATAAAAGAAACATGATTGGGTGTAAGCAATAAACGCGGGTAATTAAATGAAGATTTCGCCGGCGTGACGGTGACCCGAAACGCAATACGGAACAACCACCGGAATGCGACGAAAAGAACGTTATACATGTTTGCCATCTCCTTATGTGTCATCCCTGATCTTGAAAGAAAAAGGTTAGGGAAACAGCATACTATAAGCGGCGAAAGAATCACGACAGTCTGATGAGAGTTTAGGAAGAGCCTGATGGGGTCGTCAGGTTTGAGGCAAAAAAAAACCTACGCATCCGCGTAGGTTGGTGCAAATTTAATCGGTATCAACATGCAGAGCACGTTGATGATTCACCAATCAATACCTCTGGGACGTTCAATTTAGCTGGTTTGCACGAACCTCAGCCAGCAGGCAATCGAAACATAATTCCGCAAAGTGTAACCAGTGGTGAAAATAGCCCCGATTTTAGTCATTTAATGCGGATTGTGAGACTTCCACCAGGCAACTCATCGCATTCGGCCCTTGCGTTAAACGCGACGTGCCGATGTCCAGCGTCAGCACGTTCGGATTTCCCGCCTGCTCTGTTTCCTGCCATTTGCCGCCAAAGCCCGGATCAAACCAGGCACCGGTGGACATCAGCACCACGCCGCGCGTTATGCCGTCATTGAACGAAACCCCGGCCAGACAGCTGCCGCGCGCGTTATGCACTTTCACCCGGTCGCCGTCGTTCAGCTGGCGGCTGGCCGCGTCTTCAGGGTGCATAAACAGCGTTTCTTTCCCGGCCGTTTTGTTCGACTGCGCCAGCGGCGACTGATCGAGCTGGCTGTGCAACCGGTCTTTCGGCTGAATGGAAATCAGATGCAGCGGCCACTCTTTGGCCGTTTCTGCGCCCAGCCACTCCACCGGCGGCTGCCATTCCGGATGCGGTGCGAAATCTTCGTAACCGTATCCGGCAATGGTTTCGGAGAACAATTCGATTTTTCCGCTGTGCGTGCCCAGCGGATTAGCGCGCGGGCTTTTGCGGAATTCTTCAAAGAACACGTAATCTTTTTCCGGCGTCGGCAATTCAACAAAACCGCGTTCCCAGAACGTCTCAAAGTCAGGCCATTCCACGCCGGTGCCCTTCTGCGCTTCACCGCACTGACGGTAAATATGGCGCAGCCACTGATCTTCATTGCGCCCCAGAGTAAACTGTTCGCGGTAACCGAGACGGTCGGCAATATCGGCGAAGATATCAAAGTCGTTACGCGCCTGATGCTGCGGCGCGACGGCCTGATGCATCGCCAGCACGAAACGGTCACGCGAAGAACCGCCGATATCATTACGCTCAAGCGAGGTGGTCGCAGGCAGCACGATGTCGGCCATCTGCGCTGCCGGTGTCCAGACGTTGTCCTGCACGATCACCGTGTCCGGTTTCTGCCAGCCTTCGACCAGACGGTTAAGCTGCTGATGGTGATGGAACGGATTACCGCCCGCCCAGTGGACCAGATGAATGTCCGGATAATTCAGCGTCTCGCCCTGGAATTCGTACGGCTGACCGGGGTTGAGCAACATGTCGCTGATGCGCGCCACAGGAATCGACAACCCGGAAGGATTCGGCCCGGCGCTGACGGCAGGCCCCGGCGTGTCAAAACGCGGATTGCCGACGCTGTTCATCGAACCGTGACCAAACGAGAAGCCGCCGCCCGGCAAACCGACCTGCCCGAGCATGGCGGAAATGGCGATCATCATCCAGTACGGCTGTTCGCCTCGATGGGCGCGCTGCACGGAATAAGAACAGGTGATAAAGCTGCGGACGCCCGTCAGATCGTCGGCCAGCCGCGCAATACGTTCAGCCGGAACGCCGGTAATGTGGCTCGCCCACTCCGGCGTTTTCGCCACGCCGTCGGTATCACCGCGCAGATACGCCGCGAGCTGCGGATAACCCACGCAGTGGCTGGCCAGAAACGCATCGTCCTGTGCGTCTTTGCGCTGAATCTCATAGGCAATCGCCATCATCAGCGCCGCGTCAGTGTTCGGGCGGATTGGGATCCACTCGGCCTTGACAAATTCCGGGCAGTCATCGCGCATCGGGCTGATGTTAATCACCCGCGTGCCTTTTTTCGCCAGCTGTTCCAGCGCCGGTTTCAGCGTATGCTCCACCGCACCGCCGGACGCCACTTGTGCGTTTTTCAGCGCCAGACCGCCGAAGGCCAGCAGGATTTCCGCGTGTTCCACCACGCTCGGCCACGACGTGACGCGCCCGGTAAGTGGCGTAAATGTGCCAATCACATACGGCAGGAAAAACTGCGCCGAGCCCCAGCTGTAATTGCCCTGCTGATCCACACCGCCGCCGCCGGTGAAATAAAAACGGCGCACCAGCGAACGGGCATGGTGTAAACGCCCCGCCGAAGACCAGCCGTAAGAGCCGTTGAAAATCCCGGATGCACCATAGCGGTCGCGCACACGTTTGTTCTCTTCAGCGACCAGATCCAGCGCCAGATCCCAGTCCACTTCGACAAAATCTTCACGCCCGCGCAGCGAGCGATCGCTGTTTTCGCGTTTTTGCAGCCAGGAACGGCGCACCGCCGGTTTACGGATACGTTTTTCCGAATACACCAGCGGCGCAATCGAATCGAGTAAAGGCGAAGGGTCAGCATCGGCGGAATAAGGCTCGCAGCGGATCAGGCGGCCATCTTCCACCACGGCGGTATACGCGCCCCAGTGAGCCAGTTGCGGGTAACGTTTTATCGACATTTTTTCTTTTTCTCAGCGCGGGTGAATAGCATTAAAAATAACATTCGCGCCGTTCTCAGTTCAAAGAACAAATCATCTTAATCAAACCCATTTCGGCCCTTTCAGGCTGCGATTTCCGTTAAAGACGGCATTCTTTTCCCGTTACATGCGTCTTACATCGAAAAGTTGCGATCGACATCCTTGCAGCCACCAGTCTTTTCCGCAAAACTGGGCAGTGTAAACGATTACCCTCACGGATTAACGGAAGTGTTATGGCAACGATTAAGGATGTAGCAAAACTGGCAGGCGTATCGGTTGCGACCGTTTCACGCGTGATAAATCATTCCCCGAAAGCCAGCGACAGCTCGCGGGAAGCCGTTCAGAACGCCATGCAGCATCTGCAATATCATCCGAATGCCAACGCCCGCGCACTGGCGCAACAGGCTACCGAAACCCTGGGCCTGATTGTGGCCGACGTGTCCGATCCATTTTTTGGCGCGATGGTAAAAGCCGTCGAACAGGTGGCGTATGCGACCGGTAATTTCCTGCTGATTGGTAACGGTTATCACAATGTGGAAAAAGAGCGTCAGGCCATCGAACAGCTGATCCGTCACCGCTGTGCGGCGCTGGTGGTTCACGCCAAAATGCTGCCGGAAGATGAACTGACCAGCCTGATGCAGCAAATTCCCGGCATGGTGCTGATCAACCGCACGCTGCCCGGTTTCGAGGAGCGCTGCATTGCGCTTGATGACCGCTACGGTTCCTGGCTGGCAACCCGCCATCTGATTCAGGCCGGGCATCAGCGCATCGCCATTTTGTGTTCCAACCACGGTATTTCCGATGCCAGCGACCGTCTTCAGGGCTACATTGACGCGCTGACCGAACACAATATTCCTGTCGATGACAAACTGATTGCCTACGCCGAACCCGATGAAATCGGCGGCGAAAAAGCGATGGCGGACTTACTGGGATTAGGCAAAAGCTTTACCGCCGTGACCTGCTACAACGACCCGATGGCCGCGGGTGCGCTTTCGGTATTAAGCGATAACAGCATTGATGTGCCGGGGGAAATTTCTCTGATCGGGTTTGATGACGTGCTGATTTCGCGCTATCTGCGCCCGCGTCTGACCACGGTGCGTTATCCGGTTGTCGCGATGGCAAATCAGGCCGCGCAGCTGGCGTTAGCGCTGGCAAACGGCCAGCCGCTGCCGGAAACCACTCACATGTTCAGCCCGACGCTGGTGCGTCGTCACTCAGTGAGTTCTCCGGGGAATTAAAGGAATTGCTGGTAAACGCGGACGGGTTTGTCAGGGTAATCCAGCGCATCGCCGATGTATTTCCAGCCAAACCGTTCGTAGTAGCCGGTAAATTCAGCGTAGAGATAGAGTTCGGAAAAGCCGCTGCGGCGGCTGTGTTCCAGCACGAAAGCCTGCAATTTCTGCCCTAAACCGTGCGATCTGAAACCTTCATCAACGTACAGTGCCGCCAGCCACGGCGTGAGATCCTGGCGGCTGATCAAATCGCAGCGCCACAGCCCCACCGTTCCCGCCAGCGTTTCGCCCTCGAGCGCGATAAAAGTTTGTGGCAAATCCGCACCGCGCAGGCTGCTCTGCACGACGCTTTCAAAGAACGCCCGGCTGTTTTCACTGCCAAACGCTTTCCACAGCCAGTCCGTGACGGTTTCCTGAAATTCCGGGCGTTCGCTGAGATTCACGATCATCATACTCAGACCAGTTTCCCCTGAAAGATCGGTACAGACTCAAACAGATAACCGTCGAACTCCGGCGCATCGACGTCAGAAAGTTCCATCAGCGTGTTCTTCACATTTTCCATGTGCTGCCACATGGCCTGATACGAACCCATCACGTCGCGGCGGCGCAGTGCGGCCAAAATATTCTGATGATCTGCCAGCCATTTCAGCCGGTAACCGCGCGTGGCGATGTGGCTGTGTAACTGTTTCCACAGCGGGCTGGAGTCGCGGTGCATCCAGATATTTTTGACGGAATCGAGCAGCATCTGGTTCTGCGTGGCACCGGCAATCAGCAGGTGAAAAAGCCGGTCGTTATCGCCACTTTCGTCATTGGCGACAATCGCGATTTGTTCCTGCTCCAGCGTACGGCGCAGATTTTCGATATCCGCCTTGGTCGCCATTTTGGCGGCAAACGCGGCAATGTTACTTTCGAGCAACTGCCGCGCCTGTAAAATTTCAAACGGGCCAATCTGCCCCTGATACATCAGTTCGTCTTCGCCCTCTTCCTGCGAAGGAATGCGGATCACGTAAACGCCGGAGCCCTGGCGGATATCCACCGTGCCTTCAAGTTCCAGCATCAGCAGGGCTTCGCGCACGATAGTCCGGCTGACGCCGTAGGTTTCAGCCATATTACGTTCAGGCGGCAGGCGGGAACCCACAGCGAAATGCCCCTGCTTGATTTGCTCGCGCAGGTCGTGCCCGATTTCCTGATACTGCTTTTTGTCCTGCGAAACCACACCTTTATCCACACATTCACCCTGATGCAAAGACTGACAAATTGGCTCCAAAAACAGAGCCAATGGACATACGCTGAAGGGTCAGTGTATCAAACTTAATGCCTGATCCAGCACTTTGGCGCCGTTCAGGGTTCCGTACGCCACCATGTCGATCACGGCGATGGGAATGTTGTGTTCATCCGTCAGCTTTTTATTTTCCGCCAGTTTGAACCGCACCTGCGGCCCTAACAGCACAACCTGAATATCACGTCCGTAGGCCTCAAGCTCGTCGCGCAGATTATTTTCCGGGATGGCGTAGATCTTAAATTCCAGCCCGCGGGCGGCGGCTTCTTTTTCCATTTTGGTGACCACAAGGGAAGTGGACATCCCTGCCGAACAAGCTAAAACGAGTCGTTTCATAATGTTTCCTCGGGTTATTTATCTTCATCGTCCAGTGTTAAAGACAACACACCACTTTCACTCAGCGATTTAAACCAGTGAGATGATTTCTTCTGACGGCGATCACGGTTGTTATCAAGATCAATCTCGATCAGCCCGTAACGGTTTTTAAAAGCATTCATCGGCGAGACGTTATCGGTAAAAGCCCAGAGCATATATCCCTGGCAATTTGCACCGTCTTCCCGCGCCTTTAATGTCCAGTAAAGATGTTCGGCAATAAATTCAATACGATAATCGTCCTGAATTTCCCCGCTGCTGGCATCACGGAACTGGCCTTCATTTTCAATGCCCATTCCGTTCTCAGCAATAAACCACGGAACATTTCCGTATTCCGTTTTAATACGCATTGCAAAGTCATAAACAATTTTCGGGTAAATTTCCCAGCCACGGGATTTATTCATCCGTCGGCCCGGCAGTTCAAAATGTTCGTAGTAAAACGCGGGATGGAATGGCGTCTCTTTATTCCATTCGCGGGACGGCGCTTTAACACGGTGCGGGTAATACAAATTAATGCCCACTTCGTCCACCGTATTATTACGGATAACCGCCAGTTCCTGCTCTGAATAATTAAACTGCACGTCGTGCTTTTGCAGCAAATCGAGCAATTCCTGCGGGTATTCGCCTTTAATCATCGGGTCTAAAAATACGCGGTTATAGAATAAATCGTATAAATGCGCCGCCTTCTGATCGTGAGCCGCCGCTGAACGGGCGTACGTCACTTCCGGGTTTAAAATCACGCCCATCGTGCCGTGCGAACCGTAACCTTTACGGTGAAACAGCTCGACGACTCTGGCGGTTGCCAGCACTTTGTGGTGATTCCACTGCATCCATTTACCGGTGTTCTGCTCGAATGGCCAGCGGATTGCGTCCAGATACACGCGGGTTTGCACCACCACCGGCTCGTTGAAGGTGAACCAGCGGCTGACCTTTCCGGCGAAGCGCTCAAGCACTTTTTCCGCATACAGGACAAACAGCTCAACGACTTTCTTCGAACTCCAGCCGTCATATTTTTCAAGCAGATACGCCGGTAATTCGTAATGTTCGAGGCACAGCATCGGCTCAATGCCGTTGCGCTTCATCTCATCGAGCAGATTGCCGATGTACGCTGCATATTCTTCATCGACGGTGCCCAGCTCATAGTCAGTCAGAAATCGCGACCAGTTGACCGAGGTGCGGTAATGGCTCAGCCCGCTGGCCTTCATCAGCGCCACGTCTTCCTTGTAGCGGTTGATGAAATCGGTGGCTTTCGCCGGGCCGTAGCCGTTGTGCCAGACGTGGCGGTTGTTTTTGTACCAGAGATCCAGATACGAATCCTGCCCGTCCTTTTTCCCACTCCAGCCTTCGGTTTGCCACGCGGAAGCCGCCGCACCGAGAATAAATCCGTCAGGAATGGTGATTGAAACCTTGCTCATAATTTTCCTCGTTGTCCCGAATTCAGGCCGTTGCAGCGCGTTTTTGCTGCTGCGCGATAGCGTCAATCTGCGCCTGTTCTGCACGGCGAGAAGCCACTTTGACAAACGGCAGATAAATCAGCACCGCCACCACAATGCAGCCAATCTGGGTAATCACCGCGCCCATCGAACCGGCGGTCGACAGCCAGGCGTTGATGATCGGCGGCGTGGTCCACGGCACCATCACCACGGCGCGTCCGGCAAAACCCAGGCTGGTCGCGAAATACCCGATAGTGCCGGTGATGAGCGGCGTGATGATGAACGGGATCGCCAGAATAGGGTTGAGCATGATCGGCATGCCGAAAATCACCGGTTCATTGATGTTGAAGAAGCCCGGCCCCATCGATAATTTGGCGATTTCGCGCATTTCTTTACGGCGCGTTCCCAGCATGACCGCCAGCAAAAGCCCGATGGTGCAGCCGGAACCGCCAATGCTCATGTACACATCCCAGAACGGCATGGTGATGATGTTCGGCACTTCATGTCCCTGCTCGAACGCCGTCATGTTCACCATGATCGCACCCAGCAGCAGCGGCTCGCGGATGGGTTTGATCATCTGATTGCCGTGAATACCGATGACCCAGAACAGCTGCGCGACAAACATCAGCAACAGAATGCCCGGCAGGCTTTGCATCACCGATTCCAGCGGGCGCTGGATCACCTGATACACCGCATCGTATAAATACATGCCGGTCACGCGATGGAAAACGAAGCCGAACGTGGCGACGATAACCACGGTAATGATCGCGGGGATCAGCGCGGAGAACGATGCAGAAACGTTCGGTGGCACGCTTTCCGGCATTTTAATGCGCAGGCCGTTAACTTTTTCCAGGCGGGAATATATTTCCACCGACAGAATGGCAATAAACATGCCGAGGAACAGGCTTTTGGTGTCGGAGAATTGTTTCGCCAGCACGTCTTTCACTTCCTGCATCTGACCGTTGACCATCATATCGACGGTCGTCGGCGTGACGGCAATAAAACAAATCACCGCCAGCAGGCCGGGAAATAACGAACGCGAACCGTTAATTTTCCCCAGTTCAATACCAATTAAAAATACCGCGCCAATCGTCAGGAAACTCAGCGTGGCGTAGTTAATACTGCTCATAATCGGTTTGAGCGTCGCCAGCCAGGAGAACATTTCAAAGTGGGCTAATCCGTTTTTCGGATCCATCACCATATTTGAAATTAAAACTGAGAATGCCCCCACGATAATGACCGGCATTAACGTGATAAAAGAAGCCTTAATAGCCATGATATATCTGAGGCTATTAAAAGTATTCGCGAATCCCCCGAGAGAATCGATAAAACGGTCTTTCAGTGACATGACACCACCTCTATTAATATAGTATTTTGCTTTGCAGGTGCTTGTTTCGCATTGACCTTTTGACGTATCAGAGGATAAAGGTTGAGTGCGAATATAAAGTCAGATTCCGGTTCTGAGAGAAATTCCGTCCATCTTTTTGGTGATTGTTTTCTTAATGTGGCATGCCAAAAAATAGCGGAATACGAATTAATTTCTGTGACAGTGTTCTCACATGTGAATATTGGAATTCCAATATGATGAATTCACCCCTTTCTGGTATACCAATTTTGGAGATGTCGATGGAATTCGATCTGGAACAAACGGTAATGGAATTATTGATCAACGCCGGGGAAGCGCGTTCTAACGCGATGATGGCGATTCAGCACGCCCGCAAAAAGGAATGGGAGCAGGCCGATGCCATGCTGAAAGCCTCAGACGATGCGGCGCGCGTCGCGCACAAAGTGCAGACGCAGCTGATCGGGCTGGATGAAGGCGTGGGGAAAATACCGGTAAATCTGATTATGGTGCATTCGCAGGATCATCTGATGACCGCCATGCTTTGCCGCGAACTGGCCGAAGAAATCGTGTTACTGCGCAAAGAGATGTTTGAGAAGGCGTGAATCCGGTGTAGAAACGTCCCCTAAATCATTCGAGTTGCATCAAGGCGGCAACTGAGTGAACCCCGGGAGCATACATGAGTATGTGACCGGGGTTCGCGATGGCAGCCAACGCAGGGGCAGCTCGGAGGATGACGGGGAATTATAGCTCCAGGGCAATCAGTTCATCTACCGTCTGACGGCGGCGAATCAACCGCGGAACGCCATTCTCTAACAGCACTTCCGGCAGCAGCGGACGGGTGTTGTAGTTGGAAGACATCGATGCGCCGTATGCGCCGGTATCGTGGAACACCAGATAATCGCCGATCTGCACCGGTGGCATCGGGAAGGTTTCAACGCCGCCGCCTGCCTGCTGGGTAAATACGTCGCCGGATTCACATAAAGGTCCGGCAATCACGGATTCCGTCAGCGGCTGACCGCTGAGATCGCGGCCGTCTGCCGGTAACAGTGAAATATGGTGATAACTGCCGTACATCGCCGGACGCATCAGATCGTTAAACCCGGCGTCGCATAACACGAAATGGCGGCTGCCCATGTTTTTCGCCGCGCGGATTTGCGCCACCAGCACGCCGGATTCCGCCACCAGGAAACGCCCCGGTTCGATTTCCAGTTTCACTTCATGCCCGAGGTGTGCCGCAATTTGCTCACGCGCACGGTTCCACAGACCAAAATAGTGGCCGGTATCAATAGACTCTTCGTCAAAATGATACGGAATCGACAAACCGCCACCCGCTGAAATCGCTTCAATATCTTGTCCGGTTTCAATCACCTGGCGCACCATCGCATCACAAACCTGTTCAAGATGGCCGTAATCCACGCCGGAACCAATGTGCATATGAATGCCCACCAGTTTCAGGCCGTAACGGGCAATTTCAGCCAGAGCCTGTGGCAAATCGGCATGCCAGATCCCGTGTTTGCTGTTCTCACCGCCGGTATTGGTTTTCTGGCTGTGGCCGTGGCCGAAGCCCGGATTCACACGCAGCCATACCGGATGCCCGGCTTTGTGCTGACCAATCTGGCTGAGCATATCAATAGAACCGGCGTTCACCGGGATATCCAGCGCCGTCACGCGTTCCAGCGTCGGCTGATCCAGCACGTCAGCGGTAAACACGATTTCACTGTTTTCGCGCCCCGGAATAAAACCGGCCACCAGCGCGCGTTCAATTTCGCCCAGCGACACCGAATCCACCTTCACGCCCTGCTCACGCATCAGGCGCAAAATGTGAATATTCGAGCAGGCTTTTTGCGCAAAGCGGATCACATCAAATTCACGCAACTGCGCGATACGCTGCTTAATAATTTCAGCGTCATACGCCCAGACCGGGCAACCAAATTGTTGCACAAGCGCCAGCAAATTCGCGGCGTTAAGTGCAGTGGACGTATCGTTCAGGGCGCGTGGCATAAGATTTTCCGTCAGGTGAAGGCTGTCATATTTCGTTCAGTATGACGGCAGATGAACCGGCGATAAAATATCTATTTCAGGCAAGTCTATTCATTTATGATATGGATTATTGTATCCAGAATCAGGATGAAACCATGCCTGCCATTTCCCTGCGCCACATAGAAATCTTTCATGCCGTGATGACCACCGGCAACCTGACCGAAGCCGCCGCGCTGCTCAATACCTCACAGCCGACGATCAGCCGCGAGCTGGCGCGCTGTGAAAAGCTGCTGGATCTCCAGTTATTTGAGCGTCTGCGCGGGCGTTTATACCCGACGGTGCAGGGTTTGCGGCTGTTTGAAGAAGTGCAGCGATCGTATTACGGGCTGGACCGGATCATCAGCGCAGCGGAAGGGATCCGCCAGTTTGAGCAGGCGCAACTGTCGATCGCCTGTCTGCCGGTTTTCAGCCAGTCGCTGTTACCGGCGGTCTGTAAGCCGTTTCTCGACAAGTATCCTGACGTCAGTTTTAACATCGTGCCGCAGGAATCGCCGCTGCTGGAAGAGTGGCTGTCGGCGCAGCGTCATGATCTGGGGCTGACGGAAAACACCCAGACGCCCGCCGGTACTGAACGCCAGACGCTGCTGACGCTCAACGAAGTTTGCGTGCTGCCCGCAGGCCATCCGCTGGTGGCGAAAAAGCGCCTGACGCCGCAGGATTTCAGCGGCCTGAACTTTATCAGTTTGTCGGCCACCGACAGCTACCGGCAGTTGCTGGATACGCTGTTCGCTGAGCAGCAGGTTGCCCGGCGGCTGGTGATGGAAACACACAGCGCCGCCTCGGTGTGCAGCATGGTGCGTGAAGGCGCGGGCGTGTCAGTGGTCAATCCGCTGACGGCGCTGGATTATTGCGAAAACGGCGTCGTACTGCGTGAATTTAGCATCGCCGTGCCTTTCACCGTCAGCCTGATCAGGCCGCTACACCGCCCTGCTTCCGCGCTGGTGACCACATTTATTGAGCATTGCCATCAGCAGGCAGAACGCTTTGCCAGCCGCCTGGCAGCGGCAATCGCCCGCTGACATACAATAAAAAAGGCCACTACAGACTGCATCCGCGTGGCCTTTCTGCCTGACTTTCAGACTGATTTATGCGGCGGCTTTCTCCGCTTTTTTCGCTGCACGGCGGAAGGTGATTACGCACAATACAAAGCCGATCGCCCCCAGCCCGCCTGCCGCCAGTGGCACAGTGCTGAGACCCATTCCACGCGCAATGACCACGCCGCCGACCCATGCACCCAGCGCATTGCCAACGTTGAACGCCGCAATGTTAAGCGTAGAAACAAGATTCGGCGCATGTTTGCCGTAAGTCACCACGTTCACCTGCAAAGCCGGAACGGCGGCGAAGTTCACCATCGCCCAGATAAATAAGGTGATTTCTGCCGCCACCAGATGCACGCTGGTGTAACTGAATAATACGGAAAACACGGCGATCAGCAGGAAAGTCATCGTCAGCGAAATACCCAGACGCCAGTCCGCCAGACGCCCGCCCAGCACATTCCCGATGGTCAGACCGAGACCAATCAGCAACAGCGTCCAGCTGACACCATGCTCGGACACGCCGGTGATTTGCGTCAGAATCGGTGCAATATAAGTGAACAGCGCGAACATAGCAGCGGCGAAGAAAATGGTGATCGACAGCGACAACCACAACCCCAGGCTGCCCAGCGCCCGGATTTCCTTGCGCAGATCCGTGGGTTCTTCTTCTTTCTTATCGGGCAGTTTTTTATAAAGCGCAAACAGCGAAGCGACACCGATAATCGCCACAACCCAGAATGTCGAACGCCAGCCCATCGCCTGTCCGAGTGCAGTACCGAGCGGCACGCCGAGCACATTCGCCAGCGTCAGGCCAGTGAACATCAGCGCGACCGCAGAAGCCCGGCGGTTCGGTGCAACCAGGCTTGCCGCCACCACGGCGCCAATCCCGAAGAAAGCCCCGTGGCACAACGCTGTAATCACACGCGCCAGCATCAGGAACCCGTAACTGTATGAAAGTGCACACATCACGTTGCCGATAATAAAGATGCTCATCAGCAGCAACAGGGTTTTCTTACGTGGCAGTTTTGCCGTCAGTATCGCCATGATCGGCGCGCCGATGGCAACACCCAGTGCATACCCGCTGATTAACCAGCCCGCAGAAGGGATGCTGACGTTCAGATCACCCGCCACGTTGGGCAGCAGCCCCATAATGACGAATTCGGTGGTACCGATGGCAAATGCGCTGAGCGCCAGTGCCAGGAGTGCGACAGGCATAAAAACTCCAGATGTTTTATTTATAAGAAATTGTCCCGGCTTTTAGCCAGACTGAGTTAAATAACACGGCGATCACACTTTTGACCATACGCAGTCTGTGCCCGGCGAGACCAAAAAATCAGCAGTAAAGTAAAAACTCGACAAATAACAGTGAGTTATAAAACTGAGTATTTAACAGGAGAATGGAACCGTTTCCAGTGTTCTGACGGGCTTTCGCCCGATCAGTGTTTTTCACCGCTCAGCGACAGCCATCGCGGATGCCCCTTAAACCATTCCACCAAAAAATCGAGCAATGCACGCAGCGCCGCAGGCATTTGCCGCCTTGATGCATAAATCGCATAAATCCCCATTTCCTGCGCCTGCCATTGATCCAACAGGGAAACCAGTTGCCCGCAGGCAATCAGCGGCGCGGCCGAATAACAAGGTTGCATCACAATGCCCGCGCCTTCTGCCGCCCCGGTGAGCAGCACCAGCGATTCATTAGCACTCAGATTACCACTGACCGGTACTGCCACTTTTTCCCCCTGCCGCTCAAACTGCCACAGGGTTTTACCGAAATAAGTATAGGTCAGGCAGTTATGGACGCTCAGATCCTGCGGGTGCAGCGGTGTACCCTGCGCGGCAAGATAAGCCGGAGACGCGCAGACGACCGAAGGACACAACGCCAGCGGCCTGGCGATCAGGTTCGGATCCAGATCATTCGTAATACGCAGCGCCAGATCGATCCTGTCTTCCACCAGATTGATCGCCCGGCTTTCGAGCTGAAGATCAATGTTCACCTGTGGATGCCGGCGCAAAAACTCGCTGACAGCGAGCACCACCGCGCCCTGACCAAATGACTGCGAACAGCTCAGGCGCAACAATCCCCGCAGCGCTTCATCGCCGGTATCCGCCACACTGCCCATTTCTGCCGCGACCGATAACATTTTCCGGCACCGCGCCAGCGTGTTTTCACCGGCATCGGTCAGGCTGAGCTTGCGGGTGGAGCGATGCAAAAGGCGCGCCCCCGCCCACTTTTCCATCTCCGACAAATAACGCGTCACCATCGCCCGCGACATATTCAGCGATTCGGCAGCATTGATCATGCTTCCGCGTTCCACGATGGCAACAAAGACTTGTGCAGCGGTAATTCTGTCCATGATTCGTCCGGTTTATGCAACAAACAGTTGCGTATTATCCGGTTTTTCCCGCTGATTATGCAACGTACAGTAGATGCTTACCGAATGTGATTATTTATTTCCTCTGAGGGATCGTTATGCATCTGAAACTGTTATCCGTAAAAAAATTAACGTTGATCGCCGCCCTGCTGGGCAGCAGCCTTTCCGCCCATGCCGCGACTACGCTGAAAATGGACGTTTATAACCCCGGAGAGCGCAGCGTATTTCCTGTGTCTTCGGAAATTATTACCGGTGAAAAAGAGGCAGTGCTGATCGACGCGCAATTCCAGCGCAATGACGCGCAGAAGCTGGTGGAAATGATCAAAGCGACCGGCAAAAAGCTAACCACGGTGTACATCAGCCAGTCGGATCCGGATTTTTACTTTGGTCTGGATGTCATTCACGCAGCCTTCCCGGAAGCAAAAATTATTGCCACGCAGGCGACTGTTGATCAAATCAACGCCACCAAAGACGGCAAAATCGCTTTCTGGGGGCCGCAGCTGAAAGACAACGCGCCGAAATCCGTGGTGGTTCCGGCACCGCTGAAGGGTAAATCTTTCGAGCTGGAAGGCCACAAGTTTGAGATTCAGGGCGTGGATGCGGAACGCACTTTCGTGTGGATCCCGTCGCTGAAAGCCGTCGCCGGCGGTGTGCTGGTGAATGGCGACAACATGCATGTCTGGACTGCCGATACCCAAACCACGACATCGCGCAAACAGTGGGTCGAAGCGCTGGATGAAATCGCCGGGCTGAAACCGTCCGTTGTGGTGCCGGGGCATTTCCTGCCAGGCGCTTCTCAGACGCTGGAAGCCGTGAAATTCACCCGCAACTATCTGCTGACGCTGGAAAAAGAACTGCCAAAAGCTAAAGATTCCGCCGCACTGGTCGCTGCGATGAAAAAACATTATCCGCAGCTGAAAGACGATTCTTCATTACAGCTGAGTGCAAAAGTATTGAAAGGCGAAATGAAGTGGCCGCAGTAAATACTCTTTTTAAATAATGAATAAAATCTGACGGCGATATTATTTATCGCCGTTTTTTATTTTCAGAAAATACAGAGGAACTCTATTTATTATTTATCATTACGTTAGTCATCCGCCTTTCCTAAACAGCCGAAACATCATTTATTAAACAATAACAAAGTATTAATCAGTAATTGAAGCCTCACTTTCCCCGTATTAGACTCCGCACGGCATTTCACTTCCGCAAAAAAGGTACAAGGAAAATCCTATTCATTCAGGGATTACCTACCTCATTTTATATAAAGGAATATTATGAATTGGTATATCAAGGCAATAAAAAATTACTCCACATTTTCTGGCCGGGCGAAAAAAAGAGAGTACTGGTGGTTTACCCTTTTTAATGGCCTTATTTCAATAGGCGTAACTTTGTTTGCCCTGTTATTTGGCGATGATTGGATTATATCGACGATTTACTCTTTATTCGCATTCTTACCGGGTCTGGCAGTTATGGTTCGCCGTAATCACGATGCCGGTTACAGCGGCTGGTGGATCCTCTGCCCCGTTTTTAACCTGCTCCTGATGTTCTTCAAAAGCGAACCGGAAGATAACCGTTTTGGCCCTTATCCGGTGGAAACTCAGGCGTAGGACTCGCCGGAAATCTTGCGTCGTACACTTAAAATTCTTCATTTTTTTGACAATGGGTGTTGCGGCTTACGCAACACCCTTTATACTGTTGCGTAAGCCGCAACACGCAGGATGCAACGGATGATTAAGGATTTCAAACACAAAGGGCTCAACCGTTTTTTTACGTCCGGTTCGACATCGGGTATCAACCCTGAACATGCGAAAAAATTACGGCTCCGGCTGGCAACTCTTCATGCGGCTGAGTGTATCGGCGATATCGATCGTCCCGGCTACGGACTGCATGCCTTACAAGGTTCCAGAGATGGGCAATGGGCGGTCACGGTTTCGGGCAACTGGCGTATCACCTTTGAATTTATTGATGGAAATGCTTACATCGTCAATTACGAGGATTACCACTAATGAACATGCATAATCCCCCCCATCCCGGTGAACTGATTGCCGAGACGCTGGATGAACTGAATGTCAGCGTGCGCGAATTTGCCCGTGCCCTGCACATCGCGCCTTCAACGGCTCAGCGGATCGTGACAGGGAAAATGGCCGTGACTCCGGAAATGGCGGTTAAGCTGGCAGCGGTATTGGGAGGCTCAGCAGAGTACTGGCTAAAATTGCAGGCAAACCGGAGCTTGTGGATAGCAGAACAAACGGTGGACACCAGCGGATTGCACCGGCTGGTCATGACGTTAAAACCCGCATAACGCGGGTTTTTTATTACCTGAAAATCCTCACCACAACCTACTGCGTCACCCTGACAAACTGCCCTTCGGCCTGCACATTTTGCCCGAAGCCGCAGTCGCCCGTGGTATGCAACATAACGCTTGCAGCATCAAAATTCATATCCACGCTGCACTCGCCGCCGCCAGCCGATGCATCATCTGCTTCGTGGTACACCGCGTGGTTGTCCTTAATGGCCGTGACCACGGAGAAATCGCCCGTATTCGGGCCGTAGTACAGTGACATTCTTCCCATATACAGGCCGGTGAAATCGATTTTGAACTGGGCTTCTTCCGCTTTGACCTCCAGCAGATCCCAACTGCCAAAACCCGCATAGAGCCAGTAAGTGCCCGCAGGGCTTTCAGGCTTTGGCAATGCATCCAGTTTGGGCTGAATCTGGCTGAGGTTGTATTGTGATTTTTTGTCAGCAGGCGCAAGCATCAGCCAGGCTTTCGCTTTCAGATAATCGCCCTGCTTTATGTAGGTCAGCGCAATGTTGTTGTAAGCCGTGGCTATCTGATCCTGCGGTTTATGGCAAAACTCGCTCCAGGCCACCTGATTGCGAAAAATATCCCGCGCTTTTGTGATATCACCCTGCTGGTACGCCACTTTCCCGGCGGCGGCATAGATACCCGCTTTTACACAATCAGCATCAATATCAGGTTCATCAATCTGAGCAAACGCCTGAACACTGGCAAAACATCCTGCCACCAGCAGTAAATTCACTGCGACTTTCATCAAACATCCTTCTACTTTTATGGTCTACAGAGCTTCGTGCTGGAAAAACATCCTTACAAGTCGCTCATTGCCCTATCGCACTGAGGCACTCATTCTGGGATGATTGGCTTCACAACATATCGATTACATATGGCTATTATGACTAAAAAACCTGGGAAATCGGCGCAATGGGGCGCTGTCTGGCAGTTGATTAAGCCTTACTGGCGCTCAGAAGAAAAGTGGCGAGCCTGGGGCATGTTGACCACTATCGTTATTCTCTCACTGGCTACCGTTTACATCAGCGTGCTGCTAAACGAATGGAACCGCGTATTTTATGATGCGTTGCAAAACAGAAACTATCCGGTTTTCAAAGCCCAACTGTTCAAATTCACATGGCTGGCGCTGCTCTTCATTGTCATTGCGGTTTACCGTGTTTATCTGACGCAGGGCCTGCAAATGAGCTGGCGCCGCTGGATGACCGAAGAGTATATGGAGAAGTGGCTGACCAATCACGCCTATTATTACACGGAGTATCAGCATCAGGTGGATAACCCCGATCAGCGTATTGCGTCTGATCTGAATGCCCTGACCAGCGGCACCCTTTCACTGGTGCTCGGCCTGCTCTCAAGCGTGGTCACGCTGTTCTCATTTGTGTTTATTCTCTGGTCAATCAGCGGTCCGCTCAGCTTCGTGCTCGGCGGGCATCATTTCGAAATTCCGGGCTATATGCTGTGGTTCGCACTGCTGTATGCCGCGCTGGGGTCTTTCATTATCTGGTGGATCGGTAAGCCACTGGTAAAACTCGGTTTCAATCAGGAATGGTTTGAGGCGAACTTCCGTTTCGGGCTGATCCGCATTCGTGAAAACAGCGATGCGATTGCGCTGTATCACGGCGAAAAAAATGAGCGTGACCAGCTTTCCGGTAAATTTGATTCCATCAAAACGAACTGGTGGTCGATTATGCGCGTCACCCGTCGTCTGAACATTGCCTCAAACTTTTACGGCCAGTTTGCCAATATCTTCCCGATTCTGGTGGCCTCACCGCGTTATTTCTCCGGCGCGATTCAGATGGGCGCGCTGATGCAAATCGCCTCAGCATTCGGCCAGGTTCAGGGGTCATTGTCCTGGTTTATTGATGCGTTCACCGATCTGGCTAGCTGGAAAGCCACCGTTAACCGTCTTGCCGGTTTTAATGCAGCGATTGATCAGGTAAATGCACAGCCACGCGGTATCAGCGTGGGTCAGAGCACTGAACATGCCCTGCAACTGGATAAACTGACGCTGAACCTGCCGAACGGCAATCCGCTGTTTTGCAATATTTCTGCGGCCATGAAACCGGGCGATCGCGTGCTGATTGCCGGCCCTTCGGGTTGCGGTAAGTCAACATTGCTGCGCGCGATTGCCGGCATCTGGCCTTATGGTTCAGGCAATATCGCGTTAGCCGAAGGTAAGCGTTATCTGTTCCTGCCGCAGCGCAGTTATATCCCGATTGGCACCCTGCGCGATGCGCTAAGTTATCCTGACGCCAGCCGCGAATACACAGATGAACAGCTGCAGCGTGTGCTGGAGCAGTGCCGTCTGTCGCATCTGGCCACAGTGGACATTCTCGATGATTACGCCAACTGGAGCCAGCGCCTGTCGCCGGGCGAGCAACAGCGTCTTTCCTTTGCCCGCGCCTTGTTGATCAAACCGGATACGCTGTTCCTTGACGAAGCCACCAGCGCACTGGATGACGAAACCGAACAACAGGTATACGCTCTGCTGCTGAGCGAATTGCCAGGTACCTCCGTCATCAGCGTGGCGCACCGCAATTCGGTTGCCAAATACCATCAGCACTGCTGGCGGTTTAAAAACCAG
This sequence comes from Rahnella sp. AA, assembly GCF_002834385.1. Taxonomy (GTDB): domain Bacteria; phylum Pseudomonadota; class Gammaproteobacteria; order Enterobacterales; family Enterobacteriaceae; genus Rahnella. The sequence continues at coordinate 92,041 of NZ_PITQ01000011.1, forward strand.
GAAAACGGCCCGTGCGGATTCACCTCCACCATGCTTACCCCTGAGTAACGCCTGATACCACGACAGAGTGGCTTCAAAATGCAGAAAGGTTGCTGATGACAGCAACCTTTCTTTTTTGTGTGCTGAAACTCACTTCGCACACAAAATCAACAGTCTGGTTGGTTCATTTGTATACCTGACTATACAATTATTCTTAAGTGACGTGATGACGAGATCGGAGGTTTGCTTTGATGAAGATAGATAAAAATTCGTTCACACCGCTTTACCTGCAAATTGAACAACAACTTACCGAAAAAATCAGCGCGGGCGAAATCAGGCCCGGTGACCCGCTACCGACGGAAGCGGCACTCTGCGAGATCTACAACGTTTCACGCATGACTGTCCGGAAAGCCGTCGATTATCTGGTGCGTCAGGGCCGTGTTGTGCGCTTTCGTGGGCGCGGGACTTTTGTGGTGGAAGCACCGCAACAGCAGAAAATCATCCTCCCTCTCGACCGGCATCTTACGGCCAGTGAAGTGGCACAGGAGAATAACCAGCGCATCGAAAATCAGGTGCTGGAATTTCGCCGTATGCCTGCCAGTGAGGAAATCGCCGCAGAGCTGGAAATCCCTGCCGGTACTGAAGTCTATTTTATGATCCGCCTGCGGCTGCTTGGCGATGAACCGTTCGTCTATGAGCAGTGCTGGATGCGGACCGACAATTTCCCGGACATCAACCGTGCGGCCATGACCGCTTCAAAATATGCCTATATACGTTCGAAAGGCTTCCAGCCTGAAGGCAGCACTAAGCTCATTTCGGCAGAGCTGCCGTCCAACGAGATCCGCCTGGCGCTCAATCTGTCACGCGACCAGCCGGTGCTTCATTCTCATGCCGTAGTCTCTTTCACCAACGGCACGTTGTTCGAAGTATCAGATGTGTACTACAACCAGAAAAACTACGGCTTCAGCGTCCATGCTAAAGTCAAAATCTAGCCGCCGTCAGGCAATGCCTGACAATTCCGCCTTCACCAGATTTGCCACCTGTTCAACCTGCGGGCCATAGATAACATGCACATCAGTGTCTGTAATCTTCTTCACTCCCGCCGCACCGGTTTTCATTAACGTGCCGTCCTGCACCTGAGCCATATCTTTCACTTTCACGCGCAGGCGGGTAAAGCAGCAGTCAACGGCAGTAATATTCCCCTCACCGCCCAGCCCGATAATAATATTTTTGGTTTTCTCGCCGGTTCCCTGCGCCGGTTTTGCACGCTCTTCCGCGTCATTTTCATCTTCACGCCCCGGCGTTTTCACCTGCATCCGCAAAATAACCCAGCGGAAACTGAAGTAATAAACAGGCGCATAGATGATCCCGAGGATCAGCGGATACCACCAGTGCGTTTTGCTGCCGCCAAGGACGCCGAAGATCAGGAAGTCAATCGCCCCGCCCTGCACATTACCGATCATCACATGCAACATTTGCATCAGCACAAACGAAAGCCCGGTCAGCGCCGCGTGCAGGATATACAGCACCGGCGACACGAAGATAAAGCAGAACTCGAGCGGTTCGGTGATCCCGGTGGTGAATGACGCCAGTCCACCCGCCAGCATCAGCGCTTTCACGCGGCCTTTATGCTCAGGCCGCGCGCAGTGGTACATCGCCAGCGCGGCGGCCGGTAAACCAAACATCATGACCGGAATTTTCCCCTGTGCCAGGAACCGCGTGGCCTGCTGCGTGACGGCGTCCGGGATCATCCCCGGATTCGCCAGCGCGGCATTAAAGATATTCAGCGCACCGACAATGCTCTGATTATCCACCGTCGTCACCCCGCCAATCGGCGTAAAGCGCACGGTTTCATTGATGATGTGATGTAAACCGGTCGGGATCAGCAGGCGTTCCGACGTCGCATAAATAAACGTCCCGATTTCCCCCGTGCGGCCAATCAGTTCGCCAACCCACTGGATCCCCTGCGCTATTGTCGGCCAGATCAGCGACATCATGACGCCCACAACCGGCAGCACCAGGATGGTAATGATCGGCACGAAGCGACGTCCGCCGAAGAACGCAATCGCCGTCGGCAACACGATCGTATAGAAACGGTTATGCAGCCACATGGTGATCAACCCGACCAGCACACCGCCCAGCACACTCATGTTGTAGGTGAAAATCCCCAGCGTGTGGGTGAATTCGGCGGCGTAAATCATGGCGTTGGTTTCAGTCATGCCTTTTGCGGTGAGCTTTGCAACGGTAATCGTATCCGGTGAAATCCCCTGCGCCAGCAGGCTGTAATTCACCCCGACGTGCAAGCCGACGAAGCCGATCACTGCGGAAAAGGCCGCCGTGGCCTTTTCTGCATTGGCCAGACCCATCGCGGTGGCAACGGCAAAGAACAGCGGCAGATTGGCAAACAACGCCCCCGATACCTGACGGATAAACCCAATCACCAGCTGTAATGTTTTCATTTCGGCAAAGGCTTCACCGGTAACAGCAGGGTTTTGTAACGCGGCCGCCAGCCCTAAGAAGATCCCGGCGGCGGCAATCACCGAGATAGGCGTCATCAGGGCTTTGCCCAGATCGTGAATTTTGCTGCCAAGTTTAATCATCTGAAATCCCTCAATTGGGTGGCTAAAAATAAGCCGTTAATTGAGTTAAGTCACAGAATGTATAGTTGTATAGACATAGAGGCCAGGAGTATGAAAGGGATCACAGTTTTGCGGATGCAAAACGGGTGGGGGCCAGAAACATCAGGACGTTATGAGTTGAGGCGTAATTTGTTCGCGGCAGAACCCCGGCTTTAAATAGTGAGATAATTAAAACCAATCACTCCCCCCTCTATAACATACTGAAAAATAGATATATTTAATCACAATAAAACGGAATAAATAATCAAACCATTTATTTCATAATATCAAACCACTTAAACACATCATCTATATGAATATATAATCCATTAATAACCACAAAACCTTACCACAACGCGTTAATTGATCGTTAAAATCTATTAGTTTAAAAAAGTGTGACATTGATCACTAACCCATTTATTGCAGTCGTTATTCTTCAGTCACTGCTTGAAAATAATAAATCATTATTTAACACCAATGGGGTGATGTATTTTTTTGTCATAAACCGTTCTATAAAGGAGGTATATTTTGCCATGGAGAGACCCGTCAAATAATAACTACATAAACTGGCTGTATATTTTTATCTTTGCATCATGGGGAGGTGTGGTCAGATATATTATAGATGTTCGCTCTGGAAAGATATGCCGAAGTTTAATCTCAGTAATAGCACAAATTATAATATCGGCATTCACTGGCGTATTAGCCGGCCTTGTATCGGAAAGCATGGGTTCCGGGTTTCATACAACTCTGGCTATATGTGGCATATCGGGTGCTATGGGGGTTGCCGCTTTAGATTATTACTGGAGGAGGTTAACAGAAATCAAACATGGAACATTATAAATTCAGTAAGAGCTCAGAAGATAATCTTGAAGGAGTGCATCCTGATTTATGCAAAATCATGAGGCAAGCATTAATTTTATCTACTGTCGATTTTGGGATTTCTGAAGGCCTCAGAAGTAAAAAAAGGCAACTTGAACTGGTCGCGAAAGGAAAATCTTTGACCAATAATAGCCGACATATTACCGGTCATGCTGTTGATATTTTCGCTCTACCGAACAATACGATATCTTGGGAGTTCAAGTATTATCAGGCAATAGCCGACATAATCATTGAATTATCAAAAACGCTATCAATTGAAATAGAGTGGGGAGGAAAATGGGATGATTTAAACGATGGTACACACTTTGAACTATCAAGGAGAAAATATCCATAATGTAAACATGAATACTCATAGTTGTACAAAGAAATGATTTTATTCTCGGATGCATAATTGACTTGCATCTGGTAACCAATACATCTTTACAAAAAAACTGGCAAATATAACGCCAAAAAATTCACTATTAAAGGACTAAATATGAATAACGTAATTAAAGGCACAGCAGAAAACTTTCCAATGAAAGCCGGTGATAACCTGATCCTCGCCGTTCCCCATCATGATGACACCATCCTTGGGTGTGGCAGCTTTATTATTAAAGCAAAAGCACTGGGGGTATTAACGACGGTGGCACGTTCTTTTGTCGCCTGCAGTCGCACAAACTTCTTTGCTAACTATCAGGAAGGCCTGTTATCTGAGGAACAAATCCAGCGCGTGACCCAGGCACGTATAGAAGAAGATACGTTGGGCTGTAATGACCTGTTCAGCGACAGTTATCAATGGATGCAGGGCATTTTGGGCGAGTGGGATGCACCTCTTCGCGGTTACACTGGCGCGTTAACGGCGGGTGGCGGCTCTGCGGGGGATTTCTCAACGTTTCGACCGCAAGAGATCGATATGTACAACCGCCTTATCAGCCAATATACGTGGATGATGATGCAAGAGAATACGGTTATTCTTTGCCTGATTGCTAATGGCAGCCATGTCGATCATTTCAACGTCAGGGAAGCAATTCTTCATGCTGCCTTCCTGGCAGGTGATAATGCGAAAGCTCAAATCATCTTTGTTGAAGATGAGCCGTATACTTCAGCCAATCCTCAGGATCGTTTTGTAGAGTTTGATAAACTCAATGCCCGTACGGCTAATGGGTTATTTTCATATCAATTCGAATGTGAGCCAGGGGAATATAAAAACACCAAGATGCATGATATTTTCGACGCGCACTACCGGACACAATGGACTCAGGATTACGAGGACAACCTGAATAATCAGAGAGAATTCTATATTTACACATTAGACAAGTCAAAATACAAATCCATACTGAAAGACACCACCTGCACTGAAGATTATTGCGCCTTGTCATCAGCGGTTTAATAATCAGTAAAGATAAACTCATACAACAATTATGTTTTTACCTTGTAAATTATAAAAAACATCTTCAGTTATTAATTTGACGTTTTGTCAGATATACCAGTCTCGCATTGAGACTGGTATTTTTTTATTTGTGATTCAATAATATCTCGACCCGTACTATCGTAATAAAATAACATCAGGCCGATTCACGAATAACAAGCTGACTGGAAATGAGTACCCTCTGAGTCTCTTGTTGTGAGTCCTTTATTTTTTTCATTATTAATAAAGCAGCTTCTGTACCCGTATCCTCACTGGAGGAAGAGACATAAGTTAAAGAGGGAGAGGTAAGATTGATGTAAGCCATATCTTCAAAACCAGCAATAGAAATCTGCTGTGTCAGGAAAATATCTTTCCCTATAGTTCGTCCGACCTGGTAAGCACCATTAATACAGCCAATAATTGTTGAAGGAGAATGGCACAAAATGGCTGTAATATTATTATATTTCTTGAGCAAACTGCTAACTGCAGCATTGGCGGCATAAGTGGTATCTTCACAAGGCAACACCCAGGCATCACGAAACGGTAAACCATATTGCTGCAAAACAGTCTGATAGCCTTGTAACCTCTCTGCGCGGATCAAACAATTTTCATCACCACCGACATAAGCAATATTGCGATGCCCGCGATCGATAAGATAACGAACTAAGCTATTTCCCGCTTCACGGTTATTACTTTGAACGACATCATAAGAACCCTGTATTTCTGATTTTGAAACAATCACAACAGGTAAATGGCTTTCAGTTATTGGCCCAGGAATTCCGTAAGAGTAATGATCTACGGAAAAATAGATAACCCCAGCGACGCCCTGCTGAATAAATGATTTTAGACACTTTTGGAGTTGCTCTTTATCATCCTCAGGCTGTCCCAAAAATACCATATAACCCAATGACTCAAGTTTCCGGACAACGCTCGCCATGACTTTAATGGAGAAGGTATCATTGAGGTCGCTGACAATGAGCCCGATAAGATTTGAGGTATTAGAACGAAGGTTGGCTGCCGCTACGTTATGGACATACCCCAGAGTATCGATAGCCGAGCGAATTTTTTCGATAGTCGCTTCAGAAATCTTCCCTTTCTGCCGCAAAACCAGAGAAACAGTGGAGACGGAGACTCCCGCAAATTTCGCTACATCGGTGATGTTTACTTTTTTCATTCTTCCTCTTGCTACTTATGTTCTTCTCAATCGATGGCATGCGGCCTCCCTGAGGATCCAAGTCATTATTATCATATTTGCATAAAGGAATGCCCAGGAATTTCAGGATCCTGGAGGCCACAGGCATGATGCATCGGAAAGAATCGTCGGGACAGCAGAGACGCCCCGTAAAGCTTTATGGCTTCGCGGTGATATCAGACATTGTCTGAGCAATAAATTGTGCCCTTGCACCAAAAATCACCTGTATACCTTTATCTCCTACAAATACTACCCCCCTGGCCCCGACCTGATTCAGGCCATCTTTATTGACTAATTCACTCTTTGCAATCTCCAGCCGCAAGCGTGTTATGCAAGAACTTATGGAGAGAATATTTTCCTGACCACCCAGTAAGCTTATAATTTCATAAGAAATTTCCGCATCAGTTTTATCATCACAATTCACCATCGCATCTGCGCGGCCCGGTGTTTTAATGTCAAAACGTCGGATAACAAAGCGGAAAGTGAAATAGTAAATTATCGCCATCGGGATCCCCACGAACACTGCGCTGAGGAAGTTAGTCTGGTAATCATTGAGGGATGGCAAAATGCCAAAAGAAATATAGTCGATTAAGCCTGCAGAGAAGGACTTAGCAATATGCGCATTGAGCAGATACATACACATATAGGAAATTCCGGCCATGAAAGCATTGAAAATATACAAGATAGGTGCAACAAAAATAAATGTAAATTCAACAGGTTCCGTAATTCCCGTCAGAAAACACGTCAGGGCGGCTGAAAACAGAATACCGAAAGCAATTTTCTTATTTTTGGTATTCGCTTCGTGGTACATCGCCAGGCACGCCGCAGGTAAAGCAAAAAGCATCAGGGGAAACTCTCCCTGCATAAATTTCCCTGCATTCTGATAGCTACCGCTGCTAAAAGATTTAACACCCTCCTCGAGCATTTTGAACCAAATTGTCTGATCGCCATGAATGACCTGGCCCGCTTTTGTAGTGTATTCGCCAAACGAATACCAGAAAGAGGGGTACCAGATATGGTGTAAACCTAGCGGGATCAACGCGCGCTCAACCGTGCCGAAAATGAAGGTTGATAGCACCTGATTATCTCCATTGACCACCACAGAAAGCCCGTCAATGCCCGCCTGGATGTAAGACCAAACCCAGGGTAAAGCCATTCCCAGCAGAAAAGACAAGAAAGCCGTGGCAATAGCCACAAAACGCTTTCCTGAGAAAAACCCAAGAAATTCAGGTAACTGTAATGTATTGAATTTGTTGTAACACCAGGCGGCAAGGATCCCTGAAATCAACCCTCCGAATACCCCCATTTGTAAAGTCGGTATCCCCAAAACCATCGCATATTTCCCGCCTGCGGCAGCCATTTCCGGCGTGATATGCAGTAAGGTTCCCATGGTGACATTAATGGTTAAAACCGATACCGCTGCGGATAACGCCGCAATGCCCGATTCCGAAGCCAATCCTACTGCAGAGCCAATTGCAAATAGCAGTGGCAAATTATCAAAAATTACGCCCCCCGCATTCATCATCAAGGGCAAATGAAAACGGTCGCCAAAGGCCAGTAACAAACCCGCCGCAGGAAGCAGTGAAATGGGCAACATAAGCGCCCTTCCTATCATGGATAACTTTGATAATGACTTAATAAAGCCAGAAAACACACTCATCCTAATATCCTTATTATTTAAACAGTTAAGTTAAGTATAACGTTCTACTATAACGTTATACTTATAATGCAATAACCCAAGATGCAATGAAAGCGGCCGGGTCTGTTCAAAATTGAATTCTTCAGAGAATGTGAAGTGACGCTGCAAGAAGGAGAAATAAAGCGGTGCTAAAGGCAAAAAAAAGCCCACATCGGACTGTGGGCATGGGGGTTGCAACTGGCCGTCGTTCAGTACGGCTGGCAACAAGCAAATGTGAGAACTGCTCGCTCTCGGGCCATAAGGTAACGGTAACTTCTGGGATCCCTCAGCCTTTTCTGGTAAGTGCCGGGTTAAAATGTATAAATTTGTTTGATCTGGATCACACTTATCAGACACCTAACATTTCATTCACTTTTAGAATATTCCACTAATAATTATTCTTATGGCTTATTTGTTAGTTTGCTAAGTAACAATATTGCACCCATTTACGACTGCACGAAAAGACTAAACCCCCTTATTTACAAGGGGTTATTGTGCAACATTTTCCTCATAATTAGAAACATCGAAACATGGGTCATAACCATATCCTTACACAGCGAACTCTGGCGCTCTCGTATAGTGGAGAACTTGTTGAGAACGGTTATTCTCAATTCCCCACAAAGAGTGAATTCTATGCGCCTGAAGTTTCTTTCTGTCAGTACAGTTGTACTGCTTTCCGCATGTGATGGTTCCGCCAGTTCTGCCTCTCCGGCAGCCGCGACGCCTGCAGTGGATGTCGTTACATTACACAGCCAGCCCGTTACCCTGACCACCAGCCTGCCAGGACGCACCACTGCAGTACGCAGCGCAGAAGTTCGTCCGCAGGTGAATGGTGTGATCCTGAAACGTCTTTTTGTGGAAGGCAGCGAGGTCAAAGCGGGTCAGCAGCTTTATCAGATTGATCCGTCTACTTATCAGGCGGCATACGATCGCGCGATGGCAACCTGGAAAAGTGCCGATGCCACTGCACGTCGCTATAAACCGCTGGTCGACGCGCAAGCCGTCAGCCGTCAGCAATACGACGATGCCGTCGCCGCCGAACGTGAAGCTGCCGCCGATGTTGAAACAGCCCGCGTAAACCTGCAATACACCAAAGTGTACGCCCCGATTTCCGGGCACATTGGCCGCTCGCTGTACACCGAAGGTGCGCTGGTCACCAGCGGCCAGACGGCATATCTGACCACGATCGACCAGCTCAATCCTATCTACGTTGACGTCAACGAATCCTCACAGGATTTGCTCAAACTGCGTCGCGCGCTGGCTTCCGGAAAATTGCAGTCCGCCGGCGAAAACGCCGCGCAGGCCAATCTGACGCTGGAAGATGGCAGCAAATATGCCCTGCCGGGCAAACTGGAATTCTCAGAAGTCACCGTGTCGCAAAGTACCGGTTCCGTGACCCTGCGCGCCTCGTTCCCAAATCCGCATGACGAATTATTGCCGGGTATGTTTGTTCACGCCGAGCTGCAACAGGGTGTGGATGACAAGGGGATCCTGGTACCGCAGGAAGCGATCATGCATGACGTGAAAGGCGCGCCGTACGTTTACGTGGTGAAAGCCGATAACACCGTCGAGCAGCGTTCCATCACCACCGGTCAGATGATGAAAGGCTTCTGGCTGGCAAATCAGGGCCTTAACGACGGCGACAAGGTGATCACCGACGGATTGCAGAACGTCAGGCCTGGAGCAAAAGTGAATGCCACCGAGCGCAAAACCAGTGCCCCTGCCGAACAGGCTAATCTCGCGATGACCGATCCTTCCGCGCAATAGGTGAGCTGAATGTCTACTTTCTTTATTAATCGCCCGATATTCGCCTGGGTGGTCGCTATCGTCATCATGATTGCCGGTGCGCTGTCGATCATGAAATTGCCGATCAACCAGTATCCGAATATTGCGCCACCGGCGATTTCCGTCAGCGTCACCTATCCGGGTGCGTCAGCGGAAACCGCGCAGAACACCGTCGTCCAGGTTATCGAACAGCAACTTAACGGGCTGGATAACCTGCGTTACATCGAATCACAAAGTAACAGCGACGGCAGTGCCACCATTATCGCCACCTTCGATCAGGGGACTAACCCGGATATCGCGCAGGTTCAGGTACAGAACAAAGTGTCTCTGGCCGAATCGCAACTGCCCACCGAAGTGGTCAATCAGGGTATCCGTATTGCCAAATATCAGGCCAACTTCATGCTGCTGGTCAGCCTGATTTCGACCGATGGCAAAATGAGTAACTCGGACCTGAGTAACCTGCTGGTCACCAAACTCGAAGACCCGATCGTGCGTACCAAAGGCGTCGGCGACTTCCTGGTGCTCGGCTCAGAATACGCAATGCGTATCTGGTTAGACCCGGCAAAACTCTATAAGTATCAGCTCATCCCAAGTGATGTCAGCGCAGCTATTGAAGCACAAAACGTACAGGTTTCTTCCGGTTCTCTCGGCGGATTACCGACGGTTAAAGACAGCAAAGTCAGCGCGACCATTATTGGCAAAACCCGTTTCGACAGCGTTAACCAGTTCAAAAACGTTCTGCTGAAAGTGAATGCGGACGGCTCCCAGGTGCGCCTGAGCGATGTCGCCAATGTGGATCTGGGGCCGGAAAGTTACTCCATCTCCTCCACCTTTAACGGCAGGCCTTCTACCGCCATCGCCCTGCGTCTGGCGAGCGGCGCGAACGTGCTTGATACCGACAGAGCGGTGAGAGAAACAGTTGCCGGGCTGGAATCCTCCCTGCCTGCGGGCGTAAAAGTCGAGTTCCCTTATCAGACCGCGCCGGTGGTCAGCGCCTCCATTGAAGAAGTGGTCAAAACGCTGATCGAAGCCATTGTGCTGGTGTTCTGCGTCATGCTGCTGTTCCTGCAAAACCTGCGCGCAACGCTGGTGACCACACTGGTGGTGCCGGTCGTTCTGCTCGGGACTTTCGGGATCCTGGCGGCGGCGGGGTATTCCATTAACACCCTGACCATGTTCGGGATGGTACTGGCGATAGGCCTGCTGGTGGATGACGCCATCGTGGTGGTAGAAAACGTCGAGCGTGTGATGACGGAAGAAAAGTTATCACCGAAAGAAGCCACGATTAAATCGATGAAACAAATCCAGGGCGCGCTGTTTGGGATCGCGCTGGTGCTGTCTGCGGTATTAGTACCGATGGCGTTCTTCGGCGGCTCAACCGGCATTATCTATCGTCAGTTCTCGATCACCATCGTTTCTGCGATGGCACTTTCCGTTCTGATGGCACTGATTTTCACCCCGGCGCTGTGTGCCACTATCATCAAACACAATGACGAGGAGAAATCGCAAAAAGGCTTCTCCGGCTGGTTTAACCGTACCTTTGACAAAGGGGCGATGCGCTACACCAGCGCCGTCGGCACCGTGATTACACGCCGCCGGCTGTTTATGGTGATTTATCTGCTGATTGTGGTCGCGACCGGCTTCATGTTCACCCGCGTACCGACGACGTTCCTGCCGGATGAAGACCAGGGCATCATGATAGTTCAGGCGACGTTACCGGCAAATGCTTCGGCGGAGCGTACTCAGCAAGTGCTGGATAGCGTACGTGAATATCTGATGGATAAAGAAAGCGGCGCGGTATCCTCCGTGTTTACCGCCAACGGATTCAGCTTCGCAGGCCGTGGTCAGAACGTGGGCCTCGCTTTTGTACAGCTGAAAACCTGGGCCAAACGCCCGGATGCCGCGCAGAAAGTACAGGCGCTGGCTGGCCGTGCGATGGCACATTTCGCCACCATTAAAGATGCCCGCGTATTTGCTTTCGTCCCGCCTGCCGTACTGGAACTGGGTAATGCCACCGGCTTTGACTTCTTCCTTCAGGACACCAACGGTAAAGGGCATGAAGCCCTGATGGCCGCGCGTAACCAGTTCCTGCAAATGGCGTCGCAGGATAAACGCCTGACCGCCGTTCGCCCGAACGGGATGGAAGACGAACCGCAATACCAGCTGGAAATTGACGACGAACGCGCGCAGGCGCTGGGCCTGAGCCTCGACGACATCAACAATACGCTGTCGGCGGCTTGGGGTTCGGCTTACGTGAACCAGTTCATGTACAACAACCGCGTGAAGCGCGTTTACATCCAGGGCAAGGCGGCGTCCCGCGTGACACCGGAAGATCTGAACAACTGGTATTTCCGTAATACCAGCGGCGATATGGTGCCGTGGAGCGCCTTCGGCAGCGGCAAGTGGGTTTACGGCTCACCGCGCTACGAGCGTTTCAACGGGGTATCTTCCGTCGAACTGATGGGTTCACCGGCGCCGGGCTACAGCTCGGGGGATGCCAACGATGCCGTCGCAGAAATCGCGGCCAAACTGCCACCGGGCTACAAAGTGGCGTGGCATGGCCTGAGCTATGAAGAAAAACTCTCCGGTTCGCAGACGCCTGCGCTGTACACCCTGTCGATCATCGTGGTGTTCCTGTGTCTGGCCGCATTGTATGAAAGCTGGTCGATTCCGTTCTCAGTTCTGCTGGTGATCCCGCTCGGGATCCTCGGGACAATCGGGGCGGTGCTGCTGCGCGGATTATCCAACGACGTCTTCTTCCAGGTCGGCCTGTTAACCACCGTCGGGCTGGCGGCGAAGAACGCCATATTGATTGTCGAATTCGCCAAAGAGCTGCACGAGAAAGAGGGAATGTCGATTATTGATGCCGCCGTCGAAGCTGCCAAGCTGCGTATCCGGCCGATCATCATGACCTCGATGGCCTTTATCCTCGGCGTGTTCCCGCTGACAATTTCCAGCGGTGCCGGGGCGGGCAGCCAGCACTCCATTGGTACTGCGGTGGTGGGCGGGATGATCACGGCGACCTTCCTGGCGATCTTCTTCGTTCCGATGTTCTACGTGACGATTGTGAATCTGTTCACCCGCAAATCGAAACAACAAGAAAAGGCGCTTCCTGCGTCTGAGGCAACACACCATGAATAAACCGCATTTCGCGCTGTCGCTTATCGGCGCGTTTTCACTCACTTTGCTGGCTGGCTGCACCATGGAGCCACACTACCAGCGCCCGGCTTTGCCGGTTGCCAGCAACTGGAGCGCCGGAGACGGCGCTAAAACCAGCGCCGCGCAGGATATCGGCTGGAAGGCGTTCTTCAATGAACCGGCCATGAACCAGCTGATTACCCTGTCCCTTGCTAACAACCGCGACCTTCGTGTCGCGGCGTTAAACGTCGATACTGCACGCGCCGCCTTCCAGATTGACCGCGCAGCACTTCTGCCAACGCTTAACGCCAGCGCCGGTGAAACCAATCAGCATCTGCCGGGCGGATTGTATTCAACGCAAAGCTCGGGGCCGGTGACCTATCAGCAATACAGCGCCAATCTTGGCGTGACATCTTATGAAGTGGATCTGTTTGGCCGCGTGCGCAGCCTGCGCGATCAGGGGCTGGAAACCTTCCTCGCCACCGAAGCCACGCAGCGCGCTACGCAAATCTCACTGGTCTCCGAAGTGGCTTCCGGCTATCTGAGCCTGGCGGCGGATAACGATCTGCTGAAGCTGGCGATCAACACCGCCAACAGCCAGAATAAATCCTACGAACTGACCAAACGCAGCTACGATTCCGGCATCAGTACGTCGCAGGATCTGGTGCAGGCGGAAACCACCGTGCGGGCGGCGCAGGCCGATATCGCGCAGTACACGCGTCAGGTCCGTCAGGATGTCAACGCGCTGACATTGTTAGTCGGCACGACGATCCCGCAAAACCTGCTGGCCAATGCCACGCTGCAACAGAACTGGAAATTCCCGCAGACGCCTGCCGGTTTACCGTCTGACCTGCTGACCCGTCGCCCGGATATTATTGCGGCGGAACACACGCTGAAAGCAGCCAACGCCAACATCGGCGCCGCCCGCGCGGCGTTCTTCCCAAGCATCACGCTGACTGGCACAGCCGGTTCTGAAAGCGGCAGCCTGAGTAAGCTTTTCGACGGCGGCACCGGTGCGTGGTCATTCATGCCATCGATCAATATCCCAATATTTGACGGCGGCGTGAATCAGGCGAACCTCGACATCGCCAAAGACACCAAGAAAATCGACATCGCTAACTATGAGAAAGCGATTCAGACGGCGTTCAAAGAAGTGTCCGACGGCTTAGCCGGTCAGGCGACCTACAAAGACGAACTGCTGGCCCGCACACAGGACGCCGACGCCAACCAGCGCAACTACGATCTCTCGCAGATGCGTTTCAAAGGCGGTATCGACAACTACCTGAGCGTACTGGTCGCGCAACGTTCGCTGTATTCCGCCCAGCAAACGCTGATCACCACACAGCTCGCCCAACTGAATCAGGACATCAGTTTGTATAAAGCGCTGGGCGGCGGCTGGAAGGAGTAAACATTTTGATTTGATAAGAAACGCCGACGGAAGTCGGCGTTTTTGTTTGAAAGGAAAGTATTTCCAGCCCTGAGTTTTCCCAGCATTTCAACATTGTTGAATAGACCCCAGTGCCCCAGACGGTTCTGTGCGTCATGTGGATTTTCGAGCCTTGCTTGCTTTGATCTCTTCGACCCAACCTTCCATTATCCAAAGGCACGTCGCGGCCTGAGGTCCTGTATCCAGTAAAGAAAGGCGGATGCGATTATATATTTCCATCTCGCCATTCGTTATTTTGTCAAACGGCGGAACACAGGCTATATCGGTTCCTTGCTGGTGCTGGTAATGATGCTTATCGAGAATTGACATCACTTTGAGCGTTTCTTTTGCGTTAGCATCCAGGGCGTAATAGAGAGCACCAGAAAGTTGATTGGATTGTTGTAGATTTACTACAGGCGCTAAATCCGGGACTAACAATAGCCATTCATTGTCACCCGTGGAGATTTTTTTAATCGTCTCAGACCAGTCTTCTGCTGTTATTTTGGATGCAAAACTGTTGCTCCCATATTTTTGAACACTTATCCTTATATCCTTAGGTGTAGTTGAAGCAAATACCATTAATGGAGCGAGAAAAAGTAAGGGAAGAATTTTCATCTCACTACCTCTAATGTTTCTGAGGTTCCTCTTATCAGACGCCGGGTAGGGTTGCTCATAATGATACAACCTGCTGAAGCAAACCCGGCCGGGCCATTTCTTCTCTCACCGTGTACGCGAAATAAGCTCCTGCCATAGGATTCACCCGAGGTTTGATGCAGTTCAATCGTAAGTGGCCCCTTTGAACTGGTTGCAATTCCCACCCGATATGTCCCCTGGGGAAGTGGTCCCATTCCTTTAACATGCTGACGATCTGGGTTATTTTTATTTGTCAGGACGCCTGAATAACCCCGTTCGATGAATACTCCATCATGAAATAATTCACCGGTGCTTTGCTTATATGTCCAGGTCATAAATCCTCCTTATGCAATTGCTCGTTCATTCCATGAGTCTGAATGGATGATGTTACCGTCAGCGTAAGTCCAGGTTATTTTTTCGTAACGCAGTTCCACACATTCGATGTGTCCCTGTTTTTCAAAATTAGGGTTTTTTACGTCATACATCATTGCCGATAATGACACCAGTTTTACATTCTCCAGCTTCGTATTAAAATACTCGACTTCCTGCCCGGCATCGTTAATTCGATACCATTTTATCTCAGCGGATTTAAACGTTTTCCCCGAAGTAACAGCTTTATAAAGATAGGGGCTCGATGAATCTATTTCTTTATCAAATACGAAAGGATGATGAATTCTGGTTCCGGTAATTTTCCCTGTATTGGAGTCAGTTGGGATTTCAAGGGCATGAGCTAAACCATTAACCTCGATACTCCCTTCACGGTCTTTTACATCAACTGAACCCTTAATTGGTGCACCACCATCGTCTTTAAGCCACAAATAGGCAGGAATTGCCATTTTTGATTAATCCCTTTTTAAAAAATTGAGGCTATACGTTATGCCTGTATATTTACACAAGCCGTTGGCGAACCTTTAAAAATGGAATTTTCAGAAATTTGTTACTGATGAGTGGCCCCTGTGTACGAGATAACAAACCATCTGCGACCTTGACTCCCATAATCAAAATTCAATCTCCGCAGCAAAGACATATAAATATGTTTTTGCTACACGGCTTCCGTGCGGGTTGATGGTGTAATTTTGAGGAAAGAGTACGGGTATCACTCGTCGTGATTTTTTAAACGGTATGGTGATTACGGCACTGCCGGTATGATGCCGTTCGAGGCGCTGCGGGCTTCATCGCAAAGCGCTGCACAGTCTTTGTATTACCCGCCTTCGCTCACCGGTTTACGCGGTAACCATCAGGGATCTTACGAAGCCGCGCACATTCCCGGGCGCGAAGGGAAACAGGTGAATGCGGGGCTGGGATAAACCAGGCCCCGTTTAGACAGAACACATCTTTCAACCCTGATTTTTGCTGCCCGCAAATATCAGGACGTCGACATCGTCACCAAAATCGGCTTCTTCACAAACAACCCGTAACTTAGCGCGCCCAGCATCAGCAAACCGGCACCGAGGAAGAATACATTAGTGAACTGCCCGGTGGCATCCAGGATAATTCCGGTCACAATTGGCGCACAGGCCGCACCCAGGAAGCCCCCGAAGTTCTGAATAGCGCCCATCGAGGCTACCTGCTCTTTCGGCGCAATGTCTGAGGCCAGCGTCCAGATAACACCCTGTGGTAACTGCGAGAAGAAGTAGCCAATCGACAACAACGCAATACTTAATGTGGTGTCATGCACAAACGGGATCGGCGCAACAAAACAGGCTGCCAGCGCAGCACCGGCCACGATCGGAACTTTACGCGCTGTGATGGTTTTCACGCCACGACGGATGAGACGGTCAGAAAGACTCCCGCCGCACAACACACCCAAAATCCCTGCTAAAAACGGGATGGCCGCCAGCCAGCCAGTCTGTTTCAGGCTGAAACCCAGCGATTTCTCCAGGTAGCCCGGCAGCCAGGTCAGGTAAACCCAGATGGTGAACATAATAGAGAAGTTGCCGATCACCATGAACCAGGTGGTTTTATGCCTGAACAGCGCACCCCAGCTCGCTTTGTTGTTGCCGTTAGCGCTGACCACCGGTTGCTGTACTCGCTGAGAATTAGCATGGATCTCATTCTCTTCACGCCCGGTCGGATTACGGTAGAACTTAAGCCACACCAGCAACAGCGGAATACCCGCCAGACCAATCGCAATAAACATCCCACGCCAGCCGAGCGTCAGCAGCAGCACGGTCAGAATTGGCGGAGCAATGGCATTGGCAATCTGCGAGCCGGTATTGATGATTGAGGTTGGCAATGCGCGCTCTTTGTCGGAGAACCAGCGATGAGTAATCTTGATGCCGGACGTAAAGAACGGCGATTCAGAGATGCCCAGCAGCACGCGCAGTGCATAGAACATTGAATAACCATTAATGAAACCGGCCATGACCGTGAAGGTTGACCAAAGGCCCACGCCCCACGCGAACATTTTTTTAGGGCCAAAACGGTCAACCAACCAGCCGGCTGGCAGATTGGCCAGTGCATAAGGCCACAGAAATGCCGACAGCAGCAGGCCCATTTCCGTCTGGCTGAAACCAAACTCTTTAGCAATGGTGGTGTTGGCTATACTTAAATTCGCGCGGTCGAGATAATTAATCACCGCAGCCATTAACAAAATAAAAATAATACCCCAGCGTAAACGGGAAACAACCGGAGAGGCACTTTTTACCATTGGTACATTGAGGGAAGATGTCGCATCTTTCATAATTTTAATTATCCACTATCGGTTATTCATAAATAAGGCATCATCGAACAGGCTCAGGTGAATTTTAATCACAGCCTTACGAATAAATGACTCTCTTTGAGAATGACAGCAAGGGCGATGTAAATCTTGCGGAAAGAAAACAGCAAACATGCCAGGTTCCAGATGAATGAATGATTCATTCCGGGTGTCCTGATAAAATACAATATCATGCTCATCTGCCCGGTCTTCTACCACCTCATGTCCCGCCGCACCGCGCGCCACGCCGAGGGTTTCCTCCCCTTGCAGGAGAAATTGAATATCCACGAACTTAAAATGTGACTCAGCTTGCATTTCATTAGCAGGAGCCGTATTCATTTCCTGAAGAAGGCAAAACATCTTGCCCGGAATAATGTCGAATTTCCCTGGTGTTAACGTTGAAAAATCGGTTTGAGTAATATACTTAATACCCTTATTAATAATCGGATGGAACGCTAATTTTTCACGTTCCCAATCTCGCAGGCAACATACGATCATGTTGAGGGATCCTTTTGTATTTATCTTTATATTGAGGGTCAGATCACAGGTAAGAATTTATAACGTTAGAACATCTCTGCTTTTAAAATAAATAACCGGCCAGACGGCGTTGACAGGCCATTATTCAGCGGATGAGGTGACACCTCATCCGCATGACACACTGACGATTACCGCGCCTTATACGGCGGCGATTTTTTTCTGCCACAGCGCGGTGCCGCTGTGGATCTGATCCAGTAACACAGTCAGCCCCCAGAATTTCTCCAGCACGTTATCTTTATTTACGCGGCAGAATTCGCTGCCGAACGTCCCTAAACGCTGATGATAAATTTTGGCGTTCTTTGGATAGCCCAGCGTTTCAGTTACCGCACCCAGCGACAGGAAAATAGCCAGCTCGTCGGCGAGCTTAGGCTGGGTGGCTGCCTTGTGGTACAGCCAGCTATAAAGTTCAGGATGGAAGTTAGTGAATACGCCGCTGAAACCTTTAGAACCCGCCTGCATCGCGGGATAAGCAATTGCCGCATTCGCATTGATGATGTTCAACGGCGTGTTCGCCACCAGCTTCACGCGACGTGTCACGGTCTCAAGGTCACAGCTCACATCTTTCAATACCACGAAACGGCCCGAGTTGGCGCAGTAGGTCAGTTCGTCATCGGTCAGCAGGCGGCGATACGGGGCCGGGCATTCATACAAGCCCAGCGGCAGGGATGCCGGCAGCGCGCTCAGCAGCTTGTCCAGTGTCGCAAAGAAGATTTCGCTGCCCTGATTTTTCGGATCAAGATGGTTGGTCACCAGCACCAGCGCATCAGCACCGGTTTTCGCCATCGCGCTCAGTTCGCTGATCTGGTCGTTAATATCGTCACTGATGTGTCCGGAGGCGATCACTGGCACGCGCCCGGCCACCTGCTTCACCACAAATTCCGCCAGCCCAACGCGCTCCTCCAAAGTCAGAAATTGCATCTCGCTCGACTGACAGACGGCAAACAGCGCATCGACCCCTTTCTCAAGGTACCAGTCGATCAAACGAGCCAGACCCGGATAGTCAATCTGATTATCTTCAGTGAAAGGGGTCAACATCACAGGCACAATGCCTTCAATACTTTTACTCATCACTTCTCCTAAAATACCCGCAGGCATCAGACGTAATCGATTACGTGGCCACGACATTCATGAATCAAGGTAGCAGCCGCAACAACACACTAAACAGTGAATGCAGCATTTTATCGCTGCTCAAGACGCGCTGACGCCTGCTTGTGATCAGGCATATTCGATGCGCCTTCGCGCTCTACCGCCAGGGAGGCAAACGCTGAGGCGTAGGTCGCGGCCTGAACCAGACTTTGCCCGTTGGCAATCCCTGAAGCCAACGCCCCGTTAAAGGCATCGCCGGCGCCGGTAGTGTCCACGCTCAGTGCCGGGAAGGCCGGAATATGCTGGAACTGATTACCGTCAAGCAGCAGTGCGCCACGCGCTCCCATGGTAATAATTACCCGTTTTGCACCCTGACTGACGATGCGCTGTGCCGCCTCTTTTGCGCTGGCCAGATCCTGTACGTCGATGCCGGAAAGCTGCGACGCCTCGGTTTCGTTGGGTGTAATCACATCAACATATTCAAGACACTCAAGCGCATGAATCGAGAAAGGAGCCGGATTGAGGATCACTTTCACTCCCAGCGCTTTGGCCAGCTTCATCGCGCTCAAAGTGGCAGAGAAATTATTTTCGAGCTGCACCAGCAACACATCCGAATCTTCAAGCTCGGGCGCTATCGCCGCCACTTCATCTTCACTGATGGTTTTATTGGCACCCGAATAGATGGCAATCATGTTCTCACCGTTTTCCTGCGAGACATAAATGATGGCGTTGCCGGTTGGCTCGGTTTCCGACTGATAAAGGGTGAAGGAGTGAATTTCCGAGGACGTCAGGTGGTCGTAAGCAAACTGGCTGAACTGGTCCTTACCCACTTTGGAAACAAAATGTACCTTGGCACCCGCACGGCTTACCGCAGTGGCCTGATTCGCCCCTTTGCCACCGGGGCCGAGCGTACTGCCCAACGCCAACAAAGATTCTCCGCCTTTTGGAAAGCGTTCAACTTTCGCCACAATATCGACGTTAAATGACCCCAGAATGCAGACCTTACCTTTCATGTTCTTCCCTTTATTTTGCTGTCCCGCCTGCTTTCTTTTCTGGCTCTGCAGGCGTTTTAGCAACACTTCAAAGTTATCACCAGTATCGGTAATCAGTTTCGACTGCAAACTCCGGCGAATCACCACTGCACCTCCGTGACAGCGCTGAACCAATTTTTCAGCCGCCAGGGCATTCAGGTCACTACGAATGGTTTCCCGGGTCACGGTAAACAGGGAGGCCAGGAACTCGACCGTCACCCGCTCGTATTGATCCAGATACTCCAGAATCTGCTGCCGACGCTCTTCAATAAACATATTTAGTCACCTTTTCTATATTCAGAGTAAATGCAAAAAACTGATTAAATAGTGACGTTGCTCATAGCCTGACAGGCAAAACGGAAGCAAACAAAAATTGAAGTTGATGAGATTTGAGAAGGGTTAAGCGCAGAGATTGACAGGGTCCGGGTGGGGACGCCCTGTCGTAGAGAAAGGAAGGTTAAGGATACCTGCCTGATCTCAGCGGGTATTATTTCGCGGGTGCATTTCGCGATGCATCTCTACAGCAGGGCCACAAAAATGTGTCTTTGCTGCAGAGATGCATTCATCTCAAATCACTTCCCCACATCCCCGTTCCAGCCACCGCCTAATGCGGCGATCAGCTTGACGCTGGTGACCATCTGGGTGCTTTGCAGCGAAAGGACGCTTTGCTGCTGGGTCAGGCTGGTGTTTTCAGTGGTAGCGACGTCGAGATAGTCGATCATCCCGGCCTGATACTGGTTGTAGGTGACGCGCGCGGATTCTTTGGCAGAGTCGGCAGCGTTCTGGCGGGCAACAAGTTCGGTGTCGATCGTGTGCAGTTCCACCAGATAATCTTCCACTTCCTGCATCGCGGTTAACACGCTCTGGCGATAGCTGGCGACGTCGGCGTCATACGCGGCTTCGGCTTGCGCGACTTTTCCGCGCGTGGCACCGAAATCAAGCACGGTCATGCTGAGTTCCGGCCCCAGCGACCAGACGCGGTTCGGCAGTGAGAACAGGTTATGCAGCGCAGATCCGGTGTATCCGCCGGTCGCGCTGAGAGTCAGATCCGGGAAGTATGCCGCGGTTGCGACGCCAATCGCGGCGTTGGAAGACGCCATGGTGCGTTCGGCGGCGGCGACGTCAGGGCGGCGCTGCAACAGTTGCGATGGCAATGCGTCCGGCATTGGCGGCAGGTTCAGTTTCACGTTGCTCGCCGCCAGGCTGAACTGCGCCGGTGGTTTGCCGATCAGCACGGCGATAGCATGCTCAAGCTGGGCGCGCTGCCATTGCAGATCCAGCGCGGAGGCTTTGGTACTTTCCAGCTGCGTCTGCGCCTGTGCCAGTGTGCCGCGAGAGGTATTCCCGCCCGCATACTGGTTTTGAATGACGGTCAGGTAACGCTGATAGGCATCAATGCTTTGTTTATACAGCGCAATTTGCTGGTCCATGACGCGGAGCTGGAAATAATCCTGCGCCAGTTCGGACTGGGCGCTGAGCGTCGCGTCCGCCAGATCGGCCTTGCTGGCCTGCGCGCTGGCATCCTGTTCTTCCGCCGTGCGGCGAAGCTTGCCCCACAAATCCAGCTCCCAGCTGGCACTGAGTTGCGCCGTTTGTTTGTTGGAAACGGACGATGACGTGGCGCTGCGCGTGCTGCCTGCGGTTGCATCCACGGACGGGTAAAGATCAGAACGCGCCTGCGTCACCAGCGCCTGCGCTTCGCGGTACTGCGCGGCGTACTGGGCGACATTCTGGTTGGAAATCTGCACCTGAGTCAGCAGGGAAGAAAGCTGCGGATCCTGATAAACCGACCACCATTCGCCTTTACTCTGGTTATCTTTCGGGACAGCCGCCGTCCAGCCTTTGGCTTCTTTAAACGCCGTCGGCATTGCAACGTCAGGCCGTTTGTAATCCGGGCCGACAGCACAGGCACTGACCAGCAGGGCCAGCGCCAGCGGAGCAAGACGGAACACGAGAGAACGCGGTTTTTGCAGAGTCATCAGATTCGCTTCAGGGTAAGAATTCATTGTTTTATCAGTCATTAGAGCTGACCTCCGGCGGTGTCGCATGCGGGCGCAAACGGTGCCATAAACGGTGCGTCGCGCGGCTGGTGCGATCCATATACAGGTAAACCACCGGCGTGGTGAATAAGGTGAGGATCTGGCTCAGCGCCAGACCACCGGCGATCGCCAGCCCCAGCGGGCTGCGCAGATCCGCATCGCCGCCGCTGCCCAGCGCCAGCGGTAAAGCCCCGAAAAAGGCCGCCAGCGTCGTCATCAGGATCGGGCGAAAACGCATCAGACAGGCCTGCGTGATCGCCTGCTGCGGCGACAGGCCGAGCCGGCGTTCGGCATCCAGCGCAAAGTCGATCATCATGATCGCATTCTTTTTCACGATACCGATCAGCAGCAGGATCCCGATCAGCGCGATCACCGTCAGTTGGGTATTGGTCATCAGCATCAGCAGCAATGCACCAAGACCGGCAGACGGCAGCGTCGAGAGAATGGTCAGCGGATGAATATAGCTTTCATACAGTACGCCGAGCACGATATACACCGCTGCCAGCGCAGCCAGAATCAGCCACGGCATGGTTTTGGTCAGCGCCTCAAATGCCTGCGCCGTACCGGCATAACTGCCGTGAACGCTATCCGGCAAACCGATCTGCGCCATCGTGGTTTTCAGCGCAGCCTGTGCATCTTCCAGCGAATAGCCATCGGCAAGGTTAAAAGCAATGGTGGTGGTCGCCGTCTGCCCCTGATGGGAAACAGACAGTGGCGCATTGGCACCGCTGAAGGTGGTAAAGGCCGACAACGGCACCTGATTACCGGCACTGGTGACGACGTACAGTTGATGCAGCACGTCAGGATTACTGGTGTAATCCGACGTCAGGTTCATCACCACGTGATACTGATTGAGCGTTTTGTAGATGGTGGCGATCTGCCGCTGGCTGAACGCATTGTTGAGCAGCGTATCGATCATTTTCACGTTCACGCCAAGCTGTGTGGCGCGATCGCGGTCGATGTTGAGCATGACTTCCTGACCGCCGGTTTGGGCATCGGAGTCTACGCCGGTCAGTTGCGGTAATTTTGCCAGCGCTTTCTGTACTTTCGGCGCCCATTCGCGCAGCACGGACAGATCGTCAGACTGCAGGCTGTACTGATACTGAGAGTTGGCGCTGCGCCCGCCGATATGCAAATCCTGCGCAGCCATCAGAAAGAGCTGGGCACCCGGCTCTTTACCGGTCGCCATCATCAGACGGTTAGCCACCTGGTTGGCCGTCGCCGTGCGTTTATCAAAATCCTTCAGACGCACAAAAAACATTGCCGTATTGCGCGAACCAAAACCGCCGCTACCGGCGGAACTCATCACCGCAGCCACCGCAGGATCATCCTGAATGATCTTGCTGTATTTCAGCACCTGCGGCTGGATCGACTGGAACGAGGTGTTTTGATCCGCACGCAACATGCCCATCAGCATGCCGGTGTCCTGATCCGGGAAGAAGCCTTTTTCCACGACGGTATAGAGGTAGAAATTGAGGATCACGGTGAGGAACAGCCCGACCAGAGTGATCAGCTGATGGCGCATCACCCAGCCCAGCGCGGCGGCATAAGCCGCCAGAAGCCGGTTAAGCGTGCGTTCAATGATACGGTAAATACGCGGCTGGCGTTTTTCCACCGGCGGTTTACGTTTCAGGAAACGGGCGCACAACATCGGCGTCAGGCTCAGCGAAACCAGCATGGAGATAATCAGCGAAACGCTGAGCGTGACCGCAAATTCCCTAAACAGCCGCCCGACGATGCTGCCCATCAGCAGGATCGGAATGAATACCGCAATCAGAGACAGGGTCATCGACAGCACGGTAAAGCTGACTTCTTGCGCACCTTTGAGCGCCGCCCTCACCGGCCCCATTCCTTCCTCAATGTGGCGGGTAATATTTTCCAGCACCACGATGGCGTCATCGACCACAAAGCCGGTCGAAATAATCAGCGCCATCAGCGAGAGGTTATCCAGGCTGTAGCCGAGAAGATACATCACCGCGCAGGTGCCGATTAATGACACCGGCAGCGCCACCGCCGGGATCAGCACCGCATTCCAGTTGCGCAGGAAGACAAAGACCACCGCAATGACCAGCAGCGTGGCTTCCAGCAACGTCATTTCAGTGTCACGCAGGGACGCAGAAACGTTCGGCGAGCGGTCCAGCGCCAGATTAAGCTGCACGTCGCCCGGCAGGTTTTCTTTCATCAGCGGCAGCGCGGCTTTAATCGCTTCGATGGTTTCCAGCATGTTCGCGCCGGCCTGACGCGTCACGCCTATCATCACCGACGGCGTGCTGTTGTAATAGCCGACGTTGTATTTATCTTCTACAGAATCATAGACATTAGCGATATCGCTCAGGCGAATAGCCGAGCCGTTGATGTAAGTCACGACCAGCGTTTTATATTGCGCAGCGGTACTTTGCTGGCCGTTGCCTTCAATCATCCACGACTGATCCGAGCCCTGCAGTAAGCCTTTTGGCAGATTACTGGTGCTGTTGGCAATCGCGGTGCGGATGGTATCGAGGGAAATGCCGTACGAGGTTACCGCTTCCGGACGCAAATCAATACGCACGCCCGGCAACGCGGAGCCCACCAGAGAAACCTGGCCGACACCGTTCACCTGTGCGATTTTCTGTTGCAGCTGGCTGGAGGCAATATCGTATAACTCGCCTTTGCTGCGCGTGGCAGAGGTCAGCGCCAGCATAATGATCGGCGCGTCAGACGGGTTCGCTTTGCGATACGTGGGCAGCGACGGCATGCTGCTTGGCAACAACGAACGGGAGGCGTTTATTGCCGCCTGAACGTCACGCGCCGCGCCGTTGATGTCACGATCGAGGTCAAACTGCAGCACGATGCTGGTCGAACCCTGCGAGCTGCGTGAGGTCATTTCCGTCACACCGGCGATTTGCCCGAGCGCCCTTTCCAGCGGCGTCGCGACCGTCGCCGCCATGGTTTCAGGGCTGGCCCCGGGCAGGCTTGCGCTCACCAGCACGGTGGGGAAATCCACCTGCGGCAGCGGCGCAACCGGCAACAGGCGATACCCCAGCAAGCCAAGCAGGAGGATCGCCAGCGTCAGCAGCAGCGTCGCGACCGGGCGGAAGATGAAGAAACGCGAGATGTTCATCGGTTATTCCGCCCGCTGCGCTGCACGCCGGTGACGTGGGTTGAGGCGGATGGCCAGACGATCAAACATCAGGTAGATCACCGGCGTAGAGAACAGCGTCAGAACCTGGCTGAAGATCAAACCACCGACGATCACCAGCCCCAGCGGCTGACGCAGCTCCGCACCGGATCCGCTCGCCAGCATCAGCGGTAATGCGCCGAGCAGCGCCGCCATGGTGGTCATCATGATCGGACGAAAACGCAGTAAACAGGCCTGATGGATAGCCTCACGCGGCGATAATCCCTGCCGGTTTTCGGCGTCGAGCGCAAAGTCGATCATCATAATGGCGTTCTTTTTCACGATGCCGATCAGCAGTATCACGCCGATCAATGCGATCAGGCTGAATTCCGTTCCTGAGAA
The DNA here is from genome assembly GCF_002834385.1 of Rahnella sp. AA. Taxonomy (GTDB): domain Bacteria; phylum Pseudomonadota; class Gammaproteobacteria; order Enterobacterales; family Enterobacteriaceae; genus Rahnella. Next base: position 117,646 of record NZ_PITQ01000011.1, read on the forward strand.
GATCAGCGAAAGCAGTGCACCAACCGCCGCAGACGGCAGTGTGGAAAGGATCGTCACCGGATGAATGAAGCTTTCATACAGCATGCCCAGAACGACATACATCGTCAGTAACGCAGCAAGGATCAGCCACAATGTGTTACCGGTGGCGCTTTCAAACGAAGCCGCCGCCCCCTGATAGCGCAGGGTAATGGTGTCTGGCATGGCGATATCCGCCACGGTGGTTTTGATCGCCTGCTGTGCCTGTTCCAGCGAATAACCGTCCTTGAGGTTAAACGACACGGTCACCGCCGGGAACTGGTTGAGACGAGCCTGCAACAGTGCGCCGGTACGCATGTGGATCTTCGCAATCGACGTCAGCTTGATCATGCCATTGGTCGCCCCGGCATTGGTGGTGGTAGCACCGCTGTCAGACGTCTTCGTTGAGGCCGTGGTGGCCGTGGTCGCGACCGTGCCTGACGTGGACGTGCTGTTGTTGGTCGCCAGATACACATCATCAAACGAGGCCGGAGACTGCTGGAACTGCGGTGCAACTTCAAGTACCACGCGGTACTGGTTTGCCTGCGTAAAGATGGTGGAAACCAGACGCTGGCCGAAGGCGTTATAGAGCGCAGTATCCACGTCAGAGGCTGTAATCCCGTAGCGCGCGGCAGCGTCACGATCGAGCTCAACGTAGGCAATCTGCCCCTGATTTTGCAGGTTGCTGACGACTGCGCTGAACTCCGGTTGCGCGCTGAGTTTTTCAAGCAGTTTTGGCGTCCATTCCACCAGGTTTTCGCTGTCAGAATCATCAAGCGTGAACTGGTACTGGCTTGGCGTCACCTGATCGTCAACGGTCAGATCCTGCGAAGCCTGCATGTACAGTTCGATCCCTGGCACACCCGCCGTTTCCTGCTTAAGGCGGGCGATGATCGCAGGCACACGTTCGCTACGCTCATCAAACGATTTCAGGCTGATCTGCAAACGACCGCTGTTCAGGCTGGTGTTATTGCCATCTACGCCGATGGTAGAGGATACACTTTCGACATCCGGATCGTTGAGGATTGCCGCCGTCAGCAACTGCTGGCGACGCCCCATCTCACTGAAAGAGACGTCCTGCGAAGCCTGCGTGATGCCCTGAATCATCCCGGTATCCTGCGACGGGAAGAACCCTTTCGGCACAATCACATACAGCAGCGCGGTGAAAACTAGCGTCGCGGCCGCCACCAGCAGCGTGAGTTTCTGGTGGTTGAGCACCACGATCAGCATGCGGTCGTAAGCGGCAATCATTTTGTCGAAGAACTCGCCGCCTTTGCGGTAAAACTTGCTCTGTTTTTCTTCCGGCGTGTGGCGCAGTAAATAGGCGCACAGCATCGGAGTCAGCGTCAGGGAAACAATCATCGACACCAGAATCGATACCGCCAGTGTGATCGCAAATTCACGGAACAGACGCCCGACCACGTCACCCATAAACAGCAGCGGGATCAGCACGGCAATCAGCGAGAAGGTCAGGGAAATAATGGTGAAACCGATTTGCTGCGAGCCTTTCAGCGCCGCCTGCATCGGCGTTTCGCCTTCTTCCAGCCGCCGCGAAATGTTTTCCACTACCACGATGGCGTCATCAATAACGAAACCGGTGGCGATGGTCAGCGCCATCAGCGAGAGGTTGTTGAGGCTGAAACCGCACAGGTACATCACGCCAAAGGTGCCAACCAGCGAGAGCGGAACGGCAACGCTTGGGATCAACGTTGCCGCAACATTGCGCAGGAAAAGGAAAGTGACCATCACGACCAGCGCAATCGACAGCAGTAACTCGAACTGAACATCGCTAATCGAGGCGCGGATAGTTTGCGTGCGGTCCGAGATCACGCTGATTTTGACCGATTCCGGCAGGGCTTCCTGCAATTTCGGCAACTGCGCTTTGATGGCATCCACGACCTGAATCACATTCGCACCCGGCTGGCGCTGAACGCTGATAATGATGGCCGGTTGTTTGTTGGCCCAGGCAGAGAGGTACTGATTTTCCGGAGCCTCAGACAACGTAGCGACATCGCGCAAACGCAGCGCCGCGCCGTTTTCGTAATTTACGATCAGATTGCCGTAATCCTCCGCCGTGCGTAACTGGTCATTCGCATCAATGGTAATAGAGTGATGCGGACCGTCAAAACCCCCTTTTGAACCGTTGACGTTGCTGTTGCCGATCAGGGTATTCAGGGTTTCAAGGCTGAGATTGTGCGCGGCCAGTTTACGCGGATCGACCTGCACGCGAATGGCAGGCTGATGTCCGCCCGCCAGCGTCACCATACCCACGCCGTTGATTTGCGACAATTTCAGCGCCACGCGGGTATTCACCAGATCCTGCACTTTGGTCAGCGGCAAGGATTCAGACGTTGCCGCCAGCGTCAGAACCGCGGCATCCGCCGGGTTCACCTTTTTATAGGTCGGCGGATTGGGTAAATCACTCGGTAACAGGCTGTCAGCGGCGTTGATTGCCGCCTGAACTTCCTGCTCCGCGACATCAAGTGACAAATCCAGTGAGAATTTCAGCGTAATAATCGAAGAACCGCTGGCACTGGTGGAGTACATCTGGCTTAAGCCCGCCATCTGCCCGAGCTGGCGTTCAAGCGGTGCGGTAATGCCCGATGCCATGACGTCCGGGCTGGCACCCGGATACAGCGTGGTCACCTGAATGGTCGGATAATCGACCTGCGGTAACGCCGACGTCGAGAGCATGTTGTAGGCAAAAATCCCCGACAACAGCACGGCGACCATCAGCAAAATGGTCGCGACCGGCCGGAGTATAAAGAGGCGTGAAGGATTCATTTAGACCCGCTGTCTTTACCGGCTGTATTTGAGGTTGCATCAGGCGCCGGGACCGTTTTATCCGCACCTGTCGAGGCTTTATCAACCCCGCCGCTCTGCAGGCGTTCTTTCGAAGAGCTGCCAGTCGTGGCGGCGTTAGCCGAATTTGGCGTAACAATTTCCACTTTCGTGCCATTATTCAGGCGGTCAACCCCGGTGGTCACCACCTGTTCGCCAGGATTCACACCCGACAAAATCGCCACCTGATCGTCACCGAAGTCCGGGCCGGATTTCACAGAGCGGCGTTCAATGGTGCTGTCCGCTTTCACCACATAGACAAAATCACCATCGCTGCTCAGTTGCAATGCCGCCGCCGGGATCACCGTAGCGTCTTTTAACGTAGCTACCTGTAAGCGGGCGTTCACAAACTGGTTCGGGTAAAGTTTTTCATCGGCGTTATCAAACAGCGCTTTCAGCTTGATGCTGCCCGTGCTGGTATCAATTTCATTGCTGATAAATTGCAGTTTGCCCTGCCCGAGGACGTCGCTGCCATCCTGATCAAATGCCGTCGTTGGCAGCTGGTTACCGCCACGCAGCGCTTTGAGCAGGGTTTGCAGATTACTCTGCGGCACACTGAAGGTCACCGCAATCGGCTGGGTTTGCGTAATCGTGACAATACCGGTGGTAGAACTGCTGGTCACCATATTGCCCGGATCGACCAGGCGTAAACCGACGTGGCCGCTGACCGGCGCGGTAATTTTTGCGAATTCAATATTGAGCTTAGCAGCGGCGATTTGCGCCAGGTCGGCTTTCACAGCACCGGCATACTGACCGGCCGTGGCAATCTGGCTTTCGAGATCCTGACGCGCTAAGGAATCCTGCGCATACAGTTTGCGGTAACGTGCCAGTGTCAGCTCAGCACTTTTTGACAGCGCCTGGTTCTGTGCTAAATCACCCTGATACTGTTCCAGCGTCGCCTGATAGCTGCGCGGATCAATCTGCGCCAGCAGCTGCCCCTGCTCAACTTTCTGCCCTTCGGTGAAATACACCTTCATCAGTTGCCCGTCGACACGGCTGGTGACGGTTACCGTTGCGTTCGCCACCACCGTGCCGAGCGCGCGCAGATAAACCGGCACATCGGCCTGCGCCGCCTTCCCTGCCTGCACAGGCGTTGCCATCCCCGCCATCATCTGCCCCCGCATGGCGCGCATCCCCGCACGGCCCGTTTTTTTATGGGCAGAAGGGTCGGATGTACTTTGGTGGAAGGCAAAGAACCAGACCAGGATCGCAGCAACGATGATGGCGAGAACAACCCACACGAAGGTGCGTTTTTTGGAGCGAGATGAGGCAGTCGGCAGCATAAATTTCTTGATTTCGCAGTATTAATGAGAAGAAAGCAGCTGAAATAAGACCTTCAACCAGAGATTTTCAATATCAGTCAAAAACACATTATCCCTGAAAAGCGCCAGTGGCTGTTTTTAGGACAACGTAAAGATTTCGTTAGCAATTAAGAATTTTCATTTCATTCAGCAGGATGAATGATACGCGTTAATTTATCCTTTCCGGGCAGGTAATGTTAAGAACTAAATGAGAATGAATATTGAAGGCGTAGCCTGAAAATCATCAGGAAGTGTCAGTATGTACCGGAATTTTGTCAGGAAAAGGCAAAATCAAAAGAGAAAACGACCGGTCAGATCACCTGAACTGGTGATAAAACCAGCGGTAAATCCTGAAAATAGGACCTATTGATAATTTATATTGTTTGGGTTGACCCCCGCTTGATATGGTGAAATTTCTGACTGTTTTTCATCTTCATAGCAGGGACTCAGGCGAATGCAGACAAAATTTCAATCCAGACCGGTGATTGGGGTAACGCTGGACAGCGAGGAAGCAGGGGGATATGCCGATTTCCCCTGGTACGCTTTACGTCAGAATTACATGAACAGCCTGGCGGAACTGGGGGCGGTTCCTCTGGCCTTGCCGCATCACGCTGAACTGGCGGATGAATATCTGGCACTGTGCGACGGGATTGTCGTCACTGGCGGCGCCTTTGACGTTCCGCCTGAATTGTTTAATGAGTCACAAACCAGCGATCAGGTTCGCCTGAAACCTTCGCGCACCGAATTCGAAAAAGCTGTCGTCAAAGGCGCCATGCAGCGCAACATGCCATTGCTGGGCATTTGCGGCGGCCAGCAGTTGCTGGCGGTCCTGACCGGCGGCACGCTGCACCAGCACATTCCCGACGCACTTCCCGATGCCCTCGAGCACAGCACCACCGTCGATACGGAAAACGCAGGAGGCAAAAAGCGCGCGCGCCATCCGGTTGAAATCGTCGAAGGCACGCTGCTCAGCCGCTCGGTTGACCGCGATCATTATGAAGTGAACAGTTCACACCATCAGGCAGTGAAATCAGTCGGCCCGGGTTGCATTATCAACGCCTGCGCGCCGGACGGCGTGATAGAAGGCATTGAATGTGAAGGCTATGATTTTTGCCTCGGCGTGCAATGGCATCCGGAATACCAGCAACATCCGCAGGATACGCAACTTCTCAATGCCTTTGTTGCCGCAGCCTCGCGATATCAGCAGGCAATGCGCGCCGCGGGTAAAGCGATGACCGAAGTCATGAATGAAGTCATTACCCGTTCTGGAAATGAAAAGGCATGAATCAGGCAGAACTTAAAGCCAGAACTGAGCAGGTACTGCGGGATCTGGGCATCGACCCTTTGGTTATCGCGCACCGCACGTTGCCGTACTTTGAAGAAGTAAGTGAGCACTTACTGGTGGATGCCGAAACTAACGTTGAAACCGGTAAAATTTATCGCCTGACCGCTGCCGCTGCCGCCGCGTGGCACAATATGAAACAACAGGCCGCCGCCGACGGTGTGGCGATTTACCTGGTTTCCGCGTACCGCAGCCTGGATTATCAGGCCGGTTTGCTTCTCGCGAAGCAAGATGCCGGCATTCCCCCGGACGTTTTTTTTACCTCGCTGGCACCGCCGGGATGCAGCGAGCACCACACCGGCTGCGCGGTGGATATCAACACGCCAGGCTGCGATGAGGTGACCGGCGTTTTCGGCGAAACCGAAGCCTTTATCTGGCTTTCTGCCAACGCCGCGCGCTTTGGTTTTGTGATGTCTTTCCCGCCGGATAATCCGTGGGGATTCATCTATGAACCCTGGCACTGGTGCTGGCATTCCAATTCCTGAGCAATCCTCTACACTTACGGTCCCCTTTTACTAAGGCTTTAAGGAATCATTATGGAGCTCGCCGTCACAGGAGCCAGTTTTTACCTCAAAATTTTGGGGCCAGAGGATACTGCCATCGTTCATGCCTATTTTCGTGATAATGCCGGGCATCTCGCGCCGTGGGAGCCTCTGCGCCCGGCTGATTTTTACTCTACGGAGACATTGCGTAAGCGCCTGACCAACGCGTTTGACGAAGCCGCCGCCGGCACAGCATTCCAGTTTGGCATTATCAGCCGTGAAACTGGCGATATGCTGGGTGCCTGTAATTTCACCGGCATTGCCCGCGGTGCTTTTCAGGCCTGTCATCTCGGGTATTCGGTGGCAGAAAACGAGCAGGGAAAAGGGCTGATGCACAGAGCGCTGGAAACGGCCATCAGCTATCTGTTTCGTGAACAAGGGCTGCACCGCATTATGGCCAGCTATATTCCTGACAACGTTAAAAGTGAGCGGGTACTTCATCGGCTGGGTTTTGAACGGGAGGGTTATGCCCGGTCATACCTGAAAATTGCCGGACGCTGGCAGGATCACGTCCTCACTGCGTTAATCAACCCGCAAGACAATGCGTGATACTTCTCACAGTTACTATAACTAAAATTGTCCCCAAAACATTTATCTGTTAGCCAATTTTCTGTTTCATTTTTAGAACAAATAAAACACACTATGCCCTCAAAAGGCGTCTGCCGGACAGATGCCTAATTTCCACATCTTCTTATAAGTCATAAATTTCAATGCAATCTGATACCGTTTCGCGCAGGACAGCATGGCTTCGCGTTGTGATGATGGCTATTGCCGCCTTCATCTTCAACACCACTGAATTCGTGCCCGTCGGGCTACTCTCCGACATCGCCGCCAGTTTCAACATGCAGACAGCACAGGTTGGCCTGATGCTGACCATCTACGCGTGGGTTGTCGCGCTGATGTCACTGCCGCTGATGCTGCTGACCCGTAATGTCGAGCGAAAGCGTTTACTGATCGCTATTTTCACCCTGTTTATCGCCAGCCACATTTTGTCCGTTGTGGCCTGGGATTTCTGGAGTCTGGTCGCCTCCCGTGTCGGAATCGCCCTCACCCACGCTATTTTTTGGTCGATCACCGCTTCGCTGGCAATCCGTGTAGCACCTGCGGGTAAAAAAACGCAGGCGCTCAGCATGTTAGCCACGGGCACTGCGCTGGCGATGGTTCTCGGGCTGCCGCTCGGCCGTCTGATTGGTCAGTATCTCGGCTGGCGTACCACGTTCATGAGTATCGGCGTTGTCGCGTTGCTGACGCTGATTTGCCTGATCAAGCTGTTGCCGCCGCTGCCAAGCGAGCACACCGGTTCGCTGAAAAGCGTGCCGATGTTGTTCCGCCGCCCGGCACTGGTCGGGATGTATGTGCTGACTGCATTGATAGTGACCGCTCACTATACGGCGTACAGCTACATCGAGCCGTTCATCCAGACCGTCGCCAATATGGGTGAAAACTTCACGACATTTCTGCTGCTGATTTTCGGCGGCGCAGGCATTTTCGGCAGCATTCTGTTCAGCGTGCTGGGTAACCGGTTCCCGGCTGCTATGCTGAGCGGCCCTATCCTGATGGTGACGCTCAGCATGCTGCTGCTGTTTGTTGCGGTGATGAATCCGGTCGCTATTTCAATACTTTGCGTCATCTGGGGGCTGGCGATGATGATAATCGGCCTGGCTATGCAGGTGCGGGTGCTGGCGCTGGCGACAGACGCCACTGATGTTTCAATGTCGCTGCTTTCCGGCATCTATAACATCGGTATTGGCGCGGGCGCGCTTATCGGCAACCAGGTGAGTCTGCATCTGGAAATGAGCAACGTCGGTTATGCCGGTGGCCTGCTCGGATGTATTGCGTTCATCTGGTGCCTGACCATTTTCAAACGCTATCCGCAGCTGAAAGTGACGAACTGATTGGGAAAGATTGCGTCAAAAAGCCCGAATACGCTCCTCGTATTCGGGCTTTTTTTATTGCATCAACGCAATAACTTCAGATTACCTGTCAGCGATTTGATCCACTTTTCCGGCCCGGCAAAACCGTCACCGGGCATGTTCAGGCTTATTTTTGCGTCGCTAAAATCACACTCGACGCTTTGACCAGCGCCAGAACCGTATCGCCCGGTTTCAGGCTCAGTTCGTTTACACTGTCATTGGTGACAACCGCCGTCAGCGCCAGACCCTTTTCTGAAGTGAGCGTCACAGAGGAATTCACTGCGCCAATATTCACTCCATCAATTTTGCCGATGAACTGATTGCGGGCGGAGAAATTCAGACCGCACTCCGGCGACGCAAGAACTACCCACGGTGCCTTGATAATCGCGATGGCTTTTTTACCCACAGCCAGACCCAGTGTTTGCACACTACTTTTGGTCACAACGGTCACAAGGCTTTCGCCCGTATCAAGTGACAAGATCACTTCATCGTTTACCGCACCTTCCAAAACCGCCGAAACTGTACCGGAAAGCTGATTACGCGCTGAAACTTTCATCTCCACTCCTTGATAAATCCTGTATGACGGGAATAACCATTATTATGCTATGGCTTTAGGAATGGCAAGCTACACAGGCTCCCGCCAGCCAGGCCGGATAAAGATCGGCGCGCACACTTACCCTAAGACTTTCGTCACACAGCCTTTAAAGACCCTGACGCCAATTTCCAGCGCCTCAAGATCAAAGCGCATTTCAGGGTGATGCAGGCCTGGCGTCAGGTTTGCGCCCAGCCCCCAGAACCCGGTTTTGACCGCCGGACGCTGGCGGGAGTAATGGAAGAAATCTTCACTGCCAGGTGTAAATTTCGGCTCAGTCAGCCCTTCTGCGCCGAGAACTTCTGCAATGGATTGGGCAATAATCGCGGTCACATCGCTGTCCACTTCCGCCGCAGGCATTTCTTTCATCACATGAATTTCGGCCGTGGCACCTATCGCTGCTACGCTGTGTTCGATGGCTTTAAGGACTTTCGCCTTCAGCTCATCCATTGGCTCGTTGTGCTGAGAACGTAAATCCCAGCATACGCGGGCCTGGGCAGGGACAGAGTTCGTCACGCCGGCATCACACAGAAAACGGGTCGCCTTCACGCTGTAAGTCAGGCTCGGTGCAAGATGGATGGTATTCACCGCCTGAACGGCAGCGACGGCAGCATCCAGCGCGTTAATTCCCAAATGCGGGCGCGCCGCATGAGAAGGCACACCGGTGATAATGGCTTCCACTGTGGCGCAGGCCGAGTAATACATGGCGGGCACAGCTTTACCCATCGGGCATTCTTCGAGAGGACGGACGTGGAACCCCAGCAGCATATCCACATCATCAATAGCGCCGCCTTCTACCATTGCCAGTGCGCCGGTTCCCAGCTCTTCCGCAGGCTGGAACAGAATTTTCAGCCGCCCCTTTTTGACAATGCCTTCCTGCATGATTTCCTGTGCGGCGGCCAGTACCACTGAGGAATGACCATCGTGACCACAGGTATGCCGCGCCACTAATTCACCGTCAATGATATGACCGAGCGCGTCCATGTCAGCACGCAGCGCCATGACCGGGCCGGGTTTTCCGCTGTCGATTTCAGCCACGATGCCGGTGGTACCGTTGACGTTGCTGGTGACCTTAAAACCGGATGCTTCCAGCGCCTGCGTGATATAGGCAGACGTTTTGAATTCGACAAAACCCAGTTCAGGGATCAGATGTAAATGTTGATAATGTTCAATAGCTTTCGACACTGTCGGGCTCTCCGGAAATGTAGGTCTTTTCAGAATCAGGCAAAAATACGCATCAGGACCATTGAAATAATGGCGTTGAGCACACTGGTCAGCATCAGCAGCGGCCAGTATTTTTTCGGTACATCAGCGACACCCAGCAGACGTCCCATGTACTGAAGTTGCGAGCCCATCAGGAAGATCGCCGGCACCAGGATGGTGATTTGAGTCACATCCAACGTGCCTTTGGTCAGCAGACTTATCGCCACACCGGTTCCCGCAGATGAGGAAAGCCATGAGGTTAACAACACGGTAACCGCTTCACCCGGCAACCCCAGTAACCCCATTAATGGCGCAAAGATATGGCCAACCAGCGTCATCACGCCCAGCAAATTCAGCATTTCCGAAATCACATAGGCCATCACCACGTTAGGCATCAGGTTGTTGATGGCAATATTAAAACCTTTGCGTGCACCGACGACAAAAATATCGAACGGGTTCGAGGAAACTCGGGTCGCATTACTCATTATCGAAATCTCTTTTATAAACAGTGTTCAACATAAAACGGACAAATACGGCGCCCACAAACTTCATGACAAACATAACGACCAGCGGAATAATGACCGGCATCGTTAATGAAGCAAACATAGCGGAACCGATAGAGAAATAGTTATTGATCAACCCGGCACCGGAATATTGCCAGGCCCCCATAATCACAACATCTTTCTTTGTCACCTGTTTATTATCGTAAAGCTCTTTACTTAACGCGGCGCCGGCGTCCGTACTTTGCAAGTCGGTAATTAATGCCAGGCCGGTGTGGCCGGGAATACCTAATACAGGTTTAAGCAGTGGTGTTAATAATTTATGTGCCGCGCGGATAGCACCATAATGCGTAAATATTTCCAGCAATCCCAGCGCCAGCATGACTGTCGGGACTAAGGACAGCGCAAACAGAAAACCGGCTTTTGCACTCACGCCCCCCGCGCCCACAAAGGTGCTGCTTTCACCTTTCATGGTGCCGAATGAACCCCCGAGCGTGGTAAAGTCGAATGCGCCCAACCATGCCATGCCGTCAACTTTCAAAAATGCACCAGAGAACAGCAGGATAACGACAATGAGCGACACATAGGCGCCCTTGCCGACTTTCCATTCATCCACTTCGACAGTGGAACGCTCGTCTGATATTCGTGTGTCGCTCATGTTACTTCCTTTCTCTGGTATTTATCTGAAATGAAAATTTAAATAAAGATTGTCGTCAGTTTTCAATCAACGGATTGTGAGAAAAATATTATTTATTCAACATCTGAACCCTGCTCATCATTTATTCTCAATCATCTTTAATACAGCAGGAAACGTGCCAACTTTCACTTTTAAATAAATCAAAAAACAAGAGGAAAAACGGTAAAAATAAAACATGAAAAATAGCCCTCATCGTAATAAAGGCTTTTTGGGTAAAAAGTCAGTTTTTAATAAAAAACGCGATAACTCATTGCACCAACATCGGATTTACTGCACCAACTCAGTGCCCGCGTATTTTATGTTATGCATCATTCATGAGCATTTCATACACCCGTTCCCTCATCGCCACGGATTATTTCAGCCAGGAGCGCTGCCCGCAGCGGAATATCCGCAATAATAATATGCTCATCTCTGGCGTGAATGCCTGAACCGGTCGCGCCCAGCCCGTCGAGCGTTGGGATCCCCATGGCTGAGGTAAAATTACCGTCACTGCCACCGCCGACGGCTTTACCTTTCAGCTCAATCCCCAGACGCCGGGCGGACTGCTGTGCCTGAATAAATAACGCCAGATTTTGTGGCGTCTGTTCCATTGGCGGGCGGGACATTCCGCCGCTCACGACAACCTGAGCCCCGGCAAGATGCGGCTGACAACCTTTTATTGCCGCTTCGACCCGTGCGGCTTCCGCCATATTCGTTACGCGCAAATCGACACCCAACACCGCGTGATCGGCAACGACGTTGATCTTACCGCCTCCGGTTGCCAGGCCAACATTCACCGTCGTTCCGGCCTGCGGTGCGTTGAGGCTGTGAAGAGCTAAAATCTGATGCGCCATCTCCTGAACGGCACTGATGCCGTCCTCGGGATTATTGCCCGCATGCGCTGAACGCCCGGTGATTTTCACCTCAAACCGGCCAGACCCTTTGCGGGCAATTTTAGCTTCATTGGTACGCGCGACTGCCGGTTCTGCCACCAGAACGCGCACTGAGCCAGCCGCGCTGCGTTCGATCCATTTGCGCGACGATGGGCTTCCCAACTCTTCATCAGAAGGACAAATAAATTGAATACGGTGCTGCGCCAGCCCGCCGGTTTGCACCAGCGCCCGCACGGCCCAAATCGCCTGCACCAGGCCGCCTTTCATATCCAGAACGCCGGGGCCAAACAATTTACCGTCTTTTTCCACCATCTCCAGCTCACCGCACTCCCACACCGTGTCGAAATGCCCAAGAATACTGGTCACTTGTGGCCCGTTGCCGACACTAAACAGCAGGTGATTACCCAGCGTTTCCTGCGGATAAACCTGCGCCTGCGCGTCCAGCCGCTCAGCCATAATGCTTTGCAGCACCTCGCCACAACTATCCACCGCCGTTTTATTCAGCGAAGGCGATTGCGCCTGAACCAGTCGTTTAATGTCACTGAGGATCAGCGCGGCATGTTGCTGCAGATAGTCATACGCGGTTTGCATGGTGTTTCCCGAGGTCGGATGTCTGTTTTGTCGTCAATTTTGATTATCTACAACCCATCCCTTAATATAAATGTCGTATCAATGACTATATTGTTGCCTTTTGGTCAACAGTTGCCGGACTTCATCTATGAGCCAAATGTTCCACGAAAAGCAGATCAGTTATCTCTACGAGGTGGGGATTCAGGGGGGTATCCGCCGCGCAGCCGATATCCTGGGGGTCAACGCCTCGGTCATCAGCCGCCAGATCGCGCTGCTCGAACGCACGCTGCAATTGCCCTTGCTCGAACGCAGCGGGCGGACAGTGGTCCTGACTGAAGCCGGGAAATTACTGGCAGATGATTTTTTCGAAAGCCGTATTCGCCGTGAAAAACTGGAGCGGCATTTAAAAGATTTGCGCTATATGAAAGGAGGCACGGTCACCGTTCGCGTCGGTGCCGGGCTGGTCGATACGTTTGTCGAACATGTGCTGAAAAACTTCGCGAAGTCGTACCCTAATGTTTTCGTCGAAATTGTTGCGGGAAATATGCAGGAGACGCTGGCGTCGATTGTACAGGGGGAGGCGGATATGGCGCTGGCTTTCGGCCCCATTGGCAACCCTGAGCTGAAGCGGCACAGTTTCCCGTGGGGGCCGATTTGCGCGGTGGTCAATCCACAGCACCCAATCGCCCATCTGAAAACGGTATCGATTGAAGAGCTGAATAAGCACCCGCTGATTTCGCTCAGTGAGACGTTCGGTTTGCAGCGCCACATGAACGCGATGTTTCAGAGTAAAGGCTTTCTGTTCACTCCCGCTTACCGTTGCAACCTGTTCTCCACCGCCATGAGCCTGAGTATTTCAGGGATGGGGATTTCCTTTATGAGCGCGCAGGCGGCAGGCGAACGTATCGGGCATAACATTCTGGTCGCCGTGCCCATTGATCACCCAATCGCTACCGAAGCCCAGTGCCATTTACTGCGCAACTCGGACCGGCGCTATACACCGGCCGCGCATCATTTATGGCAGCTGCTGCTGAATTTTTTCCAGAGCCAGAATGAGCGGTGAATACTCCCCTGCGCAGGGGATAGTGTGGATTTACTTTGGCGACTTCCCGCTTTAAATTTTAACCTGTTATCTGCGGGACAAAACCGGTAAAAATGTCACCTCAAGATTTTGAGATGTTATGAATGAAACAACGCAAACCTTGCGTGATTACTAAATAGTCATGCAATAAAATGCGCATAAATATGCAAAATGTCTTTTACCCGACGCCGGTTTTGCGATATTAATATAGGCATTGAGACTTCTACCAGACTGACCTAATTCATACAGGATTTTATCGATGACAACTATTCTTAAGCACCTTCCTATCAATCAGCGTGTGGGTATTGCTTTCTCCGGCGGTCTGGACACCAGTGCAGCGCTGCTCTGGATGCAGAAGAAAGGGGCGATTCCTTATGCCTACACGGCCAACCTGGGCCAGCCTGATGAAGAGGATTACGACGCCATTCCGCGTAAAGCGATGGAATACGGTGCAGAGAAAGCCCGCCTGATTGATTGCCGTAAACAACTGGTTGCAGAAGGGATTGCAGCCATTCAGTGTGGCGCGTTCCATAACACCACCGCAGGCGTCACTTACTTCAACACCACCCCGCTGGGCCGTGCCGTTACCGGAACCATGCTGGTTGCCGCGATGAAAGAAGACGGCGTGAACATCTGGGGTGACGGCAGTACTTATAAAGGTAACGATATCGAGCGTTTCTATCGTTACGGCCTGCTGACCAATGCTGAGCTGAAAATTTACAAACCGTGGCTGGATACCGATTTCATCGATGAGCTCGGTGGCCGCCATGAGATGTCAGAGTTTATGATCCAATCCGGTTTCGATTATAAAATGTCGACCGAGAAAGCCTATTCCACTGACTCCAACATGCTGGGCGCGACTCACGAAGCCAAAGATTTGGAATTCCTCGATTCCGGCGTAAAAATCGTTAACCCGATTATGGGCGTAAAATTCTGGGACGAGAATGTCGTCGTGAAAGCGGAAGAAGTTTCTGTCCGTTTTGAGCGCGGCTACCCTGTTGCCCTGAACGGCGTGGTCTTTGACGACAGCGTTGACCTGATGATGGAAGCGAACCGCATCGGCGGCCGTCATGGTTTGGGCATGAGCGACCAGATCGAAAACCGTATTATCGAAGCCAAAAGCCGTGGCATTTACGAAGCCCCGGGGATGGCACTTCTGCACATCGCTTATGAACGACTGCTGACCGGCATTCATAACGAAGATACCATTGAGCAATATCATGCAAATGGCCGCGTGCTGGGACGCCTGCTGTATCAGGGCCGTTGGTTCGATCCTCAGGCCCTGATGCTGCGTGACTCCGCTCAGCGTTGGGTCGCCAGCGAAATCACCGGTGAGGTGACTCTGGAACTGCGCCGTGGCAATGACTATACCATCATGAATACGGTGTCTGAGAATCTGACTTACAAACCAGAGCGCCTGACCATGGAGAAAGGGGATTCCGTGTTCTCACCGGATGACCGTATCGGTCAGCTGACCATGCGTAATCTGGATATCACCGATACCCGCGAGAAGTTGCATAACTATGTTGAGACAGGGTTGCTGACATCTTCTGCCTCTACCGGTTTACCGCAGGTGGATAACAATAATCTGCCAGCGCGCGGATTACAGGATAAGAACAAGTAATTGTTGTTAGCTTAAAATGAGCGGGCGGGATAATCATCATTACTGCTGCCCTGCCCGCTCAATAATTAGCATCTAATGACTTCGTATACGGCGTTCTACTAACTGATGTGTTTTAGGGTCATAATAACGGCTCGGCCAGATCACCGCAGGATGAACGCCAATCGCCTGACTTATCAGTATTTCCCCTTTCGGCCATGGACGTGAAAGCGCGTTCGATAGCGTCGAAGAACTTAATCCTGCCGCACGAGATACCGCCGCCAATGTCGTGCCCTTCTTGCGTAACGCCGCAATAATATCTGCCTGATGCCAGTCTTGTTTATTCATAAGCTTGTGCTCCTGATATCAGGAGTACAGGGGAGTGTGGGAAAGGTAAAAAGGTGGGATTATGCGAAGTTTTCATTATTCAATTTCCAGTGGATTAGTTGTAAAGCTACCACTGGAGTTCTCACGCTCTTGGGTGGTAGCCCAGACGGGGGTGAGAATACCGGCTCCACTAGCTACCGGCCTGACCGAAGTCAGCCCCGCCTGAGCCACCATAGAACGTCATAAATACCATCAAAAGTATGTATAACAGGTAGGCAAAAGCGGTGACGCAAAATTTATGCTGTCACTAGTAGATTAGACGGGTTCTCACGCCCGGCTGCGGATTTTGCCGCAGCGAGGCGACTATAGCGTAAAGCGCGCGACGAAACCAAGTGGGTAAGAATGAAACTGAGCTAATGATTCCAGATAAATTTAAAGGTTTGCAGGGAGTTGCAGGGATCGCGGGCATGCTCCTTCACCTGCGGAGGGGGAGTTTATTTGTATCGATTTTTAGCTTTAGTGGAATGCTTGTCAGCCATACCACTTTAATTTTTCAAGATTTTATCGTCATTACAAAAAGTAACCCTCTATAAATTAATCTTCATTCTCTTCCAATAATATGCAGATAGATTCTATATTGAGATGTGAATTTATCGCATATCATAACCTATTGATATTCAACAATTCTCTAAAAAATGAGAAAAAAAAACACATTATAACTGTATAAATAAACAGTGCTGATTGTTATAATTTAGTTGCATACATTATTAAAATTTACTTATCATAGCTAAAATAAGGAGGAGAAATGAACCGTAAAGGCACGTTCAATAAGATAGGTCTCTACATACTGTCTTTGATGATGCTTTTTGTTTTTATTATAATTTTAAGTGCAAAACTACCAATTTGCTTTGGGTCAAACTGCGAATTCATAGGGTTTTATCAGTTAACAATAACCAATATTATCCCTCTAATTTGTATAGCATTCATCGCATTCTCACTTTATTTCTATCGACGCTTTAGCTCATTAACGAAGATTAATCAGTCCGATTGTGTCAAAATAACATCTTGCAAGAGCGAGAATTATGAAAGCCTAACTTTTTTAGCAACATATATTGTTCCATTCATGGGGTTTAGCTTTGAAGACACACAAAAAAACATAGCTTACCTTTTATTAATAATTGTCATCGGACTAGTTTTTATTAAAACCGATAAATATTACGCCAACCCTACACTAGCTTTATTTGGATATAAATTATATAAAGTTGACATTTCATACCCAGGTAGTTGCGAAGTTAAAAATATAATTGCAATTTCTACGGACATATTGAAAGTTGATGATTATGTTTTTTATAGCTTTTTTGATGACTACGTTTTCATAGCAAGGAAAAATAATGAAGCCAGATAATTTGAAGAAAAGCATTCAGGATATTTTTGAAAATTTCACTGGAATTAGAGTCATATTTTTGGTAAACGATGGAGGGGAATATGCATTGAAACTTTCTAGAATAGAGGCAGAAGCAATTCCAAAAATATTGGAAGGGTTTAAAAATAGACTAAATGAGGATATTCTTGAAAACGATGATCTAACTACTCCATTACTTTCAAATTACGATGACAGAAAAAACGCCTTGTTTTTATTTGACTATAATCAGAAGCCGAAGGAATTTGATTTCATAAAATCCGCGATAAGCATGCCACCTAACTCTCAAGAGTTTTACGATTTTGAGAACAAGTTCAAGGACATTAAGGGGATTATAATTCAATTACGCGGAAAAGATAAATGTTTATCGCTTTATAAGAACAAAAGTAATCTTACCGTGTTTGAACAGAGTCGCAAACTTTTTAATTTAGTACCTGACCCTGATGGGTATTTAAAAGAACTACCTGACCAAGTTTTTAGATTAGACTTCAACTATGATCTTGCATTAATTGATGATCAATACATAATAAAGAATCAAAAAACACTCGAAATAACAATGCAATTTCATCAGGTCATTATAGCTCAGGCAGCTATAGCATTAAAATCTTTGAAAGAATAATTATTAATAGAAGATATTTCTCACCTTGAAAGCAATGCTAAGGAAATAGCATTTTCGAGAAAGCTAGCCAAAATATCTAAACATTCTCCAGTATTGGGAAAAATAGATGCTTCAGTTATCATTGATTATGTTAAGCAGCATAGCTATCTTTCAACAGTAATGATAATCAGCGAGGATGGAAAGCAATTAATTATTAAAACGAAAAAATCTCAAAATCATTTCATTAAACTTATGAGTGATGATTATTTAGAGTCCCCTTTAACAAAAATCCTCTATGACTCATTAGCAAAAGATGAACTTAAAGCACCATGAGTTTTCTTATCGTACATCTTAGCCCTAGAATAGTCTATAATTCGGGGCTATATTAATAAAAATCAATATAAAAATATTATTACGTGAAAATAATAACACAATTTATAAACAAAATGCTTTATCAAAATTATACGTCCTGAACTATCGTCTTTCAGACAGAGAAATTGAAAAGCCCCGTTTTTTTTTCAGAACGGGACTTCAAAAATCCAACCTTTTGTGGCTGCTGTACTCTTTAGTCTACATTTCACCGCTGCTTATTTGAAAATCGAGGTCATCCCTGAAAAAGCGCTTATTCAAAATATCTTCTATCGCCTTTACTTGCTCCTCCCTGAGATCAAATCCACCCAAACCAGCAACAAAATCGTTATAATCAGATGCAGACCAATTCATAACCATAGATATATCAGGTAATTTTTCTTTAGGAATTTCAATTTCAAAATCAAGCAGTTCATCCGTTCGGTTGAACGCATCCACTGTATATATCATTGTCATTTTTCAACACTCCTAGTCGGATCGGCGGGCTTCGTTTGCTCACCAGTTATAGGATCAAACTCCCCCAAATGCTTGCGCCCTGTTCTGTCATACATCTCAACAGTACCGTGCTGCGAATCCCATTCATAAATTTTCCCGCTATTATCTTTCCAGCGAGAACGAAGGGTTCCACCTCCTTTTACCGGCGTTTTTTTCTTCGCCTTTTGGGCATCAGGGAATGCTTGTAATGGTGGATTTCCTTTTGGTGCCACATGATATTTATGGTCATTACTCAGATAAATATAAATCGGCGGCATACCGTGCGGCAGATTCACCAGGATGTAATCATCAAACGATTTTTCATCCGGGATCGGCAGTGAGGTTGACGAGCTGCCTACTTCCCCTGCGCTTGGTAACGGTAGTACTGTGATAGTCGAAGGTAAATACGGTTCGTCCCGGTTGCCGGTATTGGCTGGCGCTTTAAACTCCACTTCGTCCGGCGTCCAGACTATCGTTGGCTTATCGGCGCCATCTGCCCAGAACTCGTAGTTCCCAGTAAAACGGTTCCGCTTCATCGAGCGCACACGCACCTGATCCAGACCGCTATCAGCGCCAATGTGATACGCCACCGGTTTTAAACGCCCGTAGTTATCATTCACCCACTGAAACCGGATACGGGTCGGGGCTGACTTTCCGGCCAGCGCCGCCAGCTGACTACCGGCCAGCATATCCGGTTCGCCTTCGTTCAGGGTGCCGGGCAACATGCCAATTACCGCGGCGCCAGTGGGGGACGTTCTCACCAACCAGCGGCCAGCCGTCATAAATCCACCGCCTGCATACCGCAAACCCTGCCAGCCCGCCGCCGCCAGTTCAGCTCCGGCACCCGTTGCAACAGGAGCAGTCAGTGGCATACCGGCCTGCGCTGGCGCGTCCGGTTTTGTGCCAAAAATCCGTTGATACCAGGGTAAGGTATCATCTGAATTCTTACCGGCCTTTGACGGTTTACGCTTTGCCGCCTGTGCGTGCTGTACTGGCTCCGGTGGTGTGGTATCGATAGGCGCGGGTAAGTAGTACCCGACACGCCCAAAGTTAATGTGTGGTTCCTCACTTGTACCGGCTTCGGTGTTACCCGCCCCACGCTTGCACGACTTCGCAAACACCGGCACAGAGCGCTTCGCCTGTTCTATCGCCTCTTGTGCTGCCCAGAATGCTGCGGCGGCGGCAATTTCTGCGTCTCGTTTCACCCAGGCTTGCTGTTCAGGAGAGGGTCCACGGCCTAGCCATTGCCCGGCCGGAGCAATCACTTTATTGCTACCCGGCGGGCAACCGCACAGGACCTCGCAGAGATCAACGGCGGCCGGTAGTCCGCCATACAGAGCCTTTCCCTCACCGTTCGCTATCGTGCCGGGCTTGCCACACTTCGGACAGGGCGTGGTTTTATCCCCTTTGCGCACAATACCCAGGTTGATATTTGAGGCGTTCGGCATCGAGCTGATGCAGCTCGCGCCGGTGGTGGTCTTGTCGCCGTGCAGTACCAACCCCCGGCCATAACAGTCTTCGCGATACATGCCTTACCTCGCCACGACGATCAGAAAATCATCCGGCATGGTTTCCCCTGCATGGCAGCACAAAACAGCAATATCCTGCGGAGTGCTGATAATTTCATCCCCATTACTCAGAACACTGCCAACCAGCGCGTAACCCTTGCCGTTACTGGATATGCTGCTCCCCGAGCCGCTGACAATTGTCGCGACAGAACCGTCCGGGTAAGTCACTTCGTCCCCGACCAGGGAAAATGCGACCAGTTCGCCGCTGCTGTTCACCACCTGGCCCCCGGATCTGCCAGAAGAGACAACACCGCCCCGACGGGTGAGGCTTCCCACCGTCGCCTGTCGCCAGAGGGCGGTTACCGGGTACTGGTGGAGATATTCCTCCTGCTCCCGGACCAACTCTCGGGCCTCGTCACTCATGGCAGCAATGTCTATCGAAGAAAACGGCGATTTATCCATACCGGCTAAAATATCCGGTGTCAGTGCGTTGGTGTACTGCGTATCCATGCTTATTCCTTGTACTTGTCATGTGTATAGCGCGCATGATACTCAGCATGAAACTTAAGCCAAATTTTTTAGCCAATAAACCTCAAGCACTTAGCATTTTGGGCTTTTTTATCTTAAATCTCCGTTTTCAAGTGAGGATTTAAATAGGTGGGAGCCAGAGTTAATTAACAGAATAGGCGAACGGTTAAGCGCTTAAACTTCGCTTAAAACGTGGAGGGCACTAAGCACCACCAGCGCATTATGAACGACGATCACGTCACCGCCATTAGGACCAAGGCGCAACCGCTCTGTTTCGGCTTTCACTTTTTTCGGTGGCCGCATAAATTCGCTAATTGGCCGGTGGCCGATCACCGGGAAAACATCGGCCTCAAACGTTTTAAGCATTTCAGTGCGGTATGAATCAGACCAGCGATCATAGCGACGGGCATACCACTCACGCGCTATCTGCTCGAACGTATTGGAAGCATCACCCAACCGGGCATGTTTTACCTGCTGCTTGTTTTCGCTGGGATCGCCGCCTGCGTTAAGTAATTTTTTGGCTTCATCTCTGATGGTGCGGGCTTCAGCCAGAGACACTTCAGGATATACCCCCACGGCCAGCAATTTTTCTTTACCGCCTATCCGATACTTCATGCGCCAGTAACGTGAGCCGTTTGGATTGACCAGCAGGAACAGCCCGCCACCATCGGCAAGCTTGTAGGCTTTCTATTTCGGCTTGGAAGTCTCTACCTGTCTGGCGTTGAGTTTCATTTGGGGGTATCTCGTGGAGAACATCGCTCTGCTGGGGTTATTTTTACAGGGTGAACAACCTGATACCCCCATATATACCCCCAAGACTGGGGTAGATTTCAATAGATAGCAGAGGACAAGGCCAGAGCGATAAAGTGGCTTAAGGCGCGTATTTACTGGGTTTAGAGGACTTTTTGAGATACTACTGGAGGACATTTTGGAGCGGGTGAAGGGAATCGAACCCTCGTATAGAGCTTGGGAAGCTCTCGTTCTACCATTGAACTACACCCGCATCGGTGTGCGACTGGCATTATAACCGGTTACGACGGCGGAGCAAGGCGTGAATGCAGATAAGCGCTGGAGTTTTAAGCAGTTAGCATCTGACGTGATCTCAGACACGAAAAAGGGCGCCGGAGCGCCCTTTGTTGTTTCCGGCGAAGCTTATTTTTGCGTCTGAGGGCGCATTGCCGGGAACAGGATCACGTCGCGAATAGTGTGGCTATTCGTGAACAACATCACCATACGGTCGATACCGATGCCCAGACCCGCAGTCGGTGGCAGGCCGTGTTCCAGCGCTGTCACGTAGTCTTCGTCATAGAACATCGCTTCGTCATCGCCTGCATCTTTCGCAGAAACCTGGTCAGCAAAGCGCTGCGCCTGGTCTTCTGCGTCATTCAGCTCGGAGAAGCCGTTACCGATTTCACGACCACCGATGAAGAATTCGAAACGGTCAGTGATTTCCGGGTTTTCATCATTACGGCGCGCCAGCGGAGAAACTTCTGCAGGGTATTCAGTAATGAAGGTTGGCTGAATCAGCTGCGCTTCGGCAGTTTCTTCGAAGATCTCCGTCACGATACGGCCCAGACCCCAGCTCTTCTCGATTTTGATACCGATAGATTCTGCAATCGCGGTCGCTTTCGCCAGGTCGTCGAGATCGGCAACGTTGGTTTCAGGACGATATTTGCAGATAGCTTCACGCATGGTCAGCTTGGCGAAAGGCTTGCCGAAATCGAAAGTCTGGTCGCCGTACTGCACAACACTGCTGCCCAGAACGGATTCAGTCAGCGTGCGGAACAGGGTTTCGGTCAACACGATCAGGTCTTTATAATCCGCGTATGCCATGTAGAGTTCCATCATAGTGAACTCTGGGTTGTGACGCGGAGAAACGCCTTCGTTGCGGAAGTTACGGTTGATCTCGAACACACGATCAAAACCGCCGACAACCAGACGTTTCAGATACAGTTCCGGTGCGATACGCAGGTACATGTCGATATCGAGCGCATTGTGGTGAGTGATGAACGGACGCGCTGCTGCACCGCCCGGGATCACCTGCATCATCGGGGTTTCGACTTCCATGAAGCCGTTTTCCACCATGAAGCTGCGGATACCAGACATGATCTGAGAACGAATCTTGAAGGTTTTACGGGAATCGTCGTTGGCGATCAGATCTAAATAACGCTGACGGTAACGCGCTTCCTGATCCTGCAAACCGTGGAATTTATCCGGCAACGGACGCAGCGCTTTGGTCAGCAAACGCAGTTCAGAACAGTGGATCGACAGCTCGCCAGTCTTGGTTTTGAACAGTTTACCGGTCGCGCCCAGGATATCGCCCAGATCCCATTTTTTGAATTGCTCGTTGTAAATGCCTTCCGCAAGGTCATCGCGCGCAACGTAAAGCTGGATGCGGCCGCCAACGTCCTGCAGGGTCACGAAAGAGGCCTTGCCCATGATGCGGCGGGTCATCATACGGCCACCGACAGTGACTTCGATGTTTAACGCTTCAAGCTCTTCGTTCGTCTTCTCGCCGTATTTCGCATGCAGTTCATCAGAGATGCTGTCACGACGGAAATCGTTAGGGAAAGCGATGCCGGATTCGCGCAGTAAAGCCAGTTTTTCACGACGCGCTTTCAGCTCGTTATTAAGATCTGGTACGTTTTCTGCGCTTGGCGCTGTTGGTTGTTGCTCAGACATTTTGGTTCCTCATAACCCGGCTTTCAAACTGGCTTCAATGAATTTATCCAGGTCGCCATCCAATACGGCCTGCGTATTTCGCGTTTCGACACCCGTACGTAAATCTTTAATACGGGAATCGTCCAGCACGTAAGAACGAATCTGGCTACCCCAGCCGATGTCAGACTTGTTGTCTTCCAGCTGCTGTTTGTCCGCATTTTTCTTTTGCATTTCATACTCATAAAGCTTCGCACGCATCTGCTTCATGGCCTGATCTTTGTTCTTATGCTGGGAGCGGTCGTTCTGACACTGGGTCACAATATTGGTCGGAAGGTGGGTAATACGTACCGCAGATTCCGTTTTGTTGACGTGCTGACCACCCGCACCTGACGCGCGATATACGTCGATACGCAGGTCGGCAGGGTTAATTTCGATCTCGATATCATCATCCACTTCCGGATATACAAACGCGGAACTGAAAGATGTATGGCGACGGCCGCCGGAATCGAACGGGCTTTTACGAACCAGGCGATGGACGCCGGTTTCAGTGCGCAGCCAGCCGAAAGCATAATCGCCGATAATCTTGATGGTAGCGGATTTCAGGCCTGCGACTTCGCCGTCAGACTCTTCAATCACTTCCGTTTTAAAGCCTTTGGCTTCAGCCCAGCGCAAATACATACGCAGCAACATACTCGCCCAGTCCTGTGCTTCCGTACCCCCGGAGCCCGCCTGAATATCGAGATAGCAACTCGCGCTGTCGTATTCACCGGAGAACATACGACGGAACTCCAGCTGTTCCAGCTTGACGGTCAGTGCGTCGAGCTCGGCGACAGTTTCATTGAACGTGTCTTCGTCATCAGCTTCAACCGCCAATTCCAGCAGGCCGGTGACATCTTCCGCACCCTGCAGTAACTCATCAATGGTTTCAACGATGGCTTCCAGAGAGGAACGTTCTTTGCCCAGCGCCTGTGCGCGTTCAGGTTCGTTCCAGACGTCCGGCTGTTCCAGCTCGGCGTTTACTTCTTCGAGGCGCTCTTTCTTGGCATCATAGTCAAAGATACCCCCGAAGAACGACTGTCCGCTCGGACAGGTCCTGAATGCGGTTTTTAACCGGATTAATTTCAAACATGATTTTTCGCGTCTTACGTTAGATTCGGAGTTGGCCCAATGCCATTCGAACCGCCGATTCTAACGGAATTAGCGGTATTTTTATAGCAACGAGCGTTTTTTTTGCAGGCTTTATTCGGGATGAAAACCGCTTATTTCGGCCACAAATGTTCAATGATCAGTTGAACACTGCGATTTCCACGAAATTCATTGATATCCAGGCGGTATGCCAGCTGCACTTCACGAATACTGCTGTCCGGCCAGAATGTGGGATCGATATTAAACGCAATACCATCAAGCAGAGGACCGCCGCCAACGGGTTCGATCATCAGCTTGAGATGGCGTTCTTTCAGCAGCTTTTGTTGCAGAATGCGGAAAGTGCCGTCAAACGTCGGCTCCGGGAACGCCTGCCCCCACGGGCCGCCATCACGTAACATTTCGGCGGTATCAATCGTCAGTTCATGCGCAGAAAGTTCACCGTCCGACCAGATCACACCTTCGAGATGCGATGGATCCAACCATTCGCCAACCAGTTCCGCAAAACGATCGCGAAATTCGTCGAATTTACCCTCTTCGAGTGATAAACCTGCCGCCATTGCATGGCCGCCAAACTTCATCATCAGGCCAGGATTGAGCGTATCCAGGCGCTCCAGCGCATCGCGCATATGTAAACCTGCAATCGAGCGGCCGGAACCTTTGAGAATACCGTCGCCTGCCGGTGCGAACGCAATAACCGGGCGATTAAAACGCTCTTTCAGGCGCGAAGCCAGAATACCGACCACACCCTGATGCCATTCAGGATGGTACATCGCAAGCCCGAGCGGCAAAGCCTCCGCGCTGTGCTCCAGTTTGTCGCAGAGCGTCAATGCTTCGGCCTGCATACCCTGTTCAATCTCACGACGGGTCTGGTTCAGCGCATCCAAATCGCTGGCTAAGGCACGCGCCTGCCCGATATCGTCGCTCAGCAACAGCGCCACACCAACAGACATGTCGTCAAGCCGGCCTGCCGCGTTAAGCCGTGGCCCCAGCGCGAAACCTAAATCACTGGCGCACAGAGTACGGGCTTCACGGCCAGAGACCTCCAACAGCGCACGGATACCGGCACGGCATTTTCCCGCCCGAATACGGTTCAGCCCCTGATACACCATGATGCGGTTGTTAGCATCGAGCGGTACAACGTCCGCCACCGTCCCCAGTGCCACCAGATCCAGATGTTCCGCAAGATTAGGGATCGCCAGACCGTTTTTTTCAAACCAGCCGCTATCGCGTAGCGCACTGCGCAGTGCCAGCATCAGGTAAAACGCAACGCCAACGCCTGCCAGAGATTTGGACGGAAACTCACAGCCGTGCAAATTCGGATTAATAATCGCTTCAGCTTCCGGCAGAGTGTCGCCCGGCAAGTGGTGGTCAGTCACCAACACCTGGATACCCTTCTCATGCGCCAGCAAAACGCCGGCATGTGAAGAGATCCCGTTGTCGACGGTCAGGATCAGTTCCGCGCCACGGGATGCCGCCTGTTCCACCACTTCCGGACTGAGGCCATAACCGTCTTCAAAACGGTTCGGCACCAGATAATCCAGATTTCCGCAGCCCATACTGCGCAAAGAAAGCAGCGTGAGTGCCGTGCTGGTTGCGCCGTCTGCATCAAAATCACCGACGATGATAATGCGCAGGCGTTCAGCCAGCGCTTTTTGCAACAATGCTACTGCGGTATCAATGCCATCAAGCTGCTGATACGGCAACATTCCACGCACGCTGCGTTCGAGCTCTTCGCTTTGGGTGATACCACGAGCCAGGTATAACCGGCGCAATAATGGCGAAAGTTCGGCGGGAAGTTCCACGCCAGTCGCCGCTGTACGGCGGCGAAGTTGAGTCTGCAAGGTCACGAAAAATCAACCACCGGTTTTATGTGAAGGATCCTGCTGGTCGAGCATAGCGGCCATTTCTTTTGGCGGCTGATAGCCAGGAATCAAAGTACCGTCTTCCAGCACGATGGCCGGAGTGCCTGTCACACCGAACTGAACGCCCAGTTCGAAATGTTTCGCAATATCACTGGTTTTGCAGCTGGCGGGCGTAATGTCATCACCACGCATGGCAGCATCAAAATTGGTTTTACGGTTACCCGTACACCAGATCGACTGCATGTCTTTCTCGGTTTTAGAGTTCAGCCCCTGGCGAGGGAACGCCAGATAACGCACGGTAATGCCGAGATCGTTATAGTCCTGCATTTGCTGGTGCAGCTTGTGGCAATAGCCGCAGGTGATATCCGTGAACACGGTGATGACGTGTTTTTCGTTTTTGGCTTTGTAGATGATCATTTCGCTTTGCAGCGCGTCCATCTTTTTCACCAGCGTCTTGTTCGTCACATTAACCGGATGCGGGCCGCTGACGTCATACATCGGGCCTTGCAAAATATGCTTGCCATCATCGGTGATATAAATCACTCCTCTGTCGGTCGAAACCGCACTCAGGCCTGTGACCGGCGTCGGCTGAACCTCGGCATGGCTCATGCCCAGTTTAGTCAGCGCGGCGTTGATTGCTGCTTCATCAGCGTGGGCTGCGGAACTCATACACGCAGCCAAAAATGTCAGCAGCATTAGACCTTTTTTCATCATGTCGTCCTTTTTCTCCGGCATATCATGCGCGGGGATGATGTTGTTGATGTAGCTGTTTGAGTCGTTCAGTCGCTACATGGGTATAAATTTGAGTCGTTGATAAGTCACTGTGGCCTAACAACATTTGTACGACGCGCAGGTCAGCACCGTGGTTCAACAGGTGGGTTGCAAAAGCGTGACGCAAAACATGGGGAGACAAACGCTCCGCATCAATGCCGGCAAGGATCGCATAGTGTTTGATTCGATGCCAGAAGGTCTGGCGCGTCATTTGCTGCGCGCGGCTACTGGGAAACACGACATCCAGCGATTGCCCGTTCAACAGCCACGGCCTGCCGTGTTCAAAATAATTCTCTATCCAGTAGACGGCTTCTTCGCCCATCGGCACCAGTCGTTCTTTATTACCTTTACCAATAACCCGCACCACACCCTGGCGCAGGCTGAGATCACTCAGCGTCAGCCCGACCAGTTCGGAAACACGCAACCCCGTGGCATAAAGCAACTCCAGCATAGCTTTATCACGCAACTCGAGAGGGACATCGACACTGGGAGAAGCCAGCAACGCATCAACCTGCGCTTCGCTGAGATCTTTGGGTAAACGCTGCGGTAATTTTGGCGAAGACAACAGTGCGGTCGGGTCATCCTGACGCATCGACTCGCGGTTCATATACTGGAACAAACGGCGCATCGCACTCAGCAAACGAGCGGAACTGGTGGCTTTATAGCCGCCTTCAACGCGTTCAGCCAGAAATGATTGCAGGTCTTCCACGCTGACATGCAGCAGATTGGTATTGTGGTGATGTAACCAGCCCAGTAAGGATTTCAAATCCTGACGGTACGAGGACAGCGTGTTTTCTGCAAGACTGCGCTCGATCCAGAGCATATCCAGAAACTGTTCAGTTATGCCCTGATCGGCCTGGTTAACCGCTTGCTGTGCCTGCTCAGGGGTGCTTTCCTGAGGGTTCACATTATCTTGTTTTGGCATCCCGACTCCTCTTACTCACGACGGCCATTATGCCTTTCATTCGCCCAAATCTGCTACACTGCCAGCCATTGGTATTCTAATAACGTTATGGCAGCAAGTATGAAAATTGGACTTTTCTACGGTTCCAGCACCTGCTACACCGAAATGGCTGCGGAGAAAATTCGCGATATTTTGGGCGAAGAGCTGGTTGATTTACACAATATAAAAGATGTTGATCCCGATAAGATGGAAGACTACAGCATTCTGATCCTCGGTATCCCGACATGGGATTTCGGCGAGATCCAGGAAGACTGGGAAGCCGTCTGGAATGAGCTGCCTACGCTAAAATTGCGCGGAAAAATTGTCGCCATGTACGGCATGGGCGATCAGCTCGGTTATAGCGAGTGGTTCCTCGACGCGCTCGGCATGCTTTATCATCAGTTAGTTCCAATGGGCGTTCACTTCATCGGTTTCTGGCCCACGGAAGGTTTCGAATTCACCAGCCCGAAACCGCTCAGCGCCGACGGAAAACATTTTGTCGGCCTCGCGCTCGACGACGTAAACCAGTTTGATCTCACCGAAGAGCGCCTGCAAAAGTGGTGCGAACAGATCCTGCTGGAAATGGATGCATTGCTCTGACATAACTGGCACCGTCTGCGAAGCATCAGTATCTCAGCCCGGTTCCGCCGGGCTGCGCGGAGCACCATTAAGCAGTATTTGCCGCAAACGCCGCCACTCTTCCTGACTCATGCAATCCGAAGCCAGCCACAACCGCTGCCTTGAACTGCGCATTGCCTGCGCCAGCCCGCCTTTACGTTTTTCACGCCGCAGCGAGAGCAGCACGCCGCTGCTTATCATCCATACTGGCTGCTTAATCTGCCATTCATGGCCACGCCACAACAGGCGGTTATCCTCGAGCAGGATAATCTCGCCGGTACGCGCAGTGATACGCCGCTGGCTGCGGATGCATTCAAACAGCACCAGCAACAGCAGTGTCATCCATATCGGCCAGTAGCCCGCAGGCCAGGGTGCCAGCAAAATCAGCAACATTATTCCACCGTAACATCCCAATGAAATAAGCTGACTACGCCAGGACACCCTGAGATCACATCGCCACAGGGCCACGGGATTTGTTTCGTGTCTGGATGAGCGCGACCATGCGTTGCAATTCGGTGTCTTTCGGCTCGCCGTGATTCATCAGCCAGTTAAAAAGATCAGGATCATCACAGGTCAGCAGGCGGACAAACACCTCTTTATCAGCATCGCTCAGCGAATCATATTCATGCTCAAAAAACGGCATGATGGAAATATCCAGTTCACGCATTCCACGACGACAAGCCCAGTGGACGCGGGATCTATTATTAATATCCAGTTGGTTTTTGCTTTCCATAACAAGACTCTTTTTGTTGGGATACAGAATGTGAATTTTCTATTTCTCCCCTGATTCTACCAGCGGTGCGGCAAGCGAAGTAACTTTTCAGTGCCCTGTTTTGTCAATCTACGTGATATCACGGAAAATCAGATGTAAACGTGTCATCTGCTTTACATTCTCTGGAAGGCATCCCGTAAAAGGCACCAATAACTGTTTTCAAAGCCAGTGGGCTCTTTTACCATGAGGTATCAGTCACATTTCACAGACCGGGATTAGAAAATGGCTAACGAATTCCCCTTTCCACCGCAAAAACCTTCGGCATCTTCTCATCTGCCGCTGACCCTGATTTCACTGGAAGACTGGGCTTTGGTGACCATGACCGGAGCCGACACGGTGAAATACCTGCAAGGTCAGGTGACGGCAGACATCGATGCCCTGCCGGTCGATCACCACATTCTTTGCGCCCACTGTG
Organism: Rahnella sp. AA; assembly: GCF_002834385.1. GTDB lineage: Bacteria > Pseudomonadota > Gammaproteobacteria > Enterobacterales > Enterobacteriaceae > Rahnella. Next base: position 147,127 of record NZ_PITQ01000011.1, read on the forward strand.
ACGCCAAAGGGAAAATGTGGAGCAACCTGCGTCTGTTCACGCGCGGCGATGGCATGGCCTATATTGAGCGCCGCAATCTGCGTGATACTCAGTTGGCCGAAATAAAGAAATACGCGGTATTTTCGAAAATTACGTTCACTGCCGACGATGACGTTGTGCTACTCGGCGTGGCCGGTTTTCAGGCCAGCGCTGCGCTGACCGGGTTATTCTCAACCCTGCCGACCGCGCAACAACCTGTCGTACAGCAGGATGAAACGACCCTGTTACATTTCTGCCTGCCGGCAGAACGCTACCTGATCGTGACCAGCCCGGAAAAAGCCCGTCAGGTGGTTGAAGAACTGGGTGAACAGGCGCAGCGCAACGACAGTCAGCAGTGGCTGGCGCTGGATATTGAAGCCGGTTTCCCGGTTATTGATACCGCCAACACCGCACAATTTATTCCGCAAGCCACCAATATTCAGGCGCTGGACGGCATCAGTTTCACCAAAGGTTGCTATGCCGGTCAGGAGATGGTCGCACGTGCGAAATACCGCGGCGCGAACAAGCGCGCGCTGTACTGGTTATCCGGTAAAGCCTCGAAAGTACCGGTTCCCGCTGACGATCTCGAACTGCAACTCGGCGAAAACTGGCGTCGTACGGGCACCGTGCTGGCCGCGGTTCAGCTCAGTGATGGCACTGTCTGGGTTCAGGCCGTTCTTAATAACGATCTGGAAGCCGATGCCAGCCTGCGCGTACGCGACGATACGACCAGCCTTTTAAATATCCAGCCGCTGCCGTATTCGCTGGAAGAGACAAAGTAATCTGAAAGCTCTCTGCCGCCCTCTTCATGACCGCACGGTCAAAAGAAGGCGGCAAATCACACCGTGATATCCGGATTACGCGTGGTGATGTTTACCTTTCTGATTCAGCAAATCGACATACGCCTGATCCACCAGTTCCTGCCGGTCTATCCCCAGCCGTTCGAGCAGTTCCTCAGCCACCGCAATGCCCTGCTCCGGCGTTTCGTTTTCATCGAGCACCACTTCGAACTCCAGATAATCACCCAACCCTTTTACCCGATCGAGGTGCAGACGCGTCTGGCCAAGCATAAAGAGCGTTCGTTGTTTGATAACCCGGCCTGCCACGCCGTAAGCCAGTGTGAGTGTTTCGCGCAGACTGTCAGGATCGTGAGTTTCGGAAAGCGTATAGAAACTGGTTTTGGGGCCCGCCTGATCCGGACGCTGGTAGAAGATCAGTTCACCACGATCCGCCGACAATGTACGCAGTTTCAGGCGCCCATGAGGGCAGATAAAAAAGGTATCGTCCTGCTCAATAATGTCCGGTAATCCATCGGATATCAGCGCAACCTTTTCGTACAGCGCTGAAAAATCATCAACCCTTGCTTTAATCTCAATATTTCTGGCCATCACTTACTCCCTTAAAAGTTGACTCTTTTTTACGTGTCTTTGATGAACATCCGTTGACCTTACCGTGACGGAATGCTCCGCGGCAAGGAGGTTTGATCTCGCTTACTAAATACGCAATCAGAGGCTGCAAAATCAGATCAAGGTGCTACCCTCAGGGGAGTTTTTGGAAAATTGAGGGAACGATGATGACAAAAATTGTAACGCTAACTCTGGCACCTTCACTCGACAGTGCCACGCTGACCCCTAAGATTTACCCCGAAGGGAAACTCCGCTGTACCGCACCGGTCTTTGAGCCGGGCGGGGGCGGAATTAACGTCGCCCGCGCCATTGTACATCTGGGCGGACAGGCCACGGCACTGTTCCCAATTGGCGGCCCGACTGGCGCACATCTGGAACAATTATTGCGTGATGAAGGGATCGTAACCGAAACGGTTGAGACCCAGGACTGGACGCGGCAAAACCTGCACGTCCATACCGAAAATACCGGTGAACAATACCGGTTTGTCATGCCCGGTGCTCGCCTGACGGAAGCTGAATTCGCCAGCCTGAGTAAAAAAATCGAAAATATCCCTGCCGGTTCAATACTGGTGATCAGCGGAAGCCTGCCGCCAGGGACGCATATCAACGCCTTAACTGATCTTATCCACAAAGCGCAGAACGCCGGTGTACGCTGCATTCTCGACAGTTCCGGCGACGCGCTGGCAGCAGGCCTGAAACTGGGCGGCCTGGCGCTGGTGAAACCGAACCTGAATGAGCTTTCGGCGCTGGTCGGTCGTCCGCTGGAAAACCCGGGCGACGTGCTGGCCGCGGCGCAGAAAATTATCCGCGAAGGCGGAGCCGAGCGCGTCGTGGTTTCACTCGGGCCGCAGGGTGCTCTGGCCGTTGATGCACAAGGTTCATTCCAGGTGGTTCCGCCGCCGGTGAAAAAAATGAGTACCGTTGGTGCAGGTGACAGCATGGTGGGCGCGATGACGCTCAAACTCGCCACCGGTGCTGATTTACCCGATATCGTGCGCTTCGGGGTTGCTGCAGGCAGCGCCGCGACGCTGAACATCGGCACAAGGTTATGTTCGGATAAAGATACTCAGCAGATTTATCAGTATTTATGCCAGCAAACACTGGCACATTAATGCCCTGAATGTACTCCGCGAGGTCTTCCGGCGTCGCGGAGCGCAAATTCTTTGTCACACCTTCACGTATTTCCTTTCATTAGCAGATAAACTCGCAGCATCGGGTGTTGCATGCACCTTTCACATCACGCCAGAAAAGGCCGGAGGCCAGAGTCCAGAATGATATGGATTATGCTTGCTGCAATTGTTGTGGTTTTTATTGTGGGTTATTGGTTTATGACGGCAGACACCCGTAAAGCGAACGCTTCTCTCGCCAGTCTGTTGAAAATTAAGCCGGTTTACATTGATTCAATGCTGCTGGAAATGGGCAAACGACAGAGCCAGATGTTTATCCGCTCAATCAGCGGTGGCTATGCTGAAGAGATCCGCAAAGCGGCCTACGTTGTTTTTATTTATCAGACATTTATTAAAGATCCTTCGGAAGAGAATATTGTCCGCTGGCGAAACATCCTGGTGCGAGCGCACCTGCCGCCACAGCTCAGCAGCGAGCACGCCGAACTGGCGCTGTTCTATTTTGCTGAACTCGACATTGAGCCTTTCGAACTGGCGCAGTTTCGTCGTGATTACAACGATACCTATAATCAGATCCACCTGGTCTGATGTTCAAAAGCGCTTCACCGATGGCCCTGACGGGGCCATTTTTTTTGCCTTTACGATAAAAAAGCAATCTCAGTCAGGAAAGCCTGCGACGTCCCGGGCACAGTAAGGGCCTTGAAGGAGAGGAAATGAATAACGACAAAGCTCATCTTTATCAGCGGCGTTTTCAGCAGGTGTTTGCTTATATCGAGGCGCATCTGGACAGCCCGATGACGGTGGAACAGTTAAGTGAAGTGGCCTGCTTTTCGCAGTTTCACTTTCACCGCCAGTTCAGCCAGTTTTGCGGCGTGAGCGTAAGCCGTTATATCACGCTGATGCGGCTGAAAAGAGCCTCATTCCGGCTGGTGCAAAACCCGCAGGAGAAGATCATTGAGATTGCGTTTGATGCCGGATTTGAAAACCCGGAGTCGTTTTCCCGCGCCTTCAGGAACACTTTTGGCCTGACCCCCAGCGAGTTTCGCAGAGCTCCGGTCTGGGTTGACTGGCATGTGCATTTTCAATTTCCCGGCAGGGAAAGTCAGCAGAGGATGGAAAATATGGATGTGAAAATTATTGAGGTTGCACCAGTGAACATTGCGGTGCTGGAGCATCGCGGTGATCCGATGACGGTTAACAATACTGTCGCAAGATTTATCGAATGGCGAAAAGCGTCGGGACTGTCGGATTACACCGTGCGCGGGACATACGGTATTCCCTACAACGATCCGCTGGTAACGCCGGGTGAAGATTTTCGCTTCGACGTTTGCGGGGAGTTAAACCCTGAATCAGGCGGGCGTGTGCCTGAAAATCCACAAGGCGTGGTGGCGAAAAGCCTGCCGGGCGGGCGTTGCGCCGTGGTCCGGCACGTCGGGGCGTATGACCGGATCAGCGACAGCGTGTATTACCTTTACCGTGAGTGGTTGCCGCAAAGCGGCGAGGAATTACGGGATTTCCCGGTCTATTTCCGCTATCTGCATCTTGATCAGGAATTGCCGGAACATGTGCAGCAAACCGATATTTTGCTGCCCTTGAAATAAGAGAAGGCATATTGAGCAGCGCTGCCACTGCTGATGCTGAACGGCAGCGCTGTGGGTTCCGGATTATCTGAACACGTTGTCCAGATAACTGGCCAGGATCTGGCGCGAGCTAAAACCGTGGCAGATGCCGTAATACGTTTCGCTGTCGCTCGATACATCCAGCGGGAAATTCTTATAAACACCGCTGCTGCGAAACGATGCAGTCGGTTCGGCAAAACGTTCGCTGCGCTCTTTCAGCGCAGGGTGTATCACCAGAGCAGTCCGGCCAAACCGCGCTTCCCGGTTTACATATACGTAGTGTTCGCCACGGCGATAACCGTACGCTTTATCATCAATATAATCGCGTTCAAATCCGGATGTTTCTAAAACGCGTGCCACTTCATCTGGCCGTAAATACATGGTTGCTCCTCGCTTCTTTAACCGCAAGGCGACCTTACCGCAATAACTCTGCCAGACAATGCCTAAATCCTGAGTTTTGGCGTATTTAGGATTTATCTAAACCCAAATACTCTGCTCCGGAAAAGGCTATTGAGCAGCCTTTTGCGTGCCGGTTTGCATCCATATTTTGAGTGTCAGCAGCCAGGCTACCACCACCATAAAGGCCGCCGCCAGATAAATAGAAGGCGTGCCGAGGTGGGAAATAATCAGACCGGCAACCGGCCCGGTGATCCCCAATCCAAGATCCAGAAACGCGGAGTACAACCCCAGCGCCGTGCCCTGATTCTGCGGCGGAACCTGTTTCACCGCCTCGACCCCCAGCGCCGGGAAAATCAGTGAGAAACCCGAACCGGTAAGGAACGCACCCACCTGGACAGACAGCGGATCGTGCCCCAGCCAGATCATCAGCAATCCCGCGATTTCAAAGACAAAAGACACCAGCGAGACCCGCAGACCACCAAAGCGGTTGATCATATTACCGAAGATGAGCCGTGCACCCACAAACCCGAGGCTGAATAATGTGAGGGTAAACGCCGCCCCGCCCCAGCCTTTGTCCGCGTAATACAGCGTGATAAAGGTCGCGATAACGCCGAACCCGATGGTACCAAAACCGAGCCCGAGGCCGTAAAGCCAGATACGGCCGACCACCGCTCTAAAGGCAATGCGTTTACCGGCAGTGACGGAAATCGCTGCTTTCAGGCAGGCAAGAACGGCGGCAATCGCGGCGGAAACGACAATCAGAACAGCCACGCCCATCAGGCCAAACGCATGATTGAGCATGACGCCGAGCGGTGCGCCCACCGCCATCGCACCGTAGGTCGCCACGCCGTTCCATGAAATCACGCGCGCGGTGTGTTTCGCGCCCACCGCGCCAATCCCCCACAGCGTGGTCCCGGTGCTGCCAAAGCTTTCGCCCACGCCGAGGAAAACGCGCGCCAGACACAGTAACAACAGGCTCGCCAGCGGCCAGTCGGTCAGGAAGTACGCCGCACCGTAGAAAACGCCGCTTATGCCGCAGCAAATCAGGCCAAATATCACCACCCTTTTCGGCCCCAGAAGGTCGGCATAGCGCCCGGCGTGCGGACGACTAATCAGGGTAGAAAAGTACTGAACGCTGATCACCAGGCCGGCCAGTACGGAGTTATATCCCAGCGTGTTATGCACAAACCCCGGCAATACTGCGAGCGGCAAACCGATAGTCAGATAAACAACGAAGGTAAACAGCATGAACGACAGAATGCGTTTATTGAGCAGTGCGTTAGAGCGAAGCGTGCTTAAAGACATGTGCGGATCCGAAAAATGAGATCACTAAGAATGGAATCAACAGTATAAACGGGTTTTACGGCCAAAACGGCCTAAAAATGTTATTGCCTGTAACGCGTATTTTGTTTTGCAGAGAAATCTGAACTGTGTCACGCCAGCCCCCGCCGAAGCTGACTTGTTACAACAGCATCATGGTCTGAAAAGCCCCACAGACACAGCCTTTTTCCCCGAAAGAACCATCTGGTACAACATTATGGTCTATGCTTAATTCTACAGTTCATGCAAGGAGAGACGGAATGTTTAAGAAAACAGAGAAAGCAGAAAAAACGATTGATCAGGACGTAACCTTACTGGCTGACACGCTGGATGAAGTGCTTCAGTCTGCCGGAAATAAATCCAAGGACGAACTGGATAAACTCCGCAGCAAAGCTGAAGGTGTGTTACGCGATGCCCGTTCACGTTTCAACGGTGAAACCCTGACGCAGCATGCCCGTGACGCCGCCGCGACGGCGAATGACTACGTTAAAGATAACCCATGGTATGGCGTGGGTGCGGGTGCCGCGATCGGTATTGTTATCGGTGTCCTGCTGGGACGTCGATAACGCAAGAGGCAATTTGTGGTGTTTCATTCCTGTGTCGGGATTATCTGAAACACCCGCGTGGCGCCCTCATCGCCGCGCGATTGCTAAAAAGATAACGGAGCCTTCGGGCTCCGTTTTCTATTTTGTGGAACCCGGTATTCCGGCTGAAGCCGAAACAATCCGCGCCAGCCGCTCCACCAGCTTTCCCGCCATTTCCTGCGAGCTGATATTGGTAAAACCCATCAGCAAACCGTTAGGCCGCAGCGTATCTTCACGTTCGCGGCGCTTCACCTGCCAGTCAGAAAGCGCCTGTACCGCCAGCCCCTGTTCCCGCGCATTTTTGGCAATCAGCGCATCGTCGAGTTGGTGGCCAAGCGTGGTGCAAAGCTGGATCCCGCCTGCCTGCTGGTTAACCTGTAAAACATCCGGCGAAAACGCCGCCGTCAGCGCCTGTTCCAGATAGCCACGCCGTTCGGCGTAAAGCTGGCGCATCCGTTTCAGATGCCGGTAAAAATGCCCCTGATCGATAAACTCGGTGATGCTGGCCTGAATCAGCGGTGGTGTGCCGCAGATCCGCAGCGGGCAATAAGCTTCAATTTTTTCCACCAGGCTTTCCGGTACCACGACATAGCCGCAGCGCAGCGCCGGAAACATGACTTTGCTGAATGTCCCTGCATAAATCACGCGCCCCTGCGTATCGAGGCTTTTCAGCGACGGTAACGGCTGACCGTGATAGCGGAACTCGCTGTCGTAATCATCCTCAATTATCCACGCCTGTTGTTTTGCAGCCCAGTCCAGCAGCGCCATGCGCCGCGAGAGGCTCATCGTCACGCCGAGCGGGCTTTGATGGGCAGGCGTCACCACGGCAAAACGGGCGTGCGGATTGTGCGCCACGGCCTGCGGAACGTTCATGCCCTCGTCATCGACATTCACCGCAACCGGCGTGGCACCGGCTGCGCGGAAAAATGCCTGCGTGACCGGATAGCCGGGATCCTCCAGCCACACGCCGTCACCCGGTTGCAGCAGGCTGCCTATAATCAGATCCAGCACCGGCGCATAACCGCCGCAGATAAAAATTTGCTCGGGACGGCAGGCAAAGCCACGGGAAAGCTGAAGGTATCGCGCCACCGACGCACGCAGCGCGTCAATGCCGGTCAGAGGCGGATGGCCCAGATCGTTCATCGCGGTATGGCGGCCCTGACGCGCCACAATGCGCGACCAGATTGCACGCGGAAAAGCATCGAGCGCGGGCAGGCCAAGCTGGAAAGGTAACGACGAGACGGAAGGCAACATCGGGTTAACCGGTTTGCGCGGAGCGGATTTCGCAGCGGGCGACGGCGCAGGCGCGGATAAACTTTCCGGCGCGCTGACCACCGTTCCCGCCTGCCCGCGGCTTTGCAGAAACCCCTCCGCCGTCAGCAGACCGTAGGCGTTTTCGACGGTCGCACGCGCAACGCCCAGCTCACTGGCCAGCGCGCGCACGGAAGGCACGCGGCTGCCCCGCTTCAGTTGCCCTTCCATGATCGCCCGTTTCACGCGCTGATAAATCTGGCGGTAAAGCGGTTCTTTGTGTTGCGGATCGAGGGAAAAAACGAGGCTGAAGCGGCTCATCATGACCTGCTTAAAGAGAGTTTTTATGGCCCTGTAGTATAGACCATATGCCGCGTAAAGTAGCCGTCATTGAGATGCACCACGCATCCATTTATCCCCCTTTTTGACCACAGGAAATCACCATGAATACGCTTCGTTTGCCTTACTACTCCCTGTCTTCTTCCGTCATGGAGCCAATGAAAGCCGCGCTCGGCGCGCTGGAAAACGGCCCGCTGGATAACGTGATTATCGAGCTGGCGTTCCTGCGCGTTTCACAAATCAACGGCTGCGCATATTGCCTGGATATGCATTCCAAAGCGCTGCGTAAAATGGACGTGAATCAGACCAAACTGGATCAGCTGGCGGGATGGCAGGTGAGCCATGCGTATTCTGAACGCGAACGTGCCGCGCTGGCCTGGTCAGAATCGCTGACGCTGGTTGCTGCCACCGGCGCACCGGACAGCGTGTTTGAACCGCTGAAAGCACATTTCAGCGATGTGGAAATTTCAGAACTGACTTTTGCTATTGGCCTGATGAATGCGTTTAACCGTCTGGCTGTCGGTATGCGCCAGTAAGTTTCACACTTTGCACAGGGCGTTTTTTAAACAACCTGTTGCGCAAAAGACTGAACCAAAAAAGTTTCTCCCCGCCAGCCCGCTTCCTGCGGGCTTTGTCGTTTTTGAAATAAGCATTTTTAGAAAATCTACATATTGTGTGGTTGAAAATTATTATCACCACATCTAGTATTTGATGCATCGGGACGCCACGATGGCACCGAATCTCGCGCCTCTTCCTAGCTGAAGCAGTGGCACAGCGGGTGAGGCAAAAATTGTCTCTGATTTCTTACTAGATGGAAATACGAATCATGAGCATTATTATTTACAGTAAACCAGACTGTGTCCAGTGCAACGCGACGTACCGTGCATTAGATAAACAAGGCATCGCTTATGAAGTGGTCGATTTGACTCAGGATGAGCAGGCGCTCGGGCAGGTTCGTGCGATGGGTTATCAGCAGGTTCCGGTGATTGTGGCCGGTGACGACCACTGGTCTGGTTTCCGTCCGGACAAAATCTCCGCCCTGCGTCAGCTGCAAACCGCCTTCTGAGGCCTGACGGATGCATCCGTTAGTGTATTTCTCCAGTTCTTCGGAAAACACTCACCGTTTTGTCGGCAAGCTGGATTTGCCGGCAATTCGCATTCCGGTTGGCGGAGCAGGCGCAAAACTGCGTGTCGATGAACCCTATATTTTGCTGGTACCGAGCTACGGCGGCGGTTCGGCAAAAGGCGCGGTGCCCACGCAGGTGATCCGATTCCTCAATGACGAACATAACCGTTCGTTGATCCGCGGTGTTATCGCCGCTGGCAACACCAACTTCGGCGCAGCGTATTGCATTGCCGGCGACATTATTTCCCAGAAGTGTCAGGTCCCTTACCTGTACCGTTTTGAGTTGCTGGGAACGCCGGAAGACGTTGCAAAGGTTAAACAGGGAGTAACAGAATTTTGGCAGCGACAGAACTAGCAATCACCGACCCCGGCACCCGCAGCCCGGACTATCACGCGCTTAACGCGATGCTGAATCTGTTCGACGCTAACGGCAAGATCCAGTTTGATAAAGACCGCCTGGCCGCGCGCCATTACTTCCTGCAGCACGTCAATCAGAACACGGTTTTCTTCCACAATCTGGCGGAGAAACTGCGTTATCTGGTGGAAGAAGGCTATTACGAAGCCGACGTGCTGAACCTTTACGAATTCGAAGATATCAAGCGTCTGTTCAAACGGGCTTACGCCCATAAATTCCGCTTCCAGACCTTTCTGGGCGCATTCAAGTATTACACCAGCTACACGCTGAAAACTTTCGACGGCAAGCGCTATCTCGAGCGTTACGAAGACCGCGTGTGTATGGTGGCGATGACGCTGGCGCGCGGGGATATTCAGCTCGCCGGGCAGTTTGTCGATGAAATTATTTCTGGCCGCTTCCAGCCTGCCACGCCAACTTTCCTGAACTGCGGCAAGAAACAGCGCGGCGAACTGGTGTCGTGTTTCCTGTTGCGCATCGAAGACAACATGGAATCTATTGGCCGTTCGGTGAACTCGGCGCTGCAATTGTCAAAACGCGGTGGCGGCGTGGCGTTTATGCTGACCAATATCCGCGAAGTCGGTGCGCCTATTAAGCGCATCGAAAATCAGTCTTCCGGCGTGATCCCCATCATGAAAATGCTGGAAGATGCGTTCTCTTATGCCAATCAGCTCGGCGCGCGTCAGGGCGCAGGCGCGGTTTATCTGAACGCGCATCACCCGGACATTCTGCGGTTCCTCGATACCAAACGTGAAAACGCCGACGAAAAAATCCGTATCAAAACGCTGTCTCTTGGCGTGGTCATTCCGGATATCACGTTCGAGCTGGCGAAAAACAACGAAGATATGTACCTGTTCTCGCCGTATCACGTCGAGAAAGTTTACGGCGTGCCGATGTCCGAAATCAGCATCACCGAGAAATACCGCGAGATGGTGAATGACAAACGCATTCACAAAAGCAAAATCAACGCGCGCGAATTCTTCCAGGTGCTGGCGGAAATTCAGTTTGAATCCGGCTATCCGTACATGATGTTTGAGGACACGGTAAACCGCGCCAATCCGATCAAAGGTCGCATCAATATGAGCAACCTGTGTTCGGAGATTTTGCAGGTGAATTCGCCGACGGTGTACGGCGAAGACCTGTCTTATCAGGATATTGGCAAAGACATTTCCTGTAACCTCGGCTCACTGAATATCGCCTCGGCGATGGATTCGCCGGACTTCGGGAATACGGTGGAAATGGCGGTTCGCGCACTGACGGCGGTATCGGATATGAGCAATATCCGCTCGGTACCGTCTATCGATCAGGGAAATCAGGATTCCCACGCCATCGGCCTCGGGCAGATGAACCTGCACGGTTATCTGTGCCGCGAGCGGATTTATTACGGCTCGGAAGAAGGGCTGGATTTCACTAATATCTATTTCTGCACCGTCGCTTTCCATGCGATCCGCGCCTCGAACCAGATTGCCATCGAACGCCAGCAATCTTTCAAAGGCTTTGCCGATTCGACCTACGCCAGCGGCGCCTATTTTGATAAATACGTCGATGACACGGTGGCCACGAAATGGCAGCCGAAAACTGCGCGCGTTCGTGAACTGTTTGCAGACAGCGGCATTCACATTCCGACGCTTGCAGACTGGGCGCAGCTGAAAGCCTCGGTGATGCAGCACGGCTTATATAACCAGAACTTACAGGCGGTGCCGCCGACCGGTTCGATTTCTTACATCAATAATTCGACGTCGAGTATTCACCCGATCGTGTCCCGCGTGGAGATCCGCAAGGAGGGCAAGATTGGCCGTGTGTATTATCCGGCGGCGTTTATGACCAACGATAATCTGGATTACTACCAGGATGCGTACGAAATCGGCCCGGAAAAAATTATTGATACCTACGCCGAAGCCACGCAGCACGTCGATCAGGGGCTGTCGCTGACGCTGTTCTTCCGCGATACCGCCACCACGCGCGACATCAACAAAGCGCAGATCTACGCCTGGCGTAAAGGCATCAAAACCATTTATTACATCCGCCTGCGCCAGATGGCGCTGGAAGGCACCGAAGTTCAGGGCTGCGTTTCCTGCACGCTGTAACCGATTGAAAGGACTTAAAGATGAGCGCAGTAAAACAATTGTTAGTGCCGCAGCCGGTCAGTAAAGCGATCAACTGGAACAAGATCCAGGACGATAAAGATCTGGAAGTCTGGAACCGTCTGACGTCCAACTTCTGGCTGCCGGAAAAAGTGCCGTTATCCAACGATATTCCGTCCTGGGCGACGCTGAGTACGAAAGAGAAACAGCTGACGATCCGCGTATTTACCGGCCTGACGCTGCTTGATACCGTACAAAACGTGATCGGCGCACCGACGCTGATGAAAGACGCCGTGACGCCGCACGAAGAAGCGGTTTACTCAAATATCTGCTTTATGGAAGCGGTGCATGCGCGTTCTTACAGCTCGATTTTCTCGACGCTGTGCGCCACCGTGGACGTGGATGAAGCCTATCGCTGGAGCGAGGAAAACGTCGCACTGCAAAATAAAGCCGCGATCATTTTGTCGTATTACGACGGCGAAGATCCGCTGATGAAGAAAGTCGCCAGCGTGTTCCTCGAATCGTTCCTGTTCTATTCCGGTTTTTATCTGCCAATGTACTGGTCAAGCCGCGCCAAACTGACCAATACCGCGGATCTGATCCGCCTGATCATCCGTGACGAAGCGGTTCACGGGTACTACATCGGCTATAAATTCCAGAAAGCACTGGCGCTGGAAAGTGAAGAACGTCAGCGGCAGATCAAAGAGCAGGCGTTTGATCTGATTCAGGATTTGTACGACAACGAGATCCGCTATACCGAAGAATTGTACGACGGCGTAGGCTGGAGCGAAGACGTGAAGAAATTCCTGCACTACAACGCCAACAAAGCGCTGATGAATCTCGGCTACGAAGCGCTGTTCCCGGCCAGCATGGCAGACGTCAATCCGGCGATCCTCTCGGCATTATCGCCAAACGCCGACGAAAACCACGACTTCTTCTCTGGATCCGGCTCTTCCTACGTGATCGGCAAAGCGGTCAACACCGAAGACGAGGACTGGGATTTCTGATGTTGCTGTAATTTCTTCAAGGGTTACAATAGAAACAGTGTTTCAAAAATAACCCTACTTCCTCTAAATAGTTCGAGTGGCAGGAAGGCGGCAAGTTTGCTCATCCCGGGAGCATAGTGAACTATGTGACCGGGGTGAGTGAGCGCAGCCAACGCATCTGCAACTTGAAATATGACGAGGAAACAAAGAAGGAAACATCATGCTTTACGCTGCCTCACCTTCACGCTATGAAACCATGCAATTCCGCCGCTGCGGTCAGAGTGGTTTAAAACTCCCTGCACTTTCTCTCGGTTTGTGGCACAGCTTCGGCCATGTCAGCCCGCTGGAATCCCAGCGCGCCCTGCTGCGAAAAGCCTTTGATTTGGGCATTACGCATTTTGATCTGGCGAACAACTACGGCCCGCCTCCGGGTTCCGCTGAAGAGAATTTTGGGAAGTTGCTGCGTCAGGATTTTTCGTCTTACCGCGATGAGCTGATTATCTCCACCAAAGCCGGTTACGACATGTGGCCCGGCCCCTACGGCTCCGGCGGCTCGCGCAAATATCTGCTGGCAAGCCTGGATCAAAGCCTGCAACGCATGGGGCTGGATTACGTCGATATTTTCTATTCACACCGCGTCGATGAAGAAACGCCGATGGAAGAAACTGCCGCCGCGCTGGCTTACGCCGTGCAAAGTGGTAAGGCACTGTATGTCGGGATTTCGTCGTATTCGCCGGAACGTACGCAGAAAATGGCGGAACTGCTGCGCGAGCTGAAAGTGCCGCTGCTGATCCACCAGCCATCTTACAATCTGCTGAACCGCTGGGTGGATAAAAGCGGCCTGCTGGATACGCTGAAACAAAACGGCGCGGGCTGCATCGCGTTCACGCCGCTGGCGCAGGGGCTGCTGACCGGTAAGTATCTGAACGGGATCCCCGACGGTTCGCGGATGCAGGTGGAAGGCAATAAAGTGCGCGGGCTGAATGAAAAAATGCTCACCGATGAAAACCTACGCAGCCTGCGTTTGCTCAATGAAATGGCGCAGAATCGCGGCCAGAGCATGGCGCAGATGGCACTGAGCTGGTTGCTGAAAGACGATCGCGTGACGTCCGTGCTGATTGGCGCCAGCCGCCCTGAACAGCTGGAGGAAAACGTCAAAGCACTGGAAAACCTGCGCTTCACCGCCGAAGAGCTGGCGGCGATTGATCAGCACGTCTCAGACGGTCAGTTAAATTTGTGGCAGGCATCGTCAGATAAATAATCAATTATTAAAGGGCGGAGAGTTTAATCCGCCTTTTAATAAATAAGTGTTAACTCATTAATTCCAGGCGTCGCGCTGTTTCATAATGATTGACCCAATACTGATTATCCAGTGACGATATTGTCACTCCTTCAATTTTAGAAGCATGAATAAACTGATTATCGCCAATATAAACACCCACATGGCGGTCGGCCTCTGTCGTTTTGAAAAAGACTAAATCGCCGGGCTGAAGGTTATCTTTATTCACCTTTTTGCCATTTTTAATTTGCTCAAACGTCGTGCGTGGCAACGGATGATGCAGGGAATCATTGAACAGATGCTGCATCAGCGCTGAGCAGTCCACGCCTTTGTGTGTCGTGCCGCCCAGATGATACTGAGTGCCTTTCCAGTGGGAATACTGAGATAATAATGCCGTTTTAATTTCGTCAGGATTGCCAGTATCACCGGATAAAGACGCTTCGTTATGTAATTTAAAAATTTCTTTATGGGAATAATTCTTTTTCCCGAGAGACATGAATTCCTTTGGCAATTCGAAGGCAAAGGAATTAATGCTAAAGAAAGAAGAGATTATCAGTAATAAAAAATAAACCGGGGTTTTAATACGAAACATGCGAACGTTCTTTTTTCAGAAATAGATTTCATCCTTACCTGTAGACCAGCGTACGGGGCGGGTGACTCGTCGTTGAGTGCGCAAATAATAACCGATGAGCAAAAAATAACCACTGCGAATTGAGTCCAAAAAAAGACTTTCTAATTTTTGGCTGTTTGCCCCCTTTACCGGAAAAGGGGGCAGAAGGAACTCAGGAGAAGAACTTCGCCAGCACGAAAAGCCCGACGGAAACGTTGATCGCACCGCCGATGCGGGTGGCGATTTGTGCGAAAGGCATCAGCGTCATGCGGTTGCCGGAGGTCAGAATTGCCACGTCGCCGGTGCCGCCCTGCCCGCTCTGGCAACAGGAAACAATCGCGACATCAATCGGATGCATACCAATTTTTTTCCCGACGTAAAAACCGGTGCCGACCAGCGCCAGCACGGTGGTGACGATCACCAGCAGGTTTTGTACGGTAAATGCGTTGATCAGCTCCTGCCACGGCGTAATCGCCACACCAACGGCAAACAGCACCGGATAGGTGACGGCCGTGCGGAAAAATTTATACACCGTCATCGAACCATGCTGGATGGTCGGCGAAACCCCGTTCGCCAGTTTCACCAGCACCGCGGCAAACAACATCCCGACCGGCGCAGGCAGGCCAATCCATTTTTGCCCGAGCATCCCGACCATATACAGCAGGATCGCCAGCAGCGCGCCGCAGGCCAGCGCATTCACACCTGGGTTGCCCTGAAACTCATCGGTTCCGCTGCCAATATTGCCTTCTTTGGTTGGCATCAGCGAACCTTCGCCGGTCAGATGCGGATAACGTTTTCCCAGCTGATTCAGTACGCCCGCCAGCACAATTGCCGTCAGACCACCCAGCATAACTATCGGCAGGATCCGCCCGAGCGCCACGCCCTGCTCCATATGCAGGATCGTCGCGTAACCCATCGACAGCGGGATCGCGCCTTCCCCAACGCCACCGGCCATGATCGGCAGGATCAGGAAGAAGAAGGTTTGCATCGGCGGTAAACCTAACGCGGTACCCATCGCCATACCGGCGATCATCCCGACGATTTCCCCGCACAGCATCGGCACGAAGATCCGCATAAAGCCCTGAATCAGTACCTGACGGTTCATGCTCATAATGCTGCCGACAATAATGCAGCAGATGTAGAGATAGAGAATGTTGGTGGATTTATAGAATTTGACCGTGGAATCGACCACGACGTCCGGCAGCAGGCCGTAATGTACCATCGCGGACGGAATGAAAGTGGCGCAAATTGCCGCTGCGCCAAGTTTGCCGACCACCGGCAGACGCTTGCCGAATTCACCGCAGGCAAAACCGAAGAACGCCAGCGTCGCGACCATCACCACAATGTCGCTGGGCAGTTTGCCATTCAGGCAATCGAGCAGGATCAGCACGCCCGCCAGCAGGAAAAACGGCAGCGGGATAATGCCTATCTTGTAGTTATCCAGAATGTGCCACCATTTTTGTCTGGCTGACATGCCGGAGGTTTTTGTTTCTTTGACAGGGATGTAGGAATCGTCGGTTGTGCTCATGACATTGCCTCTTTCTTATAACGGCTTTTCTTATTGATGCCCTGAGCATAAGAAAACTGCAGGTCAGCCGGATGTGAGGTTGTTCAAATTAAAACCGCAGGGATTAAGGTTGTTATGGTGTTTATGGAGTTAATGCTATTTGATTTATAAGGATTATCAGATTAGTAGTAAAACCGCTTATTGCCCCTGGAGTCAGTATGTGAATTATCGTTTATTTCTATCCCCCGTTCACAAGTCTGCCTTTGCCTGATTACCGGGTGAATTTCCCCGTGGTAGGCTTATTCAATGTGTATCTTGTGGTTGACTGTATGAAACGCAGATTACCTTTTCAGGTAAAACTTTTTTTATCTCTGGTGGTATTTTCCTGCCTGTTGCTGACGCTGTTGGGAGCGATTTTATTTCATATCATCGACCGTCAGTTACATCACGATCTCGGCCAGCGTGCGCGCGTCCAGGCCAGCGAAATCGCACTGATGCCAGGGCTGGCGGAGAAAGTAGCCGCACGGGATGTTGCGGGGATTGCACAGCTAATCCAGCCATTACGCGATAAAAGTGATGCCAGCTATATCGTTATTGGCGATACCCGTGAGTTGCACCTTTATCATTCTGAATCACCTGACCGGGTCGATCTGCCCATGATTGGGGGTGATAACGCAGAGGTTCTGGCCGGAAAAACCATTATTTCTATCCGCCAGGGCGGGATCGGCGTTTCATTGCGCAGCAAAGCGCCGATCCTGGATACGAATAATCAGGTTATTGGCATCGTCTCGGTCGGCTATCTTACGTCTTACATCGATAATATTAACGGCCACCGCCTCGCACAGGCCGGTTTATACGGCCTTCTTCTTTTATTACTGCTGTTTGTTTTTTCATGGATGTTTACCCGCAACGTTAAAAAACAGATGTTCTGGCTGGAGCCCAAAGATATTGCGTTGCTGGTCCGCCAGCAAAAAGCCCTGCTGGAAGCCATGTATGAAGGTGTATTTGCGATTAACGCTGAAAGACAGCTGATTTCGATTAACCGCGCGGCGCGGGAGTTGCTGGATATCCGTCAGCCTGAAGATCAGTTACTGGGTAAGCCGCTGGAAGAAGTGCTCCAGACTCCACCTGCGTTCTTTACACAGAGTGGTGTAACCGACAATCATAGCCGCCATGACCAGATAACCGTGCTAAATCAACGCCAGGTGATCGTCAATCGTGTGCCGATAGAGCTGGAACCGGGTAAGGAAAGCGGCTGGGTGTTTAGCTTCCGCGATAAAAACGACATTAATACACTGAGCAGTCAGCTGAGCCAGGTGAAACGCTACGCTGATAATCTGCGCATCATGCGCCATGAACAACTCAACTGGACCGCAACGCTGGCCGGTTTGCTGCAAATGCAGCGTTACGATGATGCGATGCATTACATTCAGGCGCAATCGGAAGGCGCACAGGCGGTGCTGGATTTTGTTTCATCACGCTTCACGTCACCTGCCCTTTGCGGCCTCCTGCTGGGGAAATACGTCAGCGCGCGGGAAAAAGGCGTAGAACTGAGTTTCGACCCGGCATGCCAGTTAACACGTATTCCCCCCGCCATCAGCGAAACTGAGCTGATGTCCGTTGTCGGCAATTTGCTGGATAACGCCGTAGACGCCACGCTGAAAGCAGAGACTTCGGTGTTGCCGGTGGAGCTGTATATTTCAGACAGAAACCTGGAGTTGCTGATTGAAGTGGCCGATCAGGGCAGTGGCGTGGATGATGCACTCAAGCCACATCTGTTTGAGCAAGGCGTCACCTCCAAGCCTTCCCGTGGCGATGAGATGACCGGCGCGGAACACGGCATCGGGCTTTATCTGGTCGCCGGCTACGTCCGTCAGGCAGGCGGCAGCATCGAAATCTCAGACAACATGCCACAAGGTACGATATTTTCAGTCTTTATCCCGTACCCGGCAGATGCTTCAACAGGAAAGAACTATGAATAACAGCAGCGCGCTTGATGTCGTGATTGTAGAAGATGAGCCGCATCTGGCCGGTCTGCATCGTGATTTTATCGAGCAAAATTTCAACCTGCGCGTTGTCGGGATCGCCGCCACGCTGGAACAAACGCGTTCACTGCTGCGCCTGCACCAGCCGCGCCTGATCTTACTGGATAACTATTTGCCCGATGGTCAGGGTGTCGATCTGATCGACAGCCCGCTTCTGAAAAGTTTCGACTGTTCGGTGATTTTCATCACGGCGGCCAGCGATATGCAGACCTGTAGCCAGGCCATGCGCAGTGGCGCGTTTGACTACATCATTAAACCGGTGTCATTCCATCGCCTGCGTAGTTCGCTGGAACGTTTTATGCAGTTGGTTCAGACACTGCGCAATGTCAAAGTGGTCGATCAGCGGGCGCTGGATAAGTTATTCAATCTGCCCGCCAGCGATACCCCCTCAGCCCCTTCGGCCAAAGGCATTGAGCCGAATACGCTTGAGCTGGTTCAGCGTGTTTTTACCACAAACCCCGATATCAGCTGGTCAGTCGAACAGGTCGTCGAAGCCGTTGGGATCAGCAAAACCACCGGCCGCCGGTATCTGGAATATTGTGTAGAAATGGGCTTTATCGGCGTCGAGATGCAGTACGGAAATATCGGCCATCCGAGGCGCCTGTACCGGAAAATAGTGACTGAGGAAAAAATCTCCTCCTGAACCCAAATTATGGCGTTCTGCCCCTCTGAATTTCCCCCTCACGGCCAGCGGCTCCGCTGGTCAAATTCCCGCATTTCACCCCGCACAGTGAAATTATTTCCACAAATATTCACCTTTCAGACAACCGGTAAATACGGGAGTTTCAGCGCAGGCTGAAATCACTATTTACACGTTGAAAATCGCGTTGTTATATTTGCATTAGTCAGGCCCAAACCCCTCAATTTAAACACCCTAAAACCCCACAAAATAAAAAGTTATTAATTCACTTAAAATCAATAAGTTAATTATATTTCATGCAAATAATTCACATCAGATAATTAGACAAGCCAGAATAATCACACAGACCTGTAATTTGTCATTAAATGTCAATCCGGGCTGACTAAAATTAGACACACACAATACATAAAAATACGTCATCAGAAACACAACCACGAATATTCACGAGAAACATTGAGACTTGTCTCAGAATTTCGATGTGTTAGGGTATAACCCGTTCACTATTTCGCAACAGGTAAGACTTATACGGTCCAACAGAAAAATTAGACATCAAGCCGATACGGCTATTTATATCCAAGGAATGCACATTGCATGGCAATTAAAATCGAAGTAAAAAATCTTTATAAGGTGTTTGGCGAGAACCCGGATCGCGCTTTCAAGATGATTGACGCAGGCAAGGGTAAAGAAGAAATTTTTGAGAAAACCGGTCTGTCACTTGGCGTTAAAGATGCCAGTCTGGCCATTGAAGAAGGCGAGATTTTTGTCATCATGGGGTTATCCGGTTCCGGTAAATCCACCATGGTACGCCTTCTCAATCGTCTGATAGAGCCCACCCGTGGCGAAGTGCTGATTGACGGCGAAGACATCGCCAAAATCTCAGAAGCAAAATTACGCCAGGTGCGTCGCAGTAAAATCAGTATGGTGTTTCAGTCCTTTGCGCTGATGCCGCATCTCACCGTGTTGAATAATACGGCGTTTGGTATGGAGCTGGCCGGTGTGCCGGTGGAAGAGCGAAATGCCAAAGCGCTGGACGCGCTGCGCCAGGTCGGGCTGGAAAACTATGCCAATTCTTATCCGGATGAATTGTCCGGGGGGATGCGTCAGCGCGTCGGCTTAGCCCGTGCGATGGCCAATAACCCTGATATTCTGCTGATGGATGAGGCCTTCTCGGCGCTCGATCCGTTAATCCGTACCGAAATGCAGGATGAGCTGGTGAAGCTGCAAGCGCAGCATCAGCGCACCATCGTGTTTATTTCCCATGACCTCGACGAAGCCATGCGCATCGGCGACCGCATTGCGATTATGCAGGGCGGCGAAGTGGTTCAGGTCGGTACGCCGGAAGATATCCTCAATAATCCGGCCAATGACTATGTCCGCACCTTCTTCCGTGGTGTCGATATCAGTCAGGTCTTCAGCGCCAAAGACATTGCCCGCCGTCGTGGCGCGCTCATTCGTAAAACCCCCGGTTTTGGTCCGCGTGCTGCGCTCAAGCTGCTCGAAGACGAAGACCGCGAATATGGTTATGTGCTGGAACGCGGACAGAAATTCATCGGCGTCGTGTCGATTGAATCCCTGAAAACCGCGCTGAAAGCCAATCAGCCGCTGGAAAGCGCCCTGCTGGAATCCCCGGCACCGGTGCAGGCAGATATGCCGCTCAGCGAACTGATTTCTCATGTTGCCGCCGCGCCTTGCGCTGTACCGGTGATCAATGAGGACAATAACTATATCGGCATTATTTCCAAAGCCATGCTGCTTCAGGCTCTGGATAAAGAAGGGGGTAACGAATGAGCAACTCAACCATAAACAATGCAGTTTTTCAGCACGCGCAGGCGGCTCAGGCTCAGCCGCTGGATGCTTCCGTTGATCCGTGGAGTGCCGATAACGCCAGCGGTGGCGTTGCGCCGCAGCCTGACGCAGCAGCCAGTTCCGCGCCCGCCGATGCCGGTGGCGATCCGTGGGGCGGCGGCAGCGATGCCGCGACCAGCGCACCGGACACCACGCACCACGCCGCCGCACAGGCCAACGACTGGCTGAGCGTCGCACCGGAACAGCATCAGCATTTCAATATTCTGGATCCGTTTCACAGCACGCTGATCCCGCTCGACCACTGGGTAACCAACGGGATCGACTGGCTGGTTGGCAACTTCCGTCCGGTATTCCAGGGGATCCGCGTGCCGGTCGATTTCGTGCTGAGCGGTTTTCAAAGCGGGCTGGAATCATTACCAGCGCCTATTGCGATTCTGATCTTCGCCCTGCTCGCCTGGCAGATGGCGGGTTTAGGCATGGGTGCCGCCACGCTGGTTTCTCTGGTTCTGATCGGCGCAATCGGCGCATGGTCACAGGCCATGGTGACGCTGGCGCTGGTTCTGACCTCGCTGTTCTTCTGTATTCTGATCGGTTTGCCGATGGGGATATGGCTGGCGCGCAGTCAGCGGGCGGCAAAAATTATCCGGCCTCTGCTCGATGCCATGCAGACCACACCGGCGTTCGTGTATCTGGTGCCGATCGTGATGCTGTTTGGTATCGGTAACGTGCCGGGCGTTGTAGTCACCATTATCTTCGCCCTGCCACCGGTCGTACGTCTGACGATTCTGGGGATCAACCAGGTACCGGAAGATCTGATCGAAGCCGCGAAATCCTTCGGATCCAGCCCGGGCCAGATGCTGTTTAAAGTTCAGCTGCCGCTGGCGATGCCGACCATCATGGCCGGTATTAACCAGACGCTGATGCTGGCGCTGTCGATGGTGGTTATCGCCTCGATGATCGCCGTCGGGGGTCTGGGTCAGATGGTTCTGCGCGGGATTGGCCGTCTGGATATGGGCCTCGCGTCGGTCGGTGGTGCGGGTATCGTTATTCTCGCCATCATCCTCGACCGCCTGACGCAGTCGATGGGCCGCGACAGCCGCAGCAAAGGCGGCCACCGCTGGTTCACCCGCGGACCGGTTGGTCTGGTGATGAAGCCTTTCGTTAAAAAAGCCTGATTCACACACTGCACTTTTCCCGGCGGTTCGCTGCCGGGAACTCTCAAAAGCTAAAACAACGCAGTCCACTCTTACGTATTTCAAAATAATCCCCAAAATCATTTGGGCTGGGTCAAGGCGGCAACTGAATAAAGCCCGGGAGCTTACGCAGGTAAGTGACTGGGATGAATGAAGGTAGCCAACGCAGAAGCAGCTCAAAGGATGACGGGGAAAAGAATAAGGGTTCACCATGCGCACAACACAACTAAAAACACTCGTCCTCGTATTATCGATCGCCACACCCGCCGCTTTCGCCGCTGATTTACCGGGCAAAGGCGTGGTCGTGAAACCTCTGCAAAGCACCATTGCGGAAGAAACGTTCCAGACCGAACTGGTTAACCGCGCCTTGCAAAAACTGGGGTATGACGTTCAGCAAACCGGTGAAGTGGATTACAACGTCGCTTATACCGCCATCGCCAGCGGCGATTCGACGTACATGGCGGTGAACTGGGAACCGCTGCAAAAAGATATGTACAACGCCGCCGGTGGCGACCAGAAATTCTACCGTCAGGGCACCTATATCAGCGGCGCAGCGCAGGGTTATCTGATCGACAAAAAAACCGCCGACAAATACCACATTCACGATTTGTCGCAGCTGAAAGACCCGAAAATAGCCAAACTGTTTGACGCCGACGGTGACGGCAAAGCTGATATGGCCGGCTGTAATCCGGGCTGGGTGTGCGGCTCCGTCATCAATACGCAGATTAAAGCCTACGGCCTGAGCGACACCGTCACACAGAACGAAGGCAACTATTCGGCGATTATTGCCGATACGCTGACCCGCTATAAATCCGGCAAACCGGTGCTGTATTTCACCTGGACGCCTTACTGGGTGAGCAACGAGATGAAACCTGGCAAAGACGTGGTCTGGCTGACCGTGCCGTTCTCGGCCAATCCGGGCTCGCTGAAAGACATGGATACCACACTGCCTAACGGGAAAAACTACGGTTTCCCGGTCAACAACGAACACATTGTGGCGAACAAAGCCTGGGCTGAGAAAAACCCGGCCGCCGCGAAACTGTTCGCCATCATGAAACTGCCGCTGGCGGATGTGAATGCGCAAAACCTGAAGATGCACGAAGGGGAATCCTCTTCTGACGATATTCAGCAGCACGTTGACGGCTGGATCAAAGCACACCAGGCCACGTTTGATGGCTGGATCAAAGAAGCGGCCGCCGCAGCCGCCACGAAATAACCGATGAAAATCTCAGAGGAATTTATGAAAAAGACAGGAATCTGGGCGGTTGCCGCCCTCACCACATTTGCCACAGCCACAACGTTCGCCGCCGATCTTCCGGGTAAAGGCGTCAGCGTGACACCGATTCAAAGCACCATCAGCGAAGAAACTTTCCAGACGGAACTGGTTAACAAAGCGCTGGAGAAACTGGGCTACGACGTTCAGCCAACCCGTGAAGTGGATTACAACGTCGGCTACACCACAATTGCCGCCGGAGATGCCACGTTTACCGCCGTGAACTGGTCGCCGCTGCATGATGAAATGTACAAAGCCGCCGGTGGCGATAAAGTTTTCTATCGTGAAGGGACTTATGTGACCGGTGCTGCGCAGGGCTGGCTTATCGATAAGAAAACCGCCGAGCAATATCACATCACCAACATCGAACAGCTAAAAGATCCGAAACTCGCCAAGCTGTTTGATACCAACGGTGACGGCAAAGCCGATCTGACCGGTTGTACGCCGGGCTGGGGCTGTGAAGCGGCGATCAATGAGCAGCTCAAAGCGTACGGCCTGGAAAAAACCGTGACGCATAATCAGGGTAACTATTCCGCGATGATCGCCGACACCATTACGCGATACAAAGAGGGCAAACCGATTTTCTATTACACCTGGACGCCGTACTGGGTCAGCAATGTGCTGGTTCCGGGCAAAGATGTGTTGTGGATGCAGGTGCCGTTCTCCGTCGTACCGGGTGATAAAAATGCCGATACCAAACTGCCTAACGGTAAAAACTACGGATTTGCGGTAAGCACCATGCACATCGTGGCGAACAAAGCCTGGGCTGAGAAAAACCCGGCCGCCGCGAAGCTGTTTGCCATCATGAAATTGCCGTTAAAAGACATCAATGCGCAGAATGCTGCGATGCACGCTGGTAAAAACTCGGATGCTGATATCGATGCACAGACCGACGGCTGGATTAAAGCTCACCAGGAAGAGTTCGATGGCTGGGTGAAAGAAGCCGCTGCGGCCGCGAAATAAGCAAAAATCAACTCAGTAAGACCAGCGGGCGGGGAGAAATCTCCGCCCGCTTTTTTCTGCTCAATTGCTGACGTGTGTATTGGTGTGTATAATTGCACATCATCAAGGAGAGCCCATGAAATCGACGGAACTGATTAAAGAGCTGCTTGCGGCGGGTTGTGAACTTAAGCGTCACCGGGGAGGAAGTCATCAGATTTGGTGGTCGCCCATCACCAACAAAACCTTTCCTGTTCCACACCCTAAGAATGATTTACCTATGGGAACTCTCACATCCATTACGAAAATGGCAGGGATATAATCCTGCAACGGGAGGTTGAACATGTTCTTTTCAGTCGGTCTTGAAACGCCTAAAGATGACAAAACAGCTTATGGCATGGTGGTGCCCGCATTCACTGCATTTGACTATGGATGCTTTTCCGCGGCGGATACGCGTGAAGAAATTGCGCCAATGGTGCGTGAGGCAATCCTGATGACGGTAGAGGATCTGCTCGAAAGCGAAAGATACGTAGTGGATGATATCTGTGATGCCGGGCATCTGGTTTATTCCGCCAACCCTGAGTATGCCGACTTTGATACCTGGTTTCTGATTGATATCGATCTCTCAGAATTTGAAGGAAAGGCGCATCGTATTAATATTTCTCTGCCCGATACGTTGATCAAACGTATTGATAACAAAGTGAAAGAACATCCTTCTTATCGCGATCGCAGCCATTTTCTGGCGATGGCGGCACGGAAAGAATTGCTGGCCTGAATACCTTGCAGCAGGAACTTCCTCCTGCTGCATATCATCCTGTTTTTATGGCTATTACAAAACCCGATAGTTGCCATTAAAACTATTCATTGGTTTAATATTTCAACCAAAACGATAATCGTTTTTTCGCATTTCCCTACCCTTCAATAAGATCCACTGATTCTCATTATGAAAAAAACTACAACACATTCCCCGCTCAGCCCGGCGCTAATCATTCTGATGGCCGTCGCCACGGGGCTTGCCGTCGCCAGTAACTATTATCCGCAACCGCTGCTGGAAACCATTGCTCGCGCTTTTCACCTTTCCGTTAATCAGGCCGGTTTTATCGTCACCGTCGCTCAGCTGGGTTATGCCTGCGGGCTGATGTTTATCGTTCCGCTGGGCGATATGTTTGAGCGCCGCAGCCTGATTGTGCTGATGACACTTCTCTCTGCCGCGGGATTGCTGATCACCGCGATGGCACCGACGCTGACTATCATGCTGGTGGGGACGGCGCTGACCGGGCTATTCTCGGTGGTGGCGCAGATTCTGGTGCCGCTGGCGGCGACGCTGGCTGAACCGGAACGGCGCGGCAAAGTGGTCGGACTGATTATGTCCGGCCTGCTATTGGGTATTCTGCTTGCCCGGACGGTTGCCGGTGCGCTGGCGACAATCGGCGGCTGGCGTACGGTGTACTGGGTCGCCAGTGCGCTGATGATTATTATGGCGCTGGTGCTGTGGCGCAAACTGCCTAAACATCAGCAGCATACGGATCTGAACTATCCGCAACTACTCAAATCCATTTTCACGCTGTTTATCCACACACCCGTTTTACGCACCCGCGCGCTGATCGGCATGTTCTGTTTTGCCAACTTCAGCATTTTGTGGACGTCGATGGCTTTTCTGCTGGCAGGCCCGGCATATCACTATTCCGAAGGGGTGATTGGTCTGTTTGGTCTGGTCGGCGCGGCAGGCGCACTGGCCGCAACGCGCGCGGGGAACCTGGCAGATAAAGGTAAAGCGCACCTGACCACAACGGCAGGACTGGTTCTGCTCTTGCTTTCCTGGGCAGCGATTGCCTGGGGACAACATTCCGTTGTCTCGCTGGTTATCGGCATCATCATTTTGGACCTTTCGGTTCAGGGTGTGCATATCACTAACCAAAGTGTGATCTATAAATCGATGCCGGAAGCACGTAATCGCCTGACCGCAGGGTACATGACGACGTACTTTATTGGCGGTGCGGTAGGGTCATTGGTGTCGGCTTCGGCCTATGAAATGGCGGGTTGGTATGGGGTCTCAGTGGCAGGCACCATCATGTGCGTACTGAATTTACTGGTTTGGTTGCAGGGGCATAAATACAAGCTGGCCTGATAACATATGGAACTACACCAGGATGGAATCATCACCCATCCTGATTAGCTTGCGAATAATCATATTGGAAATTTATTTGAACCAAAGGGTGTTAACAATACTTCCAGTCTGGTAATGTTTGCACCATGAATTATTCGCCGGCTCTCATCCGGTTTTAAAATGTTTTAAACATCCATGCACAGCAACCCTGATCTCGAAGCGCCTGACCCCGTCCGCGTTTCCACTTTCGCACAAGGTATTACCGATAGCCTTCCTATCGTGATTGGTTATCTTCCTATCGCTTTTGCGTTCGGCCTCAGCGCCGTCAAACTCGGTTTCACGCCCGCTGAAAGTCTGCTGTTCTCAATACTTATCTACGCTGGCGCCAGTCAGTTTGTGATCACCGCGCTGCTCAGCGCCGGGATGTCCCTCTGGGTTTCCGCCCTCACCGTAATGGCCATGGACGTTCGCCATGTTCTGTACGGCCCTTCGCTGCGTAACCGTATTGCGGGAAAACTCAGCGGCAAAAAAACCGCACTCTGGGCGTTTGGTCTGACGGATGAAGTCTTCGCCGCCGCGACCACCAGGCTTATCCGCGATAACCGTAGCTGGAGCGAAAACTGGATGTGCGGCATCGCACTGTCCTCCTGGCTCTCGTGGGTTTTCGGTACGGCCGTCGGCGCACTATTTGGCAATGGTCCGCTGGAGAATTATCCCGCCGTTGAAGCCGCTCTCGGATTTATGTTGCCCGCCCTGTTCCTGAGTTTCCTGCTTGCCGCGTTTAAACGCCACCAGAGTATGGTGTTCGTCGCCTCACTCGCCGGCGCACTGGCCGGGTTATTGTTCTGGTCTATTCCTGCGGCTATCGGCTGCGGCCTTGGCGCAGGGTGCCTTGCCGCCCTTGTGCAACGTTCAGCCCCTCTCTCTGCGACGGAGGTCACCCCAGATGAGCACTAACGTCATCCTGGTTTGTCTGATCGTCGGCACCGTCAATTACCTCTTTCGATATTTGCCATTGCGCCTGGGCGCACGGCAGAAATCGGGGCTGAAAAGTGGCCCGTTATCCCGCGTGCTCGACAGTATTGGTATCGCATCTATCTGTGCGTTACTGGTGGTTTCCAGCACCCCGGAAATTCTGCGCGATCAGCAAAAACTGCTGCCTTCACTGGCCGGTTTCGTCCTGCTTGCGCTGATTTTCTGGCGAACCAAAAGCATCATTATCGCCACCCTGACCGGTGCTGTGGTTTACGGCCTGGTGTTCAAGGTGATGCTGCTGAGCGGGTGAGGACTGTTTTTTTACCGTAGGGCAACAACAGGGCAAACTTTGCCGAATACTTTAAACATCGAATAATTCACTGGAGTTATGAAACACACTAATTGCTAAAGAATTGGTGATTCATGACATTGATATTATTAATTACCATCGTTACTATGTCATCTGTAACTAATGAGGCTTCTCATATGGACAGTTCGTTCACGCCAATTGAAAACATGTTAAATTTCCGGGCCAAAAAGCAAAAAGACTTCCCTTATCAGGAAATTTTGCTCACCCGTTTGTGTATGCACATGCAAAGTAAATTGCTTGAAAACCGCAATAAAATGCTGAAAGCGCAAGGGATTAATGAAACGCTGTTTATGGCGCTCCTGACACTCGATGCGCAGGAAAGCCACAGCATTCAGCCTTCAGAGCTAAGCTCTGCGCTGGGTTCTTCACGCACCAACGCTACCCGCATTGCGGATGAGTTGGAAAAGCGCGGATGGATTGAACGCCGTGAAAGCGATAACGACCGCCGGTGCCTGCATTTGCATCTGACGGCAGACGGTGAAGCCTTTATCCAGAAGTTACTGCCGCCTCAACATAAGAGCCTGCATTTTCTTTGGTCAACTTTAGACGCAGATGAACAGAAGCAGTTAGAGACCCTGACGCGCAAACTGTTAACTCGCCTTGATCAGATGGATGCGACAGCACTACAACAATTCTAAATTTCTGTTCAGGTAAACCACACATGTCACTCCAAGCTCGCTGGAGGCTTACGCCGCTGTTTGCCGTTTTGATTTTGGCTGGCTGCGCCTCCAGTAACAATATTGCTCCTCAGTCGTCGCTGCTGAATACGCAACAGCTTCATCTGCAGCCAGCAAAAGTCAGTTCTCTGACCATCGGCCCACAGTGGTGGCGTAGTCTCAATGACCCGCAGCTCGATAATCTGATGACCACGACGTTGCAAAACTCGCCGTCATTGCGCCAGGCTGGCGCGCGCGTACGTGAAGCACAAAGCGTGATGGGAGAAGCTGACGCGGCCAACGGCCCATATCTGGATCTGAATGGTTCAACACGGCGTGAGCGTGTAGCAAAAAACACAATCCCCCCGTTCCTGACCAGCTACCCCGAAGCGCCGATCTACGACAGCAGCAACAGCCTCGGGCTGAATCTGAGCTATGAGTTTGACTGGTGGGGTAAATACCGCAATCAGGTGAATGCCGCGAAAGCACAGGTGGATTCTGCCCGTGCCGAACAGGCTGAAGCCGCTCTGACGCTGACCAGTTCGGTCGCGTCAGCCTATTATCAGTTGCAGGCCAATCTGGCATTACAAGATGTTCTGCAACGTGAAGTGGATAACAATCAGCATCTGGCGGATCTGCGCAAAGCGCAATATCAGGCGGGTGTGTATGGTATTGAAATCCCGCAACAGACACAGGCTCAGGCCGACAGTGCTAAACAGCAAATCATCAACCTGAAAGCCCAGACCGAACAGCTGAGACATCAGCTTTCCGCGCTGGCTGGTAAGGGGCCTGATGCGATGAACGGGCTGCACGCCGTGGCATTGCCGCCGTCTGAAGCGCTGGCACCGAAAGGCGAGCTGACGCTCGATTTGCTCGGTAAACGCCCGGACATTACTGCGCAGCGGGATCTGATGGAATCTTATTCCCAGCGCGTCAGTGCGGCCAAAAAAGAGTTCTACCCCAGCCTTTCCATCAGTGCTTTTGGCGGTCTGACGACCACCAACTACGGCGGCACCAGCCCGAATCTTCTGGAAGCCGCCAGTAAAGCCTGGAATATCACACCGGCGATTTCGCTGCCGATTTTCCACGCGGGCGCACTGCGTTCCAAGTTGGGAGAAGAGTCCGCGTTATATGACCAGTCCGTTGAGTCCTATAACCAGACCATCCTGAGCGCCATCCAGCAAACTGCGGATGCCATTACGCTTTCGAAAAGCAGCGTTGAACAATTGCAGCAGGCTTCTTCTGCCGCTAAATCGCTGGAAGAGGTGTATCGCGTTTCGGATGCAAGATACAACGCTGGCATCATCGGACGGGACCAGCTGTTAACCAGTCAGTCAGCGCTCCTGCAACAGCAGCAAGCGCAACTTAATGCCAGCAGTCAGTTAATGCAGGCAAAAATTAGTCTCATTCGTGCGCTTGGGGGTGGCTATCAGGCCCCGGCTGCAGACCAAAAATCATAATAAAAGACTCAGTGTGGAGAAGACCATGAGCGCAAATGCCGAAACTCAGGCAACGCCGCAAGCTCCGAAAAATAAGAAGAAAACGCGCAAAGTCGCGATGCTCTTGTTAACCGGGATTTTCATTATTATCGCCATTGCCTATCTGTTTTACTGGCTGCTGGTATTACGTCATTTCCAGGCTACTGACGATGCTTATGTTGCCGGTAATCAGGTTCAGATTATGGCGCAGGTGTCGGGTAGCGTGACCGATGTGAACTTCGACAGCACCGACTTTGTCAAAAAAGGCGACGTGCTGGTGACTATCGATCCGACCGATGCGGAACAGGCGTTTGAACGTTCTAAAACGGCGCTGGCGAACAGCGTGCGTCAGACGCATCAGTTGATCATTAACGGCAAACAGTATCAGGCAAATATCGCTCTGCGTGCGACGCAACTGCAACAGGCGCAGTCTGACCTGAAACGCCGTATCGTGCTGGGCAACGTTGACGCCATTGGCCGTGAAGAACTGCAACACGCCCGTGACGCCGTGGATACCGCGAAAGCGCAATATGATGTCGCCGTGCAGCAATACAACGCCAATCAGGCGATGGTGCTGGATACGCCGGTCGCTGAACAGCCGCAAGTTTTGCAGGCTGCTGCGCAGGTTCGTGATGCATGGCTCGCACTGCAACGGACTAAAGTACGCAGCCCGATTGACGGTTTTGTTTCGCGCCGCGCCGTACAGGTCGGTCAGCAGATCAACACGTCTACATCCCTGATGGCCGTTGTGCCCGCAAATCACATCTGGGTGGATGCCAACTTCAAAGAAACCCAGCTGGAAAATATGCGTATTGGCCAGATGGCCACCGTGGTCAGCGATATGTACGGCGACAACGTGAAATATCACGGCAAAGTGGTCGGTATGGACATGGGGACTGGCGGTGCGTTCTCACTGCTGCCGGCTCAGAACGCGACGGGCAACTGGATCAAAGTGGTTCAGCGCCTGCCGGTACGTATTGAGCTTAACGAACAGGAAGTCGCTGAACACCCGCTGCGTATCGGTTTATCCACGCTGGTAACAGTCGATACTCAGAACCGGGATGGTCTCGTACTGGCAGATAAAGTCCGTACCGAACCGTTGTACCAGACCTCAGCGCTGACGCTGGATCTGGCTCCGGCCAACGCCATCATTGCTGACGTTATTCATGCAAATGCAGGCTAAAACCTCCGGAGGCCTCTGTGGCAAATAAACCGCTGGCAGGCGCACCGCTGGCCTGGATGACGGTGGCTTTGTCTATGGCCACCTTTATGCAGGTACTGGACTCGACGATCGCCAATGTGGCGATCCCGACCATTGCCGGGAATCTGGGTGCCTCGAACTCACAGGGCACCTGGGTGATTACCTCGTTCGGGGTGGCAAACGCCATCTCGATCCCCATCACCGGCTGGCTGGCAAAGCGCATCGGTGAGGTCAAACTGTTCCTGTGGTCAACAGTGCTGTTTGCTCTCGCCTCCTGGCTTTGCGGGATGTCCAATAGCCTGGAAATGCTGATCTTCTTCCGTGTGCTGCAAGGCGTGGTGGCAGGTCCGCTGATCCCGTTATCACAAAGTTTGCTACTGAATAACTATCCACCGGCCAAGCGAAGTACCGCGCTCGCGCTCTGGTCGATGACGGTGATCGTTGCCCCGATTTGCGGGCCGATCCTCGGCGGTTATATCAGTGATAACTTCCACTGGGGATGGATCTTCTTCATCAACGTGCCGATCGCTATCGTGGTTGTTGTGTTGACGCTGAGAACACTGAAAGGTCGTGAAACCGCCACGCAGATCCGTCCAATCGACAGCGTCGGGCTGGTGTTACTGGTGCTGGGCATTGGTGCATTGCAGGTTATGCTCGACCGGGGCAAAGAGCTGGACTGGTTTAACTCGACGGAAATTATCGTACTGGCGGTCGTGGCGGTGGTGGCACTCTGCTTCCTTGTGGTTTGGGAGCTAACCGACGACCACCCGATAGTCGACCTGTCGCTGTTTAAATCACGAAACTTCACTATCGGCGTGTTGTGTATCAGCCTGGCCTATATGCTCTACTTCGGCGCGATTGTATTGCTGCCGCAGCTCTTGCAGGAGGTTTATGGTTATACCGCCACCTGGGCAGGTCTGGCGTCAGCGCCAGTCGGTATTTTGCCGGTACTGATGTCGCCGATTATCGGGCGTTTCGCGCATCGTCTGGATATGCGAAAACTGGTGACGTTCAGCTTTATTATGTACGCCTATTGTTTCTTCTGGCGCGCCTATACATTCGAACCGGGGATGGATTTTGGTGCCGCAGCGTGGCCGCAGTTTATTCAGGGCTTCGCGGTAGGCTGCTTCTTTATGCCGCTGACCACCATTATTCTGTCAGGTCTGCCGCCGGAGCGTATGGCAGCGGCGTCCAGTTTATCGAACTTTATTCGTACGCTGGCAGGTTCGATTGGTACGTCGATCACAACCACGATGTGGTCAGACCGGGAATCGCTGCACCATGCACAGCTGACGGAAAATGTTACGCCGTTTAATCCGGCAGCAACGCAGACTTACCATCAGCTGGAAGGCATCGGGATGAGCCATCAGCAGGCTTCCGGCTGGATAGCACGGGAAATCACTAATCAGGGGTTAATTATCTCTGCCAATGAAATCTTCTGGTTATCCGGTGGCGCATTCCTGGTGTTGCTGATCTTAATCTGGTTCGCCCGTCCTCCATTCAGCAGTGGCGGCGGTGCTGGCGGTGCTCACTGATTCAGGCAATCAGTGAATCTCAGAAAGCAAAACGGACGCCTGATGCGTCCGTTTTTTTATTTCAGAATCAGCCAGTTATGCCTGATTCTGACGCCACCATTCGGCCAGTAAAATCCCGGTTGCAACAGAAACGTTGAGGCTTTCAACTTTGCCGGTACCGCCGATGGACACGCTCAGGTCGCCCTGCTGCCATGCGCTGTCGGACAAACCGTCACTCTCTTCGCCCAGCACCAGAACCATTTTGGCTGGCAGCTCCGCTTTACCGAGTGCCGTGCCTTTATGGCTGGATGTCGTGACGATGGTGTAACCGGCTTTGCGGAACGTCGCCAGCACATCCAGGAAGTTATCCGCATTGATCGCTTTAACGTGTTCTGCACCACCTTCAGCGGTACGTACAGCGGCACCGGACTCCAGCTGCGCCGGATCCTGAACCAGCATCCCGTTGATACCAAAATGCGCACAAGATCGCATGATACCGCCGAGGTTGTGCGGGTTACCGACGTTTTCCAGCGCCAGCACGCAGTCTTTCGCTGGCGCAGTTTGCAGATAGGTTTCTGCATCCAGACCCTGACGTTTTTTAATCAGGAAACACACACCACCGTGGTGTTCCGTGCCGGAAGCTTTCACCAGCTCTTCGTCTTCAACCACATGATACGCTTTGCGGTTTGCCGCCATCCAGCGCAGCGCTTCACGAAAACGCGGAGTCACTGATTGCACAAACCACGCGCGTACAATGGCGTCAGGGCGGCTGGCAAACAGCGCCTGACAGGCATTTTCGCCATAAACGCGGGTTTCTTCCTGACGCTGACGACGTAACTGTTCAGGATCGATGAAACTTTTGCCACTGATACCACCGTGATCCGGTACGGATTCATCCGCCGGTGCACGTGAAACGGTTTTCCACGGTGAAGAGTAAGGGCCGTCATCATCGCGTGCCGGACGACGCGGACGATCGTCACCACGACGTGGCGCCGGGCCGCGGGAATCACCACGGGGATCGCTGCTGCGGCGCTCATTGCGGCGGGCATCATCGGGACGGGAACCCTGGCGTGATTTGTCGCCCGGACGTCCTTTATTGTTGGAAGGACGTTTATCGTTATTGCGGTTATCGCCGTCGTCGTCACTACGGACGTACATCACTTTGACTTTGCCGTTTTTGCCACTGAATGAATCGTTCATTTCTCTCTCCACCTACGCGCAGGGCGCGAAGATTACCTGATGTCTGTGAGCTAAGCCACAGGCTTTGGACCAAAAGCTAAAAACTATCGTATTCATTGAATAAACCACGTTGTTTACGTGACCTGTCGCCCCCATACTTACAACATATAAGTAACATATCAGCCGTTTTGTTTACCGCTTTTAGGGATAAAACCGGGGTTCTGGTTGATACCATTCTCACGTTAAGCAATGTAGAGGCTATTTTATGAATACGGTTTGTTCATCATGCCAGGCCACCAACCGCCTGCCTGAGGATCGTATCGACGACGGCGCGAAATGCGGCCGCTGCGGTCATGCACTTTTTGAAGGTGATGTCGTTCACGCCACGGCGGCCACTTTGGACAAATATCTGCAAGACGATCTGCCGGTTGTCGTCGACTTTTGGGCCCCGTGGTGCGGCCCTTGCGTTAACTTCGCGCCAATTTTTGAAGACGTTGCGCAGGAACGCGCCGGTAAAATCCGTTTTATTAAGGTTAATACCGAAGCGGAACCAGAACTGAGCGCGCGGTTCCGTATCCGCAGTATTCCGACCATTATGGTGTTTAATGAAGGCAAAATGGTCGATATGTTGAGTGGTGCAATGCCTAAAGCCCCATTCAACAACTGGCTCAATGAATCATTGTAACGCATAAGCTGCCATAAAGCCCTGCTGAAGGCCCGTCACCGTACGGGCCTTTTTCTGTTATCCACAGATGCCGCTTGCCAGCCACCTGCGGGTGATTAGAATAGCCGTTTTTCGTTAACCGGAATGCTTATGTCAGACAACGCCGTCCTTCGCCTGCGTGAGCAGCGTTTAGCCCGATCGACCCGTCCTTTCCTTGCCCGCGGTTCACGGGCAATTCGCTGCCAGGGCTGCTTGCTGCCTAAACGCCACTGCATCTGCGCTATGCGTGAAATACATCAGGCCGGCAGCCGTTTCTGCCTGGTGATGTTTGACACTGAACCGATGAAACCAAGCAATACTGGCCGTCTGATCGCGGACGTGCTGCCGGATACGCAGGCATTTCTCTGGTCGCGTACACAAACTGATCCCGCGTTACTGGAGGCCATTGCTGACCCGTCGCGCCAGCCTTATGTGGTTTTCCCGGCGTCTTTTGCCACGCCTCCACGCCAGGTTTTTACCGACGTTCCGGCGGGCAGCAAGCCGCCTCTATTTATCATGCTGGACGGAACCTGGAACGAAGCCCGCAAGATGTTCCGCAAAAGCCCGTATCTGGATAATCTGCCGGTGTTCTCTCTGGATGTGAGCGCCAGCTCCGGCTATATCCTGCGTGAAGCCTCGCGTCCGGAACTGCATTGCACGGTAGAAGTGGCCGCCGCATTGCTTGAAAAAGCCGGTGATCTTGAAGCGTCTGCGGGTTTATCACGCCACT
This sequence comes from Rahnella sp. AA, assembly GCF_002834385.1. Lineage (GTDB taxonomy): Bacteria > Pseudomonadota > Gammaproteobacteria > Enterobacterales > Enterobacteriaceae > Rahnella. Next base: position 182,000 of record NZ_PITQ01000011.1, read on the forward strand.
TTACGCATTTCCGTACGCAATATCTGGCAGGAAAACCCCATCATCCGGTGCATCAGCTCACAGCAAAGAATGAAGAAAACCTCTAGAATCAGCTAAGAATGATTGATTGGAGTTCTGATGAGCCAGCGTGGACTAGAAGCCTTATTACGACCTGAATCTATCGCGGTAATCGGTGCCAGCAATAAGGCTGGCCGCGCCGGATACCTGATGATGCGTAATCTGCTCGACAGCGGATTCAATGGCCCGGTGCTGCCCGTAACCCCCGCATATCGGGCGGTATGTGGGGTTCTGACCTGGCAGGATATTGCCAGCCTTCCGATGCCACCCGACCTGGCTATTCTTTGTACACATGCTGACCGCAATCTCAAACTGCTCGAACAACTCGGTGAGCGTGGCTGTAAAACCGTTATTGTGCTTTCGTCTCAGCCTCAGCAATTCACCGAACTCAAAGCCTGCGCCCAACGTTTTTCGATGCGGCTGCTCGGCCCGAATAGCCTGGGCATTCTCGCCCCCTGGCAAAAACTGAACGCCAGCTTTTCGCCGGTACCGATCCTGCCGGGCAAACTGGCGTTTATTTCACAATCAGCCGCCGTCGCCAATACCATTCTCGACTGGGCGCAACAACGTGCTGTGGGCTTTTCCTATTTCGTCTCGTTGGGTGACAGCCTGGATATTGATGTCGATGACCTGCTCGATTTCCTCGCCCGCGACAGTAAGACCAGCGCAATCCTGCTGTATCTTGAACATATCAGCGATGCCCGCCGTTTTCTTTCCGCCTCACGCAGCGCCTCGCGCAATAAACCGATTCTGGTCATTAAAAGTGGCCGCAGCGGGCAGGCGCAGCAATTACTGAACAGCCCGCTTAGCCTTGACGCGGCTTATGATGCCGCTATCCAGCGCGCGGGCTTGCTGCGTGTGCAAGATACGCATGAGCTGTTTTCCGCAGTAGAAACGCTGAGTCATATGCGCCCTTTGCGTGGTGAGCGCTTACTTATCATCAGCAATGGCGCTGCACCGGCTGCAATGGCTTTGGACCAGCTACTGTTGCGTAACGGGAAACTCGCAAAACTGGGGGATGAAACCTGCAAATCGCTCACTGACGTTCTGCCGAAGACCATTACCGCCTCTAATCCGCTGGATTTACATGACGACGCCACGCCGCAGCTGTATCAGTCGGTGATGACGGCGTTGCTTGACAGTACGGATTACGATGCCCTGTTGGTGATACACGCCCCAAGTGCTGCAGCGCACGGCACCGTGACCGCAAACCAACTGATAGAAGCCGTTCGTAAGCATCCTCGCGGGAAATACATCACACTGCTGACAAACTGGTGCGGCGAGTTTTCCTCGCAGGAAGCCCGCAAGCTGTTCACCGAAGCCGGGATCCCGACCTACCGCACACCGGAAGGGACCGTAACGGCATTCATGCATATGGTGGAATATCGCCGTAATCAGAAACAGCTGAAAGAAACACCTTCATTACCGGTGGATCTTGAACAGAATACCGATCAGGCACATCAGCTGATCGCCCAGGCGTTGACCGAAGGCACGACGCAGCTCGATACGCATGAGGTTAGCGCGATTTTGCAGGCGTACGGCATGAACGTGCTGCCGACATGGATTGCCAGCGACAGCGCTGAAGCCGTGAATATTGCCAGCCAGATTGGTTACCCCGTTGCATTGAAACTACGTTCGCCGGACATTCCACATAATTCCGAAGTCCAGGGGGTCATGCTGTATCTGCGTACGCCAAGTGAAGTCGGGCAGGCGGCTAATGCCATTTTTGACCGGGCTAAGCAGGCATTTCCGCATGCGAGAATTCTCGGCCTGCTGGTACAGACGATGGCCAACCGCCCGGGCTCTCAGGAATTACGGGTGGTCGTAGAGCAGGATCCGGTATTCGGCCCGTTGATTATGCTGGCGGAAGGCGGCACTGACTGGCGACCTGAAAAGCAGGCGGCTATTTCCTTGCCACCACTGAACATGGCACTGGCGCGCTATCAGATAGTTCAGGCGCTGAAAAGCGGTAAGATACGGGGCCGGAACTCACACCATCCCATTGATATCCCGGCGCTAAGTCAGCTACTTGTGAATGTATCAAACCTGATTATCAACTGCCCCGAAATTGAACGGCTGGATATTCATCCGCTACTGGTCTCTGGCTGTGAGCTGAGCCTGCTGGATGTATCTATGGCGCTTTCCAGGCGAGGCAAGGATTCGCCTTCACGCCTGGCGATCCGACCTTATCCGCGGGAACTGGAAGAGCACGTCATACTGAAGAATGGTCAGCCTGCGCTGTTCCGCCCGATTCTTCCGGAAGACGAACCGCTGCTGAAAGCCTTTATCCTGAAGGTCACCAAAGAAGATCTGTATTACCGCTATTTCAGTGAGATCAATGAGTTTACTCATGAGGATTTAGCAAATATGACACAGATTGATTATGACCGTGAGATGGCTTTTGTCGCCGTACGTACAGAAAATGAAGAAAGCGAAATTATTGGGGTCACGCGAACCGTTTCTGATCCTGATAATATTGATGCCGAATTCTCCGTACTGGTGCGCTCTGATCTGAAAGGCCTCGGCCTGGGTCGGCGTCTGCTCAATAAGATGATTGATTACGCCGCAGAGCACGGCCTGCAGCGTCTGACGGGTATCACGATGCCCAACAATCGCGGCATGGTTGCGCTGGCTAAAAAGCTGGGATTCGACGTCGATATCCAGATCCAGGACGGTATCGTCAATCTGTCTCTTGCCCTGGAAAAGCACCGGATTTCCCAGCAGAAAACCGTGAGCCTGAGCGATGAACAGGCAAAAGATGCGCACATCGGACAGGACTAATGGTATTATCGACCGATTGTGCGGTTACCATTGTCTGTTTATGCCGCTAAAGCCATTACATGAAGAGAGAAGAAGCGCACTGTGATGTTGTCAAAATTCAAACGCAATAAACATCAACAACACCTTGCTCAGTTGCCAAAACTCCCCCAAACGGTTGATGCTGTAAAAACGCTCTACTGCCCTGCAGATTTCCGTACGACGCTGCTCGAAGCCATTGCCAACGCCACCCAACGGATTTATCTGGTCGCCCTCTATTTAGAGAACGATGACGGTGGTCGGGATGTTCTGTCGGCACTGTATGCCGCCAAGCAGCAACGCCCGGAGCTGGAGATTTGTGTGCTGGTTGACTGGCACCGTGCCCAGCGTGGTCGTATCGGCGCTGCGGCAGCAAATACCAATGCTGACTGGTATTGTCGTATGGCAAAGGAACATCCCGAACTTTCCGTGCCTGTATATGGCGTGCCTGTTAACACACGTGAAGCTCTGGGCGTTTTACATCTCAAAGGTTTCATCATTGACGACCAGGTCATTTATAGTGGCGCAAGCCTCAATGACGTTTATCTGCATCGCCATGAAAAGTATCGCTATGATCGCTATCAGTTGCTGACAAACATGCCATTGGCCAACACGATGATCGACTTTATGAAAAAGTCGATCCTGACTGCCGCTGCTGTGCAACGCCTCGACCGTGAAGATCGCCCAAAAAGCATTGAGATCAAAAACGAAACGCGGCAGTTTCGCCAGAACCTGCGCACCAGTGGCTATCATTTCAAAGACAGCGCCGGTAATGATGAACTGGCAGTTACGCCAATTGTGGGTCTGGGCAAGCAAAATGAATTGAATCGTACGATTCACCATTTGATGGCCAGTACCGATCATAAACTGACGCTGTGTACTCCTTATTTCAATATGCCGGCGATGCTGGCACGCAATATCATTCATTTACTGCGCCGTGGTAAGCAGGTTGAAATTATTGTGGGCGATAAAACGGCTAATGATTTCTATATTCCGCAGGATCAGCCGTTTAAAATTATCGGAGCACTGCCGTATCTCTACGAAATAAACCTGCGTCGCTTCCTGAGCCGCTTGCAACGCTTTGTCGACAGCGGGCAGTTAATTGTACGCCTGTGGAAAGATGGGGATAATAGTTACCATCTGAAAGGTATCTGGGTAGATGACCGCTGGCAGTTGGTCACCGGTAATAATCTTAATCCACGCGCCTGGCGTTTGGATCTGGAGAATGCCATTCTGATCCACGATCCACATAAAGAAATGGCTGTTGAGCGTCAAAAAGAGCTGGAAGAGATCCGCCGGCATACGCAAATTGTTTCTCACTATATGGAACTGGAAAGTATTCCGAATTATCCGGTGAAAGTACGCAAGCTTATTCGCCGTCTGCGCCGGATACGTATCGACAGATTAATCAGCCGGATATTGTAATCGGCTATACTGAAAGCCTGATCATCCTGATCGGGCTTTTTTATATCTGGAATTTCACTTCATGACTCCACGATCCCTCTTTTCAGTCAGACTCTTCGCCATCAGCCTTATGCTTTTTTGCAGTGGCTGCACCCATTTTGCGAACGACCAATGGACCGGTAAAGACAAAGCCGAGCACTTTGCCAGCTCTGCGGTATTCGCGGCGGCAGGCACGGCTTACGCAAATAACCAGGGCTGGAACGAAGCACACAGCCGCTCGTTCGGTTTATTATTTTCAGTAGGGCTTGGAGCAGCAAAAGAACTCTATGACAGCCGTGAAGGTGGCAGTGGCTGGAGTTGGAAAGATTTTAGCTGGGATATCGCAGGGGCTGCTGTCGGTTACAGTGCTTATCATCTGACTCATTATTAGAGGGCGTCCCTGCCCCGTCAGCGCTATTTATAGCTGTATTTCTTTCCCTTTTCGGTGCAATTTCATTGAAACAACAAATGCAATTAAGCACATTACGCAGACATACCAGAAGAAGATTTCTTCCATATCCCATGATTTAAATGTCAGGGCAACATATTCTGCCGAGCCGCCAAACACAGCATTTGCAACCGCGTATGATAACCCTACCCCTAATGCCCTGACCTCTGGAGGGAACATTTCTGCTTTTAATAAGCCGCTGATTGAGGTGTAAAAACTCACAATGAGCAAGGCTAGTACAATTAATCCGAAGGCGATATAAGGGCTGGTGACCGTTTGCAGTATATATAAAATGGGGATAGTGAAAAATGTTGCTAACCCGCTAAATATAAGCATGGAATTACGTCGACCTATTTTATCCGACAAGCCACCAATAATAGGTTGTAAACACATAAAAACAAAAAGTGCGGCAGTCATCAACGCGCTGGCCATTTTAGTCTCCATTCCTGCCGTATTGACCAGGTACTTCTGCATATACGTTGTGAAAGTATAGAAAGTCAGAGAACCCGCCGCGGTGAATCCTAAAACCATTAAAAATGCTTTTTTATGCTTCCATAAACCCGAAAGTGTGCCAGCATCTTTATGTTCACGCGTCTGCCTGTCGGATGTTTCACTCAATGAGCGACGCAGAAATAACGCCACCACGGCCAAAACTGCACCTAATGCGAACGGGATCCTCCATGCCCAGGATTTGAGTTCGTCATTTGAGAAAATCTGTTGTAATACCACTAAAACTAATAGTGCCAGTAATTGCCCTCCAATTAAGGTGACATACTGGAAGGAAGCATAAAACCCCCGGCGGCCTTTAATCGCAATTTCACTCATATACGTTGCGCTAGTGCCATATTCCCCGCCAACGGAAAGCCCCTGAAATAAACGTGCGATGAGTAACAATATAGGTGCCCAACTACCGATGGTCGCGTACGTTGGCAAACAGGCAATAACCAATGAACCGCAACACATCATGCAGACGGAAATCATCATTGAATTCTTTCGCCCATGTTTATCAGCAATATAACCAAATAACCATCCACCAATGGGTCGCATAAAGAATCCGGCAGCAAAGACACCTGCCGTCTGCAACAGTTGAGTTGTGCTATTTCCGCTGGGGAAAAATGAAGAAGCAAAATAAAGTGAGCAAAAAGAATAAACGTAAAAATCGAACCATTCGACTAAATTTCCCGAAGACGCGCCGACGATAGCGAAAATACGCTTTTTATTATCTTGCTGATCGTGGTGTTCAGTCTGCGAACCCAAAGTTTTCATCATATTATTTTCTCCCAACAGTTCCTGCCCAAAAGCGTAATTACGACGGTTCTTATCAGTACGAAATATTGAGTTAAGCAAGGAATGGACAAAGAAGAGAGGGAATTGTGGAAATTACCTGCGCTTGCGACTCTTTTTGTGACGCAGGGCGTACTTGAAAGTATGATTTAGAGCAAAACTTCCCATAGCAAAAAGCCCTGTACGTCAGTACAGGGCTTTCCACTTATTTGATGCCTGGCAGTTCCCTACTCTCGCATGGGGAGACCCCACACTACCATCGGCGCTACGGCGTTTCACTTCTGAGTTCGGCATGGGGTCAGGTGGGACCACC
>NZ_PITQ01000012.1 GCF_002834385.1 Rahnella sp. AA
AGTGAACAAGTCACCTAAATGAATTACTGCTTGGTCACTCTTTAAGACTTGATATTTTTTGCCACCGAAGTGGCTGATATCGTCTTGTGAGTGCCCACACAGATTGTCTGATAAATTGTTAAAGAGCGTTCGTTGCGAGACTTAACTCAGCAACGTGGGAGGCACATATTACTCCCTCCCACTGAAGAGTCAACCATTTTCTTTTACAAGATGCGGTGTTTTCACCGGGTTGATTCTTCCTGACTGGGCGACTTGGTTCTCGTTAGAGGAGTCGTTGTTCCCGGTCAGTGGAGGCGCATTATAGGGAGTTCTCAGAAGGCCGCAACCCTTAATTTCAAAAAAACTTCCGAATGCTTTCTTTTTGGTCTAAACGTTTATTAAGCCCGCATTAGTGCGATTTTTTATACGATATCTGCCCAAAATCTTTCGCGAATTTAGCCACCTGCTGCCAGTCGGTGTATTCCACTTCTTTACTGGTGTCCGTTTCACCGCCTGTCATTCGCATAATCAGTTTGATCATCACCTTATCGAACCAGCGATAACGCGGATAACGTAATGCTCCGGCGAAGACACCGCAGATTGCAGGCTCCCACGGTGACGTCAGCAAAAACTTACGTACATAGGCATTGGTCTGCGGCGTTCTCTTCTCCGGCTTACGGGCGGTGAGATTCACGCCGAAAAATGCAGAAGGCATTTGGTTCAGTGTTTCCGAATGCTTCTTAACGAACTTATCCAGCACGGCGTTGAAATGACCATATCGGATGGATGCGCCGATCATGACCTGGTCGTAATGCTTTAAATCAATGGGGTCTGCATGAGCCAGATCGACAACATCGCAGCTGCACTTCTCTTTCAGCTCATTTGCTATAAAGGAAGCGATGGCATGAGTCTGGCCGTCACGGCTTGAGTAGAGGATCAACGCTTTCATTCTTATTCCCTTTCAAAAACTCATTCGCGCCAGAATGTCGGCGTGAACAGCACTAATAATGTGAAGACCTCAAGGCGGCCAAAGAGCATCGTGACAATCAGGATCCATTTCGCCACGGAATTCATGGATGCAAAGTTATCTGCCACGACGCCCAGCCCCGGCCCCAGGTTATTGAGCGTGGCCGTGACCGCAGCAAAAGCGGAGAAGTTATCCACGCCCGTCGCCACTATCGCCAGCATGCTGACAATAAACACCAGCGCGTAAGCCGAGAAGAAACCCCATACGGCTTCAATAATACGTTCCGGCAATGCGCGGTTACCCAGCTTGATGGTGTAAACCGCATTCGGGTGAACCAGTCTTTTCAGTTCCCGCGTGCCTTGTAAATAAAGCAGCAGGATACGGATAACCTTCAGGCCGCCGCCGGTCGAACCCGCACAGCCTCCAATAAACGCAGAACACAATAATAGAAGAGGCAGGAACAGCGGCCACTTCGAAATACTGTCGGTGGTATAACCTGCCGTCGTTGCCATCGACACCACCTGGAAGAACGCCTGATTCAGTGTTTCCAGCCCTGAGCCGTAGGTATTATGTATCCACAGGATAAACGTACAGATCACCACCAGCGTAAATTGCACGCCGATAAACATCCGGAATTCCGGGTCACGCCAGTAGACTTTCAGGTTGCGTCCGCTCAGCACCGCAAAGTGCAGACCATAGTTACAACCGGAGATCAGCAGGAAAACGGCGACAATCGTATTAATGGTGCCACTGTGGAAATAGCCGATACTGGCGTCGTGCGTCGAAAAACCACCGATAGCGATAGTTGAAAAGCTATGCCCGATGGCATCGAAAACCGACATCCCTGCGCCCCACAGTGAAAGCGCACAGGCGATAGTCAGCAGCACATAAATAAGCCACAGCGTTTTTGCCGTTTCGGCAATACGCGGGCGCATCTTGTTGTCTTTCAGCGGTCCGGGCATTTCGGCCCGATACAGCTGCATTCCGCCGACGCCCAATATCGGCAGAATCGCCACGGCAAGCACAATGATCCCCATACCACCAAACCATTGCAGCATCTGCCGGTAGAACAAAATGGCCTTAGGTAATGAATCCAGCCCGACCAGCGTGGTCGCGCCCGTGGTGGTCAGCCCGGAGAAAGATTCAAAGAAAGCGTCGGTGAGCGACAGATTCGGACGCTCTGAAAACAGAAAAGGCAATGCCCCGACGCTGCCCAGCACCGTCCAGAAGAGCACGACAATCAGGAAGCCTTCGCGCGGCTTCAGCTCGCTTTTTTGCTTACGGTTAGGCAGCCAGAGGAATAACCCAATGGCCAGAGCGACAAAGAAGGTCTGGCTGAACGCACGGCCCGCGCCATCGCGGTAAATTAAAGCGACCAGGCCGGGAATAATCATCGTTCCGGAGAAAAGGATGACGAGCACCCCGACGATGCGTGTTATGGCACGAAAATGCATGCTGGTGCGTTCCTCAGCGAATTAACCATAGAAAAATTTATGAAACCGGACGCAAGATGAGCGCGCCACGGCTGATATCGAAAAGCTGACTGATTGCGGCCTGCGCCTGTGCGGCAGGCAAAGCCAGAACGAGATCGACCGAAGCCCCGTATTCACTGCGTAAAATATGCCCGCCAACCTGCGAGAGCAGCGTTTCCACCAGCTGTAACTGGCTGTAATCACACTGCACCGCGTACTCCGCCAGCGGGACTTTTTGCTGCACAACTAGCAGCTTTAATGCCTGCTGGACACCGCCGCCGTAGGCTTTCACCAATCCGCCGGTGCCCAACATAATGCCGCCGTAATAACGCACAACGACGGCAGTTATTTCTCCGACCCCGCTTCCCATCAGCTGGCTGAGGATAGGTTTTCCCGCTGTGCCAGCAGGTTCACCATCATCGGAAAAGCCCAGTTGCTGAGAATCGTTCGGCGCGCCAGCCACAAATGCCCAGCAGTGATGACGCGCTGCCGGATGTTGATTTCTGGCGTCCTGAACAAAAGCTTTCGCCGCCTCAACGCCTTCCGTTCTTGCCAGCAAGGTGATGAAACGGCTCTTCTTTATTTCTTCGCTGTAACTGACCGGTTCAGCGGGGACGGAATACGGCTGCATCAGGCCAGCTTCAGATCACGGGTCATGTTCTCGATACGATTGTCATGGATGACAATATTGTCTTCGATACGGATCCCGCCAAATGGCTTCATTGCATTAATACGATCCCAGGCAAAGTGTTTACTGAATTGCCCTTCGCGCCACGGCGTCAGCAGCGAATCAATGAAATACAGGCCCGGTTCGATGGTCAGAACCATTCGTGGCTCAATCACACGCGTACAACGCAGATAAGGATATTGCGAAGGTGCGGCCAGATGCGTGCCCTGATCATCTTGCATAAAACCGGCAACATCATGAACCTGCAACCCCAGCGGATGCCCCAGACCATGCGGCAGGAAAGGCCCGGTCAGGTTCTGTTCAACCATCGCATCTTCACTGATATCGACCACCAGCTTGTGCGCTTTCAGCAGTTTGGCGATGCGATGGTGCATCTGAACATGATAGTCGGTATAGCGCACCCCGGATTTAATCAAATCAATTAACGCCAGTTGTTCGGTGTTCAGATCTTTAACCAGTGCGCCAAAATCGCTGTCAGGTTTTCCGGCATAGGTACGCGTCAGGTCAGCGGCATAACCGTTATATTCTGCGCCCGCATCAAGCAGGAAACTGCGCATTTCTGCCGGAGGCTGGTTATCAAGCGTGGTGTAATGCAGCACGGAAGCGTGTTCATTGAGCGCCACGATGTTGTCGTAAGGCACATCGGTGTCGCGGTGACCGGTCGCGGTGAGATACGCGAGATTGATATCAAACTCACTCATCCCCGACAGAAACGCTTCTTTCGCAGCACGGTGGCCGCTTACGGCGACTTTCTGCGCTTCACGCATACAGGCCAGCTCATAGTCAGTTTTGTAGGCGCGATGATAATGCAGATAATCCAGCACCGCTTTCGGGTTCACGTTCGACGCCGGAACGCCCATGCTGATGGCACGATCCTGGCTGGAGCCGATATAGCCCACGCGCTTCAGATCCACCGGCAACTGGCCTTTAATATCGTCCGCATTTGCCAGCGGCGTCAGCGAAATTTCTTTGGTCCAGAAACTCTCAGGCAATGGCTCATGGCTGTGCCAGTAATCCACCGGCGAATAGAACCACAGCTTCGGCGCATTAACGCCATCCACCCACAGCCAACAGTTCGGCACTTTAGTGACCGGCACCCAGGCTTTGAATTGCGGGTTAACTTTGAAGGGATAACTGTGATCATCAAGGAAGGTCGTTATCAGTTCACCGGAGTGAATGAGTAACGCATCAAGCTGAGAACGTTGCAGAATTTCACGGGCACGCGCCTGCAGCGTGGCGATATGTTCTTTATAAAGCGTAGTAAGCGATTCCATCCAACTGTCCTTTTTTCACCGGAAAGACGATGCAGCATCTTACCACAGCCTCACCGCGACCATAGTCCCGGAAGGTTTGTGATCTTGCCTGCAAATAAAACACATCTCATTTGCAAATTATTAACATAAAAACCACACTCGAAAACATCTGGTCATACCAGATCATCCCAGATGATTCAGGAGAGACACATGCTCTACCAAGGCGAAACATTACATCTGCACTGGCTCGATGGCGGTATTGCTGAGCTGGTGTTTGACGCTCCGGGCTCGGTGAACAAGCTCGATACCCAAACGGTCGCCAGCCTCGGCGAAGCCATTGCGGTACTGGAAAAACAGTCTGACCTGAAAGGTTTGCTGCTCAGTTCAGCGAAATCCGCTTTTATTGTGGGTGCGGATATCACCGAGTTTTTATCTCTGTTTAACGCACCGGCGGAAAAACTGCACGAGTGGCTGAATTTCGCCAACAGCATTTTCAACCGCCTGGAAGATTTACCGGTTCCGACGCTTTCTGCCATCAGCGGGTATGCGCTGGGCGGAGGCTGCGAATGTGTACTGGCCACCGATTTCCGTATCAGCACGGCTGACGCGCGCATCGGTTTACCGGAAACCAGCTTAGGCATTATGCCGGGCTTTGGCGGCTCGGTGCGCCTTCCGCGCCTGATTGGTACAGACAGCGCGCTGGAAATTATCGCCGCAGGCAAAAATATCAGCGGCAAAGATGCCCTGAAAATCGGGCTGGTTGATGCGGTCGTTGATGCAGAGAAACTGCGCGATGCCGGCATCAGCATGCTGCAACAGGCCATCGACGGGAAACTGGAATGGCACAGCCGCCGCGAACCGAAACGTCAGCCTCTGAAACTCAGCCAGATTGAAGCGGCGATGAGCTTCAGCGTGGCGAAAAGCATGGTTATGCAAAATGCCGGGAAACATTACCCGGCACCGATGACCGCGGTGAAAACGATCGAAGCCGCGGCGCGCCTTGGCCGTGACGAAGCACTTAAGCTGGAAACCGCCAGTTTTGTTCCTCTCGCGCAATCAAAAGAAGCACGTGCGCTGGTCAGCATTTTCCTTAACGATCAGTTCGTGAAAGGCAAAGCCAAAAAACTGGCGCAAGACAGTGAAAAACCGGCGCAGGCTGCCGTTCTCGGCGCGGGGATTATGGGCGGCGGTATCGCTTATCAGTCTGCACTAAAAGGTGTGCCGGTCGTGATGAAAGACATCAGCGAACAGTCCCTGACGCTTGGCATGAATGAAGCGGCTAAACTGCTGAATAAACAGCTGGAACGCGGCAAGCTGGACGGCATGAAGATGGCAAAAGTGCTGTCGACAATCCATCCGACGCTGGATTACAGCGGCATCGAACGCGCCAAAGTGGTGGTCGAAGCGGTCGTGGAAAATCCAAAAGTGAAAGCCGCTGTGCTGGCTGAAGCGGAATCCCTGCTGGGCGCCGACACGGTTCTGGCGTCCAACACCTCAACCATTCCGATCGACCAGCTGGCCTCTACGCTGAAACGCCCGGAAAACTTCTGCGGTATGCACTTCTTCAACCCGGTTCACCGGATGCCGCTGGTGGAAATCGTTCGTGGCGAGAAAACCTCGGACAAAACAATTTCGCGCATCGTCTCTTACGCGCTGGCGATGGGCAAAACGCCGATCGTGGTCAACGACTGCCCTGGGTTCTTTGTAAACCGCGTGCTGTTCCCGTATTTATCGGGCTTCAGCCTGCTGCTGCGTGACGGCGCGGATTTCCGCCAGATCGACAAAGTGATGGAAAAGCAGTTTGGCTGGCCGATGGGTCCGGCTTATTTGCTGGATGTTGTGGGCATCGATACCGCCCACCACGCGCAGGCCGTTATGGCCGCCGGTTTTCCGCAGCGCATGGCCCGCAATTACCGTGACGCCGTGGACGTCTTATTCGACAACCGCCGCTTTGGTCAGAAAAACCAGCTGGGCTTCTACCGCTACAGCCAGGACAGCAAAGGCAAACCGCGTAAAGACGTCGACGATCAGGCGATCAACCTGTTGGCTGAAAACCTGAAGCCTGCGCATTCCGATTTCTCACCGCAGGACATCATTGCCCGCATGATGATCCCGATGATTAACGAAGTGGTTCGCTGCCTGGAAGAAGGCATTATCGCCAGCCCGGCAGAAGCTGATATGGCACTGGTTTACGGCCTCGGATTCCCTCCGTTCCACGGTGGCCCGTTCCGTTATCTGGATACGCTCGGCACCGCCGCGTACCTGAAACTGACCGAACAATACGCACACCTCGGCCCGATGTATCAGGCACCGGAAGGGTTACGCGCCAAAGCACAGGCAAATGAAAGTTATTATCCGGTTGCGGCTCCGCTGGAAAATTTCAGCACCGGCAATCAGGCATAAGGACCGAAATCATGGAAAACGTAGTCATTGTTGACGCAGTCCGTACGCCAATGGGCCGTTCGAAAGGCGGCGCATTCCGCCAGGTCAGGGCTGAAGATTTATCGGCACATCTGATGCGTGCCCTGCTGGTACGCAATCCGTCCGTCGATGCAAAATCGATTGATGATATTTACTGGGGCTGCGTGCAGCAGACTCTGGAACAGGGCTTCAATATTGCCCGCAACGCCGCCCTGCTGGCTGAAATCCCACACAGCGTGCCGGCCACCACGGTGAACCGCCTGTGTGGTTCCTCCATGCAGGCTTTGCATGACGCGGCGCGCGCCATTATGGTCGGCGATGCGCAGGTCAGCCTGATCGGTGGCGTGGAACATATGGGCCACGTCCCGATGAGTCACGGCGTGGACTTCCATCCGGGCCTGAGCAAAACCGTGGCGAAAGCCGCAGGCATGATGGGGCTGACCGCCGAAATGCTGGCGAAAATGCACCAGATCAGCCGCGAGATGCAGGATGAGTTTGCTGCGCGATCCCATCAGCGGGCACACGCTGCAACACTTGCCGGGCATTTTGCCAATGAAATCGTACCGACCGAAGGCCACAACGCGGAAGGCGTACTGACCCGTTATGATTTTGACGAAGTTATCCGCCCGGAAACCACCGTCGCCACACTCGCGGCATTGCGTCCGGCCTTTGATCCGGTCAACGGCACCGTAACAGCGGGGACGTCTTCGGCGTTATCCGACGGCGCATCCGCGATGTTGCTGATGAGTGAATCCCACGCGAAATCCTTAGGTCTGAAAGCCCGCGCGCGGATCCGTGCGATGGCTGTGACCGGTTGTGACCCTTCTATTATGGGTTACGGCCCGGTTCCGGCGACGCGTCTGGCGTTGAAACGCGCCGGTCTTAGCGTGCAGGACATCGGCCTGTTCGAACTCAACGAAGCCTTTGCCGCGCAGGCGCTGCCGTGCGTAAAAGACCTGGGGTTGCTCGAAACGATGGAAGAACGCGTCAACCTGAACGGCGGCGCAATCGCGCTCGGACACCCGCTCGGTTGCTCCGGTTCGCGTATTTCCACGACTTTGCTGAACCTGATGGAACGTCGCGATGTGCAGTTTGGCGTCGCCACCATGTGTATCGGTTTAGGTCAGGGTATCGCCACCGTCTTCGAACGCCTCTGACGTCAGTCTGTAAAAAAGAAAAAGCGGGCTAAATGCCCGCTTTTTAAAATCTTGTTCTTCCCGTTTTAGTTGCCGTTTTCCCGCCTGTCAGGGGCGGGCTTTTTCTCAACGATCCATCTTCAGATCAGATGAAAGAGAAGGCATCACCAAACAAACGGTCTTCCAGCGCACCGCGTTCCGCAACAAAACGCTCACGGGCAATTTTGGCCATTTCAAAACGACCGGCGATATAAATATCGTGTTCCGCCAGTGAAGAGAAATCTTGCAGAACAGCACTCAGCACTGTCCCGCTTCTGCCCTGCCAGCCCTCTTCCGGCTGTTCGACAACCGGGATCACTTTCAGATTCGGGTGGTTGATGCTCATTGCTTCAAGCTCGCCCAAATCATACAAGTGCTTCAGCTCGCGGCCACCCCAGTAAATTGAGATATCCCGGTGAGGCTGTTGTTCGAGCGCAGTAATCAGAATGGAACGGACATACGAAAACCCGGTTCCACCCGCAATCAGCACCAGCGGACGTTCGCCTTCTTCACGCAGCCAGGCGTCGCCGTGCGGAATATCCACGGTAATCGCCTGTTCTTTCAGAATGCGATCCATCACCGCCATCGCGTACAAGTTCAGCTCAGATGCGCCGATATGCAGCTCAATAACGTTGTTTTCAGCAGGCGTCGAGGCCAGCGAGAACGGACGCTTGTCGCGCTCATCCATCACGACCATCAGATACTGACCCGCACGGAACGAAAAAGGCGCTTCCGGAACCAGCCGGACACGGTAAACCGTATCCGTTATCGCCTCAACCGAGGTCACTTTACAGCTCAATATTGTCATGCGTTCCCTCTGTGGGTCATCAAAGCAAAGCGTAGGACAAAGATTCGATTATTTTTTCGCATCGTCTTTATCATTAAGAATAGCGAGTTCATCCCAGATGGCGTCGATTCGCGCGGTCACGTCCGGATCTTTCACAATCGGGCGTCCCCACTCACGCTGCGTTTCTCCCGGCCATTTGTTGGTCGCATCCATCCCCATTTTTGAGCCAAGGCCCGAAACCGGGGAGGCAAAATCCAGATAATCTATCGGCGTGTTTTCCACCAGCACGGTATCGCGCGCGGGATCCATCCGGGTGGTGATCGCCCAAATCACGTCATTCCAGTCGCGGGCATTCACATCGTCATCACACACAATCACAAACTTGGTGTACATGAACTGACGCAGGAAAGACCAGACGCCCATCATGACGCGTTTGGCATGACCGGCGTACTGCTTCTTCATGGTAACGACTGCCAGACGGTAGGAGCAACCCTCAGGCGGCAGATAAAAATCAACAATTTCCGGGAATTGTTTCTTCAAAATCGGCACAAACACTTCATTGAGCGCCACGCCCAGCACCGCAGGTTCATCCGGCGGACGGCCTGTGTAAGTCGAGTGATAAATGGCGTCTTTACGCTGCGTCATGTGCGTAATCGTGAAAACAGGGAAACTGTCTACTTCATTATAGTAGCCGGTATGGTCGCCATAAGGGCCTTCGGGCGCCATTTCACCCGGTTCGATATACCCTTCCAGCACGATTTCGGCGCTGGCGGGGACTTCCAGATCGTTGGAAATACACTTCACAACTTCGGTTTTATTGCCGCGCAGCAAACCTGCGAAAGCATATTCAGACAGCGTGTCCGGCACCGGCGTCACCGCACCAAGAATAGTGGCAGGATCCGCCCCGAGCGCGACACTCACCGGGAAGCGTTTTCCCGGATTCTGCTGACACCACTCCTGGTAATCCAGCGCGCCACCGCGATGGGATAACCAGCGCATAATCACTTTATTTTTGCCCAGAACCTGCTGGCGATAAATGCCGAGATTCTGACGCGGCTTGTTCGGGCCACGCGTTACGGTCAGGCCCCAGGTGATGAGCGGTGCTGCATCTTCCGGCCAGCACTGCATCACCGGGATCTTCGTGATATCAACCGCGTCACCTTCCCAAATCTGCTCCTGACAAGGTGCGGAATGCAGCACTTTGGTCGGCATATTCAGCACCTGCTTAAACTTAGGTGCCTTATCGTATAAATCGCGAAAACCCCTCGGAGGCTCAGGTTCTTTCAGAAACGCCAGCAATTCACCTACTTCACGCAGGGCGCTGACGTCTTCTTTCCCCATGCCCATTGCGACACGCTGCGGCGTACCGAACAAATTGCACAACACGGGCATGTCATAACCTTTCGGATTTTCAAACAGCAACGCCGGGCCGCCTGCCCGCAAAGTGCGATCGGCAATTTCGGTCATTTCCAGATAAGGGTCAACAGACTGGCTGATGCGTTTCAGTTGGCCTCTCTTTTCAAGTAACGAGAGGAAGTCACGTAAATCACGGTATTTCATGCTGATTCTGAGTCGCCGGGTTGAAGGAGGGCATTATAAAGCCTCTCCGGTGTTGTTGCTGCCTTTTTGTTATCAGCAGGTAAACACTGATAACGAAAAAGCAGTATAACCGCCAGATTTAACCGCTGCAGGTCTGGCGATGCGAATGTGGCTGAGCAACAGCGTTACTGACAGTTAAAAGGCACCAGCGGCTGTATGGCCTGAGTATCCTGATATTCCTGCGTTTCCTGCCCGTGGCGGAATACTTTGAAACCCTGCCCTTTTGCGCTGAAATAGCTCAGATTATTGCCGGAGACCTGCAACAGGCTGCCTTCACGCAATGCCAGCACGGACTCCGACGGGTTAACCGCACAGAATTCGGCAATACGCTCATCGCGCGTTTCACCCATATGACCGCTTAAATGCGCGTCGATATAGTGCGGGTTAATCTGTACCGGGAAGAGACCCAGAGAAGGCAGAACCACGGAGTTGCGAACCGGCATATCATTGGTGGTGCGAATACTTGGCGTGGCTACGTTACAACCCGCGCTCCAGCCAATGTAAGGCACATTGCGTTCACGCACAGCACGCTGGATCGGCACAATCAGGCCATTTTCATGCAGCAGCTGGTTGAGCATCCAGGTATTGCCGCCGCTGATCAAAATACATTCTGCGCTGGCAATGGCCTGGGCAGGGCTGGCGGCGTGATGAATACTGTCGACTTTAATACCCAGTGAGTCCGAAAGCTCTTTCGCACGGGCGTCATAATCACTGCGGATCAGCGCGTAAGGAATCAAAACGGCAGAGCGGATATTTTTCGCATGCAACATTGCCTGGATACGCTCTTTCGCATAACCCAGTAACTCGGATTCACCTGAGAGTTTACCGTTACTCAGCAAGAACAACTCCATGAGACATCTCCTGATAAAATTAGGACTAAGAGAGGGGATAAGACTGCGCTTTTCTTCGATAATAAAAGATAACGGGCTGACAATCAGCAAGCGTCTGCACAGACAGACACTGTCTGTATCTCATGAGCGGCTTTTGATATGCTGCCCCGCTCAACGCTTTCATGTGGGAAACTATGGAATCCTGGTACTTACTCTATTGCAAACGTGGTCAGCTGCTTCGCGCGAAAGAACATCTGGAGCGCCAGGAAGTTAACTGCCTTACACCGATGATCACTCTGGAAAAAATGGTGCGTGGACGACGTACGGCCGTCAACGAACCTATGTTCCCGAATTACATGTTCATCGAGTTCGACCCTGAGCGGATCCATACCACGACGATCAACGCGACGCGTGGCGTCAGCCATTTTATCCGCTTTGGTGCCAAACTGGCGACAGTGCAGCCAGAGGTTATCAAACAACTGATGGAGCCCCCATCAGTAGAAATTCGCGATCCCGATACACCTTATGAAGGCGATCACGTCATCATCACAGATGGAATATTTACCGGTATCGAAGCGATTTATACCGAACCCGATGGCGAAGCGCGTTCATTGCTGATGCTGAACCTGATTAACCAGCCGGTCCGTCAGAGCATCGAAAACAAGTATTTCCAGAAAATCTGATTTGCGTTCACTGGCGTCCCGATGAAAAAGCACCGTTTACCGGTGCTTTTTTAATTCAGAAAGTTATTGAAACGCATTTATTTCAAAGTACGGGCAACGAAAAAAGCTTACGCGCATTCTCATCCGTGATATCCGCCAGCCATTGCGGATCCTCCCCCCGCCACATCGCTACCTGATTCACGATATGCGGCAGGAAAGCCGGTTCATTACGGCGATTCTTCGGCTTATTTTCCATATCACGCGGCAAGAGATAAGGCGCATCAGTTTCCAGCATCAACCGCTCAGCGGGGATCAGCGGCAGCATTTCGCGCAGTTCCAGCCCGCGACGTTCATCGCACACCCAGCCGGTAATACCAATCGACAATCCGAGAGCCAGATACAGTTCCAGCTCTTCACGCGTGCCGGTAAAACAGTGGACTACGCCGCCCGGCAGATCCGGCAGCCAGGGTTTGATCAACGCGGCAAACCGCTCTCCGGCATCACGGCAGTGCAAAAATACCGGCAACTGCAACTCTTTCGCCAGCGACAGCTGCGCGGTAAACGCCGCCTCCTGACTGTCTGCCGGGGAAAAGTTACGGTTAAAATCCAGCCCGCATTCGCCGATCGCAACAACCTGTGGCAATGCTGCCAGCTCGCGGATACTGCGCTCAACGTCTTCGCTCCAGTCACTCGCCTGATGAGGATGCACGCCCGCCGTCGACCAGCAGAAATCCGGATGTTCCATCGCCATCTTCTGCGCTTCAGCGCTTTCCTGCGCGGACGTGCCGGTGATCAACATACCGCTCAGACCGGCCGCTCTGGCTCTTTCGACGACCTGCGGACGATCTTTATCAAACTGACTACTGGTGAGGTTAATACCGATTTCAAACATGAAGAGTCCTAAAACAGAAACCGCCCAACAGGGCGGTTTTTTTCATCAAAGAATGTATTACGCAGGCTGATCAGGATCGGCTTCGTTATCAACATCAGCACGACGACGGCCACCCACATAGAAACGGGCAAAGAACACGCCGATTTCAAACAGCAGGTACATCGGAATGGCCAGCAGCGTCTGAGAGAAAACGTCCGGCGGCGTTAACAACATACCAACGACGAAAGCGCCGACTAACACATAAGGGCGCTTTTTCTTCAGATCTTCCGGTGTGGTTACGCCACTCCAGCACAGTAAAACGATCGCAATCGGCACTTCGAAGGACACGCCAAACGCCATAAACAGCGCCATCACGAAATCGAGATAGTTGTTGATGTCGGTGGCTATCTGAACACCAGCGGGCGCGGTTTTTGCGAAGAACGCAAACGCCAGCGGGAAGACGACAAAGTACGCAAAAGCCACGCCGAGATAGAATAACGCAGAGCTTGAGAACAGCAGCGGCATCATCAGGCGACGTTCATGTTTGTACAGCGCAGGCGCTACAAACGCCCAGACCTGATACAAAATGAACGGCGCAGAAAGAAATACCGAGACAATCATCGTCAGCTTGATTGGCGTGAAGAACGGCGATGCGACGTCAGTCGCAATCATGCTCGCGCCCATCGGCATCTGTTTGATCAGCGGAGAAGCGACCAGCTGATAGATATCATTGGCAAAATAAACCAGTGCCAGGAACACCACGATAATGCAGATAATGGCATTCAGCAGACGCTTACGCAGCTCAATCAGATGGCTGATAAGTGGTTGAGTATCTTCAACAGCCATGTTTAACGCTCACCTGTTGTTTGTGTTGATGAAACCGGCTTTACCGGTACTGCGGGTTCAGCAACAGGGGCTTCAGCCGCGACAGGTTTCATCACCGGCGCAGAGACAACAGAAGGCTCGGCAACCGTTGATTCTGTTACCGAAGGCTCCGCAGAAGCGGCCAGCGTTTCAGCATGTTCTGCTGCTGCATGCGCCGTCTTATTGGAGGCCAGCGCAGCATCAACGGCACTTTGCGGTGCGGAAACAGGCGCGGAGGCTACTTTCTCAACCGTGGCCGGAGAAATACCTGCATCATGATACGCTTCGGCTTCATCCAGAACCGGGTTGTGGATGGTGTTGCCTTCAGCTTTGGCGTTTTCGACAGCTTTCTCCGCAGGGTTCAGCCCTGAGTTGATCGACTGCTTCATAGACTCTGCCGCTTCTTTCAGCTCATCCATAGATGCTTTGATTTCTGGCGTTAAATTCTTCAGGCCAGCTTCTTCAGCTTTTTTCAGGCTGTCCTGCAATTCCTGAAGTTTCAGTTCCTGCGAAAGCTCGCTCTGAACAGAGGCCGCCATGGCACGCAGTGTGCGGATCCAGCCTGCTACTGTTCTTACTGCTACAGGTAAACGCTCCGGCCCAAGGACTACCAGGCCAATCACCAATACCAGCAGCAGTTCACTAAATCCAATATCGAACACGGCTTATACCTGCTCTTTGTTTTGGCTCTTGGTTTCATCTGCCTTGGCTGCTGGCTTGCTTTCAACAGACTTAGCGATGAAATCAGCATCAGAAGCAGAAGTGTCAGCATCTTTGTTAGTTTTCTGGCCTTCATCATCGCTCATGGCTTTTTTAAAGCCTTTGATGGAAGCACCCAGATCAGAACCCAGACCGCGCAATTTCTTAGTACCGAACAGCAGTACCACGAGTACAACGAGAATCAGGATTTTTGTAATACTAATACCACCCATTATTTTCACCTCAATAGGAAGGAACGACGTTCATTGCCGTTCGCAAACGGCATTCAATTTAACGCAAAGTATTCAGCTGGCGCGTTTCCATCCAATCAACCAGGAAATTGCACCCGCAGCCATCAGGCATGCCGGATAAACCTTAACATCGCCCAACAGTAAAAGAGTTCCGCTCAACAGCAGCGTCGCACCAATCCCCAGAAGATAACGAGACTGGCCCTGACGGGAACTCTGGTTATGTATCTGGGAGGAAAGCTTCTCAATGTTGTATTGCAACAACTTATGCTGATGCAGGCTCTGGTAAACCAGATCCGGCAACTCAGGCATTTTCTCCAGCCAGAATGGCGCACGCTCTTTCAGCGCACGGATCATTGCCGGCAATCCGACCTGATCGCGCACCCAACTTTCGAGGAAAGGTTTCGCAGTGGTCCACAAGTCCAGTTGAGGATAAAGCTGGCGTCCGAGACCTTCTACGTACAGCAACGTTTTTTGCAGCAGCACGAGCTGAGGCTGAACTTCCATATTAAAACGGCGCGCCGTATTAAACAGATTCAGCAGCACGTTGCCGAAAGAAATTTCTGCCAGCGGTTTCTCAAAAATCGGTTCGCAAACCGTACGGATAGCGAATTCGAACTCTTCGACGTTGGTATCGCGGGGAACCCAGCCGGAATCGACATGTAATTCAGCCACTTTACGATAATCGCGGTTAAAGAAAGCGATGAAATTCTCCGCGAGATACCGTTTATCTTCCTTGTTGAGCGAACCAACTATGCCGCAATCAATGCCTATGTAGCAAGGATCTTCAGGGGTTTCGTAGCTGACGAAAATATTCCCCGGGTGCATATCGGCATGGAAGAAACTGTCGCGGAAAACCTGAGTGAAGAAAACCTGCACGCCGCGTTCGGCCAGCAGTTTCATATTGGTGCCCTGTTTCTTCAGCGCTTCAATATCAGAAACCGGAATACCGTAAATACGCTCCATCACCATCAGGCGTTCGCTACAGTAATCCGGATAAACCTCCGGCACATACAGCATCGGGCTGCCTTCGAAATTACGTCGCAGCTGGATAGCATTGGCAGCTTCACGCAGTAAATTCAGTTCATCGAGCAGAGTTTTCTCATATTCACGTACCACCTCACGGGGGCGCAAACGGCGGCCATCGGGCAGCAGGATCGGCAACCAGCCTGCCAGGCGCGACATAAGGCGAATATCTGCCACGATAGTCGGCAAGATATCCGGACGGATCACTTTCAGAACCACCGGCTTTCCGTTTTCTTTCAGAACAGCCGTGTGAACCTGAGCAATTGATGCAGAAGCCAGCGGCGTCTGGTCAAACTCATCAAACCAGGTTTCCACCGGGCCACCGAGCGCCACTTCAATTTGCTGACGCGCTTTCGCGCCATCAAAAGGCGGAACGTGGTCCTGAAGCAAGGCAAGCTGATCGGCAATCTGAGGAGGGAAAAGGTCGCGGCGTGTTGACATCATCTGGCCGAACTTGATCCATACCGGCCCCAGTTCTTCCAGCGCCATACGCATGCGCTCGCCCAACGGCTTTTCTTTATGACGATTAGGCAACCAGAAAAAAAGATAACGACCAATGCGCAGCGGCAGCGTTAAGCGGATTTTAGGGATGAGTTCGTCAAGGCCATAGATCAGAAACATGCGGATAATCAGATATAAACGTCGCATTTCCCTAGGCGTCACGGTTTACCCTCCAGTTTTTCGATACGTTTGTCCAGCGCATCCAGCTCGCGCTCCAGCGCAGAGACTTCATCGCTAAACCAGACTACTTCCAGCGGGCCCGGCGCCATTTTCCACTCTTCGGTCAGCGTCTGAGCAACATAGCTTTGCTGATGCTTCAGACCTTTTTGCAGAAAACGCAAACTTCCCTGAACGGCCTGAGTCAGGCCCTGAGCCGCGATATCACCGACGTAAGGTGCCAGGAATTCTGCGGGATCCCATTCGGCCATATCGAGCAGTGCGGTCAATTGCTGGACAACCGAAATATCGCCCTCGACCACCAGCTCACCGCTGCGCATAAGCGGCGATAATTGCTGACGATCGCGCAGCTTATGGAGCACAGAAAGCCGTGTGATAACGGTGCAATCCGCCGCACCGTCCCACTGTCCAAGAACATCGATTTTTTGCTCGCTGAACACAAACGTCAGCGGAGCACTCAGTTCCTGCAATTCGACACGTAAAACTTTACCTGCCAGACGCGTCCGCGCCGCCTTCATGCTGCGATCGCGGAAAAGCAGGTAATTAAGCGGCGTCTCAATGGCGGCAGTCAGTAACGGAGTCAACAACATCGGCATGCTCATATCAGAATTTGAAACCCCGATGCAGCGCAACAATGCCACCGGTCAGATTGTGATACGTCACATTTTCAAAACCTGCATCCGCCATCATGCCCTTCAGCGTTTCCTGGTCAGGGTGCATACGGATAGATTCGGCCAGATAGCGATAGCTTTCAGCATCTTGCGCAACCAGTTCACCAATGCGTGGCAAAATATGGAAAGAATAGGTGTCATAAGCTTTGCTAAGTGGTTTCAGAACCGGTTTGGAGAATTCCAAAACCAGCAGACGTCCACCCGGCTTGAGCACGCGGAACATCGAACGCAGCGCTTTTTCTTTTTCAGTCACGTTACGCAAACCGAAAGAAATGGTGATGCAGTCGAAATAATTATCAGGGAAAGGCAAAGCTTCAGCGTTTGCCTGAACGTAATTAACGTTACCCACGATGCCGAGATTACGCAGCTTTTCGCGCCCCATCTTCAGCATGGAATCGTTAATATCCGCCAGCACAACTTCACCCTTTTCACCCACCAGGCGGGAGAATTTTGCGGTCAGGTCGCCGGTACCACCGGCCAGATCCAACACACGCTGACCCTGGCGCACACCGCTGCAATCAATGGTGAAACGTTTCCAGATGCGATGAATACCGAAAGACATCAGGTCATTCATCAGATCATATTTTGCCGCAACGGAATGGAAGACTTCCGCCACCATTTCCTGCTTCTCATCTTTGGCTACTGTACGAAAACCGAAATGGGTGGTTTCCTGCGTCTGCTTTTCCATTATTTATGCCTGCTTTTTCAGTCAAACTCTTGGGGAGAAGTGTACCAGAACCCGTTAGAAAGCCCCATCACCGATGGTGATTCAACATATTGCAAAGATTCACTGATTTAATCAGTAAGGCCCTGTGGAAACCTTTGCCAGCTTTGATTATTCACGCGGGTTCAGCGCCTGTT
The DNA here is from genome assembly GCF_002834385.1 of Rahnella sp. AA. Lineage (GTDB taxonomy): Bacteria > Pseudomonadota > Gammaproteobacteria > Enterobacterales > Enterobacteriaceae > Rahnella. The sequence goes on from NZ_PITQ01000012.1 coordinate 17,752, forward strand.
CTTCTTCCGCATCAGAGGTATCGGGCAGAGATGCGGTATCTTCCGGTTCATTTTCCGCTTTTGCTATCTCAGCCAGAGACGGGCTGATAGGCCGTTTAACTTCGACCCCCAGAGCACGGAAACTTTCAACCTGCCCTATAAGGTTACCACGGCCTTGCGTGAGTTTATTCATCGCTGAACGATAACTTCCCTGCGCCTTGTCGAGACTTTGTCCCATCGACTCCATGTCATCCACGAACAACCTCAGCTTGTCATACAAACGGGCAGCGCGATCGGCAATGCGTTTAGCGTTCTGGCTCTGATGCTCATAGCGCCATAAATTACTGATTGTGCGCAAAGCCACCAGCAGCGTGGTCGGGCTGACAAGCATAATATTGTGACGCAGTGCTTCGCTGATCAATTCTGGCTCCCGGTCGATAGCCAGTAAAAAAGCAGGCTCAACGGGGATAAACATCAGGACGTAATCAAGGCTGCGCAAACCGGGAAGCTGCTGATAATCTTTACGGCCCAGCAGGCGGATATGGCCGCGAACAGACGCGATATGCTCATTCAGCGCCGCTTCACGCTCGCTGTCATCTTCACTGTTGAAGTAACGCTCGTAGGCCACCAGCGTCATCTTCGCGTCGATCACCACGTCTTTATTCTGCGGCAGACGCACCACCACATCGGGCTGCATTCGGCTGTTCGTATCGACCTGCACGCTGACCTGCGTCTGATATTCGTAACCTTCACGCAGGCCGGAAGCCTCCAGCACGCGGCTGAGCACCACTTCACCCCAGTTCCCCTGCGTTTTATTATCGCCTTTCAGCGCTTTGGTGAGGTTCACTGCTTCGCGCGCCATCTCAACGTTCAGCTGTTGCAGGTTACGGATTTCGTGCGCCAGCGTATGACGTTCACGGGCTTCCTGACCAAAACTGTCCTGCACCTGACGGCGGAAACCATCAAGCTGCTCGCGCAACGGCAGCAGAAGTTTGTCGAGGCTTTGCTTGTTCTGTTCGTCGGCCCGGCGACCATTTTGTTCAAAAATACGGTTGGCCAGATTTTCAAACTGGCTGCTCAGGCGCTGTTCGCTGTTGATCAGCAGGCGCTGTTTGTCTTCTGCCGCCATGCGCGTTTCGTCCAGCCGCGTAGAAACCTCGCGCAGCTCGGCTTCCTGAGCGCTGTTAATTTCACGCTGGGCGCGTAACTCCTGGTTCAGTTGCTCACATTCATTTTGCCAGTGGGCCAGCAACTGCAACTTTTCCTGGCTGGCTGCCGCCGCGCTGTGCAATTTGCGCAGCTCAAGTTCCGCTTCACGCATTTGCTGCTGAACGGCTTGTCGCTCATTTTTGTGCGCATCGTTTTCCGCCTTCACTTGCTCCAGCGAATGCTCCAGCAACCGGCGCTGTGTTTCGTACTCTGCCTGCTGCTGCTGTTGCCGCAAACTGGCGACCAGCCAGCCGACTAACAGGCCGATTATCCCTGCGCCCAGGGCGTACAAAATGCTGATATCCACGCGTATTCCTTCTTAAAATCACTTGCGGTCACGGTAATAGCAGGCTGTATGGATGTCCAGTCTATTTTCAGGGGCATGACGCCTTTGCGAGACGTCTTCCAAAAAGGAATTTCTCCCGCCCGCCCCTCTTGAAGACTTCAGCGATGCAGCGCAGGATTCAGAACCAGCGGCTCAGCCATTGGATGCCAAAAGCGCCCGGCGCGAGAATGCCGAATGCCCAGATCAGTGCGGAGGTCACGTTGGCAATCTGGAAATATTTCTGCGGCATGCCACAGATCCCCGCCACCAGCGGCACTACGGCGCGAAGCGGGCCAAAGAAACGCCCGATAAATGCGCCCGGCATACCCCATTTTTCGAAGAATGCATGCCCGCGAACCAGCATTTGCGGATGGCGCGAGAACGGCCAGAAATTCCCGACGCGATCCTGAAAATGCGCGCCGACCCAGTAAGAAAGCCAGTCGCCGAAGAATGCACCGGCCGCCGCTGCCGCCCATATCGGCCAGAACGGGATGCCGGTTTCACCAATCAGCGCACCCAACCCTAACAGAATAAAAGTGGCCGGAAGCAGCAGCGATAAAAACGCCAGAGATTCGCCAAAAGCGAGTAAGAACACGATCGGCGCAGCCCATACCTGATGCGCGCGAATAAAGGTCGTTGTGTAATCCAGAAGGTCGTGAACAGTCAAAAAGCAGTTCCTTTTGTCAGCGGTTTTGTGTCAGCAGTTTTTTTATCCGCAGTTTTTTATCAGCAGTTAAATAGCCGGATTGATAAATTATTCCAGACACTTTACTAACATGACCTTAACAGATCTGATTATCGGGGCAAAAAAATGGGCCGCCAGAGGCAGCCCACAGATGTGATGTGTTTGTTTTAGTATTTTTTAGATCAGGCGACGGGCGGCTTCTACAACGATTTTCACCGCGTGGCTTTCGGTCTTTTTCATCGTTTCCGCATCAGGAATTTCCTGCTGCGTGCGGTTTACGATAACACCGGCAACCATACCTGCGCGCAGGCCCTGGCTTGCACACATGGTCAGCAGTGTGGCGGATTCCATTTCATAGTTCATCACGCCCATTTCCTGCCACTCTTTCATCGATTCTTTAAAGCGACGAACAACGCGGCCGGAGAAGGTGTCGTAACGTTCCTGACCCGGATAGAAGGTGTCAGAAGACGCGGTTACGCCGATGTGCGTTGCTGCGCCAACAGATTCTGCCGCCGCGACCAGCGCCGTGGTACAGGCGAAATCTGCAACAGCCGGGAATTCCATCGGTGCAAAGTGCAGGCTCGCGCCATCAAGGCGAACAGCAGCCGTTGTGACCAGAACATCGCCCACATTGATGTGCGGCTGAATAGCACCGGTCGTACCCACGCGCAGGAAAGTCCGGATGCCCAGCTGTGCCAGCTCTTCCACCGCGATGGACGTAGACGGGCCGCCGATACCGGTTGAACAAACGATCACAGATTTGCCGTCAAGCTCAGCACGCCATGAGGTAAATTCACGATGAGAAGCCAGACGCACCGGGTTCTCCATCAGTTTGGCAATTTTCTCCACGCGCTCCGGGTCGCCGGGAACAATCGCCAGCGTGGCACCGTTTAAATCTTTTTTGGCCAGGCCAAGGTGGAAAACTTCAGGCTGAGACATGACAAACTCCTCTGTATGTAAGGTCATTTATTGGCAGGAGGAACACCCGGCAACTGTACTGAACATTGTGACGTTATTTCGTGACGGCAGTCACTATGATGTAACAACAAGAATCACGCATACATTTAATTTGTGACGCAAATCACAAATTAAATGTATTGCGCCGAAATTTTAAGCAGACCGATGCTTTGCAGGATGAAGTATTTTCCCGAGCGGAGAAATAAAAGCAGGCGTTGCCATATCATTGTTGAATGACGCCGCCTGCCGGTGAGGCTGATTAAAATTCAACTCAGGCCGGAACTGCTCCGGCTGCCGCACTGCGCGACAAGACGCGATGTTTTGCCATTTCTTTCAGGAACGCTTTCAGCAATTTTCCTTCCGCCTTTTCGCCTTCGATAATCCCGTCCTCCGGTACGTCATCCGTCAGTCCCAGCAGCGGTTTAAAGCGACGGGCGTCTCCGCTCAGCCCGATAACTTTCAGATGTTTATAGGCTTCAAGCACGTAATGGCGGGAATCACCGTTCATCAGCAAAGCATCAATGTGGCCGTGAGGCACAATAACGGCGTCCACGGTAATGGACGGCGAACCGGCAAACGTGGCATCTACCGGCAATGTCGAACCATCATCGGCAATTACATTTCCCAGATGGCTGGCCAGAAGTTTGGGATGAACGCCCGCAGCCTGAAGCGCCTGTAAGGTTTCCAGCACATCCGCGGCGTTAACACCTTCGCCCAGCAGCACCGCTACCTGACGTCCTTTAATTGTCCCTTTCCCGCTGGCGTACAAACTCAGTGACGGATCTGCTTCCAGACCATTAACCGGTTTCGGAGGCTTAACCTTTCTCGTTTGCGCCGAAAGTGTAATGCCCAGATTTTTCGCGACGATAGCCGCCAGAGTCTGGTCAACATGCGCCAGCAAATCCACCACACGTTCGCGAATATATGGCCGTACCACTTTGGATAACTCAAAGGAGAATGCCCCGGCAATATGGTCCTGCTCCACTGGCGTCTGACTCAGCCAGAACAGCCGCGGATGCGCATAGTATTCTGCAAATGATTCACTTCGCTGCCGGATTTTTTCAGCATCAATACGCTCAGGGTAACTTTCAAATCCGCCTCCGGACGCAGCTGGTGGCGTTTCTCGCGGCCAGTTATTGTTGATGGAATTCGGCTCATAGTTGGCCGGATTGGTATCTACATCCTGCCGGTGCATCCCGTCACGCTGAAAATTATGGTACGGGCAGGTTGGCCGGTTAATCGGGATTTCATGGAAATTCGGCCCGCCCAGACGGCTGATTTGCGTATCGGTATAGGAGAACAGACGCCCCTGCAACAGCGGATCATTTGTAAAATCAATGCCGGGCACAACGTGTCCCGGGTGGAAAGCGACCTGCTCGGTTTCCGCGAAATAGTTGTCCGGATTACGGTTGAGCACCATTTTCCCGACAAGCTCTACCGGTACCAGTTTTTCAGGGATCAGCTTGGTCGGGTCGAGCAAATCGAAATCAAACTTGAATTCGTCCTCTTCCGGGATCAGCTGAACGCCCAGTTCATATTCGGGATAATCGCCGGCTTCGATGGCTTCCCATAAATCGCGCCGGTGGAAATCAGCATCTTTCCCTGCCAGTTTCTGCGCCTCGTCCCACAACAGAGAAGCCTTGCCCGCCAGCGGTTTCCAGTGAAAACGGACAAACGTCGCTTTCCCTTTGGCATTCACAAAGCGGAAAGTGTGGATCCCGAAACCTTCCATCGTGCGGTAGCTGCGCGGAATGCCCCGGTCAGACATCGCCCAAAAAACGTTATGCAGTGTTTCGGGCTGGAGGGAAACATAGTCCCAGAAGGAGTCATGCGCGCTGGCACCTTGTGGAATTTCGTTGTGCGGCTCGGGTTTTACGGCGTGGACAAAATCAGGAAATTTATGGGCATCCTGAATGAAGAAGACCGGCGTGTTATTGCCGACCAGATCATATATCCCTTCATCGGTATAAAACTTGGTGGCCCAGCCGCGAATATCACGAACCGTATCTGCTGACCCTTTCGAGCCCTGCACCGTCGAGAAACGCACAAAGACCGGCGTTATCTTTTTCGGGTCGGAGAGAAAACTGGCTTTTGTGACCGCTTTCAGGCTGCGGTAAGGCTGGAAATAACCGTGCGCGGCGGCACCGCGCGCATGAACGATACGTTCAGGTATCCGCTCATGGTCAAAATGGGTGATTTTCTCGCGGAGGATGAAATCTTCCAGCAGCGTCGGCCCACGGCTGCCGGCTTTCAGCGAGTTCTGGTCATCAGCAATTTTGGTGCCCTGATTGGTTGTCAGTGGCTGCTTCTCGCCATTTTTCCGATGTCGCTCCAGCGCATCGAGTTTGGCGTTGGTGTTCTCCGGGCTTTTGGCACTGCCGGAGGCGGTCGGTTCTTTGCCGGGCGGCGTGGGTTGCGGTGAAGCCTGATAAGCACTGTCGGATGGGGCGAGATTACCCAGGCCGGCTTGAGAAGATTGACTGCCCGTGGCGGGGGCGCGGCTTACCGATTTTGGCTCACTTTTCTTGGTCGTTTTAGACGGTGATTTCGACATTGAACATGACTCCTCATGAAAGATTCGGACGTTCTATGGTTCTTCCCTGACATATTTCCTGCATAACTTTTAACTATAGAACATCTGTTCTGCCTTGCTGTTCCCGCTTTCCGGCTATAGTTTTAATCCATAGAGCCAGATTTCCGTATGGACACTTGCATGGAGACCACGATGAAAAAAGAAGAAGAATTACTGACACTGAAACAGGCTCCGACCAGCTTTGCCCCTGCCGTAACACCGGTTGCCAGCACGACTATTCATACCGACACCGACGGGCTTCACGCCGGTCAGACAACCATTCCTTCGCAGGGTGAAGATCTTCCCGCCTATCTCGCCCGGCCGGAAAACTTCTCCGGAAAATTACCGATCATTCTGGTGGTTCAGGAGATTTTTGGCGTTCACGAACATATTCAGGATGTCTGCCGCCGGCTGGCAAAACAAGGGTATCTGGCTATCGCGCCTGAGCTGTATTTCCGTCAGGGCGACCCGCGCAATTACACCGAAATCAGCGAGCTGTTCGAAAAACTGGTCAGCAAAGTGCCGGATCAGCAGGTACTTTCCGATCTCGACCACACCGCGCATTGGGCATCGCAGCACGGCGGGGATATTTCCAAACTGGGGATTACCGGTTTCTGCTGGGGTGGCCGGATCGCCTGGCTGTATGCGGCGCATAACCCGCAACTGAAAGCGGGCGTGGCGTGGTACGGAAAACTGGTCGGCAACAAAACGCTGACCAGCCCGACCAACCCGGTTGACCGTGCCGCTGCGCTTGATGCGCCGGTGTTAGGTTTGTACGGCGGTCAGGACACCGGCATTCCGCTGGATACCGTCGAAACCATGCGGCAGGCCATTCGCGCGGCCAATGCTAATGCGGAAATCGTGGTTTATCCTGAAGCCGGACATGCTTTTTATGCCGATTATCGGCCGAGCTATAACGCCGAAGCCGCTCACGATGGCTGGCAGCGTATGCTGGATTTCTTTGCACAGTATGGCGTGAAGTCATCGCAATAACTGCGTAATTAAGGCATCAAATATCAGAAGCCCGGCAGGTTTTCCTGCCGGGCTTTTTACTTGCAGATTTAGATTATTTGCAGATTCAGGGTCGCAGCCATATTTAACGCAGCGACAGCTGGCCGAATGCCCCCTGCCAGTCTTCTTCGAATTTAATTACCGCCGCCTGAACCGCCGGTGCGCTGACAAACTGCTCGGCGACGTCCACCGGAATTGTTATGGACTGGCATCCGGCCAGCAGACAATCAAGCGCCTGACGCGGCGTTTTGAAGCTCGCGGCCAGCACTTTGGCATGCGGCGCATGCAACGTCAGCAATTTCTGCAATTGCGTCACCATCTCAATCCCGTCCCCGCCCTGCGCATCGAGGCGGTTCACGTACGGCGCAACATATTCCGCCCCTGCCAGCGCCGAAAGCAGCCCCTGACCTGCGCCATACACGGCGGTTCCCAGCGTCGGAATTTTTCGGGTACGCAGGATTTTAATGGCTGCCAGCCCTTCTGCCGTGACCGGAACTTTCACCACCAGCCCCGGAACGCGTGAATGAAGCAATTCGGCTTCTTCAACCATTTGTTCTGCCTGATTTGCCAGCACCTGCGCAAACAGTTTTCCTTCACCGCCTAAAGCATCACGCAGTGCGGGCAAGACTTCCCATAATGACGTCCGGGCTTTTGCCACAATGCTCGGGTTGGTGGTCACGCCCTGTAACGGCAAAATGCGAGATAAACGTTTTACTGCGCTGATGTCAGCGGTATCCAGATACAGTTCCATACCCTCTCCTGTCAGAGTTCAAGTTCTTGTTTGAGCAACGTTTCAATCTGCGCTGCCGTGGTCGAATTCATCAACGCATCGCGGAAACTCTCGTGCATAATCCGGCGCGCCAGCTTTGAGAAAATCCGCATATGCTGATCGCCGGCAGCATGTTTATTGAGGGTCAGCATAATGACAAACTGCGCCTCTTCGTCGCCCCACTGCACCGGCTCCTGCAGTTTGGCTACACTGATTGTCGATTGCTCAATGTGTTCCGATTTGGTGTGAGGAATGGCAAATCCAAACCCGAGGCCAGTTGAAAATACGGCTTCACGCGCCCATACATCGGCAGCAAGTTTTCGCGGGTAGCGGCAACGCCCGGCCAACATCAGGTTATCGACCATGCCTTTAATCACTTCCTCTTTGCTGCACCAGTCCGCATTGAGCGCCACGCATTCTGTGGTGATCAGAGGTGCATCGTTCACGGCCATACGGAACTGAGCCAGCAAATGTTCAACCTCAAGCGACGTGCGGCACTGCATCGCACGGTTGAGCAACTGACGGCACTCCCGGCTGTCGAGTTTTGCCAGACGCGCTTTAGTCACCGGCACCGACGGCGCGCTCATGCTGATTTCATCCAGCCCGAGACCGACCAGCAGCGGCAGTACAGAACCTTTTGCGCCCAGTTCGCCGCACAGACCAATCCATTTCCCGTGGCGATGCACTTCGCGTACGACGTGGTCAAGGCCACGCAGGAATGCCGGATTCAGGCTGTTGTAATGGCGGGTAACTTTGGCGTTATCGCGGTCGACGGCGAGCAGGTATTGCGTCAGATCGTTGCTGCCGATGCTAAAGAAATCAATCTCTTCGCAGCACTGATCGATGATGAACATCACAGACGGGACTTCCAGCATGATCCCAAACGGGATTTTTTCATCAAACGGAATCTGTTCATTGCGCAGCGACTGTTTGGCTTCCGCCAGCCGGTCTTTTACCCATAAAATTTCTTCCATCGAGGAAATCATCGGAATCATGATTTTCAACGAGCCGTGTGCAGAGGCACGCAAAATCGAACGCAGCTGCGTGTGGAATAAAGGCAGGAACTCCTGATAAATACGGACGGCGCGATAGCCCAGGAAAGGGTTGTTTTCAGCAGGAATATTCAGGTAATTAACTGGCTTATCGCCACCAATATCCATTGTACGGATAATAATGGTTTTGCCTTTTGCTGCTTCCGTTGCCTGACAATAAATATTGTACAGCTCATCCTCAGAAGGCGCGCTCGCGCGATCCATATAGAGCATTTCCGTACGGAACAGCCCCACCGCCTCAGCACCATTGCTAAATGCTGCTGAGGCTTCGACGGAATGCGCGATATTCGCCGCCACTTCCAGACGCACGCCGTCGGCGGTGTATCCTGGCTTATCAAGGTATGCACTCTGTTGTTGCCGCAATGCCTGGCGGACACGTTCTTCCTGACGATAATAACGGCGCACCGGTTCGCTGAGCGCACAAGCCACCAGCCCGAGATCACCATCAATCTGCACATCCTGCCGCAGATAGGTCTGTAATGGCTGAGGATCGACCCCAACCAGCGTGGGAATATTGAAAGACCGGGCGAGGATTACCGTGTGCGATGTGCTGCCACCGCTGCCGAGCAGTAATCCTTTAAGGTGTTGTTTATCGAGCTCAAGAAACTGGCTTGGCGTCAGTTCATCCGCCAGACAAATGCTCGCCTCGCTCAGTTTTTGCTGAGAGGCAAAACAATCCTCGCCATAGATTTGCTGCAACAGCTGGAAGCTGACATCACGAATGTCCAGTTCGCGTTCACGCAAATAGACACTGGAGGATTGTGCCAGCTGTTGGCTGAAATGCAGGGCCGTTTCCACAACGCTTTGCGCGCAACTTTTCCCTTCCATGACATGCTGATGCAGCACATCGCGCAGGCTGTTATCACGCAGCAAAGAGCGGTGCGCCTCCAGAACGGCGGTCACCGTGCCGCTCCCAGCCATCAACTGAAGCTCGATAGATTTCTCCAGCGCCGCCAGCCCGTGGGAAAGCAAACTTTGTTCTTTATCCGTGCCTTGCGGCTCAGGTAAATCCGTCAGGGTCGCCAGATTTACGCGGGCAAGGCTGACCAGTTTCCCCAGCGCACAGCCTTCACTGACAGAACGGGCGCGAAAAACCAGCGGGGAAAGATGTGCCAGAGATTCAGGAAGAGGTTCCTGTTCTGCCTGATCATCGTGCTCAGGCAGGGCTTCATCACACAGCGGAAACTGATGTTCAATAAAATGCGCCAGCGCGGCATACGCCGCTTCTTCATCCTCCCCTTCCACGGTGACGTGGCATTCATCACCCAGCAAAATATCCGCACCAATCAGCGACAGAACACTTTTGCCATCGGCCTTGCGGTCAGAGCGGGCATTGTGCCAGTGAAAAGCAGAATCAAATCCATTACATAGCGTTTCAATATGGCTGGCCGGGCGGGCGTGAACACCATTTACCAGTATGCAGGTGAAGCTCAACTTCTTGGCCATTTCTGAATCCTCATCCCAGATTTCGGTGAAAAGCACCGGCTTATTGCAGGATAAGAGCCAGACAGATCCTCTGACTACCAGACAAAAATGACAAACACTGGATAAATGTAATGTTTACTCTTTTTTGCGAGGCAGCTCACACCACCAGTCCGCCTGAAAACCTCACGCTATTCCTTGTTATTTGAACCGGCTCGCATTTTTGATCCGACATTACAAAAGTCCAGTAAAACACAAATTTGTCCACTATTAGCGCCACCATCAGCAGCCTATTGTTGAGGTCGATAGCCTTTCTGTATCTGCGGTTTTTGAAATGAAGCCTCTGATACTTGCGATTTTTAGCCCGACATCGGTACCCCGTGGAGTCAATCATGAAAGACTTGCTCAATATTCTAAAAAATACCCGTCAGCACCTGATGACTGGCGTGTCTCATATGATTCCGTTTGTGGTCGCGGGCGGCATTCTCCTGGCTGTTTCCGTGATGCTTTATGGCAAAGGTGCCGTACCGGATGCGGCGACAGACCCGAACCTGAAAAAGCTGTTTGATATTGGCGTGGCCGGTCTGACGCTGATGGTGCCTTTCCTGGCGGCTTACATCGGATATTCCATCTCCGACCGCTCTGCGCTCGCGCCGTCAGCCATCGGCGCCTGGGTCGGTGCTTCTTTTGGCGCAGGCTTCTTCGGGGCGATCATCGCCGGTCTTCTTGGGGGGATCATCGTTTTCTATCTGAAAAAGATCCCGGTACCGAAGATCCTGCGTTCCGTAATGCCGATCTTTGTGATCCCGATTATCGGTACCTTGCTGACGGCGGGCATCATGATGTGGGGGCTGGGCGAACCCGTCGGGCTGCTGACTTCCTCGCTGACCCACTGGCTGCAAGGTATGCAGCAGGGCAGCATTGTCGTGCTCGCCATCATTATGGGGCTGATGCTGGCCTTCGATATGGGCGGGCCGGTCAATAAAGTCGCCTACGCCTTTATGCTGATTTGTGTGGCACAGGGCGTTTATACCGTCGTGGCAATTGCCGCTGTCGCTATCGCCACACCACCGCTGGGGCTGGGTTTCGCCACACTGATTGGCCGCAAATACTATTCCACTGAAGAACGCGAAGCCGGAAAAGCCGCCCTGCTGATGGGCTGCGTGGGCGTAACAGAAGGCGCGATCCCTTTCGCCGCCGCTGACCCGCTGCGCGTTATTCCCTCCATCATGGTGGGTTCCGCCTGTGCCGCGGTGACTGCAGCACTGGTTGGCGCACAATGCTACGCAGGCTGGGGCGGATTGATTGTGCTGCCGGTCGTTCAGGGGAAACTGGGGTATATCGCGGCCCTGCTGGTCGGCATGGTCGTGACCGCCGTGTGCGTCAACGTGCTGAAGTATCTGGCTGCTAAAAAACAGTCGGCTAAAAAGCATCAGGAAGCCGATCTGGATCTGGATTTCGAAATTAACTGACCTCAGACATTAAACCGAAGGTGAAAATCATGACTAAAATTATTGCTGTCACTGCCTGCCCGTCCGGCGTTGCCCACACCTATATGGCCGCCGAAGCGATTGAACGTGCGGCCAAAGCCAAAGGCTGGGATTGCAAAGTCGAAACTCAGGGCTCGATTGGCCTGGAAAATGAACTGACCGTGGATGATGTCGCCGCCGCCGACATGGTGATCCTCACCAAAGACATCGGCATCAAATTTGAAGAACGCTTTAAGGGCAAAGTCGTGGTTCGCGTGGCAATCAGCGACGCTGTAAAACGGGCCGACGCCATCATGGAAAAAATCTCGGCACACCTCGCCAGCGCGACGGCTGCGGATTAATTACAAGGAGAATAAGATGACTTCCCGTATCGAACGTCTGAAAGCAGCACTCTTCGCCAGCCCGCGTGAAATTTCGCTGGAACGTGCCCTGCTGTATACCGAAAGCCATCGCAGTACAGAAGGTGAATGCACACTTCTGCGCCGCGCTAAAGCGACGGCTTACATTTTGGACAACGTTGGAATTACCCTGCGTGAAGACGAGCTGATCGCCGGCAATCGCACGGTAAAACCACGAGCGGGAATCGTCTCACCTGAAATGGATCCTTACTGGTTGCTGAAAGAGCTGGATGCTTTCGCCACCCGTCCGCAGGACCGCTTCAACATTTCAGAGCAGGATAAACAGATTTACCGCGAGCAGCTTTTCCCTTACTGGGAATCCCGCTCGATGAAAGATTTCATTAATCAGCAAATGCCGGAGGACGTTAAGGCGGCGACCAAAACCCAGATATTTAGCATCAACCAGACCGACAAAGGCCAAGGGCACATCATTATTGATTACCCGCGCCTGCTGAATACCGGGCTGGATAATCTGGTGTCTGAGTTGCAGCAGCACATTGAGCAGGAAGCGGAAAATACGTTTTATCAGGCGGCACTGATCCTCTTGCAGGCCGCCCAGCGCCACATTTTGCGTTATGCCGCGCTGGCGACGGAGATGGCCAGTGATTGCGAAGACGTCCGGAGAAAGCAGGAACTGGAACGTATTGCCGCCATCTCCACGCATATTTCCGGTAAGAAACCGCAGGATTTCTATCAGACCTGCCAGCTGTTCTGGTACATGAATATTATTTTGCAGTACGAATCCAACGCCAGTTCGCTGTCGCTCGGGCGCTTCGATCAGTACATGTTGCCGTTCTATCAGCATTCCCTTTCACACGGCGAACAGCCGGAGTTTTTGAAAGAGCTGCTGGAAAGCCTGTGGGTGAAATGCAATGACATTGTGCTGTTACGTTCAACGTCAAGCGCCCGATATTTCGCCGGTTTCCCAACGGGTTATACGATTTTACTCGGCGGTTTAACCGAGACGGGGCGCAGCGCAGTCAACGTATTGTCATTCCTGTGTCTGGACGCCTATCAGAGCATCTGCCTGCCGCAGCCCAATCTCGGCGTGCGGGTGAACGAGCTGATCGACCGACCTTTCCTGCTGAAAACAGCCGAAACTATCCGTCTCGGTACCGGTATTCCGCAAATCTTCAACGATGAAGTGGTGGTCCCGGCTTTTCTCAATCGCGGCGTGAGCCTGGAAGATGCCCGGGATTATGCCGTTGTCGGCTGCGTCGAATTATCTATCCCAGGGAAAACGTACGGGCTTCATGACATTGCGATGTTCAACCTGCTAAAAGTCATGGAGTTAACGCTGCATGAGAACGAAGGAAATTCTGCGATTACCTACTTTGGGCTGGTGGAACAGATCCGCCAGAAAATCAGCCACTACGTGAAACTGATGGCGCAGGGCAGCAATATCTGCGATATCGGCCACCGCGACTGGGCACCGGTTCCGTTGCTGTCGTCTTTCATTGAAGGCTGTCTGAAAAGCGGGAAAGACATTACTGCCGGTGGCGCGCGCTATAATTTTTCCGGCGTTCAGGGCATCGGTATCGCAAACCTCAGTGATTCACTGCATGCGCTGAAAGGGCTGGTGTTTGATCAGCAACGCCTGAGCTTTGATGAACTGCTTGCCTCGCTGAAAGAGAACTTCGCCAGCGAAGAGGGCCGCGCGGTCCGCGCCCGCCTGATCAACCGCTTCGAGAAGTACGGCAACGACGTCGATGAAGTTGACCTGATCAGCGCTGACTTGCTGCGTTTTTATTGCAAAGAGGTCGAGCAGTACCGCAACCCGCGCGGCGGCCAGTTTACGCCGGGGTCATACACCGTTTCCGCCCACGTCCCGCTCGGCGCGGTCGTAGGCGCAACGCCGGACGGGCGCTTTGCCGGTGAACAACTGGCCGACGGAGGCCTGTCGCCGATGCTCGGGCAGGATCATCAGGGGCCAACCGCGGTACTGAAATCCGTCAGCAAGCTCGACAACACGCTGCTCTCAAACGGTACGCTGCTGAACGTGAAATTCACGCCATCAACGCTGGAAGGTTTGCAGGGCTTGAATAAACTGGCTGATTTTCTCGGTGCTTTCACCCGTCTGAAATTACAGCATGTTCAGTTCAACGTGGTGAATGCAGAACAGCTTCGGGAAGCGCAAAGGCGTCCGCAGGATTTCGCCGGATTAGTGGTCAGGGTCGCCGGATACAGCGCGTTCTTTGTCGAACTGTCAAAGGAGATTCAGGATGACATTATCGGCCGCACCGCGCACCAGCTCTGACCTGCGGATCCCCACGGTCAACGGAGCTTATGAAACCGCTGAAAAATCCCTGACGGGACGCATCTTTAATATTCAGCGTTTTTCTCTCAACGACGGTCAGGGCATCCGCACGATGGTTTTCTTCAAAGGTTGCCCGCACCGCTGCCCGTGGTGTGCTAACCCTGAATCCATGTCGCCCCGGATCCAGACCATCAAACGTCAGGCAAAATGTCTGAACTGCCGGACCTGTTTGCAGGATCCGCAGGAATGCCCGAGCGGCGCGCTGGAATATGTGGGCGAAGACATTACGCTGTCAGTGCTGATGTCCCGGCTGCTCAAGGATGAAGTTTTTTTCCGCTCATCCGGCGGCGGCATTACACTTTCCGGTGGCGAAGTGCTGATGCAACCGGTTTTTGCCCGCGAGTTGTTGAAGGAATTACAAGGCCTCGGGATCCACACGGCCATTGAAACCGCAGGCGATGTGCCGCTGGATCATCTGCTTTCGGTGGCTGATCGCTGCGATCAGGTGTTATTTGATTTCAAAATCATGGATGCCACGCTGGCCCGTACCGTGCTGAACATGAATCAGCCCAGAGTGCTGGAGAATTTTCAGGCGCTGATAAAACGCGATGTGAAAGTGCTTCCGCGCGTCCCCCTTATCCCCGGCTACACGCTGACACAGGAAAACCTGCGCCAGATCCTGGATTTCCTTAAACCCTTCAACTTAAATGAAATCCATCTGTTACCCTTCCACAAATACGGAGAAGCAAAATATCCGTTATTAGGAAAGTCCTATTCGATGCATAAAACACCTGTGCCGGATGCCGTCACTCTTGCACCATTGCGCGCAATGGCTGAAAGCGATGGGTATACCGTGACGATGGGCGGGTAAAATTCCAGCTAAAGGGAGCGGTAAATGTCATTAAAACTGGTCGGAGTCACCGCCTGCATCAGCGGTGTCGCACACACGTATATGGCGGCTGAACGCCTGGAAAAACTGTGTTTGCAGGAAAAATGGCAGGTGAAAGTGGAGACGCAGGGCGCGCTGGGCGTCGAAAACGCACTCTCGGAAGCCGATATTGCTCAGGCGGATATCGTTTTGCTCATCACGGAGATCCAGTTAGAAAACAGTGACCGTTTTACCCACAGCCGCTGCGTACAGACCGGCATTCACACATTTTTGCGTACGCCGGAAAAAGTCATGGCCGCCGTAAAAAAGATCGCCGCATCTCCGCAAGGCACGCACATCGTTCTTGCATGATAGCGGCTTTCAGCGCGTTTACGGCTCCAGACTCTCAAACTGGCTGCGATACTGGCGGCGGTATTCGGAAGGGGAACGTTCGGTGCTTTTCTTAAACTGGCGGCAAAAATAGTTGCTGTCGATGTACCCGCAGGCATGGGCGACTTCTTTCACTTTCATGTCGTAACCCTTCAGCAGACTTTTCGCCTGCTCCAGCCGCACGTAGTTCAGGTATTCGTTAAGCCCAATCCCGCCGCTTTTCTGAAACAGATGCGACAGATAATTCGGTGAAATATAAAACGCTTTGGCGACCGAATCCCGCGTAAGCGGCTCGCGGTAATGCTCTTCGATATGCTGGCGTATCGCGCCGAAAAGCGCCTGACTGCGTGAGGCGGTATGTGCCGAGGAACTGAATAAATCCAGTGCGTGGCTCAGTAAACCTTTCACCAGGAACCTCGCCGTCAGTTGATCCGCCCGGTGCCACGCCAGTTCATTAAGCGCCTGCAACATAAAAGCGCCCACGCGCGGCCCGCGCCTGCCGGTATTGCCTTTTTCACGCGAATCAAACTGCTTGCCGTCCCAGCCGAGCAAGCTGAAACCCAGCTGTTGTTTGCCAAATAACAGGCTCAGCGTGCGAACCGGCGTTTGCCACTGCGGGCTGTTCCAGCCTCTTGCAGGCACGAATAACGCATCTCCCGCCTGCATCCGGACAACCTGACTCACGCCCTGCTCATTTTCCCATTCCATCATCTGCTCCCCTTCAAGGATGAATTCCAGACGCGGGAAATCAACCTGATATGCAAGTTCGGGTACAGGGTGCTGTGTTCCGGCAAAAAACACCTGCCGGACGCCTTCGGGTTGCTCAAGTACCGGAGATAAAACGGGAAAAAGAGGGTGCGTCATGTTCAGGTTACCTGTCAGCAGAATCGCTTCATCATAACTAACCTGCGGTGCAGACAGAAAAGGAAGTCACAAATTTGGGAGGAGTACCGGGAAATCCGGCCTGCGGGTGAAAATGCGGGCCGGAAATATCAGCTTATGCCTGCGGAGGCTGGCCGTTGGACGCCGACAAACCGCCATCAACCGGCAGGTTTACGCCGGTCACAAAACGGGCGTCGTGGCTGGCAAGAAAGGCAATCACATCCGCGATTTCTTCCGGTTCCGCACCCCGTCCCAGCGGAATTCGTTCGGCAAATTTAGCCAGCAACGGCTTGTTGTCTTTAATTCCAGCCGCCATCTCCGTAAAGGTCAGTGACGGACACACCGCGTTAACACGCACGCCGTCTTTACCGTGGTCCATCGCAATCGAGCGGGTAAAGTTCGTCACGCCGCCTTTTGCCGCATTATAGAAACTCATTCCCCAGTCGCCACCGGTACCAGAAACCGAAGAAATGTTGACGATATTTCCCTTACTTTTGATCAATGCAGGCATGAAGAATCGCGTGCAGTAAAAGACGCCGCTCAGATCAATGGCGATAATTTTCTGCCAGTCATCCAGGCTGGCTTCGGTCGCTTTACCTTGTACAACAACGCCCGCGCCGTTAACCAGCACATCAACACGCCCGAATTTGTCTTCGATCACCGCCGCCATCCGCTCGACATCCTGCGCGGAAGAAACGTCCGCCAGATGAATGTAATACTGCGTGCTGCTCAGCGTTTTGGCGACTTTCTCCAGTTTCTCTTTTGTTCTCCCCACCAGCACGACAATCGCGCCTTCCGAAGAAAAACGTCGCGCCGATGCCGCGCCCATGCCAGAACCTGCGCCAGTAACGACAACCACTTTATCTGTAAATCGGTTCATGTTCTCTCCCTGTTCAGATGAAGGAATAAATCCGTGAAACAGGCTTTAAGCCTAGCGGAGAACCGCGCCCTTCGTGGAAATCAGCTGCATTACTTCACCCGGATAGCGCTACAGCCGCCGTATGACGGGGGCTGAAAGAGACGTAACAAAGTGCGAATGAGTCCGGTATTTCTGGGAGATTTAACGGGTAATAAAAATTGGAATACAAAATTGAAATAAAAAAGGGGCACCGGAGTGCCCCAAACGTTTCAGCAACAACACAACGTAATCAGAGATTCTCTGCGCGCAGACGCTTGGCGGCTTTCACCATGTTTTCCAGCGATTCGCGGGTTTCCGGCCAGCCACGGGTTTTCAGGCCACAGTCCGGGTTTACCCACAGGCGTTCTGCCGGGATACGATCCGCCGCTTTGCGCAGCAGGTCTTCAATCCATTCCACGCTTGGCACGTTCGGTGAGTGAATGTCGTAAACACCCGGCCCGATTTCGTTCGGATACTCGAAGTCTTTGAATGACTCCAGCAGATCCATATCAGAACGTGAGGTTTCGATGGTGATCACGTCGGCATCCAGCGCGGCAATGGAATCCATGATGTCGTTGAATTCGCAGTAACACATGTGGGTGTGGATCTGCGTGTCATCGCTGGCAATCGCGGCGTTCAGTTTGAAGGCATCGACTGCCCAGCGCAGGTACGCCTTCCATTCTGAGCGGCGCAGCGGCAGGCCTTCGCGCAGTGCCGGCTCGTCAATCTGGATGATGCCAATACCGGCTTTTTCCAGGTCTTCCACTTCGTCGCGCAGCGCCAGACCGATTTGCTTAGCGATGGTCTCACGGCTGACATCTTCACGCGGGAATGACCAGCAGAGAATGGTCAGCGGGCCGGTCAGCATGCCTTTCACCGGTTTTTCGGTCAGCGACTGTGCGTATTTCGCCCACTCAACGGTGATGGCTTCCGGACGGCTGACGTCGCCGATGATAACCGGCGGTTTGACGCAGCGGGAACCGTAGCTCTGTACCCAGCCGTTTTGCGTGAACACAAAACCGTCCAGATGCTCGCCGAAATATTCCACCATGTCGTTACGTTCTGCTTCGCCGTGAACCAGTACGTCGATATCCAGACGCTCCTGTTCTTTAATGGCCTGGCGGATGTGCTCGCTGATGCCGGTACGATATTTGTTGTTGTCCAGACGGCCCTGTTTAAAGTCCAGACGCAGGCCACGAATTTCGGTGGTTTGCGGGAATGAACCGATTGTGGTCGTCGGCCATGCAGGCAGATTAAAGCGGGCACGCTGCGCAACGGCACGCTTCGTATAAACGTTTGGACGTTCAATGTCCGCCGCCGTAATCGCAGCAACACGTTTGCCGACGGCCGGGTTATGAACACGTGCAGATTCGCGGCGGGCGCGGATTGGCGCGCTATATTCCGCCAGTTTTTGCTGTGCTTCTGCGGTCGGGTTGTTCAGTGCAGAAGTCAGCAGTGACAGCTCGGCACATTTTTGCAGGGCAAAGGCGAACCAGCTTTTCACTTCTTCATCCAGCCGGCTTTCAACGCTTAAGTCGATCGGGCTGTGCAGAAGCGAACATGAGCTGCCGATCCAGATATTGCGGCCTTCAACCAGCGGCTTCAGACGGTCAAACCAGGTGCTCAGATCCGCACGCCAGACGTTACGGCCATTAATCACGCCCAGAGAAATCAGCCAGTCTTTTGGCAGCGCGTTAATGACGGTTTGCAGGTCGTCGCGACCTGCAACAGCATCAATGTGCAGTCCCTGAACCGGCAGCTGGCGGATAGTGTCGAGGTTGTGACCGACGCTGTCGAAATAAGTCGTCAGCAGCAGTTTGATTTTGCTTTGTTGCAGCGCGGTGTAAGCCGGTTTGTACGCATCCAGCCATTCCTGCGGCAATTCCAGAACCAGCGCAGGTTCATCAATCTGCACCCATTCGATATCCCGTTTGGCCAGTTCAGCCAGCACCTGCTGGTAAACAGGCAGAATATCGTTGAGCAGTGAAAGACGGTCAAATTGCTCGCCTTTCACTTTGCCGAGCCACAGGTAAGTCAGCGGCCCGAGCAGGACCGGTTTCACTTTGTGGCCGAGCGCCAGTGCTTCATCCACTTCTTCCAGCAGCTGTGTCCAGGTCAGCTTGAATTTCTGGCCCTTCACAAACTCCGGCACCATGTAGTGATAGTTGGTGTTAAACCATTTGGTCATTTCCGCAGCGGCAGCCGGCTTACCGGTCGGTGCGCGGCCACGGCCAAGACGGAATAAGGTATCGAGATCGACAGAACCGTCAGCATTCTGGTGACGTGCAGGCACGTTGCCCAGCAGTAGGCTGGTGGTCAGTACGTGATCGTACCAGGCGAAATCGCCCACCGGCACCTGATCCACGCCTGCTTCAGTTTGTTGTTTCCAGTGACGGGCGCGCAGTTCACGTCCGGTTGCCAGCAGTTCTTCCTGAGTGGAGTGACCTGCCCAGTAGCTTTCTTGTGCTTTTTTAAGTTCACGACGCAGACCAACGCGTGGAAAACCCAGAGTGTGATTCAGTATCGTCATCTTTTTAATTCCTGTTTAGCCGTCCAGATGTTTACACATCCATAATCCGCAGGTACTGTATATTCCACAAGCGCAAATTATTCATGTCACAGTGAAGGACTCTCATGATCGAACTGAAACACCTGCGAACGTTGCAAGCACTGCGCAACACCGGGTCACTGGCCGCCGCCGCCTCGCAGCTTCATCAGACACAATCGGCCCTGTCGCACCAGTTCAGCGACCTTGAGCAACGGCTGGGTTTCAGGTTGTTCGTGCGGAAAAGCCAGCCGCTGCGGTTTACGCCACAGGGCGAAATCATGCTGAATCTGGCAGAACAGGTGCTGCCTCAAATCCAGCAGGCATTGCAGGCGTGCAATGAGCCGCACCAGACTTCACTGCGTATCGCGATTGAATGCCACAGCTGTATTCAGTGGCTGACGCCCGCGCTGGATAACTTCCACCAGAACTGGCCGCATGTGGTGATGGATTTCAAATCCGGTGTGACGTTTGACCCGCAACCAGCGCTGCAACAGGGCGAGCTGGATATTGTGCTGACCTCCGATATTCTGCCGCGCAGCGGTTTGCACTATTCCCCGATGTTCGATTACGAAGTCCGTCTGGTGCTGGCACCGGATCATCCGCTGGCGGCTAAAACCGTGATTACGCCGGAAGATCTGAGTACGGAAACCCTGATGATTTATCCGGTTCAGCGTCAGCGTCTGGATATCTGGCGGCATTTCCTGCAACCGGCAGGCGTCAGCCCGTCGCTGAAAAGCGTCGATAACACGTTGTTATTGATTCAGATGGTGTCTGCGAGAATGGGGATTGCGGCGTTACCGCACTGGGTCGTGGAGAGTTTTGAGCGCCAGGGCCTCGTCGTCACTAAGACCCTGGGCGAAGGTTTATGGAGCCGTCTGTTCGCCGCCGTGCGCGACGGCGAGCAGCGTCAGCCCGTCACCGAAGCGTTTATTCGTTCGGCGCGGCAGCACGCGTGCGATCATCTGCCGTTTGTTCGCGACGCGGCACGACCCAACGCCGGTGTACCCACAGTGAGGACATAATCACCGCAGCGCCGATAATAAAACTCGGCCAGTGAGGCTGCTGTTGCCAGATCGCCAGATTGACCAGCAGCCCGGCCGGGACGTGAAAGTTGTTCATAATCCCCAGCGTTCCGGCGTCCACCTGCGTGGCCCCGTAGTTCCACATGAAATACCCGATCCCAGACGCGCCAATCCCCAGCCACACCAGAATGCCCCATTGCAGATCCGTGGTCGGCAGTTTTTGCGGGTTCCCCCAGAGGAACCAGGCCACGACGGCACACATCAGCGCACCGATATAGAACCACGAGAACGCCGTATGTTGCGGCATCGGACGGGTTTCCATCAGGCGTTTATATCCCACCTGACCGATGGCAAAACAGATGTTCGCCGCCTGCACCAGCAGCAGGCCGATGATGAAATGTTCGCTGATGTGGTCGTAACGGATAATCGCCGCACCGGCCACCGCCAGCAGTGCGCTCAGCGCGTAGCCAATGCGGATTTTGCGCCCGCTGATCAGGTCATAAATCAGCGTCACGTACAGCGGCGTCATCACCGTAAACAGCAGGAATTCCGGCACCGACAGGTACAGATACGCTTCAAAGCTGATGAGATACATGATGCCAAGCTGCATCGCGCCGACCGCCATATACAGCAAAATGGTGGTGAGCTGATGGCCTTTCCAGCGCAGGAACGGCAGGAATACCAGCGCCGCCAGCCCCAAACGGACCAGCACGGCGAAGACGCTGTCGACCTGTCCGGCCAGATAAACTCCGATCAGGCTGAACGAAAAGGCCCACAAAATAGTGGTGATAATAAGTAAAGGCACGGCAGTTGAGCCCTAAAATGTAAGAGATGCACGATTGTAGCGGAATGTGGATAACCGCGGCGCGTGAAGGTGGTTTACATATGGTCAATTATAGAGCAAACGAGAGCATCCCCACGCTTTGAGGGATTCGTGCCCTGAAATCTCACACCCGTTGGTGTGATGGCATACACTTAGAGGATGACCGGAAATGGAGAATAACTAAATGAAATTCATGCATGGAGTCATCGCCGCCCTGCCGCTGTTGTTCGCCGTACAGGCCGCCAGCGCAGCCGAGAAGGTGCCTAATCCTAACGATCCGCTGCTGACCAATCCGTCACAACAACGGATGCAGCAACAGCAGCAGATTAACCAGCAGATGCAAAAGCGTCAGCAGGAGCAGGATTTGCGCAGCAGCCAGCAGCAACAGCAACTCAAACTGAAATCCCAGATTCAGAGCAACCAGCAGCGGTTGCAGATCCAGCAGAACAATCAGACACTGAATCAGAAGTTAAATCAGACACCTTAGTGATTTCATCGGGCGTGGCATCTTCCACGCCTGATGTCGTATTTTATCACCACGTTTCAGATGAAATCCGGCCCGATCACATCAATCTTATCCGTGCAGATGCAATCCACGCCCCAGCCCAGTAACTCGCGGGCACGGTCCGGGTTATTCACGGTATACACCAGAATATGCAGCCCGGCGGCTTTAATCGCTTTCACGCGTTCTTCATTGAGCAGTTTATGATTGAGATGCAGTGACGCACATTCCAGCTCGCCGGTCAGCGCTTCCCAGTCTTCATGCCATTCATCGATTAACAAACCACGCGGAAGCTCGGGTGCCGCTTTTTTGGCAGCCACCAGCGCAGCAAATTCGAAAGAGGAAAGCAGCGGCGGAACGGCCTGGTTTCTCCACAATTCACGGGCAGCCAGCGCGACGTCGGTTCCGGTTTTTTCATCCAGCCCGGTCGTCGGTTTGATTTCGATATTCGCCATCATGTTGTGCCGCGCACAACGCTCGGCGACCTGCGACAGCAACGGGAGTTTTTCTCCTTTGAACTCTGCGCCATACCAGTCACCGGCATCGAGACGTTCGAGTTTTTCCCATGGCAATTCACCCGCCACGCCCCAGCCATTACTGGTGCGGTTCAGCGTGTCGTCGTGCAGTAAGAAAATTTCCCCACCCTGCGCCAGTTTGGCGTCAAATTCGATCATCGTGTGACCGTATTTCGCGCCCACGTCGATAGCCGCCAGCGTATTTTCCGGTGCCAGAGCACCACCGCCGCGGTGCGCTACAATACGAGGATAAGGCCAGGCTTTCATGTTCATTCCATCCGTAATCCGCTGTTGGTATCGAAAAAGTGTAACGCTTTCGCCGGGAAAACCAAGCGTAACAGCGAACCGGCGGTAGGAAATACTTCATGCGATAAACGTACCACAACGCCGCTGCCCGCCAGTTTGCCGTGCGCCAGATTATCTGCGCCCAGCAATTCCAGCGTATTGAGCACCATCGGAATGCCGTTTTGCGTGTCGTCCGTCAGATGGATATGTTCAGGACGAATGCCGACGGTCAGTTCGCGGCCACCCCATTCCGGGCGCGGGACCGGCAGCGGAAGCTCAAAACCGCCTTCCATCACCAGCGAAGTGCCGTCGGTGGTCAGCTGGCCGGGCAGTAAATTCATGGCCGGAGAGCCGATAAAGCTGGCGACAAACAGGCTGGCCGGACGGCGGTAAACTTCCGACGGCGTGCCAATCTGCTCGGCGATACCTTTGTTCATCACGATGACGCGTTCTGCCAGCGTCATCGCCTCAACCTGATCGTGCGTGACGTACAAACTGGTGGTGCGCAGGCGACGGTGTAACTCCTGTAATTCGAGGCGCATTTGCACGCGTAGTTTGGCATCGAGATTAGAGAGCGGCTCGTCGAACAGGAAAACTGCCGGTTCGCGCACAATGGCGCGCCCCATCGCGACGCGCTGACGCTGGCCGCCGGAAAGCTCACGCGGCTTACGCTTGAGCAGCGGGCCGAGTTCGAGAATGCGTGCTGCTTCTTCGACACGGTCGCTAATCTGCGCTTTGCCGAAGCCGCGGATTTTCAGGCCATACGCCATGTTTTCGAACACAGTCATATGCGGATACAGTGCGTAGTTCTGGAATACCATCGCGATACCGCGATCTTTTGGCTCAAGCTCAGTCACGCGCTGGTCGTTAATGTAGATATCGCCGGACGTCGTGCGCTCAAGCCCCGCCACCATGCGCAGCAGCGTGGATTTCCCGCAGCCGGAAGGCCCGACCATCACGATGAATTCGCCGTCGGCGACGTCCAGATCAATGCTCTGGATAATCTGGTTTTTGCCGTCGTAAGACTTGGTCACTGCCTGTAATTTCAAATTTGCCATTTCGGTTTACTTCTCACTGTCTACCAGACCGCGCACAAACCAGCGCTGCATCAGGAGCACCACCGCCAGCGGTGGCAATAAGGTCAGGATCATGGCTGCCATCACCTGATTCCATTGGGTCGAACCGTCGCCTGAGGAGATCATGCTTTTAATCCCCGCCACCGCCGTGCCCATCGAGGCATCGCTGGTGATCAGGATCGGCCACAGATATTGGTTCCAGCCATAGATAAAGGTGATGACGAACAGCGCGGCCAGGTTAGTTTTGGACAGCGGCAACACGATGTCCCAAAAGAAGCGCATCGCGCCCGCGCCGTCGATACGCGCCGCTTCGAGCAGCTCATCCGGCAGGGTCATGAAAAACTGACGGAACAGAAACGTCGCCGTTGCCGACGCCATCAGTGGCAACGTCAGGCCGGTGTAGCTGTCGAGCATATGCAGATTGGCGATCACCTGAACGGTCGGGAAAATACGCACTTCCACCGGCAACATCAGCGTCATGAAAATCAGCCAGAAGAACAGGTTACGCAGCGGGAAACGAAAATAGACAATCGCGTAAGCCGAGAGCATCGAGACGGATATTTTCCCGACGGTAATCACCATCGCCATAATAAAGCTGTTGATCAGCAGGCGACCGAACGCCGGGCTGTCGTTGCCTGCACCTTGTGTCCAGATAGTGCTGATGTTTTCCCATAAATGACTCCCGGGGATCAGCGTCATCGGCACGTCGAAAATCTGTTTGTTATCGAGCGATGCCGCCACAAACGCGACGTACAGCGGGAACAAAATCACCAGCACGCCGAGCAGCAACATGAGATGGCTGAAAATATCCAGCCCTCTGCGGTTTTCAATCATTGGTAACGCACCTTACGCTCGACAAAGCGGAACTGAATGAACGTCAGGCCGACCACGAGCATCATCAGAATGACGGACTGTGCGGCGGAGCTGGATAAGTCCAGACCGGAGAAGCCTTCGCGGTAGACTTTGTAAATCAGGGTCGTCGTCGCCTGCACCGGGCCACCCGCCGTCGCGGCGTCAATCACCGGGAACGTATCAAAGAAGGCGTACACCAGATTGACGACCAGCAGGAAGAAGCTGACCGGCGAAATCAGCGGTAATACCAGATTGAAAAAGCGGCGTACCGGGCCTGCGCCGTCGATAGCCGCCGCTTCCACCAGCGATTTCGGGATCGACTGTAGCGCGGCAAGGAAAAACAGGAAGTTGTAACTGATTTGCTTCCAGACCGACGCCAGCACCACCAGGAACATCGCCTGGCCGCTGTTTTGTGCGTGGTTCCAGTTATAGCCTATCGAACCTAAGAAATGGGTAATCAGACCCAGACCGGGGCTGAACAAAAACATCCACAATACGGCGGCCACGGCGGGCGCAACAGCGTACGGCAGGATCATCAGCGTCTGATAAATCCGGCTGCCACGCACAACGTGATCGACCAGCGCGGCGAAAAACAGCGAAACGGCCAGCCCGATAAATGCCACCATGAAGCTGAATTTCAACGTGGTGTAGAAAGAGTCAAGATAGTACGGATCCTGAAACAGCTGCGTGAAGTTCGTCAGGCCAGCAAAGGTGCTGGAAAGCCCGAACGGATCCAGTGTCTGCACCGAATACCACAGCGCCTGCCCCGCAGGCCACAGGAAGAATATCGCGGTGATCAACAGCTGCGGCAATACCAGTGCGTAAGGCAGCCAGCTGCAACCAAAACCGGGACGGTGTGAACTCATAATGGTTTACTCGTTGATACGGTGACAAAAGGCAGGCTACTCCGGCACAGGCGTAGCGAGCGAAGCCTGACCGGGTGCGGACAGCGCACAGCTCCCGGAGTGGACATAAAGTCCATGAGGAGAGCGAGCACTGCCCAATCACGGTCAGGCAAAGCGCAGTAGCCGACTTACTTGGTAGAGGCTTCGAAGCGACGCAGCAATAGATTCCCGCGTTGTACCGCTGTATCTAACGCTTCTTTAGCTGTTTTCTTGCCGCTCCAGACGCTTTCCAGTTCTTCGTCTACGATGGTACGAATCTGTGGCATGTTGCCCAGACGCAGACCTTTGGTGAACGGTAATGGCGGTTTGTTCAGCATCTGACGGGTGGCGACGTCAGAACCCGGGTTCTTATCGTAGTAGCCTTCTTTTTTGGTCAGCTCATACGCGGCAGTTGTCACCGGCAGATAACCGGTTTTCTGGTGCCATTCAGCAGCGATTTCCGGCGTAGTCAGGAATTGCAGGAATTCGGCAACGCCTTTGTAGGTGTCTTTGTCTTTACCGTTCATCACCCACAGGCTTGCACCGCCGATGATGGCATTTTGTGGCGCGCCTTTGATGTCTGCGTCGTAAGGCATCATGCCTACGCCGTAGTTGAATTTAGAATACTGGCGGATATCGGCCAGCGAGCCGGAAGAGGCGGTGGTCATCGCGCAATCGCCGTTATAGAACTTGGCGGTGGATTCGTCTTTGCGGCCAAAATAGGTGAAATCACCTTTTTTGTTCATGTCTTCAAGCATCTGGATGTGTTTAATTTGCTCTGGTTTGTTGAATTCCAGAACCGCATCAGTGCCATCGAAACCGTTATTTTTGGTCGCGATCGGCAGGCTGTGCCAGGCGCTGAAGTTTTCAATCTGGATCCAACCCTGCCAGCCGCTGGCGTAGCCACATTTCATGCCCGCTTCGCGCAGTTTCTGGGTATAAACCGCCATGTCCTGCCAGGTTTTTGGCGGCTGATCCGGGTTCAGGCCGGCTTTCTTAAAGGCATCTTTGTTGTAATACAGCACCGGCGTGGAGCTGTTGAAAGGCTGCGATAACAGGCGGCCTTTGGAATCTGAGTAGTAGCCGGAGACAGTCGGCACGAACTGGGAAACGTCTTCTTTAATGCCGGCATCGCTGAACACTTCATAGACCGGTTTGATAGCTTTGCTCGCCATCATGGTCGCGGTGCCCACTTCGTAAACCTGCAAAATAGCAGGCGCATTACCGGTGCGGTATGCCGCAATACCGGCAGCCAGGCTTTCGTCGTATTTGCCTTTGTAGACAGGCACGATTTTGACATCAGGGTGCGTCTGATTAAAACGGTCGGCCAGAGAGTTAACTTCTTTGCCTAATTCGCCGTCCATGGAATGCCAGAAGGGAATTTCTGTCACAGCGAATGCGTTGGCGCTGAAAGCCAGCGTCAATGCGGTGCCGATAACCGTTTTTTTAAGGTTGATGAACATGCCTGTCTCCTGAATTCTGCTGGTGTGATGCAAGTGCAGAAAAATGATGGAAGTTAAGAAAAGTTTTTATGCGGAGGTAACATGACACGGATAAATGACAGAAAAATAACCTTTAAATGACAATGAAGTTACAACAGCGTTAAGTGCAAGTGACGAACTGATGGCAAAAAAAAGGCGCATCGGGTGAGCGATACGCCTTATAAAGAAGGAAAAGTCGGGGTTTTACAGCGCGCGTTTCAGGCGGGCAACAGCCTCGTGCATTTGCTCTTCGGTCGCCGTGGCGAACGACAGGCGGAAGGTTGAATGATCCGGATTATCAGCATAGAAGAACTCGCCCGGCACAAACACCACGCCCTGCTCCAGCGTCTTTTTCATCCAGTCAGCGCAGTTACGCGGCTCGCGGAAACGCGCCCACAGGAACATGCCGCCTTTTGGATATTCAAATGTCAGCACGTCACCCAGCTCGCGCTCCAGCAATTCGGCCATAACCTGGCATTTCTTTTTGTACGCGGCACGGATCGTTTCGATTTGCGCAGGCAGACGCCCCAGACCCAGATAGCATTCGGCAATCGACTGTGACAGTGCGCTGGCGTGCAAATCTGCCGCCTGCTTGATGATGGCGACTTTGTGCAGCAGCCAGTCAGGCATGATAACCCAGCCCAGACGCAGACCCGGTGCCAGAATCTTGGAGAACGTTGAGGTATAGATGATGTTGTCGGCATGGCCAAACAACGCTTTCGACAGCTCAAACAGCGTTGGCTGGCGTTCGTCGGTGAAACGCAGTTCGCCGTACGGATCATCTTCCACAATCAGGAATTCATGTTTCGCCGCCAGCTGAACCAGCTGTTCACGACGCGCGCGGCTCAGGGTCACGCCGCTCGGGTTGCCGAACGTCGGCACCAGATACACGCCTTTAATTTTGCGGGTTTTCAGCAGTTCGGCCAGCTCATCGACAATCATGCCGTCGCCGTCGGTGCCGACGGAAAGGATATTCGCCTCGGCCAGTTCCAGCGTTTGCAGTGCGGCCAGATAGGTCGGGCGCTCTACCACAAAAATATCGTCCGGATTCACTACCGCGCGCATCACCAGATCCAGCGCCTGCTGGGAACCGGCGGTCACCACGATATCATCGGGTTTTGCCACCACGCCGCGCTTCTGACAAAGCTCAGCAATACGCTCACGCAGCGTATAACTGCCTTCGGTCAGGCCATACTGGAATGCGTGCTCCGGCTGTTCCGTGATCGCCAGCTGCGTCGCCTGACGCAGACCGTCAAAATCAAACAGCGCCGAAGAAGGAATACCACCCGCCAGTGAAATAACGCCTTCCATTTTGCTGTGTTTCAGCAGCTCCCGGATGGCTGAACTTTTAAGCCTGACCATACGGGCGGCGAGTAAACCTTCTGTGTTCATGAAATCTTCCTGAAGATGTGCAAAGTTATTAGAATGTGAGAGATGTTAATTTATAGGCAAAATAAAAACCGCAAAGCGCTTGCCGTGCGGTTTACTAGATTTATCACAGATTTTCGAAATCCAAAGCGGATTTATGCGCCGAGATAGGCCGCACGCACCGCTTCGTTCGCCAGTAATGCTGCGCCAGTGTCTTCCAGCACCACATGACCGTTCTCCAGCACATAGCCGCGATCGGCGAGTTTCAGCGCCTGATTGGCGTTTTGCTCGACCAGGAAGATGGTCATCCCTTCTTCGCGCAGTTGCTGGATGGTGTCAAAAATCTGCTGGATGATGATCGGCGCCAGACCGAGAGACGGCTCGTCAAGCAGCAGCAATCGCGGCTGGCTCATCAGCGCACGGCCAATCGCCAGCATCTGTTGCTCGCCGCCGGACATGGTACCGGAGCGTTGCAGACGGCGTTCTTTCAGGCGCGGGAACAGCGTATACACACGCTCCAGACGTTCCTGAAACTGATCGCGCGTCGCAAAGAAGCCGCCCATCGCCAGATTCTCTTCCACCGTCATCCGCGAAAATACGCGACGCCCTTCCGGCACAATCGCGATATCGCCACGCATGATTTTGGCTGTCTGCCACTGGGTGATGTCCTGACCTTCGAAAATAATCGAGCCGTGCGACGCCCGCGGTTCGCCACACAAACTGCCGAGCAGCGTGGTTTTCCCCGCGCCGTTCGCGCCGATCAGCGTAACGATTTCCCCTTTATTAATGCTCAGGCTGACTTCATGCAGCGCCTGGATTTTGCCGTAATGGGCGGATACCTGATTAAATGACAACATCTTGTTCTGCCTCTTAGCCTTCACCCAGATACGCACGGATCACGTCAGGATTATTACGAATTTCAGCCGGTGTGCCCTGCGCCAGCGGCGTGCCCTGATTCACCACGTAGATACGGTCGGAGATACCCATCACCAGTTTCATGTCGTGCTCAATCAGCAGGACCGAGACGTTGTGCTGGCTACGCAGTTCGGCAATCAGCTGGTTCAGCTCTTCGGTTTCACGCGGATTCAGACCTGCCGCGGGTTCGTCGAGCATCAGGATTTCCGGCCGCGTCACCATGCAGCGGACGATTTCCAGACGGCGCTGCTGGCCGTACGCCAGATTGCCGGCCTGACGGTTCGCCAGTTCGAGTAAGCCCACGCGTTCGAGCCAGTCGGCGGCGCGATCCAGCGCTTCAGCTTCTGCACGACGGAATCCCGGCGTTTTAAGCAGACCGGCCAGAACGCCACTTTTCAGATGCTGATGTTGCGCGACCAGCAGGTTTTCAATCACCGTCATTTCGCGGAACAGGCGGACGTGCTGGAAGGTACGCACCACGCCCATGCGGGCAATTTTCTGCCCCGGCAGGCCTTCAAGATGCTGATCGCGCAGCTTGATGGTGCCGCCGCTCGGCTTGTAGAAACCGGTCAGGCAGTTGAATACCGTAGTTTTACCGGCCCCGTTCGGGCCGATAAGGGAAACAATTTCGCCCTGATTGAGGTTCAGCGCCACGTTGTTGACCGCCAGCAGGCCGCCAAAACGCATCATCAAACCTTCAACGGCTAACAGAGGTTGCGTGCTCATGCCTGTTCCCCCTGATCGGCGATTTGTTTTTTAGACAATTTGAGTTTCAGCTGCGGACGTTTCATCGGCAGCAAGCCCTGCGGACGCCAGATCATCATCAGCACCATCAAGGCACCGAGCAGCAACATGCTGTATTCGTTGAGGTCACGCATCAGCTCGCGGGAAACCACCAGTAAAATGGCCGCCAGAATAACCGCAAACTGCGAGCCCATTCCCCCGAGCACCACGATGGCCAGCACGAAAGCGGATTCCGCAAAGGTGAAGGATTCCGGGCTGACAAAGCCCTGACGCGCGGCGAACAGCGTACCGGCAAAACCGGCAAACGCGGCGCTGATGGTGAACGCGGTCAGTTTGATGCGGGTCGGGTTCAGCCCCAGCGAACGACAGGCAATTTCGTCTTCACGCAGCGCTTCCCACGCGCGGCCCAGCGGCATACGCAGCAGGCGGTTGATGATGAAGAGCGTCACCAGCACCAGCAACAGCGCCACCATGTACAGGAAAATAATCCTGTCGCTCGGATCGTAGGTCACATGGAAGAAGTTGCTGAAGGTATCCCAGCCGCCATCGCGCGGTGTCCGGCTGAATTCCAGCCCGAACAGCGTCGGTTTGGGGATCTGGCTGATGCCGTTTGGTCCGCCGGTCAGTTCGGTATTGTTGAGCAACAGAATACGGACGATTTCGCCAAATCCGAGGGTCACAATCGCCAGATAGTCGCCCCGTAACCGCAGAACCGGGAACCCGAGCAGGAAACCAAACGCCGCAGAAACCAGCCCCGCCAGCGGTAACGCTTCCCAAAAACCGATACCGTAATAGTGGTTGAGCAGCGCATAGGTGTAAGCGCCGATGGCGTAAAAACCGCCGTAACCCAGCACTAACAAACCCGACAATCCGACCACCACGTTCAGGCCAAGACCCAGCATGATGTAGATAAGTGTCAGCGTGGCGATATCCACCGTGCCGCGCGAGACGATAAACGGCCACGCGATGGCGGCAATAATCAGCACCAGCGCCAGCAGTTTTTGTTTCGGCGTTGAGCCGTCAAAACTTGGCAAGACCCAGCCCGGCCCGGAGACTTTTTTCAGGCCGCTGCTCACCAGCGGGCGGAACAGCTGAAACACGAAAACAATCGCACAGCCAATCGCAATCCACATCCAGCGAACTTCACCCGCGCCGTTCACCACCAGTTTGGTGCCATCCAGGCTCAGTTGCAGCCCCATAATGAACGCAGCCAGAACCAGCAGAACGAAAGCGGAAACCAGCGCATTTAACAGATTCAGGCGCTTCATACTTTTTCCACCTCCGGACGGCCCAGAATACCGGTTGGCAGAACCAGCAAGACCACAATCAGCAGTGCGAAGGACACCACATCTTTGTATTCCGTGCTCAGGTACGCCGACGTCAGCGCTTCGGCCACGCCCAGGATCAGGCCGCCGATCATCGCGCCCGGAATGCTGCCGATGCCGCCCAGAACCGCGGCGGTAAAGGCTTTCATCCCGGCCATAAAGCCGATGTACGGGTTAATCACGCCATAGAATTGCCCCAGCAGAACGCCCGCCACCGCCGCCATTAATGCGCCGATCACGAAAGTCAGGGAGATCACGCGGTCAGTGCTGATCCCCAGCAGGCTGGCCATTTTGAGATCTTCGGCGCAGGCACGGCACGCGCGCCCCATACGGGAATAACGGATGAACAGCGTGAGCGCCAGCATCGCGATGAAGGTTACGATCCAGATGATCAGTTGCATGGTGCTGATGGTCGCCGCAAAGCCGTTCGCTTCGCCGAGTTTCCACTGGCCGGTGACCAGGCTTGGTAACGCCAGATCGCGTGAGCCTTGCGTGAGGCTGACGTAGTTTTGAAGAAAAATTGACATCCCGATGGCAGAAATCAGTGCAATAAGACGTTTGGAGTTACGCACCGGCTTATATGCCACGCGTTCAATACTCCAGCCGTACGCACTGGAAATCACAATCGCCGCGATAAATCCGGCACCGATCAGCAGCCAGCTGGCATCGATACCCATCATCATCAGGGCGGCAATCACGATAAAGGAGACATAACTGCCGATCATATACACCTCGCCGTGGGCGAAGTTGATCATGCCGATAATGCCGTAAACCATGGTGTAACCAATGGCGATCAGCGCATAAGTGCTGCCCAACGTCACACCGTTGAACATCTGCTGAATGAAATAGAGGAACTGCTCTGACATACCCTATCCTTATTAATCAAGGGTTTGATGACTTGTGCTGAGACTACAACCCGGCGCCTTCTATAACAGTAGACGCCGGGCAGAGTAATGCGCTGTTCTTGTCCTGCTACGCAATGCATAACAATGCCCAAAATCATTCTGGTTGCAGGCAGGCGGCAATCGAACGAATCCCGATGAGCTGACATAAGTCAGTGATTCGGGTGAGCGAGTGCAGCCAACACCCCTGCAACCTGAAGGATGAAGGGCATTTATTTGATAGGGGTAGACGTGCCGTCCTTATGCCACTCGAAAATACCGAATTCGAATCCTTTCAGGTCGCCCTTCTCATCCCAGCTCAGCGGGCCCATTACGGTATCCACGGAAGCTGATTTCAGGTTTTTAGCAATGTCTGCCGGTTCCATGCTGCCGCTACGTTCCATACCGGTGGTCAGCGCCTGCAATGCGGCGTAGGTGGTCCAGACGAACGGACCGGTTGGATCCAGTTTCTTCGCTTTCAGGGAATCAACGATTGGCTGGTTAGCCGGAACCTGGTCATAACGTTTTGGCAGGGTCACGAACATACCTTCGGACGCATCACCTGCAATGTTAGACAGTGAGGAGTTGCCCACGCCTTCCGGACCCATGAATTTCGCATTCAGACCAGCCTGTTTGGACTGACGCAGGATCTGGCCCATTTCCGGGTAGTAACCGCCGAAATAGACGAAGTCCACGTTGTCTTTCTTCAGACGTGCAACCAGCGTTGAGAAATCTTTGTCGCCTGCGGTGATACCTTCAAACAGTACGACGTTGCCGCCGCCTTTTTTCAGCGCGTCCTGTACGGAACGGGCCAGGCCTTCGCCGTATTGTTGTTTGTCATGCACAACCGCAATACGTTTTGGTTTGATGGTGTTGAGGATGTAATTTGCGGCGGTCGGGCCCTGATCGGAATCCAGACCGGTGGTACGCATCACCATTTTGTAACCGCGTGTGGTCAGGTCTGCGTTGGTTGCGGCTGGCGTAATCATCAGAACGCCTTCGTCTTCGTAGATGTCTGAAGCCGGCTGTGTTGAGGATGAACACAGGTGACCAATCACGTAACGGATACCGTCGTTGATCACTTTGTTGGCAACAGCAACTGCTTGTTTCGGATCACACGCGTCGTCATATTCGACGCCAACCAGTTTGTCGCCCTTCACGCCGCCTTTGGCGTTGATGTCTGCGATCGCTTGTTTTGCACCCGTAAACTCCATATCACCATACTGGGCGACCGGACCTGACATAGCACCAACAATGGCGACTTTGATATCTTTTGCGAATGCCGCCTGACTCATTGCTAATGCAATACACCCTGCCAGCCAGATCTTACCCTTAGTTACTTTCATCCGATTACCCCGTTTGATGTGTGTTGTGGTTTGCTCTTTGCCCGCCTGTTCAAAACATCATCACTTAAGAAATTTAGTATAAGTAATAATGAGTTACCGGCTTATTTCGCCTTATTTTCAAATAAGACTTTATAATTCATATCATTAAACAGGAATTTTCTTCTGCAAATCAAATGGCACAGTCAGAAATATGAGGTGTAAACAGAATTTTATTTGGATGGAAAATCGGTTCTCTTTTAAACAATCAGCCGTTAACGCTGGCATTATTGATTAAAGCCAACATTTATCGCTTATACAGGGATCGCTGAAAAAGTTTTCAACCTGTTACTGTACAAAAAAAGTTACGCCCGATTTTCAGACGGATCCGCTACACTAAACGCCTCTTTTTTCTGACCGTCCACATCATGAAATTAACCATCCAAAAACTCACTTCGCTCAGCACGCAGGATCTTATCGATCTGGCAAAAGTCTGGCCTGAGCAAACGGAAAGTGACTGGCAAGGCAGCCTGAGTGAACACCACGCGCTGTTCGCCGCCGTGTTTAACGAGCGCATTCTTGGCGCGGTGAAAGTCCGGCTGAACGGCGACCACGGCGAGTTCAGGGATCTGCGGGTCCGGGAAGTGACGCGGCGCCGCGGCGTCGGGCTGTATCTGATGGAAGATTTGCAGGCGCAACTGCCGCAGGTCAGAAGCTGGGAAATGCCGTCCGATGGCGAAGCCGTGACCGACGCCTTTATGCAGGCCTGCGGTTTTTCCCTGACAGGGAATATCTGGAAGAAGCCCTAATCCGCGCTGAATTTCAGGCATAAAAAAAGCGACCCGAAGGTCGCTTTTTTGTCTCAGAAAGCTGTCGTATCAGGCTTCGATCGCCAGACGCAGTTTCTTCATCGCGTTCTTTTCAAGCTGACGAACACGTTCTGCTGAAACACCGTATTTATCGGCCAGTTCCTGCAGAGTCGATTTGTTATCGTCATCTAACCAGCGGGCACGGATGATATCCTGGCTGCGTTCGTCCAGACCTTCCATTGCATAGGAAAGTTTGTCGGTTGCATCCTGATCCCAGTTATCTTCTTCGATGGTTTCTGCAAAGTCAGAGCTTTTATCTTGCAGATACAGCATCGGTGCCATCGCCGCGCCATCGCGTGGCTCGTCGTCCGGTGTCGGGTCAAACGTCATGTCCTGTGCGGCCATGCGTGATTCCATTTCCAGCACATCTTTGCTGGTCACACCCAGTTCGCGGGCAACGTGCTCCACTTCGTCGTGGCTGAACCAGCCCAGACGCTGTTTGTTTTTACGCAGGTTAAAGAACAGCTTACGCTGTGCTTTCGTCGTCGCGACTTTCACGATGCGCCAGTTACGCAGCACGTATTCGTGAATTTCTGCTTTAATCCAATGCACCGCAAAGGACACCAGACGTACACCGACTTCCGGATTAAAACGGCGAACCGCTTTCATCAGGCCGATGTTACCTTCCTGAATAAGGTCTGCCTGTGGCAAACCGTAGCCTGAATAGTTGCGGGCAATATGAGCAACAAAGCGCAGGTGAGACAGGATCAGCTCTTTCGCTGCGTCCAGGTCACCGTCGTAATGCAGCCGCTCAGCCAGTGCCCGTTCTTCCTCTGCGGTAAGCATAGGATAAGTATTGGCTGCCCGAACATAGGCTTCCAGGCTACCTTGGGGTACTAATGCTAAAGTGCGCATTTCGTTAGTCATTCAAAAGCCTCTCATGTATGACGTTGTGCAGGTTTTATACCACGTTGCTGCGGGATGATACCGCTACGCTGTGTGCCATCTGGCGACCACAGAAGCAACGCCGAGCCCTTAATATCCGCTGCTCTTCGACCCCGAATTTTACAAAAAGTTCGCGGCCGGATTCAAGAGTCTGACGACTGTATGTGACAGACTGACTATTGGATAGTGAATTTGTGCCATTGCGGAGAAAGCAGGGAAATGATGTTGCGGAAAGGCCGAAAACAGCTTCCCCCTGAGACACAATGACTGAGCAGCAGGGGGACATTATAGCAAACTCTCGCTACTGTGGTGTAAATCGCCGTAAATGTTGAACAGTCGCCAGCCACGCCGCAATCCAGCCAATCATTGCGGAGACGATCAGCAGCAACAGACTTTCGTCCCAGCCCAAACCATGCAGATCAAAGGTCGTGCCGAACACTTGAGCGACTTGCGTCACCACGCTCTCAAGGCGCAGTACCAGTACTTCAGACAGGATCAGCGACATCAGTGCGCCGGTAAAACCGAGCATCGCGCCACCGTTTAGGAATGGCCGCAAAATGAAGCCATCGGTCGCACCAATCAGCTTCATAACGTTGATGGTATCGCGACGGCTGAAGATACTCAGTCGCACACTGTTACCAATTACCAGGAAGACAGCGATCACCATCAGCACGCCAATCATCGCGGCAATTTGCCCCACCAGACCGGTCAGCGCCGCAAGACGGGCGAACCAGCTGTCATCCATACGCACTTCATCCACACCGTGAACTGCCGCCACGCGATCGCGCAGGGTGTTCAGCGTGGCGGAATCCTGGAAATTCATTTTTGGCGTGATGATAGCTACGGCAGGCAGCGGATTCTGTTCGAGCATATCCATTGCGCCGCCAAAGCCTGACCAGTTGCGGAATTCGCCCATCGCTTCCTGACGGGAGAGATAATTGACTTTATCCACGCCCGCTTCAGTTTTGAGGGTTTTCACCACATTTTCAGCCGCGTCGTCATCCAGCGCTTTGTCGAGATATACCGTCAGCTGCGGCGTCGGATACCACTGCTCTGCCGCCGTACTGACGTTCTTCCACACCAGATAACACACGCTTGGCAGCGTCAGGGAAATGGCGATCACCATGACCGTCAGCAAGGTTGCCAGAGGCTGGCGAAGCATATCCGCCAGCGCGTTCATCCACGCGTAACGCCACTGTTCACGCCAGCCACCCTGCAACGCTTTGCTTTTGGCAGCGCGGGCGCTTTTTGCGGTTTTCGCCGGGTTTGGGCTGTTTGCCATCAGTAAACCCCTCCCGACATACGCCCCTGACTCAGCGTCAGCGTGCGGTAATTACGGCGGGCAATCAGGCCCACATCATGCGTTGCCATCAGAACGGTGACGCCAACCCGGTTAAATTCTTCGAATAAACGCAAAATGCCTTCCGACAATTCGCCGTCGAGGTTACCGGTCGGTTCATCCGCCAGCAGCACCGCAGGCTTGTTCACGACGGCGCGGGCAATGCCCACGCGCTGTTGTTCACCACCGGATAACTGGATCGGCAGGTTTTTGGCTTTATCCAGCAACCCGACTTTATCCAGCGCCGCCGAAACGCGACGGCGGATATCTTCACTGCTGGCGCCGGAGATAATCAGCGGCATTGCCACATTGTCATACACCGTGCGATCCATCAGCAGATGGTGATCCTGAAAAATCATGCCAATCTGACGGCGCAAAAACGGCACTTCGCTGGATTTCAGGCGGCTGATGTCGTGGCCGCCAAACAAAATATGCCCGGCGCTCGGGCGCTCAATGCCGCAAATCAACTTCAGCAGGGTACTTTTACCCGCGCCAGAGTGTCCGGTCAGAAATGCCATTTCCGCTTGCTGGATGTGAAAATTGACGCCCTGAAGCGCCTGTCGTCCGCCCAGATAAGCTTTACTGACCTGTTCAAAGCGAATCATCCGTATTAATCCTCTCGGGCAAAAAGTGCCTCAATAAAATCGTCTGCCTTAAACGGCCTCAAATCTTCGATACCTTCGCCGACGCCGATATAACGGATCGGGATACTGAACTGATCGGCGATGGCAAATATCACGCCGCCTTTGGCGGTGCCGTCCAGTTTAGTCAACGTAATGCCGGTTAGCCCGACCGCTTCGTTAAACAATTTCGCCTGGCTGACGGCATTCTGGCCGGTACTGGCATCGAGCGTTAGCATAACCTCATGCGGTGCGTCTTCGTCGAGTTTCTTCATCACGCGGACGATTTTCTTCAGCTCTTCCATCAGGTGCGCTTTGTTCTGCAAACGCCCGGCGGTGTCGGCGATCAGCACATCGATATTACGGGCCTTCGCCGCCTGAATGGCATCGAAAATTACGGAAGCGGAATCGGCACCGGTATGCTGAGCGATGACCGGGATCTTGTTGCGCTGGCCCCAGACCTGCAACTGTTCAACGGCCGCCGCACGGAAGGTATCACCCGCCGCCAGCATCACTGATTTGCCCTGCGCTTCAAACTGACGCGCCATCTTACCGATGGTGGTCGTTTTACCGACGCCGTTCACGCCAACCATCAGAATGACATACGGGGTTTTTCCGCTGACATCCAGCGGCTCGTCCACTTTCGACAGAATTTCGGACATTTCTTCCTTCAGCTTGCCGTAGAGCGCATCGGCGTCTTTCAGCTGCTTACGGGAAGCGTGTTCAGTCAGCGAAGTGATAATTTTACGCGTGGTTTCAACACCCACGTCGGCGATCAGCAGCTGTTCTTCCAGCTCTTCAAACAGATCGTCATCAATTTTTTTACCGCGGAACAACCCGACAAAACCGGAGCCGAGATTCTGCTTAGTTTTAACCAGACTGCGTTTCAGTCGGGCAAAGAAACCTTCTTTCGTCGGACGTTCCTGCTCAGTTTCACCGGCAGGCAGCACAACGATAGGATCGAGCGCAACGGGCAGCGGCGAGTCTTCAACAGGTTCTTCTTCGACAATCTCTTCTTCAGCAACGTGATCTTCCACCACCAGGCTGTCGTCGATAGCGTCGAGAGAATCTTCGCGGGCGTCTTCTGCAATCTCAGCGGCTGACTCAACGAATTCGTCTTCAACAACCTGCTCTTCAACCAGCACCGGTTCTTCGGCGACGGTTTCTTCAATGACCGGTTCTTCGGTGACGACTTCTGCAACCACAGGCGTTTCAGCAACGGGCTGCGCCGCGACCTGTTCGGTGATGTGAACAATTTCTTCGGCCAGTTCCGCCGCTGCCTGTTCGCGAGGTTCTTCAGCGGCCGGAGGCGCTTCCTGTGCAGGCGTATCGCTCAGTGGCGCTTCGGCAACCGGCGGCTCTACGCGTGTTTCTTCTTTCTGCTGCTCTTCTTCCTGACGGCCACGGCCAAACCAGGAGAAGAAACCGCGTTTTTTATCTTTTGCCATTTTACAACTTCACTCCTCGCCGCTAATGATTGGCGAACGGATTATTAATAGGGTTATGGTCGGGCAGTCTATCACTTTCCCCTTCCGGCAACACGCCCGCGTATTGAATTCCGGTGGTTTTTCAATCGCCCATGTTAAACATTTGCCCATTGCCCGCACACCGGTAGAATAGCCCTCCAAACGATATGCAACGAAGCCCGACGGCTTTGGATTACACAAGCGAACTATGGCAAAGAAACCCAACACTCCAGCCGCAGGCCAGATCCGAATTATTGGCGGTCTCTGGCGCGGACGCAAACTTCCGGTTCCCCACAGTCCGGGACTGCGCCCGACCACCGATCGCGTGCGCGAAACGCTGTTTAACTGGCTCGCGCCGGTTTTGCAGGGCGCACATTGTCTGGACTGTTTTGCAGGCAGCGGCGCACTCGGTCTGGAAGCGTTATCGCGCTACGCCGCCAGCGCCACCCTGCTGGAGTTTGAGCGCCCGGTTGCGCAACAGTTAGAGAAAAACCTGGCGCTGCTAAACGCCAAAGATGCACAAGTCTTTAACGTCAATACATTGAATTGGCTGGCAAAAGCCGGAAATGCCTTTGATGTGGTTTTCCTCGATCCGCCTTTCCGTAAAGGTATTCTGCAAGACACGCTGAATCTGCTGGAGCAAAATAACTGGCTGGCAGACGAAGCCTGGATTTATGTCGAAACAGAAGCCGAACACGACACTCTGGATGTGCCTGCCAGCTGGCGTTTACATCGTGAGAAAGTCGCCGGACAAGTTGCTTATCGCCTTTATCATCGCGATGTGACGCCTGAAACCGGCTCACCAGAACAGGAGCAGTAAGATGTTGATCAATATTGGTCGGTTGTTGATGTTGTGTATTTGGGCGTTTCTGGCGTTTAACCTGATTCACCCTTTCCCGAAACCGATCAAATACTTTTTAGACGTGGCGATTGTGTTCATGTTCTTTATGCACGGCTTGCAGGTGATGCTGCTCAAAGCCACGCAGGGCAAAGAAAAGGACACCATTGGCGGCTGGCTGCAAACCCGTATTTTCCTGTTCGGCGTGTTTGAATTGCTGGCCTGGCAGAAAAAACAGCCTCCGTTGCCCAACAAAAAGTAATCCCCGTTTTACGGCGCGTCCTGCGCCGTAAAAAGCCCCTCTGCGGCCGCTATTCTTCAACTCTGCCTGAACAGACGGCCTGATAAGGTTATTTCTGATTGTCTGCGGCACCGCGCCTCTCCTACACTGAGAATAAGTACGGGAAAACAGGATGTGTTTTCCTGAAGGCAGATCCTTGCGTTGGTTTTACCTTCTGTTTTTAAATATAAAAGGATAAACAATGAGTTGGCCATTCCTCGCAGTGTTTTTCTCAGGCTGGTTGTTCGTTGACGCCAGCTATCGCGGCCCGCGCTGGCAACGCTGGGTATTCAAACCCGTCACCTTATTATTGCTGCTTTTACTCGCCTGGCAGGCACCGACGCTCAATGTTTACAGCTATCTGATCCTGCTGGGTCTGGCCGCAACGCTGGTCGCCGACGGCCTGCTGTTGCTGCCGGAAGAGCGGTTTATGTACGCCATCGGGGCGTTTTTCCTCTCGCATCTGCTGTATACGCTCAGTTTTGCCAGCCAGATGACGATTACGTTCTTCTGGCCTTTGCCGCTGACGCTGCTGATTATCGGCGCGATATTACTGGCGGTGATCTGGACGAGGCTGGCGGAACTTCGCTGGGCAGTGACCACTTACATCGCGATGACGCTGCTGATGGTCTGGCTGGCGGGTGAACAGTATTTCGCACGCAGCACCGACATGGCGTTCTCGCTGTTTTGCGGTGCTGCGCTGCTGTTGCTCGGGAATATTTTCTGGCTCACCAGCCGCTATCGCTTCACTTTCCGCGCCTCCGATGCGCTGGTTGCCGCATGTTATTTCGGCGGGCACTTCCTGATCGTCCGCTCGCTGTATTTGTAGTTAATTCAGAACGATACGCTGAAATCCTCAAAATAGTTCGAGTTGCAGGAAGGCAGCAACCGAAGGAATCCCGATGAGCTTACTCCGGTAAGTGATTCGGGTGACTGAGAGCAGCTAACGCATCTGCAGCTCGAAGTATGAAGGGGATTTAAATTTTGCTTGACCTTAGAGCTGACTCCAACGTTTACACTGAGTGCAATTCCACTCGGTTTTAAACCGGAGGCACTATGACCCCACTTCAAAAAAACACCGGATGCAGCTGCGGCTGTCAGGCCAAACGTGGCCCCGCGCTGCGTATCAATAAAATCAGCGCACCGGTTCAGTCCGGTACACATCCTGCGGGCTGCTGTGACACGCGCGCAACGCTGGCGGTTTCGGCCAGCGCGGCCACAGACAGTTGCGCTACCGACAGCTGCTGCACACCGAAATCCGGTGAGCACTCACACACTTCTGGCGACGGCAATGCAGAAGGCTCGCCGGGGGAAGATGCTCCCGAAGCCGCGCATTCCGGTGACTTACAGTACAGC
The DNA here is from genome assembly GCF_002834385.1 of Rahnella sp. AA. Classification (GTDB taxonomy): domain Bacteria; phylum Pseudomonadota; class Gammaproteobacteria; order Enterobacterales; family Enterobacteriaceae; genus Rahnella. The sequence goes on from NZ_PITQ01000012.1 coordinate 59,112, forward strand.
TGGAAAGTCGCCGGAATGGATTGCCCTGCGTGCGCCCGCAAAATTGAAAATGCCGTCTCCGGCCTCGAGGGCGTCAGCCGCGCCAGGGTCTTATTTGCGACAGAAAAACTGGTCATTGATGCGGGTTATGACATTTCACACAATGTTCAGCAGGCCGTTATCGCCGCCGGTTTTACGCTGCAATCTCTCGATAAAAAAACCGCTGCTTCTGAACCTGAAGCGTCCCGCCTGAAAGAAATGCTGCCGCTGATCGCCCTGTCGGTGCTGATGCTGCTGAGCTGGGCGCTCGATCACGTCAGCCCGCAGGCGGGTAAAATCGCGTTTATCGCCACCACGCTGGTCGGGCTGTGGCCGGTGCTGCGTCAGGCCATCCGCCAGACGCGTTCCGGTTCGCCTTTTGCCATCGAAACGCTGATGAGCATTGCGGCGCTCGGTGCGCTGTTCATTGGTGCGACCGCCGAAGCCGCGATGGTGTTGCTGCTGTTTATGGTGGGCGAGCGTCTGGAATCCTTCGCCTCGAGCCGCGCGCGCAGTGGCGTGAAATCCCTGATGGCGCTGATCCCGGATACCGCCGTACGCGTGGTGAACGACAAAACAGAAACGGTGCCGGTCAGCAGCCTGCGCCCCGGCGATATCATTGAAATCGCGGCGGGCGCGCGCCTGCCCGCAGACGCCATTTTACAAGGCCACGCCAGTTTCGATGAAAGCGCATTAACCGGCGAATCAGTGCCCGTTGAACATCAGCCCGGCGAAAAAGTCCCGGCGGGAAGCCTCTGCGTTGACCGTCTGGCGCGCCTTGAAGTGGCTTCCGCGCCCGGCAACAGCGCGATTGACCGCATCCTGCAACTGATCGAAGAAGCCGATGAGCGCCGTGCGCCGATCGAGCGTTTCCTTGATACCTTCAGCCGTTACTACACGCCGATCATCATGCTGCTGTCGCTGCTGGTTATTATCATTCCGCCGCTGGCGATGGGCTTATCGTGGGAAACCTGGATTTACCGTGGCCTGACGCTGCTGCTGATTGGTTGCCCGTGCGCGCTGGTGATTTCCACTCCGGCGGCGATTACCTCCGGTCTGGCGGCGGCAACGCGTCAGGGCGCGTTAATTAAAGGCGGTGCGGCGCTGGAACAGCTGGCGCTGATTGAAACCGTCGCGCTGGATAAAACCGGCACGCTGACCGAAGGCAAACCGGAAGTCACGGACGTTTTCGCGCTCAATGATACCAGCGAAAAAGAACTATTAAGCCTGGCCGCCGCCGTTGAAGAAGGTTCGCACCACCCGCTGGCGCAGGCGATTCTGACCCGCGCACAAGAGAGTAATCCGGTGCCGATGACGGCGCAGAACCGCCGCGCGCTGGCCGGTTCCGGCGTGGAAGGCGTGGTATCTGGCAGTAAGGTTCAGGTTCTCGCGCCGGTGCGTGTGGCGGAACCGGTACTGACGCTGGAGGCCCGCGCGCAAATCACGGACTGGGAATCGACCGGCAAAACGGTCGTTGTGGTCTTAAAAGATGAAACAGCGGTCGGGCTCATCGCGATGCAGGATCGTCTGCGCGACGATGCGGTGAATGCGTTGCAGAAACTTAAAGCGCTGGGCGTGTCTGCGGTGATGCTGACCGGCGACAACCCGCGTGCAACGAAAACTATCGCGGATCGCCTGGGGATTGAGTTCCGCGCGGGCTTATTGCCTGCGGACAAAGTCTCGGCAGTCACCGCGCTGAATGCGGTTAAACCGGTCGCGATGGTCGGCGACGGCATTAACGATGCGCCCGCCATGAAAGCCGCTACGATCGGGATTGCGATGGGAAGTGGCACCGACGTGGCGCTGGAAACCGCCGACGCGGCGCTGACGCACAACCGCCTGAGCGGGCTGGCGCAGATGATCAGTTTGTCACGCGCAACGCGGGCGAATATCCGTCAGAACATCACGATTGCGCTGGGGCTGAAGGCGATATTTCTGGTGACCACGATTATGGGGCTGACCGGTTTGTGGCTGGCGGTGCTGGCCGATTCCGGCGCAACGGCGTTAGTCACTGCCAATGCCTTGCGGCTGTTGCGCAAGAAATCACACTGACCGTCAGGGCTGAGCAATCAGCCCTGCTTTTCCACCAGACCTTTGCACAGCAAATAGCGGTACGGCAGGTTTTCCGTATCAGACGCTAAAAGCCGGTGTTCCATAAAACGGCAGAAACCGGGAATATCGCGGGTCGTTGCCGGATCATCAGCGACGATCAGCAGCGTTTCGCCGTCTTTCATGGTACGCACCGCTTTGCGAACCATCATTACAGGTTCCGGGCAACGCAGACCCGTCGCATCAAGCTGATGGTCAGGATTGATAAAGGGGTCGGTCATTTCGTGTCTCAACATCTTCATACGTGAATGCGCGACAGTTTAACCCGCTGGTTTTCTGGTGCAACAAACAAGGCTCATTGCGCTAAAATTAACCATCGAATCTGTTGCGCAAACGGTGCGCAAACAGGTACTATGCGCGCCGCACTAAAATACCGGTGCAAAAGAAAATGACACTCTTGGGTTCCCTCACCCCAATTCACTAAAAAGGTCACATCTATGTACTCCTTTACTGCTCAACAGCGGTTTTCCGCGTTGATATGGCTTTCGCTATTCCACATCGCCATCATTACCTCCAGCAACTATCTGGTTCAGCTGCCTGTCTCCATTTTTGGTTTCCATACCACCTGGGGCGCGTTCACTTTTCCGTTTATTTTCCTGGCTACCGATCTCACGGTGCGAATCTTTGGCGCACCGCTGGCACGCCGGATTATCCTTTCCGTCATGATCCCGGCACTGGCAATCTCTTACGTGATTTCCGCACTGTTCTTTGAAGCACAGTGGCAGGGCGTTGAAGCGCTCAGCAGCCTGAACATCATGGTCGCCCGCATCGCAACTGCCAGCTTTATGGCTTACGTGCTGGGACAAATCCTCGACGTTCACGTGTTCAACCGGCTGCGTCAGAACCGCCGCTGGTGGATTGCGCCGGTCGCTTCGATGTTCCTCGGCAATATCAGCGATACGCTCTCCTTCTTCTTCATCGCGTTCTACAAAAGTACCGATGCCTTTATGGCGGCGCACTGGGTAGAAATCGCGCTGGTGGATTACAGCTTCAAAGTGCTGATCTGCCTGGTGTTCTTCCTGCCAATGTACGGCATGTTGCTCAACATGTTGCTTAAGCGGCTGTCGGCGCACGGAAATCACAAGGCTTCTGCGGTCAGCGCGCACTAAGAGTGACGACGGCGTCTCAGATGACACAAATCGCGCCATAATCTGACTTGCATTTGTGGCCTGAATAGGTTGCCATAACGGCTGTTAAGTCAACATGTAAGCCTGATAGACAGGCCACTTAAGGAAGCCCGATGCGTAATGTCGCAAAAATGATGGGAATGGCAGTACTGATCGCCGGTCTGGCTGCGTGTGATGGTAAATCAACAGATGCGCCAGCCGCAGATAAAGGCGCACCTGCCGCAGCAGCCGCCGCGGCGACCACGCCAGTCAGCCTGCTGGACGGCAAAGTGACTTTCTCCCTGCCGCAGGGAATGAGCGACCAGAGCGGTAAGCTGGGCACTCAGGCAAACAATATGCACGTCTACGCAGACAGCACTGGCCAGAAAGCGGTGATTGTGATCCTGGGTGATAACACCACTGAGTCACTGGACGTTCTGGCAGGTCGTTTACAGGATCAGCAAAAAGCGCGCGATACCAATCTGCAAGTCGTCACCAATAAATCCATTCAGGTGAACGGCCAGACGTTGCAGCAATACGACAGCGTGATCACTTCTGCCGGTCAGAAAGCGTATTCATCTATCGTGCTGGGCAAAGTCGACAGCCACCTGCTGACGCTGCAAATCACGCTGCCAGCGGATAATCAGCAACAGGCGCAGACCGATGCCGAAGCGATTATTAATACGCTGAAAATTCAGTAAATTCAGATGTTGTGAAAATATCAGGCGGGGCTCAGGCTCCGCTTTTTTGTCATTGCCCCATGAGGAGCCCGGGCTGATTTATGCCATCGCAGGCAGTCGCGGGGATGCATTTGCCCGCTTCATTAAACAGTAAGATACTTTCTGCATTAAACCCAAAATTGATCGGCGTATCTTTAGCAAAGGAGAGCTGTTTCGACGATTTCATTTTCAGGATGTGTTCGCCAAAACGCGCGTACACCAGCGTGGAATCACCCTGTAATTCGGTGAAATCGACGAAAACTCCGAACTGATGATCCGTCACTTCATTAAGGCGCAACAGTTCAGGCCGGATTGCCAGCGACACCATTTGTCCTTCGTGAACCACCGGGAATTTATCTCCGAGCGGGAACATTGGCTGCCCGTTAATGCACAACTGACGGCCGTTAACCTGCGCCGGGATGATATTGATTTTCGGCGTGCCAATAAAATTGGCAACAAACAAACTGGCGGGAGAATTATAGAGTTCCACCGGCCTCCCGATTTGCTCAATGCGGCCCTGGTTGAGCACCACAATCCGGTCCGCCAGCGTCATCGCCTCAACCTGATCATGGGTCACATAAATCATGGTATTTTTCAGGCGGGCGTGTAGTTGACTGATTTCCTGACGCATCTGCACGCGCAGTGCGGCATCAAGGTTCGACAGCGGCTCATCAAACAAAAATACTTTCGGCTGCTGAACAATGGAACGCCCGATGGCAACGCGCTGACGCTGCCCGCCGGAAAGATTTTGCGGTAACCGGTCGAGCATCTCATCCAGCCGCAAAATAAGAGCCGCTTCACTGATACGCCGCGCAATTTCATCCGGCGGTGTGCGGATATTCTTCAGGCCAAAGGCCAGATTCTGCCTGACTGTCATGTGCGGATAAAGCGCGTAGGACTGAAAGACCATCGACAGGCCGCGTTTCCCGGCAGCCAGTTCCGTCACATCAGTTTCCTCAATGTGAATACTTCCAGCGCTCAGCGAATCCAGCCCAGCAATCATGCGCAGTAAGGTTGATTTACCGCAGCCCGACGGGCCAACCAGCACCAGGAACTCACCAGAATGGATCTCCAGAGATAAATCGGGGATCACGGCTGTCTTGTCATAGTATTTTTTGACATTTTTTAGCGTTAAACCTGACATAGCGTTGTCCTTGGAAACAAAAAGATGAGCGGTTATGCCCCGGTAAGGGCGAGCAGTTTGCGTGTGGTTTCGGCTAATAACGCGGTGGAATACCGGGTTTCTACGTTCGGGGCGATAAAAATGCGCAAACGCAGAACCGATACGGCATACAATATCCTCGTTTAATTCAGAACCCAGAATGCCGCGTATATCGTAAGCTTTAAAAACACGTCAATAAGGCTATATTCCATCCGGGAAATAGAAATAAAAATTTGCGTTTATGGCCCCACCGTAAATCAGGTAGAACCACGAATAATTAACGTAAACTCAAGGTCGTAGTGAATATTAGTTCTCCCTTCCAACAACAACGCCGCGGCTATACTCCCTTTTTTAACCGGATCCTGTGCGATGGTGGTCAGTCCGATTTGATCCTCTAATCTGGGGATATTATCGAAGCCGGTAATGGCAAGGTCTTGCGGAATATTTAAACCAGTCTTCCGGCAATAATTAATTGCGCCCTGAGCGAAACGGTCAGACAGACAAATAAGTGCCGTCATTTCGGGATTTATCGCCAGAAGTTCCTGCGCTGCTATTTCACCAAACTTTTCGTGATGGGGGGTTTCGCAAAGAAAGCATTTATTCAGATCAATATCCCATTCCCGAAAAGTATCCACACAGGAATTCACGCGGGTTAGCATGACGTCGTTATCGCCATAAACACCCTCACTCAACGGCGTTAAACCATTTCGCCCTTGCAGTGAAGGGAAGGAAATAATCCCAAACTCACGATGCCCTTTTTCGAGCAGATGTAAACAAATTTCCTTCATCGCCCTGTAGTTATCAATTGAGACGCTGCTGTGTGGCGGAATTTTAAAATCCGTCGTCACAACGGGCATATTTTTTGACAGCGCCTTAGCGATAATCTGATCATTATTGTGCGTCGCATTCAGGATATAACCATCCACCGCCGTGTTGATAACACTGGCCAGCGCGCCTTGCCCATTATACAGCGGGATCAGGATGATGCTGACCCCATTCCGATCGCATTCACCGGCAACCCCCTGCATAAGCTGCACGTCATGGCTGTCTGTAAATACGTAACTGAGCGTGTCGTTAAAAATAATGCCAATGGCATCCGATCTGCCGGTTCGCAGAGCACGCCCCAAATTATCCGGTCCGTAAAAATTAACGGAATGCGCATAATCTATTATTCTTTTTCTTAAAGACACGGATAACTTACCCGGATTATTAAATGCATTCGACACCGTCGTATGTGTCACACCCAATTCTATCGCAATTTTTTTTAGCGTTATTTTACTCACTACAAAATCCTTTAAACAAAGAAATTCACCTCTCTGAAACTAATTAACCCGCCAACATATGCTCACAAACCCCTCCCTTTTGCAACGAATATAAAAATAAAGTTTAACGTTAAACAAAATCATTTATGTGACCGTAATAACGTTTGTTCATTGAATGTACGTGCTAGCGTTTAAAATAGAATCTCATTCATAAAATAATAATATGAGTAATCATTAAATATAATTACTAATTATGAACCATACCCTAATGGATATAGGAAATAGCATGAAAAAAATGAAACTGGCCGTTATTGCGGGTATCACGTTATTTATTTCTGGCTGCGGACCTGATGAGAAAGATCAAACCAGCATCAAAATGTGGATTGCGCCAAATATTACTCAGGAAGTGTATTGGGGTGAAGTAGTTAAAGAATGGAACACCAATCCGGCGAACAGAAAAGTGGAATTCACCCCCATTCCGGCAGCAGGAAGTTCCGAAGAAGCCATTATGAACGCGCTGGCGTCGGGGACAGAACCGGATATTTCGACCAATATCTTTATCGGTTTTGCACGTCAGTTAGCTGAGCTGAAACAGCTCAATGATTATTCCAAAATGCCCGGATTTCAGGCTCTGGTCGAAACCCGACATATGGGGAAAGCGGTGGCGTCATGGCAGTTCGACGGGCAGCAAAATGTTATTCCGATTTATATCAGCCCGGTGGTGTACTGGTGGCGCAGCGATCTGCTGGCAGAACAAGGTTTTGACCATGTACCGGCCACGTATGACGAGGTTTATACACTGTCAGAACGGATGACGCAAAATCACAAAGGCTACAGCCTTCAAATCACCAGCGGCAAAAACTGGTGGGATCGCTGGTTTGATTTTATTCCATTGTATTACGCCGCCTCTCAGGGCACCCCTTATATTCAGGGCAACAAAGCCAGCTTTGATAATGACCCCGGCCGCCAGACCTTGGCCTTCCTCAACAAAATGTTCGTGAACAAGTGGACGAGCTACGATTTCAGCGCTTCGGATGATCCGCTGGCGACCGGCGCTGTGCTGGGCGCAGTACGCGGGCCGTGGGATATCGGGCGCTATGAAAAACAATTCCCCGAGGTGTTAAAAACCATCCGTATTGGCCCGATGCCGACGCTAACTGGCGAACCCGGCGTAGCCACCATGGCAGACAGCAAAGGGATCGTGATGTTCAGCACATCGAAAGTGCAGGACGACGCCTGGAAATTTATTCAATGGGTATACAGCGATCCAAAACACGATCGCCGCTGGCTGGAACTCACCGGAATGCCGCCTGCCCGTGAAGACTTGCAGAGCAACCCGATTTTTGAAGAGTACCTGCAACAGCACGCATTAGTTAACGCTATCGCTTCTTACGTTCCGAAAGCCGTTCCACCTGCTCCGATTACTCAAACGGTCGAAGTCCAGCGGACGATGACCCAAATGATTGAAAAGCTGGTGTTTAAAAACAGCCCGATACCCGAGGTTATTCAAGAGTCTTCCCGCGAGATCGACAAAACTCTGGGGCAGTAAGAGATGATAAAAATGAAGGAGTCATCGCTCGGAGGAATTTTGGCTTGCACTTACCTCGGATATTCCCTGGTATTTTGGCTATATCCGTTTCTCTGGCTGGCGGTGTTGAGTTTTACCGACTGGAAATTTATTGGCACACCGTCTTTTAACGGAGTGAAGAATATTGTCGCCGTTATGCAGAACCCTTTATTCTGGGCGTCGATTTATAACGTCTTTAAATTTCTAGTTTACTATCTTCCCATTGTATTTGTGTCTTCATTACTCTTTGCATTCGGGTTAAGAAAGATAAAATACGGCAAAGCATTTGTTGCTCTGAGTTTTCTTCTCGCTAATGTTTCCTCCGGCGTGGCGTATTCTATTGTATTTTCCAAGCTGTTCAGCGAAACGGGGCCGATCAATACGTTTCTGATAAATATGTTAGGTATTAGTGTTCCATGGTTTACCCATCCTGATTTCGCCATGTTATCTATTGCCCTTATTATTACCTGGAAATTTGTCGGCTACTACGGGCTAATTTTTTATTCCGGGTTGATTACTATTCCCAAAGATATTTACGATGCTGCCGATCTCGATCAAGCCACCAGCATTGGGAAAATATGGCATATCACCTTGCCCCTGATGAATGCTCAGATAGTCATGGTTCTGGTTCTGGCGATCACGGTGGCCTTCAGTATTTTCACCGAACCGTATCTCATCACCGGCGGTGGCCCGCTGGAAAGCACCACCACGCCAATGGTGGTGATGTATGAAGCCGCCTTCCGGCAGATGCAGCCAAGCTGGGCTGCCACCATGTCGATTATTGTCGCCTTATTCAGTTTTTCACTGATCTGGGTATTGCGCCGGTGCCTGGAAAAGAGAATCGAGATCGTATGATGAAGACAAAATCTGTGGGGATGCGGACAGACTCTCCCCCTCAAAAATATCAGATAAAAAGAACCCTCGGTTCCGTGGTGATCCACCTGCTGATGTTTATACTGGCAATAACCTGGCTATATCCGTATTTATGGATGTTCATCGGTTCATTCAAAAATACATCCGATATTTATACCACTTCCCTTTTCTCCGGCCCGCTGTCATTCGATAATTATACATTCCTGTTCGACGGTACGGGTAAGGCGGAAAAGCCGTTCCTGCGCACCTTATTTAATTCCATATTCATTACGTTAACCATAACGGTTTGCGTCACACTGACTTCGTGTTTGATTGGTTATGCGCTGGCTAAAATGGAATTTAAAGGCCGGGATATATTTAAAAACCTGCTCATCCTGCAAATAGTCTTTCCCGCATTTATGTTTATTATTCCGCATTTTGTGCTGATGCGGGAACTCGGCATGATTAATTCCTATGGAGCACTTATTTTACCGTTCGTCATGAATGGTTGGGGTATTTTTATGATCTCCCAGAGCTTTAAAGGCACTCCAAATGACTATATTCATGCCGCAAAATTAGATCACGCCGGTCTTATCAAGATTCTGCTCCACGTCATGCTGCCCCTCAACAAATCGATTCTCGCTATCGTCGCGATTTTTACCTTTACCAGTGCCTGGGATAATTTCCTCTGGCCGCTAATTGTCATGCAAGACGTTAACAAAATGCCGCTTTCCGTTCTTCTGGCGACGTTCAGCAAATCGTATGGCGTGTATGTCGGTCCGGTGCTGGCGGGGTCGGTAGTACAAACTTTACCAATCGTCGTTTTGTTTGTCCTCTTCAGGAAGCATTTCCTGGAAGGGATGTCGCTTTCACTTAAGTAACAGGCGTGAATGATGAATAACCCGAAGACATGGCAGGAGCGGATATTTTATCAGGTGTATTTACCGTCGTTCTGCGACGGTAACGCTGACGGATTAGGCGATTTTCAGGGGCTGATTTCTAAACTGGATTATCTCGCTGAGCTGGGGATTGGCGGCATCTGGGTCACCCCTTTTTATCCATCTCCGCTCAAGGATAATGGCTACGATATCAGCGATCACTGCGCCGTCGACCCACGCTTTGGCACGTTAGCACTTTTTGATGAACTGATTACGGTCTGTCATCAGCGCGATATTCTACTGGTGATCGACGTGGTGATTAACCATGTCTCGGACCAGCACCAGTGGTTCAAGTCGGCGCTTAGCCTACCTGACAGCCTGTTCCGCGACTTCTTTTTCTTTCGAGAGAAAACCAACAACTGGACCTCATTTTTCGGCGGTTCAGCCTGGACGCAGGAGCCCGGCGGAACCGCCAGTTATTACCACAAATTTTCCCCTCAGCAGGTGTGTCTGAACTGGTCGAATCCCGCTGTTGAACATGAAATTAAGAAAATCTTCGATTTCTGGATCGCACGTGGTGTCGATGGCTTCCGCTTTGACGTGATTAATTTTCTGACCACCGACGGCATAGGCGACGATCACCCACCAGCCACAGCAGGTACGGAACCGCCTCATGATAAAGATATCAATCAACCCGGCGTGACGAACGTGGTGAAACGCCTGTGTCGCCACATCCGCGCGCAGGGAGAATTCCTGCTGATTGGCGAAGTGGGCAGCGATCGCTTACCGGTGATGTCTCCTTATCAGGAAGCCGGTTTACTCGATGTTGTGTTTAATTTCAACCTTGGCAGCCAGAAACACTTTGATATTTCGGCGATTTTCGGCGAAATGCAGGCCATGGAAACCACACTTTACGGCTTACCAACGCTGTTTTTCTCCAGCCATGATATGTCACGCATGATCAGCCGTTTCGGTGAGGCCTCCCGCGATATTTCCCGCGCAGTGGCCGTCTTCGCTTTGCAAATGACCGCCCGCGGCCTGCCTTTTATCTTTCAGGGTGAAGAAATCGGCATGACCGATTTTGTTCCTCAGAATTTACAGCAGATGCAGGATGTTCAGGGCATCACTCATTACCACACTGCCATTTCACAAGGCATGAATGAGAAGCAAGCATTCACTTATGCTTTGCCGTTCTGCCGCGATGCCTCCCGTGCAGCGGTTCCCTGGACGCCTGCGGATGCCGGTGAAGATCAGATTAACGTCGAAAGTGAAAGTAAGTACTCACAATCAATCATCGCGAATTATAAACAACTGATCCACATCAGAAATACTCATCCCGCCCTTCAGCAGGGCCGCTACCAGCACCTACGATTACTTAAACAATGCCTGATTTTCCGTCGCCATCTGGCTGCGGAATGTTTGGAAGTGATGATCAATTTCGGCCCGCCAGTTGCCAATGACGGTTTTGGCGATGGCAATGCCGTTTTGTTTGGCGCGGACGAACCGCTGCTGAAAAAAAACCAGATTCTTATCAAAAAGGTAACTCATGAAAATGCTCAGAAGTGATAAAAACCCGCTGCTAACACCTGCCGACGTCGCACCTTCCCAGCCGGGATGGAAGGTTGATTGTGTTTTTAATGCAGGCGTATGTTCCTACAAAGGGGAAACCCTGCTGTTGCTTCGCGTTGCAGAAAGCGTGATATCGGCTGACGCCAATAGCCTGGAAGTACCGCTCCTGGTGAACCGGCAGAACGTCTGGCAGCCGGGCACGAAACGTTTTCGCCGCGATGACCCGGCGTATGATTTCACCGACCCCAGAATGATTGCGCTGAAAGCCGACCCTTCGGTGATCTGGCTGACCTCTATGTCGCATCTGCGTCTGGCACACAGTCAGAATGGCGAAGATTTTACTGTCGATCCACAGCCATTTTTGACTGCCGATACGCAATATGAACAATTTGGCTGCGAAGACCCGCGTATCACGCTGATCGACGGCATTTACTACATTAACTATTCGGCCATTTCGCCGTATGGCATTTCCACCGCGCTGGCGACCACCACTGATTTTGTCACAGTGGAAAAGCGCGGCGTGATTTTTTGCCCGGATAACCGCGATGTCTGTTTCTTCCCCGAAAAAATTAACGGCAAATATCAGGCGCTAACCCGCCCTTCGCCCAAGCATTTCGGTAAGCCAGAGATCTGGATATGTGAATCACCGGACATGCTGCACTGGGGCAATCATCGCCATTTGCTGGGCAGCACACACGGCGACTGGGACGCATTGAAGCTGGGCGGCGGCGCACCACTGATGAAAACGGCGCGCGGCTGGTTGCAGATTTATCACGGCGTGGATAAAGATCAGCGTTACTGCCTCGGCGCGATGCTGCTTGCGATAGATAATCCGCTAAAAATCATAGCAAAATCCCCCACAATGCTGCTCCAGCCCGAAATGATTTATGAAACGGAAGGTTTCTTCGGCAATGTCGTTTTCACCTGCGGCGCATTGCTGGAACAGGACACACTGAAAATTTATTACGGCGCGGCCGATGAATGCATTGCGCTGGCAACTATGCCGCTCGATGCCTTATGGGCGCATCTTGGCCTGCCGCTGTGAGTGCGGTAGAAGCTTTGCAGCAGCAATTTCATGCACTGAAATTACCCACACCCACCGGAGAAAAAATCCACTTTTCCGGCATTGGGGATGACGACGTTTATAACCTGACCGCACCGTTTCGTTGCGGTGATCTTTTGGTCATTGCCGGTCGCGTCGAGCCCAGAAACTCTGAGTTATCACAGGTAAAATTTTTTGAATTTGACGGTATCCGTCAGTGCAAATTGCTGCCTGACGCGCCGGTCTTCGCCTTGCAGGATCCATTTATTACCCTTATTGGCGGAGAATTTATCTTTGGCGGCGTCAGCGTCGAACCGGCGGATGACACCGGAGAAATCCTGCGTTGGAAAACCCTGCTGTACCGGGGTGCCAATATCTATTCCCTGCGCCCTTTTTTTATCGGGCCGGAAGGTATGAAAGACATCCGCCCGGTGGGTTTACCGGATGGAAAAGTCCTGCTGTTTACCCGCCCGCAGGGCGAAACCGGCGGGCGTGGCACTATCGGCTTTGTCCTGCTGGATTCACTGGACGATCTGACCCTCAGCAAAGTAGCTCAGGCGACATTATTAGAGGGACAGGTCAGCCCGGAGGAATGGTGTGGCGTGAATGCAGCATACGTTCTGGATGGGAATAACGTCGGTGTTCTGGGCCACGTTGCCCGTTTTGATGCCTGCGGAAACCGTAACTATTACGCCTGTTCGTTTGTTTTTAATCATCAGACACATCAATGCACGGCGCTGAAAATTATCGCCGAGCGTAAACAGTTTAAACCCGGTTGCGCCAAACGGGCCGATCTGGAAGACGTCATCTTCCCCGGAGGTCTTTACTTTGCCGGACAATCATCGCCCCGCTTATATTGCGGAACCAGCGATTGTGAAGCGCAATGGATAGAAATCAATTACCCCTTTAAATAACTGGAAATTATAAATGAATAAAGCTCAGATAATATCGTTCCTTTGTCTCACACTTCCTTTCCCTCTCGATGTACTGGCGGAGGAAAAATCGCCAAAAATATCGTCACTCCCCACCTGTATAATGCCCGCCACCCAACCCGAATTGGTAAAGAAGGAAGCTATTAAAACAAAACCAGAAAATATTAATACCGCCATTTATCCGGGTGACAAAATTAAAATGAAACACCCGAGCGGTAAAGTCGTGGATGCGGTGATCAGCATCGACAATGATAATATTGCGCTGGTGGAATTAGAGGAAGGTGACACCGGGTATAATCTTCACGGCAACTGGCTGACGGAATATAAAATAGAACACTTCAGAAATGAAGGTTCTTCGCATAACTCCCGCCCGGTTCACGAATGGGTATTCGGCGACGGACGTGTGAATCTGGGAGATACCGGTTTTAACATGGGTTTTGTGCTCAAAAAAGTGTCCTTCAAAAACGAAATTCACGACACATCGAATAATCATACCGATTTTCGTATGACAGAAATGGAAGTCCGGCCTGCGTATGCCTATGAAACCGGTAAGCACTGGATGATGTTCGAAGCCATTTACCTGGGTAAAACCGGTTATGAGAAACCGACGGTGGCGGAAAGCAACGCCTACCTGATTGGCGGCGACGGCTATGGTTTCCGGCCTTACTATCGCTATCAAGCCACGGATAAACTGGCGGTGAATACCGACATTAAATGGCTGACCGAAGACAAAGGAGCCAACGGGGCAGACTCGGGGAAATTTGTTTTTTATGAAGCGCTGCTCAACGTAAGTTATCGTGTCACGGATGATTTCACTCTGGGCACGGAGTTCTTCCGTAAGGAAGGCAACGACTATGACAAAAACGGCAACCGCGGCTCCAATGTGGCCGAAAAAGAGATCCGCCCCTGGGCAACGTATCACTTGGACAAACACAATTTCCTGTTAAAAATGGAGCCACAGCACAAACGAATTAAAGACCGCAAAGGGAACGAAACTTACAGCGCGAAAGCCTGGAAATATATCGTTAACTACAGTTATGCGATTACGCCAAAAGTGTATTTCGTCTCCGAAGCATTTTACCGGACCGAAGGGGATAAGGAAATTGACGGAATGACAGGATTCGACGACCAGACCACCAACTTTGGCAAAGTCGGCTTTAATTTTATCTTCTGATATTTATGAATAACGAAAAACAATAACAATTATCAACATATAAAATCAAACTGAATTTATTTTTTCATTACCTCCGATATCTTCAGGAATGAAGAGTGAAAATAAAAGGATCGTTGCATGAGTCTTCTTACAAGAATATTACTTATCTTCATTTTTACGATCTCCTTACCTTCTTTTGCTTCGCCGGTTAATACCACGCATCTGGATTCACTTTACGAAGAAAGAACGGCCCCGGACGGCACGTCGGTAGGAATAATCCATATTTACAGTGAATACCCCAAATATGAATGGGTTAAAGATCCGATTGAGGGGGTTTCCGCTGTCGATGACATTTCCCGTGCACTGGTGTTTTATACCGGCTTGTACGCCCATCAGCCGGAACCTGCGGTGATGAATAAAATCATTCATCTGACCCGCAGCATTTTGATGATGCAGGCTGAAAACGGTTACTTCTATAATTTTATCTATCCGGATAACATCATCAATACAACCTATAAAACCAGTTTGGCCGAACCGAACTGGTGGACATGGCGGGCTTTATGGGCACTGGCCAGCGCCTATCCAGTGGTGAAGGAACACGATAAAACACTCGCGGCGAAGATGTACGACGTCCTGTTTACCCGCACGCAGGCCCTGCGTGGGTTTGTGCAGGAAACGCAAACCGTGACTACATTGCAGGGCATTACTCTGCCCGTATGGATGCCCAATGACGGCGCAGATCAGGCCGCTATTTTGTTGCTGGCCCTGACGCGCATGCAGCAAATTTCGCCGCAGCCGCACATCGAAAAAATGATGAGAACGCTGGCTGGTGGCATCATGACCATGCAAATCCGCGATGTCACATCCCCGGTCAATGGCGTATTCCTGAGTTGGAAAAATACCTGGCATGGCTACGGCAACAATCAGGGTTATGCGCTGCTCGAAGCTGGAACCGTGCTGAGTGACAGGGATATGGTGAAAGCGGCGTTTTACGAACTGGATAATTTTCACCCCTGGTTAATCAGTCAGGGCTATCTCACCAGTTTTTCCGTCAGTCAGTCCGGGGGAAAGGTTGTCGTGAGTGATGAGCAGCAATTCGCGCAAATCGCTTACATTTTCCGCCCGATGATTTTTGCCAATTTGCGGGCTTATGAAATTTCGCGGGACGTTCGCTATATCGATCAGGCCGTGACGCTGGCGATGTGGTTCTTCAGGGGCAATGTCGCCGGGGTTCAGATGTATTTACCGGACACCGGACTGGCGTTTGACGGGCTGGATTCAGGTAAAAGTTTCAACCGCAACTCTGGCGCGGAATCGACCATAGAAACGCTGCTGGCTCTGGATGCGATTGAACGCTCGCCGCTGGCAAAAAAACAACTGGAGGAAAAATTACGTCGCGGAAAATAACCGGATGGGAGATAACCCGGACAGAGCGAAAACTCTGCACGGGTTGTTCTGCGCATTAGCCTTCTGCAGATAAATACATTTTACGCAGGTAATGCGGAACCGCGTCATCAGCGTTGGAGCCGATAATTTCCGCCTCCGGCATGGCTGCTTTCAGTCGTGGCAATGAGCCACTCATCAGGCAACCTTTACCGGCCATCGACAGCATTTCCAGGTCATTCAGACCGTCACCAAACGCGATGCAATCTTTCAGCGTGTAGCCCATCAGTTTGGACACGTATTCCAGCGCGTGACCTTTCGATACGCCGCCCGCCATCACTTCCAGACAAACCGGCAGCGAGAAACTAACGTTCACACGGTCACCCCAGCGCGCATTAATGGCTTCTTCGAGTGGCAGCAGTTTTTCGTGATCTTCGCAGGTGAAATACACTTTGCAGATGCCGTCAGTTTCCAGCAAACCCGGTTCATACAGTTTGTATTTGAAAACGGATTCACGGAAAAAATCATCCTGATCGGCACGGTCACGGTTCATGTACCAGTCGTCATTACGGTAAACGTTGGTCAGAATATCCGGATTGTTGTGCATGATGCCAAACAGGTCTTTGGCAATATCTTCATCCAGATTGTGGGCGAAAATCAGCTCACCGTCAGTGTTATGCACACGCGCACCGTTCGAGGTGATCATGTACGCACTGATTTCCAGATTGTCGCGCATCTGCGCTACATCGATGTGGTGGCGTCCGGTCGCGAACACGAAATGTATATCACGCTGCGTTAGCAGTTTCAGCGTTTCTTTCGCGAACGGGCTCAGGGTATGGTCAGGTGATAGCAGTGTGCCATCTAAATCGGAAGCAACAACAGGGTACATAGCGTTAGGTTCTAACCTCTGATGGAGTTGTGCGCGGCGAACCGCGGATTAATGCTGTCGCGCAAAAAAGCGCATGATAGCGTCCAGCGCCTGTGCCCTCAGGCTGTCCCGCTCAAACAGGATCTCATGGCGCGCGCCTTCGATGACCAGCGGTTTTTCCCCTTCACAAGGGTGTCCCGCGACGGCCATGGCCTGACAAAAAGCAAGGTGGGACCGGTTATCGACCACACGGTCTTCGCTCGCCTGCAATAAAAGAACAGGAGTGGTGATTTTTCCGGCTTCTTTGAGGATATGCATTCCCGCCTCAATGCCTTCACGCACCCAGTGGTAGGTTGGCCCGCCGACCTGTAGCTCAGGGTAATCCGCATAAAAACGCAGATTGCGCCGATAGCGCTCACGGCTATGTGTCAGACGGTTTACAACAAACGGCAGCGGCCGCCAGTGCCCGGTCCCCAGCGCGTAGCCCTCACGGCGAACCGGGCGATGTTCAGCCCAGTTGAGGATGCGACGGGATATCCAGCCTGGCATCGGCAGATAAATACCGGTCATCGGTGCTAATAACGCTGCGGCGTCAAAATGGCCCGGATTACGCGCCAGATAGAGCGCCAGAATGGCACCGCCCATGGAGTGTGCCAGAGCGAACTTTTTTTTGTACTGACGCGGCGCAATCTCCAGCTGATAAAAGCTTTCGAAATCTTCGACATAATCATCAAAATGATTAACGTGGCCGCAGTGCGGATCGTCGAGCATACGCCCTGAACGCCCCTGGCCACGATGATCAACAATCATCACATCATAACCACAGTGAAATAAATCGTAGGCCACTTCAGGGTATTTTACGTAGCTTTCTATACGCCCCGGTGACACCACAATGACTTTATCGTGATCGGGCGAACAGAACCGGACGTAGCGGATCGGCACATCATCAACGCCGATAAACTCACTTTCTTCGCGGATCCGCCAGAAATCGAGCAAAGGCCCGGTTGCAAAGGCGGAAAACTCCTTTTCGCGTGTTAACCACTTCGCAAAGTTCACAGGCATTCAATGATCCAAAGTCGTATAGCAAAGAGGAGGAAAGTGTTATTTGTGAGTTATAGCGCAATTATAAACAATGGCGTATTGTGCCATAAAACAACATAAAACGTATTCAGGGAGTCTCTCAATGACACTGGACTGGTGGTTAACCTACCTGCTCACCACTTCCATTTTAAGCTTATCCCCCGGCTCCGGGGCGATTAACACGATGAGCACGGGCATCAGCCACGGCTACCGTGGCGCAGTCGCGTCGATTGCCGGGTTACAGCTCGGTTTGTCGATCCACATCGTTCTGGTCGGCATCGGATTGGGCGCGCTGATTTCGCAATCATTGCTCGCCTTTGAGTTGCTGAAATGGTTTGGCGCCGCCTATTTAATCTGGCTGGGTATCTGCCAGTGGCGTTCTGCCGGAGCGATTGATCTGAACGCGCTCGCCAGCAGTATGCCGCGCCGTCGTTTGTTCAAACGCGCAATTCTGGTAAACCTCACTAATCCCAAAAGTATCGTATTTCTGGCCGCGCTTTTCCCACAGTTTATCATCCCGCACCAACCACAAGCTGCACAATACGTGGTACTTGGCGTCACAACCGTGGTGGTCGATATTATTGTGATGATCGGCTACGCCACGCTGGCAACGCGTATCGCAGGATGGGTAAAAGCGCCGAAACAAATGCAGTTGCTGAACCGTATTTTCGGTTCGCTGTTTATGCTGGTTGGCGTATTGCTGGCCAGTGCGCGAAAAGTGTAAGCCACTGAAATACAAAAAGGGTCTGGTAAATCACCGGACCCTTTTTTATGCAAAGCGTTTGAATCAGCGATTTACGATCAGCGCAATACCGAAGCCTGCGAAAACCACACCCGCCACTCCGTCGATCCATTTCGCTAAACGCTGGTAGCCACGGCGCATTTTTGGCATCGCAAAAACCATCGCCACTAAAGAGAACCACGCCAGCGTTTCCACCACGATCAGCAGGAAAATAGCCAGACGCTCACCGCCGCCGACGCTGTCACCGACAAACATGGAGAACACGCTGCCGAAGTAAATAACGGCTTTCGGGTTCGACAGATTGGTCAGCAGCCCGCGCATAAAAGTACGGCCACGCGCCGGCAGAACTACCGGAGTTTCATCGCCATTCTGCTTTTTGGCCCGCGCGGATTTCAGTAACTGCCAGCCCATCCAGCACAGATACAATCCACCACCGACGATGATGATCTGATGCAGCCATGCCATTTTTTGCAGAATTAAGTGTAAACCCATCAGCGCCACCGCCGCCCAGACCAGCACGCCCAGCGTAATACCAATTACACCCATCATGGCTTCTTTGCGTGAACGGCTGGCCGCCGTTTGCGATACAAAGAAGAAGTCCGGCCCCGGGCTCATCAGCGCGATCAGATGAACCATCGCAACCGTCAGGAATAGCATCAGCATGATTAACTCTCTGTTTTATGTGTAGGGAACTGAATTCTGTTACTCGTCGCCATTATCAATATGATCGCGGATCATCGCCATAAATGGCCGGCCGAATTTCTCCAGTTTACGCTGGCCGACGCCGGTGATATCCAGCAAATCACCCGGGCTGACTGGCAGATGTTCTGCCATTTCCAGCAGCGTCGTGTCATTGAAAACCACGTACGGCGGCACGTTGTTTTCATCCGCCAGCGATTTACGCAGTTTGCGCAATTTGGCAAACAGCTTGTGATCGTAATTTCCGCCATAGGTTTTCTGGCGTGATGTGCTTTTAATTTTCAGCGTCTGGATACGCGGCACCGCCAGTTGCAACGGAATTTCGCCGCGCAATACCGGACGGGCAGATTCGGTCAGTTGTAACGCCGAATGCATGGCGATGTTCTGAGTAATCAGCCCGAGATGGATCAGCTGGCGTACCACGCTGGTCCAGTGCTCATTGCTGTGCTCTTTACCGATGCCGTAGACGGTCAGTTTTTCGTGGCCGTATTCGCGGATACGCTGGTTGTTCGAGCCGCGCAGCACTTCAACCACGTAACCTAAACCAAAGCGTTGCCCGACGCGCGCCACCACTGACAGCGCTTTTTGCGCGTCCAGCAGGCCGTCGTAGCGTTTTGGCGGGTCAAGACAGACGTCGCAGTTGCCGCAGGCGTTCTGTTTGCCTTCACCGAAATAGTTAAGCAGCACCAGACGGCGGCAAGTTTGCGCCTCGGCAAATGCGTTCATAGCATTCAGTTTGTGGCGTTCCACATCCTGTTGCGCACCGGCCGGTTTTTCTTCCAGACAGCGTCGCAGCCAGGCCATATCCGCCGGATCGTACAACAACACCGCTTCGGCGGGCAGACCATCACGCCCTGCGCGGCCGGTTTCCTGATAGTAAGACTCGATGGTGCGCGGAATATCAAAGTGCACCACAAAGCGGACGTTCGGTTTGTTGATGCCCATCCCGAATGCGACGGTCGCGACCACAATTTGCAGGTCATCGCGCTGGAACCCTTCCTGCACGCGGGCGCGGGTTTCGTTGTCCAGACCGGCGTGATACGCGCCGACGCTCAGCCCGCGGCTTTGCAGACGCGCGGCGGTATCTTCCACTTTGGCGCGGCTGTTGCAGTAAATAATGCCGCTTTTACCACGCTGGTCCTGCACAAAACGGATCAGCTGATCGAGCGGTTTAAACTTTTCCACCAGCGTGTAACGGATATTCGGGCGATCGAAGCTGCTGACCTGAATCAGCGGATCGTTCAGCTCAAGCAGACGAACAATGTCGTTACGGGTGGCTTCATCGGCGGTCGCGGTCAGCGCGATCACCGGTAATTGCGGGTAGCGCAGCTTCAGCTGGCCGAGCGCGCGATATTCCGGGCGGAAATCGTGGCCCCATTGGGAAATACAGTGGGCTTCGTCAACGGCCAGCATCGCCGGATTCCACTGTTGCAGTTGTTCGAGGAAATCGCCCATCATCAGACGTTCCGGCGCGATATACAGCATTTTGATTCGGCCCGTACGGCAACCGGCCATCACTTCCTGCTGTTGCTCGCGGGTTTGCGTCGAGTTCAGGCATCCCGCTTCAACGCCCGCCGCCATCAACTGATCAACCTGATCTTTCATCAGCGAGATCAGCGGGGAAACGACCAATGTCAGGCCGTCCATCACCAACGCAGGGATTTGGTAGCACAGCGATTTACCGCCGCCGGTCGGCATAACAACCAGACAATCCCGACCAGAGATGGCGGTGTTGATGATAGTTTGCTGACCTGGTCTGAATTGCTGATAGCCGAAGGTATCGCGTAATACCTGATGAGCCAGCTCTTCTTTGTTTATCACTGCCGCCGTAGACACTCAATTCCCCAACTGTTCAAACCACCCGGCTAAGCCCTAAAGCCGCCGGGGCTGTACTACACCTGCACAATATACCCTAAATAAGGGCAGATGCCGTCAATGCACCTGCAACCTCTGGCATGACAGGCATTACATCATATCGTTGAGCATGATACCCACACCCACGCGAGTCTGCTTATGGTTATAGTCGATCATTGACTCACCGTATCCACTGAATACCTGAGTATAGAAGCGAACGTGTTTCGTGATGGGATAGCTCCAGCCGGTCGTCGCGCCGCCGTAGCCGGTGTTCCAGTTGTAGCGGCTTTCGACGCTGAACACGCTGTCACCCAGTGCATAACCGATTTTCAGGCGGTAATAGCCCATGTACTTGGTGATGTCCGGGTTATCGTCATTTTTGTCGCTTTCGGGAATTCGGTACCAGGGTTTGATATCAACCTGCCAGTTGCCGTTTTGCGCCATAAAGCGGGCATAGATGCGGTTCCAGCTGCGGGACGTCGGGTCAGAACGTCCGTTGGAATCATGGTTCACACCATATTCAGCCTCACGTAAAGTCCAGCCCAGAAAATCATAATCTGTCGCCCAGGCCAGGAACAGTTGTGGCTCATAATTGGTTTCACGGAATGGGGAAGATTCGCCACGGTTGGATAACTGCCAGAAAGACTTCTGCGTATAAGACGCACCGAGCACCGAGTTATCACCCGCGATGCCGCGCCACAGCGGGAACGCCAGGCTTAGCTGGAACTCAACTTCATCATGCTTGGCATTTTTAGCCCAGTTGTAGGACTTAATAGCATCTTTATTGAGATTACTGGTGTCTGTGTACAGTAAGTAGTTAGATTCATAAGGATAAAGCGTGAAAGGGTTGTCGTGTTCTTGCAACATATTAGCAATAATACTGCCGCGTACTGCTGGCTGGTCATGCACTTTCTGAATCGTTGCTTCTTCTGCATGCCCCAGGAATGGCACCGCCAACATAGCGACCCCGACAGCCCAAATTTTATGCATTATTCCTCCATCCCATGAAAGTAAGCCCGCTACGTGGCCAAAGATACTAAACCCAAAAAACAGGGCATTTTACACGCAAAAGCATTTCAGCATGAGCATTGAATACATTTATCAGGTGTTATGTAGAAATCCCATCTTTGAGCACCTAAAATCAACATTCAGTTAACTTTTTCGGCGAATATGCCCCTTCTCCGTTTTCGTCAGGAATTCATTCATGTCTGCTTCATCTCTCAGCCACGAGGCCGCACTGCAACTGATCGGCAATATTTTCGTTTACGATATGCCGTTTAACCGCGAGCTGGGGCTGGAACTCAAACGTCTTGACGGCGATTACGCCGAGTTAAAATTTGCCAATCAAACCAGGCTGGTCGGCAACGCGGCGCAAAAAATTCTACATGGTGGCGTGATCGCCGCTGTACTGGACGTCGCCGCCGGACTGGTTTGTGTCACCAGTTCACTTATCCGCCGCGACAAACCCGATCACCCGTTACTGGAGGCGGAAATGCGCCAGCGGTTATCAAAAATGGGCACCGTCGATTTGCGCGTCGATTATCTGCGTCCGGGCCGTGGCGAATATTTTATTGCCACCGCCAGCCTTATCCGTGCTGGCAATAAAGTGTCTGTTGCGCGCGTTGATTTGCACAATGACACCGGCCTGCACATCGCGACAACGACGGCCACTTACCTGGTTGGCTGACAACGCGGCGCGGGGAATAAGCGCATTGTGCTTTTTGTTTCGCCAGAAACTGAATCTGGTGAAACAAATCAGGTAAACTCTTGTTTGTTTTTCCTTCTTTTTCAGGTACCCACATGGAAGCACACCGTACCCGGCAAGGTATTATTTTTGCCTTTATTGCCTATCTGATCTGGGGAATCGCTCCGGCGTATTTCAAATTGATCAAACAGGTTCCCGCAGATGAAATTCTGACCCACCGGGTGATCTGGTCATTCTTTTTCATGCTGGTGCTTCTGTCTGTCAGCCGCAACTGGGGCGATGTCCGGCGGGTGTTCGCACAACCAAAGAAAGTCGGCATGTTACTGATCACCGCGCTGCTTGTCGGTGGGAACTGGCTGATTTTCATCTGGGCGATTAATCATGACCATATTCTGGAAGCCAGCCTCGGCTACTTTATCAACCCGCTGGTGAATGTGGTGCTTGGCATGTTGTTTTTGCGAGAAAGATTCCGCGCATTACAATGGTTTGCCGTCGCACTGGCTTTCGCCGGGGTTCTGGTTCAGGTCTGGATATTTGGCTCCGTGCCAGTTATCGCGATCGGGCTGTCGCTGACTTTCGCATTCTACGGTTTGTTGCGTAAAAAAATTGGCGTTGATTCCCAGACCGGGATGCTGATTGAAACGCTGTGGTTGCTGCCGGTCGCGGCGATTTATCTGTTCTTTATCGCCAACAGCCCGACCAGCAATCTGGCGGCAAATCCGTGGTCGCTGGATTTGCTGCTGATGGCCGCCGGGATTATTACCACAATCCCGCTGCTGTTCTTTACCGCCGCCGCCGCGCGCCTGAAGCTTTCAACGCTGGGCTTTTTCCAGTATCTCGGCCCGACGCTGATGTTCCTGCTGGCGGTGGTGTTCTATGGCGAAACCGTTCACCCTTCGCAGCTGATTACGTTCGGCTTTATCTGGGTCGGGTTACTGTGCTTTATCGGCGACGCGCTTTACACGCAAGGCCGGTTAAGACGAGGAAGAAGCGGGCACAGCGCTGCGTGAAATAAAACGCGCCATCGCCGGGCCGGTCACGAGGATGGTGATCAGACGCAATGTCTGCATCGCCATCACAAAACCTAAATCCGCATGGCTGCCTGCGGCAATAATCGCCACGGTGTCCAGCCCGCCCGGGCTGGTCGCCAGATAAGCCGTCAGCATATCGACACCCAGAAGTTTGGTCAGCACCCACGCCATTCCCCCGCAAATCAGCATCAGCCCGATAATTGAGGCAATCATCTGTGGCAACGTGCGCAGTGCCAGTTTAAAAATGGGCCGCGTGAACCGTAACCCGACACTCCAGCCAATCAGCGTATACGCCATTGCCAGCAACCATTCCGGCACTTCTAAGGTTACGGTACCGGTGGAGTGCAGAACTGCGCCGACGACGGCCGGAAGCAGCAGCGCACCGGAAGGAATGCGCAAACGAGGCCCCAGCCAGACACCGGCCAGCGCCAGAAAAACGGTGGCGAAGAACCGCCAGGTCAGCGGCGGGAACCAGACAACGGCCGCCGCCAGCGACGCGCTGTCACCCATGCTCACGCGCGCAACAAAGGCCGCCGCAGTGGCAACAAACAGCACCCGGAGATACTGCATAAACGCGACCAGACGAACGTCCGCGCCGAAATCACCGGCCATCGCCACCATCGCGCTGGCTCCGCCCGGAGATGAACCCCAGGCACCGGTCGGGCCGGGCAGGTTGCTAAAGCGCACCAGCAGCCAGCCGGAGAGCCCGCTGGCAAACAGCGTCGCGGCCAGGACCATCAGTACCAGCGGCCAGTCATTGAGTAATGGAGGTAAAATAGACGGCGAGAGGCTTTGCGCAATCATGCAACCGAGCACGCCCTGGGATATTTTGAAAAACAGGGGATGAATACGCACACTGGCGCCGAACAGCCCCATGATGACGCCGACAATCATCGGCCCAAGCAATAGCGCGGCGGGCACATGGAAGGTTTGAAGAATAATGCCCAAAATCAGCGAGGAAGCGACGAGAATTACCCACTGCCCCGCCGGCGCCATCCTTTCCATCAACATGGTATTTAGTCTGTATTTGAGAAGAGTTCAGCGCTCTTTATTAGCATACTTCAAATACAGCTGGGAACCGCGCAACGCTAACAAAGACGGAATTTCCCTCCTCAGGCGAACCCGGGAGGGGGAAATATTGCCTTGCCGGTTATAACCAGTTTTTACGTTTGAAGTAGAGATAAGGAGCCAGTCCGGCGAGGATCATGAGTGTAATGGCCCCGGGATAGCCGAACGACCATTTCAGCTCAGGCATAAATTCGAAGTTCATCCCGTAGCTGGAAGCCACAAGCGTTGGCGGCAGGAACACAACAGAAACGACCGAGAAGATCTTGATGATGCGGTTCTGCTCGATGTTGATAAAACCCATCGCCGCCTGCATCAGGAAGTTTACTTTCTGGAACAGAGATTCGTTGTGCGGCAAAAGAGATTCGATATCGCGTAACACTTCGCGCGCCTGCTCCAGCTGGCCTGCCGGTAATCGGGCTTTACGCACCAGGAAATTCAGGGCGCGCTGGGTATCCATCAGACACAACCGGACTTTCCAGCCGATATCTTCCAGCTCAGCCAGCGTGGAAAGCGCCGCGTCGTACTCGTCGCCCTGATGCCCTTCCATGATCACGCGGCTGAGCTTTTCCAGATCGCTGTAGATATTTTCAATCTCATCCGCCAGTTGTTCGATTTTGGTTTCGAACAAATCCAGCAGCAGCTCATACGCGTTGCCGTCAACCAGTTTCTGGTTCCTGGCGCGCATACGGTAGAGGCGAAATGCCGGTAATTCGCGCTCCCGCAGGGTATACAGACGCCCTTCACGCACGGTAAAAGCGACGGTGCTGTTGCCCGCGTGGTCTTCGGCATCTTCATAGTAAAAGAAGGAGTGAATGTGCAGACCGTCTTCATCTTCAAAGAAACGTGCGGAAGCTTCGATGTCGTCCAGTTCAGGACGCGTTGCCAGGCTTTGCCCTAATTCACATTGAACGCGCTCACGTTCCTGATCGTCAGGCTCGACCAGATCCACCCACAATGAGGTTTTGAGATCGTCTGACTCGTCCAGCTCTAAACGGGATAAGCGGCTGTTTTCTAATTTAAAAGCACTCAGCATGTGCCCTTTCTCCCAAGAATGACGGAAAGTGGACAACGCATTGAAGCACAGAAAATCACAGGGAGAGAGATGTCACCCATGTAATTCAGACCAAATTCAGATCTGACTCACAGCGACAGAACGGGGGTCGCTGACAACCACGAAGGCCATCAGCAAAGAGGAAGGCCTTAGAAGTGGTACCTGGTGAACAGGTTATTGAGCCAGTATCTACTGGGTGTGTCCAAGGCGCAGTTCCTCATTGATAATAGTGCGCGCATGTTACGCCGGGAATAAAAAGACTGTCAACCGCGAACAAATCTATTCTGGCAACATTTATGCATAAATTTCAGGCATTGTTAGCAACCTTTACTGGCTTATGTGCAGCCGCTTTTTTGGCTACACTCAGAGACCTGATTTCTTCACACTTTTCAGATAACCCAAATGATTAAACAGATTAACCAAGACACCCTGTGCGACCTGATCACCAAAGCCGCTAACTCACCGCGGCTGCGCCAGAATTTGAATATTCATCCGGCACCGGAAGACGATGTTCAGCGTCTGGTGATCGCGATGGAGCCTGGCACTTACGTGCGTATTCATCGTCATCCCCACACCTGGGAAATGCTGACAGCTTTGCGCGGGCGTTTTCTGGTGCTGATTTATGATGCCAGCGGAAAAGTGACCGACCGCCTGTGGCTGGGTGCCGAAACCCGTCTGCTGGAAATCCCGGCCAACACATGGCACAGCGTGTTGTCGCTCGACGAAGGCGGCGTTATCTTTGAAGTGAAACACGGCGCATATCAGCCGGTGCTGGAACAGGATTATCTTCCCGGTACACCACCGGAAGGCGACGAGCGCGTAAAAGCCACGCTGGAATGGTATGCGAAAGCGGAAGAAGGCGAGGTTTTTGGCCGGTAACTTTTGCCCTTCAATACTGCGCAGCAAGCGTCAGCGGCGCAGGGATTTTGAGTGCGGACAGCGCACAGCAACCGGAGCGTACTCAAGTACGTGAGGATTGCGAGCACTGCCCAATCTCAAAAGCACCAGTAAGCTAGCTTGCAGGCTCTAATCTCGCGTAGGCCGCAACAAGCCACTTGATCCCTTCTCCGGGGAACGCGACTTGCAGACGGCTGTGTTCGCCGCTGCCTTCCATGTTGACGATGGTGCCTTCTCCAAATTTAGGGTGATTAACGCGCTGCCCAAGCTTGAAACCGGTGTCGCTGACGTTGGTTGGCGTGCCCATGCTGCGGTTGCTCATCGGGCGTGAAACGTTGGCGCGCATTCGCACTTCTTCGACACAGTCTTCCGGTAGTTCACCGACAAAACGTGACGGACGGTGCGAGACTTCTTTGCCGTATAAGCGACGGGTTTCGGCGTAAGTCAGAGTCAGTTTTTGCATCGCGCGGGTTACCCCGACGTACGCCAGCCGGCGTTCTTCTTCCAGACGCCCGCCTTCTTCCAGGGACATCTGGCTTGGGAACATGCCCTCTTCCATCCCGACGATAAACACCTGCGGGAATTCCAGACCTTTCGCCGAGTGCAGAGTCATCAGCTGTGTTGCGTCCTGATTCGCATCCGCCTGCCCTTCGCCCGCTTCCAGTGCGGCATGAGACAGAAATGCCTGCAATGGCATCAGGTCTTCGTCTTCATCCTGATAGCTGAACTGGCGCGTCGCCGTCACCAGTTCCTCTAAGTTTTCGATACGCGCCTGGCCTTTTTCACCTTTTTCCTGCTCGTACATGATGAACAGGCCGGAATCTTTGATCACGCGGTCAGTCTGTACGTGCAGCGGCATATCCGCAGTTTCATGCGCCAGTGCGTCAACCAGTTCGGTAAAGCGTTGCAGCGAAGCCGCAGCACGCCCCGCCAGTACTTTGTCCTGCAACAGTGCGCGCGTCGCCTGCCACATGGTCATCTGACGGTCGCGCGCGGTCTGGCGAACCACGTCCAGCGTACGGTCGCCGATGCCACGCGTTGGTGTATTCACCACACGTTCAAACGCGGCATCGTCATTGCGGTTGGACATCAGACGCAGATAGGCCAGTGCATCTTTGATTTCCTGACGATCGAAGAATCGCTGGCCGCCGTAAATGCGGTACGGCATCGCCATCTGTAATAACGCTTCTTCCAGCACACGCGACTGGGCGTTGCTGCGGTACAAAATGGCACAATCTTTCAGCGCACCACCATTGTCCTGCCAGGTTTTGATCCGGTTAACTACAAAACGCGACTCATCCAGCTCGTTGAATGCGCAATACAGCGAGATCGGTTCACCTTCGCCATCTTCGGTCCACAGGTTTTTCCCCATGCGTCCGTTGTTGTTTTCAATCAGTGAGTTAGCCGCTTTCAGGATAGTGCTGGTTGAACGGTAATTTTGCTCTAAGCGGATAGTTTCTGCTTTCGGGAAATCTTTCAGGAAACGCTGGATATTTTCGACCTGAGCACCGCGCCAGCCATAAATTGACTGATCATCATCACCGACGATCATCACGTTATTGTTATCGCCCGCCAGCAGACGGATCCAGGCGTACTGAATGCTGTTGGTGTCCTGGAATTCGTCCACCAGCAGGTTGGTGAAACGTTCGCGATAGTGCTGAAGAATATGCGGCTTGTTTAACCATAATTCGTGGGCACGCAGTAAAAGCTCGGCAAAATCCACCAGCCCGGCGCGATCACAGGCTTCCTGGTAGGCCTGATAAATACGTAACCAGGTCGCTTCGATTGGATTGTTATAGGTTTCAACATGCTGAGGACGTAAACCTTCGTCTTTTTTACCGTTGATGTACCACATCGCCTGACGCGGTGGCCATTGTTTATCGTCAATATTCAACGCCTTAATCAGACGCTTAATCAGGCGCATCTGGTCGTCGCTGTCGAGGATCTGGAAATCCTGCGGCAAGTTGGCGTCGAGATGGTGCGCACGCAACAAACGGTGCGCCAGCCCGTGGAAAGTTCCGATCCACATGCCGCCCTGACTGGTGCCGATCAGGTGATCAATTCGGTGACGCATTTCCGCTGCGGCTTTGTTGGTGAACGTCACCGCCATGATGGAATACGGCGAGCAATTTTCTACCGCCAGAAGCCACGCAATGCGATGCACCAGCACGCGGGTTTTGCCACTGCCTGCACCGGCCAGCACCAACAGATTGCTGCGCGGCGCAGCCACGGCTTCACGTTGTTTTTCATTCAGGCTGTCGAGCAGGTCAGAAACGTCCATAGGCACCGTTGGTCAGGATGAGAAAACATTCACGGGGTCTGTGCCGCCGTGAACGCTTTTCTACTGTGAATTTATACAGAGTAATTTAAGAAGGGATTATAGCAATGCTGTCAGCGATGCCAACTGCGAAATCTCAATATGCGGCAACAGACGGGCATCCCTGATATGCATCAGGTCACCTTCACGAAGGTTAATCCAGCAGGACTGCATGCCGCAACGCACGGAACCGGCGACGTCGGTGGTCAGATCATCACCTACGTGGAGAATTTGCTCCAGCGGTAAATCCAGCTTCAGCGAGGCCTTTTTATACATGTCGGCATACGGTTTGGCGCGGCCATGTTCACCCGCACGCAACGTAAACTGAAAATATTGTGCCAGACCGCAGGCGTGAGGATCGGCATTACCGTTGGTAATCGCCACCAGAGGCCAGCGTTCAGCGAGCGCGGCCAATGCATCGTGGTTTTCCTGCGGCACGAAGATCTTGCTACGCCACTGGGCGAACGTTTCCATTGTGGCGGCTGTACCCTGTTCAGCCTCACGGCGGCTCAGACCCGCGCGGGTCATTGCCAGCAGAACGGCCTGACGACGCCATTGCGTCACGTCGTGATAAATCTCTGCATCCTGTGCCAGTAACTCTGTACGCATCAGGCGAACCGTATCCGGTGCCATATCCGCCAGAGCGGGGTGGAAACCCTGCATGAATTTCAGAGTTTCGGCATCGGTACGGCGGATAACATCATAATTGTCGTACAGGGTGTCGTCTAAATCGAAGGTGATCGCTTCAATGCGTTTCAACGGACGATAGAACTTCATCAGGATTTTCCTCGTTTTGCGCGGGGATGCGCGGCGTCGTAAACTGTCGCCAGGTGTTGAAAGTCCAGGTGGGTATAGATTTGTGTGGTAGACAGATTGGCGTGGCCCAGCAATTCCTGTACAGCACGCAAATCACCACTTGATTCCAGCACATGCGTCGCAAAAGAGTGGCGCAACTTGTGCGGGTGAATATGGCTGTTGACGCCCTGTTTCACGCCCCACTCGGCAAAGCGCTTTTGCACGTTGCGGGCGGAAATCCGGTTGCCCTGGCTTGAAAGAAACATCGCGTCATCCTTCGGGCCAAACAGCGCACGCCTTTCCAGCCAGTGTTCCAGCCAGGTAACCGCCGTTCGCCCGATGGGGACTTTGCGCTCTTTGCTGCCTTTCCCCAGAACACGTACTTCGCCCGAGGCCATATCAATATCTTTGCAGTCGATACCCACCAGTTCGGATAAACGCAGGCCGCCGCCGTACATCACTTCCAGCATCGCACGGTCCCGCACAGAAAGTGGATCGTCGAGATTGATTTCCAGCAGTTTATTCACTTCATCGACGTCGAGATTTTTCGGCAGATGTTTAGGGGCGCGTGGGGTGGAAATCCCTTTAGCAGGATTGGCGCTTAATACGCCCTGACGCACCAGCCAGTCAAGAAAACTGCGCAGCGAAGACATGCGTAAAGCCAGGCTGGACGCCCCCAAACCAGCACGCTTACTGCGTGCCAGCAACATACGCACTTTCGGTACGTCGAGTTGCTGCCAGTGAGTAATGCCTATCTCGCCGGAAATGACGATCAGAGCCTCTAACTGGCGGCTGTAATTGGAGGTCGTTAACGGGCTGAGCTGGCGCTCGACGTGTAAATAACGCAGAAACGCCTCAGTTGCGGGAAACAGAGGCGATTCAGACGGGCTCATACCCGTTCAATCCAGCGTTCCAGCAGGCCGGGTAACATTTTGGCCAGCTGATCGAGTAATACGGTACCCATCCCAGGCTGATAGTGCTGCGGGTCACGGCTGCTGAAAATCAGCACGCCCAGCTCGCCTTGTTCGCCCATCAGCGAAAGCGCGACTGAACCGACAGCCTTGGCCTGCGGTAAGAGCAATAACAGCTCAGGGCCATTCAGGCCACCAAGATAATGCGGGGTTTCGCCCAGACGCTGAATGCGCATGGATTCAAACGCACTGCGGCTGACAGCCAGGTGAGTGAAATCAGATGGTGCACCGATGCGCCAGCCTTCACTGAACAAACGGACGTTAGCACCGGCCAGGCCCAGACTGCGTGCCCAGCGTTGCAGACGGTTGAGCATATCCTGCAAGCTACTGGCCGCCGCGAGCGTTGCCTGTAACTCGATCATACGCCCAAACAACGATTCGTTGATCGACGCCTGTTCCATCAGCAACGTAATTTCTTCTTCGAGCTGAGCAATCTGATGACGCTGACGTCCGAGCTGCCACTCCACCAGCGAAGTGCTGCCTTTTACCGGGTGCGGTACATGCATTTGCTCAACGCTGCGGGCATTGCGGATGAAGAAATCCGGGTTTTGCAGCAGATATTGCATCACGCTGTCGTCGTCGAGTGCAATCACCGGTTCAATCTGGTCATCAAGATTGTTCATAGATGAATAAATCCGTCGTAAACATGAGTGGCGGGTCCGGTCATATACAGCGGATGACCCGGGCCTTTCCAGCGAATATCGAGGCTGCCTCCCGGCAGTTCCACCTGAACTTCTTCTGCAAGTAAGCCTTGCTGAATCCCGACTGCAACCGCCGCACAGGCACCGCTACCGCATGCCTGCGTTTCGCCTGCACCGCGCTCATATACGCGCAGCTTTATGCTTTCCGGGCTGACAATCTGCATGAACCCGACGTTCACGCGCTCAGGGAAACGTTCGTGGCTTTCCAGTACAGGTCCGAGAATTTCGACGTCTGCCGTCAGAACATCCTCAACCTGTAATACACAGTGCGGATTTCCCATAGAAACCGCACCACAGAATACTGTGCGCTCTTCTGCGCGCAGAATATAGGTCTTTTCCGGTTTCGCTGCACGGAAGGGGATCTGCTGCGGTTCAAAGACCGGCTCACCCATATTGACCTGCACTTCTTCATCTTCCGTGACTGTCAGCACCATGCGGCCTGTCTGCGTACTGACGCGGATATCGCGTTTGTTCGTCAGACCTTTGATGCGGACAAAGCGGGCGAAACAGCGGGCGCCATTACCACATTGCGCCACTTCGCTGCCATCGGCGTTAAAAATGCGGTAATGGAAGTCGAGTTCGGGATCGTAAGGCGGCTCAACCACCAGCAACTGGTCAAAACCCACACCGCGGTGGCGATCAGACAAACGGCGGATCAGCTCAGGAGAGAAATAGACATTTTGAGTGACGGCGTCAACGACCATAAAATCGTTGCCCAGGCCGTGCATTTTGGAGAACTGCATAACTGACTCCGTTTACCGCTGGTCAAATCCAGTCGCGATGATCCTTTAAGGAGCAGGTTTCGCGACATTGCCCGAATTCCCTGACAACTTGCCCGTTAATCTCTGGAGTTCGTCGTGAGGTCTTCTGGTGATACACCTTTTTCCTGCGATGAGCCGTCATTAGCCGTACCCGGTACATTGCTGGTTTTTTGTGTTGCGGATTTTTCCGCTGGTGGGAAATACAACGGCCCTTTTAGCCCGCAGCCCGAGAGAGAGAAGAGTACTGTCGCGGCCAGAGACCAGCGTAAAGCGTTTTTCATTTTATGAATGCCCGTAATTCATGCGACCAAGCTCTCTATAATCGCAGGTGGATCATGAAAAGCAACAGGAATCGACAAAACCCACTGGCACGTTTTCAGGGACTAAAGGCAAGGAAAGCCAGATAATCTGCTACGTCTGTGCATTACGGACATCTTTTCTAGTGCAACTGAAATTGCTGTTTCAGCCGGGAAGGTTCGGCGTCGCTTTCAGGTACGGTGCTGCAGGCAGCAGAGAGTGCGTTGCTGCGAAAAGGGATCACCTGCAGACGATCGTCGAGGGACACAATCTGATAAAACTGCGGCAGATTGAAATTAATAAAACTCGAGCCATAGGTAAACCGGTCGTGTGAAGAGGAATAAAACCGGCTGACGTCGCGCACCAGATCCTCTTTACTGCCTTCACAATGGTGGTACACCTCGACACGGTTTGATTCATCAAGAATATAAATATTGAAACCGATGTCATCAGCACTGTCTTCAAAGAAGAACTGAATGATCCCTTCACTGGCGTAGCCGTCAATCACCGCAGGCAGGTGTGCCTGATCGGTCTGCAATTTCACCGATAATCCATGCAATTTGTTGTTAGAAATTGCACCGTAAAATTCAATCGCGTTTTCCAGCTTCTGCACCGATACACTCAGGCGCTCGAAGAACAGTCCCCATGTCTGGCCGGAAACCCTCACAGCTTTGAAACGGCCCGGTTCAAGACGCTTGCTCGACAGGCGAAGTTCAATACACTCCGATACCAGTTGCTGAATGCGCGTACGGATAAGGCCACGCAGGTGCTGGCTGTAGCAGAATACTTCCACTGATTCCGGCGGTGCAGCATCCTGATGCATTTTGCCCAAAATGGTTTTCAGCGCTTCCAGCACGGCCTGCTCGCCGCTGAAATGCAGCGTACGCACTTCGTTCCACGAATTGCGGTAAAGCAAATCAATGCTGCCTACCATGCATTCCTGATTCTGGCCGAAACTGAAAACATCCAGTTTACGGAAATCAAAATGCACGACCTGATTGCGGAAAGCGGCGGTCGGATCGTGTTCAAGATTCACGATAATGGCCAGATGCCG
Organism: Rahnella sp. AA; assembly: GCF_002834385.1. Taxonomy (GTDB): domain Bacteria; phylum Pseudomonadota; class Gammaproteobacteria; order Enterobacterales; family Enterobacteriaceae; genus Rahnella. The sequence goes on from NZ_PITQ01000012.1 coordinate 92,755, forward strand.
GATTTCGCACGGGCTGTACAACGCTTTTGGCGTCGGCGCAGGTAAACGTAGCGGGAAACTGTGGGACACATCCGCCACCAGCTCGCGCAGTTTGGCGATATCACACAGGCTGCCGCTTTTAATGTGCAGGCGCGTAGTTGATGTCAGCAGGCCATTGAAATACGCCCACGCCACCAGTTTATTCAGGTAACGGTTATATTCCAGCGGCTGATGGCTGACGATGGATTCCATCGACGGCGACTGGTTATACAGATACCAGCCGGTGCGGTTTGCACGGCCAATCGGCACATGGATAAAGGTTAAATCGTTTTCGGACAGGTCAGGTGAAATCTGCGGATTCACCAGTGTGACTTTGCCCGGCAGCGCTTCAAATGCAGCGTACAACTTACGGGTCAGCACGCCAATATCCTGCGGGCTGGCGCTGACGCTTAAATTGTTGCGACGGGCAAAACGAATCAGGTTGCGATAGCTTTGCATCATGGCATCAAGCAGTTCGTTATGCGCTTCACGCACACGCTCGATTTTCCAGTTCGCCCGGTTGTCCAGCATCGCCAGACGTTCTTCGTCCCAGCCCCATTCTGCCACCAGCTGGCTGAGAATTTCGCGACGCCAGCCCACCGACGCTCGTGCGCGGGAGAGTTTTTCACAGACTTTCAAGTAGAAACAGCGGCGGACTAAATCAAGGCGGGTGAAATCTTCAATCTGGGTAAGGTAACGGGTCACGCGGTCGAGCATCATACAATAGGAATCAAGACCGAAGCAGACGATCTCACCCTGATGCAGGCGCTGTTTGATGTCCATTGCCAGCAATTGTGTTTGCGGGTATTCCCACGAATAGGTTTCCAGCAGCAGCGTTTTCAACACCGCTTTGTATGGCGAATCGATGCTTTTATAGAGCTGCCAGAGGCTCGCGCCGAAATACTCTTCTGCCGACAGCGTGCTCAGGCCACCGAGATCGAGCCATTCGTTAGGCGTCAGTGCGCCCTGCGCATAAAGAGAAAGAACATATTCATCGTAATGCCCTTCTTCTTCGCCCGGCACCATATTCCACAAAATACGTTTACCGGCCATGCGCACAGCCGTGCGATAGAATTCATCAAGTAATAAAATGTGCTGCGTTGAACCGCAGTCTTCACCGCCCAGACTGCCACTTTCATTGTGGCGGAAGCGGTTTTCATCAATCAGGAAGAAGCTGACTTCCACACCCAGCGAGGCGGCCCATTTTTCTAAGAGGCTGCATTTTAGCTGTAAGCGGTTACGTTCTTCATTATCGAGCCATGACTGATGACAGACCCAGATATCAAGATCTGAGCTTTGGCTCTGGCCAATAGATGAGGTGCTACCCATCGAATACACACCGGTAATCGGCAATTCGCCTTTCGCCAGCAGTTCAAGCGGGCTGCCCCATTTTTCTTCAAGGTCAGTCAGGTAGTTAGTTTGGGATTCATCAGGCGTGAAAATGCAGATACCATGCGGAACCTTACCTTCAAGGTATCCCGGCATCAGAGGGTGATGTTGATGTAAAAAGACGGGAAGCAGTTGGTAAACCTGTTGAAACGCAGGCCCCATTGCTGCCAGTGCGCGATCGACGCGTAACTGGTTGATCGCATCCAATCTTTGCTTCAATGTCTCGATGTAGAGGTACAAGACGTTTCGCCTGATTATACAGTGTCTGGAAAGAACCCCGTTCCAAATCCGCCATTTATCGTGATGCTTATGCTTTGAACAACCGTGATTGTGCAAATAGTTGGCGAATAATTGCTGGAAACGTGATCAATTTAACACCTTGCTGATTGACCGTAAAGAAAGTAACGCACCACAATTACTGTTCCGCTTCTCTGGATTTTACCGTCTGTTCCGTCACGGAACAATTCTCCTGCGTAACCGTTAACCTTCTTTTACGAATGGCTTCTTACGCTGACAGCTTTCTACTGTCAGTGGTAGGATGGTTGCAGAGACAGTTAAACGGTAACAAACATGTTAGACAAAATCATTCGAATTGCCACCCGCCAGAGCCCTCTGGCGCTGTGGCAGGCACAATATGTTCAAAGCCAGCTGATGGCCTGTCACCCCGGTTTACAGGTAGAACTGGTCCCAATGGTCACCAAAGGGGACATTATTCTGGATACCCCGCTGGCGAAAGTGGGCGGCAAAGGGTTATTCGTCAAAGAGCTTGAACTGGCAATGCTTGATGGCCGTGCAGATATCGCCGTACATTCCATGAAAGATGTGCCGGTTGAGTTCCCTGAAGGGCTCGGGCTGGTCACTATTTGTGAACGCGAAGATCCGCGTGACGCTTTCGTCTCCAATCATTACGCCAGCCTGGCAGATTTACCGCTCGGGAGTATCGTCGGCACCTCCAGCCTGCGCCGTCAATGCCAGCTGCGCCGGAAACGTCCGGATCTGGTGATTCGTGATCTGCGCGGTAATGTCGGCACCCGTTTATCTAAACTGGATAACGGCGAATATGATGCCATTATTCTGGCCGTCGCCGGTCTGAAACGTTTGGGGCTGGAAAGCCGCATCACCGCCGCGCTGACACCGGAAGAATGCCTGCCTGCTGTCGGGCAGGGTGCCGTCGGCATCGAATGTCGTCTTGATGATAAAATTACCCGCGAGTTGCTGGCTCCGCTGGCACACCACGAAACCACGGTGCGCGTTCAGGCTGAACGAGCAATGAATATGCGCCTTGAAGGTGGATGCCAGGTGCCGATCGGCAGTTATGCCGAACTGGAAGATGGCGAACTATGGCTGCGCGCTTTGGTTGGCGCACCCGATGGTAGCCAGATGGTATGCGGTGAACGCCGTGGCCCTTCTGAAAATGCAGAAAGCATGGGAATTGATCTGGCAGAAGAGTTGCTGGCCAACGGTGCCCGTGAAATTCTGTATGAGGTCTATCAGGGGAACGCCCCTAAATGACCATTCTGGTCACCCGCCCCTCTCCGGCAGGAGAAATATTGGTTAGCCGCCTGCGCACTTTAGGCCGGGTGGCCTTTCATTCCCCGTTGATTGAATTTGCGCCGGGGAACCAGCTCGTATCGCTGCCGAACCTGCTATCCTCATTAAATCAGCAAGATCTGGTGTTTCTGCTGTCACAACATGCCGTAAATTACGCGGATCGTACCTTACGTCAGTCCGCCAACCACTGGCCGGAAAACGTAAGCTATTTTGCGATTGGCCGCACCACCGGTTTGCAGTTTCACCGGGCCAGCAGCCTGCCGGTTCTCTATCCCCAGGATGGTGAAACCAGCGAAATGTTATTGAACCTTCCGGCATTGCAACGCATACAGGGCAAAAAAGCGCTGGTCTTACGCGGCAATGGTGGACGGGAGCTGCTGGGAGAAACGCTGACCGGGCGCGGCGTTGATGTCACCTACTGCGAATGTTATCAGCGCAGCCCGGTCCATTACGATGCCAGTGAGCAAAGCGCCCAATGGCAACGCGCCGGCATTGACACGCTGGTGGTCACCAGCGGAGAAATGCTGCAACAGCTGTACCAGTTAGTTCCTGATTACTACCGTCATTCATGGTTACTGCGTTGTAATCTGGTGGTGGTCAGTGAACGTCTGGCAACCCTTGCCCGCCAGCTTGGCTGGAGCACGATTCGGGTTGCCGGGAATGCAGACAATGATGCGCTGATACGCGCATTACAACTACCTGACTAAGGGATGTGCCCAAATGACGGAACAAAAAAATCCTTCCGCACCGGATGAGAATGTTGTTATCTCCCAGGCGGTTGAGAGCCCCCAGCCAGACGCTTCCGACCGTGACCAGGCGCTGAACACGTTGCGAAAAAAGCAGCGTACAGCCCCCGTCTTAGGTGCTATTGCGATTGTATTAGTGATCGCGCTGGGTGCAGGCCTTTACTATCACGGCCATCAGCAATCGCTGGCTCAGGCAGCCTCAAACGAAGCGCTTTCTGAACAACTTGATGCCCTGCAAAAAACCCAGCAACAGGATAAGCAGCAAATTGCTGATTTGCTCGCTCAGCAGGAGAAAACACAGCAAGCCGCTGACCGCCAGCAGGCATCGTTTGGCCGCCAGCTCAATGAATTACAGGATAAAGTCACCAGCATCTCCGGCAGTGATACCAAAACATGGTTACTGGCTCAGGCCGATTATCTGGTGAAACTGGCAGGCCGCAAACTGTGGAGCGATCAGGATGTCACCACGGCAGCCGCGCTGTTGAAAAGTGCTGATGCGAGCCTGGCAGACATGAACGATCCCAGCCTGATTGATGTGCGTCGCGCGCTGAATGAAGACGTCGGCAGCTTATCCGCCGTGGCTCAGGTCGATTTTGATGGAATTATCCTTAAGCTGAACCAGCTGTCGAATCAGGTGGATAACCTGCGTCTGGCCGATAATGACACTGACGATTCACCAATGGACAGCGACAGCGCCAGTTTGTCCGGTTCACTGACAGAATGGCGTCAGAATCTGACCAAAAGCTGGCACAACTTTATGGATGACTTCATTACCATCCGACGCCGTGATACCAGCGCAGAACCGCTGCTGGCCCCCAATCAGGACGTGTATCTGCGGGAAAATATCCGCTCGCGCCTGCTGATTGCCGCGCAAGCCGTTCCGCGCCATCAGGATGAAGTCTACAAACAGTCGCTGGAAAGCGTATCAACCTGGGTTCGCGCCTACTTTGATACGTCAGATCCGTCGACCAAAGCTTTCCTTGAGGAACTGGATAACCTCAGCCAGCAATCTGTTTCGATGGATGTGCCGGATGAGCTGAAAAGCCAGCCGATGTTGGAAAAGCTGATGCAGACCCGCGTGCGTAACCTGCTTCAGCAGCCCGCCGCCGCAACACAGGGGGAATAACGCATGTTACGAGTTTTCGTGCTGTTCCTTATTGTGTTTGCCGGGATCATCGTCGGCCCGATACTGGCTGGTCATCAGGGTTACGTCCTGATTCAGACAGACAATTACAACATTGAAACCAGCGTCACCGGCCTGGTCATCATGCTGATCGTCCTGATTCTGGTGCTGTTTTTCATCGAGTGGATCCTTCGCCGCGTTCTGCGCACTGGGGCAAGGACACGCGGCTGGTTTGCCGGGCGTAAAAGCTCCAAAGCGCGTAAGCAAACCAAAGCCGCGATGCTGAAACTGGCGGAAGGCGATCATCGCCAGATGGAGAAATTACTGGCGCGTAATGCCGATCACGCAGATCAACCGGTGGTGAATTACCTGCTTGCCGCAGAAGCAGCGCAACAGCGTGGTGATGATATCCGCACGAATCAGTATCTCGAACGTGCGGCAGAAATTGCCGATACTGACCAGATGCCGGTAGATATCACGCGTGTCCGGATCCAGCTGGCACAAGGTGAAATCCATGCCGCGCGCCACGGCGTTGACCGGTTGCTCGGACAGTCGCCGCGTCACCCGGAAATTTTACGTCTGGCGGAACAGGCTTATCTGCGCACCGGCGCTTACGGTTCACTGCTGGAAATTTTGCCTTCAATGTCAAAAGCGGAAATTCATACCGACGACGAACTTCGCGTTCTTCAGGAACAAGCGTATATCGGCATGATGAATCAGCTGATGGCAGAAGAAGGCAGCGACGGCCTCAAGCGCTGGTGGAAAGATCAGAGCCGCAAGACCCGTCATGAAGTGGCATTGCAGGTGGCGATGGCGAAACATCTGATTGAATGCAACGATCACGACCTCGCGCAGGAAGTCGTTCTGGACGGGCTGAAACGCCAGTACGACGAACGTCTGATTGCGCTGATGCCTAAGCTGCGCTCGGGTAATCCTGAACAGTTGGAAAAAACGCTGCGTCAGTTGATTAAGCAGAATGGAGCCTCTCCTCTGCTTAATAGCACACTCGGCCAGTTGCTGATGAAACACGGGGAATGGCAACAGGCCAGCGAGGCTTTCCGTGAAGCGCTGAAACAGCGTCCTGATGCTTACGATTACGCATGGCTGGCTGATGCGCTGGATAAATTGCATAAACCGGCTGAAGCGGCAGAGATGCGTCGTGAAGGGCTGATGCTGACGCTCAATAACGATCAGCAACTTTAATCAGAACCGGACCTCACATTATGCAAAAGGCTCCTTCGGGAGCCTTTTTTACGCCTGAGGCAAATTGCACATAAAAAAACACCTGCAATATAAGCAGGTGTATAAAACAATCAGGTCCAGGACAACAGATGAGTGCCTCACTCAACGTTTTGCCTTCTGGGTGATAGCGCATCAGCGTTATCGGTCAGGATGGCAATAGGCACTGTAAATTGGCTCTGCATCATTCCCAGGTTTATGAAGCCGGAGCAAACATAATAGGTGGAATGAGCATCTACGGCGGGAATATTGCAGGAGGCGTGCCAATATGGCAATAGCGGATGTGAATTTTTTAATCTCATTGAAAAATAAGCATTTTATTATTCAGCGTTGCCAGGGCAAAAAGGATCCACGCCCAATAGCATTCCGCAGCCGCCTTAATCTGTCTCCACTGAACGACATCTGAAACACCGCCTGATCGATTATATATTTATCAACAAGATAAATGTCTCAAGACAGCGACAAATAACAGGGGCAATGTCGTTAAACGGTTACAACGGGCAGGAAAGGGATTTGAGAAACTACAGACGAAAAAAAACCTGCTTTAAAAAGCAGGTTTCTTAAATGTGGTCGGCGAGAGAGGATTCGAACCTCCGACCCACTGGTCCCAAACCAGTTGCGCTACCAAGCTGCGCTACTCGCCGATATCGTGCATCTTACTACTTTATGATGCTAACTGCATCATTTAAATGAATTTTGTGTGTGGTGCGAAGGGAGGGACTCGAACCCTCACATCCGAAGGACACTAACACCTGAAGCTAGCGCGTCTACCAATTCCGCCACCATCGCATGTCACAATCACAAAATCATTTTTAGAGTGGGGTGGCTAATGGGGCTCGAACCCACGACAACTGGAATCACAATCCAGGGCTCTACCAACTGAGCTATAGCCACCATATCTCTAACTAACGTGGAATATCTGACTTCAACAATCCACCGCAACTCTAGCGCAAACTAAATGGTGCGCCCGACAGGATTCGAACCTGAGACCTCTGCCTCCGGAGGGCAGCGCTCTATCCAGCTGAGCTACGGGCGCTTAGCGCCGTTGCGGGTGGGGATACTACGGTTTTAACGCCAACCTGTCTAGTGCTTTTTATCAGAAATATTGCGTTTGATTACGCTTTATCCAATCCGCATTAAAAGTAAGCGCCTTCCCTTCCCCACCCATGACTTACGGCATTATTTTACTTTTTCTGCCGTCAGCACAGCCCGATTATGCATACCCAGACCGAAGTATATCAGTGAGACCGCCGCGATAAAAATACCGCCAACCAGCAAAGAAACCCGCGTATCCGGGTTAATTGCCATGCCCACCAGCACACACACCAGGAAAATCAGCGTCAGATAGTTGGTATAAGGGAACAGCACGGATTTGAACGGGTGATTTTTCAGTTTCTCTTTATGTGCATCGCGAAAACGCAGCTGGCTGACCAGCACGACGAACCACGGCACCATCCCCGGCAGCACGCTGGCGCTATAAACGTACACGAAAACCTTTTCCGGATTCGGGATGACGTAGTTCAGGCACGAACCGACCAGCAAACACAGAATAGTAATCGCAATACCGTAAACCGGTACGCCACTTTTAGACACTTTGCTCAGGAATGCAGGCAACTGGCGGTTTTGTGACAGCGCATAGAGCATACGTCCGCAACTGTACATTCCGCTGTTACAGCCCGACAACGCCGCCGTCAGTACCACAAAGTTGATGATACCGGCTGCTGAGGCAATACCAATTTTCGCGAAGGTTAAAACGAACGGGCTGCCGTGCGTGCCCATTTCGTTCCACGGGAAGATCGTGATGATGACGAAAATCGCGCCCACGTAAAAAATCAGGATGCGCCACAGGATATTGTTGATGGCACGTTTGAGCGTCACCTGCGGGTTTTTCGCTTCACCGGCAGTGATCCCCACCAGTTCAACGCCCTGATACGATGCCACGACAATACACAGTGCAAACAGGAAGCCCTTCCAGCCACCGGCGAAGAAACCGCCGTGCACAGTCAGGTTCGCGAAACCGGTGGCTTCACCGTGATTGCCAAAACCAAAGAAGATCACGGCCAGACCGACCACTATCATCACAATAATGGTGGTGATTTTTATCAGTGCAAACCAGAACTCCATTTCGCCATAGAGTTTCACCGCGGCAAGGTTCGCGGCGGCAACAATGGCTACAGCAGCAAGCGCCGGGATCCACTGCGGTAAATCCGGAAACCAGTACTGCGCGTATACGCCAATTGCGGTGATTTCAGAAATCCCCACCGCTATCCACATAAACCAGTAACTCCATGCGGTGAGATAGCCGTAATACGGCCCGAGATACTTATGCGCATAAACCGCAAATGAGCCCGCAACAGGCTCCAGATGCAGCATTTCGCCCATCGAGCGCATGATGAAGAATACAAACACACCGGCCAGAATGTACGCCAGCAGTACCGACGGCCCTGCCCATTTCAGCGTACTGGCTGCACCCATAAATAACCCGACACCGATGGTACCGCCCAGCGCTATCAGCTCAATATGCCTCGCTTCAAGCCCCCGGTGTAGCCCACCCTTTTCTTCTTGATTCGCCATAAATCCTCAATTTCTCTGTATTTGTGTTTGCCTTCCGGAATCCCCGGAATGTTATTTTTATTGTGATGTTCCCCGCAGAAGGCGGAAAAACGGCGTTATGGTTTCGTATTTTAAGACGAGTTGCAAACCACAATTGAGAAAGATACGCATTGATAGACAAGGCTGGATGTAAACAACAGCAAAGAGAACAGCAAAATGAGAGATTGCGCGCCGCTCCGGGGGTTGAGCGGCGGGTAATTACAGACGACCGGTATAGTAATAACGTAAAAATTTGAGCAGTTTAAGCTGACGTCGCAACCGGCTTGGTTGCAAGATCAGGCGGTATAGCCACTCCAGCCCCATCCTCTGCCAGATTTTAGGCGCGCGTTTTACATGGCCAGTAAACACGTCATATGTGCCACCGATCCCCATATAAAGCGCATCGGGATGAATGCGACGACAATCGCGCATGAGGATTTCCTGTTTTGGCGACCCCATTCCAACGGTCACAATGGCTGCGCCACTGTCTTTTATTCTTTCAAATAAGGCATCACGCTGTTCCGGCGTAAAGTAGCCATTCTGACTGCCAACAATATTGACGTTCCATTGCGCCCGCAGCTTATCTTCTGTCTTGCGGAGCACGTCGGGTTTACCGCCAATCAAAAATACCGGCGTCCCTTCACGGCCCGCACGCTGCATCAGCCCTTCCCAGAGATCGGCTCCCGCAATACGCGATATTTGTGCCTGCGGATACTTACGCCGGATGGCCCGCACGATACTTATCCCATCGGCATATTTGTATTCCGCCTGGCTTACCAACTCGCTCATTTCCGGACTGCTTTCGATGGTCAGCACTTTCTCTGCATTCATTGCCACCAGCGCGCCGGTTTTTACCTTATGGTCAGCAAAAAGATAATCGAGGAAATGCGCCATATGACGAAAACCCCAAAGGCGGATCCCCCGAATGTCGTATTGCGGAATGTTATTCTCCAAGCTCATCCATCTTCCTTACTGTCAACGACTCCATGAGATTTTTGCTGTGCGGCCCCCTGTTCCGTATCAGCCCGGCGGCGTCAAACATCCAGTACAGTAATTTGGCGACAATCAGGCAGGCGCCGAAAACGGCACAGAAAAACACCACCCGCGAAAAGAAGGAATCCACACCTTCACGGGCCAGTACAATCATATTGAATACCGCACCGAAACAAAAACTTTGTAAAATAGCGGCCTTATAAGGATTCGTATCCGCTTTACCTTTTTCGTAAAGCCAGTCAAACCATTTGATGATCATTCCCACCGCCACCGCGCCAAGCGGGATAAACCATACGCCCCCCATCACTACCAGCGAGCCAATCAGCGTAGGGGACATTGCCAGCCCGGAATGGTTGTTCAGTACATCCCAGGTGAAGTAGTTAGCCGAATTGAGCACCACGCCCGGGCGGTCATGCCACAACCATGTGGGGATGAAAACATAGAAATCACGTACGATCGGAGCCAGCCCCTGAAAACTGATTTTGTCGTAATTCTGCAGCAGTAGCCCCAGATTTTCCCACGGAGAAAACGTATCACGCGTCAGATACAGGAAAGTGTAAATCGCTTCCGGGCCACTGACATTTAACCCGTAACGTTTAAGCGCCAGCCAGAACATACCGACAATGCCCAGCACGCCTGCCACCGCCAGCATCCACAGACTGATCCAGCCGCGCACAATGCCGATAAACAAAAACAGCGCAAAAGCAATGATGATATTGGCGCGGGTTCCGCCGACGATAACGTACGTCAGAAAGCCAAAAGCCACGGTGCTGGCGAGGAAAAACAGCCAGCGACGGACATCCGGTTTGATAAAAAACACCACCAGCATCGCCGGAATAAAGAAGTAAAAGAAGCGTTTAAGCGCCACACCGGAGACATCGCTGGAGAAGATCTGGCTGTAGGATTTCAGCTTAAATAGCAAAAAACCGTTGTGCAGGAAGAAGATGGAAACGGTGACTACCGCAATCAGCGCCAGCAGCATCCAGGTCAGATGAGTTTCGACCCGGTTCATGGTAAACAGGGGTCGCGAAGGGCCGTCGCGTTTTGCCTTCAGCCGTGTTTTGTAGCAAACGTAATAAATGCCATAGAAACAGGTCGCGGCCAGCATTGCCTGCAACAGGTTTTCCACCGGCACCACTTTGACGTCAAACTGGAAAACCAGCAGACAGGTCAGCGGAAAACCAAAGTAGAACGTCAGCAGATACAGTAACGAAAATAAGACGTTAAAGTTGAAACGCACGCGCCGGAACTCTTTGTACGTCAGCGTGAGGATAAACAGCAGCGACAGCACGTAAACGACGGTCAGGCCGCCTAATTGTGCCAGCGTCATGACGTTTCTCCCGCCGCAAGCAGCAACGCCTGCTGCCAGCCCGAAATATAGTTCGGATTAAAGAAGGCGATGTTTTTGCGATCGGCATTCAGTAACTGACGCCGCGCCTCAGCGACCACTTTTTCATCCAGCGTATCACCGTAGAAAAGCACCGGCAGATGCTGCTCGGCCAGATCCTGCCAGAAAGGATTCTGACGGCTGACGACAAACGGCACGCCGAACTGAATCAGAAGGCATTGCGTCCCGATACCCTGCTGACGGTCGAAAATAAAATAGCCCAGCGAGCAGCGACGCAACACATTCAGATAATCATCGAACGCCATGGCGCCGGTCATCAGGTCGACATTTTCGGGCGCAAACAGCGTTAATGCTTCGGTGCGAACCTGTTCAATGTAAGTCTGATTATCCGCCGGATATCCCATCGGGATAATCACGCGGATACCGCTACCGAACTGCTGATGCAGCGAACGCAGTGCTTCAATGTGACGGTTACTGCGGTCACCGGAATTCCCCACCAGCACCGTCATCGGCCCTTCAGGTTCAGGCAGATCAGCAGGTTGGGTCAGCGCCGGATCCATCCGCGTCGGAAAATACAGTAAAGAAGACGGCGTACGCGGGTAGCGCTGATGGAAATGAATCAGATCGCCGCGCGTGGCAAAGACATGCCCGATACGTCCCTGCGCCAGGCGGCGCATGAAATAAAACAGGCGGAATTTCAGGCCACCGGCAGATTCATACAAATCTGCACCCCAGATATGCCAGCTCGCCTGCGAGGCTTTGATTTTGCCCGTCAGCAGCGCCAGCCAGAGGGTGGGATTAAATTGCCCGTGGAAGAAAAAGTGGTGCGTCCGGTCCTGCGCGCGGGAAATCACCGCCGCCGCCAGCGTTTTTTTGTCCGGATAAACCCGAATGTCCAGGCGCGTAAACTCAGCAAACGCCGAAGCATCCGCCGCCGCGACCATAAAATGACAAATCCGCTTTTCAGGCGTGCATTCGGCCAGCACGTCGTTGAAAAAGCGCAGTACGGTTACATTATGATGAGGGATGTCAGATCCCAAAACGTGAATCAGCGTTGTCATGCTCGTCTACGATAGATAACAAATACAGTGCAGCACGCGGAAAAATAGACGATATACGTCGCCATATACGCCTGCGCGGCGCCCAGAGAACCGTGAATCGGGATCAGCCAGTGTGAGAAACCGGTCAGCAGCGCGAACTGACTGATTTCTGTCAGCACATAAAAGCGCAGAGACGCGCGGGCGATCACCAGATACCCAAAAACATACGAGCCAACTTTCAGTACATCGCCCACCAGTTGCCAGGCAAACAAATCGCGCATCGCGATAAATTGTTTTGAAAACAACAGCCAGATAGCAAAATCGCGCAGTAACCAGACCGTTAAACTGACTGCAGCCACGGCGGGGATGACAAATTTCAGCGACTTCACGATTTCGCGGGAAATATCCCGTTTATCAGTCAGCCGGGATAACGTGGGCAACAAGTACACGCTGAAAGATGCGGTGATAAATTGCAGATAAGCATCGGAGATGCTGCTTACCCCCTGCCAGATCCCTACATCTTTCCAGCTATAGTGCTCTGCCAGCAGATTTCGCATCATCACATACGCCACCGGGATCGTGACGGAAGTGATCAACGCCATCAGCGTAAATTTACCCAGATAGCTGGCAAGAAAGCGATCCCAGCCCGGTTTTAAGTATTCCAGCGGAAAGGCTTTTCGCTTCCACAACATACCCGCCGCGGGCAGGATAACCAGCGCAGGCACCAGCGCCAGACCGGCCAGCGCGCCTTCGTAACCACCCAGTTTGAAGCAAGCCAGATAAGCGACTAACCCAATCAGGCTTCCGCCAATCACCGACAGCGCATTGCCCATCGCATCGCGATACCCTTTCAGGATTGCCTGAAAATAGTTGGCGCAGGCGATCCCCATCTGGATAAAGGCCACGGCGCGGACGACCGTCTGATAGCGTTCATGCCCGAACAGGCCAGTACTGATCGGCGCAGCGAACAGCAAAAATATCGCTGCCAGCAGCGTGGAGAAACCTAAAATAAGCGATGAAGATGTCCCGAGTACGGCTTTGAGACGCTCAGGATTATCATGATGTTCAGCGACATACTTGGTAACGCCGTTGAATATTCCGGCACCCGACAATACGCCCAGCACCGTGACCATCTGACGGAAATTCCCCGCCTGCCCCACGCCTTCCGGCCCGAACGCCACAGCCAGCAGCTTAACCACCAGCAATCCGGCGCCAATTTTAATCAGCGTGGAACCGGCGGTCCAGACTGACGCTTTTGCCAGCGACATATCAGGCGAAGTATTGCAGCATGGCCGCAATCACAGTGCGCTGTGTATCGTCGGCCATGTTATAGAACAACGGCAGGCGCACCAGTCGCTCGCTTTCTTTGGTCGTAAAACGATCAACACCGGCGAAGTGACCGAAATCCTCACCTGCCGGACAGGCGTGGAGCGGAATGTAATGGAAGACGGTCAGAATATCAGCTGCCTTCATATGACGGATAAAAGCATCACGATCTTCGATATCTTTCAGGCGAACATAGAACATGTGGGCATTTTGCACACATTCCTGCGGAATAGCCGGAAGCTGGATACGCCCCGCATCGGCCAGATCCTGCAAGGCTTCATAATACTGATTCCAGATAGCCAGACGGCGCTGATTAATTTTTTCAGCGGCATCCAGATTTCCCCACAGATACGCGGCCTGCAAATCGGACATCAGATAGCTGGAACCAATATCGCGCCAGGTATATTTATCCACCTGACCACGGAAGAACTGGCTGCGGTTAGTGCCTTTTTCGCGAATGATTTCAGCGCGATCAATCAGCGACGGATCGTTGACAAGCGTCGCACCGCCTTCTCCGCCTGCGGTGTAGTTTTTCGTTTCGTGGAAACTGAAACAACCGATGTGGCCGATCGTTCCCAGCGCTTTGCCTTTGTAAGTCGACATCACGCCCTGCGCGGCATCTTCCACCACGAACAGGTGATGCTTTTCGGCCAGCGCCATGATGGTGTCCATTTCACAGGCCACGCCTGCGTAATGAACCGGCACAATCACTTTGGTTTTAGCCGTAATCGCCGCTTCAATCAGGGTTTCATCGATATTCATGGTGTCCGGGCGGACATCCACAAAGACGATTTTCGCGCCACGCAGAACAAACGCATTGGCGGTCGAGACGAACGTGAAGCTCGGCATAATCACTTCATCGCCCGGCTGGATATCAAGCAGCAATGCGGCCATTTCCAGCGACGCCGTGCAGGACGGGGTTAGCAGCACTTTCGGGCAGTTAAAACGCTGCTCAAACCATTTCTGACAACGCAGGGTAAATCCACCATCGCCACAAAGTTTGCCGCTGCTCATCGCCTCGCGCATGAAATCAATTTCAGTACCCACAACCGGTGGCGCATTAAAAGGGATCATCGTTTCACCTGTACAGCCAGTACGCCGAGCGCGTGACTTTGCCACCGCTGGCGAGATAAAGATTTAAAGCCGGAAGGTTGCCGGTTTGTGTCGCGACGTGCAGACGCGTAACGCCCTGACCGGAACACCATTGTTTCGCAGCCGCCATTAATGTCTTGCCCACTCCCCGCCCCTGATATTCAGGTCTGACGGCCAGCAGGCCAATTCTTGCTTCGCCATTGGCTAACTGACGCAGCGTCACAAATCCGCTCGCGTCATCGGCCCACAGGCAAAGATGGTCGAATGTGCCCAGCACCGCTTTCTCTGCCCACATCGCGTAAAACCGTGCGCTGTCATCCGGCTGATACCACGGCGTACGAAAACGGCTCAGGCGAAAGGCCTGGCGGGCGATAGCCACCACGTCGGCAATTTCTCCCTGCTGCGCCAGACGTCCGGCGGGCAGCGAGATGTCCTGCGGAGCCACCGTCACACACACATCAGTTTCACCTTCTGCAAGGCGAAAACCGAGTGCAGAAAGCGCATCCAGCATGTCGGTCTGATCCGCGTCCACTTTTGCCTGCACCAGCGCGTATTGCGCCAGCGCCTGTGGTGTGATTTCAACCGCAGAATCATCGGGTACCAGGCGTGCGCTCCTGAGCTGGAAGAAATCACTCTCCCACTCGAGCGGCTCAATATTGCCGTGGACGGGCATGTAATAAATCCAGCAAGTATTTCCCGTAGCCCGTTTTTGCTAATGTCTGAGCGGTATGTCTGACACTCTCATCGTCAAGCCAGCCATTCCGCCAGCCGATCTCTTCCAGACAGGCAATTTTAAAGCCCTGGCGTTTTTCTACCGTCTGCACGAAGGTGCTGGCTTCGATCAGGCTGTCGTGAGTCCCCGTATCAAGCCAGGCAAAACCACGCCCCAGCAACTCGACTGATAACTCACCGCGCTCGAGATACATCTGATTGATTGAAGTAATTTCGAGTTCGCCACGTGAAGAAGGTTTCACTTGTTTGGCAAAATCGACGACCTGATGATCATAGAAATACAACCCCGTGACGGCCCATTTTGATTTTGGATTTTTCGGTTTTTCTTCGATAGATAAAGCGCGGAAATCGTCATCAAACTCCACAACACCAAAACGTTCCGGATCCATGACCTGATAGCCAAATACTGTTGCACCTTTCTCCCGGGCAGCCACTGAACGTAATTTAGGGCTGAAGCCC
Source organism: Rahnella sp. AA (assembly GCF_002834385.1). Taxonomy (GTDB): domain Bacteria; phylum Pseudomonadota; class Gammaproteobacteria; order Enterobacterales; family Enterobacteriaceae; genus Rahnella. Next base: position 108,403 of record NZ_PITQ01000012.1, read on the forward strand.
TGCCCAAAGAAGATATTATCGCCGAGCACCAGGCAAGTAGATTGCCCGTCAATAAAGTCCTCGCCGATCAGGAATGCCTGGGCCAGACCATCAGGGCTCGGCTGCTCAGCGTAAGTCAGCTGGATACCAAATTCTTCCCCGCTGCCCAGTAAGCGCTGGAAAAAGGGTTTATCTTCAGGCGTCGTGATGATCATAATGTCACGGATACCTGCCAGCATAAGTACCGATAGCGGATAATAAATCATCGGCTTGTCGTAAATAGGCAGCAGTTGCTTTGACATGCCCCGCGTAATCGGATGTAACCGGGTGCCAGAACCGCCAGCCAGAATGATACCTTTCATTGCTTATCCTCGGTTAAACCTTGCTGTATAAGCATCAGTTGTCGAGACCCAGACGCTCGCCGCGATAGCCGCCATCCTGAACGCGCTGCCACCAGCTTTGATTATTCAGATACCACAACACCGTTTTACGTAAACCTGTTTCAAATGTTTCTTCCGGCTTCCAACCGAGCTCACGCTCAATCTTGCCCGCATTAATTGCGTAACGGAGATCATGCCCCGGGCGATCGGTGACAAAGGTAATTAAATCGCGATACTGCGCAAGGCAGCCCGGTTTCCGGGGGACGAGTTCTTCCAGTAACGCGCAGATCGCCTCCACGACTTCAATGTTTTTACGCTCATTGCACCCGCCAATATTATACGTTTCGCCAACGCAACCTTGCGTCACAACCCGGTATAACGCTCGCGCATGATCTTCCACATACAGCCAGTCGCGGATCTGACCACCATCGCCATACACCGGTAACGGTTTTGCCGCTAATGCATTAAGAATAACCAGGGGGATCAGTTTTTCAGGAAAATGGTACGGGCCATAATTGTTAGAACAATTAGTGACCAGAGTCGGCAACCCATAAGTTCGCTGCCACGCCCTGACCAGATGATCGCTGGCAGCTTTAGACGCGGAATAGGGGCTGCTGGGCGCGTAGGCCGTTGTCTCCATAAACTGCGCATCACCCGCACCAAGATCACCAAAGACTTCATCTGTCGAGATATGATGGAAACGAAATGCCTGCCGCTTTGGCTCAGGCAATGTCAGCCAAAACTGACGCGCGGCCTCCAGCAATTGATAAGTTCCCACCACATTTGTTTGAATGAAAGCCGCAGGCCCGTCAATGGAGCGATCAACATGGCTTTCTGCGGCCAGGTGCATTACCGCATCAGGCTGATAGCGCGTAAAAACAGCATCCATCTCCGGACGGTCATTAATATCAATCTGCTCGAACGCATAACGGGGATCGCCTGAGACTTCAGCTAACGAATCAAGATTTCCGGCATATGTCAGTTTATCGACAACGATCACCGCATCCGGGGTGTTTTGAATAATATGTCTGACAACGGCAGAGCCAATAAAGCCTGCGCCGCCAGTGATCAGTATTTTTTTCAACGCCATACGCCTTTGGTATCGACAACCCACGATTGTTGGATCTGATCGGCAGGGATCGCTTTGAAGGATTTATGATCGACCAGCATCACCAGAAGATCAGCTTCCTTCAGAGCATCCTCCACAGACTTCAGCGTCACTTTGCCCGATAAAGCGCCGGGAAGCTGATGTACATTCGGTTCAACCACCCAGGTTTCACCCGCATGCCAGTCGGCAATAAGATGCGTAACTTCCACCGCAGGGCTTTCGCGCAGATCGTCAATATTCGGTTTAAACGCCAGACCAAAGCAGGCGATTTTGATTTCGGAAGCACGCTTGCCGGTGGTCGTCAGGCAATCTGCCAGCGCGGCCTTCACGCGATCAACCACCCAGTGCGGTTTGCTGTCATTCACTTCACGCGCAGTACGGATAATCCGCGCCAGTTCAGGGTTCTGCGCCACAATGAACCACGGATCGACCGCAATACAATGACCACCGACGCCGGGGCCAGGTTGCAAAATATTCACGCGCGGATGACGGTTTGCCAGGCTGATCAGCTCCCAGACATTAATGCCCTGCGCATCGCAAATCAGCGACAGCTCATTAGCGAAAGCGATGTTGACATCGCGGAAGCTGTTTTCAGTCAGCTTGCACATTTCCGCCGTACGCGAATTTGTGACCACACATTCCCCTTTCAGGAAAATGTTATACAGCTCACTGGCACGCTGCGAGCACACTGACGTCATCCCGCCAATCACACGATCGTTTTTAACCAGCTCAACCATTATTTTCCCCGGTAAAACACGCTCCGGGCAGTAAGCAATATTAATGTCAGACGACCCGCCAGCCTGCTGAGGGAAACTCAGATCAGGGCGTGCCTGCGCCAGCCATGCGGCCATTTGTTCCGTGGCACCGACAGGTGAAGTCGATTCCAGAATAATCAGATCGCCTTTTTTGAGAACCGGCGCAACAGACCGTGCCGCAGATTCCACAAATTGCATGTCCGGGAGATGATCCCCTTTAAACGGCGTCGGCACAGCGATCAGAAATGCATCTGCAGGTTCAGGCAAAGTGACTGCCCGCAAAAATCCTTCTTCAACCGCCTGCTTCACCAGCAGATCAAGATCGGGTTCAACAATATGAATAGCCCCGCGGTTAATGGTGTCCACCGCGTGCTGGTTAACATCCACACCCACCACCTTTTTCTGGCATGATGCAAAAGCGGCCGCAGTAGGCAGCCCGATGTAACCCAGGCCAATTACAGAGATAGTGTTAAAATTCAATCTGATACCCAATGTTTTTTTAATGCTACAAGAATATGCTGGCAGGCGTGTCCGTCACCATAAGGATTGTGTGCCCGGCTCATGCTGTCGTATTCATTTTTATCAGTCAGCAGGCGGTTCACTTCTTCTACGATTTTCGCAGCATCTGTCCCGACTAACCGGACAGTTCCGGCATCGACAGCTTCCGGGCGCTCTGTTGTTTCGCGCATCACCAGCACCGGTTTGCCCAATGAAGGCGCTTCTTCCTGTACACCGCCGGAATCCGTCAAAATCAGATAAGCTTTGTCCATCAGATACACAAACGGCAGGTAATCCTGTGGGTCAATCAGAACGATATTGTCGATGCCGTGCAAAATACGGTTTACCGGCTCGCTGACGTTCGGGTTGAGATGTACCGGGTAGACAATTTGCACATCAGGGTGCTGAAGGGCAATCTCAGCCAACGCTGAGCAAATCCGCTCAAAACCGCCGCCAAAACTTTCACGACGGTGACCTGTCACGAGGATCAACTTTTTGCTGGCATCGAGGAACGGATAGGTATTGGCCAGTTGCTGCGCCAGCTCAGCATCTTTGTTAAGACGCTCCCTAACCCACAGCAATGCGTCGATGACAGTATTTCCCGTGATGAAAATGCCCCCGGAAGGAATGTTTTCCCTCAGTAAATTTTCACGGGCAGTTTCGGTTGGCGCAAAGTGCCATTGAGCAAGGTGGCCGGTGAGCACTCGGTTACCTTCTTCAGGCCACGGAGAAGTCAGGTCGCCAGTACGCAGACCAGCCTCAATATGACCGACCGGGATCTGGTGATAAAACGCCGCCAGACTGGCAGACAGTGTCGTCGCCGTATCGCCATGAACCAGAACGACGTCAGGCCTGAACGTTTCCAGCACAGGTTTCAGCCCTGTCAGGATACGGCTGGTGATTTCAGTCAACCCTTGCCCTGGTTTCATAATGTCGAGATCATAATCAGGCGTAATTTCAAAGAGCCGCAATACCTGATCCAGCATTTCACGGTGTTGAGCCGTGACACAGACTTTTGATTCGAATACCGCATCCTGCGACAAAGCATGCACCAGAGGCGCCATTTTAATGGCTTCAGGACGGGTGCCGAAAATCGTTAATACTTTCACAATGCGTCTCTCCCTTTTTTGCGACGTGACAGAGCAACGCCAGCGCCAATTAAGCCACCAACGATCCCCCACATAATCATCAGAAATACACGACGTGGACTGTCACGTTTTACAGGTTCTTCAGGCGTTCTTAGATAACGATAGGTCTGGAATTTGGCTGTAAGCGTCGGTCCAACATTCAGTGTCGAGAGCATTGCACGATTTTGGTCATAGTCCAGATCGTATCCCGGCCCGGAGGCTTGCAACAACTCCAGCCGCGCTTTCAACATCGGAACGCCCAATAAGAACATGTCGGAATCTGGCAGTTCTTCGGCAGGGGTATCAGCCGTATTTTTATTGATATTTTGCTGCTGAGCAATCTTAAGTGCCTGCTCCGTGTTATTCGTCGTTCGCTTAAAAATAGCCTGTGCGACCACTTCCTGACGTTTCACCTGTGCTTTCATCGACTGCGTACGGGACGCCCATGCGCCTTCCAGCTCATCGTACAAATGTTGTGCCGCGCGCTGACTGGCGAAATCAACATACTGGCGCAACAGTTTGTTGGCATCTGCAGCATTTTCCGCCGTGAGTTTGACGATATCGTTAGGAACTTTCGTGGTATCCCGCGCGGTAAACTGAATATCGTTAATCAGCTCATCCAGCAGTGCAGCGTCTGCGTGTACATCATTTTCCTGACGCTGCTTGTAATAAGGGCTCTGCAACCAGAAATCGCGGCGGGTATCGTAGGCTGCAAGTTGCATCACAAATTCGTTATACGCCTCATCTGAAATCGGCGGGCGATTTAAGTCTGACTGCGATGTATTACGGATATCCAAATTTCGCAAAAACTGCGCCTGAGAGAAATAAGACGAAAGGTTATTCACTGTCGGACGATCGGTGATCGCCGTGGAGCTCCACTCCTGTTTCATCAGATAAGACGAACCCAGGGCCACTACAGCAAACAATATCGCCAGACCTGCAATCCAGAATTTCCCCCGCCACAGCGTGCAGCATAGGGCACGAATATCGAGCTCATTTTCGATAGTGTATTCTTTCTGGTTTTTTATCATTTCTGGTTTATCCACAGCCAGGATGCCTCTGATCAAAAGAGTAATTAATGAACGGTCGGGCGACGAAAACGTCTTTTTATTCGTTTAATAAATCGTGCAACCCGCCAGGCACGCTTTAAGCAGACACCATAGAGCAGGAAGGCAAAGAAGAATAAGACTAGCATCAACCATTCGGGCATAAAGGGAAGGCGCTCGCCAACAACACCAATACAGGCCAGCACCGCCGCCGCCAGGGTGATCAACACAAAAGCCTGGCGGGAAGTAAAACCGGCACGCATGACCAAATGGTGAATGTGCTGACGGTCAGCGGAGAACGGGCTCATACCTTTTCGCAGACGACGATACATGATAGCAATCATGTCCATCAGGGGGATGGCAATAAGCCAAAGTGCGGTCACGGGATTCATCGGGTGTGATTCGCCCTGCGTACTTTGCAAAAGGATCCAAATCACCGTGAACCCTATCAGGGTGCTACCTGCGTCGCCCATAAAGACTTTATAACGCGGCCCCAAAATACCGAGGTTAAGCAGGATATAAGGCAAAGTCGCAGCAATCATTGCAAAGCACCACAGCGCTAACTCCATATGACCACTACCGTACATCACGATGCCCATCGCACCAAAGCTAACGCAAGAAAGCCCGCCGAGCAGCCCGTCAATACCGTCGACCATATTAAAGGCGTTAATCGCGGCCCAGACGGCAAAAAGCGTAAAGAGATAGCCGAATGGCCCAAGTAACATTTCCCACGGGCCTATGATATGCCCGAGATTTCGCAACGTAAGATTGGCAAAGCTCATCATAGCAACGGCGACGCTGGCCTGAACGAGGGCGCGAATTTTGACACTGATGTCGTACCGGTCATCCAATGCACCAACAAGAACCAGTAAACCGGCACAACTCAGGTAAAGCGCTATATGGGGAATTCGATAATCAGTGATCAGGAAAGTGAAACAAATCCCTGCATAAACAGAGATGCCACCGACCAGCGGGATCATACCCTGGTGGCGTTTGCGGAAGTTGGGTTTATCGACCAAACCAATGAAATTCGCCATCTTCCTTGCAACGAATAAAAATAGGAATGAAAACAGAAAAACAACAACAAGTTCAGTACTCATATTGAGTAAATTCACAGTTAAAAGATCTCTGCAAAAATAAGGTGCGTAGGATCGAGACAAAAACGCATAATTTTCATAGCCTTATGACAAATCCAATGGTGAAATTTATGATTTTTCTCAGGCAATACCTTATCTGTTACCCTTTTGCCGGGCTGTTGGCCGACAACATAAAGAAAGGGCACTGGAAAAACCATCAGCTATTGTCCTAATAGTCTGACAATCTCCCGAAAGTAGCATTATGGTAGCTACCTAAAGCAAAAAACGCCACGGCTAAGCGTGGCGTTGGTTTGAGCTTTACACCAAATTACGAACGTTTCATCATGTCGAAGAAGTCGTCATTGGTTTTAGTCATAGCGAGCTTGTTGATGAGGAATTCCATCGCGTCAATTTCACCCATCGGGTGAATGATTTTGCGCAGGATCCACATTTTTTGCAGCTCTTCAGAAGTGGTCAACAGCTCTTCTTTACGGGTACCAGAGCGGTTGTAGTCAATCGCAGGGAAGACGCGTTTCTCAGCGATTTTACGCGCCAGATGCAATTCCATGTTGCCGGTACCTTTAAATTCTTCATAGATAACTTCATCCATTTTAGAACCGGTATCGACCAGCGCGGTCGCGATGATGGTCAGGCTGCCGCCCTCTTCCACGTTACGTGCTGCACCGAAGAAGCGTTTTGGACGGTGTAAGGCGTTAGCATCCACACCACCGGTCAGTACTTTGCCTGATGATGGAACCACGGTGTTGTATGCACGCGCCAGACGGGTAATGGAGTCCAGCAGGATGATAACGTCTTTTTTGTGCTCAACCAGGCGTTTCGCTTTTTCGATGACCATTTCAGCCACCTGAACGTGACGGGATGCCGGCTCATCAAAGGTAGAAGCGATAACTTCACCCTTAACCAGACGCTGCATCTCGGTCACTTCTTCCGGGCGTTCGTCAATCAGCAGAACCATCAGCACACAATCAGGATGGTTGTACGCAATGCTGGTAGCGATGTTTTGCAGCAGCATGGTTTTACCCGCTTTCGGCGGAGCAACAATCAGACCACGCTGACCACGACCAATCGGGGCAGCCAGATCCAGCACGCGTGCGGTTAAATCTTCTGTTGAACCATTACCACGTTCCATACGCAGACGGGAATTGGCGTGCAGAGGGGTTAAGTTTTCGAACAGGATTTTGCTGCGGGCGTTTTCTGGTTTGTCGTAGTTAACTTCGTTAACTTTCAACAGGGCAAAATAACGTTCACCTTCTTTAGGTGGGCGGATTTTACCAGAAATGGTGTCACCAGTGCGAAGGTTGAAGCGGCGAATTTGGCTTGGAGATACGTAGATGTCGTCGGGGCCTGCGAGGTAGGAACTGTCTCCGGAGCGGAGGAAACCAAATCCATCCTGCAATATCTCCAGCACGCCATCACCGAAGATGTCTTCTCCGCTTTTCGCATGCTGCTTCAATATTGAAAAGATAATGTCTTGCTTACGCATGCGGGCCTGGTTTTCCAGCCCCATATTTTCGCCGAGTGCAATCAGGTCAGAGACCGGCGTATTCTTTAATTCGGTAAGATTCATAATGGTGGGTTCTTAAACTCGGGGTATGTCTCGAACATCTGTCGTGAATGGGTATGGCAGGGTCATCCATGCCTGTTTATTGTATGACACTTCAAATCACAGCTTTGAAATCCAGCCGCAGGCAGTCGCTCGCGGGCGATATTCTAGAGGGGCAATGATATTGAAGGTGTCTTAAAGCCGATTTTGCTAAAACCGTTAGATGGTCAAGCACAGCGCCAGTTCAATTTAATTATTATTCAAAGAAACTATATAGGCAGATGTTTTTGACACAACAGAGTAAAACGTAAGAATCAAACTACAGGTAAGCTCTATTTGCAGTAAGAGTAAACTTAGCATGCTTCTTGACAGGCGTCTAGCGGACAATGTGAAAAACACGTCAGCCCGCTAAACACCTGGCTTTGGTCATCCCGACCGATTACAGATTAGCTGTTAAAAACTCTTTCAGCTGACCTTTCGACAGTGCGCCAACTTTAGTTGCTGCGACTTCGCCGCCTTTAAATAACAGCAGGGTAGGAATACCACGGATGCCGTATTTAGGTGCAGTACCTGGGTTTTCATCGATATTCAGTTTCGCGATGGTCAGCTTGCCGTCGAACTCAGCGGCAATTTCATCCAGAATCGGAGCGATCATTTTACAAGGACCACACCACTCTGCCCAGAAATCGACCAGCACCAGCCCTTCGGCTTTCAATACGTCGTTGTCGAAACTGTCATCGGTCAGGTGAATAATTTTATCGCTCATGTTCTACTCCAAAGGATTATCTTTACCTTGTTGATGTAGCATTAACCAACAGTAGGTTGACTTTATTTCACCGGATACGCTTTCGTAAAGCAATAGTTAGCTGATATTCTACCACACTATGAGCAAAACACACTTGACCGAACAGAAGTTTTCCGACTTCGCCCTGCACCCGCTGGCAGTAGAAGCCCTTGAAAAGAAAGGGTTCCATTACTGTACGCCTATTCAGGCATTGGCATTGCCGATCACGCTCGCTGGGCGTGATGTTGCAGGTCAGGCGCAAACCGGTACCGGCAAGACGCTGGCTTTTCTGGCGTCTACTTTCCATTATCTGCTTTCTCACCCTGCTGCGGAAGGTCGTCAGACTAACCAGCCACGTGCCTTGATCATGGCACCAACGCGTGAACTCGCGGTGCAGATCCACTCCGACGCCGAAGCTTTATCTGAATCTACCGGGCTGAAATTAGGCCTGGCTTACGGCGGCGACGGTTACGACAAACAGCTTAAAGTGCTGGAAAGCGGCGTGGATATCCTGATTGGAACCACCGGCCGTTTAATCGATTACACCAAACAGAACCACATCGACCTGGGCGCGATTCAGGTGGTGGTACTGGATGAAGCAGACCGCATGTTCGATCTGGGCTTCATCAAAGACATCCGCTGGATCTTCCGCCGGATGCCACCTGCGACTCAACGCCTCAACATGCTGTTCTCAGCAACCCTTTCCTATCGTGTGAAAGAACTGGCGTTCGAAAACATGAATAATGCCGAGTCGATTGAGATCGAACCGGAGCAAAAAACGGGTCACCGCATTAAAGAAGAACTTTTCTACCCTTCAAATGAAGAGAAAATGCGCCTGTTACAGACGCTTATTGAAGAAGAATGGCCAGACCGTTGCATCATTTTTGCTAACACTAAACACCGCTGTGAAGACGTCTGGGGCCATCTGGCAGCCGACGGCCATCGCGTAGGTTTACTGACCGGCGATGTCCCGCAGAAAAAACGCCTGCGCGTTCTGGAAGACTTCACCAAAGGCACGCTGGATATTCTGGTTGCGACTGACGTTGCTGCCCGTGGTTTGCACATTCCAGCCGTTACGCACGTCTTTAACTATGACCTGCCTGACGACTGTGAAGACTACGTTCACCGTATTGGCCGTACCGGCCGGGCGGGTCTGAGCGGTCATTCCATCAGCCTGGCTTGTGAAGAGTACGCGCTGAACCTGACGGCAATCGAAACCTACACCGGTCACAGCATCCCTGTCAGCAAATACAGCAGCGAAGCGCTGTTAACTGATTTACCTGCGCCGAAACGTCTGGCTCGCTCTCGTACCGGTAACGGTCCGCGTCGTAACAGCAACTCGTCTTCACGCCGCAGCAGTGCACCACGTAGCAACCGTAAACGTCCGGGCTGATAACCTATGCTAAGCTCCACCTCACTGTATGCAGCAATTGATCTGGGCTCTAACAGCTTTCACATGCTGGTTGTTCGTGAGGTGGCAGGCAGTATCCAGACCCTCGCCAGAATTAAGCGCAAAGTGCGTCTGGCTGCCGGTCTGGATAAGCAAAACCTGCTTTCTCAGGAAGCCATGCAACGTGGCTGGCAATGCCTGAAGCTGTTTTCCGAAAGATTGCAGGATATTCCCCGCGAACAAATCCGCGTCGTTGCCACCGCAACGCTGCGGCTTGCCAGCAATGCCGACGAATTTTTGGGTAAAGCTCAGGAAATCCTCGGTTGTCCGATTCAGGTCATTGCCGGTGAAGAAGAAGCCCGTCTGATTTATCACGGCGTTGCCCATACCACGGGCGGTCCGGATAAACGTCTGGTCGTCGATATTGGCGGCGGCAGTACAGAACTGGTCACTGGCACCGGCGCACAGGCCACCACGCTGTTCAGCCTTTCTATGGGCTGCGTGACCTGGCTGGAGCGCTATTTTACCGACCGTAATCTGGCAAAAGAAAACTTCGATCAGGCCGAACAGGCCGCGATCGACATGATCCTTCCGGTTGCTCCTCAGCTGATCGCCAATGGCTGGCAAATTTGTGTCGGTGCTTCCGGCACCGTTCAGGCTCTGCAGGAAATCATGGTCGCTCAGGGCATGGATGAGCGCATTACGCTGCCGAAACTTCAACAGCTCAAACAGCGTGCGATTCAGTGCGGTAAACTGGAAGAGCTGGAAATTGAAGGCCTGACGCTTGAACGTGCGCTGGTTTTCCCAAGTGGTCTGTCGATTCTCATCGCCATTTTCAAAACCCTGAATATCGAAACCATGACGCTGGCCGGTGGCGCACTGCGTGAAGGTCTGGTTTACGGCATGCTACATCTGCCGATTGAGCAGGATATTCGCCAGCGCACGTTGCGGAATCTGCAACGCCGCTATCTGCTTGATAATGAGCAGGCACAGCGTGTGGCACAGCTTGCAGAGAACTTTTCACTACAGGTGGCGCAGGAATGGAAGCTCGATGCACGTGCCCGTGAGTTGCTTAACAGTGCCTGCCTGATCCACGAAATCGGGCTGAGCGTTGATTTTAAAAAAGCGCCGCAGCACGCCGCCTATCTGATTCGCCATTTAGACTTACCGGGCTTTACGCCGGCGCAGAAAAAACTGCTGGCGACGCTGTTGCAGAACCAGAACGGAACGCTCGATTTACCGTTGCTCAATGAGCAAAACGCCGTGCCACCACGTCAGGCACAACGTCTTTGTCGCATTCTCCGGCTTGCCATTATCTTTGCCAGCCGCCGCCGTGACGACACATTGCCCGCCGTACGTTTACGGGCAAATGACGATGAACTGAATGTGATTGTGCCGCAGGGCTGGCTGGCTCAGCATCCGCTGCGGGCAGAAGAGCTGGAGCAGGAAAGCCACTGGCAAAGTTATGTCCACTGGCCGCTGTTCGTCGAAGAACAGCTCTGATTTTTTCGTAAAAACACGCACCGAATGAGGCAGGGCTTATCCCCTGCCTTTTCTTTGCCTGTCAGTTTCCGCCTTTGGCTTTCGCCAGCTGCTCACGGATTTTCTCCAGATGGCTTTGCCCTTTCACCATCCGCTCCTGCGCACTGACCACTTTACGTTCACTTTCCCAGGCTAAATCATCCTGAGGCAGTTCCATCAGGAAGCGGCTGGGTTCCGGACGAATTAATTCCCCGTACTGGCGACGTTCGCGACAAAGCGTAAACGTCAGCTCTTTTTGGGCGCGGGTAATGCCTACATACGCCAGACGGCGCTCTTCATCAACATTGTCTTCATCGATGCTGCTCTGGTGCGGCAACAATCCTTCTTCCATACCGACCAGAAACACATACGGGAATTCCAGCCCTTTCGAGGCGTGCAGCGTCATCAGCTGAACCTGATCCAGCTCTTCGTCGTTTTCACCGCGTTCCATCATGTCGCGCAGCGTAAAACGTGTGACGACCTGCGTGAGCGTCATCGGCTCATCCAGATCGGTGCCCTCGAGCATTTCGGTCATCCAGCTGAAAAGCTGATTGACGTTTTTCATGCGCATTTCTGCCGCTTTCGGGCTCGGCGAGGTTTCGAACAACCAGCTTTCGTAATCAATGCCGTGGATCAGATCCCGTACCGCCGCGACCGGTTCGCGTTCGGCCAGCTCAGAAATCGTGCCCATCCAGTGCGTGAATCGTTGCAGTGATTCCAGGCCGCGCCCGGTCAGATACTGACTGAGCCCCATATCGAAACTGGCTTTAAACAAACCTTTATTGCGCTGATTTGCCCACTCGCCGAGCTTTTGCAGCGTCGCGGCACCGATTTCACGACGCGGCGTATTCACAATACGCAGGAATGCGCTGTCGTCGTCAGGGTTAGTCAGGACGCGCAGATAGGCCAGCAAATCTTTAATTTCAGGCCGCGAGAAGAACGACGTGCCGCCGGAAATGCGGTACGGAATGCGGTTCTGCATCAGCATTTTTTCAAACAGGCGCGACTGGTGGTTACCGCGATACAAAATCGCGTAATCGCCATAGCCGGTCTTGTTGATAAAGTGATGCGCAATCAGCTCGCCAACCACGCGCTCGGCTTCGTGATCTTCATTGTTGGCGGTCACTACTTTCAGCGTTTCACCGTAACCCAGCTCCGAGAAAAGCCGCTTCTCGAACACATGCGGGTTGTTGGCGATCAGGATGTTGGCCGCTTTCAGAATGCGCTGCGAGGAACGGTAGTTCTGTTCAAGCTTAACGACCTGCAACTGCGGGAAATCTTCTTTCAGCAGCACCAGGTTTTGCGGCCGCGCACCGCGCCAGGAGTAAATAGACTGATCGTCGTCGCCAACTACGGTAAAACGTGCGCGGTTGCCAACAAGCAGTTTCACCATCATGTACTGACTGGTGTTGGTGTCCTGATATTCATCGACCAGCAGGTAGCGCAGTTTATTCTGCCAGCGCTCGCGCACTTCTTCATTCTTCTGCAACAGCAGCGTCGGCAGCAGGATCAGGTCATCGAAATCGAGGATATTACAGGCGCGCATATGGTCATGATAAAGCCCGTAGCAGTGCGCGAAGATCTGATCGCGCTCCGATCGCGCAAGGCCCGCCGCATGGGACGGATCAACCAGATCGTTCTTCCAGTTTGAGATCGTCGAGATCAGCTGTTGCAACAGCGTTTTGTCGTTTTCCAGCCACTTCTCGCTCAGCTCTTTGAGCAGCGCCAGCTGGTCCTGATCGTCGAACAGGGAGAAATTGGATTTCATGCCCAGCGCGGCAAATTCGCGTTTGATGATTTCCAGCCCCAGCGTGTGGAAAGTCGCGATCAGCAAGCCGCGAGATTCTTTACGCCCAAGGGTTTGCGCCACACGCTCTTTCATCTCGCGCGCCGCTTTATTGGTGAAGGTTACAGCCGCAATGTGACGGGCCTGATAGCCGCACTCACGGATCAGGTGTGCGATTTTATTGGTAATCACCCTGGTTTTGCCGGAGCCAGCCCCCGCCAGAACCAGGCAGGGTCCGGTGACGAATTCGACGGCATGTTGTTGGCTGGGGTTTAATCGCATGGCGTATTTTTGCTCACCTGATGGACAAGGACGGCGATTGTAGCAGAAACGCCGCCTGAGATTGACAGCCTTTACGGTGCAATTTGTGATGTCTGGAATGCAGGCCGGAGTCCACATGCGGCGTTGCAGATGTTACATTACGCCCCTGGAAACACTCTCGCAAAAAAGGTCTCAATCATGGCAAAAACTGCTGCAGCAATGCATATCCTTGTTAAGGAAGAAGCACAGGCACTCGATCTTCTGGAACAGCTGAAGAACGGTGGCGATTTCGAAAAACTGGCTAAAAAACACTCTACCTGCCCGTCAGGCAAAAAAGGCGGCCATTTAGGTGAATTTAAGCAAGGCGCAATGGTGCCAGCTTTCGATAAAGTGGTTTTCTCTGCGCCGCTGATCGAACCACAAGGCCCGCTGCACACCCAGTTCGGCTACCACATCATTAAGATCCTGTACCGCAACTGAGTTACCGTTCCGGCGCAGTAAAAAGAAAGGGCACCGCATTTTCATGCAGTGCCCTTTTTATTTATCTTCCGAAAAACCTGAAGAATTCGAGTCAGAAGGGTATCAGCTCGCTACTGCGATGCGTTTCATATCAGTCATATAACCACGTAAAGTGCGGCCGATTGACTCGATTGGATGGTTGCGGATAGCTTCGTTAACGTCACGCAGCTGCGCGTTATCAACCTGAGTTTCTGCAACCGATTTACCCAAATCACCCGCCTGCAGGGTGGTCATGAATTCTTTCAGTAACGGTACTGCTGCGTTAGCAAACAGGTAGTTACCGTATTCTGCGGTATCAGAGATAACCACGTTCATTTCATACAGACGCTTACGCGCAACGGTGTTGGCGATCAACGGCAGCTCGTGCAGTGATTCGTAGTAAGCAGATTCTTCAATAATGCCGGAAGCCACCATGGTTTCGAAGGCCAGTTCAACGCCCGCCTTCACCATCGCAATCATCACAACACCGTGGTCGAAGTATTCCTGCTCAGAAATTTTACCGTCGAACTGTGGTGCGTTTTCGAACGCGGTTGCGCCCGTTTCTTCACGCCAGGTCAGCAGGTTTTTGTCGTCGTTCGCCCAGTCAGCCATCATACCGCTGGAGAATTCGCCGGAGATGATGTCGTCCATGTGTTTCTGGAACAGCGGCGCCATGATCTCTTTCAGTTGTTCAGAAAGTGCGTAAGCACGCAGTTTCGCCGGGTTGGACAGACGATCCATCATCAGCGTGATGCCGCCTTGTTTCAGTGCTTCGGTGATGGTTTCCCAGCCGAATTGCAGCAGTTTTTCTGCGTACGCTTCGTCTACGCCGTCAGCAACCAGTTTGTCGAAGCACAGCAGGGAACCGGCCTGCAACATACCGCACAGGATAGTCTGCTCGCCCATCAGGTCAGATTTTACTTCTGCAACGAAAGAAGATTGCAGAACACCGGCACGGTGGCCACCCGTTGCTGCTGCCCAGGCTTTAGCAATCGCCATGCCTTCGCCTTTCGGGTCGTTTTCCGGGTGAACGGCGATCAGCGTCGGAACACCGAAACCACGTTTGTATTCTTCGCGAACTTCAGTACCCGGACATTTTGGAGCAACCATCACGACGGTGATGTCTTTACGGATTTGCTCGCCCACTTCAACGATGTTGAAGCCGTGTGAGTAACCCAGCGTTGCGCCATCTTTCATCAGAGGCTGAACCGCTTTAACCACAGCGCTGTGCTGTTTGTCTGGCGTCAGGTTAACCACCAGGTCAGCCTGTGGGATCAGTTCTTCGTAGGTGCCGACTTTGAAGCCGTTTTCGGTCGCTTTACGCCATGAAGCACGCTTCTCAGCTATCGCTTCTGCACGCAGGGTGTAGGAAACATCCAGACCGGAATCACGCATGTTCAGACCCTGGTTCAGGCCCTGTGCGCCACAGCCTACAATCACCACTTTTTTACCTTTGAGGTAGCTGGCTTCGTCCGCGAATTCATCGCGACCCATGAAGCGGCATTTGCCCAGTTGTGCCAGCTGCTGACGCAGGTTCAGTGTGTTGAAATAGTTAGCCATGTCTTGCTCCGTTCTATCGAGGTAAGTGCTGTTATTTTTTGTTTCACCGGTGAGCCGGTGAACGCCGTGAATTCACTATATGTCATGCGACACATTGCTTAAATTGATATATTACGAAGATGATGTTGCAGAAACTGCAATATACTTCGTTTGACCTTTGCGTAACTAAAAAGCCGGGACTTCTTTATGGATTTGCGTGATCTGAAACTGTTCTTACATCTGGCGGAAAGCCGCCATTTTGGCCGTTCGTCGAAGGCGATGCATGTCAGCCCGTCAACGCTGTCGCGCCAGATCCAGCGGCTGGAAGAAGAACTCGGCCAGCCGTTATTTCAGCGTGACAACCGCACCGTGCAACTGACCAGCGCGGGTGAACAACTCAAAACTTTTGCCCAGCAAACGCTGCTGAGTTACCAGCAACTGCGCAGCGGGCTGGATCAGCATGGCCCGACGCTCAGTGGCGAGCTGCATTTATTCTGCTCGGTCACCGCTGCGTACAGCCACCTGCCCCCTATTCTTGACCGCTTCCGCGCGCAACATCCGCTGGTAGAAATCAAACTGACCACCGGCGACGCCGCCGACGCGGTCGAAAAAGTTCAGTCCACCGAAGCGGACCTGGGGATTGCAGGCCGCCCGGAAAGCCTGCCGGGCAGCGTGGATTTCACGCAGATCGGCGAAATTCCGATGATCCTGATTTCCCCGTCTCTGCCGGGCGCGGTGCGAACGCAAGTCAGCGTGCCGCATCCCGACTGGTCACAAATTCCGTTTATTCTTCCTGAACACGGCCCGGCGCGAAAACGTATCGACATCTGGTTCAAACGAAACCGCCTGAGCAATCCGCTGATTTACGCCACGGTGTCCGGCCACGAAGCGATTGTGTCAATGGTCGCGCTCGGTTGCGGCATCGCGCTCATTCCGTCGGTCGTTGTCGATAACAGCCCGGAACCGGTGCGCAACCGTATTTCCATTCTGGATAACGTCACGCTCGGCGCGCCACTGGAACTGGGCGTCTGCGTGCAGAAAAAACGCCTGAACGAACCGCTGATCGAGGCGTTCTGGCAATTGTTATAACCTGCGTTCGCGACAAAATAATGGCAAAGAAAAAGGGCCCGTTCGGGCCCTTCGGTTTTTAGCCCGCCAGGAAGAAGCGGAACGCAGGATTATCACTTTCGTTATGACAGTCATAGCCCAGCGCCGTCAGGTTCTTCTCGAACTCCGGCTCTTCTTCGTTCAGCTCAAACGCGGCCAGTACACGACCGAAATCGGTGCCGTGGCTGCGATAATGGAACAGTGAAATATTCCAGTGCGTGCCCAGCGTATGCAGGAATTTCAGCAACGCGCCCGGTGATTCCGGGAACTCGAAGCTGTAAAGCCGCTCGCGCAGAGGCTTGGTTGGACGCCCGCCCACCATGTAGCGCACATGCAGTTTCGCCATTTCATCATCAGATAAATCAACCACCTGATAACCGTCGTGATTCAGCTCGGCGATGATTTCCTGCCGTTCTGCGTGACCCCGTGTCAGACGTACACCCACGAAAATGCAGGCGTTGTCAGCGTCGGCGTAACGGTAGTTAAATTCCGTGACTGAACGGCCACCGAGCAACTGGCAGAATTTCAGGAAGCTGCCTTTGCGTTCAGGAATGGTTACCGCCAGCAGGGCTTCGCGTTGTTCACCCAGCTCGCAGCGCTCAGACACATAGCGCAGACCGTGGAAATTCACGTTCGCGCCGGAAAGAATATGCGCCAGACGCTCGCCCTGAATGTTGTGCTGCTGCACGTATTTCTTCATACCTGCCAGCGCCAGCGCCCCGGAAGGCTCGGCGATAGCGCGGACATCTTCGAACAAATCTTTTACCGCCGCGCAGATGGAATCGCTGTCGACGGTGATCACGTCATCAAGATATTCACGGCACAGACGGAAGGTTTCGTTACCGATACGCTTCACGGCCACGCCTTCAGCGAACAGCCCGACACGCGCCAGATCAACCGGTTCACCGGCATCCAGCGCCGCCCGCAGGCAGGCTGAATCTTCGGCTTCGACCCCAATCACTTTGATTTGCGGCATTAGTTGTTTGATTAACACCGCGACGCCGGCGGCCAGACCGCCACCGCCGACCGGCACGAATACGCGATCAAGATGCGCATCCTGTTGCAGCAACTCCATCGCCAGTGTGCCTTGTCCGGCGATCACCGCCGGATGATCAAACGGCGGCACAAAGGTCATGCCCTGCTTTTGTGAAAGCTCGATAGCTTTGCCTTTGGCTTCGTCGAAATTCGCGCCAAACAGCAGGACTTCGCCGCCGAAATTACGCACTGCATCAACTTTGATATCCGCCGTAGCAACCGGCATAACAATCAGAGATTTAATGCCTTTTTTGGTCGCCGACAACGCGACGCCCTGCGCGTGATTTCCGGCAGAAGCCGTGATCACGCCGCGCGCCGCCTGTTCTTCCGTCAGGCTGGCAATCATGGAATACGCGCCGCGCAGTTTAAAACTGTGAACAGCCTGGCGGTCTTCCCTCTTCACCAGAACGGTGTTACCTAACCGGGAAGAGATCTTTTCCATGACCTGCAAAGGCGTAACCTGTGCGACTTCATAAACCGGCGCACGCAGCACGGCACGCAGATATTCTGCGCCGCACGGCTGGTCGGGTAGAGGTTGTGATACCGCCATGGCCCTTAGCCTCCCAGCTTAGACTTGTCGCGAACAGCGCCTTTGTCAGCACTGGTCGCCAGCATTGCGTAAGCACGCAGCGCATAAGACACCACACGTTCACGGTTTTTCGGCGTCCAGGCTTTGTCGCCGCGCGCCAGTTCGGCTTCGTGACGGGCTGCCAGTTCGGCCGCAGGAACGTCGAGCACCATGCTGCGGTTAGGGATGTCGATGTCGATCATGTCGCCATCGTCCACCAGCGCAATCAGACCGCCGCTGCCCGCTTCCGGAGAAACGTGGCCGATAGACAGACCTGAAGTCCCGCCGGAGAAACGGCCATCGGTGATCAATGCACACTCTTTGCCCAGTCCCATGGATTTCAGGTAAGTGGTCGGATACAGCATTTCCTGCATGCCCGGCCCGCCTTTTGGCCCTTCGTAGCGGATCACCACGACATCACCGGAAACCACTTTGCCACCGAGGATCGCAGCGACTGCGTCATCCTGGCTTTCGTATACTTTGGCCGGGCCACGGAACACCAGGTTGGATTTATCCACACCGGCGGTTTTAACGATGCTGCCCGCTTCGGCGATGTTGCCGTAAAGCACGGCCAGGCCGCCGTCTTTGCTGAAGGCGTTCTCCAGTGAACGGATACAACCGTCGGCGCGGTCATCATCGAGCGTATCCCAGCGGCAATCCTGTGAGAAAGCCTGCGTGGTACGGATACCCGCCGGGCCTGCGCGGAACATTTTTTTCACGGCTTCATCCTGAGTCAGCATGATGTCGTATTTATCCAGCGTCTGGCTCAGGTTCAGGTTCAGGATGTTTTTCACATCGCGGTTCAGCAGATTCGCGCGATCCAGTTCGCCCAGAATCGCCAGTACGCCACCGGCACGGTGAACGTCTTCCATGTGATATTTCTGGGTGCTCGGCGCAACTTTACACAGATGCGGAACCTTGCGTGACAGACGGTCGATGTCGGTCATATCGAAATCAATTCCGCCTTCCTGCGCGGCAGCCAGAAGGTGGAGAACGGTGTTAGTGGAACCGCCCATGGCGATATCCAGCGTCATGGCATTTTCGAATGCGGCTTTGCTGGCGATGCTGCGCGGCAATGCGCTTTCATCGTCCTGCTCGTAATAACGTTTGGTCAGTTCAACGATGCGACGACCGGCGTTCAGGAACAGGTCTTTACGATCAGCATGAGTCGCGAGTAATGAACCGTTGCCAGGCTGAGACAGGCCCAGCGCTTCGGTCAGACAGTTCATGGAGTTGGCGGTAAACATCCCGGAACAGGAACCGCACGTCGGGCAGGCAGAACGTTCGATTTGTTCGCTGTCGGCGTCGCTGACGTTCGGGTTTGCGCCCTGAATCATCGCATCGACCAGATCGAGTTTGATGATTTTGTCGGACAGCTTGGTTTTACCGGCTTCCATCGGGCCGCCGGAAACGAAGATCACCGGAATGTTCAGGCGCAGGGACGCCATTAACATCCCCGGGGTGATTTTGTCGCAGTTGGAAATACACACCATGGCGTCGGCGCAGTGCGCGTTCACCATGTATTCCACGGAGTCTGCAATCAGCTCGCGTGAAGGGAGCGAATACAGCATGCCGCCATGCCCCATGGCGATCCCGTCATCCACGGCAATGGTGTTGAACTCTTTGGCAACGCCGCCGGAAGCTTCGATTTGCTCGGCAACCAGTTTACCCAGATCACGCAAATGCACGTGGCCCGGAACGAACTGGGTAAAGGAGTTCACAACGGCAATAATGGGCTTACCGAAATCATCGTCGGTCATGCCGGTGGCACGCCATAAAGCGCGGGCGCCAGCCATGTTGCGGCCATGAGTCGTGGTGTGGGAACGGTACTTAGGCATGCTCTATTCACTCCAAATCATTTCTGTTTAGCGGACGGCGCAACCGTCGCCCGCTGAATTTCTTCTATACCCTAAATCATTCAGGCTGCATCAAGGCGGCAACTGAATGAATCCCCGGGAGCTTACTCAGGTAAGTGACCGGGGTGAATAAAGGCAGCCAACGCGGAGGCGGCCTGAAGGATGACGGGTAAGATTACTGCGGGTTGATTGGATCCAGCCAACCCCATTTGTCTTCGGTTTTACCGGTGAACAGACCGAAGAACGCATCCTGAATTTGTTTGGTGACCGGACCACGTTTGCCGATGCCGACCTGAATGCCGTCAACGCTGCGAACTGGCGTGATTTCTGCGGCAGTACCGGACATGAAGACTTCGTCAGCCAGATACAGAGATTCGCGGGAAAGAACCTGCTCGCGAACTTCCAGGCCCATGTCTTTCGCCAGTTTAATAATCGCGTCACGGGTGATGCCCGGTAGCGCAGAAGAAGTGAACGGCGGCGTAAACAGAATACCGTCTTTCACTTCGAACAGGTTTTCGCCTGCACCTTCAGAGACGTAACCGTGAACGTCCAGCGCGATACCTTCCTGATAGCCGTGGCGGCGTGCTTCGCTGCCCACCAGCAGAGAAGACAGGTAGTTACCCCCGGCTTTCGCCGCGGTCGGGATAGTGTTAGCTGCTACACGGTTCCATGAAGAAACCATTGCGTCGATCCCCTGCTCGAGCGCTTCTTCGCCCAGATAAGCGCCCCAAGGGAAAGCGGCAATGATCACGTCAGTTTTGTAGCCATCCGGCGGGTTTACGCCCATACCCACATCGCCAACGAAGACCAGCGGACGAATATACGCGCTGACCAGATTGTTTTTGCGCAGGGTTTCGCGACAGGCTTCCATCAGTTCATCAACGCTTTGGGAAACCGGCATACGGTAGATTTTTGCGGAATCGCGCAGACGCTGCATGTGTTCACGGTGACGGAATACGACAGGGCCTTTGTGGGAGTCGTAGCAACGCACGCCTTCGAATACGGAGGTGCCGTAATGCAGTGCATGGGACATTACGTGTACTTTCGCTTCTGCCCACGGAACCATCTCGCCATTGAACCAAATGTAATCAGCTTTCTTCGTCATTCTCTCGTTCCTTTACTCACGCGTTCGCGCGTATTTGTTGTGATGTATGTTGCTGGATCTCGACACAGGCGACATCCATAAGTTTGCTTAACTGTGAAGACAGTAAATCTACCGGCCGCTGGCTGGCAACGGTCAATTCGATATTTATATTTTCCGCATTGACCATCGGGGTCATGTTCATTGCGCACACCTGAAAACCACGGTGGCGAACAACGCGTAATACGCGTTCTAACATTTCGGGGCGGAAACGGGCCTGGATTGAGACGTTATGCTGCATCATGACATTTTCTCCAACATGGTTTCGTTGCCTGCGCCCGGTGGAACCAGTGGCCAGACATTCTCGTTTTCGTCGATGGAAACCTGGAGCAAATACGGGCCTTCGCTATTGAAGAACGCGTCCAGAGCGGCATCGACTTGGTCTTTACGGTGGATGCGCTGGCCGGGGATATTGAATGCGCTGGCCAGCGTCACAAAATCGGGGTTATCAGAGAGGTTGGTTTCACTAAAGCGTCCGTCGAAGAACAATTCCTGCCACTGCCGGACCATCCCTAACCGCTGGTTATCCAGCAGCAGGATTTTAACGGGCAGCTGTTTTCGCTTGATGGTGCCCAGTTCCTGAACGTTCATCATGAAAGAACCGTCACCCGAAACGCAGATCACCATGTCATCCGGACGCGCAACCTGTGCGCCAACGGCAGCAGGAACGCCGAAGCCCATCGTGCCCAGACCACTGGATGTGATGAAGTTTTCCGGGCGGGTGAACTGCATGTGCTGCGCGGTCCACATCTGGTGCTGGCCGACATCGGTGGTAACAACGGTATTGGCAGATTTGCGATCGGAGATTTGTTTCAGCAACAGCGGTGCATAAATGGCTTCGCCCGGATGGTCGTAACGCCATTCGCCCTGCGCTTTCAGGGTCATCACTTCATCGCGCCAGGCATTGATGTTCAGCGGCTGTTGCAGCGCCGGTAACAGCGCATTCAGATCACCCTGCAACGCAACGTGCGCCTGACGCAGTTTGTTCAGCTCAGCCGGGTCGATGTCCATGTGGATAACGGCGGCATTCGGCGCGAAGGTATTCAGTTTGCCGGTCACGCGGTCATCAAAACGCGCCCCGACGGCAATCAGTAAATCACAGGACTGAACGGCCAGATTCGCCGCTTTCGTGCCGTGCATCCCCAGCATTCCCAGATAACACGGGTCGCTGGCATCCGGCGCGCCCAGGCCTTTCAGCGTGGCAACAGCAGGAATACCGGTCGCCGAGATAAATTGACGTAACGCCGGAACCGCCTGTGCGATGCCCACACCGCCGCCCACGTACAGCATCGGTTTTTGCGCTGCGGCAATCATCGCGCTGGCTTGTTTCAGTTCAGCAGCCGGATGCGGGAAAGTTTCTTCGACCGCGACCAGATGCGGCGGTAATTCGCCAACCGCTAACTGGATATCTTTCGGGATGTCGATCAGAACCGGGCCCGGACGCCCTGAGCTGGCGATAACAAACGCTTCAGCCATGATTTCCGGCAGCGCTTCCAGAGATTCCACCAGGAAGCTGTGTTTGGTACAGGCCAGAGATAATCCTAAAACGTCGATTTCCTGGAAGGCGTCGGTGCCGATAAACGCGGAACCGACCTGACCGGTGATAGCCACCAGCGGAACGGAATCGAGCAGCGCATCAGCCAGACCGGTGATCAGGTTGGTGGCACCAGGCCCGGAAGTGGCGATACAAACGCCGACTTTTCCGGTAGAACGGGCATAGCCGATAGCGGCCATTGCGGCACCTTGCTCATGCCGGCACAACAGGTGTTCCACGCCGCCGTCATACAGTGCATCGTATACCGGCATGATTGCCCCGCCAGGATAACCAAATACTGTATTTACACCCTGCGCACGCAACGCTTGTACTACCCACTGTGCTCCGTTCATCTTTATTCTCCTGCCTTTTTGCGACAAGTGCAGAATATTATGCTGTTGCTCATTTTCCGACCCCGCTTCACTGTTCTCTGAAATACCTGACCCAAAAAAAAACCCCGGACCTTTCGGTGCGGGGTTTCTTTTCAGGTTCAGGCTTGTTTAATAAGCCTTTCTTCGTCCAAGTGCAGCCCCGCACGGTGGGATAATAATCACCACCACGCTAATCACGACTAGGCTAACTACGAGGAGAAGGGCTTTCATTTTTTGGTTTCTATAATTCATCTTGCGAACGATTGCCTACAGAGTTATCACAGTAATGCATTTAATGACAACACTTTTCTTGCGTTATTATTTGCGACGCGCTGCACAATCCGGCAAAAATAATCTGAAAAATCAAACCTTAGCAGGCTGATCTGTTCTCTGATTATTTATTGCTCCCGTTATCGCTTTTCCGCGTGTATCCCGCCCGAATGCAACCAGTACAGAAATCACGATCGCCACCGTCCCGGCGACAATCGCCATCGCCAGCCCGTAGTTATGTCCGTGACTTTCGGCAATGCCTGCCTGCAATGTCGCATTGACCGACGCCAGCAAATTCCCGAGCTGATAAACAAATCCGGGCAATACGGCGCGGGTGTTCGCAGGCACCAGCTCAGTGAGATAAGACGGCACAACGCCCCATGCGCCCTGCACCATAAACTGCATCAGGAAAGCGCCAAGACCGATGGTCCAGGTTCCGCTGGAAAATGCCCACAGCGGGATCACCGGTAATGACAGTAAAGCCGCGATAATAATGGCTTTTTTACGACCAATCTTCTCTGAAAGCGTACCGAAGAAGATACCGCCAATGATTGACGCAATGGTGTAACCGATAGCAATCAAACTGACCGTATGTGCATCAAAACCGTGCTGAACTTTCAGGAATGACGGGTAGAGATCCTGCGTTCCGTGGCTGAAGAAATTGAAGGCCGCCATCAGAACAACCAGATAAACACAAAGTTTCCAGTGTGATTTGAGCACCGGCAACAGCGCAGTGCTTTCCTTGCGTTCACGGGCGGCAAGCCAGACCGGCGATTCCTGCACCTTGAACCAGATGAAAGGCAGCAGGAAGATCGGCACCGCACCGATGACAAACATTCCGCGCCAGCCAACCATCTCCGAAAACAGCCCGTAAACCACCGCAGCCAGCAGATATCCGAACGGATAACCGGCTTGAAAAATACCGGACATCATGCCGCGCGAACGGTCAGGAATAGTTTCCATCGCCAGTGAAGAAGCCACGCCCCACACGCCGCCCATCGCCACACCATAAATCACGCGCAGGATAAGGAAAACGGTCAGGGACGGCGCAGCGGCCGTGCAGAGTTCAAAAACGGAAAAGCAGGCAATATTCACCATCAGCACCGGTTTGCGCCCGTATTTTTCCGCGGCCCGCCCGAACACCAGCGCGCCGATGGGCCGCACCGCCAGTGTCAGCAAAATCGCCAGCGTGACTTCTTTGATATCGACATGAAAGGCTGTCGCTATATCACTGAGAAGAAAGACTAAAATGAAGAAATCGAAAGCATCGAGCGTCCAGCTTAAAAAGCTGGCGATGGCAACATTACGCTGCCGGGAGGTCCAACCAAACATGGGTTTATCCCTATTCCGGAATAGCTGTAGGCAGTGCTCTCACTGAACTGTTCCGGAAAATCCTCAGCGAGGCAGAGAGATGTTAATCAATAATTGATATTTGTTTCTTTATTGTTAAATACATAAAGATTAAACACCTCTGCCTGTATAAACAGCAACTTAATTAGCCCGCTAATTTGTTTCCGAAGACCTCAATTTGTTAATGAGTATTACCGCGAGTGCGGCGCACTACGCACTTCCGCAATGCAACCTGATGAACCCGCGAGTCTTTTTACGTGACGCTGCGCATTTGGCAGATCTTCTTCCCAAAATCGTTACCGACTGCGGCATGCTGCCTTTCAGGAAAATTCACAGCCAAGGAAGAAGCATGTCATTAGCCGTGGTGTATACCCGCGCATCACTGGGTGTTCAGGCTCCCGGTGTCTCCGTTGAAGTGCATATCAGTAATGGCTTACCGGCCCTGACGCTGGTCGGTTTACCCGAAACGACCGTCAAAGAAGCCAGAGACAGAGTTCGAAGTGCCATCATTAACTGCGGGTTCACTTTTCCCGCAAAGCGCATCACGGTCAACCTCGCCCCGGCTGATTTGCCCAAGGAAGGCGGTCGATACGATTTGTCGATCGCCCTGGCGATTCTGGTGGCCTCTGAGCAGCTTCAGGGCGACAAACTGGAGGAATATGAGTTTTTGGGCGAGCTCGGGCTTTCTGGCGCGTTACGCAGCGTCAATGGTGCGATTCCTGCCGCACTTGAGGCGCAAAAAGAAGGCCGGACGCTGATTCTGCCGCAAAGTAATCAGGCAGAAATGACACTGCTTGATCCCGGTGTGGCACGGGTTGCCGGGCATTTGCTGCAGGTTTGCGCTTTTTTGCAGGGCGGGGACAACCTGCCGGAAATTGAATATCCGCCCGTTGCGCCGGAACACACCTCCCAGCCAGACATCGCGGATATTATTGGTCAGGAGCAGTCAAAGCGCGCACTGGAGGTCGCGGCCGCCGGTGGTCATAACTTATTGTTGATTGGGCCACCCGGTACAGGGAAAACCATGCTGGCAAGCCGTTTACCGGGCTTACTGCCATTGCTCAGCAATGAGGAAAAGCTGGAAACCGCCGCCATCGCCAGCCTGGTTTATAACCCGGAGGAAGACGGTGCGTTTTCCCGCGTGCGGCCTTTCAGAGCCCCCCATCACAGCACATCAATGAGCGCGCTGGTCGGTGGCGGTTCATTGCCCAGGCCGGGAGAAATCTCACTGGCGCACAACGGCGTATTATTTCTGGATGAGCTTCCTGAATTCCAGCGGCAGGTGCTGGATGCATTGCGCCAGCCGATGGAATCCGGGGAAATCACAATTTCACGCGCACGGGCAAAAGTTCGCTATCCGGCAAGAGCACAGCTGATTGCCGCGATGAATCCCAGCCCGACCGGGCACTATCAGGGCATCCACAACCGCACGCCGCCACAGCAGGTCTTACGCTATCTGAGCCGGCTTTCCGGCCCTTTCCTCGACAGATTCGATTTATCAATTGAAGTGCCGCTGTTGCCACCCGGGATTTTGAGCCAGCAAAATCATACGCCCGTCGTCAGGGAAGGCAGCACACAAGTACGCGAGCGGGTGCTCATCGCCCGGGAAGTTCAGCTAAAACGGGCAGGTAAAATCAATGCCCATATGAGCAGCAGTGAAGTGGAAATCTATTGTGTATTAATCAAAGAAGATGCGGAATTTCTGGAGGAAGTGCTGCATAAACTGGGGCTGTCGGTCAGAGCCTGGCATCGTATTTTGAAAGTGGCAAGGACGCTGGCTGATTTGGCGGGCAATGAAGCGATTGAGCGCAAACATATTGCTGAGGCACTGAGCTATCGCAGCATGGATAGGCTATTGTTAACATTGCATAAGAGTCTGGCATAAAAAACGGGGCATCGCCCCGTTTCATTAGTCATCACTTTCCGTGTAGTCTTCTACAGCGTCTGCCTGCGGTTTACCACCGGACAACGTGTGGAATTTCTTCGGACGACGCGTGCGGACAATGTATTTGTTCCACACTTTTTCTGCATCTGTCACAGGTTCGCGCGTACCGCGGCAAACCTCCAGGAACAGCTTTTCTTCATCGGTAACGGGCTCACGTTTTCCCAGATCCAGCTCGTTAAAAGCAAAGCCGTAACGTTCTAGCATTTGCGCTTCTTTAATGGTGAAATCGCCATGCCGGGAGAACCCGCGAGGGTAATGTTTATTATCAAAAAAACGATTTGTCGTGGTGAAGCTTTCCGCCATCTGACACGCTCCTAATTCTCTCATGGTCGTGCTGTTATGGCGCGGAGTATTAGTTAGGCTTGACATTGTGTAAAACAAAACATTTAAATCTTAACGACAAAAATTATTGGAGATAGTTTTGGACACGGAATTACTGAAAACCTTTTTGGAGGTCAGTAGAACTCGCCACTTTGGTCGGGCGGCGGAATCCCTTTATCTGACGCAATCCGCTGTCAGCTTTCGTATCCGACAACTGGAAACCCAACTTGGCGCTAATTTATTCACACGGCATCGTAATAATATCCGTTTAACGCCCGCAGGAGAGCGTCTGCTGCCCTATGCAGAGAATCTGATGTCTACGTGGCAGATGGCGAAAAAAGAGGTTGTGCGCTCGCTACAGCACACAGAATTGTCTATTGGCGCGACGGCATCGCTTTGGGAAGCCTATCTGACGCCCTGGATGCAGTCACTTTACACACAACGTGACACATTGAGGCTGGAAGCACGCATCGCATTGCGCCAGTCACTGGTCAAACAATTGCATGAAAGACAACTGGATTTACTGATCACCACTGAACCACCGAAGATGGATGAGCTGTCGAGCCAGCTCCTGGGTAATTTCTCGTTACGACTTTTTTCATCACATAGAACGGCCAGAGGGGAACACCCGCCTTATGTAAAACTGGAATGGGGAGCAGATTTTCCACAGCAGGAGAAGCTGCAAAACAGCGATCAGGAACCCGTGCTGACCACAACGTCTGCGCATCTGACGCGTCAGTTACTGGAAAATACCGGCGGCTGTGCTTTCCTTCCGGCGCATTGGGCAAAAGAATACCCGCAGTTGGCCGCGCACGAAGATGTTCCACCGGTGATCCGCCCGTTGTATGCCGTCTGGCTGCAAAACAGCGATCAGCAGGTTCTGATCCGTCAGTTACTCAAAACACCGCTGATCACTAATTTCTGATGCCGTCCTGACTCAGGACGGCTCTGGCCGCGGATGGCGCGCCCTTCTGGAAGTCCAGAAGGTGCCCATGCCTTTTTGTAGTCCGATAAAAATAAACAGCAAAACGCCCATAACGATTTTCGTCCACCACGAACTGAGCGTGCCATCAAACGTGATGTAAGTCTGGATAAGCCCCTGAATTAAGACCCCGAACAAACTCCCCAGCACCGTTCCTACGCCGCCGCTCAAGAGTGTGCCGCCAATGACCACGGACGCAATCGCATCAAGCTCAACGCCGCTGGCCGCCAGCGCATATCCGGCAGAGGTGTAAAGCGAGAAAATGATCCCCGATAACACCGCCAGCGTGCTCGACAGCATGTAGATATAAATCGTAGTGCGCCTGACGGGAACTCCCATCAGCGCCGCAGAAACATTGCTACCGCCGACGGCGTAAACGTTATTACCGAAACGGGTACGGTGAGCCAGGATGATGCCGCCAAAAACGACCAATAACATCACCAGAGCCAGCAGCGTGAAACGACCGCCACCCGGCATTTTCCATGCATAGTTAGCGAGGAGATCATAAACGGGATGATTAATCGGCAGAGACTCCTCAGAGACGATAAAGCTCATCCCGCGCACGAAAAACATCCCCGCCAGCGTGATGATAAAAGCCGGGAGTTTCAGTGTGTCGATGATCCAGCCCATCAGCGCCCCAAACAACGCCCCCATCAGCAGGACAATCACAAATGCATAACCCGGCGCGACGCCGTAATCGCCAATCAATTTTGCCAGCAACACTCCGGTAAACGCGATAACAGAGCCGACAGACAGATCAATCCCGCCCGAAAGAATCACAAACGTCATGCCCACGGCCACAATGCCGAGAAAGGCGTTATCGGTCAGTAAATCGAAGAAGACGCGCGTCGATGCAAATCCGGGAAATTGCGTAAAGCAGTATGCATATCCGGCAAGAAAAACCACAATCGTAATCAGTAAGGGCAGATTTCTTTTAAGCATTATCCCTTCCTCCGGAACAGGTTACTGAAGGAAACGCGCGGTGATTGCACCACCAGTACGGCCAGAACAACCAGCGCTTTCAGGACAAGATTGAATTCTGGTTTGAAGCCGGATAACAGAATGCCGGTATTCATCCCCTGAATAATCAGTGCCCCGATAACCGAAAGCAGGAGATTAAAACGCCCGCCTAACAGTGAACCGCCGCCGATAACGACCGCCAGAATCGCGTCAAGCTCCAGCCATAAGCCCGCGTTATTGGCATCAGC
The DNA here is from genome assembly GCF_002834385.1 of Rahnella sp. AA. GTDB lineage: Bacteria > Pseudomonadota > Gammaproteobacteria > Enterobacterales > Enterobacteriaceae > Rahnella. The sequence continues at coordinate 137,403 of NZ_PITQ01000012.1, forward strand.
CCCGCGGATATCCGCCGTGACAATAACACCCGCGACAGCCGCACATATCCCGCAGATAACGTAGGTAGAAATGAGCACCAGGCGCGCATTCACACCGGCGTTATAGGCAGAGCGGATATTGATGCCGACAGACTCAATAAACAGCCCGAGCGCCGTTTTTCGCGTGAGCGCCCAGACTAAAACCAACATCACCACTGCGATAATCACCGGCATCGGAAGATAAAACAGCGAGCCACTGCCAAACTGCGATAAACCGTTATGTTCAAATGTGACGATTTGCCCTTCGGTGATTAGCTGTGCAATGCCGCGCCCGGCCACCATGAGCATCAACGTAGCGACAATGGGCTGAATTTGCAGAACAGCGACCAGAAAACCATTCCACAGGCCGCAGATTGCACCAACACCGATAGAAACGAGTAACACTATCACCAGAGGGTATCCCTGAACTGTCAGGGTCGCCGCCGTTGCACCGGCAATGGCCATCACCGCACCAACGGAGAGATCGATCCCCCCTGTGGCGATAACCAGCGTCATCCCGAGTGCCAATAAGGCCACAGGTGCACCGCGGTTGAAGATATCGACCAGGCTACCAAACAGGCGCCCATCCTGAATATGAATAGAAAAAAAGCCTGGTGCCACCAGGCTGTCGATCACCAATATTGCGACGAAAGCGCCGATTTGCGTGGCACCTTTAGGAAATACCCATCTTACTTTGCTCGGCTTTCCCGTCATTGGCAGACTCCTGTTGCTCATCAGTCTCTCCTCATTGCGCCGCAATGGCTTTCATAATGGCTGGCACAGAGATCTCGGCCTGCTCAATTTCAGCAACATGACGGCGGTCGCGCAGCACCACGATACGGTCGGCATATCCCGACAGTTCTTCCAGTTCAGATGAAATAACCAATAACGCCAACCCTTCGTCGCAAAGTTTTTCAATCAGACGGATAATTTCGGCGTGTGCGCCGACGTCGATCCCGCGGGTGGGTTCATCGAGAATAAGAAAGCGTGGATCCGTGGCAAGCCATCGGGAAAGCAGGACTTTTTGCTGATTACCGCCAGAAAGATACTGAATTTCCTGCTCAGTGCCGGGCGTGCGGATGCCCAGGAGTTTGATAAATTTTTCGGCTATCTGATGCTGCTCTTTCATTGGCAATGGGCGTAACCAGCCGCGCTGCGCCTGTAAGGCCAGAATGATATTTTCGCGAACCGTTGCCGCACCAATAATCCCGTCGGTCTTACGATCTTCAGGGCAATAACCAAATCCAAGCTTCGCCGCTTTCCGTGGTGTAGTAATGGTTTCTGCCTTACCATCAACATGCGCATTGCCGCTGTCATGTCCTTTAATACCAAAGATCAGCTGTGCGGTCTCTGTCCGCCCTGATCCTAATAACCCCGCCAACCCGACGATTTCGCCACGGCGAACTTTCAGGTCGAAATGTTCAATCACACCGCGACGCCCGTAGTCTTTGAAATCGACCAGCGCCTCGCCTGTGACATTCCGGTGTTCAGTACGTTTCAGCAGGCTTTCATCAAAACTGTGCCCAAGCATCATCGGCACGAGATCGATACGTGGAAAATCCACGGTACGTTCGGAGCCAACGCGCTTCCCATTACGCAACACCGTAATCCGGTCGCTGATGCGGTAAACCTGATCAAGGAAGTGCGTCACGAAAATCATCCCAACGCCCTTATCGCGCAACTGGACGAGAATATCGAGCAACATGCTGACTTCTCTGGCATCCAGACTGGCGGTCGGTTCATCGAGAATAAGAACCTGGGCAGAAAGGTCTACGGCCCGCGCAATCGCCACAATTTGCTGTATGGCAATGGAATAGGTGGAAAGTGGCTGGCTGACATCAAGGTGCAAACCGTAGCCTTCGAGAAGCGCTTCAGCCTGCCGTTCCATCTTGCGCTGATTCACCAATCCGAAGCGGGTCGGTTCACGTCCGATAAACAAATTGGCTGCAACGGAGATATTCGGCAGAAGGTTTACTTCCTGATATACCGTACCGATACCCAACGACTGGGCATCTGCGGTATTCACCGGTTCGATGGATTTTCCATTAAGCAAGACCTGACCTGCGGAGCGTCTATAAACGCCGGTCAGCGCTTTAATCATTGTAGATTTCCCCGCTCCGTTCTCGCCCAAAAGCGCAACAATTTCGCCACGTTCAAGGGTAAAGTCGACATTTTCCAACGCTTTTACACCGGGAAACTCTACTGATAAACCGCGCACTTCAAGCAGCATTTCTGAACCAGGATTATTCGTCACGTCACTACTCCTGCTGCATCCGCCAACGGCGAAAAGGGAATAATTTTTACCGGCTTACCTGTCAAGCAAGCCGGTAAAATCGGCTTAATAACCCATGTCTTTTTTCATGTCATATTCTTTCTGAGCCATATCAGGCAGGATCAGAGCAGACTGAGTCTGGATAAATTTCTTCGGCTGAGTGCCATCCTTTTTCATTGCGATCAGCGCATCAAATGCCGGGCCGGCCATGTTTGGAGTCAGTTCGACAGAGGCATTCGCTTCACCAGCCAGCATGGCTTTGTAAATATCCGGAACACCATCAATTGAAACGATTTTGATCTGCGAACCCGGCTTCAGGCCAGCTTCCTTGATGGCCTGAATCGCACCGATGGCCATGTCATCGTTATGTGCGTAAACAGCACAAATATTTTTGCCGTTTTGTTCTGCCTTGATGAAGCTTTCCATGACTTCCTTCCCTTTGCTGCGGGTGAAGTCGCCGGATTGTGAACGGATAATTTTGACATTAGGCGCGGCTTTCAGCGCATCGGCAAAACCTTGTTTACGGTTTAAGGCAACGCTGGCACCGACGGTTCCCTGCAATTCCACGACGTTACAAGGTTTACCCGCGACTTCTTTTACCAGCCAGTCACCAGCCACTTTACCTTCGTAAACGCTGTCAGAAGCAACCGCAGCGGTGTAAAGCGTCGGATCGCTGACTTCGATAGTACGGTCCAGCAGGAATACCGGGATCTTGGCTTCTTTGGCTTCTGTCAAAACAGGAGCCCAGCCGGTTGCGACAACAGGTGCGATGAAGATCGCATCAACACCCTGGGCAATGAATGAACGTATCGCTTTGATTTGGTTCTCTTGTTTCTGCTGGGCGTCAGCAATTTTCAATGTAATGCCGCGTTTTTCAGCTTCTGATTTCGATACTTTAGTTTCAGCAGAACGCCACCCGGACTCAGAACCGATCTGCGAAAAACCCACAACCAAAGGAGCCGCCTGCGCCGCCCCACAAAGTGCTGTTGCAACTGCTGCTGCCACAAGTAAACGTTTGTACATGTCTTTTTCCTCGCGTGTAGTCTGAGCTACTTTTTGTTATGACTCGTTGGGTACGGCCAGGATGTTCATCCGACATATGCACTCCCCCTCCCGGTTAAAACGTCATAAAAAGAGGGAATGCCATATGCCAGAGTCGGGCAATCGTCATCGGACGATGATTAGGTTTAGTACACTGGGAAAATGGGAGCATGAGCGCGGTCACATACGGGGATAACAATCGATTAGTACATGTATTCAGCCAAAATATAACAAAAAACAATCAGAAAAACGGGGGCGAGTGGGCCTGTATGGTGAAGAAGTAGGCTAAAGGGTGGGTTGACGGGAAAGGAGGGCAGAGTTGCAAAATTTCAAGACGAAAAAAAACCCCTCGCTTTCGCGAAGGGTTCAATATGGCAGGGGCGGAGAGACTCGAACTCGCGACACCCGGTTTTGGAGACCGGTGCTCTACCAACTGAGCTACGCCCCTAAATTACGCTTACTATTATGCCTGCTAATTTAGCAGGCATAATTTTTAATAATTGGCGGAACGGACGGGGCTCGAACCCGCGACCCCCTGCGTGACAGGCAGGTATTCTAACCAACTGAACTACCGCTCCACCGGTTCTTTCACCCATATCAGAAATCGTCTGATACAAGTTTGTTCCTGTTAATTTCCTTGTCAGGGGAAAAGGAACTAATTTGATGCCTGGCAGTTCCCTACTCTCGCATGGGGAGACCCCACACTACCATCGGCGCTACGGCGTTTCACTTCTGAGTTCGGCATGGGGTCAGGTGGGACCACCGCGCTATTGCCGCCAGGCAAA
>NZ_PITQ01000013.1 GCF_002834385.1 Rahnella sp. AA
CTGGTTAATCCATCGGAATTCAGGGCCAGTTTGAAACGCTAACCCCCTATTCTTTCAGACTTTCCCAATAACAAAAGTGACATTTTAACTTTGGAACTGAAGGTGACATTTTAAACTGGGATAGACAAAGTTTGTAGTAGCTATATCAATAATGTTCAGTGACCACACCGGAAGTTACTGCTTAATCTTAAAGCGTTTAAAAAGACTTTCTGGGATAAAGTAAATGTCTCCACGAGCCCTAGAACAAGCAACATAAAGTTTATTTCTTGTTCCAGGTTTCATCGTTTCTAATTTGCCCGCTGTTAGAAGTTTCCAATGCATTGGACTCAGAATGATGCAGATATCTTGATAATGATCGAGCCCTTTACTTGCTCCCCAGTTCTGAGACAAACAGCCGTAGAGGGTGTGACTTTGATAGAACAGCTTAATTTTAACTTCGTCGGCATGCAATGCATCTGCCTCAGCTTGGGTTTCCACCCGTTTAATGGTTGAAGTGCGCCCGGTGTGGTCCTGGATACTGATATTCAATTCTTTGGTGATAAATTCACACGTTGTGCGGGAGCACCGCCAGGTTTGGCTTAGCGTCGTTCGATCGATATGTAACCCAGCTGAAGAAAACTGTTTCTCATAGCGTTGAATATCTTCATGGAGACTGCGATTAACCGGGCCATCACGGCTTGTATCAAAGGTATGTTGGAAAAAATCCCCTACAAATAATATGTCGACGCTTGACCTACAAAGCGTTTTCAACAGATTAAAGTCATTCCCAGCAAAGTCTTGCACCTCATCTACGTACAAGGCATCGTAGTACTTTTCTATTCGTGCAAGAATATGTTGCACTACCCCCCAGTGATCCAGAAGCTTTGCGAGACGGTTATGGTACAACCGTTTTCCTTGGTCACAGTAATGTCGAAGGTCAGAGCGAGGAAAGCGATTTGTAAAATTCGGCGGTTGGCTAAAATTCATTCCCCTCGTATCGAGTTGTACTTGCAAAAAAGGGCGATAACAAAAGCTGTGGAGAAATTCGAAGTACGTCATTAACGTAATGTGAGACGGGAAATAGCCAAAACGGGCAATGATACTGCTGTGCAGATGCCGGTAATTGTTTTCCGTGTAGGTAATAAGTAATACTCGTTTTTTTAAATCAAGCTGGTTAATAATTAGAGTCGTTTTTCCCGAACCAGCAACTGCAAGAACTACTGTCTTACCCATGCAATAGCCTCCTGAATATAAGTTGGGACAATCAGTTCACCGCCTTTCTTTTTCAGTAGTTCGAACGCCACCTCTGCCTTGTTACCCAACATATAATCCAGGACCGTTAGTGTCTTTCGTCCAGAGGCAAACAGTTCATCGCAGATTTTCTTGTTGTCGTCGTAAAAACTGACTTCAAAAGTCCACCGGTCGTCATTTTTATCAGCAAACACTGAGGCCCCTTCATACAGAGAGTCATGGTAGTTATCGACACAGTTATGCTGATAATTTTTGTCATTATCACGTATAGCAGCCACACGTACTCCGAGTAATCTAGCCAGCTCAAGGTAACGCTTGAAACTGGTTCCCCCGATAGAAATAATGTGAACTCCATCCGTTTCGGGCGTCTTCCCACCTGTATGAGTGGTGTAACAGGCCTCGAGCAGAATAAATTCCGCATCGCCTTCAACGAGAATTACCCGATTGGATAGGACAAATTCAAGTACGTTGTTATCAGGAGCCTTCATGAAAAATTCAGCCGTGTCTGGGTCTAAGGCGGCAAGCGTTGAGACTTTCTGATGTCCTAGCAGTAAGGCACTTCTCAGATCGAGGCGGGAGCAGATGTGGCTAGAGTGAGTAGCAATGAATAACTGAGTCTGCTCTGTTGTAGCCAACTGACCGACCAGTTTTTTCATGTTGTTATGGCTAAGGTGGTTTTCGGGTTCTTCCAAGAGCATCACGTCGAGGTCACCATGTTCCCTGTGTTTGTTTAGAGCAAACTCTGTTTTAATAAAGCATTGCTTCCCTTTTCCGCGGTTCTGGATCGAGATCCCGTCTTCGGTAATATCTAAATCGGTTTCTAGGTTTGATTTTAGCCCGGTTCTGACTTCAAATTTGTAAGGCGATAAGGTGCCATTCAATTCAGCAAGTTGTTCATCCCGGAAAGCGTGCTTCTGCTGACGGTAACGGTTTTCAAGCTTAAATCGCTCGGTAACCGGCACATTGAAGTTGTAGACAGAGCGGGTGTATTCGCGAGCGGCATAATCGCTGTCAATCCGTGTGCCGTCCAGCATCAGATGCCTAAGAAAACGTTTGAAGCTTGCAAAAGGAGCCCCCGAAAAAGTGGAGAATCTTACCGCATAGTATTCATAGGGAAAGTTGTCGCCCTCTTCTGCAAGCACTCGATTAATGTCAGCACCATATTCCTCAATGGGGGCAATGCTCATTCTTAGGCCGTCTGAGATAATACCCAGCATGTTTTGGTTGCCGTTTAGATAAGGATCAGTCCCTTCGTCAAGGAAAACATCCACGACCAGTTGCGGTAGCCGCGCAAAAGTCTTCTCTCCCTCAGAAAAAAAATTATTCACAGCTCTCTGCGAGAGGAGGGATTCAAGGCCAAGACTTTCCACTCTGCTTCGACTGGCATTCAGCGTCAAATCTAGTGCCAACAGAATACTGCTCTTTCCCGCCTCATTATCGCCGATCAGTACGTTCTTTCCAGGATGAAACTGTAGATGCAGCGAGTCGAATTTCTTAAAATTTTGCAGCATCAGTTTTTTTATTCTCGGCATATCCCTTCCCCAAATGTGATTTTGCAACATCGATTAAGCGTTCAGGTATGTGCATTGTACAAAATATTAAAGATTAGAAAGATACAAAAACAGCAAAACATAGTAAGCAGGTAACGGTACAAGTACGCATCTGCGTACTTGTACCGTACTCGTAGTGGAGTTTTATATTTCTTTTGGTGGATCACCCCGGTTTAAGTGACAATAGAAAGATCTAACGGCGATCTTTATGTATAATCTGTCTTTAACCTAAAGCCTCACGGCAGTAAACACGCATTATGTTAAATAAAGCCAAACTTCTCAAGCAAAGACACAACCGCTGTCTCTAACCCAAAATTCAAGTATAATAAAGGGCACTTAATTTACTGAGAGTAACCGATTTTGATCACTAACATTCCTTCTAAAGAAGACTTCTATGCCACCGCTTCTCACATGGTAAATGAAGCTTGGGAAAACCTTACTAGCATTGCCCATGAGTATATCCAACTTCAAGAAAGGAACGAGTATTATGAGCAATCAGAGTATCATAATGAAGAAAATTTAATTGTACTCGACAATTTCTGGAACTATGTAAGACCAAAACTAATATCGGCCTTAGCATTAGTACAACAATCTGTTGAATTTAGACTCAAGGGATTGATTGTTGAAATATCACCATACTTACTTATAACCAATGCTTCGAAAAATATACCAAAATTTGATGAAAATGGGAATATTCCTTTTAGCTCATTCCATACATTAGATGCTCAGGATTTGTTCAAAGTACATCATGCTTATTCAGAGAATAAAATTGAAGAAGGGTTTTTTAAATGGTATTCCGAAATGCGTTTGTTACGAAACACATATATGCACACTGTTGAATTGAACCGGGACATTTCTTTGGAAATGTTATTTGAATCTATAATTACAGCGCATAATTATTTAAATAAAGATTATGGACATTGGATATGGAGTCGTTACAACTATAGATCTGAACATGCTTCGAATGGCATTGAATTTAAAGAAATGCCACCTGGGAATATTTTTGAAATGCTGCCTACCCATATTGAATTAACCTCCTGCATTAAATTATCGAGCAATGAGAGATGTATATCAAACTTCGGTTACAATAAAAACAATGAAAACTATTTTTGCAAGCCCTGCGTCTCCGTTATGGAAAAAAATGATTATTTTAACTCTAAATATCTAGATGAGTGCATTGGCACCATACAATATAATGAAGTAAGAAGTAAATATGTTTGCATTTTTTGCCAACATGAACAATTAGAGGAACCTGCTCCCCTCTGGGGTGAAGAGAATTAATTTTTAAATTCTTGATGAAAAATAATAAAAGCATCATGAAATATATTTCTAAGCAACAAATTTTCCTAAATCTAGTAAATAAATTAGACTTTCTCTTCTGTCCATAGATTAGGGTAATGGTTTTTGATCTTGTCACAACGTACCCTGCCAGCAACTCTACCACATGTACCGATAAGCGCTTTAAGGAGAGCCTCTAATTTGCTAGTGTCATATTCATTATTGATAAGTTTATGATCTGTAGCGTTGAGATACTTTCTGGCATAATACTCTTTTTTATCAAGTGAACCTTGATAGGAGTCTATGTCCTCTTTGTAGTTAGTCCAGCGAATGAAGTGATTATCAAACTCACCGAAGTTTAAGTCCAGATAACATTCAATTGCAGCTGCCTGGCCATTAATATTAGCTATTGTAAGTCCACCTGGGCCGCGCGCGGGGAACCGTTCAAACTCAGGAAGGTCAGGTAGACACATGCAACCCATATTATCAGGGAGAATCATTGCATTTATCTTATTAAGAGCATCAACTCCTTCGCTATCGTTATCAAGGACAAATACAATCTGGTTTTGCACGTCAATTTTAACCAAACCTTCTGCAAATTTCGCTAATCCTCCAGTTCCGGGAAATGGATGACGCGCCTTTACATCAATAAACCTAAAGAAGTCTGCAACACCAGGCTTTAACTGCTTAAAGGCTTTACTTAAAATATGGGCGTCTGATGTACCCTCCGTAGCGATAAGAAAAGACTCTTCACGCCTAACCCCTGTTTTTATTTCATCAATATGCACCCAACCATTAGAAACTATCTGACCATAGTCCCATTCTACGAATTCCGTTCTGTTTTTTTGGTTTTCACTCAACAGTCGAATTAATGAATACGGATGAAGAATATTAATTATGCATCCAAATGCGGTTTTTTCAGACCAAAAAGTATAATTATGTGGATCAAAATTCGGTATTTTTTTTATTACAGATAGCGGAAATTTATTTTTTATTAAATCCATATTTCTTTCAGGATATTGGTAGTCTATTTCGAACTCTTCTGAGCTCAGGTCGCTCAGAGAATAATGATTTAGAAAATGCTGTAATTCATCAAAGGTGTAGAGCACTCCTAATGGCTCATAATCTTTAGGGTAGCATTCAATCATCTCCTCCCGGTCCTGTGTAATATGCTTGACTAATGTGTCGTATTCTAAGCGAATAACATCTAAACTGAACCCCAACAGCTCGACTCGGTCCGCAACCTCCGCTAATGTCTTACGCAGGACGGTAAAACTCAAAGCCCGTTCTTCACTTGGCTCCTCCCCCTTTGCAAGTTCTTCGAAGTATTCTGGCAGCACTACATGGTCGCATTTCTGAAACAGTTCACCGTGATCGGATCCCATGGAATTCTTGCTCGCGTCCAGCATAATATCAGAAACCGTCAGAGAAATTATTGTTCCCATGCTTTAACCTTATTTTTGTATATCACCAAGTTGTTTATAGAAAATTCTACAAACAAGGAAATGGAAATTTATTTTGAATTCACTCTGAAAGTCTAGCCTCAGCTAGAATAAACTTCCTCTGCTCATCTGCACATTTATAGCATGCGAAGTACTCAATAGTCTTTATGTCGCCAGTTACGTATTCTTCACAATGTGGACAGTGAATCGCTGACCACCCTCGGTCAAAACAAGAAACGCAGCTCCATTGGCCATCAATATAAAATACAGACTTTGGATCATGCTCACATTCATGACAGCCTGCAATACATTCCCCACCTTCTTCCCACCAGTCGTCACCGGTTACATATACGTCACGACACAATGTGATTAATGCATTGGTGGTAATTTCATGAGAACACTTTGGACATTTAGTATTGTCAGGACTGAAAAATTCAAAGGGTGCTTTACAGTTTGGACAAGGCAACGTGTCTTTTACTTGCTCGACTGCAACACCCTGTGATTCGCAAACCAGACATTGATAATCATCACCCCACCTATGAGTGTCATTAACCTTACCTGCTTCTAATCCGCATTGACGACACTTCACAACTTTGATTTTCTTTAACTTTAAAATTTCAATGTCTTTTGAAATTTCATTAAATCGAGCATTTAGAAATTCCTTCTGTTTTAGCATTCTCTGATGTACGCGATCTAATTCTTTCTGGAAGTTAATAAACTCACCCTTCCATTCAACCGTGAGTAAATTATACAGATGGTGCCATGAAGACCATTGCTGAGCCACCACGCCCGCTTTATTAGCCTGTGTGCTTGAATATTCCGTATGTGCAAAGTGGACAATCTGGTTTCTATGCGCACCTAACGCCATGAAATTTTTTAGAATGTTATCATCAAGCCTAATACCCAGAATACTTTTAAGGCGTTGAACCGCATCGTTGAAGTACACAGAATTAAAATCACCAACACTAAAACTTTGTTTATTTGCCTTGCCAGGGTCAGCTAATATTAAAGTCCAGTGTTCAAGCATGAGTCTTGCCTTTAAGAAAAGCTCAATGGCCGTATAAAAATCAACGATTGAATTCTTAGGCCTTTTATCAAGGTCATCAATAGAGGATTCTAAGAAATCGATCGCATTTATTACTAAAGAATGAAAAAGCTGTTCATTACTTTGAACCGTTTGTTTGAGGATTTCGCGTGTCATATTTTCCCACGTTTTAGATTTTAGCCGCTGATGAACATTATACCTTTAGAGCTAGGGAACTGTTACATTTTATAATAGTTTGAAGTTGGCTTTACCTGATGAGGTTTTCACAACCTTCCTCCATCATCCTCTTTCTTTCCTGCATCACAACCTGCGGCAAAACGGGTAAAGATCCGCAAACGCCGCACCCTGCCATTTTCGCCTATGTAGTATCCCTATACTTTGCTACTTACTATAAGTGTGATTAGTGCGCCCTGCCCATCAATTTCGGTCAAAAAATCCTGCGGCAAAACGACATATAGAAAGAAACTTCCGCACAATGGGATACAATTTAGGGTAATTATAACGCCTGGTTAAATTCACCAAGCGTAATGAGGCTGAAAAGTGTTGACCAGTAGCATGACTCGTCAGTTAAGTCATGACGTTGTCAGATGCGATAAGCTAAGTATAAGACTTTGCTTGAAATCATTCCCTATCTCTGTACTTAGACCTCAAATATTCATTGATCTGTATAACGGCTTTGTTGCCGTCTCGAATGTGGGGGATTATTATTTCACTGGTTTTGGTGAACCGGTGTGCGACACGAATTCTATAAGATTTTACTAACCAGCTGACAAACCCCGTGAAGTATTCCGCATCAGCCATATCACGCCATGCCGTACCAATAGCACCTTTTGTCCAAGGGAATATCCCTCTAAAAAACCACACGCCATCATCGTTAACAATTATTTTGGCGCCCCAAATAAACATTGTTTGGCAAACAAAATTCGCTAAGCACACTAGCATTAAGATGGCCCCCAGAATTTCCCATATGTGGTTCGTTGAGTGTGCCATCGATACAGCGATACAAAATAAAATAATGAAAATCAGAACGGGTTTTATATAAGCCACCCATGACATTTTATAAACAGTGCCACTGAAATCACTCGTGCTATCTAACTCCATATTCTCTATTCCTTATAAAACTTTTTCGTTATATACCACGTCAGTCTTAATCGAGAAGTCCCATCTCGAACCCGTCTCGATTCGTTTTTAGACGCAATGACAATTATGCAATGTTATCACCTCTCCTCAGTTGGGAAAATTGAGTATTCCACTTCAGTCTCCAATAAAACGTAACCAGAGATCGTGTACTGCATTATGACCTCATCATTGATGAAATCATCTTTTAAGTTACCCAGCTTATAGAACGTCTAATGCGTCATGAGTGGCTGCCCCTTTGTCCAGGCCAGGGTTTTTTAGCATGGCCACCGCCTCAGTACCCGGCATAGAGAACTGCACCCGGTGGCGTGCCGCCACGTCCAGCGCAAATATCCGCGTATACACCTCGGTGGACTTCATGCTTTTGTGACCCATCAGCCCCTGCAGCACCTTCAGCGGCACGCCCGAGTACAGCATGTGCATCGCGTAGCTGTGCCGCAGCGTGTGCGGCGTGACCGTTACCGAGAAGGTGACGCCGTCACCAGCGGCGCGGGCCACTGCGTCGTTCAGCCAGGTGCGCACCGTGCGGTCGGTCACCTCCCAGATGCGCGCCGGCTCCATGCGGCCGGTGCGCTTGTTTTTACGCTCGAGCGGAATGCGCAGCGTGGCGATCATGCTGTTGATCCGGTTGAGATACTGGTTATCGGACAGTGGGACCAGCCGGTGGGGGATCGTCTTTTTTGACGGGGCTCCCGGGCCGCGCGTGGCCTTTTCCTGCCGCTGCTTGAGCGTGGCCAGCGAGACGTAGGGGTACGGCGGTGACAGTGAAAAATCCGCCCGCGTCAGGGCCAGCCCTTCGTTAATGCGCGCGCCGGTGTTCCACAGCGTATCGATGCAGGTCTGCTGATACAAATCAGGCAGGTAGTGCAGCAATGCGCTGACCTCCACGGCCAGCAGATACTCCGGCATATCACCGTGGGTCTGAGCCATGCGGCGTAGGGCCAGCGCGGCGGAGTAGTCTATCGAGACGGTCTGTGGCAAAGACTGTGAGTTAAAATCCTGTGGGATAAGCATCGTCATATCATTCATACCCGGTATTTTTAGTGTCGTCAGTCGTGGGTCAACAACGGCCTAAGCGGCGTATTCCTCAGGGTTAATAACCCCAATCGGCTCGCTGTTCATTCTGCAGACCGCGCAGATGCAACAGGTGCGAATCCATGCAGTCCAGCTCATAGGAGGCCTTGCTCATCATCTCACCAAAATGTCGCGTATTGATGTACTGCATTCCTGCCAGGCTGGGTTGTCCGGAATTGTTTCGCGCATAACGGAAGGCCGTGGCCCGTGCATCTGACTCGATAAAGGCTTTCACCACGGCGTCGAGGGTCGCGTAATTATCCTTGGGAAAGGTTTTATCAATGTCCATGACCAGCGACCGGGCCATTGGCCAGAGCGTGTTAAAATTGTGATTGTCCGTTTTCTGTTTATAACGTTCTGGGAGGTCGACCAGATCAAGAGCCGTGCTGATGATTTTTTTCAGCATCAGCTCAACGTGGTGGCGATAGAGAAACACAATCGGGTACACCAGCGTATCCTGGCTGCTGTGGCTCTCGGCGATGTGTGCTATCAACAGGTCTGCAGCCTGGCGGTACCCTTCTGAATAGGCATAGTGATCCGCATAAAACCCGTTGATACAGGCGTTGTTGTGCCAGTCTTTGGCATAGGTAAACAACGGTTGCTTTGCCGATTTGGTCATGTTCAGCCCGCCCCGTTCTCGCGATTTTTTTCCGCAATAATCTCCTGCGCGATCGAGCAGAACTGCTCATGCTCGGCTTCCAGGTAGTGGTAATAGATGCGGGCATCGCGCTCGGTCAGCCCGCGCGGGTTGCCGGTAAAATAGCCGCGCATTACCTCTATGGCGTGGCGGTAGGTGGCCAGGTCATACGCCCAGTCCGCGAGCTCGCCGGCCGCGTCCATCTCCTGCCCAAACTCCGCGTACTTCTGCTCCAGGATATCCAGTCCAAGCCGGGTGGCCGCATGCACGTTACTCTCGTTCAACACGGCGACCGCGTTGCGGATCTTTTCAAACTGATAGCCGAACCCTTCTTTTCCGGTGATCGATGCAAACATGTTTTTTTCCTTTGACCATTGTGCCGGTGAACATTGAAAAAGGTGACGTTCAGTGATGGTATTCAGGTCTGATAAATGAAGGGGGGGATAATAAGTCATGGTATAGTCACTTAACTTACTGTCACCGCGCTGAAAAATAGCCTGATAATTTTCACGAAACGCAATTAGTGACGACACCCATTGCACAGTTCCGAGTTATTCCCCACAGGCCGTTTTCGGAAGTGTAGCACGGGTGATTGACGCCCCCCAACCGCGTTCAGGCGTCCTACGCCCGCACTGAAAACACTCCGCTATACATTATATAGCGTTTTAAAATAAATATTTCCCACATATATGAGTTCTGCGCAAAAAGCCGCCACCCGCTGTGCGGAGATCCGGTTATGCCAGAAAGCGGATCTCACCAGAAAAAATGACAGGCATATGACAACCCCCTCCCAAATGACATGATGTCACTTACCGACATGATTGTATTTTTAATACTTGACGCCTATCTCAATGAAGGTGCCTAATGATTGTGAGGCTAAATTAACCACGTTAATGACAGGAATAAAATGATGCTCAGCCAGCTAACGCTCCGCTTTCCCAAAAAACTCATCGAATCGCTGAAAAACCGTGCTGTCACGGAAAAGACCTCGGTCAACGCCCTGGCGGAGCGTTTTCTTGACGTCTCCCTACAAACCAGCGCGCCGGATGACGACTGGCTGCAGCTGACCACGCGGCCGGACGAGGCGGTGCAGCAGCTGTACCGCAAAGTTATCCTCGGAGAAACCTTTGGCCGCCAGGCCCTGCGTCGCGCCGAGCTGCGCTTTATGACAGATCTTGCCCATCAGGCCTACCGCGATGCCGGCGCAAAGGAATTTGTCCGGTGGCCGGTGCTGGAAACGCTGCTGAACATCAGCTTCGAGCTGCTGGTCTGGCAGGCAGAGCACGGGCTGCCGGTGGACGGCCACTACATTAAGCGCACCTTTGAGTTTGCGACCGAGAACTGGCAGGAAGAGGCCGCGCAGTTTATGCAGGGCGTGAGCCACGCGGTTGACCCCGCCTATGCGGAGTTCCTGCTGCGCCCGCTGGCGTCCGGCTGCTTTGCCCTGGAGGAATTTCCGGACGACGTGCTGGCCCGCATCTTCACCCCGCCCCGCCTGCAGCAGATCTTTCCGCTGGTGATGCGCACGCGGCAGTGGACCTTCGGGCAGCGCGAAACCTTTAGCCGGGAGGTGCGCCCGTCGGTGCGGGAAATGGATGACACCTTCACCGCCGGTGACCTGCGGTTCGACATCCGGATCGACGGCCAGCGCGGCGACTTGCCCGCCGCCGTTGGTGATGAGGTGCCGCGCCTGTATCTGGTTCTGACCGGCGGCAACTTTGTGATGCCGTTCGGCTGGAGGGAGTTCGCAGAGCTTTACCGCCTGCTGAACGTCTATCGCACCACGCCGGAGGCAGTGCGCCGCTACAGCGAAGGTGCCCATATCAGCCTGGCCCTGCCGGGGACCGCTCACCAGGACGCGATCCTGGGTTTTGATGCGCTGCGGGTGTTTATGCCAGCCGAAGCATTTGGCGAACTGGTCCGGGAGCTGACGGAGCGGGTGGAGACGGGCGCCCTGGCCAGCGCCGTGGAGGCTTTACGCACGCTGTACGGAGATTTATAACATGACGGATGAGCAGACAGGAGACGGCGAACGTCTCAGCGCAGGCCTCGATTCCGCCGTGCAGAGTCCCGGCGAAGACCTGTATGGGTTTACCCACGTCGCGAAGCAGCTGGCACTTGCCATCGAGGGGTTAGGCCGGAACGGCAGCGCCGTGATTGGCATTGAGGGCGCCTGGGGCTCAGGTAAAACCAGCCTGCTCAACTTATTGCGTTTCGAACTCGAGGCCGGGCTACCAGAGCGAACCTTTGTGCTGTCCGTGTCACCCTGGCTCGATGGTGGGAGTATGAGCCCAGTAGAATCCCTGCTGTTGCCGGTCGCGTCCATTATTGCGGAAGAAGAAAAGCGCGCGTTATCGGGCCCGGCACTCAAACGCCTGAAGCGAAAAAAAGCGCTGACAGATACGGCGTCCAAAGTACTGCGCTACAGCCAGTCGACCGCCCGCCACCTGGGCCCCGTGGCCGAGATGGCCGCGCTGGTACCCGGCATGCCCAACGCCAGCGGAGCACTGAAGGCTTACTCAGATGCGGAATTTCTGACCAACAGAAAGACAACCGCCGAGCTGCGCGCCGAGATTGGCGAGAAAATTACCGACCTGGACCTGAGTTTTATCGTCGTAATGGATGACCTGGATCGACTGGAACCCGCTCAGGCGGTGGAGATCGTTCGCCTGGTGAAATCCGTGGCAGATTTCCCCCGCTTTCGCTACGTCCTGTCTTACGATAAAGCGGTGCTGGCCCATGCCATTCAGACCGGTCTGGGAGTGAAGGACGGCGCCGCCTATCTGCAAAAAATCGTGCAGATTTCAATCAACCTGCCCCGTCCGGAGGCCTTCAGCCTGCGGCGAGAATTCATCAGCGGCGTAACGAACCTTTATCAGGAGGTTAACTGTGCCGGTGCCAGTGAGGATTTATTGACCGATATTGCCCGCGTAACGGATATTTACGGGGCCGCGCTGTCCACGCCGCGGGAGGTTAAGCTGGTTCTCAATATACTGAAATTTCGCTACGGCGGGATGCGTGATTACGTCTATCTGCCCGATTTGTGCCTGCTGCAGCTTATTCGTATCAGTAACGCCGGCCTGTATGACTGGATAGAGCAATATCTGACGGAGCGTGCCGTCGTGGAATCAGGCGATGGCAGCGTCAGTGAGGAAGAACAAGCCGCGCTAAAAGACGCTCTTATTGCACACCTGGCTCATTTTCCCCCTTCAACGGCGCGCACGGCCTATCATCTCAGTGATTGGATACCGGGAATTGCTGGCTATGACAACGAAAACATTACGCTTTTTTCTCCAACGGGGGATCGGGAGCGCGCCGAGATGACAGCGGGTAAACGCCTTGGCAGCGGTGCCTACTGGCGTTACTACTTTGCCTTCTCCTCGCCGCAGAATGTCCTGTCCCCAGCGTTTTTTGAAAACCTGTTTATTCAAGCGGCGGATCCCGCCCAGCAGGCCGCGATGTCGGAAATGCTACTGGAGAAAATTAACACCAACGGTGTGTCCTCCCGTACCTGGTTCGAACACATTCTCAGCCAGCTTTCCCCTGCTACGGTGGCTACGCAAAGCGCGGCGGCTTGTGAAGGGTTGGTCAGGTTTTTCTTTAATCACGGTGATGCGGTGATAAAGCGCTATCAGCAGCTAAACGTCTGGTTTGCAGCGTATGACCTCGATACTGACGGCGTTGTCGACCGGTTAATACAAAGAATGTGTAAGGTAGACAGAGCCGCCTCAATCATGTTTCTTCAGAAAATCAGTGTCAGGGGGGCAGCCTGGTCATGGATCGCAAGGTATGTACGGCATCTTATGTGGCAAAATGGGCTGGTCGGAGACCGGCCAGCGTCGATAGATGATCGGGTGTTGTTAAACGAAGAACTGGGAGCAGTGTTGCCAAGGCTTGCTGAACGGCTGAACCAGGATGAAATTTCGACCCTTCTTTTAGAAACGAACGACCTACTGTCATATCTTTATGCCTGGAGAGATATCGATAACGTCGAACGCGTCAGGATGTGGGCTGAAGGGGTCATTCAAACCGATGAGGGGCTATTGCAACTGCTTTTGCGCTTAAGAGGTCGTGGCATAAGCAGTGCTACTGGCAATTATCTGAGTCTGGACCTCACCAGACTGAGTGAATTTCTCGGCGACAAGGATGTAATTGAACAACGGCTTGCTCGCATAGAGGCCGGAGGGCAATATCCAGAAGTCATCAATGAAATGAGAACTTCCCAGGCGCACGCACGTTTTTAATTATTGGGCCGGATGTTTTTATATCCCCATCCGGTCAAAACGCTCTCTAATTCATCAGGTGTAAGAAATTTGCTTCCTCTTGATGAATGCAAAAACGGCATGCTTACTTAGAAAAAGGTGATGAAGGCTTACACGCAATCCTCAAGGGTGGCAGAAAGCAACTCCGGTATCCTCGGTTCTGCAAGCTTTACCCAAGACTGCCCAATGCAGTTTTCACCAGGCTGGGGTTTACCCCCAGAGTGCCCAACTTTCGCATCAATCACCCCGAAGCGTCGTTTTCCCCTTTCGAATCAGTAACTTACCCCATTGACGGACGCGAGGGTAAAGATTGGTCCTAAACTCGCCCAGGGCTTGACCAACTCTGGTATAATCCTCGTTGTATCAGGGGCTTGCATACCGTCTGATGCGGTAAGGCGGCGGAAACGGGGGCGTTCCCGACCGTCCTATCCCCTCCCCCGCACGTTGGGCTTTTTCCGGTATAGCGGAAAACTCCCCAAAACGACCGATCACCATTTTGGTATTTATTGGGATCGATTATTATTGCCATCCTCGGTGAGTCTGTTTTTCACTATCCGTATCACCGTTCTTTCTGAAACCCCGCACAGCCTAGCTGTATCCCGGATGCTTTGCTTATTCTTAACTCTGAGTTCAAGAATTTTATCGTGCAACTGCAGGTCAGCTTGCCGTCCACGAAATTTCCCTGCTGCTTTAGCTTTCGTGATCCCCTCCTCCTGACGCCTGCGTCTGTCCTGATAATCCTTTCTGGCAATAGCGGCCAGCATATCGAGCATCATGCCGTTGATGGCCTTCAGCATCGCACGAGTAAACTCGTCTCCAGCGCTGATCGTAAGAGCCATGTGACTGGTTGGAAGATCCAGACTAACGACAACCAGATTTTTATCCTGAATTAGCCACTTTAGTTTTTGCCAACCTTCTTCGTCCAGTCTTGAAAGCCGATCAACCTGTTCGATCAAAATTATGTCACCCGGAGCGGCATCATCGAGTAAACGCAAAAGTTCGGGTCGCTGAAGCGAAGCTCCAGAAACATTTTCGGTATACCAGCTGGCCAGCCGAAAACCTTTCTCTTCGACGAACGTCTTCATTCTATTTTTTGCCCGGAGAGCATCCTGTTCTTTAGTCGAAGCGCGGAGATAACCATGAATGTACATTTTTTAACCTTTAGGTGACGCATAGGTGATGATCATAATGTACATGACAGATAGGTGATGATCCATGAGAGAAAAGCGTCATATTTTGATGGTGACACTGGAGTATACTGGGCCGGTTTGTAGTGATGTTATGGACGCCCCTCTCTGAAGTAGCCAGTGCCATACTCGGGGTCAGTTTGGATATCGAAAATTATTGTACTTTAAGGTGGTTTTTTGTACCTCTGAGCTGTGGTAGAGCTTGACCACTTTGACAGGCTGCTTTGAGCGAACAGCGGACGTCTAGCCGCCTTTTATTGGAAATCTTAGGTTTCTTTAAAGTGGTTAAAAGGAGCTCATACATCGAATGAGTTAGATCAATTTATTACTTTGCCAAATTACAGCAATCTACTTGTTTTGCAGTATTCTTTAAATTGTTTGTGGCGTGATAATGAGCGGTCTTTTCTCAACATATTTTTAATGAAGAAACAACACCAGCAGGCTAATACTAAAAATGGTAACCAATGCATCGAAAGCATTGAAAAAGCCAGATAAATTAATATTTCCCCAAGATAGTTTGGATTGCGGCTATATTTATATAATCCATCAGTAATCAACCCCTTCTTTAATCTCAATGTATAAAATTTCTGAGCATCGCTCACGTAATGGAGGTAAATCCCAACGATATAAATTGATAGTACCACACAAACTAGCCAGGGTTGAGCGATCACATTAGTACTGATTAAAAGGTATGGCGTAACGTAATACCCCGCCAATGGTAAAAAGATAAATAACCACCCAATCCACGCTGGCGGAAACTCCTTTGCGAACCGCTGGTCAGGGAAAGTTGACTCTTTGACTAACCACAGGATGGAATATGTTCCATGCATCGAAAGATATATGCAGGCAGTCATTGAAGTATTTTGGTAATACCACATAAGGAATATGATTATGGGTATAACCAAAATCTTATGTAAGTTTATGAAAAATAAAGTGTTCATAGGGGCACTCTCAACATTGATAAGAAAGGATGGCTTAATCTAAAGAGACATCTAGTCATTGACTAGATTGAAATTTCTCTTTATCTTGTCAGTGTCAAGTTTTTTTGCTTTAATGGACTGACGAAGAACTCTCGGGGGATAAAATGACGCCATCGCTGACAAAAAAAAACTATCATCACGGTGATTTACGCATTACGCTCATTAATGCAGCACTTGAGATCATCGAAAATGAAGGCGTCGATAAGCTGTCCCTTCGCGCATGTGCGAGAAAAGCGAATGTTTCGCATGCTGCGCCGGCTCATCATTTTGGAACTGTTGCAGGATTACTGGATGAGCTCGCAGCGGAAGGGTACAGTCTTCTGATAGGTGAAATGCAAAATAAACAGAATAATTCTACAGCAGATAGTTTGCTTAGTGCTGGGATGGGATATATACGTTTTGCAATAAAACACCCAGGACTTTTTCGTGTAATGTCAAAAATGAAAACTAGCACTTCATCCTCAGTGAGACTATTGAAAGAAAGCGATGCTGCATTAAATTTTCTGAAGGAATCATTAAAGCAGGTTTACTTAGATTATCACGCCATAGCCTTGCCAGAAAACACACTTAAATTAAGAACGGAACTAGCCTGGTGTACAGTGCACGGATACTCTCACTTATACATTGAGGGTATGAGTGAAAATTTCTATTTCTCAGAACCTGAAATGATCCTTAATCAACTTCGGGTTTCACTACTCGTATTAGAGGAGGTATAAATTAAACCTTCCACCTTAAGCGGAATCTATCACATATAATATACAATCTAATGAATTAATCTAAATACATGTCGTAATTAAAAAGAAGAATATTGAATATTCATAGTGACCGACATGAAATTACGAGATAAGCAAAGTCCGCTATTGGCACAAAGCTGCCCAGTGCTTGGAGCGGATGTCCGCTGTGAGCGAGGAGCAGAAGTTCGCAACTCCAACAACGACATAACTAACATTGGGGTGTCTTAACCAACAGGGAGCAGGTCAGGTGGCCTCATGAATCCATGAATAACTTGACGCCGGAAGAGTATCGGCTAAAGGCTGAAAAACCGGGGATCTCAAAAAGTGTTTGGAAATAAAAGCGGTATGATTACAATATCGGCAGGTGGTTCAAGTCATTGAAAAGATGTTGGTGGTTATATTATCGCCTTTGCTTTATCATCCTCCAAGTAGAGATAACATCGTGCTAAAAGCTGTTTTGACGTTAAGTCGAAACAGTTTTTTTAGTTCAGTGGAAAAGGAAATTAGCCTGATGCAATGGTTTTGCGTGAGAAATAATTAACGTCACACTACGTGTAAGTTAAATGTCTCAAGTGTTATATCAAAAAATTTCTCTCAAACACTAAAATAGTGTTTGTATTGGTTTAGTGAATCGATCAAAAAAACTATTCCTGTTCCTTGCCTCAAATGATGCTGAGATAACCCAGAAGAGCAGCCTCTATCCTGTCAATCAACTGTTCTTGTTGATCATCTCCGTGTCGGCCAGCGGCATCGGTAAGTGAACTTATGATGGCCATTATCTCAGAGGCAGCAATGTTTGCTGAGACTTTTCCTGACATAACCCCTACCTGCAAAAATTCGACTAATTCAGCATGCATAGTCGCTTTGGTCCCTGATTTTGGCATTATTGCTGATAGCCGATGCTCCTCAAAATCGAGCAACATTGCCAGTACAGGTCTTCGTAATTGGTAACGAACTGCGACTTCTATTAACTGGCGCAGCGCCTCACCTCGATCATCACGTAGCAGCACCTGTTTTGCTTCTTGCACGAGCTCAGTCATTTCCCGTTCAATAAGTGCAACGGTCACCGCATCCTTTGTCGGGAAGTATTGATAGAGAGAGCCAATACTGACGCCAGCACGCGCTGCGATTGCGTTCGTTGTGTACCCCTTGAGTCCATGTTGTTCGAGAATGTGAGCAGCTCCCTCGATTATTGCCTCGACCGTATGCGTGGAACGTGATTGAGAGGGCATTTTACGTGGGTTTAAGCGACGAGTGGCTGCGGGTTTAGATTGCGAGTTGTTCATATGAGCTAATGCTCATATTATTTTCGCACTGAGTCAAGCGCAATTCTTTCGCCTCATAAACCGATGAAGGTATCCATGACATCTCTAAATCATTCAGCCGAAAAAAAAGCCAATGACGCGCATTTATTGAGGCTTGTCACTTCAGTCGTGCAGTCAGCCGGCATGGCGTTAAAACAGAGCTTTAGCGCGGACAATCGCCCTAAAGACAGAGAAGATATTGCCAAGAAGATTGCTTCTATCGATGTTATCTCACTCGATATTTTACGAAAGTCACTATCAGTTGCCCTTCCTCACGCTCAATGGGTTGAAGATGAGGAGGGTACTGGTACGTTACCTGCGGGGGAATGGTGGGTTACAGACCCCGTTGAGGGAGCGATAAACTTTATACATGGTTTACAGGACTGGGGGATAACGGTGACGTTGGTTCGAGATAATGAAATAGTTCTGACTGCGGTGCATTTGCCGATGAGTGACGATACTTACACTGCTTTGCGCGGTGAGGGTGCATGGCTTAATGACCGACGCCTGCAGACGTCAACCAAGACCCATTTAAACGCCGCGATGGTTGGCACTGGCCAAGCAATGCCTAATGAGAGCGACGACACATACCGTCGCATGGGAATGTCATTGGTCGCAATGCTGAAAGCTGCGTTGGTGGTACATGTATCGGTGCCAGCCACGTTACAACTGATTCAGGTTGCTGCGGGCAGTCAGGATATATTTTGGCAATACAGCCAAGTGCGGTCTGGCTTACTGGCCGGTGCATTATTGGTATCTGAAGCCGGTGGGGAAGTCACTGATCTACAGGGTGCACCATGGCATTTGGGCAGCAATAGTTTTCTGGCCAGCACATCGTCACTTGTAGAACAAGCAGCTGCGGTTCTCACATCAATTACCTAAAAGTATCACTTTAAGGAATACGTATGAAACTTGCTATTTTTGGCGCATCAGGCGCGACCGGCCGCCATTTGGTCAATCAAGCTCTTTCCTCGGGGCATTATATTACGGCCATGGTGCGCACCCTGGACAGTTTGCAGATTAATAACGTTGGCCTGAAGCTCATCGTCGGTGAACTTTCTAATTCGGTCATCGTAGAATCTGTCATACGAGACGCAGATGCCGTTATTAGCGTGCTAGGTGCACGTAAAGGCAAAGCTCAAAAAATTTGTACTGATGGAACCAGAAAAATCATATCTGCGATGCAAAATGTTGGTGTAAAACGCCTTATTGCTTTAAGCGCCTATGGGGCGTCGGAAACACACAACGCCTCTTTATTTATCCGTTTTGTGCGCAGCATAATAAGCGAAAAGATGCGTGATAAGGATTACATGGAAGATTTAGTGAGAGCGAGTAATACCGACTGGACGTTGATACGGCCCCCAATGCTGACGAACGGCGATGCTAGCAACAATTATCGTTCAGGTATTGATTTGAGGCCGGGTATAACAGCAAGAATATCGCGTGCCGGTCTAGCCTCATTTATTCTTCAAACTGTAGTGAGTGGAAGTTATATCCATGAGGCTGCGATAGTTTTTAAAGAATAACAGGAGAACGTCAAAAATATAATGATTTTATCAAGGCTATGGTCTCCAAGATGTTGAATGTAATTAAGAATATTACCATCTGAATAACCACTAAATAATAACACTTAGTGCGAATAACCATTTCAATGATTTTAATAACGTAGTGTTTTTTTGGATTGCATTTTAAAAATATGTTGAAGGTTTAAATTCGGGTGCGAGGGTTAACTTACTATCAACCATTATACAGCTGTTAAAAATTTTTATTATTGCCGAAATACCCTTCTGTTAAGGATAACGTAGGTCGACCTAATTAACTCATAGCGCTAAGAGGATTCAGTATCTAGTGAGTATTTATGTTCAACAACGTCATGTGAAGTTTAAAAACTACTCCACAATATTCAGGTAGGCGATGCACATCACTGCCAATTGTTTGCATATAGCATCTCCTTTATCACTAGGAATTTCACGTTCAAACACACTGCGCACAGTACCGAAAATTGTGCTGAGAAGAGTAAGCGTCACGATTGGCAGATTGGTAAAAGATGCATTAGAAGCACTCTTGAGCATCGTCGCTGTAGCAATATCTATGCGCTTCGCGAAGGCCGTAATCAAAGGTTGATTGTCGAGTTCTGCAACAGATTGATAAAGCGCACGCGTGACTTCAGGCCTTTCTGTTTTAGCGCACCAGTACGTCATGACAAGAGAATCCACCATTTTCTCAATGGCTGCACCGTGTTGTGCTTCGCAGGCCGCTTCGATTTTCTCTGCCAGCCTTACCAGGTAACGTTCATTCAAGGCGTAGAATAACGCCTGTTTGTGCGGAAAATACTGGTACATGCTGCCAACGGACACACCGGCCCGGTCGGCTACACGAGTCGTCGTTAATCGGCGCGGACCATCACTTACCAAAACCTGAATGGTTGCCTCAAAAATGGCGTTCACCGTAACTAGCGCACGCTTCTGCCGTGGCTGTTTACGGGGGGTAAGGCTTATATGTGAGGATGTGGGCATATGCGAATTCTTAAACTGAAGGAAGCTTCATATACTAATGGAAATTATCAATTTAAAACAATCAATTTAGAGGTGTTTATATGACACAAAAACGCATTGCATTTATTACCGGCGCAAATAAAGGTATTGGATTGGAAATAGCCCGTCAGCTGTTGGAGGCTGGAGTGAATGTCATCATCGGTGCCCGGGATGCCAGTCGTGCCGCAGCGGCAATAGAGGGACTGGCAGCTCAAGGTTTAAACGCACAGTTGCTGTCTATTGACCTGAACGACCACTCAAGCATTACAGCGGCAGCAGTGGCAATTGAGGCTGATTATGGTCATCTCGATATCTTGGTCAACAATGCCGGAATTGTCGATTCTGCTGATGGGCCGCCGAGCATATCATCCCCCGACTCAGTACGGCGTATTATGGAAACCAATTTCATTGGAACGCTGGCTGTCACGCAAGCACTGCTACCACTATTGCGCAAAGCGCCTGCCGCGCGTATCGTGAATTTGTCCAGCTCTCTCGGCTCGTTGACGGTCAATAGTGACTCAACTTCCCCCTACTACGATGCCCGCCTGATCGGTTATAACGCATCGAAAGCCGCGGTGAATATGCTGACGGTACAGTTAGCCCAGGAGTTACGCGATACTTCTATTGTCGTTAACTCTGTGAGCCCGGGATATGTCAAAACTGATTTGACTGGGCATAATGGATTTCTTACTCCAGAAGAAGGGGCACGGCTACCTGTGCAATACGCATTACTCCCAGAGAGTGATGCTGTTAGTGGCACATTTGTTGAAGCGAGTGGAACTACACCCTGGTAAGTTGGGTGCACTAAATCGGTGATGTTTTGAAAGAATACTGGCTGCTTATAAGGGCCAGTTTTTCATTAGCCGGCTGGCAAGCCAACTTAAATTTAGAGGGTTAAACAAGGGTGTCAGGCAAAAATTACCGCCAGCAGAAATGTCGGGTAGCATGCCCCTATTTAAATTTGTGGATGCACAAAGAAACTTTTTAATTCAGTAAGTTAAACCTTTATTAAAAGCTATAATTAACGTTTTCATTACGTGTTGCAGTGGCCGTTCCATATTCAGACCTGCACGGGCAGCTTCAGCAACTAATGCAGGATGGACAAATATGGTTACCGCATCACGTACAACACTTGCTGCAATCTCAGCATTCTCAATTTTAAACTCACCACTATTTATGCCTTGCTGAATAATTTGTTGAATGAGGCCCGTCATTCTGTGCGTATAAGATATGACAATGTCTGGACGCTCAGTTACAACACGTTTGTACAATGTGAATAGTTCAGGGTCTTCAGCGTATCGCCTGACCTTAAAGTGATTCAGTGCAGCTACAAATTCTGTAAGGCGGATAGCTGCTGGACTATCGTCATTGCAGTAGGCTGATACCAGTAATTGCTCATGAGTCATCGTTGATAATACCAGAGCATCAAATACATCTGCCTTAGACTTAAAATGGCGATAAATGGTGGTATGGGAAGTGCCTAACGCTCGCGCAATATCGACAATGTTTGTTTTGGACTCCCCAAAACGACGAATCTGTACGCGAGCAGCTTCCAGAATTTTCATAGGCGAAATTGCATCATCCTTACCTTCTGCGTTTGTAATACCCACACGTATTCCTTCTGAAAAAAAAGACCTCAATCTACATGATTATAATAAACAAGAGGTTGGGAAACTCCCATATATGCAATTTAGTATACAGGATCTGTAATCGCGCGCCATAGGAACAAAAAACATAAAATGTTCGTTGTATTTTGTTTGGCGTCGGGGCATATTGTTTTAAACCTTCTGAGGCAGTGGATGAAAACATGACTATTGAACGCACGGCATTTGTTACCGGTGGAACAGGTTTTGTAGGCTCAAGATTGATAATGGAGTTGGTACGAAATGGGTGGAAGGTCAATGCTCTGGCAAGAAGTAGCGCTGCATGCAAAGCCCTGCAACTAATGGGCGCAACGCCAGTAAAGGGCGAACTCAATACATTAAACGCGCTGGAACAAGGGATGAAAGGCTCAGAAATAGTCTTTCACATAGCAGCGCATTTTAAGCTATGGGGTAGACGTGAGGAGTTTGAACGTATCAATATTGGCGGTACACAAGCAGTGGTTGATGCTGCCACTATGACTCCCTCGGTAAAAAAAATCGTGTATGTCAGTGCCGCTGCCGTCATCCTGGGTGATCCTCAGCCAATGTTGGACGTGGATGAAAATCAACCGAAACAAAGCCGCTCATTTGCTCCTTACAGTTCATCGAAAGCCAAAGCTGAGCAACTTTTGCTTGCGGCGAATAACAAACGTCCAGAGTTTGAAACGATAGCTATTCGCCCTCCTCTTATATGGGGAGCTGGAATGCCTATGCTTAAACAGATGGCTGCAACGGTTAAGGCCGGGCAATGGCAGTGGATTGATGGAGGAAATCAGTCAATGTCCACATGTCATGTGGATAATCTTGTTTCAGCACTCTTACTTACAGCCGATAAAGGTACTGGTGGTGAAGCTTACTTTATAACGGATGAAAAAACAGGCACGCTTAAAGGCATTATTAGTGAATTACTTAATACATGTGGCATCACCGTTAAGGATAAATCCGTTTCGTTCAGAGCAGCCTGGCTGCTGGCCGGACTAATGGGCATGACATGGCGGATTTTAAGACTAAAAGGCGAACCGCCTCTAACGCGACAAATGCTGCAGCTGATAGGGAAGACACTTACTCTCAATACAGCTAAGGCAAGGCGAGAATTAGGGTACGCACCGGTAAAAAGCTGGGCTGAAGGCATCCGTGAAATGAAATAAAACGAATAGTAGGATATTTTCAGCTTTCCAAGAAGACCCCTATCTCATCGCTTGCATTTGCTCTCTTGCATTCACCGTGATGATACCAACGAATTTTACTGCAGGCATTAAGTAGCCCCATTTATTTACTGCTCCGGAAATAAATTTATCAATTTAGTCGTGTTAGGGGTCAGTTTGGATATCGAAAATTATTGTACGTTAAGGTTATTTTTTGTACCTCTGAGCTATGTAAAGCTTGACTACTTTGACAGGCAGCTTTGAGCGAAGAGCGGATATATTTATAGATAAGAACAGACCTGGATTCTCTGAAGCAATCATATCCATTTCAGCTACGCGTGGGAATGATGTTATCCAGACCTGCATTACGCCATATACACAGTGACTATTCGCTCAGTCTGGATGTAGGTTTACTTGCACGCGAAGCGAGAATGGGTATTCCTACGTTCCATGCTCACTTTAAAGCGGTAACCGGGACTTCTCCCATTCAATACGTAAAATCAGTACGCCTGCACCAGGCTCGACTTCTCATGATCCGCGATAATCTTACAGCTGCCGCTGCAGCGTTAAGAGTCGGTTATGAAAGCCCGTCTCAGTTTAACCGGGAATTCAGACGTACTTTCGGGCGTAGTCCCGCAAGGGAGGCAAGGGAAATGAAGACGGCCTTTGCACTGTTGCCGGCTGTGAAGCTGGAAAGTATTTCCTCAACACACTGAATATTGAGAAAAAAGAAAAATCTATTGGCGCTAAACGTGAGTTATCACTCCCTCAAACTAGCCGCGTTTCATTAATAACTCGTTATCTTTGTCATATCCGCTTCTGGTACGGAGCAGACATGTACAATCGGCAAAGTCCGCTGTGAGGGAGAAGAGGATAGTCACCAGAAGCTGCCTGCAATAAGCGTTGTATTCGCAAAATAAAGTTTTTGATTGCCTCAGGTAATAAACAATTTGGATATGCTGTTTTATATCGCCAAAATTTTTCTGGCGAGTAGAAGATAGCGTCATTTGGCATATTTACGACCACGCTCAGGCGCTGAAACTTCTCATCAGCCTCACGTAATGTTAATCAACGCCTGGCTGATCAAGCCAGGCTAACAGAATGCTATATGATTCCAGATTTATTTAGTCACTTTTACAGTCAACATCACTGATATTTTCACCACGGATGATTTTTCCGTAGATTTCCGCACTGAGTTTTGGTGTGCGCTTCTGGGTATCATAGTCCACGTATATCATGCCAAAGCGGCTTTTATAGCCACTCAACCATTCCAGATTGTCATGACTGGACCAGACGTGATAACCCTGAACATTAGCCCCCCTTGCAATCGACTCCCTCATTGCATGGATGTGGTCTACCAGATACAGGCAGCGGTTTACATCGTTCACTTTTCCATTCGTCAACTGATCTTCCCCCTCAAACCCTGCACCATTTTCTGTAATGATGACCGGTGGATTGCCGTACTCATCACGCACGCGCTCAAGCAGGGCGGAAAACTGATCGGGTCTTACTGCGCCATTGAAGGCGAGCTTTTCATTTTTCGGGAAGATTATTTCGGGCGAATAGACTTCTGAAGCATTTTTCTGATGGCGAATAAAGAAAGGCGCATAGTAATTAATGCCCAGAAAACCCAAGCCCGCATCATGAATGCGTTCTGCATCTCCGGGCTGGACGTCAATATTCAGGTGTCGGTCTGCTGCCAGCTTGAGTACATCGGCCGGATAGCTTCCTTTGTACATGGCATCAAGGAACCAGCGATTAAGAATGCCGTCAACAAGTCTGGCATCAGCTTTGTCTTTATCTGATGCGTTCTCTGTCGTCAGTACCGGGAAAAATGGCAGAGCAATTCCTAGCCGGCCTTTGTAGCCTTTTGCCTTAAAACTCTCCGCTGCTGCTGCGGAGGCCAGCAGAATATGGTTATAGGACTTCAGGGAAGTTTCGAGATAGGGACCAGCAGGAACAATAGGAGGGAGTGTAAGCTCCTCACCTTTCAGCCGCTTCTCGGCCATGATTTTTGTTGCAACTTCAACGGTTGGTTCATTAATCAGTACAAACTGGTCAACCTGATCGGAGAAGTTAGCAAAGATAACTTCAGCATAACGTTGAAACCATTCCACCGACTCCCGGTTTTCCCATCCCCCCGCAGCAGACAGCGACTCAGGCATATCCCAGTGGTAAAGAGTTACCAGAGGCTTTATTCCAGCAGCCTTTAAGTCGGTAATAAACTGCCGATAGTGCGCAACTGCCCTCAGATTTACGGGCCCCTGCCCGTCCGGGATAATACGTGTCCAGGCGATAGAGAAGCGGTAGCTGTTCAGCCCGAGCTCTTTAAACAGCTGGATATCTTTTAGGTACTGATCACGGTCGTAAAAGTTAATCGCAACGCTCCCCGATATGCCGGGGCCGGCCAGGTGCTTCTCATCAAGATAGTAATCCCATACAGACCGGCCTTTACCGTCTTTATTTGTTGCTCCCTCAACCTGATAGGCAGCAGAAGCCGCCCCCCACAGAAAATTATCAGGAACGTCAGCTGCAGTGGCCATGTTCATCACTGCAGTCATACTTAACGCCAGCATTCCGTTTTTCATCGCTTACTCCTCTTTTGACATAATCAGGCTAACGAAAAATTTTATGATGGCCCGACAAGTAAAACAGGGACGGGCATCATGTATAGCAGCAATATATCATCAACCGATGATATATTGCGTGGGCGTTTTCTTTTTACGGGTTTGCCTGCATACATCGCCGGTCTCTTTGAGACGCCACCTGCTAAAAGCATGACGCACTTATGCGACAGGTCAGTGGTTCAGGAATGTTCAGAGACAACGAACAGACGTATAGCCTCATCAGCAATATCAGAGGAAAGAGAGGTGGATTGAGGGGCATCCGGATCGATCAGACCGGGAGTGACCAAAGGCAACGAAATTGCTGAAATCATTAATGCAAAAGTCAGTGAGGGTTGATGACTTCTGATGATGCCTTTCTCCATCGCCAGTCTGATGACGGGCAGACAGCTGTCACGAAACGGCGTAACCAGATGCAGGAGAAGGTATTCAAGCCGTTCGTCGCCCCTCGCCGCCTCGTTCAGCAGCAGCGAGGGAAACTCTGGAATTTCCACGCTGATAGCGGTCAGGTGACGGATAAACCGGCGAAACCCTTCGGCAGGATTGATACTGAACGAGTGTTCAATTGCACTGATTTCTTCAAGATGATGCCGTTGCTTATCCAGCAGATGTTCAAGAACCGCATTCCAGAGATCGGATTTTGAACCGAAAAGGCGCGCCACCAGAGCCATATCCACACCGGCTTCAGCTGCGATTTTTCGTAAAGATGTGCCGTCATAACCGTTTCGGGAAAAAAAACGTGTAGCGACGGGAAGAAGCGCTTCCCGCCCTGAAACTGCCCCGCCGGGGCGGCGCCCCCGTACTGAAGGTCTGTTGTCTTGTGAGCTCATGTGATTCCATTTTTGATAAGCACCGGACCGGACCGGTGCTTTTTACTGATCAAAATACCATGCCCATTTTACTCACAACCGGGATCTGAAGATAACTGTCATATTTTCCACCAAAATGAATGATATGCCGGCCTGCATTCCGGCTCACCGGGGTAGCTACCTGCTGTTCACTGACAAATGGCAGAAGCGTTGACGCCGGACCGCCGAGGGAAATACGTTTAATTTTCTCACCTGGCATAAAGGTTCCTCCGGAAGCTGGCAGTTCAATGACGGCAGAGCCAAACCCCATGTCAATACTTGTGGGTATTGGGCGGTGTGCGGCAATGGTCAGCACCAGTTTTTCACCTGCATGATAAAGCATGCTCATCGGCCAGATACCTATTTCCACAGGTACAATCTCCCCAGCGTGCAGCTTCTCTTCACGAATGTGCGTGTGGAACGGCTCTGTTTCAGTTGACAGCGTGGGATCAAGCGCACGCTGGGAAACCCTCAGTAGACCTGATGCGACCACCGGTCCTTTCACGCCTTCTCCCAGCAGGCGTTCAAACGGTTTTCCGTCTTTACTTCGTTTCTCAACGCCAATCTCAAGCTCCATATCATCAGCCCCCTGGGCTTCCACCCAGAGCTTCAGTTTCATGTAGCCTGTGAGCTCTGTATCCTGCGTGAAGGTAAAGTGAAGCTCCGTTTTTCCTTCACCGGAAACGTCATAGGACAGAGACGCCGGTATGTTCTGACCCAGAGGGCTGAGCTGCGCGCCGGAAGTAATAAACATTTTTTTCAGCTGAGTATGGGGCAGTGGCCAGCTGTCTTCAGTCCGGTCAACAATATCTGTACCGCCATCATCCAGAACGCAGATACGCACGCGAGGGGTGTTTTCCCAGCCGTTTTTTTGGCCCTTGAGATAATGGTCAAAAAACGCCAGAAGTTCCTGCGAATAGGCGGGCGTATAAAAATCCAGCCATTCGTTTGTGTTATTAACCCGCAGCCATTTTTCTTCTGAAGCTATCTGACGGTAACCGGCAAACGATCCGTGGGTATGAGCGTGATTGGTATAGCTTGCGACAACGTACGCCGGGATGCTGATATGCTCAAGCTTTGCCATTTTGTCTTCCCAGTAGCCATCCATCAGCTGTTTTTCCATAATCATCCGAGGCTGATCTTCGACAAGGTTCTCGCCGGCGAAAGATTTCAGTATGACTTCAGGAAATGCCGGCGCAGGTATTCCTCCGCGATTGCCCGTTTCTCTGAAATGATCGACAAACCCTTCCCAGGGCGCGATAGCCGTGAGATGGGGAGGCTGCTCGGCTGCAATAAACCACTGCGAGACGGCAAGCCAGGAGTTCCCCGCCATACCCACTTTTCCACTTGACCATGACTGCTGCGCGGCCCATTCAATAAAATCATAACCGTCTTCAGCCAGCTGCCGCCCCCAGTAAGAGATATCACCTTCAGATTTATAAGCCCCACGTGGATCTGGATTCAGAATAACGTAACCTTCATTGACCCAGAAGGCCGGATCGGGGCCTTCAAACTTCTGAAGTTCTGAGACCCACTCCAGCGGCACGCCGGAGCGCTCGTGTATATCATCCAGCCACTGACCGCCTATCTCTTTTCCATAGGGACTCCATGCTACCAGAGCCGGGTATTTTCCTTCCGCTACCGGCCGAAAAACATCCGTATAAATGGTTGTTCCATCACGCATTTTAAGAGCCACGTCCTGCTCAAAGATGATGTCGCAGGGCAGTGGTTTTGCCCCTTCACGCCGGACGGTCCCTTTTTTGAGCAGAGTCGTGCCCGGAGCAAAACCGGGATAGCGAGCGCGGGGAGCATTAAGAGGCAGCGGACGCCGATACCAGACAGGATAAGCGCTGTCGCCATAAATTTTTGTATTTTGCACGATACGATTCCCGTTTGTACTGCCGCTCTGAGCAAATGCCAGTCGCGGCAACATCATATGTGTCACGGCCATTCCCACTGCACCCGCCAGTAGCGAGCGTCGTGAAACTTCCAGGCCAGCTGGTTTCATTTTATTCATCACACTCCCCGTAAATCATCAGTTGATGATTTAATTTTAAAGCGCATTGTCTACAAGTCAATCTGCTTGGTGCCGGAACACGACGAGACCGCATTTTGTGCAAAAAAAAAGCCAGCTTCCGCTGGCCTGACTTGTTAAATCTCTATGACAATTTTACCCGTGTGCTTACCGGCAAGCTGATGCCGGAATGCGTCCTGCAGCTCCCCGAGCGGCAAAACTTTATCAATAACGGGACGTACATCAGAGGCTTCAAAAGCGCGGATCATCTCTTTCTGATGTTCACGACTTCCAACGGTGATGCCCCGGACGGTTAGCTGCTTGCCCATTATTGCCGCCGTAGGGACTTCTCCGGCAATGCCGGTAAATACGCCAATAAGCGTAATCTGGCCGCCTATGCGCGCTGCGGCAATTGACTGAGCCAGCGTGCCGGGGCCGCCAATTTCAATGACATGATCAACCCCCCGTCCACCGGTGAGCTCGAAGATTTTTTTACCCCAATGCGGCTCTTTACGGTAATTAACTACACCGGCAACACCCTGATCACGCAGCCAGGCCATTTTTTCTTCAGAGGAAGACGTGCCCCAGACCCGGGCTCCGGTCATTTTTGCCAGCTGCAGGGCAAAAACGGATACGCCCCCGGTGCCCAGAATAAGAACATCTTCCCCCGGGCGCAGATTGCCTTCGGTAATCAAAGCCCGCCAGGCCGTCAGTGCTGCGGTAGGGAGCGTTGACGCCTCGGCATGCGTCCATCCTGCGGGGGAATGCGTGAAGAAACGGGCGGGACGGACAACGTATTCCGTGGCATAGCCATCAATGCCGTCTCCGGGCGTTCGGCTGAAACCGGCGAGTGGGCACTCTCCTTTGTCCCAATCCGGAAAAAATGTTGATACCACCGCATCCCCGGGTTGAAAATCTGTGACGCCTTCTCCGACGCTTTCGATGGTTCCAGCGCCGTCAGACATCAGGATACGGCCCGCCTGCGCGGGCAGGATACCCGCAGCGACGTTGTAATCGTGAAAGTTAAGCGAGACATTATGAATGCGGACGCGTATTTCACCTTTGCCTGGCTGGCCCGGATCGGTAACGTCTGTAAAGGCGATATTATCTACGCCCGCTTCATTGCCAAGGAGTACAGCTTTCATCGTGAAGGTTTTCCCCGTATCCGATAGAGTAAACTATGACTTTAGCCTTCTTTAACGTTCAGGATAAGTACCTACAAAAATGTCTGTATTCTCTGAATCTGCTGATGTAAAAAAAAATGTGCTGGCGACCCGGTTACGCAACGGAGAAACATTTGATGCGACGTGTCCTTCCAGAAGGCTGCTCAGTCACCTGACAAGCCGGTGGGGAACCCTGACGCTGATAACTCTCATGGATGGTACTCATCGTTTTGGGGAGCTGAAACGTAAAATGGGCGGAATTACCGACAGGATGTTGATAAAAACGCTGCAGGAACTCGAAAGCGCGTCTCTGGTCCACAGAAAGGTTTATCCCGTTTTACCGCCTCATACTGAATATGCGCTCACCGCTCCGGGACGGGAGGCTGCGGCACATATTGAAAGGCTGACCGACTGGATCAGTAACCACATTGACGGCACATGAAGCCGGACGGTGAGTTATGTATAGGGTGCGACTCTGGCCGGCGCGCGAAATTTTATAAACACTGAAAATAACGCACCGATTACCGCAGCGGATAAAAATACGGTTGAAGTGGTACCCGGAAGATAAGCCATGAACGCGGACAAAAACTGCCCAAGAAAGATAGCCATTGATAGCCGTGCCAGATTTCTTCCGCGCACAGCGTTACTGCTGAGTTCGACAATAAGGTGATTTACCAGGGGAACGGAAAAACCGAATCCCAGTCCCAGTGCGATTCCCCCGGGGATAAGGAAAGGCATGGAAGTCGCAAAAGCAAAGATCAGATGAGCAAGCGCGTAAAAGCCGAAAGCAATGGATAAGGTTGAAAAATCACTGTAACGGCTTACCAGCTTGGGCATCAGCCAGGCCCCACAGACGGCAACCAGAGAAACAAATGAGAGAAAATATCCCGTCTGAGACTCGGTGTTTCCCATTTTGTGCAGGTGCAGGGGTAAGACAACAATGGCGGTAAAGAAGACAATCATGGACATCAGCGCGGCTGCCCAGGTCATCAGAACGGCTGGTGAAGTGGCACCGTGGCTGACATCCGTTTTAATCTGTTCAGACTCCGCTCTGTTGTCAGGTCGCGGAACAAACATCAGTACCATCAGCAGCATCAGCCAGGCAAATAAATAGAGCGCGAACGGCCAGCGCCACCCTGCAGCGGCAAGTAACCCACCGATAAACAGGAATATGACGCCGCCCAGCTCAATCGACATACCCTGCCGCGCAATCATCTTCATACGTTCTGGCCCATTATAAAATACTGAAATCAGACCCGTTCCTGCAGTCATGATCAGCGCCGTCGCCCCTCCCAGCAGGAAGCGATCGGCAAAGACTGTAATGTAACCGGAAAGAAATGCACCGGCTGAACCTAACAAGCCGTACAGGAAAAGCCCGAGGCACAGTGCCCTGTAAAGCCCCGCCCGCTCGATGAATCTACCGGCAAGTGGTCCAAGCAGCACCACTCCCAGAGACGGTAAGGTAACAAGCCAGCTCTCTGCACCTTTCACGTTCAGCGCATCAGAAATACTGGTCAGTCCCGGCACGATTACGCATCCCACCATAATTGTCAGGCAGGCCACGGCCAGAAGCGTAACCCCCCCAATTTTATTTATCTTTAACATAAATTGCTCCATAATGACCGTTATTCGGACGATATCGTCCGCAATTCGGATATAGTATTCTGGCTTCTATCCGATGATGTCAATGCGCAAAATGTAAGTTGAAAGTAAGGAGTCTCCATGCCGGCCAAATCTGCTGATTCAGGTACAAGTGTTATCGTTCGGGCAGCTCTGCTGCTGCGGACGCTGGAAGAACATCCTCGTGGGCTGACGATCGCCGCTTTGTCGCGTTATACCGGA
This sequence comes from Rahnella sp. AA, assembly GCF_002834385.1. GTDB lineage: Bacteria > Pseudomonadota > Gammaproteobacteria > Enterobacterales > Enterobacteriaceae > Rahnella. Next base: position 31,674 of record NZ_PITQ01000013.1, read on the forward strand.
ATGCCGCGTACGACGGTACACCGGCTGGTCAGTTCACTGGAGGCTGAAGAACTTTTACTGAGTACGGCAGGTTTTATCCGGCTGGGTACTGCGCTGACAAGACTTGCGGCTTCAGCGCATACGGATGTGGTTGCTCTGGCGCGTACGCCTATGGAAATGCTGGGACGCCGGACGCGGGAAACCGTCGATCTCAGCGTTATGCGTGGTGCCCATGCGCTGCTCATCAGTCAGTATGCTTCCGATCAGGAGCTGCGTGTCATTTCACCAGTTGGAACAGCTTTCCCTGGCCACTGTACTGCTCCAGGAAAAGCGCTGCTTGCCCGTCTGGAAGACGAGCAGATAGTATCGTTTTATAGCCATACGCCTGAAATCAGGACGCAAAAATCATTAAGCAGCGTGGAAGATATTCTTGCTGAAGTCGTCAAAGTGCGAAAGGCGGGACATGCGTTAGATTATCAAGAACATGCGCAGGGTGTATGCGGCCTCAGCGTTCATATACAGTCTTCCCTGAGCGAATTGTATGCTGTCTCCGTTGCCGTGCCGTCCCTGCGGTTTGAGGAAAAAAAGGAGTTTCTCATCGTATCTTTGATGAAATGCAAAGCGGAAATTGAAGCTATGATTTCAGGCTGATTATTTTATATAAGAGTGTCAGTAACGTCCGCTTCTGACACATAGCCGCCAGGCTAACGGAGTGGTATGTTGAAAGTTATGAAGCTGGCTGTCGCACTGCAGCCAGAAGCGAAAGATTTAATATTTTTCCCGAATTAACCCACTGTTTAAACATGATTTTTTAATAAAGAGTGGGTATGTTTCAGGAGCATGATTTATTGACAAGCCACCTTAAATGACTCTGAGGTGTCTGTTAAACCTGTGGCGATTCAGCTAATGACAGAGAGGTACTTTTCGCTAATAAGAGATTTAAGCTGTAGCCATCCCTGATCATCGAGTGTAGTGGATCGGTAATTCAGAAACGCATGGAAGCGCTGGAAAGTGAGGGAGTCATAACGGGTTATACCGTAAAGGTGAAGCCGGGCGTTGAGCAAAACAAAATCAGGGCCTGGATGAACGTTGCGGTAGAAGGAACAAAGGCAAAGGCCATACTCCAGCAGCTGCGCGGGGATCCCGCCGTTTACACGCTGCACACGACCAACGGTAAATGGAATTTGCTGGTTGAGCTTCGCTCAGACTCGCTGGAAAACTTTGACCGGATACTGGGTCGCGTCAGGCGCATCGAGGGGATTTACAGCACGGAAACCAGCATTCTGCTTTCCACGCACAAAGCCTGACGGGGGTTTAAGCCCAAAACTCTAAACGTAGGATAATTTCCGAATTCCAAGCGGACCCCATAACGTGAACGGAATGCTTTTTCACCACCTTCCATCTGCTTACAGATCATATCCTTCATCTCTTTCTGTTGTAAGGCACCGCACAAGTGAGGCCTTAATCCCTATAATGCTCTGTAATTTCCAGACCGGTTTAATGATACAGCAGACCATCAAGTACGTGTGTTGAATCCCGAACACGGCTGATGACTTTGGTGTAAAACGGGCTGTACTGGTCCGAAATATGTGTATAAATTTGCACGCCTGGCTCCTGACCCTATTTCAGATTGACCTGACCCGCATAACGCCCGTGACTCCCACCCGAAAGTTCTGTCCGTCAGACGATGACGTTGTTCCATCGCCCCAGAATGCCGCCAGAGGCCGCTTTTTCTGCGCATTAACCACCTCGGCCAGCGCGGCTGAATAGGTTTCATCCCTGATGTACCAGGCCTGAATGCCCTCGAGTGACGATTTTGTCGTTCCCGGACAGGATTCGGCCATCTTTGTCAGCCCAAGGTTGATCCCATCGGCAAGAATGGTGGTCAGTAACAACTATAATCATCCTATGCAGATAGTCTCTTCAATCTTCCTTGTGAAAATTTCGGCTCTGATTAAATAAATGGTCACCAGTCCTGACGCGTCGGATGTATGACTATATCGTTGATAGTGAGATCTTCTGGTTTATCGAGCGCATAGGCGACAGCATCGGCAACCTGTTCAGGGGTAATGGCGATTTCATTAAGTTTTTTAGCGGCATCTTTACCTTTACTGTCATTAACCTTATCGGCCCAGCCGGTGTCGATTACGCCGGGACTGATCATGGAAACCTGAATGCCATTACTCACTCCAACTTCTTTTCTCAGGCTTTCGGTTACACCGCGAATGAAAAACTTTGTTGCGCTGTATACACCACTGGAAGCCCCGGTATGCAGTCCTGCGACAGAGCTCATGTTCAGAATATGTCCGCGCTTTTGTTCAAGGAATACCGGCAGTGTGGCGGCGATAGCATTAAGATAACCATGAATATTGGTATCTATCATCTTTTTCCAGTCATCTACGGCTGTGTCTGCCCAGTCAGAAAATAACATCAGGCCGGCATTATTAATAAGATGATCGACTCGCCCGTATTTTTCTTTAACGCTGCTGATAAACTGACGAACATCGTCTGTATCCGTTACATCAGTTACCCGATATTCTGCATTACCGCCCTCTGCATTAATCTCATCAGATATTTTTTTTAGTTTATCTTCGCTGCGGGCAGCCAGGATGATACGGGTACCTGACTGCGCAATCCTGCGGGCGGTTGCTGCACCAATACCCGAAGATGCTCCGGTAATAACTGTGACAGTATCTTTACTTAACGACATATTAAAACACTCCTGGGCTTGAGTTTAATAAACGCTGGAAAATAAATGCGTATATCCGTTTTTTTCATATGGATGAAAACAGAATGAAGATAACGAATTAAGATTAGACAAATAAATGATATTAACATTTCATTTAATTCAACATTGCATTGAAATTGACTCATCCTTATCTAACTTAATGATATTTAATACAAAAAAACATATATTGTCAGATTTTTTATACTTCCCGTCCTATACTGAACAAAAACTTATTTTTGATGCCATGCTTACTGGGCTTTATTGAAAACGAGGAGAAAATAATGAGTAAGAAACTGGCATTTATTACCGGGGCTTCAAACGGGATTGGTTTTGAACTGGCAAAAATCTTTGCTAAAAATGACTATGACATTATCGCCGTTGCAAGGAATGAAGAGAAACTGAATAAAGCTTGTGACGAGCTCCGTCAGTTCGGTGGCAGCGTACATGCACTTTCGGCCGATCTGAGCAGTTATGAGCAGGTTGAGTCACTCAAGAAGAAGATCGATGACGCCGGTCACAGCATCGATGCACTGGTTATCAATGCGGGTCAGGGTCTGGGAGGACGTTTTATCGGAGGTACTGAGCTTGAAAAGGAGCTGCAGCTCATCCGGCTGAATGTGGACTCCTACGTACACGTGTCTAAAATTTTTCTGCCAGACATGGTTAAGCGCGGCGGGGGGCATGTTCTGATGACATCCTCTGTCTCGGGTACGGCACCTATTCCATTTGAAGCCGTTTATGGCGCTTCCAAAGCCTTTGTAAACTCTTTCTTCTGGGCGATCCGCAATGAGCTGAAAGGCAACGGCCTGAATATGACCCTGCTGATGCCCGGCGCTACCGAAACCAATTTCTTCAAAAATGCCGGCCAGTCCGATACCAGCGTAGGTGCCTCGCAGACGACTAAGCCGCACGAAGTGGCTGAGCGCGCCTGGTATGCTCTGATGAGCGGTCACGAATATGTTTACGGCAATGATGAAGCGGAGCATGAGGGAGACGTGCTTAATCGTCTCCAGAGCGAGTCACAGAAAGCACAGCGTCACCGCATTATTTCTGAGCCGGGTTCAGCCAGCAAAAAATAAAGTCCCGCCCTGCTGAATCACCTTCTTCAGGCACTCTTATACGTCCGATCTGCGGGTCGGACGAAGCAAAACCCTTTCTGACGATCATTTATACATCCCACTCAGCCACCTGCGAGGACTCTCATGCTGCGTCATGTTTTTCCCATGTTGTCTGTCACCCTGCTGTCAGTCTCTGTCTCATCATTTGTACACGCTGCCCCTCAGCCTCCGGAACCGCTTAAATTTGAGGAGGCTCCTGCAATGGACATCCGCATTTTGTCGGAGAAAGCCAGCCGCGAACCTTTTGGACAACCTGACGGTTTACCGGTTTATGCAGGCTTACCGGCCAGTTCACCAACCGCAAAGCGACCTGCGCCACGAACTATGCCAGCTGAAAATAAGGTACTTGAGCAGGATAAAAGGGTTAATCCTGATCAGAGACCGGCTTTTAACGGACAGCCCGGGCGCGCGTCTTACGTACCAGCGTCCCCGTCAGTGAGCGGGTTATTGCGGCGGGTTTATCGCACCCCTGGGCGCTGGCCTTTATGCCGGACGGACGCATGCTGGTTACGGAGAAAAGTGGATCGTTACGGATAATTACGCAGGAAGGTAAAATATAGCCACCGGTTTCAGGTGTACCGCCGGTTCTGTATATGGGCGATGCAGGACTGCTTGACGTTGTGACCGATCCCGATTTTGCCAGTAACCGTCGGATCTACTGTCGTTTACAGGATACCGGAAAACGGGTAATGCCCTGATGGTCGTACGCGCCCGGCTGTCGGACAACGACCGTACGCTTGAAAATATTAAACAGCTATCACCGACACCAGTGCGCCGGAAGAGATGCTTAACGAGCTGAGAGCGAAAGGGAAGAAAATCGTTCTGGCCTGATGCTGTCCGGAGCGGTAAACGTCTCCGGACAGTGATTATAAAAAGGCTTCATCCATCACGTTGAATGCCGTTCGGAAGGCATGATTACTGACCGTCTCGTTATATTCCATTCTTCCCGGAACGTCTGCCTGCGGATAGGTAAAGGAATGTACCGCGCCGGCGTAGTTGACCAGCTGAAAGCCTGCACACGCAGAGGCCATTTCGTGACTGAACTGCGCCATCTGTTCAGGAGAGACAAAAGGATCGTCTGCCCCGTTGAGGACCAGAATCTGTCCTTTAATGTCCCCGCTGGCGGCCGGACGTTGAGTATTGAGCGTTCCGTGGATACAGACAGTAGCCCGCAACGGAGCTCCGCTTCGGGCAAGCTCCAGCACGCAGTGACCGCCGTAACAAAAGCCGATTGCTCCCAGCCTGAGCGAATCCGTCAGAGGATCGGCGGCCAGGGCCTGAAGCGCAGCTTTCATCCTCTTACGCTCTTCATCCGTATCCTTGAGCGCGTTCATTGCAGCCGAAGCCTGCTCAGCGGAAACTGGCTGGAAGCCATACAAATCGGCAACCAGCACAACATACCCCTCTTTTGCCACCCTTATGGCCTGTCCGATATTTGACGTTGTGATACCCATCATGTTGGGCGCAAGAACGACACCCGGGCGCGGGCACTGGCCATCGGCGTCATGAACGAGCACGCCACACAGCCGTGTTTCGCCGCAGTAATAGCTGATCTCTTTTTGCGTAATATTCATTCTTCATCCTTATTGCCTGGTCCGAACAACTATGACCGGCAAAAAACCGGGCATGAGCCCGGTGTTGTACGCTGTCAGAGATTATTTACTCATCCACTGGCTGAATGCATCTTTCCATTCCGGGTGCCAGCGGGACAGCGCCGGTCGGTTCTCAAGGATATCCTGACTGGCCCATGCAATACGCTTTGCATCCATTTCAGGACTGACGGCGTTATCCGGACAGATAATGTAAAAATCGCCTTTCTCATAGTGCTCAATAAAATGTTCAATGACCTGATCTGCCGTCCACGCTTCTGCCGGCTTTTCATCCTTATCCGTCTGCATGCCCGGAAAGTTCATGTCGGTCCAGGTAAAGCCCGGAACCAGTAAATGAGCCGTGACCCTGTCACCTGCGCGGGTCCGCAGCTCATGGGCCAGCTGCTCGGTAAGCACTTTAATACCGGCTTTTGCTGCGCTGTAAGCCGCATTACCTGGCGGCGTGGTGATCCCTTCCTTTGAGCCCAGGTTCACAATGGCCGCCGTTTTGTTCATGCCCAGCATGACCGGAACAAAAAGGTGCTGCAGGGTGACCACTGAGAGCAGATTGGATTCAAGCTGAAGACGCCAGTCGGCGGGAGCATCCCACGGACCGCCCCCGTGCTTAATGCCTGCATTGTTCATCAGCAGCGCCACTTCTCCGAAGGCATCAAGGGTCGTATCCCGCAGGCGTATCAAATCCTGCTCGTTCGTGACGTCTCCCGTGACCAGGCGGCATTCAGCGTTCAGCGTCTTTGCAAAGGCCTTGAGCGCATCGCCGTCACGGTCGAACAGGCTCAGGTGCATACCTTCCTGGGCAAAACGACGTGCCGCTGCGGCACCAATCCCTTTTGCTGCGCCGGTAATGACCGCGACGCGGTCGGATTTAATGACTGATTCCGTCATGTCTGACTCCTTCTTGTGATGTGAACTGAGAGGTACATCAGGACAAGGGCTATGACGGCAAAGGCAACGCCGACCCAGCCCGTTGAAATCCAGGATCCGCCAGCCGCGATGGCAAGACCGCCAAAGGCCGCACCCAGCGCATTAGAAATATTGAACGCGCTGTGCGTGAGTGATGAAGCAAGCGTCTGTGCGTCACCGGCAATATTCATCATGTGTGACTGCAGTGCCGGTACCAGCGAAAACCCATTTCCCAGTAAAAATAGCGCAATCAGCGCCGGCATTTTCCATTCTGACACCAAGGCAAAAAGAGCAAGCATGATCAGATTCCAGAGCAGCATGCCGTAAATAGCCGGTATAAGTGCCCTGTCGGCCAGCCGGCCGCCAATAATATTCCCCGTGACCATGCCCACGCCCCAGAGCACCAGAATCCACGGTACCGTGGACAGCCTGAATCCGCTCACCTCCGTCAGCGCCGGCGTAATGAAGCTGTAAACGGCGAACATGCCGGCAAAGCTCACGGACGCGACGGCAAAGGTCATCAGTACCTGCGGGCTGCGCAGTGCGCTGAGCTCTTTTAACGGAGAGGCTTTCTTGTCAGCCGGCACTGCCGGGACAAAGAGCGATACCATAATACCGGTCAGTATCAGTCCCGCCGCTACCGCCGCAAACGACGTACGCCATCCCAGCGATTGCCCGGCCCAGGTTACCAGTGGGACACCGGCAACGTTGGCCACAGCAAGTCCGAGCATGACATACCCGATATAGCGCGCCTTCTGTCCTGTGGGTACCATCGAGGCGGCAACCAGCGCAGCCACACCGTACCAGGCTCCGTGAGGCAATCCGGCAATAAAGCGGGCGGCTAGCATGGACGGATAACTCCAGGCGGCGGCGCTGAAAGCGTAACCGGTAAGGGCAATCAGCAGCAGCGCCATCAGCAGCGCCTTGCGCGGCCATCGCGCTGCCAGCACGGCAATAGCCGGGGCGCCAATCACCACGCCTGCTGCGTAGGCGCTGATATAGCCGCCTGCTGCGGGTACTGAAACAGCGGTTCCTTTAGCCAGATCCGGAAGCAGGCTCATCGGCGCAAACTCACCGGTGCCGATACACAGGCCGCCGGCCCCCAGAGCAAGCATGGCAGGAAGCAGGCCGGAAGGGGCATTCACCCGCCCCTGTACCCCACCGTCAGTTTGTTCAGTCATAACCTGAGCATCTCCATAAATCAGAATAATTGTTCACTGCAGGTATCCTGAAACCGTAAAAATAAATTGCTGCCCGCAGGAGCAGCAGTCCTCAGCCAGAATGGCTGATGTTATCTCCCTGCCCGGTCTGACAGGGAGACAATGCAGTGGCATAGTTGAAACGAAATAAACTATAAACCAAAAATAGACGCGAACTGTTGAAGAAAATCCGGTGTGTTATTGAATTAAAATCAACTAAAGCCTGATTGATTGCTGCGCTCGTAAGGTGATGAAGGTTATTTCAGACGGTTTTCCCAGCCGCAGCGGAAAACCGTTCCACAGTCCGGCTCCGTTACTGACGTAAAGCGCCATATCACCCACCTGATAAAGCCCGGAAACAAAGCCGTTGTTAGCGGGACCTGCCGCTATATCCAGCCCGCGGATCATGCCCCCGTGGGTGTGACCTGAAAGCTGCAGGCTCACGCCAGCAATGGCACTTCCCGCCGCATTACCCGGGCGGTGGTCGAGAAGGATCACCGCCTCTTTTGCCGACACCCCGCTCAGTGCGTTCACCAGGTCAGGTCCCGCATCACCGTACTCGGGGGCCACGTCATCAGTCACGCCAGCCAGTACAATGGTGGCATTACTTTTCGTCAGGCGGACATGGCTGTTGCTGAGAAAGTGCAGGCCGAGGCGGGTGTACTCTTTCACCCACGCATCAGCGTTAAAGTAATACTCATGATTGCCGGTAATGGCATACACCCCGTACGGCGCCTCTAGGGAAGCCAGGGGTGAAACATCCGCCCGGCGGTCTGCAACCGTGCCATCCGCCATGTCCCCGGTGACGACGATCAGATCGGGATGAAGCGCATTTGTCTTATCCATCACGCTCTGCATCCATGATCGGGTCAGGAGGCGGCTTGCATGAAGGTCGGTCAACTGGACGAGGGTAAAGCCATCAAACTCACGCGGCAGCTTCTCAAGCGTCAGCTCTGAGCGATGCACGGCGGGAACTTTTACCGCGTTATACGCACCAACGGCGGAAAGTAGCGCTGCGGCCGCCAGCATTAACAATCTGAAGCCCGATCTGCCTGTAACTGCGCGACGAAAAAAAACGCTGCAGAACACAAAATACATGTCCTGGAGCAGCAGCATAAGCGCAAGAAAGATCGTGCAGCCAAACATCCATCCCAGAAGGAGCATTACCGGCTGTGGCAGTTCGGGCGAAAACATGGTGCCAAAGACCAGACGGCTGATTAAGTGGAACTCGCATCCGGCCACGACAATCATTCCAAGCAGAAACTTAATTTTTTTGCTGAATCCCAGCAGCCTGATAAAGCGCAGGCATACATACACTGCTGGCAGCAGCGTCCATACATGAAACATTTCTAACTCTCCGTACAGAAATTGGAACCCTGCTTACCTTAAAAAGGCAGGAGTGCTTGCATCTTATTTGTGAATCTACCTAAACTTAACATCACAATAACCCGCCAGAGTTTAGTGCTCCTCACCGGAGAATTGAATTTAGCTCACACATGAGTAATCAGATCATGCCCGCCAGACCCACATCCCGCCTTACACGCAGCGATCTTGCTGATTTAAATGCCTTTCGCGTCGTGGAACGGTTGCGCAGCTTCACTAAAGCCGCCGTTGAGCTCGGTATAACTACTTCAGCGCTCAGCCACGCAGTGCGAAATTTAGAAGCCCGCCTCGGGGTCCGCTTGCTGAACCGCACGAGCCGGACGGTGGCCCCGACCGAAGCGGGTTCCAGCCTTGCCCTGAGGCTGGATATTGGCTTTCGTGAAATAGGTGATGCGCTGGACGAAATTAACCGGATGCGCGATCGTCCGCTGGGACGCCTGAGGCTTAACGTTCTGTGCGATGGCGCACGACTGGTTATGGCGCGCCATCTCCCCAAATTTCTGAGCCAGTATCCTGAGGTTGAGATTGAAATCTGTGTAGATGACAAAATGGTTGATATTGTTTCAGAAGGCTTCGATGCTGGGATTCGTTTCGGCGGAACGGTTCCGGAAGACCTTGTTGCCGTGCGTCTCGGCTCTGACCTCAAATGGGTTGCGGTGGCGTCACCCCGCTATCTTTACAGACGTCCACAGCCGGTTATGCCTGACGATCTGCGCAGTCATGCCTGTATCCAAATCAGAACCGGTCAGGGAACAATCTACAGCTGGGAGTTTGAAAAAGGCGAACAGCATTACGCAATTGATGTGAAGGGGCAGGTATGCGTCAACGAAACCACCATGGGAGTGGAACTGGCTCTTGCTGGCGTGGGCATTTTTTACTGCCTTGAAGACAGAGTATCCGAAAATCTTCGCAACGGAAGTTTACGTATCGTTCTGCCTGACTGGGCCCCTATAGAACCTGCCATGTATCTCTATTATCCCGGACACCGGCGTATTCCCCAAGGTCTGAGAGAACTTATTGATGTCCTGCGTGAAGAGATTGCGCTGGAAAAGAGGGCTGCTGAAGATTTACCCTCGGGAAAGCGGACAGGATAAAAAGACCGCCCGGCAAGGGCGGGAAAATTATAAAGTCTGTATCGTTATATTAGTATTAGGCAAAAACCACCTCATCACGGCGAGGTTAAGACCTAAAACGCAATTGAGCCTTAGCTTTTACGGTAATAGATGCGGGTTGAGAATTGCTGAACCTGAGCTGTCTTTGAATTCACCCTATATATCGCGGATATCATACCATTCAAACTACTCCTGCATGTGTCTGAACGAAGTAAGAACTGACATTGTAGCCCTCCTCGTCCTGCAGGTGAAATTTTGTCCCATAGTTACCTTTAGGTAACTATGGGCTTTTTTTAGCTGTATAAAACATTTTTGTAGTAATGCTATTTTAATGTCTTAACGTTTTATACAAGCAACCTGTCGTTTACACACGGGCACATGAATGAGGTTGGGAAGATGTCAAAACTAGTAACGTTCAAGCAAACCGGCGAATCAGAAGTGCTGGAGATCAGTGATGTGATGGTCTCTGCGCCTGAACCTGATGAAGTCCAGATCCGCGTGCATGCGATTGGACTAAACCGTGCTGAAATCATGTATCGCAGAGGGGAATATGTCATTGAACCTACCTTCCCTTCGCGTCTGGGATACGAAGCAGCTGGGATTGTTGAAGCCACGGGAATCAATGTTTCCGAATTTCAGGTGGGTGACAGCGTCAGCGTCATCCCTTCATTCATGTTTACCGAATATGGCACCTATGGTGAAATGATTAACATGCCCGCCCGTGCAGTGGTCAGACACCCTGACAATCTTTCGCTGGAGGAAGCCGCCGCAAGCTGGATGATGTACGTAACGGCCTATGGTGCACTTATTGAATACGGTAACCTCAAAGCTGATCAGAACGTGGCTATCCGGGCAGCTTCCAGCAGCGTTGGCCTCGCGGCCATTCAGATCGCGAATATGGTCGGTGCCCGCCCCATCGCACTGACGCGCACATCTGAAAAAAAGGACATACTAAAGAGCGCAGGAGCCGCAGATGTGGTTGCCACAGCAGAACAGGATATCGTTGCGGAGCTTCATCGCGCCTCTGGTGGGGAAGGGATCCACATCGTTTTTGATCCTGTCGGTGGCCCAGAGGCGGCCAGCCTGTTCCGTTCAATGGCGTCCGGAGGTGCATACTTCCAGTATGGGGCATTGGATCCCCGAGACATTAATGCGCCGGTGATGGACGTACTGAGCAAGCATCTTACCCTGAGAGGCTATGAGCTCTTTGAAATTACAATGGATGATGAGAAGCTTGCACGCGCGAAAGCTTTTGTATCCGAGGGACTGCGATCGGGCCAGCTCAAGCCTCTGATCGACAAACGTTTTACTCTTGATGACATTGCTGCCGCTCACGATTATATGGAGCTGAACGGCCAGACTGGCAAGATAATCGTTACTCTGTAACGCCGATTTAAGGTGGTTATGTCAGGCCTGGTATCCGCCCTTCTGCCTGTACAGGCGGAAGGTATTTTCTGAGTTCGTACTCTAAGCATTATGAGGAATTTTTTTATGAAAAAGCTCAGAAACTATGACGGAGCGCCTGGCTGTTCGATGGAAGCCGCTCTGCACATCCTTGGCGGAAAGTGGAAAGGAGTTATCCTTTATCATCTTTTTAAGGACGGTACGATGCGCTTCAGCGAGCTTTTCAGAACGCTGAAAGGGGTCAATCAGCGGCTGCTCACCAAGCAACTGCGTGAGCTTGAGGAAGATGGCCTTATCAGCCGTACCGTTTTTCCCGTTGTCCCGCCTCGCGTGGAATATGCTCTTACCGAGGAGGGTAAAACGCTTTATGAACTGATAATGGGATTAAGCGTATGGGGGCGGGAATGGCTCGAGCGGCGAGGTATGCGGACTGCCGAAGACGAAGACTTTACGGAATTAATGGCAGACACTGAACGTTCGTCTTCCGAAACTTAATTCATTCGGCCAGGCTGAAATGTGGCCCGGCCTTATTTTTGTTTAATACTGCATATAATATCTTTCGCTCTATCCCTGAGTTACGCTGATATTTTTGCTTAACAATAATTTCTTGCTGAACACCCGGTACGTTACCTAAAGTATACTTAAGTTAATTTTTTCCCGTATTCCTAGTTTATAAGCAATATCTAGTATCAGAACAGTACATGCGACTCTTTCAGCTTATTCATTTTTGACAATAAATTCATCTTTAACTGCACGTTGAATGAATTTTACTTAAATTATCATTTTAATGATAAGAGACCGCCTATATTTATGAGATTCACAGGCGCAGCATCAGCACAGCCTGACTGAGGCTGTGTGGTTGCGACTAATAGCATCCAGTTAAAGGAAAGATATGAAAGCAATTGGTTATACCCTGGCAGGAAATGCCGATGTCCTTCGTGAATTTAGCATTGAAAAGCCTGTACCCGGTCCCCGCGACCTTCTTATATCTGTAAAAGCGGTCTCGGTTAATCCTGTAGATTATAAAATCAGGGCCAGCGTCACTCCGGAGCCTGGCGAAATGAAAGTCCTCGGATACGACGGCGCTGGTATTGTGGAAGCCGTTGGAGCCGACGTGACGCTGTTTAAGCCTGGCGATGAAGTGTATTACTGCGGCCTGCATACGCGACAGGGCTCTAATGCCGAATATCAGCTGGTAGATGAGCGTATTACAGGTAAAAAACCGTCAACCCTGTCCTTTGCGGAAGCCGCAGCACTGCCGCTGACCAGTTTGACAGCATGGGAACTCCTGTTCGACCGTCTGCGGCTGCCGTGTGGTCTGAAATCCCAACCAGGCACGCTTCTGGTGATTAACGGAGCAGGGGGTGTAGGTTCCATCCTCATACAGCTGGCCCGCCGCCTGACCGGACTCACCATCATAGCAACCGCATCCAGAACCGCATCCACCGCGTGGGTCAGAGACATGGGCGCCCATCACGTCATTAATCACCACGAACCTCTTGCACAGCAGATCCGCTCGCTCGGGATCGATGAAGTGCAATATGTTGCCGGACTACGCGGTACGCTTCGCCAGATTGAGGAAATCGCAGAGATTATTGCCCCACAGGGCCATCTTTCCTTAATCGATGATGGCGCTTTTGACATTGGTCCGCTTAAGCCCAAAAGCGTGGCGGTGACATGGGAAATGGTATTTACACGACCTCTTTACGCGACGAAAGACATGATAGTTCAGCATCAGATTCTGGACGAAGTGGCTTCTCTGGTCGATGCGGGCGTCCTGAAGACCACTCTGACGACGCATATGGGGAAACTCTCGGCCGAAACGCTCCGTAAAGCCCATCAGCACGTTGCCAGCTCCTCAATGATTGGTAAGGTAGCGCTGGACGGCATCTGACGTATGTGGAGGTGAATATTATCAGTAAAAATAAATCAACATTCCGGTCAGGCCATTCGCTGACCGGTTTTTTCTCAGGTCAGCCTATTGCTAAATTATGGTTACCTTTAGTGAACTTGCGTAATAATAGTAAACTAACAGGCTATTGTTTCGGTATTGCCATCAAATGAATAAGCTTTAATATTAACCTATTCATGAATTCAGGATATATATATGTCACCTCTGTTATTTACACCCATCACTATTAAAAATACCGAGTTTAAAAATCGCATAGCCATGTCACCAATGTGTATGCACTCTGCGGATGAAGACGGAAACGTGACCGACTTTCATCTCGTGCATTATGGATCTCGTGCACTGGGTGGCGCCGCCCTGGTTTTCCCTGAAACCTGTGCCGTACAGGAAAATGGCCAGATTGGGCCGGGTGATCTCGGTATCTGGAAAGATTCCCACGTGGAAGGGCTGTCACGACTGACCGACGTCATTCATAAAATGGGTGCAAAAGCTGGCGTACAGATTGGTCATGCTGGCCGTCAGGTAGGTTATGAACATCTTCGCGCTGTCGCGCCATCGTCGATCCCTTTTACAGAAGAGTCGCGGGTGCCGGAAGCTCTGACGGTGGAAGAAATCCGTGAAGTGGTTAGTGCATTTGGAGCAGCAGCTGTTCGTGCTAAACAGGCAGGCTTCGACGTCATCGAAGTTCATACTGCTCACGGTTATCTGTTGAATGAATTCCTTTCTCCGCTGGCAAATAAACGCATGGACGAATACGGCGGAAGCCACGAAAATCGCTACCGCATCGTTCGTGAAGTCATTGACGCAGTACGTGCTGAATGGAAGGGCCCTCTGTTTGTGCGTATCTCTTCCACAGATTATAAAGAGGGCGGCAATACTCCCGAAGATTTCCTCACTTACGGGCGCTGGATGAAGGAACAGGATGTTGATTTGATTGACTGCTCTTCAGGCGGAATTGCTATGATTCCGGTTAAGACCTACCCGAACTATCAGGTTCCGGCGGCAGAGCTGCTTCGTACCAGTCTGGATATCAAAACCGGGGCAGTGGGCCTGATCGAAACCGGCCGCCAGGCGGAAGAAATTCTTCAGAACGGCCGGGCGGATATGGTACTTATTGGACGAGAGTTTCTGAAAGATCCATTCTGGCCACGAACCGCTGCTGATAATCTCCACGCTGAAATCCCGGTACCGCCGCAGTACACCCGCTATGGTTCAGCCTGGCAGCGTCCGCTGCCCAAGCTGCCCGCCGCGCCTATGTCAGACACCGTACAGCGCTGAGTTCTTCCTGTTTGCTTGCGCAAGGGCCGCAGTTCGGCCCTTTTAAGTACCTCAGGTCAGTTACCGTTACAGCCCCCTGCATTCCAGGCTTTACGGCGTTACGTTTCCAGCTGGCAGAAGACGTGGCCCATGACCGCCACGGTGCCTTGATTATCCGTGAGCCTGAGGATCCTTCCCTACCGGATACCGTCCAGCACAAGCCGGACTTCAGGGCTCAACCGAATGTTAACTTGGGGTCCGCATGGAAAACGGAATCTATGGTCACTCCCGTTTTTGCAACACCGATTTTGACGATAAGTTGGCTTGCTTGAATCTATCCGGCGTCTGAATGGGATTTTATTCCCGCGTCTCGATGAGTTCCGCGCCTGATGAACCTCCAGAAAATATACGGCTTCAATGAGCCTTTCCGTTTTACAGGTTCCTCAACAGGCCGGTGGGCCGTTAGTATCATCAATATCAGTATTCGCAAAACCAGATCAGTGATTCTTTAAACCAGTGTATTTTTGCCGTTATGCTACATAAGTTTGCTGTCGTGCCGTTAGGGCCCAGGCTATTCTGGCCAGCTTGTTTGCCAGAGCACAAGTGACGACAAAGTTGCTTTTCCTACACAGTAGATCCCTGACCCAATCGGCCAATTTGCCAGACTGGTGTTCCAGTTTTTGTATGAATACCCTGGCACATTGAACTAATAAAGTTCGGATCTTTTTGTTGCCTCGCTTACTAATTCCCAGCAATGTCGTCCGACCTCCCGTGCTGTAATGTCGAGGTACCAGCCCTGTTGCCGCCGCAAAGTCACGACTGCTGGCGTACTGTTTCCCGTCGCCAATCTCAGTTGAAATAGTACTCGCTGTCAGTGTTCCGACGCAGGGAATGCTCAGCAAGCGCTGTCCTCGTTGATCTGACGCTGGAAGAATGCCTCAATTTGGGTGTAGTTCAGCTTGAAGTGGCGCATAACTGCGCCACGGAAAGCCAAACGAACTTCTTCGTTACGATTTGGCGGGCAAGCACGGTCAACGCGCTGGGAAGCATAGGTATCATTCCCCCAGGCTTGCGTACCGTAACGGCTAAATATGACCGTCCAGTTTTTCCCCGATTGGCTGCGATAAACCTTACCATCGCAGACGAACACGAACGGAGACGAAATAATAAACCCGTGAACTTCCATAGCCATTTTAATCCACCTCAACCAGCTTTTTTTCCAGTCCACCCCTTCGAGATCGACCTTGCCAACTTATTTCTGCCAATAATTGCCGTATGGATAAATGTAGTGACCTGTATTTGAAATCGGTTCGACCTGCATTTACGATTAGCTTGTCCTGCTCCCTGTTGTTTAGTACGCCACGATTTAAGTAATGCCTTTATCAAACTGCGAATGACTATCTATCGCTCGTAACAGTCATTGTGCCCTTCTTGCCGATCTCTATTCGCAAGGGATGTTCATTCTGAATACTTATTCCCGCGGATCCAAAATGACGGATATGCAACGCTGGTTATCCCTGAAGAAAAAACTCAGAACAGCCGGCATAGTCGGATTCCGGGTGAAAGCTGAGATGGCATTGCTCCATCAAGGCATATACTCCGGAGATATCACCGGTGAAGCGGATAGGCAAAGGTTTTATCAGCGCGCCGGCGTCATCAAATGACGGGTAAAGCTGGGCTTTTGGCGTATAAACTGCACTGGCTGTTTCAGAGCACTTCCAGCCGTTCTCCCAGTCTTTAGGCGGAACCAGAAAATCCAGCCATCCCATTGTCTTAAGGGTTTCAATAAAATAGGTGAAGCGAAAAAGTACGCTCTGGGTAGCGAGTTCACCCACGCTGGAGCGGTAGATATAATCAATTTTATTCAGCAGGTTTGCAGAGAAGCCATATTTTTTGCCCTGAGCCAACAACCAGGCTATATCCTGTGCGACGTTTTTGGGCAGCAGACGCCTTTTCTGTGCGGTCGTCAGCCACTGCATGATAAAAAGGTGTTGTTGCAGCTTGGACTGCGCTTTACCTTCCTGCTGCGCGAGGCGAACAGCGACAAGCGCACACCAGGCTAAGTGGGACAATTCGGATGTGGGGCGGGTTTCGTAAGCGGAGGTCACAGGGCAATCTCGTAGTCAGATGCGGCGAGGCGTAATAGCTCAGCCCATGAGTGCGGGAATAAAATTAAAGAGAGGTCGGGTAAGTCCCAACCTCAGAGAGTATTAGTGGCGGATTTGCTCGAGTTCAGTTTCGGTCAGACCGGTCATTTTCATGACCATTGCGCGATCCAGACCGCTGGCCAACATCGTGCGGGCAATTTTCAAAGCAGCTTCGCGTTCGCCTTCTTCACGCCCTTTCTGCTCACCTAATTGCAGACCTTCAAGACGACCTTTCTCACGGCCTTCTTCTCTCAGTTTTTCTGCAATGGTCATAAGAGTCTCCTCATGTTGTGGAACACGTGATGCCAACGTATTAATCAGGGTCGCCGGGTCACGGGACTCACCGGCCTGAAG
This sequence comes from Rahnella sp. AA, assembly GCF_002834385.1. Classification (GTDB taxonomy): domain Bacteria; phylum Pseudomonadota; class Gammaproteobacteria; order Enterobacterales; family Enterobacteriaceae; genus Rahnella. The sequence continues at coordinate 48,777 of NZ_PITQ01000013.1, forward strand.
CATATAGTTTATCACAGATATTAGTTGTTCCTGCGTGGTGTTACCACCAAGCAGCAACGTGGTCAGCTGATCTAGCAGTTCAGTCAGGTCACGCTGACGAATATGCTTTTGAAGCAGCTCCAGGATGGCCATGCGACGGTGCTGCATGATTTCATCATCTGGGATGATTGTGATATCCACCAGTGGGAAGTTTTCACCATAAAGTGCCCGGGCGTGGTCTGGCATTTCAAACTCATCCAGCCAGCGCATCGAATACGGGTAAGGGCTGACTTTGCCCTGGTAAAAGAGAACGGGGATCACCAAAGGTAGCGTTTTATGACCTGCATCGAGATGACGTTGCATCGCCGCAATAGCATATCTCATCAGGCGAAACGCCATGTGTTTATCTGGCGTGCTTTGATGTTCAATAAGGCAATACACATAGCCATCACTATTTCCCGCTTTCAGGGAATACAGCACATCGGAATAGTACGGACGCAGATCATCTTCGATGAAAGATCCCGACGCCAGCTGCAACGTATTTAAATCACAAAGTTTGCGAAGGGCTGGCGGCAAATGAATGTCCAAAAAGTCCCGAGCCGTTTCTGGATGTGTTAAGAACTGCTTGAACACGGCGTCATGTAATGTGGGGGGCGTATTCTTCTTCATGGCCACTCCTGCCTGTAATTTCCTTAAGTGATCCTATCACAGGCAACCATTAGAGGATAATTACCTCAACCTCCCTTCTAACTATTTCTGGGTTTCAATATGTTGATGTACATATTGAAAACATGGCTATGGGAAATACCTAAAGTTAAGCTTATGACCTACCCCCAGGGTTGATACAACGCTCAGTTAGTTATGTCGGATCCTCCTCTCTCTAAATTATACTTTCTCCAACCCGCCGCAGATTCAGTGAAGTGGTCGACATAAATAGGCCAAGATATGGGAGCTGTTCTTGGACAACTTAAAGTCTGCTTCTGGCACGAAGCAGACATGCTGATGTGATTACTGGTCCGCTTTGAGCGAAAAGCGGATGGTATGCCTGAAATAATGTTCCTTTAGTGTGAAGAGGATTTAAAGGAATAAGATAAAATTTACATGGCCGTCACCCAGTTAATCCCGAAATCCGGCCATGTAAGAACTTTCCAGGTTATGAAGGCAAGTTGATTCTAATTGTCATATTACGGTTAGGCCGTATTTAACGGATGTTAAACCAGCCAGTCGTTTCCTCAATTACGCGCCAGAGTTTCTGGGGTATAGCAAGTTGCTCTACGTCTGATGCAGCAATACTGAGAGCAATTTTTCCTTCAGCTTTGCCATCAACGAATTTAACCCAGTCTGGGTTCATAACCATACCCTGACCTACTGCCGTCAAAGATACCCCTGCTTTTACAGCATCCTCGGCCTGCTCTGGTGTTCGCAACTGACCGGCAACAATCAGAGGAATACGTCCAGCAAGATGATCGCGCACGATTTCGATGACTTTGGAGCCATTCGGTGCATCAACTGGTCTGGCTTCAAGTGCATTACCGAGTGATACATGAAGATAATCAATACCCTCATCGACCAGGTTGTCAACCAGCTGAAGCGACTCATCAATGCGCAACCCATCTTCGTAATGCTCATCCAGTGAAATACGGTATCCCATCAGGAAGGGATCGGTTGCATGCTCAGCAATCGTTTTACGCACACTCTCGATGACGCTGAGCGGGAAACGCATACGGTTTTTAAGGGAGCCGCCCCATTGATCTTCTCTACGGTTGGAATGAGGTGAGAAAAAGTTCTGAAGTAAAAAACCATGAGCACCATGTAACTCAACACCATCAAATCCTGCTTCTATTGCACGACGAGTTGCTTCCCCGAAATCCTGAATAACAGTTTCGACTTCAGTGCATGTCAGTTCACGAGGGGTAACGGACGGTGCGAAAGGACCGGCGTCACCGGGAATAGCGCTTGCAGCTACAATATCCGAAACTAGTTCAGGGCTGGTTTTCACACCTGCATGGAATATTTGTAAGATTGCCGGTGCTCCACCGCTTTTAGCAGCAATAGCAAGGCGCTTTAAACCGGGAATAAATTTGTCGTCATACGCAGCAAACTCACCCGTAAACCCAATGCCGTTTTCCTGAACATGTGTACAGCCAGTAATGACCAGCCCGATGTCCTGAACGCGTCGACGATAATATGCTTCTTCCTCATAAGATACCGTGCCGTCATCATTACCCGACCAGGTCGTCATCGGGGCCATCACAATACGGTTGCGCAGCGTCACACCTTTTCCAAGTGGAAATCTTTCAAGTAGTGGAGTTTGTTTCATGGAAAGTCATACCTATGCGAGATTTTTCTTGAAGAAAGGAGCCAGCTTACTCGCTGCAACCGTTGCACCCTGACCATCATAGAGGTCCATATGTGTGGCACCCGGAATGATATGCAGCGTTTTTTGAACAGAAGCAGCAGTTTTGTGTAATTCCTGGCTGTGCCAGAGCGATCCTGCTTTACTACCGGCTACAATCAGAAGTGGTTGTGTTAAAAAGACATCTGCCCCTTCAAATCCGGTGAAAGACGCCAGCGTACTGATACTTGTCATCAGCATTTGATTGGTAGAAGTCGGATATTTTCCGCGTTCGGTCAGATAGTAGTCGGCAGCTTCCTGAAGATCTTTTGGACCACTGGCATCACCCAATTTAGGCACATAGTTGACATAAACCGGTGCGCCGCCTGCTGCTTCGATTGTGCGCTGTTTAGCAACAGCATCCAGAGTTGGAATGAGTTCAGATTCTGATGTTGTTCCCTCCCAACCCTTACGGGTTGCGGCTCCGACATCCACAGCACTGACTGTTGCCAGCGCTTTGATTCGGCGTTCCGTCATCGACGCTTTAACCGTGATACCACTGCCTGCACAAACGCCTAATGCGCCGATACGATTATTATCGACATAAGGAAGAGTGGTCAGGTAATCGACTGCGCTATAGAAATCGACGACTCGCTTCATGGGATCATCAATAAAGCGTGGTAATCCGCCACTTGCCCCCTGATGAGAGGCATCAAACGCCAGGGTGACAAATCCGTCTTTAGCCAGTTTGAGGGCATAAAGTCCCGCAGTCTGTTCCTTAACGCCACCACCAGGGTGGACAACGACAATAGCAGCGTATTGACGGTTTTCGCTGAAGTCAGGGGGTACATATACGTTTCCGGACATCATTATTTCATTGTTCCGGAACAGGACACTGCTGACTGTGACGCCATCTACGTGTGTCGTGGTGCCAGATGTACGAGGTGTTGGTGAGAGCAGGGCTGAAGCATGACCCGCCATCAATAATCCTGCTGAAGCCACTGAACTCGTCAGGATAAAATTTCGGCGGCTTAACCCGCCTGCTTTTTTACTCATTGCAAGACTCCTTCATTTACACGATGACGGCGCTGGCCGCTGAAAGGATACAGATAGTTTCAGCCATCATCTTAATCTCTTTAGTATTCAGAAATTAGATGCTTAATTTCGCATGGGCTTAGAAGGAGGTTTTATTAATAGGGTTATAAGAAACTGAGTTCCATATGGACCAGGACAAACAGCGCTCAAAGGTTATGGGGCGCGGAGTGCTTCAAGCACAAGTGCAAATGCCGGAGAATGTTGTAGACGGCTGGGGTAGTAAAGATGATAGGGGGGACGGGGCGGACACCAGTCTGTCAGCACCTGGACTAACGTCCCGCTTTCAAGGGAAGTCTCAACGGTATCTAGCGGCAGATACGCAAGTCCCAGTCCATCAAGTGCGGCCTGCCTCATCATATTTATTGTGCTGAAAGTAGCGCGTCCATCAATGCGAACCTTAATTTCATTCCCATCCTTGCGAAACTCCCAGGTATAGAATCCGCCATGAGTCGGCAGGCGTAACCTGATACAGCTATGGTCGTTTAAATCACGAGGCGTTCCCGGATATGTCTTCCCCATGAAATAAGAGGGTGCTCCAACCACTGCAAAACGGAAGTCCCTGGCAAGCGGCAGTGAAATCATATCCATATCAACCTGCTCGCCCAACCGCACTCCGGCATCATAACGCTCAGCGACAATATCTTTGAGTCCGTACTCGCTGATAATTTCAATGTTGATATCGGGATATTCAAGTAGCACCGGGGCGAGTTTAGGCCAGAGTATTGTATCGGCGGCGTGTTCAACGGTAGTAATGCGCACAGTACCGGCTGGTTTTTCTCGTAGTCCGCTCAGCGCAGCTATCTCACTTTCAATTTCGTCAAAATGGGGTCCTATACGGGAAAGTAGCCGCTCGCCAGCTTCAGTCACAGAAACGCTACGCGTGGTACGGGTAAGAAGACGAAGACCAAGGTCAGCTTCTAGAGTCCTCACCGTGTAGCTCAGCGCCGACTGTGAGACACCTAACTGAGCGGCCGCTTTAGTGAAGCTTTTTTCTCGGGCCACGGCGATAAAAGCTTGATAATCTTTCACATTTTTACGGCGCATTTATTGACCAGGTCCTTTTGGATTAATATTTCTTTCTTATAAAATAATTCCTGGGGTGGAGGTTTGTCTATTGGTAACGATCCGACGTTCCTCATCCATGACAAATATCCATTAGCACTCACTAATGCTCAACTTCCGCTTTTGGCACAAAGCGGCCCGTCATACCTGCTTAAGACACAGTCCTAGCGTAGGATATTTAATGAGATGGTCACTCCCTCCTTCCCGGTACTAAGCTGAGGATAGGCTTTCATTCGGAGAACTATCATGGAAAACATTGCGCTCATTGGTATCGATCTGGGTAAAAACTCTTTCCATATTAATTGCCAAGACCGTCGCGGGAAGGCTGTTTACCGTAAAAAATTTACCCGTCCAAAGTTGATCGAATTTTTGGCGACATGCCCCGCTACAACCATCGCAATGGAAGCCTGTGGGGTTCTCACTTTATGGCACGCAAGTTGGAAGAGCTGGGGCATCTTCCAAAGCTCATATCACCACAATTTGTCCGCCCATTCGTTAAAAGTAACAAAAACGACTTTGTCGACGCCGAAGCTATTTGTGAAGCTGCATCGCGTCCGTCTATGCGTTTTGTACAGCCCAGAACTGAATCTCAGCAAGCAATGCGGGCTCTGCATCGTGTCCGTGAATCCCTGGTTCAGGATAAGGTAAAAACAACCAATCAGATGCATGCTTTTCTGCTGGAATTTGGCATCAGCGTTCCACGAGGAGCTGCCGTTATTAGCCGACTGAGTACCCTTCTTGAGGACAATAGTTTGCCTCTTTACCTAAGCCAGTTATTGCTGAAATTACAACAGCATTATCACTATCTTGTTGAGCAGATAAAAGATTTGGAATCTCAGTTGAAACGAAAGTTGGAAGACGATGAGGTTGGATAGCGCCTGCTGAGCATTCCCTGCGTCGGAACGCTGACAGCGAGTACTATTTCAACTGAGATTGGCGACGGGAAGCAGTACGCCAGCAGCCGTGACTTAGCGGCGGCAACAGGGCTGGTACCTCAACAATACAGCTCGGGAGGTCGGACGACATTGCTGGGAATTAGTAAGCGAGGCAACAAAAAGATCCGAACTTTGTTGGTTCAATGTGCCAGGGTATTCATACAAAAATTGGAGCACCAGTCTGGTAAATTGGCCGATTGGGTCAGAGATTTACTGTGCAGGAAAAGCAACTTTGTGGTCACTTGTGCTCTGGCAAACAAGCTGGCCAGAATAGCCTGGGCACTAACGGCACGACAGCAATCTTATGAAGCATAACGGCAGAAATACTCCGGTTTAACGAATCACTCATCTGGTTTTGCGAATACTGATATTGATGATACTAACGGCCCACCGGCCTGTTGAGGAACCTGTAAAACGGAAAGGCTCATTGAAGCCGTATATTTTCTGGAGGTTCATCAGGCGCGGAACTCATCGAGGCGCGGGAATAAAATCCCATTCAGACGCCGGATAGATTCAAGCAAGCCAACTTATCCTCAAAATCGGTGTTGCAAAACGGGAGTGACCATAGATTCCGTTTTCCAAGCGGCCCCCAAGAACTGCGTCGGCTTCGCCAGCTGGAGCCGCCTGAAACGGCTGGTCGCCGACCTTAGTCTGGACAAGGAATGCTGCAGGACGTCATCCGAAAAAAGTTCTGAGGCCGGTGCAGAAACGCGAGACGATTGAATACGTGCTGGCGGCGGCACGTAACGGCCAGACGCAGGCGTATCCGCCCTGCTGTCACCAATGTGGATCAGTGCTGGAGCATGGATTTCGTTGCTGATAATCTGTTCATTGGACGCCGGATCCGTGCCCTGAGTGTAGTCGATAATTTTAATCGTGAATGCGTGGCGATCGAGGTAGGCCAGGGACTTAGCGGTGACGATGTGGTCGCCGTGATGGAACGGATCATGCAGACACAGCAGCGTGTACCACAGCGGCTACAGACGGACAACGGCAGCGAATTCATCTCGAAAACGCTGGATCGCTGGGCGTATGAAAACCGGGTAACGATGGACTTCTCACGCCCCGGGAAACCCACAGATAACGTCCTGGTTGAGTCATCTAACGGCAGCCTGCGTGATGAATGTCTGAACGTGCACTGGTTCCTGTCACTGGAAGATGCTCATGAGAAGATCGAGCACTGGCGGCAGGAATATAACCAGCACCGGCCACATTCCTCGTTAAATAACCAGACTCCGGCAGAATTTATCCGAAGCCTGCAAACAGGCCCAGATCTCTGATTTATCCTGGCACCGATATTGGAAAGGGATCAATGGCTTTAGTGAACTCTTTTTCGCCGTATCATTTACAATAACTTCTGATTATCCTGATATGAGCTTTAGCTCATTAACAGGAACTGCATTATGCGTGATCTCCCGCCGACTGCCACATTACGCGCATTTGAAGTCGCTACCCGCCATGCTACGTTTACCTCAGCCGCAGAAGAGTTATTTATCACGCAAAGTGCGGTCAGCCATCAGCTTAAAAAGTTGGAGGAACTTTGGGGCTTGCAGCTCTTTGAGCGTGGTAAAACCTTGCGATTAACACCTGCCGGCACAGCCCTTGCCCCCCTCGTGCGCGAATTCTTTAGCAAACTGGAAACCACGCTCGCCGACCAGCGTGAACAAAAAGGGCGCGTACGGTTGCTCGTTAATACGACCTATTCTTTTGCGCTAAAGTGGTTGTTACCTCGCTTGCCGGGTCTGGCACGCCTGCACCCGGAGATCCTGGTGACGATTGAGAGCACGGATAGCGCCATTAACTTCACAAGCGCAGATTCGGAGGTAGCGATTCGATTCGGCCATGGTAATTATCCCGCTCTACATTCCGATTTTATGTTTCGCGAACAACTCTTTCCGGTTGCAAGTCCGACACTTTTAAAACGCTTTGGCATCCCGAGAGTTCCTGCTGAATTGTTGCGCTACCCCCTGCTGACGCGTGAGGGTGCCGACCTGGTGCCTAAATGGGACGCATGGTTTAAGCAGGTGGGTCTGAATACCGACGTACTCCATGAGAGCGTGCGCTTCGCTGACACGAATATGACGATTGAAGCCGCGTTACTGGGTCAGGGTATTGCGCTCGCACGCAGTGGCCATGTTGAGAAAGAGCTCCTCGATGGCTGCCTGGTTCGCCTCTTTGACATACCGTTCCCCTCTCCTGCGGCCTATTACTTCGTCTGTCCAGCGGGCATTGAAACGCGGCCACACATCCAGAAATTTCGCAGCTGGCTATTGAGTGAATCTCACCAGGCACAACTCAGTTACCGTTAAATCATGAGCATTGACTCATGCCGGGATGACAAAGCATCGCTTTAAATCCGGGCAAGTGCTGACTAACATCAGGGCATGCCCACACCCATTATTTTTCTGACATTATTCGCCGCCCTTCTGCATGCCTGCTGGAATGCCTTATTACGCGGCGGTGCTGACCGGCTTTGGTCGATGACCATCATGTGCATGGCCATCGCTCTTAGCTGCGCCGTCTTTGCCCTGTTTATCCCCTTCCCCGCGGTGGCGAGCGTGACGTACGTGGTGTTATCGGGTGTGCTTCATGTGGGTTATAACCTGTGCCTGATACGCAGTTATCAAACCGGGGAGCTGGGTCAGGCTTATCCCATTGCACGCGGCTCTTCGCCGCTGATGGTGACCTGTGGAGCGGCGATATTTGCCGGGGAAAATGTCGACATAGACACCCTGCTGGGCATCGGGTTAATTTCTGGCGGTATTTTGATCCTTGCCATAAGAGGCCGCAGGCTGGCGGCACGGGGCCTCACCTATCCCCTCGCCACCGGGGCTTTTATTGCCGCGTATAGCGTCGTGGATGGGATAGGTGTGCGCCTCTCCGGCAATTCGTATTCCTACACCGTGTGGATGAGCATGTTATGGGGCGCATTGATGCCAGCCCTTTACATCACTCTGCGGGACGCAAAAAGTTTACTGCGCTGGCGCCCCGGTATCGTCATGACGGCTGCCGGGGGGCTGGTGTCGCTGCTGGCTTACGGCATGATTATTTACGCCATGATGGCTGCACCGATGGGTGCTGTCTCTGCGCTGCGCGAAACCAGCGTCTTGTTTGCAGCCGTTCTGGGTTATTTGTTTTTGGGTGAAAAGCTCACACTGCGAAAAATGCTGGCGTGTACGGTGATTGCATCCGGCACGCTGATGATAGGTTAATCAAATCAGGAGAACCCATTATGTCTGACCGCCCAAACATTGCGCTCATTGGTCCCGGTGCGATCGGCACAACGATTGCAGCAGCGCTTCATGAAGTTAACCGCACCCCTCTGCTATGCGGGCGTACCGCGCATGCGCACTTAATCCTTCACCACGATGAGGGGAAGATCGTGGTGCCAGGTCCGGTCTTAAGTAACCCGTCTGCGGTCACACATCCAATGGACCTGGTGTTTATTGCGGTCAAAACCACCCAGGTGACTGACAGCGCCGACTGGCTGGCCGCGATGTGCAATGAAAATACGGTCGTGTGTGCGCTGCAAAATGGCGTGGAGCAGAACACCCTGCTGCCGCCCTATGTCCGCGGGGCAACCGTGCTGCCCTCGGTGGTGTGGTTTCCGGCACAACGCGAGCCCGATGCGTCGGTCAGACTACGCGCCAAACCGCGTCTGACGCTGCCGGATGTGCCGCAGGCACAACGTGTGGCTGATGCACTTAGCGGCACCCGCTGTGGGGTTGAGTTAGCCGACGATTTCCTCTCGATTGCCTGGCGCAAACTGCTGCAGAATGCGGTTGCAGGTCTGATGGTGCTCGCAAATCGTCGCGCGGGAATGTTCGCGCGCAGGGATATCACGCAGCTGGCGCTGGCATATCTTCATGAATGTCTGACTGTCGCGCGTGCGCAGGGTGCGGTACTTCATGATAATGTTCCACAAGAGATCATAGCGGGTTTTCAACGGGCGCCCGCGGATTTAGGCACCTCTATCCTTGCCGACCGCCAGGCTAACCGCCTGATGGAATGGGATATACGCAACGGCGTCATTCAGCGATATGGACACTCACAGGGTATCCCAACCCCTATTAGTGACATCCTGGTACCATTGCTGGCGGCGGGGAGTGATGGCCCGGGGTAAATCCATTAACCTCTAGGCTGATTTACACGGCAAAGAATGGTGCCATCACCAGCTATGACCTAAATGCCACATCTATTACGGGCCTGAGGCATGTCATCGCGTGTATTCGTCTCGCTGCAGGGCTCTTTGAGGGGGAAAGTGCCAATGGAGAAAAACCGAGACACACAAAGTACAACGCCTTTCGCGTTTTTTTACCTACTTCACCGCTTATTTCGTGAAGTGATCCCTGCAGTTGATTTACCTGGAGCGCCTGACAGCAATATTCACAATTCCAACAAGGAAAACAGGGACAAGCGACCATTTTGTCACCCGATTTAACCCTTAATACACTTCTCCTTATCTCGATTACAAGACCCGCAAACTCGCGTCCGCCCGTCAATCCGGGATTATAAGAACCGATTTTGCCAAACCGCGAAATGTCAGAGGCGCATATACCTGCTGTCTGCACACGGATAATAACTTCATTATCATGCTCTCGCTGGCGCATTGGCACTGTTTCAAATCTGACATCCTGAATGCCGTATAAAGCAGGATCCTGACATTGGGTGGAAGACAGAAACATTATGAAAATTACCCGTCCTGACGGACGGGTATTATCACTCTCCGATACCGTTTTGACTTAGCCGAGCCGACAACTCTGACCAACCTTGTTGCGAGGTCCGTTCCCAGGTAAGCGGAGTTACTGAAATAAAGCCTGCTGCAACTGCGGATACCTCTGAGTATTCCGGTAAATCTGTGACGCCATGTTCCACGCGCAACCAGAAGTAATCCTCACCATGAGGATCGGCCGTCGGGGTAACTGTAACGCCTTTTACTTTGCCGATCCCTTGTCGGGTCACTCTGACCCCCTTCACCTGCCCTGGTGGCAGGTTCGGGAAATTAACGTTCAGGCAGCATTCTGCAGGCAGGCCTGTTTCGAAGAGTTTATTCAACAACGGGAGACACTGCTCTTCAGCGGTATGCCAGTCCGGTTGATCTTCAGGACGTTTGTCCTGACTGAGCGCCACTGAAGGAATACCGAGCAGGACGCCGGTAATAGCCGCCCCGACCGTGCCTGACAATACGGTTTCAAAGCCAATGTTTGAACCGCTATTGATAAGCACACCCGTTTTAGTTCCACACACTTTTTGAGTTTTCCGTCTTCTTGATCCTTTCCCAATATCGATACCAGGATAAATCAGAGATCCGGTCCTGTTTACAGGCTTCGGATAAATTCTGCCGGAGTCTGGTTATTCAGGGATTCATGGGGCTGCTCACTGTTGTATTCATCCAGCGAGAGCGTTCCGTTATTTCCCGTGATTCATCTAGTCTTCTGAACAGATAAAAATCCAATATTTCGGTCCGGTACTTTAGGTTAAACCGTTCGATAAATGCGTTTTGCATCGGTTTACCTGACTTGATAAATTCCAGCATTACGCCATGGTCCTCAGCCTATTGTGCCAGACCCAGTGATATCAGTTCCGGCCCGTTATCCATCCGCATTTTCAGGGGATATCCACGGTTTGCCACTATTTTGACCAGAACCCGCACGACACGCTGTGCCGGGATATTCAGGTCAATTTCGATAGCCAGAGCTTCACGGTTAAAATCATCGACGACGTTGAAAGTCCGAAAACGTCGGCCACATGTCAGCGCGTCGTGCATAAAATCGATGGACTAGCTCTGATTGAGCACTTCCGGTGTGCCCGCTTGTGATTCGAGACGTGCCCCTGCCTGCGCAGCACCTGTAAAAGCTTCTTAAAACCGTAGCGGGGATAGCGTTCATCTGCCCCCAATCTGCCTCTGGACCACCCGTTCATCACGTTGCTTATCCGGTTGATAACGAGACACTGTCATGCTCAGGGATAACATCCTGCATGCCTGGTGTATGCTCATCGTAAACTGCGTGGTCAGATAGCTGATGAGCTCACGCTTTATCGCTGGTTTTAAAGCTTTTTCCGATGACGTCTTTCAGCGCCCGGCATTCCAGACTCAGATCGGCAAACATCTGCTTCAGACGACGATTCTCGTCTTCGAGATCTTTGATCCTTTTGATGTCAGCGGCCTCCATCCCGCCATATTTCGCCTTCCAGTTGTAATAGCTGGCTTCGAAATAGCGGCCTCGCGACAAACATCTTTGACGGTCCTGCCAGCTTCGACTGATTTCAGTACGGCGATGATCTGGTGCTCGGTGAAACGGATTTTACGCATAGCGATCTCCTCAGGTGACGTTATCAGTATGTCGGAAGATCTCTAAAAGTGAATGGAACTAAAGCTGGGATACTTACAATATGGCCATCGCGAGAATTATTATCCTTTACTGCCACCGGTGATTGGTTTTAGCACCTATGAACCGACATCCGCCGTATTTAACAGGAAATAGAACTGAATAAAGTTTTCACCCCAGCCCGCTTCCTGCGGTGACCCTGACCCAAAATCCTGCTCCATTCAGAAACAGAATTCCGGCATGATAATGACTCCCCTGAACGGAGGATGTGCCGATGAAAAAGTCACGATTCACCGAAGAGCAGATTGTTTTGCCCTGAAGCAGGCTGAACTGGGTACGTCCGTACCGGATGTCTGTCGCAAGCTGGGTTTTTCTGCCGCCGACATAACGCTTCGCGTATTTGCTGGATCATCAATACAAAGCCCTGGCCGCAGGGGTTCACCTGGCCAGACTGGATTAATGGTTTGCCAGTTCGAAAACTTGCCATTGCTGCGGATACAAAATGCCGGATATGCCATAGCATAAGTTCATCTGGCAGTGCCTCTCTTACAATGCTGAACATGACCACGATATAAACGCGGAACTCAACATTCAACTCAAGGGTGTAACAGAACTACAGGGGCGGGACTCGTCGAGAGGCCAGAGTAAATCCGTCATACAGGCGGTTGCGGCCTAGGAAGTGGGAAGACTTGCCGTTTATGATGGGGAGTAGTCACATAAGTGTATCGCCCGACGGTCTTTATCTCGGATAAGGTCTTGCAGCCCTTCTTCTCTGTTTCTGCCCAGAAACCACTGTGTCCTGTTCAATAAGCTGATCACTGCTTTGGAAGATATAATGCCCATTCAGTAAAATGCATCGCCAGGCCACTAGTGATATCCGGGTCAGAGTCCTAATATAAAATTATTATTTCATCCAATAGTTCAGCTCTACAGCGCAAATCGAAGCCGGTGAAACTGTCATTTCAACGCTAGGTCGGCTGTTTTCGCCAGAACAAATTGGAACAATATAAACAGTTGAGTTCTTTTCTGGATATTGAGATTGCCCATCCTTTACTACATGCCCACCAAGGGCATTTTTGGAACATACGGCTCCAGTTGCGCTCATGTTTCCAGGATTAATGCCGCATTTCTCCCTATATACAGCTATCCAGGACTTACCATCAATTTTGGGATCATCGGTTGAGCCAATGACATTCCAAAACTTCTGCCCGTTATTCCAGGTTGTTATATTTTTGTATGTTGACCTAATTTTTAGGTCAGTAGGCTGTACAGTTTTAGTATCATTGGTTGTTTGAATTTCATGTGTAGTTAAGTTTGAATCGGTGGTATTACCTCTCGTACTACAACCCGTGATTATAATAATCGCCATAAGCGTGGATAGAAATTTAATTTTCATATTACCCTCATGCATTATGTACTTATTCATATTTAAGAAAACGAGAACAGGAAAAGGTAAATCCTGATCTCGTTCTTAAGATTTAATCGCTATGTAAGAAAATGAAGAGCAGATACATTATGCATTGGTTTATTCTGATTTTTTATATTGATAACTATTTGAAGGAGATGAGTTATTAAAAATCCCATCAAAAAATGAATCCGTATCTTTGATTGATTTACCTTCATATTTATCCAGGAATTCGTCAACTTTTTTCTTGAATTCCATATTGCTCATGTACTCTTCAATTTTAAAAGTGCCACCAACAGTATTTACACCAAAGTTAAGGTTAACCTCATTGTATGATGCGCAGGATGTCGATATGCTCTTTTGCTCTTGTTTAAAATATGTTCCATACACAAGAAAACTTGGCTTATAAAATACGTTACCACTTGAGTCTTTGAATAGATCATGGGTTGAGTACGCATACAGATAATTATAGTCAGCTTGAGTTTTGCTCATTTGTGCACTGAGCCCATTGCCGAAACCCTTAAGGAAATCGGCAAAGGCTGTGACATTCCCTGCGATAACGTTGCATGCAAATTCAATAACATTCTTGGCTACTTCAATGCCCTGCACTGATGTGTTTAGGCTTTTGTCACCTGAAACAGGATCAGTAAAAAATGCAGAGATAAGAGACTGTGTTACTACTTTCCATTGATCGTACTTATATTTATCCTCACTATTCGGGGCCTTTTTATTAACGGCTGCACTGGCAATGCCAACAAATCGTTCCATTAATACGCGGCCGACCTTCACCTGTTCTTTTAGACTCTCAGGGGCATCATTAAATTGATAGGTTTGGTATTGGACTGCCCCGTCCGCTGAAAGCCCTGGAACTAGGGGCTGCTCTTCAGTCAGTGAATCAACTCCTTTTAAACCGTAAATTTCACTAAAATAATCGTTTGCTGCTTGCACCGCATTTTTATCGAACATGGTAGACTCCTATAATATAAAAATCATTCCTAGACACAAAAAAAATGATATAAAGTAATTTTTTTGAGCATAGGCGGTAAGGGGTGATGCTATCTTACATGGGTAATAAATTTTCCAAAATATTAACCATCCAAGTCTGGTAAGATTTTACGCTGTAAAAAAATTGTGAATTTATGAGAACATTACAATTTTTAAAACTTTTATAGCTATAAACCGCGACTGTATTAACTTATGCAATTGTCTAATTTTTCATCGAAGAATAATTGGCGCAAATTTTAATATATCAATATTCTTTGCGACATTTCATTTCAAAACTAAGCGTGCTGAATACAGCTTCTTTCACAACTCCAATGCAGGTATATAAATCAATCTGAAAACATTCTGTCTTGGAAACATATAAAATAATTTTTACTCATCAATCCATACGATAGTCTCTATCGGAGGTTAAATAATCGCTTCAAAATTTATAATATAAGAGTTTATATCCAATATTTTTTTATACAACCCTCATTTTTATTCAAAAAAACAAGTTACATTTTCTTTTAATTAATTGAAATTATTGAATTATTTAAATGGTTCCATTAATCAAACATCTACATAACTTATTGATACACAACAGTAATAATTAAGGGAAGTTTATAAAAATACCTGCCTGCATTCAGATTTAAATTTCGATACTCTTTTTTTTTCGATCTAATAAGCTACTAAATAATCATTTCAAGAATAATCTACTGTACGAGAACTTTGCTTTGTGGATCATGACAGGTCACGATAGCTGACTCATATGAAGATTTCGGTCATTTGAATAAATCGAACTTTTGGCCTTATTCAGGATCAGATCGATCTTCTACGCGCGGAACACCAGATTTTTCCGGTTGAGCAGTTTTATGCCATCAACTCGCAGAACTGCATGGCCGCCCTTTTCCACACAACTCTGATAGGGCATGACCTGCCCCCAGTATTAGATACAACCGTCAGTTAGTAATGTCGATTTCTTTACCTTCACATTCTCCATTCCGCCACCGTACTGCAAACTCTGATAGCGTCTGATAATTCAGTGCTGAATGCGTACGACACTCGTTATAATCCTGCCGCCAGACATTAATGGTTTTCCTGGCGTGAACGATAACTTTGAACCAGTGCTCATTCAGACATTCATCGCGAAAGCGACCGTTAAAACTCTCAATAAATCCGTTCTGCGTTGGCTTGCTGGGCTGGATTAGCCGCAGCTCCACGCCATGCTCATAAGTCCACTGGTCAAGTGCTCTACAGGTAAACTCCGGTCCCTGGTCAGTTCTTATCGTCGCCGGATAGCCGCGAAACAGCGCAATGCTGTCCAGAATACGCGTGACCTGTACGCCTGAAATCCCAAAGGTAACAGTGACTGTCAGGCATTCCTTCGTGAAGTCATCGACGCAGGTAAGGCACTTGATCATGCGACCAAGGGCCAGTGCATCTATGACGAAATCCATCGACCAGGTCAGATTGGGCGCCACCGGGCGTAGCAGCGGCAGACGTTCTGTTGCCAGCCTTTTACGACGTCGCTGCGTTTAACGCCCAGCTCGTTCAGATGATAAAGGCGGTACACGCTCTTGTTATTAACATGAAGCCCTCCACGGCGTAGTAACTGCCAGATGCTGCGGTAGCCTAAACCCTTGCGCTCCAGTGTCAGCTCAGTGATGCGCCCTGAAAAATGCGCATCAGCAGTTGTACGCTGAGCGTCATAGCGGCAGGTCGACAGGGACAAACCTGTGAGTCTGTAGGCAAGAAGTTGCGACAGACCAGTCGTATCACACATCAACACTACGGCTTCCCGCCTCTGGTCTGTCGTCAGTACTTTTGGCCCAGAGCCACCTGAAGCGCCTCCTTATCAAGCATGGCTTTGGCAAGCAGCTTCTTGAGTCTGGTGTTCTCTTCCTCAAGCGACTTGAGGCGCTTAACCTCAGGCCCCTCCATACTTCTTACGCCAGGTGTAAAACGTGGCATCAGAAATAGCGTGCTTGCGGCAGAGTTCACGGGCGGATACACCAGCTTCGGCTTCGCGGAGAATACTGATGATCTGTTCGTCGGAAAAACGCTTCTTCGTGGGATGTCCTCATGTGACTTACGAAGACATTACTAACATCGGGGAGCAGGTCAGGAGACATCTTCTGTTTTAAAAATTTATTGGCCTGGTAGAGTTCCAGAACTGATTTGTTCTACATTACTTCCCGTTACGACGAACATTCAGTTTTAGTAGACAGTACATCGAAATTTCTAAACTTATTCTTATCTCGTTTTTCACTTTTCCACAGGCTAGATCCAATAATAAGATCCTATATAGATCATATAATAGATCAAAAGAGATCCCCGTACCTTCGCAAGCCGGGTTCTATAAGGCCTGAAGGCACATTGCTAACCACTATGACAAGTGATCTAACCACTGTAAAGAGCATAACATCCGCTATAGACAGTATTCTAACTTCGCTGGTGAGTGGCACAAAACCACTACAGTGAGTAAATCAGCAATTGAGCTGTGGATAGTGTTCTTGCAAAGTGACTTTAATAATTTGCTGAAATCTTGAAATAATTCTTAAGGTAATTGATGTGGTCAAATTAATGTTCACAGTTTAATCACAGGGCGGGTTCTCGTCTGTGATCACTGCGCGGATCTTTATCCACAAACTTAACGCTCTGTTTTTAAAGTTATCCTATGCTTCGATCCAATAATAAGATCCTTATAGAACCTATAAGACCCAAAGAGATCCCCGCCCCTCTGCAGGCCTTGTCATATCTGGGAAAAATGAAGATCGTTAACCGCTGTAATCAGTAAAACAACCACTGTGAAAAGCAAACTAACCACTATGACCTGTGGTAAAACCGCTATAGTGAGTGTTACTATCCACTGTATTGTGTATTACGAGTCTCTTATCCACATTCCTTGTGAGAGCTGATAATGTCCGAAAATGAGCCTAAAAACATAGAGATAGCGAAGGCTTTCTCTGAAACCGATAAGCGAACGGGTGAACTTGTTACTCTGGTTCCTAACAGCAATAACACTGTTCAGCCTGTAGCATTGATGCGGTTGGGCTTATTTGTACCCACTTTGAAGTCTACTGCCCGAGGCCGTAAGGGTCAGATGAACTCAATGGATGTCACTTCTGAGCTGAAGCAGCTTTCGATCGTGAAGTCTGAAGGATATGAGAACATTAAGATCACCGGTGCACGGCTTGATATGGACAACGATTTCAAGACCTGGGTTGGGATCATCCATGCTTTTGCAAAGCATAAGGTCCTGGGAGACTCTGTATACCTGCCTTTCGTTGAGTTCGCTAAATTATGTGGCATTCCCTCAGCACGCTCCTCAGCGAAGCTCAGGGCGCGTCTGGAAGCCTCTCTTGAGCGTATCGCAACTAACACCTTGTCTTTTTCGAACAAAGAGGGGGACTATTACGTTACTCACCTTGTTCAGTCAGCAAAATACAGCCCGAAGAAGGACGCCGTAGAGCTGCAGGCAGATCCGAAGATTTTTGAACTGTACCAGTTCGATAAAAAAGTTCTTCTCCAGCTTCGTGCCATCAATGAACTTTCCCGCAAAGAGTCTGCTCAGGCTCTCTATACGTTCATCGAAAGTCTTCCGACAGATCCCGCTCCGATTTCTATGTCCCGCCTGCGTGCTCGTCTTAATCTGACATCACGAGCCATCACACAGAACGCAACTGTTCGTAAGGCGATGGAACAACTTAAGGCTATCGGCTATCTCGATTATACGGAGGTAAAACGTGGCAAAGCCGTATACTTCTGTATCCACTATAGGCGGCCAAAATTGAGACCGGCTCAGATCCCTACGGGTATTGGTGACGATGTCTATGATGTCCTGGACGATGAACATATCATTGATGTCCCCGCTGAGAAGGATAGCGATTCGGCAGCGCCGCGTGAGATGGTTATGCTGACCAAAGAAGAGCTTGAGTTGCTTGAACAACTTCGCCAGGCTAAGAAATAGTTTCATTACCCTGTCATTCCCTGAAGCCGAAAGTCTGCTGAAAGTTGATAGCAGGCTTTTTCCTTAACCACTGTGGTAAGCAAGCCAACCACTGTAGTGAGCAGACTATCCACTGCAAACAGCAAGCCGGGCATTATAAAATTCAGCTAACCACTGTCGTCAGTAATCTCTACTCACTGTAGTGGTTATTTACTTATTTCGACATTACCCCCCTAGTAGTCACTAACCCGCAATCCTATATAGCCGCTGAGTCAGTGGTCACTAACTTATTACGATCTGTCGCTATTTGCTCTTTGTAGTGGTTAATACTCATCATAGTGGTCGTTACTGACTACAGTGGTTTTCTACTCACTCTAGTGGATATCACTCGCTGTAGTGGTTGGTACTTACCATAGTGGATATATGCCCACTCAAAGAGAATGCTCTCTATAGTGGATGTGTAAAATGCCTTACTGTAGGTAAGCGATTGTTGTAGGGGGGATTTGAGACACTGTCACTTCTGCTGTGATATTCGTGAAACACTCCTTATGAGATCTCTTAGGCATTGTGTCTGGCACTTATCCTCAAAACGGTTTGATCCACTATTTTGGGCGCTTAGCCGTGCCGCTATTTGAAATCCTCTCAGCATGTGTACCGTCTATACTTAGAATTCCAACTGAGGGCTCTTTTATGTGTGGACGATTTACCCAGTACGAACCGCGTTCTCACTATATCGATGTGCTTTCCCCTGACAGAGAATTCGCAGGCGGCATCGATGACATCCCTATTGGCCGTTATAACGTCGCTCCCGGGACGCGTGTGCTCATACTCAATCAACGCGATGATAAAATCTTTCTCGATCCTGTTAACTGGGGGTATCAGCCCGCCTGGGCAAAAGAATCAAAGCGCCCACCGATGATTAACGCGCGTGTAGAGACAGTGGCAACGAGCAGGATGTTCAGACCCCTGTTCGAACATGGACGCGCGTTAGTGATGGCCGATGGCTGGTATGAATGGAAAAAAGACCCGGCTGATCCGAAAATTAAACAACCTTACTTCCTCTACCATAAATCGCATTCTCCCTTATTTTTCGCTGCGATAAGTCGTTTTCACCCTGATGCCTTAGAGGTCCCGGATGATGATGGCTTTGTTATCGTCACAGCTGCGAGCGACGAAGGGCTACTGGATATCCATGACCGCCGGCCACTGGTATTAGAGCCCTCAGATGCACTGGAATGGTTAGACTGCGATACTTCCCCGCAGCGCGCTCTTGAGATTGCGCAGATGCAATCGGAACCTCCTTCTGAATTTCAATGGCATCCGGTGAATAAAAAAGTTGGTAGCATACGAAATAATGGTTCCGAGCTAATCGAGCCTGTTGGGGATCCAAGAATTTAAAGTTTGACGCGCATGAGTTCACTGAAGCGTGTTGTATATGCTGGAGAGAGCATCTGACGCTTCATTTCCCAGGATTTTTGCATGCCCTGGCCAGCGAACCACACCCGCCCTTTCCCGCTATGATTGATTCCATCGAGAACCGCCATGAGTTGCTCACTATTTGAGCGTGGCTGGTACTCATCGAAAAGACCCAACTGGGCGACACCCTGACTGTAAAAATCCCCCAGCATCACGCCGCATTTCTGAAAGCGATGGCCATCTTGCCAGATTGCATCCAGACATTTAGTTGCCGCAGCCACGATATCCCTGCTGTCCTGAGTCGGTATCTGAAGCTTGGTTCCCGCCGTTTTACCGTAATAGACTTCATTGACAGCAAAAGGACTTGTTTTGATGAATGCAGAGATATGCCGGCAGTATTGATCCTCACCCCGGAGTTTCTCTGCAGCACGCACGGCATGACTACATATCGCTTCGCGCATCAGATCATATTCTGATACACGATCACCGAATGACCTTGAGCAAACGATTTGTTGTTTGGTCGGTGCGAACTCTTCCAGTTCTAAACACGGTTCTCCACGGAGCTCCCTTACCGTACGTTCAAGCACAATGTTGAAGTGCTTACGGATCAGGGGAGTTGGGGTATCTGCAAGCTGCAGGGCAGTTTTAATCCCCATATCATTTAACTTTTTCGAAATCCTGCGTCCAACACCCCAGACTTCACCGACTTCAACGAGAGCCATCAGTTTTAGTTGACGTGCCGCCAGCGAAAGGTCAACAACGCCACCCGTCTTTGTCCATTTTTTTGCGCTGTAATTGGCTAATTTTGCTAAAGTTTTGGTGGGTGCAATGCCGACACCTACAGTGAGTCCGGTCCACTGGAGAACTTTGGCTCGCACTTCCCTTCCGAACTCCTCCAGATCCTTGCAGTTACTGACTCCCTGCAAATTCATGAATGCCTCATCAATGCTGTATATTTCTACAGCCGGAGACATTTCCTCTAACACCGTCATTACCCGTGTGCTCATATCTGCATAGAGCGCGTAGTTACTGCTGAATGTCACGATCTTATGCTGCTCGAAAAGCGCCCGCATCTTGAAGAACGGATCGCCCATCTTGATACCGAGTTTTTTTGCTTCGGCGCTGCGGGCAATTACGCAACCATCGTTGTTGCTTAAAACCACGACAGGTCTTCCTTTCAGGTCAGGCCTGAAAACAGTTTCACAGCTCGCATAAAAACTGTTTACATCAGCCAGGGCGAACATTACTGAAATCCGTTGATGCTGAAAGTCACCACGCCAAACACTTCCAGTTCATCTCCACCGTCATGCAACACGATGGGAGGAAAGTCCGGATTCATTGGCACCAGCTGAACAACCGGGTGTAAGCAGAGGCGCTTAACAGTGTATTCACCTGCAAGTGAAGCAATGATGATATCGCCGTGCTTTGCCTGCAGGCTCCTGTCCACAACAAGCATCGAACCTTCGTAAATACCCGCATCAACCATACTCATCCCTGTGGCCATCACGAAATAAGTAGCGGCCGGATGATTTATACAGAGCTCGTTTAAATCAATGCCCTTCTCAATATAATCCTGAGCCGGCGAGGGAAATCCAGCCTGAACTTTATCTTGAAAGAAAGGAGTCAGCAGCTTCAAAGGCTCAGGTGTTGGGTAAAAGACATTCATGATTGATACTCACTAAATACTGTTTATGCATACAGTATAGTCATGGGCTCTTTAGCTTGTGAAGGGCTGATGCTTAGAAAAGTCTTAGGCTCCTGATCGGCAAGGAAACAAAAATTGTGCCCCCTACTCCTCTAGTTCCCAACGTTTCTTCTGTCTTACTTTAAATATGTTTGGAATATGACGAAGCTTTTTCTCACTGATGGAGTCATGGGGGATTAAATTAAAGCGGTATTTCTTACGCATGCATACGGAGGGTTCTTGTTGATGAAATGTAGCACTTGATGCTGGGAAGTACTCTCTGCCGGCAATGTTCTGGTTAGAATCTCGCGGTTCGACTTAATTTTCTCTAAGCCCACAGTAAGCGGGCAGGGCTAAAGTCTGCAATTGGTTTATAGTTAACTGTATGTTTATAAAGTCTTAATTTTTCTCGGTTGCGAAGTTACGCCGTAACTATTGTTTATTGAAAAAGCAAGCTATATGAATAAGTATTACTTCATACATAATAATTACTCGATAATACTTCACATATATATTTTATGAGTTATCATTTAGGAAATGCTACTTTCGATATCACAGGTGACAAATGATCACGATTATTGGATGCAATAAAGGCGGTGCTGCCAAAACAACAACGGCCATCAATCTGGCAGTTGGTCTGGCTCTTCGTGGAGAGGACGTTTGTCTTGTCGATGCTGATGTTCAGCGTTCCGCTTCCAGATGGTATGCAGAGCGCGAAGCCTCAGGTATCACTCCATCCATTACCCTGATTGAAAAACGAGACAACATTTCCCAAACGCTGAGAAGTCTGGATGAAAAGTTTGCTCATGTCATCGTGGACGTCGCGGGACGCAACAGCCGGGAGTTGATCACGGGGGGGACCGTTGCCCATCAGATTATCGCGCCCCACCAGTGTTCACAGTTAGACCTGGATACTATGGTTGAACTGCAGCAGCAGCTGGAAAGTATGCGCGATTTGAATCCTGAGCTTAAGGCCTACTGCTATCAAAGTATGGCGACGACTAATCCGCTGTTGCAGGGTAACGAACGATATGAGTTTCTGGAGTATGTGCGTGAGTTTGAAGGGCTCATTCCTTTGACCGCCACAGCATGTTACCGAAAGGTTTACCGTGATGTTATGTCAGAAGGTAAATCAGTACTCGAGACATCTAACGAAAAAGCCAAGGCAGAAGTTCTGGCATTGCTGAATGAGGTATTTTAATGGCCTTAAAGAAACCCCCATTTTCAAATCGCCGAGTCGTAACAGAAGCTGAAGCTGATGCTCTGGCTAACAGACTGGCCGACCGCCCTTATGGTGACGAAAAAGTTGTTGCTGAACCTGCGCAGGAAATTCTGACAAGGACAACTATCTCTTTACCTCAGAACACGCTGCGAGAGATTGAAGATCTTGCCCTGCATAATAAGCGTAATGGTATTAGCCCGAAAAGCGTAAGTGCAATCATTCGTGATGCCCTGGATACTTACCTTCAAAAGGTTTGATACCAAGCGGCATTGGTAACCAAGCGGCTACCAATGCCGTTTTCACCAATCTCATACATTTCCTTAGCCACCGAGTTCCTTATTGCCTTCTCTCCTTTCCAACGTCTCCCATTGAGATCAACGTTTCAAGAACACTCTCAATCCAAGGTATCGGAATCATTTCTGAGTGGGTTTAATCATTATTAGATAATAAGTATTAAGTAATAAATCACACTTAACACTGCCCTCCTGTGGCTTAGATTATTTGTGAAATACCAAGTGTGAAATGTGATTTTCGTGGGTTTTAAGCTCAGGCATAGCAAACTATATTACTGAATAAATGATATCTCATACTTCATACTTCATAAGTGACACATCCTATCGATTACTGCACTTCTCCGAAAAACGTTGAAGGCATGCCCGTCTTTGTATGATTTTCTCAGAGTGTATGTCACAACACATAAGTGTGAAGTATTAGTTGTTACTTAATCAATTCTTTATTGTTTAGACGCTATCCGCAATTCATACCTATGCAATATGAATTATTACATCATACTTCCTAACTCCTAACTCCTAACTCCTAACTCCTAACTCCTAACTCCTCAGTGACATTTACCATTAGCTTGAAAGGATACTTATCCATAGAGAACAGCGTGGGAGACATTGGGAAGTCGAGTGTCTATGCAAGCATGCTGATAGAGAGGTATTAAAAGTTCAAAAGTGTTATTTATGAATTCACAATTCATAATTCATGCATGTGATTAATGCGTGGTGTCGGGTTGATTCTATGACGGGGGGCGTGTGCGTGAGGTAGAGCTTATGAACATGGTTAACATGTTAATGAATGATAATACTTACTACTTCATAATTATTATTTATGATCAAAAGTATAACTATCTTTATTACGTAGTACTTCATTGTTCATAATTCATACTTAATACTTACTATTTAACATTTAATGTTTTTTAAAGTTCTCTGTGGTGTTTTGCTGAGAGAATAAAATGCGTTCAGATAATGCATGAGGAAGTTCAGGCGAATTACAGTAAACGGCGCGATAGGCATTGCTGAGGTTGGTTCTTTTTGAACAGAGTTTCATTCATATACATATATAAGTAAATTGCAGTTTCGGAAAATCAGGGGCAGGGCGTCACCTTCGGCCCGGCTGTCGTGAACAGAGCCAGGCTGCCTGTCTCTGCCCTTCGGGCTTCCATCCTGACGCAAAACCACGCTTACAGCGGCCAACGGCCGCGCCGCTTCACTGGCCTGCGGTAAAGCAGCAGGCCGCTGTCGGGCAACGGCGATTCGCTGCCGCTCGTCGTCGTTGCGGTGGTATCCGCTACGTCCATCTATGGTGTCGTCTCTCCAGTTAAGCCCCTCTCGCCGGGGCTGACCAAAACACAGCCGCTGTCGTCCGTCTAGGGTAAATAAACGCCCTCAAAACTTTTCCTCGTACCTCCGAAAACTTTCGTGTTCGCCCCGGACGTTCGCCCTCGTCGGTGTTTTTTTACGCCCTTGCGGCGGAGGAACTCAACTGGAGATGTGGTAACACCCAGCCAGAAATCCAGCCGGATACCACAAAACGTCAAGGTCGCGACAAAGCGAATCTTACCGAAGATATGGGCTAAAAGCCCTGAAAGATAAGGAGAGTCATCATGGCAGAACGTGGAATTAACAAAGTCATCATCGTGGGTAATTTAGGTCAGGCACCGGAAATCCGTTACATGCCAAACGGCGGCGCGGTCGCCAGTCTGACGCTGGCCACGTCCGAAAACTGGCGTGACAAAGCCACCGGCGAGCAGCGCGAAAGAACCGAGTGGCACCGTGTGGTCGTGTTCGGAAAGCTTGCTGAGATAGCCGGTGAATACCTGACCAAGGGCGCAAAAGTCTACATCGAAGGTCAGTTGCAGACCCGCAAATGGCAGGACGCGCAGGGCATCGACCGTTACACCACGGAAATTGTGGTCAAGGCAAACGGCACGATGCAGATGCTGGGCAGCGCACAGGGCAACCGTCAGTCGGGTGACGCAGCGGGTTCACAGGCACCGGCAAATGCGCCGTCTCATTCCGGTGAGCCTGCCGTTGACCCGAAACCAGCAAAAGCCACGCGCGGCAAAAAATCCACCAAAACGGCACCGGCGCAGCAATCCGCACCGCAGGGGGGAGAATTCCCGCCGGTTGATTTTGACGATGATATCCCGTTCTGAAGATGACCTTAGACATTAACCGCCCCGTATTTGCGGGGTATCACAAGGAGTACCGAGTTATGGAAAACCACGATCACGTTCTGCTGCCGGAAGACACTTTTACCCGCCAACAGGCTGAAGCCGTTGCAGATGCTTACGAGAATATCGCCATCGAGGACGATCAGGGCACGCATTTTCGCATTGTCGTTCGCATTGACCGGCAGATGGTGTGGCGGGCGTGGGATTTTGAGCCTGAAGCAGGGGCTGGTCTTAACAGATACATCATCAGATGTGGTGTGAGAAAGCAGTAAGGCAGTGAAGTGAGGTGCCGGACGGGGAAAACGTCCGGCAGACAAAATCAAAACTTACGAGGTATCAATTATGTCAGTAGCCGAGTCTAAAGCAGTTTCTAAAGCGAGTAAATCCACAAAACGTCCTAAAAATACCGCCGTTAACGATGCCGTTGAGCAGGCGCTGGCGAATACGCCGGTCCAGATGGTGCCGTTCAGCCAGCTGTCTCTGTCTCCGCTGAATGTGCGTAAAGCAGAGCCGGATGCGGCAAAATTGCAGGAACTGGCCGGCAGCATCAGAGCCGTGGGCGTGTTGCATAACCTTATTGTTCACCGCCTGCCTGATGGCCAGCTGGGTGTCGCCGCCGGTGGACGCCGTTTTCGTGCGCTAAGTATCCTGCTGAACGAGGGGGCGATCGCACCGGATTACGCCGTGCCGGTGAAAACCATCAGCGATGACGTGGCAGAGGTGGTATCAGCCATCGAGAACTTCCAGCACGAAAGCATGCATCCGGCTGACCAGATTATGGCGTTCGCCCGCATCAGTGCCAGCGGCAAAACGGCAGCAGAAATCGGTGGCCTGATGGGGTACAGCACCCAACACGTCCAGAAATTCCTGCGCCTTGCAGGGATGGCACCGGCACTGCTTGCTGAACTGGCTGAAGACAAAATCAACGTCGATCAGCTGCAGGCGCTGTCTGCCTCTGAAGACCACGAACGCCAGCTGGACGTCTGGAAAAATGCCTATGGTTATTATCGCAACCCGAAAGAGCTGCGTGAGTCAGTGCTGAGGGGGGAAGTCTCCGCTGAAGGTCACCGTCTGCTGGAGTTCGTCGGACGTGACGCCTACGAACAGGCGGGCGGCGGGTTCCGCTACGACCTGTTCACCGACGAAGGGTTTATCACGGATACAGTGCTTCTCGATACATTAACCCGCCAGAAACTCACCGAAGTCGCAGACGGTATCGCACAGGCCGAGGGCTGGAAATGGTCAGAGGGGCGCGCTGAGGGCATCAGCACCTACGGCGACGACGCGCAAAAATACCTGTTACTCAACCTGCCCCACGGTGAACTGACCCCCCCGGAAAGTGCGCGGTTTGAAGCGCTGGATAAGCAGTTGGAGGCATTATCTGAGCAGGACGACAGCGATGACGCAGACCACGACGCGCTGGAACAGGCCGCTGACGCCTGTCAGGCCGAAATGTCTGCCATCGAACAAAACGCTGAGAACCGCGCATGGACTGACGATGTGCGTGCTAACGGCGGGGTGGTGGCTTCCCTGCGTGGTAACGTTATCAGCGTGCGCCGTGGCGTGATGCTGCGAAGCGATATCCCTGAAGTCGAGAAAAAAGCCGGTGTGAACAATACCATTGCCAGCATCCGCACTGAAGACAGCACACCGGAAGTGCCGCAGGCGAAACCGTTGTCGGCTGTACTGGCAAAAAGCCTCTCCAGTGAAAGAACGCTGGCAGTACAGGCTGCACTGGCAGAACAACCGCAAATGGCTTTGGTGATTTTTGTCCATGACTGCCTGAAATCCACTTTCGACCACCGGTCTTATAACCCGTCGACCCTCAAAGTAACACTGCATGCCAAAACCGGACTGATGCTCGACAATGCGCCGACGTCTGCCGACGGTCTGGCCATGCAGCACCTCACTGCGATGCACGACGCGTGGCAGAAACTGCTGCCACAGGACTGGCATAAAAGCTGGGACTGGCTGCTGACGTGGGACACGCAGGCGCTGATTAACGTAATGGGCTATTGCCTTGCCAGAACGCTCGACGGTGCGTCAGAACGTCTCAGCGACAAAGATGGCAAGGCGGGTAAAGACCTCGAGCCGGTGGAAAACCTGCTGGGCTTCACGCTGCGTGACTGGTGGCTGCCGACCAAGGCGAATTTTTTCGGGCGTATCAGCAAAGAGCAGATTTCTGACAGCCTGTCTCAGGCAGGTCTGGGCGGTGCATCGCGCGACGTTCTTAAGATGAAGAAAGCCGATGCGGCTGAACTGGCTGAAGAGAAAATCCTGCTGACCAGCTGGGTACCTGACTGTCTGCTGCCGGTCGCTGCCCCAATCGCGTTACCGGAAAGTGACGCGGTCACTGCGACTGATGCCGGAGGGCCGGAAACCGACGCAGAAGCCACCGCAAACGCCTCTGAATCTGACAACATTGCCGCCTGACAGGAGATGCCGCTTCGCAAGGGGCGGCAGTAACGACATGACCCGATTGAATGAATTATCGTTTGCCGAGTTACACACGATGAACGGCAGTGAGCTGGAGCAGTACGCAGAGCGCGGTGAGGCTTCCCGTAGCGACCTGAGCCGTGGCATTGTCCACCAGCTGCACCTGTCCGATAACTGGCTGTGCGACATGGAGCACCGCTGCGAGTTTGGTGCCGGTGCGCCGGTAAATATCAGGCTGAGCATGAAATCTCACCCACCGGTTGTGGTTTGCCTGACCAGCAGCAGCGACGATGTGCCTTACTGGCAGGTGAGCCTGCCTTTTGACTGCGGGGCATCGGTGGCGTGGCTTTGCTGCAGCGAAACGTTTGAGCCTGCGCTGATTTTTGATGCCCTGCGCACACTAGAAACGCTGGTTGCCACCGGACTGAACACCCCTGAGCAACTGGCTGCGGCGCTGCGAAAAACTGGGGGTGCAGTATGATCCCTCGTCACCTTTCGTTAGTGCCCGTGAACCCGTTTCAGGCTGCTGCGCTGCAGGCCATCATTGATGTGGAGGACGGTAGGCGTCGGCGGGGACAATATCCTTATGCCGTGGCGTTGCTCCGCCAGCTGCGCGGCGGGGAGGCCGGTGCTATTACCGCTACCGATGTGAAACGCGCCGCGCTGAACTACAACCCCAAAGACCGGGCCGGTGAACCGAAAGAACGCTATCTGGCGGCGCTCGATAAACTGGTTGAAAGTCGTGGTGACGTTTGCCCGCTGCCGCTGTCGGGCTGTGCCGTCAGCCAGTATTTTCCTCAAACCGGCTATCGCCTGAGTGAACGTCAGCACCGCCGCTGGGATGTCAGCGACAGCCGCAGGGAAAAACAGCAGGAAAAGGAACGCCAGCAGAAGCGCAGGCGCTATCAGACTGCTGTGGCACAGGCAGAAATTGAGCTGGCGTTTATCACGCCGTCAGCACTGACCGCATGGTACAAACGGCAGGAAAAACGGGGCATCTACGATGACGACCTGACGGATATGTTAGCGGCGTGGAGCGGGCGGTTTACCGGCCTGCAGGACAAGGCGTTTTGTTCGGGGCAGCCGCTGTGGGCGATCCTCGATGAGATGAACGGCGAACTGTCACAACGTTCGGCGGCTCAGCAGTGGCTCGATACTCAGTTGTTGCCTAACCGGCTCGCTACAAATCGCTAAAACAGGTTTGCTGAAGAAATCTGCGTTCCTTCAATATCCTTAGAATGTAAAATCATTCTCAGAGTGTAAGACGCACCAACACAAGAGCGCATGAGAGATATGACGCCATAATTTTGATAAAGGAAATTATCATGCTCGTATTAATAGTTATTTTAAATTTACTCGCAGTAATTTATTGCAGCATTCAGTATCGGAAGTCTGGAAAAAATTATTTATATGTAGTTGGCGCAATCGTTTTAACTTTAATTACATTGACTTATAGATTGGTTGGCATCATCTAACATTCCATCTTCCCCATTAAATGCCGTGGCTTTCGCTGCGGCATTTTTGTTTTCCTCACGCCCTTTCTCGCAGCTTGCATCGGCTAATGCCGCGCCGCTGGCACAGTTCCCGCCAGGGCGGGAACGTTAATGATGTCG
This sequence comes from Rahnella sp. AA, assembly GCF_002834385.1. Lineage (GTDB taxonomy): Bacteria > Pseudomonadota > Gammaproteobacteria > Enterobacterales > Enterobacteriaceae > Rahnella. Next base: position 77,676 of record NZ_PITQ01000013.1, read on the forward strand.
CGTTGCTCCTCATGCGTTGTTCCTGGTCATTCCGGTTGTATTTCTTCTGCCTATTTGTCGCGGCTTGATCTCTCAAAAAGTTAGCGCCAACCCCGTGCCCGCACTGTAGACGTGCCGCCTCTCTTCAAAGGGGTCGTTAACCTGCCTTGTCACCCGGTCACCGGTATTCACGGCGCATTCAGCCCGTTCATACCGCCGCTGCGGCTTCCGCGTCAGCCCTTTTTTGCTCGGCTTGTGGCACGTCTGTCGTGGGGGCACGGCGCCGGCCGGTTCCGGCTCTCTATGTGAGTAACGCTATGTCCCGATATATGCAGGGTGACTGTCAGCAGGTCATGTCCAAATTTCCGCGCCGTTCGGTTGATTTCATCCTCACCGATCCGCCGTACCTTGTCGGTTTTACTGACCGTTCCGGGCGGTCTATTGCCAATGATAAACAGGGTGACTGGTTGCTTCCGGTCAGCCGCGAGATGTTCCGTGTGCTTAAAAATGACAGTCTGGCGGTCAGCTTTTACGGCTGGAACAGGGTTGATCAGTTTATGGCCGCGTGGAAAGCCGCCGGTTTTCGCGTCGTAGGCCACATCGTATTCACCAAAGCCTACTCGTCAAAATCGGCATTTGTCGGCTATCGCCATGAAAGCGCCTACGTGCTGGCCAAAGGCCGCCCGCCGCTACCGGAAAATCCGCTGCCTGACGTGATGCCGTGGGCGTATTCCGGCAACCGCTACCACCCGACCGAAAAGCCGGTTTCCGCGCTGCGGCCGCTGATCGAGTCCTTCACGCAGCCCGGCGACATTGTACTCGACCCGTTTGGTGGCAGTGGTTCCACCTGCGTCGCGGCGGCGCAGTGCGGGCGCCGGTGGATTGGAATCGAACTCTTAGAGGAATACCACGCGGCGGGATTACGTCGTCTTACAGAGTTTCAGTGTGGGCGCCCTGCGGCACCGGTTTCAGTCTCACAGCAATACGGGAGCATGGCATGAGCAACTATCAGAATAATATCGACCTGCGGGTGGACGTGGCGGCGCTGGCTAATGCGACTTTTGAGTTACGCGAACAGTTCCGGGCGTTTGAGAAAAAATACTTCTGGGGTAGTGAAGAGTTGACGCAGCGCCTTGCCGGACAAGTGATCAACCAACTCAACGCGCAAATACTGGAAATCTATAAACAGATGAACGAACTCGACCACGGCTTCAAAGACTGACCGTTGCAAGCATGGCCCCGCACGGCGGGGCTATAGCCTGTATCCGATGTTTGCCAGGGCGAACGTTAACGGCCATTGAACAGGCGCTGCCGTGGCTACGCCACTGCGGCCGCCCGTTCATTTCGAGGGGGTAGTGCATATTCCGGGATATATAGGCTGATGCTGGTTTCTGTTTGTATGCCGGGTATGCGTTGGCTGTGTTTTCATTCTCCTGCTGTGCCTGCTGTGCCTGCTGTGCCTGCTGTGCCTGCTGTGCCTGCTGTGCCTGCTGTGCCTCTGATGACTCCTCTGTTTCTTCCTCCTGTGCTGATTGTCTTGTAAAAGCTGTTCGGGCTGGGCGTCACCCTGCGGGCACGGCTGTCATGCTGCGCACAGAGCCAGCAAGCTGTCTCTGCCCTTGCGGGCTTTGCCCGCGGGTTTCCATCCTGACGCAACATCAACACCCCGCTTGCAGCGGCCAGATGGCCGCGCCGCTGTCACTGCCGGTAATAAAGCCACCGGCGCTAAGGACGCCACGCCTTACGTCGTGTCGGGTGTGTGCATTCGCTCCTGTCCGGTGTGGTCATCACGGTTCCGTTATCGCGCGGGGGCTGGAACGTAGTGCTGTCTGTGTTCAAAAACAAGGGAGGATAAATGCCGCAAGCGGCCCCTTGTTTATTGCCCCCATCCATCCCAACGTCGTCCCTGCCGCGAGATAACAGACCGTTAGATGATTTTTCACTTACAGGAGAAAACCCGGATGCACACACATAACATCAACGTCAAAACCGCCACAAGAAAAACGCCCGAAAGATGTGGGCAAACCACGTCTCTGCGCATGGACGGCTTTATTACCGACATTTCGTCTTCCCATCCGTTTGATGTGATCCGCGCTGACGTGGTGCTGTCTCGTCTTGAAGATCAGGCAAATGCGGGCTGCGGAATGCATTACGAAATTTATGAGTCCCGCCTTATTAGCAGTGCATTAGATCACCTGTGCCGCCTGCCGATGAAAGACCGTCCGGTATTTATCGGCGCGGCAGACCGCAAAGGGATCACGCTGACGTGGGCGCAGGAAGAACGCAGTCAGGCGGCTTACCGTGAAGTAATGGCTGAGATTGCAGCAGAGCAGGAATAAGGAAAAACAATGATCACATACATCACCGACCAGAGAGAAGGGGAGCCGGATATTTTAACGCCGGTTCGGCATGACCCCCTGATTATCAGGACGCTCGGCGGGATTGAGATATTGCGACAAAAAGCACCACAGGACGGCTGGACGCATGACCTGTTAACCACTGTTCAGCCGGATGATAGTGGTGAAGGCTCAGAAGCCTATTTAGGCGCTTCATGGGTTGGATCAACAGAAGTGTAGTACGAATGGCGGGATCGTCCCGTCATTAAAATCAAGGAGAAACACCATGTATACACCTGAAATCACCACCGGCAGTGCGGGAGAAAACCGGTTTGAATGGAACGCAGCGGCGGAGGCGGCCTACTGGCAGCAGTGTGAAAAAATCGCCTATACGGACGTGTCAGAAATCACCCTGACGGTATTTATGGACGCGATTGCGCTGATGTACCCGAAAGATTGGCAAGGGGACGCACACTGTGAGTCATTCAAACTGGCTGAAATGGTGTGCGGAGACGTCACGGACATTTACGCCAAGATTGGGGAGCGTTATTTCACGTTCCGTGATAAGGCAACCATGCTGCATGAGGCGATTATCCGCCGGATCACTAAGGAGGTGTTAAGTAAGGAAGAGACGTACCAGAAATGAAAAAAGCAGACTTTCGTCTGCTCTCTCGTGCCGGTTTATCCCTTGGAAAGCTAGACCGGCTATCAATATCCGATTGGAGTTAACACTATGAATATCGACGCACAGATAATTGCATCGTCCGCGTTGTTTGTAAAGTCTGAGACGGCAAAAAAGCACCTGCGCATTGTGCGGGAACCGCTCAACAGTCAGGACATCACCGTACAGCTCAAGGCATTGGGGCGTCACATCGAGAAATGTCAGCGTAAACGCCAGTCCGTCAGGGTGCCCGCGATGCGAGTCAGTGAACTCGGGCAGGTATTGCGCACGCTGGAACTGAAACGGGCTTATGCCTGATGACCTTTGCCGCCCTGCGGGGCGGCAATTTACTGACTTTCAAGAGGTGAGCAATGCCGAATAAACTGATTTTTAAAGCGGAAACGCTGGCACCTGTCATTCAGGACGTGAATAAAAATGCGTGTGAGTTGTGGTTTCTGGCTGATGACGGCATTTACCTGACAGCGTCAACCGCAACCTTTATCCGGAAAAAACGCAATATCTGTTATGCCGAAGGGTTTGATCCGGATTTATGGGACGACGCAGGGGCGCATTTTGACGCGATTGATAGCGTACTGGGTAATGGCGACATGTGGGAAAGCTTAAATTTGCAGCCAGAAATGCTGGATGCCCTGATGACCGGCAGGGCGGATCTGGCGATTGAGGTCACGGACAGCGGCTTTATATTTACAGCCCGCCAGCGGGATACGGAGGAAAAATCATGCTAAACGGACAGATTAGTGCGTTAGCCGATTTGGAAATCAACGGACAGCGGGCGGGGGAGGTGATCCCGTCCGTGGCGATTGACCGTATTCTTGCCCTGCGGGAAAACGGCCTGAAACAGTACGCCGAAGCGCTGGACAAGCTTAACTCTGCCCGCAAGTTGCTGTTAGCCGCCACCGGCGGGGAGTATCTCTATGGTTTTGAAGTCTGCGTGAAGGATGCGGTGAGCTGGGCAGACCAACCGGAGCGGGCAGAAAAGGCCATCAAAAAGAGCGTAGACGGCAAAATCTGGCACCGGCTGATGAGTGAAACCGGCATGTTTACGTTGATGAGCGGTAAGCAGCGTGACGAATGGGACAGGCAGACAGACGGTGTAGACATGCCGGAAATCACGCTGGATACGGTGCTGGCAACGTTTGATCAGTTGCATACCCACAAAAATGACACGTTCGAACAGGGCGTGATTGACGTGTTCCGCTCGCTGTCATGGGATTACCGGACAAATAACCCGTGCAAATTTGGGAAAAAAATCATCGTGTCGCGCCTGTTTAATACTTACAGCAGCGGCTATATCACCTTTTCGATTTCAGGGCGTTCAACGCTCGACGATCTGGCGAAAGTTTTCTATCTGCTGGAAGGGCGGAACGTGCCGGATCATCGGATTTCCGAAGGGGCGAAGTTCAGCGACCACTACCAGCGGGAAGGTTTTTCCGGCAATGCCTACGAAGGGGAATATTTTTCCCTGCGGTATTTCAAAAAGGGTACGGCGCATATCACATTTAACCGGCCTGAGCTGGTAGACCGGATGAATGAGATTGTTGCCCGTTATTATCCGTCGATGTTGCCTGCAAGAGTGTAGGCCGGTGCGCTGGCGGGGAATTCTCCGCCATATTTTGGCCGCGCGAAAAGCTCTTGCAGGTCACTGCTGCGGCTACGCCGCGGCGGTTCTCCCGCATTTTGTTCTATTTACCTCTTCAGCGCTTTGCTTTAACCCGGGTGATATTCCCTGCCGTAATCTTCCTTTTTTTATTGATCCTCATCCTCTTACTACACCTGCTTATTTTCTGAATGTTCTTTCTTCCTGGTTATCTCTGTTTTGTCCGGGCGTCCCCTGCGGGCGGGCTGGTCGTGAACAGAGCCAGCAGGCTGTCTCTGCCCTGCGGGCGGCCATCCCTGACGCAACGGCAACACCGGCTTGCAGCGGCCAATGGCCGCGCCGCTATCACTGCCGGTGATAAAGCCACCGGCGCTAAGGACGCCACGGCGTGCCGCCGCGTCGGGTGTATTCATCCGTCTGGTTCAGTGTGTTCATCACGGCTTGTTATCGCGCGGGTGGTTGAACGTAGCACCGTCTGGTCAGCCCAAAAGGGGTGAAATGCACTCCGCCAAAACTTTTCCTAGTTACTCGTAAAACTTTTGTCTCCGCCCCTTGTTGTCTGCCTGCGCCGTTACTCCGTTGCCCCTGCCGCGAGATAACAGACCGTTAGATGATTTTTCACCTTAAGGAGATAACCCGGATGCACACACATAACGTCAACGTCAAAACCGCCACAAGAAAAACGCCCGAAAGATTTTCACAGGTCAACATCTACAACGTGATTGCCGAACAACAGTCGTTGTTATTACGTCTGGCTGGTTTATGGAATCTCCAGCTGTCACCAGAGGAAGAGCAGGAAGAAGTCAGCATGTTAGTGCTTCAGTTGGCTGAAAACGTCCGGTTATACGGCGTGACAGACTGGTCTTGTAAGAAGCCGAAAATTTTATGGGATATCGCCTGTTTCTGGATCCAGGCACAGAAGATGGCCATCAGTTTATATGAGATGAAAGGCGCCCGTGCCGTGGAATATGCCCGCAGTGAACTGGCCGATTTTTTAGCGCATGAAAAGTATTACAGGGACAGAGAAAACGCCACCGCATAAGCAGACATTCAAACCTTCATTTATTTCGGGGAGAGACTTCCTCTATCATAAAAGGACTAGCACAACATGATTTCATTATCTTCATTGGCTCAGAATAAAAAAAATCAGTCTCAGATTGTCGTGGGTACTGTGGTAACAACGAACCTGTATTCATTGGGGCGTGGCGTGGTATATCAGATCCACGGTGAACAAAAGCCGGACACCATAGAAGAAATGGGCGGCGGCGTTATGGTCAGCGGCGGTAATGCTGAATTTGATATTGTTTATCTCTGCGGGAGATACAGTAAACGTTTACCGGAGTGTATTTTGCGTGGCGTGCAGTGGGAAATTTTAGACGAAGTGGTCAGCGCCGATAAAATCAGCAGACTACTTGTAAATGCAGAAGAGTGTGCAGACAAAGAAAAGATTGAAGAAGAAAAGACTGCCCGTGCATTTTTAGCAGAAATTCAACGTTTAAAGACTGCGCCGGAATATGCACATCTTGAACAAGGAAGTTGCAGCAGCGGTAAACTGGCGGCTAAAAATATTCGCAAAGAACTTAAACAGTTTACGGGCATAAAATTTTCTGTCCGAAATCGACATTATGGTTCTGTGGATGTTAACTGGACGGATGGCCCGAAGCTGGAAAAAGTGAAAGCCATCATCGACAAATACAAGGATGGTTATTTCAACGGAATGGAAGATATCTACGTATCCAAAGAGACGCCGTTTAATATGGTTTTTGGCAGCGCACAATATCCGAGTGCTAAGCGTTCGTATTCAGACGCGATGATCGGAAAAGCGATCGACAAAATAATTTCTGCCTATGATTTGAAATTTGAAGTTTTACCGACAGCCGAAGATTTCAGAACGGGGAAGCTGTGGTCAGAAAAGCGTGAAGTTTTCCATCACGGCTTACAGTCTAAAATACATGAGACTCTAGCAGGGATAGAATAAGAGAGAAGGGCGGTGTTATGCCGCCCTGAAAATTTTTGTTCGCGCCGGTAAAATGCTTACCGCATTGAGCGGTTCACATTTTATTCCCCGCCCGCCCCGATGGAAATAAAACACTTTCCATCTTCCCGCTGCCCCAGGGGGCGCCCTGATTAGAACGACTTACCCACATACCCACAATCAGTCATTTTAACCCTGAACAGGTTAAAATGCGCTGCGGCTATTTCACCGGGGTTTGAAAGGTAAAATAACCTTGCTGTCCTCATTTGGATATGTGGATAAGTCGTTGCCAATTTTCTGACTAATGAATTGTCTTTTGCATTTTTATATTCATGTAGATTGTGTGGACTTCTTTTCCATACTTTTGACGCTTTGCCTTCTGCTCAGGCTTTTGAGAAAAGCCTGCATTATATGCGCCGACAGACTCCCAGTTCACTCCCCAGCGCTTGAAAGCGATGGCGAGATAATAGGCACCCGTGTAAATGTTCATGCATTCATCCGAGTACAGTTTTTGCGGCGTAATACCAAAGCGTGAGAGGTGCGAAAAATTCTGAGAGTGGATCTGCATTTTACCTACAGCGTATTTATCCTGGCTAATGATATTCATCGCTTGTGAGTCCATCGATGATTCACGAAAAGCGACAGCTCGCAGGAGGTCCGAGTCAATATGATAGTCCCTGCCTGCTGCATCAAAACAATCTGAGGCATTGGCGGCGAACGTGAAAATGAAACAAAGCCAGGTGACAATCCTTGGCATTATAATTCCCTTTAGCTTAGACCCTGCTACATCCTCACATTTTTGCCAGGAAATGCCAAGCGCGGTTATTCACAAGTCCGGAAAAATCGACAGTATAGAAATGCCTGCTCCTCTAACCAAAAGACTCACACACCTCGCAAGATTTCATCTTGCATGATTAACATGTTAAATCAGCAGGTTGCTTTCAAGTTTGTCTGCGTATTATATGGATGTTTAAAAAATAGAATCTAAATAGATTATATGAGCACTCTAACCAGAGTGTATTAGGATTATTCCAGATGATAAATTAATTCATTCAAGGGTTTACTTAGATTGGACTCTATGATCTAATCTTTCAAATAGTCTAATAAGAATCTATAAAATCAAAACAGATTCTTTAATAGAATCTATTGTGTACTCCACTTCAATATCAGCACATTTAAGGAATGAATATGCCCAAGATTCAAACATTCGTAAGTTCTGCGATAGAAGAAGAAATCAATAATATCGTTTTAGAGAAGCGTACGGAAGGCGCGGACAGGTTCGAGGCTAACCTATCCAATACGACTTCTATGTTGGTAGAGCTTGGCTTACGCGTATATAAGATCCAAAGGAACAGGCAGGAGGGAGGATTTAGCCAGGTTGAATTCAATAAGGTTATGCTGGAGAACATGATCAAAACCAGCCTTATATCCCAAAAGTTACTAAGGATATCCTCCAGGAACGCAGAAATTTACGGGGTAGATGACTTTGAGATTTCTAGAATGTCGTCTCAAATAAAGATGGGAGTAGATACTATTATGGAGCAGTTTTTCCCCCTAACTTCTGAAGATGAGTAGATAAAATCCAAGAGAATATTCCTAGGGAATTGATCTGGTATTATGGATTAAAATAAACATATTATTTGTTTTTAATAGAATAACATTTCAAATGCCTTTGAATTTAATAGTAAGAAGAAGGTATATTTAGTAAGTGATATAAAACGCGTTGACGTTGGTAATAGAGACGCCCATCTCTATTACCAACTGACCAAAACATCCTGACAACGAGGTTGCTATGGCTATAATGAATATTACTGATTCTATTTACTTCCGCAATATCTTTCCCGAGCTTACTGACATTCAGCGTGAGACTTTGATTCTTTTTTGTACGGGGTTCTCCCTTAAGGATATTGCCCTTTATCGGAGCGTCTCGGTCCAGTCAGCAACAAAGACGCTTAGTGAATGTATAAGGCGATATGATGTCCCATCACGTGAGGCGTTAAGAAATGTCTTTCTTATTAGGTTGTTAGTGGGTGGGCGTGTATACCTAATGCCGTTAGCTAACGATTAATTACTTCTCAGTCTCAATTTGTTAGGTGTAATCGTTCAGGATTGCACCTAATTATTACCTATACATCTTTTCCTCCGGCATACTCCGCAACGTCTTAAAACACGTTTTTTTGCTGACATTTCTTTACATTATGGTTGGCGCCTTTTTTGGCAAAATCGATCTGTAGCCTAGGTGGAGACTGGAGAATATTGATTTCAAATTTGGTTGATATATACAACTTTGAGTTTTTGAATTTTTAACTTATTATTTAATGAAATCTTACTGCAAATGGAGTTCAGGAAATGAAAAAAAAGGAAGTAAGACTTATTGTCGAGTTACCGATGTTTTATGACAAATTTCTATCTGAATCATCGGAAAGAAGTTTTCGTACCAAGGCGAAGGAAGCGAGCATTAGATTACAAGATCATTTGAATAACTCGCTTAATTCGATCGTGCCTGATATTAAAAAGCCGGGGGTGATGATAACTCTTACCGTCGGTATTCCTATGGATTTCAATAAAAAACTCTCTATTTGTGCGATTATCAATGCCAGGGAAAAATCTAAAGAAGCCTCACTCAGAATACAGGACCATCTCTCAAGATTTTCAGGAATTGCGAGTATTGGAAGGAGGATAAACTAGAAGCATCTGTTATGCAGCCATAACGCTTTCCTATTGGATAGCGTTATGGCGGTGTAACTATGTTACCCGAAAACCCTTATTTTAAATTTTACATGGAGTAAATTATGGAATTGTCTATCAAGGCAAAGGGTATCTCTGTCTTCAAAAAAGTAAAATCTGCTTTTACCGAAATGAATCAGGCCCGCAAAGCTGCCGGTGGCGTTATTCCTGCCATTGCGGCGCTGATGTTGTTTTCAGGTAATGCGCTGGCTGATGACTTAATGGCTGCGGGTAAGGAAACTGTAACGGATACCTTCGGTGCGAATTCTGCCATTGCCACTTGGATTATTTTGGCAGAAGTAATCGTCGGTATCATCACATATATCAAAACCAAAAATATGTTCATGCTGTTTGGTATTGCGGTCGTTATCGTGTTTACCACTATCGGGTTCGGTCTGGCAGCTTAATAGAGATTAAAAATGAATACGGGAAACAATCTTGATAAATACCGTTTCCCGAAAACATTGAGTGAACAGCGCCGCTTTCTCGGATTGCCATTTGATGAAGCTATTCCCTCCATCCCCGTCTTAGTATGGGGGTTGTTAGCGCACAAAGCATTATTTGGAATGGGGTTAGCGGTGCTGATTTGGTTTTGTATTCACAGCGCGAAAAGAGGGAAGGGCAGTATGTGGCTCTATAACGTCCTGTACTGGTATTTCCCCACCGTATTATTTCGCACCGTCTTCAAGGTCATACCTGACTCAAGTTTTCGGCAATGGATTAAGTAATTAAATCAGGGACTGTATTATGGAATTTACCGCCCGGAACTCCTCTAATAAAATTATCGCCTGGACGATGGCGGCACTTTTTCTGCTGCTCATTCTCGCGATGGTGTCCGTCATTATGCTGGTGGTGCAAAACCGCTATCTGTCACAGCATCAGAAAACAACCACGGTGCCGATGGCGTTCACTGCGCCTTTCTGGACGTCGGAATCGGAAACCAGTCCGGGTTATATGCAGATGATGGCCCTGTCGTTTCTCTCCCTGCGGCTTAACGTATCGCCGGAAACCGTCGATGCCCAGCACGAGTTTTTACTCTCCTTTGCCAAACCCGGCGCACAGGCGGATTTCAAAGTAACGCTCGCTGGCGAGGCGCGCCGCATCAAGCAAAACGAGGTCAGCAGCGCGTTTTACCAGACGCAAATCAAGGTGTTTCCAGTTGAAGGCATTGTGGATATCCGCGGCATGCTCAATACCTGGATTGGTAACGGCAAACCCACGTCTGAAATCAAGCATTACCAGCTCAAACTGGACTACGCCGGCGGCGTCACCACCATTGCCGCATTCCTGGAGGCGGACGATGCGAAAAAATAAATGTTTACTGCACAGCCTTTTGTCCTGCGCGTTCCTGTCTGCTCAGGTGATGGCCGCTACCGCACCCGTTTCCCTGAGCTTTCCGCCGAACGGTCAGTTTCAGCTGACGGTCAGTAACACCAACCCGAACCTTATCGTGATCCCGGGCGACCGTATTACCGGCATCAGCAGCGCGGCGGGCAAGCTGACCGATAAACGCAACACCCGTGACGGCGCGGTACTGTTTTCCTCGACCGGCGATAAGCCCTTCACGCTGTTTATCGAAACCGAGCACGGTCAGGTTGTCTCGGTACAGGCCACGCCGCGCGCCGGTGAAGGTCGCAGTTACCGTCTGCTGAACGCTGAACCTGTGGCACGTCCGGCGGCGAAAACGTGGGAAACCAGCCTGCCGTATGAGTCCCTGCTGGTAGAGCTGAATAAAGCCATCCTGAAAAACCACATGCCGGAAGGCTACGCACCGGCCAGCACGGAATATGACCGCCTGCCTGCGCCTGCCGGGTTGTCAGCGACGGCAGAAGAGGCGTGGACGGGCAACGCGCTGCGTGTGGTGCGCTATCGCGTCAGCAACCAGTTTGCCTATGCCGTGGCCCTCAAAGAACAGGATTTCTGGCGGACGGGCGTGCGCGCCGTGATGTTTACCCCGTCCGCGCTCTCCCTGCTGCCGGGCACGTCTGTGACCGTGTATATCACCCGCGCACAGGAGGTCAGCGATGGCCAACATTAATGCGCTGGTCAAACGTAAGCAGATTGCCCTGTTTATTGCGGTAGTTCTCGGGATATCCGCCGCCGTGGGTACGGGCTGGTATGCCTCGAATTTATCCTTAAAAAAAGAAGCCAAAACCAAAGCAGCCGCCCGTGAACCGGCGCCGGACATGACCGGTGTGGTGAATACCACCTTTGATGACAAGGTGCAGCGCAGTGCGATCACCGAATCACAGGTCACCAGTAAGGAAGTCCGTAACGAAATGGATGCGCTGCGCACGGAGCTAAACGCCCTGTCGCGCGACCGTAAGGGCGACCAGCAGCGCATTAACTCGCTGGAAGAAGACAACAAACTGCTGCAGACCCAGCTGGAGGCGGCTGGTAATGCACCGTCCGGCGAGCCGATGCCGTCAATGACTCAGTCGTTGCCGGGGGCTGTCCCGCCGCCGACGCAGTTCTATCCGGGCGCCGGCGTACCGCAGGCGGGTGAAACCACCTTTGCGCCTATCCCCCCGAAAGCGGGCGGCATTGAGAACACGTCATTCAGCTATGAGAGCCAGTCTGTTAAACCAGCTCTGCCCTACATCCCTTCAGGCAGCTTCACCGACGCGCTGGTTATCGAGGGTGCTGACGCCAACGCCGCCGTGACCGGTGCGCAAAATACGGCGCCGATGCAGTTTCGCCTGACCGGCAAAACGCAGATGCCTAATGACAAAGAGTATGACCTGACGGGGTGCTTTGTGACGGCGGAAGCCTACGGCGACGTGTCAAGCGAGCGTGCCGAGGTGCGCACCCGCAGCATCAGCTGCAATAAAGGCAGCGACATCATCGATCAAAAAATCCCCGGCCACGTCAGCTTTATGGGCAAAAACGGTATCAAGGGCACGGTGGTCATGCGTAACGGCAAAATTCTGGGCTGGGCGTTCGGGGCCGGCTTTGTCGATGGCATTGGCAAAGGGATTTCTCAGGCCTCAACGCCGCAGGTCGGGCTGGGTGCAACCGCAAGTATGGGGGCAGGCGACGTGGCGGCGGCCGGTGCGGGCGGCGGCGTCAGCCAGGCGGCGAAAACGCTCAGCGATTACTACATCAAACGCGCCGAACAGTATCACCCGATTATCCCGATTGGTGCCGGTAACGAAGTGACCGTGGTGTTTCAGGACGGCTTCCAGCTGGAAACCATCGAAGAAGCGCGGCTTAAAAAAGCCCGCAGAACCCAGCTGCAGCAGGCAACGAACAGTGCCACCGAGGCGGTCACTACTCCGAACATGATGAACCAGCTGAAAGATTTCAAGGTGGGCGATGTGGTCCAGCCGTATACAAATAAGGGAGAGTAATCATGAGTAACAATAACGCAGGAACTGCACGCTTTCTGATGCTGACGCTGGGGTTTACCGCCGCTTTTATGCATATCTTTGGCGTCGCGTTGCTGAAGTGGGAACTCAGCCATTCATCTTTATATGCTTACGAACTTGCCCTGGGTGTCACCTCGCAGTCCGGTGCTGAGAGCATAAATACTGCATTGAATACCGCATGTTATGTCGTGACCTGTCTGGCCATCGGGGCATTTTTCGCGTGGCTCTTTGGCGTGGTTTTGCAGGTCTTCGAGTACGCATTACATCTCGTTCTGCGCCAAAAATGCCATGCCAACGGCACCAACATAAAGCTCGACGTAGTGTGCGGGCAGGGAGAAAAACGATGAAACGCCTTCTTTTACTTCCTCTGGTGGGCGGCGCACTGCTGCTGACCGGCTGTGCCGGCGTCAGTGGTGATCTTGAATGTAACGCCACCACCAGTGACCGCTGCATGACGATGGGGCAGGCCAATCAGAAAGCGCGTCAGCTGTCAGGTGACGTCGCGGGAAAGCCGGCTGCGGCCGCGCTGCCAGCCCTGGTTAATCCGCCGCCATTGGCATCGGTCACGCCATCTGCAAATTCGTATGCACTGCCAGCCCGTCCGGTTGTGGCGAGCGCCGTACGCCCTGCGACGCCTGCACCCATGCGTCCGACTCCCCTGAGTAGGCCGCTGGTCACCCCGTCCGTGACGCCGTTGTCCCTTCCGTCCTGCCCGACAGGGCGCTGCGACAGTCCCGGTCAGGTGCGTGCGCAACGTTCGGCCGAGGGGATTGCTCACGTCTGGATAGCACCGTGGGTCGATACCGACGACGTTTTTCACCAGCCCGGTCGCGTGTCGTTCGTCGTGAACGACGCGAAGTGGCAGATACCGCAGTCAATTCAATAAGGGCGCCTGAACATGGAACGTATCGTTGAAACCTTTAACCGTCTGATGTCGTCTTTTAAAATGCCGGACGGCGCCGCCGAGGCCAACCGCACCCTTGGGGATATGCAGTATCCGCAGCTCAGCAGCCATCTGCCTTACCGTGATTACGATAAGGAGAGTGGTCTGTTTATCAACAAAGGGTCACTGGGCTTTTTGCTGCAGGCCATCCCGCTGATTGGTGCCAACGAGCACATCATCGGCGTGCTCGATGACATGGTCAAAAGCAAGCTGCCGCGCAACACGCCCATCTCTTTCCACCTCGTTTCCAGCCGCGTGATTGGCGAACAGATTGACGCCGGGCTGCGGGATTTTCGCTGGACGGGCAAAGATGCCGATAAATTTAATGCCATCACCAGGGCCTTTTATCAGCGTGCAGCGCAACAGCAGTTCAACAGCCCGACGAACCTGCCGCTGACGCTGCGTGATTACCGCCTGTATATCTCCTATGCGATGAAGACCAAAAAGCGTACGCCGGCGGCCATCACTGAGCTGACGCACCTGCTCAAGGTGCTGCGCGCCTCGCTGGACTCGGCAAAAATTGCCTGCGTGCCGGCCTCGACGGACGAGTTTGTTCATCTTATCGACCAGATGATCAACCACCGTGAAGGGGAGCTATACGCCGAGCCGGCGAAGGTGAGCGCCTTTGACGAGCTGAACCGCGTGTGCGTCGACCGCAGCCTGGATCTGAAGGTAAAACCCGATTACCTGACCGTGTCGCTCAACCAGCCGGGTGGCAAAAAATCCCATACCCGCGTGATGAACTTCATGCTCGAGAAGAACCCGGACATCTTCTTCCTGTGGCAGGGCGGGGACAATATCTGCAACCTGCTCAGTCCGGATCTGAGCATCTCAAATCCGTTCGTTATCACCTTTACGCTTGAGGCCGAAGATCAGGTCAGCACGCAGGGCGAGGCGTCGCGCAAATTCCTGGATCTGGATAAAAAAGCCAACTCGGCCTACGCCAAAATCTTTCCCGGCGTGACCAAACAGGCCAAAGAGTGGGGCGACCTGCGCGAGCGTCTGAACAGTAACCAGAGTTGTCTGGTGCGCTACTACTTCAACATCACCACGTTTTGCCCGGACAACGACGATGCTGCGCTTATCTGTGAACAGCAGGTCATTAACACCTTCAAAAAGAACGGCCTTCAGCTGTATGCACCGACCTATATGCAGATGCGTAATTATATGGCGATGTTCCCGTTTATGGCGGCGGAAGGCTTGTGGGAAGACATGAAAGCCAGCGGGGCCACCAGCCGGACCGAAAGCACGCAGGTGGTGAACCTGATGCCGCTGGTGGCCGACAACCGGTTGTGCGGGGGTGGCCTGCTGGCCCCGTCCTATCGCCACCAGCTGGCCTTTTTAGACATTTACGGTACGGGTCTCGGCAACACCAACTACAACATGGCGGTCACCGGCACCTCGGGGGCGGGCAAAACCGGCCTGGTACAGCCCATACTGCGCAGCGTGCTCGATTCCGGCGGCATCGTCTGGGTGTTCGACATGGGCGACGGCTACAAGTCGTTTTGCGAAAACGTCGGCGGCACATACCTGGACGGCAGTTCGCTCAAGTTTAACCCGTTTGCCAATATCACCAACATCAACGAGTCCGGTGAACGCATCCGCGACCAGCTGGCCGTGCTGGCCAGCCCGAACGGCACGCTGGATGAGGTGCACGAAGACCTGTTGCTCAAAGGCGTCCTTAACGCCTGGAACGCGAAGAAGAACCAGGCGCGTATTGATGACGTGGTGTTCTACCTCGATGAAGAACGCAAGTCCGAACGCTACAGCAACTCGCCGGGGATCACCGGCCGCCTCGATGACATCATTGAGCTGCTGGCCAAGTACACCACCTCCGGGATTTACGGCGAATACTTTAACAGTGATGAGCCTTCCCTGACCGATGACGCCCGCATGATCGTGCTTGAGCTGGGCGGGCTGCAGGACAAGCCGGCGCTACTGGCGGCGGTGATGTTCTCTCTCATTATCTACATCGAAGACAAGATGTACCGCAGCCCGCGCAGCCAGAAGAAGTGCTGCACCATCGACGAAGGCTGGAAGCTGCTCAACTTCAAAAATGAGAAAGTCGGCGCCTTTATCGAAACCGGCTACCGCACCGTGCGGCGCCATCTCGGCTCCTTCATCACCATCAGCCAGAACATCAAAGACTTCGACGCCGATGATGCGTCCTCTGCAGCGAAGGCGGCGTGGGGCAACTCGGCCTTTAAAGTGGTGCTCAAGCAGGACACCGCCGAGTTCAAACAGTACAACCAAAACCGGCCAAATCAGTTCAGCGAGCACGAAAGGCAGGTGATCGAGAAGTTTGGTGATGCCAAAGACCAGTGGTTCAGCAGCTTTATGCTGCGCATCAACGACACCAGTTCATTCCACCGGCTGTTTGTAGATCCGCTCAGCCGCGCGATGTTCAGTTCTGACGGTAAGGACTTCGAATTTATCCGCGAACAGCGCAGCCGCGGGGTCGACATTCACGATGCCGTGTATGCCCTGGCAAAGCGTAAGTTTGCCGATGAAATGGATGAGCTGGAAAACTGGGAGGATGCCGCATGACAATATTGCAGAATTTAACCGTTGAACCGGTTGACGGGACTGCCCTGTTTCGCGGGGCGGACAACGACCGTGATAACCCGAATATGATTGTCATGACAGGGGCCGGTGAAGAGGGGGACGCCCTGGTCAAAGTTGTTCTCTCACGTTATCTCGCGGGCGGAGCCAAAGTGTGGATGTGGGATCACACCGGTGAATTTCATGCGTTCTGTGGAAAATCCTGCGGACAGATCATCAATGCCAGATTGCTCAGCCTGAACCCGTTTGCTCATGTCATCGACATCGAACATTCGGTACCCGGCCTGTGCGTATGGTTGTTGTCACTGGCAAATGCCGACATGCAGAACGAAGCCGTAGTCCTTTCTGCAATGCGTCATGCCGTTCGCTGCGTCTGGCGTAATCGACAAAACAGGGCACGCATTGATGACGTCGTAAAAGCACTCGAAGGGCAGGCGGTGCGGTCTGAAGAGGTGCGTAAGGTGACGACGGCACTGCGCCAATATCAGCGGGGCGGAACCTTGGGCCGGTATTTTCAGGGAGCGATGCCTTCGCTTTGCCTTGAGGATGGCTTGTTGTTATTCAGCTTCGAACGCATGGAAGCGCAGGAACCTGAGCTGTACCGCGCTTTAACGCTGACATTGCTGCCGACAGCGCGTCTGGATATGCAGCAAAGCCGGGAAAGACGCGACGTGATATGCGTACTGGAGTCTGACGTGCTGAATGCTTCATTTGCTGAGCCTCATGCGCAGTCATTTTTCAGGCAAGCCCTGAGTACGGCACGGAGGGAGGGTGGGGAATACCTGATACACGGATATCAGTGGCCTGACTGTCAGTCCGTTACTGACGCGCTGAAGTTGTCTTTAATCCACATTATTTATCTCACCTCCCCGCTGGCGGCGCGATTTCTTATAGCGGGGGATGGTCATCCTCTGCCCGACTCCGGGCAAAACATACTGACCTACCTTCCCGGTACCGCCGAAGAAAGCCTGTTTATCCGCAAAACCAACCGTCACGACGTCACGCTGAACCGTCTCTGGCTGTCGGATGCGGAAATGGGGCAGTGCATTGACCGGCCTGAAGATGACGAGAACCTCATGGAGTTGCGGGATATGGGGCTGACTCATTACGGAGCACTGCAATTTCTCGGCGCTTACCGTCGTTTAGGGGAGACACCGAAATGACTGAAAAGACCTTTTCGCAACCTGCTCAACTGACCAAAAAGCGCAGTAAACGCCGCAACCGTTGCATTGTGCCGGTGGCCATCGTGTCTGTTGCGATGTTGATGCTGAACGCGGCTATTTCCCTGCTGCTGATTCAGTGGCAGCAGCCGGTCACCGTGGCCTTTGATATGAAGGGCACGGTTGACCAGTTTATGACGCAGACCGCGCAGCATCAGCTGACGCAGGGAGAGAACGACGTGCTGACGCTGCGCTTTACCACCGCGCTCGATGTCAGCCTGCACGACTACCAGCGCCGTCATGACGCGCTGATTTTAGTCTCACCCTCCGTGGTCGCCGGCGTGAAAGACATTACGGCCGATATACAGCGCGACGTGGCCCGCCAGATGCGCGCGGCTAAGGATGAGCAATGAAACGCGCCTGCCTGATTGTGCTGTTGTGCGGCCTCGGCACCGCCCGCGCTGCTGATTTAGGCACATGGGGTGACTTATACCCGATTGCCGAACCCGACCTGGTCGGCACCATTAAACAGCGGCTGGGCGACATGGAAAAAAGCGGCGAGCTGGCTCAAAAACAGGATGAGTTTAAACAGCGGGTGATTGAAAACAGCCTGCGTCCGGCTCGGGTCCGGGGGCTGGCCATTGCGCGGGAGAACACCACGCGTCTTTATGACCCGACCTTTATTGTCAGCCAGGACATCAGCGACCATCAGGGCACCGTGTTTGCTAAAAAAGGCCAGCGCGTGAACCCGCTCGACAGCGTGCCCTTCGCGCAGACCCTTTACTTTATTGACGCCGACGACAAGCGGCAGCTGGCGTGGTTTAAGAGCCAGAAGTCCACGACGCTGAGCGTCAAAGTCATTCTGGTTAACGGCGACATCGCGCAGGCGACCAAGGCCCTTGGCACGCGCATTTATTTCGATCAGGACGGCGTCCTGACCAAAAAGTTTGCGCTGACCGCCGTGCCGGCGCGCGTGACCGCGGCGCCTGACGGCCTTTATCTGCAGATTGATACATTTGCCGTGGAGGGCCAGCCATGAGCTTGCTGCGCACTTTCACCCTGTTGCTGTTATTGCTGGGCAGCACGAAGACGTTCGCTGCCGACCCGCAGTGCGAAGGCCGGTTTGTGAATCCGATCACCGATATCTGCTGGGAATGTATTTTCCCGATATCCATCGGCAGCGTGGCCGTGTCCACCGGCACCGTGCCGGACACCGCGAATCCTGGCAGCCCCATTCAGTTCTGCCCGATGGGCATTCTGTACCGCGTCGGGCTGGCGATTGGCTACTGGGAACCGATGGCCCTGACGGACGTGACGCGGTCACCGTACTGCATGGTCAACCTGGGCGGTTTTAACCTCAATGTTGGCAATGTCGGTTCCGGCACGGCAGGCCAGAGCGACAAAACTGCAGCCGGCGCGTTCTACCACGTCCACTGGTACAAATACCCGCTGACCTACTGGCTCAATATCATCACCTCCGCCGGTTGCCTGCAGGGCGGCGACATGGATATCGGCTACCTCTCCGAACTGGATCCGATGTGGAACGACAGTTCCCTGGGCCTGATTATTTCCCCCGAAGCCATGCTGTTTAACAACGTCGTTGCGCAGGGCGCCTGCGCGGCGGACGCCATTGCCAGCGCGGTTTACAAACCCATCGATGCGCTGTTCTGGTGTGCCGGTTCGCAGGGGTCGATGTACCCGTTTTCCGGCTGGGTCTCCAACGAGTTCAGTGCCCTGCAGTCCTCGGTGCTGGTCAGCGAGCGCATGGCCTTCAAGCTGCACCGGCAGGGCATGATCATGAACTCCATCGGCGCCGACACGGCGGTCTGCTTTGAGTACCCGTCCCCCATCATTCCCAAAGAGCGCTGGCGATATCAGATGGTCAACATGTACCCGGACGTTCTGCAGTGCCACCCGTTCGGGCAGACGGTCATGCGCTGGGAGGCGGGGCACAACCCGCCGAACGGGCGCAAGAACTTTGGTTATCTCATCTGGCGTAAGCGCAACTGCGTATTTTTATAAGGAAGCGGGTTATGGACAACATCGATCGTATTACTGAACTGGAACTGGGGTTGTTTGAGCTGCGCCTGAAGGCTGTCACCTGCAAGCCCCTGCGTCAGTCAGCGTTGTATTGCACTGAATGCGGCAATGATATCCCTGACCGCCGGCGTAAAACCCTGCCGGGCGTGCAGCTGTGTGTGGGATGCAAGGAAGTGACTGAAGTGCGTGATCGTAATTTCGGAGGGCGCGCATGAAAAATTATCGTGCGGTGTTACTGGCTACCTTGTTCGCCCTGCCGGCATATACAGCGGCGGCGGTACAGGACGACCAGCAGTTTATCAACGACCAGCTTCGCGCCGGTGAGGCAATGCGTCATGCGCCGGTGCCGGATTTCTTAAAATCGCTGCCCGCCAACCCGGCGCTTGGCGCCCCGCAGCAATCGTTTATCGAGGGCTTGAGATCTGACACGCCGCAGGCCATGCCGGAAAAGCCGGTGCCGCAGGCGCTCTATTTCGTATCGTTTTCGATGCCTGAAGACGGACTAAAAGCCCTGGTGCTGGAGGCTGACCGCCTGCGCATTCCGGCCACGCTGCGCGGGCTGATTAACAACGACTTTCGCCAGACCGCGAATGCGGTACTTAAACTGGTGAACGACGATAAGCGCGGCGGCGTGCAGGTTGACCCGACCGCCTTTAAAACCTACGCGATCACCGCAGTGCCGGCACTGATCGTGACCTGCAACGGTCACTATGACCGCGTGGGTGGCAACATTGCGCCGGTGCAGGCGCTGCGCAAAATCGCCGAATCAGGTGTCTGCAGCGCGGTGGCGAAACAACTGCTGACGGCGGCGGGAGAATCGCTATGAATAAATGGGTGACCGTTCTCCTGTGGTGCGCATTGCTTTTCGTGATGGCATCACTTTTTTGGGTGTTATCCGCTAACGCCAATGACCAGTACAACGCCGGTTCGGGTTATGCCGGCAGCATTAAAGACAGCAGTGGAAAAACCATTACGGGTTTTGACCCGTCTGCTGCATTACCCAACTACACGGCAAATCCCACCGAATCGGGCTACTACGGCGGCGTGACGGCGGGCAGTACCAACCTCGATACGCAGGGTAATCAGGCGCTGGCCACCAGCGAGGCGGGCAAGGCCATCACCGACTCGATACTCAATAACCCGAAAGATCCCATTTCGAGGGATGCGCCGTTTATCAGCGCCGGTACCGAGGCGCAGGCTAACGCTGAAAGCGTCACTGATGGCTCGTTTGACGGCTGTGAGGCGCAGCAGGTCAGCAAAACCGAGTACACCACGCATATCTGCGAGCGGGATATTAACGTGACGCGCACCTGTACCCGCGATGCCACCATCATCGGGCAATATTACCCGGTCAACGTGCAAAAAAGCCTGCGTATCACAGCATTTTCCTACAACAAAGAGAGCGGGCACCTGCGCGCCGACTTTGTCTCACCGGTCACCGGCACGGTACTGGCCGCCAGTTTTGACTTTGTTCGCGCCGTCTCGACCGGCGGCTACACGCAGTCTACGACAATTTCGCTGCTGGGCACGTCGGCGACGGTGCCGAAATACGGCAATGGCAACTACGGGCTAAACACCAAAAATTACGCCCTGACGGCCGGGCAAACGCAGAGCGTTTATTTTGTGGTGAACCAGAGTCAGCATCAGGACACGTTTTTAAGCGCCATGCTCGACAACCTTAAAAGCGGAACAACGACCTTCGTGCTCAACATGACCGTGATGGTTCAGGAGCAGGAGTGGCGGGGACAGCCCAGCTGGCCGGGTGCCTGTGCGCTGTCGCAGGAAGTGGGCGCGGCACTGGTCAGCAGCACTTGTTCCGTGGGCGGCGGCGAACGTCAGATTGTGGTCGACGGCGTTGCGCACAGCGTGTACAGCGACTGCTGGCAGTACACCGACACCTACCGGACGCAGGAAGCCGACGCAGGCACCTGTGCCACTTATGCCGCCAATTCCGCCTGTACGCTGGCCACCCAGCAGTGCGCGTACTATCTCGACGGGATTTGTCTGCATCAGAACGTGACCTACAGCTGTGAAAAGAAAATCACCGGCACGGCCATGCTGTGTGGCGGGGAAGTGTTTTGTTCGGACGGCTCCTGCGCGCAGATCGTGGGTGGCCAGAGCGACAGCTTCCAGAAAGCCGTCTCCCAGCTCGCCGCCGTCGCCGCTGCGGGTAAAGATGTCGCGGCGATGAATGACGTCAATGTCAGCGCCTTTACCGGTCGCGGCCAGTCGTGCCGCAAGGCGGCGGTCGGCTTTAACAACTGCTGCAAAGCGTCCGGCTGGGGCAGCGACGTGGGGCTGGCCAACTGCAGCAGCGATGAAAAGGCCCTGGGAAAGGCGAAAGAGCGCCTTCTGACGGTGGATGTGGGCGAATACTGCAGCAAAAAAGTGCTGGGCGTGTGTCTTGAGAAAAAGCGCAGCTACTGCGTATTTGACTCCAAGCTTGCCCAGATTGTTCAGCAGCAGGGACGTCAGTGGCAGCTGGGGATCGGCTTTGGCTCAGCCGAATCCCCGAACTGTGCCGGCATCAACGTCGCGCAGCTGCAGGCGCTGAACTTCGCCATCATGGATTTTAAAAACTTCTATGCCGACCTGGAAAACGGCTCCGCCATCCCGGACGGTGACGCCCTGGCTGAGCGCATCAAAGAACAGGTTGCGGCGCAGATGCAGCAGGCGGGAGGCGGAAAATGAGACATGCACTCTGTCTGCTCATTCTGCTGGCTGCAACGGCGCAGGCCAACCAGCCGGCGCTGAATGATTCGGTCGGCTGGCACTGGTACAACGAGCCGCAGGATGAAGATGAATCAGAACTGACAGCGCCGGCACCTGTCATGACGCCGTCAGAGCAAAAAGCGCAGCTGCAGCAGGCGACGAAAGCCGCGCTGGACACCGCCATTTTGTACCCGACGCCGCAGAACTTTAAGCGCTATATGACATTGCAGAATTTCTGGACGGGCAAGGCGGGCGAGTTCAGCCAGTCGGCGAAGCAGGCCATGCTGATGTACCCCGAACTGGACTACAACCTCAAATTCAGCCACTACAACGGCACGGTGCCCGCGCAGCTGCAGGCCGATCAGGTGAAGGCGAAAGACGCCATTGCAGCGCTCACCGCCGACCACGGGCTGTTCTTTTTCTACCGGGGTAAAGAGCCGCGCGACAGCCTGCTGGCCAGCGTGGTGAAAGACTTCTGCGCCGGGAACGGGATCAGCCTGATTGCTATCAGCGTGGACGGGGCGATAAGCCCGACGCTGCCGCAAAGCCGCACCGATACCGGTCAGGCACAGAAAATGGGGATCCGCTATTTTCCGGCGCTGTTTCTGGTCAATCCGCGTGATGAAAGCTATCAGCCGGTGGCCTACGGATTTATCACGCCCGATGACCTGTCGAAGCAGTTTTTAAACGTGGCCACCGGCTTTAAGCCGAACTTTTAAGGGACTAATCATGATGCGTAAACGTATAAAAACGGCCTGCTTATCTGCGCTTTTGCTGAGCCTCACCGCGCAGGCGTCGACCAGGGATGACATCCGGGCGATAGAGGCAGCTAAAGGAAATCCTTCCACGTCAGCGCCGGTTGAGCCTGCTAAATCCGCTGTGAAACCGGCCCGCTGGGCAACACTGAGTAACGGTCAGCGCGTCAACCTGAACGACTGGAAAGTCGTGGTGTTTATGCAGTCCACCTGCGCGTACTGCCAGCGGTTTGACCCGATGCTAAAAGCATTTTCGGAGGAAAGCGGCCTGTCGGTGACGGCGTTCAGCCTCGATGCAAAAGGTGACGCGGCATTCCCGGATGCGCTGCAGGCGACGCCGGAGGTTATGGTGCAGTTCTTCACGCCGGGCATGCCGGTGGCCACGCCAACCACCTTTCTAGTCAACGTCCACACGCTGGCCACCTATCCGCTGTTGCAGGGTGCGGTGGACAAACCGGCGCTGGCTTCGCGTCTGGATGAGGTGTTTCAGGTCGCGATGAGCGGGAGAGTGAAATGAGGTTTTCATTCTTCAAAAACCGGCCTGGCAGTCAGCCAGACTCGCTGCTTAAGACGATTTCACTGTATGTGATATTAGCCGGACTGCTAATTCTGGTTGCCGTCGGCCTGTCTTTTGGCCTGTGGGGGTTCCTGCACAAGCCGCTTCCCCTCGGCTTTTTTGTGGCGGGTGTGACCGTCACTGCTGCGGGATGTGCTGGACTGATGGTGGATGATGCGATGCGGGTTATTACGTGTCAGTGGCGTAAATACAACGCACGCAAAGGTGGCACACGATGAAGAGAACGACACTCACCTTTCTTATCGCCTTGCTGTTTGCCACACCTGTTTGTGCGGATGTGAACAGCGACATGAACAACTTCTTCGGCAAGCTGGGCTTTGACGGCAACACTTCAAGGCCGCAGGTCTGGCAGGGGCAGGCGGCGGGCTATGCCAGCGGTGGCTCGATGTATATGCGCACCTCCGTACGGCAAATCCAGATGGTCTCCCTGTCATTACCCAGCATGAGTGCCGGCTGCGGGGGGATTGACGCCTATCTCGGTTCTTTTTCACACATCAACGGTGAGGAACTGCAGCGCTTTGTGAAACAAATCATGGGCAACGCGGCGGGCTACTTTTTCGACCTTGCCCTGCAGACCACCGTCCCGGAAATGAAGCAGGCCAAGGACTTCCTGCAAAAGCTGGCCTCGGATGTGAACAGCGCCAATATGTCGAGTTGCCAGGCGGCGCAGGGCATCGTCGGCGGGCTATTCCCGCGCACGGCGGTGAGTCAGAAAAAGGTGTGCCAGGACATTGCCGGCGAAAGCAACCTGTTCTCCGACTGGGCAGCGTCACAGCAGGGCTGCACGGTGGGCGGCAGCTATGACAGCGTCACCAACAAGGCCAGCGACAAGACCAAAGATCAGGTCATGAAAAACAAGAACGTGATGTGGGATGCCATTAAAGAGAAGGGCATGTTCAGCAGCAATCAGACGCTGGCCGAGTTTGCGATGAGTCTGACCGGCTCACTGATTTATGACGCCAACGGGCAGATAAAAATCCTGTCTCCGATCACCACCAATGAGGACGTGCTGAAGGCGATGATGAACGGCGGCAGTGCGAACATCTACGCCTGCGACAGTAGTGATTTGTGCCTGAACCCGAGGCTGACCAGCATCACTATCAGTGCGGGAAATTCCATGAACGGCCAGGTTATCGCCCTGCTCAAAGGCATTCAGGACAAGGCGGTGAGTGATGACCCGCTTTCTGTGGCTGAAAAGGGTTTTCTGGAAGCGACCAGCATTCCGGTGCTGCGCTATCTGGTCGACCCGCTGTCGGTCAATATCGGCCCCGCCGTGGTGTATCAGCTGGCTGACTACATCGGCTACGACATCATGATGCAGTACATGAACGAGATGATTAAGCAGGTCCGCACGCTGATGGGGGGTAAAAGCTATCCGGGTGAGGTGGCCGACCAGCTCGACAAAAGCCTGACCCAGGCGACCACGCTGATTGCCGAACTACAGACGCGGGTGCAGATCAAACAGGATGCGGTGATGGCGGTAGAAAGGCAGATGAGTTATCTGCGCCAACAGGTCTCAAGCCGTCTTATTCAGCGCTATCAGGGCAACTACCGGTTTACGGGAGAATAAAATGGACGTTATTTACACTATCAGCGGCGGCGCATGGTTTCGGGATTCACTGAATGCCGTTGCAGCCTTTACCCAGTCGGATACCGGCCGCAGTCTGATGACGATTGGCACCGTACTGTCTGTCGTGACCTGCGCCGTTGCCTGGATACGCACCCACGATATTTTCACACTGGTGAAATGGGCCATGATCCTCACGATTATTAACGTGCTGATAAATGTGACCCGGCCGGTACAAATCATCGATGCGACCAGCCCGCATGAAGTCTATCAGGTGGATAACGTCCCTGTCGGACTGGTACTGCCGGCGACGATGATCACCACCGTCGGACACGGTCTGGTGGCCGGATATGAGTTCTTTATGCATCAGCCCGACGCGCTGGCCTACAGCCAGACGGGGATGTTGTTCGGCGCGACGCTGGTTGGCAGCAGCACGGACTATGAGTCGGTCAGTGCGGAACAAACCGACATGTTCGCGGACTATGTTCAGAATTGCGTGGTCGGGGACATGCTGCTCAATAAGAAATACAGCATGAACGACCTGATGAACAGCGCAGACCCTTATACGCTGATCTTCAGCAAGCCCAGCCCGCTGCGCGGCATGTTTAACGAGGAGGGCAAGTTTATGACCTGCCAGGAGTCGGCGGCCATCCTGCAGAAGATGATGAACACCGACGCCAGCGTCGGAGGCACCACGTGGACGCATTATATCCGCAAGTATCTGGGCGACAAGCCTGAGCGGGCCGCGCTGTACAGCCAGCTGATGGGTGACAGTTACCAGTATTTTTACGGCGCAGGCAAAAGTGCCAGCGAGATTATGCGTCATAACGTCACCCTCAACGCCCTGCGTCACGGCTTTGCAGGCTATGCGGCGCGCAACGGGGATACAGCCAGCTTAGTTAACCTGTCGGCGGAGTCCTCGTTTGCCAAAATGCGCATGTCGCAGGCCACCAGTGCCAGCATCGCCACCCGTACGCTGCCGGTGATGCAGACGGTGTTGACCGGCGTGCTGATTGGCCTGTTCCCGCTGCTGCTGGTGATTGCCATGATCAGCACGCTGTCGTTTGAGGTTATGAAAGGCTACATGTTCACGTTCGCATATCTGCAGAGCTGGCCGGTATTGTTTGCGATCCTGAACAACGCCATGAATTCGAATCTGCAGGAGAAAACCAGCGGTATCGCGGTGACGCTGTCCAATCTGTCAGAAAGACAGCAGATGTTCTCCGATGTCGGTACAACCGCAGGCTGGCTGGCGTTGTCCATTCCTTTCCTTGCCTTCTATCTGGTTAAAGGGCTGGGCAACGGTGTGTCGCAGGCGGGCAGTTATCTGGGTTCCGCCATGCAGAGTTCTGCGTCGCAGTCCTCTTCACAGGCCGTGGACGGCAACTGGTCGTTCAACAACATGCAGACGGATAACGTGCAGGGCGGCAAGTGGGACACCAACAGCAGCCACGCCAGCGGGCAGATAACCAATCAGACCGGCACCGGCGCACTGGTCACGCAGACCGGGGACGGGGGGACGGTCTACAACACGACCAGCGCGATGTCGAAATTGCCGATGGATATCAACTTTGGGAAAGCTGAGAGCAGTGCGGCGCAGCGTTCTGCCCGTGAAAGTTTGGCTGAGTCCCAAAGCCACCTGTCGGGGTACAACCACTCGGTGAACAGTGCTTTCAATCAGGTGAAACAGTTTGCCTCACAGTCTGGAAATAGCTCTACGCTGACGCTGGGGGCGGACACCTCACATGCACGTCAGATTACGGAAGGCAGTAGTATCATGGCGTCACAAGCTAAATCTTATGCTGAGCGAAATCATATCAGCGAGAATCAAGCGTTTAGTGAATTACATGAACAAGCTGAACGTCTTCAGAAGGGCTACGGTATTGGGGGAAGTATTGGATTTGATTCCAGCCGACAAGTTGCAGGAAAAATGGCAGGATTTGCTACCGGCGTAGCAGTTAAAGGTGATCTACATGGAAGTATTGACAAAACAAAAACGGATGGTGATTCGCATAATACTCAAAAATCTTCATCAAGCGCTACAGATAAATCGGAAGATAAAACTAACCAAGAGGTCTTAAACTTTAAGAAAGGCATGGACATGGTCACCAGCGCTCGGACTTCTGAATCGGGTAGTCACGCTGATAATTCGTCCAATTCTAAGCTTGAGCAGCTGAGTGCCACATTGACTGAGGCCGACAGTCAATACCAGCAATATACCGACAGTATGACCCGAAGCCACGAATACAGCCAGATTGCTTCTCAATCTGAAACCATGAGTGCTCAGACCCAGAGTAATTATGCGCAGGAGTTTGTGGGCTATGTTCAGGCTCAAGCACCTGAGCGTGCAGAGGCAATACTGACCAATACGGCCAGCCCGGAAATACGAGCAGACCGGGAACAGCTTGCAGAACAATTCATGAAGGACAAAGTGCATTCCCGTGTTGAAGGGAATTTCGAGGCGAATCGGGCTTCTCTTTCTGATGGCATGCCTGATGGGGGACATGTAACCATCCATCAAGGCAGTAATGCTTATCAACAGGGGGAAAGGGAAATTCAGTCCAGATCTGATTCCTCTGCGATCCGCACTGATAACAGCGGTCGTGTAGATACCATGATTGGGGACACAAATCAGAGCTTTACATCGTCACAACTGGAGATAAATACAGCAAAAGATGGTATAAATAGTGACCGGAAGGGGTTGAGTCAGGCTCACCAAATGGCCGAAGGTAAATTTGCAAGTGGATACTCGGAAGCGACTGAACATCCGACAAAAAACAACCCATCTTTAGACGAGGCCCAACGTAAAATCGACAAAGCCTCTAATAAATTTGGCGTGGAGAAATAAATGGAGGGAGCCATGAAAGTAACTCATGCAATGATTAGAGATGATGTGGATAACATAGTTCGGGTTTTGAAATCATCGGAGGGTAATATCCCATCGTTTTTTTCAATATTCGTGCCTGGATTAAAAGTATCACTATGCACCATTGTTTTTCAGGCGATATCTTTTATACGGCCGATCATGGAAGGTATGCCGTTGAACATGTTTACTCTGTTCCCATTACTTTTCTCGACTTGTCTCGCTATTTTTATTTTTTTTACGTCATCATCAATAATGGGACGGTTTTTGTCTTTGCCTCCTGAGGTTAGAGAGAACAGCATGGTTATTAGGTTTTATTCTGCTCGGGTAAAAATGTATCTTTACGTTTGGTTGCTAATGGGATTGGCGGTTGCTTTATTTACCTGTTTGTTAAATCTAGACCCTGAGGTTACTTGTATTACTCAATTCGTGAGTTTGATAGTTTTATACTTCATTAGTACTATAGATTTAGGAAGGTATGACTTTTCAATATTTACGTCTGCGATATCCGCATGGCGGGGGAAGAAACCTGACGGTACGCTTAAAAAACCCGAGTAAACACTGACTGAATTTGACTACTAAACCTCACGTCACGGCGTGAGGTCTGGCCCTCCCTTTGCCTAAGGATAAGGTATGAGCTTTAACTCCCGCGACTTTACGCAGGGCGGGCAGGTTGCGTTTATGCGCCTGCGGATGTTCCTGCAAATAAACCACATCATTTCGTTTTATATGATTATGTCGTTCCTGATCATTACGGTTGCGACATTATTTATTCGCATGAGCACACAGAACATCATGAATGGGCTGATGTATTGGTATGCCACAACAATAGCACCGTTCCAGAAGCACATTGTTAATCCGACGGTTTACCATCTGGATTATTACGGCAAAAAACTTAACTACACTGCGATGCAAATAGTCAGTGATTCCTACACTTCATATTGCGGACAACTGCTGAAGCAGGAAATCATTATTTCTGCGCTGATATCGCTGGTTATGGTCTTTATCGGTACAGGTGTATTTTTCTGGTATCTGGGCCACCTGGGTAAAAAACAGAGTGAAGATGAGATCACCGGCGGCCGCGTATTAAATATCGACGCGAAAGCTGTCGCCAGAATGATGAAAAGCCGCGATCAAGCATCGGATATTAAAGTCGACGATCTGCCGATTAAGAAAGACAGCGAAATTCAGAACTTCGGTATGCACGGCACTGTGGGTTCCGGTAAATCCACGCTGATGCGCAAATTTCTGACCTACCTGCGTGAGCGCGGCGATCTGGTCATTATCTATGACAAGGGCTGTACCTTCGTTGAAGAATACTATGACGCGTCTAAGGACATCATCCTTAACCCGCTAGATGCACGATGCGCTAACTGGGACATGTGGCGTGAATGTCCGACCTTACCGTCGCTTGAAAGCGTTTCTACCACGCTTATCCCGATGGGAGCATCTGAAGATCCGTTCTGGCAGGGTTCAGCGCGAACTATCTTTTCTGAAGCAGCGCACCGTATGCGTAAAGACCGGGAACTGAGCTACAACAAATTCCTGCGCACCCTGTTGGCCATCAAGCTCGACAAGCTGCGCGAGTTTCTCGCTGGTACGCCTGCCGCGACGCTGGTGGACGGGAAAATTGAGAAAACGGCTATCTCGATCCGAAGCGTACTGACCAACTACGTGAAGGCCATGCGCTATCTGCAGGGCATCGACCGCAGCGGTAAACCCAAATTCACCATCCGTGAATGGATGCAGGGCACGAAGGTTGGTGCCAAAAATCCGTGGCTGTTTATCACCTCTAACCAGCAGCATCATGAGTCGCTCAAACCGGTCATTTCCATGTGGCTGAGCATTGCCGCCGACAGCCTGCTGTCAATGGGTGAGAACCGCCACCGGCGCGTCTGGTTCTTCTACGACGAATTGAAATCGCTGCACAAACTTCCAGTTTTGCCTGAAGTTATCGCCGAAGGACGTAAATTCGGCGGATGTTTTGCCCTCGGGTTTCAGTCTTTCCCACAGATAGAAGAACTCTATGGTACCAAGGCTGCCGAGGCGATGTTTGACCTGCTCAACACCAAGTATTTCTTCCGTTCGCCGAGTGCGGCCGTGTCCAAATTTGTCGCAGAAGACATCGGTGAGACCGTGCGTAAAAAATTTAGCGAACAAACCAGCTTTGGTAATGAGTCCGTGCGTGATGGTATCTCGTTCGGCAAGGAGGAGGAACGGGTCAATATCGTCAGCCATACCGACGTGCAGAAGCTGGAAGACCTGGAGTGCTTCGTCACGCTGCCGGGCGATTATCCGGTGGTGAAAATGGCCCTGAAGTACCAGAAACTGCCGAAAGTCGCCGAGGCCATCCTGGAACGCGATGTCGAATCCAGCCTTGACCCGGAGATAGAAGAAGACCTCGAAAGGCGTGGGGCGGAAGAAAGCATGATGGATGCGTTATTCAGCCAGCACGCACCGGTCGAAACACCGCCAGTTGCGACGACACTGCCTGCAACTGCCGCCGTGATCCCCGCAGGCAGTCAGGCCAACATGCCGCCTTCGCCGGTTCCCGCAAGCACGGGAATGAACATGTCCTCCGCGCCCAGGGTGACAACACCTGTCGCTGCAGCAGTTGCGGCGGCAGAGACTGCTGAGACGGCATCCGCCGGTGGCCGTGATGAAGAAATCGATATTGAGCTTCCCCCTGGCATGAGCGAAGACGGCGAAATTGTTGACTTTGACGCTTATGAGCTGTACGCCGCCCAGTCCGAAACGCAGGAAGCCACCCGTCGTGAAGAAGTGAATATCAATCATGCCCGTCATGAGCATGAAAAAGATGACGACGGAGGGTATTTATTATGATGAGTATCAGCACGATAGCCGGGGATGCCGGTTATTACTCAAGCCAGGATAATTACTACGTACTCGGCAGCCTCGAGTCCCGCTGGCTGGGGGAAGGCGCTGAAAATCTGGGCCTGTCCGGGCAGGTGCTGGACGCCGAGATGAACGCCATGAAACACGGCGTATTGCCGGACGGCTCGGTGCTGTCGCGCGTTGAAAACGGGAAAGAGACACACCGGCCCGGCTATGACCTGACGTTTTCGGCGCCCAAAAGCGTATCGATGATGGCTCTCATTGGCGGCGACCGGCGGTTTATTAACGCGCACAACCGTGCGGTTGATACCGTCATGAAAGAAGTGGAGGCGTTGGCCAGCGCGCGCATTACCGAAGGTGGCCAGACCCAGACCGTGCTGACCGGCAATATTGTTGCCGCGCTGTATAACCACGATACCTCCCGCGACTTAGACCCGCAGCTGCATACCCACGCGCTGGTGTTTAATGCTACCGAAGCTGACGGGAAATGGCGGGCGCTGGCCAGCGACACCAAAATGAAAACCGGCTTTTCCGAGACGATGTACGCCAACCAGATAGCGCTGGGCAAAATCTATCAGCATTCCCTGCGTCAGGACGTGGAGAAAATGGGTTTTGAAACCCGCGATGCCGGGAAAAATGGCCTCTGGGAGATAAAGGATGTCCCGGTTGAGCCGTTTTCACAGCGTCATAATGCCATTGTCGATGCCGTAGGCGCTGACGCGCCCCGGCATGTGCGCGACGTTGCCGCACTGGATTCACGCAAGGCCAAAGTGGCCTCCGACCCGCTGGTGCTGGTAGCAGAATGGAACGAGAGGCTGAAAGAAACCGGGTTTAACCTGCCGGACTTTGTCGGACGGGCGAAGGCGCGTGCGCTGCGCGGCGCAGGCGTCAGCGAACCCGCCGGCGTTGCCCCTGACATGGCCACCGCCATAGGTAATGCCATCTCCACGCTCAGCGACAGCAAAGTGCAGTTTACCTATTCCGACATGCTGGCCAAAACCGCGTCGCAGCTGCCTGCTGAACCCGGACTGTTTGCCCGCGTGCGCGACGGCATCGACGCGGCCGTTGAGCAGCAGCGTCTTATCCCGCTGGATAAAGAGAAGGGCATCTTCACCTCTGATATTCACCTTCTCAATGAACTCAGCGTGCATCAGCTGGCGAAAACCGCGATGCAGGAAAACCGCGTACTGAGTTTTCCAGAGCGTGCAGTGGAGCGCTCCCGTTCCTACGCCGATGCTTACTCCGTTCTTAGTCAGGATAAATCGCCGGTGGCCATTCTCTCCGGGCGTGGCGGGGCGACCCAACTGCGTGACCGCGTCACCGATGCGGCCATCATGGCCGGTGAGAACGGGCGGGACGTGGTCGTCCTTGCGGCAGATAACCGCGGACGGGATTTTCTCTCCCTTGACCCGCAGCTCGCCGGAAAGGTGATGTCGCGCAGTGCCCTGACCGCCGACATGACGCTGCCGCCTCAGAGCACGCTGGTTGTGGCTCAGGCAGAAAAGCTGTCCCTGAAAGAGACCCTGCTGATCCTCGAAAAAGGCCAGGCGCAGGGGGTGCAGATGCTGTTCATTGACTCTGAGAACCGCACCGGCACCGGTAACGCGCTGTCCGTACTTAAAGACGCCGGCGTGCCGCAGTACCGGTTTTATGACGGTCAGAAAACACTGACCACAGTAGTCAGTGAGAGCGACAAACGCCAGCGGTATGACCGCCTAGCACAGGACTATGCTGCGCTTATGGCCGAAGGTCAGCCGGTGGTGGCACAGGCCAGCGGTCGGCGCGAACAGGCGCTGCTCAATACGGCTATCCGGGCAGAACTGCATGCGACCGGCCAGTTGGGCAAAGACGAACGCCAGATGTCCGTTATTCAACCGGTCTGGCTGGACGGCAAAACCCGCACCCAGCGCGACACCTACCGCGCAGGCATGGTGATGGAGCAGTGGGACAAAGACACCAAAACCATGACGCGATACAGCGTCGACCGCGTCACCGACAGCACCAACACCCTGCGTCTGGTTTCAGAGAACGGCGAAGTACGTGTTGAGAAAATCAGTGGTCTCGACAGCAGTTGGAGCGCCTTTGTGAATAAAACGCTGCCGGTCGCCATCGGGGAGCCTCTGATGGCGGTGGGCCGCGAGCTGGAAGGTAAAATCAAAGCGCGGGACGGCCTGACGGTCACCGGCTTTGTGGACGGTGGCATCGTTGTTGGCAAAGGCGAGTCGTCGCTGGTACTGGATACCTCACGTGCTCTTAAGCTGGCCTCTCCGCTGGTGGAGGGGCTGGGTGCGAGCGTCAGTGATAACCAAGTGGTGCTGGCCGCCACCGGCACCCGCGACCTCAACACCGCCGCGCTCAACCAGCTATCCCGCAGCGGGTCTAAGGCGAGGATTTACACCGCACTCCCGCAGGACAGGGCGGAAAAGAGGCTGGTCAGCAATCCCAACTTCAGGGTAGCCAGTGAGCAGGTGAAGGAAGTAGCCGGTGAGCGAAACCTCGATGCTGCCATGCTGAAAAACCGCGACTCTCTGAACACACCGGTAGCGCAGTCGGTCATGCTGGGCCTCAGCCAGGCGCAGTCACATAATATCGCGTTCAGCAAAGCCAACCTGATTTCCGCCTCGCTCGGCTGGTCGCCGGACGTGACGGTGTCTGAGGCCAGCGCTGAAATCGACCGGCAGGTTAAAAGCGGTGACCTGATCAGTCTGTCACCCGTCGCCGGTGCCGGCAGTGGTCTGATTGTGACGCGCATCACCTATGAGATGGAGAAATCTATCATCCGCACCGTCGCGGAAGGCAAAGGTGCTGTCGCGCCGCTGATGGACGCCGTGCCGGAGAAATACCTCGCCGGGCTGACCGGCGGTCAGCAGGCCGCGACCAAACTTATCCTCGAAAGCCCCGACCGCTTTGTGGCCATACAGGGTTACGCCGGCACGGGTAAAACCACCCAGTTTAAAGCCGTGATGGCGGCGATAGGCAGCCTGCCTGAAAAACAGCGACCGCAGGTTATCGGCCTGGCACCGACCCACCGCGCCGTACATGAGATGCAGTCGGTCGGCGTACAGGCGCAGACGCTGGCGTCATTTCTGAGCGAGGAGCGTCAGAAGAACCTGGCCGGAGAGAAGACCGACTACGGCAATACGCTGTTCCTGGTGGATGAGTCCTCGATGGTGGGCAACCGCGACATGGCCGAACTTTACCAGCGCATTGCTGATACGGGCGGGCGTGCTATTAACAGCGGCGACGTCGCGCAGTTGCAGCCTGTTGAACCCGGCCAGCCGTTCCGTCTGCTGCAGAGTCGCAGCCCTATTGATACCGCCGTGATGCAGGACATTGTGCGTCAGACTCCTGAACTGCGCCCGGCTATCTACAGCATGATCGAAGGTGATGCCAGAGGCGCGCTGGAGAAAGTGGAAGCCGTGTCGCCTGCACAAATCCATCGTAAAACGGAGGCGTGGGCGCCGGCCTCCTCGGTCATGGAATTCAAATCACCGGCAGACGATCGTCCAGGCGCAGATCTGTCTTCCTTAAATGAACCCGCAGACGTTATCGACGCGATCACCCGTGATTTTGCAGGGCGTACGCCACCTGCGCAGGCTCAAACGCTGGTCGTTGCACACCTCAACGCCGACCGCCATGCCATTAACCAAAGTATTCACGATGCGCTGAAGAAAAACGGTGAGCTGGGCAGGGGCGAACTGACGCTGACCGTGCTGGAGCCTGCGCGCGTCCCGGAGAATGCGCTGCGTAAAGCCGGCGGTTTCAGTGCCTACCTTGGACACGTGGCCGTCATGAACAATCAGCATATGACGGTCAGCGATGTGGATATCGGGCAGGGGATGGTTACGCTGAACGATGCGTCGGGTAAACCCACGGTGATTTCCAATTTTGAAAACAGTACGCAGGACATTTCGCTGTATGTCCCCCGCGATATCAGCGTCAGTACCGGCGACCGCATGCGTTTTACCCGCAGCGATAACGAACGCGGCTATGTGGCCAACAGCCAGTGGCAGGTGAGCAAGCTGGAAAACAGCGGCCGGATTACGCTGACTAACGGTGAACAGGAAAAAGTACTGGAGCCGGGGCGCCTGGTCGAAGATGGGCATATCGATCTGGCCTACGCGGTCACGGCGCACGGGGCACAGGGTGCCAGTGAGCGGTATGTCATTACGCTGGAAGGTACTGAGGGTGGTCGTAAACGGATGGCCACGCGGGAATCGGGTTATGTGACCTTGTCGCGCGCAAAGGAGCACGTGCAGGTCTTCACGGATGACCGTGAGGGCTGGCTGAAACAGCTCGACCGGCAGGCCGGTCGCCACTCTGCGCATGATCTGCTGCACTATGACACCGACCGTGCCGCGCAGGTGGCAGAAAAGCTGTTATCCACGGCAACGCCATTACAGGACACCCCGCTCGGGAGAAAGCTTCTGCAGACAAGCGGTGTGGAAGCTGGCGAGAGCATGGCGAAATTTATCGCCCCCGGGAAGAAGTACCCGCAGCCCCATATTGCACTGCCGGTCTGGGACAGCAACGGTAAACGCGCCGGTGTCTATCTCGATGAGGTGCGCTTTATGCCGCAGGGCGGCGGCGCGTGGCTGGACGGTGCGCCGCGAGTCATGGGCAGTGATGATGCCCGGTTTGCCGGACTGCAGGTCAGCCGGAATGGCGATACCCACGTCGCCGGCAATATTCAGGAAGGATTGGCGTTAGCCCGTCAGCATCCGGACAGCGGTGTACTTGTCCGACTTTCTGGCTCTGGCATTCCTCACAACATTCCCCGCATCACTGGCAGTCATCTGGCCACGGACGATGAAGTCCTTCGTCAGGCGCAGCAACCGGAAAACGAACCTCTGCCATTTATCCCTTCAGAAGATGAGAAGAAGCAGGCTGCGCTGGATAAAGCAGCACAGGCGGCTGTCATGTTACCGGAGGAAGAAAAACTGCGCCTTGCCGCTGATGCTGTTCGTGCAGAACAGGCGAAGTCATTACCTGAGCCAGACAGCAAGGCACTGGCTGAAGCCGCAGGGAAACATTCCGATCCTGCGGATCTTAGTCAGGATCTTGCCGTCTTGCAGGTTGCAACTCAGCAACGGTCGGCGACAAAACTTCAGCAACTGGAACGCGAAATCATCATTGAAAAAACGCTCGGTGAGTGAATTACAAAACTACCGGCCGCTGACTGGCAGCGGCAGTGCTTAAAAGGAGGCAGACAATGACAAAGATGGATTTTTTACTGCAACTACGGCGTTGCACAAAGCTGCACACATTAGAGCTTGTCACCAGTCATCAGAGGGAGCGACTGCCTCAGGAATGGGTCAATGAGTTTGAGCTGGCAGCCGATCATCGGCGGGCTGAAATCATCAACGGCAGATTGTTTGACCGGATACCCAAAGCCGTCTGGCAACAGGTTGACTGAAGACGTGGCAGAGCTAGGCAGTTAATGGAATCTTATGTCAGGGAAGGGTGAACGCAATATGAGTCATATAAAGCAGGAAGGGCCGGCAGGTGGCACTGCTGAATTCAGGGAAGAAACACCGGTTAAAAACAAGCGCGGTGAGTCTAACAAACTTCGCAAAGGGCGCTCCAAAATTCACCGGCGTCACACGCCTAAGCTTTGCTGTGCCGTTCCAAGAGGGACCGCGTCGAAAGTGGTGGCTCGCGTTCAGAACCACGACTGGCACCGCAATCTGGATCTTATCGCTCTCAGGCGCAAAGGTTATGTTCCCTACACTAAACGTAACAATCCAAATTTTGTCCCGAAACCCATGCGCATCAGGGCCAGGCAAGAGATCCGTGAGACGCTGACGGTTCTTTCCATGGCGATGGCCGCGCATTGTGACTATAACCCCGACAGTGACTACTGCTTTGAAATCATGATGCCTTTTGAGCAAATTGCAGCAGCGGCAGGGATGCTGCATGTCTATGAGAACGGGCGGAAAGCCTATGACAGTCCGCGGGAAGCGTTGTCTGTTATGGAACAGCTGGAATATGTCATTGTTGACCACGACAAAGATCCGGATGCTGGTCAGAACAAGCCGATGCGGATCTGGCTGGCCGATAAGTTTTTTACCTCGCGGGGGATCGCCGGCGAAGAAATTAGAGAGTGGCTCGGTAAGTTTAAATTGTGGGCGCTTAAAAAAGGGCTGACAGAAAGCCTGCGTAAAAAGTACGAGCACCATTTATTGCGCCTTGAGGCTTTCGGCCTGGACCTTAAAAGAAAACATTCCTTGCGCAACCGGCTGAAGCAAATCAAACGGTGGGTTGTCAGCCCGGATCTCGATGAGCTTAAGCAGACTGTTATGGCGACCCTTGAAGGTGAGCTGGAAATGCGGGTAAATAAAGATAATGCACGCATCGATCGTTTACTTGATGACAAAGACATCCAGCTACGGGCACTGAACAGAAAGCGTAAACAGCAGCATCCGTATTACAGAGCCTGGGTTCAGTGGTCAAACAGTGTCATGCCTCATGAGGCAATGACTCTCGAAACGTCATTCAGGCATGCACACCCGGGACTGGTGAGTTCTGAACCGGAAATGTATTACCGGTTATTGCTCGAGCTTGCCAATAACCGTTAACTCTCCCGAGTATGGACATCTCCTTCACCGTGCTGACAGCATGGGGACTGCTCACATCCTGATCCCACCTATATACCCGCATTTCTTAGCTTTTATCTGTTAACACCGTTATCGACCGATAAATTCCGCAAATTTTGCCTTCAAAGTGACGCATATCCACTCGGTAAACGATGAATCCCCACATGTACGAAAATTAACTTCGTCGACGGTACGACTTCAGTCATTAACTTCGAACGTAATTTCTGAACAAAAGAAGCCCTTTAAAAAGGGAGTGTTTTCAGTGCGGTATTGAAATCCGCACTTCAAAACAAAGTGAGTTCCACCCTTCACTTCGTTACGGGCAGTAAATCTGCAGCCTAAACGCGATATAAGGTTTACTTGACAATATAAGGTTTCATGCCTTATATTTTATCTTAAGTTGATGCTGCAGCTTCAAAGGAATGACATGACCAGAGTCGAATGGACAAAGCATGCTCTTAAACAATTGAAGAGCATCCCGGGAAACTACCAGAAAGCAATCAGTGAAAAGATATCCCTGCTGCAACGCTATCCTGCCTTAGTCGCTAACCTCGATATAAAAAAGATGGCAGGTGGAGAAGGGGAGTTCAGGATGCGTGTCGGAGACTACCGGGTCATTTACAGAATCAAAAACGGTGAGCCGGTTGTGATCACAATTCAGCGTATCGCTAGAAGAACATCGACAACGTACTGAGCCCATAGCATTAGACGTAATCCAGACTGGAGTTTTCTATGAACCACATTCAATTTATAACTGATGAACATGGCGTAAAACAGGCAGCTGTCATTCCAATTGACTTGTTTGAGCGTCTGATGCAACAAGCCGATCTTGATGAGCTTTATGAAGACATCACCGTTACTCCGGGTAAGCATGATGATGCACAGATCCCAAATGAAGTGGTTGAAATCATGCTGAGTAAAAATGTCACCATCCAGGCCGCCTGGCGTATTTACCGTGGTCTGACCCAAAAGGATGTTGCCGAAAAACTGGGGATTAAACAGGCCGCTGTATCTCAGTTCGAGAAGTCCGAGAATCCACGAAAAGACAACATCGAACGTCTGGCTCAGTTGTACCAATGCAAAGTTGAACAACTCACCATGGACTGATGTTGTCAGTCCATTCGTTTATCTGCCTATCTTATTAGTTACAACATTCACATCACCCCCTTTATCTACGCCGTGCAAATCTGAGGCTCCCGAGCTGACCCTGAACATCGCACCGTGCACAGCGGTAACCCCTGAGCGGAACCCGATCGCCCTGAAAAGCCGCGCCGCCCCGGCCAAAGGCCGGGATCAGTGCCGCTTTAATAGACGGATGTTGTAACTACTACATTGGTGTTGCTGTGAGAATGTCGGTTTGGGTTGTGGGGAACACGCCCGTAAGCGCCCAAAGGGCGCCAACGCGGAGATACGCCACGGCTGCGACCAAGGCCTTGCCGTGACCACTCCGACGGCGTACCTAAAGTTCTGTGGAGGTTTTACGTTGGTTAAGTCTGGCAGGCAGAGTGGGAGATTGAGGATACCCGGGACAGATGATCGTCGGTTTGCCAAGAAGATTTACTGTCGACTGCATGCCCTGGCGGGCATAAAAATCTGCACTGGACGTTATTTTAAACGCTCACTGGCCAACTGATAGACGTCACTGCGTTCTCTTTTACCAACGGCTACGACTGCGATAATCAGGAAGTTATCAATTACTTCGTAGACTAAACGGAAGCCCGATGCGCGCAGTTTGATTTTATAACACCCGGGCATCCCGCGAAGTTTGGCCGAAGGAACATGAGGATTTTCGCAACACTTTTTCAGTTTCTTAGCAAATTGTTGTTGAAGCGCCTTATCAAGCTTGTCCCATTCTTTGGCTGCAGATTCACGAAACTTAATCGTGTATGTCATGCAAAATGGTCCAAATCCACTTCAACCAGCGCCTCTTTGCATCGCTCACTAACCAGCTTAATTAATTCCTGATCATCCAGCGCATCTAGCATTTGTTCATATAATTTTGCGGGCACGCAATAAAATGCAGGTTGGTTGCGGTTCAGGATGGCCACAGGATACCCGTCACCTGCCCCTACAGTTCCCATGGGATTTTTTTTTAGTTCGCTGATGCTCGCACTGGTGTCGCTAAGAATAATATTTGGCATGTTGCCTCCTGACTAAGACCTTTTGACAGCTCTTAGTCTAAGGGATGAAAAGACCTATTAACAGGTCTTTTTACTTAAACCACCTATTATAGTTACCAGTCACTCCGTGACGAAGTAGTCTTCTCACTATTTGAGACTGTTACCCGGCACGTGTATGTACCGGTGTGTATCTATGAAAATCCGGGCACTACGCATTTTACCTTTACGGATGAACTACATGGTCGTCTCTCATCACTTGAGGGGGTTAACTCGGTCAAGATCTCAGACGTCCCGGATATTACCCATGTGATTAGGGCGCTGGAGCTGAAGTAATCTCTCCGCAGGACTGGCAGTTTACCGGTCCTTTTGAAACAATTACCGCGATTTTTTACCCGCCGACGAGTCTGAAAAAACCAGTAAGGGGGCCGCTTGGAAAACGGAAAATATCCTACGCTAACCCAGTGACTTAAGCAGGTATGACGGTCCGATTTGTGCCAAAAGCAGACGTTGCAAAGACTTAGTACGTTAAGTACATAGCGCGCTGACCTTATGTTAAGGCCAGCCATAGCAGTTTTTCGTGAGTTGTAATCAGGGTAAAGGGAGGTCAGAACGATCCCCGCGTGTCGTCGGGTGTGAAATTACAATAAATTCTACGGGAGACTCAGTATCGTTTCTGGCTTGATGTTTCGACCCTGGGGGAATTTCCAGCCCCTGCTGGGCCTTAATATTATGCGTTTCACCTTCCAGTTCCATTGAAAGAATACCGGTGAGAACAAAGAAAAACTGTCTGGAAACGGAGTGAAAATGTCGCTTTTCAGAAGTACCTGGGGGCATTTTTTCATGAATAACTAGCATGTCCTGGCGGTTTACTAGATACCAACCGTCACAATTGTCGGCCCAGACATAATGCTCTGCATTATCCTTTGAAACCATCATACTTCTCCTTTAATACATATGACTATCTTTCAAGGTATTAGGGGTTTTATACCAAGAGATTCTATCAATTTGCAACAGGTTAATATTTGGTTAATTCCTTAAGTCATGAATGTATTGGCATCGGGCATATAAACAGGATCGTAATGTCCGTTGTTCGCTCATTGCGGACCATGCAGCGAGCAAGTCCGCTCCGTGCCAAAAGCGGAAGCTGGAGTGCCAAAGACTCTCTAATAGTGGATGGGTAGTTTTGCAGCGGGGTTTACATAGTGCTTCGCTTGCTGCCTTTTACTTAGGTTCTGACGAATAATTCTTCATATGCAGTTCATTAGTAATATAAGGAATATTCTCTTTTTTTTGTTTCTCACCTTCATATCTAACCATAAAGGCAAATGAAAATATTGCTGAACGGGTAATCTGAATCAACTGACCGAAATGGTGAATAAACTCATCCTCTTTGATAAAAAGAATATCTTTAATCAATTTATAAGACTGGTAAAGATCTTCTGCTTTATCACTTTTGTGTACCACCAAAAATTTATGTTCTAGACCATTGCGCCACTCTTTATAAAAAGCCAATTCGCCACCTTTATTTTTATTCAGGTCAGTAGCAATACTGTATAATGCTAAAAGTCCAGGTGACTTTATATCCTCAAACCGTTGTCTTCTGTTATCAACGTCTAACTGCCAGAAGCTTTGAAAATAGATATTTTTCTGTAACCCGCCATTCTTTGCAGGTGGATAAACTTTGTGAAGTTCACAGATACATACCGCAATCTTATCGAGAATACCAAAACACAGACGAAATGCCGTTCTGATCTTCTCAATATCAATACCTAAGATCTCGTCATTATGTAACTCTAGAAAATGGCATTCTTCTTTAATTTGATCCGTATCCTGAGGGAAAAGGTATTCAAAATAGAGATGGCGGGCAAGTGAAAATTCCGATTTAAAGCGGTTTAACGCCATCTCCATTGGAATAATAAAATCACCGGTTACACCAGAAGAAGAGATGACAAGATTATCGGTGGCACTCCCCACACAGGGGCAATAAAGACCGTGCTCGGACAGCGTCAGATGATTTATTAGGCAGAATTGCCTGTATGCACTCAATGCGTCAAACTCCTGCTGCGTGAGCATGTCATCATGCTCGTCCGTTTCGCCGTCTGCTGATATACATTTTTCTATTTTATCATTTGTTTGTTCTATGCGTCCAAGATAGAATGATTCCCATTGCGGAGGGATTTTTTTGGAAACAGATGCATTAATATAACCTTTTCGTATCTCCTTCAATTGCATAATGGAGTATGAAGATGAAACAAGGTTTAGCTCAATGAGCGCGGCAGAACGATTGACCCAAGACTGTGGTATATCTAATCCCTTGCGATTAGTGAGATCATAATATCTCAGTGCCTCACTAAGTCTAAATTGGCTTCTTAGCGAATTGGCCAGATTAACGGACAGTTCCGCCTGAAACTCTTCGCTCTCTTGTGAGGAGAATCTAAAGGCTCGCCAGTAGATGTTTTTTAACGAAACAAGTTCTTCTATTGACTGAAATGTGTGGTCGCGAGGATTATCGACACTTATCTTATTAGACAAGGCATTACCATAATTATAATAAAAATGGCTCTCTCCTTGTACATGCGCTAATGCTTCCTTGTTATCATCCATCAGCTTAAAACCAAGCTCTGCTGCATTTTTATGGTTGCTCATTTGCCCAATATCAACAAGACCGCCAGCCACATTCCCCAGCACTATAAAATAATTTTCACCTTTGACCGTTATTTTTCCCAGTTTTTCCAAGAATACAACGGATTGCTGGTATGCCAGGTCAAAATCACCACAATCAACCAGTCGGTGAATATTGAGGCTTTCATCTACAAGTTCTTTTGTAATCATGATTCATTTTCCTTACATAGATGATATTTGCGTTTCAACTGTCGAATTAGCCTCACCTGATACGTCAATTACTATCGCAGACAGGCGGTCTCGCTTAACCATTGGCACAGCTTCATTAAGAATGTCCTCCATTGTCGTGGCGTTTACTGGGGGTGGCGTGTCTTTCGCCGGGCGAGGAATAGCGTTTGGTCGAGAAGCACCAAACCAGAAGACCAGATAGATGCCGTAGCCTGCGGCATCGGGATTGGTAGTATAAAGTTGGTCAAGTTGCTCGTTAAGCGCGCTCCAGACGTCCCGGTGATAATCACGCTTTATCTCAATGGGGATTTTTATTCCTGGAAGTGAAATGATGATATCAGCCCTTTTACCCGAAACCATATGGCCTTCTGGCTCACAGATTATTTGTAACGGATGGAGTCGTGCTCTAAGCAGCTCCAGAAAAAAATTCCGACAGCTCTCTTCAGGCTTGGGCACTAAAATTTTACCATTGCCATTCTCATTCCAGAACTGTTTATAAATATCGGTATTTTCATAAGTAATTCGGTTAGCGATATCCTGCAAATGATCTAACAATAACGCATAGAGATCCATTACATTAGCTGGGGTCTTATTTTTAAGCGTATTCAACGCTTGCTTCCAGTTAGTGTGTTGAAACTGTGATTCCCGATACCGCACCTTCTGGTTGCTTTGGGCGTGCAAGAGATAACCCCGGTAACTTGTACATTCTGGCAGTAATAATAAACGTTCAAATACTTCCCCGGCATCGTATGAGGAAAAAGAAGAAACATCATCAATCAATCTTTTGATAAAATCGGCATACTCCCAATTATTTGCTGAGTTAGAGTCTTTTCTTGCAACGCGATCTGCATTAGGAAAATGAGTAGCAGAGACAGTGATGATCGCTTCCAATTGTGTTAGTGATAAACGCTGCTCACTACTCCCACGGCCTATTTTCGCCTTACCTGATAGCTGACGAATGTGCGCTATCATTTCCGGCGCGGAATTTGATTCAGATAAAAATAGATCCTGACACTGGTCTGGAGCGAATAAATAAGTACATACAAGCCAAATTTGATAACTTGGATTTTTAAGTTTTGAGGGGTGTGCTATCATC
The DNA here is from genome assembly GCF_002834385.1 of Rahnella sp. AA. Taxonomy (GTDB): domain Bacteria; phylum Pseudomonadota; class Gammaproteobacteria; order Enterobacterales; family Enterobacteriaceae; genus Rahnella. The sequence continues at coordinate 121,037 of NZ_PITQ01000013.1, forward strand.
AACTCAGATAACTGCAACAACTCTGCATGACTCTCAGGATGTGCTAACAACCATCCCACCAGGTTTTGTAAATGGAGAACATCATCAGGGTGTTCTTTAGTTAGTCTCATAACTAAAGGAACGGCATAGTCGATTGGAATGCAGGTATCATTTAACAGATAGTTAAGTGCACGGATATCTTGCAACTGATTATTCATGCAGAAATTGATAATGTGGTAATAGGTTTTGATGAAAAATTCTGTTTTGTTAAGTATTACATCCCTTTTCCACGGTAATGAATAATCACTTACAACATTATTGTCTTTGGTGAAAATTGCTAATATCACATCCAGAGCCAATAGCGTTGTTAATAAATCTTCGTTCCATTGTGTAACATCAGTATGTTTTTTAAATAACTCATCGCTTCCTGCCAGTACTGCATACCACCATCCGTAATACTCCCTCTTCAGCAAAGCACAATTCAACTCGTCAATTGTGGGCAGATCTGAACGATTTAAAATCGCTAAAAGACCGGATATCGCGTCAGTGACGTTTTCGGCACCTAATATTTCTGCACAGCGCTGCACTGGCGTCAATTTGTCATCAACATCGCTGTATTTCGAATAGTAAATATAGGAAATATGTTTGAGCCAATCCAAATGTTGGCCCGACACAATTTCCTGACGACATAACTCGAAACTGTGCCTATCTTCATAACGCGCCGCGTTTAGTTCTTTCTCATACGCTATTTTGTTAAGATTATGTTTTACTCTCCAATCGTCAATCTCGCAGACGATGGAAGTCTCAAACACAGTAGTCAACTTTACATTTAAATGGCAGTACGCAGAAAGAAATTCAAACGTCTCTTGTGATGGCTTGGCACATCGGTAAAGGACCGGAAATGTCAGTCGATAAATACATTCAATTTTTTCTGAATCAGCTTCAGCATGAGATAAATAGTGGATAAAACGTGCCAGCAAAATTTCATCAGGAATAAGATGGAAGGTGCTCCCACCAAATTCATATAAGAACAAGTAATTAGTATCATAGCTTGTAAATGAAATAATGGCGGCGTCTATAATATCTTCATATTGCCAGCTACGGTTTCTTATCTCCTGAACGATAGATTTCTGCACATTGTCATAACCGCCATAGTGGTGATTATGGGAGTAGCTATAGAACGTTTTTAGGCACAACCATATCTGAGATGTGCTGTAACCATTCTTCTCGCTCAGTATCTGCAATAATCCAGCTTCCAGAAAATGCACAATCTCATAATGATTTTTAGCTGAAGAATACCAGTCTTTACTGTAAGCGGTGTGGTACCGTTCGAGATGCTCAAAGATAGCGAGCAGATCAGCAGTCGGTACAATATCATTCAGCCGCCATAACGCGCCTATCGGTAATCGCTCACTGGTTATGTTTAATGTATCAATCAGCAGTTGTGCTATATCCTGCGGTGTAAAGTAATCTTTATAAAGCAACTGAATGATATGGTTACGTAACCGGATGCTATCGTGATTTTTGTCTTTTAACTCCCCATAAAAACGTACCGAAAATTTCTGACCAGACACTCCAAAATGGATTAATGCCGTTATTGCTTCCTCTTTTTCCGCATACGATGAATCCTCCGATTTGGCAATATTAATTAAGTCATCACTCAGGGCGACTATCGGTGTTGCCACCGATAAGGATTCCAAAACGATCATCCGCAGAGAAAATGACGAATGAGGATCGCGGACTATCTGTCGCAATTGAGCTTCCATTTCTACCGTCGCGAAGCCATTCAGATATGAATTGAGACCATGATTTCTAAACCAAGGATCACGTTCTGAAAGTTTTGACAGCGCCACCAATAGATTTTGTTTTTCCGCTATCGGTAATGAAGCTGCATCGCCATAGGTCAGAACGCCGTAAGGATCGGCTTCAATGAATACCTGGGCGTATTGCGGTAAAAAGACCGCTAGCCATGCGTGTAAACCTCTCAATTCTGAAGACGGATACCCCTCAAATCCCAGCATACTTCTCAAACGTCCCATGGGTAGCCCTTTGTCAACGATCCCGGCTAACCATTTTGCCGCTAAATACTCAGCAATCGTCCTATGGCTGTACTCAACAGTCTCAACCTCATCTCCGGCAGAAAAAACCCGCCTGGATAACGCCGCTCTAATTATTTCATGTGAGAAGAACGAGATGGTTCTGTAACTGGGGTATTCTGGTCGGATATCGTTCGGAAGCAGAGAAACTCCGGAAACATCACTCAATATGCGCAGCGCGCAAATCGATCCAGCTGGATACTCTAATTCGTCGCAGGTATAAATTCCTGAAGTTAGCCGCGTATGCTCTCGGCTATGTTCAGTTAAAAGGAACTGTGTTGCAGAGTGGAAAAGTTCAGACCTTGTACGGGGCCAGTTTCCTTCGTTAACGGCTTCAGCCAGCATTAGCAGATTTTGTGGGTTGTAAAGAAATTCGCTGGCGGCATGTTTTTCTGCTTCAGCCAGAAACGCTTCGGGGTGTTCTACACCATTAGCTTGTAGAATCGCAGTCTGCTCTTCTTTTGAAAGCGATTGCAAATGTAAAACAACATAGCCTCCGGTCTGCTCAAAATAGGGTAAAAATGCTGACAAGTCTGATTCGCCTAACCAATCCTGAGAGCGACAAGAAATTCTGACATTTTGTGGCGGTTGGGAAAAAAGCCTACGGACGATGTCATCTACAACGTCACTACTGTTACTGGCACTCCTCTTCTCATCTAATGCATCGATGAATAATGTTTTCTGATTATCAATAGGTACGCCACTTAAGAAGTGACGTATTGTAAGATATTTTGCCTCTTGCAATGCCGCAAACTGTTTGAAGAGGTGCGTTTTTCCAGCACCAGGATCACCAAGCAGAACAATATTCGGAAAGTGAGAATAATCACTAAATACCACCGTTTGGGTATCTTTATCCTGTAGAGGATAGATTTGTCTGACTTGCCTGTTTAGCATTCTATAGGCTCCTGAGTATCTATTTTTGTTCTACCAAATCTGTATGGCAGGTTTTACTCCAAATTTACCATAGACTTTCAGCCGATACAGTAAACCTGACCTACACCCCGTTGGGTAAGACAACTCAATGTTAGTCTTGTAGTTGTTGGAGTTGCTAACTTCCGATCCTCGCTCATAGCGGACTGTGTCCAACTCAGTTACCAGCTCAGTGCCAGAGCGGACATTGGCACTTCATTCAATGTACTGGCTGAAGCGTAAGAGGTAGCCATCTGGATCCTGTACGAGAAACTCCCTTTGGCAGGCCGTCGTTTCTCCGATGTTATAGTGATTGTCGCGTAGCTCCCTGTACAACTTGAAGCCATTAGCTCGGACACGAGCAAGCACCGACTCGATATCTTCTACTTCTATCTGAAAATTAATGCCGCGACCCAGCGGTCTGACGAGTTCAGCCGTATTCCATCCTTTGGGATTATATTTCTCCAGCATCAGTTGTGCCTCGCCAAGACTGACGTAGGCAAAATCTGGCTCACTACGCCTTATCATGATCTTGAAACCAAGCACGTCAACATAGAAGTGCAGGGAGACAGAAAAATCCATTACTGTCAGTTCGGGAACCATGCGATTCCAGTAGGGTGCTTTCAGCTCAGTCATTACTCAACTCCATTTTTAACTGACGTAGCCTATACCAGATGGCTTGAAGAAGGTTCAAGTCCATGAACTTAGCGACTAAATTGTTAGACGCATTGTGTTGATGTCCGCAGTTCGCTCATAGCAGACTGAAAATGTTGCTGTAGACAGCTACTTGCCAGAAGCGGACCTTATTAGTTTGCTCTTTATTTATTATATGGAAGCAGATCAGATGGATACAGCCTCGATTAATTAACCCGGAACCGTATGACCGCCGAGTGATGGTTTAAAGAATCGAGCACAGTCAGGCATTTCCTGTCGTCCGTTTTTTTCGCATGGGATGGTAGCCAATTGCCGGGTCTTCATGCTGAAGCATTGCTGGCACCTTACCGAAAAGGCTGCCATCGCTCCACAACGATGTTTTTCCCGACGACTAGAGCTGTAGAGACCCTGCAGAGGGATTTTCTCTCGTACTGAGTTAAATGCAGCCAGTGGTGAGCAGAAGAATAACGGTAAGTAAAATTGCTGCTGTAATATTTGCCATAATAAATACCCTAGTTGGAGTTTGGTATTTTGCTTTTATAAAGAGAGGACCTTAATAGGGATCAATTGTGTTAATTACAAAAGATTTATTAGCCCAAATTTTCCTTCGCTCAGACTGATTTTCACTTTAACCATCGGCACGATGGGTCAATGGCAGAAACCTGCACCTACTCACGATGAAAAGCAACGATGAACACGCGACGCAGATCGAGTATTTACTATAATTTTTCAAAAGCATATGAATTTTTATGCCAGATTTATAATTGACTTATATCGTTTAGTCTGGCTGTGGTTTTTTTGACAAGTAATACTTCAGAGTTATTAAATAATGGTTTTGTCTGAGTGTCGTCATTTAATCAAGTTGTTTGGTAATGAATGAATCAGGTGTTTCAGCCAAAGATCGCACCACCATTAAATATAATAAAAGCACAGTTATGACTGGTAGTAATTTTGCGGTACTTCTTCTTATTATTCTACCGCCACCAGGATGATTCACCCTCAAGACTTCTATATCGATTGGCGAAATGGCGCGAGTTTGCTGATTAAATATTTATCGAGAATGGTCATTTCTTTCAGAAGCTAATTAAAAGTCAGGGCGGCTGGACGCCTGTAATAATCTTGCTGCAAGATCAGAGATATAGTAGTCTTTTTCCTGATTTCTCATGGACTTTTCCGTGAATCAAAATAATCTTTGCGCTGCGGCGTTCTGCCCTGGCGCGTGTACGTGTAAAGGATAAGCAATGGCCGACATCTTTCAGTGGGATCGCTTTGCGTTGCTGCTGGCACACTCCTCGTTTTCTATAGACCCCACACTACGTGATATTCCTGCCGGTACGCTTGCACTGGGATTAGGCGACGGCGCCTCAGAAGGAATTGCGCTGAACTGTAAAAACAGCCAGCGGTATCGATCCGTTTCCGCCTGGCTGTGGAACCTTACCGACGCGGAGCGGCAGGTATTGAAAACCCGGGCGCAGGCCAGTCCGGTATCCCAGGTGGTTATTGAGGACTTTTCGCTGGACAGCTGCTTCGCCTGGCTGCTGTATAACGCGCTTACGCTGAGTGAAACCGCCGAGTTCCCGGAAGGTCTGGAGAAATGGGTCAGCTATATTGACCACTGGGAGCAGGGCAGCTATCTGGACGGCGATGATTTTTCTCGCTCAGCCGCCTGCCTGCACACGGTCTTTGCCCACGCACAGTTAAACGCGGCCCGCAACGAACGGCATCAGTACGATTCGCTACGGCTTCAGTCCGGCTTTACCCGCTGCATTCAACTGCTCAGCGAACTGGTCAACCAGACCGACGCACCGAATAACGGTATTCAGCCGGTAGCTTCTGCAGAATATCAGGGCGCCGCCGCTGCCCTGGCCTATGAACATCAACTGTATCAACTGGCGATACCGCGTGCCGCTACCTGCCAACTGCTGGTAGCGCAGTCAGACAGCCAGCGTAAGGTGCTGGTTGATGCGCTTTTCCTTAACGAACAGCACGCCAGCGGCCTGTTTAAGATTTTTGCCCGCAATGACCGCACGCGTTCGTGGAGTAAAAACGGTTTTACCCTGCTGGGGATTTATCGCCCGCAGGAACAGGGCACTGGCAATGACGTGGTGATTTCCGTCGATCCGAAAAGCGGCGTTTCATTGCAAAACATCTGGCAGGCGCTGGAGCAGGAAGAAAATGTGCGCTGGAACGGTCAGCGGCCCTGCGATAAGCCGCGCCTGCTGCGCAGCTACAACAACGAATCTGGCCCGTTGCCCAGTTCGCCGAATCAACCCTGGTGGGATGATGCCGGCAGCTACACGCTGCTGGGCGCGCCGAAGCGGTTGGAGTCCGGCGAGCTGGGGTCGAAGCTCGACTGGTGGCAGGATATTCTGCCGCTTATCTGGCAGAAGGGGTTTGTTGATAACCTTACCCCGCGTCTTGAGCAGGTATACAACACGCAGATGCTCAACGAAGGGCAAAAACGGGTATGCGTATGGCGCTGGTCGCAGCCCGATTCACGTCTCCAGCAAAGCGACACCAGCAGCTATCTAGTCGACACGCCTTCCTTCCAGGCGTGGCTGGCCGGAACCAGCCAGACAACGCCGCCAGTGACGCCTTATGACCTGCCGCAGGCGGACCGCTTTGACGCCTGGTGGCAGTCCGACGTGCTGGTGGTGGGTCATCAGCAAGGGGTAAGTCTGTTCAGTCGCTCGGCCGATAATCCAGCCCTGGACGGCCTGCTGGTGGTTGCCCAACGCATTGCCACGCTGAGCGATGGCTATGCCGCGTTCCTGACTCAAATCCGCGAGATCTTCAAAAAATGGCCAAAACAGCTTAAGCAGTACGCATCGGCGATTGAAGACAAGCAGTGGGAAGAGGAAATCTTCGCGCTGCGAGTCAATGCGCTGAATGTGCTGAACAGCAGCGAAACGCTGTTTAGTACCGCGGATGAAAACCGGCTGAGTGAAATGCTCCAGCACCAGTGGGGCCTGCACGATCGGCGTGGCGCGCTGTTCTCCCAGCTCGATCGGCTTGATCAACTGATGCAGGATGCGATTTCCCGGCAGAACGCCCGCCGTCACCGTATTTACGGCTCGTTGTTCTCTGCCTTGGGGATGGGCATTGCGGCCAGCCACGTCTGGGAGCCGGTACGGGATATTCTGACCACCAATGAATACGAGTGGCAACTGATGCTGTTTAAAGAGCCGGACGTCAGTACTCAGCATCTGGCCGATATCGCCGGACAGAGCGCACATTTTGAGCTGATCACGCTGGTGGTGTTTGTGGCCTTTGCCCTGCTCGGTTTTGTTCTGTTCTGGTTCTTCGATATCCGCAGCCAGGAAGATTAATGCAGTAATCGTTCTTTATGCTAATGGCCCTTTTATTAAGGGCCTTTTTTTTTGCACATCACTTCACTACGTTATAAATCACCCGCTGTGAATGGCTCCAGTTGTCACCGATTCCTATGTTGGGCTTGCTGTTGGCCTGCTTATTGCAGAAATCATTCACCTGCTTGCGAATCTCACCTAACGAGTTTTCCCCCATCAGCAGATGGCTGTTGAGATTCGCCAGCAGCGTGTCGTGGAGAGAGAAGGTGGACGAACCTGACAGCGAGAACTGCGCGGCTTCATTCATCAACGGCTGCGCATTATTCGCCATCAGGCGGCGCTCGCAGCGATCGGCCGGTTCAATTTTGGCCATTTCGCTGTCGTAGACTTTCTGCTGGTTCTTCTCGAATTCCAGCGCCTTGTCAAGCTCGCCTTTCAGCATGCTGACGTTTTCAGGTGACGAGCAGAAGGTTTTCAGGAACTGCTTCTGCATTGGCGTTAAGGCGTTGCCATGACTCACGCTCTGGCGCAGTACGCTATTCATCCGCACGCAGCCCTGCTGCTCATCCATCAGCGAGGCGTGCTGCAGGAGGACCGCCAGCGTGTCTTTATGATCGGCAATCAGCGCCTTTTCAGCGTAATAGAGTTTCCAATTCATGCCGCCGTCCATAAACAGGCTGACCACCCGTGTATCTCCACGTTCAATAGCAGCGCGGATATTTTTTTCGTCCCAGGCAATGCCGATATTCGCCAGCTCTTTACGCGGATCGGCACTGGTTTCCTTTTTCACCCCGGCAACGGTCTTACCAACCTCGTTAACGTCGCCGCGGATGGCTTCCGTATTGACCAGCGTGCGGGTCGAGGTGCCGAAGGTCAGCACAGAGCCAACAATTAGCACGCCAATTCCCCCGAGAACCCAGACGATTTTTTTGCGCAGGAAACCCGTGTCCTGTTTGATATCGTCCAGTTTCTCATTTTGCCGCTCAAGGCTCTCTTTCACTTCCTGAAGGTCATCGCCCAATCGACCCATTTTTTCTGCCATCTGATTGAAATACTGGCGAACTTCCGCCTCCCCTGCGTCAAAATAGCGGTCCGGATTGACCTGCACGCGACCTTCATCGAAGGCTTCCTGCACCGGGTCGGCAATTTCCTGATAGTAATAATTCACCAGCGCCGTATGTACCGAGGTGACGCGCTTGTGGTGTGCCAAGCGGTTGCGAATGGCGCGAATATCGTCGAGGAAGGTTTGCAGGGTTTTCCGCTTATCGTTCATAAAGCTGAGCAGCGGCGTGTACTGATACAACGGCGAATAGTGCGTGGCGTACTCTTTTTTATCTACGAACAGGGAGGAAAGTTCGCTGAACATCGTGCCGCTCAGCACGTCATCACGATCGGCGACGTTAAGCCAAGTTTTCACCCGCTCCTCGCCGAACAGCGTGCGCAGATGGTGGAGCAGCACCTGCTGGTTACTGTAGGCCTCATTGATCAGGCTGCGGATCATCAGCTCCAGCGCGCGAACTTGCTGCAGGCTGCGCAGCTGCTTTTCTTCGCCATCTTTATGCAGGTCTGTAGAGTAGGTCAGCAGCGGCTGCTTTTCCTTCAGTCGCTCCAGCTGGGCAAGAAAACGCAGTGCGGCAATGGCGAGGTTTTTACCGGTGGGCTGAGCACTGTCGTGGCGCTCCAGCAGTTTGTTCAGCGTACGCAGCGTCTGGGTAAACTGCGTTATTTCCTGCTCACTAAGGTTTAGCTGCTTTGCCACATCCTTCCAGGAACCGAGATTTTGCCGGGCCTGCTGCAGCGACTGATAAAAGGCTTCCGGCGACGGCTGTTCCTGGGCGGTAATACCCAGCAGCGGCAGGATCTGGCCGAAGGCATCGCCGCACAGAGTGAGGCAGCGGGTTAAATCATGTTGGGAAGCGGGAGCAGTGAAATCGGGCATGGTATTCTCACGTTGATAGCAGAGACGTTCCCGGCCCGATGCATTGCACAACTTCAGGCGACGGTCCGTGGGGTCAGAATATTCTTAACAGGGTGATTATTTGAGATTTTTCATTAGGGAGTCAATATGAAAACGTCAGGTTAACTTCTCCCTTCAGGGGACGATTAGTTAGCCACCCGCACGTAATGCACGACGGCAAGCAGCTTTTTGAGTCTGGTGTTCTCTTCCTCAAGCGACTTCGGGCGCTTAGCCTCAGGCACCTCCATACTGATCTCCTCCCTGTTGTTTAACACGCCACGATTTAAGTAATGCCTTTATCAAACTGCGAATGACTATAGTTCGCTCAAAACCGCACGTCATGCCTGCTTAAAAAACAGGCTTGGTGTAGGTTCATTAATCATCAAAAACATGCTTGTTGAGTTATGCGGTTTCCCACTAATACCACTTTTAAGCTTTGGGGATCGACATTAAGTACCGCATAGCGTATTTGCGGACAAATCAGTTCTAAGCTTCGTTTGCTACAATCAAGCTGTATTAAAGTGCGTGCGCCTGATTGGGTTTGCACCCTATTGGTCTCAGGATAGTCGCTGCAATCAAATCCTTCTTTACTTAACTTTTCTTTCGCCGCATCCAAGCTCATTCCGATAAGATTTAGGCTCTCGACTTCTCTGGCATGCGATTTTTCAGAAACTCGAGTCAGTGAGCTGACCTGCCCCCAGGATTAGATACAACGCTCACTTAGTAATGTCGGATCCTTCACTATCAGAATTACCCTTTCTCCAGGCCGCCGCAAATTCAGACGGCGCCTGATAATTCAGCGCGGAGTGCGGGCGGTACTCATTATAATCCTGACGCCATTCACTGATGGTTTTCCTGGCATGACTGACGTCACTGAACCAGTGTTCATTCAGGCATTCATCGCGAAAGCGTCCGTTAAAACTCTCAATAAATCCGTTCTGTGTCGGCTTGCCGGGCTGGATAAGTCGCAGCTCCACGCCATGCTCAAAGGCCCATTGATCGAGTGCGCGGCAGGTAAATTCCGGGCCCTGATCCGTTCTTATCGTCGCCGGATAGCCGCGAAACAGCGCAATGCTGTCCAGAATACGCGTGACCTGCACGCCTGAAATCCCAAAGGCAACAGTGACCGTCAGGCATTCCTTCGTGAAGTCGTCTACGCAGGTAAGGCACTTGATCCTGCGACCGGTGGCCAATGCGTCCATGACGAAATCCATCGACCAGGTCAGATTGGGTGCCGCCGGACGGAGCAGCGGCAGACGTTCTGTTGCCAGCCCTTTACGACGTCTTCTGCGTTTTACGCCCAGGCCACTGAGGTGATAAAGCCTGTACACGCGCTTATGATTAACATGTAGCCCTTCACGGCGCAGCAACTGCCAGATGCGACGGTAGCCAAAACGCCTGCGCTCCAGTGCCAGCTCAGTGATGCGCCCTGATAAATGCGCATCTGCAGCCGGGCGCTGAGCCTCATAGCGGCAGGTCGACAGAGATAAACCTGTGAGCCTGCAGGCACGACGTTGCGACAGACCGGTCGCATCACATATCAACATCACGGCTTCCCGCTTCTGGTCTGTCGTCAGTACTTTCGCCCAAGAGCCACCTGAAGCGCCTCTTTATCCAGCATGGCTTCGGCAAGCAGCTTCTTGAGTCTGGCGTTCTCTTCCTCAAGCGACTTCAGGCGCTTAACCTCAGGCACCTCCATACCGCCATACTTCTTACGCCAGGTGTAAAACGTGGCATCGGAAATGGCGTGCTTGCGGCAGAGTTCACGGGCGGATACCCCGGCTTCAGCCTCGCGGAGAATACTGATGATCTGTTGGTCGGAAAAACGCTTCTTCATGGGGATGTCCTCATGTGGCTTATGAAGACATTACTAACATCGGGGTGTACTAATCAACTGGGAGCAGGTCAGAGCACCCGCTCAGTAATTGAGCGAAGAGTAAGGAGAATATAAGGATTAATACCTTTTTATTTTTTGTTCTCTGCATCAGACTAACCTTTAGGTTTTATACCTTTGAGTTATATTGCAATAAACAGAGTGAGGAGTAAAACTCAAAATTCTCCGCTCAAAACCTATATACATTATGGGGTGATCTGCTTCCCGTTGATCAATATACCTTGATGCAAGTAATGCCTTGCGAGTATCAGTTTCTCGTCCACTTCCCACCAAAAACTCATTTTTGAGCCATGAGCTGATGGTTGGTACGTCACAGAGTGTTAATTAATATAGGGCAGATCACTTTTATCTAATTTTCATTAATGTATCTCATAGGATACATTAACAACACCTTTCACTTTAAAGTATCCCAAGGGATACTTCTGTTCTTTATTCGTAAAATGCAGAACTCATTTCAATTGCTACTCAAGCTAAATTTGTCGTATTAAAGTCACAGTATGAGTCCCATGGGATACATTTTTGTTTTATACTTGATTTATAGTATCCCAGGAGACACATATGACTACTCTCTATGATGTTGCAGAAATGCTTAAAACTGCAAGGATCGAAGCAGACTTATCGCAGGCTGAATTGGCTGAGAAAGCAGGTGTTTCACGTGTGACGGTTGTTCGAATGGAGACTCTTGCAAAAGGCGATATGAGTGTGTCGATTCTTGTCCGTCTTTTAGAGGCCGCGGGCTATGACTTACGTGCAGTCAAAATAGGGCATGTCCGAACCCTGGATGACATTCTTCTGGAACAGCGCAATGGTGAAGCATCATGAAGTTAGATGTGCAAGTTTTGGGTAAGAAAGTCGCGATACTATTCCGGGACCGGGATGAGTATGTGCTTCAATACTTACCAGAAACTAAAAGTAACGAATTTATCAGCCTGTCGATGCCTGTTCGTGAAGCAGCATGGCGTTGGCCACGGGATTTGCATCCGTTTTTTAGACAGAATCTGCCTGAAGGTTATCTTCTCGGGGTCATTCGTGAAGAATTTGGTCCACTGCTCGATGGAACAGATTTATCGCTTTTGGCTGTTATAGGCTCTTCAGGAGTAGGTCGCGTAACCGTTACGCCAGAAGGTATAGCTCTCGGAGAAGAACCTGATCTTTTGCAAATTAACGACCTGCTGAGGGGCAATAATACAGCCGACCACTTTGCAGCTTTAGTAAGGCGTTATGCAAGAGCCGCAGTATCGGGTGTTGTACCTAAATTTCTTGCTCCTGCCGGCAAAGAAGAGATACCACTGGGCAAACCCACTCTCAAAACCCGACAGTTCATTATTAAGGGCTCGGACGACACAACACCTTATCTCGGCTTCAATGAATTCTACACAATGAGAGTGTTAGAGCGGCTTAGGGTCACTGCCGTGGCTCGTAGCATCATGTCTGATGATGGCAAAGTACTCCTTGTTGAACGATTCGACGTTGATGAAATAGGTAATCCTGTCTCCGGTTTAGAAGATGCATGTGGATTGTTGGGGCTGCCGCCGCATGAGAAATATGCGACAACGATGGAAAAGGTATTAAACGCGACCCGCGTGTACGTACCGGGTACGGCAGTACGTTCGCAGTTGGAAGGTCTGGGATGGTTAATTTTGACGAATTTCATTGTTCGCAACGCGGACTGTCATTCAAAGAATATTGCCCTCTATTACACGACTTTGTCAGATGTGAAATATACGCCAGTGTACGACTTAGTAACGACTCAGGCCTACCCACGTTTTTCACATAACCCTCCAGCATTGTCGATTGAAGGAAGGCAAACGTGGCATGCTCGTAAGACCTTGGAACGATTTTTTAATGCCAGGTTGGGGATTTCGCCGCGCCGATTTGCCGAAATGATCGACGTACTTTCAGAATCTGCAGTTGAGGTTGGAAAGGAGATGGTTGAGGCATCCAGGAATGAAACGCAATGGAGAGACGTGACAAAGCATATGCTCCATGCATGGAGCGAAGGAATCAATTCATTGCAGCACACCAAATCAGCACAAGTAATTAAGCCAATCGAAAAATTACTTGATGAAGAAGGTTTTTCAGGTATGAGAAAACACACAGAAGATAAAGTTAGCTATGGTCGGTCAGAATTATTGGGAGGGCGTAAAAAGAGGTAATGATTGGTGTCTGAAGCCCAACCATACGAATACGTACGATTTCGGGCATGTACATTTACATATGTCCGAAATATAACTTTTTAGAATTCGGACACATGATTTTATTCGTACATGGTTTTCGGACGGTAAATTAAAGCAGCGGGTTTTGTGGTCGAGGCACATCGGTATATAGAGGAAAGCATCAGCGACTCTGTCGCCGCCAGTGAGCGATCTGGCTCGATCGGATGGAAAACGGGTGACGTTATGATTTTCACAGAGCTCGATCGTTTTGGGAGAAATGTAATGGACGTCCGAAAGACGGTAGAGCAACTAACCGGCGCCAATATCCGGGTTCACTACCTGGCACTAGGCGGAGTTAGTCTCACCGACATGTTATCGCGGCCGTGGCCGAGTTCGAGCGGGATTTGTTCATCAAGCGTACTAATTCGGGTATTGTCCGGGCAAAAGAGGAAGGCAAACGTTTTGGGCGCCCGCCATCGCTTTCGCCGGAACATCATCAATTGGCAGGACACAGGCTTTCAGAGGGTGCCAGCGTTTCTTCGGTGGCCAGAGATTTAATACAAGGAGGCAGAAAGTGCTAAGAGTGAAAAATGCAGTAGTACAATAAGATTAGTAATGAGGAAAAGTTATCCCTTCAAAAATCACTCCTCATAATGGAACAAAGGGGATACAATAAATAAATATCATAGAGGTTATCTGTCAGGGTAAGGGCGACTTAAACAATAAGGAAGTTAACATCATGAGATTAGCTGCGATAATATTTACCACCAGTTATCTTTTCTTTTCATTTTTCGCCATAATATTTTATTTGTGGAGTTGCACTAACTCAGTGCAATCTAAGTCTTCAAAATTTTTTAGAAATAACCCCTGGATAGAATCGATTTGCGTAGTAATTATTAAATATCTGTCCATCCCATCATTTGTTGCTTTTGTATATCTTATGGCTACTCCTGCTTAAGGGTTAATTGGGGGCAGTTTGGATATCGAAAATTATTATGCGTTAAGGCTATTTTTTGACCTTTCCACATACTTTTCAGGTGGATTTCGCGAAAATTGCCCCGGCTAACCGGATAAGGGGTTTGAGGGCCAATGATGCAAAAAACCACGTTAGGAGGTTAGTTCATTGTTTATATTGAGATTGTTAGGTACTGCGTTTGCAGCCACTTCAGTCGTCATGGGGGGAGGGACAATGGAACGCAACACCAAGTAGATTGATGGCATAAAGTTCCTTCAATTCCGATCTGCCCTCCCGCTTTCATTTTCTGCTGCAGATCACTTTTGTTGCCATTCCTTTACAACAGCTTCCCAATCGACAGTTCTCTCGACCAATTTCCCATCAGCATACTTTCTTGTCCAAACATCCCAGAAGTCAGGGTCATCAGAATGGGGGTTTGAGGGCCAATCTTGCAAAAAAACACTCCAAGTGACTAACAGTTTGAAATATAGTGACTTATAAGACTGCAAACTTAGGCCGAAAAATCGTTTTCAATTATTGTTTTTTGATCGTTTGGTGACTTGATTTTATCAAAATCGATTTCTGACACCCCTTAGCGTGGTTTTTTACATCGCTGGACGTCAAACCCCGTTATACGTTGCTGTTCTTTCCTGGATAAATCCCTGTCTTGTCCGATGTAAGCATTGCATTGCCTGCTGGCATTCGTCTTTGACTGGTACAAAGCGCATATGCGGCCGCTGCACTGCCTCACAAATAGCTATTGCATCAGCTGCATCATTTTTCCCGGTCTTACCCGCCATGCGATAGGGTGAGACAAATTTCGGAGCCATCAACCGGACATCATGGCCATACTGCCTGAATAATCTTGCCCAATAGTGGGCACCCGAGCAGGCTTCCATTCCAATGACACAGGGAGGTAAACCTGCGATGAGTTCAGAAAGTGCTGCACGCGACACCTTGGGTTTAACCAGAACAGCTTTACCATTTTGGTCAATGCAGTGAACAGCAAACACATTTTTAGCAAGATCGATACCGACAGTGGTGATGGTCATAACGAATCCCTCTGGGTCAATGTTTATCCTATGATTGCACGAAAGTTAATCAGGCGCATATCTAGGGGAAGTCCCTTCCATTCGTTAAGGCCGTTTCTTAAGCAGACATGACAGGCAGCTCTGAGCGAAATATAGTCATTCGCACCCTGAGAATTACACTATTAAGTGATTCAGGGTATGCGCTTGCTGGTTACGAATATTGAGCGAGAATCATGCGATGATCGCCGCTTTTCTTTCGAGCCAGTAGGTGCTCCAC
>NZ_PITQ01000014.1 GCF_002834385.1 Rahnella sp. AA
ATCGTTTAAGTCCCTTTTACACAGGCCGTAAACCGGTGACTCCCTGTGAATTATTCCGTTATCCCGCCACCGTCCGCGGTGAGGTTACCTGAGATGGTTTTTACTTAAGTCAAATTGTGGTGGTGTGATTCTACTCAGAAACCGGACTAACAGAAGGGGTAATGAATGGTGTTAAGCATTTTTGCAGAAATTAAGTATTTCTGAATGTAAATCAGGAGCCTTTTACAGACTGTTAGGAATTTTCTTGTAAATGAAGAAGATAAGTCGCAGCAATAACCGGTTTTTATCTTCCTGTGAAAAGAAAAACCCACGCTTTCGCATGGGTTTCAGGTATTTCATCCTTCTCAGGGAGATGCCCCGAGATATCAAAAACGAATCAGACGTTGAACAGGAAGTTCATCACGTCGCCGTCTTTGACGATGTACTCTTTGCCTTCAGAACGCATTTTGCCGGCTTCTTTCGCGCCTTGCTCACCTTTGTAGGTGATGAAGTCTTCGAACGCGATGGTTTGTGCGCGGATGAAGCCTTTCTCGAAGTCGGTGTGAATTTTACCTGCAGCTTGTGGTGCGGTAGCACCGACAGGGATAGTCCATGCGCGGACTTCTTTCACGCCAGCGGTGAAGTACGTTTGCAGGTTCAGCAGCTCGTAACCGGCGCGGATCACGCGGTTCAGGCCCGGTTCTTCGATACCTAACTCAGCCATGAATTCTTCACGGTCGGCGTCGTCCAGCTCAGCAATGTCAGATTCAACCGCGGCGCAAACGGCAACCACAACTGAACCTTCGGCGTCAGCGATTTTGCGCACAACGTCGAGGTACGGGTTATTTTCAAAACCGTCTTCGTTAACGTTGGCGATGTACATGGTCGGTTTCAGCGTCAGGAAGCTCAGGTAGCGGATGGCCGCTTTGTCTTCTTCGGTCAGATCCAGCGCACGCAGCATGCCTGCGTTTTCCAGCTGTGGCAGACATTTTTCCAGCGCAGCCAGTTCAGCTTTGGCATCTTTGTCGCCGCCTTTAGCACGTTTCTGCACGCGGTGAATAGCGCGTTCGCAGGTATCCAGGTCAGACAACGCCAGTTCGGTGTTGATGACGTCGATGTCGTCAGCCGGATCCACTTTATTGTTAACGTGGATGATGTTGTCGTTTTCGAAACAACGGACAACGTGCCCGATCGCTTCGGTTTCACGGATGTTGGTCAGGAACTGGTTGCCCAGGCCTTCACCTTTGGACGCGCCTTTTACCAGACCGGCGATGTCCACGAATTCCATGGTGGTCGGCAGGATACGCTGTGGTTTTACGATCTCGGCCAACTGGTCAAGACGCGGATCGGGCATTGGCACTACGCCGGTGTTAGGTTCGATGGTGCAGAACGGGAAGTTTGCTGCTTCGATACCCGCTTTGGTCAGCGCATTGAACAGAGTGGATTTACCGACGTTCGGCAGGCCGACGATACCGCATTTGAATCCCATGTTTTTCTCACCTTAATATCTTAATTATCAAGCAATTAAATGTAATTGCGCGATGTAATGACCATAATTCCCCGCATTATACACGAGAACGACATTTTTCTCGATCCGGTTGTGATCGCGATGAACAGCCGCTACATCATTGACCGGATTGATTAAACCTTGCCTCGTTCCGGCCATTTTTAGATACTTGTCACAATTTTTTAACTGACAGGAAGTAAACCGGATGTCTTATGTTTAGCCCGCGTGGTCTGAAGTTGTCGGAAGTGAAGAACGAAACGCTGGCAGGATTTGTTGTGGCGGTGTCGATGATCCCGGAGGCCGTCGGGTTTTCGCTGGTGGCGGGGCTTTCGCCGATTGTCGGTTTGCACACTGCTTTTATCATCGGGCTGGTGACCGCGCTGTTTGGCGGCAAACCGGGCATGGTGTCGGGCGCGGCGGGCTCCATCGTGGTGGTCCTGATGAGCCTGGCGGCGCAGCACGGCATGGGATATGTGCTGTGGGCGACGATTTTTGCCGGTGTGATTCAGATTCTGATTGGCGTGTTCCGGCTCGGTAAGTTTATCCGGCTGGTGCCGCTGCCAGCGGTTCACGGTTTTGTGAACGGGCTGGCGATTGTCATTATGCTGGCGCAACTCCACATGATTGCCGGGCAGGGGCTGCTGATGTACGGGCTGGTGCTGCTGGCGATCCTGGTCGTCGTGCTGTTCCCAAAACTGACCAAAATCATTCCGTCTTCGCTGGCGGCGCTGATTGTGGTTTCCGCCGTGGCGATCGGGTTTAACCTGCACACGCTGCGGGTCGGGGATCTGGCGGATATCTCCGGCGCATTGCCGCACTTCAGCCTGCCGGTCGTGCCGTTCAGCCTGGAAATGCTGAAAGTGGTGCTGCCTTATGCGGTGGTGATTGCGCTGGTCGGGCTGATTGAATCGCTGCTGACCATGACGGTGCTCGATGAAATGGGCAGCCAGAAAGGTAACGGTAATCGCGAAAGTATCGCGCAGGGTGCAGGCAATACGATTTGCGGTCTGTTCGGCTGCTTCGCCGGTTGTGCGATGATCGGGCAATCAATCATTAACTTCACATCGGGCGGGCGCGGGCGGATTTCCGGCACGGTCGGCGCGATTTTGCTGATTCTGTTCGTGGTGAGTTTGTCCGGTTATATCGGGCTGTTGCCGGTCGCGGCGCTGGCCGGGATTATGCTGGTGGTTTGCTACAACACGTTCGAATGGAGTTCTTTGCGCCGTCTGCGGCGCATGCCGAAAGCTGATGCGCTGGTGATGCTGATTGTCACCGTCATTACGATTTTCACCGATCTGGCGGTTGCGGTGATCAGCGGGGTGATTATCTCGGCGCTGGTTTTTGCCTGGCAACAGGCGCGGATCCGTATCCGTGAGAAGAAAACCAAGGGCGCGCTGACGGTATATAAGCTGGAAGGGCCGCTGTTCTTTGGCTCGGCGGCGTCGTTTTCAGAACTGTTTGAACTGCAGAATGATACGCAAAACGTGGTGCTGGATTTCGCCGGTACGCGGGTGATGGATTCAAGCGGCGTCGAGGCAATTGATAAGCTGACCACGCGGTATCTGGAGGCCGGAAAGACAATACGCCTGCGCCATCTGAGCAACGACTGCGTAAGCCTGCTGAAAAAAGCGGGGCCGTTTTGCAGCCACGAACTGGATGACCCGCAGTATTATGTCGCGGAAGATAATCTCTGACATTCAACAGGTGCCGCTCAAAACGGCACCTTTTTTATTTTGGCTCCGGCACGTCGTCCGGCTCACCGCGTTTTACCGATCTCCGTCTCATCCATAAGAAAGTCCTATAACTCACTCATAAATATCGAAAAGAACCGTGATCTTGTTCACGTTTTGTTCGCATTTCATCATGCTAGGGTTTAATTAGTCCTTAATTAGGATTAATTAAAAAACCGGCAACTTTTCCCGCCGGACTTCGACAACGCAAGATTGCCACCGGAGTTAACGATGAACGGGATAGACTATTTTGTCATGGCGCTGTACGCGCTCATGATTGTGATGACCACGCTGTGGGCCATGCGGCGCGTGGGTAACACCAGGGATTTTTTTGCGGCCGGGGGCAAAATGCCCTGGTGGCTTTCGGGGATTTCACACCATATGTCAGGGTACAGCGCGGCGGTTTTTGTCGCCTACGCCGCCGTGGCCTATAAATACGGGCTGACCATCTATTTCTGGTGGGCGTTCCCGATTTCAATTGCGGTTTTCATCGGGTCAGTCATTTTTGCGCCTCGCTGGGCGCGACTGCGCATTCATATGAATATCGAATCGCCGATGGAATATCTCGCCACGCGATATAACGTGCCGACGCAGCAGATTCTGGCGTGGAGCGGGGTGTTTCTGAAAACCTTCGACGTGGGCGCTAAATGGGCGGCGATCGCCATTATCATCAATGTGTTTACCGGGCTGGATCCGCTGGTTGGGATCGCGATTTCCGGGGTGTTGTGCCTGTTTTATACCGTTCTGGGCGGCTTGTGGGCCGACGCTTGTAACGACTTCGGGCAGTTTATCGTCCAGTTTATTGCCGCCATTGTGATGGTGGTCGCCGTGGCCTTTCATCTGGGCGGATTCAGCAACCTGCTGACCATCTGGGACCGGCTGCCTGCAGGGCATACGGACATTGTCGCCGGGCCGTATTCGATGGGCTTTATTCTGGCGTATTTCGTTATTTATACCCTGAGCTACAACGGCGGCACCTGGAATTTAGCGCAGCGTTTTATCGCCTCACCGCGCGGAAAGGACGCCCGCAAAGCGGCTTTGCTGTCTTCCGCGCTGTATCTGGTCTGGCCGCTGATTTTGTTCTATCCGATGTGGGCCGCGCCGTTGTTATTCCCTGATATCGCCGATCCTTCCCAGTCTTATTCCATTATGGCGATGCAGTTGCTGCCCAACGGCCTGATCGGACTGGTGCTGGTGGCGATGTTTACGCACACGTTGTCGATGACGTCTTCGGATTCCAACGCGATCACCGCCGTCGTTACCCGCGATATTTTGCCGGTATTGCTGCCGAAACGCTTTGGTCAGGGGCAATCTTCCCTGCTGGTGGCGCGCGTCACGGTGGTGTTGTTTATCCTCACCACGTTGCTGATTGCCGTCAATGCCAGCCGTTTTGGCGGTGTGTTATCGCTGCTGATTGTCTGGTTCGGCGGGCTGGTCGGGCCGATTTCTATCCCGATGCTGCTGGGGCTGTTGCCGTGGTTCCGTAAATGCGGATCGGCGGCGGCGATTACGTCATGGGCAGCCGGCGTTTCGGCCTTCTTCCTGGTGAAATTCGTCGTTCCGGACATGAGTACGGCTCAGATCGTCGCCATTCCGGTGCTGTTATCACTGGCGGTCTTTATCCTTGGTGGTTTACTTCGCCGTCGCCCGGTCAGCGCGGAGGTTGACGTGTTACTGAATGCGCTTAATCAGGATCAGGCAGAGGAGTTGCCTGCGCCGGAAGCCGCTTCCGCTTATCAGACCGAATCCCGGTAACCAGAATCACGTTAAATAAATAACAAAGCAGGTTTTACTATGACATCACCACTGTACGTTACGCAGGCGGGACGCCTGAATGTTGAAGTTTTCACCCGTCGCGAAGACATGGGGCAAGCCGCTGCCCGCGATGCTGCAGAGCATTTGCGGCAGCGTCTCCAGCAGCAGGCGCGGGTGCGGATTATTTTTGCCGCCGCGCCGTCACAGAATGAATTTCTGGCGCATCTGGCACAGGCCGCAGATATTGACTGGGCGCGGGTGGACGCGTTTCACATGGACGAATATGTCGGGTTGCCGGAAAATTCTCCGGCGCTGTTCAGCCATTATCTGACGGAGCATTTGTTCGATATCGTCAGGCCGGGCGCGGTTTACAAAATTCCGGCGGCGGGCGAACCGGTGCAAAACTGCGCCGAATATGCCCGCCTGTTGCAACAGGCTCCGGTGGATATGGTTTGTCTGGGAATCGGTGAGAACGGGCATTTAGCCTTTAACGATCCGCCGGTGGCGGATTTTGAAGATCCGCTGCCGATGAAAATCGTTGAACTGGACGCCGTATGCCGTCAGCAACAGGTGAACGATGGCTGCTTTCCGTCGCTGAACGATGTGCCGACGCATGCGCTGACGCTGACAATCCCGACGCTGATGGCGGCTGCACGATTATTTTGTATGGTGCCCGGCAAGAATAAGCATCAGGCCATTAAGCAGACGCTGACCGCGCCGCAGTCGGCGGCCTGTCCGGCGACGGTGCTTCGCACGCATCCGGCCTGCACGCTGTATACCGATATCGCGGGTTTCGGGGAGCTGGCGGATGAGTGAAATGACGTTACGCGGCAGGGATTATCGTACACAACAGCCGGTTGAGATTGTGGCGCACGACGGCAATATCAGCCAGATTCGCCCGGTAGCAGGGGGAGAAAATCTGCCACTGATCGCACCGGGCCTGGTGGATTTACAGGTCAATGGCTACGGCGGCGCTGATTTTAACAGTTTTCCTTTCAGCGTCGGTTCCGTTAAGCAGGTGACGCAGGCGCTGTGGCAGCAGGGCGTGACGACATTTATGCCGACGGTGATCACCAACGGCGCGGATGAAATCACGGAAATGGTCAGTACGCTGGCGGCGGCTTGCCGCGAGTTTCCGTCCGTCGGGGCATCGGTTGCCGGTATTCATCTGGAAGGGCCTTTTTTATCCGCGCAGGACGGCCCGCGCGGCGCACATAACCGGACGCATATTCAGGCTCCTGATTATGCGTTGTTTCAGCGCTGGCAGACGGCGGCAGAAGGACGGATCCGCCTGATCACTCTGTCGCCGGAATGGCCAAATGCGGACGATTTTATCCGCCAGTGTGTCGCGGATAATGTGGTGGTTTCGATCGGCCATACCGCCGCCAGCGCAGAACAAATTGCCTCGGCGGTGAAAGCGGGCGCGCAGATGTCGACGCATCTGGGGAACGGCGCGCATCTGACGTTACCGCGGCATCCGAACTACATCTGGGAGCAGCTGGCGCAGGATGATCTGTGGTGCGCGATGATTGCCGACGGCGAACACCTGCCGCTCTCCGTGCTGAAAACCTTTATACGGGCTAAAAACGGCAGGGCGCTGCTGGTCAGTGATGTCACCAGCCATGCCGGAATGCCGCCGGGTCATTATCATTCGCATATCGGCGGGGATGTGGTGCTGAGCCCCGAAGGGCGGCTGTCGATGGCGAACAATCCGGCGCTGCTGGCCGGTTCGGTTCAGGGTCTGTTATACGGCGTCAACACGCTGCTAAAAAATGGCATCGTTAAGCTGCCGGAGGCGGTTCAGATGGCGTCAGTCCGGCCAGCTTCCCGGCTGAATCTTCCGGTCGCTCAGGGGCTTATTCCCGGTGCGCCGCTGGATGCCATTCTTCTGCGCGAGGATGAAAACCACGCACTCCGGCTGCTGGCGACGTATAAAAACGGGGCGGAAGTCTGGCGGGGTGAATAGGTTGACGGGCGGATCCTCAGTCATGTAATAATGCGACGCTACGGTGTAACGCGATGGAAAGTCATGACATGAAAGACTCAGGCAAAGGACCCGCGCTGCTGCGCCAGTACAATGAAAAGCGTGTACTGGCTTATCTCCGCCAGCAGAAAATCAGCTCCCGTCTGGATATTTCCCGGGCGCTGGCGTTAAGCAAAAACACCATTTCCCTGATTGTTGATGACCTGCTGGCGCTGGGCTACGTGGAAGAACAGGGCGTGGCGCAGACAAGCAGCATCGGACGTCCGAAAATTCACGTTGCGCTGAATCCGTCGTCAATTAAAGCCGCAGGCATCATGATTGAGCGCCAGCGTCTGCACTGGATGGTCTGTGATTATTTCTCGCAGATCATTGATGAAAAAACCTTTTCCCTCGATACCTCCCAGCCGCAGTCCGTTTTGGCGGAAATCATGCGCCAGTGCCAGCAGTTACAGCAGGCGTGGCCCGGTCTGGTCGGCATTGGCGTCGGTTTTCCCGGCATCATCGACCATCAGCAGGGCATTTTGCATGTGTCCTCGCATCTGGGCTGGGGAGAAGTCAACCTGCAACCTTTACTGACCTGTGCGGATAACGTGCCGGTCAGCGTCTGGAATAACGTCAAAGCGGCGGCGCTGATTGCCCGCGAAGGCGAAAGCGCCAATGACAATGACGCCCGTTTTTATCTGCGAATTGGCGAAGGGATTGGCGGTGCGCTCTTAACCGAACATGGCGTGTATTCCGGCGGAAGCTGGACGGCGGGCGAGGTCGGCCATTTAGCGGTACTGCCTGACGGGCCGTTATGTTCATGCGGTCAGCGGGGCTGTCTGGAATCCCTGATCGGCCTTTCGGCCATTAACCGGCAACTGGAACAGCGCCAGCCGGGGCTGAGCTGGGATAACCGCCAGCAGTCGGCTGAAATTGTGAATGAGGTGATGGCGCAGGCCGGGCAACTTCTGGGTAAAGCGCTGAGCCAGATTATTCATTTAATGAATCCGAAAACGTTGCTGATTGATTGCCCCTATAACGCTCATCCTTTATTTGTTGAAAATACACTGGCCGCAGCGCAGCAATTTACGCTGACGTTTCCGTTCAGTCGCACGCAAATCACCTTTGTTACCGAACGGTTCAATCCCGCACGTGGCCTGGCGCTGGCGATGTTCCGGCGTTTCGAATCCGTTTCCCTCACGTAATCCCTTCAGTCACCAAACCGCCGACAGCAACTGCGCCTGGCTGCCGGCGCGCCGTAAGATAATCGCTTACATTTGGTGGCAAAAAAGCGGCTAAATTCATATCGCCGAAAATTCTGTAATGTTATACGGTTACGCTCGGTTAATCCGACATGAACTGGCGCACGGCCAGCGTGATGGATTATTTTTTCTCCTCTGCCGGAGCGGACATGAGCATAAACAAAGCATCCGGAACGGACGATGCCAGCAAGCAGCTGCGCTTTCAATCCGCCGCATCCCACACGCGCTGGCTGAGCGGGCTGATCCACGCCGTGATGGTGATCAGCAGCGTGTTGTATCTGATATTGCTGATGTTGTATCTGGTCACGCCGGAGTCAGTATGGCCGTGGGTGGTCGGGAATATCATGGCGGCGATGTGGGTTTGCGCTGCCTCGCTGCAATGCGCCCGGCGCATTACCCGCTGGCGCGAGCAACAGTTTGCCTCCCGTAACGGCCTGGTCGGGCCGCAAATTCCCCCCGGATTTTCTCAGCGTCTGGCCTCCCGCGCGTGGATGCGGCCGCTATTACGTTATGTCGATGCGCACGTATTCTTCCAGGCACTTCCTGCATTAGCCTCTTTGCTGCTCATCGCTCTGCTGTGGCAATTGCCGTTACCGGTCAATGAAGCCGGTGATGCAGGCTATTTCGCCGGTTCTGTCTTTATTCTTTGCGCTTTCGCCGTGCTGGTGCTTGAGCGTCACTGGACGTTAAAAGATCCGCTGGAATGGCCGGAAGCAGCAAAACTGGCACCGCTGATGCGCATGATGATTGGCGTCTTTCTGCTGACGGCGCTGGCCCTGATGTTTGCGCGAGGAACTGCGGTCTGGCCCGCACACCTGCTGGTGCTCAGCGGATTGTTACCGGCGCTGGTGGCGCTGGAGCTTTTCCTGCGGGCGCTGATCGCGGTATTTTCACCGCCGCGCGAGGACAAAGAGCCGGAGTTTATTGCGGGCAGCCTGCTGGCGGCGCAACTCTGCTGGCCGCCGCGCCCGCTACAGTTCGTGCAAAACGAACTGCATCAGCATTTTGGTATCGATCTCCGCCAGATTTGGGCATTTCAATTTATGCGTCGCGCGCTGTTGCCGCTGGGCGCATTTTTGCTGCTGACTGGCTGGTTGCTGACGGGCATCAGCGAGGTGCCGCTGACGCAGCGCGGGATCTATGAATCCTTTGGCAAGCCGGTGGCAGTCAGACAGCCCGGTTTGCACGCGGGGCTGCCGTGGCCTTTTGGCCGCACGCTGATGGTTGATAACGGAGAAGTGCATGAACTCACCACGGGATCCGAAGAACCGGTGACCGCCACGCCCGTCGCGGTGGCTGATACCGCCGAAGGCCCCGCACCGGAGAGCGCGAACCGGTTATGGGACGCCAGCCACAGCAGCGATAAATCACAAATCATCGCCAGTGCGGCGAACGACCGGCAAAGTTTTCAAATCATGAATATGGACGTCCGCTTCGTGTACCGCATCGCTATGAATGATGACGCGGCGATGGCGAGCCTGTATCACACCGAAAATATGCCGGTGCTGATCCGCAGTATTGCCAATCAGGTGCTGGTGCATGATTTCTCCTCGCGCACGCTCGACAGCCTGCTGGGCAGCGATCAGACCCGCCTGGCCGGCGATATCGGGCAAAAAGTGCAGGCGCAGCTTGATCATCTCAACAGCGGTGTGGAACTGCTGGCGACGGTGATTGAATCGATCCATCCGCCTGCGGGGGCGGCGGATGCTTATCACGGCGTGCAGGCGGCACAAATTCTGGCGCAAAGTGCGATTGCCGGTGAGAAAGGTCAGGCCGCACAGCAACTGAATGCCGCGCAGCAATTTGCCGGGCTGGCGCGGGATGCGGCCACCGCACAAAGTCATGAAAATCTGGATCAGGCGCAGGTCATGGCGTTGTCCTTTAACGCCGAAAATCAGGCGTATCAGACCGGAGGACAGTCGTTCCTGACCGAACGCTATTTCAGCCGTCTGACGCTGGCGATGCAGCAACATCCGAAGGTGTTGATTGTCGATCATCGCATGGGGGGCGGGACGCCGCCGGTGCTGGATCTGAGAAATTTTACCCTGCCATTTACGCCCGGAGCGGATAAAGCGGCGCATTCTGTCAAAGCGGAGAGTACCCGGTGAGTGATTCCCAACAATCTGAAGGCCACGGACACGATCACGACGCGCACGGCGGGCATCATCATGGCGCCGGACATCATCACCATCATCATCATTCCGGCCCGGCGGCGCCCAAGCTCTGGCGACGGGTCACGATAGCCACCGTACTGGTGGCACTGATTGTCGCTACCGCCTGTCTGGTGCAGGTACGTTCCGGCGAAGCAATGGTGATCACGCGCTTTGGCGATCCGGTGCGCGTGCTGTTGCAACCGGGGCTGGCGTGGCATCTGCCGGTTCCGCTGGAAACCGCCATCCCGGTAGATTTGCGTATCCGTACGACTTCCAGCGGTTTGCAGGATGTCGGCACGCGCGATGGTCTGCGGATCATCGTTCAGGCTTATACTGTCTGGCAGGTGAAAAACGATCCCCGGCACGTACAGCGTTTTATCCGTGCGGTACAAAACCAGCCGGATATGGCAGCTGCGCAGATACGTACATTTATCGGCTCGGCGCTGGAAACTACCACCAGCGGTTTTGCACTGGCTGACCTGGTGAATACCGATGCCAGCAAAATCCGGCTTTCCGGTTTTGAACAGCATCTGCATGACCAGATCGCCCGCCAGTTGCTCGACAGCTACGGAATTGAGCTGGTGCAGGTCGGCGTTGAACGCCTGACGCTGCCGTCGGTGACGTTGGATGCCACCGTTGACCGCATGCGTGCCGAGCGGGAAACCATCGCCACCGAACGCTCTGCCGAAGGTAAGCGTCAGGCCGCTGAAATCCGGTCTTCTGCTGAACGTGATGCCCGCGTTATTAAGGCAGACGCGTCAGTCAACGCGGCCAATATCGAAGCGCAGGCGCAGGTGCAAAGTGCAGCAATCTACGCCAAAGCCCGCGCCGGTAATCCTGAACTCTACGATCTGCTGCGCTCGCTCGATACGCTCAGCAGCGTCATCACGCCGGGTACGCAGCTGGTGCTGGGCACGGATGCGGCACCGTTCCGGCAACTGGTCGAAGGCCCGCCTGCATTACCCGCTGCCCCGGCTAACGGAACGCGCCCATGAATCCGTTATCCCGTTTCCAGGGAAATGCGTGGTTTCAGGCCGGGCGCATGGCGTATCTGGCGCTGTTCGCCATGACGCTGATTGCCGCTGCGAGCTGGCTGTTTTCTAACGTCCGGCAGATAGAACCGGATAAGCGCGCGGTGGTGATGCGGTTTGGTGCGGTTTCTCGCACGTCAGGTGCCGGGCTGCTGCTGGCATGGCCGGAACCGCTGGAGCAGGTTGAAATCTTGCCCGCCGCCGATCGGGTGATCGAACATCATGTGACCGCCTTGCTGAGAACCAACATTGTGCCCGCGTGGAACAATACCGGTGGCGGGAAAGGTGATGCCGCCGCCGGTGCAGGGTATTTGCTGACCGGGGATTCCGGCGTGGTTCAGCTGGATGTGCAGGTGTACTACGTGATAACTGATCCGGTGGCGTTTGTTGTGCAAGGGGAGCACGTGTTACCGGCGATCGACCGTTTAACCGAGCATGCTGCGGTGGCGATTTGCGCCTCACGGGATTTGGACACTATTCTGGTCGCCCGGCCAGAAATAGCAGGCAACGGCAGCAATATCGCCGAACGTCGTGAAAGGCTGCGCGGCGATTTGCGTCAGGGCATTAATCAGCAGCTTGCGGCGCTGAGTGCGGCTGGGAGCAGCACGGGTATTGAAGTCCGCCGCGTTGACGTGCAGTCGTCTCTGCCACCGTCGGCGGTGGATGCGTTCAATGCGGTGCTGACGGCCAGCCAGCAGGCGGAACAAAACATCGCCAGCGCCAGCAATGAGGCGGCTCGCGTTCATCAGGACGCCGTTCAGTCGGCAGACCGCGCTTTACAGGTTTCGCATGCCAAAGCCAGCGAGCAGATTGCCCGTGCGTCCACCGATACCGCGACCATTATTCAGCTGGCGGACGATCACTCGCCCGAACTGCTGTGGCGTTTGTGGCGTGAACGGATGCCGGCGATCCTTGCCCATGCCGGCAGTGTCACTGCTGTTGATCCCCATGACGATGCGCATCTGATCCTGTCGGGACCAGACCGTACGGCATCTCAACCCTGAGGTATTGCTCCTTTGACTTCTTTTTCATCTGAAGAACCGCACACTTCATCTGCGTCGCCCGCAAAAAACGTGCTGTTAACGCGCCATGAACAGCGAAATATGGCGGTGCAGCTGCTTCTGGCGATGGCTGCATTTGGTTTGTTGCTGTGCGGCTGGGTCTGGCAGTGGGTGTTTCCGCAGCAAAGTGACGTCGGGCAAATTTTGTTTGGCGTGGCATCACTGCTGGTCGCGGTGCCGGTGCTGCGTTCGGCGGTTTACAGCTTACGCAGCCCCAGCCTGCACGGCGTGACCGATCAGCTGATTGCCATCGCGATGCTGGGCGCGTGGGCGACCGGTGACCTGATGACCGCCGCATTGCTGCCGGGTATTATGATTTTTGGTCATATTCTTGAAGAGCGCAGCGTGATCGGTTCGCAGGAAGCTATCGACGCGCTGAGCCATCTGACGCGCAGCCGCGCCCGGCGAATTTTGCCTGACGGTGAGATTGAAGAAATCGATAACCACCAGTTGCTAACCGGCGACCGGGTGGAGGTGCGCGCCGGTGACCGGTTACCCGCCGATGGCTATGTGTTATCCGGCAGCGCCAGCCTTGATACTGCACCGATCACCGGCGAATCCGTGCCACAGGAAGCCCGCGCGGGCGATGACGTTTTCGGTGGTGCCATTAATCTCGACGGATTGCTCTGCGTTGAAGTCACGCGCACCGGTGCGGACGCCACGCTGGGTAAAGTGATTGCGCTGATGCAAAAAGCCGAACATGCCAAACCACCGATCACCCGTTTGCTCGAACGCTATGCCGGGCAATATCTGGTGCTTATTTTGCTGATTGCCGCCGCGACCTGGTTCATCACGCGTGATGCCCATGCCATGCTGGCAGTGCTGGTGGCGGCCTGTCCGTGTGCGCTGGTGCTTTCCGCGCCTGCCACGGCGATTGCCGGGATCGCGGTGGCGGCGCGTCACGGGATCCTGATCCGTAGCTCCGCATTTCTGGAAGAACTGGCGGACCTGAACGCTATTGTGGTCGATAAAACCGGCACGCTGACGCACGGTGAATTGCATTTGCAGCGCACGGTGCTGGCCGCAGATGCGCCTTCTGACGCGGTGCTTCGTCTGGCGGCCAGCCTGGGCGCGGCGAGCAGCCATCCGGTCAGCCGTGCGCTGGCAAAATTACTGCCGCGTGAACAATATTTACCGCTGGACGACGTGTCAGAACAACAGGGCATGGGCGTACGTGCGCGTACCGCACAGGGCGATGCGCTGTTAGGGCGTCCGGCATTTTTCAGCCAGAACAATATCCCGGTCAGTGACGAACCTGAACACGACGGGCCGCTGGTCGGACTGGCGCTTAACGGGCGTTTTCTCGGCTGGTTACTGCTGGCCGATTCGCTCAGGCCGGAGGCGCAAACAGCGCTGGCCGAACTGCGCCAGCTTGGGTTGCAACGGCAACTTCTGCTGACCGGCGACCGCGCCAGCGTGGCAAACCGTATCGCCGGAGAACTGGGCATCAGTGATGTCGTTGCACAGGCATTACCTGAGGATAAACTGCATCAGGTTTCAGCCGAAATTGCACAAGGGTTCCGGCCAATGGTGGTCGGCGATGGCATTAATGATTCTCTGGCATTGAAAGCTGGCGTGGTGGGCATTGCGATGGGGGCAGGCGGGAGCGATATTGCGCTGGCTTCTGCCGACGTGGTGCTGATCGGCAGCGATTTACGGCGTCTCGGGACCTGTGTTCGCCTGAGCCGCGCCTGCCGGAAAACGCTGAAAATCAATGTTTTCATCGGGCTGGGATGGACGCTGGTGGTGATGGCGGCTGCCGCGATGGGATTACTCGGCGTGGGCGGTGTACTGATTGCCGCTTTGTTGCATAACCTGAGTACCTTGCTGGTGCTGGGCAATGCCGGACGGCTATTGCGTTTTGACGAGCCGCTTTAAGCCCGTCAGTGAAAATCAAAACGGGCGCAAAAAGTTGTGCCCGTCAGAGAAAGTGCATTCAACCAAAGCGGTTTAAAGCTCGGCTTTAAAGGTATGCAAACGGCGCATGGTTTTTTCCAGGCCTTCTTTCATCAGCAATTCTGTGCAACGCAGTGACTCGTCAATCGCATCATCAATCAGCTTCTGTTCACTGGCTGGCGGCTTGCCCAGCACAAATCCCACGACTTTGCTTTTATCGCCCGGATGGCCGATGCCGATACGCAAGCGGTAGAAATTCGGATTACCACCGAATTTGCTTTGGATATCTTTCAGGCCATTGTGGCCGCCGTTGCCGCCGCCCAGCTTAATTTTTGCCATGCCCGGCGGGATATCCAGTTCATCGTGCGCGACCAGAATTTCGTCTGGTTCAATGCGGTAGAACTGCGCCATTGCCAGAACGGCCTTACCGCTGAGGTTCATAAAGGTGGTCGGCACCAGCAGGCGGACGTCCTGGCCTGCCAGCGAAAGGCGGGCGGTATAGCCAAAAAACTTACTTTCTTCTTTCAACTGCTGGTTGTGCTGGCGGGCGAGAAGATCAACATACCAGGCACCCGCGTTGTGACGGGTTTGGGCGTACTCTGCGCCGGGATTGGCCAGTCCAACGATCAATTTAATGCTGCTCACGATTTTCGCTTCTTTATCTGGTGAGGTTTAGCAGGCTAGTTTACCTGTCACTGCTGACTGTGCCAAACACCAGACCGTGTTATTCACTGCAAATGGATTAAATTTTGAATAGTTTATATGGCTGACTATTAACTATTCGAATGTATATGACGGAAAAACGTAAAGATTTGTCATTCAATGTTCTCTGTCTGTGATCGTGACCGCAAAGTGAACCGGATGGGACGTCTATAGTAAAAGCAGGAAAAGACAAGACAGCAATGATGCTAAATGAACGCTATCAGGAGGTGACATATGAAACGTAAAACCGCAGTAGTAATGGGCAATGCCCTCATGGGACTCGGTTTGCTCACAATGGTGGGTGGCGTTGGTTATTCCATTTTAAATCAGTTGCCTGAGCTTGGTCTTCCGCAGTTCCTGGCGCACGGAGCCGTCGGTAGCATTTTTATTGGTGCTATTTTATGGCTGGCCGGGGCGAGAGTCGGTGGTCGCGAACGTGTTGCAGACCGCTACTGGTGGGTACGCCACTTTGACTCCCGTTGTGCTAACGGGAAATCACACCGCCATTCCTGAACCTGATATTTCCCCTTAACAGGTTCCATAAAAAAACCGTTGTCGCTCACACGACAACGGTTTTTGCATTTCTGCTGCTTACAAAGCAAAACGCCCCTGAAAAGCAGGGGCGTAATGATTAATGTTCGAACATTGCAGAAATGGATTCTTCATTACTGATGCGGCGAATCGCCTCAGCCAGCATGCCTGACAGGGTCAAAGTGCGTACTTTTTTCAGTGCGCGGATTTCTGCGGACAGCGGGATAGTGTCACAAACAATCACTTCGTCGATAACGGAGTTTTTGATGTTTTCTACCGCATTGCCGGAGAAAATCGGGTGTGTTGCATAAGCGAATACGCGTTTAGCACCGCGTTCTTTCAGTGCTTCGGCTGCTTTACACAGTGTGCCACCGGTGTCGATCATGTCATCAACCAGAACACAGTCGCGACCTGCAACGTCACCGATGATATGCATTACCTGAGAAACGTTTGCGCGTGGACGACGTTTATCAATGATAGCCATATCGGTATCGTTCAGCAGTTTCGCCACAGCACGGGCACGGACAACGCCGCCGATATCCGGAGAAACAACGATTGGGTTTTCCAGATTTTGTTGCAGCATGTCTTCGAGCAGGATAGGGCTGCCGAAAACGTTGTCTACGGGTACATCGAAGAAGCCCTGAATCTGCTCTGCGTGCAGGTCTACGGTCAGAACGCGGTCAACGCCAACGCTTGACAGGAAGTCAGCAACCACTTTAGCGGTGATTGGCACACGGGCAGAACGCACCCGGCGATCCTGACGTGCATAGCCGAAGTAAGGAATAACGGCTGTGATACGACCAGCGGAGGCGCGGCGTAAGGCATCAACCATGACGACCAGTTCCATCAGGTTATCGTTAGTAGGCGCGCAGGTGGACTGGATAATGAAAATATCTCCGCCACGTACATTTTCGTTAATTTGCACGCTTACTTCACCGTCGCTGAAACGACTGACGGCGGCGTCACCAAGGCTGGTGTATAAACGGTTGGCAATACGTTGTGCTAGTTCCGGGGTGGCGTTACCAGCAAAAAGCTTCATATCAGGCACGAGAAGAACCTCAGGCTTGCGTCCAGGGAAGACATTGGCATTTGGCACCACCGGGCGGTGAGCGGTACCAAAGCATTATGCTCACGATACTTCTAAAACTTACTCATAAACTGGTTGAATAATTCGCTGGCAAAGAACAGACACAAAACGGCTGTGACTCTCTACGCTTTGCCCGCAGTTCTCAACCAGGCTTCACGAAAACGATGCAACGGAGAAACGTTTACACCTCGCGCAACAAAGCCCCGGATCCACGATGGCGCTTTGTCTAAAACCTGGCGGGCGGCAGATTGCGTGTCGAATTCTGCAAACACACAAGCACC
Source organism: Rahnella sp. AA (assembly GCF_002834385.1). Classification (GTDB taxonomy): domain Bacteria; phylum Pseudomonadota; class Gammaproteobacteria; order Enterobacterales; family Enterobacteriaceae; genus Rahnella. The sequence goes on from NZ_PITQ01000014.1 coordinate 16,942, forward strand.
TGTCCCGGTCAGTCGCGACGGCGCGTATTCTAACAGCCAAGAAAGTAGCTGTTCAACCTCGTAAAAACGTTTTCTCGCAATCGGTTCGCAATCATTTGCGTAAGGCGTGTTCAAAAGCACATTAACAGGGCGTTTTGGTGTATTTCTGGTCAGATCCGGATCGCCAAAAATTGCCGGCGTCGGAATGCTGACACCGGGATGTGCGATCAGAAACCATTTTTCCTGCGGCTCAACCGGTTGCAGGATCTCACCGATGCCTTCGGCAAAAGCCGCATGCCCCATCACAAAGACGGGCACATCTGCACCCAGCGTGATCCCCAGCGCGGCCAGTTCCGTGTCCGCCAGCCCGCAGTTCCACAGCGTGTTCAGGGCGACCAGCGTTGTCGCCGCATTAGATGAACCGCCGCCGAGGCCGCCGCCCATCGGGATCTGTTTTTGCAAAGAAATATCCGCGCCTGATGTGCTTTTCGCATGCTGTTGCAAAAGCCGTGCTGCTCGCACCACCAGATTATCTTCATCCGCCACGCCCTCAACCGGCGTGGTCAGAACGATAGCGCCATCATCACGTATGTTAAAACCCAGGCTGTCACCGTAATCAACAAACTGAAACAGCGTCTGTAAATCATGGTAGCCGTTGGGCCGCTGCCCGGTGATATAAAGGAACAAATTGAGTTTAGCCGGAGAAGGCCACAATTGCTGTGTCATCTCAGTTTAACGTCCAGTTATCCATTTTCAGTTTGATACGCTGCTCGCCTTGCGTCATTTCCAGACGTTGCGGCAGGGAAGGTTTAGCATCAGCGTCATAGCTCTGGTAGACCACGGTGCCGGGCTTGCCATTTTGCGTAAAGTTAACCTGCGACAGGCGATACTGGCTGTCGAGGGTGAAATCAGTGCCATCTCCCGGCAGGCCAAGCATCCACAGGCGCAGATTCGCCAGCGGAATGGACATCCCGGTCAGTTTCTGAATCATGTCATCCGGATTATTACTGGTGTAATGCTTACCTTCATTATTCGTGAGCTGCGCAATACCGCTTTGTACTTTCAGCTCCATTTCGGTGCTGCCCAACGGATTGGTCAGCAATAAACGGTAGCTGTCGGGGGAATATTGCTGCCAGAAGAAGCGGGCGTAGACTTTCTGTTTATCTGACAGATAGGCAAATGAGCCACGGGTCTGATAATGCTCGAGTTGTTTGACCTGCGCTTCGTGTTCACGCCATTGCGGAGATGTCGGGCTGGTCGCCGGGCCTTTCGGTGCATTAACAGAACATGCGGCAAGGACTAAGCTCGCAAGAGGAAGAAGGCGAACAAAATGTGTTTTACGCATTGGCATAACAGAGTAAATCCTTTGTGCTTTGGCGAAATGAGGTGCCAGGGCAAATATGGCGTGCATCAGTCTAGCACAGCCGGAGCATCGGGTGATCGTCACCCGATACAGATGATCGGCTATGAAAGTGTTTTGAGACAATGCTGATTTGTAAATGGATTTAACGTTAGATGCTGTATGCCTTTTATTGATCTCGCGCATCTTGTAGAATGCGCAGCAGACGTAAACCCATACTATTATAAAGTATAAGTCGATAATCGCTTCCCATATGACCCTGCTTGCATTAGGTATCAACCACAAAACTGCCCCGGTGTCTCTGCGTGAACGGGTAACTTTTTCACCCGAGACTCTTAATCAGGCGCTCTCCAGTCTGCTCCAGCAACCGCTGGTGCAGGGCGGTGTCGTGTTGTCCACCTGTAACCGGACGGAGCTCTACCTGAGCGTCGAACAACAGGAAAACCTGCAAGAACAGCTGGTTAAGTGGTTATGCGATTATCATCATCTCAGTGAAGATGAAGTCCGTAAAAGCTTGTACTGGCACCACGATAATGACGCCGTCAGCCATCTGATGCGCGTGGCGAGCGGGCTGGATTCGCTGGTGCTGGGCGAACCGCAGATCCTGGGGCAGGTAAAAAAAGCCTTTGCGGAATCGCAAAATGGTCAGGCGGTTTCCGGTGAGCTGGAGCGTCTGTTCCAAAAATCTTTCTCTGTTGCCAAGCGTGTCCGCACGGAAACCGATATCGGCGCAAGTGCCGTTTCTGTGGCTTTCGCTGCCTGTACTCTGGCGCGCCAGATTTTCGAATCCCTTTCTGATGTGAATGTGTTGCTGGTCGGTGCGGGTGAAACCATCGAACTGGTGGCGCGTCATCTGCATCAGCACAATGTCCGTCATATGATGATTGCTAACCGCACCCGTGAACGTGCGCAGGTGCTGGCGACGGAAGTGAATGCGGAAGTGATCAGCTTGCAGGATATCGATTCCCGCCTGGCAGAAGCCGACATTATTATCAGTTCTACCGCCAGCCCGCTGCCAATTATTGGTAAAGGGATGGTTGAGCGTGCGTTAAAAGCCCGCCGCAACCAACCGATGCTGATGGTGGATATCGCCGTTCCGCGGGATATCGAACCGGAAGTTGGTAAGCTTGCTAACGCGTACTTATACAGCGTTGATGACCTGCACAGCATTATTCAAAATAACCTTGCACAACGCAAAGCGGCTGCCGTCCAGGCTGAAACGATCGTTGAGCAGGAGAGCTCAAACTTTATGGCCTGGCTGCGTTCGCAGGGAGCCGTTGAAATTATTCGTGATTATCGCTCGCGTGCTGATATTATTCGCGCCGACGCACAAGCAAAAGCCTTAGCCGCCATTGCGCAGGGCGCTGACGTCGAAGCGGTGATCCAGGAATTAGCCCACAAATTGACCAACCGCCTTATTCACGCGCCAACCCGTTCCCTGCAACAGGCAGCCAGCGACGGTGATGTGGAGCGTTTGCAAATTTTACGCGACAGCCTCGGGCTGGATCAGCAATAGTTCTCCTTTTCTCACAGGGTTAAACACCACGCATGAAGCCTTCTATTGTTGCCAAACTGGAAGCGTTACAAGAGCGCCACGAAGAAGTGCAGGCGATGCTCGGCGATGCCAGCGTCATTGCCGATCAGGATAAATTCCGCAGTCTTTCCCGCGAATATTCTCAGCTGACTTCCGTTTCCGAATGTTTTCTGGCCTGGCGTCAGGCGCAGGAAGATTTAGAAACTGCTGAGATGATGCTTGATGACCCTGAGATGCGCGAAATGGCGCAGGACGAAATCAAAGACTGCAAAGCCACCATCGAAGATCTCGAACAAAAATTACAGCTTCTGTTACTGCCGAAAGACCCTGACGATGAGCGCGGTTGTTTCCTTGAAATTCGTGCAGGAACCGGCGGTGATGAAGCAGCGATTTTTGCCGGTGATTTATTCCGTATGTACAGCCGCTACGCAGAATCGCGTCGCTGGCGTGTGGAAATCATCAGCGCCAACGAGGGTGAGCACGGCGGCTATAAAGAAGTCATTGCGAAAGTCATCGGTGAGGGCGCATATGGCCAGTTCAAATTTGAATCGGGCGGTCACCGCGTCCAGCGTGTACCGGAAACCGAATCTCAGGGGCGTATTCATACGTCAGCCTGTACCGTTGCCGTAATGCCGGAAATTCCGGAAGCTGAATTGCCGGAAATCAACGCCGGTGACCTGCGCATTGATACGTTCCGCTCTTCCGGCGCGGGCGGTCAGCACGTTAACACCACCGATTCCGCCATCCGTATTACCCATATTCCGACCGGTATCGTGGTGGAGTGCCAGGACGAACGTTCTCAGCACAAAAACAAAGCCAAGGCGATGTCCGTGCTCGGCGCGCGTATCCGGGCGGCAGAAGTGGCGAAACGTCAGGCGGAAGAAGCGTCTACGCGCCGTAACCTGCTGGGCAGCGGCGACCGTTCGGACCGTAACCGTACCTATAACTTCCCGCAGGGCCGCGTAACCGATCACCGCATCAACCTGACAATTTACCGTCTGGATGAAGTGATGGAAGGCAAACTCGACTCGCTGATCCAGCCGATTGTGCAGGAATATCAGGCCGATCAGCTCGCAGCACTTTCTGAGCAGGACTAATGGATTTTCAGCATTGGCTGCGTGATGCCACCCGCCGTCTGGCTGCGGGTGAAAGCCCGAAGCGTGACGCTGAAATACTGCTCGGCTTTGTGACTGGCCGGGCAAGAACCTACATTATGGCTTTTGGCGAAACACCGCTGACGGCCACTCAGCTTCAACAACTGGAAACCCTGCTGGCGCGACGAGAGCAGGGTGAACCCGTTGCTTATCTGACCGGTGAACGCGAATTCTGGTCGTTACCGTTATCTGTTTCTCCCGCCACACTAATTCCCCGGCCTGATACCGAATGCCTGGTTGAACAGGCGCTTGCCCGTTTGCCTTCAGAGCCGGTGAGTGTGCTCGATTTGGGCACCGGAACGGGCGCGATTGCTTTAGCGCTGGCGAGTGAGCGGCCTGACTGTCAACTGACCGGAATAGATTTGCAACCCGACGCCGTCACGCTGGCAAAACACAACGCGCAAAAACTGAACATCGGTAATGTGCGTTTTTTACAGGGCAGCTGGTTTTCGCCGGTCACCGGTGAAACTTTCGCGCTGATTGTCAGTAATCCACCCTATATTGATGCCGCCGATCCGCACCTTGCACAGGGCGATGTGCGTTTTGAGCCTGCCAGTGCACTGGTTGCACAAAATGCCGGTCTGGCTGATCTGGCTCATATTATTGCGACAGCACCCGCGTATCTTCAGGAAAGCGGCTGGCTTTTGCTCGAACATGGCTGGCAGCAGGCCGCAGAGGTGCAAACATTATTGCGCGATGCCGGTTATCAGCAGGTTGCGACCGTTAAAGATTATGGGAATAACGATCGCGTCAGCCTCGGGCAATGGAAATCTGAATAAAAATAAGCCTCTGTCGAAGATAATTAATTTCTGAGTGCATAAATTATAAAGGAAACGGGCAATGGCATATGTCTGGATTAAGCATCTGCATGTGGTCACTATCACCCTGAGTATTGTACTGTTTGTTTTACGATTTTTTTGGAAATGGGCGGGTTCTGCTATGATGCAGAAACGCTGGGTGAAGATAGTTCCACATATCGTGGATACCTTGCTGTTATTAAGCGGTATTTCGCTTATCTTCATCACACACTTTTATCCGTTCAGCCCACAGGGAACCTGGCTGACCGAAAAGATTTTTGGCGTTATTATCTATATCGCGCTGGGTTTTGTAGCCCTGAGCAAGCGACCAATCAGCCAGAATACCCGCTGGCTGGCCTTTATCCTGGCCATCGCTTGCCTGTATCTGGTTCTTAAACTGGCGATGACGAAAATACCGCTGCTAATGGGATAACTATGAGTACCCTTGCTGATTTTGAATTTAACACCGCCCGGCTCAGTACCGGGGTGATCAAAGTAACGGAGTCCGTGCGTTTTGATTTCAATGCGGATGAGGTTCGCCATCAGTTGCAATCGCTGGTCGATGAAGCGCGCCGTGTCGTTCCTGAGGATCTTGATCAGGATCAGCAGCTCGAAGTGTTGATTGAACTGTTTTATCGCACCTGGGGTTTTGGCGGCGCAGGCGGTGTATACCGCCTGTCTGATGCTATCTGGATAGACAAAGTCCTCTCATCACGTCAGGGCACGCCGGTTTCGTTGGGCGTTATTTTCCTGCATATTGCGCATGAGCTCGATTTACCGTTGATGCCGGTTATCTTCCCTACGCAACTTATCCTTCGTGCTGACTGGCTCGACGAAGAAATGTGGCTGCTTAATCCTATCAACGGCGATACGCTGAATGAGCACATGCTCAACGTCTGGCTTAAAGGTAACCTGGGTGTCTCAGCCGAAATTGAAGATGACGACCTGGACGAAGCGGAAAACACGCTGATCGTTCGCAAAATGCTCGATACCCTGAAAGCCGCTCTGATGGAAGAAAAACAATTTGAGCTGGCGCTGCGTGCCAGTGAAACGGTTTTACAATTTGATCCGGAAGATCCGTATGAAATCCGTGACCGCGGGCTGATTTATGCTCAGCTGGAATGCGATCATGTGGCGATCTCTGACCTCAACTATTTTGTTGAACAGTGCCCGGAAGATCCGATTTCAGAAGTGATTAAGGTGCAGATCCACGCGATTGAGCACAAACAAGTCACATTGCATTAATTGATATCTACCTTACATTGCATCTGAATCGTGTGAATGAAACTGTCTGTCAGCGCGTTATCAGATGAAAGATTTATCACTAAAAAGGCCAAAGCATGAAACATAAAATGGTTAGCATTCAGGACATCAAAGTCGCCAACGATCTGCCGTTTGTGTTGTTCGGTGGGATGAACGTACTCGAATCGCGTGATATGGCGATGCGTGTATGTGAACATTACGTCACCGTGACTCAGAAACTCGGTATTCCTTACGTGTTCAAAGCGTCTTTTGATAAAGCCAACCGCTCATCAATTCATTCCTACCGGGGTCCGGGTCTGGATGAAGGCATGAAAATCTTCCAGGAACTGAAGAAAACCTTCGGTGTGAAAATCATCACCGACGTTCACGAATCCTGGCAGGCACAGCCGGTTGCGGAAGTGGTCGATGTCATTCAGTTGCCTGCGTTCCTGGCACGTCAGACCGATCTGGTTGAAGCTATGGCGAAAACCGGTGCCGTGATCAACGTGAAAAAGCCTCAGTTTGTGAGCCCGGGCCAGATGGGTAACATCGTGGACAAATTCAAAGAAGGCGGCAACGATCAGGTTATTCTGTGTGACCGCGGCAGCAACTTCGGCTATGACAATCTGGTTGTCGACATGCTGGGCATGAACGTGATGATTAACGCAACCGGCGGACACCCGGTCATCTTCGACGTGACTCATGCACTGCAAACCCGCGACCCGTTCGGCGCAGCATCCGGTGGCCGTCGTGCACAGGTTGCTGAACTGGCGCGTGCAGGTATGGCGGTGGGTATCGCTGGCCTGTTCATCGAAGCACACGAAGACCCGGCTCACGCGAAATGCGACGGCCCGTCAGCGTTGCCACTGGATAAACTTGAGCCATTCCTGGTTCAGATGAAAGCCATCGACGATCTGGTGAAAAGCTTCCCGGCGCTTGATACCAGTAAATAATGGCTGTCTGACTGCCAGTAAAAAGGCGACCCTCGGGTCGCCTTTGTTGTTTCTGAAACAGATGTTTTGAAGACTTACAGCGCCTCCGCCAGACTCCCGTGGAAGCTCAGGCGGCCTTCGACCGGCTGCATTCTGGCGCGCGCCAGCGTTTTCAGCGGCTGGAAGGGGATTTCTGCAATGCGCAGTTCCGTATTTTCCGGCAGAGCGTCAATGAAATTGCGCAAGGCGTTAACGCCGCCGGCATCAAGAACAGCAACCCTATCCCAAAGCAGGATAATCACTTTTTTGCCCCCGGCACGCGCCTGAAGCTCGCTGAAGATGCGTTCTGCGGCGGCAAAGAATAACGGCCCGTTGACGCGCAGGATCAGCGTATTTTCCGGCACGTCGGCGGCCACTTCGGTCAGCCGCGTCAGCCGCGCGATACGGCGCATAAACAGTAGCGAAGCCATCACAATCCCGGCGGTAATCGCAATCACCATATCGAACAATACCGTCAGGCTCATGCAGTTCAGCATCACCAGAATGTCGTCTTTCGGTGCGCGGCGCAGTAAATCCACGACTTTATGCGCTTCGCTCATATTCCACGCCACCATCAGCAGCAACGCCGCCATGGCCGCCAGAGGAAGCCATGAAAGCAGCGGGGCCAGAATGAGCAGGGCGAGGATCACCAGAAGCGAGTGAATAATAGCGGAAACCGGCGATGTCGCACCGGCACGTACGTTCGCCGCCGATCGTGCAATGGCCGCTGTGGCGGTAATCCCTCCAAAGAACGGGCTGACCATATTGCCAATACCCTGACCGATCAGCTCATTGTCCGAGTGGTGTTTTTTACCGGTCATGCCATCGAGCACCACCGCGCAGAGAAGGGATTCAATCGCACCCAGCATCGCCATGGAAAATGCGGCAGGCAGCAAAGCCTGAACCCGCGACCAGCTCAGGCCGCTGCCGTCATGCTGTGCCCACGGCAGCGCAAATTGCGGCAGAATGGGCGGAATGCCGTTGCCCTGTGTGCCGTCCGGCAACAGGAAGTGAAAACGTGAACCGATGGTAGCAACCGGATGCCCGGCCTGCATAAAAATCGCCATCACGGCGCAACCGGCCAGTAATGCAGGCAGATGGCCGGGCACGCGCAGCCCGAATTTCGGCCACAAAATCAGCATGCCCAGCGTGACAATACCAATCGCGGCATCGCCAATATCCAGCGTCGGCAGTGCCATCACCAGCGCGGCGACTTTACTCAGATAATGTTCCGGAACTGACGCCATCGTCAGGCCAAAGAAGTCCTTGAACTGCATCGTTCCGATGGTAATCGCAATGCCCGACGTAAAGCCAAGCGTTACCGGCAGCGGAATATATTCGATTAACCGGCCAAAGCGTGCCAGCCCCATCAGCAGCAGAATAAAGCCGGACATCAGCGTCGCCAGCAATAAGCCCGACAAGCCGAACTGCTGCGAAACCGGGTAAAGAATGACGACAAACGCAGCGGTAGGGCCGGAAACGCTGAAACGCGAACCCCCGAAAATGGCAATCACAATACCGGCAATTGCTGAGGTATACAGCCCGTACTGGGGTGGAACGCCGCTGCCGATCGCCAGTGCCATCGCCAGCGGAATGGCAATAATCCCCACGGTGACGCCGGCAATGGCATCTTTAAGTAAGAGCTGAAGGGTATACTTTTCACGAAAACAGGCGTCTGTCAGGGCGCTGAATAGCCTGACATGGCGTCTTCCTGAGGTATTCATAGGGCGTAAACCACCTGGAGAAAATATTGAATAAGAACCCGGTCTTCCATCACCGGAAAAATGTAGCCTACGCCGGTTGCGCTGAACTTGCCTAGACATAAATCAAAGCAAATTAATGCAGCCGTGTGCAGGTTCTGTATGAGTGTAATTGCTGGCAATGTGATATGCCGCCAGTTATTTCACAGACGGACACGACGAAGGCATTCATCATCTATATTTAAGTTAATGCCCGAAAATCGGATAGGGAAAGCGTAAGGGGACGCCGTTATATATGCCGGATATATTGTCACTGGGAAGTTTGTATGCGGATATTTGCGTTACATACGCCACGCTTTCAATCAGTTTTTTTGTGCTGAGCCGCAGCGAACCCTTTACTTTTAAAGGCTCACACTGGAAGCGGCTGGCCTTTGGCCTGGTGGCAGGGATAACGGCATTATACCTGCGCGGCAATCAGCTGGTGCTGAACGAAAACCTCTCGTTCAGTTTTGAAATGTTGCCCATGATTTTAGTGACCTTTTTCGGCGGCTGGCTCAGCGGGCTGTGCAGTTTCGTGGTCGCATTTTTCTTCAGCGGCATGTTTACCCTGAATAATCTGTTTATCGCCATTATTCTTGGCACGCTATTTTTATTTCGCGTCTGGCGCAGGCGTAAACATCGTGAACTGTATATTACGATCGTGCTGGTCGGTATTTTTCGTCTGGCGCTGGTCTCCGGCATTCATGGTATTCAGGTGCCGTGGACCGAGCTGATTTTCTATCAGGCGATTGCCGCCTGCTGCATGATCCTCTGTTATCACGCGTTAAATTATAAAGAAATCTACATGAATAAAGTCTTCACGATCCGCGTGAAGGCCGCGACGGATGAACTGACGCAAATTAATAACCGCGCAAGCCTGGATTACTGGCTGGCACAGCGGCAGATCCAGCGAGAAGCCTGCGGGCTCATTTTGCTGGATATTGATAACTTCAAACGGGTGAATGACACACTCGGTCACCTGGTCGGCGATCGTGTATTAATTGAAGTAGGACGTTTATTACGCCATCTCACGCGCAACGAAGATTTTGCCGGCCGTTACGGTGGTGAGGAATTTCTGGTGATGACGTCAGCCTATGATCCCGAAACTTTGCTGGCGATTGCGGAACGTATCCGTAAGGAAGTCGAGGATTGCGTGATTAATCTTGAAGACGGTCGCGAACTGAGAGTGACAGTGTCACTGGGTGTGTCGCTGTATTTACCGGGAATGATTATCCGCAAGTCGCTCAAACTGGCAGACCTTTCACTGTATGAGGCAAAACGGAAAGGGAAAAACTGTGTCGTGGGCAGTTCTATCCTGACGCTGGCCGCTTTGGGAAATAAAAGCCACACGCACCGAATGTAAAAGGAGCCTTTCGGCTCCTGACTTACTTTTTTCGAACTGAAAGCGGGTCGCTATTTCTGCGTGCCTTCTTCAATTTTAGGCGGATAGGTCAGATCCGCGTCTTTACGCATCTTCGCCACATCTTTCGCCGTCACCGTTGCCCCCGCCGGATTACCAAACTGCGTGCTGACATAATTGCTCAGCGTGGCAATTTGCTCATCATTCAGCTGGTTAGCAAACGAAGGCATCATGATTTCGCCTTTATCCATATGGCGCTGCACGCCGTTGAGGATCACCGAAACCTGATTACGGCTGTCGTAAGAACCGGTGCTGGTGTGGCTGAACAGCGACGGATACGCGTGGAATCCTTCACCGCTGCCCGCACCGCCTTTCCCGTGACAGGCTGCACAACTGGCATTAAACAGCGCGGCGGCGGATTGATTCACCGTTTGCCCTTCGGCGCGCAGAGGATAAACATCCTGATTCTGCTGGCCCCAGGCATCACGCGGTTTGGTCTGTTTGTCGTCACCGATAGCAGGAACTGAACGGATATAGGTCGCGATAGCATTCAGGTCACTGTCCGAAAGGTGTTGCAGGCTATGCTCGATGGCTTCGCCCATCGCACCGGAGGCCGACGCTTTCCCGGCCACAAAACCGGTTTTCAGGTAAGTCACCAGTTCCTGTTGCGACCAGGTGCCGATCCCGGCATTTTTGTCCGGAGTGATATTAAACGCCACCCAGGATCCTAAATCGCCACCGGAAAACGCTTTATCGGTGTCCATGCCCATGGTCAGCGTGCGTGGTGTGTGGCAGGTGCCGCAATGCTCGAGCGCTTCCACCAGATACGCGCCACGATTCCAGTCCGCAGATTTGGACGGGTCGTTTTTCAGCTCGCCTTTGTCGAAGTTAAACATCTTCCACACGCGCATGCCCCAGCGCTGGTTGAACGGGAAAGACAAATCGGTTTGCGGCCCGGCGGAATGCACCGCAGGCAGCGACATCAGATAGGCTTTCACGGCCAGCACGTCATCGCGTTTCATTTTAGTGAAAGAGTCATACGGCATCGCCGGATAAAGCTGCTGTCCGTCTTTGCCCACACCTTCACGCACGGCACGCACGAACTCGTCGTCTGTCCAGTTGCCGATCCCAAACTCTTTATCCGAAGAAATATTGGTGCCGTAAATCACCCCGAAAGGTGAGGCCAGCGGATAGCCGCCGCCAAATTTCGCGGTTTTGTCGGCACCGGGGGCCGTATGGCAGGCGGTACAGTCACCGGCAGTCGCCAGATATTCGCCGCGTTTAATCAGTTCAGCATTACCTGTCGCGTCGTCCGCCCAGGCGCTGGTCGCCGCCACTAACGGCAGCATTGCCAGCATGAATTTCATTTTCATTGCTCAGTCCTCAGAAAATCAATCAGGCCAGGCTTTTCAGCACCGCGTCTGCCATGCGTAATGCCAGTGCTGTACCGGACAGCGTGGAGTTCACCGTGGAGGCCGACGGCATAATGCCGGTGCCGGCAATGAACAGGTTCGGGTGGTCATGCGTACGACAGTTACCATCCACCACGGAATCCTTCGGATCACTGCCCATAATCATGGTGCCGGTGATGTGCTGGTTGTTGTCGTAAACGCCACGCTTGCTGTACACCACTTCAGTGCCGCCCATCTCTTTGACGATCTTCTGAAAATCGAGCATTGACTGGTCATAGCCGCGATGCACGTATTCCGGGAATTTGTAGTGGACTTCCAGACGCGGAATTCCCCATTCGTCTTTCTCGGTTTTGCTGAGCACCACGCGGTTTTCCGGCTCCGGCAGCATTTCCAGCAGGCATTTCAGCTGGATAAAACGCTCGGACTGGAACGCCAGTTTGTCGTTCAGCGCTTTGCCGTAATACCCCTGGCGCACTAACCGTTCTGTGAGATAACGCACCGGCGAGGTATTGGCGACGTCGATACGCAGCGCGGAACGGTCGCTGCGGAATTCACCGTCGCGCAGGTTGTTGATACTGCCCGGACGCATCGGGCCACGCCCGAAATAGACCGGTTCATCGGCATAGAATTCAACCGACGTGCCGGGGTGATCCATCAGGTTACGGCCAACCATGCCAGAGCTGTTGGCGATGCCGTCCGGGTATTTATCACTGGTGGACATCAGCAGCAGTTTCGGGCTTTCGATACCGTTGGCGGTCAGTACGAAACGCTTACCGGTGACTTTGTGGGTGACTTTGTCGGCGTCCAGATAATGCACGGCAACAATTTCGCCGCTGTCGCTGGCTTCTATTTTGTACACCACGGCATTGGCAATCACGCGGACACCGGCTTCGATGGCTTTACGGGCGGAAATACCGCCGTGGTATTGCGCATCAATCGGGCAGACCGGCATGCAGTTATTGTTGCCGCAGCAGGCAGGGCGACCATCGTAAGGAATACTGTTGCGCGCCTGCGGACCGATGCCCAGCACGTACCCGAGTTTGGCAATACGCTTGCTGATGCGGTCAAAGCCGTAAGGCAGCGGAATGCCCGGCAGAGGATACGGCTGCGAACGCGGGGAATCCAGTGCATCGTCACCGGAAACGCCCATCTGAATTTCGGCTTCGGTGTAATACGGCTCCAGATCTTCATAACTGATCGGCCAGTCGCGCCCGATGCCGTACAACGTTTTGATTTTCATGTCGTTTGGCAATAAACGGAATGCCTGTCCTGCCCAGTGCCATGTGGTGCCACCGACGCCTCGCAGGTACTGCGCTGCATACAAATCCGGGCCATTCTGAATCAGATAGTTGTTATCTTTTGGCTGGAATTTCGGTTGTGGCGCCCAGGGTTTTGGCGGATAGGGTTCGGTAAAATCGCCTTTCAGCGGCGACTGGCGAAAGAGTTCGACCGCTTCGTCACGTTTGATCACCGGGCCGGAATCCAGCATCAGCACGGAAACACCGGCTTTCACCATTTTCAGCGCAGCGAGAGAACCGGCGATACCGGCACCAATGACGACGACGTCAGCATTCAGCGCATCAGCCATGAGTGACCTCCGGTAAGTTTTGTTGCGTGGTGGCAGGTTTGTTGACCCAGAAATTCGGCTCGCCCGGCGCGTAGCTTGGCGGCAGCAGGTTATTTTTCAGCAGCTGATAGCTGACGATATTTTCGAATCCGATACATTTCTGGCTGCCAGGCTGGCCGACTACGCCGAGATACCAGCCGCTGACCAGTTGCTGATAAAGCTGGGCCAGCTCTGCCGGTTGTTGCGTCAGCAACTGATGCAGGTTGTCGCCGACCACGCCGTCATGCGCAGAAAGCAGCGCGGACAGGGCATCAAGGCGGGTATCGAGTTGTTTATCATGCAGCCAGCTGTACAGCGCCTGACCGAGATGAGGTTCCAGGTTATCTGTCGCAGTGAGTTGTTTTGACAGTGTCATAAAACTGTCTGGCATGGTGATTGCCGAAGCCAGTGGCGGCGCGGCATGGGCCAGCGTGGCAAATACGCCACCGCCAAGCATCTGGCTGGAAATCCCGGCAGCCAGTACGCTCGCAGTGCCGATAACCATCCGGCGACGTGAGAGATTAATCATTGAGTGATGTTCCGTATAAACGGCCACGGGCGTGACCATCAGTTAACCGTGAGTACGTACGTTCTGGTTTATTTCAGAACGCTGGCCGCTTTTTCAGAAGACTGATTATCGATGTCCTGCTTCGGCGTACTGACACCCACTGCGCCGACGACTTCACCGTTGAGCGTTAGCGGGAAACCGCCACCCAGCGGTACTGCGTGTGGGATCGCCAGCACGGTAGTTTCGCCGCCGGCCAGACGCTGCATGAATTTCAGAGACGGCGCGTGGTACAAGGCAGAGGTGCGTGCTTTGCCGATGGAAGCATCAACGCAACCTGCCGGGGAATCATCGAAACGCTGGAATGCCAGTAATGAACCAGATGCATCAACAACGGCGACGCATCCGGTGCTGTGTTGTTCGGCTAGCGAGGATTTTACGCTGTCAATCACTTTGGCGGCCTGAGCATTATCGAGCTGCGGGTGCTCTGCGGCGAAGGCAGATGTGACAGAAAAAAGCAGAGAGGTGACACAAAGTAGTGTTTTAGCAGTGTGTTTTTTTACAGACATAGACTCATCCCTTATAGCAGTGGCGAAATCGCCGGAAATATTTTTAATAAACTGTTTTAAATGAATAATATTTAAAACCAATAACCCCGTTAGGCGGTACGCGCTGACGCCTTTATTGATACCTGATGAAAGGTAAGGTTATAGATTTTTGTTTCGTGGATGTTAATTCAATTAACAAAGTAGAAAAAGTGACGGTTGCGGCAGGCAACTAAATCTCAGGCACTTTTGTGAGGGTATTCTGAGCAAAACGGGCCTGGAGCCCTTATTAAATAAGGAGTGAACATTTTGTGCTGTTATGAACCACCTGATCCGTTTTTATTAATAAAATGTGATTTGCATAACAAAAAAAGCCTTCCTGAAGGAAAGGCTTTGATGTGCGGTACCTGAAAAGATCCTGCCGGTTACCGGAAGGAAGAGGGCGCGAACCTGACCGGTGGGCGAAGATCAAGCGAAGCAATGATGCTGGTGGCGGCCTGACGACCATCTGCCATGGCGGTGACGACCAGATCGGCTCCCCGGACGGCATCGCCCCCGGCAAAAAACTGCGGATGGCTGGTCTGGTAAGGGAAGCGGCTGTTATGCGGCGCGTGCAACAATCCCTGTTCATCTCGCCTGACCGCCAGCTGATTCAGCCATGGCATAGAGTGCGGCTGGAAGCCAAATGCCATGATAATAGCCTCTGCCTCAAGCAGGAATTCAGAACCTGCAATCGGTTTTGGCCGTCTGCGTCCGCTGGCGTCGGGTTCACCCAGCGCAGTACGTACCAGCCTGATACCGCAAACTTCGCCATTGCTGCCCAGCTCAATACTGACCGGCTGGACATTAAACATGAATTCAGCGCCTTCCTCGCGTGAGTTCTTCACCTCTTTCTTCGAACCGGGCATGTTTTTTTCATCACGGCGATAGGCACAGGTCACGCTTTTTGCATTCTGGCGCAATGATGTCCGCAGGCAATCCATTGCAGTATCACCGCCGCCGAGAACAACAACGCGTTTGCCTTCCATGCTGATATACGGCTCATGTTCCAGTTCTGGCAGATTCATCAGATGTTTAGCGTTGGCAATCAGGAAAGGCAGGGCGCTGTAAACGCCCGGCGCGTCTTCGTTTGCCAGGCCCGCTTTCATCGCCTTATAGGTACCAACGCCAAGGAAGACGGCGTCGAATTCTTCCAGCAGGTGCTCTGCCGTGATATCAACGCCTATTTCTGTATTCAGACGGAACTCGATACCCATCCCTGAGAAAATTTCCCGCCGCCTGACCAGTACGTTTTTATCGAGTTTGAATGCCGGAATGCCGAACGTCAGAAGACCACCGATTTCCGGATGACGGTCGAAAACCACCACTTTTATGCCATGCCTGGCCAGCACATCGGCACAGCCTAACCCTGCCGGCCCCGCACCGACGACGGCTACGCGATAATTACGCGCAACAACGTCAGACAAATCGGGTTTCCAGCCCTGCGCCAGCGCCATGTCGGTAATGTAGCGCTCAACGTTGCCGATGCTCACTGAACCCTGTCTGTCAAAGGTACAAGCCCCTTCACAGAGCCTGTCCTGCGGGCATACGCGGCCGCACACTTCAGGCAGGCTGCTGGTCCGGTGAGAAAGTTCGGCGGCTTCGAGAATGTGGCCTTGTTTGGCCAGTGACAATAATTCGGGGATGTCGTTATGCAGCGGGCAGGTCCAGGCGCAGAAGGGCTGGTCGCTGCAATGAAGGCAGCGGCCTGCCTGCTGTTCAACCTGAACGGGGGTAAAGCGGTCGTAGATCTCGTTGAAGGTGGTTTTACGCTCAGCGAGCGGCGTTTTCGTCGCATCCAGACGCGGCGGATTCAGCGCGGCTGACAGCACCGATTCTGATTTATTGATCCGCACCGCCGGCGGGTTATGCCCCATCGCCGCACGGTATTGTTTTTCAGCCCTGTTCTGTTTAATCACCAGGTCAGTAACCAGATGAAGTGCCTGCGTCGGGCAGGCACTGACGCAGGCCTGCCCCAGCGGATGGTCTTCACACAGGTCACATTTATGTGCCACGGCGGCGGCCGGGAAACCGGTTAAAGGATCGGGTTGCTGATGCGGAACCATGTCGATGGCCCCAAACGGACAGGCCACGGAGCAGGTTTTACACCCAATACAACGTTCTTCCAGCAACTGGATGCTGTCGTTGCGGCGCACAAGCGCATTCGTCGGACAGACGTGTAAGCACGGAGCATCTTCGCAATGCCGGCAAAGAACCGCATTCTGAATATTGTCCTGCCGGATGACATGGATGCGTGGGGTGAACATCTCTTTTGGGGGATAACATTGTTCATTATGAGACAAGACGCAGGCTACTTCACAGGCGCGACAGCCAATACAAGCCTGTGAATCAGCAATAATAAATTGATTCATTATTGTTTCCCTGCCGGGCATAGATCCGCCCAGCGGTTTTTATTTTAGGATCGGATAGCAATAAACCACATAAATATAAAGGTTATCACCATCATCCTAGATTATGTAAATGAAGAATTTATTAGATGTGTGTCACAATTTTACATGTCACTACGGGGAGTCTTTTGAAACAAAACGCCGCCAGGCAAATGTCCGGCGGCGTTTTCAGTGATATCTGGCAGAAGGTGTGTTCAGGTTATTTGACCGGTTGCCAATTGCTCCGACATTCATCGCGACGGAAACTTAACACACGGCTGCGGTTGGAGATGAGTTTTACGCTGTAACCCTGGAAGTAGAGGCAGAAGTTTTTCTTCCAGGGGCCATCGGGAAGCTCGACCAATAAACGCCCCGCGCCCAGTGACGTAAGTTGTCCGCAGGCGCGCAAGGTGCCGACGCCAATTTTGAGCTGTTCGCCTTCGATATCAAATGCGGCGTTTGACTCCGGGTGATACCAGCGCCCCTGAACCATTTTCAGGCAGTCATTGGGTTCTACCGGCGTGAAATAGCGCGGCGCATGGCCGATTTCGCCCTGAATCGCTTTGCCATCCCAGCGCAGACGCATGGGCATATGCGCCGAAAGCGTAATCGCTTCGCCGGCATCGGCACCCTGATAAAGATTATCCGCCGATCCAAGATAGCTGGCGGTGCCGTTGCTGACTTTCAGCCAGTAAGGTTCAGCCACGCTGGAATACAGCCCGTCCGGTAACGCGCTGCTGCGCGCCGGGAGCGGTGCGGCCAGCAAGGCAGACATCACTTCCAGCGCATGGGTATAGGCGGTGGTATCTTCGCGGTTGGAGACCAGCGCTACGCCGATGTCCAGCTCAGGATGCAGCAGGAAATAGGTTTTATAACCGGCATGCGAACCCCCGTGGCCGTAAACCGTGTGTTCGCCGATTTGCGTGGATGTGGTGCCCAGCCCGTAGGCCGAAGGAATATCGTCATGCAGATAACGCTGTTCTGTCAGGGCTTTCAGCACACCTGCGCCGGGGCCGGTATCGCTGAGTAAACTCTGTAGCCAGACTGAAAGCGAACGGACACTGCCGGTCAGGCTGCCGGAGGCGGAAAGATGTAACCCTGCGACGGCGGTTTTCCAGCCCGAGGTATCCTGCCAGTAACCCGGCACCAGATTGGCGACAATATCAAACCAGGTTTCAGGTGCGTGGAATGCGATATCCAGCGGCTGAGCGATGTGTTTTTGCAGCAGGTCTTCAAACAAAATCCCTTTTTGTTTCAGGATTTCTTCAACCAACCGGTAGCCGGTGTTGCTGTAAGAAATCTCCGTGCCCGCGGGGAAATTCAGCGCGCCGTCCTGTGCCAGAAAATCCATGATTGCACCGGCTTCGCTGATGTTATAAACCGAAATCCCGAGCAGCGAGAGCGTTTCCCGTACGTCCGGCAACCCGCCGGTCATGTCCAGCGCCTGCCCGACAGTGACCTGCGACATCGGTGCTTTCAGCTGAGGTAAGTATTGCCCCAGCCTGTCATTCACCGAAAGGCCTGCATCACTTTTCAGCAGCGCCAGTGTGGCAAAAATATGTTTGGTGACAGAGGCGTAGCGGACTACGGAATCGATACTGAAAGGTTCGGAGGTGGTCAGGTTTGCCAGACCGCCGGTCGCGTAATGGCGAAGTGTTTTACTGTCGAAAAGGGTTATTGCGCCACCCGGTTCCCCGGGTTTATCCCAGTTGCCGGTGATTCGTTTTGCTGTTGCTTCAGCCGCCTGCCAGTCTAATGCAGATGTCATCAGCGTCTCCCATGTGTCTGTCAGTGAATTAAGAGGGCAGCCCAGACTGCCCGTGAAACCGGAATTTTTTCGTTCGGAAACGGTTATTCGGGTTCCTCTAAACTGAGACTTAACGATCGTAACTCTGCTGTGTGTGGATGGCTGACGTTGCCCATCCGTAAATCGTCTGCGCTCAGCAACTCGACCATTTCACCACCGATCATCACGCCAATGCTGGTGCAAAGATGCGTTACGACGGCCAGATTGTGGCTGACCAGGATATAAGTCAGCTTCCGGCGCTCACGCAAATCGCTCAGCAGGTTCAGAATTTCCGCCTGAACTGAAACATCAAGGGCCGAGGTCGGTTCATCAAGCAGTAAAATTTCCGGTTCCGAAATCATTGCGCGCGCAATGGCGACGCGCTGACGTTGTCCGCCGGAAAGCTGATGAGGAAAACGAAAGCGTACCGCCTGCGGAAGGCCAACTTCGCTTAACGCATCCGTAATACGCTTTTCGATATTCAGAAAACCGTGAACAATCAATGGCTCACTCAGAATGCGGTCGATGGTCTGGCGCGGGTGCAGCGAGCCGTACGGATCCTGAAACACCATCTGCACGCGGCGGAAAAAGCGTTTTTGCCGCACCGGCGTCTGGTCTTCGCCGCCAATCACCATCTCGCCAGACCACGACTGATTCAGACCCGCCAGCGCGCGCAAAATGGTGGATTTGCCCGAGCCACTCTCCCCGACAATGCCAAAGCATTCGCCCGGCGCCACGCTAAAACTGACGCCTTTCACCACTTCCGTATCGCCGAAAGCGATGCGCAGGTTGTTCAGGATGATTTTACTGTTATCTAATTGCAGTGGGATTTCTGTAGTCATGAGATTTTCCATGCTTCGTCACGCACCAGAACCGGCAATCTGTCACGGGGATGCTTGAGTGACGGCAGACATTCCAGTAACCCGCGCGTATAAGGGTGCTGCGCTTTCAGCAGATCGCCTGCCTGCAGGGTTTCGACGATACGTCCGGCGTACATTACCGCAACACGGTCACAAAATTTGGACACCAGAGGCAGGTCGTGGCTGATGAGAATCAGCCCCATACCCCGGCTGGACACCAGGTCGTCGAGCAAACGCAGAATTTCCGCCTGTACGGTGGCATCCAGCGCACTGGTCGGTTCGTCGGCAATCATCAGCTCCGGATCCGGCGCCAGCATCATGGCAATCATGACGCGCTGGCCCATCCCCCCGGAGACTTCGTGCGCATAACGTTCTGCCACTTTATGCGGTTCACGGATGCGTACCTGATCGAGTAATTCAATGGCCGCGTTCATCGCCTGCTTCTTCGAGCCGCCTTTGTGCGTCTGCCAAGCTTCGGCCACCTGTTTGCCAATCGGCATCACCGGATTCAGCGAATATTTCGGATCCTGAAGGATAAAGCCGACGCGCTTACCGCGTATCTGGCGCATCTGTTTTTCGCTGGCGTTACGCAAATCAATACCGTCAAAAGACAGCGTTTCTGCGCGACATTTTGCACTTGAAGGCAGCAGGTTCATCAGGCAACGCGCCGTGAGCGATTTTCCGGAGCCGCTTTCGCCGACAATACCAAACTTCTCTTTGCCCAGGGACAATGAAACGCCGCGAACGGCATCGAAACTGCCGCTGTTGGTCTGGAAGGTAATATGCAGATCTTTGATATCAACCAGCATCATTTCTCCTTAGGATCGAGGACGTCGCGCAGCCCGTCGCCGAGGAAGTTGAACGCCAGAGACGTCACAAAAATAGCAATCGCCGGAATTAACGGCACCCACCATTCACTGAACAGAAAACGGCGCGCAGTGGCGATCATCGCCCCCCATTCCGGTGACGGTGGTTGTGCGCCCATGCCTAAAAAGCCCAGGCTGGCGGCGGTGATAATGATGGAGCTCATGTCGAGGGTAATACGCACCACCAGGCTCGGGACACACAACGGCATGATATGTCTCAGCACGATGCGCGCCGGTGTCGCGCCGGTCAGGCGACAGGCGGCTATGTAATCTGTGCCGCGCACCTGCATGGTTTCGGCGCGCGCCAGCCGGGCATATG
Organism: Rahnella sp. AA; assembly: GCF_002834385.1. Classification (GTDB taxonomy): domain Bacteria; phylum Pseudomonadota; class Gammaproteobacteria; order Enterobacterales; family Enterobacteriaceae; genus Rahnella. The sequence goes on from NZ_PITQ01000014.1 coordinate 37,403, forward strand.
GCGGCCAGGCGGTGAGGGCGATGGCCAGAATGGCGCTTTCGATACCGGGTTTGAGGGCAGCAACAAATGCCAGAGCCAGAATCAGGCGCGGGAAAGCCAGGAAAATATCAGTGATACGCATCAGGATGCGGTCCAGCAGACCACCGGCATAGCCTGCGACGCAGCCAATCAGCAGGCCGAGTGGCGCGACGATTGCCACAACAATAATCACCATACCCAGCGTGATGCGTCCGCCATATAAAATGCGGCTTAGCGTGTCGCGGCCCAGTTCATCAGTGCCCAGCCAGTGCAGCGCCGAGGGTTTCGCCAGACGGTGCGCCAGATCCTGTGCGCCCGGGTCATAGCTGGTCAGCCAGGGGGCACAAATGGAAATCAGTAAGACGATCAGCACGGTAAACAGGCCCGTGACGGCCAGCGGATTTTTACGCAAGCCAAGCCAGATACGGTATCTGCGCCCCCACACCGCTTGCGTGCGCGTCTGTGGCGTATCGGCAAGCAGCCAGGCACGGCTGCCCGCGCGGGGTTGTGGTGTTACGGGAAGAGTGCTCATTTTACGCGGGGATCCAATAGTCGGTAGAGAAGGTCGGCCAGCAGGTTGAGCAGCACATAAATCGCACCAATCAGCAAGGTTGAGCCAATCACCGGGTTCATATCTGCATTCATCAGTGAGACGGTGAGGTATTGCCCGAGGCCCGGCCAGGAGAAGACGTTTTCTGTCACCACGGCACCTTCCAGCAAACCGGCGTAGGTCAGGGCCAGAACGGTAATCAACTGTACGCCCACGGTCGGAAACGCGTGTTTCCAGATAACGCGTTGCGCCGACAAACCTTTAGCTCGGGCAGTGATGACATATTCGCCGCCCAACGCATTAAGCATAAAGGTGCGGGTCATGCGCGTGATGTAAGCCATGCTGAAATACGCCAGGATCAGAACCGGCTGAACCATGTGTGCCAGCGCATCCCAAAACGCGCCCATATCACCGGCCAGCAGGGAATCCACCGTGAGCAAACCCGTTACCTGCGGGATCATGTCCTGATAGATGATGTCCTGACGCCCCGGCCCCGGCGCAATGCCCAGCGCGGAGTAAAAAATCAACAGGCTGAGCAAGGCCAGCACAAATACCGGCAACGAGTGACCGGCCAGACACACCACGCGGATGGTTTGGTCAATCCAGCTTCCCTGACGCGTTGCCGCCCATACGCCGAGCGGAATGCCGATAATGGCGGCGATAATGATCGCCGCCGTTGCCAGTTCGAGCGTGGCCGGGAAGAAACGCGCGATATCGGTCGTGACCAGATTGGAAGTCAGGGCTGACCGGCCTAAATCACCGTGAAACACCTGACTGAGATAGTGGAAGAACTGCAACCAGAGGGGCTGATCCAGCCCCATTTCATGACGAACCCGTTCGACGACTGCCTGCGGTGCATTGTCGCCCACCGCAGCCAGAACCGGATCCGTCGGCATGACGCGACCGATAAAGAAAGTCACTACCGACAGACCAAACAAAGTAAGACAAACGCTGATGCAGGTACTCAGGAATCCTTTGAGTCTCTTGCTCACGCTTTAACAACCTTCTCGTATGGGCTGGTGCTCATTACCGTCAGTACCACACCGGAAATCACGTTACGGCAGGCGGCGGTCATGGTCGGTTGCAGCATGATGATAAACGGGCTGTTTTCCATATGTTTCGTCTGCAACTCTTCATACAGTTTGATGCGGGTGGCCGGGTCAGATTCTTTCAGCGCTTTGGTGCTGAGATCGGAAATTGATTTATCCTGCCAGCTGCAACGCCAGGCCAGCGTGCGGCTTTTCGCGGCGTCGGTGTTATCCGGGTTGCTGCAAAAGGCTTCGGCGTTGGAGTTCGGGTCAAAATAGTCAGCGCCCCACTGGGTCAGTGCCAGTTGCTGCTGACGCGCGCGCATTTTTGTCAGAACCTGACGGCTTTCTGCCGCGAGCAGCGTCACTTTGATTCCTACTTCGGCGAGGTTAGATTGCAATGCCTGCACGATGTCAGAAGAGGGAGAGGCAGAATAGTGATCGAGCGTGATTTCAAATCCGTTCGGGAAACCGGCTTCAGCCAGCAACGCTTTGGCTTTGGCAACATCACGTTTGTACATGATGGTGTTGACCGCAGCCGGGAAACCTTCAGGCAGGAAACTCTGATGGATTTTATGCGTCAGCGGCACGATGTGCTGCTGAATATTTTCGTAATCCACTGCCCATTTCAGTGCCTGCCAGACCTGTGGTTTCGCCAGGTTAGGGTGCGCTGTGTTGGCAGAGAGCATGTAAGTCCCGGCGATACCTTTGCGTACCAGCGTGAAGTTTTTGTCGTTCATCAGCGGACGCAATTGTTCAGTCGTCAGGTTACGTGCGATATCAATATCACCTTTTTGCAACATCAGCAGTTGGGCTGAAGGGTCAACGATATGGCGCATGATGATGCGCTGAATTTTGCCTGCGTGCGGGTTGTTTTTGTTGCTTTCCAGAATGACGGATTCGCTGACTTTCCAGTCGCGCAGTTTGAAGGCACCGGAGCCAGCGCTGTTTTTCTTCAGCCAGGCGTTACCCAGATCATCACCAGCCTGATTTGCCAGGCAGGCGGATTTTTGCACGATGCTGCCGACGTTGGCGGTCAGGCAATACAGCAGGAAAGATTCTGAAGCCGGTTCAGCGGTTTTGATCACCAGAGTTTCGGCGTCCGGTGCGGTAATCAGGCTATCAACGTTATCTTTAGTGTAACCAAACTGGTTGATGATATAGGCCGGGCTTTTATCCAGTTTAACGACGCGTTGCAGTGAAAATGCAGCATCTTCTGCGGTCACAGGTTTACCGTCCGCCCATTTGGCTTTCGGATCCAGCTTGAACGTGAAGGTTTTTTTATCATCGGAAGCCGTCCATGAAACGGCCAGGTCACCTTCAATTTCATCAGGGGAGGCCAGTTTAGGTTTCACCAGTTGCTGATACATATTGCCGGTAATTTCACTGCCCACGGACTCGAAGCTTTCATGAGGATCAAGGCTGGTAATGATGTCGAGCTGGATGGCCATGACCAGAATTGAAGCTGGCGTGGCGGCAAAGACCGCATCAAATTTCAGGTAGGACAGCACAGGTATTGCGGAAAAACCGGTAACAAATTGACGCCTGGTAACCATAACAACTCCCATCGTGTTGATTTATAAAAGTAAAATTAAACATTACGGTGGTAAACCCTTGACTTAAGACCGTGCAACTGGCTTAAATAAAAAAACCGTTGCTTTACACCCGTCAACGTTTCGTATCGAAAAAACTAATGTGAAGCGTAGTGTTTTGTTCATCGCTGGTGCAAAGTGACGCGGTTACTGCACCCTGTCTGAACAAATCTCCGTTGTCTTAGTCATGCTTAATCAAAGGTAGACCTTTTTTATGAATAACGTAGCGCACGGAACTGAAGAATTAATGCCGGTATTTGATGGACATAACGATGTTTTGCTGCAACTTTGGACAGAACATCGTCAGGATCCTGAACGGGCATTCCTTCAGGGACCCGCCAGCGGACAATTGGACCTGCCGCGCTGTCGTGAAGCAGGCTTTGCCGGCGGGCTCTTCGCCGCCTGGGTACCCACTCCGGGAGTGGATCTAGCAAATAGCGTGCCTGATCGTTCGGTGGACACCAGATTTTTGCTGGAAGGTACTCAAAAACATCCTGATTTTTCCCCGACACCTTCTTTCGATTTTGCGCGCGATGTCACATTTGGCATGATGGCGTTCCTGCTGAGAATTGAAGAGCAGTCGCAGGGCAAGGTGAAGATTTGCCGTACGGCACAGGAAATTCGTCAGTCAATCGATAACCATGCATTAGCTGTGGTTATGCATATTGAAGGAGCGGAGGCGATTGATGAGGATTTGTATAATCTGGACGTGTTGTACAGCATGGGGCTGCGATCTTTGGGGCCGGTCTGGAGCCGTCCGAATATCTTCGGCCACGGCGTGCCGTTCAAATATCAAACCTCGCCGGATACCGGGCCCGGGCTGACAGAGGCGGGCGTACGGCTGGTAAAAGCCTGTAATCAAAAACGCATCATGGTTGACCTGTCGCATCTGAATGAAAAAGGCTTCCGGGACGTGGCGAAGCTGAGCAATGCGCCGCTGGTCGCCAGCCATTCCAACGCTTTCAGCATTTGCCCGCAGTCACGAAATCTGACCGACAACCAGCTTGCTGCCATCAAAGAAAGTCACGGTTTTGTCGGGCTGAACTTTGCCGTGCCGTTCCTGCGGGAAGACGGTAAAAGAAGCGACGATACCGGCACCGATATTATGGTGCGCCACGTCGATTATCTGGTGGAGCATCTGGGAGAAGACGGCGTGGGTTTTGGCTCCGACTTCGACGGCGCAACAATGGCACCCTTCATGAAGGATGTGCGTGGTCTGCCAGTGCTGGTGAACGCGTTGCGGGAAGCGGGTTACGGGCAGGCGCTGCTGGAGAAAATTTGCTACAAGAACTGGGTGAATGTGCTTGAACGCACCTGGGGATGTTAAACAGCAGCATTGAAAAAGAAAAGGCAGCCTCAAAGGGCTGCCTTTTTGCTGTCTGTGGGGCCTGATTATTTGAAGAAATCGGCACTCACGGTCAGGTTACCACCGCTCTTGTTCTGCCACTGGCGGGTAATGTGGTAGAACTTGGCACCTTTCACAGCCGCACGGTTCGCAACTTCCTGCGAAACGTCCGTTGTGCTGTTGAAGTGGCCGGTGAAAGTGGTGGAGTCAAACGGAACCATCTGAGCGGCGGTCACGTCATTCACTTCCTGAATTTTCGCACCGTTATTTGCAGTAACGCTGTAACGCTCTCCGGTTGATGACTGGGTTTCGAAGAAACGGCCAACGGTACGGCTTGGGCTGCTGGATGAAGCTACGCCCGGGATTTCAACCTTGGCCGCTTCTGCGCCACCGGCAGCCAATGCGGCTCTACCTGCGTCAGAATCAGCAGGGATGGCATCCGCAGACTGTACTACACGTTTTGGCGCATCTTTCTTATAGATGAATGCCGTAATGTACTGGTTGCCACCGCTGTTGGCATCAATCTGGCGAACGATGAAGAAGGAGTAAGCCCCTTTTTCTTTCGCTGCACGCGTGATGGCATCATTGACGTCAGGCTGGCTGCGATAAAAACCGTTCACCGTGACGGTATCGTAAGGCTCCAGGCCATAGGCCACGTCTTTAGGCAATTCAACCACACCGTTGATAACACGGTAATTAGGATCTTTGCTCACATCCGGCGCATCTTTTTTATAGATATCTGCAACTACGCGCCAGTTCCCGCTATTGTTAGTGGTGTTGGTATCTTGAATATAAAAATAATCTGCACCCAGCGTATCGGCACGGCGGGAGACGGCGTCAGACGCGTCACTCAGCGTGTTGAATCGCCCGGTAATAACAATGCGATCAAAAGGCTTGATGGCGGCTGCTTTCTGCGGGCTAATTTCCTGCGCGGCATGTGCAGCAGACAGCGCAGAAACAGAAAACAGGGCCGATGCGATGATCGTTTTTGTCAGCTTCATAAAAAATCCTTTCACCTTGCGCAGTAATGTTGAAACGTGCTGAATTCTTGATGTGTAACAGGTTAGCGGCCGATTATTGCATGTAACAATGCCGAGTGTCTCAGCAATTTATGGCAATAATGCGAGCGTTATCGACATAACACATCACTTTTTTTACTGCCCATAACTTATATAAGTTTGTTGAATAATCCAAGTGGTGAAATAAATGTTAATTATTCACTATTTTCTAACTTTTATGCCCGCGCTGAGCGGGTTACTGTAATAAAAGGCTGAGTGATTGATCTGGTTTAAATCCGGTAATCAGGTGGATTAAATGCCTGTTTCTCAGCGTTTGCAGCAGGTTTGCGGGCTATATCAATTTTTTTATTATTAATTACCTGACTATCGCTGTGATACGTAGATTATTGATTAGATATTCAGTAGGTTATAGCCAGCCTGAAAAAACACAGTTCGGTGACGAATATTAACCGACAGGCTTGTACTTGAATTGTTATGTCGATGACACAAATCATCAATGAAAAGGGTGAAGGGAATACTATGCGTATTGGTGTACCAAGAGAGCGGTTGACCAATGAAGCCAGGGTCGCAGCCACGCCGAAAACGGTGGAACAGTTGCTGAAACTCGGCTTTACGGTGGCTATCGAACAAGGTGCCGGTAAGTTAGCCAGCTTTGAAGACTCTGCTTATGAGCAGGCTGGCGCGTCGGTTGTCAGCAGTGATGATGTCTGGCAATCAGATATCGTTTTAAAGGTTAATGCACCTGAAAACGATGAAATCGATAAATTACGGGCAGGAACCACGCTGGTCAGCTTTATATGGCCTGCGCAAAACCCGGAACTGATCCAAAAACTGGCTGACCGGCAGGTCACGGCGATGGCAATGGATTCTGTGCCACGTATTTCCCGCGCGCAATCTCTCGATGCCCTGAGCTCCATGGCAAACATCGCCGGTTATCGTGCGATTGTTGAAGCCGCACACGAATTTGGTCGTTTCTTTACCGGGCAGATCACTGCGGCAGGTAAAGTGCCACCTGCAAAAGTCATGATTATCGGTGCCGGCGTGGCTGGCCTCGCTGCCATCGGTGCAGCCGGCAGCCTCGGTGCTATCGTTCGTGCGTTTGATACCCGCCCTGAAGTGAAAGAGCAGGTGCAAAGCATGGGCGCTGAGTTCCTGGAACTGGACTTCGAAGAAGAAGCGGGCAGCGGTGACGGCTACGCGAAAGTGATGTCCGAAGCGTTCATCAAAGCGGAAATGGCGCTGTTTGCCGCTCAGGCCGAAGAAGTCGACATCATCGTGACCACTGCGCTTATCCCAGGGCGCCCGGCACCGAAGCTGATCACTAAAGAAATGGTCGCTTCGATGAAACCGGGGAGTGTGATCGTCGATCTGGCCGCGCAAACTGGCGGTAACTGCGAGCTGACCGTCGCGGATAAAATCACGACCACTGAAAACGGTGTGAAAATTATTGGTTACACCGATTTGCCAAGCCGCCTGCCGACGCAATCATCTCAGCTTTACGGTACTAACCTGGTTAACCTGCTGAAACTGCTGTGCAAAGAAAAGAACGGTGAAATCGAAATAGATTTCGAAGACACCGTTGTGCGTGGTGTGACCGTGGTGAAAACCGGCGAAGTGACCTGGCCGGCACCACCGATTCAGGTTTCAGCGCAGCCACAGGCTGCGAAAGCCGCTGAGCCTGTTGCGAAAGCAGAGGCTAAACCAGCATCGCCGTGGACTAAATACATCATTATGGCCGTTGCCATCGTGTTGTTTGGCTGGCTGGCGAATGTGGCCCCGAAAGAATTCCTGTCCCACTTCACGGTATTCGCGCTTTCCTGCGTAGTCGGCTATTACGTGGTCTGGAACGTCAGTCATGCGCTGCATACTCCTCTGATGTCAGTGACTAACGCCATCTCAGGGATCATTGTGGTGGGAGCCGTACTGCAAATCGGCCACGGTGGCTGGGTGAGTTTCCTCTCCTTTGTCGCCGTACTGATCGCAAGTATCAATATTTTCGGCGGTTTCACCGTCACTCAGCGCATGCTGAAGATGTTTCGTAAGAACTAAGGGGAATATATGTCTGGGGGTTTAGTTACAGCAGCATATATTGTTGCCGCTATTCTGTTTATTTGCAGCCTGGCCGGGTTGTCAAAACATGAAACATCCAAGCAGGGTAATATTTTCGGTGTCACCGGGATGGCGATTGCGTTAATCGCGACCATTCTTGGCCCTGACTCCGGCAATGTTGGCTGGATCATTGTCGCGATGGTGATCGGCGGTGCGATTGGTGTTTATCTGGCGCGTAAAGTCGAAATGACCGAAATGCCTGAACTGGTTGCGATCCTGCATAGTTTTGTGGGCCTGGCGGCGGTGCTGGTTGGCTTCAACAGCTATCTGGATCACGGTGCAGTGCCGATGGAAGGTGTGATGGAAAACATCCATCTGACCGAAGTCTTCCTCGGTATCTTCATTGGCGCTGTCACGTTCACCGGTTCGATTGTGGCGTTCGGGAAATTGCGCGGGATTATTTCTTCTAAACCGCTGGCTTTGCCACATCGTCACAAACTGAATCTGGCTGCGCTGGTGGTGTCTTTCCTGCTGATGGTGACGTTCGTACGCACTGACAGCGTCGCCCTGCAGGGCTTTACTCTGCTGATCATGACCGTGATTGCTTTGGCGTTTGGCTGGCACCTGGTGTCTTCCATCGGTGGTGCGGATATGCCGGTTGTGGTGTCCATGCTGAACTCATATTCCGGTTGGGCAGCGGCAGCGGCGGGCTTTATGCTCAGCAACGACCTGCTGATCGTGACTGGTGCGCTGGTCGGTTCCTCAGGTGCGATTCTGTCTTACATCATGTGTAAAGCAATGAACCGTTCGTTCATCAGCGTGATTGCAGGTGGTTTCGGTACCGACGGTTCTTCCACCGGTGATGCAGAGGAAATGGGCGAATATCATGAAGCGAGCGCGGAAGAAGTGGCTGAAATGCTTAAAAACGCCAGCTCTGTGATCATCACCCCGGGCTACGGCATGGCGGTGGCGCAGGCGCAATATCCGGTTCACGATATTACGGCTAAACTGCGCGCGAAAGGCATCAAGGTTCGTTTCGGTATTCATCCGGTTGCCGGGCGCTTACCGGGCCACATGAACGTTTTACTGGCCGAAGCGAAAGTGCCGTATGACATCGTGCTGGAAATGGACGAAATCAACGACGACTTTAGCGATACCGATGTCGTGCTGGTTATCGGTGCGAATGACACCGTGAACCCTGCCGCGCAGGAAGATCCGCGCAGCCCGATCGCCGGGATGCCGGTGCTGGAAGTGTGGAAAGCGCAAAACGTTATCGTATTCAAACGCTCCATGAATACCGGTTATGCCGGCGTACAGAACCCGCTGTTCTTCAAAGAGAACACTCAAATGCTGTTTGGTGACGCGAAAGAAAGCGTAGAGAAAATCCTCCGCGCGCTGTAATTCTCCATCAGTAATGAAAAAGGCCAGTCGGTTGACTGGCCTTTGTTTTTTGCATCCTGTGGGATCAGACGTTATTCTTCGTCATCTTCTTCATCGTCATCCGATGTAATAGGGCACTCGAAATCATCGGGCTTAATGGCCAGCAAATCGCATTTCAGATGGTCGATCACCTGTTCCGTTGTATTTCCTAAAAATGCGGCAGAAAGCCCGGTACGGCCAATCGCACCCAATACCACGACACCCGCTTGTAAATGTTCTGCCAGGTCAGGAATGACTTCTTCAGGTAAGCCTTTTTCGACGTGGGTGAATTTTTCGTCCAGCTGGAATTTCTGACGCAGCGCTTTCATTGCAATCAGATGCTGGCCGCGGATCGCATCGTTGTAGACGCTTGGGTCGAAGTCAGGCAGTTCGATGGCGATATTGATCGGCGTGACGGGGTACGCGCCCACCAGGTGGACTTCGGTCTGATTAACGTGAGAAGCCAGATCGATAGTTTCTTTAACAAGTTTGATGTTGAGCGGATCGTGATAAGGCTCTTCGCTGGAGAGGTTAACGGCGACGACTGCTTTACCGCCTTCCGGCCAGGGTTGGTCTTTCACCATCCATACCGGACATGGACACTTACGCAGTAAATTCCAGTCGGTCGGGGTGAAAATCACAGATTCGAGCCGGTCATGCTGATGCGCCATTTTCAGCAGCAAATCGTGATTGCCGGCAATGATTTCCTGAATAATGGCTTCGAAAGGTTTGTTGTGCCAGACGACTTTAACGTCAATCGAAATACCTGCCTCGATATAATAACGGCACTGCTCTTTAATCCATTCTTCCCGTTCGCTTATTACGCTTTGTCGCATGCTGGTTCGCTCATCGGGCGACAGCATCGTGGTCATCTCATAGGAGAAATCATAAATCGACAGGAAAGCTTTGATGCGGCCACCATTGCGTTGTACCAGATAAACGGCACGGCGCAGGGCGGGTTGGTCATCCTGATTAGGGTCTATAGCAACCAGTAAATTCTGATACTTAGCCATGGGGACTCCTTAACACCTGTAAGAGAACGGCGGTCAGTGTATTAAGTACAGAGTAAACCAAGAATAAGCAATCGGACAGAGGAGAAATTGAGTCGGATCAACAAATTATTCCTTGCTGATCCGACACAAAAGCTATCAGGCAGAAACCGGAGCAGACTGACCGGCTAATTGAGAAAGCATTTCATGATTCTCAATGGTGATGTATTTACCTTTAACGCTCAGCATTTCGGACTTCTGAAAACGGCCCAGCAGGCGGCTGATGGTTTCCACGGTCAGGCCGAGATAGTTACCGATATCGCCACGGGTCATCGTAAGGCGGAATTCACGCTGTGAGAACCCGCGCTGTGCGAAACGACGGGAGAGGTTGTAGATAAAAGCAGCCAGTCTCTCTTCAGCATTTTTCTTCGAAAGCAGCAGGATCATATCCTGGTCGCCTTTAATCTCACCGCTCATCAAACGCATCATTTGCTGGCGCAGGTTGGGCATTTTCCCGGAGAGGTCATCGAGCGTCTCAAAAGGAATTTCACAGACCATGGATGTTTCCAGCGCCTGTGCAAAGCTTGGGTGCTGCAAGCCACCGATCGCATCAAAACCGACTAAATCGCCCGCCAGATGGAAGCCCGTGATTTGTTCGTCGCCTTGCTCAGTGATGGTGTAGCTCTTAATGGTACCGGAGCGGATCGCATAAAGAGATTTTAATTCATCACCGGCTTTAAACAGTGCCTGACCTTTTTGGATCGGCTTTTTCCTTTCGATAATGTTATCCAGCTGATCGAGTTCATGCTCGTTCAGAGTGAAAGGAATACAAAGCTGGCTGATGCTACAGTCCTGACAATGGATTGCACAGCCACCAGATTGGATACGTCGAATAATACGCTTTTCCGGGATCATAAGAGTCACTCTGGCAATATTGATATGGGTCAATTTTAACATCTTTTGCAGCGAGTGATAAGTAGCTATAAGTGTCTAAAAGGGCTAAATGTTAAAAAACCCCGATTTTAAACGGGTTTTTTTTCTAATTATTTTGATTTGTGTCGGGAATTAAGTCGAATTGAGAATCAATGAGATTAAAGAGCAGGTCAATTTATTAGTAAAAAGAATATCTAAGTTTTCAGGGATAAAGTGACTGAATCAATTTTTAAAGGTAATGAGATATTTTTATTATCCGCTTTGGTTCGTTATTACGAGGGGCTGACTGGCCTTATTACTGCGTCAGATCATCTCGCCGGATTATGGCATAAACCGCTGAAGTGATCGACTTTGATACCCATTCAGCCCGCAACCGCTTACAATGCCTGAATTCGTTTAGCTTTCGTTTACTTTTTAGGAAAGGTGTAATGCAGTCTGATTCTTTGGGTTTTCCTCTGGAAACTACCGTTGTCTTTGTCGTCGTGGCCGTTGCAGCGCTGCTGACCGATATTTTTGCGCATCGCAGCCACAAACCTATTGGCCTGAAAAGTGCCGCCCTCTGGACTGTATTCTGGTTTGTTGTTTCCCTGGGGTTTGCCGGTTTTCTTTATATACGTCATGGCAAAGAAGTCGCCAGCCTGTTCCTGACCGGTTATGCGCTGGAGCAGGTGCTTTCCGTTGATAACCTGTTCGTTATTATGGCGATTTTTGCCTGGTTTAAGGTGCCTGACGGCTACCGTCACCGTATTCTTTACTGGGGTGTTATTGGCGCGATTGTTTTTCGCGGGATTTTTGTCGTCATTGGTACAAGTCTGCTGGCGCTCGGGCCGTGGGTTGAAATGGTCTTTGCCGTAATCATTCTCTGGACCGCTGTACTGATGATGCGTGCAGGCGATGATGATGAGGAAAATGATGATTATTCCGATCACATTGCTAACCGCCTGGTACGCCGTTTCTTCCCGGTGTTCCCGAAACTGGTTGGCCCGCATTTTCTGGTCAGCAGCGAACAGGTGGAAGCTGAACTGGCTAAGCCCGAAAATCAGGGTTTTAGCTTTGCCGTGAAAAAGGGCGTGCGCTACGCTACGCCGTTGCTGTTGTGTATTGCCGTGGTTGAAATTTCTGACCTGATGTTTGCGTTTGACAGCGTGCCCGCCGTGATTGCTGTCAGCCGTGAACCGCTGATTGTCTATTCTGCGATGATGTTCGCCGTGCTCGGCTTGCGCACCCTGTATTTTGTACTGGAAGCGCTGCGTAAGTATCTGGTACATCTGGAGAAATCGGTCATCTTTCTGTTGTTCTTCGTGGCGGCAAAACTGGCACTCAATTCGAGTAATCATTTGTGGCACCACGGTATGGAAATCAGTGCACTGGTCAGTCTGTATGTGGTGCTCGGCGTTCTGGCGTTGGGGATCATAGCCAGCCTGCTGTTTCCGGGGAAAAAAGAGGCGGCCTGACACGACCTGGTTTTTCCGGCGAATTAAGTTCTCAGCCGTCGTCCGATAAAAAAACGCTGCATTTGCAGCGTTTTTGTCTTTTGCAGGGATAAGAATATCCGGCGCTACACATCACCCTCGTTATCTTTTTCCACCGCTTCATGAATGCGATCCAGCATGTCCGGGAAAGCCGATTGCACCCGGCTCCAGCTTGGAATAAAAGGCTTTTCGCTTGGTGTATCTACAAACGCCTGGCCCGCCTGCATGATGGCGGCGGAGAACAGTTCAACGGCAGATTCTTCACTGTGGCGGTCAAAGGACAGGCCATTCATTCGCGCATCATTTTCGAATCCGTCGATCATATCCAGTGCATTGCGATAATACGTTGCTTTCAGGATGCGAAAAGATTCGCTGGTGATATTGACGCCGAGGATCGCCATTTTGCGATACAGCGCTTTGGTGATGTCGATACTCATACGCTGCAAACCGTTGGTGGCGTCATCTTCTGACATCGGCTGATGCTTGTGATCGTAATTGTCGGCAATGTCCACCTGGCAGATTCGCTTAGTGGCGGTATTACGATGCAGTTCCGACAGCACTCCAATTTCCAGCCCCCAGTCACTGGGAATGCGTAAATCATTCAGCACGTCCGTACGCATGGCGAACTCGCCGGAAAGCGGGTAGCGGAAAGTGCGCAGATACTCCAGGAAGTCGGAATGGCCGTAAACGATTTGCAGGGATTTCAGTAACGGGAAGACCAGAAGACGCCCGACGCGACCATTAAATTTCCCGTCTGCTACACGCGCATAATAGCCTTTACAAAAATCATAATGGAAATTTGGATTAGCGACCGGATACATCAGGCGTGCCAGCATATCGCGGCTGTACGTGACAATGTCACAATCATGCAGCCCCACAACGGAAGTCCGGCGGGAGGCCAGCGTATAACCGACGCAGAACCACACGTTACGGCCCTTACCCGGTTCATTAGGGGACAGATTCTCTTTTTTGAGTTCTTTATCCAGCGCCGTCAGACGCGGGCCGTCATTCCATAAAATACGGTGGCGCTGCGGAAGACGGGAGAAAAATTCGCGGGCAAATAAAAACTGATCGCGGTCTGCGCGATCCAAACCAATGACTATTTCTTCCAGATACGGGACTTTTGTCAGTTCATCTACAATGCGGGTCAGCGCAGGGCCTTCAAGTTCTGAAAACAGAGAGGGTAATATTAATCCCATGGAACGGCGGCCTGAAAACACCTGCAAATCATATTCCAGTTCTTCAACTTTGCGGTTCGTCAGATTATGAAAGTTAGTAATGACACCATCCTGATAAAAATCGCTCATACGGTATTCTCCAATTTTAGAATAGATAAAATTATTGGAAGTCTTCTCTGTAAACACAGAACGATAAACAATGCAGAAACAATTCAGTAATAAAGTAATTTACCTTTTCGGTTTTTCCTTCAAAGAAGGGTAATAAAATGATTCAGCCCCTGGCTCCAGCCCTGTGGCCCAAATTCGGTGGTGCGAAAAACGCGGGCCGCGTCATCACGGCTGAGCGGCATTTCATGCGCATGATGGCCTTTAATCACCACGGCGTAATCAACCGCGTCCAGCATTGATAAATCATTTGGGCCATCGCCCAGCCCGATGCTGACCCCCGGCTGACCGCGTAGCTGCTGATACCGGGCAGAAAGCCATTGCACCGCCTGACCTTTACCGGCATCAGCGCCCATTACATGCCAGAAGCGACCTCCGCGCGTCAGCGCCAGGCCTTCCCGTGCCAGACATTTTTTTAAACAGGCAAAATCCAGATCATTGCCAAACCATACCAGCGGCTCGGAAGCTTCACGTTGCATGGCGAGTTCTGCAGCCTGTTCCGATAACCCGGTCCAGGCAGCAACCTGTTTCGGTGTCACATCACCAAACCCCCGAAACTCAAAATCATGATGCTGCCTCAGTTGCACCAGCGTCTGGCGGATATCACTGTAACCCGCGCCGGTGATGTGAAAAGGAGCCGTATCCGTTGTTTGCCAGCCGGAGGGCAAGTGGATAATTGCGCCGTTCTCAGCGATAAAGGGTTGATGCGTCAGGTGCAGGGCAGACTGTAGCCCTGTCACTTCGGCGGGGGTTTTACTGGTGGTTAAAATTAACGGTATCTGTGCCGTCAAAAGCTTATCCAGCCAGGGTTGTGCGGGTTGCCAACTGTAATCGTGATGGTCAAGCAGCGAGCCATCAAGGTCAGTAAAAATAATTAAAGGATCATCAAGGTAGAGCATCATTTTTCCTCAATTATGGTTGGGGATCGGACGTTAATCTTTGTCGATTTATTTCTGCCCCAGCAGCTAAGTATAGATATAAAAATGAGTTTTACCGGCTGACGCGACATTTCCGGAATCATTACCCGGCAACATCGCGAGGCTCGCGACTTTACCCGCAGGGGGTTTACAGGGATAATTTGGTGCAGTCACACCGCTGAAAAAGAGGTAAGCAGATGAGCGAAGATGATGATTTATTCAGTCAGGAAATGGCAGGTGTAGAGCCTCTGGCATCGGATAAACGGGTGGTCTACCTCAAAAACGCAGCCGCAGGGAACAAGGTGAATACCGATCCCGTCAATGAGGTTCGTGAGAACCCGCTGACCACCGGATTTCTCAATATTCAGCCCTATGATGAGCCTCTTGAATACAAACACGATGGTGTACAGCAAGGGGTGTTAGATAAACTCCGGCAGGGAAAATATCCGCTGGAGGCCAGCCTGAACCTGTTGCGTAAACCCGTTGAGCAGTGCCGTCAGGAACTGTTCACTTTTTTTTGTCAGGCGCAGGCCGAAAATTTACGCACCTTGCTGATCATTCACGGGCGTGGCCGTGATGACGAAAGCCATGCAAATATTGTACGCAGCTATATCGCGAAATGGCTGAAACAACTGGATGATGTTCAGGCATTTTGTGTCGCCATACAAAAAGATGGTGGAGCCGGAGCCTGCTATGTGGCGCTGAAGAAAAGCGCACAGGCAAAGCAGGAAAACTGGGAGCGTCACGCCAAGCGCAGCCGGTAGCGATGTTTGCGCCACAGAAAATCTGTTGCGCTGTGGTTTAAGCGTTACCCCTTACTGTCCTGATACTTTTCATGCCCGGCGACGGGCGCTTAATTGAGCTATTTTTCATGTTCCCAAAACCGGTTTATTTGCGTTGCGCACTCCTCCTGTGTGGCGTCAGTATTTTATCTGCCTGCGACCGCAAGGCTTCTGAGCCACTGGTTATCGAAGGTAAAACGATGGGCACGTTTTACCGTGTCAGCCTGGCAGGCGTGGATAAAAACCGGGAAAATGCGTTGCGGGCGCAAATCGAAGCACAGCTGGCGGATGACGACCATCAGCTCTCCACCTACAAAGATGACTCCGTGCTCTCGCGTTTTAATCAGTATCAGGGCAACGTGCCACAGCCGGTCAGCGCAGGTATGGCTGATGCGGTCGTAACCTCTATCCGGATTGGCCGCCTGACCGGGGGCGCAATGGATATCACCGTCGGGCCACTGGTGAATCTGTGGGGGTTCGGGCCGGACAAACAGCCGGTGAAAACGCCGACGCCGGAACAGATTGCTGCTGCGCGTCAGCGCATCGGGCTACAGCATCTGAAAGTGATCCAGCAAAGTGACGGTCAGTATCTGCAAAAAGATTTACCGGGCATGTATGTTGATCTCTCGACCGTGGGCGAAGGGTACGCGACCGATCATCTGGCGCGTTTAATTGAAGGCAACGGTATCAGCAATTATCTGGTGTCTGTCGGCGGTGCAGTGGTTTCCCGCGGGCACAATGCTCAGGGTAAGCCGTGGCAGGTGGCGATTCAGAAACCCACGGATAAAGAAACCGCCGTGCAGGCGATTGTTGATTTGCAGGGGATGGGCATCAGCACTTCCGGTAGTTATCGTAATTACTACGAACTCGACGGCAAACGGCTATCGCATATTATTGACCCGGCGACCGGTGCACCAATCACGCATAAACTGGTTTCAGCGACGGTTATTGCGCCCACCGCGCTGGAAGCGGACGGCTGGGATACCGGCCTGATGGTACTCGGTACGCACAAGGCGCTGGCACTGGCGGAGAAACAACATCTGGCGGTGTACCTGATTACCAAAGAAGGTGATACCTTCAAAACGTATATGTCCCCGCAGTTCAAAGCCTATCTGAAAGATCCGGAGTAATGGCTCACCGCGTCCCGTGTAGTTTCTCTGCCAAAAAATCGAGAAATGCACGTAACGCCGGAGACTGACCTTTGTGGCTGGCATACAGCGCTGAAATCTCAGAGGGTGGTGTCTGCCAGTCCGGCAGAAAGCCTTTCAGCCTGCCGGTGGCTAAATCTTCCTTGCAGGCCATTTCAGGCAGCAGTGCGATACCCAGGCCGTCAACCGCTGCCTGACGCAGCACCAGCAGGTTGTTGCTGATCAACTTCGGCGTTAACGTCACTTTACGGGCGCCTTCCTGCGGGTGCGACAGCTGCCAGTGGCTGGCCGCCCACGGCGTTTTACGTACCAGCGTCGGCAGATAGCTCAGTTGATCGGCTGATGGCGGGGACGGCAGCGCGCTGATAAATGCCGGGCTGGCAACCAGAACGTAGCGGAGCATGCCCAGTGCTTTACGGTAAAGACCTGAGTCGTCCAGCGGTTCACTGTGCGAATGCAGGGTGACGTCGAAGTTTTCTTCCAGTAAATCCACCGACCGGTTGATCGCCAGAAGCTCCAGCTGAATATCGGGAAAGCGGGTCAGAAATTCTGTCATCAGCGGCGCGATGACCATTTCGGCCATCATCACGGGTGAACAAACCCGCAGAAGGCCGCGGGGGTTCTGCTGCAAATCGTCAATGACCTGCCGTGCCGCCTGCGCCTGTTGCAATAATTTCTGACATTCTATTGCGTAGCATTCACCGATGCTGGTCACCGAAAAATGGCGCGATGTGCGTTGCAGCAAACGCACGCCGAGGCGGGTTTCCAGCGCGTCAACCCGGCGGCTGAGCAGGGACTTCGACACCCCAAGCGCACGGGCGGCGGCGGTAAATCCCTGGTGTTTGACCACGGCGGCGAACAAGGCCATGTCATTGAGATCTTCATTCATCGGTAGATAACTCCGTCGTTGCAATAATGAGACGATGCGTTGCGATATTAAGTATTTTTAATTATTACGACAACGATTACCCTGTATTCATTCAACCAAACATAATGAAACAGGAAAATCGATGAAAATTTTACACCTTGATTCCAGCCCGTTCACCGACGGTTCCGTCACCCGCGAGCTGTCTGCCATGATTGTCGCCGAGCTTTGCTCACGTAACCCTGGCGCACAGGTGACGTACCGCGATCTGGGCGTCACACCGCCGCCGCATCTCTCTGCAGCGGCCATGAGCCTGCTGCACAACGCACAGGATGAAGTGATTACTCCGCAACTGCAGGCAGAACTCGACGGGATTTATCAGTCAATCGAAGAGCTGACCGCCTGTGATGTGCTGGTTATCGGCGCACCGATGTACAACCACTCAATTCCAAGCAATCTCAAAGCCTGGCTGGATCAGGTCTGCCAGAAAGGGCTGACTTTCCGCTATACGCCGCAGGGCGTGATCGGGCTGATCCCCGGCAAAACGGCATTTATTGCGTCAAGCCGTGGCGGCATATACAGCACGCCGGAAACCCTGCCGCATGATTTCCAGGAACCGTATCTGGCCTCTATTTTGGATCTGATGGGCGTGGCGGATTGCCATATCATTCGTGCCGAAGGCGTGAACCGCAAGACGATTGGCCGCGAAAAAGCGCTGGCAGAAGGGCGTGATACGCTGCTTCAGTGCCTCAGTCACTGAAGCAGCGCGGGCCGGTTTAATGTTTCGCGGCGCTGATAAGCTCAAACAATACCACCGTGCGGGATGTGCAGATGTACTCACGGCCAAATTCAAAATTATGCTCGTTGACGTCATCGGGCTGGAAGGTATCGAAAATATGCCGCCAGCTTTCGCCGTGTGCAACGGAAGGCAGCGTGAACACAACGTCTTTGTGTGAGGCGTTGAACAGCAGTAGCACGGTGCTTAACGATCCCTGGCGCAGCAAACCTGTCGGCTGTGCCCGGCCATCGAGCAACATAGCGATGCATTTGGCATGCGGGTCTTTCCAGGCCGCATCGGTCATTTCAGCCCCCTGCGGCTGGAACCAGCTGACATCTTTCACACCCAGTTTTTCATGCAGTGCGCCGGTCAGAAAACGTCCGCGATGCAAAATGGGGAAGCGCTTACGCAGGGCAATCAGACGATAAGTGAACAGCAGAATCGCCTGACCTTTTTCCTCCACATTCCAGTTTACCCAGGCAATTTCGGTGTCCTGACAGTACGCATTGTTATTGCCGTTTTGCGAGCGTGCAAACTCATCGCCGGCGAGCAGCATAGGGGTGCCTTGCGAGAACATCAGGGTTGCCAGCATATTGCGCATCTGGCGCAGCCGCAGTTCATTAATCGCAGGATCATCACTCGGCCCCTCGACACCATAGTTCGCTGAAATATTGTTATCACTGCCGTCTTTGCCATTTTCGCCGTTGGCTTCGTTGTGCTTACTGGCGTACGACACCCAGTCATTCAGCGTGAAACCGTCGTGGGCGGTAATAAAATTAACCGACGCGTAAGGTTTCCGCCCGCGATGATTGAACAGGTCCGCCGAGCCTGAAAGGCGTGTCGCAAACTGCGCCAGCTGTCCTTCGTCGCCGCGCCAGTATGTGCGCACGGTGTCACGGAAACGATCATTCCACTCCATCCATCCCGGTGGAAAACCACCAACCTGATAACCCCCGGGGCCGCAGTCCCAGGGCTCTGCAATCAGTTTGCACTGGCTGAGGATCGGATCCTGACGGCAGGTGTCCAGAAACCCGCAGCCTTCGTCAAAACCGTAACTTTCACGCCCGAGAATGGTCGCCAGATCGAACCGGAAACCATCAACCTGCATTTCGGTGGCCCAGTAGCGCAGGGAGTCGGTCACCATCTGTAATACGCGCGGGTGGCTGAGGTTGAGCGTGTTTCCGGTACCGGTATCATTGATGTAATAGCGTTTGTTATCCGGCATCAGCCGGTAATAGCTGGCGTTATCGATACCTTTGAAAGACAGCGTCGGGCCAAGTTCGTTACCTTCTGCCGTATGGTTGTAAACAACGTCCAGAATGACCTCAATGTTTGCCGCGTGAAACGTGGCAATCATCTGCTTAAATTCATTGACGGTGTGCGTCGCCATATATTGCGGGTGTGGCGCAAAGAAACTCAGTGTGTTGTAACCCCAGAAATTATGCAGCCCTTTATCCTGCAAATGGCGGTCATCGGTGAAGGCATGAACCGGCATCAGCTCGACCGACGTCACGCCCAGCGAGCGGATGTATTCTACGATGTGCGGCGTGCTCATGCCGGAAAACGTACCGCGCAAATGCTCGGGCACTGCCGGATGGCGCATGGTATAGCCACGTACATGCGTTTCATAAATCAGCGTCTTTTCCCACGGGATGTGTCTCTTGCGCGAACGCGCCCATGAAAACGCCGGGTCGATAACGCGGCATTTGGGCAGAAACTCTGCGCTGTCGCGGTTATCAATATGCAGGTCTTTCTTCGGGCTTTGCATGTCATAAGCGAACAGGGCATCGTCCCATTTCAGTTCGCCGACAATCTGTTTGGCGTAAGGATCAAGCAGCAGTTTGGCGGGGTTAAAGCGATGACCGTCGTGCGGGGCGTAAGGGCCATGAACGCGATAGGCATAAAGCAAGCCGGGGCGGGCATCCGGCAGATAGCCATGCCAGACCTCGTCGGTATATTCCGGCAGTTCGATCACGTCGAACTGTTCGCCATTTTCATTGAACAGGCACAATTCCACTTTAGTGGCGTTAGCGGAAAAGAGGGCGAAGTTTACGCCCAGCCCGTCCCAGGTCGCGCCCAGAGGCACCGGTAATCCTTCACGCACCCGCGTGGTGTGCCCGGAATCAAAGCTGCGGACAATTTCGCCCTCACTGTAGGGATGAATAATACGCACGCCAAATTCGTCTACGGCGATATCGACCTGTGTGTGGGATGGGATCGGATGAACGTCTTCCGTTTTTGCAGCGGGTTTACTTATTTTACCTGACCGGGCCTTTGCCATACTCGACTTTGCTCCATTTCAGTGAAATCTGACAAAAAATGCGAAAGCATGCTATCTGCGCAGCACAGACCATATCAACGAGTGTAGACCGGACTTGGGAACTTCACTCGGAAACCGCCGAAAAGCTGTACAAGCTGGGGGGCATCGCCGATAGTGAAAACGAAAAAAATTAGCCTGCAAGTTATTATGACTCTTCATCCAAAGGAACCCTCATGACCATCGCGTTACTCAGCCATGTTGAACTTGATGCTGGCTACCCTGACCGGTTAGAAGCCGCCGGGTATTCCCTGCATTTCGCCACCACGCCGGAACAACGTGTCAACCTTGATCCGCAAATCGCCCGGACAATTCGCGCCATCCTGACCATCGGCACAATCGGAGTGAGTGCAGCGGAAATCGCCGCATTGCCTGCGCTGGAAATCATCTGTGCGCAAGGGGTTGGCTTTGAACATATCGACACGGTGGCGGCAAAGCAGCGCGGTATTCAGGTGACGCACGGGCCGGGCACTAACAGCTCTTCGGTGGTGGATCATACGCTGGCATTGATGCTGGCGATTACCCGTCGAATTCCACAGTTTGATGCCGCCGTTCGTGCCGGAGAATGGAAAAAAACGCGCTGGAACGTGGACGGAATGTCAGGCAAACGGCTTGGGATTATCGGGCTGGGAAACATCGGTGCGCAGATTGCACGCCGCGCGGCTGGCGGGTTTGACATGGAAGTGGGGTATCACAACCGTCGTCCGCAGGAAAACAGCCCGTACCATTATTTCGACAGCGTTGCCGGGCTGGCCGCCTGGGCTGATTATCTTGTCGTCGCCACACCTGGCGGTGCTAATACCACGCGGCTGGTGAATGCGGAGGTTTTGAAAGCGCTGGGGGAAAGCGGTTATCTGATTAATATTTCGCGGGGCAGCGTGGTAGACAGCGATGCGCTGATCGCCAGCCTGCAACGTCGTGAAATCGCCGGTGCCGCATTGGACGTGGTGGACGGAGAACCGAAAGTCCCTGCAGAAATGCTGGCGCTGGATAATCTGGTGCTGACCCCGCATGTTGCCGGACGCTCGCCGGAGTCGGTGGAGAACATGATGACGCTGGTGTTATCAAACCTCGGGGCACACTTTTCCGGAAAACCGGTGATGACGCCGGTGCCTGAATAATTTTTTCGCTGATATTAATATGATGTTTTAAAACGCCACTCGCTGGCGTTTTTTTATGGTGGCGAAATGCAGAGCGCTTCCACCTATAGTCATAAAAAGCATAAGTAACCGTTTTTTCGTATTTGTCTGGCATAGCAACAGATCGTAACAATAGGGTTTTCGGTAAGCTAAGAGGCAGACAGCGGTGAACTTTCAACAACTCAAAATTATACGGGAATCAGCACGGTGCAATTATAACCTGACTGAAGTCTCGAACATGCTATTCACATCGCAGTCGGGCGTCAGCCGCCATATCCGTGAACTGGAAGATGAACTGGGCGTAGAGATCTTTATCCGCCGTGGAAAGCGCTTACTGGGGCTGACGGAGCCGGGTAAAGAGTTGCTGGCAGTTGCCGAGCGGATCCTCAATGAAGCGCAAAACATCCGTCGTCTGGCCGACGTTTTTTCAAAAGAAGACGCGGGTGTGCTGACTATTGCGACCACGCATACGCAGGCGCGTTACAGCCTGCCGAAAGTGATCAAAGCCTTCCGGGCGATTTATCCGGGCGTGCGGCTGGAACTTCATCAGGGCTCGCCCCAGGAAGTGCTGGCCATGCTGCTGAGCGGGCAGGCGGATGTGGGGATCGCCAGTGAAAAGCTGATGAATGATCCCTCTGTGGCTGCGTTTACATATTACCGGTGGCATCACGCAGTTGTCGTGCCACCGGGACACCCGCTGACGTTGCAACATCCGCTGACGTTGCAGCACCTCAGCGAACAGCCGCTGATCACCTATCGTCAGGGGATTACCGGGCGCTCGCGTCTGGATGATGCGTTCACCCGTGCGGCGCTCAACGCGGATATTGTTCTCAGCGCGCAGGATTCAGACGTGATTAAAACGTATGTAGAGCTGGGATTAGGCGTCGGGATCCTGGCGGATAAAGCCTATGATCCTGTCCGTGATACTGGCCTTCAGCTGATTAATGCCGAGCATTTATTTGAAGGTAATACGGTCTGGCTGGGGCTTAAAAAAGCGCAACTGCAGAGAAACTACGTGTGGCGATTTATCGAATTATGTAATCCGGGGTTATCCGTGAACGACATCAAGGAGAAGGTGTTTGCGGTGGGGGATGAGCCGGTGATCGACTATCAAATTTGAGTGTATGAGGCGTTATACGGACGCCTCATCACTTCAACTTTTCAGAGGTTACAACCGTTTTCACGGCACCAGTACGATTTTCCCGACGTTCAGGCCGTCTTCCATACGTTTATGCGCGGCTGCGGCGTCGGCGAGCGGGAATACGCTGTCGATAATGGGCGTCAGGCCATCTTCGCCGAAATGCGCTAACCAGCGTTCTTTAAAGCGGCGGGACATGTCGTGTTTGACCTCCTGCGTGCGGGATTTCATTACTGTGCCAATAATCTGCAAATGGCGGTACAGCAGGCGATCCAGCGGGATTTTTGCATTTTCTATGCCGCCCATAATCCCTATCTGAACCAGCCTGCCACCGAAGTTGAGCGCGTTAACGTTGCGTTCAAAGTACGGCGCCCCGATGAAGTCGAGAATAACGTCCACGCCGCGGCCACCGGTCAGGCGGGAAACTTCTTCTGCAAAATCTTCATTCACGTAATCAATCGCGTGGTCGGCACCCATACGGCGGACCAGTTCGTGGGCGGATGCCTGTGCGGTGGTGATCACCGTTGCACCAAGGGCGTGAGCGAGTTGTACCGCTGCGCCGCCTACACCTCCTGCTCCGGCGTGGATCAAAACGGTTTCGCCGGTTTGCAGTTTGCCCAGATGAATCAGCGCCTCATTGGCGGTGACAAAAACTTCAGTAACCGCGGCGGCATGAATGTAGTCCAGGCCTTCAGGAACGGGCATTGCCATACGGTAATCAATACGGGAAATTTCCGCGTAAGCACCACCGCCGACGATCCCCATCACGCGGTCTCCCACGGCGTAGCCCTGCACTTTTTCGCCGATGGCAATGACATCACCGGCAATTTCCAGACCCATGATCGTGGAATCCCCAAAGTCTGGCCGTCCGTAACCGCCTTTACGGTGCGTGAGGTCAGCGCGGTTAACGCCTGCCGCGCGGGTGCGGACGAGCAGGTCGTAAGGGCGAACTTCCGGTACGGGAGTTTCGCTGAGTTTCAGGACATCTGCTGCGCCGAACTGGTCAAAAGTGATCGCTTTCATACTGTGTTATCTCCAAAAAATTGAAAAAGGTCGCCGCCGGGCGTAATGCAAAAACCCGGCGGCGGGAAATCAGGCGGTCTGGTCGTCCGCAAGCGTGGCGTTGGCATAAGCGGACGCCGTGATTGCTGCCGGGAAACCGGCGTAAAACGCCAGATGCGTGATGACTTCGCTCAGTTCGGCCTGAGTCAGGCCATTCTCAATACCACGACGCAGATGAGCGGGCAGTTCGTTAGCATGATTCAGCGCAATCAGGCAGGCGATGGTGATCAGGCTGCGGTCACGCGGTGCCAGGCTGGCATCCGCCCAGACATCCGAATACAACGGCTGCTCGACAAAATCCGCCAGTTTTGGTGTGAAAGGGCGAGCCGCCGCGCGAGGGCTGGTGAAATCGATTGTTTTCATGATGTTTTCCTTTTTGTTATTAACTCAGATCTGGCTGATGAATTTGTTTGTCAGGTAATGACCAATGCCCTCGGTACCGCCTTCGGAGCCGTGGCCGCTCTCTTTCATGCCGCCGAACGGCAGTTCGGTGGCAATAATCCGGTACTGGTTGATGCCGATCATGCCCGCTTCCAGACGGTCGCCGACATCAATGGCGGTGCGTGCATCGCGGGTAAAGGCATAAGCGGAAAGGGCGTATGGCAGGCGGTTTGCCTCAGCGAGCCCGTCTTCTTGCGTGTCGAACGGGCGCATGACGGCTATCGGGCCAAACGGCTCTTCATGCATGATACGGGCAGTCATCGGGACGTCGGCAAGCACGGTGGGTTCGAAGAAAAAGCCCGGCCTGTCGATACGTTTGCCGCCGGTCAGCACTTTCGCGCCTTGTGCGACGGCATCGGCGACCAGCGACGCCATTTTGTCCAGCTGGCGCTGACTGGCTAACGGCCCGACCTGCGTCCCTTCTTCCAGACCGTCGCCGATGATTAATTTTTCGGTGGCCGCGACAAACAGCTCAACAAAGCGGTCATACGCGTCGCGCTGGATCAGGAAACGGGTGGATGAGATGCAAATCTGGCCCGTTCCGCGGAAACGGTTGGCTGCGCCGCCTGTCGCTGCTGCTTCGATGTCAGCATCTTCAAAGACCAGTACCGGGCCGTGGCCGCCGAGTTCGAGGGTGATCGGCTTGACGCCTGCGGCGGCGCGTTCTGAAAGCAGACGTCCGACGGGGATTGAACCGGTGAATGCGACTTTGCGGATAACCGGCGAGGCAATCAGTTTGGCGGAGACTTTATCCGGCACGCCGAAGACAATCTGAAGTACGCCTTTTGGCAGACCTGCGTCGTCGAGGCAGCGGGCAAGCGCCAGCGCGGTGGCCGGGCTTTCTTCACCGGGTTTGAGAATGACGCTGCAACCGGCGGCCAGCGCGGCAGAAAGTTTACGGGCCGGGGTGATCGCCGGGAAATTCCAAGGAGTAAATGCGGCGACCGGGCCGATGGCCTGTTTTTTTACCATCTGCAATACACCGGGGCGATTTGCCGGTACGACGCGACCGTTGATGCGACGTGCCTCCTCGGCGAACCATTCGAAGTATTCTGCGGCGCGCAGAACTTCATCGCGGCTTTCGGCCAGCGGTTTGCCTTCTTCGAGCGTCATTAATGTGGCGATGTGTTCAGCGCGTTCACGCATCAGTGCGGCGGCATTTTTCATTATCCGGGCGCGTTCAGCCGGAACCGTGTTACGCCAGATTTCAAAGCTGTCGCGTGCAACATCGAGCGCCAGATCCAAATCTGCGTCGGTTGCCAGCGGCAATCTGCCGAGCGTTGTGCCGTTAGCCGGGTTGATGACGGCCACGGTATCGCGGTCGCCAGCCGTCACATTTGTGCCATTGATGAACAGGTAAAGCGGGTCGTAAGTGAAAGTTTTCATGTTCTTCTTCTCCGGGTTAATCGTGTCTGTAGACTTGCTGTGAGAAGAATATTAGGGTGAGAGCGCATGGCTGATAAGACAGATTCTCCCCACAACCGCTATGCAAGGAATGCACAAATGCAATCAGAAAAATTCGCGGAGTTCCTGGGTGTTTTCGTTGATGTGGCGCGTGAGAACAGTTTCTCCGGTGCCGGACGGCGGCGGGGGCGCACGCCATCGTCCATCGGGCGTCAGATTGATGCGCTGGAGGATTATCTTGATACGCCGCTGTTTTTGCGTTCGACCCGGCATCTGACGCTGACCGACGCGGGCGAAGCGTTGCTGATCCGCGCCAGACAAATTCTTGATTCACTGGCCGATGCCCGGCAGGAGCTGGCGTCAATGAAAGGCGCCGTCACCGGTATTCTGCGCATTGCCTGTTACCCGACATTTGGCAAACGTTATGTATTACCGGCGATGGCGCAGCTTTCGCGTTTGCACCCGGAGTTACGGCTGGAGCTGGATCTGACCGAACGTCTGGCTGACCCGGTAGCTGAACGGCTGGATCTGGTGATCCGTATCGGGGATATAGCGGACAGCACGCTGATCGGCAGCCGCATTGCTGTACAAAAGCGGGTGTTATGCGCCAGCCCCGTATATCTGGAACAGGCAGGAGTGCCCGCTTCGCAGGCGGATATGGTCACACATCGTCTGATCGACAAGCTCCACGGTTCCGACTTGTTGGGTTGGTCGGATGTGCTCGGGCACCCGACCCGCGTCGCCAGCCTTCCGCCGGTATTTGGCTGTGATGATTTCGAAGGTATGCGGCAGGCCGCAGTGGAAGGATTCGGTATCGCGTGGCTCCCGGATTGGGTGGTCGGGCAGGATGTAAAAGCAGGGCTGTTGCGGCAGATTTCGCCGGTGTGGTCGTCGCAGGCGCAGGCCATGACCGATATTCACGCCCTGCGGGCGCTGAGGCATCCGCCCGCGAGAGTCACCGAGTTTCTCAATGTATTGAGGGGTTATATAGGGAACCCGGCGATATGGGAGGTTGAGTGATGGATGTCTTTTAAATTCAAGTTCAAGGTCGTGGGCGTCGGCCCACACCGACTTGGGGGGCGGCCTATCGCCGCCACCCCCCAAGACCCCCCGGGCTCTTTCACTGCGCGCTGCCGCTCGCTGGCTATGTTTCAGTTACGACCGCTATTGCCGCGAAAACTTGCCGCTGCGCGGTTCCTTCGTTTCGGTCTTCGAGCCCACGGTCTCGAAACTCTCACTCAGCAAGCTTTCTGAAAGCGGCTGGAGGCTTATTTAAATTCAACGGCATTTTTGACATTTTTGAATAACAATCAGCAGTGAGGTTTTGAACTAAAAAGCTCATGGCCGCTTTCAAAACGACGTCGAGTGAGTGGTGAGAAACAGCGAGAGTCTTTTTTCGAGCAGGTTCGAACCCGAGGCGAGAGAACCGCGAAGCGGCGGCGTTTGCGGCACTAGCGGGCGTTTCTGAAACATAGCCAGCGAGCGATAGCGCGCAGTTAAAGAGCCCGGGATTTTCAAGGGGTGCGGCGATAGGCGCCCCTTGAAGCCGGTTTGGGTGGCAACCCAAGGTTTTGACCTTAAAGTCCCCAAGGTTTTGACCTTAAAGCTCCCAAGGTTTTGACCTTAAAACCCCAAGGTCCTGACCTGAGCGATCACTGCAAGTGAAAAACCGCCAGATGTCCGGTCTGACATCAGATCCCCGCTAGATACCCTCCATCCACATATAACACCTGTCCGGTGATATACCGCGCCGCCTCGCTGCTTAAAAACACTGCCGCACCGGTCAGGTCGTCGAGTTCTCCGAAACGTCCGAGCGGGATTTTCCCCTGCATTTGCTGGCACCAGTCGGCGTTTTCGTAAAACTCAGCCGTCAGGTCGGTTTTGAAATACCCCGGGCCGATGCCGTTAACGCGGATGTTTTTCGCGGCCCATTCCGTTGCCAGCGTGCGGGTCAGACCGGCCATGGCGGACTTCGATGCGCCGTAAGCTGCGGCACCCGGAACGCCGACCTGGCTGGTGAGCGAGCAGAGGTTGAGGATACTGCCGCCGCCGTTTTCGGCCATCAGCCGTGCGGCGGCCTGCGCGCAGAAAAACGCGCCTTTGAGGTTGGTGGTGAGAATGGTGTCCCAGAGCGCTTCGTCAACGTCCATCGACGGGCAAAGGTGTTCAGTTCCGGCGTTGTTGACCAGCACATCAGGCGGTGCGGGCAGGGAAGCCAGCGCGGCGGCGAAGGTGGCGGGTTGCGTGACGTCGAGCACCAGCGGAAAAGCCTCCGCGCCAAGTTGACGGATTTCCCCGCAGACGGCGGTTATCGTGACGTTGTCACGCCCGCTGACGATCACGCTGGCACCGGCTTTTGCCATGCCGATCGCCAGCGCTTTACCGATGCCGCGTGAGCTGCCGGTGATCAGCACCCGTTTGCCTTGCAGCGAGAACTGATCAGTCATTAGCTTTCTCCGCCGGGCTGATCCCGGCCAGCCACTGGCTGAATTCGTCGAGATCTTCTACCGGCTGGCTGCCCAGCATGACGGACATCGCCAGACCGAGGGCGGAGCTGGTGGGGGTATGCCCGCTGAAACCGCCTGCGCGGAGATCCAGAACCAGCGTCGGGCAGCAGAACATGGCGAGGCGGAAAATCCGCTGCCAGTGCGGGGGCAGCCAGCCACGACGGGCGAGCTGGGCCAGTAACGGCTGCCAGTATTCCTCGCCTTTGTCGCGCAGGAAGGCGGCGCGCAGCGGCGTCAGCTGCCAGTTGTGATCGACATACAGCGTATCGCCGCGGCGCATCACCGTGACTTTGTACAGTTCGCCGCAGCGCGCGGGTTCGTACAACCACAGCGGATGCGCAAAAATGTTGTGAAAGGTGGCTTTGATTTCCGCCAGCAGCGCCGGAATGTTGCGCCCGGCGAACGCGGGGTCGAAACTTACCAGTTGCGGGATTTCATCGGACGTGTCGTACCAGACGTTGGCGTTGTGCGCGTCGCCGTGTGCGGTGATGACGCCGTGATCGGCCAGTGCGGCGGGCGCGAGGCGCGTTCCCGCTTCGGCGAATAATTGCCGCAAGCTGTGTTCATACGCCACACCGTTGATGACCCAGCGCAGGTTGCTCAGCGTTTGCCATTCCAGCTGTTCGTCTTCGAGCTGGAAGGTTTTACCGACGTAAAAACGCGCGACGCGGCCACCGAAACCGGCGGGGATCTCCGGGTTTTCCGGGGAAACCAGCCTGTGATGGAACAGCTGGTGAATGGGTTCTGCGGAAACGGCGTCGACCGAACCGGCTTTCAGCGTCGGTAACGTATAGGTGAGGATATCGCGGTCAGCGCGGCGCTGGGCTTCTTCGATTTCGGCTTCTTGATCCCACGCCTGCTGCTGTTCGATATCGCGGCAGACATCCGCCATGCGCCGGTCGTGGCGCAGGGTATACATCAGAATCTGCCGCCCCGGTTCGCCGCAGGCATACACCGGCACATCAACCCGAAAGCCGCTTTCACGCAGCAATTCGGCGTTGTAATACTCTTCGATGGTTTTATCTTCGCCTTCTTCATTGTGATATTTGAAGAACAGGGCGCGGCCATCGTCGAGCGTCACCGTACCGTTGAGGGAATTCAGGCTGTACTGGTCACGGTTGATGGTCAGCTGACCGGCCTTCACGCCGGTGACTTCGCCAATCAGCTGGCGCAGCGCATCCGCCGCTTTTTGCCATTTTCCCGCGTGGACTAACTGACGCGCCTGCGCGGCCAGCGGTTCACTGCCCGTCAAATTGCTCATCGTTATTGGCCTTTCTTGTTGAGGATCTCAGTGCGTAATGCCGATACCGCCAGCGCGTGGCCGGGGAAGCCCTCGTACAGTGCGAACGCGTGGGCTTTTTCAGCCAGCGGCGCGTAGCCTTCGCGGGTCACGTAGCCGACTGAAATGCGTTTCATGTAATCGAAAACGGACAGCGGGCCGACGGTTTTCGCCGCGCCGTTGGTGGGCAGGACGGCGTTCGGGCCGAGCACGAAATTCCCCAATGTGATCGGCGTGTAGTTGCCGAGCAGGATTTCTCCGGCGTTGCGGATTTTGCCCATCACGGCCATCGGTTCTTCGGCAAGGATTTCCAGATGTTCCGGCGCGTACTGGTTAACAAATTCAACCGCAGTGTCGAAATCGGGCGTCAGCACCACGCCGCCGTGCGTACCGCATAACACAGCCTGCGAGAAACCGGCGCGCTTTTCGCCGATTTGCGCCCAGTAGCCGGGCAAGGCGGCAATGGCTTCTTCGGCCACGCGGCGGCTGTTTGTTACCAGATAAGCCGAGGAATCCGGCCCGTGTTCGGATTCTATAATGAGATCTAAGGCCGCCAGCGCGCCGTCCACGCTGTCATCGGCCAGAATTAAGCTTTCGCTGGGCCCGGCGGGAATGCCCGGATCGATAAGGTTTGATAACTGGCGTTTAGCCGCCACAACCCAGGGGCTGCCCGGCCCGACGATTTTCAGGCATTTCGGCACGGTTTCGGTGCCGAATGCCACGGCCGCCACGCCCTGTGCGCCGCCGCATTTATACACTTCGGTGATGCCCACCAGCCTTGCGGCGACCAGCGTGGCGTCGTCGACTTTGCCGTCCGGCCCCGGCGGGGTGATGACAATGGCGCGTTTGACGCCAGCCACCACCGCCGGGATCGTGGTCATCAGAAAAACGCTGGGGAACGAGCCCTTGCCGCGCGGCACGTAGCAGGCGACGGAGTCAATTGGCACATGGCGGTCACCGGCAAATGCGCCGGGGCGGATTTCTTTCATCCACATGTCTTCGGGTTTCTGCGCTTCGTGGAATGCGCGGATGTTTTCAACCGAGAAACGGATGGATTCGATAACCTGCGGATCAAGACGTTCAAACGCCGTGGCGAACTCGGAATCTTCCGCCATGATGCTCATCTCCGGCGCGGTGACCGCGTCGAAATCGCGGGCAAAGCGTTGCAGGGCGGCGTCGCCTTCGGTGCGTACGGCGTCGATAATCGGTGCCACACGCTCAATGAAAAAGGATAAATCCGCTTCTGTGCGCTGGAATAATGCCGGTGGCAGGTCGGTCGAATCGCTCAGGTCATGAAAAGTCACAGCTTGAAAAGGTGCAGACATGGTAAATCTCCGGTGATCAGGCCAGCGCGGCGCGGGTGTGGCCGCTGCGGATAGTGTGGAGAACCTGACGTTGCAGGTCAGTGAATTCAGGGCTGGCGGTCAGCTCTTCGCGGCGCGGGCGCGGCAACGGCACATCAAACGTTGCCTGAATCGTGCCCGGTCCCATCACCACGATGCGGTCGGAAAGATAAACCGCTTCCTCGATATCGTGGGTGACGAACATCACCGTCAGCCGGTGCTGTTCCCAGATACCGGTGAGCAGTTCCTGCATCTGGTGGCGCGTCATGGCGTCGAGCGCGCCGAAAGGTTCATCCATCAGCAATATTTTCGGGCGATAGGACAACGCACGCGCAATCGCCACGCGTTGTTTCATGCCGCCGGAAAGCTCGGACGGCCAGGCGTCGGCAAACGCCGTCAGCTGAACCAGTTCGAGATGCTGATCGGCTTTTTCGCGGCATTCCGCCCGGCTGAATCCGGCGGCTTTCAGCGCAAATTCGATGTTCTGCCGTGCTGTCAGCCAGGGTAATAAAGTATAGGACTGAAACACCACGCCACGGTCGATGCCCGCACCGCGGATGGTTTGCCCGTCAACCTGCACGTCGCCGCTGTCGTAATCCTCAAGGCCTGCCGCGATGGACAGAAGGGTGCTTTTGCCGCAGCCCGACGTGCCGACGACCGAGACAAATTCGTTGTCCGCCAGCGTCAGGCTGATGTCGTGCAGAACTTCGCGCGTCTGCTTGCCGACCTGAAAACTTTTGTGCAAATGAGAGATGGTTAAAACCGACATCACGCACGCCTCTTGTTGTAGCGGAAAAGTACGCGCTCGGCGGCACGCATAATCTGGTCGCTGATTAACCCCAAAATCCCCAGCAGCAGGATGTAACCGATGATGGTGTCGGTCTGGAAGAAGCGCTGGGAAACGACGATGCGGTAACCCAGCCCGGAAGTGGAAGCGACCAGTTCGGCCAGCACCAGCCACGTCCACGCCCAGCCGAGGCTGATGCGCAGTGCGTCCCAGATGCCCGGCAGCGCGCCCGGTAAAACGATGCGAAAGAGGATTTTGCGATCCGGCATGCCGAGCGTGCGGCCTAAACCGACGAAATCACCCGGCACGCGTTTCACGGCGTCGATCACCATTAACACCTGCTGGAAGAAGGTGCCGATCCAGATAATCAGGAATTTCTGCACGTCGTCGGTGCCGGTCCATAAAATGGTCAGCGGCACGAACGCCACCACCGGCATGTAGCGAATGAAATCCACCAGCGGTTCGGTCAGGGCTTTGAAGAAACCGTAACAACCTGCCAGCACGCCAATCACAATCGACATCACCGAGGAAATGGCGAACGCAATACTGATGCGGTAGAGGCTGCTTTTAACGTCACTCCACAGCGTGCCGTCCTGCGCCAGTGACACCATTTTCAGCCACACGTCGGTGAGTTTTGGCAGAAAAATCGGCGGAATGGCGCCGCTGCGGGTCGCCAGCCCCCACGCCAGAAACAGGACAACGAACAGCGCTACGGCGATGCCGACGAACAATTTGCGCGACGGCAGGCGGCCAATCACCATCAGGTTGAGCGGTTTACGGCGCGAACTCATGGCAGGCTGTTCACAAAGCTGGCGTCAATCACCTGCGCGGCGGTGACTGGTTTTGGGATCAGCCCGGCGGCGGTGGCGGCTTTCAGCACATGCGCAAACGTCTGGTCGGAGAACGAATGGCTGAGCACCTGTTTGTTTTCGGCCAGTGAATAATATTTCACGCCGTCAAACGCTGATTCTAAATCAGCCGGTGTGGCACCCACGGCTTTGGCAATCAGGGCGCGGTCGGCGGTGGTGTTGGCCTGATAATGGGTCAGGGCGGCGTCCCAGCTTTTAATCAGCGCGGCAATCTGGCCCGGTTTTTCTTTCAATACGGAATCGCGAACCACCAGCACGTCGCCGATCAGGCCCGGATCGGAAGAGCCGCTGTAGAGCATTTTCAGCGACGGATCCTGTTTTCTGGCGGCAGAAATGTACGGCTCGTAAGTCACGGCGGCGGTGACGCGTTTGGCAATCAGCGCGCTGCCTGCGGAATCAGCAGGCATCGGCACCGGCGTGATATCACTCCATTTCAGCCCGGCAGAGTTGACGGCGCTGTGCAGCAGGATGTCGCTGGTGGTGCCTTCTTCGAACGCCACCTGTTTGCCTTTCAGGTCTTTCAGCGTGGCGATATCTTTACCGACCAGCAGCGCATCGGCGGTTTCACTCTGATCGAGCAGAAGGACGACTTTCACCGGTAATCCGGCGGAAACCATCGCCATCGCGGTGTGCGTGGCGATGTTTGCGCCGTCAATCTGCCCGCTGGCTAATGCGGCATTGATGTCTTTGTCTTCGGCGAAGTTAACGATATCGACCTTTTCCAGCCCCTGCTGTTTAAAAATGCCCTGACTTTGTGCGACGTGCCACTGGCCGTAGCCCAGCCAAGGTTCGATACCCATTTTGAAGGTACCGGCTTCCGGCGCTGTCGTTGCCGCGCCCGCACTCAGGCTGAACGTCGTGAGCGCGCCAAGGCAGCAGGCCAGCGCAACTTTGTTTTTTAAGGCGTTTAAGGTCTGAGTAGGTGACATGGTGATCCTCGCATGGTGTTGAAAGAGAGAAAGACGGCTAATAGAAATCCTAATGTGCAACCCTGTATAGACAAGTGAGTCAAGCAATTACTACGCCACAGTTGAAATCACGGAAGGAAATCAGGCAGGGCATTGATGTTATACATTTTTGGATAATTAATGAGAAGGAGGTAAACGAATTTATAATTAAAAGTGATAACCTGCACCACAATATGACTTTCATTGCTCTGCTGCGGTGCAGGAGATCCACAAAGTGAATATATCCGCTTAACCGGATCAGCTGGCTTTCGCTTCAGGGCGTGGAATAAGTGCCTGTTTGAGGGCACTGAAAAATAAATTCAGCACGGAGTTAAACGGTGCCCCTTTTTTTACCACCAGGCTGAAGGGGGTGGCGATTTCTATATTATCCGGCATCAGCGCTCTGAGTTTATTTCCGCCCATGAACGCGCTGGCATAATGTTCAGGTAAAAAACCGAGATAATTACCGGTCATCAGCAACATGGTGACAGCTTCAACCTGCACGGCAATGGCATGCGGAGTAGTGACGCCGGAGAAAATATTTTTCTTACTGTGATTGGCGTAAAAGTGATTCACCATTTGCGAAGATTTGATGTGTGACTCTTTAATTTCCTGCGCGGGTACAGAGAAGAACGGGTGTTTATCGCCGCAATAAAGATAGGCCATTTCGTGATACAGAAAAAAGTAATCGAATTCCGGTTTTTCCTGATACACCGGCATGATGCCGCAGGTAAAACGGCCATCAATGACACCGCGTTCGATCTCGTCGAGCTGGGTGGCGTGCAGGCGGATGTTGACCTTCGGCGCCTGGCGGTAAACCTCACCTAAGCCACAGATGACGGGTGATTGCGGATCGGTAATGGTGTTGTCGATAATGCCAATATTCAGCTCGCCGAACAGTTCATGGCGCGCATGATTGAGTTTGTCGCGAAAGAGATTGATGGAAGAAAATAAATCCAGACAGGCCTGATAGGCGACTTTGCCGTGCTCGGTTAAATAAAACCCCTCACGCCCGCGTGTGCACAGTTTCATTCCGAAGCGGATCTCCAGATCGGAGATTTGTTTACTGATTGCCGCCAGGCCAATATTCAGTTCATTACAGGCTGCGGTAAATCCACCGGCTTCGACCACGGTTTTAAAGACGCGCAAAAGTTTTAAATCTGCGACGCCAAGGCTGTGCTGGTTAATATCGCTTTTTGCGGGTGATGTGTTTCCTGATTTGGAAAGTGGACTTTCCATAATAAATATTTACCCCCGCTATAAAAATCTACAACATCAAATTCACTTAGCCTCACTCGTTATTACGCTGTAAGCCTCAGATTGTTCAGTGTCATTCGAAATACTGTCGGTAAGAGTTTATTTTTCGCCGTCAGACATTCCGCTGAATTCAGGTTTGCAACATCTATGCCATAAAAGGAAACGAACATGTCACAGCAGCCAGAACTTCTTTGGGGAGCCCGCTTCAAACACGGGCCAGCCGCGGCGTTGAGCGCTTTATCACGCAGCCCGGAATATTATTTCTCTCTTGCTGAATACGACCTGGAAGGCTGCCGGGCGCATGCTTATGAATTGCAACGCGCCGGTCTGCTTGATGAAAACGAAACCCTGCGGATGGTGGCGGCAATTAAACAGCTGGCGGCTGACTTTCGGGCAGGCAGCATCCAGCCCATTCAGGGCGACGAAGATGTTCATACGTTTATCGAACGCAGCCTGACAGAGCGCCTCGGCGAACTCGGTGGGAAATTGCGGGCGGGACGTTCACGTAACGATCAGACGGCCAACGATCTGCGTCTCTATTTGCGCGATAACGCCCGCAAAATTGTGGCCGCGCTGCTTGAGTTGCAGACCGCGCTGGTGAAACAGGCGCAGTTACATATCCACACGCTGGCACCCGGCTTTACCCACCTGCAACAGGCACAGCCGATTGTGTTTGGTCATCAGCTGATGGCGCACGCACAGTCGTTTTCCCGCGATGTTGAGCGTTTTCAGGACTGGGACAAACGCTGC
This sequence comes from Rahnella sp. AA, assembly GCF_002834385.1. Lineage (GTDB taxonomy): Bacteria > Pseudomonadota > Gammaproteobacteria > Enterobacterales > Enterobacteriaceae > Rahnella. The sequence goes on from NZ_PITQ01000014.1 coordinate 72,890, forward strand.
GCACTTTCCCCGCTCGGCGCGGCGGCAATGGCCGGTTCTGCCATCGCAATGCACCCGGAATTATCCGCTAAAGATCTGGGCTACGACGGTGCCTGTGAAAACTCCATTGACGCCGTTGCCAGCCGTGACCACGTCGCTGAATTCCTGTTTGCCGGCAGCATGCTGAGCGTCAATTTGTCGCGCATCAGCGAAGAAGTCTGCCTGTGGGCATCACGCCAGTTCCGCTGGGTCAGCCTTGATGACGGCTATGCCACCGGCAGTTCCATCATGCCGCAGAAGAAAAACCCCGATATTGCCGAGCTGACGCGCGGCAAAAGCGGACGCCTGATCGGCAACGTGACCGCCATGTTAGCCACCATGAAAAGTCTGCCGCTTTCGTATAACCGTGACCTGATTGAAGACAAACGTAACGCGATGGACACCGTTGAACAGTTGCTGCTGGTGCTGCCAGCGATGGCCGGAATGATTGAAACCATGACGGTTAACGTTGAGCGTTTACGTGAGCAGGCACCGGAAGGTTTCACGCTGGCGACCGAAGTGGCCGACTGGCTGTCCCGTCGCGGCGTACCGTTTAAAGAAGCACACGAAATCACCGGCAAGCTGGTGCAGGTCTGTGAGCAACATAATGTGGCGCTGCACGAAGTCAGCGACGCGCAATTGCTGGAGGTCGACAGCCGTCTGAGCGCCGACGTTCGCGAATGTCTGACGCTGGAAGCGGCGATTAATGCCCGCAGCGGCTGGGGCGGAACCTCTCCGGTACGCGTAGCTGAACAGATTGAGCGGCTGAAAATCCGTCTCGAAGCGCAGGCCGTCTGGGTCGGCAGCTACACCGGCTTGTCTTTATAACTCTGCGGGGAAGGGCTTATGACCACTTATCAGAAAACGTCAGAAGGCGGAAAAAACGCTGAGATTGATCTGAGCGAATACCACTACGTGCCGCAGCGTTATTACGGCCGGATTTTTGCCTCGGTGGTGATCCTGGTGCTGCTGGCCTTGCTGGTGAATGCCTTTGCGCACGGCAAAATCGAATGGCAGTACGTGGCGCAGTTTCTGACCGCCAAAGCCATTTTGTTCGGGCTGGGCAACACCATTGTGATGTCGGTGCTGGCGATGGCGCTGGGGATTGTGTTCGGGGTGATTATCGCGGTGATGCGCATGTCGCAAAACCCGGTGCTGCGCAGCGTAGCGATGGGCTATACGTGGATTTTTCGCGGTACGCCGCTGATTTTGCAACTGTTGCTGTGGTTCAACCTGGCACTGATTTTCCCGACTATTTCTATTCCCGGCCTGTTCAGTATTCAGACCGTGGACATCATGACGCCATTCACCGCCGCTCTGCTCGGCCTGAGCATTAATCAGGGCGCGTACACCTCGGAAGTCGTGCGTGCCGGGCTGATTTCGGTGGATCTCGGGCAATACGAGGCAGCGAAATCCATCGGCATGACGCGTCTGCATGCGCTGCGGCGGATCATTTTGCCGCAGGCGATGCGGGTGATTATTCCGCCTATTGGCAACGAATTCATCAGCATGGTCAAAACCACCAGTTTGGCCAGCATGATCCAGTATTCCGAAGTGCTTTATAACGCGCAGACCATTTACTTCGCCAACGCGCGGGTGATGGAACTGCTGTTTGTTGCCGGTATCTGGTACCTGGTGGTGGTGACGGTGTTGTCGCTCGGGCAGAACCGTCTGGAACGCTATTTCGGCCGTGGCACCCGCCGCCGCACCAGCCACTGAGGAGCCTGACCATGAAAAGCATTATCAAAGCTGTCAACGTCAATAAGTACTTTGACCAGTTTCAGGCACTGAAAAACATCAATCTTGAGGTTAAACACGGCGAAGTAATGTGCATCATCGGGCCATCCGGCTCGGGGAAAAGTACGTTTCTGCGCTGTATTAATCAGCTTGAACGCATAGACAGCGGCGGCGTCTGGGTGGATGACGAACTGGTCGGTTACCGCATGGACGGCAAGAAACTTTACCCGCTCAATGACCGCCAGATTGCCCGCCAGCGGCTGAAAACCGGCATGGTTTTCCAGCGTTTCAATCTGTTCCCGGATAAAACCGCGCTGGAAAACATTATCGAAGGGCCGTGTCAGGTTCTGCTGCGGCCGGTGAAAGAGGCGACGCAGGAAGCCATGGCGCTGCTCGAGCGCGTCGGGCTGGCACATAAACGTGATGCTTATCCGCTTGAGCTTTCCGGCGGTCAGCAACAGCGCGTGGCGATTGCCCGCGCGCTGGCGATGAAACCCAAAGTGATGCTGTTTGATGAACCGACGTCGGCGCTCGATCCGGAAATGGTCGGCGAAGTGCTGGCGGTGATGCGCGGCCTGGCCGCAGAAGGGATGACCATGATTGTGGTCACGCATGAATTAGGTTTCGCGCGGGAAGTCGCTAACCGCGTGGTCTTCATGGATGAGGGCGGAATTATAGAAAGTGGTAATCCGGAAGACATTTTGCTTAATCCACAAAACCCCCGGACGCAGAACTTTATCTCTGCCGTCCTCATTTGACCCGTTTGCCGTTAACTTTTGACTATGGGAATGCCTTCATGAAAAAAACACTGTTGTCCCTCATTACTGCGGCTGTTCTGTTGCAGGGCACGGTTTCTGTCGCCAGCGCTGCTGAGCTGAAACAAAAAGACGAAATCAAAGTGGCGATGATGCCGAACTATCCTCCGCTGGAATTCAAAGACCCGGCCTCTGGTCAGCTGACCGGCATGGATTACGATCTGGGCATGGAACTCGGTAAGCGCCTGAACCGCAAAATCAGCTGGCAGGAAATCGGCTTCGAACAGATGGTGAACGCCGTCGCGACTAAGCGCGTGGACATGATCCTCTCCGGCATGACCGACACCAAACCCCGCCAGGATATCGCCACGTTTGTCGATTACTACAACAGCGGGCCGCAGTTCTATACCACCGTCGCGCACAAAGAAATCAACACCATGTTAGATCTCTGCGGCAAAAAAGTGGGCACCAGCCGCCGCACCACATTCCCGGCTGAAATCGCCGCCTGGAGCGAAGCGAACTGCGCTCCGGCAGGCAAACCGGCCATCGTGGTGATTGGCGCGGAAGGCACGGCGGATGCGCGTACCCAGCTGCGTCAGGGGCGAATTGAAGGCGTTGTGCAGGGCAGCGAAACCCTCCCGTACATCATGAATCTGGAAAAAGACACCTATAAACCGCTGGGCAAAGCCTTTGCATATCAGGTCACCGGCATGGGGATCAGCAAAGACGATCAGCCGCTGATTGATGCGGTGAAAGGCGCGCTGACCGGCATGATTGCCGACGGAACCTATCTGAAAATCCTCACCAAATGGGGCCTGCAGGATGGTGCAATTCAGGAAGTCACCATCAACAAAGGCAAATAACCTCAGGTAACGGACTGACTCATGACGATTTCAGCACAACACCCGGCCAGTTTATGGCCGGAAGGTAAACGCGGCTGCATGGCGCTGGCGTTTGATCTCGACGGCCCGACCGGCGATGCAATGCTTAACGGCACAATCTGGCAGAAAGCGGATTACTTTACCTTTGGCGCTTACGGCCCTTACCGGGCGCTGGGGCGGATCCTCGATTTGCTCAGTAAGCATCAACTTCCGGCAACGTTTTTCATTCCCGCGTGGGTGGTGGAAAACTGGCCGAAACAGTGTCAGGCGATTGCCGAACGCGGCCATGAAGTGGCCTATCACGGTTATCGTCATGAGTCTTTTTACGCCATCAGCGCCGAAAAACAGCGCTGGGTGATGGAGAAATCCCGCGAGATTTTCTGGCAGGTTTTAGGGATACGCGCCGAAGGTTTCCGCACGCCGTCCGGCGACTGGCACAAGGAAACACCGGCAATGCTGCTCGACGCGGGCGTGACGTATTCCAGCAGCATGCGCGGCGATGACCGGCCTTATCTGATTACCGTGCCCGGCCATGAACGGCCGCTGGTGGAAATCCCCGGCCGCTGGGAAATGGACGATTACGCGTCTCTGGCCTACACCCGCGAACCGAATTTCCCGTCGGGGCTGGATCGCACCGCCAGTTATGCGCTGACGCTCGACAACTGGTGCCGTGAATACGACGGCGCGATGAATGAAGGGCTGAGCCTGACCACGTTGTTCCATCCCAAAATCAGCGGAAAACCGGGGCGCATCATGCTGCTTGATCAATTTTTCAGCCACCTGAAAGCGCGTGATGACGTGTGGTTTGCGCGCTGCCGCGACGTGGCGCACTGGTGGATGCAGGAGCACGCCAATGACTAATCAAAACTGGCCGCAGGGCTATCGCTGCGCGGTGATTATCACCGTGGATTTCAACGATATTCACGGCATTCTCAGCCAGGTTCCCGCCGTGGCAGGGCGTGAAAAAACGCTGTCGGTCTGGCGATACGGCACGCTGCGCGGCATCGACCGTTTGCTGGCGATGCTGGATGAAAAAAACCTGCGCAGCGCCTGGTGTGTGCCGGGCATCGTGGCGGACGAAAACCCGGAGAAGATCCGCGAAATCGACCGCGCCGGTCACGAGCTGGCGACCTGTGGTTATGAATTTGCGCATTTTGACGGGCTGACGCTGGCGCAGCAAACTGACAGCCTGCAACGGGGCAAGGCGGCGTTAAAAGCCCTGACCGGCAAGGTGCCGCGCGGTTTTCGTCTGCCCGCCGGAAACTGGGCACCGGGTTTTGCCGATGTGCTGACGGATGAAGGTTTCAGCTGGACCTCCGGCTGGCGCGGCGATGATTTGCCGTATTTCCAGCCGATGCAGGATGGCTTGCCGTCGCGGCTGGTGGAACTGCCGCTGCACTATGAGATGGAGGACGAGCCGTATTTCGCCTTTAACCTCAGCCCGGCGGTGCCCCCGGCGCAGTCACGTATTGCGTCCTACAGCCAGACGCTGGGCAACATGAAGATGGATTTCGACGGTTTCTACCGCTTTGGCCTGTGCTATGTGCTTCGGCTACATCCGGAAGTGATCGGCACCGCCGGACGCATTGGCGTGCTGGCTGAACTGCTGGATTACATCACCTCAAAACCGGATGTCTGGGTCGCCAGCGCCAGCGAGGTGGCCGACTGGTGGTCACAGAACCAGCCGCAAAATGAGGCGTCGCATCCGGCGCAGGTCTGGATGCAACACACCGCGCCGGGAGTCAGCCATGAGTAATCTTTCGCAGCAGCAAATTCTGAGCGAATTTGTAGTGAATACCCATTTCGACGATTTGCCGCCACGGCTGGTAGAGCGCACCAAACGGCACATTCTCGATACGATTGGCGCGGGGCTGGTGGGTGCTACCAGCGACGTGGCCAAAGACGTGGCCGCGATGATCCTTGGCGAAGGCGCGCTGCCGCTTTCACCGGTCTGGGGCTACCGCGAGCTGACGTCTGCGCGCAACGCCGCGCTGCTCAACGGCGTGGCGGCGCACGCGCTGGAACTCGACGACACCGGCGGCTGCGATCATTCCGGCGCGGTGGTCATCCCCGCATTGCTGGCGGTGTTACCTCTGTGCCCGCAACCGGTCAGCGGCAAAGCGTTTATCACGGCAGTCGTAATTGGTTACGACGTGGCGCGCCGCGTGCTGGAAGCCTGCGGGGGCTATTCTCCGCACAACCGCGCGGGCTGGCATTCCACGTCAACCTGCGGCGTATTTGGCGCAGTGGCGGCCGCGGGGAAAATTCTCGGCCTGAGCACAGGGCAGATCAGCTCAGCACTGGGCATTTCCGGCAGTTTCAGCGGCGGCCTGTGGGCGTTTATCCATGACGGTTCGCAGAGCAAAAAGCTGCACGCAGGCCGCGCCGCAGAAGGCGGAGTACTCGCCGCGCTCAGCGCCCGGCAGGGTATCAGCGGGCCTGCGCAGTTATTTGAAGACAAGTGGGGCGGATTCCTCTCAACGCTGGCACCGCAAAGCGCAATGCCCGAGGCGCTGACGGCCAGCCTGGGTGAAATCTGGAAGCTGGAGCGTTGTTCCATCAAGCCTTACGCCTCGTGCCGTGGTACGCATTCCGCCATCGACGCGACCGGTATTTTGCTTGAGGAAATGCACGCGACCGCCGGTGATATTGAAAGAATCGTCGTCCGTTTGTGCCCGTTCCTCAACGGTATGTGTGGAGATAATGAAATCGCCACGCTGGCGGCGGCGCAGATGAGCCTGCGTTACGCCATCGCGGCGCGTGTCGTTTTCGGCCACGCCGGGCTGGATGCTTACGGCGCGGCGCAACGGCAGGATCCGGATTTGCTGGCGATGATCGCCCGGATCGTGCTGACGGAGGATGCCGCGATGAGCCCTGACGGCGAGCCGGATGTCACGATTTTCACCCGAACCGGCGAATCAAAAACTTTACGTGTGGATGTCGCGCTGGGCGCGCCGGGCAATCCGGTGTCGGATGAGCAACTTAAGGAGAAGTTTGTGTCGCTGGCGACCCGGGTGATTTCGGTGGCGGGTGCGCAGAGGATGTGGGTAAGCGGGATGGAGATGGAAACCTTGCCGGATGTACAGGGGGTGTTTGGGCGGTGAGGGTGGGGTGAAATTGGAAAATTTCGGATTCAAATTCAAATTCAAATTCAACTTCAAGACCTTGGGCTCGCCGCCCAAACTGGCCCAAAGGGCGCGTTAACGCGCGCGCCCTCTGGACTCCCGCGCTTTTTAACTGCGCGCTATCGCTAGTAAAGTATGTTTCAGATGCCGCAGCTATTGCCGCAAACGCCGCCGCTGCGCGGTTCTCTCGCCTCGGGTTTGAACCTGCTCGAAAAAAGACTCTCGCCGTTTCTCACCACTCACTCGACGTCGTTTTGATAGCGGCTGGAAACTGTCTAATTCACAACCTCACTGCTGCTGATCAAAAATGCAGCCTGATTTTATCTTTTTAGAAAGCCTCCAGCCGCTTTCAGAAAGCTTGCTGAGTGAGTGTTTCGAGACCGTGGGCTCGAAGACCGAAAAGAAGGAACCGCGAAGCGGCAAGTTTTCGCGGCAATAATTGTGGTACCTGAAACATTGCCAGCGAGCGGAGCGCGTGTTGTAAAAAGACGTGGAGATTCCAAAGAGGCCCCGTCCTGGGCCTCTTTGGTCGGTTTCGGCACGGTCAGTAAAGTGATCACAGTTATTGAGAAACCGAAACTTTCTCGATCCAGGTAAAACCCCGTTTGGGCGGGGAGCCCAAGGCCCTGTTGGCCCGAACCAAATTTTTACTTGTCCCGCTCTGTAAGCTGGTGTCAAATCAGGTGATTAGCGTCCTGACGGGCAAGACCGTTAAACAGAGGAAAATCACATGTCTCAGTCTCTCCGCGTTGGCCTTGTCGGTTATGGCTTCGCCAGTAAAACCTTTCATTCTCCGTTAATCGACGGTACGCCGGGCCTCGACCTGGCGGTGGTTTCCAGCAGTGATGCGGGTAAAGTTCACGCAGACTGGCCGAATGTCGCGGTAGTTGATTCACCGGAAAAACTCTTTGCCGATGCGTCAATTGATCTCGTCGTGATCCCCACGCCGAATACCACGCATTTCCCGCTGGCAAAGCTGGCGCTGGAAGCCGGTAAACATGTCATTGTCGATAAGCCTTTTACCGTCACACTGGCAGAAGCCCGTGAGCTGGACGCGCTGGCGCGTGCCAGAGGCAAAGTGCTTTCTGTGTTCCATAACCGGCGCTGGGATTCGGATTTCCTCACGGTGAAGGCGCTGATTAATGAAGGCTCACTCGGTGAGATCGTTTATTTTGAATCCCACTACGATCGCTATAAACCACAGGTGCAGGTTCGCTGGCGTGAAAGTGATGCGCCCGGCAGCGGCATCTGGTTTGATCTGGGTTCTCATCTGTTAGATCAGGCACTGCAACTGTTTGGCATGCCGGAGACTTTGCAGGCTGACCTCGCCGTACTGCGCCCGGGCGGTAAAGCCGTGGATTATTTCAATGCCGTGCTGACGTACCCGCGCCGCCGCGTGGTATTGCACAGTACCGTCTACGCCGCGGCGGAAACGGCGCGTTTTATCGTGCAGGGCGAAAACGGCAGCTACGTGAAGTTTGGGCTGGATCCGCAGGAAGATCGCCTGAAAGCCGGTGAGCGTTTGCCGCAGGCTGACTGGGGATACGACAAACGTGACGGCGTGATTACGCTGAGCCATGAAGGTCTGCTGGCAGAAAAATCCCTGCTGACCCTTCCGGGGAACTATCCTGCGTATTACTCCGGTGTACGTGATGCGATTAACGGGCAGGGCGAAAATCCGGTTCCGGCCTCAGACGCTATCCGCGTGATGGAAATGATCGAACTGGGTATGCAGTCATCAGAACAGCAGGCAACGCTGAAAGTCATCAGCCACTGATCTGTTGTCCGCGATTTTCAGTGTCACTGAGGTGACACTGCGTTGTTTCATCTGTTGTTCACTTTGCAAGGAAGGTTCATGTCCTGGTTAAAAATCGATAAATTTTTGCTGATTCTGGTTTGTGTCGTCGTGCTGGCTTCGTTCTTTCCTTGTGAAGGTATCTACAAGACGCTTTTCGGCTATCTGACCACCGCGGCTATCGCGCTGCTGTTTTTCATGCACGGCGCGAAGCTGTCGCGTGAGGCGATTATGGCGGGGATCGGCCACTGGCGTTTGCATGTTGTGGTTTTCCTCAGCACGTTTGCGCTGTTCCCGCTGCTGGGGCTGGGCATGAAATGGCTGGTGCCGGTCGGTATTCTGACACCAACGCTGTATTACGGTTTTCTGTATCTGTGTGCGCTGCCGGCTACCGTGCAGTCTGCGATTGCCTATACGTCGGTGGCGGGCGGAAATATCCCGGCGGCGATTTGCAGCGCGTCGGCGTCCAGTATTCTCGGCGTGTTTTTGTCGCCGGTGCTGGTTGGTTTGCTGATGCATACGCAGGGCGGCACCAGCGATACGCTGCACGCGATCGGTTCAATTGTTTTGCAACTGATGGTGCCGTTTATCATCGGGCATTTGTGTCGTCCTCTGATTGGCGGCTGGGTGCAGCGTCATAAGAAGATCGTGAATATTACAGACCGTTCATCGATTCTTCTGGTGGTGTACGTGGCGTTCAGCGCGGCAGTGGTGGAAGGTATCTGGCATCAGATTGATGGCTGGTCACTGCTGGCGGTGCTGGGTTGTTCGATTGTGCTGCTGACCATTGTGCTGATCATCAATACGTTTGTGGCGCGGCTGTTTGGTTTCAATACCAAAGACGAAATCACCATTGTCTTCTGTGGTTCTAAGAAGAGTCTGGCGAACGGTATTCCGATGGCGAACGTGCTGTTCCCGGCGGCAGCGGTGGGTGCGATGGTATTACCGCTGATGATTTTCCATCAGATCCAGCTGATGGTGTGCGCGGTTCTGGCGTCGCGTTACGCGAAACGTGTCGCGCGTGAAGAAGCCGCTAAGTTGGCCGTAAAAGAAGAAATCAAATCGGCATAACGGATTGATTGAAAAGAAAAGGGCGGGAATAAATCTCGCCCTTTTTTATTGCTCTCAGATTGCGGTTCTCAGAAAACGTTAAGCAGACACTTTGTCGCGGATCGCTTGTTTTTCTGCACCAGTCAGGAAGGCCATTGTCAGGCCGTTTTCCTGCGCTTTGCGGATTTCATTCTGAGTCAGACCGGCGGCAGGTGCGGCAACGTTGTATTCATTGGCAATTTCGATGCCCTGAACGGCCGGATCGTCGGTATTGATTGACGCCAGAACGCCATGACGCAGGAAGGTCGCCAGCGGATGTTGTTCAAACGAGGCGACGGTGCTGGTCTGAATATTCGACGTCAGACAAGATTCGATACCAATCTGATGTTTCGCCAGAAAATCCATCAGCGCCGGGTCTTGCGCGGCTTTCACGCCGTGACCAATACGCTCAGCCCCCAGCTCACGAATCGCCTGCCAGATGCTTTCCGGGCCAGCGGCTTCACCGGCGTGAACGGTGATGCGCCAGCCTGCGTCGCGCGCGCGGTTAAAGTGGCTGAGGAACAGGCTTCCCGGGAAACCAAGCTCATCACCGGCCAGATCCAGCGCGGTAATGCCGTCGCGGTGCGCCAGCAAACCTTCCAGCTCCTGCAGACACGCGTCTTCACCGAAAGTACGGCTCAGAATACCAATCAGACGCACGTCGATATCGTGATTTTTCTGGCCTTCACGGATGCCTTCGATCACGGCTTCCACCACGCCTGCGACCGGCAGTTTGTGGTTCATCGCCATGTAATAAGGGGAGAAACGCAGCTCGGTGTAGTGCAGACCGGCTCTGGCCGCGTCTTCAACGTTTTCTTTGGCAATGCGGCGGCAGGCATCGAGATCGCCCAGCACTTTGACGCCCCAGTCCAGTTTTTGCAAAAAACTCACCAGGTCGGGTTCTGTGTGCATAACCTGCACATGCGGGCGCAGGGCTTCAAGTTCACTGGCAGGCAACGTCAGGTTAAACTGGCGGCCTAAATCGAGAATCGTTTGAGCGCGGATGTTGCCATCAAGGTGGCGGTGAATGTCGGTCAGGGGAAGGCGTGTGTCGATCATGGTGTGCACTCGTTATTATTGAAATGTGCGGGGCATTATAACTGTATTTCGTTGCGCAACAAGAATGGTTTTATTTTTGCTCCCTCCCCTGCGAAGGGGAGGGTTGGGGTGGGGTATTAATGAAAAATCAAGGGGTTGAAGAATATTTAGATCTGATTCTCCTGCTAAACCCCCTCCCTGCCTCCCCCTTCGCAGGGGGAGGAGCTTACAGCAGGGTATTAATCGCCCGAATTAACGCCTGAACGCCAGCCTCCACTTTTGAACGCGGGCAACCGACGTTCAGACGCAGAAAACCTTCACCTTCCGTGCCGTAGGTATAGCCTGGCATGATCGCAACTTTTTGATGTTCGATCAGCTCTTTTTGCAGCAGTTTGTCGTCGATGTTTAAGGCACGCAAATCAATCCAGGCCAGATACGTTGATTGCGGCGGTTGCCAGTTCAGTTGCGGGAACGCGGCGTTCAGCTGTTCCGCCACATAGTGCAGATTCCCCTGCAAATATTCGCGTAACGCGTCCAGCCACGGTTCGCCAGCGTGATACGCCGCAACGTGCGCATGCACCGCCAGTACCGCCGGAGAAGATAAGCCGTCGCAGGCTTTCAGCTGATGCAGATACGCATCGCGCGGCGTTTTATGGCTGATAAAGCCGTAAGCGCCGGTCAGCGCGGGGATGTTGAAGCTTTTCGAGCCGGAGGTCAGCAGCGCCCATTCGCCGCGTGCCACCTCGTTCCACGGCGTATGTTTGTTCCCGCCCCAGACCATATCCATGTGGATTTCATCGCTGATCACCCGCACGCCGTGGCGCTCACAAAGCGCCGCAATCAGCGTCAGTTCTTCGCGCGTCCAGACCTTGCCGGTCGGATTGTGCGGGCTGCAAAGCAACAGCAGCGAACAGTCCGGTTGCGCCAGCAGGCTTTCCAGATTTTCGGCATCCAGCGACCAGTCGTTGCCGTGTTTAATCAGCGGGCAGGCCAGCAGGTTACGCTGATTGCCATCAACCACTTTAAAGAACGCGTCGTAGGCCGGGGTAAATGTCACCACGCCGTCACCCGGCTGGCTCCACTGGCGGATAAGCTGCGCCACCATGTAAATCACCGACGGGCCATACACCACCCAGTCGCGGTTGATATGGCTGTTAAATCGCTGCTGATACCAGTGTTCAACGACACCGAGAAAATCGTCATGATGCCAGCGGCTGTAGCCCAGTACGCCGTGTTGCAGGCGTTTTTGCAATGCGTCCAGAATGCACGGCGCGGTGGCGAAATCCATATCTGAAATAGTAAACGGCAGTAAATCAGCACTACCAAAACGGTCGGCGACGTAATCCCACTGAGTACACCAGGTTCCGTGACGATCAACGACGGTGGAGAAATCAAAAGAAGCTGAGGACATTTTCACTCCCTGAAGAAAGCAGAAAAGGGCGACACGACGTCGCCCTGTGGATTCAGTGTTTACACCATCGCCGGTTCGGGCGCGGGCTGATGAGCTGCCTCACGGATGAGGTAATCCAGCTCATCTTTCACCGACTGCACCTGAGGGCCGATCACCACTTGCAGGTTGTGTTCATTGAGATGAACCACGCCAATTGCACGGTTGGCTTTCAGCGTCGCATCGTCAACCAGCGACATATCTGCCACGGAAAGACGCAGACGGGTGATGCAGTTATCGAGTGAAACGATGTTACCGGCACCGCCCAGTGCGCTTAAGATCACCGGCACGTTGTAACCGGATTTGCTCGAAGACGGCACGGCGGCGGCTGGCATACTTTCAGATTCACGACCCGGTGTTTTGATATTAAAGCGCGTGATGGAGAAGCGGAAGATTGCGTAGTAAGCCGCGAACCAGATTGCTGCTACCAACGGCACCAGATACCACTTGGTGGCTGTGCCGTGCAGGATACCGAAGACCACGAAATCGATGATGTTACCGTCAGTATTCCCGATGGTGACGCCCAGTACCGACATAATGGTGAAGCCCAGACCGGTCAGAATTGCGTGGATCACATACAGAACCGGCGCAACGAACAGGAACAGGAATTCGATCGGTTCAGTGGTTCCGCCGACAACACAAGCGACCACGCCGGAAATCAGCAGGCCTTTAATTTTATGACGGTTTTCAGGTTTCGCGCAGTGGTACATCGCCAGCGCAGCACCCGGCAAACCGCCAAGGAATGCAGGCATTTTGCCCTGAGACAGGAACTGCGTCGCGCTTTCAGAGAAACCGTGCGTGGTCGGGCAGGAAAGTTGCGCCTGGAAGATGGTCAGCGCACCGCTGACTTCGCGGCCGCACACGTCCATTGTGCCACCGGCTTCGGTGAAGCGGATCAGCGCCACCAGAATGTGGTGCAGACCGAACGGTAACAGCAGACGTTCGCCGGAACCGAAAATCATCGGCCCGAATACGCCCGCGCCCTGAATCAGGCGGCCCAGACCGTTAATCCCGGCGGCGAAGAAGGGCCAGATTAACGGGATCAGCAGACCGACTAAACCGAGCACCACGGTGGTGACGATCGGCACAAAACGTGTGCCGCCGAAGAACGCCAGCGCATCCGGCAGGCGGATAGTGTTGTAACGCTCGTGCAGCATGTACACGATGATACCTACGATCACTGCGCCCAGAATACCGGTATCGATAGACTGGATACCGAGGATCATCTGGATGTTGTTGGCTTTCAGCACCAGAGGATCAACCGTTGGCAGGGTGCCGTTAGCGGTCAGGTAGAAGTTGATTGCCAGGTTCAGCACGGCAAAACCGACAAAACCGGAGAAGGCTGCAACGCCTTTGTTCTCACGCGCCATACCCAGCGGGATAGCGATGGCGAACATGACCGGCAGGAAGCTGAATGCAAATGAGCCGACTTTGCTCATCCACACGAAAATCAGCTGAAGAACAGGATTGCCGAGTGCAGGCAACAGCGTAACGACATCGTGGCTGCTTAAAGAGCTGCCGATGCCCAGCATAATGCCGCAAAACGACAACAACGCGACGGGCAACATGAAGGTTTTACCCAGGCTTTGGAAGAATTCCCAAAGTGTGACTTTTTGTTTTTTATTTGCAGGCATGACGGCTCCCTGAGTGGTTTGGTATTGGCTGTGTGGTAATGGCGGCTAAGATAAAACGTTTTACCAAAACAATACGTGTTGGAACTCACACTATTGAAAGGTGCCTGCACTATATAGGTGAAATGGAGGTTTAACGTTTTACTCAATAGTTGGAGTCGGGTATAACTGTTTGACCACACTGCAGATTTAAACGCTTTAGTCCGACGGGTGGGCCATAATCCTGCTTCATGGAGTCTGGAATGAACGACATAGCCTGATGAATCATAAAAAAATTACGATTATCGATGTTGCGCAGCACGCCGGTGTTTCGGTCACCACCGTTTCGCTGGTGCTCAGCGGCAAAGGGCGCATTTCCCTGAGCACTGCCGAACGGGTTAACCGTGCGGTGGATGAACTGGGGTTTGTGCGTAACCGGCAGGCCAGTACGCTGCGCGGCGGTGAGTCCGGCGTGGTGGGGCTGATTGTGCGTGATATCTGCGAACCGTTTTATGCGGAAATGACAGCCGGTCTCAGTGAGATGTTCGAGGCTCAGGGCAAAGTATTATTTCTGCTGCAAAGTGGCCCGTCAGGTAAAGGTCTGATGCGCTGTTTCGACACTTTGCTGACCCACGGCGTTGACGGCATTGTCATCGCGGGCGGTACTCACTCCATTTCCGGCCTGAAAGAAAAAGCCGATGAGCAGGGCGTCCCGCTGATTTGCGCCGCCCGTTCCGGCGGTATCGAAGGCGTCGACGTCGTCCGTCCGGACAATATGCTCGCCGCCAAAATGGCCACCGAATATCTTATCCGCCACGGCCACAAACAAATCGCTTACCTCGGCGGCCTCAGCAGTTCATTAACCCGCGCCGAACGTCTTGGCGGTTTCTGCGCGACCCTTGTGCAATATGGCCTGCCGTTTCGCAGCGAGTGGATTATCGAGTGTGATTACCAGCAGAAATGCGCTGCCGACGCTGCCGAAACGCTGCTGGCCCGTTACCCGAAAATCAGCGCCATCGTCTGCCATAAATCGTCCGTGGCGCTGGGGGCTTATTTCGGTGTATTGCGCACGGGTGCAGAAATCGGCGGCGGGGCGGTTGACAGCTTTTTCCAGCAGAAAGTGGCACTTATCGGCATGGAGGATGCACCGGAATCCGAGCTTACCGAACCGCCGCTGACGGCTATCGCCAACTCCGCGAGGGAGATCGGGCATGCGACGGCGAGACGGTTATTGCTGAGGATCGGGGGGCAGAATCTCGAGGCACAAAATATTATTGTTCCACCGGGGCTGGTAGAGAGAGAGTCGGCCTGAGAGCACCTTTGAGAAAGATGACAAGTTCAAGTTCAAGTTCAAAGTCGTGGGCGTCGGCCCACACCGACCAAAGACCCGGTAACGCGCGGGTCTCTGGACTCTGCGCTTTTTTAACTGCGCGCTGCCGCTCGCTGGCTATGTTTCAGAAATGCCTGCTAGTGCCGCAAACTCCGCCGCTGCGCGGTGCTCTCGTTTCGGATTCGAACCAGCGAGAAAAAAGACTCTCGCCGTTTCTCACCACTCACTCAACGTCGTTTTGAAAGCGGCCAGAGGCTATGTAATTCGAAAGATTGATGCTGGCTGGTTTTGATTTGCTCCTTCCCCTCTCACGAGGGGAAGGCTGGGATGGGGTGTTGGTTTTAGCGGCTCAGTGGCCTGCTAAACCCCCTCCCGGCCTCCCCCTTCGCAGGGGGAGGAGCAAACTAACCGCTCGTAAACGCTTGCAGAATGACATAGCCAGTGGCCGCTTTCAGAAAGCTTGCCGAGCGAAGTGTTTCGAGACCTATGGCTCGAAAACGAGTAAGGGAACCGCGCAGCGGCAAGTTTTCGCGGCAATCACTATTGTGTCTGAAACATAGCCAGCGAGCGGCAGCGCGCAGTTTAAGAGCCCGGGATTCTCAAGGGTGGTGGCGATAGACCACCCTTGAGGCCGGTTTGGGTGGCAACCCAAGGTCTTGATTTTGGCTTAAGGCCGGTTTGGGTGGCAACCCAAGGTCTTGACCTGGGTTGCGCGTTCACTGCAAGTGAAAAACCGAGACTTTCTCGATCAATTTAACCGTCCCGTGATATCCGGTCTGATATCACTGAGAATCCTGGCTTGTCCCCGTCTTAGGGCTCGACGCTGCCGAATCATCCGCACCCGTTGTCTTCGTGTAGATAATTTTCTGCGTATCATTCCCGCAATGCCCCACAACCTGACCACCGGCCTGATCAGCCTGATCGTTCGGGACGATATCCAGCTTAAAGCCTGATTCCGGCAAACCGTTGGCGACGATTTTCCGGGTGATATCCGCTTTCACGCTTTCGCAGGTAGCCGCCTGAACTGCCAGCGGCGCTAACATCATGACCGCAAGGCCAGCTAAGAGTGTCTTTTTCATCATTCATTCCTTTTATGAGAAACAGTGTATTAATTAGTTTAGCAGAGGGTGACAGCGGCAAAGCTTGCCGCTGTCTGGCAGGGAGGGGTGGAAAATTTTTATTACGGTGCCATCAGCTGACGGCCCGTGCGGCGGTCAAGGCAGCGCTGGGTGTTGTCTTCCCAGTAGGCGTTGATATTCTGGCTGGCGTTGCATTTATCGCGCAGATCGACAGAGTTATCGTATTTGGAATAATCCTTCTCGGCGCGTTGTGTTTTCATCGCGCGCAGACGCTGGGTTTCATTCCACTGTTCTTTGCTCTGACGGGCTTCTTCGTTAGACATGGCCTCATTGCCGCTTCCGCCAAAGACACAGGTTCCGCCCGCACAGTTGGTGGCCGCTTGAGCAGGAAGTTGCCAGGCTGCTGTCATTGCCAGCAAAGCGACAGGCAACATTCTGCGGGTCAGTCGGGTTATAAACGTTGTATTCATCAGCTAATCCTTTTAGTTTACACATCGCTCAGGCGAATCTTTTAAATTATAACATCCCTCTGATTGACGTCACCCTAAGCCTGCGTACTGGTTGATTTCTTATTGAACTACGGACTGTAAACCTGGCCCTTATTATGCTCAAAACGTCTTTACTGTTCTTTGCGACCGCGCTGGCGGAAATCATCGGCTGTTTTTTGCCCTATTTGTGGCTGCGCAAAGGCGGCAGTTTCTTGCTGTTGCTCCCCGCCGCGCTGAGCCTGGCGGCGTTTGTCTGGTTGCTGACATTGCATCCGGCTGCCAGCGGCAGGGTTTATGCGGCATATGGCGGAGTCTATGTGATGACCGCCATGCTGTGGCTGCGGTTTGTCGATGGCGTGAAACTCAGCACCACCGACTGGCTCGGAGCCTGCGTGGCGCTGGCCGGGATGCTGATCATCATTTCTGGCTGGAAAACGGCGTAAACGGTTACTGCGACAGTTTCTCCATCATCACGATCACTTTCTGGATAACAATCTGCGCGGCGCGGGACAGCTGGCGGCGCGGAGCCACGCAGAGTGCCAGGGTAAGCGGTTTGGCATTTCTCCCCTGTAAGGGGACAAACGCCAGCCGGTTTTCCTGCAAATCCGGCAATACATCGAGCAAGCTCAGCACCCCTACGCCAGCCCCTTTGCGGATAAGTTCGCGCATCATTCGCACGTCATTACAGACAATCGACGGCGTATCCAGCAGCTGATAGCGGTTATACAGGAGCTTTGCCCGGGCATTGACCATCAGCGGTTCAGAGGGAATGATCTGGCGATAGGCGGCAATATCGCTGA
This sequence comes from Rahnella sp. AA, assembly GCF_002834385.1. Lineage (GTDB taxonomy): Bacteria > Pseudomonadota > Gammaproteobacteria > Enterobacterales > Enterobacteriaceae > Rahnella. The sequence continues at coordinate 90,082 of NZ_PITQ01000014.1, forward strand.
AAGACAGTGATTCCTGATATGAAAGCGTATGGCCTACCGGCATGGCGATACCAATGGGTAATTCTGCAAACGCCCGTACTTCAAGGCCAGTGTGCTCAACAGGGTCGAGCAATAAACCAAAATCCACTTCCGCAGAGCTGACTTGTTCACTGATATTCCTGCTGTCTTCGATGCGAATATCAAACGTCAGATAAGGGTGTTCTGCGCCCACTTCGGCAATCAGCTCCGCCACCATACCTTCACTGAGGGCTGCGATAATCGAAATCGTGACATGCCCGCGACGCAGCCCCTGGATTTCGTCGAAACGTTCGCGCGTTCGCGAAAATTCTTTGCGCCAGCGGCGGATGTCATCGAACAGAATTTCACCGGCAGACGTCAGCTTCAGGCCTGCCGGTAAGCGTTCAAATAACGGGGTTTCCAGCGTTTTTTCAGCCTGAAGGATTTGCCGGTTGATCGCTGAGGCCGAGACGTGCAGCACTTCCGCCGCTTTGCGCAGGCTGCCTGTTCGCGCGACTTCGGTAAAATATTGCGAGAAACGGGAGAATGGCGACATAGGTGTACTAATTTATGCAGTGAATAAGTGAGATATATATTATGGACTGCATCACTCATTTTTCCTAGATTGTGCGATGCCCCTTTGTAAAACAATCACCTCAGGTTGTTTTTCATGCAAAACGGGCGATGACAGGGTTCGTCAAAACACGTTTAAGCTCGTGTTCCGCTATCAACGGTAGAAAACGGGGCGAACTGTGGCATTCGCACCGCTGACACATGAGCGTGTTTTGAAAAACAACACTAATAACAAGCGTGCATTTTTTGAACATCCGGTCAGAAGTGATCACGCGACCAAGAGACACCTTCTCATGTTAGAAAAACTATTTAAGTTAAAAGCTCACCGTACTAACGTGCGGACGGAGATTGTGGCAGGACTCACTACATTTTTAGCAATGGCCTACATTCTGTTTGTTAACCCGTCTATTTTGGGCGCGACGGGGATGGATAAAGGCTCTGTTTTTGTGGCAACTTGTCTTGCTGCCGCAATCGGTTCCGCACTGATGGGCTTTATCGCTAACTACCCGATTGCACTGGCACCGGGCATGGGGTTAAACGCCTTCTTCACCTACACCGTTGTACTGCACATGGGGTATACCTGGCAGATCGCGTTGGGTGCTGTTTTCCTTTCCGCATGTATTTTCTTCGCGTTATCGATCTTCAAAATTCGTGAGTGGATTATCCGCAGCATTCCGCTGCCGCTGCGTTCGGCGATTGCGGCGGGTATCGGGCTATTCCTGGCTCTGATTGCGCTGGAAAACGCCGGTATTGTGGTTGCTAACCCGGCAACGCTGGTCGGTCTGGGTGACCTGACGAAGCCCGGGCCTCTGTTCGCAATGCTGGGCTTTATTGTGATCGTCGTGCTGGAAGCCCGTAAAGTAACGGGTGCGGTGCTGATTGGCGTGCTGGCCGTGACGGTTCTGGCGATTGCGCTGGGCTATTCACCGTTTGGCGGCGTGATGTCTATGCCTCCTTCCATCGCACCGACTTTCATGCAACTTGATATTAAAGGCGCATTCAACGTTTCGCTGATAAGCGTCGTGTTTGCCTTCCTGTTCGTGGATGTGTTCGATAACTCCGGCACCCTGATTGGCGTGACCAAACGCGCGGGTCTGGCAGACGAAGATGGCAACATCCCTAAAATGGGCCGTGCGCTGGTTGCTGACAGTGCGGCTGCGCTGTTCGGTTCCCTGCTGGGGACGTCAACTACTACCAGTTATATCGAATCGGCTGCGGGCGTGAGCGCCGGTGGCCGTACCGGTCTGACAGCCATCGTCGTCGCGATCCTGTTCCTGCTGAGCTTGTTCTTTGCACCACTGGCGGGCAGCGTTCCGGCATTTGCTACGGCTCCGGCTTTGCTGTTCATCGCGGTTCTGATGACTTCAGGCCTGGCTGAAATCGACTGGAAAGACATTACCGTTGCCGCACCGGTGACCGTGACTGCGCTGACCATGCCGTTCACGTATTCTATTGCCAACGGCATCGCGTTTGGTTTCATCACCTGGACGCTGGCAAAACTGCTGACTGGCCGTGCGCGTGAACTGAATGCGGCACTGGTAGTGTTGTCAATTCTGTTCGTGATTAAACTGGGCTGGCTGAGCGCGTAATTCGCGGGCTTTCAGATAAAAATAAGGCGCAGCATTTATGCTGCGCCTTTGTTTTTTACAGCGCGGTTATGCGTCGCGGTGAACCTGCAAACCGGCCAGCGACTGGCTGACAGGCATCATCTCGATGCTGTTGATATTCACGTGCGCCGGCAGGGTGGAAACCCAGAACACGGATTCGGCCACGTCCGCTGCCGTCAGCGGGTTAGTCTTGTCGTAGGTTTTGCTGGCTTTCTCGTCATCGCCTTTAAAGCGGATGTTGGAGAATTCCGTTCCGCCGCACAGGCCTGGCTCGATGTTGGTGACGCGAACGTGGGTGCCGTGCAGATCGGTGCGCAGGTTCAGGCTGAACTGACGGACGAAGGCTTTGGTGGCGCCATACACGTTGCCACCGGCATAAGGCCAGTTGCCTGCCGTTGAGCCGATGTTGATCACATGGCCGATATTACGCTCAACCATGCCCGGCAGTACCGCGCGGGTCATGTACACCAGACCTTTGGTGTTGGTGTCGATCATTTTGTCCCAATCTTCCAGCGACGCTTTATCCGCTTTTTCCAGGCCGAGCGCCAGACCGGCGTTATTGACCAGCACATCAATGTTGCTCCATTCGGCAGGCAGGCTGTCGATGGCATCTTTGATGGAGGCACGGTTAGTCACATCCAGCTCAACGGTATACAGCGCTTCACCCAGCTCCGCCTTCAGGTCGTCCAGACGCTCTTTGCGGCGGCCGGAGGCAATCACTTTATGGCCTTCTTTGACAAAGCGGCGCGCGATTTCAGCACCAAATCCGGCGGTCGCGCCGGTCACAAAAATAATCATCCCGGTATTCCTTTGTATTAAATGAAATAAAATCTAATCAAAAATGAACGCGTCTGCACGCGCGCGGCGTGCAGAAAAAGAAACTCTATAAGTATTAACACAAAAATAACCAGACCGGCAGCGGATGCAGGTCTGACTTGGTATCATTTTATTGCAGTCACTTTTTCAAATAAGGCGCAATCAGCGATAAATCTGCCGCAGAAAGCCGGTCCGGCGCGGTCTGCGCCTGATGCCAGTAAGGATACAGCAACGGCAACTGGCTGACTTTGTTAAGTCTTTCAATTTCTTCGCTATTCAGGGTTAAATCTGCCGCGAGCAGGTTGTCCTGCAACTGAGTGTCGTTACGCGCGCCGACAATCACTGACGTCACCTGCGGGCGCGCAATCAGCCACGCCAGCGCGATTTGCGCCGCGGAAACGCCGCGTTGCCCGGCGATATCCACCAGAACATCCACCACGTCATACAGCGCATTTTCGTCACGCACCGGCGGCTCGCCCCAGTCAGCCAGATGGCGTGTTCCTTCGGGCGCTGCCTGATTACGGCGATATTTACCGGAAAGCAACCCCCCGGCCAGCGGGCTCCAGACCAGCACGCCAAGGCCCTGATCCTGCGCCACCGGCAGGAGTTCGTATTCGGCTTCACGCGCCTGAAGCGTGTAATGGATTTGCTGACTGACCGGGCGGATATAGTGTTCTGCCTGCGCCACGCCCAGCGTTTTCATCACATGCCAGGCCGAAAAGTTGGAGACACCGACATAACGCACTTTGCCGCTGCTGACTAAATCGTCGAGCGCACGCAAGGTTTCTTCCAGAGGCGTCTGACCGTCCCATTCATGCAACTGATAGAGATCCAGATAATCCGTATTCAGACGCTTCAGGCTGGCTTCGCAGGCGCGCAGAATGTGGTGGCGGGATGAACCGCGATTATTCGAGCCATCGCCCATCGGGAAGCGCGCTTTACTGGCGACCAGTACATCGTGGCGCTTGCTGCCCAGCGCTTTACCGAGGATCACTTCAGATTCACCGCCCGAATAGACGTCGGCGGTATCAAACAGGTTGATCCCGGCATCAAGACACAAGCCAATCTGGCTTTGTGCGGCACCGACGTCAGTCTGGCCGGTTTTGGCGAATTTCCCCTGGCCACCAAACGTCATAGTGCCAAGGCTGAGAACTGAAACTTTCAGGCCGGAACGGCCAAGCAAACGGTATTCCATGGGTTATCTCCATTTTTCGGATACGTAATTTCAGTCTGGCTACGCGTCTATTTTTCCGACGTAGCCGGCGGGGGTACAGATTCTTTTTTGCGCCGCAATTCATCGCCTGCTGTTTTGTCCAGCGTCAGGCTGTCGAGCGTTCCGGCCAGAGAAAACAGGCCAATAATGATAAAGGCGATATGAAATGTGCTGATTTGTAAGGTGTCGCTGGCCGGTAAAAAGTGTCCGGCAATACGCAAGGAGAGCGCACCAATCGCAATGCCCAGGCCGGTAGAGAGCTGCTGAGCGGTGTTAAATAAGGTATTTGCACCGCCCATTTGTTCTGCCGGAACCTGCGAAAAGGCCAGCGTATTGAGTGCGGTAAATTGCATGGAACGGCTGAGGCCGCTGGCAAATAGCAGTAAAAACGTCACGAGCGTCGGGACTTGCGGCGTGAGCAGCGCACAGGCAAAAATGGTCGCTGAATTGAGCAGGCCGTTAACCAGCATAATCGACTTAAAGCGGAAGCGGTGCAAAATCGCTGAGGTAAAAGGCTTCATAGCCAGATTCCCGGCAAAAACTGACAGCACCAGCAAACCGGCGTTAAACGCGCTCATACCGTAACCGAGCTGGAACATCAGCGGCAGCAAAAATGGCAGGGCACCGATAGCCAAGCGAAACATTGAACCGCCGTAAATCGTGACTGCGTAACTTTTAATTTTCAACGCCACCAGCGGCAACAACGGGTGCGCGGCACGCTTTGAATGCCAGATGGCCAGCGTCCCGATGAGCAGCGCACCCCCAACCATCGCCACCGGCTTCCAGTTAACCGGCTCCTGATTAAACATATCCAGCCCGAAGATTAGCCCCAGACACGCCGCACCGGTCAGCACAAAACCGGCAACGTCAAAGGGGACTCCTTTTTGCCCCGGAACCTGCGGGATCAGCTTGCGGCTGAACATCAGTGCGATCACACCAAGCGGCAGATTGAGCAGAAATATCCAGTGCCAGGAAGCATACGTGGTGATAAATCCGCCCAGCGGCGGCCCGAGGATCGGCGCGACCAGTCCGGGCCAGGTAATGGTGGCGATGGCACGGATTAAATCTGATTTTTGCGTATTTTTCAGCACCACTAAACGCCCGACCGGCACCATCAGTGCCCCGGCAAACCCCTGCAACATGCGGGCGGCGGTAAATGTGCCGAGGCTGACGCTGGCGGAACATAACAGCGAGGCGAGGGTGAACAGGACCAGCGCCAGCGAAAAGACGTTACGCGTGCCAAACCGGTTAGCGATCCAACCGCTGGCCGGAATAAATACCGTGAGCGTCAGAATGTAGGCCGAAACGCCGATATTCATATCGACCGGATGCACGCCGAAATCTTTCGCCATCTGCGGCAGCGCGGTGACAATCACCGTGGCATCGAGGTTTTCCATAAAGAACGCGCCCGCGACCAGTAATGGCAGTGCGGAACCCGGCGGAAGTGAGAATTTTTTGTTTGCGAAGAAGCTCATAGAAAGTAAGCGCGCTAATGAAATAAGCAAAGCCTGAGCATAGCGCATCGGGGGAATGCGTCAACGACGGGATTTCACATCTCCCCCTGTGAAGGGGGAGATTTTACGCATTGATTCAGAATTCAGTTTCCGCCAGCCGTTCCCCGGACTGCGCATCAAACAGATGAATCGCTTCGCTGTTGGCTTCGAGGTACAACGGCTGATCGGTACTGACGCGGGCACGCCCGGCGAACTGGACATGCAGCGGGAAGCCGCTCCAGTCGATGTGCAGCAGGCTGCTTTCGCCGGTGACTTCCAGCAGACGCAGCGTGGCGGCGGGTTGCGCGCTGTGCTGAACCGGCCGGAGGTCATGCGGACGCAGGCCGAGCGTCACCGGTTCGCCTTCGGAATGTCGCGCCTGTAATGCCCATTTCTCCGGCAGGGCAAACCACAGTTGATTACAGGTCACGCCCGGTTTGCCGTCGATGCTCTGGAACACGCCGCTGAGTAAATTCATCGGCGGTGAACCGATAAACCGCGCCACAAAGGTATTCACCGGTTTGTCGTAAATCAACAGCGGATCGCCTTGCTGCACGATAAACCCATCTTTCATCACCACAATATTATCGGCCAGCGTCATGGCCTCGACCTGGTCGTGTGTGACGTAAACCGTGGTCGTGCGGAATTGCTGATGCAGTGATTTGATTTCTGCCCGCAGCTCCATGCGCAGTTGCGCGTCGAGGTTAGACAGCGGCTCATCAAACAGAAACACTTTCGGATTACGCACCAGTGCGCGTCCCATCGCGACACGCTGGCGCTGGCCGCCGGACAAATCTTTCGGCAGACGTTTCAGCAGATGATCAATGCCCAGCACTTTTGCCGCCTGCTGCACTTTGGCCTGTTGCTCGGCTTTCGGCACTTTCTTCACCTGCATGTGGAACGCCATATTCTCGGCGACGGTCAGGTGCGGATAAAGCGCGTAACTCTGGAAGACCATGGCGATATCACGATCTGCCGGGTCAAAATTATTGATTTGCTGTTTATCGAGCAGGATATCTCCGTCAGACAGTGACTCCAGCCCGGCCAGCAGGCGCAGCAATGTGGATTTTCCGCAGCCCGACGGGCCGACCAGTACGGTGAAACTGCCGTCTGCAATCGTCAGATCCAGCGGTTTGAGCACCTGCACTTTGCCATAATGTTTGGCGACTTTTACCAGTTCTACCAGAGCCATTTAGATTTTCTCCACAAGGCCAAAAAGCGATTGCCAGTCAGGATAACGGCGCGGGGAACTGCTGATTGCACAACCGGCAACGCGGACGCCCCATTGCAGCGCCGTGCCAGGCGGCAGGCCATAAATCATCGCGGATAAAAATCCGGCGTTAAAGCTGTCCCCGGCCCCGATGGTATCGACCACCTCGACCGGTTCGGCGTGCTGGTGCAGTGTCAGGTCTTTTGCCCACAGGCGTGCACCGTCCGGGCCGCATTTCGCCACGCAAAAAGCATTTTCTGCCATTTGAGTCAGCAACGTGCAAGCCGCGGCGTCCAGCGTGCCGGCACCGGCAAGCCCGAGGGTTTCGACTTCATTGAGCAGCAATGCGTCGCAGTATGGCAGCCATTGCGCGGCCTGTGCGCGCAGGGCGTCACTCCAGTCTTCCGGCGGCCAGCCGCTGTCGATACCCACCTTAAAACCCCGTGCTTTCAGCGCGGCCAGCAGTTGCGGATATCGGGCATAAAGCGCTGTACACAGCCAGGTGCCACACAGTAAAACCCAGTCGCCGGGCTGAGCCGTTTCCGGCAATTGCGCCAGCACATCCTGCATGGAAAGGCGGACGATGTGCCCCTGATTGCTGAAGAACGTCCGTTCGTGATCGGGGTGCGTTACGCCAAACGTCAGCGACGTTTCACACTCGCAGGTCGGCCAGTACTGTGCACTTTGTGGAAATAAACCCGCCAGCCAGCCGGTGAACTGATCGTTGCCCTGATTCGCCACCAGACGATGAGGAACGTCCAGCGCCGCCAGCGCCAGTGCACAGTTTCCCGCTGAACCGCCGGGGCGCAGGGAACTGCTTTCGAGCATCGCTTCGGTGCCTTTTTTTGGCCATTCATGCAGCGTGCTCATGATCAAATCCACGTTAATGTTGCCCACCACATACAGCGTGGCGCGGGTGTCAGGTTTGGTCGTCATGGATGAGGATTCTCTGGTGTTCATAATCAGCCTTTGCTGCCGCCAGCAGTTAACCCGCCGACCAGTGTTTTTTGCAGCCAAAGTGCAATAAAGAGCGGCGGAATGGCCGCAAGGATACCGACGGCGGCAATCAGCCCGTCATCGGTGGCGCGCCCGGCGGTGAAACCGGCAATGGTGACCGGCAAGGTCTGGGCGTCGATATTGTTGGTAAACAGCAGGGCATAGAAAAATTCATCCCAGGCCAGCAGCCAGCCAAACATGGCTGAAGCGCCGAGTGCCGGTTTTGCCAGTGGCAGCGTAATGCGTAACAGCACCTGCCAGTAACGTAACCCGTCGAGGCGTGAGGCTTGTTCGATATCGACCGGCAAAGCGTCAAACTGGTTTTTCAGCATCCAGGTCAGGAACGGCAGGATCATCGAGCAATACACCAGAATCAGCCCGAGATGCGTGTTGAGCAGGGTCATTTTTTCCAGGATGAAATAGAGCGGCAGGACGAAAGCCACCGGTGGCACCATATAAATGGCCAGGCTGCCAAACAGCCAGCCGTCGCGCCCCGGATAACGCGAGAAGCTGTACGCCGCCGGGATCGCCAGCAGCAGCGAAATCAGTGTGGCACCGCAGGCGACCAGCAGGCTGTTACCGAGTGCATGCAAAAACAGCGCGCCCGGTTGCCCGGCCTGAAGCGTCAGCAGGCTGGCGTAACGGCTGAAATCCCAGTGGCGCGGCAGCCACTCCAGCGGAATGCGGGTCAGGTCTTCCGCCGAGCTGACGCTCATCAGGAACATCCACACCAGCGGCGCAAGAATGGAGACTGCCAGGATCAGCGCCGCCAGATAGCGTAAAACGAGCCGGATTTTTTGTTTCATTCGGTGCTCCCTGAACGGCGCTGGCGCAATAACATCACCATATAAATCAAAATAAGCAGGGCACAAATCAGCGTCATGAGGATCGCGTAAGCGGCACCGCTGCCCGCGCGCAAATAGCTGAAGGACTCCTGATAGACGAAGAAGCTGACAGTTTTTGTGCTGTCGAGCGGGCCACCGCGGGTCATGACGTAAATGATGTCGAAGACCTTAAAGGCATCGATGGTGCGCAAAATGAGGGCGACGGCCAGCGGTGCGGCAATGGCCGGCAGAGTTATTTTGCGAAAGCGCCGAAACGCCGATGCGCCGTCGAGGCGCGCGGCCTCGAATAAATCTTCCGGGATGGTCTGCAGCGCCGCCAGCACCAGCAGAGTGATCAGCGGGTAGTTCTTCCAGATATCGGCAAACATCACGGCGTTAATGGCCGAAGACGGGCTGCCGAGCCAGCTGCGGTAGGTATCGATCAGGCCAAGCTGTGAAAGCAGGGCGTTGATGCTGCCGTAATCCGGGTTAAAGTTCAGCCGCCACATGGTCGCGTTGACGATGGTCGGCAGCGCCCACGGCAAAATCACCAGCACGCGTAAGGCGCTGCGTCCCCAAAATTGCTGGTTAAGCAGCAGCGCAACCAGCACGCCGATAAAACCTTCGAAGATCACCGAAACCACGGTGAAATACAGTGTGCGCCAGAGTGCTGCACGAAAATCAGGATCGGTCAGCGCATAAATAAAGTTGTCGCTGCCCACCCAGTTGGGCGCAGAACCGTCGCCGATTAAACCGGCGTCGGTGAAGCTGAGCCACAGCGTGCGGGCCAGCGGCCAGGCGGTCAGCAGAAACATCATCAGAAGCATCGGGGCCAGAAGCACCCATGCCTGACGGCGCTCGCGTTGGGGTAAAGTCAACATATTCAATTTCCGTGGTGTGGGTGCGCCCCGAATACCGGAATACCCGGGGCGTTGTGTTGGCTTTAAAAAATTAACGTAAACGGTCAGCGGCGGCGGTGGCGGCTTCCATACCGTCTTTCGCCGGGGTTTTACCCTGTAATACCGCCTGAATGTTCTGCTGCAAAATGTTCGACAGGCGTGAATAATCCGCCGTTACCGGGCGTGAGAGCATCACGTTCAGCGAGACTTTTGCTGCTGCAATCAGGGCTTCCTGATCTTTCTGCACTGCCGGATCGTCATACGAAGATTTCCAGATTGGCAGGCTCAGTTTGGCGTATTTATCCTGCACCGGTTGTGACGTCATATAGCTGATGTATTCCCACGCCTGATCCGGATGCGCGCTGGCTTTCGCGATGCCCAGGCCCATTGAGCCGTTGACGCCCGACGCGCCGCCTGCGGTTTCGCCCGGTGCCGGGATGACACCCACGTCACCCGCCACTTTGCTCTGTTTCGGATCGTTGGCCATGTTGTACATGTACGTCCAGTTCAGCGCGAAGGCCGCATCGCCGTTGGAGAAGGACTTACGCACGTCTTCTTCCAGATATTCGCGGGAGTTCGGGTTGGTCAGCCCTTTATCCAGCGTTTCTTTCATGTAATTGATGGCTTTCATCGCGCCGGAGTTGGTGAAGTTCAGCTTGCCGTCTTTGTAGAAATCGCCTTTAAACGCGGAAACCAGCGTGGTGTAGTCGCACAGCAAGGCTTCCGATTGTGACCAGCTCCAGACCAGCGGGTATTTCACGATGCCTTTTTCTTTCAGGATTTCAGACTGTTTCTCGACATCGGCCCAGGTTGCCGGCGGGGTAGTGATCCCGGCTTTTGCCAGCATGGCTTTGTTGTAATACAGATATTTGGTGTCGAGGATCCACGGCATGCCCCAGCGCTTGTCTTTGTAGGTCACGGTGGAAATCGCACCGTCGAAAACCTTGCTGCTTTCATCAGCGGGAATACGCGCCGTGACATCCTGCAACAAGCCGTATTTGTTGAATTCGGCAGGCCAGATCGCATCAAACAACACTACGTCATAACCTTTGTCACCGGCACCGCGCGCTGCCACGATTTTGTCGTGCAGGGCTTCGTAAGGGACAAATTCCAGATTCACTTTGATATCCGGATGCTGTTTGGTGAAATCAGCGGTCATCGCGCGGATATCCGCTTCGCTGTACGCCGCCTGGGTCATAAACAGAGCACTGAGGGTGGTTTCAGCCAGTGCGCTGGCGGAATATCCCAGAGTGAGGGCAGAGAGGGCGCACAGGGTGGCCGCAGGGGTAAATCGTAGGCTCATCGTCATTCTCCGAAACAGGGTTAGGTTTATTAAATCAATTTGATTGCTTTAATCGGTTAAAAAAAGTGGGATGACCATTTCTGGTAACCCCTGCGTCCCTGCCGGATGATTACTTTGCTACTGGGGCTCAATATGAATCTTAAAAACAGCTGAAAACGAATAGTGACTGGCAATTATTATTAACATACCAATAACATTCAAAGCTGTGATGGCACCGTCAAATCCATATCATCGTATTAATAAAATCAATTTGATTGCTGTAATCACTCTCCGCATACTGCCCTCAGGGTTTTCTCAGCGGGGATGTACGTGATAACAACTTCTGGCACCAATCTTGAGCACGCCCGTGCTCACAATCGTCGGGTGGTGATTGAAGCCATTCGCCTCAATGGTGAACTCACCCGTGCCGAAATTGCCCGGCTCACCTCACTCACGCCACAAACTGTTTCCAACATTGCGACCGAACTTGAGCAGGCTGGCATTCTTTCCTCCCACCTGCCGCGTCGTGCGGGAGGGCGCGGTCAACCAGCAACGCCACTGACACTCAATCCTGACAGCGCCTATTCCATCGGCATCCATCTTGATCATCAGTCGCTGCTGATTGTGCTGGTTGATCTCACCGGGACAGTTCGCTTTCGCAAACTCATCTCCGTGCAGAAACCACAGCCAGAGCCCACGCTGGCCCTTATCAGTCAGGTACTGCAAGAAATGCGCCAACAGGTAAAGATCGACTGGCGCAAGATTTTAGGCGTTGGCGTGGTGATGCCGGGGCCGTTTGGCGTCGAGGGGATTTCCTCACAAGGCCCCACCACGCTGCACGGCTGGGATGATGTGGATATTGAGGCGCGGCTGAGCGCGGCGACAGGCTGGCCGGTGCGGCTGGAAAATGACGCAACGGTGGCGGCTATTGGCGAACGTTTTCACGGCGTCGCTAAGCAATTATCATCATTTGTCTATCTGTATATTGGCACCGGGCTGGGTGCGGGTATCTTCACCGACGGGCGAATTTATACCGGTCATGCACACAATGCGGGCGAAGTCGGCCACATTGTGGTGCAACCGGGCGGACGCGAATGCTATTGCGGTAACAAGGGGTGTCTGGAACGCTATGTTTCGTTACAGGCGGCTTACGAAGCTTGCGGTCTGGATCCGATGTCGGCGAAACCGGAAGACCTGCTGAACGTTGATGAAGCGCTGTTCGATAAATGGCTGGATACCGCTGTCGAACCGGCACTTCAGGCCATCAACATTATGGAATGCGTGTTCGATGCCCAGAGCGTGATTATTGGCGGCACAATGCCGAAACTGCTGGTGGAAAAGTTGATTAAACGGCTGACGCCGCTGTACAGTTCGGTACGAAGCCGCTATGCGCAAACGGCGAGAATTCGCCTGGGCATGTCCGGCAGTGATACCCCGGCACTGGGTGCGGCGGCGCTGCCCATCTTTGATGAATTCAATCCGCAATATGAGGTGTTGCTGAAGTAATCTGAAAAAGCATCCGGATGGTCTGACCGTTTGGTCAGATTTGGCATAAGCTTTGCAAACATTCTGTTATCAATCGTGAATGAGAATGTTGCAGAGAAGGTAAATGCCATGAGTCAGATTATCACCCGCGCAGTCCGTGGAAATTTCTTCGATATCCGAGAGCCGGTGTTACGGCCGGAAGATCTCGATGCGCAGGTGCGTTATATCGAAGACGGGCTGATGTTGCTCAGCGGGGGTCATATCGTCTGGCTGGGCGAATGGCAGGAGGGCGAGGAAAAACTGGCCTGCGCACGCAAAACGGCCGATCTGAAAATTGATGATTACCGCGATAAACTGATTGTCCCCGGCTTTATCGATACGCATATTCACTACCCGCAAACCGAAATGATCGGTGCGTACGGCGAGCAACTGCTTGAGTGGCTGACGCGCTACACTTTCCCGACCGAACAGCAATATCACTGCGCTGATTACGCGAAGCGCATGTCGAAATTCTTCATTAATCAGTTACTGCTCAACGGCACCACTACCGCGCTGGTGTTTGGCACCGTGCACCCGCAGTCGGTCGATGCGCTGTTTAAAGAGGCCTCGGACATCAATATGCGGCTGGTGGCGGGTAAAGTCATGATGGACAAAAATGCCCCCGACGCACTGCTGGAAACGCCCGAACAAAGTGAAACCGATACGCGGCAGCTCATTAAGCGCTGGCATAACCGTCAGCGTCTGAGTTATGCGCTGACACCACGTTTTGCGCCGACATCTTCGCCTGAGCTGCTGCAAAAAGTCCGCCTGCTTAAACAGGAGTTTCCGGACGTGTATCTGCATACCCATCTCAGCGAAAACGTGGCGGAACTGTCGTGGGTAAAGGAGATGCATCCTGAGCATCAGCACTATCTCGACGTTTACCATCAGTACGGCCTGACCGGTGAACGCTGTGTGTTCGCGCACTGTCTGCATCTTGATGACAGTGAGTGGGACTGTCTGCACGACACCGACTCCACGATTGCCTTTTGCCCGACGTCCAATCTGTTTCTCGGCAGTGGCCTGTTTAATCTGCAAAAATCCTGGCAAAAACAGGTGCGGGTTGGCATGGGCACTGATGTGGGAGCTGGCACCACGTTCAACATGCTGGAAACACTTCTGGAAGCCTACAAGGTCGGACAGTTACAGCGCTACCGGCTGTCTGCTTTCGAAGCTTTTTATCACGCGACGCTGGGCGGTGCCCGGTCGCTACATCTTGATGACAAAATCGGTAATTTCAACACCGGCAAAGAGGCTGATTTCGTGGTGCTCGAGCCGGGCGTCAGCGCGTTACAGAAACTCCGTGCGTCAAACAGCAAAACACTGGCCGAGAAGCTGTTTGTGCTGATGACACTCGGTGACGATCGCAATGTTTACTGCACGTATATCGATGGCGAGCTGGCCTGTGAACGGGACGCTCAGCAAGGGGATTTGCCAGCATGATGAACAATGATACGGGCGGTAAGGTCCGCATAGCGCGCGAACGCACGCTGGAAAATATCCACGCAGCAGCGATCGCCGAGTTCAGTGAGAAAGGTTTTCAGGGGGCGACCACGCAGGCGATTGCGCAGCGTGCGGGGATCAAAAAGGCCCAGCTACATTACTACATCGCCGGGAAAGAGGAGCTCTACGAAGAGTTGCTGCAAAAAGTGCTTAAGGTCTGGGGCGATATCATTCAGTTTGACCCGTCTCTCAGCGAACCCGAAGACGTACTCCGCCGCTATATCCGCAATAAACTGAATTTTTCATTCGACCAGCCGGAGCTTTCGCGCATTTTCACCAGCGAAGTGCTTGGCGGGGGGCACTATTTACATAAGTACTGGCCGCAGGCAACGCAAAATATCATTGGCAAAGAAAACCTGATCCATCAGTGGATTGTGCAGGGGAAAATTCGTCCGCTGGATGCGCGTCTGTTCATCATGCATATCTGGGCCGTGACACAGTATTACGCGGATTTTGCGGTACAGGTAAAACACATGTATGGCAATTTCGACGGCGATACGCAGGCGCGGGAACACATTATTGATGAAGTCACGACACTGATTCTGAACGGGTGTAAGACAGGAGACGGCGTATGATCCAATTTTTGATGAACGGCAGGATCCACACCGAAACGGATCTGCCCGCCGACACCACGGTTTTACAATACCTGCGCCGTGACGCCGGGCGTTGCGGAACGAAAGAGGGCTGTGCTTCCGGTGATTGCGGCGCCTGTACCGTTGTACTGGCTGAACCGGAAGGCGATACGCTGAAGTATCGCACCGTCAATGCCTGCCTGACTTTTATGCCCGCCATCCAGGGTAAGCAGCTGATCACGGTAGAAGATCTCAGGCATCGCGGCGAGCTGCATCACGTCCAGCAGGCCATGGTCGATCATCACGCCTCACAGTGCGGCTTTTGTACGCCAGGTTTTGTGATGTCCCTTTTTGCACTGGAAAAGCAAAAAAATGCGTTTGATGTGACGCATACGCAGCACGCGCTTTCCGGTAATCTCTGCCGCTGCACCGGCTACAGGCCGATCATGGCCGCCGCTCAGGCAATTTGCGAAGCGCCGCAGCCCGATCAGTTTGATGCCGATACGCAGCGTACGCTGGAAAAACTCCGGTCGATTTCTACATCGGAACAACCTGTCACTGTTGAGCAACTTGCAGAGCGCTACCTTGCTGAGCCAGATTCCCGTCTGGTGGCGGGCGGAACCGATCTGGCGCTCGAGGTCACACAACGTTATCAGCGGCTCCCGAAACTGATTTCACTCAGCCATATTGCCGGGCTGAAAGAAATTACGCTGACCGGTCAGGCTATTCATATCGGCGCAGCGGCACCGCTCAGCGAATGCCTGCCGGTGTTACACCGTGAATTCCCGGAGTTTGGCGAACTGCTGGAACGCTTCGCCTCGCAGCAAATCCGTAATCAGGGCACATTTGGCGGTAACATTGCTAACGCTTCCCCAATCGGCGATGGCGGGCCGGTATTGCTGGCGCTCGGAGCATCACTGCTGCTGCGCTGCGGGACACAACAGCGCAAATTGCCGCTCGATCAGTTCTTCCTCGGCTACCGCAAAACGGCCTTGCAGCCCGGCGAATTTATCGAACAAATCCGCATCCCGCGCGTCACTGCTGCGGCCCGCCAATTGCGGGTTTATAAAGTCTCGAAACGGCTGGAGGACGATATTTCTGCCGTCTGCGCTGCCATACAGATCGAAATCCAAAATGGTGTGGTGGCCCATGTGCGCATTGCCTTTGGCGGCATGGCTGAAGTGGCGAAACGTGCGGCCTGCTGCGAGGCACAACTCCTAGGAAAACCCTGGCAGACCGCAACGGTTGAGCTGGCCTGTCAGGCGCTGGAACTGGATTTCACGCCAATCAGCGATTTTCGCGCCAGCCGTGAATACCGTATGCAGGTAGCGAAAAATCTGCTGCGCCGCTGTCATATCGAAATGACATCTCCGGAAACACTGATGCGGGTAACTCACTATGTCTGAATCCAAACCGGCTCTCTCGCAACAGGAAATGGAGGCGTTGTTCTGTGCAGGGCTGCAGAGCGGCGTGGGGAAAAGCCAGAAACATGAAAGCGCGGACAAGCACGTCAGCGGCGAAGCTGTGTATATCGATGACCGGCTGGAGTTTCCTAATCAGCTACATCTGGTGCCGCTGCTCAGCCCGCATGCACACGCCGATATTATGCAGATCGATACCGAACCTTGTTACACCGTGCCGGGCGTTGTGCGGGTGATGACCGCTGAAGATGTGCCCGGAAATCTGGACATAGCGCCGCTGACCCACGGTGACCCGCTGATGGCGCAGGGCGTGGTGGAATACGTCGGGCAGATTGTGCTGGTGGTTGCCGCGACTTCACCGGAGGCTGCCCGCGCCGGAGTGGCCGCAGCCAAAGTGGAATATCAGTTACGCGACGCCGTCCTGACTGTGAAACAGGCACTGGCGCTGGAACATTACGTAGAAGAGCCGCACCAGCATAAACGCGGCGATGCAGAAACGGCGCTGGCCTGTGCGCCACACCGTTTGCAGGGCGAGCTTGAAATTGGCGGTCAGGAGCATTTTTATCTGGAAACCCAGATAGCCGCGGTCATGCCCGGGGAAGATGGCGCCATGCTGGTTTACAGTTCGACGCAGCACCCGACGGAAGTCCAGAAACTGGTGGCGTCGGTGCTGGATTTACCGATGCATAAAGTGGTCGTCGATATGCGCCGTATGGGCGGTGGCTTCGGCGGCAAGGAAACGCAGGCAGCCGGTGCGGCGTGTCTTGCAGCCCTGGCGGCGCATCTGACCGGGCGCCCGGCGAAAATGCGCCTCGCGCGTCAGGATGACATGTTGATCACCGGCAAGCGCCATCCGTTTAATGTCAGCTACGACGTCGGGTTTACCGATGACGGCGTGATCCACGGCATTGACATTAAACTGGCCGCCAACTGCGGTTATTCACTGGATCTTTCCGGTTCGATTGTCGACCGCGCGATGTTCCATTCCGATAACGCTTATTACCTTGGTGATGCCCTGATTACCGGTTACCGCTGTAAAACCAATATGGCGTCAAACACGGCTTACCGGGGGTTCGGCGGGCCGCAGGGAATTGTCGCCATCGAGCATATCGTCGATCACATTGCCCGCGAACGGGGTATGGATCCGCTGACGGTGCGCAAGAATAACTATTACGGGCAGGAAAGCCGCAACGTTACGCATTATCACCAGAATATCGGGCAGAACCTGTTGCAGGAGATGACACAGCAGTTAGAAGAAAGTGCGGAATATGCCGCAAGGCGTGACGCTGTCACGGAATTTAACCGTGCAAACCCCTACCTGAAAAAAGGGCTGGCGCTGACGCCGGTAAAATTTGGTATCTCATTTACCGCCAGTTTTCTTAATCAGGCAGGCGCGCTGGTGCTGGTCTACACCGATGGCAGTATTCAGCTTAATCATGGCGGCACGGAAATGGGCCAGGGGCTGAATACCAAAGTGGCGCAGGTGGTGGCGGAAGTTTTTCAGGTGGACATCAGCCGGATTCAGATAACTGCCACAGATACCGGTAAAGTGCCCAATACATCGCCTACAGCGGCTTCATCTGGCGCTGACCTTAACGGCAAAGCGGCTCAAAATGCGGCGGAAATCATCAAAGGCCGCATGATTGAAATGCTGATGCGCACGCACAGTGCAAAGGAAAACGAAATCACGTTCAGCAATGGTCAGGTGAAGGTTAAAGACCAGTATTTCAGCTTTGGGCAGATTGCCACGCAGTGCTGGCTGAATCAGGTGCCGCTCTCCAGTACCGGTTACTATAAAACGCCAAAGATTTTCTACGACCGTAGCAAAGCCGCCGGGCATCCGTTCTATTACTTTTCTTACGGTGCGGCCTGCGCGGAAGTCCTGGTTGATACGCTGACCGGCGAATACAAACTGCTGCGCGCAGATATCCTCCATGACGTCGGCGATTCGCTGAATCCGGCGATAGACATCGGCCAGGTGGAAGGCGGATTTGTGCAGGGCATGGGCTGGCTCACGACCGAAGAACTGGTGTGGAACGACAAAGGGCGGCTGATGACCAGTGGCCCGGCGGCGTACAAAATCCCGGCGATTGGCGATATTCCGCAAGACCTGCGCGTGAAACTGGTGGAGAACCGTAAAAACCCGGAAGACACGGTATTCCATTCCAAAGCCGTCGGAGAGCCGCCGTTTATGCTGGGAATATCCGTCTGGTGTGCAATTAAAGACGCGGTCGCGAGCCTCGCGGGTTATCGCGTACATCCTCAGATTGACGCGCCTGCTACGCCGGAAAGGGTGCTTAACGGTGTGAATCTGTTGCAGTTTTCAGGTGACGCTGTCACGTATTCAGTTGAAAAAGTGTCCGGATAACGGAGGTTCTTATGCGCACTGATGATTGGGTGACCTGTTTACATAATTTGCAGCGCCGTGGAGAGCCTTGTGTCGTTGCGACGCTGGTGGATAACCAGGGATCCACGCCACGGGATGCCGGGAGCAAAATGCTGATCACCGCCGACCGGCTGTTTTACACGCTTGGCGGCGGCAATCTTGAGTTTCAGGTCACAGCGATTGCCCGTGAGATGTTGCTTGAGGGCGCGAAGACCAGCCGTTTGGAGCGTTTTTCGCTGGGGGCGAGGCTGGGGCAATGTTGCGGCGGTATGGCGTCTGTTCTGCTTGAACCGCTCGGACAACCGCAGCCCCAGGTGGTGGTATACGGCGCGGGCCATGTCGGACGGGCGCTGGTGAATATCCTCAGTACCTTACCGTGCCGGATTACCTGGGTGGACGCACGCGCCAGTGAGTTTCCTGCACAGGTTGACCCGCAGATTACCTGTGTGGTGGATGACGAACCAGAAGGTACCGTGGCGCAGATGCCCGCAGGCAGTTATTTCATGGTGTTAACGCACGATCATCAGCTGGATTTGGCCCTCAGCGAAAAAATTCTGAAACGCGGGGATTTCCGCTACTTCGGGCTGATCGGCTCCGAGACGAAGCGAAAACGCTTTGACTACCGTTTATCCGGCAAAGGGATCTCCGGTGAACAATTGGCGAGAATGCGCTGCCCGGTCGGCCTGTCGGATGTGCGGGGTAAACTCCCCGCAGAAATCGCGGTGGCGATTGCGGGGGAATTTATTGCGGCATACGCGGCGCAAAACCTCGCAGTTAACTGACGGGCTTTCTGTGAGCGTGCGATGAACTAGCCGTGCAGCTTTTTGAACTCAAAGGTGCCGCCAAGCGCGACCGCATAGCGGCTGACGGTATTGAGCGTGGGGGATGCAGCACCGTTTTCAAACCGGCTGATATTTTGCTTTTTCATCCCGGTGCGCTGTGCGATGTCTTCCTGCGTCAGGGATTCTGCCAGCCGTGCCGCTTTGAGTTCAGCGACCATTTTCTTATGCACCTGAATCGCCTCATAAGCGGCGGCGAACTCAGGGTTTTGCATCATCTCTTCCATGACTGCGTTGAGAGGAATTAATGTATTGTCATCGTAATCTTTCATGTTGGTCCCTTTTGATGTTTTTCATACGTTGCAATGCCAGCTCCAAATCCTGATAAGGCGTTTTAGCCGTTTTTTTATGCAAAATATGCACGACATAAATACGCCGGCCATACATAAAAAAATAAAACGCTCTTCCCAAACCTTCTTCGCTGGTTACACGAATCTCACGTATTCCGTTTCCGACATACCGTACCTGCGGATCTTGTAAAGCGGCCCCGTGGATCTCAAGCTCCTTCAAAGCATCAACGACGCTTGCACTCAGTGCGGGAGGAAGCTTACGAAGCTCCTTCAGGGCGGCGGGCAATACGTTCACGTCATACACAGTGGCTTTCCTTGAGGTGAAGTATGATTACGTTTTGTGCAAAGTGGAAGTAATCATTTATGATTATTTTTAAACGGGAACGGGGTTCACATTCTTTTCCGCGCCCGAAGCGTTATGCCGTGGTACCTGCGCATCCTGGCGGGTATTCTGAGGAAATTCAGAAGGGCGATCTTTTCCTCCGCGATGTCTCGCAAAAAATAACTCTCTGAAACATAAGACAAACCAAACCTTCTCAACCCGTTCATAAAACAGTCACAAAACCGCCGTAATTTGTTTTCTCATTGAACAGGCCATCGCCGCTTTGAGGAAAACACTGACGCATGTCTGCCATCCAGATTTCCCACCTGAGCAAATCCTTCGCTACACAACCGGTGCTTAATGATGTCTCCCTGCATATCCGGCCGGGGGAATTTGTCGCCGTTCTTGGCCCGTCAGGCTGCGGGAAAACCACGCTGCTGCGCACCGTGGCCGGTTTTGAACCGGTGAACAGCGGCACGATTACTGTCGGCGACCGTCTGTTTTCTTCGCCTGACGTGCATGTGCAGCCGGAAAAACGCGATCTGGGGATCGTGTTCCAGAATTACGCGCTGTGGCCGCATATGTCAGTGGAAGAGAACGTGGCGTACAGCCTGAAAGTCGTGGGGATGGATCGCAATGCGCGCCGTCTGCGGACACAGGAAGCGCTGGCGCTGGTCGGGCTACGTGAATTCGCCACCCGACGGCCATCTGATTTATCCGGGGGGCAGCGTCAGCGGGTTGCGCTGGCGCGTTGTCTGGTCACACGTCCCGGCGTGGTGTTGCTTGATGAACCGCTGGCAAACCTGGATGTTCACCTGCGGGCGGCGATGGAAGAAGAGTTCAGCCGCTTTCATAAACATACCGGCGCGACATTGTTATATATCACCCATGACCAGCAGGAAGCGATGTCGCTGGCGGACCGCGTGGTGGTGATGAGCGAAGGGCGCGTGATGCAGTTCGCCACGCCGCAGGTTTTATATCGCGAACCGGCCAATGAAATGGTCGCCACGTTTATTGATGACGGGCGGGTGATCCCGGTGACGGATGTACAACCAGATGGCAACGGTCACGCACAGGTGGTGGTTTTCGGCACCCCCGTCAGGCTGCGTGCGCCGGTTTCACTGCTTTGCACGGCAAAAGCGCAGGCGTGCGTTCACGCGGCGGATTTACGTTTTGCCGGGCCGGGCGAAGCGGGGATTGCAGCCCGGGTTTCCCGGCAAATTTATCGCGGTGGTTATTGCCAGACTGACATCACCCCGCACGCCGCGCCGGAACTCAGATTATCCATTCATTCTAAAAAAGAGGTTCAGCCGGGTGACGATGTCACTTTTCTCATTACGGACGGCTGGGTACTTCCTCAATGATCCCTTTTCATCACTCTTTATTCTCAAAAGGACAGGGCTATGCACATTTCTAACACCATCAGATTGAGTTTTTGCGCACTGTCACTGGCCTCCGTGCTGATGACTTCTGCGAATGCCGCAGAAACGGCTTCCGGGAAGCTGGTGGTTTATACCTCGCAGGCACCGGAAATTGCACAACAGACGATCGATGCCTTTAAAACGGCATATCCGGGCGTTCAGGTGGAATGGACGCGTAACGGCACCACGCAACTGATGAATGTGCTGCAGACAGAAATGATGGCCGGAGATGTGAAAGCTGATGTGCTGCTGGTAGCGGATTCAATCAATCTTGGGGCGCTGAAAAAGGACGGTAAACTGGTGCCGTATACTGATGCGCCGGTCGGGAATATCAGCCCGAATTTTTATGATAAAGATAAAACCTGGTTCGGTACCAAAATCATCGCCACGGTTATTGCCTATAACACCAAAAATGCGAAGCCGGTTGATAGCTGGATGGCGCTGACTGATCCGCAAAATAAAGGTCAGGTTGCTGTGCCAAGCCCGTTGTATTCCGGCGCGGCGCTGTATCACCTGCACACGGCCATTAATACGCCAGATATCGGTTGGGCGTTTTATCAGAAACTGGCGGCGAACGGGATTACGCCGGAAGGCGGAAACGGCCCTGCGCTGAAAGCGGTTGCCAGCGGGATGGCGAAATACGGCGTGATTACGGATGCCGATATTATTCGTGCGAAAAAACAAGGGTCACCGATTGATCTGGTGTATCCGAAAGAGGGTGTATCGTTTGTGACTGAGCCTGTGGCTATTCTTGCTGGTGCGCACAATGTACCGGCTGCAAAGGCTTTTGTTGATTTCATGCTCTCGCCGCAGGGGCAGCAACTGGTGGCAAAACAAGGCAATCGCCCCATTGATGCCAGCGTAGCGGCTCCGGAAGGTTTTGCACCGGTGAATACCATCAGGCTGCTGACCCTTGATTCGGACAAAGCCGTCGCTGACGATAAACAGGTACGTGCGAAATTCACTGAAATTTTCGGTGGCTGATGGCGCAAGGGAAAGGCACATGAGCGTCATGAGTGAGATTCAGCGCCGTATCACACCTTCGCGCCGCATCTGGCCGGGCAGTGAGAAAACTGTCCTTTGGGCGCTGACGCTGCTGATCGGGACGCTGTCGATAGCCCCGCTTGCACGGCTGGTGTGGGCGGCGCTCGCCCCGGAAGGTGTGCCGGATATCACCCGGCTCAGTCATTTACTGGGTACCCGCAAGGTCGCGACTGCCACGCTCAATACGCTGTCAATTGCCGTTGCCTCGACGCTGCTGGCCGTGCTGCTGGGCACCGTTGCGGCGTTACTGATCGCGCTGACCAATGTGCGCGGCAAACAGGCCTGGGTGTTTACCTTTATTCTGCCGCTGATGATCCCGCCCCAGGTGACTGCGCTGGCGTGGATCCAGGCGCTTTCGCCCTCAGGCCCGATATTGCCACTATTGGGATTGAGCCTGCCTTCAGGTTCACCTTCACCGCTGTATTCGCTGGGAGGAATAGTTGTGTTGCTGGGGCTGCACAATGCACCGCTGGTTTTCCTGATGGTCCGGGCCGGTCTGCGCAGGCTGCCGGCTGAACTGGTGGAAGCCGCGCGCAGCGGCGGGGCACGGCCTTGGCGGGTTCTGTTTACGATCATTTTGCCGCTGGTGCGACCGGCCATTTTTGCCGGTGCAGCGCTCTCATTTGTAACAGCGGCAGGCAATTTTGGTATTCAGGCGATGTTGGGGATCCCGGGGCGAGTCCCGACACTGATCACCCTGGTTTATCAGCAGCTTAACAGCGTCGGCACATCGGCGCTGGCGGATATGGCGGTGCTTTCGTTGCTGATTGCTGCCATTACGCTGGCCGGGCTGATGCTTAGCCGCTGGCTGGGCGGGCGTCAGGATGTACGCGTTACCGGCACGCCGCGTGCGCTACATCAGCCGCTTGGCCGCTGGCGTTTGCCCGTTGAAATAACGGTCTGGCTGTGGATGGTTCTGACGTTGTTATTGCCACTTTCTGCACTCTTCACGACATCCCTGACGCTGGGGTTCGGCCAGGCACTGACGCTAAGCAGCCTGACGCTGAGCAATTACGCCAATGCGCTGTTCGGATATCCGGCGATTCGCTACGCCTTTCTGACCAGCCTGGGGCTGACGGTTATGACGGCGCTGATACTGACACTTTCTTCGTTGTTTCTGGCGTACTTCCTGAGCTGGCAGCGAACGCGGCTGGTACGCATCCTGCAATTATCCACTGAACTGGCCTATGCGCTGCCGGGGATTGTCACCGGGATTGCGGCCATCTTATTTTTCCTCAAGCCGTTGCCGCTGATCCACGTCAGCCTGTATGGCACAATCTGGATTATTCTCGCTGCTTATCTTTCAAATTTTATGGCGCTGGTACTGCGGCCTACGATGGCAGGATTTGCGCAAATAGAACGCTCGCTCGACGAAGCCGCGCAAATCTTTGGTGCTGGGTTCCTGCGCCGGATGCGCGATATTCTGATGCCGCTGGCCGCACCTTCGGCGATGGCAGGAACTATCCTGGTATTTCTCACGGCATTGAATGAAATCCAGGTATCGATTTTACTGGTTACGTCCGGCACACAAACGCTGGGGCCGATGATTGTTTTCCTCGATGAAGGGGGTTCTTCTACGCTGGCTGCGGCGACAGGGTGCCTGATGATTGGCGTGGTGCTGGTCTTTATGTTGCTGGCCTCGTTGTTTGCACGTCGTCTGCCGGAGGGCGTTTTGCCCTGGAGGGTATAGCGGCAAATTGCTGTTTTCCCCTCAGGCGTCATTTACTAATGACGGGAGCCGACCTGTGGTGGTAGTTTGCATGGAAAACTGCCAGTAAGAGGCCATTCAGCACTCCATGAGTAATCAAACTACAACCGTCAAGCAGCTGGAAGTTCAGCGTATTGCCGATGTTCTGTCTAAAGCTATCGCCCAGCAACGCCTGCGCCCCGGTACCCGCCTGGTTGAATCGCAGCTCGTAGAAGCCCTGGGTGCCAACCGAAATCATGTTCAGGTCGCTCTGCAACGCCTGGCTCTGCAACGTATTGTGACCATCGAGCCCAATCGCGGGGCGATGGTGGCGCAACCCGCAGCGAAAGAAGCGCGGGAAGTCTTTATTGCCCGCCGCGCCATTGAGCGCGCGATTGTGGAATGCATCGGTCCGGAGGTGATCCGCCGTCATCGCCATCGAATCCATACCCATTTGCGCAGTGAGCGTGAAGCCGCGCAGTCGGAAGACCGTCGCGCCATTGTGCGTGAACTCAGTGAGTTCCATCTTATCCTGGGTGAGATTTCCGGGAATGACGTCCTGAGTGAAATCCTGGCAAATCTGATGGTGCGCAGCTCACTGATTGTCGCGTTATACCAGCGTAATGAAGTGCCGTCATGCCAGTGTGACGAACATCAGGCCATTATTGACGCGCTGGAAGCCGGAGACAGCGCACAGGCGGCCGAGATTATGCAGGAGCATCTGGACTCGCTGGAAGGGGTGTTGGATCTCAATGATGAGGCGGCAGGAGAAGTGAATTTGCGCCAGGCGTTGTCAGATTTATAAGGCCTGAGCAATGTGTGCCCGCCAGCGTTCCGGCTGACGGGCACGGTAAATTTTATGATGACTTCAAATCGCGCAGCTGTGCACGGTCATTGTAAAATCGTTTATAAGCCAGGTAACCGGCAATAATCGTCGACAGACTGGCGGTGGCCAGCAGCATAAAAGTGACCATGATCTGGTATTTAATGGCTTTTACCGGGTCAATACCCGCAAAAATCAGGCCAGACATCATCCCCGGTAAACTCACGATACCCACTGTTTTCGCCGCATCCACGGTCGGTATCATGGCGGCCCGGATACTGTCGCGAATAATCCTTCCTGAGGCGATTTTTGTCGGTGCGCCCAGGCTTAACATTTCAAGGATTTTTTGCTGGTTATCGATAAAGCGCTGATTAAGGTTGCTGTAACACAAACCGACGGCAACCATTGCGTTTCCTGCAATCATCCCGGAAATCGGGATCACCTGCATAGGTAAAAACTCAATAGACCCGCTCAGGATTAGAATCATCAGTGTCAGGGCGGTGCCGACCGTAATCGCGATAAAGGAAATGACGAATCCGTTGTCAATATTGCGGCTGCGTTTCTTCGCATTCAATGCCGCATTGACGCAGATAAAGAGCACCATCAGTACGGTTAACAGGCTGTTATTAATATCGAATATGTACTTCAGCACATACCCGACAATCACCAGTTGCACGATAGCGCGGGCAACGCTCCAGATGATGTCCTTTTCCAGACCGAGTTTTTCTTTTTTGCTGACGAGCAGGGCGACGACGACCAGTATCAGCGCAAGAGCCAGAGACTGATTAGTGATGTTATGCTGGTTCATGAACCGTGTTCTCGTGTGAATGGCGGGTGAGGGTAAGAACGTTTTTCGCGTGACGGATTTCATTCAGGTCATGGCTTACCCACAACACGGCAATCTGTTCTTTTTCGACCAGCCCTGCGATGATTTCGTTAATGTTGACCTTATTTTCTTCATCCAGCGCGCTGGTGATTTCATCAAGCAACAAAATATCCGGCATAAATTGCAGGTTACGCAGCAATGCAACGCGTTGCTTCTCACCCCCCGAAAGTTCCTGGATCCTTTTCGTCAGCATATCTTCTGACAGATTCACCCGTTTCAGCCACTGGCGCAGATTCTTATCATCAATTTTTTTATTCCGGATCTGATAAGGCAGGGCGAGATTATCGTAAACCGTCTCGCCAAACAGCGAAGGCGTCTGAAAACAGTAGGATACCCGCTGGCGGTAAACTTCAGGTTTAATCCGCGTGATATCTTCATTTTTAAAATAGAGGTTCCCGCCAGTGGGATTTTGCAATGAGGCAATAATCTTCAGCAGCGTGCTTTTCCCGCTGCCGGAAGGGCCGGTCAGCAATGTAAACTCCCCGGGGTTGAGCGTGAGTGAAACAGGTTCAAGCAGGGGGACGTTATTTAACGTAAAAGAGACGTCTTGCAGACGGAGGAGGTCATTGGAGTGAGTCACGCCGTAAATCCTTCGATAACTAATTGATGGTGTGAATGATATCACCTTTTGTAGTGTTATTACCGGCACGCAGAGGAGGGAAAATCATTTCAAAACTTTTTATGACTCAGAGTATTACCCGGTTAATTCATTCTGTCGCCTGATATAAAAAAGGCCCGTTTTTCAACGGGCCCTGATGACTGTCGGCTAAAACAAACCTGTCATTATTGTGCCGGTGCGGGGGCTGCCTGTGGTGCGGCAGGTGCTTCCTGTACTGGCGCTGGTGCTGCCGGGCCACCGAAGATCCCGAACAACCCTGCAAATTCCTGCAACGTCATTTTCTGGCCATTCAGGTCGACCTGATTGTCCGCGTAATGGAAGCTGCTGGAGAGGGTGTCATTTTTCACGGTGGTCAGCTTAAACATCTGCCCCATTGCTGCCAGCCCCTGAACCTGCTGCTGGGCCAGTTTTGCGGCGTCGTCAGCATTGTAGCCTTCCAGCTGTGCGACCTGCGTGGTGACCTGGGTTGCCATCGGCAACGGCACCGTCAGGGTGGCATCGAGTTTGCTGACCAGCTGCGATAACATTTGATCCTGAGATTGCGCCGGTGCGGCAGCCGGATCTTTCAGATCCAATTGCAGATTGAAGCTACTTTCACCTTTGCTGTTTTTCCAGCTCAGCGGCGCAATGCTGATGCTCGGGTTGCCTTTGAGCAGCAGTGGCAGGTTAGCCAGTAATAAATCAGCCGCCTGTTGCTGATACGCTGCGGGATCAAGCTCGCCTTGCTTCATCAGCAGATCGCGTGATTGCTGGTTGTAGTTGTCGGCAAACTGTTTGAGCGCGGCACCGTCGAGCTTATCCAGCTTGATGGTCAGTTTTGCGGAACCGAAATCTGCACCCTGAACTTTCAGTGCGTCAATGGTGTAATCCTGCTGACCCGCAATGTTATTGCCGTTTTCAGCGAATTTACTGACCAGTTTGAAATTATCCAGTGAACCGGCGTCTTTGCCATCCACATTCACCAGAATCTGCTTCACGTTCAGGTTCTGATCGCCAACGCCCACCTGGAATTTGCCCTGGTGTGTATCGCTGTCCATGCTGAAACCGGCCAGGGTAATTTTTTCAAGCTGCCCCCACTGGTTTTTTGACGTCAGCGCAACACTGTCAGTGCTAGCGTTAAGCTTCATCGCAGCGAGTTCTTTATCGACGTCGATATTGATTTTCCCGCCGGAGAATTGCAGCTGGCTCTCATCTTTTTGATAAGTCACGGGGATAATGTCAACGGCGGAAGAACTTGCGCCTGTGTAAGACACGCGGGTATCGACGGTGACCAGCGATTTCCCTTTCGTGACATCAAACAGGCCTTTTACCGTCGGCGTATTTTGCAGTTCAGAATGAACGGAAGCCATGCTTGGGATCAGATTGAATTTTTTCAGCTGAGCCGCAGGGAACGGGCCGTGATCGATAGTTTCGATAAAGGCTATTTCGTCACCGGTTTTCAATGCACTGGTACCCGCAGTCGCGGCAGCGGGATCAGGTTGCAGAACAATGCGCATTTTGCTGCTGAACAGCCCGCGCTGATAATCCTGATAGCTGACTTTCAGCCCGGCTTTCGGATAAGCACTTTGCAACTGACCGTTGGCGGCTGCGACCTGTTCATCCATATGTTGCTCAATCAGTTTGCCCGTATACCACGAGACGCCTGTCCAGGCCGCGCCAAGAATGACAATGACGCTTACAGCGACTAACGACTTCTTCATATCTCTGTTTATCCTTATGAAATATCCCGAAAATAAAAAACGCCTTCCGGCGTTATTAGTTCCCTGAGTGTAGCTGAATCAGCAGAAAAATCACCAAAATGGGGCGATTAGCCCCGTTTTGTTTAATCAACTGTTCATTTGCCGAGTGTATTGAACACGCGGGCAATGCGGCCATTACCGCTGACAGTGACCGGCGATTCGCTGGCTGACAGGTAACCGGACTCACCGGGTTTGAGCGTCAGTGTTTCATCACCTTTAGCCAGGATACACTGGCCTTCAATACAGAAGACGATTGCCGCGCTGTCCTGTTCCAGGATCAGAGGGGCTGTGCTCAGGCTGTGGATAGAAAATGCAAAATCTTCGACAGGGATTGGGAAGTTGAGTTCAGCACCTTTAACAACCGGCGTCGTCAGCAATTCGCTGGCCGGTTTGGCGTTGAATTTCAGGTTTGCCAGTAATTCCGGGATATCGATATATTTCGGCGTCAGGCCAGCACGCAGAACGTTATCAGAATTTGCCATGACCTCCAGTGAAACGCCTTTCAGGTAGGCATGCGGGGTTTCGGCATACAGGAACATGCCTTCACCCGGTTGCAGCGTAATCACGTTCAGCAGTAACGGCGAAAACAGGCCGCTGTCGTCCGGATAAAACTCAGAAATGCTGCGGATAGTGTCCCACGGCTCACCGTGCTGTACGTCCAGCACAGATTTCAGTACATCCAGCGCGCGCGACTTATCTTCGCCTTCCAGGCTCAGCAGACCGGCAAAAAGAGTGCGCAGGTGGTCAACATCGGGGAAGCTCAGGAAACTGGCAATCAGCGGATGTGCGCCGGCTACCGGTTGCAACAGTGAAACAATCTCACGCAGTTCACGAAAACCGTTCATTGCCTGGAATGGCGTCAGGGCATAGACCAGTTCCGGCTTGTGATTCGGATCTTTGTAGTTACGTTCGGCCGCATCAAGCGGGATACCTGCGGCATTTTCTTTTGCGTAACCGACTTCAGCGGCGCCTTTACTCGGGTGAACCTGAATAGAAAGCGGCTGGTCGGCGCATAAGACTTTAAACAGGAAAGGCAGTTCCCCGAAACGTTTCGCCACTTTTTCGCCAAGCTGACTGTTCAGGTCGGCGGTAATCTGGTCGCGAAGGGAAATCGTTTCACCCCGGGCGTTCTCAACCTGAGAACTGCTTTTCGGGTGAGCGCCCATCCACAGCTCAGCCATCGGACGGCCCTGAGGATCGGTTATTCCGTAGAGTTTGGTCAGCGCGTCTTTACTACCCCAGGCGTAGTTTTGTACACCGTTATGCATCTTTTGCATGGCTTCATCCTGAATGAAAAATATTGCCGCCTAGTAAACAATGACAAAGCAGGCTTTACAACTATGAAGGGTCAAAAAGTGCTTTGAAAACGAATTATCAGAATAGGGATCGATTCGAATTATACGCTCAGCTTATATGTCACTATAATCAACAGGCCGCAACGGGATGCGTGGGAGCGCGCGCGGCAATCAAACACCTGCAAAAAAACTGATTTATCATCGTAATATGCATCTAAGGAGACAGTAATGGCGACAACACGCATTGAAAAAGACTCAATGGGGCCCGTTGATGTTCCGGCAGATAAGCTTTGGGGCGCACAGACGCAGCGTTCCCTTGAGCACTTTCGTATTTCCTCTGAGAAAATGCCTGAGGCGCTGATCCACGCGCTGGCTCTGACTAAACGCGCGGCGGCCAGCGTCAATATTGATCTGGGGTTACTGCCCGCGGAGCGCGGAAATGCCATTATTGCCGCCGCGGATGAGGTACTGGCCGGGAAGCATCCTGCAGAGTTCCCGCTGGCTATCTGGCAGACAGGCTCCGGCACTCAGACCAACATGAATATGAATGAAGTGCTGGCAAACCGTGCGAGTGAAATTCTCGGCGGTGAACGCGGAGAAGGGCGTAAAGTCCATCCTAACGATGATGTGAACAAAAGCCAGAGTTCCAACGATGTTTTCCCAACCGCTATGCACGTCGCTGCCGTTATCGAATTGCGTGAAACGCTGATCCCCGAACTGAAAGTGTTGCATAAAACGCTCGCAGCAAAGGCCGATGCTTATCGCGATATTGTGAAGATTGGCCGCACGCATTTGCAAGATGCCACTCCGCTGACTTTGGGGCAGGAAATCTCCGGATGGGTTGCGATGCTGGCACATAACCTGACACACATTGAGAATAGCATTCCACACATTGCAGAACTGGCGCTGGGGGGAACCGCCGTCGGTACAGGGCTGAATACACACCCTGAATACGCGGTGCGTGTGGCCAAAGCGCTGGCGGATTTGACCAAACAGCCGTTTGTCACCTCTCCGAACAAATTTGAAGCGCTGGCAACGTGCGATGCACTGGTGCATGGACACGGCGCACTGAAAGGTCTGGCCGCATCACTGATGAAAATCGCCAACGACGTTCGCTGGTTATCTTCCGGACCGCGTTGCGGAATTGGCGAAATTGCGATCCCTGAAAATGAGCCGGGCAGCTCGATTATGCCGGGCAAAGTCAACCCGACGCAGTGTGAAGCGATGACGATGTTGTGCGCACAGGTGCTGGGGAATGATGTCGCGGTCAATATTGGCGGGGCTTCCGGTAACTTTGAGCTGAACGTATTCCGCCCGCTGGTTATCCATAACTTCCTGCAATCCGTGCGTTTGCTGGCCGACGGAATGCGCGGATTTAATGAACATTGCGCCGTGGGGATAGAACCAAACCGGGATCGTATTACTCAGTTGCTGAACGAATCACTGATGTTGGTGACCGCGCTCAATACGCATATTGGATACGATAAGGCCGCTGAAATAGCCAAAAAAGCGCATAAAGAAGGGCTGACGCTCAAAGCATCTGCGCTGAAACTGGGTTATCTGACCGAAGAGCAGTTCGACGAATGGGTACGCCCTGAAGCCATGGTCGGCAGCATGAAAGCGTAATTTAGGCAAAAGCCCACGTTTATTGAGGTCCGGTTATCCGGACCTTTTTTACATCGGGTGTTCCTAAAGCGGATGATCGGTATACAAATGCAGGCGTTTAATCAACAAATTCAGCGGTTGCGATTGCGGTTTGTATTTATGTTTCACCATCGTCACATCGTAATCATGCAGTTCCCCCAACTTGGGTACCTGCATCATGGGGGAACGTAAACACAGTGCAATCAGCGGCAACGGGCAGGGATGCTGTACCTGTTTCTGGCTGTTGCGGTACCACACGCGGGCGATCGGCTGCACTTTCACCGGACGTTTAAACTTGAGTGCAGCATGCTCAGGCAGGCGCTTAACGTCATTCATCTCCCGGTTGATGTTTTCCATCCACTGCTCGCGGGTATATGGAGACACAGCGCGTCCGGCGTTCAAACTTTTTTCCAGCTGAGTGAGGACCTCATCGCGGGTGACATTTTTGATGATATGCTTGTTGGCCCAGCCAAACCGTACGGAATCAGGATCATTAAGAAAGGTGACAGAGCGGTAAGCGTTGAGAGTGATCAGGCCGCGTAAATGCGTATGGACAAACTCGAAGCGTTGTTCCGGTGCCAGCCCCGATTCTACGGTTACGATATGTTCCAGCTCGGCTTTGAGTTTATTCACTTCTTCAATCAGCAGCAGGGCCGCCTGATGTTCTGGCTGATCGACGGCATAGCAGAGCACGCCGGGCAAACGTACGGCAGACTTACTGCTCACATTCTCGTTATTATGATGGATAAATAAACGCTGAAAATGCTGTAAAGCCAGATGTTGCGCGGCTTCGCCGATATGCGGCGTGACGGTAATTTTATCCGCAGGATTATGCTCCTCGCCTTTCGCGATCTCCGGCAGGGCAAAAACCCGCGCCTGCAGTAATTCAAGCTGATTCAGAAAATTCCCCAGGTCATGCAACGCAAGTTCCAGCTCGTTAAAGCAGCCGTTCATGCGGGCAATTAAATCATAATCCGCCATAAACCCTCCAGTTAGTTACAACATACAGTTTAGGGCATTACAAACCATTGTGCACACCTGACGTTCACAGAACATGAGAAAGACAGGTGTCCGTACATCTTTAGCAGGAATAAAAGGCTTTCATTCATGAGGGTACTGGCTGTCAGAGACTTTTTCCATCCAGATGACGGTCTTTCCTTCAAAGGATTCTGCCACCGCGATATGCGTCATGGGTTCTGTCGCGCAAGCACCATGCCAGTGTTTGACACCCGGCGGGATCCACACCACATCACCTTTGCGGATTTTCTGCGCCGGCTTTCCCCATTCCTGAACCCAGCCTGAACCTGACGTCACAATCAATGTTTGCCCAAGCGGGTGAGTATGCCACGCCGTGCGGGCACCGGCTTCAAACGTCACTATGCCACCGCCGATGCGTGCAGGAGATTCTCGCTGAAAACGCGATTCAACAGTTGCCTTTCCGGTGAAATATTTTGTATCGCCTGGGGTTACAGGCTGCGTTCCGGCATGATTCACTGTTACGTCCGCCATCGCTGATGCACTGGTAAGGGCAACGGCTGCCAGTATCATAATGAGTGCCTTCATATTTTCCTCTAAAGCCGCAGTTGAATGTGATGATTTAAATGCATTATTCCAGGATTGCATCGCTGTATTCAGTCTACACAACAGGTCATGTCCCCAGCCTGACATTGAGCTGATATTCCTGTCAGTTTGAAATAAATGGCGGGATACACGCCTTGGTTATTATTGAATATTTCTCAATACATCATGAATTAAATCCGTAATTGTTAATTTATTTTAATTAATTAAGATGAATAAAACGTGAACTGCCAGACGCAAGTGCGTTACGGCAGGGGAAATTCATCAGCGGAGTAATCTCATGAAACAGCGCACTCTCGGGAAAAGCTCGTTACAAGTATCAGCGTTAGGCCTGGGTTGTATGGGGCTGAGCTATGGCTACGGCACCGTAACTGAAAAAAACGTCGCAATCGGTCTTATCCGTGACGCCGTGGCACGAGGCGTCACTTTCTTCGATACCGCGCAACTCTACGGTCCTTTTACTAACGAGGAAGTGGTGGGCGAAGCACTCAAACCATTGAGGGATAAAGTCGTTATTGCGACCAAATTCGGATTTGAAGTGCCTTTTACTGATGGAATGCAGCGCCTTAACAGCAGGCCGGAATATATCCGCCAGTCGGTTGAGCAATCCTTAAAACGACTCGGCACCGACGTTATTGACCTTCTTTACCAGCACCGAGTCGATCCGGATGTGCCTATCGAAGAGGTCGCAGGCGTTGTGAAAGACCTGATAGCAGAAGGCAAGGTTAAACACTTTGGGCTTTCTGAAGCGGGTGCCGCAACCATTCGTCGCGCTCATGCCGTACAGCCGGTCACGGCGCTGCAAAGTGAATACTCAATCTGGTTTCGTGAGCCAGAGGAAGAAATCCTCCCGCTGCTTGAAGAACTGGGCATCGGATTTGTACCGTTCGCGCCCCTTGGTAAAGGTTTTCTCACAGGAGCGATTGATCAGACGACGCAATTTAGCAGCCAGGATTTTCGCAGCACGGTGCCACGCTTTGCAGAAGATGCCCGTCTGGCGAATCTTGCTCTTGTGGAACTGATTGGGACGATTGCCGACCGCAAGCAGGTGACCCGCGCACAAATCGCACTGGCGTGGCTGCTGGCACAAAAACCGTGGATTGTTCCAATCCCCGGCACCACCAAACTAAGCCGCCTGGAGGAAAATATCGGTGCAGCCGACGTCACATTGTCAGTGCAGGAGCTTGCCGGAATTGAACAAGCGCTGTCGCACATTCAATTGCAAGGTGACCGCTATAGCGAAGCGCATAAAGCCCGCTGGGGACGCTAACGTCAACGAAACACTACCGTATCAGGCAGTACGTCAGGCCGAATTCTGACTATCCTGAATAAAACATCGCAAAATTAAAGAGGAATACCTATGTCTGAGAATATCAAAGATAAAGTCGTCGTTATTGTCGGTGCCAGCAGTGGCCTGGGTGAAGCGCTGGCACGCCGCCTGGCAAAAGACGGAGCAAAACTGATGCTCGGTGCGCGCAGAACCGACCGGCTGGCAAAAATTGCCGCAGAACTTCAGTTATCTGAAGAGGCGTATCTCAAAACTGACGTTGTTGATCCCGAACAGGTGCAGGCGCTGGTCGACAAAGCCGTCGCGTTATACGGAAGAATCGACGTTATCGTCAATAATGCTGGCCTGATGCCACATTCATTACTGGGACGTCGCCAGCTTAATGACTGGAATGCAATGATTGATATTAATCTGCGCGGCGTATTGCATGGCATTGCTGCGGTACTGCCGTATATGCAGGAGCAAAAAAGCGGCCATATCATCAATACCTCTTCCGTTGCAGGGCATAAAGTGCGTGCTGGCAGTGCCGTCTATGCCGCGACTAAAACTGCAGTGAGGGTCATTTCCGAAGGCCTGCGTCAGGAAGTCAAACCGTACAACATCAGAACCACAATTATCTCGCCAGGTGCAGTTCAGAGTGAACTGGTGGACAGTATTACTGATGCCGATGTTGCAAAAGGCACCCGGGATTATTACGATAATTTCGCGATTTCAGCAGAATCATTTGCAAACGTTGTCGCTTTTGCCATCAGTCAGCCGGAAGACGTTGATATTAATGAAATCCTGTTCCGCCCAACAAAGCAGGAATTATAACGCACAGACGCGCGGTTGAGTTCCAGGCACCGGGGCAGTAGCATGGCCCCGTCACCCATAAAAAACCTTTGCCGCGAGAAGAATATGCCTGAGTTTCCTGATGATCTTCCCCGTTGCCCGTGGGGTACCGATGACCCGATGATGCGTGAATATCATGATTGTGAGTGGGGCAAGCCGGTTCGCGACAGCAGGGCACTTTGGGAGAAACTGATGCTGGATGGGTTTCAGGCCGGATTATCGTGGCGGATTGTGCTCAAAAAGCGTGATGCTTTGCGCAGGGCTTTTTGTCATTTCGAACCACAAAAAGTGGCTGAACTGACTGAAAAAGATATCGAAAGGCTGGTTAATAACGCTGATATTATCCGTTCCCGCAGCAAAATTACCGCCGTCATCAATAATGCGCGTGCTTTTCTGGCAATGCAGGAGGCTGGCGAAGAGTTTGGTGACTGGATCTGGGCACAAATCGGAGGTAAAGCCATTCAGCATACCGGTGTGGTTCCCACTAAAGATGCGCTGTCTGACCGGATTTCTAAAGATCTCAAAAAACGCGGTTTTAAATTTGTGGGGCCCACGATTGTCTATGCCTGGATGGAGGCTACAGGTCTGATTAATACTCACCATCCTGACTGTTTTCGCCGTGCTCAGGTAGCAAAAGAAGCCTGACCTGGCGGCGTGCTCATCAGCGTAAATATTGTTTCTGATATTGTGACGGTGTCACGGATAATTGCCTTACAAACGCCCGCCGCAGTATATCCACACCTGAAAACCCGCACTGTGCCGCAATCTGTTTGACCGCCATTTCGCCCGTTTCCAGCATTTGCCGCGCACGAAACACGCGCTGCTGCTCAAGCCATTCTGCCGGCGATTGCTTCAGCTCCTGGTTAAATAAGCGGGTCAGATGTCGCGGGCTGATGCCCATATGTTTAGCTAAACTTTGTACATTATGCGGCTGGTCTAACGAATTCATCACCCAGCGCTGAACGTCCTGTAACGCCGACCGGCCACTCAGTGATGCCTGTCCGTGACGGCTGAACTGTAATTGCCCACCCGGACGTTTAAAAAACATTACCAGCTGCGCTGCGACATCCAGCGCAGTTTCCCGCCCCAGATCTTCTTCCACCATATTCAGTGCCAGATCCAGCCCCGAGGTCACACCCGCAGCCGTTCGTAGTGTACCGTCAGCGATAAAAATCGCATCGGCTTCAACATTTACCTGCGGATATTGCTCTCTGAGTTTGTCCGCAACAGACCAATGGGTCGTCACGCGCCGTTTATTGAGTAAACCCGCCGAGGCGAGCAGAAGTGCACCGCTGCAAACAGAGCCAAAGCGTTTAGCATGCTGACACCAGCGGTGGATATCTGCGGTCAGAGTCTCATCATTCAAAAAGGTATCCAGCACGGGGGCACCGGCAACCAGAAAGGTATCCAGCGTGGAAGACAAGGGCGCATCCAGCGTGATATCCGCCAGTAAACGGGCACCCGAGGAGGTTTTCACTACTGATTGATTACCCATGGCCATTATGCTCAGTTTGTAAACCTCACGGCCACGTTGCTGGTTTGCTTCTGCGAAGACATCCAGCGGGCCAGAAACATCGAGCAGTTGTACGCCCGGCACGGCCAGAATAATGATGTGTTTTACCATTGAAAGGTTTCCTGTCGCAGAACGCGGTTATGTCCCATATCGTCATATTACGACGATTGATGACATTTATTTTGCCGCTTATTCTTATTTCATACAACCTAAGAGGAGAAATATGATGAGTCTGAACATTAATGGCATACGCATTCCCGACAGCAAAATGGCCCGTGAGGCAACCGATTTGGTACGGGATACTGAATCTGATTTATTATTTCATCACTCCAGCCGCGTTTATTACTGGGCCGCACTGGCCGGTAAGCAGCGTCAGTTAAAAGTGGATCACGAGTTGCTTTACATAGGCTGCATGTTCCACGATATGGGGCTGACGCATGAAAATTGCAGTTGTGACAAACGTTTTGAAGTCGATGGCGCCAATGCTGCCCGCGCATTTATGCAACAGCACGGCGTCAGTTCTCAGGACATCGACAAGGTATGGACAGCAATTGCCTTACATACTACGCCAGGGATACCTGAATTTATGGATCCGGTGATTGCACTGGTGACAGCCGGTGTAGAAATGGATGTGCTGGGCATTAATTATCCGGCGTATGAAGACAACGTGCGTAATGCTGTTGTTGAAGCCCATCCGCGGACGCCTGCATTCAAGGAAGACATAATTCAGGCATTTTATGACGGTATAAAAAATCGC
Organism: Rahnella sp. AA; assembly: GCF_002834385.1. GTDB lineage: Bacteria > Pseudomonadota > Gammaproteobacteria > Enterobacterales > Enterobacteriaceae > Rahnella. The sequence goes on from NZ_PITQ01000014.1 coordinate 126,974, forward strand.
CCTCAGACCACATTCGGTAACGTAAAAGCGGATGTAATTGCTGATAAAGATCCCGGTTTCGTCAGAGGGAATTTCTGTTCGGTTATTCGCAATTCTCACTGGCAGGGCTGAAAGGCCAGAAGAAAAGGGCGCGCCGGTGTTCACGGCGCGCTTTGGTTTCGTTAAATCAGGCGGAACTCAATCATAAACAACTGGTTAAGCCCCGGATAAATTTCACTGATAATCTGTTTCAGTGCAGGTAACGTCATATTTTCCTGAACCGCATGTTGCTCGTTAAGTTCATCAAACAATACTGGTGTGACAGCAATCACTTCGATATTGCAGAAAAATACATCATCTTCGTAACGGCTGACGCGAACCTTATCACCGGCAGAAAAATCTGCATCACTGGCTTCGCGAAGCGTAATAGTTTTGTGTCCGGCGAGAATATCGGCCTCAAAGCGGCCATAAAAAGTGATGTTTTTCATATAATTTCCAGGTTCAATAGTACACGTGGGCTATGAGATACTCAGAATTCATGCAGCGCAAGCCATTCACTGACAGAAACGAGAAAAATGGACGATATATCCGCTAAGAAGATCATTTCCCTGTATGAGCGACATGCTGAAACCTGGGACAACGCCCGCAGAAATCAAAGTTATGAGTGCGGTTGGCTGGATCAGTTTCTGGCTTTGATTCCTGAAAATGGCCGGATCCTGGACATTGGCTGTGGGGCCGGGAAACCGGTGGCAGAATATTTTATCGACCGAAAATTTTCAGTCACAGGCATTGATGCTTCTGCGCCGATGATTGCTATCAGCCGCGAACGTTTTCCTGAGCAACGCTGGGAGGTTGCTGATATGCGCACCTTATCACTGAATGAAAAATTCGACGGGCTGATTGCGTGGGACAGTTTTTTCCATCTGACACGCAGTGATCAGAAAGCGATGCTTGCCGTCTTTGAAAAACATGCAAAACCTGCAGCAGCATTGATGTTTACCAGTGGGCCAGCAAACGGTGAAGCGATTGGCACATTCGAAGGCGAAGCGCTTTATCATGCAAGCCTGGCACCAGAGGAATACCGTGAGTTATTTGCACAGCATGGATTCAGGGAAGTGAACATGGTCGCCGAGGATCCAACATGCGGCGGACATACGGTATGGCTGGCAACATCGAGGCAAAGCTAAGCGAGAACAGGCTAACCGGAGCGGCCATGTCAGCTTGGCTTAGCCTCTATACAATGTCTATCCCAGTTTAAAATGTCACCTTCAGTTCCAAAGTTAAAATGTCACTTTTGTTATTGGGAAAGTCTGAAAGAATAGGGGGTTAGCGTTTCAAACTGGCCCTGAATTCCGATGGATTAACCAG
>NZ_PITQ01000015.1 GCF_002834385.1 Rahnella sp. AA
CCAATATCCGCACCTGACGAACGTAAACCAAAATCGCCGTCATCTCGTGTTCCGATGATAGTTGCCGCACTGCTGGTGTTGTTGATTGTCGCGGGAGCCCTGTGGTGGTTTTTAGGGCGAGGGACCGCTGCCAATATGCCTGCGACAGCAGATAAACAACCTGAAGCCCCGGCAGCAGCGGCTCCACCGGCAACACCGGCAGCCAGCGAATGTTCGCCCGCCAGCCTCAGCAGCCAGAGCGAGCTCGATTTCGTACAAAATTGCGTGCAGCAAAAACTCGACAGCGACAAGCTGCTGGCCATCATTCAGGCGGCTAAAGATGCAAAAAAATGCGGTGTGGCACAGCGTCTTTACGCCAACCGGGCACAGGGCGGTGACAGTAAAGTAGCGCTCGCGTACGCAAGTGAATACGACCCTAAAGATCATAAGCCCAACGACTGTTTCAAAGAGGCGGACCCTGACACGGCGGCTTACTGGTATGAAACGGTACTCCAGACTGAACCGGATAACCAAAAGGCCAAACAACGTCTTGAGGAGCTGCGGAAATGATGAATATGTCTGTTTTACGGCGGGTTCTGCCTTTGTGTGGCCTGCTTCTTGGAAGCCACGTTTTTGCAGCGGATGGCGACAAACCGCTGCTGCAGGACGGGAAAAAAACCTTATATCAGCGGGTGCTCACGACCCCCGGCTGCAAGCTGGGTAAAACTGCCGGCGATGACAAAGGTGAATTACAACCGGCCTTTAGCAGCCTGTACGTTTATCAAAAAACCGATGCCAATGGCGAAAGTTGGGTCAAAGTTGGCCCGGACAGCTACGGGAAAACGATCGGCTGGTTGCCGAAATCGTGCACGGTTGACTGGAAAATGCAGCTGACGCTGGCCTTTACTAACCCCGCTAACCGCGATCGTCTGCTGTTTTTCAAAGAGAAAAAAAGCCTGGACGATATTTTCTCAGCCCCCGATCCGGTATCTCTGGTGGCGCCGCTGCGCGCGAAGTTAAAACGTGACGGCCACGCAGAGGGTGTGCTGGCTCAGGAGCCGGAATACTTTGTTGATCTGCAAAAGCAGTTTTATCTTTTGCCTATTTTGAGCGGTGAAGAGGTCATGACCGAAAACGGGTTCTATACCCGTTTACTGAACGTAGCCTCCGTGAGCAAGCCCGATCCCAACGCCAAAGAGGGAGACAGCGTTAACCAGCTTAAAGGATTTAATGCATCCGTTGTCTTCGTCATTGACTCCACGCTTTCAATGGGCCCGTACATTGAGCGCACCAAAGAAGCGGTGAACAAGATCTACGACAAGATCAAACAAGAGAACCTCCAGGGACAGGTTAAATTTGGGCTGGTTTCGTACCGGTCAAACAACAAAGTGGTGCCGGGCCTCGAATACCGGACAAAGATCTATGCCGATCCCAATCAGGTAAAAGATGGCGAGGACTTTCTGAAGAAGGTCGCCGACCTGAAAGAGGCCAAAGTCTCCAGCTCCTTATACGACGAAGATACTTACTCCGGCGTGCTGTCTGCTATTGACGACATTGACTGGAGCCCGTTCGGTGCACGTTACATGGTGTTAATCACCGACGCCGGGGCAATTGACGGGAGCAGCAAACTGTCAGGAACAGGCATGGATGCTAAACAGCTGAGGCTGGAAGCCGGCAACCGGGGGATCGCCATCTATACCCTGCATCTGAAAACGCCAAGCGGCAAAGATGACCATGCTAAAGCCGAAGCTCAGTACCGGGATCTCTCCAACTTTGACAGTACGCAATCCAACCTTTACCAGGCCGTGGATGCGGGTGATCTGAAAACGTTTGGTCAGCAGGTTGATACGCTTGCCGCAGCCATTACCGAACAGGTTAAATCCGCTTATATGGGCGAGCCTGCCATCGGAAGCGCACTCTATTCCAAAGATGAGGGTAAGAAGCTGACGCCGGAGCAGAAGTTGCTTCAGGATACGGCGCTGATTGGTCATGCTATGCAGCTGGCATACCTGGGTAAAAAGAATGATACCCGGGCACCGCTGGTGTTTAAGGCCTGGATCAGCGACCGCGACCTGATTAAGCAAAACATTCCCACCACCGACGTCCGCGTGCTGCTGACTAAAGGACAACTGAGCGACCTGAGCGATGCGGTGAGCCAGATCCTGCAAGCCGCTAATGAAGGCATGATCTCCCCCGCAAAAATGTTTGAACGGCTGCGTACCGTCGCGGCAACGATGGGTGCCGATCCCAATCAGCTCAAACAACAGGAAAATGCCAAAATTAATGACCTCGGCGTGTTAGGGGAATATCTCGCTGACCTGCCCTACCGCAGCGACGTCCTGAATCTTGATGAAGAGACCTGGAAAAGCTGGGATGGTTTATCGCAGGAGAAATTCATCCGCACCCTGTCTGCGAAGCTGCGCCATTACCAGAAATACAATGCTGATGTTGATCGCTGGGTTGAACTCGCAAAAGGCAGCGATCCGCGCGATCGCGTCTATCCGATCCCGCTGGAAATGATGCCCTGATGCTGCACATTGAAGATCTGTGTGTGGTACGCGGCGAAGGAGATCTGGCTCACCGTGTTTACCTGCCGCAGCTTGAGCTGCGACCAGGCCAGGTAATGGCGGTGACCGGCGAAAGTGGCTGCGGTAAAAGCACGCTGCTCGAGGCCATCGGCCTGTTGTTACGCCCCGACAGCGTAGGCCGCTTCGATCTGAGCGGGGCAAATCAGCAGCGTGATGTCGCGGCATTGCTCAGCACTCATCAGCAAGCACAACTGGCAGACATTCGCGCACGCCACCTCGGATTTGTGCTGCAAAATGGCGGCCTTCTGCCCTACCTGACAGTGCAGGACAATATACGGTTGCCCTGTCAGTTACTCGCAATGATCCCCGACAAAACTCTGCTGGCCAGGATAACCGATACCCTGAAACTCGGGCCACTGTTGTCTAAATACCCGGCACAGTTATCGTTTGGTGAAAGGCAAAGAACCGCATTCGCCCGCGCTATCTTGCACCGTCCTGCCCTGGTGCTGGCCGACGAACCCACCGCAGCGCTTGACCCCCACAATGCCCGGCAGCTGTTTAGCCTGTTCATTGATCTGGTTCGCCAGGAGGGGATGATGGCGCTGGTCGTTTGCCACGACTGGCCACTGGTGCAGCGTTTCAATTTACCTTGCCTTGTTGCCCGCCCCGATGAACAAGGGCAAGATCAAAGAGGAACCTGTTTTGTCCCGTAACCGAATCCTGCTGCTTGGCCGTCTGGCGCTACAAGATCTGTGGCACGACCGCATTATCTCTTTTTGCATCATATCCTCGCTGGTTGCGGTGATTGCTCCGCTTCTGCTCCTCTTTGGTTTGCGTTTTGGAATTGTCAGCCAGTTGCAGGATGATCTGGCAAAAGATCCCCGCAACCTTGAAATCCGCATGCTCAGCAGCGGGAGTTATGACCAGGGCTGGATAACGCAGTTGCGCCAGCGGCCCGATGTCGGATTTGCTATCGGCCAGACACGTTCACTTAACACCCTTGCCGACCTTCAGACGGACAGCAGCCATTTCATCGAAAATGCCGAGGTTATTCCTACCGGTGCAGGCGATCCCCTGTTGGGCAGCCTTGAGCTTCTCAACGACAATGACGTCGTTTTAACACAAGAAGCCGCACGCAAACTGGCGGTCAACGTCGGTGACACGGTGGTCTTACGCGTCAACCGCCAGCTTGAAGAACGTCGGGAATGGGGGCGAAAGAGCCTGACGGTGGCAGGGATTTTACCGGCGACTTATTTTAACCGCACAGCCCTGTTTACCCGCCCGGAACTGCTCATGATGCTTGAACATTTCAGAGACGGCTTCGCTATCCCCGACCTTGGCATTAACACCGGCGATCCGTTTACTCATAAACCGCCGTTGTATGCCCGTGCGCGACTGTATGCCAAAGACATTGATCACGTCGCCAGCCTTGAGCGCGATTTGCGGTCACAACGTATCGAAACCACCAGCCGTCTGGCTGATATAGAGAATGTGAAAAGCATTAACCGGGTGCTGGGTGTCATTTTTAATACTATCGCCGCAACGGCACTTATCGGTTGTATTGCCTCTCTCATCGGTTCTTTTATCGCTAACGTTGATCGCAAACGTAAACACATTGCCGTATTGCGGCTTCTCGGCTTTACCGGCCCGGCCGTCGGGATGTACGTGATGTTGCAAGGCTGCCTGCTCAGCCTGCTGGCCTATGCTGGCGGCTATGGCATCTATCTCATTGCCAGCCAGGTCTTTAACCGGGCGCTATCCGGCAGCCAGCCGACCGGAGAAATGCTGTGCAAAATTACACCCGCACACAGTGTATTCGCGATGCTCCTGACGGCAGTCGTCGCGCTCCTGGTGGCCAGCATCGGGGCACGGCGCGCTATTAATATTGAACCCGCGCAGAGCCTGCGTGAGGTGTGACCGTTCTCACCTCCTTTCCAATTCAACTGATGATTAGCGGAGATTGTTCGTGACATTGACTCTTTCACCTCTGCGATACGGGTTAGTTCTCGGCCTGCTCGCCACTGTATCGCCCGTTCTGGCTGCCCCCTGGGCTGGCAGTACTTATAATCCCAAACCAGACAGCGAAGATGTTGTCCTGCCTATGCCTTGTGAAGGTTCGATGGTCTTTCGTCGGATCGAGATCCCTATGGCTGGCCCTCTTGACGATCTGCCTATTACGCTGGGACAAGATGGAGGGGACTGGGGGGTCATTGAACACAGCCACCCGGCTTTTATCGCCGGCAGCTTTGCTGATGACAAAAAGGGAAAAGGCCGTTATTACCTGATGGCCAAATACGAGCTGACTTCCCTGCAATATAACGCGCTAAGGGGAGAATGCTCCCCTCCCTCACGCATCCTCAACATCGCAGCGACCGGGATGAGCTGGTTTGATGCCGTCACCGCGGCCGACAAATATAACCAGTGGCTACGCACCAATGCCATCGACAAGCTGCCGAAAGAAGATGGAAGCCTGGGTTTTTTACGGTTACCGACCGAAGTCGAATGGGAATTTGCCGCCCGTGGTGGTTTAAAAGTAAACAGTGCCGAGTTTCGGGATGTGCATTACCCGATGGATGATATTAAAAACTATGAGTGGTTTTCTGGTTCACAATCGTCCAATGGCAAAGCGCAGGTCATTGGCCTTCTCAGCCCTAATCCCCTCGGCCTTTATGACATGTTGGGCAATGTTTCAGAGATGATGTTTACGCCCTTTTATCTCAACAAGCTGAACCGGCTGCATGGTCAGGCCGGGGGCTTCGTCATACGCGGTGGCAGCTTCCAGTCTGACCAGTCGGAGATCCGTAGTGCTGCCCGCAAAGAAGTGAGCTACTACGACGATGCAACACCCTACACCAGCAAAAGTACGGGCCTGCGCCTTGTGTTAGTCGCGCCGGCGATTACCTCCAAGGAAAAAGTTAAATTACTCGAAAAAAGCTGGGAAACACTGGGGGCTGAAAACCCGAATACCGAAAAGAAAAATGACGACACCAAAGATACCGCCAAAGAGCTGAGCAGCCTCGCCTCGGGTGTTGACGACGCGGCGCTGAAACAAAAACTGAAGGATTTGGAAAATCAGCTCCGCGCCAGCAATCAAAAACAACAAGAAGAGCGTGCACAGTCTATCCGTGCCAGCCTGAATTTAGGTTCTTTCCTGTGCACCAAATTGCAGGATGACGGACGCTTTCTCGATTTCTTAAATCACAACTACGAGCTGTTGTGTAAAGACAAAGACGCAGGCGATACCAATTGCGCTAACCGCAAATCAAAACTGGGTGAACAAACAGAAAGACTTCAGCAACTTACGGGTTACTACGCAAGCAGCCTGGTTGATTCAGCGACGCTGTATGGGCAGGAAGGGCTTAAACCTGAGGTCTCTGTCTTCGATCAAATGCTCACACTCAACAAGCGCCTTTCCGGCCTCAGACCGTTCCTGGCTGCACACTGGCAGAATCAGCAGAAGTATTTAGAAAACGGCAAGATTGATACAGCAGGCTGGCTGGAAAGCTGCAAGCAGACAACAGGGAATAATTAATCCTCTTATTCAAAAACCATTCTGAGGCACAGACTTTATGAAACGGATAGCAAACATATTCTGGGTAATTTTGCTGTTGGGGTTGGGCTGGAGTATGCCCGGTAAAGCCGACGGGAATCGCTACATAAGCATTCGCAATACTGACAGCATGTGGACGCAGGGGGTTTGCTCCCTGATGTTCAGGCTGGATAACGGCGGTGAGGGAGAATTCAGTCATCTTTCTATCACTTTACAACTCAGTGACAAAGAAGGTCACTCCCTGAGCGAAGGGGTATTGACTGTTCCGCCATTTGGAGACAGCGACGCCAGCCGTTCCGTCGACGCCGCAACCGAGTTCAGCTGCGATGCAGTTGAAAAAGCCAGCGCCATAACCATTACTCAGGTAATCGAATCGCGTGACAACAATACATCGGTCAGGCTGCCGGTATCTATATTTGACCCGCAAATCTATCAGCCATTAAAAATGGTCATCAGCCATAACCCTGCATAAGATTTATTAAAATCGGTATCGCGCCTGCCGGACATTTTTATCCGGCAGGCAGTGATCTCACGCCCAACCCTTAGTGACTGAATTATCAATTATATTAACAAGATGTGCTATTGAGAGTGTTTTTTATTTGCATCAAATGCGGATATATACTAGAAATTATGAAACACTATTTTATGTCAGCAATAAAACAAGCTTGTTATAAGAGGTAGTGCAAGAATGCTGAGTTATACTATTCTGGCGATCTTATTTATTTCTGATGAAATAAATAACCCTTGTATTGAATGCTTACCGCGTTGTCACTGACATGGATAATTTCGACTGGAAACTATCAGCAAATTCTATTTCTTCCGAACTCTCTCAGCACGTATATTCCCGTTTCCCCGCTGATTCAGAGGGAGGGGGGGTTAATGGTGGCTTAATAAAATCATCGGGTGGAGGATATATTTGCCTTCGCCATTACCATACGTTTGGCCGCTCAATGAACTGTCACGCAATATTTTCCACATCCGATATTTCCCGCATACATATGGCAATATTTTGGAAGGGGAATAACTGGTATATTAGAGATAAAAGTAAAAATGGAGTATGGGTTAATAACCAGCGAGTTATTAAAAATGAGCCCTGCTTATTGGAAGAATCAGATACCATTATGTTATCTTCAATAACAGGCGAAACGCTCACCCTTATCAGTGCCAGAAAACCCTGTGATACAATGGTAAGTGTTAACCCTCAATGCCCGCCACTTTATTTAAAAAAACCCATTACGATAATTTCAGATAGCTGTTTTTTATTATATGACGGCAGTAACTGGAGTTTGCATACGTCAGAAGATAAGGAGGCCTATCGCGAGATACTCAATGGCGAAGTGATCTCACTCGTTGGTGAACATTACTATCTGCAATCCGCCCAGGAAGAATTTGATACATTACAAAATCATCCCATAGCACGTTCAGTGGACGATCTGGTCTTTTACTTTGAGGTATCTGAAGATGAAGAGGATATCAGGTTGAAAATCGCAGATTCAGAGCAGTCCTCGGTCATCAAAGGAGAGCGTCTTCAGAACCAATTGTTCTTATTGCTCTGTCTCGCAAGAAAATCCATCGCGGATTGTTTACGGGGATACGCCCAAAACAATCGCGGTTGGTATGACCTGAATGAGCTATCAAAAGCATTGGGAATAAAGCCGGATAATACCCGCATTCGCGTGCACCGGCTTCGGCACAGGCTGGGTGATGTTATTGATTTTAATGATATAGATGCCTGCCAGATATTACAGTTACAAGACGGCGCTGTGCGTATTAATTCATCTAAACTGATCATTGTTAAGGGGGGCAAGCCAGAGACCGGTTCAGGCTGCTCTTGACGAATAATGGAAAACTTGCAAAAAATTAAAAGACTCCTGAATGAAAAATCCTTTTCAGGAAAGTACGAACTTTTAAATCAAATAAAAGAGGGTCTTTTTAGCACCGTATTTAAAGCAAAAGATAAAATAAGTCATCAGGATGTAGTGATTAAGTCTCTGCATTTCTCCCCTGACCTCGATAAAGTAGAAAAGCTGACAAGGATCGCAAGCTTTGAACAAGAGTGTCAAATTACTTCGAGGCTATCCCACCCCAACATTATACGATTCCTGAGTAGAAATGACATTTCCGGCGACAGCCCGTTTGTCATATTTGAATATGTTAACGGCATATCACTGGACGAACACCTGAAACTATATGGCGCATTAGGTGCTGAAGCAGCAATTACTATCATGTCTCAAATCATGGATGCCATACGCTATATTCACAGCTGCGGGATTATCCACTGTGACATTAAACCATCCAATATCATCCTGAGCGAAAGAGCAGGAAAACCTCACGCTGTTCTATTGGATTTTGGCATCAGCATCTTATCCCCTGCTCTGTGCAGAAAGGAATTTCATCATCGGCCTGCTTTATCTCAGGCACGATCCGGCACGCCAGGTTATTGTTCACCAGAGCAATTACGGGGTGAAAATGTCACATACCGAAGCGATTTTTACATGTGGGGATTAGTATTTCTCGAATGTTTAACCGGAGTGCCTGCTATTTCAGGATCAACACTGGGACAACTTTATTACCAGAGCCTCAGCACAGCTCCCGTATCCATTCCGGCTGCACTTTTAGCACATCCTCTGGGTTATCTTCTGCATAAAGTACTCCGGAAGGAACCCTCAGAACGCACGTCCGATGCTGCCAGGCTCCTTAATGATCTGGGACAGATAGCTATTGACGATCTTGCGGGAGACCTCCCTCTCAAAATACAGCCACATGAGGAGAAACCGACAATCGATTTGTATCAAATCAAACAGGGAAAATGATGCCATAACACAAAACTGCTGAGATGGAGAGCCGGTAATGACGGTAATTCATGACAGTTTCATAACTGAATTATGAACATTTCTTAACTATCTTTTTGCTGACAAAAGGCCTTGCCTGAAATTATTTACGGGGTGATTAAGAATATATTTAAAGACTCCATTTCCATAAAAAGCATAAGGTTAGTTTATTTTTATCTACCTCGTGTAATCCGGTGTAATAGCCATCGATGACATGAGTACTAACATGTGGATGCGCTAACAAAACATGAGATAGGCTTATTTGATATTCCATGTATCGCGTGCAAAAAGAAAACCACTTACTGCATGTCGCCAAACAACGACAGTAAGTGGTTTGCGTTACTCAAAACAAGCTATGAGGAACCGTTACATGTTTACTTATTTTCCAACTGTTTGTCCAGCTAACAACGCGAATGGCCCTGCAAACCAAACTCAGCCTCCCATCAGCCTTCCTGGCTGCGTGCAAACCGGGCAAACTTTCTGCTGCGGAAGCGATCAGGCCCAGGGGCAGACCTATTTCCCATCGATTGGTCATTGCGCTGCGCAGGCTCAGTCCCCTGTCAGCCTTCCTGGTTGCGTGCAAACCGGGCAAACTTTCTGCTGCGGCAGCGATCAGGCTCAGGGGCAGACCTATTTCCCATCGATTGGTCATTGCGCTGCGCAGGCTCAGTTCCCAACCCTGAGCATGCAGTGCGTAGGTATCACAACCAAAATATTGACGCAGGTTGCAGGCTGCAGCGGACAAGCTCAGGCGCAGACGTACTTCCCATCTATCGGCTCTTGCGCCGCGGCTCAGGCACCCACGATCACTATCCCTCAGGACTGCGGTGTGAGCTGGAACTGTAAACCACCGCATGCACAGGCTCAGGCGCAGACGTACTTCCCGTCCATCGGCTCTTGTGCAGCAGCTCAGACACCCACGATCACTATCCCTCAGGATTGTGGCGTGAGCTGGAACTGTAATCAGGGAACTGCACCGGCTCAGGCGCAGTTCCCAACCCTGAGCATGCAGTGCTTGCAGGTCACAACCAAAATATTGACGCAGGTTGCAGGCTGCAGCGGACAACAAGCTCAGGCACAGACGTACTTCCCGTCCATCGGCTCTTGTGCCGCGGCTCAGACACCGACGATCACCATTCCTCAGGATTGTGGTGTGAGCTGGAACTGTAAACCACCGCATGCACAGGCTCCGGCTCAGGCGCAGACGTACTTCCCGTCCATCGGCTCCTGTGCTGCGGCTCAGACACTCCCTATCACTATCCCTCAGGATTGTGGTGTGAGCTGGAACTGTAATCAGGGAACTGCACCGGCTCAGGCGCAGTTCCCAACCCTGAGCATGCAGTGCTTAGGCTTCACAACCCAAATATTGACGCAGGTTGCAGGCTGCAGCGGACAAGCTCAGGCGCAGACATACTTCCCGTCCATCGGCTCCTGTGCTGCGGCTCAGACACCCCCTGTCACTATCCCTCAGGATTGTGGTGTGAGCTGGAACTGTAAACCACCGGCTCAGGCGCAGACATACTTCCCTTCTCTTGGTTCTTGCTGATTCGGTTCACTGTATCACCGGCGATTATTCGCCGGTGATTTTATACATGAAAGGGAGCCATCATGCGTCTGACACTCAACAACCTGGCTTATTTTTTGGTTGATAAAGGTTTTTTACATCCGGAATATCTGGTGAGTGGCAATTATAAAGTCATTCAGAGACAGAGCAGGAACAGCATCTTTCAGGTATTTTTGGGTAATCACCCGGGGGGGCTATTTATTAAACAGCTTTTATCCCTGGATCCTCAAAATGCCTATTTAATGCAAAAAGACGCTACGGTCCATTGCCTGATCCAGCAGACCGATATATTGCCGGAAATGCGCACATTCATCCCTCACTATTATGGTTATGAGCCAGATAATCACGTTTTTGTTACTGAGTTTTTCCCCAGTGCTATCAGCCTGCACGAGCTTATTACTCAGCGAAAGTCTGTCGTTCCGGAAGAGATTGCCCGGATGGCGATCATTCTTGCAAACCTGCATAAAGACCTGAGCGGACAAATAGAGAATAATTCCGGGCTACGTTTTTTTAACCGGCAACCCCCGTGGATTATGCTATTTGGTGATTGGGATAACCCGCAGGTTAAAAATGCCGGACCGAGCCAGATACCTATTGGGCAGTTTATTCAGCAACGGCCAGAAATAGCGCAATTTTTGGAGGATCTGCGATATGCCTGGTCCGGAAATACGCTGATCCACGGCGATATAAAACTCATTAATTTTATCCATGTGCCCGGGAATAGTGCCAGCGAGATGAAATTAATTGATTGGGAAATTGCCGATATCGGAGACCCCATGTGGGATGTTGCAGGGCTTTTGCAGAGCCTTCTTACCTTATGGATCTTCTCCCAGAACCCGAATCCCATGTTGCAAAACCAATCGCAACCCGGAATGGAATTTTTAACCTGGGAAAGTACTCTTTCGGCCTGCCATACCTTCTGGCTGAGCTATAGAAAATCCCGTGCGTACGCTCATCCTGACCAGGCTCTTGATAGCGCAGAAAACCGGCAAAAGGTTATTCATTTTACTGCGGCCAGAATGCTGCAAACAGCCTGTGAATCCACCATAGCGAGTAATGAAATTTCGCCGCAGAGCAACCGCATTGTGCAAATGGTTATGCAGATGATCACGGCACCACAGGCCTGGACAACACAGATTCTGGGAGCACAGTCTAATGAACTTTGAACAGCAGATTAAACAGATTGCGGATCGTGTAGATGTCACGAATTCAAATAGTTACCGGATTGATGGCCAAATATATTCAGTATTTCATAACTATGCCTGGAACGAATATATTGGCCCGCTGAGTCAGTTTGGGCATAACCAGACCCATGATGCTCAGCAACAAAAGCAGTTTCTGGAATCGCAACTTAGCCTGGCCTTGTACTCCAGGATCTACTGCGGCGTGCCAGACGGGAAAACGCTTATGACGCTGCCCAAACGCAATGAGCGTGAAGCATTTATGCAGACATTAAGTTTACCGAATAGCTCGCTGGAAACTCCCGATCAGAACTGGAAAATTTACCATGCCGATGCACAAGGGATATGGGCTGAGAAAAATGGCAGACTGAGACAGGCTTACCCTAACAGATTTATTCCTGCTATTCCTAATGCCCCGCTGGCAGTGAATCAGTACATCCATTTCCTGAGACAAAAAGAAAATAAACATATTCAGCAGGTATTTTATTATGTTCATAGCAACCGGTATATGGAACATGATGCACCACAGGTAAGGATATATTGGCATATTACGCCAGAGGGTGCCGCACCATTGATAAAACTGATCACGGATTTATTAAATCAAAACAGCATAGCTTTTAATTTCAAATGTCTGAACCATCCAGATTTATACAACCGGGCCGATAGCGCGGTACTGTACCTCGAAAAACGTTATTTCGATTATACCCTGCGAATATTAAAGCCACATTTAGCCTCACTGGCTAAATACATGCTGGAAACCTCACCTTTATTTACACAAATCATTGCCAGAGGGATCTCTTTTGCTGAAGACCCCGGCAACGGGCAAAGTTTCGGTATGCATCGCTGCCAGCTTATCGCGAAAGGGCTGCTGATGGCCTGTGAAAAAAAATCCGCCAACGCGGGAGCGGTTGACGCAGAAAGAATGAATCAACGTTGCATAACGGAGGCGTTCAATAGCAAAGGCATTGAGATCGCCCGCCTGCACCTTAACCCTAATTCACTCAGTTTACCTGTCGGATTTGACGATACGGAGCCTGCACTATGACCCGGTTACAATACCTGAATGCTGCCGAAAGCATTGGTAAGAGTTTACAACGAGAGTGCATCCGCTTTAATCATCGAAGTAACTGGCAGGGTGCCGTCGTGGATTCAATCAATAATCAATTTCAGGTGGTGACGCGAACCTTTGACGCATCCTTATACAACGGGCTGGCCGGTATCGCTCTTTTTTTAGCTGAATTATACAGGCAAAAGCCAGATCCTGAATTATTTGAGACCCTTTCGACCACCATTAATAATATCCAATATATGACAGGGCAACCTCATCAGCTGGCGACTTTTAGTCTGCATGCCGGGCAATTAGGTATTGCATGGGCAATGTGGCGAATTGGAAATATTCTCGAACGTCCCGACTGGAAAGCGCAGGGGCTGAATTTACTGGAACATATCCACACACTTCCGGTGCCTGATAATGAGCTCGATGTGATTGGCGGGGCAGCCGGTGCCATTCCAGCCTTGATTAAAATTCATCAGGCTGAAGGCGACGATCGCTGGCTTTCGTGCGCCGTGCGGTTGGGCGATTTTTTATTAAGTAAAGCACACAAGACGCCTGGGGCAATGTACTGGCTCACGCCTGGGAATGAGCGCGGATTAACGGGATATTCCCACGGCTGTGCAGGCTTTGGGTTGGCACTTATCGAACTCGGCGTTGCGACAAAGCGCAACAGTTACGTCAATGCCGGATTGCAGGCGTTTAACTATGAGCGGGAAAATTTCAGCCCACAGCATCAGAATTGGCCAGATCTTCGATCCCTCTATCAGACCCCGCAATTCAACCATATGTGGTGCCACGGCGCCCCCGGCGTTGCATTGTCTCGTTTACGCGCCTGGCAGCTATTAGATGAACCAACATTATTGCAGGAAGCGCTGACTGGCCTGACGACAACGTATCAGCAGCTGCTACAACAGCTCGGGACACAGCCAGAACAGATCAATTTCAGCTTTTGTCATGGTGGAGCGGGCAACGCGGAAATTCTTTTCATGGGCGCAGAGATATTACAGCGCCCCGACTTCGCAGAGCTGGCACATCAAATTGCCGCACTCGGTATCGAAAAATATCAGCTAACAGATACCCCCTGGCCGAGCGGCGTTTTTGATCCCAGTGGCATAGGCGAATCAGGTAAAGAAACCCCCGGGCTGATGCTGGGGCTTGCTGGCACAGGCCTGTATTACCTGCGTTTGTTTGATCCGACAAGGGTTGAAACCGTGCTACACATCCGCTAATGCTTGATAAAGAGGCATGAAAAAATGAATATTCTGACTGACGATATCTTTCAAACCCTCCCTCCTGCGGCTGTTTATCAATCTGCGGCAGATGATGCGGCTGAACTGAAATTAACCTTTCATTTGGCTCCGGAATCTCATGCCAACGCGTTTCAGATGGATATGGCTTTTTCTTATACCGCGCCTGTAACTCGCAATTATCTGACCGCAGATGCGCTTGAAGAACACACTGTCGCCAATGATGAAGCCCTGCAAAAGCTCGCCGGCTTTGTTGTACAAACGGGCGCGAAAATAGAAAGCAGCAGCGTTAAAAAGCGCGAAGTTTCCGTGAGCGGTACCCTCGGGCAATTTTCTCAGTTGCTGGGTATCACTTTCCATCTTTACCGGCAGGATAGCGGTAATCTGTTTTTGGCCTACCACGGGCATATCCGGCTTCCCGATGATTTACGCCCTTATATTCTCAATATTGAGGGGTTAAATATCGGATTATCAATTGCGCACGTTCCTTCCCGGCGTATGAAATTATTACAGGTTGCGGATCAATCATCCCCTCTGCAGGATTTGGCGCAAAAGCAAATACAGGCGACAGATAACTTATTGCTTCAGGAGCCACTCCCCCCCGCCGGTTATTCACCGCAGGAGATCGCGGAAATGTACCATTTTCCCGATAATCTGGGAGAGGGACAAACCGTGGGAATTATTGCGTTAGGCGGGGCTTTCCAGCCCGATGACCTGGCGGCCTTTTGCACGACCTTCAACCTTGTTAAGCCCGACGTCAAAATTATCGGGGAGGAACCGTCTCAGGATCCACAATCAAAGATAGTGAATGACGTTGAAGTGAACATGGATATTCAGATGGTGGCGGGGATTGTCCCGAAAGCGAAAATTGTCGTGTATTACGCCGACTCATTTCAGGAAGGATTCCAGATTATCCTGGATGATACTGACAATGAGGTCAGCGTGATCAGTACCAGCTGGGCGAGTGGAGAAAGTTTTGTGCCTGCAGCAACCAAGGCGCATTTGTCCATTTTGCTTCAGCAGCTCAGCTTACGCGGGATCACAGTGCTCGCGGCATCCGGTGACGATGGGATCTACCAGATTGGGTCGAATTATAAGATGGCAGGGATCAATCTTCCTGCTGGCTTTGATCGCGTGATTGCCTGCGGTGGAACAACGTTATATCGCAACGGAATCGAACAGGTCTGGCTGGAAGGCACCAATGCATCCGGCGGGGCGTTCAGTAATTTTTATCCGGCTCCGGCGTTCCAGAATAACGCGCTAACCCACTATTTCCGCAATTATCCTTATCTGACAAGAAATGCCAGCGCCACTCCTGATGTATCGGTTAATGCCAGCGGGGTGAACCATGCCATCATGATCTACAATGGAAAGCCTTTTCCCGCAGCAGGAACCAGCGTCGCAACCCCGATTATTGCCGGTCTTATTGCACGGTTGAATACATCGTTGGGATACAGGCTGGGTTATATCAATCCGTTTTTTTACCAACTGATGGGGTCGAACGCGTTTGCCAGCAACATTCCCGGCAACAACGGTTTGCCTTCTGCATCCGTCTGGGATCCCTGCACCGGATTAGGCTCACCCAATGGGAATAATTTACTGAATTTTATAAAAAACGCTGAAAAAAGCTAACACAGAACGCCCCAGTTTCTGGGGCTATTTTTTCCCTTACGGCAAGTTTTTTTCGAAAACCTCAGTGTGCAAATGGCTCTAATTTATCGAACGTTTTTTCGTGTGGAAAATATTCGTAATCTCAATAATCAACGACTCTACCCTGCCATAAAGGCGAAAATAGCCTCTTAAATGAGTCCCTTTTGAGTAAAAGTGATACGAGTCGCCTCATTTAAATCCATATTTTTCATCGCTTCAGATGGCACCCAGATAATTTCCTGAAATTCTTCGTTGAAGGTGATTTTCCGGTTAGCGCTAATACAGTCAAAGATGAGATAAATCATGTAAATTTCTTCGGTGGTGCCATCCGGATACGTTTTAATCCGGGTATCGTCACGAAAAGCCCACGGCTTAACATCGGTGATAAGCAGTTCTTCTCCTAACTCCTCCATGATTTCGCGCCGCAGCGCTGCCTCCATCGTTTCTCCAGGTTCCATCCCGCCACCGGGCAAAGCCCACTGTCCGGGGAAAACCCCACGATCGGAAGCCATTTTACAAAGCAAAAACTCACCGTTATTTTGTATAACAGGGCACACGATTGTTCTCTGACGCATTTGATCTCCTTGTTCGCGTTCAGTCAGTAAGTTAATAGTCCCACTAACAGATGTATTGCCCCCCAACTTAGCGGCGATATTGTTTACAATCTTCGCCTCTGGGTAATCCCCCCATTTTCAACGGAGGTGACAAGTAGAATCAGGACATTCGCTGAATATGTTGCATCGGCGTGAAGCCATTCAGTGCCATATTCGGACGTTTGGGAGCTTTGACTCGTTCCGTCGAGCCTTTTGGAAGGCAGTGGCTTATGATCCTGAGCTGAGCAAGCAATTTGATCCTAACAGCTTAGATACGATGAAAAATGGACGAGCTCCATACGTTAGAAAACAAGATCGAGTTGGCAAACGAGTCAAAATTGAGTTGCACCATAAACAGGAAATTTCTAAAGATGGGGATGTATACAACGTTGATAATCTGAATGCAGTAACCCCTAAAGATCTTATTGAAATTCAGAAAGGTAATTGAAAATGGACAAAAAAATATTATCCGACTTCACTGAAGGTGAGTTTTTGGATTTTGTAACCGGTATTTGTAAAGACACTTATACAACAGAACAAGAGCACATTTCAGCAGTACTTCTGTTTGAACTGTTAACAGAGCATCCAGCTGGTTCCGATCTGATCTATTATCCAGAATCTGGAGTTGATAATACTCCAGTAGGAATAGTCAAAACTATCAAAGAATGGCGAACTGCTAATGGTAAACCTGGGTTTAAATCAGAATAATTAAGAGACTGCGGCTCTTGTATGGGGCCGCATTAGATGATCTCCTCCCTGAAAACAATGCCAGTCTAAACTGAAGTATCCGGTCTTTCTTTCATCTCACTGAGAGGCATATCTACCATGAAAATGCCCCAACCAATTTTAATCGCTTCGGCCTGATATGGCGGCATCTCCGCACAAACAGCGATACCAGACCGGGACAAATTATTTCTGTGCTTTTACATAGCCACTGATTCTATGAATAACAGAATATTCGGTACCCAATTCCGTTTGTAACATTGTCACTAATTCGAGACCATTTTTCTTAAAACTCTCGGCTAATTCAGCATGCTCAAACCCTGAAAAAGCCGGATCATTCATATCTAACGTGCAGTCATATACAGATGCCCACTCCAAGAGTCGCACCTGAAGGGCTTCTGAGATTGGCAAATCTCTTGGGTCAATATTACCCACAACTCCCGGCGAAGCCTCCCATAATGGAAAGCATTGATAATCAGCCATCAATTTAATTATCTTCATTATCCTCTCCCTGCGGGATTCGCTCCAACAATGTAGCCGTTGTTTCCAACAGTTATCGCAATCCGCTGTGATTGATCATTAATAGTTACTTCGTAGATTGGTCGCCCCGTGCCAGTTCCTTGGTAACCAACAATATTTCCCTCTGTAACAGCCTGCATAACTACGTTTGGTATCTGCGACTCCGGTACCCCTATGCACGCCTGCCAATGCCGAATTCCCGGCCACACCACCTGCCAGCCCGGCGGCCAGAGTACTCAGCGCACTCACATTCGCTTTCTGATCATTCGTCAGATTTTCCGGCTTTATTCCCGGATACAGTTCACTGGCAATCGCTTTTGCTGCCAGTTCACCCGCCGCCGCGCCGGCCGCACCGCCAGCCACGGAACCGCCCTGCAGATACGCAATAACGGCCCCTGCCAAAGCATGGCCAGCCGTGTTGGCCACAACATCATCACCGGTGGCTTTTTTCACCGCCAGCGAAAGATAAGGTGCCAGCCAGTCCGCCCGCCAGCGCCTGGCTCATATCGCCACCGGAGAGGCCTTCCAGCGCACCGGAGATAGCCGTGCCCGCCGTCCAGAACGGGCTGCCGATACCGTATTTTTGCTCTGCTGCGATATATTCCGGTGAGTTCTCCAGCATCGTCTGCCTGTCTTCTTTCGAGGCATTGATGTACGCATCGGTCCCCGACAACCGGGCAAGCGCATCACTTTTGGCATTGACCTGCGCCTGCAGCACCATGTTCTGCATCGTCTGCGCGCCAATCTCGCTGATGGCCTGAGCGACTGCCTGATTTTCTTCTATTTTTTGTTTGTCAAAAATCTTGTCGATATGCCCGTTGGCATCGTCCGTATCCCGGCTCAGCGTACCCACATCCTGCGTTTGCTGGCCGGTATCACGCACCGTAATACTGCCGTCGGCCACCGCAGAGCGGGTCGTGCCCGACGCGCTGCCGCTGGCGTTGGTCATCACCGGCAACACACCACCGACATTCTTCCCCTTGGCGTTATCATTCGAGAAACCGGCGCTGATTCCGCTGGCACTGGGCCGGTGTTAGGTGAGTAAACAATTGTAATAATATTCAGAGAGTTTGAATGGCGTTTCTTCTGCTTGGTAGAAACCATCAATCATCCTAATTTCTAGAAGACTCCCTTTTGTATCAACAAAATCCGCCCCAACTGCCCTAGGCTCATCAACTGTGTAGATCGGCTAATCCAGCAAGGATTGGCCTCCATCTCGTCCGTAATCGTGGTAATGCTGGTCGGCTTCAAAGCATCGGCTTTCGCTTTTGCACCAATAAATTATCTCAATTTCAGTTGAGCATCGCCTTGCCCAGCCAAGACTTTAGTCACACAGAGCATCCAATCCTTCCAAACCGCCGGATCAGCAGTTTCACCATCGGCAAGATAGCTCATACTACCCAACAGGGAACCTAACTCGTCCGACATCGTTCGCTGATAAAGCTCTACGAGAAATTCATACATCGCAAGATACGCGAGCTCTGGTGTCAAATTTTCGGTGCTCATTGCTATTTTCCTTTCGAATTTAGTAGGAGGAATTACACCGCCATTATCGGATACATTAACAGTAATATTTGGATATTTGGTTTGAACATTTCGATAGTATTTGAGCAAATTAGGCAAGGAGCGCGTTCAGTCAGCAAGTTAATAGTCCCACTAACAGATGCATTGCCCCCCAACTTAGCGGCGATATTGTTTAAAATCTTCGCCTCAGAATCTACTGCCCTGTTAAGCATTTGAGGTGGATTACTAGCCGTTGGTACAATAAAGCCTGGAAACGTCTCTGGAACCTCGCCGACAAAACCTAACGCCTGTTGTTCAGCACTACCAGCCATAATCATCTTTCATTATTTGATAAAATTGATCATAAGCAGCCCTCTCGTTATCAAATCTTTCTTTATAAGTAATTCCCCCTCGACTGTTGTATACAACATCCCATATATTTTCTTTATGAACGATACATAAACATTCACCATCTTTAATCCCACTAAGGCTGTAAATGCCTTTGGGAACGTTTCTTTTATCTAATTCACAAAGCAGCTCTTCTTTCGTCATTTATTTTCTCCAAAACATCCGTTATCTAAATGCCATTAAACTGGCTTCAGCAACTCATATTGTATCCCTTGCCCTTTTACCAAACCAAGGAAGAATTTTTCTTTGCGAAACACGAATAATTAGTTTTAATACCTCATACACATTATATGGTGCATTTGCTGAAATGATGTGAACGCCCTGTTTTGTGAACACCAATTTGTCGGATTAGTCAGAAAATTACCAGGCGATACTAGCTGTGCGCTTGCGGCCAAAATCACAACAGCCATTTTTTTAATTGTATTAAAACAAAACTATAGTCTTCTTCTCATCGGCAAAGGAAGCAAGCATAGAAGGCTTATCTCTTTCAACATACTAAACAATCCAAAGCTTAGTTTCTCTAACAACACAGGTATAATCACTGTTTCGCAATGCTCCTAGTGGATAGCTATTCTTATTTACCCCTAAAATATCTAATTGTTTTATAAGTTTTTCGCCTTCATTTATCTACCATCCTGTGTCTGCTGGCTGCTGTCCCTCATGGTAATCGTTCCGGCTGCAACAGCAGACTGCGTCATGCCCGCGCTGCTTCCTGGCTGAAGTTCGGCAATGTTATTCACCGCTATCCAGGGCAATGACTGCCAACACCATCTGTACCTCATAGCTTTCAAGGGCCGATGTAACGCCCCCTTCATGCGCGTTCTTAAAATTACGGCTGCCAAAATAATCGGGTTTTTACTGGATCAAAGAGCATGATTTATCCTCAACATGGGTTATTTCCACAAAATATGACAGGTGTTTAATTTTTCGCAGCCCCGGAACCAACAGTATTGGCATTGAAATTACCATCTTTCAAATTTTGAATTGCTTGCTGCTTTATTGACCCCGGTAAATTCGAATTTCTGATCGCGGTCTGTGAGTATCAAGTGCCTTCGCACTTATAGTTGTTTTAGTTAATGTCTTATAATAATCAAGTATCTTAAAACCAGGAGAAACAATACTATATTCATACATCATTTTTAACTAAAAAAATATTAATATCATCTATAGCATCACTTATATAACCTGAAATCGCTTTGTTTTTTTCTTGCTGTTTAAAAGCATCCAGAACTTTATCTATTTCTAACATTCCGTGAATGCGTACAATATGCCCTAAACAGGTTGCAGCTATTTTACTAACCTCAATATTATCGCTTTTTAGACAATCCAAACAAATATCCTGCGCCCATTTCCAATCACTTTCATAGAAAGAAATTGACACTAAAGCAGCACATATTTTATTTACATCATTAGAGGCCAAATCAGAGATTAAAGCATCTCTAGATTGACGTTTAGGATTTTGAAAAAACATGCATTACCTCGTAATAATCTTGCCTTTATTATTAACCATACCAGCCTGTTGAAGCGCATTTTTCATGTCTTGAGTAAGATCTTGCCAACTTCTAACATGCCCATGACCTGCCCCCAGGATTAAATACAACGCTCACTTAGTAATGTCGGATCCTGACCCTGACCCCGAATATGTTCCAGGCATAATCAGGAATAACCGGCTTCAGGTTGGTTGCTTATTCTGGCAACCGACAGATTTTTCGGCAAATTCAGATGGGGTCATCCAGCCCAGCGCAGAATGGGGACGACTCCGGTTATAGTGTATGCGCCAGGCTTCGATTTTGCACCGGGCATCCTCCATCGACATAAACCAGTTCTCGTTCAGGCATTCCTGCCGCAGCCTGCCGTTGAAGGACTCCACCGTGGCCTTATCCGTGGGCGTACCCGGTCGCGAGAAGTCAATCCGGATATCACGTTCGTACACCCATTTATCCAGCATTTTTCCAGCAAATTCAGAACCATTATCAGTTTTCAGGAGCTGTGGCAGCGGTCGCCTCAGCGCAATGTTATTCAGCATCTCAGCCACTTCTGAAGACCGCAGGTTCTGGCCCACGCAGATCCCCAGACATTCGCGCGTGTAGAGATCGATTACCGTCAGCAGGCGCAGCCGCCGACCGTCAAACAACGCATCGGAGACAAAATCCATACCCCATACGTGGTTGGGATACAGCCCCTGCGGAGGGGACTGACGTTTCAGCGCAGATTTATTGCGGCGGGGGCGTTTTAGCCGCAGCGACAGCCCCTGCTCACGGTAGAGCCGGTAGATGCGCTCGTGGTTATCACGCCAGCCTTCCCGTTTCAGCATGACGTGTACCCTGCGGTAGCCGTAGTGGACCCGGGTTTCGGTTATCTCCCTGATGCGCAGTCGCAGCGCACTGCCGTCTGCCGCAACGGAGCGGTAGCGGAACGAACTGCGGCTGACCTGCAGCGCAAAGCAGACCTGTCTCTCACTGGCACCATAGCGGGTCTGTAAATCCCTGACCCACTCGCGCAGGCGTGCCAGCGTCAGCTCTTTTTTGCCAGCACATCCTGAAGCATGGCCTTGTCGAGGCTCAGATCGGCAACCAGCTTCTTCAGGCGAAGGTTTTCCTCCTCGAGCTGCCGCATATGTTTCAGTTCTGAAGGAGAAATCCCGCCGTACTTTTTGCGCCAGGTGTAGAACGTGGCATCGGAGATGCCCAGCTTGCGGCAGACTTCCGGTACGGGCGTACCCAGCTCAGCCTGCTTCAGGGCAAAGACTATCTGCTCTTCGGTGAATCGTGACTTTTTCATCGGCACAACCTCCGCTCGTGAGGGAGTGAATATCATGCCGGAATTCTGTTTCTGAATGGGTCAGGATTTTGGGGTAGTGTCAGCCTCAGAATCTACTGCCCTGTTAAGCATTTGAGGTGGATTACTAGCCGTTGGAACAATAGAGCTTGGAAACGTCTCTGATTCATTTCCTTTTGCACCTACTAATCATACTCTCGACGACAGTAGACAAAACCTCCCAAGCACTCAAGCTTCCCAATTGGATCCGATTCAAACTTGCATTCCAGATTTATTCGAAAAATTTTTTCTTGACCAATTGAAGCTGAAATATTTGTAGCAACAACCTCTAAGCTTTCCCAATCAAAATCTGTGGGTTGTCTGTCAAGGTAGTAACAAATATGCAACGTTCGATCATCCGCTAGAGAAATAGCGATCGCTCTTATTGCAGGGTATATCTCACCAATCAGAGCGCGCCAAACACACAAAACTAACCACTCAGGAAAATTTTTCATGGCTTCACCTCAACAGTAGCCGGGTTTGTTGGAACAATATGCGCTCCGTTTTTGCCTGAATGTATTGTTCCATATCTCGTCGCCAAGCCAGAGGAGCCATCAACACCAATGTTTTGACCAAATTCACTATGCCACTACAGATTCACTGACAAATACAGAATGCTAAAGTTCCTCAAGATAGATATTACTGAGCTTATGCTAAGAAGCAACGCCTCTAAGAGCACCTGGTTTTACGATTAGAAGGTCATCCTTTTCTCGTCTTTTGCATTGTTTAGCAAAATCTACTGCCATGACAGGATTACTCAGAAAGATATTATACTCGCTTTCACTTATCTCATAATATTCTTCATAATCAATCATGTGATTGGTTACAGGAATGGACAGATAATATCGAGCAGTCTCTGTTTCAATTCCAATAGAATATCTTTCCTCTCTGCTAAAAAAAACGTCTTTAAATTTCATTAAATTATCTCATCTAAATTTAACAGGAGAAACCGTGTAATCACTGGGTAATATACTCCCCGCATCAATTACTGCTTCGGCGTTATTGTTTGGTAGTATACCTCCCGGTATCCAAAATTCATTCACACCGGCCTCATTACCAGAAGGAATCCGTAGATTAAAATCACCAGGTTTAGGGATGTCAACACGTACAACATTACCTGTAGAAAAGAAGCCGGAAGGTAAACCGGTAGCTGGACTGCTCCTCCGTCGCGGTGGTGATGTTCACGTCACGACCGGCGTTCAGGGCAAGGTCGCCGTTGGCCTCAACCCTTCCTGCCCGACATTTTCACGGATACTCACGCTTTTATTGCTGTGTCTCTCGCTGTAGGTGCCGGTCTGCTGCGTATTCAGGTTGACTTCGCGACCGGCGCTAAGCTAGGCATTGAGGAGTTGCGCCACTTGCGAGTTCAAATCCCATCCTGCGCTAAGCGTCAGGTCGTTACCCGCGCAAGCGCCTGCACTGACCGTACTGGCCTGGCTGCCGGTAGTCTGTGTGCTGGATTTTTGCCGTGGATTTACTTGTGCTCAGTGCGTTGTCTGTAATGTTAATATCGTTGAGTGCAACCGGTTGCAAATCGCTGCTGATGTTGTTGATATTCCCATTTTCAGCAGAACCAGCTACTGGCGTACTCGGGGTCGTAGTCGCTTTTGCACCATCTAGATATTTAAAATTTCAATATACAAATCATCTGTACCTATAAAAGTGTAGTGGCACACTGAATTTGGCCACCTGAACAGAGGTGATATCATCGCCTCATAGTCAAAACAGGTGACATTATGACCGGACGTAACAGACGCAACTTTAGCCCCGAGTTTCGCCTCGAAGCTGCCCAGCTTGTACTCGATCAGCACTACACTGTTGCCGCTGCTGCCACTGCGATGAATATCGGCAAATCCACGATGGACAAATGGGTTCGACAACTGAAAGAGGAACGAGCGGGAAAATCACCCGTCGCTTCACCCATGACACCTGAGCAGATTGAGATACGTGAGTTGAAGAAAAGACTTCAACGCGTTCTTGATGTCAGGCTCCCTGAAAAATTCTCATTAGTTGAGAAACTCAGGGCGCGGTTTCCTGTTGCCGTTGTGTGCAACGTGTTTGGGGTTCATCGCAGCAGTTATAAATACTGGCGGCAGCCCAGGAAACCTGACGCCACGAGGGTGGCATTACTGAGCCTTGTGCGTGAAGTTTATCGCGAAAGTAACTGTTGTTGCTTTTGCACCTACTAGCTTTCAACTTCCAAGGTATGCCCTCCCCTGGAAAAATCGGCCTGAATATCAGCAACGATCATATCGACATCATCGACAGTCATAATCTGATTTTGATTTGGAGCATTCCAAAACTTTAAAGACCCCCTGTACAACACGAAACCCATTTTATCGCTACCAAGAAAAAACATCTCACCCTGAGCGGTCGCCGTTCTATCTCCAATTTTCACTTGGATATGACCCCGAGAGACTTCAAGAATCATTGATCCCCCCTAACATAAATAATTTTTTCACCCATTGTTACAGGATCAATAGTAATAATTTTATCTACGTTAGGGTTTTTAATCAATGCAGGCAACTCCGCCGTTTCCCAAACATTTCCAGGTCGTAAACTCTGCCCGATTACTGCACGCACCGTTCCAGAAACCCCACTTGCGTACTCTGCAGAAATATCTTGCCATGCCTTCACAACAGCCGGATTTGTAGCGTCCCATGCAGGCATTTGTATGCCGCGTTGAGCCATCAATGCTTCGAGGGTAGTCCCTCCTTGTTGCGCCGCAATCTGCTGAGCTATATCTGCGCCACCAACTCCATCAGTTCGGCCGGACCAAAAAAACGCCTCACTCGGTTTAGTCGATACATCTTTTGCACCAACCCCAACCCCAACCCCAACCACAGGCCCTAACCCTGAACTTACTACTTTATGTGTCAGTTCAGGATTTTCAGTGTCAGGAAGCGCACCAAGTATCTCATTCTCCTCTTTCCTTATCTCTTCTGCATCCTTCTCGAATTCGCTAAGGTTAGCCTCCGCATTATTCTCCACCGCCGTTTTCCCGGCCACCGCCCCTGTCCCTGCAGCCACTGCCGAATTCCCGGCCACGCCACCCGCCAGCCCGGCGGCCAGCGTACTCAGCGCACTCACGTTGGCTTTTTGGTCGTTCGTCAGCTCGGCAGGGTCTTTTCCTGGGTACAACTCCTGTGTAATAAGATAGGCGGCCAGTTCCCCTGTCGCAGCACCTGCTGCGCCACCGGTGACAGAACTGCCCTGCAGATAGGCAACTACCGCACCAGCAAGCGCATGACCGGTAATATTTTCAACGTCGTTAACATTGCCTTTGCTATCCGTGGTAGCCGCCTTCACTGCCAGCGACAGATAAGGTGCCAGCCCGCCCGCCAGCGCCTGGCTCATATCGCCACCGGAGAGACCGGCCAGCGCACCGGAGATAGCCGTGCCCGCCGTCCAGAACGGGCTGCCGATACCGTATTTTTGCTCTGCAGCGATATATTCCGGCGAGTTCTCCAGCATCGTCTGCCTGTCTTCTTTCGAGGCATTGATGTACGCATCGGTCCCCGACAACCGGGCAAGCGCATCACTTTTGGCATTGACCTGCGCCTGCAGCACCATGTTCTGCATCGTCTGCGCGCCAATCTCGCTGATGGCCTGAGCGACTGCCTGATTTTCTTCTATTTTTTGTTTGTCAAAAATCTTGTCGATATGCCCGTTGGCATCGTCCGTATCCCGGCTCAGCGTACCCACATCCTGCGTTTGCTGGCCGGTATCACGCACCGTAATACTGCCGTCGGCCACCGCAGAGCGGGTCGTGCCCGATGCACTGCCGCTGGCGTTGGTCATCACCGGCAGCACACCACCGACATTCTTCCCCTTGGCGTTATCATTCGAGAAACCGGCGCTGACGCCGACGCTGCTGGCGCTGTAGTTCGCCTTATTCTGGATATCGCCCCATCCCAGCGTGCCGGTATTCAGGCTGTTATTCGCCGCATCTGCGGTCGAGGCAATCACCGCGCCGTTCAGCTGCGTATGGTCGCCGACATAAATGTCATAGCCCTGTTTACCGGCAAACAGCCCGCTCTGGTCACCCACGCTGGCGTATTCACTTTGGGTTTTGGACTGGCTCATGCTCAGGGAGGCAGAACCGGTCATTGAGCCGAAGGTGAAGCTGAACCCGCCGCTGACGCTTTGCTGTTTGCTCTGGTAATTGTCCGTATCCTGCAGGCTGGTAAGCGTTAAATCACGCCCGGCGTCGGCGGTGATTTTATCGCCCAATGCCTGCGCACCGGATAATACAGTGTCGCGCCCGCTGCTTAACGTCAGGTTGTCGTGAGCATTCACGCGGGTGTTCACATACTCAGTGGTGTCGCCATCCGATGCCCCTTTCGACGCGTAGCCACTGCCCTGTATGCCCAAACCCGTCTCTTTGCCCAGCGAGATATGTGCGCCAACGCTCCAGCCGCTGGCGCTGTCACTGCTGGTCTGTTTGCTGTTGTTGCTCGCCGCCTCCAGCACCAGGTCATTCTGCGCGGCCAGGGTGATATTGTTCCCTGTCACGCCACTGCCGGTGATATGGATATCGCCGCTCTGGCCGTTACTTCCGGTCGATACAATCGCCACATTCTGACCACCGGTGATGGTACTGCCGGTGACCTGATTCTGCTCCAGTTCGGAAGTGGATTTGCTCTTGCTGGCACCGATATTGACCTGCAGCTTAATAAAGTTGCCGCTCACGTTTCCGTTCATGAGCTGAGCAGCCTGCGTCGGTGCGCCATTCATCGATGCCATCCAGCCCTGCTCGGCGGCCTGCACGCCGTACAATGCCTGCATCCGGCTGTCACTGGTCTGCGAGGCCTGTTTGGCAAGGCTGGTCAGCGACAGCAGCGCATCCGTCACCGGGCTCGACAATGACACCGTCACGCCGCTTTGCTTTTGTTCGTAGATTTGTTTGCGGGTCAGCATGTCGTTGCCGGGGTCGATGGTGACCGAACCGCCGACGATGTTGACGTCGTTTTTGGCAATCACGTCCGAGCCGCCGATGTGCGCCTGCTCACCGGCAATCAGGTTGACGTTGCCGCCGGTGCTGCCAACCGCGCTGCTGCTCTGGCTTTGCGTCGTGCCGTCCTGGTTGATTTGCTGACGCGATGATTTGCTGCCGACAGTGACACCCAGCCCGCCGCCGCTGAACATGCCGCTGGTTTTGGTCTCGCTCAGGCGGTAGCTGGACTGCTCCTCCGTCGCGGCGGTGACGTTGAGGTCTTTACCCGCTTTCAGCGTCACATCCCCGTCCCCGACCACCGACGAGCCTTTCACCGTCAGGTCCTGCCCGGCAACAACTGAGACTTTATCGCCGCTCAGCTGTGAGGCCTTTTCGGTGGTGGCGTAATCCTCTGCCACGGTGTGCGTGGTCGTTTTAGAGAACAGGTGTTTTTTGGTTTTGGTCTTCTCGTCGTAGCTGTACTGGCTCTCCTGCGCGGTGGTGATGTTCACGTCACGCCCGGCGTTCAGCGCCAGGTCGCCGGTGGCTTCAACCTGCGCGGCTTGTGTGGTGATATCCCGCCCGGCGGTGACCGTGGTGCTCCCGCCGCTGGAAACCGCCGTCCCTTCCTGCCCGATATTTTCACGGATACTCACGCTTTTATTGCCGTGGGTCTCGCTGTAGGAGCCGGTCTGCTGCGCGTTCAGGTTGACGTCGCGACCGGCGCTGAGCGAGGCGTTAAGGTCGGCGGTCAGCTGCGCCGCCTGAGAGTTAAGGTCACGGCCCGCGCTGAGCGTCAGGTTGCCGCCGCTGCTCACCACCGTGCGGGTGGCGTTGTTGTCGTCGGCTTTATTTTTACCACTTGTCTGATGGCTGCTTTTGTCCATCGCGTTGAGGTTGATGTCGTTTACCGCCGCCAGCGTGGTGTCGCCTTTAGCTGTTACCGCACTGCCTGCCACCGTCAGGTTGTTACCGGCGCTGGCCGACAGACTACCGCCTGCGCTGACTTCACTGGCCTGGCTGCCGGTGGTCTGCGCGCTGCTGTTTGCCGTCGATTTACGGGTGCTCAGCGCGTTGCCGGTGATGTTGATATCGCCCAGCGCGACCAGTTGCAAATCGCTCCCGGCCGTCAGTTTTGCACCGGTGTTGTTGATGCTGTTGCCCGCCGTCAGGGCAAGCCCGCCGGTGGCCGAAATGCCCGCCACATCCCCGGCCTGGGTATCACTGAAGGTCAGCTGCGCCGTTTTGCCTCTGCCGGTGGCCGGTGCCGCCGTCCACTGCTGCGCCTGCGTGACGTTATTGATGTCGCCGCTGACCGAAGCCAGTGCGACAGTTTGTCCGGCAATAGATGAGCCGATGTTATTGATATCCCCCAGCGCGCTCAGCTGCAGGCTGCCGCCGGAGGCAATCAGCCCGGCGCTGAGGTTATCCAACGTGCTGCTGCTTTTCGCCGCCAGCTGCGTTTGCGCCTGCAGCGTGCTGCCGGCGTTGACGATATGACCCGCGTCGAGGTTGACGGTATTCCCGGAAATCACGCTGCCGGTGACGGCATTCGTGTCATTGGCCGCGAGGTAAAGTTTGGGCGCAAGCACGGTCTGCCCGTCGACGGTGGTTTTCTCCCACCAGACGATGCTTTTGGTCAGCGCCGCGACCTGCTCCGGCGTCAGGCTGACGCCTAACTGCAGCCCCAGCCCGGCCTGCTGCTCCGCCGCGTTGTCTATCAGGTACTGCATCTGCGCCAGGTCGGAGCCGGTGCCGCCGATATAGCGCTGGCCGGTCTGGCTCAGCACCGCGTTATCAACGTAGCGGGTATCAAAGGCCGCATCGCCGAGGAATTTGTAGTCGTAGTCCGGCGTCAGGTTCAGCCGGTTCATAAAGTAGGCCGAGCCGATGAACTGGCTTTCGTCGGTGTAGGCCGGTGCCGTTTCAACGCGCGGGTTAGATGGGGTTCCCGTCTGCACGGCAGGCGTCAGCGCGCCGGTGGTCGGGTGGGCAAGATAATCGTTGAGCGCGTTAAACAGCGCCGGGTCGGTTTTGCCGATGCTGGCGAGCTGCGGATTGGTGGTGATGAGATACGGGCTGGCCGAGTTGGTGCTCGCCACAAACAGGCCGTTATTACCGGTTGGAAGCGGATAATCGGTCAGCGCCGCACCCTGATTGCCGATTTGCTTCAGGGCATCGGTGAACGAATTGTTCCACTGCACTGAGCCGATGGTCAGGTTCTGACCGGCCGCCAGTGAAGCGCTCTTCGTTGCGCTAACCGCCTGCAGGCCAGACGTGCCGTTCAGCGACGGTGCGCTGATGGCATGGGATAAGCCACCCGCATTCGCCGTGGTGGTGGTGTTGCTGATGTTATTGCTGAAGCGGGCGTTAACCGCCCCGCCCGCCTGAATGACGGCGCGGAGACCTTCACCGGTGCTGACGGTTTCGTATTGAGGTGCACCGGTGAGGTTGTAGATCACGGTTGAATTCAGGCTGTTGACGAAATCATAAGTACTGCTGTAGCCCGTTTTTCGGTATTGCGCGATAAACCCCGACTGCGCCGGGGCTTTCCCCAGTTGATCCGTATATTGATAAACGAGGTAGGTATTTTCCTGGCTGTTTTGATACGACTGGTTATTGAGGGAGGCACCGGAAAGGGCAATGTTATTGCCGGCCAGCATCGTGCTGGCCATATTATCCAGTGACCCGGCAGAGACGGTTAGATCATGATTAGCCGCAATACGCCCCGCACCGCCATTGGCAACCGCTGTCAGCGTTGATGTGCCCTGCAGATAGCGTTGAGTGGCACCTGCCGCAGTGGGATCCAGATAATAAGTACTGATACTTTCAGTTTCACCATTGTTGCCATTGCCAGGTATGATCCGATTGATTGTCTTGGTATAAATGCCCAGATCTTCATCGCTCAAGTCCCCAAGTTTCACCTTGATGGAACTGGCGCCTGAGGAGGCCGCATTGCTGGCGGCTGCCTGATACGAACTCGACGTACTCAGCCCGTCACGCTGATTCAGCAGGTGCCCGGTATTGATGGTGATATCGCCGTTGGTGGTTTCGATATCCCCCGAGGTATTGACCACTTCACTGTTGGCATTACCCGCTGCATCACGCTGCAGCCACAGGCTGTTGCCCGCCAGAATATCGCCGTAGTTGTTATGGATGCTGTCGGCCAGCAGCTGCATGTTGTTACCGGCATACAGCAGCGCGCTGTTCGCCAACTGACCCGCGGCGGACATCACCACGTTGCCTGCGCCACCGACAAACCCGCTGTTGTTGAGCACGCCCCGGCTGGCGAGACGGATATCCCCGCCGGACTGCACGCTGCCGCTGCCGTTAAGGGTGATGTTGTTCGCATCCACGCCCACCGTACCGCTGCCGCCGCGCAGCTGGCCGCTGTTGGCAAAGTTACCCGTGGCGCTGAGCTGAATGCCGTTACCCTGCAGTGTCCCGAGGATGTTCAGGTCGCCCTGCGTGCTGAGGTTCAGGTTCTGCCCTGCCGCCAGTGTGCCGGTCTGGGTGAAACCGGAGCCGAGCTGCAGCGTCATATCACCCAGAGCCAGCAGGCTGCCGGCCTGATTAAGCGACGGCGTCACCAGCGTCAGGTTACCGGCGCTGTAAAGTTTACCGCCCGCCTGATTGTCAGCGTTCTGCAGGTTAAGCCCCAGCGTCTGGCTGCCCAAAACGGTGCCGGTGTTGTGCAGGGCGTTCCCGGTCAGTTGCAAACGGTCACCCTGAAGTTGCCCCTGATTGGTCACCTGCGACACGTTCACCGCGCTGTCACCCAGCCCGGTCAGGGTGCCGCCGTTGGTCAGCGTTCCGCCGGTCATCGTCAGCCCCTGCGCCTGCAAAACACCCGTATTCGTCAGCGTCGGAGCGGAGACCGTTAACTGACCGCCGGTCAGCAGCGTGCCCTGATTATTGAGATTGTCCGTCAGGGTCAGGTGGCTGACGCCGTCGCCCTGCAGCTGCCCCTGGTTGAGCAGCGTCTGCGCACCCAAATCTAATGTCCCCTGGCTGCGCAGCGTGCCGCCGCTCAGGTTGGTGATGCCGTTTTGTACCCTGGCCTGCAGGCTCTGCTGGCCCTGCAGCTGTCCGCCGTTGGTCAGGCTGTCCGCGGTCAGCACCAGATTATCCGCCTGCAGGTTGCCGCCGTTGACGATACTCGCCGCGTTAAGCGTGCTGGTGCCGCCGCTCAGCAAGGCGCCGCCCTGCTGCACCTGCAGATGGCCGCTGAGGGTGGCCGCCAGTGCGCTGACCCCGCTGGCCGTACCGCCGCCGGTGAGCGTGCCGCCGGTCAGGGTGAGATTATCCGCCGACCAGTTCCCCTGATTGCTGAGGCTGGCGGCCTGCAAGACGGCGAGTCCGGTTGAAACAATTTTGCCCTGCGCCTGCGTGTTGAGCGCGCCGGTCAGGGTCAGGTTCGCCTGCGCAGTGGTCCGGATGGCACCATTGAGATCCAACTGACTGGCGTGTAAATCCGCGCTCCCGGCCTGCCAGCTGCCGTTGTTGGTGACGTGCCCGGCGGTGACGGTGAGCGCCCCCTGGGTGAGCATCTGCCCGCCGGTGGCGTTGGTTAAGTCCTGCTGCAGCTGCGCCGTCAGGCCTTTCAGCCCAATCAGGTTGCCGCTGTTGTCCGCGCTGTTGGCGGTCAGGGCCAGCGTGTCACCCTGAATCTGCCCCGTGTTGCTGACGTGGTCAGCGGTGACTGTTGCGGTGTTATCACTGAGCAACTGGCCGCTGTTTTCCAGCGTCGCGGCGTTCACCTTGGCATCGCCGGAGGAAAGCAGGCTGCCGGTGTTACTGAGGTCACTCTGAACCTGAGCGTTCAGACCGGCAGTCCCCAGTGCGGTACCGGTGTTGGTCAGGGTGTTGCCGGTAAGCGTAAGCTGCCCGCCCTGTAACCGCCCCTGATTTTGGGTATCGTCGGCCTGCACGCCAAGCGTGCCGCCGGAAATCACCTGCCCCTGCGCGCCGTTATTCAGCGTGCCCGCCGTCAGCGTGGTATCCCCGCTGCCCTGCAGCAGACCGTTATTGCTGATGCCCGTGGCATTCACGCCAACGGTTTTCGCCAGAAGCTGGCCGTTATTGATTAACGTGGGGGCATCCACGGTCAGGCCGTTGCCCGCCGAGATCACCCCCGCGCCCTGATTGGTCAGGCTGGTTTGGGCATGAATACCCAGATCGCCCGCAGAAATGCTGCCCTGATTGTCCAGCGTATTGCCTTCCAGGTTCATCAGGTTCTGCGCCGCCAGGCTGCCCTGCTGATGCAGGGTTCCGGCAGTAAGATGCAGGCCGTCGTCCGCCGTGATCGCCCCGCTGTTTGTGAACGTCGTCGCGCTGACATCGACATTATCAGCGCCGAGCGTCGCGTTATTGGTCAGGGTGCCCGCACTGATCGTCAGCGCCCCCGGCGTCACCAGTTTACCGCCCAACTCAGCGCCTTCAGACGCACTGATCCCCAGCGCGTTTTTGCCCTGTGTTTGCGAGCCGTTGCCCGTGGTCAGTTGTTGCGTGTTCAGCGCCATGCTGCCATCGGCAGACAGGAAACCGTTCAGGCTGGCGTTGCCTGCACTGAGGTTCACATCCCCCTGACTGGTTTGCACCGAACCCGCATGGCTGGTCAGTGTATCCGCCGTGAGATCTGCGCCCTGCGTGCCGGTGAGCGTGCCGCCCAAATCCGCCTGTGCCGTTTTCAGCGTCAGTTTGCCGTCGGCCAGTAATGTACTGGAATCGCCGTTCGTCACGCCGTCACGGACATTCAGCGTCAGGTCGCCGTTGGTGCCGGTCAGCCCCTGATTATTGAGCTGGTTCAGGGTGAAGGTCTGGTCACCGCCGGACTGCGCCGTGCCGGTGTTGGTGAAGGTGCCACCGTTAAGCTGCTGCGTACCCAGCGACTGCAACAGGCCGCTGTTACCGAGCGTGCCAAAGCTGAACTGCCCGTTGCGGTTGGCCGCCAGCGTACCGGCGTTACTGAAATCACCGGCGGTGAAGTTCAGGTCACGGCCAGCAATCAGGCTGCCCGACCACTGGCCGCCCTGTGCAATATCCGAGATGATGTCGTTCTGCGCCGAGGTTTTGCCACCCTGCGCAGCATTGAGCCGGTCAGCGGTGACTGAGAGATTGCCGCCCGCACGGGTTGTGCCGTCGAGCTGTTGCTGCTGTGCGGATAACTGCATATCGCCGGCGGAGGCGAGAGAACCACTGCTGGTCACCTGCAATGCGCCGCCGCCTGCCGCCAGCGTGTTGCCGTCCAGCACACCGGCGATCGTGGAAGCGTGGCCTGCCGTCAGGGATAAATCTTTGTCGCTGTGGATACTGCCTGATGCGCCGACGGAGAGGTCTGTCGCGTTCAGGTCAGCGTTGCCGGTGGTGGAAATCTGGCCGTTAAGCACCTGCTGCCCGGCGGTGAGCTGAATATCCCCGAGGCTGGTGATGAGCGAGTGTTGCCCGGCGTTCAGGGACGTGCTGTTAAGCGTCAGGCCGTTTTTGCCGGTCAGCGTGCCGTCGGCAATCATCTGCCCGCCGCCGAGGCTCAGCCGGTCACCGGCAAACAGTGAGCCTTGTTCGCCCACCGTCATCTGGCCTGCGACCTGCACACCCAGCCCCTGCTGCGAGCCAATCAGCCCCTGATTATTCAGGGCAGTGGCGGTGATATGTTGTGCCCCGCCGGACTGCAGTGTGCCGCTGTTGTTCAGCGCCGTGGCCTTCAGCGTCTGCGCGCCCTGCGCCTGTATCAGGCCGCCGTTGGTCAGCGTCTGTGCCTGAAGCTGCACGCCGCCGCCCGCCGCAAGCTGGCCGTTATTGGTGAGGTCACCCGCCGACGTCAGCGTCGTATCGCCGCCTGACTGCTGGGTGCCGTTAAGGGCGATGGCCTGCGCATTCGCCGTCAGTTTGCCGGTGGCGGTGGCGTTGCTCAGCGTCAGCTTACCGCTGGCGTCAATCTGCATGTCGCCGACCGACGCATTCAGGTTACCGAGGTTAACCCCGACCCCCTTGTCGCCGGAGACCAGATGAATACGGTTGGCGTACATGCCGCCCAGCGCGCCGGTGTCGATAGCCACCGACGGCACGCCTGCGCCGGATACCGGCGTGGCGTTGCCCTGCGCATCCACATGATTCGCGCCCAGGGTGACGTTTAAATCTCTGGCGTACAGCCCGGCGTTAATCTGCGCGGCGCGTGAAATCAGCGAGAAGGCGTCGCTCTGGCGGGCGTCCAGCCCCTGGCCTTCGACGGTAATGCTGCCCTGCGTTACCTCAAGGGACTGCAGCGAGCCGTCCGCGCCCAGCACCGGTTTGCCGGTGGTTAACGTGGCGTTCGGGGTATTGAGAAAGCCGCAGCCGTTACAGGTGATGCCGTACGGGTTGGCGACCATGACGTTCGCCGCTTTACCGGCGACTTCCATGTAGCCATTCAGCTGCGACGGATTGGAGGACACCACCTCGTTAATGATGCCCTTCGCTTCCTGCCCTGCGGCAAGATTGGGGTTGTTTTGAATCAGACCGCCGAGCTGAGTCTGCGTGAGCTTGCCGGTGGCGTTGTTGAGGATGAGGCCCTGCTGGCCGACGTTGAAATCATTGTAGGTGTTATGCGAAATCCCGGCCTGATTCGGGGTGGCGATATTGACCACCGGCACGCCGTTGGCGGCCTGGTCGGTACGGGTGTTGCCGCCTGCGACCGTCACGCCTGCCGCAAATGCGGGCACCACAGGCTGCCACACCAGCCAGCCCATCAGCCCGTACGCCAGCACCCTGCGCCATAAGGCAACAGGTTGTTCTTTCGCCGATTTCATCCCCGAATTCCTTCTCGCCAGTCAGAGTGAAAAACCAAGGTAAGCTGGCTGGAGAAAGGCACGGATGACTGTGTAACAGTACTTATGATTCACCTGTCCGCGGGCTTTCTCACGCCGTTTTGTTCCCCTTTCACTTCCGGCTGTAGCATCAGAAGAAGGGTTTAACATTCAGCACCTATCGACCGGAAAAGGATCCTTCTTTAACGATTAGCGGACTAAGAACATTTCAAGATATGTATAAAAAGGTATGGCACTAAACATTAAAAAATATTGTGAGTAAGGGTATTTGGAGAGGATTACGCCTGACGACATTCTGTCCGGGAAGGAAATAAGGCAAACCGGGCTGGATGTAAGCGCTGCTGACGTGCTGATTTAGAAATACTTAGATACAAGCCGTTTAAAAAGCAAAGAAGGGTTACCCCTGAACCATGTTCCGGAAGACAGATTGATACGCACTTACCAGGCAGGTCAGCAGGCCAGGAAGCTTAAGGATTTGTTCATGCGATGGGGAGGCGTTCTGAAAGCTTCCACAGACATCGTTGTTTTAGGTATCCACTCAATCATCATCTCTCCTGCATGATTGCTGCATGTTGTTTTGCGGTATCGACCCTGCGTTCGTACTCTTCGCTCGTAATGTTTTCATAACAACAGTCTGCCTCATCCCGACGATAGCGGTTGCAGCCATAAAAAGCGCCACCGTCTTTGTTCTTACGCTTAACCATGATGCCAAGGCCACAACGCCGACAGACAATTTCAATCTCCTGACATTCCGGATTCACGCATATCTTTTGCATACTATTGTGCATCACCATCGGAGAAGTGCATTGCTTGCAGGAACTGGCCATGTAATCACAGGCTGGCGAGTGGGAACAGACATAGAATTTTTTATCATAGCGACTCACTTTGCCCGTTAAGGAGCCGGATTCACATTCAGGACAACTCCACTGACCGATTTCAAGAGAATCACTTTTCGTGATGAGCTGTTTACCCATTCTTGCAATCTCCTCAACAAAAGCTGAGGTATTTTGGCTATCAAAGATCATAAATACATAGTGTCGGGCACGCGTAACGGCAACATAAAACAACCGACGCTCCTCAGCAAACAGGTATGGCTCTTGCTCTGGGAGAAGAAGGTCTATCAGCTCATCATTTTCTTTAGCTGATGGAAAACTCCCTTTCTCAAGTCCCAGGAGTAGCACGTAATTTGCTTCCAGTCCTTTACTGGCATGCGCGGTTTGATATTGAATGTCCAGCAGTGGAAATTCGACCATTAGTGCCTTTACGTCTAACGTCTTCAAATCCCGCATATTTTCCAGGCGATAGCGGCCGATAAGCATGACTGGAGCCCGACGGATACTGTTCAGTCTCAGTTCCCGGCTATGGCAACGAGCAAGCGCCCTCTTAATTTGCTGACGATAAGCCTCAGCTTTTCTTTGATTGCGATCGGCCAGGTTAATACTGGGTACTTTTTCCTGAATATCGAGCAGTTGTACCGCCGCATGATCCACCTGGACGTGGGTAGTAATCTCTTTCTTCAACTGTGCAGGATTACGGGTGACAAAGGTGGAACTGAGCTCATGTATACGATTGTTAAATCGATAACTTTTGTCCAGAGGTAACATTTTCGCTGGCGAAAACTGATGATCAAAGCGGGTAAAAAAGCGGAGATCTGAGCCATTGAAACGATAAATAGCCTGCCAGTCATCCCCTACCGCAAATAGCCGCATGTTATCCCGGGTGGCCAGTAACGCTTTTAACAACTTACCTCGTCCACCCGAAAGATCCTGAAACTCATCAACCAGAACATAGTCATAGCGATGATGGAATTGTCCCTCCTGAAGTGCCGTTGTCGCTTCAGCAATCATATCGCTGAAGTCCATCTCCTGTTGTTCTTTGAGATACGCTTCGTAGGCATCATAGATGGGTTTAAATAACACGATAAATGCCTGGGTGCGCCCCATATCTATACGCTGAGGTGATGCCAGGAGGTCTGAAAACGAAAATTGCCCTTCCTTGAAAAGGCTAAGGAAACGGAGCATCAGATCGATAAATCCTTGCCACGGCGATGAACCTGAGTTTTTAAGCTCATCCAGAAGCGTGTCTGTATCACGTAA
Organism: Rahnella sp. AA; assembly: GCF_002834385.1. GTDB lineage: Bacteria > Pseudomonadota > Gammaproteobacteria > Enterobacterales > Enterobacteriaceae > Rahnella. The sequence goes on from NZ_PITQ01000015.1 coordinate 36,985, forward strand.
ATGCTGTGGTTCTTCCACCCGATTAAGTATATCGAGGATATTTTCTTCAAGTATTCCTTCGCTCAATTGATAGCTGTATAACTCTTCCAGGCAGGTATTATGCTGTTTATGCAGTTTCCGTTTCCAGGCAACCCCCTCAAGGTATGCGTTCTGGTCAACAAAGGGGGCCGTTCTCATTTCCCGGTCTACGCCTAAATATTCAATATAAGTCTTACTTCCCGGCAAGTAGAAGTCCGGTTTATACTGGCGGCGTTCAATGGTCGCTGTGCTGACTTCATAATTGGCTTCGTACTCGAAGGGAACAGAGTACAAATATAAGTAGTTGGCAACCCGTAACTCGCCTACACTCTTAACCCATTGCCCAGTCAGCGTAATCAGGCGGCAACTTTGTAGAAACTCATGGTATTCTTCAATAGCATTGAAATCATATTCACAACGCCCTGGCGTGCTATAACATACAAAATATTTAACTAATTGTGTTTTATAATCATCGCTGAGGCTTATTTCTGCTTCTAATGCAGACTCAATAAATTGTCTTAATTCATTATCTTGCTCGGCAAAACGTGTAAGCGAACGCTTGACACCAACGCTTTGAGCAACAATACGATTGCCGAACGCATGGAAGGTTGTCGCTTTTAACTTGTCACCACTTTCTGGCAATCGCTCAGAGATACGTTCAGCCATTTCCCGCGCTGCTTTATTACCGAAGGCCAGCATTAAGATATTTTCAGGCTGAGCTAAGCCGGCCTTCAATAGATATCCTGCTTTACCAATCAGTGTCGACGTTTTCCCTGTCCCGGCACCAGCAACAACCAAAGTATGATCTTCATTAGTGACGCAGGCTTTGCGCTGAGGAGCACTCAGCGGTTGTGATTCAATCTGATCAAAGAAAGTTTGATAAGACGACAAGAGTCGCGGGATTACTTGCTCGTTAAAGTGATTTCTTCCCGATTCTGAAACATCAGTAATGGATAATTTCAATGCCAGCTGTGCAATGGGGTTATCACCTTCTCGGGCAATAAAATCAGCGTCAATGGCAAGATCCTGCAGACGTTGTTTAACCAGAACGAGTTGAGACAAAGAGCGCCATTCCCATGAAGAAAAATAGTGTTCACCTTTCTGATAACATCTGACAACCTCAAGTAGCTCTCGCCACTCAGCGCTATGCTGAAAAATATCCAGAGCTGCGCATTGTATCCTTTGGATAAACATTTCAAGCTGCTGAACATTGAAACCATTTAGCCGATACGACGTACTTTCTGTCCCAATAGCCATATTTGAATACAGCCATTTACGATTGATCTTAACATTTCGAATATCATCAATAGGCAATTGCACTTCCGCACCATGGTGTTTGAATGCCAATTGGCCCGGAGAAAGCGTTATTTTATTTGAGCGTCGGCGTAAAATGCCCCACAGGTCATAAAATGGATGAGTACTGAGGTTGTGTTCACTTTGCAACTGTGGGGTAAATTTGTTCATTCTTGATGGAAAAGCCGCAAATGTAGAAGTTAAAAAAAGATAACTGAATAAAAGAAAATATTCAGCATTGCCGTTAAGTTCCTCGTAATGACATATTCATCAATTCATTCGAAGCTTCTTTCGGTTTGACGGAGGGCAATATTCTGCTCTCGTAATCAAGGTAAAGAGTTAAGGTGTCATACCATACACCTGCTTGACACGCCTTCCGCCTGCTCCAAAACCAGCGCTACGGCACCTGCTGTTTTATATGGCGTATGCTCATACTTACGCAGCGTCTGACGCACCAGAATACGCAGTCGTACCCGTACGCTTTCCCGCACTGCGCTTTCGTTTTGTGCAAGCGCATCATCGCACACCATCGCCTCCAGGAACGCTTTCGCTGTCTGGATCAGTTCTTTAATGACCTGCGCGGTTTCAATCGCAAGATTACGCAGTGGCATCTCCCACACTTCTTCCAAAAACTCACCGGACAGCAGGCCAACATTCGGTTTATCCCGTCCAGCTAAGGCGAATACATCCTCAACACCGGTAGCGGCAACGGCGTAATCCAACTCGTTAAGGAACTGCTGTTCAGCGTTGTTCATGAAAATCCTCAGGAAAGATCACTGCGACAACCGCAAATCACACTATCGTTGATTAAGCTTTGGAATGATTTTCGCAAAATGATACCCGTAACGAATGCAATCACAAAACGATACTGCGCAAAGAAATTTGCATTTGTTCACGTAATAATAGGAAACTGAACCGCCGTTCCGCTTGCCGCCCACAACCCTGCGCTATCTCGCAATGTTTGCATGCTGAACAACCCTATCGCATAGAAACGGTAACGGTGATTAATGTTGAAAATGAGTAACCTCGCGAAAATTTTGATTAAAAGTAATCAGAATGTTGTCGATGGTTATTTTGTCGTGTTATTTCTGAATATATAACTGGGAAAATTATGTCGTGGCTTAATTCTGTTTTATTGGCACTTACTTCTGTGCCGCCCTATATGGTACCAGCAACCGTTATAGTCCTCGTCAGTATTGCCTTTCTCTGTTTTATGTTCTTTTATCGTGTCAGAGCCTTCAATATTATTAACAGGCTGAAAAAGTACACACGCTCAATTAATAGCATTACAAACGATAAGCCTGAGAATCAGCTCGAACATCTAAAAAATTTGTTTGTTCAGCCTGAGTTCAAACATGCCTGGAGTGAATTTTCGGAATCCCTGCACCCTCAGACTGAGCTGGTCGGCAGTGAGGAAAAAGTTGTTAAGATTCGCGCCACGGCACCCAGCGCCAGCTATTTCTCTGAACAACAACTGGTGGATATTCCCCTCAATACCGAATTCTTTAAACATCTGCCTGGCATCCTCACCGGCGTGGGGATTATCGGGACATTCTACGGCCTGATGATCGGTCTGAATCACTTTGACCCCAGCACGCCCGAGCAAGTCACCAGCAGCGTCAATAATCTGCTGCATGATGTGTTGTATGCCTTCCTCGGCTCCGCATTCGCTATTTTCGCCTCCATCCTGATCACCTGGCTGGAAAAAATGGCCATTGCAAAGTGCTATAAATATCTTGAGAAATTTACCGCTTCCCTCGACACCCTCTATGATAGCGGCGTGGGGGAGGAATATCTCGCCTCGCTGGTGAAGTCCAGTAATGAAAGCGCCACCCAGGCGCGCCACCTGAAAGAGAGCCTGGTCACCGATTTACGCGATATGTTGCTGCATCTGGCTGAAAGCCAGAAAGTCGAAAATGAACGGCTGGCCAATACGCTAAGCACCACTTACCGCGAGGCAGGCTCGCAATTTGCCGACCAGGTGAGCGGTGCAATTGAAAATAGCCTTAAGTCCCCACTGGATAAGATTGCGGGGGCAGTTCAGACCGCCAGCGGCGATCAAAGCGGCATGGTTCAGAATATGCTGCAGGATGTACTGACCGCATTTATGGCGAAACTCGATACCACTTTTGGCCAGCAATTCAATAATCTGAACGACATGATGGGACAAACCGTTGGCGCGATCCAGACAATGCAAAGCGGATTCTCCGCGCTGCTTCAGGATATGCGTCAGGTTAGCGACGATTCCCGCCAGGGGAGCGCGCAGCTGATTGAACAGCTGCTCTCTGAAATGAAATCCGGCCAACAGGCCATGCAGGCCGGCATGAATGACATGCTCACCAGCTTACAGGCATCTGTCGCCAAAATTGGTGCAGAAGGCGAAGGGGCCGGTGAACGTATGGCCCGCCAGCTCGAGAAAATGTTTGCCGACAGCGAAGCACGAGAAAAAGCCCAGGCAGAACATATGTCCGCCTTTATTGAAGCGATTCAGAACTCAGTGCAGCAGGGGCAAAGCGCAACCATGGAAAAAATGGCGAATTCTGTCGAAGCGCTCGGCGGGCAGTTAGGTAGCCTCTTTGGGCAGATTGATAAGGGTCAGCAACAGATATCAGCGAATCAACAGGCTAATCAGCAGTCACTGCACGAGCAGACGCAGCGGGTGATGAGTGACGTAGACAATCAAATTAAACAGCTGATTGAAACGGTTGCCAGCCAGCATCAGGGAACAACAGAAACACTTAACAGACTCGCAGAACAAACCAACCGACAAATTCAGGATATGCAAAACGGGGCGGAAAAAATGCGTGTTGCGGCCGAACGCTTTGAACATGCTGGTGATATGGTGTCGCAAGCCAATCACCTCACCGCTGATGTACTGAATAAAGCACAATCGGCCGGTTCATCGCTTTCCCTTGCCACCAGCGAACTTTCTTCCGTGGTGGCGGATTATCGTAACAATCGAGAAGCCGTCAGCAAATCCATTGCCATGCTGGAACAGCTCGCAGCGAATACGCAATCTGAACAGACCACCCGCAGCCAATTTATTACCGATCTCAAGCAGCACAGTGAACGCTTGCAGAGCTATAACCGGGAAGCGCAGACCTTTATGGAAAATGTCAGTGACGTGCTTGGTAAAGGTTTTGAAGACTTCTCCGAAGGCGTTTCGCGCAGCTTGGATAAAACGCTGGGCAAACTGGACGTCGAAATGGCGAAAGCCTCTACCCTGCTGGCGGGTTCTGTCGAACAAATCGGAGAAAGCGTCAGCGAGCTTGATGATGTTCTGTCACGCGTTCGCGCTTAAGGGGTGACAGCTGATGTTTGGAAATTCATTTGGTGTTAAAAAACGCCGCGGTGATGAAGCCGAGAAACCTTTCTGGATCTCCTATGCCGACCTGATGACTGCCATGATGGTGTTATTTTTAGTGGTCATGGTGGCGTCGCTGAGTTCTGTAACACAGCGGATTCAACGTGCGGAGCAAGGTGAAAAAGCGCGGGGGCAAGACATATCCAGATTGTGTGAGCGACTGGAGCTACACGCCCGCAGTGTGAACAAAACCATCGTGGTGGATTGCCACGATAATCGCATTAGCTTTGGCGAAGCCGGGCGTTTCGATCACAACCAATTTTTCCTGAACGCTGAGGGACAAAAAGCATTACAGGATGTTGTTCCTCTGGTGCTGGAAGCATCAGATAGCGAAGAAGGCAAAAAGTGGTTTAAGCAGATCGTGATTGAAGGTTTTACCGATACTGACGGTTCTTATCTTTACAACCTACATCTCTCCCTGCAGCGCTCTGAATGGGTCATGTGCAGTTTGCTTGATAGCCGCAGCCCCCTGCAAAAAAGTATTTCCGCAGAGCAGCAGATCCAAATCCGCAAGCTGTTCCTGGCAGGTGGCGTCTCATTTAATAACGCGAAAGAAAGCAAAGAAGCCAGTCGCCGCGTAGAGTTACGCATGCAATTCTTCGGGCTTAAAGATAAACGAGATGGTGCTGACGGGGTGAATTTCCCACCGGTCGTCAATAAAGAAGTTTGCCAGCTGGTAATGCCACAATGACGCCTGCATTGAACTCTCTTGCGCAACGCATTGCAGCTAAGCTGTCTTCAAGCCAGCAGGATGGTCATTATCTACACAATGATTTTCACGCACTGACCTCCGCTGGGCTCGATATGGAAAAGCGGTTTGATAAAGCAGAGAAAATCCCTCCTCCTCCTCATGAAATGCGGCTGGCGGCTCTGCGTCGTTTTCGTCTTGCTGAAGAACTGACTGAGCGTGAGTGGCGAATGGTGTTTTATGGCCTCGCTGATAATGATCCGCTATGCCCTGACAGGCCTGTATTACTTGAGGATGAGCAATTTTTCCCTGAGGTGAACAGCGCTATCAAAAGGCGGATCGAAACCAAAACGCTGAAACGCCGGGATTGGGCAGCGCTCTGTTCAAGCTATTTTGCCTACAGGAACGAATCTCCAGAAACCAACCCGCACTGGTGTGTACTGCGTGGACACATCGCCCGGGGCTACTCCGTGGTGAAAGCCGCTATCCGCAGAGAAAAGTCGTGGATGAAAACCATTGAGTTTTATCACGACATTTTTACGCCTCAGGCTGGCGGTGTGATATCTCAACAGCTACTTTCCGGTGAGAGCAATTCCTTATCATCATTAGAAAAAATAGCGCAAATCCCCGATAGCAGCTGGTTGTGGAAGCGTATTTTCACGGTCCTGCTGGCACAGCTGGATACCTTGGACGATCCGCAGTATCTGGACAAAATTAGTTGGCTATTGAGTCTGGCGGCACAGTGGGTGCGTTTTCGCGATGACATCATGACGGCAGCGCTGACCCGTTACTATCATTCTACGTATCGGGATCAGGCACATTCAGCCTTAAAACAGGCCGCGCTGGAATATTGGGATAACCCGCAGTTGAAAAGCCAGCAGAATAAGTGGCATCAGTATGTATCTGAACCTGTCGCTGCGATGGTGCGGGGCTGGCTCGCAAAACAAGATCTGATGCACTTCTTCGAACTGCTTCGCGGCAATGGCGATGTCGATCAGGCACGACTCCACTATTGGCTGCGCTTTGCTAACCAGATGGGATTCACGCGCATCGTGATGGGGCCTGATGCCTGGCAACACCGCGGCAGCGATTTTGTGAAATTCCGCGAGGAGAATCGCGGGCGTCTGAGCCATTTGCGTGGTGGGCGTAGTTTTGATAACGCTATGATTATGCAAATTAACGATTACATCTTCGTTGAATTTTCCGGGACGGGAAATGCAATGTATTACTACAGAGTGAACCAGGCACCTTTTAATCCGGAGTCATCCTCACTTGATATAAAAATCCACCTAAAAGACAGATCATTATGTCCTGATCCTCTCAAACACATGCCTAGGGCAGAAGGTTATAACAAGATTCGCATCACCGGCTGGATGCTGAAATACGACGATGAACTGCGCAAGCTGGGTATTCGCTGGATGGCTGAAGAACCCGTCAAGTTTATTGATAAGAAAGAGCTTTCTCCAGTCCCTAAGTCTGATATCAAAATCATCAATCCGTTGCGGGATACGGCCATACAGCGCCTGGTTGAAAACACTTCATGTATCGTCAGCGATAACCGGCAAAAAGGTGGGGTACTGTCTGTGCAGCTCAAAACATCTGATGACACAACAGAAAGAGAGCTGCTACGGCTCGGTTTCGCCCCCGTGACTAAAGAACCCCATCGCTACTGGATAAAATAATGCTGAAACGTCTGTTAAGTAAACTGACGGGAAACCGTCAGCAGGTAGAACGCCATCTAAAAAACCAGTATCAGGTTGAGGATAATGGGCTCAGTTTTCCACAATCGGTGGTTGATGATCCGGATCTTTGGGCTCTGGCATCCTGGCTTGAGCAATTGGCTGAAGAAGACTATCTGATATCACTAACAGACCGATGGTTGTTGAGCTGGGAGGCATTGTACCGGCTGCTGGAAGATGAAGAGCATGCCAGCAGTCTGCCTCTAATTGGCGTACCGGAGGTATTACCGTTACGTGCAAGTTTGAGTTCGCGAGGGGCATTAAGCGATCGTGATTTTCGCGTCTGGATTGCTGAATGGGCCACACTTCCGGCGCGTCACCCCATCCGCTTCAGTCGTACTGGTGCTATTTTTACACATGAAAATCAGCAGCATCTGTTATCGCGGGAAAACTGGACACTCTTGCAGGTAACTGAGCAGCTCAGTGCACAACAATCACTGTCTCCCGGTGAAACAACCAACCAGTTGGGGTGGGCGACTATCCGTAAATGTGCGAAACTAGCCGCCGCAAAATTTGATGATTATTTAGAAAAAACGCACGTCATCAAACCCACTTCATTGTCGTTACGCCTGAGAAAGGCAACGATTGCAGATACTGCCGTTATCGAGATTGAGCCCCACTTCGAGGACCAACCCGATAACTGGCTCGGCAGTTTTGACAAAAACGCTCAAGTTCATGACAGCTACCGCATCCCCGGAGAAAATGGCGAACTCAGCCATGTCATCATCCCACCCGAAGTAAAAGAAGTACTCAATTCAATACATTCAATTCCTGGCCGCCGGGTGGCCGGTAGTGAAGCACTTTCCTTTGTCCGCAACCCTTATACGTTCCTCGGCGAAGATGCTGCCAGTGTTATTGCCCCCGAAGAACATGAGCAGGCACTGTTTGATGCCCATATTTTCTTCCATCATTTTAGGCTTCAGCCCCGGGTCAATGACGAGAATAAGATAGGGGATGTAACGTTGGTACTGGAGCCGGTCTCTCCAGTGCCGCAACCGGAAGTGTTATTCCTCTTCTCTGCTCCCTGGGAGCTGGATAAATTTGTTCAGGCTCTGGGTATAAGTGTCGCTGCACAAATGCCTGCGGGTTCCTGGCAGGGTTACGAACTGGAATTGAGCCAATTCACTGAACAGCAATGGCATGATTGCCAGTCACTGTTGTCACGCTGGCAACAAGAAGTCGAAGGTAAAGAATTTAGCGATGTCCTGGATCTGGGGAAATATGGCGATCGCGTCATCGGCATCGGAGAGTTTGAAAAAATATCTTCACCCTGGCTGACCAAAGCTCAAAGCGAAAACTGGCTCCCTGACGATATCGATTTCTCGGCATTTTCGGTCGAAACACTCGATGGCTGGCAACCTGATAACCTGTACCACTTCGATGAACTGCAGGAGAGAATCACCCAGGCAGAAGCTGCTGGCGAAACGCATATCCTCTCCCCCTGGAATGACACTGAATTGCCGCTGGATGCCGCTAAAACCTTCCGTAAGAACTGGGAAAAACAGCAAAATACAGCAAATGAATCAGAGAACAATGTTGTTGATAAAGCGGCCCGAGCTGTACTCAAAATTGAACAGAATATTGAAGAAGCGGCCTATATCAAACAGCGCCGCGATTCACTCCTCAATGCACGTCATGCTGAACCCGAAATTCCGCTGAGCCTGAAAGAGCACATCCGACTCAAAGACCATCAGCGTGAAGGCATCGCCTGGCTTCAGCAACTTTTCCTTCGCTCGCCTCAGGAAACGGCAGGTTGCCTGCTGGCGGATGACATGGGGCTGGGTAAAACGCTACAAATCCTGAGTTTCCTGGTCTGGTTCATTGAAAAATTCCCGCAAGAACCGCCAAGCCTCATCGTTGCTCCTGTCTCTCTTTTAGATAACTGGGAACGCGAACTGGACAATTTCTTCTACACCTCCGGCATTCCGGTGTTGAAATTGTATGGCGAAACCATCAAAGCGGTGAAATACCCGAAACAGGCTATCCCTGCTCATCTGCAGTCTCAGGGGATAAAAAACTTGCTCAAACCCGGCTGGCAAGGTGAGGCGAAAATCATTCTGACAACCTACGAAACGCTTCGCGATCAGGAGTTCTCACTGGCACGTCAACGCTGGTCCATTATGGTGTGCGACGAAGCTCAAAAGATAAAGAACCCGGCGGCATTAATCACCCATGCGGCCAACGCAATACAAGCCAGATTTAAAGTGGCATGCACCGGTACTCCTGTCGAAAACACGCTTGTAGATCTGTGGAGCCTATTTGATTTTGCTCAGCCGGGTCTATTAGGGGCGCTCAATGAATTTGGCAAACACTATGTTCGCCCTATAGAGAACGAAGCAGGTCGTGATACGGAACGGCTGGAAAGCTTGCGAGCCTTGATTGAACCACAGACATTGCGTCGTACCAAAGAAGAGGTCGCGCGCGATCTGCCGCAAAAAATTGAAGTCAGCAGCTGTAAACAACTGCCGTTTTCCAGTGCCCAGAAGCAGCTGTACCTTTCCTCGATTGCCAACTGGCAACAACAACAGGCGCTAAGCGAGGGAATGCAACAGGCGGGCACGGGGATGCTAGGGTTATTACATCGACTCAAGCTCATTTGCGCGCATCCTGCAGTGATTAGCCCTGAGCCTCGCTACCGGGAAGGCTCGCCAAAACTTAACTGGATGCTGAAAACGCTGGATGAAGTAAAACATACCAGTCAAGACAAGGTAATTATCTTTACCGAACTGCGCGATCTCCAGCGAGAAATCCAACATGCAGTCCATCAGAGATTCGGTTTCCGCCCGGTGATAATCAATGGCGACACCAGTACTAAAAGTCAGAGCCAGAACAGCCGCCAGCGATTAATTGATGATTTCCAGGCTCAACCCGGCTTTGGCGTGATTATTCTCTCTACCGTCGCGGTTGGCTTTGGGGTTAATGTTCAGAAAGCCAACCACGTTATTCACTTCACCCGCTGCTGGAACCCGGCAAAAGAAGATCAGGCAACTGACCGCGCTTACCGTATCGGTCAGACAAAGGATGTGTATGTGTATTACCCGACGGTAAGGGACTGCGATATTACGACATTTGAGGAAACGTTGGATGTCTTGCTCAACCGCAGGCGTGCGCTTGCAAGAGATATGCTTTGCGCTTCCCCGGATTTAAGCGGGGCAGATTTCGAAGGTATGTTCAAAGGTGCGTGAACCCGCTACCTCAGTTATTACATTTAGCATTGACGCAATAATATTTATGCCATTACATCGTGATCCCTCTTACGCGGATGGATCACCGTGTCATTATCTTTGAATCACCACGGGTTTAGCAAATACCTCAGAGTCAGGGATGTCTCCTGCTTTTTTACGATACCGTGTATAAAACGCGCGCGGAGGGTCACGGAAAAAAGCTATACCATGCAAAACAAGTATTCCAATAAGTGTACGAGAGCAAAATCGACGGATTTTGGAAAGATGAAAGGATGATAGCTGCTTGATGTGACTGGTGCCGATAATAGGAGTCGAACCTACGACCTTCGCATTACGAATGCGCTGCTCTACCAACTGAGCTATATCTGCTTTTTGAGGGATTGTCTGGGGGCTACGGGGTAACAAACTATTCCAAACCGCCAGCCTCCGTCAAGACCCTGAAAGGGCGTTTGGTGAGTTCTTAATCACCCTGCGCACGTTATGGATATTATGTTTATTTTGACGTGAAAATACGGGCTGAAAATAGCCAGTCATCGCCGGAGTGTGGAGGATTAACGTTTTGATATTTCTGGGATTGGTTCTGAAAAATGGTGCCGACTACCGGAATCGAACTGGTGACCTACTGATTACAAGTCAGTTGCTCTACCTACTGAGCTAAGTCGGCTTTTTGAAGTGTTACCGGGGAACTACGGGGTGCTAAATTAGTGAAATCTGGCGCTGCCGTCAAGCCCCTGAAAGTGCGTTTGCTGCTTTTCTCATCAAACGGTGCAAGATAGGAAATTTCTACCGGTTTCATAGGGTTGAAACCGGTAGAAAAAAAGGTCACGGGCGCACTAAATCGTCGCCATAACCAATCCATTTATAGGTCGTCAGGGCTTCTAATCCCATCGGGCCGCGGGCGTGCAGTTTTTGGGTACTGACCGCCACTTCTGCGCCTAAACCGAATTGGCCGCCATCAGTGAAACGGGTGCTGGCGTTGACATAAACCGCCGAGGAGTCGACTTCACGCACGAAACGGTCGGCGGAGCTGATTGAACGGGTGAGGATCGCGTCGGAATGTTCGGTGCCGTAGGCGCGGATATGCGCCACGGCGGCGTCCAGATCGGCGACGACGGTGACGTTCAGATCCAGCGACAACCATTCGTCCTGATAATCTTCCTCAGTCACGGCCAGCACTTTCGCCGGGCCATTTTGCAGATGCGGCATGGCGGATTCACTGGCATGAAGCGTGACGCCCGCACGGTGCATACGACCACTCAGCTCCGGCAGGAAACGTTCTGCAATCGCCTGATGAACCAGCACGGTTTCGAGGCTGTTACAGGCGCTCGGACGCTGCACTTTTGCGCTTTCAATCACCGTCAGCGCTTTGTCGAAATCCACGCTTTCATCCACAAACGTATGACACACGCCAATACCGCCTGTGATCACCGGAATGGTGGACTGTTCACGGCACAGTTTATGCAGCGCCGCGCCACCGCGTGGGATCAGCATGTCGACGTATTTATCCAGACGCAGCAGTTCCGCCACCAGCGCGCGATCCGGGCTGTCGATGGCCTGAACAGCGGCTTTTGGCAGGCCACATTCTTCCAGCGCCAGCTGGATCACTTTGACCGTCGCCTGATTGGTGTGATGCGTTTCTTTCCCGCCGCGCAGGATAACGGCGTTGCCGGTTTTCAGGCACAGACTGGCGACGTCGATGGTGACGTTCGGGCGCGCTTCATAAATCACGCCAATCACGCCCAGCGGTACACGGCGGCGTTCGAGACGCAAACCGCTGTCCTGCTGAGAACCGTCAATCACCTGCCCGACCGGATCGCTCAGGCGGCAGACATCGCGCACGTCGCTGGCGATGGCGGATAAGCGCGCAGGCGTCAGCAGCAGGCGATCGAGTAACGCTTCGCTCATACCGCTTTCGCGGGCGGCGGCCATATCCAGTTCGTTGGCAAGAATAATGCTCTGGCTGTTGGCCTCGAGCATGTCAGCCATCAGCATCAGCGCACGGTTTTTCTGCGCGGTGCTGAGGGTGGAGAGCTGCCAGGACGCGGCTTTCGCGGCCCTGCCCATCTCGTTAAGCATGTGTAACTCCTTAACTGACAATCATGTCGTCACGGTGAACGGCAACCGGGCCGTATTCGTAACCGAGAATTTCGCTGATCTGCTGCGAGTGATGGCCGGCAATCATGCGCATCGCATCGCTGTTATAACGGCTGACACCGTGCGCGAGGTCACGTCCGTTCAGGTTGCGGATGCGGATCACTTCACCACGCGAGAAATCGCCTTTCACTTCGCGGATGCCTTTTGGCAGCAGGGAACTGCCGCGCTCCATCATGGCGGAAACCGCGCCGTCGTCGATGGTGATTTCACCGGCTGGCGGTGCGCCGAAAATCCAGCGTTTACGGTTTTCCAGCGGGGTTTCCATCGCGTGGAAACGCGTGCCGACGGAAACACCGTTAATCACATCGCCAATCACGCCCGGCAGGCTGCCTGCGGCAATAATGGTGTCGACACCTGCACGGCACGCGACATCTGCGGCTTGCAGTTTGGTCGCCATTCCGCCGGTTCCGAGGCCGGAAACGCTGTCGCCCGCCACACCACGCAGTTCATCGTCAATCGTCATGACTTCGCGGATAAGCTCTGCTTCAGGATTAGTGCGCGGATCGGCGGTAAACAGGCCACTCTGATCGGTCAGCAGCAGCAGTTTATCGGCACCGGCCAGAATCGCAGCCAGCGCCGAGAGATTGTCGTTATCGCCGACTTTAATCTCTGCGGTGGCAACGGCATCGTTCTCGTTGATTACCGGCACGATATGGTTATCGAGCAGCGCGTGCATCGTGTCGCGGGCATTCAGGAAACGCTCGCGATCTTCCATATCGGCACGGGTCAGCAGCATCTGACCAATGTGGATGCCGTAAATCGAAAACAATTGCTCCCAGAGCTGGATTAAACGGCTTTGCCCGACGGCAGCCAGCAGCTGTTTGGAAGCAATGGTGGCGGGGAGTTCGGGGTAGCCAAGATGTTCACGCCCGGCAGCAATCGCGCCCGACGTTACAATCACAATCCGGTGCCCTGCCGCATGTTGTTGCGCGCACTGGCGGACAAGCTCAACAATGTGAGCACGGTTGAGGCGGCGCGAACCGCCAGTGAGCACGCTGGTGCCCAGTTTTACAACCAGTGTCTGACTGCCACTCATTAGTCTTTCCATTAAGGTGAAATAAGAAATGCTTCGTTGTCTTTGTAACAGGGGAGAAGCGTTATGCCAACCGGCATAACGCTATAATAGCAGCATTCAGTATGGGAATGGGTAGTACAGAAGGTGTCAGGCGGAGAGCTTCACCGGTTCTTCGCTGAAATCATCAGCCGGTTCCAGTTTGAGGGACATCTCTTCGATCATCGTGTTGAGTTTTTTGTGGAACCCAACCAGAGTGGTCTCGAGTTTCTCACGCACTTCAGCATCTTTAATGTTTTGCGCCTTCCAGATGCCGTCTTTATCGAACAAACCGAAGTGATATACATAGGTAAAACGTTCGGCTTCAGCCTGCAACTCTATCCACCACCCCCAGAATTCACGCTTCTCAGGAGCGGGCTTCACGTTCACACAGACCGCAAGGCAGTCAAAGAAAAAGCGGTCGTTTTCGCATTTCCCTTCTCTAATGTACGGCCCGAGTGTACCGAAACGTTTCATTAGCCTGCTTTTAGGATGACCACTTGGTAACGTCATTGTACAACCTCCATAGAAAGACGATCCTTTTTAGCAAACCGTTAAGAATTAGCAACCATTAAGTTAACGCATCTGCTTTTCCAGCCATTCACAAATCTCGTGTAATGCGCTGTCAAAGTGCTGGTAAAGCGGCTCACTTTTGATGGTCAGAATCTTGCCTTCAGAGGAGGAATCCGCAATCAGCCTGGCTTCGCTCTTCGGGCTGAAGATATCGCTTTCCCAGTAGGCGGCGAGCATTGGCGTCGGTGTTCTGCGCCCTAACAGCCCCTGCGTTTTCAGAGAATATCGATTAAGTTCGGTTTTCAGCGCGGAGTCCGACGCCGTTGACATTCCGATACGGCTCGCCAGCACGTCCATGTACATATCCGGCACCTGCTCCTGACATTTCGGATCGCTCAGCAGCGAATGCACCAGCGCGCCCAGCGTCGCCACAGCCCGCACGCGGCGCGGCTCGAGATACGCCAGCCGCACGGCGACGTTCGCCCCAAAGCGATAACCCAGCAGGCTGACGCGGCTCGCATCCACCCACGGCACATCAGAAAGCTGCATGAGAACCTGCTGATGCAGGAAGCTGGTGTCCTGCGTCAGTTTCCATTTAGAGGAGAAACCGATCGACGGCATGTCGATGGTCAGCATCGCAATGCCCATCGGCGCGAGATAAGAGCGGAACAGGCGCTGATGGTCACTTTGCAACGTGTCCAGCCCGCCGCACACCATCACCGTCGGGAACGGTGCTTTGCCTTTGTTTGGCAGATGCAGGAAACCGGTGATAGGCGCGCCGCCCGGGATTTTGAACTCCAGCTCTTTCAGATCATACGGCGAATGTTCGGAGGATTTCTCAAACGCTTTATTGGCCAGCGCTTCCGCCTGCTCCGCCAGCGTATCGCCTTTCAGATGCGGATAACCGGCAATGCTGTAAAGGTTCGCGGCTTTAAGCCAGTATTCGCTGGCAAGATTGGCGTCTTTCTCATCGGCGGCTTTTTGCTGCCAGTGCATGGCCTGATTCGACCATTCATAAATCCAGTTGCCGTTGCGATAGCCAATGACGGTATCGAGCAATAACGGGTCGCTGTGTTCGGCCTGAGAAACGGCAATGCGCGACAGCACTTCCTCCACTTCCAGCGGATCAACGCCGCGCCACATCCACATCAGACGGTTGATTGTCCGGTACCAGCAATTCACGGTATCGCCTTCCAGCGCTGAGTGCATCGGCGGGTGCGTATTGTGATGATGAACGCGATGAACCAGTGTCGAAGTTTCCGGATATTTGAATGACGGTTTGAACAGTTTTTCCGTGAGATTGGCTGGAGCCATGATGCGAGATCCTCCGTTAGCAAGCAGCTTTTCGCCCGCAGGCGAACGTTTCAGGCAGGGATTATAACCCGCCCACGTTGCGACAAGACAGGAGTGAGGTCAAGCGGAAAGGATTTCAAGTCAACAAAAGCAAAACGCCCGGCAATTAGCCAGGCGTTAAAAGGGGGGGCACTGCATCCCCTAAATCCTTCGTGCTGCATCAAGGCGGCAACGGAGCAAATCGCCGGGAGCATACAAAAGTATGTGACCGGGGTTTGCGAAGGCAGCCAACGCAGAGGCAGCACGAAGGATGACGAGGATTTACTTACCGACCAATGGCGGGACGAACACCACGCCCATATCCCACGGCTGTTCAATCCAGGTGTTCTGCGGGATATCAACCACATAATCGTCAACCAGCGGCGCACCGGCAGGTTTGGCGAAAATCGTGATGAAATGCGCTTTCGGATACATTTCGCGGATCGCTTTTGCGGTGCCGCCGGTATCGACCAGATCGTCGATGACGATGAAGCCTTCACCGTCGCCTTCTGCGCGTTTCAGCACTTGCATTTCACGCTGATTGTCGTGGTCGTAGCTGGAGATACATACGGTATCCACATGACGGATGCACAGTTCGCGAGCCAGTAACGCTGCCGGAACCAGACCGCCACGGCTGACGGCAATAATGCCTTTCCATTGTTCTGCCGGCAGCAGGCGTTTAGCCATAGTGCGGGCGTGGATTTGCAGCATGTCCCAGGTTACAACGTATTTTTCGCTCATAAAGGTGTCCCAGCCAGTGAATTGACGGCTTCTAAAAATGTATTCGAGGGGAAAAAAGGTTGCGCAGGATTATAGTGAGTCCCGCCTACAAAAACCAGCGGTTATAGTACCGCCAGCCCGCAAAAAACCTGGATTTTCTCCCCGCGCCCGCGCACAGGTTAAGATTAAGTGATATTCTGTCAGGCCACTCGCCACACAGTCTGGCGGGGATTACTTAACCTTAAACCTACAGCATCTCAATCAGTTCCCCTGCAAATGGAGCCTGAATGAGCTGACTGTCACAGGAGACTTATAGTGTCTGAACTGTCTCAGCTTTCGCCACAGCCGTTGTGGGATATTTTTGCCAAAGTATGTTCAATTCCGCACCCTTCTTATCATGAAGAAGCGCTGGCAAAACACATCGTTGAATGGGCTCAGGAAAAGGGTATCCACGCTGAGCGTGATGAAGTTGGCAACATTTTGCTGCGCAAACCGGCCACTAAAGGCATGGAAAATCGCAAAGCCGTTGCCCTGCAGGCTCACCTCGATATGGTGCCGCAGAAAAACAACGATACTGTTCACGATTTCACTAAAGATCCGATTCAGCCGTTCATCGAAGACGGTTGGGTAAAAGCCCGCGGCACCACGCTGGGCGCAGACAACGGTATTGGCCTGGCTTCTGCACTGGCAGTTCTGGCTGATGACAGCGTAGAACACGGCCCGCTGGAAGTGCTGCTGACCATGACCGAAGAAACCGGCATGGCGGGTGCATTTGGCCTGCAACCGGACTGGTTACAATCTGAGATTCTGATCAACACCGATTCTGAAACCGAAGGCGAAATCTACATGGGTTGCGCCGGCGGGATTGATTTTACCGCCACGCTGCCACTGAGCCGCGAAGCGGTTCCGGCCGGTTTCACCACGCTGAAACTGACACTGAAAGGCCTGAAAGGCGGCCACTCCGGCGCGGATATCCACCTCGGTCTGGGCAACGCCAGCAAACTGCTGGTGCGCTTCCTGTCTGAACACGCCGACACCCTCGGCCTGCACCTGCTGGATTTCACCGGCGGCACGCTGCGTAACGCCATTCCCCGCGAAGCCATCGCGACGCTGGCGATTGCAGCCGATAAAGCGGACGCACTGAAAGCCGCTGCACAGGAATTCCTGGCAACGATTCAGTTTGAGCTGTCTGCGGTTGAGAAGAAAATCGCTTTCGTCGTTGAAGCGACAGAAAGTGCTGCGAAAGCGCTGAGCAAAGACAGCCAGAGCAAATTCATTGCACTGCTGAACGCCACACCAAACGGCGTGATCCGCATGAGCGATGACGTTAAAGGCGTGGTCGAAACCTCCCTGAACGTTGGCGTTGTCACCATGAAAGATGACGAAGTGGCGATCAACAGCCTGATCCGCTCCCTTATCGACAGCGGCAAAGAATATGTCGTCAGCATGCTGAATTCGCTGAGTGAACTGGCTGGTGCGAAAAGCCTGGCAAAAGGCAGCTATCCTGGCTGGAAACCTGAGCCAAGCTCTCCGGTGATGACGCTGGTGCGTGAAACCTACGAAACGCTGTTCAGCAAAACCCCGAACATTATGGTGATCCACGCCGGTCTGGAATGCGGTCTGTTCAAAAAACCGTACCCGGACATGGACATGGTTTCCATCGGGCCAACCATCACCGGGCCACACTCGCCGGATGAGCAGGTTGAAATCGCCAGCGTTGAGCTGTACTGGAAACTGCTGACAGCACTGCTGAAAGCGATTCCTGAGAAGAACTGATTTTTAAGCTCCCTCTCCCTCGCCGGGGAGGGAGCTTAAATCAAGCAGCAGCTGTCTTTCTATTTGTGGATCCTGCAACGTGACATGCAATCCCACAAGACGCACACCCCGCCCTCCGCGCCGCTGTTCCCACGCTTCACGCGCCACTTTCAGCAAATCTGCTTTATTGAGCTCCGGCCAGATGTGTTCCTGCGTAGTCTGCTGAAAATCATGAAATTTGAGTTTCACGCCCTGACGCGCGATGCGTAAATTCGGGCTGACCCGGCTCAGGCGCGTTTGTAATTCAGGATATAACCGTTCGATCAGCGCCACACACTCTTCCCAGCTGTGAATGTCTTCCGCCAGCGTACGTTCAACGCCGACGGATTTTCGCAAACGCTCTGGCGAAATTTCACGCTCGTCGATACCCTGACAACGCTCCCACAGCACACGGCCAAATTTGCCAAACCGCTTAAGCAACCTGGCTAAATCATAACGCTGCACATCACCGCAGGTCACAAGCCCCTGCTCCTGCAAACGCTGGGCAGTAACTTTGCCGACGCCGGGGATTTTACTCAGTGGAAGATTCTGTAAAAAAGCCTCAACGTTGTCTGGCGTAATCACAAACTGGCCATTGGGTTTATTGAGATCTGAAGCAATCTTTGCCAGAAATTTGATGGGCGCAATGCCCGCCGAGGCCGTCAGATTGATTTCATCGAAAATCGCCTGACGGATTTCAGCGGCAATCAGCGTCGCGGAGCCATTGCATTGGGTCGATTCTGAAACATCCAGATAAGCTTCGTCGAGTGACAGCGGTTCGATCAATGGCGTATAACGCGCAAAGATTTCGCGGATGTGGTTCGAGGCTTCTTTATAGGCTTCCATTCTGCCGGGAATGACCTTCAGGTGCGGGCAAAGCTTGAGCGCCATTCCGGTCGGCATTGCGCTGTGTACGCCAAATTTGCGTGCCGGGTAATTAGCCGTGCTGATGACGCCACGCCGGTCGCGGCTGCCACCGATGGCGATAGGAATGTCGCGCAGGGAAGGATCATCGCGCATCTCGACGGCCGCGAAAAAGCAGTCCATATCCACATGAATGATTTTACGCATAGCCCCTCCCGATAACTGTATAAGTATACAGTTATCGGGAGGGATTTCAAACACAGAAAATGGCGGTTAATTTGACTTAATTAATCGTCATTAATGGCAAGGGTATATATTTACCCTTGCGAAACACGTTATTCATTATTTGGTGATTGCTAAAAAATTAATCAGTATTAATATGACATCGTTTCAGACAGGCAGTACATAAGAAGAAAATCAGTGGCGGTCTTACAGTCAGTTCATCTGTAGACAAAATAATCAAAATTATTATCAAGCAGGACTTAGAATGATCAGAATCGCGCTGTTTCTTGCGATGCTCCTCAGTTTGCCTTTATTTACAGCAAATTACGCCGTGGCCAGCGATGCTGTCCCGGTCAACGCGACACTTAAAAAACAATTGTTAGGTGCTCCCGTTTATATCCAGATTTTCAAACAAGAACGTAAACTCGAATTGTATGCGCAACTCGATGGTGAATTCCGTCTGATCGGCAGCTACGGCATCTGTGATTTTTCTGGCGGTTTGGGAAATAAACGCCGTGAGGGTGATTTTAAAAGCCCGGAAGGTTTCTACAACGTGGATATTCACCACCTGAAACCGGACAGCCGTTTTTATCGTGCCATCAATATCGGTTTCCCGAATGCATACGATATTTCGCAGGGATATTCAGGTAAGTATCTGATGATCCACGGTAACTGCAAATCTATCGGTTGTTACGCCATGACTGACGGCTATATGGATGAAATCTTCACGTACGTGCAGGCAGCCTTCCAGTTCGGTCAGCGCAATGTGCAGATCAGCATTTATCCGTTCAAGATGACCGATGCCAACATGCAGTCGCACAAAAACTCAAGCTACATCACTTTCTGGCGTGAGCTGCAGCCGGGATATGCGTACTTTGAGAAACACCATCAGCCACCGAACGTCGTGGTGACTAATGGGAAATATGAAGTGCTGCAACCGTTGTCAAACATCCCGCTGCCTTCACAGCTGGCGTTCGCCCCGGTGAAATAATGCGAATTCACCTGGAGCAATTTTGTTCCAGGTTTCGTTTGCCGTCAGCGGTTGCGTGGCAATCACGGTGACGACATCATCCGGTGTCGTCTGCTGCTGAAAATCAATTTCCACATCCTGATCCAACAACGTTGCCTTTCCGAAAGGCGCCCGCCGCGTGATCCAGTGAAGATTGGTCGAACAATAGGCCATCACAAAATGCCCGTCCGACAACAACATATTAAACACGCCCTTCTGTCGTAACTCATCCGCCAGCGACGCAATATAGCGGAACACCGGCGGCCAGCTGGCCGGACGGCGCGGATAACGCTGCGTAAGTTTATGCAGCAACCAGCAAAATGCGTATTCACTGTCGGTTTGCCCGACCGGACGCAACGTGCCGGTATCCAGCTGGCGATAACCGCGAAGCTGGCCGTTGTGCGCGTAAGTCCAGTTATGGCCCCACAATTCGCGGGTAAACGGATGGGTATTCTCCAGCGCCACTTCGCCACGGTTTGCCTGACGAATATGGGAAATCACCGCGCAGGATTTGATCGGGTATTCCTGAACAAGGCGGGCGATAGGCGAATTGAAACTCGGCATCGGGTCTTTAAAAGTACGACAGCCATTCCCCTCATAGAAAGTAATGCCCCAGCCGTCTTTATGCGGGCCTGTCCCGCCACCGCGCTGCACTAATCCACTGAAACTGAAGCAAATATCAGTTGGAACGTTAGCGCTCATCCCGAGCAATTCGCACATCTCCCGCCTCCTTTACAGCAAAGGCATTACGCCTTCGCCATCTCTTTTTCAATCAGAAGAATTAAAATATGAATCACTTTAATGTGGATTTCCTGCACGCGGTCA
Organism: Rahnella sp. AA; assembly: GCF_002834385.1. GTDB lineage: Bacteria > Pseudomonadota > Gammaproteobacteria > Enterobacterales > Enterobacteriaceae > Rahnella. The sequence continues at coordinate 57,756 of NZ_PITQ01000015.1, forward strand.
GCGAAGCCAAAGTGCGGCACGCGAATTTCCACGTCAGCAGAACCGTCCATTTTACCGCCGTCTTTACCGGTCAGGGTGATGACTTTCATGCCTTTGGCGCGCGCGGCTTCAATCGCTTTGATCACGTTACCGGAATTGCCGGAAGTGGAGATGCCCAACAGCACATCACCTTTCTGGCCAACGGCTTCCAGATAGCGGGAGAAGATATATTCGTAACCGAAATCGTTGCCCACGCAGGAGATGTGGCTGACGTCGGAAATCGCAATCGCCGGGTAGCCCGGACGGTTTTCACGGTAGCGGCCGGTCAGTTCTTCTGCGAAATGCATAGCGTCACAGTGTGAACCGCCGTTACCGCAGGAAATCACTTTCCCGCCCGCCTTGAATGAATCGGCCAGCAGCACTGCTGCACGTTGAATAGACTCAATATTTGCCGGATCGCTGATGAATTTATTCAGCGTAGCAGCAGCTTCGTTCAGTTCAGTACGGATAATATCCTGGTACATAGCAGCCTCTTTTATGTCCATTTGCAGCCAGCTGTGGCTGGCCGATAGCAATAAAACTTTCCGCTGAGCAGTTTAACGGAAAGCCGAAACAGCGAGAAGCCATGAAGCGGTAATGATTCCTATAGTTTCCGTTTTTGACGCTTCGTGCGGCCGGTTTGTGAGCTGTGTTGTAATTAGTATGTAAACACATTGATAAAGAAATGAGCATGAACTAAAACCATTGTATCCCTACAACAGGTCAGACCTCCTACTACTCAGGAGCTTTACTATGATGGTTCTTAGCATTGTTGCATTTGTCGTGATCCTTGGTGCGTTGTTCTACCACAAGGTCAATCTTGCCTTTAGCAGCCTGATTTTACTGGCATTTACCGCTGCCATGGGCGCCATTCATCTGTGGACGCTGTGGCTGTTATTGCCGCTGGCGATCATCCTGCTGCCGTTCAATGTGCCCGCGCTGCGCCGCGCATTGTTCTCCGCGCCGGCACTTCGCACCTTCCGTAAAGTGATGCCCGCCATGTCACGCACGGAAAAAGAAGCGATTGAAGCCGGTACCACCTGGTGGGAAGGCGATCTGTTCGGCGGTAAGCCGGACTGGAAAAAATTGCAGGATTACCCTGAACAACACCTGACCGAAGAAGAGCAGCGCTTTATCGACGGCCCGGTGGAAGAAGCCTGCCGTATGGCGAACGACTTTGAGATCACACACGAACTGGCTGACTTGCCGCCGGAGCTGTGGGCGTATCTGAAAGAACACCGCTTCTTTGCGATGATCATTAAGAAAGAGTACGGCGGTCTGGAATTCTCCGCTTACGCTCAGGCCCGCGTGTTACAGAAACTGGCGGGTGTGTCCGGAATTCTGGCGATCACCGTCGGCGTGCCGAACTCCCTCGGCCCGGGCGAATTGCTGCAACATTACGGCACCGAAGAACAGAAAGACCATTATCTGCCGCGTCTGGCTGAAGGTCTGGAAATCCCATGTTTCGCCCTGACCAGCCCGGAAGCCGGGTCTGATGCGGGGGCGATCCCTGATTTCGGTATCGTCTGTAAAGGCCAGTGGCAGGGCAAAGAAGTGCTCGGCATGCGCCTGACCTGGAACAAGCGTTACATCACACTCGCACCTATTGCCACCGTGCTCGGCCTGGCGTTTAAACTGAAAGATCCGGATCATCTGCTCGGTAATGAAACGGATCTGGGCATTACCTGTGCGCTGATCCCAACGGACACCAAAGGTGTGGAAATCGGCCACCGCCACTTCCCGCTGAACGTGCCTTTCCAGAACGGCCCGACGCGCGGTAACGATATTTTCGTTCCGATCGATTACATCATCGGCGGCCCGAAAATGGCCGGTCAGGGCTGGCGTATGCTGGTGGAATGTCTGTCCGTGGGTCGCGGTATTACCCTGCCGTCGAACTCCACCGGCAGCCTGAAATCACTGGCGATGGCGACCGGCGCTTACGCGTACATTCGCCGTCAGTTCAAACTGCCGATCGGTAAAATGGAGGGCATTGAAGAACCGCTGGCACGTATTGCCGGTAACGCTTACGTGATGGACGCCGCCGCAACGCTCATCACCAACGGCATTATGCTCGGTGAAAAACCGGCGGTGCTGTCGGCGATTGTGAAATATCACTGTACCCACCGCGGTCAGCGCGCCGTGATGGACGCGATGGACATCACCGGCGGTAAAGGCATCATGCTCGGTAAAAGCAACTTCGTGGCACGTACCTATCAGGGCGCGCCGATTGCCATCACCGTGGAAGGAGCCAACATTCTGACCCGCAGCATGATCATCTTCGGGCAGGGTGCTATCCGTTGTCATCCTTACGTTCTGCGTGAAATGGCGGCGGCGGAGAAAAACGATCTGGACGATTTCGACCGTGCGCTGTTCGGGCATATCGGCCACGTCGGCAGCAACAAAGTGCGCAGCTTCTGGCTCGGTCTGACCAACGGCCGCACCAGCGATACGCCAGTTAACGATAAAACCGCGCGTTATTACCAGCACATTAACCGTCTGAGCGCTAACCTCGCGCTGCTGGCCGACGTATCGATGGGCGTACTGGGCGGCAGCCTGAAACGTCGCGAACGCATTTCCGCCCGTCTCGGCGATATCCTCAGTCAGATGTATCTGGCGACGGCGACCCTGAAACGCTTCGACGAAGAAGGTTGCAACGAAGCCGATTTACCGCTGGTTCACTGGGGCGTGCAGGATTGTCTGCATCAGGCCGAAGTGGCTATCGACGACCTGCTGCGTAACTTCCCGAATGCATTTGTGGCGGGCGTGATGCGTCTGGTGATTTTCCCGCTGGGTCGTTCACACACTGCACCGTCGGATCGTCTGGATCACGAACTGGCGCGCATTCTGCAAGTGCCTTCAGCCACACGCAGCCGCATTGGCCGCGGTCAGTATCTGACGCCAAGCGAGCACAACCCGGTCGGGCTGCTGGAAGAAGCGTTGCAGGATATTCTGGCCGCTGAGCCGGTGCATAAACGCCTGTGCGAAGCGATGGGTAAAAAACTGCCATTCACCCGCCTGGATATTCTGGCGCAAAAAGGTCTGGATGCCGGCCATCTGAGCGCCGACGATGCACGTATTCTCAGCCGTGCGGAAGAAAGCCGCCTGCGTTCTATTAACGTCGATGATTTTGAGCCGGACGAACTGGCTGCGAAAAAGCCGCAAGCGGAGGAAGAAAGCGTAAAAAAGGATGACGCCAAACCGCGCCATACCGAAGCGGCATAATCCTTAAAATTTACGGTTAAAAAAAGCCTGAGTGTTTACGCACTCAGGCTTTTTCTTTTCATATCCTTCCAGATTACCCTAAATAATTCGGGTCGCAGGAAGGCGGCAAGTAAACGCATCCCCCGGGAGCATAGATAACTATGTGACCGGGGTAAGTGCGCGCAGCCAACGCATCTGCGGCCTGAAGTATGAAGGGTAATCAGAAGTAATATTTGAATCTTACACGCCCGCCATACCGCTGGTCGCTGTCATTTTCGCTGCTGTAATGTTTATCCGCTTCCAGCATCGACACGTACGCACCCAGATAGACGTTGAAGTTTTTCATGTCCATCACATTCGGGATCAGATAGCTCGCGTGAATGGTATGAATATCGTAGCTTCCCGGTTCGCTGAACCAGTTATCCCCCGCGTTATCGTTATGCGTCGGGCGCAGGCCATTGGCATTAAATTCTTCGATACGGTTATGCGCGAAGATGTACCCCAGTTCGAAGTTTTTCCATAACGCATTGGCGCCTGCGGTGAAATCTTTCTCGTCCGATGCATCCATGTATGCCGTACTGAGATTCGCTACGATACCATTGTCCGGATCGGCTTTTTGCCCGTTCCACGTCATTGTCATGCCATAACCATTACGCTTTGACTGATCAATAGTTTCGCCCTGATCGTTCTTATAGCCGTAAGCATTGTTGACAATGTTGGTTTCCGCCGCCGCTGCTACCGAGAACACATCCCCTTTCCAGGCGATAATTGGGCGCAAATATGCGACGTTTTTATCCTGTTCCAGCTTATTGCCGTGATAGTTGCCGTCAGCAAACAGCGAAGTGCCGTCCTCAAGCAGAGTGTTCAGTTCGAAATACCAGTTGCCGAGGGTTTTGTTCAGCAGGATGTTACCGCCGCTGTCACTGCGCCCGCGACCTTCTTTCATCATGTACACATAGCCATAACCGTCGGCATACAAGTCATTGGCCGTGTTACCGGAGTATTCAATGAAAGTATCCTGATTAAGCGGGAACATATCGTAGGCCTCAAACCGGCCAACTTTTGCCATCCAGTTCTGTTCTTCACCGAAGAAGAACGCCGCATCATCCACGCCCATTGAACCGGTTAAATCTGCCGTCGGCTGTACGGAGAACCCGGAGAACTGCCCGTTATCATTACGGCGATACCCGTCAAGCCCGATCAGCAGTCGCCCGTTTACGTCCCAGCGCTCATTGCCACCGTTCCATTTATTATCATCGCCATTCCTGGCAGAAATTAATTGCCCGGTGCGGCTCGCACCGTCGATGTTAAATTCCACATCTCCATATAATTTCAAATTATCGAAACCATTCAGTGTCAATGGTTTGTTTTTAGAAATACCATCAGCTTTTACTTCTACCGGCGTGGCTTCTTTCACGCTGGCTATTTCCTGCTCACGTTTTACATCCTGTTTCTTTAACAGCTGGATTTGCTTTTCCGCCGTGTCTGCGCGCGCTTCGGCCTGTTGAAGACGCTGCTCAAGCTGTGCCATACGGGCTTCGAGGCTGGTTGCCGAGCCTGACGCCAGAGCAGAACCAGATACAGCGATCCCCACTAATAAAGCCAGTGTCTTAATCTTTCTCATAACTTAAGATGTCCTTCTCACCAGAAAATTAAACCTGCCGCTTTTAGCTTAAACGGCGTTGTTTTATTTTTATTAAAATAGTGCCCGGAGGTTTCATAATGAGAATTGAAGATAGATTCAGGCCGGATAAACTGTCAAAAATAAACTGGGGAAACGTGAAGTAAAACTGTAATAACGAAATTTCATCCTTACAAAACTAATAAACGTAAAACGGGATGCTTTTGTCAGAAGCATCCCGCTTATTATTCAGATTAAATATATTTCACAAAATATATTTATCTGGCGAATATTCAATTCTCAGCCTTTTTTAGGCCGTATTTTCGCCGTCAGGCCTTTGAGGAAATAGCGCAGAACCTGATCGCCACACGGACGATAGTTTTTGTGCCCTTCCTTACGGAAGAATGCGCTCAGTTCGCCTTCAGACACTTTGAAGTCCGCAGCAGTCAGCACGGCGATCATGTCTTCGGTTTTCAGCTCAAACGCCACGCGCAGCTTTTTCAGCATGATGTTGTTGGTCAGGCGCTTTTCCACTTCCGGTGCCGGGAAACGATCGTCCTTACCGCGTTTGAACGTAATCAGGCCGTTAAGGAAGTTCGCCATCACTTCGTCCGGCACTTCCATGTACCCTTCTTCATCTTCTTTTTTCAGGTAACGGGACATCACTTCAGGGCTGACTGGCGTACCGGTGGTTTTGAGGATCTCAATCAACTGGCCTTCGCTCAAATCCAGCATGTAGCGCACGCTGCGTAAGACATGGTTATGCATCATAATTCTGTATTCCTGTTAAAAGTAAACCGAGGAAATGCCACCGGGTTTACCCCTACGCACCTCGAAGGCGGGCATTATACAAGGCTGCGCGCGCGGGTCGCCTGTTAATTGTGGCAATTTTCGCAGTTTCTCACTTTTGAGGGAAAAAACAGCAGTTCCCCCACAATTTTTACTGTATGCGACCCGGCCTTCTGATTTTAGTTTAGCGCATACATATAAAATCCAAATAAAAATTAACCATTTATCACATTAATAGATCTAATTTATTTTGAGACAGCTCACATTACTTTATGTTGCCTAACCCTTTTAATAACACAATAATAAAACAACGTTTCATTTATATGAAATCAGTACTTCAAATAACCAATAAATGCAGGATGGCATATGAAAATCAAAGGACTACGGTGGTGGATAATAGCACTTGTCACACTGGGAACTATCACTAACTATTTATCACGCAGCGCACTGGGAGTTGCTGCACCGACATTAATTAAAGACCTTGGCATCAGCCAGCAGGAATATTCTTACATTGTCAGCGCATTTCAGGCAACGTATGCATTAGGCGCACCCGTTGTGGGCTACATTATCGATGTAATAGGTTTAAAAGTGGGTTTTGCTATTTTCGCTGTCGCCTGGTCTGTGTTTAATATGGCCCACGGTTTTGCGGGCTCATGGCAACCTCTTGCCTGGCTAAGGGGATTAATGGGCGTAGCGGAGTCAACGGCGAATCCGGGAGGAATGAAAGTAGTCGCCGAATGGTTTCCGGCGAAAGAACGCGGGATCGCCTGCGGATTATACAGCATGGGCACATCCCTCGGTGCGATGTTAGCGCCTCCTTTAGTGGTCTGGGCTATTATAGAATATAACTGGGAAATGTCCTTTGTCATTACCGGTGCCGTAGGGATTATCTGGGTTATTATGTGGCTGGTGTTCTATCAGTCGCCGGAAAAACATAAATCCATTACCCGGGAAGAAATTCAATATATTCATGATGGTCAGGAGATTGTTAATACTCAAACAACTAAGCCACGTCGTACACCTTTAAAAGAAATGCTGGGAAACCGCAATCTCTGGGGAATATCCCTGCCTCGTTTTATGGCCGATCCGGCCTGGGGAACATTGCATTACTGGATGCCGCTATATCTGGTCACTGTCCGTCATATGGATTTACATGATATTGCTATTTTTGCCTGGCTGCCTTTTCTGGCCTCCGACTTTGGCTGTATGTTTTCAGGTTTCATGTGCCGGGTATTAAACGCCCGTGGGGTTTCTATTATTAATTCCCGCCGCATCACATTTACCTTCGCTGCTATGCTGATGGTGTCGATGGCGGGCGTCGGGTTGGTCAGCAATGTTTACGTCGCCATTGCTCTGTTTTGCATCGCAGGCTTTGCACACCAGTGCCTTTCCATCACTGTCATCACCATGTCTGCGGATCTGTTCAACAAAAACGAGGTCGGCACGGTTACCGGTTTTGCGGCACTTTCCGGGGGGACGGGCAACTTCCTGTTCTCTCTTTTTCTCGGGGCGACGGTTGCGACAGTCGGCTATACCGCCTTCTTTGTCGGCCTGGGATTTTTTGATCTCATCGGTGCATTTTTCTTGTGGATACTGGTGCGTGATGCGGTAAAAACGCAGCCTGAAGATCCCCTGACCGGGCTCAGCAGTCATTAGTCAGATATAAAACTCTACAGTGATAAATTAAAAATAATAAGGACATTGATATGAATATCAAATCGCCACTGCGCATAGCCTGTGGTTTGGTTACCCTGTTGCCATTATTTAGCCACGCTGTCACTTTCGATGTGCGCGGAGGATATAAATCCGCCAGCCATATTTATGAATCCCGGTTTAAAGTCAGTCAGGGTTGGGAAAATGGCTGGTGGGCCAGTATGGAAACAGATAATAAGGATAATAAAAATAATGGTCGCGGGGCTAACGGCACAGATAAAAGTGACAGTTCACACTCACTGGGCGATATTACAACGGACTATAACGAGATCGAAACCAATTACACGTACAAATTAAATAAAAAATGGAGTTTACAACCCGGTGGCATCCTTCACTGGAGTACGAACGGAACACAAATTCGTCCTTATATTCGTCTGAATTATAAAATTAGCGACAATCTGAATTCAGGGTTGCGTTATCGTTATGACTATAACGACTATGAAACCAAAAATACCGACAATGAACTCCATCGCGACAGCGTAAATCGCCTGGATTTATACCTGGGTTACAAAATAAACGCCACCTGGAGCCTGAATTACCAGGGAACTATTTATCGTCACACCAGTGCGGATTATGAATATAAAAATGGCAAGTCCTGGTCTACCGAAAATGCTTTCACCGTCCGCTATAAATGGAATAACACTGTCAGTAACTATGCCGAATATGACTATCTGGATAAAACAGGCTATTACGATGGCGAAGGAAACAAAGCCGAATCCCGGTACCGTATCGGCATCACGTTCAATTTGTAATATCTGGCTACGGACGATGAATATCCCCCATTAATAAAGAGATGAGTAACATAAATGAATAAATTAAATGTGGTATTACGCACGCTCCCTGCGCTGCTTTTCATTTGCAGCGGATTAACCTCTGCTGCCCCTTCACGGTATTTTACTTATGATGCCGCAACACTGGCTCAGACCCGTTCGCGCGTTGCGGAGAAAAACAGCCCACTGTTGCCGGCGTATCAGGCATTGCTGACAGCCGCAGATAAAGCACTTCAGGAACCGGTGCTCAGTGTCGCCCAAAAAACGCTTTTGCCCGCCTCCGGGGATAAGCATGATTATTACAGTTTTGGCCCCTACTGGTGGCCAAACCCTGACACGGCCAGCCATCTGCCGTATATCCGTAAAGACGGTAAAACTAATCCTGACAGCAAAACTGACGCTACGGACAGCACGCGCTTAGTCCGTTTTGGCGATGATATGCGGGTGCTCGGGTTAGCCTATTATTTCTCCGGCAACAGAGCCTATGCGGTCAAAACGGCTGAAATGGCGCGAGCCTGGTTTATCAACCGCCAGACGCTGATGAACCCGAATATGGCTTATGCACAGGCGATTCCGGGTATCGTTGAGGGGCGCGGGATTGGCATTATCGACAGCCGTGTACTGATTGATGTGATGGACAGCATAGAACTTATCCGCCCGGCAGATACGTTAAGCGAGGCGGATTATCAGGCCATTAAACGCTGGTACGGCACATTTTCGCAGTGGCTGCTGACCAGCGATAACGGTTTCGAAGAAAGTAACTGGCACAATAACCACGGCGCATTTTATGACGCACAGGTCGTGGCTTTTTCGCTGTTCAGCGACCATCCGGATGTGGCAAAACAGCAAATGCGCGTTGCGATGCTGCGCCATCTGACCGCGCAAATTGACCGTCAGGGTTATCTGACGGCGGAAACTGAACGTACCCGTTCATGGCACTATACGCAATTTGCCCTGTCGGCATTTCAGCGTCTGGCGCGTTACGGAGAACTGACGGGCGTTGATTTGTGGAACTCAGCAATAGACGACCACAAGCTGGAACAGGCGCTGACGATACCGGCCCGGTTTATTGATAAACAAGCTGAATGGCCCTTCCCTGAACTAAAATTCGAACCTCAGGAAGCCCTGGGTAATCTGCTCGCGGCCACGCGCGCTTATCCGAAAAATGCCCTGTTTCGCGAAAAGGCACAACAAATGTCAGTGGCTTATCCTGATAACATCAATCTGCTAACCACCACTGCGCCGCTGGTGCGCTGATGACAAGGAAAGTCTTCTGATGAAGCAATTTAGCCAGAACGAAATGCAGGGAATACGCGAACGCTTACACAATTTTCAGCACGTTATCCACGCGCTTGAAAAAGAGAATGCCGTCGTCCTTGAACACCCGCTGATCGTTCAGAAAACCGCACTCGCCACCTGGAACCATTACTATTATTGCCCGCAACACGGCATGCGCCTGGAGTGGCGCTATGACTCCCCGAAATCTCACCGCTGCCCGGAAGACGGCCATCTGTTTCATGGCGAACCCTACGATGGCGCATGGTGGCGCTGGCTGAATGGTCTGAATGCGAAAGCCTGTCAGGAGCTGGGATTGCTCTGGCAACTGACCGGCGAACAGCGGTATCTGGAGAAAGTGAGCGAACTGCTGCTGACTTATGCCCGCTATTATCCGGATTATCAGGAACATGGCGGCATCCCCTGCAACGGCCCCGGGAAGGCGAATGCACAAACGCTTTGTGAGGCCAATTGCCATCTGCAATTAGCGCTGGGATATGATTTTATCCGCGATGCGCTTTCAGCTGAGCAGTGCGCGCTGATTGAAACCCGCCTGCTGCGCGAAGGGGCGGAGTTTCTGATGCACCATCGTCACGATCAGCTTCATAACCATGAGGTAAAAATCAGCGCTACCCTCGGTGTGATCGGAGCCATCATCGGCGAACCCCGTTATCTGAATTTCGCGGTCAACAGCCCTTACGGATTGCGCTATCAGCTTGAGCATGCCCTGTTGCCAGGCGGCTTATGGTTTGAAGGGTCGCTGCACTACCATTTTTACGCATTACAGGGTTTCTTTGCCTTTGAAAAACTGGCGAAAAACACCCCTTACAGCCTGATATCATTACCCTTCTACCGGCAAATGCTGACATTACCGCTGGCTTTGCTGATGCCGGACGGTGCCACGCCCAGGCTCAATGACTGCACCCCGGGGCAGGAAAAACTGACCCAAAGTGACCTTTACGAATTTGCTTACCAGTACGCCAGGGAGCCACTTTATGCCGAAGCCCTGCACATTATTTACCAGCATAAATCGCGGGAAAATCTCGATGCCTTGCTTTACGGCGTAAAACAATTGCCACCGGCACAAGGAAATCTGCCAGCGGTGACGCCTTTCCATGCTCCCGGCACAGGGTTAACTATCATGCGCAATGCCGCCAGCCAGCGGGCATTACTGGTGAAACACACGCCCTACGGCGGCGAACACGATCACTATGACCGGCTGGGGATCCTGCTGTTTGAGCGCGGCCATGAGATCTTCCCTGATTTGGGTACCACCGGTTATGGCGTGCCACTGCACGAGGGGTATTACAAAAACAGCGCCACGCACAATACGGTCTGCATCAGTCAGGCCAACCAGCCCCCCGCGACGCCACGGGTTTTGCAATGGCACGTCACGCCGAAGATGCAATATCTGGATGTCTGTGTGGACTGGTTAACCCCGGTCAGCATGCCCGACAGTTTTACGCAAATAAAATGGAACAGCGCGGCCTATCAGGATGTTTTCTATCGCCGCCGTTTACTGATGACGGGTGACCTCATTCTCGACGTCACGCAAATAACCAACCCGCACAGGCAGCAGGTTGACTGGACATTGCATGTGAATGCGAAAGCACTGAGCGCTTATCCGTCGGGCGGCGTGGATGCTTTTCCGGACGGGCCGCTGCAGCGGATGACGGATATCCGCACCCGGCCGCTGGCAGGCGTAATGCAACACCTTTTCGCCACGCAGGCCGGCGGGTTCTCCGTCTGGCTGTACGGTGAGGGCGATGTTTTTCAGGGAAAAGCACCGGGTAATCCGCCGTCACGATCCCTGAGCTACCTGATTGCCAGAAGCCACCAGCCGCAAATTTTACAGGCAGCGCTGTACGATTTATCGGATAAAAATCCGCTGGAGCGCGTGACGATAACCGATGACGGCCAGACGCTGAAAATCTCGGCCCTGAACAAACGGGAGAAAATTTCGATAAGCCTGTCTCTGGGGGAAGAAAACAGCGTGCCGGAAATCATCATCACGGCGAAGTAAAAGAGGCAAAAAAGCCGGTGCAGAAGCGCCGGCCTGCACTTTTTAAGGCGAAAATTCAGCTGAACTGACGGATCCGCGCAATGAAGGATTCCACATCACTGATTTGCGGTGCCGTCAGAATCAGCCATTTCCCCAGGCTCAGCGCATGGCGCTGGCAGTCAGCACGCATCGCAGCATCTTTGATGGAATCAAGATCGGCCACATGCGCCAGCCCGATGGTGCGACGGATTAATTCCGCGCCGCAATATCCGACGGCGTCATGCCAGACTTCCTGCAAGAAAACGTCAGCATATCCCGGCTCGGCCAGCGTCGGATCCTGTGATTTTTCACGCGCCAGTTGCAGGAAACGCTCAGAGAAACTCAGCCACAGTTCACGCACATCTTTCAGGCGCTGCTCACGACCATCCGCCGCTTCACGCACGCCCACCAGCCCCGGTAAACCGCAATAGTTCAGCAACAAATTACCGATAGCCGAACCCGGATCAAAACCGACAGGACCGTAATAACCAAACTCAGCATCAATGGCTTTCAGCTTACCTTCAGCCACAAAAATCGAACCGCTGTGGATATCACCGTGCAGCAATGCTTCGGCCTTACTCAGGAAACGGTGCTTAAGCGCCGCCACCGCCAGACGCAGCGGTTTATCGGCACGCAGCGCATCGACTTCAGGCTGCAACACCGGATCAAAATTATTACGTTCGTGATCAACGTACGGATCGGTAAAGAACAGATCTTCGGTGATCTGGCAAAGTTCAGGGTTGGTAAACCGTGAAACTTCGGCTTTTTTGATCTGCGCGTTCTGATAGAAATCGGACGTATGGAATAACGTCTGCGCCAGGTATTCGCCCAACTGGCTGGCGGCCTGCGGGAAATATTTCCCCTGCACCAGCTCGCTGCGCCAGATCTGATGATCTGACAAATCTTCCTGAACCATCACCGCCAGTCCGGCGTCGTGGTGTAACACTTTCACCGTATGTTGCGGACAATACTGACCGTGAATAATCAGGGTCTCGGCTTCGATACGCGCGCGGTCGAGCGTCAGCGGCCAGGATTCCCCCACGCAACGCACGTACGGCAAGGCCTGTTTCACGATCACCCGGCTGTTACCTGCGGTATCGCGGATTTTAAACACCAGATTCAGGTTCCCGTCACCGATTTCATCGGCGGTGACCAGAGATTGCGGATCTGCCACGCCACCGTATTTGCGGGCATATTCAACAGCATCTTCGGCGGTAAATGTGTAGTAGCGCGACATCCTGACCTCTCGAAATTTTCTTTTAGCCTTAAAAGTGTTTAGACGTCTATACATCCATAAAACATGTTGGCAGAATAAGTGAACAGATGCAACCGGGCAACAAGGATTTAACCAACAATGCAAAGCCTCACAACCACCAGTTTACGTATCCGAGAAAACCAACTGTGGATCCTCGATCAGCAGGCCCTGCCACAACGCGCTGACTGGCGCGAATGCCGGGATGTCAGCGAGCTGGTAGATCACATCCGTACCCTGCGTGTGCGCGGTGCGCCGCTGATTGGTTTATCCGCCAGCCTGCTACTGGCGTTGCTGGCTGAACAGGGCATGAAGCAGGATGAACTGGCGCATTCGCTGGACGTTCTTCGCGCCTCGCGCCCGACGGCGGTGAATCTGATGAATAATCTCGACCGCATGAAAATCGCGTTACAGCAGCCCGATTTCGTCACCGCGCTGACGGCTGAAGCACTGCGCCTGGTGGATGAAGACCGCGCGCTGTGCGAAAGCATTGCGACGCACGGCGCAAAGCTTGTGACGCCGGGCAGCCGTTTGCTGACCCACTGCAACACCGGCGGACTGGCGACAGCGGGCGTCGGCACGGCCATTGGCGTGATCCGCCGTGCGCATGAGCAGGGAAACGTCGAACAGGTTTGGGTCGATGAAACGCGCCCGTTATTGCAGGGTGGCCGGCTCACCGCGTGGGAGCTTGGCGAACTGGGGATTCCGTATCAGCTGATTTGCGACTCGATGGCCGCCAGCCTGATGGCGCAAAAACGCGTTGACGCTATCTGGGTCGGCGCTGACCGTATCGCCGCCAACGGCGATGTGGCCAACAAGATCGGCACTTACAGCCTGGCGGTTCTGGCAAAATATCACGGCGTGCCCTTCTACGTTGCTGCGCCACACACTACGCACGATCCGCATTGTCCGGACGGTGGCGCGATTCCCATCGAACAACGCGATGCCCGCGAAGTTACCGGCGTTTCCGGCAGCTTTGGTTCCGTCCAGTGGGCGCCTCTGGAGGCGAAGGTGTATAACCCGGCATTTGATGTGACACCTGCGGAGCTCATCAGCGGCTGGGTGCTGGATGTCGGCGTGGTGACACCCGCGCAGGTGCAGGACGGCATTTTCCTGCAACCTTTGCGTTAATTTTTCTTATTCATGGAACGGCACCCGATGAGGTGCCGTTTTTTTATACTATTGATAAGAAAAGCTCATAAATGTAAGGAAATCGAAAACCAATATCTGTTAGGATTATTCTTAGCCAAATTCAAATTTTCATTACCTGTCAGCGGGGAAGGTTATTTCCGACGAAACAGCTAATCAGATTTGGCAATTAAGTCATTTCACTGACCTTAAGTGAAATAGACAAAATTTAAGTAATCCTCCGTATTTAAGCCAAATTATCTTAATTTGGCACGGGCTGCTATTGCCCGTTAATAAAATATTTAATGGACAAGGAATAGTAACATGAGGAAATCAGTTTTCATTTTGTCGGCAATTATTGCTACAGGGGCATTGAGCGGATGTGCAACTGAATCATCGCACACCGTAGAAGTACAGAAAGTCGCTTCCTATAACACTCAATATAATGGCCCACGCAGCCCGATTTCTGTCGGGAAATTCGATAACCGTTCCAGCTATATGAGCGGTATTTTCTCTGATGGCGTTGACCGCCTGGGAAATCAATCGAAAACCATTCTGGTGACTGACCTGCAACAAACCGGCCGCTTTAATGTATTAGACCGCACCAATATGGCGGAAATTAAAGAAGAAGCTGGAATTAAAGGCCAGGCACAAACGCTGAAAGGCGCTAACTACGTGATCACCGGTGATGTCACTGAATTCGGTCGTAAAGAAGTTGGCGATAATCAGCTGTGGGGCATCCTCGGTCGCGGTAAGCAGCAGATTGCTTATGCAAAAGTGAACCTGAACGTCGTCAATGTGCAGACATCTGAAGTGGTTTATTCCTCTCAGGGTGCCGGCGAATATTCTCTGTCCAACCGCGAAATTATTGGTTTCGGCGGAACAGCCAGTTATGACTCCACGTTAAATGGCAAAGTGCTGGATTTAGCTATTCGTGAAGCAGTTAATAATCTGGTCAATGGAATCGAAAGTGGCGCATGGCGCCCGACGGCTAACCAATAATACGGATATTTTGAAATGACATTGAATAAAACCCAAAGAGCCTGCGTAAAAGGCGGCCTTATTACCCTGGCGTTATTATTAGCCGGCTGCGCAAAGCAAGATGATAAATTGTTATATAATTGGGATAAATACCAGACGACGGTATACCAATATTATCAGGGCGACAAAGTAGGTCCGGAACAACAAATCGCTTCCCTGAAAGAGTCGATTGAAAAATCCCGCGCCACCAATAAAGCCGTACCACCGGGCCTGCACGCGCAGCTGGGATTACTTTATGCCAACACGGGTCACACCGATCTGGCATTCCAGGAATTCAATACTGAGAAAAGTTTATTTCCTGAGTCAGCAACCTACATGGATTTCCTGCTGAAAAATAAAGGGAGTGTTAAATGAAACGTTTATTCCTGCTGATGAGTGTTGCGCTCACGCTGATTCTTACCGGTTGTGCGGCAAAAAAACCGGCTTACGATTACACCGCGTTTAAAGAGAGCAAACCGAAATCGATTCTGGTGCTGCCGCCGGTCAACCATTCGCCGGATGTGAACGCCAGCCACAGTATGCTTTCAGTCTCCACGCTGCCCCTCGCGGAAGATGGCTATTACGTTTTCCCGGTTGCCGTCGTGGAAGAAACTTTCAAGCAGAACGGCATGACGTCAGCGGAAGATATCCGTTCCGTCAGCGCAGCTAAGCTGCGTGAAATCTTCGGGGCTGATGCCGCGATGTACATCGATGTGACAAGCTACGGCAGCACCTACATGGTGCTCAACAGCGAAACGCGCGTTACCGCCAATGCCAAACTGGTCGATTTACGGACAGGGAAAGTATTGTGGACCGGCAGCGCCACCGCATCGGATAATGACCAGAACAATAACAGCAACAACAGTATCCTCGGCATGCTGATCAC
This sequence comes from Rahnella sp. AA, assembly GCF_002834385.1. Lineage (GTDB taxonomy): Bacteria > Pseudomonadota > Gammaproteobacteria > Enterobacterales > Enterobacteriaceae > Rahnella. The sequence continues at coordinate 73,470 of NZ_PITQ01000015.1, forward strand.
GGCGGCAGTGAAACAAATTTCCAGCACCGTCACTGACAAAGGCCATGATATTGCCGCAATGACCAGCTGGACTCTGTTCAACACGAATCCGACGGATGGCATGTTGTACGGCCCACGCTCACCAAATTATGGTAAGCAGGCAATGCGTTAAGACCCGTATTTCTGAAATAAATAAAGCCGCCCCGCAAGGGACGGCTTTCTGCAATACTGAAAAACTTACTCCCCCATTTTCGGGTAAGCATCCGCAATCTTATCGCCGGTAAAATGCGCCACCCAGCCTTCCGGGTTATCAAACACGCGAATCGCCGTAAACGAAGGAGATCCGCCCATATCAAACCAGTGGCGGGTATTCGCGGGGACGGAAATCAGATCGTTCTTCTCACACAGGATCTGGAAAATCTTGCCGTTTAGATGCAGGCAGAACAGCCCGGCGCCTTCCACGAAGAAACGTACTTCATCCTCACCGTGGGTATGCTCGGAGAGGAATTTGGTGCGCAGCACTTCACGCTGTTCATTGTCCGGACGCATGCTGATCACATCCCAGCTCTGATAGCCCTTCTCTTCCACCAGCCTGTCGATTTCATGCTGATAGGCGGCAATCACGTCCTGCGGCTGAGGGTTTTCACCTAAATCACGATCGGCCTGCCAGCGTTCGAAGCGCACGTCAATCTTGCCCAGTTCGGCGGCGATGGCCTCACCGTCACGGCTTTCCCAAACCGGCGCGGAAGGATCCTGGTCACTAAAAATCGTCAATGCACTCATGGTCAACCCTCTTATAAGAATGTTTCTAAGGCTATCTGATCAAAACGATTAACTTGCAGGTGGTCGCTGAGTTCGTCAGCGTCATCACGGATCAGCTGACAGGTGTGCCAGCCCGCTAAGCGTGCAGCGTCCAGTTCCTGACGGATGTCCGATAAAAACAATAAATCAGCGGGCGGTAAAATCAGCTGTTCGGCGATGTTCTGATAGGATTCTGTTTCACGCTTGGCGCCAACGCGGGTGTCGAAATATCCGCTGAACAGCAGCGTGAGGTCGCCCGCATCGCTGTAACCAAACAGCAGTTTTTGCGCGTCAACGGAACCGGAAGAATACACGCAAAGCTGCAAACCGTCGGCTTTCCAGGCTTCCAACTGCGGCGCGACGTCCGCGTACAAATGCCCGTGAAAATCTCCGTTTTCATAACCGGTACGCCAGATAATGCCCTGCAACACTTTCAGCGACGTCGATTTGACGTCGTTATCCATATAGGTAAAAAGCTGATCAGTCAGGGCCTCGACGCTGGCCTGCGGGCGGTCGATTTCGGCCCGCAATGCGTTCAGCGCAGCCGCCACTTCCGGCTCTTCGTGCTGATGACGCAGAAATTCGGCGAGACGCTGACGGGCATACGGGAATAACACCTGATGCACAAAACGGATATCCGTGGTGGTGCCTTCAATATCAGTGACGATGGCGCGGATCATTTGGCCTCCAGCAGGCGGCGTTGCAGTTCACACTGGAACAGAAATTCCAGCCCTTCCAGATGGCGGCGCGCTTCGGCCACATCCCTTCCCCAGCAGGTCAGACCGTGGCCGCGCAGCAGAAAACCATACTGCAGCGGCGCGTGCTCTGTGCTGGCAATAATCTTCTGCACCAGCGCGGAAATATCCTGGCTGTTGTCGAAAATCGGGATCACCACCTGATCAAGGTGCGTCGTCTGGCCGCTCAGCGATTTCTGCATTTCGTAACCTTCCAGCACCAGCACACCGCTGCGTTCCACACGGGACAAAACGGTCGAATTCACCGAATGGGTATGCAGCACCGCACCGGTTTCAGGATAGCGGTTATAAAGCATCGTGTGCAGGCCGGTTTCCGCCGACGGGCGGCGTCCGCTCGGCGCGAGGCCGCTTTCCAGCTCAACCAGCAGAAAATCATCTGCGGTGAGCGAGCCTTTGTCCTTCCCCGATTCGGTGATCAGACAATGTTTGTCGCCTTCACGGACCGACATATTCCCGCCTGTCGCCGGGCTCCAGCCCTTCTGACCAATCCAGTGACAGGCCGCCAGCAGCGCGCCCAGTTGCAAATTCTCTGTCATCGTAATCCTGAAAAATCGTGCGTTGAGGGCCTGAATCCGGCGTGAAAATTGCGATATATAAATAATTGATATGGCCTAGATTGAATTAGCATTTAGCCATCTAAGCGTCTCGATTGCCAAATATTAACATCGTGTATCGGGAAAATGAAAGGGCAAATAGCAGAACGCTTGGTCTTCTTATGGCGCTAACTTCTGGCCTAAAAAAACCTGCCGGAGCAGGTTATTTTGCAGGGAGTTCAAATTTAGAAATGATGGCCAGCCTTTGCTGGTAATGCTCAGGGTCTCCCCAAAGCCACTGTTCGTAACGCCCCACATCATCTTCTGATGCAATGTTATGTAATTCGCAACTGATCATGTCGTAAGCATAAACTTTAAGCCCGTAAATCAAGGCGTCATACATTCTGGCCTGCCAGAACGACATGCCATCGTGAGTCTGGTTCATGTCAGACACGATCACATCGTATTTTTCGAGCAGATAATTGAGGAAAATTAGCCCTGCAAGCTCGTGCAATTCTTTTCTGTGCTTAGGTTTCTGAGTGCGCCATACCAACACCTGCGTCACCGGGCGACAATTGAGGAAATGATCGGACTGAATCACAACGCGGTTGTAGTAAGCCACGTCCTCAGAAACATCATTGATTAACGCCAGTTCGAAATGGCGCTGAGTAATTTTTTCAGAAAGGCGATTATCAACGCGCACAATCCGGTAACCGGGAGATAGCGTCAAGCCGACAACATCAAGCTCCTGCCCACGTGCCAGCTCGGAATAGAGGGTGCTGTTATCTATGCCGTCGCTAAGATGAGCGAAGACTTCGTTAACTTTCACCGCATTTACCAATTTAACCGGCATATGACCCTCTGTAAGCGTTGAACAACTTCAGTTGTAAGGCGTTTAGTTTATATCTTAACCAGTTTTCAGGCAACGGATAGCGTTCGCAGAATGCCCGCAACCCGCTCTGCGCGCGCCGCTCCGCACCGTCATTCCGGTCATATCCTTATTCTTCATTGATTTAAACCCGGCTTTAACATCGTGTTATATTGTGAGCAACATCGCTATCTGCACCGGTCCAGGAGTATTGACCCGCCATGAGCACAGCAGCACTGATCCCCGAAAGTAAACTACCTGCATTAGGCACCACCATTTTTACTCAAATGAGTGCCCTGGCGCAGAAGCACAACGCCATTAATTTGTCTCAGGGTTTCCCTGATTTCGACGGCCCCGAATATCTGCGCAACCGTCTGGCGTATCACGTCAGCCAGGGCGCAAACCAGTACGCGCCGATGACCGGCACCGCGCCACTGCGCGAAGCGATTGCCGCGAAAACAGAACAGATTTACGGTTACACGCCGGACGCCAATACCGATATCACCATCACCGCCGGTGCCACAGAATCTCTGTACATCGCCATCACCACGCTGGTGTCGAAAGGCGACGAAGTGATTGCCTTTGACCCGAGCTACGATTGCTACGCGCCTGCGGTGGAACTGGCCGGTGGCGTGATGAAGCGCATTCAGCTTCAGCCGCCGGAATTCAAAGTGAACTGGGCGGAATTTGCCGACCAGATTACGGATCGGACCAGACTGGTCATCATCAACACACCGCACAATCCGTCGGCGACGGTCTGGAGCCACAGCGACGTTGAGCAGCTCTGGCAGGCTATCGCGGATAAGCACATTTTTGTGCTCAGTGATGAAGTGTACGAACACATTTGCTTTGCACCGGAAGGGCACGCCAGCGTGCTGCGCCATCCTGAACTGCGCCAGCGCGCCATCGCGGTGTCTTCTTTCGGCAAGACCTACCATATGACCGGCTGGCGTGTTGGTTACTGTGTCGCGCCGGCGATTATCAGCGCCGAGCTGCGCAAGGTTCACCAATATCTGACGTTTTCCATTACCACGCCGGTTCAGCTGGCGCTGGCGGATATGCTGCGTGAAGCGCCGGAGCACTGGCAGGAATTACCGGCATTTTATCAGGCCAAGCGTGACCGTCTGGCGCAAGGGCTGGCGAACAGCCGCCTGAAAGTGTTGCCGAGCCAGGGTACGTATTTCCTGCTGGTGGATTACAGCGAAGTCTCGGATCTGGACGATGTTGCATTCTGTCACTGGCTGACTGAACATGTGGGCGTCGCGGCCATTCCGATGTCAGTTTTCTGCGCCGCGCCCTTCCCACATAAACTGATCCGGCTGTGCTTTGCCAAACAGGAAGCCACGCTGGATGCTGCTGCGGAGCGCCTGTGTCAACTTTAAAACTGTCCGTATTGCAACAGCCGCTGGTATGGCTGGACGGCGAGGCCAACCTCGCGCATTTCGACGGTCTGCTGGGTTCACTGACCGGCCGCGACCTGATCATTCTGCCGGAAATGTTCACCACCGGCTTCGCCATGCAGGCACCGGGCAGCGCGCTGCCGCAATCCCGCGTGGTGGAATGGTTGCATCAGTGGGCCAAAAAACTCGGTGCAATGATTGGCGGCAGCGTGGCGCTGAGCACGACGGAAGGCGCGGTAAACCGTTTCCTGCTGGTCGAGCCGCAGGGCAAAGTGCATTCCTATGATAAACGTCATCTGTTCCGCATGGCGGGCGAACACAACTACTATGTGCCGGGAAACCGCCGGGTGGTTATCGAATGGCGCGGCTGGCGTATTCTGCCGCAAGTCTGTTACGACCTGCGTTTCCCGGTCTATTCGCGCAACAAGCAGGATTACGATCTGGCGCTGTACGTCGCCAACTGGCCTGCCCGCCGCAGTCATCACTGGCAGACCTTGCTTGCAGCCCGCGCGATTGAGAACCAGGCCTATGTGGCCGGTTGCAACCGTGTCGGAGATGATGATAACGGCCATCACTACACTGGCGACAGCCTGATCATCAACCCGCTGGGCGAAGAGCTGGCACGCGCCGAGCCAGGTTCAGCGATGATTATCGAGGCTGAATTGTCGCTCGAGGCGTTACAGGATTACCGCGAAGCCTTCCCGGCATGGCGCGATGCCGATACGTTCCTCCTGCACGATTAAAGAAAGCGGCAGCACATAAACATCAGAAAGCCCACCCGCTGTATTTGCAGCCGGTGGGCTTTTATTTATTGATGATTATTTACAGGTAGTTATTGAGTCGTCATTACGGTTGCGGCAAACCGGCAATCAGCGCGTTGATCAGATCAGAGTTCGTCACCTGCTGCGGATGAACCTGGATCTCCTGGCTGTACAACGGTGGCAGTGTCTGGCAATAGTCATCCAGATCGGCCTGCGCAATCGTCGGCACCCCATACTGGAATGAGTTCGGATTTTCCGGCGGCAACGCACCTTCCATGGTGGAACCGTAAGCACCGAGCTCAATCAGGCTGTGCGATGTCTTATCCGGACCATGCGCAAACACAAACGTGCCGTATTTAGGATGGCCAAGATAAGGCAGCACTTCATCGTCACTCAGGTTGCTTCGCAGGTTATAACGCAGCTGCGCATAATTACGGGTTACCAGCAAAAACGCCGTCTGAATCAGCGAGGCTTTTTCGTTACCCGGCAAACACATCAGCAGGTTGCCAAAGTAGTCAAGAAACGCCACGGCATTCCCTGTGCCGCCCTGCGCAATATCCTGATTTGCGGCCGCAATGAGATACGGCGCCAGTCCTTCATCCGGTTGCCCGAGGGATGGCGCGGTATAGCTGAGCGCGTCCGGATAAATGGCTTTTAACGCCGTCACGATCCGGCTATCAGACGGTAAATCTTTAATATTTCTGAGCTGATCCGGCGTTAAATCCGTGTTGATACTTTCCTTAACCTGCGTCAGCGTGGCATCGAAAGCCGTTTCGCACAGCGCCACCGTCTGATTATCCATAACGGCGTCGGTGAAGAAAGCTGGCACCGGCGCTGAACTGGCATCGCGGGTAAAACAGTTATTTCCATTAACCGCCGGGTAACTGAAAGTATTCTGTGCCACAACGGCCAGGCCATCTGCGAGCGTCGGGAAATCCGCCTTGGTATCCCAGTTAATACCGGAATATGTATCGAAAGCGGCAGAAATAACTTTAAATCCTCCGGTAATAATCGAACCGGTACACATGCAGCACGGATCCAGCGACGTCACAATCGTAATATCAGACGGCGGTGGCATATCGACACCCGCTTCAATCTGCGCATAATACCAGTCAATTAACTGACGTTCACCGTGAGCCGTCGGATCACTGGTTTTATTATCGACAACCACATTATTATTAATCGCATTCAGCACATTACCGCTGGCATCGAGCATAACGCCACCCACGCTGAACGTATTCTGACAATAGGCCACCAGCGCCTGTTCTGCCGCGGCTGTGGCCGCCGCTTCGACGGTCACATACGTTTCACCCGCTTTAACTGCCGTACCTTTTAATGAATTACAGTTGCAATTACACATATTAATTCCTTCCGTTAGATTACGTGTATTGATTAAGATTCAGTAATTCGCGAAGCGTTATTTTATAAACACGCCGAAATTAAAGAGACTGCATCGTGACAAAATAACCTGAATTAAAAAAACGGAAGGTGTTGTGCCAGCGATGGCACCGGGTTTATTTTATAAATCTGAAGTTATTTGGAGAGGAATTCATTTGGTTATAATTTTGGTGAATATATACTTCATAATACCGCCCTGAATTATATATTTCAGGGCGGGTATTTAATTAGCGATTCAGGTAATTAAATAAAATCGGACTTAAACCTGCCCGATAAAATCCGCTTTACCGATGTTCACGCCCAGATGGCGTAAAATGTTGTAGGCCGTCGTGACGTGGAAATAGAAGTTCGGCACGGCAAATACGGTAACGTAGCTGTGTGCAGTAAATTTCATTTCGTGATTTCTGCCTTTCACCACGATCTCACGGGATTCATCCCCTTCCAGTTGCTGCACATCCACGCTTTCGATAAAACGCAGAGTTTTGGCGATACGCTCCTGCAAATCAGCAAATGTTACTTCATTGTCTTCCATCGCAGGTGCGGCGATACCGGCCAGACGGGCAATCGCGCCTTTTGACATATCGCTGGTGATTTGCACCTGGCGTGCCAGCGGATACATGTCCTCAGCCAGACGGGTATTCAGCACTTCGTCTTCCGATTTTCCGTTTTCCTGCGCCCACACCGCGCCTTTTTCCAGTAACGCAGAAAGATTCTTTAAACCGCGTACAAATTGTGCCGCCGTACTGCCATAAAGAGATGCTGACATGATGCTTCCTTAGTGAATGGGGAGTTAGAACAACCGGCGCTACATTAGCGCGTTATGGTCTAAACAGTGTGGCGTTTCGTAGTAGTGATGTGTTACCAGACATCACTTTTGCGGGGCGTCACGCTCTTTTTGTCAAAGCTTGTAAACATCACCCTGCATGGATCAATTCTTGCATTAAATCCCCCCGCAAAAACATCTGACAGAGGATCCCTGATGACCATCACTTTTATTGCACACTCCACGCCCGAACCTGCGTTGTACGGCGCGATGGCAGCGATAGTTGCTGAATTGCGCGCTTTGCCGCTGTGTCACTTTCCCGTCAGTCATGATGCCCAACGTTATCCGAACGCCCGCCAGCACGTTACGGCACAAGGACACGTACTGACCAGCGGGCTGGTCTGGCTAGAGCGCCTGACCGGGCGCGGCGCGGGTGCGGAGTCCGGGCTTGAATCCCTGATTTATCGGGCACTTAAGGAAGATATCGTGGTACCGCTGCGCGAACCCTTATCCGCAGAACTGGCCGCCAAAATCACAGAACAAGGTATTGAAATTGAGTCACTCACCGTGGTGCGCAAACAGGATAAATTCCAGCTGGAAGACGGCGCAACCGGCAAAATTCGCAGCAACGGCTGGGGGCGTGATGGCTTTGGCCGCTGGGCGCTTGGTTCCGTTTCGCAACCGGTGATGCGCGCAGGAAAAACACTGCGCGTGGCGCTGGTGGGTGATTTTGCCGAACAGCGCGACAGCTACCCGGCGATGCTCGCTGCACTGGGAGACGCCGCCGATGCACTGGCAATGAACATTGATGTTATTTATGTGACACCTGCGTTACAGGGCAGCCAGCTTGACTGCACTTTGTTTGATACCGACGGCATCATTTTGCCGGGCGCCACGCTGGCCCAGAATGATTTTCAGGCCAGCCAGCTGGCGAGTGCCGCCTGGGCGCTGGAAAACCAGATACCGGTGCTGGGCATTAATCAGGGAATGCATCAGATGATAACGGCGCTGGGGCAGAGAGTACTTGGGCAGGAACGGGTCGTCATGCACGGGCCGTCAACGCTGGGTAGCCTGCAAACCGGCCTGCCACTCAGCGATCGCGCACAGCCTCGTCTGGGCAATCATCCGGTGATGACCCGTCACGGCAGCCTGCTGGCCAGTAAAATGGGCGAAGAATTTACGCTGCGTTATAACCAGCGCCGCTATCTGAACCCTCTTTTGCTGTCGGAGCTGGAAAACGCCGGGCTGAGTATCTCAGGTTATGACGAAAGCGGGGAACAGGCACAGGCTATAGAACTGGATAATCATCCATTCTTCCTGGGAGTTCAGGGACAACCTGAACTGATGTCACGCCGCGAGCGCCCGAATTCACTGCTGATGGCCTTCCTGCAACAGGTTCGCCAGAGCAACCGCGACCATGACGTCAGCCACGCGGCGCTGACCCAAAGTGTGCGGTTAAAACACCCGCATTTATCGATGGGGTAAAATCAACTGCCTCTGTACGTCGAATACGAATAGGGGCTGATTAACAGTGGCAGGTGGTAATGATCCTGTTCGCCGGAAATTACCACGTCGATAATCGCAGAGTGATAAAGCGTATCGCGACCGGTTGCCGCGAAATATGCGCCGATGTCGGCACAAAGCCTGTAATGGCCGGAGGCCACCGGCTCAGGCGTGAGTTTTGCAGCGCGGCCATCAGCGTCGGTTTGGGTTTCAGCGATCAGCGTAATTTTCTGGCCGTCGAGTTTTTCCAACCAGACGCGCACCCCGGCTGCGGGCTGGCCGAGCGACGTATCCAGGATATGCGTGGTGACTTTCGTTTTAGAAACAGACGTCATGATTGCAAACTCTCCTTAAAGCGTAACAACGTGATTTCTTTGAGCTGTTGCGCGGTTTCCTGATATTCAGCATCCGGTGAATTCTGCAAGCGCCGTTGCAGGCTCTCGAGAATTTCCTCTGAACTGCGGCCTTTGGCGCGGATCAGAAAAACCCGCCCGAAACGCTGTTCGTAACGCTGATTGCCGTCATGCAGCGCATCAATAACAGCCTGCTGGCTGATATTCAGCGTCGCCTGCTCGCCACGGGAAAGCTGCGCTTCTTTACCGCTGCCATTCACCCGCTCGCCGATACGCGGATGCGCGGACAACGCCCGGGTGATGTCGTCGGGCTGCCAGCTTTCGCAGGCGGCTTCCGCGCTTTGCAGCGCCTGTTCCACCGAAGAATACGGGCGTCCGTCGCTGACTTTTTTCGCCCAGCCGGGAATATTCACCAGCGGGCGGAGCAATGCTACGGCTTCGAATTCAGACAGCGCATTAAATTCCTCAGGCGTCACAGATGCCCCCCGTTGAAACTCAGTACCGTGTTGATATACGCCTGCACCGCATACGCCACATCGCCAGTAGTCACAGATTCATCTGGGTGATGGCTGATGCCGTCTTTGCAGCGCACAAACAGCATGCCGACCGGCCAGCATTCGGCCATCGCAATCGCATCGTGCCCCGCGCCGCTTGGCAGCGACATCGCCTGCCCCTGCAAATGCAAAACGCTCTGGCTCAGGCGATGCTGCAAACTTTCGTCGCACTCCGTCGCGCTGATACCGTAAAACTGCTCGGCGGCGAACGTCAGGCCGCGACGGGCGGCGATCTCATGGCCTTGCGCCAGCAGGACTTTCAGCAGCGCGCCTAAATCGTCATCGCGCGGCCCGCGCACGTCGAGCGACAGTTTCACCTGCCCCGGAATGACATTCACCGCGCCTGGCAAACATTCCAGCGTGCCGACGGTGGCCACCAGATTGCGTCCGGTAGTGGTTGTCAGCGTTTCAATCGCCAGCGTCCATTCGGCGGCGGCGGTCAGTGCATCCTGACGTTGCCCCATCGGCACCGTTCCGGCGTGACCCGCGTGACCGGTAAATTCGCAATTCAGGCGGCGCGCGCCGTTAATCGCGGTGACAACGCCGAGCGGAACATTGGCCGTTTGCAGGCACGGCCCCTGCTCGATATGCAGTTCGAGATACGCGCAAAAATCGCCGACCTCGCGCCGTGATGCGCCGATCGTCAGCGGGCTGAGCCCGACATTTTCCATCGCCTGCGCGACAGTGATCCCCTGCGCGTCCTGACGTTCCAGCCAGTCAGCAGGCCAGGTGCCGGTCAGGCCACGGCTGCCCAACAAGGTGATGCCAAAACGTGTGCCTTCCTCATCACAGAACCCGACAATTTCCACGGCCATCGGCAGACGGATCCCGTTCTGATGCAGATGCGAAACCACTTCCAGCGCCGTCAGTACGCCCAGCGGGCCGTCGTAACGCCCGGCGTTACGCACGCTGTCGAGATGCGAACCGAGCAGCAGCGCAGGCGCGGAAGGATCCAGCCCTTCGTAGCGCCCGCAAATATTACCGACGCTGTCCTGCCAGACGCGCATCCCCGCCGCCGCCATCCATTCGCCAACCTGACGGTTAGCCTGTAAATGTTCAGCGGAAAGATACACACGGGTCAGCTGTCCCGGTGTTTCACTGATGGCTGCGAGTGCATCGCAGCGCACCATCACCCGTTCGGCTGCCCGTGCAGCACTTTGGGAAACCGCGGCCAGCGTGAGGGCTTCTGCCATTACTGACCTCCCGCGTAATGATCCCAGGCGGCCTGCGCGCCCGCGCCGTATTTTGAAGCAAAGCCCAGACGGTTCAGCACCGCTTCCAGTGCCACCAGCGTCTGCAATACGCAGTCTTTACGCGCGTTGTAACCCATGGTGCCGATACGCCAGATTTTCCCGGCCAGCGGACCAAACGAGGTGCCGATCTCAATGCTGAAATCATTGAGCATCATCTGACGCACCTGCTCGCCGTGAATGCCCTGCGGGATCACCACGCCAAGCACGTTATTCATGCGGTGATTGAGGTCGCCGTAGGCTTCCAGCCCCATTCCCTGAATGCCCGCCAGCAACGCGCCGCCGTGCAATTCGTGACGGGCGATGCCGTTATCCAGCCCTTCTTCCAGAATGATGCGCGCACATTCGCGGGCAGCAAACAGCATGCTGGTGGCTTCGGTATGGTGGTTCAGACGTTCCGGGCCCCAGTAATCCATGATCATGCCCAGATCGAAATAGTTGGAGTAGATCATCTCTTCGTCACCGTCGGCGTGATCGGCGGTGCGGATCCCTTCTTCGACACATTTACGGCGGCGGATTTGTTCTTCAAAACGCGGGCTGATGGTGACCGGCGAACTGCCGGACGGGCCGCCGAGGCATTTCTGCAAACCGGCAGAAACCGCGTCTAAACCCCAGGCATCCGTTTCCAGCGGGTTGCCCCCGAAGGACGCCGTCGCATCAGAGTAAAACAGCACGCCGTGACGGCGGCAGATTTCGCCCAGTTGCTCCAGGGGCTGCAACATGGTGGTGGACGTATCGCCCTGCACGGTCAGCAGCCAGCGCGGTTTCACCGATTTAATGGCGTCTTCGATTTGCTGCGGATCAAACACTTCGCCCCACGGCACTTCAATCGTATGGACTTCGGCACGACAACGGCGGGCGATTTCACACAGCAGATGCCCGAAACGGCCAAACACCGGCACCAGCACTTTATCGCCCGGACGGATACCGGAAAGCAGCACGGCTTCGATACCGGCGCGCGAGGTGCCGTCAATCAGCAATGTCCACTGATTTTCGGTTTTGTACAGTGCGCGATACAGCGCCATCACTTCGTTCATGTAGCCGGTCATCACCGGGTCATATTGCCCGACCAGCTGGCTCGCCATCGCCCGCAGTACACGCGGATCGGCGTTGATTGGCCCCGGCCCCATCAGCAAACGGGTTGGCGGGTTGATTTGTCCGAGTGTTTGGATGCCTGACATAGTTAATCCTTTAAAATGTTAACTTGCGGTGGCTTCATTTAAGCCACGAACGGATGCGATAAATTGTTTTAACTCCGGCGTTTGCGGATTGGCAAACAGCGCGCGGCTTTCGCCCTGTTCCCACACGGTGCCCTGATGCATAAACACCACGCGGTCACCCACTTCACGGGCAAAATTCATTTCATGCGTGACCAGAACCAGCGTCATACCCTCTTTCGCCAGTTGCTCCAGCACTTTCAGGACTTCGCCCACCAGCTCCGGATCCAGCGCAGAAGTGATTTCATCGCACAGCAACACTTTCGGGTTCATCGCCAGCGCACGGGCAATCGCCACACGTTGCTGCTGGCCGCCGGAAAGATTCGACGGGTAATAATCCATGCGATCCGCCAGCCCGACCTTCGCCAGCATCTGCGCGGCCAGCTCACGGCATTCAGCCGCGGATTTTTTCAGCACGCGGCGCGGCGCTAACATGACGTTTTCCAGCGCGGTCATGTGCGGGAAAAGATTGAAACTCTGGAACACCATCCCCACCGAGCGGCTGATATCACGCGCCTGAGAATCACGGTCGGTAATGGTCATTCCGCCAAGTTTGATGCTGCCTTCCTGATAGCCTTCCAGCCCGTTCATGCAGCGCAAAAGCGTACTTTTGCCGGAGCCGCTGCGGCCTATGATGGAAATCACTTCACCGCTGTCGATGTCCAGATCCACGCCTTTCAGCACGTGGTTCTGGCCGTAAAATTTCTGAACCTGATTGATAGTGATCAGTGGCATTACTGTTTCTCTCCACGCAATGATTTTTCTAAATGCTGGCTGTAACGCGACAGCGGATAGCACATCAGGAAGTAGCCCAGCGCCACTAATCCAAACACTTTGAACGGCTCATACGTCACATTGTTGAGCATCGTTCCGGCTTTGGTCAGTTCGACAAAACCGATAATCGACGCCAGCGCCGTGCCTTTGACCACCTGAACGGAAAACCCGACAGTCGGTGCAATCGCAATCCGCAACGCCTGCGGGGTGATCACGCGCCATAACGTCTGGCCGAAATTCAGGCCGAGGCAGCGTGAAGCTTCCCACTGGCCTTTTGGCAGCGCCGCAATACTGCCGCTCCAGATATCGACCAGATAGGCACTGGTGTAAAGCGTCAGCGCCAGGGAGGCAGCTGTCCACGGGCTGACGTTAATACCAAACAGGCCCAGACCAAAGAACGCCAGAAACAACTGCATCAGCAGCGGCGTACCCTGAAAGAGCTCGGAATAAAGACGGACAAAACGCGTTAACCAGCGGCGTTTCGTCAGGCGCATCAGCAACAGCGGCAGCGTCACCAGCGTACCGCCAACGAACGCCACCAGCGAAAGCAGTAAGGTCCAGCGCGCCGCCAGCAGCAGGTTGCGCACAATGTCCCAGTCGGTGAACGTCATCATCAGTTTGCACTCCCAAAGAAGCGGCGTCCGGCCAGCAGCAATAACTGACGCATCGCGACTGACAGCAACAGATAGAACAACGTGGTGACCAGATACACTTCAAAACTGAGGAACGTGCGCGACTGAATCAGGTTCGCCGCAAACGTCAGTTCTTCATAGGACACCTGCGAAACCACAGAAGACCCGAGCATCACGATAATGCACTGGCTGACCAGCGACGGATAAATACGTTTCAGCGACGGCGGAAGGACAATGCGCAGAAACGTCTGGCTGCGGGTTAATCCCAGCACGCGCCCCGCTTCCCACTGGCCTTTCGGCGTCACCTGAATGCCCGCGCGGATAATTTCGGTGCTGTACGCGCCGAGGTTAATCAGCATCGCCAGCAGCGCCGCTTCCCCGGCGGTCATCTTCAGGCCCATTCCCGGCAGACCAAAAACGATGAAAAACAGCTGCACGACAAACGGCGTATTGCGGATGGCTTCGACATACACGCCCCAGACCGTCCGCAGGGTTTTGTTGCTGCCGCAGCGGATGGCGGCACCGCAAATACCAATCGCGATGCCGCCAACCGTTGCCATTACCGTCAGCTCAATGGTGGTCCATAAACCGGCCAGCAGTTCCGGCATATAAGGCCACAGCGCGCTAAAGTTAAGCTGATAGGTCATGAAAGATCTCCGTCAATCAACCTGTTACGCGCCGATGGACGCAGGCAGCGGTGCCTTCATCCATTTTTCAGACAGCGTGTTCAACGTTTTATCTTTGATACCTTCGGCAATCAGTTCATTCACTTTGTCTTTCAGCGCCGGTTCGTCCTTACGCAGGCCAACGTAGCACGGCGAATCTTTCAGCATTACCTTAGAAACCGGCGCTTTTTCCGGGTTCATACGGGCAATCGCGGCGACCACCAGATTTCCGGTCGCGATATATTCCACCTGGCCGGACAGGTACGCCGACAGCGTGGTGTTGTTGTCTTCGTAACGCTGAATTTTGGCATCTTTCGGTGCCACATCGGTCAGCGCCAGATCTTCCACCGCGCCACGGGTCACACCGATGGTTTTACCCGACAGCTCTTTCAGATCCGCCAGCTTGTCGCCCTTCGCGCCAAATACGCCGAGGAAGAACGGTGCGTAAGCGTTGCTGAAATCAATCACCTTTTCGCGCTCGGCGTTTTTGCCAAGGCTGGAAATCACCAGATCCACTTTGTCGGTTTGCAGGTAAGGCACGCGGTTGGCGCTGGTCACCGGCACCAGTTGCAACTTAAGTTTCATCTTATCGGCCAGATAATGCGCCATATCGATGTCATAACCTTCTGGCTGCAAATCCTTGCTCACTGAACCAAACGGCGGGAAATCCTGAGGAACCGCCACACGCAGCACGCCGCGCTTCTGAATATCCTGTAACTGATCGGCCATCACACTGGATGCCTGAAGTACCAGCATTGCAGCACCTGCCCACGCCAACAGCCGTTTGTTCATGTTCATAGATTATCTCCGGTGAAAGGTTTTTGGAACGATAGATTCTTATATTTAGAACTCTGCAACGAATGTGCCAAAAACAGTACGCCGAAAAAATTGTGCGCAAAGTCACGTCATGACAAGGAATTAGGCAAAAAACCAGAAAAACAGGAAGGGATTTCTTGCCCTGAAGCAGGGCAAATCAGTGGAGCGGGAGAAAATAAATTGCACCATTATTGTGCTCAGGCACCAAAAAAGCGCCTGTTTTGTTCGCAAAGCGGGAATCAGCGCTGTTCCAGTTCGTCGAGTTCGTTGTACAAATCACTGATCTGATGAATTCTTTGGCGGCCTGACGCCAGCATATCGTGCAGCAGCGCATTACTGAGCAAATTCGCCAGGCTCATCGCGGAAGAATAGCTGTCGAACGCCGACACGCTGTCGAGCGGTGCCGCCAGATGCCACGCCGCCAGCGGGATCAGCGTCTGCGCCTGCGGTTCGCAAATCAGGAGCACCGGCACACCAATTGTCTGTAATTGCGTGAGAATCGCCTTCGCCATCCGCGGCCTGCGACGGAACGCCACAAAAATCACCACATCCTGCGCGGTGAGATCCACCAGCTCTTCCGCCAGCGTCTGCCCCGGCTGCGGCATCATCATCACGCCGGAACGCACCTGAATCAGCTGCTGACGCAGGTGCAGCGCCACCGGATAACTGTTGCGAAACCCCAGCAAACGAATCTGCCGCGCCTGGCTGAGTGCTGCGGTAAGCTCACCAAACGCTGCGCCGTCAATCTGGTTAATCCACTGCGTCAGATTCGCCATTTCCTGTTTATAGTGCCGCGATAACAAGGTGTTACCCTGAACCGCATCACGACTGTCGGTCAGCGGCATTCCGCTCTGGCGCAATGTACGCATTTCGTCGCGCATGTCCCGATAACTCGGGTAGCCCAGTCGTTTAAACAGGCGGCTGACTGTAGCCTTTGAGACCCCGCTAAGCCGCGCCAGCTCGGCGCTGTTGTAACTCATCAGGTCATCGATGCTGGCGAAAATAAAATCCGCCACCCGCTGTTCCTGCGGTGTCAGCTCTGCGTAATGGTCACGCAGACGCTCATCAATCTGTTTCATGCCTGGCCCTTGTAACGTAAGTTTCAGTGAATCAGCGGAACATACCATGCACTATGCTTGCCAATGCAAGCGAAATTATAAATGAACGCGGGGCGATCCCGCCGATGTGGAACACCTCTTGCTTAACTTTATCCCTGCGCGTATTTCCCCCTGCACGCGCGGGCATCATAAAAAGAGTCGCAAAAAAGGACATCGCATGATTAACAGTAACAGCGCCCCGCTGGGCATGGCGGTCACACCTCATCATCTGGCAAGCCAGAGTGCGCTTGCAGTATTGCGTGAAGGTGGCAATGCCATCGAAGCCATGGTGGCTGCCGCCGCGACAATCGCCGTGGTTTACCCGCACATGAACGGGCTGGGTGGTGATGGCTTCTGGCTGATTGTGCCACCGCAGGGCAATCCGGTTGCCATCGACGCCAGTGGTGCTGCCGGAGAGCTGGCTACGCTCGATTTTTACGCCGGTGAAAGCCATATACCGCACCGTGGCCCGAAAGCCGCACTGACCGTTGCGGGTACCGTGGGAGGCTGGCACGAAGCCCTGAAAGTTTCCGCAGAATTTGGGGGCGAACAAAAGCCGCTGTCCCGCCTGCTGCGTGATGCGATTCGCTACGCCGCAGACGGCATTCCTGTCACCGCCTCTCAGGAAGCCGCAACCCGCGCCAAACAACACGAACTGGAAGACATCCGTTCGTTTGCCGACGTATTTTTACCCAACGGCGATGTCCCTCGCGCCGGAAATCGTTTTACACAGCCGCAGCTGGCAAACACATTATCAATGCTGTGCGAAGACGGGCTGAACAGTTTCTACCGTGGCAAGCTGGCCGACAACATGGCGGCTGACATGGAGAAGCTCGGTATGCCGGTGACGCGCGCCGATCTTGCAGCCTATCAGCCGCAGCGCCGTGTCCCATTGCGCCTCAAACACAGCAAAGGCGAAATTTACAATCTGACCCCGCCAACGCAGGGGCTGGTTTCACTGGCAATCCTCGGCCTGACTGACCGCCTGCCGCTGGAAACCATGGACGAAAGCGCCACTATTCACAGCGTGGTTGAAGCCACCAAACTGGCATTCGGCCTGCGTGACCGCTTCATCACCGACCCGCGCATGATGACTCAGGATGCCCAGGACTTACTCGATCCGCAGTATCTTGATGCCCTCGCCACCCGCATCAAACCGCACAGCGCCGCCGACTGGGGCAAAGGGAAAGGGCCTGGCGATACCGTCTGGATGGGCGTGATGGACAGCAGCGGGCTGGCGGTTTCCTTTATCCAAAGCATTTATCACGAATTTGGCAGCGGCGTCGTGCTTCCGGGCAGCGGCGTGCTGTGGCAAAACCGCGGCGCGTCTTTCAGCCTTGATGCCGGTCATCTGCTGGCACTCGCACCGGGCAAACAACCTTTCCACACGCTGAACCCGGCAGCCGCGCGTTTATACGATGGCCGCACGATGGTTTACGGCTCAATGGGTGGCGACGGCCAGCCGCAAACGCAGGCGGCGGTGTTTATCCGCCACGTCGTACAGGGGCAACCGCTTCAGCAGGCGATCAGCGGCCCGCGCTGGTTGCTGGGCAGAACCTGGGGCGAAAGCTCTGATTCCCTGAAACTGGAGGGCCGCTTCGAGTATCCGACCCTGGCGGGGTTGCGTCAGCGCGGTCACGACGTCGAACTGTTGCCGGATTTCAGCGAAGCCGTCGGCCATGCGGGCGCCATTGTGCGCCACACCAACGGCATGCTTGAAGGCGCTTCCGACCCGCGCAGCAACGGCAGCGCGGCCGGCTTTTAAACTGAGGAACTGATCATGAAAAATACCCCTGCGGCCACAGACTGGGCCGCCTACATCAGCCAGATGGAGTCCGTTCTGGCGCTGGAACTCGACGATGCACGCCGTCAGGAACTGCTGGTGCAGTTCGGCCGCATCGCACAGATGGCACAACCGCTGATGGATTTACCGCTCGACCCGCGTCTGGAAATCGCCGGGGTGTACAGAGCATGAAATCGTTTGATAGCTTCACGATTAACCAGCTGCACCAGGCGATTACAGAGGGTGAAATCTCTGCCACTGAAATCGCGACTACCACTCTCGATGCCGTTGAACAGGCGAACCCGGCCATCAACGCTTATACACATATCACCCGCGAACGCATGCTGAGCGAAGCCGCTAAAGTAGATAAAACCCGCGCCAGTGGAGATGCATTACCGCCGCTGGCGGGGATCCCTTATGCGGTGAAAAATCTGCTGGATGTCGCCGGTGAAGTGACGCTGGCAGGTGCCAGCCTCAACAGCAGCAATGCCGCAGCACGCGCTGACGCATGGACAGTTTCACGTCTGGCCTCACAGGGTGCCATGCTCTCCGGCATGCTAAATATGGATGCTTACGCCTACGGATTCACCACCGAAAACAGCCACTATGGCGCAACGCGTAATCCGCGTGATCTGGCGCGCGTTGCAGGCGGATCTTCCGGCGGCTCAGCGGCGGCGGTCGCCGCAGGCCTGGTGCATTTCACACTCGGCAGTGACACCAACGGTTCGATCCGCGTGCCTTCTTCATTAAGTGGGATCCTCGGTCTGAAACCCACTTTCGGCCGGATCTCCCGCCGGGGTAGCCAGCCATTTGTTGCCAGTCTTGATCACCTTGGCCCGATGGCGCGGTGCAGCGAAGATCTGTCGCAGGTTTATGACGCCATTCAGGGCACCGATCCGCAGGATCATTTCCAGGCCGACAAACCCAATACCGAGACATTCTCTCAGCTCAGACGTGGCCAGCAAGGCTTGCGATCCGCTGTGCTCGGTGGATATTTTTCGGCCTGGTGCGATGACAACGCTAAGACTGCCGTCCGGCAAATCGCCAGGGCGCTGGAAGCTCAGGAAGAAATTGAAATGCCGCAGGCAGAACTGGCACGTTCCGCTGCGTTCATCATCAGTGCCTCAGAAGGCGGGAACCAGTACCTGCCCAAGCTGCGTAGTATCCCGGAACAGTTCGAGCCACTTTCACGCGAGCGTTTGCTGGCCGGTGCGATGATTCCGGCAGCATGGTATGTGCAGGCACAGCGCTTTCGTCAGCAATTTCAGCAGCAAATCTTGCCCTTATTCGATCATTGGGACATCCTGATCGCCCCTGCCACCCCCTGTACGGCAACGCTAATCGGTCAGGAAACCATTCATATCAACGGACAGGATCTGCCGACCCGCGCCAGCATGGGTATGCTGACTCAACCGATTTCGTTCCTTGGCCTGCCGGTAGTCACCGTTCCGGTAACGACGACAACCGGCCTGCCGATAGGATTACAACTGATTGCGCCACCGTGGCGTGAAGACCTGTGCCTGCGTGCCGCCTGGGCGCTTGAGCAGCAGGGCATCGTGAATGTTTGCAGTTCTCCGGTAGTGTGAGCCCGATATATGACGGGTTTGGATTACCGTTTTCCAGGGTGAAATGAAAGAGTAAAGAGAGTAATCATGAAAACTGAACATATTGACCGCCCGGCGATCCTTGCCGAAATGAATGCGGCATTTTATCGCTACGAGCAGGCGTTGATCACTAACGATACTGTCGTACTCGACGAGCTGTTCTGGCATGACCCGCGCACCGTACGCTACGGTGCGGGCGAAAATCTTTACGGCATTGAAGCCATCCGCGCGTTCCGCTCCGCGCGATCGCCACAAGGGTTGGATCGTGAACTGGTGAATACCACCATCACCACGTTTGGCGACGACATGGCGGTCGCCAGCACGGAGTTTCGTCGTGAAGGCAGTGACCGTATTGGCCGCCAGCAGCAGACCTGGGTGAAAATGGCCAGCGGCTGGAAGATCGTGGCAGCGCATGTCAGTGTGATGATTTGACCGAATCATGGGCGGTTCAGCTTTGAAAAGCTGAGGAAACGGTTCTTTCAGAATTGAAAGGTGAACATTTCGGTTTATCACGTGCACTAACTGCTCGCTATTCGATTGGGGAAAATTTCGGTTTTTCAAATGCGGTGACCGCTTAACTTTCAGTGCCGAAACCGACCAAAGGAGGAAAGTGCTTTTCCTCCTTTGGATTCCTCCACGCCTTTTTACTCCGCGCTGCCGCTGGGTCGACGGACATGTCCTGTAACGCAAGCGTGTGACGCAAATCCAGGCACTTCGTGCTGCCTTCACTCGGTCTTCGAGCCTCTGGTCTCGAAGCCGCTCCGTTCAGCTGGATTTTGAGCGCGCCATCTCACCATTTTTAAAAAAACCAGAAAACTTGCACTACCTATTTGGTTTTCTGAAATGATCCGAGACGGTGAAGTTGTGACCTAAAAAGCACCTGGCCGCGTTCAAAAATCATGCCATAGCGAGAGGTGAAAAACCGCGCGTCTGTTTGCGCGGGTTGTAACCCGAGCGAAGGGAACCGCGCAGCGGCGGGATTTTGCGGCAATAGCATAAGCGACTGCAACATAGCCCGTCTGCACAGCACGTGTTTTAAAGAGCCGGAGATTCTCAAGAGGCGCGGCGACAGGCGCCTCTTGAGGCCGGTTTGGGTGGCAACCCAAGGTCTTGACTTATCCTTTAGCCGCTACCGCTAACGGAGCCGAAGCCGAAGCCGGATGCTCTCTCCCCCAATGATCCGCGATCTCCTGCCGTTTACATATCCAGACCCTGTCATGTGACTCCACATAATCGAGAAATCTCTGCAACGCCCGGAACCGCCCCGGCCGGCCGAGGATCCGGCAATGCATCCCGATCGACATCATTTTAGGCGAGGTTTCCCCCTCCTCATACAGCACGTCGAACGTGTCTTTCAGATAAGTGTAAAACTGCTCGCCGGTGTTAAAGCCCTGTGGCGAGGCGAACCGCATGTCGTTAGTTTCCAGCGTATACGGGATCACCAGGTGCTGTTTAATTTCACCGTTTTCCAACCTGACCGGCGTCCAGAAAGGCAAATCGTCGCCGTAATAATCGCTGTCGTACTGGAACCCCCCTGATTCAGCAACCAGCTGGCGGGTGTTCGGGCTATCGCGTCCGGTGTACCAACCGAGTGGTGCTTTGCCAAACAGACCACGCAGTACGGTGATGGCTTTTGCCATGTGCTCCGCTTCTTCGGCTTTGCTCATGTTCTGATAGTGGATCCAGCGCCAGCCGTGGCTGACCACGTCGTAATCCGCCGCTTTAATCGCACTGACAATTTCAGGATTGCGCGCCAGCGCCATTGCAACACCGAACACGGTCAGGGGCAGGCCACGCTTCTGAAATTCATTGTGGATCCGCCAGAAACCGGCGCGTGAGCCGTATTCATACAGCGAATCCATTGACATATGACGATCGGGGAAACTGGCTGCGCCGATAATATCCGACAGAAATTGCTCCGAGCCGGCGTCGCCGTGCAGGACGTTATTTTCCGCGCCCTCTTCATAGTTGAGGACGAACTGCACCGCGATCCGGGCATTCCCCGGCCAGTTTGCGTGTGGCGGGCGCCCGGCATAGCCAATCAGGTCGCGCGGGTAATTTTCAGTAAAACCGTATTCAAAATCAGACATAGTTATCTCTCAGATTCAGCCCGGCAAAATGACCAGACAAAGGTTTTTCCAGCGGATAATCCAGATCACCGTGTTTACTGGTGGTCAGCCGAAGCGCGGCCAGTGACTCGATCATTTTGACCGCGGCACTGACCCCGTCGATCACCGGAATATTCAGTTCCCGCGTCAGTTCCTGAGCCAGATCGGCCATACCGCCACAACCGAGCACAATCGCCCCGCTGCCGTCATATTTTTTCACGGCGATGCATTGTTCACGTACTTTCTGCTGCGCCAGCCCGCTGCCGTCCTCCAGTGAAAGCACCGGAAGATCGATCGCATGCAGCGCCGCGCAATGGCGTTCGAAACCGTACTGATGCAGTAAATGGCGGGCGATGGTGAGAGTTCTTGGCAAAGTGGTGACAATGGAGAAACGTGTTGCCAGCATCGTGGCAAGATGCATGGCCGCTTCAGCAATGCCGATAACCGGCGCACGCGCCAGTTCACGGGCGGCCAGTAAACCCGGATCGCCAAAGCAGGCAATGATATGGCCATCTACGCCAGCTTCGCGCCCGGCTTTCACCTGCTGCAAAACGCCAAGTGTGGCAATCGCCTCGTCGAAATGCCCTTCAATCGACGGTGCTCCCTCCTGCGGACAAACCGCCACGATTTGTGTCTCCGCAGCCGCGACAGAGCGCGCAGTTTGCGCCATCACTTCCGTCATCGCCACGCTGGTGTTTGGGTTGATCAGTTGTATACAGAGCGGATTTGCCATCAGCCAGGCTCCTTACCGGTGATGACCGCCTGAGCGGCAAAAATTTGCGCAAAATCCGGTACCTGTCCGTTGTTCTGCTCGAAACGCAGGCTGGCAACGATGTTGTCAAAATGATGCGCCATGCTGCTGGTCAGGCCGGCAACATCACGCTTTTTCAGAAGGCCGATAAGATCGTCATGATCATGGCAACGGCACCCCTGCTGCCACGGAGCGCCCCAGGCGGCAATCGCCAGTGAAGATCGCAACGTCAGCTGGGAGACCGACTCGGCCAGCACTTTATTACCGGAAATCGCCTGAAGCTGGACATGAAAAGCGGCAGAAAGGCGGATGGCGGCGGCACCGTCACGTTCATCGTGGGCACGCTTTTCTTCCTGCACAAGCTGCTTTAGCGCCGCCAGGTGTGTGGACTGACAACGGGCAATCACCAGCGGCAGATTAGCGCACTCCAGAATTTTGCGGGTCGCGAAAACATCGCGGGATTCTTCCTCATCCGGCGTGGTGACGTGCGCACCACGTTTGGGCAATAACGTGACCAGTTGCACTGCGGCAAGGCGCTGCAGCACCCGGCGGATGCCCGTCCGGCTGACAGAAAACACTTCCGCCAGCGCTTCCTCCGGTAATTTGCTGCCGGGCAAAAGCTGGTGCTCAACGATAGATCTCACCAGCGCGTTATAAATGTGGTCGTCCTTATCCTCGGTAAAATAGGCCGTATTCAGCCCGCTCCAACTGATCATTGCTGTTACTCCGTATACCGTTTTGTTTATTAATCGTATACCTGAAAACTATTTTTTGTATACAAGAAGTGAAATTTGGCCTGATTCATGCAGTGTTCCCGTGACTGCTTTTTACCTTTGGGCAGCCGGTATCCGGCTTCCGACTTTTACATGTTGTTTATGACAGGAGCACGATTTATGCCAAATCAGGAAATCACCTCCGCCACGGCACCCGCTGAGCGGAGCGCCGGTATCATCAAACCTTATTACAGCCCGCGGCTGTGTAACGATGATTTAGCTCCCACCCGCGACCAAAACTGGAGCTGGTACAACATATTTTCTTTCTGGATGTCCGATGTACACAGCATGGGCGGCTATGTGGTCGCAGCGAGTTTCTTCACACTCGGCCTGACCAGCTGGCAGGTTTTGCTGTGTTTGCTGTGCGGGATTTGTATTGTGCAGATTTGCGCGAATCTGGTGGCAAAGCCAAGCCAGCAAGCGGGCGTGCCCTACGCGGTGATTTGCCGTCAGGCATTTGGTGTCTTTGGCGCGAACATTCCGGCGGTGATCCGCGGGCTGATCGCGTTTGCGTGGTATGGCATTCAGACCTATCTGGCGGCCAGCGCACTGATGCTGGTGTTGCTGAAATTCTTCCCGTCCCTGACGCCGCTGACCGTGCCGCACTGGCTGGGTTTATCTGCGCTGGGCTGGATTTGTTTCGGCATCATGTGGGTGTTGCAGGCGATGGTGTTCTGGCATGGGATGAGCGCCATCAAACGGTTTATCGACGTTGCGGGCCCTGCGGTTTATGTCGTGATGCTGATGCTGGCCGGATGGATTTTGTATAAAACCGGGCTGAGCAATATCTCTTTCACGCTGTCGACAAAAACGCTGACCGTCGGCCAGCAGGGCTGGGAAATGCTGACCGCCACGGCGCTGGTCGTCTCTTACTTCTCCGGTCCGCTGCTGAACTTCGGTGACTTCTCACGCTACGGTAAAAGCATGGGTGAAATCCGTCGGGGCAACCGCTGGGGCCTGCCGTTTAACTTCCTGCTGTTCTCGATTGTCACCGTTGTTATCGTATCCGGTACACAATCCCTGTTTGGCCAGATGATTACTGACCCGATTGAAACCGTCAGCCGTGTGGGTAACAGCGTCGCGGTCGCGCTCGGTTTGCTGACGATGATCATCGCGACGATTGGTATCAATATTGTGGCGAACTTCGTGTCACCGGCATTCGACTTCTCTAACTGTTCACCACAGAAAATCAGTTTCCGCACCGGCGGGATGATTGCCGCCGTCGGCTCTGTTTTGCTGACACCGTGGAACCTGTTCCAGTCACCGGAGCTGATCCACTACACGCTCGACGTTCTCGGGGCATTCATCGGGCCACTGTTCGGCATTCTGCTGGCGGATTATTACCTGATCAAACGCGGTCATATGGATGTCGATGCGCTGTTTAACGCCTCTCCTTCCGGCCGATACTGGTATCGCAACGGGTTCAACCCGAAAGCTATCGCGGCGCTGGTGCCTGCGGTGCTGATTGGTCTGGTTATTAGCTTTACGCCAGACCTGCATCAGGTGGCGAATTTCAGCTGGTTCATCGGAGCATTTCTGGCAGGCGGTTTTTATCGCTATATCGCCCGTCATGACCGCGCAGCAAGTAACGCGATGGGCTATATGAAAACAGAAGTGGAATAACGCATTACCACAGGAAGAAAAATAGCCAGGAAGGCTGAAACGACGAAGCCCTGAGTGATTTCTCACTCAGGGCTTCTGAATAGTGGCGGAACGGACGGGGCTCGAACCCGCGACCCCCTGCGTGACAGGCAGGTATTCTAACCAACTGAACTACCGCTCCGCGTTTTGTTCTGGTTAAGAACGAGGCGGATATTAAGGAATGCCCGCCATTACGTCAATGCTTTTCCTGATATTTCCTACCGACTGCACAGTTTTTCCACACTGCGGATATTTTCAATACAAATCGCAGAAAACGCGCGTCACGAGCGCCATAAACAGCTACCGCCCTTTTTCACCACCAAATCTAGCCGTTCTTCATGCCACGCCAGCTCCTGTTCTGAAGCCGTAATGACTTTCAGCCCGGAGGCAGGGCGCGCCACGCGCTGGATCCCCAACCCGTCAGCCCCGGTATTTTGTTCACCTTCATGGGTGAATTTGATACTGGTCTGCCCGCCGGTCATCATCAGATAAACTTCTGAAAGAATTTCGGAGTCAAGCAATGCGCCGTGCAGCGTTCGTTTGCTGTTGTCGATCAGGTAGCGATCGCTCAGCGCATCGAGGTTGTTACGCTTGCCGGGAAACAGCTTACGCGCCATCGCCAGGCTGTCGGTGATTTTGCAGAAGGTTTCGGTTTTCGGCAGATTACGGCCGAGCATGTCGAACTCGTAATCCATAAAACCGATGTCGAACGTTGCGTTATGAATGACTAATTCTGCACCGCGAATGTATTCGATAAAATCGTCGGCGATTTCAGCAAACGTGGGTTTATCGGCCAGGAATTCGTCACTGATACCGTGAACGCCGAACGCTTCGGGATCGACCAGACGATCGGGCTTGAGGTAGACATGGAAATTGCGGCCGGTCAGGCGACGGTTGATCACCTCAACGGCACCGATCTCAATAATCCGGTGTCCTTCATAGTGAACGCCGAGCTTATTCATACCGGTGGTTTCGGTATCGAGAACGACGATCCTGTTAGATGTGTTGTGTAAATCCATGGCTCATTACCCACTGTAACGGATGCATGCGAAATTGTGCTCAGGGTATCATCAGGCAGGCGATTAAGTCATTCAATGGCGCACAGACTGTAACGATGAAGAACGGTTAGCGGCACGTTGTTGCACCGCTAACCGTTTAATTACGCGGGGATCTGCTGGGTAATGCAGTGGATATTGCCGCCGCCCAGAAGAATTTCGCGAGCCGGAATACCGGTTATCTCGTAATCAGGATACATCTCGCCAAACAGCGCTTCAGCCTGATTATCGGTTTCAGGATCCAGCAACGGGAAGATAATGTGTTTATTGCTGATCAGGTAATTGACGTAAGAGGCCGCCAGACGGTTGCCTTCATGACGCTCAATCGCAGTGCCCGGCAATACGCCAATCGCCTCTTCCGCAGTGGCATGCATAACCGGAGGGGAAGGCATCTTCCAGATTTTCAGGCTACGCCCTTGTGCATCTTTTGACGCTTCCAGCACCTTTAATGCCGCAGCGGACCGCGCATATTGTGGATCTGACCGGTCGTCAGTCCAGTGTAATGCCACTTCTCCCGGACGAACGAAGCAACACATATTGTCAATATGGCCGTCAGTTTCATCGTTAAACACGCCATCTTCAAGCCAGATAAATTGCTTAACGCCGAGATATTCCCGCAACGCCGCCTCGATCTCTTCCTTAGACAGGTCCGGGTTACGGTTCGGGTTGAGCAGGCATTCGGCCGTGGTCAGTAAGGTCCCTTCCCCGTCAACGTGGATAGACCCCCCTTCAAGCACCAGATCCGTCGAAACATACGGTATATGGTGATAGTCAGCCACCTGACGGGCCACCCGCTGGTCGCGCTCCCAACTGGTGTAGAGGCCGCCGTGGAAGCCTCCCCAGGCATTAAACGTCCAGTCAATGGCCAGACGCCCGCCCTGCGGGTTGACCACAATGGTCGGGCCGGTATCGCGCATCCATGCATCATCGCTTTCTATTTCCACCAGCGTAATTTGTGCTGGCATGACGTCACGGGCGTTATCCATTTCGGCAGCGGGAACCGCCATAAACACCGGTGTTTTGGTCGCGATAGCCGCAGCTACATGGGCAAAAGCCAGTTGCGCCGGGCGCCCGTTCGAGCGCCAGTTATCTGTTCGATAAGGCCAGATCATCCATACCGCTTGCTGTGCGGCCCACTCGGCAGGCATCGCAAAACCTTCACGCAGGGGTGAGACAGGAAGAGAGGACATCAGTTATTTCCTCGTTGAACCGTCTGAGGTGGCAATCGCACCGTACATTTCCGGGCGACGGTCGCGGAACAGGCCCCATGAAGCACGCTGAGCAGCTATCGCATCTAAATCAAAAGTGTGTACCAGCACGGTTTCTTCGGTTTTACCGGCCTGAGCAACCAGTTCTCCGGTCTGATCGGCAATGAATGAAGAACCGTAGAAGGTCATTTCATAATCAGGAATGAATTTACTTTTTTCCGTACCGATGCGGTTCGACGCGATCACCGGCACCAGGTTTGCCGCCGCGTGGCCTTGCTGAACACGGGTCCAGTGCGGCTGGCTGTCAATTTCCGGATACGCTGGCTCTGAACCAATCGCCGTCGGGTAGAAGATGATTTCTGCACCCTGCAATGCCAGGCAACGCGCGGTTTCCGGGAACCACTGATCCCAGCAAATCCCCACGCCAATTTTCGCATAACGGGTATTCCAGACTTTGAAACCGGTATCGCCAGGAATGAAGAATTGTTTTTCCTGATAGGCCGGGCCGTTTGGAATGTGCGTTTTGCGATAAACATCCAGCACACTGCCGTCAGCGTCAATCATGACCAGCGAGTTGTAATAGGCGTTGTTGCACTTCTCGAAGAAACTCAGCGGCAGCACCACTTCGAGTTCTTTTGCGAGTGCTGAGAAATGACGGATGAGCGGGCTGTTGGCCAGCTCCTGCGCCAGGCCGTAGTGTTCCGGGCTCTGATCGATACAGAAGTACGGTGCGGCAAAAAGTTCCTGAATCAGAATGACTTGCGCGCCCTTGGAATGTGCCTCGCGAACCAGTTTTTCGGCATTAACAATATTCTTTTCCAAATCCCAGCTGCAGCTCATTTGTGTTGCAGAAACCGTTACATTTCTCATCAGACATCCTTAAAGCATTGAAAAATTTGCAGTGAAAAAACCATGAAAGACGGAACTCACTCAGAGTTTTGAACTGCCACTCTGCCTTTTCCTATTATATTGCAAAAGACAGCGCTCTCCAGCCTAAAGAGTGATGAATGCCCAGATATCCTGTTGCAAAAGCCCCTCATCGCCCCTCTTTCAGACAGTTGCACCCCAAGAAATTACTGTGCCCGGCAGGACGGTTTATGTCAGACTTGGTTTTTATATTTGATGAAAGAGCCTGCCAGAGATGACCAAACAGGTAGAAATTTTCACCGACGGCTCCTGCCTCGGCAACCCCGGCCCCGGCGGTTTCGGTGCAATTTTACGCTATAAACAACACGAAAAAGAGTTCAGCGCGGGTTTCCGCCTGACCACGAATAACCGCATGGAAATGATGGCGGCCATTGTTGCGCTCGAAGCCCTTTCCACACCGTGCGAAGTCACGTTAAGCACCGACAGCCAGTATGTGCGCCAGGGAATTACCACCTGGATCCACAACTGGAAAAAACGCGGCTGGAAAACCGCAGATAAAAAACCGGTGAAAAACGTCGATTTATGGAAGCGTCTTGATGCCGCAATTCAGACTCACCAGTTGAACTGGATGTGGGTAAAAGGCCACGCAGGTCATCCTGAGAACGAACGCTGCGACGTGCTGGCAAAAGAAGCGGCGGGCAATCCGACGCTGGAAGATGTGGGTTATCAGGCGGAGAGTTAAACGGCCGCGCATCGGGTACACTCAGTCCCGATGCTCTTCCCGATAGCTTTTTGTCGCCCCGACGGCCTGCTGTATTTTCTGTTTCTGCGCGTGAACTTTTTTCGCCGTTGGCGTCAGCGGGAACGTGCGTTTACGGGCGATAATTAACGTCATGCAGCCCAGCGCGGGCAGATGCGTGCTCAGTAATTTGCCGCCATTCTTTTTCCACGGCAGCACATGAAAACGCCGGTGAACCATCACTTCATAATTGAGCAAAGACAGCCAGTCTAACAGCCGCATCTGCGTAAACAGACGGCTGCTGTAGGGTTGCCGTTTACGAAAGAACGGCATCAGTTTCCCGATACCTAACAGACTCAGCGGGTTAAAGCTGCTCAGCACCATCCAGCCATCATCAATCAGCACGCGATCGACTTCACGCAGGATGCGGTGCGGGTCATCGGCATACGCCAGCGTATGGCTTAGCAGGCAGGCATCGACCGATTTCGCCGCAAACGGTAAATAGTAAGGATCGCCCCTGACGTGCAGCCCTTCGCCTTCGGGTGCAAAGTTAACCTGATGTGAGATAGGACAGGCTTCTGCGTTGATTTCGGCACTTAATGCGCCGATTTTCAGCAGATGAAAACCGTAGAGTTTTCCCCACCAGGGTTGCAGTTGTTGCTCAAGCGCGGCACGGTAATAGTCCCCACAGGGAATATCTTCCCAGGATGCCGGTGCAACAATGGTCTTACGGGCGCGGGCTGGTCGCATATTTTATTATCTTCTTTCAAGCAGTTGCCAAAGAGAGGTTGCCATGAATCTTATCAGTATTCCTGCCCTGCAGGACAATTACATTTGGATGCTCGATGACCAGAAAGGCCATTGCCTGATTGTGGACCCCGGTGAAGCGGCGCCTGTTTTAGCCGCTCTGAAAAAGGCGAATTTAACGCCAACAGCGATCCTCTTAACACATCATCATCACGACCATGTGGGTGGCGTAAACGAAATTTCCAGCCATTTTCCGGGTGTAAAAGTGTACGGACCTCACGAAACTGAGAACAAGTTTAGTCAGATTAGTCTTAAAAACGGCGATAAATTGGTAATTGGCGGTCTGGAATGGCAGATCTTTGCTACGCCCGGCCACACACTTGGTCACATTTCATACTATAGCGCGCCTTATCTTTTTTGCGGAGACACGATGTTTTCCGCCGGATGTGGCCGTCTGTTCGAAGGAACGCCGGAGCAAATGTACCAGTCGTTTCAACGGTTAGCGACGCTGCCTGACGAAACATTAGTCTGCGCGGCGCACGAGTACACTCTCTCAAATCTTAAGTTTGCGCGTGCCATTTTACCGGAGGATCAGGCTATTCATTCTCATGAGCACAAAGTGCAACAAATGCGGGAAAAGGGACAATCTTCCCTGCCATCAACGCTGGGTCTTGAGCGTAAAATTAATGTCTTTTTACGTTGCGATGATATTGATTTACAAAACAAATTAAACCTTAACGATGCATTAAGGACAGGCTCGCAGGTTTTCGCCTATTTAAGGGCACTCAAGGACACCTTCTAACCCCAAAGGTTGTGTTTTTTTTCGAAGCAAAGTATTATCGCTCGTCTTTTAAGCAACTATGACACACACATGAAGGCAAACGCGATCCTAATAATCGCCTCCATGTTGCTCACAGGTTGCCAGGCGTCCAGGCAGGGCGTGAAGGTACCCGAGCAACATGCACAGAGTTTGTCTTCGGCAAGTCAAAGTGAAGCAGGACAGTACACAGATGATGGCCGAGCGGCCTCTGGGGGATGGTTGGATGGAAACGACACCCTCTCCCAACAAAATCTGTGGAACTTCATAGGCGACGAGCTGAAGATGAAGGTTCCGGATAATCCCCGGATCCGCGAGCAAAGAGTTAAATATTTAAAAAATAAGAGCTATCTCCACGATGTAACATTACGGGCAGAGCCGTACATGTACTGGATCACCGAGCAGATTAAGAAACGTAATATGCCGATGGAACTGGTACTGCTACCCATAGTGGAGAGCGCTTTTGACCCAAAAGCAACCTCATCAGCTAACGCTGCTGGGTTGTGGCAGATCGTGCCACAGACGGGTCGCAACTATGGTTTGAAACAAAACCAGTGGTATGACGGACGCCGCGATGTTGTGGCTTCGACGACTGCTGCGCTTGATATGATGCAACGCCTGAACAAAATGTTTGGTGGTGACTGGTTACTGACCATTGCCGCATATAACAGTGGTGAAGGCCGCGTGATGCAAGCGGTGAAAGCCAATAAAGCGAAAGGTCGATCGACTGACTTCTGGGCGCTGGCGCTTCCTCGTGAAACGTCAATTTACGTGCCTAAGATGTTAGCGCTGAGCGATATTTTAAAGCACAGCAAAAAATACGGTATCAGCCTGCCGAAACCGAGTGAAGACCGTGCCCTGGCGCGTGTTGAAGTCGGCCAGCAGATGCAGTTGACCCAGGCCGCTGAAATGGCCGGGATGTCCCTGACGAAGCTGAAATCGTTTAACACTGGCTACAAGCAGGGTGTAACGGCGCCGAATGGCCCGCATTACATTGTGCTGCCGAAGGCGCATGCCAACCAGTTAAAAGACTCTCTGGCTGATGGTGATATTGCCGCAGTTCAGGAGACGAAACTGGCCAGCAACACTCCGTCAGGTGCAAAAGCGTACAAGGTTCGCTCCGGCGACAGCTTGTCCAGCATTGCAACCCGGCTGAATGTGAAAACCCGTGATTTACAGCGTTGGAACAATTTGCGCTCAGCAGGCGCGTTAAAAGTTGGGCAAACACTGCAAGTGGCGGATAACAGCGTCAGCAATACCAGCATCAACGGTGGCAGCATCACTTATCAGGTACGTAAAGGCGATTCGCTATCGAGCATTGCCAAGCGTCACGGCGTGAATATCAAAGATGTGATGCGCTGGAATGCGAATGCCGATAACCTGCAGCCGGGCAACAAGTTAACGTTGTTCGTCAGCAATAAGATGAGCCCGGATACCTAAAAAGTACCGACCATAAAAAAGCACCCTGAACATTCCGGGTGCTTTTTTTATGCCTGCATTTTTTGACCAGCGAGAACTTAGCGTTATTGCGTCAGGGATTTACTGGCCAGGAACTCCACACGAAGCGGATTGTGGTCAGACGCGCGCGTTTCCATGACCGACGCACTCGTGACACTGAGATCACGATAGAAAATGAAGTCCAACGGCCGGCCAAAAGCACGTTTGCGGTAATCGGAAGGAAAACGCACCTCCTCCAGATGAATATTCCCCGCAAAGCCAAACAGTGCGTTGATGCGCTGTTTGCTCCAGGCATTGAAGTCCCCCGCCATAATCACCGGCCCTTTGTGGTTAGCAATTTGCTCACCAATCGGGTCAAGCTGCTTACTGTAGACGTCGATGCCGATACTGAAATTCACCGCGTGAATGTTCACAACCATCAGCAAGCGACCATCTAAAAGCGGATAGACCGTGACCAGCGCCGATTTAGCCAGCCTCAGAAGCGGCTCACGCTCACGCAGCGGGCAACAATAAACCGGATGCGCCGCTGACAGCGTCATCACGCCAGAGGGGTGCTGAGGCAGCATAAACGCCGGTACCTGATCGGCCGCCAGATAATTGGACGTTGCAAAACGAATCAGCTCCGGCGTGGTCTGCGCTTCCTGAAGCAACACCAGCTGCGCATCTTTGCCGTAATCGCGCAGAACCGACAACCAGTCAGCCCGCTGCTGTTTAAATATATTCCACACCATGACGCGCAAAATATTCGAATTGGGTAGAGCAGCACCCGGCGGCAAATCTGGCCCCAAATGTGCGAGGACTCCGGGAAAGATTTGCTCTGCGGGCTGACCTGCGACATACCTCATTGCATATGTTTTTTTCCGCACGCTAATCGCCTGTATACCCGTTGTATCGATGCTATATGAGAGGATGACTCTCAGCGAAAGTTCAGTATACGCCTGCAGACGCTGAGGCCAAATCTGTTTACATTGGTATACAACCCGGTCACATCTACAGGCTAGCATAAAAACAAAAACGGCCCGCCAGAGGCGAGCCGTGCAGACACAGAACGTTGTTAAATTCAGGCAACAGCAGGTTTTAACTTTCTGTCCAGATGACCACTGAGGCGGATCAGCAGCAGCGCGCCGAGGACAATCACCGCGCCAATCCACGGCGTTTGCGCCAGCCCTATCGTGGAAACCACCTGCCCGCCGATCACAGAACCTAATGCGATACCAACGTTAAACGCGGCGATGTTCAGGCCCGACGCCACATCGACGGCGTCAGGCGTCACTTCTTCCGCCTTCTGTACTACATACACCTGCAAGCCCGGCACATTACCAAACGCAAAGATCCCCATCACCAGCAGCGTGATTAACGCCGGAATGCCAAAGCCGGAGGTGAACTGGAAAATCAGCAACAGAGCCGCCAGCGCCGCGAAAATCAGCGTCAGGGCTTTCACCGCGCCATGACGGTCGGCCAGTTTACCGCCCCAGATGTTCCCGATAGCCACTGACACGCCGTAGGCGAGCAAAATCCAGCTGACCATACTGGCCGAAAAACCGGCCTGCTCCTGCATCATCGGCGCCAGGAAAGTGAACGTGGTGAACACACCGCCGTAGCCCAGTGCAGTAATCGCGTAAATCAGCATCAGGCGCGGGTTCATCAGTACTTTAACCTGATCGGAAATACGCGCCGCCGGTTTGTTTTTGATGTTGTTTGGCACCAGGATCGCGCTGGCAATAATGGCAATCACGCCAATCATTGAAACCGCGAGGAACGTCTCACGCCAGCCAAAATGCTGCCCGATAAATGTCCCCAACGGCACGCCGGTGACCAGTGCCACGGTCAGCCCGCCGAACATCAGCGCAATGGCCGAAGCGGCTTTTTCTTTCGACACCAGGCTGGTGGCAATCGTCGAGCCAATCGAGAAGAACACACCGTGCGCCAGCCCGGTCAGCAAACGCGCGATGACCAGCGTGTTGTAATTCGGTGACTGCCACGCCAGCAGATTGCCCAGCGTAAACAGCACCATCAGGCCGATGAGCAGCGCTTTACGCGGTACGCGCCCTGTCAGCGCCGTCAGCACCGGTGCGCCAATTGCCAC
This sequence comes from Rahnella sp. AA, assembly GCF_002834385.1. Lineage (GTDB taxonomy): Bacteria > Pseudomonadota > Gammaproteobacteria > Enterobacterales > Enterobacteriaceae > Rahnella. The sequence continues at coordinate 107,226 of NZ_PITQ01000015.1, forward strand.
GCCGAGTGCGTAAATAGACACCAGTAAACCCGCTGACGGGACACTGACGCCCAGCTGTCCGGCGATTGTCGGCACCAGGCCCACGATGACGAACTCTGTCGTTCCTATAGCAAACGCACTGATGGTCAGTGCTAATAGTGCAAGCGGCATAACCTTTACTCCACAATGAATTTCGATTTGATGGCGGCTATTATCGGCTTGTGCTTAAATGACAGAAATAACCAAAGTATCAAATCATTTATGCTGGAGTAACAACAATGCGAGCCAGTTCAGAAGAGTTGATTACCTTCGTCACCGTGGTGGAAAGCGGCAGTTTCAGCCGCGCGGCGGAACAGCTGGGGCAGGATAATTCGGTGGTCAGCCGGACGCTGAAACGTCTGGAGCAAAAACTGGGGATCACCCTGCTCAACCGCACCACGCGCCAGATCAGCCTGACGCACGAAGGCGAGCGTTATTTTGTCCGCGTACAGAAAATCCTGCATGAGATGGCAGCCGCCGAAGATGATTTGCTGGAGAACCGTGACGATCCGCAAGGTCTGTTGCGCGTCGACGCCGCAACGCCGGTGATCCTGCACGTCATTTCCCCGCTGGTGGCAGAATTTACCGGGCGCTTCCCGAAGATGTCGCTGGCGCTGTTTTCGTCCGAGAGCAACATCAACCTGATCGACCACAAAGTGGATGTCGCCATCCGCGTCGGCGAGCTTGAAGATTCCAGCCTGCGGGCGCGCAAACTGATGATGAGCCACCGGAACGTACTGGCATCGCCGGAATATCTGAAAAAATGGGGCACACCCAAAACCGCCGATGAGCTGCTGAAACACCGTTGTCTGGGTTTTAACGAAGTGGTCGCACTGAACAAATGGCCGCTGTTGTGCGCTGACGGCCAGCAACTGACGGTCACACCGTTTATCAGTTCAGGCAGCGGCGAAACCCTGCGCAGGCTGTGTTTGCAGGGAAATGGCATCGCCTGTTTGTCCGATTTCATGACTGACGAGGATGTACAGCGCGGAGATCTGGTGAAGTTGCTGGTACCGGATGTCATGCGGATTGCGATGCCGTTGCATGCGGTTTATTACAGTGACCAGACGGTGAGTACGAGGATTCGGTGTTTTATTGATTTTCTGAGCGAAAAGCTTTCCGGTTAACCGGGGGACAACCTCCTGGATCGAGAGAGTTTCGGTTTCTCACGTGCGGTGATCGCTTCAATCAGGTCAAGACCTTGGGCTCGCCGCCCAAACTGGCCCAAAGGGTTTTAAACGAAACCCTTTGGAATCCTGCGTTTTTTTAACTGCGCGCTGTCGCTCGCTGGCTATGTTTCAGGAACTCATGGTATTGCCGCGAAAGCTTGCCGCTGCGCGGTCCCTTCGTTTCGGTCTTCGAGCCACTGGTCTCGAAACACTCACTCAGCAAACTTTCTGAAAGCGGCCAGAGGCTTTCTCAAATTCTATAGCATTCTGCTTTTTTGTTTTCGACAGTCGATATGGCGCAATTAAAAAACCTGCCGAACGGAGCGGCTTCGAGACCAGTGGCTCGAAGACCGAGAGAGGGAACCGCGCAGCGGCAGGGTTTGCGCCACGCACAATAGCAACAGAACATGTCCATCGTTCCAGCGACAGCGCGGGTTGAAAAAGCGGGGAGGAGTCCAGAGGAGGGAAAGCACTTCCCTCCTCTGGTCGGTTTCGGCGCTACGAGCTAAGTGATCGCTAAACTTGAGAAACCGAAATCATCTCGATCAGCCCTCACAGCAAGTGAGAAACCGAAATCATCTCGATCCAGATCTAGCTCCCGCTTACTCACCCGAAGGTAATCAATCCCATGCTGGCGCCAGGCCCTCAGGGCTCACTAATCGCCCTTGTTTCTCAAGCGCAGCAATCTCCTGCATATCGGCATCGGACAATACCAGTTTCTGCGCCAGCAGGTTGCTCGCCAGGTTTTCACGTTTCGTCGATGACGGGATCACCGCGTAACCCAGTTGCAGCGCCCAGGCCAGAACGATCTGCGCTGGCGTGGCGTTGTGACGTCCGGCGATCGCGATAATCGTCGCGTCTTTCAGCGCTTCGCCGTAAGCCAGCGTCATGTAGGAAGTCACGGCGATGCCGTTTTCACGGGCAAAATCGACGACGGTCTGGTTTTGCAGGAACGGAGAAAGTTCGATCTGATTAGTCGCAATCTGGTCGGCGCCGACGGCGTCGATCGCTTCCTGCATCAGTGCAACGGTGAAGTTAGAAATCCCGATTTCACGGGTCAGACCCATTTTCTTCGCTTCCACCAGCGCATTCATGGTTTCTGCCACGCTGACGGCCTGATCCGGCGATGGCCAGTGGATCAGCGTCAGATCGACATAATCAGTTTTCAACTTACGCAGGCTTTCTTTCAGGCTGTCGATCAGCTTGTCGGCCGCCAGGTTTTCAATCCAGATTTTCGTAGTGATATACAACGCTTCACGCGCAACGCCGCTTTCCGCCAGCGCATCGCCAACCGCCGCTTCATTATCATAAATTTGCGCCGTATCAATGGCGCGATAGCCCAGTTCCACTGCGGTTTTTACTGAGGCTTTTACCACGTCATCTTTCAGACGGAACGTACCCAAACCGAATGCAGGAATGCTCATCATATTCTCTCTTTGTTTTTTAAAAGGTCAGCAATGCGGGAGAGTATGGACCGGCTTTTCATGGATAAAAACGACAGGTTTGCTACAAGACTTTTGCTTTCAAAACAATAATCAGGCCAGCGAATACCAAGACCAGCGGCGGAGGTTTAGCGGAATAAGCTGCGGGATAATTGACCCGTTGCGGGCTTCGAAAATATGCTCTTCACATGTCGTCACGCAGGCAGGCAATGCCATTGCCGACATAACGGTTTCTCCGGCGGCCCACCACAGTTTGCTGTCCGTTGCGGATTCGGGGGAAAATTGCCCGGCAGCGGGATCCAGCCGGATCCGTTCCATCTGCCACACGCTTCCGGCCTGCTGTTTCAGCCAGGCTTCGCGCAGACACCATAATTGCCAGAACGCATTTAGCGGGTTTTCCTGTTCCGTCAGCCAGAAAAATTCGGTTTCGCTGAATGCCTGCCTCGCCACGTCCAGATACCGCGCCCGTGGCCGTATCTGTTCGACGTCACCGCCCGTTTCGCCCGCGGCGCACAGCACCAGTTGCAGGCTGTTAACGCTGTGACTGAGGGAAAAATGGGGCAATGAAGGATCGGTAAAAGACGGTTTACCCCGCGCGGAAATTTGCATTTCAGGCAGCATTTCCTGTCCGCTGAAAGCAAACAACGCTTCTGCCAGCAGCGCCCTGCCCGCTCGCCATTGCTGGCGGCGGGCAGGATGCAGGTTTTCACTTTCCGCCAGCAATTCTGCGGGCAGGCGTGACAGCGGAAAAGTGTCGTCCAGCGACGCGGTGATAATGCACGCAGAATTTGTCATTTACGGCCAGCGGCGGAAAACCAGCGACGTGTTAATGCCGCCAAACGCAAAGTTGTTCGACTGGATAAATTCGGTCTGAATATGACGTGATTCCCCCATAATGTAGTCCAGATCGCCGCAAAGCGGATCTGGCTGAGTCAGGTTAATGGTCGGCACAAAGCGGTCTTCACGCATCATTTCCAGCGACATCCAGGCCTCGAGCGCGCCGCAGGCACCCAGCGTATGACCGAAATAACTTTTCAGCGACGAAACCGGCGTCTGATTGCCAAACACGGCAGCCGTTGCATGGCTTTCAGCGATATCGCCACGGTCGGTTGCCGTGCCGTGCGCGCTGATATACCCGATCTCAGACGCCGGGATCCCGGCATTTTTCAGCGCCTTTTCAATACAAATCTGCATGGTGGATTGCTGCGGCTGGGTGATATGCGCCGCATCGCAGTTGGTTGCGAAACCGGTGATCTCCGCGTAGATCTTCGCGCCACGCGCCTGCGCATGTTCGAGCGATTCGAGAATTAACGCCCCGGCACCTTCGCCAATCACCAGACCGTCGCGCTGCGAATCAAACGGGCGCGGCGATAATTCCGGGTGATCGTTTTGCTGGCTGGTGGCAAACAGCGTGTCGAATACCGCCGCTTCCGACGGGCAAAGTTCTTCGGCACCGCCTGCCACCATTACGGTCTGGTAGCCGTGTTTGATGGCTTCGTACGCATAGCCGATGGCCTGACTGCCTGACGTACAGGCGCTGGACGTCGGGATCACCCGCCCTTTCAGGCCAAAAAACAGTCCGGCGTTCACCGCCGTCGTGTGCGGCATCATCTGCACATACGTCGTGCCGGTAATGTTGCTGGTATGTTTTTCCGTCAGCATGGTGGCGAATTCGCTGACCGGTCCGGTGCTGCCAGTGGATGAACCGAAAGCAATGCCCGTTTCGCCGCTGGTCAGGATCGGATCATCCAGCAAACCGGCCTGTTCCAGCGCCAGTTCGGTCGCACGCGTCGAAAGCAGGGAAACGCGCCCCATCGAACGGATGCGTTTTCGGGTGTAATGTGCAGGCAGTTCGAAATCATCAACGGGCGCGCCGAGATGCGTATTCAGCCCCTGATAAATCAGCCATTCATCCATGTGGCGGACAGCATTTTTGCCCTGTTGCAGACGCGCACTCACGTCATCCCAGTGGTTGCCGAACGCCGTGATGCCTTTCATACCCGTAATAACAACACGCTGAGTCATACCATGCCTCCGTTAATGGAGATCACCTGACGGGTGACATACCCCGCAATGTCGGACATCAGATAGCTCGCCAGCCCGGCCACTTCTTCCGCGCTGCCCATGCGTTTCAGCGGGATCATGCTCATCGCAGCGTCGAGCGCCGGTTTTTCCATATCAAGCATGCCAGTATCAATCAGCCCCGGCGCGATGCAGTTGACGGTAATTTTGCGTTTCGCCAGCTCCAGGGACAGCGCTTTGCATGCGCCAATAATTCCGGCTTTGGCCGCGCTGTAATTCACCTGCCCGCGGTTGCCCGTCAGGCCGGATACTGAAGACAACGCGATAATGCGTCCGCCCGCGCGCAGACCAATCATCGGCATGACGCAGGGCTGTAATACGTTGTAGAAACTGTCGAGATTGGTGTGGATCACGCCGTCCCAGTCTTCATCCGTCAGCGCCGGAAACGCGGCGTCGCGGGTAATACCGGCATTATTGACGACGCCGTAGTAAGCGCCATGCGCTTCAATATCGGCCTCAATCACTTCGCGGCACTGCGGGCGGTTGCTGATATCGAACTGAATCAGGCGACCGCTGCCGCCAGATGCCTGCACCTGTTGCAGCGTGTGTTCTGCCCCGTTTTTATCGCTGTGGTAATGAACCACAATCTCAAAACCGTCTGCTGCCAGCTGGCAGGCAATCGCCTGACCGATCCCTTTGCTGGCTCCCGTCACTAATACCGCACGCGTCATTCCTTTTTCCCCTGTGTGAGCGTAATAAGTTCGTCCTTTGCTGGCTGATATGTGTTCAGCCTTCCCTGAGCAACCTGAAGGTTGTCTTTTTCCTGTTTAATACTGATAACACCTTCAAAACTAGCGAGTTTTTCATCGCGTAATACCATTGAAACGCTGATAAGCAATTCACTGCCTGCCACAAATTCAGGCACGCTGCATTTTATCGCGCGGCCGCCCAGCAACATGCCGACCTGCGGTGGCTGGCCAGATTGCGCACCGTGCCAGCCGCTCCAGACGCCGATGGTCTGTGCGATCAGTTCAAGGGCATACCACGCAGGCAATCCGCCGCGTTCATTCAGAAAAGGCGCCAGCACGCCGTCAGGTGAGACGACGACGCCACAAAGCGCGGTTTCTTCCGTCACGCTGACGACGTTTTCCAGCAACACCATCGGCGTGTCGTGCGGTAAATAACCGGCGGCGGTCAGTGTGCTCATGACGGCCTCCCGATCACAATGCTGGCGTTGTTGCCACCAAAGGCAAATGAGTTGGACAAGATGACCGGACGTTCCAGCCTTTGTGGCGCATCAACCAGCCGGATATCCGGCAGGCTGACATCACGCGGCGTAATACTGAAATCCTGAGGCGGCAGGTTGAGATTTTGCGTCAGGATAAGCCAGCTCAGCGCCGCTTCTGTCGCACCGGCCGCGCCCAGCGTGTGACCGGTAAGATGTTTGGTCGAGCTGCACGGGATCTGGCTGCCGAATACGCGGTGGATCACCGCCGATTCCACCTGATCGTTGAGCGGCGTCGCCGTGCCGTGCGCATTGATGTAGCCGACGTTTTCAGGCTCAAGCCCGGCCTGTTGCAGCGCCATGCGGATTGCCCGCTCCGCGCCCGCACCTTCCGGATGCGGCGCGGACATATGCCAGGCATCAGAAGACTCACCGGTGCCCAGCAGCGCGACATCCGCCGGTTCACGCGTCAGCAAAATCAGCGCCGCCGCTTCACCAATATTAATGCCATCGCGATCCTGTCCGAAGGGCGTACAGCGGCCACGGGAGAACGACTCCAGGCTGTTGAAGCCGTTGACCGGCATCCGGCACAAGCTGTCTGCCCCGCCGACAATTGCCGCATCAGCCAGACCGGACTCGATCAGGCGCATCCCGCTGATAATGGCTTTCGCACTGGATGAACACGCCGTCGATAAGGTGTATGCCGGCCCCGTCAGCGCCAGCAGTTCTGCCATGAATTGCGAAGGATCGCCGAGCTCCTGCCGCTGATAGTCATAGCCTTGCGGGAAAGATCCGTGCTGATGCAGATGGCGCACCGCGTCTTCCCCTTCGGCAATGCCGGAGGTGCTGGTGCCCATAATCACCGCAACGCGTTCATGGCCATAACGGGCAATAACCTCGCTGACCGGCGTTTCAATTTGCGCCAGCGCCGCCAGCAGCAGCTGGTTATTGCGGCTGCGGTGCGCGGAAAGCGATTCCGGGACCGGCGGTAAATCGCCCGTGACAGCGCCCAGCCAGACCGGGCGGTTTTCCGTCAGCCAGCCTTCCTGCACAGACATGCCCGGCGAAACACCCGCCGTCAGGCTGGCCGCAATCTGCATGTTGTTGTTTCCCAGCGCGTTAACCATGCCCACGGCCGAAAAGTAAATCATGTTATTCACCGACATTCTGAATAGTGATCTGGTAATGGAACGCCAGCTGGGTAATGGAAACAGGTCGCCGCGTTTTGCCTTCCGGCAGATAGTCAATCCGGGTGATCGCGTTGCCTTTGTTATCCGATAACGTGCGCCGCAAAGGCTGGTCTTTCAGCGTCCAGCCCGGCGGCAACAGCGGCTGCCAGCTTTCCACCGGCCAGTAGCTGAACATAATATCGGCCAGAACCTGATTTGCTGGAGGCAAACCCTCAATCTTTATTGCCTGTTCAGTATGGATGCCGGTTTGATCGTAGACCACTTTAAAGAGACGGATCCCCAGCGGCGAGAGCCCGGCCAGCTGTAAAGAGTTGCCATCGGCGTTGAGCAGCACCAGCAAAGACTGCTGTTTTCCGTTGACCGTTGCCGTCAGCAATTGCTGCTGACTGACCGGTACTGCCAGCACCGGCGCGGGTAATTTCACCTGCACGCCCGGTTTCAGCCACGCCTGAGGCAGCGTTTGGGCAGGAGGGCGCGAGGCGCAGCCGCCAGACATCAAAATCAGCAGTGCCAGAACCGGCAGCGTGAAGCGGATCATTTGTTACGTCCTCTTTTTTTAGCGGGCAACGTCAGCGGCGAGAGCAAAAACGCCGTCAATATGCCGGAACTCAGCACAATGCCAAAGCTGCTGATCGCCTGCGTGGAGCTGAATACCAGCATACCGAACGTCAGTAACGTGGTCGCGACAGCCATAAAAATGGCAAACATCGACGTGGTCGGCGTCCCGCGCGGATTGGTGAAAAACAGGGTGTAGTTGATGCCAATCCCCAGGACCAGAATCAGCGCCAGCAATGAAAACAGGTTGAGATGATGACCGCTGTAACCGAGCGCGGCGATGCCCATTCCCAGCGAAAGCAGCGTCGGCACCAGACAAATCAGCCCGTGCGGCAGACGGAAACGCCAGAGATAAATCGCGGCAATGACCGCCACCGCCAGCCCGAGCAGATAAGTGAGGTAAACGCGGTACTGAGAAAACAGCTCACTGAATTCAGACTTGCGGTCAATCCAGCCGGTTCCCGGGGAAGACACCGCCAGCGCCGCCACGGCAACGGTGTCGTGAACGCCACTGACCGGGATTAACGTCGCGCTGCGCCCGTCCGGCAAAGACAGCCACAGTAAGCGCCAGCCCTGACTGACCACGCTGTTTAGCCAGAGCGGGACATCAACCGTTTGCGGGCTGAGATCCGGCGTGGCGACTGAAACCCCTGACTGCTGCAACTGCGCAATAATCTGCGGCGCACGCTGGCGGAGTAACGAGAGATCTTTTTGTTGCTGTAATTGCGACGGCAGGCTGAGCGCCCGGTAACCGGCAATCACGCCATCCGTTTTCGCCTGTTCCAGTTTTGGCCGCAAAGCTTCAAGACGCTGAAGCGTCTGCTCCGCCGTATCGCCGTAAACGATCAGCCATTTCTGATCATTGGTTTGTCCGGTCAGCGCGGCAATCTGTTGTTCCTGCTGTTGTAAATCTGCCGGCAGCGTTTGTAAATCGGCAATATCGTCATTGATTTTAAGCTGATAAATTCCGCCCGCCGCCAGCATGAAAATCAAAACCGGCAGCCCGATACGAACCGGTTTACGGCTGCGCCATGCCAGCAGCCATTTCAAGATCAGCACCAGACCGGGCGTCGGTCCGACCGGCAAATGCGCCGATAAATACGGATACCAGCACATGACGGTAATACAGGCCGCACTCAGCCCGGCGGCGGCAAAAACCGCCAGCTGTTGCAGGCCGGGGAACGGCGCAATCAGCAACATCAGGTAGGCCGCGACCGTCGTTAGCAGCGCCGCAGACAACGCCGGGAACAGCTTTTTCAGGCTTTCGAGCGGCGTGCTGGTTTCACCGTGAACGCGGCGTTCAGTGAGGAAGTAGAGGGTGTAGTCGGCTGAAATCCCGACAATGCTGGCGCTCAGCACCAGCGTCATCACGTGTATTTCACCAAAGACCCACAGGGTAAATACCGTGCCCGACAGCGCGCCAATACCGATTGAAAGCAGGCTGAGCAACAACGGCAGCACGGAGCGGAACATCAGTAAAATCAGCAGAAAGACGCCGATAACCGAGGCCGCACCAATGGTAGATAAATCATGCTCAGCCTGCTGGCTGGCATAATTGCTGTAAAAAATCGTGCCGCGCTCAAGCACTTTCGCGCCCGGCCAGCGCCCTTCAAAAGCGTGTCTGGCCGCATTCAGCTCAGCGACAGTGTGCTTCGCGCTGGTGATGTCATAGGACGACGCATTCAGCTCGCCGTGAAGTAAATACCAGCTGCGCCCTTGCGGATCGCGCGTCATCAGCCAGCCCTGATCGAGGCTCATGCCACCGCTGCTTTGCTGCTGCGCCATTTGTGAGGCACGCACCAGCAACAAAGGATCGTTAGCCAGCTCTTTTCCGCTGACACCGGCAAAGGCAGAATAAACCTGCCCCATAATCCACTGGCTTTGCTGTTCAGCACCGGCGTTCAGGCGCTGACGGGTGGCGTCATCAAGCAAAGCATTACGATGCCGGAAAAAGAACGCGCCCCATTCCTGCTGACGCGCCTCATCCATCGGCCCTTCCACCTGGCTCAGTGCAGGAAGCGATCGCAGCTGTTTCAGCCAGTCTTCAAGAGGTTTGGTTCCCGCGCCTTCCGGCGGGCTGACCAGCCACATTAACTGGCGATCAAGCCGCTGCGTAAAGCCGTCAGAAATCGCCTGAGGAAGACCGGCCGTCTGTTGCTGCGGCAAAAGCGCCAGCACGCTGCTGTTAATCTGGCTGCGCGGTAGTAACCAGACCAGCGCGGCGACGAGCAACACAATAATCAGCAGCCAGATTTGCGCCAGCCGGCGGTGAAGATCAGGATGCAAAATGGCGTTTCTCGGCGTCAGTCAGTTCAGCGGGCGTCGTTTTCTGGTTAAAGAAACGGATATGCGTCGCGTCGCCCTGCATATCATCGATATCAATCTTGTTCAGGAAGGTTTCCCCGTTGAGTGTAATGCGGCGGAAAAGGCGGTTCAGCGGCGAGACTTTTGGCACCAGCACCAGCGTCCAGGCGCCCTGCCCTTTATCTGCGAAATCCAGCGTGAAGTTTTCTTCCAGCACGCGGCGGTCTGCATGAAACAGCGCGCTCAGCAGGGAGTTGAACTGGAACATCTGCGGATTATTGCTGGCCGTAACCACCTGTGGCGGCTGGCCCGCCATGATTTGCACCATGCGGGTTTCCGTCAGAAGTAACGTCAGAGGGAACGGTTTTTCCTGCTGCCACCAAAGCCCCTGTTTTTGCGCAATCAGTAAATTTCCGCCGGAGTTCAGCGGCTGCGCCATCCCGCTGATGGTTCTCTGCTGGGCAAATTCAGCGCGCAACACCGGCACCTGGCTGAAGCGCTGCTGCAAGTCATCGAGCGTCACGGCCTGGGCAGCAACGCTGAACGCGGCGAGTAAAACAAACAGAAGTGATTTCACAGGCTGACTCCGGTTTTATCGAAAAGAACCTGCGGCGAGACAAAACACATCTCTTTGGTTTCAGTATCCACGGCGACCTGTAACGTGTAGCCCGTCGTTGTGCGTTTTCCGGTTTCAATATCATAGATCTGATAGCTGATACGCAGACGATTTTCGATTTCTTCAAGCTGCGCGTGAACGGCAATACGCTGTTCGAACAGAACGGGCGCAATGTATTTCACGCGCGTATCCACGATCGGCCACACATAACCGGAGGCTTGCATCTGACGATAGCCATAATCGAACTGTTTCAGTAATTGTTCGCGCGCAACTTCGAGATAACGAAAATAATTGCCGTGCCAGACAACGCCCATGGCATCGGCATCATGAAAAGGGACGGTGATTTCCACCACGGTGGAAAAGCGCGGGTCGTTAAAGCGCGGATCAAGTTTGGAAGTCATATCAGTCAGGTTTCCTGTCAGAGGCGTCATCTGCGGGATGCTGCCAGAAATCATAAAAATTGAACCAGTCGTGAGGTGCCAGCAGGCTGTAATGTTCAAGGCGCGCAGCGTAGCGGTCGACGGTTTCCTGCAATGCAGGCAGACGATTTGCGCGGGGCAGAATCAGCGGATCGGCAAAAGATTCGCAGTAAATATGCAGACGCCGTTCCTGTCTGATGCCAAACATCAGCATCACCGGCGCTTTCAGGGCGGCGGCCAGAATAAAAGGTCCTTGCGGGAAAGCCGCGGGTTTACCGAGAAAATCACTCCAGATGACACGGGAATGCTCACCGCGCTGATGACGGCTGGCGGACGTTCTGTCGCCCATAATTGCCACCCATTCGCCGGCATCGAGTTTTTCCTGCAATAACATGGCGGTGTCCGGCCCCATCTGGCTCACCTGAATCAGATTCACCAGCGCCTGCGGGTTAATTTCCTTCATCACCTGATTAAACCGTTCGGCGTGTTCGGTGAAAACCAGCGCATTCACGGTGATCCGATGATTCAGCGCACCAATAGCACGACAGGATTCGATGTCGCCAAGATGGGAGGCGAGGATCAGCGTGCCGCGCCCGGAGGCAATATGCGCTTCACAGACATCGGGGTTCACCAGCACCGCGTCATTCAGAGTTTTATCGCCCTGCCAGCTCGCCAGTTTGCTCAGCATCGATTCGCCAAACCGCATGAAATGCCGGAATGTACTTAACGGGTACGGCAACGCAATATTGCGCTGCGCCGCTACGTCGCGGACGCGTTCAAGCCAGGCGTCCGACGCCTTGCGCTGTTTTCCGCCCGTCAGCCAGAAGTAGCCAATCACCGGATAAAGCAGTAGCCGGAAAGCGCGGTAGCCCAGCACGCGATAAATCTTCAGCATCAGACGAATGCCCCACAGCCCTTTACGTTCGCGCGTTACCGACCAGTGCGGATCGCTTTGCTGCGTTTGTCTCTGGCGCAGCAAAAAAGGAATGCGCGGCAACATGCCGAAGAACAGGCGGGTGTGCATCCACGAGATTTTAATGTTGTCTTTCACCGCATCAAAATGCGAAACGCCGTCTTGCGGGTATATGACGCGCGTCGGCAGGAAGCGGCTGCGCGTCCCCTGCCAGTAAAGCCGCACCATGATTTCGGTATCGAAATCCATGCGTAAACCCAGTGGCTGTTTGTCCATCAGCCTCAGGCAAGGCTGCAAAGGATAAACGCGAAATCCGCACATACTGTCTTTGAGGGAAAACGACAGGGTTTCGACCCAGACCCAAAAATGCGTGACATAGCGGCCATAAAGACGCGATTTCGGCACGCTTTCGTCATACACCGGCTGACCGGAGATCAGGCAATCCGGGTGTTTTTGCGCTTCCTCCAGCATGAGAGGAACGTCGGAAAGCTGGTGCTGACCGTCTGCGTCAACCTGCATAGCGTGGGTAAATCCTTTTTCAGCCGCCAGCCGTAAAGCGACCATGACGGCGGCACCTTTTCCCTGATTCTGCGACAGGCGCGTCAGATTCATCCACGGCGTTATCTGCGCCAGTCGCTTTAATTCATCCTCCGTTTCCGCCCCGCTGCCATCATCGACCACAATGCACGGCAACCCGAAGGACCGAAGTTTATCCAGCACACCGGCCATCATCGGCCCGTGGTTGTAACACGGAATAATCAGACAGGGTGAAAACAGCGCAGGGGACGTTACGGGCATAATGTGATTTTTCCACTGCTGGCAATTTTTTCGCCCAGGACGTAGCGGAAAACCAGCCGGTGTTTTTCTTTGAGCCAGTCAATGTGCAGGCTGACAGTTTCATCCGGCAAAAGTGGCTGCTGAAACTTCACCACTTCCATCCCCGAAAAAGCTTTATCCAGCAGCAAAATCTCGCCCGCATACTCCATCACCCAGTTCACTTGCGTGACACCCGGAAGCAGCGGATACGTGGGAAAGTGCCCGCGAAACCAGAACAAATCCGCTGAGAGCCGTAATTCGAGGATCAGGCTGGTGTTGCTGCTTTTATGCAGGCTCAGAACTTCAGGCTTCATCATAAAAACATCTCCTGTAATTCAGCGGCTGCGCGTTTGCCTTGCTGATTGAGTGGGATCGCCGGAACAATACGCCAGTATCGCGGCAACGACACCGGAGATACCCATTCCCGCAAAGCATGGCGGATCTGCCCAAAGAGAACATTCCGGTTTTCAGCCTGCAACAGCGCATCGCCCGCCGGGTTCAGTACAATCACTGCTGCAACCGAAACCCTGCCCTGCTTTTCAATAGTCAGAACGCAGGCGTCAGCCAGAAGATCCAGCGCACACAAGCGTTGCTCAATTTCATCCAGCGAGATCCGCTGTTCAGCAATTTTAACGATCCGATCTTTACGGCCCAGAAGATCAAAATGACGTGAACCGTCAGATAAAAGTTTTATCTCATCGTTGAGAACAATGCCTTCCGGCTGAGGAATAATCGGAGAAATCACTGAAATGCTGCCATCGGGCTGAGGCCGCAAATTTACGTTGTCGAACAACGCCCAGGCTTCGCCAGGCCGGGTTTGCTGGCGAAATGCGATAACACCACTTTCGGTGGTGCCATAAATCTCTGCTGGCAGGCAACCGCAGGTTTCTTTCACTGATTGCGCCGCATCGCTTTCCAGAGGGCCACCTGCGGAAAAAACTGCATGCAGCGTGACCGGTGTTAAAGTTGCGTCCAGACGTTTGAGAAAGGCCGGGCTGCTGACAAACGCCAGCGGAGATTTTACCGCAAGCAAATGCAGTTGCTCGTGATACTGGACGCTGCTGGCCGCAAACGGCAGGCCAAGCGACAGCGGCAACATGAGCGCAAAGCTCAGGCCGTACATGTGATGAGGCACGACCGTGGCGGCGAACCGGGAACCGGCCAGTTCTGCGCCCCACCGGGCACAGAGCCACTGACTTTCACGCTCAAGACAAGAGACCGGTTTGGTAATCTTCTGCGGTTTTCCCGTTGATCCGGACGTGAAGAGGACGAGCGATGCATTTTCCGGAAATGCAGGTAAAACAGAAAGCGGCTCAATGGCAACAAATGGAAAGCGGAGAACAGGACAATTGAGCTGCAATGGCAGGTCGGTAATCAGCGCATCGAATGCATCGCATTGCTCAGAGAGCAGTGCCTGACGAAAATGACCGGGCAGAACAGGCGTTTTTCCGCTGTAAAGAACGGCAAGTAAAGCTACAGCGAACGAATAGTTATCTTCCAGACACAGCGCCCAGCGCGAACAGGGAGTCGCACTGACCCTGGCAAGCAGCGTCGCGACATCACGACGTAAGTCGCGCTGCCTGTGCTCACGGGTTTCACTCCAGGCAACCAGATGATCATCTGCTCTTTCCGTGCCCAGCCATTGGCACATTGGCAGCGTCACGGCTTGCGCAGACGCTTTCTGATTATCCAGTCAATACCCATTAATAAACCAATCAGCAGATAACTGATCCCGCCGTTGTAAAGCGCCCACAAAGACACATCGCCTTTCAGGCAGGTATATAAAGCAAAAGATCCATTACAAACAAAAAACAGGCACCAGACTTGTGTTACGCGTCGCGTATAGACAACCCCTTCGGGCGGTAAGTCGGGCTCGCTCAGCCGGGCAAGGCGCTCTACCAGTGATTGACGGGCGAACAATGAACTAAAAAACAGGCCCAGAAGCAGGACATTCACCGCCACCGGGTAATACAACAACATCGACGTTTCGCGCAGTACAACGCTGGTGATGACCAGCACAATGCCAGAGACGGCTATCGCTTTGCCGAAAAAAGTGAGCTGATTTAATTTTCCGCGAAAGGTGAGCAACCGCAGAATAAACGCAATAATCAGAAAGGGAGCAAGAATACTCATTCCCCAATTTTTTAAGCCACACCAGACTGCTACCGGATAAGCAATAATCGCCACGGGCATTGCCCAGCGAGCGAACGCTGCGACAAGCTGAAGGGAAAAGCGCCGGATTTCAGACACAGCAATTATTGCGCTGGCGTGTTGAGTAATTCATCGATGGCATCAACAACATCCTGAACGGTTCGTACTGATTTGAACATTTCAGGTTTAATTTTTCTGCCCGTCGATTTCTGCAGATGAACAACCAAATCCACAGCATCAATACTGTCTAATTCCAAATCTTCGTAAAGTTTGGCATCGGGGCTGATATCACTTTCATCAATTTCAAATAGCTTGATTAATAACTCGCTAATCTGCTGATAAATTTCTTGCTTCTGCATAGGAATCTCTTTAACCACGCTGAACTGATATAAACTGGCTAAGGCTTTCAACGGAATAAAAATGCTCACGCATTTCCTGACTTTCAGCCGAAAGGATCACGCCGTATTGCTTTTTCAATGCCAGGCCTAATTCGAGGGCATCAATAGAATCCAGCCCTAACCCGTCTCCAAAAAGAGGCGCTTGCGTATCTATCTCTTCTGGCGTCATTCCCTCCAGATTGAGCGTCGCGATGATAAGTTCTTTAATGTCGTTACTTAATGAATCCATGACTTATTTCTCGTTATTTTGAGTATTGCCGTGCATCAGTTCAGAGCGCAAATGCTGTGTCAGACGCCTTGCTGCCAGCGCAGGCGAAAGATCCTGTTCATCAAAAAAACTCTCAGCCTTTACCTTATCGGCAACAGTGATGACAAACTGAGGTTTTACTCGCGGAATTTCGTACCATTTTCCCTGCTTGGTCAGCATCGGTGGCTGGCAGGAAATATGAACAATCCGCACATCACAACCGGCTCGCAGCGCGATATTGGCAGCACCACGCTGTAGCGTTATCGGTTTCTCAGGTAAAGAACGCGTCCCTTCAGGGAAGATCAGCAACGTTCCACCCGCCTTGAGGCGCGCCTCACAAGCCTGAAGCAACGCATCAGCCCCTGAGTTCACCAGATATCCGGCGGCTTTGATGACGCCGGCTAAAAATGGATTCTTCAACAACGCCTGTTTGACAATGCAATCACAGCGCGGCATCCGCGAAGCCAGAATGACATAATCAAGAAGGCTGGGATGGTTCGCAACAATCAGGCATCCGGTGTCCTCCTGAAACTTTTCGTCACCAACAAACCGGTAATCCATCACACCAAAAAGCCGTAATCCTCCGAGGAAAAGTCGAAAGCTATTACGAATGCTGTTCAGTGTCATCCGATGCAATTTTTCCGGCTGACGTATGATTAACCGCAACAGAGTAAACCAGATCAAAGAAAGCAGCAGTCCGCCAATTCCGAAAAATGCGAAAAAAATGCCTGTAACAGACCATCGCCATATCCGGTTCGGCAAAGAGGAAACGTCTTCCATTAAGGCAGATTCGCTCCTCACAATGCACGCGCCCATTGCCAATGATGGCGACTATCAGCACTGACAATAAATGAAGGCGATGAGGACAGATAACCTCGCAGGAATTGCAAACCCTGCGGAAGAGCAAGAGAATCGATTTCATCGCTTTTTGCAATGCGCTGGCACTGCAAAGTATCGCCAGCCGCCAATATTATTGCCATCGCGTAAGGCAGAAACTCGGAATTTACCGATTCAGCATACAGGGAAGGAATTTCGCCATCAAAATCGACCAGCATGATGCGCGAAGCACCGCCTGCCAGCATAGATTGCGCTTCCAGCAGACCTTGCTGAAAGCTGTCCGTACCGGCAGCCAGTGAGGTTACCGGAAGTGGATTTTTACTGATAATAGTTAACCAGCCAGCGGCGGTATTATGGACGGACATCGAAAATTCGGTGGGAGAAATAGCGTCGTCTTCTGCAAGCGCATGTAAAATGCGCCCCGTTCTCTCAAGTTCACCGTGGCGGCTGGTAAAAATAGCGGCATCAACCTGATGTTTCGAAAGCAAGGACAGACCGGCATCGACGGCAAAACGACTTCCGATACTCATACGACGCGCAGCCATCATTGGGATCTGCTCGCTCTTTGGAGTCTCGCCTGAAAATGCATCCACACCGGAACATTGCGTCCATTGGATCCAATCGGCACAATTATTGATACCAGGAGCAACTGCCTGCCAGTCAAGTATATCCAGTGAGAATTTCATAATGATTAATCTTCGCGAATCTTCCGAATTAAGACTTTATGATATTTTATTAAAAGTTGCATCAGTAATCTGACAGGCTATTGCGCTGAACGGTGTGTTTTAGTTATTTTTACAACGCGTTAGATATTACCGACCAGAATACATATCTGATAAATCTTAATTTTATAGTGAGAAATAGCAGCTGAGGTTTTATGAAATTAAAGTCAGAAAAATTATAATGGGTTAAATTGGGGAGAAATTACCATTCTCATAAAATAAGAACAGTGATTAGATAGATTAATCTTCAACAGAAAGTTAATCGATTGATTTAAAATATCACACAGAGGTTTTAGCTCGATAAAAAAGCTGTAAATCAGAAATTCAGTGCGTTTAACGCCTGATTTTTTACAGATTTTAAAATGCAAAAAACCCTGAATCTTTCGATTCAGGGTCTATGCAATTAGTGGCGGAACGGACGGGGCTCGAACCCGCGACCCCCTGCGTGACAGGCAGGTATTCTAACCAACTGAACTACCGCTCCACCGGTTCTTTCACCCATATCAGAAATCGTCTGATACAAGTTTGTTCCTG
>NZ_PITQ01000016.1 GCF_002834385.1 Rahnella sp. AA
GAAGAGTCAAGAGATTATTCATTCGAACTTTCATCTTTTTCTCTTCCTGTCCGAGCGACTTGTCAGTCGTTGTTCCCGGTCAGTGGAGGCGCATTATAGGGAGTTCTCAGAAGGCCGCAACCCCTAAAATACAAATAATTTACTGACCGCTGAATCTTTCATCAAATGGCGTTTAAAGCGGCAATTCCTGGATACTTCTGAAGCCATATGACTGCAAAACAGGCAACAGACTTTGCGCCTCCGCCGTCATCGCCATGCAGTACGCCACACTCTCTATTTCAACTTCCGAATTTATTTGTGGAATCGGCACGTGAGAAGTCTCAATTAACCAATGTGCGCGGCGTGCAATCGCAGAACCGGAGTCGATAATACGCGTGCCGTCGGGTAAAACCTGTGACAACTCTTCCGAAAGGAGCGGGAAATGCGTGCAACCTAATACCACGGTGTCGGGCGGTTCGCGCAAACGCAGCCACGGATGCAGGATTTTCTTCAGCGCAGCCAGTGAAACTTCTTCGCCATGCAGCTTCGCTTCCGCCAGTTCGACCAGCTCGGCTGAGCCCAACATCAAAATCTGACAATCCGTCGCGAACCGTGCCACGAGATCATGCGTATAAGGACGCTGAACCGTCGCACGTGTTGCCAGCAACCCGACAACTCCGTTACGCGTTAATTTTGCTGCAGGCTTGATAGCCGGAACAACGCCGACGACCGGACAACTGAATTTGGCGCGCAATGCAGGAAGGGAAACGGTGCTCGCCGTGTTACAGGCAATGACAATAATAGAGAGGGGATGGCGTTTCGCGACGGCGCTGACAATCTCGACGACGCGCTCAACGATAAATTCTTCTGACTTTTCACCGTAAGGGAAGGCCACATTATCGAAGGCATAAATGTAATGCAGGTCCGGCAACATCTGCCGGACCTCATGATAAACCGACAACCCGCCGACGCCGGAATCGAAAACCAGCACCGTCGGGCGGTCAGGAACTCGGGTTGTATCAGAAGGTATAGCTTCCAGAGAGATAGTACTCACGTCCTGGTGTGGCGTAGCCATAAGCCGTCTCGTAATCTTTATCAAACAAGTTGGCAATTCTACCACGAACTGTCAGGTATGAGGTGACCGGATATGACGCGGCGAGATCCCACAGGCTGACACCGCCCAGTTTAACCGTCTGATAAGGATACGAACCGTAGTCGGTGTCGTAACGCTGCCCCAAATACTGGTAATTGATTGACCAGTCGATGTCAGCAATATTCCAGTCAATCTGGTATTTCGCCTGTTGCTTGGCACGACGGGCCAGAATTTCGTTGGTTTGCGCATCACGCGGGTCGAGATATTCCAGGGTAATCTGGTGTTGCAACGGACCGGTATCGAATGAACCTGTCCACTCGACACCTTTAATCGTCGCTTTCCCGATGTTGTAGTAGCTATAGGTAGAGTCGTTGTAAGCGATCATCTGATCGATGTCGTTACGATAGACTGACAAGCGCCAGTCGAGCGGCCCCGTCAGACCTTCCAGCCCCCCTTCCCATTGCTTGCTTTCTTCCGGCTTCAGATCAGGGTTGCCATAGTAGTCGCTGTAAAGCTGGCTCAGGTTCGGTGATTTGTACGCGGTGCCGTAAGAGGCAATCAGGCGATAGCCGTCAATGAATTCCCATGCTGCGCTGCTTTGCCAGGTCGTGTGCTGACCAAACTGCGAGTTGTCATCGCTGCGCACGGCGCCTTCCAGTGTGAAATCACTGATTTTTTGTTGCGTGGTCAGATAAACGCCGGTGTTGTGCTGATCATAGCCATCAGCCAGATAGCTGGTGCCCGGTTCAGTGGTTATTTTCTGCCAGTCCAGACCTGCACTGACTTCCCCTTTCCACACCTGCAGCGTGTTGCCCCATTGCACGTTGTACTGATCGGAGTCATCCAGCGAAGCGGAAGAGTCGTAAGGGCCGTATTTCGGATCGTAGTTATAGTCTTTGACGTGGCTGTAGCTGCCGGTTAGCTGCGTGGCATAAATGCCGTTCTGATAACGCAGACCGGTGTCGTACGTTCGGCTGTAAAGCTGGCGGGTATCGATAAGCGCGCTGCCTGGTGTGTAATAGGCATCATACGCGGTGCGGTTATCATAACCGTAAGCCCGCGCAAAACCGCTGATATCGTCATTAAACTGATGTTGCAGTGCCAGGTAGAGCGTTTTACTCATGAACCCGTCACGGTCTGGCTGCGGAACGCCGCCCGTATTGCCATCAGCCACAACATCAATGCCGCGCGTATAGGTGTAATCACCCGCCGCCGTCACCGTGGTGTTCTCACCCAGCTTCTGCTGCGTGGAACCGTTGTAGTTCTGATAACCGTTTGAGCCGATACCCGCGCCGAGCGTGGTGCCGTCTTTATCACGCGTAGTAATAATGTTAATGACACCGCCGATAGCATCCGATCCATATACAGCAGAACGTGGGCCGCGGATAAACTCAATGCGCTGAACCAATGAGAGAGGAATTTGACTGACATCGACGGAGCCGGAAATACCCGCCTGATTAAGACGTACACCATCCATTAATACTAAAGTATGGCTGGCATTGGTGCCACGGACAAATACCGAGGTCAGCTGGCCCATGCCGCCACTCTGGCTGATATCCACGCCGGGTAAACGACGAAGTACATCAGCAACAGATTTTGACTGCCAGCGGTCGATATCTTCACGCGTCACGACATCCGTCGGCGCTAATACAGAAGAAACCGGCTGGGGAAAACGGTTAGCCGTAACGACCAGATTATCACTGCTGTTTGTGGAAGTGCTGTCTTGCGCCCACCCTGAAAAAGCCGTGACGGATAATGCCGTCAGCAGCACGTGCTTTTTAATTGTCATGAATCGAGCATCCAAACTTAATTGGCGGATGCCGCAGAAAGACGCTGTCGTTTTCGCGACGACAGTGAACAATGCGACGTAATATCGGCAGGTTTTCGGACTTAGGATTTGCAGGCTTATTTATTACACGGCTTATTAATGACAAGACGCGTAATTCGAATACCTGCACCGGGCGATGACTTCCCATTCCTTCTTTCTTATCTATATAGAGAAGAAGAAAACAGTGTCTGCATAATAAAGAATGCTATCGCCGTGATTTCCCCATACCGCTGCGCGCCAGTTCCGGATTCACACCGGATTCCCTTTTAACTCAGTCAATGAGGCCGATGGGCAATCCTACGATCAACCCATTTGGAAATCCAGACATCCATCGCGGAGAAACAGCGTTCCCCTTAAAAAGACGACAGGGCTGGACATAATGAGGACATTCCCTACAATCCCCCGCAAAGTTCGCCCATTTATTCCTTGTTAGACGAGATAACCGATGACGCCTGAAAACCTGCCCATTGAACAATATGACGACCAGCTGGCGGAAAAGACCGCACGTCTCACGGCGATGATGTCGCCTTTTAATGCGCCGCAGCCTGACGTTTTTCGTTCTCCTGTCAGCCATTACCGCATGCGTGCCGAATTCCGCGTCTGGCATGATGAAGGCGACCTGTACCACATCATGTTTGATCAGCAGACCAAAGCCCGCGTGCGCGTCGACCAGTTCCCGGCGGCCAGCGAGCTGATAAATCGTCTGATGCCGGTGCTGATCAGCGCCGTGAAACAAGATCCGGCGCTGCGCCGTAAGATCTTCCAGATCGACTATCTTTCGACCCGCAGCGGCAAAATCATCGCATCGCTGCTCTACCACCGTAAGCTTGATGAAGAATGGCAGAAGTCCGCGACAATCCTGCGCGACCAGCTTCGCGCCGACGGTTTTGACATTCAGCTGATTGGCCGTGCAGCCAAAACCAAAATCATGCTGGATCAGGATTATGTTGATGAAGTTCTGCCGGTTGGCGGGCGCGATATGATTTATCGTCAGGTGGAAAACAGCTTCACCCAGCCAAACGCCGAGATGAACATTCAGATGTTGGAATGGGCGCTGAAGGCCACGGAAAACTCCACCGGCGATTTGCTCGAGCTGTATTGCGGCAACGGCAACTTCTCGCTGGCGCTGGCGCGCAATTTCCGCCGCGTGCTGGCAACCGAAATCGCCAAACCGTCGGTCGCCGCAGCGCAGTTCAACATTGCGGCAAACCATATTGATAACGTGCAGATTATCCGCATGGCGGCTGAAGATTTTACTCAGGCGCTGAACGGCGTGCGTGAATTCCGTCGTTTGCAGGATGTGGATTTAAGCGGATATGAATGCAACACGATTTTCGTCGATCCCCCGCGCAGCGGTCTGGATGATGAAACAGTGAAAATGGTGCAGGGCTACGAACGCATCCTTTATATCTCCTGCAACCCGGAAACGCTGTGTGCAAATCTGGAAACCCTGAGCCAGACACACCGCGTGACGCGTCTGGCGTTGTTCGATCAGTTCCCGTATACGCACCATATGGAATCCGGCGTTCTGCTGGAAAAAATCTGATTCAGCCGCGTTAAGCATGAAAACGGGCACCTCCGAGTGCCCGTTTCTCTTTCTGTTCCGTCAGTCTCAGAGGTAAACCCGCAGATATTCTGACAGGCACAGAATAGCCATCGCCTGCCCGTAAGGCATGGATGTCAGCGCAATTTCACGGTAGAAATCCAGATCAGAACCCATCGCCGTGCCAAATGAAGTTTGCGTCAGCTCCCCTGCCGGATTGATATGTTTGATCACGCCCTGGATCGCTTTCTCCGCCACCGGCGCATAAGACGCATCGATATAACGCTTGCGCACCGCTTTCAAGATTCCGTAGGCAAAACCGGCGGTAGCCGAGCTTTCGAGATAAGACTGCGGATCGTCGAGCAGCGTATGCCACAAACCGCTGTCATCCTGACATTTCGCCAGCGCGCTGACCTGGCTTTCCAGCACCTGCAATAAATAGCGGCGGGTCGCGTTATTTTCCGGTAAATCCACCAGCTCAAGGAATTCAGGAATGGCAATCGTCAGCCAGCTGTTTCCGCGAGCCCAGCGCGCCTGCGCAAAATTATGATGCCCGTCGAACGTCCAGCCGTGGAACCACAGGCCCGTTTCGCGATCCATCAGATACTGAACGTGAACCAGAAACTGGTACGTCGCTTCTTCCACAAACTCAGGCCGGTCCAGCAATTTCCCGATTTTTGCCAGCGGCAGCACGCTCATCATCAATGTGTCATCCCACATTTGCTGATGGTTTTCGTTGTTATAAACAATGTGCTGCATCGCACCTTTATCCGTGCGCGGCATTTCATACATCACCCATTCCGCCCAGCGCTCCAGATAGGGCCGCCATGCCGCATTACCGGTTTCTTCATAGCGGTAAGCCAGCGTCAGGAACGGGCTCATGGTATTTACGTTTTTCGTCGGCGTGCCTTCCGCCAGACGCGCGGTAAACCAGTCGTCAATCACCGCCCGCATTTTCTCGTCGCCGGTCTGCTGATAATACTGATAAATACCGTAAAGCCCGATGCCGTGCGTCCATTCCCAGCCCGCCCAGCCTTTGGTATCAATGACGCGGCCATCGTCGAGCCGCAACAGAAACTCCCCGGTTTTATCTTCGATATTCACCAGATTGTCCGTCACATTGTGGATCAATGCTTTCAGTTCATTGCGCGAAATGAAATGTTCCGGCTGGCGTAAAAGCGCACTGTGTTTCACTTCAAAAACTTTCATGGTGTTCTCCTGATAAATGTTCACCAAAATTACAAACGTCCCTGTGCCGGAATTTCGGCGGCATTTTCATGGGTCAGCTTTTCAGGTGGCGGATTATGACGATGCAGATAACCAATATTGTTGTTGCCCCACAGCGATTCGTATTTCATCCCTGTCAGCATTTCGACGGTCGCCCGATCTTCCGGCGTAATTTGCTCCGGCACGATGCGGTTTGCATCACGCATTTTCTGCGTTTCGCGGGTCAGCACGCCGTGCGTTTTCTGATTAAGGCGGAAGAACAGTGAAATCGTGAAGCCCATGCTGAGCATCAGCAGCGAACCGATCACCAGAACGCCGAGAATGGTATGACCGACGGCAGGCACCTGCTGGCTTTGTCCGGAAACAAATCCGGCAAGTTGCAGGATAATCCCCACCAGCATCACAGCACCGGCCTGCGAAGCTTTGCGAGTCAGCGTCATCACACCGGCGAAAATCCCCTCGCGGCGCTGGCCGGTAATGGTTTCATCGACATCGGCGATATAGGTGTAGATATTCCACGGCACGTAGTTGATCCCGCCACGCCCAAGCCCTGCCAGCGCAGAAATCAGCAGCAGTAACGACATCGAATCATTCATTCCGGTGTAATACAGCACACCGTAAGAAATCGCAGCCAGACCAAATAACGTCACGGCCAGACGATAGGACGGCGCAGGCCCGAAGCGGATACACAGCGGGATCATGCCGATTACCGCCACGAATTGCAGAATCGCCATCATGCCCATGAGATTGGAGGCAATCGCCGCGCTTTGCATCAGCACGAACACCACGTAATAGGTGAAGACGGCGTTAAACACGTCCTGCGCTATATATCCGCCAAGATACAAACCCAGATGCTGACGGAAAATCTTGATGCGCAGCGTCGAAGATAATTCCACTTTCAGGCGTTTCAGGCTTTGCGCCAGCGTCAGTTGCTGACGTTCGCGCTCAATTTTCTTCGTGGCTTCAGATTTAAGCTCCTCAGGCCGTTCCCAGGTGAAGAAATACACCAGCGTCAGCACGAAGGCGCAAATCACCGCAAAGACCAGGCTCGAATAGAAGAAGGAAATGGCGTTATCTTTGCCGAAATGCTGTAACAGAATACCCGGCAGGAAAGCCGCGAGGATGGCAGAAAGCTGCGCCAGCGCGATACGGGCCCCGGAGAATTTGGTTTTTTGTTTGAAATCGTCAGTCATTTCCGGCACCAGCGTTTCATACGGCACCAGAATCATGGTGTAAACGATATCGAACAGCAGATAGGTCAGCAGGTAATAGGCATATCCCATGTCGCCCACCCACATGAAGCTGTAGCTGAACACGCAGGGGATACCGAGAAGGATAAAGAACTTGCGGCGGCCAAAGCGCTTACCCAGCCAGGTATTGCCGAAATTGTCCGTGAGATAACCCATTAACGGGCTGAGCACGGCGTCGAGTACACGCGCTGTGGCGAAGATAAAGGTCGCTTCAATGGGCGAAAGGCCACAAAACGTGGTGTAGAAATAGAGCAACCACGCGGCGGTCAGAGCCGTGGTCCCCGCACCCAGAAAATCGCCAGACCCGTAGGCGATGTAATTAAAGAATCCGATCTTACGTGTTTTCATTGCCGTCCTGCCTCTGTTAAATCACCTATAGGCGTAGGCTGAATGCGAACGAAGAAACTTCGTCCGGCCATGATTCAAATTAACGAGGAGGCAGAATGAAAACCTTTTGGTTTTTGCCACTCAAACTGACTTTATGGCAAAGAAATAAAGAAGTGGGCGATCAATATCTAAATATTGAACATGGGTTTGATATTAATGAAATGACAGTTCATTAAATGATTAAAAAGAGAAATGGCGGGAAGGAGAAAATGATAAAGGATAAATAGAAAAGGCAATCCGCAGATTGCCTTATTTGAACATCAGACGTCGTTTTTACTGAGCAGAGGATTTGCGCTTTTTCAACTTCAGGCCAATCCAGAATACCAGTGCCACACAAATCAGCGACGGCAGGAAATTCGAGCCCAACTCAGGATACTCAGCCCTGACAATCGTGCTGTAAAGCAGCAGCCCCAGCAGGAAGCAGGCTGCAGCCAGCAACGGCAGCCCTTTCGGCATTTCACCTTTATGGTAGCGAACGTGCAGACAATAGACCGCTAACACCAGAGAAAGTATCGGAAAAATCGAAAACGCGACAACGGAACTGAATAGCGCATCGAAAGTGCCATTGATGGATAGCCCGGCAATCAGAGCCAAAACCAGAGTGCCATTATCCTGGTTCGGTTGTTCGGTCATCTTCTTTACCTCTGGTCTTATTATGAATTGGAGTCACCGCCGTTCTTTCCTGTTGCCGGCGATACCAGTAATACGCACCTTTGGAAATCATCCGCAACTGCAGCACCAGGCGTTCTTCTAACTGGCGGCGCTGTGCGATATCCACGTCCAGCGCTTCCGCACCGGCGTTGAAAACAATGATCACCATCGCTTCGGCCTGCGCTTCGGTAAAACTGCGCGGCATATGGTTTTCGAGTTGCAGATAGTCGGCAAGTTCCGCAATAAAATGCTGAATTTCGCGGGCGACGGCCGCACGGAATGCCGATGACGTGCCAGAACGTTCGCGCAACAGCAGACGAAAGGCGTTGGGGTTATTTCCGATGAACTCCATGAAAGTCGAAACCGACGTGCGGATCACGCTGCCGCCTTTGGCAATACGCTGGCGCGCCTGACGCATTAGCTGACGCAGCATCAAACCGCTTTCATCAACCATCGTCAGACCCAGTTCATCCACGTCACGGAAATGCCGGTAAAAGGACGTCGGCGCAATGCCCGCTTCACGGGACACTTCACGCAAACTCAGACTGGCGAAGCTGCGCTCGGCACTGAGCTGGCTAAAAGCCGCCTCAATCAGTGAGCGACGCGTGCGCTCTTTTTGTTGTGCTCTTACGCCCATAACATTCATCCGGATAATGTTCTTCTTTTTGATTATTCGCCCGTTACCGCTTCACTATACCAAAATTTTAACCGGGCGGAGCCATAGATACCGCAGCATAAAGTGGGTCTGAATGTTGCTGCATTACCATTAAATGACAACCACATGTGGGGTAAATAGGTGTAATATGTTACTTTCTCGTTGTGATTTTGTATAAAAATAGGTTTCGAACTATGCCACAGCACTCACATTTTGATGCCATCATCATTGGCTCAGGCCCTGGCGGAGAAGGCGCCGCGATGGGACTGGTTAAACAAGGCGCCCGGGTTGCTGTCATCGAACGCTATAACAACGTCGGTGGCGGATGTACTCACTGGGGTACCATCCCCTCCAAAGCATTGCGCCACGCCGTAAGCAGAATCATCGAATTTAACCAAAACCCGCTCTACAGTGATAATTCCCGTACCCTGAGTTCCAGTTTCCCGGACATTTTGCGTCATGCAGATTCTGTCATAAATCAGCAGACGCGCATGCGCCAGGGTTTTTACGAGAGAAACCAGTGCCAGCTGTTCTCGGGTGACGCCAGTTTTGTCGATGCCAACACGATCGACATCCGCTACGCGGATAACACACACGAACAAATTACCGCCGACAATATTGTGATTGCCTGCGGTTCACGTCCTTACCGCCCGGCTAACGTCGATTTCGGTCACCCGCGCATTTATGACAGCGACCTGATCCTCGAACTGAACCACGAACCCCGCCACGTCATCATTTATGGCGCGGGCGTTATCGGCTGCGAATATGCGTCTATCTTCCGCGGTCTGAACGTTAAAGTGGATTTAATCAACACCCGCGACCGCCTGCTGTCTTTCCTCGATCAGGAAATGTCAGACGCCCTTTCCTATCACTTCTGGAATAACGGTGTGGTCATCCGCCACAACGAAGAATTCGAGATGATCGAAGGCGTGGAAGACGGTGTGATCATGCACCTGAAATCCGGTAAAAAAGTGAAAGCCGACGCCCTGTTGTACGCCAACGGACGCACCGGTAACACGGACAAACTGGGTCTGGAAAATATTGGTCTGGAAGCCGACAGCCGCGGTTTGCTCAAAGTAAACAGCATGTACCAGACAGCGTTGTCGCATATTTATGCCGTCGGCGACGTCATTGGCTATCCGAGTCTGGCTTCAGCGGCTTACGACCAGGGCCGCATTGCCGCACAGGCGATGATTCAGGGCGAAGCGAAAGTGCATCTGATCGAAAACATTCCGACTGGCATTTATACCATTCCTGAAATCAGCTCCGTCGGCAAAACCGAGCAGGAACTGACGTCCATGAAGGTGCCTTACGAAGTGGGCCGTGCGCAGTTCAAACATCTGGCCCGCGCGCAAATCGCCGGAATGAATGTGGGGAGCCTCAAGCTGCTGTTCCATCGTGATACCAAAGAAATTCTGGGTATTCACTGCTTTGGAGAGCGTGCGGCGGAAATTATCCATATCGGTCAGGCCATTATGGAACAGAAAGGCGAAGGCAATACTATCGAGTATTTCGTTAATACGACCTTCAACTATCCGACCATGGCAGAAGCTTATCGCGTAGCGGCACTGAACGGATTAAACCGCCTTTTTTAAGCCCGCGGCTTTATCCATATAAGGTTGCATGTGCTCTTTGATGGCTTCGGCCAGTTGTTCATAGCGCCCGCGCAGTGGCGAACCGGGACGATACACCAGCGCGATTGTGCGACGGGGTTCCGGTTTGTCACATGTCAGATACGTGACGCCATCGCGGCTGCGCTCATTCGGCACCGCCAGCGAAGGCAGCAGGGTAATACCACTTCCCGCCGCGACCATATTACGCAGCGTTTCCAGGCTGGTCGCGCGGAAGTGAGTATCTTCATCTGCCCCGGCCTGGAAGCAAAAACCCAGCGCCTGATCGCGCAGGCAGTGTCCGTCCTCAAGCATCAGCAGCTTTTCACCCGCCAGATCCGCCATTGCAACACGCTCGCGCGATGCCCACGGATGATCGTCGTAAATCGCCAGTTTCATCGGCTCATCAAACAGCGGAACCTCGATAAAGGCTTCGCTTTCTTTGACCAGCGCCAGGATCGCACAATCAAGCTTACCGCTGTCGAGTTGTGCAAGTAGCTGGTGGGTTTGCGCTTCATGCAGATACATTTCGAGTTTAGGGAATGTTTTATGCAGTGAAGGAATGATTTGCGGCAACAGATAAGGCCCGACGGTAGGAATTAGCCCGATATGCATCGGCCCGGACATCGCTTCGCCCTGCTGGCTGGCCATCTCTTTGAGGACTTTCACTTCACGCAATACGGTGCGGGCCTGGTCGACCAACAGTAAACCGGCTTGCGTAAACAGCACTTTACGGCTGGTTCTTTCGAGCAACATGACACCCAGTTCGTCTTCCAGCTTGCGGATCTGCCCGCTCAGCGTTGGCTGACTGACATGGCATGAATCTGCGGCACGACGAAAATGACGGAACTCGGCGAGAGCCACCAGATATTCTAAATCACGAATGTTCATTTTTCCTCCAGCCTCTCTAAGGCAATGCGATAGCTGTTAACGATAGATAAGATAGCAACCAACGATTATATCTATCAAGAGTTATCGTTAATAATGCTTTCCAACGAAAAAGCACTGTCGAAAATACTTTCTATTTTATTGATTAATTAAGAGGTTATTCATGTTTGCAAGCCAGGAAGGGAAACACGTACCGCACGTTACTTTTCACACCCGCCAGGGCGATCAATGGGTAGATCTCAGTACGGATGAATTGTTCAAAAATAAAACAGTCATTGTCTTTTCACTGCCGGGCGCATTCACCCCGACATGTTCCTCGAGCCACCTGCCGCGTTATAACGAGCTGGCTCCGGTGTTCAAAAGCCACGGAGTGGACAGCATTCTGTGTGTTTCCGTAAACGACACCTTTGTCATGAACGCCTGGAAATCAGAGCAGAAGGCATCGAACATTACCTTTATTCCGGACGGCAACGGTGAATTCACCAAAGGCATGGACATGCTGGTCGAGAAAGCGGATTTAGGTTTCGGCCCGCGTTCATGGCGTTATTCCATGCTGGTACGTAACGGCGTGGTCGAGAAAATGTTCGTTGAACCAAACAAGCCGGGCGACCCGTTTGAAGTGTCAGATGCAGACACAATGCTGAAATACCTGGCACCAGAATACAAAGTGCAGGAGTCGGTTTCCGTATTCACCAAACCGGGCTGCCCGTTCTGCGCCAAAGCCAAACAGATGTTGCAGGAACGCGGTATTCAGTATGAAGAAATCGTACTGGGCAAAGACGCCACCACCGTCAGCCTGCGCGCTGTCACCGGCCGGGCGACCGTGCCGCAAGTCTTTATCGGCGGACGCCACATTGGCGGAAGCGACGATCTGGACGTTTACCTGCATTCAGAAACACAAGAAGTGTGCGAAGTTGCACAATAAGCTTCACCGGAAACAGCTGTAAGAAGTAAGACGATAATCCCTG
This sequence comes from Rahnella sp. AA, assembly GCF_002834385.1. GTDB lineage: Bacteria > Pseudomonadota > Gammaproteobacteria > Enterobacterales > Enterobacteriaceae > Rahnella. Next base: position 12,080 of record NZ_PITQ01000016.1, read on the forward strand.
CATTACCAACAAAAAAGCAAAGTTAGACTACGTGAACTTTCGGCGGGCTTAGTGCCCGCCATTTTTTATTTCTGCGATCTCAGCCCGTTTTTTCCCGACCTTCTCCTGCAACACTTTGCGGCCAACGGATCCCGGATGGCAGGACGATGACGGCGCAAAAGCCCCGCACTAAAATCACTCAGCAGGATGTCGCACGCCTGGCAGGCGTTTCCGTTGCTGCGGTTTCGCTGGTGCTCGGCGGTAAAGGAAGGATATCCCCCGAAGGCGTGGAGCGCATTTATCAGGCCATCGACCAGCTCGGTTATCGTTTACCGGCCACACCGCCAGTCGCGCCTTTCACACGAACAGGCATTCTGCTTTCGCCGGATTGCGCTTTCGCCGCCGGTTTACTCCCCGAATTGTCCCGTGCGCTGCAGCAGATCGGATTCATACTTTTACCGTGCTACGCCGATGCAAACACGCTTCTGGAACACGCCGCGCAACTTCTGGCGCAGGACGTGCGCGGGATTTTCGTGTGCGGGAAATTACTCAATGCGCAGCCTGATGCGCTGAAAGCCCTCCATGCTCGGGCGACGGCGCGGCATGTGGCGCTGACCGGCGTCGGCACGCATTTCCATACCGGTCCGCTCGCGACAATTCATCCCGACAACGCGCTGGCCGCACACATGGCAACGGACGCGTTGCTTCAACAGCAGCACCAGAATATTGGTTATCTCGGCGGGGAGAATCATTCACTGGTTCGCGCCGAGCGGCTGGGCGGCCTTTCCCTCGCGCTCGGGAAAGCCGGTCTGGCGTTTTCCGCATCGTTAAGTCAGCCCTGCGCAGCAACATTTGACGACAGCTTCCGCGCAGTCACTCAGCTGATCAAACAAAGCCCCAAAATTTCCGCAATTCTTTGCGACAACCCGACGGTGTTACTGGCCGCGCACCACGCGCTGGCCGAAGGTTTGCAAACGTCCCGGTGGCGGCTGTTCTCGCGCCGCATCGCGCTGACCGGTTTCGGCGAGTGCGAACATTCCCTGAAACTGGCTTTGCCGCTGGTTGCCGCTCGTCATGCCGCGATGGCGGCGTGCGCAGTGGAATGCCTGCATGCGCAGCTGGCCGGAGAAACATTATTGCCTGACGACCCGCGTCTGAAGGTATCTCCGGCGTTTCTCGCTTCTGCTTAAAAAAACCGGCGAAAAATTTTACCCGTTTTATTTATCAATTCTGAACCCTGCCTTTTGACGGTTTTTCCGCCAGCCCCAATGCTGTGACCATTGTTTTTCGGAGGGTTAACGTCAATGACTGACTTCGCAGCGCATGCCCGGGAGCGGGCGCAGCATTTCCTCACCTTACTCGCCCAGTGGGTGGCGATCCCTTCGCCGTTCGACACAGCCAGCCAGCAGCCGGATGCGCCTTTTGGCCGTGGCGTTGCCGACGCGCTCAGCTGGTGGCAAAAACTCGGCGACGACGCCGGGCTGAACACGCTCAATGTCGACAACCACGCCGTCCATATTGAATACGGCAGCGGCGAGGAAATCGTGTATGTCTTCGGTCACGCTGACGTAGTTCCCGCCGGTGACGGCTGGTATTTTCCGCCGTATCAGCTCTCCCGTCTGGGCGACAATCTGATCGGGCGCGGCGTCGTGGATGACAAAGGCCCGATGATTGCCGCCTGGCTGGCGCTGGATATTCTGCGTGAACTGAATCTTCCTCTCTCACGCCGCATCCGGCTGGTGGCGGGTGGCAACGAAGAGACCGGTTTCCGCTGCATTCGCCGCTATTTTGAATCGCAGCCGCAACCTGCTTTTGCTTTCACGCCTGACGGAAAGTTCCCGGTGATTTACGGCGAAAAGGGCTCTTTGCTGGTCACGCTGACGTCGCCGGTTGAACAGCCTGATTTGACCGTGTCCTGCGGCAGTGTGCTGAACACCATCCCGGACGTCGCCCGGCTGAACGGATTGTCGCTCTCCTCCGGCGGCTGGACGTTACCCGACGGTTTTACGTTGCTGGCCGAGCCGGGGCAAATTAATCACTGGCAGCTTTATGGTCGCGGCGGGCACTCCTCAAAACCAGAAGCCTGTCTGAATCCGATTGCGGGTGCCGCACAACTGCTTCATCAGCGTTTCAGCGCACGCTGGACACAACAACTTTGCGAAATCACCGCGCCAGAAACCGGCCAGAGCGGCGTGCAATTCGCGCTGGATACGCCGGGAGAATGCGGTCAGATCCGGCTGGTTCCCGTCGTCCTGAACATCGAAAACGGGGTGATGTCGCTGACGCTGAACGTCCGTTATCCCGAAAACCTGCCCCCGGAAAACATCGCTGAACGGCTCACGATCTGGAACCTCAGCTGGCCTGACAGCCACATCAACATTGAGCCGGTCAAATCACCGAGCCTTTATCCGCCGGACAGCGCGCTGGTGAAGACGTTGCACGAGATTTACACCCGTCATACCGGCGATACAAACCACCCGTCGCGCACCACCGGCGCAGGCAGTTACGCCAGCGCAATGCAAAACGCGGTGATTTTTGGCTGCGAATTTCCCGACGGGTCTTCCGGCAATACACACGGCGCGGACGAATACGGCAGCCTGAGCCGTTTTATCAGCGCCATCGGCATCTACGCCGAAGCCCTTTACCGGCTGGCAAATCTGCCCGCCGCTCCTTCCGATAACACGAGGTAATTCACGATGTCTGCAAAAAAACTGATTGCGCTGTGCGCCTGCCCGATGGGTCTTGCTCATACCTTTATGGCCGCCGAAGCCATTGAAGTCGCCGCCCGCCAGCGCGGTTATGACGTGAAAATTGAAACGCAGGGTGCCGACGGTATTCAGAACGAACTGACGGCAGAAGATATCGCGCAGGCCACAATCATCATCCACGCTACCGGCGTTACGCCGCAAAACATCGAGCGTTTTAACGGCGTCGAAGTGTATGAAGTTGAACTGAAAGATGCGGTGAAAAATGCCGGCGGCCTGATTGATGAGATTGAAGCCGATCAGGCTCAGTGACCCCACTTTTGCTTTTTTAAGCGCAAGGCGTTTTCCGTGGCGATAAGAAAAAGAGTCATTAATACCGGTCACAGCCAGGCGTCTGACACGCCGTCTGCGGGGCCGGCGGGTAAAGGCCAGAGCCATGCCTGGAAAGAATTCAGCAAACACATCATGACCGGCATTTCCTACATGATCCCGGTGCTGATCATGGGCGGTCTGATTGGCGCGCTGTCGCAAATCATTCCTTATGTTTTTCTGGGAATGTCGCCGGACGAATCCATCATGGCGGCGCTCAACAGCGGGCGCTACAGCGGCAGTTCTGTCTGGATGTTGCAAATCGCCAGCATCATGGAAAGCTTCGGTTTCACGCTTTTTGGCTTCGCTATTCCGATGTTCGCAGCATTTACCGCCAACTCCATCGGCGGCAAAACGGCGCTGGCGGCCGGGTTTATCGGCGGTTATGTCTCGATTAAACCTGTCGCCATTCCGGCACTGATCAATGGTGAATGGGCCGCCGCTGCGCCGGTCGCTTCGGGCTTTCTGGGTGCTATCGTGATTGCCTTCGTCGTGGGCTATTTTGTCCGCTGGCTGAACAACACCATCAAACTGCCGCACAACTGGCTGGCGTTCAAAACCACCTTTTTCATCCCGCTGATTTCCGCGATTGTCGCGATGTTGCTGATGGTTTTCCTGATAACCCCCATCGGCGGCTGGCTGAACACGCTCATCCGTGAAGCGTTGCAGGCCGCAGGCGCGGCGGGCACATATTTCTACGCAACCTTACTGGCAGCGGCGACGGCGTTTGATCTCGGCGGTCCGGTGAACAAAGCCGCCGGATTCGTGGCTCTCGGCTTTACGACGGAAAAAGTGTTGCCGATCACCGCGCGCTGTCTGGCGGTCGTTATTCCGTCGTTCGGTCTCGGGCTGTCGACGGTGATCGACAAATGGCTGGTCGGGCGGCGTGTTTACGATCGCCAGTTCAACCAGATTGGCCGCACCGCGATTTTCCTCGGTTTTATGGGGATTTCGGAAGGGTCTATTCCGTTTGCGCTCGAACGTCCCGGGTTTGTGATCCCGGTGTACGTGATCGGGGCCATTATCGGCGCGCTGCTGGGGGTTTCGCTCGGCGCGGTGCAATGGTTCCCGGAATCCGCGATCTGGGCATGGCCGCTGATCAGCAACATTCCGGCCTATCTTATTGGTCTGGCAGGCGGTTCGCTGTTTATCGCCGTGACCTGCGTGTTCTACCGTAATCGTCTGATCAAAAAAGGCTTACTCGAAATCGCCTGATCGCCATCCTGACAGGGCGCACCCGCGCCCTGTTCTGCTCACGAGAGGAAACATGAGCCGTCAGCAACGCCTTAATGTCCTGCGCCAGCACATGGCAGAACATCACATGTCCGCCGTTTTACTCACAGACAGATTCAGCAAATATTCGCTGGCTGATCTCTACAGCGCGTCCGGCTACGTGCTGGTCACCGCAGACAACCTGCTGATGCTGGTCGATGGCCGCTACAGCGCCGAATGCCGGCAGAACAATCCCAACACAGAAGTCGTCACGCTCACCGCAAAACTTCCGCTGGCAGAGATTCTTGCGCAGCATATTTCCGGTGATGGAACGCTGTTTGCCGATGCCAGCGCGCTGTCTCATCTGGCCTGGAAAACGCTGGAAAGCCAGTGCAACGCGCCGCTGCAACACTGGGACGCATCGGTTCTGCGTGTGCATAAATATGCCGATGAAATCGTGATAATCCGTGAAGCGGCGGCGATTGCCGATCGCGCCTTGCAGGCCGTAAAGCCGCTGATCCGGCCAGGTATCAGCGAGAAAGCGCTGGCGGATCATATAGAAATGGCGGTCCGTCAGGCCGGTGGCAGCAAAACGTCGTTTGATACCGTGGTGGTCTCCGGCCTGCGCGGCGCATTGCCACACGGGCGTCCGACGGATAAAAAGCTCGCAGCAGGTGAATTAGTGACGATTGATTTTGGCGCGGTCTGCCAGCATTACTGTTCCGATATGACGCGGACATTCGCACTGGGCAGCGTCAGTTCAGAACTGAAAACGTTATACGACACGGTACTTCTCGCCCAGCAGTCCGCTCGCGACGCCGTCAGGCCGGGAATTCGTTGTCAGGAACTTGATGCCGTGGCGCGCGATATTATTTCTGCGGCCGGATTTGGCGAGTACTTCAGCCACAATCTGGGGCATGGATTAGGGCTCGATGTCCACGAAGCCCCGACGCTCAGCCCGCAAAATACGCAACCGCTGGAACCAGGCATGGTGATCACCATCGAACCGGGCATTTATGTTCCGGGTCTGGGCGGTGTGAGGATTGAGGATGATGTTCTGGTAACAGAAAGCGGCAGCGAAGTGCTGACGAAAAGCCCGCGGGAATGGGAGGAGATGAGTGAGTGATGGGAATTTCTCCCCCGGTTCTGCGGGGGAGAAAAACTGAAAACTTACAGCCCTAAACGCGCTTTCGCATCGGCGATTGCCTGTGCGACTTGTTGCGGAGAAACACCGCCTTTGGCTGCACGTTTGTCGAGGCAGGATTGCAGTTCAAGGATCGGATAAACGTCGTCGCCGATCACGCTGCTGAATTTCTGCAAGTCAGCCAGCGTTAAGGCTTCCAGCGCTTTACCTTGTCTGATGGCTTCAACCACGGCTTCACCGACAATGTGGTGTGCTTCGCGGAACGGCACACCTTTGGCAACCAGATAATCCGCCAGTTCGGTGGAGTTCGCGTAACCCTGCTGCGCGGCTTCTTTGGCACGCGGGCGTTTCACCTGAATGCCATCCAGCACCAGCGACGCCATGTTCAGGCAATCCATCCAGGTGTCGAGCGCGTCGAACAGCCCTTCTTTGTCTTCCTGCATGTCTTTGTTGTACGCCAGCGGCAGACCTTTCATGGTCATCATCATGCCGGTCAGCGCGCCCTGAACACGGCCACATTTACCGCGGATCAGTTCCAGCGCATCCGGGTTTTTCTTTTGTGGCATCAGGGAAGAACCGGATGTCACGCGGTCGGACAAATCAATAAACGCCGCTTCGCCGGTGTTGAAGAAAATCAGATCTTCGGCGAAACGGGAAAGGTGAACCATGCTGATTGCAGCGTTGGACAGCAGCTCCAGCACGTGGTCGCGGTCGGAAACGCTGTCGAGGCTGTTGCGGGTCGCAGAAGCAAAACCTAACCAGCCCGCCAGTTGCTCGCGATCCATCGGATACGCGGTACCGGCCAGTGCGCCACAACCCAGCGGGCTGACGTCCAGACGGGTCAGGGTATCTTTCAGACGGCTTTCATCACGCGCCAGCATTTCCACATACGCCATACACCAGTGCGCAAAAGTCACCGGCTGCGCGCGTTGCAGGTGCGTGTAACCCGGCATCACGGCATCCTGATTAGCTTCGGCAGTGGCGACCAGCGCCTGTTGCAGATGATGCAGCGCATCGCCCAGTTCAACCACCTGCGCTTTACACCACAATTTGATGTCAGTTGCGACCTGATCGTTACGGCTGCGGCCGGTGTGCAGTTTCTTGCCGAGATTGCCGACTTTGTCGATCAGCTTGCCTTCAACCCAGCTGTGAATATCTTCTGCGTCGCTGGCTAAAATAGCGCGCGGATTGGCACGGACTTCTTCCAGCAGAATGTTCAGCGCTTCTTCGAGCTGAACTTGTTCATCAGCGGTTAACACATTCACGGTCACCAGCGCTTTGGACCAGGCGACGGAGCCCACAATATCCTGCTCTGCCAGCCGGTAGTCGAAACGCAGTGAGTCATTGAGTTCTTTAAACCGCTGATCTGCTGCCTGAGTAAAACGTCCGCCCCAAAGTGCCATTTTCCTGCTCCTGAATTTTTTTATGCAAAAGGGCGCAAACTGCTGCGCCCTGACAAAAGTGTGTACCAAATGCGCCAGACCTTAAATCTGCCGAAGGGCAAACTACGCCAGAATGCGTGTGCCGATCGCGACGCCGTTAAAGAGTGCCGGTAACTGCTCGGCGTGACGCCAGCTGGCGATATCCACCGGGCGTCCGAGAGAACGTGCGGCGTCGAGCGCAGCATGAACTTTGACGATCATACCGTCAGTAATAATGCCCTGTTCAATCAGATGTTCAGCTTTCTCCGCACTCATTTCCGGAATGCGCTGGCCTTTGCCATCGAGAATGCCGCTGACGTCTGACAGCAGAATCAAATCCGCTCCCAGCGTCGCCGCCAGTGCCGTCGCGGCCTGATCGGCGTTGACGTTCATCAGCTCGCCTGCTTCGGTGATACCGATAGAGCTGACAATCGGCAGATAGCCCGCAGAGGTCAGGGTATTGATCAGCGCAGGATTGCCCGCTTCGGCTTTACCGACGAAGCCCAGAGATTCATCCAGTTGAGTTACGCTGACCGTGCCGCCATCAGCCAGAGACAGGCCAACGGCGTTAATGTGGTTTTTCACCGCCCACGCCAGCAGGGTTTTGTTCGCGCTGCCCGCCAGTGCGCCGGTAATAATGTCAATCTGATCGGCCGGCGTCACACGCAGACCGGCTTTTTTGACGACAGGAAGATTTAGCTTTTTCATCAGCTCATCAACCAGGCAGCCGCCACCGTGAACGATCACCAGCGGGCGATGATATTCCTGACGATAAGCCACGACCGCCATGAACAGGCGCTCAAGTGCTTCTTCATTATCCAGCAACACACCACCTAACTTGATGACTAACGGATTCATAGCTGTTCGCGCCTCGACCGATTGATTATGTTAATTAATAACAATGCGTTTAATTTAATCTACCATCCCTGAACGTCTGAATAAACGCTCAGGGACGCGTGTTTTCTGTTTGCTGACAATCTGAGGATTGTTAAAGCAGGGATTGTGTTTCCGGGAAGCCAAAGCGGATATTCATGCACTGCACTGCCTGCGCTGATGCACCTTTCAGCACGTTATCTTCCGTCGCCACCACAATCAGATGCTCGCCTTTCACCGCGAAGCCGATATCACAGAACGGCAGGCCGACCACGTCTTTGAGCGCCGGAACACCTTTGGTGTACAGACGCACCAGCGGTTTGTCGTGATACGCATTGTGGAAAGCCTCCGCCACATCCTGCTCCGTCACACCCGCCTTCAGACGGCAGGTAATAGTCGCGAGAATACCGCGCGGGAAGTTACCCAGATGTGGCGTGAAAATCACCGGCACGCCAAGATGCTCGGCGATTTCCGGCTGATGGCGATGGCTGAAAAGTTTGTACGGCTGAAGGCTGACTTCACAGAAGCTGTTGCCCAGCGTGGCTTTACGCCCTGCACCGCTGACGCCGCTGGTGGCGTTGATCACCGGCCACTGGCTGTCATTGAGCAAACCGTTTTCGATAAGCGGTTTCAGCGCCAGCTGTGAGGCGGTCGGGTAACAACCCGGCACGGCAATCAGCTGCGCATCTTTTAATTTGTCAGCCTGCCATTCGGCCAGGCCGTACACGGCTTTGTCGAGCAAATCGAGATGCTGATGCTCAAAGCCGTAAAATTCGGTATAGAACTCAGGTTTGCTGACGCGGAAAGCACCGGACAGATCGAACACCACACAACCGGCCGCCAGAAACTGCGGCGCTAAATCGTGGCTGACTTCATGCGCGGTCGCCAGAAACACCACATCGACGCCTTTCGCTGCTTCCGCCACGTCTTTCAGTGGCAAAACAGGCAGATCGACGATGCCTTTCAATTGAGGGTGCAAATCGGAAAGCAATTTTCCTGCATCTGCACTTTGCGCTGAAACCGTTAAACCGGTTATGTTCATATGTGGGTGGCGGTTCAGATAGGCCGCGAGTTCAGCTCCGGCGTAACCTGTGGCACCAACAATCAGCGTATTCAACATAGGGTCTGTTCACCTTCTCAATTTTGGGTAAGGAGCCGGATAATTATTCTGGTTTCCTTACGCACTGGCTTATTGTATTTTTATTCACAATTATTGCATGAATATGAATACTACCCTAACTAAAGGCTGTCAACAGTGAAGATGAAATTACCTCCTTTTATTGAGCTCTATCGGGCGTTAATCGCAACCCCTTCCATCAGCGCAACGGACGCTGCTTTGGACCAGAGCAATGAGACGCTAATCCATTTACTGGCAGGCTGGTTCGGTGATTTAGGCTTCAACGTTGAAGTGCAACCCGTTCCAGGCACACGCAACAAATTCAATATGTTAGCCAGCACCGGTCACGGAGCAGGCGGCTTACTGCTGGCCGGTCATACCGACACCGTTCCGTTCGATGACGGACGCTGGACGCGCGATCCTTTCACCCTCACGGAGCATGAAAATAAGCTCTATGGTTTGGGTACTGCCGACATGAAAGGTTTCTTCGCGTTTATCCTCGATTCGCTGCGTGATGTCGATCTGACCAAACTGACTAAACCGCTGTATATTTTAGCGACGGCGGATGAAGAAACGACGATGGCCGGTGCCAGTTATTTCTCCAAAAACGCGAAAATTCGTCCGGACTGCGCAATCATCGGCGAACCGACCTCGCTCAAGCCGGTTCGTGCACACAAAGGCCATCTGTCCAACGCCATCCGCATCACCGGTCAGTCCGGCCATTCCAGCGATCCGTCGCGCGGCGTGAACGCCATCGAACTGATGCACGAGTCGATTACCCATCTGATGACGTTGCGCAATACGCTGAAAACCCGTTACAACCACAGTGGTTTTGTGATCCCGTATCCAACCATGAACTTCGGTTATATCAACGGCGGCGACGCGCCAAACCGTATTTGTGCCTGCTGCGAAATGCACATGGATATCCGCCCGCTGCCGGGCCTGACGCTGGCCGATATCAACGGATTGCTTAACGAAGCGCTGGAGCCGGTCAGCCAGCGCTGGCCGGGGCGTCTCGCCATCGAAGAACTGCATCCGCCGATCCCGGGTTATGAATGCCCGCCGGATCACCCGCTGGTTCAGGTGGTGGAAAAGCTGCTGGGTGTAGAAACCGAAATCGTTAACTACTGCACCGAAGCGCCGTTCATTCAGGAACTGTGTCCGACACTGGTTCTGGGGCCGGGTTCTATCGATCAGGCGCACCAGCCAGATGAATATATTGATACCGCGTTCATAAAACCGACACGCGAGCTGATTTCTCAGGTGGTTCATCACTTCTGTTACCACTGATCCTGAATCAGGGTTGATGAAGAAACAATCAGGGCGCTTCCGGGCGCCCTTTGATACTGTACAAATGATGGATTAGCCAAACTGATATCGTCGCTGTTGTAATTAAATTTCAGCGACATCGCCAAAAAGACCATTTTTAACGTGAGTGATCAGGTGTTTTTAGGTTAAAACAGGTGCGGCATTTAAAAAGTATGGCCAGGTTGGCGGGTGAACGGGGCATGAATGCCTGACGGGTGAAAGTTATTTACAGAATATAAAAATCAAACGAGAGAACGGGTCAGAGGTGATATGAACGAACAATATTCCGCAATGCGAAGTAATGTCAGTATGTTAGGTAAATTGCTGGGCGACACGATCAAAGATACGTTGGGAGAACATATCCTGGATCGTGTTGAAAAAATCCGTAAGTTGTCCAAATCCTCACGTGCAGGAAATGATGCTGATCGTCAGGAATTGCTGTCAACGCTGCAAAATCTCTCGAATGATGAGTTGTTGCCTGTTGCCCGTGCTTTCAGCCAGTTCCTGAATTTAGCCAACGTAGCCGAGCAATATCACAGCATTTCGCCACACGGCGAGGCGGCCAGCAATCCTGAAGCTCTGGCGCAATTGTTCGATCGTCTGAAATCCAAGAATCTCTCTGAACAACAATTACGTGACGCCGTTGACCAGCTTTCTATCGAACTGGTGCTGACCGCGCACCCGACAGAAATTGCCCGTCGTACGCTGATCCACAAACTGGTGGAAGTGAACAACTGCCTCAAACAACTCGACCATAACGATCTGGCCGATTACGAGCGCAAACAAATTATGCGCCGTCTGCGTCAGCTGATTGCACAGTCATGGCACACCGACGAAATCCGCAAGAACCGCCCTTCTCCGGTTGATGAAGCCAAATGGGGTTTTGCCGTTGTCGAGAACAGCCTGTGGGAAGGCGTGCCCGCTTTTCTGCGTGAACTGAATGAACAGCTGGAAACATCACTGGACTACAAAATGCCAGTGGAATCCGTACCGGTACGTTTCACGTCCTGGATGGGCGGTGACCGTGATGGTAACCCGAATGTGACCGCCGATATCACCCGCCACGTTCTGCTGCTGAGCCGCTGGAAAGCGACTGATCTGTTCCTGCGCGACATTGCCGTGCTGGTATCAGAGCTGTCGATGACAGAATGTACGCCAGAGCTGCGTGAACTGGCGGGGGGGGCGGATATCATCGAGCCGTACCGCGAAATTATGAAACAACTGCGTGCTCAGCTGACGAATACCCAGGTTTATCTGGAAGCCCGCCTCAAAGGTGAGCGAGTCGCGCGTCCGCACGATTTACTGGTGAAAAACGATCAGCTGTGGGCACCGCTCTATGCCTGCTATCAGTCATTGCTGGCCTGCAACATGGGCATCATCGCCAACGGTCAGTTACTCGATACTTTGCGCCGCGTACGCTGCTTCGGTGTGCCGCTGGTGCGTATCGATGTGCGCCAGGAAAGCACCCGTCACACCGAGGCTATCGCTGAAATCACCCGCTATCTGGGGCTGGGGGATTATGAAAGCTGGTCGGAATCGGATAAACAAGCCTTCCTGATCCGTGAACTTAATTCACAGCGTCCGCTGGTGCCACGCCACTGGGAACCGAGCGCCAACACCAAAGAAGTGCTCGATACCTGCCAGGTTATCGCAGAAGCGCCGGAAGGCTCTATCGCCGCTTACGTCATTTCTATGGCACGTACACCGTCTGACGTGCTGGCCGTACATTTACTGCTTAAAGAAGCCGGTTGTCCGTTCCCGATGCCGGTTGCACCGCTGTTCGAAACGCTGGATGACCTGAACAACGCCGACGACGTGATGAAGCAATTGCTGAGCATCGACTGGTACCGTGGTTTCATTCAGGGCAAACAGATGGTGATGATTGGCTATTCCGATTCTGCGAAAGATGCAGGCGTGATGGCGGCATCGTGGGCGCAATATCGCGCGCAAGATGCACTGATCAAAACGTGCGAGAAAGCGGGAATTGCTCTGACTCTGTTCCACGGACGTGGTGGCTCGATTGGCCGTGGCGGTGCGCCTGCACAGGCTGCGTTGCTGTCCCAGCCTCCGGGTAGCCTGAAAGGCGGCCTGCGCGTGACCGAACAGGGCGAGATGATACGCTTCAAATTTGGCCTGCCGGAAGTCACCATCAGCAGCCTGGCGCTGTACACCTCCGCTATTCTGGAAGCCAATCTGTTGCCGCCGCCTGAGCCGAAAAAAGCCTGGGTGGACATCATGGAACAACTGTCTGACGTTTCCTGTAAAATGTACCGTGGCTATATCCGCGAGAATAAAGATTTCGTTCCTTACTTCCGTGCCGCCACGCCGGAGCAGGAACTGGCCAAGCTACCGCTGGGATCACGCCCGGCGAAACGTAAAGCCAGCGGGGGCGTTGAAAGCCTGCGTGCAATCCCGTGGATTTTCGCCTGGACGCAAAACCGTCTGATGCTTCCCGCCTGGCTGGGCGCAGGTGCAGGTCTGCAGGCCGTGGTCGATGAGGGTAAACGCGATGAGCTGGAAACCATGTGTCGCGACTGGCCGTTCTTCTCAACCCGTATCGGGATGCTGGAAATGGTATTCGCCAAAGCCGACCTGTGGCTGGCGGAATACTACGATCATCGTCTGGTAGAAAAAGAATTGTGGCCGCTGGGCCAGCAACTGCGCAGCCAGCTTGCCAGCGATATTAAAGTGATTCTGGCGATCTCCAACGACGACCATCTGATGGAAGATTTGCCGTGGATTGCAGAATCTATTGCGCTGCGTAACGTCTATACCGACCCGCTGAACGTGTTGCAGGCTGAATTACTGCACCGCTCCCGCGATCTGGAAAAAGAAGGTAAGCAGGATGCTAACGTAGAGCAGGCGTTGATGGTGACGATTGCTGGCGTGGCAGCGGGTATGCGTAATACCGGTTAAATATGTCGGAAAATAAAAAACCGGCGAAAGCCGGTTTTTTTGTGCCGCAAAAAACGTTAAACAGCCGGATTCTGGCGCAGACTTGGCAGTGTATTATTATCATTCAAAATAACGCCCAGGGCAGCAGCAGCCGTTTTGTTCTCCATATCGCTACCGGAGAACACAAAACCTTGTTTCAGCAGGTTGGTCGAATAGTACTTGTTGTACATAAAGGACCAGACCAGAGAAATAAATAAGCCACCTAATCCCAGAGTCAGGAACCCGATAATTGCCGCAACAATAAAGACGCCAATAAAGGTAATAAAATCCTTTCTGAACAACGCCGGAAATGCGCCAAAAAACAGGGTCGTCCATGAATAACCGTAGAATGCTGTTTTGATCTCACCCGTTTTCGGGTTGGTCATTGTGAATTTCGTTGCCATGAGTAATTCCTTTACCAAAAAGTTAACAAGAGATTTAACTCATGAATGAAATATCCCGCCAGACAAGCATCCGGATAAATGATTATTTCAATTTGAGTTACAGACAGAATACCAAAAGTTTATCGGCAGCATAGAGCTAAACTTTAATCAGCTCCCTAAAAACAAAAACCGGCACTCAGGCCGGTTGATCAGATGAAGGCAAATATCCTTATTTATGCCCGTACAGGGATGGCTGCCTCAGGGCGAACACCCAGCGTATGGCAAATCGCATAGCTCATTTCGGCACGGTTCAGGGTATAGAAATGGAAGTCCTTCACACCTTCGCGGCTGAGGATTTTCACCATGTCCATCGCGATATTTGCGCCGACCATTTTGCGGGTCTCTGCGTCATCGTCCAGCCCCTCAAACTGGCTGTTCATCCAGTGCGGTACACGTACGTTGGTCATGGTGGCAAAACGGGTCAGTTGCTTGAAATTAGAAACCGGCAGAATGCCCGGTACGATTTCCACATCAATGCCCTGACCTGCACAGCGGTCACGAAAACGCAGATAACTTTCTACGTCAAAGAAAAACTGTGTGATAGCGCGATTGGCACCGGCATCAATTTTACGCTTCAGGTTAATCAGGTCTGCCTGCGCGCTTTTGGCTTCCGGATGCACTTCCGGGTAAGCCGCCACGGAAATATCGAAATCGCCCACTTCTTTGAGAAGCTGAACCAGATCGGTTGCATACATATCCGGCTTACCACCGCCCGCCGGTAAATCCCCGCGCAGCGCCACGATATGGCGGATACCGCTTTCCCAGTAATCCTGCGCAATCTGGCGCAACTCATCGCGAGTGGCATCGACACAGGTCAGGTGCGGAGCCGCTTCCAGGCCGGTGCGCTCTTTGATGCCTTTGATGATGCTGTGCGTGCGATCGCGCTCACCGGAGTTAGCACCGTAAGTGACGGACAGAAATTTAGGCCTGAGGCTGCTGAGACGGTCAATGGAGCTCCACAACGTATCTTCCATCTCACTGGTGCGAGGCGGGAAAAATTCGAAAGAAACGTTAATCTGCCCCTGTAACTCAGCCAGATTCTGATTCAGCGCTTCGCGCTGGTTTGCGTGGAAAAAGCTCATAAACACTACCTCATGGAACACTGCGTTTGATTATGTTCGTTATAATGGACGTTTGGACGTCTAAACGTATAGATAGAAAATGACGGAAAGCAGGGAAAGTGTCAACGTTAAAATGATGGCAGGGAATGATTAATCTTCACGCAATTTGAAATAATTTCACGTTGGGGATTTTTGCTACAAGGAGGTGAGAAAAAGTCAGAGAAGGCTCCTTCTTCTTTGCGGAAGAAGGAGCAAAAAATTAAAGCAGCTGAGTCAAACGGTTAAGGTCAGATTGCAAGGCACCCGCGGTGACATCACGACCCGCACCCGGCCCGCGGATAACCAGCGGGTTATCGCGATACCAGCGGCTTTCGATAGCAAATACGTTATCGCACGGCAACAATGCAGCCAGAGGATGATCCTCACGCACCGCTTCAACGCCGACGCGCGCTTTGCCGTTGGCATCGAAACGCGCCACGTAACGCAACACCAGGCCCATTTCCCGCGCGGCTTCCAGGCGCTGAAGCATTTGCTGATTCAGCGCTTCACCGTCTTCAAAAAACTGATCGACAGAGCCGCTTGCACAACCTTCCGGCACCAGAGACTCCACGCGAACCTGCGTCGGCTCGATGTCATAACCGGCTTCTCGCGCCAGGATCACCAGCTTACGCATCACGTCCTGACCGGATAAATCGTCACGTGGATCCGGCTCCGTCAGCCCCTGCTGCCACGCTAAATCGACCAGCTCAGTGAACGGCAGCGTGCCGTCAAACTGCAGGAACAGCCAGGATAACGTGCCGGAGAAAATACCGCTGATCGCCAGAATACTGTCGCCGCTTTCACGCAAATCACGCACGGTATGGTTCACCGGCAGCCCCGCTCCGACGGTCGCGTTATACAACCAGTGACTGTCGGTTTTGGAGAATGCATCGCGGATCTGGCGATATTTATGAGTACCCGATGCACCAGCCAGTTTATTCGCGCTGATCACATGGAAACCGTAGCTGGCGAAATCCAGATACTGATCGGCCAGTTCTGCGCTGGCCGTGACATCCAGCACAACTAAATCATCATAAGGGTGCGCACGCATCCACAGGAACAGTGATTCTTCATCATGCGCCTGTGATTCGTCGTCAAAGAAAGCCAGCGCACGGCTGGCATCCAGCCCTTCGTAATTGAGCAAACTGCGTTTGCTGTCGACCACGCCGGCCAGCACAAACTCAAAACCGCTACGGGCGGAAATATTCTTTTGTTCACGGGCGAACAGTTCCAGCCAGCGTGAACCGATGTTGCCTTTCCCGAACAGCATCAGGCCGATTTGCTTTTCCGCGCGGAACAGCGTTTTGTGCAACCCCTGAATCAGATGCGCCGTCGGGCCGATACGCAGTACAGCCACCAGACTGATGCCATCTTCGGCTTGCCAGATAAATTCAACCGGCTGATCTTTCATTTCCTGATAAAAACGATGGCTGTGCAGCGGATTTTTACACACGCCAGCACCGACCAGCGCCACCAGCGCAAGCCCTTCACGCAGCGTCAGTCGGCCAGGCAATGCCGCATCTTCCAGCACCTGTAGCGCGCTGCCTGCCACCTCGGAGGTGTAGCACAGTTGCAGTAAATTGCGGTCAGGATGGATGCCGGTACACAGGGGTTTAATCTGCGCACGCTTAAGCAGCAGCTCAACATCTTTCTGCGCCAGCGCAAAATCGTGGCCGGAAGGGATGACCATTTCGATCAAACAAATATCGTCGTGGCTGGTGACAATTTTTGCACCAGTCCCGGAAGCGAGCACACGCTCAATGCGCGTCGAGCCTTGTTCCGGCTGGTAGCTGCAACGCAGCTGTAAGTCGATATCGCTGCCTGAAACCGGCTGTAAGGTACGGGTGTGCAGCACCGGGGCGGCCAGACGTGCCAGTTCGCTGGCTTCATCGAGACGCAATAACGGCAACAGACAGGCATCTTTCACTTTACGCGGGTCAGCACTGTAAACACCGGCCACGTCGCTCCAGATAGTCACCCGGCTGGCATTAGCCAGTGCGCCGATTTGGGTCGCAGAATAGTCACTCCCGTTGCGGCCCAGCAGAACGGTTTCACCGGCGTCACTGCGGGCGATAAACCCGGTTACCACCAGATATTGCTGGGGATGTTGTGCGATAAGCTGCTGCAGGAGGGGATAAGAACGGCCTTCATCCACCTGAGGCTGAGCCGCGCGCTCAGCACGCAGGAATTCACGCGCATCCAGCCAGGCAGCCGGTAGTTCGAGTTTGCACAACACGGCAGACATCAACCGGGCAGACCAGACTTCACCATGCCCGACCACTTCTGCATAAATCGCATCCGTCACTTTGCCATCAAGCAAAACAGCCAAACGTTCAAGGTCATGAATAAAAGAAGCAATAAGCGGTTCGGCCATTTCGGGCGGCAACAGGCCGGTTATCAAATCACTCTGATACCGGCGCAGGGCCTGCTGAACCTGATGTGCGGAAATTCTGTCAGTCTGGCTTAGTTTCAGCCAGCTGATGAGCTGATTGGTTGTGCTCCCTGCCGCCGACACGACCATCATGTCGCCCGGCTTTGCGTATTCCGCCATAATTCCTGCGACGCGCAGGTAACATTTCACGTCGGCCAGGCTGCTGCCACCAAATTTGTGCAACTGCCGGCTTCCCGCCGGCGCTGCAACCGCTATTGCATTCATACTTACCTCGTTGCCACTGACTGGAATGCGTGTTCCAGGTCAGCAATCAAATCTTCGCTGTCTTCAAGACCTACAGAAATACGGAGCAAGCTGTCAGAAATCCCGGCGGCTTTACGCGCTTCCGGCGCCATGCCAGCGTGTGTCATGGTTGCCGTATGAGAGATCAGGCTTTCGACGCCTCCCAGAGATTCTGCAAGGGTAAATAACTTCAATTCTTTCAGGAAATGACGCAACTGCGCTTCATCTCCGTTAAATTCAAAACTGATCATGGCACCGAAACCACGTTGCTGACGGCGGGCAATTTCATGCCCCTGGTTTTCCGGCAGCGACGGATGATACAGCTTTTTGACCTGTGACTGTTTCTGTAAATACGCCACAATCGCCAGCGCATTTTCTTGCTGTTGTTTCACACGAACCGTTAACGTACGCAAACCACGCAATAACAGATAGCTGTCAAAAGCCGCCGCGGTAACGCCAATATTATTCGCCCACCACGCCAGTTCTGTCGCATGTTCTGCGGTCTTAGATATTACCGTACCCGCGACCACATCAGAATGCCCATTCAGATATTTCGTACAAGAATGCACGACTAAATCTGCCCCCAGCTTCAGCGGGTTTTGCAACGCCGGGCTGAGGAAAGTGTTATCCACCACGGTCAGCGCGCCAGCCGCCTGAGACGCAGCACAAATAGCCTCGATATCGACCACGCGCAGCAGCGGGTTGCTTGGAGATTCAATCAGCACCAGTTTTGGTTTTTCCTTCAGCGCTTCGGCCAGTGCCTGCGGATCACCCTGGTCAACGAACAGCACGCGGTACGCACCACGCTTGCTCAGGCTGTCGAACAGGCGATAGCTGCCGCCGTAGCAGTCGTGCGGCGCAACCAGCAAATCGCCAGGTTTGAGAAACACTGTACACACAAGATGAATTGCGGACATCCCGCTGCTGGTGAGCACCGCGCCAGCCCCGCCTTCCAGGTCTGCCAGCGCACGCTGAGCAATATCACGCGTCGGGTTTCCGCGTCGTGAATAGTCATGGGCTCTCGGCTGATTGAAATCTTCGAAGTTGTAAGTGCTGGAAAGGGCGATAGGCGGAACTACACAACCATATTGCTGATCATTGTTCAGGCCACTGCCCACGGCAATGGTGGCTTGCTTGTGCGTCATAATCGTTTCTTCCTGACGAAATGCGGAGAATGAGGATGTAAAGAGTACCCTCCCGGGGTTATGGACGTCAATACATCTGGACATCTAAACTTCTTTGCGTATAGATTGAGCAACAGAGCAATACCCGCTAAAATTATGGCGTTAATGAAAATGTCAGGCAGCCTCGTCGCGCCGGGTAGTTAAGCGCAAGGCGACAAAATGAACAATGCCGCAAGGATTTTTGTAAGATATCCCTGTCAAATTCCGACATTTACTTAGTGAGAACAGTGAAAATCGGGCATAATCACGCGGTTTTCAGAATTTTATTTTTTGATAAATTTAAGGTGTCCCATGGCTGAGTGGAACGGCGAATATGTCAGCCCTTACGCTGAACACGGTAAGAAAAGCGAACAAGTTAAGAAAATCACGGTATCTATTCCGCTGAAAGTCCTGAAGATTCTCACCGATGAACGCACCCGTCGCCAGGTGAATAACCTGCGTCATGCGACCAACAGTGAATTATTGTGTGAAGCTTTCCTGCATGCCTTCACCGGTCAGCCTTTGCCGAATGACGAAGACCTGCGTAAAGAACGCAGTGACGAAATCCCGGAAGCAGCGAAGATCCTGATGCGTGAACTGGGTGTTGATCCTGATACCTGGGAATATTGACCGCAGGGTCAGAAAGGTATGCTGAAAGACCGTGCGAACCCGTCGCGCGCTTTTTCAGTGTATTTGCAGGAACTGAACGTTAGTGAGAAAGAAGTTTTGTCTGGCGGGAAGTTAAAACGGCAGGCAACAAAAAAGGCGCCAAAGGCGCCTTTTTTTGCTCTCAAGCGATGCTTATTTGCTGCTTGGAACGCTGAAACGCTTGTTGAAGCGGTCAACGCGGCCACCGGTAGCCACTTCACGTTGCTTACCAGTGTAGAACGGGTGGCATTCGCCACAAACGTCCAGGTTCAGATCGTGACCCACAGTTGAGTGAGTTTTGATAACGTTACCGCATGAGCAAGTTGCAGTAACTTCTACATATTTAGGGTGAATACCTTGTTTCATGGAAAACCTCTTCTTAAGGCCGCGTCGCTATCCAACCCTGTTCTGTCAGACACCACGCGTAGTGGATGATAGGCTTTGAGTGCGAAATGCACCAAAGGCGGCGAATCATACAGAATCTCTGAGAACCGCGCAATGATGTTCATGCATTTCGAAGCACGCAGTGTACACTATCTCGTCATTTTTTTATAGTCTGGATCCACAATGCCTGTTGCCCACGTTGCTTTGCCTGTACCGCTTGCCCGCACTTTCGACTATCTGTTACCTCCTGGAATGCAGGTTGCTCAGGGTTGCCGGGTCAGTGTGCCTTTTGGTAAACGCGACGCGGTCGGTATTGTCGTTAACGTCAGTAATTCCAGTGATTTCGGTCTGGAAAAGCTGAAACCTGTCCGCGAAGTGCTCGATCATTCCAGCCTGTTCACCGCCGATTTGTGGCGCATTCTGCTCTGGGCTGCCGACTATTACCATTATCCGATTGGCGAAGTGTTGTTTCATGCATTGCCGGTCTTGCTGCGTCAGGGGAAACCCGCTGAACTGACACCGCTCTGGCAATGGTTTGCCACCGAACAGGGGCGCGCCACGCCGCTCGACAGCCTGAAACGTGCGCCAAAGCAGCAACAGGCGATGGCGGCGCTGATTCAAAAACCGCTGTATCGCCATCAGGTTGCTGACCTCGATCTGACCGAAACGGCCCTGCAGGCACTGCGGGCGAAAGGACTGACGGATTTACGCAGCATCGCGCCCGCCACCCAGGACTGGCGTAAAGATTTCTCCGTCGTCGGCGAACGCCTGCGTCTTAACACCGAACAGGCCACCGCCGTCGGCGCTATCCGTAGCGAAGATCAGCAGTTTTCAGCCTGGTTGCTGGCCGGGGTAACCGGCTCGGGTAAAACCGAAGTGTATCTGAGCGTGCTGGAAAATATTCTCGCACAAGGTCGCCAGGCGCTGGTGATGGTGCCGGAAATCGGCCTGACGCCGCAAACCATCGCGCGTTTTCGCGAACGTTTCAGCGCACCGGTTGATGTCTTGCATTCCGGTCTCAACGATAGCGAGCGGCTTTCCGTCTGGCTGCGGGCACGTAATGGCGAAGCCGGGATTGTGATCGGCACGCGCTCCTCGCTGTTCACGCCTTTTGCGCGTCTGGGTGTCATCATTATCGATGAAGAACACGACAGCTCTTATAAGCAGCAGGAAGGCTGGCGTTATCACGCGCGGGATCTCGCGGTGTATCGCGCCCATGCGGAAAACATTCCTATTATTATGGGCTCGGCAACGCCTGCGCTGGAAACGCTGCATAACGTGGAGCTGGGTAAATATCGCCAGCTGAAGCTGACCAAGCGTGCCGGCAACGCTAAACTCGCGCGACAGAACTTGCTCGATTTGAAAGGAATGCAGCTGAAAGTCGGGCTATCGCAACCGCTGATTCAGAAAATGCAGGAACACCTGAAAGCCGACAATCAGGTCATGCTGTTCCTCAACCGCCGCGGCTATGCGCCAGCCCTGCTCTGCCATGAATGTGGATGGATTGCTGAATGCCAGCGTTGCGATCACTATTACACGCTGCATCAGAATCAGCGCCAGCTGCGTTGCCACCACTGCGACAGCCAGCGTGCCGTGCCACATCAGTGCCCGCATTGCGGCTCAACGCAGTTGGTGTCCGTCGGCGTCGGCACCGAGCAGCTGGAAAATGAACTGGCGCCGCTGTTCCCGAATACGCCAATCACCCGCATCGACCGTGATACCACCAGCCGAAAAGGCTCGCTGGAGCAGCACCTCAATGAAGTCCATCGCGGCGGCGCACGTATTCTTATTGGCACGCAGATGCTGGCAAAAGGGCATCACTTCCCGGATGTCACGCTGGTCTCGCTGCTGGACGTTGACGGCGCGCTGTTCTCGGCTGATTTCCGCTCAGCAGAACGTTTTGCCCAGCTTTATACTCAGGTTTCGGGCCGTGCTGGTCGTGCAGGCAAGCAGGGCGAAGTGGTCCTGCAAACGCATCACCCTGAACATCCGCTGTTGCAGGTGTTGTTGCAGCAAGGCTACGACGAGTTCGCCAGACAAACACTGGCCGAACGTAAAAGCGTTTTCCTGCCTCCTTATACCAGCCACATTATGATCCGCTCTGAAGATCACGATAACCAGCAGTCAGCGCTGTTCCTCCAGCAATTACGCAATCTGCTGGAATCCAGCCCGCTGAAAGATGATTCTCTGTGGATTTTAGGGCCGGTTCCCGCATTACAGGCCAAACGCAGCGGACGGTTCCGCTGGCAACTGCTGTTGCAGCATCCTTCGCGCCGCGTTTTGCAACATCTGATCAAAAGCTCTCAGCCGCTGATTGCCAGCCTGCCGCAGGCTAAAAAAGTCAAATGGACGCTGGATGTGGACCCGATTGACAGTTGATCCTTAAGATAAATCCGCATAAGTAGTCAGGATTTTTGCGTGATGGATCGAAAAAAGCATCTGCATCACACTTTTGATGCAAATTAGGTAACAAATCCTACTCACATTCTGTTTAGAATGTGATGAGCTACACAGCATGGGTAGCCAGGTGAGGAATGTTGATGTTGTTGTGTCAGTTTGATGCTGTTGCAAGGAGAGATGCGTTGGATCACAAGAAAGAATTACCCGCCGCGACAATGAAAGATGTGGCAGAACAGGCAGGCGTTTCAACAGCAACGGTATCCCGAGCGTTAATGAACCCAGAGAAAGTCTCCGCCTCTACCCGTCAGAAGGTCGATCAGGCGGTGATGGCCGTGGGTTACTCACCTCATGCTTTGTCCCGCAATCTGAAACGCAATGAATCACGCACCATTCTGGTGATCGTCCCGGACATCTGCGATCCGTTTTTTGCCGACCTGATCCAGGGGATCGAGCGCACTGCGGCTGAAAGCGGCTATCTGGTGCTGATCGGCGACTGCGCTCAGCAAAACCAGCAGGAAAAAACCTTCATCAATCTGATCATCACCAAACAGATTGATGGCATGTTGCTGCTCGGTTCCGATTTACCTTTCGATGCCAGCAAAGAAGAACAACGCAACCTGCCGCCGATGGTGATGGCCAATGAATTTGCGCCTGAGCTGGAACTGCCGACGGTTCACATCGATAACCTGACTGCTGCGTTTGAAGCGGTGCTTTATCTGCTGAATCTGGGCCATCAGCGTATTGCCTGTATCGAAGGGCCGAAACATATGCCGCTGTGCCAGTACCGCTCACAAGGTTATGTGCAGGCGCTGCGCCGCAACGGGATCAGCGTTGAAAACGCACTGACCGCTCAGGGTGATTTTAGCTACGAATCCGGCGCACAGGCGGTTACCGAGCTGATGGCGCTACCTTCTCCGCCAACCGCTATCTTCTGCCATAACGATATTATGGCCATCGGTGCGATGTTCCAGGCAAAGAAGATGGGTCTGCGTATTCCGCAGGATTTATCGGTTGTCGGCTTCGATGATATCAAAGCCAGCCAGTATACCGACCCTCCGCTAACCACCGTTGCACAACCAAGATTCCAGCTTGGCCGTCAGGCCATGTTATTATTACTTGAGCAGTTACAGGGAAATCCGGTACAAAACGGCTCACTGCTGCTTGAAAGTGAACTGGTTGTGCGCGAAAGCACTTCCGCCCCGGGAGCGTGAACCCGTTTTTATGCTGTTTAGCAGTTTTAATTTCAGTAAATGTGCAGGGTTAAGTAACATGACGCACTTCTTCAATCATTACGACACAGCGAAACGATAGTGGCACAAAGAGACTATGTAAGCCGTGGGCGCTCAGGAGCGCGGCGGAAAAGTACCAGCCGGAGTAAAAAACGCAGTTCCACAACGATCTCCAAAACCATGGTGGTACTGGCCGTTGCGGTACTGGTGGTCTTCGTTGGTGGCCTCTATTTTATTGCGCACAATAAACATGAAGAAGCGGCTGTGATGCCAACGCATCCTGTCCGTCCAGGTAACGGATTGCCGCCTAAACCAGAAGAACGCTGGCGCTATATTAAAGAGCTGGAAAACCGCCAGATGGGCGTTACCACGCCGACAGAACCGACAGCGGGCGGACAGGTTGAATCCAAAACACAATTAACGCCAGAGCAACGCCAACTGCTCGACCAGATGCAGGCTGATATGCGTCAGACGCCAACACAGCTGTCTGAAGTGCCATACAACGACCCGAATCAGGCAACACAAACACATATGCTGCCGGCACAGCGTCAGGCCCAACAGCAACAGCAAACGGTTCAAACTCAACCGCGTCAGGTCCAACCGCAACCGACGTATACGCCGCAAACACAACCGGTTCGTGCACCGCAGGCTCAGGCGCAAACACAGCCTGTTCAGCCGAAACCAAAGCCGCAGGTGAAAGAGCCGGTGAAAGAAGCACCGAAAGCACAGCAGCCGGCGGCGATTACTGAGGCTGCCCCGGAGAAACCGAAAGCGCAGGAAAAAACCCAGCACTTTATGGTTCAGTGCGGATCATTCAAAGGCACCGACCAGGCTGAATCGCAGCGTGCAAAGCTGGCATTCGAAGGGTTTGAAGGCCGGATCACCACCGGCGGTGGCTGGAATCGCGTCGTAATTGGCCCGTATAACAGCCGCTCAGGCGCTGACAGTACCTTATCCCGCCTGAAGAGCGCAGGCATCTCCGGTTGCATTCCCCTCGCAACCGGGGGTTGAAAACCCGTAACCCTTCCCCAATCTATACTTTCAATATGCCCCGTAAGCTTGTGAGACACGCGAAGTGTCCCACAAGCCTGCGGGGATCTTTTCCGTCTGCAACGAGGAACCGCTCGTGACAACAATTGTAAGTGTACGCCGCAACGGCAAGGTCGTTATCGGTGGTGATGGCCAGGCCACATTGGGAAATACCGTCATGAAGGGCAACGTCAAAAAAGTACGTCGCCTGTACAACGACAAAGTGATCGCAGGCTTTGCCGGCGGTACTGCTGATGCTTTCACGCTGTTTGAGCTGTTCGAACGCAAACTGGAAATGCACCAGGGCCATCTGGTGAAGGCTGCCGTTGAGCTGGCAAAAGACTGGCGAACTGACCGCATGTTGCGTCGCCTCGAAGCCCTGCTGGCTGTCGCGGATGAGAATGCATCCCTCATCATCAGCGGTAACGGTGATGTAATTCAGCCTGAAAATGATTTGATCGCCATCGGCTCCGGTGGCCCGTATGCACAAGCTGCTGCCCGTGCATTGCTGGAAAACTCAGAACTTGGCGCACGTGATATCGTGGAAAAATCGCTGAGCATTGCGGGTGACATCTGTATCTACACCAACCAATTCCACACCATCGAAGAATTGTCTTCTAAAGCGTAAGGATCGAAATTATGTCTGAGATGACCCCGCGCGAGATTGTCAGCGAGTTAGACAGCTACATCATCGGCCAGGATAAAGCGAAACGCGCTGTCGCGATCGCCCTGCGTAACCGCTGGCGCCGTATGCAGCTTGATGAAGCGCTGCGCCACGAAGTCACCCCAAAAAATATTCTGATGATCGGCCCGACCGGTGTCGGTAAAACCGAAATTGCCCGCCGTCTGGCGAAGCTGGCCAACGCGCCGTTCATCAAGGTTGAAGCGACCAAATTCACCGAAGTCGGATATGTCGGTAAAGAAGTGGATTCTATTATCCGTGATCTGACCGACGCCGCTGTGAAAATGGTGCGCTTGCAATCTATCGAGAAAAACCGCTACCGCGCCGAAGAAATGGCCGAAGAACGTATTCTCGACGTGCTGATCCCACCGGCGAAAAATAACTGGGGGCAGGCAGACGAAACGCAGGAACCTTCTGCCGCACGCCAAAACTTCCGCAAGAAACTGCGCGAAGGCCAGCTCGACGATAAAGAAATCGAAATCAATCTGGCCTCTGCGCCAATGGGCGTTGAAATCATGTCCCCTCCGGGCATGGAAGAAATGACCAACCAGCTACAGTCAATGTTCCAGAACATGGCCAGTCAGAAACAGAAACCGCGCAAACTGACAATCAGGGAAGCATACAAGCTCCTGGTTGAAGAAGAAGCGGCAAAACTGGTGAATCCGGAAGAGCTGAAAGAACAGGCGATTGAAGCCGTTGAACAGCACGGTATTGTGTTCATCGATGAGATCGACAAAATTTGTAAACGCGGCGGTCAAAGTTCCGGCCCGGACGTTTCCCGTGAAGGCGTTCAGCGTGACCTGCTGCCGCTGGTGGAAGGTTGTACTGTTTCGACTAAACACGGCATGGTGAAAACGGACCACATTCTGTTTATCGCTTCCGGCGCATTCCAGACCGCCAGCCCGTCAGATCTGATCCCTGAATTGCAGGGGCGTCTGCCGATCCGGGTGGAACTGCAAGCGCTGTCGACAGAAGACTTCGAACGCATCCTGACAGAACCGAGTGCATCGCTGACGCATCAATACAAAGCATTGATGGCCACCGAAGGCGTGAGTATTGATTTCACGGCTGACGGCATCCGTCGTATTGCAGAAGCCGCATGGCAGGTGAACGAAACCACCGAGAACATTGGTGCGCGCCGGCTTCATACCGTTCTGGAGCGTCTGATGGAAGATATCTCCTATGACGCCAGCGAAAGTAACGGAATCTCCATAAACATTGATGCAGATTATGTTAGAAGCCATCTTGATCAACTGGTAGCTGATGAAGATCTGAGCCGTTTTATCTTATAATTTGCTCATACGTTCCGAAAGTGATCTTCAGGGAGGCGTTTGCCTCCCTGAGTTTTTTGGGATTTCGGACTGACTGTTCACCTGAGCGAAACCATCTATGAGCACAATGACTCCCTGCACCCCGACGACGCCCACCCGCGCCTGGCTCGAAAGTTTACGTCCTAAAACACTTCCTCTGGCCTTTGCCTCTATCGTGATGGGTTCTGCCATCGCCAGCCTGCAAGGCGTTTTCCATCCTCTTATCGCGCTGCTGGCATTGCTGACCGCCGGGTGTCTGCAAATTCTGTCAAATCTGGCAAATGATTACGGTGATGCAGAAAAAGGCAGCGATACACCCGATCGCGTCGGGCCTTTACGCGGAATGCAAAAAGGGTTGATCACCGCAGCGCAAATGAAGCGTGCCATCATCCTGACGATTGCGCTGACCATCATTTGCGGTATCGCACTTATCGCTGTGGCATGCCATAAACCCAGTGACGTTGCGGGGTTCCTGATCCTCGGGCTGCTTTCGATTGGTGCCGCCATTACCTATACCGTCGGCACCCGCCCTTATGGCTACATGGGTCTGGGCGATATTTCCGTGTTGATTTTCTTTGGCTGGATCAGCGTCGCTGGCACCTTCTATTTGCAGGCAGGCTATTTCGACTGGATAGTCATGTTACCGGCGACGGCAACGGGCTTGCTCTCCACGGCTGTACTTAATATCAATAATTTGCGCGATATCGAAACCGACAGCGCCAACGGCAAAAATACCCTGGCCGTACGTCTCGGGCCAGCGAATGGGCGTCGTTACCACACCACGCTTCTGGCCGGCGCCTTAGTATGCCTGATCATTTTCTCTGCCATGCATTTACACCGCTGGACCGGCTGGCTGTTCATTCTGGCGATTCCGATGCTGGTCAAACATGTCATACGTGTAATGAAAGCGAAAACTTCTGCTGAAGTACGCCCATTGCTGGAACATATGGTGAAAGCAGCGTTACTCACCAATATCTTGTTTGCATTAGGTCTGTTGCTGCACTGAGTCAAGTTGGCCTGACGTGCGTTTATCAGGTCACTTTTCACATTTAACAATTGATGATTTTGCCAACATCCGCCGGAAAGGGATATACTGAACACTCATGCAGCAACCAGATGAAATCCTATGAAATACGATACTTCCGAACTTTGCGACATCTACCATGAAGAAGTGAATGTCGTCGAACCCCTGTTCTCCAACTTTGGCGGCCGTACTTCATTTGGCGGGCAAATCACGACAGTGAAATGCTTCGAAGATAATGGCTTGCTTTATGACTTGCTGGAAGAAAATGGCCGTGGTCGCGTATTAGTCATTGATGGCGGTGGCTCTGTTCGTCGCGCGTTGCTGGATGCCGGTCTGGCACGCCTGGCATTGCAAAACGAATGGGAAGGCATCGTGATTTATGGTGCAGTCCGTCAGGTTGACGATCTGGAAGAGCTTGATTTAGGCATCCAGGCGATGGCCGCTATCCCGGCAGGTGCGGGTAGTGAAGGGATTGGTGAAAGCGATATTCGTGTTAATTTCGGCGGTGTCACCTTCTTCTCCGGCGACCATTTGTATGCCGATAATACCGGCATTGTGCTGTCAGAAGACCCGCTCGATATCGAATAATCTTGCGCTTTCAGCGACAAAAAAGGACGCATTTGCGTCCTTTTCTATTTTCAGGCCGAAGTCATCAGACTTCTTCCATTTTTCCCAGCAGAGCACGCAGACGATCCTGCCATACATGCTGTTCTTCTTTCAGCTGTGCATTTTCACGCACCAGCGCTTCATGATTGCCGCTGGCCTGCTGAACTTCCTGAGACAGGGTGTTGTTCTGTTCTTTCAGTTCTTCGATTTCCATCTGTAACAGAGTAATGGTATCGATCGCTTGCTGAACTTTAGCTTCTAATTTCTCAAATACTTCAAATGACATTTTCGGTCCCCTTATGTTCGCAAGGCGCACATCTTATATTCTGCCGCATCGTCCGGACACGGCTCAAAAATTCCTGCACGCTGCCGATTTCTATAATAAATTCAAACCAAAATCGCGGCTGAACCACATAAAACCGGCAGGTGTCTCAACGGGTGATTGTATGTAGCCAGCTTTGCCCTGTCTAGCAAGAACCCCTTTTAGCACGCAGTCTGTTGCAATTTTACAGTGTCGGGTATCAGGAAATGCTTAAAAAGCAGCGTCACTCACCAGAAATCCCGCTTAGTACCGAATAACCTTATTCACTCCATTGTTATAGGTCGGGATGATGGCATTCGCCAAACGCGTCGGATAACAGTAAATCGTCGGCTTTTTATCGGTCAGGTAAGCCCAAAAATACGCGAAATCGCTCATTTTTATGACACAACACACAAATTTTGATTTCGCTATTTCTCGTTTATGCTCGTTAACGATAAATTCACATTACGTTCTCATTTAATGATGAACGTCTAAATCCGATTACGTTCACGTACTACATACTAGAAAAACTATAACTAACCATTAACATCATCCTTAGCAGGATCAAACTATGAGCCAAACCATGAGTTCCACATTAAAAGGTCAGTGCATCGCTGAGTTTCTGGGTACCGGGCTTATCATTTTCTTTGGTGCGGGTTGTGTCGCAGCACTGAAACTTGCCGGAGCATCCTTTGGCCAGTGGGAAATCAGTATCGTCTGGGGGTTTGGTGTGGCAATGGCCATTTACCTGACCGCAGCGATTTCAGGTGCACACCTGAATCCGGCTGTAACCATCGCTTTATGTCTGTTTGCAAACTTTGAAGGACGCAAAGTTCTGCCTTACATTATCGCGCAGGTCGCAGGTGCCTTCTGCGCCGCCGCGCTGGTTTACGGGCTTTACTACAATCTGTTTTACGATTTCGAGCAAACTCACAACATGGTGCGCGGCAGCGTAGACAGCCTGAGCCTTGCCGGGATCTTCTCGACGTATCCAAACCCGCATATCAGCGTATTGCAGGCATTCCTGGTCGAAACCGTGATCACCGCAGTACTGATGGCACTGATCCTCGGCCTGACTGACGATGGCAACGGCTTACCGCGTGGCCCATTAGCACCACTGCTGATCGGCATCCTGATCGCTGTTATCGGTGCCTCAATGGGGCCGCTGACCGGATTCGCCCTTAACCCGGCGCGTGACTTCGGTCCTAAGCTTTTCGCCTACTTCGCCGGCTGGGGCAAAGTCGCTTTCACCGGTGCACGCGATATCCCGTATTTCCTGGTACCGATTTTCGGCCCGCTGGTTGGTGCAGCACTGGGCGCTGCCGGTTATAAGGCTCTGATTAGCCGACATTTGCCAAACCAAATTAATGTGCCAGCAGAAGATAAAGCTCCACAGCCAACCAAACAGCGCAAAGCCTGATCGGCTAAACTGTTCCACCGCTTACTTATTCGCAGGATGAATACTATGTCAGCAGATACGACTCACGAAAAAAAATACATTGTCGCACTCGACCAGGGTACGACCAGTTCGCGCGCAGTAGTTCTGGATCACGATGCCAACATCGTCAGCGTGTCGCAGCGCGAATTCACCCAGATCTACCCTAAATCTGGCTGGGTTGAGCATGACCCGATGGAAATCTGGTCCTCACAAAGCTCAGTGCTGGTTGAAGTGCTGGCGAAAGCTGACATTAATTCCGATCAGATCGCCGGTATCGGTATCACCAACCAACGTGAAACCACCATCGTGTGGGAAAAAGAAACCGGCAAGCCGATTTATAATGCGATTGTGTGGCAATGTCGTCGTACTGCTGATATCTGCGAAAAGCTGAAAAAAGACGGAATGGAAGAGTACATCCGTCACAACACCGGTCTGGTGGTTGACCCGTACTTCTCCGGCACCAAACTGAAATGGATCCTCGATAACGTCGAAGGCTCCCGTGAGCGTGCTAAACGCGGTGAACTGCTGTTCGGGACTGTCGACACCTGGCTGGTCTGGAAAATGACCCAAGGACGCGTTCACGTTACGGATTACACCAACGCATCACGTACCATGCTCTTCAACATCCGTGATTTGAAATGGGATGAACGCATGCTCGAAGCGCTGGATATTCCGCGTGAAATGCTGCCGGAAGTCCGCCCTTCTTCTGAAATTTATGGTCAGACTAACATCGGTGGTAAAGGCGGTACGCGTATTCCCATCGCCGGTATCGCCGGTGACCAGCAGGCGGCGTTGTACGGACAGCTGTGCGTACAGCCGGGTATGGCGAAAAATACCTACGGCACGGGCTGCTTCCTGTTGATGAACACCGGTACCGAAGTTGTAGAATCGAAAAATGGCCTGCTGACCACTATCGCCTGCGGCCCGCGCGGTGAAGTGAACTATGCACTGGAAGGCGCGGTGTTCGTGGGTGGCGCATCGATTCAATGGCTGCGTGATGAACTGAAACTGATCAGCGACGCGACTGATTCAGAATACTTTGCCGGTAAAGTGAAAGACACCAACGGCGTTTATGTCGTACCCGCCTTCACCGGCCTTGGCGCACCTTACTGGGACCCGTATGCCCGTGGCGCAATCTTCGGTCTGAGCCGTGGTGCAAACAGCAACCACATTATTCGCGCAACGTTGGAATCTATTGCTTACCAGACCCGCGATGTTCTGGATGCAATGCAGGCTGACTCAGGTGCACGCCTGCAGGCACTGCGCGTTGACGGCGGTGCGGTTGCCAATAACTTCCTGATGCAGTTCCAGTCTGACATTCTCGGCACCCGCGTTGAGCGCCCTGAAGTGCTGGAAGTCACTGCGCTGGGTTCGGCTTTCCTTGCAGGTCTGGCCGTCGGTTTCTGGAACGATCTGGAAGAAGTCCGCAGCAAAGCCACTATCGAACGTGAATTCCGCCCAAGCATTGAAACGACGGAACGTAATGTCCGCTACAAAGGCTGGCAGAAAGCGGTGGCACGCGTTCGTTCGTGGGAAGATCACGACGAGTAATCCCGTCAGTTTTACGCCAACACCTTTTATGAAACTCCCCACCCGGGGAGTTTTTTTATACGCCTTTCTCACTGTGCTAAAATCTGCGGCACAGATGAGCCTCGCCTCACCGCCCTCTTTTTTTCTTTCTACAGGCTTTCCAATGAAACGTGAATTAGCAATTGAGTTCTCCCGCGTGACCGAAGCAGCCGCACTCGCCGGTTATAAATGGTTGGGCCGTGGCGATAAAAATCTCGCCGATAACGCGGCTGTTCAGGCCATGCGCATCATGCTCAATAAAGTCGATATCGACGGCACCATCGTGATTGGTGAAGGTGAAATCGATGAAGCGCCGATGCTGTATATCGGTGAAAAAGTGGGTACCGGCAACGGTGATGCCGTCGATATCGCCGTTGACCCGATTGAAGGCACGCGCATGACCGCAATGGGTCAGTCCAATGCGCTGGCCGTACTGGCGGTAGGCGACCAGGGTTCTTTCCTCAACGCGCCTGACATGTACATGGAAAAAATTGCCGTCGGGCCAGGCGCGAAAGGCGCTATTAATCTGAACCTGACGCTGGCGGAAAATCTCGCGAATATCGCCGCCGCGCTGAACAAACCACTGACCGAACTGACCGTCGCCGTGCTGGCGAAACCGCGTCATGATGATGCCATCCGTGAAATGCTTGCAGCCGGAGTGCGTGTATTCGCTTTCCCGGACGGCGATGTGGCGGCGACTATTCTGACCTGCATGCCGGAAAGTGAAGTTGACGTACTTTACGGGATTGGCGGCGCACCTGAAGGCGTGATCTCTGCGGCCGTTATCCGTGCTCTGGATGGCGATATGCAAGGGCGTTTACTGGCGCGTCATGACGTCAAAGGAGATACGCCGGACAACCGCCGGATTGGCGAAGAAGAGTTAGCGCGCTGTAAAACGATGGGTATCGAAGCCGGGAAAGTACTGCTGCTCGATGATATGGCACGCAACGACAACGTGATTTTCTCTGCGACCGGGATCACCAAAGGCGATCTGCTGGAAGGCATCAGCCGTCAGGGAAATATGGCGACCACCGAAACGCTGCTGATCCGCGGTAAATCCCGCACTATCCGCCGCATCCGTTCAACGCATTATCTTGACCGCAAAGACGCCGCGCTGCACGAATTTATTATCTGATCTACAGCCTGCCGGTCATCAATAAGCAGGGCTTTTTCGCCCTGCTTTTTTCATTTCAGGCCACGTGGCCTTCATGCTGGCTGCGGTTCGACATCGGCCACCAGCACAGCAAAATCAACACGGCCATCGCAAACATCAGCAGGCCCAGGCTGAACTGACCGGTTTGCGGCAACATGGCCGACATCCACGCCACCAGCCCTGACCCCATATTCTGCAAACCGCCCACCAGCGCCCCTGCGGCACCCGCCAGATACGGGAATGGCTCCATCGCACCGGTCGTCGCCAGCGGGAACAACATACCCGCGCCGAAGAAAAACAAAGACGCGGGCACGATCAGTGTCCAGATATTCATGATGCCCAGCCAGCCGGGGATCCACATCAATAACCCCGCCAGCAGACAGCTGATGACCGAATGCCACATCAGTTGCTGGAAACTTTTCTCCGTGCGCCCGGCATACCAGGCGCCAAAAAACGCGGCGGGGATTGGCAGGATAAACAGAATGCTGACCATTACGCCGCTCAGCCCCAATACACCGCCCATCAGCACGCCGCAGCTGGCTTCAAAGACCGCCACACCCGCCAGCGCACCCACCAGCATCACCAGATAACGGCTGAAATTGGCGTCTGCCAGCAGTAAACGCAGGCTGCTGAGCATCTTGCGCGGCGGATGGTCGGCGGTAAATTCCGGGCGGGTTTCCGGTAACCAGCAGTACATCGAAAATGCAACGCCCGAGCATAGAATCAGCAGAAATCCGAAACTCGCCCGCCAGCCTAACCACGCAGCCAGCGCGCCACCGATAACCGGCGCTAACAGCGGGCTGACCAGAATCCCCATATTCAGCAAACTGTTGGCGTGGCGCAAAGCACCGCCGCTGTATAAATCACGCGGCATGGTTCTCGCCATCACACCCGCTACGCCGGTGCCAAGCCCCTGCACGGCGCTGGCGGCAATCAGCATATTCAGGCTGGAAGACATCATCGCGCCCGCCGCGCCAATCAGGAAAATCATCAGGCCGGTGAGGATCACCGGTTTGCGCCCCACGTTGTCGGACAACGGGCCGTAAATCAGCTGCGAGCCGCCGTACGTCAGCAAATAAGCGGCCATAACGCGCTGCACGGCCCCCGGTTTGACGGCCAGACTGGTCGCCATATCCGCGATGTTCGGCACATAAATGGTCTGCGCCATCTGACCGACCGCCACCAGCAAAACCAGCATCACAAGCAGGTGAATATTTTCCAGATTTTTCATTTTTCAGTTCGTTATCAGATGGAGAAGAAAAAGTGCAGAACAAATAACCAGCAAAACCGCCGATAATACGGCGGCGCATAAGTTAACAAATTCAGATGAATAAGCGAGGGGGACGGCAAACTCTCCGGATATTTTGCTGGCAGCGGCAGGAGCCAGATCTGTAACGCAGAATGTACAGAAATCCATACCAGCTAACGGATGCAAAACAGGCTGATAACATTTAACCGATAAGGGATCCGAAAAATTTGAAATAAAATCAGCGCATAAATTCGCTATGCATGACGAAATCAGAAACGACGGGAGTTTTTATGGCTGATTGGGTGACGGGAAAAATCAAAAAAGTTGAACACTGGACGGACAATTTGTTCAGCATCACGGTCAATGCGCCAGTCGACTCTTTTACCGCAGGCCAGTTTGCCAAACTCTCCCTGGAAATCGACGGCGAACGCGTTCAGCGTGCGTATTCCTACGTTAATCCGCCTTCCAGCAGCGACCTGGAATTTTATCTGGTCAACGTACCGGAAGGAAAACTCAGCCCACGCCTGCATGTGATGCAGCCCGGTGACGAAATTCATGTCACAAAAGAAGCCGCCGGCTTTTTCGTGATTGATGAAGTTCCTGAGTGTGACACGCTTTGGATGCTGGCAACCGGTACCGCCATCGGGCCTTATCTGTCAATTTTGCAGGAAGGAGCCGGTCTGGAGCGTTTTAAAAATATCGCACTGGTCCACGCCGCCCGCTTTGCTGCCGATCTCAGCTATTTACCGCTGATGCAGCAATTGCAGCAGCGTTATGAGGGTAAACTGCATATTCAGACCGTCGTCAGCCGTGAAGAAATTTCAGGCTCGCTGACCGGTCGTGTCCCGGCGCTGATTGAAAATGGCACGCTGGAAGCGGCTGTCGGCCTGAAGATGAACGCGGACGACAGCCACATCATGCTCTGCGGAAATCCGCAAATGGTCCGCGATACCCAGCAGGTGCTGAAAGACCTGCACGGCATGCGCAAACATCTCAAACGCAAACCGGGCCATATGACCAGCGAGCACTACTGGTAAGTTATGCAGATTTAAATCTGACGTCTTCCGGTTCCGGGCCAAAACGATTTGTGCCCGGTGTACCGACGAAAGCGCCGCAATCGATAATCAGCATGATGAAAATCACCGAGGGCACCAGCCGTCCTAATACCCAACTCCACGTCTGAGGTACCGCGGCTGCCCAGTTACCTGCCACCAGCACCCACGCCAGCACAAACAACAACGCCCACCAGGCCGACTTATTGCGGTCATGTAACCGTTTCACCAGCACTGCCGCCGTAGGCCACAATAAAACCACCAACGCGAAACCGGCAGTCTGATAGGTAATCCAAAGCTGTGAGGCGAAGAAGAAATCGGCGACCATCAGAATCAGCCAACTCATCATCCAGAACCAAAAATCGCGGCGGCCCAGGCGGCCATTAAAAGAAAACAGTGCGTGCTGTAACGTCATTGACCGTCGGTTCCCTAAAAACGATGAGAGGAAAATGTTAAAACATGGCGAGTGTACCCGATGCGCCGTAGCCGCGAGAATGTTTACGCACTCCTTTTGACATTGCCCCCCGATCACCGCTTTAATCGGTCTGTTGAAACAAAATAAGAAACGCCCTATGACTGTTGCTAAATCGATTTTACAGCTGGCCCTGCCCGTATTACTGATCCTCGCGGGCCAGAATGCCGCATTTGCCGACCCGCCAACTGACCATTCCGGGGCAGAAGAAATGCCGAAAGCCCCGTATCTGCTGGCAGGCGCACCGACCTTTGAAACCACGCTGATTAACTTCCGCGCCAAATACAATGAAGCCAATCCGACCCAGCAAATTGGTGAATTCCGCGCAATCAGTGAATCAGCCAGCAGTTCGCTGACCCGTGCAGCCAGTAAGATTAACGAAAATCTTTATGCTTCCACCGCGCTGGAGAAAGGCACCGGTAAAATCAAAACGCTGCAAATTACCTATTTGCCGATCCAGGGCCCTGAAGAAAAAGCGGCCCGCACACTCGCGATCGGCTATATGGCAAACCTGATGCGCCAGTTTGACGCCACACTGACGCCGCCACAAAGCGTGGCGAGAGTGACGTCATTGATAGAAAAAGGCAAAGGGCAACAGTTTTATAAGCAGGAAGTAGGCTCCGTTCGTTATGTGATTTCAGACAATGGCGAAAAAGGCCTGACATTTGCCGTTGAGCCGGTAAAACTGGCGCTGGCTGAGCCCTGAGATGACGGTTTTTAATGACAAAAAGCAAAGCCTTTATGCCCAATGATCTCTATACTGTTGCACAGGTAATCTGCTTGTTTGGCAGAAATTTTAATCGACACTCGCGTCCCCTTTTGGAGGAAAAAACATGCGACATCCATTAGTGATGGGTAACTGGAAGCTTAACGGCAGCACCCACATGGTTAACGAACTGATTGCTGCTCTGCGTAATGAGCTGAGCACCGTTGTAGGTTGTGGCGTTGCTATTGCTCCACCAGAAGTTTACCTGTCACAGGCGAAACACGCACTGGCCGGCAGCCGTATCGCGCTGGGTGCTCAGAACGTTGATGCCAACTTGTCTGGCGCATTCACTGGTGAAATTTCTGCCGACATGCTGAAAGATATCGGTGCGAAATACATCATCATCGGTCACTCAGAACGCCGCACTTACCACAAAGAAAGCGACGAGTTCATTGCGAAGAAATTTGGCGTGCTGAAAGAAGCCGGCCTGATCCCTGTTCTGTGTATCGGCGAAACTGAAGCAGAAAACGAAGCTGGCAAAACTGAAGCCGTTTGCGCGAAGCAGCTGGACGCAGTTCTGAACACTCTGGGCGCGAAAGCATTCGAAGGCGCAGTGATCGCTTACGAACCTGTTTGGGCTATCGGCACAGGCAAATCAGCGACCCCGGCGCAGGCTCAGGCCGTTCACAAATTCATCCGTGACCACATCGCTAAACAAGATGCTGCAGTGGCTGAACAAGTTATCATCCAGTACGGCGGTTCTGTTAACGCGGCAAACGCGGCTGAACTGTTCACTCAGCCAGACATCGATGGTGCACTGGTTGGCGGCGCATCACTGAAAGCTGATGCTTTCGCGGTGATCGTTAAAGCGGCTGCAGAAGCAAAACAAGCGTAAGCCTGTTTCTTCTGAGCACAAAAAACCCCGGCATGCCGGGGTTTTTTATTGCCTGAAAGCAGGATTAACGCTTGGTGATTTGGTCGAAAATGCCGTCCGTCGCAAAGTGATCTTTCTGCGCCTGAGCCCAGGTTCCTGCAACGTCACCAATAGTAAACAGTTTCAGTTTAGGGAATTCAGCATCGAATTTCTTCTCAACGGCCGGATCACGCGGACGATAGTAGTTTTCAGCCGCAATAGTCTGCCCTTCCGGTGAATACAGGTATTTCAGATACGCTTGCGCCACATCGCGTGTACCACGCTTATCAACCACTTTATCCACCACAGAAACCGTTGGTTCTGCCAGGATCGATTCGCTTGGGGTCACGATTTCAAACTTATCTTTGCCGACTTCTTTGGTTGCCAACAGAGCTTCGTTTTCCCACGCAATCAGCACATCACCAATACCGCGTTCCACAAAGGTATTTGTCGCGCCACGGGCACCGGAATCCAGCACTTCCACATTTTTATACAGCGCTTTCACGAAGTCCTGAGCCTTCGCTTTGTCATTGTTGTTGTGATGCAGGGCATAGCCCCATGCTGCCAGATAGTTCCAGCGCGCGCCGCCTGACGTTTTAGGATTCGGCGTGATAATTGATACGCCCGGTTTGATCAAATCATTCCAGTCGTGAATTTGTTTCGGGTTACCTTTACGTACCAGAAATACGATCGTCGAGGTATAAGGCGCAGAGTTGTCGGGCAGCCGGGTGATCCAGTTTTTATCGATACGACCACGTTCAGCGATTGCATCCACGTCATACGCCAGTGCCAGCGTCACAACATCCGCTTCAATACCGTTAATGACTGATGTCGCCTGCTTACCTGAACCGCCATGTGACTGCCGGACTGTCACGGTATCGCCGGTTTTACCCTGCCAGTATTTGCTGAACGCTTTGTTGTATTGTTCATATAATTCACGGGTTGGATCATACGACACGTTCAGAATCTGAATATCTTTGGCAATCGCCCCTGTTGCCACCAACAGTAATCCCAAACCTACAGCCCATTTACGCATCACACTTTCTCCCGAAAAATAGTTTCTATGGATTTCATTTATTTGTTCAGATGGATAGAGCCTGCCAGATAAAAATGAAACACATAAAGAATAAAAGGTTTTTTTCTATTACTTTCTGGAATAAACAGAAATGTGGCAAAAAAAACCTCCCGTTAAGGAGGTTGTTATATTCAGGCAGAAAGCTGTTTTTAGAACAGTTTTTTGGCAGTGTCGTACCAGTCTTCTTTGAACTTACTTTTCTTATTCTCTGGTGAAATACACACGGAGATCAGTTCGTGGACCATTTTCTCGTTTTGAACACCCACGCAGAAACCACCCTGGCTGTAGTCACGGCCTTCTTCGATCAGCAAATCAACCGCATAAGCGCCCATGCGGGACGCTAAAATACGGTCATAAGCCACCGGCGCACCACCACGCTGAATGTGGCCCAGTACGGTGCCACGGGTTTCACGACAGGTTTCTTTCTCGATGTATTTAGCCAGCTCATCGATATCGTCTAACTTTTCAGTGATGGCGACGATAGCGTGCTTTTTACCTTTTGCGATACCAGCTTTGATTTCAGCAACCAGGTCATCACGTTTGAATTCAACTTCAGGAATAGCGATAAATTCGCAACCACCGGCAATTGCCGCAGCCAGAGTCAAATCGCCGCAGTAACGCCCCATCACTTCAACGATAGAGATACGCTGATGTGAAGAAGAGGTATCACGCAGGCGGTCGATAGCTTCGACCACGGTACCCAGTGCGGTGAAGAAACCGATGGTGTAGTCAGTACCGGCAACGTCGTTGTCGATGGTACCTGGCAGGCCGATACAACGGATGCCACCTTCTTTGGTCAGCAGGTCTGCACCGGCATAAGAACCGTCACCGCCGATAACGACGAGGCCGTCGATACCACGTTCTTTCAGGTTCTGCAGAGCAACTTTACGCATGTCCGGATCGCGGAATTCAGGGAAACGCGCTGAACCCAGGAAAGTCCCGCCGCGGTTGATCATGTCTGAAACGCTGTAGCGATCCAGTTTGCGCATGCGATTCTCATACATGCCGAGGTAGCCATCTTCAATACCGTAAACTTCCAAATCTGCTGATAATGCGGAACGGACAACGCCACGGATCGCAGCATTCATGCCTGGGGCATCGCCACCACTTGTCAGTACACCAATTTTTTTGATCATGACTACCTCTGAACTTGTAGATGCAATTTCTTAAGAATCTGGAGCTTGCCTGTTGGGCGAATTGTAACTTATGTTGCCAAAGGGCTTATCAGCGTTTGAGCCTATAGTATAACAAAACACCGGAGCTGAATTGATTCAAGTCAGCAAGAATACGCATACACGGCTCTGTACTTCGCAATTTACTGATTCATACGGCTTTTACAAGATATTTCCAGTTCGTTACGGACAGATTTCCACCTTGTTAATTTCCAGTTTTGTGAAATGATCCCAAATTGCGGACAAAAAAAACCCCACCTTTCGGTGGGGGAAGACAGGGATGGTGTCTATGGCAAGGAAAAACAGGGATCTTACTCGGTCGTGCTGGTACTACTCGTCTTCTGGGCAGAAGGGGGTTGTAATCCAGAAAGCTGCGCCTGCATCTCTTTCATGCGTTGCTCGTGCTTCTGGTTCAATACATTTTTTTGCTCAGGGGACAGAAGATTAAACATCTGGTTGCGGATCCGGGCCATTTCCACCTGGCGATCCACCTGCTCCTGAGCCATCAATTCGGCCTGAGCCCTTACAGCAGCCTGATCAAATTTTTCAGCGGTCACCAGCCTGTGCATGGTTTCCATCTGTTCTACATTTACATGAGGCAAATCTTTACGAGCCTGATGCATCAGGTCACGCATTTGCTGGCGCTGTTGTTCTGTCAGATTCACACCGTCAAACAGTGTGTTGCGTTCCTGAGGCTTATCCAACAACGTGCTATCATGTTCTGCTGGCATCGCCGACACTGGTTTTGCGCCATCTGCTAAAACGACACCTGAACTCAGCGTCAGAAGCGTGGCCAAACCAAATGAAGCTGCCTTAAACATCACATACTCCTAAAGTCTTTATCGCTCATCGCGAATCATTGAAAAGCAGTCTAAACCTGCTGCTGCAAACAAGCGTCAGTGCTTGTAAAAGTACGTAAAGTCATGGAATAGCGGCAATTGATGACGTATTTTGCGTCTAGAGGTAAATACAATGAATAAAATTTTGTTAGTTGATGATGACCGTGAACTGACTTCACTTTTGAAAGAATTGCTCGAAATGGAAGGCTTTAATGTTGTGGTTGCTTACGACGGTGAGCAGGCATTAGAGAAAATCGATAATACCATCGACCTTTTGTTGCTTGACGTCATGATGCCGAAGAAAAACGGCATTGAAACCCTTAAAGAATTACGCCAGCGCCATCAGACGCCAGTGATCATGCTGACCGCCCGTGGCAGTGAATTAGACCGTGTTCTCGGCCTCGAACTGGGTGCGGATGACTATCTGCCTAAACCGTTTAACGACCGTGAACTGGTTGCGCGTATCCGCGCCATGTTGCGCCGTTCCAACTGGAGCGAACAGCAACAAACCAATGAGAACAATGGTTCACCTACGCTGGAAGTCGATGGTCTGCAGCTTAACCCAGGCCGCCAGGAAGCCAGTTTTAATGGTGAAGCTCTGGATTTAACCGGTACCGAATTTACCTTGCTGTATTTACTGGCAAAACATCTCGGACAGGTCGTTTCACGCGAGCATCTGAGCCAGGAAGTTTTGGGCAAGCGTCTGACGCCGTTTGACCGTGCTATCGATATGCATATTTCTAATTTACGCCGGAAATTGCCCGATCGTCAGGACGGACATCCGTGGTTTAAAACCTTGCGCGGACGTGGTTATCTGATGGTTTCTGCTTCATGATAAACAGCCTTACGGCACGTATTTTTGCCATTTTTTGGTTCACATTAGCGCTGGTGCTGATGTTGGTATTGATGGTGCCGAAACTCGATTCACGCCAGATTACGCCGTTGCTCGATAACGAACAGCGGCAAGGCCTGATGATTGAACAACATGTCGAAGCCGAACTCGCCACCGATCCTGCCAATGACCTGATGTGGTGGCGCAGGCTGTTCCGCGCTATCGATAAGTGGGCTCCGCCGGGCCAGCGCCTGTTGCTGGTCACCAGCGAAGGCCGCGTCATCGGGGCTCAGCGTAATGAAATGCAGATTGTGCGTAACTTCATCGGTCAGTCTGATAACTCCGATCGCCCTAAGAAAAAGAAATATGGCCGCGTTGAAATGGTGGGGCCATTTTCTGTTCGTGACGGCGAAGACAACTATCAGCTTTACCTGATGCGTCCGGCCAGCAGCTCTCAATCTGATTTTATCAATCTGATGTTTGACCGCCCGCTTCTTCTGCTCATCGTCACAATGCTCATCAGCGCACCACTTCTGCTCTGGCTGGCGTGGAGTCTGGCGAAACCTGCCCGTAAGTTGAAAAACGCTGCAGATGACGTTGCACGGGGAAATCTCAAACAACACCCTGAACTTGAATCCGGACCACAGGAATTCCTGGCGACCGGCGCCAGTTTCAACCAGATGGTCAGCGCGCTTGAACGCATGGTGACCGCGCAA
The DNA here is from genome assembly GCF_002834385.1 of Rahnella sp. AA. Lineage (GTDB taxonomy): Bacteria > Pseudomonadota > Gammaproteobacteria > Enterobacterales > Enterobacteriaceae > Rahnella. Next base: position 53,321 of record NZ_PITQ01000016.1, read on the forward strand.
CAACGGCTAATTTCGGATATCTCACATGAACTTCGGACTCCGCTGACGCGTCTTCAGCTGGCAACCGCGCTGATGCGTCGTCGCCACGGTGAAGGCAAAGAGTTGCAGCGCATCGAGAACGAGGCGCAGCGTCTGGACGGCATGATTAATGACCTGCTGGTGTTATCGCGCAGCCAGCACAAAAATGAGCTATCGCGGGAAACCCTGAAAGCCAACGAATTGTGGGCTGGCGTGATTGATGATGCTCAGTTTGAAGCTGAGCAAATGGGCAAAACCCTTGAAGTGACCTCGCCTCCTGGCCCGTGGAAACTCATCGGTAATGCGGCTGCGCTCGACAGTGCGCTGGAAAATATTGTGCGTAACGCCCTGCGCTATTCACATCATCACATCGCGCTGAACTTCGCTCATGACAACGAAGGTATCACCATCACCGTGGATGACGACGGCCCAGGTGTCAGTGAAGAAGATCGCGAACAGATTTTCCGTCCGTTCTACCGGACTGATGAAGCGCGCGATCGTGAATCAGGCGGCACAGGCCTGGGGCTGGCGATTGTGGATACCGCCGTTCAGCAGCACAGAGGCAAGGTTAAAGCCGAAGACAGCCCGCTGGGTGGCCTTCGTTTGATTATCTGGCTGCCGCTGCACCAGCGTTGAGTTTCTGCTATTCTGCGTCCCTCTATCAGGGGGACGCATGCTTAACATCGTTTTATTTGAACCAGAAATCCCGCCAAATACCGGCAATATTATCCGCTTGTGTGCCAACACCGGATGTCAGCTCCACCTTATCGAACCACTGGGTTTCGGCTGGGACGATAAGCGCCTGCGCCGTGCCGGGCTCGATTATCACGAGTTCGCTCACATCAAACACCACGCAAACTACGACGCTTTTCTCAGCAGCGAAAATCCACAGCGCCTGTTCGCCTTAACCACTAAAGGCACACCCGCTCACAGCGCCGTAAGCTATCAGGACAATGATTTCCTGCTGTTCGGCCCGGAAACGCGCGGCCTGCCCGCTACAATCCTGGATGCACTGCCTGCCAGACATAAAATCCGTATTCCGATGCTCGCAGAAAGCCGCAGCATGAACCTGTCGAATGCTGTTTCTGTGGTGGTTTACGAGGCCTGGCGCCAGCTGGGATATCCGGGTGCCTTACTCAAAGAGTAAACCGGAAGAGAAAAAATGAAGTGAACGATGGCATGCAAGAACATGCCATCGGAAATCTGTCAGATACCGTCGCCGAATTCAAAACCCTGCGCGATACCGTTGAAGTGCTGATCCATATCCATTGAAGGTCGTTCGCTTTCTGGTCGCCCGACGATGCGTGCAGGGACGCCTGCCGCCGTGGTGTGAGCCGGAACAGACTGTAATACCACCGAACCCGCCCCGATTTTTGCCCCTGCACCGACTTCGATATTGCCGAGGATTTTCGCGCCCGCACCAATCATCACGCCTTCACGAATTTTCGGATGGCGGTCACCGACGGTTTTACCGGTCCCCCCGAGCGTGACCGATTGAAGAATCGACACATCGTTTTCGACTACGGCCGTTTCACCGATGACAATACCGGTGGCGTGGTCAAACATGATGCCGCAACCAATGCGCGCCGCCGGGTGAATATCCACGCCGAAGGAGACAGAAATCTGGTTCTGGAAATAAATCGCCAGCGCTTTGCGATCCTGCTTCCACAGCCAGTTACCGATGCGGTAAGCCTGAAGCGCATGGAAACCTTTGAGGTAAAGCAATGGTGTGGAGAATTTGTCGACCGCCGCATCACGCTGATGTACCGCCAGAATATCGCGGGCAGCGGAGAGGATCATTTGCTCGTCGTTGCGGTAGGCTTCTTCGACCACTTCACGAATCGCCATCGCCGGCATGATTGGGTTGCCCAGCTTGTTAGCCAGAATGTAGCTCAGCGCGCTGCCCAGCGTTTCATGTTTGAGTAACGTCGCGTGGAAAAAGCTGGCCAGCATCGGTTCACACTCAGCCAGTGCTCTCGCCTCTGATTTAATGTTATTCCAGACCAGTTCTAATTCTTCTAACGACATCACTTTTCCTTACGACTTAGCAGGTTTTGATAATAAAAAGCCGCCCTGTCGGGAGACCCAACAAGGTGGCTATGCTTCATGTCGCCTTTCAGTGGCTGTGTTTTTCGTCCTTGCTCGCACGGGCAAGCAGACTGATGGCCGCCTCACGGGCATCTTTACCGCAGTACAACACTTGGTAAATCTGTTCCGTAATAGGCATCTCAACGTTATTACGCTGAGCCAGCGCCCGTACTTCTTTCGTGTTGCGATAGCCTTCAACAACCTGACCGATGGTGTCCTGAGCAGTCTGAACATCTTTGCCCTGTCCCAGCATAATGCCGAAACGACGGTTACGTGACTGGTTGTCTGTGCAGGTTAACACCAAATCGCCCAGCCCCGCCATGCCCATAAATGTCGCAGGATCCGCACCCAGCGCGGAGCCCAGTCGGGTCATTTCGGCCAGACCACGGGTAATCAGTGCAGTTCGGGCATTCGCACCGAAACCAATCCCATCAGACATACCGGCACCAATGGCGATCACGTTTTTAATCGCGCCACCAAGCTGTACACCGATAAAATCAGGATTGCTGTAAACCCGGAAACTTTTGCCACAATGCAATAACTGCTGGAGATCTTCCGCAAAGCTCGCATCGGTGGCTGCCAGCGAAATCGCTGTCGGCATGCCCGCAGCCAGCTCTTTGGCAAACGTCGGCCCGGAAACTACGGCCAGCGGAATAGCATCACCCAGCTCTTCACGCGCGACATCCTGCAACAAACGTCCGGTTTCCGCCTCAAGCCCTTTCGTCGCCCACACTACGCGCGCATCAGCCCGCAAATGCGGTTTCAGCTGACGCAGGACGTCACCAAAAACGTGGCTCGGCACGACAACCAGCACATTGCGGCTGGCGGCTAACGCGACGGACAGATTGGTTTCGAGCTGCAGATTATCGGGAAACGGAACATCAGGAAGGAATTCCTGATTACAACGAGCTTGTTGTAAGGCATTGATGTGATCGGGATTGTGTCCCCAGAGCACAACGGGATGGCCATTTCTGGCGAGAGTAATCGCTAAAGCGGTGCCGTAAGATCCGGCACCGATAACAGTCATTGACGCATTGACGGTTTTCATCAGGCATCCTGATGTGGTTCAGCACCTTCGCCTTCAGCTTGCTGTTGCAGATAGTTCATGAACAGAGCGTCGAAGTTAACAGGTGCCAGGTTCAGCTGCGGGAAGGTACCGCGTGAAACCAGGCTGGTGATGCACTCACGCGCATACGGGAACAGGATGTTCGGGCAGTATGCACCCAGGCAATGTGCCATCTGGTTGCCATCAATACCGGAGATAGTGAAGATACCACCCTGCTGAACTTCGCACAGGAATGCCGTTTCGTCACCCAGTGAAGAAGTTACGGTCACACGCAAGACGACTTCGTATACGCCTTCAGCCAGCTGGCTGGAAGCGGTATCAAGATCCAGTTTCACTTCCGGCTGCCAGTCCTGCTGGAAAACCTGAGGAGCATTTGGCGCTTCGAAAGAAATATCTTTGGTGTAGATACGTTGGATCTGGAAAGCCATCTCGGTGTTATTTTGTTCTGACATGTGAGTAGTACCCTCGAGTTAATAGTCCTTTTAAACACTCAATGAAAATGCGCGGCTATCGGCATTAACCCAGTAATGGGTCAAGGCCACCACGCGCATCAAGTGCATGTAAATCATCGCAACCGCCCACGTGCTGCCCGTCGATAAAAATCTGAGGAACAGTCGAACGACCGCTGCGGGCGATCATTTTTTCACGCGTATCTGCGTCACCATCAATAGCGATTTCATCAAATGAAGCGCCTTTGCTATTGAGCAGGGCTTTCGCGCGATGGCAGTAAGGACAGGTTGCCTTGGTATAGATTTCAATTTTAGCCATGGGTTCCACCTCTGGGTCGTAGATTTTAGTGCCGTTGCGACGGGTCTGAATCTTACTTACCGCGAACTAAAGGCAGGTTTTCACCGCTCCAGCCGCTGATACCTTCTTTTAACGTGAAAACACGTTCAAAGCCAGCCGCAACCAGGCCTTCTGCCGCCGTGCGGGAAGTCTGGCCGGTGGCGCAAACAACGATAACCGGTTGCGCTTTATGCTTGCTCAATTCGCCCAGGTTATTGTTTTTAATGTCTGCACTCAGCACATTTTGGGATTCTGCGATGTGGCCTTTGCGGAATTCTTCACGCGCGCGAACATCGACAACGACGGCATCTTCTTTGTTGATCAGGCGGGTTGCTTCGCCACGCGTGATCTCTTTCACTTTAGAAAAACGTGTTTTAAAGGTGGTCACAATTACTGCAATCAGTAACGCAACCCACGCCAGGCTGAGAACCGGATGCGCACTGATGAATGGCATAATATCTTGCATGGGGTGTAGCAACTCCCGTCAGTTGGGGGAAAATTCAAGGCCTCAGAGTATACCTGCGCGTCGGCGCAAATACAGCCAGTATGCGCGGGCTAATGCCACAAACTGCGGCACATCCCGAAAAATTAACACGCCTTTAGGCCGAAAGTTAATGCCCGCCGCACTCCATCTTTGATCTCCCACGGCTATTCCCTTTTCAGCGCTGGGGTAAAATCAGCCCGCTTAAATGCACTTAGCCACGCCTGTTTTTTCACATCGAGCTGGCGAGCCTATTGAGCATTTCATCTTTCAAATTGAGGTCAATTGACATGTCGAGCAATAAAAAACCGATGGTTCTGGTTATTCTTGATGGCTACGGATTTCGCGAAGAACAACAAGATAACGCGATTCTGAATGCAAAAACCCCGGTCATGGATAAGTTGTGGGCGACTCAGCCTCACACCCTGATTGCTGCGTCAGGCCTTGACGTAGGCCTGCCTGATGGCCAGATGGGCAACTCCGAAGTGGGCCACGTCAATTTAGGCGCGGGTCGTATCGTTTATCAGGATCTCACCCGTCTGGATAAAGAAATCAAAGAAGGCGACTTCTTTAATAATAGCGTACTGACCGGTGCAGTCGATCGCGCAATCAGCGCAGGTAAAGCCGTTCACATTATGGGGCTGCTGTCCGCCGGTGGCGTTCACAGTCACGAAGACCACATCATGGCGATGGTCGAACTGGCCCACCGCCGTGGCGCGAAAGCCATTTATCTGCACGCTTTCCTGGATGGCCGCGACACCCCTCCGCGCAGCGCCGAAGCCGCATTAAAACGTTTCTCTGAGAAGTTTGCTGAAATCGGCACCGGCCGCATCGCGTCTATCGTCGGCCGTTATTACTCAATGGACCGCGACAACCGCTGGGACCGCGTGCAACTGGCTTATGACCTGATGTCTCAGGCCAAAGGTGCATTCACGGCAGATAACGCTCTGGCAGGTTTACAGGCCGCTTACGCGCGTGACGAAAATGACGAGTTCGTGAAACCAACCGTGTTGCAGGCTGCTGGCGAAGAAACCGCGGCAATCAATGACGGCGACGCGATGATCTTCATGAACTTCCGTGCTGACCGTGCACGTGAAATCACCCGTGCCTTCATCAACACCGACTTCGACGGTTTTACCCGCGAAAAAGTGATCAATTTCGGCGATTTCATCATGCTGACCGAATACGCCGCCGATATCAAAGCAGCCTGCGCGTATCCGCCGGCATCACTGAAAAACACGCTGGGCGAATGGCTGATGGCGCATAAGAAAACTCAGCTTCGTATCTCCGAAACTGAGAAATATGCGCACGTGACCTTCTTCTTCAACGGCGGCATGGAAGATCCGTTTGAAGGTGAAGATCGCATTCTGGTGAAATCACCGAATGTCGCGACCTATGACCTGCAACCGGAAATGAGTTCTGCAGAACTCACCGACAAGCTGCTGGGCGCGATTGCCAGCGGTAAATATGACACCATCATCTGTAATTACCCGAACGGCGACATGGTCGGGCATACCGGCGTTTATGAAGCAGCCGTCAACGCGGTGGAAGCACTGGATAGTTGTGTTGCACAAGTTGTGGATGCGGTTAAAGCGGTCGGCGGGCAACTGCTGATCACCGCCGACCACGGTAACGCAGAACAAATGCGTGACCCGGCAACCGGCCAGGCGCATACAGCCCATACCAGCCTGCCGGTTCCGCTGATTTACGTGGGCGGCAACGCGCAAGCCATCGAAGGCGGGAAATTGTCTGATATTGCGCCGACCATGCTCTCCCTGATGGGGATGGAAATCCCGGCCGAAATGAGCGGCAAACCGCTGTTTATCGCGCGCTAATTTCCGTTAAGAAAGCGAATTTAAGGCGTATCAGCGCAGGCTGGTACGCCTTTTTTGTTTGTGCATCAGCCGGTTGATTAGTGTTACGATAAGATAAGGGACAGCCATATTGTCTATCATCCACGGTCGACAAGCGGAAAAAAGTTTGAGCAAATTCATTCATTTCAGCCTGATGAGAACCCGCCTTTCCGCTCAGGACAAGGCCGTATCTGCCTTCCCATCTCCAGCCTTATTACTTTGCGCTTCATTGTTAACCCTCTCCGTGAGTGTGCACGCTGACGAAAACAAAGATCAGCTCAAAACCATTCAGCAGAACATTGCGGAAAAAGAGAAAAGCGTAAAGCAGCAGAAACAGCAGCGCGGAACGTTGTTGCAACAGTTGCAGGCACAGGAAAAAACCATTGCCTCGGCCAGTACGCAGCTACGCGGAACTCAGTCAACACTGGCGACGCTGAATAAAGATATCGGCGGGCTGAATGCCTCTATCGATAAACTGCAAAAACAGCAGAAAACGCAGGAAGCTATTCTTGCAAAGCAGCTGGATGCGGCATTCCGTATCGGCCAGCATAAAGGCCTGCAACTGCTGTTAAGCGGTGAAGAGACCGAACGCAGCGAACGCATCATGGCCTATTTTGGCTATCTGAATGAAGCCCGCCAGAAAACCATCGAAGAACTTAAACAAACACGTACCAAACTGGCCGAACAGCGGGTTTCCCTGCAATCGAAAGAGACCCAGCAAAAAAGCCTGTTAGGCGAGCAGCAGACGCAGCAACAAAAACTTGAGCAGGCCCGTTCGGCGCGAAAACAAACGCTGACGGCGCTGGAATCCTCGTTGCAAAAAGATGAGCAAAGCCTGTCCGAGTTGCGCGCAAACGAAGCCAGCTTGCAGAATAAAATTGCCGCCGCTGAACGTGCAGCAAAAGCCCGTGCCGAGAAAGAAGCGCGCGAAGCCGCCGCCGTCCGGGCGAAAGAACAACAGGCGAAGAAAACCGGCACCACCTATAAACCGACCCAAAGTGAGCAATCGCTGATGGCGCGTACCGGCGGTCTGGGAAGACCATCCGGCCAGAATATGTGGCCGGTTAACGGTTCGTTGATACATCGCTTCGGCGAACAGCTTCAGGGTGAACTACGCTGGAAAGGTATTGTTATTTCAGCAAGAGAAGGCAGCGACGTCCGGGCAATTGCCGACGGTCGTGTCATTCTGGCTGACTGGTTACAAGGTTACGGGCTGGTTGTGGTCATCGATCACGGCAAAGGTGATATGAGCCTGTACGGATACAACCAGGATGCGTTAGTCAGCGTCGGTGATCAGGTCAGAACCGGACAGGCCATTGCTAAAGTTGGAAACAGCGGCGGACAAGGCCAGCCATCGCTGTATTTTGAAATTCGTCGTCAGGGTCAGGCAGTTAATCCACAGCCGTGGTTGGGAAGATAGCATTGCGATATAAAAAGTCCGTTTTAGCTGCCCTTTGTGGTACTGCGTTATTCGTTTGTCAGGTTCAGGCAGCGAAGTTATCCATCCTGATTGATGACTTTGGTTATCGCCAGCATGAGGAAAACCAGGTACTCCAGATGCCAAAAGCGGTATCCGTAGCGATTTTCCCCAATGCGCCAGATTCGCAGATGATGATGAACAAAGCCCATCAGCAGGGACGTGAAATCCTGATCCACCTGCCGATGGCGCCGCTGAGTAAGCAACCGCTGGAAAAAGATACGCTGACGCCGTCCATGAGCGCGGCTGAAGTGAAACGCATTGTCGATCAGGCCATCAGCAATATCCCTTACGCCATCGGCATCAATAACCATATGGGCAGCGCCATGACGTCCAGCCTCACAGGCATGGAAAACGTCATGCAGGCCATGAACGCCCATAATCTGTTCTTCCTCGACAGCATGACCATCGGCAATACGCAGTCGGTTAAAGCCGCTCAGGGCACCCGCGTGAAAGTCATCAAGCGCAATGTCTTTTTAGATGATGTGCAGAATGAAGCCGAAATCCGCCGCCAGTTCGAACGCGCGATTCAGCTGGCGCGCAAAAATGGTTATGCCATTGCCATCGGACACCCGCACCCGACCACGGTAAAAGTGCTGCAACAAATGCTGCCAAATCTGCCTTCGGATATCGTACTGGTCAGGCCAAGCGATCTGCTGAACGAACCGCAGCGCAGCGCGGCCGTGAGTAAACCTGAGAATGTGCAGCTAGCAAAACCGTCGCGTAAAGGGATCCGGATGTGCCAGGTGAAACAACCTGTTCCTCAGATTTATGCTGACAGCATGTTTAAAATTCTCGGAGAGAGCCTGCAAACATTGCCTGCGATCCAATTCATCGAACGCCAGTATTCTGTTTTTATAAATTTTTATAAAAATTAGGAATCCTATACATTGACTCCGGCATATTACATTCATCTGTAAAATACATTTTAAAAATCACATAAGATGTTGATATGTAAATTTATTACCCTTCGCCAAATAAGTAGAGCTTCAAGAGTTTGCCTCCTATAATGGGGTGTGCATATTTTTAAGCGGACTAAGCAAGGGCGCTAACCGATGGGACAAGATCGATCTAAGATTTTGCTGCTGGACAGCGGCAAAGAATGGGGAGGCGGAACTAACAGTATGTTGGAACTGCTGAAAAGAATTGATCGTGAGAAATTCGAAATCAGTTGCTGCTTTTACAACGATTACGCACGGGATAACGGGGAAACGATCAGCCAAATACTCAATGCGCTGAATGTCCCTGTATTTTTTATCCCCCAGGTAAAACAACCTACCTGGGCAAAAATCAGTAAAGAAATATTAAGGACTCTGTTTTTCTTCAGCAACCGTCTGCGCCAGAAAGCCATTTACTCCATCGATAAAATCTGGCGAATCAACCCTAATATTCACAAAATCCACTCCCTGCTTGAACTCGGTCAGTTTGATATTTTATATATGAATAATCAGCCAAGCTCTAACATAGAAGGCTATTATTCTACTGCCGGTTTACCGACAGAAATCGTGCAGCATTGCCGTATAGAACCCGTTTTGAACCGGGATGTGGTGCGCATTGTGAACCGGTTTTGCCACAGTATTATCTCTGTATCGCAGGGCGTTCAGGAACAACTTCTCAAACGCGGCGTTCACAGAAAACTCTGTTTTACCGTATTCAACGGCATTGATATTCACCAACCATTACCTGATGGTACAAAAATCCGCCAGGAACTGGGCGCGACCGACGATACTTTTATCTTTGGTAGCATTGGTTCGCTGATAAACCGCAAAGCACACCACTTCACATTACTGGCGCTCGATAAATTTAACCGCGCATTCCCCGAAGCCAGATGGAAGATGGTTTTTGTCGGCGAAGGCCCGAATTTACGTCGGTTGATTCAACAAGTATCGGCCCTGAATATGACAGATAAAGTCATATTTACTGGCTTTCAAAGCAATGCCCTGGAGTATCTGGCAGCATTCGATGCTTTTATATTAGGTTCTAAAAGTGAAGGATTGCCGCGCGTAGTTTTGGAATCTATGTTACTGAAAACTCCTGCAATAGGATCGAACGTAACGGGAACGGCCGAATTGATTAAAAACGCTGAGACCGGCATGCTATTTGAGTATGGGAACATTGAAATGCTCTTCAATCACATGAAGGCACTCTATCTCAATGCACATCTCAGAAATGAAATTGCAGAGCAGGCAAACCTGGTTGTTCGCGAAAAATTTGCGATTGAGAAATATGTCTCAGGCGTGGAAACTATTTTAAGCAGTGTTAAAAAGAAACAAGGCTAAATATGTTCAAATTTCTAAACCCTAAATATCGCCACATTCTTTCGCGTCATAATCTGCCATATGCAGGTACTGTCATCACTGACATACCAAAGAATAATATTACCTCTGTCGTCATCCCATCTGCCGGTGCTGACTATATTGAAGAGGCCTGTTTATGCGCAGAATTTGCTCATAAATTTGCTACCGAATTACAGGAAATTGTCATTGTTACCGATCAGGATGCCAGCCAGTTCCGGCCGCTGCCCGCTAAAGTCCGGATCGTGACGTTGAACCCGGAGTCAAAATCTGGCGATTATCGCTATAAGCAAATTTATCTCAGCCGCCTGATTAAACTGCTGGCACCTTTGCAGGCAAAAACCGACGGGATTTTGATGATCGATTCAGATCTGAATCTGCTGAAAATGCCGGAAATCCAGCTTCATGAAAACCATATTTATTCCAGCTTTCGCAAGGGCAAGATGATTGCGAAACTCGACGGTTGCGATCCTGAAACCATCCCGGCCTATTATAAAAATAGCGTGCGTCCCTATATCGTCGACCATGTTAACGGCGCATTCTTAGCCGCAACGCGTAAAACCTGGGAACGCTTATCCCCGCTGTGGATTATGTTTTTCAGAGATACCTGGAATATCCTGCCCGATAACCAACCGCCGACAGACCAGCTACCTCTGGCAGCCATGCTCGATACGCTCGATATTAAAAGCGTTAACCTTGGTGACTGGATGAACTGGCCCGTATCGAAAAAAATCGGCGGCACACCCTCAGTGATTCCGAAAGAAGTGATCGGTGCTCACGGAGGGTTCCCGCTGACGGAATGGCAAAAGTATCTGGCATCGCCAGACAGCGAGTTGTTATTCAAAGGCCAGGATTACACCCGCAAAGTACGTTATTTGACGGATGCAGAGAAAAAAACGGCTGACCCCGCAGTGTAAAGCGCCGCTGATTGCCAGTAAAAAGCCCGCCATTCCAGCGGGCTTTCGCATTTTCAGGACGCCAGACTACCAGCTAAGTATCACTTTTCCAGAGAGCCCGGAGCGCATTGCGTCAAACCCTTTCTGGAACTCATCAATCGGAAAATGATGCGTAATTAGCGGTGTCAGATCTAAACCTGACTGTATTAATGCCGCCATTTTGTACCAGGTTTCAAACATTTCCCGGCCATAAATCCCTTTGATGAACAACCCCTTGAAGATGACCTGATTCCAGTCGATAGCCATTTCTGTTGACGGAATACCCAGCATCGCAATACGCCCGCCGTGATTCATAGCATTAAGCATGCTGCGAAACGCCGCCGGAGCGCCGGACATTTCGAGTCCCACGTCAAAACCTTCGGTCATGCCAAGCTCTTCCATGACGTCCTGCAAACTTTGCTGGCTGACATTAACCGCGCGGGTTACGCCCATTTTACGGGCCAGCTCCAGACGGTATTCATTCATATCGGTGATCACCACATGGCGGGCACCCACGTGTCGGCATATTGCAGCGGCCATAATGCCGATCGGTCCTGCACCGCTGATCAGCACATCTTCACCCACCAGATCAAAAGACAGTGCGGTGTGCACGGCGTTGCCAAACGGATCAAAAATAGCGGCCAGATCATCAGAGATATTGCCCGGGATCTTAAAGGCATTGAAAGCGGGCAAAACCAGATATTCTGCAAAGGCACCCGGACGATTGACCCCCACGCCTTGCGCATTTCGGCATAAATGCGTGCGGCCACCACGACAATTCCGGCAATGACCGCACGTAATGTGCCCCTCGCCAGAGACCCTGTCGCCGAGGCTAAAACCTTTAACTTCCTGCCCCATCCCCACGACTTCGCCGACATATTCATGCCCGACCACCATCGGTACCGGAATGGTTTTTTGCGACCACGTATCCCAGTTATAGATATGCACATCCGTCCCGCAGATGGCGGTTTTGCGGATTTTGATCAGCAGATCATTATGTCCCGGCTCCGGTACCGGCGCATCCGTCATCCAGATGCCTTCTTCACGTTTCAGTTTTGCTAAGGCTTTCACAGGTGCTCCTCAGGCAATCACACCAAGTTTTTTGCCAATCTGGATGAAGGCGCTGACCGCCTTTTCGATTTGTTCCGTACTGTGCGCGGCAGACATTTGTGTGCGGATACGCGCCTGCCCTTTCGGCACCACGGGATAGAAGAATCCGGTAACGTAAATGCCTTCCTGCTGAAGCAGCGCGGCAAATTCCTGTGCCAGCCGTGCTTCGCCAAGCATCACGGGAATAATGGCATGATCGGCCCCGGCCAGGATGAAACCGGCGGCGGTCATTTTTTCCCTGAAGAGCGTTGCATTACTCAGCAGCTTTTCACGCAATTCATTACCCGCCTCAAGCATGGACAGAACTTTCAGGGAAGCAGAGACTATCGAAGGAGCTAAAGAGTTTGAAAAAAGATAAGGACGGGAACGCTGGCGTAGCCAGTCGATCACTTCCTGACGCGCCGCGGTATAGCCTCCGGATGCTCCGCCCAGCGCTTTGCCGAGCGTTCCGGTGATGATATCCACACGCCCCATGACGTCGCAATATTCATGCGTTCCACGCCCTTGCGCGCCAACAAAACCGACGGCATGGGAATCATCCACCATGACCAGCGCATCAAAACGCTCCGCCAGATCACAAACGCCTTTCAAATTGGCAATGACACCATCCATCGAAAACACGCCGTCTGTCGCCACGAGAATATGACGCGCGCCGTCCTTTTTCGCCTGCTCCAGGCAAGCCTCAAGTTCGGCCATATTGTTATTGGCATAGCGATAACGTTTAGCCTTGCAAAGACGAACCCCGTCAATAATCGAGGCGTGATTCAGCGCGTCAGAAATAATGGCATCTTCTTCACCTAACAGCGTTTCAAATAAACCGCCGTTTGCATCAAAGCAGGAGGAATACAAAATGGCATCGTCCGTCCCCAAAAAATCCGCCAGACGATGTTCAAGTTCTTTGTGAGTATCTTGCGTACCGCAAATGAAACGTACCGACGCCATGCCAAAACCGTGGCTGTCGAGCCCTTCCTTGGCGGCCTGAATTAATTCCGGATGGTTTGCCAGCCCGAGATAGTTATTCGCACAAAAATTGATGACCGGCTTGCCGCCCGCGACTGACACTTCGGGCTGCTGGGGAGTGGTCAGAATGCGCTCTTCTTTAAACAGTCCTTCAGCCCTCGCCTGGTCAAGCTGATCTTCTAACTGGCGATAAAACGAAACAGACATACAGTATTCTCCTGAAATGACCCATTCACGGAATACATTACTAATCTGCATACAAAATAACGATGAAACCGCTCACAATATCTTTGTTTTGCAGCATAGTTCACGCCTTACGGTCTGAAACACAAGAATGCATGTTATCGGACACCTTCCCAATGTGACCTTCATAATGAAGTGTTATGATATCGCCAACTGTATAGGTTGCGCATGGTGCGCAACTCTTCAAATGATTAAAGGTGAATCCCATGATAATCGTCACTGGCGGCGCTGGTTTTATCGGCAGCAATATTATTAAATCGCTCAATGATATGGGATACCGCGATATTCTGGTGGTCGATAACCTGAAAGACGGAACCAAATTCGTTAATCTGGTTGATCTGGATATCGCGGATTACTGTGACAAAGAAGATTTCATTGCCAGCATCGTTGCCGGCGACGATCTGGGTGATATCGACGCCATCTTCCATGAAGGCGCTTGCTCTTCCACCACCGAGTGGGACGGCAAGTACATGATGGATAACAACTATCAGTACTCGAAAGATATCCTGCACTATTGCCTGGATCGCAGCATTCCTTTCCTTTACGCCTCTTCTGCCGCCACTTACGGCAGCCAGAGCACCAGCTTTGTTGAAGATCGTAAATACGAACAACCGCTGAACGTCTACGGCTACTCTAAGTTCCTGTTTGACCAGTATGTTCGCGAAATTCTGCCACACGCTGATTCGCAAATTTGTGGTTTCCGTTACTTCAACGTATACGGACCGCGTGAAGGCCATAAAGGCAGCATGGCCAGCGTGGCCTTCCACCTGAATAACCAGATCAAAGCCGGTGAAAATCCGAAATTGTTCTCAGGAAGCGAAGGTTTCAAACGCGACTTCATCTATGTGGGTGACGTTGCCGCCGTGAACCTGTGGTTCTGGCAGAACGGCGTTTCCGGTATTTTCAACTGCGGTACCGGACGTTCAGAATCGTTCCAGGCCGTCGCGGATGCCGTGGTCGCGTACCACAAATCTGGCGATATCGAATACATTCCCTTCCCGGAAAAACTGAAAGGGCGTTACCAGTCCTTTACGCAAGCCGATATGACCGCGCTGCGTAATGCCGGCTACGACAAACCGTTCAAAACGGTCGCTGAAGGCGTAACGGAATACATGAGCTGGCTTAACCGCACAGTCTAAGCCCGCTGATTGAGGAATGGATTAACGGTATGAGAATACTGGTAATTGGGCCGTCATGGGTCGGTGACATGATGATGTCACAAAGTCTCTACCGCACTTTGAAGGCTGCGGATCCTGAAGCGCAAATCGACGTGATGGCACCTGCATGGTGCCGTCCTTTGCTCGACCGGATGCCGGAAGTGCGCCAGGCTCTGCCGATGCCATTAGGCCACGGCGCTCTGGAATTAGGCGAGCGCCGCCGTCTTGGCATTTCGCTGCGTGGCGAACAATATCAGCGCGCCTTCGTGCTGCCAAACTCGTTTAAATCAGCTCTGGTGCCTTTCTTTGCCCACATTCCCCAGCGCACCGGCTGGCGTGGCGAAATGCGTTATGGTCTGCTTAATGATCTGCGGGTTCTCGATAAGGCCGCCTTTCCTTTGATGGTTCAGCGCTATGCCGCGCTGGGCTATGATGCGAAGCAAATCCGCACCGCTGCCGACTTACCGCAGCCGATTCTCTGGCCAAAATTACAGGTGTCAGAAGCAGAAGTTGCGGCGGTGAAAACCTCATTTGCCGTCGGTGACAACAGGCCGCTTGTCGGTTTTTGTCCGGGTGCAGAATTTGGCCCGGCAAAACGCTGGCCGCACTATCATTACGCCGCTCTGGCAGAAAAACTGATTGGTGAAGGCCAGCAGGTGGTGCTCTTTGGTTCGGCGAAAGACCATCCGGCGGGCGAACAAATCCGCCAATCTCTGACTGAAAATGCACAGCCTTTCTGCCTGAATCTGGCCGGTAAAACGTCGCTGGATCAGGCCGTTGTTATGATTGCCGCCTGTCAGGCGGTGGTCAGCAATGACTCGGGGCTGATGCATGTCGCTGCCGCACTGGATAAACCACTGGTTGCCCTGTACGGTCCGAGCAGCCCGGATTTCACCCCGCCGCTCAGCCATCAGGCCAAAGTTATCCGCCTCATCACTGGCTACCATAAAGTCCGTAAAGGTGATGCGGAAGAAGGCTATCACCAGAGTCTGATCGATATTCAGCCGGAGCAGGTTTATCAGGAATTAAGTCAGTTACTGAATTCAGGGAAGGAGCAGTAATGCGGGTTCTCATCGTCAAAACATCGTCAATGGGTGACGTTCTGCATACTCTCCCGGCACTGACGGATGCCATGAAGGCTATTCCCGGGATCCGGTTTGACTGGGTCGTGGAGGAAGGTTTCACGCAAATTCCCGGCTGGCATCCGGCGGTAGATCGCGTTATCCCGGTAGCCATCCGGCGCTGGCGCAAAAACTGGTTTGGTTCTGAAACCCGCCAGCAACGCTGTGATTTCAAACGCGAATTGCAATCACGGACTTACGATGCCGTCATCGACGCGCAAGGCCTCATCAAAAGCGCCGCGCTGATTACCCGTGTCGCCAAAGGCGAGAAGCACGGCCAGGACTGCAAAAGCGCACGCGAGCCTTTTGCCAGCTGGTTTTACAATCAGCGTCATGAAGTCGATAAAAAACAGCATGCGGTAGAACGTACCCGCGAGCTTTTTGCAAAAAGTCTGGGTTATGAGAAACCTGCGATTCAGGGCGACTACGCCATCGCCGCACGCTTCCTTTCACACCCACCGGCGGACGCCGGGCAGTATCTGGTCTTCCTTCACGCGACTACCCGGGCAGATAAACACTGGCCGGAAGAGCATTGGCGCGAACTGATCGGCCTGTTCAGTACGCAGAATATCCGTATCAAACTGCCCTGGGGCGCGGAACATGAATACCAGCGTGCACTGAGGCTTGCAGAAGGCTTCCCCTTCGTTGAAGTCTTACCAAAATTAAGCCTGCAAAATGTGGCCGACGTGCTGGCTGGTGCAAAAGCCGTGGTTTCAGTCGATACCGGCCTGAGCCATTTGACTGCCGCGCTGGATCGCCCAAATATCACACTTTACGGCCCGACAGATCCGGGGCTAATTGGGGGATATGGAAAGAATCAGTTTGTCCTGAAAGCAGAAGGCAATTCCCTGGAAAATCTGAAGGCGGAACAGGTCTTTGTTCGTCTTAACGAAATTCTTTCTGCAGAAAAGGAAATGAACTGACCATGAGCTACGTGATTATTTTCATTTTGCTGTGGCCGTTCAAAATGCTGATGAAGCCCTTTCGCCAGCGGAAAGGGCGAAACCTGGTCATACAAACCGCTAAGATTGGTGACTTTGTTAACATTACGCCATTACTAAAGCATTTAAGAAAATCTGATGTCCTGATCAGTAAAACTGTTTTACCCCTGGCTGAGCGGGATTCAACAATAGAGAACATCTATCTGATTGAGGATTTTAAAAAGTCCTTAATCAGCAAAATTCGTCTCGCGTTTAGCCTGCTCAACCGTTATGACAACGTGTATTTGTTGCAACCCAACAGCGTTAATGCCTTTTATGCGGCATTTTGTAATGCGAAGAAAAAAGCGTTTCTGATCGCTTATACCCGTAAGTGGTATCACGGTATTTTCTATCAGACAGCGGATATTGTCCGTCTGCATAAGAAAACGGATTTCACGCTGGAAAGTTATCTGAAGCTGGCGGATCCGGACCTCAGTGCTGAGAGTTATAAAAAACACGCGACTTTACCGTTATGGATACCCGAAGAAGTCTTGCCCGAACTGGCTAAAAATACGTCGGTAAAAATTGGTATCAGCATCTCCGCAGGTAATAAGGCGAAGACTATTCCGACGGAGATATGGATAAAAATCCTCAGCTCTCTTGCTGGATTGCCTTGCAAGTTTTATGTTTTTGGCCCGGATAATGAACAAAAATATCTCGACAAACTGCTGGAAAAACTGAGTCGTCATGAAAACATCATTAGCTTAATTGGGAAGCTAAAATTGCATGAAGTGCCACATGCAATTTCACTGATGGATATGTATATAGCGTCCGATTCCGGTAATATTTATATCGCGGATGCCGTAAATGTTCCGGTGGTCTGCCTTGCAGGCCCCTGCGACCTGGCAGAACAGCACCCAACCTATGCGCCCTTAATTTTAACGCCAGAGGATGAAACGTTTACACCTGAGTCTTATATCTTCGCAGCGCCATATCAGTTCAGGCATAGCGCAGAGGAGCTCTTTTCGCTCAGTGATGCACAGTTGAATCAAATACGTTCATTTGTTATTAACAACACCAGTCAGGAACAGAATCATGTCCAGCCATGAATATCTGAATTACCTCGAGCATAAAGAAGATCTCGTAAACAATTTGGAATTCTCAGCATTACCCGTTGTTCATATCGCGTTTGGAATAAACAATGCATATGCTCGTGGTATGGGGATCACTATTTTTTCTATTCTGGAAAACAACCCGAGCCTGGCTTTTCATGTTCACGTTTTTGGCAGCCCGCTCGATGAAAAATCAAAATTGCTGCTGCTTGAATTGGCAACAAATCACCCATTAGCCATAACTTGTTATGTCTTTCGGGAATCTGCTTTTTCCGATTTACCCCTGATGGGGCGCTATCCGCAGGCAATTTATTACCGTCTTTTCACACCGTATATTCTCTCTGAAGTCACCTCCAAACTGATATACCTTGATGCTGACACACTCTGTTTAGGCAGCTATAAAGAGCTGCATGATACGGATATCAGCCATTATACTTTAGCTGCGGTTAACGATACCCAACGGGCGAGAAACAAACTATGCCCGCAACTGGGTCTCAAAAGTGGTAACTATTTCAATTCAGGTTTTTTATACATCAACATCCCGCGATGGCTCGAGAAAAAAACAACTGAACGGATCATTAAAACACTTTCTCTTAGCGAGCAAGAGCTGAAATTCCCCGATCAGGACGCGCTAAATATTACACTCGAAAATGAAGTGTTATTACTTCCTAAGAAATACAATTTTATATGCGACATAATTTTAAACAAGGTCGGTAAGAGTGTCCCGGTGCCGCCAGATACCATCCTCATCCACTACACGGGCAAATGCAAACCCTGGCATCTTTGGGGACTCGGGGAACTCTCGGCTATTTATGACCGATATTATGAAAAATCTCCCTGGCGCGCAGTGCCACACGACATGCCGGTTTCTTATAAAGAAATGAAGCGTTATGCACAGGCGCTCTGGCATGAACGCCAATACATGCCCAGCTTATGCTGGATGGCTAAGTATATGAATAACAAAATTTTTGGAAAGACACCTTTATGATAAAGAATCTGATATCAGAGATAAAAACGTCGTCTTTTGACGATAAACTGGCGTCAGTATTTTTCTTATTTATAACGATCTCCATCTCTTTCTTCATGTATTCCGGAGAGATCACCCGAAACTTTTTCTATATCACGACTTATATAGCGGTAATCTATGTTTTCTACATTAGCCTGCGGGTAGAAAAGAAAATTCACTTCTACCCTATTGCATGGGTTGTTTTTTCTTTAGGCATAAGTAAATTACTTTGGGTTATTCTTACAACAAACCATCAGTATCCCTTGATTGCTTATCATTACCAAATTAGCGGTAAACGACTCATTTTGGCAGCATTTATCCTGTATGCCATTGAACATAACATGCACAAATGGAAAATCCCCACGCTGACAGTACGCGCGGGCATCTCCATTATGACATTACTGTTTATCACTATATCCGTTATTCGCGTTATTATTTATTTAAAAACGGGCGAGAGAATTAAAATAAACTCCGATGCGCCCACATCAGGGGCTTATACCTTTACTATTTTCTCCCTGTTGGTCATGTACAGCCTTAAATATCATGCATTAAAACATTACCGGCTTATTTGCCTGATTGTTATGACGATGACGTTTGCTGTCCTTGCCGCAACCGAAACTCGATCGGCAATTATGTTATTTACACTGGTTAGTGCCGGGAGTGTAATTTACGATTTTTCAAAAAGCTCCAACACGTCAAAGATAATATACGGCTTTGCCATTGCCAGTTTAATCATTGCTGCTGTGATTTCAGGCCATCCTTATTACAATAAAGTGCTTAGCCGAATCGATAATCTTCACAATGAAGTAACGTCTTATGATGAAGGCAACCGTAATACCTCTGTAGGGGCCCGTTTTTCTATGTGGCGTGCAGGAATAGATGCCTTCAGGCAGCATCCGTTCGGCCAGTCTGCTGACAGTCGCAATGCACTGGCGACGACTTTCATTACTCAGCATGAAGGGGGAAATCCGGAAGCACTGCGTAATCTGCAATTCCATTTGCATAATGACATCATCGATACAATGTCGCTGCAGGGGATTTTGGGGGCTATTATCATGGTGCTGTTCTTTGCCGTATTGTTGATCTATCCCTTCAAACTGGTACCGAAAGGATACGAGTTTCTATTACTCTCTGTTCCGGTTATTTACTTCAGCCAGGGTGATACGCAATTTTATAATCGTGAGACGCCATACTTTATTGTTTTGGTGCTGGGTTATCTGCTGATGTTAAGAATGCGAAGCCATAACCCATTAAAAAAGCAATGATTTTTTCGGGCCGTGGATCTCGCACGGCCCGGTGCATGCCAGCCTTATCAGTGGAAATGTGTGATATGACCCTTACAACGACATCCGAAGACATTAAGCTCAGCGCAATTATCCCTATGTATAATGCAGGGGCGATGTTTCGAAACTTTATGGATTCGCTCGTCGCTCAGACATTAAATAGCCTCGAAATTATTATCGTTAATGATGGCTCAACGGACGGTTCAGATCAGATTGCACAAGAATACGCTGAACGATATCCGCATATCCGGGTCATTACCCAAACTAACGGCGGCGTTTCGCGCGCGCGCAATTCGGGCCTGGATATCGCCAGAGGTCAATATGTTACCTTCCCGGATGCTGATGACATCATCTACCCTGACATGTACAAAACACTGATAGATATGTGCGAGCAGGATGATTTGGATGCCGCACAATGTAATGGCGAACGCTATTTCGTGGGTTCTGAAAAAGTAAAACCAATAATACCCACGGATCGCTTAACCTCTACCGGCCTGCTGGATGGTGCCACCTGGTTGAAAACTGCGCTGGCCACCAACCGTTATTTACATGTGGTCTGGCTGGGCGTTTATCGTCTGGAACTCATTAAGAAGAAAGGGCTTTATTTTGAACCGGGATTGCATCATCAGGATATTCCCTGGACGACAGAGTTCATGTTCAATGCCCGTCGCGTAAAATATACCCAAGAAGTACTTTATCGTTATTACATTCACGGTCAGTCAATCAGCAATCAAAAACGAACCGGAATGAAAAATGCTGAGTATCAAAAACATTATCTGAAAATAGCTAAAATGCTTGATGAGCTGAATGAGCGCTATAAAGATCAGGTAAAGATATATTCCGAATTCCCACGACAAGTCACCCGTGAAGCGCTGACAGTGTGCCATTCGATCCGCCGCGAGCCGGATCCTGCGGCCCAAAAAGCCATGATTGAAGATATTTATACCTCCGGCACGCGCAGAATAATGCTCAAAAACGCCCGTGGACTCAAACAGTGGTGGCAATTATTGCTGTGGCTGAAACGCCTCCATAGCCTGCGGAAAAAACTCGCTTAAGACGTTTCAGAAAGAGATGATTCTTTTATGTTCATCTCTGGATTATAACTACTTCATAAACGAAGTTATTTATCTTTCTATATCAGGAAGATAAATAGCTTCACAGCTTTCGATTCTTCACCTAAAATCGACTCACTATATTCTAATATCAGATAATAGAATGCCTAACTCCGAAGCCAAATACGCAGCCTTGATACCCAAAAGAATTTTGCTGATGAAACTCCGTCACCACGGAGATATGGTGCTGACGACGCCGGTAATAAACAGGCTACATCAGCATTATCCCGATGCTGAAATTGACGTGCTTTTGTACAAAGAAACACTCCCTATTCTCAGCGAACACCCTGCACTGTCCAATATCCATGTCATTGACAGATCATGGAAAAAACAAGGGGTTCGCTATCAATTGCAGCAAGAATACCGGCTATTAAAAGCGGTTCGGGCACGACATTATGATCTGGTGATCAACCTGGCCGACCAATGGCGCAGCGCACTGATTTCCCGGCTCACTGGTGCAAAAGTACGGTTAGGCTTCGACTATAAAAAACGTCAGTCACCGATTTGGCGCGCCGGGCATACACAGCTGGTGTCGACTGAAAACCACAGTGTTTTGCATACTGTCGAACAGAATATGTCGATTCTGTCTCCGTTAGGCATTCCTACGGATAATGCCCAGACATCGATGCATTATTCCCCAAGCGATAAAGTTTTCTGTCAGCAACTGCTGCACGAAAATCAGGTTTCCGGCGAGTATATTGTGATTCAGCCAACGTCCCGCTGGACATTCAAATGTTGGGATGATGAGAAATTTGCCAACGTAATCGATGGTCTCGCCGATACGGGGCTGACTATCGTTATGACGGCAGGCCCCGATAAAAAAGAATTGGATATGGTGCGCAAAATCCAGGATCTGACCCATTATCCTCAGGTCGTCTCTGTTGCCGGCCAGCTATCACTGACACAACTGGCGGCGATGATCGATGGAGCAAAGCTCTTTATCGGCGTGGATTCTGCACCGATGCACATGGCAGCCGCACTCAATACGCCTTGCGTTGCCTTATTTGGCCCCACAAAAATGCAGCACTGGCGCCCCTGGGGCAACAATAACACCACCATTTGGGCGGGTGATTATGCTCCGCTTCCGGCACCTGATTCTATTGATACGAAGACTCAGCAACGTTATCTGCATGCAATCCCTGCCAGCGATGTGATTGATGCCGCCAGGAGTTATCTGCATGAGTAATACTATGGATGTTAAAAGTATTCGCCTAGCCATTGTCCGGCAAAAGTATCGCCCGGACGGCGGTGCAGAACGTTTCATCTCACGCGCACTTGAAGCGCTGGATGACCAGAATATCGACCTCAATATCATTACGCGTCAGTGGGAAGGGAAGCCAAATACGAAATGGAAAATCCACTTTTGCAATCCTGCAAAATATGGACGAGTTTCGAGGGAAAAAGGTTTTGCGACGGCTGCCCGGCAATGTTGGGAACAGGAACACTTCGACATCGTGCAAAGTCATGAGCGTATACCCGGTTGCGACATTTTTCGCGCGGGCGACGGCGCGCATCGGGTCTGGCTGGAACAAAGGGCGCGAGTAATTTCCCCTTTGCAGCGCATGCTCACACAAATCAGTCCCTACCACCGATATGTTCTGCAGGCCGAAGAGGCCATGTTCCATTCGCCAGAATTGAAAAAAATCATCTGCAATTCTGAGATGGTAAAACACGATATCATGCGCTGCTACGGGGTCGATGAGAGTCGTTTCGAAGTAATTTATAACGCCATTGATTCTCAGAAGTTTGTTCCCGCTACAGATGAACAACGCCGCACATCACGTGACACCCTTTCACTGCCACAGCAGGCCAATGTTCTGATTTATGTGGGTTCGGGTTTTGAACGCAAAGGGCTGAAACCTGCCATTGAGGCTATTGCCTCAGGTGACCGTTACCTGATTGTCGTCGGTCAGGATAAAGATCAGAAAAAATACGAATCACTGGCCCGCCAGCTCGGGTGCTTTGAACGAATCCGCTTCGCCGGCGTGCAAAACAATGTACTGCCTTACTATCATGCCGCTGACGGCATGATTCTGCCCACTTTATACGACCCTTTCCCTAACGTTATTCTCGAAGCTATGGCCTGCGGCCTGCCCGTCATCACCAGCCAGACATGTGGTGGCGCTGAATTTATTACAAACGGGCGGGAGGGCTTTGTTTGTGACGCATTAGATGTTGCCAGCCTCAGCGAATACGTAAGCAACATTCCATCACGCCAGGAAAATGACGAGATGGGAAACGCTGCGCGAAACCGAATTTTACCGTACACCCCAAAAAATCTTTCACAACAGCTGGTTGCGCTTTATCACTCGTTACTGGTCTGATGACAAGGGTGCTGACATGATGAGTCGATCGCACTTATCTGATAACATGTGCCCATCTATCCGCCGGGACTATTTTCGCTCTATGAAATTGATTTTCCCTAACGCAACGCCTGATAAAAAATGAATATTTTTTATAATATAATCATATATTTAATTCAGCCATTAATTTGGATCCGCTTGCTGCTGCGCAGCCGCAAGTCCCCGGCATACCGTAAACGCTGGGCTGAACGTTATGGCTTTTGCAAAGGGAAGGTTGTCTCTGGCGGCATCATGCTACATTCAGTCTCCGTGGGCGAAACACTGGCAGCTATCCCTTTAGTCCGGGCCTTGCGCCATCGTTACCCTTCGCTGCCGATTACGGTGACAACAATGACACCGACGGGCTCAGAACGCGTCCAGTCCGCGTTTGGTAAAGGGGTTCACCATGTTTATCTGCCTTATGATCTGGCAGGATCGGTAAATCGTTTCCTTGATGAAGTTAACCCAAAACTGGTGATCATCATGGAAACTGAATTATGGCCGAATCTTATCAGTGCCCTGCACCACCGCCAGATCCCACTGGTTATCGCTAATGCGCGCCTTTCGGCCCGTTCTGCAAAGGGATACCAGAAACTCGGTAAGTTCATTCGTACCATTTTGCAACGTATAACGCTGATCGCGGCACAAAACCAGGAAGATGGTGAGCGTTTCCTTTCTCTGGGGCTGAAACGCAATCAGCTCGCCGTTACCGGTAGCCTGAAGTTCGACATTTCAGTGACACCTGAACTGGCGGCAAAAGCCATCGCGCTGCGCAGCCAGTGGGCATCGCGCCGTCAGGTCTGGATTGCGACCAGTACGCATGAAGGGGAAGAAACCCTGCTGCTGGAAGCACATAAAGAATTGCTGAAAGCTCACCCGACGCTGCTGCTGATCCTTGTGCCGCGCCATCCGGAACGTTTCCCGGTTGCCTGTGAACTGACGCGCAAAGCGGGTCTGACCTTCACGCAGCGAAGTACCGGCGAAGTACCGTCATCGGGAACGCAGGTCGTGATCGGCGATACGATGGGTGAGTTAATGCTGCTGTACGGAATTGCCGATCTGGCGTTTGTTGGCGGCAGTCTGGTCGATCGCGGAGGTCATAATCCTCTGGAAGCCGCAGCACACGCCATTCCTGTCCTGATGGGCCCGCATACGTTTAACTTCAAAGATATCTGCGCCAAACTCGCGCAGGACGATGGATTAATCACCGTGACGGATACGCCATCGCTGGTCAAAGAAATCTCTACTCTGCTGACGGACGAAGACTACCGTCTCTATTACGGACGTCACGCGGTAGAAGTTTTGCATCAAAATCAGGGTGCGCTGCAACGCCTGCTGCATTTACTGGAGCCTTATCTGCCTGTGCGGGGTCATTAATGGCCGATAAAAAACGTTTATCCGTCGTGCTGATTGCACGCAATGAAGCAGATCTGCTGCCCGAATGCCTGGAGTCTGTGGCCTGGGCAGATGAAATCATCCTGCTTGATTCAGGCAGTGAAGATGCCACGCCGGACGTTGCCCGTCAGTTCGGTGCGAAAGTGTTCACCAACGTGCAATGGCCAGGTTTTGGTAAACAGCGCCAGTTAGCGCAAAGCTATGCGACCGGCGATTACATTTTGATGATCGATGCGGACGAACGGGTTTCTCCGGAACTACGACAGTCGGTTGAAAACGTTCTGAATAATCCTCAGGAAAACGCGGTTTACAGCCTCGGCCGCAGTAATTTATTCCTCGGAAAATTTATGCGCCACAGCGGCTGGTATCCCGATCGCGTCAACCGCTTATATCCTTCAGCCTTCCGCTATAACGACGATTTAGTTCATGAATCGCTGAACACGGGCAATGCCGCCGTTATCCCTTTGCAAGGCGATTTGCTGCACCTGACTTGTCGGGATTTATTTGCTTTCCAGCGCAAACAGCTCAGCTATGCCGAAGCATGGGCCAGTCAGCGCAATCAGCAAGGCCGCCGTTGCAGCTTTTTCTCTGTCATTTCACACACGTCAGGCGCATTCATAAAAACCTGGATCCTGCGGGCGGGTTTTCTGGATGGTAAACAGGGTTTGATTCTGGCGGGCGTCAATGCACAGTATACTTTCAATAAATATGCTGCCCTGTGGGCGCTCAGCCATCAACTGCAAAAGTGAGCCAGTATGAGCACTAAGGCAATTTATCCCGGCACTTTCGACCCGCTGACTAACGGACATCTGGATATCGTGACGCGTGCTGCGCTGATGTTCGATCACGTCATTCTGGCGATTGCCGCCAGCCCGAGCAAAAAACCGATGTTTACTCTGGATGAACGTGTAGCGCTGGCCACTCAGGTCACTTCTCATCTGAAGAATGTCGAAGTGATTGGCTTTAGCGACCTGATGGCGAACTTTGCGAAAGCACAGGGCGCGAATGTGCTGGTGCGTGGTTTGCGTGCGGTGTCTGACTTTGAATATGAGATGCAGCTGGCAAACATGAACCGGCATTTGCTGCCGACGCTGGAGAGCGTATTTATGATGCCATCAAAAGAGTGGTCGTTTATTTCATCATCTCTGGTGAAGGAAGTGGCCCGCCACGGTGGCGATATCACGCCGTTCCTGCCTCAAAAAATCACTCAGGCTTTGATGGAGAAGATCAGCGCCTGAGTCTGTTCTACCGCTGGCAGTTAGGGCAAAAAAACGTGGTACGCTGAGCATGTTTCTTACTCTCGACAGGCGTACCGCATACCCTGCAAGGCTCGCCAGCGCGGCCATAAACCTGTAATTCCTGCGCGAAATACCCCGGTTTGCCATCCGACTGAAGGAAATCTTTCAGCGTGGTTCCGCCCTGCTCAATGGAACGCAGTAACACCGCTTTAATGGTTCTGACGAGTAATTCGGCCTCATCGCGTTTAAGAGAATGCGCCAGCCTGTCCGGTGAAATACCCGCGACAAACAGCGATTCGCTGGCGTAGATGTTGCCTACACCGACCACCAGTTTGTTGTCCATCAGCCATGGCTTGATGGGGGATTTTTTTGTGCGCGACTTCTCCAGCAGATAATCGGCGGTAAAATCCGTACTTAAAGGCTCCGGCCCGAGGTGCGCCAAAACATTGCTGGCCGCCAGATCCGTAGACCATAACCAGGCTCCAAAACGGCGCGGGTCGGTATAACGCAACACAAAACCGGTATCCATCACCAGATCGACATGGTCATGTTTACCCGGTTCAGTTTCTTCCGACAAAATCCGCAAACTGCCAGACATGCCCAGATGAATGATGATCCAGCCCGTCTTAAGCTCAACCAGCAGGTACTTTGCACGACGCTGAACGCTCAGCACCGGCTGGTCACTGAGCGACAGAATCTCTGCAGAAACAGGCCAGCGCAGACGCGGATTACGCACGATAGCGTGCATGATCGTGTGGCCTTTCAGATAGGGTTCAATCCCTCTGCGGCTGGTTTCAACCTCAGGTAATTCCGGCATAATTTCTCCCTTTGCAGAATGATTCTCAGAGTGTGTCGCAGACATCGGCATCAGGCAAACAAAAGTCGCGCTGAGCGGAAATGGCCAAATTCAGGCAATAAAAAACCCGGCCGGAGCCGGGTTTTATTAATCCACTAAAATTATTTAATTTTAGCTTCTTTATAGATCACGTGTTGACGGACAACTGGATCGAATTTCTTCAGTTCCAATTTTTCCGGCTTAGTACGCTTGTTCTTCGTGGTGGTATAGAAGTGACCAGTACCAGCAGAAGAAACCAGCTTGATCTTCTCGCGAACACCTTTAGCCATGATGCAGTTCCTTAATACTTCTCACCGCGGGCACGCAGATCGGCCAAGACCGTCTCAATACCCTTCTTATCAATAACACGCATACCTTTAGCAGATACACGCAGAGTTACAAAGCGCTTCTCAGCCTCAACCCAAAAACGGTGGGAGTGCAGGTTCGGCAGAAAACGGCGTTTGGTCGCGTTCAGTGCGTGGGAACGGTTGTTACCGCTCACCGGGCGCTTGCCAGTAACTTGGCAGACTCGGGACATGTCTATTCTCCAAAAATCAAATCAGCTCGAGCTTCGTATAGGGTATGGCCGCCTCGTCAGGCTTTTAGAGCCCATCTCAGCAAACTCCACTGAGAACCGACTCACTGTCGTCGGGTAAAAACCAATTCATCAGGTTAGAAACCTGCTGAGATAGGCTCTTAACGCCAAACCCAAGATTCTCAAAGGTGGCGTAGTATACGCTCTGTAGCGTAAGTGCTCAAGTCCCGAACAGCTAAAGATCCCTAAGGATCTTCAAAAAACGACGCTAAATCCAACCACGTTCAGCAAAAGAGACTGTTTCTCCGTGGCCTACAACCAGATGGTCAAGGACGCGGATTTCCAGCAGTTGGCACGCTCGAATAATCTGTTCAGTCACTTTCCGGTCCATCAGGCTAGGCTCAGCCCGACCGGATGGGTGATTATGCGCCAGTATTAGGGCTGCCGCATTAACCTTCATCGCACCGCGAACAATTTCACGGGGATACACTTCTACGTGCCCAATAGTACCAGCAAACATCTCCTCATGGCGAATAACGCGATGCTGGTTGTCGAGAAAAAGTACCAGAAAGACCTCTCTTTCCCGAAAAACCAGCAAATTCTGCAGATATTCCCGGATGACCTCCGGACTGAGCATCGCATTTTCAGCATTCAGGTGACGTAAATATGACCGCCGTGACAGTTCCGAAACCGCGACTAGCTGTGCAAATTTCGCGACACCCATCCCTTTAATGCCCACCATTGATTCAAAATCAGCCATCAGCAACTGATGCAGTGAACCGAATTTTTCCAGAAGATTCTTCGCCAGTGCCATGACGTGCATCCCCTGACAACCGGTGCGCAGGTAGATCGCCAGCAGTTCCTGGTCGGTCAGCCTTTTTGCACCCTGCTGCAATAATTTTTCCCGTGGCGGCAACTCGCCCGGCCAGCTTTCCTGTGCTTTCGTCATCCTGACTCCTTTTAGGCGCCGATTGTGGCACAGAGCCTTGTCTGCAAGTGTTTCCGGTTTGAAAGCCTGCGAGGCATTACGCAGAATTTTTATTCATCCGCTTAAGAGCATCGCCAATAGCTGTCATCATTGTGCGTTATGCTAAAATGTCGCTTCTTTCGGCTTACAACCAATCGGACAATGATGATGACGGGACTTTCCGGCAAACATATTGTGCTCGGTATCAGCGGTGGTATCGCTGCCTATAAAGCACCAGAACTGGTACGTCGCTTACGTGAAAGAGGCGCAGAAGTACGCGTGGTCATGACGCAAGCGGCGAAATCCTTTGTGACTCCCCTGAGCCTGCAGGCCGTTTCTGGCTACCCGGTTTCTGATGACCTGCTTGATCCGGCTGCCGAAGCGGCAATGGGGCATATTGAGCTGGGCAAATGGGCTGACTTAGTTCTGATTGCTCCCGCCACGGCTGATTTACTGGCACGAATGAATGCAGGTATGGCGAATGACCTGCTGACGACTGTCTGCCTGGCAACCGCCGCGCCCGTTGCCGTTTTGCCGGCTATGAACCAGCAAATGTATCGCGCTGCCGTCACTCAGGAGAATCTGGAAAAACTGGCCGCACGCGGCACGTTAATTTGGGGGCCCGACAGCGGAAGCCAGGCCTGTGGCGATATCGGCCCTGGCCGGATGCTCGATCCGCTGGTGATAGTCGATTTAGCCAATACCCATTTTTCTGCACGTAAAGATCTGGCGCATCTGAATATCATGGTTACCGCAGGCCCGACGCGCGAAGCGCTCGACCCGGTACGTTTTATCAGCAACCACAGTTCAGGAAAGATGGGATTCGCCATCGCCAAAGCGGCTGCTGACCGTGGCGCACAGGTCACGCTGATTGCGGGTCCTGTATCACAACCGACACCGCCGAATGTCCGCCGCATTGACGTCGAAAGTGCGCTGGATATGCAAAAAGCCGTGCAGCTTTCCGCTGCTTCACAGCAGATTTTCATCTCCTGCGCAGCCGTCGCGGATTATCGTGCAGAATTGGTTGCTGAGGAAAAAATTAAAAAACAAGGTGATGAAATCACTGTAAAAATGGTTAAAAACCCCGATATTGTAGCAGGCGTTGCGGCAATGACGGAAAACCGGCCCTATGTCGTGGGGTTTGCCGCAGAAACCCAGAATGTGGAAGAATACGCGCGGCAAAAAAGGATCCGCAAGAATCTGGATCTGATTTGCGCCAACGACGTTTCACTTGCCGGGCATGGTTTTAATACTGATACCAATGCCTTGCATCTTTTTTGGCAGGACGGGGATAAAACCTTACCGCTCAGCGATAAGTCCCTGCTTGGTCAACGTTTATTAGAAGAGATTGTCAGCCGTTATGATGAAAAAAATCGACATTAAAATTCTCGACCCGCGCATCGGTTCGACTTTCCCTTTACCAGCCTACGCGACGCCGGGCTCCGCAGGTCTGGATTTGCGCGCCTGTCTGGACGCGTCGGTAGAACTGAAACCGGGCGAAACGACGTTGCTGCCAACCGGTCTGGCTATCCATATCGGTGATGCAAATCTGGCGGCGATTATCCTGCCACGTTCAGGTTTGGGCCATAAACACGGCGTCGTTCTGGGCAACCTGGTCGGTCTTATCGATTCGGATTATCAGGGCCAGCTGATGGTTTCCGTCTGGAACCGTGGTCAGACAACATTTGTGATCGAGCCGGGCGAGCGTATTGCACAAATGGTCTTTGTGCCGGTGGTTCAGGCAGAATTCAATCTGGTGGAAGATTTTGACGCCAGTGAACGCGGTGAAGGTGGTTTTGGCCATTCAGGCCGTCAATAAGAACCTGTTCAGCACCGCTGATTTTGACGCGATATTGAACAGATCCTTATCACTATCAGACCGTAACAACACCAAGGGAACGAAATAAGCCGCAGGATCACAGCGATTCATGCGGCAGTTGTGCGGTTTCTCCATGATTTTAGCCGTTTTTTAGCAAGGGTCTATTCAGACATGGCAGAGAAAGAAACGACAAAAAGGAACCGGCGCGAAGAGATTTTGCAGGCGTTAGCGCAAATGCTTCAGTCCAGCGATGGCAGCCAGCGGATCACCACCGCGAAACTCGCCGCCAGCGTAGGTGTTTCGGAAGCAGCTCTTTACCGTCATTTCCCCAGTAAGACGCGGATGTTTGACAGCTTAATCGAATTTATCGAAGACAGCCTGATCACCCGTATCAATCTTATCCTGCAGGATGAGAAAGATACGTTAAACCGAATCCGTCTGATTTTACTGCTGATTTTAGGTTTTGCAGAACGTAACCCCGGGCTGACCCGCATTATGACCGGTCACGCACTGATGTTCGAACAAGACCGCCTGCAAGGCCGTATCAACCAGCTTTTTGAGCGGATTGAAGCGCAACTGCGGCAGGTATTGCGTGAAAAGAAAATGCGTGAGGGCAGCGGATTCGCCAGTGATGAAACCCTTCTCGCCAGCCAGTTGCTGGCATTTTGCGAGGGGATGTTGTCGCGGTTTGTGCGTTCAGAATTTAAGTATCGTCCGACTCAGGACTTTGATACCCGCTGGCCACTGATTTCTGCTCAGCTGCAATAACGTCAATTTTCAGCACAGGTTACAGATGCAAAAAAGGGCCGAAAGGCCCTTTTTCATTTCACAGGAATGATTACACGCCGTACGTTTGCTGATACGCGCGCACAGCCGCCAGATGGTCAGCCATTTCCGCTTTCTCTTCCAGATATTCAATCAAATCCGCCAGCGTAATAATTGAAATCACCTTGCAGTGATAATCCCGCTCAACTTCCTGAATCGCAGAGATATCCGCACGGCCACGTTCCTGACGATCCAGCGAAATCAGCACGCCCGCCAGCGTCGCGTTGTGCGCATTGATGATTTCCATGGATTCACGGATAGCCGTACCGGCGGTAATCACATCATCAACCAGCATGACGCGGCCCTGTAGCGGGCTGCCCACCAGTAAACCGCCTTCACCGTGATCTTTGGCTTCTTTGCGGTTGAAACAATACGGCACATCGCGGTCATGATGCTCAGCCAGCGCGACGGCGGTGGTGGTCGCGATCGGAATCCCTTTATAGGCCGGGCCGAAAACTAAATCAAAATCAATTTTTGAATCCATCAATGCTTCAGCGTAAAAACGTCCCAGTAACGCCAGGTCACGGCCGGTATTAAACAAACCGGCATTGAAGAAGTAAGGACTGATGCGCCCGGACTTCAGGGTAAACTCGCCGAATTTCAAAACCTGTTTGTTCAGTGCGAACTCGATAAACTGGCGCTGATAGGCTTTCATTGATGGTCTCCTCGTTAATATCTTACATCTGCAATTGTCAGCCCGCAGGCCATAAAAAAGGCGACTTCTCAGTCGCCTTAAAAAATTATTCCGCCAGCGCCGCTTTCTGCGCCTGGAAGATAGTGTCGATCCCCTCTCGTGCGAGGGAAAGTAAAGTGAGTAGTTCTTCGTGGCTGAACGGCTCGCCTTCGGCGGTGCCCTGTACTTCAATCATGCGGCCATCTTCCATCATGACCACGTTCATGTCCGTTTCAGCGGCGGAGTCTTCGACATACTCGAGGTCGCACAGCGCTTCACCTTTCACAATGCCGACGGAAACGGCAGCAACCATCCCTTTCATCGGATTGGCTTTCAGTTTACCCGCAGCCACCAGCGCGTTCAGCGCATCTGCCAGCGCCACACA
Organism: Rahnella sp. AA; assembly: GCF_002834385.1. GTDB lineage: Bacteria > Pseudomonadota > Gammaproteobacteria > Enterobacterales > Enterobacteriaceae > Rahnella. The sequence continues at coordinate 85,357 of NZ_PITQ01000016.1, forward strand.
GGCACCGGAGATAGAGGCAGTACGCGTGCCGCCGTCAGCCTGCAAAACATCGCAGTCCAGCGTGATGGTGAATTCACCCAACTTTTTGAGATCTACTGCCGCACGCAATGAGCGGGCAATCAGGCGCTGAATTTCAAGAGTACGTCCGCCTTGTTTGCCTTTTGCGGCTTCACGCGCATTACGGCTGTGCGTGGAGCGCGGCAGCATGCCGTATTCAGCCGTGATCCAACCTTGTCCCTGACCTTTCAGGAAACGCGGAACGCCTTCTTCCACCGTCGCGGTACACAGCACTTTGGTATCACCAAACTCCACCAGCACGGAACCTTCAGCGTGTTTAGTGTAATGGCGGGTCAGTGTTACTGGGCGTACTTGTTGTGCATTTCTGCCTGCTGGACGCATGGATAGTTCTCCGGGTCGCGAATCGTGTTTGGCTGCGCATTATACGGACTTCGCGAGGTAATGCCTATCATGACCCGCTCACCGGGGCTATAATCGCTTCATCTTTACATTAACAGGTACGCATACATGATCCGTAGTATGACCGCTTATGCCCGACGCGAAATTAAGGGTGACTGGGGCAGCGCCGCGTGGGAACTTCGCTCGGTAAACCAACGTTATCTCGAAACTTACATCCGTCTGCCAGAGCAATTCCGCAGCCTGGAGCCGGTTGTCCGCGAGCGCATTCGTGCCCGTCTGACACGGGGTAAAGTCGAATGTAATCTGCGTTTTGATCTCGATCCGGGCGCGCAAAGCACTTTGCAGCTGAATGAAAAACTGGCGAAACAGCTGGTTGAAGCGGCGCAATGGGTAAAAATGCAAAGCGACGAAGGCGAGATTAATCCGCTGGAAGTTCTGCGCTGGCCGGGCGTGATGCTGGCCGAAGAACAGGATCTGGATGCAATCAGCACCGAACTGCTGCTGGCGCTGGAAACCGCACTGGACGACTTTATCAGCGCGCGCGAAAGCGAAGGTGCCGCGCTGAAAACGCTGATTGAACAACGCCTCGACGGCGTCAGCGCCGAAGTCGTGAAAGTCCGCGCCCAGATGCCCAATATCCTGCAATGGCAGCGTGAACGTCTGGTGAGCAAACTGGAAGACGCGCAGGTTCAGCTGGAAAATACCCGCCTGGAACAGGAACTGGTATTGATGGCGCAGCGTATTGATGTGGCAGAAGAGCTAGACAGACTGGAAGCACACGTTAAAGAAACCCATAAAATCATGAAGAAAGAAGAGGCCGTTGGCCGCCGCCTTGATTTCATGATGCAGGAATTTAACCGCGAGTCGAACACGCTGGCATCCAAATCGATCAATGCCGATGTCACAACTTCAGCCATCGAGCTGAAAGTGCTTATCGAACAGATGCGCGAACAGATTCAGAACATCGAATAAATCATCTGATCTGATGCAATAAAAAACGCCTCCCGTCAGCCTGACCGGGGGCGTTTTTTTATGCTTTAGCTCTGAAAATCAGAAAGAAATTAATCTTCCCAACGTTTCAGCAGTACACAAGCATTCACGCCGCCAAAACCAAAGCCGTTGGACAGTGCGTAAGTAATGCCGTGCTTCTGCGCCGTGTTGCCGACGATGTTCAGGCCTTCTGCCGCGGCATCTTTGTTTTCAAGGTTGAGCGTTGGCGGCACGATTTGGTCGCGCACAGCCAGGATGGTGAAGATAGTTTCCAGACCGCCCGCAGCGCCCAGCAAGTGGCCGGTTGCAGATTTGGTGGACGTTACCGCCAGTTTCCCGTCTGTACCGAACAGGGTTTTAATCGCGTTGATTTCACCCAAATCACCCACCGGCGTAGAGGTCGCATGCGCATTCAAATGCTGCACGTCTGAGGGCTGAATGCCCGCCTGACGCAAAGCGATTTTCATCGCACGACCCGCGCCGTTGCCGTCTTCCGCACCGGAAGTCATATGGTAAGCATCACCGCTGGTGCCGTAACCGACGATCTCAGCGAGAATTTTTGCGCCACGCGCTTTCGCATGTTCCAGTTCTTCGATAACCAGCATGCCTGCGCCTTCGCCCATCACAAAGCCGTCACGGGCGCTGTCAAATGGACGGGATGCTTTTTCCGGATGATCTGCGTGGCCGGCAGACATCGCTTTTGCCGCCGCAAACCCCCCCAGGCTCACGGTATCGATCGCCGCTTCAGCGCCACCACACAGTGCAACATCAGCTTCATCATTGCGAATCAAACGAACCGCATCGCCGATTGCCTGAACACCCGCCGCACACGCGGTAACCGGCGCGCCGATGGGGCCTTTGAACTGGTGTTTAATTGAAACCTGACCGGAAGCCAGATTCACCAGGAATGAAGGAATGGTGAACGGGGACAAACGCTTAGCACCACGGGTGTCGTTAGTGCGCACAGCATGCGCAATCGCCGGGAAACCACCGATACCCGAGCCAATGACGGTTGCAGTACGTTCCTGCTGTTCAGGGGTTTCCGCTTTCCAGCCTGCATTAGCAATCGCCATATCGGCAGCGGCCATGGCGAAAAGAATGAAACGGTCCATTTTCTTCTGGTCTTTCGGCACAACAAACAGGTCAGGGTCGAAACCTGATTCAGGATCCTGTTCTTTAGTTTGTACCTGGCCGCCAATTTTCACGGACAGCGTTTCAACAATTTCTTCCGGCAAAACGCGGATACCAGACTGACCAGCCAACAGGCGCTTCCAGATAGTTTCGATATCACAGCCCAGAGGACTCACAGCCCCCATGCCGGTAATAACCACTCGACGATGAGTCATAAAAAATTCCTCTCTGTCTGTATAAGACTTAAGTTTCTTCAGGCGCGCTTCCACGAACCGGGCAGAAACGGGTTTCTGTTAATAATGGCTGACAGTATGTGACGAATTACGATTTTGTAAACCCGTAACCAAAAATTTTGTTTTGCCTATTTTGCAAGACTTCGTAAAACCAGGCTGGTTATTGCCTGAACGCGTTCTTCTAACTGCTCAGGGGTTTTCTGTTCCAACAGTAATGGATGAGAGAACGGCGTTGTGACTGTGGTGATCGCCATGCAAACTTCATCCAGTGGTGTTTTTCTTTCAAACTCACCGGCTTCACGCCCATCAGTCACTACTTTTTCCACAATGCCATACATCACCGCCCGGTGGTTGAGGGTGGATTTCCATTGCTGAGCCGAGGCGATTGCGGCCAGATCATGTAGCTTTCGATCCTGAAAGAAGAGATCCAGACTACGTGTTAACAGCGTCTTAAAAATTGAACGCAGGCGCAGAGTTGCACTTTGATCGCTCCGGGCAATCAGCAGCAAAGCCTGATCAATCTGGCCAACACGCTGGGAACAGATTGCTTCACCAATCGCCTGTTTTGACTCAAAAAATTTATAAATATAAGCACTTGAAACACCAATTGATTTAGCCAGATCCGCCACAGACGTTTTGGCATAGCCATACAGACGGAAGTGCTCAAATGCCGCATCAATAATTTGTTCACGCCGTTCGTGTTCGGCTGGTCCACGCTGAGTTAACGCAACCGGAATTTCAGGCTTCATACACTCCTCCGGACAGATAAAACCATTGGGCTTTGCGTCTTTTAGTGACGATTTTAAATAATCGTAACTTAAAAATAGACACTTTTCATCTTTATGGAAGAAACACATCAGGAAGAAAAAGAACGAAGGATGAACAAACTGGCACGCGATATCTGTTTTTCTAATCTAAAATAAGCCAGAATCCTTACCAAGCCTTTTGCTTCTCCTGGTTGATGCATAATTCACATTAGATTTAATAATTCGAAAGGAGATGCAAAAGAAAAACTCAATCGAGAGTTTATGAAAAGCTCATTACTCTACGCGGCTCCCGCTTTCTCACTCACTGATTTGTCCGGCGAACATTCATGTTACTCACAGTTCTTTATATTATTGGGATCACCGCAGAAGCCATGACCGGTGCCCTGGCGGCCGGGCGTCGTAAAATGGACTCCTTTGGCGTCATTATTATCGCAGCGGCGACTGCCATTGGCGGTGGATCTGTTCGTGACATGTTGCTCGGGCACTATCCTTTAGGCTGGGTTAAGCATCCGGAATACATCGTGATTGTGGCCGTTGCCGCAATTATGACAACCTGGCTGGCACCGCTGATGCAACACCTTCGCCGGTTATTCCTCGTGCTCGATGCCGTAGGCCTGGTGGTGTTTTCAATCATCGGGACACAGGTCGCACTTGATATGGGCCACGGCGCCATCATCGCTTCAGTCTGTGCTGTGATTACCGGCGTTTTCGGCGGCGTACTGCGGGATATGATGTGTAATCAGATCCCGCTGGTTTTCCAGAAAGAAATCTATGCCGGTATTTCTTTCGCCTCTGCCTGGGTTTATATCGGCCTGCAGTATCTTGCATTGCCACACAATCTGGTGGTGATCATCACCCTGCTTATCGGTTTTACCGCACGTCTTATCGCGCTGCGCTTTCGTCTCGGGCTGCCGGTTTTCAACTACCCGCACTCAGACCATTAAATTACCACCCGCATTTATGGGCTACCGAAAAGCAGGCAATTTTGCCTGCTTTAGCCGCTCCGCCAGCGCCATAACCTGCGGGTGGTGGATAAAATCGTAAACCTGGTGCGCACGTTTTTGCCCTATTCCGGCCATAGTTTCCCATTCCCCTGAAGTGAGTTGTTCCAGCTGACGCCAGTTTTGCCTTTGCTGCGCAAACTTCAGGGCAAAGGTAGGAAAACCCAATGCTGACAGCCAGTGCCTGAAACCTTTATCCCGTGCCAGTTGGATTTGCGCCACCAACTTCTGCGCCTGCTTAACACTAATCCCCGGCACCGCCGCTATGTCCTTCTCATTCAGATTTAACCACGCCACCAGTGAATCAGCAGGAATACCGTCGGACAACTTTTGCCACGTCGCACCACCAAACCCGGCCATATCTAATCCTTCAGGACCACTAAGCCAGACAAGGCGCGAGAGAAACTGCTGCGCGCAACCGGGCTCCGGAGTGAAGCAAGAAAGCGCATCATATTGTTGTGGATCAGGAAGGTTTATTTCGTGGCGTTCGCTCACACGCCACATGACACCATCAAGACGTGGGATCCCCTGTCCGGCCAGACTGATAGCCACCTGATCACCGGGCAACACATCCCAGGCCTTAAAGCGGGCAACCGAGCCTATACTGACTTTACTCACCGATTTATCGTCCAACTTCAACGTCTTCAGGTTCAGGATCACGGTGACTTTTCCACTTCGCCCGGTGGTTGTCGTAATCCCCGAGACTTCAGTCAGTTGTCTCGCGGGCGGGTATTTCCAAGCAGCGGCCCACGTGGCGGGCTTATTTCTCCAGTATTTTCCGGCCGGCTCTTCTTGCTGGCGGATCACCACGCCGTCAGTCGCAAAAGGCAGAGGCTGGAGAAACCAGGTATCCCGCCATTTCGATACGTCTTCCACCGAGCTCACTGAAAGTGTGAATTGAGAAACCAGAGGGAATCCTAAAGCACTAAGCTTTTGGAGATGCTCCTGCATGTCGGCAGGCCCGTCAGGCCATGACCAGACAAAGATGCCAAACTGACTGAGCTGATCGGACACCGAATTTCGCATCATAGCCCCCGCCACTTTTGACCTCGCGTTCATGCCACCTGCAACACTTTGTTGGTGACCGGTCATCTTCAGATACAACTCACCTTGCAATACCAGTTCAGGGCTTTTATCGGGAATATTGAGTGGAATTGACGGAATGGAAGCCGCTTTAACAGTCCAGTTCTGGCCTTTCGCACCATCCCCCCGGCTTAGCAGGGCCGCCAGTTTTCCATGGCGATAAATCAGCGAAACAGCCACACCGTCGATTTTAGGCTGCACCCAGAGATTTTTACGCCCGCGCATCCAGTCAGATACGGCCTGTTTATCGCGTAATTTATTAAGCCCGGTATGTGCGACAGGATGAGTAATGATGGCGTCATCGCCACCTGGCACTGCGGGTTCAGGCTGGGACAATCCGGCGCACTGCAGCCACTGGCTCTGCTTCAGACGCAGGTTATCGTAAACGGAATCCTCAATCGGACTGCTTCCAGACGTGTGGTAAGCCTTATCCCATTGAGCCAGTTGTTCAGAAAGCTGATGTGTTTCCCGTGCCAGTTGTGCCTGTGACCATGCAGGGCAAGCCTGCGGCAATTTATCACTACCTACGACAGGGAAAACAGAACAGAACACGCTGATAAAAAGAATGAAACGGCGCATAAGCACCTCCTTGTGGGCGCCAGTAAACGCTGCCGATATTTTATCTGCCAGTGCCAATGTTCGTTCTTGCGGGATGCTTTCCTGGTTATTTCATGCGTTGCTGTAATACAAAGAAATTTTGGAATGCAGCGCGTAATTTCATAAAGAGGAGCTGTTTTATCGGGCTTAGTTACGATGAAATACGTCGGAACGCTGCACCGAATGCGGCGAGCGTGTATACTGTGCGAGAGATCACTCTTCGCATACTTCCTATCAACCCATTCAGTTGAAACGTCATCATGGTTCAAGGCACGCTATATATTGTCTCCGCCCCGAGTGGAGCAGGTAAATCAAGTCTGATTCAGGCTTTACTGAAAACACAACCGCTCTACGACACACAGGTTTCTATTTCCCATACCACCCGCGCAGAACGCCCGGGCGAGAAACATGGCGAGCACTACTTCTTTGTCTCTAAAGAAGAGTTTCGCGAGATGATTGAACGTGATGCCTTTTTAGAACACGCAGAAGTTTTCGGGAATTATTACGGGACTTCACGTGAAACCATTGAGCAGGTTTTAGCGTCTGGCGTTGACGTTTTCCTGGATATCGACTGGCAAGGTGCTCAGCAGATCAGGAAAAGAATGCCGCAGGCACGCAGTATTTTCGTGTTGCCGCCATCAAAAGATGAGCTTGACCGTCGCCTGCGTGGCCGGGGTCAGGACAGCGAAGAGGTCATCGCAAAACGTATGGCGCAAGCTGTTGCAGAAATGACGCACTTTGCCGAATACGACTATTTAATTGTGAATGATGATTTTGATCTGGCTTTATCGGATTTAAAAACGATTATTCGCGCAGAACGTCTGCGTCTGAGCCGTCAACGGCTCCGTCATGACGGATTAATCACCAAACTATTGGCAGACTGAAGTCACTTTCAGTATTATGCCCAGTCTTTCGTCACCCTGTGGAGTAGCACATATATGGCACGCGTAACTGTTCAAGACGCTGTTGAGAAAATTGGTAACCGTTTTGACCTGGTGTTGGTGGCTGCTCGTCGCGCACGCCAGCTGCAATCTGGTGGTAAAGATCCACTGGTCGCTGAAGAAAACGATAAATTCACTGTTATTGCCCTGCGCGAAATCGAAGAAGGCCTGATCACGAATCAGATCCTTGATGTTCGTGACCGTCAGGAACAGCAAGAGCAGGAAGCCGCAGAGATTCAGGCAGTGACTGCCATCGCTGAAGGTCGTCGTTAATTAACGAAACGGATCTCACTTGTATATCTTTGAAAGCCTGAATCAACTGATTCAAAAATACCTGCCGGAGGAGCAAATTAAGCGCCTCGTGCAGGCTTACCTCGTGGCGCGGGACGCGCATGAGGGGCAGACACGCTCCAGCGGTGAGCCTTATATCACTCACCCGGTGGCCGTGGCATGTATTTTGGCTGAAATGAGGCTCGATCATGAGACTCTGATGGCGGCGTTATTACACGACGTTATCGAAGACACGCCTGCAACCTACCAGGATATGGAACAACTGTTCGGCAAAAGCGTTGCTGAACTGGTTGAAGGCGTTTCAAAGTTAGACAAGCTGAAATTCCGCGATAAGAAAGAAGCACAGGCGGAAAACTTCCGCAAAATGGTCATGGCGATGGTGCAAGACATCCGCGTCATTTTGATCAAACTCGCTGACCGTACCCACAATATGCGCACACTGGGTTCTCTGCGCCCGGATAAACGTCGCCGCATCGCCCGCGAAACGCTGGAAATTTACAGCCCGCTGGCACACCGTTTGGGTATTCACCATCTGAAAACCGAGCTTGAAGAGCTGGGCTTCGAAGCACTCTATCCAAATCGTTATCGCGTCATCAAAGAAGTGGTGAAAGCCGCGCGTGGTAACCGTAAAGAGATGATCCAAAAAATCCTCTCTGAGATAGAAGGCCGTTTAACCGAAGCCGGTATTCAGTGCCGTGTGAGTGGTCGCGAAAAGCACCTGTATTCAATCTATTGCAAAATGCACCTGAAAGAACAGCGTTTCCATTCCATTATGGATATCTACGCGTTCCGGGTAATCGTTAAAGAACTCGATACCTGTTATCGCGTGTTAGGCCAGGCGCACAGCCTGTATAAACCGCGTCCGGGTCGGGTCAAAGATTACATCGCCATCCCCAAAGCCAACGGCTATCAATCTCTGCATACTTCTTTAATCGGGCCACATGGTGTTCCGGTCGAAGTACAAATCCGTACCGAAGATATGGATCAGATGGCAGAGATGGGGGTTGCGGCACACTGGGCTTATAAAGAGAACAGTGAAACCAGCACGACGGCGCAGATTCGTGCGCAGCGCTGGTTGCAAAGCCTGCTCGAACTGCAACAGAGCGCAGGCAACTCATTTGAATTTATCGAGAGCGTGAAATCCGATCTGTTTCCGGACGAGATTTACGTCTTCACGCCGGAAGGCCGTATTGTCGAATTGCCTGCAGGTGCGACACCGGTCGACTTTGCGTACGCCGTGCATACCGATATCGGCCATGCCTGCGTCGGTGCGCGTGTTGATCGCCAGCCTTATCCGCTCTCGCAGCCGCTGACCAGCGGCCAGACAATCGAAATCATTACCGCGCCGGGCGCCCGTCCGAATGCGGCATGGCTCAACTTTGTCGTCAGCTCACGCGCTCGCGCCAAGATTCGTCAGATGCTCAAGAACCTGAAACGTGATGATTCCGTTTCTCTCGGTCGACGTCTGCTGAACCATGCACTGGGTGCCGGTAAGAAACTGTCAGACATTCCGCCAGAAAATATCAAAAACGAACTCGACCGCATGAAGCTCGCGGCGATGGACGATTTACTGGCTGAAATTGGTCTCGGCAACGCCATGAGCGTCGTCGTGGCTAAAAATCTGATGGGTGATCAGTCTTCGATGGCAACATCGGGTACACGCAATCTGCCAATCAAGGGCGCAGACGGCGTGCTGATTACCTTCGCGAAATGCTGCCGCCCTATTCCGGGTGACCCGATTATTGCTCACGTGAGCCCGGGTAAAGGACTGGTTATTCATCACGAATCCTGTCGTAACATTCGCGGTTATCAGAAAGAACCTGAGAAATTCATGGCCGTTGACTGGGACGATCACCAGGAAACCGATCAGGAATTTATCGCGGAAATCAAAGTCGACATGTTCAACCATCAGGGCGCTCTGGCAAATCTGACCGCTGCGATTAACGCCGCGCAGTCAAACATCCAGAGCCTGAGCACTGAAGAAAAAGACGGCCGCGTATACAGTGCCTTTATCCGCCTGACGACCCGCGACCGCGTTCATCTGGCGAATATCATGCGTAAAATTCGTATCATGCCGGACGTCATCAAAGTTACCCGCAACCGAAACTGATTGTTATGACCCCAGAACGTTATGCGCGCATCCGCGAAATGCTTGCGGCCCGACAGCCAGACCTGACGGTCTGCATGGAACAGGTGCATAAACCGCATAACGTTTCTGCTGTCATCCGGACCGCCGACGCCGTGGGTGTTCACCAAATCCACGCCGTCTGGCCAACGACCCGAATGAAGACGTTAGTGTCTTCCGCTGCGGGCAGTAACAGCTGGGTTCAGGTCAAAACGCACAAAACTATTCAGGATGCCGTCGCCAAAATGAAGGCGCAAGGTATGCAAATTCTTGCGACCAACCTGTCTGAAAAAGCCGTCGATTTCCGCGCGATTGATTACACCCGCCCGACCTGTATTTTGCTGGGGCAGGAAAAAACCGGTATTACGCCCGAAGCTCTCGCCCTTGCAGACAGCGATATCATTATTCCGATGATCGGGATGGTACAGTCGCTAAACGTGTCTGTGGCCTCCGCTTTAATCCTGTATGAAGCACAGCGCCAGCGTGAAAATGCCGGAATGTATACCCGAGAGAGCAGCGTTTTAAGCGAGAAAGAACAGCAGCGCCTGCTCTTTGAAGGTGGCTATCCGGTCTTATCGCATGTGGCGCAACGCAAAAAACTACCGCGCCCATTCATTGATGAGACTGGCCAAATTATTGCTGATGACGAATGGTGGTCAGCGATGCAAATGACGGTGAAAAAAAGATGAAAGGCCGCCTGCTCGACGCCATCCCGCTCACGTCGCTCTCCGGCGTGGGAGCCAGTCAGGCAGATAAACTCGCTAAACTCGGTCTTGAAACTATTCAGGATCTGCTGCTCCACCTTCCCCTGCGTTACGAAGACCGCACCCGCCTGTACACTATCAATGATTTATTGCCGGGCATCTTTGCGACCGTAGAAGGTGAAGTGCTGCGAAGCGATATCAGTTTTGGCCGTCGCAGAATGCTGACCTGCCAGATAAGCGATGGCACAGGTTTGCTGACATTGCGCTTTTTCAATTTCAACGCCGCAATGAAAAATAGCCTGGCCGCTGGCCGCCGTGTGATGGCTTATGGCGAAATCAAACGCGGCACGCACGGCGCTGAAATCATTCATCCGGAATACCGTGTTCAGGGCGAAAACAGCGAAGTCGTTTTGCAGGAATCGCTGACGCCGGTTTATCCGACAACAGAAGGCATCCGTCAGGCCACACTGCGTAAACTGACCGATCAGGCGCTGGAATTACTCGATACCGTGCCCATCGCTGAACTGTTGCCGGAAGAACTGAGCCGTTCGTTAATTCCGCTTCCGCAGGCCCTGCATTTACTGCACCGGCCGCCACCAGATATTCAGCTGACCGATCTGGAGAAAGGACATCATCCGGCACAACGACGTCTGATTATGGAAGAGTTGCTGGCGCACAATCTCAGCATGCTGGCCGTTCGCGCTGGCACGCAAAGCTATAAAGCCATGCCGCTTCATCATGACGATAGTCTGAAAAATCAGTTCCTGGCCTCTTTGCCGTTCAGCCCGACTGGCGCACAACAGCGCGTGGTCGCTGAAATCGAACAGGATTTAGCAAAAAGCTATCCGATGATGCGTCTGGTTCAGGGCGACGTAGGTTCAGGTAAAACGCTGGTGGCGGCACTTGCCGCGCTTTGTGCGATTGCACAGGGGCAGCAGGTCGGGCTGATGGCACCCACAGAATTACTCGCCGAGCAGCACGCCAACAATTTCCGTCAGTGGTTCGAACCGCTTGGAATTCAGGTCGGATGGCTGGCCGGGAAACAAAAAGGCAAAGCCAGACAGGCGCAGCAAGATGCGATTGCCAGCGGTCAGGTTTCGATGGTCGTCGGGACTCACGCGATATTTCAGGAACAGGTTCTGTTCTCTTCGTTATCTCTGGTGATCATCGATGAACAGCACCGCTTTGGCGTTCATCAGCGGCTGGCGTTGTGGGAAAAAGGTCTGCAACAAGGCTTCCATCCGCATCAGCTGATCATGACTGCCACGCCAATCCCGCGAACGCTGGCAATGACTGCTTATGCCGATCTGGATACGTCAGTTATCGACGAACTTCCGCCCGGCAGAACGCCGGTAACAACCGTTGCGATCCCTGATACTCGCCGCAGCGATATCATCAGCCGCGTGAAAAGTGCCTGTGAGCAGGAAAACCGCCAGGCTTACTGGGTTTGTACGCTGATTGAAGAATCAGAAATGCTGGAAGCTCAGGCGGCGGAAGCCACCTGGGAAGGACTGAAAGAAGCGCTGCCTGCGCTCAATATCGGGCTGGTTCATGGCCGGATGAAAGCGCAGGAAAAACAAGCCGTCATGCAGGCGTTCAAACAGGGCGAAGTGCAGCTTCTGGTGGCAACAACCGTAATCGAAGTGGGCGTCGATGTGCCCAACGCCAGCCTGATGATCATCGAAAACCCGGAACGCCTCGGGCTGGCGCAGTTACATCAGCTGCGTGGCCGCGTCGGGCGTGGTGCCGTCGCTTCTCACTGCGTATTGTTGTACAAAACGCCACTGAGCAAAACGGCGCAGAAGCGCTTGCAGGTTTTACGCGACAGCAACGATGGTTTTGTTATTGCCCAACAGGATTTAGAAATCCGCGGGCCGGGTGAATTACTGGGCACACGCCAGACCGGCAGCGCCGAGTTTAAAGTGGCTGACTTGCTGCGCGATCAGGCCATGATCCCCGATGTACAGCGCATAGCCCGGTATCTCCAGCAGCAATTCCCCGATCACGCCAAAGCACTGATTGAGCGCTGGCTACCAGAAAGAGTGCGTTATACCAACGCATAACTTTTAGTCTTCCTTCCCTCTCTGAAACACCAAAACATTATTAAAAATGATGTTTTGGCTTCGATGCATTTACCCCACTTTTACTCATTTTAGCCTCAAAACCATTAAGTCCTCTGGTTATTTGATGACCTTCACAGACTCAGGCCAAGCAGGTAACCGGTTTCACATCACACCACTACACTGATGATAATTAAGGTAACCCTGTCAGATCCCTTTACCATAAGGCCAATATCATCATGAGTATCAGCCAATCCCTCTTTGATTTTATAGAACAGAAAATCAGCCCGTTTGCGGCCCGGTTATCTTCTCAGCGCCATGTCATGGCGGTGCGTGACGGGTTTATTTCAGCAATGCCGTTTATGATTGTCGGTTCCTTTCTGCTGGTTTTCGTACACCCACCTTTCTCACCAGAATCCTCATGGGGATTTGCCCGAAGCTGGCTGGAATTGTCGGCAAAATATGAAGTGCAGATTCTGACGCCGTTTAATATGACGATGGGGATTATGTCGATCTACATCGCCGCGGCCATTGCCTACAATCTGGCACGAAGCTACAAGCTTGACCCGTTTATGACCGCGATGCTGTCGCTGATGTCTTTTCTGCTGGTGGCAGCGCCTCAGATTGATGAAAAGATGTCGACAACCGCGTTGGGTGGCGTAGGGATTTTCACCGCCATTCTGGTGGCGATTTATGTAACAGAGCTGACCCGACTGCTGAAAAAATACAATATTGGCATACGGCTGCCAGAACAGGTTCCCTCCAACATTAAGCATTCATTCGATCTGCTGATCCCGATTATTGCCGTTGTGATTACGCTGTTCCCGCTGAGTTTACTGGTGCAGTCGGGCTTCGACATGTTGTTACCGCAGGCGATAATGGCACTCTTCGAGCCGTTGATTTCCGCCGCAGATTCCCTGCCCGCCGTACTTGTGGCGGTGCTGATTTGCCATCTGCTGTGGTTCGCAGGTATTCATGGCTCGGCTATCGTTTCGGGGATGTTGCAGGCTTTCTGGTTGACCAATCTGGGGTTAAACCAAACTGATCTCGCCGCAGGTTTGCCGATGACACACATCATGACCGAAGCATTCTGGAACTTTCTGATCGTGATCGGCGGGTCCGGTGCCACCATCGGGCTGGTCTTGCTGTTTTGCCGCAGTGAATCGGCACATCTGCGCACCATGGGAAAACTCAGCCTGGTGCCGAGTTGTTTTAACATCAATGAGCCGGTGATTTTTGGTACGCCGATCGTCATGAACCCGGTCTTTTTCATTCCGTTCCTTCTTGCACCAATGGTTAACGCCGTGATCGCCTACTGCGCTGTCTCGACTAATCTTCTCCCGCATATGATTTCACTGGTTCCCTGGACATCTCCGGCACCGATTGGGGCAGCATGGGCGATGGGCTGGGATTTCAAAGTCTCGATTCTGGTGATCATGCTGATGCTGCTTTCGATGGTGATTTACTATCCGTTCTTCAAGGTTTACGAGAAGCAGTTGCTGACGCAGGAAAAGGCAGAGGAAGCTGAAGCGGTATTTACGGAAAAAGCAGACGCCACTCAGTAAGCGGTAAGTGAATAAACAGAAAGCGTAGAACAGGCGCCGGGTCCCTCATTCCGGCGCCTGTTTTTTTCATATGTCCGCCGGAATTACCCGATTTTTGCCAAAAACTGAATAACACTGCCGTAGAAAAAACCTCAGCCGGGCAAACAGTTCATAAAAGATTTTTTAACGAAGATTTCACAGTTGAAATTGTCGTTAGCAAACGTTTGCTTTTGTCGCGCATTTCAATAAAAATGCCCGCTTTGCCGCTTATTGGAATGCCATAACATGAGTTCGCAAACCACAGAACAAGACTCGCAGCAACCCGACCTTTCCCGCCAGCCAAAAAGTGAACTGATTTACCGGCTCGAAGACCGTCCGCCAATTCCTCAGACTCTCTTTGCCGCCTGTCAGCATTTACTGGCGATGTTTGTCGCGGTGATCACCCCCGCATTACTGATTTGCCAGGCGCTCGGTTTACCTGCGCAGGACACTCAGCACATCATCAGCATGTCGCTGTTTGCTTCGGGTCTGGCTTCCATTTTGCAAATTAAAACCTGGGGCCCCGTCGGTTCCGGCCTGCTCTCTATCCAGGGCACCAGTTTCAACTTTGTTTCTCCACTGATTATGGGCGGTCTGGCACTGAAGAACGGTGGCGCTGACGTTCCGACGATGATGGCCGCACTGTTCGGCACCTTGATGCTCGCTTCCTGCACTGAAATCGTTCTTTCGCGCTTCCTGCACCTTGCCCGCCGCGTCATTACCCCGCTGGTTTCCGGTATTGTGGTGATGATTATCGGTCTTTCGCTGATTCAGGTTGGGCTGACTTCAATTGGTGGCGGCTATGCGGCGATGAGTAATCATACGTTCGGCGCGCCTAAAAACCTGATTCTGGCTGCCGTCGTTCTGGTGGTTATCATTCTGCTCAACCGCCAGCGTAATCCGTATATGCGCGTCGCTTCTCTGGTTATCGCCATGGCGGTAGGGTATGTGGCGGCCTGGATGATGGGCATGTTGCCTGACGTGGCGCCAGCCGCACAGAGCAGCTGGATTACGTTACCGACACCGTTGTATTACGGCCTTGGCTTCGACTGGAATCTGCTCATCCCGCTGATGCTTATCTTTATGGTGACCTCGCTGGAAACTATCGGCGATATCACTGCGACATCTGACGTTTCCGAGCAACCAGTCAGCGGCCCGCTCTACATGAAACGCATCAAGGGCGGGGTGCTGGCTAACGGCCTGAACTCCATGCTGTCTGCGGTATTCAACACCTTCCCTAATTCCTGTTTCGGGCAGAACAACGGCGTGATTCAGCTGACCGGCGTTGCCAGCCGTTATGTCGGTTTCGTGGTTGCGCTGATGCTGATCGTGCTGGGGCTTTTCCCTGCGGTCGCCGGATTTGTGCAGCACATTCCTGAGCCTGTTTTAGGCGGCGCAACCATCGTGATGTTCGGCACGATTGCCGCTTCCGGTGTGCGTATTGTTTCCCGCGAACGTCTGAACCGCCGTGCGATTATGATCATGGCGCTTTCTCTAGCCGTTGGTATGGGTGTTTCCCAGCAGCCTTTGATCCTGCAATTCGCACCAGACTGGTTAAAAACGCTGCTGTCTTCTGGTATTGCAGCCGGCGGTATTACCGCGATTGTTCTGAATCTGGTTTTCCCTCACGAAAAGTGATCACAGGATGTAATCCGCGTGTAACAGCGGCAGCGGGTCTGGAACCCCTGCCGCTTTTTATTGTCTCCATTCTGCTAACCTGTTGAGAAAAGTCGCTGTTTGCGGCATAAACAAAGAATCTATTTTCCTTTTTCCCGTTACAGGGCTCCAGACGATGAGATTTATCGGTAAAATTTTGCTGACGTTTGCCTTACTTCTGGTGCTGGCGATCGTGCTGGTGTATGTCTTATTGCAAACCCGCTGGGCCGCTGGCTGGGTAAGCCGCTGGGTGAGCAATAACAGTGAGTACCGTGTCTCCGTTGAGAAGGTCGATCACAATTGGTCGGCACCGGGCCGTCTGACGCTCACGAATGTCGTCTTCGGGCCGAAGAATCAGCCAGAAGTCCTGAATGCCGGTGAGGTTGATCTTGATTTGAGCTGGCGTCAGATTACTGACCCTTACTTTTTCGATCACGTTGTTCTGGTTAACGG
The DNA here is from genome assembly GCF_002834385.1 of Rahnella sp. AA. Taxonomy (GTDB): domain Bacteria; phylum Pseudomonadota; class Gammaproteobacteria; order Enterobacterales; family Enterobacteriaceae; genus Rahnella. Next base: position 101,389 of record NZ_PITQ01000016.1, read on the forward strand.
ACGCCTCAATGTGAATCCTTCCACCATTAAGCTGCCGTTCCAGGCCAATACCCTGCAACTGAGCAAGATGGCACTGACCGGAAATACCGCAGGCCTCGATATTCAGGGGCAGCAAATTAATGCCGGTATTTCACCGTGGCAACCGAAACCGAATCAGCTTTTAGGAGATAAAGCCGATTTCCAGCTGAGCGCAGCGAGCCTGACCGTGAACGGGCTTCCGGCTGAAAACGTGCTGATTCAGGGCAATATTAACAACAAGAATCTGACATTGAGTAATTTCGGCGGTGATCTGGCTCGTGGACAACTGACAGGGAAAGCTACGCAGGCCGCCGACGGCAGCTGGAATATCGAGAACCTGCGTCTGAGCAATGTCCGCCTGCAAACGGACAAACCTCTTTCTGCATTTTTTGATGATTTCCAGACATTGCCCAAAGTCACTATTCAACGTCTTGATCTGATTGATGCGCGTTTGCAGGGAACCGACTGGGCATTCAGCGATGTCGATTTGTCTGTCCAGGATCTGACATTGGAAAAAGGCGACTGGCAAAGCGATGACGGCGAAATCAGGTTGAACGCAACGGATATGATTGACGGTAATCTGCATATCCAGGATCCAATCATCAGCCTTGATCTATCCCCGCAGGGAATTTCCATCAAACAGGCGACCGCCCGCTGGGAACGCAGTTTACTACGCACCACCGGAAACTGGCTGCGCGCCAACAAGCGTTTACAACTCGACGAAATATCCGTCGCCGGGCTTGAATACACGCTGCCGCAAAACTGGAAGCAACTCTGGAATCAGACACTGCCCGATTCACTGTCGGAAGTCTATGTCGGCCGGTTTATCGCTAACCGGAACCTGATTATTGATATCAACCCGCAGTTCCCGTTCCAGATGACCGCGCTTGATGGCTTAGGCAATAACCTGCTGCTGGCCCGTAATCACCAATGGGGGATTTGGGCTGGTACGTTGAGTCTCAATGCCAGCGAGGCTACGTTCAACCGTAATGATGTTCGCCGCCCCTCAGTCACGCTGAATGCAAACGACAGCCAGGTGAATATTTCCGAGCTTAGCGCCTTTACCAAAGAAGGTTTGCTGGAAGCGACGGCAACGGTGGATCAGCAGCCACAGCGTCATTTCTCTGTGAAAATGACCGGTCGTGCGGTGCCAGCCAATGAGCTGGAAAACTGGGGATGGCCGCATCTGGCGCTGGACGGTAATGCCAATATGCAGCTCAATTTGCAGGGACAAATGCCGGCCAATGTCGATTACAAGCCGACGCTCAGAGGCACTTTGCAGGTCACAGGCAGCAACGGACAGACTCTGACTCAGCAAATGGTTAACGGGCTGATTTCAGACGCTGCGCCGCAATAACCGATTCCACGTCTGAACGTAAAAAAGGCACCGTTAGCACGGTGCCTTCTTTGTTTTTACGGAAAGCAAATCAGTTTATTTCAGGTTCCAGTGGCGCACCCGCCGCCGCCGGCAACACCAGATAAGTGCCTTCAAAAACGGCACCGTCAACTTCATCACCGTATAAATTCACCTCAAGCTGCACACGCGCTTTGCGCCCGCGCGCCAGACGATCGAGATCGCCTCTGACGGACCCCAAATCGGCGATAGCACGCGGCCTGCCGGTCACCGGCGTGCTGTAACGGATATGTGCATCGGCCAGCACGATAGTCCCGCCCAGATGGCGTTCACGCAATAACAACCAGATCAGACCCCAGCCGGTCAGGGTGGCCAGTGAAAACAGGCTTCCCGCAAATAATGTGTGATGAGGATTCTGATTACCCGTTTCCGGCATTGTGGTGACAAAACGCTGCCCGGTGTACTGGCTGATACGTACGCCCATTTTTTCGCTAAGCGGAATATGATCGTACCAGGCTTGTTGCAGCTGACCGCACCAGTCAGGGCGATGCAAAATATCGTCCAGCGTTTCGATAGGTTTGATCATCAGGAAATGGCGAACCGGCGTTGTTTGCGGCGTAGTGATTTCGCCCTGATTCACAAAACCCAGCTTGGCAAAAAACTCCACGGCATCTTCACGCGCGCTACACACGACGCGTTTCACGCCTTCCTGACGCGCGACAGACTCCAGCGTCATTGCCACCAGCGTCCCTAACCCTTTGTCCTGCACATTCGGATCAACGGCCAGAAAGCGGATTGATGCCTCGTTATCAGCATTAATATATAAGCGGCCAACCGCAACCGGTTCACCGTTTTCATCCACTACCATCTGGTGATGCGCAATCGAATCATAGGCATCACGCTCTGAACCTTCCGGCTGGTGTAACGGCTTACGCAGCATTTCCCAACGAAATCGGTAATAGGCGGCCAGTTCTTTTTCGGTCGTCGGTACTCTCAGGTGATACATAGATGCTTTCTCTCCGGCGTTATGCCTTATCGATCAGACCTGTAGCCAGAAGGTCACCGGCCCGTCATTCACCAGTGCCACTTTCATATCTGCTGCGAAGCGGCCCGTTTCAGTAACAATGCCTTTCTCACGACACTGCCCGCAAAAATACTGATACAAACGGTCTGCTTCCTGTGGCGCAGCGCCACGAGAAAAACCCGGACGCATGCCTTTTTGGGTATCGGCTGCCAGGGTAAACTGCGAAACAACCAACAGGCTGCCACCGGCCTGTTGCACGTTAAGATTCATTTTGTCATTTTCGTCACCGAATATCCGGTACCCGATCACCCGTTCACAGAGTCGTTTGGCTTTTTGTTCATCATCGCCTTGTTCCACTCCTAACAAAACCAACAATCCCGGCCCTATTTCGCCACAAATATCACCATCAATCGTGACACTGGCATTCAATACCCGCTGAATTAACGCGATCATACAAATCCTTCGGACTGATTATTCCGCTGCCACATTTTGAGCAGACTGCAATTTTCTCAGAGAACGAAACTCGCCAAGGGTGACGGTAATCTCCGCCCCAAGAAGCACGATACACCAGCTGACATAGACCCAAAGAAATAAAATGGGGATCACAGCCAGTACACCGTAAATCAACTGATACGACGGGAAAAGCTGAATATATAAGGTGAAGATTTTTTTACTCAATTCAAATAAAGCCCCGGAGATCAGCGCCCCCACCAGCGCATCTTTTGCCGGGACTCTTACCGTCGGTACAACCTGATACAGCAGCCAGAATGTCACCCATGAAATCAATAATGGCAAAATGCGCAAAGCATGGTCGATGACAGAATGTACGCCGCTAAGATTGAGCCAGTTAAGAGAAAGCAGATACGAGCTGACGGCTACACTGGCGACCAGCAAAATCGGCCCCAGAGTTAAGACCATCCAATACACGGCAAACGAGAATACAATCGGACGCTTAGTTTTGCTGTCCCAGATTTTGTTCAGCACGCTGTCTACCGAAGCTATCAGTAGCAACGCAGTGACGATTAATCCGCAGGTCCCTACGGCAGTCATCTTGCTGGAGTTAGCGACAAACTGTTCGAGATAACGCTGAATCGTGTTACCGGTCGCTGGCATGAAATTACTGAAAATGAAGGATTTCAACTGAATGCTGATATCCGAAAATACCGGGAACAGGGCAAACAATGAAAAGACCACAGCGATCAGCGGCACAAGGGAAAGTAAGGAGACATAGGCTAAATGGCCCGCGAGAAGCGTCAGGCCATCTCTATCCGAACGCTTTAAGAGCAGGTGCGTGAATTTCCATAATGATTTTGGGTAGTGGTTCAATGCCCTTTTCTGCATCCATACATCCTTCAGGAAAAGTATTTGGGTACCGTCTGGTTATCTTCCACCCATATAGCCTGAATACCGACGGCGCTGGCGGCTTCAATATTCTCTGCGATGTCATCAAAGAACACAGCCTGATCAGCGGTGAAACCTTCTTGATCCAGGACATGCTGAAATATTTCCGGTTCGGGTTTGCGCATACCCAGATTTTGCGAAAGGTACATCGCATCAGTATTGGCTTCAATTTCAGGATAATGCTGCGGCCAGAAATCCAGGTGTAGCCGGTTAGTATTTGAAAGTACGACAACGCGATGACCTTCTTCGCGCAGTTTCTTGAATAGTGTGATGACCTCAGGCCGCAGCCCGACAAAAATGGCGTGCCAGCCTGCGCTGAATTGCTCAAAGCTGAGCGCGATGCCCATTTCATGACATAAATCGGTGGCAAACTGCTCGTCGGTGATTTCACCACGCTCGTGCTTCTGGAACACCTCGCCCATAGTGAACCGTTCAGTCAGCGTTGCCAGCGGCGTACCGCTCAGATGGCTCCACACGCCAAGAACACGTTTGAAATCAATATCAATAATGACGTTTCCCATATCAAAAATGTACAGCATTGCACGCTCCTGATTTCAAAGATGACGCTTAACTTTAGCGGTAAAACGAACAACTGAACAGTAACAGATATGTGGTCTCTCATGCAGTGTGAGAAAAAAAACATAAAAAAAACAGGGCACCAAAGGTGCCCTGTTTTTGTGTAACGGCTTGCGTAAAAGAAGATTAACCTTCTTTAGGACCACGCATTGCACGTTTACGATCGTTCTCGGTCAGGTGACGTTTACGGATACGTACGGACAGAGGAGTCACTTCAACCAGTTCGTCATCATCGATGAATTCCAGAGCTTGCTCCAGAGACATTTTGATAGCAGGAACCAGTGTCGTTGCTTCGTCAGTACCGGACGCACGCATGTTGGTCAGTTTCTTACCGGTCAGGCAGTTCACGGTCAGGTCATTAGAACGTGAGTGAATACCGATGATCTGGCCTTCATACACTTCTGCGCCGTGGCCCAGGAACAATTTACCGCGATCTTGCAGGCTGAACAGTGCAAACGCAACTGCTTTACCCTGACCGTTAGAAATCAGAACGCCGTTCTGACGCTGACCGATTTCGCCCTGACGGACGTCATCATAGTGGCTGAACGTGGAGTACAGCAGACCGGTACCTGAAGTCATGGTCATGAATTCAGTACGGAAGCCGATCAGGCCACGTGCTGGGATCAGGTAATCAAGACGGATACGACCTTTGCCGTCTGGGATCATGTCTTTGACATCGCCTTTACGCTCACCCATGGCCTGCATTACAGAACCCTGGTGTTGCTCTTCGATATCCAGTGTCACGTTCTCGAATGGCTCTTGCATGCGGCCATCGATTTTACGGTTGATTACTTTAGGACGGGAAACCGCCAGCTCGAAACCTTCACGACGCATGTTTTCGATCAGAACCGACAGGTGAAGTTCACCACGGCCTGAAACACGGAATGCATCAGCATCTTCAGTTTCTTCAACACGCAATGCTACGTTGTGCACCAGTTCTTTGTTCAGACGGTCAAGGATCTGACGTGAAGTCACATACTTACCTTCTTTACCACAGAACGGAGAGGTGTTAACGCAGAAGTACATGGTAACGGTTGGTTCATCAACGCTCAGCGCTGGCAGAGCTTCAACATTTGCCGGGTCACAGATAGTGTCGGAAATGTTCAGCTCACCCAAACCGGTGATCGCGATGATGTCGCCAGCTTCAGCAACGGTCGCTTCGATACGCTCAAGACCCATGTGGGTCAGAACTTTACCGACTTTACCGTTACGGGTTTTACCTTCGCTGTCGATCACAGTGATCTGCTGGTTAGGTTTAACAGTACCGCGTTTGATACGACCGATGCCGATGACGCCAACATAGTTGTTGTAGTCCAGCTGAGAGATTTGCATCTGGAAAGGTGCTTCCATCTCAACTTGTGGCGGAGATACGTGGTCAACAATCGCCTGGTACAGCGGGGTCATGTCTTCGGCCATATCGTTATGGTCGTTACCCGCGATACCCATCAGTGCAGATGCATAGATGATTGGGAAATCGAGTTGTTCGTCAGTTGCGTCCAGGTTTACGAACAGGTCGAAGACCTGATCAACAACCCAGTCAGGACGCGCGCCAGGGCGGTCAACTTTGTTGATTACCACGATCGGCTTCAGACCATTAGCGAATGCTTTTTTGGTCACGAAACGGGTTTGCGGCATTGGGCCATCCATTGCATCCACAACCAGCAGCACCGAGTCGACCATTGACATCACACGCTCTACCTCACCGCCGAAGTCGGCGTGTCCTGGGGTATCCACGATGTTGATGCGGTAGTCTTTCCAATTAATGGCGGTGTTTTTTGCGAGGATGGTAATCCCACGCTCTTTCTCCAAATCGTTGGAGTCCATTACGCGTTCGGTAGCTTCTACACGTTCTCCGAAAGTACCGGATTGTTGCAGCAGCTTGTCGACCAGGGTGGTTTTACCATGGTCAACGTGGGCAATAATGGCGATGTTACGCAAATTTTCGATCACAGCTTTGCCTCAGGCATTAGAAATAGCGCGCTATTGTACACGTATTAAGCGAGGTTCTAAACAAGATCACAAGGATCTTGTTGAAACAACTTATGGATGGTTACTTTGTGATCCCTTTCACGGTGCAAAATGACCACTGAACCATTGTGACGCACTAATTTGGTGCCATGCATTTCAATAGAAGCACCATTGTAGTGCAAATATTCCGTTATGGTGCATACTCATTGAGTGCAAAAGCCCTGTAAAATGGCGTTGTTTGCATTTTCTCAAAGTTGGCACAGTTTTCGCTATTAGTTTTTAGGGTAAAAAGTTTTTACAGGGTGAAAAGAGTCTGACCAGACAAATAATAGTGCTGTTTAGGCCACACGCCAGTTCCAGTAAAGCTGTTATTTCCAACTAAAGACCAAAAATGGTTATTCGTTCCACGACGATAATGAGAAATTCGGGAGAACTAGTATGTCCGCTGAACACGTTTTGACGATGCTGAATGAGCATGAAGTGAAATTCGTAGATTTACGTTTCACTGATACCAAAGGCAAAGAACAGCACGTCACTATTCCTGCACATCAGGTTAGCGCTGACTTCTTCGAAGAAGGCAAAATGTTTGATGGCTCTTCAATCGGTGGCTGGAAAGGTATTAACGAATCTGACATGGTTCTGATGCCAGATGCCAGCACTGCTGTTCTTGACCCATTCTACGAAGAAACCACACTGATTATTCGTTGCGACATCCTTGAGCCAACAACGCTGCAAGGTTATGACCGCGACCCACGTTCTACCGCAAAACGTGCAGAAGATTTCCTGCGTTCTTCTGGCATCGCGGACACCGTCCTGTTCGGGCCAGAACCAGAATTCTTCCTGTTTGATGATGTGCGCTTCGGCAGCAGCATCTCCGGTTCACACGTGGCTATCGATGATATCGAAGGCGCATGGAACTCAAGCACCAAATACGAAGGCGGCAACAAAGGCCACCGTCCTGCAGTTAAAGGCGGTTACTTCCCGGTTCCTCCGGTCGACTCCTCCCAGGATCTGCGTTCTACCATGTGTCTGACCATGGAAGAAATGGGTCTGGTTGTTGAAGCTCACCACCACGAAGTAGCGACCGCTGGTCAGAACGAAGTGGCAACCCGCTTCAACACCCTGACCAAGAAAGCTGATGAAATCCAAATCTACAAATACGTGGTTCACAACGTGGCTCACGCATTTGGCAAAACTGCGACCTTCATGCCAAAACCAATGTTTGGCGACAATGGTTCCGGTATGCACTGCCACATGTCCCTGTCTAAGAACGGTAACAACCTGTTCTCTGGTGACAAATACGGCGGCCTGTCTGAAATGGCACTGTTCTACATCGGCGGTATCATCAAACACGCTAAAGCCATCAACGCATACGCTAACCCGACAACAAACTCCTACAAGCGTTTGGTCCCGGGCTACGAAGCACCTGTGATGCTGGCGTATTCTGCACGTAACCGTTCTGCCTCTATCCGTATTCCACACGTATCCAGCCCTAAAGCAATGCGTATCGAAGCACGCTTCCCTGATCCAGCGGCTAACCCATACCTGGCGTTTGCTGCACTGATGATGGCTGGCCTGGACGGCATCATCAACAAGATCCACCCTGGCGATGCGATGGATAAAAACCTGTATGACCTGCCACCGGAAGAAGAAGCAGAAATTCCAAAAGTTGCAGGTTCACTGGAAGAAGCTCTGAACGCTCTGAACGAAGACCGCGAGTTCCTGACCCGTGGCGGCGTGTTCACTGACGACGCTATCGATGCTTACATCGGTCTGCGTAAAGAAGAAATGGACCGTGTGCGTATGACTCCGCACCCTGTTGAGTTCGAACTGTACTACAGCGTTTAATTTCTGATTAAACCCTGAACTCAGCACCAGTCATTGGTCGGTGCTGAGCGTAATACCCGACTGAAGGCCTGGTCGTAACAAAGCCTTCAGCGTCAAAATTAAGTAAGACGATTTTATTTGTTGCCGTGGAAACTTTCAGCCCATCTCCGGATGGGCTTTTTTCTCCACACTCTTTCCTGCTTAACCCCTCTGGCCCGTGATTTCGCCGGGTAGCGAGATAAAATGCACCAATCAGGTGCGGGAGACTGCGGTATGGCAACTGGCAAGCTGCCCGATGCTGGGCAGATCCTGAATTCCTTAATCAACAGCGTTCTGTTGTTGGACGACGATTTGGCGGTGCATTACGCCAACCCGGCCGCTCAGCAGTTACTGGCGCAAAGTTCCCGCAAACTTTTTGGCACCCCTTTGCCAGAACTGGTGGGATATTTTTCGCTCAACATAGAGTTAATGCGTGAAAGTCTGACTGCCGGACAGGGCTTTACAGACAGCGAAGTCACCTTAGTGGTTGATGGCCGCGCGCATGTGCTGTCACTGACCGCGCAGATGCTGCCCGAAGGCTTCATTCTGGTCGAACTGGCGCCGATGGATAACCAGCGACGTCTGAGTCAGGAACAATTGCAGCATGCTCAACAGGTTGCCGCGCGTGATTTGATCCGCGGCCTGGCCCATGAAATCAAGAACCCGCTTGGCGGGCTGCGTGGTGCCGCCCAGTTATTATCCAGAGCACTGCCCGATCCGGCTCTGCTGGAATACACCAAAGTCATTATCGAGCAGGCCGACCGTCTGCGTAATCTGGTTGATCGCCTGCTGGGGCCACAACGCCCGAGTCAGCACGTAACACAAAGCATTCACCAGGTTGCCGAGCGTGTGTGTCAGCTGGTGTCGATGGAAAAACCGGATAACGTTCAGTTGGTCAGAGACTATGACCCGAGCCTGCCGGAACTGGCGCACGATCCGGATCAGATAGAACAAATTTTGTTAAACATCACCCGAAACGCATTACAAGCGCTCGGGGAGGAAGGCGGCACAATTACTTTGCGCACGCGCACCGCTTTCCAGATTACGTTACACGGCGTGCGTTATCGACTGGTAGCCCGTATTGATATTGAAGATGACGGCCCCGGCGTACCGGCGCATTTGCAGGACACCCTTTTTTACCCCATGGTCAGTGGCCGCGAAGGGGGCACAGGTTTGGGCCTGTCCATCGCGCGTAGTTTGATTGATCAGCATTCGGGTAAAGTTGAATTTAACAGTTGGCCAGGACATACCGAATTCTCGGTTTACCTGCCTATTCGCCAGTGAGGTTCTTATGCAACGAGGGATAGTCTGGATCGTCGATGACGATAGCTCCATCCGCTGGGTACTTGAACGCGCGCTCACTGGAGCCGGTTTGACCTGCACCACGTTTGACAGCGGCAATGAGGTGCTTGATGCCATTGCGACTCAAACCCCTGACGTTTTGTTATCAGATATCCGTATGCCCGGCATGGACGGTTTAGCGCTGTTAAAACAGATTAAACAACGCCATCCGATGCTTCCGGTCATCATAATGACAGCACATTCCGATCTGGATGCCGCGGTCAGCGCCTATCAGCAGGGCGCATTTGATTATCTGCCAAAACCGTTCGACATTGACGAAGCCGTGGCGCTGGTCGAGCGCGCCATCAGTCATTATCAGGAACAACAGCAACCGGCGCGAAGCCAGCCGGCCAGCGGCCCGACGGCTGATATTATTGGTGAAGCGCCAGCCATGCAGGATGTATTCCGCATTATTGGCCGGTTATCACGCTCTTCAATCAGCGTGCTGATTAACGGGGAATCCGGGACCGGTAAAGAGCTGGTTGCCCATGCTTTGCACCGCCACAGCCCGCGAGCCAAGGCGCCGTTTATCGCGCTGAATATGGCGGCGATCCCGAAAGACCTGATTGAGTCTGAATTATTCGGCCACGAGAAAGGCGCATTTACCGGGGCGAATACCATCCGCCAGGGCCGTTTTGAGCAGGCCGATAACGGCACGCTGTTCCTCGATGAAATCGGTGATATGCCGCTTGATGTGCAAACCCGCCTGCTGCGCGTGCTGGCTGACGGACAATTCTATCGGGTTGGCGGCTACGCACCGGTAAAAGTGGATGTCCGGATCATTGCGGCCACCCACCAGAATCTGGAGCTGCGGGTTCAGGAAGGCAAATTCCGTGAGGACTTATTCCACCGTCTGAACGTGATCCGCGTCCATCTGCCTCCGCTGCGTGAACGTCGTGAAGATATTCCGCGCCTGGCACGTTATTTCCTGCAAGTTGCGGCAAAAGAGCTGGGTGTGGAAGCCAAAAATCTTCATCCCGAAACTGAAACGGCGCTGACGCGTCTGCCGTGGCAAGGGAACGTGCGCCAGTTGGAAAACACCTGCCGCTGGTTAACCGTCATGGCCGCCGGGCAGGAAGTGCTGATTCAGGATTTACCGAGTGAACTGTTCGAAACGACCGCTCCGGAAACGGGCGGCCAGAGCCTGCCGGACAGCTGGGCAACGCTGCTGGCACAATGGGCCGATCGCGCCCTGCGTTCCGGTCATCAAAACCTGTTGTCAGAAGCACAGCCTGAAATGGAGCGTACGCTGCTGACTACGGCGCTGCGCCATACTCAGGGACACAAACAGGAAGCGGCACGTTTACTGGGCTGGGGGCGAAATACCCTGACGCGTAAACTGAAAGAACTCGGCATGGAATAATGTCATTGCCAGAAAGCAAAACAGCCGCAGATGCGGCTGTTTTTGTTTGTGTGGGGAACGTCAGATAACGCGGGAGAATTGCTGCTGGCGAACCTGACGGCGCAGGTAAATATCAAAACACATGCAGATATTACGGATCAGCAGACGGCCGCGCGGGGTGACCTGAATGTGATTTTCGCTGACGTCCACCAGACCGTCTTTAACCAGCGGTTCCAGCAACGCCAAATCATCGGCAAAGTAATCCGTAAACTGAATTCCGTGGCGTTTTTCGATATCGGCAAAATCCAGTTCGAAATGACAGATCAGCGCTTTGATTACGTCGCGACGCAGGCAATCATCATCGGTCATTTCCAGACCCCGCCACAGCGCATTCCCTTCAGCCTCCACGCGGGCATAGTAGGTTTTCAGGTCTTTTTCATTCTGCGCGTAGGTATCGCCCAGCATGCTGATCGCCGAAACGCCCATGCCTAACAAATCGCTGTCGCCCTGCGTGGTATAGCCCTGGAAATTGCGATGCAATTTGCCTTCGCGCTGCGCCACGGCCAGTTCGTCATCCGGGCGGGCAAAGTGATCCATGCCAATAAAGCGGTATCCGGAATCTGTCAGCGAAGCGATGGTTTCCTGCAAGATCTTCAGTTTTTCTTCGGCGCCGGGTAAATCGGCATCTTTGATTTTGCGCTGAGCGGCGAACAATTTCGGCATATGCGCGTAGTTGAAAACGCTCAGACGATCGGGGCTCAGCTGTGCCACGCGTTTCAGCGTATACGCAAAACTCTCTGCGGTTTGTTTCGGCAGGCCGTAGATGAGATCGATATTGGTGGAGTTGAAACCCAGCGCACGCGCCCGTTCAATCAGCGCAAAAATGAAATCTTCGTCCTGCTCGCGGTTTACCAGGCGTTGCACTTCTTTATTGAAATCCTGAACCCCCATACTCAGGCGATTAAAACCTTCACTGCGCAGATGATCGAGAACATCCAGCTCTATTTCACGCGGATCTACTTCCAGCGACATCTCGGCATCAGGCAGGATATCGAAATGTGCCCGCAGAAGGCTCATCAGGCGGCTTATCTGCGCTGTATTCAGGTAAGTCGGTGTACCACCGCCCCAGTGCAGCTGACTGACCTGACGGCCTTTAAAGAGCGGCGCACGGTGGCTGATCTCTTTCTCAAGGGCATTAAGGTATTCTTCGGCTTTATGCTGCTGGCGGGTCACCAGTTTATTGCAACCGCAGAAATAGCAGAGCTTATGGCAGAAAGGAATGTGCACATACAGCGAAAGGGAACGCTCAGGATAACGCACAGCCGCTTTTTTAAAGGCCGCATCATCGTAGCTTTCGCTGAATTCGAGTGCTGTTGGATAGGATGTGTATCGCGGACCTGAATAGTTGTACTTCTGGATCAGCGCTAAATCCCAGACGGTTGTCTGTTCTGACATGGGGTGACTTACTCCTTCCGGCGTCGGATGCTGCCGGTTCGCCTTACAGGCAGGCTTTGGGCCTGCCGTGCAAAGGTCGCTCTGCGCAAACGTGCTTTGGTTTTCGATAACCGCCGTAGTTTACCGAATAACCAAAGCAGATAACATGCAAAGAGTAAGGCTATTGCCGGGATGACCCAGCGCATGGCTTAGAAACCGTCTTTTGGGTTTCCGCGCTTGAGCAACTGCATCATGTCTTCGTTCTTCTCTTCTTCTTCGTCATCTTCGTCGTCGCCGAGTTCAATGCCGAGGATTTCCATCAGAACGTCAATGCGATCCAGCGTCTGATCGACATAAGCCTGATCTTCTGCGCTCAGTGCTTTGCCGTCATCGATAAGATCCAGCAGTGAATCCAGACGCTCATCATTTTCCAGCAACGTCAGTTCTTCTTCCGGCGTCATTTTTGGTTTTGCATCTTGCTTCGGCTGCGCGGCTTTTTTAGCTTTCGCCGCATTGTTTGTCACTGTCTCAACGATTAATGGCACCGCTTTTTTGCTGCCGATACGCGGATCAGTTTTCTTAGCGCCAGAGCCGCTTTGGTTCTGAGCCGCCTCCGGATTAGCGCGTGAGCCTGCTTTATGGCCACGACGCTTGTTATCACGCTTGCGTTCGCGCGCTTCGATATCAAGCTCTACACGACTTTTCTTCTTCGTTTTAGCTGTCGCGGTATTGGCGCGTGGTGCTTTCGCTGGCTGTTTCATGGCATCTGCTCTTAGGTGTGTACATTTAGTATAGATTTGCGGCGGAATCTAGCAGAAAGCGAACAAAGAAAAAAGGCAGCAAGGTAACCTTGCTGCCTTTTTCTTTCCTTCATTAGAAGGATGTTCATCAAACACTTTCCCTGTATAGCGTCAACGTCCCGGTTTTTCCTTTGCCTTTCAGAGCCTCCGGCCCCGTTCATCCTTAAATCGCAAAGCATTTCCCGTGATCCGTGAATGCAGAATTCGTCCGTGCTTCCCTACTTGCTTTCATCGCGTAAGAATTACTTTACCCGACTGGCGCAAAGGCTCAAGATACTCATCTGCCGCTGGTGATATTTTAAAAGTACTAATTTTTTATCTTGTTGATAATGATATAAATTAAAAATCTCGGCGATAAAACAAGCGAAATAACCCGCATCATGAATAGCAAATGTCTTACATCATGAAGGCAATTTCCCCCGCCTTCATCTCTGTGGTCCCTTCGCCTCATCATTCGGATTTCAAAAACACGAACACATCTCGGCTCTGTTGCAGTTATAATCGCCAGCCAGATACTCACGCCTCACGGAGACGCACGTTTTGACCAGCCAAACTTACAACTATCATATGACCCATTTCGTCATGAGCGCCCCGGATATCCGGCACCTGCCAGCTGACGAAGGCATTGAAGTCGCATTTGCTGGTCGCTCAAACGCCGGCAAATCCAGTGCGCTGAATACGCTGACGCAGCAAAAAAGCCTCGCTCGTACCAGTAAAACGCCGGGACGAACTCAGTTGATCAACCTGTTCGAAGTCAAACCGGGCATCCGCCTGGTCGACTTGCCGGGTTATGGTTACGCGGAAGTACCGGAAGAAATGAAGCGCAAATGGCAGCGCGCGCTAGGCGAATACCTGCAAATGCGTAACTCGCTGAAAGGTCTTGTTGTGCTGATGGATATCCGTCATCCGCTTAAAGATCTCGATCAGCAGATGATTCAGTGGGCAGTAGATGTTGGTACACCGGTGATGTTGCTACTGACTAAGGCCGACAAACTGGCTTCCGGTGCACGTCAGGCGCAGGTCAAGATGGTCCGTGAAGCGGTAAAAGAATTCATGGGAGATATTCAGGTTGAAGCGTTCTCTTCACCGAAGAAAATGGGCGTGGATAAACTGAGTGACAAGCTGAACAACTGGTTCAGTGAGATCCCACCGGAAGTGCTGGAAGAAGAACTGTCCGGCGAATAACGTTACCGGCCATTTTAAATGATATGTGTAAGTAAAGAACATCATCAGGGTGGCCAACAGGTCGCCCTTTTTTATGGCCACCGTTAGAGGGAAAACCTTCGCAGCACCATGAAAAGCACAATAAAAAACGCCCCAGACATAAATGCCTGGGGCGGCTAAAATATTCAGCCAAATCCGATTACGTGAAGTAAAAGGTCTGAAAGATAGAACATCTTACCTCTGTACCCTACGAGAGAAACTTTACCCTATTTCCTGACGGGGAAAAAGAACTTTTTGTAGTTTACTTACACAAAAATCGCGGTTTATGCGATCATCCTCATGGTCTGAGTGCATAATCCTGTAGCTTAATTACAAAAAAAGCTTAATAACTATTCACTTAGTGAGCCTGATCCCAGTTATCACCAGTGCCAACATCCACTTTCAGCGGAACGGCCAGCGTCATGCTTGCTTCCATCAGATTGCGAATTTTCTCACTTGCTGCCGGAACATCATCTTTATGCACCTCGAACACCAGTTCATCGTGTACCTGCATAATAATGCGGGCACGCGGAGCATCCGGTTGTTTGAGCCAGTCGGCAACGCTGATCATGGCACGTTTGATAATGTCCGCGGCCGTTCCCTGCATCGGGGCATTGATTGCGGCACGTTCAGCACCTTTGCGACGCATCGCATTGCTGGATTTGATATCCGGCAGATACAGACGGCGGCCATCGAGTGTTTCAACGTAACCCTGCTCAGAAGCCTGAGTTCGGGTACGCTCCATATATTCCAGAACACCCGGATAGCGTTCGAAATACAAATCCATATAACGCTGGGACTCTTTACGCGGGATGTTCAGCTGGCGGGATAAACCAAACGCACTCATACCGTAAATCAGACCAAAGTTAATCGCCTTAGCGCTGCGACGCTGTTCGCCGGTGACATTCTCCAGCGGCGTACCAAATACTTCAGCAGCGGTCGCACGGTGAATATCTTTACCCTCAGCAAACGCAGTCAGCAAGCCTTCATCTTTCGATAAATGTGCCATGATACGCAGTTCAATTTGCGAGTAGTCGGCAGCCAGAATGATGTAATCTTTTGGCGCAATAAAAGCCTGACGAATACGACGTCCTTCATCATTACGCACAGGAATGTTTTGCAGGTTTGGATCGCTGGATGACAGACGACCGGTAGCAGTTACCGCCTGGTGGTAAGAGGTATGAACCCGGCCAGACTGCGGGTTGATCATCAGAGGCAACTTATCGGTATACGTTGACTTCAGCTTTGCCAGGCCACGATATTCCAGAATCACTTTTGGCAACGGATAATCCAGAGCCAGCTCAGCCAGAACTTCTTCATTCGTTGATGGAGCACCGCCAGGCGTTTTCTTCAGAATCGGCAATTTCTGTTTTTCATACAAAATGGCCTGAAGCTGCTTGGTCGAAGAAAGATTGAAAGGTTCTTCTGCCAGCCCGTGCGCTTTGTTTTCCAGCTCGTTCAGGCGGATTGCCAGCTCTTTGGAATGAGCGGCCAAAATATTCTGATCAATCAAAACACCGGTACGCTCAATATGAGACAGAACGGGCACCAGAGGCATTTCAATTTCAGTGAAGACTTTCTTCAGTAATTCGCTTTCCTGAATACGTGGCCAAAGCGCCTGATGCAGTTGCAACGTGACGTCGGCGTCTTCCGCGGCATACGGTGCAGCCTGTTCCAAAGCGATCTGGTTGAAAGTCAGCTGATTTTTGCCTTTCCCGGCGATTTCTTCGAAACCTACAGTTTTATGACCGAGGTAGCGATCTGCAAGGCTGTCCATATCATGACGGCCAGATACGCTGTCGAGAACATAGGATTCAAGCATCGTGTCGTAGGCGATGCCTTTCATTTCGATGTCATAGCGCAATAAGATGCCGCGATCGAATTTCAGGTTCTGCCCGACTTTCAGCTGCTTTTCATCTTCCAGCAACGGTTTAAGTTGCTTAAGCACTTCATCGCGATCAAGTTGTACCGGCGCGTCCAGATAATCATGAGCAACGGGCAGATAAGCGGCTTTGCCTGCTTCTGTCGCGAAAGACAGACCAATTAGGTTGGCCGTCAGCGTATCCAGACCATCGGTTTCTGTATCGAAAGCGAAAACGTCAGAAGCTTTCAGATAGCCAATCCAGTCATCCAAAGTGGCCTGATCCAGAATCGTGACATAACCCTCCTGAGAAAGCTGATTACGCTCAGGAGATTCTGCTGAGGCCACTTCGGTTACCTCAGCACTCTTTTTCGATGTAGCAGAAACCTTAACAGCCGGTTTCTTACCGCTCAGCCAGGTACCAGCTTCAACATCAGCCAGCCAGCGTTTAAATTCATAACGGCCAAAGAGCTGATGAAGCTCATCAGCATCGGGTTCTGAAACGGTCAGTTCTGCACAGGTTAAGTCGAGCTTAACGTCTGTTTTAATCGTCGCCAGCTGATATGACAGATAAGCGACGTCTTTATTGTCAGCAAGCTTAGCAGCCATGGTTTTCGAACCACGGAAACTTAATGTCGATACTTTATCAAGGTCTGCATATAGAGCATCAAGGCCGCCAATCCCCTGCAACAGAGCTTGCGCTGTTTTCTCTCCAACGCCCGGCACACCCGGAATGTTATCCGAAGAATCGCCCATCAGAGCCAGGAAATCGATAATCAGTTCAGGCGGTACACCATATTTCTCAACGACTTCTTCAGGCCCGAGAATCGCATTATTCATGGTGTTAATCAGCGTCACGCCCGGTGTCACCAGTTGTGCCATATCTTTATCACCGGTACTGATAAGAACAGCATGACCTGCCTTTTCCGCTTCCAGTGCCAGAGTACCGATCACATCGTCAGCTTCTACGCCGGAAACCACCAGCAGCGGCAAGCCCATGGCTTTAACCATCTGGTGCAAAGGTTCTATCTGCGAGCGCAGATCATCAGGCATCGGAGGACGATGGGATTTGTACTGTTCAAAAAGTTCGTCACGGAAGGTTTTGCCTTTCGCGTCGAAAACCACAGCGACATGGCTTGGTGTGTATTGCAGCAATAAACTGCGCAACATGTTAAGCACACCGTACATCGCGCCTGTCGGTTCACCCGCAGAGTTCGTCAGCGGCGGGAACGCATGATAAGCGCGATAGAGGTAAGACGAACCGTCCACCAGGATTAAGGGGTTTTCTGCTATCTGGGCCATAACTCTTCTTTATTCGTGATCAGACATGCTCTAAGGATGCCATAGCCAGCCGGAAAGACGAACCTCGCGAGGAAAAATCATTGCGAACTTGCGAGGGATCTCGAAGGATCTTCCTGTGGATAAGTTTGTGAATAGTTTCCAAAGGGGATTATTATCTGAATTGTACCGGAAAATATTACAGAATTTTAACTACTGGTTTCATCAGGTTATAGAAATTGGGCGGGGGATTATCGTGTAATAGAAACTTAATAGCTTTTGTGGATAGTTATATTTATTAAAAATAATCCCCGGCAGAAAACATTTATATTTTCGTCCGTAATCATTTCTGATTTTTAATTTTATGAAAATACAACGCCAGCCCTGGGGCTGGCGTTGGGATCAAAACGTCTTATTTTTTGGTCGATAAGAAGTTAATCACATCAGAATATTGTTTGACGTAACTGTCCATTGAACTGGTATCAAGTCCGTCATTTTTAACCATATATTTGCCGTTCACAAATACAGAAGGTACGCCTTGCAGACCCAGATCGGCAGCGGCTTTTTCCTGTTGAACAACCAATGATTTCACTACAAAGCTGTTAAGCGCAGCATCGTAGTCTTCACCTTTCACACCGGCCTGAATAAAGACCTTACGGATATCATCAGCATTCTGAACAGACTGTTGTTTCTGGACGGCATCAAACATCAGCGGGCTGACTTTATCCTCAACACCCAGAGCAATAGCAACAGCCCATGCCTGAGTTAATTGTTTACCCAAAGGCCCCAGGAATTCCACGTGGTATTTGGTATATTTCACATCTTTTGGCAGGTTCTTACGGATGCTGTCTGATACATGCCAGACTTGTTCGAACTGATAGCAGTGCGGGCAATAAAATGAGAAGAACTCGAGTACCTGTGGTTCATTAGCAACGGTTTTATCTAAAGTAACGTACTGTGCACCATCAGAAAACTGTGCTGCAGATACACTGAAGGCCATAACCATACCAACCAGTGCCAGGAATATCTTTTTCATATAAAGCCTATCTCCATTTAATTAAACTTCGAACATTAATCGTGACTCAGTACATTGGCATCAGCTGTAAAGGAGGTGCCTGTAATTTCTTAATTTGCTCGGTGAAAGCGGCTATCTGGCCACGCCAAAAATCTTCGTCCTGCATCCACGGGAAGCTTTTGGGAAACGCCGGATCACCCCAGCGCTTCGCGACCCAGGCCAGATAATAGACCATGCGCATAGCACGCAGCGGCTCAATTAACGTCAACTCGCTGGAATCAAAATCGGTGAATTCCTCATAAGCTTCCAGCAAGATATCTAACTGAATTCGTTGTTCACTTTGCTCGCCATGCAACAACATCCACAGATCCTGAACAGCAGGGCCGGTGCGGGCATCATCCATATCGACAAACAGCGGGCCATCACGCCAGAGAATATTTCCCGGATGGCAATCACCGTGTAAACGTAACGGCCGCCAGTCCGTATGCCAGAATTCCTGCGTCGTGCGGATCAGGTTATCAGTCGCGGATAAGAAAGGTTCGCGCAGGCTGGCGGGTATCAGGGAACATTGCGCGAGAACTTCGCGCGGCTGCGTCAGATACTCATCCAATCCTATCGTCGGACGAACTTTGAACGGGCTCTGACTACCAACCTGATGAATGCGACCGAGAAAACGGCCCACCCATTCCAGCTGGTCCAGATTATCGATTTCATACTGACGACCGCCCACGCTGGGAAACACTGTGAACAGGTAACCCTGATGGCGATGGAGGGTATCTTTATTGATTGAAAGCGGAGCGACAGCCGGTATTTCAGCATCAGCCATATCAAGCGAGAAACGGTGCTCTTCGTAAATTTGCTCTTCGCTCCAGCGTTCGGGGCGGTAGAATTTCACGACGTAACGTTTCCGGTCTTCACCAAGAAATTGGTAAACCCGGTTCTCATAGCTGTTCAATGCAGTGAGGCCGGACTCAGCAATAAGACCGACACTCTCTAAAGCATCAAGGATAAGATCCGGCGACAATGCCTGAAAGTTAAATGCTGAACTGTTCATGACTTCATTCGGTTTGGCCGCACAGAAAAATGACAATGGGAAATAGTATCATCTATTTTTAGCGGCACGCATGAAGTTCACATAAGTTTACATCAATCTTTAATCACGCCACGGGCACGTAAAAGAGCCGTTTTAAAGTCATCCTCATAGTCTTTCTTAAGCCCCGGGATTTCAGCTGTGCTGTCAGTACCACGCATTTTAAGGTGATAAATCAAGGTGTCATCGCTTAGTTCACCCAGTGGCCCCTGATAACCACATTCCGTTGCCAGTTTCTGAATAAACTCCATCAGGTTCAGATCACAGTCTTCTTTCCATGCCGGATGCAGTAATTCAATCAACTCGTTTACGCGATGCTCTTTCATGTTATTTCTCTCTATTAGCTTACAGACCCTAAAAATAACAGGGTTATTTCTTTTGGGGAAGAGCCGGCTTGCGGCGTAAAAGTTAAATCTGCCCGCCCTCATCGTAAGACGTTACAATCATCAGAATACAAATTTCCTGGCAGGAAAAATTATGAACCGCAGTGACATTACTGGCGTTATTTTGGCAGGTGGCCGCTCAACGAGGATGGGCGAAGACAAAGGGCTGGTAGAAGTAAACGGACGGCCTTTATTTGAACACGTCGCCGAGAAGTTACGACCGGATGTCAGTGAAATCCTGATCAGCTGTAACCGAAATAGTGAACGTTACGGAAGAAATTTTCAGACTGTCCCAGATCTGATACCCGACTTTTCAGGCCCGCTGGCGGGCATGCTTGCCGCATTATCAGCGAGTAAAACCGAATGGGTTTTATTTATCCCCTGCGATGTTCCTGCTTTCCCCGACAATCTTGCTGAAGCATTACAGGCCGAAGCTGGCGAGGGCGGGCAACAAGCCGTTTATGCCCGTGATCCTGAAAGAGTCCATCCGACACTTTGCCTGCTTAATCGAAAAGTTATGCCAGCGCTTGAATCTTATCTGGGAAATGGTGACAAAAAATTAATGATTTTCTTCGAAAAAATCGGCGCTAAAACAGTTTTGTTCCAGGAACCTTTAGCCTTCTCAAACCTTAATACACCTGAAGATGTTGAGTTTTGGAAGGCCCGTCAGCGGGATATTAAACGATGAAAAGTACGCAGATCCCTTTACTTGGTATCATCGCATACAGCGGAACAGGTAAAACGACGTTACTGAAACAACTCATTCCATATTTACGTTCGCACGGTATCCGGACCGGCCTGATAAAGCATACACACCATGATGTTGATGTCGATACTCCGGGAAAGGATAGCTTCGAGTTACGTAAAGCCGGTGCTGATCAGACGATGGTTGCAAGCAGTAACAGATGGGCGCTTATGACCGAAACACCTCTGCAAAATCAGCCTGATCTTACATATCTGGCCAGCCGTTTTGACTGCCATAGTCTGGATGTGATTTTAGTGGAGGGTTTTAAGCATGAAGAAATTGAGAAGATTGTTCTCCACAGAGAAAAAACAGGAAGGGCTCTGGATAAATTAATCGACGATCATGTGATTGCTGTTGCTACAGATCTCTCTTCCGCACCTATTTTTAACGGTGTCACGGTTTTAGATCTGAATAACGTTGGTGAAATTGGTGAGTTTATCGTCGAATGGTTGGGAAAGAAGAAGGAATAGGCACGACAGCAACCTTCCGACACCTTCAATATTTCCCAAATTTCCCATAGCAAAAAGCCCTGTACGTCAGTACAGGGCTTTCCACTTATTTGATGCCTGGCAGTTCCCTACTCTCGCATGGGGAGACCCCACACTACCATCGGCGCTACGGCGTTTCACTTCTGAGTTCGGCATGGGGTCAGGTGGGACCACC
>NZ_PITQ01000017.1 GCF_002834385.1 Rahnella sp. AA
ATCGTTTAAGTCCCTTTTACACAGGCCGTAAACCGGTGACTCCCTGTGAATTATTCCGTTATCCCGCCACCGTCCGCGGTGAGGTTACCTGAGATGGTTTTTACTTAAGTCAAATTGTGGTGGTGTGGTTCTACTCAGAAACCGGACTAACAGAAGGGGTAATGAATGGTGTTAAGCATTTTTGCAGAAATTAAGTATTTCTGAATGTAAATCTGGAGGGTTTTAAAGGTTGTTAGAAATTTTCATATAAATTATATAGATAAGTCTGATGAATAGAGACAGTGAATAAAGAATTTCTGTTAGTGATTTCTGTCTCTTTGTCTGGCGCGGAAAAAGCTCCACGCCAGTATTTTGGACGTCTTGTCAGGGAAACCGGATGCACAACATCAGCGGTTTGATAAAGCGAAGTTAATCATTACGGTGTCACTCCCGACGTCGTTTTGACTTTCACATCCGTCGTTGCCGCCGGGCCGAAGACGGTGTAGGTCGGCAAATCGACGTTCTGGTACGGCTCCCAGCCACCGCCGAGGGCTTTGTACAGTGACACCAGATCGGTGCTGGTTTTCACCTTCGCTTCGGCGGATTGCTGATGCGCCTGCGCGAGCTGGCGCTGGGCGTCGAGCACGTTGATGAACGTTGAAAGCCCCTGACGGTAACTGTCGCTGGCGAGATCAAACGCTGTCTGTAACGCTTCGGTCGTCTGCTCTAATCCGTTCACCTGATCCTGATCCGTGCGGTAATTCACCAGTGCATTATCGACGTCCTGAAGCGCGGTCAGTACCGTCTGGCGGTAGTTCAGCGCGGCATTAGCCTGCTGTGCGCGGGAAAGATGCACGCTGGAAACCAGACGTCCGCCCTGGAAGATCGGCAGCGTGACCTGCGGGCCGAAGGAGTAGAAATGGCTGCTCCAGTTGTCGAGATAACTCACGTCAGTGTTACGCATCCCGAACTGGCCGGTGAGGGAAATACTCGGGAACATCTGCGCGACGGAGACGCCGATATTGGCGGTCGCCGCGTGAAGATCGGCTTCGGCTTTGCGCACGTCCGGGCGGCGACGCGCCAGCTGCGACGGCACGCCCACCGGGACGGCAGCGGGCAGGGCAGGCATCGGTTTTGGTGCGGTCAGTTCGGCATCCAGCGAGCCCGGCGTCTGGCCGAGCAGAACCGCCAGCCCGTTCATCGCCTGACGTTCCTGCGCCTGATACTGCGGCAACTGGGCGCGCAATGAACCCAGTTGTGCGCGGGCGTTTTCGACATCCAGCTGTGGCGAAAGGCCGTTCTTCTGGCGGTTTTGCGTGAGATCCAGCGTCTGCTGCGCGACGTCGATTTGCGTCTGAATCGCCGCCGTCACGCTTTGCGCGCCACGCAGTTGCAGATACGCGCGGGCCACTTCGGCTTCCAGCGACACCAGCGCATCATTGCGTTGTTCGACAGAAGACTGTGTCTGCGCATTCGCGGCCTCAACCTGACGCCGCGTGCCGCCAAATAAATCCAGCTCCCAGCTGGAGTCAAAACTTCCCTGATATAAATTCACGGGCCGCGTCGCCGTACTGATGGCGCCGGAGGCTTCCGGACCGAGATCGTTCAGTTGCTGCGAGGCACCGCTGGAATCCAGAATACCTTTCAGGCCAAGCTGCTGACGCGTGGCTTTTGCGCTGCCCTGAACCGACGGCAGCCAGGCGCCTTCGGCCTGTTTGACCTGCTCGCGGGCACCGGCAATGCGCAGCACCGCCTGTTGCAGGGAGATATTCCCGGCAATCGCGCGGGTGATCAGGCTGTCGAGCTGCGGGTCATTAAACGCTTTCCACCATAGCGGATTCGGCTCCGAGGGCAGGGCGATGGACGCGCCGTCGGCGTCTTTCGGCTTCGTCATGTCGTTATAAGCGCCCGGCGTGACCGGGTTCGGCTTCTGGTAATCAGGGCCTACGGAGCAGCCCGCCAGCGCCAGCGTGAGAGCCGAAACGGTAAACAATGTGGTCTTATTCAACTTCCGGGTCGTATTCAACTTAATGTGCTCCGGCATTACCTTCGCTCTTAACCGGCGAAAGCAGGAAACAAAATGGGATCAAAATAACAGCGACGATGGCGCAATAGCCGAACACATCGATGTAAGCCAGGATGCGCGATTGCGAGATCATTTCCTGATACATCTTCACGGTGGCGAGCTGCATCGGGTCGCCGACGACGTGGGCGAAATCACGGATCGCGGCGGCACTTTTGCTGACGGCCTGATTAAACTGTTCATTGAGCGGCGACATGTTGTGCGCCATGTGTGCGCTGTGTGCCTGCGTTCGCTCGGTCACACCGGCCGTGGCCAGCGAAATCCCGATCGAGCCTGCGACGTTACGGAACATGGTAAACAGCGCGGCGGCGTCGGCGTTCATCCGCTGCGGAATAGTGATGAACGCGATGGTCGTCAGCGGCACAAACAGGAAGCCCAGCCCGATCGACTGCGCGCTGCGGTACAGCACCAGCGTTTCGAAATCGACGTCCGGCGTCAGCGTGGCCGAATAGATAAACGACGCGGCGAGCAGGAAGAAGCCGAACGCAATGATGTAGCGCGTCTGCACAATGGGCATCAGTTTCAGCACCAGCGGGATCGACAACACAATCAGCACCGCGCCGGGCGACATCACCAGCCCGGAAAGCGTGGCGGTATAGCCTAACTGCTGCTGCGCCAGCTGCGGAATCACCACTGAGCTGCCGTACAAAATCATCGCCATACCGGCCATCAGTAAACCGGCGACGGCAAAGTTTTTATCCTTCATACAGCGCAGATCGACCACCGGTTTTTTGGCATAAAGCAGCCAGTAAATCGCGCCGACAATCCCGGTTGCCGCCAGCACCGCAAAGGTGACGATGAAGCCGGATTTAAACCAGTCGTCGTCCTCGCCGCGGTCCATCATGACCTGCAAACAGCCCAGCCCGAGCGCAATCAGCCCGATACCGATGTAATCAATACTGAGTTTGCCTTTAGCTTTACGCTCCCACGGCGGATCTTCCAGCAACTGATAAATCGCCAGCAGGGCAATAATCCCCACCGGAATGTTGATGAGAAACACCCAGCGCCAGCTGAAGTTATCGGTGATGTAACCGCCGAGCGTCGGCCCGACAACGGGGGCCACGATGATGGCAATCGACGACAGACCAAACGCCTTGCCGCGATCTTCCGGCTTGAAATAATCCAGCAGCACCGATTGCTGAATCGGCTGCAAACCACCGCCGAAGAACCCCTGCAACACGCGGAACAAAATCATCTGCCACAGTTCGGTTGCGATACCGCACAGGAAAGAGCAGACGGTGAACATCGCGATACAGATCAGGAAGTAGGTTTTGCGGCCCATCACGCGGCTGAGAAACGCGGAAATCGGCAACACAATGCCGTTGGCCACCAGATATGACGTTAAAACCCAGGTCGATTCGTCATAGCTGGAGGACAGCGAACCGGCGACGTGCGGCAGCGCCACGTTAACAATGGTGGTGTCCAGGATTTCCATGAACACCGCAATGGTTACGACGGCGGCAACTGCCCACGGATTGGCCTTGGGTTTCCAGTAGCTGCGATCTTCATTCATTCGACGGTCACCGTCGGTTCAACAGACAGGCCGAGCGGCAGATGATGATTTTCATCCAGACCGCTGTCGATGACGATTTTGACCGGTACGCGCTGCACAATTTTCACATAGTTACCGGTGGCATTTTCCGCCGGAAAGGCCGAGAAGCGCGAGCCGGTGCCTTGCTGAATACTGTCGACGTGACCATGAAGTTTGATGTCCGGGAACGCATCCACGGTGATTTCCACTTTATTGCCCGGACGCATGCGCTCAAGCTGCGATTCTTTATAGTTGGCGGCGATCCAGATCTCTTTCGACACCACCGAGAACAGCGATGAACCGGCCTGCACCAGCGTACCGAGCTGCACATTACGCTTGGTGACGTAGCCGTCGAACGGTGCGCGAACCTGCGCATACGAGAGATTCAGTGTGGCATTTTCGAGCTGCGCTTTGGCCTGTTCAACCTGTTGCTGACGGGCTTCAACGTTGGTTTCAGCCTGACGAATATTAAGCTGAACCTGTGCGGCGACCTGCACCTGCGCTTTGGCATTTTCCAGGTCTGCGGCGGCTGAACGTACCTGCGCGTTGGACGTATCGATATTCTGTTGCGTGGTCGCCCGCGGATCGACACCGCGCTGACGACGGAAATCTGCCGTGGCGTTAAGTAAATTGGCTTCCGCACGCGTCTGCTGGGCTTTTGCCTGCGCCAGCTGCGCCGGATACTGCACTTTCGCCAGATCATACTGAACCTGCGCCTGATGCAGTTGGGCAACCGCCAGCCCAAGCTGCGCCTGCGCGGCATCGCGCTGCGCCGTGGCATCACGCGGATCGATTTCCACCAGCAGATCGCCTTTATGTACAAACTGGTTATCTTTCACCGCCAGATTAGTGACATAACCGGCAATTTTCGGCGCAATGGTCACGGCGTCGCCTTCGGTAAAGGCATCGTCGGTGCTGATCTGATCTTTGGTCATCAGCCACCAGACCAGCGCCACGACCAGCATGACCACCACAACAATACCGAGAATAATCAGCGGTTTCTTGCCCGGGCCTTTGCGGGTTTCATTCGCTTCTTCGCTATTGTTGTTCTGGTTTCCCTTGTTGTGACCTTCTCCTGATTTTACCTGGCTGGAATCGTGTTCTGAGTGTGCGTCATCCGACGCGGAAGGCTGTGCTTTGTTATCGTTTGTCATAGTGCTCTTCTGGTTATCGGCGGCTACGTGCCGGAACAAAGAAATCTTGTTTTAAGCTAGATTGTATTGATGTAAATGCAAGTAAATCCATGTCAATAAACCTTAGTCAGGGCACGAAGATCCAAACCATAGGGAAGGTCTTAAAAGTGAGAAATGGGTTATAATGCCGGACTGGTATTTGTATTTATCAAATAAAATTGATTATCTGCTTCAGGAAATCCCTGTGATTAATTCTCAAAAAAATCTGCTTATCCGGAGCCATTCATGAGCCGCCCGGCCCCTTCCTATAAAGGGCTGACACGTATCGCGTCTCTGGTTTCTGTCTGCGTGGCGCTGGTGCTGGTGTGCATCAAAGTCTGGGCGTGGGTGGCGACGGGCTCTATTGCTTTGCTGACCTCGGCAGCTGACGGGCTGGTCGATGTGCTGGCGTCCATGGTGACGCTGATTGGCGTGCGTTACGCCCTGCGTCCTGCTGACAAAGGGCACCGTTACGGGCACGGCAAAGCCGAAGCCGTCGCCGCTTTTGTCCAGGCGTTGTTGCTGGGTGCGGCCGGGCTGGTGCTCGGCGGGGAATCCATCGGACGCATTATTAACCCTGCGCCGCTGGCGCAACTCGGGCTGGGGATTTGGGTCATCATCATCAGCTGTATCGCAGCGACTTGTCTGGTGCTGATGCAAACTTACGTGGTGAAACGTACCGGTTCCACGGCGATTGCCGCCGACCGGGCGCATTACATCACCGACGTCGCGGTGAATATCGCCGTGCTGCTGGCGCTGATTTTCGAACGCTATTTTGGCTGGACGCGTTCTGACTCCATCGGCGCATTGCTGATTTCTTTCTATATGATCTGGAATGCACGTGGCATGGCGGCGGATGCGCTGACGCAGTTACTGGACAGGGAGCTGAGTGCCGACGATCGTCAGCGTGTGAAAGACGCCGTGCTGAGCGTGACCGGCGTGAAAGGCGTGCATGACATCCGCACCCGTAACGGCGGCGACCGCGTTTTCGTGGAGTTCCACGTGGAAGTGGACGGCAGCCTGAGCGTGGATATCGGGCACGACATCGGCGACGCGGCGGAAATGGCGGTGGGTAAACTGTTCAAGTTTGCCGATGTGACGGCGCATCTGGAACCTGACGGCATCGACGACGATCGTCTCGATAACCTGCTGCGCTGACCGGTTTTCCGCGCCCGCAATGAAAAACCTCCGCCAGTGATGGCGGAGGTTTTTTGTTTGTGGGATCAGTGTGTGCGCATTCCCGCTGCGGCCATCAGCAATTTAAACACCGAGGCGACAACAAACAGCGCCAGTACGCTGCCCAGCCAGATGGTCGCCATCCAGCAGACGCGTTTCCAGAAAGGCTGACGAATAACGGTTTCATCATCCATTTCCCTGATGAGCTTCTTCATTTACTCCTCCGCATCTCAGTGATAGCCCTGTTCCGGCGTCACTTTCCCTCTGAACACGTAATAGCTCCAGAAGGTATAAACCAGAATAATCGGGATAATAAACAGCGCGCCGACCAGCATGAACCCCTGACTTTGCGGCGGAGCGGACGCCTCCCAGATGGAAACGGACGGCGGAATAATGTTCGGCCAGATGCTGATCCCAAGACCGGTATATCCGAGGAAGATCAGTGCCAGCGTCAGCAGGAACGGCGAGTGGTGCGCCTGGCGGTTTATCGCGCGCAACATCCAAAACGCCACCACCAGCACCAGCACCGGAACCGGCAGGAACCAGAACAGATCCGGCACACTGAACCAGCGTGCGGCGATGGCGGCGTGCGTCAGCGGCGTCCAGACGCTGATGATCACCAGCACGGTCAGAAAGGTGAAAAGCAGTGGTTTTGCACAGCGGTGCATGCTTTCCTGCAGGCGGCCTTCGGTTTTCATAATGAGCCACGTACAGCCGAGCAGGGCGTAGGTCACGACCAGCCCGAAGCCGCAGAACAGATTGAACGGCGTCAGCCAGTCCAGCGCGCCACCGGCATAGGCGCGGTTAACCACCGGAATGCCGCCGACGACCGCGCCAAGCACCACACCCTGACAAAACGTTGCCAGCACCGAACCGGCAATAAACGATTTGTCCCAGACGTGACGTTTTGCCGCGCTGGCTTTGAAGCGAAACTCAAAAGCCACGCCGCGGAAAATCAGGCCGAACAGCATTAATGTGAGCGGAATAGTCAGCGCGTCGAGCACCACGGAATACGCCAGCGGAAACGCGCCAAACAGCGCCGCACCGCCGAGCACCAGCCAGGTTTCGTTGCCGTCCCAGACTGGCGCGACGGTGTTCATCATCACATCGCGCTCATGCTCTGCTTTCACCAGCGGAAACAGCAGGCCGATGCCCAGATCAAAGCCGTCCATCACCACGTACATCATCACGCCAAAGACGATGATCAAAAACCAAATCAGCGGAAGATCGATACCCATTTCAAACTCCTTCGTCGTTCAGCGGTTCTTTAATAGCCGACAGCGGACGCGCCGGTGTGCGATGTTGCCCCGGTCCGCCGTGATCCTGATTCTGGCCTTCATGCGGCTGCGGCCCCTTGCGGATAAGCTTCATCATGTAGAGATAACCGACGCCAAACACTGAAGAATAAATCACCACGAACAGCAGCAGGCTGATGCTCATCTGCATCTCGCCGTGGCTGGAAACGGCGTCTTTGGTGCGCAGCAGGCCATAAACCACCCACGGCTGACGGCCAATTTCAGTGGTAAACCATCCCGCCAGCAAGGCCAGTAAGCCCGACGGCCCCATCAGCAATGCAAACCGCAGGAACGCTTTGTTCTCATAAAGATTGCCGCGCCAGCGCAGCCAGAGGCTCCACAACCCCAGAACGATCATCAGCATGCCAAGCCCGGCCATAATGCGGAAACTGTAGAAAATGATGGTCGAGTCAGGCCGGTCTTCTTTCGGGAATGATTTCAGCGCCGGGATTTGCTGGGTCAGGCTGTGCGTGAGGATCAGGCTGCCAAGATAGGGGATTTCCAGCGAATAACGCGTTTCCTCACGGTTCATATCCGGGTAACCAAACAAAATCAGCGGCGTCGGTTCGCTGTTCTTGTTCTCCCAGTGGCCTTCAATCGCGGCGATTTTCGCAGGCTGATATTTCAGCGTGTTCAGCCCGTGCGCATCACCAATCAGCGCCTGAACCGGGGAAACGATCAGCGCCATCCACATCGCCATCGACAGCATGGTGCGCATTGCCGGGGTATTGCGCCCTTTAAGCAGATGCCAGGCGGCAGATGCACCGACGAAAAACGCCGACGACAGGAACGCGGCGGTGGTCATGTGCAGCAAACGGTAGGGGAACGATGGATTGAAAATGACTTTCAGCCAGTCCACCGGCACCACCTGATTGTTGACGATTTCGAAGCCCTGCGGCGTCTGCATCCAGCTGTTGGACGCGAGGATCCAGAACGTGGACATCAGCGTGCCGAGCGCGACCATGCAGGTGGCGAAATAGTGCAGACCGGGGCCGACACGGTTCCAGCCGAACAGCATCACGCCCAGAAAACCCGCTTCGAGGAAGAAGGCGGTCAGCACTTCGTAGGTCAGCAGCGGGCCGGTGATGCTGCCCGCAAATGACGAGAAAAAGCTCCAGTTAGTCCCGAACTGATACGCCATCACCAGCCCGGACACCACGCCCATGCCGAAATTTACAGCAAAGATTTTTGACCAGAAATGATAGAGGTCGCGATATTCCTCTTTTTTGGTTTTGAGCCACATCCCTTCAAGCACCGCCAGAAAACTGGCCAGCCCGATGGTGATGGCGGGGAAAATTATATGAAAAGAAACGGTGAAGGCGAACTGTATACGAGCCAGTTCGAAGGCATCTAAACCCAACATGAGAAGACCTATTTTTATAGCAGATGATGAAAGGGGATTTAACCATGAAGGGGAGTAGGTATAACAGGAACAGTATGGTGATAATTAGGTATAACAGTTGCGGGCCGCGGGCGGTTTTAATAACAAACCGAGAATATTTCGGTTTTTCACTTGCAGTGAAGGCTGACAGCTGACCGAGAAGATTTCGGTTTCTCAATTGCAGTGATCGCTCAGCGGCTTGTGCCGAAACCGACCAAAGAGGGCTATGACGAGCCCTCTTTGGAATCTCCGCGTCTTTTTTACTCCGCGCTACCGCTTGCTGGCTATGTTTCAGCCACTCCGGCTAGTGCCGCAAACGCCGCCGCTGCGCGGTACTTTCGCTTCGGGTTCGAACCTGCTCGAAAAAAGACTCTCGCTGTTTCTCACTCCTCACTCAACGTCGTTTTGAAAGCGGCCAATAGCTATGTAATTCGGAAGATAGATGCAGGCTGATTTTGATTTGCTCCTTCCCCTCTCACGAGGGGAAGGCCGGGATGGGGTGTTGGTTGTAGCGGCTCAGTGGCCTGCAAAACCCCCTCCCGGCCTCCCCCTTCGCAGGGGGAGGAGCAAACCAAACCACTGTAATAGGGTGAAAAAGCCAATGGCCGCTTTCAGAAAGCTTGCCGGGCGAAGTGTTTCGAGACCTGTGGCTCGAAACCGAGCAAGGGAACCGCGCAGCGGCAAGTTTTCGCGGCAATAGCTGCGGTTGCTGAAACATAGCCAGCGAGCGGAGCGCGTGTTGAAAAAGCGTGGGGAAATCCAAAAGGGGAAAAGCACTTTCCCCTTTTGGTCGGTTTCGGCGCGGCGAGTTAAGTGAACACAGTTATTGAAAAACCGAAATTTACTCAGTCAGCGGCCAGCCCTCACTGCTTATTTAATATTCATTGCTTCCCGCATGGTATAGAACAAATCCGTCTGGTCGGTCAGCCCGACGACGTTCGCGGCGTGTGGCCCGAACGCGGCGATCCGCAACTGAGTCCCGGTGTGCCCCTGCGAATCATCCTCGGAGTTCCCGTAGCTGATGGTCATCGGTGCGCCGTCTTTGGTGGTCAGTGTTTGCGTCAGGCCGGGGGCTTTGGCGTCGGTTTCAATAATCTGGCTGGAATGCGCGTGGTCGGCGGTCACAATCACCAGCGTATTGCCATCCTTGCGGGCGAATTCGAGGGCTTTCTGCACTGCTTCATCCAGATCTACCGTCTCACCAAACTGACCACACGGATTGGCGGCGTGATCTTGCTTATCAATAGACGCACCTTCGACCTGCAGGAAGAAACCGTTCTGATTGGTTTTCAGCAGGTCGATCGCTTTTTCAGTCATCGCGGCAAGGGTCGGGATCTCTGCGGTGCGCTGCGGATTGGCTTCGCAGGTGACGGCCGGTTTATCGATATTGCCGTGATACGTGGCTTTCGGGCCCTGCCAGCGTACCGGCATGTTGCCATCGGCGAATAAGCCCAGCAGCGGTTTTTTCTGGTCGGCCTGCGTGATGGCGCTGAGCTGGCCGGCGTTTTCTACCCACACATAACCCTGAGCCAGTGCCTGGTCTTTCAGGGATTTACCGCTGAATTCCCCGGCTTTCGCCAGCTGACTGAAGGATTTTTTGCCACCGCCCAGTGTGACGTCGGCGCGGGCCTGCAACAGCTGTTCAGTGATGGAACCGCGTCCGCCATTTTCCAGCGCGTTGCTGGCGCACTTCTCCGCCGTTTCTTCCGGGCCATAGCATTTACGCGACGTGACATGCGCGATTTGGGCGGCTGGTGTCGCGTCCTGCAATTCGGCGGTGGAGACGTTGCCGGTCGCCTTGCCTGCGGCTTTGGCGATCTCAAGAATGGTCTGGTGATCTTTACCGTTTACGTCCACGCCGATGGCGCCGTTATAGCTTTTTACGCCGGTCGTCCAGGCCGTGGCCGACGCGGCAGAATCCGTCACGTAACTTGGCTTTTGAGTCTTTTTATCCAGAGAATAATGTGTGTACTGACCGGTCAGCGGCAGGGCATCGATACCTTTGAAATAGCCGCCTGCGCCTTCGGCATAATTTCGTGCGGAGGTGATTTCTGAATCGCCCATTCCGTCACCAATCAGCAGGATCACGTTCTTCACCGTTTTGTCCGAAAGCGACGCTTTCAGCGCTGCCGTCTGATCACCGCTCAGACGACGTGCGCCGCCCGGCTCAGTCAGCACGCCTTTCGCGGCGCGGTCTGTCAGGGCATCCGGCTGAGCGGCAAAAGCGCTGGCGGAAGCAGAAACCAGCAGGGCGGCAGAGAGGGCGCGGGCCAGCAGAGAGAGAGGTTGTTGCATTGTCAAAACTCCTTTTCATAAACCGTCAGAAATAAAAATACACATATGGATATTTTTTGTTACTGAAAGGTTAGGCGGGAGTTGTGACGTTTTAATGACAGCAAGGACGATATGACGGCCGGCCTGCACTATTCCATTTCTCCGTCAGCCCGGTCTCTTTCATCGAAATTTCTCCGGTACTGGCTGGGACTGACGGACAAATGTTTGCGGAAAATCCGTGAAAAATAGAGCTGATCTTCATAACCCACTGTTTCGGCAATTTTGGCAATCGGCTGCTGGCTGACCTGCAATAACGATTTGGCGCGGTTAATCCGTTGTTCCTCACGCCAGCACAGGATCGTCGTATTCAGTTCCTGCCTGAACAGATGCGCCAGCCGCGAAGGCGAAAGGTAGACGCGTTGCGCGAGTTCTTCGATTTTGATGTCGCTGTCCAGATGCTCGTTGAGGTACTGGCAAACCTGGTGGATCCGCGGGTCACGCTGATGGGTGTTGTGGATCGGCAATAACTGCTGGCAGTGCAGAAGCAGTTTTTCCAGCGCGTTCATCGCCAGCGCTTCGGAAAGCGGGCTGCCGCAATCGCTGTAGGTCAGGATGGATTTAAACAGGCTGACCACTTCATCCACTTTTTCCTGCGACGGCAGGGTAAGCTGGCCGATAGCGCAGCCCGTGTCGTGCCAGTTCAGCCAGTCAATCCAGTAACCGCGCGGGCGAAAATACACCCACAGATGATCCCAGCTGTCACTATGATTTGCCCGTCCGTAGTAATGTGGAATTCCGGGCGGGAACAGCAGCAAGTCACCCGCGTGGCAGGCACGGCGATCGTTGCCGGAGGTGATATCGCCCTGTCCGTTAAGCGTCAGGTTAATGATGTAACCTTTCATGCCGTTCGGGCGGTTGATGAAATAATCCAGCGCACTGTCGGTAGTGATGGGGGTGAAACCGGCGACCAGATAGGCCTGAAAACTGAATTTTTTCATCAGCGGCGAGTAATGCAGAAAATCAAAATTGTCCGGGTTCTGGTCCATCATGGCGCTGTCCTGATATTCGATGCATCAATACTAGCCGCCGTACTGATTATTACCTGCGCGACGGCGGGTGAGTTTATCCGGCGATAATCGCCACGCCCCACGGCGCAAGTACCAGCGGCTGCCCGTGCACAGACGTGCCGCCGATCAGCTCTTCTCCGCACAGTGCGTCTTCGACGGTCAGCGCACACGCTGAATAATTCAGATAATAGCGGACACGCTGCCCGGCCTGATTGACGCCCCCGCGTACGATCAGCGGGAAAGTCTGCTGGCTCATTCTGGCACTGAGCGGCAGGCCGGTGGTCAGGCGGGCAACGAGCTGCCTGATCAGTGAGATTTCTGGCAGAAAGCCAACGTACATCGCTTTGCCACGTCCGAAATCGTGCTCGGTAATGGCGGCGTATTCGCCCCATACCGGATGGTCATAACGCGCCAAAACCTGCGCGCCCTGCGGTTTCAGCAGTTCCATCCAGGTTGAAACCTGCGCATTTTGAACGTCGAGTTCCAGCCGTTCTGAAGTGATTTGTGTACCGTGGGGAAGCACGAACTGGTTATACGTTACGCCGCAGCATTCATGCAAAATGCCCGGTTGTGCACCATGACGAACCTGCACATTTTCATCACTGAAGCCGGATTTAAAGCCGATCATCGCCCGGCCACCGCCTTCCACATAAGCGCTGATGCGCCGGAGCAGGTCGTCACTGGCGGCGTACAGCGCCGGGACGATCAGCAACTTATAGCGCCCGGGATTGGCCGGGAGATCGGCGATGATGTCGGCAGAAATGTTCTCTTCATAAAGCGCGTCGTGAAACTGGCGGAAAATATCGTTGTACAGATTGGTGCTGACACCTTCGGGTTTAAACCAGTTCAGCGCGTCCATCGCTTCATTGCTGATAAGAATGGCGACGTCATTTTCGATTTTTAAATCCATAAGCCGGGGCGACAGCCTGGCAAAGTCGGCACCGATGGTTTTGGCTTCGTTATACGTTGGGTTCGGCGCAAAATCATGGCTGAGCAGGCCCTTCCAGTAAGTCTCAAACGAATTGTGAATCGAATGCCAGTGCCAGTATGAAAGCAGCGTTGCGCCGTGCGCCAGATGGCTGAAAGCCTGCAAGCGCAACTGGCCGGGGAAGGGCACCCACTGGGCAAAACCCTGCGCCTGTGTTTCCATCACATAATAATTCTGCCCGTGCTTCATACCGCGTGCGATGGCGCCGCCGAAAGCAATCTCCTTACCGGTCAGCTGTTCCTGTGACGGGTGATAAATATCGACACTTGCCATGGTCATCGCTTTGGCTGCTGCGAAATGATCCACGCGCGGCTGCACGCCAAAAGAATAACCGCGCCATTCGAAATCGAAATTCTGCGTCACGAACTGATGGGGCTGACGGTATTCATTGACCAGCGCCGCCTGCCATGCCAGATATTCCGTGACGCACTGGCGCTGAAAGCGGGAGAACGCACAGCCGAGGCTGGCGTTAATAGTCGCTTCGGGCGGCGGGAAATCCCGCCAGTCGTCAATTCTGTTACTCCAGTAGTTGAGACCAAACGCCTGATTCATGGCATTAATATCAGCAAACTGTTCCTGCATACCGGCCACAAATTTCTGCTTCATTTCCGGGCCGCAATTATCGTAATGCTTGGTTTCGTTATCCACCTGATAACCAATAATCGCCGGATGATTTTTGACATGGCTGAGCAGAACCCGAATGATATTTTCGGCATGACGCCGGAAATCGGGATTCACAATATCCATGATCTGGCGGCGGCCATATTTCTGCTGGCCTTCCGGCGTGGTGACCATAATTTCCGGGTATTTACGCGCCAGCCACGCCGGAATAGCATACGTCGGTGTGCCGATAATCACTGCTATCCCCGCCTGATGCATGGCATCAAGCACGCGGTCGATATGACGGAAATTATACTGACCTTCTGCGGGTTCCAGCGTACTCCAGGTGGATTCGGCAATACGCACGACATTAATACCGGCGTCGAGCATCATCGCGATATCTTTTTCCAGACGCTCAACTGGCATATATTCATCGTAATATGCCACGCCATAATAAAGTTTATTCATGTCGGACTCCTCTTATTCAGCCTGAAACGGCTTCCTGCGGTAAACGCTGACGCACCGGTGACAGCGTAAAGAATGAAAGTAAAGTAAAGCCCAGCGCAATCAGGCCGAGAATGATATAGGTGTCGCGGAAATCCAGCGTGTTATACATATGCCCGACGGTGCCGGAGAGAAATATGGCGCTGAACTGTTTGGAAAACTGGAAACCAATTAAATACACCGTGGCAGAAATATACGCCGGGAAATTTGCAGAGATATATTTAAGACCGGATACCAGGAAGACAGAACTTTCAAAACCGTGCAGCATTTTGATCGCACTGATACTCAACGGGCCGGTGGCGTACGCTGAGCCAATAATGCGGATACTCATGATCATTCCGCAATATAACAGGGCATTTTTCGGGCCGATTTTATTCACGAACCACGGGGCGAAGAACATGACCACGGCATCAAGGAATATCTGTGCGGTATAGAGATACCCGAAGGCTGCGGCCCCCTCGGCTTTGCTGGCAAAAAAACGGCTGTAATAAATCGCGAACTGCTGGTCATAGGTTTCATAGACTGCACCAACGCCGACCATGTACACCGCGAAGAACCAGAACCGGCGGGTTTTCAGTAATTCCATCACATCCTTGCGGGTGATGATGGCTTTACCTTCTGCC
Organism: Rahnella sp. AA; assembly: GCF_002834385.1. GTDB lineage: Bacteria > Pseudomonadota > Gammaproteobacteria > Enterobacterales > Enterobacteriaceae > Rahnella. Next base: position 14,674 of record NZ_PITQ01000017.1, read on the forward strand.
TGCGCCGGGCAGGTACTGTCGTGTTTGGGATCCGTCATGAAGACCACAAACAGCAGGAATACCCCGGCCAGGCTGGCCATCCAGAAAATATAATCCTGATTAATGCCGTACAGTTCACCGGCTAAAAACGTACCGAATGCCGCGCCAAGCCCGCCAAACATACGCGCCCGGCCAAACTCAAAACCGGTCATGCGGCTGACTTTATCAATATAGGCTTCGCATACGCCGCAGCCCGCGCCGAAAGCAAACCCGATATAAATACCGCCCGCCAGTGCGCCGGCAATGACGTTATATTTCATCAGCGGCGCGAAAATATAAATCCAGTAAGGCGCGAACAGCACCATAATAATCGCCAGCATCCACATCAGGTTTTTGCGGAACTTTAATTTATCGGAAATAAACCCAAAAACGGGTTGAATACACACAGAAACAATAGCGGTAAAGGAATAAACCAGCCCGACGTCGCTGTAACTGACGCCGATGGTGTCCGTGAGCCATAAAGACAAATAGGGGTAACAGGCTCCCCAGCAAATAAAAAAGAAGAAAAAGAACAAACAACACATCAGATAATTTCTGTTCAACCTGGCCATAAACGTTCTCCGTTATTCTCGTTATTGACTGCCCGTCGTTGCAGGGTGCAGACAGCATGAAGAATAAAATACGCAGAGACGCGAAAATGCATGAGGGGGGATCCGCTGCCAGCATGAAAAAATCTGCTACCGGAAGGGGAAGTGTGATGGGTGTCGCAGGTGGGGAGACGGTTCCTCACTGGCAGTGAGGTGCTGTCGCGGACCGAAATACTCTCTGTCCGGCCCTGAAAAAATTCCAAAAAAAAGCCCCGAAACATTTTCGGGGCTTTCTGTATCAGATATCGGTGAGCGTTAGTTGATCTGCACCGGCATACCCGCACGCATCTCGATCGCGCGCTGAACCACAGCCTGGTTAACAGCCGGAGACGATGCAACGGTACTGGCGCTGCCGGTCAGGGTGATTGGCAGCGGTTGCTGGGAATCAAACTCTTCCTGATTAGAAGACAGCGGGTTGTGGATCTCAATGTAACGTTTACCGTCTGGCTCAACGGTCGCTTTCACCGGTTCGTTAATGAACTGAACGCGGGTATCTTGCGGCACGTTGTCAAACAACCATTTAATATCCGCATCACGCAGACGGACACAACCGTGGCTTACGCGCAGGCCGATACCAAAGTTAGCATTGGTACCGTGAACGGCATACAGACGGCCTACATATAAAGCGTACAGACCCATCGGGTTGTCCGGGCCTGCCGGGAATACGGCTGGCAGGAATTCGCCACGCGAAGCATATTCTTCATGCATTTTTGCCGTTGGCGTCCAGGTAGGGCCCGCTTTTTTACGCTGAACGGTAGTGACCCAGTTCATCGGGGTGTCTTTACCCAACTCGCCGATACCGATTGGCAACACGACAACAGTATTGGTGCCTTTCGGGTAGTAATACAGACGCATCTCAGCGCTGTTGATCACGATGCCTTCGTGCGGAGTCTCCGGCAAGATCAGTTGATGAGGTATGGTCAGCACGGTACCCGGAGTTGGCAGGAACGGGTCAACGCCAGGGTTAGCTTCGAGCATGTTGCTCAAACCCATCTGGTATTGCGCTGCAAAATGTTCCAGCGGCAGGCTGCTGCCCTGCGGAACAGTAACTGTGATGTTTTCACCGACCAGACGACCGTTGTTGGCCGGAAGAGGGTAGACCACAGCAAATGATGCCTGGCTATATGCAGCAACTGCCAAAACCAGGGTAAGGATTGCGCGAATGCTCATTTTCATATTTTCGTTGGTCGTTAATGCCACAACTGGCAGTTTTTGTCAGGATGTTGATTCCCCCCGACCTGTTCAAACCGGCCGGAGGAATAGTGTACTTGCACATAGCACTTGAAAGGGACTCTGGATGTGTAACGAATCGCATTTCAGGGCCGCTAATTATAAGGATTTATTTCTAACAGGCCAAAGCTTTCTCATCTTGTTAGAAAAGTTCCCTGCTACAACCGCATTTTTTGCGGCAGCCTGCACAGTTTCACCACAATGTTGCCCTCATTTACGGCAAAACGGCACCATGACCAGGGCGGCGATGAACATCCACGCCATGACCTGGAAGATATCATTGAACGCCAGCGTCAGGGATTGCGCCGCCACTTTTGCCCCGAACAGACCTTTCGCCATCATCAATGCGTGCGCGGTATCCGGCGTCAGGTGGCCAATTTTTTGTGCCAGTGATCCAATCACATCCTGCGCAGAGTCGCCGTATTGCCCAAGGCTTTCACCGAAACGCGCTGCGTGAACGCGTGTCCAGTCCTGCAACCAGGTGTTGACGGTCGCAATGCCGATAGCCCCGCCGAGGTTTCGCATCAGGTTAAACAGCCCCGACGCATAGCGCAGTTCCGGACCCTGAAAGGCGGTCAGCGCCATGTTCACGCTGGGCACGATACACAACATAATGAATAAACCCCGCACCACCTGCGGCCAGAAAAATTGTTCTGCGCCCCAGTAAGGTGTGACGGCGGTGGTCAGCCATAAACTTAGCGCGAAACCCGATAACCCCACGGTGATTAATATCCGGCGATCGACACGATTGATCAGGCGGGCGGCGATAATGGTGCTGAAGAACTGCCCGACGCCGACAACAAACACCGTGGTCCCAATCTCAAGGCTGTTGAAATCGCGGATACGGCCCAGAAAAACCGGCGTCAGATAAGTTGAGGCGTACAAACCAAAACCGACAACCAGATTGAATAAACAGGCAAAGGTAAAGGTCGGATCACGAAAGGGGGTCAGGCGCACAATCGGGTTTTTGGAATAGAAAGAACGTTCGAGAAACAAGGCAAACGCCACCAGAGAAAACCAGGCGGAAATCTGGATTTGCGGATCGCTGAACCAGTTTTTGCGTGGGCCTTCTTCGAGCACGTATTCCAGACAACCCAGCGCTATCGCCATCGACAATAAGTGCACCCAGTCGATGCGTCTGAGCATCGAAAAATCGGCGCTATCAACATGAATAAACAGCACCGCACCGGTGGCGACCAGAATACCCGGCAGGATATTGATGAAGAAAATCCATCGCCAGTCGAGTAATTGTGTTACCACGCCGCCGACGGTCGGGCCGAGCGTGGGTGCCAGCACGCTGACCATGCCAAGGATCGCCGGGATGAGCGCCTGCTGTTTGCCCTGAAACATGGCGAAGCCGGTGGCGAAAACCGTCGGCACCATCGCACCGCCGGTAAACCCCTGCAACGCGCGGAAGAAGATCATTGACTCAATGTTCCACGACAATCCGCAACCGATGCTGCTGAGGGTGAATAACGCGGCGGAAGCGCTGAACAGCCAGCGGGTGGACAGCGCCTGCGTCAGGAATGCGGAGAACGGGATCATCACCAGTTCAGCGATCAGATAGGAGGTTTGCACCCAGCTGATTTCGTCTGGCCCGGCAGAGAGCCCGGCCTGTACGTCGTTGAGCGAGGCGGCGACGATCTGGATGTCGATCAGCGCCAGAAACATGCCAAAGGCCATAATGCTGAAAATCAGAAACTTACGTGATGTCGGGTAATCCGCTGGCGAAAGCGTTGCGGGGTGATTCAGGGTGGCTGACATTTTTGTGATATCCCGGGACTTGTTTATATGATGATCATCATATTAATATGATAACCATCATGCAATGATTGGAATGAAAAATGAGTGAAACGACAGCAGGTGAAGGGATCCCGGTCCCGGCAGTAAAAGTGAACAAGCGATCAAAACGGATCTGGGTTGTCAGCAGTATTGCGCTGGCCGTTGCCCTGGCGGGCACAGTCTGGCTGCTGGCGGCACCCGCGTCAGAATCAACAGATGATGCCTATCTGACGGCAGATGCCACGACCGTCGCACCTAAGGTGAAAGGATTTGTGGCAAAAGTGCTGGTAAGGCATAACCAGTTGGTGCATGCCGGAGATAAACTGGTGCTCATCGACAGCGAAGAATTTACGGCACGATTAGCCGCAGCGCGGGGCGATCTCGAAGACGCCCGCGCGCAGGTCGCGCAACAGCAGGCTGCGTTGCTGAGCCAGCAGGCGCAGGAGCAACTGGCGCTGACACAGATAGAGGCCGCGAGAACGGCCATCCGATCCTCCCGGGCAGAACAGCAGCACGCGGAGGCTGAACAGCAACGGTATCAGTCGCTGGCGGTTAGCGGGGCGACATCCCGCAATGATGCGGACCGCTATAAAACCGTGGCGGTGACGGCGGAACAGACTTCGGCACACGCGGCTGCCATGCTCGATGTCGCGCAAAATCAGGCGGCAGTGACGCACGCGCAGCGGGCTGAAATTGAAGCCGCGCTGGCGCTGGCAAATGCGGCGGTGGTAAAAGCGCAGGCGGCGGAAGATCTGGCGCAGCAGGATCTTAACCATACAACGATTTTTGCGGCGGTGGATGGGGTGGTCGGAAACCGTCAGGTACAGGTCGGAGATTATGTGACGCCCGGCCAGCGGCTGATGGCGCTGGTGCCCGATGAGGGGATTTACGTCACCGCCAATTTTAAGGAAACGCAGACCGGCAGAATGCAGCCCGGCCAGAAAGCCGACGTGCAGGTGGACGCACTGCCCGGCGTGACGTTCCACGGGGAAGTGGACAGCCTCGCGCCGGGTTCCGGTTCAACCTTTGCGCTGCTGCCGTTTGAGCCAGGCACCGGCAATTTCACTAAAATTGTTCAGCGCGTACCGGTGCGTATTCGTCTGGATCCCGGTCAGCCGGAAGCCAGCGCGCTGAGGCCGGGGTTATCTGTCGATGCGCGCGTTTCGTTAACGGAACCGGTCAGGTAAACTGAGGCGGCAATTTATTCGATTATCAGGGTCTTACTATGCGCTACGAAAGTGAACATAAGCCTAAAATCCGCGAGCGGATTGTGAAGGAAGCGGCGAAAGCCATCCGCGCCAAAGGGCCGTTGCAGGTCAGCGTGGCGGGCGTGATGAGCAAAGCCGGGCTGACGCATGGCGGATTTTATGCGCATTTTGCCTCGAAAGACGCCCTGATCGAAGCCGCCATTCAGCAGATGTTTAATCAGGTGATGCAGCGCTGGGACAAAGATAATCAGGGGTTGAACGCGCAGCAGCAACTGGCGGGATACATCGATTTTTATCTGTCGCCGTGGCATCGCGATAACCGTTCGCAGGGTTGCCCGGTGTCGGCGCTGGCTTCTGAAGCACCGCGCATGACCGTGCCTTGTCAGGCTGAATTTGCGCGCGGGATTGAAAGAATTCGCGGCATGATTATCCGGCAGCTAACTGAGATGGGTGTGGACGATCCGCAGACGACGGCGGTGTCAGTCAGTTCGGAGCTGATGGGCAGTTTATCGCTGGCGCGGTGTGAACCCGACCGGCAGGCCTCGGACGCATTGCTGCACAGCGCAAAAGAAAATCTCAAAGCGCGGCTGCATTTACCTGCGCAGAATATTCCGGCGCAATAGAAAAGAAAAAGCCCTGAAAATTCAGGGCTTTTTTATCACGGTAATTTGAGGGGACGTGTGAAGGTTTTCCCTTTTCCGCTGTCAGCTATCAGAAATCATAACCGACAGTGGCGACCACGGTACGCTCCTGGCCCCAGTAGCAATAGCTGGTGCCGTAACAGGCCGCGACGTATTTTTTGTCGAACAGGTTGTTTGCGTTCAGCTGTACATACGCGCCTTTCAGCTGCGGATTAAACTGCACCAGATTCATACGCAGTGACGCATCAACCAGCGTTGCGGAAGGCATGTGACGGGTGTTTTCGTTATCCGCCCACTGAGTGCCGATGTAACGGACGCCAGCACCCAGGTCCACCCCGATTGGCGATTTGTACTGACCCCAGATGGAAGCCATCTGTTTTGGCGTCACGTACGGCGTGTTGCCGTTGTTTTGCGCCGCGTCGCGGATACGCACTTTGTTGTAGGTATAACCCGCCATCACGTTGAAACGCTCAGTGACCTGTTTCTTCGCTTCCAGCTCCAGACCCTGTGAACGGATTTTACCCGCCGGCTCGTAGTAGCTGCCGACAACCACGCGGTTACCCACGTCTTTTTGGGTCAGGTCATACAGCGCCGCCGTGTACATATCGGACGTACCGACCGGCTGGTATTTGATACCGGCTTCGTATTGCTCACTCTGCATCGGTTTCAGCAACGTGCCGTCAGCGCCCGGCAGGGCAGACGGCGTCATTGCCTGGCTGTAGCTGACGTACGGAGAAATCCCGTTGTCGAATGCATACAGCAGGGAAGCGCGGCTGCTGAAGTGTTCGTCTTTACGTTCGCTGTTGGAGGTTTGCGAGTAAATACTTTCGTAGCTGCGGCTTGAGGTTTTCAGCGTGTCGTAACGGCCGGACAGCGTCAGGAACCACTTGTTCCAGCTCATTTCGTCCTGCAGATAAGTGCCCATCTGCTCGTAACGGTTTTTGCCGCGCGAATGGCTGTAGTAATCCAGCGCATCGCCGCCGACACCGGTGTACGGGTTAAGCGTTTCGGCATACGCGCCGTCGGATTTCACGTCGTTAATGAAGTGTGAATAATCAAAGCCCAGCACCACTTTGTGCGCGACTTCGCCGGTGGCGAAATCGGCTTCCAGCTGGTTATCGATAGCAAACGTATCGAGGGAGGATTTCTCGCCGGAATAGTAACGGTTCATCAGTGAACGGTCGGCGTTCCAGCCTGCCTGATACACCTGATCCAGTTCGGTATTGGAATGGGTGTAGTTGGTGTTCTGACGGAATGACCAGACGTCGTTAAACGTGTGCTGGAATTCGTAGCTGTAGATTTGTTCCCAGCGTTTGAACTGGTTATAGGTGCTTTCGCCGTCAAAGAAACCACGGCTCAGTTTCTGTCCATACAGGCTGCCGTCGGCCGGAACAGCGGCATGATAACCGCCGGACGGATCTTTTTGCAGATACGCGCGCAGCAGCAGGGAGGTGTTTTCATCCGGCGTCCACAGCAGCTGCGGGGAGATCGCATAACGTTCTTCGCGCTGATGATCGTACTGCGTGTCGCTGCTGCGGGTCATGCCGGTCAGACGGAATGCCAGCGTATCGCTGAGCGCATTGGTGTAATCGAACGCGCCGCCTTTGGTGTTTTGCGTCCCGCCGGAAAGCTGGAAGTGACCTTCTTCAGCAAATTGCGGACGTTTGGTGGATTCCACCACTACACCACCGGGAATGCTCTGGCCGTAAAGCGCAGAAGACGGGCCTTTGACCACATCAATACGCTCAAGGAACCACGGATCAACCTGAATGGAGTTGTAGGTCGCGCCGTCGCTCAGAATACGCAGGCCATCAAGGAATGTGTTGTTGACGTCGCCGCCGTGGAAACCGCGCAGGGAGATGGTGTCATAGCGGGTTGCGCCACCGGCAAAGTTGGTGAAAACGCCCGGCGTGTAGTTCAGTGCCGCGTTGACAGTGGTGGCGTTCTGGTCAGTCATTTGCTGACGAGTTACCACAGAAACTGCCTGACCGGTGGTGATTAACGACTGATCCGTTTTAGTCGCGCTTTTACTGGTTTTCGCACTGTAACCCTGCGTCGGAGCATCTGCGGTATCAGCAGGTGCGGCTTTGACAACGATGGTGTCTTCAGCGGCCAGAGAAGCTGCCGGAACGGACAGCGCCATAGCGCACATAAGCACCGAGCGTTTGAGGGGGAAAGCCAACAACATATTCATAGTCCCTATAAATAACTCGATAAATAATCGAGTAATTAATTGATGCGAGTGTATTGATGTGTGTATAGACCCAAAAGCTAACAACGTTCCGTACTAAAGCGCCTGTACAGAAAATGACAGGGATTAACAGAAACGAGACGAATGTTAAACTTAATGATAATTGTTATCATTATTATTTTACAAATTCAAGTGAACTTTCTGCCAAAAGTGTGAAGTGACGACATTTTATCCGCATGAAATGGATGGGTTTTTTGATTGTTTAACGAGCGATAAGGGCAATCTGGTTATTGTAAGAGGGGAGCGATAAACCTTAAAAAGTAGGAATAAAATCCGGCAAAACGGGAAAAAATGATTAGTTTTAAAGGGGGTTATAAAACACTTTTAACAGGAGGCCGCATGAGTCAGGTAAGCCCTGAGCAGTACGCTGAAAAATGGACGGAGGTCGATCGCTATCTGGTCAGCCATCTGGTGGAGAGCGATCCGGTGCTGGAACAGGTGTTGATAAACAATCACCAGGCCGGATTACCGGCACATGACGTTGCGCCCAATCAGGGTAAATTGCTGGCGATGTTTGTACAGATGACCGGCGCGCAGAAAGTCCTGGAAATCGGGACGCTCGGCGCATACAGCACTCTCTGGATGGCGCGGGCTCTTCCTGCATCGGGCTGTGTCGTAACGCTCGAAGCCGATCCACATCACGCCCGGGTTGCACAGGCAAATATCGAACTGGCCGGTTTGCAGGATAAAATTACGCTGCATACCGGCGCGGCGTCCGACACCTTGCCGTCTCTGACCACGCAGGCACCCTTTGATCTGATTTTTATTGATGCCGATAAGCCCAGTAATCCGCTGTATCTGGAATGGGCGCTGAAACTGTCAAAACCGGGGACATTAATCATCGGGGATAACGTCGTGCGTGATGGCGAGGTCGCCAATCCGCACAGCGACGACGCCCGGGTTCAGGGCGTACGCCGCTTTATAGAGATGATTGAAAAAGAACCGCGGCTGTCGGCAACCGCATTACAAACCGTCGGCAGCAAAGGCTGGGACGGTTTTGTGCTGGCGCGCGTCACCGGCTGATCGCTGATGTTTTACCGTGCCAAACCAAAGCCAATCTCAAACAACGGCGATTCGCTGTCGTGCGGCATATCCGACTTCTGTTTCAAAACGGCTTCCATGGAAGAAGGCAGTTCGAAAGGCAGTTTCCCGGTATAGGCTTGCGTTCCGGTAAGGCGGGTAAACAGCACGGTATCACTGACGCCAAAATTGCCGATAACCGCTTTGGCTTTATCGGCCACGTTGGTGAGAATGGCCGGGCGATCCAGATAAACGGTCACGATGGTCGGAACGGATTTGCTGGCTTTCACGATGGCCTGATAATCTGCATTTTCCTCAGTGAACACCAGTGATCCTTCGTGATGACGTTTGCCGAAGAACCACTGCTGATGTGGCTGTTCATACGGCGCTTGTGCGCGGATCAGCGCCACATCGGCTTTTTCCGGGGTATCGACGACGGTTAAACCCGCTGCCTGCGCGGCTTTCGGTTCGATGCCGTACAGCCAGATTTTCTGGCCTTTTTTCAGCGGTAAAACCTCATCTTTGTTTTGCAGCAGAACCAGCGAATGGCCTTGCGCCGCATTCGCTTCTTTCTGCCAGCTCTCACGTCCCACGGTTTGCACCGCTTTCTGTGCGTCTACATACGGGTTTTCAAACAGACCGGTCTGGAATTTTTGCACCAGGATACGGATCACGGATTCGTCCAGACGTTGCTCTGTCAGCTGTTTTTCATTAACCGCGTTCACCAGCAGTTGTGAATCGGTCACGCCGCCAAACTGGTCGACACCGGCTTTCACCGCTTTGACGAAACGCGCCTGTGGCGTCAGGTTTTCCACGCCCCACGACATGCCGCCCGGCACCGGTTCTTTGCCTTCCGGCGCGCCGTTCAGACATTCGTCACTGCAATCATTGGTGATCAGCCAGTCGCTGAGGATCACGCCTTTAAAACCGTACTGCCCGCGTAAAATATCGTTCAGCAACTGATGGCTGAATCCGGCACCGACCTGTTCCAGCGGTTTGCCTTCGAACATCGCATTTTTCAGGATGGAATAGGTGGGCATGACGCTGGCGACGTTCGCTTCAAACGCGCCGGTAAACGGGTAGATGTGTTCTTTCAGATTATTACCGGGGAAGACGGCGTTCTTGCCATACACGTTGTGGCTGTCGTAGCCGTTTTCCGCTGCGCCGTAGCCGACCCAGTGTTTCACCACCGAAATGACGCTGCCGCTGTTCAGGCCGCCGGCCCCGTTTTGCATGCCTTCAATGTAGCCGCGCACCATGTTGTGCACGCGGGCCGGATCTTCGCCAAAGGTTCCGCTGATGCGCGCCCAGCGTGGTTCGGTTGCCAGATCGGCCTGCGGCGAAAGCGCCTCGCGGATACCGACCGCCAGGTATTCCTGACGCACAATATCGGCGTAACGGCGGGTGACTTTTTCATTATTAATAGCTGCCAGCCCGAGCGTTTCCGGCCATTGGGTAAATTTGCCGGAAGAGGTGCTCGCGCCAATCAGATATTCAAAGGAATTGCGAGGATCGCTGCTGATGGTAACCGGGATCCCCAGCCGCGTTCCTTCGGCAATTTGCTGAAGTTTGTTGTTTTCTTCGGCCATAATGGCCGGATTTTCCGCCGAAAGACGGGTGATGAGGCTGTTAACTTTGGCGCCAGCGATCATCTTTTTCGCAGCGTCAGTATCGTAGTGTGTTCCGGCACCGATCGGGCTGTTGGCCGTTGGCGCAGAGCCATGCATCATCACGCCCGCTTTTTCTTCCAGCGTCATGCGTTTTACCAAATCCGCCGCGCGTTCTTCCGGCGTCAGCCGCCAGTCTTCATAAGGTTCCAGCTTTCCTGAATGGTTGAGGTCTTTGAATTGCAGCCCGTCAACGGTGAGCAACGTCGCTTCACTCTGGCTGAGTTCGGGCTGAGGAGTATTGGCAAAAACGGACGGGGCGGTAAGCAGCAGGGCAGAAACAGCAAGGCTCAGAGGTTTGATCTTCATTATCATCCTTAATGATTGATATATATAGATACTCAATCTTCAATCAATAACCTATTTGCGCGCTGGATATTGCGATCGGGTTCGCAAATAAAAAAGCCGCCCGGTTTGGGCGGCTGAATGTAACCGGATATTGAATAGGATTATTTAGACGGGACTTCGTAAAGGATATTTCCCTGAAGTGCAGGGGGAACGCCGTCTACATAGACGTCTGAATTGGACGGCCACAGAGTTAGCGTCCCATCCTCGGCTAAGCCGCAAAAGCATTGAGGTATAGAGTATATTGCTCTGATGTTTTTCAACTGCGGTTGATCAAATGGAAGCTCGTCAATAAAGACACAGCAAGCTATTTCACCATTTGCACGTAATACTGAAAGCATGTTAAGGCCGGTTGTCACCGCAACAATATCTGTTAATGGAGCGATATATTTATCAAAGTCTCCATTTGTATTCCAGTTATTTACTATGGGTCCCCAGGCGACAACTTGTCCCGTTGAGCGCAGCCCAACAAAGGCCTGGTAAGCCCCAGACACAGAAGTAAAATCAGTTAATTCGCTCATTCCATCGGGTTGTTTATAACCAAAATTGCTACCCTGTCCCCATGTCACCACTTGCCCTGTCGCCCTTAAGGCAGTAAATACAGCGTTACATGCCGTAACGCTGACAATATCGGTTAACTGTTTAACCGCATCTGGTATTTCTGCACCAGAGTTCTGACTCCCCCAGGCAACAATCTGTCCATTTTTTCGCAACGCGACAATTGCAAAAGTGCCAGGGATAACGGCCACAATATCATTAAGTTGCGCAATATCTTCCGGCAGAGTTCCGCCCGAGGTTGGAAATCCCCATGCGACGATCTCTCCGGTTTTTCTCAGTGCCACAAAAGCTTCACTCCCGGCATACACCTGAACACAATCATTGAGCGCTTTAATCTCCGCAGGGACTTTTCCACCGGCATTTTGATAACCCCACGCATCAACCTGTCCACCTGAACGCAAAATAACAAATGCATTAGAATTTGAGGAGATAGCCACAACATCTTTTAAACTGGATATATTTTCCGGAACAGTGCCGCAAACTGATTTAGGAACTGAAGGCCATGCAAAAACCTGGCCTTCTGGGTTTATTAATGCGAAGGCATCCTCTGTGCAGACTAATTGTGTGGCAAGCTGTTTTGCCACTTGAGCAGAAGATAGTCCACATCCCCAGGTTGTCACTAATCCTTGATCCTGCAGTACAGACATTTCATTTTCAAAAAAATCACCAGCCCCCCAAATTAAATGGCCATAATTTCCAGTCATATTAGCCGTAGTCAGAGTAACCTGTATATTGCTGCCGGGTAAACATGCCTGAAGCTGTTTCTCTGGGTTAGTGTCGGTGAGCTTTTCACTCAGAATTTCAGAGTCTTCATCAACATAGCGCCACATCACCTGAACAGGTTGTAAAGTATCAGCATCCAGAGCGGCGATCATTCTCACTCCGACAGGATATGTTTGAGTTCCTCCCCCCATCGGTGATCTCGCTCCCATCAATTTCAGCCTGGCAGTAGGTGCATAAAAACTAATATTCCCCTGCAAATCAGCCGGTACATCAGCCATATCACCGCCGCTGTGCGTATTTCCCCATACGATAAGCGTATTGTCCGTTTTAATCGCAAAGAAGCTTTCGTGGTTAGCATATACCGCCTGAATATCTTTCAGCTCAGGCAGCATGCCCTCGCTGGTATATTTCCCCCAGCACACAACGCGCCCGTCGCTTTTAAGTGCAGCGACGGAATCCATTGTGGTGGTCAGGGCAACGACATTATTTAAACCCGTCGGGACCATGGCACCTTTAGAGTCGTCCCCCCATGCCGCAACCTGACCATTTGAGCGCAGCACGATGACGGCTGCATCGGTCATCTGGGCATCAACAATGTCGTCCATCAATTCGATTTCGGCAGGAATGTAGTTGCTGGTTCCCCATGTGACGATATGCCCGCTGGCCCGGCGGGCGATAAATGTTTGTAATGACCCGGCGATATCAACAACATCAGTCAGTGATGCCAGAATATCAGGCACCTTACCGCCGTGAGCCTCATCACCCCATGCGACGATTTGCCCATTAGCGCGGCGTGCGCTGAAGGCATAAGAAGTAGACTGTACATCCACAATGTCGTTCAGTAATTCCACTTCGACGGTTAATTTCCCGCCATTTGAGATATGCCCCCAGGCAACCACATGGCCGTTAGCGCGACGCGCAGCAAAAGCGCCAGAGCTTGCCTGAATATCAACGATATCGATCAACGCTGCTATGTCAGCGGGGAGGTCACTTGCATTCTCAGAACCCCAAACCACAATCTGCCCGGAGGCGCGTAATGCCGCCATTCCAGTTTCATTACCCCTGATCTCAATGATGTCATTCAACGCTAAAATATTGTCAGGAATGGCCATTATCTGGCCGGGGGCGGTCTGAAAACCCCATGAAAAAATCTGACCATTGGCATTGAGGGCACAAAGGGACTGATTTGAACCGGCAACGGCGATGATGTCATGATTCCGTTCGTTAACTGGCGGGACGCCGCCGCAGCTGTCAAGGCCCCATGACGTCACGGTACCGTCATTTTTACGGGCCGCGACGGAGAAAAAGTTGCCGTCGATGTTGCTGACATTGAGTGTGGCGCGGCCAGTATAATCAGCCGAACTGATGTAGAGCTTTTTGTGTGGCTGGGTGTCAATGAAACTATTTCCACTGATGGATGTTGACTCTCCATCATACTGCCAGTCTGCAATGACGGGCTCACCTGTTGTGTTATCCAGTGCGACCAGGCGGTGGCGCGTAAATAAATAACTGGTGGAGTTTTGAGTGCGGGCACCCATGATTTTCAATTGCTGTGTAAAATATAAAGTCGTCATTTAGAAATTCCATTTAAGTGATGATTAATACACGGTTAGGATATTTCAACAATAAACGTTGAATTGATTAGATAAACATAACGAGTAACTAGAGAGGAAGATGGCAGAATGATTTTGTATGTTAATGACTTCTTAATATATAATCCGAGGGATGGGCGTGTGCGGGGTTTATTTGCTGAGTGAATCAATAAGCATTTTATATAATATAATTTCACAGAGCACCTGACGTCGGAAACTAGAGAGCTCTGCTATTGGTCAGCAGGGGATAAATAATAGAACCTTTAATTAAAGCACGAGTACTCAAATTTAAAGGTTCTATCATTAACTGGCTTCAGCCCAACGCCAGCCCCAATACCGCGCCCACCGCCAGCACCCATAACGGATGGATGCGTTTGTTGAGGGCCATCAGCGTACACAGTGCAATCACACCGGCGAGGGTCAATGTGGTGGCGGAGGCTTTGGCGATTAGCAATCCGCTGGAGACCACCAGCCCGACGGTGACCGGCACCAGTCCGCGTTGGATCACCTGTCGCCACGGCCTGTCTTTGTAACGCTTCCAGCCGCCCATCACGATAATCGTCACGACAGAAGACGGGCCGAATTTTGCCAGTGAGGAAACCAGCAACCCGGACCACCCGGCGACCTGCCAGCCAATCAGCGGCACGATCATCATATTCGGGCCAGGCGCGGCCTGCGCCAGTGCGAACAGGGCGCTGAATTCCTGCGCGCTCATCCAGTGATGCACATCCACCACCGCACGTTGCATCTCGGGGAGGATGGTGTTTCCGCCGCCAAACGCCAGTAATGAAAGCTCGGTAAATAGCAGGGCGAGTGAGAGTAAAACGGCCATCAGAATTTACTCCGTGCGCAGATAAAAATGCTGACCGGCGCCAGCACCAGCATGACCGGCAACATCGGGATACGGAACACTGCAATGGCGATCACGCCCGCAGCGACCAGCGCCAGTTGCAGCCATTTTCCCCACAGCGGGGCGAGCATTTTAAGCCCCGTGGAGAGTAGCAATCCCGCCGCTGCCGCTGCCATACCGGCGAAAAGATGTTCTACCAGCGGTTCATTCTGATAACGCGCATAAACTAAACCGAGCAGCACAACGCAAATCGTCGGCGCGAGGATCAGCCCGAGGATGGCGGAAAGCGCACCACGCAGCCCGCGAAATTCCATCCCTAAGGCCACCGATAAATTGATGATATTGCCGCCGGGTAAAAACTGACACAGCCCGAGCAGTTCGGTGAACTGTGCGGCGGTCAGCCAGCGGCGTTTATCCACCAGCATGTGCCGCGCCATCGGCAGCACACCGCCAAAACCCGTCAGGCCCAGAACGAAAAAGCCCATGAAAAGTTGCCCGCAGTCGGGTGCAGGCGCAGTCTGATCTTCGGTGCTGAGCATAATTTTTTCCTGCGTGTAATCGGCCATCTCGACACTCTCCCTCAAATGTAATTCAAAGCCGCCAGAGGCGTAAATTTCGTTACGGATCATGCGCGCTGTCATGACATGATGTCTAATGCCTTTAATGGCGCCAACAGATACCCGGAGGGTATGGCAATGATCGAACTGAAACGGCTTAACGCCTTTGTCACCGTGGTGGAAGCCGGGAGTATTACCCGCGCGGCTGAACTGTTATTTATCCAGCAGCCTCCGCTGACCCGCCTGTTGCAGGGGCTGGAGCAGGATTTTGGCGTGATTTTATTGCAGCGTCTGCCGCGCGGGGTGATCCCGACCGAAGCCGGTGAAGTGCTGTTGCAGGAAGCGCGCGCCGTCCTGGCACGTGCCGAGCAACTGAATGCGGCAATGCGCCGTGCGGCACAGGGCGAACAGGGGCGCATCCGGATTGGATTCACAAGCTCCGCAGCGCTGCATACTTTTGTGCCTGCGCTGCTGCGCCGGTATCGCGAGATTTATCCGTCGGTCAGCACGCAGCTTGAGGAAAGCGGCAGCGGCGAGTTGCTGGAGGCGGTGGTGGCGGGGCAACTCGACGTGGCGTTTGTGCGAATGCCGGTCAAAGATATGCCGGAGCTGGAGATGGAAAAGGTGCTGGAAGAGCCGATGTGGGTCGCCGTTCCTGCCGGACACCGTCTGGCCGCGCGAACCTCCGCGAAGCCGCTAAAACTCGAAGAACTGAGCAATGAACCGTTTGTACTTTACCGTCGTCGCGCCGGGCAGGGGTTGTATGATGCGATACTCGCGGCGTATGTCCGCGCCGGATTCAGCCCGCATATCGTGCAGGAAGCGCCACGGCTGACGTCGTGCCTGAGTCTGGTCGGCGCGGGGCTGGGAATATCGATTGTTCCGGCGTCCATGACCCGGCTGGGTGGCGACGGCGTGGTGTTTTTGCCGCTGGATGCCAGCACGCAGCTCAGCGCGCCGTTGTATCTCGCCCGGCGGGAAGACAGCCATGCATCGTCTATAATAAGTACGTTTTGTCAGCTGGTTCGAAAGCAGCTGGCCGGGGATTAAAGATGTTGCCCGGAGATATGCTTTTGCGTGGATTCAATGGTAATGCCGTCGGATTCGATGGCGCTGAGCAGGCAATCAAGCAGGCCGGGGAAGCGTGCGTCCAGATCATCACGGCGCAGCGACAGTAAATTGGCGCGTCCGTCCGGGCGCTGCCAGATAACGCCGCTGTCGCGCAGCACACGCCAGTGGTGAGTCAGCGTCGATTTCGATAAGCCCTGCAACAGGGTGCCGCACGGGTGTTCGCCGCCTTTCGCTAAGGTGCGGATCACCGCCAGACGTAGCGGATTTCCCAGTGCAGTCAGCACATTTTCGAGACGGATCTGCTCGCGTTCAGGGTGGTTGGCTATCATCGGACTTTCCTTACTTAGACGTGTGTTAACGCGGCCGCGCAATATAGCTTATCCGTCTGCTGCTGTACAACGCGACGGCCTGTGACCGATTTCATCAATAGAATAAAATTATTGTACGACTATACACGTACAATTGTAGTATACTCTCCGCATTAAGAATTTTAGTAGTCACTTTATTTCTTAACTCAACTTTGTGACGGGATGTGAAATCACTCTCCGCCAACTTAGCCATCAACCAGTAAGGACGTTATATGGCTCGCAAAACGCCAATCGAGCGCTACCGCAATATCGGTATCTCAGCACACATCGACGCAGGTAAAACCACCACCACCGAGCGTATTCTTTTTTATACCGGCATGAACCATAAGCTGGGAGAAGTGCATGACGGCGGTGCGACCACAGACTGGATGGCTCAGGAACAGGAACGCGGCATTACGATTACGTCCGCTGCGGTGACCTGTTTCTGGCGCGGGATGGATCACTCGTTCGATGAGCATCGCATTAACATTATCGACACCCCGGGGCACGTGGATTTCACCATTGAAGTGGAACGTTCCATGCGTGTGCTCGACGGTGCGGTGATGGTGTACGACGCCGTGGGCGGCGTACAGCCACAGTCTGAAACCGTCTGGCGTCAGGCAAATAAATACAAAGTGCCGCGTCTGGCCTTCGTTAACAAAATGGACCGTCAGGGTGCAGACTTCTTCCGCGTCCGCCAGATGATGGTTGACCGCCTGAAAGCCAATCCGGTACCGATTGTTATTCCGATTGGCAGTGAAGAGCATTTCACCGGCGTGGTCGATCTGCGCAAAATGCGCGCGATCCTGTGGGATGACGAGACGCAGGGTATGACGTTTACCTATGAACCGATCCCGGCCGGTTTACAGCAGCTTGCGGAAGAATGGCGCGAAAAAATGGTCTCAGCGGCGGCGGAAGCCAATGATGAGCTGATGGATAAATATCTCGAAGAAGGCACGCTGACTGAGGATGAAATTACCCAAGGTCTGCGTCTGCGCACCATCGCCGGTGAAATCCAGCCGATGCTGTGCGGCAGTGCGTTTAAGAATAAAGGTGTTCAGCGCATGCTCGACGCCGTGGTCGAACTGATGCCGTCGCCGCTGGATATTCCGCCGGTTGCCGGTACGGACGAAGACGGCAACGAAGTGTTCCGTCATTCCGACGATAACGAGAAGTTCTCGGCGCTGGCATTCAAACTGATGACTGACCCCTATGTCGGCCAGCTGACGTTTGTCCGCGTTTATTCCGGCGTGCTGAAAAAAGGTGACAGCGTCTATAACCCTGTGCGCGGCAAGAAAGAACGTATCGGGCGTATCGTGCAGATGCATGCCAATGACCGCATCGAGATAGATGAAATCCGCGCCGGTGATATCGCGGCCTGTGTGGGCCTGAAAGATGTCACCACCGGTGAAACGCTGTGCGACCCGAGCGACATTATTACGCTGGTGCGCATGGAATTCCCGGATCCGGTGATTTCGCAGGCGATTGAACCGAAGACCAAGGCAGACCAGGAAAAAATGGGGATCGCGCTGTCACGGCTGGCATCGGAAGACCCGTCGTTCCGCATCCGCACCGATGAGGAATCCGGCCAGACGATCATTTCCGGGATGGGCGAGTTGCATCTGGAAATTATCGTTGACCGCATGAAACGTGAGTTCGGCGTGGAAGCCAACATCGGTAAACCGCAGGTAACCTATCGGGAAACTGTGCGCAAAACCGTGCAGGATGTCGAAGGGAAATTTGTGCGCCAGTCCGGTGGTAAAGGCCAGTACGGGCACGTTGTCTTCACGCTCGAACCGCTGCCGGCAGGCACCGGCTTTGAGTTTGTCGATGCCACCAAAGGGGGCGTTGTCCCGCGTGAGTATATCCCTGCGGTTGAAAAAGGGGTTACGGAAGCGCTGAACAACGGCATTCTGGCCGGGTATCCGGTGGTGGATGTGAAAGTCACGCTGACGTTCGGTTCTTACCACGAGGTCGACTCCTCGGAAATGGCGTTCAAAATGGCGGCCATCTTTGGTTTCAAAGAAGCGGCTAAACGCGCGGATCCGGTGATCCTCGAACCGATGATGAAAGTGGAAGTGGAAACTCCGGAAGAGTACGCCGGTGGCGTGATGGGCGATTTGTCCTCCCGTCGCGGTACGGTTCAGGGCATGGAAGAGATTGCGGGCGGCGGCGGTAAAATCATTAAAGCCGAAGTGCCGTTATCCGAGATGTTCGGCTACTCCACCGTTTTGCGCTCGATGTCGCAAGGTCGTGCAACCTACAGCATGGAGTTCAATCACTATGCCGAGGCACCGCGCAATGTTGCCGAAAACATCATTGCATCGCGGGGTAAATAACTGAAACGGGCGTAATCTCCGCTTAAGACAAAACGGTCCGCAAGGGCCGTTTTTTTTGGGAATTTAAGGCGCAAAGATTTGCGCCTTTTGCTGAAGTTACGTGTTAGCTGAACAATTTCTGGGTAATGGTGGCAACGTGTTTGCCCTGATGCACGGCAATACGCAACTCTTCTGCGCTTGGCTGACGTGAGCCGTCGCCGCCAGCTATTGTGGTTGCGCCGTAAGGTGTGCCGCCGCGAACCTGGGAAATATCGAATAATTCTGGGGTGGTGTAACCGATTGGGACGATGATCATGCCGTGGTGGGCGAGGGTAGTCCAGGTTGAGGCAATCGTCATTTCCTGACCGCCGCCGGTCCCCGTTGAGCTGAATACGCTGGCGACTTTGCCTGCCAGTGCGCCTTTGGCCCATAAGCCACCGGTCTGGTCGAGGAAGGTACGCATCTGGCTGGACATATTACCGAAACGGGTAGGGGTGCCAAGGATAATGGCGTCGTAGTCGGCAAGTTCTGCCGGTGACGCGACTTCTGCTGTCTGGCCGGTTTTCCCGCCTGCGGCTTTAAATGCCTCTTCCGGGATGGTTTCAGGGACGCGTTTTACCGTAACTTCAACACCGGGAACGCTGCGTGCGCCTTCAGCAACACTCTGCGCCATCGTTTCAATATGACCATACATGGAATGATAAAGAACCAGTACTTTTGCCATTTTTAACTCCTCATGAGGTGATGTTTGTTCCGTAGTTTGCTCTGGTTTCTGGCCTGCAATACGGGCGAACAATCCGCTTAAAAATCCCACATTTACTCCTCCGCCACATCCGGCGGTTGTGATGAGCAAGAGCCCCCATCGTCTGCGCATAGGGCATGAGTTACAAACGCAAATTTTTGAACAGGCTCATCAATTAATTAGGGCAATGCGATAACCGGGGAGATAGGTTTTGCTCATCGTCCTGTTTGCGTCTCTATAGAGTAGGACAGATTTGTCTACGGACTCGGGGCACGCCAATCAGCGGAACATTGTTGGGTTCCTTTTCCGTTTTAAATCAGAAAGATTTGTTGATGGGCCTGGGTGAGGTTTTTCTTTTGCCAGGTTTAATATTGCCATAAGCCAAATTTATGAATTTTCATTGTGGTGTTAGATTTATGTGGTTTTAATATACGCACTATAAATAAGGAGATTTGAAAAATGGCAATCCCTGCTTACCTGTTTCTTAAAGACGATGGCGGCGCTAACATCAAAGGGTCTGTTGATGTAAACGGTCGCGAAGGTTCAATAGAAATTCTTGGTTTCGGTCACTCTCTTCACATTCCCACTGATGGCAACACAGGCAAAATTACCGGGACACGCATTCATGGCGCTTTAGGTTTCGAAAAAGAATTCGATAGCTCAAGCCCGTACCTATACAAAGCTGT
Source organism: Rahnella sp. AA (assembly GCF_002834385.1). GTDB lineage: Bacteria > Pseudomonadota > Gammaproteobacteria > Enterobacterales > Enterobacteriaceae > Rahnella. The sequence goes on from NZ_PITQ01000017.1 coordinate 34,888, forward strand.
TGCAACCGGTCAGACGCTTCATTCAGCAGAATTCAAATGGTACAAGATTAATGATGCGGGTCAGGAAGTTGAGTATTTCAACATGATGCTTGAGGCCGTGAAAGTTGTCTCTGTTTGCCCTCTGATGCACAACATCAAAAATCCAGCCTTTGAAAAGCACAACCACAATGAAAGCGTGGAATTGCGCTATGAAAAAATCACGTGGAAATACCTTGATGGGAATGTTCAGTTCACTGACGCATGGAATGAAAGGGTGACAGCCTAAAATGCCGCTGACATGTAGCTTTGTGCTGAACGGAATGGAAACATCAATCTTAAGCTGTGCAGGTGTTGGCAATTTCCCCGCCTTTTCCGGTCGCTTTGCTGGTCGCAACAATCCGACATTAACAAACGTTGCAATGAGCGGGGCGTTACCCGTGGGGCGTTATTACATCGTAAGCCGTGAGTCTGGCGGGCGTCTTGGTGCCGTTCGAATGGCTGCGTTGAAATATATCTATGGGGCTGCGCGTGAAGATTGGTTTTCCCTGTACCGCGATGACGGAAAAATCAATGATGAGACTTTCATAGAGGGCGTGAAGCGTGGAAATTTCCGGCTTCATCCAATTGGGCCATTGGGTTTAAGTGAGGGCTGTATCACAATGACGTCACTTGCAGAGTTCGATTACCTACGCGCCGCGCTCATGGCAACATCTATGATTACAATTCCTGGCTCATCCCTGAAGGCGCACGGAATCATGAAGGTTTCATAGTGACTAAATGGCTTGTGCGGTTTCTGCTGGCTGTGGGGTACGTGCTGGCGTTCATAATCCTGACCGTTCTGTTCACTCAGGTGATAGATAATTTTATCACTGAGAACACTATACGGGCTTATGCGGGCTTCTTTGGTGTGTATGATGCTGAAGGCATTCTTGATGCATACCAGAACACAGCGGTGTGCGTGTCAGCGGTTGGTGGGGTGTTGGTTATTCTGCTTTGCCGTTGGTATGTGCTCAGAATGAAGAACCAAGACTGATTTCACCATCAAAGCCATGCCGTAACATTCTCAAGTTGCTGTATGGCTTTTTCTTTGGTGTCGCGACGTGGAATCTATAAAACTGGAGTCTGTTCAATATTTTTCATTTATTCTCCTGCGTAAGTCAGGAAGAAGGTTTCCTGAGTCATGTTTTCGAGGTCGTTCGGTGCTGACGCTTTCCATGTTTTGAAAATCACTTGCTCGTCACCATAAAAAACAACCGTTCCGACCATGCCATCATCATTCGCACTCGTTCGCAGATTAACCACGTGATAGGTGTTTTTGTCTTTGCCGTCCTGCTTTGCGAAGAACCAATTACCCTGACCGTATGCGGCACCATCTTGTTTGAATACAAACTTGATAACAGTATCTCTGACTTTATGAATTTCGACAGAGCGTCCAGCTGTTGAGCAACTTCCGTAGAAGGATTTTCCGTCTTTCTCACCACAGTAAACATAATCCCAAGGTGCGCCACTGTTGATGTATTCAGCTGCGTGCAGGCCACCAGATAAGGACAACATGGTTACCAGTAAAATTTTCTTCATGGTGGATATTTCCGGATAGAATTTTGAGTTGTTAGGAATTTTCTTGTGCATTTAGTGCGATACATAACGCAAATTCTATGCGATGGGTCATTGAATGCCATGTACAGAAGCAATAGCGATATTGTGCAACGCTTTAGCGTTATGCATATTCTCGCGGTTATCCTCGATGACCTGAACGGTTTGTGCCTGAACACTGCCCGTGAGGAGGGCTGCCGTAATCAGGTATTTTATGAGGGCTTTCATTGTTCCGGGGCTCCTTAGTTCACCGGTTCCCAGCTCACCAGCACCGCGACTTCATCGGGTTTCGCGATGAATTTACTGAGCGTCGCGGTGTGGCCGTCTCGCATCATTACTGATACAGCCACGCCGGTGACACCGTCAGACAGGGGTGTTTCCTCAACCCGCTGTAACATTTTCAGGCAGGTGTATTGCTGCTCCGGGGGTAAATGTTTGAACTGATCGGTATGGTGTTTTTTCATACTGTCGTCCTGCCGTAAATCTGCCCGTCACGCATCAGCACCACTTTATGTGTGCGCTTGTAGTAGATCGCCGTAAAAATGCCTTTGCGGTAAACCTGAGCATCCGCGTTATCTTCATCCAGTGCTGCTGCCGTGCTTTCGATGTATCCCTGCTTATCTGCGGGAAAGATTTTGATATCAATACCTTTGATTCGGACATGCACGACGCGTTTGGCCGTCTGCGCATATTGCTTTGCCGCATTTTCCATTGCCTGCTTCATTGCCGTATTCTGAACCGCCGTCTGGCGGTTTTGCTCAGCGATATAACACGCGTCTTTGGATATTCCCTGCGCCTGGCAATCCGCCATCCGGGATGCCTGAGATGAACAACCGGCGAGCAAAACCAGCGTCGTGGCGATAAAAATTTTTTTCATAAAATGCCCGTTAAATTCGTTCAGTTGTATGCCGTGGCTGACTTTTGCCAGCCACGGATAATGATTTTATTACCAGCCCACGCTCACACCTGCGCCGTAACCGACATTGTCCTGTGAGTCGTCGGAAACGGTCATTTTGACGATAGTGGCGTGCCCGGCGTGGAAGGAAGCGCCGACGGAAAGCGCATTTTCGGAATCGTAACCCCCGATGCCTGCACCGACGGCAAACTGCTGGGATTCCTGAACCTGAGGGATATTGGCCTGAGCCATCGCGGAGGCAGAGCCTGCAGCGGCTTCTTTTTTGTTGTCATCAACCTCAGATTTCAATGAACTGAATTTCTGATTGGTGTAGGACTCAGATTCCGAAAGAACCTGTTTATCTGCCTGATAGCGCGCATGAGATTCTGACAACACTTCGGCATGATTCTGCTCAGCCTCAATATTGAGGGAGGTAATTTGTGCATCGTAATATGCAGAGCGGACTTCTTGCTGAACGACCGGCTGCTGAGCCGGGGTTGCGGTAAGCTTTTCGATGGTTTGATGATCGGCCGTTTGCTGGGTTATCAGGGAATGCACTGCGGCGTTGGTAGCGGCAGCATTCATTTGGGTGAGACGGGTGTTGCTGTCTTGCTGAACGACCGGGATAGATGCCTGGACTATCGCTTTGGTCTGAGCGGCATCGTGCGCGGCAAGCATTCCCTGAATGCGATCCGACTGGCGGATATTTTCACGGGCGTTTGCGCCATCAATACTTTCCTGTGCGGCTTGTGTGGCTTTATCCTGCTCGGTGTCCGTGCCTAACTGGCGTACTTTGTCGTGAGCGTAAAGTTTTTGATCGACTTTCTGATTGGCAGTTTGCTGTGCTTTATCCGCGGCATTTTGAGCCTGCTGAATACCGTGATCCTGGTCAGTATCAGTGCCCAGTTGGCGTTTTTTGTCATTAGCGTAAAGCGACTGATCAACTTTACCTGCAATTGCATTTTTATTTGACGCAATATCCAGCTTGTTTTGGTTTGCTTCGTTGCCCAATGCGACGGTCACAACGTGGTCGGTATCAACCTGAGACGACAGATTTTTCACAGCACTGTTGGTATCCGCAATGTTGTGCGTATTGTCCGTAATCTGGTTTGCCAGCCTCTGGTTGACAGTAGCCTGTGCCGCCTTGTTGGCAGCGATGTCGTCTTTGTTCTGGTTAACGCCTTGGGCGGTTGCACGGATCAAACCTGCGTTATCGTCGATGTCTTTGCGGTTATCGGCAATTGCATCCTGATTGGCCTTAATCAACCCGGATTGGACAAAGTTGCCTTTAAGCGCTGCGGTAGCATTAATACTGGCATGTGTTGCAGTCGTCTGAGCTGTTTGAATCGCAGCGTCCTGTTCAACGTTTTTAGCAGCATTATTGTCAATATCTACTTGCGCAACCATGATGGCATGGTGGTTATTATCAATCTTGTTGTTAGACCAGTTAACATCATGCTGAAGGGAAGATAGCGAATTATCCTGTGATTTTTCATGGGTTTGTGCTGCTTTCAAAGCATCGAAACGAACTTTCAATTCCGTCTGAGAAGGGACGCTGGTAGGTGCTGCTGCTTGAGGTTTTTGTACGTCAACATCAGAAGCCGAAACAGGAGCCGCAGCGACTGCCATAGCCGCAACAGTGACCGCCATTAAAACACGGCGAATGGTCGAAGCCGATACTCCGAAATAACGCGCCAATTCCGATTTGTTATGATTCCCTGCGATGTAAGCATTAACGATCTGAGTATTACGGTCTGTTACCTGAGCTTTCATGAGTTTTTTCCGACATTGAAATAAGTATCTAATAGCGACAAATAAATGCACCAGCAGGACGACATTTCTGTCCCCTTACGAAAATCATACATACGATGAATGTGACTTGTTTCACACATTCACGGTCATTTGACTTATGTCAAGAAACGTAAAGTTAAACCGCTACATGAAATTGTTTCACTTAGCGCGATTATTTGTAGCTAACAGACACTGTTTTATGCCTCTAAAGAGGTAAAAACTCGGATTTTTGGTAGCGGATAGCGACGTAATGAAATCCCTACGGGATTCTTGTACAATGTGTCGGGCTTAAGAAATTGGAGATAAGGCTATGGCAGATAACGCAAATGAGTTTTTGGATTACGTTCAGCGGTTGAATATCGATCAGCCGGCGTTGTGTATCCTGCTTGGCTTGCCCCGCAGTACATTAAATAAGTGGATTAACGGCACAGTGACGCAAATTCCTCAGGTGGCAGTGACGGCGGTGAGAATGTTGTGGTTCATGCGAGAAAGCGATGAAGCCCTGTTCGAAAAATGGGCGATGGTGCAGGATTTTGGTGTGACAGCAGAATATGCGGTGAACGATAAAGCGCAGGTATTTCTGCATACCATTAAGCGTGAACCGAGCACGCCGATTAAAAGATTACTGAGTAAATAAGTTTTCAGGCGGGAGTAAAAGGGCGCTAAAAGCCCGTTAAAAAAGGCGATAGACCTGCTGAGGTTTATCGCCTTTTTTATTTATGCGTTGAGCAAATTGTTCAGACAACAACCTCAAAAATCATCTTAACGGGTTCGATATTGGTGAAGTTGGCCACGTCTGCCACAAAGTCAGCGGCGTTATCTTTCATGCCTTGCTCAAAATCTTCCATTGAATTGCAGTAAATATGGCATGCCGCGATAAACGGAGCATCGGCCGGGGCATTTTCAGGGATTTTGTCGATGGCATAGGAATGGCAAAACGCTCCCATGCGGCTTTTAATCAGCGGCAAATGCACGTCACGGTAATAGTCATGATCAAAGGTTCCGTTTTTGATGTTTGGGTATAGCACGCTGTATTTAATCAATTTATTACCTTCGATATTTAAAATATAGAGCAGAGAAGAGAGTCAAAACAGACAAATAGTCTAGCGCACGGTTAATGACCTTGCCGCGCCTTTTGTGCCCGAAAACGTCTGAGTTTCGCGATGTACTACGCTTAGACGATGGCATTTTAAAAGGACGATACATGGGTTTTCTGGGATGGACCGCCGCAGTGGGCGGATTGTTGTTAATTATGTCTCTGGCGTCGGGATGGATTTCCCGCGGGCCGGTGACGACTTTTGGATTGTATCTTGCTGCAGGTGTGGTGTGCGGCCCCTGGGTTCTGGATTTACTGCACGTTGATCTGGTGGCGTATTCAACGCTGACTGCGCGTTTTACCGAAATCGCGATGGCTGCTTCGCTCTTTATTACCGGCCTCAAGCTCAGGTTGCCTTTCCGTTCGCAAAGCTGGCGTGTCGGCGCGGTGCTGGCGTTTCCCGCGATGCTGCTGACGGTGCTGTGCGTTACCGTGATGACACATTACATCACCGGCCTTTCCTGGCCGCTGGCGCTGGCTTTGGGTGCGATTATCGCACCCACGGATCCCGTTCTGGCGAGCATGATTGCGGTCAATGATGCGAATGACGATGACGGCCTTCGGGTTGCGCTGTCGAGCGAAGCGGGGATGAACGACGGCTCGGCGCTGCCTGTTCTGATGCTGGCTTTGATGTTGTTTACCGCGCACGAAGGGTTGTCGTCGGAGGCCATCTGGCACTGGGCGTGGCGAGATGTTGTTTGGGCACTGCTCGGCGGGCTGGGGATTGGTTTCGCGATGGGGAAAGGGGTCGGGCTGATCGCTACGCGGTTTCACAGCAAACAGCGGTCGGTTGCGCCGAGTGATTTTCTGGCGCTGTCGCTGATTGCGCTGAGTTATGCCGCCGCGCAAAGCCTCGATGCATCGGGCTTTCTGGCGGCTTTTGCGGCGGGCGTCGGGTTGCGCAGTGCTGAGGTGCGTGTGGTATCGCTGCATCCGCCGGAAGATCTGGAAGAAGGGCGGCGGCCACCGCCCGCAGAAGGGATGGTAAACCCTCATCAGCGCCACAGTATGCAGGCGGAAATGCCGCGAAACTCTATCGGGCTGATGGTCGGCGATGCGTTGTCCTTCGGGGATACCATTGAGCGAATTTTTGCCGCCGGGATTGTGATGGTGCTGGGGATAACGCTGGCCGAACACTGGGAGCCGATGGGGCTGCTGATCGCCGCCATTTTATTTATCGTTATCCGCCCGCTTGCCGTATATCTCACGACAATGGGCATCCGCGTGCCGCACGGACGAAGGCTAATGATTGGTTGGTTTGGCATTCGCGGGATTGGCAGTATGAACTACATTGCTTATGCCTGGACGCACGGGCTGCACGGCGCGGACGCTAATTACATGACCAATATTGCGTTTACGGTGATCGTCGCCAGCGTGGTTATCCACGGGCTGACGGTATCGCCGGTGCTGCACTGGCGCCAGTCGAGGCAGGCTGCGAGGGCGCAAAAAGAATAGAACAGGTAGAAACGAAAACGGACGCTCAGGGCGTCCGTTTTTACAGGTGTTTCTTTAGTGATATTGCCGTCAGGCAATCTGCTTTTTGCCGAGACTGAGCATAAACAGCACCGCAGCGGAAAGCACAACGGACGGGCCCGCCGGTGTGTCGTAGAATGCTGAAAACGTCAGACCGGCTGTGACGGCGATAATGCCAATCGCAATTGCCACGGTCGCCATCTGTTCAGGTGTTTTCGCAAAGCGTCGCGCCGTGGCGGCAGGAATAATCAGCAGCGATGTGATGATCAGCGCCCCGACAAATTTCATCGCCAGACCAATAGTCAGCGCCGTGACCAGCATCAGGATGATCCGCGAACGTTGCAGGTTTACACCGTCGACGTGCGCCAGTTCCGGGCTGATGGTCATCGAAAGTAACGCCCGCCATTGCCAGCAAAGTACCGCAATCACGATAGTAACACCGACGGCAATCATCCAGATATCGCTGTAGGTCACCGACAGCAAATCACCGAACAGATACGCCATCAGATCCACGCGAACGCCGGACATCAGGCTGACCACCACCAGACCGAGCGATAATGCGCTGTGCGCCATAATCCCCAGCAGGGTATCGACGGCCAGATGCGGTTTGCGCTCCAGCGCTACCAGCAAAACTGCCAGCAATAATGTCACGGCAATGACGGTGTAAAACGGATTGACGTTGAGCAGCAGGCCGAACGCGACGCCGAGCAGGGACGCGTGAGCCAGTGTATCGCCGAAATAGGACATACGGCGCCAGACGACAAAAGAGCCCAGCGGACCGGCGGCAATCGCCAGCAAAACACCGGCGATCCAGCCGGGTAATAACAGCGCGATCATGCGTCACGGCCTCCGGTGTTGCGCAAAATAATCTTCCCTTTTAAATCGTGGCGATGATTATGGTTATGACGGTAAATGGCCAGCTGTTCTGCTCCCCGGTTGCCAAACATGGCAATAAATTCAGGGTGTGTGGACACGACTTCCGGTGAGCCGGAACAGCAAATATGCTGATTCAGGCACAACACTTCGTCGGTTTTCGCCATCACCAGATGCAGGTCGTGCGACACCATCAGCACGGCGCAACCGAGCTCACAGCGCAGGTTGTCGATAAGGTTGTACAGCGCAACCTGGCCGTTGACGTCTACGCCTTGCGTCGGTTCATCGAGCACCAGAAGTTGCGGGCCGTTGAGAAGCGCGCGCGCCAGTAAAACGCGCTGGTTTTCACCGCCGGATAATTTTTGCATCGGCTGATCGAGAAGATGCGCCGCCTGAACGCGTTTCAGCGCAGGCAAAATATCGCTTTTTTTCACGCCGGGTTTCAGGCGCATAAAACGACTGACGGTCAGCGGCATCGTCGGGTCAAGATGAATTTTTTGCGGAACATAGCCGATGCGTAAGCCCGGCTCGCACGTCATCGTGCCTTCGGTTGGCGCAATCAGGCCAAGCACAACGCGCACTAACGTTGATTTCCCGGCACCATTCGGGCCAAGCAGGGTCAGTATTTTCCCCGGTTGCAGGCTCAGCGAGATGTTGGACAACACGCGGCGTGTACCGAAAGTAACCGAGATATTTTGAAGCGTAGCTAATGTGGGCATGTCATAGGGTCTTGCAGAACAAATCGGATGTTATAATATTGCGTTTCGCGAAAAATAACCAGTTTTCCCCCAACACGAAGATGAGTTCACCCCGCATGATACAGAAAAAAAGCGTTAAACGGATGTTACTGGCCGCCGCAATATTGAGTTCCGGTGTGGTTTTCAACACACAGGCCGTCGTTTTGGCTTCTGTTCGCCCGCTGGGTTTTATCGCTTCAGCGATTGCCGATGGTGTTATGCCGACTGAAGTTTTGCTGCCGGACGGAGCATCACCGCATGATTTTGCGCTGCGTCCTTCGGATATTGCGCGTATGCGCAGCGCCGATCTGGTGGTGTGGGTGGGGCCGGAAATGGAAGCCTTCATGACGAAATCGGCTGCGCAACTGTCGCCGAACCGTCAGGTAGAAATTGCGATGCTGCCCGCGGTAAAACCGTTGCTGATAAAAGGCAGCGATGATGATGAGCATGACCACGGTCACGACGATGGCGATCATCATCATGGCGAATACAATATGCACGTCTGGCTGTCGCCGGAAATCGCACGCGAGACCGCGATTGTCATTCATAACAAGCTCGTAGCGCTGGTTCCGCAGAAAAAGCAACAATTAGATGCAAATTTGTCGCATTTTGAAGAGAGCTTGACAAAAGCTGACAAAAACCTTGGTAGTATTCTGCAACCTGTTCAGGGTAAGGGATATTTTGTTTTTCACGATGCCTATGGCTACTTTGAAAAACACTTCGGCCTTTCGCCACTTGGTCACTTCACGATCAATCCCGAAATACAACCTGGCGCACAGCGTTTACATCTCATTCGAACACAGTTGGTTGAGCAAAAAGCGACCTGCATTTTTGCTGAGCCACAATTCAGGCCAGCCGTTATAACGGCTGTTGCCCAGGGAACAACAGTGCGTATGGGCACATTGGATCCGCTGGGGAGCGGCATTGTATTGGGTGCGGACAGCTACGTGAACTTTCTGTCACAGCTGACGAACCAGTATTTGAGCTGCCTGAAGTAAGCTAAAAGGACAGAATTTAAGTGCAGCTGATAGCCCGTTCTATCGCTCTGGCGTATAGCAACCTTCCACGGCCCCACCGCATTATGCTGGGGTCGCTGACCGTCGTCACACTGGCCGTCGCCGTCTGGAAACCGTTAGCCTATCACCCGGACAATGACCTTTCCGATACCAAACCGTTGGTTAAAAACATCACGTTAGACAACCAGCAACTTCGTTCACTGCTTCCCGAAGCCAGTGAGCCTATCGATCAGTCGCCTCCGGCTGACGATGATATCCCTCAGGACGATCTGGACGATAAAACCGCGAACGAAGCGGGCGTTCATGAATACGTGGTTTCTACCGGCGATACCCTCAGCAGCATTCTGAATCAGTACGGCATTGATATGTCGGAAATTGCTGCGCTTTCGGATGCTAACCGTGATTTACGCAACCTGAAGATTGGTCAGCAACTGTCATGGACGTTAAACGACGCGGGCGATTTACAGCGCCTGACGTGGGAGAAATCCCGCCGTGAAACGTACACGTTTGACCGCTCCGGCAATACCTTCAAATCTTCACTCGAAACCCTCAAAGGTGAGTGGAAAGACTCGGTCATGAAGGGCACGCTGAACGGCAGTTTCGTGACCAGTGCCAAAGCGGCAGGGTTAACCAGCGGTGAAGTCAGTGCGGTGATCAAAGCATTACAGTGGCAACTCGATTTTCGTAAATTGCAAAAAGGCGATGATTTCGCGGTGCTGATGTCTCACGAAGTGCTGGATGGGAAAAGCGAGCAAAGCGAATTGCAGGCCGTGCATATGCGCTCCGGTGGTAAAGATTATTACGCCGTCCGTGCAGAGGACGGAAAATTCTACGACCGCACCGGCAGCGGGCTGGCGAAAGGTTTCCTGCGCTTCCCGACCGGAAAACAATACCGCGTTTCTTCAAACTTTAACCCACGTCGCCTTAACCCGGTGACTGGCCGCGTGGCGCCACACCGTGGTGTCGATTTCGCAGTGCCGGTCGGTACGCCAGTGCTTGCGGTGGGCGATGGCGAAGTCGTTATGGCTAAAAATGGTGGGGCTGCGGGCAACTATGTCGCTATCCGTCATGGCCGTCAGTACATGACCCGCTACATGCATTTGCGCAAAATCCTTGTGAAACCGGGGCAGAAAGTGAAGCGTGGTGACCGCATTGCGCTTTCCGGCAACACAGGCCGTTCAACCGGCCCGCACCTGCATTTCGAAATGTGGATTAACCAGCTGGCCGTCAATCCTCTGACCGCCAAATTGCCTCGTACCGAAGGGCTGACAGGTAAAGATCGTAGTACTTATCTGGCCACGGTCCGCCAGGTTGTTCCGCAACTGAAGCTGGACTGATTGTTCAGGGGCTGATGTTTCGGTGTAGTGATTTATTGCAAAATAAATCACTACACTTATCATTACGCCAGAATTTGATATAAGAGCCTGAGCATGCAGCCAGAAAAAGAAAAACGATCATCCGTAGAATTTATTCCGCAATTTCAGAAAGCCTTTTACCATCCGCGTTACTGGGGCGTCTGGCTGGGCGTCGGAGCGATGGCCGGTATGGCTTATCTGCCCGCGAAAGTGCGCGACCCTGTTTTAGGCAGTCTGGGCCGTCTGGCCGGAAAATTTGCCAAAGGCGCACGTCGTCGCGCGCAAATCAACCTGTTGTATTGCCTGCCCGAAACCCCGGAAGCGGAGCGCGAACATATCATTGACGAAATGTTTGCCACCGCGCCGCAGTCGATGGTGATGATGGCGGAGCTGGCACTCCGTGACCCCAAAAAAATCACGCAGCGCATCCACTGGCACGGCAAAGAAATTGTCGACCAGATGCAGCGCGACGGCAAAAATGTGATTTTTTTGGTGCCACACGGCTGGGCTGTGGATATCCCGGCAATGCTCATGGCGGCCAGTGGTCAGCCGATGGCAGCCATGTTCCATAACCAGAAAAACCCGCTGACGGATTATCTGTGGAACAGCGTGCGTCGCCGCTATGGCGGGCGTTTACATGCCCGAAATGACGGGATCAAACCGTTCATCAGCTCCGTGCGTCAGGGCTACTGGGGATATTATCTGCCGGATCAGGATCACGGTGCGGAACACAGCGAATTCGTTGATTTCTTTGGAACCTACAAGGCGACATTGCCTGCCGTGGGCCGTCTGATGAAAGTCTGCCGTGCGCAGATTGTGCCGCTTTTCCCGGTGTATAACGGCAAAGAGCAGCGTCTGGACATTTTTGTGCGGCCACCGATGGATGATTTGGCGACGGCAGACGATATCCAGATTGCGCGCCGTATGAATGAAGAGGTGGAATTGCTGGTCGGGCCGAATCCTGAGCAATACACCTGGATCCTCAAATTGCTGAAAACGCGTAAACCGGGTGAACCGGAGCCGTATTCCCGCAAAGAGCTTTACCCGAAAAAGTAAGCGCTAAACATCGTATTAAGCAAAGAGGCTGAGCGTAAAACTCAGCCTCTTTTGCATTTGTTATCCCGCTTTTATAGCGCGTTTCAGAAACAGCACAATCAGCAGTGTTCCCGCCGTACCGAACAGCAAACCGGCCAGCATGAAAATGCCGTAGCCCTGCGCGAAATAAAGCTGTTTTGCCAGTTCAATCCCTGTCGCGAAAACCACAATGGTGATCAGCCCGAGCGCCGCCGCCACAGTGCCTTTCCCTGTCGGGCTGGAGAACAGCGTCAGCCGGTAAAGCCCGGCATTGACCAGCCCTGAACCCAGCGCATACAAGCTCAGCCCCGCCGTTATCCAGTACCAGGCATGAACCATAAACAGCGCCGCATAAGCGCTGATGCAAAGCCCGAGAACAATCGGCAAAATCCCCAGCCAGACCGGCGTGCGGATATTTACTTTGCCGCTGAGTTTACTCAGTACAACGTTGCCGATGATAAGCCCGGTGAATACCGGAACCTGTAACCAGCCGTATTGTAACGGCGTCATTCCGGCGTCCTGAATCAGCAGTACCGGCGACTGCGCAACCCAGGCCAGCAGCGGCAACGTGATCAGCCCGATCGATAACGAGCCGGTGACCACGCCAGCATTGGTGAACACCTCGCGGTAATCTGCCAGCAAGCGGCGCATCGAGAAACGCCCGTCACGACCCGACGCCGTTTCCGGCATGCTGCGCCACAGGCCCCAGAATGACAGCGCGGAGATCAGCGCAAACAGCGCAAACATCGCTTTCCACGGCGCGTAGTGAATGAACGCCGCGCCCGCCAGCGGCCCGAGCAGTGGCGCAATCAGCGTGATATTGGCCATCAGCGCCATCAGCTTTACGCTCAGGGCTTCGCTGAACGCTTCCTGAATGGCGGCGTAACCCACCGCGCCGATAAAGCACAGGCTCATGCCCTGCAAAAAACGCATCAGGATAAATTGTTCGATGCTTTGCGTGAATACCGTGAGAAAGCAGGTGACGGTAAAAAAGGCCACGCCCGCCAGCAAAACCGGCCTGCGCCCCAGCCGGTCAGAGAGCGGCCCGAGCAGCCATTGCAGAAGAATTCCGCCACACAAATAGGCGGTCAGCGAGGTGGAAACCCAACCGGCGCTGGCGCTGAAGTCGCTGATCACCTGCAACATACCCGGCTGAATCATATCGTGGGCAATATAAGTGGCGAATTCGAACATCACCAGCGACAGCGGAAACAGCCACTGACGCCAGCTCAGCTGAGAGGCGGGTTCAGAAACGGACGACATAACAATACTTCTCCATTGCTCAAAATCAGAAAAGCGCGACCCTCTCAGGCCGCGCTAAAAAACGTGTTAAGTGCGGGACTCAGTATTTATTCGCGTAGGCCGCAATCGGGTTTTCCAGCGTCCCGGCAAACTTGAGGTTTTGCGCCGGATCCGACAGATTGATCATCTGCTGGTTATTCGCCAGTTGCAGACGGTTGAGGCAGGAATGCGTGAACTCCGCGCCAAACATGTCGTAACGGGCAAACTTCTCTGCCAGCTCCGGATACTGAATCTGGTAATCGCGGACGACTTCCGCCACCACCTGCCAGAACTGCCCGGCCGGATAATTGCCGTTTTCTTCCAGAATGCGGGCGATAAAGCGGAACACACCGGCAAACACGTCGGTGAAGATCGACAGGATTTTCAGCTCTTCCGGCACGTCGACCGCCAGTCGTTTGGCTTTTTCGGGCAGATGAGCATCCGGATTCATCACGGCAATTTCTTCCGCGATATCTTTCATAAACGCGTTAACCGGGATGTTGTTTTCGAAACGCAGGATCAGGTTTTCGCCGTGCGGCATAAACACCAGATCGTACTGATAAAAACAGTGCAACAACGGGCTGAGGTAGGCGTGCATGTAACGCTTGAGCCAGTCGCCAGTCGCCAGGCCTGAGGATTTGATCATCTCAACAATCAGGGCGTCACCGTGTTTGTCGGTATGTAAAAGCGCGGCCATGGTCATCAGGCGCTGATTCGGCTGCAACTGAGCCACCGGGTTCTGACGCCACAGTGCGGCAAACATTTTTTTATACGCACTGTCGCCCTTAATCGCCTCTTCGAAATAGTGGTTGTGATAACCCAGTGAAGCCACTTCCTGAAGAATGCTGAAACCGGTGGATTGCAGGTAGGAATCGTTTTCGACCAGCTCCGCCAGCCATTCGTTGATGCCCGGCGTGGTCGCCATGTAATACGGTGAAAGTCCGCGCATGAAGCCCATATTCAGTATGGACAGCGCAGTTTTCACATAGCGGGCTTTCGGGCGGCTGGCATTATAGAAGGTGCGGATGGACTGCTGTGCGAGATAGTTGTCCTCGCCCTCACCGAGATAAATCAGGAACTGGCGGGCGATGTCCGGCGCAAATACCGTCAGTAATTTATTCTGCCATTGCCACGGATGAACCGGCATGAAGTAGTAGTTTTTCGGATCCACACCATTATCGACCAGACGCTGCGTGAACGCGCAAATCTGCGCATCGCCCAGTTCTTCGGCGATCAGTTTTTCGTACGGCAAACCTTCCACGCTGGCGAAATGAGCTTTGTCGTGATGCACCGCGACCCAGACCAGTTGCAGCGGATTTGCCGCTTCCGGCGCATAACGCACGTAGTCACCGGCATCAAAACCGATGCGGCCATTGTTGGCGATAAAGCTCGGATGGCCTTCGGTCATGCTGGTTTCCACGGTCTGGAAATCGGCTTCCGAGAGTTGTTTTGCTGTCGTGTGATTGTTCGCCAGCTTATATGCGCTGCTGTAAAGCGTGCTGCTGATTTCTTCCATGTAGGTCGGCAACATCGCCTGCGAAATGCCGATCTGATCCGCAAATTCAATGATGAATTTCAACGCGTCCGGCGGTTGTGGCGTGAAGTTATCCAGACGCTGAATGCTGTCGAGGTCAATCATCCAGTCGTTTAGCGGTAACTGGCGCGCACGGAAACGGTATTCAACTTCAGAAGCCGGAACGGCCAGCTGATAGTCGGTCCAGGTGCCGTTGTTTTGCAGCGCGACCGGCGCCAGCAGGCGTTCATGCGTCAGCTCTGACAGGCATTTGCGTAACAGCAGGGCATTGGCTTTCGCCCAAATTTCCGGTTGCAGATGCTGGCCGGATTGCAGCTGAGATGAAGTCATGGTGTTTTTTTCCTTCTGGCGGGCCTGCAAAAAATCTTCGCGCTGGCAGAAAGCCAGCCAGGCGGTTTTATGAGTCAGTTGAATTTGTTTCTGATAGCGGAAACCTGCGCGCTTATTCAGTTTGTGGATCTTTTCGTTACGCACGTCCGGCTCAACCACCACGCGTTTCACGTCCGGCTGGCTGAACAGATATTCCATCACGGCTGAAAAGACCTGCCAGCTGAAACCGGAAACGGGTTTATCCGCCGGAGACAGCAAAATATGCATGCCCATATCGCCGGGCTGAACGTCGTAGTGATCGCGTAATGGATCGTCCTGCACCGGATAGCATTCGATGAGAAAACGCGGCTGTCCGTTGATTTCGCCCATCAGCGCGGCCAGCGGTGTTCCGGCAGTCAGGTCGCGGTAGAAAACATCAACGTCGGCCACGCTGCTGTTCTGCATTCCCCAGAAATGCGCGTAAGGCTGCGTCATCCACGCATGCAGGATGGCGGCGTCTTTTGCCAGATGCAGCGGGCGTAATGTCAGCTGCCCTGCGTCACGCGGGCAGGTGAACAGGGGCGCGGGAGTCAATTCAGACATGGGTTAATTCTCCGTTATCGGTCTGCAAGGCTGCGGGCGCAGAAAGTCTGGAAGGCGATGGATTTTTCCACCGGATAAATTTCCTCGCCGAGCATTTCGCGAATAATGGAACTGTTGCGGTAACACGCCATGCCCAGATCCGGCGTGACAAAACCGTGGGTATGCAGTTCGGCGTTCTGGACAAAAATCTGGTTATGGGCGTCGATGCTGTAATTGCGGTTGACGGCGTAGCGCCCGGCGTCATCCCACTGAATGCGGTTGTAGATGCCTTCGATAAACTGCGGCGGCTGATAACCGTAACCGGTTGCGAGCACCACGGATTCCGTCTGGTGGCGATATTCCTGCTGCTGTTCGTGGTGAAGCAGCGTCATCTCCAGCTCGCCTTTGCGGTTACCCGTCAGTGCGGTCAGCTCCGAATGCGTGTAGAGATCGACATTCAGCGGGCCATCCAGGCGTTTGGTGTACATCAGGTCGTAGATATCGTTGATCAGGCTGATGTTGATGCCTTTGTACAAGCCTTTTTGCTCGCGGTTCAGCTGATCGCGCTTACTCATAGGCAGGGCATGGAAGTAATCGATGTACTCCGGCGAGGTCATTTCCAGCGTCAGTTTGCTGTATTCCAGCGGATAGAAACGCGGCGCGCGGGTCACCCAGGTCAGGTGATAATCGTACTTGTCGATTTCTGAAAGCAGGTCGTAATAAATTTCCGCCGCACTCTGGCCGCTGCCGACTACGGTGATGGATTTCGAACGCTGCATCCGCTCTTTGTTCGGCAGATAGGCGCTGGAATGGTGAACGTTACTGCCTGCTTCACGGGCACACGCTGGTAGCCACGGCGACGGACCGGTGCCCAGCACCAGTCGTTTGGCGCGGTAAATCTGTTTATCTCCGCCCCGGGTCGGACGCGCCTGCACCAGATAGCATTCGGTTTGTGCGTCCCAGGTCACCAGTTCCACGCGTGTGGAAAATTGCAGGCTGCTCAGCTGCTCACAAACCCACTGGCAATACTGGTTGAACTCTTTGCGCATCATGAAGAAATTTTCACGGATGTAAAAAGAATACAGTTTTCCTTGCTGCTTCAGGTAGTTGAGGAAACTGTAAGGGCTGGTCGGATCAGCCAGCGTCACCAGATCGGCCATAAACGGCGTCTGCAAATGGGCGCTTTCCAGCATCATGCCGGTGTGCCAGTCAAAGCCGTCATTTTGATCTAAAAACAGGCCATTCAGCGCTTTTACCGGTTCCGTCAGACAGGCCAGGCCGAGGTTGAACGGGCCGATGCCAATCGCGATAAAATCGTAGGTCTGTTTATCTGCATTCAGTTCAGGGGAATTAAGGCTCATGGTGCAACTCCTGTTAGCGGTTCTTCGCGGCGCTCAGCGCGGCGGCGGTCAGTTCTTTGCCGTAATGCGTGATAAGGCTGAGCACATCGGCGACGTCTTCCTTGGTTGTGGTCGGATTGAGCAGGGTGAATTTCAGGTACTGGCGCTGATGCACTTTGGTTCCGGCTATCACGGCGCTGCCGTCGCGGAAAATGGCTTTGCGGATGTCGGCATTGATGGCGTCAATTTGCTCCTTGCTCATTGACATGCGCGGGACAAAGCGGAACACCAGCGTGCTCAGTTCGGGTTTGTGCAACACTTCAATGTTCGGGTTTTGTTCCATCAGCTGATGGGTTTCGGTGGCGCGTTCCAGCAGCACATCGAAGGATTCGCCCAGTGCCTGCTGGCCCATGATGCGCAGCGTCAGCCACATTTTCAGGGCGTCGAAACGTTTGGTGGTCTGGATGCTTTTGTTGACCAGATTCGGTGTGCCTTCCAGTTTTGCGCTCAGCGGATTCAGGTATTCCGCGTGGTGAGTGACGTGTTCCAGATGGCGGTGATCGTTGACCAGAAACGCACTGCAACTGACTGGCTGGAAGAAGGATTTGTGATAATCAACGGTCACGGAATCGGCCAGATGAATCCCTTCGATGCGCTGGCGATGCTGCGGGGAAACCAGTAAACCACAGCCATAAGCGGCGTCGGCATGCATCCAGATTTTCTCTTTGCGGCAGATTTCCGCGATTTCATTGAGCGGATCGATACTACCGAAATCGGTGGTACCCGCTGTGGCCACAATGGCAATCGGGATCAAACCTTCTGCGTGACAGCGTTCGATTTCCTGTTTCAGCGCGCTGATATCCATACGGAATTTGTCGTCACAGGCGACAGGCACCACGGCGTCATAGCCGAGCCCGAGCAGGGCGGCGGATTTCTGAATGCTGAAATGGCTGACCTGTGAACTGAAGATGCGCCAGCGGTTAGCTTCCGGCGGTAAGCCCTGATATTTGATGCTGTGCTGCGGACGTGTGCGTTTGCAGTGACTGTCGCGCGCCAGCAACATCGCCATCAGGTTTGACTGCGTGCCGCCGCTGGTGAAAATACCGTCCGACTGTGCGCCAAAGCCGATGCGCGCCAGCGTCCAGTCGATGACCTTTTGTTCAATCAGCGTGCCGCCAGCGCTCTGATCCCAGGTATCGACGGAAGAGTTAATCGCGCTGATAAAAAGCTCAGCCAGTTGCGACGGAACTACGGTCGGGCAGTTGAGATGTGCGAGGTATTTCGGGTGATGAAAATAAACAGCGTGTTGAAGATATAAATCATCCAGTTCTTCCAGCGCCAGCCGCGTTCCGTCTAAGGGTTTGGTTAAATCAATATGGCGAAACTGTTCGGCTAATTCGGCAGGGGATACACCCGAAAAAGGCTTTTCAGTCTGATTAATATGAGACTTAATTAATTCAATCCCTTGCTCGATCTGTGCCTGCCACTCTGACGTGCTATTTTGATTAAAAATATAACCCTGATTTTGTCTTAAATTTTCCTGAGCAGGTGTGAGGCTATCCGCGCTGTCCTGCATTAATTCCCAATTATTTATCTGGCTCATTCTGGACCCTTTTAGTCTGACCTTTTCATCGGGAGCAGGCGCAGGGCGGCCTCCCGAATGTATTAAGGAAATTTCAGTGAACGTAAGCGTTAGCAGGCAGGGCTCATGGCCACGCCTGTTAAGTGTATGGTTAATTATTTTTCTTTATCAGAAATTGCAGGTTATTTGTCTTGTCTGATTTCCTTTGTGCGGATATATACAAGGTTTTAACGATTGGGAATCATTATAAATGCAAATCATTATCATTCAATAACGACATTGAACATTTAGCAAATACCTGTGTTTTTGATGTTTTTATGTGATCGCAATCACATAAAAATGTAAATTTAGCTTTGGATACTCTTAATCCTATGAGAGAAGTCTGTATTTGTTATTCAATTCTGTGCTCTCAATCTGGGCATTGAGGATACAAAAAGTTATATTTATACGTAATAACTGTGGGTGCAATTTTTTGGGTCAGGGAAGAATAGTGGTGATGCAGAATAATATTTCTGGAAGATGGCAAAATAATGATCAAATTAAGAGCGTTAAATACCTTGTTGTTGCAGGGGAATAAAAATGGATTGAGGCGGGAAATAAAAAGCCGCTCGCAATGATCGGCTTTTCAGTTATAGTTTATAACATTCAGACGTTATTCAACACGCAGTACGCGACTGGTGTTGGTGGTTCCGACGGTACTCATCACATCACCCTGAGTGATAATGACCAGATCGCCGGAGAGCAGGTAACCCTTGTCACGTAGTAAATTCACCGCATCCTGAGCACCGGCAACGCCGTCGTTGACGCTGTCAAAGAATACAGGCGTCACACCACGGTAGATTGCCGTCAGGTTCAGCGTGTGTTCATGGCGGGACATCGCGAAGATCGGTAGACCAGAACTGATACGCGACAACATCAGGGCGGTACGGCCGGACTCGGTCATGGAGATAATCGCAGTAACGCCTTTCAGGTGGTTGGCGGCGTACATGGCGGACATCGCAATGGCTTCTTCGATGTTATCGAATTCCACGTCCAGGCGGTGTTTGGAAACGTTGATGCTGGGGATTTTTTCCGCACCCAGACAAACACGCGCCATCGCGGCCACGGTTTCTGCCGGGTACTGACCAGCTGCGGTTTCAGCAGATAACATCACCGCATCCGTACCATCCAGCACGGCGTTCGCAACGTCCATAACCTCTGCGCGGGTCGGCATTGGATTGGTGATCATTGACTCCATCATCTGAGTTGCGGTGATCACCGCACGGTTCAGCTGACGGGCACGGCGGATCAGTTTTTTCTGAATACCCACCAGCTCAGGGTCACCAATTTCAACCCCCAGATCGCCGCGCGCAACCATTACGACGTCGGAGGCCAGAATGATGTCATCCATGGCTTCGTCAGTGGCAACGGCCTCTGCGCGTTCAACTTTAGACACGATTTGTGCGTTACAGCCTGCGTCGCGGGCCAGGCGGCGCGCATAGTTAAGATCTTCGCCGGTGCGTGGGAATGAAACTGCCAGGTAATCTACGTCCATTCTGGCCGCAGTAATAATGTCTGCTTTATCTTTTTCAGTCAGGGCTTCGGCGGAAAGGCCGCCACCCAGCTTATTGATACCTTTATTATTGGAGAGCGGGCCGCCAACGGTAACTTCGGTGAATACTTTCATGCCCTGAACTTCAAGCACTTTCAGCTGCACACGGCCATCATCCAGCAACAGGATATCGCCAGGTACAACGTCAGCAGGAAGACCTTTATAATCGATACCCACTTTCTCTTTGTCGCCTTCACCCTTGCTCATGTTGGCATCGAGCAGGAATTTGTCGCCGATATTGAGGAAGACTTTGCCTTCTTTAAAGGTCGATACGCGAATTTTCGGGCCTTGCAGGTCGCCGAGGATAGCAACATGACGGCCAAGACGGGCGGCAATTTCGCGCACTTTGTTGGCGCGCAGGATGTGGTCTTCAGGGGTACCGTGAGAGAAATTCATACGTACTACGTTTGCACCGGCGGCAATGATCTTTTCAAGATTATTGTCACGGTCAGTTGCCGGACCGAGGGTGGTAACGATCTTCGTTCTTCTGAGCCTTCTGGACATGCCTTACTCCGTTAACTGATGAAACATGGTAATGCAAAAAACAGCGAGCCCACATTGGGTTAAGGTGTAATTGTAATACAAAAGGGTTTCACCTGTGTGACCCGCTGACCTCATGCCTGACGTTTGTCGTGCGCACTTTGCGCGTAGATTTTCCGTCAGACTCCCTATTAAATCGGTAATGCATCATTGATATGCTTTATGACTGACTTGATATGCGGGTTCGCAGGGCGAACTCACTCAAGCAGGTTAGGGACGACAATACCCTTATCAAAGCGCGATTCTTTTAACGCTTCTTTGACCCGCTTCAGGTTATCTCTGAATTTTGCGCCACGGCGCAATGTAAAACCCGTGGCCAGCACGTCAATCAACGTCAGTTGCGCAATTCGCGAGACCATTGGCATGTAAACGTCAGTGTCCTCGGGAACGTCGAGCAACAGCGCGAGCGTGGCTTCGTGTGCCAGCGGAGTATTAAAAGAGGTGATGGCGATGACGGTGGCATCGTTTTCGCGGGCAAGGTGCGCAAGTTCCACCAGATTCTTGGTGCGTCCGGTGTGAGAAATTAGCACGACGACGTCACCTTCGCTGGAATTCATGCAACTCATGCGCTGCATGACGATATCATCGAAGTAGACCACGGGAATGTTGAACCGGAAAAACTTGTTCATGGCGTCATGCGCGACGGCGGCGGAAGCACCCAGCCCGAAGAAGGAAATCTTCTTGGCCTGGGTGAGCAAATCGACGGCGCGGTTGATGGCGGCAATGTCCAGGGTGTTTTTCACCTGATCGAGGCTGGCCATCGCGGATTCAAAGATTTTACTGGTATAAGCGCTGACGCTGTCGCTTTCATCCACGTTACGGTTCACATAAGGCGTACCGTTTGCCAGACTTTGTGCCAGATGCAGTTTAAAATCTGGAAACCCTTTTGTGTCGAGACGGCGGCAAAAACGGTTTACAGTAGGCTCACTGACGTCGGCCATGCGGGCCAGAGTGGCGATACTGGAATGGATAGCAATGTGCGGCGATGCGAGGATAACTTCTGCGACTTTGCGTTCTGACTTGCTCAGAATGTCAAGGCTGGTCTGGATTTTTTCCAATGTATTCATAAGCATGCCACTCATAGGTTTCAACGATTTCTTTGAAAAGAGGAAATCATTCTGATTTGATGAAAATATACTACGCGCGTTATGTCGTTGGCAGCGTCAGTCAGGCGAATTTACGGCTTTTTTTGTCAGAGTTTGACCGAGATCTAACTTTCAGTATGGTAAATTCTGTTCAGTTTTGTCATAAAATTACAGAAAACGGTCGGTTTTCGGCATGCCTGTAATACTTATGACAAAAATGGGGTTTTATCAGGGAGTTATCATACTGTCAGATCAAGGTTTACGGCTTACGGGCAATCAGAGTACATTGTTGCTGAAATAAAATTACAATATGTACCCGAGATAATTCGAGTTGCAGCGCACGCACAGGCAACCAGAAATATATTAGGTATTCCTGCATTGAGGAGAAGAACATGGCGGTAACTCAGACAGCCCAGGCTTGTGATCTGGTAATTTTCGGTGCAAAGGGCGATCTTGCGCGCCGTAAGCTGTTGCCTTCCCTGTATCAGTTAGAGAAAGCCGGTCACATTC
Organism: Rahnella sp. AA; assembly: GCF_002834385.1. Lineage (GTDB taxonomy): Bacteria > Pseudomonadota > Gammaproteobacteria > Enterobacterales > Enterobacteriaceae > Rahnella. The sequence continues at coordinate 57,124 of NZ_PITQ01000017.1, forward strand.
ACCCTGACACACGTATTATCGGCGTCGGACGTGCGGAATGGGACAAAGCGGCCTATACCGAAGTGGTTAAAGAAGCCCTGACCACCTTCATGAAAGAAACCATTGATCCGGAACTGTGGGACAAGCTCAGCTCCCGTCTTGATTTCTGTAACCTTGATGTCAATGATCTGAAGCATTTCAAAGTGCTGGGCAAAATGCTTGACCAGCAAAATCGCGCTACCATTAACTATTTCGCGATGCCACCGAGCACGTTCGGCGCAATCTGCCGCGGGCTGGGCGAGGCCGGGCTGAATAAAGAACCTGCGCGCGTTGTGATGGAGAAACCACTGGGTACCTCGCTTGAGTCTTCTCAGGTCATCAACGATCAGGTGGCGGAATACTTTGCGGAGTCTCAGGTTTATCGTATCGACCACTATCTGGGTAAAGAAACGGTACTGAACCTGCTGGCACTGCGTTTTGCCAACAACCTGTTCGCCAGCAACTGGGATAACCGCACTATCGATCACGTGCAAATCACCGTGGCGGAAGAGGTGGGTATCGAAGGCCGTTGGGGTTACTTCGATAAAGCTGGCCAGATGCGCGATATGATCCAGAACCACTTGCTGCAGATCCTGACCATGATTGCCATGTCTCCGCCAGCTGATCTGAGCACCGACCGTATTCGTGATGAGAAGGTGAAGGTGCTGCGTTCCCTGCGCCGTATTGATCAATCCAACGTGCGCGAAACCACCGTACGCGGTCAGTATACCGCCGGTTTCGTCCAGGGCAAAAAAGTGCCGGGTTATCTGGAAGAAGAAGGCGCGAACAAAACCAGCAGCACCGAAACCTTCGTGTCTATCCGTGTGGATATCGACAACTGGCAGTGGGCCGGTGTGCCGTTCTACCTGCGTACCGGTAAACGTCTGCCGAGCAAATGTTCAGAAGTTGTGGTGTATTTCAAAAATCCGGCGCTGAACCTGTTCCGTGATTCCTACCAGCAGTTGCCGCAAAATAAGCTGACCATTCGCCTGCAGCCGGATGAAGGTATCGAGATTGAAGTGCTGAACAAAGTCCCGGGTCTGGAGCACAAACATCGTTTGCAAACCACGAAACTGGATCTGAGCTTCACCGAAACCTTTAACGAGCAGCACATCGCGGATGCTTACGAGCGCCTGCTGCTGGAGACCATGCGGGGCATTCAGGCTCTGTTCGTCCGCCGTGACGAAGTCGAAGAAGCCTGGAAATGGGTCGACTCCATCATGAATGCGTGGGCGGCGGAAAGCGAAGCACCAAAACCGTATCAGTCCGGTACATGGGGGCCTGTGGCATCCGTGGCAATGATCACCCGCGATGGCCGTTCCTGGAACGAGCTCGAGTAACGGGTCATCAAAAAAAGACGCTGCTTATGCAGCGTTTTTTTATGAAACATCAATTCTTTTAGCAGTTAGGAATAGTAGTATCGTCCAATCGGGTGTGGTCGGTCACCAGTAACGCAATTTGCTGGTCCCTGTGGCAGGGGCGCGCCATCAATCACAACGGTGCCTGCGGGCATAAATGGAGAACGAGATGAAAAACTGGAAAACAAGCGCGGAACAAATTCTGACCTCAGGGCCGGTTGTTCCTGTGATTGTTATCAATAAACTGGAACATGCCGTTCCGCTGGCGAAAGCGTTAGTTGCCGGTGGTGTGCGTGTTCTGGAAGTCACCTTGCGTACCGCATGTGCGATGGATGCGATCCGTGCTATTGCGAAAGAAGTGCCGGATGCCATTATTGGCGCAGGTACGGTGCTTAATCCTGAACAACTGGCTGAAGTGACAGAAGCCGGTGCCCAGTTTGCGATTAGCCCGGGCCTGACGGAACCTTTGCTGAAAGCGGCTAACGCCGGTTCTATCCCGCTGATCCCGGGGATTTGCACTGTGTCAGAACTGATGATGGGTCTGGATGCTGGCCTGCGTGAATTCAAATTCTTCCCGGCGGAAGCCAACGGCGGCGTGAAAGCGTTGCAGGCGATTGCCGGTCCGTTCCCTCAGGTCCGTTTCTGCCCGACCGGTGGGATTTCGCCGAAGAACTACCGTGACTATCTGGCGCTGAAAAGCGTGCTGTGCATCGGTGGTTCATGGCTGGTGCCTGCCGACGCGCTGGAAAGCGGTGACTATGCACGTATCACTGAGTTGGCGAAAGAAGCCGTTGCAGGCGCAAAAGCATAATACCCGTCATCCTTCGGGCCGCCTCTGCGTTGGCTGCCCTCGCGAACCCCGGTCACATACTGAATGTATGCTTCCGGGGATTCACTCAGTTGCCGCCTTGATGCGACCCGAATTTCTAGGGTATTTCAAAATGTGAAAACCTCCCGCGGGAGGTTTTTTTACATCTGCGATCCGGCGCTTAGCGTGCTGCGATGATCTTAATTTCGATTTTGTATTTCGGGTTCATCAGGTTTGCCTGCACGGTGCAGCGAACCGGCGCGTTACCCGGTGACACCCACGCATCCCAGGCTTCGTTCATGGCCGGGAAATCTTCCTTGTGAACCAGAAACAACGTGGCATCGAGAATTTTGCTCTTGTCTGAACCGGCTTCTGTCAGCACGGCATCAATGATGGCCAGTGTTTCAGCGGTCTGATCTTTGGCATTCGCATCCAGATTTTCCGGCACGGCGGTGTAGTAAATAGTGTCGTTGTGGATGACCACATCAGACATACGTGGCTCAGGTCGGATCCTTTCGATAGTCATATTGTTGTGCTCCTGTTAGTCACTTTTTATTGATGGCGGTAAGGGTAACACAAAGGCTTGCTGCGTTGGATTGGCAGATGACGGTGGCGGTGAGGGCGTTCGGTTGGCATAATCACTGCTGATCCGTACAGGTAGAGAGATTCAGTGACAGACGATTTTGCAACAGATGGCGCCCTGGCGCAGAAAATTGAAGGTTTCAAACCCCGTGAACCGCAGCGTCTGATGGCGCAGGCCGTCAGCAAAGCCATCAGCGGAAAACAGGGACTGGTCGTTGAGGCCGGAACCGGAACCGGGAAAACCTACGCCTATCTCGCGCCGGCATTACGTTCGGGCAAAAAAGTCATTATTTCTACCGGATCGAAGAATCTGCAGGACCAGCTCTATTCCCGTGACCTGCCGAAAGTCGCTTCTGCGCTGCAATTCAAAGGCCGTCTGGCGCTGCTCAAAGGCCGCTCAAACTATTTGTGCCTTGAGCGGCTGGAGCAGCAATCGCTTTCCGGCGGTGAGCTCGCCAGCCAGGCGCTGAGCGAACTGGCGCACCTGCGGCACTGGTCGAGCAGCACGGAAGAAGGTGATATCAGCACCTGCACCGTGGTGCCGGAAGACAGTTTTGTCTGGCCGCTGGTCACCAGTACCAACGATAACTGCCTGGGCAGCGACTGCCCGCTGTATAAAGAATGTTTCGTCGTCAAAGCCCGCCGTAAGGCGATGGATGCTGACGTTGTGGTTGTGAACCATCACCTTTTTATGGCCGATATGGTGGTCAAAGAGAGCGGCTTCGGAGAGCTTATCCCGCAGGCTGATGTGATGATTTTTGACGAAGCCCATCAGATCCCCGATATTGCCAGCCAGTATTTTGGCCAGCAGGTGACCAGCCGTCAGTTGCTGGACATGGCGAAAGACATCACTATCGCTTACCGCACGGAAGTGCGTGATTCGGTGCAGTTGCAGAAAAGCGCCGACCGTCTGAGCCAGAGCACAATGGATTTCCGTCTGGCGCTCGGTGAGCCGGGTTTTCGCGGCAATCTGCGCGACGTGCTCAACCAGCCCGCGATTCAGCGCGCGCTTTTGCTGCTCGACGACGCACTGGAGCTTTGCTATGACGTGGTCAAACTGTCTCTCGGACGCTCGGCCTTGCTGGACGCCGCCTTCGAGCGCGCCACGCTCTATCGCAACCGTCTCAAGCGCCTGAAAGATGTGTCGATCCCCGGCTACAGCTACTGGTATGAATGTAATTCCCGTCATTTCGTTCTGGCGCTGACGCCGCTGTCAGTCACCGATAAATTCAGCGAAATGATGAAAGAAAAGCCGGGAGCGTGGATTTTCACATCTGCAACGCTTTCGGTGAACGATCAGTTGCATCATTTCACCGAACGTCTCGGGCTGGATGAGGCAGAGACATTGCTGCTGCCCAGCCCGTTTGATTACGCCAAACAGGCGCTGTTGTGCGTGCCGCGTTTCCTGCCTGAATCGAACGGCCAGGGCAGCTCCAAACAGCTGGCGCGCATGCTCCGGCCACTGATTGAAGCCAACAAAGGCCGCTGTTTCTTCCTGTGTACGTCGCACAAAATGATGCGCGAACTGGCGGAGGAATTCCGTGCCAGCCTGACGCTGCCGGTGTTATTGCAGGGGGAGACCAGCAAAGGCCAGCTCCTGGCGCAGTTTGTCGAAGCGGGTAATGCGTTGCTGGTGGCAACCAGCAGTTTCTGGGAAGGCGTGGATGTACGCGGCGACGCGCTGTCGTGCGTCATTATCGATAAATTGCCGTTTACCTCGCCGGACGATCCGCTGCTTAAAGCGCGCATCGAAGATTGTCGCTTGCGCGGCGGCGATCCGTTCAATGACGTACAATTACCGGATGCGGTCATTACGCTCAAACAGGGCGTCGGGCGTCTTATCCGTGACACCGATGACCGTGGCGTGATGGTGATTTGCGACAACCGGCTGGTTATGCGCCCGTATGGTGAAGTTTTCCTCAACAGTTTGCCGCCGACGCCGCGTACGCGCTCGCTTGCACAAGCGATACGCTTTTTACAGAACGTGGAAGAGCAGAAATAGCCTTCACGTTATGTTAGGATAGCGCCCCGAAAAAAGGCCCTAACTTATTCATTTCCCCGCCTGAGGTTTGGCATGTCCACGCGAATTTTAGCAATTGATACGGCGACAGAAGCCTGTTCGGTTGCGCTATACAATGAGGGCGAAACGCTCGCTCATTTTGAACTCTGCGCCCGCGAACATACGCAGCGTATTTTGCCGCTGGTGCAACAGATCCTGGCTGAAGCGGGCCTGACGCTCAATCAGCTTGATGCTCTGGCCTTTGGCCGCGGGCCGGGCAGTTTTACCGGCGTGCGTATCGGTATCGGTATGGCGCAGGGGCTGTCGCTTGGCGCTGAGCTGCCTCTGTTGCCGGTCTCCACATTACAGACCATGGCGCAGGGCGCGTATCGCCAGACCGGCGCTGAAAACGTACTGGCCGCCATCGATGCGCGTATGGGAGAAGTGTACTGGGGCGAATTCTCCCGGAATGCCCTGGGCGTCTGGAGTGGCGAAAATACCGAAAAAGTGGTCAAACCTGAGCAAATCATCGAACAGGCCGGTTCACTGACCGGACGTTTTGCGACCGTCGGTACCGGTTGGGAGGCTTATCCGCATTTGTTGGGTGAATCTCCGGTTGCAGAATTATTTGATGGCAAAATGTTACTGCCGCACGCGGAAGATATGCTGCTGCTGGCGCTCCGGCTCTGGGAAGACGGCGTACGCGTGGATCCTGAAGATGCTGAACCCACGTATCTGCGCAACGAAGTTACGTGGAAAAAGCTGCCGGGCCGGTAAGTTACCGCAACTTGTGTTCTTAAAAGTGGTCAACATTAAGAGTATGCACAGGAGTCATCGCAATGCGTAAGTGGTCAGCAGTCCAGCCGTTTTCGGTTCAGACAGGTAAGAAATGGGCGTTGAGCGCGGTCGCGCTGAGCGTTCTGGTGTTGTCAGGGTGTGTCACCGTTCCGGATGAAATTCGCGGAACTACGGCAACGCCGCAAATGAATTTACAGGCGGTGCAGGGCGCACCGAATCTGTATGTCGGGCAGGAGTCGCGTTTTGGTGGCAAGGTGGTTTCGGTGACCAACTTGCAAAACAAAACTCGTCTTGAAATTGCGACTGTCCCGCTTGACGAAGGTGCACGACCGATTTTGGGTGCTGCTTCACGCGGGCGGATCATGGCTTACATTAACGGTTTTGTGGATCCTGTCGATTACCGCAACCAGTTAGTGACTGTGGTCGGGCCGATCACCGGTGTTGAAAAAGGGACGATCGGGCAGACGTCGTATGATTTTGTGACGGTGAACGTTAACAGCTATAAACGCTGGCGGGTAGAACAGCAGGTGGTGATGCCGCCTCAACCGATAGGCCCGTGGGGCTATGGTTTCGGTGGGCCTTATGATTCATGGGGGCGAGGGTTTGGGCCCGGCTGGGGGCCTGGTTGGTATAACGCGGCACCCGCACGGGTCGAAAGCGTCGTCACAGAATAGCGCCCCTGCGCCGCACGGTAACCCGCCTGATCACGGTGCATCACCGTTGCTACCTGCGGCAACCGTAAGACCGGCTCCGGCGCACCTTGTGCCGCCGCCGGAGAAGTGAAGATCGTTGTTAAGGCGGCTTAAATGCCGCCTTTTTATTTTTTTAGCCAGGGATGGCTGTAATCCGCGGTCGCAGAAATAGTGACCCGCCTCTCAACCTCGACATTGTTTGAAACGCAACTGGTAAGCTGAGTTAAAATATTGTTAAAGACGTGATAAAACTCGTCGAACAGAGATGGCAACAGAACATGATTTCAGGAGTGATACCTTGGACAAGGTTTGGCTAAAACGTTATCCGGCAGATGTTCCCGAGAACATCGATCCTGACCGCTATGGTTCCCTGGTCGAAATGTTTGAAAATGCGACGCTGCGTTATGCTGACAGCGTGGCATTTATCAACATGGGCGAGGTGATGACTTACCGCAAGCTCGAAGAGCGCAGTCGTGCGTTTGCCGCCTATCTGCAAAATGAGCTGGGTTTGCAAAAGGGGGACCGTGTGGCCCTGATGATGCCTAATCTCCTGCAATATCCGATAGCGCTTTTTGGTGTATTGCGTGCAGGTATGGTGGTCGTTAACGTCAACCCGTTGTACACACCGCGCGAGCTGGAACACCAGCTTAACGACAGCGGAGCCAGTGCGATTGTGATTGTCTCCAACTTTGCCCATACACTGGAAAAGGTGGTGTACAAAACGCAGGTGAAGCATGTGATCCTCACCCGAATGGGTGATCAGCTTTCTGCCGCGAAGGGGACGCTGGTCAACTTTGTTGTGAAATACATTAAGAGGCTGGTACCGAAATATCATCTGCCGAATGCCATTTCTTTCCGCACGGCATTGCAGCGCGGACGTCGTATGCAATACATCAAACCCGATATCATCAATGAGGATTTGGCATTTTTGCAATACACAGGCGGAACAACCGGTGTCGCGAAAGGGGCAATGCTGACGCACCGGAACATGCAGGCCAATCTGGAACAAGCAAAAGCGGCCTATGCCCCCTTGCTGCAACCGGGGCATGAACTGGTTGTTACGGCATTGCCGCTTTATCATATTTTTGCGCTGACCGTGAACTGTCTGTTATTCCTTGAACTGGGCGGAAAAAGCCTGTTGATCACTAACCCGCGTGATGTGTCGGGGATGGTTAAAGAGCTGGGTAAATACCCGTTTACGGCCATCAGCGGTGTGAATACGTTGTTCAATGCGTTGCTTAATAACGAAGATTTCCGTGAGCTGGATTTTTCTACATTACGGCTTTCCGTCGGTGGTGGCATGTCTGTACAGAAATCAGTGGCAGATAAATGGGAAAAACTCACCGGTAAACATCTGCTGGAAGGATATGGCCTGACGGAGTGTTCTCCGCTGGTCGCGGGCAATCCCTACGACCTGAAACATTACAGCGGTAGCATCGGTTTACCGGTGCCGTCAACCGATGTGCGGCTGGTGGATGATAACGGCCAGGATGTTGCGCCGGGGCAGCCCGGAGAGCTCTGGGTCCGAGGCCCGCAGGTGATGCTGGGCTACTGGCAGCGCCCGTCGGCAACGGATGAGGTGTTAAAAGATGGCTGGTTATCGACGGGCGATATCGTTACAGTGGACGAGCAGGGCTTCTTACGGATTGTTGACCGTAAAAAAGACATGATTCTGGTTTCCGGTTTCAACGTGTACCCTAACGAAATTGAAGAGGTGGTTTCACAGCATGACAAGGTGCTCGAAGTTGCCGCCATCGGCGTGCCAAACGAGTCGTCGGGTGAAATCGTCAAAATTTGCGTGGTGAAGAAAGACCCGTCACTGACCAGCGAAGAACTCCTCGCGCACTGTCGCCGGTTATTAACCGGTTACAAAGTACCGAAGATTGTCGAGTTCCGGGATGAGTTGCCGAAGTCAAATGTCGGTAAAATCCTCAGAAGGGAACTTCGTGATGAGCAGGTCAAACCGAAAGCCGATCCCAGACAGGATGCGGCATAGCGGTTAATATGCTGTCCAGTGGTAGTCAGATTCTTAACGCCGGCGATGTCCGGCGTTGTCACGTTATAACGCAGTAATGATTAAGAGAATTAAGATTTGAATTATCAGTTGATCACAACCAATGACGCACTGGAACAGGTTTGTCTCCAGGCAAAGGCGCACAGTAAAATTGCGCTGGATACCGAGTTTGTCCGCACCCGCACTTATTACCCGCAACTGGGGCTCATTCAGTTATTTGACGGTGAATTGCTCACGCTGATCGACCCGTTGCCGATCACCGCGTGGCAACCTTTCATTGATTTGCTGGTGGATCCTGACGTCGTGAAATTCCTCCATGCCGGCAGCGAAGATCTGGAAGTTTTCCTGAACGCTTTTGGTGTGATGCCTTCGCCGCTGATTGATACGCAAATTCTCGCCGCCTTCAGCGGGCGCCCGCTGTCTTGCGGTTTTGCACGGCTGGTCGCGGAAACAACCGGCGTTGAGCTGGATAAAAGCGAATCACGTACTGACTGGATCGCGCGTCCGTTGAGTGAGAAACAGTGTGTGTATGCGGCAGCCGACGTGTGGTATCTGTTGCCGCTGGCCGACCAGCTGATGCGTGAAACGGAAGAAGCGGGCTGGATAGACGCTGCACTGGACGAATGTCAGGCTTTATGCCGCCGTCGTAAAGAAGTTCTGCAACCTGAACTCGCGTATCTGGAAATTGGTAATGCCTTCCAGCTTCGCCCTCGCCAGCTGGGGTGTCTGAAATTACTGGCCGCATGGCGCCTTAACCAGGCCCGTCAGCGTGACCTGGCTGTTAATTTTGTAGTGCGTGAAGAGAACCTCTGGCAGGTGGCGCGGTATCAGCCTAAATCGCTGGGTGAACTGGAAGCTCTTGGTCTGAGTGGCCCGGAAATCCGTTACCACGGACGGACTTTGCTGGCGTTAGTTGAAGAGTCTGAGACGCTGGACGAAGACGATTTACCGGCACCTATTTTGAATCTGATTGACCAGCCGGGTTACCGTAAAGTGTTCAAAGATATCAAAGCACTGATCCAGACTGTCAGCGAAGAAAGCAAACTGAGCGTGGAGTTACTGGCATCCCGTCGCCAGATTAATCAGTTATTAAGCAGCCACTGGAAGTTAAAAGACAAAGAGTCACAACCGGAATTAATCACCGGCTGGAGAGGAAAACTTCTGGCGCAAAGGTTGAACGAAATTCTCAGCCAATATTGATTAGCGGTCCGGGTGGACAAATAACGGCACAGAAAACCAAAATAAAAGGGCGGAGATTTTCTCCGCTTTTTTTATTTTGTTAACAGCATATTTAAATAATAGCGATGGGTAAAAGTTCTCTGAGGGAATCACACTAAGGATATTAACCGCCAGCCTGAATGGGATGAGTCTTAATCATAATTTCAGATAATAAACAGCGTGTGCCGCAGAATGGCATGTTTAGTGGGAATATATACAGTATTCAGGTGGTGGGAATATATTACAGGGCAGGGAAAAGGGCAGTCACTGAGTAGCCCCCTGAGAAAACAGGGGGCACTATGCCGAAAAAAACATCTGCAAACAAGGCAAATAGACTGCTGTCATTTAGGCGCTTCTTCCGACTCTGGCAGGGTGACGTTAAGTTCAAGTACAGAAATATCGTCACCTTTTTGCTCGAACTGAACCTGCAACATCTCGGGGTCAATCTTAATGTACTTACAGATGACCGCCAAAATATCACGCTTCAAATCAGGCAGATACGATGGTTCACTATCCCCTCGACGCCGTTCGGCTACGATGATCTGTAGCCGTTCCTTGGCTATATTGGCTGTCGATTTTTTGCGGGACAGAAAGAAATCTAACAATGCCATGGTTTATCCCCCAAAAAGGCGTTTCAGGAAACTCTTCTTCTCTTCCTCAATAAAACGGAATGCACGTTCTTCCCCAAGCAGACGGCTGACGGTGTCGTCATACGCTTTCCCTGCATCAGATTCCTGATCCAGAATGACCGGTTCGCCCTGGTTGGACGCACGCAGTACAGACTGGTCTTCAGGGATAACCCCGATCAGAGGAATACGCAGGATTTCCAGCACATCTTCCATGCTCAGCATGTCGCCACGGCTGACACGGCCCGGGTTGTAACGGGTAAGAAGCAGATGTTCTTTGATAGGCTCTAAGCCTTGTTCCGCACGACGGGATTTTGAAGACAAAATACCCAAAATGCGGTCGGAGTCACGAACGGAAGAGACTTCCGGGTTGGTCGTAATGACCGCTTCGTCAGCGAAATACAGCGCCATCAGAGCACCCGTTTCGATACCCGCAGGGGAATCGCACACCACGAAGTCAAATTCCATCTCGGTTAAATCATTCAGGATCTTTTCTACACCCTCGCGGGTCAGTGCATCTTTATCACGGGTTTGCGAAGCCGGAAGAATAAACAGGTTTTCAGTGCGTTTATCTTTGATGAGCGCCTGATTTAATGTGGCATCGCCCTGGATCACGTTAACGAAATCGTAAACTACGCGGCGTTCACAGCCCATAATCAGGTCGAGATTACGCAAGCCGATATCGAAATCGATAACAACAGTCTTCTTGCCTTTTTGAGCTAAACCGGTAGCAATGGCCGCGCTTGAAGTGGTCTTGCCAACGCCCCCTTTACCCGATGTAACAACTATGATGCGTGCCATGAATGGATTCCTTGTCAAAAGGGCTTAGTTTAAAGGTTGTATGGTTAACACATTATTTAACAGGCTGAGGCGCGCAGCCTGACCGAGGTAATCGGTCGGGATTTGATCACTCAACCAGTATTGCCCTGCGATAGAGACTAGTTCAGCGCCTAAATGCGTGCAAAAAATCTGACAATTTGCATCGCCTGCGGCGCCCGCTAATGCTCTGCCTCGCATCATGCCGTAGATGTGGATATTGCCATCGGCAATCAGTTCCGCACCCGCGCTGACACTGTTGGTCACGATGAGGTCGCTGTTACGGGCATAAATTTGTTGGCCGGATCTGACCGGGGTGCTGACAATGCGGGTTTTCGCTGGGGCATTGTCTGGCACGACAGGAACCGGCGGTTCTGCAGCAATGCGCTGTGCGCGGCCTTCACTCAGCAGCGGCAAGCCGGTGCGGGAAAGTGCGCGTTTTTGCGCTTCGTCTTTGCAACCACTGATGCCTACAACGCGAAAACCTGCAGAAGCGACAGCCTGTTGAATGTCTTTCCAGTTTGCTTCACCGGTCAGTGAGGCAACGTTGATAACAACAGGGGCATTTTTCAAAAAGGCTGGAGCTTGCTCCACTTTTTCCTGTAATGCCTGATAAATAACCTCCGGTTGTGAACTATGTAAATGAACAACCGATAAGGTAAAACTGCTGCCTTTTAGTTCTATTGGCGATTGTGACATCTATCCTGACTCAGTCTCAGCAACTCTAAATCCCCGGAATACCTCTCGGGGGGCGATATTCCGATGTACGATAAGCATGTTATAGTCACAGTTATATCTAGGCAAGCCACCGTTTCAATAAAATAGAGTTAAAAAAATGCTTTGTGTGATCTATAGAAGTACTAAACGCGACCAGACTTATCTGTATGTCGAAAAAAGAGACGATTTCTCCCGTGTGCCCGAAGAATTACTGAAAGGTTTTGGTGTGCCGCAGTTCTCAATGATGCTCAATCTGGCCGACCGCGAAAAACTCGCTACTGCAGATATTACCAAAGTACGCCAGTCTCTCGGGGAGCAGGGTTATTATCTGCAAGTTCCACCTCCGGCAGAAAGTTTATTGAATATTCATCTGAACGACGCCAGCAAATAACAATTTCCTGACATTTGTTCCGGTATTCCCCGAACTTTCAGACGCCATGACTTGCATTCATCGTTGTAGTACCTAAAGCTTACAACGATGAATTATTTGCAGATGTCAAAAGGAAAAATTTGATGAAATTGTCGGCACTGGCCGTGTTAACGCCTCTGATTATCCTCAGTGGTTGTGCAGCACAGAAAGCAACTTCCGGGCAAACAGCCTCTCAGCCTGCCGCAGCGGCGCAAGCGCCCGCTGTCGCACCCGCAACGCCTTCCGGAAAGACGTCCCTGGCTGAACAGGGCAGAGACCCTGCCGAGTTCCCCGCCTATGTTCAAACGTTGAAAGCACAGGCGCTGGCGCAGGGCATCAGCCAGCAAACCATCGACAGTACTTTCGCGGATATTCATTTTGTAGATCGTGTGATTAACTCCGATCGCAACCAGTTGGAAAAGAAAATCACGCTCGATGATTATCTGACCCGCGTATTGCCGGAGTGGAAAATCAAACAGGGCCAGACGCAATACCAGAATAATTTACCTGCTCTTCAGCAGGTCAGCGACCGTTACGGCGTTCAGCCGCAATACATCGTGGCGCTGTGGGCGATGGAAAGCAGCTTCGGTAAAATCCAGGGTAAAGAAGATGTCTTCTCCGCGCTGGCAACGCTGGCATTTGAAGGGCGGCGCGAGGCCTTCTTCACCAAAGAATTTATGTCTGCACTTAAAATTGTTGATTCCGGCCATGCTACCCGCGACATGATGAAAGGCTCCTGGGCCGGGGCGATGGGGCAATCGCAATTTATGCCAAGCTCTTACCTGACTTATGGCGCTGATGGAAATGGCGACGGTAAGATCGATATCTGGAAAAATACGGACGACGTTTTTGCCTCTACCGCCAATTATCTTTCGAAAGAAGGCTGGAAGGGCAATCAGGGCTGGGGCCAGGAAGTCAAATTACCGGCTGGTTTTGATGGCAGCCTTGCGGGCCTGAAAAATAACCAGATGCATCCGGCCAGCTACTGGCAGCAAATGGGCATCACGCAGGTAGATGGCAGCCCGCTGGCGTCAGCGGCGACCCGGTCGTGGATCATCACACCAGATGACACACAAGGGCGTGCGTTCCTGGTTTACGATAACTTCCGTACGATTATGCACTGGAACCGTTCAACCTATTTCGCGCTGAGTATCGGAATGATGGCGGATGGCATTATGGGCTCTCAGGTGCCGGTTGTTTCAGGTGAAACCGCTCCGGCTGCCACACCTGCACCTTCTGCACCGCTAGCGCCAACCCCGCGAAATCCGTTCAGCGGCTGATTTTCCTAAAAAGGAGTGGCTGTATGTATCAACACAGAGACTGGCACGGCGCGTTACTGGATTTCCCGGTGAATAAAGTCGTGTGTGTGGGTAACAACTACGCCGATCACATCAAAGAGATGGGCAGCCAGGTCTCAGCCGAGCCGGTGGTGTTTATCAAACCGGAAACGGCGCTGTGCGATATCCGTCAGCCGCTCGCTATTCCGAAAGATTTGGGTTCGGTACATCACGAAATTGAGCTGGCCGTACTTATCGGCACGCCACTCAAACAGGCTACGGAAGACCGCGTTGCAAATGCTATTGCCGGTTATGCGCTGGCGCTGGATTTAACGCTGCGCGATTTGCAGACAAAATTCAAAGCGGCAGGGCAGCCTTGGGAAAAAGCCAAGGGCTTCGATGGTTCTTGTCCGATTAGCGGATTCATTCCGGTCAGTGAATTTGGTGACGCACAACAGGCTGATTTGCAACTTGTGGTGAACGGTGAAGCTCGGCAGGAAGGCAATACCCGTAACATGCTGACGCCACTGCTGCCGCTTATCGCTTACATGAGCCGTTATTTCACGCTGCGTGCTGGCGATATCATTCTGACCGGTACACCGCAGGGCGTCGGGCCGCTGAAAGCGGGTGACGAAATTGTGGCTACACTTAACGGTAAGGCTGTTTCAACCCGCGTGATCTGAAACAAATCCTCTCTCCGCCGGAGCAGCTTTCCGGCGGCTTTACTTGCATCTGCAGGCTAAAGCGTCTATATAAGCACCCTCATTTTATTTATACCGGATGCACATTATGACTGAACCCGCTTTTTGGCAGCAAAAAACGCTGTCTGAAATGACTGACGAAGAATGGGAAGCATTGTGCGACGGCTGCGGACAATGCTGCTTACATAAGCTGATTGATGAAGATACCGAAGAAATTTACTTCACCAACGTTGCCTGTAACCAGCTCAATATCAAATCCTGTCAGTGCCGTAACTACGAGCGTCGTTTTACGCTTGAAGAAGACTGCATCAAGCTGACCCGCGAAAACCTGACCACCTTTGACTGGCTGCCGCCGACGTGTGCTTATCGCCTGATCGGCGAAGGTCGTCCGTTGCTGCCGTGGCATCCGCTGCTGAATAAAGCCTCTAAATCGGCGATGCACACGGCACAAATCTCCGTTCGTTATATCGCCGTTCGCGAAGACGACGTTGAAGACTGGCAGGATCATATTATGAATAAGCCAAGCTGGGCGAGATAAGCCGTTGAAGGGAAAGAAGAAAGAATTTCCGGCGTGAGTGTATGGGGCAGAGACGGGGCATGGCCCGCTACGTGGAGTTCAAAATCCTTCTGATTCCCTGCCTCTCCCGTGTAATCGGGATGCCATTTTTACTTAAAAATTCCGTAGACTACCGTTCCCGCAATAACCCAGAACGCGACACAGGCTGTCACGCAGATAACCCAAACGGCCCAAACCGGGAGTTTGTTTAAACGTTCTAACCCCATATTTGCTATCACCTCTGATTTTAGACATAAAAAAGCCCCGGCGACCGCCAGGGCGTAATCGTTATCATACATTCATTTTTATATTTCTGAATCGGGTCTGACCCTATTTAATGCATTCAGTGCCTCAGCATCCAGTTCCGGGTCGGCTTTATCGATCAGTCGCGTAATTTCAATCAGCGCCTGGAATTGTTCAAACAAAAGTTTGGCATCCGATTTAAGCACATCATCTGCGGAGTCCAGTACGGAATTGATCGCTTTGTTTACGCTTTCGATGGCTTCCTGCGAACCGCCATTTTTGCCCACAGTGAGAAACACGGCGCTCAGTAAAAGCGACTGAGCCTCAACCTGTGCGGTCAGTTGCTTTGCATCCACCTCCATCCGGGAAATCTTTGCGACCATGCTTAAGATAATATTTTTCATTGCTACCCCTTCAGAGACAAATTTTGAATCGCCTCCACATTTCTACGCCAGGTTCGAAAATCTTCATAATGAAATTTGAAAAAAATGAGCGGCTGCACAGGCCGCTCATTGATGGGGTTAAACCGGTAATAGTTTACGGTGCGGTTTTATCCGCGTCCGGGTGGTTTTTCCCTTCTTCGATAAAGTCTTCGCCAATCATATCGGTATTATTCTGATGCTCGCGTCCGGAAAGAATATTCCAGCAGGCGATGAACAGGGCAGCAATCAGCGGACCGATAACAAAGCCGTTGATACCATAGACTTCCATCCCGCCCAGCGTGGTGATCAGAATGAGATAATCTGGCATTTTGGTGTCTTTGCCGACCAGCAACGGACGCAGAATGTTATCGACCAGGCCGATAACTACGACGAAGAAGACGATGAGGAATATTCCCTGCCAGAGCATCCCGGAGGCGAAGAAGTAGATCGTAGCCGGGACCCAAATGATCGCTGAACCGACTGCAGGAATAATCGACAGAAACGCCATCAGTGCGCCCCACAGCAGGCTGCCATCGAGCCCTGCAATGTAGAACGCCAGCCCGCCGAGTGCACCCTGAACGATCGCTACCACCACCGTGCCTTTCACCGTTGCGCGCGAAACGGCGGCAAACTTCATGAACAGATGATGCTTCACATGGCGGGAAAGCGGCAGGGCTTCCAGCGTCAGATTAACCAAATACGCGCCGTCTTTAATCAGGAAGAACAGGATATACAGCATGATGCCGAAACCAACGACAAATCCGAATGTGCTCTTACCAATCACGAAAACGCTGCCCGCCAGATACTGGCTTCCCTGTAATGCAACGTCTGAAAGTTTTTTCTGAATTTCAGGCGTGCTGTCTAAATTGTGGTCGGCGAGGAAATGACGTGCCCATCTTGGCAAATGATGAATGGTGTCGGATACCAGCGTTGGCAACTGTGATTCATTACCCTGAAGTTTTGTGTAAACCGTATTGAATTCAATGGCCAGCGAAGAGGTAATAATCGCCAGCGGTGTGAAAACAATCAGACAAATGATCAGCACGGTCAGCAGTGAGATCAGGCCGTTGCGGTCACCGACTAATTGTTTCAGCCGGTTTTTCATCGGATTAAAAATGACCGCCAGAATAATCGCCCATAGTACGGAGGAATAGTAAGGCCTTAATACATCCAGAAAGGCTAATGTCACAATGAAAAGGATCATAATAAAGAAACCCTTTGAAAACCCTTTAACAACCATATCTCTTCCTCTGTTGATCCCTTTAGCCTTGGTAGCATAGAACTCATTGGCTGTTTTACAACTATCGGTCTTTTTTCGTTCAGCAGAGGTTTTTAATTTCTGCTGAAAAATCCCATAAAAAAAAGCGCCCTGAGGCGCTTTTCTACTTCAGCCTGGCTGAATTAACGGCCAAACAAATCGCGGCGTTTAGGTTTTACGAATTGGGCAATCAGAACCAAAATAGCGATAACCATAAACACGCTGAAAATCACAACCAGCCATTCAGGCATGCCTAATGACAGGAATTCCCACTGTTTTTCTGCACAATCGCCACTGGCGATGAACATCCACGGGAACCATTTATCCAGCGGCAGCCAGGTTGGGAAGCGGGCTGCAAAATCGCAGGTGGCAAACGGAGAAGGGTGCAACTGGATCATCGTGTGTTCCCATGACAGCCGGATCCCTTCGTAAGCGCTGTAAAGCCAGATGAGGATACCGGCGTAGCGTAGCCAGGTGGCTGGTGCGATAGCGCCCACCAGGCCTGCAGCCAGGATACCCATCAAAGCGCAACGCTCATAAATACACATGACACAGGGTTTAAGTAACATCACGTGCTGGAAATACAATGCGACCAGCTCAAGGGCCAGTGCGGTCAGCGCCATCAGAAGCCATGCACCGCGGCCTTGTGAACAGCGGTTAAGATATTGCAACATAGAAAAATTTTCCCTGCAGTTAGCGACTGACACGCAGTGTAAACCAATTGCACCCCGCTGCCAGCCTGTCAGAATAAATATTAGGTAAATAATTAATATAAATCGGACAATTCGACTTTAATTTCGCTTATTTTCTGGGTTGCAGGGAGTGCATGGAATGACTCACGCAATCCGGGCCCCGTTCAGTGCACCCGAATGACCTCATTGGCCGGTGGGAGGCTCAGCCAGCCCATATCGGTATACCACTGAGTCATATCCGGTAACAGGTATTGCACACACAGCAGACCGACCAGCGTCATTACGACGGTATAAGGTAATGCCATCCAGACCATCCGGCCATAAGACAGGCGGATCAGCGGGGCAAGAGCGGAAGTCAGCAGAAACAGGAACGCCGCCTGGCCGTTGGGTGTCGCCACCGAAGGCAGGTTCGTCCCGGTGTTAATGGCGACGGCCAGCATCTCAAACTGTTTCAGGTCAATCGCACCACTTTGCAGCGCAGACCGGGCTTCATTGATATAAACGGTGCCGACGAAAACATTATCAGATACTGATGAAAGCAAACCATTGAACAAATAGAACAGGGACAGCTGGTTAGATGGCGCAGCCTGAAGCACGAAGTGAATAATCGGGCTGAACAGATGTTGTTCGACAATGACCGCGACAATGGCAAAGAAAACCGTCAGCAGGGCGGTAAAGGGCAGGGAATCCTGAAAAGCCTTGCCGATCGCATGCTCGTCGGTTATCCCGCAAAATGCCGTGGCGAAGATAATCACAGAAAGACCGATCAGGCCAACTTCTGCCAGATGGAAAGCCAGCGCGGCAATCAGCCAGACACCAATCACTGCCTGAACGACCAGCCTGAGCTGCTCCTGGCGGGTTTTATTCTCACTGTTTTTTTGATCGAACGCCTTAAGGACGTCAAAAACAGGCTGCGGCAAGGGTGCGCCGTAACCAAACAGGCGGAAACGCTCAACCAGCGCACAAACAATAAAGCCGCAGATGAACACCGGTACGCTCACCGGTGACATGCGGATCAGAAAATCGGTGAACTGCCATCCGGCGGCTTTTGCGATGATCAGATTTTGTGGCTCACCGACCATCGTCATCACACCGCCCAGCGCCGTGCCAACACCCGCATGCATCATCAGGCTGCGTAAGAATGCGCGAAACTGTTCAAGGATGGCCTGATGCTGCTGGCTGCCGGTAAATGACGTGTCATCATTCAGGTCGTCAAATTCAGACTTATTTGATGCTACGTTGTGGTAAATCGTATAAAAACCCACGGAGACGCTGATGACGACGGCAATAACGGTCAGGGCGTCAAGGAAGGCTGAAAGAAAGGCGGCGGCAAAACAGAACGCCAGGGAAAGGGCAATTTTATTGCGCAGATTCAGCAGCAGTTTAGTGAAAACCGTAAGAAGTAGCTGCTTCATGAAGTAAATGCCTGCGACCATGAAGATCAGCAACAGGATGACTTCCATGTTAGCTGAAATTTCTTCGCGGATACGGTCCGCGCTGGTCATGCCGATCATGACCGCTTCAATAGCCAGCAGGCCACCGGGTTGCAGCGGGTAACATTTAAGCGCCATACCCAGGGTGAAAATGAACTCGACGACCAGCAGCCAGCCGGCTAAAAACGGGCTGACGAGAAAGAAAACCAGAGGATTAATAATGAGGAACGCCAGAACGGTGATTTTGTACCAATCAGGCGACTGCCCCAGAAAGTTTTTTATCAATGCGCGAGTGAAGGCCGTTTCCATAATATCCGGGGATCCCTTGTGTGTAATTTACTGATGTATCAAAAAGATAGACCAGTTTAATCTTCCGGTCAGAATTATCCACCTGAAAGGCTGGGAATGTAACGCCTTAAGAAATTTGGAATTCTGCCAACCCCGGCACAGTTTCAACATTAGTTCCTTCCGGGCGCTATAACAGGGGATTTTCATCTGGTATGATGAGCTCATCTGCATCTCTAATAAAAGCCACACACGGAACGACACAAACATGGTTATTAAGGCACAAAGTCCTGCCGGTTTTGCCGAAGAGTACATCATCGAAAGTATCTGGAACAGCCGCTTCCCGCCTGGCTCGATTTTGCCAGCCGAGAGAGAGCTTTCAGAACTCATTGGCGTTACCCGAACCACATTGCGTGAAGTGTTACAACGGCTTGCGCGGGATGGATGGTTGACCATTCAGCACGGTAAACCGACTAAAGTGAATAATTTCTGGGAGACATCAGGTCTGAACATCCTGGAAACGCTGGCGCGTCTGGATCACGACAGCGTCCCGCAGCTGATTGATAATCTGTTGTCAGTCCGTACCAATATCGCGACCATTTTTATCCGTAAGGCGATGCGCACCAATCCGGAAGAAACCCAGCAGGTGCTGGCGAAAGCGACTGAGGTTGAAGACCACGCGGAAGCCTTTACGGCGCTGGACTACGGCATTTTTCGTGGTCTGGCTTTTGCTTCAGGCAATCCCATTTACGGCCTGATTATCAACGGATTACGCGGCCTTTATACCCGCGTCGGGCGCTATTACTTCTCGAATCCGGAAGCGCGTAAACTGGCGATCACCTTCTATAAAAAGCTGTCTGATATTTGCCACGAAAAAAGCTACGAACAGATTGTCGATTGTGTGCGCAATTATGGTCGTCAGAGTGGTGAAATCTGGCACAGCATGCAGGGGGCCATGCCCGGTGATTTAACGGATCAAAAAAGATAAGGGATCCGCTAAACGAAAAGGGCGCTGAGCGCCCTTTTTTAATGCCTGAAAATGCAGAAAGTTACAGAGGTGCAGGGCGGGGCGGGCAGCGTTCCAGTAATTCTACACTGCCGTCTTCATTGAGTTGCTCAATAAAGACATCGAACCCCCACAGGCGGTGGACATGTTTCATCACTTCACGACGGCTTTTATCCAGCGGTGCGCGATCTTGCGGAATATAGCGCAACGTTAGCGAACGGTCCCCCCGTAAATCGACATTCCATACCTGAATATTGGGTTCGTGGTTGCTCAGATTGTACTGCGCCGACAGTTCCTGACGGATAGCGCGGTAACCTTCTTCGTTGTGGATTGCGGCGATCTCCAGATAGTTATTGTGATCATCATCGAGCACGGTAAACAGACGGAAATCACGCATGACTTTTGGCGACAGGAACTGGCTGATAAAGCTTTCATCTTTGAAATCACGCATCGCAAAATGCAGCGTTTCCAGCCAGTCTGAACCGGCGATATCCGGGAACCAGTATTTATCTTCTTCCGTCGGTTCCTGACAAATACGCTTAATGTCCTGCATCATTGCAAAACCCAATGCATACGGGTTTATGCCACTGTAATACGGGCTGTTATACGGTGGCTGGTAGACCACATTGGTATGGCTGTGCAGAAACTCTAAGATGAAGCGATCCGATACTTTTCCTTCATCATAAAGATGGTTCAGTATGGTGTAGTGCCAGAATGTCGCCCAGCCTTCATTCATGACCTGAGTTTGTTTTTGCGGATAAAAATACTGGCTGATTTTACGCACTATACGCAAAATTTCGCGCTGCCAGGATTCCAGCAGAGGCGCATTTTTTTCCATGAAATACAGCAGATTTTCCTGGGGTTCTGAAGGGAAGCGACGCGCCTGTTCCGGTGCATCGACGCTGTCTTTTCGTGGCAAAGTTTTCCACAGGGAATTTACCTGACTTTGCAGGTATTCTTCACGACTTTTTTGCCGCGCAAGCTCCTCCTGCAGTGAAATTTTTTGCGGACGTTTGTACCGGTCAACGCCGTAATTCATCAGGGCGTGGCACGAATCAAGCAGGCGCTCGACTTCATCGACACCGTAACGTTCCTCGCATTCGCTGATATAGCGCTTGGCGAACAGCAGGTAGTCGACAATAGAGCTGGCGTCTGTCCAGCTTTTAAACAGGTAGTTATTTTTGAAGAAAGAGTTATGCCCGTAGCAGGCATGCGCCATGACCAGCGCCTGCATGGTGATGGTATTTTCTTCCATCAGATAGGCGATACACGGGTTGGAGTTGATGACGATTTCATACGCCAGCCCCTGTTGCCCGTGCTTATACAGCTGTTCGGTTTCAATGAATTTCTTACCGAACGACCAGTGAGTGTAATTGATTGGCATGCCAATGCTGGAATAGGCATCCATCATTTGTTCAGAAGTGATGATCTCGATTTGATGCGGATAAGTATCCAGCCGGTAAGACTTGGCTACTCTGTCGATTTCTTCGAGATAGGTCTGCAATAGCTCAAACGTCCAGTCCGGTCCATCGCTAAGACGTTTGTCCTCAGTTTTTTGCTTTTGGGTCACTGTCGTCATAAGCCGCACCCTCATTCAGTTATGGACGCTACAGAGTGTTTGATTCACAACCTTTTCTTAAGATTTCGCACGTCCATTGATAATCGTAGCTCAATCTGAGTGTGCTGTTAGATAAACACCATGAATCCATTCCTGATCAAATCTATATCCTTAAGGAAAGGCACTGTCAATCAGCAGGAAATGAAGAACCCAAAGCCCTGCACAGCAAGGCTTTGGGAGGAAGGAATTCAGAATCAGGGAAAACAACCGGGGAGCTAATTGCGGATAAATTCTAATAAATCGTGGTTGATCTGATCTTTATGCGTGCTGCACAGCCCGTGAGAAGCGCCAGGGTAGACTTTGCTTTTCCCGTCAGGCAGTAACTTCAACGCGGCTTCGCTCGAAGAAACCGGCGGGACAATCTGGTCATCATCGCCATAGATCACAAGCGTAGGGATCGTCATCTTTTTCAGGTCTTCGCGCTGATCCGTTTCAGAGAAGGCTTTAACACAATCATAAAGTGCTTTTATTGAACCCTGCATGCCCTGACGCCAGAAACTTTCACGCAAGCCTTCCGATACGGCAGCTCCCGGGCGGTTAAAGCCGTAGAACGCATCCGGCAAATCCAGGAAGAACTGAGAGCGGTCTTTCTGGACACCGTCACGAATACCATCGAAAACGGAGAGCGGTAATCCGTCAGGATTGAAATCGGTTTTCAGCATAATCGGCGGTACTGCACCAATGAGTACAGCTTTTGCTACACGTGAAGTGCCATGGCGTCCGATATAACGGGCTACTTCGCCGCCACCGGTGGAATGCCCGACGTGTACGGCATCTTTAAGATCCAGATAAGCGGTGAGTTCGGCCACGTCATCCCCGTATTGATCCATATTATTGCCTTCCCAGCTCTGGGAAGAGCGTCCGTGCCCGCGACGGTCGTGCGCAATGACACGATAGCCATTGTTTGCCAGAAACAGCATCTGGTCCTCGAACGCATCCGATGACAACGGCCAGCCGTGGCTGAAGACAACGGGCTGACCGCTTCCCCAGTCCTTATAAAACAGCTGAGTGCCATCTTTAAGTTTCAGAAAGTTTGAGTTGTTCACATGGACTCCTTATCGCGGAAAAGAGAGGTTCAGAATGAATCCCACGAAGTGTAGGTTACATATTGAGCGATAGCGATGTGCATCACATTTTTTGGCTGGCAACTCAGGCGGACACCTGCAGCTAATTAAACCTGATAATTAGCAGGGTTTGTATATTGAAAGCTGATTTTTACAGGTATAGCATTTGTTCGCTGTTGTTTGTTATTGATGCTTAAGGAGGTCAGAAAATGGCAAATACCTTTACTTATGACAGATATAGAAACCGGATCGGCCAGGGCACCCGCGTTATGGATGCTGAAACGGGCGTGACGGGTAAAATTGCCGCGTTTCGTGTGAAAAGCGGTTCCCCCGAAGAACTTCGCCGGGAAAATTGTGTGGAGCTGGAAGGGCAAAAAGGCCTGTTCAAACCCGTCTCTCTGATGAGACTGGAATCTGCAACTGCCTGAGAAGTCCGCTCTTCACGCCAGCCCGGCACAGCCAAAGGCCACCGTTAAGGGTGGCCTTCATGTTTTCAAGCCAACAATACACTTTATAAACCCCCGCAAGCCTGGAAAGGAAAGCGCCGTACATTCCCTGAGGGAATGCCACGCGTGCGACTATTTTTAGTTTTTTATTCTGATTTGTTGATTAATTTAAAGAATAAATGACTGCATAAAAAGCCGCTTTGCCACTCGTCATGCATGGTGACAGCAATGCTGTCATTGACATCATAAAACCATAATTTTCTCACATGAAAGCCTGAATGTTGCGGGTTATCGTTATTTATTTCTGGCTATTGAAAAAAATGCTGTCATAGACGATAAATAATTGTGAAACAACTCACGGTTATGAATGCCTGTGTTGGCGATTTTTATCAGGCAGGTTAATTTCCTGTCATCAGAATATTATGCTTTGTTTTGTCGTGGAGTGGAGTCGATATGCGTGTGGTGATTTTAGGCAGTGGTGTGGTCGGTGTCGCCAGTGCATGGTATCTGGCCAAAGCGGGTCATCAGGTGACGGTTATCGATCGTCAGTCCGGCCCGGCAGAAGAAACCAGCGCAGGTAATGCAGGGCAGATCTCACCGGGCTACGCCGCACCGTGGGCGGCGCCGGGGGTTCCTGTCAAGGCCGTCAAATGGATGTTTCAGAAGCATGCGCCTTTGGCCATCCGCCTTGACGGGACACAGTTCCAGCTGAAATGGATGTGGCAAATGTTGCGTAACTGCAATATGGACCACTATCAGACCAACAAAAGCCGCATGGTACGTCTCGCGGAGTACAGCCGTGACTGCATGAAGGCGCTGCGTGAAAATACCGGCATTCAGTATGAAGGGCGTCAGGGCGGCACGTTACAGCTGTTCCGAACTGCACAGCAGTTTGACAGTGCGGCGAAGGATATCGCGGTGCTCGAAGACGCCGGCGTGCCGTATCAGTTGCTGGAGTCCGGCCAGCTGGCGAGCGCAGAGCCTGCGCTGGCTCAGGTCGCGCACAAGCTGACCGGTGGCCTGCGTTTGCCGAATGATGAAACCGGCGACTGCCAGATGTTTACCCGCAAACTGGCTGAAATGGCTCGCCAGGCAGGTGTGATATTCGAATTCAACCGCACCGTCGATAAATTACTGGTGGAAAACGGCGAAATCACCGGTGTGCAGTGCGGTGATGAGCTCGTGAAAGCCGACGCTTATGTGGTGGCATTCGGGTCTTATTCCACAGCGTTGCTGGCCGATTTGGTGTCCATTCCGGTTTACCCGCTGAAAGGCTATTCACTGACCATTCCGATTACCGACCCCGCTTCGGCGCCGGTATCTACCGTGCTCGATGAAACTTATAAAATTGCGATAACCCGTTTTGACGATCGCATTCGTGTTGGCGGTATGGCCGAGATTGTGGGGTTCAACCTTAAACTGGCGCAGGCGCGCCGCGAAACACTGGAAATGGTGGTGAAAGACCTTTATCCAAACGGCGGCAACGTGGAACAGGCAACATTCTGGACAGGTCTGCGGCCGATGACGCCGGACGGTACGCCGATTGTCGGGCGTACACGCCTTAAAAATCTTTATCTCAATACCGGGCATGGCACGCTGGGCTGGACAATGGCCTGCGGTTCAGGGCAACTGCTGTCGGATATTATATCCGGCGTGACACCGGCAATCCCTTCGGACGATTTGTCCGTTGAGCGCTACAGCCCTGATTTTATCGCCCGTCCGGCCGGACCGCATAAAATGCATCCGGTCGGCTGAGCCTGCTGCCAATTTCCGCCCGGGTACAGCGTCTTATGCGGCCCGGGCGTCATCTTATTTTTTTGCCGGAGCTGGTATGCCTCGCCCGATTTCAGCCACATTATCTTTGTCCGCGTTAACTCAAAACCTGAACACTATCCGCGGATATGCACCTCACAGCAAAGTCTGGTCGGTAGTGAAAGCCAACGGCTACGGCCACGGTATTTCACGTATCTGGAAAAGCTTGTCTGCCACTGATGGTTTTGCATTGCTTGATTTTAACGAGGCGGTTTTACTGCGTGAGTCCGGCTGGCGCGGGCCGATACTGCTGCTTGAAGGGTTCTTCAGCGCGAAGGATCTGGCTATCGTGGATAAGTACCGGCTGACCACTGCGGTACATAGCGAGTGGCAGATTAAAGCATTGGCAGAAGCACAGTTCACCCGGCCGGTGGATGTTTACCTGAAGGTCAACAGCGGGATGAACCGTTTGGGGTTTGCGCCCGCGTGCGCCGGTGCCGCATGGCAGCAGTTGCGTGAACTGAAGCAGGTGGGCGAAATCACACTGATGAGCCATTTTGCTACCGCCGACAGTGTTGAAGGCGTAGATGCGCAGATGGCCGCGATTAACCTGGCAGGGCAGAACATCCGTGCTCCACGTTGTCTGGCCAACTCTGCGGCCACGCTCTGGCATCCGCATACGCATTATGACTGGATCCGTCCGGGGATTATTCTTTATGGCGCGTCACCCAGCGGCGAATGGAAGGATATCGAAAATAGCGGACTAAAGCCGGTGATGACGCTGAAAAGCGAGCTGATTGCCGTTCAGGAACTTAACGCGGGCGATCGCGTGGGCTACGGCGGACGCTACAGCGTCGCAGGGCCACAGCGCATCGGCGTTGTGGCCTGTGGTTATGCTGACGGGTATCCGCGACATGCACCTTCCGGCACGCCGGTTTGGGTCGACGGTGTGATAACAAAAACGGTGGGTACGGTGTCAATGGACATGCTGGCGGTGGATTTAACGCCGTGTCAGCACGCACAAATTGGTTCACCGGTCGAACTGTGGGGCGGGTATTTGCCGGTCGACGCGGTGGCGGCCGCCGCCGGTACGCTGGGCTACGAACTGCTGAGTGCGCTCGCACCGCGCGTACCGGTGACTACCGTCGGGTAACGGCTTTTAGTTTTTCAGACGGGTCAGCTGACCCGTCGATTTCTTACTGGCGCGGCGCGCCAGCATCGCCAGACATCCTCCTGCCAGCATCACCAGCGCCAGACTCAGTTTGGGTTGTAAAGGCAACGCCATCGCAATAAAGCCAAATAATGCTCCACCCGCCATCTGAACCGAACCGACCAGTGCAGAGGCCACCCCTGCCTCATTTGAAAACGGTTCGAGCGCATAGCTGGTCGCCGGGCCCATCAGGAAAGCCAGCCCCGCGCAGGCGCTGGCGACCGGCAGCATATAGAGCCATGTCGCGGTCTGTTCTGCCGGAGCCATCAGTGTGATCCCGGCGATCAACCCGGCACATCCGGCGAACATCAGAATTCCGCCTGTTTTCAGACAAGCCGGGCGTCCCACTTTACGGATAATGCGGTTGGCGATAAAACTCATCGCCATAATCCAGAACCCGTTGGCACCAAACACCAGCGAAAACTGCAGTGGTGTCAGACCCGCAATGCTCATCAACACCGTGGGAGCCAGCGACACGTAGGTGAGGGCCATACCCATCGCGCCCGCATTTACCAACGCAAACGTCATGAAACGCGGGTCAGATAAAATGCGGGCATACTGATGCAAGGGCAGCCCGGCATTGGTTTGCGTCCCGGCAGGGCGTGTTTCAGGTAGTTTGAAAATGACCAGCAGCAACACCGCCAGCGTATAGACGGCCAGTGCCCAGAACGGGGCTCGCCAGCCATAATACTGTGCGATCAAACCGCCGATCAGCGGGGCCAGTGCGGGGATAATGTTCAGCGTGCCGTTCAGGAATCCATAGGCGCGGGCAGCATCATTGCCACTCATCCGGTCGCGCACGCCGCTGAAAATAACCACGGAAGTACAACACACCGCCAGCCCCTGAACCACGCGGGAGAAAAGAAACATCCAGGCGGTTCCGGCCGTTGCGGCAATCATCGCGCCCGCCAGATAAATGACCACGCCGGTAACGGCGATCGGGCGGCGGCCAAATTTATCGACCAGCGGACCGGCGATCAGTTGCCCAAGCCCCATCACCAGGATAAACAGTGAAATGGAAGACTGAATAACGGCCTCTGAACTGTGCAGGCCGAGGGCAATAGCCGGAATGGCAGGCAGGTATAAATCAATACCCAGAGGGCCAAGGAGCACCATGCTCAGCAGCAGGAAAAGGAATTTTTGCATTGAAAACATCACTGTCAGTCATCCGAAAGGACGCTAAGGGTAATGATTTCGTTAATGAATGGAAAGTAGCTTGTGACAATCAAATCTGCGGTGGCTGTGAATAAAAACGGACACCGGTGAGTGCCCGTCAATTCGCCTGCACCAGAAGGGTTATTTTTTCTTCCAGAAATCGTCGAACACAGTCACGGGCGGCTGACGTTTATGTTCGGTACGCAGATACCAGCCTTCGATAATCGCGGCATATTTATCATCGACTTTCTTACCTTCAAGGTAATCGTCGATCAGTTCATACGTCACGCCCAGCGCTGCTTCATCCGGTAACGCAGGGCGGTTATCTTCCAGATCTGCCGTCGGCGCTTTGGTATAAAGATGTGCCGGACAACCCAGTGCTTTCAGCAACGCTTTCCCCTGACGTTTGTTCAGACGGAAAATCGGATTGATGTCGGTACCACCGTCGCCGTACTTGGTGAAGAAACCGGTCACGGCTTCGGCGGCGTGGTCAGTCCCGACAACAACGCCTTTTTTCATTCCGGCGATGCTGTACTGAGCTTTCATGCGCTCGCGGGCTTTTTCATTACCTTTAATGAAATCACTCAGCTCAATACCGATTTCGCGCAATGTTGCTTCGCTGGCCAGTACGGCATTTTTGATGTTTACGGTGAATACTTGATCCGGCTGAATGAAGCTAATCGCGTCCTGACAGTCAGATTCATCCGCCTGTACGCCGTATGGCAGACGCACGGCGATGAACTGGTACTCTGCTTCGCCAGTTTCCGCACGTAATTCGTTAATTGCCGTTTGGCAAAGTTTGCCGGTAAGAGTAGAATCTTGCCCGCCGCTGATGCCCAACACCAGTGTCTTGATGAACGGATGGGCCAGCAGATAACTTTTGAGAAAATCGACGCTGACACGGACTTCCTGTGCGGCATCGATGTGCGGTTTAACGTGCAGAGCCTGAATAATCTCTTGTTGTAAAGCCATGACCACTCCTCCTGAAGGCTGCCTTCGAGGAACCCGAGGCAAAAATAAGATGTTATCAGGACAAAACTACCCCGCATCGCTCAAAAGGACAAGATTCAGCGAAGAGTTCGGCGGAAATCTGTACGCTGCCGGCTGGTAACATTTCGAACCAAAGCGGCAGGAAAGAAGTAAAGTGTGGCACGTTAGGATTTATTACTGCCCTGCATTGAAATAATAAATCAATGAAGGGAAATGTAATGATTTTGTATGTTTCTATTGCTGGAAATATATGTCATTCGGAACTATCTAAAAAAGCCGCTTTATTAAGATATCCTGGGCTGAGTGCGTTATATTTGTTGCGGTAGAAATATTTGTATACATGTGCCATCGAAATGGAGTTGCCAGGCTTGATTAACGGATCCTAATTAATGGCATAAATCGTGTGGTTCCAGTGTCGTTATTTGCCTTAAGTCTTATTGGGGAAACAAAATGTTTTTTCGGGTTGTACGTCGTTTACCAGCTTGTGCCATCGTCTGTGGTGCAGCGCTGTTCAGTATTTCAAGCCTTGCAGACACCACAATCTTTACTGCCTTAGATGACCCTGCTCAGGCGAAGAAGCCTTTCGACGGTAATGTTCAGGCGGGTTACAGTGCCCAAACCGGTAACACCAGCAACTCCACGCTGAATGCTGATACCACCATGACCTGGTTTGATACCAACACGGCTTACAGCCTGTGGGGTTCTGCGCGTAACACATCTTCTTCCGGTGTCCGTTCATCCGAGAAATATCAGGCTGGTGGTCGTACCCGCTATAACCTTGACAATGCGAACTATGTCTTTGGTCAGGCGAGCTGGCTGAGTGACCGTTATAACGGTTACCGTTCCCGTGATGTTGCGGCTGTCGGTTATGGTCGTCAGATCTGGAGCGGTCCGGTTCACACGCTGAACCTGGAAGCGGGTCCTGGTGTTCGTCATGATGAGTTCGAACAGGGCGGTAACAATACCCGTGCTCTGGCTTATGGCTCAGGGACTTACGGTTATCAGATCAGCGATACCGCACGTTTCACGCAGGGCTTCTCAGTATTAGCGAACGATGAAACCACGCTGAACTCAGAAACTGCGCTGACCGTTGCGATCAATACTCACTTCTCATTGAAAGTGGCGTATGACGTGACGTATAACACCAAACCACCTGCGAGCGCGCCGGATAAAACCGATACCGTGACGTCTGTAAACCTGGTGTACGGTTTGTAATTTTCCCAAAGGGAAATTATTCGAAAAAGCCAGAGGTAAATACCTCTGGCTTTTTTTTACGTTATTTTAACGCACCGTGCATCTCGCTTAATAAATAAGAATTCAACCCGCCTCAAATTGCACTTCCCCGCAGGCGATATATCGTCTTAGCCACTGGAAATATACCCGCCAGCGCATTGGCTTATTGTCGTGAAAGCGCGATGGGTGAAAAATCTCTCCAGCCCGTGCAACACGGACGGCCACCGGTGCCTTACTAATACCCCTACAAATCATATTTTCTGATGTGTCGCGGCATTTCAATTTTACATCTGTTTTGCTTAAATTTTTTTTAAAAACCCTAAAGTAAATTTATCTGGTGCCGATAGGAGCTGAATGTTTAATCATTAATCAATGCCATAGCCATTTCTGATGCCGGGTTATTGAAGTGCAAAGGAACATGGTGCTGGACAGGAAAAACGCCCGGATATGGAAATCATAAGTATTTCTGCACCATCAGGTCGCTTGGTTTTGGCTCGTGCCCGCCAGTCCAGGCGAAGGGTAATCACCGGCCTGATGGCACTGCCGCTGATCGTTTCCCTCACCGTACATGCCGCACCGCTCAGCCCGGCAGATCGCGACAGCATCGAGCAGCAGCAGCGCCAGCTCCTTTTGCAAAACCAGCAACAACGTCAGGAACTGGAACGCAGTACGCCACTCACGCCCGCACCGCAAACCGCGCCGAAACCCGGCGGCCCTTGTTTTGATATTCACACCATTACGCTGCGCGGTGCCGATCACATGCCTGCGCGGATACAACAAAAACTGACTCAGCCTTATCTTCAGCAATGCCTTGGCATCGGCCAGATTAATGCGCTGGTGAAAGAGGTCTCCGACTGGTACATCGGTCAGGGTTATATCACCAGCCGTGCGTTTCTCACCGAGCAGGATTTGTCTTCCGACACACTCAGCCTGACGGTCATGGAAGGCAAGCTCGAAGCCATCAAAATGGAAAATCAGCGCGGGGTGATGCTGGCGATGGCGTTTCCGGGGCTCGTCGGAAAAATCCTTAACCTGCGTGATATTGAGCAGGGGATGGAGCAAATTAACCGGCTGCGTAAAACACCGGTACAGATTGAAATCCAGCCCGGCGGCCAGCCGGGTTATTCCATTGTTAATCTGACGTCAACTCCGGAGTTCCCGCTGCAGGCCAGCGCCGGGTTCGATAACTCCGGGCAAAA
The DNA here is from genome assembly GCF_002834385.1 of Rahnella sp. AA. Taxonomy (GTDB): domain Bacteria; phylum Pseudomonadota; class Gammaproteobacteria; order Enterobacterales; family Enterobacteriaceae; genus Rahnella. The sequence continues at coordinate 87,719 of NZ_PITQ01000017.1, forward strand.
AAGTACCGGCACCGGGCAGATGAATGGTTCGCTGACCGGCAATAACCTGCTCGGGCTGGCCGACCAGTGGTTTGTCAGCGCGTCACGCAGCAGTGACATGGCGAGTGACCATGACGCGAAAAGCGTACAGGCCGGCGTCAATCTGCCTTACGGCTACTGGCTGTTTGATTACAACTACAGCTACAGCGATTACCTCAGCACGATCGAATCACAGGGTTATCTCTGGCGCTCCAGCGGCGACAGCCAGGCGCACCGTTTCACGCTGTCCCGCGTGTTGTTCCGCAACGGTGACATGAAAACTGCCGCCAGTTTGGGATTAACTCACCGCCTCAACCGTAATTACCTCAACGACGTCCCGCTCGGCAGCAGCACGCGCAGCCTGACCAGCTGGACCGCCGGGATCAACCACAGCCAGAAACTCTGGGGGGGATACGCGACGCTGAATCCGGCCTTCAGCCATGGTGTCCCATGGTTTGGCGGCGAAAGTGACGAGGGGAAAGCCGACGATGCGCCACGCGCGGAGTTCTCCAAGTGGACGTTGTCCACCAGCTATTACCGCCCGGTGACGCAGCGTATCACCTGGCTGACCAGTGCTTACGGCCAGTGGGGCGACGACCGCCTCTACGGCAGCGAACGCCTGACGATTGGCGGTGAAAGCTCGGTGCGCGGATTCAAAGAACAATACCTCTCCGGCGATAACGGCGGTTACTGGCGCAACGAACTGGACACTCAGCTGTTCACGCTGCCATTCCTCGGCCAAATCAGCAGTGTGGCGGCGCTTGACGGCGGCTATCTGCAACGCAGCAATCACGATGCTAACGCTTCCGGCACCCTGTGGGGCACGGCGGTCGGCTTATCGAGCACCAATGCACATTTCTCCAGCCAGTTTACCGTCGGCTGGCCGCTGAGCTATCCGGATTCACTGTCGCCGGACCGCGTCACGGTCTACTACCGTATCGGCATTGTATTGTAAATTTACGAGAAGGAATTCGGGGATGAAATCGGCGAAAGAACAACCTGTTGCCTTATGGCGCAGGGTGCTGGCGTACGGGCTGATGGGCTGGCTGGTGTGGCAGCCTGTGGTGCCCGCATTTGCGGCAGGCGTGACGGTCGCAGGCGGCAACACCCGCACCGACCAGGCCGCCAACGGTGTGCCGGTGGTCAATATCGCCACCCCGAATCAGGCCGGGATTTCGCATAACACCTACAATGATTTCAACGTCGGCCAGCAGGGCCTCATCCTCAACAACGCCACCGGCAAGCTCACGCAGACCCAGCTCGGCGGCCTTATCCAGAACAACCCCAACCTCACGGCAGGGCAGGAAGCGAAGGGCATCATTAACGAGGTGGTGTCCTCCAACCCGTCGCAGCTGAATGGCTACATGGAAGTGGCCGGTAAAGCCGCGAACGTCATGGTGGCGAACCCGTACGGCATTACCTGTAACGGCTGCGGATTCCTCAATACCCCGAACGCCACGTTAACCACCGGCAAACCGGTGCTGGGCGCGGACGGTTCGCTGCAGTCCCTTGAGGTCACGCAGGGCAGCATTACCGTCGAAGGTCAGGGGCTGGATGCCCGCCAGAGCGACGCCTTCTCGCTGATTTCACGCGCCGCGCAGATTAACGCCGGGCTGTACGCCAGAGATTTAAACGTCACCCTGGGCGCGAATCATGTGGATGCGCAGGGCAACGCAACGCCGGTATCCGGCGCAGGCGTGCCGTCGGTGGCGATTGACACCGGTGCGCTGGGCGGCATGTACGCCAACCGTATTCATCTGGTCTCCGGCGACAAAGGCGTCGGGGTGAACCTCGGTAACCTGAACGCGTCGGTCGGCGACATGCAGATTGACGCCAGCGGTAAGCTGATGCTGAGTAACGCCACTGCCACCGGCAAACTGACCGCCAGTGCGCAGGCCATTGCCCTTAACGGCACCCAGCAGTCGGCCGGCGATACGACGCTGACGTCGGCGGGTGACCTCACCAATAACGGCCAGCTTGCGGCGGGCGGCGGCGTGCAGCTTCAGGCACAGACGCTGACCAACGGCGGGCTGATACAGGCGCAGGGCACGCAGACCCTGAAGGCCACGGCGCTGAACAACAGCGGCACACTGCAGTCCGGCGGGGCACAAAACATCACCGCCACTGCCCTGAATAATCAGGGGCTGATTGGCTCGCAGCAGAGGCTGGGTGTGCAGGTTGCAGGCCAGATGACGGTGGGTGAGCAGGGCTCACTGTTTGCCGGTGACCGGCTGAGTCTCGGCGGCGGGCAGATGATTGCCGACGGCACGCTGACCGGCAAAAACGGCCTGACGCTTAACAGCACGTCCCTGAACGCCGGGCAACACTCGCTCATCACCAGCCTCGGGGATATTCAGCTCACCGCCGGGCAGCAGGTGCTTAACGGCCAGATTTCCACCACCGGCAACGCTGACCTGAACGCGACAGACCTCTCCGTCGGCGCATCAGGCAGTATCCACAGCGACAAAGATTTATCGTTTACCGCCGCTGATGGCGCTGTCGTGTCCGGTGTGCTGGACGGCAACACGTTGGCGGCAGGCGGCGGCGCATTGCAGGTCACCGGTACAGGCTCGCTGGCCTCCACCGGCGATATGCAGTTATCCGCACAGCAGCAACAGCTCGACGGCACAACCCGTGCGGGCGGCAATCTCTCAGTCACCGCTGACCGGCTCAATGCTGCGCAGGGCGGTAAAACCTCGGCGCAGAATGATGTACAGGCCACCGTCGCCAGCGGCGGCCAGTGGTCGGGCAGCCTGATTGCCGGCCGTGACCTGAACTTCACCGCCGGGGATTTCAGCAACGCCGGTACGCTGGCGGCCAACCGCAACGGGCAGTTCAGTTTCGGCACGCTCGGCAACGGCGGCCTGTTGCAGTCGCTGGGCACGCAGCAGCTTAACGGCGGCACCTTCACCAATACCGGCACGGCGCAGTCCGGCGGTGACCAGACCTTCACCCTGAACCAGCTCAATAATCAGGGGCTGACGGGCACCAACGGCGACCTGACGCTGACCGTGCGCGACGGCGTGACAAACGGCGATGCGGCCACGTTACTGGCTGACGGTCAGCTCCGGCTGAACACCGCGCAGGCGGATCTGGGCGGTTCGCTCACCGGCACGCAGGGCGCAGACCTCCGCGCCACGGCGCTCAGCACCCGCGCAGGTTCCGCCCAGACCAGTCAGGGGGATGTGAACCTCAGTGCGGGCACCGCCGACCTGAACGGTTTTCTCTCCGCCGACGGCAATATGGCGCTGAGCACGCAACACCTGACCACCGGCAGTGATTCGCAGACGCAGGGCAAAAACGCGCTGGGGATCAGTGCGTCTGAAGGCGCAGAGCTGGGCGGAAAACTGGTGACGCGGGGGGCGCTGACGATCGGCGCGGGAACCCTGACCAGCACCGCCACGCTGGGGGCGGATAACGTCGATGTCAGCGCGACAACGTTCACAAACAGCGGCGCGATCACGGCGGACGACGGCCTGCATCTTACTGCCGGAACCCTGCATCAGCAGG
>NZ_PITQ01000018.1 GCF_002834385.1 Rahnella sp. AA
GCAGCCTCGAGGCGAAACTCGGGGCTAAAATTGCGTCTGTTACGTCCGGTCATAATGTCACCTGTTTTGACTATGAGGTGATGATATCACCTCTATTCAGGTGGCCAAATTCACTATGCCACTACAAAAATGATGTACGCTTTATCATTGCTGAACCGGGCTTAAAGCCTACTGTGTTTCGGAAAATTGCCGATAAGTGATGTTACCAATTCAATGACGAAAAAGGATATGAGTTCATGAGTAACGAAATCGTTGACGAAACCGCACTGATCGCCGCGCTAAAAGAGACACAGCAGGCAGTAAGCCAGCTACAAAAACCGCTCGAATCTCTGGCTCTGACCCAGCTTGTTGGGCTGACTTACAACAAGAAGGAAATCGCCGGTCATATGGATACTTGGAAGAAATTATTGAAAGAAGAGGGGGAAAAATCAGCCGAATTAAACGCACTGGAGCAGTCAGAAGCGGAAAAAGCAGCGAACTATACGGTAATTCTGGATAAAGGAGCGAACAGCAGTAAGTGTGAATCTTTAAAAGATTCGTTGGTAAGCATTAGAAACGAAAAAATCATATTTGAAGGGAAATATCCGCTGATCGCCAAGCTAGCTAAGCGTATCGACGCCATTGAGTAACCCCTCCGGCGGTGTTGTTTAGCACCGCCTTTCCCCGCTGACCGAAGTTTTCCGACACAATAGATAAATCCCACGCCAGGCTCAGCCGATGCGCTGCAGCCCGACCGTGCTCACCGGCACCGTAAACCTGACCTCCCGCTGGTAGCCGACGTCCAGGGCGAACACCCGGGTGTAAACTTCCGTGCTCGAGGCTTCGGCGTGGCCCATGTACGCCTGGACCACCTTCATCGGCACGTGTGACTGGATCAGGTGCATCGCAAAGCTGTGGCGGAACGTTTTCGGGGTAATGGTCTTCAGTGAAAAAGTGACACCGTCACTTTCTGCATTCCGGACCGCGGCGCGGATCCAGTTGCGCGGCGTCTCGTCACTCTTCACGTTCCAGAGGGGTTCGTTCTTCTTCGGCCTGAACGTCTGAAAATACTCCCGCAGCCGCTGCACGTACGCCTCATCGAACAGCGGCACGATGCGGTTGAGCTGCTCGCCGGCCTCCGGGCGCCCGCGTCCGCGGGTGCGCTGCTTGAGGGTTTTGATCACCACAAACGGCCGCGAGCCGTTGTCGAGGTTAAAGTGCGCCGGCGTGAGTGCCAGGCACTCATTGAGGCGGCTTCCGGTGTTCCAAAGCGTCTCCCCGAACAGCCGCTGGGTCAGATCCCGCAGGTAGGGCAAAAGCTGGCTCACTTCCGGGGCGAGCAGGTAGTGCGGCATCCCGACGCCGGCGGACATGGCCATCTGGCGAAGGGCCAGGGCGTCGTCGTAGTTAAAGTAGCCGCTGGTAACGCTACGTGAATTCTGCAAACTTTCGTGGGTGATAAGGCTCAATTTTTTAACCTCCGCAATCTGCGTCGCAGAGCCGGCTACCGGCGGCGATTATCCTGTGATTAACCACAGTGTGCCGAAAATCTTCACCGCGATCGACCACAATAAATACCAAAATGGTGATCGGTCGTTTTGGGGAGTTATCCGGTATACGGGAAAAAACCTAACAGGCAGAGAGGGGGATCAGGCGGTCAGCAACGCCCCGCCGCTGCCGCCTGGCCGGATCAGACGGTATGCAAGCCCCTGAATCCAAATAGATTATACCGCAGCGCCCGGAAAAATCCTCCCTTTGACGTCAACAGGAAAAACCTGCACCCTTAAATGCCGAAAAACACTACATATAGTAGCGGCCTCAGCTGACCGGCATACCATATGTAGTGTTTAGCGCGCGAAATGCGCCGGTGGCCGTGAGCACGTTGGGCAGTCTGGGGGAAAACCCCAATCCGTGAAAAGTGAGCACGTCCGGGCGTGTCCAGGACGCGAAACGTGCCCCAGTGGCAGCGGCCGGGGCACGGTGAGAAAAGAGAGCCGGAACAAAAACGTGAAAACGCCCCGCACTTCACGACCCTGTGAGATAAAATGCAAATGATCCTGAAGCAAACATAAGTCAGAACAGCTATTATTCATCCAGACTAACCCATCGCGGGAATAAGTACTGTCTGGTTTTATCTCTGAACAAGTATATGGAGAAGTATTGTCGTGCTCAAAGTTTGTATGAAGTGAGTACTCTATTAAAGACAACATAGTAGTGAACAGTATAAATAGAAAATGCGTATCAGATACTTTTAAGTTATGAGAAAAAGACGAATGGAAATGCAGTATTCCATTTTAAAACTAATAGCAAGAAAAAAATGCATTTTCGGTTAAAAATATTTGACAAAGACCCTCGAAAATAATAAACTTGATTTTATTGGAGTGGTGTGTAAAGCCTCAAGGGGCAACGTAAAACACACCGCCGGATTGAATAGCACTAAGGTTGAGAAAACGTGAATGAATAAATGACGGAACGCTAAGTGCTATGACTTATGCCCTCCCTGAATCTATATCCCTCGCCTGACCTCAACCACCTTACCGGGTGGTTTTTTTATTTCCTGTAAGTAAGCTGTCATTTGGACACTCTATACATTGTCATGATCCCCGCCTGGGCGATTAATCCTCGCTCATGAACAGGGACTCCCCTTGCCCAAATCTGGGAAACGGGGAATGGCGTAAATAATAACGAGTATGGACTCAGCGGGGTGAAGTATGAGCGGATAAAAAAATACGGTGCGAAAAACATTACGTCAAAGGACATTCAGTCCCGAGACTAAAACAAACTATTTAAAAGGTATGAGAAATGACTATTTCAAATACAGCAGTAAATAAAATAACAATAATAAATAAGGCAGGTTCAAATGGATACAAAGTCAGGCTTAGTAAAAAATAGTGTTTTTGGAGTATTTCTTGAAGCGTATAAACACTACAAAGAAATCAGCGAAGCTTACAACGAAAAAAAATGGTACAGGTTTACTGCCTTACTCATTTTGACGGCAGTAATGATAGCGGCGGGATTATTTGTGAAACCCTTACTTATCGCATTCTTCACTAAATGGTTTATCGGTACCTGGGGGTTATCGCTAACGGCTGGCAAGGTTGCGGCGGCCCACGCAGGAACATTCGTTACTGCGCAGGTCGGGAAGTATATGAAATACGGAGTAATGAGAATCAAGAAGTAGTCGTCAAATGGGTATTAGTACTTGTTCCTGGTTGCACCCAGGACAAGTACATATAGTAACCATTCTACTTGAAGATTACAACTCCGGTATAGTTTTCACCTATAAGTTCACATAACTTGTTGTTTGAAACTTAAGTAACTTTTTAGCACTATTCATATCAGACATGAATAGTGTTTCTTCGTGCCTGGGTGTATTATTCATGTGGGAAATGAATAAGGAAAAAACCGTGCGTATATCCGAACTCCAGAGAAAGGTGCTGCTGGTTCTGTCAGAACTTGAAGCACGAGGCCACGATACGGCCCTGCCGGTCATGCAGCTGCTGAGCCTGCTCAATGCTGCCGTCAATAAAGATGTCTATGCCACCAATCTGCGCACGTCACTGCACACGTTGCACCGGCATGGACTGGTTCTTAAATACAGAAATGCTTCCCTGAACCTGGCGGTTACTTTGACGGATGCAGGGCGCCGCAAGGCAGACGCCATCCGCTATGAACTCTTGGTGTAAATGCATTGATTACTCATCAAAGGAATAACCATGAACATCTATCATTACACCGACCTGAATGCCGTTCATTCGATATTAGATACGCACAAAATCCGCATGACGGATATTCGTTTTTTGAACGATAAGACGGAATTTCTGAAGGGAATTGAAATACTCAGAGATGCCTCTGAAGATATTTTCAGTGGTGAGGAAGATTACAGCCCCGGTTTTATTGCAGCAGTGACTATGTGGTTGCCGAAAATTTTTGAGGAACTAGAAAACTTTCAATACCCCGACGAGGTCTTGTATGTTGCCTCCTTTAGCCGTTCGGAAGACACTTTAAGTCAGTGGCGTAGTTACGGTATGTTTGCCGTAGGGTTAAATGAAGATATTTTATTCGACGAACTCCATTTCAATAAAATAGACTACATTGAATGCCACTATGTTATTGACCCTGGTGATGCAATTGAAATAGCTGAGAACCTTTTGCATGAGAAAGCACTGCAAGTTTTAAATCAGCGCTGGCTCGAGGATGACCCAACAAATCAAAATCCAATGCTTAGCATCGATTTGAAGGAAATTATCAGCCTGCTCGCGACGACATTCAAACATGCCTGCTTTTCTGAAGAAGAGGAAATTAGAATAGTAAAGAGAGCGGATCCAGAAGCAGAGGCAATTAAATTCCGGGCTAAAAACAATCTGCTTATTCCTTTTTTTGAATTAGAACTATCTCCCGAAGTTTTCACCAGCATTCGTATAGGGCCGCTGGACAACCAAAAGCTTGTCGAACATACCCTAGATATTTACGTTGCACATCGACAAGCAAAACTCATGAGCCAGGAGATTAATGTTGAGTATCAAATGGTAGTCGAGAGCTCAGAGATTCCCTACAGAACGCTGTAACCACAAATCCATCATCTGCACGTGTACATGGTTAAAACCGCAGGAGATAAATATGTCCATGAAACTCATTCAAAAAAAGGGGCCCCGCGGAGCACTGAAGCGCTGGTTAGCGGAGGAAGAAGAAGCCGCCGTCAGGAATGTCTTCGGCCGCAAGCAGGTGCGCAGTGCGCAGGAACGCGCATTGGCAGAACACGTTATCCTTGAAATGCGTAAAAGTGAGCTCTGGCTGCAGTGCAGCTGCGTGGGCGGCGACTCCCCCGCACTCAACAGTGCCAACCTGAAGTCGGAAACCCAGACGCTGTACCTATCCGGGTTTAGCCACAGCCATGATCCCTCCTGTCCGATGTTCCGAGTCTTTAAGGGCGATGAGGGAGCCACCCGCGCCGGAACCCGGAAATCCGCCGGCAGCAAGCGCCTCAATTATCGTGATTTTTTACCCGCCGACGAGTCGGATGCGACCATCAAGGCGCCGGGAAAACCGGTCAATACTGGCGAGGATCGGACCCGCCGTAAACGCCGGCCGCGACTCGCTCGCCTGCTTATGACGCTCATTGAGGATGCGGGGCTGAACACCTTCAGTCCGATCAGCCCGCTGCCTAACCAGACGGCCAGAACATGGCTTGACGCTCTCGCGGCCTCGGCGGGTGCGCAGGAGTTTATCCGCGACCGAGTGCTTTCGGAAATAGTGCGCTTTCAGCCGGCGATGAACGAAGCGGCCCAGGTAAGGCTGATGCTGGAACTGGAACTGGAACACCCAGACGCCAACTGGCCTGCCGGAAAAGCCCGGGTTTTTTATCAAATATTCATGTCGGACCAGGTCAGCCGTGAGCACGTCACTTTCAGCTGGAATGGCGGTGAACGTCAGTTTTTCCCGGAGAGGGGCGTCAGTATCAACGGGGAATCACAGGAGGGGGTAAGGCCACCTTACTGGGTAATCCTAGCTTTCCGGCGCGGAACAGAGGGGGGTGTGATATGCAGCGAAGGGTATGCGCACGCATTGTTCCGGCGCACCTGCCCGGTGCCGGTAGACAGCATGCTGGAACGGCAGACGCTGGAAGGTATCGCTGAGGTTGCCAGATGGCTCAAGGGCAGAGCGGGCGACCTTACCCTGGTGAAGCCGCTGTTTGATATTGAGGTGGACGTCGAGGGGGAAAAAGGCTTTGTGCTGCCGGATTTCATCATCCAGGCCAAAATGCCAGACGGCCGGGAACATACCGTGGTCATCGAGACAATGGGCTATATCGATGACGAATACTGCGAACGTAAATCCGAGCAGCATAAAGGGATGCGGGCGCTAGGATCGCTACAAACCGATCCGCCACGCTGGCCACAGGAACTGGATAAACCATTTAAAAATCATTTATACGGTTTCATGCTGAACCTGGGTACGGCGAAAAACGGGTAAGATACGGAAAATTTAACGCGCGGTTCGCGCCGGTGGCCGTGAGCACGTTGGGCAGTCCAGGCGTAAAGGGGTCCGCTTGGAAAAAGGAAAATATCCTACGCTAAGGATGTTTTTTATACAGAATGAAGTGCGATACCTGTGAAGCACCCCCGCTCAAGGTCAGCAGGCATCGCTAGATTCCTAAATTTTGGCCTGATTCACGCGTGTGGACAGTTCCTGATGGCTTTCTTTTCGTTCACTGTATCTGTCTGCGAGATAATCAGTATGCCCTTTCAGCAGCAACGTTATTTTAAATAGCTCCTCGGTAACATCAACAATACGGTCATACCAAGATGAAGGCTTCATGCGTCCGCTCTCATCGAATTCCTGCCAGGCTTTTGCCACAGATGATTGATTGGGGATAGTGAACATCCTCATCCAGCGTCCTAGGATCCTCATCTGGTTTACAGCATTAAATGATTGCGACCCGCCGCAAACCTGCATCACAGCAAGTGTTTTTCCCTGAGATGGGCGAACCGCGCCCTCACTCAGCGGGATCCAGTCAATCTGCGCTTTCATCACTGCACTCATCGCACCATGTCGTTCCGGCGAACTCCAGACCATCCCTTCGCACCATTTGACCAGTCCACGCAGCTCCACAACTTTGGGATGGGTATCCGGGGCATCGTCTGGCAGCGGGAGTCCTGACGGATTAAAGGTTTTAACCTCAGCCCCCATGGCCGTCAGCAACCTACCTGCTTCTTCCGCCGCTAAACGACTGTATGAGCGTTCACGGACCGAACCATAAAGGATCAGAATACGTGGGGGAGCCTGCATCATCAGTCGTGTTCCTGCTTGTTGATCGAAGCACTCAGCATTCAGCGCTGGAAATTGTTCCATTTATTTGTCTCCATTTGAAATTCGTGATTCAAAAAATAACACATATGATCTAACATATATGTATATCTAAGCGCATTGAGGTTCAAAATGCTACAACCTGTTCAACTTTTCAAAATCCTTTCGGATGAAACACGACTGGCCATCATTATGCTGCTAAGGGAGTCTGGGGAATTGTGCGTCTGTGATATCTGTGGGGTGACATCTGAATCGCAACCGAAAATATCGCGACATATGGCAATTCTTCGTGAGGCAGGGCTGGTTCTCGACCGTCGGGAAGGAAAGTGGATCCACTACAGGCTGTCACCGCACATGCCTGCATGGGCGGCTGAGAATATCGCTGTAACCTGGCAATGTATGCGCGAGGATGTTCGCCAGTGGTTATCTACTTCCGTATCGTCATCCTGTTAGATGACCTTCATATACATCCTCTTAATCATATATATTGGAGCCTGAGATGTTACTGGCAGGAATTATTTTTTTACTGACACTTATTCTGGTCATTTGGCAACCGAAAGGCCTCAGCATTGGCTGGAGTGCCAGTATTGGTGCAGTACTGTCGCTTGTTTGTGGCGTAATAAACATTGATGACATTCCGGTCGTCTGGAACATCGTCTGGAATGCGACCGCGACATTTATTGCTGTGATTATCATTAGCCTGCTGCTCGATGAGTCAGGCTTTTTCGAATGGGCCGCATTGCATGTTTCGCGGTGGGGTAATGGGCGTGGGCGTCTGCTGTTTACCTGGATAGTATTGCTTGGCGCAGTTGTCGCCGCATTGTTTGCCAATGACGGTGCTGCACTCATTTTGACGCCAATCGTCATTGCCATGTTGCTCGCGCTTGGCTTCAGCAAAAGCTCCACGCTGGCCTTCGTCATGGCAGCCGGGTTTATTGCCGATACGGCCAGCCTGCCACTTATCGTTTCAAACCTGGTTAACATCGTTTCCGCTGACTTTTTCAGCCTCGGCTTTACACAATACGCCTCTGTCATGATCCCGGTTGATATTGCCGCTATCGCCACCACGCTGGCTATGCTGCATTTCTTTTTCCGCAGGGATATTCCCGCTACCTATAACGTTGCATTGCTTAAGACTCCGGCCAGCGCGATTAAAGACCCTGCCACGTTCAGGGCTGGCTGGATTGTACTTGTTGTTCTGCTTGCCGGATTTTTTATCCTGGAGCCGTTGGGGATCCCGGTCAGTGCGATTGCTGCCGTGGGCGCGGCTATCCTGTTTGCAGTGGCAAAAAAGGGACATACGATCAACACCGGTAAAGTTTTACGTGGTGCACCGTGGCAAATCGTTATTTTCTCCCTAGGAATGTACCTGGTGGTTTACGGTCTTCGCAACGCCGGACTGACAGAGTATCTCTCCGGGGTGCTGAATGTGCTGGCAGAAAAGGGATTATGGGCAGCAACCTTTGGCACCGGCTTCCTGACGGCGTTCTTGTCATCCGTTATGAACAACATGCCCACGGTGCTGATCGGCGCATTATCGATTGATGGAAGTACTGCATCCGGTGTCATCAAAGAAGCGATGATCTACGCCAACGTTATTGGATGTGATTTGGGACCCAAAATCACCCCCATCGGGAGTTTGGCAACCTTACTGTGGTTGCACGTACTGTCTCAGAAGAACATGACCATCACATGGGGCTATTACTTCCGCACTGGCATTATCATGACGCTGCCCGTGCTGCTTGTCACTCTGGCCGCACTGGTGTTGCGACTTTCCATCACTTTGTAATGAGATACTGATATGAGCAATATAACTATCTATCACAATCCAGCCTGTGGCACGTCGCGCAACACGCTGGAGATGATCCGTAATAGCGGCACAGAGCCGACAATTATTCATTATCTTGAGACCCCGCCCTCACATGAGGAACTGGTAAAACTCATTGCCGATATGGGGATAACAGTACGTGCGCTGCTGCGTAAGAACGTAGAGCCATACGAGCAACTGGGCCTTGAGGTCGATAAGTTTACTGACGACCAGTTGCTCGGCTTTATGCTTCAGCATCCGATATTGATCAACCGTCCTGTTGTGGTGAGTCCACTTGGAACGCGACTGTGCCGACCTTCTGAAGTGGTACTGGATATTCTTCCGGAGCCACAGAAAAAAGCATTTACGAAAGAAGATGGTGAAAGAGTCACCGACGAGTCAGGTAAACGACTCAGGTGATCGGTGCCCCCCATTCTCAGGTACTGAATGCCGCTTTCACCCTGAGAATGGTTTGCCGGGTGGTGTTAAATTCGCGGGCAACGGCGCTGACACTGCTTCCCGCATTGAGGCGTTCCATCGCCGCACTTTTTTGATCTTCGCTCAGCGCAGACGGGCGGCCAAAACGTTTTCCTGATGCTTTCGCCCGCGCAATACCAGAATGCGTTCGCTCAAGAAGTAAATCCCGTTCAAATTCCGCCACCGCTGAAATAACCTGCATGGTCATTCTCCCGGCCGCACTTGTCAGATCAACACCTCCGAGTGCAAGGCAGTGAACACGTATATCTGACGCAGCCAGTTGCTCAACGGTTTTTCTTATATCCATGGCATTACGCCCAAGACGGTCCAGCTTGGTAACAATCAGCACATCGCCATTTTCCATGCGATCAAGCAGCCTGATAAATCCGGGGCGTTCGCTGGCAGCAACCGAACCACTGATATGCTCCTCAATCAGTCGCTGGGGTCTGATGGCAAAACCCGCCGCTTCAATTTCACGACGCTGGTTCTCTGTGGTCTGTTCCAGCGTGGAGACCCGGCAGTAGGCAAAAACTCGTGACATTGGAAACTTTCCGTACGTAATGGGTGTACGAATAATAACGCATGTACGATAGTAAATTCACTCACTTTCGTACAGCACTGATGATAGATGTACGAAACCGACCGGTTTCGGTCAGTGTAAAGCGATAACTCAAATAGGGGTCAGTTTGGATATAGAGAATTATTGTACGGTAAGCCTGTTTTTTGAACAGGCTTACCTATAGGTAGAAGGCTTTATTGGCTCGTTTTTACTCTTCCGGGCTATGCAGTCGCCCTCTCATTCCAGGCATCAGTGTACTGAACGTTTCCATCCAGGTATTTCCACGTAATTTTCTCATAGCGTAAATCTACGCATTCAAGATGCCCAGTACCAGGGCAGTTACGGGTATCGTGCATCATAGGAGATACTGAGATCACCTTGACGCCTTCCAGCAATATGTTGAAGTATTCCTGCTCCTGCCCTGCGTCGTTTATCCGATACCATTTGATCTCAGCGCTTTTTAATGTCTGCCCTGTAGCTACAGCCTTATAGAGATAGGGGGATGAGCTGTCGATTTCTTTGTCGAACTGAAAGGGAGCATGCTGACGTGTTCCGGTTAACTTTCCGGTATTTCCGTCTGTGGGAATGCTCAGGTTATGGTGTAGCCCTCTGATCTCAATGCTTCCCTCACGGTCACGAACGTCTGAAGACCCCTTAATATGCGCGCCGCCGTCGTCTGTGAGCCAAAGATGAACTGGTACTGCCATAGTTAAAACTCCATTTTCGTTAATACAGCCATTTGCCGGCTTTCGCCGACGCTATCAGCATCCCAATGGTAAAATCGGGCACGGGTACAGGAACGGACTTCTTGAAGGGATTCAGTGAAAAGGGAACGTCCGGATAGTAAGTTTTAATCGAGAAATTGCCTTTATCGACGTCGAATTCTTCAAAAAATGCATTCATCAGTTCTTCTGCCTCGTCGTCTTCCAGGGCAAGGTCAGTGTCCAAATCAGTCTCAGCGTTCAGGATCGGGTTTTTAAAAAAATACACACCATGATATCGCCTCACCAGCGCGTGAATACGCTGTTCGAGATTGTCTACCATAGCCTGTCCTTTTCATTGGCGATCAGGTTGTAGTCTCTGACAGAGCCATAAATAATTTGCGAGGCGTCATTGGCAATGAGGATCCAACCGATTACAGGGATCGCGCGTCCCGTGAAGGTGCCAATCTTGGCCACCATTTTGATCCGCATGGTCGTTGGGGGGTAGCCACCAATCACGGATGGTAAACGAAGTCCGAAGGGAAATTTAGCATCTTTGAATACCGCCCTTGATGCTTTCGATGCGTAGGAGGTGCCTTTCTTAGCACCCTGCGGTTTCGCCCTGGTGGGTAAATTGCTCCTGCCGGAGAAGATGGCCACGATGGCTACAAAGTCCTCGGCGCCGAGGCCCAGCTGGTTGGCAAAGCGTTCGCAGAAAATCATGAAAAACAGCTCACCGGCACTGAGATTCGATTTGCCGGCATAAAAATATGTTCCGTTTAACTGTTCAACCGTATCCATACATATCCCTGTTTATATTAATGCTATTTCATTCGCATATCATACGGGCGGATTAAGATACGAACAAGAATTTGACTTAAGTATAAGAGAATGACACGGCATATCGGGGTTTTAGGGAGGTGAGGTTCAATGGGGTGAAAACCTACAATGGCGGCTGACCACATTATTGTTTCCCCGAGGGAATTTATCCGCAGGGCTAAATCCGTATGACCTTCTTATGTGCGTTAGCACATGAAGGCGACAAATAGTGTCACATGTGATGCTTCAGCTCATGGTCGCCGGTGACGCGGCGCAGCCGCCCCGGCTTGATAGGTTCCACCGATGCCCATCCCCCGCCCTGCGAGACCATCCCCGCGAACCGCAATGACACGCCAAAGTACGCGGTCGGAGTGGTCCTGGCGAAGCCAGGGCGTATCTCCGCGTTAGCGCCAAAGGCGCTTACGAGCGTGTTCTCCAACCCCAAAGCGAAACTTCTCAAAGCGACACCATAGCAGTAGTTACAACATTCACTTTTAAAGCCACACAGTTCCGGGCCAGAGGCCCGGGGCGGCGGGGCTTTTCAGGTGGGCGGAGGGCTTACGTGTTGGCTCGGTGCCGGGGGTTGATGTGAATCGGCTTTATTGAATGTTGTAACTAATATTACCGGTGTTTTGCCCCGGCTTGTCCGGGGTGCTACTTCTTCTTTTGCCCTGGCAAATGATGCGGGTGGTGAGGTGTGGTTGCCCTGAGCTACGCGAAGGGAGCTACTCCAGATGCCGTGCCTCTGGCCGGCTCAGGAGTACTCTTTCTTTAGAAAGCTTGTTTTGTGCAGAAGTAATGTTCGAAGCTAATCATATCTTAGGGAAGGGTTTCGAAGTTAAGTATTCACCTGCCGGAGGCGGGCTGAGACTTCGAATTTAACTGATTATTTAGCGTACAGACGTTGCCGGTGCGCGTGGAGAACGTCGCAGCATGAGGGCTGGGGGCAAGGTTTTAGTGAATTGCGGACGTGACAAAGCCTGCCAGGCATCCGGGTAGCGGAAAAATGCCAGCATCAGGCGCGCGAAAAATCGTGCGAGGAGAGAGATTTAGGGGGAGTTGGGTTTACGACAGCGGAACGCCGGCGCGTTCCAGTAGCAGCTGATAGAACTTCTCGGCATTGGTGGCCAGAAGCGTCGGGAACTCGGCCTTGAGGGCGTTTTCAAGCGACATTTGCGCGACCATCGTCAGCTGGCCACCGGCGGCATAACGCCGCCAGGCATTCTGATAACGGGTCGCCTCTTTGCCCGGACGCAGCTGCCGCACCTTGCGGGTCTGTTCGTCCAGGACGGCGCCGAGATCGGCGGCGGTACGCGCCTTTTCTTCGCGCAACTCCGGGCTGACCACCCAGCGCTTTATCTGTCTCAGCCGGTTTTTGAGGGAATGGTGGCGATCGATGTTGATCCCCAGACGCGCCATTTTGAGCAGGTGCCGCTGGTATTTCTCCTTCATCGACTCCGCCAGTCCGCTGGCTACCGCCCACTGGCGGTACTTGTGCAGCCACTCCCGGATGCTTTCGACCGCAATACCACGGGAGGTAAAGCACCTGTCGGTGAGGAAAATGCGCATGGGTTTGTTCTGGCCAGAATCGGCGTCGCGGTCCCGGTGCACCACGACGTAGTCCAGCTGTTCCATAACGCGCAGCGCGTGCAACAGAACGTCGTAAGCCTTGCGGCCGTTCTCATAGACGTGCAAGGCATTCATGCGGCGGGCAATATCTTCCACCGGCAGCATGACTTCAAACAGGTAATCACTGTCCGGGCTGTAGTCACAATTGGCCGCCAGGGTAAGTGACAGCGAGGTCAGCGCTTCGCGGCTCTCAGAGCGTGGGGTAATACGCATCGGTTTGGGGATAAAGGAAGCATCAAACATGCGGGAGTACGGGGTATAGCCGGTACGGCGCAGTTCGATCAGATCAGCATTACGACACCAGTCGTGCTGACGAAAACAGGCCACCACTTTTGCGGCCATGCCGCGCGGTGTTTTCCCGATGTAACCCGGCTGATTATTGCGATGCGTTTTCGGCTGGCCTTTGCGCAGGCGGTTAGCTTCACCCCGGCGCGAAGGACGGTAAGCACCGGCTGACGCTGCGACCGGTGAAAACGGTATTATCTGTTCAGACACAGCTCCCAACGCTTATGTTGGGACGCAGGAGTTGACCTTTAAAAGGCATAAATCTATACTCCCTGCATAGAGCAACAAACTCTATACAGTTTTAGTGAGCCCCGATTATCTTAGTCTCCCGCCAAAGTGATAAAGATATTCGGGGTTTTTGCTTTTCTGGGCCTGCAAAACTACCTCTCAGCACCCATTACCTGCCACCTTACGGCGTGGCCAGCCAAAAAATACCTAACTGATCAGCAATCTAGCACTACCTGTTATCACATGCAAGAATGTCAACCCATCCACTTACTTAGCCCGTTCAGCTTCACGCTTAATTAAGCGCTGAAGAACATCAGCCTGGCTAACGCCTTCTTCTTTACACATCTCCATCAGCATGGCTTTTATATCCGGCTCAACAAAGACTTTAATTTCTTTTTGGTTTGCACGCTTACGGGCAATTGAAGCCAACTGCCGTTCAGTTCCCGATAAGGGTTCTCCTTTCCGGTACGCACGCTTGGTTTTCGATGAGGAAGTGACTGTATCTGTGGTTTGCGGCATTTCGGCCTCCCCAAGGATCTGAATATGATCATTTAAGGAAGCCTACTATAGTTTCAATAAATCAGCAGCATAAAATGCATTTCGACTCCCGTTGGCGCGGGATGAGGCGGAAATGCAGTGAAAATGTGAATCACGCCACTCTGAAAATCACCTACTGACGGTTCATCGTCAGTAGGATGAAACCCAGTCTTCCCCCACCGCCCAGCGAGACTGCCAGTGAGCCAGGTAGGTTTGTGCCAGCTCAGGCACATCGTGCAGTACCAGAGCATTTTCCGAATTCGACCGCGCAGCAGACAACGTATAGTTATACGACCCTGTCTCAACTGTTTGATTATCTACAATAATCACCTTGTCATGCATGATTTTAAACTGGCTGACGGTACGCACAGGGATCCCCGCATTGACGAGTAAATTTATCGCGGCCACACTGGCTTTCCCGCGATTACCGTCCTCATCCAGTACCACCTGGACGTCGACGCCCCGTTTCTTTGCCCCGACCAGCGCACCGGCAATATCGGGCGAGGTAAACGCGTAGCCCATCAGACGGATGCTTTGCTGCGCCTCATCCAGCGTCTGCATAACCAGTTGGTGTGCGCTGCCTTCAGGTGAGAATCCCACCTGCAGCGACGGGGTGGCCATCGCGGCAGGCACGGACGCCACCAGTACGGTGGCCAGTAAAGCCGCCCTTATCATCCTGTAATTTCTCATCACTTTTCCTCTTCATAAGGCAACGGAAAGGTGCCTGCTGACACGCTGGCGGTCAGCAAACAGAAGGAACCTTCACCGCAGGACGCGTCCCAGGTCAGGTTTTCCGGTGTGGTATGGGCCAGCCGTGCGATGGCTACCTTCAGCGGATCATGGTCAAGCCCCGGACGGGTTTTGAAACACACCCGCTGATGCTCGGTGCCAGAATCCGTGAACATGAAGCCATGCAGGCCAAAAAACGAAATCATCAGTACATTTTCACCGTGCATTGTGTGTCCTCCTGTCCCGCAGCGGGCCGGTCTCTGCCCGCTGCGGGACGTCATTATTTCAACGCGTTGCTGATGGCCTGCTGCATCACCTGGGCGGACACCACGCCCGGAATGACCGTTGTGTTGTCAGCCGTCGCGTTCTCTGCCGGCATCACGATGATCCCCGGCGTACCGCTGAGGCCCAGTAACTCAGCCAGCGCACTGTTTCCCGCGATCAGCGCGTCTGCGGCGGCGTTGTTCGCCGCGTCTTCCTTGCCCGCGCCGGCGGCCGTGGCCACCTTTTCAATGTCGTCCGCCGTGAGCTTCCCTTCGTTATGGCCGGTGCGGTAAATCCCGTTGTGGTAGGCCATATAGGCATCAGCCCCCTTATCTTTCCAGATGGCCAGCCCGCGGTGTGACGCCTGCGTCGATTCCGGGTAACGCCCGGCAAAAATTGTCCAGTCCCGGAAGGCAAACCGCACGTCCGGGTTGCTGGCCATGACCTGCTCCATCGTCGGGGCCATCATGCTGCAGGCGATGCATTCATAGTCGAAAAACTCCGTCACGATCACCTTCGCGTTCTGCGGGCCTTTCACCGGCACGCCGTCGAGCTGCATCAGCAGCCGGTGTCCCTTCAGCGCCGACTGCGTCTGCAGCTGTGCCCGGAGAGCCGCCTGCTGCGCCTGCAGTTTTTTGCTCACGTCGATAAGCACCTGCGGGTGGGCCACCAGGTAGTCTGCGGCAATCTCGCCGATGCGGGCCTGCTGCGCCGGGGTAAAATCATCCGGCGCGGCGGCGCTGGCGTGAACGGAAATCAAGGGAAAACTCAGGGCGAGCGAAAGCGCCGCCGCGTTAAAACGGATTGTCATGATAATGTCTCGTAATAGGCATACCGGGATGACCGGTAAAGAAATGGAAGGCCGCGTGCGGTCTGAACCGCCGGGCGAATTAACGTTCTTTCTGAATATGGCGGTGAGTCTCGTGCGATATCTCCTGTGGTTCCGGCTCCCGACCCCGGCCTTCCGGCGGCAGCGACAACTGTCCCTGTTTTTCCAGCTCGCGCGCCGCGCTGGCCAGCGCTTTTTCTGACAGGTCGTTGTGCGGGTTTTTCACGGTGGCCTGCGCTTTCTCCTGTTCTGCCTGCACGTAGCGCAGGGCATCGGTGGAAACCACACTGCCCTGGGCGTTCTCCGCCGGCAGCGCCGCACCGGCGAACTGCCCGGCGCCGGAAAGCGTGGCCAGCACGGCCTGAACCGCGCCGCTGTTGTCCTGCAGGGCGTCGTTTTGGGCCAGCATCCCGGAGGCCTGGCGGATAAGCGCGGTGTAGTCCGGCAGCTTTTCGCCCGGCAGCACCGGAATTTGTTGCTGCAGGGTCTGGACCACCTGATCAATCAGCCGGGCCGAGAGCACCGCTTTTTCATCGCCATCCGGCACCGCGTTCACGGCAGGCAACGAAGGCGTCTCTGCCGAAAACGCACGGGCTGCATCCCGCATCAGCGCCGCAGTATCCGGCGATTGCGGTTCCTGAAGTAAATGCTCTGGCAGCGCAGGGTGCGCCGCTTCGATAGCCCGGAGCGCCTGACGAAGCAACGCCGCCTCCTCTGCCGGACGCTCCTCCACCGGCAGGTCTCGCAGCAGGACCTGCAGCTCCGACTGCACCAGACTGAGCAGCGTGGCATCCGGCCTGAACGTCCGGTCAGTCACCCCGCCCGCCACTTTCAGCAGCTGCGCCGACGGCATCTGCCGGCCGGTGAGCAGCAGCACGCCGGTGGACGGATTCTCCCGCGCCGCCGAAAGCGCCTGCTGCACATCGCTGACCACCAGCGTGTCGCCGTTCCGGCTTTTTTGCATCACGGCGGCCTGCGCCCCCTCGGTGGTCAGCTGACGTACCGGCCCGGTGCGTATCTGGCCGCTGTCGGCCTGCAGCGGGAACATCGTCAGCCCGGCCGTTTTGCCGTTGCCGTCATACACCGGTAACGCCAGGTGCGGCATCGGGTATTTTTTGGTCGGAGGAATGATCCGCGCCGTGACGGGGTTGTCTTTCAGGCCCTGCTCCCGCAGGTAGGCCCGGCCAATCGCCGTTTTCCCCACCGGCTGCCCCATTGCCCAGATGCTCCTCGCCTGCGCCCGCTCGGATTCCGGGGTCAGCGCATCGTGGGCCGTCTGCGGGGTTTTATCCTGCTGCCGCAGCGTCTCGACCCAGTTGCGCAGGCCGTCCGTGTAAATCTGCACATGGTCGCGGGCACGCGAGGCGTTAATGTAAAAGGCCCGCATGCCGCTCATCCGTTCACGCGCCCCCTCCGTGCCCTCCAGCGCAATCACATAGTCCGCGCTGGCCCCCTGTGCGCCGTAGCCGGTGACCGCCCAGGCATAGTCGACGTGCTGGTCAGCCAGGGTCGTCTTCGGCGTAATGACCTTCTCACCGCCGGCGTTTTTGAGCACCACCTCGCCGTTATCGCGCAGGGTCGCCACGCGGTACTGCTCATGGGCATCATGACCGGCCTGTTTTTGCGTCTTGCTCATGCGCACGCTGTCCCCTTCACGCAGCTCGATGTCCCGGTGGTTGAACACCTCAATTTCGGTGGCATTGAGTTCCGCCGGTGAGTAGTACTGCAGACGACCGTTCTCATCGCGCAAAAACACCCGGTCCGTGCCCTTGTCCACGCCGGTCACGTTCAGGTAGCGCTCGTTGGCCAGCACCACCTGGCCCGCTTTCCAGTCGCTGATGCGGTTAAAATCGTGCCGCCCGCCGGTAATACGCTCCAGGATAGGGATTGTGACGGCCTTATCGCCCACCTCTTTGACCGCCACCATCGCCCGGTGAATGCCGGCATTGATGTCCCGCCGGTCTTCATGCAGCTGCACCACAATCAGGGTCTGCGCGCGGGCCTCCGGGGTACGACTCATGTAGTCCCGGACGATCGCGTGCACCGGCGTTTTGGTTTCAATCACTGAGCCTGCCGGCGGCAGGGCGTTACCCTGACGCGGCACCGCCTGCGGCGACACCCGCTCAATTTTCTCAAGTGCCGCCCCGGCTTTATTTTCAATGACGCTGTAGACCGCAGATTTGAGGTCGCTGTTGCGCTGGCGGACGATTTCATTCATGACGGCCACGTCGATGGCACTGCGCTCCTGCATCAGCGTGAACGGTGCACCGCTTTCCGGTGACTTCAGCTGGCCGGTGTCGCCCACCGGCACGGCGCGGCCCTCCCCGCGCGTGATGGCCCGGTAGGCGGCGGCGGTGTCCTGGTTACCCACCATCGAGGATTCATCAATCAGGAACAGCGTATTGCCATAGCGCACGTCTTCCCCCGCCGCCGTGCGCTGCTGCCAGTCCACCACAAACGACTTGATGGTCTGCGCCTCGATGCCGACGTCGCGCATTTCCTTGACAGCGCGGTGGGTGGGAGCCAGCCCGACAATCAGCGGGCGTTCCCCTTCCGGCAGGGTATCCAGCGCGGCCTTCACCGCGCGGAACTGGGTGGTTTTCCCCACGCCGGCATAGCCCTGAACGGCCGTAAAGCGGTCGGCACTTTGCAGAATAAGCGTCGTAGCCGCCTTCTGGCCGGCGGTCAGGCCCGTGAGTAAGCCGGGGTTAATCGTCGCCATCAGCGGGGTCTGGGTATTTTTACCCGCATCAATCTCCCGGATGATGGCCTTTTCCATCTCCCAGGTGGCCCGCCCCACAAATCCGCTGCCGTCGGCGACCTTCACCGGGATGAGGTCACCCGCGTTAACCTGCCGGTCCACCTCGGCCCGCAACGCCCCCAGATTATTGAAAAATGAGCCGGCCTGTTCCAGCAGCTTCACCTCTGAAAATGCCACCTCCTTCATCTGGGCAACCGCCCGCGATACGGCTTTTTGGGCGTCCGTCATCAGCGCCGCGTTTAAGGCCGACAGCGCCTCTCCGGTCTCTTCTTTACCACTGACCTGGCGGACTAACGCCAGCGGAGAACGGGTGGTGCGCATGCGTCCCAGTTTCTCCTCCGCCTTGTTCTGCGCCTCGCCGGTAAAGATTTCCGCCTCATGCCCCGACTGAGCCAGCGCGTTCATGATGTTGCCGGACAGGTCGCGGGCGTTGAGGCTGGCCAGCACGATACCGCGCTCATTGTCGCGGCTCCCCGGCGCGCTGACGTAGCCATGCGTCAGGTACAGCGGCCGGTCAGTCGCGACCTGCAGCGGCTTTTTCTGGCCATCGCGCTGCACCGTTAATTTTCCCTCATTGACGGCGGTGACCGTCAGACGGTCGCGGGATTTCAGCCCGTTGGTCTTGTCAGCGGCCAGGGCAAACAGCTGCTCGCCCTGCGCGATGTGCAGCTGTTCACGGGTGAATAACCGCCAGTCGCCGGTCAGTGCGCTCAGCTTGACGCGGCTCAGTACGCCGTCGCTGTCGATAAGTGACACCATGCGTTTCTCCTCATGCACCTGATCAACGGTATAGTGATGGGTCTGATGTTTGTCCGACCGGTCTTCCAGCACCATTCCCGCCCGGTACGTGGCCGGGAGCAGGCGCTCCTTCGCGCTGGCGTACACCGGCGTCCGGGCTTCGACGCTCACGCCGTCCCGCTCAAGCTTGCCGGCGTTTTGCAGCGCGTCGCGAATGATGCCGGTCAGATGGTGTTGCTCGCGGGCACCGGTGACCACGGCGGTCACGGTGGTGTCCGGTGAACTCAGGTCGGCATAGCGTTCCGCCAGGGCCTGGTAACGGTCGCGCTTATCACCGATGCTGATAACCCGTGCCTCCAGTCCGGGTGCGGGTTCCGTCAGGCCGTGGCGGCTCACACCTGCAGAAGACAGTACCGACAGGGCGTTAGCGTTAGACTGCTTGCCGGCGCTGTCCAGGAAGATAAGCTGCGCGTCTTTTTCCTTCGCTTCGCCGCTCAGGACCAGCATTTCCTTCAGCCCGAGGCGTTCTGCGCTCTCCACAATCAGGGTGCTGTGCGGGGACAGGCTAAAGCCCTTATCCAGCACGCGGCTGCGGTACAGGATGTCGGCTTTCAGCAGCGGGGATTTACCTAAACTCAGTCCCCGCTCGGCGGAGCTGGCCAGCACCTTCACCTCGCGGCCATGCTCACGTGACATTGTCACCAGTTCTTCGGTCACCTCACGCAGGCGGCCGATGGAAGCCGGTGCGTTGAGAATGGCCACCGGCGCAAACTCCACGGCTTTCAGCCTGTCCGGCGTCTCCTTATCCGGTTGCCGGAAACTCACGACTTTCCCTTCTTTCACGATATCCGTCGCCAGTGCCTGCACCGACAGCTCATCGAGCAGGTGAATTTGTGAGGTAAACACGCCTTTATCCGCGTCCAGCGGGGCCAGCAGGTTTTCCCCGATCGCCCGGTCAATCGCCTGGCGAATATCACCGATGTCCTGCTGTGATTCGCCGGCCTCATGCGCCGTCATCAGCAAATCGCCGTAGGTGAAACGGGTGCGGGTGTCGCTGAGCACCGAAATCGCCGTCCGGACGGCCTGCATGGCATCCGGCGGCAGCGGGCGCTCCGCCGCCTGCTCAGGCGGGACGGCACGCGCCTGCGCGTCGTCCATCACCTCCCGGATATCGAAGTTCAGGTCACGCATCTGCTGATCCCAGCGGGCCTGCAGCCGGTTACGCCCGGCCTGCGTTTCCGGTTTGGCTATCGGAAGTTCTGCGGGCGTATTCTGGCCAGGGTTCTGACTCAACCGCTCAGGCTGTTCCGGCCCGGACGGACCGGTGATCGCGTCCAAAGCCGGTGACCGTTCAGCAGGGGCTTTTTCTCCGATCACTGCGGAAGTTGCCGGCACCTCACGGACCTCATCCCCGATTTGTGCGGCAATTCCGGTTTCGCCAGGCGTATTCTGGCTGTGGGGTTCTTTCTCCGGTACCGGCTGTTTTGGCATCACTTCAGGCGTCAGTGACGGAGCATCCGGGATGCTGTTTTCACCGGTGACGGCGGTTGTCGCCACCTCGCGGGCAGCAGGGGGCATTGTGGCGGGCGTCTCCGGAGACGCAAGGGTCGGCGCACCCGGTGCGTGCGGTTCATCCAGCCCGTAGCGGCTGATATCGACCTTCTTTTGCCGCGTGTCTAACGCCGCCACGTCGCGGCTTTTCAGCGAGGCTTCATCGCCGACCTGGGCGGCAATTTCACGGTGACGGGACGAAAACTCTTCCAGCACCGCCTCCGGGAAGCCTTTAATTTCCCACAGCTCATGCTTGCCGCCGGTGAGTTCCGTTTCGTAACCCAGCGCCTCCGCTTTCCCTCTCAGGCTGTTGCGGTAGATTTTGCCGAAGCTGACCTGATGGCGGTACATGGTCTCGATAAATCCCGCCCCGTAGATGTAGTCGGTGGCCAGCGCCTTCCATTTCCCGTCCAGTTCGGTCACGTTGGCCACCACGGCGTGGGTGTGGATGGCCGGATCGAGATTGCGGGAAGTGTCATGGGTAAAGAGCGCCGCCACCATCTTGCCGGTCGGCACAATAGAGGTGATCCCCTCTTTCGTGTCGCGGGCTGAAATGGTCTGTTCCATCACGGCCAGCGTTTCCCTGACCGCCTCAATGTGGGCCTGCAGCAGGCGTTTATCGCCGCCGGCCAGTATCAGCATCGAGACGCTTTTCGGCGCAGAGAAGGTGAAGTCGTGTCCGGGCCGGTGAACATGATTGCCGGACACTTCCTTGCCCAGCTCCACGCCGTTGGGCAGGCGGCCATGCAATAAATCGGTGAAGGCGTCGAGGTCGACTTCCCCTTGCAGCCCCAGCTCGCGGGCACCTTCCCCCAGCCACTGGCTCTGCAGGTCGTCGAGAAAATAGTAGTTATCTTTGCTGCTGTAATAGCCCGCCGCGTCTGCAGCAGACGCAACAGGGGCAACGGTCATCATCGTTCAAAGCCTCCGGGTTCGTGGTGTTCATCCATGTGCTGGTAAGCGTCATAGTCATCGCGGTGTCGCAAAATGTTCTGTTCCTCCTCTGCCATTGCGCGGTTCGCCGCGCCGTACTCGTCCGCCAGGGCGTCATCGAGACTTTCCGGGGTATCTTTGCGGGCACCAAGCGTGCGCAGGACAAGTTCACCCTTTTCGTTCTCTTCCACGTCCATCTGCAGATCCGGCGCTTCCCCCTGTGCCTCTGCCGCCGCCGGGTCTTCGGCGCCGTCCGCTGCAGGCACCGGTTTACGGCTTTTTTGCGCGAGCATTTCCAGGGCACTGAGCCGGGCGACAGGCACTGCAGGCTTCACCTCAACCGGCGGGATTTTCGCCGCAACCAGGGGCTGCTGTGGTACAGGCGAGGTTTGCGCCGGAGCAGCACGCGGGGTCGCCGGTGCGGGTTCGTCCGGTTTGATCGATACCGGCTCAGCAGCAGGTGTTTTCCCCGCCGCCGGTTTCAGTCGCGGCGTAAAGGGCCGCACGTTGCTGGCCGGTTCCGGGGCGACGGCGGAGTCTGCCCGGACAGGGGCTTCCGCCACCGGCGGTGCTACGGGGGGTGTTGCCGGTGCTTTCGGTTTCTCAACGGTTGGCTGAGGGGGTGAAACGACGGTGGCCACACTCTCCTGGACGGGGGTTGGAGGTGCAGGGCTGACTTTCGGGGTCACCGTCGGGGGTTGGGGTGGTTGAGTGACATTTTCCGGTTCTGCCGTGGCCGGTTGCCCTTCCCGCATTTCGTCGCCGGTCGGGAAGGCAATGCCCGCCGTGCGGGTGGCCTGCTCATTCTGGCTGATGATGCGCTCCAGTTTGGGGCTGAGTACATCGTTGAAATCGCGCTCAACCAGCGCCTTGTGGTACTTCTTCTGTTTACGGTATTTCAGATCCATTTTCACGACCGGGTACTCCCCCGGCAGCCGGGCATAGAAACGCAGGTTCGGCATCGACATGATCTGGTCATAATCGACCACCGGCTCATTGACCTTGTCGCGGCTGATGGAGATACCGTCACGGATTTGGTCAAGACCGTAGCTGTTCTGCTCCCGTGCCTCACGGCGGCGCTGGTGTCCCAGCTCGTCCTCAACCATTTTGGCCACTTCTGCGCTCGGCGAACGGCCGTAGAACCGGGTGTTGGTCAGGTCAAAAATAGATTTGCCCAACTCGCGTCCGTACACGTTGATAAGCTGCGGCATGTTCTGGATGCCCAGAGAAAAGCACCCGCCGAATTTGCGGCCTTCCGCCAGCGTCTCAGCAAATTCCGGGATTTTTTGCAGGCTGGTCACTTCATCAATGACGAACCACACCCGCCGGTCTGGGTCTTCCCCCATGCTTTGCAGATAAATCGTGGCCATCGACAGCCACATCGACAGCAGCGGGCGAACCGACTTGCGATGGCGGGCCGTGGTGGAGATAAACAGCCAGCTTTTGTCGTACTGCGCGTCGGTCATCCACTCCCGGATGCTGAACTCAGGTTTACCTTCGTGGTCAAGCCCCTGCAGGTAGCGCAGGGCTTTGGCGTAGTTGGTGACCACCGAGCGGATCGAGATGGCCGTTTTCTCAATTTTTTCCTCCACCAGGTTGGCAGAGGGCGTATTTTTGAGAAATTCGCGCAGGGTTTTCAGGTCAATCGACAAAAGCGCTGTCAGGAATTTCTCAATACTGCGATCGCTGTGGGAGGCAAACTGCATTGCCGTGTCGCTGAAAATGGTGCGCGATGAGGACACCCAGAACGGGTCGGACTCGCCCTCCACCGGAATAAGTGAGGCAGTCAGGTTCTCGTAGTCCACCACCTGCTGCGCTTCCCTCCACAGCACCCAGTTCTCGCAACGCTTGTCGTGCGCATTGAGGATTTTGTCGATACGTTCGTCATAGTGCGTTTCGATAAAAGTGCCGCCGGAGTCGTAAACAATCGCCCGATCCCCCCGTTTGCGTATAAAGTCGAGCAGCCAGCGGATAAGGGTGGATTTACCGACGCCGATAGTGCCGTGGATCAGATAATTCATCACCTCGGCATTCCTGACCATGTGCAGGCCGCCAATCTGCAGGTCAGACATCTGTCCGGCCTTTTTCAGCTGCCGGTTAACGCTGGCCACATCATCCGTCAGCGTCATGCCAGAGATATAGGTGTCTTCACTTTCCTTCTTGCCAATACGGCCGATATACCAGGCAATCACGCTGAACAGCAGCAAACAGACCGTGCCGCAGCCGGCGGCGCTCAGCTTCAGATTGTTTATCAGCTGGCCGCCCATTGACTGCATCCAGGGGTCGGCCAGCAGCTGGGCCAGCGTCAATTTGGTGGTACAGAGCGCGGGACCGGGATTGCAGTGCCAGCTGATGTCCCAGGTCGCCGGACTCTTCGGGTTCATCAGCGGCACAAAGCCGGAGAAAAATCGGCCAACCCAGTACCAGTAACCGTTATTGAGCACATCGGCGGCGGTGACGGCCCAAAACACACCCGCCGTCGACAGGACAAAGAGCAGCAAAACCCAGTTAAATATCCACTGGTTGACCTGGGCAAACATACGCAGGCGGTAGGCCGTCATCTGGCCCCCCTGCGTGAGGTACTTCGGTGTAAAACTCATGGTTCAGCTCCGGCAAGCGCACAGGCAAAAGCCGCCCGGACGGGCAGCGCAGGGATCGTCAGAAAAAGAAACGGGAATGGAATTCAGCGGGAAGACGAGGACGTCTTGTTATCTTTAAGCGTCAGGCGGGATACCCAAACGCAGCTGGCGATAAACACGAGCAGGCCACTTCCCTGAAGCGGAGTACTCCAGCAAAGGCTGAAACTCACGGCGATAAATGCCGTCAGAAGGGCCACCAGAAGATGGGATAACACCAGGTATCGGCCAGCAAATCGAATAAACAGCATCAGGCCCAGTGCGGCTACCCGCTTTCGCTCAGGGACCAGGGGTAATATCACCCCGACCAGTGCGACCAGACTGCAAAGATTCGCCGTATACGCATCGGTGAGTTGCTGAGGCCCCCACTGGCTGCGCAGCGGCACAGAAAGAACCAGCCTGACGCCAGCAAAGAGCATGACTGCCCATCCCCAGAACAGCACCCGTTTTCGGGTCTGAAACAAAATCATTTGATTTCTCCCCCTCATTCTCACGCCACCCACTGCATTGCGTGAGAAAACGAAGGCAACTTAGTGAAACGACGTCGGATTACGGGGTGCCGGTGGGTTACTGTACTGGGCCTGAATGAGTGCGCCCGCCGTTCTGAACAGGAAGAACACGGCGTGTATCGCGGCCACCGTGACGGATGATAAAAATGCGCCGACCGCCAATACCAGCATGATCAGCAGGACAACCGGCAATGCATCCGGGAGCAGCGTGTTGCTGTCCGGGTGTAATGCCAGTGAATACGTATACAGATAACTGTCGTGCATAATGAACTGCAGCAGGGAGACGCCGTGAAACCACAGCACAAAGGCGCTCCAGATGAAAAACAGGGAAAACCAGGCCATCAGGCCACGGGCACGTGGGTATTGCATGATGAAATCCTTCAGATTGAGGGGTTCAGCGACAACGCTCGCCGCAGTCCGGATGCGTTTTTTGCGTCTGGACGAGGAAGCGGAATATCACGAAAGGAAAGCGGGCACGGTCACCGTAACGTTAAACGGCAGCGCCCTGGTACGGTATGTCAGTGAGGTAGCGAACATGGCACACGGGCGTGTGCCATCAGGGAAAACGAAGACAGCGGGCTGGCTTCAGGTCAGTTCATGATCCCGGCAACGGATTTGGCCAGCTGGGCTTCCAGCACCGGTTTGGCTTCTTCAAACTTCAGGTTAACCTTGTTGGCGTTGGATACCACACGCGTCTGGTATTTCATACGGTTGCCTTCCTCGCTGCTGGTCTGCACTTTCACCCCGGAGGTTCCCTGGCGTAATGCCGCCACGTTATCCGTCGTGACGGTCGCTTTGCTGCGTTCGGAGATCTGCAGATCGGTCACCATTGTATAGTTGGTGTCTTCCACCATCGCATCAGCGGCCATACCGGCCAGCCCGGTGGCTAAACCTACGCCCAGAATGGCACCACCCGACGTGCTGTTGTAAGCAGTGATGCCCGCGCCGAGTGCGGCACCGGCTGCGGCACCTTCATACCCGGTGGAGAGCAATCCCTGAGCCTGACGCAGGTCCATTTTTTCGGCCTTCAGCACGTTGGCCTGGATCCAGTAATAAGCAGAGTCCGGGGAGGAAGTGACGTTATAGCCTTTTGCCCGTAAATCCTGGGCCAGAAGGGACTGCAGGTCACCCATGTCTTTATCAGAGGTGTTGCGGATCTGAATATAGACCGTTTTTTCACTGGAAGGCTCTAACCAGACGGTCTGACTCATCTGGGTTTTGACCTCAAGATTACGTTTTTTGATGGCGGTACTCATCGCGCTGCAGCCGGAAAGTACCATGCATGAGACGACAACAGCCGCCACAAGAGAATTGCGGTTTTTCATTTACTGTTTCCTTGTCAAAAAAGTACGGGGCAGGCGCTCCCCGAATCATAGCTATTGAAATGAAATCTGAGGGGAGAAACCCCTTCATTTATAGTTGCAGAAGGGGTATCGGCAGTACGGAGACTTAACTTAAATCTTTTTGATCAGTTTGCTGATTTTTTCGAGGGCCAAACCTGCACCCAAGCGGTTGATTTCAGATGAGACTAAAATGCTAGAAACAATAAAAAGTAATAGCAGCAGGGCAGGCACTGCTATGGCAAACCAAGCAGATAAACCAGAAAGCAAACTACTTATAATCATCAAAGTACAGAATGTGATGATTGATTTGCGAACAATTTTTGCAAGATGACTTACTACCAGCGAGTTGTTTCTCACGTCTAAGGGCAGAGACATATATGTGAGCTGGTTATAATATGTCATTAAAAAAACCAGCAATCCTACAACTACAGTTATTGCCAGCAAGTACCAGCCTTCTGAAAAAAGGAAATCTATGAATCCGTTCACAGAGGCATCTTCTTCATTAAAAGAAGCGTAGAAAATCACAGTACTCAAAATACTCAAAACAACAGAAAAGAAAGGAATAACAGCACTCCTTTTCATCAATTCCGTTGCTGTGGGAATTTGTCGATGATTAGAATCTAAGCCGTTTATTAGAAGGTCAATATCTGCTTCAACTTGTGCTGCAGTTAGGTTTCCCATCTCTGTTCTTCCTTAAAATATATCACGAGGCTTTTTTCTGCTGCTCTCGAAGCTCTTTGAGTTTTGCCTCAAAGTTCTTAGTTTCTGCATGATCAAAACCTGGTTTGGTTTGCCTAATATCCTCTTCGGTGCGGCCAATTTGCTGACTTCTCACCGCACCCTGATGCTCTCCTTTTAATATATCACTGGATGCCTGAACAGGGGTTTTGTTTTCATCTATTTTTCCGCCATTTTCTCTGAGGGTTTCTGAATTTGCAGATCTTTGTGCTTCAACCTGCCCCGCCACGTTATCCGGAATACCTGCACTCGCCGCATGCGCCCTCACTTTCTCAGTTGCCGCATTATAATTATCCGTCATTGCTGCTGACGGTGGACCACCCTGCACATTGAGATTTCTCTCCTGATTACGCAGGTTAACATCACCGCCACCGGTCAGGAATCGCCCTGCTCCCGATCCCTGAGATGCCCCGTAAGCCTGGCCCGGAACACTTCCCGGTGACACATCCGGCGTACTCTCAACCGGCAATGTCCGTTGCGGGTCAGTTACCGCCAAACCACGGGAGCCGGTGACATCGCTCTGCTGGCTGCCGACCACATCACTGGCTCCATAAGGCACGGGGATAGGGTCACCGGACGCAGTATATTGCGCCGCGACCGGCCCGTAACTCAGTGTCCTTGATGGCGTCAGAGGTTGTGTGTTGATCTGATCCGTTCTTGCACCGTAATTTTGCATAATTTCAGGCTCCAGGCGCTCCTTCATGAACTCAGTCGCCGCTTCACGGGCTGAGTTAACGTTCGTCAGGATACCCTGCGCATTATTGCCAAATTTTGCCGTTGTCCAGTCCACAAACTCCTGATTGTAGTTGGCATCCAGGCTTGCACTCTCGTTTTGTGCCAGCGTGGCCATCCGGCTGAACTCCTGACTTCTTGTGCTGCTGTCGGTGTACTGATGGTACTGGCTTTTCGCATCATTGAGCGTCGCGGCATACTGTTCAACCTGAGAATTAGACTGGTTATCGGTCTGATTGCCTGACTCGCTCACACGCGAAGACGTCACTATATCCATCCCCTGACGGAAGTCCCTGACCGTCTGGCTGTTTTCGTCATGACGGAAATCTTTCCCTTCTGAGCTGGTATCCTGTGTGCCGTGTGCGCTGCCCGAGGTGTGCCGCCAGTCCGTATTGATATGCGTCTCTGCGCCGCCACTGAGGCCCGTTGCCCATGAGCCCAGTTTCCCGGCAATCTGATCGCCGGAATCAAACTTCACGTTAGCCGAGGCACCGGCACCACCGGAACCCTGATTGGTGATATCCATCAGATGGTTGTAAGCCTCCTGCGTAGAAATGTTATGGGCTTTACCATAGCTTTCAGCCGCTGACATCATCATGCTTGCCCCCCGTGTCGCATTAGTGGCCTGTGCGCTTTCACTTGCCTGCGTCATAGAAGCACTGTTACCGCTCTGATGGGTCATCTGGTTCAGTTGCTGGAACCCGCTTGTAAGACTGTGGTTATACCCATCTAGCGCCGTTTGCGCATCCTGCCGGGCCTGCCGTGATTGCTCCTGGAAACCGCTGCTTGCCAGCGAACTGAGCCGCATACTGACCGGCAGGTTTGAAATGGCCTGCGTGGTGTCATAGACGTTATGGCCATCAGCCGTCTGCGTACGCATCCCGCCATTTTCCAGCTGATACGCCTGCTGACCTAAGCGCTGCGACAGGTTGGTGTCAAATTTGTTGGCATTGACGTTATCCATCGACATGTTGTTAAACGACCAGTTCCCGTCAGCCGTCGTGGATGCCTGCCCGCTGGCGGAGAACGCCGCCGAACTCATGACCCCGCCCACCACTTGCGAAACCACGGAGGCGGCCCCTTTTGTCAGGAAAAACGACAGTATCGGTATCGACATGCTGAGGTAACCGGCGATATTGGCCACATCAGAATGCTGCAGCGCAATGCGGTCCTGGTTAGCCAGTACCAGTGCCGTGGTCCCGGTTTTCGACTGCAGGTAAAAATTGGCCAGAGAATTAAGGATGGCGTACATGATGGGCCACATCTGGAAATACAGGAACCCGCCGACGTAGAGCTTCAGCGTGTTCAGGCCAAAAATGGCGTGGTTGGTGAGGGCCAGCACCATCACCAGCGGAAACAGGCCGATCAGAATCAGCATCATCAGTGACTGGAACATCGGCAACGTTTGCGACGCAATCGCGCCGCCTGTCGCCCAGCTCAGCCGCTGTTTGGTCATGCTGGACTCCGTCGCCAAGTTGAGCAGGTTGGCCGTATCCGATGAGCGGGCGGCAAACCCTTTCCAGCCGTCGCGGATAGCCGCATTGGTCACGTTGTTACGCATAATCTGGGAGGCGCTGAGGCCGCCGGCGTAGAAGAATCCGTAGCTTTCGTCCATCGCCGTACTCAGTAACGCGTCGGCATTGACCTTACTGCCAAATACCCGCGTCGCCATATCGTGCCAGCTGACACCGCCGATCGAAATGTCACTGCCCATCAGCGTTTTGATTGTCGATGCGGCCTGCAAACAGGTCACAAATTGCCGGGTGCCGCTGACCGTCTGGTAAATCCCCCGCAGCGGGCTGGGGTTGCTGGTGATAAGCGTCAGCGGGTCGGTGCTGTTCAGCAGCTGGTTAATGCTGTATTTCCCGTTAAGCAGGATGTCGCCAATCACGCAGTTTTCAACATAGTCCGTCAGCATCTGCGCAAGCTGCGGATTTTGCGTATGAAAATTCGAAGACTGCGCGATGACCTGGGAACCGAATAACATGCCGCTCTTGGTATAAGTCAGCGAATCCGGGCGTGCCAGGGTGTAGTCATACAGTTGTGCTACTCCGAAGCCGGCGCCGGTGGTCAGCCCCGCAATCATCGCCAGCCCCAGCGGGACGTTGTCCACTTCGTACACCGCAGCGGAGTCTGTGATATCAATGATTTGCACTGAGCGTTTTGGCACCAACAGCACGGACGTGATGAGCATGAATACCGCCAGCCAGTGGATGAATACGCGCAGATCCTGCGATTTAATAAACGATAACATCACTCCCAGCACGCCGAACGTGCTGGCCAGCCGCAGCAGGGTATCAAACGTATCGGTACCCAGTATCGTGACGACGCCGTTGAAAACCTGCCGCCACATATCGCCACCGAAGATTGTGTAGACTTCAGTCATTGTTATTCCCCCACCGGTAGTTGCTCTGATAGGACGTCGACACGACGGTCGACACCTGCTGCTGGAGGTACTGCATGTTACGGTCGATGCCATCCAGCGCATTCTGATCGGCCGCTGACTGCAGTTTCATGTTGGCGAGGAGCGTCTGCGCCTGCGCCACGTTCTGCCGCAGTTCCGCTGCGGCCTGCTCCGGGAAGTTTTTACCTGCCAGTGACTGGCTGGCCTGCTTCACCAGCTCCTGCAGGTATTGGATCATCAAATCCTGTGCAATGTAATCCGCCACCTGGATCAGGTAGGTCGGGCTTTGCCCCATGCTTTGCGAGTTGGTAAGGTATTTCAGGACGGGAACCGACGTCGTGTTAAGAAATCCCTTTTCCCGGTCGGATAATCCGGTGTCATCGGTCAGCTTCTGGTTCATGGAAATCATGATGTTCTGCACCATCGTCACCAGCGCGTTATCGCTGCTGATGGTGACATTGGTGACGGTCGGGCCTAAACACAGGTCGGGTTCATCGCAGCCATACACTTTCGCGGTTCCGCCCCGCATCAGTACGGTGATCACGTCGCGGTTATCGACCATTGGCGTCAAAATGGTGACCTGCCCGGCGCTGTTGAAGATGATGGAGCCGACGATGCTCATCACCAGCTCTTTCAATTGCCGGTTGCCGTCAAAAAGATGGTTGCGGCCGAGCGCATCCCAGATGAGGTTTTTGTTCTTCAGCACCTGGTCTTTTTGATTATCGGTTGCCCGGCCCGTGACGCTGTCCCCCTGCCCCCCGACCGTGCATCCCTGTCGTGACGAAGCCCAGTCGGAAAAGATATTGTCGTCACCGGCAATGTCCTGACAGATTTTCTGGTTGGAGAGCTGTGAGACGGGCCAGAGGCCGCCGATGATCCCCTGCGCTGCCTGGCAGGAACTCATGTTGGCCGAGTTGACGTCAGAGGCGAGTTTCTGCAGGAAGTCTTTCGCCTGTTTCAGCTCCGGTACCATCGTCTGCAGGGCAAGATCGAAAGCATAGCCTGCCGCGTTGCTCATGATCTGCTTGGCAAAACGTTGGATTTCGTCGCCATTGATATAAGAGAACGCCCCCAGGTACGCATCGATGCCGCCGCACCCTGAATTCAGGGAAGGCACCTGCATTGAGATAAGTTGCACCTGTTTAACCGGATTACGCAGGTACACCGAACCGCCGGTGAAGTAACCGGCTGACTGTCCCTGCCACGCCTGGGCTTTTGAGACATTGCCGTCGTAGCCGAGGCTACCGAAATAACCGTTCAGGTCGCCCTGCACATCGGCGAATGCCGGCGCGCAAAAACACAGGGCGGCCAGCGTGCCTGTCACTATTTTTCTGATTTTCATAAATCTTTCCTTCGCACAAAGCCCACCTGTCGTGAACGCTTGCGGGTTGATTCGGTTTTCCGGTCAGTGCTGCGTATCCATACCGGTCTTCTGGGTTTTTCGATTGCGACCAGCACTATTGCCACCAGACTCCCCGCGCCGAACCCATCCGCCAACATCAAACACACCCAGGCGGGAAGATGCAGAACGAGGGAAAATGGCAGCTGATACTGATACATCGCCGGAATGTGCATAATTCGGTCAAACCAGATGTTTAAGCAGTACGCCAACAAAAGGGCAGCGATAAAAAAGACCAGGGCAAGCAGCATGAAGACGCCGGCCACCTTTTCCAAAAACGTGTGATCGGACACGCTTTTGTATTTCCTGTTGATAAGCGTCATAGCGGTTCTCACTGATGGTTCCCTGCACATCCGGAATAGCGCGACCTTACGGCAGTAGGCCGCCAGGCCAGGTCAGCCGGGGTAAGTTGTGGAGGGACATTAAAAAAAGTACACCGTGCCCTTGTCCGGGCTGGCTTTTTGGAGGATGCGGTTTTATCCGACTGGCATTACTGCTGCGTGACACCCTGACTGGTGGGAACCGGCCCCAGCGTATCGGAAGGCAGGTGATCAATATCAGCCTCGATCATCAGGGCCACGCGCTGGCTAAAGGTCGCCATATCGGTATCGCCCTGATAGAGCGGATAGGCCGCGATGGTATCGTCCGGCCGGAGTGCGGCGACGTTGACCAGAAAAGTCGTGGGCGTAGCGATGGGCAGGCCATTGCCAAAAAACGTCATGATTTCACCGGCGAGCGGTTCATTCGCGCCCCGCTTGCGGGGAATGAGTGCCACCGGAAAAGCAGTGTCGCCGTAACCGTCGAGCGTGTAGGGGTAGACTTTCAGGCCCACCTCATCAGACCACTGCTTAAGCTTCGGATCGAACTTCGCGCTGTACTGACAGCCGCGCTGCATAAACACCACCACGGCATAGTTGTTCAGGTTGACTTCGCGCCCGTCGGTCAGCGTCATCATATGCGGCGTCCGGGCGGCGGGAATGCGCGTTTGCGGCAATCCCAGGTCGGGCAATGCCGGTGCCCAGTTCGCCTGTGTCTTCGATTTTTCCAGCGCCGCAATCTGGTCGGCGACGCTCGCGTGCCCGGCCAGCGGCAGCATCAGGCAAAAGACGGGCAAAAGCTGACGGAGTGTCATGGTTTCGCCTCCCGGTTCGGTTTGTGCAACCGGCGTGTCTTACGGTGTGCGGCGATTTCAGACGCGATGAGTACGACCAGAGCCAGGATAAGACTGGCGAACGTCGAAAAGACCAGCACCCGCTGGGTCAGCGCCGGCGAGTAGGCCAGCAGCTCACTCAGGCAGTTGGCGATAATGCCGAGCAGAAATAACACGGCGACAGCCGGCAGGTTATTCATGGTTTGGCTCCTTATTCTCAGCGCGTACGGTAATGCCCCGTGTCGCGACAGGCGGGCGCCACCATCCCCGGAACGCGATACCGGCGGTGACATAAAAGGTTGCGTAAATCAGGGTAACCAGCCCGTAGAACGTCAGAAGGCTATGATTGAAGCCGGCGATATAGGTGTCGCGGCTGACCTGTTCGGGCAGGCATAAGTACGGTGACTGCGGCTTAACCGGCTGCGGTATTGCCCGTGGGTTCACCGACAGTGCCTCCGGGAGGGGCGGACAATCCCACACCTTTTCCGGTGCCGTCCCCCTCACCAGCATTTCAGCCTGACTGACCAGAAACGTCCCCGGAGAGGGCCACGCGCTGAAAAAGAGAAAGAGTGAAAAAATGAAGACCGGCCCGATGACGAGAATATCGACCAGTAACCTGAACGTCGTCCAGCAGGCTCCGGCACCCGTTTTGAGCGCTGAATATTGCATAGGAAATCCTTTGTTAAGCACACAGGAAGAGAAGAAAACAGGACGGTGGAACGGCAACGCTTAGGCAGGCTGTCAGTGATCAGTCATGCCGCGTCCCAATAGCTAATTTCGGTTTCAATCGCGTCAGTAATGTCATCGTCACTGACTGCGTTAGCCTGCATGGCGGCCAGCTTTAGGAATTTCTCTCTGATGGTGGCCTGACTAAACCATCGCCCAAATTCTGGCGTCCAGCCCTGACTGTCACCGGGGAAGGCCTGTTTAGCCAAATCCTCGGCCAGTTCATAAAGCAGGCCGTCAGCCGAGATAATGGCGGTGTTTCTCAGAAATCCTTTGATGTCACGCTTACGCCAGTATTGGGAGGTATTTGAGTTGCAGATGTCCCGAAAACGCAGTTCCCATGCCCGAATAAAACGTTTGTGAATGGACTTGTTCATATCGCCTCGTTCAGAAATTTCACGCATTGCATCACCTCATTTAGAAGTTGGGTTTAAAGCCGGTGGCCACGTTCAGAAAGCGCTTCGCCAGGTCATCCTGCGTCATAAACCCGTAAGCCAGCGGTCGGAAGTCGCGGGATGCCGGGTTAACCAGAAACAGCGCCGGAAAATGGCTGATGCCCATCCGGGCGCTTTGCCCTTCGTCCTGCCGGCTGTCCGGCACCTGCGGGGAAACCTGACCGTCCACGCTGACCGGAATAAGGGAGATATGCCGCGTGCGGGCAAAGTCCGCCACTACGCCGGCCATCTGTGCATCGATGGGGTCACTGCCGCGATAGAAGTAAAACATCCCGTACTGCGCCGACAGGTCGCTGATGGCCTGCGTCTGTTTGGCCTGATCGCTGGCCTGCTGCAACGGTGCGGTGCTGTTGTAGTGCGGGTGCTCGAGGTTGTAATCCAGGTCAGGGTGATCCAGCTGAGCCACAGCAAACGACTGACTGAACATCGAAGCGTGGTCTGTCCAGAACTTCTGCCAGCGCAGGAAGGTGGCCGTGTTTTCGCTGGTGGGGCTGAGGATGGCCCGGGCCAGCGCTTCCCGCGTGTACCCTTTGAGGACGTCCGCCTGTTCTGACGGTGACAGTTTGTTGAAATCCGGTGCCGGTGGAGGCGCGGCGGGCTTTGGGGATGGCAATTGCGCCGGTTTCTTCGGTTCGTTGTACCAGTGCCAGCCGGTGAACGGGTCAGCCGGCGTGATAACCGCATCAGCCGGTGCCGCCGTCTCATCAGCAAGCACCGGTAATGCCAGGCTGAGCAGGCAGGCAAGCCAGAGTTTTTTCATCATTTCCCTCCGGTTTGTGCGTTAACCTGCGCGGCGATGCGGTCTTTCACCTGCTGCACCATCACGGACGAGTCCGGGATTTTCTGGTTGGTCATCAGGTCGGTGTAGAAGTCCGCAAAGTTAATCAGGTCAAAGTTAATGTCCTGCAGCTCCGGCACGGTGATGCCCCGGCAGTTCGGCGAGTCACCGCTGCCAAAGCTGACACCCAGCTGGTCACGGCGCCCCTGCTCCTGGATGATGCGGGCCAGCTTGCCGCCGAACACGCAGTACACCTGTTTTTTCTGGATGCACACGCCCAGCACGGCGGTATTGCAGGCTTCGCCGACGCTGACGACCACCTTTTTCGCCTTGGCTTTGCCGATGGCCATCTCATCGCTGTTGCAGTTGGCCAGCCCCGCACTGTTCCCCCACCCGGAATCCACACAGCAGTTGGAGAATCCGGCCATCGCCTTGCGGCAGGACATGGCCTGTCCGGTGAACGCTTTGATGTTGATTTGATCGTTCGTCACATCGGCACCGGCGGACGCCAGCCCGGCGAGTTTCGCCACGGCGGTATCAAACCCGCTGTCACCGGCCCCGGTCGTGTCGTTGCAGTCGCCGGACATGCACAGATAATTGCCACCGCACAGTTTTCCCGTGGAGGTGTAGACCTGCTGGCACTGGTAGGTTTGCGAAACGTGCGAGCAGACACCGTTGGTGGTTTCCGTGCAGGACGTGGACGAGGCCGTGCAGCTGGCGTTGCTCATCAGGGAGCTGCAGGTCCCGTTTGTCGCGGCATTCACCTGATACGTATCCGTGTACTGCCAGCAATCGCTGTAAATCGTCTGGGTCTGTCCGTTGATGATCGTGGTCCGGTTACCGCCGGCCAGGGTGCAGGTGGTACTGGTTAACTGGCTGGTGGCCGGATCCACATTGCAGTTGGGGGCAGCCCAGGTGATTTCGGGCACCCAGACCTGCTGGGTGGCCTGTATCTGCACCGTTAAATTCCAGGCTAAGAATCCTCCCTGAAAGTAATCCAGGACAATATTCAGCCCGGACTTCGCGGTGATCGGTGCGGTCACGATGCCCGAATCCGGGATAACGACGCCGGCGGCGTTAATCGAAAAGCTTTGGGTATAGTCCCCGTTTTCGTTTTTCGTGGCGATGTCGTTCCCCCACAACTGCATATGACTTAAATACGTCGGCGCATTTTTGGAATGGAGGCTGAGGGTGGCACTCACCAGCGTCGCCCCTCCGGGGAGGGAAAACTGTGCCAGTACGCCGCCATTCGCCACGGTGTACACCCACGAAGTGGGGTCGACGGTGATCGTTTGTAACGTCGACTGGGTGACAAAATGCCCGCCCGCTGTGGCGATACGGATGCAGGTACCGGTGTAATTCGTGTCCCGGTCACAGGTGTAATTCTGGAAGGTGCTTTTGCTCACCGTCGTATCGGTACACTGGTCATAGGTGCCGCTGACGACGGCATCCGACGTACTTTCCGCATCCTTACCGGCGGTAATAAACGGCGCGCTGGGGTCAATGGTCACCGCCGGATTGGTGGTCCCGGCACTGATGATGGCCTGTCCGGCGGCGTTCTGGCCGAGTTCGGTCTGCCCTTTGTCACTGATCCCCCCGTCCCCCCCCTGCACCCCGCCGTAATAACCACTTTGTGACGGGTTTGCCGTATAGCCGGGGATCACATCGGACGGCGAGGTACTCTTCATGCCCGACGTGCCCTGGCTGCTGTTGGCTTTCCCGTAACTGGACCCCGCGCTGTAGGCATCGCTGACCGCATCGGCCTG
The DNA here is from genome assembly GCF_002834385.1 of Rahnella sp. AA. Taxonomy (GTDB): domain Bacteria; phylum Pseudomonadota; class Gammaproteobacteria; order Enterobacterales; family Enterobacteriaceae; genus Rahnella. Next base: position 36,270 of record NZ_PITQ01000018.1, read on the forward strand.
CGCCCCCTGCATGCACAGCAATAACAGTGACAAAAGCAGACGCTTCATTTTTTACCCTCCCCCGTCTGTAGCAGTTTCGCCGCCGTGCCGGCACAGTCGCCGCGCTGCCGGACTTCTTCCAGCGCCTGCCGGATGGGCAGGCTGCCGTAAAGCACGTCAAATTTTCCGCTGCAGGTCACCACCAGCGCCGGTACCGCCTTGATCCCGAACTGCTGGTAAAGCGTCGGGTCAATCTGCACGCCGGCTTCTTTGTCCTTTTTGGACAGCTCAAACATCACGGAGGCGGTTTTGCGAAAGTCGTTATCCAGCAGGCCGCGCAGCGTGGCCGGGATGCCAAACCGGCGGGCATCGGCGAGCATCGGCAGCAGGCCCTCTTCGGGAATGCCCAGGCTCACGAAGTACACCGCCAGCGGCGTGGGCCTGTCAGCGCTGTTCTGGTCAGCCTGCGAGGCAGCAATGTCGTTTTGCAGCTGTGAAACCTTATTTTGCTGTGCCGCTGGCAGGGTGATGTTCATCCCCTTCAGCTGCGCCTGGAACTGCTCGAGTTCCGTTTGTTTTTGCTTCATGTACGCCCGGTCGCCGGCGGACACGGTGGGTTGCTCCGCCGCCTGCACGGATTGCGCACAGAGCAGCGCGGCGCTGAGGGTCAGCGCCGTTATCAGGAGTCTGTTCATGGATTGTCCTTACAGGAACACGCAGTTACGCTTTCGCCACATGAGGTAGCCGAAGTTCTTCTTGGAGGTCGGGGCGTTGTGTATCGACCCCCACAGCTGGGTGGTGGTGCCAAACGGGTGGCAGTCGCTGGGTTCGGGGTACATGTTCACCATCTGGTAACGCCAGCGGGATTTCGGGATGATCGGGGACGGATATTCAAAACACACGGCGGTATCCGCCCCGACCGTCTCCATCACCAGCCCCTCCCGGTGCAGCTTGAACGCCATCCGTTCGCTGACTAAAACCGACGCCTCGAGCGGAGAGTATTCGTTGCTGGTATAACCGGTGAAGGGGTACATCGACCCCTGTGCGCCCGCACACCAGAACAGCGCGTCGAGCGGTACACCGGCGGTGGAGGCCACTGAGTCGGCGGCGCAGGCGCCCTGAGCCAGCAGATTGGAGAACAGGCTCACTTCCGGGTTGATGATCATCGACAGGGTACTGTCATTCCACAGCGGGTCCACCTCGGAGAGGTAGGCAATGTCCATGTCACCGGTCTGCATGCAGCCGACGCTGGTGATGATATTGAGCCAGAAAATCAGCGGGTATTTGTACCAGTGAACGTGATAGAACGCGCCCGGCGAGGGCTTGTCACTTTGCCCACCCGTGCCGGTGCCGGTGCGGCCGAGGTCAATTTTAAACCCGCCCATGTTCACCATCACGCCAGGTTCACGGGTGACGTCGGTCAGGGCCATCGGTTCCCAAAAGCCGATCGCCAGTCCCAGACGGTATAAAATCCCCACAGGGCAGAGCTGGATGGGGGATGCGGGGTTGGGTGTATCAGGATGCCCCCCGGAGGCCAGCTGGATACTGCCCAGCGACATGGGAAACAGGCATCGCCAGCAGACGTCACTGATGGGGTTCACCCAGCGCCCGTCACCGGCATTCGCACTGACGGCCTGTGCGGGCGTGCACAACATGGCCGTCCAGATTAACGTGAGGCAGAGCAGGAGTTTTCGCATTCGCCCTCCTGGGGTCGGATATTCACCCAAAGAAAAATATATTTCAGGCTTTCCATCAGACATTCCTCTTGTTAGCCAGATGCCCGTGACGCAGGAGTACCGTGCGGATATCGTGCTCATTCAGGGACGCCAGGATGAGGGCAGTGCGAAGCTCGACGCTCAGGGCCAGCAGCGTCTGTAACGCCGCCCGGATAACTACTGACTCGGTGTAAAGCGGGTGCTCTTCCGTCATGGCCCGCAGACCGTTTTTATCGACCTCGCCGATGCGTACCGTCGTGGCAAAGCGTTTGATGTTATCCGTCTCAGGGTTGTCTTTAACGCAACGATTCATTTCAGTGCCACCTCCTCAACCTTGAGCGTCCGGTCGTCGCGGCTGATACGTACCGGGGTATGCTCGAAGCCAAATTTTGTTGTCAGGGTGCCGTACTGGTCGAAGTACACCGGCTCATCCAGCGCGTTGCTGCTGTCCCGGATATTGCCGTTCACCAGAATGACTTTGAAATTGGCCTGACCGCGCAGCTGCTGTTTAACCCACGTCATCTGCGCCGGGTTGTCACCGTCAATGAAGTAGAGGGTTTCGCTAAACGGCACCTTATCCAGCGGGTTCACCTTGTCACCGGCGCGGGCGATCACGTTGCCCTGCATGTCCCGGACCGTTTCCCGTACGGTAAAGGTCGGGTCATAGTGCAGCGTACGGTCGGTCTTCGCCGGCGTCAGGCCCGCCACCGGATCGGGGCGAACGGCGTGGGCTTTCACCCGCGCCTCGGCTTCACGCTGCAGGCGATCCATCTCCCCGCTGTTTTTCATCTCCTGCAGCCGCTGGCCGATAAAGCCCAGCAGGTCAGGCTCGGCTATCGGGAACAGATGTCCGATAGTGCCGAGATCTTTCGCCCCCGCTGACAGGCTGAATAACCCTGCCAGCAGGCAGACAGCCAGCCGTGTTGTCATGGGGTCTCCTGCATGCGGCGGGCAATATCCGCCTGAATTTGCGGTGTGATATCCAGCGCCGGCCTCACCACTGCCGGCGGCACCAGGATCAGGTCATCATGCTCCTGCTGCCAGGCGTCGAGACTGGCGTTAAGTGCCTGGTCAAAGCGCAGGGTCATGGCCCGCGCGCTCTCCTCGTTAAGCTGTCGCCGGGCAGACTGCTGCATAAACAGATCAATGGTGCCCTTCATGTTAAACACCACCGTCCGGCGCTGAAGCTGCTGGGCCACCAGCGCACTGACGCCGGCGCACACGGCCACCAGCAACAGCCCCGCCGCCAAGACGCGGACAGATTTTTTCCTGAAAAAACCGGCCCTGCTGACCGGCGTTATGCCCTGCCTGACGGCCGGGGCATCAAAATCGGCATCACTCACGCGCTTATCTCCTCGGTGTTATCCCCACGCAATCCCGCCCAAATCTCCAGTTCCCGCATCTCGTCCTGGTACATGTCAGGCTCACTGGCCAGCAGGTACGCCGCCTCTTCACTGGTCGCGCCCGCCGCCTGTGCGTCACTCATGTACTGGAAGTCCTGCCCGCGCGTGCTGAACATCGCCCGCGTCACCGGGTCGACGAACACGCGGTGGAAGGAACTGTTTTCCCCGGTCGAAATCATGACCGAACTGAAGCCGGTATCTTTCGCCGGCTGGAAGCCGCGAATAACCTGCGTTTCCTGTTCGCTGAACTGGTCGGGGTTGGCGTTGAGGTAGGTTTTGAAGGCTTTGGCATCCTGCAGCAGTGTCACCTTGGTGCCGCTGCAGTCCCAGGCCGCCGCCGCCGCCGGCGGTGCAGCCTGATCTTTGGTGCCGGTAAAGTCCTTAATGCCCTGGGTGATGGTAATGAAGGCACCCCGGTGGCGGCGCACCGTCCGGTAACCGGTTTCGATAAAGCGGGCGGCGTGCGGGTTGGAGCCGCTGAACAGCCGCCAGGCTTCGTCGATAATAGCCACCTTCTTCAGGTCACGCGGCGAGTGGTACATTTTTTCCTGTATCGCCAGAATGAGCGAGTACAGGATGGCCGACAGCAGGTGTGGCTGGTTTTCCAGGCTCAGCAGCTCCAGCACGGCAAAACGGGTGTTGCTGTCGAGCGTCGGGTTGTCGGAGTTGAAGTACTCGCCGTTCGCCCCCCAGGTACACCAGCGGTCCAGCAGCAGAACCAGCTCGTTGATGCGGTCGCGGATGGTCGGCTGGGAGTCGTAAATGGTCGTGACTTCTTGCGAAATCATGTACGCCACCACGTCATCAATACGGGCTTGGTTGGCTTTGGCTTCCCAGGCCGCCACCACGCCTTTGAGCAGGATGGTTTCGCTGACCTTATCCAGCGGTTCATTGGGGCTGGCCAGTACGGTGAGCAGACCGGTGATCCCCTCTGCCGACTCTTTGATATCCACCACGTTCGCAAACGGATTAAAGCGCAGCGTGGCCCCGTCCAGGTATTTCCCGCCGGCCTGTCGGCAGAAGTTCTTGTAGCTCGCCCCCATGTCGATAACCCACGCGAAGCCGTTTGAGTTCAGCACCTGCCGCAGGATTTCCTGGATAAAGAAGCTTTTGCCCGCGCCGGTGGTCCCGGTCACCGCAATGTTGTAGTTTGTGCTGCCGTTGCTTTCACTGAACATGTCGAAAAAGGCCAGCGCGTTACGGTAGGTCGGCAGCGGGCTGCCCACCGGCGACATCTGCCGCTCGGCCACCACCGGCATCAGGTTGACGGCGTTAAAGCTTTTACAACGCAGGGTGGCCCCCATCATCACCATGTCCTCCCACAGTCCTTCCTGCATCACAAACGGGAAGGAACTGACCCAGTTACGCAGCTGCTGGAAGCGCGGCGCGGAGATTTCCAGGTCGTTTTTGCGGAACACGTTGATGGCCGCCAGCTCGCAGGCCTGCTGTTCGCTGGCGTCATCGGGCGTGAACAGGGTCAGGTTCAGCGAGAAACTGCACATGGAAATCTCATTACTGGCCAGCCCCCCTCGCAGGTCACGCCACTCCTCATAGGCCCGCTGGGTGCCGGGGAACAGCTTGGCGTAGGAGGTGCCGGCTTTCTTCCCTAAATCCTGCTCCTTGCGGAAGGCCGCATTCTGGCTTTGTACCTGGTCTTCCACCGACACCGTCCAGCTGAGGATGAACGGACAGGGGATACCCAGATCGGGGAAACGCATGTTCTGCAGGTTGTCTGACGCCTGCCAGAGCGCGAAGCGCTGTGGCTGTTTAACCAGCTGCATATTGACGATACGGGTGCTGGCCACGGCCGTATCGCGGCTGTCACCGAGGATGCGGTCTTCGGGCTGGCGTGCCGTGGTCAGGCGCAGATACCCCGGACGCACTTCCATTTCGGTACTGTGGTCGACGCACTGGCGGTGCAGTTCCTGATCCGGGTTCCAGTGATCGGGGCTGCGCGTAACCTGCCCCGGCCGGTAGTTAAGCTGTTCACGCATGACCGACAGGAACTCATTCGCACCGACGCGGCGCGTCTCCATATGGGCGGCCATCAGTGACACACGCAGCGTCTCGCGCAGCTGCGAAACCTCATCCATTGCCCTGATACCGCCCCGCCCGGAGCGCGCATAAACCAGGAACACGCGGTAGTTACGCAGGTACAGCGGGTATTCCCGCGCATTGCTGAGTCCCTTCAGGGCCGCCCGCTCCCAGTAGGCTTTGGTGATGGCGTTAAGCGGTGCCGCCATGTTGCCTTTCCACATGTCCTTGCTCAGGCCATTGTCGAGCATCTCACCGACGCACTTACTGGCCACCATCAGTACGGTGATCGGCGTTTTACGGGGCATTTTTTTACGCAGCAGGTCATCGAGCGCCTGCACCACCTGCTGATTTGCCCCGGCCAGCGGGGCCACTTCCATGATGAAACCGACAGAGCGGCTGTTGATGAACAGCTCGGTTTTTTCATCAAACATACGGTAAGGCAGCAGGCCGGTGATGGAGGGGTAGCTCAGGCTTTGCTGCAGCAAATCAGCCGCTGACTTTGCCCCGCCTTCGTCTTTGCTGCTGGCAAAGATATTGGCTATCTGGTCTAACCAGGAATCACTCATGGTGCCCCCGTTTATCAGTCTGTTGCAGGTAACGATAAAGAAGGGGATCCGCATCGCATGATTTATCCCAGTAGTCGACGCAGATACCCGGTGGCGGGCCAGGCGGCATGCTGTCCGGGGTGGCCTGTGGGGCGAATATTTTGCCGCTTCCCGTCAGCCCGATACGGAGGATGTTTTCCGGCGAGAAAGCGTCACGCGACAGAAAACGCATGCACGTTGCTGCTGGCCGGCAATGCAGGCCACGCACGGATGGCCTGGGTGTCTGGTCTAACCAAATTTTTATCATGATACCCTCCATTTTTCAGTGTGTTGCCAGTATTCGTCGTAAATAATCACCGGTGACTGGTCAGGCGGAATGCTGTCCAAAATAGCGTGCGCGAAGAATGTTTTTCGGCTTCCCGTCAGCCCGATACACATCACGTTCCCCGATGTGTATCGGGGCAGTGAAGGCAGTGAAAGCACATCCAATGCTGCCGGCCGGTAATGCAGGCAACGCACGGATGACGCGGGCACCGGTTGCGCGTGGATCAATTCAGACATTGACGGTCGTTTCATTGGCCTCACTCCCCTTCGCTGATCACACGAAAATCACCGTCCCAGCGGGATTTGTTCTTCACAAACTCGACCACGGCGGGCTGATGGAAGCTGTCCTGCTCATCGACCCAGGGGGCGATCCACAGCCGCTGCGTGGCGTCGGGAATGCGGCGGGCATCCACCTGCCCTGGCCCGTCCGACGTCGCTGAGCGGGAGGTCGTCAGACTGCCGGTCACCGGCAGAGTTGAAGTCCGAAGCAGGGAGCCGTTTGACGAAACCGGCTGGCCGGCTATCGGTCTCGGGGCCAGACCGGCGACGCTGATGGGACGATCTGGTGACACGTTGGGTTTGATATTCGTCGTGCGAGCCAGCGGCTCAGCGGCAGGCTTTGGGGTGGTCTGCGCCGCCGCCGTCAGGTCGTCCAGGCTTTTGCCTTTGGCGGCGAGATGACTGGCATCCGACATAGACAGGCACTGGTCGGTGGCCGTTTTGTTGCAGTCGAAATCGGAATTCATACCGGCGCAGCCGGTCAGCATGCCGCACAGCAGCACGGCAGGAAGAACTTTGAACATGGTGTTTACTCCGGATGCGGCGAGGCCGCCTTTAGTGAAAGAAAAAGTCGTGAGGGGTGGGAATGTTGTCCGTAAATGGCCAGACTTACCGGCCTGCTGTTGAATGGGAAATGCGCGACGGATTGCGGAATTAGCGGGTCGTCAGCGGTGCCGGCGTATCGAGTTCACCAAATGTTTCCTGGTAACGGCGCAGCTGGTGGCGAAGTGCATACCTTTCCGTTTCTGCCCGTTTTGATGCTTCACGCAGGCCATTCACCTCGCTGGCCAGCCTGGACTTTTCTCTTACCGCCTGACGAACGGTCTGTTTCGCCCCCTCCGGGTCAGCAAATTTCGCCAGCGCATACGCCAGTACCTCCACTTCAAAGCGCAGGTCTGCCGGATGCTGCCAGAACGGCGCGAAAGCGTGGCCGGAGTAACCGCAGGCAATGTAACCGCAAATGTGCCCCGCTTTCAGTCTGACGTGGCCACGTTTATTCACCCACAGCAGCCCCCATCGCGGCGGTAAATCATCGATATCGATTAAGCCTTCCGGACAGATGTAATAACGGTAAGTCCCCATGCCCGGCGTGATGCCGCAGCGGTGCGGTTTTTCCCGATCAGCCAGAAAGTCAGACCGGCTGACCTTCGACTCCACCACCACAGAACCGCCGTCGAATCCCCACCGGTAGGCGAACACATCAGCCCGTTCTCCGCCGTACAGCCCGCCCACTTCTGTTAACGCCACCTGGCAACCCGGCCCGTTACCGCTTGCAGGCCGTTTGCACCATTTCACCGCAATCGCGTTCAGTTCGTTATGCGTCATACTGAGACTCCGTTTGCTCATTGAATCTAGATAATTATCTCTCTGACAAACCCCACAAAGACAGCATCGAGCACAAAGAGAAATTTGATATCGTCAGCGTCCAGCTGGGGAAGATGCCAGACGGCGATGCTCCAGACGGTAAACACAATCAGGTTCATAACAAAGGTGACCCAGATAGACATAAGGATGTCCATGAAGCCGTCCTCATCATTTCCGTCGGTAACGACAATCCAGCCCAGGAAAATGCAGCCTATGAGCAGGATAATCCGCCACGTCATCCAGCTGGCGTGAGCAGTGTGCTGGTTGATATAAGCCCAGCAGCCAAAATAAACGACAAATGCCCCCGTAAGGACTAAAAAAGGGAAACGGTTGTTTTTACTGATAAACATGGGTATCTCCATAATTCTTAGTGCTAATGGCTAATCTCGCTGTAATCGCGTTCATTTCGTTACGCGTTATGCAAGGCTTCAACCAGTGCCTGAGTGAAGCCCACGCCGGCAGCGTAAGGACCAAACAAAAATATAAACTGGGCATCATCAGCATCTATTTCAGGCAGGTGCCCGCCGGCGACACTCCAGGCGATAAAAAAAATCAGGCACAAAGCCAGACACACCATGAGGTTAGTCAGAATGGTGGAGATGTAGAAATCTTCGTTTGTGGAGAAAAGAAAAACTCCAGCGAGATAAATGCAACCGATGAGCAAAGTTAACTTCCACAATATCCAGCATTGGTACGCAGTGTGATGGTTGATATAAGCCCAGCAGCCAAAATAAACGACAAATGCCAGCGTAAGGACTAAAAAAGGGAAACGGTTGTTTTTACTGATTAGCACAGGGACCTCCCTTTAATGCGTTGAGTTAATACCTCACGAATTGAAACAGACGGCCCCATACGGCACTGACAATTGAGATGCCGACGTGCGTCAGCAAAATATCGTTAAACAGCAATGGGCCGGGATGCGGTAATTCCCAGACAACAAAGGCACATGCCACAAATAAGATGACCATCACGCCCCAGAGCGCAGCCATCATGCCGAGCGTATTGATGACCGAAAATTCAATCTCGCTGACATAAATCAGACCCAGATATATGCCGCCGGCAATGAGGGCAGCACGCCAGACACTCCAGTCTTCCGGTGCCACATGGATAGCCCGTAATCCGTATGCCCAGAGGCCATAAAACCCGAGGGTTATCAGGCAAAGGACAATAAAGGGAAGACGGTTGTTTTTGTATTGACTTAACAACATCACACTCTCCTTTCACTTATTAACAGCACCGAAAAGAAATAGACTAAATATCATTTTTTATATTTATATCGATGCATAATAAAGGGCGTTAATTTGCTGATAAACGCGTACAAAATAAGGCCCATGCCACCCCACAACATCAACAGGTTTAACCCGTCCTGCATTTTGTACAGGTTGGTGGCAAGATTTGCCGCCGTTCCAGTACCCATCTCAGCGGGCGACGCGCCTAGCGTAGCCCGATAGAGTATCGAGCACGCTACCATGATTAACCCGTGGTAAAGGCGGTAAGGGTTGCTGAACCGGCTCAGGCAAGCGTGGAGTTTCTGCATGCCTCCACTTTGGATAAAATATAAAATGGTAAAAATTAAAATACTAAACACGATTAAAAGAAACATATGTTTATCACCTTATATTAAGAATGAATTACCCTTTATCTCAATACACCCGTAGTCAACTTTCCCGGCTCTGTAACGGGTAAAAACAATGCATCCTTTTATTAGCGAAAATAGACAACATGAATTTCACCCTTGGGAGTGACTAACGCAGATGGGCGGTGTCACGTTTCCGGCGTCAGCCGGTGGGGCACTTTCCAGTTTTTCAATGTCGCTGAGCAGTGCCGCCAGCTCACAGGAGGATGCCTGCCGTATCCACGCCTGGCGGTAGCGGACCTTTAACGCACACAGCCGGATGTGGTCTTCACGGTTTTTCACCACGTTCATCACGCTCCTCCTCCAGATGCCCCGGAAACTCGCGGGCGGTAAATGGCCACTCTTCAGGCGGGCTGATCAGTCCGGTAGCCAGACTCTCCGCCTCCAGCCACTTCACCAGCACTATCTTCGTTATCTGGCCGGCGTCAGCCATATGCCACTGCAGCATGCGGAAGCCGTCGATGTTGACCGGCACATAACGCTCAAGGTCAGCGGCAATGACGTCTTCCCAGTGACGGGGGATGGGGTGCCGGCGGCGGAAGAGGTACAGAGCCAGCGTGGCGACCAGTTGCATCTGGTACAGCGCCCAGAGTACCCGGAATCCCACGCTGCCTGACATAAACAGGCTGGCGAGGCCGCAGAAAATTCCACCGCCCACACAGGCCACTTTCATGCCGTGGAGCCAGGGGTCTGTCGGTCGACCGTCATACCAGGCCCCTGCCGCCCGCGTTATCTTTCGCAGGAGCTGCAACTGCACTTCTCCCTGCGCGGGGGATGCCCCTCCCCCTTCACGTTTGTCTGTCATGCCGCCGCTCCCCGTCCCAGCACCCGGACCCGAATGGTATCGGGTGCCCGGCGTCCGCTGACCGGCACCCGCATTTCCTGGTTCATCAGCGTCAGCATCAGCATCGCGCGTTTGGTACCATCGGGTTCAAGCCAGACCGCCTCAAGCCCTTCAAATACCCCGCTGAGTACTTCCACCCGGTCACCGTGCACCGGTGCGTCCGGCGCAGGCGACAGGCAGTCATGAGATTTCAGACGCTCCACCACCGCATCGGGCACCGCTGACGGCAGGCCGCCGAAGCTGATTAATGACGACACCCCTCGGGTGCTTTTGATGGTGGTGGTGTGAATGATTTCCGGATCAAAACGCACAAAGAGGTAGCCGGGAAAGAGCGCCTGTGGGGTTACGGCTTTTATCTGCCCGCTGCTGAGCACCTGTGCGGTATAGAGTGGCAGAAAGCAGGTCACCCCCTGATTGCCCAGATGCTGCTGAGCGCGTTTTTCCTGTGCATACTGCGTCTGTGCCACGTACCAGTGTTCCATCTTCTTCCCCCCTGTCAGTTAATGGTGTCGCCCAGCTTGAGCTGGCTGGCCTGACGCAGAACCTCATCAGGATTCAGCACCGCCGCGCGGGTCACGTTGGTAGCCTGCGTGGCGGTGTTGCTGGCGGCCTGCTGTACGGTCGCCTGTGCCCCGGCCTTTTTGTCCTTATCCGCTTCGGCGTCTTCGATGGTTTCCAGCCTGAAGCCCTGCTGGAAGACCACGGTCACGCGGTTACCGGCCCCGATATCAATGACCGCATGGTACTGTTCGGCGCGCTTAATATAGTACTGACTGAGCGTGTCGGCGGCCTTGCTCGCCCCGCCACCAATGCCCTGGCGGAAAATATCGCCCCCGCCGACTGACGCCGTGGCCCCCAGACCGACAGAAGGCGTGGCAGCGGATTTGATGCCCTCCCCGAACCCGGAGAGCAAACCGGCTGCGCCGGCGTTGAGGATAATCTGGCCGTTACGCATCACCGGTTTTCCCCGGATACCTTCCTTACCCATGAAGGAGACATGTCCGTCAAACGGCATATCAATGTGCTTGCCGTTAGTCATGATGCAGCTGATGTTCTTTGTCCTGACTTCCCCGCGTTCGCTGGAGATATCCCCGTACATTTCGCCGGTGACGCGACACTGGTCCATGTTGTAGGTCTTGCCGTTGGGCATGGAGACATCGCCCAAAAGCGTTATCACCACCGGTGACGTATTTTGCTGACCGGTCACGCTGGCGTTGGCGTCAGCGCCCTCAATCATCACGGCCTCCGAGAAGGAGCCGGAAGGTATCCACGGCAGTTTGGGTTTCTTCGCCTGCTGCGAGGCGTAGCTGAAGGTTTTGCTGGTCATGCCCCCCAGCCGTCCCGAACCGGTTCCGGGGTAAAAACCGCTGCCCTGCCCCTGTCCCGGATAAAAGGCGTTTCCCTGTCCGGGTGTCGGGCCGCCGTTCGGGGTGGTGACATTCCACTGCGCCGTACTGGCCGGCCCCGTGGCCACCGGTCCGTTGGCACTCATGCCGGGGCCGGTTGGGGCCGGTGTTGCGGGCGCACTGGCGACCGGTGCCGCCGCAGGCTGCGTTTGCAGCTTGCTCATGGCGTCCATGATTTTCGCCAGCTGCTGTTTTAGCGCCTCATTTTGCTGCTGCTGGTCGGTTTTAAGCTGGTTTACGCTGTTTTCCAGCGCGGAGGTTTTGTTCTGCTGCTGGGTCAGGGCTGAAGTGGCCACGTTGTCCGTGAAGGAACTGGTGACCACGCCGCCGGTCATGTCGGCGGCCTGCTGTTTCGCCGGGGTTTTCAGCGCCGCCTGATGATGCTGGTAAGCCCAGACCCCGCCGCCGATGCCGAGCATCACGGCGATGCACACGCCGGTCATCACCCACTGATTGCGCCGGGTGGTGGTGTTGATGTTGCTCATACGCCGCTCCCGGAGTCCGTTGAGAAGATAACCCACACATAGCCTTCGCCGCTGGCGTAGAGGTTATGGGTGGACAACATCACCGCCCGGACGCCCTGCTGAAAGAACTGCCGCTCTGACAGGGCGCGGGTGATGTAGCCGGTATTCTTCATGCGATAACGCATCACCAGCAGGTGTGACCCCACCAGCTGGCGTTCCGGCGTCAGCAGCACGCCGGGCATCGGGTTGTAAGCCGGCCCGCGTGCGGCTTTGGCTTCGGTATAACTGTCCGGCACCCCGCCGTTAACCACCGTGCGGGCTACGCTCACCAGCGTTTTTTCCCAGGGCTGACTTTCCTCCCAGGCTTTGGCGTCCGGGTTGTCCTTATGAGGGGCCGAGGCCGGAATAAGATGCAGGGTATGTCCGCTGCCCGGTTTTGGGGTCACATCCACTGAAGCCCCGATGCCGCTGGCCGTTTCCAGAAAGAGCGTAAAGTTCTGGCCGGTCAGCGGCGTAATGAGCAGCGCCCCGTCTTCGGTGTTCTCCTGAGTAAACGCCCCGTCGGGGCCGGTGACGCGGGTAATGAGTTCCCCTTCAATGACTATCTTGTTCGGGCTGGTGTTGCTCAGCTGCGCCTTGAGATGCGCGTCGTTTTCAAATACGGTGCCGGCAGGGCCGCTGACGTCGGCCATCGCAGCAGGTGCGAGGCAGAGGCCGGCGACGAACGCGGCGAGCAGTCGTGCTTTCATGCGGTTATCCCTGATGCTGTTTTGAGACGGATGGAGGAAGCTGCACTTCGGGGAAGGCGGTCAGACGGATGATGCCGTCCACATATTTGACGCTCAGCCGGTAGGCTTTATGCACGTCGGGAATATCTAACTTCAGGCTGCCGTTGGAGGTGCTCGCCGAGAGCAGCCCGCTGACGGTGATATCGCCGGTGGCGGTATCGATAAACTGGTCATCAATGCGGAATACGGTAGAAATCCCGTTCTTCTTGATGTAATCCGCCTCTATGGCCAGCGCCTTTTTCAGCGCAGAGCGGTCTTCCGCTGGCACCCAGCGCAGCAGTGCCGCATGCTGGCTGTCGACGGTGTCCGGGGTAACACTCAGTCGTAAGTTAATAAAGGAGCGCACCAGCATGCTGTTGAGCGCGGCATCCCCCTGTGAGGCGTCGGAGGTGAATGACTTGTCGAACATCATCGGGGTGGTGATGGTTTTTTGCGTGGTATAAAAATGCCAGGCCAGCCCCCCGATAATACCGTTAGCCACAATGCTGAGGCCAAGGAGCAAAGCGAGCGCAGCAATGACGATGACTGTCACCCGGTTGCGCGTTTCTTTGACTTGATACTTCATCGTTTTGTCCTTCCCGTAGGAAAAAGCGCCACCCGAAAGTGGCGCGTACGTTACTGCATCCAGTGACGGTTGCCTGAATCAGGCACCCGCCTGAACTGCACCCGGAAAAGTACCGTTGGCAGATACCAGTAAAGAAGGTTCAGGAGCCACCATGTGCCCTGCCCTTTTTTAAGGTGTCGGATAATCAGCCAGAGCACGGCACCCACGCCCAGCATCACGAACAACATGTCGCAAAAAAATCCCGTCACCCCGCAAGCGAAAAGCACAAAGGCTTCCTCAGGTGGCAGGCCGGCAAGGCGTTTTTGATGATTGAGGGTTTCCGGGAATCGATATTTCAACGAGTCCTGGTCTTCCATAGGCGGGAATTAACCGATGAGGGCGAAGAAAGCGCGGGTAATAATCATGAGAATAATGAGGCCACTAAATATCATCGGGTTGCGGGTTTTAATAAATCCCACCACCGACACGATAATTTCAGCGACATATAACGCCCATTCCACCGTGGAGTTATGACCGAACGTATCACTGGCGTCCGTTTTCTGGTTAGCCATTAAATCCGTCGCCCGGACAAGGTGGGGGAAAACAATAATGGCGAGAGCCAGCGTAAAATAAATAAGACTGCGCTGGGCGGCGGGAGACTGCGGAATTAAACGTTTAATACGGCGGAAATAAAAAAGTCTCAAGTTTGTATTCAGGTAGCCGATAAGTCCCTTCTGACGTTTATTTTCGTCTTCAGACAAAGCTACCGCTAGGCCCCCGGAAATACCGGGTTCGGTGATGACTGATTTCATTATGAAAAACCTCGATATGAGTAATAAAAATGTCAGCGTGCGTAAACGAACGTAACGCCCGCCTATCTTACATTGAGTCAAAAAAAAAAAAAATGTGATGTAAATCACGTTTTTTTCTGTTTCTAAGATTTTTCTTACCTTTCTCCGATAGTAGGCTCACACTCTCATTTCCTGTGTTATTTCAATCAGGCACAAAAATATGAAAGTGAAAGAGAAGATATACGAGCGGCGTGGCCGCCCGAGAAAATATACGCTGGGCGAAGTGCGCTACCGCGTGCTCTGGGCGCCCGATAACTTGCTGCTGGAATTGCGCATTGCCGCCCGCGTTCGCGGCGTGAGCATGAACGATGAGGTGGTCAGCCGGTTGGTACAGTCACTGCATTTCACGCCGAAGAAGCCGGTGATTAAAACCGAGGAAGGTGAGCGGTTATTAGCGCTAGCCCGGTTGTTTGATGAGTTTATTCAGTCGCGCCTGGATGTATTGCGTGAGAAATATGCCAGGGAAGCGCCGGTGGTTGACGGAAAACGCCAGTTCTCACCGGGCACTATGCGCCGCTTCAGCAGCAGTTTTCCGGTGAATTTAAAAAAGGACATGGAAATCAGCGCCCGGTTTAACCGGCGCAGCATGAATCAGGAAATAGTCCAGCGCCTGCTCGGGTCGCTCAATTATTTAACGGAGCAGCAGCTGCCGGAAAATGAGGAAATACAGCGCCTGCGCTCGCTTGCCCTGCTGTTTGATGAGTTTATCGTGTCGAAGGTGGCGGTGGCGGAAAACCCGCTGGCGAGTAACGAAAATAACGGATTGGGATCTTAGATTTTTAATGGAAAAATGCCGGGCGATATGCCCGGCCTGTTGGTTATTCGTGGGATTCTTTATCGACGAAATGTTTTGTTTCCGCCCTGTCCTCGGCGGAACTCATTCCTGACAGGTTTCTGTCCAGCAGTTCCTCAAGTTTTTCATTGCTGTTTTCACCCCGTGAATGCAAATACATCTCCGACAGCATGGCCATCATGATACTGATACCCTCACGGGTTCCTGAGACTTTTCGCATTAAATCCTTGTTAAAGCCTTCCTGGTCAAAGCTATTTCCTTCTCCCTGGTGTTTTTTAACCATTAACCCGATGTTAACCAGTTCATTTACCACGGAAGAAAAGTTCACGTCACCGTGCGTGGCCCCGTTTTGTATCTCAATCTGCACCAGTTCCAGCACTTCCCTTTCGGTTTTTTCTTTGAAGTAAATATTGCGTCTGGTCATCTCTCTTTTCCTGTGCGTCCGGCGGGTATTTATTACCGCCGATGTTCGTTTTATTTTTAGTTATTTACGCTATCCCGCTGGGTAGGTGAAAGCGGAAAGTGTTATTCTGCTGGGGGTCATTATTCTGCCGAAATTCAGTGTGTGTCAATACGGCACTGTGGAATCACCTTACCCTGGTTATCGCAGGTGTGTTAATCCGGCACTGTGGAATGATTTCATGTGTGTTAATCCGGCACTAAACCCTGTTTTGATGTGTGTTGATTAGGCGCTATGCTGTGCTTTGTGTGTGTTAATCCGGCACCTCGCCCTATTTTGATGTGTGTTAATTAGGCACTTCGTTCTGTTTTTGTGTGTGTCAATCCGGCACCACACACAATTAGATGATAATTAAATTATTGATTATAATGGATACACACAATTAACACATCATACAGTGCCGGTTGCAGTGCCGGATTGCCACACTAAACGGCACTGCAACCCCACACAATGCAGCACTGTACTGACACACAATCCGGCACTACGCTAACACACAATCCGGCACTGCAAAGTGTGCTAATCCACACACCTTTTCGTTCATACTGGCAAAATTACATTAAAAAATACAGGTAACATGCTGAATTTAAACCACAAAACAGCAAGATGAAATCTTGCGTGGGGTGTGATGTAAATCTGTAAGAAAAAGCGGCTTGTGAAATATCCCTGCTCTGTTGATTTATTTAATTCCGTTCGGCAGCGTAAAAGCGTCACCAGAGCGCCCTGTGCGCGCCTGTAACTAATTATCTTGCATCGGGTAAGGTGAAAGCGTATTTTCGCCAGAAATCATGCAGCGCTTATCCGGCGCATTCCTGGGGAATATTAAATAATGAAATGGCTCGCCCTGTTCACGCTGGCGGCGGTGTTTTCCGCCCAGGCCAGCCAGGAAATGTGTTTTACGAAAGCGGGACGCGATTACGGCATTGATCCGCTGCTGCTGACGGCAATATCAATACAAGAGTCACGGCTGAGAATGGATGCAATCAATAATCACAGCGCACATCATTCGGAAGACGTCTGCGGCATGCAGATAAACAGCTCACATTATCCGGCGCTGCGGAAATTTGATATTACCCGTGAGCGGTTACTGAAAGAACCCTGTACCTGTATTTACACCGGTGCCTGGGTGCTTGCGCACAACTTCCGGGCTTACGGTAAAAACTGGGACAGCGTCGGGATGTATAACACTGGTCCGTCACCGAAGCTCATTGTGCAGCGACGCGCCTATGCCGGGCTTATTAAAAATATATATCGCATCCTGCTGGCGACACAAATGATTCAAAATAATCAACACGCACAGGGTGACAAAAATCCGCTCCTGGCCAGGTCAACGCCACCCGCCAATATATCCACGGAAACCAGCACAAAATAACGCCACCTGACATTTTCCGGGTAATGGTTAAGAATATCGATAAGGAAGGTGGGGAATAATGTGGAAGGGTCATATGAAAATGAAAGCATAATGACCGGCGTTTTTCGCTAACGCCGGTCAGGTTTATTTGCTACCACTCAAAAACGTCGTACCCGTCCAGGCGAACCGCGTCCGGGTCAAAACAGATCATCCCGATGTCATGCTGCTTTTGCATACGGAACACCAGTTTCCTCACGGGTTTTGAAATGCCCATCTCTTTTAATTTCAATAGCGGATACCGGTATTCCCGCAGCATTAAAATATAGCCATAGCCGGTGTCGAATACCCAGGGGAATTTTTCGCTGACGTATTGCGATAAAATATCACCGTCGTCCGGCGATATATGCGCCGTACTGCATGTCATGCCGTTAATTTTTCCATGTCGCTGACCTTATGCACAGGGAGAGTGAAAAATCTCCCGAATAGAATTAAAGAGCGTTACGACTTCATCTTTTTAAATTGTTCGGCAATCATCCACAGCGCCCTGTTTAATTTCACGTCGCCGTCAATACCGTTTATCGCGCGCGTTGTCGTGCGTTTCCCTTTTTCACTGCGACCGGTTAAGCCGCCTCTTATCATATTTTCCTGCACCCGCTGAAAGGTCATCCATAAATCATTCTGGCAGTCTTCGCGGCGGCGGGGCATTAATACACTCGCCGGGGTAACCGGTATTTTTTTATCCTCTTCCCCGTAGCGATACATCAGCGCAGCCTGGGCGAACAGGTCTTGTTCGTCGCGGCTGAGGGGAATATCTTTCATGATATTCATGTGCTCATCGACCTTGTCAAAGATGCCGAGCACCTCATACGCCCCCTGAATAACCTGCCCTGTCACGTCGCCTTTATGGGGGACACGCACCTCGCCAAATACGTCACCGCACATCAGCCCGTTCGAACAAATAAAGCGGAAAATACCGGGCAGCATCTGGTAGCTGCTGCTGCCGTCGTGCGAATTAAGCAGGACAATTTCCGGCACTTCGGTGCCGGTGATTTGGTGCTCGCGGCGCAGCCGCAGCATGTGTTTGGTGTGACCTTTCCGGCCCTCATCCCTTACGCGGGTCTGACAGGCAAAGAACGGCTGAAAGCCTTCTTTGCGCAGGCTGTCGAGCAGCTGGATGGTGGGAATATAGGTATAGCGGCCACTGCGGGAATCGTGTTTTTCTTCAGAAAAGACGCTCGGGACGACGCTGGCCAGCTCTTCATTTGTCAGCGGGCGGTCGCGGCGGATCTGATTTTTGGCACCAAAGCGGGATGCTAAACGCATAGTATTATCCTCAATATTTAAATGTGTTAGACGCGGTTTTAAGCGCCGGCGCTCTCGGTTTCTAAACACTCCTGCTCTCTTTCCCACTGTCCGATCTTCAGGTTTTCGGCCAATTCTTCGCGTGCATAAGCAACGGCCTCGACACCCATTGCACCGTAAATCCGCGCAGCAATTCGCTGCCCTTGCACGTAGCTGTCGGCAATCGGCCAACGGACTAAAGGACGGGGACAAAACCAATCAACCACACCGTCATGCACCACGTTTTCGGCAAGTTGCCTCAGGAGCATTCGTATTTCTTTAAACTCTATTTCCTCCGGCAACCGAAGACTCCACACCATTGAAAGCCTGCTAAGCAGCAATTTCTGTTCCTCAATTGCAGTTTCTAAAGCGCTTCGCTCCCATCTTTCGGGTGGGGTAGTCGTGGCGGTTTTTCTGTTGACGTTATGTGTGTGCATGCTGCAATCCTCTTCAGGGTGAAAATTCATCTAACGGTATGGGTCTAGTGCGCGGCAAAGGGCAACGTTGCTCCACCGCAGGCAGCCGGAAAGGGGCGGAGACAAAAGTTTTTTGAGGCACGAGGAAAAGTTTTGGCGGAGTGCATTTCACCCCTTAAAGGATGACCAGGGGGTGCTACGTTAAGCCCTTCGCGTCTAGGCC
>NZ_PITQ01000019.1 GCF_002834385.1 Rahnella sp. AA
GTGTCAACCGTTTATTTCATCCGGTTGCCGCTGTTTTTAATCTTTCCGACCCGGTTACTTCGTGATGTTGTTCACGTTGTTCCCTGTCGATGGAGCGGCATTATAGGGAGTTCTCAGCAGGCCGCAAGGGCTAATTTTAAGAAAAAATACCGTTTGCTGCATTACACAGCAAACACACCGCTTATACCGTGTTTTGCACAGATTTATCCACAGATGCGCAGGAATCTCAAATTTTGCGAGCGTCGCGCAATCGTTTTCGCTACAATTTCGCGCGTCAGTTTTCGACACCTGTTACGGGTGATAAATGAAAAGTAAGTCGCCAGAGGGGAGTTATCTGAGCTCAATCCCGCGTTTTTCTGCAAATTGCTCTATATAGAGAGAAGAAAACGCTCATTGAATTCCGATAACGCTCTTTATTGCGACTCCAAAGCCAAGGATATAAACCACCATGCAACAATCTCGTCCAATCCGCCGCGCCCTGCTCAGTGTTTCTGATAAAGCCGGTATCGTAGAATTCGCCCAGGCTCTCTCTTCGCGTGGCGTTGAATTACTTTCCACTGGCGGCACCGCCAGCCTGTTGGCAAAAGCCGGTCTGCCAGTCACAGAAGTGTCTGACTACACGGGTTTCCCGGAAATGATGGATGGACGCGTCAAAACCCTGCACCCGAAAGTTCACGGTGGGATCCTCGGCCGTCGCGGGAAAGATGATGAAATTATGGCGCAGCACGCGATCGCGCCAATCGACATGGTGGTCGTAAACCTTTATCCATTCGCGCAAACCGTCGCACGCCCGGATTGCTCACTGGAAGATGCGGTAGAAAACATTGATATCGGCGGCCCGACCATGGTCCGCTCGGCGGCGAAGAACCACAAAGACGTGGCGATCGTGGTGAAGAGCAGTGACTACGCTTCTATTATTGAAGAGATGGATGCCAACAGCAGCTCACTGACGCTGGCAACCCGTTTCAATCTGGCGATTAAAGCTTTCGAGCACACCGCGTCTTATGACGGCATGATTGCCAACTACTTCGGTACCATGGTTCCGGCTTATCACGGCGATACCGAATCTGCGTCTGGTCAGTTCCCGCGTACCCTGAATCTTAGCTATATAAAGAAACAAGATATGCGTTATGGCGAGAACAGCCATCAGAACGCCGCCTTCTATATAGAAGAAAGCGTCAGCGAAGCTTCCGTTGCTACCTCAACCCAACTTCAAGGTAAAGCCCTTTCCTATAACAACATTGCAGATACCGATGCGGCACTGGAATGTGTGAAGGAATTTGCAGAGCCTGCGTGTGTGATCGTCAAACACGCGAACCCTTGCGGCGTTGCCATCGGCGACAATATTCTGGCTGCTTACGAACGAGCTTATCAGACTGACCCGACTTCTGCTTTCGGCGGCATTATTGCCTTCAACCGCGAGCTTGATGCTGAAACCGCGAAAGCGATCATCAGCCGCCAGTTTGTGGAAGTGATCATCGCCCCGTCAGTCAGCCCTGAAGCGCTGGTCCTGACTGCGGCAAAACAAAACGTCCGCGTTCTGACATGCGGCCAATGGCAAGGGCGCCAGAAAGCGCTGGACTTTAAACGTGTCAATGGCGGCCTGCTGGTTCAGGATCGTGATTTGGGCATGGTTAACGCCGGTGACCTGCGCGTTGTTTCCCAGCGCCAGCCAACTGAGCAGGAACTGACTGATGCACTGTTCTGCTGGAAAGTCGCTAAGTTCGTTAAATCCAACGCTATTGTTTATGCACGCGACAAAATGACTATCGGTATTGGCGCAGGCCAGATGAGCCGCGTTTACTCTGCGAAAATCGCGGGGATTAAAGCCGCTGACGAAGGTCTGGAAGTCGCAGGTTCCGTGATGGCATCCGATGCCTTCTTCCCGTTCCGCGACGGTATTGATGCAGCCGCAGCGGTAGGCATTACCTGTGTGATTCAGCCTGGCGGTTCAATCCGTGATGACGAAGTTATCGCGGCCGCAAACGAACACGGTATCGCAATGCTGTTCACCGACATGCGCCATTTCCGTCATTAATTTTCTTTTAGCGGGTGCGATGCGCCCGCTCACCCGGAGTCCTCGAATGAATATTTTAATTATCGGTAACGGCGGGCGTGAACATGCACTGGCATGGAAGGCATCGCAATCTCCTCTGGCGGACAAAGTTTTTGTCGCACCCGGAAACGCCGGTACCGCACTGGAACCTCTGCTGGAGAATATCGATATCGCTGCAACGGATATCGCGGGTCTGCTGGCGTTCGCCAAAAGCAATGATATCGGCCTGACGATTGTCGGCCCGGAAGCCCCGCTGGTGATTGGCGTGGTCGATGCATTCCGCGCTGCTGGCCTGAAAATTTTTGGCCCTACGCAGGAAGCCGCGCAGCTGGAAGGCTCAAAAGCTTTCACCAAGGATTTCCTGGCACGCCACAATATCCCAAGCGCGGATTACCAGAACTTTACCGAAATCGAACCGGCACTGGCTTATCTGCGCAGCAAAGGCGCGCCGATCGTCATTAAAGCCGACGGGCTGGCTGCGGGCAAAGGTGTCATCGTGGCGATGACATTGAAAGAAGCGGAAGACGCCGTTCACGATATGCTGGCAGGAAATGCGTTTGGCGACGCTGGCCACCGTATCGTTATCGAAGAATTCCTGGATGGCGAAGAGGCGAGCTTCATCGTGATGGTTGACGGCACGAACGTTCTGCCGATGGCAACCAGCCAGGATCACAAGCGCGTCGGCGATGGTGACAGCGGCCCGAACACCGGCGGTATGGGTGCTTATTCTCCGGCACCGGTTGTGACGGATGAAATTCATCAGCGCGTTATGGATCAGGTTATCTGGCCAACCGTGCACGGCATGGCGGCTGAGAACAATACTTACACCGGTTTCCTGTATGCGGGTTTGATGATTTCCGCCGATGGCCAGCCAAAAGTGATCGAATTTAACTGTCGCTTCGGGGATCCGGAAACTCAGCCGATCATGTTGCGTCTGCGCTCGGATCTGGTCGATCTTTGTCTGGCCGGTGCGGAAGGTCGTCTGGGCGAGAAAACATCTGAGTGGGATCCGCGTCCTTCACTGGGCGTTGTGATTGCCGCCGGCGGTTATCCTGCCGATTACAAGACCGGTGATGTGATCCACGGCCTGCCGCTGGAAGAAACGCCGGACGGTAAAGTCTTCCATGCAGGAACCCGTTTGCAGGATGAACGCGTGGTGACAAATGGCGGACGCGTACTGTGCGTGACCGCGTTGGGCAAAACCGTCGAAGCCGCTCAGGAACGTGCTTATGATTTAGCGAAAGATATTCATTGGGAAGGCAGTTTCTGCCGCAAGGATATCGGCTATCGCGCGATTGACCGCGAACGTAATCAGTAATCGTGATTCATTGGGCGATCAAAAAAGGCACGCTTCGGCGTGCCTTTCCTTTATACATATTAGCAAGCGGGATCAGAGATCTGATTCTTTGGGTTCCCACTTACAGAAATCTTCATTTGCGACCAGCAGCAATTCGTTGCCTTCCGGTGCAGTCAGCCAGGCAAGGCCGAGATTGTCGTTACTGCGGCTGGCCCGTTTAGCCAGCCAGACCTGGGAACGGACGGTTAGCGTCGGGGTAACCTGTTCACCTGCGCAAGTGGTGATCAATCCCTGATGCCAGTTAGCCTGTACCAACCTGACATTGCCCGCCTGTAAGGCACTGCTCAGATCGAGAATTTTAGATGCCTGATATTTATAACGCTCGATTTCGTCTGACGATAATCTTTCACGTCGCTCAGGAAGTTGACGCTGCATGAAACTGACATGACCAGCATCATCAAAACGCAGCATCATACCCAAATCAGTTTTCGTTGCGTGCGTTTCCTTGATCAGGTGCAATTGCCCCTGCTGGAATTCATATCGGGTAATGATGGTATCGCCGCCGTAATAGGGGCTATATACGTTGAGAATGGTTTGGGGTTCGTGCTGTGCGCTGTCTTCACGCCAGATCCGGTTGATACCTTGATCACCGACATAACCGCTGGCAAAGAAGAGTTCAGGTGGCTTTTTGGAACTGCAACCCACCAGACCGAGAACCAGTAAACTTGCTACCAGCCTGGGGGCGATAAACTGAAGGGGCTTACAGGCCCCTCCGCTTATTCTTTTCACTGCAAGCAATTACTTAACAGCGTCTTTCAGAGCTTTACCAGAAACGAACGCAGGTACGTTTGCAGCTGCGATTTTGATTTCTTTACCAGTCTGTGGGTTACGACCAGTACGCTCGTTACGATGATTTACCTTGAAAGTCCCGAAACCAACCAATTGTACAGCATCACCTTCTTTCAGAGACTCGGTAATAGCAGACAGAGTAGATTCAAGAGCAACTTTGGCCTGTGCTTTGGAAAGATCAGCTTTGTCCGCAATTACATCAATCAGTTGAGTCTTGTTCATAAGTTATCCTTTACAGTGTGTTTATCGTTTGCAAAGCATCGAGTGCGACGGATATGCCGATTGACAGCACCCTCCTGCATACACGCACCGATAGCCACTTTTTTTACGCCCCCCAAATGTAGACCAGACAGGGTGCGGATGTGAAGCCTTAAGGCACGACAAATCAGGCGTTAAATCACGTTTTCTAGCCTTATTGCGCTAAATTTATGCCAATGTTACTGACAGCGGCTTCACGCAGGTCAGAACGTAACCCTTTTATTAATTCCAGGTCACGCTCTTCACAGTCAGCCAACAGGCGAAAAATCTCCCATTGGATGTCCCATTCTTCTTCAACAGCAGGAATGACTTTCAGCTCTTCATCGGTCATTTCTTTACCGGCCTGAGTCATTTCCAGCATCGCAACGGTACGAATTGATGTTTCACTCACGGCAATGGCGTGAGAAAGCGTTTCGCCACTCAAACGTGAATGAATCAGTTCCCCCAGTGCAATGCAGGCATCAATGGCCGGATAAACACCATAAATGTCGTAATCATCGGAAGAAGGTACCGCTTCCTCCAGTTTTTCGAGCTGTGAGTCAAAATTGACCTTGGCGTCTTTTACCACCAGCGTTTCCCAGATTAAATCCAGGATGCGGCGATAAAGCTGTGCTTCACCAAACCCGGTTTCCAGGCAAAAAGCCTGATAGTTCGGGTACATACGTTCACACAAGCTCGCCATAAACGTCACGTGTTGCCAGCTTTCCAGCTTTTCCAGACGTAAATGAATTGGATTACGTAACATGAGTTGATCTCGTTAACTTTTCTGCGCGGGAGTTTACCTGAAATAAATCAATATCCCTATTCCTTGATTCCTAAAGATCATCACTCAGCCGTTGCCAGCGCTGAAACGCAGGCCGGTTTGATGCCACGGCATCCGCCCAACGGGTTGGCTCTGGCAGACGATATTGCCGCATGCAGCGTTCAACCCAGTAAAGTGACGATTCCATGCTGATGCGATTGCCCGGCGAGATAAACAGCGGATTACAACGCAGTTTGCTGCGCCAGACCCAGCCAATCTGCTCATCGCCTTCATACAGCGCCTGCTGGCTATGCTTTTCATCTCCGACTGGCAGAAACTTGCCACACAAACGGCTCTTGGCCACACCAATCGTTGGCACGTCGATCATCAGGCCAAAATGGCTGGCAACGCCCAGACGGCGCGGATGCGCAATGCCCTGTCCGTCAACCAACACCAGATCCGGGCGCAAAGAAATTTGCTTCCAGGCCTGCAACAGCGCCGGTAACTCCCGGAAGGAAAGGAAACCGGGAATATATGGCATGACGGTTGGAATGCGGGCTATCTGGTATTCCACCAGCTCAAGCGAGGGATAACGCAGAACCGCAACCGCAGCTCGCGTTACTTCGCCACCCTGTTCGAAACCGACATCCACACCCGCGATGAGCGCAGGCGTACTGAAATCAGACGGATCCTGCAGTTCAATTCGATCTGCGAGGATCCGTTGTTCTTCACGTAATGCGCGGGTATCAATCATACGCCTGAGATTTACTCGTGGTATTGCCGGGACAGGCTGTGCACCGCTTCCACAAACGCACCCGCATTTTCGGGTGGAACATCCTGGTGAATGCCGTGGCCCAGGTTAAACACATGACCGTTTCCTTTACCAAAACCGGCCAGAATGGTTTCCACTTCCTGCTCGATGCGTACCGGTGAAGCATAGAGCATGGAAGGATCCATGTTGCCCTGAATCGCCACTTTGTCGCCCACGCGACGACGGGCTTCGGCAATATCTGTTGTCCAGTCCAGGCCCAGCGCGTCACAACCGGTTGCCGCCATCGCTTCCAGCCATTGTCCGCCGCCTTTGGTGAACAACGTCACCGGCACGCGGCGTCCTTCGTTTTCACGGATCAGGCCGTCGACAATCTTGTGCATGTAGTTCAGGGAAAACTCGCGATAATCGCGAGGCGTCAGCACCCCACCCCAGGTATCAAAAATCATGACAGACTGCGCGCCCGCTTTAATTTGGGCATTAAGGTAAAGAATGACGCTGTCAGCCACTTTATCGAGCAAAAGGTGCAAAGTTTGCGGATCGGCGTACATCATCTTTTTGATTTTTGTGAAGGCTTTGCTGCTGCTGCCTTCCACCATATACGTCGCCAGTGTCCACGGGCTGCCGGAAAAACCGATAAGCGGCACTTCACCTTTGAGATTTTTACGGATAGTGCGAACCGCGTTCATGACGTATCCCAGTTCCATTTCCGGATCGGGAACCGGCAATTTTTCCACATCGGCACGGCAGGTCAGCGGAGAAGAAAAACGAGGGCCTTCACCGGCTTCGAAATACAACCCCAGCCCCATGGCATCAGGAATGGTCAGGATGTCAGAGAACAGGATCGCGGCGTCCAGCGGATAGCGGCGCAGTGGCTGGAGGGTCACTTCACAGGCCAGCTCTGCATTCTTGCAAAGCGACATGAAATCGCCGGCTACAGCGCGGGTTTCTTTGTACTCTGGCAAATAACGCCCTGCCTGACGCATCATCCAGACCGGTGTGATATCCACAGGCTGGCGTAACAGGGCACGCAGGTAGCGGTCATTTTTCAACTCATTCATTCTGTCTTTTTCCTTCAGTATTCGGGCCGCCCGAAAATAATCTGGCGGCATTCTACCATGCAACACTCCTGTTACACGTCGTCTTCATCTCTTTCTGCGCGGCACAGAACCACCGTATCTTCAATCAGCCGTCGGGCAATAGTCCCCGGCGGTGGTAACTGTGGCAAGGCATCGAAACGATACCAGCCTGCGTTAAGCAGCTCTTTCGGATCATGCACGATGTCACCGCTGTCATAGTCGGCCATAAACGCCATCATCAGCGAATTCGGGAACGGCCACGGCTGGGAACTCACGTACCGGACGTTTTTCACGCGAATGTTGCTCTCTTCCATCACCTCGCGCGCCACGGTTTCTTCGAGGGTTTCCCCGACTTCAACGAAACCCGCCAGCACCGTGTGGATACCGTTACGATGGCGAACATGCTGCGCCAGCAAAATCTCATCACCACGGCGGATAGCGACAATAATGCAGGGCGCGATTTGCGGATAATACCGTTCGCGGCAATGCCCGCACAGCGCGGCCCATTCCGTTTTACTGACGTGCATCTCGTGGCCGCAGTAGCCGCAGAATTTGTGCGAACGGTAAAATTCAGACAGTTGCACCCCACGCCCGACCAGCTGGAATAGCCCGCGATCCTGATCGAGCATCTGCCGCG
Source organism: Rahnella sp. AA (assembly GCF_002834385.1). GTDB lineage: Bacteria > Pseudomonadota > Gammaproteobacteria > Enterobacterales > Enterobacteriaceae > Rahnella. The sequence continues at coordinate 7,688 of NZ_PITQ01000019.1, forward strand.
CGGACACCATGTGATTGTGCATCACCTGACGCACCATCCACACCGGCTCGCCCTGCCATTCACCAATCTGACGCCCGATTTTTCCCGTCAGAGAAAATTTTTCAGCGCTGCCAAACGGCAGTTCACCTTCAGGCAGCCACAGCTTGCCTTCATAGCTGATGACCCACCAGCCGGTATGTTGTTCTGTAATCTGTAATTCCATAATTGTTGTTGCATAACCTCGACGAGACTGACAATCTGGGGTTGATATTTACATATTAGTAACTTTTGGTTACTTTTTTCTCGCTCACGGAGTCAACCATGCTAAATCGTCTGGAAAGACTGACCCAACGCGTTGGTGGCAGTAATGAGTTAGTGGATCAATGGCTGCACGCGCGTAAAGAACTGCTGGTGTCTTACTGCACACTGGTCGGCCTGAAACCCAATAAAGAAAAACATACACCGCTGAATGAAAAAGCGTTGGACAACTTTTGCCATAACCTGGTGGATTACCTCTCTGCCGGTCATTTCCATCTTTATCAACGGGTCATCGATGAAGTTGAAGGTGCAGAGGTAAAATTACAGGCTGAGAAAATATACCCTGCGCTTGAGCTCAATACTGAAGCTATCATGGCTTTCCATGACAGTTACACCGAAAATGATATTGATGATGATAATGCTTTCGCATTTCATTATGCGTTATCCGATGTGGGTGAAGCACTAGATGCGCGTTTTCAGCTTGAGGATCAACTGATCATTCTGGCCTTTGATCCGAAAAGTCGCAAAGAATTGCCTTCTGCAAACGAAGAGCATCTTGCCAGACCGGCGTAACATGTTCGTTCTGCACAACACGTTGCCACAATAAAAACCCTGCTCAGGGTTGTAGTTTTTAAAACGGCCTCCTATATTGAGGCTTCTTGTCGGAGTGCCTCGTGCAAAATTTCCTCGCGGAGATGATGCCAGGCTGAGACCGTTAATTCGGGATCCGCGGAACCTGATCGGGTTAGTACCCGCGAAGGGAACAAGAGTAATGTTATGCGTTTAGCGCGATTTGGCATCAGCCTGTATACGGCCGCCAGCGTTCAACCGCCCATTTTTACTCCTGCCGTAAACCTCCAGACAAGCAATTTTCCATTACGTTCTGTCACGCTTTTGCCGTGAAAACAACACAAGGAATTTGCTATGTCGAGTACCCAGAAACCCGTTACATCTGAAAAAAAACCCGCTAACCGCCGTGAACAACGCGCACAGGCACAGTCGTTTATCGACAGCTTGCAGGGCGAAGCCTTTCCCAATTCCCGACGTATCTATCTTCAGGGCGACAACGCCGGTATTCGTGTCCCTATGCGGGAAATTCAGCTCAGCCCGACGCTGGTCGGCGGCGGAAAAGACAACCCGCAGTTTGAAGAAAACGAAGCGATTCCGGTTTATGACTCCGCCGGGCCGTACGGCGATCCGTCTGCAACCATCGACGTGCATACCGGTCTGGAAAAATTGCGCGCCCGCTGGATAACCGGCCGCGCCGATACAGAAGAACTTCCGCAGGTCAGCTCCGGTTTTACTCAGCAGCGTCTGGCCGACGAAGGGTTGGATCATTTGCGCTTCGAGCACCTTCCGCGCCCGAGAAAAGCCATTTCCGGTAAAAATGTCACTCAGCTGCATTATGCGCGCCGGGGCATGATTACCCCTGAGATGGAATTCATCGCTATTCGAGAAAACATGGGCCGCGAGCGGATCCGCGGTGAAGTCCTGCGCCAGCAACATCCCGGTGAAAGCTTCGGGGCGCACCTGCCCGCGAATATCACCGCCGAATTTGTTCGTCAGGAAGTTGCCGCCGGTCGCGCGATTATCCCCGCTAACATCAATCACCCGGAATCCGAGCCGATGATCATTGGTCGCAATTTTCTGGTGAAGGTGAATGCCAATATCGGTAACTCAGCGGTGACGTCCTCCATCGAAGAAGAAGTTGAAAAGCTGGTGTGGTCAACGCGCTGGGGTGCGGATACCGTTATGGATCTCTCCACCGGCCGCTATATCCATGAAACTCGTGAATGGATCCTGCGTAACAGCCCGGTTCCGATTGGCACCGTTCCGATTTATCAAGCTCTGGAAAAAGTGAACGGCATTGCCGAAGACCTGAACTGGGAAATGTTCCGTGACACCCTGCTGGAGCAGGCGGAACAAGGCGTGGATTACTTCACCATTCACGCAGGCGTGTTGCTGCGTTACGTGCCGATGACCGCCAAACGTCTGACCGGCATTGTTTCGCGCGGTGGCTCAATCATGGCGAAATGGTGCCTGTCGCATCATCGCGAAAGCTTCCTGTATGAGAATTTCCGTGAGATTTGCGAAATCTGCGCCGCTTACGATGTCTCGCTTTCTCTCGGCGATGGCCTGCGCCCGGGCTCGATTCATGACGCCAACGACGAAGCGCAGTTCGCAGAATTACACACGCTGGGCGAGCTGACGAAAATCGCCTGGGAATATGACGTGCAGGTAATGATCGAAGGGCCGGGGCATGTTCCGATGCAGATGATCCGCCGCAATATGACGGAAGAACTCGAGCAGTGCCACGAAGCGCCGTTCTATACGCTCGGGCCGCTGACGACCGACATTGCGCCCGGTTATGACCACTTCACGTCCGGTATTGGTGCTGCAATGATTGGCTGGTTCGGCTGCGCGATGCTGTGCTACGTCACGCCAAAAGAGCATCTCGGCCTGCCGAATAAAGAAGACGTTAAACAGGGTCTGATCACCTACAAAATTGCGGCGCACGCGGCAGATTTAGCGAAAGGTCATCCGGGCGCACAAATCCGTGATAACGCCATGTCTAAAGCGCGATTCGAATTCCGCTGGGAGGACCAGTTCAATCTCGCGCTCGACCCGGCTACCGCCCGCGCTTATCACGACGAAACCCTCCCGCAGGAATCCGGAAAAGTCGCACACTTCTGTTCAATGTGCGGGCCGAAATTCTGCTCCATGAAAATCACTCAGGAAGTTCGCGATTACGCCGCTGCGCTGGAAGCCAAAGCCCAGCCCATCGAACTCGTGGAATCCGGCATGGCGCAAATGTCTGCAGAATTCCGTTCGCGCGGCAGCGAGCTTTATCACCCTGCCAGCCATTCCACTCCGGAGATCAGTAAATGAATCAGCCCGTTAAAACTTTCCCGTCCGTTCCTTTCCATCTGGGGTTATATCCGGTGGTGGATTCTGTCGAATGGATTGCCCGTCTGCTGGATGCGGGCGTTAAAACACTGCAACTGCGGGTGAAAGACTTACCCGATGAAGACGTCGAACCCGCCATAATCGACGCCATTGCGCTGGGGCGAAAATATGACGCACGGCTGTTCATCAACGATTACTGGCGTCTGGCAGTAAAACATCAGGCGTACGGCGTGCATCTGGGCCAGGAAGATCTGGATACCGCCGATTTACAGGTCATTCTTGATGCCGGTTTACGTCTGGGCGTATCGACGCATGACGATGAGGAGCTGGCCCGCGCCGTGGCGGTCAATCCGTCTTATATCGCACTCGGCCATATTTTCCCGACGCAGACCAAAGATATGCCGTCAGCACCGCAGGGTCTGTCGGAATTAGCCCGACATATTACGCAGCTGAGCGGCAGCTTCCCGACAGTCGCCATCGGCGGGATCAGTATTGACCGTGCGCCGTCGGTGCTGGATTGCGGCGTCGGCAGCATTGCCGTCGTCAGCGCTATCACGCAGGCAACAGACTGGCGAGCAGCCACCGCAGAATTGCTGGCCTTGTGCGCCAGCAAGGTTCCGGAAGATGCTTAACGACGCAGCCTTTATGCGCTACAGCCGTCAACTGATGCTGGAAGAATTCGGCCCGCAGGCGCAGGAAAAGTTACTGGCGGCAAAAGTGCTGATTGTCGGGCTCGGCGGGCTGGGTTCGCCGGCAGCGCTTTATCTGGCGGCGGCGGGCATCGGGACGTTATTTCTGGCTGATGATGATCAGCTCCACATTACCAATCTTCAGCGGCAAATCCTGTACCGCACCGCCGATCTTGATCAGCCGAAAGCCAGCCTGGCGAAACGCGAACTGCTGCGCCTGAATCCACTTTGTGAAGCCGTTGCCATTTCGGAACGGCTCGCAGGAGATGCGCTGCTTCGGGCCATTGGCAATGCCGATATCATTTTAGATTGCAGCGACAATATGGAAACCCGTCACGCGATAAATAAAGCCTGCGTGGATATGGGCAAAACCTTGATCAGCGGCAGCGCGGTCGGATTCAGCGGCCAGCTTCTGGTCATCGAAGCGCCCTATCTGCATGGTTGCTATGCCTGTTTGTATCCGGTTCAGGAAACCGTACAACGCAATTGCCGGACATCCGGCGTTCTCGGGCCGGTCGTCGGAACCATCGGTACCCTGCAGGCGCTGGAAACACTGAAAATACTGGCGGGTTTGCCGAGTTCTCTCAGCGGAAAGCTGCGGTTGTTCGACGGGAAAACGCAAAACTGGCGCTCCCTGCAACTCACCCGGTCACCCGCCTGTTCTGTCTGCGGAGGCCATCGTGAATATTCATGTCAATGATGAACCCCATCATTTCGCCGAACCGCTGACGCTGCATACCCTGCTCAACCTGCTGGCCCTGAGCCCGGCAGGCAGCGCGCTGGCGGTCAATCAGGTCATAATTCCGCGCGATAACTGGCTTTCTCATCAACTGAAAGACGGCGATCAGATTCTGCTCTTTCAGGCGATTGCCGGAGGATGAAACATGTTAAAAATTGCTGATACTACGTTTACCTCACACCTGCTTACCGGGACAGGAAAATTCGCTAACGCATCTGTGATGCAGCAATCACTGGCGGCCTCCGGCTCTCAGCTGGTGACGATGGCGATGAAACGCGTCGATCTCCGGCGCGGCGGCGATGATATTCTTTCGCCTTTGCAGCAACTTGGCGTGCGCCTGTTGCCCAATACGTCAGGGGCAAAAACGGCAGAAGAAGCGGTGTTTGCCGCTCAGCTGGCCCGCGAAGCGCTGGGCACACACTGGGTCAAACTGGAAATCCATCCGGACATGAAATACCTGCTGCCCGATGCCATCGAAACCCTGAAAGCCGCAGAGATATTGGTGAAGCAGGGGTTTGTCGTTTTACCTTATTGCAGTGCTGATCCGGTGCTGTGCAAGCGTCTTGAAGAAGCCGGATGCGCGGCAGTGATGCCGCTCGGCGCGCCGATTGGCTCTAATCAGGGGCTGCAAACCCGTGAGTTTCTGCAAATTATTATCGAACAGGCGCGGGTGCCCGTTGTGGTTGATGCCGGGATCGGCGCACCCAGTCAGGCCGCTGAGGCGCTGGAAATGGGCGCGGACGCCGTGCTGGTGAATACGGCAATTGCCATTGCGCGTGATCCGGTTTCCATGGCGACAGCTTTCCGGCTGGCCGTTGAAGCGGGCGTTCTTGCCCGCCAAAGCGGATTAGGCGGGCGGCAACGGTACGCCAGCGCATCCAGCCCGCTGACCGGTTTTCTGACTTCCCCGCAGGCAACCTTATGAGCAACTTTACCGATGTCTGGTCAACGCTCGACTGGGACGATATTTCCCTGCGAATTAACAGCAAAACGGCCGGCGATGTTGAGCGGGCGCTGAGCAGGGACAAAATCGACCGCGATGATTTCATGGCACTGATTTCTCCGGCTGCGTTGCCCTATCTCGAAGAAATGGCGCAGCGCGCGCAACAACTCACGCGCCAGCGTTTCGGTAACACCGTGAATTTCTTTGCGCCTCTATATCTCTCCAACCTATGCGCCAACGAATGCACGTACTGCGGCTTCTCGATGAGCAATAAGATCAAACGTAAAACGCTGGATGAAGAGGAAATCAGTGCTGAATGTGAGGCGCTAAATGCGTTGGGCTTCAAGCATCTGTTGCTGGTTACGGGCGAGCATAAAGGGAAAGTCGGTATGGATTATTTCCGCCGACATTTCCCTGCTATCCGCAGTCATTTTGATTCGCTGATGATTGAAGTGCAGCCGCTGCCGCAGGAAGAGTACGCCGAGTTAAAAACTTTGGGGCTGGACGGTGTTCTGGTTTATCAGGAAACCTATCACGCGCCGACGTATGCGCTGCATCATCTGCGCGGGCAAAAACAGGATTTTTTCTGGCGGCTGGAAACCCCTGACCGGCTGGGACGTGCGGGAATCGATAAGATCGGGCTCGGAGCATTGTTCGGGCTTTCCGGAAACTGGCGAACTGACAGTTATATGGTGGCCGAGCATTTACTTTATCTGCAACGAACCTACTGGCAAAGCCGCTATTCGGTGGCATTCCCGAGATTGCGCCCATGTACCGGCGGAATCGAACCAGCTTCATTGCTGGAGGAAAACCAGCTGGTTCAGCTGATTTGCGCTTTCAGGATGCTATCGCCGGATGTCGAGCTTTCCCTGTCGACACGCGAATCACCGTATTTCCGCGATCACGTCATTCCTCTGGCGATCAATACGGTCAGCGCCGGATCCAAAACTCAGCCAGGCGGTTACGCCGACGACCATCCGGAACTGGAACAATTTGCGCCACATGATAACCGCTCACCTCAGCGGGTGGCGGCGGCATTAACGCAAACCGGATTGCAGCCGGTATGGAAAGACTGGGACAGTTTTTTGGGGCATACGCCGCAGGAAAATGTCGCCAGACAGCAACGCGATAATCTCTCAGGAATGCGTATTCCATAAACCGATTTTGCCCCTCGTGCCAGCACGCCGGGAAGGTTACCGTGCCGTTGTCGCTGCATCATCGCAGCCGGCCAGCGCCACGCATCCCGGCGCTGCTTCCAACCAGCCGGAACAGGTTATCGTCCAGTTCCCTGTTCCGGCTCCTCTTTTCTTTCTGTCCATAAATCCAGCGCACCGATATTTCAGGCAAAAAAAAACCGCCCCCGAAGGAGCGGTTTCAAGCGTTTCGACAGCGGACGATTACTCGTCGTTGTTACCGAAACCTGCGTTCAGCAGTTCAGCCAGGTTAGCCGTTGCTTCATCCGCGCTGACTTGCGGTACAACTGGCACTTCGCCTTGGGCTTTACGGCGTGCACGATCCTGATGATAAGCGTAACCAGTACCGGCTGGGATCAGACGGCCAACGATAACGTTCTCTTTCAGGCCACGCAGTTCATCACGTTTACCGGCAACAGCCGCTTCGGTAAGAACGCGCGTGGTTTCCTGGAACGACGCAGCAGAGATGAAGGATTCGGTCGCCAGGGATGCCTTGGTGATACCGAGCAGGTCACGGGTAAAGGTTGCCGTGATTTTGCCTTCAGCTTCCAGCTGACGGTTAGCGATTTTAACGCGAGACATTTCTGCCTGCTCGCCTTCCAGGAAGTCTGTGCCACCAGCGCTAACGATGGTGCCTTTACGCAACATCTGACGAACGATAACTTCGATGTGTTTATCGTTAATCTTAACGCCTTGCAGACGGTAAACTTCCTGCACTTCGTTGGTGATGTAGCGGGTAACCGCGTGAACACCACGAAGACGCAGAATGTCGTGTGGAGATTCAGGGCCGTCGGATACGACGTCACCACGTTCCACAACTTCGCCTTCGAACACGTTCAGCTGACGCCATTTTGGAATCATTTCTTCGTAAGCATCGCTGCCATCTAACGGAGAAATTACCAGACGACGTTTGCCTTTGGTTTCTTTACCGAAGGAGATGATCCCGCTGATTTCAGCAAGGATTGCAGGCTCTTTCGGACGACGCGCTTCGAACAAGTCAGCAACGCGTGGCAGACCACCGGTGATGTCCTTGGTACCGCCGGATTCCTGAGGAATACGCGCCAGGGTGTCACCAGAGTGAATCTGAGTACCATCTTCCAGCTGAACGATCGCTTTACCTGGCAGGAAGTATTGAGCAGGCATATCAGTACCTGGGATCAATACGTCGTCGCCTTTAGCATCAACGATTTTCAGTGCCGGACGCAGGTCTTTACCGCTACCGGTACGTTCTGCAGAATCCAGAACAACCAGAGAGGACAAACCGGTCAGGTCATCTGTCTGACGGGTAATGGTCTGAGTATCAACCATATCGGCAAAGCGAATGAAACCACTCACTTCACTGATAACTGGCATTGTGTGCGGATCCCAGTTAGCAACGGTTTCGCCGCCGTTAACAGATGCGCCATCACCTTTGCCCATCACGGAACCGTAAGGCACTTTATAGCTTTCTTTGGTACGACCGAATTCGTCGATCAATTTCAGCTCAGTGTTACGGGAAGTGATAACCAGTTTGCCGTTAGAGTTGCTAACGTGCTTGTGGTTGCTCAGTTTAATGGTACCGGTGTTTTTCACCTGGATGCTGGATTCAGCAGCCGCACGAGATGCCGCACCACCGATGTGGAACGTACGCATCGTCAGCTGAGTACCCGGTTCACCGATGGACTGTGCTGCAATAACACCGATCGCTTCACCTTTGTTGATGATGTGACCACGTGCCAGGTCGCGACCGTAGCAGTTTGCACACACACCAAAGTCAGTTTCGCAACTTACGACTGAACGTACCTTCACGCTGTCGACAGAGTTCTCTTCTAACAGATCACACGTCTTCTCGTGAAGCAGGGTGTTACGTGGAACCAGAATATCCGCCGTACCCGGCTTGAGGATATCTTCTGCAGTTACACGACCCAATACACGTTCGCGCAGTGGTTCTTTAACGTCGCCACCTTCGATGACCGGAGTCATCATGATGCCTTCGTGTGTACCACAGTCATCTTCGGTAACAACCAGATCCTGTGCCACGTCAACCAGACGACGGGTCAGATAACCGGAGTTTGCCGTTTTCAGTGCGGTATCCGCCAAGCCTTTACGAGCACCGTGAGTAGAGATGAAGTACTGGAGTACGTTCAGACCTTCACGGAAGTTCGCGGTGATTGGCGTTTCAATGATGGAACCATCCGGCTTAGCCATCAGGCCACGCATACCGGCCAGCTGACGAATCTGTGCAGCAGAACCACGCGCACCGGAGTCGGCCATCATAAAGATACTGTTGAAGGAAACCTGCTGTTCAACAACACCGTCACGGTTGACGACGTCTTCAACAGACAAGTTTTCCATCATTGCCTTAGCAACACGTTCGTTGGCCGCAGCCCAGATGTCGATCACTTTGTTATAGCGTTCGCCAGCAGTTACCAGACCAGACTGGAACTGTTCCTGGATTTCAGCAACTTCGGTTTCTGCTTCTTCGATGATCTCTGCTTTCTTCGCAGGGATTACCATGTCATCGATACCTACTGACGCGCCTGAACGGGCAGCGTAAGCAAAACCGGTGTACATGATCTGGTCAGCAAAAATAACGGTCGGCTTCAGGCCCAAAATGCGGTAACAGGTGTTCAGCATTTTGGAGATAGCTTTTTTGCCCAGAGGCTGATTGACGATAGAGAACGGCAGACCTTTTGGCACGATCATCCACAGGATGGCGCGACCAACAGTCGTGTCGATAATCGACGTCTTATGCGTAACTTCGCCTTCGGTATTTTTGATCTCTTCGGTAATACGCACTTTGACACGCGCATGCAGAGAGGCCAAACCGGCGCGGTAAATACGCTCAGCTTCTTTAGGACCGGTCAGAACCATGCCTTCGCCTTTGGCGTTAACACAGTCGCGGGTCATGTAGTACAGACCCAATACAACGTCCTGAGAAGGAACGATGATTGGCTCGCCGTTCGCAGGTGACAGGATGTTGTTGGTAGACATCATCAACGCGCGCGCTTCCAACTGGGCTTCCAGCGTCAGCGGTACGTGAACAGCCATCTGGTCACCATCGAAGTCGGCGTTATATGCCGCACAAACCAGCGGGTGCAGCTGAATTGCTTTACCTTCGATCAGAACCGGTTCAAACGCCTGGATACCCAAACGGTGCAGGGTTGGTGCACGGTTCAGCAGTACCGGGTGTTCGCGGATAACTTCGTCCAGGATATCCCAAACGACAGCTTCTTCGCGCTCAACCATTTTCTTAGCGGCTTTGATAGTGGTGGCCAGGCCACGCAGCTCCAATTTGCCGTAGATGAACGGTTTGAACAGTTCCAGTGCCATTTTCTTCGGCAGACCACACTGGTGCAGACGCAGGTATGGACCTACGGTGATAACGGAACGACCAGAGTAGTCGACACGTTTACCCAGCAAGTTCTGACGGAAACGACCCTGTTTACCTTTAATCATGTCTGCCAGAGATTTCAGCGGACGCTTGTTAGAGCCGGTGATAGCACGACCGCGACGGCCGTTATCCAGCAAAGCATCTACCGCTTCTTGCAGCATACGTTTTTCGTTACGTACGATGATATCTGGCGCAGCCAGATCCAACAGGCGTTTCAGACGGTTGTTACGGTTGATAACGCGACGATACAGATCGTTCAGATCTGACGTTGCGAAACGACCGCCGTCCAACGGAACCAATGGACGCAAGTCTGGTGGCAGTACCGGCAGCACGGTCAGGATCATCCACTCTGGTTTGTTACCAGATTGAACGAACGCTTCCAGCAGCTTGATACGCTTGGTCAGCTTCTTACGTTTGGTTTCGGAGTTGGTTTCGTTCAACTCTTCACGCAGTTGTTCGCATTCCGCTTCCAGATCCATGTTTTTCAACAGAGCCTGGATGGCTTCAGCACCCATCTTCGCGTCGAACTCATCACCAAACTCTTCCAACGCATCCAGATACTGCTCTTCGGTCAGGATCTGGCGTTTTTCGAGGTTGGTCATGCCGCCTTCGATAACCACATAGGATTCGAAGTACAGAACACGTTCGATGTCACGCAGTGGCATATCCAGCAGCAAACCGATGCGCGATGGCAGCGATTTCAGGAACCAGATGTGCGCAGTCGGGGAAGCCAGTTCGATGTGGCCCATACGCTCACGGCGTACTTTAGTCTGGGTCACTTCAACGCCGCACTTCTCGCAGATCACGCCACGATGTTTTAAACGCTTGTACTTACCGCACAGGCATTCGTAGTCTTTTACTGGTCCGAAAATACGGGCGCAGAAAAGGCCGTCACGTTCTGGTTTGAACGTACGGTAGTTAATGGTTTCTGGCTTCTTAACTTCACCAAAAGACCAAGAACGGATCATGTCTGGCGATGCCAGAGCAATTTTGATCGCATCAAACTCTTCGGTCTTAGTTTGCGCTTTCAGAAACTTTAGTAAGTCTTTCACGGATTGGCTCCCGTCGGGTTAGACCTGTTAGGCACCTGCTGACTGTCTCCAGCCAGACAGGTGCCCCTGTGATCATTGCGAATTCGAGTACTTACTCGTCTTCCAGCTCGATGTTGATACCCAGAGAACGGATTTCTTTCAACAGTACGTTGAAGGATTCCGGCATGCCTGGTTCCATACGATGATCGCCATCTACGATGTTTTTATACATCTTAGTACGGCCGTTAACGTCATCGGACTTAACAGTCAGCATTTCCTGCAGGGTATAAGCGGCACCGTATGCTTCCAGTGCCCACACTTCCATCTCACCGAAGCGCTGACCACCGAACTGCGCTTTACCACCCAGCGGCTGCTGAGTAACAAGGCTGTAAGAACCGGTAGAACGCGCGTGCATCTTATCGTCAACCAGGTGGTTCAGTTTCAGCATGTACATGTAGCCGACAGTAACCTGACGCTCGAATTGCTCGCCGGTACGGCCGTCAAACAGTGTGATCTGGCCAGAGGTAGGGATTCCGCCCATTTCAAGCAGTTGCTTGATCTCTGTTTCTTTCGCACCGTCGAAGACTGGTGTCGCGATTGGCATACCTTTTTTCAGGTTCTCAGCCAGACGCAATACTTCGTCATCGGTGAAGGTGTTCAGATCAACTTTCTGACGTACATCGTCGCCCAGATCATAGGCACGCTGGATGAACTCGCGCAGCTTAGAAACTTCTTCTTGTTTCTTAAGCATGGCATTGATTTTTTCACCAATACCTTTCGCGGCCATACCCAGGTGGGTTTCCAAAATCTGACCAATGTTCATACGTGATGGAACGCCCAGCGGGTTCAGTACGATATCAACAGGAGTCCCGTTTTCATCGTAAGGCATATCTTCGATCGGGTTGATCTTGGAGATAACACCTTTGTTACCGTGGCGGCCTGCCATCTTGTCACCAGGTTGGATTTGACGTTTAACGGCCAAATACACTTTAACGATTTTCAGCACACCTGGTGCCAGGTCATCGCCCTGAGTGATTTTACGACGCTTAGCTTCGAGTTTTTTCTCAAACTCGGATTTCAGTTCGTCGTACTGTTCAGCAAGCTGTTCCAACTGATTCTGTTTGTCTTCGTCAGTCAGTGACAGTTCTAACCAACGGTCGCGAGGCAATTTGCCCAGCTTGTCAGCTTCAACACCGCCAGCAACCAGCGCAGACTGGATACGTGCAAACAGGCCAGCTTCCAGGATTTGCAGCTCTTCAGTCAGGTCTTTCTTAGCCTGCTTCAGCTGCATCTCTTCGATTTCCAACGCACGCTTGTCTTTTTCCACGCCATCGCGGGTGAAGACTTGCACGTCGATAACCGTACCGGAAACGCCGTTTGGAACACGCAGAGAAGAGTCTTTAACGTCAGACGCTTTCTCACCGAAGATCGCACGCAGCAGTTTCTCTTCCGGAGTCAGCTGGGTTTCACCTTTCGGTGTCACTTTGCCCACCAGAATGTCGCCACCGGTCACTTCAGCACCGATATAAACGATACCGGATTCATCCAGTTTTGAGAGCGCAGCTTCACCCACGTTAGGGATATCAGCAGTGATCTCTTCAGGCCCTAACTTGGTGTCACGGGACACACATGCCAGTTCCTGGATATGGATGGTTGTGAAGCGATCTTCCTGCACAACACGTTCGGAGACCAAGATGGAGTCTTCGAAGTTGTAACCGTTCCAAGGCATGAACGCGACACGCATGTTCTGACCCAGAGCCAGTTCGCCCAGATCGGTTGACGGACCATCTGCCAGCACGTCGCCGCGCTCGATTGGTTCGCCCAGATTCACACACGGCATCTGGTTGATACAGGTGTTCTGGTTAGAACGGGTGTATTTGGTCAGGTTATAAATGTCGATACCTGCTTCGCCCGGGTACATCTCTTCTTCGTTAACACGAATAACGATACGAGATGCATCCACGTACTGAACAATACCGCCACGTTTGGCTACGGCAGTAACACCGGAGTCAACCGCTACAGCACGTTCCATACCTGTGCCCACCAGCGGCTTATCAGCACGCAGAGTAGGTACTGCCTGGCGTTGCATGTTCGCACCCATCAATGCACGGTTGGCGTCATCGTGTTCCAGGAATGGAATCAGTGAAGCACCAACGGAAACAACCTGCTGGGTGGAAACGTCCATGTAGTCAACCTGGTCGCGGCTGAACAGGCTTGATTCGCCTTTGCTACGACAAGTGACCAGGTCTTCAATGAAGCGCCCTTCTTCGTCCAGGTTGGAGTTCGCCTGAGCGATTACGAAGTTGCCTTCTTCAATAGCAGACAGGTAGTTGATTTCATCAGTCACCAGACCATCACGTACGCGACGGTAAGGGGTTTCCAGGAAACCGTACTCGTTGGTCTGTGCGTACACAGACAAGGAGTTGATCAGACCGATGTTTGGACCTTCTGGCGTTTCGATTGGGCATACGCGACCATAGTGAGTCGGGTGTACGTCTCGAACTTCAAAGCCAGCACGTTCACGGGTCAAACCACCCGGGCCCAATGCAGAGATACGACGCTTGTGCGTAATCTCAGACAACGGGTTGTTCTGGTCCATAAATTGTGACAGCTGGCTTGAGCCGAAGAATTCTTTCACCGCAGCCGAAATCGGCTTAGCGTTGATCATATCCTGAGGCATCAGGGTGTCGAGGTCGCCCAGAGACAAACGCTCTTTAACCGCACGCTCAACACGTACAAGACCAACACGGAATTGGTTTTCAGCCATTTCGCCGACAGAACGAATACGACGGTTACCCAAGTGGTCGATATCGTCCACTTCGCCCTGGCCGTTACGAATACCAATCAGCTTTTTCATCACCTGGATAATATCGTCTTTGCTCAGAATACCTGAGCCTTCGATTTCATCACGCAGCAGAGAACGGTTGAATTTCATACGACCTACAGCAGACAGGTCGTAGCGATCTTCAGAGAAGAACAGGTTCTCAAACAGGCTTTCAGCGGCTTCACGCGTTGGTGGCTCACCAGGACGCATCATGCGGTAGATCTCAACCAGTGCGCTCAGGCGATCGCTGGTTGGGTCGACGCGAATGGTCTCGGACATGTACGCGCCATGATCGAGATCGTTGGTGAACAGCGTTTCAATGGTTTTGTGACCGGACTGGCTCAATTTAGCCAGCAGATCCAGAGACAATTCCATGTTAGCAGGGACGATCAGCTCACCGGTATTGGTGTCGATGTAGTCTTTAGAAACGACTTTCCCTGCGATGTACTCAACAGGAACTTCGATGCGCTGAATTTCGTCTTTTTCAAGCTGACGAATATGACGTGCAGTGATGCGGCGGCCTTTTTCAACATAGACCTTACCGTCAGCTTCGATATCAAACGAAGCTGTTTCACCGCGCAGGCGCTCAGGTACCAGTTCCATCTGCAGCTTGTTGTCGCGGATCTGGTAAGTCACCTTGTCAAAGAACAGGTCAAGGATCTGTTCAGTGGTATAATTTAATGCACGCAGAATGATGGTCGCTGGCAATTTGCGGCGACGGTCAATACGTACAAACAGGTTGTCTTTCGGGTCAAACTCGAAATCCAACCATGAACCGCGGTAAGGGATGATACGTGCGTTGTACAGCACTTTACCCGAAGAGTGGGTTTTACCCTTATCACTGTCGAAGAATACGCCCGGACTACGGTGCAACTGAGATACGATAACCCTCTCAGTACCGTTAATCACGAAGGTACCATTTTCGGTCATGAGCGGAATTTCGCCCATGTAGACTTCTTGTTCCTTGATGTCTTTGACCGTACCTTCTGGTGCTTCACGTTCGTAGATAACCAGGCGTAGCTTCACGCGCAATGGCGCGGAGAACGTCACACCACGGATCTGGCATTCTTTAACGTCGAATACTGGCTCACCAAGACGGTAGCTAACGTATTGCAGCTCAGAGTTACCGCTGTAGCTCTTGATAGGAAATACAGAACGGAATGCAGCTTCCAGACCGTACTGGCCTTCCGGATCTTGCTCGATAAACTTCTGGAACGAGTCAAGCTGGATAGAAAGGAGATATGGAATGTCCAAAACTTGTGGACGTTTACCAAAATCCTTACGAATGCGTTTTTTCTCGGTATAGGAGTAAACCATAGGGTTCCTCAGCTCGCTGATCAGTGACCCAATCTTGTCTGCCCTGAGAAGGACAGTTCATGCAACACCGTTTATGTCGACCGGAAAGCAGAAACGCTTCCCGCAATACCCGTTTCTATCACGCTTAAATCATTTCGTTGTGCGTTATCTGTAGATGAGCTACAGCAAGGGGCAGCAATATATTAAGTCGTTTAATAGAAAGAGATATTAGAGTAGTTCAGTGCTCAAACAGTGTGAAACACCACTGACACTCTATATAGCGCAAAAAGGCTGGTGACTAAAAAGTCACCAGCCATCAGTCTGTTAGGACAGACTGCACTCCGGGAAGTTAAACTTATTTAACTTCAACAGAAGCACCAGCTTCTTCCAGAGATTTTTTCAGAGCTTCAGCGTCGTCTTTGCTGATGCCTTCTTTCAGAGCTGCTGGAGCAGACTCAACCAGGTCTTTAGCTTCTTTCAGACCCAGGCCAGTTGCGGTACGAACAGCTTTGATAACTGCAACTTTATTCGCGCCAACAGCAGCCAGAATAACGTCGAACTCAGTTTTTTCTTCAACAGCTTCAGCAGCAGCAGCAGGACCTGCAACAGCAGCAGCAGCAGAAACGCCGAATTTTTCTTCCATAGCGGAGATCAGTTCAACGATTTCCATTACAGACAGAGCTGCAACGCCTTCAATGATTTGTTCTTTAGTGATTGACATTTCAAGTGTTCCTAAAATTCAGAAATAGTGTATACGTAAGCAAATGAACGAGAAAAGAAAGGCTGATTAAGCAGCTTCTTTCTGATCGCGTACAGCAGCCAGAGTGCGAACCAATTTGCCTGCAGAGGCTTCTTTCATGGTTGCCATCAGGCGTGCGATTGCTTCTTCGTAAGTAGGCAGAGTTGCCAAGCGGTCGATTTGAGCCGCAGAGATAAACTCACCTTCAAAGGCCGCAGCTTTAACCTCAAATTTTGCATTCGCTTTAGCGAAATCTTTGAACAGACGGGCAGCAGCGCCTGGGTGTTCAGTAGAGAATGCAATCAAGGTTGGACCGACAAACGTGTCTTTCAGGCACTCAAACTGAGTACCTTCTACGACGCGACGCATCAAGGTGTTGCGAACAACACGCATGTAAACGCCAGCTTCACGACCTGCTTTACGCAGTTCAGTCATTTTATCTACAGTTACGCCACGGGAATCCGCAACAACCGCAGACAGCGCGCCTTTGGCTACTTCGATGACTTCAGCAACAATCGCTTGTTTGTCTTGAAGATTTAATGCCATTAGCTTTTTGCTCCTGGATTTGGCCGGGGAAAATCCCCGGAACTCACATCACTTGTTATCGAGATCGATATCAAGCGTTCAAACACGGTGAGCAGAGAATCCAGCAAAGACAAATCTTAACTCTTTATAAAAAAGACAAAGAAATATTTTCTTCAGGCTCTGTCACCGTCTACGCAGGAAGGATTAAGTCCTTTTCAGGACACCTGCGGTCTTGGACGGAGGCCTGGATAGGCCAGGCTCCAACCGAAAAATCTTGGTTTCGCATTAACGAAACAACGGGCCATAGATTCTAGACAAATCTACCGCCCGCGTAAAGCGATAAACGTCAGCAGTTAATTAGTTAACTGTTGCGCTCAGGCCGCTTTGATCAATAGCAAGACCCGCGCCCATGGTAGTGGACAGGCTTACTTTCTTGATGAAAACGCCTTTAGCCTGAGAAGGCTTCGCTTTTTTCAGAGCGACCAACAGAGCTTCCAGGTTTTCTTTCAGCTTGTCGGATTCGAAATCAACCTTACCAATTGTGGTATGGATGATGCCGTTTTTGTCGTTACGGTAACGAACCTGACCTGCTTTAGCATTCTTAACTGCTTCAGCAACGTTAGGAGTTACAGTACCAACTTTCGGGTTAGGCATCAGGCCGCGTGGACCCAGAACCTGACCTAATTGGCCAACAACGCGCATTGCATCTGGAGATGCGATAACAACGTCGAAGTTCATTTCGCCTTTCTTAATCTGGTCTGCCAGATCTTCCATACCTACCAGCTCAGCGCCTGCAGCTTTAGCAGCTTCAGCGTTTGCACCTTGGGTGAAGACGGCAACGCGAACAGAACGACCGGTGCCGTTAGGCAGTACGGTTGCGCCGCGAACGTTTTGATCAGATTTACGTGCATCGATGCCGAGGTTAACAGCAACGTCCACGCTTTCTACGAATTTAGCAGTGGCCAGCTCTTTGAGCAGAGCAACGGCTTCGGTGATGTCATACTGTTTAGTAGCATCAACTTTGTCACGGATCACGCGCATGCGCTTGGTCAGCTTAGCCATTCTATTAATCCTCCACTACCAGGCCCATGGAACGAGCAGTACCTTCGATGGAGCGAGTCATCGCTTCAACGTCAGAACCAGTCATGTCCGCAGCTTTGGTTTCTGCGATTTCACGAACCTGAGCACTCGTTACTTTACCTACTTTGTCTTTGTTCGGCTTGCCAGAACCAGACTTGATACCAGCCGCTTTCTTCAGCAGTACTGCTGCAGGAGGGGTTTTGGTAACGAAGGTGAAAGAACGGTCAGAATAAACA
This sequence comes from Rahnella sp. AA, assembly GCF_002834385.1. GTDB lineage: Bacteria > Pseudomonadota > Gammaproteobacteria > Enterobacterales > Enterobacteriaceae > Rahnella. Next base: position 25,500 of record NZ_PITQ01000019.1, read on the forward strand.
GTAATAACAACAGGAATTGGCAGGCCTTTTTCCATGCTATCAGTCTTAGCATTGAACGCCTTACAGAATTCCATGATGTTCACGCCTTGCTGACCCAGAGCTGGACCAACTGGCGGACTTGGGTTTGCCATACCGGCTGCAACTTGCAGCTTAACGTAGGCTTGTACTTTCTTGGCCATGGTAAATATCCTCGTTTGGGTAATATCGCCTGTTTGAAGAGGCTCCCCGTTATTTACAGTACTTTATACTTTTCACACGCAGAGGCTGCACATAAAAACAAAAGGCGCGAAATTATAGTTCAATTTCGCGCCCTGTACAACATCTGTTCTAATGAATATTTAGAAAGGTGCCGTTAGCCTTTTTCAACCTGCCCGAAATCCAGCTCAACCGGTGTTGCACGGCCAAAGATGGAAACAGACACTTTCAAGCGGCTTTTTTCGTAATCAACTTCTTCGACCACACCATTGAAGTCCGCAAACGGACCGTCGTTAACACGGACCAGTTCACCTGGCTCAAACAATGTTTTAGGACGTGGTTTATCACCCACTTGTTGCAGGCGATTCATGATCGCATCAACTTCTTTATCGCTGATTGGTGCAGGACGATCTGACGTTCCGCCAATGAAGCCCATCACACGAGGAACGCTGCGAACTAAGTGCCAGCTGGCGTCATTCATCACCATCTGTACCAGCACATAACCCGGGAAGAATTTACGTTCGCTTTTACGGCGTTGGCCACCACGGATCTCAACCACTTCTTCGGTTGGAACCATGACTTCACCAAACAGTTCTTCCATGTCATGTAATTTGATGTGCTCACGCAGCGATTGCGCTACGCGGCCTTCAAAGCCAGAAAACGCCTGAACGACGTACCAACGTTTTTTAGGTGCTTCAGACATTTAGAACCTCAAGCCAGTAATGAAAGATACCAGGCGGACTAAAATACCATCCAGCCCCCACAGAATCAGAGACATAACGGCAGTCACCGCAGCAACGATCAGTGTGGTATGCAATGTTTCCTGGCGCGTTGGCCAAATGACTTTACGTACTTCAGTGCGCGCCTCACGAGCAAACGCAACTGTCGCCTTGCCTTTGGTGGTCAATAAAGCCACTGCGCCTGCAATTGCGATAATAACTACTACGGCTAACGCGCGTAACGGCAGGCTGTATGCACGGTAATAATAGTTACCGACAATAGCTACAACCAACAAAACGGCAACAACCAGCCACTTTACCGCTTCCAGGCCGCGCCCGCTCCCTTGAGCCTCGGTATTCGCACTCATAAACCAACCCGTCACAATGATTCAGAACAAACAACTTTGCCTCGCATTGCGAGGCAAACCAAACCGATCGATGCTCTACTCGAGCGCAATTCGGTGTTTTACGCTATATCTCAGAGCCTATCTCACCAGTGATTATGACGTATAAATCGCTGATGAGATAGGTTCTAGCGCCACAGCGTAGAAAAAAGGGCATCGAATGATGCCCTTTTCGGGTGTGTTGCGTCAACGTATAGTGACAAAAAAATATCAGCGATTAAGCGATAACTTTAGCAACAACACCAGCGCCTACAGTACGGCCGCCTTCACGGATTGCGAAACGCAGGCCGTCATCCATCGCGATTGGGTGGATCAAGGTAACAACCATTTTGATG
>NZ_PITQ01000001.1 GCF_002834385.1 Rahnella sp. AA
CGGAGTGGACGCATCACTGGTGTTCGGGTTGTCATGCCAATGGCATTGCCCGGTAGCTAAATGCGGAAAAGATAAGCGCTGAAAGCATCTAAGCGCGAAACTTGCCTCGAGATGAGTCTTCCCTGTGGCTTTAAGCCACCTGAAGGGACGTTTAAGACTAAGACGTTGATAGGCTGGGTGTGTAAGTGCAGCGATGCATTGAGCTAACCAGTACTAATGACCCGAGAGGCTTAACCTTACAACACCAAAGGTGTTTTGTATTGGCTCTGTGAATAACCAGAGATTTTTCAGCGAAATGTTCCGAGATTGGTTCGTAGTGCAAGCCTGAACTAGGGTGAGCGTTATGAATGAAACAGAATTTGCCTGGCGGCAAGAGCGCGGTGGTCCCACCTGACCCCATGCCGAACTCAGAAGTGAAACGCCGTAGCGCCGATGGTAGTGTGGGGTCTCCCCATGCGAGAGTAGGGAACTGCCAGGCATCAAATAAGTGGAAAGCCCTGTACTGACGTACAGGGCTTTTTGCTATGGGGAATTTGGGGAGAGTTGAAGGGATTTGGAAGGCGTACGATCACTTTCACCCCCTGTAATTGCCTTTATTATCCCCTAATACCTTCCCTTTGCTCCGTTATATAACCAGATCGTCTAATTTAATAACTGAAGCTGAAACATTTTCACTTAACGTTTGCAGACTCGACATCTTAGATAAAAACCGCTATCTTCGGCTATCTAGAAGTCTAAACGTATAAATGGATGCAGTGAGGAAGTTGCTATGCCGATCCGGGTTCCAGATGAATTACCAGCCGTGAATTTCCTGCGCAATGAAAATGTCTTTGTGATGACTTCATCGCGTGCGAAAACTCAGGAGATCCGTCCTCTGAAAGTGTTGGTACTCAACCTGATGCCAAAGAAAATTGAGACCGAAAATCAATTTTTACGGCTGCTTTCTAATTCCCCTCTGCAAATTGATGTACAGCTGCTGCGCATAGACAGCCGCGAGTCAAAAAATACACCTGCAGAACATCTGAATAACTTCTATTGTGACTTTGAAGATATTCAGCATGATAACTATGATGGCCTGATCGTCACCGGCGCACCTCTCGGATTAGTGGATTTTTGCGATGTGGCATATTGGCCGGAGATCGAGCGTGTGATTCACTGGGCAAAAGAGCATGTTACATCAACCCTGTTTGTTTGCTGGGCGGTGCAGGCTGCCCTGAATGTGCTTTACGGGTTGCCCAAAATAACGCGTGATACCAAAATTTCGGGTGTTTACCCGCATCAGACACTACAGCCCCTGGCTTTACTGACCCGTGGTTTTGATGAAACATTTCTGGCTCCCCACTCGCGCTATGCTGATTTCCCTGCCGACATACTGCGCCAGCATACCGATCTCGATATTCTGGCAGAATCTGACGAGGCCGGTGCCTATCTGTTCGCAACGAAAGATAAGCGTATGGCCTTCGTTACGGGTCATCCGGAATATGATGCCGGTACGCTGGCCGGGGAATACCTGCGCGATGTCGCAGCGGGTCTGTCACCTGAGATGCCTTACAATTACTTCCCACAAGACAATGCAGAGCTATCGCCTAAAGCAACCTGGCGTAGTCACGGGCATCTGCTGTTTACTAACTGGCTGAACTACTATGTTTACCAGATCACGCCATTCGATCTGCGCCAGATGAACCCAACTCTGGAATAATTCCCTTCATCACTTGCAGACGATCCCCGATCGGTCGTCTGCTCCTGAATGCTTCCATCCTACTCCCCGCTACTTCATCTCTGATCTTCAAACTTTAGAAAATCGAAATAGATTCTTATTTTTCGACATTTTTTTACGTTTTTATCTCACTGAATAATAGTCACTATTTCTTAAATAAAAAATAAAATGGAAATCGTTTTTGATTTTATGTAAATCCTGATTACGCTTAAATCTATCGGGCAATAAATGACCATCGATAAATCGCCACAGGATCTTCCACGGCGTCGCTGGTTTATTTTCTACCGTATCGGTATCTGCTTAGTGAGACGGTCTGGCAGATTTAAGTCGAAAAATCAGGAGAGTTAGCGATGTCAGAGCAAATTACGCGCAGTCAGCTTGGTTTTACACGCCGTTTTGGTGAAAACGAAGCGCATATACTGACTGAAGAAGCAGTGGACTTTTTGTCTGAGCTGGTCGTGCGCTTTACCCCGCTGCGTAACCGCTTGCTGGCAGAGCGTGTCGAGGTACAGAGAAAAATTGATAGCGGCACTTTACCAAATTTTATTTCGGAAACTGCTTCCATAAGAAAATCAAACTGGACGATTCGGGGCATTCCGGAAGATTTAAGAGATCGCCGCGTAGAAATCACCGGACCCGTAGAACGTAAGATGGTGATTAATGCGCTCAATGCCAATGTGAAAGTTTTCATGGCTGATTTTGAAGATTCTCTGGCCCCTGACTGGCAGAAGGTCATCGAAGGGCAGATCAACTTACGTGATGCAGTTAACGGAACCATCAGTTACACCAACGAATCCGGCAAAATTTATCAGCTCAAACCTGAACCTGCCGTTTTGATCTGCCGCGTCCGTGGCCTGCATTTGCCCGAGAAACACGTGACCTGGCAGGGGGAGGCCATTTCCGGCTCATTGTTTGATTTTGCTCTCTATTTCTTCCATAACCATCGCGCGTTACTGGCAAAAGACAGCGGCCCTTATTTCTATCTGCCAAAAATGCAGTCTTATCAGGAAGCGGACTGGTGGAGCCAGGTCTTCAGCTTTGCGGAGGATTACGCCGGATTATCCCGTGGCACCATCAAAGCCACCGTTCTGATTGAAACTCTGCCTGCCGTATTCCAGATGGACGAAATTCTTTACCACCTGCGCGACCATATCGTCGGGCTGAATTGTGGTCGCTGGGATTACATCTTCAGCTATATCAAAACGTTGAAGAATCATGCTGACCGCGTTTTGCCCGATCGTCAGTCAGTCACCATGACGCAGCCATTCCTCAATGCGTACTCACGGCTTCTCATCAAAACCTGCCACCGTCGTGGTGCATTTGCGATGGGGGGAATGGCGGCATTTATCCCGAGCAAAGATGTTAAACGCAACGAATGGGTGCTGAACAAGGTAAGAACGGACAAAGAGCTGGAAGCGACCAACGGGCATGACGGTACCTGGATAGCACATCCGGGGCTGGCTGATACCGTGCTGGAAGTTTTCGATAAAGCACTCGGTTCCCGCTCCAACCAGCTGGACGTATTGCGTGAAGACGACGCCGACATTACTGCTGCACAACTGCTGGAGCCTTGTTCCGGCGAACGTACTGAAGAGGGTATGCGTGCCAATATCCGGGTGGCGGTGCAGTACATCGAAGCGTGGATCTCCGGTAATGGCTGCGTACCGATTTACGGGCTGATGGAAGATGCCGCTACCGCAGAGATTTCCAGAACCTCAATCTGGCAGTGGATCCATCATGGCAAAACGCTCAGCGACGGCCAACTGGTCACCAAGCCTTTGTTCCGCCGAATGCTGAATGAAGAAATGCTGGTGATCCAACAGGAGTTAGGCGAACAACGTTTCAGCTCCGGGCGCTTCACGCAGGCCGCCACATTAATGGAAAAAATTACCACACAGGATGAGTTAATCGACTTCCTGACCCTGCCGGGCTACCAGCTGCTGGCCTGATTCTTCTTACCCTACACATAAAAAGATCGGAGCATTTGCCATGAAAACAACACGTACTCAGCAAATTCAGCAGCTTGAAGAAACCTGGAATCAGCCACGCTGGAAAGGCATTACCCGCCCTTATACGGCCGCCGAAGTCATCAGCCTGCGCGGATCGGTGAACCCGGAATGTACTCTGGCTCAGCACGGCGCGGCCCGCCTGTGGAACTTACTGCACGGTGCCTCCCGCAAAGGCTATGTGAATTGTCTGGGCGCGCTGACTGGCGGACAGGCATTGCAACAGGCAAAAGCCGGGATTGAGGCGATTTATCTGTCTGGCTGGCAGGTTGCCGCCGATGCGAATACCGCATCCAGTATGTATCCCGATCAGTCGTTATATCCGGTGAATTCTGTGCCGGAAGTGGTGGCCCGTATTAACAATACCTTCCGCCGTGCCGATCAGATTCAATGGGCAAATAATATTGAACCGGGTCAGCAAGGCTATACCGATTATTTTCTGCCGGTAGTTGCCGACGCAGAGGCCGGTTTTGGCGGCGTACTGAATGCGTTTGAACTGATGAAATCAATGATTGAAGCCGGTGCGGCAGCGGTGCATTTCGAGGACCAGCTTGCTGCGGTGAAAAAATGCGGACATATGGGAGGCAAGGTGCTGGTACCTACTCAGGAGGCAGTTCAAAAGCTGGTGTCTGCCCGTCTGGCTGCTGATGTACTTGGCGTGCCGACCTTGCTGGTGGCCCGTACCGACGCCGACGCCGCTGATTTGCTGACATCCGATTGCGATCCTTATGACAGCCAGTTCATTACCGGCGAGAGAACGCATGAAGGTTTTTACCGCACACACGCGGGCATTGAACAGGCGATCAGCCGCGGGCTGGCTTACGCGCCGTATGCTGACGTTGTCTGGTGCGAAACATCGACGCCGGATTTGAAACTTGCACAGCGTTTTGCTGAGGCAATTCACGCGAAATTCCCGGGCAAATTGCTGGCCTATAACTGCTCACCGTCGTTTAACTGGAAGAAGAATCTCGATGACAAAACGATTGCCAGCTTCCAGGATCAGCTGGCGGCGATGGGCTATCAGTACCAGTTCATCACGCTGGCGGGCATCCACAGTATGTGGTTCAACATGTTCGATCTTGCTCATGCGTATGCGCAGGGCGAGGGGATGAAACATTACGTCGAAAAAGTGCAGGAACCTGAATTTGCGGCGATCGGTCGCGGATACACTTTTGCTTCTCATCAGCAGGAAGTGGGCACCGGGTATTTCGACAAGGTGACGAACATCATTCAGGGCGGACGCTCGTCGGTAACCGCGTTAACCGGTTCGACCGAAGAACAGCAATTCTCCCCGACATCCCACTGATCTGACCCGGCGCAAGCCGGGTTCTTCCTCTGACGGAGCCGACATTATGCGCATCGAGCTGTTGATTGCTCAGACTATTTTGCAAGGGTTCGATGCACAGTATGGCCGGTTTCTGGAGGTGACTTCAGAAGCTCAGCAACGTTTCGAGCGTGCCAACTGGCCGGCGGTGCAGGCAGCCATGAAACAGCGAATTCATCTTTACGACCATCATGTAGGATTGGTCGTCTCGCAGCTCAAATGTATCACGGGCCAGCACTTCTACGATGCCGCATTTTTGAACCGTATTAAAAACTGTTACGCAGGATTGTTGCCTGACTATCCCCGCGCAGAAATAGCCGAAAGTTTCTTTAATTCAGTCTATTGCCGGATTTTCAAGCACCGTGAACTGACGGCAGACAAGCTTTTTATTTTTAGCGAACAGCCAACTCACCGGCCACAGAATTGCGCCCGGCCACTCGCACGGCAATATCCGGTAAAAGGAAATCTTGTCGCCACGCTGAGCCGGGTTCTTCACGATCTTCCGATGCGTTTAGCGTGGGAGAATGCGCCACGTGATATTGATTACATCAGTACGGCGTTGCAGCAGAGATTTTCCGGTGACACGTTATCAGGGGCGGTAATTGAGATAGCCACTGAAGTTTTCTTCCGCAATAAGGCGGCGTGGATTATTGGAAAAATCAGGCTGGGTCAGCAGGTTTTCCCGCTGTTATTGCCGGTACATCAAAGCCATCAGCGCGAATTGTTTGTGGATGCGTGTCTGACTGAGGGAAATGATGCCAGCATCGTTTTTGGTTTCGCGCGTTCCTATTTTATGGTTTACGCCCCGCAACCGGGCGCGCTGGTGGAATGGTTACGGGAGATATTACCGGCCAAAACGACGGCTGAACTTTACAGTGCTATTGGCTGCCAGAAGCATGCGAAAACCGAATGTTATCGTGAGCATTTACGCTTTATGGTGCAAACCAACGAGTCTTTTATTATTGCGCCGGGCGTCAAAGGTATGGTCATGCTGGTCTTTACCTTGCCGGGAAGTGACCGCGTTTTCAAAGTCATTAAAGACCATTTCGCCCCGCAAAAGGAGGTGACCGAAGCGCAGGTTATGGCCTGCTACCAACTGGTCAAAGAGCACGACCGCGTAGGACGGATGGCCGATACCCAGGAATTTGAGCATTTTGTTCTGGCTAAGAAAAACATTAGCCCGGAGTTAATGGCAGAGCTACAACGTGAAGTCCCCGCGAAGATTGAAGATCTGGGCGACAGTATTGCCCTGAAGCATTTGTATATCGAACGGCGTATGACGCCGCTGAATTTATATCTGGAACAGGCGGATGATCAGCAGTTGCATGACGTTATTGAAGAATACGGTAACGCGATTAAACAACTTGCGGCAGCGAACATTTTTCCCGGCGATATGTTGTTTAAAAACTTTGGCGTAACCCGTCATGGTCGTGTCGTATTTTATGATTACGACGAAATCTGTTACATGACGGAAGTGAATTTCCGCGATATTCCTGCCGCGCGTTACCCTGAGGATGAACTGGCCAGCGAGCCCTGGTACAGCATTGCGCCGGGGGATGTTTTTCCTGAAGAATTTCGCCATTTCCTGTGCAGCGACAAGCGTGTCCGGCAGTTCTTCGAAGCGGCACACAATGACCTATTTTCTGCCGCTTACTGGCGCGGTTTGCAAACGCGGATCCGCGAGGGGCACGTCGAGGACGTCTTCGCATATCGCCGCAGCCAGCGTTTCAGCCGCCGTTAAGTCTCATGCTCCCGGCATCCGTGCGGGAGCTATTCCTCAATTAATGTTTCCCGCCGCCATAAGCCTGCGTAATTTCTTTTGCTGCATGGATCACCAGCGCGCCCAGTTCTGTCACGCGATCGTCTGTTATCCGTGAAACCGGGCCTGAAATGGAAATCGCGGCGTAAGCATCGTTATGCTCATCGTAAATGCAGGTCGCCACGCAGCGCAGGCCTAGCGCATGTTCTTCATCATCAAAGGCATAACCGCGTTTACGCGTATCGGCCAGCTCCTGTTTCAAGTTGGCCGGAGACGTCTTGGTCAGCGGCGTGTAGCTGTGCAAACCAATTTTGTGCAGAAGCTTCGCCAGGCGCTCTTCCGGCAGGGTGGAAAGAAATGCCTTACCCGCGCCGGAAGCGTGCATCGGCAGTTTTCCGCCAATCGGCGCTGACATCCGCATCAGCGCATTGCACTGCACCTGATCGATGATAATCGCCTGATAATCACTGTGATCCAGTACGGCCAGATTGACGGTTTCACCCGACTCTTCCATCAGGCGACGCAGCATCGGGTGCACCATCGCGAGCAAATTACGGCTTTGCAGAAAACTGCTGCCGACCACGAACGCATGCGAGCCGATGGTCCACAGACCCAAATCGCCGACCTGCCGGACAAACCCCTGTTGCTGCATCGTGGTCAGCAAACGGTGAGTGGTGGAATTCGGTAAACCTGCCTGCTGAGCCAGATCCGTCAGCGCAACGCTGCCCTGAGCTTCAGCGATATATTCCAGCAACTTAAGGCCACGCGTGAGGGACTGAACCTGTCCGGTGGCGGCGCTGCCTGCTGTCGCAGCGGCTTTTGTTTTCTTAGCACGCTTGGCCGGAGTCAATGCGGACGTTGCCATAAGCCTGTTCCTTGTAAGATGCGCCAAACGCTGGCGAAGAAAAGTCATTTTTGGAATTGGTTTTCGTTTTTACAGTATGGATCGCAACCTGCCTTTGCGCTCATCCGATGTGTTGCATAGCATTTGCGGGATGCCTTCCTGAATTGAAAAAGTCTCATGTCACCGCAGCCTTTTGCCTTCTGAAGGTATGCTAGGATGTTGACCATAATTTCCGGCGTATGAATGAACAATTTGCCGGGTGTGCGTGGTGGGTGATGAGGTGAAAGTGACTAATCGGGTTGAAGCGCTACATAAGCAACTGGCACAGCGCATTTTGGTGCTGGACGGCGGCATGGGAACCATGATCCAGAGCTACCGTCTTGAAGAAGAAGATTATCGCGGCGAGCGCTTTGCTGACTGGGAAAGCGATCTTAAAGGTAATAACGATCTTCTGGTCCTGAGCAACCCCGAAGTGATCATCGAGATCCATAACGGTTATCTTGCCGCTGGCGCAGATATTCTCGAAACCAACACCTTTAACTCCACGACCATCGCGATGGCCGACTACCACATGGAGTCGCTTTCCGCGGAAATTAACTATGAAGCGGCTCGTCTGGCGCGGATCTGCGCCGATGAATGGACCGCGCGCACGCCGGATAAACCGCGTTATGTGGCCGGTGTTTTAGGCCCGACCAACCGCACGGCTTCGATCTCTCCGGATGTTAACGATCCGGCTTTCCGTAATATCTCTTTCGATCAACTGGTCGAAGCGTACCGCGAATCCACCCGGGCGCTGATTAAGGGCGGAGCAGATCTGATCATGATCGAAACCGTTTTCGACACACTCAACGCCAAAGCCGCGACGTTTGCGGTAGAAACCGAATTTGAAGCGCTGGGTATCGTGCTACCGGTAATGGTTTCCGGCACGATCACCGACGCCTCTGGCCGTACGTTGTCAGGCCAGACAACCGAAGCGTTTTATAACTCGCTGCGCCACGTTAAGCCGCTCACATTCGGCCTGAACTGCGCGCTGGGGCCGGACGAATTACGTCAGTATGTCGCCGAATTATCGCGTATTGCTGAATGTTATGTCACCGCGCACCCGAATGCGGGCTTACCGAATGCCTTTGGTGAGTACGATCTTGAAGCCAAAGAAATGGCGGAGCACATCGGCGAATGGGCGCGCTCGGGCTTCCTGAATATCGTCGGCGGGTGTTGTGGTACCACGCCGGCGCACATTGCTGCGATGGTGAAAGCGGTTGAAGGTGTGCCCCCGCGTCAGCTGCCGGTTATTCCCGTTGCCTGCCGTCTGGCGGGGCTGGAGCCGCTGACCATCGATGCACAAACCCTCTTTGTGAACGTGGGTGAGCGTACCAACGTCACCGGTTCTGCGCGTTTCAAGCGCCTGATTAAAGAAGAAAAATATGCCGAAGCGCTGGCGGTGGCCCGTCAGCAGGTGGAAAGCGGCGCGCAGATTATCGATATCAACATGGATGAAGGGATGCTCGACGCTGAAGCGGCGATGGTGCGCTTCCTGAATCTGATTGCCGGTGAACCGGATATTGCCCGCGTGCCGATCATGATTGACTCCTCCAAGTGGGATGTCATCGAAAAAGGCCTGAAATGTATCCAGGGCAAAGGCATTGTTAACTCCATCTCGATGAAAGAAGGGGAAGAAGCTTTCCTTCACCATGCCCGGATTGTGCGGCGCTACGGCGCGGCCGTGGTGGTGATGGCTTTTGATGAAACCGGACAGGCAGATACCCGTGCCCGTAAAATCGAAATCTGCCGCCGCGCCTATAAACTACTGACAGAAAAAGTCGGCTTCCCGCCGGAAGATATTATCTTTGACCCGAATATCTTCGCGGTCGCCACGGGGATTGATGAGCACAATAACTACGCCGTCGACTTCATCGAGGCCTGTGCAGATATCAAAGCAGAATTGCCGCATGCGATGATCTCGGGCGGTGTTTCCAACGTTTCCTTCTCCTTCCGCGGCAATGAGCCGGTGCGCGAAGCCATTCACGCCGTATTCCTGTATCACGCGATCCGCAACGGCATGGATATGGGCATCGTTAACGCCGGTCAGCTGGCTATTTACGATGACTTACCGGCTGAACTGCGCGATGCCGTTGAAGATGTGATTCTGAACCGCCGTGAAGACGGCACAGAACGCCTGCTGGAGCTGGCGGAAAAATACCGTGGAAGCAAAGACGACGGCGAAGCCAACAAACAGCAGGCCGAATGGCGGGGTTGGGATGTCAAAAAACGCCTCGAATATTCTCTGATCAAAGGCATTACCGAATTCATCGAGCTGGACACCGAAGAGTGCCGCCAGCAGGCCGCGCGCCCGATTGAAGTGATTGAAGGGCCGCTGATGGATGGTATGAACGTCGTCGGGGACCTTTTCGGTGCCGGCAAAATGTTCCTGCCGCAGGTGGTGAAATCCGCGCGTGTAATGAAACAGGCGGTGGCTTATCTCGAACCTTACATCGAAGCCAGCAAGGAGAAAGGCCAGACAAACGGCAAAATCCTGCTCGCGACGGTGAAAGGCGATGTTCATGACATCGGCAAAAATATCGTGGGTGTGGTGCTGCAATGTAATAACTACGAGATTATCGATCTCGGGGTTATGGTGCCGACCGACAAAATATTGAAAACGGCCATCGAAGAAAACGTCGATATTATCGGCCTTTCCGGCTTAATCACGCCGTCGCTGGACGAAATGGTCAACGTGGCAAAAGAGATGGAGCGCCGCGGGTTTACGATGCCGCTGCTTATCGGCGGGGCTACCACGTCCAAGGCGCATACTGCGGTTAAAATCGAGCAAAACTACAGCGGTGCGACGTGTTATGTGCAAAACGCCTCGCGTTCTGTCGGCGTGGTTTCTGCGCTGCTATCAGCAGAACAGCGTGACGCTTTTATCGAACGAACCCGTAAAGAATACGAAACTGTGCGAATTCAGCATGGCCGCAAAAAGCCCCGGACACCGCCGGTCAGCCTGGAAGTGGCGCGCGACAATGCCACGACGATTGACTGGGAAAATTATACGCCGCCGGTCGCGCATCGTCTGGGTATCCAGAAAGTGGAAGCCAGCATCGAAACGCTGCGGAATTACATCGACTGGACGCCATTCTTCATGACCTGGTCGCTGGCAGGTAAATACCCGCGAATTCTGGAAGATGAAGTCGTTGGCGAAGAAGCCAAACGTCTGTTCAAGGATGCTAACGATCTGCTCGATAAGCTTTCCGCTGAAAAATTACTGAATCCGCGCGGCGTAGTCGGCCTATTCCCGGCGAACCGCAAAGGCGACGATATCGAAATTTACAGCGATGAACGCCGTGATGAAGTGCTCGTAGTTAGCCACCATTTGCGTCAGCAAACCGAAAAAACGGATTTTGCGAACTATTGCCTGGCCGATTTTGTTGCGCCGAAATCCAGCGGCAAAAAAGACTACATGGGCGCATTTGCCGTGACCGGCGGGCTGGAGGAGGACGCGCTGGCCGAGGCGTACGACAGGCAGCACGACGACTACAACAAAATTATGATCAAAGCGCTGGCAGACCGTCTGGCAGAAGCCTTTGCCGAATACCTGCATGAAAAAGTACGCAAGGTGTACTGGGGTTTTGCCCCCAACGAGAATCTGAGCAACGAAGAACTTATTCGTGAAAATTATCAGGGGATCCGCCCGGCACCGGGTTATCCGGCATGTCCTGAACACACGGAAAAAGGGCAAATATGGAAACTGCTGGATGTTGAGGCTAATACCGGTATGCAACTGACGGAGTCTTTTGCAATGTGGCCGGGTGCGGCAGTTTCTGGCTGGTATTTCAGCCATCCCGACAGCAAATATTTCGCCGTCGCGCAAATTCAGCGCGATCAGGTCGAGGATTACGCTGCGCGTAAAAATATGCCGGTTGATGAGGTCGAGCGCTGGCTGGCACCTAACTTAGGCTATGACGCTGACTGATATCTCCGTCATTCTTCACGCTGACCCTGTGTTGGCGTTTCTCATGAATCCCGATCACTGACTTCAATCGGTGGCCGGGGGTTCATTTCAATTCACTTCCACATCAATATGCAGTGCGTCATAACGCCAGTATTCCAAATCGCAGTCGATGACCCGGTCATTTTGATCCCGGTTGGTTCGCGTGATAAACAGCGCCGGGCTGCCGGAAGCGACTCTCAGCGCGCGCGAGGCCTCCTCTGTCAGCAATGTTGGCACCATATCAAACCGTACGCGCCCGTAATAAATACCGTAGCGTGAAGCGTATAAATCGGTGAGCGATGACGTCAGATCATTGTCGAGAATATCCTTAAAGTACAGAGGGTTGAGGTAGTGTTCGACATATAGTACAGGGCGACTATCGATATAACGTAACCGGCGGATGCAAATAACATCACTGGCGGGCGGCAGCAATAATTTCTGGCAAACGGTATCGCTGGCAACGCAGTGTCTGGCATCAATAACCTCTGTCTGTGCGCTGCGCCCCTGATCTTTCGCCATCGCGTGAAAATGGCTGCGTTGCAATGGGTTATAAATAATGCGAGGTGGTGAAACAAACCAACCCCGGCGGACTTCCCGGTAAATCAGGCCTTGCGCCTCAAGCTGGCTTAATGCCTCTCGCAGAGTGATGCGGGTTGTAGAAAATTGTTCACTCAACGCGCGCTCAGAGGGCAGCCTTCCCTCGGCAGAAAATGCCCCGGCTGCAATACTTTCGCTCAATGCCTTACAGATAACTGCAAGGGTGGTCTGCGGTTCACTCATCGGTCAGTAAGCCTCATTTCAGTGCGTTTTTGCACCAATCCGACTCTTCATCGCGTAAATAATGTGCGCCCGTTAACAGCTATAAGCTTAAAACTGCTGCTTTTTCACGCTGACATATAATTATCACAATTGATCGTTAGATTGGCTTGGTTCTTGCTGGACTAGACCAGCATTCACACACACTATCATCTGGAGCATCCGTTATGAAACAGTTGTTCGCTTCTGTGTTAACCAGCGCGCTTGTCCTCTCCGCTTCATCGGCTTTTGCCGCTGAACCTCCTGCTGAACTCCTGAAAGCGGCACAAGCCGAAGGAACGGTAAACAGTGTCGGTATGCCTGATGACTGGGCTAACTGGAAAGATACCTGGAATGATCTGAGCACTAAATACGGCCTGAAACACAGCGATACCGATATGAGCTCTGCGCAGGAAATCGCTAAATTCCTCGCCGAAAAAGACAATGCCAGTGCGGATATTGGCGATGTGGGTGCTGCATTCGGCCCGGTTGCGGTGCAGAAAGGCGTCACGCAGCCTTATAAACCAACGACCTGGGATCAGGTGCCTGACTGGGCAAAAGATAAAGACGGTATGTGGGCACTTGCGTATACCGGGACTATCGCTTTCATCATTGATAAATCTCAGGTGAAAGATGAACCACATAGCTGGGCCGATCTGCTGAAAGGTAAATATAAAGTTACCATCGGTGATGTGAGCACCGCAGCACAGGCTGCAAATGGCGTGTTGGCAGCGACTTACGCCATGGGTGGCAACGAGCAGAACCTGAAACCAGGTCTGGAATATTTCGGCAAACTGGCGAAATCAGGTCGTCTGAGCCTGACTAACCCGGTTATCGCTTCACTGGAAAAAGGTGAAGTACAGGTTGGCGTGGTCTGGGATTTCAACGGTCTGAACTATCGCGATAAAATCGATAAAACCCGTTTTGACGTAGTTATCCCTTCTGACGGTTCTATCACGTCGGGCTACACCACTATCATCAACAAATTCGGCAAACACCCGAACGCCGCCAAACTGGCGCGTGAATACATCTTCTCCGATGCTGGCCAGATTAACCTGGCACGTGGCTATGCCCGCCCAATCCGAGCTGATCACATCACGCTGCCAGACGACGTGAAAGCCAAACTGTTGCCTTCAAGCGAATATAAAAACGCTCATCCGATTGCTGATCCGGCTGCATGGGATAAGAGCGCCAAAACGCTGCCTCGCCTGTGGCAGGAAAACGTCATGATCAACATGCAGCAATAATTTTCTGAATAAAAAAATAGAAAAACCGGGCAGCGAAAGCATTGATTAATTACAACACCTGCAAGAAAGGCAAAAGTGTAATGAAGAGCATTCTGGTAGTACTCGACGGCCTGAATTATCAGGTCGCCCAAGACGCAATGGGATATTTACAGGCGCAGTGTGCCGCAGGGCGTGGGCGTTTGTATCAACTGGAATGCGAACTGCCTTCGCTGTCCCGGCCGCTTTACGAATGTATTCTCACCGGCATCACGCCGGTGGAAAGCGGCATCGTTCATAACCACGTTGACCGTTTATCAACACAACGCAGTATTTTTCATTATGCCCGCGACGCCGGTCTGACGACGGCTGCCGCGGCCTATCACTGGGTCAGCGAGCTGTATAACCGCACGCCGTTTGATCCACCGCGCGACCGCCATACCAGCGATGAATCCCTGGCTATCCAGCACGGTCATTTTTATTACGATGACGCTTATCCCGATTCGCATTTATTCGATGATGCGGAAAGCCTGCGCCGTCGCCACAACCCTGATTTTCTGCTGATTCACCCGATGAACATTGATGATGCGGGCCACAAATTCGGGCTTTCGACGCCGCAATACCGCAACAAAGCGCGTACGGCCGACGGCATTCTTTCGCGCTTTTTAGGCGACTGGCTGGAAGCTGGCTATCAGGTGATTGTCACTGCCGACCACGGCATGAACGATGACCGCAGCCACGGGGGTATTTTGCCGGAAGAGCGCCAGGTGCCGTTGTTTGTTTTCGGCAGCGTGTTCAGCTTAAAAGACGCCGAACCGCTGCAAACAGAGCTGTGCGGCACAATTTGTCAGATCCTCAATATTGCCCACGACAAGCCACACTGCGCGGCATTACTGGCCTGAATTCCATCACTTTTAAAGGATACCCGATGAAAGGTAAGTGGATTGCGGCGCTGTTTATTTTGCCGTTTCTGGTGTTTTTCATCGCTTTCCAGCTGGCGCCGCTGGCCTGGATTGCGGTGAGCAGTTTTTACAGCGAAACCTATGAAGCCTGGGGGCTGGGCAACTACACCGACATTCTGACCTCTCCGTTTTATCTGCAGGCTATGCGCTTCTCGCTGGATATTTCGATCTGGTCGAGTTTGTACGGTTTGATTATTGCGTTAGTGGGTAGTTACTCACTTCGCCAGCTAGGCCCGACAAAGCTGCATGATTTTGTGATGTCATTTACTAACATGACCAGCAATTTTGCAGGCGTGCCGCTGGCGTTTGCGTTCGTCATCCTGCTCGGCCTGAACGGATGCCTGACGTTATTGCTGCGTAAATACGGCCTGATGGAGCATTTCGACCTGTATTCGAAAGACGGGCTGATTGTGCTCTACACCTATTTCCAGATCCCTCTCGGCGTTTTGCTGATGTATCCGGCCTTTGATGCACTGCGTGAAGACTGGCGTGAGTCGGCCGCACTGCTGGGCGCCGGGCGCTGGAGCTACTGGCGGCACATTGGCATTCCGGTTCTGTTCCCGGCGCTGCTGGGCACTTTCGTTATTTTGCTGGCTAATGCCCTTGGCGCTTACGCTACGGTGTACGCGCTGACTACCGGTAACTTCAACGTGGTGCCGGTTCGTATTGCTGCGCTGGTGTCGGGTGATATTTCCCTCGACCCGAATATGGGGAGCGCGCTGGCAATGCTGCTGGTGGCGCTGATGGCCTTTATCACGCTGATTCATCAGTGGTTATTGCGAAAAAGTTATCTCAGTCAGCGTAGCTGATTGCTGAAAAAGGAACGTGAAATGTCGCGATCTGAAGCGATTTACCACCGTGTGGTGATCTGGATTTTGTTGATTGTTTTGATGCTGCCGCTGCTGGCGACGCTGGTTTATGCGCTGGTTCTGGAATGGGGAGCCACGATTTTGCCGAGCGGATTTACCCTGAAATGGCTGGTGGAATTATGGAGCGACCCGCGCTTCCTGATTGCACTCTGGCATTCTCTGCTGGTCTGTTTTGGCACGCTTTTTCTGTCGCTGGTGCTGATCCTGCCGCTTATGTTTGTGATTGCTTACTATTTCCCGAAGCTGGATGCGCTAATGAATATTCTCATCCTGCTGCCGTTTGCCGTGCCGCCGGTCGTGTCATCCGTTGGCCTGATGCAGCTGTATTCTGCCGAACCTTTCGCGCTGACCGGAACGCCGTGGATCCTGATCGGCTGTTACTTCACTATCGCGCTGCCATTTATCTACCGCGCCATCTCCAACAATATGCAGGCGATAAACCTGCGTGACCTGATGGACGCTGCACATTTGCTGGGTGCCAGCACCTGGAAAGCGGCGCTGCTGGTGGTGTTGCCGAACTTACGTAAAGGCGGAACGATTGCCGTATTGCTGTCGTTTTCATTCCTCATTGGGGAATTTGTGTTTGCCAACCTGCTGGCGGGCAGCCGTTATGAAACGGTTCAGGTTTATCTCTATAATATGCGCAATGGCAGCGGCCATTTCACCAGCGCATTGGTTATCTCCTATTTCATGGTCGTCCTGATTTTCACCTGGCTGGCGAACATGCTGAACAAAGGGAAGCGCTGATTATGTCGTATTTGCAGGTTACTCAACTCAACAAGTCTTATGGTCCGACACGGATTTTCAACAATATCGATTTCTCTGCTAAAGAGGGCGAATTCGTGACGCTGCTGGGGCCGAGCGGCTGTGGTAAATCCACTCTGTTGCGCTGTCTGGCCGGCCTGACCTCCGTAGACAGTGGCAAAATTATGATTCAGGGGCAGGATATCGTGCCATTGCCACCGCAACAGCGCGGTATCGGCATGGTGTTCCAGAGTTACGCCCTGTTTCCGAATATGACCGTGGAAGCCAACGTCGCGTTTGGCCTCAAAATGCAGAAGATACCCGCTTCCGAGGTGCATCGCCGCGTGGGCGAAGTGCTGGAACTGGTGGAAATGAACGATTACGCCAAACGTTACCCGCATCAGCTTTCTGGCGGTCAGTGTCAGCGTGTGGCGCTGGCGCGTTCGCTGGTGACACAGCCGCGTCTTTTACTGCTTGATGAACCGCTGTCGGCGCTGGATGCCCGTATCCGTAAACATCTGCGCGAACAAATCCGTCGCATTCAGCGCGAAATGAACCTCACCGCTATTTTTGTGACGCACGATCAGGAAGAAGCCCTGACCATGTCAGACCGGATTGTGCTGATGAACAAAGGGCAAATCGTCCAAAATGCCGATGCCGAAACCCTGTATACTGAACCGGTGGATGCCTTTGCTGCAGGCTTTATCGGCAGCTATAACCTGCTGAGCGCTGAACAGGCGTTGGCCTTAACCGGCCAGACATATACTGGCCAGGTGGCTATCCGTCCGGAATCTGTCACGATCTGTGCTTTGGATCAGGGGATTCCGGCTAAAATCCTCAGCCACAGCCTGCTGGGCAACGTCGTGCGTTATCGTGTTTTAGCGCAGGGTGTTGAGCTTTCTGTGGATGTCTTAAACCGTTCTGTGGCCTCACTTCGCGCCGATGGCAGCGATATTGGTCTACAGTTAGATCTTGTTACGTTACGGGAAGTTGCATGAAGCTGGCGCTGTTTGATCTCGATGAAACTCTGATTAGCGGCGACTGTTCAAGCTTATGGTCAGCCTACATGGTGGCAAAAGGCTGGGTGGCGGATGAGCAGGCTTTCCTGCAACAAGATGCTGCGCTGATGCAGCAATATGCGGTTGGCAAGATGGACATGCAGGAGTACATGCGTTGTACTCTGGTGCCGCTGACAGGACGCCGTGAAAGTGACGTCGCGGCGATGGTTGCGAATTATATTCAGGATGTCATTGCACCGCGCGTTTACGCGCAGGCGCGGGAGTGTCTGGCCACTCACCGCGCGCAGGGCGACCGGACAGTAATTATTTCTGCCTCCGGCGAGCATCTGGTGCAGCCTATTGCCCGTTTCCTCGGTGTCGATGAAACGCTGGCGATTGGTGTTGAAATTCAAAACGGGCGCTTTACCGGCGCTACACAGGGGACGATGACCTATCGCGAAGGAAAAGTATCGCGGTTGTTGCATCTCATCAATCAGGACGAATCCCTGCTACAACACGCCAGTTTTTATTCGGATTCACATAACGATCTGCCGTTACTGACCCGCGTGGGTCAACCGATCGCCGTGAATCCGGACGCTATCCTGCTCCAGCACGCCCGGCAGGCAGGATGGCCGGTCTATGCCTGGCGTTAATGGAGCTGTTCTTTCGTGTTGACCCTTCTGCACCTGTTGTCTGCTATTTCTCTGTTAGTCTGGGGTACGCACATTGTGCGTACCGGTATCATGCGCGTTTTTGGTTCCAGCCTGCGCCGTGTGCTGAGTAACAGTATCGAGAAAAAACCTCTGGCGTTTGTGGCGGGTATTGGCGTCACCGCGCTGGTGCAAAGCAGTAACGCCACCGCTTTGCTGGTGACGTCGTTTGTTTCCCAGGGGCTGGTTGCGCTCGCGCCTGCGCTGGTGATTATTCTCGGTGCTGACGTCGGGACCGCCGTGATGGCGCGAATTCTGACCTTTGATCTCTCCTGGCTTTCCCCTCTGCTGATTTTTGCGGGTGTGGCCTTTTTCCTCAGCCGTAAGCAAACCCGCGCCGGACAAATGGGCCGCGTGTGTATCGGGCTTGGCCTGATTTTACTGGCATTGGAGCTGATTGTGGCGGCGGCAACGCCCATCATGCAGGCATCTGGTGTCAAAGTGTTGTTCTCATCGCTGACCGGCGATGTACTGCTCGATGCGCTGACCGGGGCGGTCTTTGCAATCATCAGTTATTCCAGCCTGGCCGCCGTACTGTTGACGGCCACGTTGGCCGCAACCGGCGTTATTTCACTTAAAGTTTCGCTATGCCTGGTCATAGGTGCGAACCTCGGCAGCGGCCTGCTGGCGATGATCAACGCCAGTAAAATGAACGCGGCTGGGCGGCGTGTGGCCCTGGGCAGCACGCTGTTTAAGCTGATTGGATTAGTGATTGTTTTGCCGTTTATTGGGCCACTTTCGACGCAACTGGCGCGGTTAGGCATTCCGGATGAAGAGCTGGTGATCTATTTTCACATGTTCTACAACCTGATCCGCTGTCTGTTGATGGTACCGCTGACAGCGCCGATGGCAAAAGTTTGCGAGATGATGATAGCCGATGTGCCGGAGGATGACCCACGTCTGCGCCCGCGACATCTGGATGTCAGCGCGATTGATACGCCGACGCTGGCGCTGGCTAATGCTGCCCGTGAAACCTTGCGGATGGGTGATGTTGTCGAACACATGCTGATCCTCAACCGTGAAGTCATGAACGGCAAGCTGGCGCAGGATCGTGAAGTCCGGCGTCTTGATGACGACGTTGATGTGTTGTATACCGCCATCAAATTGTATCTGGCGCAAATCAACAAAGAAGGGCTGGGCGAAGATGACTCACGCCGCTGGGCGGAAATCATTGAAATGGCGCTGAATCTGGAGCAGGCGGGCGATATTATCGAACGCATGACCGGTGATATCACTGCAAAATCGCATGCCACGCGACGCGCATTTTCACCGGAGGGGCTGGTGGAACTGGAAGCCTTGCATGAGAAACTGCTGGATAACCTGCGTCTGAGCCTGGGCGTTTTCCTGTCTAACGATCTTACCAGTGCGCGTCGTTTGCGCCGCTCAAAGCATCGTTTCCGTATCCTCGACCGCCGTTATGCGCATGCGCACGTTGACCGTCTGCATCAGCATAATGTGCAAAGTATCGAAACCAGTTCGTTGCACCTGGGCCTGCTGGGTGATATGAAACGTCTGAATTCGTTGTTCTGCGCGGTGGCGTATAACGTGCTGGATCAGGATGAACAGGAAGACGAACAGCGCGAAGCCAAAGACGAAGCGAAGCTGGTGTAACGCAGTATGTTTACGCGAAAGAAGCGGGCGTTGAAGTACGCCCGCTGTCAGAAAATCAGTCTTTTTTGACCGGCTTACCGGACCAGTACCCGGCCAGTAAGGATCCTGAAAGATTGTGCCAGACCGAAAACAGTGCGCCCGGCAGCGCGGCCAGCGGGGTGAAGTAAATTTTCCCCA
Source organism: Rahnella sp. AA (assembly GCF_002834385.1). Taxonomy (GTDB): domain Bacteria; phylum Pseudomonadota; class Gammaproteobacteria; order Enterobacterales; family Enterobacteriaceae; genus Rahnella. The sequence continues at coordinate 19,728 of NZ_PITQ01000001.1, forward strand.
ATGTCGCGGCCAGCCCGGAATTCTGCATTCCGACTTCCATGGCCAGCGTGCGGCAGGTAGTTTCATCAAACCCAAACAGTTTCCCGCCCCAGTAGCCGCTCAGCAGACCAATGCCATTGTGAAGGATCACCGCAACAATCACGATAAGCCCCACTGAACCGATAAAGCCCTGGCTGCCCGCCACGACGGCGCTGATGATAGCCACAATACAAACCATTGAGAAAATCGGTAACAGCGGTTCAATGCGTTTTACCAATCTGGTGAACAGATGATGAACAATCAGCCCCGCTAAAATCGGGATCACCACGATCTGCAAAATACTCAGCAGCATGCCTTCCACATCCACTTTGATGTGTGTATCGACATAAAGACGTGTCAGCAACGGCGTGGCAAATACGCCGACCAGCGTCGACACCGCGGAGATAGTCACGGAAAGCGCGACATCACCTTTCGCCAGATAAATCATTACATTGGACGCAGTTCCGCTGGCGACGCTACCGACCAGAATCATCCCGGCGGACAGATCCGGCGGCATATGGAACAGTTTTGCCAGCACCCAGGCTGCCAGCGGCATGACCAGATAATGCAGGAACGTGGCCGCCGCGACCGGCGCCGGGCGGGAAAGCACACGCTTGAAATCACCGAATTCCAGCGTGACGCCCATCGCGAACATAATCAGCATCAGCAGGGTAGAAACGTGGGGCCCGATGGGGGTGAATGTACCGGGCGAATAGTAGGCCGCGACCGACAACAGCACGGCCCACAGCGGGAACAGGCGGGTTATTTTGGCTAACATGTTGAGGATGATCCTTGTCTTTGTTGTTTTGCAAAAGTACAGACAAAAAAAAGACCGGGCACAAGGCCCGGTCTTCTCAGATACCGCGCCCGATGTTATTCGAATAGGTTGCGGTGTAGAGTTTTAACGACCTGATCGGCATCATTGCCCGGCACCAGGAAGCACAGGTTGTAGCTGCTTGCGCCGTAGCAAATCATGCGGATATTGAACGGATCCAGCACGCCGAAGACTTCTTTACCAACGCCACAAGCCTGCGAAAGCTTATTACCGATAATGGCGATGAGTGCCAGGTTTTCTTCCACTTCTACACGACACAGTGAGGACAACTCTGTCAGCAGTGACATGGTCAGCAGGCTATCACCTGAAGACGTTGAGCCGGTGGTATCGAGTGTCAGTGCTACGCTGACTTCTGATGTGGTAATCAGATCAACGGAAATACTGTGGCGCGCCAAAATGGCAAACACGTCGGCGAGGAAACCGCGTGAATGCAACATGCTCAGGCTGTGCAGCGTGACCAGCGTTTGTTTACGGCGCAGCGCCAACGCGCGGAACAGCGGTGGGTTCTCGGTGGTATTACACACCAGCGTACCGCCTGCGGTTGGCTCTTTGCTTGAGCCAACGAACACCGGAATGCCACGACGAACGGCGGGTAACAGCGTTGCCGGATGCAGCACCTTGGCACCAAATGTCGCCATTTCAGCGGCTTCTTCAAATGCGATACGGTCAATGCGTTTCGCTGCAGGAACGACACGCGGGTCGGTGGTGTAAATCCCTGGAACGTCCGTCCAGATATCGACGCGTGAAACGCCCAGCGCTTCGCCCAGTAACGCCGCAGTATAATCGCTGCCACCGCGGCCCAGCGTCGTGGTGCGGCCTTTGCTTTCTGAACCGATAAAGCCCTGGGAGATGACCAGCGCATCCTGCAAACGGGGTTGGAGCTGCTGAAGGGTCAGTTCGGTCAGTGCCTGAATATCCGGCTCCGCGCGGCCAAAACGATCGTTGGTGCGCAGAATTTTACGCACGTCAAACCACTCCACCGGCACGCTGCGCTGGCGGATGATTTCGACAAACAACAGGGTAGACATCAGTTCGCCGTGGCTGACCAGTTCGTCTGTCAGCGCCGTGGATGTCGCGAGGCTTGCCGCTTCCGACAGCATGGCGATATTTTCCAGCATGCGGTCTATTTCTTCACCGATCACTGCCGGGTTATCGAGACGGTCGATAATGGCCTTCTGGATACGACGAATTTCATCGAGCAGGAATACCCGGCGGTCAGCGTCTTTGCCTTCGGCCAGCTCGACTAATAAATTGGTAACGCCCGCAGAGGCGGAGAGGACGACCAGACGCACTTCAGGGCGCGACAGAACGATATCTGCGCTGCGGTTCATTGCGTCGAAATCCGCCACGCTGGTACCGCCGAATTTGGCGACGATGACACTGCCTGAAGGCTGCGGGTTGGCGTTGCGGGATACTGCGTGATTCATGTAAAACCTCGTGTCCGGGTCGTCATACCATGACGGCCATCGATTCCATAAGAATTGGCACAAAGGGGAGAGCGGGAAACGGGAGCAGGCGTAGAGATACTACGATACACCCAGAAGCGCCCCACCTAGCCGACACCCTTTCGGGGGTTTCGGTGACAACCCAGGGGATTCAGCCCCTGTAGTCGATCGTTTGCCTGCCGCGGGCTTATGATCTCGGCGCCGCTCCCCCTGATGTATCTTCGTAGGATTTCGGCTCCTCGGATACACTGCCTGGGCGACGCGCCTCTTCTGGCTCGCGCATCGAGCGCGCGAGTTAGGCGCTTAGGAATAGCCGTTTATCGCCCGTCTGTCAACGATCAGAGGACGTTGAGGCCCACATTTTGCACGATTGTCATCTAATATTGTTCTCTGTCAATGTGGTTTCACAGATCTGGCCTATCGCAAGAAAAGGCATCTCATCTCGGTAAGTACAGGTTACAATCAGGACAGTTACCTCATATTTATTCTCAGCCTAAGAGCATTGCTATGAAAAATATCAATCCAACTCAGACCGCTGCCTGGCAAGCCCTGCAGCAGCATTTCGACAAGATGAAAGATGTGCAGATTAGCCATCTGTTTGCTGAAGATGGTGATCGTTTCTCCAAATTCTCTGCCACCTTTGAAGACCAGATGCTGGTCGATTTCTCCAAAAACCGCATCACCACCGAGACCCTGGATAAGCTACAGGCACTGGCGAAAGAGACCGATCTTCAGGCCGCAATCAAATCGATGTTCTCTGGCGAGAAGATCAACCGTACGGAAGACCGCGCCGTTCTGCACGTTGCCCTGCGCAACCGCAGCAACACGCCAATCGTCGTGGATGGCAAAGATGTTATGCCGGAAGTGAATGCGGTTCTGGCGAAAATCAAAGGTTTCACCGAACGTGTTATCGGTGGCGACTGGAAAGGTTACACCGGCAAAGCGATTACGGATGTGGTGAACATCGGTATCGGCGGTTCAGACCTCGGCCCGTTTATGGTGACCGAAGCACTGCGCCCGTACAAAAACCACCTGAATATGCATTTTGTCTCCAACGTGGATGGCACACACATTGCCGAAACGCTGAAAGACCTGTCTCCGGAAACCACGCTGTTCCTGGTGGCATCAAAAACCTTCACCACGCAGGAAACCATGACCAACGCCCACAGCGCGCGCGACTGGTTCCTGAAAACCGCGGGTGACAACAAACACGTTGCGAAACACTTTGCGGCGCTGTCTACCAACGGTAAAGCGGTTAGCGAGTTTGGTATCGACACCGACAACATGTTCGAATTCTGGGACTGGGTCGGCGGCCGTTATTCACTGTGGTCCGCAATTGGCTTGTCCATCGCACTGTCCATCGGTTTCGAAAACTTCGAACAGCTGCTGAGCGGCGCTCACGCGATGGATAAACACTTCGCGAATACGCCAGCTGAGAAAAACCTGCCGGTTTTGCTGGCGCTGATTGGTATCTGGTACAACGATTTCTACGGCACTGAAACCGAAGCGATTTTGCCATACGATCAGTACATGCACCGTTTTGCGGCGTACTTCCAGCAAGGCAACATGGAATCCAACGGTAAATTCGTTGACCGTAACGGCAATCCGGTGGATTACCAGACTGGCCCGATCATCTGGGGTGAGCCGGGTACCAACGGCCAGCATGCGTTCTATCAGCTGATTCACCAGGGCACCAAAATCGTACCTTGTGACTTCATCGCACCAGCGGTCAGCCACAACGCGCTGAGCGATCACCACGCGAAACTGCTGTCTAACTTCTTTGCACAGACTGAAGCGCTGGCATTCGGTAAATCTCTGGACGTCGTCGAGAAAGAATTCGCCGATCAGGGTAAAAAACCGGAAGACGTTAAACACGTCGCGCCGTTCAAAGTGTTTGAAGGCAACCGTCCGACTAACTCCATCCTGCTGCGCGAAATCACGCCATACAGCCTGGGTGCGTTGATCGCGATGTACGAGCACAAAATCTTCACGCAGGGCGCTATCCTGAATATCTACACCTTCGACCAATGGGGTGTGGAACTGGGTAAACAGCTGGCGAACCGCATCCTGCCAGAGCTGGAAGGCAGCGAAGATGTGACCGGCCACGACAGCTCGACCAATGGCCTGATTAACCGCTTCAAAAACTGGCGCTAATACCCGTCATCCTTCGGGCTGCCTCTGCGTTGGCTGCCTTCACGAACCCCGGTCACATACTTTTGTATGCTCCCGGGAATTCGTTCAGTTGCCGTCTTGATGCAACCCGAATGATTTAGGGTAGTAAGGTGCGAGTAAGGCGACGAAATAAAAGGGTTAGCCTCAACGGGCTGGCCCTTTTTTAATGCCGCTTTTCCGGCACAAACTCTGTGGTATTCTGCGGGTATTCATAACAAAAGTGGGATGTAGATCACATGGCAGGATCAAAACGTGCGACGATGATTTCCGTCATCATGCAGCGAATTCTGAACGTTTTCTTATTGGGGCTGGCAGTTATTCTGATGATCTTTATCGGGCGCGAAACCTACCATCTTGCGATGGTTTTGTTCGTCAATAACGATCAGTCTTCATCGTATCTGCTGATAGAGGGCATCGTAATTTATTTCCTCTATTTCGAATTTATTGCACTGATCATTAAGTACTTTTCGTCGGGATATCACTTCCCGCTGCGTTACTTTATTTATATCGGCATCACGGCGATTATCCGCCTGATTATCGTCGACCATAAAAGTCCTTACGACACACTGGTTTACGCCTGCGCCATCCTCGTTCTGGTTGTGACTCTTTATCTCGCCAACGGTGAACGTCTTCGCCGTGAATAAATGAGGCGATTACTGCCTCGCATTCATGCGTTAGAATGCGAGGCAGATAATTAATTGGGGGTATGAATACCTCCATGATGGAGCCGTTGATGTCTGATTCCCATTCCCCTGAACAACTCCCGATCCATTGGTTTCAAGATCCGAATGACGTGCCAGCGGATGTTGCTGACTGGCTGATGGAAATGGGATCCATGACCCGCCGGTTTGAAAAGCAGGGTGTTACCGTCACCGTGAAACCGAAAAATGAATGCTTTGTGCGTCGCGATGAGCTGGGTGAAAGCGAAGCGCGACAGTTGCCGGAAAGCGCCCGTTATTGGGTTCGCGAAGTGATCCTGTTTGGCGATGCCGAACCCTGGCTGCTCGGACGCACCGTGATCCCGGAAGAAACGCTAACCGGGCCTGATCTGGCGCTGGTTGATTTGGGCACGGTGCCGCTGGGCCGGTATCTGTTTAGCGGCAACAACCTGACCCGTGATTACATCCATCTGGGACAATTAAATACTGAGCAGGGCAGTTTATGGGCGCGTCGCTCGCGGCTTTGCCTGTCGGATAAGCCCCTGCTTCTGACAGAAATTTTTCTGCCGGACTCGCCGGTTCACCGCCCTGAGGGCAAAGTGGGTCAGGCATGAGTCAAACCAATCAACAAGGAGAACAGAGAGTGTCAGGAAGTATGACTCAGGGCACATGGCGTGATTACTGCCGCCTGATGCGTATTGATAAACCGATCGGGTCGTTGCTGCTGCTGTGGCCGACGCTTTGGGCATTGTGGCTGGCCGGTGAGGGCGCACCTTCTGCCAAAATTCTACTGGTCTTTGTGCTGGGTGTATTCTTTATGCGCGCGGCGGGTTGTGTGGTGAATGATTACGCGGACCGTAAATTCGACGGGCACGTAAAACGTACGGCTAACCGTCCGCTACCGAGTGGTGCTATCACCGGCAAACAGGCGAAAATCCTGTTCGTCGGGCTGGTGCTGGTGTCCTTCCTGCTGGTTCTGACACTTAACCGGATGACCATTCTTTTGTCTCTTGCGGGCCTGGCGCTGGCATGGGTTTATCCTTTTATGAAGCGTGTCAGCCATCTGCCACAGGTGGTTCTGGGGGCTGCATTTGGCTGGGCGATACCGATGGCTTATGCGGCAGTGGGGGAGAGTGTCCCTCTGAGTTGCTGGTTGATGTTTGCGGCAAATATCTGCTGGACGGTGGCTTACGATACGCAATACGCCATGGTTGATCGTGATGACGATATGAAAATCGGCGTGAAATCGACGGCTATTTTGTTTGGTCGCTTTGACACGCTGATTATCGGCCTGTTGCAACTGGCGACGCTGATTCTGATGGGCATTGTCGGCCATCTTTCACAGCTTGGCGCACCGTTTTACTGGTCGTTATTGCTGGCGGCGGCGCTGTTTGTGCATCAGCAAAAGCTGATTGCTAAACGCGAGCGTGATGCCTGTTTCCTGGCTTTCCGTCAGAATAATTATGTGGGGCTGGTGCTGTTCCTGGGTATCCTGATGAGTTTGTCAGCTTTCAGCTTCTGAGCCTACCCGGCAATAAAAAACGCCCGGTCTTGTTATAAGCTCGGGCGTTTTGCTTTGTGGCGTTACCGCATTAATTTTGCATCAATCAGTGGTCGGTATCGCGCACATCCATCTTCGGCTCCGCTGGAGGCTCAGTTGCCTGAGGCAGCTCAGAAGGCATACCAGCGCTTTCGATGGTGAGTTTGATATCCGGCGTCATCAGATCGCTGAGCATGTTGTAAATCTCACGCGTCTGTTCCTGAATAGCGTCGCCGCTGTCGCTGATATATCCTTCAGCACGCAGCGTGCCGACCAGCGTGGAGAACACTGCTTTGTCGAAGAATTCAGGGGCATTAATGCCGTGCAGCACGGATAAACGCTGCGCCATAATCCGGCTCTCTTTTTCCAGCGCACCGCGGTTGATGCTTGGATTATTCGTCAGCAGGGAGAAGGTAATCGCGTAGCGTTGCAGCGTTTCACGGACACCCGCTGCCAGCAGCTGCAGCGTGCGGATACGCGCCGGGTTCAGTGTCAGCTCGTCGTCTTCCAGGTGAATGATTTGCTGACGTGCCAGTTCCAGAGTCAGAATATCCAGCACATGCGGAAGCTCCGATTTATCGAAATGCATAAACAGTTCAGCTTTCAGCATCGGATAAATAAGTTCAACCTGACGCAGCAACTCAGCGCGGCTCACATGGCGGTGGTGCATCACAATGCTTGAAATCAGTGATGGCAGAACCAGCATATGGTGGATGTTGTTGCGGTAATACGTCATCAGCACTGCCTGTTCGCGCGGCAGAACGATGATGTCGCCGATATTGTCTTTCTCGACCTGGAACTTGTTCATGTTCAGGGCGTGATCGAGCAACTGGTCGGCAGTCAGATCCGGCACCGTCGAATCGGCGTTATACGGCACGTTACGCAGCAGTTGCAGATAGCAGTCAATCTGCTCGGTCAGCTGTTCGCGGGTCAGTGAACGCTGACGCGATGCCAGCAGCGCGGTACAACACAGGTTCATGGCGTTTGCCGCCGCTGAGTTGTTGATGCGCACCATAATCTGTTCTGCCAGATCCTGAACCGTTGGCGTCAGCCAGCTCGGACGTTGCGCCTCTATTGGGTCTATCGCTTCGCGCCAGGAAGGGACGTTTTGGTTCAGATAAGTGGTCAGATGCAGCGGTTCACCAAAGTTTACATAACCCTGCCCGAGGTTACGCAGTTTGCGTAAACCATTGAGCATCTGGGTCAGACTCTCTTTTTCTTTGGTGGCACCGCGCAATTCTTTCGCGTAGGTCCCCACTTCCATGACGTGTTCGTAACCGATGTAAATCGGCACTAACGTAATCGGACGCGAACCGCCGCGCAGCATGGCCTGAATAGTCATCGCCAGCGTACCGGTTTTCGGCTCCAGCAGACGTCCTGTTCGTGAACGGCCACCTTCCACAAAGTATTCCACTGAATAACCGCGGCTGAACAGTTCACCAAGATATTCACGGAATACCGTTGAATAGAGCTTATTGCCTTTGAACGTTCGGCGGATGAAGAATGCACCCAGGCGGCGGAAAATCGGGCCAGCGGGCCAGAAATTCAGGTTGATACCGGCCGCAATGTGCGGAGGCACCAGCCCCTGGTGATAAAGTACGTACGACAACAACAGATAATCCATGTGGCTGCGGTGGCAGGGCACATAAACGATTTCCTGCCCGTCCAGCGCCAGCTGACGCACACGTTCGGCATTATTGACGTTGATGCCTTTATACAGGCGGTTCCACGTCCAGCTCAGCACACGGTCAGAAAGACGCACAGCTTCATACGAGAAGTTTGCCGCAATCTCTTCCATCAGCGCGATGGCATTTTGCTGGGCTTTTTCGTGTGAGATTTTCTTGCTGCGCGCTTCGTCCTCAATGGCTTTTTCGATAGCTTTTGAGGCCAGTAATTTATTAAATAAATCCTGACGAGCCGGCAGGCGCGGGCCAACCGCGGCAAGACGTTGTCGGGAGAAATGCATCCGCGCAACACGCGCCAGTTTTTGTGCGATGATTTTGTCCGTGCCGTGCTCTGTTGCCATATAGCGCAGGGATACGGTATTGGAAAAACGGACAAAACTGTCGCGCCCTAACCACAGCACGGCGAAGAATTTTTGAATCCCATTTAGTACGCGTAAGTGCGGCGTATCATGCCCTTCCCGACCTGGCGCACGGCCAAACATCACCGAAACCGGCAACATCTGAATGTCTAAATCCGGATTATTGCGGTGCAAATCCAGATAATCGTGGAACAGTTTTACCGACTCTTGCTTTGGCGTGTAATAAGAGAAAACACGCGGGCCTTCGGCAATAAAAACGTGGCTCGGGAGCAACGTTCCGTCGATTTCTAGCGGAATAAGGGGATCGGGCAGATTCTGTGCCAGACATTGCGCGCGCAGCGTCAGCAAATCGGCTTTGGAATTGTAAGGCAATACATACAGAATCGGGCGCGTCGGGTCTAAATGCAACTCGGTTACCGGATCTGAAGGTATAACCTTGCTCTTTACCAGCAATGAGAGTGGTAAATTCAATAATGTGTAATAAAGTCTACGCCAACCTGACATAAAAACGTGAAGCCTCTTGTTAGCAATTTCGCCGCAAGGATACCAGAAAGCTCAGTTGAGATCTGTGGTGATGAGATACCATTAAACCGCTAAAATGCGCAAAACCCTCAGGACAACACCTCAAGGATCAGTAACAGAATGGCGAACCAAGTCACTGGATTTACCCGTATTTATAAAGCCGCAGGCTATTCATGGAAAGGCCTGAAGGCTGCCTGGCAAAATGAAGCCGCTTTTCGGCAGGAGGCCAGCGTTGCTATCCCGCTAATTTTATTATCTTTCTGGCTGGATGTTAGCAGTATAGAACGTATCCTGCTGGTTGGTTCCGTGGTACTGGTGTGCGTGACTGAATTGCTTAACAGCGCCGTAGAATCTGCAATTGACCGAATCGGGCCTGAGTTCCATGAACTTTCCGGACGCGCAAAAGATATTGGTTCTGCCGCGGTGCTCCTGACTATCATATTGGCGATTTTTGTCTGGGTCAGCATCTTTTGGCCGCGATGGTTCTGATTTGGAATCTTCCTTCCAGGAATTGCCGTTATGCCCTGTTTTTATTCAATCTTAGGTTTTCATTGGCCGTTTAGCTGTATATACTCACAGCAAGACTGTATAAACAACCAGGGGGCGGAATGAAAGCTTTAACGACCAGACAACAAGAGGTCTACGACCTTATTCGCGATCATATCTCGACCACCGGTATGCCTCCGACCCGCGCAGAGATTGCATCTCGTCTGGGGTTCCGTTCCCCGAATGCGGCGGAAGAACACCTGAAGGCGCTGGCGCGTAAAGGCGTTATCGAGATCGTTTCCGGTGCTTCACGCGGTATTCGTCTGCTGATGGAAGAAGAAGAGGGTTTACCGCTGATTGGCCGCGTTGCCGCCGGTGAACCGCTGCTGGCTCAGCAACACATCGAAGGGCATTATCAGGTCGATCCGGCCATGTTTAAACCAAGTGCAGATTTCCTGCTGCGCGTCAGCGGGATGTCGATGCGTGATATCGGTATTCTTGATGGTGACCTGCTGGCAGTACACAAAACGCAGGATGTCCGCAATGGTCAGGTTGTCGTTGCACGCATTGATGATGAAGTCACGGTTAAGCGCCTGAAGAAACAGGGCAGCGTTGTTCAGTTGTTGCCTGAAAACAGCGAATTCCAGCCGATTGTGGTGGATCTGCGTGAACAGAATTTCAGCATTGAAGGTCTGGCTGTTGGTGTTATCCGCAACGGTGACTGGATTTAATCTGCGCCCAATCGCTACGTGACAGGTGCGTCGGCCGCCTCTGACGCATCTGTAAGTATCAGCATCGCCCCGTTTGGGGCGATATCGTTTTAAATCCTATCCTGAATCTTTCCCGATACAGTTCTTTGTTTCCTGTGTTATCTGCTCACCGAAATTGCCAACCCTTTTCAGTCAGACAGATCTCAATTCCACGTTATTTCCTGCTTTGGATTAATCCTAATAGTGGTTTTTATCCCTGTTTTGGGAAGACGAATCCGCATTCTCTACTAAGCTTTGAAGTGTTAAGGACGGGCTGCCAACGAACGTGCAGCTCCACAACCCAAGGTAACAGGAGATATTTATTATGAATAAGGACCAAGCCGACGGTAACTGGAAGCAGTTCAAAGGGAAAGTGAAAGAACAGTGGGGTAAGCTGACTGATGACGACCTGACAGTCGTTGAAGGTAAACGTGATCAGCTGGTAGGTAAGATTCAGGAGCGTTATGGCTATCAGAAGGATCAGGCCGAGAAAGAGCTCAAGGATTGGGAATCGAAAAACAAATATCACTGGTAACACGCGACTCCCCCTCGCGTATCAGTGATGTATCCTGAACATCAGCTGCTCCTGCCCGGAAAGCTTTCAGGATACGGGTACACGGATGTACCCAACTTATTTCAGCCCCCGCCCATCTCCCGCCACAACCCCTGATTCCGTTAGCGTTTTTTCACAACGATACTGTGGTCATGTTCGCAATGATCGTGGCTGTCGCAGGTTTCAACGACTTTGCATTCCGCGCACAAACCATGCGCTTCAACGACTGAATGACGAAGCTCAAACCCGGATTCTGCCGCCAGTTTAGCCAGACGTTCTTCGATACCGTCGGTGGTTTTTTCCGTCACCAGCCCGCAGCGGTCACAGATAAACAGCGCTGAAGTGTGGCTTGGCTCTTCAAAGTGATGACAGAGAACATAGCTGTTCGCAGATTCAACACGATGAATAAAGCCTTGTTCCAGGAGAAAATCTAACGCGCGATAAACGGTCGGTGGTTTTGCCTGAGGCTCGCTGACACGCAACAGATCAAGCAAGTCGTAGGCGCTGATCGCACCGGGCTGTTGCGTCATAAGCCGCAGAACTTCCAGCCGCTGCGGAGTCAGGCGAACATTGCGCTGCTGGCAAAGTTCTTCAGCTTGTGAAAGTAATTTTTCCGGATTATTCAGGGTCATAGCAGCGTTCTCTGGGCGCAGATTGGGATCGATAGGTCACATCATGCGACCATGAGTGATTTTATCATGCTTCAGACAAATCGACGAATTATGCGCCGTTCAGCCCGCCATACTTTCCAGTGCTTTTTCCACATACAGGTAACCGATACCCATAATTTGCTGCTCGCGGTTTAGCGTGCCGGGCGAGATATGCGTCGCCTGTGTTTTGACGTGATCGGTTCTGTCGAACGGGTTCAGCCCGCTCTGTGCGCGGACGGCATTGAGCCAGGTATCGCCAAATCCGCAGCTGCGGCCATACAGATAAATACGGTTTATGTTCAGAATATTGAGGAAGTTGTACAGGCTCAGCCCCAGCGCTTGAGCGCCTTCCATGACCTGTTCGCACAGTGCGGTTTCTCCCTGATGAAACCGGTCAATCAGCTCCTGCGTACCGGGCGTACGGGGTGGCTGTGAAGGATTTGCCGTTGCCATAAGTTGCCGGGCTTTCTTCTTCAGCGCCGACAGCGAAGCCAGCGTTTCCAGGCAGCCGTAGCGGCCACAGGCGCAGCGCATGCCCTGCGGATCGACAATCGTGTGCCCGAGCTGCCCGCTGCCAAACAGGCTGCCGCGATAAATCTGCTGATTGATCACGAAAGACGATCCGATGCCGTAATCCACGTTGATCACGCAAAAATCATGTTGGTCGTTCGCGTGCTGCCACTTCTCGGCCAGTGCCAGCATGATGCAGTCGTTATCCATCAGGATTTCGGTTTGCAGTTTTTCCTCCAGCAAATATCTAATCTCTATTTCACCGGTCCACGGTGCCTGCGGCATACGCTGAGATACGCCGGTAGTCGGATTGACCTGCCCGTGGATCGCCAGCGCCAGCCGGATTTTCAGGCCGGGAAATGTCTTCCGGTAGTGATGAAAACAGACTTCGATTTGCGCCAGCAGCGCTTCCGGCGTTTTGACCGCAATATCCGTCAGCTGGTAACCGCTCAGCGGCAAAATCAGCCGGCTCACCAGAATACTTTCGATACGATAGGGCGTGATGTTCATGCACAGGATCACGCTGTCGTCCGTGGTGACCTGATAACTGCCGCCGCCCAGCCCGCGTGAATGCAAATTCGCCGGATTGTGGGTGATCAGCCCGTCGTTTTGCAGATCATCAAGGATCTTACTGATGGCCGGGATCGACAGATGCGATAGCCGCGACAGCATTGATTTACTGGTATTTTTCTGCCGGTAAAGCAACGTCATCAGCACCTGCTTATTAAACTGACGTACCCGCAAATTGTTCAATCCTTCCATCGGCATTTACTAAACCCCGTTTACTGAATTGCGTGATCGTAGCGGATCCGCGCCTTTTGTACGTTGCGTAGACTCTCGAAATTGATATTTCGGTATGACGTATTGAGGACAAATCATGAGCGGAACAGTAAAAGTCTGGCAGGAAGCGGTGGATTTACCGACCTGGTTAACAGGGAAACAGGACACGCACCCGATGTTTCTGGCGCATCGCGTGTATCAGGGCTCGTCCGGCGCGGTCTATCCGTACGGCGTGACCGATACGCTGACCGGTGAGAAGGTCATGAAAACCTATCAGGCGCTGTATCTGGAAAATGATTACATCAAAATCATGCTGTTACCGGAGCTTGGCGGACGTGTACACCGCGCCTGGGACAAAGTAAAACAGCGAGATTTTGTGTATTACAACGAAGTCGTGAAACCGGCACTGGTCGGCTTGCTCGGCCCGTGGATTTCCGGCGGCATTGAATTTAACTGGCCGCAACATCACCGCCCGACCACTTTTATGCCGGTAGATTTCACGATTGCAGAGCAGGAAAACGGCGCGAAAACGGTCTGGATGGGCGAAGTTGAGCCGATGCGCGGTTTGCAGGTGATGACCGGTTTCACGGTGTATCCGGACAAAGCGCTGCTGGAGATCAGCGCCAAAATTTATAACGGCAACCCGACGCCGCGCCATTTCCTGTGGTGGGCGAACCCCGCGGTCACCGGCGGCGACGGTCATCAGAGCGTATTCCCGCCGGACGTCACCGCAGTTTTCGATCACGGCAAACGCGACGTCTCGTCATTCCCGATAGCCACCGGCACTTACTACAAAGTGGATTACTCCGCGGGCGTCGATATCTCGCGCTACAAAAACATCCCGGTGCCGACGTCGTACATGGCGGATAAATCGGACTACGATTTTGTCGGCGCGTACGACCACGATCAGCAGGGCGGATTACTGCACCTCGCCGACCATCATGTTTCGCCGGGCAAAAAACAGTGGACGTGGGGGAACTGCGATTTTGGCCGCGCGTGGGACAGAAATCTCACCGACAGCAACGGGCCGTACATTGAACTGATGACCGGCGTATTCACCGATAATCAGCCAGACTTCACCTGGCTGGATGCCTATGAAGAAAAATGTTTCGTGCAAAACTTCCTGCCTTACAGCGGGTTAGGCACGGTGCAAAATGCTTCTGAGCAGGCGGTCGTTAAGCTTGAACGTCACGGAAATACGCTCAAATGGGGCGTGTATGCCGTCAGCCCGTTGCAGGCTGCACGACTGGAAATTGCCGGTGAAAAGGGCTGCGAACTTCTGTTCGAAGACGCGGTAAACCTGCAACCGGGCGAAGTGATTCAGGGCGAGCTGCACGGCGAATTCCCGGCGCGCCTGAGGTTACGCTTGCTGGATAAACAGGGCGCAGAATTGCTGACCTATCTGGAGCATCAGGCCGAAGAAACGCCGCTGCCATCCCCGGCCACTGCGCCGTTACCTGCGGCGGACATCACTTCTGCCGATGAAGCCTGGTTTATCGGCCAGCATCTTGAGCAGTATAACCACGCCAGTCAGGGCGCGGTGAACTACTACCGGCGCGGCGTGGCGCTCGATCCGCTGGATTATCGCTGCAATCTGGCGCTGGCGACGCTGGAATACAACCGGGCGAATTTCTCTCAGGCCATAAATCTGGCGGATGCCGCGCTGAGCCGCGCACACCGGCTGAATAAAAATCCGCAATGTGGCCTGGCGAGCCTGATACGCGCCAGTGCGCTGGCACAAAACGGCGATTTTGATGCTGCGTTTGACGGTTATTACCGCGCCGTGTGGAGCGGTAACGCCAAACCGGGCGGATACTTCGGGCTGGCGCAGATTGCGACCCGCCGCCAGCAGTTCACGCAGGCGCTGAATTTCTGTGAGCAGGGGCTGGCGGCGCAGGCCAGTCACTACGGGCTGATTGGCCTGAAAGCCCTGTTGCTGTGCCTCAGCGGGCAGGATGCTCGTCCGTTTACCGACACGCATTTGCAGCAATATCCGCTTCACTACCTTCTGCATTTTTTACGTTATCACCTCGCGCCGGACACCGACGCTGCCGCTGAACTGCGCCGCGTTACCGGACGTCGTGGCGAAAATGCCATGAATATTGCGATGCAACTGATGGACTGCGGGCAGAATTTGCTGGCGCGGGAAGCCCTGCGCGTGCTCGACAGTCAGGAAACGCTGCCACTGTATTTACGTGCGAGCCTTGAGGACGAAGGGCGCGAAGCCTTTTGTCAGGCAGCGCGGCGCGTTTTCCCGGACAGGGTACGTTTCCCGCAATGGCTGGCGGAAGTTCGCCTGCTGGGGGCATTCCCCGATGACGCCTTTGCCCTGCATCTTCTGGCCTCTTTCCATTACAGCAAGGGCAATACCGCTGCCGCCGTTACCTGCTGGCAGCGCTGTCTGACGCTTGAACCAGACTTTGCCGATGCATGGCGCGGGCTGGGAATTTATGCGTGGAATCACCTGCACGATGCCGCCGAAGCGCGCCGCTGTCTGGAAGAAGCCTGCCGGTTACAGCCGCAGGATGCGCGTTTGTTATTTGAATCTGATTTGCTGAACCGGCTGACCGGTGTCCCGCCGCAAATCCGTCTCGCGCGGCTGGAGAAGTTACTGCCGGTGGCGACACAGCGTGACGATCTGACCGCCGAATTGCTCAGCCTGTATAACCTCAGCGGTCAGTTACAGCCCGCCAGAGCGCTGCTGGCCGACCGGCAGTTCCATCCGTGGGAAGGTGGCGAAGGACGGATCACCGGGCAATATCTGATGAATAAACAGCTGCTGGCTTTTGAAGCGCTGAATGCCGGAAATGTGGTTGCCGCGCAGGCGCTATTGCTGTCAGCGCTGGAATACCCGCATAACCTCAGCGAAGGGCGGCTGGTCGGGCAGACAGACAATGACATCTGTTTCTGGCTGGGTGTCTGTGCGCAAAAGCTACAGCAGCACAAGCAGGCGCAGGCGTGGTTTGAGCGCGCGGCGGCCGGTGATAAAGGCATGGGCGAGCGGCGCTATTACAACGATCAGCCGGTCGATTACCTGTTCTATCAGGGAATGGCGCTGCGCAAACTTAACGATTCGGCACAGAGCCGTCAGGTCTTTACGCAGATGCTGGAATGGGCCGCTGGTGCGGAAATGCAGCCGGTCACCGACGACTTCTTTGCTGTGTCGTTGCCGGATTTAGTGGTGCTGGCCGGCGACCGTCAGAAAGACCATCGCATCCACTGTTTGCTGGTGAAAGCGCTGGCGCTGCGCGGACTGAACGACGACGGTTCCGATGATGTGCTGCAACAGATTCTTGCGCTGGATCCGTCTTGTGCGAAAGCGCATCTTTTCTCGCAACTGCCTGACTGTTAACCGGAGAAAATCATGCCGCTCTGTTCTCTGGAAAACCGCCACCTTGCGCTGACTGTGTCGTCATCGGGCGGCACGATTTTACAGCTCTGCGCAAGATGCTCCGGCGGGGATTTTCCGCTGCTGCGCCCGGCCATGCTCAGTGACGAAACACCCGCAGCGCAGTCTGCGTGTTTTCCGCTGGTGCCGTTCGGCAACCGGCTGAAAGGGAATGTGTTCAGCTTTGAAGGGAAAACGTACCGTTTGCCGCCAAATACTGCGGATGCGCATTACCTGCACGGCGATGGCTGGCTGGCGGAGTGGGACTGTATTTTTCAGAGCACGGAGTCACTGACGCTGGCTTTTGAGCATCACAGCGACAGCTATTGTTATCGCGCCGAACAGCATTTTACGCTCGTCGGTGACCGGCTGGAGATGATAATGACCGTCACCAACCTGGCATCTCATGCACTGCCTTTCGGACTGGGCTGGCATCCGTTTTTTCCGCTGACGGCGTCCACCCGTTTGCAAGCCTCCGCTTCGGGTTACTGGCAAGAAGAGGCGCAATATGTGGCGGGGAAACATCATCAGACTTTGCCCGCTGGTCTGGATTTTTGTACGCATCAGCCGCTGCCGCGCCGCTGGGTGAATAACGGATTTTCCGGCTGGGATGGCTTGGCGGATATCGTCTGGCCGGATGCCGGACAGCAATTGCGGCTGACTACACAACCGGCGTGCCCGGTGTATTTCCTGTTTATTTCTGATACCCGTTTTGACCCCGGCTATCAGCACGATTTTTTCTGCCTTGAACCCATGACCCATGCGGCAAATGACCATCATTTGCCGGGCGGTGGCTCGCTGACGGTTTTATCTCCGGGCGCTCACCTGACACAGCAAATGTCGCTGCACCGTATTGCACTGTGCGGCGATGAACATGCCTGAATGAGGAATGATTATGTCTGACTCACAAGCTTTGAATATGCCCTACGTATGGATGATTTGCCTGGTGGCTGCCTGCGGCGGCTTGCTGTTTGGTTATGACTGGGTGGTGATCGGGGGAGCCAAGCCTTTTTACGAGGCGTATTTTGGCATCACCGACGCCGCGATGTCCGGCTGGGCGATGAGCTCTGCCTTGCTGGGCTGCGTGCTGGGCGCGGCGGTTTCCGGTTCGCTTTCTGACCGGTTTGGCCGTCGCCTGCCGCTGATTATCGCCGCGGTCTTATTTACCGCCTCCGGTATCGGCACGGCGCTGGCATTCAGTTTTGACGCCTTTGTTTTCTGGCGCATTGCGGGTGGTGTTGGTATCGGTCTGGCGTCAGCGCTGGCACCGGTATACATTGCCGAAATCAGCCCGGCAGAAAAGCGTGGCCGCTTTGTCGCCGTCAATCAGCTGACCATTGTGCTCGGCGTTCTGGCCGCACAGCTGATTAACCTGATGATTGCTGAACCCGTGGCGTCTGCCGCCGCGCAGGCCGATATTTTGCAAAGCTGGAACGGACAAACCGGCTGGCGCTACATGTTTGGTGCGGAAGCCATTCCGGCGGCAGTCTTCTTAGCGCTGATGTTTGTGGTGCCTGAATCCCCGCGCTGGCTGGCGAAAGCGAACCGTTATGCGCAGGCTGAAAAGGTTTTGGGCCGCATCGGTTCTGCCGGATATGCGCGTTCAACGCTGGCGGACATCCGCCGTTCTCTCGGTTCTGAAAGCCAGAAAGTGCCGTTCTCGGCGCTGTGGGAACCGCGTGTCCGACCGATTGTGCTGATGGGTATTGCGCTGGCGGTTTTCCAGCAGTGGTGCGGCATCAACGTGATATTCAACTATGCGCAGGAGATTTTTGCGTCTGCCGGATTTGATATCAACGACACGCTGAAATCGATTGTCGCCACCGGCCTCATCAACCTGATTTTCACGCTGCTGGCACTGCCGCTGGTGGACAAAATCGGGCGTCGTCGTCTGATGCAGCTCGGTTCTGCGGGCCTGACCGTGATTTATATTCTGATCGGGCTGGCCTACACCTTTGGCGTGATGGGATTACCGGTGTTGCTGCTGGTGCTGGTGGCCATCGCGATTTACGCCATGACGCTCGCGCCGGTAACCTGGGTGTTACTGTCTGAAATCTTCCCGAACCGAGTGCGCGGCAACGCTATGGCGATCGGTACGCTGGCGCTCTGGATTGCCTGCTTCTTCCTGACGTATACCTTCCCGCTGATGAACGTGGCGCTGGGCGCGGCGGGCAGTTTCTTTATCTACGCGGTGATTTGTCTGGCGGGCTGGATTTTCATTCAGTGCAAAGTGCCGGAAACGCGCGGCGTCACGCTGGAAGTGCTGGAGCAGCGACTGAGCCGTACCGCCGCAGAGCGAAAAACCGACGATGCGGCCGTGTCGCAAAGCCGCTAAGCCGGGCGAGATGCCGAATCTTTGTTCTGTGGTATAATCAGCGATTACCTTCCCTCTGGCCGCCGTGCCGGAGGGAGCGCCACGAACCCCTCAGCGAATGTCAGGCCGATGTCAGAAACTCAACACGCAATGCCCCAGAACGCCATGTCCACAACCCAGCCATATTCCGCTCAGCGTTTTTCCGTTGCGCCGATGCTTGACTGGACCGACCGTCACTGTCGCCATTTCCACCGCCTGATGACCGGCCAGACGTTGCTGTATACCGAAATGGTCACCACCGGTGCGATCATTCATGGCAAAGGTGATTATCTGGGCTTTGGCAATGAAGAACATCCGGTGTCTTTGCAGCTGGGCGGCAGCAATCCGGCCGATCTGGCGCACTGCGCGAAGCTGGCAGAAGAACGCGGCTATGACGAGATCAACCTGAACGTCGGTTGCCCGTCGGATCGCGTGCAGAACGGTATGTTCGGTGCCTGCCTGATGGGTCAGGCGTCGCTGGTGGCGGACTGCATTAAAGCGATGCGCGACGTGGTGTCGATTCCGGTCACCGTCAAAACCCGTATCGGGATTGACGATCAGGACAGCTACGAATTCCTCTGCGATTTCATCCGTCAGGTGTCTGAAAACGGCGGCTGCGATACTTTTATCATTCATGCCCGTAAAGCCTGGCTTTCCGGCCTGAGCCCGAAAGAAAACCGTGAAATTCCGCCGCTGGATTACCCGCGTGTTTATCAGCTCAAGCGTGATTTCTCTCATCTGACGATGGCGATTAACGGCGGCATTAAAACGCTGGAAGAAGCCAAAACGCATCTGCAACACATGGATGGCGTGATGGTAGGCCGCGAAGCCTATCAGAATCCGGGCATGTTGCTGAGCGTGGATCAGACACTGTTTGGCTCTCAGGCACCGGTGAAAACCGGCCCGGAGATTATCCGCGCGCTGTATCCGTACATCGAAGCCGAGCTGAGCAAAGGCACTTATCTGGGCCATATCACCCGCCATATTCTGGGTCTGTTCCAGGGCGTGCCGGGTGCGCGTCAGTTCCGCCGTCATCTCAGCGAAAATGCACACAAAGCGGGCGCGGGCATCGACGTCGTTGAGCAGGCGCTCTCGATGGTCAGCCAGCCGCAGGAAGCGCCGGTTCAGGCGTAAGCGTCTTCAAAATCGAAGTGAGCAAATTCACTATCAGTTAGTCAGATTTGCTATTTTTTCGCAGGCCGTTTGCGTCTGCGAAAAACTTTTTCCTGTTAAATCAGTTAATTATTTATTCCGTCACTCTGGCACGCTTCTTGTAATAGCTTCATCGTGTTTTGACATTACGTCTTACTGCACACTGGCTTATTAAGGAGCACCCGATGCTGGAAATTCTCTTCGTGCTTGGTTTTTTCTTTATGCTGATGCTGACCGGCATTTCACTGCTGGGCATGGTGGCGGCGCTGATCGTGGCATTTGGTCTGATGATGTTGGGCGGCTTCTTTGTGATTGTTATTAAAATGTTGCCGTGGCTGATTTTGGCGGTCATCGCTGTCTGGATTTACCGGACATTTATCCGGCCTGACGAGCCTAAATATCGCCGTCGCCGCCTGCCGTAGAAAGGGCAGAAGATAAGTCGTTCTCATAACTTCATGAAATAAAGAAGATTGATGGCTGCGTTTTGAGCACAAAAAAATGTAAACGTTACATCTATAACTTTTACTTATGTGCTAGCGATCACAAGCTGGATCAGAATGTGCGGTCGAAATGCATAATTCATATTTTTTAACATGGGTGACTGTTAGGATGGAATTCATACGTGGTCAGCAGGCCGCAAACTGAATTCATCAAGTCCGGTGAGGCACACAATAGTCACACAAGTGACACCGTCCTCCGGATTTACCCCGGCAGTACCCTACAGCAGTACCCGTCTGAACGCAGAGGTCGTCTGTATCAGGCAGTAAAAAAGGCTTCCATCTGGAAGCCTTTTTTGCATTCGCTTCCCCGGCGTCCCTGACACCACAGCTGCGTTAGCCGCACTCAACAACCCGAATCACTTACCGGAGTAAGCTCATCGGGATTTTCTCGTTTGCTGCCTGGCTGTAACGCCAATGACTTTGGGGATCTTTTAGCAGATATGCCTGTTAATTACTTGCCTGGGATCAGCAGGCTTGAGCCTTGCGTGATGCGGCTTTCCAGCGTTTCGTGGGCGCGTTTAGCTTCGGAGAGCGGGAATTTCTGCGCGTCGCTGACGTCCACTTTGATCGCGCCGCTGGCAATCAGCGAAAACAGCTCGCCGCTGGCCTGCGCCAGTTCTTCGCGATTGGTTACGTAGCCATTAAGCGAAGGGCGCGTGACGAAAAGCGAACCTTTCTGGTTGAGGATTGCCAGATCAACGCCTTTCACCGGCCCGGACGCATTACCAAAGCTGACCAGTAAACCGCGGCGCTTCAGGCTGTTCAGGGATTTTTCGAAGGTGTCTTTGCCGACAGAATCATAAACCACGCCGACCTTCTCGCCGTTGGTCAGTTCGGACACGCGGGTAGCGATATCTTCTTTCTGATAGTTAATCGTCGCCCAGGCACCGGCTTCTTTGGCGCGGGCGGCTTTTTCATCAGAACCGACAGTCCCGATCAGTTTTACGCCCAGCGCTTTTGCCCACTGGCTGGCAATCAGCCCGACACCGCCTGCGGCAGCGTGGAACAAAATGGTTTCGCCCGCCTGCACTTCATGTGTCTGGCGCAATAAATAGTAAACCGTCAGCCCTTTCAGGAACGACGCCGCCGCCTGTTCAAAGCTGATGGCATCCGGCAGCAAAGCGATTTTCTCCTGCGGCACGTTATGGATTTCGCTGTAAGCGCCGAGCGCGGACTGCGCATACACCACGCGATCACCCGGTTTGATGCCGGTCACGTCGCTGCCGATTTTAGTGACAACGCCTGCCGCTTCGGTGCCCAAACCGGCCGGGAAACTGGCTGGCGGATACAAACCGCTGCGCACATAGGTATCGATGTAGTTAATACCAATCGCTTTGTTCTCAACCTGAACCTCACCGGCCTTGGGTTCTTGTGGCTGATAATCAACGTATTGCAGAACGTCAGGTGTACCTGTTTCAGAAAACTGGATGCGCTTTGCCATGTTTTTCCCTCGTGATGGAGTCTGATTTCAACCCTAGGCTAAATGGCCGGGACAATCCAGATTTTAGGCACAGCCGGTTAATACCCTTTTGAAATGAGACATGACAACCTATACTAACGCGCACGTTGCGCTTCTGATTTTCGGAAGTCCGACGCTCATAAAACAGGCGCTTACAGCAGGAACAAATCCACAGATGGCAGCAAAAAAACCGACCAATCAACAGAACGAAACCCGCGATCGTCAGATGGAAGGCCTGAAGCTTCCGCCGCATTCGCTGGAGGCTGAGCAATCCGTTCTGGGCGGGCTGATGCTGGACAACGAACGCTGGGATAACGTCGCGGAGCGCGTGGTCAGCAATGACTTCTTCAGCCGTCCGCATCGCCTGATTTTCACCGAAATGCAGCGTTTGCTGGAAATGAGCAAACCGATCGACCTGATTACGCTGTCGGAATCGCTCGAACAAAAGGGCGATTTAGACTCGGTCGGTGGTTTCGCTTATCTGGCGGAACTCTCTAAAAACACCCCAAGTGCGGCAAACATCGGCGCTTATGCCGATATCGTGCGCGAACGTGCCGTGGTGCGTGAAATGATTTCCGTCGCCAACGAAATCGCCGACGCCGGTTATGATCCGCAAGGTCGCAGCAGCGAAGATTTGCTCGATTTAGCCGAATCCCGCGTATTCCAGATTGCCGAAAGCCGCGCCAGTAAAGACGAAGGCCCGAAAAGCATCGACCGCATTCTGGAAAGTACGGTGTCCCGTATCGAAGAACTGTTCCAGCGCCCGCATGATGGCGTGACGGGCGTATCGACCGGTTATGCGGATCTCGATAAGAAAACCGCAGGTCTGCAAAAATCTGACCTGATTATCGTGGCGGCGCGTCCGTCGATGGGTAAAACCACGTTTGCGATGAACCTCGCCGAAAACGCCGCGATGATGCAGGATAAACCGGTCTTAATCTTCAGTCTGGAGATGCCCGGCGACCAGATCATGATGCGTATGCTGGCGTCGCTCTCCCGCGTCGACCAGACCAAAATCCGTACCGGCCAGCTCGACGATGAAGACTGGGCGCGTATTTCCAGCACTATGGGGATTTTGCTCGAAAAACGTAACATGTATATCGATGATTCCTCCGGCCTGACGCCAACTGAAGTCCGTTCCCGCGCACGCCGTATTTTCCGCGAGCACGGCGGTCTGAGCCTGATCATGATCGACTACTTACAGCTGATGCGCGTTCCGGCGCTGTCCGATAACCGTACGCTGGAAATCGCCGAAATTTCCCGCTCGCTCAAAGCGCTGGCGAAAGAATTGCAGGTGCCGGTGGTGGCGCTGTCGCAGCTGAACCGAAGCCTGGAACAACGTGCTGACAAACGTCCGGTCAACTCCGACTTGCGTGAATCCGGTTCCATCGAGCAGGACGCCGACTTAATCATGTTCATCTATCGTGACGAGGTTTATCACGATAACAGTGAAGAAAAAGGCATCGCGCAGATCATCCTCGGTAAGCAACGTAACGGCCCGATCGGGACCGTTCGCCTGACGTTTAACGGGCAGTGGTCGCGGTTTGATAACTATGGCGGCCCGCAATACGACGAAGACTAATTGTGCGGGGCTATCTTGCTTGCCATTTTGCCTCCGGGCAGTGCTCACTTGTTGCGGCAAAACCAGCTCGTGTACTTGCGTGTACACTCCGGTTTTTCCGCGCTGGCCGAATGCAAACTGACTGCGCCAATAACGCCCCTTTAGCCTGCTAAAACCCCAAAAAATTCACATTAAAGGACTCAAAATGAAAGCGGCTACGGCTGTCATTGATCGCCGCGCTCTGCGACACAATCTGCAACGGGTGCGTCATCTGGCGCCACAAAGTCGTCTCGTTGCGGTCGTGAAAGCAAACGCTTATGGGCACGGTTTACTGGAAACTGTGCACAGCTTGCAGGATGCCGATTATTACGGCGTGTCCCGGCTCAGTGAGGCGTTATCGCTGCGCAAATCCGGCATTGTTAAACCTGTTCTCCTGCTCGAAGGTTTCTTCTCACCGGATGAATTGCCGCTGCTGGTGGAACATCAGCTCGATACCGCCGTTCACAGCATCGAACAGCTTGATGCGCTGGAGAACGCTCAGCTTTCGCGCCCGCTGAATGTCTGGCTGAAACTCGACACCGGCATGCACCGTCTGGGTGTGCATCCGGCGCAGGCTGAGGCGTTTTATCAGCGCCTGAGTGCCTGCAAAAATGTTGTTCAGCCGGTCAATATGATGAGTCATTTCTGCCGTGCCGATGAGCCGGAAAGCGATGCCACGCCGAAGCAGCTGGCCTGTTTTAATGCGTTTGCCGCCGGTAAACCGGGGCAAAAATCGATTGCCGCTTCCGGCGGGATCCTGCTCTGGCCGCAGTCGCACATGAGCCTGGTGCGTCCGGGGATTATCCTTTACGGCGTATCACCGCTGGAAACCGGAGACGTCAGCGATTTTGGCCTGCAACCGGCGATGACGCTGACCTCCAGCCTGATTGCGGTGCGCGAGCATTCCGCCGGTGAACCGGTCGGTTACGGCAGCACCTGGACCAGTGACCGCGACACCCGTCTGGGCGTAGTGGCGATGGGGTATGGCGACGGTTATCCGCGCAGTGCGCCAAGCGGAACGCCGGTGCAGGTCAATGGCCGCATCGTGCCGCTGGTCGGACGCGTTTCGATGGACATGATCACGGTGGATTTAGGGCCGGACGCGACGGATAAAGTTGGCGATGAAGTCATCTTCTGGGGGCCAGCTCTGCCGGTTGAACGCGTTGCGCAGGCAACCGGCATCAGTGCGTATGAACTGGTCACGCAGCTCAGCGAAAGGGTTTGCCGCCAGTATATTGGCGACTGACGTTTACTTCTTCACCGCCAGCCACTGGCTGACAATTTGCTGATATTCGCCGGTGGCTTTACTCAGGTGAAGCCACTGGTCGACATACATCTTCCAGCTAATATCATCACGCGGCAGCATGTAGGCTTTCTCGCCATATTGCAGCGGCTTCTTCGGGTTCACCGCACACAGTTTCGGATAGCGTTTCTGCTGATACAGCGCTTCGGACGCATCGGTAATCATCACGTCGGCTTTCTTATCCACCAGCTTCTGGAAAATCGTCACGTTATCGCTCAGCGTCAGCGTGCCTTTTGGCAGATGGCTGTGAACGAACGCTTCATTGGTGCCGCCCGCCGGTTCAATCAGGCGAACGGAGGATTTGTTCAGCTGCTCAACGGTCTGGTATTTCCGCACGTCTTCACAACGCACCAGCGGGATTTTCCCGTCCTGATCCAGCACGTTGGCGAACCACGCTTTTTGCTGACGTTTCAGCGTGACCGAAATGCCGCCCATCGCGATATCACAGTGCCCTGCATTCATCTCATCCGGCAGTGATTTCCAGGTCACCGGCACCCAGGCCGGTTTCACGCCCAGACTGGCCGCCAGCGATTCGGCCATGGCGATATCAATGCCTTCGTACTGGCCGTCTTCCTTCAAAAAGGTGTACGGTTTGTAATCGCCGGTCGTACAGACGTTAAGCGAGCCTTTCTGTAAAACACGTTCAAGATGCGAGGAAGTGGTATCGGCTTTTGCGAACCCAGGGATCGCCGAAAGCAACGCGAGAGAGTAGAGGACTTTTTTCATTATTCTTTCCTTGAGATGGCATCATTCTGCCTGGCTAAAAATTAGCGCAATGATTAAGAAAAAACGGCCGATAAGTATTTAACCGGTATAGTCTTTGCAAAGTTAAGTCACTATAAACAAAAATTAAAACAACAGGAAAGGTGCTATGTACAGCGTTGATGATTACGACCTGAAAATTCTGACCCTATTACAAGCCAATGGCAGACTGACCAATCAGGAATTAAGCGAACTGGTAGGCTTATCTGCTTCCCAATGTTCACGCCGCCGGATCGGTCTGGAGCAGGCGCAGATGATCCTTGGCTATCATGCGCGTCTGGCACCGGAAGCGCTTGGTCTGGGCATGATTGGCCTCATTGAAGTCAGGCTTATCAACCATTTACCTGCGCAGGTCGACGCATTTCACAGCATGTTAGGTGAAGTCGATGCCATTATCGATGCCTATAAAACCACGGGGGATGCGGATTATCTGTTAAAAGTTGCAGTGAAAGATTTGGCCGGTTTAAGCACATTGATTAGCCAAATTCTTTCTGTGCATAAAAGTGTCGCCCATGTAAAAACATCGGTGGTGCTTAATCGCCTAAAAGAAAACGGCTTATTAACACTGACATAATAAGAATAGCCTCTGCTTATTACGCACTATTCTGGTGATTTATTCTGGTGCATTCTCACTCTTATGGTGCGTGAACGTTAATTAAATCGCGCAATCTGTGCATGTAAAGAATAATTAACGCGTCATAAAATCTTATTTTCGTTTTTTAATGCAAATTCTGTGCGTAAATATTGCCTTAATTCCCTATCTCATTAATTATCTCGAAATTAGTTTTGAGCGGTAATTTCTGGGGATGACGGGGATTTATGGCAAGTATCGATAATATTAAACAACCGGCTGAACAGCCACGTACCGGGCATACAGTGATTGAAGATGCGCTGGCTATTCTGATTGGTACGTTGATGGTTTCTTTCGGCGTGGTGATGCTGCGTCAGGTGGGTGCACTGACCGGTGGTACGGCGGGAATGGCGTTTCTGGCGCATTACGTTACGCATGTTTCCTTCGGCACCGCCTTTTTTATCATTAACTTGCCTTTTTATTATTTGTCCATCCGTCGCATGGGCTGGCAGTTTACGTTGAAAACATTTACCGCCGTCGCGCTGGTCTCCGTTTTCTCCGATTTGCATCCGCTGTTTGTTCACTTCGATCATCTCGAGCCTTTCTACGCCACGCTGTTTGCCAACGTCATTATGGGGATCGGCTTTATCGTCCTGTTTCGCCATAAGGCCAGCCTCGGCGGCGTCAATATTCTGGCGCTGTTTCTGCAGGATAAATACGGTATCCGCGCCGGTAAACTCCAGATGGGTGTGGACTGCTGCATCGTGCTGGCGTCGCTGTTTGTCGTCAGCTATGAAATGTTGATCGCCTCCATTCTGGGCGCGGTGATCGTCAACCTGATTATTGCAATGAACCATCGTCCGGGGCGTTACAGTGTCTGACGCAAAAAAAACGGCGCAAAACTCTGCGCCGTTTTTTGTCCGTTGTCGTCAGGTCAGGCAGCAAAACCGCCGTCGATGGTCAGGCTGGAACCGGTGATATATCCCGCTTCCGGGCCCGCCAGATACGCCACAAAACCGGCAATTTCACTGTCTTTGCCGTAACGGTCCAGCGCCATAAAGCTCAGCATACCTTCTGCCATTTCGCCGTCAGCCGGGTTCATATCGGTATCAACCGGGCCGGGCTGTACGTTATTGACGGTAATGCCGCGCGGGCCTAAATCACGCGCCAGGCCTTTTGTCAGGCCGACAATCGCGGATTTGCTCATGGCATACACCGCGCCGCCCTGGAACGGAATGCGATCCGCGTTGGTGCTGCCGATGGTGATGATGCGGCCGCCGTCCGGCATATGGCGCGCGGCCTGCTGGCTGGCGACGAAAACGCTGCGCACGTTAACCGCAATGGTGCGGTCGAAATCATCGATGGTCAGCGCATCCAGCTCGCCGAACGCCAGAATACCGGCGTTGTTAACCAGAATGTCGATTTTGCCGAAAGCCTGAGCGGCGTTGTCGATAGCCGAACGCACGCTGCTTTCATCGGCGCTGTCGGCTTTAATGGCGAGCGCTTTGCCGCCGCTGGCTTCGATGGATTTCACCAGCGCCTGCGCTTTTTCGTCGGAAGAAACGTAGGTGAAGGCGACGCTTGCGCCGTCGTGGGCCAGACGCTTAACGATAGCGGCGCCGATGCCGCGTGATCCGCCCTGAACAAAAGCGGCTTTGCCTTGCAGTGATTGTTGAGTGGTCATTTTTGTGTGCTCCAAAACAGATGAGTTAATCGGGTTAGTGAACCGAGTATTCACCTGATCCGTGCGGTGAACTAGCCGGTAAACGCTATAATCATTTCAAACTAAAAGTTTGAAATCGGAGTAAACGGATGCTTGTTCATCTAGATTGCTTTGTCATCAGCGCGGACACGGGCAGCTTTTCAGCGGCTGCGCGGCAACTCGGGCTGACGTCTGCGGCGGTGGGTAAAAATGTCACTACGCTTGAAACTCAACTCGGCGTGCGCCTGTTTCAGCGTAGTACACGCAAGCTGAGGCTGACGGAGGCCGGAGAGCGTTTTTTGCAGGAAGTTCGCGTCGGGCTGACCACGGTAAAAATGGCGATGAAGGGGCTTTCCACGTCGACGGAGCGTCCTTCTGGTACGCTGAAAGTCAGCATGGGGACCTATTTTGGCATGCATTTTATTCTCCCGCTGCTGCCGGAATTTCTTCAGCGTTACCCGGATATTCAGCCGGACTGGGAGTTTGATAACCACAAAATCGATTTGATCGGCGAACGCTATGACGCGGCGATAGGTGGCGGTTTTGATTTGCCGCAGGGCGTTGTCGCCCGTGAGCTCGCACCGGTTCATGCGGTGCTGGCGGCGTCACCGGCGTACCTGAGCCAGCATCCGCCTTTCCTTGAGCCGGATGACCTGGCGCGCGGCGACGGTATCCGCATTCGCTCACCG
This sequence comes from Rahnella sp. AA, assembly GCF_002834385.1. GTDB lineage: Bacteria > Pseudomonadota > Gammaproteobacteria > Enterobacterales > Enterobacteriaceae > Rahnella. The sequence goes on from NZ_PITQ01000001.1 coordinate 48,170, forward strand.
CAAACCGGTAAGATCCGCAATTTTATGTTGTGCAACGCCGGCGGTCAGCAATCTTCCGTCGGGCTTCCCGTGCGGATGACCTTTAACGAGCCGGAAGCCTGCTGTCGGGCGGCCGAAATGGGGCTGGGGATTGTGATGGCAAATATGCCGGATCTGCTTCCGGCGCTGGAAAGCGGCGCGCTGGTGCGCGTACTTCCTGACTGGTATGCGGAAGCGGGCGGAATTTTCCTTTATTTTCCGACACATAAATTACTGCCTGCGAAGACCCGCGCGTTTGTCGATTTTATTATTGAGAAATTCCGTGAGCACCATATTGCACGACGCATAGATGCCCGGGTGAGCGGGCAAAAAACGCCCGAAAATTGACAACAATGTTGTCATCTTTTTTAACGAACTTTGATAGTCTGTGAAAGAGCAACGATGCGCCGGTGTGACTGGCGTGGATTGCCGCGCCACTCAACCAAACCAAGGAGATGTATACCGTGTTCCAACATGTTGATGCCTATGCCGGTGACCCGATTTTGTCGCTGATGGAAAGCTTTAAGACCGATCCAAGACAAGACAAAGTGAACCTGAGCATCGGTCTCTATTACGACGAGCAGGGTATTATCCCGCAGCTGGCTGCGGTGGAAAATGCTGAGCAGCAGCTGAGCGCCGGGCCACAGGCCGCGTCAGTGTACCTGCCGATGGAAGGCCTGCCCGCTTACCGCGCAGGCATTCAGGAATTGCTGTTTGGTGCTGAACATCCGGCGCTGAAACAACAGCGTATCTCCACGATTCAGACCGTTGGCGGTTCCGGCGCGCTGAAAGTGGGCGCTGATTTCCTGAAATTTTATTTCCCGAATTCAGAAGTTTACGTGAGCGACCCGACCTGGGAAAACCACGTAGCGATTTTTGGTGGCGCAGGCTTCAAAGTTCACACCTATCCATATTTTGACCCTGAAACGCTGGGCGTAAACTTTGAGGCGATGACTGACCGCCTGAAAACCCTGCCAGCGAAAAGCATTGTGCTGCTGCACCCTTGCTGCCACAACCCGACGGGTTCTGACCTGACGCCAGCGCAGTGGGATCAGGTGATCGAAATTACGAAACAGTGCGAGCTGATCCCGTTCCTCGACATTGCTTATCAGGGCTTTGGTGCAGGCATTGATGAAGATGCTTATGCGATCCGTGCGATGGCGTCTGCCGGTGTGAACTGCTTCGTCAGCAACTCCTTCTCGAAGATTTTCTCCCTGTACGGTGAACGCGTCGGCGGGTTGTCCGTGGTGTGTGAAGACAGCGACGCCGCTGGCCGCGTACTGGGTCAGCTGAAAGCGACCGTGCGCCGCAACTACTCCAGCCCGCCGAATTTCGGTGCGAAAGTGGTAGCGAAAGTCCTGAGCGACAGCGCGCTGAACGCGCAGTGGAAAGCTGAAGTAGAGAAAATGCGCACCCGTATTCTTGAAATGCGTCACACGCTGGTCGACAGCCTGAAAGTTGCCTTGCCGGGTCGTGATTTCAATTACCTGCTGCAACAGCGCGGGATGTTCAGCTACACCGGATTCAGCGAAGAACAGGTTGTCCGTCTGCGTGAAGAATTCGGCGTTTACCTGATCCTCAGCGGTCGTGTGTGCATGGCAGGCCTGAATCACCATAACGTGAAACAGGTCGCCGAAGCCTTCGCTGCCGTGCAATAACTCCCCGTTTTACACCAAAAGGGCTGACAGCGATGTCGGCCCTTTTTTGTATTTGCGATCTCATACCTTTCTTTTTCGCCATGTTGCTGCACACTAAATAGACGATTTCGGTAATGGAATCGTTCACCTCAGAGACGGAGAAAGGCAAAAATGACCAGTCTGGAATTGCTCGACTACTGCATGGGAAAACCCGGAGCAGAGCAAAGTACGCAGAACCAATACGGCGCGAATCAGATAAAAGTGGGCGGCGTGATGTTCGCAATGTTCTGCGATTGTCAGGGATTTGAAGCCGTTTCGCTGAAAACCAGCCTCGAAATGGCCGGAAAGCTGCGGGCAGAACACACCTGCATTCTTCCGGGCGAGAACCTCAATAAAGCGCACTGGAATACTGTCGTGCTTGACGGCAGTTTGCCGAACTCTCAGCTTTATTCCCTGATCGACAGTTCCTACAAGATGGTCGTTTCCGCTTTGCCGGAGAACACCCGTCAGGAATTCGGCGTCTGATCGCCGGGCCACTGGCCGGTGCCCAGCGTCGCAGGTGAATAATCAGGCGCTTCTCCGCGCCACGGCAGCGCTGCGCGAAAGCGCCATCCGCGGGTGATATCCAGGCTCCAGTAACGTTCCGCGCCTGACGGACCGGGGATTTCCTCCGGTTGCCAGTGAATTTGGGTATAGCCCTGCAAATGCAGAATATCGCCGCTCGTGAAATCGATAAACAGCAGCGCGGCGCGGGGTTCGGCCAGCAGATTTCCCAGCGTATTCATATACTGATTTCCCCGGTAGTCCGGCACCCACAACCGGTTTCCCACCAGATGCGCAAACCCCGGCTGACCACCGCGATGTGACACGTCGGTTCCGCCATGCGCGTGGCTGGCGATGAAAAAGGTATCGGCACGCGCAATCAGCGCGCGGGCGTCTTCGTCCGGTTCCGTCATGTCTTCGCGAGCAGGCAACGGTTTATGTACCGGAACGTCCGTCAGTTTGCGGATCTGAATATACTTCGGACAGTTGCCAAAACTCTGATCGATGAGGATCTCGATCCGGTTTTTGTCCATGCGGCCGATCCTGCCGTTTGCCCGGTTTCGTCTGCGGTTCGAGAAATCGATCCCCAGCGCGCCGACCTCTTTCCCCGGTTCCAGTGCGGCCTGCGCCGGATCGTCGGGACGCCGTGGCGCATTCACCCGCAGATGTTTGTCATCCGGCGCGCGAATAAAACCGGCGGGACCGGTCAGGATCGTCGCCACCGGCCAGTCATTATCATCCAGCGTGGCGACAAACAGATAAGGCAGTGCAGCGAAAAATAACCGGTGCTGTTCCGGCATCGCCTCGCGTATCCCGTGCGCGGAAACATCGAACCCCGCCAGATCCTGCGCCAGGATTTCATCGGCATGGAATACGCTGTTCATGGCGGCTTACAACGCTCTTTCGGGTAAAGGGAGAGCCGGAAGCGGCGTGAAGCCCGGCAGATTTTCAATCCGTTTCAGCCAGCGCCGGATCGCCGGATAATCTTCCAGCGAGACCCCGCCTTCCGGCGCCGCGGCGATATAGCTGTAGCAGGCCAGATCGCCAATCGTGGCGCGATCGGTCGCCAGAAACTCATGCGTTTCAACATGCTTTTCCAACTGCGGCAGGAATTTCGCCGTCAGCGCCAGCGCGTAGTCATAAGGTTCCGGTGCAGAAAATTGTTTCACCATCCGCGTTGAAGCCGGGCCAAAACGCACTTCACCGGCGGCGCGGGACAACCATTTCTGCACCTGCGCCGCTTGCAACGGATCTTCCGGCAGCCAGTGGCTGTCCGGCGCGTAGCGTTTCACCAGATACACCAGAATGGCGTTGCTGTCGGTGATGACGTGTTCGCCATCGACTAAAACAGGCACCTGTTGCAACGGATTCAGGTGAGCAAATTCTTCGGTTTTGCGTTCGTCGGCACCGGCTTCTTTAAACTCAAAAGGCAGATTGAGCATCTTAAGCAATAAGGTGACGCGGTGGCAGTGCCCGGATAGCGGCGTGCCGAAAAGCTGGATAGCGGGCATGGAATGTCTCCTTTGTCTGTGTCGTATAAACATTACTCTTGCGCGAAATGATTGTGATCCGCGAAGATTGAAATTGAGTGTTTCACTTTGTGGAAGAATCTATGGACCGTTTGGATGAAATGGCGATTTTTGTCGCCGTACTTCAGTATGGCAGCCTGGCGGAAGCCGCCCGTAAACTTCACCGTTCGCCGCCAGCGATCACGCGCGCGATTGCCTCGCTGGAACACCGATTCGGTGCGCGACTGGTCGAGCGCACCACCCGCAGCCTGGCACCGACAGAAGCGGGCGCACGTCTGGCCGAAAAAGCACGGCTGTTGCTGAGCCACTATCAGGACGCCGTGGAAGATACCGCTGAAACCCAGCTGAGCGGCCTGTTGCGGCTGACTGCGCCGGTTCAGTTCGGGCGTAAACACGTTGCGCCGCTGGTGATGGAATTTCTCGAACAGAACCCGCACATGCAGATTGAGATGATGCTCAGCGACCGGAATCTGGACTTAATCGACGAAGGGCTGGATCTGGCGGTGCGTATCGGGCATCAGGAAGATTCGGGCAAAGTAGCGCGTAAAGTGGCCGAGGTCACCCGCGTACTGGTCGCCAGCCCGGCATATCTGGCGCAGCACGGCCTGCCGCAGCATCCGTCAGATCTCGCGACGCATCAGACCATCATGGGCACTCTACGTACCCAAATTCGCGAATGGCGGTTCGGACCGCATGAAGACGATCTGCGCGTGCGGCTTTCGCCACGTCTGCTGCTCAATGATGTCGAATCCCAGTTGCTGGCGGTGCGAAGCGGGCGCGGGATTGCGCGGTTGTTGTCGTATCAGGTGAGCGAAGATTTGCAGGCCGGCAGCATGGTCCGGCTGCTGGCTGATTTCGAACCGCTGCCGCTGCCGGTTCAGCTGGTCGCGCAACAGGTGCAGCAAATGCCGCGCAAAGTACGAACATTCTGGGATTTCGCTTTTCAGCGCCTGAGCGTGCTGCCGCAACTGCATCCTTTAAAGGGTGACGCGGGTCACGATCCTTTGTTGCAAAAATAACCTACTCTGAGAGTTGTGCAAAAACAGTGAGTTACTTAAGGACAGGTTGTCCGTCTGCTCACGCCAACCCAGAAGGAAAGGATGATGACCCGTAACCGGCTGAATCTTGCCACGCTTTTGATACTGGCGCTCAGTGCGCCGTTCCCCCTGACCGTTGCCGCGCAAAGCCTGCCGCAGGACGCCGACGCGTCTGTTCCGGCGAGGAACTACATCACGGCGGTGAACCCGGATCTCTCGATTACCTACCGGCTTTATGCGCCTGGTGCGGAGCATGTGGACGTGGTGACCGGTGCAACGCCGGTGACTTACATTCCGCATCAGATGACCAAAGACGAAAAAGGCGTCTGGAGCTGGACGTCGGACGCGCAGAAACCCAATCTCTACGAATATTTCTTTAACGTTGACGGCCTGCGGATTGCCGATCCGGGCAGCGCACTGCCGAAACCGCAGCGTCAGGTGAACACCAGCCTGATACTGGTGCCGGGCAGCATTCTGGATGTGAAAAATGTGGCGCATGGCGAAGTGCGCACATTGACCTATCATTCTGCGGCGCTCAATGCTGAGCGTCAGGTCGCGGTCTGGACGCCGCCCGGTTATACCGATGCTTCACAACCGCTGCCTGTGTTGTATTTCTATCACGGCTTTGGCGATACCGGCCGCTCGGCGCTGGATCAGGGGCGCATTCCGCAAATCATGGATAACCTGCTGGCAGAGAAAAAAATCGTACCGATGCTGGTTGTCATTCCTGATACGGAAACCGACGCCAAAGGCGTGGTGCCGGAAGATTACGTCACCAAAGATCGCCGCAAAGAATTCTATCCGCGCAATGCAGCGGCGGCAGATAAAGAGCTCACCGGGGACATTATTCCGCTGATTTCAAAAACCTTCCGCGTGCGCGATGACGCGGCAGGGCGGGCGTTAGCCGGACTTTCGCAGGGCGGTTATCAGACGCTGGTCAGCGGCATGACGCATCTTGACCAGTTCGGCTGGCTGGCAACATTCAGCGGGGTCAGCACGACGACCGTGCCAAATGCAGATGTCGAAAAGCGTTTCGCCGAACCCGATAAAATCAACGCGCAGCTGAAAAACTTCACGGTCGTTGTCGGGGAAAAAGACGTAGTGACGGGCAAAGATATTGCGGGACTGAAATCAGAACTTGAGCAACGCAAGATTAAGTTCGATTACCACGAATATCCGAATCTCGGTCATGAAATGGATGTCTGGCGCCCGGCGTACGCAGAGTTTGTGCAGAAGATATTTAAGTAAGGTTTAGCCAGAATGCGGATTGGTTTTAGCTCCTCCCCTTCGCAGGGGAGGAAGCCAAAAACATTAAGCCGTTTTCTTCGCCTGCTGGCTGTGGCGTTCGAGCAGCGGTTTCAGGAAGCGTGCGGTGTGCGATTCTTTGCATTCCGCGACGGTTTCCGGTGTTCCGGCAACCAGAATCTGACCGCCGCCGGCACCGCCTTCCGGCCCCAGATCGACAATCCAGTCCGCGGTTTTAATCACGTCCAGATTGTGTTCAATCACCACAATGGTGTTGCCCTGATCGCGCAACTGATGCAGCACTTCCAGCAATTGCTGGATGTCGGCAAAGTGCAGACCGGTGGTCGGCTCGTCGAGAATATACAGCGTCTGGCCGGTGCCGCGTTTGGAAAGCTCACGCGCCAGTTTCACACGCTGCGCTTCACCGCCGGACAGCGTGGTCGCTGACTGGCCGAGGCTGATATACGTCAGACCGACGTCGATTAACGTCTGCAATTTACGCGCAAGGGCTGGGACGGCGTCGAAGAAATCACGGGCTTCTTCAATCGTCATTTCCAGCACTTCGTGGATGCTCTTGCCTTTGTATTTAATTTCCAGCGTTTCGCGGTTATAGCGTTTGCCTTTGCACTGATCGCACGGCACATAAATATCCGGCAGGAAGTGCATTTCGACTTTGATCACGCCATCGCCCTGACAGGCTTCACAGCGCCCGCCTTTGACGTTGAAACTGAAACGCCCTGGCGTATAGCCGCGTGAACGTGATTCCGGCACACCGGCAAACAGTTCGCGAACCGGCGTGAAAATGCCGGTGTACGTCGCCGGGTTAGAGCGCGGCGTACGGCCAATCGGGCTCTGGTCGATGTCGATCACTTTATCGAAATGCCCCAGACCTTCGATTTCACGGTATGGCGCCGCTTCGGCGATGGTCGCGCCGTTCAGTTCGCGCTGTGCCAGCGGGAACAACGTGTCGTTAATGAGCGTCGATTTCCCTGAGCCGGACACGCCGGTGATGCAGGTGAACAGGCCCACCGGCAGCGTCAGCGTGACATCTTTCAGGTTATTGCCTTTCGCGCCGGACAGTTTCAGCACTTTCGTTGCGTCCGCAGGCACACGTTGCGCAGGCACAGAAATCTCACGTTTACCGCTGAGGAACTGGCCGGTCAGCGATTCTTCGTTCGCCATGATGTCTTCTGCGGTGCCTTCTGCAACCACTTCACCGCCGTGGACGCCTGCGCCAGGGCCGATATCGATAATATGGTCGGCGGCGCGGATTGCGTCTTCGTCGTGTTCTACCACGATGACCGTATTGCCGAGATCACGCAGGTGGATCAGAGTTTCCAGCAGACGTTCATTGTCGCGCTGATGCAGTCCGATGGACGGTTCATCCAGCACGTACATCACGCCCACCAGACCGGCACCAATCTGGCTCGCCAGACGGATACGCTGGGCTTCGCCGCCGGACAGCGTTTCGGCAGAACGGGACAGCGAGAGGTAGTTCAGCCCGACGTTCACCAGGAATTTCAGGCGATCGCCGATTTCTTTCAGCACTTTCTCAGCGATTTTTGCGCGCTGGCCGCTGAGTTTCATGTTGCGGAAGAAATCCATCGCATGGCCGATGCTGAAATCAGAGATTTCCGGCAGCGTGGTTTCTTCGACAAACACGTTACGCGCTTCTTCGCGCAGACGCGTGCCTTTACAGGATGTACAAGGGCGGTTGCTGATATATTTCGACAGCTCTTCGCGCACGGCGCTGGATTCCGTTTCTTTATAACGGCGTTCCATGTTGTGCAGCACACCTTCGAACGGATGGCGGCGGATTGATGTGTCACCGCGATCGTTGATGTATTTGAATTCAATGGTGGTTTTGCCGGAACCGTGCAGGATTGCATGGCGCACGTCGCTGCTCAGTTCGTTAAACGGCGCTTCCACATCGAAATCGTAATGCTCGCCCAGTGAGCGCAGCATCTGGAAGTAATAGAAGTTACGGCGATCCCAGCCGCGGATGGCGCCACCAGCCAGGGAAAGCTCAGGGTTTTGCACCACGCGATCCGGATCGAAGAACTGCTGCACGCCCAAACCATCGCAGGTCGGGCAGGCACCCGCCGGGTTGTTGAACGAGAACATCCGCGGTTCGAGCTCGCGCATGCTGTAGCCACACACCGGGCAGGCGAAGTTGGCAGAGAACAGCATTTCGTCGGCTTTCGGGTCATCCATATCGGCGACCACCGCCGTACCGCCGGACAATTCCAGCGCGGTTTCGAAGGATTCCGCGAGGCGCTGCGCCAGATCATCACGCACTTTAAAGCGGTCAACGACCACTTCAATGGTGTGTTTTTTCTGCAATTCCAGCTTCGGCGGATCCGACAAATCACAAACTTCGCCGTCGATACGCGCACGGATATAGCCTTGTGATGCCAGATTTTCCAGCGTTTTGGTGTGCTCGCCTTTACGGTCTTTCACGATCGTCGCGAGCAGCATCAGGCGCTGGCCTTCCGGCTGCGCGAGCACGTTATCCACCATCTGACTGACGGTCTGCGCGGACAGCGGAATATTGTGGTCCGGGCAGCGCGGCTCGCCCACGCGGGCAAACAGCAGACGCAGGTAGTCGTGGATTTCGGTAATCGTCCCGACGGTGGAACGCGGGTTATGCGATGTAGATTTTTGCTCAATCGAAATAGCCGGAGACAGACCTTCAATATGGTCGACGTCCGGTTTTTCCATTAAGGATAAAAATTGGCGTGCATAGGCAGACAGCGACTCGACGTAGCGGCGCTGGCCTTCGGCGTACAGCGTATCGAACGCCAGAGAGGACTTGCCTGAACCGGATAAGCCGGTGACAACAATCAGTTTGTCGCGCGGGATAATCAGGTTGATATTCTTGAGATTATGGGTGCGTGCGCCCCGAACTTCGATCTTATCCATTCATCATTCCCGGATTAACTTGATAGCTCACCGTGCCGGTGACCGTCGGAAAGTGTGGCATCGCGCCGGTCAGCGAATCAGGCACAGAGAAGAACGTAACGCGCAATTATGACACAAATCACAGCCCATGCCACCCCAAAACCTGAATGTATATCCAGTACTCGATGTAACAGGCGATCATTTACTGAGCATTATGGAATGAATGTCCCGGCGAAGAACATCCGTTCGAGCCCGGCTGTGTTTTGTGGTTATGACGGCGGCGTTTTGTGGTTATAATGATACGAAGTGAGTCTTTCACATCTCAAACTGTGGTTTCAGCCACGACATACATCATCAGGAGAATCCACATGGCCAGCAGAGGCGTAAACAAAGTTATTCTCGTCGGTAATCTCGGACAAGATCCAGAAATCCGCTACATGCCAAACGGCGGCGCCGTTGCCAACATGACGCTGGCAACCTCCGAAAGCTGGCGTGACAAAGCCACCGGCGAGCAGAAAGAGAAAACAGAATGGCACCGCGTTGTGCTGTTCGGCAAATTAGCCGAAGTTGCCGGTGAATACCTGAAAAAGGGTTCACAGGTTTACATCGAAGGTGCACTGCAAACCCGTAAATGGACCGATCAGGCTGGCGTAGAAAAATACACCACCGAAGTCGTTGTTAACGTGGGCGGCACCATGCAAATGCTCGGCGGCCGTACCGGCGGCGGCGCACCTGCAGGTGGCGGTCAGGCATCAGCAGGTGGCGGCCAGCAGGGCGGTTGGGGTCAGCCTCAGCAGCCACAAGGCGGCAACCAGTTCAGCGGCGGCCAGCAGGCTCGTCCGGCTGCGCAAAACAACGCGCCAGCACAGAGCAACGAACCCCCAATGGATTTCGACGACGATATCCCGTTCTGATTTTGTGCCTTCGGGCATTCATGTCAGGAATTAAAAAAGCCCCGAAAGGGGCTTTTTGCTGTCTTAAAATTATCTATCATATTTATGATATGCGGATAATTAAATATCTCTTTTAAATACTTTAATTTTATTCTTTATTATTATAGGGTTACTGAACGTGGTATCAGACAACTTACCCATGATTATTAGTAATTCTTATAGCAGTAGCTGAATATATTAAAGTTATTTTTATCTATTTAAGTGAAATTAACAGGATATAATTCTAATTTAATCTTTTTTGACAATAAAAATAAAAGTAACCATACGAATGGAAAGGTTTTAAATCTGCCATCTCGTAAAATGGGGCTTTTTCAAAACATTGACCGGTCAATGCAATCTATTTATATATTTAGCGGCAGATACGCAAGGAGAGATTGCTATGCTAGATATAAAGGATGATCGCAGAACACATAATTTATTAAAGCTTATCGGTAATACACCGATGATACGCATTTTAGAAAATGAATATCCACTTTGTGATATTCGCATTAAATTAGAATCTTACAATCCCGGTGGTTCGATTAAGGACCGGGTTGCGTTAGAAATCATAGAGAATGCTGAAAGACGTGGAAGTATTTTTCCTGGTATGGAACTTGTTGAGGCAACATCAGGAAATACGGGAATTGGTATTGCCTGGATTGGCCGTTTAACAGGATATAAGGTAACGATTTTTACCCATGAACGCATAAGTAAAGAGAAATTAGACCTGCTGAAATTTTATGGCGCCAACGTTATTATTATGGATTCCGAAGAGCCATACGCTTCGAAAAAAAATTATCTCAATGTTGCAAATGAATATTCTAAAGGCCATGGGCGATATTTCTGCAATCAATTCAATAATTATTCAAATATTGATGCCCATTACAAAACAACAGCTCCGGAGATCTGGCTGCAAGGTGGCCAAGATATAGATGCTGTTGTTTGCGGTGTTGGCTCTGGTGGGACATTAATGGGAATAAAAAAGTATTTTGTCGAGCGGGGAAGTCGAGCCATTTTTGTTGTGGCAGACCCTGTGGGATCAATATTTGAATCTTTCTTTTGCGGTAATAAGTACTCCCCCTTGCCCTGGAAAATTGAAGGGATTGGTTCTAACTTTATCCCGGGTATTCTCAGCAAAAATGCTGCAAATGAAGTTATACCTGTCACGGATGAACTTGCTTTCTCAACATGCAATATACTCAGAGAAAAAGAGGGTATAGATATCGGTTTATCCAGCGGAGCAATTGTAGCAGCAGCAGTGAAACTGAAATCAAAAAACAATATGGAAAAGATAATCTGTCTTTCACCAGATTCTGGGGAAAGATACTTATCAAAATTACAACTAAAAGGAATTTGAATATGTCGGATTCTGAAAATCTAATTCTTATTGCTAAGGAATACGGTACGCCTGTTTATGTTTATGAAGAAGAGCGCCTTATCGAGAGAATGAATAGCCTAACTTCAATTATTTCTGATGATAAGTTTAAGTTACTTTATGCCATGAAGGCTAACGAAAATCCGATTATAGTTAGCACGATTAACCGTAATGGGTTTGGCATGGATGCCTGCTCCATAGAAGAAATAGAACTTGCGATGATATGTGGAGCTGATTCAAAAGAAATTTTCTATAATGCAGACTGTCTTACGCTGGATGAAATACAGTATGCATTTAATAAACGGGTCAACATTACGCTGGGATCTCTGGATGCGATAAAATTAGTATGTAATAATTTCCCTGGCAGTGAAGTTATAATCAGAATCAATACCGGAATTGGTTCCGGGCATTCCGATTCGGTTGTAACGAATGGTATTATGTCAAAGTTTGGAATTTTTCCCTCCGAAATTGGTGTTGCCATGAAACTTTGCGCTGAACAAAATGTAGATATAATCGGCTTGCACTCTCACACCGGGTCAGGTGATATGTCAGCAGAAATATATGTTGAAAATGCACGTGCATTGATAGCGCTTTCTAAAAGAATTCCCTCCATAAGAATTCTGAATTTCGGCGGCGGCTTTGGTTTCGATTACGAGAATCATGCAGAATACGATATCAATTATGTCTATGATTGCTTAACTGATGAACGTCAAAAACAAAACATAAACGATGAAGTACTCTTTATTATAGAGCCAGGGCGTTATATCGTTGCTGATTCCGCAGTATTATTAACAAGAGTATGTTCTGTCAAAAATAATGAAATGCGGTCCTATATTGGGCTGGATACGGGTTATAATCATTTTCCCCGGTGTTTTTACTATAATGCCTGGCATGATATTACTAACCTTTCTTCATGTCATCACACGTTGAAAACCTATGACATTGCCGGTTATTTATGTCAGTCGGGGGACATGTTCGCCCGAGAAAGACAATTACCGGAAACATGTGTGGGGGATTTGCTTTGCATTAAAGATGTGGGCGCTTATGGGTTTTCGATGAGTTCAAATTTTAATCTCAGGTGCAAACCCGCAGAGTTGATGATTACTTGTGAACATAAAATAAAATTGATTCGCAGAGCTGAAAAGTTAAACGATATTCTTTCAACTTGTAATATGGATTAAGAACACAATGAATATCGCACTTTCTAATTTATTGCCTATATTTATCTCGTTCGTTTTGGGGTATAAGATTAAGAGTTTTATCCCACGTCTAAAAATGTCTGTTATCAATAAATTATCAAATATTTCTTTAAATCTGCTACTTATCTTCATGGGGGTAACGGTTGGCTTTATTCCGGGCATTTTAAGTAAAATGGCTGCTGTTGGATTTAATGCTATAAGTATAGCTACTGCATCTTCAGTTTCAATTGCAGTTGTGCTTAAAATATTTCACTGGAAAACAGAAGCTTTGAAAGCCGTAGATGTTAAGGAGGATCATGCCCAGGCTGCGTTTGACATCATGGGGTATATTAAAGATCCATTAATGTTAGGTGGATTAGTGGTATTAGGATTTGTCATTGCTTACAGCAATGTCATTCCGAATGCTGATTATGACCTTCTCATATCAGTTCTTCTTTATTTGTTGATATTTTTCATTGGAATAAAACTGTCATCTTCAGGTCTGAAAATGAGAGATATATTTTTCAATAAAAACAATATATATATGACATTTTTGACGATCACAGCATCTTATGCGGGAGCTGCGATGGTATCAATGTTCCTTCCGCTATCATTGTCTCACAGTCTTGCCGTCAGTTCCGGATTTGGTTGGTACACTTTGTCCGGCATACTTTTTACTAAAATGAATAATCCTCTTCTTGGGTCTGTTGCGTTTTTATGTGATTTATTTCGTGAGGCTATTGCCTTGTTACTTATCCCTACACTATCAAGAATTGGCAACGGAAATGTTGCCATTGGTGTTGCAGGAGCCACTGCAATGGACGTGACACTTCCTGTTATAGAAAAACACTGTGGTATGGCATATGTCCCTGTTGCACTCTTGTCGGGGGGGATTATTACGGTTTTAGTCCCATTCCTCATCCCATTTTTTTATTCACTATAAAAAGGACTTGAAAATGCATAATACTCAAAGATTATTTGATGAAAGACCTGAGGAATCGGATTTTACTGCAAGTATCGTTTTTATTGGTGATGACTATATTATTCTTGATCGTACCTTATTCTATCCGCTATCAGGTAATCAGCAATGTGATTCAGGTGAAATAAACGGTAAGTCCGTAAACAATGTGACTGTTGAATCTGAAGAACATGAAAAACTTAGCATGCATGCACCGATAAGACATTATTTAGATATTCAGGGGCTTACGGTAGGACAAGATGTTCATGGAAATATTGATTTTCTTAAAAGGCGTAAGATAATGAAACTCCATGCAGCAAGTCATCTGGTGGAACACTTCATTAGTCAAAGCCCGGAATTTATATCTGTTGAGGGATCATTTGTGAGTCATGAAAAAGACCGTACGGATTATAAGCTTTCAGCTAATTTATCGGCAGAGGGGCTGATCAGTCTTGAGTCCCAGGTTAATGACTTCATTGATATAAACCAACCTATTACGTTCAAGACACATAATGGCCTGAGGCTATGGGTCTGTGCAGATATAATAATGCCTTGTTGCGGAACTCATGTCGGCAACACGCAGGATATCGGAGTGATAAAACTCTCGAGGAAAAATAAAGGAAAAGGAATCAATAGGATCGAAATCACATTAGTCAATGAGTGACAGTGTTTATCAAAATCTTTAAACAGGCATAATCTCTTAATATTAGATTTTTAAAATCAACGCTTTAAAGAGTTATGCCTGTCCAATATTTTAAGCCTGAACCCTTACACCTTCTCTACCGCGCCAAACACCAGTCTTCCCTGATGGAATGTCGCTTTCACGTCGGACACCCGCGCGACTGCTTCGGCTGAACAACTGGCGTCGACCAGGATCATTTCGGCGTTGTCGTTGAGTGCGGGCCACTGGCGTTTCCCGGCATCATCGAGTGGCAGGACATTGCCGGTGGCGATGGCGAGGGAGCGGGTCAGGCCGAATTCGTCGGAATTGCCGTAGAGCTGGGCGTACAGGCTGGCTTTTTCCAGCATGCTGCCGGTGCCGAACGGTGACCAGTGGTCGATCACGCTGTCGGTGCCGGTCATGACGAATACGCCTTTCTGGCTCAGCTGCGGCAGCGGCATGTTCAGTTTGCCGAGCGGAATGGTGGAAGCCACGGTGAACTGCTGCTCAGACAGCCCGGCGATCACGTCATCCAGCTCTGCGCCCTGCATCATGGCCAGCGCAAAACCGTGGCTGAGCGTCACTTTACCTTTCAGTTGCGGGTTTTTCTCCACGGTCTTAATCATGTATTTCACTGCGGCGATCCCGGCGGGCGTCGTTTCATGCAGATGAATATCCACGCCTTTATTTGTGTCGAGCGCAATCTGGAACATCGCGTCCAGCGACTTTTCCATTGCGCCGTCAACATTGGTCGGATCCAATCCGCCGACGTACTGCACGCCCATTTGCATCGCTTCGCGCATCAGGCCGTCCACTTTCGAATGCAGCAAACCGTGTTGAGGAAACGCCACAATCTCACAGCTGAAATCCTGCTGATGTTTTTCCAGCGCGATTTTCAGGTGTTCGAGACTTTTCAGGCCGCTGACCGGGTCGATATTGCAGTGGCTGCGCGCCACCGTGGTGCCTTTGGAATGCAGCAACCCGATAATCGCTTCGGCGTGTTCGACCGACGTCGGCAGTAGTTTCGGGATCAGCACCTGCTCGCGGGCAATCATATCCATGATGGTTTTGCCTTTACGCGGGCGCGGCGCTTCCCATTTGCCGCCATAAAAGGTTTTGTCGAGGTGGATATGCATATCGCGCGTGGCGGGCAGAAGAAGCAGCCCTTTAGCGTCAAAGGCCGGTAACGTGCTGGCCGGGGCATCTTTCGCGGGCTGAATCGCCACAATTTTGCCGTTATTGATATCGAGATTGTACAGGCCGGTTTGCGTGCCAATTACCATCTCACCTTCACGCTCGAAACCTTCTTCCAGCCGGACATTCCGCAGCTGGTAGTGCGTGGCAGAAATCATCGTTGCCTGACGGGGATCGTCGCATGTTTCAATGTTCTGACCGGTGCGTACGGTGGAAGCAGACGCCATGCCGGAGGCCAGCAGGGCACCGGTGGCCGTGACTTTTGCGCTGTTTGAGAGAAAGTTTCTGCGGCTTTGTTGCTGAGGGTTTTGCACGTCGAATTCCTTATTCATGATGCTCAGAGGATGCTGCTTTTCTCTTCACCCTAAAAGATCTCTCCGGTTCCGGCTGCGATATTTCCCACTGCCTGTCAGTGGGAAACGCAATGCTCAGCTGAGCTGGCAAAAGTCGCGCAATTTTCCCGCCAGCGCGATTTGCGCCGTCGTGGCATCCGGGCGGTAAAACAGCGCCAGCTCGACGTTATCCACGGTGGGTAAGCCGCTATCTGCGCCGAGAATACGGTGTTCCGGCGTGACACAGCTGGCGGGCAGCAGCGTGACGCCCAGCCCGGCGGCGCTTGCGGCGACCAGCGCAGCGAGGCTGGCGCTGCTGTAACTGATCCGCCAGCTGCGCCCGATGGCGTCCAGCGCCTGGCACAATTCTTCGCGATACAAACCGTTGAGCGGGAACAGCACCAGCGGCACCGGGTCGCGCTCAAAAGCGGGAAACCCGGCGCTGTCGAGCCACAGCATCGGCTCGGGGCGCGACGCATTGGCTTTCTCGCCGGTCAGCTGTTTCACCAGAATAATATCCAGCATGTCCTGCTGCCACGCGCGGCGCAGTTCGTGGCTCAGGCCGCTGGTCACATCCAGCCGGATATGCGGATGTTCACGGCAAAACTGCGCCAGCAAAGAGGTGGTGGCAGCCGCAAAATCTTCCGGCACGCCGAGACGCACAATGCCGTCCGGCCACTGATCGCTCAGCGCGTCGTGCGCCTCGCCGTTGAGCGCGATAATCCGCCGCGCATAGCCGAGCAGCCGTTCGCCTTCTTCGGTGAGCTGAACCTGATGCGACGTGCGCTCGAGCAACGGTTTACCCAGCGCTTCTTCGAGCCGCCGGACCTGCTGGCTGACCGTCGATTGCGAAAGATAAACGCGGTCGGCGGCGCGGGTAAAACTACCTGTTTCGCAGACGGCCACAAAACTGAGTAACTGTTGCGGGCTGAACATGGGATAGCGATTCATTTCATCACTACTTCTGGTTGTGGTATTTGAAATCTGAATAGCCAGAAGAGTATCAACCTTCGCGCTCACGCACCAGACTGGCTCATTTCCCGGTTATTTCGCCTTGTTTTAGCGCATCCGGGCCGTTCTGTGGCGTATGCTCATTTGCCTTAATATTGTATACAAGGCTTATTGCGCAAATCCGCTTTCTGGTACAGAAATTGCTTTTTCCTTGTGAGACTTCAAGGAGAAAAATATGAAAGCGATCGTGATTGGTGGCGGTATTGGCGGGACATGTGCGGCGATTGCGCTGAAGCGTTTTGGCATCGAAACGGCAGTATACGAGGCGGTGAAAGAGATCAAACCGGTGGGCGCGGCGATTTCTATCTGGCCGAACGGCGTGAAATGCCTGAATTATCTCGGGATGAAAGAGCCGTTGCGCAAGCTGGGCGGCCAGATGCGTTTTATGGCGTACAAAGATTATCAGCAAGGCCAGACAATGACGCGCTTCTCGATGGATCCGCTGATTCAGAGCGTCGGTGAGCAGCCGTATCCGGTAGCGCGCGCGGAGCTTCAGTCGATGCTGCTCGATACCTATGGCCGCGACAAGGTGCAGTTTGGCAAACGCGTTACGCACGTTGAGGAGTCCGCAGACAGCGTGACTGCCTGGTTTGACGACGGAACATCCGCGACCGGCGATGTGCTGATTGCCGCCGACGGCACGCATTCTGTTATCCGCCAGCACGTTCTGGGCTACGCCACCGAGCGCCGTTATGCCGGTTATGTTAACTGGAACGGGCTGGTGGAAATCGATGAAAGTATCGCGCCTGCCGATCAGTGGACGACATTCGTGGGTGAAGGTAAGCGTGTTTCGCTGATGCCGGTAAGCGACAACCGTTTCTACTTTTTCTTTGACGTTCCGCTGCCTAAAGGCCTGCCGGAAGACCGCGCCACGGTGCGCGACGATTTACAGCGCTATTTTGCCGGCTGGGCAGAACCGGTGCAGAAACTGATTAGCCTGATTAATCCCGACACCACCAACCGGATTGAAATCCACGATATCGAACCGTTTATGCAACTGGTTAAAGGGCGGATAGCGTTGCTGGGCGATTCCGGCCACAGCACGACGCCGGATATCGGTCAGGGCGGATGCGCGGCAATGGAAGACGCCGTGGTGCTGGCCAATGTATTGCAAACCAACTCGTTAGGCATTGAAGACGCGCTGCTGCGCTATCAGGAAAAACGAGCGTATCGTGTGAAAGATCTGGTGTTGAAAGCGCGCAAACGCTGCGACGTGACGCACGGCAAAGACATGGCGGTCACTGGCCAGTGGTATGAAGATCTGAAAACAGAAACGGGCGAACGCATTCTTTCCGGCATGTGCGAAACCATTCTGGGTGGTCCGCTGGAATAACAGAGCGCCGGGCGTCGTGGCCCGCTTTTCAGAAACAGACTTTTACATATCCTTAAAGTTTCCTGTGGTTTTGCCGAAAATAGCATCAGAAGGATCAGGGTATCCACTGGCGCTATGGCGCAAAAACAAGGGAACTATCGGGATGACAACCATTTCCGCAACGGGCAACCAGTCAGTCAATACGCTGCTGGCCGCCACCAAAACCACGGCAACCGTGACTGCCGTCGCCAGCCAGCAGGCATCGGCGACGCAGTCGACTTCCGTCACGATCGGGCAGGCGACCAGCAGCACGCCTGTTTACGCCATCACCAAACCGGCACTGGTGTGGGAAAATGCTTCTGCCGATCTTATCTCCTCGAGGCTGGCGGGAAATTTCAATTCCGCAGGCAATGCGGCGCGTTTCGCCGGACTGGGGGCGGCGGTGCTGGAACGCTTTACCACGGAGGCGGGCAGTTATTCGCAATCTGTCCTAAAGCAGACGGCGGGTCCGGCTTCCTCAGTCAGCAGCGCTCAGTCGCAACTTCATACCAAAGCGGATAATCAGATCACCCTGAGCGTGAAAACGGCCAGCGGCGCGCTGGTGGATATCACGCTGGGCAGCGATGACGATGGTCTGGGCGTGCAGGTGAGCGTCACAAAAGGTACGCTCAGTAAGGCCGACCGCACTGCGCTGGCCGGTCTGGCCGACGGTTTTCAGAAAGCCATTGACGGCCTGACCGCGCAACCGCCAAAGCTCGATCTGAGCGGATTAACTCAATTCGATACGTCGGTGCTGTCTTCCGTTGATTTGCACGCTACGTTGGGCACGAACAATGCCCAAACGCTCGATTTCCACGCCGACGCCAGCACGCGTTCGGTGAAATCAACCGGAGCGCTTGGCACGGTGAATATCAGCGTGGACATGAGTAAACGTGCGCTTCTCGGCACAGAGTCACAGCAAAAACAGGCGCTGAATCAGTATCTGAAGCAGTTCAGTAGTGCAGGTTCGCGGGGGAATGCGGACTCATCGCTGCTGGACATGTTCAAAGATGCATTTACTGCGCTTAACAGCAATTACGGCGCGTCGGCGACGACCTACAAGAGCAGCGGCCCGGAACCGGTTCACTTCTCGCTGACCAAAACCGATAAAAACATGATGACCGGGCTGGCAGATTTTACGGCGTCAGTCACGCAGACGCCGACGGATAAAACCAATCCGATGCGCCCTGACGAAGTGGATACTTTCTCCTATCAGGTTTCGCAGGCCAGCACAATCACCGGCGACAGCACGCAGAACCGCAATATTACGCAGAAGCAGCAATCGCATCTGGTCGCAAGCTTCCACAAGTCATTAACGCCGGGGCTTCAGCTGAACCTGACCAGTGACCGGGATTCGCAAAATTATCTCTACTATCAGATTGATGATAAAGCCGAAAGCACGACGTCTGTGCAGTACCACAAAGGGGCGCTGGTGAGTGCGTCTGTGGATCAGTCGGCCAGCACCTCAACGCATATTCAGAAGTATGTGAAAGGCTGGCTGGAATCTGACACGACGACGCCGGTGGAAACGTCCAAAACCACGGATTTGCTCGGCAAGTTGCAATCCGCATGGCAAAACGATGCGCCGCGCATCTCGTTCCGGGATTATCTGGCGCATCAGTCGCTGCCGGATCTCAGCGGTCTGGTGTTGCTGGAATCGGACCCTGCGCAGCTGAAAAATACGTTGGCCTGAATCTGAGTTACTCAAAATAACAGCCTCGCATGAGGCTGTTACTCTTTCTGCTTACATCTCAAATTTCGTTCCCTGCACGGTGATTTCTGCAAATTGCAGATGGTGCATGAACTCGCGCAAAATCAGCAATGTGGCCGCGAAATCATTGCCGTCCGGCAACCCTTCAAAGTGCGCAGGGCGTCCGTTAATGACCAGCGCCAGCCGGTCAAATGTCCGTTCGACGGCGTCGAGCGACAGCGTCATCACCTCGTTTTCTGCCACACCGGCAATGCGTGCCAGCGCGCGGATATCGTTGTCCGTGCTGAACAGCGCCGCGCCTGCGGGAATGTCATACCGGATACGAATAATTTCATCTTCCACCACCATAATGGCGGTTTCCATTTCATCCGGCGTGGGCGGCGTGTGGCGGAAATAGCCCACGGACGTCAGCTGTGAGCCCAGCGTTAGCGGCAAAATCTTGTCCTCAGCCCCGGAATTTCTGACGACAATTTGCGTCTCTTCGTGGCCGATATGCAGTAATACAGCAGGTGTGGTCATCGGTTTCTCCCAATCGATAGATTTCTAACATACTCCCGGCCAGCAGGATCAGGCAATCCTCAGGCAGTATTGGTCTATCTCCCTTTTGCCCGCCGGTCTTAGCATGAAGACTCACAAACCGGAGGCATTCATGAAACAGATTAATCAAATCTATATTAACGGCGAGTTCGTCACCCCGCACGGCACCGAAGTGATGGACCTGATCAATCCGGTGACTGAACAGGTTGCGGCGCAGGTTCGTCTGGCCGATGAAACTGATACCCGCCAGGCGATCGCTGCCGCAAAAGCGGCTTACGTTGATTTCTCACGGACCAGCAAACCGCAGCGCATTCAGTATTTACAGCAGCTGCACGACGCGGTACTGGCGCGGGCGGACGCGCTGGAAGCGGTGATGAGCGCCGAATATGGCGGCTCGCTGGCGATGGTGCGCGGCACCGTAGCGCGGGCGTCCGGCGCATTTTTGCAGGCGATAAAACTGCTCAAAGAGTATGAATTTGTCCGCCAGATTGGCAATGCAAAAGTGGTGATGGAACCGCTGGGCGTCGTCGGGCTGATCACGCCGTGGAACGCCAACTACGGTTTTATCTGCAACAAAATGGCGACGGCGCTGGCGGCGGGCAGCACCGTGGTGATCAAGCCCAGCGAGCTGAGCGCGGGCCAGACGCAGTTGCTGACAGAGTGCCTGCACGCCGCAGGTTTACCGGCGGGCGTGTTTAATATTGTCACCGGACGCGGCGACGTGGTCGGCGCAGAAATTACCCGTCACCCTGATATCGCGAAAATCTCCTTTACCGGTTCGACGGCGGTGGGCAAAGCGATTGCCCGCGGCGCGGTGGACACCCTGAAACGCGTGACGCTGGAACTCGGCGGCAAATCGCCTAACATTCTTCTGCCGGATGTTGATCTCGAAAAAGCCATTCCGCTGGCGCTGGCGGTTGGCACGATGAATAACGGCCAGGCATGCATTGCCGGTACCCGCTTGCTGGTCCCGGAAGAACGGCTGCAAGAAGTGAAAGCGCATCTGGTGCGCGCGGTGGCGAATGTCAAGGTGGGCGACCCGCAGCAGGCGGATACGCAAATCGGCCCGCTGGTGACGGCAAAACAGTACGACCGCGTGCAGAATTATATCCGTCTGGGCATTGAAGAAGGCGCGGAGCTGGTGTGCGGCGGCGAAGGGCGGCCGGACGGGCTTCGCCACGGTTATTTTGTGAAACCGACGGTGTTTGCGAACGTCACGCCGCAGATGACCATCGCCCGCGAAGAGATTTTCGGGCCGGTGATTTCGGTGCTGACCTACCGCAGCATTGAGGAAGCGGTCAGCATGGCGAACGACACGGTTTACGGCTTGCAGGCATATGTCAGCGGCGAAGATCGCCAGCAGGCGCGCAGCGTGGCGTCGCAAATTATCGCCGGGCGGGTGTTCGTTAATGGCATGTACGATGCGCCGGACGCGCCGTTTGGCGGCTTCAAACAGTCGGGTCTGGGCCGTGAATTTGGTACTTACGGGCTGGAAGCGTATCTTGAGCCGAAGACCCTGATAGACGATGAGTGAGGATGGTATGAGCCCCCTGACGTCCCTGAGCGCGCGTGTTTTGCGCGCCTTTTCAGCCCTGCCGCCGGATGAAAATTCCTGTCCGACGGCGCTGCCGTGGCTGTCATTTATCCGTTTCACACATCCGACGGCGCTTAACAAAGGCATGCTTTCTCCGTCGATGTGCCTGATTTTACAGGGCCAGAAAAAGGTGCTGATCGGCGCGGAAGTGGTGGAGTATGGCGCGGGCAGTTATCTGCTTTCGGCGATTGATATGCCGGTTTCCGGGCAGGTGACGCAGGCGACGGAAGAAACGCCGTATCTGGGGATCCGTATCGATCTGGATCTGAAAGAAATGGCCGATCTGATGATCGATATGCAGCTCGATCCGCTCCCGGCTGCGCGATCCGGGGGCGTCACGTACGTGGCAAAATCCGATGACTGTCTGGCCGATGCCTTTTTGCGCCTGGTCGCCATGCTGGATATTCCGCAGGATTTACAGGCGCTCGGGCAACTGGTGAAAAAAGAGATTTTCTACCGGCTGATCACCGCACCGGAAGGCGGCCATTTTTATCAGCATCTGCTGTCGTATTATCAGGGGAAAGGCGTGAGCGAGGCGATTGTGTGGATCAAAGCCAATTTCGCGCACCCGCTGCGGATGGATGAACTGGCAAAAATTGTCGGAATGAGCGTCTCGAATCTGCATCACCGTTTCAAGGCGCTGACGGTCATGAGCCCGCTGCAATACCAGAAACAGATCCGTTTACTGGAAGCGCGCCGCCTGCTGCTGAGCGGCAATATCGACGCGGCGACCGCGGCATTTCGCGTAGGCTACGAAAGCCCGTCGCAGTTTAACCGGGAATACCGCCGTTCGTTTGGCGCGCCGCCGTTGCAGGATATCGGCCAGCTCAGACAGCAGGGTGTAACGCTGTAGTGTGCGGCGGGCTGCGCCGCGCAAACTCCTTCACCATCCAGTCAATAAACACCCGCACGCGGGGCGAAAGCTGACGGTTACGCGGATAAAGCAGCGCGACCGGCAACGCACCGACCGGGAAATCCGCCAGAATTTGCACCAGCGTGCCCTGCGCCAGATCGTCGGTTAACCCGTAATGTGGTACCTGCATAATGCCCATTCCGCGCCGCGCCGCTTCCTTCATACTTTCCGCACCGTTAACCGACAAACTGGTCGGCAACATCACTTCCCGCGCTTTCCCGTTCTGATGAAAAATCAGCGGCAACAGGCCGCCGGTCGCGCTTGAACGGTAGCCAATCATCCGGTGATTAACGAGATCGTCCGGCGTTTTCGGTGTACCAAAACGCGCAAGATACGCCGGGCTGGCGCAGGTGATTTCCGACAGCGTTCCCAGCGGACGCGCCACCATATCGCTGTCTTTCAGTTCGCCCGCGCGGATCACGCAGTCGATACCTTCACGAACCAGATCGACGAACCGGTCACCTTCGCTCAGATAAAATTCGATCTCAGGATATTGCGCCAGAAAATCCGGCAGGCCGGGCAAAAGAAAATGCCGCGCCAGCGAACCGTGGGCGTCCACCCGCAACAACCCTTTGGGCTGCGCACCGGCGAAATCCATCTCGGCATCTTCCACGTCGGCCAGAATGCGCAGACAGCGCTGATAATACGCCTCGCCGTCCAGCGTCGGGCTGACATGGCGGGTTGTGCGTTGCAGCAAACGAACCTTCAGCCGTACTTCCAGCTGCTTAATGGCGTCGGTTACCGTCGAACGTTTCAGGTTCAGATCCTGCGCGGCTTGCGTAAAACTGCGCAGTTCTACCACGCGGGTAAACAACCGCATACTGTCGAGTTTATCCATGATTGTTCGCCTATACCGGATAGTGATAACGAATATCGGGTAATTATCCGGCAGCGTCAATCCACTACTCTTTGTCTGTCGCCATACTTCAACAGACCCTGAGGAAAACATCATGACTTCTCCGACTCAAAATCCGACCCAAAATAAAGTCGCGCTGGTCACCGGCGCATCACGCGGTATCGGCGCGGCCATCGCTGAACGTCTGGCGCTGGACGGTTTCACGGTTATCGTGAACTATTCACGCGGAGAGGCACAAGCCGACGCCGTGGTGAGTAAAATTGAACAGGCAGGGGGAAAGGCCATCGCCGCGCAGGCCGATGTCAGTGATGGCGCCGCGGTCAGCCGTATGTTTGCCAGCGCACAGCAGGCCTTTGGCGGTGTGGATGTGCTGGTGAATAATGCCGGGATCATGACGCTTTCCGCTGTCGCCGACACCGACGATGCGGCGTTCGACCGCCTGATCGACATCAACCTGAAAGGCACGTTTAACACCCTGCGTGAAGCGGCAAAACACCTTCACAACGGCGGGCGTATTATCAATTTCTCCTCCACCGTGGTGGGTCTGTATCAGCCAACCTACGGCGTTTATGCTGCGACCAAAGCCGCCGTCGAAGCGCTGAGCCGCGTACTGACCAAAGAAATGCGTGGCCGCCAGATCACCGTCAACACCGTCGCACCCGGCCCGACGGCGACGGATTTGTTCCTCAACGGTAAATCCGATCAGCTTATTGAAAATATCGCCAAAGCCGCCCCTCTCGAACGCCTCGGCCAGCCGGAAGACATCGCATCCGTCGTCTCCTTCCTCGCCGGCCCCGACGGCGCATGGGTCAACGGCCAGACGCTGAAAGTGAACGGGGGGATCATTTAGAGAGGCGGCTTTAAAGGCATCACTAAAACCGGAAGGCCGCTCGCAAAAGTCTGCATGGGGAATACACCCGCAGACTTTTGGATGTATACTCTTTGTAGATACATACAGAGAGGTAAGAAACATGCGAACTCAGGCAACATTACAGAAATGGGGTAACAGCATTGCGTTGCGCCTTTCAGGAAATTTGAAGTCAATTCCACAATTTGAGGAAGGCGATGTCGTTGACATTGAGGTTTCTGAAGAAGGGCTGCAAATTCGAAAAGCCGAGAAGCAAAAGGTCACGGAGGCCAGCTTGTTATCAAGTTTGAGCGCGTATACTGCTCACGCGGATGAATTAGCTGAACCCACTGACAAGGAGCTTGATTATTAATGTATTTACCAAAGCGCGGGGATATTTGCTGGCTCGATTTTGAGCCTACCAAGGGAAAGGAAATTGGCAAATATCGCCCGGCGCTGATTTTGTCTCATGAGACTTACAACCAGGTCACCGGGCTGGTGATTTGCATGCCTGTCAGCACCAGTGTCAGAGGTGCGCCGACCGAGGTGCCGGTGAATAACCTGAGCTCGCCGTGCGTGGTGGCGACAACGCTTATCCACACGATGGACTGGCGTCAGCGGCAGGCTAAATTCATCGCCGTTGCTGAAGACGGTGTCTTTAACGATGTACTTGCCCGAATTATCCCGCTGATTGGCGGCGAGAGTTTACTGGCCTGAAGGTTGCCTTCCCGGCCAGTCCTAAGGAGGGGTAACTGTATTCTGAAACCCTATTCCTCCAAAAACTTCACCGTATCTTTTGCTCTTGTATCGACGTGCAGCGTGAAGACGTCGGGGCGGGCGTAGTGGCCGACGGGGTCGAAGTCGTAGCGGGCGCCGACCAGATCGTCGGTGTTGATTTCGGCGGTCAGCAATCCGGTTTCACCGGTCAGCGGTCCGGCGAGAATATCGCCGAGCGGGCTGACGATAACGGAGCCGCCGTTAATCAGCGGGCGATCTTCCGGCCAGCTTTCGACTTCAATCCCCAGCGCTTTGGGTGACGGCTGAACCTGACAGGCGCTGACCACAAACATGCGGCCTTCGTGCGCAATATGGCGCATGGAGCATTGCCAGATTTCCCGTTCATCCACCGTCGGCGCGCACCAGATTTCCACCCCTTTGCCATACATCGCCATACGCAGCAGCGGCATGTGATTTTCCCAGCAGATGGCGCTGCCGAGGCGGCCTGCGCGGGCGCTGACCACCGGCAGCGTCGAGCCATCGCCTTGTCCCCAGATCAGTCTTTCGGTGGCGGTCGGCATCAGTTTTCGGTGCTTTGCGACCAGGCCGCGTTCCGGTTCGATGAACAGCGAGGAACAGTAGAGCGTTGAACCGCTGCGTTCGATTACGCCAATCACAATGCTCGCGCCGGTGTGTGTCGCCATTTCAGCCAGCGCATCGGTTTCCGCGCCGGGTACGTCTATCGCGTTGTGAAAATAGCGGGCAAACGCCTCGCGGCCTTCCGGCAGACGATATCCCAGGCGTGTGCCGAAAATTTCCCCTTTCGGATAGCCGCCGAGCAGCGCTTCCGGCATCACCACCAGTGAAGCGCCGGAGGCCGTGATTTTTTCTTCCCACGACAGGATATTTTGCAGGGTGTCGGCTTTACCCGATGGCGAAGAACCGATTTGCAGTGCAGCAACAATGGAAGCAGGCATAGATTACTCTCGACTCAGAAAGGAGGAATTTCTATTCTGGGCAAATTCTGACATTAATCCACCGGGCCTGACTGATGAGTGATATTCGCCAGATTCATATCGAAGAGTGGGATCTCAACCTGCTGAAAGTCTTTGAAGCGTTGCATGAGGAAGGCAGCGCCAGCCGGGCGGCGGTGCGTCTCGGGCTGACACAATCGGCCGCCAGCGCGGCGCTCGGGCGTTTACGGCGTTTGTACGACGATCATCTTTTCGTCCGCACCGGGCGCGGCCTTGCGCCGACGCTGCGGGCCAATGAGCTGAAACCGATTATCAGTGAAGCGCTGGATAAGTGCCGCCAGAGTCTGACGCTGGTTTCCGGCGATCGCGCCGGTTTTGCCGGTCGTTCGCTGAGCCTCGGTTTGTCCGATGATTTTGAGCTGGCGGTCGGTAAGCAGATTATCGATCTGCTCGGGGAGGAAATGCCGGGCCTGCGGGTGGTGTTTCGCCAGACGCACAGCCGGATTGTGGAAGATATGCTGATGAACCGCGAGATTGATTTGGCGATTGCGTCAGGCGGCTTCACCTCGGCGTCGCTGGGCAGCGTGAGCGCCGGAGAAGGGCAGTACGCCAGTCTGATGGACGCTCAGTTCGCGCCGGATTCCCTGACGCTCGGGGATTTTATTCAGCGTCAGCATTTGCTGATTTCGTCCGGGGGATTTATCGGCATGGTGGATGAAGTGCTGATGGCGAAAGGGCTGAAGCGGCAGGTGAAAGCGTCCACCACGCATTTTGCCGCGTTGCCGTATTTACTGCTGGGCAGTGATGCGGTCGCCACTATCCCTTTGCATGCCGCGCGGCGGCTGGCGGCGTTCCACCCTTTACGTTTACTGGAAACGCCGCTGGAAATGCCCGCTTATGCGGTGAATCTCGGCTGGCGGCGCGACGGCCTGCGTGACCCGGCTATCGCGCAAATGAAAGAGGTGGTCAGCCGGATCCTCAGGCAGTTCGGCTGGCAGGCGTCTTAGCCCGTTAAGGCCGCTTTCCGGCGAAAAATCTCCAGCCAGGACGGGCGGCAGAACATCACCAGATTCCCCATCAGAATCAGTGCCAGCCCGATGACGGCGTTGATATGCCACTGATAATCTTCATAGAACGTGGAAACTGTCAGTGCAACCAGCGGGAACAGCAGCGTGCTGTAAGCCGCCTGACTCGCGCCGATGCGTCCGACCAGCGTGAAATACATGCCAAAAGCCAGCACCGAGCCAAATACCGAAAGATAAACCAGCGAGCCGATATATTGCGGCCTCAGGTCGATGGCGAAGGACGCGCCCTGGATCAGGCTCAGCACGCCCATCACCGCCGTGCCGTAAAACATCGCATAGGTGTTGGTGGAGAGAACGTCCAGACCGTTACGCTGATGGCGGGAGCTGATCATGTTGCCGAGCGAGAAACCGTAAGTGCCGAGCAGGCTGAGGCCGATGCCTTTGAGTAATTCCGGCGCGATATGGGCGGCGCTCAGGTCATGCCAGAACAGGGTCACAATGCCCGCCAGCCCGAGGAGGGCTGCGGGAATGACCGCCGGTGCCAGTTTCTGGCGGAAAAACAGCATCCCGTTGAAGGCGTTAAATAATACCGCCATCGAGAAAATCACCGATTCCAGCCCGCTGGTGATGTACGCGGCGGCATGATAGAAGCAGTAAAAGTTGAAGCAAAAAACGCAGCAACCCTGCACCACGCAAAACAGGTGATCTTTCAGCGCCAGCCGGCGTAAACGGCGGGTGGCCAGCAGCGCCGCCAGCATAATCACGGCGGCAAGCAGGAAGCGGTAAAAGATCGAAACGGTCACCGGTACATCACCCTGTTGCAGGTAAATGGCAAACCAGGTGGTGCCCCAGATCACAATCACCGAGATATACAAAAACACATTCATGAACTTCTCTCACATAAAGTAATGACTGGAGATAAGTCTGCCGGAATATGAAGCGTGGCGATTTCAGCGGGTTGCGGTGAGTTGCATATTCTTGCGCATTTTTTTCGGTAAGATTGCAGCAAAATCTGGCTCAACCTGTGCCAGAAAACGTAAACTGAGCATCTTCTTTCCTCCACACGGTGCACATCATGACGAAGGTTTATCAGGCATTCGAAACGCTGCGTAAGCACAAAGCCGTTCTGCACGACAGTGTGGCGCTGGGCTCCGGCATTCAGCTGGCGGCCTGGTCGAACAAAAATGACATCGTGACGCAGGAAAGCCCGGACCATCACACGCTGAGCCTTTACGTCGCCGACGGTTATGAGTGTTACCACAAAACCCGTGGTGGCTGGCGTAATGGCGGCGGGCCGGATCGTTTTTGCCTGATGCCAAAACACAGCATGTCGAGCTGGGATGTGCGGGACGATTTATCGTTTGTGCATCTGTACTGTTCCGACGAGCATTTGCGACATCTGGTGGAACAAACCTGGGAGCGCAGCCCGGCCTCGATTCAGGTGGAAGAACGTACGTTTGAGGAAGATCCGCAGATTACGTTGCTGTATCGCCACTTTTTACTCAGCAGCCAGTGGCAGGAAAACAGTAACCAGCTGATGCTCAGCAGCGCTGCTAACTTGCTGATGGCGCACCTGGTCAAAAATTACACGCATCTGCAATGGGCGCTGCCGGTGGTACGAGGCGGTCTGTCTCCGCATATTCTCAACCGCGTAAAAGAGTACATTCACGCTAATCTGGCTAAATCTTTATTGTTGCCGGAACTGGCGGTGCTGGCGGAACTCAGCGAATTCCATTTTGCCCGTATGTTTAAACAAAGCATGGGCATGGCACCTCATCAGTATGTGATGAATGCCCGGCTGATTCGCGCGGAACAACTGTTGAAAAACAGCCAGATGGAGATTACCGCGATTGCGCTGGAATGTGGCTTCAGTTCCACCAGCCATTTCAGTAACCGCTTTAAATCGGTGCGGGGTATGACGCCCTCGGCGCTGCGCAACGGCATTATTGTCTGATTTCCTTTTCCTGCCCCAAACCCCTCTTTCCGACCGAACAATTCCAATGCTAAGTTAACGGCTATCGGAATAAATCAGAAAAACTCAAAGGAAAATTATGCTGACTCAGGCACCCGTTCTTGAAACCGAACGTTTGATTTTGCGCGGCCATCGTGTGGAAGATTTCGAAGATATCGCCGCGCAGTGGGCCGATCCGGCCGTTGTGAAATATATTGGCGGCACGCCTTCCACCCGCGAGGCCAGCTGGAGCCGTTTGCTGCGTTATCCCGGCCACTGGCAGATGCTCGGTTTTGGCTACTGGATTGTGTTTGAAAAGCATAACGGCGCGGAAGGCGCGTTCGTCGGGGAATTGGGTCTGGCAGATTATCAGCGTGAAATCACGCCTTCGCTGAACGGCATGGCGGAAATGGGCTGGGTGGTTTCGCCAAAATTTCATGGCAAAGGTTATGCCTTTGAGGCCGCGCAGGCGGTGCTGAACTGGGCCGAAGCGAGTCTTGATCGTCAGTTGTGTTGCATTATCGAACCGGAACATCAGGCGTCAATCCGGCTGGCGGAGAAGTGCGGTTTTGTCGCGCAAACAGACGCGACGTATCACGGTGCAAAAATGCGGATATTTTTCCGCCGTTAATCGTTTCCACATTGAGGGGAAGTCATGCTGAAGATTCTGGGTAAATCACCGTCGATCAATGTGCGTAAAGTCTTGTGGACCTGCTTTGAGCTGGGGCTGGATTTTGAGCAGGAGCAGTTTGGTGCGGGATTTCAGCCCACGCAGACGCCGGAGTTTAAGGCGCTGAACCCGAATGCAATGGTGCCGGTGGTGCTCGACGGTGAGTTTGTGTTGTGGGAATCCAACGTGATTTGCCGTTATCTGGCCGCGCGGGAGGGGCGTGAGGATTTGCTTTCTTCTGACCCTAAGCGTCGTGCGCTGACGGAGCAGTGGATGGACTGGCAGGCGGGCGAGCTGAATAATTCATGGCGTTATGCGTTTCCGGCGCTGGCGCGCAACAGCCCGCAGCATCAGGATCCGGCACTGATCGACGCGGGTGTCAGCGAATGGAACCGCCACATGCAAATGCTGGAAGAACAATTGCAGCGCAGCGGTGAGTACGTACTGGGCGATAATTTTACGCTGGCAGATATTCCGCTCGGGCTGGCGGTAAACCGCTGGTCGATGACGCCGATGCCACGTCCGGCGTTGCCGGCGGTGACAGCCTATTATGACCGGCTGAATCAGCGTGAGGGATATCGTTTATATGGCAGAAACGGCATGGTCTGAATAATAAAATACGGCGCGACAATGTCCTGTGTCGCGTCGTTGTATTCTAAACCTTTTCTGTTTTAAGCAGACGCATCGGTTTATTTAAAATCAACCCTCATCAGTTCAGATATTGTCTGGCCGCGGGTCGAAGAAACACATTTATCAATATAACTTTTGAAGGCGGCGGGTTTAGGAATACCCATATTCAGCAAGCGCGAGTTATCAAACTTCACATTTAATTGCGCAAAGCCGCCGTAAAGTTTAATCGCACGCAAAATTATCTTGTCATTACATGGTCCGAGCACGTCTTTAAACTGTTTACGGATACCGGTAAATTCCTGATAACTGATCTGCTGATATTCACTGATAATACGCGATGTATTATTGGCTTTTGCCACAGACGTATCTATTTCATGGAATGGTGTACACATTTCTTCACCGGAAGAAATATGATAGAAACTGTGGTTCAGTTCAGCCGCAAGGCACAATTTCACCAGCACCATGGCGCAATAATCAACCGGAATAACATCTACCTGATCGTCGAGCGTACAGGTAAATTTCTTCAGTTTAATCGCCATCATGAAGACCCAGAAAATGCTGCTCGACGGCTGACAACCATACTGCGTGTGACCCACAATGATTGACGGACGGGCGACCACAAACGGCAGGTTCGGGCATTCGGAGCGCACCAGATTTTCGATGGCGCGCTTTGAAGCCGTGTATTGCACCAGGTCTTCGTTCTGTTCGTTATCCGGCATGCCTTCATAGAAGACGCTGTCTTTGTCCGGCATGGAGGCCATGGCGGTGCCAACGTGGACAAACCGCTGTAAACTTTCCACCTGTGCCATACGTTTGGCGAAGACCAGCGAACCTTCAACGTTCACCCGCCACATCGCCGGGTTATTACCAAAGGAAGCAATCGCTGCACAGTTAATAACATGCGTAACATTATCTAAGCGTGGATCATGAATAAAACTTTCCGGCTCAGATAAATCACCGGTTAATATTGACAGCTCGCTAAGAGAATCAAGTTGTTTATCGCTCAGTTCAAACTTTTTTAAATTGTCGACAATTCTGGCGAGTCCCGTCGCATTATCGTCAGCCCTGACTAAAAGTAATAATTGGTTTTTGGAACTTAATTGCTGACGAAGAATATATTCAACGACAGCTCCGCCCACGAAACCTGTAGCGCCGGTAATTAAAATGGTATTCATAACGATGGCCTGCAACGGGAAATTAACCGCACAGTATCACCCCTATTCTAAACGGAACGTATACCAGATTTTGCCGCAAGTAAACGCAACCTCAACAGCACGAAAAGCTTAAAATAGTGGAAAAGTTCCGTTGTCATGAAAATTAAATAATCGGGCATCATTACTTACAATGGGAAATAATTATCAGGCGTGAACAAAATAATTAAGTCAAATTAATGCGAGGGAGGTTAATGCGATACCGGCAGGTGCCGGACAACTTTTTCATCGCAGAATGGCAAGAACCTGCGAGCAGAAAGTATCCACTCCTCTGCCACTACGTTAAACTGTAGCCTGAGGATAGTTGAGAGATAAGGATTAAGAAAGGATGACGCGAACGACGTGTCTGGTGTGTAATGCAGGGAATATTGCGCAGGTCATTCCCTCATGCGCTGAAATAAGGTACAAGGCTGCATGAAAATCCCAAATAGAATCCAACCTCTGGTGGATGACGGCCTGATAGACGATGTGGTCCGTCGACTGAAAAGTGGCAAAGAGGCCGACGTTTACACCGTTTTATGCGGTGAAGAGATTCGTTGCGCCAAAGTTTATAAAGAAGCGACGCAACGTAGCTTCAAGCAGGCCGTGCAATATCAGGAAGGCCGCAAAGTCCGTAACACCCGCAACGCGCGTGCGATGCAAAAAGGGTCAAAGTTCGGGCGCAAGCAGCAGGAAGAGTCCTGGCAAACGGCAGAAGTCGATGCGTTGTTCCGTCTGGCGAACGCCGGGGTACGCGTGCCGCAGCCGTACATTTGTCTGGATGGCGTGCTGCTGATGGAGCTGATCACTGACGCTGACGGCGTGGTGGCGCTGCGTCTGAGCGATGTCATTCTGACTGAAGAAGAAGCCGTCGCGGATTTTGACACGATGATCCGCAATATCGTGCGCATGCTCTGCGCCGGTATCGTGCATGGCGATCTGTCAGAATTTAATGTGCTGATGGATGCCGACGGGCCGGTGATTATCGACCTGCCGCAGGCGGTGGACGCCGCTGCGAACAACCATGCCGAATCGATGTTTGAGCGCGATGTGAATAACATGACCGAATATTATGGTCAGTTCGCGCCGCAGTTGCTGGAAACGCGTTACGCGAAAGAAATCTGGGCGTTGTACGAAGACGGCAAACTGACCCCGGAAACGCCGCTGACCGGCCTGTTCGCCGAAGATACGCATAAAGCGGACGTGGATTCCCTGCTTGATGAAATCATCGCCGCTGAAGATGAATACTATGATCGCCAGCGGGCGCTCAAAGAGCGTGACCTGGACCACTAACCTTTCTATTCCTGCATCACCGAATGTTTCCCGCAGAAACCGGCATTCTGCAAAATTTGCTGGCCGGTTTCTGAAAGAATAAATTCTGCCAGCGGTTTGCTTTTCTCCGTGCAGGTTGCCAGTGCATAGCTGGCCCGCACGTTGTAATCCGCCGGAATATTGAAAACCTCCAGCGCATCATTTTCCCGCAGCAGGGCGGCGTAACTGGTATAACCGATGAATACGTCGGCCTGACCGCTACATATCAGCCATTCAGCCGCCAGCTTTCCTTCCGGCACTTTCACCGATTTTTCGCCTCCGACCAGCCGCAACGCCTTATTGCGTAATGCTTCTCCGGCACCCGGATGACGTCGTTCAATCAGCTCAAACATCTGCCAGGCATAATCCCCGGAAGGATCGCTTTGCGGTGTTGATGTTGCCAGCCGGAAGCGGGGATCAAGCAATACGTTCAGCCAGCTGAGTTTATCCAGTTCCGGCCCTTTGCGCGCCGTGACGCACAGGCTGTTCCCGCAGAAGGCTTCAACCTCAAGCGCCTTGCCGTGCTGTTGCAGCGCCAGCGGATGCGCGGTGTTGGCCGAGGCGAACAAATCGACTTTTTCGCCCTGTTCGATACGTTCCCGCAGCAGCCCGGCGGGGCCGAATTCGGTCACCACCTTGCTGCCGGTGTGTTCCTGAAAAGCTTCGCATAGCGGTGCCCACGCGCGTCGCAGGCTGCCCGCAGCCAGCACTTTGATCGAGTTTGTCATCAGAGCTCCTTGTCACATTACCCCAAAAAAGTACGGCACCGGGATGAGGTTATTTCCCCGCGTGCGTCGCTTCTGCGGCAGGTTTGAAAGCTGTCCGGTAGAAGCGCTGATAATAAGCGTCAGCCTGTTTTTGCATATCGATGTCGGCGAATTTTTGCGGATACAGTTTTTTCGCCATCCACAATTCACCAATCGCCAGCGCTTCAGGCATCGGGTAGCCCCAGGCTTTGGCGTATTCCGGCATTAAATACACACGATGATTTTTGACCGCGTCAATGCTCTGCCACTTCGGATCGTTGCTGATCTGCCCGACCACTTCCGGATACCGGTCCTGAACAAAGATCACCTGTGGATTCCAGGCGATCACCTGCTCCAGAGCGACCTGTTTGTAGCCTTTCACCGTCGCCGCGGCCACGTTCATGGCACCGGCATGGGCCATCATCAGCCCGGTATACTTGCCAGAACCGTAAGTGGTCAGGTCGGGATTGGCCATATACGTGCGGATCCGCTGGTCAGCCGGGATGCTTTTCAACCGTTCACCGGTTAACTGGCGCTGAGCAAAAGTATAGTCGATCAATGACTGCGCCTGTTTCTGGCGGTTGACCACTTCCCCGATCAGCTGGATCCCTTTCTTCAAACCTTCGGTATACGCCCGATCTTCATCCGGCAGCACCGGATTCATCTTATGTTCCTCACCTTTCGGATCATCACGCAAAGAAACGGCGACGACCGCAATGCCGGTCCGGCTGATCTGGTCGATCATTTCCTGCGGCGCATAGTTGGTGACGAACACCACCTGCGGATGCAGCGCCACGACGCTTTCCAGATTCACGCTGGTTAAATCGCCCACCACCGGCGTTTTTTCCAGAGACGGCGCGAGACGCACATAACCGTTGCCCAGTTGCTGCTGCCAGTTGTTGAGCACGCCGACGATATCTTGGGTCGCATCAAGCTGCACCAGAAGATTAAGCGTCTGGTGTTGCAGCACGACCACGCGATCAACCTGATCGGGGATCGTCACCTGACGCCCGAGCTGGTCGGTGATCTGGCGTGAGGCCAGAGCGGATTGTGACGAGAAGCTCAGTGCAAGGCCGAGCAGTAAAGCGGATGGCAGTAATTTGGATGAAAATGCGCGCACGAAGTAATTCCTCTGTTTTCGTTGTGCAGAGGATTATATAGCGTTAGTGACGGACTGAATATGACCACAAACAAAGCCGCTTTCAGAAACGGCTTTATCTGTTTTAAGGCGCTATTTACGACCGTCGAGCAGCATACGCACCGCCAGCCCGCCCAGTACGGCGCCCATAAACCAGCGCTGAAGTACCATCCACAACGGGCGACCGGCCAGAAACAGGGCGATATATCCCGCCGACAGTGCGATAAGGGCATTGAAGGTAAAGCTGACGATGATTTGCGTGATGCCCAACACCAGAGATTGTGTGAGGACGTGGCCTTGCTCTGGAACGATAAACTGCGGCAATAAAGTCAGGTACAACACCGCGGCTTTCGGGTTCAGCAGGTTGGTCACCAGCCCCATGGTAAACAGCTTTCTGTTGCTGTCGCGCGGCAAATCTTTGACCTGAAACGGCGAGCGCCCGCCGGGTTTCACCGCCTGCCACGCCATATACAGCAAGTACGCTGCACCGCCGATCCGCAGTGCGTCATAAGCAAACGGCACCGCCATCAGCAGCGCGGTAATGCCGAGCGCGGCAAACAACATATAAAACAGAAAACCCAGCACCACGCCGCCAAGGGAAATCAATCCGGCTTTCGGGCCCTGACACAGCGAGCGCGAAATCAGGTAAATCATGTTCGGGCCGGGCGTTAACACCAGACCAACACAAATCAGTAAGAAGGGGATCCAATGGGCGGCGTCTGGCATGGTTTTCTCCGGCATCACGCTGAAAAGTTAAGCACACAGATATAGAAGGTTTTACGCTGTTTTGGCAAGCGGCAGGTTGTCATTTTTTATTCATCAATTCCGGTGCATTCTATGACCGCGTATTTTTTCTTCAGACTGAAAAATCAGGATTTATGATGACTCACACTACGATGTCCGCAAAGCTGGCGTTAGCCAGTCAGATTGCGGCTCAGGCGGCAGAACTGGCGCTGGGTTTTTTCAACCGCCGGGACAGTATCGAAGTCAGCAGTAAACGGACGCAGGATTTTGTTTCGGAAGCCGATGTGGCGGTAGAGCAGTTTATCCGCGCGCAGCTGGCGCAGCATTTTCCGCAGGACGCGATTATCGGCGAAGAGCTGGGCGGTGTGCTGACCGACGCGGCCTGCTGGGTGATTGATCCCATCGACGGTACGTCGAATTTCCTGCGCGGTTCGCCGCTGTGGGGCGTTTCGCTCGGGCTGGTCGAACAGAAAAAACCGGTGATTGGCATTGTGGCATTACCGGTTTTAAACGACCTGTTTGCCGCAGAATCCGGAAAAGGGATTTTCCTGAACGGCAAACCTTTCCGTCGTGACGACCGTTTTGGTGATGTTCAGGTTGTGTCGCTGGGTGACAGTTCGGACGACAAGCTGGATGAAGCCTCGGCGTTTTATCAGGGGCTGCGCGCGGCGGAATGGTCGGTGCATTGTTACCGCTGCACCACCGTCGGCATGGTATTTGCCGCCAAAGGGATTATCGACGGGCATCTGCAACGCCGCACCACGCTGTGGGATATCGCCGGTGGCGCGGTGTTATGTCAGGAAGCCGGGCTGGAAACTGTAGTGAAATTCACCCAACTGGCGGACGGCGCCGATAATTATCGTCACATGTCCGTCGCGACAGGCACTTCCAATTTGCTGTCTGCTGTCACGCCGCTGTGGCCGGGTTTCGAACCGAAATAAGCTTCGCGAATGCTCTCTCTTGGCGGAGAGGGTAAACCTCTGAAATGTGTGGCAGATCATGTTTTTAGCCGCTCGGGGCAACATGAAAAATTCGTCCGGTAACCCTGAAATTACATTTCGAAAGTCAGCGGTTAACAAAATGAAATATAGTTTCATTTTGCCATAAAGTTCCCTCCTTTTTTGCCGTTATCTGAGTTTCCTGTCACTGACTTTCCGATGTGTCCAGATGAAAAAAATGACTAATCTCTCTGTCCTTACCCGTTTATTGGGGGCGTTCGCCCTGGTCCTGGCACTGATGCTGACGCTTGCGGCAATGTCGGCCTGGCTGCTTAGCGGCAGCAATCAGCAGATTGAAAACTACCGCGCCTACCGTCTGCCGGGTGTTCAGTACCCGCTGGTCATGCGCGGGACGCTGGCGGAATTACGCCTGCAACAGGTGCAATATATTGCTTCCCCTCAGGGAGCATCGCGTGACGGCCACCGGGGGGAAATCCTTCAGGCGGTCGCCACTTTTAAAGCTGCCGAAAATGCCTATCAGAAACTGAACAGCAGCGGCAGCCAGTCGGATTTGTTTAAGCAAATCGTCAATAGTTTCGAACAGTTTTCGCTGGCAAACGATCAGGTTATCGCTGCCGTTGAGCGCAATGATCTCGATCAGGCAACGAAAATCAGCGGCGATAACTCGCGTAAGTACCGCACACAGCTGATGGCCGATCTGGCGACACTGGTTAACGATGAACTCGCCAACAGTGAAAAAGCTGCCGCACAGGCTCGCAGCAGTTACCACAACGCCAGCGTGATGTTTTTAGTGCTGGTGAGCGTGGCCTTCATTATTTCCCTGGCAATGGCGCTGCTGCTGGCGCGTAATCTGATTAAGCAACTGGGCGGTGAGCCGGCTTACGCGGCGTCTATCATGAAGGAGATCGCCACCGGCAATCTGGCCGCAAACATTGTGCTGAAACCGGGCGATGAAGGAAGCTTGCTGGCTTCACTGAGCGGCATGAACCAGCAGCTCAATAAAACCATTAACCAGATTATGGAAGGCAGTGAATCTATCAGCCATGCTGCCAGTGAGATTGAGCAGGGTAACGTTGACTTATCGCAGCGCACGGAAGAGCAGGCTGCATCGCTGGTGCAGACCAGTTCCAACATGCAGAACCTGACAACGACGGTCAGCCAGAACGCAGATAATGCGCGGCAGGCCAGCCAGCTTGCTCACGAAACGTCGGAAACGGCGTCTCAGGGCGGGGCGATTGTCAGCGGCATGCAGGCACATATGCGGGATGTTTCCGGCAGTTCGAACGAAATCATCAATATTATCAGCGTGATTGAAGGCATTGCCTTCCAGACTAACCTGCTGGCGCTGAATGCGGCCGTAGAGGCCGCCCGTGCGGGGACGCAAGGGAAAGGGTTTGCCGTGGTCGCGAGTGAAGTTCGCGTGCTGGCGCAAAAAAGCGGGCAGGCGGCGAAAGAAATTAAAGATCTGATCCAGGGAACCGTCAGCAAAATCGCCGAAGGCTCTCAGCAGGCCGATCGCGCCAGTAAAGCCATGAGCGAAATTGTCAGCTCGGTCAATAAAGTCGCAGAGATTGTCAGCGAAATTTCGACGGCGAGCTCAGAGCAGCACACCGGTATTCATGAAGTGGGCATTGCGGTCGATCAGATGGATCAGGTTACTCAGCAGAACGCCGCGCTGGTTGAGCAGGCGGCGGCCGCCGCGCAGTCGCTGACGGAGCAGAGCGTTGAACTGCGCAATGCCGTGCGATTTTTCCGTACGGCATCGGTCTGAGCGGGTAACGTCAGGCTTTGTGCGTGAGGGTCAGTTGCGCTTCCCAGTCTGAATCGGGGTGCTGAGCAATTTGCTGTGGCGTCATCGGACGCCCCAGCAAATAGCCTTGTAAGGTATCGCAGCCCAGTTGAGTCAGGAAATCCTGTTGCTGGATGGTTTCCACACCTTCGGCCACCACTTTCAGATTCAGCGTCTGACCCAGCGCAATGATTGCCGAAACAATGCTGGCATCTTCACTGCCGGCAATCAGGTCATTAATGAATGCCCCATCGATTTTCAGCTCGCTGGCGGGCAGGCGTTTCAGATACAGCAGGCTGGAGTAGCCGGTGCCGAAATCATCAATCGAGGCCTTCACGCCGTAATTTGTCAGGCGCTCAAGGATTTCCACGCTCACATCCGGATTGCGCATGGCCGTCGTTTCTGTCACTTCCAGCGTCAGCATTTCAGGCGGGATTTGGTGGCGTTCAACGGTATCTATCACCATTTCGACCAGATTTGCCTGCTCAAATTGCAATGTGGACAAATTCACGGCGACGGTCCAGCGTGTATGCCCGGCCAGATGCCATTCGCGCAACTGGCGGCAGGCCTCGTTGAGCACCCATTCGCCGATCGGGATAATCAGGCCCGTTTTCTCCGCCAGTGGCAGGAAAACGTCAGGGCTGAGGGTTTTGCCGTCACGCTCCCAACGCAGCAGCGCTTCAAATCCGCTGACCGGCCCGTAAGGCGCAATAAATTTCGGCTGATAGTGCAAACGCAGTTCATGGTGTTCAATGGCCAGACGCAGATCGTTGAGCATCTGTAGCTGGTTTTGCGCGTTGGCGTTCATGGAAGGCTGGAAGAAGCTGTGCCCGTTACGGCCTGAGTTTTTGGTGTGATACATTGCCGCATCGGCATTAAGCATCAGCTCACGCTCGTTCTCGCCATCGCCCGGATACACCGCAATACCGACGCTGGCCGAAACCAGCAGTTCGTAGCGGGAAACGTAAAACGGACGGGCAATAAGATGCACCAGTTTATCCGCAAGCTGAGAGGCATCGGTCGGATCGGTGATTTCCACCAGCAGGATAAATTCATCGCCACCCAGACGTGCCAGCGTATCGGTTGCCCGCAGCTGTGATTTCAAACGCTCCGTCACCGAGATTAACAGCTGATCGCCGATGTGATGGCCGAAGGCATCGTTAACGGCTTTAAACCCGTCGAGATCGAGAAATAACACCGCAAACTGAGATTCACCCCGCGTGGCTTTCTGAAAAGCCTGGCTCAGACGGTCTTCGAGCAGCAGGCGGTTTGGCAGACGGGTGAGATTGTCATGGAGCGCCAGTTGTGTCAGTTCACGATTTGCCTGTGCCAGCGAAGACGCCAGAATAGACGTCCGCGCCTGCATACGGCCATCAAGGATGGAGATGATCAGCGTGATGGCCAGAATGGCCAGTGTCACCACAATGACCAGCAGCGCCAGCCAGTTATTATCCACACCGCTGAACGCCGCCATGCTGTGGCTGTCTGTCGGGAATTCGGCGGCGGCCATACCGATGTAGTGCATACCGACAATTGCAGTTCCCATCACCACGGCTGCGCTGATCCGCAACAGGCGCACATTCGGCGACTGCTGGCGCAGATGGAACGCCATCCACAGTGCCGCACCGGAGGCCACAATGGCGACCACAACCGATAACGCCACCCAGCGGTAGTCATAGACCACCGGCGGCATCATCAGCATCGCTGACATCCCGGTGTAATGCATCGCGGCGATCCCTCCGCCCATCAGCAATGCACCCGCGAGCAAACGCCGTACCGGGAGTTGTGGCTGGCACACCAGCCACAGCGCAAACGCCGAAGAAATGATGGCGATCCCCATCGAAAGCAGGGTGATAAAGGGATCGTAACCCATTGGCATTGAAGTGTTCAGCGCCAGCATGCCGATGAAATGCATCGACCAGATGCCGATGCCCATTGCAATGGCACCCCCAATTAACCAGAGCCGGGAGGCCTTTCCCTCTGTGGTGGCAACCCGGCCAGCCATATCAAGCGCGGTATAAGAGGCAAGCATTGCAACAATGAACGAAAACATTACAAGCACATTGTTGTAATTACTGGAAAACATGTAGGGCTCCACAAACACTGAGTCGAAAAGCGACAGGCTGATTTTTTATCCGGCGATAATGGCATTAAGATTTATTAAAGGCGAATGAAGTTACGATAAATTTTTTCGTGTAATTAAGATTAATCCGTAAGTGGTTTTAATCAAATAAAAAGATTTCAGGGGAATTAAACCGGATAAAAATAAGGGTTTTAAAGTGAATGTGATACGGGGTTCGAAAGCGTTGTCTATAGTTAACAAATAATTAAATGAGACAGGGCAGAAGAAATTTATGATTACAGTACATCATTTGGATAATTCACGTTCACAGCGAATCTTATGGATGCTTGAAGAACTGGGTGTTCCCTACGAAATTCAACATTATCAGCGGGATGCGAAATCTATGCTGGCGCCGGCAGCGTTGAAGAAAGTACACCCTCTGGGTAAGTCACCGGTACTGGAAGATAACGGCATGATCCTGGCGGAATCCGGCGCCATTATTGAGTATTTACAGGAAATTTATGATGAAGAGGGCAAGCTGAAACCGACCGCTTTTGCTGAGCGGCAGCAGTATCGTTACTGGATGCACTATGCGGAAGGTTCGCTGATGCCTTTGCTGGTGATGAAGTTGATTTTCAGCCGTCTGGGCAAACCCCCGATGCCGTGGCTTATCCGCCCGCTGGCGGGCGCGATCGGGCAGGGGGTGCAGAAAAACTATCTTGATAAGCAGATCTACACCCATATGGATTACCTGGAAAAACATCTCACCACTCATCCTTATTTTGCGGGTTATCAGTTTAGTGCTGCGGATATTCAGATGAGTTTCCCGATAGAGGCGATCAATGCGCGTGCGGGACTCGGGAAATATCCCAGAATGAACGCATGGTTATCCAATGTTACTACACGCCCGGCATATCAGCAGGCGCTGGAAAGTGGCGGGCCATTGAATATCTTACGTTAGCAACCCTGAACAGTAAGGATATTCAGGTATCAGAATTCATTGATGTTTAGTGGCCGGAATTACAGGCACCTTTATATTTTATGGCGTTCATTTACAGGCTGTGTTTTATGCAAATAACGCCATTAAATAACCCTTAATAACTATCCTGTTATTGCTGCGTGACATTTTACTATTTTTTGTTTTCCTCACCCGGTTTTTAATTTATCGCAGCCATTGTCTCCCGCTGACTCTGCGGAGGCTTCGCGCGCAACCGCTTTCGCGCAGTAAATCGCCAACAGGATAAATTTACAGCACAACCGCGTTTTTATTGACCGGACAGCGGTAAATTGTCTGTATACGGAGTTGAAAAGGGGGGTTCAAAGGCCGGATAATCGTTTGCCTAATATTTTAGTCCCGCCATACGCGATGCGAGTTAAACGTTTGCCTTGTAGCCCTGACGCCCATTTCGGCGTTTTTTGCGCTACCGGTAAGGAAGTAAACGTGCAGAAACGATTTCATAATGACCACGCAGGCTAATCAGTAAAGACATTCAGAGGATTTTCCATGTCGAGTCAACAAACTCAAGCGGGCAGCGCCGTTGCGCCAAAGGGCCCGCTTGACGCTTTTTTCAAAATCAGTGCGCGTGGCAGCAACGTCCGTCAGGAAGTGATCGCCGGTTTAACCACGTTTCTGGCGATGGTGTATTCGGTTATCGTCGTGCCGGGCATGCTGGGCAAAGCGGGCTTCTCACCGAGCGCTGTGTTCGTGGCAACCTGCCTGGTGGCTGGTTTTGGTTCGCTGCTGATGGGGCTGTGGGCGAACCTGCCACTGGCCATCGGTTGCGCCATTTCTCTGACGGCATTTACCGCCTTTAGTCTGGTACTGGGCCAGCACATTAGCGTGCCGGTGGCGTTGGGCGCGGTGTTCCTGATGGGGGTGTTGTTTACGATTATCTCTGTCACCGGCATCCGTTCGTGGATTTTGCGTAATCTGCCCACTGGCGTTGCGCATGGCACCGGGATTGGTATCGGTCTGTTCCTGTTGCTGATCGCAGCGAACGGCGTGGGCCTGGTCGTGAAAAACCCGCTGGACGGTTTACCGGTCGCGTTGGGTGCATTTACCTCTTTCCCGGTGGTGATGACGCTGCTGGGCCTGGCGGTGATTTTTGGCCTTGAGAAACTGCGCGTACCGGGCGGAATACTGCTGGTGATTATCGCGATTTCTGTTATTGGGCTGATTTTCGACCCTTCCGTGAAATATCAGGGGCTGTTTGCAATGCCTTCTCTGGCGGGTGCAGACGGCAAATCGGTGATTTTCGATCTCGATATCATGGGCGCGCTGAAAGCCGCCGTGTTGCCAAGCGTTCTGGCGCTGGTAATGACGGCGGTCTTTGATGCCACCGGCACCATCCGCGCCGTTGCCGGGCAGGCAAATCTGCTCGATGAGAACGGTCAGATCATCAGCGGTGGCAAAGCCCTGACAGCCGATTCCGTCAGCAGCATTTTTGCGTCACTGGTCGGTGCATCACCGGCTGCGGTTTACATTGAATCCGCGGCGGGTACGGCTGCAGGCGGCAAAACCGGCCTGACGGCTACCGTTGTCGGTGTACTGTTCCTGCTGATGTTGTTCCTGTCCCCGCTCTCATATCTGGTTCCGGCCTACGCGACCGCGCCAGCGCTGATGTACGTCGGCCTGCTGATGCTCAGCAACGTAACCAAACTGGATTTCACCGACTTCGTCGATGCGATGTCCGGCCTGCTGTGTGCGGTATTTATCGTACTGACCTGTAACATCGTCACCGGCATTATGCTGGGCTTCAGCGCCCTGGTCATTGGTCGTATCTTCTCCGGCGAATGGCGCAAGCTTAACGTCGGTACGGTGATTATCGCGGTCGCATTGGTGGTGTTTTATGCAGGTGGATGGGCGATCTGAATGCCAGGCCGGGCATTCGGGACGGCATTTTGTCCGATTGCATCGGGGGGCTTTTAGCTCTGGCCGAGAGGCTCTGATCGAGACAGTTTCGGTTTCTCAATAACCGTGTCTGCTTAACTCGCAGCGCCGAAACCGAGCAGAGAGGAAAGTGCTTTTCCTCTCTGCACTCTCCTCGCTTTTTTACTGCGCGCTGTCGCTGGCTGGCTATGTTTCAGCGACTCTGGCTAGTGCCGCAAACGCCGCCGCTGCGCGGTGCTCTCGCCTCGGGTTCGAACCTGCTCGAAAAAAGACTCTCGCCGTTTCTCACTCCTCGCTCGACGTCGTTTTGAAAGCGGCCACTGGCTTCTCTAAATTCAAATGCAGACTGGTTTTATCTTTAAGAAGGGTAAGCTGGCGCGCTCAAAATCCAGCTGAACGGAGCGGCTTCGAGACCTATGGCTCGAAGACCGGGTGAAGGCAGCACGAAGTGCCTGGATTTGCGCCACACGCTGGAGTAACAGAACACGTCCATCGACCCAGCGATAGCGCGCAGTTAAAAAAACGCAGGATTCCAAAGGGTTTCGTTTAAAACCCTTTGGGCCAGTTTGGGCGGCGAGCCCAAGGTTTTGACCTTGTCATAAACGTCAGTGCGCCGTAACCGCACGCATCGATTTAAATTCCCCCCTCTTTTGATCTACTATTCCAAGGCCCGCTCCGGACTCACTCACCTGCGTCTGGCTGAAATTCATAAAAACAAGAGTCTAAGGAAAGCATGGAAATCTTCTTTACCATTCTGATTTTGATTCTGGTGGTGTCGCTCTCCGGTGTCGTCACCAGAATGTTGCCTTTTCAGGTTCCTCTTCCATTAATGCAGATTGCCGTCGGTGCGGTACTGGCTGTGCCGAGTTTTGGCCTGCATGTGGATTTCGATCCGGAACTGTTTCTCGTCCTCTTCATCCCGCCACTGTTGTTCGCCGATGGCTGGAAAACCCCGACCCGTGAATTCCTCCACCACGGGCGCGAAATCCTCGGGCTGGCGCTGGTGCTGGTGTTACTCACCGTCGTCGGTATCGGTTATCTGATTTATATGATGGTACCGAATATCCCGCTGGTCGCCGCCTTCGCGCTGGCAGCAGTATTGTCACCGACCGATGCCGTGGCATTAGGCGGAATTGTCGGCAAGGGGCGTATCCCTAAATCGATCATGGGCGTGCTGGAAGGTGAAGCGCTGATGAATGATGCATCCGGCCTGGTGTCGCTGAAATTTGCTATTGCCGTGGCGATGGGAACGATGGTGTTTACGGTCGGCGGTGCCACGGTGGAATTCCTCAAAGTGGCGATCGGCGGCCTGATGGCCGGTGTCGCGGTCACGTGGTTGTACAGTAAATCCCTGCGCGTAATGAGCCG
The DNA here is from genome assembly GCF_002834385.1 of Rahnella sp. AA. GTDB lineage: Bacteria > Pseudomonadota > Gammaproteobacteria > Enterobacterales > Enterobacteriaceae > Rahnella. The sequence goes on from NZ_PITQ01000001.1 coordinate 92,694, forward strand.
CTGGAGCGGCGATGATCCGGCGACACAAATCGTCTTTCTGTTGCTGCTGCCGTTCGCATCTTATCTGATTGCAGAGCACATTGGCGTGTCAGGCATTCTGGCTGCGGTCGCCGCCGGGATGACCATCAGCCAGTCCGGCATCATCCGCAATGCACCGCTGGCGATGCGTTTGCGTGCGAACAGCGTCTGGGCGATGCTCGAGTTTGTGTTTAACGGCATGGTGTTCATCATGCTGGGGCTGCAATTGCCGGGTATTCTGGAAAATTCGATTGATCAGGCAACGCATGATCCGTCTATTGTTACCTGGCATCTGTTTGCGGATGTCGCCATCATTTACTTCGCCCTGCTGATCCTGCGTTTTGTCTGGCTGTGGGTGATGAAAAAACTCAGCAACGGCATTCTGAAAAAGAAACCTCTGCTGTTTGGCAGCTACAGCACGCGTGAGCTGTGGGTCGCGTCGTTCGCCGGGGTACGCGGGGCGATCACCCTCGCCGGTGTGCTGTCGATTCCGTTGTTCCTGGCCGATGGTGCCGCTTTCCCTTCACGCTACCAGCTGGTCTTCCTGGCAACTGGCGTCATTTTGTTCTCGCTGATTGCCGGTGTGATAGCCCTGCCGTTTCTGCTGAAAGGCGTGGTGGTTGCGGACAGCACCACCTATCGCGAAGAAGAGCGCATGGCGAAATCTATCGCAGCGCAAGTTGCGATAGAGAGCCTGCATAAGATGGAGGAACGTCTGGCGGCGGATACGGAAGAAAACATCGATGAGCAGACACTGAAAGAAATCAGTTCGCGGGTGATAGGCACACTGCGGCGGCGCACGGCCAACCGTGATGATATGGAGACCGCGCTGAAGCTGGAAAACCTGGAGCGACGCTTCCGCCTGACCGCGCTGCGTGCCGAGCGGGGGGAGTTGTATCATCTGCGCGCCACGCAGAAAATCAGCAATGAGACGCTGCAAAAGCTGCTGCACGATCTCGATTTGCTGGAGGCGCTGCTGGTCGAAAAAGAAGTCTGATTCTGGCCTGAAAGAAAAGGGATAACCGCGTGCGCTGTGAGGCGTACGCGGTTTTTTTATGGTTGCGGCCAGTAGTCGCGGCACAGTGAAATCCACGCCTGCGCGCTGTGTGAAAGATAGCTCCCCTGATGCCAGATCAACCCCAGTTGCCACGGCATTAACGGATCCAACGGTAGCCACATTAGTGCATTTTTATCCAGCCGCTGGCAGATAGGCTCCGGTAAAATCGCCACGCCCATGCCGGTTTGTACCATAGCGGCTAAGAAATCCCACTGCCCGCTGCGGGCGGCAATTTTCGGTGTGAAGCCGTGGGCGGAAAAGGCATCCATTAGCTGGCGATAAAGGGCGAAATCCTCGTTATAAATCAGGATACCTTCATCGGCCAGATCGCTGATAGCAATGCGTGTCCGGTTCAGCCAGTGCGGCGTGCGGGGAACCACCACACACAAAGGGTGGCTGAAAAGCAGCAATGAGGCGATGGACGGAACAGCGTCGGCGGGCAGGGCGGTGATCGCCAGATCCAGCTCGCCGGAGATCACGGCCTGCTGTACGGTCAGCCCGCCAAATTCGGAGATAATCAGCTCAATGCCGGGATATTGCTGGCGGAAACTGCCGATAAGCGGCGCGATTTGAGTGCCCACCATCGGCGGAATACCCAGCCGTAAATGGCCGAGTTTGAGCGAGTTAATGTCTTCAAGTTCGGCTTCAAGCTGGCGGAATTCCTCAAGGATATTCAGCCCGCGCTGGTACAGTGCCTGCCCGCTGTCGGTCAGCCTTAGCCTGCGTCCTTCACGGACAATCAGCGTGCACTCCAGCTCCTCCTCCAGATGACGCAGCATTTTGCTGATCGTTGGCTGGGTGACGAACAGTTTTTCCGCTGCACGGGTAAAACTCTGCTGGCGAACCACTTCGACAAAATAACGCAAGGTGCGGACGTCCATAGTGACGGTATCTCCGGTCAGATCGGCAGGTAACAAAGTATTCCAAATCGGAATCATTTTTATGATTTTAATTCATTTCTTTACCGGTTTCCTGCCAGCGTATACTGCATTTTGTCCCTTTTTCGTCCTTTGAGGTCTTCCCCATGTTGTTGGCGTTGCGCACTAAAGCGCCGTCCCTGCTGACCCGTTGCCAGATCCCCGTTCAGGTGGTGCTGTATGCGGTGTTATTCGTTATAGCCGATCATATTGTTACCGCTCTGCACCTGCCCTTGCCGGCCAATATTGTCGGTATGCTGATGCTTTTACTGCTGATTATGTTTCGCATTTTACCGCTGAAGTGGGTGAAAGCCGGGTCGCGCTGGCTGCTGGCTGAGATGCTGCTTTTTTTCGTTCCGGCAGTTGTGGCGGTGGTGAATTATGCGCAGTTGCTGATGATCGAAGGCTGGAAAATCTTTCTGGTGATTGGCATCAGCACGCTTCTGACGCTCGGTGCGACGGCGGTGGTTGTCGATAAAATGTATCGGCTGGAGCTGTATCTGGCGGCGAGGAAGGCAAAGCGTGGCTGATTTGCTTATCAGTATTCTGTGTTTTGTGGTGACCCTCGGGTTGTATTACGCCAACAAAAAGTTGTATCGCTACCGGCGGACCCTGCTGCTGATGCCGCTGGTGTTCACGCCAATTGTGCTGGTGATACTGCTGGTGGTGACGCACACGTCGTATCAGGATTATATCGGCGAAACGCACTGGCTGCTGTGGCTGCTTGGGCCGTCCACCATCGCGTTTGCAGTGCCGGTCTATGAAAATATGGCGGTCATCCGCCGCCACTGGTTATCGCTGAGCGCGGGCGTGGTGACGGCTATTGTGGTGGCGGTCAGCAGTTCGGTCTGGCTGGCCAAAATGCTGACGTTGCCGGAAGAAGTGCAGCGTAGCCTGGCGGTGCGTTCCATCACCACGCCGTTTGCCCTGGCGGCGGCGAAGCAAATGGGCGGACAGCCTGATCTGGTGGCGTTATTTGTGGTGATCACCGGCGTATTTGGTATGGCAGTGGGGGATATGTTGTTCCTGCGTCTGGCGGTAAAAAGCGGTCTGGCAAAAGGCGCGGGGTTTGGCGCAGCTTCTCACGGGGCAGGTACGGCGAGAGCGTATGAGCTTGGCGCAGAAGAAGGCGTTGTGTCCAGCCTGGTGATGATGCTTGCCGGTGTGGTGACCGTAGTGATGGCACCGTTTATCGGCATTTTGATGTGGTGAAAAGGGTGGCTTATACCACCCGTCAAAAATTTATCCGCGCCCGACGAATGGCATATTACTGGCCATGATGGTCATATTCAGAATATTGGTAGAAAGCGGTAATGACGCGATATGGCAAACCGCATCAGCGATATGTTTCACATCGACCATAGGTTCTGCGGCCGTGCGGCCATCGGCCTGCAATACCCCTTTGGTCATTCGGGCAGACAATTCGGTATAGGCATTGCCAATATCAATCTGGCTACAGACGATATTAAAAGCACGTCCGTCAAGCGCAATGCTTTTGGTTAATCCCATGACGGCGTGTTTGCTTGCCGTATAAGGTGAGGTGAAAGGCCTTGGCGTATGTGCTGAAATAGAGCCGTTATTAATAATCCTTCCGCCTTGTGGTATCTGGTGTCTCATCAGGCCAAACGCGGCACGGGCACAGAGAAATACTCCGGTCACGTTCGTATCAATGCAGTTGAGCCATTTTTCTAACGGTAATTCGTCCATCGGCACGGCTGGCGCGTTAACCCCCGCATTATTAAAGGCCACATCCAGGCGACCATAATGCGCCTTAATGGTCGAAAACAGAGCCTCCACGCTTTGAGGATCCCGAACGTCAGTAGCAACGGCCAGCGCGCGCTGACCCGCTGTTTCTGCCATCTGCACCAGTTCATTCAGAGGCTCAATCCGGCGGCCAGCCAGAACGACGGTGAAGCCATCATTGAGTAATCCTAAGGCTACAGCCCGGCCAATCCCGCTTCCTGCTCCGGTGACCAGAGCGATTTTATCGTTATTATTTGGTTGTGAAGATTCTGACATACATAACCTCTTTCTTATCAATGTAGAGACTGATCAGATTATCCCAATAAGCTGAGATGTATTTTAAATACCGCTTTTTTAATCGTAACGGGCTGATTCACTTTGCCACGCGTGCGATGAATATCGCCGGGGAAGAAGACGCAAAAATCATGCGCGTTGAGCGTTAAAACATCTTGCTGCGTAGACATATCGTAGTAAATCATGTCGTTTGCGTGCGCGTTATCCTCAACGATGCGGGATGATGGGCTGAGGGTGGAAAAGCCGATAATTTCCTCACCTTCTATCAGGTATTGCAAGTCGATAAACTGCACATGGGATTCAGGTCTGCTTTCGCTGAGTTCAATTGTCGGATAACTTTGAATAATGCAAATAAGCTTATCTTCAATAACGGGATATTTACCTGTTGCCAATGAAGCCAGATCATTGTTTTTAATATAATCGATAACCTGGCTGAAGACTGCGTGGAATGCAGGCTTCTCTTTATTCCAGTGCGTGATATTTCCTGAAATCATTTTTATTATCTCAATATAAATTTGTTGATGTTATTCACTTCTGGGTCGGGACGGGAACGTATAAACAGTATAAGTCAAAGATTATTGTTTCTTATTATGCAAGTGCCCATTTTTATCTTCTTATGAAGCAAATGCTTTAGGCAAATGACATTGCTTATGTGACAGATATCACTATCTTGTTTCTCTTAAATACGCATACGAATTTCTGTTATTGAAGTGTGTTTGTTACGTGTCGTGAAATAACATAATGATGTAAACTTATTTACCCTCCATTCAACTTTAGTATTCATTGGCGTTAAAATATCAGTAAATTGTAATATTTTTTTGTTTGCGATGAAGATCAATTTTTACCATGAGCTATATGTGTATCAGGGCTTTTGCGTTTCATTATGAGATGTCCGTCAATATTGTGCTGGCCTATGCACCAATCTTTTAATTTTTCTTTGAGCTTATGCCTAATGTCGTTATACCGGTGAGTCATCATAGTGTTTCTATATTGAACACCAGATTATTTTATAAAATTACACTGCAGGTTATTTCCTCAGCGTCATTCTAATGTCATGCCTGAGATTTCATTCAAACTTTGTCTGATGATGAAAATGCCCTGCACCGTTTAAATTTTAATTTAAAGATGACCGGAGATATATGAACACGAAAGATATTGATGTCATGGTTATTTCGCCATTACCGGAAAAGATGTTGGCAGAATTAGGGGAACTGTTCACCCTTCATAATTATTGGTTAGCCAGCGATAAAGCCAGTTTTCTGGAAAAGACGGCAAAATCGATCAAAGGTGTGGTCACCCGGTCGCATCTTGGTATTGATGCACAAATGATTAATTCACTGCCTTCGCTGGAAGTGATCTCAATTTTTGGTGTAGGGCTGGACGCGGTGGATCTGAATGCTGCCCGTGAGCGCAACATTATTGTCGCACATACCCCGAGAGTACTGAGCGAGTGTGTTGCAGATACCGCTTTAGGCCTGATGCTCAATGTATCGCGCCGTTTCAGCCTGGCTGACCGGTTTTCCCGTTCCGGCGACTGGCTGAAGGCCCCTTTCCCGGCAGCAACGCGCATGCACGGCAAAATTTGCGGCATCGCGGGTTTAGGCCATGTCGGGCATGCGGTCGCCACCCGGGCTCAGGCATTTGGGATGCCCATCCATTATTTTGACCCTTATCTGCAGGATGACCATTTTAAGCGTTACCCAACGCTAACGGAACTGGCCCGTTCCTGTGACTTTTTGGTATTAACCCTGCCGGGTGGCGCAGATACTTTCCGGATTGTTGACAGTAATGTTTTAAACGCATTAGGGAACACCGGTTTTCTGATTAATGTTGCAAGGGGATCGATTGTTGATACTGAAGCATTAATCGCGGCTTTGAAAAATAATGTTATTTCTGGCGCCGGGTTAGATGTGTTTGAAGATGAACCTAATATTCCTGCGCCATTATGTCAGTTTGATAATGTTGTACTGCTCCCACATCTGGCCAGTAATACGGTGGAAACCCGACAGGAAATGGCCGACCTGGCGGTAAATAATATCAGAGGGTATTTTGAATCCGGAGAGGTTCTTACGCCGGCGAGATGATTTCTTGCCCTGATAAAAATCAGAATGACAGCTTATCTATTTATTGTTTTGCCAGCATGCCTCCGCTTTCAGAGGCATATCAATAAATACTAATTATAAAAGCAAGGTACCCTATATGAGTGGTGTCATTATAGAGAGCAGGCAACGCGTATCTCCATTACAGGCAAAGTGGATTAAGATTGTTATATGTGTTCTGGTGGGGGCTGTGATATGGAATATCCCTATTCCTAATGGTTATACAGCGCAAAACTGGCATTTATTCGCGATATTTTTTTCTACTGCTTTTGGATTTATGTTGCAACCCGTCACCCTCGGTGTGGTGACTCTGATTTCATTGTCAGCAGCGTCTGTTCTTGGCGTTCTGGATGTTAAAGGTGTTCTGGTTGGTTATAGCGCTGACGTCGTCTGGCTGATCGTAGCGGCTTTTCTATTTTCAAGAGGATTAATTAAAACCGGCCTGGGTAATCGTATTGCCTACGCGTTATTACAACGTTTTGGCAGCAGCCCAATGCGATTAGGATATACGCTGGCGATAAGTGACGTCATTATCAGCTTTTGCGTGCCTTCGGCAACTGCGCGTTGCGGTGGGATCATGTTCCCGATTGTGCGCAGTATTTCTGAGGTCAGCGGCTCCAAACCGGGCAGCACGGCGAAGAAATTAGGCGCGTATCTGGTTCAGACTGTTGTGCAGGTCGACAGTATTGCGGCGTGCCTGACGTTAACCGGGCAGGCGGGTAATCTTCTTATTGTCGCGTTTGCATCGAAAATCGCAGGCATCGAAATCTCCTGGAGTATTTGGGCGATGGCGGCGCTGATGCCGGGGCTGATTTCGCTGGTCGGCTTGCCGTGGTTCATTCATAAGATTTGCCCGCCGGAAGCTAAATACACGCCTGAAACCCGGGAAGTTGCCCATCAGTCACTTCAGGCGATGGGGAAAATGTCGCTGCACGAGAAAATCCTGTGCGTGATCCTGACGCTGACGGTTCTGGGCTGGGCAACCAGCGGCATGACAAAAATCAGTGCCACGGTAATTGCGTTATCAGGCGTGTGCCTGATGCTGCTGTCTGAAGTCATCAGATGGAAAGATGTGACAGAAGAAAGTGGTGCGTGGGATACGCTGGTGTGGCTCGGCGGGATGTACGGCCTTGCAGATAATCTTTCAAAATCAGGTTTCTTCAAGGTCTTTGCTGACTGGGTGCAGGTGGCTCTGGCGGGTATGCCCGCGTTCCCGGTACTGGTTATTCTCATCAGTATTTACGTCTTTTCAGCGTATTTCTTTGCGGGCGGCATTCCGCATATGCTGGTGATGTATCCGGCGTTCATTACTGTCGGGATTGCCGTCGGTGCACCGCCGATGCTGGTGTGTTTGCTGCTGGCGTTCAGTTCTTCGCTGTATCAGGCCATCACGCATTATTCCTCGGGGCCAGCCGCGATATTCTTTGCGGGCGGTTACATCGGGCAGCGGGAATGGTGGAAGTTAGGCTTTATCGTAACGCTGACCAACGTGCTGATCTGGTCAATTATCGGGGCAGTCTGGTGGAAGGTGCTTGGGCTCTGGTAAGCGTGTGGAAATGATTTAAAGCAGGCCGCAGCGTAAACTGCGGCCTGCTTTATGAGCTGATTAGTGAATAACCTGTGACAGGAACTCCCGCGTTCTCGCTGACTTAGGATTCGCAAAGAATTCCAGCGGTGGCGCTTCTTCCACGATCTCCCCGCGATCCATAAAGATCACCCGGTCGGCTACCGTTCTGGCAAAGCCCATCTCATGCGTGACGCACAGCATGGTCATGCCTTCTTCGGCCAGCGTAATCATGGTATCCAGCACCTCTTTCACCATTTCCGGATCGAGCGCAGACGTCGGCTCATCAAACAGCATGATTTTCGGTTTCATGCACAGTGAACGGGCGATCGCCACGCGCTGCTGTTGTCCGCCGGAAAGCTGGCCGGGGAATTTGTTGGCATGTTCGGCGATACGTACGCGTTTGAGGTAATGCATTGCCAGTTCTTCCGCCTCTTTCTTCGGCATCTTACGCACCCAGCAAGGGGCCAGCGTGCAGTTTTGCAGCACGGTCAGATGCGGGAACAGGTTGAAGTGCTGGAAGACCATTCCGACTTCGGTGCGCACACGTTCGATGTTACGCAAATCATCATTCAGCTCGGTGCCGTCAACCACAATGCGCCCCTGCTGATGCTCTTCCAGATGGTTAATGCAACGAATGGTCGTTGATTTACCGGAGCCGGAAGGGCCGCACAGGACGATACGTTCGCGCGGTTTCACGTTCAGATTGATGTCTTTCAATACGTGGAACTGTCCGTACCACTTATTCACGTTTTCCAGCGTGATCATCATATTTTGTTTTTCAGTGACTTGATGGTCGCTCATGGTTTACCTCAGTGTGCGGATCGCCCGGTGTGAAAGCGTCTTTCCAAATGCTGGCTATAACGCGACATGCTAAAACAGAAAATCCAGTAGACGGCAGCGGCAAAGACGTAGCCTTCGGTCGACATGCCGAGCCATTCAGGATCGACGGTGGCTTGCTGGACGCTGCTGAACAGGTCGAACAGGCCGATAATGATCACCAGACTGGTGTCTTTAAACAGCGCGATGATGGTGTTGACCAGACCCGGTATCACCATTTTCAACGCCTGCGGCAGAATGACTAAACCCTGCGTTTTCCAGTAACCGAGCGCCAGCGATTCAGCGGCTTCGGTCTGGCCTTTCGGCAGCGCCTGCAAACCGCCGCGCACCACTTCCGCGACATACGCTGACTGGAACAGCACCACACCCACCAGTGCGCGCACCAGTTTGTCGATGTTGGTTCCTTCGGTCATGAACAGCGGCAGCATCACCGAGGACATGAAAAGCACGGTAATCAGCGGCACGCCGCGCCAGAACTCGATGAAAATCACTGACAGAATGCGCACGATGGGCAGACGCGAACGTCGTGCCAGCGCCAGCATAATCCCCAGCGGTAACGCACCGGCGATGCCGACTGCGGCGATGATCAGCGTCAGCGTCAGGCCGCCCCACTGGCGGGTTTCGACACGGCTCAGGCCAAAGAATCCGCCGTACAGCATGATCCAGGTGAAAATCGGGAACAGAATAATCCAGGCCGTGATGTAACGGCCGCGGCGTGGCATGGCTTTGAAGAAAATTGGTGCCAGCGTCAGCAGACCGACAATCAGCGTGACGTTGATGCGCCAGCGCTGATCAAACGGATACAGCCCGTACATAAACTGCCCGAAGCGCGCGTGGATAAATACCCAGCACGCGCCGGCTTTGGTGCAGTCCGTTCTTGCGGTCCCGACCCAGTTGGCCTGGAAAATTACCCAGTTCAGCAGAGGAGGGATCACCAGCCACATCAGCCATAAACAAAACAGCGTCAGCAGGCTGTTAAACCAGCTGGAGAACAGATTTTTGCGCGCCCACAGCACGGCAGTTCCGACTGGCGTACCGGGCTTGACGGCTCTGACTCCGGGAGGAAGTGTTGTCATCGTCATGGGTTTCCCTTAACGCTCGACCAGCGCAATACGCCGGTTATAAATATTCATCAGGAAGGAGATGACCAGGCTGATAATCAGGTAAACGGACATCGTGATGGCAATGGTTTCAATCGCCTGACCGGTCTGGTTGAGCACGGTACCGGCAAACAGCGACACCATATCCGGATAGCCAATTGCGGCCGCCAGAGAGGAGTTTTTCACGATGTTCAGATACTGGCTGGTCAGCGGCGGAATAATTACCCGCATGGCCTGCGGCAAAATAACCTGGCGTAGCGTGACCGGATTCGGCAGGCCGAGCGAACGGGCGGCTTCATGCTGACCGTGCGAAACCGACTGAATACCGGAGCGGATCACTTCCGCAATAAATGTGGAGGTGTATACCGACAGTGCCAGCGTTAATGCTGCCAGTTCCGGGATGAGCACCATGCCGCCACGGAAGTTAAATCCGCGCAGCGCAGGCATATCCCAGTGCAGCGCGGGCCCGAAAATCAGGTGAGCCAGCCCCGGCAGGACGACAAGCATCACGACAGCCCACGGCCAGATGCGCCAGACGCGTCCGGTGTGGATCTGACGGAAATGGTTATAGCGTTGCAGCGCCACGATCCCGGCAATTGCGAGTAGCAGCGCGACAAAGCCTGCGAGGCTGCCCGGCGCCAGCTCCGGTGATGGCAGATACAAGCCGCGGTTGCTGACGAAAATCGTGTCAAAAGCGTTCAGGCTCTGACGCGGCCCCGGCAGGTTTCGCAACACGGCGAAGTACCAGAAGAAAATTTGCAGCAGCGGGGGAATGTTACGGAACGTCTCGATGTAGACCGTCGAAACTTTACGGATCAGCCAGTTATCGGAGAGGCGTCCTAACCCGATAATGAACCCGAGAATCGAAGCGAAAACGATGCACAGCGCGGAAACCAGCAGCGTATTCAGCAGACCGATAACAAATACGCGTGCGTAGGTGTCGCCTTCCTGATAGTCGATAAGATGCTGAACAATGCCGAAGCCGGCACCTTTTTCAAGAAACGCAAATCCCGAGGTGATCCCTCGCGTCGTTAGATTGGTAATGGTGTTGTGGAGCAGGTAACCAAGACAGGCTACCAGCAACACCACCGCGAAAATTTGGTAAATCCAGGCTCGTACGGCTGGGTTGGTCAGCGAGAACGATCCTTTTCCGGTTGGGCGTTGCGACATAAAAAACCTCGACCTGCGGGTAAAACAGTGGAAGTGATGCACCGGGGAACGGCCTGTACATCAGCTTCATTTATCAGACTCAACTTTTGTTTTTCCAAAGTAATTGGCGTTGCAGCAAGGCGGCAAGGGAGGGAATCCCGATGAGCTGACACGGGTCAGTGATTCGGGTGACCGAGTGCCGCCAACGCCGCTGCAACGTCAAGTACGAAGGATAAAATTAGCGGACAGGTGGTGCGTATTGGATCCCGCCTGCATTCCACAATGCGTTCTGGCCACGTTTGATTTTCAGCTCGCTGCCCTGACCGACGTTGCGTTCAAAGCTTTCGCCGTAGTTACCGACTTGTTTAACGATTTTCACTACCCAGTCATTTGGCACTTTCAGGTCAGCACCGTAAGTCCCGGTTTTGCCCAGCAGGTTGCTCATGTCTGGTGTGGTCGGGTTAGCGGCCAGTTGCTCAACGTTTTTAGACGTCACGCCCATTTCTTCAGCGTTCAGCATTGCGAACAGTGACCAGCGCACAACGGCCAACCAGTCTTCATCGCCACGGCGGACAACCGGGCCCAGAGGCTCTTTAGAAATAACTTCTGGCAGGACGATGAACTCATCAGGTTTGCCCAGTTTGATACGCAGTGCGTACAGCTGAGACTGGTCCGATGCCAGGGTGTCACAACGGCCTGAGTCCAGCGCTTTCGCACTTTCGTCTGAACGGTCGAAGGTCACCGGGGTATAAGTCATTTTGTTGGCTTTGAAGTAATCGGCTACGTTCAGCTCGGTATCTGTACCGGCCTGCAGGCAGACGGTTGCGCCATCCAGCTCTTTCGCGCTTTTCAGGCCCGCTTTCTGATGCGTCAGGAAGCCGATGCCATCGTAGTAGTTCACGCCGGCAAAAATCATCCCCATCCCTGCGTCGCGGGAAGAAGTCCAGGTGGTGTTACGGGACAGGATGTCCACTTCGCCAGACTGCAGGGCGGTGAAACGCTCTTTTGCGGTCAGCGGGGTGTATTTCACTTTCTCAGAATCACCAAATACGGCAGCAGCCACTGCACGGCAGACGTCAACGTCGATACCGGTGAATTTGCCTTTGGAGTCAGCGTAAGAGAAGCCCGGCAGGCCGTCGCTGATACCGCATTGAACAAACCCTTTCTTTTTCACAGCATCCAGAGTGGTACCTGCGTGAGCCTGACCCGCCAGTGTCACGAAGCTTGCTGCGGCAATCAGCGTTGAGAGCAATATTTTTTTCATAAAGCGTCCTGTGAGACAAAATTGAAAATTATTATTGTGTGAGTGCCGGGGCACCCTGTCTGTTTATGGGGCAACGCCCTCTGCACCTGTCTTTGCAAAGGGAGTGCCAACATGGAAAACGTCCGATCAATCAAGTCACGTAGAGGAATTGCACAGTAACATTGACGAACGTTATAAAATTTATTGCCCCGTTTCAGTGCGCGGTCAATGTGGGCGCTTTAAAACGGTGCGGAATATTTCAATATTGGAGTGCAGATCGCGGTCTTTGCAGCGTGGTGAAACGCGGAGTCATATTTAGTAAAAAAATGAGGTAAAACGATGAGTAAATCTCTCAGACCTGATGGCATGAGAGACATTTAGAAACGGATGGGATCAGAGAAGGGACTTTATCAGTGCAGCGACCAGCGGCGGAAGCTGACCTTTTAGTGCGGCACGTTCAGGCTGGAACAGCGTAGCGACAAAGAACGGATGGCCCGGCAATTCAACTGCACGCACTTCACCGGCGGCATCGTGGCCGACCATTTTCAGTGGCTGTGCGTCCAGCGCGGCCTGAAACGCCGTATTGATGCCATAGCGACAGTGATAGCCTTCTTCCACTTCCAGCTTGCCGTAAGCGCCCGCCGGAATACTGCCCGGCACAAAGCTAATTTCGCTTTTGACTTCCACCATTTCACATGACAGTGCGCTGATGACCAGGCGGCCTTCGGTATCGGTTTCGCCGTGTCCGGCATCCTGCCAGTCCATCACATTTCGCGCGTATTCAATGATGGCGTGCTGGAATCCGCCGCAGGTTCCCAGAAACGGTTTGCGATTTTCCCGGGCAAAACGGATGGCGCTCAGAGCACCTTCGGTCGAGCGGTACGGGCTGCCGGGAACACACCAGAAAGCGTCGTAGTTTTGCAGAATTTCAGGGGTAAGGGTGTCTGTTGCGAGCCAGTCGGCGTGGATTTCTATGCTGAAGTGTTGTGCTGCGAGGTCTGTTGCAAGGGGGATAGCTTGATGGGCTGTGATCGCGGAGTGGTAATCTCCGACCAGCGCCAGACGAACAGAGGTTTTCATCACTTCTCTCCAGGGCAGGTAAAAAGAGAGGTTACAGAAATGGGATTAATTTGTCGTTTGAAAAATTTTCAACCGCATTTTTTGTTGCACAACTGAGAGTAATAAACCCACACAAGGTGGGTTTATGGCAGGCGTTATGGCATCTCATCCGGCCTTATTTTTTGTCGCCTTTAATTAATTTACGTGCAGCGGCGATCTGATCGTTATCCGGCGCTTTGGGTTTAGCTTTATTGAGCGCAGTGCTGAGGCCTGAACGCCCCCAGAGATCGAAGCTGTCGTCATCTTTGAGGTGGTCAAAGATGGAAGGTGCCACATCAGTTTTTTTGGCCATAAGAAGAAGAGTCTCGCGTTAAAGTTTTCTCAAACAAAAAGCCCGATGCGGTGGCATCGGGCCTGATATCCTAATGCGCCGGCGGTTATCGATAAAGCGAAGGTGCTCCCGCCGGACGTGTTTTGAAGCGGCGGTGCAGCCAGAGATACTGATCGGGCGCACGCATGATCTCTTTTTCGATGACCTGGTTCATGTACGCTGCCGCGGCCATTTCATCGCCAATCGGGTAATCCTGAAGCTGCGGCTGGATCACCAGCTCGTAACCTTTACCGCAAGCTTTGCGAATCAGAACGACAGTCACCAGCGAGGGTTTAGCCAGACGCGCCAGCATAAAAGTCCCGCTGGTGGTGGCAGCCTGATCGACAGCAAACAGCGGCGCAAATACGCTGCCACGTGGGCCGTAATCCTGATCCGGTGCAAACCACACGGCTTCGCCCTTTTTCAGCGCATGAACCATTCCGCGTAAATCTTTGCGATCGAGCATTGCTTTGTTGGAACGCATACGTCCCCAGGTCTGCACAAACTCCATCGCCTTATTGTTGTGCGGACGGTACATCGCCATCATCGGCTGACATAAGCCCATCGCACGGCCACCCAGTTCCAGCGACATAAAGTGCACGCCAATGACTAGTACGCCCTGATTATTTTCCTGCGCCTTTTTCAGGTTGTGCAGGCCGCTAACGTCAAACCAGCGTTTAACACGGGCATCTGACCAGAACCAGGCCATACCGGTTTCCAGCAGCCCCATGCCGAGAGATTCAAAGTTGCTGACAATCCTGGCTTCGACCTGATCAGGAGGCAGGTCCGGGAAGCAAAGTTGCAGGTTGCGGCGGGTGATCGACACACGACGTTTCAGGAAGCGCATAGAAGTGCGGCCCAGCCAGATGCCCAGACGGTATAAAACCGGATAAGGGAGCTGAACCAACAAGAACAGGACGCCGAGGCCAAACCAGGTCAGCCAGTAGCGAGGGTGCAAAAATGATGCGCGAAAGCGAGGAGATGTCATAAAAGCCTAATCATCTGCATAAAAAACCGGTGTAGCGCGTAAGGAGCTGGCTCAATCGCGGTACGGATTGTCTGACAAAGAGTGGGACAACGGGCGTCTGTAAATGTTTTTAAAAGCATACCCATTGACACATTTTTTTACTTTGTAAAGACACTATTAAAAGGCGGGATCGCGAAGCTGAAGGGCTGTCCGTAGGCGTTGAGCGGGGCGAGAACGACTCTTGTAGCAAGTATAGCATGCTGCCTGATCGAACCCGAGGGGGTAATTGTCCGATAAACGCACTATTTACTGTTTATTTACGTCCAGAACAGGCCATAAAAACGAAAATTCTACAGAAATAAGGAATTAGCTTTTGGGAACCCGCATTTGCCTATATGCATTATCAGCATGCTCCGTTGGCAAAGCATGCTGAGCAGAAATATCAGCGGTACAGCGGGTTACTCATCACTGAATAACGGCCACTGCCGTAGAGCGCAATCACGACGGCTGCCATAAAGTAATACACGATATCTTCAATCGCCCAGGCACCGACCGGTGACAGCGCGAACGTGTGATGAATCCCGACCATCAGCCAGGCAACGACCATGGTTGCTGCGGCTGACAGCGCTGCGAGGCGGGTGAAAATCCCTAATATCATCATGACTGGAGCAATCACTTCGCCGATAACGACGCCGTAGGCGACAAACGCCGGAATACCGTAACCCGCCAGCATGCCCTGGATACCGGCCAGGCCATCATGCATTTTATGCCAGCCATGAAAGATCAGCAGGCCATAGGTGATTCTCAGCAGCAAAATCGCCAGATCAGGTTTGTTCAGTGCAGCGGTAAAACGGATATAAAGTTGCTTCATCATTGTCACTCCCAGAGACATTTTATTGTGCCTATAAAGTAATTCCTAACTGCCGAACGGAGGGAGAATTATTCTCATCTGGGTTGATCTGGGTTAAGTTTTGAGCAAATTTTGCGGCAATAGATTGTCAGATAAGGATAAAAAACAAAAAGGCGCTCCCCTTGCGGAAAGCGCCTTTTCAAGACAATGACTGATTAGTATCAGTTCATGCCGTATTTTTTCAGTTTCTTACGCAGCGTACCGCGGTTGATACCCATCATCAGGGCCGCACGAGTCTGGTTGCCACGGGTGTACTGCATCACCATGTCCAACAGTGGCTGTTCAACTTCAGCCAATACCAACTCATACAGGTCATTCACGTCCTGACCATTTAATTGAGCAAAATAGCCCTTAAGTGCTTGTTTTACCGAGTCACGCAGAGGTTTTTGAGTCACCTGGTCTTGTGAGTTTACGGTAGAAACGGTCAGTACGTCAGAATTCACGCGTTGTTCGAACATAGTTCTGTCAGCTCTTTTTTGTTACGCAAGATTTTCGAAATATGCTTCCAACGCCTCCAGCTGTTCGCTGGCATCCTCTATGGCGTTGAAGGAGCGCCGAAACTGGTCATTCGGGGCATGCTCCTGGAGATACCAGGAAACGTGCTTACGGGCGATACGGAATCCCTTGCCTTGACCATAAAAGTCGTGCAGTTCCCGTACGTGCCCTATTAACAAGCGCTGAACCTCACCCATAGGCGGTGGAGGTAACAGCTCCCCTGTGTCCAGATAATGCTGGATTTCCCGGAAGATCCAGGGTCTCCCCTGAGCGGCACGTCCTATCATCAGAGCATCAGCTCCGGTGTAGTCGAGTACCGCCCTGGCTTTATGCGGGTCAGTTATGTCCCCATTCGCGATAATCGGAATGGAAACACTCTGCTTAACTGTCCGAATACTGTCGTACTCTGCTTCTCCATTGAAGAGGCAGGCACGGGTTCGGCCATGAATAGTCAGGGCCTGAATTCCACAGTCTTCAGCCAATTGGGCAATTTGTACACAGTTACGGTGTTCCGGTGCCCATCCAGTACGGATTTTCAACGTGACTGGCACATCTACCGCATTCACAACGGTAGTGAGGATTTGTTTGACCAAATCCGGATACTGCAACAAAGCAGATCCTGCCAGTTTGCGGTTCACTTTCTTGGCCGGGCAGCCCATATTGATATCAATGATTTGCGCACCGCTTTCCACGTTAATTCGTGCAGCAGCCGCCATATCGTCGGGGTCACAACCGGCAATTTGCACGGCGCGGATCCCCGGTTCATCGTTATGTACCATGCGCAAACGTGACTTATCCGTACGCCATACCTCCGGATTGGAGGAGAGCATTTCAGATACTGCCATCCCAGCCCCCATCGCATGACATAAGGCACGAAACGGTCGGTCTGTTATACCGGCCATTGGGGCCGCAATCAGGCAATTTGTAAGCTGGTGGTGTCCGATGCGCATGAACTAGGAATGACCATACTGATGTCCGCAAGGGCGCGTATATTACGCATTTTCGCCACGATATGAAAGGCCAAACTTTGAGCAATTTGATAACAAAAAGCCTTGCCAGCGGTAAAACTGAGGGCGATTTTGTTTTTTATCTTGGTTTTACATTGGGTTATGTGATGAAGGTCAAATTGTGCGCTCTGACAAATTCCTAATATCTCTCTGAAACATCCTGTTATAACAGTTGATTCTAAGGGTTGATTTGACGTTTTAAGCAGCAATAACCACAAAATTCCGTGATACAGATCGCCTTTTGGTCAGAAAGTGACTTATTTTGCGTTCGGATGTCATCTGGTTTTCGGAAAGGATCCAGGGCGACAAAAACCGGTTCTGTGGCCCTGATGTATTGAGACTTTTATTCCGCGACGATCACGCGGCCGTGAAGGCTTTGTACAGGGCGGTTATTTGCATGATGAAGAACATGCTGGAATTTCTCTAACTGCTGCTCAGACAGCGTCTGAGGCTGTTTAATGACCAGCCAGCGAACGCCTTCCGTACACGGCGGGGTTGTCAGCGATCCGCTAAAACGGTAATGGGTCAGGTTTTTCGGCAGCAGGCCGGAAAGTGCGACATTGCTTTTCAGCAGCGCCGTTTCACCCATCTTTTCCGGCATCTGTTGCCAGATTTTTTCCAGCTCGGGATTGGCGGCACCGGTTTCAAACATCACGGCCACCACGGCAATCTCGCCGTCTGCATCCATGTGGACAAAATGCGCTTCCATCGGGAAGGATTTGCCGTCAATGGTGTTTTCGCTTGGCGCATGGAAATGGAATTGCTGAAGAACGAATTTCTCACCATCGAGGGTAATAAAATCACCTTCCCGGACATTTACCTGCACGCTGTGACCGTTATTGACCACGTTCACCGGCGGTAAGGTGTAGCTGAGTTCCAGCGGGTGCGGATGCACTTTCATGGCGTCTTTGATATCGACGGGAGACTGCATTTTTCCCTGTTCGCAAAGATGAAAATCCGGGCTGAGTTTCGACCAGTTTTGCGGGGCTTCGTCGCCATCGTAAGACCAGTGCGGGGCTTCGCTGGCGTAAGCCGAAAATGTAAAGGCGGCCAGCACAACTGACAGTAATGCGCGTTTCATGAAATATCCCTTTCATAACATTGAATAAAAAAACCATTTTTATTTTAAGGTTTTTGATGCGAAGGGAACAGCGCGACGGGGATATGGAGAGGATTTTCGGATAAAACTAACCCTTTCTGCATAAACAGAAAGGGTTACAGGCAACAAATCAGGCTTTTTTAACGCCTGTAATACGGCACCATTCTTCTTTCTCGGCAACCGCATCCAGTTCGAACTTATCACGGTAAGCGTCAGCGACGCTTTGCGCCTGGCTGGCCAGAATGCCTGAAAGCCCCAGATGACCGCCAGCAACCGGCAGCACGCTGATAAGTGGTGCCAGCTCGCGCAGCGGGCCTGCCAGAATGTTTGCGACGACGACGTCGGCAGACAGGTTCTCCGGCTGATCTTTTGGCAGATACAGTGACAGACGTTCGGAAACGCCGTTACGTTCTGCGTTATCACGGCTGGCCTGGATCGCCTGCGGATCGATGTCGATCCCGACAACGTGTTTTGCGCCTAACTTCAGCGCGGCGATCGCCAGAATGCCGGAACCACAACCGAAGTCGATCACTGTTTTGTCAGCCAGATCCAGACTATCGAGCCATTGCAGGCACATCGCCGTTGTCGGGTGTGTCCCGGTACCAAACGCCAGACCGGGATCCAGCATCACGTTAACCGCTGTCGGATCCGGCACATCGCGCCAGCTCGGGCAAATCCACAGACGCTCGCCAAAACGCATCGGGTGGAAATTATCCATCCACTCGCGTTCCCAGTCTTTGTCTTCAAGCTGTTCGATTTTATGCACGAAACTTTTGCCCAGCAGCGGCTCGTTTTCCAGCATGGCAACCACGTCTTCCATGTCGGTTTCGGCGTCGTACAGGCCAATCGCGTCGGTATCGCCCCACAGCAGGGTTTCGCCCGGCAGAGGTTCAAACACCGGATTATCGTGTGTATCCTGGAAGGTGACGGACACGGCACCACTTTCGATAAGCGCGTCGCTCAGCGTTTCCGCGTTTTCACCGGTGGTATTAATTTTCAGTTGGATCCAAGGCATAGCCATTCTCTTCTTAACAATCTGTAAAAATCAGTGCCGCCCGGTCAGGACGGCTTCAGTGCGGTTTCGCGCGCCGATGAGCCAAATTTGTTGCCGATATAAAACGCCAGCAGGCTCAGCGAAAGCGAGGGCACAATCGGATGCAGACCGGCGATGTGCAGGTCGATACTGGCAAGCAGGGTATAACAAACCGCGCCAACAATCATTGAGCTCAGCGCACCCGTCGCGTTCGCGCGTTCCCAATATAAACCGAGTACCAGTGGCCACAGGAACACGGCTTCCAGCCCGCCGAAAGCCAGCAAATTCAGCCAGATAATCATTTCAGGCGGACGCCATGCGGCCAGCAGAACCAGCAGACCCAGCACAAACGTCGCCCAGCTCGAGAAGCGTTTTAGCTTGCGCTCGTTCGTCAACTGGTCCGGTTTGATGCCGAGGTATAAGTCTTTAACGATAGTCGCAGATGACTGTAAAAGCTGTGCGTTGATCGTCGACATAATGGCGGCCATCGGCGCGGCGAGGAAAATCCCGGCGGCGTAAGGTGGCAGCACGGTGATCATCAGCGTCGGGATCACCTGATCCGGAATTTTCAGATCCGGCAGCACGGCGCGTCCGAGCGCTCCGGCCAGATGCATACCGAGCATCAGGACCGCAACGACAATTGTGCCGAGCACAATCCCGCGATGTACCGCTTTGCTGTCTTTGTAGGAAATACAGCGGACGGCGGTATGCGGCAGGCCGATAACCCCAAAACACACCAGTATCCAGAACGATGCCATAAACGGCAGCGAGAGAACGTCATCTCCGCCGTGAACGGAAACCAGTTTCGGGTCGATTTGTTGCAGTTTATCGATAGCGGTATGCAGGCCACCGGCGGCGTGGATCACGGCAAACAGCAGCAAAATGGTGCCCAGCAACATCACCAGCCCTTGCATGGCATCGTTGAGCACGCTGGCGCGGAAGCCGCCAAATGCGGTATACAGCGCGATGCTGATGCCAAAAATCAGCAAACCGGTGTCGTAGGGAATGCCTGCGGCGGTTTCCAGCAGGCGGGCGCCGCCGATAAACTGCACGGTCATCGCACCCAGAAACGCCACCAGCAGGCTCAGGCTCGCCAGCCAGACCAGCAAACGACTCTGGTAGCGCGCAAACAGCATGTCATTGAGCGTAACCGCATTGTAGCGGCGCGCCAGAATTGCGAATTTCTTACCCAGAACGCCCAGCGACAGCCACACGGCGGGCAGTTGGATCATCGCCAGCAGTACCCAGCCGAGGCCAAATTTGTACGCCGCACCGGGGCCGCCGATAAAGGAACTGGCGCTGATGTAGGTGGCGGTCAGGGTCATGGCAAGAACGAAGCCGCCCATGGAGCGGTTACCGAGGAAATATTCAGTCAGAAAATTGCCCTGCTGACGGCGGGTATAGGCATATACCGACAGGCCGAAAACCAGCAGCAAATAGGCGATCAGCGGCAATAAAACTTCAGTTTGCATCTTGATCCTCCAGCGGAATATCGCGGTAAATCACGCGAACCATCAGCCAGCTCAAAAGAATAAAGACCAGCGGTACCAGCAGGCAGGCCATCTCGAACCAGTGCGGAAGACCGGTAATGCCCTGTTTATCATCAGGAATATAAGCGGCAAAACACCACGCCAGCAGATAAGCAATGGTCAGCCCGAATGCCCAGCGTGCTTCGCGGTTGGCTTGTAAGAAACGTTGATCCATAGGTTCACCGTAAATTGAAAATAAGGGGTGATTTTACGGATTATGGCATTTTTCGCAGTAACTATTTGCCAGGTGAGGTATTCACCTGGCAGGCAGGATTATTTGACGATATTAAGGTTGATCTTTATCTCAGAAGCCCATGTTGATTTATGCCAGTCACGGCCTAATAAATGTGCTGTTCCTTGGTAAGTACCCGCCGGAAGTTGAATGTTATCTTCTTTGAGGAAATCGAAACGCAGGAAGTTTGTTGAACCGGAAGTACAGTTAATTGAAGAGTTGAGGGTATGATTCCCACACTTTCCTACGGATTTCTTGCCGTGAAGTTTTACTCTAAATGAACGCTGCTGTTTGTCGGTGACATCTGCATAAAATTGCGTGTCGCCTGACTTGATCCACTCTAATGATGTTGGTCCCTGGGCTGAGGTTGGCAGAACGAAGCCAATATTTTTAGCAACAGGATCAACCATGGTTGTGGTGGCATAAGAAGAGGAATACTCACTGTTAAGTGTTATCTCTTGAGTTTGCGCGGGTTGATAAGGTTTCGGCAGTTTCATTGCATTCACCGCATCGCTGGCTTGCGCAGAATATCTGAGTCCCCAGTGGTCATAAAATTCACGAAGATCGTTCTTAGAATACTTACTGGTATTCACTACAAACCAATCTTTTAACTCCTCAGAAGAGTCGAGTTTGGAGCGGTTTTTAGCGTAGTTGTATTCTTCGCGGAAAGCTTTACCTAATTGCGGATAAAGTTCCGGGTAACTGAAGAGCAATTGGGCAAACAGAGTCGCTCTTTTAAATTCGGTTTTAGACCCTGAATTATCAAAGTTATAATCTTTCCCGGAAGCAATAAAGTTCCCGACAGCGTAAGCGCTCCAGTCCAACGCCTTTATATCGCTATTAGGATGGCACGAGGATGCAGGTGCTTCTCCGCGAAAAAGGGTGCAGTTTGCGACAGAGTAGAGATTCACTGTCACTTCGCCTAACGCTGACCATGACCAGCTTTGTTGATTGTGATGACCAAATTCATGCCAGTCGCCCCAGTCAGTATTATCAGCAAGTTTGCTGTTGAAGCCTATGGCGGTAAATCCCTGGCCACCGTTAGCGTAGCAACAGTCATTATATGTGGCGACGATTAAACCGCGAGATGGCTGGTTTAAAGGCTCAGAACCGTCAAATCCATTAAGCGAGTCATCCTTAATAGTCATCGCCAGATATTGGCTCATCGAATGAACCATTTTTGTATTAGCCGATCTTTGTGCTATTTCCGTCTTTACATTCATTCTGGAACGACCCGTGAACATAAATATCTGACCCGATTTAGAATTGCTCTGGCTTAATGTTTTCCAGTCTGCCTGTGTACTTTGTCCGAAAATAAAGAAGGGTTGTTTAACACCGCCTTCCAGGATTTCAATATTAACGGCCTTATCTACATTAGGCATTGTAATATCTTGATCGCTGCAGGCTAATAATATTGTACCATCCTGCTTTAATGTATAGATATTGACTGAAGCACTTTTCAGACCTTGAGAATCCAACATATGGTTTTCTTTGGCAAAGCCTACCCCGGTTGCTACGGAGCAAGACACTCCCTGAGGCATCTCTCCGACCATTAGTTTGATGTTTTGCCCCGCAGTCGCGAAATCGCGGGTCAGGAAATAACTATTACGCCCGTTTGCACCGGTTCTGTTTCTTCCCTGGCTATGAGTTTCTGTTACGGGAATATTGTAAGAATTTTCGTTATCAGCAGGGTATATATCGAGATTTCTTTTTAGCCAGAATAATGGATCGTTAACATTATTCCCTCTGGCAATCGTGTTTTTTACATCTGCATTTAATTCAACTGGGGTGGTGCCTAATTCAAATAAGGCTTCCCTGAATCCTTTGTTGTCAGAATAATTACCCCACCAGTTTTGTGATGAACTTGCCATACCTGCAAAAGATGACGTGCAGGCCGAAATTGAAAGGAACGATATTACAGAAGTGAATAATAAACGCCTTTTAGATAATTTTTTAATATACATTAGCTACTCCTTGCTCTAAATAATAGGACAGGAATATTAGCAGAATAATAAGGCGATTTTAACTATAGATTTATTAGTCGAAATTTGATGAGTATATTATTTATATCAATATCAATATCAATATCAATATCAATATCAATATCAATATCAATAAAAAAACCTCAACGGATTCGTTGAGGTTTTATCGAGGAATTATTTTTCCTGCAAACCGAGTTTCTTTTCCAGATAGTGGATATTGGTTCCACCGTGCTGGAAGTTCTCGTCGTCCATGATACGCATTTGCAGTTCAATGTTGGTTTTGATGCCGTCAATGATCAGCTCAGCCAGCGCATTTTTCATGCGGGCAATAGCCACTTCACGGGTTTCACCGTAAGTGATCAGTTTACCAATCATGGAATCGTAGTACGGAGGCACAGTGTAGCCTGCGTAAATGTGCGATTCCCAACGAACACCGAAACCACCAGGCGCATGGAAACGAGTGATTTTGCCCGGGCTCGGCAGGAAGGTGTTGGGATCTTCCGCGTTAATACGGCATTCCACCGCATGGCCTTTGACATGCACGTCGCTTTGTTTGATTGAAAGAGGTTGGCCGGACGCAATGCGCAGCTGCTCTTTAATCAAATCCACACCGGTGATCATCTCGGTAACCGGATGCTCAACCTGGATACGGGTGTTCATTTCGATGAAGAAGAACTCACCGTTTTCGTACAGGAACTCGAAAGTACCCGCACCGCGGTAGCCGATATCCACACAGGCTTTGGAACAACGTTCGCCGATGAAACGACGCAGTTCTTCCGTAATGCCTGGTGCTGGCGCTTCTTCCACCACTTTCTGGTGACGACGCTGCATGGAGCAGTCACGTTCAGCCAGATACACGGCGTTGCCCTGACCATCTGCCAGTACCTGAATTTCCACGTGACGTGGGTTTTCCAGGTACTTTTCCATGTAAACCATGTCGTTGTTGAAAGCCGCTTTGGCTTCCGCACGGGTCATGTTGATGGACTGTTCAAGGTCTTTATCGCTACGCACAACACGCATACCACGACCACCGCCGCCGCCAGAGGCTTTGATGATGACCGGATAACCGATGCGTTTTGCGAAGCCACGGTTTAAATCCATGTCGTCGCCCAGCGGGCCGTCAGAGCCGGGCACGCAAGGTACGCCGGCGGCTTTCATCGCGTGGATTGCGGAAACTTTGTCACCCATCAGGCGGATAGTTTCAGCTTTCGGGCCGATGAAGATAAAGCCAGAACGTTCAACCTGCTCTGCGAAGTCCGCATTCTCGGACAGGAAACCGTAGCCAGGGTGGATAGCCACCGCGCCAGTGATTTCCGCCGCTGCGATGATGGCAGGGATGTTCAGATAGCTTTTTACTGAAGGTGCAGGGCCGATACAGACGGTTTCGTCTGCCAGCAGCACGTGTTTCAGGTCGCGGTCAGCGGTGGAGTGCACTGCAACGGTTTTGATGCCCATTTCTTTACAGGCACGCAAAATACGCAGGGCAATCTCGCCGCGGTTCGCGATAACAATTTTATCTACCATGGTACGCCTCGTTATTCGATGACGACCAGCGGCTCGTCGAACTCAACCGGTTGGCCGCTTTCTACCAGAATTGCTTTAACAACACCGGATTTGTCTGCTTCGATTTGGTTCATCATTTTCATCGCTTCAACGATACACAGGGTATCGCCCGCGGTGACTTTCTGACCCACTTCGATGAAGGCTTTTGCGTCAGGGCTTGGCGTGCGGTAGAACGTACCCACCATTGGAGAACGAACGATGTGACCACTGATTGCCGCTGGAGCCGCTTCTGCAGGCGCAGCCGCTGGCGCAACCGCAGTAGCCAGGCCTGGCTGTGGTTGCGCAGGCATAGCATAAGCCTGTTGCATCATAGGATAAGCCTGCACAGGTGCAGCACGGCTGATACGAACTGACTCTTCACCTTCAGAAATTTCCAGTTCAGAAATACCTGATTCTTCAACCAGTTCGATCAGTTTTTTGATTTTACGAATATCCATGGGTGTGATTCCGTACTCTTTTTGCGTAGAAATTAGTGGGTTTTTGACAAGCGGTTAACCGCTGCCTGTAATGCAAAGTGGTAACCATCTGCGCCAAGTCCGCAAATAACGCCCACTGCGATGTCGGAAAGATAGGAATGATGCCGGAACGCTTCACGGGCATGTACATTCGACAGATGGATTTCGATAAACGGAATCGACACCCCCAGTAATGCATCGCGCAGCGCCACGCTGGTATGGGTAAAGGCCGCGGGATTGATCAATATAAAATCGACATTTCCGCGTGCCTGATGAATACGTTCAATCAGGACATGTTCTGCGTTCGATTGCAGATGGCTCAGTGCCACATCAGCGGCAGCAGCCTGAACTTCCAAACCTTTAACAATATCGTTGAGCGTGGTGTGTCCGTACGTTTCAGGCTCACGGGTGCCTAACAAATTCAGGTTAGGACCGTTAAGTAGCAAAATGTCAAACTTATGCGCCATTGTGAGCCTATCTCCGGCAATTAGACAAAGATTGTAGAAAATACCCTGATGTCACCGATTTGTCACCTATTTCGCGGCAAATAGACCCGTCTCTTCGGCATGAGGTCGGGCATTATAATGATATCGTGGCAATTCGCAGCTAAATACTGGTCTTATCAGCGAAGATAATCAACCCTCGTCCAGCGAATGAGAGTCTGATTGCCGAAATTATGAGGGGCAGAACACAGAAAAGTTCCGGCACTTATCGCAACCACTGGCGGAATTTTTTATAGCGAAATGCCAGCAAGATGACGGCAAGTGTTGCGTAAATGATCGGTTGCGGCGACAACACTTTCACCGACCAAAGGTAGTGGATCGGCGCAAGAATTGCGATCAGATAGATAAAGTTATGCAACTTTTGCCAGGATGCGCCCATTTTACGCTGCGCCCACAGCGTGGAGGTGCAGGCCAGCGCCAGCAGCAAGATCCAGCAGATAATCCCCAGCGTGAGGTACGGGCGCGAAATCAGTTCGCTGCCGAGCAGGCGGACATTGTTAATGCCCAGTTCCAGGAACGAATAACTGAGAAGATGCAGAGTTCCCCACGCAAAACACCATAAACCCAGCAAACGGCGGGTGCGGATAAGCAGCGGCTGTTTGCCATAGCGCGCGACGGGCGTGACCAGCAGCGTCACCAGTAAAAATTTCAGAGTCATCCTACCGGTAAAATGCTGAATATCTTTCGCCGGATCGGCGCTGAACCAGCCCTGATCGACAGAAAGTACAAGCCAGAAAAACGGCAAAATGGCCGCAAGGTAGATGACCACTTTCAGCCAGGTGATATTTGCAGGGTTCAAACGACGCATAATAAAGCAGCCTTCTTTAATAGAACTTCCGTAAATCCATACCGTGATACAGCGAGGCGACCTGTTCGGCATAACCGTTGAAGAGCAGCGTCGGCTGGCGCTGAACGTCGAGCAATCCGCCTGAACCGATAAACCGTTCGGTGGCCTGCGACCAGCGCGGATGATCAACATGCGGATTCACGTTGGCGTAAAAACCGTATTCATTGTTCGCAATCTGGTTCCAGGTCGTCGGTGGTTCGTCGTGGGTGAATTTGATGCTCACGATCGACTTAATCCCCTTGAAACCGTATTTCCACGGCACAGTCAGGCGAATGGGCGCACCGTTTTGCGGCGGCAATGCTTTGCCGTAAACGCCGACGGTCAGCATCGTCAGCGGATGCATTGCCTCATCTATACGTAATCCTTCGACATAGGGATAGTCCAGGCCGCCGCCAATAAACCGGTCTTTCTGCCCCGGCATATGTGCCGGATCATAAAGAGTGGTGAACGCGACATATCGCGCATTGCTGGTCGGTTCGGCCAGTTTGAGCAGGGAACTCAGCGGGAACCCGACCCATGGCACTACCATTGACCAGGCTTCCACGCAGCGCATGCGGTAGATTCGCTCCTCCAGCGGGAAGCGTTTCATGATGTCGTCCATATCGAGTGTGAGCGGTTTAGCCACTTCACCGTCGATTTTTATCGTCCAGGGCGACGTCACGAGCTGCCCGGCGTTGGCCGCCGGGTCGGCTTTATCCAACCCGAACTCGTAGAAGTTGTTGTAGCCTTCCACTTTATCTTCCGGGGTAAGTGCGAGTGAATTCTGATACGCCGCAGGTTTGGTGAAATCCAGCGGTTTACCTGCGGGCGCTGGCGGGCGGTCATGGCCTTTGAACCAGGAAAGAATATCTGCCTGTGCACTGGCCGGGATCGCCAGCGCGGCGGCGCTGATCCCCAGCGCCTGCAAAACCTTCCGGCGATCCTGGAAGATATCCTCGGGGGTGACATCGGCTTCCGTCAGTTTGCGAAGTTTGGACATTACAGTCTCCGGTATTCATCTTATTAATGTTTTTATGATTATGTAGACAGCATGGCGTGAAACCTGAGGTTTTGCGAGATACGCACGAAAATACGCTAATTCAAAATCCGCAAAGAGACTCTGTTCCTGCCAATCTATAAGAATTATAAATTGATTAACTTTTGAGTTGCTATGCTATGAATGTATGTAAATGCAACCTTCCGGGGTACAAAACGGGCGAAGCGGGGCGGATATCATCCCGGGCCGGTGAAACCCCGAAACATTCCTTCATGTCTGTTTGGTAAATTTCTCCTGCTGGCGGGTTTTTCTGTTTTATAGTAGCGGCGTTTTTTCGTAGCAGGCTTAGAGAATAAGGGCACTGTTTCCACCTCACCGTAGCGAGTAAGGCACAGGGATGCGATTTACTACCAGACTATCGGCACTCATTTCGATGTTAGTTGCGCTGGCAATGTTGTTAATGTTGCTCGGCGTGACGTTTAGTTTTATCTATCTGAACAAGCAAAGTACCGAACAGCATCTGCAGGCGCTGGCGACGACTTATGATCAGTCATTACTGACGCATACTCCGGCTGAAGCAGAACGATGGTTGCCACAGGCGATGCGCATGCTGGATGTCACGGATATTGAGGTAAAACTCGATAACTCAACGGTTTATGAATACCACGAGCGCCCTGATTTACACCGTTCCTGGGACAGTGCGATACCTGAGTATGAAACGGCCATCTTGCCGCTGATGCAAAACCACGCGATGTCGCTATACATCTCTTATATCGATCCGGTCAGCAGTTATCTCCGTTCCCTGCGTTCTACCTTCACCATCGGTGTTGCCATTCTGGTGATGATTGGCATGCTGCTGCTTAGTTTTCGCTGGTTGCGTCAGGAAACGGATGGCGT
Organism: Rahnella sp. AA; assembly: GCF_002834385.1. Classification (GTDB taxonomy): domain Bacteria; phylum Pseudomonadota; class Gammaproteobacteria; order Enterobacterales; family Enterobacteriaceae; genus Rahnella. The sequence continues at coordinate 120,642 of NZ_PITQ01000001.1, forward strand.
CGAAAAGCTGGAAGATCGCGCCGTAAGGATTTTACGGGGAGAACGCGACGGGCTGACAGGCCACGTTGGTGAGTGGCCACACTCAGCCAGCAGTGCAATAGACCTGTTGCTGACTGACCTGAATGAGGCTCGTGAACAACGCAGCCGTGTGGATACGCTGATCCGCGCTTATGCCCAGCAGGATGCCCAAACCGGGCTCAGCAACCGGCTGTTTTTTGATAACCAGCTGGCGACGCAACTGGAAGAAAAAGGTGCACACGGTGTGATGATGCTATTACGCCTGCCTGATTTCGACACGATGCGCGAAACCCACGGACAGGTTGTAGTAGAGGAAATGCGCTCGGCAATGGTGAATTTGTTATCGACGTTCGTCATGCGCCATGTCGATGCGTTGTTGGCGCGGTATTTCCACAGTGATTTTGCCGTTTTGCTCCCGCACCGCACGTTAAAAGAAGCTGAAGTCATGGCCACCCAACTGGTGAATGCGCTGGGTGTTCTGCCCACTTCCTCGCGGATTGACCGGGATGCGCTGATGTATATCGGCATCAGTGCGTATCGGTTTGGCCAGACGCCGGATCAGGTGATGGACATGGTTGAGCAGGCTACGCGGCATGCGGCATTTCAGGGCAGCAATAGCTGGTTTATCTACGACAAAAATGTCCCTGAAAAAGGGAGAGGAAGCGTGCGCTGGCGGACTCTGCTCGAAAATACGCTGGCGCGGGGTGGCCCGCGTTTGTATCAAAAACCCTCATTCACCCGGGATAGTAAACCGGATCATCGGGAGATACAGCGTCGTGTTTTCGACGGCGAGCAGGAACTGCTGGCTGCGGAGTTTATCCCTCTGGTTGTACAGTTTGGATTATCACAAAGTTTTGACCGGGTCATGTTAAGTCAGATTATTCCGTTACTTAATCGCTGGCCGGATGAAATATTAGCATTTCACCTGACGGTTGATTCATTATTGCAGCGGTCGTTTGTTCGCTGGCTGCGCGATACGTTGCTCCAGTGTGAAAGAAAACAACGAAATCGTATTTTGATTGAACTTGCAGAGGCAGATCTCTGTCAACATACCGACCGCCTGCGCCCTGCAATCAGATTGCTGCAAGGTTTAGGCTGTCGTCTGGCTGTTTCGCAGGCCGGTCTGACGGTTGTCAGCACCTCTTATCTGAAAACTTTCCCGGTGGAGAGAGTCAAACTTCACCCCGGGCTGGTTCGCGATATTGATAAAAGGATTGAGAATCAGCTTTTTGTACAAAGTTTGCTCAGTGCGTGCGAAGGGACTCAGGCTCTGGTTTTTGCCTCTGGTGTGCGAACAAAAGAGGAGTGGGCTGTTCTGCTGAAAAGCGGGATCCACGGCGGTCAGGGGGATTTTTTTGCTGTACCGGAGCCCGTTGAACCGGTCGGTAAAAAATATTCACACAACCGCGATGTTTAAGTGACCGTTAATGGATTATTTAACGTAGAATGAGCCAGCTTTTGACCGACTCCCTTACCTGGTGTCCGGCGCTTATTATCCGGCCGCAGGCGGACGGGAAATTTCGGTGAAAGTGTAAGAATTTATGTGCGGTGTTGCTACTTCACCTGGGTGTCTGCCCGAGGTAAACCGAGCCTGCGATACAGAATTATTTCGCAGTGCCATCAGCCTCAAAAAGTAACAACCAGTGAATGGCGACATCGCGGACAATTTTCACGGAAGCAGGACGTTTTTGCGCCTTGTCGCTGCTTCGCGTGGTTGGTAAAGTAGGCGGATTTTATTTTCCGCCCCCAGCTTGCAGGATTATCCTTTCGTTATGTTTAAGAAATTTCGTGGCATGTTTTCCAACGACTTGTCCATCGACCTGGGTACCGCCAATACCCTTATCTATGTAAAAGGACAAGGCATCGTGCTGAATGAGCCATCTGTAGTGGCTATTCGTCAGGATCGTGCTGGTTCACCTAAAAGCGTTGCTGCTGTTGGTCACGACGCAAAACAGATGCTGGGGCGTACTCCTGGCAATATCGCAGCTATTCGTCCAATGAAAGACGGCGTTATCGCTGATTTCTTCGTGACAGAGAAAATGCTGCAACACTTCATCAAGCAAGTTCACAGCAACAGCTTCATGCGTCCAAGTCCGCGTGTGCTGGTGTGCGTGCCCGTTGGTGCAACGCAGGTTGAGCGTCGTGCTATTCGTGAATCTGCGCAAGGCGCAGGTGCGCGTGAAGTGTTCCTGATTGAAGAACCGATGGCTGCAGCAATTGGTGCAGGCCTGCCAGTCTCAGAAGCCACTGGTTCAATGGTTGTCGATATCGGTGGTGGTACTACCGAAGTGGCGGTGATCTCCCTGAACGGCGTGGTGTATTCTTCTTCTGTCCGTATTGGTGGTGACCGTTTCGACGAAGCTATCATTAATTACGTACGCCGCAACTATGGCTCATTGATTGGTGAAGCCACGGCTGAGCGTATCAAGCACAGCATCGGTTCTGCTTACCCTGGCGATGAAGTGCACGAAATCGAAGTGCGCGGTCGTAACCTGGCCGAAGGTGTTCCACGCGGCTTCACACTGAACTCCAATGAAATCCTGGAAGCGTTGCAAGAGCCGTTGACCGGTATCGTCAGTGCTGTGATGGTTGCCCTGGAACAGTGTCCGCCTGAACTGGCTTCCGACATTTCCGAGCGTGGCATGGTGCTGACCGGTGGTGGCGCATTGCTGCGCAACCTCGACCGCCTGCTGATGGAAGAAACAGGTATTCCTGTCGTGGTCGCAGAAGATCCACTGACCTGCGTAGCCCGCGGTGGTGGTAAAGCATTAGAAATGATCGACATGCACGGCGGCGACTTATTCAGCGAAGAGTAATTCAGCGAAGATTGCTCATCTGAGTCAATTTTGTTGTGAGCAAGAATAGTCTGCCCGGGAAGGTGGTTGTCCGTCAGGTAAAACCTGCAACGTGAAGTGTGCAGTGTTCAATGTGGATACGTATAAACACTGTCTGAGCTATGAGTGCTTAGGCAGTGTTTTGACTATCCCATAGATTACCGCCCCTTTTCTGTCAGATGACGTCTTGACTTCGACTGGCTGAAACCTTCTGTTGCCGAGGAACTCGCATATTTTATGAAGCCAATTTTTAGCAGGGGGCCTTCCCTGCAACTGCGACTTTTTTTGGCTATTCTTACGGCCATTACTCTGATTGTTGCCGACAGTAAAATAGGTACGTTTGTTAAAATTCGCACCTATATGGATACTGCCGTCAGTCCCTTCTATTTTTTGTCCAATGCCCCGCGTGAATTCTTAGATCAGATTTCTGCCACTTTTGCGACCCGTGGTCAGATGGAGCTCGAAAACCGCGCTTTACGTCAGGAATTATTGCTGAAAAACAGTGACCTGATGCTGCTTGGTCAATACAAACAAGAAAATGCCCGTTTGCGTGAACTGCTGGGATCACCGTTGCGCCAGGATGAGCACAAAATGGTGACGCAGGTACTGTCTACCAGTAATGATCCCTACAGCGATCAGGTCGTCATCGATAAAGGCAGCAACAATGGCGTTTATATCGGGCAACCGGTTATTAGCGACAAAGGCGTTGTCGGTCAGGTTGTGGCCGTTGCCGCACTGACCAGTCGCGTACTGTTAATTTGTGATGCTTCACACGCGTTGCCGATCCAGGTGCTGCGTAATGATATCCGCGTGATTGCAGCCGGCAGCGGTTGTGCCGACGATCTGCAGCTTGAGCATCTGCCAAGCAATACTGATATTCGTGTCGGTGATGTGTTGGTGACGTCCGGTCTGGGCGGTCGCTTCCCTGAGGGTTACCCGGTCGGCGTGGTGTCTTCTGTCAAAGTGGACAACCAGCGCGCTTACACCGTTATTCAGGCTCGTCCTACCGCAGGGCTTCAACGTTTGCGTTATCTGTTGCTGCTGTGGGGTTCTGATCGTAATGGCGATCATCCGCTGCCGCCGGATGAAGTTCACCGCGTCGCCAATGAACGCCTGATGCAAATGATGCCACAAGTGTTGCCACAACCGGGGGATATGGGGCCACCTGCGCCTGTCCCTCCACCGGCCACCGGCACTGTGACCGGCCCAGCCGGAGCGTCTCCTGCTGCGGGAGCGACGCAATGAACAGCTACCGGAGCCACGGGCGTTGGATTATTTGGCTATCCTTCTTAATAGCCATGCTGCTGCAGGTAATGCCGTGGCCTGAACAGATTTACATGTTCAGGCCATCATGGCTGATGCTGATCCTGATTTACTGGGTGATGGCGTTACCGCATCGCGTCAACGTGGGCACCGGTTTCGTTGTCGGTTTTATCATGGATTTGATCCTGGGATCGACGCTGGGGATTCGGGCGCTGGCATTTGCCATCGCGGCCTATCTTGTAGCATTCAAATTCCAGCTATTTCGTAATCTGGCGCTCTGGCAGCAGGCCCTGATTGTCATGGTCATTTCGCTGGCTGTGGATGTTATGGTGTTCTGGGGCGAGTTCCTGGTTGTGAATGTTTCATTCCGGCCTGAAGTTTTTTGGAGCAGCGCGGTTGACGGCATTCTGTGGCCGTGGCTGTTTTTGCTGATGCGTAAAATTCGTCGTCAGTTCGCTGTGCAATGAGGATGTTATGACCGCACTTTACCTTGCTTCCGGATCACCACGCCGCCGTGAATTACTGGCCTTGCTTGAACTGCCTTTTGAGCGCCTGGTGACCGAAGTGGCGGAAGAGCGTCAGCCTGATGAAGCACCGCAACATTACGTTTTACGGCTCGCAGAAGATAAAGCGAGAGCCGGCGTGGTGGTCGCAGCAGAAGATTTGCCTGTGCTGGGCGCGGATACGATTGTCGTCCTTGACGGTAAAGTGTTGGAAAAGCCGCGTGACGAAGCGCAAGCTGCTGTTATGCTTAAGGCATTGTCTGGCAGACAGCATCAGGTCATGACCGCCATTGCATTTGCTGACAGGCGAGATTGCCTCAATACGTTGGTTGTGACAGATGTCACCTTCCGTTCACTATCCTCCGAAGACATTGCACATTATATTCTGAGCGGTGAGCCCATGGATAAAGCGGGCGCTTATGGAATTCAGGGAAAGGGCGGTTGTTTCGTCCGTGAAATTCGCGGCAGTTACTATGCAGTTGTGGGGCTTCCTCTGGTGGAAACCCGGGAACTGCTAAATGAATTTTCTGCCTTACGCGAGCTTAGGAGAAAACATGACAGCTGAATTACTGGTCAATGTCACCCCGTCTGAAACCCGCGTGGCTTACATTGACGGTGGCATTTTGCAGGAAATCCACATTGAGCGTGAGACCAAGCGCGGGATTGCCGGCAACATCTATAAAGGGCGAATCAGCCGTGTCCTGCCGGGAATGCAGGCGGCGTTTGTCGATATTGGCCTTGAAAAGGCAGCCTTTTTACACGCTTCAGACATTATGCCGCACACCGAATGTGTGGCGCGTGATGAACAGAAAAATTTCCATGTGCGTGACATCGCAGAACTGGTGCATCAGGGGCAGGATCTGATGGTACAGGTGGTGAAAGACCCGCTGGGCACCAAAGGTGCGCGCCTGACGACGGATATCACTCTGCCTTCCCGCTATCTGGTATTTATGCCTGGCGCATCACACGTGGGTGTATCACAACGCATTGAAAGCGAAGCAGAACGTGACCGCCTCAAACGTATTGTTTCAGAATATTGTGATGAGCACGGCGGTTACATAATTCGCACCGCTGCCGAAGGCGTGGGCGAAGAAGAACTGAAACAGGATGCCGCCTATTTAAAACGCCTGTGGACCAAAGTCATGGAACGCAAGCGCCGCAATAAAACCAAGTGCAAGCTGTATGGCGAACTGGCGCTGGCGCACAGGGTGCTGCGTGATTTTGCCGGCGAGGCGCTGGACCGCATCCGCGTTGACTCACGCCTGACGTATGAATTGCTGGTGGAGTTCACCAGTGAATACATGCCCGAAATGACCAGCAAGCTGGAGCATTACAGCGGCAAACAGCCAATCTTCGACCTGTTCGATGTCGAGAACGAGATACAGCGTGCGCTGGAGCGCAAGGTCGAGCTGAAATCCGGCGGCTATCTGATCATCGACCAGACCGAAGCCATGACCACCGTAGATATCAACACCGGTGCATTCGTTGGCCATCGTAATCTGGAAGACACTATCTTCAATACCAACACCGAAGCGACGCAGGCTATTGCCCGCCAGCTCCGGTTGCGTAATCTCGGTGGCATTATCATCATCGACTTTATTGATATGTCGAATGAGGATCACCGTCGCCGCGTGTTGCACAGCCTGGAGCAGGCACTGTCTAAGGATCGCGTGAAAACCGGCATCCACGGTTTCTCTGCACTCGGCCTGGTGGAGATGACCCGCAAGCGTACCCGCGAAAGCGTGGAGCACGTATTGTGCAGCGATTGTCCGACCTGTCACGCGCGTGGCACGGTGAAAACGGTCGAAACCGTCTGCTATGAAATTCTGCGTGAAATTGTGCGTGTCCATCATGCCTATGATTCTGACCGGTTCCTGGTTTATGCCTCTGCTGCGGTGGGGGAAGCTCTCAAGGGAGAAGAATCCCACGCACTGGCCGAAGTGGAAATTTTCGTCGGCAAGCAGGTTAAGGTGCAAATTGAGCCGCTCTACAGCCAGGAACAGTTCGACGTCGTGATGATGTGATCTGATGGCGACTGGCCTGAAGCATCAAGAAGTTAAAGGTTTCCATTGCCGTCTGTGCGGGTGAAAACCAGCATGGAATGGAAAACAAGGAGAGAGGTTTGAGGCGACTGCCCGGTATTTTATTAACCACCAGCGCAACCCTTGTCGTGATAGTGGCTTTGGTGATCAGTGGCTTGCGTCTGGCATTGCCTCAGCTTACCCGCTTTCAGGATCAACTGGTCGGGAAGGTAGAGTCCGTGACGGGGGTGCCGGTTCAGTTGTCGCAAATCAGCGCCAGTTGGAAAACCTTTGGCCCGATCATGGAGATCCGCGGCCTTCAGGTGACATTGCCGGATTCAAAGTGGCAGGTGCAGCGCATCACGATGGCGCTGGACGTCTGGCAGTCATTGCTGCATCTGCGCTGGCAGTTCCGTGATCTGACCTTTTACAATTTACAACTGGATTTAAACAGCACGCTCGGTGGCGATGCTAATAAAGGCAACGGCATTCAGCCAAACCGCATCAGCGATATTTTCCTCAAGCAGGTTGACCATTTTGACCTGCGCAACAGCCGCATTTCCTTCATGACCCCTTCCGGCCCGCGTGCAGAATTTGATATTCCGCAACTGACCTGGCTAAACACCCATAACCGCCACCGTGCGGAAGGGCAGCTCAGCCTGTCTAGTTTTAACGGCCAGCATGGTGTTGTTCAGCTGCGTATGGATCTCAACGATACCAATGGCCTGCTCAATAACGGAAAAATCTACCTGCAGGCTGATGATATCGACATGAAACCGTGGTTTAGCCGCTGGCTGAAGAACAATACCGGTCTGGAAAATGCCAATTTCAGCCTCGCGGCATGGCTGACTGTGCGTAATGGCGATATTTATGCGGGCGATGCCTTACTGAAAAATGGTTCAGCAGTCTGGAAAAATGGTGACGATGAACACCGTCTGGACGTCGATAATCTGACTCTGCACGGCAACCGCCAGGGTAATGGCTGGCAGGTTGGGACGAAACAGCTGAATCTGAAAACAGATGGCGTCGCGTGGCCGAAAGGCCGTCTTGATGTGCTTTATCTGCCGGAAAATAACGAATTCCTTGGCCCGTCTCAGGGCGAAGAACTGCGTGTTCGTGGTACAGACCTGCAACTGGAACGCTTAGGGCCGGTGATCCCGACGATTTCCTTCCTGACGCCAGCCCTGATGGCGCGTTGGCAGGATCTGAAACCCGCCGGGCATATCGACAGCCTTGCTGTGGATATTCCGCTCAGGCAGCCGGATCAGGCGCGTTTTGATGCGAGCTGGCACGATGTGAGCTGGCAACGCTGGGAATTGCTGCCGGGCGTCAATCATTTTAGCGGAAGCCTGAAAGGTAGTGTGGCGGGCGGCCAGTTAAGCGTTAATTTGCAGAACAGCCTGTTACCGTATGGCGAAATGTTCCGTGCACCACTGGAGGTCAGCGCTGCAACAGGTACGTTTAACTGGGCAAACGGTAAGGATGGCTGGGCGTTGTGGGGCAAAGACGTTGACGTTAAAGCGAATGCGCTATGGGCGAAAGGCGATTTTCGTTACAACCAGCCGGCACAGGGCCAGCCCTGGCTGAATATACTCGCGGGTATCCGTCTGTACGACGCCGGGCAGGCATGGCGTTACTTCCCTGAGCCGCTGATGGGCCAGCATCTGACGAACTATCTGAGCGCCGCCATTCAGGCGGGGCAGGTCGATAATGCGACGCTGACCTTTAATGGTAACCCACATGATTTCCCGTTCAGGAAGAATGAAGGCCAGTTTGAAGTATGGGTACCGCTGCGCCATTCAACCTTCCAGTTTGAGCCGGAATGGCCTGCGCTGACGGATCTGGATATTGATCTCGATTTCCTCAACGATGGCCTGTTTATGAAGGCTGCACACACCAAACTGGGCAACGTTGATGGCAATAATGTGGTTGCCAATATTCCTGACTATCTGAAAGAAAAACTATTTATCGATTCTGATCTGCAAGGGCAGGGTAAAGATATCGGTGATTATTTCATGAATACCCCGCTGCATGACACGTTAGGGGCGGCTTTGCAGGAGCTGCAAATTGGTGGTGATGTGAATGGTCGCTTACATCTGGATATTCCGCTAAACGGCGATCAGGTTCGTGCTTCAGGCGGCGTGACGCTTAACGACAACAGCCTGTTCATCAAGCCCTTGAGCAGTAAAATCAGCCATCTTAGCGGGCAGTTCAGCTATGACAACGGGAACTTGCAAAGCAATCAGCTTACCGGAAACTGGTTCGGGCAACCTCTGAATGTGATGTTCAGCACCCGGGAACAACCGGATGATTTCAACGTTCAGGTTGGTCTGGATGCTAACTGGCAATTGTCAAAAATCCCCGGCCTGCCCGCCGCTGCCGCAAGTAAGATTTCAGGCGGAGCACCGTGGAAAGGGGATGTGAATATCACCTTGCCGCATAAAGGAACGCCGACCTATACCGTCGATGTGAGCGCGGATTTAAAAGATGTAAGCAGTCACTTACCGGATCCTCTTTCCAAAAAAGCCGGGGGCGCATTGCCGCTGGTTGTGCACGCGAAAGGGGATATGCACAGTTTCAATCTGGAAGGTGTACTGGCTGGAAAAGACCATTTCAACAGCCTCTGGCTGCTGGGTAAACAGCTGAAACTGGATCGCGCATCGTGGCAGGCAAATACTAAAAAAACGCCGCCACTGCCAGATGACAGCAGCCTGACACTTCATCTGCCACCGTTAGATGGTGAAAGCTGGCTCGGCCTGCTGTCGCCGGATAAAGCGACTCAGGATACAAACAGTAAGCTGGCCGGTTTTAGTTTCCCGCATCAGATCGTTCTGACCACGCCAGCTCTCACTCTGGGCGGGCAGGTTTGGAATGATCTGACCCTCAGCTCTGTTCAGGCGCGGCAGGGGATGGAAGTCACGGCCAAAGGTAAAGAAATCGATGGCACGCTGAATATGAATGACAACGGTCCGTGGCTGGCGAATCTGAAATATGTCTATTTCAACCCGCAATGGACGGTGGCGGATGTCGCGGGCAGCGGTCAGCCATCGGGCAATCCGTTTGCAGCAGATAAAGTCTCGTTTGCGAACTGGCCAGCGTTGCAGATTCGCTGTGAAGCCTGCTGGTTCCTCGGGCAGAATTTCCGCAAAGTCAATGCTGACCTGACGCCGCAGGGCGATCAGCTGATGCTGCGCAACGGCCTGATTGACACCGGCGTGGCGCGGCTCGACGTACAGGGCGACTGGACGCAGAACGGGCAAGGTGAAAATACCGGCCTTAAAGGTAAGCTCAGCGGCAAAAATATTGAGCAGGCGATGTCATTCTTTGGCGTGACCACGCCGCTGAAAGGCGCGCCGTTTGACGTGAACTTCGATCTCCACTGGAAATCAGTGCCATGGAAACCGGATGTCAGCACGCTGAACGGCACGCTGAAAAACGATTTAGGCAAAGGGGAAATTGCGGATATTGGCGGCGGTCGCGCCGGGCAGTTGCTGCGCCTGGTCAGCTTTGATGCCTTGCTACGCAAGCTGCGCCTCGATTTCAGCGATACTTTCGGGCAGGGCTTCTATTTCGATTCGATCAAATCTACGGCCTGGATAAAAGACGGTACGCTGCATACTGATGACCTGCTGGTCGACGGGCTGGCGGCCGATATCGCGATTACCGGCAAAGTAAACTTTGTGAATCAGCAACTGGATCTGGAGGCCGTGATTGCCCCAGAAATTTCAGCAACGGTCGGTGTCGCGACGGCGTTCGTGATAAACCCGGTGGTGGGTGTCGCGGTCTTCGCGGCCAGTAAGGTGCTGGCACCGCTGTGGAATAAAATATCGCTGATCCGCTACCAGATTAGCGGCACCATTGCAGAGCCGCATATCAATGAAATTCTGCGCAAGCCCGTTGAACAGCCAAAAGCGGCCACAGCACAGTAATTCCCCTGCGACGGCGGCAGGAAACCTCGTTCGGGCTGTGTTAGGCTGTTAATAACCTTGTAACAATGGATTGTCTGGCGAGCTGGCGATTTATATCACGCCCGGCCCGCCGGATTTTCGTCTAAAAAGAGAGTGAACATCTATGAGTCTGGCCTTAGTCAGTGAGCAGTTACTAACTGCTAATAATCTGAGTCATCAGGATCTGTTTTCCGTTTTGGGCCAGTTGTCTGAACGTCGCCTCGATTATGCCGATCTCTTTTTCCAGTCCAGTTTTCATGAAGCCTGGGTGATCGAAGACAGCATCATTAAAGACGGTTCTTACAATATTGATCAGGGCGTTGGCGTCCGTGCGGTCAGTGGTGAAAAAACCGGTTTTGCTTACGCTGATCAAATCACGCTCAATGCTCTGAACCAAAGTGCCAACGCTGCCCGCAGCATCGTGCGCGAGCAGGGGAATGGCAAAGCGCATACGCTGGGTGAAATCGCGTATAAATCCCTTTATTCACCACTCGATCCGCTGCAAAGCCTGTCGCGTGAAGCCAAAATTGACCTGCTGCACCGCGTCGACAAAATTGCCCGCGCTGTCGATAAACGCGTGCAGGAAGTCAGCGCCAGCATTACCGGTGTCTATGAAACCGTGCTGGTCGCCGCAACCGACGGCACGCTGGCGGCAGATATCCGTCCGCTGGTGCGCCTGTCTGTCAGCGTGCTGGTCGAACAGGACGGTCGTCGTGAACGTGGTTCCAGCGGCGGCGGCGGTCGTGTCGGTTATGATTATTTCCTCGAAACCGTCAACGGTGAAGTGCGGGCCGAAGCCTTTGCCCGCGACGCCGTGCGTATGGCGTTGCTAAACCTGACTGCCGTGGCAGCACCTGCTGGCGGCATGCCTGTAGTGCTTGGCGCAGGCTGGCCGGGCGTGCTGTTGCACGAAGCGGTCGGGCACGGTCTCGAAGGTGATTTCAACCGTCGCGGAACGTCAGTCTTCAGCGGCCAGATGGGTAAACTCGTGGCTTCTGAGCTGTGTACGGTTGTTGATGACGGCACAATGCCAGGTCTGCGCGGATCGCTGGCCATCGACGATGAAGGCGTGCCGGGGCAATACAACGTGCTCATCGAAAACGGTGTGCTGAAAGGCTATATGCAGGACAAGCTGAATGCGCGCCTGATGGGCGTTGCGCCAACCGGTAATGGCCGCCGCGAATCCTATGCGCACCTGCCGATGCCGCGCATGACCAACACCTATATGCTGGCCGGCAAATCAACGCCGGAAGATATTATCAGCAGCGTGGAATACGGCTTGTATGCACCGAACTTTGGCGGCGGTCAGGTCGATATCACCTCCGGCAAATTCGTGTTCTCCACCTCTGAAGCCTATCTGATTGAAAAAGGCCGCATCACCAAACCGGTGAAAGGCGCAACGCTGATTGGTTCCGGCATCGAAGCGATGCAGCAGATTTCCATGGTCGGTAACGATCTGTCCATCGATAAAGGCGTGGGCGTGTGCGGTAAAGAAGGTCAGAGCCTTCCGGTCGGCGTCGGTCAGCCGACCCTGAAACTGGATAATCTGACGGTGGGTGGTACGGCATAAACTCAGATTTTTCAGTCATTAGTCTCCCTTTCACCGGGGAGGCTATTTATTTTCCCGTCGGGTTCCACTGTGTCCCTTTTTTCCCCTGCCGGTAGCCCTGATACACCTTGCTTACCCGTTTGAAATAGTCAGTCAGATAATCAATACAAACCTGCACTTTTAACGGCAGTTTGTCCTTTTCTGTGTACAGCGCGTAGACCGGTCTCGGGTCTGACTGATAGCTTCTGAAAAGAATTTCCACATCACCCGCGTTGATTTCCTCAATCACCCACATCAGCGGTACATAGGCGATGCCGACACCGGCTTTCAGCCAGCGGATCATGGTCTGCGAATCGTTGGTAACGAAGCGTCCCTGAGGCGTAATGCGTGTAGAAATGCCTTCAGGAGCAATAAGCTCAAACTCGCTGTCCGGGCGGACGCTGTATTCCAGCCACGAGAAATTCACCATATCGGCGGGCTTTTCCGGTGTACCGTGCTGTGCCAGATAGCTGCGCGCCGCGCATACCACCATTGGCATTGAGCCCAAACGGGTGGAAAACAGGCTGGAATCCTGCAACGCGCCTACGCGGATCACCACGTCCAGCCCGTCGGCTATTAAATCCGGTGCCGGAATACCGGTGACCAGATTCACCGTCAGGCCGGGGTATTCGGTCAGCATTTCAGCAGTCATCGCAGCAAGAACATTTTGTGCCATTGTCGATGAACTGCCGATGCGCAACGTACCGGTTGGCGTGTTGTTAAAGGCGTACAATTGTTCATGCACTTCGCGAACGTCATGCAACATTTTCCGGCAGCCCTGATAATAAAGTTTACCGGCTTCTGTCAGGCCGATACTGCGGGTGCTTCGGTTTAGTAGCTTGATTTGTAATTCATTTTCCAGTTTTGAAATCGTCTGGCTGATGGCGGAAACGCTCATCTCGAGGCGTCGTGCAGCCGCGGTAAAAGAACCGCTTTCCACCACCTGAGCAAAGATTGACATGCGTTTTAATCGGTCCATTGTTAACTCTGGCTTAAAAGTGATTTAGATCACAGAATGTTGATTACTTGATAATAAGCACGCTAATATACTCATCCGGGCGATAAAACTCAGGTTTCTAATTTCCTGAATCAATGCTTACCTTCGCACACTTCCCTGGCAACCCCACAGTTCCACCGAGCATTTCCCAGTGAATTATTTATCTCCGGGGATGCGTGGCATTGCCTAAAATAATGAATAATGCGTGCGCGGGGCGAGCAGGTCTGCCCGTAGTCACTGCTGCTGGTAATAATGTAAGGAATTTTTGATGAGTTTGCTTCCGGTAATGGTGATTTTCGGATTGTCGTTTCCTCCGGTATTTTTTGAAATACTGCTGGCGCTGGTGGTGTTTTTCCTGCTCCGGCGGTTATTACAACCGACAGGGATATATGACTTTGTCTGGCATCCGGCGTTGTTTAACACAGCTTTGTATTGCTGCCTTTTTTACCTGATCTCCTGCTTGTTCGTCTGAGGCCGTTGTGAAAAATTTTTCCATAAAAATAATACGTTATGTCATCACGCTGATCCTTGTCGTGCTGGCCGTCATCGCAATTTTCAAGGCCTGGGCGTTTTATACTGAATCGCCGTGGACCCGTGATGCCAAATTTACCGCTGACGTTGTGTCTATCGCTCCCGATGTCACCGGTCTGATTACCGATGTGCCGGTCATTGATAACCAGTTTGTGAAAAAAGAGCAGGTACTGTTCAAAATCGATCAGCCCCGCTATCAGCAGGCTCTGGACGAAGCGAGCGCTGACGTCGCTTATTATCAGGCGCTGGCCTCTGAGAAAAAACGTGAAGCCGGGCGCCGTGTGAAACTGGGCGTGCAGGCAATGTCGCAGGAAGAAATCGATCAGGCCAATAACGTCTTACAAACGGCTGAACATCAGTTAGCGAAAGCTCAGGCAGCGCGTGATCTGGCGGTACTGGATTTAGAGCGTACCGTGGTGGTTGCACCTGCTGATGGTTGGGTGACCAACCTCACGGTGCATCCGGGTAACTACATCAACCGGGGTTCTACGGCCGTGGCGCTGGTGAAGAAAAACTCTTTCTACATTCTGGCGTATCTGGAAGAGACCAAATTACCGGGCCTGAAGAAAGGTGACCGCGCAGAAATCACGCCGCTGGGCAGTAACCGCATCATGCACGGTACGGTAGACAGCGTTGCGGCTGCGGTGACCAACAGTTCTTCTTCTGCCGCGACCAATGGCCTGGCGACTATCGACAGCAACCTTGAGTGGGTGCGTCTGGCGCAGCGTGTGCCGGTTAAAATCCTGCTTGATGATGAAGACCAGCAACACCCTTATCCGGCAGGTACGACGGCAACCGTCGTGATTACCGGCAGTCATGATCGTAAACAAGATGAAGGTTCTCCGTTCCTTCGCCTCCTGCATCGTTTGAGAGAGTTTGGTTAAGGCCGCAAAGATGAATAGCGTACTTATCCCGCGCGTGCGTTTTGCCTGCAAGCTGACGTTCGCCATACTCGGTGCACTGGTGCTCGGGTTTTACTTGCAACTCGAAACCCCGCGCTGGTCTGCCATGACCGCGGCCATTGTGACCTCGGGGCCCGCGCTGGTGGCGGGTGGGGAACCTTTTGCCGGGGCTATTCGTCACCGTGGTTTCCTGCGTGTTATCGGGACGTTCATCGGCTGTCTTGCCGCGCTGGTGATTGTGATTGCCACCGCGCGCGCACCAGTTGTCATGCTGCTTTTATGCTGTATCTGGGCGGGTATCTGCACCTGGTGGTCCTCGCTGGTGCGGGTTGAAAACTCTTATGCGCTGGGACTGGCGGGTTATACCGCGTTGATTATCGTGGTCACGTCCGCCAGTACGCCGTTACAGACTCCGCAGTTTGCGGTTGAACGTTGCAGCGAAATTGTGATTGGGATTTGCTGTGCGATCGTCGCCGACCTGCTGTTTTCTCCACGTTCTATCAAAAAAGATATCGACCGCGCGGTTAGCCAGCTGATGCTTGATCAGTTCGCGCTGATGCGTATTTGCGTGAATAACGCAACGAAAGAAGAAATAGATAAGTCGTGGAATAATCTGGTGAAAAGTACCACGGCCCTGAATGGGATGCGTAACAGCCTGATGATGGAATCATCCCGCTGGCAGCGCTGTAACCGTCGCCTGAAAGCATTGCATAGCACGTCGCTGAGCATGATCACGCAGGCGTGCGAAACTTACCTGATTATGCAAACTACGCCGGAGCGGCTTTCCCCTGAACTGAAAGAGATGTTCGATAAGCCTGCAGAAAACGTGGCGGATGTTCACCGCCGGCTCAAACAGTTGCGCCAGATCGTTGCCGGTATGCACAGTGATAACGTGCTGGTCACTGTCAGTGCGTGGGCGGGCGCAGGCACCCGTGCGTTGTTGTTGGTGAAAGGTATTCAGACCAACAGCAGTATTAGCAGCATTGAAAGCAGTGTGCTGGATGGCGAGGTTGTCGTGCGGCCTGCGTCAGCCGAGCGCCATCATGCGATGGTCAATGGCCTGCGGACGTTTATCGCCACGGCGATCGGTTGCCTGATGTGGTTGTGGACCGGCTGGACGTCAGGCAGTGGTTGCGTCGTCATTATCGCTGTTGTGACTTCGCTCGCCATGCGTACGCCGAACCCGAAAGGGATGGCGATGGACTTTATTGTCGGCATGCTGCTGGCGATACCGGTTGGCTCAATGATGTTCATGCTGATCATGCCCGCGACGCAGCAAAGCTTGTTCCTGTTATGTCTGATGCTGGGCATTTTTACTTTCTTTATTGGCATTGAGGTGACGAAACGGCGTCTTGGCATGCTCGGGCTGCTGGCGGGTACTATCAACATTCTGGTGCTCAGCAACCCGATGGTGTTCAACGTGACGTCATTTCTCGATAACGCGACAGGCCAGGCGATTGGGACTGTCATTGCGATGGCCGTATTGCTGATTGTTCGCGATAAATCTCGTGAAAAAACCGGCCGCACGCTGCTTAACCGCTTTATGAGCAGTGCGGTATCCGCGCTGACGACCAAAGCGTACCGCCGTCGGGAAAATCATCTTCCGGCGCTCTATCATCAGCTGAACCAACTGCTGGTGATGTTCCCGAATGACATCGGGAAATACCGTCTGGCGTTGCAACTGATCATTGCGCATCAGCGCATGAAGATGGCAGAAATACCGGCCAGCGATGAGCTTTCGGCATTCCATAAGAAAATCCGTAACACGGCAGATCATGTGGTGTCGTCATCCGGTGAAGGTAAACGCACCTATTATTATCAGCGTTTGCTGAAGGAACTTGGCGAGTATCAGGAAAAGCTGGTCGAATATGATGCCCCGCTAAAAGTCACCGAACCGGTGCGGCGTCTGACGGATATGCTGCATCGTTATCAGCATTCATTTCTGGCCTGACCGGAAGAGAATTAAAAAAATAGCGTGCCGGATAAATATCCGGCGTAAATTTCTTTACCTGATTTCATGTCTTCAGGCTCCTGGATACTTATCTAAGGATGATAATTGTGTTGGAAGCATCGGCATTACCAAGTATTACCTATGCAAAAGGTCGGTTTTTTGAGTGACCCTGACCCAAATGCCATCCTGGGGTTAAATTCCTAACCCTTAACGATATTGCTGATGACTTTGCAAAACGTAGTCCACGTAAAAAATAACTCAAGATTTTCAGAGTAAGTAGTTCAAATATTTATTGAAAATTATCATTTTCAAACACCTGATGCACTGCATTGGGTGTTTGGGTATACCTCCGATGGGTATAATTCCTTGGTTAAGGAATGTCCTGATAACACTAATATATGTCCAGAACATTCCATTTTTTCTCTGATTTTAAGCAATCATATAGTGTATTTCTGAATTTTTATTAGAGGTTAGTTCGGCTCAAAAATGCCCGTTTCTGCAATGCTTAAAATGTGTTCTTTAATAAACATGACTCTTGGTTGGCGTAATGCGGATTCGTTCCAAACTAAATAAATATCGTTTTCAGGCATTTTTACACCGATATTAATTTGTATAATCCTCCCTGCAGCGATCTCTTCCTGGCACAAGTATTCAGGCATAACGGTCCAGCCGCTATGTTCACGAATCATTCTTTCTACAATACGCAAGTCTGGAACTGTGATGGAGGCTTGCATATTGGTCACAGCTCCAAAAAGTTGCTGAAAAACTTCCCGGATTAATGGTAATTGTTCGTCATAGGCTATCAGAGGTAGGCTTTCTAATAATTTTGCTGTAACTTCTTTTTCTTTAAAATAAGTCGCCATTGTTGCTGAAGCCACGATTATAAGTTTCTCTTTCCCTATAACTTTATACCCAAATTTTTGAGCATCAGGTTTTGATGTCGTTATTGCTATCTGGCTTATACCATCGTTCAAGCTTGCATATATTTTTTTCTATCTCCAGTAAGTAACTTAAATCTGAGTTCATTATGGACAACAGGCGAAAATAGCTTTGCGGATTTAGCCCAGAGTAGTTCTGCTGGGCCAATGATAGTAACAACACCAGATATTTTTTTCCTCCGACCACGCATTAAGGTAAGTTTTGCTTCAATTGCATCAAGATTGTGACCAATATGCCTTGCCAGTTCATCGGCTTCAGCTGTAGGAATAACCCCATGTGATCGGCGGGTAAAAAGCACACTTCCTGTAAGTGATTCAAGAGAGTGAACATGTGAAGAGACAGCAGGTTGGCTTATGCCAAGTTGGTTTGCTGCTTTTGAAATTGACCCCGCCCGGTAAACATCGAGAAAACTGCGTAGTTGAACCAGGTAGCTCATTTTATTTCCTAATGTTAACAATATGTTGGTTAGTAGGTCTGTTTAATTTTGTGCCTTGCGATTGCTGGTCGTGAATTTATTTTTCAACTCATTTTAATTATACAATTCAATTAGTTATATTCTGATGTGATTTCATTTCTGATTACAATTAATAATCAATAGACAGGTCTGGTGTTCAGTTTCAGTAGCATGGAAAAGATGTCTGTTTTTTAGGTGGGGAATATTTTCCCCTTCACAAAAATTAATTTTTATTGGTGTGAATGTGGTTTTTGTTCATTGAAATTCATCTCCTATATCGAAAAGTGCAGATCAGTCATGGAATCATGCAGAATAATTATCATATCCATAAGGTTTTCGGCTTAGTTGTATGTTGTACTCCTCACGCTATTAAAAACCACTGATATAATCATATATTAGTTCTCATCGAAATTTTTATTATTATTGTTATACCACTATTCATAATACATTCCGGGATGTTGCCAGCGAGCAAAAGCCTTTTTACTTCCCGGGGATTTTAAAATGCCTCTTGTTATTTATGTTTTCTCTCTGTGCGCTTTCGCATTAGGGTTGACTGAATTTTTGGTTATTGGTTTGGTTTCTGTTATTTCTGCTGACTTGCATTCTTCCATTGAATCAGTAGGGCTGACGGTAACGGCATATGCAATTGGGGCAACCATAGGTGCTCCTTTTTTGACGGCATTGACTTCAAAGTGGTCGCGTAAGACATTGATGTTAGTAACAATGATTGTTTTTTCAGCTGGTAGTCTTGCGGCAACATTATCTATTAACATTCATATGATGTTGATTTCGAGATTTATTGCCGGTTTGGCCCACGGTCTGTTTTTGGCTGTCTCTGCCAGCGTGGCGATTCAGCTCGTTGTTCCCGAAAAGAGAGGCGCCGCAGTTGCCCGTGTATTTGCAGGGTTAACGTTGGCTTTAGCATTCGGTGTGCCTTTGGGCACGTATTTGGGAAGTCTTATTTCGTGGCAGTCAAGTTTCATGTCGGTAACAATTTGTGGGATTATCGGGCTTTTGGGATTATTTTTCCTGATGCCTGATATTCAGGTAGAAAGTCCAGAGGGTATGGGAGAACCCTTAGACGCGTTAAGAAATATTTTTAATCCAACTTTATTGTTAGGTGCACTAATTACCGTTTTTGGGTATACAGGTGCATTTACTCTGTATACGTATATCTCTCCCCTGCTTTTAGAAATCACAAAGGTCAGCATGCCCGTCGCAAGTTCTATGATGCTGATTTATGGTTTTTTTGCAGCTATTGGTAACATATTGGGTGGGAAATTATCTGATAGCCTGGGCGTAGATAAGGCAGTAGCCTGGATTATGCTGTCTCTTGCTCTAACGTTGGTGGGTATTAATTTCTTTGCCATGAACATGACTATTATGTGTATATTTATTGGGGGGATGGGGGCCATCTCATACGCTGCTGTTCCTGCTATGCAAACAAGGGTTATATCGATCGCTCATCGCTATGTGCCTGGCGCAGTTCCCGTCGCTTCAGGGTTGAATATTGCCGGATTTAATTCCGGGATTGCATTGGGTTCTTTACTGGGTGGATTTATAATCACAACGGTTGGGATTCAGTATCTGGCAATTGGAGGAGCAGTGATTACTTTTTCTGGTCTGCTGGTTCTTATACTTTTCCCTATATCTAAAAAGCCTGTGAGTAATGAAATCTAAACGATCTCCCTTTTGCTCAAATGAAGTTTAGGTCTTATCGGTATTAACCGCATACCAGCAAATTATTACCTGGATTTTGGACAACACAAGATATTCAATCATCCATCCTGTTGAGCAGAGTGTGTATTGAGACCGGCTGGTGAGCCTCAATACGTACTTTGTTTTGAAATAACATCGCGGGGGCGGCTTTAAGAACGGCCATTCCGTATAGGGCTTTGCAGCCCTTTTCTATTGTGTTTCCCCATTCATTCTTCAAACACCTCGCGATCTTTCGCCGTTATCTTACGTATAACCCGGCACGGTACACCTGCTGCGACAACATCCGGTGGAATGGATTTTGTGACGACGCTGCCCGCACCAATCACGCTGTTACGGCCGATAGTGACACCCGGATTTACAATCACGCCAGTACCCAGCCAGACGTTATCTTCGATGACAACCGGCAGGGAAAACTGTTGCCCGGTGGCGCGGATTTCCGGGTCTATCGGGTGTCCGGCCGTCGCGAGTGTGACGTTCGGCGCCATCATCACGTTATCGCCAATGGTCACGGTGGCGTCATCGACCACCGTGAGATTGAAGTTAGCGTAAAAGTGATTGCCAATATGAATATGCGTGCCGTAAGCGACACGCAGCGGCGGCTCTATCCAGCAGGATTCTCCCAGGCTGCCCATGATATTTTTGAGCAGCCGCTGGCGTTTTTCCTCCTCGCACGGACGCGTGTGGTTGAAATCATACACCCGCTCTTTTCCTGCCTGCCGCTCTTGCGGTAATCCTTCACCCATGTCTGTATACAGCTCGCCGATATTCATTTTTTCGCGCGTCGACATCATTTCTTCCTTTGCAAGATTAACGGGCCAATGCCTGCAGTTTACTCACCTGAAAAAGAAATGTGAACGTACGACAATTATCACCGCCTAACTATGCGACACGGGTCTCACGAGGACGGCTAACCGATGTATCGTCTTCCTCTTCTTCCTGCGGGATTTCCAGTTTTTCATGCCCTGAAGCGATGCCCCAGTAATAGCAAACCAGCGTGACCACGACGACCAGTATCATATCCAGCGGGCTGGATATCGCTCCGGTTCCACCGTATGTACCGAAGTAAGACAGGATGAAAATAGCGACGTAATATGCCAGAAGCCACCATGCGCTCTGCACATCGCGTTTGAAGTGCTGATCTTTCTTGCCAAATAATACATACGCCACCCACGCGATGACCAGTATCGGGATCAGCAATTCATTCACTGACCAGCCACTCCAGTAAACCAGCAGGGTGCTGGCTAAAAATGCCAGCGGACTGAGCAAACCGAATACGGGAAGTTTGAATGGACGCTTCAGTGCCGGTAACCGTGAGCGCATAACACCTGCGTTGATTGGCCCCGGCATATAAGTGAATACGGTTGCGGAGGTAACTGCACCGATAAGCCCGCCCCAAACCTGGAATTCAGACGGCAGTGTCCAGGCGATGGCCAGTATCAGTGACAACCAGAGCGCACCGCGTGGCACGCCTGATTTCGGGTCAACTTTGGCGAAAACAGAGAACAGATGGCCGTTCTTCGCCCAGGCAAACAACACCCGCGACGCGCCGGCCAGATAAATATTCCCGGTGCCGGCAGGAGAAATAACGGCATCGATCAAAATCAGGTTAATCAGCCAGGTAATCCCCAGGCTGCGTGCCAGATCGGCATACGGTGACTGGAAGATAGTTTTCAGACCGACCCAACCATGAGCGCTGAGAATGTCGGACGGCACTGCGCCCATGAAAGCGAACTGCAATAAAATATAGATAACAAAGCTGATGCCAATCGCGAGCATGATAGCGATCGGAATATTGCGCTGCGGGTTTTTCGCCTCGCTGGCGAAATCGACCGCCTGTCGAAAGCCAAGGTACGCAAAAACGATACCCGCACCGGTCAGCGAGGAAAAGATCCCGTGTACACCGCCCGGCGCAGTCCCTGGCACGCGCAGATTGCCGCCGTGAAAATAGCCGAACAACGTCACAATCACCATCAGCGGTACAATGAATTTGAACGTCGTGATGATGGTATTGATACGTCCGAAGAAACTGACGCTCCAGTAATTAAGCAGGAAAAAACACACCAGCAGAATGATTTGCATGACGAAGCCAAGACCGGTCGGGCTGCCGTCGGTTTGCCCTAATGCCGGCCACCAGTACATTGCGTACTGACGCACCGCTTCCACTTCGACCCCTGCGGTGCTGGTGTACGCCAGCAGAGAGCTGACACCAATCACAAAGCCGACCACGTTGCCGTGTGTGTAATTTGGGTAACGCACAAACCCGCCTGCCCGCGGAATAGCTGCCGACAATTCAGCGAAGACCAACCCGATCAGCAACACCATTACGGCACCCAGCAGCCAGGCCCATCCGGTTAATCCGCCCGCGTAGCCGGAACTGGTCAGTGCCGCGTACAACCATCCTGAGCCGATCATTGAGCCGACACCAAGTAAGGTCAGATCCACCAGGCCTAATTTTTTTTTCAAAGTCCCCTGAGTCATAGAATCCTCTTTAGGGTTGAATTTTTGAGAAGACGACAGAAACGTTCGCTGCCAAAAAAGGAATTGCACCAGCGTATGGATCCCGATGCAGTGAGGTATTGAGCATGAATCGTGCCAGTAGTGTGACTTACATCACGTTCTGGCGCTGAGGGATAAAATCACACTGTGCTTATGGTTTGCATGCTATCTGATGGCGCAAAAAAAGCCTGAAGAGGGTCACATGGTGCACCTGCAGGGTGCAGGCGGGTGTTGTGATTGTGTGGTGTTTTATATAAATATCAGAATAAAAATCCACTGTAACTGAATGTTACAAGCATGGAACGCTGAAACCCTTTTGGCATCGCCTTCTTTTTTAGAGGCTATACTTACTACCCGTTCATGCTTTGTACGGCATCAATTACGAGGGTTTCCTGCATCCGCCGTGATCAAAACGGTCAGTGCATCCTTTTATTCAGGAGCGGTTATCAGGAAATTTGTAACCCGGCTTTCCTGATAACCGGTTTTAGGAAACAATAAACAGAACGGTTCGTTTCTGTTTATGTATAAAGGACGTCAATGAAGGTATTTAACGGGTTGTACTTGCGTAATCTGATGCTGGCCGTGGCCGTTATACTGGGGCTGGCCGGTGTTGCCGGGCAAGTTGTCGCAAAATCGACATACAATCAGGGCACAATCGTTTCGGGCACCGATGAGCAAACGGTGGTGAGCTATTTGCGCCAAAATCACAGACTACCTGAATACTACATCACCAAGAAAAAGGCACGGGAAGCGGGCTGGGATGCGCGTGCAGGAAATCTGTGCGACGTCTTGCCGGGAAAAGCCATCGGCGGGGATCGTTTCTCAAACCGGGAAGGGCGTTTGCCGGCGGCTAACAAACGCGTATGGCGTGAGGCAGATATCAACTATCGCTGCGGACGCCGCGGCGCTGACCGCGTGCTGTTTGCCAGCGACGGACTGATTTATGTCAGCCGTAACCATTATCAGAATTTTGTTCGGGTGGAGTAATGTCGATGAAAAAAGTGAGCTTCGATTTTAATCACATCCCGGATTTACCCGCATTCTACGGCGAGTTTGCCCGTCAGTTTGAACTGACCGACGAATTCGGCGCGAATCTGGACGCACTCTGGGACGAGGTGACCGGCGCAATAGCGCTACCGGTTGAAATTGATTTCTTAAATCTGAACGCAAGCCGCAAACGGCGCTTTGGTGCGTTGATTCTGCTGTTTGAAGAGGCGGAAGAAGAACTGGAAGGCGAGCTGCGGCTGAACCTGCTGGAAAAACCTGCCGCGAAAGCGAAAGGGTAAAAAGAAAAAACCCGCCATTTCGGTGACTCATAAGGCGGGTTTTTATTTTAGTCCTGGCCTTCAGCCAGTTCGCGCAGATACTGGAAAATCTGGCGGTAAGATTTTGGCGGCTTGTTCGTCGCTTTCTCTTTTTGCGCGTTGCGGATCAGCGCGCGAAGTTGCTGACGGTCAGCTTCCGGATAGAGAACTAAAACGGAAGGAATGACATCGTCGCCTTCTTCGACCAGACGGTCACGCAGCATTTCCAGTTTATGGAACAGCGAAACCTGCTGGTTGTGGCGGTTTTTCAGTTTATCCAGCGCGGTCTGGATCGGCTCAACGTCACGGGAACGCAGCATTTTACCGATCAGCTGCATCTGGCGGCGACGGCCTTCTTTCTTGATCTTCTGCGCAAGATTGATGGCAGCGCGGAGATCTTCATCCAGCGGCAATTTGTCGAGCGAGTTATTACCCAGATCAACCATTTCTGCACCGAGATCTTTCAGCGCCTCGGCGTCACGTTTGATTTCACTTTTACTGACCCAGATGATCTCATCATCTTCTTCGTTCGCGTTGTTATCCGGAACGTCGTCGTGCCAGTCGTCAATTTTCTTTGTCATGGGCGCTTCCTCTTAACGAGGTAATCCTGTCAGTTTGATTGTGCTTTATTGCTTCGGCCGCATTATGCCACAGTCCTCTATATTCTGTTGCAACTTCGGTTTAACACTGTCGGACTGAAAGCGAAATTATGGCGAGTCTCTGTTAGACTCAAAGGTATTCGTTTTCATAAAGCAGTGTAGAACAATCCCTTTTATCTCATAAGCGATGGCATGCCGATGAACGTAGTCAATCAAGTTGCGCAGCAGCGTAAAACCCTGGAACAGGCCGTATCTCAGGCACTGGAGCTGGCGAAAGCAGGCTCAGACGCCGCGGAAGTTGCGGTCAGCAAAACCACCGGTATCGGCGTCAGCACGCGTTTTGGCGAAGTTGAGAACGTAGAATTCAACAGCGATGGTGCGCTAGGCATCACTGTGTATTACCAGAACCGTAAGGGCAGTGCGTCTTCCACCGATTTAAGCCCGGATGCAATTTCCCGCACCGTGCAGGCTGCGCTGGATATCGCCCGTTATACGTCACCGGATCCGTTCGCGGGCGTGGCGGATAAGGAAATGCTGGCCTTCGATGCGCCGGATTTGGATCTTTTCCACCCGGAAGAGCTGGATCCGGATCGCAGTATCGAACTGGCCGCGCGCGCTGAACAGGCCGCGCTGAAAGCCGATAAACGCATCACCAATACCGAAGGCGGCAGTTTCAACAGCCACTACGGCATCCGCGTTTTCGGCAACAGCCACGGCATGTTGCAGAGCTATTGCTCGACGCGTCACTCCATTTCTGCGTCGGTTATTGCCGAGCATGAAGGCGATATGGAACGCGATTACGCCTATTCCATCGCCCGTAAAATGAGCGACCTGAAAGACCCTGAATGGGTTGGCGAAGAGTGCGCACGCCGCACGTTGTCGCGCCTGGCTCCGCGTAAGTTACCGACCATGCAGGCGCCGGTTCTGTTCGCGTCTGAAGTCGCGACTGGCCTCTTCGGGCATCTTGTCGGCGCGATCAGCGGCGGCAGCATTTACCGTAAATCGTCATTCCTGCTCGACAGCCTCGGCAAGCAAATTCTGCCGGAATGGCTGACCATTGAAGAGCATCCGCATCTGCTGCAAGGTCTGGCTTCGACGCCGTTCGACAGCGAAGGTGTGCGCACCGAACGCCGTGACATCGTCAAAGACGGCGTGCTGCAAAACTGGCTGATGACCTGTTATTCCGCGCGTAAGCTCGGTCTGCAAACCACCGGCCATGCGGGCGGCATCCACAACTGGCGCATTGCCGGTCAGGGTGACGACTTCGCCGGTATGCTGCGTAAGCTCGACAAAGGTCTGGTTGTTACCGAACTGATGGGACAGGGCGTCAGCGGCGTGACCGGTGACTATTCCCGCGGTGCGGCAGGTTTCTGGGTCGAGAATGGCGAGATCCAGTATCCGGTGAGCGAAATCACTATCGCCGGTAATCTGAAAGACATGTGGCGCAATATGGTTGCCATCGGCAGCGATATTGAAACCCGCAGCAATATTCAGTGCGGCTCCGTACTGT
The DNA here is from genome assembly GCF_002834385.1 of Rahnella sp. AA. Lineage (GTDB taxonomy): Bacteria > Pseudomonadota > Gammaproteobacteria > Enterobacterales > Enterobacteriaceae > Rahnella. Next base: position 146,218 of record NZ_PITQ01000001.1, read on the forward strand.
TGCCTGCGATGAAAATCGCCGGCGAATAATCCTGACTTAAAGGCAGCGATCGCCCGATCGCTGCTTCCTTCTTTACTACCTTTCTTTACAAAAAATTCATCCCGTTTTCCTCTCTCTCAGCCTATTTTTATAAAGCCTTACAAGCAATGTCGTTTTAACTAACAAATAAATAACAATAGAGAGAAAAGAATATGCGCAAACAACTGATGGCGTTGGCGGTAATAGCCCTGTTAGGAAGCAGTACGGCGGTTCTGGCCGCAGATTTAGAAACGGACATGGACACGATTGCCGATAACTACAGCAAAGTGCTGAAGACCAGCGATCAGGCAGAACTGACGACCAGCCTGGCGAACATGAAAGCGGCAGCGGAAGACGCGAAAAAAGCCACACCGCCGAAGCTGAAAGGCAAAGCGCCGGACAGCCCTGAGATTCAGGATTACCACAAGGGGCTGGATACGCTGATTGGGCAGATTGATTCGGCATCAGCGTTGGCGAAAGCCGGCAAGGTAGATGAAGCGAAGAAAGAAGCCGAAGGGTTCAAGGCTACGCGTAATGAGAACCACAAGAAGTTTAAATAAGCAGATGGCCGCTGCTTGAGGCGGCTTTTCATGCTGATAGCAGCGTAAGTTTCGGTTTCTCAATAACGGTTATCACATGGCCTTTCGCGCCGAAACCGAGCAGAGAGGAAAGTGCTTTTCCTCTCTGCACTCTCCTCGCTTTTTTTACTGCGCGCTACCGCTGGCTGGCTATGTTTCAGTTGCCATAATTATTGCCGCGAAATCTTGCCGCTGCGCGGTTCCCTTACTCGGTTTCGAGCCATGGGTCTCGAAACTCTCGCTCGGCAAACTTTCTGAAAGCGGCTAGAGGCTTTTATAAAAGACAAAGTCATAGTGATTCTTAGATCAAAATTAGTGAGGTTGTGAATTAGAAAGTATCTGGCCGCTTTCAAAACGACGTCGAATGAGTGGTGAGAAACGGCGCGGGTCATTTTCGCGTTGGTTCGAACCCGAAGTGAGAGAACCGCGCAGCGGCGGCGTTTGCGGCACTAGCCGTAGTTGCTGAAACATAGTTAGCGAGCGACAGCGCGCAGTGAAAGAGCCGGAGATTTTTAAGAGGCGCGGCGATAGGCGCCTCTTAAAGCCAGTGTGGGTGGCAACCCACGACCTTGACCTTAAAGCCAGTTTGGGTGGCAGCCCAAGGTTTTGACCTGGGTGGTAACTCAAGGTTGACAGTAAAAGCCGCCATTGCAGCGGCCTCTGCAAATTAACGCCGTAATTCCCCTGCCGCCTCCGGCTGATACAACAACTCCAGTACCTCGATCCGGCTGTCTTCTCCGTTCGGCATCTTCCATGTGATACTTCCACCCACGCGCAAGCCCAGCAACGCTGCACCAAGCGGCGCCATCACGGAAAGCTGTTCGTTGCTGTCTTTCAGCGCCGCAGGATAGACCAGCGTACGGATGTGCTCTTCGCCTTCTTTACCTTCCGTAAAGCGAACCTTGCTGTTCATCGTTACCACGTCGGTCGGGATCTGCTCGGGCGGCAAAATCTCTGCGCGATCTAACTCTTCATTCAGTGCATCGGCCACCGGGCTGCTGGCAAAAGCCGGTTGCGCCAGCAGTGTATCTAGGCGTTCTGCGTCAAGTTCGCTGATGATCAGTGTCGGTTTACTCATAACATTCTCCATGGTTCCTTTTGCATCACCCGCTTCATGCGTGTGGGGTGCCGGTCGGCAAAAAACAACACCCCCGCGGGTGAGCGCGGGGGTGTCAGTGTTCTGCATGTGTTCTTTGATACTAGGCACTCTTTAAGCGAAATGAAAGCGTTGTGAGGGAATTAATCCGCATTGCGAAAAATCCGATTACCAGTGAAATACGCTGCTACAGGCGGTAATACTCAGTGATATGACGACTTAACTTTTTGTTTTGCGAATTAGATCTGCTCAGCTCACCGTATTTCCACTTCGAACTGGAAAAAGACCCTCTACACAGGAACTCTCTCCAGGGTTAGGGTAAAGACAGACGAAATCAACGGCTGAAAATAGAAAGTCAGGCAAGGAGAGAGGTAACCGCGAGTGAATAACGGAACCGCATCTGTGAAAAGTATCGGGCAGGCAGAATTGGAAGATGCTCCGGCGATAACAGAGAAAGTATTAAAAGATATTCAGGCGATGCAAAGTGCGAAGAATATCTACACCACAGATGTTCAGTTGCAGATGTTAACGTCACACGTTAAAGCCATGGTATTACGCTCAATCACTGGCGAACCATTGCCTGAAGTCGAAAAAGATTTATTTGACGAAATTTCTGATGAGTCCATGCAAATGGCAGAAGAAGTGGTCAGCTGGTTCGGAAATTTACCGATTGAGGAAGCCTATTTACTCTCGGTGCATTTCGAAGTCGCGAGAGACAACGAACCGAAATAACCCTGATATTTGTTTTAACGAATTAACCAAACTGGAGATGTCAATTATGGGACAAGTATTAGTTGTGATCGGCGACCGTTTAGGTAAAGGCCAGAAAGTGGCAGCAGGCGTGGAAGCGGCTGGCGGAAGAGCCATTGTTGTCCCTGGTATGGCAGCAGATATGAAACTTGGCGACGTGATGAAAGCAGAAGGCGCGACCTTCGGTATTTCCTTCTGCGGCAGCGGCGGCGCCGGTGCGATTACCGCACAAAACAAATACGGATATAAAGCCAGGTACGGAATGCGTTCAGTGGATGAAGGTGTAACGGCAATTAACGAAGGCTGTCTGGTATTAGGGTTCGGATTTATGGATAAAGAAGAACTGGGTCAGCGTCTGGTTGAAGCTTATAACAAGAAGCATGGTCAGGCGTGATGAAGCAACAATTAACTACAACAGTTCGGGTTGAAGGAAAGGGCGAAAATAAGGCTGCCGCCTTTTCTTCCGCACTGAGTCAGGTTCAGAGGACGGTTCTCAAATCTTCGGCCAATAATGTCTTACTGCGCATCGAACCGCAGGACGTCAAGGTTATTACGGCCGAGGAATCAGTAAAAAGAGAAAAGTTTCTGTTCTTTTTTCTGGCCAGGGAAAGAAAGAGTTATTACGTGGCGTTAGACATTACCGTCAACCTGACTGTTATTAATACGGAACAGGTAGTTTTTGTCACGAAATAAAAACGTTAGCTATAAATGACAAGGATATACTGATGTTTTTAATTATTTTATTTAAGTCGCTTATTATCGGCGGACTGGTTGGCGTGGGGGTAGGTGCAGGTGCTGCACGTATGTTCCACGCGCCTACCGTGCAAGGGATGGGGGCTTTTCGTACTCTTGGGGAATTAAATTCCTGTGAAGGCGATCCGGCTTCGCATTTCTCATTTGGTCTGGGCTTCTTCTTTAACGCCTGGGCTTCTTCCGTTGCGGCGGGGTCTTTCACACAGGACGTCGACCACCGCATCATCCCTCACTGGGCGACCGCTGCCCTGATGTTCAAAAACCGCAATGTGGCTGAAACCATGCACGACCCGCGCAAGATGGCGATTGCGGGCGGCATCATCGGCATGATTGTGGTGGCTTTCCTGAATACCACCGCGTCTGCGGTTCCTGCGGCTTTACAGGTGACGGCGATTAAAGTGCTGGTGCCTGCGGCCAACCTGCTGGTGAACACCGTGATGCCCGTAATTTTCTGGCTGGCGGCAATCGATGCAGGACGTCGTTCCGGTTTCTGGGCCACCATTTTCGGCGGTCTGGCGCAGATGATTATGGGTAACGCCGTGCCAGGTCTGGTGCTGGGTATTCTGATCGGGAAAGGCGTTGAAGAAAGCGGCTGGAACCGCGTCACCAAAGTGATGATGGCGGCGATTATCGCGCTGTTCGCACTCAGCGGCTTCTTCCGCGGTTTCGACGTCAAACTGTTGCAGTCTTTCATGCTGGATGTTCCCGCGTGGCTGAACGGCATTCACAACTCACTCAGCGGCAAGTAAGGGAGCATGACAATGGAAGAACAAGCCAAACGTGGTTTCTGGTACGCCGAGTGGTCGTTCCCGATCTTCGTCGGTCTGCTGTCCTCTGGCGTTTTCGCCGGGACGCACATGTATTACCTGTACGGCATTGGTGCTTTTAACGAAGTGGCGTTTGTTTCGATGCTGCGTTCAGGCATGGATACCGGCGTGTATGGCGCGGTTGCGGCCTTCGGTGCCAGTTTCCTGTTTGCCCGCATTATCGAAGGTTCGCTGGTCGGTATTCTGGATATCGGCGGCGCGATCCAGACCGGTATTGGTCTGGGCGTTCCGGCACTGTTGCTCGGCGCGGGGATTATCTTCCCGGTGGCGAACTTTGCCGCCTCACTGGTGACCGGCCTGATCCTCGGTTTAGCCGTGGGTTACATCATCATTCTGGCGCGTAAATTCACCATCAATCAGAGCAACTCCACCTACGGTGCTGACGTGATGATGGGTGCGGGTAACGCCTCCGGCCGTTTCCTCGGGCCGTTGATTATTCTCTCCGCGATGGCCGCGTCGATTCCAATCGGCCTGGGTTCACTGCTTGGCGCGCTGGGCTTCTACCTGTGGCAGAAACCGATCACCGGCGGTGCCATTCTCGGTGCGATGGTGCTGGGCGCTATCTTCCCGGTATCACTGTAAGTACTTCAATAAGAAAGCAGTAATCAGGCGTCAGGATTTCTCTGGCGCCTGAGATTATGGAGAACGTCGTATGTATGACTTAATCATCCGACAGGCAAAAAGCACAGACGGCAGCCTGACTGATATTGCAATTCGGGGCGGCAAGTTCGCCGCCATCGGCACGCTGGCGCCCGACGCCACCGCCCGCCAGACACTCGACCTCCAAGGCAAGGTTTACGCCAGCGCCGGTTGGATCGACTCCCACGTTCACTGTTACCCAAAATCGCCGATTTATCATGACGACGCTGACCTGATCGGCGTGGCCTGCGGTGTCACCACCGTGGCCGATGCCGGAAGCACCGGTGCAAATGACGTCGACGATTTTTATAAGATTACCCTCGAGGCGAAAACCAACGTCTTTGCGTTTCTGAATATCGCCCGCACCGGCATTGTCACGCAGAACGAACTGGCCGATATGGCGCAGATCGACAAAGTTGGCGTGCGGGACGCCATTGCGCGCAACCCCGGTTTTATCATCGGGATCAAAGCGCGAATGAGCAGCAGCGTCGTCGGCCAGAACGGTATCAAGCCGCTGGTTCGCGCGAAAGAAATTCAGCAGGAAAATAATGATTTACCGCTGATGGTTCATATCGGGAATAACCCGCCGAACCTCGATGAAATCGCGGACTTGCTGACTTCCGGCGACATCATTACGCACTGCTATAACGGCAAACCGAACCGGATCCTGTCACCGGAAGGCGTGCTGCGCGATTCGATTAAACGCGCGCTGAGCCGTGGCGTGCTGCTCGATGTCGGGCACGGCAGCGCCAGTTTCAGTTTTGAAGTGGCAGAACTGGCCATCAGGCAGGGCATTTTGCCCCACACCATCAGCTCCGATATTTACTGCCGCAACCGCATGAACGGGCCGGTTCACAGCCTGGCGACGGTGATGTCCAAATTCTTTAGCGTGGGCATGACGCTGACGCAGGTGATTGACTGCGTCACCTCTCACGCCGCCGATGCTTTACGCCTGCCTGCAAAAGGGCGTCTTGAAGTGGGCGCTGACGCCGATCTGACGCTGTTTGAACAGCGTTTTGCGCCGCAGGTGTTTGTCGATTCCGAAGGTCAGTCCGTGAAGGGCGAAAGTTTGCTGGTACCTCTGGCCGCCGTGGTCGCAGGTGTCACTCTGTTAACCGAAGAAGGGAAATCTGCTCATGTCTTCTGAACAATCTTTGTATGAAAAATATCAGCTGAAACAGGTTATTAACGCGTCCGGTCGCATGACGGCGCTCGGGGTTTCCACGCCGCGTGAAGAGGTGGCGGCGGTGGTGAATACCGGCCTGAATCATTATTTCGAGATGAAGGATCTTGTGAACAAAACCGGTGCCTACATCGCTAAATTGCTGAATGTCGAAAACGCGGTGGTGGTGTCCTGTGCGTCTGCCGGGATTGCGCAGTCGGTCGCGGCGGTGATTGTGAAAGATGATGCCTGGCTGCTGGAAAACCTGCACGCGGCGCCGCTGGAAATCCCTCACGACATCGTGCTGCCAAAAGGCCACAACGTGAATTTCGGTGCGCCGGTAGGCACGATGGTGACGATGGGCGGCGGCAAAGTAGTGGAAGCCGGTTATGCCAACGAATGCTCTGCGGCGCAGCTTGCGGCCTGCATTACGCCACGCACGGCGGCCATTCTGTACATCAAATCCCACCATTCCGTACAGAAAAGCATTCTGTCCGTGGAAGAGGCGGCGCAGGTTGCCCGCGAACATAATCTGCCGCTGATTGTGGATGCAGCGGCCGAGGAAGACCTGACCTGTTATTACGAAATGGGTGCAGATCTGGTGATTTACAGCGGCGCGAAAGCCATCGAGGGCCCGACCAGCGGTCTGGTGCTGGGCAAAAAACAATATGTCGAATGGGTGAAGCTGCAATCCGGTGGCATCGGTCGTGCGATGAAAGTCGGCAAAGAAGGCATTCTTGGCCTGACGCAGGCGATTGAAAGTTACATCACGCTGCCGAAAACCACCGGGCAGGAAATGGTCGACAAAATGACGCCATTTATTGCCAGCCTGAATGAAATCAATGGCGTGACCGGCCGCGTAGTCTGGGACAGCGCGGGGCGCGATATCGCCCGTACCGAAATTACGTTCGATGAAGCAGTTCTGGGCTGGAAAACCAAAGCCATCGTGGACGCCATGAAAAACGGCGATATCGCCATTTACTTCCGTGGCTACCGCGCCAACGAAGGCAAGATTGAAGTCGACGTTCGCAGCGTGACGCCGCCGCAGCTCGCCATTGTCGCCGACCGTTTCAAACAACTTTTCAGTGGAGAGAAAGCATGAAGCTGACCCCAAATTTCTATCGTGACCGCGTCTGTCTGAACGTTCTGGCAGGGTCAAAAGACAATGCCCGGGATATCTACGAAGCCGCAGAAGGGCATGTGCTGGTCGGTGTGCTTTCCAAAAACTACGCGGATGTCACAAGCGCCGCCGCCGACATGAAGGAATATGCCGCGCTTATCGAAAACGCGCTGTCCGTAGGCCTGGGCGCGGGCGATCCGCGTCAGTCGCGGATGGTCAGCCAGATTTCCCAGCAGGTTCAGCCGCAGCATGTGAATCAGGTATTCACCGGCGTCGGCACCAGCCGTGCGCTGCTCGGCCAGAACGACAGTGTGGTCAACGGCCTGATTTCGCCGACCGGCAAAGCCGGTTTCGTCAAAATTAACACCGGGCCGCTGAGTTCCGCAGCCAGTGACGCGATTGTGCCGGTGGAAACTGCGATTGCGCTGCTCAAAGACATGGGCGGCAGCTCGGTGAAATATTTCCCGATGGGCGGCCTGAAAACCCGTGAAGAATTCGCTGCCGTGGCGCGTGCCTGTGCTGAACAGGATTTCTGGCTGGAGCCGACCGGTGGTATCGATCTGGAAAACTTCGAGCCGATTATGGAAATCGCGCTGGCCGCTGGCGTGACCAAAATCATCCCGCATATCTACAGCTCTATTATCGACAGCGCGACCGGCAATACCCGTCCTGACGATGTGAAAACCCTGCTGGCCAGCGTCAAAAAGCTGATTGGCTGAACAGCCTGACGTCTTCTTTATCGTGTAACATCATTGCAAAGTCATTTACTCAATGAATTAATAGATTATTAATATTGCCGGATACAAACAGGTATCCGGCACTGGCATTTGGTATTCCAGGAAGAATAATGGTGAGATTTCCCAATCAACGGCTGGCGCAATTGTTTGATGCACTGCAAACCGAGACCCTGCCTCAGGATGAGCTGGCAAAACGCCTGGCGGTATCGACAAGAACGGTGCGTGCTGATATCACTGCGCTCAATGAAATCATTGCCGGTTACGGCGCAACGTTTGTCCACAACCGGGGATGCGGATATCAGCTGCGCATCGACGATCAGGCGTTGTTTTCGTCGTTGCAGCAATCAACGCAACGTAAACCTAACCCGACGCCGCGCACCGCTGCGGAGCGGGTGAAGACGTTGCTGATCCGCTTTTTGACCTCAGCTTTTTCATTAAAGCTGGAAGATCTGGCCGATGAATGGTTTGTCAGCCGGGGAACCCTGCAAAATGATATGGCTGAGGTGAGAGAGCATCTGGCGCGCTATCACCTGAATATCGAAACCAAACCGCGATACGGCATGAAGCTGTTCGGTGCGGAACTGGCGATCCGTGCCTGTCTGACCGATTTATTGTTCCAGCTCGATGCCGAAGAACAGGCTAACCCGCTGCTGAAGGCCGAAAGTCTGGAGCCGGAAGCGCTGGTTCCGTTAACGCGTTTCATGCATCAGCTGCTGACGCAGTCTTCTATTCAGCTCACCGATGAAGGTGAGCAATATCTGATTCTTTATTGCGCCGTGGCGATCAAACGTATAACCGGCGGTTACCCGCTGACGGATTTTGATGCCGAAGACGGCGACCCGGCGGTGAAGCAGGTTTCTGTGCGACTGGCGGCAGAGCTGAAAAATCTGGTCGGAAAGGAAATTCCGGCCTCGGAGGAGGCGTATCTGCGGGTGAATATTGCCGCGCGCCGGGTACAGAAAATTTTGCCGACGGACATTAACGCCGACGACGATGAATCGCTGGTTGATTACATTCTTTCGTACATCAATTCGCACTATAACTATGATTTGCAAGGCGATAAGCAGCTGCGTGCGGACCTGCTGACGCACATCAAAACCATGATTACGCGGGTGAAATACCAGATTAATATCCCGAACCCGCTGCTGAGCAACATCAAACAGCATTATCCGATGGCGTATGACGTTACGCTGGCGGCGGTGTCGAGCTGGGGGAAATACACGCCGTACACGCTGAGCGAGAATGAAATTGGTTTTCTGGTGCTGCATATCGGCGTCGGGCTGGAGCGGCATTACAACATTGGCTACCAGCGCCATCCGCAGGTCATGCTGGTCTGTGATACCGGTAATTCGACCATCCGTATGATTCAGGCGCAGATTAACCGCAAATATCCGCAACTGGTGATGAAACAGATCGTTTCGCTGCGCGATTACGAGCAACTGGAACACATCGACGAAGATTTTATTATCTCCAACGCCCGCATTACTGAGAAGAATAAGCCGGTGGTGGTGCTGTCGCCGTTCCCGACGGAATACCAGATGGAGCAGCTCGGCAAGCTGGTGCTGGTCGATCGCACCCGGCCTTATATGCTGGAAAAATTCTTCGATGAAAAACACTTTATGATCGTCAATGAGCCGATGACGCAGGCGGAGCTTTTCCGCCATGTGTGTTCGCAGCTTGAAGAGGAAGGGTACGTCGATCAGACGTTTTACCCGTCGGTGGTGGAACGTGAGGAAATTATCTCGACCATGCTGGGCGAAGGTATTGCGCTGCCGCACTCGCTGGGTTTGCTGGCGAAGAAAACCGTGGTTATCACGCTGCTATCACCGCAGGGCATTGCCTGGGGCGAAGGAGAAACGGCGCACGTGATTTTCCTGCTGGCGATCAGCAAGGCAGATTACGAAGAGGCGATGGCGATTTACGATTTGTTCGTGACGTTTGTGCGGGAGCGTTCGATGAGCCGGCTGCTGAGCAGTGAGAATTTTGAAAGCTTCAAGGCCATTGCGATCGATTGCCTTTCACGAATTTAAAATCTTACTTATCCCCAAAATAGTTCGAGTTGCAGGAAGGCGGCAAACGAAGGAGTCCCGATGAGCTTACACGAGTAAGTGATTCGGGTGACTGAGCGCAGCCAACGCACCTGCAACTTGAAATATGACGGGGATTAGTCCTCGTCGAAACCGGAGTTGATGAGATTAACGACGGCGGTCAGCGCCTGTTCTTCGTCGGGGCCGGTGGCTTCGATTTCAATCTGCTGGCCTTTCGGAGAATCCAGCATCAGCAGGGCGATCACGCTGCTGGCTTCCGCCTCAATGCCTGTGCCGTTGCGCAGCATCACTTCTGACTCAAAGCTCTGCACCAGTTCAAATAACTTCATCGCCGGACGGGCATGCATCCCTAACCGGTTTTTGATTTCTACCGTTTGTTTAACCGTCATGATTTACGTTTTTCCAGCGTGCGATGGCGGGACTGGACGTTCTTCCCGCGGGAACGGAAATAGTCAGCCAGCTGTTCTGCGATATACACCGAACGGTGTTTACCGCCGGTACAGCCAATGGCGACGGTCAGATAGCTGCGGTTGTTGGTTTCCAGTGCGGGCAGCCATTGTTCAAGGTAGCTGCGCGTCTGGTAGATAAAATTATGCACTTCGGTATGACGGTCGAGGAACGCGGCAACCGGTTTGTCGAGACCGGTCATCGGGCGCAGTTTCGGATCCCAGTGCGGGTTCGGCAGGAAGCGCACGTCGAAGACGTAATCTGCATCAATTGGAATGCCGTGTTTGAAACCAAAGGATTCAAAAACCATAGTCAGTTCACGTTCGCGTTTGCCCAGAAGGCGTGTACGCAGCATTTCAGCCAGTTCGTGAACAGACATCTCGGAGGTGTCGATGATCAGATCCGCGGAAGAACGCAAAGGTTCAAGCAGATCAGCTTCTTCATCGATAGCACTTTCAAGGGACAGGTTTTTGCTGGAAAGCGGGTGCAGACGACGGGTGTCGCTGTAACGGCGGATCAGGGTATTTCGGTCAGCATCGAGGAACAACAGCTGCGGCGAGAAGCTTTCCGGCAGCTGTGACATCGCATGTTCATAAACTTCCGGTGTTTCTGGCATGTTACGCACGTCAATGCTGACGGCCGCAGACGTATTACGCTCAACGAGGGTCTGGGCAAGCTGCGGCAGTAACACTACCGGCAGGTTATCCACGCAGTAAAAACCCATGTCTTCTAATGCCCTAAGGGCAACCGATTTCCCGGAACCGGAACGGCCGCTGACAATCATCAGCACCATGGTGTCACTCCCCTGGCATTCAGTGTTCAGAATTCGCTCATCCCGGCATTAACCGGGAACCATCATTGGTAAAATCGTGCCAGCCAAAAAGTGGCGGCTGGCTTAAACGGTATTGCGTAATTTGACTCAAAACAGGCCGGCGACTTTACTCGTTTTCGGTCATGATCTGAAAGAGTTCTTCGTCACTTTGCGCACCACGCAGGCGACGACACACCCCTTTATCTGCCAGTTTTTTTGCAACCAAAGACAGGGTATGTAAATGGGTTTTACATTGATCTGCCGGAACCAGCAAGGCAAAAAGCAGATCCACAGGCTGATTATCGATAGCATCAAAAGCGATCGGTTGATCGAGCTGGATGAATACCCCGACAGCGCGTAAAGTATCTTCTTCCAGCTTGCCGTGCGGGATAGCGATCCCGGCACCGATCCCGGTGCTGCCCATGCGTTCACGGGTCAAAATGGCGTCGAAAATCACTTGTGGCGACAAATTTAATTGCCTGGCTGCCAGTTCGCTGATGATTTCCAGCGCACGTTTTTTGCTGGCGCAATGAACGCCGCTTTTGGTGCATTCGGCATTAAGCACCGACGTTAATTGCATTGCAGTATCGTTAATCATGTCATCTTTCACTTTTGCGCTGTTTCACCCTTAAAGCTATATCGGCTCGTTTCCCGAAGGTCACAAGCCGATGCCCGAAGGTTTGTAGCACAGGGTTGGCTACATGAATATCAGTGCTGTTTCAGTTTATCTTTATGTTTGTTCAGCTGGCGGGCCAGTTTATCAACCAGACCGTCAATCGCCGCGTACATATCCTGATGTTCCGAGGTGGCATGCAACTCGCCTCCATTCACATGCAACGTTGCTTCCGCAACTTTCTGCACTTTTTCCACACTCAAAACCACATACACCTGATTAATCCTGTCGAAATACTGCTCAAGCTTAGCCAGTTTCAGGGTTATAAATTCTCTCAGGGGGTCGGTTATCTCAATGTGATGTCCGGTAATGTTGAGCTGCATAATGTCTTCCTTCTCTGTTGAGGTCAAACTAACTGTTTACGTTGGTTTGAGGGCGGGATGGACAAAGACTCTCGGTATTTGGCGACGGTCCGTCGTGCCACCATAATTCCCTGATCGGAAAGCAGGGTGGCTAACTTACTGTCACTGAGCGGTTTTACAGGATTCTCCGCTGCGATTAATTTCTTCACCAGCGCCCGGATCGCGGTTGACGATGCCTCGCCGCCGCTGTCGGTACTGACATGGCTGGAGAAGAAATATTTAAGTTCGAAAATGCCACGCGGGCTGTGCAGGAACTTTTGCGTCGTTACGCGTGAGATTGTCGATTCGTGCATTTCCACGGCGCTGGCGATGTCGGCCAGTACCATGGGTTTCATGTACTCTTCACCTAACTCAAAGAACGTCTGTTGCTGCTCAACAATGCAGCGCGTCACTTTCAGCAGTGTGTCGTTACGGCTTTCCAGGCTTTTGATCAGCCATTTGGCTTCCTGCAAATTGCTGCGGATAAACTGCCCGTCGCTGTCGCTGCGTGCGGAGCTCCCCATCGCAGCGTATTGCTGGTTGATCTTCAAACGCGGAATGCTGTCGGAATTCAGTTCCACTGTCCAGACTCCCGATACCTTGCGCACGAGCACATCCGGGATCACGTATTCGGATTCACCGGTATTGATCGACTGGCCCGGCCGCGGATCAAGAGACTGAATCAGAAGCATGGCTCCTTTCAGTGTATCTTCTTTTAGCCGGGTTGAACGCATAAGTGCTCGGAAATCATGGTTTGCCAGCAAATCCAGATGTTCGCTGATGATCAGACGGGCTTCGGCGATAAAAGGGGTGTCAGTGGCGTACTGAGAAAGCTGAATGAGCAGGCAGTCACGCAGATCACGCGCAGCGACACCCACCGGGTCAAAACGCTGAACGCGTTTCAAAACGGCTTCCACCTCCTCCATGCTGACGTTTTCGTCACCGATGCTTTCGAGGATATCGTCAAGAGAAACCGTCAGATAGCCGGTATCGTCCACGGCATCGACAATTGATGTGGCGATGGCGGCGTCAGTATCCGAAAACGGGGTCAGTTCAACCTGCCACATCAGGTAATCCTGAAGCGTCTGCGTGGTTTCGCCCTGATAAATCGGCAACTCATCATCGCTGTAATCGTTGCCAGTGCCGGAAGGTGTACCCGCGGTATAAATCTCGTCCCAGGTCGCGTCCAGCGGAAGCTCTTCTGGCATGTCTTTTTGCTCGAGCGCCTCGCGGGTGTCCAGACCTTCGCTGTCCGTGGTTTCTACCGCATCAATCTCATCATGCAGGTCAGTTTGTTCCAGCAGAGGGTTGCTCTCCAGCGCCAGTTGGATCTCCTGTTGGAGCTCAAGCGTGGACAATTGCAACAGGCGGATGGCCTGTTGTAACTGAGGAGTCATTGCCAGTTGTTGGCTGAGTCTGAGTTGCAAACCTTGCTTCATATCTTGGCTTTATTTCCGTTGATGAGTGAAAACGGCAACACTTCTGTCAGAGACGGCCTGTTTCAGTGTAGGTGGAAACAGGCAGGGTTCCGGCGGCACGGATCACAGACGGAATTCTTCACCAAGATAAACACGTTTAACCTGTTCATCAGCAAGAATGTCGGCTGGCGTGCCGTGGGCGATCAATTTCCCCTGACTGACGATATACGCACGCTCACAAACATCGAGTGTTTCGCGAACGTTATGGTCAGTGATCAGTACGCCGAGGCCGCTGTCACGCAAATGTTCAATGATTTTTTTGATGTCGATAACTGAAATTGGGTCAACACCGGCGAACGGTTCATCCAGCAGGATAAACTTAGGGTTCGCTGCCAGAGCACGGGCAATTTCAACACGACGACGTTCACCGCCGGACAATGATTGACCGAGGTTATCGCGCAAATGGGAAATATGAAACTCTTCCATTAATTCGTTAGCGCGATCGTTACGCTGATCTTTAGTCAGGTCATCGCGGATTTGCAGAACGGCCATCAGGTTATCAAATACGCTGAGGCGGCGGAAAATGGACGCTTCCTGAGGAAGATAACCAATGCCGCGTCGGGCGCGGGTGTGCAACGGAAGGAGGCTGATGTCTTCATCATCGATAACAATACGGCCTGCGTCGCGTTGTACAATACCGACGACCATATAAAACGTCGTGGTTTTACCCGCACCGTTCGGCCCTAATAACCCGACGATTTCACCTGAATTGACCATCAGGCTGACATCTTCAACGACCTTTCGGCCTTTGTATGCCTTGGCCAGATTCTCTGCGATTAATTTTGCCATAAAATATCAGTTACTCTTTTTGGTCGGCTGGCCGCCCGCGGCAGGCGCTTTTTGTTGCAACTGCGAAGGGACCAGAACGGTCGTCACACGGTTACCTTTATCACTAAAGGCTTCCATTTGCTGTTTCTGCACCAGATAGGTAATACGGTCGCCTTTCACGTTGCTGTCGAGCTGTTCAAGGTAAGCGTTACCGGTCAGGGTTACGAGATCGTTTTCCACTTCATAGCGGACTTTCTGCGCATGGCCTTTCACCGGCTTGCCGTTGTCCTGCATCTGGTAGAACGTGACCGGATTGCCGTAACCTTCCACCACTTCTTTGCCGGATACGCCCTGAGGACGGATCACGACAACTTTATCGGCTTTTACCTGAATAGTGCCCTGATTGACCACAACGTTACCGGTGAAGGTAGCGGTGTTGGTGTTCACATCCAGCGCCTGATTGGCGGAATCAATGGTGATCGGCTTCGTCGTGTCGTCTTTTAATGCAAATGCCGGAATGCTGACGGCTAACAATGAGCTGACGATCAGGAGATTACGGATTTTATTTTTTGCTTTGAATTTCATAAGAGGTCGTTACCTTTTCGATCAGCTCTGCTGTTTTATCACGCAGATTACCACGCATTTTCATGCCGTTAGATGTAAAACCTGTTCCATAAAGCGTTACTTCATCATCAGAGGCAACGTCCTGTGTCGTCAGGTTAACCCGTGCATTATCCGTTTTGATTCTTTGCAACTGTGATGTCTCAGGTGTCAGGCTGTCTGCCTGCACATGCCCGTAAAGATAGAGCATTTTATCCTGAGTCAACTTGGCTTTATCAGAACGTAGCACCCAGGTCGGAACTTTATTCTTGTCATACATGGTCGCTACCGGGTTGGTAAACCATGTCACCTGATCCGCGGTGTAATATTTTACCTGGTCGGAGACGAGTTTATACGTCAGGCTGCCCAGAGGGTCATACACCATCGTGACCGTGTGGGAACTTTGATAAGTCGGATCCTGATCGTTTACCGTCTGCGGGACGTCATTGCTGTTGTCAGACAATGACCAGCCAATCAGGACCAATACAATGGCTGTCAGTGCCAGAATAACCCAAAGTTTTGCTTTGCTCATATCGACAGCCCTTTGGCGTCCTCCAGCTTACCCTGTGCCAGCAGAATCAGGTCACATAATTCGCGTACTGCGCCACGACCCCCTGCAATACGGGTGACGTAATGTGCTTTGGGCAACAGAATGGGATGTGCATCCTGAACGGCGACCGAAAGCCCTGCTTCAGCCATCACCGGCCAGTCGATCAGGTCATCGCCGATGTAAGCCACTTCTTCAGCCCGAAGAGACAGTGTATCTAACAGTTCACGGAAGGCCAAAAGCTTATCCGATTGCCCCTGATACAAATGGCGTATGCCCAGGGTTTTAGCGCGATCTTCCAGTAATTTCGCATTTCGGCCTGTAATAATCGCCACCTCAATGCCGGATGTCAGCAGGCAGCGAATACCATAACCGTCACGGACGTTAAAACTTTTCAGCTCTTCTCCCTGATTTCCCATGTAGATCAGACCATCAGACATGACGCCATCCACATCACAAATCAGCAGGCGGATAGCTTGCGCTCGTTCAAGCACCTGGGTGCTGACCGGGCCGTAGCAGGTTTCCACCAGGGCTGGGCTATTACTCATTCAGGGCATTCCTCAATTAAACTACGCCAGCGCGCAGCATATCGTGCATATGTAACACACCCAGCAACTGGTCACCATCGGCAACCATCACGCAGGTTATGTGTTTTTCCTGCATTAAATTTAGCGCATCGACCGCCAGAAGAGACGGACGGACACGAATACCACCGGTGGTCATCACATCGGCAATCGATGCGTTGTTGATGTTAACGCCCATATCAAAAATGCGGCGTAAGTCACCATCGGTGAAGATCCCTTCGATTCTCATCAAATCGTTACAGATTACCGTCATACCCAGGTTCTTGCGGGTAATTTCCAGCAGGGCGTCACGCAAAGAGGCATCGCGGCTCACGTGCGGGATTTCTTCGCCGGTGTGCATGATATCGCTGACGCGCAGTAAGAGCTTGCGACCCAGTGCTCCGCCGGGATGTGACAAGGCGAAATCTTCCGGGGTGAAACCACGGGCTTCGAGCAATGCAACGGCCAGCGCATCACCCATCACCAACACTGCGGTAGTGCTGCTGGTAGGTGCCAGGCCTAGCGGACAGGCCTCTTTGGGAACACGCACGCAAAGGTGAACATCAGCCGCTTTGCCCATTGTGCTTTCCGGATTGGATGTCATGCAAATAAGTGTGATGTTCAGGCGTTTTAATACCGGGATCAGCCCCAAAATTTCGTGGGCTTCACCTGAATTGGAGATAAGGATCACCACATCCTGTTTCGACACCATCCCTAAATCGCCATGGCTGGCTTCACCCGGATGGACAAAGAATGACGGCGTGCCCGTGCTGGCAAACGTGGCGGCCATCTTACGACCAATGTGTCCTGATTTGCCCATTCCCATGACGACGACTTTCCCTGCGCAGGCGAAGATTTTTTCACAGGCACGGGTGAAGTCACCGTTAATGTATTGATCTAACTGCTCAAGTCCTTCACGTTCTGTTTTTAGCACATCACGCCCGACGGCCTGAAAATCGAAGTCGGAGGCGAAGGTATAGTTAGCCATAGTCAGTTCCTGACAGAGTTCAGAAGGCAATGCTATCCGGTACAAGGAACAACACTGTCATATAGGCGATAAATCCACACAGTAATAGTGCGCCGGCTAAGTGGCCGATACGATGTTTGCGCATCAGGCATAGCCCGGAAAGCACGACACTGACCGCCAGCATGACCCAGTAATCGCGATGAAACGCATCCGGGTTAAATGAGCCTGGCGCAACCAGCGCGGGTAATCCCAGCACCAGACAGGTGTTAAAAATGTTGGCCCCAATGATATTGCCCAGTGCGATATCATCTTCCCCTTTAATTGCCCCGGCAATAAAGGTCGCCAGCTCCGGCAAACTGGTGCCGATGGCGATGACGGTGAGGCCGATCACCAGTTCGCTGACACCAAAATAGCGGGCAATGACGGTACTGTTGTCGACAATCATGCCCGATGCCAGGGGCATGATGATAAAGCCCAGGGCCAGCCACAGAAAAGCGACGGTATTGCTACTGTCTTGTGGCAGTTCGGACATTTGCTCATACGTGAGTGTGTCCAGCCCCTCTTTTTCGGCTGCCCGGGCGATTTTTATCACCAGCATCATAAATACGGCGGCGCTCGCCAGCAGCAGAACGCCATCTAAGCGACTGAGTTCTCCGTCACTTAACACAAAACCGCACAGCGCAGTGACCAGTAACAATAGAGGGAGTTCGCGGCGTAATATATCAGAACGAACGGAAAGTGGATGAATCAGGGCTGCACCGCCCAAAATCAGAAGAATATTAATGATATTCGAACCAATTGCGTTTCCAACAGCCAAATCCATCTGATCGTTGATGGCTGCCGTGGTGGAAACCACCAGCTCAGGAAGGGATATTCCGACACCGACGACGGTCATGCCGATCACCAGCGGAGGTATGCCCATCGAGCGTGCCAACACTGCGGCTCCGTACACCAGACGATCGGCGGCGTAAACAAGCAGTAACAGGCCGACAATCATCAGTACGATAGCGAGAAGCATGAAACATCCTTTATTGGGTATAATGCGAGGTTCGTTGCCTTGTAAAGGCAGCCGATTCCTTCGTCAACATGAGCTAAGGCAACATTTTGTCTGAAAACGACGCCAGCAGGTTCCTGTATGTTAGACGATGAAGGCTTTTATTTTAAAATGGTAATTCATCGATTTTGACCATCTGTGGCAAAAAAGTAAATCGATGGCAACTTTGGTAACGAAACTGGGGTAAGTTTTTGTAAAAATACCAAAGTTATACGACACCCTATGCGGGTCAGACGTATTCTTAGCGAAAGCATTCCGAAGGAATAAACTGAATGAGTCAAAGCGAATCGAATCTGGTTGAGATCAAAGGCATGAGTTTTGTGCGCGGCGATCGTCCCATTTTTGAAGAGATAAACATGACAGTGCCACGGGGTAAGGTCACCGCAATTATGGGGCCTTCGGGGATAGGCAAGACAACATTGTTGCGCCTTATCGGCGGGCAGCTTGCCCCTGACCGCGGCGAAATCTGGTTTGACGGGGACAATATCCCTGCGTTGTCTCGTCGTAAGCTGTACGAATCCCGCAAAAAAATGAGCATGTTGTTTCAGTCCGGTGCATTGTTTACTGACCTCACTGTGTTCGAGAATGTCGCGTTTCCGTTGCGTGAGCACAGTAAGTTGCCGGAAGAATTGCTGCGCAGCACGGTGACAATGAAACTGGAAGCGGTAGGCCTGCGGGGTGCCGGTGATCTGATGCCCGCCGAATTGTCGGGTGGGATGGCGCGCCGCGTTGCCCTGGCGCGTGCCATTGCGCTTGATCCTGAGCTGATTATGTTCGACGAACCTTTCGTGGGTCAGGATCCGATTACCATGGGCGTGCTGGTCAAACTCATCGATGAGCTGAACCATGCGCTGGGCGTGACCTGTATTGTGGTTTCCCACGATGTGCCTGAGGTTCTGAGCATCGCAGATTATGCTTACATCGTTGCCGCACAGCGTGTGATTGCTGAAGGTACGCCAGAGGAGCTGCAAAATAATCCTGATCCGCGCGTTCGCCAGTTCCTCGACGGTATTGCCGATGGACCGGTTCCTTTCCGTTTCCCTGCCGGTGATTACAAAACCGAGCTGCTCGGATGATGGAGTTTTCTATTCATGTTATTTGTTTTGAAAATAACTGAGGCGTTAGCCTCAGTCGGGCGTCGTGGGATAAACACCTGTGCGTCTTTCGGGCGCGCTGGCCTGATGCTCTTCAGGGCGCTGGTCGGTAAGCCACAGTTCGCAAGGCAATGGCCTCTGCTGGTTAAGCAACTTTACAGCGTTGGCGTGCTCTCTTTGTTAATCATTCTGGTCTCAGGCCTGTTTATTGGCATGGTGCTTGGCCTGCAGGGATATCTGATTTTAACCACCTACAGCGCCGAGGCTAGCCTGGGTATGATGGTGGCGCTTTCGTTGTTGCGTGAACTTGGACCGGTCGTCACTGCCTTGCTGTTTGCGGGGCGGGCGGGGTCAGCACTGACCGCTGAACTGGGCCTGATGAAAGCGACCGAGCAGATCTCCAGCCTGGAAATGATGGCGATTGACCCGCTGCGCCGCGTTGTGGCTCCGCGCTTCTGGGCGGGCCTGATTTCTATGCCATTGCTGACGGCGATTTTTGTTGCCGTTGGGATCTGGGGCGGTTCGTTGGTGGGGGTGGACTGGAAGGGGATCGACAGCGGTTTCTTCTGGTCTGCAATGCAAACTGCCGTAGACTGGCGGACTGACCTGCTTAACTGCCTGATTAAAAGCCTTGTTTTCGCTATCACCGTGACCTGGATTGCGTTGTTCAATGGCTATGATGCGATACCGACGTCCGAAGGGATTAGCCGGGCAACGACACGTACTGTGGTGCATTCGTCACTGGCGGTGCTGGGATTGGATTTTGTGCTGACAGCACTGATGTTTGGAAATTAAACCATGCAAACGAAAAAGAGTGAGATTTGGGTTGGCGCATTTTTAATCATTGCGCTGATTGCGATCGTTTTTCTGTGTCTCAAAGTGGCCGATATCCGTTCGATTGGCTCGGATCCGACCTACCGTATTTCTGCGGATTTTGACAATATTGGCGGCCTGAAAAGCGGTTCACCAGTGAAAGTCGGCGGCGTAGTGATCGGCCGTGTCAGCAGTATTACGCTGGATAAAAACTATTCCCCACGCGTGGAAATGGATATCGACCAGAAATACAACCAGATCCCGAGCACCAGTACGCTGGCGATCCGCACCTCTGGTTTGTTGGGCGAACAATTTCTGGCGCTGAATATTGGTTTTGAAGACCCGGACATGGGGACGACTATCCTTAAAAACGGTGGCGTTATTCAGGACACTAAATCCGCGCTGGTTCTCGAAGACCTGATTGGACAGTTCCTTTACAAGAGCGGTGACGGCAAGTCGGATACCAACACCGGCGGGGCGACGGCGGCACCAGCACCTGATGCGAATACGGCTCCACAACCGGCTGCTCACTAAGCACTGGCTATCACGGATTCTCCATAAAAGAGGAAATAGATATGTTTAAACGTTTAGTTATCGCCGCGTTGTTGGTGGTTATGGCTCCGCTGGCCAATGCGGCTGTGGATAAAACTAACCCTTACAGCGTGATGAATGAAGCGGCGAATAAAACCTTCACTCGCCTTAAAACCGAACAGCCGAAAATTAAGCAAGACCCTAACTATCTGCGCCAGATCGTTCGCGATGAGCTGCTGCCGTACGTGCAGATTAAATACGCCGGTGCGCTGGTGTTAGGCCGTTATTACCAGCAGGCGACACCTGCCCAGCGTAATGCTTATTTCGCGGCGTTCTCTGATTACCTGCAACAGGCTTATGGTCAGGCGCTGGCCATGTACAACGGCCAGAGTTATACCGTGCAGCCCGAGCAGTCTTACGCAGGTAAAGACATCATCGCTATCCGTGTCACCATTACTGATCCCAATGGTCGTCCTCCCGTTCGCCTGGATTTCCAGTGGCGCAAAAACAGCATCACTAATGAGTGGCAGGCTTATGACATGATCGCCGAAGGCGTTAGCATGATTTCGACCAAGCAGAACGAATGGGCGGATATCTTGCGTCAGAAAGGTATTGATGGCCTGACTGCACGCCTGAAACAAGCTGCTGCCGAACCGATCACGCTGGATAAACAATGAGTGACGCATTGCGCTGGGAATCGCAGCCGCCGCGGCTAACGCTGCTCGGCGAACTGGATCGTGAAACGCTGGTGCCATTTTGGGATATCCGTAAGAAGCTGATGTCTGGCATCAATTGTCTGGATGTCTCCGGGCTGGAGCGCGTGGATTCTTCAGGTTTGGCGTTGTTAGTACACCTGCGTGAAGAAGCCAGCCAGCAAGGTGTGTCACTGGCGATTGCGGGTATTACCGACCGGCTGCATACACTGATTGCTTTATATAATCTTCAGGGCATTATCCCGACTGACTCACTGGAAAATAAGTGAACAGTTACGGGAGGTTAGGTGGCGGGATGTAAATCGTTGCCTTAATGTCCACAAAGCCCCTGTGCGAAACTCTTCCTCAGGGGCTTTTTCGTGGTTTAAGATTTGGTCCGATCCCTATAAGATATCGGGCTGTTATGATTCTTCAGAAGAATAGATCCCTATGGAAACAAGTGAAATTAAAGATGTGCTGATGAACGCATTGGCACTGGATGAAGCACACATTACTGGCGATGGCAGTCATTTTCAGGCCATTGTCGTTGGTGCGATGTTTGATGGCATGAGCCGCGTGAAAAAACAACAGACCGTTTACGCGCCGCTGATGGAATACATCGCCGACAATCGAATTCATGCGCTGTCTATTAAGGCTTATACCCCGGAAGAATGGGCGCGTGACCGTAAACTGAGCGGTTTATAAGACTGCCGGAGTTCCGGCAGCTTCCTCGTATTTGCTAAATACTTGAAATTAAGAGAGCAGTCATAATGGATAAATTTCGTGTACAGGGTGGGACTCGTCTTAGCGGCGAAGTCACTATCTCTGGTGCAAAAAATGCAGCACTTCCTATTTTGTTTGCCGCACTGCTTGCTGAAGAACCCGTTGAGCTTCAGAACGTTCCCCACCTGAAAGACATTGACACCACCATCAAACTGCTGAGCCAGCTCGGTACTAAAATCGAACGCAATGGCTCGGTGTTTGTCGATGCCAGCACAGTTAACGAGTTTTGTGCACCTTACGACCTGGTGAAAACTATGCGTGCTTCCATCTGGGCTCTTGGGCCTCTGGTGGCACGTTTTGGGCGTGGTGAGGTTTCCCTGCCTGGCGGCTGCGCGATTGGTGCACGTCCTGTTGACCTGCACATTACTGGCCTGGAACAGCTCGGTGCGACCATCGTGCTGGAAGAAGGCTACGTAAAAGCGTCAGTGGATGGCCGTCTGAAGGGCGCGCACATCGTGATGGACAAAGTCAGCGTGGGCGCGACCGTGACCATCATGAGCGCTGCGACGCTGGCGGAAGGCACGACCATTATTGAAAACGCCGCGCGTGAGCCGGAAATTGTCGATACCGCTAATTTCCTGAATACGCTGGGTGCAAAAATCACCGGCGCAGGTACTGATAAAATCACCATTGATGGCGTTGCACGCCTGGGTGGCGGTGTTTATCGCGTAGTGCCTGACCGTATCGAAACGGGCACATTCCTGGTGGCAGCTGCCATTTCCGGTGGCAAAATTACCTGCCGCGAAGCCCGTCCTGACACGCTGGATGCCGTGCTGGCAAAACTGCGTGAAGCCGGTGCGGATATCGAAGTGGGTGAAGACTGGATCAGCCTCGATATGCATGGCAAACGCGCCAAAGCGGTCACTTTCCGCACCGCACCGCATCCGGGGTTCCCGACCGATATGCAGGCACAATTCAGCCTGCTGAATCTGGTGGCGGAAGGTACAGGTGTGATTACTGAAACTATCTTCGAAAACCGCTTCATGCACATCCCTGAGCTTATCCGTATGGGCGCGCATGCGGAAATCGAAGGCAGCACCCTGATTTGCCACGGCGTTGAAAAACTGTCTGGCGCGCAGGTGATGGCGACCGATTTACGTGCGTCAGCCAGCCTGGTTCTGGCAGGCTGTATCGCGGAAGGCGTTACCGTTGTTGACCGTATTTATCACATCGACCGTGGCTACGAGCGTATCGAAGATAAACTGCGTCAGCTCGGCGCTAAAATTGAGCGTTTCAAAGGCGAGTAATCTTTACGCCGCACGCAATAAAAAAGCCGGAAGGGGAGACCTTTCCGGCTTTTTTCGTTATTTGTTCAGCGGGTACGGATATCAGTGTTCAGGGTATTCCTGCACAGTAATCTGCAAGGTCAGTTTTTGCCCATCGCGTATGATTTCCACCGGAATAACAGTACCAGGACGCACTTCGGCAACCTGATCCATTGTCTCGATAGCGGAGACAGCCGGTTTGTTATTAACGTTAACAATCACATCGCGAACTTGCATGCCCGCATTTGCCGCAGGGCCATTTGGTGTCACCTCGTTAACGACAATCCCCTGTATACGATCCAACCCGCTGTTCGGGCCATGCAGAGGAGAAACCTCGCGCCCGCTGATCCCGATATAACCACGGATCACTCGGCCATCGCGTATCAGTTTGCCCATGACTTTGGTTGCCAGAGCCGTTGGGATGGCAAAACCGATCCCTTCAGGCGTCGCGCCATCGTTGCTCTGATCAAAGGACAGTGTATTAATTCCCATCAGCTCGCCCAGTGAATTCACCAACGCACCGCCGGAGTTTCCCTGGTTGATAGATGCATCTGTTTGCAGAAAATTTTGGCGGCCTGAAGGGCTAAGACCAATACGTCCGGTCGCGCTGATAATGCCTTGTGTGACGGTCTGCCCGAGGTTATACGGGTTACCGATAGCCATGACGACATCACCCACATGAGGGGTACGGCGCGGATTAATCGGGATCACAGGAAGATTGCCGGCGTTAATTTTCAGCACGGCCAGATCCGTGAGGCTGTCAGAACCCACCAGCAACGCTTCAAACACGCGGCCATCTTGCAGGGCCACGATGATTTGGTCGGCATTATTGATAACGTGTTTATTCGTCAGGATATAACCGTTGTCATTCATGATCACACCGGATCCCAGCGTGCGAATAGCCAGCTCATTTTGAGAGCTGTTGCCCATGTTGCGGTTGTATACGTTGACGACGGCAGGTGCCGCGTGGCGGACCCCTGCGTTATAGCTGACGGGTTCCTCGCTGTTCTGGGCGAAATTGTTATCAAAGAGCGGCTCTGTAATGTTTTTACGCAGCACAGGCACGGCGGCCAGCAAAATGCCGGCAACAATCAGGCCGATAACAGCGGATCTCAAAAGCTTAACAAACATGGATGTATGGGATGCGAGATGAAAAGTGACTGCAGAATAGCATGAGTTAACCGGACGCAGCAGTATCTGCGTCCGATTTTCAACCCTTTACGGCATGAATAAGTAGATATTTTGGCCTTTACGTACAATGCTCAGGGCAATCAGATCGGGTTTGCTTTCAAGGATTTTACGCAAAGCCGCCAGATTCTCGAGTGGCTCGCGGTTTACCCCGATAATCACATCGTCTTTCTCAAGACCAATCTGATCCGCTGGCGTGCCTTTTTTCACGTCATCAACATGTACGCCTTTGCCGTTTTTATCGGTCGGGTCGCTCAGCGTGACGCCCTGAAGTGCCGGGTTGAGCTTCTCAATACTGACTTCTACCGCCGGGCTTTTATCCAGTGTGACGCTCACTGTCACCGGCTTACCTTCGCGCAGCAAGCCAATCTGCATGGTGACGCCAGGGCCTGCGGTACCCACTTTCGCACGCAATTCCGCGAAGCTGCTCAGGGTTTTTCCCTGCAACGTGATCAGTACGTCACCAGGTTTAATGCCCGCTTTCGCCGCAGCAGAATCAGGCAGAACTTCGTTGACGAATGCTCCACGCTGGCTGTCCAGTTTAAATGCCTGCGCCAGTTCAGGTGTCATTTCACTGCCACGGATCCCCAGCAGGCCGCGCTTCACTTCACCGAACTCGATCAACTGGTGGCTTAGGTTTTTCGCCATATTAACCGGGATTGCGAAACCAATACCGACGCTGCCGCCCTGGGAAGAGATAATGGCGGTGTTGATGCCAATCAGCTCGCCTTTCAGGTCAAGCAATGCGCCACCGGAGTTCCCACGGTTAATCGAGGCATCGGTTTGGATAAAGTTTTCCAACCCTTCAAGATTCAGGCCACTGCGACCCAATGCCGAAACAATTCCGGATGTGACGGTCTGGCCGAGGCCAAACGGGTTACCCACGGCAACGGCAAAATCACCGACGCGCAGGTTGTCGGAATCCGCCATCGTGATTTGGGTGAGATTTTTAGCATCAATCAGCTGAATCACGGCGATGTCGGATTGATCGTCTTTACCAATAAGTTTGGCTTTGTATTCACGGCCGTCATTAAGCTGAACGCTGATTTTGTCTGCGTTATTCACCACATGATTGTTGGTGAGCACGTAACCTTTTGCTGCATCAATGATGACGCCAGAGCCCAGACCTTCAAACGGCTGCGGGCCGGGATTTGGTTCAGGATCTTGCTGGCCGAAGAAGAATTTATATTCCGGTGGTACATCTGCACTCGGTGGTTGGGTGCCGGATACCTGAACACCAACTACGGCAGGCAAGACTTTCTCCAGCATCGGAGCAAGGCTTGGTAACGGTTGTCCCTGAACTTCCGTCGGTAAAGCAGCATTCGCCATAGGCGCAGAAGCGAAAGTTAATCCAAGGCTAACAGCTAACACACTGAGCAAATATGACTTTTTCTTCATCACGATAACTCTCTCGCTTTCTGTAATGGACGTCAGGTTTGGGCAATAGAACAGTGATTCACAGCACGGGAAGGATCAGGTCGGGAGAACGTCGCGTGCATGAAGCATACGACGTTTTGAGTACCGGCGCGGTGAACCGCACCGGTTAATGACATCTGTTATTTACGAACAGGACGCTCGCCGCGCAGCAAGCCTGATGCGCCATCAGAATAATCACGTGGCATCTGGACCGGAACCTGATCGTTATCGGCTTCAGAGCCTGTCAGGCGGTAGTTGAACGGATTTTCCTGTTCTGGCATATCGGGCAGCAGGTTGTTGGAACTCTTTGCCATATGCTGATAAAGCTGGCGGTAATCTGTCGCCATGTTATCAAGCAACTCAGCGCTGCGGGCAAAGTGGCCCACCAGTTCCTGACGATATTCATCGAGTTCTGCTTTGCTTTTCTCCAGCTCGTTTTTCATGACTTGTTGATCACGTAATTTACGATTACCAAAGCGCATCGCTACCGCACCAATCGCGATACCGACCACTAATCCAATGAGCGCATACTCCCAGGTCATAATGACTCCTATTTTGACTTCGTTGTCCCGCAGGGCTTTTTCACGTAACTTTTATGACTTAACTTTTTTGGACAATAGTTTTAACGTAATTGTCACACGAATTCGTCATGCAATAGCTCCACTATAACCGTTAACCTTGTCAGAGTGGAATCCTGCCGGGAAAATCACTGCTCCCTGTCGTTTTTTTCATACACAGACGGCAGGGAAATGCGGCGAACCCACAGTAAAAAAGCGGCTAAACAACGTGAAAAACGTAAAATTTTTTTCTCAGGGACGTTAACTAACATGCAACCCAAATCACCCCTTATTCTTTATCAGAGTGCCGTTGATGCCGGAGAGTTCCAGCCGGATGCCGTTCAGCAGCAGGCCGTCGGTCAGCTTGACGTTATTTATCAGGCGCTTTCCGCTTTGCCCGTTGCCTCGCCAGCCCCTGCTGCGCGCGGTGGCTTGCTGGGCCGTTTGTTCGGTAAAGCGCCGGTAAAAACCGCCCAACGCCCGGTTCAGGGGCTGTATATGTGGGGCGGCGTCGGGCGCGGTAAAACCTGGCTGATGGATTTGTTTTTCCACAGTCTGCCCGGTGAACGCAAACTGCGCCTGCATTTCCACCGCTTTATGCTGCGTGTCCATGAAGAACTGACGCAGCTTCAGGGCCAGGAAGATCCGCTGGAAGTCATCGCCGATAAATTCAAAACCGAAACCGATGTTCTGTGTTTCGACGAGTTTTTTGTCTCGGATATTACCGACGCTATGCTGCTGGCGACGCTGTTGCAGGCGTTATTTGCGCGCGGCATCACGCTGATTGCGACGTCCAACATTCCGCCAGATCAGCTGTACCGTAACGGATTGCAGCGCGCACGGTTCCTGCCCGCCATTGATCTGATTAAGGAGTACTGCGATGTGCTGAATGTGGACGCGGGCATTGATTATCGTCTGCGCACATTAACGCAGGCGAATTTATGGCTGTCTCCGGCAGGTCCTGAAGCGACGGTTGCGATGCAAAGCATGCTGGGGAAACTGACCGGTAACCACAGCGGAGATTCTGGTGCTGAACCGGTGATGCTGGAAGTGAATCACCGGCCGTTGCAGGCGCTCGCGGCGGTAGACGGCGTTCTGGCGGTAGAATTCCATACCTTATGTGAAGAAGCGCGCAGCCAGCTCGACTATATTGCGCTGTCGAAAATCTACCACAGCGTGTTGCTGCATAACGTTCCTGTGATGGCTGCTGACAGCGAGAATGCGGCGCGGCGTTTTCTGGCGCTGGTCGATGAGTTCTACGAACGCCATGTGAAACTGGTGATTTCAGCAGCGGTACCGATGTTTGAGATTTATCAGGGCGAGCGTCTGAAGTTTGAATATCAGCGCTGTCTGTCGCGCCTGCAGGAGATGCAAAGCGAGGAATACCTCAAACGTCCGCATCTGCCGTGATTTTAGGTTGATTATTATTTGTTCGATTTGTGATATAAAAGCGTCTGTCGTTTTTGCAAGGCGAACCCTCCGGGCGACTTGAGGGAAATCTTTCTTTTTGTCGAAAAAGGGTTCGATCTTTGCAGAGGACTTCTCTATAATCTTGCGACCCCACGTTACTACAAAGTTTTTTTCCCGAAACTTTATAAGTGCCAGCATTGGCTATTCGAAGGGGTAGGTTTGCTGGACGATGGTCGTGTGAACCTCAAATACTTATTTTATAAACAAGTAAGCGTTCGGGTGTTCGCCAACGTGTAACTTTAATTGGGTAAGCTTTTAATGAAAACTTTTACAGCTAAACCGGAAACCGTACAACGTGACTGGTTCGTAGTTGACGCTACCGGCAAGACCTTAGGTCGCCTGGCCACTGAACTGGCCCGCCGTCTGCGTGGCAAACATAAAGCGGAATACACTCCGCACGTTGATACTGGTGATTACATCATCGTTCTGAACGCAGAAAAAGTTGCTGTAACCGGCAACAAGCGTAACGACAAGATTTATTACCATCACACTGGCCACATCGGTGGTATCAAGCAAGCGACCTTTGAAGAGATGATCGCTCGCCGTCCTGAACGCGTGATCGAGCTCGCGGTTAAAGGCATGTTGCCAAAGGGCCCGTTGGGTCGTGCAATGTACCGTAAAATGAAAGTTTACGCGGGTAACGAGCACACTCATGCGGCGCAACAACCGCAAGTTCTTGACATTTAATTCGGGATTATAGGCAATGGCTGAAAATCAATACTACGGCACTGGTCGCCGCAAAAGCTCCGCCGCTCGTGTTTTCATCAAACCGGGTAGTGGTAACATCGTAATTAACCAGCGTAGCCTGGAACAGTACTTTGGTCGTGAAACTGCCCGCATGGTAGTTCGTCAACCACTGGAACTGGTCGACATGGTTGAGAAATTCGACCTGTACATCACTGTTAAAGGTGGTGGTATCTCCGGTCAAGCTGGTGCTATCCGTCACGGTATCACCCGTGCACTGATGGAATATGACGAAAATCTGCGTTCTGAGCTGCGTAAAGCTGGCTTCGTAACTCGCGATGCTCGTCAGGTTGAACGTAAGAAAGTCGGTCTGCGTAAAGCACGTCGTCGTCCTCAGTTCTCCAAACGTTAATTTTCTGCTGCTTACGCAGCTCAGTGCTTCGGCACGAAAATCAGCGTCAAAAACCCGGTGTTTCACCGGGTTTTTTTATGCCTGTGATTCAGGCTTTCAGGAGAAAATGATCTCCTGACACACAATTCCCCATGAAATCGTCTCACCGTCCCCCACAGCCTGCTTAAAATCTGGTAAACTATCACACACTTTTGTGCCTATTCGCCGAGCAGTTGACGTTGCCGCGCTTCCTGGCTGGGTTCGCCTTGCCTATGGTTGTCTATGAAACTACGGGACAAAAACTGCAGGCTGGCGATAACTCGCTGTAATATTCTAGATAAACTTGGAGGTTTTCATGGCTGTCGCTGCCAACAAACGTTCGGTAATGACGCTGTTTTCCGGCCCGACCGACATTTTTAGCCATCAAGTACGTATCGTACTGGCGGAAAAAGGTGTCAGTGTCGAGATCGAGCAGGTTGAGATGGATCACCTGCCGCAGGATCTTATTGACCTCAACCCGTATCGCACCGTTCCAACGCTGGTCGATCGTGAGCTGACCCTGTTCGAATCCCGCATCATTATGGAATATCTTGATGAGCGTTTCCCGCACCCACCACTGATGCCGGTTTACCCGGTTGCCCGTGGCGAGAGCCGTCTGATGATGCATCGCATCGAAAACGACTGGTACTCTCTGATGCGTCAAATCGAACAAGGTTCTGCGACCGAAGCAGATGCTGCGCGTAAACAACTTCGCGAAGAGTTGCTGGCGATTGCGCCAATTTTCTCTTATATGCCTTACTTCAAAAGCGAAGAGTTCAGCCTGGTTGATTGCTACCTGGCTCCGCTGCTGTGGCGTTTGCCAGAACTGGGTATCGAGTTGTCAGGTGCCGGTTCTAAAGAGCTGAAAGGCTATATGACTCGCGTCTTTGAACGTGATGCGTTCCTGGCTTCCCTGACTGAAGCTGAGCGCGAAATGCGTTTGCATACCCGAGGTTAAGGTATGGAGATGACCGACATGACTCCGCGTCGCCCCTATTTGCTACGGGCTTTTTATGACTGGCTGCTAGACAACCAGTTAACTCCGCATCTGGTGGTTGACGTGACGATGCCTGGCGTGATGGTGCCGATGGAGTTTGCGCGTGACGGACAAATTGTTCTGAACGTTGCACCGCGTGCTGTCGGCAATCTCGAACTGGGCAACGACGATGTACGCTTCAATGCACGTTTTGGCGGCGTACCGCGTAACGTTTTTGTCCCAATTGCCGCCGTTTTGGCCATTTATGCCCGTGAGAATGGTGCAGGTACCATGTTCGAACCTGAGCCTGCTTACGAAGCTGAAGGTGCCTTTGATGGCGATCTGAGCGTAGAAGAGCCGTCAGAGCCAACGATGTCAGTCATTGATGGCGATTTGCCCGATGTGGCTGAAGACGATTCGGATGACGAGCCGCCGACTCCGCCACGCGGTGGTCGCCCGGCACTGCGCGTTGTGAAATAACACCGCGCTTGTCATCTCATCCGGCTAAAACCCTGCGTTGCTACGCGGGGTTTTTTATTGCCTGAATTTGGCCTCAGGCGTTCTCTTACTCAATAAAAAAGGCCGCTTTCGCGGCCTTCGTGAAGAACAAAATGAAATTACACTTCGAGGTAATTCATGATGCCTTCTGCGGCCTTTCGGCCTTCGGCAATCGCCGTGACTACCAGATCAGAACCGCGAACCGCATCGCCACCAGCGAAGATTTTCGGGTTGCTGGTCTGGAAAGCGTTGTCGCTGCCTTCCGGTGCCACAATGCGCCCGGATGAATCGAGCTCAACGTCGTGCGATGCCAGCCATTCCATTTTATGAGGGCGGAAGCCAAACGCCATGACCACAGCATCGGCTTCCATCACGTGCTCGGAGCCGGCTACGATTTCTGCACGACGACGGCCCGCTGCGTCTGGCGCACCGAGTTCAGTGCGGGCCATTCGCACGCCACACACGCGGCCAGAATCGTTCAGTTCGATGCTCAGCGGTTGCAGGTTGAACTTGAAATCAACGCCTTCTTCGCGGGCATTCTTCACTTCACGACGAGAGCCTGGCATGTTCTCTTCGTCACGGCGATACGCACAGGTCACATGCGTTGCGCCCTGACGGATTGAAGTACGCACACAGTCCATTGCGGTATCACCACCGCCCAGAACCACAACGCGTTTCTTATCCATCGTGACGTAAGGCTCTTCCTGGCTGTCGTCGTAGCCCATCAGCTGTTTGGTGTTAGCGATGAGGAACGGCAGGGCGTCGTAAACACCCGGCGCGTCTTCGTTCTGTAAGCCACCGCGCATTGACTGATAAGTTCCGACGCCGAGGAAGACAGAATCATATTCTGCCAGCAGGGCTTCAATCGTGATGTCTTTACCGACTTCCGTATTGAGCTGGAACTCGATACCCATCTCGGTGAAGATTTCACGACGCTTGGTCATCACTGATTTTTCCAGCTTGAAGGCCGGAATACCGAATGTCAGCAAGCCGCCGATTTCCGGGTGACGATCGTAAACCACTGCTTTCACGCCGTTACGGGTCAGCACGTCAGCACAGGCTAAGCCTGCCGGACCTGCGCCGATAATTGCCACACGTTTACCGGTCGGGTGTACGTGAGACATATCCGGACGCCAGCCCATTTCGATCGCTTTATCGTTGATGTAGCGCTCGATGTTACCGATAGTCACCGCGCCGAATTCATCATTCAGCGTGCAGGAACCTTCGCAAAGTCGGTCCTGCGGACAAACGCGTCCGCAAACTTCCGGCAGGCTGTTGGTCTGGTGCGCGAGATCTGCCGCTTCCATGATGCGGCCTTCGTTTGCCAGCTTCAGCCAGTTCGGAATGTAGTTATGTACCGGACATTTCCATTCGCAGTAAGGGTTACCACAAGACAGGCAGCGGTCTGCCTGCGATGCAGCCTGAGTTGCTGAGAACGGCTCGTAAATTTCCACAAACTCAATTTTACGGATCTTCAGCGCTTTTTTAGGCGGATCAACACGCTGTAAGTCGACAAATTGATAAACGTTTTGACTCATCTTAACCTCTTACTGCGCTTGTACCCGCAGCTCAGCTGCGGAACGACTACGGTGACCCAACAATGCTTTGACATCACTGGACTTCGGTTTTATCAGGGCAAATTTAGGCGCCCATTCCGGCCAGTTCGCCAAAATCTCTTCACCACGGGTCGATGCGGTCAACTGTACGTGTTCGATGATCAAACCGCGCAGATGCTCTTCATGGATAGCCAGGTCGGCCACTTCCAGGACTTCAACCAGTTCCGGGTTAACGCGTTTGCGGAATTCGCCGTCTTCATCGAGAACGTAAGCGAAACCACCGGTCATGCCTGCGCCAAAGTTAACGCCGGTACGACCCAGAACACACACAATACCGCCGGTCATGTATTCACAACCGTTATCGCCGATGCCTTCAACCACGGTGATAGCACCGGAGTTACGCACCGCGAAACGCTCGCCCGCACGGCCAGCCGCAAACATCTTGCCGCCGGTTGCGCCATATAGACAGGTGTTACCGATAATGCTGGCTTCGTGGCTGCGGAACGCTGAACCGATTGGCGGACGAATCGCAATCCGGCCACCGGCCATGCCTTTGCCCACGTAGTCGTTCGCGTCACCGGTCAGCATTAAATCTACGCCGCCTGCGTTCCAGACGCCAAAGCTTTGACCTGCGGTGCCGTTAAAGTTAATACGTACCGGATCTGCCGCCATGCCCTGATCGCCATGCTTTTCAGCAATCGCGCCGGACAATGTCGCACCGACTGAACGGTCAGTGTTGCGGATATCGAAGTAGAACGCTTTGCTCTGCTTAGAATCGATATGTGGCGCAGCCTGTTCCAGAATATCTTTGTTCAGCTGGCCTTTGTCGAACGCCGGGTTGCCTTCAGTGCAGTACACCGCTTTGCCTTCGTGCGGCGTCGCGGTTGCCAGCATCGCAGACAGATCCAGATTGTTTTGTTTCGCCGTGAAGCCATCCAGTTCGGTGAGCAGATCGGTACGACCAATCAGATCCACCAGCTGGCTGACACCCAGTTCGGCCATGATTTCACGGGTTTCCTGCGTGATAAACTTGAAGTAGTTCGTCACACGTTCTGGCAGGCCGTGATAATGGTTACGACGCAGTTTGTCATCCTGAGTTGCCACACCCGTTGCGCAGTTATTCAGGTGGCAAATACGCAGGTATTTACAACCCAGCGCGACCATCGGGCCGGTACCGAAACCGAAGCTTTCAGCGCCCAGGATTGCCGCTTTGATGATGTCCAGACCGGTTTTCAGGCCGCCATCAACTTGTAAACGAATTTTGTGACGCAGGCCGTTAGCCACCAGCGCCTGCTGTGTTTCCACCAGGCCCAGTTCCCACGGACAGCCCGCGTATTTGACCGAAGACAGCGGGCTTGCGCCGGTGCCGCCGTCGTAACCTGCGATAGTGATCAGGTCTGCATACGCTTTCGCCACGCCGACCGCAATGGTGCCAACGCCCGGTTCTGAAACCAGTTTCACCGAAATCATTGCTTTCGGGTTGACCTGTTTCAAGTCGAAGATCAGCTGTGCCAGATCCTCGATGGAATAAATATCGTGGTGAGGCGGTGGAGAAATCAGGGTCACGCCCGGCACGGAATAACGCAGCTTCGCGATGTACGGCGTCACTTTGTCACCCGGCAACTGGCCGCCTTCGCCTGGTTTTGCACCTTGCGCCACTTTGATCTGAATAACGTCAGCATTCACCAGATACGCTGGCGTCACGCCGAATCGACCCGACGCTACCTGTTTGATGCGTGATACTTTATTGGTGCCGTAACGCGCAGGGTCTTCGCCACCTTCGCCGGAGTTAGAACGTCCGCCGATGCTGTTCATCGCTTCGGCCAGAGACTCATGCGCTTCAGGGCTTAACGCACCGATAGACATTGCCGCGGTATCGAAACGGGTAAACAGACCTTCAGCCGGTTCTACCTGATCAACCGGAATCGGCTGGCCTTTCGGCGTGACTTTCAGCAAGTCGCGCAGTGTCGCCACCGGGCGCTCGTTCACCAGTTTTGCGTAAGCTTTATAATCGTCGTAATCGCCGCTGTTCACTGCGGTTTGCAGCGTGGTGACGACGTCAGGGTTGTACGCGTGATATTCGCCGCCGTGGACAAATTTCAGCAGACCGCCCTGATCCAAAGTTTTGCGTTTCAGCCAGGCGCGTTTGGACAGGTTCAGCAGATCCTGTTCAAAGTCGCTGTAACCGGCACCGCCTATGCGGCTGACCACGCCGTTGAAGCAGGTGTTGCACAAATCTTTCGCCAGGCCGACGGCTTCAAACAGTTTCGAACAACGGTAAGAGGCGACGGTGGAAATGCCCATTTTGGACATGATTTTGTACAGACCTTTGTTGATGCCGTTACGGTAGTTCAGCATCACTTCACGGTATTTTTTCTCGATGACCTGCGAATCCACCAGCTTGGCCAGCGTTTCGTAGGCCAGATATGGATAAACCGCGGTCGCACCGAAGCCGATCAGCACGGCAAAGTGGTGCGGGTCGCGTGCGCTGGCGGTTTCAACAATGATGTTGGCGT
Organism: Rahnella sp. AA; assembly: GCF_002834385.1. Taxonomy (GTDB): domain Bacteria; phylum Pseudomonadota; class Gammaproteobacteria; order Enterobacterales; family Enterobacteriaceae; genus Rahnella. The sequence continues at coordinate 180,664 of NZ_PITQ01000001.1, forward strand.
CGCAGCGCAGGCTTTTTTCCACCAGACGCAACTGCAACGCGCCGACGGCCATTGGCGCAGGAAGTGGCAAGCGGTTTGGTGCAATGTTGCGGTCAGACAGCACCAGCAGAACCGCGCCGTTACGCACTTTCTGTTCGCCTTCGTCACAGAGCTTCTGGACGAACTGCTCCATATTCTGCTCGGTCGGATCGTAAGTCAGATCCAGCGTTTCCGCTCGATAGTGTTTGCTGTCGAGCGTGGTCAGCTGTTTGAAATCAGACCACAGCAGGATTGGCGATTTGAAACTCAGACGGTGTGCCTGACCTTCAGCTTCGCAAAATACGTTCATTTCGCGGCCAATGCTGGTCGCCAGAGACATCACGTGCGCTTCACGTAGCGGGTCGATTGGCGGGTTGGTCACCTGCGCAAATTGCTGGCGGAAGTAGTCATACACGATGCGAGGACGGCTGGAGAGCACGGCAAATGGCGTATCGTCGCCCATTGAACCGACGGCTTCCTGACCGTTCTCACCCAACACGCGGATGATCTGATCTAATTCTTCGCTGCTGTAGCCAAACTGTTTCTGGAAGGTTTCCAGCGTGCTGTCATCGAGCTCGCGGCTGCCGACCTGATCTTCAGCCAGATCTTCAAACGGCACCAGACGCTGAACGTTTTTCTCCATCCATTGCTTATAGGGATGGCGGCCTTTCAGGTCGTTATCCGTTTCTGCCGAGTGGTGGATTTTACCGCTGCGGGTATCGATCACCATCAGTTCGCCCGGGCCAACGCGGCCTTTCTCAACGACTTCATCAGGCTGGTAATCCCAGATCCCGACTTCTGACGCGCAGGTGATCAGCTTGTCTTTGGTGATGACATAACGCGCCGGACGCAAACCGTTACGGTCGAGGTTACAGGCGGCGTAGCGGCCATCTGACATCACGATACCGGCCGGGCCATCCCACGGCTCCATGTGCATGGAGTTAAAGTCGAAGAACGCGCGTAAATCGTCGTCCATATCCGGGTTTTGCTGCCAGGCTGGCGGAACCAGCAAACGCATGGCGCGCAGCAAATCCATACCGCCGGCCAGGAACAGTTCCAGCATGTTGTCCAGCGAACTGGAGTCCGAGCCGGTTTCATTCACGAACGGTGAGGCGTCTTGCAGATCGGGGATCAGCGGCGTTTTGAATTTATACGCACGGGCGCGGGCCCACTGGCGGTTACCGGTGATGGTGTTGATTTCGCCGTTGTGCGCCAGATAGCGGAAAGGCTGAGCCAGTTGCCAGCGCGGTACGGTGTTGGTCGAGAAACGCTGGTGGAACAGGCAAATTGCTGATTCCAGGCGCAGGTCGGCCAGGTCTAAATAGAAGCGTGGCAGATCCGCAGGCATACACAGGCCTTTGTAGATCGTAACCACGTTGGAGAAACTGCACACATAGAAGTCTTTATCCTGAATGCGTTTCTCAATACGGCGGCGCGCCATGTACAGACGGCGTTCCATGTCACGCGGACGCCAGCCGGCGGGTGCGTTAACAAAAATTTGTTCGATACGAGGCAGGGAGGAAAGCGCGATTTCACCGAGTACGTCCGGGTTAGTCGGAACGTCACGCCAGCCCACCACGGACAGCGTCTCGTTTTGCAACTCTTCTTCAACAATGCGGCGGCTCGCCTCAGCTTCTTTTTCATCTTTGCTGAGGAACAGCATGCCGACGGCATAGTTCTTCGCCAGGCGCCAGCCGCGCTCTTCGGCAATCATGCGGAAGAAGCGGTCAGGTTTTTGTAAATGCAGGCCGCAACCGTCGCCGGTCTTGCCGTCAGCAAGGATCGCGCCACGGTGTTGCATACGGGCCAGTGCGTGGATCGCGGTACGCACGACCTTATGGCTAGGTTCGCCTTCTATATGGGCGATCAGGCCGAAACCACAGTTGTCCCTCTCTTGGGATTTATCGTACAACATAACGTGAACCTCCCCAGGCTCTGCGAGACTCACACACCAAACGCGAGTGGACTTATTCACAGAGTTTATCCGCAATAGCGCGCACTCTTGCGGTGCGTTTATTGCCCGGACATCTCCGTCAAAGGCCTCTCGTGATGGTTCTCACAAGTGGTGGTTGACTTGTTTTAATGAGGGAGTCTTCAATTACTGCATAAATATGACGAGTTGCTCACCCGTCGAGATTGCTTCCAGCGGACTCCCAACTTAGCGAGAAAGCACAGACAGGTCAAATGGCGATTTAAGTTATATTAAAAGTGATATAAAGGCATTTAATTATATGAAAAATATACTAATTATGGCATTTTCATTGGCATATTTTCGATGTGGATACGCGCATAAAGTGTGAGCTGACTCACTATAGGAAAAGCTTAAGATCTCCGCACCGTGCTGGCAGACTCGTAATTACCAGTATTTTATACTGGAAAATGCTGACCCTATGCGGTTTGTCACTGTTTTTAACCTGACAGTAATAATGTGTTAGTCCGGTATTTGTAATAAGAATTATTCATACTGCCATGAATGACTTTATTTGCAGTAATAATGAATAGTTATGCCTGCGCGAAATGCGCCGAGGGGAAAGTAATTCGGATGATAAAAGGATAAAGATGTTGGGCGAACGGCAGTTGGCCGCGTTATCAGCTCAATAAAGCCGGCCGATATTAATAATATCACCCTACAGAATAGTCAATAACTCTGCCCTTATTTCCTGCATTGCACCATGACAAGCCCTTACAAGGTGCATCTCACAAACTTTGTGCTCAATTCCTCCCCTGTTCTCACGCCGGGAATATTTTGCGGTATGATTCAGTCGACTTCGTTTTAAGGGAACCGTTATGAAGCAAATCCGGGTTTTAGCGCAGTATTATGTCGATCTGATGGTCAAGCTGGGGCTGGTGAGATTCTCACTGTTGCTGGCGTCCGCACTGGTTGTACTGGCCATGATTGTCCAGATGGCAGTCACCATGCTCCTGCGCGGGCAGGTTGAAAGTATCGACGTTGTTCGCTCCATTTTCTTTGGTTTGCTGATTACGCCCTGGGCCGTGTATTTCCTGTCGGTGGTCGTGGAGCAACTTGAGGAATCACGCCAGCGTTTAGCGCGTCTGGTGGATAAGCTCGAAGAAATGCGCCACCGTGACCTCGAACTGAATCAGCAACTGAAAGACAACATTACGCAACTGAATCAGGAAATTGCTGACCGTGTGAAAGCGGAAGAAGCCCGTCTTGCCGTGGTCGATAAGCTCAAACTCGAAATGCAGCACCGCGAACAGGCACAAATCGAGCTGAGCCAGCAATCTGCATTATTACGCTCTTTCCTTGATGCTTCCCCTGACCTGGTTTACTACCGAAACGAAGATAAAGAATTCTCGGGCTGCAACCGTGCGATGGAATTGCTGACCGGCAAAAGTGAAAAACAGCTGATCGGTTTGACGCCCGATGATGTTTATACACCGGACATTGCCGAAAAAGTGGTGGAAACCGATGAGAAAGTTTTTCGTCACAATGTTTCCCTGACGTACGAACAATGGCTGGTGTACCCGGACGGGCGTAAGGCGTGCTTCGAGCTGCGCAAAGTGCCTTTTTATGACCGTATTGGTAAGCGACATGGCCTGATGGGCTTTGGGCGCGATATAACTGAGCGTAAGCGCTATCAGGACGCGTTAGAGAATGCCAGCCGTGAGAAGACAACCTTTATCTCAACGATCAGCCATGAGCTGCGTACGCCGCTTAACGGCATTGTCGGGCTGAGCCGCATTCTGCTGGATACCGAACTCGACAAAGAACAGCACAGCTACCTGAAAACCATTCACGTCAGTGCGATCACGCTCGGGAATATCTTCAACGACATTATCGAAATGGACAAAATTGAGCGCCGCAAAGTGCAGCTCGATAATCAACCGGTCGATTTTACCGAATTCCTCTCTGACCTCGAAAATCTCTCTGGCCTGCTGGCCCAGCCGAAAGGGCTGAAATTCATTATGGAACCGGATTTGCCGTTGCCGCGCAGTATTACGACGGACGGCACACGTTTACGCCAGATCCTGTGGAACCTGATTGGTAACGCCGTCAAATTCACCCGTGAAGGTGAAATTGTGCTGAGCGTTCATTACGAAGCCAACGACATGCTGCGTTTTGTCGTCCGCGACTCCGGGATGGGCATTCCACAAGATGAGCAGGATAAAATCTTTGCTATGTATTATCAGGTGAAAGATCAGAACGGCGGTAAACCTGCAACGGGAACCGGCATCGGGCTGGCTGTTTCAAAACGCCTGGCACAAACCATGGGCGGCGATATTACTGTCAGCAGCGAGCCGGGCAAGGGGTCCTGCTTCACGCTGACCGTCCGTGCGCCAACGCTGGACGCGCCGGTCGCGGAAGTGGATGACGACGAGGATATGCCGCTGCCCGCGCTGCATGTGCTGCTGGTAGAAGATATTGAGCTGAACGTGATTGTGGCGCGTTCGGTGCTGGAGAAACTCGGGAACAGCGTGGAAGTGGCCATGAACGGCCATGATGCCCTGGAGATGTTTGATCCTGACGAATTTGATCTGGTGTTGCTGGACATCCAGTTGCCGGATATGACCGGGCTGGATATCGCCCGCAAACTGCGTAACGACTATGCGGGCAAACATCTGCCGCCGCTGATTGCGCTGACTGCCAACGTTCTGAAAGATAAAAAAGAGTATCTCGACGCCGGAATGGACGATGTGCTGAGCAAGCCGCTGTCCGTTACTGCGCTGACCGCCATGATCCAGCAGTTCTGGGATCACCAGCCTGAAGTTTCCTCCGTAGTAGAAAAGGAACCTGCCGTAATGAAAAACAGCGAATCGTTGCTTGATACCGCCATGCTTGACCAGTACATCGAACTGGTTGGGGCGAAACTGATTTACCAGAGCGCGGATATGTTTGAAAAGATGATGCCGGGTTATCTTGCGGTTCTCGATTCCAACATGACGGCGCGTGATCAAAAAGGTATTGCCGAAGAAGGGCACAAAATTAAGGGTGCGGCAGGGTCTGTTGGCCTGAAGCACTTGCAACAACTGGCGCAACAAATTCAGACGCCAACACTACCGGCATGGTGGGATAACGTTCAGGAATGGGTTGATGAGCTGAAAGCTGAATGGCGCAATGATATACAGGTGTTGCGTGACTGGACGGCAAACGCTGAAAAAAAATAACCCCAGCCGAGGCCGGGGTGCGCGAATACAGCGCCAACACCAGGGAAAGAGGTAACCCACGATAGTTTTTAGGGTTCGGTTTTCGCAGGTCTTGGAATTCAGTCTTAAAGTCTAATACATCCTGTAGCAATCAACATAACAAATATAAGCAGAACTGTTACAACATTCATTAAAAACTGTGATGTAGATTAGTCTTTGTCTATACAAAACATCAAGCCTTTATCGCAGGATTTTTGACATCATACAAATGATGCATGTTGATGTTGTTTTGGCGACATGCAATTTTGTTTATGGAACTGCCCAATCGCAGGGGGTTTTACCTGTGATTTTTCGGTTTTTCTGGCTATGGAACCGGTTGTTTAAAATTGAAATTTACATTCAACTTTATGTTATTTATTGTTTTTGTTGCATTTCCTTCATGCGGAGTACTCAAAGTCCAACTGCATGCAGATATTTATTTTAAGTGAAAAAATTTCACTTAGAGGAAAGCACTTTTTATCTTCCAAAAGAGCATTAACATTGCGTGTTTTTTGCTGTTTTCGGGTTCCTGATTTGACTTAGGGTGTGCGTCAGTTGTGGAATAATCGATGAGAATTTATTCACTTTGAGAAAACGTATTCATAAGATTTGTTAATCTATTTTTTATCGTATCAGTTACAAAAAAAATACTTTTCTGTTGAAAATGCCACCCGGCCTCAATGTTTGAAAATTTGAGTAAAATGATGGAACTCATTGATGATAATGATCAAAATGACATTTTAAATACTACATGTAAGCAAATGTTTTATCACAATCGTTTAATTGTTAGCAATATTACTGATTCTATCGCTAGCCTGAATGACGGACTTATTATTGAGATTGATTAGATGGTCAGATGTGTTGTGGAAAGCGTTGAATGAATAAATTTGCTGGAAAGGGCCTATTGCGTAAGCCATTTTTATGGCTGAAACGCGCTTTGATACTGTTACTCTGCTTATGGGTAGCGGGCATCATTCTTTTTTCATTTTTACCCGTACCCTTCTCTGCCGTGATGATCGAACGTCAGGTTTCAGCCTGGCTTACGGGGGACTTTGGTTATGTTGCGCATTCCGACTGGGTGCCTATGGATGAAATTTCAGCGCCAATGGCTCTGGCCGTTATGGCGTCGGAAGATCAAAAATTCCCTGAACATTGGGGCTTTGATATGGAAGCCATACAGTCCGTACTCGATAAAGAGGGAGGGAAAATGCGCGGTGCATCGACTTTGTCGCAACAAACGGCCAAGAATTTATTCCTCTGGGACGGTCGTAGTTGGGTGAGAAAAGGGCTGGAAGCGGGGCTGACCGTGGGGATTGAAACGGTCTGGACAAAACGCCGTATCCTGACAGTTTATCTGAATATTGTTGAGTTTGGCGACGGTGTGTTTGGTGTCGAGCAAGCCGCTCAACATTTCTTCCATAAACCTGCCAGCCGCCTGACGGCTTCGCAGGCCGCATTGCTGGCTGCTGTATTGCCGAATCCGCATCTGTTTAAGGTCAACGCGCCGTCGGCATACGTGCTACGCCGCCAGCAATGGATCCTGAGGCAAATGAGCCAACTCGGTGGAGAATCTTTCCTGCAAGAACATAAGCTGCATTGAATTGTGCCCATTTTCGGGCGTAAAAAAGGACAGCATGAGCTGTCCTTTATGTTTTAACGATGGGATTATTTAACGTAAGTAAACGCCGTTGTGACGTGTTTAACGCCACTTACGCCCGCAGCAATACCCGCCGCTGATTTCCCTTCTTCCTGCGTGACCAGGCCGAGCAGGAACACTTCGCCATTCTCGGTCGTGACTTTAACGTTGGAAGATTTAACCGAATCGCTGGTCAGCAACTGAGAGCGAACTTTCGTTGTGATCCACGTATCGACAGAGGCGGTGCCCATGCTGACCGGTTTGCCGGTGCGGATCTCGTTATACACTTCCGTTGCGCCTTCAACGCCCATCGCAATTTGTTTTGCACGGGAAGCCATATCCGCGGACGGTGCCTGACCGGTTAACAGGACTTTGCCCTGATACGCGGTGGCGACAATTCGGGCCTCGTCTTTCAATTGCTTATCTTTACTTACCGCGTTGGAAACACGCGCTTCCAGCGTGCTGTCATCAACCTGAGTGCCTACCGTTCGCGGGTCAGTGGTGGTTTTCGTTGCGACACCTGCCGCACCAACTACTGCTGCGGCGACGCAGCCTTGTAACAGAAGGGCGCTTAACAATACAGCAAAGAGAGGGCTCGCCTTCATTTGATCTCCTTAATCGTCCTGGTGTGGGAACAGCGTGTTATCTATCAGGTCACAGAGGCAGTTTACTGTGAGCATATGCATTTCCTGAATGCGGGCGCTGCGATGAGAGGGAATACGGATCTCAACATCGTGAGGGCCCAGCAAACCCGCCAGTTCGCCGCCGTCATAACCTGTTAATGCGACAATCGTCATATCACGGGTGACCGCTGCTTCAACGGCTTTGACAATATCACGGCTGTTGCCGCGGGTAGAAATCGCCAGCAAAACATCACCCGCCTGACCTAAGGCGCGCACCTGTTTTGCATAGATTTCTTCGTGCAGACGGTCATTAGCAATTGCCGTCAACACAATATTGTCTGCACATAGTGAGATTGCAGGAAGGCTGGGACGTTCAGTTTCAAAACGATTAATCAGACTGGCGGAAAAATGCTGCGCATTTGCCGCAGAGGTGCCGTTACCACAGCACAGGATTTTGTTGCCGTTGAGCAGTGATTGCACCAGTGTCATCGCTGCACGGGAAATCGCGTCAGGCAAGGCTTCGGCCGCTGCAATCTGGGTTTGGATACTTTCGGTAAAGCAGACTTTGATTCTATCCAGCACGGTTTTTCGTCCAGTCAGTCGTCGTAATATTTATTCCGCATTGAATGCATCGGGCAGCCATTCTAACTGGCTGCCGGTGATGGCTAAAACATCAAAACGGCAAGGTGATGTGTCAAAGCTTGCGTTGTGGCCTGCAAGCCAAAAAGATGCCGCGCGTAACAGGCGCTGCTGTTTTTGACGCGTGACGCTGGCCGCCGCGCCACCAAAGTTTGCATTGCGCCGGTAGCGAACCTCAACAAACACCCAGGTTTGCTGGTCACGCATGATCAGGTCAATTTCACCTGCGCGGCAGGCCACATTGGCCGCCACAAAGGTTAACCCGGCTCTTTCAAGATAGCGTCGCGCGTAAGCCTCGTATTGTGCCCCGCACGACCGCGTTTTTGACAAAAAATTTATCATCAGTACGTCCTTGTACTTGTTAGTGCAGAGAATTCCGTTTTCTCAGCGCCGGTTATCGCTGTTTTTCACGAAGAAACCGGAACCAGCGAGCCCTGGCGGTATTGCAGCCACGGCAGTTTGCGATGGATAACGCAGTTGCTGTTGGCGCTTAAATCCCCGGTGCTGCCAGAGACCTGGAAGCCAGGAAGAGTCCGCATTTGTGAGAAGTGATTTGCCAGACTCCAGGCATCAATCCCCATCGCATACAGGCGAACCAGCGAGTAATCGTTGCCGAATTTCGCTGCGGCCTGCTGCATCAGTGCAGGGTTAGAACCCGCCAGTAAAGGAATGTCGCTAAATTCCACGCCTTCCATCTCCAGACGATAATCCGGGCCGGCTCCCGCCTGATAGCTGCGTGAGCTTGCATAGACAGACGGATGAGAACGACCATTAACCGCCAGATCCAGCATTGGTTTAATCAGCGTCAGTTCGCCCTGAGTCGCCACGACATAAACGGAATCCACCGCGCCACCTGTGCTGCCTTGTGTAATTTGCGCATCTGTAGGCGGAGCCGGAATGGTAATCCCGCCAATAGTCACGCCCTGTGCCTGCGCCGGTGTGGCTGCATCGCTTGCGGTGACCGGCGTACCGGTCAGGCGGATGCCGCTGCCGATAGATGAACGTAATTCACCGGCAGAGCCCAGCCCTTGTTTCAGAACCGTCTGTCCGCCCAGTTTCTGCCATTCATTGGCAAATGCCTGCGCAATACGGTCACCAAAGGCGCCGCGGGGTACCAGCAACAATGGCGAACGTTTCTGTTCTGCCCACATATGGCGGGCCGCATCTTGTGCCTCATCTTCCGGCGAGAGCGCAAAGTAACAGATATTCGGACTATTTTTCTCAGTTTCTGGCTGATTGAGCGCTAAAACATTCAGAGGCGTCTGGGTGTTACCCAGCTCATTTACCTGATCTTTCAGCAGCGGGCCGACCACCAGCGTCGCGCCATCCTGCTGTGCCTGCGTCAGTAACGCCGCCAGAGGCTGACCATTTGTGTCGTACACTTTTACCTGCGCATTACTGCTGGCTACCGGCGCAGTGGTCGGTGTGGCCGCTGGCTGCGCCTGAGACGGATCGGTTTGTGGCTGTGCTGCGCCATCCGTCGGCGCTGAAGGGCTGAGCGCCGCATTCGGGTCTGCCGGGGGCTGCGCGTTAGGATCCGCAGGTGCCGTTTGTGGGGCGGGCTGGCTCACCTGACCATTCATTGCGGCGTTAAAACCTTGCTGGATGGCATTACCGTAAACCTGCGCTGGCCCGCTCATTGGCAGGAACAGTGCGATTTTACCGGTAGATGCCGGTTGGAAAGTCAGCACGTTGTTGAGCTGCGTGGGCAACGTCACCGCAGCCGGGTTCACCGGATAACGACGCTGCCAGTCTTTGATACCAGCTTTCAATAGATCAGGATCCTGCTTGTTGCTTTGCCAGACACTCAGTAAATCCAGCCAGCCTTGCAGGGTATTTTCATCCGCGTTAATCACGATGCTGTTAACATCCTGCGCGGACATTTGCGTCAGTGCGGCCCAGGTTTCATCGATGTTGGTCTGATGAAGCTGGCCCTGGAGGAGTGGCTCTTGCGCAATGTATGCACGGATTAAACCCAGGCTGGTACGCCCCTGGCTGGCATCGATTTGAGCCTGATAGTAGCGGGCCTTTTGATCGTTGGTCAGATTGGAAGGATCCAACTGGCCCAGGAGGCTGGCCGCTGCCGGATAATTCTTCTGTGCAATCTGGACTTCAGCGCTGGTCAGTTGTTGTTCTACGGTTTGTGCCGCAGTCAGGTTCTGAGGTACCTGAGCCAGCTGCGCTGCCGCTTCAGGCACTTTGCCTTCGCGTATCAGGGCACGCACTGCAAGCAATTGCCAGTCAGCCTTGTTATCATCACCGCTTTGCTGTGCCTGCTGCAGATAATAGTCAGAACTGCCAGCTGCTGCGCCCTGGACACTTTCAGTCGGTGCCTGTGGTGCCTGACCGGAACAGCTGGCGAGAAGCATAGCCACGATGATGGCAGGGAGTAAACGTCCCGAACGGGTACGAAAGGTCATTGAGGAAGGCATTCAGTTTCCAGTGATGTTTTTTCAAGATGCTCAATATTAAATCGGCAATCCGGATGAAACAATGAATCAAGACGATCAAGCAGATATTTCTGCCTCAACGCTGTATATCGTACCGACGCCAATTGGCAATTTAGGGGACATTACCCAACGCGCGCTGACCGTTCTGAACAGTGTAGATTTGATTGCCGCGGAAGACACCCGGCATACAGGATTGCTGCTGCAACATTTCGCGATTAACGCGAAAATGTATCCGCTACATGACCACAACGAACAGCAGAAAGCCGAGCATTTACTGGCGAAATTGCAGGAAGGCCAGACTATTGCGCTGGTTTCTGATGCCGGTACACCATTGATTAATGACCCCGGTTATCACCTTGTACGTCGTTGTCGTGAAGCGGGGATCCGTGTCGTTCCTTTACCGGGCGCTTGCGCGGCAATAACGGCGCTGTGCGCAGCCGGTTTACCGTCAGATCGTTTCTGTTACGAAGGGTTTCTGCCAGCCAAAACCAAATCCCGCAAAGACACATTGCTGGCATTAATCGAAGAGCCGCGCACGCTGATTTTCTATGAATCCACCCATCGTCTGATCGACAGTTTGCAGGATATGGTCGACGTCTGGGGGCCGCAGCGTTATGTGGTTCTGGCGCGCGAACTGACCAAAACCTGGGAAAACATTCACGGTGCGCCAGTCGGCGAACTGCTGGCGTGGGTGCAGGAAGTGGAAACCCGCCGCCGCGGCGAAATGGTGCTGATTGTGGAAGGCCATAAAGTCGATGTGGAAGCGTTGCCTGCTGAAGCCCTGCGCACGCTGGCGCTGCTGCAAAAAGAGTTACCGTTGAAAAAGGCCGCCGCGCTGGCCGCAGAAATCCACGGGGTGAAGAAGAATGCGTTGTATAAATACGCGCTTGATGAGCAAGAGGGTGACAAATAGGGCGTAATACCCTATTATCCGCCGCGGAGTTGACCAGACAGTCGCCGCTTCACTGCCGTCCCTTTCGGGGGAGACAGGTGGAGGGGAGGAAAGTCCGGGCTCCATAGGGCAGGGTGCCAGGTAACGCCTGGGAAGCGCGAGCTTACGACAAGTGCAACAGAGAGCAAACCGCCGATGGCCCACGCAAGTGGGATCAGGTAAGGGTGAAAGGGTGCGGTAAGAGCGCACCGCGCGGCTGGCAACAGTTCGTGGCAAGGTAAACTCCACCCGGAGCAAGGCCAAATAGGGGTTCACATGGTACGGCCCGTACTGAACCCGGGTAGGCTGCTTGAGCCAGTGAGCGATTGCTGGCCTAGACGAATGACTGTCCACGACAGAACCCGGCTTAACGGTCAACTCCCTCGTCAAAAGAAAGCCCGTGCAGAGTTATCTGCGCGGGCTTTCGTCTTTCTGCGATTTGTAAAATCCGCAAATCCGTTACCTGCGAAGGTTAAACCGGCATGTCGATCAGCAATGCGCGAAGCGGCGTGCTGGCAGAAACGGTCAGGCTGTTTTCCTGATGGATAAACGCACCGTCGCCGCAGGCCAGTTTTTGTGATTCGTGGCTGACCGCGCCCAGCGCATCAACCTGGCCGTGAATCGATTGCAGATACGCCCGCGGGCCACGGATCGGCATGGAAATCTGTTCGCCCGGTTTTAAATCCAGATGATGTATCCAGACATTTTGCCGCAATTGCAGGCTGCCGTTTTCACCATCCGGCGACGCCAGCAGGAAATGTTTCGCATCCGGCAGCGTCATTTTCTGGGTTAGCGGATTCTCATGTTCCGGGCAGGCATCCAGCCATAATTGCATCCGCGTCAGTGGCTGGCTACTACTGGTGTTGAGCTCGCTGTAACTGACATTGGCTTGTGTCGATAGCAGCGCCGCTTCACCGGCTTCGACCCGCACGCTGTTACCTTCGCTGTCGCGGTATTCCGCCGAGCCCTGTAAAACCAGATTCAGAACATCAACGCGCGGATAAGTCCGTGGCTGGAAACTCGCACCCGGCGCCAGCACTTCCTGATTCAGGACGCGCAGCGACGCATAGCCCATCAGCTTCGGATCAAAGTAATGTCCAAAGGAGAAAGTGTAACGTGCCTGCAGCCAACCAAAGTCAGCGGTGCCGCACTCTTTTGCCGTTCTGCTGGTGATCATGGCGGTCGCCTCTCTTAAAAATTTAGATGTATAAATGGTAAGCGTCTGGACGTGTGATTGTTAGCCAGTTAATCTGGTCGCTATATTCAAATTTCCTGACAGAGAAAAGAATGGCTAAGGATCGCGCACTCACACTGGAAGCATTACGGGTCATGGATGCGATTGACCGCAGAGGAAGTTTTGCCGCCGCCGCTGATGAGCTGGGCCGCGTACCGTCTGCGTTGAGCTACACCATGCAAAAGCTGGAAGAAGAGCTGGACGTGGTGTTATTTGACCGTTCAGGTCATCGGACAAAATTCACCAATGTGGGCCGGATGTTGCTTGAGCGTGGCCGCGTGCTGCTCGAAGCCGCCGACAAACTGACCGTCGATGCCGAAGCGCTGGCGCGTGGCTGGGAAACGCACATCACGATCGTTTGCGAAGCCTTATCCCCGGCGGCGCAATTATTCCCGCTGATTGAGAAACTGGCGCTGAAAGCCAACACGCAGGTTTCACTGATTACCGAAGTGCTGGCGGGGGCGTGGGAGCGCCTTGAGCAGGGGCGTGCGGATATTGTTATCGCGCCCGATATGCATTTCCGTTCCTCGACAGAAATTAACAGCCGCAAACTTTATAAGCAGGTCAGCGTTTACGTGGCTGCGCCGGATCATCCGATTCATCTGGAAGCCGAGCCGCTGTCTGAAGTCAGCCGCGTTAAATATCGCGGGATTGCGGTGGCGGATACGGCGCGTGAACGCCCGGTGCTCACCGTGCAACTGCTCGATAAGCAACAACGTCTGACGGTCAGTACCATCGAAGAAAAACGTAAAGCGCTGCTGGCCGGATTAGGCGTTGCGACGATGCCTTATCCGATGGTTGAGCAAGATATTGCCGAAGGGCGTTTGCGGGTGGTCAGTGCGGAATATAACCGTGAAATCGACATCATTATGGCGTGGCGTCGCGACAGCATGGGTGAGGCGAAAGCCTGGTTCCTGCGTGAAATTCCACGGTTGCTGGCAACGCGCGAAGCGAAGTGAATAAACGTGACTGGCATTCTTCCCCCTTTAAAAAAGGGGGAAGAATGCCAGTGTGATTAGCTGAAACGGATATCGCGGCCGTGCGGTGATTCTAAATCCTGCGCCGGACCGGTAGAGATAATTCCGTAAGGGTTAATCGTGGCGTGGCTGCGGTAATAGTGATTGCGGATATGCGCAAAATCCACGGTTTCACGAATGCCCTGCAGCTGGTAGATATCGCGCAGAAAACCGTACAGATTCGGATAATCGCTGATGCGGTGACGGTCGCATTTGAAATGCGTGACGTAGACCGGATCAAAGCGAACCAGCGTGGTCCACAGACGAAGATCGGCTTCGGTGAGTTTGTTGCCGGTCAGATAACGGTGCTTACCCAGTAATTCCTCAGCGCGTTCCAGCGCATCAAACACGCCATTTACCGCTTCGTCGTATGCGTCCTGAGAGGTTGCAAAACCGGCTTTATAGACGCCGTTATTAATCTGCGGATAGACCCACTCATTAATCGCGTCGATCTCAGTGCGCAGGTTTTGCGGGTAATAATCACCTGCTTTCGCACCGATGGCATCAAAAGCACTGTTGAACATACGGATGATGTCTGAAGATTCGTTGCTGACAATCGTCTGCTGTTTTTTGTCCCACAGGATAGGCACGGTCACGCGGCCGGTGTAATCATTTTGCGCACGCAGATAGATTTCATACGCGTAATTCAGATGATACAAATCATCACCGGTGGCGGCGGGGAAATCGGTGCCAAACGTCCAGCCGTGTTCCAGCATCAGTGGGTGAACCACAGAGACAGGGATAATGTCTTCGAGCCCTTTCAGGGCGCGCATCAGCAGTGTCCGGTGTGCCCACGGACAGGCCAGTGAAACATAAAGATGGTAGCGGTCGCGCTCAGCGGTAAACCCCCCCACGCCGTGCTCGCCCGGTGCGCCATCGGGTGTGATCCAGTTACGGAACTGCGCGACAGAACGTTTGAAATGACCGCCGGTAGATTTGGTGTCATACCAGGTGTCCTGCCATTTACCTTCGACCAGTTGTCCCATGATATTTTCCTTACTGTCAGTGATCTTTCAGAATTAAAAAGGGCGAGGTGATTAATCACATCGCCCTGCAGGTGCTTTTTATTGTCTTATTTAATTATAGCTTGGATACAGCTCCCTGGTGCCGGAGCCGTAATTACCAGTTTTTCTTGATCAGGCGGTCAATGCTGAATGCGCCAGGACCTGAAGCAAACAGGACGAAGAAACCACCGGCGATGGACAGGTTTTTCATGAACATCATTTGGTTCACGCCCTGCGCAAAATCAGTGTGGAAGATCAGGGCAGTCAGGATAGTGAAGATTGCCGTGATCAGCGCTGTGGTACGGGTAAAGAAGCCAAACAGGATAGCCAAACCGCCGCCAAATTCTAACAAGATAGTCAGTGGCAGGAAGAAGCTTGGAACGCCCATGGAAGTCATATAACCCGCAGTCGCGGTGTAGCCGTTGATTTTTCCCCAGCCAGCAACGATGAACAGGATTGGCATAAGGATACGGGCTACCAGTAAAGCTGTGTCTTGTAACTTAGTCATTTTCTTCTCCAAAACGTAGTGTGCCCAAATTGAGCTTAAAGTGTTACCGGCCCGGTCAGAAAATGTTTCTCGCCGTTACCGCCTCAGTTGATGATGAGATAATAAGTCGAACGATTACGGTTTGTTAGCAAGTAAAACTGTTGGAATGATTCAAATAAATTGAATGGAGGAAGGATTGTTATTCAAAAAGAAAAGGGTCAGATGAATATTCATCCGACCCTTTTATACGAAGACCACAGAGCTTACTTACTGGCGAAAGTCTTGCGCAGCAGCCGCACGGTTCCCCAGATGCCAAACGCCCGCCGTGACCAGCGCACAATGCTGCTGGGATGGCGGATGCCGTAAACGGCAATCAGGCTGGAGCCCACGACCAGATATTTCCGCATATCGACAATCTTTACCCAGCCGCGGTCAATTTTCGCGGTGGCATCCAGCCAGTCAGAGCCCGCAGCAGACAGCTCTGCTCGCTGGCGATCAATCTGGCGCAGAAGCCTGACTTTTTCGATAGCGCGGTCCGGGATACTCATCGCTCTTCATCCTTTTCCAGCAACGCCCGGTCAACATCCAGCTGTTTGCGGGTGAGGCTCAAAAGCGTTGAACGTTTAGCCTTTGCCAGCGTCATCGCGCCCAGAATTACGGCGAGAAGCAACAGAACGCCGGTTGCGGTGCCGATGGCCACCAGCCGGTACGCCGGATCAATCGCCCAGAAGAGAAGAACCAGCAAACTCATCAGGCCAAAAGCGGTGAAAATCAGGGTAATACCCGCCATGAGCAGTAATTGGAAAATATTGGCCTTTTCCTCTTCCAGCTCAATAACGGCCAGCCTGACACGCGTTTCAACCATGCCTACAACCACGGTGGCAATACGTGAAACGATGTCAAAAAGCCCTTTACCCGGTCCTTGTGGTGAAGGTTTTATCGGTTCAGGCATAATTAGCGACGAGCTAAAAGAACGCCAATGACAACGCCGACTGCGGCACCAATACCGACGCCAGTCCAGGGTTTTTCATGTACGTAATCGTCAGCCTTACCGGCAATTTCTTTGGTCTGATAAGCGATTTTATCGCCCGTATCGCTCAAACGAGCGCGGGTATCTTTGAGCAAGGATTCTGCTTTACCACGCAGTTTATCGAGTTCAGCTTTCGGCTTATCGGTAGAGGTCTGGAGAACTTCTTCCAGGGTGTCTGCCAATGACTTGAGTTCAGCGCGCAGTTGTTCTGATGTATTACTAGCCATGTGTAAGTCACTCCATACGTTAACTGATTCGAACTTTTAACATAGCGGATATTCAGGTGATCGCAAATGCGAATTATCTGTTTCAAAAAGCAAGATCGCTGAAAAATCCGTTAAAGCGGGCTGCAATTTTTCTTCTGAGAGAAAGAAATTACCTGCCTTCTGCGTGTTTCAGTTCTGACTGTGCTTCTTCCAGTTTTTGCTGTTTTTTGATGATCTTGTCATGGTCGCCTTTCGCCTGAGCCTCTTTCAGCTCCTGCTCACGTTCACTGACTTTTTTGCGTTGTTCATCAATACGTTTTTGGTTTTCAGCTTTCAGCCCGGCATCCGTACAATGCGCTTTGTTTTCACGCAAGGCTTTCTCAAGCCCCTCAATGCGGTTCTGGTTTTTATGCAACCGGGCTTCATCGATTTGTTTCTGTATTTCCTGTTGTTTGGTTGCACAGCTTTCTGGCTGAGCCGCAGCAAAGCTGGCAGAAGTGAACAGTAATGCAGGAATCAAAGTGCATGTTGCGAGGGTAAATTTCATTATTGAGCTTCCTTGTGATGCTATCCAAATTTCAGACGGTCACGATCCAGTTTAGCCACCCAGGGCTTAGTATGGGGTGGTTCACAGTACTGAATGACAAATCCGGCGGGTAAAATATCCTGTAATACCGCTTCTGCTATCTTGCGCTGTGAGGCTGAATCCAGCTGTATAACTAAGCCATCATCCAGTGGTGTGATGCTTTTAATGTGGATGCCACGCTGACTGAGCCCCTGATAGACATAAAAACCATCAGGCAGTGCGACCCCCGCTCTGGCCGGGCGAATTTGCAGGGCACTGGCGGGCATCGGCAGGCGCGATACCGCCAGACCTATCATCGAGGCCGCAGCCAGCAACATGAATAAGGCCGGCCAGATAAACGAGCGTTTCGCCAATCTGAGATTCATGATGCGCTTTTGCCCTTATTCTGGCGGTCAGCGTGTTTTTTGCGCCACAGCACAATAATGGAACCGACCAAGCCGCCGATCAGCAACAGAACGGGCAGCAACATCAGGCAGTTCATTACCTGATCTTCATATTTGAGAAACAGCGGAGTCTTGCCCAGAAAATACCCGAGCGAAGTCAGGATAAGGATCCACAGTAACCCGCTGACCCAGTTGAAAAACTGGAAACGGCTGTTGCTGAGGCCTGACAAACCGGCAATGGTTGGCAGGAGGGTGCGTACAAATGCTAAAAAGCGGCCCACTAATAAGGCGGAAAGGCCATGCTTGTGGAAAAGAGCATGCGCACGTTCGTGGTATTGAACGGGCAAATGTGCGAGCCAGCTTTGTACTATCCGGGTATTCCCCAGCCATTTCCCCTGAGCGTAACTAAGCCAGCAGCCGAGGCTTGCGGCGGATGTCAGCAGGAAAATGGTTAACGGAAAATTCATGGCATCTTTAGCGATCAATACGCCGACCAGGATCAGCAGGCTGTCGCCGGGTAAAAATGCCGCAGGAAGCAGACCGTTTTCGAGAAAAATGATCATAAATAAAATCAGGTACAGCGCCCAGACCAGAGAAGGATCGGCCAGGGTTTTATAATCTTGTTGCCAAAGGGCGTCGATAAGCGAACTGATAATTTCCATCTTTGATGAAAAACTCCATAATTTTCAGTGGGTCAGCAAAGTGCATCAGCGGAGAATTTGTCTCGACGCTGCCTGTATTGCTGAGAAGGTTGCCTCTTCCCTGGCGGATTATCTGGTCATGCGTTAATCGGGGGCTTACACGTTGTTGAGCGTGATTTCACACGGCTAAACGGGTAAAAAAAGTGGTCTAACTGTAACAAAATAACAATAACTCAGACAGGTAAATATAGCGCGTTGAGACCGATCATTTAAGTCTGAAGCACGTTTCGGAAAGGGTTTTACATTGACTGACACTACTCGACAGTGTCTGACAGGATGGAGGGATAATAAGATAAAAGGCAGGTTAGTGAGATAAACCTGCCTTAAGGGGAATTTATTTTGTGTTGAGCAAAGGCGGATCGAGATGAACGACCGGGTTTTCTGAATAAAGATAACGGTCTACGTTAAATTCGAAATCGTCGCTGGTCGCACGGAAAAGCATTTGTTTAGTGTTTTCCAGATGCTGCCACATGGCGAGCTTCGACGCATGCGGATCGCGGCGAATCAGTGCTTTAAGGATCAGGTCGTGATCTTCGCACCAGCTTTCAATCGATTTCTCATCGATGTGTTCGTGCAGCTTGCGCCAGTAAGGGTTATGCAACCGCTGGCTCCACATTTTTTCAACGATAGTGGAGAGCGCGTTGTTCTGCGTGGCCTGCGCCACCTGCACGTGGAATTTCAAATCCCATTCAGAATCGCGAAAACGGTCTTCCTGGCGGGCGTGCTCCTGAATTTCCATCAGGCGCATGATGTCCTGCTTTGTCACCTGTGTTGCGGCAAATTCAGCGATATTACTTTCAATTAGCTGACGCGCTTGCAAGAGTTCAAATGGGCCGGCGGTGCCAAACTCACTGCCAGAATCCGGAACAACCAGATGACGCTGCTGGTTAGACATCACATGAATGCCCGACCCTTTACGGACTTCCACATAACCTTCAACTTCCAGCATGATAATCGCTTCACGCACGACGGTGCGGCTGACATCCATTTCATCGGAAATCAGCCGTTCGGCGGGTAATTTATCGCCAACCGGATACAAACCTGTTTCGATTCGTTCCTTGAGTGTGGCAGCCAGTTGTTGGTAAAGGCGTCTGGTGTCTGTGGATTCCATATGAGTGCTCTTTAAAGTAGTGAAACCTGCAAGAAGTGAATGTCGGACAGACCTGTGAACTTATTATACAAGTGCCAGTATAC
Source organism: Rahnella sp. AA (assembly GCF_002834385.1). GTDB lineage: Bacteria > Pseudomonadota > Gammaproteobacteria > Enterobacterales > Enterobacteriaceae > Rahnella. The sequence continues at coordinate 199,950 of NZ_PITQ01000001.1, forward strand.
GTTTTACGAAAGGTTGATGCACCGTGCATTAGACAGAAAGGCATTGGAGAAGTGTCAGAGAAATGCAAAGCCCGGCAAAGACGCTTACCGGGCTATTATTCGTTGATCAGGCTTTCGCAGTGTGCAGCGGAGCCGGTGCAGCTTCAACGGCTGAACGGTTCTGCAGTACAGTCCAGATGATGATGGCGCCGAGCAAATCGAAGACTGCAAGGGCTGCAAACAGCGGGCTGAAACCGATGGTGTCAGCCAGTGCACCGACCACCAGGGCGAACATCGTACTTGCCATCCAGGCGGCCATACCGGTCAGGCCGTTAGCCGTTGCCACTTCGTTACGACCAAACACGTCGGAAGACAGAGTGATTAACGCGCCGGACAGTGACTGGTGAGCAAAACCACCGACGCACAGCAACGCGATGGCTGCGTATGGGCTGGTGAACAAGCCAATCATCCCCGGGCCGATCATCAGGACTGCACCCATCGTAACCACCATTTTACGGGAGACGATCAGGTTAACTTTGAAGTACTTCTGGAACAGCGGAGGCAGATAGCCACCGAGGATACAGCCGAGGTCAGCGAACAGCATCGGCATCCAGGCAAACATTGCGATTTCTTTCAGGTTAAAGCCATACACTTTGAACATGAACAGCGGGATCCAGGCGTTGAATGTGCCCCAGGCCGGTTCCGCCAGGAAGCGAGGCAGCGCGATGCCCCAGAACTGGCGGTTACGCAGGATTTCCCAGGCTGACATTTTCTTGCCATTGTTGGTCTGATGCTGTGCTTCCTGACCTTCCAGGATGTAATCGCGTTCTTCAGTGCTGAGTTTCTTTTGATCTTTAGGGTGTTTGTAGAATACCAGCCAGCTCAGTGCCCAGATCATGCTTAGCGCACCGGTAATAATGAAAGCCAGCTGCCAGCTGTGCATCACGATACACCAGACAACCAGAGGAGGGGCAATCATCCCGCCGATCGAAGAACCGACGTTAAAATAGCCTACGGCAATAGAGCGTTCTTTTGCCGGGAACCATTCACTACTGGCTTTCAGGCCCGCAGGGATCATGGCAGCTTCCGCCATACCGACCGCGCCGCGGGCGATGGCCAGGCCACCCCAACTGCTTGCCAGTGCGGTGGCCATACAGAAAACAGCCCACAGAATAGCAAACATTGCATAACCGACTTTCGTCCCCATCACGTCAAGGACGTAACCGGCAACCGGCTGCATTAGCGTATAGCAGGCAGAATAGGCGGCAATAATATAAGAATATTGTTGAGTACTGATATTCAGCTGACTCATTAACGTCGGTGCTGCAGCGGCGATGGCGTTACGTGTTAAATAACCTAATACAGTGCCGCATGTCACCAGTGCGATCATGTACCAGCGTAACCCTTTGATCTTACCCATTTAACTCTCTCCCAGTAAATAATCCGGCGATGACAGCGTCAGGCTGCCACGGCGTATTTCACACCACCTGAATAAGCGTGGGTTCTGGCTTTCCTTAAAGTGATTTCCGGGAACCTCGCTGCCAGATGATTTACTGGGAGCAGCCCGATGTATTTACGCACTGGTTTATTGTTATCTGTGCGTAAGGGTCCGATGAACTTCCTGAACACCAGAATTGTTGCTTCGCCATGGGGCTGATTGCGCCTGGGAAGTGTTTTGCCCGGGCAACAGCGAAAGGATGTGGCAGGTAATCTCTGACGCTCTTGTCCGGGCGAAGCAAAGATAACTTGTCATACAGATTTAAAATTTGAATGACATCACAAAACCACATTTAAATTGTGTGGTTACTTAAGTTTTTTAAGCAAGTAGTTAATTTGTTGATTTTAAAGGTTTGTATTTATTTAATTAGATCCGCTTCACACTTTTATGTGAATGCTTAACACGGAGCACCGGATCGTCTAAACGTAATTGGTGTAACAACTTCACGTAGTGATCACATTTATACCGAACAGTTAATAAACAATCAGAACCTGACAGATATGGCTGATAATGTGGGCAGAGGGAATCAGCGCGTTGTGGAAGGGCATCTGTCAGGCGGCAGCAAGGGAGGAAAGTCGCATTCTAAAAATTTGTAAAGCCAGAAAAGGTGCAGGCCTTGTTTTGTCACATTTGGTACGAAATTAACTTGTCATACAGATTTAAAGTTTGAGTGACATCACAAAATGACACTCTAATTGTGAGGATAATAAGCAGCAGTACCTGATGACGCTAAAGTCATTATTTTACAGCGAATTAGTTTGTATTTTTGGAATGAAATCAGTCGTTTTAGCGACGTTATGCCGCTAAAAAGTACTGGACGATAGCTTAAATTGGTGTGATAACTTCGCACCATTGAGTGATAACTCTACAGAATTCATGATGAGGAACCTAAGATGGCGCAGTTTTTAACGGAAGATTTCCTTCTCGACACCGAATTCGCACGTCGCCTGTATCACGACTACGCGAAAGATGAGCCAATTTTTGACTACCACTGCCATTTGCCGCCAGAGCTTATCGCGCAGAACTATAAATTTAAAAACTTGTATGACATTTGGCTGAAAGGCGACCACTACAAATGGCGTGCAATGCGCACTAACGGTGTTGCTGAACGTATGTGTACCGGCGATGCCACTGACCGCGAAAAATTTGACGCGTGGGCGGCAACCGTTCCTCACACCATCGGTAATCCACTTTACCACTGGACGCACCTTGAGCTGCGTCGTCCGTTCGGTATTACCGGCAAACTGCTTTCCCCTGCCACTGCAGGCGAAATCTGGGAACGTGGTAATGAATTGCTGGCACAGGATAATTTCTCTGCCCGCGGCATTATGAAACAGATGAACGTGAAAATGGTCGGTACCACCGATGACCCGATCGATTCTCTGGAACACCATAAAGCCGTCGCGCAAGACACCAGCTTTGATATCAAAGTGCTGCCAAGCTGGCGCCCGGACAAAGCTTTCAACATCGAAGCGGCTACCTTTGCAGATTACGTGAAGAAACTGGAAGCCGCGGCTGACGTTTCCATCACCCGTTTCAGCGACCTGCTTGACGCGCTGAAAAAACGTATGGATCACTTCGCGGCGCACGGCTGCAAAGTTTCTGACCATGCGCTGGATGTTGTGGTATACGGCGAAGCGGATGACGCCACGCTGGACGGCATTCTGGCCCGCCGCCTGAGCGGTGAAACGCCAACCACAGAAGAAATCGCTCAGTTTAAAACCGGCGTGTTGCTGTATCTGGCTTCTGAATATCAACGCCGTGAATGGGTACAGCAGTACCACATTGGCGCGTTGCGCAATAACAACACCCGTATGTTCCAGCTGATTGGCGCGGATGTGGGTTTCGACTCCATCAATGACCAGCCGCTGGCAGAACCGCTGTCCAAACTGCTGGGCGCGCAAGGCCTGGCCGGTGGCCTGCCAAAAACCATTCTGTACTGCCTGAACCCGCATGATAACGAAGTGATCGGCACCATGGTCGGTAACTTCCAGGGCGAAGGGATGCCGGGAAAAATGCAGTTCGGCTCCGGCTGGTGGTTTAACGATCAGAAAGACGGCATGCAGCGTCAGATGACGCAGCTGGCCAACCTGGGGCTGTTGAGCCGTTTCGTCGGCATGCTGACGGACAGTCGTAGTTTCCTGTCTTACACCCGCCATGAATATTTCCGTCGCATCCTGTGCCAGATGATCGGCCACTGGGTGGAAGCAGGGGAAGCGCCTGCGGATATCGAATTGCTGGGCAGCATGGTGAGAAATATCTGTTTCGACAATGCGAAACAGTATTTCCAGATTGAGCTGAACTAAGAAGTACGATGGAGCGCAGATCCCTGCGCTCCTGAAATAAATGCAGTAATAACAACTAACTATCCCAATATAGAACGACGGCCACGGGACAATCTGATGTCCTCAAAGACCGGAGTCTGAGCAAATTAAGGTGAATGTGAGATGCAAAGGTTAAATCGCCGTGACTTCCCTGGCCGTCATCATCCCGACAAAATTATTCAGTTCGGTGAAGGTAACTTTTTGCGGGCGTTTGTCGACTGGCAAATAGACTTGCTGAATGAACATACCGATCTGAATGCCGGTATCGTCGTTGTCCGCCCGATTGACACCGATTTCCCGCCTTCGCTCAGTACTCAGGATGGCCTGTACACCACGATTATCAGTGGTCTGAATGAGCAGGGTGAAACCGTGCGCGACACGCGCATCATTCGTTCCGTAAACCGTGAAATCAATATTTATCATCAGTTTGATGAATATCTGGCACTGGCCCGCGACCCGAATATCCGCTTTGTGTTTTCTAACACCACCGAAGCGGGTATCAGCTATGTCGAAAACGACAGCCTGAACGACGCGCCTCCGGCCAGCTTCCCGGCCAAACTGACCCGACTGCTGTTCGAGCGCTTCACTCACTTCTCCGGTGCCGCCGATAAAGGCTGGGTACTGCTGCCTTGTGAACTGATTGACTACAACGGTGAGGCCTTGCAGGAACTGGTGTTGCGTTACGCGCAGCAATGGGCATTACCGGCGGCATTTACACAGTGGCTGGAAAACAGCAACACCTTCTGCTCGACGCTGGTTGACCGCATAGTGACGGGTTACCCGCGCAGCGAAATCGACAGTTTGCAGGAAGAACTCGGTTATCAGGACAGCTTCTTTGACAGCGCAGAGCATTTCTACCTGTTCGTGATCCAGGGGCCAAAAAGCCTGGCTCAGGAACTGCGTCTGGATAAACTGCCGCTGAATATCCGTCTGGTCGACGACATCAAACCGTATAAAGAACGCAAAGTGGCGATCCTCAACGGCGCGCACACGGCGCTGGTGCCGGTGGCATTTCTGTCCGGGCTGAATACAGTCGGTGAGTCAATGAACGACCCGCAGATCAGCCGCTTCGTCGAACTGGCGATTGCCGAAGAAATTTCGCCGGTTCTGGACCTGCCGCAGGATGAACTGACGTCATTTGCGCAGGCGGTATTGAGCCGTTTCCGCAACCCGTTCATTCAGCATCAGCTGCTGTCTATTGCGCTGAACGGCATGACCAAATACCGCACCCGTATTCTGCCGCAGTTGCTGGCAAGCCAGGAAAAGAATGGCATCTTGCCTCCGCGCCTGACCTTTGCCCTGGCTGCACTCCTGGCATTTTACCGTGGCGAACGTAACGGCGAAATCTATCCGTTGCAGGACGATGCACACTGGCTGAGCCGTTTCTCCGAGCTGTGGGGCAACGTACGTAATGGCAGTTTGCCGCTGGTCGGCCTGGTCGAAATCGTGCTGGCTGATGAAGAACACTGGGGACGCGATCTCAATACCGTGCCTGGCCTGGTAACTAAAGTAACCGAACAATTGCAGGCCATTGAAGACCGTGGCATGCGCGATGCGCTGGCGGCTTACAGCTAAGAGAGCAACTATGCAAAGTATCATTCAAATTCATACTGCTGATAACGTCGCTGTGGCTTTGCGCGATATCGAAGCCGGTGAGCAGGTCGACGCGGGCGGTTATGCTGTGGTTCTGGCTCAACCTGTTTCCCGTGGTCATAAGTTTGCCCTGCGCCCGATTGCGGCGGGGGAAAACATTGTGAAATATGGCCTGCCGATTGGTCATGCGCTGGCCGCGATTGAGCCGGGTGTCCACATTCACTCGCAAAACGGCAAAACCAATCTTAGCGATCTGGATCAGTACCAGTATCAACCGGATTTCGCGACGCTGCCGGATCAAATGGCCGATCGCGAAGTGCAGATCTACCGCCGTAAAAACGGTCAGGTCGGGATCCGTAATGAAATTTGGCTGATCCCAACGGTGGGCTGCGTGAACGGCATTGCCCGCCAGATCCAGTCACGTTTTCTGAAAGAAACCAATGATGCAGAAGGCACCGACGGCGTCTTCCTGTTCACCCATCCGTTTGGCTGTTCGCAACTGGGCGATGACCACGTAAACACCCGCACTATGCTGCAAAATATGGTGCGCCATCCGAACGCGGGCGCTGTGCTGGTGATTGGTCTGGGTTGTGAAAACAATCAGGTGGACGTCTTCCGCGAAACGCTGGGTGAAGTTGACGAAGATCGCGTGCGTTTTATGACGCTGCAAAAATTTGACGACGAAGTGGAAGCCGGTCTGGAACGTCTGCGTGAGCTGTATGCCGCCATGCGTGACGACAAACGCGAAACCGGTAAACTCAGCGAGCTGAAATTTGGGTTGGAATGTGGGGGGTCTGACGGCCTGTCCGGCATTACCGCGAACCCGCTGCTCGGGCGTTTCTCTGACTACGTGATCGCCAATGGCGGCACGTCCGTACTGACTGAAGTCCCTGAAATGTTTGGTGCGGAACGTATTCTGATGAGCCGCTGCCGTGATGAATCAACGTTTGAAAAGACGGTTCACATGGTCAACGATTTCAAACAGTATTTCATCGAGCATAATCAGCCAATTTACGAGAACCCGTCTCCGGGTAACAAAGCGGGTGGCATCACCACGCTGGAAGAAAAATCGTTGGGCTGTACGCAGAAAGCAGGGCAAAGTCCGGTTATGGACGTGCTGAAATACGGTGAACGTTTGACGACGCCGGGCCTGAATCTGCTGAGTGCACCCGGTAACGACGCCGTGGCAACCAGCGCGCTGGCTGGTGCCGGTTGTCATATGGTGCTGTTCAGTACCGGTCGCGGTACGCCTTACGGCGGTTTTGTGCCAACGGTAAAACTGGCTACTAACAGTGAACTGGCGGCTAAAAAACCACACTGGATCGATTTCGATGCAGGGCGTTTGATCCACGATGTCAGTATGGATCAGTTGCTGGGTGAGTTTGTGGATCTGATCGTTGCGATCGCGGATGGCCGTAAAGCCAAAAATGAAATTAACGATTTCCGCGAACTGGCGATCTTTAAAAGCGGCGTCACATTGTAACTCTTCCGGATACTCGTTAGAATGAAACGGCGTTTCAAATATGAAGCGCCGTTTGCTTTTTCAACGAACCCTACGAATGAGATTTTCGAAAAATGACGTATTACTGGTTTGCCCAGTCAGTCGGTGTTGTGGCCTTCGTGGTCGGCATCACGATGTTTTTCAACCGCAGCGACCGCCGCTTCAAACAACAACTTTCCGCCTACAGCGCCATTATCGGCGTGCATTTCCTGATGATGGGAGCCGCACCGGCAGGCATGAGTGCGTTGCTCAATTCCCTGCGTACCCTGATTTCCCTGCGCACGCGTAATCAGTGGATTATGGTGATTTTCATCGTCCTGACGCTGGTTCTGGGTCTGAGCCGCGCGCATCACTGGGTAGAATTATTGCCAGTCGGCGCAACGGTCGTCAGCACCTGGGCGCTGTTTCGCACCAGCGGGCTGACCACGCGTTGTATTATGTGGTGCTCGACCTGCTGCTGGGTGTTTCACAACATCTGGCTTGGTTCGATCGGCGGGTCACTGATCGAAGGCAGTTTCCTCATCATGAACGGTTTTAACATTATCCGTTTCCGCCGGCTTCAGTTGCGCGGAATCGATCCGTTTGAGGTCGAGAAAAAGATTGTGAAGAAGATGGAAGAAAATAAAGCAGCGGAGTGAAGATTCACTCCGCCTGAAGAGCATTTACTCGTCTAATTTCAGCGGCGGCAACTGAGCAAATATACTCAGTAAGCCTTCGCCCCAGCCTTTGCGGATCATGTCAAAGTACGGATGCGTTTCCGTGATGCGGTGTTGCTGCGCCGCACTGTAGCTGTCGGTAGGGTACGTCATCACATCCAGTGGCAGGCCGACAGACAGATTACTGCGTAATGTCGAATCCATCGAAATCAGCGCGCATTGCATCGCCTGATCCAGTGCAGTGTCGTAGTTCAGCACGCGATCGATAATCGGTTTGCCGTACTTGCTTTCACCAATCTGGAAATAGGGCGTATCCTGTGTCGCCTCGATAAAATTCCCTTGCGGATAGACATGGAACAACCGTAAGCCTTCACCTTTAATCTGGCCGCCGAGCAGCAGATTGCAGCTGAAATCCGTGTTTCCGCCCTGGTTCGCGCCACTGTCACGGGCGATCACTTCCCGCACCGTTTCCCCCAGCAAACTCGCCGCATCGTAGAGTGATTCGACGTTGAGCAGGTTTTCCCGCTCATCATCTAAGCAACGGCGATGCAGCAGGCTGATAATGCTCTGTGTGGTCGCCAGATTTCCGGCGCTCTGGATCACCAGCATGCGTTCATCGCTTTGATGAAAAACGTGCAGTTTGCGGAAGGTGGAAATATGGTCCACTCCGGCGTTGGTGCGTGAGTCTGAAACAAACACCAGGCCAGAGGACAAGCGCATGGCCACACAGTAAGTCATAAAAAAATCTTCCTATTTCAAACAGTCAGGGTTATTGCGGAACGTCGAGCATGGCAACGGCCGCGACAGTGCGCATGTCTTCGCTTCCTCCACCTAACCGGATACCGCGGACCGGGCACGCATCAAGATAATCTATGCCGATAGCCAGTTTCAAATGCTGATTCGGTTTGCAGGTATTGTTGGTGACATCAAAGCTCTGCCAGCGGTCATCCAGCCAGGCTTCTGCCCAGGCGTGCATGGCAACATGTGTCGAATCTTCTGAATACAGATAGCCACTGACGTAACGTGCCGGGATCCCCAGGCTGCGGCAGCAAGCGAGGAAAACGTGGGTATGATCCTGACACACCCCCTGTTGTGCGGAAAACGCCTGCGATGCGCTGTCTTTTACGCTGGTCGTGCCAGGGCTGTAAGGCATTTTCAGCAGTAATTCGCCCATCAGGTTGCACAGGCTTTCATGCTGATCCTGCGGGCGATAATACCGGTTGGCGAAATCACGGATCGCGCCGTCGGCCTGCGTCAGCGGGCTGGTGCGTAAAAACACCAGCGGCGAAAGGTGCCCGCAATTGTCGTCTTCTCTGTTGTCTTCAATTTCGACCACGCCGTTGGCTTCGATGGTGATCGCCTGATGCGGTTGATCCAGCGTCAGCACGTGTAGCACGTTGCCGTAAGCATCCAGCGTGCGGGTGGCGTATTCCGGCAGCGTCAGGTCCCATGAAAGGATTTTCTGATGGCTGGAATCCTGCGGGGTCAGGCGCAGATATTGCGTGCTGTGTTTAACCTGCTGCGCATAGGTGTAATGCGTCTGATGACTGACATTCAGTTTCATTATTGTGCCTCCAGATAGGTTTGATGAATGCTCTCAGCGATGGCGTTGGTCTGGTCAAGAAACTGCATTAACCAGGGGCTGAGGCCCATTTCGACTATCTCTTCCATTTCGGTGAAGCGCAGCTGAGCATGCAGGGTATGAACGCGGCGACGCGGCAAATTGCCTGCTGACCCGCCGATTTCCTCCAGCTGTTCGGCCATGATTTCTACGCAGGACAACAGGGATCGCGGCAGTTCGCGGCGCAGCACCAGCAGTTCGGCAATGCGTTTCTGGCTGAGCTGCTGTTTATAGAGCGTGTGGAACGCTTCGCGGGCACTGACGGCGCGCAATAGGGTGTCCATCCGGTAGTATTCGCGCACCGGATCTTCATCTGCATTGAGCAACTGATTTTTAGCGTCCAGCAGCCTGGCGGTGCTGTCAGCGCGTTCAAGCATTGTGCCAAGCCGGATGAAATTCAGCGCGTCGCTGCGCAGCAACGTGCCAAACATCGCGCCACGGAACAGATGTGAGCGCTCCTTAACCCAGTCGAAGAATGAATCCGCGCCCGCCGAACCGACGCCCTGACGACGGATCAGTTTCATCTCAATCCAGGTGGCGTTAATGCTTTCCCACACTTCGGAAGACAGACTGCCTCGCACCGCATGAGCATTGTTCCAGGCCATTTGCAGACAGCTGAAAATGCTGCTGTGGTTGAAACTGTCCAGCGCGAAAAAGTTGAGCAGATTGCCCATTGTTTCCTGCGGATAGTGTTCATTGAATAATGTGCGGGTGCCGGTCATGGTGAGCGGAACCAGCAGATCGTTATTTTCATCGCGGGCACTGACGTCACGGATCGACATCATCGACAGCTTGTTGGTTACGTCCAGCAGGCGTGCGATATTTTCGGCACGTTCCAGATAACGTGCCATCCAGTACAGTTCGCTGGCTGTTCTGCTTAGCATGCGCCATCCTCCGTCGAATCTTCTTCCAGTACCCAGGTATCTTTGGTGCCGCCGCCCTGCGATGAGTTCACCACCAGCGAGCCTTCAGCCAGCGCAACGCGGGTTAAGCCGCCCGGCACCAGACGAATTTCAGCGCCGGTCAGCGCAAAAGGCCGTAAATCGATATGCCGCGGAGCCAGACCGTTTTCCACAAACGTCGGGCAGGTGGAAAGTGCCAGTGTTTCCTGCGCGATGTAGTTTTCAGGCCGTGTTTTCAGCAACTGGCGGAAACGCTCGATTTCAGCCTTGCTGGCGGTCGGGCCGATCAGCATGCCGTAGCCGCCTGCACCGTGGACCTCTTTCACCACCATTCTTTCCAGATTCGCCAGCACAAAAGACAGGTCAGATTCTTTGCGGCATTGCCAGGTGGGCACGTTATTGAGGATTGGATCTTCGGCCAGATAGTAGCGGATCATGTCCGGTACATAAGGATAAATGGATTTGTCATCGGCGACGCCGGTGCCAATCGCATTCGCCAGCACCACGCCACCGGCGCGATAAACCGACAGCAGCCCGGGAACGCCGAGCATTGAATCAGCGCGAAACGCCAGAGGATCGAGGAAGGCGTCGTCGATGCGACGGTAGATCACATCAATTTTGCACGGGCCCGCGGTTGTGCGCATAAACACGGCGCCGTCTTTCACGAATAAATCGACGCTTTCCACCAGTTCAACGCCCATTTGCTGCGCGAGGAAGCTGTGTTCGAAATACGCGCTGTTAAAGCGGCCTGGTGTCAGGACGACTACCGTCGGATCATTCACCGTAGTGCTTTCGCGCAAAGTTTGCAGCAGATGGGAAGGGTAGCGGGAAACCGGCGCAATGCGCTGTTCTGCAAACAGTTCCGGGTATAACCGCATCATCATTTTGCGGTTTTCCATCATGTAAGAAACGCCGGACGGCGTGCGCAGATTATCTTCAAGCACGTAATATTCACCGTCGCCGCCCCGCACCATATCGGTTCCGGCAATGTGCGCATAAGTATCACGGTGAAGATCGATGCCCTGCATGCAGGGTTGATACTGATCGTTTGCCAGAACCTGTTCGGCCGGGACGATCCCCGCTTTCAGTATTTTTTGATCATGATAGATATCGTGTAAAAAAGCATTCAGTGCCTGAACGCGCTGACGAATACCGCGATCGAGCATTTGCCATTCGCTGGCGGGAATGATGCGCGGCACGCTGTCGAACGGGATCAGACGTTCCGCACCATCATCTTCGCCATAAACATTAAAGGTAATCCCCACCCGGTGGAACAACAGCGCGGCTTCCTCTTTTTTGCGCTGGACTGCCTGTTGGTCGGCTTGCTGCAACCACTGCCAGTAGGCCTGATAATGGCTGCGGTGTTTCCCTTCAGCCATTAACATCTCATCAAAAAAGGGTGAATCGGAAAGGTCAATCTTGATCATCATCACCTCACAAACTGGACAGGCTGCAATTGAATCGTTCAATAACAATGAAGATCAGGCATAAAGTGTGCCAGCGTGCAAAACCTGCTGAAAATCAGGGGAAAAGAACCCGGACTGCCCCGTTTCGGTGCGGTGACATTTTTGATTGACTAAAAAGAGGGCAAAAATGATCGGGTTACCGTAAGTATGGTCGCTGATGAAGCAACCGCCACCGGCAGCCGGAAAACATAAGAAACGTGAACGGACAGGCGAAAAAAAACCAGCCCGCAGGCTGGTCTGTTCGAAGTACGGCTGACGCGATTAACGACGTACTGCGATGGCTTCGATTTCGATTTTCACGTCTTTTGGCAGACGGGCAACTTCAACGCATGAACGGGCCGGGAAAGGCGCTTTATGTTCGGTGAAGAAAGCTTCGTACGTGGCGTTAACCGTGGCGAAGTCGTTCAGATCTTTCACGAAAACAGTCGTTTTCACGATATCTGAAACTTTCAGGCCAGCGGCTTCAACGATAGCCTGGACGTTTTCCAGAGACTGACGCGCCTGAGCGGCGATATCGTCGGCCACTGCGCCGGTTTTAGGATCTACAGGGATCTGGCCTGAGGTGATGATCATGCTACCCAAATCTACGCCCTGAACATAAGGACCGATTGCGGCGGGTGCGTTTTCAGTGCTGATTTCGCGGGACATACTGTCTCCTGATTATGAGTGATTGGGAACGGAATTCGCGCCAGTATAAAGGGTTAATCGTTGTTCAGCACCACCTGATGCTCAAACTCTTTCTCGCAATATTTGCATTTCAGATGCACGCCGTCTGCACGCTGTTTCACGGCAAAGCTGGAGTCCACCGGTTCAAAACGGCTGATGCAGTTGCCGTTCGGGCAGCGCAGAACGCCGATAATGCGGTCCGGTAAAGTCGGCATCAGCTTCTTCACCACTTCATAGTTATCGATGCGGTTGACCGTCGCACGCGGGGCATACACCGCCAGTTGATTAACCTGCTCGTCGGTCAGGAACGTGTTCTCAATTTTGATGATATCTTTGCGGCCAAGTTCGCCGGAGGGCAAATTCAGGCCGACGGTGACACGCTGCTCTGTTTGGGTAAACTTGAACAGTGACAGCAGCTTAAAGCCGACCTGTGCCGGAATGTGGTCGATGACCGTACCGCATTTGATCGCTTCAACCTGAAGTTTATTGTCGTGAGTCATAATCGTTTTCTCCCCAAGTTTACTGTGCTGTATCTGCGTTCAGAACCAGTGCCAGAAGTGCCTGACGTGCAAAAATCCCGTTACCGGCCTGCTGGAAATACCAGGCATATGGCGTTTTATCGACATCCGGCGTGATTTCGTCGATGCGTGGCAGCGGGTGAAGCACTTTCAGGTGCGGCTGAGCGCCGTTCAGATCCGCCGCGCGCAGGACAAACTGCGCTTTGACGTTGGCATATTCAGACGGGTCCAGACGTTCTTTCTGTACGCGGGTCATGTACAGAATGTCGATTTCCGGCACAACTTCATCGATGCTGCTGTGCAGGCTGTATTCGATGCCTTTCTCTTCCAGCAACGCCAGAATGTAACCCGGCATGGCGAGCGCGTCGGGCGCGATAAAGTAGAAGCGGTTGCCGTTAAATTTCGCCAGCGCCTGCGCCAGAGAATGCACGGTACGGCCATATTTCAGGTCGCCGACCATCGCGATTTTGATGTTATCAAGACGGCCCTGGGTTTCCTGAATGGTGAACAAATCCAGCAAGGTTTGCGTCGGGTGCTGGTTTGCGCCGTCACCGGCGTTAAGAACCGGAATACCGCCGGAGAATTCTGTCGCCAGACGCGCCGCGCCTTCCTGCGGGTGGCGCATCACGATGGCATCCACGTAGGTACTGATCACCGAGATGGTGTCGGCCAGCGTCTCACCTTTCTTGCCCAGCGAAGTATTGCTGCTGTCGGAGAAACCGACCACCGACGCACCCAGACGATGCATTGATGTTTCAAACGACAGACGCGTGCGGGTTGAGGCTTCGAAGAAACAACTGGCGATCACTTTGTGTTTCAATAATTCAGGCTGCGGATTGGCTTTCAGGCTGGCGGCGGTATCGAGTACCAGTTCCAGCTCTTCGCGGCTGAGATCGTTGATAGAAATGATGTCTTTCTGATACAGCGGGTTGGCCATAGTCATTCTCCTGTTTCTTTGCTCTCAAAAGAGAAGCACTCAAATTTTGGACAAAAAAAAGCCCCTGCAATGAGGGGCCTTTCTTTTTGATCGCCTTTCAGCTGATCGACAATGCAACGGAAGAACAACGGCAGCGGGCTGCCTGATGGCACGGCGTTTGGTCGATCGTCTGAGCACAAAACGTGGCGATTGTTCATAGGTTCTCCCGGCAAATTGTGGCGCATTATACGCGCGTCACCGGTGACATCAAGCGGAAAAATAGACTAAGGCAAACGGTTGCTGCTCAGGTTTCCTTTGACCATCAGTACCTGCCTGATTAACTGACAAACCTGCGCGATCTCGCGGGTTTCCCGTGGCGCGACGAAGACGGCGGTGCTGGATGCGATGACGCCGAGTACCTCATGCAATCCCTGATGGTCAATAATTTTCCCCACCGCTCGCCCGTAGCCCGACGACACATGTACGATGACAAACTGCGGGTTGTAATCCACGCTGGTCACCATTTCCGTGACCGGGCGCAGCGCATCGGGAACTGGCTGATATTGCTCATTCAGCGCATACATTTTTTTGCCTTTGGCATTCTGGATCTTGACCACCCCCAGCGTTTTCAGCAGCCGCGATACCGTGGACTGGCTGATATTCCGGTATCCCGCACGCTGAAATTCACGGCGCAGCGCTTCCTGTGAAGCAAAACTTTTGCTGGCGATCAGCCGGTGACACAAGATCAACTGTTTGTGTTCTTTTTCAAGTGCAGACAACGTTCTTTTCATGGTCATATTCCCTGGTGAATAAAGGACGTCAACATGGCAAAAAAATCATCGTCAACAAAGGGTTAAAACAAAGAACCCAGACTCAGCGCTAACATTAGCAATACCAGCAGGATCCCGAGCAAAGGCGCAACCCATTTCAGCCAGCGGACATAGGGCACGCGCGCAATGGCCAGACCGCCCATGACGACCGCTGATGTCGGCGTCACCAGGTTCACAAGACCGGAGGCTGACTGATATGCGGTGACCACCAGTTCGCGGCCGATGTGCGCAAAATTGGCCAGTGGCGCCATGATAGGCATGGTCATCACGGCCAGACCCGATGACGATGGCACCAGAAAAGACAACACCACTTCGAGCAAAAACATGACATTGATGAACACCACACTGGAGAGCCCGGAAACAATGTTTTCGGCGCTGTGCAAAATGGTGTGTGTGATCATGCCGTTATCCATCACGACCACGATACCGCGCGCGATCCCGATGATCAGCGCGACGCCGAGAAGATCACGTGCGCCGTCGATGAAGGTGGTGGTCAGCTCGGTTTCGCTCATCCGGGCAATCAACCCGACAAAGATGGCGGCGGCAAGAAAGACGGCGGAGATTTCGCCCATCCACCAGCCTTTGACGGAGACGCCATAAATCATTACGACAAAGGCCAGCGCGAAGATCGTTAAAACGATTTTCCGTACGCCGGTAAACGGTAGCCGCTCTTCGCGACGATCGCCGAGGAAGTGTTCGCGGTTTGATTCCCATTGATCGGCGACGATTGACAGCGACGGGTCCCGACGAACTTTACGGGCGTAGCGCATCACCCATACAACGCATATCAGCCAGCCGGCCACCAGAATGACTGCGCGCAGGCCGATGCCACTGGTGAAAGGAATGCCGGCGGCATTGGCGGCGATCACGGTAGCAAAGGGATTAATGGTGGAACCGAGGGTTCCGATACCTGCGCCGAGCAAAACTGTCGCGGCGGCTACCAGCGGGTCGAAGCGGGCGGCCATCATGACCGGCACCAGCAGGGTGTAAAATGGCAGAGATTCCTCGGCCATGCCATAAATGGTACCCCCGGCGGCAAACAGCGCCATCAGGATCGGGATCATCCATTCTTCTTTGCCGCGCAGGCGATGTGTCACCCGTTCAATCCCCGCATCAATGGCACCGGTTTTGGTCACCACGCCGAGAAAACCGCCGATAATGAGGATAAACAACGCCACGTCAATTGCGCCCGCCTGCCCGGTAACGTGGTTATAAAGGCCATCAATGGGGGCCAGAAAGATATCGATAATCCCCTGAGGATTACCGGCAACGGCGTGATAAGTGCCGGAAACCGGGACTTCTTTCCCCAGGCCGGCGTTCATCGCCATGTTGTATTCACCGGCGGGGATAATCCAGCTCAGGCCCGCGACGACGGCGATAAGAATAAAAAGAATGGTGTAGGCGGAAGGAAATTTGAATGTACGCATCAACATAATCCTTAAAAAAGGCGTGAAGACCTCAGACGGGCTTCACGCAAAAAATTCAGGCATTGCCCAAGGTGGCCACCATGACCGCTTTTATGGTGTGCATGCGGTTTTCGGCCTCATCGAACACAATGGAATGCGCCGACTCGAAAACGTCATCCGTCACTTCCAACCCTTTCATTCCATAGGCGATTTCCAGCTCTTTTCCGAGGGTGGTTTCTTCGTTGTGAAACGCGGGCAGGCAGTGCATGAATTTCACATCAGGATTGCCGGTGGCTTTGATGACGGCGGCATTGACCTGATACGGCGTCATCAGGCTGATGCGTTCGGCCCAGGCGGATTTGGCTTCACCCATCGAAACCCAGACATCGGTGTAGAGGAAGTCCACCCCGTTCACGCCTTCATCGACGTGCTCGGTCAGCAAAATGCGGGCACCGGTGGTTCCGGAGATTTTCCGACACTCACTGACCAGCGCAGCGTCAGGCCAGAAGGATTTCGGCGCGACCAGGCGGATATCCATACCCATTTTAGCGGCGCCGACCATCAGCGAATTGCCCATGTTGTTTCGTGCATCGCCCAGATAGGCAAAGCTTAATTCGCTGAGTTGTTTTCCCGGCGCGTGTTCGAGCATGGTCATCAGGTCGGCGAGAATCTGTGTGGGATGAAATTCATCCGTCAGCCCGTTCCAGACCGGAACGCCGGAAAACTCGGCCAGCTCCTCAACAATCCTTTGCGCAAAACCCCGGTATTCAATGCCGTCGTACATCCGGCCCAGCACACGGGCGGTGTCTTTCATCGACTCTTTATGACCAATCTGGCTGCCGCTCGGGCCGAGATACGTCACTTTTGCTCCCTGATCGAAAGCCGCCACTTCAAACGCACAGCGGGTTCGTGTGGACGTTTTTTCGAAAATCAGCGCGATATTTTTGCCGAGTAAATGCTGCTGCTCCCGGCCACTCTTTTTGTATGTTTTCAGGGTAAAGGCGAGATTAATCAGTTGCTGGATTTCATCCGGCGTAAAAT
The DNA here is from genome assembly GCF_002834385.1 of Rahnella sp. AA. Classification (GTDB taxonomy): domain Bacteria; phylum Pseudomonadota; class Gammaproteobacteria; order Enterobacterales; family Enterobacteriaceae; genus Rahnella. The sequence continues at coordinate 216,867 of NZ_PITQ01000001.1, forward strand.
CCAGAAGCTTGAGAAAATGACGGTTTTTTAAGGTGTTATTCATAGTTTTATTCCTTTAATGATGTTATTACGACGCACGGATGCAGGTGCCTCTCAGGCCCGCAAGAATCGCTTTGCCGTCGGTCAGGGCGCCGATCCCGGCTAACCCGTGGCAGGCATCGACAAACTGGCAGGCCGCGGCGATTTTTGGACCCATAGAGCCCGCATCGAAGGTCATTCCGGCCAGGTCGCGTGTGGTGGTCTGTTGAAGCGGGCGCTGCGTTGGTTTTCCCCAGTCGAGGTACACCGCATCAGCGTCGGTGAGGATCAGAAGCGCATCGGCGTGCAGTTGCCGGGCGAGCAGGGCGGCGGAGAGATCTTTATCGATGACCGCTTCCGCGCCCTCCAGCCCTTCAGCGGTTTTGCAGACCGGAATGCCGCCTCCGCCATTGCAAATAACCAGATGTCCGTCCTGAAGCAGCGTGTTGATCGCGTCGGTTTCGATAATGCTCAGCGGTTGCGGCGAGGCCACGACGCGGCGGAAATGCTGCCCGTCCGCTTTCATCGTCCAGCCCTTTTCTGCGGCCAGCGCAGCAGACTGTTCGCGGGTATAAACCGGCCCGATGTATTTGGTCGGATGATTGAAAGCCGGATCCAGCGGGCTGATTTCCACCTGTGTGAGCAGCGTGCAAACGCGGATTTCCGGCAGGCAATTTTTCAATTCCTGTTGCAGGAGATAGCCGATCATTCCCTGCGTCTGGGCGACCAAAATATCCAGCGGATAAGGCGAAACGGCGGTATAAGCACTGTTTTGCAGCGCCAGTAATCCGACCTGCGGTCCGTTGCCGTGAACCAGCACAACACGCCATTGCTGACACAATGCGCTGAGTGTTTCCGCCGCCAGCTGAATATTTTTCCGCTGAATGCTGGCTTCCAAAGGTTCGCCGCGACGCAGCAATGCATTGCCGCCCAGTGCGACGACCAGTGTGGGTTTTGTCATGGTATTTTCCCTGGTGTGGTTTTTCAGATGTCGTCGCGTTCCAGCGGGCAACTCATGCAACGAGCGCCGCCACGGCCACGCCCGAGTTCATCTCCCGGAATAGGCAGTACGGTGATCCCGGCCTTATCGTATTTTTCGTTGGTCCACGTATTGCGCTCATAGCCAATCACGACGCCGGGACGTACGGTCAGTACGTTGTTGGCGTCATTCCACTGTTCGCGTTCGGCTTCAAAACTGTCGCCACCGGTGGTGATCAGTTTCACTTCATCCAGCCCAAGCGCTTTTTCGATGGCTTTCAGGAAATGCGGTTCTTCCTGACGACGCAGGCCGCCGCGGCCGTCATCGGTCAGCGTCCAGCACTGGGTAGTGTCACGTACGACTTCGGGATAAACCGAGAAAGTGTCGATATCGATGTGGGTCATGACGGTGTCGAGATGCATACAGGCGCGGTGTTTTGGTAATTCCAGCGCGATAACTTTGGTCGCCTGCTGATGTTTAAACAGAGAACGGGCGAGGAACTCAACGCCCTGCGGTGTGGTTCTTTCTGACATCCCGATTAATACTGCGCCGCGGCCAATGACCAGGACGTCGCCGCCTTCCAGCGTGGCGTGGTCGTAATTGAAATCACCGTCACCAAAATAAGTAATAAATTCGTTATCGCTGAATAATGGATGCCAGCGATATATGGCACGCAGATTATTAGTTTCGCGTTTTCTTGCTGCTTTGGCCATCGGGTTTACGGAAACCCCGTTATATATCCAGCAAGATGCATCGCGGGTAAATAAATGATTCGGCAGCGGCTTAATAATAAAGTCATTCTCCATATGGGTATCAACGACCATATTGTGGATAGTCGAAGGAATTTCGTTATAAGTTAATCCGCCGCTCATGAGTCGCGCCGTTTGCCGGTGAGGAAGATCGGCCAGCCAGCCACGGATCTCTTCGGCAAACTGCGGCCCCAGACGGTAGTCGGAGATCTGCATATTCAGCAGCCAGTCTTTGGCCTCGCGATTATCCAGCGTTTCGGTCAGTAAATCGGTCAGAAGCAGAACTTCAACCCCTTGCTGGCGCAGTGTCTGGCTGAAAATATCATGTTCTTTACCGGCTCTCTCAACGGAAAGTACGTCATCAAATAACAGTTCCTGGCAATTCGAAGGGGTTAAGCGTTGCAAGCTTAAATTAGGCCGGTGCAGCATGACGCTATGCAGTTGACCTATTTCAGAACCGACATAATGCCTTTTCATATTTATTCCTTTCTTATGAAAAAAGTAATCTGGTTAATATTTCAGGCAAAACGATACCTTGATGAATAAATGAATTTATTCAACTGTTCTTCATCTCGTCTGGAACGAAGTGAATAATATTCCGCTGAAGCATTTAAGATGTGATTTTGGTCTCATCAGAATGAATGAATACAATTGAGTGATAATTAATTGATGATGCGCATTGTTTATTTTATTAATCACTTATCCGTTGTGAATAAATAACGTATGAAGGGAGTAATTATTTTGCCTGTAAGCAAAATGACTGGTTGGGATATAATTTATGCAATCGTAATGTATTGAAATAAAGGAGTTTAAATTATCATCCGCATAGGGATTAAATTTGTTTGAATAAAAATCCTAAAAATGGGAAATAATCTAAATAATTATTGTGATTTTAAGCGGTTTTTTATATTTGTCGTTTTGTGACCGGCAGAGGAGTTTTTGAAAATATCTTTTTAGACCAGTCACCTGGTCGCGGGTATTTGTGGCTGACGATGCAATCTATGCGCTACGGATGCATAACCATCCTTCTAAGGCTCGCATAAAACCGGAAAAATTTATTTGTGCGAAAAAGGGAAATCTTGATCTGAAAGGTAGCCACCCGCATACGAAGAGGATTATTATTTATGAAACAACGTTTCACTAATGAATCACTCTCACGAGGTTATGATGATCACCGGAAACATCCACCAGCTGCATTTAGTGCCGTATTTGCCTGCCGAACTGCGCGAAGCGATTGAATACGTCAAACGACATATCACGCCAGAAACCCCGTTGGGTAAGCACGATATCCGCGGCAATGAAGTCTTTGTGCTGATTTCCAACGATTCGACCGCGCCGCAGGCTGAACGACGTGCTGAATTTCACGCGCGTAATCTGGATATTCAGATCGTCCTGAACGGCACTGAAGGCATGACATTCAGCAATTTACCGGCCGGTTATATTGATACCGACTGGCTGGAAGATAAAGACATCGCTTTTCTGGCTGCCGGTGAGCAGGAAAAAACGATGATCATGCAGGCGGGCGATTTCGTCGTGTTTTATCCGGGTGAAGTGCATAAACCACTGTGCGCCGTCGGTGAACCCGCCAACGTGCGCAAAGCCGTTGTGAAAATGGATGTCGGCGCTTTAAACGCTTAACGCTTCATTAGTGCTTAGTGCGTTTAAATAATTTCATCCGCCAGCGACGTAGCCTGCCGAGACGTTCTGGTGCTTTGAGTTTATGTTTGATCCACACGACCTGCCACGGCTGGAGTCGCATCTGGCCGTTAAACACTTCTCCGCCAATCAGATCTTTGCCTTCCACCGCCAGCTTCAGCACTTGTGAATGATCGCTGATGTTAAACACGCAGGTGATCCGATCTTCGCTTTTCGGATCATAACGTTCCATGGCGAATAACGATTTGCCCAGATCAAACACGCGCTGGCCTGCCTGCGGTGAAAACGCCGGATGCGCGCGGCGGTGTTTAATCAGTTCCTGTAAGCCGTAAAATACGCGGGAGCGCAGGCTGTCTTTCTTTTCAAGTTCCGCCTCCAGCGTGCCCAGTTCCAGCTTTTTACGGTTGATACGGCGGTTGATCCCCGACTGATGCATCCCGTCGAGATCGTTCTCGCTGCCGAGCAGGCTGTGGATATAAATCGCCGGGACGCCGATAAACGACAGCAACAGTGCCTGCGCCGCCAGGAATTTACGGGCTTTCAGTTCAACATCATCTTCCGGCTCGGTCAGCGCGCTCAGGTAATTAATATTCAGCTCATACGGCGAATGTGTGCCGTCACCGTTGTCTTTATAGGAGACGCGACCTTCTTTGCGCAGCGTTTCCTGTGCCATGTATTTGCGTTCATCGTCGGTGAGGAAAGTTTCCGTCGGGCGCAGACCAATGCCGTCGTGACTCGCCAGAAAGTTGAAATACGTGGTGTCCGGGTAACGCGCTTCCGCATTCAGGCTTTGTGCCCATTTAGTCAGCGTCGTGGTGTCCTGACGTAAAAATGCGTGAAGCGTCAGCGGTGGCAGCGGGAACTGATACACCATGTGTGCTTCATCGCCTTCACCGAAGTAGCTGATGTTTTCGTGATGCGGCACGTTGGTTTCGGTGATGAGCCGTGTACCGGGGATCACTTCGTCGAGGATCGTACGCCAGACTTTAATGATGTTGTGCGCCTGCGGCATGTGAATGCAGCGCGTGCCCACTTCCTTCCAGATATACCCGATAGCGTCGAGGCGTATTGACTGCCCGCCGCTGGCCGCGTACTGCAACAGCACGTCAATGCTTTCGAGCAGCACCTGCGGGTTTTTGAAATTGATATCCACCTGATCTTCGCTAAACGTTGTCCACAGATACAGCTCGGTGCCGTCCGCTTTGATAAAAGGCGTCAATAATGGCAAAGCGCGCGGACGCACCACGCGGCTGTAATCCAGCTCCGGATTCGAGGCAATAAAGTAATCTTTGTAATACGGATCGTCGTGCAGATAGCCTTTCATCCACTCGCTTGAGCGGGAAATGTGGTTGATCACGCAGTCAAACATCAGATTGAAGTTGGCTGAAAGGTGATGAATATCAGACCAGCCGCCGAGATGTTCATCGACCCGGCGGTAGTCGATCACGCTGAAACCGTCGTCCGAGCTGTAGGGATACATCGGTAATATATGGATATCGCTGATAATTTCGCGCAGATAGGTGTTGGCGAAATGGTTGAGCGTCGCCAGCGGGGGGTGTTCGCCGTGACGAATATTATCGCCATAGGTAATCAGATAAATATTGGTGCCATCCACCCAGCCGGTGGTGCGGTGTTTGCCGTAGTTCCATTTGTCAGCGAGGTGCAGGATTTTTTTCAGCAGGTCGGCGATGTGTTCCCTGGGGTAGAGCCTGCTCAACAGGCTTTCCAGCCGCAAGACATACTCAAGATTCACTGAGCTCATAGGGATTCCTTCTTACTGCGTTTTTGTTCTTCTGATGAAAGCGCTCTAAAAAGGTTAGTTGAAAATGACGGGGCCTGACGGCCGAAGGGTGAGATAGCAGAGGATTTTGGGAAAATTAAACGGCATCACTTTGCCTTGTCGCAAAATAATGCCGGATAAAATCAGACGCTGCCGAGGGTGGCGACCATCACGGCTTTGATGGTGTGCAGACGGTTTTCTGCCTGATCGAAGACCACGCTGTGGCTTGATTCGAACACTTCGTCGGTGACTTCCATACCGCCGTGCAGGCCGTATTCTTCCGCCATTTGTTTACCGAGCGTGGTCTGGTCATCGTGAAACGCGGGCAGACAGTGCAGGAATTTCACCTTTGGATTGCCGGTCAGCGCCAGCATGGCGCTGTTAACCTGATAAGGGCGCAGCAGGTTAATGCGTTCTTTCCAGGCCTCTTTCGGTTCGCCCATCGATACCCAAACGTCGGTATACAGGAAATCCGCGTCTTTCACGCCAGCCGCAATATCTTCGGTCAGCGTGATGTTGCCACCATTTTCTTTTGCCAGATGTTGGCAGGTCGCGACCAGCTCAGCATCCGGCCAGCAGGCGGAAGGCGCGACAAGACGTAAATCCAGCCCGCATAGCGCGGCGGCTTCCAGCAGCGAGTTCCCCATATTGTTGCGGGTATCGCCCAGGTAGGCGAGGCGCATGCCTTTCAGTGGTTTGCCGGGCAAGTGCTCCTGCATGGTCAGCAGGTCGGCCAGCAACTGCGTCGGGTGGAATTCGTCGGTTAATCCGTTCCACACCGGTACGCCAGCATATTGTGCGAGAGTTTCCACTTTTGCCTGGCCGTAACCGCGATACTGAATACCGTCATACATCCGTCCGAGCACGCGGGCAGTATCTTTCATCGACTCTTTATGGCCAATCTGGCTGCCGCTTGGGCCGAGATAGGTGACTTTCGCCCCCTGATCGTATGCGGCAACTTCGAAAGAGCATCGGGTGCGGGTTGAGTCTTTTTCGAAGATGAGCGCGATGTTTTTGCCTTGCAGGCGGGCTTTCTCGGTGCCGTTTTTCTTAGCGGCTTTTAATTCTGCGGAAAGCTTCAGCAGTGACGAAATCTCTGACGGGGTAAAATCCAGTAACCTGAGAAAATGACGTTTACTCAACAAACTCATGATGTCGCTCCATAGCGCGTTAGCATTTCGGATTGAATTTAAATTCAATTTAAATGTATGAATATGCAATTGCAACCCCGCAGCAAAAACTTTGTCGTTTATAGTGGAGACGCGCCCTGCGGTGTGTGAAAATAGCGGTCAAACGTCACATTGATTGAGGACAGAGATATGGCAAACCGTGAATTGCTGGAAGAACAACGTGAAGAGACTCGCTTAATCATCGAAGAGCTGCTGGATGATGGCAGTGATCCTGACGCGCTTTACACCATCGAACACCATTTATCTTCAGAGAAGTTTGAAGTTCTGGAGAAAGCGGCAGTCGAAGCTTTCAAGCTGGGTTATGAAGTCACTGACGCTGAAGAACTGGAAGTTGAAGATGGTTCTGTTGTGATGTGCTGTGACGTGATCAGCGAAATTGCGCTGAAAGCGGAACTTATCGATGCCCAGGTTGAGCAACTGATGAATCTGGCCGAAGCCAACGGCGTCAACTACGACGGCTGGGGCACTTACTTCGAAGGCGATGACGACGAAGAAGGTGAGGAAGGCGAAGACGAAGATTTCGTCGATGAAGATGATGACGGGAAACGTCATTAATTCTTTCAGATACAGACCAAAAGGCTGCTTATTTAAGCAGCCTTTTTTATTTATCCAGAACCTTACGCCTTTGTGAGAAGCCTCTCGTTTGGAAAATTTCGTAAACCATAAATAAAATATGGTTAAATTAAACACAGCTACCAAAAGCTAACATACCAATTCAAAAAGATATTCTACCTGATGGTATGGAGTCAGATTATGGCCGCTGTAAAAAAATTGTCTGTTATAGAAAAGCTGGGTTTTGGTATGGGAGATGCTGCCTGCGGGATCGTCTATTCCTCCGTCACGATGTTCCTGACTTATTTTTATACGGACATTTATGGCCTTTCTGCTGCTGCCGTTGGGGTGATGTTTTTGGTCACCCGCATCCTTGATGCCGTCAGCGATCCTCTCACCGGGATTGTCGCTGATCGGGTAAAAACGCGCTGGGGGCATTTTCGTCCCTGGCTTATCTGGTTTGCCATTCCTTATGCGGTTCTGGCTGTGATGACCTTCACCACGCCTGATTTTGGCCATTCAGGCAAACTTCTCTATGCCTATATCACTTATTCACTGCTGATGCTGTGTTACACCTTTATCAATATCCCCTACTGTGCGCTGGGCGGTGTAATTACAACGGATGATAAAGATCGCCTTTCCGCACAATCTTACCGTTTCACTATTTCATCACTGGCGGGGTTGCTGGTTTCTGTCGGAACGCTGTGGTTGGTCGATTATTTTGGTAAAGAAAATCTTCAGGCCGGATATCAGGCAACCATGGCCGTGATGGGGGCGATTGCGGTTTGTATGTTGGTATTTTGTTTCTGCTTCACCAAAGAGAGAATCTCGGCCGAAGACACTCGTCAGGTGTCTGTACGCAGCGACTTAAAAAACCTGTTGTCGAACGACCAGTGGCGGATTGTAGCTATCATCACTTTCTTTTCCAGCATGGCTGGCGTAATGCGTAGTTCAGCCACTTTGTATTACGCCACTTATCTGATGTTGGATAAAGGGCATAGTCTGCTCAGCGGTACGACGATGAAAAGTACCTTTATCACCACCAGTGTCGTGGGGACAATTTTTGGCGCGATGGCGGCAGGGTATTTTGCCAAACGCTTCAGTACATTAACGATGTTTAAAAATATCAATCTGTTGCTGGTTTTGGCCGGCGTCGTGATGTTCTTTGTATCGCCGAAATTCCTGCCGGTTATCTTCCCGCTGTATTTCATTATCGGGTTCTTACATCAGATGTATCAGCCGTTTAAGTGGAACATGATGGCCAATGCGGCCGATTACGGCGAGTGGAAAACCGGGCGTCGCATTACCGGGCTTTCTTTCTCCGGCAACTTATTCGCTTTAAAACTGGGTATGGCTTTTGCCGGGGCTTTCGTCGGATTTTCACTGGGCTGGTTTGGTTACCATGCTGGCGCTGAAACGCAAACGGCTCTCGCCACGACGGGTATTATTGGCCTTCTGACTGTCGGGCCTTCAGTGTCTTATCTGATCCTTTATTTCCTTTCCCGTTTCTACAAACTTGATGATGCCACAATGAAAAATATTCAAGCCGATTTGGCAAAACGCAACGGGGACATTGCTGGTCAACAGGATTACGAACCGGAGCAGATCCCGGTTGTTCTGGTAGCGAAATAACACGGGAAGGTACCAATGAATGGCGTATTAAATTCAGTCTGGCAGGCCGATTTGGGGGACGGGTGTTATCAGAATCCTGTTTTGCATGCCGATTATTCAGATCCGGATATTGTTTGCATAGGTGACGATATCTACATGGTGGCTTCAAGTTTCAATCATATTCCCGGCCTGCCTGTTTTGCACTCCAGGGATATGGTGAGCTGGACGATTATCAACCACGTTGTGCCAAGAATTAATTTTCCTGCGTATGACAGCGTGCAGCCAGGAAAAGGAATTTGGGCTCCGAGTATTCGTTACCATGACGGATTATTTTGGGTATTTTACAGTATGCCGGATGAAGGTATTTTTATGTCCTATGCTGAAAATCCGGCACTAACCTGGAGCGAGCCGCATTGCATTAAAGCTGTTAAAGGCTGGATCGATCCTTGCCCGTTTTGGGATAACAACGGGCGGGCATGGCTGGTACACGCATTTGCTTACAGCCGTTCGGGAATTAAGCATCAGTTACAACTCTGCGAGATGTCGCCCGATGCCCGATCATTACTCGACGCCGGGCATATCATTTTTGACGGTACGGTTTCGCACCCTACGATTGAGGGGCCGAAGGTGTATCAGCGCAATGGCTGGTATTACATTTTCGCCCCTGCAGGCGGTGTTGAAAGTGGTTGGCAAACGGTATTACGTTCGCGTCAGATCACCGGGCCATTTGAAACCCTGGACGTATTGCATCAGGGCCGTTCAGGAGTGAACGGCCCACATCAGGGTGGCTGGGTTGAGCTGAAAAACGGTAAATGCTGGTTTATGCATTTTCAGGATGCTGCACACGCGGGACGTGTTGTGCATCTGCAACCTATGCACTGGCGCGACGATGACTGGCCTGGAATCGGCGAGAATATTAACGCACAAGGGCTTGGAGAGCCTGTATCAACTCACAGTAAGCCTGTCATTCTCCACACCGGCAGGCCTTACGGGCCACAAACTACGGACAACTTTGCGGAAGGAAACTATGGTTTACAGTGGCAGTGGCAAGCAAATCCGCACAGCCGTTGGGTTATTCCTTCCCGAACCGGTTTGACGCTGACGTGCCAGCCTTTTGGCGCACGTTTTATCTACGATACTCCGCAGCTGTTGTTGCAAAAATTTCCCGCGCCGGAATTTGTGGCCGAGACATTACTCTCGCCCGATTTTCTGCATGTCGGGGAACAAAGCGGTCTGATTGTTTATGGCGAAAGATACGCCGCGATTTCAGTTTGCCAGGAGGAGAACCAGCAGGCGCTGGTATTTGATTTCGGCTGGATGAGCGATGCGGGTATTTTGAATCAGAAAAGAACCGTTGTGGGCATGTTGAATAGCGATCAGCCGGTCTTCATCAAAGTAAAAGTATCCGCCCGGGGTGTATGTCATTTCTTCTACAAGCAAGCCGGAGAGGCTGAATGGCGAGCGATTATTCCGTCATTTTCGGCTTCAGCGGGTAAATGGGTAGGGGCAAAAATCGGTATTTATTCTGCATCAGCGAGCGAAAATTTAAACTGCGGTTGCAGCCGGTTTGACTATTTTTCAATCTCGGGTCATTAGCTGAAAAATAAAGCCAGCCGGTCTCACCGGCTGGCTCTTTTTCAGTGATATTAAGGGTTAAAGCACTTCCCCGTTACTGCCAATCACTTTCTGATACCAGCCGAAGCTCTCTTTTTTAGAGCGCGCCATCGTGCCGGTGCCGTCGTCATTTTTATCTACGTGGATAAAGCCGTAGCGCTTGCTGTACTGGCCGGTCGTGAAGGATACACAATCGATGCAGCCCCACGGCGTATACCCCATCAGTTCAACGCCATCTTCCAGCACGGCTTTCTTCATCTGCTCGATATGCGCTTTCAGATAAGCGATACGGTAATCATCGTGAATGACGCCGTCTTCGCCCGCTTTATCGATAGCGCCAAAACCGTTTTCGACGATAAACAATGGTTTCTGATAACGCTCATAAAGAATATTCAGGGTGTAGCGCAGGCCAACCGGGTCAATCTGCCAGCCCCAGTCGGAAGCTTTTACGTGCGGATTCGGTACGCTGCCCGCGAAGCCGGACAAACCGTTGTCATCGCTCGGGTTATGCGCCGAAATCGCGTTACTCATGTAGTAGCTCAGGCCGATGTAATCCGCGCAACCGTCGCGCAGCGCCTGCAAATCGCCGTCTTCCATTTTGATATTGAAACCACGACGTTCCCACTCTTTCAGCGCGTACGCCGGATAATAACCGCGCATATGGACATCGCTGAACAGGAAGCGTTCGTGCATGGCTTCAACCGAATACATCACGTCGTCAGGATGGCAGGAGAACGGATACAGCGGCACCATGGCGATCATGCAGCCAATCTGGAAATCCGGGTTGATCTGATGGCCGAGTTTGACCACTTTGGCGCTCGCCACAAACTGATGATGCAGCACCTGGTACATGGTTTCTTCCGGATTTTCCTGTTCGGTGAACACCACGCCGGAGCAGCAATAACCGAACAGCGGATACTTCCAGTTACGCTGGTTGTTGATCTCGTTGAAGGTCATCCAGTATTTCACTTTGCCTTTGTAGCGTTCCATCACGACCTGGCTGAAGCGTACAAAGAAATCGACGACCTGACGGTTTTTCCAGCCACCGTATTCTTTCACCAGATGCCACGGCATTTCGAAGTGGGAAAGGGTGATCACCGGTTCGATATTATGTTTGAGCAGTTCATCAAACATATCGTCGTAAAATTGCAGACCGGCTTCATTTGGCTGTAATTCGTCGCCGTTCGGGAAAATGCGTGTCCAGGCAATCGAGGTGCGGAAACACTTGAAACCCATTTCGGCAAATAACGCGATGTCTTCTTTGTAGTGTGAATAAAAATCGACAGCTTCGTGGTTAGGGTAGCTGTAACCTTCCAGCACGCCGTCGGTCATTACACGATCAACGCCGTGTGCGCCGCCGGAAAGTACGTCGCAGATGCTCACGCCTTTGCCGCCTTTATTCCAGCCGCCTTCAACCTGATGTGCCGCAACTGCGCCGCCCCATAAGAAATCTTTCGGTAACTGTTGACTCATTTTCGTTCTCCCTTGAGGCGGGCTGTAGCAGCCCGCGTGGTAAATGTAATATCCGGTTTAATTCATTTCTGCCTGTGCGGCGCGCTGACTTTCAGCTTGGATCTTTTTCGTGGCCGCCACATCGGGCTCATCTTTGAAACCGACCAGCCAGGTAAACAAGGCGCCGAGAACAAAGGCGACGGTAATCGACAGCAGGAAACCGAGGAACTGCGGCATGTGGCCTTCTTTGAAGAACACCGGCAATACCGCAATCCCCGGCAGGCAATAGCTCCATGAAACGGCATTGAAAGAACCGGCAATCGCACCGCCGATACCGCCTGCTACGCAACTGCACAGGAAAGGTTTTTTCAGGCGCAGGGCCACACCGTAAATTGCCGGTTCAGTAATCCCGAACAGGCCGGTGACGCCAGCGGAAAGGGAGATCCCTTTCATTTCACGGTTACGGGTTTTCAGGTAAACGCCAAACATGCTGCCGGTCATCGCGAATACGGCTGAGGCTTGCAGACCGGTGAAGGTGTCGTAGCCCAGCGTTGCGTAGTTACCGACGGTAACCGGCGTAATGCCCCAGTGAACGCCGAGTGTGACCAGCGGTTGCCAGAAAGCACCGACAACGAAACCGGCAATGGTCGGGCTGAGGTGATAGAGATAGTTGTAAACGCCGCCAATCGCGCCGCCGATCAGGTTGCCGATCGGGCCGAACACCAGAAGCGTCATCGGTACCATAATGGCGATACAAAACATCGGGGTGAACAGATTGCGGATGACGACCGGCAACACTTTGTTGAAGAAGCGTTCGACGTAAGACATCGCCCAGACCATCAGGATGATCGGAATAACGGACGCGGTATAGCTTAGATATTTCACCGGTATCCCGAGGAAATCGAGCGTTGGCGAAGCCAGCGGAATGCCGACAATATTCGTCAGGATGCTGGCGATTTCCGGATTGTTCACGGCTTCGCGCATCAGTTGCTGCATGGCCGGGTCAGCGGAGTTGATCGAGGTGATTTTGAACGCGGTCAGCATGTTCATATAATCAGGGCTGATCAGCGCACAGGCCGTAATGACAGCGGTAAATGGATGAACGTTGAATTTTTTTGCCGCCGTAAACGCGATCATGACCGGCAGGAAGGTAAATGCCGTCCAGGAAACGAAATTGAGAATACGGTAGGTGCCGCTGCTTGCATCCATAATCCCGACGGCCGCGAGGAAAGAAATAATCCCCTGTAAAATACCGCAGGCGGCGAGCTGATAAAGGAATGGGGTGAAGATACTGGAAATGACATCCATCACGCGGCTGACGATACCAACGTTTGGCGCAGAGACCGGAGCGTTTTCATCAATGTGAATCAGTTTCAGAACCTGTTTATAAGCGTCGCTGACGTGGTTACCAATTACCACCTGCATCTGACCACCGGCTTCGATTACGGTAATAACGCCTTTAACGCGTTTTAATTCTTCTTTATCAACAGAACTATTATCTTTCAGAACAAAGCGTAAACGGGTAGCGCAATGTGTGATGCTAATCACATTATTTTCGCCGCCAATATATTTAACAATATCCTGAGCTGTCTGAGCGTAATCAATAGCCATTATTTATTATTCTCCTGCGGGTATACAGAGGTGAGCTTTTTTGTTTTTTTACTCGTTGGCAGGAGTGTAGCAAAAGAAAGGGTATTGTCACGATATAACAAAAAACAGGAAAGGTAATATGTCACATCTTTAAAACACCCTGTTTTTTCATTGCGCTGAGTCACGTTTTATTAAAGGTAATTTCTTTCCAATCGTTTCGATAATATAAAGTACGGGGATCTGCGTTGTAATATTGTACTGACCTTCTAATACAATTTGCGGCATGTGGTAGGAGATGTTGAGGTCTGCCATACGCGCCAGCGTTGAGTTCTCGCTGTTTGTCAGGCTGATGATCTGGCAGTTGTGCTGGCTGAACTGTGTGGCGAACCGTAATACTTCCTCCGTCTCTCCTGAGACAGAAAGAATAATAGCGATGGCATCTTTATACATATCGCTGTTAATCGGGAAATAAGGATCGTCAATAAAGGTACTGAATTTCCCGACGTTAGAGAAAAAACGTGCGCTGTATTTTCCTAATGAACCCGATGTACCCACGCCGACGAATATAATTCGCTGCGCATTTGCAATTTGCCTGGCTGCCTGATCCAGTAATTCATCAAATTCGCTGTTATTAATACTTTTGAAATAGCTGATGATTTCACTGATACCAAAGGAGACCGGCGGCTTTTCTTCATGTTCCAAAAACAATTTAAAACGGATACGAAACTCAGAATATCCGTCGCAATCCATTTTCTTGCAAAAACGCAGAACCGTGGTGGTGGAGACCCCGGCGGCATCCGCCAGCTCACGGATGGTCATGTACATCACTTTGTCGCCATTCTTGACGATGTAGTTATAGACCGTCAGTTCCAGTTCGTTTAACGCTGAAATGGCTTTGTGTGTGAACATGAGATGCCTGTTTTTTAATGGATTGCGAAAAGGATATCAGAGGTATTTTAACATCGTCACTTCGCAATCGACATGGCCGGTGTTCCCCATTGGTCCCTCAATATGCTGAAAACCCAGACGCTCATACAGCGCAATCGCCTGCGTCAGGCTGGCGGTTGTTTCCAGATAGCAGCGCCCAAAACCCTGTGTACGCGCGTGTTCAATCGCCTGTAATGCCAGCTTTTTCGCCAGCCCCTGTCCGCGCAGTGAAGGCATAAAATACATTTTCTGCAATTCGCATACATCGTCTTCGGCCCCTGAGAGTGGCGCTACGCCACCGCCTCCGGCAACGACACCATTCAGTTCGACTACCCAATACGCGCAGTGCGGTTGGCTGTAAGTCTCGTACAGATGATCCAGATTCGGATCGGCCACGGTATAACCTTTATCGGCGGTCAGGCCAAACTCGGCGGAAACACGACGGATCACGTTTGCGATCGCGGCATTATCTTCGGGGCGAATTGGCCGAACCAATACGCTGACAGGAAGGGGGGTCGTCATATTGCTCACTCAGTATCGAATAATAAGATAAATAAACAGAACGTTTTAATACCATCTAAGAATGGGTAGGTGCAACGTTGATGCCGGTTATCCGGTGTTTCTTATCCGGATAAACAGCAAAAAGGCCGCTTGTGCGGCCTTTGTTATTTCATCTGCCCGTCAAAATTACAGCGCAGCGATTGTCGCTTTCTGTTCTGCAATCTTGATTTTGGCTTCACCGCAGGCTGCCAGACGTTCGCGCTCTTTTGCGACAACGGCTTCCGGTGCACGCGCCACAAAACCTTCGTTAGACAGTTTGCCTTCGATAGACGCAATCTCGCCATCCAGCTTCGCCATCTCTTTGTCCAGACGCGCAAGCTCTGCATCTTTGTCAATCAGACCGGCCATCGGGATCAGCAATTCAGCACCTTCAACCAGTTTGGTGACAGACACAGGGCCTTTGTGGCCAGCAGGCAGAATGGTGATGGATTCCAGACGCGCCAGAGACTGAATGAAGCTCTGGTTCTGTTCCACACGACGCTGTGCATCGGCACTTGCGCCGCGGAGCAGCAGTTCCAGCGGCTTGGCCGGAGACAGGTTCATCTCGGCACGCACGTTACGGATAGCGATGATCGCCTGCTTGATCCACTCGAGATCGGCCAACGCCAGTTCGTCTGCTTTCGCTGCGTCAAATTCCGGGAACGGCTGCAGCATGATGGTTTCAGCTGTGATGCCTTTCAGGGATTTCACGCGCTGCCAGATGGTTTCGGTGATGAACGGAATAATCGGATGCGCAAGACGCAGCAGACCTTCCAGCACTTCAACCAGCGTATGACGGGTGCCGCGCAGTTGTGCTTCGCTGCCGCCGTTCATCACAGGTTTAGTCAGCTCCAGATACCAGTCGCAGAACTGGTTCCAGGTAAACTCATAAAGAATACCGGCGGCCAGATCGAAGCGGTAGCTGTCCATCGCTTCGCGGTACGCTTTCACCGTGCGGTTATATTCCGCGAGGATCCAGCGGTCAGCCAGAGACAGCTCAAGTTCGCCGCCGTTCAGGCCACAATCCTGGTCTTCTGTGTTCATCAGCACGAAGCGGCTGGCGTTCCACAGCTTGTTACAGAAGTTGCGGTAACCTTCCAGGCGTTTCATGTCCCAGTTGATGTCACGGCCGGTCGAAGCCAGCGCCGCCAGCGTGAAGCGCAGGGCGTCAGTGCCGTGTGGTTCGATGCCGTTCGGGAATTGCTTCTCGGTACGCTTGCGGATTTTCTCTGCCAGCTGTGGCTGCATCATGTTGCCGGTACGTTTTTCCAGCAGGTCTTCCAGGGAGATACCGTCGATCATATCCAGCGGATCGATAACGTTACCTTTGGACTTGGACATTTTCTGCCCTTCGTCGTCGCGGATAAGACCGGTCATGTAAACGGTGTGGAACGGAACCTGTGGCTTGCCGTCCTCATCTTTCACAAAGTGCATGGTCATCATGATCATGCGCGCGATCCAGAAGAAGATGATGTCGAAGCCGCTGACAACCACGCTTGACGGGTGGAAGGCTTTGAGATCAGGCGTCTGCTCAGGCCAGCCCAGCGTGGAGAATGTCCACAGGCCGGAAGAGAACCAGGTATCGAGCACGTCTTCATCCTGAGTCAGAACCACGTCTGCACCCAGATTATTTTCACTGCGTACTTCCGCTTCGTCGCGGCCAACAAATACGTTGCCTTCGGCGTCATACCACGCCGGAATGCGGTGTCCCCACCACAGCTGACGGGAAATACACCAGTCCTGAATGTCACGCATCCAGCTGAAATACATGTTTTCGTACTGTTTCGGTACGAACTGGATATCACCCTGTTCAACAGCTTCCACCGCGACTTTCGCCAGCGGTGCGGTACGGACGTACCATTGGTCGGTCAGCATGGGCTCAATAACCACGCCGCCACGGTCGCCGTAAGGAACGGTCAGGTCGTGAGGTTTGATTTCTTCCAGCAGGCCGGCTTCGTCAAACGCAGCAACCACGGCTTTACGTGCGGCAAAGCGCTCGAGGCCACGAAATTGCTCAGGGATATCGTTGCAGCATTCATCGCTTTCTTCGCCGTTGGTGTCGAACACTTCAGCGCTCTGGCGGATATCGCCATCGAAAGTCAGGATGTTGATCATCGGCAGGCCGTGACGTTTACCGACTTCGTAGTCGTTAAAGTCATGCGCAGGCGTGATCTTCACGCAACCGGTGCCTTTTTGCATATCGGCGTGTTCATCGGCCACGATAGGGATACGGCGGCCAACCAGCGGCAGAATGATGTCTTTGCCGATCAGATCTCTGTAACGCGGGTCTTCCGGGTTAACGGCCACGCCGGTATCGCCGAGGACGGTTTCCGGACGGGTGGTTGCAACAACCAGATAATCTTTGCCTTCAGCGGTTTTCGCGCCGTCAGCCAGCGGATAGCGCAGGTGCCACATGGAACCTTTGGATTCGCGGTTTTCAACTTCGAGGTCGGAAATCGCGGTGCGCAGTTTCGGATCCCAGTTCACCAGGCGTTTGCCACGGTAAATAAGATCTTCTTTGTACAGACGTACGAAGACTTCGCGCACGGCGTTGGACAGGCCTTCGTCCATGGTAAAGCGCTCACGCTCCCAGTCTACGGAATCGCCCAGACGGCGCATCTGACGGGTGATCGTGCCGCCGGATTCTGCTTTCCAGTCCCAGATTTTGTCGATAAACGCTTCACGGCCGTAGTCGTGACGGGTTTTGCCTTCTTCGGCTGCGATTTTACGCTCAACCACCATCTGCGTTGCGATGCCCGCATGGTCAGTCCCCGCCTGCCACAGAGTATTTTTACCCTGCATGCGCTGATAGCGGATCATGGCGTCCATGATGGTTTGCTGGAAAGCATGACCCATGTGCAAGCTGCCGGTAACGTTCGGCGGCGGGATCATGATGGCAAAGCTTTCTTTACTGGTATCACCATGTGGCTTGAAATAGCCCTGTTGTTCCCAGTGCTCGTAAAGCGGCTGCTCGATGTCTTGCGGGTTATATGTCTTATCCATTTCGCTTCGTATTTTCGTCGGTCGATGTGGTGACTGAGGGCGGCGTGGCCGTCGTCAAAGAGAAACCCACGCTGCGATAGGCTTTGTAGCGTTCGCGCGCAAGCTGTTTAAGGGAATCTTCGTAAGGAACGAAGTCTACCACTTCATGGAAAGCAGTAGCAAAATCTGCAAATTCAGGCAGGAGGCTTATCAGCAGGTCGCGTGGCGCATTGCCGCGCTTACCCGGCCAGCAAAGCTCCACCGGCGCACCAAATCTCGGGCCTTCGCCTGCCAGATTGTGCGGCACGAAGTGGTTTGGATCGCGCTTCCACAGCGCTTCATCCAGACGCTCGGCCTGTTTTTGATCTTCACAGGCCAGCAGAACACGTTTGCCCATCCGGTAACGTTCAGCGGCGACCTGACAGGCCAACGCTTCGTGTGAGCTGAGCTCGCCACTTGCATCCGGCGCATCGAGAAGAAAGAAGGTTGCCTGTTTCATGATGAGTTCACTGTGCTGCTGAGAAAAAACAGGGGCGCAACTGGGTGCGCCCGCCTGTGAAGGGCCTGAGGATGTTTCCAGACCCTGATTGGGGAATTATACCTTATTTAGCGAATGAATCATTCATCGCCATCAAGGCCAGCGCGGTTCAGCAGGAACTGCGCCAGAAGTGCGACCGGACGACCGGTTGCGCCTTTGTTTTTACCTGAACGCCATGCGGTACCGGCGATGTCCAGATGTGCCCAGCTGTATTTGCGGGTGAAGCGCGACAGGAAACAACCTGCGGTGATTGCACCACCCGGACGGCCACCGATGTTCGCCATATCAGCAAAATTGGAATCCAGCTGTTCCTGATATTCATCCGCCAGCGGCAGACGCCACGCGCGGTCACCGGCCTGTTCGGACGCGCCGATCAGTTCGTGTGCCAGCGGATTGTGGTTCGACAGCAGACCGGTGATGTGATGGCCAAGGGCAATCACGCAGGCGCCGGTCAGCGTGGCGACGTCAATCACCAGCTCAGGATCAAAACGTTCGACGTAAGTCAGCGCATCGCACAGCACCAGACGGCCTTCGGCATCGGTGTTGAGCACTTCAACGGTCTGGCCGGACATGGTCGTCAGAATATCGCCCGGACGGAACGCCTGTCCGCCTGGCATGTTTTCACAGCCCGCGAGCACGCCAATCACGTTGAGCGGCAGATTCAGTTCAGCCACCACACGCATCGCGCCGTAAACCGCTGCGGCACCGCACATGTCGTACTTCATTTCGTCCATATCAGCGGCTGGCTTAATGGAAATACCGCCGGAATCGAAGGTCAGACCTTTGCCGACGAGCACGATAGGCTTAGCGTCCGGATTAGGATTACCCTTATATTCCATAACTGACATCAATGATTCGTTCTTCGAACCCTGACCGACGGCCAGATACGCATTCATCCCCAGCTCTTTCATCTGCTGCTCACCAATAACGCGTGTGGTGATATTGGTGCTGAATGCATCGGCAAGCTGGCGTGCCTGCGACGCCAGATATGCGGCGTTACAGATGTTCGGTGGCATATTGCCGAGATCTTTTGCGGCTTTGATACCGGCAGAAACCGCCAGACCATGGGAAATTGCGCGCTCGCCGCTGGTCAGTTCACGGCGGGTCGGCACGTTGAAGACCATTTTACGCAGCGGACGGCGGGGTTCGGTTTTATTGCTTTTCAACTGATCGAAGGTGTAAAGCGATTCTTTGGAGGTCTCGACCGCCTGACGCACTTTCCAGTATGTATTGCGCCCTTTAACGTGCAGCTCGGTGAGGAAGCAAACGGCTTCCATAGAACCGGTGTCGTTCAGGGTGTTAATCGTTTTCTGGATCACCTGTTTGTACTGGCGCTCATCCAGCTCGCGTTCTTTGCCGCAACCAATCAGCAAAATGCGTTCTGAAAGGATATTCGGTACATGATGCAGCAACAGGGTCTGGCCCACTTTGCCTTCAAGTTCGCCACGGCGAAGCAGGGCGCTGATGTAGCCATCACTGATTTTATCGAGCTGCTCGGCAATCGGTGACAGGCGGCGAGGTTCGAAAACGCCGACTACAATACAGGCACTGCGTTGTTTTTCCGGGCTACCGCTTTTTACGCTGAACTCCATGCACTCTCCTGAATCTTAAAGACAAGGGCGGGAGGTACGGCTAGAATGAGTCGCCGGAGACACTCTCCCGTCATTGTGTTAACGACCTGTGTTAACCTTAAACGGCGTTAGTTTTTATTTTGGCGGCTATAAGCAAGTTCCTATAGGACACCCCAATTCTCGGTGTTGTAATACTATTTTAGCTGCGAAGGCTGCCATATGATGAGAATAAATGACGGATTAGCGATGAAACTAGCGATTTTCCTTCAAAAAGACAAGTTTTCACAGGCGTATTAAGCGTGATCATCATTAGATATCTGGTTAGGGAAACCTTCAAGAGCCAATTTGCCATTCTGTTCATTTTGCTTCTCATCTTCTTCTGTCAGAAGCTGGTCAGAGTGCTTGGAGCGGCGGTCGATGGCGATATCCCAACAAATTTAGTTCTCTCTCTTCTGGGGCTTGGCGTTCCGGAAATGGCGCAGCTTATTCTGCCGCTCAGCCTGTTCCTCGGTTTGCTGATGACGCTGGGTAAACTCTACACTGACAGCGAAATTACGGTCATGCACGCCTGCGGCCTGGGAAAACGCTCTCTGGTTATCGCCGCACTGGTTCTCGCGCTGTTTACGTCAATCTTTGCCGGGGCGAATGCCATCTGGCTCAGCCCGTGGTCATCTAAGCATCAGGACGAAGTGCTGGCGGAAGCGAAGGCTAACCCGAGTATGGCGGCGATGGTTGAAGGCCAGTTCCAGCAGGCCCAAAATGGCAACGCGGTTCTTTTTGTTGGCAGCGTGAAAGGCAAAGAATTCCATAACGTATTTCTGGCGCAGTTGCGCCCGAATGGCAACCAGCGTCCTTCTGTTGTTGTCGCTGATAAAGGCCACATGTTGCAGCGTGCTGATGGTTCCCAGCAGGTGATCCTCGATAGAGGCACCCGTTATGAAGGCACTGCGTTATTGCGTGATTTTCGCGTGACGGACTTCACCGATTATCTGGCAGTGATCGGGCATCAGACGGTACAGCTTGATCCCAATCAGTCTGATCAGATGACCATGACGCAACTCTGGCATTCTAACGAACCTGAGGCGCGGGCAGAGCTGAACTGGCGTTTAACGTTGATCGTCTCCGTCTTTATTATGGCACTGCTGGTGGTTCCGCTCAGTGTGGTGAACCCGCGACAGGGTCGTGTGCTCAGCATGTTGCCAGCGATTTTGCTGTATCTGATTTTCTTCCTGCTACAAACCTCCCTGCGTTCCAACGGTGCGAAAGGCAAGTTGGATCCGATGGTCTGGATGTGGGGGACGAACCTGCTCTATTTCGCACTGGCATTGGTGCTTAATGCATGGGATACCTTGCCGGTCCGTAAGGTTCGCGCGCGTCTGAGAGGAGTTGCCTGATGTTTGGCGTATTAGACCGTTACATTGGTCGCACTATCTTCAATACCATCATGATGACGTTGTTCATGCTGGTATCACTCTCCGGCATCATCAAATTTGTCGACCAGTTGCGTAAAGTCGGGCAGGGCGGGTATTCTGCCGCAGGTGCAGGGTTATACACTTTGCTGAGCGTGCCGAAGGATATTGAGATCTTCTTTCCGATGGCGGCACTTTTGGGTGCATTGCTTGGTTTGGGTACGCTGGCAACCCGCAGTGAGCTGGTGGTCATGCAGGCTTCCGGCTTTACCCGTATGCAGATCGCCGCTTCAGTGATGAAGACGGCAATCCCGCTGGTGCTTCTGACGATGGCGATTGGTGAATGGGTTGCCCCGCAGGGCGAACAGATGGCCCGTAACTATCGTGCGCAGCAGATGTACGGCGGTTCGCTGCTTTCCACACAAAACGGTTTGTGGGCGAAAGACGGCCACGACTTCATCTACATTGAACGCGTGGCGGGCGAGAAAGAGCTGACGGGCGTCAACATCTACCATTTCAATCAGGATAATAAGCTGCAGTCCGTCCGTTACGCTTCCTCTGCCACCTTTGATGGCGGTGAGTGGAAGCTCTCTCAGGTGGATGAATCTGACCTGACGGACAATCTGCAGATCACGGGTTCGCAGACCCTGACGGGTGTGTGGAAAACCAATCTGACGCCGGACAAACTGGGCGTTGTGGCCCTCGACCCGGACGCGTTATCGATAAGCGGTCTGCATAATTACGTGAAGTATCTGAAGCAGAGCGGCCAGGAAGCAAAACGGTACCAGCTGAACATGTGGAGTAAAATCTTCTCTCCATTATCAGTTGCGGTAATGATGCTGATGGCGCTGTCATTCATTTTCGGGCCTTTGCGAAGCGTCCCAATGGGGGGGCGCGTGGTGACGGGTATTTGCTTCGGCTTCCTGTTCTACGTGCTCGATCAGATATTCGGCCCGTTAAGCCTGGTATATAACATTCCGCCGATCCTGGGCGCGTTGTTGCCAAGCGGGCTGTTCTTCGTCATCAGTATGTTCTTACTGCTGAGAAAGCGTTAACTCACTGAAACAGATAAATAAAAAGCAGGCAATGCCTGCTTTTTTTACGTCGGCAATCTGGCCTTTCGCCATCAGATTTCGTTATTGCGCACCAGATCGGCGACAAGGTCATTCACGCCGTCACTCATGTTTTTGAACTTGGTCAGCTCAGATCGGGTGACAACAATAAACACACCCACACCACGCTGTGGCACCATTGCGACATACGTAATAAAACCACCGCCGCCGCCGGTTTTCTGGATGATGCGTGGCAGTAACGGTGTCGGAGCCATTGTCACCCAGCCCATTCCCAGCGAATCCGCCATGCCCGGAACGTCCATCCCTTTCAGCGAGACTAAATCCGTGCGCTTGTAATACATTTTCTGCGCCATATCGGCAGTGCTGGTGCGTTGCCCAAGGAACTGGCGCATCCAGCGGCCCATATCGGCAGGCGTGGAATAAATCCCGCCGCTGCCGGCTGCCGCAGTGGTGTTAAGGCACGGGCTTGGCCGCAACCCTTCCATCAGGCGCGAGCACTGGCTGGCGTTGGGGGTCAGTGTGGTATCGACCATTCCCAGCGGCTGGGTTATCTGATCGCGTAGCAACTGTGTATATGGCTGATTAGCGGCTTTTGATAGTGCATCGGAAAGCAGGTCAAACGCCAGATTGGAGTAAGACGCCCTGGCTCCCGGCGGCACAGTCAGTTTGGCGATGCTCAGCCAGCTCCAGCGGTCACTTTTGGTCGGCCAGGTGAAGACCGCGCGATGTGCTGCACCGCCGGGTTGTTCACGCGGCAGGCCGCTGGTGTGCGTTGCCAGATTTAGCAGGGTGATCGGATTCGTGCCGCTGTAAGAAGGAACCCGCGCACCGGCTGGCGCATATTTACGCAACGGATCGTTAATGCTGACTTTGCCCTGCTGCGCCATTTTGACCAGCACTTCGCTGGTGATGAGTTTGGTCAGCGAGGCTATGCGGACTACGGAGTCTTCACGCGGGCGCACATCAGACCCTGGTTTGGTCTCCCCAAAGCTGCGGAAAACCTGCTGATTATTATCAACGACCACCAGCGCCATTCCCATTGCACCGCTGCCGTAAAAGATGTGTTCTGCATGGTCATCCACGACCTGCGACGCCAGACGCGCAGTGGGCTGCGCGTGGCTCCATAAAGGCGCACCGGCGAAAGCCAGCGCGAGGAGCGAAAGTGAGAGTTTTTTCAACAAACCGGTATCCATAACAGGGCAAGATCTATTCGTGATTTGTATACTAATGCGAAGTTTAAAAATCGGCATTGGAAAAACGAGCACAAACCGAAGATTTTTGTCAGCAAAATCCCGCCGCCCTGCGGCTGATGTCTGTTTTTTCAACACTTAAACCGGACAACGCCGGATAACTATTGCGTGACCGGCTGGGCTGGGTATAATGCCCACGTTTTCCGCATACTACTTTCAGTGCCGAAGTGGCGAAATCGGTAGACGCAGTTGATTCAAAATCAACCATCGAAAGATGTGCCGGTTCGATTCCGGCCTTCGGCACCAATAGTATGAAAATCAAGTCACCCACGGGTGGCTTTTTTTATGCCTTAAATTCGGTATTTACATACGTTTCTTTTATTAACTCCCTCAAAATCATCTGCTGCAACTAACTGATGCTGGTGTTTTCGATTCAATAATGCTTTTCAACATCGGAATAGCCAAGCTAACCCTCGGAGAAATGGTGTTTTTTTGAAATGTCTAACTCATTAATCCAATGTGGATCCGTGTTAGATGCCAAAATCGTAATTGTGAGCTTGGTTCCGGTAATCAAGGGTTTTACACTATGAGGTCTTAAAAGAGCATGTAACTAAGTTATTAACCGAGTAATGAGGTTAAGTTTAAGGGCAGGAGCCATGACAAGTCGTCCCCAAATGATTATCAACGTATTGCAGGCTAATCCTGGTAAGCAGTTCTCAGCTCGCCAACTGGCACAAAAAATCATCGAAACATATGCTGATGAGCTGGCTGAAAAACGAAAAAATACACGTTTTGCCTGTGATGAGGATTTCCTATGCCAAATGGCCGCTGAGATTGGCGCTGATTTGCCTCGGGCTAAATCCAAAAGCCTACAAGTAATGACACGGGACAAACCCCGACCACGATTATTCTATTGGGGAGGTGAACTTTCAGATAGCGTTCTGGAAAAACCGCTGGCTAATGTTCCCTCTGTGCCTTCGCCAGAAACAGCGCATTTCACTGAGCATGCCCTTTACCCGCTTTTGATTGAGTACCTTTCAGAGGAAGAGGAACTGCTTTGCCGCCGTATCGATGAAAAGCGCTCAAGCAACAACAAAGGCCTTGGTGCAAACCACTGGCTTTATCCTGATATTGTTGCATTGCAACCTCTCGATAAAGGCTGGGATAGCGTTGTGCAAAACTGTGTACGGTATAGCGAAGGGCGTTTAACCCGTCTGTGGTCGTTTGAAGTAAAACGCCAGCTAAACCGTAGCAATGTTCGGGAATGTTTCTTCCAGGCAGTGAGTAATTCCAGTTGGGCTCACTTTGGTTATCTGGTTGCCACCGAGATTAACGAAGACAAACAGCGTGGTGTAGAAAGAGAGCTGCAGATGCTGTGTGCATTGCACGGTATCGGCGTGATCCTGCTTAACCCGCATGATCCGAGTAATAGCCAGACTCTGATCCCAGCGCGCGAGCGAACCAGTATTGACTGGCAATCCGTCAACCGCCTGGTGGTCGAGAATACGGATTTTAAAGAGTTTATCGATCTGGTGTCTGATTATCACCAGACAGGTAAAATACATAAGGCGTTGTGGAATCGATAAGTTGATTCAGTTTATCCAAGGTAAATAAAGAAGCATAAGGTGTTGCCGACAAATGACGCGGTGCATAAAGTGATTTAAATTGCGATCCAGTCGGCATCGAAAAAATGGAGTATGCCGATCCAGAACTGGTGATGAGTCGTTTTATTATTGAGCCTGGCGGCCGCTTTAACGGCCACCATTAACTAATAGATCGGTAGTTGCAAAGAGTGAACACCAGATTGCCATTTTGATAACCCCCCACGCTGAGAGTTATTCCAATATTTCACCTGGTAAGCCGACAACATCACTGTCGCTTAAGAAATCATCTGTTTGTGCAAAAATAAACTGTTTTAAAAACTGTTCAATACGAACATTCAGTTTAAACAGAGGGATGGTTACGCCGTCTTGTTTTTCGAAATAGATCTTGGCTTTCACTTTATCTACCGAATCTTTTAACGCGTCGAAGCGACCAAAGTCATTGAGATTCTTATCCTTAACACTATCAGACATTAATGCCACGAGCAGTCCTTTATCTAAACCAAGAGCATTAACAACTGCGTTTAATTGTGCATTTTCAGCGTTATCTTTGTAGGTGTTGATGTAGTCTCTGAAAGTATGGCCTTCAATTAACTGCGCATCGCCGCGCTGCAAGTCGTGCAAGAAGAGTTTGGCGTACTTTTGCTCGTTTTGGGTGAGCGATGCAAACGACTTGTGTAGCTCATTTAATGTGATTTCAATGCTCGCAGCGTCCTGGTGTTGGTTCAGCTCTTTTAAAAATTTATCAAAGCGGCTGTTCATATAGTCGGCATCGATTTTGCCGGTATCTATTTCAGTTAAATAACCACTGATATCAAAAGGCACATCGTCGCCACCTTCGCCACCGCCATCACTTTTACCGACCAACTCTTTATAGCGCAGGACCAGGCTCAGGTAAGTTTGTTCATCTATAGCCAGCGTTACCTCATGTTCTACATCATTCTCAGTAAAGGAATATACCAACTCTTCCCAATGCAAACCTTGTACTTTAGCCGCTTCCAGATGCTGGCTAAAGGTGTTAAATAATTTGGCGAATTGAGCACAGGCTTCTATATCGTCTGGCAGCTTTTCAAAGTTCTCAACACCCGTACTGACAAACAGCTCGGTAATTTCTACGACTAATTCATTCATGGCTTTTAGATTGCTTTCTAACCTATCAACAAATAAGCCGATAGGTCTGTCGCCGGAATAGAGTTTTACCGCGTCATTGATATGCTGCTCCATGGTGTGTGGGTAGCGGTAATAACGAATGATACCGTGAGGTTTGTCCGGGCCAAATAAGCGATTGGTGCGTGAGAACGCCTGAATAATGTTTTGGTATCTAATCACCTTGTCTAAATACAAGGTATTAAGCCATTTAGAGTCAAAGCCCGTAAGCATTTGATCCACCACGATCAGTAAATCTAATTGCTTTGAAGGCTCGGTATGAATGCGCTCGTAGGGCTTTTTATGGGCAAGGCGTGCCGCCAAATCTTTTTTGAAGGCCGCATGGCGGGCAAAATCAAAATCCTGGCCGTAACGCTTATTGTAGTCGTCCATAATCTCGTCCAGACCATCACCTTTAAAGGTGGGGCCACGGTCACCGCTGCCATCGTTATCAATGTTCGGGTCAAACAGGGCTGATACTTTAAGTTCAGGTTTCGCAGCTTTTAAATGACGGTAATAGTCAATGGCTTCGGCAATGCTGTTAGTGGCAAAAATAGCGTGGAATTTATTGCCCTGGCTGAGTACATCCCATTTATGCAGAATATCTTCCACCACCTTGGCTTGGTGAGTTTCGCTTAAATATTGGCTTTTCGGCACATGGTCTTCAATGCCTTTGTGGTACTTGCCTGTGCCGTCTTTATGACCAGCCATAGGTACATCTTTCATAAAGTGGTTAAACTTTTTCTTTTTGGCCGGGTTATCCATGGCCTCCATCACCGTGTTGGCTTTGGCTTGTTCTAACGCCACCGCTTGTCTTAGGTCACTGTCTCTAAAAGTAGGCACTTTGTAAGGGTCAAAACCGAGTACGTTGCCATCGCGTATGCCATCGGCAATGCTATAGCGGTGCAGCTCGTTGCCAAATACGGTACTGGTGGTATTGCCGTTTTTTTCGTTTTCTTCTTGAATGGGCGTACCGGTAAAACCAAAAAATAAGGCGCGCGGAAAGGTATGTTTAATGATAATCAGCATATCGCCAAAGGTAGAGCGGTGTGCCTCATCGACAATAAACACCAAACGCTTAGCGCGAATTTTTTCAATATCCGCAGAGTTTGTGGCCGTGCCTTGATCGTCCGCTGTTTCAAAAATATTACTCATTTTTTGAATAGAGCTAACAATTAACGTCTCGGCGGGGGCGGTGCTTTTTAATTTGGTAATGAGTACGTGCGTATTTTCGGTGGCTTGAACGTCTTCACCATCACCAGCAAAATTGCGATATTCCGCGAGCGACTGGGTGCCCAGCTCAATTCTGTCCATTAGAAAAATCACTTTATCGGCATCTTTGGATTGTGCAATCAATTGCGCCGATTTAAAGCTGGTCATGGTTTTACCCGAACCCGTGGTATGCCATACGTAACCTCCAAGGCGGTCGGGATTATTGGCCATGCTACCCAGTTGTTGCCAGTTGGTTTTGGCCACTTTGTCAGATATCGCATTGGCGGCGTAATACTGATAACTGCGCATGACCTTAAGTACGCCGTCGGTATCGTCGGCGACGGTATAAAAGCCAATCAACTGGTGCGCCATAGGGATAGAAAGCAAGGTAGAGGCAATGTCTTTCCAGTGGTTCATGGGCTCGTTATTAAAATCGGCCCAGTTAAATTGATAGTCGGGGTTAAACTTGCCGTCTAACCCGGGGTTGGCAAAGTATTTGGCCTCGTTGGGCTCCATGGCCACAAACACCTGAATGAGAGAAAACAGGCCGCTAAATACACCCTCTTTGCTGTACTTTTCAATTTGGTTTACTGCCTGGCTAACCGGAATGCCGCTGCGCTTTAGCTCTGCATGGATTACCGGCATCCCGTTAATCAGTAGCAGCACATCCCCGCGTCTGTCGTTACGCAAAGGGCTGCCGCGTTCAAATTTGGGTTGCTGCACAATTTGGTAACGGCTTTGGCCTGCGGCGATTTCCTGGCGGTCGTATATTTTTAGGCTGACTTCTTTGCCCATATGCAAGGTATCGGCTGGGTTGTCGCGCTTAATCGCTACAGTTTTACCGTTAATTAAACCGTTGAGCTTGAGCGGGGTTTTAAGTTCTTTGATTTGCTCAATAATTTGCTGCATTTCAGTCGCGGTAAGCGGGACATCGTTTAAACGGTCCCGCTGGCGATTGTTTTCAAACAAAATGTTTGCCCAGTTTTGCAGTAAATCGGCTTCGGTTTTATTTTTGAGTATTTCCGGCTCCCAACCTTTGTTGGTGAGTACCTCAATAAAGGCCTGCTCAAACTGCGCTTCAGTTGTAAAGGTGGTCATGATAGCACTCCCTGTTAGACAAACATTTTACTTAAGCAGGCCTGCTTGATGTTATTGAGTTTGGTAATTTGTTGTTGGTGTTGATTGATCAGGTTGTCGAGTTTTTCGAAGTAGTTTCCGATGGCGGTTTGTTCTTTAAAACTGGGAATCATGATTTTAAATTTCTCAACATCGCCTTTAGATATTGATGGAATATTTGCTGCCTGCTGAAAATCAGTAAACAAATGCTGTATACGCTTAATTGAAAAATACACAAAAATAGTGTGATACTCTGACTTTTCATTAATCTCAATAGAGTAACAGCTATTTCCAGCCCAAAATCTAGTTTTTTGATAGTTCACAAAACCTGCGTTTGCACCTCTAGCACTAACTAATATTTTGTCACCTTCATTATTGTAATCGTCGTAATGCCCCGTAAAAGACTTCCCACCGTTGAAGACTGGATAAGGACTATTAGGATTTTGTCTCGTTTGTTTAACGAATTCACCTATTGTCGTTTTTGCAATATCACCAACCTGAACCGCCTCCCACTCTCCACTAAACCCTTTAAAGCGGATTTCTGGTATGGTTTCACCTTGTTTGGGGAACATCTTTTCCAGCATGGCTTTTTTAATGCTGTTGAGCTTGTCATGCTTTTGTTGGTGTTGG
Source organism: Rahnella sp. AA (assembly GCF_002834385.1). GTDB lineage: Bacteria > Pseudomonadota > Gammaproteobacteria > Enterobacterales > Enterobacteriaceae > Rahnella. Next base: position 245,993 of record NZ_PITQ01000001.1, read on the forward strand.
TTGATTAGCGCGTCTATCTTTTGGAAGTAGTTGCCGATGGCAGTTTGTTCTAATTCATTGGTTGCATAAACTGGCACATTATTAATTGCGATCTTCGATAGACTTGGTACCCCTGTAGATTCATTATGTTTTTTCCATTCAATTTTTTGAAAAAGACAAAATAAAAAATCCAGATTGAAACCAGGTAAAGGCACTGCATAAAAAAGAGTATCTACTGTCCAAAAGGGGGCTCGTAAAATACAAGGTTTATCAATAGTTCCTTTTCTACCAATTCCGATAGCATCTTCATCATTTGACAACGCACTATCTACACTAAGCATATAGCCGCCTGTTCCATAAACGGGTATGTTGCCTTTACCTAAATGCTTGTAGTCTTTTCCGCTTCGAACATCAATAACACTGGATAAAGCGACCTCATACCACTTCCCACTAAAATTTTTGATACGAATCTCTGGCACCTTGTTATCCACACTCATCTTATTCACCCTTCAATAAGTTGGTGAGTTCAGACAAGCCCTGTAAATCAAAATCATTACCTGTGAGCTCGCTCATCATCTGCGCCAGTTCTTGCTCGGTGGTTTTGATCTCATTGGCCACTTGCGAATAGGTGACGGCGTATTTATCAGCAAGGGCTTGTACCTGGCTGGTAAGTTGGCTAATCACGGCGTTTGGCATGGCGGAGAGTTCGGTGCTTAATGGCGCAATCCATTTAAAGTGCAGCAGGTTGTTCACTTGCTCATCGTTTAATGCTTGGATTGTCATTTTGGTTTTTAAGTGCAGGGCAGTGGCGGCATCTTTGACCGTTTTTTTCAGGGCTTTTTCTTCATCGATTAATTTGTTCGCACGAATGATTTTGGCTTCATAGCTTTCTTCAGCAAATTTAACTTTGCTGTCTTTTTGTTCTTTCAGGAAGACTTTGGCCGCCTTACCAACTTCGGCATTGGCAAAGCCGTCTTGGCTTTCTTTGACCGTATCTTGTTCTTTTTCTTCTTCAGTCAGGGATTCTAAAATTTCTTCCAGCGTGCTGGCGATTTCTGCCAGGCGGTTTTCTTTAGCTGCCAGGGCTTGTAAGTCATCACTTAGGTAAGTTTGTTGCACTAAATCGAAGGGCAATATGTGGCCTTTCCAACCATCTTGCACTTCGGTGTCTTTGCCGTCTTTCTTCTTGATGACGATATTAGGGTCAACTTGTCTGGTGGCGGCAAAGCCTTCGGTTTGCATCATTTCTAAATCGGCATTGATGATTTGCCATTGATTGTTTAGAAATTGATAGGCTTGATATTTGTCGATTAAGGCAATGGGGGCTAAGCGAGTAAATAGCTCGGCACTCAATGCCGACTCTTGTTGGTTACGCTTTACGCTTTGCCAGTTTTGTATTAATTGGGTGTTCAGGTGGTCATCAAAGCCATTAAAGGCCTGGTTGTAGGCACTGATAAACGCTAACACTAGCGGGTGCCCACTGATGCTTGCGTTAACGTCTTGTTTGGCAATAGCCAGCTCACTGTAAGCGGCGGATTTTGGCGTAAACAGAGTGTCGTGCAATGGCGGGAAAGCTTGCCAAAAATTGTCTAACTCGGCAATTTCGCTGTTGGGAATACCGCCGAGCATGGTGGCGTGTAAATCCCAGATTTGTGCCGCTGCAGAGGAATCCACATAGCGCGGTATATTGAGATTGTAGCCGTTGTCGACCAGGGTTTGTTTGCTCACCAGCCGCGAGAACGTGTCGATATTTTCGCGGTTAATCACCGCATCAGTAATGCGCTTGATGTCACTGGCTTGTAGTTTGTTGCTTTTGCCTTCTTTCATAAAGTGCTTGGAGGCATCTACCACCAATACATCGGTGTTTTGGCGTTTTTGTTTGAGCACTAAAATCACCGTGGGAATGCCGGTGCCAAAAAAGATATTGGCCGGTAAACCGATCACAGTATCAATGTGATTCTGCTCAATGAGCTGCTCACGAATTTTACCTTCTTCACCGCCACGGAACAGGACACCATGCGGCAGTACGATAGCCATAATGCCATCGGGTTTTAGGTGGTAGAGGTCGTGCAGTAAAAAAGCAAAATCGGCTTTGGTTTTAGGTGCCAGGCCAAAACGCGAATAGCGTGGATCGCTGCCCTTAAAGCTGGGGTCCCAGTTTTGTGAGTAAGGCGGGTTGGACACTACGGCATCGACATGTAAGGCGTAGTATGAGCCCTGAGGATCGCTGTCATCAAAATACGGCCAATCCTCTTCGAGGGTGTCGCCATTGCGGGTTTTAATATTGCTGGTTTTGATACCGCGCATGATGAGGTTCATACGGGTCAGGTTGTAGGTGTTGGCTTTTAACTCTTGTGCGTAATAAGTGATGCTGTCTTTGTTTTTAGCGTATTTTTCGAACGCTTCACCGATATTGATCAGCAACGAACCAGAGCCGGAGGTAGGGTCGTAAATTTTGATGGTATCTTTGTGTTTTAACTCGTGGGCGATGATGTTCGACATGAGTACCGAGACTTCATGAGGCGTGTAAAACTCACCGGCTTTTTTACCCGCATTGGCTGCAAATTTCTCAAGCAGGTATTCGTAAATGTAGCCCAGTACGTCATACCCCTGATTACCATTCATGGGGATACTTTTGATCAGGTGTAGCAAGTCGCTGATGGCTTTGGTGCGTTTGCCCGCACTTTCCCCCAGCTTGCTCAAACCTGTTTCTAATGTGGTAAAAATGCCTTCAAACAGTTTTTTGTAGGTTGGCGAAATCAAACGGCTAAAGGCCGAGAGCGCATCTCGCACGTTAGATTCATCAAATTCGGATGTTGGATCAACCCATGTAGAAAACAGATTGTTGTAGGCAATAAAATAACCCAGGTTGCCTTGCACGTATTTAACGTTTTCGGCGTCATCTTCATTGAGGGCTTTGATGTCTTCGGAGGTCATACCTTGTCTGGTGACAAACTGCACCAGCTGGTCGCTTAGATACTTGTAGAAGATAAAGCCGAGTATGTAATCTTTGTATTCGTTGGCTTCAATTTTAGAACGCATCTGGTTGGCGGATTCCCAGATTTTTGCTGCAAGCTGCTGTTTATTCACTATGAGTCCTGTTAAAGCAATTCTTTTTCGAAAAGGGCTATTTTAGGATTTTGATTGTACGTTCGATAGGGGCTTCTTGCTAGTGGGGAGTCTTGACCATATCCTGAGAAATTACACTTCTGCTAAGCCGTGTTGTAGCATTTTTCAAAAGAACCTCACGTATCCATTCACTTTTCAATCTTCTGAAGAAACGCTCTATCGGACTATCCCACCAGTTTCTGCGTTGGGTCGTACTGTGTTTTATCCGGTAACACCACAGCAACTAATGAAACTGCCTGCTTGTGTAGTGGCATAGCCTGATCAATGCTGAACATCAGCTCTGGTGGCCTGCCGAGGTTTCCAAAAGCCGTTTCAAATATCCTAGACGTCAACCTGTCGTAGGGCGAGAACGATATTGCCCAGCCTCCGGCTTTCTGGTGAGCAGGTCAAGAACCGCAGCATGCTATTCGCGATAAAGTGAATCGCCTCTATAACCTGACTTTTGATAAAAATCATGTTGGTTCAGGCTAAAATATAATCCTACTTGTAGGTACAGTGTTTTTCTAAGAATAACCAAGTTTGCGCCATCTATAGCATGCTTATTATGAACTTGCTAATGTTAATGAGTCGGAGTTTCATTGTTTTTTTGAAGAAATTCGGGATAGAGTTTCATCACGAAATTTATCTATTTTTGAAAAGCATCGTTGATGCAACAGATGAATTATTGTCTAATCTTCATCGGAAAGAAAATTCCATGCCCTATAAAGAGTTACAGGAGAAATTATGAACCCCAGGTTACTATTTGCTTTTGCAATATTCCTAGGATCATATTTACCTTTAAGTACTATTTTACTGGTGCAAGATATAGATGATAAGAAAAAAAATGGTGGTCTTTGCTGGGACTTCCTTACATCTGCTACATGCAGTATCCCACTTCAGAAGCCATTTCTTTCAATCGGTTTTTTTCTTGTCTGTCTGACGTGTTTTTTAGTATCTTGGATTGCATTAAAATTTGCTGGTTCTGAGGGGCAAAAGATAAAAATCATAGATTCTAAATACTGTCCTTCTGATTTAATGAATTATGTTCTTCCTTATATTGTTTCATTTATGAGTATAGATTATTTACAAACCAACAAGTTTTTGGGGTTTATTATATTCCTCCTCTGGCTTTTTTGGTTGTCATATAAATCTGGACAGATAATATTGAACCCAGTGCTTATGGTATTTAACTGGAAAATGTATGAAGTCACGTATCGATTTCCAGGAAGTCAGGATGTATTTTCTGGCGTTGTTTTATCCAGTCTAAGTATTGATCCGAACTCTGACTATGAGTACGAAACTGTACAGTCTGTCATTGTAATTGATAAAGGATGAGAATTATGCTTGAAACACTCAAGAACTTTAATATTCAAGAAGCAGAACTATCAGTTTGGATTTTTAAGAAGAGGGTTTCTGAAGGGAATCCAATATTCACAGGGAAATGGATTACTGTTGATCAAAGGTTGAAGCAAGAACTTATAGGCTTTATCGACGATGAGAGAGAAAACTATACTGAAGTAGTTAATTATTCTTTATTAGCTCAAAATAATGAAAATAGCCTTATGCAAATAGGTACGGGAGAAACGTCAGCGGTCTCAGTGGCAGTTGTCTCTGCGAACCAAACACCTGAAAAGAAAGTCACTGACATTAAAGAGCTTTCAAACTGTGAGTTCTATTCAGTAAAATTAGTCATAGAAGATGTTGTTCTACATTGTGTTAAAAAGACTGATTCATCTTGGAGCACTAAAAAAAGCAAAGGATTTAAGAATATTGTTTACAAAAATAACAAGCTTTCTATTGATGATACGCCTAAATTTAATATTTCTAGGGATTTTGATTTTTTTGTTTTGGAAGAGAATGTTTTTATTAAGAACAAAAAAATATTTGAGTCAGTTCTTAGCTATAAAAATGCACACATTTCTGATTTCGGTGAATTAGTGGATGAGGCCGAATTCAGTCAAGCTTTTACTGATGCGGAACCTTTGAAAAGATATGTTGGTAATAATGCCATGCAGTTAAGACGTGCCTCTGCGATTAAACAAAAGGGTTATTATAAAAACCCTGACTTTATGAGGAGTCTACAGGGTAATGCAAATCGCCTTAGACTTAATTTGCAATTTGATGCAAATGGAAAGATCATTGTGAATGATGAGTGTTGTGCGGATATCTTTCAGGCATTACTCGATCATCGACTACAATCCCACTTTGCTGCTCATATTTATGATGTGCCAAATGCTTCGATGGTTAGTTAAAGTCAATTTTTATTTATATAAATATATATTTTGGGATGGTGAAATTATCCATCCCATATATTTATAACTTAATTATTCTTAAGTCTTTCTTCAGGCGTTTGCCACTTTATCAAGCGCTCAATCGCTGACGTACCCGACAAGAATTGCCGTGCAAGTGAAAGCCGTTCGAGAACACTCTGTGAGCACACCCATTCCAGCTCCCCTCACTTTTTGATATTTCCAGGTTTTCAGCTGTAAGCATCCTGGCAGAAACAAAATTCACAATTTGATTATTAGTAACGGCACATGCCTGAAAGCCTTCAGGCTACTTTATCAGTCAAATAATTGCGGCCTTCTTTTTTGATTCAGGGGAGAAAAGTTTGGTGCAGCATCAATCACCGACTGCATATCTTCCCGGTTCCCGGCATTGTCCTGAAGCGTGCTGACTGAGAAGGGGTTGCCATGTAATTGCGCACGAAGGTTATCCCAACGTTGGTTGAGAACTTGCCAGTTCTGCTCGTCGTAAGTGCCTTTGAAGATCACCGGCATAAAATCTATGGTCGGTAATTCATCGCCGCGTTTACCCGCGCTCAGTGCTTCCTCAAGCTTTTTCTGCCAGAGGCTGTTCAACCGATCGACCCGGCCAATCTGTTGCTCTGCCACGCCAGGGTTCCATTCCGGATGCAGCATGATTACCGTTCTGCAGGCCAGGTGCAGGTTCAGTCCCTCTCTGGCGACCAGCGACTGAGCGACCAGAACAGAAGGGCGGCTGTGCTGGCGGTTGAAGGCCAGATTAATCAGGTTGCGGCTGGCTGCCGAGGTTTGTCCGTTCATCAGGCGCGCATAGTCACTCTCGCGACGGCTGTATTCTTCATTGAGCCAGCCCACAACGGTTTGCCAGCGTTGCTCCGCAAATTGACTCTCCCCGTCAACTTCTTCGTCACTGTCGGGGTTATCCCGGTCACGCGTGGCATTAACGATATCGGTAAAGACGTCTGCCAGGCGCGCAGGGGATCGCCGTTCTTCAGCGGTTCCGGTCAGCGAATAAATGGCCCTGGCAACGACGATCAAATCTTCATTATCATCGCGACGGGAGGCTCGTTGCTTAAAGACGTTAAACAGTGTTTTCACACTGTGGCTTTCGCAGGCCGATAATCCCTCATCAAGCCGTGAAATCAGGCTATTACGAAATGCGACACGGCTGTTATCAAGCTCTTTATATTGACTGGCAAGCTGTGCATTGATGGCCTCCTGGCTGGCCTCGCCGTCATATAATTGGCGCCAGGCACATTGAACGGCCTGCCACTCGGATGCAGGCAGCTGTTCATGTGGCCAGTAATCCTGTTTTGACTCCAGCGTTCGCAGCATTTCCCGTGCATTAAGTAACTTCACCAGTGCGGCCATCGGTCGGGTAAACCGGCCAAAAACCAACACTTTTTCATCGCGAGAGCAAACTTCCTCCACGGCTTCAACCGCAGCCAGGATCGCAGGATGGGTAAAGAGGGGTGTTTCTTCATCCGTGCTCAGAATGGGAGTGAGCAGGCTCTGCCACCATTTAGCACGTTGCAGGCGCTTATCCGGGCGCGTGTTGGTTTCTGGTTCAGTGACGTCCCGCTGCTCCGCTTCGGGCGTCGTCGTCGCGCCTTCTTCCGGAGTATTCAACAGCGTGGCGATACCATGACCGTTGCCAACCGTCAGTCGCAGTCGTTGCGCTGCGCTGTCTTCGTGCATCCGGGAAACAAACGAGAGCGCTTCGGCGGCGCAAATCGCCTGTATCCAGTTCATCGGCAGTGCGAAGGTATCCACCACGATCTCTTTTTTACGACGATAGGGACGCGTTGAGTGCTGATGGAATTTCTGCACAGACTCGTCTTCACGTTTGTCACGACGTAACAGATACGGGGAAAGTGCCTGCTCAAACGCAGCGGAAGCCTGGTAATACTTCTGTTGTGACAGGCTGCTGGCATAGTTTTCCCTGATGTCTGCGACGGCGGCCTGGTAATGTTCTATAGCCTGAATAGCTTCGGGAGAACTGACCTCAATCCGAGCCAGCATTTGTGCCCATTGCTGGCTGTCGAGTTCAATGGGCGTGGCGCTGACGGCCAGTCGTCGGGTTTCACTCGCAGGCTGAATGATATTTTCCAGCAAGCGATTCAGGCTGCTGCTTTGTCCCCGGCTTTTGTGCGCTTCATCGACGATAACAAGTTCAAACGTCCCGAGCCCAAGGCCCACACTGGTTTCAAGCTGTTCGCGTTGTGTTGAATACACACCAAAATCTTTATCCGACAGGGCTTTATCCCAGTCGATTTTACGCGTCAGCGATTTGATCTGTTTTCTGGCTGGATGTACGGCGGGCAGACGACGTATCGCTGCGCTGATTTTTTTAGCCGCAAGCTTGAGGTAAGGCTCGGTTAATGAAGGGCAATCACACCTTTCAGACCACTGCCAGCAGAGTTCCGGGAGTAATCCCCAGCGCCACGGATGACTATTTTCGCCCAACCGCCAGTTAGCCATAGCGTGGGAAACAATCAGACAATCTTCCTCAAACCAGGAGGCGGGCGGCGTCTCCGTTCCCCAGGCACTCATATATTGCCTGAGGCTAAGCAGCGGTGCTGAAGGGGTGACCCCTGCCGTTTTCAGCTCCTCGCGCCAGTTGGCCGCCAGCCCACCCGGAATCAAAACGGCGACTCGGCCGCCTGCCGCAATAACGCAGCGGGAAAGCACCGCGGCGATGCGGGTTTTTCCCATACCCACTTCGTCTGCCAGGATAATGCCATGATGTTCAATGCGATCGGCAATCGCCAGCAAGGCGGCTTTTTGCCCGGCATTAAGCGCTACCTGTTCCTGCGCAACCCGTTCGCGCAGTAACTTAGTAACGACAGGCCAGCCCTGAAAGTTATTCTTCATTTACGCTCCCCTGAAATGGTCCAGTGAATCAACACCCCATGCTTGTTCAATACGCATCAGCATCTGCAGATAATCCTGTCCTTTATCGCTCTGATCGTCCTCGGCGTACTCCGGCCGGAAAGGGGCTTCTCTCAGCGGGCTGAGTGGATTGATACCAAGATCAATAAAGCGGCTGATATCGCCGTTGTCGCTTGCCTGAATCAGCGCCTGCTCGAGGCTGCGGCACCAGTAAAGCCACTGGCTTTCAGGAAGCGTGGTCTGACGCCCGGCAATACCTTCGATTAACGCCATTACCTGCCTGACCGGTTGTGAGGAGACCGGCTGGTCGTCAGAATTTACCGCAAAAGAACCGGCGGCTGAGGTTGCCGACATGCTGGTTGTTTCGGCGAAATCCACGTCGGGTGTGTGAGGAAACCGGGAGAGCTGCCAAAGCACCTCTTCCAGATCGAGCGGCCGCAAAGGCGTTGCCGCAATGCGGCCAAGCGCATCAATAACGGGGATTTTTGCACTCTGCGCCCCGTTATCTGACGGCCAGGTAATGTCCACCCAGCGCGGCATTTCGCCCTGCCATAGAAAACCCTGCAAAACCAGGGCACAGGAAGTTCCGCCAGTTGCGAGAACGGTGATGTGATCCCCGGGAAATCCGGGGTAATGAAGGGTACCCTGACCGTCTGCAAGTGGGGTCCATTTGAGCCAGGTTATGGACGGTGCAAATTGGGGAGCGCGTTCCTCCATCTCCTGTCCCGCCTGAATGGGCGTTTGCAGAGCATCACAATCAATCTCTGACTGGATGGGTAGCAGCCATGTCAGGGTTTCTTCGGGTGCCTGGTTCCCTGCAGGGGTTCTCGCCAGCCGTTCCGGTGAAAAGAACACACCGGCTTCCAGGTTGCCCGTGCCGGTTTTCATTCGCTGCATAAAGCCAGGTCCGGTAAGGTTTCCGGAGCCCATATAAAGCCAGCACTGGGTCAGCGTGTCGCTGACATTGCGGTAGTTAGCACTGAATATAAATTTGGCATGCAGGGTGCGTTCAGTTTTTGCCAACTGAGAGGGGGGTCTGACAGTGATATGTTGCTCTCTGAGCGTTGCCACATTACTGGCAACCGCCTGACAAGCCTCAGGATTAACATAGAGATCAATTTCCGGTTTTTTTGTTAATAAATTGTCGTCCTGTAAAAGCTGGACAATTTTTTGTGGCACCAATGGTTTATCGCCTTTTCCCCCTTCATAGAAACCGGATCCCATCGCAAGATAATTTCTCTTTCCAGCGACATCAGGCTGTTCCAGCCAGGATTTCAACTGATTAAAGAGTGACCTTTTACGGTTGTCGACCAGACGGGGTTTGCCGCGGGCATATTGTCGGCATAGGTTGAGCCAGGCGCTGACATCCAACCGCGCCAGTCCTCCGGTCGTTAGCCGGTCGTTTATTTCTAATGACAATAGGCTGGTGTCACACCAGGAGGCGATCTCCTCAAATAAATTTTGCGCGGCACGAAAATCCGCACAACTTTGTTGAATATCCCCGGTGACGTTATCCAGCGCATCACTGGAGAGATCCAGACACCAGACCAAATCAAGGCTTTCCGTCAGTGTCTCTTTTGTCCAGTTTCCGGTGCTGACGACCAGCCGTAATCGCCATGCATCTTCCGGTTGGTCAGGCTTAAATCCCAGGAGAGCGACTTTCGCATGAAGTAAATTCAACGGTGGTGCTGACTTCATCTGGCAATGTAATACGCCGGGGACATCAACGGTGGTGATGGGTTTATTTCCGGCATCAAGAAAGAGAGCCAGTTTTATCTGCCCGTGATGAGCCCGCGTAGCCTGATTAAGGCAGCTAAAGCGATCCACTGCATTTTCCAGAAAGTCATCCGTTGCTGAATAACCACACAGCCAGCCAAAATGCCCCTTATAACCCTCAGGTGCATCAAAATAGTCGGCCAGGGAAGGGGGCAGTTTTGAGAAATCAGCCATTATTCATCGCCTTTTTAAGCCAGTCCGCCAGTTTTCCATGTAGATCAAGGTTGAGCAGGAACAGGTTGTGGATCCGCCACGATATTTCTGCAGGCCAGAAATCAGAGGCTCCTGCGGCATGTTGTTCTTCATCCTCGGTGTTCTGAGCGGACTGAGAGACCCCGCTATTAAAGGCCGGGCCCGGTTCAATCAGGTCGCCCTTTAGCTTGAGAATATGACCGTCACGGCTGACCAGTGCGCGCAATAGCGCCACAGGTTCCAGGGTACATTCGCTGCAAAACTGGTTTGCAGCTGCATCACTGTGCTGCAGATCCAAAAACGCTTGCGCGTAAAGCCTCAGCTTTTCAGCCGCGTCACCGATCGCCAGTGGAATTTCCTGATGCAAGGAGAGAACAGGGCCAGGACCACGCTGAGACATGTCATATTCGAGAAGATCCAGCAATCCCAGTGCCGCGTTTTGTGCTTTAAAGAAACAGGCACCTGCCTGCAAATCGTGCCAGTGAACGGATGAAATTTCGTCAGGGCGATCTTTCCAGCTCAATGGTTCAGGCGGGGACTGGCGCAGGCGATCCATCCAGAGCAGGGCGTCCCTGCGACGCTTGCTATCCTCGTCGTTGCCGGCATTTTCCAGCTGATTTCGTATCAGCAAACAGGCATCTTGCGATAAGGGGATTAATGGCGAATTGATGGTTTTTGGCGGCTTTCTGTCAGGTGAGCTGATCCATTTTTTCAGCTCAGCCATTTGCGGCGCTTCAAGCCTGACAAGTTGTTCGCCCGCCTGGCTACACTGAAAGGCGTTAAAGTTACGCTGAGCGTGAACAAATCCCAGGGCGGGCAGTGCTTCAATCGTACTCATGCGCATCGGTATGGTGACGTAGAAAGCGCGCCTTCTGGCGGCGCTGAAGGTCAAACTGTTAAATTTTAATGCGCGGATCTTTCGGATGCCACGCAGGCGACGATCCCCGTTCTTCCCCTCATCCTCCTGAAAGCCCTGCCAGCAGCAAAGCGCTTCAATGGCATTTGCGGCTTCGATATTGCTGACGTCCTTACCCATCTGGCAGGCTATCGCCACACCCTGTAACGCCATCATCAGCTGGCGCCCAAACCAGACGCCGCCCAAACCCGGCACAGCCCGATGATGGAAGCGTGCAACAATTTCGCTAAGTTGCAAGGTGCGCGTTCTTCTGACGGAAGGGACGGTTGCAGGTGCGCAAAGACCCCAGGTAATGTTGTTCAGACTCATTCTGTGGCATTCCCTTCCACAACCGGCTGCCGTTGAACGTTACTGACGGCTTCCCCAAAGGCGGCTAAAAACCACTTCAGCATGGCGCTGTCTACTACTGTGGCAGAGAATTCCAGGCGTTGATTGCCTATTTCCCGATGGGTTTGATCCAACGAAAGCGGTGATTCAATCAGATGGAATCCGGCGGTGCGGTCAATTTCAAACGTCAGATATACCTGATGACCCTCACCAAAGCCGAAGCGACCATCATCATCATACTTTTTCAGGTTAAATTCGGCGGGGCGCACAAAAGTGAATGTGCTGATGCTGGCTGCCAGAATACGATTTAGCGCCAGACTCCGTTCGTTGTTATACCCTTCAAAGCGGCAGACCAGATACAGGCGGGGGCCCTGCTGGGCCAGGCCCAGCGGCATCACCGAGTTTTCACTCTCTTTACCACTCGCATTACGGTAGGTGATCTTCAGCCAGCGGTTGAGATAGAGCGCTTCGCTTACCGATTCAAAAATACCTTCTGCTATAGGTGGCGGCAGCAAAGGCTGGCTGGTTGCCACGACCCTGACCTTGTCCGGCCACTCTGCTTCGAGCCGGCCGGTTGCGCTGTCGTGGAGATTACGATGAGCCTGAGTAAAAAAGCCCGTCATTGATCTTATCAACCGGCTGGGCAGAATCGGCTTAAGGTGTGCCTCGGCCATGGCCAGAATCAGAGATTCCTGCGGCGTTAGCATGGGAAGGGAAACGCCTTTTGATCCCTCTAGCCAGCGATATCCATAGGGGCGACTGCGTAAGTCGCACTCAATATCAAAATGAGTGCAGAGCATTTCCAGATGACGCTGGATGGTGCGTAAATCGCGCTCAATTCCCGCATGAAGTAGTTGTTCATGCAATTCTTTGGCGGTGGTTTTCCTGCCGCGCGGAATTCGTCGTAATAACTCAAGAGCGAGCAGTGTTGTTTCTATTGTTTCTGGTCGTTTGGCCATGATTTATTCCCTTTTCGGTCCACACGAAACTGATTAATGCATAAACCCAATTGCGACATCTTCTCGTTTTTTTACACGGCATTCCGCTTTCAAAGCGTTCACAAATGCGTTCGCGGATGTCAGTGGTTTAAATGTATGTTGGCGTGATACGACGAAAAAATCCCCAGGCGTCAGCAATGACAATCTCGCTAGTTCATTGATAGCCGAAGGTGAAGGTTCTCCGAGTTTCAGTTGTTTGCAATAAAGATTCAGCAGCGCAACTGCCTGATCATCGGCCATAAAATTAAAACGAACTTTCAGGTCGAAACGGCGTAATGCCGCTGCATCCAGCACATCGAACCGGTTCGTTGTGGTAATGAAAATCCCGTCGAAATGTTCCATCTGGCTGAGCATTTCATTGACGCAGCTGACCTCCCAACTTTGCCGGCACTCTTCCCGTGCGGTGAGAAAACTGTCCACCTCATCAATGAGCAGCACGGCGTTATCCCGCCAGGCCTGCTCAAAAGCCGCAGCAATATTCTGCTCGCTTTCACCGACATACCGGCCGAAAAGCTGCGATGCTTTTTTTTCAATCACAGGGAGCTTCAACTGTTCGGCCAGCCAGTAAGCCCAGGCGGTTTTACCTGTACCCGGGGGGCCATAAAGACAAAAGCGGGCTGAATCAGCGGGCGACAAGGTAGCGGCAATTTCACCCAGCGGGCAGTCACTGTTAATGAATGCCATGTCATAAAATCCAGGTGATTTGACTTTAGTTTTTAGCTTTATCGGCAAATGTCCCTGTGCCTTTAGAGTGCTGTTAATTAAAAACATTAAATAGTGAGCATGCTTCTCTTCATCCAGTTTATCTTTGAGGGAGTGCAAAATGGTTCCGGCCCGTTTTACAACGGCAGGGGCCAGATATGGGATGTTGGCAAGTTGTGAAATGTCATTATTCGAGAGTGTTGCACCACAAGCCTCAAGCAGAATAGTTTCCCGCTGTGCCCGGGGAGGGGCGGTTAATTCTAAAACGATATCAAACCGGCGGATGTAAGCAGGGTCCATTTCGCGGATCTCATTAGAGACCCACAGGGTAGGAACCCTGTTTTCTTCAAGCAGGCGGTTAACCCACGCTTTTGGCACGGGCTGGGGGAGGGTTGTCAGCGATCCCGGGCATTCATTAAAAACGTCTTCCGCTTCGTCGAGCAGGATGAGTGTTTTTTCCCCGCCAAAAAATCGTTGCGCCGCCCGCCATGCGCGCAGGCGACGGCTGCCACCGATGGGCCTCGCGGCTTCATTTTCGCTGGTAACTTCATAAATCTCGCTGTTTAACTCTTCGGCCAGCAGCCGGCAGAGCTGGCTTTTACCCGTTCCCGGTTGCCCATAAATCAGGATATTCACACCGACGCGGCTGGATTGAAAAGCATAATGAAGCCACTGCCTCATCATATTGACTGCCGGAATATGCTGGTAATCTTCTAATTTGAGATGTGCAGGTTCGCACCGGGAAATCATCCCCCCCAGTAGCCTGGCTGGATCGGTTTCACCCGCAGACAGACGCTCAGAAAATGTCGGAGAAAATGGCTCGAGCTTATTGCGTAACGTATAAGCGCCATTAGTTTCCAGATTCACGAGACCGGTTTTTGTTAATACACTCAACGGCCCTAATGCGAAGCGGACATCGTCCTCCGTGAGATCCAGTATTGCAGCCAGAGCCCTGTAAACTCTGGCTGAAGTCATTGCGCCAAGGTAATCAGCGGCATCATCTAGCAGTTGCTCCTGATGAAGCTGCAAAGTGAATTCCAGAATTAAGCTTTCAGCCGGGCTGAGCCCAATTCGTCGGGCCAGGCTCTCTAATGCTTGTTGAAATTCAGAAGGTTTCGCCATCGGGGTTTGCCGTTCAAGCTCCGCATGACGCAAACGCAATACCCCCAGTATCGACTGCTGTAACTGATGATTGAACTCCTCATCTTCATATTTTGTCAGATTAAGATATCCGGCCAGAGGCTGATTATTGAATCCATGCTGAGTCATGAACTGTTTATGCGCACCTAGCCGGAAAAAAAGACGTAATATCCACAGTTGCAGAGTGTTATCACGTTCGCATGATTGAATAAGTTCAGCTGTTTGAGTATTTTTCATTTTATCCCTCCTAAAAATCTTATTTTCTCCATGAGCGTGACAAGTTGTGTCGCAATGTATTTTCATTGGTTTTATTTAATTCATGAACATGGTGCGACACACTCTGTCACAGGCTCGTGTTATAGCAGGAGAGTGATAAAGAGGAGTGATAAAATATAATTTCACTGGCTTATTCTCTGTGGAATTAAATCTGGTATGACTTTTATTTCATAATAATAAAATTACTCAATATGGCACGCATCTCCTGGTATATCGTCACAGCGGAAAGCGATCCGCTGTGCGGCAGGGGGAAAATGCTGTTTTCCCATGCAGGATATCGCTGGCTGTATCAGTTCATCGGATAAGCTGTAATTTTCTTTCCTCTGGTCAGGCCCTGATTAGCCTGTTCATTTAATTCAAACAATACCGGGAGCAGGTGCGCTGAGGCTTTCAGATAGGCGCTGACCTGCCGGATCCCTTCTGGCGGTAATATCTCGCAGTTTTCTAACCCTTCGCTTAAGCATAACAAACCCTGGCATAACCCTCCGGCAGACTCTGACGTCAGGGCGATGAGATCGTAAAGCTGAGCTTCTTCAAAATGACTGAAATCCAGCCCGGCAATGAGTGAGCAAAAAGTGGTAATTGAGTTCTCGGTGAAAGCAGTGTTGTTATCGGTATCGGTCATGAAGAGCATTCCATTGTCAGTGAGTCGAGGCCCCCATTACTGGCGGGGTGATTGCCGCTGCCAGATGACTTTATGCCAGTTCGTGAATCAAAGAAATAACCTGTTTTTATTTACAGTGGTTTGTTGTCAGAACTGGAATGCGTCTCGCAATTTTACCTAAGGTGCCCGGTGTTTTACCTGATAGAAAGTGATTAATAAGATAAAAAATGAAATTGGTTAATTAGTAACACGCTTTACGGAATATTATTCTGAGGCCGGTAAATTGCCCCGGATCCTAAATAATGAAACCGGATGTTTGTCACGTAATGTAATTGTCACGCTGGTGTGATTTACTTATTGATGCTATTTTTGAGAGCTAATTGTTATAAAATATTTCAAATAATTCGGCGTGCAAATTTACAATTGATTGCATTATCACCATAGTGATAGGTATTTAATCAATAATACATAAAGTATTTCACTGAGTTACATTTTGGAGTATTTTTGTTTAGTCCTTGGGCTAAATATATTTTTCTCTTATAGGGAACTTTCTTAATTTTCACTTTGTCGCCCGTCATACCTATGTTAATTATTTATACGCGGCGCAAGACCGCACACACATCACATAAATAATAAAGACAGGGTAATAATGAGCAATTTAAAAGCGTCAATGTTAATTGGCGGTGTCGTGCTGTCGGCATTATCGGCAGGCGCGCACGCCGAGATTACTGTTTTAGATAAAAATCCTCAGAGCAACTCTTTGCTCGCGCCGTTAAGTTTACAAGTCGGTGGTAGCATCCGTCCGGAGTGGATTTTCAATAACGGCGAAGAGCCGGGTTATTATAAGAATGGCCATGACGGCGGCACGCGTTTCCGTTTCCGTGGTGATTATAAACTGACGCAAGACACCTCCATCATCGCTTACTACGAGCTGGGTGTGGACATGGCGCACCTGCTGGGCATGGACGGACACTATGAAGAAGGCTCACGCCGCGATACTCAGCGTCAGTTATATGCCGGGTTTAAAGACGACCGTTACGGCACATTAACCTACGGCCACCAGTACGGGATTTATTATTCCGTCGTCGGGATTAAAAGCGACGTCTGGGATAACGATGGTCACGCAGGCGGTACGGGCATTGGTATTAACGGTAACTACGATGGTGCCAATAAACCTAAAAACAGTATTAAATATACCAATGACTTTGGTCCTCTGACGTTATATGCAAACTATTTGCTGCCGGAAGACGAAATTCAGGCGGGTGAAGGTCAGCATTACCGTCGCAATAATGGTGGTGGTTTAGGTTTCGATTATAAGCTTACCAAGGATTTAGTCTGGAGTGCGGCATACAGCCTGACCGATGCGACGGTTAAAGATAGTCAATACAATGAAAAAGATTATCACCAGCAGTTGTCTGGTACTGCATTAACCTGGCAGCCAAATAACTGGTACATCGTGGGTACCGGCAGTTATTACAAAGATTTCGTGCCAAGCACGCGCACAAATCCGGTTGATCACTACTTTGCCGGCAGCGGTTACGGTGTGGAAGGTTTTGTCGGTTATACCTTTAATATCGATAAGCCATTCCTGAAATCTATTCAACCTTACGTTGCAGCCGATTCCCTGCAACTGAAAGGCGGCGAAGATTTCCATGCAAACCACACCTATTTCGGTGCGGGCACCACGATCGGTTACGGCCTGTCAGTTTATGTAGAACGCACACTGGCGCATTCTACCGACGGCGAACCGGATCAGACCTGGGTTACCGTGTTCTACGATTTCTAATTACCGATTGCCTCGTGTTTTCAATTGCCAGCGCCGAAATGCGCTGGCTTTTTTATGCCCTGAACCTCAGCGTTATGCCGCCAGCGTTGCTTCCTCTGCGACGATGTCATCATCGGTAAACGGCAGTTCCAATGCCAGATTCAGCACCTCTAATCGCTCACAGAGAATAAAGCCCAGTAAGTCTTTGGCCTGCACGTTATCCAGCGTCACGATGGCATAAGCCAGTGCACGGCATTGATCGACGATCTCTTCGAGTTCCAGCTGTGTATTGTCATAAAGATCAGACATGGGCTGCCTCCGGTGCGGAGGTGTTGAGCAGAGCGGTAGTATAAAATTCCATTTCGGTGACTCCAGAAAATAGTGAGTTTGCTACCACTGGAGACGCTAAACCCATGGTGGTAGCTCAAACAGCGTTAGCGTTACCGGTTTTCTGGATCCGGTGCTTTCGAAAAAGCCACTGCCTGAGCCACCATAATTTGGGTGAGTGCAGACCGTACCACATTTACCCTATTTTCATAGAGTTGGCGGTACCAGAAAATGACAGAACGCTAATTCTGACTGCGGGTTTTGCCGCAGTGAGGAGAGACTACATCATGGGGATTTATACAGTAAGAGGAATTTTTAGGCAGTTTTCGTTCTTGCGAGATGTCTTGGAAAAACATGAAATCTCGCTATTTGTTGCATTATTCAGCAACGGATGGAAACGACTCTTCGTCAATGAGGAGTAAGTCATTTTCAATATCGAAAGGAATCGCACTAAGTTTAAGCGTGTCACTAAATGAAAATGGGGGCAGCGGCCTCTTGAAAGAAGAGGTTAAAGGATAAACCAAAAACATATGTCCCTGGCCATTTAGATACTTGTGCCCATAAGCGAATAGCTGATAAAAATCGCTTTGGCTGAGACCGTATTTACTTGCTCTATCATCACTATTTAAGCGTTTCCATTTTGTATCCAATAGCCATTTTTCACCCTCAAACTCGATGAAAATATCCGGTTCAAGGCGAAATATCGGGGACTCCAGCTGTGAGCAAAGGTATTTGTTTTTTATCGGAGCATAGAGAATTGCGTCACTTTGAAGATTTTTTCTAAGCCACTTAACAACGTAGCGTTCGAAAAGTTTTTCCATTGGGTAAAGCAAGCTAATGCCTCTCCATTCGCCTAAGATCGACGTCGGCATATGCTCACCTAACACTAGCTCACACCATGGTTTAACATCTTTATAGTCATTCATTAGGCGATCATTACGCCATGCGCTGAGATCTCTATTTATTGCTGAACTCGTTGGCACTTCGTTCAATAGTGAAAGTAAATCCTGACTCAAGCGCCACGTGGTCGATTGTCTAGTTGTTTTAGATACACGTAATAAAGCTAATTTCAAAAGGCGGTTTTCTGCACGATCAAAAGTAAATATGTCGTGACGGATTTGAAATTTATGCTGTTGGCTTGGAGATTGTCTCATTTGAGCTGAGAAATTAATCTGCCCTTTAAGGTAAAACTGTTCCTCATCTATCCGCTGGTAATGAGCACGTAATCCTCTTTTAATCAGCGAATTAAAGGAATCTACAAACCTCTCCATTACCCACTCAGTAAGTGGTGCATTAAAAATCTCCAACGAGGTTTCACCAACTTGGCGAGTAGGAAGATCGAAAGATGCTTCAATCATTTTACGTAGGAGCTTTCTCGCCTTATAAATGCAGTCTTCATCCATAAAGCTTTTAGGTAAAATTTCAATACGCGTTCCACAAGGGGTTTCGATTACACCCACGTAATTATCGAGCTTTAACCATGCTCGGTCTTCGACTTGTAACAAGGCTGTACCGGTATTAAACGAAGATGCGAGTTTACATAAATAGTCAAAAGCACTTGACGGTATTTGGGCGCGATCTAGAGTTGATACAATACTAGATGTCGTTAGCCTGGCAAATTCTCTAACGGTAATGGCTAGCATTATTCGCCACTCTCTTGTAAAAGTGTTTCACTTTCTTTTGCTGGCGCAAGATTAACATCAATAATGCCGAGATAACTTTCAACGTGAGAGAAATTCAATTCATTAATTTTATAGACATTCCCCTTCATCGGTTCAGTGACATCTGGGCCAAATAGTGAGTCGTCCCATTGCGAAGGGGAAATAAAGCAAAAATTATTCTTCTTGCGGTGATCATTGAGGATCCAACGAATTTTTTGCCAGTCTTCAAAGAAGTATTCTTGCAAGAGAGGAATTATTTGGTCACGAAAAATAGAGGCTAAATGTGTAAGTGTTGGTTTTTTCTTTAAAGGTAAAAAGTAAGCATGGCCTAAGCAATGATCAGCATTAAGCAGTACTTCAATACGACTGTTCATTGTTCTTAGAATTGTGCCGATATTAATACCTTCAATGCTAATTTCATCGAGTAAATCAGGATTCGGCGGGGTTTCTCGAAAAATAAACCTGCGCCTTAACGCAATATCCAAACCGGAAAGAGAACGGTCTGCAGTGTTCATTGTGCCGATAATATAAACATTATTGGGAACACTAAATTCTTCCTTTGAATACGGAAGTTTAGTGACAAGTTCTTCTTCTTCCCCCTTCCTTTTAGAAACTTCGATTAAAGTAATCAGCTCACCAAAAATGCGAGAAACATTTCCTCTGTTGATTTCATCTATGATTAAAACAAAGGGTTGTGAAGGTTTTTTTGCTGCGTTTATGCAAATGCTTTTAAAAATACCAGGTTCAACGTGATACTCCAGTTGTTTCGCTTCCCCAATTGATGGTCTTAGCCCTTCAACAAAGTCTTCATAAGTAAAACTTTGATGAAAGGTAACAAAACTAATATACCCATTCTCTCTAAGATTTTCAAAATGCGTTTTTTGAGCGACTCTATCATCTCGATTTAATTCTAAAAATTTCTCATCCAGGATGTTAAGTGCTGTACCAATAGTTGCATAAGTTTTACCCGTGCCCGGAGGGCCAAAGAGAATTTGATTCAACATTGGGGTATCCTCCAAGGGCTTGATTATCTGAATATCTTTACTCTCTTTTTTAAGCTCTAAAGTGAGTTGGTAATTTTGAAGTACTTTACCTAAATCGCTGTAGAGTTGAGTATCAAATGACGGTGAGCCAACTACCTTAGAAATATTTTCATAAACTGCTGCTACATAAGATGAACCATAGCGTTTTATGGTAAATCCTTTTTCTTTCATATGTGCAGATACAGTTCCGTTTTTTATTATTTCTTCATGCCAATTATTTTTAGGATGATTGGTTTCACTCACGCCATAGCTCAGAACTAGATAATCGTGTGCTTTGTAATAAAGGAAAACTGGATAAATGCCATTTGAAACTTCCTGCCCTTTACCCAGAAACGCTATCCAAGGTACTTCCGCTTGGTTGCCCTGCCCGAAACTTACTTTCAATTTAAAAGAGCAAACCAGATCAGAATAAAGATCCTTGATTTTCAAGCTTCCAGTTTTGGCTTGTTCAATAAATTTTCGGACTTCTTCTGCAAAATTAATTTCTTTTAGCGCTTCTTCAAAATTTGTGCTCATTTAGTGGCACCACAGTTTAAGTCAGCATAGTGCTGAGTAATTTATCGTAATGCCTACCAATTTACATGTACCACTTACGTCATTTCAATGTTTTAGGCGCATTTCTGCGCCTTACCATCGTAAGAATTACCCCCTAAAACATCGCCCCCATCTCCAACTGCCCCATCAGCAACGCATTGTCACTGTAGTCCACGGGGACGGCGACGACGGCGGGGCCTTGTACGTCCATCGCGGCGCGGAGGGTGCTTTCCAGGGTTTCGGCGGAGGTGACGGAGAAACCTTTCGCGCCGAACGCGTCAGCGTAGGCTTTGAAATCTATCGGGCCGAACTGGATGCCGGAGGTGCGTTGATATTTTTTCTCCTCCTGGATGGCGACCATGTTGTAAGCCTCATCGACCCAGATGATGTGCAGCAAATTCACGCCCAGCCGGACGGCGGTTTCCAGTTCCATGCTTGACTGCATAAAACCGCCGTCGCCGGAAACGGACACCACTTTGCGGCCGGGATTGACCAGCGCGGCGCCAATCGCCCACGGCAACGCGACGCCCATGGTCTGCTGGCCGTTGGAGATCAGCACCTGACGCGCGCGGAAGCTGTAAAGGTAACGGGCGATCCAGATGTGGAAACTGCCCATGTCAACGCATAACGTGACGTCGCTGTTGACGATGTCCTGCATCGCGCGCACCAGGCGCAGCGGGTGGATGGCGAACTGGTTCAGGCTCCGGCCTTTTTGATCCAGCAGCTCGCGTTGCTGGCGGCGGTCTTCCAGGATCGCGATGGACGACGTGCTCAGCACAAAATGCTGCTGGATTTGTTCCGTCAGCAGGTCGAGCGTGTCGGCGATGTCGCCCACCAGCTCGACATCCGGCAGGTATTCGCTGTCCGTTTCGGCGGGCATCACGTCGATATGCACCAGCTCGGCATTTTCGTTATACCACTGCGCCGGTTCGTACTCGACCGGGCTGTAGCCGATGGTGATCACTAAATCGGCATTGCGCAGCAGGCGGTCACCGGCCTGATTATTGAACAAACCCACGCGCCCGGCGAACCGGTGGAACGATGCCTGATCGATAACCCCGGCGGCCTGATAGGTGCTGGTGACCGGCAAATCACTTTTATGCAGCAGCCGGCGGATGGCCTCGGCGTTACGCGGCTGGCTGGCCATCAGGCCGAGCAGCAATACCGGGTTTTTGGCCTGTTTTAACAGACGCGCGACCTGCAAAATGGCGTCGTGCGGCGCGCTGCCCAGCACGGGGGGCTGCGATGTCAGCAGTTTGCCGCTGGCGGGGTCATTGACGATATCCATCGGCAGGCTGATGAACGCCGCGCCCGGACGCCCGAACTCGGCGGCGCGAAAGCCGTTTGCCAGCACTTCGGCCAGCGCGGAAGACGAGGTCACTTCCGCAGAATATTTGGTTACCGGGCGGAACATCGCGACGGTGTCCATCGTCTGGTGAACCTGCTTTACATGGTCGGCACGTTTTACCGCACCACCGAGAGCAACCAGCGGATCGCCTTCTGATGTCGCCGTGGCGACGCCGGTGATGAGGTTCGAGCAGCCGGGGCCGGACGTCACCAGCGCGACGCCCGCTTTGCCGGTCAGGCGGCCGACGGCACCGGCCATAAAGGCGGCGTTGGCTTCGTGGCGGACAGGAATAGTGGTGATGGTGGAGTCGATCAGCGAATCAAATACGCGGTCGATTTTCGCGCCGGGAATGCCGAATACGTGTTTTACGCCCTGCGCTTCAAGCTGAGCGACCACCAGATCTGCACCGCATTTCCATTCAATTTTAGGGTCTGAGTTTTTCATGGTGTTTTCCTTTTACCTGCGGGCGGTTAACTCTCAACAGACTGAATAGCATCGTTTAAATCGTCGGGATTTAAATTAGCGTGCAGGAAGTCGCTGTCCTGCGGGAAGTCGATCAGCAGCTTTTCAACGGTGCCGAAGGTCAGCACGCCGCTCTCAACCTGATAATCCAGAACGTGGCCGCCACTGCTGCGTTCCTGATTGATAAAATGCTCGTGATAACCCGCTACATTGATGCCCTGCATATACGCCGGAGTCAGGAATCCAATCAGCACGCCCTGGCTGTGCTCGATGTGAAAGGTCGGCTGGGCTTCGATGGCTTCCAGCATCGGCTTATACGGACGCTGTTGTTCCGGCACGGTACGCGTCTCAACGCGGCTAAACTCACCGTCGATGCGCAGTGCGCAGAAGGTGTTTTGGCTGGCAACGGCGCGGTCTATCACATTGTGGATCTGCTCGCGGGAATGCGGTTTGCTGATGGCATATTCATTAGTCGGGTTAAAGAATGTCATTACCGCGAACGGGGTTTTTTGTTCCGGACGGGCGCGTCGTGCACTGCCATCGCCGCGCAACTGGAAGATATTGCTGTTAAAAGCAATCAGCTCTCCGTCGAGATGGTTGAAGGTTCCGAGGCCAAAATCGCCGTGCTCCAGCAGGTCGGCCATGGTGGTTTCGCCTTCATACACGCCGCTCAGCAGCGCACTCATCAGCGATGACTGATACAGAACGCGGTCTGGATGCTGTTGTTTAAACACCGATGCACTGCGGGCGAGTTCCGCGACGCAGGAGCAGGAATCAGAATGGTTTTTCATGCAGGGATCTCCGGTCGAATCGTTAACTTTTCTAACTAAAGGTTGACGCGATTCAGCCTGAAGTTCCAATATGAGGAGGTGTTCACTTTGAGACGTTTTTGATATGGAACTTCGTCATCTGCGCTATTTTGTCGCGGTAGCAGAGACGGGCCACTTCACCCGTGCTGCCGAACAACTGGGGATTTCCCAGCCTCCTCTGAGCCAGCAAATCCAGCGGCTCGAACATGAAATCGGAACCCCTTTACTCAAACGACTCACCCGCAGTGTGGAACTGACCGAGGCCGGGAAAGTGCTGTACGGCGATGCCCTGACCATTATCAAACTCACCGACGCCGCCCTTGAGCGAACCCGCGCCGTGGCGCGCGGCATGAACGGAACGCTGCGAATTGGCTTTGCCACATCAACGGCGTTTAACCCGCAGGTTTTTGCGCTGTTACATCGTTTTAGGGATAAATATCCGGGTATGGTGCTTGAACCGCAGGAAAAGGATATGGCAGGGCTGATGACTGCCATGGGCGAGGGCGCAATGGACGCCGCGTTTATCCGTCTGCCTTGCGAACGCAGCAAAGACTTCAGTTTCAAGGTGCTGGATATTGAAGAAATGATGGTGGCGTTACCGAAAAAGCATCCGCTCAGCCAGGGTAAAGAGGTCCGGCTGGCGGCGCTGCGTCACGATACGATGATTACCTTCCCGCGGGATTTATCGCCGGGGTTGTACGACGCGGTGACGCAAGCGTGTGAAGAAGCCGGATTTACGCCGCGCTACGGGCAGCAATGCCCGCAAATTACGTCGGCGCTGAGCATGGTGGCGACAGGGTTTGGTTATGCGCTGGTGCCGGCGTCACTGAGTAAGATTGACGAAACGAATGTGCGCTGCCTGCCCCTGGCAGGGCAGACGTTAACGACGCAGATAGCGCTGGCCTGGCGACGAACGGATAACTGCAAGGCCGCGCTGCATCTGGTGGGATTACTCTAAATTACACCACAATAATCACAGAGACCCGGCGGTTCTGTGCGCGTCCGGCCTGCGTTTTATTGCTGGCAACCGGCTGGCTCTGGCCTAATCCACGCGTCTGGATATTGGCGCGTGGCATTCCGGCGTCGGCAAAGGCGGCGGCGACAGTATTGGCGCGGCGCAGCGACAGATCTTTGTTGTAGCTGGCATCACCGTAATTGTCGGTGTGACCATCGAGGTTCACTTTATTCAGGCCGACATGCAGCAGTTCGCCCGCCAGTTTTTCCACTGACTGCTTACTTTCGGTGGAAAGTTTATCCTGATTATTGCCAAACAAAACTTTGGCATCCAGCCCTAACTCCCAACCGGCATCGGTCTGCGTAAAGCCATTCTTTTGCAAGACTGTAATTTGTTCAGGCGTTAATCCTGCGACCGGTTTAGCCTGGCAGGCAGCCAGCAACAGGATGCAAAACCCCATCGCGGCAAACTGATACCAACGTTTGAAAAGACCGGCGTTGAAATGATTATGCGGGTTCATAGCTAATAGCTCCTTTTAGTCTTTTATCACGGCAGGCAGCGGCATTCCGGTAGAAACATGCCAGCAGCTGCCGGAGATTTTTTTCGAGCGGAACATGGCCTCGTCAGCCTTTTCCAGCAGTTCTTTCGCGCTGTTGGCTTGTGAAGGCGATAACGCAATGCCAATGCTGAGTGAAACATCCAGCGTCTTATTGTTGAGTAATATGATCGGTGTTTTCATGATCTCAACAATACGTTCGGCAAAGGCCACGGCTTCTGCGGTAGAGATCATCGGTTCGAGCAGTACGGCAAATTCATCGCCGCCCAGACGGGCCAGCACATCACCCTGACGCAGCGTTTTCGCCAGCCGTTCACCAATCACCATCAGCACCCTGTCCCCGGCTGCATGGCCGAGAGAATCGTTGATATCTTTAAAGTTATCGACATCAATAAACAGCAGAGCAAGGGACAGTGGAGGACGCATTGGGTTGAAGCATTGATTCAGCGTATCAATAAAGAACGCGCGATTATGCAGACCAGTCAATCCATCGTGCAACGCTTTTTGTGTCAGCGAGACGTTCTCGTTTCGCATGTGATTTTCCCAGGCTTCCAGCTCGGTCAGCAGGCTGTTGAAGTCCTGGCTCAGCGTGTGTAACTCGACAATCGGGGCAGAAGGTACGCGCAGATAAAATGAGCGGCTGGCGGTGACTTCATGGGTGACGCGTGTGATATGGCCGAGTGCATCCACGATGCCTTTTTGCATCCGTCGGGAAAAATACAGCGCAACCAGCGCGGTCAGGATCAGGCAACCCAACAGGCTGAGTATGGTTTCCAGCAAAAAGCCAATCAGGCTGCTTCCGTTACCGGCGAGCCAGACGGTGCCGATCAGTGAACCGGAGTGGATCACCGGAAGGGTAATCGGCTCCGGAAACGCGACATGCCCGACGAGCTGGCCGAGTTTGTCCCAGTTGCTGTTCACCGGGCGCTGCCACTCGGTAAACGTTGCGCCCGCAGGGGTCAGAATTTTCGCCTGGATGAAATCGCCTCTTTTGGCGATAAATTCCAGTGAGTCATGCGCCGCCGAGGGATCGTTAAACACCAGTGCGGCTTCCGTTGTGTAACTGATAGCACGCGCCGTCAGTTCAAGATTGCTTTGGGCGTGAGAGCGCAAAGCGATCAACGCCAGCAGGGTCAGCAAAAAACCCGCCAGACCAATGGCAGTTAAAATCACAATCACATGGATTCTGTTCAGCGCTGCGCTCAACGTCGGGCGCTGGCGGGGCTGTTCTACGTCAGGAACAGGAATTTTATTTTCCATGGTCACTCCTTTTCCCTGGCAAGTTGTAATACAGCAGGATTAACCCGCACGCCGCTTCGGGACAGCGTGTCCAGATTCAGTTTGAAACTGGTATGAAGGGGGGTGATCACCAGACAAAATGCGTTCAGCAGTGCGCAGGCATCATCCTGTTCACCAATAGTTAAAATCGCATGGCCTTCCAGCCGCTGGTGTAAATCAGTTTGCTGATCCACCGTCGTGCTGCCGGAGTAAATCGCATCACATTGTGAAGTGAGCAGCGGGCTGTCTAATGGAAGGGTCATGACTTTTAGCGATCTGCCGGTAAATGCGCTGCCATCGGGCGTTAACTGCGCGGAATATTTCACCGGAGGGATGATGCAAAGGGTTAAAGCCGAAGAAGCGGTCCCGGCTGGCCAGCGTGAATAGCTGAGGATGCCGTTAACGGTTTGAGCAACCGCCTCATCAGTCGGTGCATCACCGGTCTGCGCGACGCTTTGGGTCAGAGGCGTGGTCAGAAGCAACATCAGCAGCACGAAACCATACGCGGCCTTAAAAAAACGGCGTACGTGGGTATTCAGTGACTGGCAAAAAGGTGATCGGGCTTTTCCCATTGTGTCGCTCTGTGTTTCTTCCGTTGAAATTATTTCACCGGAATAAGAATAACTTTATCGGCAATACTTCTGAAAGCGTCAATGAAATTTTTT
Source organism: Rahnella sp. AA (assembly GCF_002834385.1). Taxonomy (GTDB): domain Bacteria; phylum Pseudomonadota; class Gammaproteobacteria; order Enterobacterales; family Enterobacteriaceae; genus Rahnella. The sequence goes on from NZ_PITQ01000001.1 coordinate 272,570, forward strand.
TCATCTTGTAACCACGCCAGCTTTGTTTCGATTTTTTTACACAAAGTCAGCAAAACTGCGCACCCTGAAGGGGCGTTAATGAATTTGTTATTTGTTTTGTTTGTTTTTTGAACAGTCATGGCGATGTTGGTAGCCCATAAAAAATACGAATTGATGATATTTCAATCGTTATTTAAATAATAATCACGGTGATAACAAAATAGGACAAAAATAGATGTTGCTGTAATGCCAGTTTGATGAATTTAAATTAGAGGAAATGTTAATGGTTTGGAATTTAAAGGAATATTAGGCGGTGTTTTCCGGGTATTCGTGACCATGATCTCAAAGCTATGCTATTAACCAGATTTTTATGCTGCTGATAGGTATCATACCCGCATTAATGGTATGTTTTAGCCGTCAGGATGGTTTTTTCGATGACGGGTGCAGTAAAAAAACATCAACCATACCTGGGAAAAACGGAATTATTTATATAATTAAGTACAGAGGAATCATGGATAATACAACAATCGGGACGCTGTCTAAAAAATCGGTAAGTTCCTGGCGTAAAACTGACACCATGTGGATGTTAGGTCTCTACGGAACGGCAATTGGTGCAGGCGTTTTATTTCTTCCTATTAATGCAGGGATTGGCGGTTTAATTCCTTTAATCATTATGGCAATTCTTGCCTTCCCAATGACTTTTTTCGCTCATCGCGGATTAACGCGCTTTGTATTATCCGGTAAGAATGCGGGTGAAGATATTACGGAAGTCGTTGAGGAACACTTTGGTATTTCAGCCGGTAAGTTAATTACCCTGCTTTATTTTTTCGCTATTTATCCCATCCTTTTAGTTTACAGCGTGGCGATTACCAATACCGTTGAGAGTTTTATTACTCATCAGATGCATATGAATGCACCCCCGCGCGCGTTACTGTCATTGATACTGATCCTTGGCTTAATGACACTGGTGCATTTCGGGCAGGACATGATCGTGAAAGCGATGAGCATTCTGGTCTTCCCGTTTGTTGCGGTGCTGATGGCGCTGGCGCTGTACCTGATCCCTAACTGGAATACGTCAGTGTTTGAAAACGTGTCTATGTCCGGCAACGGCGTGGGTCACGGCATGCTGATGACGTTGTGGCTGGTCATTCCGGTGATGGTGTTCTCCTTCAACCATTCCCCGATCATCTCCTCTTTTGCTGTTGCAAAGCGCAAAGAATACGGCGAAGACGCAGAGAAAAAATGTTCCCGCATTCTGGCATTTAGCCACATCATGATGGTGCTGACGGTGATGTTCTTCGTCTTCAGCTGCGTCCTGAGCCTGTCTCCGGAAAACCTGATGGAAGCTAAAGCACAGAACGTTTCAATTCTGTCTTATTTAGCCAATCATTTCTCTAACCCGGTGATTGCTTATATCGCGCCATTTATTGCCTTTATCGCAATTACCAAATCCTTCCTTGGCCATTATCTGGGCGCGCGTGAAGGTTTCAACGGTATGGTGATTAAATCACTGCGCAGTAAAGGAAAAACAATTGCCCTGCCAGCGCTGAACCGTTATACCGGCATCTTCATGTTATTAACTACCTGGTTAGTGGCAACGCTGAATCCAAGTATTTTAGGAATGATTGAAACGCTGGGCGGCCCGATTATTGCGATGTTGTTATTCCTGATGCCAATGTATGCCATCCGCAAAGTCCCTGCGATGAAAAAATACAGCGGCCATATCAGTAACGTGTTTGTGGTGATTATGGGTCTGATTGCCATGTCTGCGATTGTCTTTAGCCTGATCGGTTAATTTATTAAATATAGATACAAAGGAGTGGGAATATCCCGCTCCTTTCTCTTCTGTTTATTATTTTATTCCGCCCGTCATATCATTTACATGGAGTGTTCACCATGATCAGCGTCTTCGATATTTTCAAAATCGGTATTGGCCCTTCCAGTTCGCATACTGTTGGCCCGATGAAAGCCGGGAAAATATTTACTGATGAACTTATTGCTTCAGGTCATATTTCCCGAACCACCCGCGTGGTGGTCGATGTTTACGGGTCTTTATCGTTGACCGGTAAAGGCCACCATACCGATCTGGCTATTATCATGGGCCTGGCGGGCAACATGCCAGATGATGTGGATATCGATGCGATCCCCGGTTTTATACAGCAGGTGGAAACTTCCGGTCGTCTCATGCTGGGGAAAGGGGCGAAAGAAGTGGATTTTCCGGCCGGTTCTGGCATGAATTTCCACACCAGTAATCTGCCGCTGCATGAAAACGGCATGTCCATCAGCGCGTTTAACGGCGATGATTTGCTGTATACCCAAACCTATTACTCCATTGGCGGCGGTTTTATTGTCGAAGCCAGCAAATTTGGCATGCAGGATGAAAACCCGGTAGTGCGCCCGTATCCGTTCCGTTCTGCCAGTGACTTGCAAAAACATTGTACGGAAACCGGCCTGTCGTTGTCGGCGCTGATGCTGAAAAACGAACTGGCGGGGCATACCCGTAACGAAATCAGCGATCACTTTGCGGCCATCTGGAATGTGATGAGCGAAGGGATCACCCGCGGTATTCATACGGAAGGGCTATTGCCCGGGCCGATGAAAATCAACCGTCGTGCGGCGGCTTTGCGTCGCATTCTGGTGACGCAGGATAAAAATAACGTCGATCCGATGGGCGTCGTTGACTGGATCAACATGTACGCGATGGCAGTGAATGAAGAAAATGCCGCAGGTGGCCGCGTGGTGACTGCGCCGACCAATGGCGCATGCGGGATTATTCCGGCCGTGCTGACGTACTACGATCAGTTCATCCGCCCGATCAGTCCCGATTCCTACAGCCGTTTCTTCCTCGCGTCGGGTGCCGTCGGCATCCTGTTCAAAATGAATGCGTCGATTTCCGGTGCCGAAGTCGGTTGTCAGGGCGAAGTCGGCGTGGCCTGTTCCATGGCGGCGGCGGGTCTGACCGAGCTTCTGGGTGGCAGCACCGCGCAGGTCTTTATGGCGGCAGAAATCGCGATGGAACACCATCTCGGGCTGACCTGCGATCCGCTGGCCGGACAGGTTCAGGTGCCGTGCATTGAGCGAAATGCGATTTCAGCGGTGAAAGCCGTTAACGCCTCGCGCATGGCGCTGCGCCGCACCAGCGAGCCGCGCGTTTGCCTCGATAAAGTCATCGAAACCATGTACGAAACCGGCAAAGACATGAACTCGAAGTACCGTGAAACCTCAACTGGCGGTCTGGCGATTAAAGTTTTAGCTTGTAACTAAATACCTGTCGCCCTTCGCACTGCCTCTGCGTTGGCTGCCTTCTTTCACCCCGGTCACTGACCCATGTCAGCTCCCGGGGATTCAATCAGTTGCTGCCTTGATGCAATCCGAACGGCTTAAGGTATTTCCCGGCTTTACCTCATTTCTGAAAAGGCGGGAAACCGCCTTTCCCGCTCCCTTCGCGCATTTTCCCTGTGTTATGTTTTTGGTTATCTATACTTTTTCATTACCTCTACACACCTGGAAAACAGTTAAAAGGAAAAGCTCTGCATGTCTAAATTTTTTATGAATGACCGCAAGACTCTGATTAACGATGTGATCGAAGGGGTGATCCTGACCTCTCCCTACAAAAATCTGGCGAAGCTGGACGTTGATCCGGCAATCCGCGTGGTCGTGCGTCGCGACTGGGATAAGAAAAAAGTCGCGCTCATTTCCGGCGGCGGTTCCGGACATGAACCGGCGCACGTTGGTTTTGTCGGTAAAGGGATGCTGACGGCGGCGGTGTGCGGTGAAGTGTTTGCTTCCCCGAGCGTTGATGCGGTACTCAACGCCATTGTTGCGGTGACCGGGAAATCGGGCTGCCTGCTGATTGTCAAAAACTACACCGGCGACCGCCTCAACTTTGGTCTGGCAGCAGAAAAAGCCAAAAGCATGGGATACAACGTCGAACTGGTGATGGTGTCTGATGACATTTCCCTGCCGGATAACAAACAGCCGCGCGGCATCGCGGGCACGGCGCTGGTCCACAAGATTGCCGGTTATGCGGCTGAACAGGGCAAATCCCTGAAAGAAGTGACCAAAATTGCCCAACAGGCCATTGATGCGACAGCCAGTATCGGCGTCGCGGCAGCCGGTTGTAACCTGCCCGGTGGCGGGGAGGATGAAGAAGAACAGCGCATCGAGTCCGGTCACGTTGAGCTGGGTTTGGGCATTCACGGCGAGCCGGGCGTGTCGACCATGAAAACCCAGAACAGCAAAAAAGTGATTGATACGCTGGTTGGAAAGCTTCAGGAACATGTGAAGAAAAGCGACAAACTTGCGGTGCTGGTTAACAACCTCGGTGGCGTTTCGCCGCTGGAGATGAATCAGCTGACCAAAGAGCTGGTGCATTCCGCGCTCGGCGGTTCAATCCGTTATCTGATTGGCCCGGCGTCACTGGTCAGCGCGCTGGATATGAAAGGTTTCTCGCTTTCGGTGATTGCGCTGAAAGGTGGCATCGAAGAAGCATTACTGGCAGAGGTTGAAGCGTCCGGCTGGCAGCCGCTGGTGAAACTGGAAAAACTGGCGACCAAAAAAGGTAAGAAGATCAGCGAGAAGAAAGTCGCGAAAGCCTCGTCTAACGCCGCGGTTGGCAAAATTGTCGAAACCATCACGCAGACGCTTTCTGACCTCGAAGATGAACTGAATAAGCTGGATGCGAAAGTGGGCGACGGCGATACCGGTTCAACGTTTGCCAGCGGCGCGCGGGATATTCAGAAACAGAACAAAGGTAAAAAACTGCCGCTTAACAATGTGGCCGATCTTCTCGGCGTCATCGGCGATCGTCTGGCCGTGGTGATGGGCGGATCCAGTGGCGTACTGATGTCGATCTTCTTTACGGCGGCGGGAAAAAAAGTGGCGGAAGGCGAGAAGTTGCCGAAAGCGCTGCTGTTTGGCCTGGAGCGGATGAAACATTATGGCGGCGCCGATCTTGGCGATCGCACCATGATCGACGCGCTGCAACCTGCGCTGGAAGCATTAGGCAAAAAAGATGCGCTGAAAGGCGCCGCCAAAGCTGCGGCCAAAGGCGCAAAAGACACCGCCAGCATGAAGAAAGCCAATGCCGGTCGCTCTTCATATCTCAGCAGCAACAACCTGAAAGGCGTGAAAGATCCGGGCGCGGTCGCCGTCGAAAAAGTGTTCGAGGCACTGGCGAAGAAATAACGTTGCCATTGCGTTGAGAAGTCATAAAAACGAAAGGCCTGCGGGGAAACCGGCAGGCTTTTTTATGGTCATTATTGTGACCTTTAAGTGGCTATTTATAACGTTAGGAACATTCAGGTGTCCCTTATAAAAAACAGTTGTGACTGGTTTTAAGGTGATAATAATGACCTTTACGTGCTATAACTGTTCATTAAGGTCTCTTTAATGTCCCCTAAGTGAAGTGAGTGAAAAATGGCGAAAGTAAACTTTTACGCGATGACGGATACAGCGATTGCCAGTGAAATCGGGAAGCGTCTTGAACAGGTTCGTCTGGAAGCCAATATCCCTCAGCGCGTTATCCTTGAAGAGTTGGGTATCTCAAAAGGAAGCTACCGCAATGCACTGAAAGGAAAAGCTAAATTTGAAGTGATCATCGGAATCTTGCGCATACTGGGTAAGCTGGAAAATTTGGAAAATTTCCTGCCCCCGACACCCTTTAGCCCAATCGAGTTGCTGAAGTTAGAAGGAAAAAAAAGGCAACGCGCGGTGGCTAAAAAGTCGAACAAAACATCTGAAAATGGAGATTTAGGATGGTGAATCACTCCGTTGCCCGCGTCGAAATGTGGGGAGAACTGGTTGGCGCGTTGTCATACGACGTCGCATCTGGCCTGTGTGCTTTTCAGTTCGATGAAAGGTGGATCCGGCGAGGCATTGAAATCAGCCCGGTAAAAATGCCTCTTTCTTCTCAGGTTTATCAATTTCAGGCATTGGCTCGTGAAACCTACAAAGGTTTGCCCGGCGCATTTGCGGATACTTTACCCGATGACTTTGGGAATGCGGTTATTGATGACTGGCTGGCGAGAACCGGAAAAGATAAGGCGAGTTTTTCCGCGCTTGAGCGGCTGCTTTATACCGGGATCCGTGGCATGGGTGCGCTGGAATATCTTCCTGTCATTGAACGTGAATTAAATGAAGCCGACAGGCTGGATCTCAACAGCCTGGTTGCGATGGCGCAATCGGTGGTAAACCAACGGGCAGGGCTCGATGAGCAGCTAAATGATGACGCAGATAATGACGCGTTTACCCACATTTTGCAGGTCGGAACCTCTGCGGGCGGTGCCCGGCCAAAAGCAGTTATTGGCATCAACAAAGATCGTTCTGAAATCCGTAGCGGTCAGGTCAAACTCCCCGAAGGTTTTGAACACTATTTGCTGAAATTTGACGGTGTTGTCGAATCTTCACAGTCGAAAGAGACTTTCGGTGATCCTCAGGGATTTGGGCGTATGGAGTTTGCTTATTATCTTATGGCAAAAGCGGCCGGGATTGCGATGTCGGATTGTGAGTTGCTGCCTGACGGGGAGCGTGCGCATTTTATGACGAAACGCTTCGACAGGGACGGCAACCGTAAAATTCATTATCAGTCGCTTTGCGCAATGGATCATGCGGATTATAAGCAGCCGGGTCATTACAGCTACGAGCAATTGTTCTCACTCATGCGGGTGCTGCGTCAAAGCAAAAGTGATGCTTTAGAGTTGTATCGTCGGATGGTATTTAACATCGTCGCCCGAAATCATGATGACCACACAAAGAACTTCGGTTTTATTTTGAATGAAGATTTTCAATGGAAACTTGCTCCGGCTTTTGACATCGCTTACAGCTACAAACCGGGTTCGCCATGGGTGAATTCCCATCAGTTATCGCTGAATGGCAAGCGTGATCATTTTACGCGTGAGGATCTCCTGATCCCCGCCGCTTCTTTCAAGAAAGAAGCCAATCTGATTATTGATGAAGTCATCGAGGTTGTGAGTCAGTGGCCTGAATTCGCTAAAACAGCGGGTGTTTTTCCGGCATTTACCGCTGAAATTCAGAAAAACTTACGACTCAAAATATAGTTTCCGCATTTGAACGATGAAGGCCTGTCGGTTCCACGCAGGCCTTTTTTACACCCAAAACAAAACTGATCTAAATCAAAACTGATCTAAATCAAAACTGAGTGATTTGCCCGCCCGTCGAAATTTTAGCCCCCGTATAATTTGCGGCCAATTATTTGCCGTCGAACGAAGAACCTCACATGCCAATCAGCCTGATCCAACCCGATCGCACATTGTTTTCTTACCCTCGCTACTGGGCCGAATGCTACGGCACAGCGCCGTTTTTCCCGATGACCCGGGCGGAAATGGATGAACTTGGCTGGGACAGTTGCGATGTGATCGTGGTGACCGGCGATGCGTATGTCGACCACCCGAGTTTCGGGATGGCGATCATCGGCCGCATGCTGGAAGCGCAGGGGTTCCGCGTGGGGATCATCGCGCAGCCGGACTGGACCAATAAAGACGATTTTATGCGGCTCGGGAAGCCGAATCTGTTTTACGGCGTGACCGCCGGAAATATGGATTCGATGATCAACCGTTACACCGCTGACCGGAAATTGCGCCACGACGATGCGTACACGCCGGACAATGTCGGCGGCAAACGCCCCGATCGCGCGACGCTGGTGTACACGCAGCGCTGCAAAGAAGCCTACAGCGATGTGCCGGTTTTGCTCGGCGGTATCGAAGCCAGTTTGCGGCGTATCGCGCATTACGATTACTGGTCCGATACCGTGCGCCGTTCGGTGCTGGTGGATTCCAAAGCTGACATGCTGATTTACGGCAACGGCGAACGGCCGCTGGTGGAAGTGGCGCACCGGCTGGCGGCGGGGGAGCCGATTGCAGATATTCACGACGTGCGAAATACCGCCGTGATGCGCAAAACTGCATTGATTGGCTGGAGCGGGGTGGATTCCACGCGGCTAGATAAGCCCGGCAAAATTGAGCCAATCATGAACCCGTATGGCGAGGATTTGCCCTGCTCAGAAGGGGAACTTCCTGACCCGGACGCGCCGCAGCCGATTACCGTTCGGGCGCCGAAACCGAAGCCGTGGGAGAAAACCTACGTTCTGCTGCCGTCGTTCGAAAAAGTGAAGGGTGACAAAGTGCTGTACGCACACACCTCGCGGATTCTGCACCACGAAACCAATCCGGGCTGTGCGCGGGCGCTGATGCAAAAACACGGCGATCGCTATGTGTGGATTAATCCCCCGGCGATCCCGTTGTCCACGGAAGAAATGGATGAAGTGTTTGGCCTGCCGTTCCAGCGCGTGCCACATCCTTCTTACGGAAAATCCACGATCCCTGCGTATGACATGATTCGTTTTTCGATCAACATCATGCGTGGTTGCTACGGCGGTTGCGCGTTTTGTTCGATCACCGAACATGAAGGGCGGATCATTCAGAGCCGTTCGGAAGAGTCGATCGTGCGTGAAATCGAAGAGATCCGCGACAGCGTGCCCGGATTTACCGGCGTGATTTCCGATCTTGGTGGCCCGACGGCGAACATGTATATGTTGCGCTGCCAGTCGCCAAAAGCAGAGCAAAGCTGCCGCCGCGCGTCCTGCGTTTATCCTGAAATCTGTACGCACATGGACACCAACCATGAGCCGACCATCAATCTTTACCGCCGCACGCGCAGCCTGAAAGGCATCAAGAAAATCCTGATCGCCTCCGGCGTGCGTTACGATCTGGCGGTGGAAGATCCGCGTTATATCAAGGAGCTGGCCGAACATCACGTAGGCGGTTATCTGAAAATTGCGCCGGAGCACACCGAAACCGGGCCGTTGTCGAAAATGATGAAACCGGGAATGGGCAGTTATTACCGGTTCAAGGAGCTGTTCGACAGCTATTCCAAACAGGCCGGAAAAGAGCAGTATCTGATCCCGTATTTCATCTCCGCCCATCCGGGGACACGCACGGAAGATATGATCAATCTGGCGCTGTGGCTGAAGAAGAACCGCTTCCGGCTGGATCAGGTGCAGAACTTCTATCCGTCACCGCTCGCCAGCGCGACTACCATGTATTACAGCGGCAAAAATCCGCTCGGCAAGGTGGATTACAAAAGTGAGGACGTGGTGGTGCCGAAAGGCGATCGTCAGCGCCGGTTGCATAAAGCGTTGCTGCGCTATCACGATCCGGTGAACTGGCCGGTGATACGCGAAGCGCTGACAGCGATGGGCATGCGCCGCCTGATCGGCATCCGGCCGGATTGCCTGGTGCCGCCGGACGGCTTTGATCCGAAATTTACGCCATCACGTTCCGGGAAAGACAAACCGGCTGCGACGCGTTTCACCGGATCCAAAGCGCAAAATCCGGCGACAGGAAAAGGCAAACCTACAGAATTCCGTGCAGGTAAAAAACCGGCGGCGGCCAGACCGGCTCAGGGTAAAAACGGTCAGTCCACCGCGCAGGGAAAAAGCGGGGAACAGCGGGTTAATCGAGGTAAAAGACCGGCTTAAGATCGCTGCTGATCGGGCTGTTATCGGCATTGGCAGGCATCACGTCTGCCATATGTTTCCACCATTGCTGGCAGATTTCTGTCTTCGCCACGGCGTTCCATCTTTCTTCTGATTCAATCTCCACATACCCGAACAGCAAATTGCGTTTTTCATCCAGAAAAATGCTGTAGTGGTGAGCGCCGTGCGCCTTCAGGGTCTCCGCCAGTTCAGGCCAGATCGGCGAATGCCGCCGCTGATATTCCGCATGCGCATTCGGGTTGACCTGCATAACGAAGGATTTACGGATCATTTAAATTCTCCTGGTTTGGTTTTCTCCTCCCCTGCAAAGGGGGGGAGAAAAGAAGTCACATCGCTTTCATGTAAAGCTCGCGGACTTCTTCGCGCGTTGCGGTTCTCGGATTGCACGGCGCGCAAGGGTCAGCCAGCGCTTTGTCGAGCCAGCCTTCGACATCCGCTTCAACAATGCCTAATGCTTTGAATCCGGAAGGGATCCCCACTCTCGCCGACAAATCACGGATCGCTTTAATCGCCGCCACGCTGGCCTGCGTTTCGCTGATACCCTGCGTATTCACACCCATGGCGCGTGCGATATCCGCAAAACGGTGAGGTGCGGAAGCGCGGTTAAATTCTTCCACGACCGGCAGCAGAATGGCATTGCAGACGCCGTGCGGCAGGTTGTGCGTTGCGCCCGGCTGATGCGCCAGCGCATGCACCAACCCCAGCCCGGCGCTGTTAAATGCCATTCCGGCCAGATATTGTCCCTGCGCCATTTTCTCACGCGCTTCAAGATTATCGCCATGATCCACCGCTTCCGGCAGCCATCGGGTAATGGTTGAGATTGCCGCCAGCGCCGTCGGATCGGTCAGCGGATGTGCGCCGACAGAAACATAAGCTTCGATGGCGTGCGTCAGGGCGTCCATCCCGGTGGCCGCGGTGACGTCAGCGGGGATCTTCAGCATAATTGACGGATCGTCTACCGCGATATCCGGGATCAGATTCGCATCAATGATGACTTCTTTTACCTGACGCTGGCTGTCGATGATCACCGCGTTACTGGTGAGTTCCGCAGCCGTACCGGCGGTGGTGTTGACCGCCACCAGAAATACGCCCGGTTTAGTCACTTTGCCGACGCCTGAATAAATCGTCACCGGCCCCGGATTGGCCGTCAGAATTTTGATGCCTTTAGCGGTATCAATCGGGCTGCCGCCGCCGAAACCAATCAGGTAATCACAGTGATTTTCCTGATACTGGCGGAAACCTTCGTCGACGTGCGCGGAAGTCGGATTGGGCACCACGCCGCCGTATAACGCATACGGCAGTCCGGCTGTTTTCAGTGCGGAGAACAGGCCATCGAGCAGACCTAACTCGACCAGCTGACCGTCTGTGACGATCAGCGCTTTGCCTGGTTGTTTTGTCGCCAGCATCGCAACCATATCGCTGATCGCGCCCTGGCCGTGGAGGCTGATTTTTGGTAAAGCCAGCATGAAACTCATAAAAGTCCCTCTCATATTTTATTTAAAATCAATATCCTGACCGCGCGGCTCCTGATCTGCGCCGGTCCCGGCGACAGGAAACTTTCCGTAGTTTCTGTGCCGGGTTTTTAATAGGCTGGAGCCTTGATTGCCGGTTCAGGCTTTTAAAGCGGCCTCAAAAGGTGTGACGTCGAAACGCTTAGCCAGCGCAATCAGCTCGTCGGTTTGGATCGTCTGTTTCATCCCACCCATCGAAATCACTTTCACCAGGATTTCCGCTGATTTTTCAGCGGTGTCGATCAGACCAAAGGCGTCATCGAGCGTCGGGCCGCAGCCGAAGATCCCGTGGAAGGCCCACAGCACCAGGCTGTGATGTTGCATCCGGTCGGAGGTGGCTGCGCCAATGCCGTCGGTGCCCGGCACCATCCACGGCACGATGCCGACGCCGTCCGGGAACACCACCAGGCATTCGGTGCTGCATTCCCACAGCTTACGGGTGATTTTCGCGCTGTCGGGTTCGAGCACGTAGGTCAGTGCGATCAGGTTGGTGGCGTGGCAGTGCATGATCACGCGATCCTGCCCGTGAGTGACGCGTTTACGCACGGCGTGAGATTGCAGATGCGATGCCAGTTCAGACGTCGGCAGGCCGCCCGCAGTCAGGCCCCAGAGGATTTTGTAGCTGGTGCCCTTGTCATCGAGCTGGATCACGGTCAGCGCTTCGGAAGGCGCGAGCTGCACGTTGCGGAAAAATTTGCCGGAGCCGGTCACAATGAAATATTCATTGGCCAGATCCGGCGCGTGCTGGGTCAGTTCAACCTGACGCGGCTGGGCATAAAAATCGTTTTTGTACGGTGCCACGTCTTCCGGCAGCAGACGCATACTGACGTTGCCGCCGTTGCGCTCGTCCCAACCTTTCAGCCACATATCGGTGGTCGCTTTGACCATGCCCTGTACAAACCACGCGCTAAATAATGTCTTCATCGGTTATTTCCTGCAGATAAGGTGAATGCTTTTAAGCCATAAATTCTCAGATAATCAGCGTTTTGCCAGCACGCTGGTTTCGTAATGACGAACGGTATCCAGCCACTGACCGCCGACCGGTACGTCGTGACGCTGGCAATACATGTCCCAGACGGCCTGCCACGGCAGCGATTTTTGTTCTTCCAGCAGGGCCAGGCGGGCGGTGTAATCACCTTCGACTTCCAGCTTTTTCAGCAGGTCAGTCGGTTCCAGCAGCGCTTTCAATAAGGCTTTTTTCATGTTGCGCGTGCCGATAACCCAGGCGGCAATGCGGTTGATGGAGGCGTCGAAGAAATCCAGCCCGATGTGCACGCGGCTGAACAGGTTATGGCGCACGATTTCGCTGGCGATGGCCTGCGTTTCGTCGTCCAGCAGCACCACGTGGTCGCTGTCCCAGCGCACCGGACGGCTGACGTGCAGCAGCAGGCGCGGCACATACAACATGGCGGCCGAGATTTTGTCGGAGATCACTTCTGTCGGATGGAAATGCCCGGCATCGAGGCACAACGCGGTGCCACGGCTGGCGGCGTAACCCAGATAGAATTCGTTGGAGCCGACGGTGTAGCTTTCAGAGCCGATGCCGAACAGTTTGCTTTCGACAGCGTCGATGTGTTCGGTGATATCAAACTTCTCGGCAATCACTTCGTCGAGCGCACTCATCAGGCGCTGGCGCGGTGCCAGACGATCCACGGTGACATCTTTCATGCCGTCCGGAACCCAGATGTTCATGACGGAAGGCGTGCCCAGCGCACGGCCAAAGGAGGCGGAAACGCGGCGGCTGGCCTGACAATGTTCAATCCAGAACTGGCGGATTTCCGGATTGGCGCTGGAGAGCGTGAAGCCGTCTGCACTCATCGGATGCGAGAAACAGGACGGGTTAAAATCCAGCCCCAGTTTGTTTTTCTTCGCCCAGTCGACCCAGCCGGTGAAATGCTTCGGTTCGATTTCATTGCGCGGAACCGGTTTATCGGATTCCAGATAAATAGCATGCAGATTCAGACGATTAGGGCCGGGAATCATTGAGATCGCCAGTTCTAAATCCGCCCGCAACTGCTGTGCATTTCGCGCTTTGCCCGGATAATTACCGGTGGCCTGAATACCGCCGGTCAGCCCGCCTTCCGGATTTTCAAAACCTGCGACGTCATCCCCCTGCCAGCAATGAATGGAAACCGGCAGGGTATCGAGTTGTTTGATTGCGGCTTCGGCATCAATGCCCAACTGGGCAAAACGTTCTTTGGCAAGCGTCCATGCGTTGTCGATAGATGAAGTCATACTGCGAGCTCCTCATTGGCGTGACAGAGCGCCTGGAAACGGCGCCAGTGAATTGAGAGATCCTCGTGAATACGGGGAATGTAATGGCGTTGCTCAAAGTTCGTCGCCACAATGCGACGAAATTCGGCGGCATTTTTTACGGCATCAAGGGCCATCAGCTGGCAGCCGATATTGCCGAGCGTTGAAGCTTCTACCGGGCCTGCGCTGACGCTGAGCTGGCAGACATCGGCACAAAGCTGGTTCAGGAACTGGTTCTGGCTGCCACCGCCGACGATGTGAATATCTTCCAGCGGCATACCTTGTAAATCAGCAAGTTGTAATGCAATTTTGCGGTACTGCATGGCAAGGCTATCGAAAATACAGCGCGCCAGTTCAGCCGGTGACTCCGGAACAGGTTCGCCAGCCTGCCGGCAGGCCTCGCGAATGGCATCGACCATTGAAGGTGGGTTAATAAAGCGGTCTTCGTTCGGGTTAATCAGATAAGTGAACGGTGTGATGTTTTTGGCCAGCGTGATTAATGAAGGTAAATCCTGAATGTTCAGTTCGCGACAGACCCGCTGAAACAGCCACATGCCCATGATATTTCGCAACACCCGATAGCTGCCGTTAATGCCGCCTTCATTGGTGATGTTGTCGCGCAAAGCCTGCTGATGATTGAATGCTTTGGGGCTTTCTATGCCCATCAGCGACCAGGTACCGGAGCTGAGATAGGCGCTGCGTGAACCGGTCAGCGGGGCAGCAACTACCGCACTGGCGGTATCATGCGTCGCCACGCTGAACACCGGCACACTGCGGCCACGCGGGCTTTTCCACATGCCCGGTGAGTTCCCCGGTTGCGTGGGTTTTTGTAACCAGTGGCGGGGAACTCCCGCCAGTTGCAGTAAATCTTCATCCCAGTCGCCGGTGGCGAGATTGAGCATTTGCGTAGTGCTGGCGTTGGTATACTCGCAATTGAGCTTGCCGGTGAGACGGTATAGGAAGTAATCCGGGATCATCAGCAAATGCGCGACGTTACTGATGGCCTCGGGTTGCTGCTCAGTCAGCGCCCGCAGCTGATACAGCGTATTGAACGGCATGAACTGGATGCCGGTTTTTTGATAAATATGCTCGCGGCCAAACAGATGCTCCATCCGCGACATCACGCCGTCGGTACGGTTGTCGCGATACGCGACCGGTAAACCGACGCGCTGCCCCTGATCATCAAGCAGGACGAAATCCACCCCCCAGGTGTCAATACCGATACCATCAAGCTGAACGCCGGAAGCATCAAGGCGGTTCAGCCCTTCGAGAATGTGTTTCTCCAGCGCATCGAGATCCCAGGTTTCGTGACCGTCAACGTGCGTCAGGTTATTAGGAAAACGGTGAATTTCTTTTAGCGTCAGCGTCGCAGCCGGGTTTGGATCCTGGCGGGTAAACGTCGCCAGCATCACCCGGCCGCTGGAAGCACCGAGGTCAATAGCGGCAAGATGGTGAGTTCTCATAGCGGCCATTCCTTATTGAATATAGGGCCAGTGTAGGGGAGGCATTCCGGAGGCACCTTCCGGTGATTGCCACCGGCTTTGGCGCGATGGCAGCATTAAAAAGGTAGATGCGAGGCAGATCACAGATCGCTACAAAGCAGAGACAGACGGGGTTTTGCGACGTGCAGGAAACACGGGATATATGATTGTGATCTTCGCCGCAGATCAGGATCACGACCAGGGCAATCTTAAAAAAATGACCGTTTATGACGTTTTTAACGCCGTAGTTTGAAGGTAAGAACGCAGCGCTAAGGGTAGGGTTGTTTTCTGAAGCATTAAGATTTTCTGAACCGGAGGCAATAGATGACGTTACTGAAGGGTGATGATTATTTTGCGGCACCTGAGCTGACTGTGACGGTTGAGCGGCGTCTTCCGCAAGACGTATTCCCGGAGCACTACCATGATTTCCACGAGATTATGTTGGTGGAAAGCGGGTCGGGCGTGCACATATTTAATGACAATCCTTATACCCTGACTACCGGGACGGTGTGTTTTGTGCGCGCCAGCGATCACCATCTGTTTGAAAATGTGGATAATCTTCGGCTGACTAACGTGCTTTTTCGTTCGCCGAAAGCCTTTCGCTTTATTCAGGATGTTGGCCATTTTCTGCCGCAGGACCACCATTATCAGTCGCAAATCCACTGGCAGCTCAGCCCGTGCGTGCAGCATCAGGTTCAGAATTGTATTTCACAGCTGGAAGCGCTGCCCGCCAGCGTGGAAATGGAAAATATCGCCACGCGCGAAAGCCTGTTTTTACAGTTGCTGATACTGCTCTACCAGGACTGTTTCCAGCCACAATTGCGAGATACATCGGAAAACAAGGTTAACCAACTTTTGCAATGGCTCCAGTCACATTACAGTGAGGACGTTAACTGGACCGAAGCGGCAGAACGCTTCTCGCTGGCGCTGCGAACGCTGCACCGGCAGATGAAGCATTCCACCGGCATGACGCCGCAGCGTTATCTCAACCGTTTGCGATTGTTAGAAGCGCGCCGGCGTTTGCATCATAGCGATCAAAGCATTACGGATATCGCTTATGCCTGCGGGTTCAGCGACAGTAACCATTTCTCGACACAGTTCCGCCGGGAATTTTCGGTGTCGCCAAAACTCATGCGCGATCAGTTGCGTTAAGCGGCACTTCTCGCGGTTCAGTTTCTTCATCTGAGCCGCCTCGTTTATTTTGCCGCCGGACGGGTTTGATATTGCCGCTATGTCATTGAGACTGAATAAGAATGACTTCTTTCTGACCGCGATGAATTCGGTGGTTGTTGCTGAACGCCATCCTCAGGCGGATTTCCCGAGCCATGATCACGACTTTGATGAACTGGTCATTGTCTGGCGTGGAAATGGTTTGCATATCTGGAACGACATTCCTTATCCCATCACCTGTGGTGACTTGTTTTATATCAATTCAAAAGACCGTCATAGCTATGAGTCCGTCAATGAACTGGCACTGGATAACGTGCTCTTTTGCCGCGAGCGTCTCGGGCTGGTCGCGGACTGGGCGCAACTGCTGCCGGGGGGAGATGTCAGCCAGGAGCAACGTTACTGGCGGCTGAGTACGCTGGGAATGTCTGTTTTGCGCGATAAAGTGGATGAACTGGCAAAAGAGTGTATGAAGTCCGAACCGTTGTCGGTGCAGCTGAGCGAAGCGCTGCTGATGCAACTCGCATTGCTGCTGTTGCGTTTCCGGCACCGGCCTGACAGTGGCGTTTTGCCCGATGCCCATCAGCTGGATTTATTGCTGATGGCGCTGCGGGCAAGTATTGCCACACCTTTTCATCTGGAGACGTTTTGCCAGCAGCATCTGCTTAATCCGCGCGTTTTACGCTCACTTTTCAAGCAATATACTGGCATGAGTGTGACGCATTATTTGCGCCAGCTGAGGCTTTGCAGGGCAATGAGTTTACTGCGCTATGGCAATATGACGATCAGTGACGTGGCGGCGGAGTGCGGTTTTGACGACAGTAACTATTTTTCAGTGGTGTTCAGCCGCGCCTGCGGAGTCTCGCCGCGTGATTACCGCCAGCGTTTCACCGGCCAGATAGGGAAAATTTCTGTCTCCGTGACGACGGCAGGGTAAGCCCTGCCGCCATTGGCGAAATGTGCCAGATTACAGAGCCATCCCCATGCCAACGATATTGGCAGCCAGAATAATCACCAGTGCACCCATGCAGAGAATGCGTACCGGTTTTCTGCCGACGCACGCCCATTCTTTCAGAACCAGGCCGATGATCCCGCCGCACAGCACGTAGAAACTCATGTGCAGCATCCAGCTCATGTAGTCGTATTCGATGGGAATGCTCGCGTGTCCCCAGGCGTAGAAGAAGAACTGCAGATACCACATGGTGCCGCCCATGATGGAGAACAGGATATTGGTCAGCATCAGGGATTTCGCCACGGACATATCTGCCCTGAGTGAGATATTTTTTCGCATCGCGAGGCGGATGAAACAAAAACCGAGATTGACGATAGCGCCGCCGCCCATGATCACTACATAGCTTGGCAATGCGACGTACAGCGGGTCGATACCCAGCGCGCGTGCCGCTTCATGCATCGGTACCGCTGCGCTCATCGCAAATGACATCCCGGCGGAGAAAATCCCGCACATCACCGCCAGAATCAGCCCTTTTTTCAGGTTAAATTCTTCCGCTTTAATCCCCAGCGCTTTTTCTTTCAGATACCCGGCGTAACTGACTATCGCCACGCCAATCACTGCGACCAGCACGCCGAGCAGCGTTAACCGGCCACCGGCAGTGCCGAACAACATACCGATTTTCCCCTGCAGGACGGGTGTCATCAGCGTGCCGATAATCAGCGTTATCCCGATAGCAATGCCTATCCCCAGTGACATGCCGAGGTAGCGCATCGTTAATCCGTAATTGATATTCCCGATCCCCCACATCGCGCCAAACAGGAAAACCGGCAGCAGGGTCGCAACGCTGAATGAGCCGTAATAGGCCCAGAAATCAGGCAGAAGCACGTAGCTCACCGCCCACGGTAAAATAATCCAGGAAAAGAACCCGCCAAGCGACCACATGGTTTCCCACGACCACTTTTTAACTTGTTTGAATGGTGCATAGAAGCATGCTGCGCTGGCGGCCCCTATCAGGTGCCAGATAATCCCTAAAACTATCGAACTGTTCATGTACTGAACCTTTTGTAATGTAGAGAAACAGACGGTGATGAAGGCGGTCAAAGCGCTGCCATTGCCACGAGAGTCACGGGCATGGCTGCGGGTGGGCGGTAGTGTAAGAAGTGTCCGATAGGGGAGCCTTCCGGTCAGTGCCACGGTGAAAAAAGCGCTGGCACTCGCCGGAAGATAGAGGTGAGGCAGTTCACAGAATTAGAAATGGGGTGAATAATGACGTTAAAACAATAAAGTAGAGTGCTCTGAACGGGCGGATGGTTACCTGCCGGAGCCACAAAAGGAGAGGTAAGGAGGAATGAATACGTCTTTAGGATTTTCTTTACATATGATTATTTCTGACAGGGTCCACGGCGTAATGGTTTATTTCAGCATACAGGGCGGGCGGGGAGGTAACATCAATAAGTCACATTGGGTCAGTTAAACGGATTGTTTAACTTTCAGCCGGATCTATTCATCAGGCTGAAAATTGAATGATTATGCAATGATAATGAATGTGCGGTCTTTATTGGCGAATATTTATAGAATATAAGAATATGGCTAGCAAAAATAATAACAATTATTGTGTTGCTATTGACGCCACGTTTAAACAATCAGGCTAGTTTTTCCTTGATAGTTTCCTGAATGTCTCTGCTCTCTTCCCAGGCGTAAAATATCTTATTGCGGCCACTGTTTTTGGCGTTATAGAGTGAGGTATCGGCTTTACCTAAAGCCCGAATAAAATCGCCTTCTTCTAACGCGGCCAGGCCGGCACTCACCGTCACATGGGTTGAGACCTCAGCATTAAACAAATGTGGGATATTCAGCCCCAGGACCTTATTTTGGATCCGCTCTGCCATACGGATTGCGTGTTCCTGTTTGACGTTGGACATCAGCACCAGAAACTCTTCTCCGCCGTAGCGTACGACGACATCCCGTGAACGCACGGCATCGCGGATAGCGGCAGAAACACGGACCAGAGCCTGGTCCCCCATGCTGTGCCCGTAGTTATCGTTGTACGCTTTAAAATGGTCAATATCGAGCAGCATGACGTAGTGGCCCGATGCCTGATTAAACAGTGTTTCCAGCTTATTTTGCAGTCCACGGCGATTGTACAAACCTGTCAGTGGATCCAGCATGCTGAGGTCACTGAATTTTTCCCGTTCACTGTAAAGATTGGAGACCATTCTGCGTGTGAATTCATCGCTGCGCCTGAGCATCAGGTGATGCAGCCACAGCCCAATCAGTGGCAGGGAGACCGTAAACAGGATGCGCCCGACGTGTTGAAAATCGTCCAGGAAGATGACGCAAAGAGTAGAAGGTACTGCATGGAGGCAAAAAGCCAGAAAATTGTCCGACAAAGCGATAGCGCTGATAAAGAATATACTGAGCAAACTGACTAACAGATAATTTTTATCTGTATGCCCGACTTCTTCAAACCGTAATGCAATTTGCCAGGCCCATAACAGGCCAACAATGACAGAACACATATTCAGATAGGCTGAGTAATTTTTCTTACTAAAAAAAGAAAATATCAACCCTGCACAGCAAAGTACAAAAATCAGTACCAATGGAAGCGGGGTCGGTGCCGCATTTTCAGGAGGATAAACCATAGAAAATATTGCTGTGGCACTATTTAAAAAAAAGAATAGCAACATCGCCAGCCGATGTTTGCTTTTCAGCAGCTCATCATAGGAATGAGATATCATCAAATTTACTCTATTTAGCGTGTGTTGGTCTGAATAGATAAAGTGTCTTATCGCCCTATACCGCGTCATTATTTCATGCAGGCAGGCTAATAGTTTTAATATGCAATTATTAGAATGCAATAAATATCATTTTTATAGTAACGATTTTCGTCGATGCCGCTTTTAACTAATTTGGTTTAACGGCATTAAAATTAGCACTTTTGTACACGGGTGTCACCCAAACGAAGGGCATGCCAGCAAATAGGTGGTAAATGAGAAAAAATCCTATATGATATTGGTTCTCATTATCAATGTTTGGAGCAAGGTTATGATACCGGCGATTGTCATAGCATGTGGGATCTGGGCAGTTGTCGCGGTGTTGGGCAAGCGACTGACCAGCGGTTGGGGCGTTTTGTTACCTTGCGCACTGATGCCTTTGCTGGCGCTGGCTCATTTGACGCCCGATCAGCTTCGGATGCTGGTTGTCGTTGCAATGCTGGTGACGCTGGGGATGCTGTTCCACCGGACATTACGCCATTACATGTTGCTGCCATCGTTCATGGCGCTGGCAGGTAGCCTTGCTGCGGTAACGTTGAATTTTAGCGTGTTGTAAAAAAAGGAAATTCGGAGATGAAGAACAAAAGGCAGAACAAAGCTGTCGGGCTTTTTTACTTTTTGAGATTAAAAGAGGTCACACAGGAAGAAAAAGCTGGGGATCAGAATCATGTGGTGCGAAGAGAGGGACTTGAACCCTCACGTCCGTAAGAACACTAACACCTGAAGCTAGCGCGTCTACCAATTCCGCCACCTTCGCACAGATGATTTCTGCTTACTGCTGATTTGATTCATATCACCGGAGTGGTGCGAAGGGAGGGACTCGAACCCTCACATCCGAAGGACACTAACACCTGAAGCTAGCGCGTCTACCAATTCCGCCACCATCGCGTACCGTGCCGTGCAATATAAATCTCGTGATTGTATTGGTGCGAAGGGAGGGACTCGAACCCTCACATCCAAAGGACACTAACACCTGAAGCTAGCGCGTCTACCAATTCCGCCACCATCGCGTTCCAATTGATTACTGCGTTGATGTCTTCATAAGAATGTCATCAGCGAGTAACACAACCACGGAGGCGAATTCTAGAGATTTTACCGGGTGCGTCAACAGTTATTTCCCCCATTGCCGACGTTTGATGTAAAAAACAGCGTAATCGCTGCGAATGAGTGAGTGTGACGGCGTGTCATCCGGTTAATTGGTGGTTTAATAAACGATTTTTCCCTGAACCTGCCCCCCGGTCGCAAACGTTTCCGGCGTGGAAAACAGCTCAATCAGCCAGTCCAGCAGCACGCGGACTCTCGGTGCCAGGAAGCGGCCAGGCGGATACATGATGTATAGCGGCATCGGCGGTGGCAGATGCTGGTGCAATACTTCCACTAATTCGCCTTGTGCCAGTTCCTGAGCCATTGCCAGCTCCGACGCCTGAATCAGGCCAAATCCTGCTTTTGCGGCGGCGAGATAGGCGTCGGCACCGCTGACAGTCAGCGTGCTGGTCAGCGGTATTTTTTCAATCCTGCCGTCAGCCACAAATTCCAGATGCGAATCCGCCCGCTGGTGCGCGAAAAAATAGCCGACGGTCTGATGATGTATGAGATTGGCCGGCGTCTCCGGAGTACCAAATTTCGCCAGATATTCCGGCGACGCGCAGGTGATTTGTTTCATATCTGCCAGATGGCGCGACTGTAAGTTTTCATCTTCCGAAGGCCAGGCACGCAAAACACAATCCACCCCCTGATCGAGCAAATTGATGGCGTTGTCATTGGCGCTGACGATCAGGGTTACCTGCGGATAACGCTGATAAAACGCTTGTAACGCGGGGATCACCATCACGCGTGCCAGCGAGTGGGGCATGTCTATCCGGACAGTGCCTGCGGGCTGATTTTTATGATGCGCAAAAAGCGAATCAGCTTCTTCCAGCGCCGAGAGCAGTTGCAGGCAACGCTGATAATAGATCTTACCTTCATCGGTAATTTTTACCTGTCGTGTGGTGCGTAAAAACAGGCGGACGCCCAGCCGTTGTTCCAGCCGTTTAAGGGTGGTACTGACCGTTGCGCGAGGCAAATTGAGGTCTTCTGCTGCCCGGCTGAAACTTTCCAATTCCGCAATGCGAATGAAAATTTTCATCGCCTGTATCTGATCCATGTCGTTTCCAGTGATTGTTTGCGATTTTTGAACAGTGTTGCACGTTTTCGCTGATTTATCTTTCCGGGCATAACAACCAAACTTCATTTCGTCACTTCTCCCTTTACGTCACAAGGAACAACCAATGAAACAACGTCAACTGGGTAAAAAGGGTCCGAGTGTTTCGGCACTCGGTTTGGGCTGCATGGGTATGAGCGATTTCTACACCACCGGGCAGGATGAAAAAGAGTCGATGGCGACGCTGGAACGCGCGCTGGATCTGGGCGTCACGATGTTTGATACCGCCGACGTCTACGGGCCGCATACCAATGAAGAGCTGCTGGGGCGTTTCCTGAAAGGGCGTCGCGATAAAGTTTTCCTGGCCACCAAATTCGGCATCGTGCGTGACCTGGCAGACCCGCACGCACGTGCAACCAACGGTCATCCGGATTATGTCCGTCAGTCCGTCGAAGGCAGCCTGAAACGTCTGGGGACGGATGTTATCGATCTTTATTATCAGCACCGCCCGGATCCGTCGGTTCCCGTTGAGGAAACCATGGGCGCGCTGGCAGATCTGGTTCAGGAAGGGAAGATCCGTTACATCGGGCTGAGCGAAGTGCCTGTCAGCCTTCTGGAGCGTGCGCACAAAGTACATCCTGTCACCGCGCTGCAAACTGAATATTCGCTGTGGTCACGCGATGTGGAAACGGAGATTTTGCCGGCATGTGAACGTCTCGGGATTGGCTTTGTGCCATACAGCCCGCTGGGACGCGGTTTCCTGACCGGACAAATCCGTTCATTGGACGATCTTGAGCCTGACGATTACCGTCGCTTCAGCCCGCGTTTCGAAGGTGAAAACTTTGCGAAGAATCTGCAACTGGCGGAGAAAATCGGTGAGCTGGCGCAGGAAAAAGGGGTAAAACCGTCACAACTGGCGCTGGCATGGGTACTCTCGCGTAACGATAATCTGGTGCCAATCCCTGGCACCAAACGTCGTCATTATCTTGAGGAAAACATCGCCGCGCTTGATGTCTCCCTGAGTGAAGCCGAAATCGCGGCGATCGAAGCAGTGTTCCCTTTCCGCGTGGCTGCGGGGGACCGCTACAACGCAGAAATGATGCGTATCCTCAGTGCGTGACTGATTAACGTTTTTTCTTTTTCGGATCGCGCGGCGGACGGCCACGTACTGCTTTGTACACTTTGAAGCGGCCATTTTGTGCCAGCACTTCATGGCTGCCGAACGTGTCATCCAGCAGCGCGGCGTATGGCAGGAAGGCGTTCGCTACGATACGCAGTTCGCCACCGATATTCAGATGATTTACTGCACCACGGATTAGCTGCTCTGCGGCTGTCAGGCTGGTTTGCAGGCCTTCGTGGAAAGGCGGGTTGGAGATGATCATGTCAAAACGACCGGCAATGTCAGAATAGACGTTGCTGGCGATCACTTCGCCCGGCAAATCATTGGCGGCCAGTGTGGCGCGGCTGGCTTCGATAGCGGCTGCGCTCACATCGCTCAGCGTGATTTTCATCTTCGGTGAGTATGTCGCCAGCACTGACGCCAGAACGCCGGAACCACAGGCCACATCCAGCACTTTGCCTTTCACCGGTTCTTCGAAGCTGTTGATCAGCAACAGGCTTCCGCTGTCCAGACCTTCACGGCTGAATACGCCCGGCAGGGTTTTGATGGTCACTTCTTCGACCATGTACTCATCCCACCAGCCCTCTGCATCAAATTCAGGCTGCTTTTCCAGGCGGCCATGATACAAACCACAACGGCGCGCGCTGTCGATTTTGCTCAGTTCGCACAGACCTTCCAGCGTGGTTTCCGCGCTGCGAACGCCACTGCGGTTTTCGCCGATGACAAAAACGTCGATACCGACCGGCAATTGTGAGAGCAGGTTGAAGAGCTGGAATTTAGCTTCCAGTTTGCTCTTCGGCCAGTAATACACCAGCACATCGCAAGGGGCGATCAGCTCTGCGTCGGCCAGTAAGCCGAACTGCACGTTGTCGCCCAGCGTTTTGCTGAGCATCTGCCAGTGGTGATACATATTGGTGTGGACGCGGACTTCTTCTGCGTCAATTTCAGCCGGCAGGCTGTCTTGTAAGTCGCCAGCGAACAATACGCGGCGGCCTTCGAATTCTTCGCTATGGCGCAGTATGACTTCGCTGGCCGGAGTTAGTGCAGACATCAGGGTGTGGCTCCTCAGGAATGAACGCGCGATTATAGAGGTTTATTGGCGCATGTTCGATGTGTTTGCTAGCATGGCGGGGCTTTTTCGGTATTCAACGGGCAGGAAACGGGTATGGCATCCAGACGAGACACGCTGTTACAACAGCTGGGCATTACCCAGTGGACGCTGCGCCGTCCGACGGTGTTACAGGGCGAAGTGGCTGTCAGCTTGCCTGCAGACACTCAATTGCTGATTGTTGCAGAAGTGCCGCCCGCAGAAGATGATCCGCTGGTGCGTGATGTTTTACGCAGTCTGGCGCTGGCAGAACCGCAGGTTTACCGCCTGACGCCGGAACAGGTAACGATGTTGCCGGAAGACACCCGCTGCAATATCTGGCGACTGGGTTTAAGCGAACCGCTTACGCTCGCCGGTACGCAGTTATCCAGCCCGGCCCTCGCCGAGCTTTATCAAGACGCCAGCGCCAAACGCGCACTCTGGCAGCAGATCTGTGAAAATGAACAACATTTCTATCCTGACGCCCGCTGATCTTCCCCGTGCATTTGAAATTGAACAGGCCAGCCACGCTTTCCCGTGGACGGAAAAAACGCTTGCCAGCAATCAGGGCGAACGCTATCTGAATCTCAAAATCATGCACAACGACGTGATGGCCGGTTTTGCCATTACGCAAATCGTCCTCGACGAAGCGACACTCTTTAACATCGCCATCGATCCGGCGTTTCAGCGTCAGGGTTTAGGCCGCACCTTGCTGGAAGAAGTGATACAACAGCTTGAGCCAAAAGACGTTTTCACGCTCTGGCTGGAAGTCCGTGCCTCAAACGCAAAGGCCATCGCGCTGTACGAAAGCCTGGGCTTTAACGAAGTCTCCATTCGCCGCAACTATTATCCCGCCGCACAAGGCCGCGAAGACGCCATCATGATGGCGCTGCCGCTGGGCTGATTAACAACCTATTCGTTGTAAAGAACCGGTAATTACAGCTGATGTATTGTATTTAGTGTTGAATACAACATATTGATTGTAATCCAAGAGTAAAAACAATTCATAAGTTGTTATTGTTCAAATTTACAACTAGTGTGATGTAAACATCCCCGTAGGAAATTCTGATGAAATCGCTAAATCAACTTCCGGAACTCCTCAAAAAACGCAGGCTGGAACTGGATCTCAATCAGAAAGACATGTTGATGAAAATTGGTATGTCCCAGCAGCAGTATCAGCGAATCGAGTCCGGTGGCGACCCACGTCTTTCAACTTTATTACGCATTCTGGAAGGAATGGATCTTGAAATGATGCTGGTGCCGCGCAAAAGGGTTTTGGAAGTTCAGGAGTTGCTTTCTGTTCCCGCGGAGAAGACCCGTCTTGAAGAGCTTCAGCCCGACAACTGGCAGGATCTGCTGCGTGACCTGGAGGATTAAGTATGAGCAATACAACGGAATCTGTGGAGGCGCTGGCTCTCTATTTGCATGATCAGCAGATCGGCGTTCTGGCACATTATTCTGGCAGCCGAAATATACTGACGTTCGATCCCGCTTACGCAGCGTTGCCAGAAAGTGTGCGGCCCGTTTTTACTCTTACACAAAAATCGCATCCTGATTATTTGCGCCAGCCGCTGATTTCAACACTCAGATTGCCGCCTGTGCTTTCCAATTTATTGCCGGAAGGCGCGATGCGTGCGTGGCTGGCGCTTGAACTCAAAACTCATCGTGATTCCGAATTTCCCCTTCTTGCCTATACGGCGAAAAATTTGCCCGGCGCGCTTTCGGTCAGAGCCCTGGCATTAGGTGAAATGCCCGCATGGGCAAAAGCTTCACGGGGTAACCGGCTCGAGCCGGTGCAGATTGAAGTACACCGGCTTGCTAATAAATTTTCACTGGCAGGCGTGCAGCTGAAGTTCTCTGCTTTCAGGGAGGGCGGAAGGTTTAATATCAGCTCTGACGTTGACGGTGACAGCTGGATTATCAAAACGCCGTCAGTCGTGCATCCTTCGCTGGCTGAAAACGAATTTACGTCCATGACGCTGGCCGAAATGGCGGGTGTGGACATTCCGGAGGTCAAGCTCACCGCGCTTTCTGACATCACTAATCTGCCTGATATCCGGCTTCCCGATGAAGTTTTTGCTTACAGCATCAAACGATTTGATCGTGGTCCGGCGGGTCGCATCCACAGTGAGGATTTTGCGCAAATCTTTGAGGTGTATGCTCACGAAAAATACGTGGGCTATAACTATGAGCAAATTGCCGCACTGTTGTATCGCGTGGGGTCAGCTGGTTTAGAAGATGTGCAGCAAATGGCGCGCCGGTTACTGGTCAATATTTTACTGGGAAACGGGGATGCACATCTGAAGAACTGGTCTGTAATTTATCCTGATGGTCTGAATGCCAGACTTTCTCCGGCTTATGACATCGTCAGTACGCGGGTTTATATGCAGGATGAAGAAGGTGTTGCGTTAAACATGGCGAAAGAAAAGCGCTGGGCAGTGATCGGTTTTTCCACTTTTGAAAAATGGGCGAACCGGATTGGCATTTCCTGGCCAGCTATAAAAGTGCATCTGGATGATGTACTGAGTATCGCGCGGCATGAATGGTCTGACCGGCTGGAAACACTTCCCATGTCTACCGGCCACAAAGTGATTTTAAGAAAACACTGGGCATCGTTGTCCCCGGACTTCAGACTCTGACGTTTCTCCACGCAGCGCACAAAAAAACCATTGATTGCCCATCCCGTCTAAATCAGTGAAAATAGCCGGCTATAACTTTTATTACCGCTTTGCCTGACGTCACCTTCTGACGTGACGTGAATCCCGATGCAGGGCGGACCAACCGCAGAAACGTGAAAAACATGTCTCCAAGTGAATACGCCCTTGAAGTGGCTAAGCGCCGCACATTTGCCATCATCTCTCACCCCGATGCTGGTAAAACCACCATTACTGAAAAAGTTCTGTTATTCGGACAGGCAATTCAGACCGCCGGTACGGTAAAAGGCCGTGGCTCCAGCCATCACGCCAAATCCGACTGGATGGAAATGGAAAAACAACGTGGTATTTCCATCACCACGTCTGTGATGCAGTTCCCTTATAAACAGTGTCTGGTCAATCTGCTCGATACCCCGGGGCACGAAGATTTCTCCGAAGATACTTACCGTACCCTGACCGCCGTTGACTGCTGTCTGATGGTGATCGACGCCGCGAAAGGTGTTGAAGACCGGACCCGCAAACTGATGGAAGTAACCCGTCTGCGTGATACGCCGATCCTGACTTTCATGAACAAACTTGATCGTGACATCCGTGACCCGATGGAAGTGATGGACGAAGTTGAGCGCGAGCTGAAAATCGCCTGCTCGCCAATTACCTGGCCGATCGGCTGCGGTAAATTGTTCAAAGGGGTTTACCACCTTTATAAAGACGAAGTGTATTTGTATCAGACCGGTAAAGGTCACACCATTCAGGAAGTCCGCGTGGTGAAAGGCCTGAATAATCCGGATCTGGATGCGGCAGTCGGCGAAGATCTGGCCGCGCAATTGCGTGATGAACTGGAGCTGGTGCAGGGCGCGTCACATGAGTTCGATCAGGAAGCGTTCCTGCAAGGCGAACTGACACCGGTGTTCTTCGGTACGGCTTTGGGTAACTTTGGTGTGGATCATATGCTCGATGGTCTGGTGGAGTGGGCGCCTGCGCCGATGCCACGTAAAACTGACCTGCGCGAAGTGAAAGCCGACGATGAGAAATTCACCGGTTTCGTGTTTAAAATCCAGGCCAACATGGATCCGAAGCACCGCGACCGCGTGGCATTTATGCGTGTGGTTTCCGGTAAGTACGAAAAAGGCATGAAACTGCGTCAGGTGCGCACCGGCAAAGACGTTGTGATTTCCGATGCGCTGACCTTTATGGCCGGTGACCGCTCGCACGTTGAAGAAGCGTATCCGGGCGACATCATTGGTCTGCATAACCACGGCACCATCCAGATTGGCGACACCTTTACGCAGGGTGAAAACATGAAGTTCACCGGCATTCCTAACTTTGCCCCTGAGCTGTTCCGCCGTATCCGTCTGCGTGACCCGCTGAAACAGAAACAGCTGCTCAAAGGCCTGGTGCAGCTTTCAGAAGAAGGTGCGGTCCAGGTATTCCGCCCAATTTCCAACAACGATTTGATCGTCGGTGCAGTCGGTGTTCTGCAGTTTGAAGTGGTCGTGGCGCGTCTTAAAAGTGAATACAACGTGGAAGCGATTTACGAGTCTGTGAACGTTTCAACGGCGCGCTGGGTGGAGTGCAGCGACGTGAAGAAATTCGAAGAATTCAAACGTAAGAATGAAACTAACCTGGCGCTGGATGGTGGCGATAATCTGGCGTATATCGCACCGACCATGGTGAACCTGAACCTGGCTTCAGAGCGTTACCCGGAAGTGAAATTCCGTAAAACCCGCGAGCATTAATCTCTTCTTCGGGTGTTTTTTTGATGATAAAGACGGTCATTGTGCCGTCTTTTTTTTTGTCTTTTGTCATTCTCCGCAATTCCCCGCTGTTCAATTTCCCCTCTATTTGCCCGAAAAATGGGCAAAATTCGCGTGAAATCCTAAGACTTGTCTGCATTAGAGGCAGGATTCGACGATCTTCCTACTAATCTGATCATTCTTGACTATATTAAATGTGTGTTCAGGAAATGGTGGCTTAAAGCACTACTCTTATGTCGCCTGGCAGAGTGTTATATCGCATTATGGTTAATAGCCAGAATAAAACGACGTACTCTGCTACAAGGAACGTAAAAACAGCAGCAATACAAAATGTTAGAAGGCGTCACCAAGAATGTGACGTACAGAGCCGCGATTAAGGCTCATAAACCGAAAGGAAGAAATCGATGAAAAACTCTAAATTTGCCTATTCAATGATGGCCGTAGTTCTGGGTACTGCACTGATGAGCGGTAGCGCTCTGGCAGCGACGACGACTACAGATAGTGCAGGTGCAAAAATCGATAGTTCCATGAAAAAAGTTGATAACTACATGGGCGACAGCGCCATCACAGCGAAAGTCAAAAGTGCTTTGGTGGACGATAAGGCCATCAAAAGTAGCGACATTTCGGTAACCACTAACTCCGGCGTCGTGACGCTGAGCGGTTTTGTGGGCTCACAGGCCGAAGCTGAACAAGCCGTTGCTGCCGCGACAAAAGTTGAAGGTGTGAAATCTGTCAGTGACAAACTGCACACCAAAGACAGCAAAGATCAAAGCGTGAAAGGTTATGCGGGTGACACTGCGACCACCGCCTCTGTAAAAGCCAAACTGCTGGCTGATGACATTGTTCCTTCACGTAACGTGAAAGTTGAAACGACCGACGGCGTGGTACAGCTTTCCGGCTCAGTAAAAGATCAGGCGCAGTCTGATCGTGCTGAAAGTGTTGCGAAAACCGTTGATGGTGTGAAAAGCGTCAAAAACGATCTGAAAGTTGCACCATAATTTATTTGTTACCTGTTTTACCGGATGCCCGTCTTCGGGGCGGGCATCCGCTGTATGAACCATACATAACAAGATCTCGTGTTGCCCGCTCATAGTCTGAATCGCCGAAATGTGCCAAACATTTTTGTTTGTTTATCGAACAAATAATAGAGGCCGGAAGGCCTAACGCTTTCATTTTTCGACTACCTTTATCTGGTAGGCTGTTTTTTGTTCCCGGCGTTCCGCCGACTCATAAAGCGTCGGAAAGACAAATGTTTCACAGTGACTTCAGGCCCGATGCGGGGCACCACCTTTTAAACTGGCAAAGTGAAAATAGGGTAAGGAGAAGCTTATGTTTCGTTGGGGCATTATTTTTCTAATCATCGCGTTAATCGCGGCAGCGCTCGGTTTCGGTGGCTTAGCAGGTACCGCTGCATGGGCTGCGAAAATTGTCTTCGTTGTCGGTATCATTCTGTTCCTGATCAGCTTGTTTACCGGGCGTAAACGACTCTGACAACATCACCTTAAAAAGTGATAAAACGCATCAGTAAAATTGTCGCTCCCTTCTTTGGAAATATTGCTCAGGCAGTGTTTCCAGATAAGGGGGCGATAATTTTTTAGAGCAACGAAGAAGGCGTTACGCGAATTCGTTAACAGGACGTAACGATTTTATCGCCTGATTTTGGCAAGAAATTCACGCAAAGTCTGAAGACGAGGTATGCTCAGAAATGAAGGCTAACTGAGTAAGGCCAATTGTGTGAGGACAATCCGTTGGGATACAGAATACCTGTCACGCTGGGGAATATAGAACCGCTGGCGTATAAACCCTATACCCCGGGCAAAATTGCCCTGGTGTGTGAAGGCGGAGGACAGAGAGGCATTTTCACCGCGGGTGTGCTTGATGAATTTCAGCGTGCGCGATTTAATCCCTTCGATTTGTATCTGGGTACCTCTGCCGGTGCGCAAAATCTTTCAGCCTTTGTCTGCGGGCAAGCGGGCTATGCCAGAAGAGTGATCACCCGTTACACCACCAGTCCCGACTTTTTCAACCCTCTGCGTTTTGTGCGGGGTGGGCATCTTATTGATCTCGACTGGCTGGTTGAAGAGACCGCCAAAAACATGCCGCTGGCGATGGAAAGTGCTGAAAAACTGCTGATTGATGGCCGTGAGTTCCTGATGTGCGCCTGCCGCAGCGATGATTACACCGCCAATTATTTTGCGCCAACGCGTGAAAACTGGCTTCCGGTGATTAAAGCCTCCAGCGCGATCCCCGGTTTTTACCGCATGGGCGTGGATTTGGATGGCATCAGCTATCAGGATGGTGGCATCAGCGATGCGATCCCGGTTGAGGAAGCTTACCGCCGTGGTGCCGATACCATCGTAGTTATCCGCACCGTGCCTTCGGCGATGTTCTATACACCACAGTGGATGAAACGGATGGAGCAGTGGCTGAGCGAAAGCAGCCTCCAACAGTTGGTGCGCATGATGCAGCACCACGAGGAAAGCTACCACCGCATCCAGCAGTTCATTGAAAACCCGCCTGACGGCGTGCGCATTTTCGAAATTTACCCTCCGAAGCCGTTAGCCAGCCATGCGCTGGGCAGCCGTCTTCCTGCGCTGAATCAGGATTACCATCTTGGCCGTCGCTGCGGGCGTTATTTCTTATCTGCCGCAGCGCACTGGCTGTTGCCGCGTGAAAACGAGCGCCCTTATCCGCAGATTGAACCGCGCGTCACCCGACGTCCTAAACGGGTCGTGGTACCACAGAACGAACCTGAGAATGTGATCCCGCTGGCGGCGTCTGTCAGCAGCGTTGAGCAGATCGTACTCGATCCTGCCGTGCTGACGGACATTGTTGCCGACGGCGGTATGGTGCGCCCGGCGGCATTCAGGGACAGTGTCATCCCCGGACCGCAGCGACAGCCTGCGCCTTCTGAAATATCATCTCCGGAAAATTACCCGTCCAGTGAGGGCGATAACCTGTGAGTTTCATTTTTGCCGATACGCACTGCCATTTCGATTTTCCGCCCTTTACCGGCACGGAAGCCGAAAGCCTGCGTCTCGCTGCCGAATCGGGCGTACACCAGATTATCGTGCCTGCGGTGACCGCCGGTCGCTTTCAGGGCATTCTCTCGCTGGCTAAACAATTTTCACAATTGCACGCTGCGCTGGGCTTGCACCCTCTCTATATTGCACAGCACAGAGACGCTGACCTGGATTTGCTGGATTCGCTGCTCAGTCACCGTGATTCACGTGTGGTCGCGGTGGGCGAAATCGGGCTGGATTTATATATGGAGGAACCGAGGTTTGAGCAGCAACAGCGGTTGCTAAAAGCGCAGTTTGCGCTGGCAAAACGTGAGGCGTTGCCGGTTATTCTCCATTCCCGCCGCAGCCACGATCGGCTCGCGGCGATGTTACGGCAGGCAAAACTGCCGGCGACCGGCGTGGTGCATGGTTTTGCCGGAAGCCTTTCCCAGGCGCAGGCGTTTATCAAACTCGGTTATGCGATAGGCGTCGGTGGAACAATCAGTTACGAACGTGCGCAGAAAACCCGTCAGGTGATGGCGCAGTTGCCACTCTCTTCTTTACTGCTGGAAACCGATGCGCCAGACATGCCGTTGCAAGGTTTTCAGGGGCAGCCAAACCGTCCGGAACGCGCCGCCACTGTGTTTGATGTTTTGTGCGAACTGCGCAGCGAAGCACCGGAACAGATTGCGCAGGCATTGCTGAGTAACACCCGTCGCGTATTCAATTTACCCGCTTTCTTTTCATCCCCCCTTTTATAATTTTGTGATTTAAATAACATTTACGCTCGCGGCCTGCGCTCTTTGATAAGAGTTTTTCAACAGTGGCGAGAATTATGTTCTCTTTAAAATGTTATTATTATAACATTTCGCGGAAGATCGTCGCCCGATGATCGCTGTATATCCGCCTTAACTCCGTTTGTCATGATTCGGGTATACACTCATATCTGGGCCAAATACTGAGCATAACGCTTCTAATATGTGATTTAGATCTCATTTTATTAAGCAACGTTGCAAACGGTTTTCATTTTGTGTGAAATACTGCACATAAGAACCTGATGTGACGTGTTCAAATAGTCACAACGAATTGGCATCAGCCAATCCAAGCGCGGTGAGATGGATCTCAGTTGCCGCGTAAGCCAGCCTGAAATGCTTACGCACGCTATCTTCAAGGAACCAAGTCCGCTCGCCAACCGTGCAGAATTTTTTCAGGCCTGAAAGGTCGGAACGAATTCATGACTGTATGCTCAGTTCTGGCCAGCCGCTGGAATTGAAAATTGTTGGAGAGTTATATGACCGATTTAACCGCCGCAGCGCAACGTGCGCTGAACCTGATGGATTTAACCACCCTGAACGAAGACGACACTGATGCAAAAGTGATCGCGCTTTGTCACCAGGCGAAAAGCCCGGCAGGTAACACCGCTGCTGTCTGTATTTATCCTCGTTTTATCCCGATTGCGCGTAAAACGCTGCGTGAGCAAGGGACGCCCGATATCCGTATCGCCACCGTCACGAACTTCCCGCACGGTAACGACGATCTTGAAATCGCTTTGGCAGAAACCCGCGCAGCCATTGCTTACGGTGCCGACGAAGTTGACGTGGTATTCCCTTATCGCGCGCTGATCGCCGGTAACGAGCAGGTCGGTTTTGAGATGGTTAAACAGTGCAAAGAAGCCTGTGCGGCCGCAAACGTTCTGCTGAAAGTGATCATCGAAACCGGTGAACTGAAACAGGATGCACTGATCCGCAAAGCCTCCGAAATTGCTATCAAAGCGGGCGCTGACTTCATCAAAACCTCAACCGGTAAAGTGCCTGAAAACGCCACATTGCACAGCGCTGAACTGATGATGTCGGTGATCGCAGAAATGGGCGTAGGTAAAGACGTCGGTTTCAAACCGGCCGGTGGCGTGAAAACGGCTGAAGATGCTGCGCAATATCTGGCATTGGCTGACCGCCTGCTGGGCCGCGAATGGGCTGACGCACGTCACTTCCGTTTTGGCGCCTCCAGCCTGCTGGCAAGCCTGCTGACCACTCTGGGTCACGCTGGCCAGAAAGCCAGCAGCAGCTATTAATCACTGTTGTTATGCCAAAGCCGTGGCGTTGTTATGCAGCGCCCGGTATTTGCGTCCAAATTTAGCGTTCAGCTCAGGCAGGGGGATACCTTGTTTCTCGCTCAAGAAATTATTCGAAAAAAACGTGACGGCCAGCCTTTAAGCGATGAAGAAATTCGCTTCTTTATTAATGGTATTCGTGACAGCCAGGTTTCGGAAGGGCAGATTGCTGCTCTGGCGATGACCATTTATTTCAACGATATGACCATGAAAGAGCGCGTTTCGCTGACGATGGCGATGCGTGATTCCGGAACCGTGCTGGACTGGAAAAGCCTCAGCCTGAATGGCCCGATTGTCGATAAGCATTCCACCGGCGGTGTGGGCGACGTGACGTCCCTGATGTTAGGCCCGATGGTTGCCGCTTGTGGTGGCTATATCCCTATGATCTCAGGGCGTGGCCTCGGCCACACCGGCGGTACGCTGGACAAACTTGAGGCCATTCCGGGGTTTGATATTTTCCCGGACGACAGCCGTTTCCGCAGCATCATTAAGGACGTCGGTGTGGCAATTATCGGCCAGACCAGCTCGCTGGCACCAGCAGACAAACGCTTCTACGCAACACGTGATATCACCGCAACCGTGGATTCTATCCCGCTGATTACCGCCTCGATCCTCGCCAAAAAACTGGCAGAAGGGCTGGATGCGCTGGTTATGGACGTCAAAGTGGGTTCCGGCGCGTTTATGCCGACCTACCAGCTTTCAGAAGATCTGGCACAGGCGATTGTGGATGTGGCAAATGGCGCGGGTTGCAAAACCACGGCGCTGCTCACCGACATGAATCAGGTACTGGCGTCCAGCGCCGGTAATGCAGTTGAAGTGCGCGAAGCCGTACGCTTCCTGACCGGCGAATACCGCAATCCGCGCCTGCTGGAAGTCACGATGGCGCTGTGCGTGGAAATGTTGTTATCCGGTGGACTGGCAAAAGATGACGCGGATGCCCGCAGCAAATTGCAGGCAGTTCTCGAAAACGGCAAAGCGGCCGAAGTTTTTGGTCGCATGATTGCGGCGCAGAAAGGCCCGACCGATTTCATCGAGCATTACGACCGTTATCTGCAACAGGCCACGCTGACCAAGCCGGTATATGCCGAAGGCAACGGGATTGTCAGCGCGATGGACACCCGCGCGCTGGGGATGGCCGTGGTTTCACTGGGTGGCGGCCGTCGCCGTGCCAGCGATGCTATCGACTACAGCGTCGGTCTGACGCACATGGCTCAGCTGGGGCAGCAGGTGGATACCCGGCAGCCGCTGGCGATGATCCATGCTAACAGCGAAGCGGCCTGGCAGCAGGCTGCTGAAGAAGTGCGGGCAGCCATCGTCCTGAGTGACAAAGCGCCGGAAAGCACACCGGTGGTGTATCGCCGTATCGGCGGCAACGCTTGATTTCAGGCTAAATCGCCCCCATTTAAGAACGATCAGGTGCGCGCAGTTCCGCGTGACCCAATGCGTAACCATTCGCAGGAGAGCAAAATGAAACGTACATTTATCATGGTGTTAGACTCATTCGGTATCGGTGCCAGTGAAGATGCCGAGCGCTTTGGCGATGCCGGTTCTGACACGCTGGGCCATATCGCTGCTGCCTGCGCGCGTGGCGACGCCGACAAAGGCCGCAAAGGGCCACTGAATCTGCCGAACCTGACGCGTCTTGGGCTGGCGAAGGCTGCTGAAGAATCCACCGGCAAAATCCCGGATGGCATGGACGGTAATTCTGAAATTACCGGCGCTTATGCCTACGCCAGCGAACTTTCCTCCGGTAAAGACACACCGTCAGGACACTGGGAAATCGCCGGTGTGCCTGTGCTGTTCGACTGGGGTTATTTCAGCGACACCACCAACAGCTTCCCGCAGGAATTGCTGGATAAACTGGTGAAACGCGCCAATCTGCCCGGCTACCTCGGCAACTGCCACTCATCCGGCACCGTCGTGCTGGACGATTTAGGCGAAGAACACATGAAAACCGGCAAGCCGATTTTCTACACCTCTGCGGACTCCGTTTTCCAGATTGCCTGCCACGAAGAAACTTTCGGTCTGGATCGCCTGTATGAACTGTGCGAAATAGCCCGTGAAGAACTCACTGAAGGCGGTTACAACATCGGCCGTGTTATCGCGCGTCCGTTTATCGGTGACAAAGCCGGTCATTTTGAACGTACCGGCAACCGTCATGATTTAGCGGTTGAGCCACCGGCACCGACTATCCTGAAAAAACTGGTCGATGAGAAAAACGGCCACGTCGTTTCCGTCGGTAAAATCGCGGATATCTATGCGCAGGTCGGTATCACTAAAAAAGTGAAAGCCACCGGGCTGGACGCGCTGTTTGACGCGACCATCAAAGAGATGAAAGAAGCGGGCGACAAAACCATTGTCTTCACCAACTTTGTTGATTTCGACTCTTCTTACGGCCACCGTCGCGATGTTCCTGGCTATGCCGCTGCGCTTGAGCTGTTCGACCGCCGTCTGCCGGAACTGCTGGAGCTGGTAAAAGAAGACGACATCATCATCTTCACCGCTGACCATGGTTGCGACCCGACATGGCGCGGCACAGACCATACCCGTGAGCACATTCCGGTGTTAATCTATGGCCCGAAAGTAAAACCGGGCTCGCTGGGCCACCGTGAAACCTTCGCAGACATCGGGCAGACGGTCGCGAAATACTTCGATCTGACACCGATGGATTACG
This sequence comes from Rahnella sp. AA, assembly GCF_002834385.1. Classification (GTDB taxonomy): domain Bacteria; phylum Pseudomonadota; class Gammaproteobacteria; order Enterobacterales; family Enterobacteriaceae; genus Rahnella. The sequence continues at coordinate 308,742 of NZ_PITQ01000001.1, forward strand.
GTAAATCCATGCTGTAACGATTAGAATGCGCGGCCAGTAAAGCTTACTGGCCGCGTTTTTATTATGAACATGACACCTCGCAGAATTAAGGAATAAGAAGATGGCAACTCCACACATTAATGCTGAAATGGGCGACTTCGCTGACGTAGTGCTGATGCCGGGCGACCCGTTGCGTGCCAAGCACATCGCAGAAACTTTCCTTCAGGACGTTAAGCAGGTGAATGACGTGCGCGGGATGCTGGGCTTCACCGGCACCTACAAAGGCCGCAAAATCTCCGTGATGGGCCACGGCATGGGCATTCCTTCCTGCTCAATTTATGCCAAAGAGCTGATCACTGAATTCGGCGTCAAAAAAATCATCCGTGTGGGTTCCTGCGGCGCGGTGCGTGAAGACATCAAACTGCGCGACATCGTTATTGGTATGGGTGCCTGCACCGATTCCAAAGTTAACCGCATGCGTTTTAAAGATCACGATTACGCCGCTATCGCAGATTACGACATGGTGCGTAACGCGGCCGATGCCGCGAAAGCCAAAGGCATCAACGCGCGCGTCGGTAACATCTTCTCCGCTGACCTGTTCTACACGCCAGACCCGCAAATGTTCGACGTGATGGAAAAATACGGCATCCTGGGCGTGGAAATGGAAGCCGCCGGTATCTACGGCGTGGCAGCCGAATTCGGTGCCAAAGCGCTGACCATCTGTACCGTTTCCGACCATATCCGCACGCATGAACAAACCACTGCCGCTGAACGTCAGACGACCTTCAACGACATGATTGAAATCGCTCTGGAATCCGTTCTGCTGGGCGACAAAGAATAAATTCTGCTGATTATTGCAGACACGAAAACGGGCGCCGAAAGGTGCCCGTTTTGCTATGCGTTTTTGTGGCATTTTTTAAGGGTTTAAATTTATATCCTCAGGATATATCGATTTATATTCATTTATTATCTATGCTATTAGCTATGCATTTACCTATTCATAGCTGAGTCAATCATGCCAGATCTTGTGGATTTACTTCGTCAGGGTAGCCTGACGGCGAAAGAGATCACGGAACAGCTTCAAATCAATCAGTCAACGCTTTCAAGGCGGCTGACCAAAATCCCTGAGATCGTGAAAATCGGGCGAAGCCGCTCGACCCGCTACATATTGCCGCGCCCGCTGGATAACCAGTGGAGCTTCCCGCTATATCAGATTAATGAAGCCGGAAATGCAGAAAAGGCGGGCACACTTTATTCCATCTGGCCTGGTGAAAGCTGTGCGGTAGAAACTGCCAGCGGCCAAAGCCTGATTTACGATGGTCTGCCGTGGTTTCTTACGGATATGCGCCCGCAAGGTTTTTTGGGGCGTGCCTGGGGGCGTGATATTAATGCCGCGCTGCATTTCCCTGATGACATCAAAAAGTGGACGGAATCGCAGACGCTGGTCGCTCTGGCGAGAGCGGGTGATGAAACGGTGGGTAATTTTATTATTGGCGATATGGCTTATCAGAAATGGTTCCAGAAACCGGAAGAAATCCCGGTGCCTGAAATAGATAAAATCCAGATCTATGAGCGGCTGGCACGGAGAAGCCTGGCCGGAGAAGAAATCGGTTCATCGGCGGGCGGTGAGCAGCCAAAGTTCAGCTGTTACGCAGAACAGGCAGATCGCAGTGCCTCTCAGGTTTTAGTGAAATTTTCGCCTCCGGCAGAGAATGAAAACGCCCAACGCTGGGGAGATCTGTTGCGCGCAGAAGCTCACGCATTGCGGGTATTAAATGATGCGGGCATTGAGGCGGCGGTTGCTGAAATTTTTACAGGCGGCAGTCAGGAGGTTTTCCTTCAGGTCGGGCGTTTTGACCGGGTGGGGGAGCGCGGTCGTCGCGGTTTGGTTTCACTGGAAGCCGTTGCTGCTGAATTTGGCGGGGGAAATGGAAACTGGTTTTTGACCGCCCAGCAGTTACGCCGGAATAAGATTATTACGGCACAGACGCTGGATAAAATTGAGCAGGTTTATGCCTTCGGAAAGCTGATTGCCAACAGTGATATGCATCAGGGAAATCTCTCATTCATCGATCCGGCCATTGATCCCTTAAAACAGGCGCTTTCGATATCGCCGGTTTATGACATGTTACCGATGGCCTTTGCACCGACCAATGCGGGCGTGATGCGGCGCGAAATCATGACGCTGAATCTCGATCCGCTCGTGTCTAAAGAAAAGTGGCTGGATGCGCAGGTTTGGGCGCTGACATTCTGGGGAAACGTGGCAGGCGATACCGCAATAAGTGCTGAATTCCGCCAGCTGGCCAGCGGAATGCGGGCTCAGGTGGCGGCGTTAACGGCGCAGATACAGCGACTGGCCTGAATCATTTAGGCCGGCTGCGTTTCAGGCTGCGGTAAGCGGCCTGAGCCGCTTCTTTGGTCTGGGCTTCTGTCGCCGGTTTTGCCTCGGCAACTTCGGCTTCCGGCTCAGGAATATTCAGCACCGGCGGCGGGCCGAATTCGTCCGTTTCTTCTTCCTGCTCGTCGTCTTCTTTCACCGGTTTACTGGCGGTCAGCAGGAACGGCGATTGCTGCCAGCGCGAACGGCGGCCCTGCAGCAGCGTACGGGCCAGAATAATACCGACGCCCAGTGCGGCGAGCATCATCAGGCGCAGCAGGTTCGTGGTGTTATCGACCTGCTTGGATTCGGTGGCCAGCACGTGGGTATCAAGCGTGATACGTAAAAATCCGCTCGGGCCATTTTTATCTTCGATAGGCACCACAATCTGATGATTGAAGTAGCTGCCCGCGCGTTTGCCATCCAGAGATAAGCGGTCACGCACCGCGACCTGTTCACCGGCGTGTGCGACCAGAGAGCCGTCCGATTCGTAAACGCTGGCATCGAGAATGCGACTACCATCAGTAAGCTGACTTAAAATAGTGGAAATTTGTGCGATATCCGCGCCATCATTGTTGCTGTCCATCAGCGGGGCGAGCGAAAATGCCACCTGTTTGGCCAGTGTCTGGGCAAGTTGTTCCACCTGGGTTGATCTTGCCAGTTGGTGCCCCAGGCTGAAGTAGGATGCGCCTTGCATCAGAATGACTAATAACGCCAGACTTATCAGTACGATAGCTGCACGATGCAGGCGAAATTTAAGTTTGGCCCTGGCCATTCTGTTTCCTTGCGTTTTTCGATGACTTTAATGTTGCCAGAAGCGGCCGCGATAAGGTAGCTTGATGCCAGTTTTTATCGGCGTTACCTCTGCCTTTTCACCCGTTTTATTAACCATCGTTTTAACAAAACAATCTACCGGAGTCATCATGCCAAACAGTCTGACCTATTGCGATCTTCCTGCGGAGATCCATCAATGGCCGGGACTTCCCCTTTCACTGAGCGGTGATGAAGTCATGCCGCTCGATTACCGGGCAGGGCACACCGGATGGCTGCTCTACGGTAGAAAACTCGATAAAACGAGCATTACGCAGTTCCAGCGCCGCTTAGGTCGCGCTCTGGTGATTGTCAGCGCCTGGGAGGTCGAAGGATATCAGGTCGTGCGCCTTGCAGGCTCCCTGACGGCTGATGCACAGCGTCTGGCCGAATCTTTCGAATTCGATGTCACGCAACTGGGTAAAGTGCCGTATCTGCGCACGCCGGGTTTGCTGGTGATGGACATGGATTCTACCGCGATTGAGATTGAATGCATCGACGAAATTGCCAAACTGGCGGGCGTCGGTGAGCAGGTGGCAGAAGTCACCGAACGCGCTATGCGTGGCGAGCTGGATTTCTCCGCCAGCCTGCGTCAGCGCGTTGCGACACTTAAAGACGCTGATGCCGGAATTCTTGAGCAGGTGCGTCAGACGTTACCGCTGATGCCGGGGCTGACAGTAATGGTTCAGCGCTTGCAGGAGGCGGGCTGGCATGTGGCTATCGCTTCTGGCGGATTTACCTACTACGCCGAATATCTGCGTGACCAGCTGAACCTGGCCGATGTGGCAGCAAATGAGCTGGAAGTTCGCGACGGTAAGCTGACCGGACGTGTGATCGGGCCAATTGTTGATGCCCAATACAAAGCCGATACGCTGCTAAAACTGGCGGAAAAACTGGGCATTTCTCAGGAGCAAACTATCGCAATCGGCGATGGCGCCAATGATCTCAAAATGATGGCCGTTGCGGGGATGGGCATTGCTTATCACGCGAAACCGAAAGTGTATGAACAGGCTGCCGTTTGCATCCGTCATGCTGATCTTTTAGGGGTGCTGTGTATTCTCAGCGGCAGTCAGTCTTAATAAAAATAAAGAGGTAAGTTGTGGCGAAAGCAGCAAAACGTGCATTTGTGTGTAATGAATGTGGCGCAGATTATCCGCGCTGGCAGGGGCAGTGCAGTGCGTGTCAGGCCTGGAACAGCATTACTGAAATCCGTTTAGCGGCTTCCCCGACTGTGGCGCGCAACGAGCGTCTGACCGGTTACGCGGGTGATGCAGGCGTCAGCCGCGTGCAAAAACTCTCTGATATCAGCCTCGATGAACTTCCGCGTTTCAGCACCGGTTTTAAGGAATTTGACCGCGTGCTGGGCGGCGGCGTGGTGCCCGGCAGTGCGATTCTTATCGGCGGTAATCCGGGCGCGGGCAAAAGTACGCTGTTGCTGCAAATTTTGTGTCACCTCAGCGAAAACATGAAAACCCTGTACGTCACCGGCGAAGAATCACTGCAACAGGTGGCGATGCGCGCGCACCGTCTGGGTTTACCGACGTCGAATATGAACATGTTGTCGGAAACCAGCATTGAACAGATTTGCGAAATTGCCGACAAAGAACAGCCGAAACTGATGGTGATTGACTCCATTCAGGTGATGCACATGGCGGACATTCAGTCATCGCCGGGCACTGTCGCACAGGTGCGCGAAACCGCCGCCTATCTCACCCGCTTCGCTAAAACGCGTGGCGTGGCAATCGTGATGGTCGGCCACGTTACCAAAGACGGATCGCTGGCCGGGCCAAAAGTGCTCGAACACTGCATCGACTGTTCGGTGCTGCTTGACGGCGATGCCGACTCGCGTTTTCGTACCTTACGCAGCCATAAAAACCGCTTCGGCGCAGTAAATGAACTGGGCGTATTTGCCATGACCGAGCAGGGCTTGCGCGAAGTCAGTAATCCGTCGGCCATTTTCCTGAGCCGTGGCGATGAAATTACGTCGGGCAGTTCGGTGATGGTGCTGTGGGAAGGAACGCGGCCATTGCTGGTTGAAGTACAGGCGCTGGTTGATCACTCGATGATGGGAAACCCGCGTCGCGTAGCCGTCGGGCTTGAGCAGAACCGGCTGGCGATCCTGCTGGCGGTTTTGCACCGCCACGGTGGTTTGCAGATGGCGGATCAGGACGTGTTTGTGAACGTCGTGGGGGGCGTGAAAGTGACGGAAACCAGTGCGGATCTCGCGCTGCTGCTGTCGCTGGTGTCCAGCCTGCGTGACCGTCCGTTGCCGCAAGATTTAGTGGTCTTTGGCGAAGTGGGGCTGGCAGGCGAAATTCGTCCGGTGCCGAGTGGTCAGGAACGTATCACTGAAGCGGCGAAACACGGATTTAAACGTGCCATCGTGCCGCATGCTAACGTACCAAAAAAAGCGCCTGCGGGGATGCAGGTGTTTGGCGTGAAAAAACTGGCAGATGCGCTGGCTATCCTCGACGATTTGTAACGGTTGTCTGGTGTTCTTCGGCTATGCCTTTGTGCTATTTTTTGTTTAACTATTTTGTTTAGTAAAGCAAACCTGGGGACAAGGCATGTCACAGTTCGACTATCTAAAAACCGCGATTAAACAACAGGGACGCACGCTGCAACAGGTGGCCGAGGCCAGCGGGATGACCAAGGGTTATCTCAGCCAGCTGTTGAATGCAAAGATAAAAAGCCCCAGCGCTCAAAAGCTGGAGGCGCTGCATCGCTTCCTTGATCTTGAGTTTCCCCGCCGCGAAAAGAATATCGGCGTGGTGTTTGGTAAGTTTTATCCGCTGCACACCGGCCATATTTATCTGATTCAGCGCGCCTGCAGTCAGGTCGATGAACTCCATATCATCATGGGTTATGACGAACCCCGTGACCGCGAGCTATTCGAGAACAGCTCGATGTCTCAGCAGCCAACGGTCAGTGACCGTCTGCGCTGGCTATTGCAGACGTTCAAATACCAGAAAAATATTCGTATTCATGCCTTTAATGAAGAAGGTATGGAGCCGTATCCGCACGGCTGGGATGTCTGGGGGCGGGGCATCAAGGAGTTCATGCGCCAGAAAGGCATTGAACCCAATACCATTTATTCCAGTGAGGAGGCCGACGCACCGCAGTATCGCGAACATCTGGGGATTGAAACGGTGCTGATCGACCCGAAACGCTCCTTTATGAATATCAGCGGCCGTCAGATACGTCAGGATCCTTTCCGCTACTGGGATTATATTCCGACGGAAGTGAAGCCGTTCTTCGTGCGCACCGTGGCGATTCTGGGCGGCGAATCCAGCGGGAAATCGACGCTGGTCAATAAATTAGCCAACATTTTCAACACCACCAGCGCCTGGGAATATGGCCGTGATTACGTCTTCTCGCACCTCGGTGGCGATGAAATGGCGCTGCAATATTCCGACTACGACAAAATCGCACTCGGTCAGGCACAGTACATTGATTTTGCAGTGAAATATGCCAATAAAGTGGCGTTTATTGATACCGATTTTCTGACGACACAGGCGTTTTGTAAAAAGTACGAAGGGCGCGAGCATCCGTTTGTTCAGGCTCTGATGGACGAATACAAATTCGATCTGGTGATCTTGCTGGAAAATAACACGCCGTGGGTGGCTGATGGCCTGCGCAGTCTGGGAAGTACAACCGACCGCATGTCATTCCAGAATTTGCTTATCGATATGCTTAAACAGAACAATGTGGATTATGTTCACGTTGAATCTTCAGATTACGACCAGCGTTTCCTCGAATGCGTGGAGCTGGTGAGAAACATGCTGGCTGCTGATACCAGCCGGCTGAATGACCCCACTGCAAACTGACCTGTTTTGCGGAAAGACTAAAGCGTCTGTTCTACAAAACAGACGCTTTTTTATCGCTGCTATTTTTATAATTCAGCGTTCATGTCCTTATTAATTATTCACACTATGAATAATTTTCGATTCTATATTTTATATAATTATTAATAAATTCATCTGATTGCACCTGTATCAGATTTTAATTAATTCAGCGTGTAACAGCCGGAATTAAAAAATGCCGTTGTATCAATGCATTGGTTTGTCTGGTTTTGGCCGACATTTTATTGCGCATTTTATGCGTAAATCTCATTTGCGAAATAAAAATAGAGTGTCGTCCGTTGAGTTTTATTTGTCCGATTATACTCATTCATTGTGCCTCTCATTCCGGCTGAGGCTTTTTAAGGTGATCCGAATGAATTTATCATTCAAACCCTGGGGTATCGCAGTCGTGTGCAGTGCAGGCGCTTTTGCTCTTGCCAGCGTGATGTTCATGCAGGGCTGGCTTCCGGCTCGTAGTCAGGCTGAAACCACCGTTCAGACTACGTCGCCTGCGCCACCCGCTGCGGCACCTGTTGTTGCCGTTCCTCCGCCCGCAACTCCCGTTACGCCCCCTGCATTTTCGCAGGCACAGCTCGATCAGTGGGTTGCGCCCGTGGCGCTTTATCCTGACAGCCTGCTTTCACAGGTGCTGATGGCATCAACTTATCCGACCAACGTTATTCAGGCCGTGCAGTGGTCGCGTGATCATCCGCAAAGCCAGGGCGATGCAGCGGTTACCTCTGTGGCGAACGAACCCTGGGATCCGAGTGTGAAATCGCTGGTCGCGTTCCCGCAATTGCTTGCGCTGATGGGCGAAGATCCTGCCTGGGTACAAAACCTCGGTAACGCTTTTCTGGCACAGCCGGACGATGTGATGAACACCGTGCAGAAATTTCGCGAAGTCGCGCAAAAGAGCGGAGCACTGAAAAGTACACCGCAACAGACGGTGACGGTAAAGCCTAAACCGGTGGCACAGGCCAGCTCAACGACGTCGGTGCAAAGCGTGCCAGCACAACAGACGATCATTATTGAATCCGCTGACCCGCAGGTGGTGTATGTGCCCAGCTATAATCCGAACGTGGTTTATGGCACCTGGGCGACACCGGCCTATCCGCCTGTTTATCTTCCTCCTCCTCCCGGACAACAGTTTGTGAACGGCATGGCGTCCGGCATCGGTTTTGGCGTTGGTGTCGCGGCAACCTATGCGATTTTCGGTGGTATTGATTGGGACGACGATCATCATCACGATGACGGACATCACGGCGGTTCGCCCAACAATTACGTCAACGTAAACGTCAATAATTACAACCGGATATCCGGCAATAATAACAACGCGGTTAACCATTCAGGCTCAGCGGCGACACAGGGCTGGCAGCATAATCCGGCTTTCAACGCGGGTGCTCCGAATTACAGGGCGAACCTGAACGGAGCGACGCAAAATCAGGCACTGAACAATGTGGCGCAGCGTAATAATTATCGTGGTTTTGACGGCAACCCTGGCGTACAAAATAACCTGAGCGGTCAGACGATGGATCAGCGACGTCAGCAGGCCGCTTCGGTGATGAATCACCATGAGGGAAATCTGTCGGGTGCGACGCATTCCGCTACGGGGGCGGCTTCTGCCAGCCGGGCCGCTGCGAATTTGGATAATCGTCAGGCATCCGGTCGTCCGTTGTCTCAGCAGCATCAGACACAAAACCTCCAGCAGCATCAGGCGTTAAACCGTCAGCAAAACGGCAACCAGAACGCCCTGCGTGGCGGAAATCAGCAACAAAGGCAGAACTTCCATCAGGCCAGCAATATGCCGCGCAGCACGGCATTCAGCGGAAATTCGAGCCGCGCGCCGTCATGGCAACAGCAGCAGGCGCGCGGTAATCAGAGCCGCCAGCAGATGCAAAACTTCCAGCATGCACGCCCGGCGAACGCGGAACCGGTTCATTTTCACCGCCGCTAGGCTTACGAGGAAAAGCCATGAAGATATTACGTAACATTGTGATTTGCACCAGCCTGTTCGCCCTGCCTCTGGCGGGGTTTGCGCAGCAGGCATTTTCCCGCCCGGAGCTGGCAGCGCAGGCGCTGGTGAAAGCGACGCAGGCGCATGACGATAAGGCGCTGGGGAAAATTCTCGGCAGCGACTGGCAGGTTTATCTGCCGAAAAAAGATGTCGATCCCGATGAAGTGGCGCGCTTTCTGCGTGACTGGAATGTCAGCCACAAAATTGTTGAACAGGGCGATATTGCGCATCTGAACGTCGGGGAAGAAAACTGGCAGTTACCGATCCCGATGAAACGCACGGCGCAGGGCTGGGAATTCGATGTGGTGGCGGGCACGGCAGAAATTGAAACCCGCACCATTGGTCGCAACGAACTCTCGGCGATGCAGGCGGTTTCGGCTTATGCCGACGCACAACATGAATATCAGCTGAGCGCCGGGCAATTTGCTCAGAAGATTATCAGCACCGGCGGGCAGCACGACGGGTTGTACTGGCCGGTCAAAGAAGGCGACGCGCCAAGCCCGCTCGGGCCTGCTTTCGGTCAGGATCAGCCGGGCACCGATTATCACGGCTACTACTACCGCATTCTCACCGCGCAGGGCGGAAACGCCAGCGGCGGGGCGCACAGTTACATCGAAAACGGAAAAATGACTCAGGGTTTTGCGCTCATCGCGTGGCCGGTGGTTTACGGCCATACCGGTATCACCAGTTTTATGATTAATCAGCAAGGCGATGTGTATCAGCAGGATTTAGGTGCGAACACCGATGCTGTGGCGCGGGCGCTGACGGCGTTTGATCCGGATGCTAAATGGCAGAAGGTTGATGACGGCGAATAGTCACAATGCAGGACAAAAAAGAACCCCGCCATGAAAATTGCGGGGTTTTGCTTTTACAGAAGAAGTCAGAAGGCGACGACGACTTTACCCTGCATGTGGCCATCCAGCACTTTCGCGTGAGCCGCTTCGATGCTTTCCACGGTCAGGCCGTGCAGGGTTTCGCTCAGCGTGGTGGTGACTTTGCCTTCATCCACCAGCGCGGCGACTTGCTTGAGGATCTCGCCCTGCTGCGCGATATCCGGCGTATTGAACATGCTGCGGGTATACATCAGTTCCCAGTGCAGCGCGGCGCTTTTCAGCTTCAGCTTGTTCATATCCAGCGGATGTTCGTTCTCAACGATCGTACAGATGTGGCCCATTGGCGCAATCAGATCGGTAATCGCATCCCAGTGACCGTCGGTGTCATTCAGGCACAGAATGAAATCCACCTGTTTGATGTCGTGTTTCGCCAGCTCACCTTTCAGATCTTTGTAGCTCACGGTCAGGTCAGCACCGCGATCCAGGCACCATTGTGCGGATTCCGGGCGTGAAGCGGTCGCAATGACTTTCACTTTGCTTTGCAGTGAAGCAAACGGGATCGCCAGTGAACCCACACCACCGGCACCGCCGATGATCAGCAGCGTTTTATCGCCCGAAGCCTCCTGAATTTTCAGGTGTTCGAACAGCGCTTCCCAGGCCGTCAGCGTGGTCAGCGGCATTGCGGCGGCCTGCGCCCAGTTCAGGGATTTCGGTTTCACGGAAACGATACGCGAGTCGATGAGCTGTTCGGAAGCGTTGCTGCCGGAACGGGTAATGTCACCGGCGTACCAGACTTCGTCGCCTGCTTTGAAGTTTTTCACCGCGCTGCCCACGGCTTTCACAATCCCGCTGGCATCCCAGCCCAAAATTTTAGGCGCATCCAGGCCGCTTTTCTGCACGCCTTTATGCACTTTGGTATCGACCGGGTTAATCGAAACGGCTTTCACTTCCACCAGCAGGTCATTTTCGCCCGGCACAGGTTGTGGCAGTTCGATGGCGATAAAACGGGATGGTTCTTTTGGATTTACGGCAATCGCTTTAACAGACATAAAAATTCCTCCATTGGGTATTCAGACAGTCTAGTCCTCTGGCGGTAGCCTGATAAGATGGACAATAACTAACAAAGTGTTCGGCTGAGGTGAACAATCGTGTTTAAACAATTGCAGGATATGGCGCTGTTTGCTTTGGTCGCGGAATGCGGCAGTTTTACACAGGCGGCCAGCCGTGCCGGTTTGCCTAAATCCAGCGTCAGCCAGCGGATAAGCCAGCTGGAAAAATCCGTTGGCCTGCGGTTACTGAACCGCACCACGCGCCAGCTCAATCTGACGTTTGCCGGTGAACGCTATCTGATCCACTGCCAGGAAATGATGCAGGCCAGCGAACGGGCAGAACTGGCGATCCGACGGTTGCGCGATAACCCGAGCGGGCGTTTGCGTATCACCAGCCCGGCGGGTCTTGGCGCCACGCTGCTGGCGCGGATGAACGTCGAATTCCAAAAGCGTTATCCGGATGTTTCGCTGGAAGTCTCGGTATCCGATGCGCTGGTGGATCTGGTGCAGGAAGGGTTTGATATCGCCCTGCGCACCGGTAAACCGCAGGACTCATCGTTGATTGGCCGCGAGTTAGGGCACAGCCCCCGCTATCTGCTGGCATCACCGGAGTATCTGGCCAGCCATCCTGTTATTGAATCGCCGCAGCAGCTGGCGTCGCATCACTGCATTGCACACCGAGCCTGGTCTGAGTGGGTATTGCACCGGGAGGACATTTATCACCGCTGGCTGCTGCCTTCGGTGCACACTACCGACAATTTGCTCTATGCGCGGGAATGCGCACTGGCGGGGGCGGGAATCACACTGTTACCTGCCTTTTTGTGTCATGAACAGGTGACGAAAGGCTTGCTGGTCAGGGTGTTGCCAGAATGGGAGGCGGAAGGGAATGATCTGTATCTTGTCTACCCGGGGCGGAAACTGAACTCGCCAGCGCTGGCCTGTTTTATCGAATTTATGCTGGAGGAATATGGATTTGCGAAGAGTTACAGTGAGGCGCTTTCCGGATAATTTCCCATAAAAAAGGCCCGTTTCCGGGCCTCAGATATTTTTCAAAAGACGATTATTTGATCATCTTTTTGTACTTGATGCGTTTCGGCTCTAACGCTTCGGCACCTAAAGTACGTTTTTTGTATTCTTCGTATTCGGTGAAGTTACCTTCGAAGAATTCAACTTTACCTTCATCCTGATAATCGAGGATGTGGGTCGCGATACGGTCGAGGAACCAGCGGTCATGGGAAATGACCATGGCGCAGCCCGGGAATTCCAGCAAGGCGTTTTCCAGTGCGCGCAGGGTTTCGATGTCGAGATCGTTGGTCGGTTCATCGAGCAGCAGCATGTTACCGCCAACCTGCAGCAGTTTTGCCAGATGCAGACGACCGCGCTCACCACCAGACAGCTCACCAACGCGCTTGCCCTGATCAACCCCTTTGAAGTTGAAACGGCCTACGTACGCGCGGCTCGGCATTTCGGTGGTGCCGATACGCATGATGTCCTGACCACCGGACACTTCTTCCCACACGGTTTTACTGTTATCCATTGAGTCACGGAACTGATCAACGGACGCCAGTTTCACAGTGTCGCCCAGCTCAATCGTACCGCTGTTTGCTTCTTCCTGACCGGACATCATGCGGAACAACGTGGATTTACCGGCACCGTTCGGGCCGATGATGCCGACGATGGCGCCTTTCGGTACAGAGAAGGACAAGTCGTCAATCAGAACGCGATCACCGTAAGACTTGCTCAGGTTCTTCACTTCGACGACTTTGTCGCCCAGGCGTGGACCCGGTGGAATGAACAGTTCGTTGGTTTCGTTACGTTTCTGGTACTCGGTGTTGTTCAGCTCTTCGAAGCGAGCCAGACGGGCCTTGCCTTTAGACTGACGGCCTTTCGCGCCCTGACGAACCCATTCCAGCTCTTTCTCAATAGATTTACGACGGGCCGCTTCGGAGGAAGCTTCCTGCGCCAGACGTTCATCTTTTTGTTCCAGCCAGGTGGAATAGTTACCTTCCCACGGAATACCTTCGCCGCGGTCAAGCTCAAGGATCCAGCCAGCCACGTTATCGAGGAAGTAACGGTCGTGGGTAATCGCCACAACGGTTCCTTCGAAATCGTGCAGGAAGCGTTCCAGCCAGGCCACGGATTCAGCATCCAGGTGGTTGGTCGGTTCGTCGAGCAGCAGCATGTCTGGTTTTTCGAGCAGCAGACGGCACAGCGCCACGCGGCGACGTTCACCCCCGGACAGGTTCGCGACTTTTGCATCCCAGTCTGGCAGGCGCAGCGCATCGGCGGCACGTTCCAGCTGGCTGTTCAGGTTATGACCGTCGTGTGCCTGAATGATTTCTTCCAGCTTGCCCTGTTCAGCGGCCAGTTTGTCGAAATCCGCTTCCGGCTCGGCATACAGCGCATAAACTTCATCGAGACGTTTTAACGCGCCAACCACTTCAGAAACGGCTTCTTCCACGGACTCACGCACGGTGTGTTCCATGTTCAGTTGCGGTTCCTGCGGCAGATAACCAATTTTCAGATCAGGCTGCGGGCGTGCTTCGCCTTCGATATCGGTGTCGATACCGGCCATGATGCGCAGAAGGGTGGATTTACCTGAACCGTTCAGACCCAGAACGCCGATTTTGGCACCGGGGAAGAAACTCAGGGAGATGTTCTTAAGAATGTGACGCTTCGGCGGAACAACTTTGCCGAGGCGGTGCATGGAATATACGTATTGAGCCACGTTGTTTTGAGCCTCTTTCTCTGCGGGCCACACGCGTGGGCCGAACCAGTGTGACTGATCCGGCGGGCGCTGTGGCGAATTAAAGCCAGCCCCGCCTGACTGCGGCATGACTGATAAGGGTTCCGACTGCGAAGTTTAGCGTGTTTCAGTCGTGTTCCCAACCATCAGGTTCACAGTAAGGTAAGAATGTTGCTGGCCAGGAGGCGAAGGGGGCAATGATCAGCTGAAAGGAACGGCGAATTCGTCCGGTTCGCTGGTCGGGCGCATAGGCTGAGTCCGGCCTACAAACATACCGGATGTCAGGATATCGGTAAGTTTAACAACATGATAAATCGCCTGTTTATTTTGAGTCTTAACTTTGCGTTTGATATTACCTTTGTGAGAAGCCACGGTTTTCTGTTTGATATTCAGATGCTGAGAAATATTTTGTGTATTCAGCCCCGACATCCACATTTTCAGGATGCTGGATTCCGTCCGGCTCAGGCTGACCGGTGTGAGATCCAGCGGCTGTTCTGCTTCTCCTGAACGCGACAGTTGCAGGTTATGAGCGATTAACTGGTAAATCGTGGTTGTCCGGATGGATTTAGACAAAATAATGATGTTTTTGCGAATGGGCACATAGTTTTGATAATTAAGATTTTCTTTGGAGATAAACACAAAGAAAAGTGTACCCGGATGCGCATCGATCACATCCCGCAGGGCGTGACCCGATTGTGCATCAGACGCAAAGCAGTCTTCATTCACAAAGATGATTTCAGGTGTCAGGGAATTGCATGCAGCTTGCAGTTCGTTGATGTCCTTGAGTGAAAGAATATCTTTCTGTTGTTGTCCGTTAAGTTGCAAGAGTGAATGCAATGCCAGCTGTGTGTAAAAGCACTTATCTACAATGAGCGATGACATCGTAAGTTACCTATTTTTTGGCTCTATGTTTTTCTGCAGGTGCAGAGAGCTCGTTTTTATAAAGGCGACCGGTTTTTCAACTCAGCCGTATTGCGATGGGGCGTATCCCTGGGAAATGCCAGCGGGCGGCAAATATGACTTTGCTGTGTGACGGGAAACCCCTTACGCAGAGTAATAAGGCGCAGAGGGATTGATGTAAATCAGCAGAACCCGCTTTGGGACGTTTTGTGAGATCTTTGAGACAAAATGAGGGCGGTCAGCACTAAAGTTTCAAAAATGTGAAGTTTTTAATATAAAAAACCGGGCTACAGAAAGTCACCCGGCTGAGAGAATTATGGTCAGATTTTCTTGCGAATGAAGCGGTTAACCAGCCATTTTTCGATTTCAACAATCACAAAGATCATCGCACCAACCAGCAGGGTGATGCCCCAGAACTCCAGTGGCATCGGGACGGTGCCAAACAGATGATTCATGACAGGCAGATAAATCAGCGCCAGCTGTAGCAGCAACAGGACGCCGGAAACAATCCAAAGGCCTTTGTTGACGAAGACTTCGCGGCTCAGCGGGAAACGGTCCATCACACGGCAGTTAAACATGTAAACCCACTGCGCGGTGACCAGCGTTTGCAGCAAGACGGTACGAATCAAATCACTGCTGTAGCCGCGGGGTTGCATCCAGGCTTCAAGAATGAAAGCGCTACAGGCAATCAGAATACCGACGAACGCGATACGCCAGACGGCGTGCAGGTCGAGAACGTGCTGACCCGGCGCGCGCGGACGGCGGCGCATCATGCCTTTTTCAGCAGGCTCGAAGGCCAGACCGAATGACAGCGTGGTTGACGTTGCCATATTCATCCACAAAATTTGAACCGGCGTCAGCGGGATCACCGCACCGGCCAGAATCGCCAGGATAATCAACAGCCCCTGTGCGAGGTTCGTCGGCAGAATAAACAGAATGGTTTTCTTCAGGTTGTCGTAAACACGACGACCTTCTTTCACCGCGCTGGCGATGGTCGCGAAGTTATCGTCCGTCAGGACCATATCCGCCGCTTCTTTGGTGACTTCGGTACCTTTGATGCCCATCGCGATGCCGACGTCAGCCTGTTTCAGCGCAGGCGCATCGTTCACGCCGTCGCCGGTCATGCCGACCACTTCGCCGTTTTCCTGCAACGCTTTTACCAGGCGCAGTTTATGCTCCGGGCTGGTACGGGCGAAAATATCGTACTGGCTGGCAGCGACCGCCAGTTCGGCGTCGTCCATATGCTCAAGCTCGTTGCCGGTGATGGAATCCCCGCTGTTACCAATGCCGAGCATTTTACCGATGGCCATCGCGGTTTCCTGATGGTCACCGGTGATCATTTTTACGCGGATCCCCGCCTGCTGGCATTGCGCGATAGCATCAATGGCTTCCGGACGCGGCGGATCCATCATGCCGGCGATACCGGCAAAGACCAGACCTTGCTGCAAATCGTCATGGCTCAGGTCGCCGTCGATTTCCGGCTCATCCTTAAACGCGGCGGCAACCATACGCAGGCCCTGGCGGGCATAGCGTGCCATCTCTTCTTCCCAGTATTCACGGCGGAAAGGTTGCACACCGTTTTCTGTCAGCTCAGATGCAGCCAGGGAGAACAGGACGTCTGGCGCGCCGGTCACAAAGAGCTGCGTTTTGCCGTTAATGCGTTGCAACGTAGACATGTATTTGTGTTTGGAATCGAACGGGATTTTATCCAGAGATTCGACTTTACCGGTGTTGCGCGTGCATTTCGCCGCCAGCACTTTCAGCGCGCCGGAGGTCGGCCCGCCGGTAATGCCCCAATGGCCTTTGTCGTCCTGAATCAGCTGGCTGTCGTTACACAAATCGACCGCTGTGATGAAGGTGTTCAGCACCGGCGTATTGATGACATCAATTTGTTGCTGCGTCGTGGCGTCCACAATCCGGCCTTTCGGCTGGTAGCTTTCACCTTCCACGTTATAAGCGCGGTCTGCCAGAATCACCGCCTTAACGGTCATTTCATTCATGGTCAGCGTGCCGGTTTTATCCGAGCAGATGACGGTCATTGAGCCCAGCGTTTCGACGGTCGGCAGCTTACGAATAATCGCGTGATTACGCGCCATCGACTGAACGCCAAGGGACAGAATAATCGAGATGATGGCCGGTAAGCCTTCCGGTACGGAGGCCACGGCGAGGCTTATCAGCGACAGCAACAGCTCGCCGAGCGGCATGTCGCGCAGGATAAAGGCGAAGACAAACAGGAACGCCATCATCAGCAAAATCAGGGCAAAAATGCCTTTACCCAGCTTGTCGATTTGCTGCAACAGCGGGGTGCGCTGCGGTTCAATCGACGACATCATCTGGTTGATATGGCCCAGTTCGGTGTCTTTACCGGTGGCATATACTACGCCAGTGGCCGTGCCGCCGCTGATCATGGTGCCCGAGAACAGCAGGTTGTGACGGTCGCCTATCATGACTTCATCGTCGATAGTGCGGGCGGTTTTGGTGACGACGGTAGACTCGCCGGTCAGAATGGCTTCTTCAACCTGCAGATTGTGTGCGCTGACGATACGCAGATCTGCCGGGATTTTATCGCCCGGACGCAGCTGAACGATATCGCCGGGCACCAGCTGGTCGGCATTGATGGTCTGAATCTGCCCGTCGCGGATCACAACCGCCTGGCTGGAAAGCATATTCTGAATGCTTTTCAGCGATTTCTCGGCGCTGTTTTCTTGCAGAAAACCGATCATGGCGTTAATGACGGCAACGCCGAGGATCACCAGCGTGTCTACCCAATGCCCCATCGCGCCGGTGACGACCGCTGCCGCCAGCAGGATGTAAATCAGGACGTCATTGAAATGCGCGAGGAAGCGCATCAGGGCGCTTTTGGTTTGTTTTTCCGGTAAGGCATTCGGGCCAAATTCTTTCAGGCGCTCAGCAGCAACCTGCTGGCTCAGGCCGGCTTCGCTGGTTTCCAGGCGTGACATGGCGTCGTTACTACTAATCTGATACCAGTTTTTGTTTTCTGCCGCCGCTGAAGAAGAGGGGCTGGCATTGGTTTTGACAGATGATGAGGAGTGAGTCATATACTTTTCCATAAGCGATGAATAAGAATGTTTGCACGTGATTAAATTAATCGTGTAATTACTACGGGTATTCAAATCGGTTTGAGAATATGACGTGATAATAATTAATTACGCAAAAATAAAATTGATCTGAACCAATAAAGGCTTTCATAACGTTATTGGTAATAAAATTAATCAATTAAAACATTATGTTAATTGAATTAGGAATATAGGTATTATTCGTGCTTCATTTAGGTTTTGTTTAGGTTTAAATATCAGGGTAAATTAGCGTAAATAAAGATAAGTTTTGTCAGTGCATTTATTCAGGTTGTCATTGTAAGGGCGCTATCTATTTTTTGTCTGAAATATCCGATTTGTATCGCGGTAACAATATAACCATTTTCGCTTATTCTTCTGCTACGTTGTGTTACGTAAAATAAGCGCGCGGTTCTCTGGTAACGGCTTTGTGCATGCCTCACACTGTGTAAAATTTGTGATGCTGTTCCTGCATGACTTCAATTTTAAAAATGAATCGATTAGCGTAGTGGCTGTCTACAGAACGAAGAACAGTTCTTACATTAAAAACAGCACGTCTGTAGGGCAATATCTGTGCTGCTGGCACAGCAGGAAAGACAACCCGTGAGGATAAAGGCAAGTATGGTCAAGGTGGACAAATGGCATGCTCTGGCAATGAGCGTATTGCTGGTGACAGCATCGGGCGTGGCGAAAGCGGATTCGCTTGATTCGCAACGTCAGCACTATATGCAGATTAAACAGGCGTGGGATAACAATCAGATGGATGTCGTTGGCCAGCTGATGCCGACGCTCGAAGACTATCCTCTTTATCCTTATCTCGAATACCGCCAGTTGACGCAGGATCTGGGCGAGGCGACGCCAGCTCAGGTAAATGCCTTTGTGAAAGCGAATCCGACGTTGCCGCCTGCGCGTTCCCTGCCTGCACGTTTTGTGAATGAACTGGCACGTCGCCAGGACTGGAACAGTTTGCTGTCTTTCAGCCCGCAGCCTCCAAAACCGGTGGCTGCCCGCTGTAACTATTACTATGCCAAATGGGCCACAGGCGACCAGAAAACCGCGTTTGATGGCGCGAAAGATATCTGGTTAACCGGCACGTCGCTGCCGAACACCTGCGATAAATTATTCACCGTCTGGCAGGGCGCGGACAATCCGACTGCACTGACGACGCTGCAGCGCATTGGCCTGGCGATGAAAGCCGGGAACACCAGCCTGGTGAGTTATCTGGCGAAGCAGTTGCCGCCGGATTATCAGACGATGCGTGACGCACTGGTCGATCTGCAAAACAACCCGAATACGATTGAAAGCTTTGCGCGCAACGTCGGGCCGACCGATTTCACCCGTAACGCTACCAGCATTACATTCGCCCGCATTGCCCGCGATGACTCGGAAAACGCGCGTTCGATGATCCCGGTTCTGGCGCGTTTGCAGAAGATGAGTGACAGCGATCGTCTGGAACTGGAAGAAGCCGTTGCCTGGCGTTATATGGGCAGTGATGCCACACCGGAACAGGCCGCATGGCGCGATAATGTGATTCTGCGCAGCCATTCCACCACGCTGATTGAGCGCCGGGTTCGTATGGCGCTGGCAGCCGGTGACCGTCAGGGGCTGAGCCAGTGGCTGGAGCGCTTGCCACCGGATGCCTTACAGCAGGACGAATGGCAATACTGGCGTGCGTCAGTGATGATCGATAAAGGGCAGCGCTCGCAGGGCGAAGCGATGCTGCGCACATTAATGCAGGGCCGCGGTTTCTACCCGATGGCGGCAGCGCAAAAGCTGAATGTCGTGTATCCGATGCAGATTTCTGTCGCGACTAAACCGGACGCCAGCATTGCGTCATTGCCGGAAGTGGCGCGCGTTCGGGAACTGATGTACTGGCAGATGGATAATCTGGCGCGTACCGAGTGGAGTTATCTGGTGAGCAGCCGCAGCACGGCGCAACAATCCGCGCTGGCGCGTTATGCCTTCGAGCAGAAATGGCCGGATCTCAGCGTACAGGCGACCATCACCGGTAAGCTTTGGGATTACCTCGAAGAACGTTTCCCGCTGGCGTGGCCGGATGAATTCCGCCGCGCGACCAATGACAAGGGCATCACCCAAAGCTATGCAATGGCGATTGCCCGTCAGGAAAGCGCCTGGAACCCGAAAGCCCGTTCTCCGGTGGGGGCGGCTGGCCTGATGCAGGTCATGCCTGCGACGGCGCAGCATACGGTAGATATGTTCGGTTTACAGGGCTACAGCAATCCGGCACAACTGCTGGATCCGCAAATGAACATCACCATCGGCACCAGTTATCTGGAATATGTCTACCAGATGTTTGGCCGCAACCGTATTTTATCCAGCGCCGCCTATAACGCCGGTCCGTCGCGGGTGAATACCTGGCTGGGGACCAGCGCGGGCAGGGTGGATTCCGTGGCGTTCATCGAGAGTATCCCTTTCTCTGAAACACGTCGATATGTTAAAAATGTGTTGGCATATGATGCATTTTATCGCTATTTTTTACATCAACCCGCCAAAGTTTTGACGGATGCCGAATGGCAGAGGCGTTACTGATTTTCGGGCGTTTATGTTAAGCTGCTGTACTAGTTCAATAGTATGGCAGCCTTCTCATGACCCAACGAACACTCAGTGACCCTGCTCTTTCCCAACAAGGCAATGAGGACTGGCAGTGCTTTCTGGCACTGCTACAGCAATCTTTTGCTGAAAATCTGCATCAGGATTTGCTGCAACTGCTTCTTACGCCCGACGAACGTGCGGCGCTGGGAACGCGGGTGCGCATAATTCAGGAACTGATGCGCGGAGAGATGAGCCAGCGTGAGCTGAAGAGCCAGTTGGGAGCCGGTATCGCGACGATTACCCGGGGTTCTAACGGCCTGAAAACGGCGCCGGCAGAACTGAAAGAGTGGCTGGGTGAGCAGCTGTTGACGAATAAAACGGACGGCTAGCGCGCCCGTTTAATCTGGTAAATTAGTGCGTCTGCGCGCGGGTTTGATACACCGAATTATGAAAAGGGGCTAAAGCCAGGATCAGTGCCTGATGATAAACACTGGTACGGGTCAGTTTCCCTGCTGTAAAGACCCCGATGGCTCCCCCTTTGCGCTTCACTTCCGTGATGCCGGTCAGTTTTTCCATCTCATCTCCCAGTTCGCTGCCCTGGTTAATTCCCTGTAAAATAATTTCAGGTAACATCAGGCTTGCTGAACGGGATTCACCACGCTGGTGCATGTTCTCAATCACCATCCAGGCGAAGGTCATATTATCTTCGATACCCGCCTCCACGCCGACCCAGAAGTCGGCTTCGGGGCGAACCTGCCGCGCACCGATAACACGATGACGTGCGCCGGTCCGGGTCTCATTACTGCCGATGGGTTGATTGGGAACACCACTGTCGACATCAACGCCTTCGATGCGGAATGCCTCAGCGCCAAAAATATCTTCAAAAGCCATGGCGATAGCTTTGATCTTTGCCGGGTTAGTGGTTGCAGCGACAACATGGTACATAGAGTTTTAGCATCCTTTAGCAAATTTCACGCAGTATAACGGAAAACACTCATGTTACAGGTATATCTCGTCCGTCATGGCGAAACAGAATGGAACGCCGCACGCCGTATTCAGGGGCAGTCAGACAGCCCGCTGACGAGCAAAGGGCTTTATCAGGCCCGGCAGGTTGCTGAGCGCGTGCGTAATGAAGGGATCACTCACGTTATCACCAGCGATTTAGGACGTACCCGCCATACGGCGCAGATTATCGCTGATGCCTGCGGGTGTGAAGTGATCAATGAGCCTCGCCTGCGCGAATTGCATATGGGCGTACTGGAAGAACGTATTCTTGATGGCCTGACGGAGCAGGAAGAAATCTGGCGTAAGCAGATGGTGGATGGTTCACCACAAGGGCGTATCCCCGAAGGTGAAACCATGACGGAACTGGCTGCGCGTATGCGTGCCGCGCTCGACAGTTGCCTGAATTTGCCTGCGGGCAGCAGACCTCTGCTGGTCAGCCACGGCATTGCACTGGGCTGTCTTATCAGCACGATCCTGGGATTACCGGCCTATGCAGAACGTCGCCTTCGTTTGCGTAACTGTTCGCTGTCGCGTGTCGATCATCAGCAAAGCGCCTGGCTGGCGAATGGCTGGATTGTTGAAACCGCGGGCGATGTATCACATCTGGATCTGCCCGCGTTAGACGAGTTGCAGCGCTAAGCCTGGGAGCTTAGCGGCGGATTGGGATCAGGTAATCACACTGTATTTCTGATGGCGTAGTGCCGGGTGCACGGCCATTAGTATAAAAGCGTTCGATGTCCTGTCCCTTTCTGCGGGTCAGTTTCAACGTCGGCAGGCAGGTGCTGTACAACGTCAGAATGAACTCCTGCAAGTGCTCAGGTGTGCCGTTGTAGTGGAACATGGCGTATTCGCCGTGTTGCAAAACAATGGGTTGCCCCTCAACGTTTTCTGGCAAATGCTGGGCTTCAAGCGCCGTGGTGTACAATACTTCCTGTTCGTCATCTTTTTCCTGGCTTGGACGCGAATGGTGCAGGCCATAAAGAATCGGTGGCAGCGTTTTCGCTTCGCCAATGTACTGACGCCAGAAATGGCGCCGCATTTCATTACGGTACGTGGTGATTTGTTCCAGCGTGCAGGCATAGCTTTGCGTCATTCCGACCAGATGTTGTTCCGGCAGGGAGATATACTCCGGCTGCGGCAGAATAAAGGCACCCAGGCGGATTGGCGGGCAAATACCGAAAGAGTGCCAGTCTTCAGCACGACGATACAGTGCGGGGGTTTGTGCGAACTGTTTTTTGAAAGCCCGGGTAAACGTCTGCTGAGAGTCAAAACGATACTGAAGGGCGATATCTAAAATGGGGCGACTGGTGAGGCGCAAAGCGACAGCTGCTTTAGAAAGGCGGCGGGCGCGAATATAGGCACCAATAGCGTTATTAGTGACATCTTTAAACATGCGCTGCAGGTGCCACTTGGAATAGCCAGCCTTGGCCGCGACATTGTCGAGTGACAAGGGCTGGTCTAAATGGGTTTCTAACCAGCTAAGAAGGTCACGAATGATTCCTGCTTGATCCATAGATCGTCCTCGTTGAACTAAGATAGATGCACAGAATGATGGGCGGCATAATAGCAACTTTTTCCCGATAAGACTTCCTAAGAATTTTTTGGCTATCTGTGCTATTTACAGGTGTTACAGAGTATTTCATTCCGAAAGTGTGAATACACACCTTCCTGATAGGGTTTCTTTAGAAAACAACGTCATGCTTATGACGTGGAGTAACTTAATGAATAAATGTTGGATTTTTGTTTTTGGGATGTTTGCCTTTTGTTCCTCGACGGCATTTGCCGAGCAGGTTGGATCAGTGGATACCGTCTTTAAGTTGTTGGGCCCGGACCATAAAATTGTGGTTGAGGCTTTTGATGATCCTGATATTAAAAATGTAACGTGTTATATCAGCCGTGCAAAAACCGGGGGCATTAAGGGCGGTTTGGGTCTGGCGGAAGATACTTCTGATGCCGCAATTTCCTGCCAGCAGGTGGGTCCGATTGATTTGAGCGACAAGATCAAGCAGGGGAAGGACAAAGGGACGGTGGTTTTCCAGAAACGTACATCGCTGGTGTTTAAAAAGCTCCAGGTCGTTCGTTTTTATGACGCGAACCGTAACGCACTTATCTATCTGAGTTATTCCGACAAAGTCGTCGATGGCTCACCGAAAAATGCGCTGAGCGCTGTGCCCATTATCCCGTGGGCACATACAGCGCCTTGAACCTTGAAATTCGTGCAAAACAAAAGGCCAGCTTTCGCTGGCCTTTGACGTGTTATCACATCGACTACAGAGCGGTTGGCAACCTTCTGTATTAGTCTTCCAGGTCACCACAGAAGCGGTAACCTTCGCCGTGAATTGTGGCAATGATTTCCGGAGTATCCGCTGTTGCTTCGAAGTGTTTACGAATGCGACGGATAGTGACGTCGACAGTGCGGTCATGGGGTTTCAGTTCGCGGCCAGTCATTTTCTTCAGCAGGTCGCCACGGGTTTGGATTTTGCCCGGATTCTCGCAGAAGTGCAGCATGGCGCGAAATTCACTGCGCGGCAATTTGTACTGCTCACCCTGCGGGCTGATCAGTGAACGGCTGTTGATATCCAGTTCCCAACCATTGAATTTGTAACTTTCAACCAGACGACGTTCTTCACCCGTTGTGCCCAGATTCATCGTACGGGACAACAGATTGCGTGCGCGGATAGTCAGCTCGCGTGGATTGAAAGGCTTCGTGATGTAATCATCAGCGCCGATTTCCAGACCCAAAATTTTATCAACTTCGTTGTCGCGGCCGGTCAGGAACATCAGAGCAACGCTGGCTTGTTCGCGTAATTCGCGTGCCAGCAGCAGGCCGTTTTTGCCTGGCAGGTTGATATCCATGATAACCAGATTGATGTCATTTTCGGACAGAATATGGTGCATTTCAGCGCCATCATTGGCTTCATGTACCATGTAGCCTTCTGCTTCAAAAATGCTCTTTAACGTATTACGTGTCACTAACTCGTCTTCGACGATCAGAATGTGAGGGGTCTGCATGATTGCTACCTAAGATTGCCAACAAATAGAAAATAGGAGTACAGAAGTCCTTGTTATCCCAATGAATTTTGATGCCTTATTGGCCATCTCACTCGTTACATGACTAAAGTACGTAAACGCGTTCTCGATGCAATTTCCATCAACGGCAACAACATCGCAAGCTCGGTCAGGGATTCCACTTTCTGCAGTTCCACGGGGTCCTAAAGCGGCGCATATCCTAACCCTATTAACAGCAATATAACAGCGAGTGCCGAAATTACCACTCAACAAAATTACGGTTTGTTGACATATATCAAGTTCAATTGTAGCACGGTAACAGAACAGTGAAAAACACTTACAAGAATGCACGCTTAAGTCACATTTCGGCCTTTATTGTACACGATTCAGCAATTCATTAAGCAATGAAAGATAAATGCAAAATCCGCATGCATTGTTATTATTTATACATATGAAAAATATGGATAAATTTTTATTTTAAGTTGGCTTAAGTGTGCCAGCAGCTTTTTTAACTATCGGGTAAGCTTTTCCGATAAAATGAGAGAATATATTGAGCCGACTGTTAAGTTCTTGTGAAGAATATACGCGATGAATAGTTTTGAAATCGGATAAAATTTCATCGCTGAAAAACAGGCGGTAATTCCATTTACTCTTTGCCGAGGCGCGACATGCAACTTCATATTATTTTAGTCTCTCCGGCCCGCCCGGAAAATGTCGGGGCGGCAGCCCGTGCAATGAAAACGATGGGCTTCGCATCATTACGCATCGTTGACAGCGAGGCGCACCGCAAGCCAGAAGCCGGCTGGGTTGCGCACGGTTCGCAAGAGATCCTGCAAAATGCGTTGCATTTCAATACGCTGGCTGAAGCGCTGGCTGACATCGATTTTACCGTTGCCACGACCGCACGCAGCCGGGCACGCTTCCACTATTACTGCACACCCCAGGAACTACAGGTGCAGCTTGAAGAGAAAAGCGACTGGATCAATCACGCTGCACTGGTGTTTGGGCGCGAAGATTCCGGCCTGACCAATGAAGAGCTGGAACTTGCCGATGTTCTCACCGGTGTTCCGATGGTGGCGGATTATCCGTCGCTGAATCTGGGTCAGGCGGTGATGGTTTTTTGTTATCAGCTGTCTGCGCTCAATCAGGTGACGTCGGCTAAAGCGGAAAATGCGCAGGAAGGGCAGTTGTCTGCGCTGCGTGGCAGAGTGGATCGTTTGCTGGAAAACGTCGGTGCCGGAGACGACCAGAAACTGTCTGACTGGCTGCACCAGCGGCTGGGTCTTTTGCAGCAACGCGATGCTGCCATGCTGCATACCCTACTGCATGACATCGAAAAAAAGCTGACCCAATGATCTGATGTGAATGCCTGCTTTAATGGTGTGATCTTCGGTATGAAGGACACGGACCTGCGGATAATACTGGAGCTGCTTTTAAATGCAGTTCATTATTCATTTAGTAAAGCCCGTGATTAACCGGACAAAAACAGAAAAAAATTGACTTATTGTGCCTTATGCTTTAGCTAATAGAGGCAGACAGAGTACAAACCTAAAGACAGACAGAAAATAAAAATGCGAATCATCAGCCTGAACACAACAATTATTACCACCACCGATACCACAGGTAACGGGGCGGGCTGACGCGTACAGGAAAAAAGAAAAAAGCCCGCACCTAAACAGTGCGGGCTTTTTTTTTACATTTAAACGAGAGCTTCAGGAGAGAACCAGAAATGCGAGTGTTGAAATTTGGCGGGACCTCGGTAGCAAACGCAGAACGCTTCTTGCGGGTTGCGGACATTATGGAAAGCAATGCGCGTCAGGGACAGGTCGCGACGGTATTATCCGCGCCTGCCAAAATTACCAACTATCTGGTTGCCATGATTGAACGGACTGTCGCCGGGCAGGACATCAAGACCATCATGAGCGACGCAGAAAACATTTTTGGTCAGCTGATTACCGGTCTGGCGGCACAGCAGCCGGGCTTTGATTTGCCGAAAGTGAAAGCGTTTGTTGATCAGGAATTCGCTCAGCTTAAACAGTTACTGCACGGCATCGCGCTGCTGGGGCAATGCCCGGACAGCGTGAACGCTTCAATCATCTGTCGTGGCGAAAAGCTCTCTATCGCCATTATGGAAGCCGTTTTCCTTGCGAAAGGGTTTGGCGTCACCGTCATCAACCCGGTCGAAAAGCTGCTGGCTCAGGGCCACTATCTCGAATCCACTGTCGATATCAACGAATCCACCCGCCGTATTGCCGCCAGCGCCATTCCTGCCGATCACATTGTGCTGATGGCCGGTTTCACCGCGGGCAACGAAAAGGGGGAACTGGTTGTGCTGGGGCGTAACGGCTCCGACTATTCTGCGGCCGTGCTGGCGGCGTGCTTACGCGCTGATTGCTGCGAGATCTGGACTGACGTCGACGGCGTCTATACCTGTGACCCACGCACTGTGCCTGATGCCCGTTTGCTGAAATCCATGTCGTATCAGGAAGCGATGGAGCTGTCGTACTTTGGTGCGAAGGTGCTTCACCCGCGTACCATCCTGCCGATTGCCCAGTTCCAGATCCCTTGCCTGATTAAAAACACCACCAACCCGCAGGCGCCTGGCACTCTGATTGGCAGCGAAAGCCTCGGTGACAATACGCCGGTGAAAGGCATCACTAACCTGAATAATATGGCGATGATCAACGTCTCCGGTCCGGGGATGAAAGGGATGATCGGCATGGCGGCGCGCGTTTTTGCAGTGATGTCGCGTTCCGGGATTTCCGTTGTGCTGATCACCCAGTCTTCGTCTGAATACAGCATCAGCTTCTGCGTGCCGCAAAGTGAGCTTGTCCGCGCCCGTAAGGCGCTGGAAGATGAATTCTATCTTGAATTGAAAGATGGCCTGCTTGAGCCGCTTGACGTGATGGAGAAGTTGGCAGTTATCTCTGTCGTTGGCGACGGAATGCGTACTCTTCGCGGTATTTCGGCGAAATTCTTCTCCGCGCTGGCACGTGCCAATATCAATATCGTGGCGATTGCGCAGGGGTCTTCTGAGCGTTCCATTTCCGTGGTGGTAAATAACGATGATGCCACGACCGGTGTGCGCGTCAGCCACCAGATGTTGTTCAATACCGATCAGGTCATCGAAGTCTTTCTGATTGGCGTAGGCGGTGTTGGCGGGGCGTTGATCGAACAAATCCGCCGCCAGCAGGCATGGCTGAAAACTAAGCATATCGATCTGCGCGTTTGCGGCATCGCCAACTCCCGCGCGTTGCTGACCAATGTGCACGGTATTGCGCTTGATACCTGGCAGGATGAACTCGGTGCGGCGAAAGAGCCGCTGAACCTGGGCCGTCTGATCCGCCTGGTGAAGGAATACCATCTGCTGAACCCGGTGATTGTTGACTGTACGTCCAGTCAGGAAGTGGCGGACCAATATGCCGATTTCCTGGCGGATGGCTTCCACGTCGTCACGCCGAATAAAAAAGCCAATACCTCATCGATGAATTATTACCATCAGCTGCGTAAAGCGGCAGATGGTTCGCGTCGCAAATTCCTGTACGACACCAACGTCGGCGCTGGTTTGCCGGTTATTGAGAACCTGCAAAACCTTTTGAATGCGGGCGATGAACTGCTGCGTTTCTCGGGGATCCTCTCCGGCTCGCTGTCCTTCATTTTCGGTAAGCTGGACGAAGGTATGTCACTGTCTGCCGCCACCTTGCAGGCGCGCGATATGGGCTACACCGAGCCGGATCCGCGTGACGATTTGTCGGGTATGGACGTCGCCCGTAAATTGCTGATCCTGGCGCGTGAAGCAGGCTATAAGCTGGAGCTGTCGGATATTGACGTGGAATCTGTTTTGCCTGCATCGTTTGATTCCTCAGGTAGCGTAAATGAGTTTGTGGCCCGCCTGCCGGAACTGGACGCCGAATTTGCTCAGCGCGTGGCAGATGCGACAGCAGCGGGTAAAGTATTGCGCTACGTCGGCGCTATCGAAGAAGGGCGTTGCAAGGTAAAAATCGACGCCGTCGATGGTAATGACCCGCTTTATAAAGTAAAAAATGGTGAGAATGCGTTGGCGTTTTACAGCCGCTATTATCAGCCGTTGCCGTTAGTTTTACGTGGTTACGGCGCCGGGAATGATGTGACGGCGGCAGGCGTGTTTGCCGATCTTTTGAGAACGCTGTCATGGAAGTTAGGAGTTTAATATGGTTAAGGTGTATGCCCCGGCGTCAATTGGGAACGTCAGCGTAGGTTTCGATGTTCTGGGCGCGGCAGTGTCTCCGGTGGATGGCACGCTTTTGGGTGATTGCGTATCGGTAGAAGCCGCCGCAAAATTTAGCCTGAAAAACGAAGGCAAGTTTGTTTCTAAACTGCCTGACCGGATGGAAGACAATATCGTTTATCAGTGCTGGCAGCGTTTCTGCCAGGAAATCGGCAAAGATGTGCCGGTGGCGATGACGCTGGAAAAAAATATGCCGATCGGTTCCGGGCTGGGCTCCAGCGCCTGTTCGGTGGTTGCCGGTCTGATGGCGATGAATGAGTTCTGCGGCAAGCCGCTCAGCGATAACAAAATGCTGGAGCTGATGGGCGAGCTTGAAGGGCGAATTTCCGGCAGCGTGCATTTTGATAACGTCGCACCGTGCTATCTGGGCGGCATCCAGCTGATGCTTGAAGAGCTGGATATCATCAGCCAGAACGTGCCAGGTTTTGACGACTGGCTGTGGGTCATGGCGTATCCGGGCATTAAAGTTTCTACGGCGGAAGCCCGCGCGATTTTACCGGCGCAGTATCGTCGTCAGGACTGTATCAGCCACGGGCGGTATCTGGCGGGCTTCATTCATGCCTGCCACATACAGCAACCGGCGCTGGCTGCGAAGCTGATGAAAGATGTGATTGCGGAACCTTACCGTACGCGCCTGTTGCCGGGTTTTGCGCAAGCACGCAGCGCGGCGGAAGAAATTGGTGCACTGGCCTGTGGTATTTCCGGCTCAGGACCGACGTTGTTTGCGGTTTGCAATAACAGCGCAACGGCGAAGCGTATGGCTGACTGGCTGCAGACGCACTATCTGCAAAATGACGAAGGCTTTGTTCATATTTGTCGTCTTGATACCGCTGGCGCGCGGGTATTGGGATAACTCGATAATTTATTGGGATAACTAATGAAACTGTACAACCTGAAGGATCACAACGAGCAGGTCAGCTTTGCTCAGGCCGTCAAACAAGGGCTGGGTAAACAGCAGGGATTATTCTTCCCGCTCGACTTGCCGGAGTTTGAGCTGACTGAAATTGACCGTCTGCTGGATCTGGATTTCGTCACCCGCAGTACGCGTATTCTTTCTGCTTTCATCGGCGATGAAATTCCTGAAGAAGAATTACACCAGCGCGTGAAAAACGCGTTTGCCTTCCCGGCGCCTGTCGCAAAAGTGGACGATGATATTGCCTGTCTGGAGCTGTTCCACGGCCCGACCCTGGCATTTAAAGATTTCGGTGGCCGCTTCATGGCGCAGATCCTGACTCAGGTTTCTGGCGATCAGCCGGTCACGATCCTGACCGCAACATCCGGTGATACCGGTGCTGCTGTGGCGCACGCTTTCCATGGTCTGAAAAACGTTCGTGTGGTGATCCTGTATCCGCGCGGCAAAATCAGCCCGCTTCAGGAAAAACTGTTCTGTACTCTCGGTGGCAATATTCACACCGTGGCTATCGATGGTGATTTCGATGCCTGTCAGGCGCTGGTCAAGCAGGCGTTTGATGATGAGGAACTGAAACATGCGCTGAAACTGAACTCCGCGAACTCCATCAACATCAGCCGTCTGCTGGCGCAGATTTGCTATTACTTCGAAGCCGTGGCGCAACTGCCGCAGGAAGCCCGTAATCAGCTGGTCGTTTCCGTGCCAAGCGGTAACTTTGGTGACCTTACCGCCGGTTTGCTGGCGAAATCTCTCGGTCTGCCGGTGAAACGCTTTATCGCGGCGACTAATGCGAATGACACCGTGCCGCGCTTCTTGTCTAACGGCGAATGGGAACCGAAGAAAACCGTTGCGACATTGTCGAACGCCATGGACGTCAGCCAGCCTAACAACTGGCCGCGCGTGGAAGAACTGTATCGCCGTAAAACCTGGCAGCTGAAAGATCTCGGTTTTGGTGCGGTCAGCGATGACACCACGGAAGACGCGATGCGCGAGCTGGCGAATATCGGTTACATCTCTGAACCGCATGCCGCCATTGCTTACCGCGTTCTGCGTGACCAGTTGCAACCGGGCGAATTCGGCCTGTTCATCGGCACGGCGCACCCGGCGAAGTTCAAAGAAAGCGTGGAAGCGATTTTGGATCAGGATATCGGCTTGCCGAAAGAGCTGGCGGATCGCGCTGATCTGCCATTGCTGTCGCACAATCTGCCGGCAGACTTCAGCGAAATGCGCGCATTCCTGATGGCATTGCCTGAATAAAGTACGTGGCATTCTGAAATGCAAAAAGCCCTCTTCGTGAGGGCTTTTTTACGGGCGCAGAAAGGGGAGTCAGCGTTCAGGGCGGGTAAAGACCAGCTCGTTGCCCTGCGATCGTGACTCGTCAAAGGCATAACCTTCCAGATTGAAATCCTGCAATTGTTTCGCCTTATCCAGACGCTCTTTGATGATAAAGCGGCTCATCAGGCCACGTGCTTTCTTCGCGTAGAAGCTGATGACTTTGTATTTGCCATTTTTCTCATCGAGGAAAACAGGTTTGATGATTTCGCCATCCAGCAGTTTAGGTTTTACCGCTTTGAAATATTCGTCGGACGCCAGATTCACCAGCACTTTGCTTTTCTGTTCGCTCAGCAGCTGGTTGAGTTTTTCGGTCAGTAACTCACCCCAGAAGGCATAAAGATTGGCCCCCTGCGGATTTTCCAGGCGGATACCCATTTCCAGGCGATACGGCATCATCAGATCCAGCGGACGAAGAAGTCCGTACAAACCCGATAACATCCGCAGATGTTTCTGGGCAAAATCGAAATCTTTTTCGCTGAAGTCTTCGGCTTGTAAGCCGGTATAAACGTCACCTTTGAACGCCAGTAACGCCTGACGTGCATTTTCCGGCGTGAAATCCGGCTGCCAGTCATTGAAGCGTTCGGCGTTCAGATGGGCCAGTTTATCGCTGATCCCCATCAGTGAAGATATCTGTGCAGGGGATAATTTGCGTGCCACCGTAATCAGTTGGCTGGATTTATCAAGCAGCTCTGGTTGCGTATAGCGCGTTGTCGCAAGCGGACTTTCGTAATCGAGCGTTTTGGCAGGTGAGATAATAGTCAGCATAATCGCGTCCGTTGGTCAGTGACGGTTCAAATCCGGGATTTTTCGTTGCCATACTGTAGCAAAAAAGTCACTGGGATGGAGGCATGATATCGATAGGTGAAAGCTTGGGAAATCAGCGTCGGGGAGGGGATTTATCCCAGATACCAGGTTCTAACTGGCCACGCAATTCAGGATAATGATCAGGGTTAAAGACCGGTATTTTTCCCATGCGCTGCTGACGCTCATAGTCTTTCACCACTTTGACCGCGATGCCTGAAAGCAGTAACAGGGCTGTCAGATTGAGTATTGCCATCAGTGCCATAAATATATCGGCCAGCTTCCATAACATCTGTAATTCCACCAGACAGCCACCGAATACCATCACGATGACCAGCAAACGAAAAATCAGCCGCTTAGCTGGCGCGGCGTTGTGCACGAAGCTTAAATTATTCTCGGCGTAAACGTAGTTTCCGGCGATCGACGTGAATGCGAAAGAAAACACCAGCACGGCCAGTGCGATGTGGCTCAATCCACCCGTCGCGGGCGTGATAGCCTGCTGCAACAAGCGGATACCAAAGGGCGCATCCGGATGGTCAAGCACACCGGATGTCAGCACAATCAGAGCCGTTGCCGTGCAAATCACTAAAGTATCGATGAAGACGGCAAACATCTGGTTGAAACCCATGGCGGCGGGGTGGCTGACCGACGCCATCGCCGCCGCGTTTGGTGACGAACCGACACCCGCTTCACTGGCAAAAACGCCACGTTGCATTCCCTGAGTGATGGCCTGCGTGACGCCGTAGGCCAGTGCGCCAGAGGCGGCTTCCTGCAGGCCGAAAGCGCTTTTGAAAACCAGCGCGATCACTTGCGGCAGTTTTTCGATATTGTGGCCGATGACCCAGACCGCCAGCAGCAGGTACGCAAAGGCCATCAGCGGAACCAGCCATTTGGACAGCCAGATAACAGAACGTATACCGCCAGAAATCAGTAAGGCGGTCATCGTAGCCAGAATAGCGGCGGTGGTCAGATGGGGAACGTGCAGCAAATGAAAGGAGGCCTGAGCAATGGAATTAGCCTGTAACGCACTGAAAACAAAGCCGCAGGAGACAACCATCAGGAAGGAAAACAAAATGCCCATCCAGCGCATGCCCAGCCCTTTCTCCATGTAATCTGCCGGGCCGCCGCGAAATTTACCGCGCTCGCCCGCCCCTTTGTATATCTGCGCCAGCGTGTTTTCAATCAGTGCCGTGGCCATGCTGAAGAGCGCTATTACCCACATCCAGAAGATAGCCCCCGGACCGCCCAGTGTGATGGCGATTGCAACGCCGGTCAGATTCCCGGTACCGATGCGCGAAGCGAGGCTCAGGCAAAGTACGCGCCAGGCTGACGCACCGCGCGGGTCCTGATTCGGCTTAAAAAGTGCCGGAGAGAAAAGATGGCGAACGCGGCGGAACTGAATAAAACTGAGGCGAAACGTGAGATAAATACCGGTTCCAAACAGCAGATAAATCAGGATGGAACTCCAGAGAATGGTGTCGAAAAAATCCAGCAGATCATTCATGAGTTATCCTTGGTTGATTCACCCTTCATCGTTTTTATTTATTGGCTCAAAGGTCATGACCACTTTGGAGGGGTAACATACCTTTTTTATCGGCAGGGTGACATATGCATTTTGGCTGATTTTGTGTGTTTTGGAAGGTGAGAAATCCATAGATGTTCGTAGCCGAGCATGCCGCGATAAGCGCCTTGCGCGTGGCTTTTTGCATGTTATCATCAGCCAAAGGCAAGGCATGAAAATGCCTATACGAAAACGTCCAAACGATGAGATATGCCAAAATGACCGATAAACTGACTTCCCTACGCCAAATGACTCAGGTTGTTGCTGACACCGGAGATATCGCGGCAATGAAGTTGTACCAGCCGCAGGATGCGACCACTAACCCGTCCCTGATCCTCAGCGCTGCGCAAATTCCTGAATACCGTAAACTGATCGACGAAGCAATCGCCTGGGCACGTGACCAGAGCAGCGATCATGCTCAGCAGATTACTGATGCCGCTGATAAGCTGGCAGTGAACATCGGTCTGGAAATCCTGAAACTGGTCCCGGGCCGTATTTCGACTGAAGTTGACGCACGTCTGTCTTACGACACCGACGCAAGCGTGGCGAAAGCCAAACGCCTGATCAAATTGTACAACGATGCGGGCATCAGCAATGACCGTATCCTGATCAAACTGGCTTCTACCTGGCAGGGTATCCGCGCGGCGGAAAAACTGGAAAAAGAAGGCATCAACTGTAACCTGACGCTGTTGTTCTCCTTCGCTCAGGCGCGTGCTTGTGCAGAAGCGGGTGTATTCCTGATTTCTCCATTTGTTGGCCGTATCCTCGACTGGTACAAAGCCAATGGCGACAAAAAAGAGTTCGCACCGAATGAAGATCCGGGCGTTGTGTCCGTGACTGAAATCTATGAATACTACAAACAACACGGCTACGAGACGGTCGTGATGGGTGCAAGCTTCCGTAATATCGGCGAAATCATCGAACTGGCTGGCTGTGACCGTCTGACCATCGCACCTGCTCTGCTGAAAGAGCTGGCAGAAAGTGAAGGCCCGCTGGAACGCAAACTGTCCTTCTCCGGCGAAACCAAGCCACGTCCTGCGCCACTGACTGAAGCTCAGTTCTACTGGGAACACAACCAGGATCCGATGGCTGTCGACAAACTGGCTGACGGCATCCGTAAGTTTGCAGTAGACCAGGGCAAACTGGAAAAAATGATTTCTGACCTGTTGTAATCATCAATCAGTTTTCGACAAAAAGCGGCTAACCAGCCGCTTTTTTTGTCTCTGCGATAAAACCCTTGCCCCGTTACCGATATACTGAAGGCTGTTACGAAGAAAAATGCTGTGAGGAAAATGGCATGGATAAATTACGAATTGGTCTGATATCGGTCTCAGATCGTGCGTCGGGTGGTGTTTATCAGGATAAGGGTATTCCGGCTCTCGAAGCCTGGCTGGAAAAAGCGCTTATTACGCCCTTTAAGTTGGAAAAAAAGCTGATCCCCGATGAACAGCCTCTGATTGAACAGGCGATCAGCGAGCTGGTCGATGAAAGCGGCTGTCATCTGGTGCTGACCACCGGCGGAACTGGCCCGGCGCGCCGTGATGTGACACCGGACGCCACGCTGGCCATCGCCGATCGTGAGATGCCGGGCTTTGGTGAACAGATGCGTCAGATCAGCCTGCACTTTGTCCCGACGGCAATTTTATCGCGTCAGGTCGGCGTGATCCGCAAGCAGGCACTGATCCTCAACTTACCGGGCCAGCCCAAATCCATTCAGGAAACGCTGGAAGGGCTGAAAGATGCAGAGGGCAAAGTGATCGTTTCCGGTATTTTCGCCAGCGTGCCTTACTGCATCCAGTTGCTAGACGGGCCGTATATTGAAACGCACGACCATGTGGTAGCAGCATTTCGTCCAAAAAGTGCCCGTCGCGACACAAAAAACTGAATACGCTTTGTTTTTGAAATAAGATTCAGGCGCTCTGGTGTGAAAAATATTTGCCGCTATAGTAATAATTACTTTACAAAAAGCGGCAAAAACCGTTTCCATTTTCACTCTGGCGTCACACGGACTCTTATGCAACACGCACAATCGCGCCGGCTGGACCGGCAGGACTTCAAAACGCTTTCCCTGGCTGCGCTGGGCGGCGCCCTCGAATTCTACGATTTCATCATTTTCGTCTTCTTCGCTGCGGTTATTGGCGACCTTTTCTTCCCGGCTGATATGCCCGACTGGCTGCGTCAGGTGCAGACGTTTGGCATTTTTGCCGCCGGTTATCTGGCGCGTCCGCTGGGCGGCATTATCATGGCGCACTTTGGCGATCTGGTTGGCCGCAAGCGGATGTTCAGCCTGAGTATTCTGCTAATGGCGTTACCGACGCTGGCGATGGGGCTCCTGCCGACGTACGCTTCGATTGGCATTGCCGCACCGTTATTGCTGCTGCTGATGCGTATTTTGCAGGGCGCAGCGATCGGCGGCGAAGTGCCGGGCGCCTGGGTTTTTGTGGCGGAGCACGTTCCGCGCAACCGCATTGGTTTTGCCTGCGGAACGCTGACGGCCGGTTTGACGATGGGTATTCTGCTGGGTTCCGGGGTGGCAACTTTACTTAACACCAGTATGACACCTGCCACGATCGGCCAATATGGCTGGCGCATTCCGTTCTTTATCGGCGGGATCTTCGGGTTGATCGCTATGTACCTGCGCCGGTGGTTGCAGGAAACGCCGGTCTTTATCGAGATGAAAGCCCACAAGGCGCTGGCAGAAGAATTGCCGCTGAAGGCGGTGGTCGCGAATCATAAAAAAGAAATCGTGGTGTCGATGCTGATGACCTGGCTGCTATCTGCGGGGATCGTAGTCGTCATTCTGATGACGCCGACGTGGCTGCAAAAACAGTTTGGTATTCCGGCAGCTGCGGCGTTGCAGGCCAACTGCCTTGCTACTGTTGCGCTGATGTTTGGTTGCATTATTTCGGGCAGCGTTGTGGATCGTCTGGGTGCCAGCAAAACGTTCATTATTGGC
This sequence comes from Rahnella sp. AA, assembly GCF_002834385.1. GTDB lineage: Bacteria > Pseudomonadota > Gammaproteobacteria > Enterobacterales > Enterobacteriaceae > Rahnella. The sequence continues at coordinate 344,763 of NZ_PITQ01000001.1, forward strand.
AGCCTGTTCCTCGGAATTTGCAGTTGGAGTTTCTATCATATGGTTGCAGCCGACCCGTCCGTGCTGATGGGCATGTACGCGCTGGCCGGTTTAAGCGTAGGTGTGGTTGGTGCGGTGCCGTATGTGATGGTGCGGGCTTTCCCGGCGGAAGTGCGGTTTACGGGGATCTCTTTCTCTTACAATGTGGCCTACGCCATTTTCGGCGGCCTGACGCCGGTGTTCGTGACGCTCATTATGCGCCTGACGCCAATGGCACCGGCTTATTACGTACTGGCATTATCGGTGATTGGTTTACTGACCGGCATTTATCTCAGCCGTGATCTGAACAGTGAAACCGCCCGCGAAGCTAAATTTGCAGAGCGCGCCGCTTCAGGCCAGTAATCAACGTTTTTTAAACACATTCTTAGCACAAAAAATAAAGCCCCGGATGAACGGGGCTTTTTCGTCTGAAACACCGTGCATTATGCCGCGACAGCGTTCACTTCAGCTGTGTGATTTTTGGGTTCGCCGATTGGCAAAATGGTACGGCCATGCTGTTCGTTAATCACTTCGGCCATCGCCAGATAAATCGCGCTGGCGCCACAGAAGATACCTTCAAAACCGGCAAAATGCAGAACTGCTGTATTGCCTGTCATGTTGCCGAAACACAGCAGGGCAAACAAAATGGTCAGGCTGCCGAAAACGACCTGTAAACCACGGTTTGCTTTCAACGTGCCAAAAAACATAAAGAGAGTGAAGACGCCCCAGATACCCAGATAAGCGCCCAGGAAACTTTCGCTGCTGGCATCGGCCATGCCCATGCGTGGCAGCATCAGAATACCGACCAGGCTCAGCCAGAACGCACCGTAGGAGGTGAACGCCGTGGTGCCGAAGGTATTCCCTTTTTTAAATTCCATCATCCCTGCAAGGATTTGAATCAAACCACCATAAAAAATACCCATGCTGACAATAACGGCGGTCAGCGGGAAAAAGCCTGCGTTGTGTAAATTCAACAAGATAGTAGTCATACCAAATCCCATTAACCCGAGCGGGCCTGGATTTGCCAACGTTTTGGTCTGCATAGATCCTCTGTATCAGAATTATTATTAATTGATAATCGGGGGAAGAAACGCTTGGGAAATGGGTAAAAAATCCGCATATCTTTGGAAGCGCGCGGCATCATAAGGAGGGTTGCGTCAGTAAACATTGATCTGGCGTAACAGCAATTGAAGATTTTTTTTCACTTTGCCCCTTGATGCTGAGCGTCATGGCCCCATCTTATCCTCAACCGCAGTTGTTACCGTCGGTAAAACCGTAATATGGGGCTGTTGAAATCGAAAAGATCATCCTCATATACAGTAGCAACCTGAACGAATATGAATTTAAGTGGAGACGTTTTAGATGGGTAAAATTATTGGGATCGACCTGGGCACCACCAACTCTTGTGTAGCTATCATGGATGGCACGACTGCTCGTGTACTGGAGAATGCTGAAGGCGACCGCACCACTCCTTCCATCATCGCTTATGCGGCAGATGGCGAGACTCTGGTAGGTTCTCCGGCTAAACGTCAGGCAGTGACCAACCCGCAGAACACCTTGTTTGCGATCAAACGCCTGATTGGCCGTCGCTTCCAGGATGAAGAAGTACAACGCGATAAAGGCATCATGCCTTACCAGATCGTAGGCTCCGACAACGGCGACGCCTGGATCGACATTAAAGGTCAGAAAATTGCACCTCCGCAGATCTCTGCTGAAGTGTTGAAGAAAATGAAGAAAACTGCTGAAGATTATCTGGGCGAACCAGTAACTGAAGCTGTTATCACCGTACCTGCATACTTCAACGATGCACAGCGTCAGGCAACGAAAGACGCCGGCCGTATCGCAGGTCTGGAAGTCAAACGTATCATCAACGAACCCACCGCTGCGGCACTGGCTTACGGCCTGGATCGCGAAATCGGTAACCGCACTATCGCGGTATACGACCTGGGTGGTGGTACTTTCGATATCTCTATTATCGAAATCGACGAAGTTGACGGTGAAAAAACCTTCGAAGTTCTGGCAACCAACGGTGATACTCACCTCGGTGGTGAAGACTTCGACAGCCGTCTGATCAACTATCTGGTTGAAGAGTTTAAGAAAGAACAAGGTATGGATCTGCGTAATGATCCGCTGGCAATGCAACGTCTGAAAGAAGCGGCTGAAAAAGCGAAGATTGAACTGTCTTCTGCTCAGCAGACCGACGTTAACCTGCCGTATATCACTGCGGATGCAACCGGTCCAAAACACATGAACATCAAAGTGACCCGTGCAAAACTGGAATCTTTGGTGGAAGACCTGGTTAACCGTTGTATTGAACCACTGAAAGTGGCTCTGAAAGACGCAGGTCTGTCTGTATCTGACGTTCAGGACGTGATCCTGGTCGGTGGTCAGACGCGTATGCCAATGGTTCAGAAGAAAGTGGCTGAATTCTTTGGTAAAGAACCACGTAAAGACGTGAACCCGGACGAAGCTGTGGCAATCGGTGCAGCAGTTCAGGGTGGTGTGTTGGCGGGTGATGTTAAAGACGTTCTGTTGCTGGACGTGACTCCGTTGTCTCTGGGTATCGAAACCATGGGCAGCGTGATGACTCCGCTCATCACCAAAAACACCACTATCCCGACGAAACACAGCCAGGTGTTCTCTACTGCGGAAGACAACCAGTCTGCAGTAACCATCCATGTGTTGCAGGGTGAACGTAAACGTTCGAGTGACAACAAATCTCTGGGTCAGTTCAACCTGGACGGTATTCAGGCAGCGCCACGCGGTCAGGCACAGATCGAAGTGACCTTCGACCTTGACGCCGACGGTATCCTGCATGTGTCTGCGAAAGACAAAAATACCGGCCGTGAGCAGAAGATCACCATCAAGGCATCTTCTGGTCTGACGGAAGAAGAGATCCAGCAAATGGTCAACGATGCTGAAGCGAATGCTGAAGCTGACCGTAAGTTTGAAGAACTGGTTCAGACCCGCAACCAGGCGGACCACCTGATCCACGGAACCCGTAAGCAACTGGAAGAAGCCGGCGACAAACTGCCAGCTGAAGACAAAACTGCGGTTGAAGAAGCCCTGAAAGCACTGGAAGTTTCTGCTAAAGGTGAAGACAAGGCTGATATCGAAGCGAAAATCCAGGCGCTGGTTCAGGTTTCCGGCAAACTGATGGAAATGGCTCAGCAGCAAGGCCAGACCGAAGGCAGCGATAACAGCGCGAAGAAAGATGACGACGTTGTTGATGCTGAATTCGAAGAAGTTAAAGACAAGAAATAATCGCCCTTTAGCGGGCACAGTAAGAGTTCATTACTGAAAACCAGCACGGGCGTCGAGGAAACTCTACGCCCGTGCACGCATGTTGAGGGCAGGAAAAAGCATGGCGAAGCAAGATTATTACGAGCTGTTGGGCGTTTCCAAAACGGCCGATGAGCGCGAAATCAAAAAGGCCTACAAGCGCCTGGCAATGAAGCATCACCCTGACCGTAATCAGGGCGATAAAGAGTCTGAAAGCAAATTTAAAGAAATTAAAGAAGCTTACGAAATTCTGACCGATGCGCAAAAGCGCGCGGCCTATGACCAGTACGGTCATGCAGCCTTTGAACAGGGCGGCATGGGCGGTGGCGGTGGTTACGGCGGCGGCGGTGCAGATTTCAGCGACATCTTTGGTGACGTCTTTGGCGACATCTTTGGCGGCGGTCGCCGTCAGCGTGCCAGCCGGGGTTCAGATCTGCGTTACAACATGGATCTGACTCTGGAAGAGGCCGTTCGTGGTGTCACCAAAGAAATCCGCATCCCGACACTGGATGAATGTGACGTTTGCCACGGCAGCGGCGCGAAAGCGGGTAGCTCACCAACGACCTGTCCAACCTGTCACGGTGCGGGCCAGGTGCAGATGCGTCAGGGCTTCTTTACTGTGCAACAGGCGTGTCCGACCTGTCAGGGGCGCGGTAAAGTTATCAAAGATCCGTGCAACAAATGTCACGGTCATGGCCGCGTAGAACGTTCGAAAACGCTGTCCGTGAAAATTCCTGCGGGTGTAGATACCGGTGACCGTATTCGTCTGGAAGGTGAAGGCGAAGCGGGCGAGCATGGCGCACCGTCAGGTGATCTGTACGTTCAGGTTCAGGTCAAAGCGCACAAAATCTTTGAGCGTGAAGGCAACAACCTGTACTGCGAAGTGCCAATCAATTTTGCGATGGCAGCACTGGGTGGCGAAATTGAAGTGCCAACGCTTGATGGCCGCGTGAAACTGAAAATTCCAGCTGAAACGCAAACCGGTAAATTATTCCGTATGCGTGGACGTGGTGTGAAATCAGTCCGTGGCGGCGCGCAAGGCGATTTACTGTGCCGCGTTGTGGTTGAAACCCCGGTGAGCCTGAGTGAAAAGCAAAAGCAATTGCTGCGTGATCTCGAAGAAAGCTTTGGTGGCGTGTCGGGCGAAAAAAACAGCCCGCGCTCTAAAAGCTTTCTGGACGGCGTGAAAAAGTTTTTCGATGATCTGACACGTTAACCGGTTCCTGCGAACAGGAACGGCAGTCCAGATAAATCCCCGGCAGCAATTCGCGCCGGGGATTTTTTTATGGTTTTTTTTTGAAAGTAAGCAAAAATCACTGAAGCCAATGATTCGTAAAAACCGAAGTATAATTCAGAAATAATCGAGTTTTTACGAAGTGAGTCAGTGCGTATAATTCGCGCATTCCATTGTGGCGCACCATTTTCAGCCACGCTTATTCTACAGGAGAGTCAGAATGTCGAATTTAATTCGTCGTTTTTTGCGTATGGAAGCCGCGGGCGGAGTTGTGCTCATCATTGCTGCCGTCGTGGCACTGGTTATGGCGAACAGCCCGTTGCAGGGTGTTTACCAGGCTTTTTTAGATATTCCGGTCACGCTGCGTTTTTCTGAATTGCTGATCGACAAACCGCTTCTGCTGTGGATTAACGATGGCCTGATGGCGGTGTTTTTCCTGATGATTGGCCTGGAAGTAAAACGTGAAATGTGTGAAGGCGCACTGGCTAATCGCGAGCAGGCGCTGTTTCCGGCAATCGCTGCGCTGGGTGGTATGATCGTTCCGGCGCTGATTTATCTGTTGTTTAACGGCAATGACGAAATTGCGCGTCAGGGCTGGGCCATCCCGGCGGCAACGGATATCGCTTTTGCATTGGGCGTTATGGCGCTGTTGGGATCACGGGTACCGACCGGACTAAAAGTTTTCCTGCTGGCGCTGGCCATCATTGATGATCTGGGTGCCATCGTGATTATCGCACTGTTCTACAGCCACGATATCTCGATGATGGCGCTGGGGTTGTCGGCAGTTTGCATCGCCGCGCTGGCCTGCCTGAACTGGCGCGGGGTCACTAAACTGACGCCATACCTGCTGATTGGCGCAATTTTCTGGGTATGTGTTCTGAAATCAGGTATCCATGCGACATTAGCGGGTGTGATCCTTGGCTTCCTGATCCCGCTGAATACCAAAGAAAATAAGGCTTCACCGGCACGCCGCCTGGAGCACGGTATTCATCCGTACGTTGCCTGGTTTATTTTGCCAATTTTTGCTTTTGCGAATGCGGGGATTTCTTTGCAGGGCGTGACGGCTTCCGGGGCATTTTCCCTGCTGCCGATGGGGATTGCGGCGGGCCTGCTGCTGGGTAAACCGCTGGGCATCATGTTGTTCAGCTGTGCGGCACTTAAACTGGGCATCACCCGTTTACCGTCAGGGATTTCATTCGGCCAGATTTCAGCCGTTTCCGTGCTGTGCGGCATTGGCTTCACCATGTCGATTTTCATTGGTTCACTGGCCTTCGCCCTGAGGGATCCGGCACTGCTGACTTACGCGAAAATGGGCATCCTGATGGGGTCGGTGGCTTCGGCGCTATTGGGATATGCGCTGTTGAATCGTGCTTTGCCAAAGAAAGTTGTTAAACACTGACTGACAGGCTGCGCGCTGAGTCGTGCAGCCTGATAGCAATCTCGCGCTTCAGAGAAGGATGAAAACATGCCTCATATTAATTACAACCATTTGTATTATTTTTGGCACGTGTGTAAATCAGGTTCTGTAGTGGGGGCCGCCGAGGCGTTATATCTGACCCCGCAGACGATTACCGGCCAGATCAAATCACTGGAAGAAAGGCTGGGCGGAAAGCTTTTTAAACGGCAGGGCCGCGGGCTAGTCCCTTCTGAGCTGGGCCAGCTGGTCTATCGCTATGCGGACAAAATGTTCATCCTCAGCCAGGAAATGCTGGATATCGTGAACTATCGCAAAGAGTCTAGCCAGTTGTTTGATGTTGGCGTTGCGGACGCGTTATCTAAGCGGTTGGTCAGCCGGGTATTAGAGGCAGCCGTTCCCGACAACGCACAAATCCATCTACGCTGTTTCGAATCGACGCATGAAATGCTGCTGGAACAACTGAGCCTGCATAAGCTGGATATGATTCTGTCTGATTGCCCGGTGGACTCCACGCAGCAGGAAGGGTTGTTCTCGGTGAAGTTGGGTGAAAGCCCGGTCAGCTTCTTTTGCTGTAATCCGCCGTCAGGTATGGATTTTCCTGCCTGTCTGGAACAACGTTCATTGCTTATCCCTGGTCGCCGTTCGATGCTTGGGCGTAAATTGCTAAACTGGTTTACCACGCAGGGGCTGAACGTCAATATTCTCGGTGAGTTTGATGATGCGGCGCTGATGAAGGCCTTCGGCATGAACAACGATGCCATTTTTATCGCCCCGGCTATCTACTCATCAACAGAATTTCAGGACGAGAAAATAGAAGAAGTCGGGCGGGTAGACGGGATTATGGAAGAGTATTACGTGATTTTTGCGGAAAGGATGATTCAGCATCCTTCGGTACAACGGATTTGTCACACTGATTTTTCGGCGCTATTTTCCTGAAACTTAACAGCCTGAAAAGACTCAAATTTCAGATATAAAAAAACCGGCATAAGCCGGTTTTTTTATCAAGCATTTCAGCGTAATGCGATTATTGCATTGCGTTGATTTGCGCAGTCAGGTTTGACTTATGACGCGCTGCTTTGTTTTTGTGGATCAGGCCTTTGCAAGACTGACGGTCCACAATTGGTTGCATTTCGTTAAATGCATTTTGTGCAGCAGCTTTGTCGCCTGCTGCAATAGCCGCGTATACCTTTTTGATAAAGGTACGCATCATAGAACGACGGCTCGCGTTGTGCTTACGGCGTTTTTCTGACTGTACGGCGCGTTTCTTAGCTGATTTGATATTAGCCAAGGCCAACTCCCAAATATTTTTCTATTGATGAACAATTCAAAGGCCGAGGAATATGCCTTTTCGGTCTTCTTTTGTCAACGGATTTGTGCAAATAAGCGGCGCTTTTAAGCGTGAACTTTAATCGTCGCTTGTTACGTTGTGATGGCGCAGGATTTTAACAGCTTCCGGCATCGGAATACAGTCTTTCGCGAGAAAAATCGACAGGAGAGTGTACAAACTGCCCACTGCGGCCATTAACGCTTTGTTTATGCGAAAAGTCACGCATTCCCTGCATGCAACGAAAGATTTTCATCGCCACGCCGCCATTTGAACCGCAATATCTGCCGTATGCAAGAGAGAATGGTGTGATCCTGCTAATCGCTGGTTAACCTTGGAGGCTGTACAAGGTATAATCCGCCGATTTCCATCGTTATGAGTCAGCATTGGATTTGAGCCAGCTATGGAGCTAATTCGCGGAATACACAATATTCGAGCACGTCATCATGGATGTGTGCTGACTATTGGCAATTTTGATGGTGTACATCGTGGTCATCAGGCCCTGATTGAACAGCTGAAGCTGGAAGGTCAACGTCTGGGACTGCCGGTGATGGTAATGATTTTTGAGCCACAGCCGCTTGAGTTGTTCGCAGGCGACAAAGCGCCGGCGCGGCTGACCAGTTTGCGTGATAAAGCCAGATATCTGGCCGAGTGCGGGGTAGATTACTTGCTATGTGTGCGTTTCGAACCCCGGTTCGCGGCGCATATGGCACAGGAATTTATCTCGGCATTACTGGTTGAGAAGCTGGGTGTCAGGTTCCTCACTGTTGGGGATGACTTCCGCTTTGGTGCAAACCGTCTGGGGGACTTTGAGCTGCTACAAAAAGCCGGTGAAGAATACGGTTTTGAAGTGATCAGCACGCAAACTTTCCGTGAAGGTGCTAATCGAATCAGCAGCACGGCAATACGCAATGCGCTGCGTGACGATGATTTGTCACTGGCCGAAAATTTGCTGGGCCACCCGTTCAGCATCTCTGGCCGGGTTGTTCACGGCGATAAGCTGGGGCGTACCATCGGTTTCCCGACGGCCAACGTGCCGCTGAAACGCGTGGTTTCGCCTGTGCGCGGTGTTTATGCCGTGGATGTTTTCGGTCTCGGGCCTGAGCCTTTACCGGGCGTAGCCAACATTGGCATACGGCCAACGGTCGGCGGTGTGCGCAAGCAGTTGGAAGTGCACCTTCTCGACACCACATTAGATCTATACGGGCGCCACATTGAGGTGGTGCTTCGCGCGAAATTGCGCAACGAACAGCGTTTTTCCTCGCTTGATGCTTTGAAGCAACAAATTGCGAACGATGAGGTGACGGCCCGGGAATTCTTTGGGTTAAAGACACCACGCTAAACATGTACTGACAGGCGTGTAACAAAGCCTGGAATCCAGCCGAAAAACGGAACCGAGAATCTATGAGTGACTACAAGAACACCCTGAATTTGCCGGAAACAGGGTTCCCGATGCGTGGCGATCTGGCCAAGCGTGAACCTGACATGCTGAAAAATTGGTATGACCAGGATCTGTACGGGATTATTCGTGCTGCCAAGAAAGGCAAAAAAACCTTTATTTTGCATGACGGCCCTCCGTATGCGAACGGCAGCATTCATATTGGTCACTCAGTAAACAAAATTCTTAAAGATATGATTATCAAGTCCAAAGGGCTTGCGGGCTTCGACGCGCCGTATGTTCCGGGCTGGGATTGTCATGGTCTGCCGATTGAGCTGAAAGTTGAACAACTGATCGGCAAGCCGGGTGAGAAAGTGACGGCGGCTGAGTTCCGTGAAGCGTGCCGTAAATATGCCGCAGAGCAGGTTGAAGGCCAGAAGAAAGATTTCATCCGTCTGGGCGTGCTGGGCGACTGGGATCACCCGTACCTGACTATGGACTTCAAAACTGAAGCCAACATCATCCGTGCGCTGGGCAAAATCATCGGTAACGGTCACCTGCATAAAGGGGCGAAACCTGTTCACTGGTGTACCGATTGCGGCTCTTCACTGGCTGAAGCGGAAGTTGAGTATTACGACAAAACGTCCCCGTCTATCGATGTGACGTTTAACGCCACTGACGCAGCGGCTGTGGCAGCGAAATTCGGTGCGGCTTCCTTTAATGGCCCGATTTCTCTGGTCATCTGGACCACCACCCCGTGGACCATGCCTGCAAACCGCGCAATTTCCCTGAATCCTGAATTCTCTTATCAGCTGGTTCAGGTGGAAGGTCAGTGTCTGATTCTGGCAACCGATCTGGTTGAAAGCGTCATGAAACGCGCCGGTATCGCAGAATGGACTGTGCTGGGCGAATGCAAAGGTGCAGATCTTGAATTACTGCGCTTTAAACACCCGTTCCTGGGCTTCGACGTTCCGGCTATTTTGGGCGATCACGTGACGCTCGACGCCGGTACAGGTGCTGTACATACCGCGCCGGGCCACGGTCCTGATGACTTTGTTATCGGCCAGAAGTACGGCCTGGAAGTGGCTAACCCGGTTGGCCCGAACGGTTGTTATCTGCCGGGAACTTACCCGACGCTGGACGGCAAGTTTGTCTTTAAAGCCAATGATTTGATCGTCGAACTGCTGCGTGAAAAAGGCGCATTGCTGCACGTTGAGAAAATCACGCACAGCTACCCTTGCTGCTGGCGTCACAAAACGCCAATCATCTTCCGCGCAACGCCGCAATGGTTCATCAGCATGGATCAGAAAGGCCTGCGTAAGCAGTCACTGGAAGAGATCAAAGGCGTTCAGTGGATCCCAGACTGGGGTCAGGCGCGTATTGAAAACATGGTCGCTAACCGTCCTGACTGGTGTATCTCCCGTCAGCGTACCTGGGGCGTACCGATGTCTCTGTTTGTCCACAAAGACACTGAGCAACTGCATCCGCGCAGCCTTGAGCTGATGGAAGAAGTCGCAAAACGCGTTGAAGTTGACGGCATTCAGGCGTGGTGGGATCTGAACCCTGAAGATATTTTGGGTGCGGACGCCGCCGATTACGTCAAAGTGCCGGATACGCTGGATGTGTGGTTCGACTCCGGTTCTACGCATTCTTCTGTTGTGGATGTGCGCCCTGAGTTCAACGGCCATTCCCCGGATCTGTATCTGGAAGGCTCCGACCAGCATCGCGGCTGGTTCATGTCTTCACTGATGATTTCGACAGCGATGAAAGGCAAAGCGCCTTACAAACAAGTTCTGACGCACGGTTTCACCGTGGACGGTCAGGGCCGCAAAATGTCCAAATCCATCGGCAACACCATTGCGCCTCAGGACGTGATGAACAAGCTGGGTGGCGACATCCTGCGTCTTTGGGTCGCGTCAACGGATTACACCGGTGAAATCGCCGTGTCCGACGAAATCCTCAAACGCGCTGCTGATTCTTACCGTCGTATCCGTAACACCGCGCGCTTCCTGCTGGCGAACCTTAACGGTTTCGATCCGGCGCTGCACAGCGTGGCTCCGGAAGACATGGTGGTTCTGGACCGCTGGGCCGTTGGCCGCGCGAAAGCTGCACAGGAAGAGATCATTGCCGCGTATGAAGCCTATGATTTCCACGGTGTGGTTCAGCGTCTGATGCAGTTCTGTTCCATCGAGATGGGTTCTTTCTATCTGGATATCATTAAAGATCGCCAGTACACCGCAAAAAGCGACAGCGTTGCACGTCGCAGCTGCCAGACCGCGCTGTATTACATCAGCGAAGCTCTGGTCCGCTGGATGGCGCCGATCATGTCCTTCACAGCGGATGAAATCTGGGCCGAATTGCCGGGCCAGCGTGAGAAATTCGTCTTTACTGAAGAATGGTTTGACGGTCTGTTTGGCCTGACCGGTAACGAATCCATGAACGATGCGTTCTGGGATGAGCTGCTGAAAGTTCGTGGCGAAGTGAACAAGGTGATTGAACAGGCGCGTGCCGATAAACGTCTGGGCGGTTCTCTGGAAGCGGCGGTTACGCTGTATGCCGATGACGCTCTGGCGGCCGATCTGCGCTCACTGGGCAATGAACTGCGCTTCGTACTGCTGACTTCCGGTGCGAAAGTGGCTGCGCTGTCAGAAGCTGACGGATCCGCTCAGCCAAGTGAATTGCTCAAAGGCCTGAAAATTGGTCTGGCAAAAGCAGAAGGCGACAAGTGCCCGCGCTGCTGGCATTACACGACTGACGTCGGCCAGAACGCGGAACACAGCGAACTCTGTGGCCGCTGTGTGACCAACATTGCCGGCGACGGCGAAGAGCGTAAGTTTGCATAATGAGTAAATCGATCTGTTCCACCGGACTCCGCTGGCTCTGGCTGGCGGTCGTGGTCATCATCGTGGATCTGGGCAGTAAGTTCCTCATCATGGGGAACTTCCAGCTTGGCGAATCCATGCCGCTGATCCCGTATTTGAACCTGTTCTATGCGCAAAACCACGGGGCAGCGTTTAGCTTCCTGGCGGATAAAGGCGGCTGGCAGCGCTGGTTCTTTGCTGTGATTGCACTGGCAATCGTCGTGGCGCTGGTGGTACTGATGTACCGTGGTACCGCGAAGCAAAAACTCAATAACATCGCGTTTGCGATGATTATCGGCGGGGCGTTAGGTAATTTGTTCGACCGCCTGTATCACGGTTTCGTGGTCGACTTTATCGACTTCTATGTCGGCAACTGGCATTTCGCGACGTTCAATCTGGCTGACAGCTTTATTTGCGTCGGTGCAGCGCTGGTCGTGCTGGAAGGTTTTCTGGCAAAACCTAAAGAAGCGGAAAAGAGCAAAGGATAAGTATGATGTCTCAACAGGTGAAACATGACAGCGCCGTGCTGGTGCATTTTACGTTGAAACTGGAAGACGGTTCGACGGCAGAATCGACCCGCGCGAACGGCAAACCCGCGCTGTTTTGCCTTGGCGATGGCAGCTTGTCTGACGCGCTGGAAAATCAGCTGTTAGGCCTGACGGTGGGCGACAAGCGCGCATTTACCCTTGCACCTGAATCGGCGTTTGGCGGCAAAAGCCCCGATCTGGTTCAGTTCTTTTCACGCCGTGACTTCCAGGAAACAGGCGTGCCGGATGTCGGCACGATTATGCTGTTTTCCGGGCGTGATGGCAGCGAAATGCCGGGCGTGGTGCGTGAGGTGACGGAAGATTCGATCACTGTAGATTTCAATCATCCGCTGGCGGGACAGCATATCGATTTCGATATTGAAGTGCTGGAAATCGATCCGCAACGGGAGGAGAAGCATGCAGATATTGCTGGCTAATCCGCGAGGATTTTGTGCGGGCGTTGACCGTGCAATCAGCATCGTAGAACGCGCGCTGGAAATTTACGGCGCGCCGATTTACGTTCGCCATGAAGTGGTGCATAACCGCTATGTGGTTGACAGCCTGCGTCAGCGCGGCGCTGTTTTTATTGAGCAAATCAGCGAAGTGCCCGATGGCTCGATTCTGATTTTCTCCGCTCATGGTGTGTCTCAGGCCGTTCGCGCAGAAGCGAAAGCGCGTGACCTGACCATGCTGTTTGACGCCACTTGTCCGCTCGTGACCAAAGTGCATATGGAAGTTGCACGTGCCAGCCGTAAAGGCACCGAAGCGATTCTGATTGGTCATGCCGGTCACCCGGAAGTGGAAGGCACGATGGGCCAGTACAGCAACCCGAACGGGGGAATGTATCTGGTCGAGGCGCCGGAGGATGTCTATAAATTGCAGGTGAAAGACGAAAATAACCTGTGCTTTATGACACAAACCACGCTTTCTGTTGATGATACTTCTGCGGTGATTGATGCGCTGCGCGATCGTTTCCCGAAAATTATCGGGCCGCGTAAAGACGATATTTGCTATGCGACAACCAACCGTCAGGAAGCCGTGCGTACGCTGGCGGATGGTGCGGATGTCGTGCTGGTGGTCGGCTCAAAGAACTCTTCCAACTCCAACCGTCTGGCAGAACTGGCACAGCGTGTGGGGGTTCCTTCTTATCTGATCGACTCTGCGGCAGATATCCAGGAAAGCTGGCTGAAAGACGCCAAAAGCATCGGGTTAACCGCGGGTGCGTCAGCGCCGGATATTTTGGTACAAGATGTGATCAGCAAGCTGAAGGCTTTTGGCGGGCTTGATGTGATTAATATCGAAGGGCGCGAAGAAAATATCGTGTTCGAAGTGCCGAAAGAGTTGCGTATGGATGTACGTCAGATCGACTGATGAAAAGCATAAAAATGAAAAACCGGCTCATGTAGCCGGTTTTTTTTCGTCGTTTGTCAGGCACCCGTTAATGATTTTCGAGCCTGAACAAATTCTGCGGCGCGCCGACGGTCGTCGTTTTGGCGTGCAGCAAAGCGCCTTCCAGTGAGTGCGGGGCATCAAGATTTTTGCGCGCCGACGTGATAAATATTTCCGTCATATCCGGGCCACCAAAGGTGCAGCAGCTGGGCTGCGTGACGGGAACCGGCAGAGTGTCCAGCGTCAGCAATTCTCCCTGATTAATTTGCTGGCGTAGCAGGCACTTTGAGCCCCAGCAGGCAGTGATAAGCCAGCCGTTTTGCGTCAGTGCTGAACCGTCGGGGATTTTGTCGCCGGAGGAGAAACAGGAAATTTTCAAAGGATTAATGCGGCGGGCGTTAGCGGAATAAAAGCGGTTTTTCCGGCTGTCTGCAAACCAGACTTTGCCTTCATGCCAGACCAGCGTATTGGTTGTCCCCACGTTATCGAGCATGATTTCAGGCTTTTCAGCCCCGGCCTCAAAACGATACCACGCGCCGGTCATCTGCTCTTCTTCAATATCCATCGTGCCAAACCAAAGTGAGCCATCAGGCGCGACAGCGGCTTCATTCGGACGCGTGCCTTCCACCCCGGGGTAATCGCAGAGTTTTTGCCGGGTTTGAGATTCATAATCGTAGAGATGAACGCCATCCTGAGAAACCAGCAAAAAGACATTTCGCTTTTGCGTGAGTAACACACCGCTGGTCAGCGTCGGAAGATCATGAATTTCAGTCAATCCGCTGGCGGGCCAGTAGCGCAGAACGCGCTGAGCCAGAATATCGACCCACAGCAAAGATTGTGTGCGCTGGCACCAGACGGGAGTCTCACCCAATTCGGCTCGATAGTCGCCAATGGCTGTTATGTCGGACCGGAAAAATGCTGACATCGCAAAGCTCTCCTGCTGGCTGTAAAAAGGATACAACGAAATACTCGGTATATTGAGTCTAGTCCGGCTTTGCCCTCCGGTAACAGAACAAATGGTGTAAAAAGAAAGGGCCTGCCCGTCAATAAGACGTAAAGCTGGCCCCAAAAGTTCAGTGGCTAAGACTTAGAAATCGTATCTCAGACGGATCAGGTTCATATCACCGAGGTTATCGGTAGAGGATGTGAACACATGTTCGTAATCAACACGGAAGCCGTAATCCAGCTGGAACGAAATGCCCAGACCGTTATCGATGCGCTGATAGTCACGGCCGGTCACATAGGTTATACGGTCACCCATGAAGTAAGGCTGAATGGTTTTCACCGCATACTGGTTGATTGGGAATGCATAGCCCAGGAAGTATTCCAGACCGTACGCATCACCCGCGAAGAAGTGATCTACGTTTTTCTGGCCAGTCATCGTGAAGTCGTGGTAGTAACCGCCACCGAAGGATGCTGTCCAGTTGCCCGGTTTCCAGCTCAGAGCGGTACCCATGATGCTCTGGTTGTATTCTTTGGATGTGTTCGCGCCAGGGTTTCTCATTTCTGCGTCGGTGTAGTTGTACGCAGTACCCCATGTCAGGTCTTTGGTGATGTGGTAATCCACACCCACAGAACCGCCACCCTTACGTTTGTAACGCAGGCCGTTTTTACCGGTCAGCAGCTCACTGTCTGCGAACAGATAAGAAGCATATACATCGGCGTTGCCGAAGGTATTTTTATATTTAAGCATCTGACGGGAGCGGTAAGAACCATCGTAGTCACCGTTAACACCGTTGCCTGGTGCTTGAGCAACCATGTCGTAGTCCCAGATATCAGTTTTCGCGCCAACAACATCATAATAAACGCTGTTCTGCTGGCCGAAAGTCAGCTGACCGTAGGTTTTGCTTTTCAGACCGGTGTACAGCATACGACGGCTCGTGTTACGTGCACCTTTCTGGTAGTGATTATCCCAGCCAGTCAGCGCAGGAATGTTAACACCCAGCTCGTAGTAGTTAATCCAGCTGATATCATCAAACAGATAATAATCAGTTGAGAAACGGAAACGTGTACCACCGTCAAAACCGTTGGTTTTGTAGTTTTTAACGCCATTCTGGAACTGGAACTGCGGACGAATACTCCCGCCAACCTGGAATTGCAGACGGCTCAGCGGATCGTTAGGCTGTGGGTCTTGTTTAATCAGTGTGATTTCTGCGTGTGAAGCAAAAGATGCCAGACCAAACAGCAGGCCAGCGGTCGCCACTTGCGTGACTTTGTTAAGTTTGAATTTCATGTTATGTCCCTGTGCCAATATACTGATCCGAATAAATCAGCAACAAAATTGGCAGCGTATTTTTTAATATTTCCCCTCACTCATGACTGTCTGGTAAGGGTGAAGACGCGCCTTATGGTGCCAGGCTACCCATCTTAGCTATCCTTAAATCAAATTTAGATAGTTAAAATTAGGTGGCTATTTATTATCACAATCATTGATTTTATCAATATTATTTCGCCACATATAATAAAAATTTAATGTTTAAAATCTAAGAAAAGGAGGATTTGCGGCGTTTTTCGGCACAGGGGGATAAGGGGAAAGAGGACGAGACCCTGAGTGTTTATCCTCAGGGCAGTTTTTCAAACGTGTGACCAATAATCCGAGCTGTTAATCAGGTGCATATTTTCTTTCATCTGCTCGGGCTGCATTGCCGATACATCTTGCCCGGCAGAAAACACCGCCATTGCTTCCACGAGAAGCTGTACCTGGGTACTTTCAAGATACTGACCATCATCAAGCATGATTTTTTTATTTTGATAATTTGCACCATTGAACCAGTTTTCGAGAGTCACTGAGTCAGCTGACCCGATCTCGCAGATCAGTAAATTTTTGTTTGTCTTCGAAAACCAGAGGTCATGTGTTTGGGCGTCGGTGAAAAGTAGGGTATCGCTTTCACCTGCCGTACTGAGAGAGTCATATACCACATCCTGCCCATGCCCTTTTGCAAAAAGATAGGTATCTGAGCCTGACCCACCATTCAGGGTGTCATTACCCGTGCCGCCGTCGAGGATATCGCTGCCCGCGTTGCCATAAAGAGTGTCGCGACCGGCGCCGCCGGTCAGGATATCCGCAGTATACCAGCCGTTGAGGGAGTCATTGCCCTCTGTCCCGTTCACCACCATCAGCATGGTTTCAAGGTCGGCGACGCCGAGGGTTTTGTCCTCAAAGGCAAAGCGGAGGAGACGGTGACTGGCATAGTTGAAATAGTCGGGAAGGGTGACGGCATCGTCGTCGCCGTAAGCCTGAATAATCAGATTGCTGCCCTGCTTGCTGAAACGTGCCTCAGCGGCGCGGGCCCCGGCGAAGCGCAGGGTATCTGCCTGTTCGTCCTTCGTGGCAGAATCAATGACGGAATCCTTCCCGTGACCGGCGGCGAAGAGATAGGTATCAGACTCATTGGTGCCACCGTTCAGGGTGTCATTGCCCGCGCCGCCGTCAAGGATATCGCTGCCTGCGTTGCCGTTCAGGGTGTCATTGCCTGCGCCACCGGTCAGGATATCTGCCGCATACCAGCCGTTAAGATAGTCATTGCCTGCCGTACCGTTCACCACCATGAGCTTGGCTTCAAGGTCGGCGACGCCGAGGGTTTTGTCCTCAAAGGCAAAGCGGAGGAGACGGTGACTGGCATAGTTGAAATAGTCGGGAAGGGTGACGGCATCGTCGTCGCCGTAAGCCTGAATAATCAGATTGCTGCCCTGCTTGCTGAAACGTGCCTCAGCGACGCGGGCCCCGGCGAAGCGCAGGGTATCTGCCTGTTCGTTCTTCGTGGCAGAATCAATGACGGAATCCTTCCCGTGACCGGCGGCGAAGAGATAGGTATCAGACTCATTGGTGCCACCATTCAGGAAGTCATTGCCCGCACCGCCGTCGAGGATATCGTTGCCCGCGTTGCCATAAAGAGTGTCGTTACCGGCACCGCCGGTCAGGATATCCGCGGTATACCAGCCGTTGAGGGAGTCATTGCCTGCCGTACCGTTCACCACCATCAGCATGGCTTCAAGGTCGGCGATGCTGAGGGTTTTGTCCTCAAAGGCAAAGCGGAGGAAACGGTGACTGGCATAGTTGAAATAGTCGGGAATGGTGACGGTATCATCGTCGCCGTAAGCCTGAATAATCAGGTCGTTCCCCTGTTTGCTGAAGCGGGCCTCAGCGGCGCGGGCCCCGGCGAAGCGCAGGGTATCGGCCTGTTCCTCTTTATCCGCAGTTTCAGAGATCGTATCCTGGCCATGCCCGGCGGCGAAAAGGTAGGTGTCAGATTCGTAGGCGCCGCCGTTCAGGCGGTCATTGCCCGCACCGCCGTCAAGGATATCGTGGCCTGCGTTCCCGTAGAGGTTATCGTTACCCTCACCGCCGGTGAGCATATCGCCCGCATACCAGCCGTTGAGGGAGTCATTGCCCTCTGTCCCGTTCACCACCATCAGCATGGCCTCAAGGTCGGCAGTGCCGAGGGTTTTGTCATCAAAGGCGAAGTGGAGGAAACGGTTGCTGGTATAGCTAAAATAACCGATGAGGGTGACGGCATCTTCGGCACCATAAGCCTGAACGATCAGGTCGTTTCCTTCTTTGCTGAAGCGTGCGCTGGCAGCATTTGCTCCGGCAAAACGCAGGGTATCGGCCTGCTCCTCTTTAGTTGCAGTTTCAACGATCGTATCCTGGCCATGACCGGCAGCGAAGAGATAGGTGTCTGCGCTATAGGTATGCCCCGCAAGCCTTCCATCTGTCGAGTCACTCAGTATATAAAATTGGGAATATGAAGATAATAAATCTATCTCCTCATAGAATTGAGGCATATATGTCAGCAGGCTGGAAGCCGTCGAGGTCAGGCTGATAAAATACAAAGGATCGCTTTTCTTAATGGACTCAAGGAAGCTATTGAACGTATTGAAATTAAGTGAAAAACCACTGAGATCATTTTTGATAGTGGGTGTAATAAGTGAAAATTCTTCTTTGTAGATTGTTTGGTAAAGCAGCTGGGCAAGGATGTACTGATGAAATTTTTGGTACTCATCGGTAAGAACTGCACCGGCCTGACTTAAAGGGTTAACGGTATTATTTGTTTTGTTGAGATAATTTTCGCCTGATGCCATTTCTAACACAGCCAGTTTTTTAGCATCTACATAGATTCCCCTTGAGCCATTTTCAACATGATTAATACCCGACCAGGAATAGATTATCTCATCTACGAGAGTATTAATGTTGCTACTGGTAGGGCTGGAAATAAAGCTATCTACAAGGGCCTTAAGTTCTGTATTTTTTGCAATTGCAACGTGGAGATCTACAATGTTTCCAAATCCTCTGATATAGGGCATAGCAAGGACTTCACTCGATAAGTCTGCTTCAGGGATATAATGAGTATTACCTCTATCCATTTCAAACCAGACATCTGACGATTCGCCTGTACTCCCCTCGGTGAACATGAAATGACCATTTTGGCTATGGCTATTTCCATTCTTGTCAACTGCTGATGATGTAGTATAACTGGTTGAAATAGAGTCTACTTTCAATTCACGCAAAGACAATAATTCCCCGGTGTCTACTTTACCGTTACTGTTTTTATCCTGCCAGATATTGAGTTGTTGCCATATAGCATCGGCACTGTCGATTTTCCCATTATGATCATCATCTAACTCCTGTAATGCAAGATAGCCGTTTTTTGCTAACGTTCCATCCTTAAGATAAGTGTTATTACCAAACAGCTCACTGCCGGAATCTATATTACCATCATGGTTAATATCAAGAACCAACAAGCCATCATCTTTTCCAACCCAACCTGTTTTTTCGGCAAAGCTATTGTTGTCATGGTCAAAATAAACACCATCGGATAAGCTGATGGTTTCAACACCGTCGCCGTCGAGATCCAGGATAATTGGGGATGTAGTACGTTCAGCATCTGACAAGCTTGGTCCAAACAATTTTCCTAAGAAGAACCCTGCCGCAGCGAACGGAAGCATGTCTGGGGTTAGGTGTGGATTGTCGTGAACAAATTTATTCGTTTCTTCAAGTGCATTTTGCAGATTATATTTTTTGCGTTTGATGTAGTCATAAATGTCCCGGCCAAGCTTAGCAAGGAGGGTACCCGCCCCATTTTTTTCGAGTTCATCAGCAGCATTAAGCAACGCATTAAAGTAGTCAATAGCGCTATTTTTATTGTCGTTTATTTTATCTAATTCTGGTTTCAATGTTGGAATATATGAAGAGAGTTGCCCCGCAAGTTCGATTATTTTATCGGAACCATAATTTTTAATGTTATCTATTTCATCTTTTATATCAAGAGCTGTCTCGAGGGAAAATATAGGATCACTTTTAGGTGTTTTACTGGGATCCATAATATTGGAGTTTGGTAGTCTATCCGTATTGTCAATACGATTGCTGACCGCATATGGGTTTTGCAGACCATCCAGATAGTGAATTCCGGATTGGGAAAGAACATAGCCTGCGGCAGTTGTGCAGTTGAAATCGCCTTCGTTGTCTGGGAAAATGTCATAGTTATGTTTGCCATTTTCAAAAGCTAGAGCATTCTTAATAATATCACTATATTGTTTATCTGTGACCTCTATGATTATTTGAGAGGTCGGAACTCGGTTTTCCATTAAATCATCTGTCATGTGCCCTTCGGCATCTAGGCCTGCGAGGCTACTTGTCGTGCTATTGGAGAAACTGAAATATTCAAGACCGGAGGATGGATCTTCTAATTTTATCCATGTATGAATAAATCCAACTCCATCTAATATTTCAGAGTCGTTCATTATAGTAATATGCCTAGTCATTTTTTATTCTCCGAGTTTTATTTAACAAAAACTTTCCTGTGAATTGAAAAGCTGTAAGTTGTATTAATTTTATCATTTGATTCAACATTTATATTAGGAGTTATTAGATATTGGGATTTTGATTTCAATGGTATTATAAACAAAACCCCGGGCGTGTTCATCATTCGGCCACTAAATAAGTTTTTATTCTCACGATTTAAATTTACCTCTGCAATTAGCTTGTCATTTCGTATGTCATAAATTGTAATATTCCCGTTTGGTCGTAAAAATTTATCTTCATCAATTCTACTGTTACTTTTATTGTTATTGGGGTAAATGCCAAAGATATAATCACCCGGCGCGTCAGTATCTATAATTATCTGAGTGAGCTTTAATTCTTTAGTTGGGCTGATAGGTAGAGGTGTGGTTGCTATTTCGTTTTGAGATGAAGAAACAGTAGTCTCATTTTTTAATGATTCCTTACTCGGGACTATGATATCTTTCTGTCCTTCTCCCTGAATTCCATTAACTGCTGAACTGACAGGCTCTGCTAACGCATAGGGATTAAAAAATAATGCAATGCACAATAGAGCATTTACTTTCGTTAAAGACAACATTTAAAAATCCTTTTGTAATTAAATTCAGTCTAAAACTTATCGGCATTAAAATTTAAAATCAATATAATTCATCGTTGAAATTTTTTGAAATAATAAGCAGGTGATTCATATCTATTAAAATAATTAATAAATATACATGTGGCTTAATTTATTGATTGTTTGTATATATCAATCCTCCGGAAATAACAGATTGACGGACAGGATGAATGCCTCATAAGATAATTTTATTACCCGTTTAATAATATTTTTTTTATAACAATAAAAATGGAAATAACGTGATTGATATATTAGGCAACGTGAGTGATGATGTTAAAAAACAACCGGGGGATTTTTCTCTCTCCGGCCTTCTTATCCTGGCCCGTTATCATGGAATTGCGGTAAACCCTGAAGATATCAGGCATCAGTTCAGTGATAACAATGACTCACTTAATTCAACACAGTGGCTTCTGGCTGCAAGATTTTTAGGTTTAAAATCAAAGTTAGTCAGCAAGAAAATAGACAGGCTTCACTTAGTCAGTCTTCCTGCCATGGTTTGGCGTGAAGATGGTTCGCATTTTATTTTAGCGAGAATCGATAACGACAAGTATTTGGTTCAGGATATTGCCCTCGGCAGGCCAGTCGTACTGGATAAAGACGTTTTTGAGTCACGCTATTCCGGCAAACTGATGCTTGTGGCCTCCCGCGCTTCGGTTCTGGGGAACCTGGCTAAGTTTGATTTCACCTGGTTTATCCCGGCCGTTATTAAGTATCGAAAAATTCTGCTCGAAGTGGTGGCTGCCTCTGCCGTTATCCAGTTTTTCGCATTGATCACACCGTTATTCTTCCAGGTAGTAATGGATAAGGTATTAGTCCATCGCAGTTTTAGTACGCTCGATGTCGTTGCCGCTGCTCTGTTTATCGTCATTATTTTTGAAGTGATGCTTGGCGGATTGCGCACGTATATTTTCGCTCATACCACCAGCCGGATAGATGTTGAGCTGGGCGCCCGTTTGTTTCGTCATCTGTTTTCCCTTCCTTTGGCCTGGTTCGAAAAACGTCGTGTGGGGGACACAATTGCGCGTGTAAGGGAACTGGAACAAATTCGGACTTTCCTTACCGGGCAGGCGCTGACCTCGGTTATGGATCTCTTTTTTTCGTTCATCTTCCTGATTGTCATGTGGTTTTACAGCAGTTGGTTAACGTTGGTCGTTCTGGCGTCCTTGCCTTGTTACGCAATCTGGTCAGCCTCTGTCAGCCCGGTTTTACGGGCGCGTCTGAACGAGAAATTTGCCCGTAACGCTGACAGTCAGTCTTTCCTGGTGGAGTCTGTCACCTCCGTAGGTACGATAAAATCAATGGCCGTTGAGCCCCAGATGATCCGCAACTGGGATCAACTCCTTGCCTCTTATGTGCATGCAGGATTGCGGGTTACCCGCCTTGCTACCATCGGGCAGCAAGGCGTTCAGCTGATTCAGAAACTGGTGATGCTCGCAATACTCTGGCTGGGGGCACGTTTAGTCATTGATGGTGACTTAACCGTTGGTCAGCTGATTGCTTTTAATATGCTCTCCGGACAGGTCGCGGCGCCTGTCATTCGCCTCGCGCAGTTATGGCAGGATTTTCAGCAGGTTGGGATCTCGGTTGCACGCCTTGGCGATATATTGAATACCCCCACAGAGTTGTCCGGGAGTCGCGCTGTTTTACCTGAGATTAAAGGTCAAATCGATTTTGAGCAGGTGACATTCCGCTACAGGCCGGATGGTTCCGAAGTCTTGCATGATTTGACCCTGAGTATTAACGCGGCTGAGGTTGTCGGTATTGTTGGTCGGTCTGGTTCCGGGAAAAGTACCGTAACTAAACTGGTGCAACGCTTGTATACCCCTGGTCGGGGGCGGGTTCTCGTCGATGGCAACGACATAGAGCTTGCTGACCCGGCATGGCTGCGACGCCAGATTGGCGTGGTTTTGCAGGACAATATTTTACTTAATCGCACCGTGCGGGAAAACATCGCGCTGTCTGAGCCGGGAATGCCACTTGAACAAATAATGGCTGCTGCAAAACTGGCCGGAGCACATGACTTTATTATGGAACTGGCCGAGGGTTATGACACGGTTGTCGGGGAGCAGGGTTCCGGTCTTTCTGGCGGACAGCGGCAGCGGATTGCTATCGCGCGGGCTTTAGTGGGGGATCCTAAAATCCTTATTTTGGATGAGGCTACGAGTGCTCTGGATTATGAATCAGAGCGCGCAATTATGCAGAATATGCAATTAATTTGCCGTGAGCGTACCGTACTGATTATTGCTCATCGTCTTTCTACTGTCAGGTTTGCACAAAGAATTATTGCGATGGATAAAGGAGAAATCATTGAGCAGGGCAGCCATGACGAACTCCTGAAAATAGAAAATGGTTATTATCGTTATTTACATGAGCTTCAGTCATTATGAATATCTGGTTACCCGCATCAGCAGAGCTTCTCAGAAAGTATTATCATATCTGGAAAGAAGTCTGGAATATCCGTGAGAAACTAGACCCGCCTAAACGCGAGGGGGATGAAAGAGTATTTCTCCCTGCGAATCTCGAAATCACCGAGACGCCTGTTTCAGTCGCGCCGAAATACATTGCCCGTCTGATTATGTTGTTCACCGTGATTGCCTTTCTATGGGCAGTGTTAGGGAATATCGACATTGTTGCTGTGACACAAGGCAAAACGATCCTCAGCGGGCGAAGTAAGCAAATTCAGGCACTGGAAACGTCGGTGATTAAAAACATCTATGTTGAAAATGGGGATTATGTTCACGCCGGACAGACGCTCATGCAACTTAATGGCCTCGGGGCTGACAGCGATTCTGAACAAACGCATCGGGCATTAGAAGCTTCACAACTGGCAAAACTGCGCAATGAAGCCATCATTGGCTCTTTTGAAAAAGAGGGCAGAGTAGAAATCAACAGGGTTAAAGCGGAACAAATAGGGTTGAGTCAGGAGGAAGTGTCTGCTGCACAATCATTAGCAATAAATCAGTATCAGGCATGGTCAGCTGAGGATGAGAAACTCCAGGCAATTTTAAACCAGCATCAGGCCGAGCTACGTTCTAATCAGGATCAGGTTTATAAACTTGAGCAGATCCGGAAAATAGAAAAACAGCGATCGAAAGATTATCAGGCACTGCTTGAGAAAAAATATCTCTCGCAGCATGAATACTATGAGCAAGACAGTAAAACTATTCAAAATGAACAAGACTTAAGAAGTTTAAATAATCAGGCTCAGCAGATTAAGGAAAGTATTCATCAGGCTGAACAGGAAAGGTTGCAGAATAAACAAACATTTATGAGGGATATTCTAGACGCTCTCCGCCAGGCGAACGAACAGATCCCGCAGTTAAAAGGTCAGATGGAAAAAGCACTGCAGCGCCAGCAGTTTATGACATTGAAAGCCCCGGTTGATGGGACGATACAGCAGCTAAGCTTCCATACGGTCGGTGGCGTGGTATCTGAAGCGCAGCCCATCATGACTATCGTTCCCCTCGACGATAAAATCGAGGTGGAATCGATGGTTGCCAATAAAGATATCGGTTTTGTCAGTGCAGGGCAGGATGTTGTTGTCAAAATTGAATCTTTTCCTTATACCCGTTACGGCTATATTACCGGGAAAGTTACGAGCGTGAGTTTTGATGCCATCGAACATGAGAAATTGGGGCTGGTGTTTAACGCGAATATTGTGCTGGATAAAAATTATCTGATCATTGAAGGCAAGCGCATCAATCTCGTTGCCGGGATGAACGTTAGCGCTGAAATCAAAACGGGTAAGCGTCAGGTGATTGATTATCTTCTCAGCCCGCTTCAAACAAAAGTCGATGAAAGCTTTAAAGAACGTTAGTATCAGATGCAGATATGCATAAAGGTGAATGCTTATGCAGTTCGGCATGATTGCTGTTTAAAAGCCTGTTTAGCATGCCCGAGTTCCAATTTTACGAACCGTTTAACACAAAATCCTAGATTACGTAACCTGAAATCAGATGGCTTTTACTGATGTTAACGGACCTATATCATAATTTTCTAATTATGAGGCAATTTCTCTGGCTCCTGGATCGCAGGGTCGATAACCTGATTCTGTTTCACGGCAGAACGACTATAAGAAGAGAGTAGTAATTATGAGTAACGCTGATATTCGCATGGCTATCGTTGGCGCAGGCGGTCGTATGGGCCGGCAGCTGATTCAGGCCGTATCTGATGCCGAAGGCGTGGTGTTAGGCGCAGCGCTGGAACGTTTGGGTTCTTCATTAGTCGGCGCCGATGCGGGCGAACTGGCAGGCACAGGAACTTTAGGCATTAAAGTGCATGCCGACCTGGATGCTGTGGTCAATGACTTCGATATTCTTATCGACTTCACCCGCCCTGAAGGCACGCTGGCGCATCTGGCTTTTTGCCAGAAACACCATAAAGGTATGATTATTGGCACTACGGGCTTCGACGACGCCGGTAAGGCCACAATTAAGCAAGCTTCAGAAAGTATTCCTGTGGTTTTTGCCGCGAACTTCAGTGTGGGCGTGAACGTCGTGCTCAAGTTGCTGGAAAAAGCGGCGAAAGTGATGGGCGACTACACGGATATTGAGATTGTAGAAGCGCATCACCGTCATAAAGTTGATGCACCATCAGGTACCGCACTGGCGATGGGCGAGGCAATTGCCGACGCATTGGGTCGTGATCTGAAAGAATGTGCAGTGTATGCCCGTGAGGGATATACCGGCGAACGTGATCCCAAAAGCATTGGTTTTGCGACAATTCGCGCCGGGGACATTGTGGGTGAGCATACTGCAATGTTTGCAGATATTGGTGAGCGCGTAGAGATTACGCACAAGGCTTCCAGCCGTATGACTTTCGCAAATGGTGCGGTTCGTGCAGCAAAATGGCTTTCTGCGCATAAAAGTGGTCTTTATGACATGCGGGATGTGCTTGGATTAGATGATTTGTAGAATTTGATTTAGATGTGATGTGGTTGTTTTGGTCATAATCTTTTGATAAAAGGGCAGTTCCTTGATTGCCCTTCTCTTTTTATTTATAAATACTCATCTTTATTTAATTTTTTTCTGTAGCTCTCATTTTTATGAGTTTCGTGCCTAAATTTTCCGTTACCTGTGTGTTTTTTGAACACGACACCTTCTGCGACTTGCGATAACCTCGTTTACATCACCAATTTTCAGACATCACTCTCCGCAAACGGTTACTATACTGACTTAGGCTATGTTTTTATGGCGGTAAGAAGGCCTTTTCGCTGAGTTGTGCAAAAAACAGAGAAATAATGGTGCTTTTGGTGGACAAACCTCATCGCCCTCTCTAAAATGCCGCCGTTTGCCAAAAATTGGCTTCGGGAGCGATTTTTGCATTGATTTAGATCTCGTTATCTGAATTAATATGCAGATATTGTGATTTATTATTCTTGGAGGATGCTTTGATAAAGTCAGCGCTATTGGTTCTGGAAGACGGAACCCAATTCCACGGTCGGGCCATCGGGGCAGAAGGGTCGGCAGTGGGGGAAGTGGTCTTCAATACGTCGATGACCGGTTATCAAGAAATCCTCACTGATCCTTCCTATTCGCGCCAAATTGTCACTCTCACTTATCCCCATATCGGTAATGTCGGCACCAATGCCGCTGATGAAGAATCCTCCGCAGTACACGCTCAAGGTCTGGTCATTCGCGATTTACCTCTGATTGCCAGCAACTACCGCAGTGAAGAAAACCTCTCTGATTACCTTAAGCGCCATAACATCGTGGCCATCGCCGATATTGATACCCGTAAACTGACCCGCCTGCTTCGTGAAAAAGGTGCGCAAAATGGCTGCATCATCGCGGGCGATTCACCGGATGCTCAGCTGGCGCTGCAAAAAGCCAAAGCATTCCCGGGGCTGAAAGGAATGGATCTGGCAAAAGAAGTCACCACCGCGGAATCCTACAGCTGGCAGCAAGGTAGCTGGACGCTGGAAGGTGAGTTGCCTGAAGCGAAGAAAAATGAAGAATTACCGTTCCACGTTGTGGCTTATGACTACGGCGCGAAACGCAACATCCTGCGCATGCTGGTGGATCGCGGTTGCCGCCTGACGGTGGTTCCGGCGCAAACTCCGGCTGCCGACGTGCTGAAACTCAATCCGGACGGCATCTTCCTGTCCAACGGCCCGGGCGACCCGGAGCCTTGCGATTACGCCATCGCCGCGATTAAAACTTTCCTCGAAACCGACATTCCGGTGTTCGGCATCTGTCTCGGCCATCAGTTACTGGCGCTGGCAAGCGGCGCGAAAACGCTGAAAATGAAACTCGGCCACCACGGCGGTAACCACCCGGTTAAAGATATCGATAACAACGTGGTGATGATTACGGCGCAGAACCACGGCTTTGCGGTAGATGAAAATAATCTGCCAGCGAATCTGCGCGTGACGCACAAATCGCTGTTTGACCACACCGTTCAGGGCATTCACCGCACCGATAAAGCGGCGTTCAGCTTCCAGGGACACCCTGAAGCCAGCCCGGGCCCGCACGATGCGGCGCCATTGTTCGACCATTTCATCGAACTGATTAACGCTTACCGCGCTTCTCATAACAACAACGCCACTCTTATAAGCAAATAAATCAGGAGCGAATAAAAAATGCCAAAACGTACAGACATAAAAAGCATCCTGATTCTGGGCGCAGGCCCGATTGTCATCGGCCAGGCGTGTGAGTTTGACTACTCCGGCGCACAGGCGTGTAAAGCGCTGCGTGAAGAGGGTTACCGTGTCATTCTGGTGAACTCTAACCCGGCAACGATTATGACTGACCCGGAAATGGCCGATGCGACATACATCGAGCCGATTCACTGGGAAGTTGTGCGCAAGATTATTGAGAAAGAACGTCCGGACGCTGTGCTGCCTACCATGGGTGGCCAGACTGCACTGAACTGTGCACTGGAACTGGAACGTCAGGGCGTGCTGGCAGAATTCGGCGTGACCATGATTGGCGCGACCGCAGACGCCATTGATAAAGCCGAAGACCGTCGCCGTTTCGATATCGCGATGAAGAAAATCGGCCTTGATACCGCACGTTCAGGCATTGCGCATACCATGGAAGAAGCGCTGGTGATCGCGGCTGACGTCGGTTTCCCGTGCATCATTCGTCCTTCATTCACCATGGGCGGCACCGGTGGCGGTATCGCGTACAACCGTGAAGAGTTTGAAGAGATTTGCGAACGCGGTCTGGATCTTTCCCCAACCAAAGAGCTGCTGATTGATGAGTCGCTGATTGGCTGGAAAGAGTACGAGATGGAAGTGGTGCGTGACAAAAACGACAACTGCATCATCGTCTGTTCAATCGAAAACTTCGATGCGATGGGCATCCACACCGGTGACTCCATCACCGTTGCGCCCGCGCAGACCCTGACCGATAAAGAATACCAAATCATGCGTAACGCCTCGATGGCAGTACTGCGTGAAATCGGCGTAGAAACCGGCGGTTCAAACGTCCAGTTCTCGGTGAACCCGAAAAATGGTCGCCTGATTGTTATCGAAATGAACCCGCGCGTTTCCCGTTCATCAGCACTGGCATCTAAAGCAACCGGCTTCCCGATTGCAAAAGTCGCTGCGAAACTGGCGGTGGGTTACACCCTCGATGAACTGATGAACGACATCACTGGCGGCAAAACGCCTGCGTCGTTCGAACCGTCTATCGACTACGTTGTGACGAAAATTCCCCGCTTCAACTTCGAGAAATTTGCCGGTGCAAACGACCGTCTGACCACGCAGATGAAATCCGTCGGCGAAGTGATGGCGATTGGCCGCACCCAGCAGGAATCTCTGCAAAAAGCCTTGCGCGGTCTGGAAGTTGGCGCAAGCGGCTTCGACCCGAAAGTGAACCTGGATGACCCGGAAGCGCTGACGAAAATCCGCCGCGAGCTGAAAGAAGCGGGCGCGGAGCGTATCTGGTACATCGCTGACGCCTTCCGCGCCGGGATGTCCGTTGACGGTATCTTTAATCTGACCAACGTCGACCGCTGGTTCCTGGTGCAGATTGAAGAGCTGGTGAAACTGGAAAATGAAGTTGCCGAAGGCGGTTTCAACATCCTGACCCATGACTACCTGCGCATGCTCAAACGCAAAGGCTTTGCTGACCTGCGCCTGGCTAAGCTGGTCGGTGTATCCGAAAGCGAAGTGCGCAAACTGCGCCACAAATACAATCTGCATCCGGTTTACAAACGTGTGGATACCTGTGCGGCGGAATTCTCGACTGACACGGCGTACATGTACTCCACGTACGAAGAAGAGTGCGAATCTAACCCGACCAACGACAAGCCAAAAATCATGGTGTTGGGCGGTGGTCCGAACCGTATCGGTCAGGGCATTGAGTTCGACTACTGCTGCGTACACGCTTCACTGGCGCTGCGTGAAGACGGTTACGAAACCATCATGGTCAACTGTAACCCTGAAACAGTTTCTACCGACTACGATACCTCTGACCGTCTGTACTTCGAATCCGTCACGCTGGAAGACGTGCTGGAAATCGTGCGCATCGAGCAGCCGAAAGGCGTCATCGTGCAGTACGGCGGCCAGACTCCGCTGAAACTGGCGCGTGAGCTGGAGGCCGCTGGCGTACCGATTATCGGCACCAGCCCGGATGCCATTGACCGCGCTGAAGACCGTGAACGTTTCCAGCAGGCGGTTAACCGTCTGGGCCTGAAACAACCGGCTAACGCCACGGTAGCAACCATCGAACAGGCTGTCGAAAAAGCAGCCGGTATCGGTTATCCGCTGGTGGTTCGTCCGTCGTATGTTCTTGGCGGCCGCGCGATGGAAATCGTTTATGACGAAATCGACCTGCGCCGTTACTTCCAGAATGCCGTCAGCGTGTCCAACGACGCACCCGTGCTGCTGGATCGCTTCCTGGATGACGCAATCGAAGTGGACGTTGACGCAATCTGCGACGGCGAACGCGTGCTGATTGGCGGCATCATGGAACACATCGAACAGGCGGGCGTTCACTCCGGTGACTCCGCATGTTCCCTGCCTTGTTACACGCTGAGCCAGGAAATTCAGGATGTGATGCGTCAGCAGGTCGAGAAACTGGCCTTCGAGCTGAGCGTTCGCGGCCTGATGAACGTCCAGTTCGCGGTGAAAAACAACGAAGTCTACCTGATTGAAGTTAACCCGCGCGCCGCACGTACCGTACCATTCGTGTCCAAAGCGACCGGTGTGGCACTGGCGAAAGTGGCGGCCCGCGTTATGGCCGGCCAGACGCTGGCGCAGCAGGGCGTGACCAAAGAAGTGATCCCGCCTTACTACTCCGTCAAAGAAGTGGTGCTGCCGTTCAACAAATTCCCTGGCGTTGACCCGATTCTCGGGCCGGAAATGCGTTCAACCGGTGAAGTCATGGGCGTTGGCCGCACCTTCGCAGAAGCATTCGCGAAAGCGCAGCTGGGCAGCAACTCCGGCATGAAGAAAGGCGGTCGCGCGCTGTTGTCAGTGCGTGAAGGCGACAAAGGCCGCGTCGTGGATTTGGCCGCGAAACTGCTGAAACGCGGCTTCGAGCTGGACGCGACGCACGGGACTGCCGTTGTGCTGGGCGAAGCCGGGATTAACCCTCGCCTGGTCAACAAGGTGCATGAAGGTCGTCCGCACATTCAGGACCGTATTAAAAACGGTGAGTATGTTTACATCGTCAACACCACGGCTGGCCGTCAGGCGATTGAAGACTCCAAGCTGATCCGCCGCAGTGCGCTGCAATATAAAGTGCATTACGACACCACGCTGAACGGTGGTTTCGCCACGGCGATGGCGCTGTCTTCTGACCCGACAGAGCAGGTGACGTCGGTGCAGGAAATGCACGCGAAAATCAAAGGCTAATGGCATAATTGGTTGGCAAAAGGCGTGGCGAAAGCTGCGCCTTTTGTCTTTTATACCCGTCATACTTCATTTCGCAGATGCGTTGGCTGCATTCAGTCACCCGAATCACTTACCTGAGTAAGCTCATCGGGATTCCATCACTTGCCGCCTTCCTGCGAACCGAATTATTTGGGTATAACGTATGGGCTTTTTTCCAGAAAGCTAAAAATTGCGTATGCTGAAGTAAATGAAATAAGACAAGAGACCTGCATGATATTAATAATTTACGCCCATCCTTATCCGCGCCATTCGCGGGCTAATCAGGGACTGCTGTCAGCAGTAAAAGACTTACCGAACGTGGAAATCCGTTCGCTGTATGACCTCTACCCCGATTTCAACATTGATGTCGATGCTGAGCAGAAAGCGGTTGAACGCGCCGATCTGGTGGTATTTCAACATCCGGTCCAGTGGTACAGCCTGCCACCGCTGATGAAATTGTGGATAGATAAAGTGCTGGAACACGGCTGGGCATACGGCCACGAAGGCAATGCGCTTAATGGAAAACATTGCCTGTGGGCAGTGACCACCGGCGGCAATGAGCACCACTTCGAGCTGGGCGATCACCCGAATTTCGATGTGCTGGCGCAGCCGTTGCAGGCGACGGCCGTTTACTGCGGCATGCACTGGCTGCCGTATTTTGCGGTGCATAACACGTTCATTTGCGACGAAGTGGCGCTGAAAGCAGCCGGTGAGGAATACCGCCGGCGCCTGACGGCCTGCCTGAGTTTGAAAGAAGGCTGCCCGCCGGAGGTGAATCATGGATAACCATAACCTGATGATTGAGGGGCTGATTTATCTTGGCTCCGCGGCGCTCTTTGTGCCGATTGCCGTCCGCCTCGGGCTGGGTTCTGTACTGGGCTATCTGATCGCAGGCTGCATTATCGGGCCGTGGGGATTGAAACTGGTTTCTGACGCCGAGTCGATTCTGACGTTTGCGGAAATCGGCGTGGTGCTGATGCTGTTTGTGATAGGTCTTGAACTGGACCCGAAACGCTTATGGACAATGCGAGCCTCCGTTTTTGGCGGCGGCAGTATTCAGATGGCCGGTTGCGGCATCGTGCTCAGCGCGTTTTGCTATTTCCTCGGGCTGGACTGGAAAATTGCGCTGCTGATCGGCCTGACGCTGGCGCTGTCTTCCACTGCGATCGCCATGCAGGCGATGAGTGAACGCAGCCTGACGCCGTCACCGATCGGCCGCAGTGCGTTTGCCGTGCTGCTGTTCCAGGATATTGCCGCGATCCCGCTGGTGGCGATGATCCCGCTCCTCGCCAGCACGGGCGAAGCCACTACGCTGATGAGCTTCGGCCTGTCGGCGGCAAAAGTGGCCGGTGCGCTGGTGCTGGTCGTGCTGCTCGGGCGTTATGTCACGCGGCCTTTGCTGCATTTTGTGGCCCGTTCCGGCATGCGTGAAGTGTTCAGCGCCGTCGCGCTTTTCCTGGTATTCGGCTTCGGCATCCTGCTGGAAATGGCCGGCATGTCGATGGCGATGGGCGCGTTTCTGGCGGGCGTATTGCTGGCGAGCTCTGAGTATCGCCACGCGCTGGAAAGCGATATTCAGCCGTTTAAAGGTTTGCTGTTGGGGCTGTTCTTTATCGGCGTCGGGATGTCTATCGACTTCGGAACGCTGGTGCATCAGCCGTTGCTAATCGCTACGTTGCTGGTGGGCTTTATGGCGCTCAAGGCGGCGATGTTGTGGCTGATTGCACCGTGGCTGGGTGTACCGAAAAAACAGCGTGGTCTTTTTGCGATCTTAATCGGGCAGGGCAGTGAATTCGCCTTCGTGATTTTCAGTGCTGCGAAAATGGCTGGCGTGATGCCTGACGAATGGTCGAAAGCGCTGACGCTTGCCGTTGCGCTTTCAATGGCTGTAACGCCGCTGCTGCTGGTGATTGCGAACCGCATGGAGCGCAATGCGCCGAAAGATGACCGTCCGCAGGATACCATTGACGAAGAAAATGCACAGGTCATTATCGCCGGGTTTGGTCGTTTTGGTCAGATTGCCGGTCGTTTGCTGCTGGCCAATAATGTTCATACCGTCGTTCTGGACCACGATCCGGATCATATCGAAACGCTGCGAAAATTCGGCACCAAAGTGTTTTACGGTGACGCGACCCGCGTGGATTTACTCGAATCTGCAGGCGCAGCGCAGGCCAAAGTGCTGATTAATGCCATCGACGATGTCGACGCTAATCTCCAGCTGACGGCGCTGGCGAAAGAACATTTCCCTCATCTGAAAGTTATCGCCCGTGCCCGCGATGTCGATCACTGGTATCAGTTGCGCCAGTTAGGCGTGGAAGCGCCTGAGCGTGAACTGTTCGAAGGCTCTCTGCGCGTTGGCCGCGATGTGCTTGAAGCGCTCGGGCTGGATGCCTACGAAGCCCGAGAGAAGGCCGATCTGTTCCGCCGCTATAACCTCAAAATGCTGGAAGCCACGATCGAGAATTACGAAGATACCGAGTTCCGGATCGCCAGTATGCAACGTGCGAGAGATATGCTGAGTTCAGCCATTGAGCAGGATCAGGAGCGTCTGTCATCAGTTCACTCAGGCTGGCGTGGGAGTATTGACGGTAAAGCGCCGGAAAAGGATGTGATAGAAGCGAAGGGATAAACTTAGGAATAAATAGAAAACCGGTGCCAGATGCACCGGTTTTTCTTTGTGATTCAGCTCAGAGCGACTTTAATGCCTAAACCAATCAGCACGCCGCCCAGCAGTTTATCGATAATTTTCTGCGCTTTTGCCAGACCACGGCGAACCGGTGCACTCTGGATTAACAACGCCAGCGAAGGCCACCAGATAGCAGACAAGCCGACGATAATCGACGCATACCACAGCTTTTCGCCAAGGCTTGAGTTGATCTGTAAAACCTGTGTAAACATCGCCAGGAAAAACAGTGTCGCTTTCGGGTTCAGCAGATTGCACAGATAGCCCTGTACGAATGCAGTACGCAGTTTGACCTGCTGTGGCTCCAGCCCGTCGAGATTCATCTTACTGTTGCTGCGCGAGAACAGCGCCTGAATACCGACCCAGATCAGATAGGCGGCACCGACGTATTTCAGCAGATCGAACAACCACGGCGTTGTTGTGATCACCACCGCCAGACCGGCCACACAGTAAGACATATGTGTTATCACGCCACAAATCACGCCCAATGACGTCATAAGTGCAGCGATGCGCGGATAGCGGGCCGCATTTTTGATGACCAGAAAGAAATCAGGGCCAGGAGAGAGCATGCCGAGAAAGGCGATACTGGCAACAAAAAGGGTGGTTTCAAGCATGAAAATAACCGTCGTCAATGTTCAGAACAAAAGAAGGCGGCATGATACGCCAATCCTCAGTAAGTTAAATCACTCTTGCCGATTTTTTTGGGCAGCTATACTGAGGGAGTCTGTGGCTGTGTATCGTAAACACCCCGTTGTGTAAGCGTTGTTGTACAACACGGACAGACAGCAAAAGGTGCAGGTGGCCGGATTCAGAATTTTCGACTGAATTAATGACAAACTATCCTGATTTTAACCGCACTTTACGACAGAGGCTGGCACTTTAGCGTGGGAATATCCCGTCAGGCTAAAGGCTCCCTTATATCTTTGTAAAGCGTGGGTCTCCCTATCGACGGCTGATGGGGCTTTCCGTATAGTGTCACCTCTTTTTTCGAGTCACGCACCAATTCCTTATTTACACAGGGCTTCACAATGATTATTAGCCTGATCGCCGCACTGGCGACCGATCGCGTTATTGG
The DNA here is from genome assembly GCF_002834385.1 of Rahnella sp. AA. Classification (GTDB taxonomy): domain Bacteria; phylum Pseudomonadota; class Gammaproteobacteria; order Enterobacterales; family Enterobacteriaceae; genus Rahnella. Next base: position 379,168 of record NZ_PITQ01000001.1, read on the forward strand.
CATGGAAAACGCTATGCCTTGGCATTTACCCGGTGATCTGGCCTGGTTTAAGCGTAATACGCTCAACAAACCTGTCATCATGGGGCGCAAGACGTTTGAGTCAATCGGACGCCCGTTGCCTGGCCGGCTGAATATCGTCATCAGCTCTAATCCGGGCGGACATGAAGGTGTGACCTGGGTGACGTCTGTTGATGCCGCACTGAGTGCTGCCGGAGATGTGGAAGAAGTGATGGTGATGGGCGGCGGACGTGTTTATGAGCAGTTGCTGCCAAAGGCAGATCGTTTGTATCTGACCCATATCGATGCCGAAGTCGAAGGGGATACCCACTTCCCGGATTACGAGCCTGACGACTGGGAAAGCACTTTCAGCGAATTCCATGACGCTGACGAGCAAAACTCACACGGCTACTGCTTCGAGATCCTCGACCGCCGCGCCTGACAGGCCCTCTGTGTAAAATAAAAGGCACCTTTTACGGGTGCCTTTTTGCCATTCTTATCTTCACTATCCGGTCAGCCAGTGATTCGCGCAGACATCATCAGGTAGCTTTTGGGATTTCTGCCTGCTCTTTCTCATCCTGGCGATTTGAAGGCTGAGTGAAGTAAGTTTTGTCTTCCCACCGCAACATCGTTAAATCACCGCCCCAGCAGCAACCGGTATCGAGCGCATAAATGCCTTCCGGAGCCCCTTTCCCTTCCAGCGATGCCCAGTGGCCAAAAGCAATGCTGTAGCCCGCTTCCTGCAACGGTCCGGGGATATCAAACCAGGGTTTCAGAGGTCTTGGCGCATTTTCTGGCACATCTTTGCAGATCATATCCAGTTGCCCGTTTGGAAAACAGTAACGCATGCGGGTGAGCGCATTGGTGCTGAAACGCAGGCGTGCCAGACCGCTGAGCTCAGGATGCCAGTTGTTAGGCATGTCGCCGTACATCGCATCCAGAAACAGCGGATAGGTATCGCTGCTCAGAACGGCTTCGACTTCCCGTGCGCACATTTTTGCGGTTTCAAGATCCCATTGCGGCGTGATGCCCGCGTGAGCCATCACCAGTTTCAGATCCTCATCGACCTGCAGAACCGGCTGGCGTCGCAGCCAGTTGATGAGCTCATCGGCGTCTTCTGCTTCGAGTAAAGGCGTGATGCGATCTTTCGGCTTGTTAAAGCTGATGCCCGCATATACGGCCAGCAGATGTAAATCGTGATTCCCCAGCACCATTCGCACGCAATCGCCCAAACCACTGACAAAACGCAGGACTTCATGAGAAGAGGGGCCGCGGGCAACCAGATCGCCTGTCAGCCAGAGAGAATCATTTTGCGGATCAAAATCCACCTGCGCCAATAGCGCCTTGAGTTCATCGATGCAGCCGTGAACATCACCAATAAGATATGTCGACATGAGGATTAATTTATCAGCGTAGGGATGGCGAGGCGGAAGACCGGAACGGGCACACGGAAGGCCTCGCCGTCATGTGCAACCATTTCATAATGGCCTTCCATCGTGCCCAGCGGTGTTTCTAAAATCGCGCCGCTGGTGTAGTGAAATTCATTGCCAGGCAGGATCAATGGCTGTTCACCAATCACCCCTTCTCCCTGAACTTCGGTCTGACGACCGTTACTGTTGGTAATCAGCCAGTAACGGCGAAGCAGCTGCACATTAAAACGCCCCAGATTGCGGATCGTGATGGTGTAGGCGAAAACAAAACGTTCTTCTTCCGGTATCGACTGTGACTCAACGTAGATACTTTGCACCTGAACACAAACTCGGGGCGAATTAAGCATAACGCTACTCCTGAGGTTCCGGGGTTTTAGGTCGTGTAGACAACCAGTTAGCCAGTTTACAGAATTGCTCAACCGAAATATTTTCAGCACGCATGCTGAGATCCAGACCCAGCTCGGTCATTTGTTCTGGTGTGAACAAATGACCGAGACTGTTACGTACAGTCTTACGGCGCTGGTTAAAAGCATCCGTGGTCAGGCGGCTCAGAATACGAATATCAGATACCGGGTACGGAATACTTTCATGCGGTACTAAGCGTACTACCGCAGATTCTACTTTTGGCGCTGGCGTGAAGGATTCCGGTGGAACTTCCAGTACCGGGATCACGCGGCAATAATACTGCGCCATCACTGTTAAACGACCATACGCTTTGCTGTTCGGGCCTGCAACCAGACGGTTCACCACTTCCTTTTGCAACATGAAGTGCATGTCTTTGATGGCGTTGGTATAGGTAAACAGATGGAACATTAACGGTGTGGAGATGTTATATGGCAGGTTACCGAAAACGCGCAACGGCTGCCCCAGCTCTTCAGAGAGTTCGCCAAAATTGATTTTCATGGCATCGGACTGAATGACCCGCAATTTACCCTGAAATTTAGGATTGGTTTCCAGTCGTGCAGCCAGATCACGGTCAAGTTCGATCACCGTCATACTGTCCAGACGGGAGGCGACAGGCTCTGTCAGCGCCGCCAGACCGGGGCCGATCTCGACGACGGCCTCGCCCGGCATAGGGTGAATGGCCGATACGATGCTATCGATAACAAACTGATCGGTTAAGAAGTTTTGCCCAAAACGTTTACGGGCAAAGTGACCTTGGTGGACTCTACTATTCATTGTTGTTATTTATCGTTGCTGTTATTTGCCATGCGAATGGCGAGATTTATTGCTGTCTTGAAACTGCCTGCATCGGCGGTGCCGGTGGCGGCGAGTTCAAGGGCGGTACCGTGATCAACGGAAGTCCGGATAAAAGGAAGGCCAAGCGTGATATTCACTGCGCGACCGAATCCCTGATATTTTAGCACCGGAAGGCCCTGATCGTGATACATCGATAAAACAGCATCGGCATGTTGCAGATATTTAGGCTGGAATAACGTATCAGCGGGCAGCGGGCCGATAAGATTCATCCCTTGCTGGCGTAGTTCTTCCAACGCCGGAATGATGGTATCAATCTCTTCATGGCCCATGTGGCCGCCTTCACCTGCATGTGGATTCAGACCACAGACATAGATTTGCGGCTCGTCAATACCGAATTTAGTTTTCAGGTCGTGATTGAGTATGGTGATCACTTCATGCAGGCATTGGCGGGTAATTGCGCCCGGCACCGCCAGTAATGGCAAATGCGTGGTCGCCAGCGCCACGCGCAATTCTTCCGTTGCCAGCATCATGACGACACGGTCGCAATGGCTGCGGTCAGCAAAGAATTCGGTATGGCCTGTGAAAGGGATCCCTGCATCGTTGATAATACTTTTTTGCACCGGACCGGTTACCAACGCAGCGAATTCACCGCTGATAGCACCGTCGCAGGCCCGGGCCAGCGTTTCCACGACGTAGTGGCTGTTGGCGACGTCCAGCTTGCCAGCTGTAACAGGCACGGCGGTGCTGACTGGCAAAACGGTTAACGTCCCCGCGGCCTGAGGTTCTGCCGGGCTGTCTTTTTGGTATTCGCGCAGCTGAATCTTCAGACCCAGTTTTTCAGCGCGTTCAAGCAGCAGGGCCGGATCGGCACATACCACCAGCTCAACAGGCCATGCCTGCTGAGCCAGCGCCAGTACCAGATCCGGCCCAACCCCGGCAGGCTCGCCGGGGGTGATGACGACAGATTTCGTTGTCAGAGGTTTATTGTCCATTACCGTCCATAATTTTCACATACGCTTCCGCACGTTGTTCCTGCATCCACGTCTGGGCTTCTTCCGCAAATTTACGGTTGAACAACATACGGTAAGCACGTTCTTTCTGTGCAGCATCGGTTTTATCAACCTGACGGGTATCAAGCATTTGAATCAAATGCCAACCGAATGATGAGTGAACCGGTGCACTGATCTCGCCTTTTTTCAGGTTCATCAACGCGTCACGGAACGCAGGATCGTACATATCCGGTGACGCCCAACCTAAATCGCCGCCCTGATTAGCAGAACCCGGATCCTGAGAAAGCTGTTTAGCTTCATCCGCAAAGTTAGCTTTACCGCTCTTAATGTCAGCAGCCACTTGTTCGAGTTTTGCACGTGCTTGCGCATCGGTCATCACGACAGAAGGTTTCAGCAGGATATGGCGGGCGTGCACTTCAGTCACAGAGACTGTTTTGCTGTCGCCACGGATATCGTTCACTTTCAGGATATGGAAGCCCACGCCTGAACGGATTGGACCAATGATCTGGCCTTTCTGCGCAGTGCTTAATGCCTGAGCAAACAGGGATGGCAATTCCTGCAGTTTGCCCCAGCCCATATTACCGCCTTTCAGCGCCTGGGAATCAGCAGAGTAAGTAATCGCCAGCTTGCCGAAATCGGCACCATTATTCAGATCAGAAACGATCTTCTTGGCCAGCTGTTCCGCTGAATCAACCTGATCCTGCGTCGGGTTTTCCGGCAATGGCAGCAAAATATGGCTGAGGTTAAATTCAGCACCGCTGCCGTTCTGAGCCGCAACCTGTTTGGACAGCTGATCGACTTCCTGAGGCAGGATCGTGACGCGACGGCGAACTTCACTGTTACGCACTTCGCTGATGATCATTTCCTTGCGGATTTGTGCACGGTAAGTGCTGTAATTCATTCCATCATAAGCAAGACGGCTGCGCAGCTGATCAACAGAAATGTTGTTCTGCTGCGCGATACCGGCAATGGCTTTATCGACATCTTGATCCGTCGGGGCAATACCCATACGGGTCGCCATCTGCAATTGGATCTGATCCATAATCAGGCGATCAAGAATCTGATGACGTAAGGTCGCGTCATCCGGCAGCTGTTGGTTAGCCTGCTGAGCTTGCTGTTTAACAGAGTTAAACAGGCTGTCTACGTCACTTTGCAACACGACGCCGTTGTTCACGACGGCGGCTACTTTATCAACTTCCTGAGGGGCCGCAAACGCAGTGCTGGCACAAAGCGTCACGCCGAGGAGAAGTGTTCTCCAGTTCTTCATACTTTTTCCATTTGTCTAATCCGCAAACGCGGGTTTCAAGTTCACTGAGTTCGTAGTGTCTTCACTAAATAACGTGTTTGACAAAATAAATAGCGTTGTCAGGCTTAGAAAGCTCGTTGATAAGGCAGTATGCCACTGGCCAACATTTCTTTCGTTCCGAGGGTTTGATTGTTCCCAAGGCCTCTAAGTTCAATGTTGAAGCCAATCTTATTGTCATACTTACTTTCTGACTTCGTTGTATCGTAATTGGTTATCTTACGTTCGTAGCCGACATTGATTGCCCAGCAGCAGGTATTGTATTGCAGGCCAATGAGCTGATCTGCTGTTTGCTGCGCTTTAGTATCATAATAATAGGCACCGACAATCGCCCAACGATCGGCAATCGGCCAGCTGGCAATTCCGCCTACCTGAGAAATACCGTCCTGATACCCCGGGTTGGTGACATCTGGCAATGTAGCCTGAATATATTCCGGGCTGGCATAACGGTAGCTCAACTGAACCATTCTTTCTGAGTCAGCGCGATACTCCAGAACCGTATCCGCCAGAGCGACTGAATCCAGACGTGTGTCGTACTGAATCCCTCCGCGAATACCCCAGAAGTTATTGATTTTGTAATAACTATCACCGGCCCAAACCAGGCTGCCCGTGTCGTCATTTTTGTCCAGTACGCTGTTCGTGTCACCCGTACGCGGTGGCTGGAAATAATAAATCTGACCGGCAGACGCATTGAAACGTTCTTCCAGGTTTTCATCGTAAATACGCGTCGTTAAGCCACCGGCCACCTGGTTTGCGGAGGCAATCCGGTCCAGGCCGCTGTAGCTTTTATCGCGGAACAGGCCGGTATAGTCGGACTGCAACAGCGTCGAGTCGTAGGTATTGATTGAGCTTTGATTACGGTACGGAATGTACAGGTATTGCAAACGCGGCTCGAGGGTCTGGGTATAGTCGCTGTTCCAGTCCATCGTCCGGTCAAACACCATTTTGCCATCGCTTTTAAACTCAGGCATTACGCGGTTCACGGATGAACGTAGTTTGGTATCGGCATTATTATCGTAATAAGCGTCTGGAATATCCTGCTGATAGTGTGTGGCCATCAGCTTCACTTCGTTATCCAGGCTTCCCCAGCCATTGCTGAGAGGCAGGCTGAGGGTCGGTTCAAAGTGAGTACGGACAGCTTCAGGATTATCCGGGTTAACGCTGGTGAATTTCGCCGCCTGGCCATAAAGATGCAGGTCGAACGGACCCAGGTCATTTTTATAATAGTTAATGTCCAGCTGTGGCTGGGCACGGTAAGCATTACTGTTACCGTAATCCGAGAACACCTGGAACTGCTTACTGGCCAGCGTGACATCCCAGTTCTGGTCAGCATACCCTACGCTGAATTTTTGCGTGGAATAGCCGTCAGTGCTCGAACCGTATTTCGAATCAAAATCGGTGAAGTAGTAGGGGTCGCTGACCTTGGTGTAGTCGACATTGAAACGCCATACCTGATCGTATACACCAGCGTGACGCCAGTAATACATCCAGCGTTTAGTCGTATCGCTGGTACGGTTTTGATCCTGAACATACTGGTCATCGATTTTCTTATCGTTGCCCAGATAATCAAATTCCATCAGGCCGGCACCGGCAACGGTCAGATAGCGGAATTCGTTCTGTAACTGCAGGCCACGGTTGCTCATGTAATTCGGGGTGATCGTGGCGTCATAGTTTGGCGCGATGTTCCAGTAATAAGGAACGGTAAGACCTACCCCATTGTTACTGCTGTATTTCGCATTCGGGATAAGGAAACCTGAGCGGCGCTTATTACCAATTGGCAACTGCATATACGGGCTGTAAAACACCGGAACCGGTCCGATATGGAATCGGGCATTCCAGATTTCAGCCACTTCTTCCTGGCGATCCTGAATCACCTCGGAACCGACGACGCTCCAGCTGTTATCGCCTGGCAGACACGTCGTAAAGGTACCGTTATCCATGATGGTGTAGCGGTTGTTGTCACGCTGCTTCATTTTGTCAGCCTGACCGCGACCCTGGCGGCCGACCATCTGGTAGTCACCATCCTGAACGTCAGTATCTTTGGTTGTCAGGTTTGCAAAACCTTTTGGCCCGTTCAGCTTGATTTGGTTATCGTTATAACGCACGTTGCCGGTTGCTGTTGCAGTACGGGTCGGTGTCGGCTGGTTGGGATTGGGAATTTGGTTAAGCTGAACCTGATCGGCATCCAGCGTGCTGTTGCCTTGGACAACGTTAACGTTGCCACTAAACAGTGCGCTGTCAGGATAGTTGCCCGTTGCCTTATCGGCATTGATGGTCACAGGCAGTGAATTCGGATCACCCTGCACCAAAGGTTTGTCATAGGTCGGAACGCCGAGCATACATTGTGCTGCGAGATCGGCCATTGCGCCGTGACTGTACAATACTGACCAAATTGTCGCGGCCAGCACTGTCGGTAAGCGTGTTTTCAGACGTCTGTTTTTCATACGTAAAATGGTGTTCCGTCATCAGAGGCATCATGCCGGCAAACGGTCAGAGACTATCTCACTCATCATGGTTGCGCTAGTGTTAAATCCAACCTGTTACGCTGCCGCCGTTAGGCACAACGATAAATGCCGGTTATGATAAAGCAATTTTTAAGCGACGGCATGGCGAATTGAGGAGTATATGCAGTATTGGGGAAAACTGCTCGGACTTATCCTGGGCTTATGGTCCGGTTTAGGCTTCTGGGGAATTGTGTCAGGGCTGTTGATAGGGCATATGTTTGACACCGCGCGTTCAGCGAAACGCAGAGGGTATTTTGCCGATCAACAGACGCGTCAAACCATTTTTTTCCGCACCACTTTTGAGGTGATGGGAAATCTGACTAAATCAAAAGGGAGAGTTACCGAAGCGGATATTCAGATCGCCAGTCTTTATATGGAACGTATGCAATTGCACGGTGAGCAGCGCGAAGCCGCGCAGCGTGCCTTCCGCGACGGAAAAGAAGCGAGCTATCCTCTGCGGGAAAAAATGCGTGAATTGCGCAGCGTGTGCTTTGGCCGTTTCGACCTGATCCGGACCTTTCTGGAAATCCAGATCCAGGCTGCATATGCCGATGGTTCATTGCATCCGAACGAGCGCGAAGTACTGTATGTGATTGCTGAAGAACTCGGGATTTCCCGCATGCAGTTCGATCAGTTCCTGCGCATGATGGAAGGCGGACAACAGTTCGGTGGAAGTCAGCAGGGCGGTCACTCTTATCGCGGCGGTTATCACCAGACACAGCAAGGCCCGACGCTGGCCGATGCCTGTAAAGTGCTGGGCGTGAATGCTACGGACGATGCGACCACCATCAAACGTGCGTACCGCAAGCTGATGGGTGAGCATCATCCGGACAAACTGGTCGCGAAAGGTTTGCCGCCGGAAATGATGGAAATGGCGAAAGAAAAAGCGCAGGCGATTCAGGCAGCGTATGACCTGATCAAAAGAGAGAAAGGTTTTAAGTAGTCTTCTCCGACGCAAAAGTAAAAGGCGCTGATTTCAGCGCCTTTTTTGCATTTCCGGAAACGTTAAAAATCCGGCTCACAGTTGAATACCAGCGGCGCGTCCGTGATCGGATGGTAAAACGACAGCTCCTGCGCGTGCAGTTGCAGACGGTCGGCGGCGGCCAGCGCCTGCGGATGTGCGTAAAACTTATCGCCCAGAATCGGATGTCCGAGTGCCAGTAAATGCACGCGCAGCTGGTGTGAGCGCCCGGTAATCGGCCGGAGTTTGACCCGCGTCGTGCCGTCTTCATCCCACGACATCACTTCATACTGCGTCAGCGCTTTCTTCCCGGTCTCATGGCAAACTTTCTGTTTTGGCCGGTTGGGATAATCGCAAATCAGCGGCAAATCAATAATGCCGTAATCTTCTTCGACCCGTCCCCAGACGCGCGCGATATAGACTTTCTTGGTTTCGCGTTCGCGGAACTGGCGTTTAAGTTCACGTTCAGCTTCTTTGGTCAGCGCCACCACAATTACGCCGCTGGTCGACATATCCAGACGATGCACCGATTCCGCTTCCGGATATTGCTGCTGAATACGCGTCATCAGGCTGTCCTGATGCTCGGCTAATTTACCCGGCACTGAAAGCAACCCGCTTGGCTTATTCACCACCATGATGTGTTCATCCTGGAAAATCACCTGCAACCAGGGATCGGTCGGCGGATTGTAATTCTCCAGCGGCCGGGTTTTGGACGGTTCAGGCATTGTCGGTTGATGTTCGCTCATAGCGGTTTCAGTCTGCATTCAGGGTGAAATAAAAGAAGGGATGCAGAAGCGGCTGCATCCCGACAGGCTTACTGGTGGCTGACGACCACCAGACGGATTGCATCCAAACGCCAGCTGGCGTCGTTCAGATTGGCCAGCACCTGCTTACGGTTTGAGTCTACCGATTCCAGTTCGTCATCGCGAATGTTCGGGTTCACTTCTTTCAGTGCTTTCAGACGATCCAGCTCTTTCGTCAGTTGCTCATCCGCTTCAACTTTCGCCGCTTCAATCAGCGCACGCGCCTGCTCAGCAATTTCCGCTTCAGCCTGTTGCAGCATGGCGTGAACGTCCTGCTGCACGGCATTCACCAGCTTGCTGGAGTTATGGCGGTTGATGGCGTTCAACTGGCGGTTAAAGCTTTCGAATTCTACCTGCGCGGCAAGGTTAGTGCCTTTGCGATCCATCAGCATGCGCACCGGCGTCGGTGGCAGGAAGCGTGTCAGCTGCAGGTGTTTCGGCGCCTGACATTCGACCACGTAAATCAGCTCTGCCAGCAGCGTACCGACCGGCAGCGCTTTGTTTTTCAGGATCGACACCGCACAGCTGCCGGTATCACCGGAGAGGATCAGATCCAGACCGTTGCGCACGATCGGATGTTCCCAGCTGATGAACTGCGCATCTTCACGCGACAGCGCCTGTTCACGGTCAAACGTCACCGTACAACCGTCTTCCGGCAGGCCCGGGAAATCCGGCACCAGCATGTGATCGGATGGTGTCAGAACGATCAGGTTATCGCTGCGGTCGTCCTGATTGATGCCGACGATATCGAACAGATTCAGCGCGAAATTCACCAGATTGACGTCGTTATCCTGTTCGCCAATTTCCTTCGCCAGTTGCTGCGCACGTTCGCCGCCGTTGGAATGCATCTCCAGCAGACGGTCGCGGCCATTTTCCAGCTTCTCTTTCAGCGCGTCATGTTCCGCGCGGCATTTGAGAATAAAGTCGTCCAGACCTTCCTGCTCAGCCGGTGTGGCGAGGAACGTAATCAGCTGATCGTAAGCGCTGTCATAAATAGTCCGGCCAGTCGGGCAGGTATGTTCGAATGCATCCAGACCTTCGTGGAACCAGCGGACCAGCACGGACTGCGCGGTTTGCTCAAGGTAAGGCACCATGATGTCGATATTGTTTTGCTGGCCGATACGGTCCAGTCGGCCAATACGCTGCTCGAGCAGATCCGGGTTGAACGGCAGATCGAACATCACCATCTTGCTGGCGAACTGGAAGTTACGGCCTTCGGAGCCGATTTCAGAACACAGCAGTACCTGCGCACCTTCTTCCTGCGAAGCGAAATACGCGGCGGCGCGGTCACGTTCGATGATCGACAAACCTTCGTGGAACACGGCGGCGCGGATCGCTTCGCGTTCACGCAGAACCTGCTCCAGTTGCAGCGCGGTGGCGGCTTTGGCGCAAATCACCAGCACTTTTTCGTCACGGTTGGCGGTCAGATAACCGAGCAGCCATTCCACGCGCGGATCGAAGTTCCACCAGGTGGCGTTTTCGCCTTCGAATTCCTGATAAATCTGCTCCGGATACAGCATGTCGTGCGCACGGGCTTCGGCGGTTTTCTTCGCACCCATAATGCCCGAGACTTTAATCGCGGTCTGATATTGCGTCGGCAGCGGCAGTTTCACCGAATGCAGATGACGCTCCGGGAAACCTTTGACGCCGTTACGGGTGTTACGGAACAGCACGCGGCTGGTGCCGTGGCGATCCATCAGCATGGAAACCAGCTGTTTCGCGGCGGCTTCGTCACCTTTATTGGCGGCGGTCAGCAGCGCGTCGGTGTCTGCATTACCAACGCTTTCGCCCAGCAAGGCCAGCGCTTCCGGCGTCAGTGGCTCTTTATTAAGCAGCAGCGTCACGGCATCCGCGACCGGCTGATATTGCTGCTGTTCTTCAATGAATTCTTCGTAATCGTGAAAACGATCCGGATCCAGCAGGCGCAGACGCGCAAAGTGACTTTCCTGGCCCAGTTGCTCCGGCGTGGCGGTCAGCAGCAGGACGCTCGGGATTTGCTGAGAAAGCTGCTCGATAACCTGATATTCGCGGCTTGGCGCGGCTTCGCTCCAGACCAGATGGTGTGCTTCGTCGACCACCAGCATGTCCCAGGAGGCGTCACATAACTGCTCGAGGCGGGACTTGTTGCGGCGTACAAAATCAAGTGAGCAGATAACCAGTTGCTCGGTTTCAAACGGGTTCGTCGCTTCATGCACGGATTCAGCATAGCGGTCGTCATCAAACAGAGAGAAACGCAGGTTGAAGCGACGCAGCATCTCGACCAGCCACTGATGTTGCAGAGTTTCAGGCACCACAACCAGCACGCGTTCGGCGCGGCCGGACAGCAATTGCTGATGAATAATCATGCCGGCTTCGATGGTTTTACCCAGACCCACTTCATCGGCCAGTAAAACGCGCGGCGCATGACGCTGGCCGACTTCGTAAGCGATGTGCAACTGGTGCGGGATCAGGCTGGCACGCATACCGCGCAGGCCGCCGAACTCGAGACGAAACTGCTCGCGCTGATATTTACGTGCGCGGAAACGCAGGGCAAAACGATCCATACGGTCAATCTGACCGGCGAACAGACGATCCTGAGGTTTACTGAACGTCAGTTTGCTGTCGAGCAGCACTTCGCGCATGGCAACGCCGGTTTCTTCCGTATCCAGACGGGTACCGATATAGGTCAGCAGACCTTTGTCTTCAATGACTTCTTCGACTTGCAGTTGCCAGCCTTCGTGACAACTGATGGTATCACCGGGATTAAACATTACGCGGGTGATCGGGGAATCATTTCGGGCATACAAACGGTTTTCACCGGTGGCGGGGAAAAGCAAAGTCACCATGCGCACATCCAGCGCAACTACGGTTCCTAATCCTAATTCGCTTTCCGTATCGCTTATCCAGCGTTGACCCAATGTAAACGGCATAATCTCTCTCTGTGTTGTTTGCTCTGTGTACGACAACTGCGGCAGCGGCTGTGCATTGCTCGCTATGCCTCTGATAATACTTGGGCAATAGTTTTCTTTTCCCGTCAGATGGCGGGAAGTGATTCACTGTGTGAGGATGTTTCAGAAATGGGAAAGGGCGCTATGGTAATGGAAGGTAAACGATTCGTCACCTGCGAATCACATCAGCCGCCCCTTCTTTTGCTTAGAATAGCCCCATCTGACCTGTAATGAGTGTAGCAAAATCGTCATGAAGGAAAGGCAAAATACCATCGGCCACGGGTTCCAGCTGACGCTCGATGTAGTGATCGTAATCGACCGGTGACTGACGGTTCTCCAGCGGCTCCGGCCCGGAGGTGGTCATCACATAGCTTATCCAGCCGCCATTCTGGTACTGCTTTGCGCGGCCATGCTGCACATTATACTCATCCGCCAGCCGGGCGGCGCGGACGTGAGGCGGCACATTTTTCTCGTAATCACTGAGCTTGCGGCGCAGGCGTTTTCGGTACACCAGCTTGTCGTCAAGTTCACCATTGAGCGTGCGCGCCACATAATCACGGACATAATCCTGATACGGCTGCTGATGAAAAATCCGCTGATACAGCTCCTGCTGGAACTCCTGCGCCAGCGGCGTCCAGTCGGTGCGGACCGTTTCCAGCCCCTTATAAACGATGTGTTCGCCGTCGGCATCTTTCACCAGCCCGGCGTAACGTTTTTTACTGCCGGTTTCGGAACCTCGGATTGTCGGCATCAGAAAACGCTGATAATGGGTTTCGAATTCCAGCTCCAGCGCGCTTTCCAGCCCGTATTCCTGCTGTAAATGCAGTTTCCACCAGGCGTTCACCTGCTCCACCAGACGGCGGCCAATCACATTGGCATCTTCCTGCGTATGCGCTTTATTGAGCCAGACAAAAGTCGAATCCGTGTCGCCGTAAATCACCTGATAACCTTCGGCCTCAATCAGCTCGCGGGTCTGGCGCATGATGTCGTGCCCGCGCAGCGTAATAGACGACGCCAGACGTGGATCGAAAAACCGGCAGCCGCTCGAGCCGAGCACGCCATAAAAGGCGTTCATGATGATTTTCAGCGCCTGCGACAGCGGTTTGTTGTTGTGTTTTTTCGCGGCTTCGCGCCCCTGCCAGATCTGGCTGACGATTTCCGGCAGGCAATGTTTTTCCCGCGAAAATCGGGCGTTGCGATAGCCTGGAACAGAATGTTCATCGTCCGGCTGTTGCAGCCCGGCCACAAGCCCGACCGGGTCGATCAGGAATGTGCGGATAATCGACGGGTACAGACTTTTATAATCGAGCACCAGTACGGAATCGTATAAGCCGGGGCGGGAATCCATCACGAATCCGCCGGGGCTCATTTCACCTTCCAGCTCGCCCAGATTCGGCGCGACATAGCCGGCTCGGTGCATGCGCGGTAAATAAAGGTGGGTAAAGGCGGCGACTGAACCGCCGCTGCGGTCGGCGGCCAGCCCGGTTACCGACGCGCGTTCGAGAAGAAACGGCATCAGCTCTGTTTTGGCAAAAATGCGCGTCACCAGCTCACAGTCTTTCAGGTTATAACGTGCCAGCGCGGGTTTGTTTTCACGAAAACGTTGTTCGATTTCGGCCAGACGCTGATACGGGTTATCGCTGGATTTCCCTTCGCCTAACAAACTTTGTGAGACGAATTCCAGGCTAAAGGAATTGAAGTTCCAGAAGGCGGATTTCAGGGCTTCGATACCATCGATAATCAGGCGGCCTGCGGCGGCGGCAAAAAAATGGCCTTGCTTGAAACCGTGTTCGCGCCATTCCAGTTCACTGCCGCCGCGCCCAAGTTTGAGCGGGATTTTGTAGCGGTCTGCATGCTTTTGTAAAACGCGCAGATCGAACTGTATGACGCTCCAGCCAATAATCGCATCCGGATCGTAAGTTTCCAGCCACTCGTTGAGCTTTTCCAGCAGTTGCGGGCGGCTGTCGACGTATTCCAGTGTAAAATCGAACTGACTGTCCGGATCGCCGTTCGGCGGCCCGAGCATATAAACGTGGCGCTGCCCACAGCCTTCCAGCCCGATGCAATACAACTCGCCGTTGCCGCTGGTTTCGATATCCAGAGAACAGAGTTTCAGCGGCGGGCGGTACTCCTGCGCCGGTTTCATCTTCGTTTCGAGCAGCAAATTGCCCGGTCCCGGTTTGCCGCTGAACCACACCGGCGCGGTGATATAACGCTCCATCAGAAAACGTTCAGGCGGGCGGATATCCGCTTCATAGACCCTGACGCCATTCTCTTTTAACAGCTTTTCAATGCGCATTAACTGCCGGTGTTGCGGGCAATACAGGCCGAGAACTGGCCGGGAATGAAAATCCTGCAACGGTAATTCGCGCAAACTGGCATTTTTTTCATCGGCCAGCAACCGCTCAGCCCGCGCCTGCTGCTCCGCCGGAATAAAGGCCACTGACTCCTGCAACGGCAGGCGAACTTTCTGCGGGCCATTGTCGGTCGCCAGCCACAGTTCCACTTCCGTGCCACGCGGCGTGTCGCGCCAGTGGCGGGTCAGCACGAATCCCTGACGCGGTGACATGTCAGTGGTGCGTGTGGCGGAAGGAGTCGATTGTGCGTTAATAAGCGCCTCGGAAGCGGAATGAAAAATCAATGACAGAGTATGGTTATTTATACAGTCTTTGTCCACGACTCTGGATTTTGCCAAATACGCATACAATTACTGGGTTGACGGCAATAGTTCGTGCGCTGACAATTCAGCCGCTTGATGTATTTACTACAATCAAAGTTCAGAAAACTGACACTAATCTCATTATTTATTCGTACTGATGCTCTACGCCTTTTGCGTCACAATTACTGGGAATTTATGGAAGCCTATTTACAACATCTGGTCGCTCAGTCGGTGGGCTTTGCTTTAATTATTGTCGCCGTGGTGGCTTTTTTCGAATCACTGGCGCTGGTGGGGCTGATTCTGCCCGGCACGGTGATGATGGCGACGCTCGGGACGCTGATCGGCAGCGGCCAGGTCGGCCTGTACGAAGCGTGGCTGGCGGCCGGGCTCGGTTGCTTCTTCGGCGACTGGGCATCTTACTTCATCGGGCGGCGCTTTAAAGAACCGCTGCATCAGTGGAAATTCCTGCAACGCTATCAGTCATTGCTCGACAAAACCGGACACGCCCTTGACCGTCACAGCTTTGCTACGGTGATCCTCGGCCGTTTCATCGGGCCGACCCGTCCGCTGGTGCCACTGGCCGCCGGTATGCTTAATTTGCCTCCGTATAAATTTGCGCCGCCGAACATCGTCGGCTGCATCACCTGGCCGCCGGTGTATTTTCTCCCCGGCATACTGGCTGGCGTGGCGATTGATATTCCGACAGGCCATAACAGCGCGGTCTTCAAATGGATGTTGTTTGCGGCCTTCGTGCTGATCTGGCTGAGTGCCTGGCTTCTCTGGCGCTGGTTCCGTGCCGGAAAAGCTGCGCCGGACGCGATGACAAAATGGTTACCGCTGCCGCGCCTGCGTGTGGTTTGCGTGCTGAGCCTGGCCGCAACGGCCGTGAGCATCGTGATGCTCAGCAAACAGCCGATGATGCCGGTCTATGGTCATCTGTTGTGGAAAGTGATTACCCGCTGACGGGGCGGATGCCTAACACTCTGGCTTCCGGTGCGGTGCCATCCGTCAGCGCCTGCGTCGGGCCATCGTAGAAAATCCGGCCATCCACAATCAGTAAGGTGCGCGGTGCAATCCGCGCTGCATCATCCAGATTGTGCGACACCATCAGCAGCGTGAGATTACGCTGCTCACACACGTTATCCAGTAAACTCAGCATTTCGCTGCGCAGCGCCGGATCGAGCGCGGAAAACGGTTCGTCGAGCAGTAAAATCGGCTGGCTGCGCAGCAGGCAACGCGCCAGTGCCACGCGCTGACGCTGCCCGCCGGAAAGCTGCGACGGCAGGCGTTCCAGACACTCTTCCAGACCGACCTGCCGGGCGATGTCCTCCAGTTCCTGCTTTTGCTGCGTGCTGATTTTCAGCCCCGGATGCAGCCCCAGCCCCATGTTCTGGCGTACGGTCAGGTGCGAGAACAGATTGTTTTCCTGAAACAGCATCGACACCGGACGTTTAGCCGGTGGCGTTGCGCTGTGATCGGCACCGTTCAGTAAAATTTGCCCGCTGACCGGTGTCAGAAAACCCGCTACAAGGCTGAGCAGGGTGCTTTTTCCCGCACCACTCGGGCCGAGTATCGCCACGCGCTCACCCGCCGCGATACGCAAATCAAAGCGCATCGGCAAATGCTCGTACAGGTAAGTCAGTTTATTCAGCGTCAGCATGGCGGCCCGGTAATTTCTCAATCAGGGTAAATAACAGGAAGCATAGCAGCAGGAGTAAAAGCGCCGTCACCGCACCATCCTGGCTGCGATAGGAACCTATCTGCTGATACAGATAAAACGGCAGCGTGCGGAAATTCTCGTTGCCAAACAGCGCAATCACGCCGAAATCCCCGAGCGACAGCACGCAGGCGAACGCCAGCGCCTGCGTAATAGGGCGTTTCAGTGCGCTGAGTTCCACGCGGCGCAACCGCTGCCACCCGTGCATATCCAGCGAAAGGCACAGCGGATTGTAGCGTTCGGCCACGTCGCGCATCGGGTTATCCAGCACTTTTAAAGCGTAAGGCACGGCCATCAGCGCGTTGGTTAAAATGACCAGCGGCCACGGCGATTGCGGCAATCCGGTGGTGTCGCCGAGTAGCAGGAAAAAGCCGGTCGCCAGCACGATGCCGGGCATCGCGAGGATCAGCATTCCGCTGAGATCCATCGCCTGCGCCCAGCCATTTTTCTGGCGTAAACGCAGCTCGCGGCTGCTCCACAGCAACATCATCGTCAGCAGAACGCACAATAATCCGCTGCCCAGCGCGATACGGACTGACGTCCATAAAGCCTGCCACAGCGCGGGCTGTTGCAGCACGCTGATGGCGGCGCGATTTACACCATCGAAAACCACGGCCAGCAGCGGCGGCAGGATCAGCAGTAAAGCCAGCCCAATCAGCAGGCCGTCGGTAATGCGGCGCAGCGGGGAATCGTCCGGATTGCGCCAGCGCTGAGCCTGCGTTTGCCCGACCGGCAGCGCCTGACTCAGTTTCTGACTGAGCAAGACCAGCGCCAGACAGCAAAAAAGCTGGATCAGCGCCAGCGTGGCGGCACGGCCTAAATCGTAGTCGTAACTCAGCGCCTGATAGACAGCCAGCTCAATGGTGGTCGCCTGCGGGCCGCCGCCAAGGGAAAGGACGGTCGCAAAGCTGGCGAAGCACAGCATAAAAATCAGCGCCGCCGCCGGGAAAATCTGGCGACGCAGCGCGGGCCATTCGACAAAGCGAAACTGCTGCCACGCGTTCATCCCCAGCTGAGCCGCCAGCTGACGCTGCTCAACTGCAATATTTTCCAGCGCCTGCAATAAAAGACGGGTTGCCAGCGGCAGATTGAAAAATACGTGCGCCAGCAAAATGCCCTGTAAACCGTACGGCGAAAAATGGTAATCCACGCCCAGCCAGCGGCAAATCTCCGCCAGCCAGCCTTGTCTTCCGTATACGCTGAGAATGCCGAACACTGCGACTAAAACCGGCAATACCAGCGTCATCGCGCACAATCGTAATAACAGCTGACGGCCGGGAAAACGGCGGCGGAAGAGGGCGCGCGCCAGCAAAATGGCGGGCAGCACCGAGCAGGACGCCGAAAGCAGCGCCTGCCAGAAGGTGAAGCGGATGACGTGCCGGAGATACGGATCCTGCCACGCGGACGCGCCGCTCATTTGTGGCGCATGACGCCACAGCGAACCTAATGCCAGCGCGGCGACCAGCAGCATCGCCAGTGACGCCACCGCGCCCGGCCACAGCCAGCGGGGGATCAACGGCTGACGGCGTTCTGCCATGCCTGAATCCATTCGCTGCGGTGAGAAGCCACATCCTGTGCGCTGTATTGCAGGGATTTTGCCGGTACGGTCAGCTGTTTAAAGGCATCAGGCAGTGGCGTGCTGATCACCGGATACATCCAGTTACCGGTCGGGATGACTTTCTGGAAATCTTCGGTGGTGACGAATTTCATGAACTGTTCAGCCAGTTTTGGCTGTTTGCTGCTGGCCAGTTGGCCCGCGACTTCCACCTGCATGTAATGACCTTCGGTGAAGTCAGCGGCGGCATAATTGTCTTTCTTCTCTTCGACAATGTGATACGCCGGAGAAGTGGTGTAGCTCAGCACAAGATCGCTTTCGCCTTTGAGGAACAGGCCATAAGCCTCGCTCCAGCCTTTGGTGACGGTCACGGTTTTCGCCGCCAGTTTTTGCCACGCTTCAGGCGCTTTGTCGCCATAGACTTTTTGCATCCACAGCATCAGGCCGAGACCCGGCGTGCTGGTGCGCGGATCTTCGTAAATCACTTTCCATTTCTGGTCGCTGTTGATCAGCTCATCAAGGCTTTTTGGCGGGTTTTTCAGTTTGTTTTTGTCATACACGAACGCGAAATAACCGTAGTCGTAAGGCACAAACGTCGTGTTATTCCAGCCACCCGGCACCGTCAGTTTAGCGTCGGTTTTCGGCGCTTTGGCAAACAGACCGGTTTGCTCAGCGGCCTGCAACAGGTTGTTATCCAGACCGAGCACCACGTCCGCTTTAGTGTTTTTGCCTTCCATCCGCAGACGGTTCAGCAGCGACACGCCATCTTCCAGCGCGACATATTTCAGTTCGCAGCCGCACTGTGCCTCAAAGGCTTTTTTGATGGCCGGGCCGGGGCCCCAGTCGGCCGAGAAGGAATCGTAGGTATAAACCGTCAGAACGGGCTTTGCAGCAAAGGCAGGTGCAGAAAGTAACAGCAGGCAGGACAATAATTTTTTCAACTTTGCGCTCCAAAAAAGAAAAGGGGCAAAGGATTTTGAGTGAGCATTGCACAGTCTCAAATCCCTCCGCCGGGGTTAACCGGATCAGGTTCGACGGGTATCAGGTCTCAGCCATATTTAAACGTGCTGCGCGTGTGTTGATCGGGCGTCGTGCAGTGCTCGAAATGCTCACGTACTTTGTGTACGCTCCGCTTTCTGTGCGCTGGACTTCACCCGCTGAACACGCGCTCGCGGCGTTTAAAAATCGAGGTCATTCTTTATTACAAAAGAAGTCACTCGGGCACCCCGTTGAGAACGGATGTCATTCTAGTGATTAACGGTGCAATGCGATAGTCCGATTAGCTGTCGGGTGGCGCGAACCAGGCAGATTTGAAGTCGAACCAGCCGAGAGTGTTCATCCGCACGCCGCGCATGCTGCGTTGCCCCTGCAAAACCAGCCAGTGGTGGAACAGGGGATGGATATGATGGGTGGCTACCTGTTTCTCGCCCCATTTTGCTATCGGGAGCTCGCCGTCGTGCCATAACGTGGCATCTTCTGCAAGGTCATAGCCGAAGCAATGCGCCGTGAGCGGCAATTCAAAGAACGTGGCAAACAGGGAGAATTCCAGCGGTAACGTGAAGTTTGCGCTACCAAGCCACAGATCGCTTTGGGCATCGCCACGGTGCCAGACGGCGTAATCCACAATCTGAATAATCAGCTCGATCCCTTCCGCAGCCAGTATTGGCCGCAGCGCGTTACAGATTGCGTGATGTTCGGAATGTTCGCTATAAAACGTCAGGGTAATCTGCGTCAGATTCTCGGGTTTCGCAGGACGTGTTTGAAGATTTTTGTGATGCCAGCGGGGTAACAGGCCGTATGCCGGTGACCAGTAGCGCTGATAGATTGGCTCGGCGGCATTCAGTAAGGCAATCGGACTGAGTAAATCACATAACCATGCCCGTATTTCACTGTTCTGACCGATGGCCGAACGCTGGTCGAACAGCAGGAAGTAGCAGCCTTCCTCAAGGCGGCTTTCCAGCTCACTTTTACCTGATTCATCGGCCTGAAGTTGCACACCGGAATGCACCAGTTCCTCGCTGAGTTCAGGGAAAACCCAGATGTTGACCTCATCGATCAGCGCCCGGAATCCAAAATATTCGTCGAACGCGCGGATCCGCAGCTGCGTTTTCTGATTTCGCACCACGGCATACGGGCCGGTTCCCACCGGATGGCGGGCAAAATCGGGCAATGACTCCCACTCCTGCGGCAGGATCATGGCGTGGATATTCCCGAACAACCAGGCCAACCAGCGATCGGGCGCGTTCAGATGAATGTCGATGACGTTGGGCGTCGGCGATGCAACCGACGCAAGATTGCTGAACAGCCGGTGTGATTGCATCAGGCGTGTGAAGGTGGCGATGATATCCGCCATCTCCAGCTCACGGCCATGATGAAAATGAATGGCCGGGCGCAGATAAAACCGCCAGTGCAGCGGAGATATTTCCTGCCAGTGATGGGCTAAATCGCCTTCGACTTCCCCATTTTCCTCATTTATGCGCGTCAGCCCGCTGAAAATCTGTCGCGCTATGTGTGTTTCTGAACGCCGCAACATCGTTCCCGGTAGCAGATTAAACAGCGGACGATAGTACAACACGCGCAGGATATGTTTGCCCTGACGGAAGCTTCGCCCCAACTGGGATAACAGCATCTGGCGAACGCTGCTTTTATCACCCACCAGTTGCACTAACTGATCGATATTATCCTGTTCAAGCAGTTCTTCGGCCCGCTGTTGCTGGAGTGCCAGGCCGGTATAAAGGAAACTCAGCGTCGAACGTTTACCGCGCCCGGCTTCGGCGTCCCACGTCAGCCACCCCTGTTCCTGCATGGTGCTAAGCAATGATCGCATATGTCGCCGGGAACAATTCAGTACTTGCGATAACGCCTGCAGCGTCGTCTCTGTTTCTTCACCGTGGCAGGATTGCCATAACCGGATGAATTGTTGCTGTAAGCGGGATGAAGCCATAAAAGAGGAACTCCGTGGCGATTTTCATCAATTTATCTTTCCTCATATTACTCTGATACTTCTCTTCAACGAAAGCCCGTCATGAAGGTCCGGAGGTCATCATGAAAAATATGCTAACTGCCCGTTTCTACCAACGCTACTTCGCTGCCATCAGCAGAAATGCGGTCAGAAATCATGCTGACTGGCTGTCATGGGTTCCGGTGGAATACCGTTTAGACATTCTCTCCCGCCTGACGCAGTGGGACATCGCCTCGCAGGACGATGAACAATACCGCCGTCATTTATAACCCGCAGTCGCGGCCAGATTCGATTTTCTGAGTAATGGTGTAATGTCACCAGCCAGTGGGGTAACTCACTGGTTTTTTTCTATTGATTATCCCCTTCACACTTCGAGCCGCAGATGTGTTGGCCGCTCTTGCTTACCCGAATCACTGACTCATGTCAGCTCAACGGGATTCGCGCGTTTGCCGCCTTTCTGCAACTCGAATTGTTTTGGGTATACACTGTATGTTTCGTTGTAAGACTTTCATTTCTCAGGGATGGCGTTATGTCTAAACCTCGTATTAATGCAATTTATGTCACCTTTCTGGTGGTGTCCTTGCTGTGTGGTGTCGCGGGCGCGTTGCAGGCGCCGACGCTTAGCCTGTTTCTGACCAATGAAGTGAAAGTGCGGCCAATGTGGGTCGGCTTCTTTTATACCGTCAATGCGATTGCCGGGATTGCGATCAGCTTTCTGCTGGCTAACCGCTCGGATAACAAAGGCGACCGCCGAAAGTTGCTGATGTTTTGCTGCCTGATGGCGATAGGCAACAGCCTGGTGTTTGCTTTCAGTCGCGATTATCTGGTGCTGATCACCGTCGGTGTTTTGCTGGCGGCGATCGGGAACGCGGCGATGCCACAGCTGTTTGCGCTGGCGCGTGAACACGCCGACCGTTCATCCAGCGAAGTCGTCATGTTCAGCTCAATGATGCGTGCAATGCTTTCGCTGGCGTGGGTGCTGGGTCCGCCGCTGTCGTTCATGCTGGCGCTGAACTACGGTTTTACGCCGATGTATCTGAGTGCGGCCGCGGTGTTTGTCGGCAGCATACTGATGATTGCGTTTTTCCTGCCGTCCGTGCCGCGTCTTGAGCAACCGGTGGATGAGAAAGTCGTACAGGTCAGCGCGTGGCGGAACAAAGATGTGCGTCTGCTGTTTTTCGCGTCATTGCTGATGTGGACGTGCAATATCATGTACATCATTGATATGCCGCTGTATATCACCAGCGAGTTAGGTTTGCCGGAAGGGCTGGCGGGCTTATTGATGGGAACGGCGGCAGGGCTGGAAATTCCGGCGATGCTGGTGGCCGGCTATCTGGTCAAACGTTTTGGTAAACGCAAACTGATGCTTTATGCGGTGGCTAGCGGGGTAATTTTCTATGCCGGTCTGGTGGCGTTCCCGTTCAAAGCTGCACTGATGATCCTGCAACTGTTTAACGCGATTTTCATTGGCATCGTGGCGGGTATCGGGATGCTATATTTTCAGGATCTGATGCCGGGTCGCGCAGGTTCGGCGACCACGTTATTCACCAACAGTATCTCGACCGGCGTGATTTGCGCAGGTTTGCTTCAGGGCGTGATCGTGGAGAATTTCGGGCATTATCCGGTGTATTGGGTGGGAACTGTACTTGCGGTTATTGCATTTGGCCTGATGGTTAAAGTCAAAGACGTCTGACCGCACTGAAAAGAAAAACCCGCGAAGTTCGCGGGTTTTTTATGCCAGACGCACGGTCATCAGTGCATAAATGCGGGCTGATTTTTCTCGTAGCCCGAGATGTTCTCTTCGTGCTGCAAGGTCAGGCCGATGCTGTCCAGACCGTTAATCATGCAATGACGGCGGAAGCTGTCGATGACAAACGGATAGCTTTTGTCACCGGCTTTCACGGTTTGCGCTTCCAGATCCACTTCAAACTGAATGCCTTCGTTGTCTTTCACCAGCTGGAAAAGCTCGTCGACTTCCGCTTCGCTCAGCGTGATGGGCAGCAACTGGTTGTTGAACGAGTTGCCGTAGAAAATATCGGCAAAGCTCGGCGCGATGACTGCGTGGAAACCGTAGTCGGTCAGCGCCCACGGCGCATGTTCACGGGAAGAACCACAACCAAAGTTTTCGCGCGCCAGCAAAATACTCGCACCTTTGTAGCGCGGTTTGTTCAGCACGAAGTCCGGGTTAGGCTCCTGACCGGCGTCGTCCAGAAAACGCCAGTCATTGAACAGATGCTGGCCGAAACCGGTGCGGGTCACTTTCTGCAAAAACTGTTTCGGGATAATTGCATCGGTATCGACGTTTGCTGCATCCAGCGGAACCACCAGACCGATGTGTTGGGTAAATTTAGCCATGGTGTTTTCCTCAGTTCAGTTCACGGATATCAGCGAAGTGGCCGGTGACCGCTGCTGCGGCAGCCATTGCCGGGCTGACCAGATGCGTGCGTCCGCCACGACCCTGACGGCCTTCGAAGTTACGGTTGCTGGTAGACGCGCAACGCTCGCCCGGTTCCAGACGGTCGTTGTTCATCGCCAGACACATGGAGCAGCCCGGCAAACGCCATTCAAAACCGGCTTCGATGAAAATCTTATCCAGACCTTCTTCTTCCGCCTGCGCTTTGACCGGACCGGAGCCTGGCACCACAATCGCCTGCACGCCGGTCGCTACTTTGCGGCCTTTGGCAATGGCTGCGGCGGCGCGTAAATCTTCGATACGTGAGTTGGTGCATGAGCCGATGAAAACTTTGTCGATGGCGACGTCGGTCAGTTTAATGCCCGGCTGCAAATCCATGTACGCCAGCGCTTTCTCAGCGGAAGCGCGTTCTACCGGATCGGCAAATGAAGCAGGATTTGGAATCACCTGATTAACGGCCATCACCTGACCCGGGTTGGTGCCCCAGGTCACCTGTGGGGCAATTTCAGAGGCATCCAGCGTCACAATGGTGTCGAACTTCGCGCCGTCTTCGGTTTTCAGGGTTTTCCAGTATTCTACCGCGGCGTCCCAGTTCTGCTCTTTTGGCGCAAACTGACGGCCTTTCAGATAAGCAAACGTGGTTTCATCAGGCGCAACCAGGCCGGCTTTCGCACCCATTTCAATCGCCATGTTGCACAGGGTCATACGGCCTTCCATGCTCAGCGCTTCAATCGCTTTACCGCAGAATTCCACCACGTGGCCGGTACCGCCCGCGCTGCCGGTTTTACCGATAATTGCCAGCACGATGTCTTTCGCCGTGATGCCCGCAGGGGCTTCGCCGGTAACTTCAATTTTCATGGTTTTCGCGCGGCCCTGTTTCAGGGTTTGCGTCGCCAGAACATGCTCAACTTCAGAGGTGCCGATACCGAAAGCCAGTGAGCCGAATGCGCCGTGCGTGGCGGTATGGGAGTCGCCGCACACGATGGTCATGCCCGGCAACGTCATACCCTGCTCAGGGCCGATGACGTGAACAATGCCCTGGAACGGGTGGTTCAGGTCATACAACTGCACGCCAAACTCCGCACAGTTTTTGATTAACTCCTGCATCTGAATGCGCGCCATTTCGCCGCTTGCATTGATGTCTTTGGTTTGCGTGGACACGTTGTGATCCATGGTCGCAAAGGTTTTGCCCGGCTGACGCACCGGACGCCCCATCGCGCGCAGGCCGTCGAATGCCTGCGGAGAGGTCACTTCGTGAACCAGATGGCGGTCGATATATAACAATGGCGTTTCGTTTTGCGCTTCGTAAACCACGTGAGCATCAAACAATTTTTGGTACAGAGTCTTGGCCATGTTATGCCCCTTCTTTCACAAAGCGGGCAATAATGTCGCCCATTTCACTGGTGCCCAACGCCTGTTGGCCGTTCGCCAGATCGCCGGTGCGGTGACCGGCTTCCAGCGCTTTATTCACGGCCTGTTCGATTGCATTTGCCGCGTCATCCGCGCCCAGGCTGTAACGCAGTAACAGCGCCGCAGACAGGATTTGTGCAATCGGGTTAGCGATGTTTTTACCGGCGATATCCGGGGCAGAACCGCCTGCCGGTTCGAACAGACCAAACGCCTGCTCATTCATGCTGGCAGAAGGTAACATGCCCATAGAGCCGGTGATCATCGCGCACTCGTCAGACAGGATGTCGCCGAACAGGTTGGAACACAGCAGCACGTCAAACTGGGACGGATCTTTAATCAGCTGCATCGTCGCGTTGTCGATATACATGTGGCTCAGGCTGACGTCCGGGTAATCTTTCGCGATTTCGTTAACCACTTCGCGCCACATAATCGAGGTCTGCAACACGTTGGCTTTATCGATGGAGGTCACTTTGCTGCGGCGTTTGCGCGCAGATTCAAACGCGATGCGTGCAATGCGTTCGATTTCAAAGCGGTAATAAACTTCGGTATCAAACGCTTTTTCGTGCTGACCCTGACCTTCGCGGCCTTTCGGCTGACCGAAGTAGATACCGCCGGTCAGTTCACGTACGCACAGAATGTCGAAGCCTTTTGCGGCAATGTCGGCACGCAGCGGGCAAAACTCTTCCAGACCCTGATACAGACGGGCAGGGCGCAAGTTGCTGAACAATTTGAAGTGCTTACGCAGCGGTAATAATGCGCCGCGCTCCGGCTGATCGTTCGGCGGTAAATGTTCCCATTTCGGGCCGCCGACGGAGCCAAACAGAATGGCATCAGCCTGTTCGCAGCCAGCCACGGTGGCTTCCGGCAGCGGGCTGCCGTGTTTATCGATGGCTGCACCACCGACGTCATATTCGCTGGTTGTAATTTTCAGGCCAAAGCGCTGACGCACTGCGTCCAGAACTTTATAGGCCTGGGCCATAACTTCAGGGCCAATTCCGTCTCCGGGTAAGACGGCAATATGATGGGTCTTGCTCATGTTCACACCGTTTCCTGATTATTTTGAATGTTGTTGTGTTGCTGACTTTCCTGCTGCAAACGTTGTTTTTCAATCTCAACTTGTTTGCTGCGCCAGATGTTGTTCAGGACATGCACCATCGCCTGTGCGGAGGATTCGACGATGTCCGTCGCCAGACCCACACCGTGGAAGCGGCGGCCATTAAAGGAGACGACAACGTCGACCTGGCCCAGCGCGTCGCGGCCCTGACCTTTTGCACTCAGCTGGTATTTGACCAGCTCAATCTGATAGCCGGTGATGCGGTTGATGGCCTGATAGACAGCATCAACCGGGCCGTTGCCGGTGGCCGCTTCGGTCACAATTTCTTCGCCACAGGCCAGATTCACAGAAGCCGTGGCGGTAATTTTGGAGCCGGACTGCACGCTGAAGTTATCCAGACGGTAGAATTCCGGCTCTTCCTGCTGCTTATTAATGAAGACCAGCGCTTCTAAATCGTAGTCGAAAACCTGACCTTTTTTGTCGGCCAGCTTCAGGAATGCGGTATACAGATGATCCATGTTGTAATCGGATTCTTTATATCCCATTTCTTCCATACGATGCTTCACGGCCGCGCGGCCGGAGCGGGAAGTCAGGTTCAGCTGAATCTGGTTCAGGCCGATAGATTCCGGAGTCATGATTTCGTAGTTTTCGCGGTTTTTCAGCACGCCGTCCTGGTGAATACCGGACGAGTGTGCGAACGCGTTAGACCCGACAATCGCTTTGTTGCCCGGGATTGGCATGTTGGTGATCTGGCTGACAATCTGGCTGGTGCGGTAGATTTCTTTATGATTGATGTTGGTATGAACATTCATGTATTCCGAACGGGTGCGGATTGCCATGATCACTTCTTCCAGCGCGGTATTCCCGGCGCGTTCGCCGATACCGTTCAGCGTGCCTTCTACCTGACGCGCACCGGCCTGAATGGCGGCGATGGAGTTACCGACCGCCATACCCAAATCATCGTGGCAGTGAACGGAGATAATCGCTTTATCGATGTTAGGCACGCGTTCGTACAGATTAGTAATGATGCCGCCGAACTGAACCGGCGTGGTGTAACCGACGGTATCGGGGATATTAATGGTGGTCGCACCGGCTTTGATGGCAGCTTCCACGACGCGGCACAGATTATCCAGCGGCGTACGGCCTGCATCTTCGCATGAGAATTCAACGTCATCGGTGTAATTACGGGCGCGTTTCACGGAGTGAATCGCCATATCCAGCACCTGATCAAACGAACGCTTCAGTTTGGATTCAATGTGCAGGGTAGAGGTCGCCAAAAACACGTGGATACGGAACGCTTCGGCCACGCGCAATGCTTCGGCAGCGGCATCGATGTCACCGTCTACGCAACGGGCCAGACCGCAAACACGGCTGTTTTTAATCTGGCGCGCGATGGTTTGTACAGACTCGAAATCGCCGGGAGAAGAAACCGGGAAGCCAACTTCCATGACATCCACGCCCATTCTTTCCAGCGCCATTGCAATTTGAATCTTCTCTTTAACACTCAGGCTGGCTTGTAACGCCTGTTCACCATCACGCAGCGTGGTATCGAAAATAATGACTTGCTCGCTCATGGGTTGTTCCTTGTCTGTTTTATTTTCGCGCCCTGCGGGGAGATAAAAAAAAACCCGCGCATCGGCGCGGGTTTATTGTCTGTGGAAGTTGAAATCAGTTCTGATTTTCGCCCACTGGCTTACCGCGCAAATTTTCTGCGTTGAGTAGTAGGCCTAGGAGACGGGTAATCATGAACATGTTTTCAGCTTCTCATAATCGGGTGGTCAGAACGGATGTCGTTCAAACAGTGCCTAAAGTGATACGGGAATGTCCTTTGTATGTCAACCTTCGTTGTGTGGAAATCGCGAAAAACCTAGCAAATGATATTTTGTCTCATTTAGCATAAAAAACTGGATGTTGATGTCTGTGAGTCGTAAATGTTTTACATAAAATGACGTGCAATGGAACTATAAACAAAAAGAACGGCATGGATTTGAAAATTATCTAAAAATAAAGCTTGTATTACAATGGATTAAAAATGATTTACTTCTGGTTAATTTATTATTCATTTTTTGAATATTGTTTGAAAAACCATTTTATAGTCTTATATCATCAGTTTTTTAGCGGTTACTAGAGAGTGCATTACAGTTTCTGATTATAAGAATGAATGCTTTTTTTGGAAAGAAAAAGGATTATTAAAAAATAGCTTTCCTGATTTATTTTTATGATCTGATATTGTTTCGTCTTTTATAACTAAATCAATTAATAATATTCTTCTCAAATGGGAAGGCTATTCTTTGATGGAGAATCCTGTGCCTGAAATCATTGCAGAAAATAAAAAGAATTCAGCGGAAACAGAAACGCATCTTCGTAATGTCGACTTGAATTTATTGACAGTCTTTGATGCTGTGATGCAATTGCAGAATATCACCCGCGCAGCGCATCTTCTGGGCATGTCCCAGCCGGCGGTCAGCAATGCAGTTGCGCGCTTAAAAATTATGTTTAACGATGATTTATTTGTTCGCTCCGGGCGCGGGATTCAACCGACGATGCGCGCCCGTCAGTTGTTCGGCCCGATACGGCAAGCTCTGCAGTTGGTCATGAATGAACTTCCGGGGTCTGGTTTTGATCCCAATATCAGCTTGCGCCAGTTTAACATCGCCATCTGCAGTCCGCTTGATAAGTTCCTGACATCTCAGGTGCTTAATGCGGTTGAGATGTCTTCGGCTGGTATTAGTGTCAAATTACAAACTATTGTAAGTGATAATATTGAACATCAGTTACGTTATCAAAATATTGAGTTTATGATCAGCTACAGTAAATTTGAACGTGCTGATTTTTGTCATCAGGCATTATTTAATGATGAGCTGGTATTAGTCGCGGCGAAAAATCACCCAAGAATTAGCCCGCATATGTCTGATGAAAAATACCTGAAAGAAAGACATGCTGTAATGATGTTGGATAGATTTTATTCTTTCAGTTCTCCTTATTATGACGATCATGAATTACATTCTTTAATCGCGTATCAGGGAACGGACCTTTTAAGCGTTATGGATGTTGTTTCTAAAACCGAGATGGTGGCATTGGTTCCCCGGTGGTTGGCGCAATCGAATGCCGGAATACTGAATTTATCCGTTATTCCATTGCCTTGGATGAAAAGTAATTTGACCTGTTACCTTTCATGGCACGAGTCATCGAGCAAAGATAAAGGCAATATGTGGATGAAGTCACTGCTGAGCCAGTGCGTTCTCTCGTTGTAATCAGCCAATAGCCTTAACTCTTGCTGCCGTATCGGGTGCAGTAAGAGTTGCTGTTAAATTTCTATCAGGCAATATTTTATCCTGCACTTTTTCAGGCTTTATCCGGGCGCTTCGGGCTCCTGAAATTTCAGAAATCTTCCGGTTTTTTTTCTTGAATTGCCATGCAACCACAATTTCATTTCACCGCACAATGTTTGCCGGTAAACTGCGTTAAATCTTTGTAACAGAGCAATGTGGTCAGTTTCTTTCTTACTCTGACCGCGCTGGACGTCGGTATAAGCGCTCAATGAACCCAACCTTGAATAACTTTCATCTGATTACCCGTTTCCGCCAGCAAGTCAGTGCCCGTGCTGAGCAAATTGCTTTCCGTGAATGGTCCCCTGCGGCAGAAACCTCCCTGATCTGGCGCGAGCTTGGCGAAAAAGTGAATGCCCTGTCCGACGTGTTATTGCAGGAACAGGTGAGTGTTCAGGAACGCATCGCGATTTGCGGAAATAACTCCATGGCGTGGGCCATCGCCGATCTGGCGATCCTCCAGTTACGTGCCGTGACCGTGCCCATTTATGCCACGAATACGCCTTCCCAGTCGGCGTATGTGCTCAATGATGCCGATATCCGCATTCTGTTTGTTGTGGGCCAGAAACAGTATGACGCGGCGGTTGCCTTGCGCGATTTGTGTCCGCAGCTGAAACATATTCTGGTGCTGGACAGTGACGTCGATTTGCGTGCTGTTCCTATTGCCCGGCATGTCGCCGACATTGTGCCGCAGGACCGGGCTCTGGCGGCGGAGCGCGAAGTTCGCGTGAACGCTTGTAGTCTGGACGATCTCTTCACGCTGATTTATACGTCAGGCACCACTGGTGAAGCCAAAGGGGTGATGCTCGATTACAGCAGCATGGCGACCCAGCTTATGCAGCATGAAAAACGTCTGAACATTTCTGAACATGATATTTCCTTATGTTTTCTGCCGCTGGCGCACGTTTTTGAACGGGCCTGGAGTTTTTTTGTGCTCCACTCCGGCGCGCAGAATGTTTTCCTGCGGGAAACCGATCTGGTTCGCGATGCGTTGCAGGCAGTTAAACCAACGGTCATGTGCGCCGTTCCGCGTTTCTATGAAAAAGTCTTCAGTGCGATACACGATAAAGTTGCCCGTGCAGGGACGATCAAAAAAAGGCTTTTTCACTGGGCAGTGGCACAGGGAAAAGAGAAGTTTCTGATCGAACGCCGTGGTGAGCGCTATCCCTTCTGGCTTTCTCCTGCCTACTTCCTTGCCGATAAACTGGTGTTGAAAAAGCTCCGTGGTCTGCTTGGCGGTAATTTGCGTTTTCTGCCTGCGGCCGGTGCCAGCCTGGATGACAATGTGATCCTATTTTTTGAATCACTGGGTCTGAAAATTAAATACGGCTACGGCCTGACAGAAACCTGTGCGACGGTAACCTGTTGGGAAGAAAATGATTTTCGCTTTGGCTCCGTCGGCACAGCTTTGCCTGAAATTGAAGTCCGGATCGGGGAAGAAAATGAGATCCAAGTCCGGGGGCCAACATTGTTGCGAGGCTACTTCAATAAACCGGAAGAAACTGCCGCCAGTTTTACCGCTGATGGCTGGTTCAAAACCGGCGATGCCGGGAAAATGGACGAGCAGGGCAACGTATTCATCACTGAACGCCTCAAAGATCTGATGAAAACATCGGGTGGGAAATACATCGCGCCGCAACGGATCGAAGGCACGCTGGTGCAGGATCGTTATATTGAGCAGGCGGCGGTGATTGCCGATGAGCGGCATTTTGTTTCCGCACTGATCGTACCGGATTTTGATGTGCTGAACGTATATGCGCAGGCCCACCACATTGATTATTTCAACCGCGCCGGTCTGGTAAAAAACGAACAAATCCTGTCGCTCTTTGCGCACCAGTTACGTGAGGTCCAGCACGATCTGGCCGGTTTTGAGCAGGTGAAAAAGTTTGTGCTGCTGACCAAACCGTTCACCATGGAAGCCGGAGAACTGACGCCGACGCTCAAACTGCGGCGGAAGATCATTTTCAGCCGCTATCAGAAAGAAATCGATAAGCTTTACCTGGAGTAGCGTTCCACCTGCCTCAGTCACCGGCGGATGTCAGTTCGCCGGTTTTCTCTCCTTTTTATGTCAGCCACGGACATAATTTAATACTGTAATTTTCTCAGCCTTCCTGATATTTCTGACTGGTTACCGCACGCAGGCAGTGTTTTGTCCCAAGCGGGGTAATGAAGACAGTGTGAGGCCATAAAACAACGGTTCCGGACAATTTTTGGCGTTTGCCTGACTCAGATTCTGACGCTAAGGTACTGAGTTAGATTCGTGAACGCCAATAAGAACAGCAGGGTCTTGTGAGCCAGAATTAAAGTCCTAAAATTCAGCAATTTATCGCTAAATTGTTGCCTGATAGAACAGATAGCTGAAATAAAAAGTCATCCTATAGAAGAAACAAAAAGCCTGGAGGCAAAACCATGGAGATGTTGTCAGGAGCCGAGATGGTCGTCCGGTCGTTAATCGACCAGGGCGTAAAGCACGTATTCGGTTATCCCGGCGGAGCGGTGTTGGATATCTATGATGCCCTGCATACGGTCGGTGGGATTGATCATGTGCTGGTGAGACATGAGCAGGGTGCTGTTCATATGGCTGACGGTTATGCGCGCGCCACAGGCGATGTGGGCGTGGTGCTGGTGACTTCGGGTCCCGGCGCAACCAATGCGATCACCGGTATTGCCACGGCTTATATGGATTCCATCCCACTAGTGGTGCTATCCGGCCAGGTACACAGTTCACTCATCGGGTATGACGCGTTCCAGGAATGCGACATGGTGGGGATTTCCCGCCCGGTGGTGAAACACAGTTTTCTGGTAAAACGCGCGGAAGATATTCCGACTGTCCTGAAAAAAGCGTTTTATCTGGCCTCAACCGGCCGTCCTGGCCCGGTAGTGGTTGATTTGCCTAAAGACGTGGTGAATCCGCAAATCAAACTGCCTTATGCCTACCCCGATCAGGTTGCGATGCGTTCGTATAACCCGACCGTACAAGGCCATCGCGGGCAAATCAAACGTGCCGTTCAGACTCTTCTGGCCGCAAAAAAGCCGGTGTTGTATGTCGGTGGTGGTGCGATCAACTCTGAATGTGACGCGGAACTTTTACAACTGGCCGAGAAACTCAATCTGCCGGTGACCAGTTCCCTGATGGGGCTGGGCGCGTTCCCGGGCACACATCGCCAGAGCCTCGGTATGCTGGGCATGCACGGCACCTATGAAGCTAATATGGCAATGCACAATGCGGATCTGATCTTCGGCGTGGGCGTGCGTTTCGATGACCGAACCACTAACAATCTGGCCAAGTACTGCCCGAATGCGACGGTCATGCATATCGATATCGACCCTACGTCCATTTCCAAAACCGTGAATGCGGACATTCCGATTGTCGGCGATGCGAAGCAGACGCTGGTTCAGATGCTCGAACTGCTGGCGCAAAGCGATGAAAAGCAGGAGTTCGATGCGCTGCGCGACTGGTGGCAGAATATTGAGAACTGGCGCGGTCGTGAATGCCTGAGCTACGACAAAAATACCGGCACCATCAAACCGCAGGCGGTCATTGAAACGCTGCACCGTCTGACCAACGGTGAGGCGTATGTGACGTCAGACGTTGGCCAGCATCAGATGTTTGCCGCGTTGTATTACAAATTCGACAAACCGCGCCACTGGATCAACTCCGGCGGCCTGGGCACGATGGGCTTCGGCTTACCGGCAGCGCTGGGCGTGAAACTCGGCCTGCCAGACGAAACGGTCATTTGTGTGACCGGCGACGGCAGTATCCAGATGAATATTCAGGAGCTGTCCACTGCACTGCAATACGATTTGCCGGTGATTGTCGTCAACCTGAACAACGGTTATCTCGGCATGGTGAAACAGTGGCAGGACATGATTTACTCCGGCCGTCATTCACAGTCTTACATGCAGTCACTGCCTGATTTCGTCAAACTGGCGGAAGCTTACGGCCATGTGGGTATTGCCATCCGTAAACCTGAAGAGCTGGAAAGCAAACTGGCGCTGGCGCTGGAACAGAAAAATCGCCTGGTATTTGTCGATATCAGCATTGATGAAACAGAACACGTTTACCCGATGCACATCCGTGGCGGTGCGATGGACGAAATGTGGTTAAGCAAAACGGAGAGGACCTGATCATGCGCCGGATTTTATCAGTATTACTGGAAAACGAATCGGGTGCATTGTCCCGCGTAGTCGGCCTGTTCTCTCAGCGTGGCTACAACATTGAAAGCCTGACGGTTGCGCCGACAGACGATCCGACGTTGTCGCGCATGACGATTCAGACCGTGGGGGACGCCAAGGTGCTGGAGCAAATCGAAAAGCAGCTGCACAAGCTGGTGGACGTGCTGCGCGTGACCGAGCTGGTGCAGGGCGCGCACGTCGAGCGTGAAATAATGTTGGTGAAGGTTCAGGCTTCCGGTTATGGCCGCGAAGAAGTGAAGCGTTCAACCGACATTTTCCGTGGTCAGATTGTTGATGTCACGGCGACGCTTTACACCGTTCAGCTTGCCGGAACCAGCGATAAGCTTGACGCATTCTTAGCCAGTATTCGTGATGTGGCAGAAATAGTAGAAGTTGCACGCTCTGGCGTGGTTGGCGTTTCACGCGGCGACAAGATCATGCGCTAAAGCGTAAATAATCAGCAAGATGTAAAATTTATCTGCTTCATAAAAGCCCAACTTTTTCGTTGGGCTTTCTTTTTTGCGCGTCAGGTGAAGCGATTCGGTAAAACACCTTGCCCGGCAGTGGCTTCTGGGGTTAGATAAAGCATTATCTTTATTAAGGGGTTTTCTCAGTGAAGCTGGATGAGATCGCGAGGTTAGCGGGCGTTTCGCGTACCACGGCCAGTTATGTAATTAATGGCAAAGCGAAACAGTATCGTGTCAGCGATAAGACAGTCGAAAAAGTCATGGCTGTCGTGAAGGAACATAACTATCACCCGAATGCGGTGGCAGCAGGTTTGCGTGCCGGCCGTACTCGTTCTATTGGTCTGGTGATCCCCGATCTGGAAAACACCAGCTATACCAAAATTGCCAATTTTCTTGAACGTCAGGCCCGGCAGCGAGGGTATCAGCTGTTGATCGCCTGTTCTGAAGATCAGCCTGACAATGAGATGCGTTGCATCGAACATCTGCTTCAGCGGCAGGTTGACGCGATTATTATTTCCACCTCATTGCCGCCGGAACATCCTTTCTATCAGCGCTGGGCCAACGATGATTTCCCGATCATCGCACTCGACCGCGCGCTGGATCCTGAGCATTTCATCAGCGTCGTGGGCGCTGATCAAGATGACGCCCTGATGCTGGCGCAGGAATTGCGCACATTCCCGGCTGAATCCGTCTTGTATCTGGGCGCGCTGCCGGAGCTTTCCGTGAGTTTCCTGCGTGAGCAGGGCTTCCGTCAGGCCTGGGCGGAAGACCCACGTCAGCCGAAATATTTGTACGCCAATGCGTACGATCGCGAATCGGCGGCCGTCGTTTTCGCCGAGTGGCTGAAAACCAATCCGATGCCGCAGGCGTTATTCACGACATCC
Organism: Rahnella sp. AA; assembly: GCF_002834385.1. GTDB lineage: Bacteria > Pseudomonadota > Gammaproteobacteria > Enterobacterales > Enterobacteriaceae > Rahnella. Next base: position 413,929 of record NZ_PITQ01000001.1, read on the forward strand.
TTCCAGCTGTTGCAGGGGGTGATGGATGTGACGCTCAAAACAGAAGGGCGTTTGCCGGTCGATCTGGCTATCGCAACTTTCGGGGATAATGAGCTGCTCGATTTCCTCGAATGCCCTGTTCTCGCCGTCGCTCAGCGTCATCGTGATGTGGCCGAACGCGTGCTGGAACTGGTGCTGGCTTGCCTTGATGAACCTAAGAAGCCGAAAGCCGGCCTGACCCGAATCCGCCGTAACTTGTTCCGCCGTGGCCGTCTGAGCCGCAAGTAAACACCGCAACGGGCATTCGTAAAGATTGCCCGTCACTTTTTGCCCGGTATGCTCCCTCTTTGTTTCGGATAATTCGAATCATTCTTGCTGATAATACAAATACGAAAATTCCCATAGGGGATGAATGGATAATTTAGGAGCATTCCCAGATGCCTGAATTATTAACAAATGTTTTCGCTTTTCTGCAGTTGATATAAACCTTCCAATCAATTTCTAAAATACGTTAATGCTGACTGCAAAAGTGCTGTAGAATTCCCCGCTTAATTTCCTTCAGTTTGTGTTTACATCGGCACTGATGGTTTTTGAAACGCCTTAAAGGCTTGTGCCATGCGGGCTGGCATTTAAAATGATGATGATTTAGCAGTGATGGCCAGAAAAAAATTGAGAAGGATTTTTCTTATGGCTAACAGGTTAAGAAATGAGAGTTAGATAGCAGAAGAATATAAATAGTTAAATAATGTTCAGTTTGGTTTTTTTTTAAACGAAATTATTAACCCTCCGAAATTTCTTCAACTAATCATGACGTTATTTTCTATTCCTCTTCTAAAACACCTCACAAGATTGCGCTGCGCTTTCGCAGGCCTGCGTAAATATTGCTAAACCGCCTCCGCTCTGGCTTGACAAGGTTTTAAAACCATCCGTAAACTCTTTTCTGTGGGAATTTGTGGAGGAAAGTGGTGAAAAGGGTCACAGAGGGGTAGATCGGTCATGTTTCGTGGCGCGACGATGGTTAACCTCGACAGCAAAGGGCGACTTGCCGTACCCACCCGTTATCGGGATTTGCTGAGCGAAGAATCGCAAGGTCAAATGGTGTGCACCATAGACCTCCATCACCCATGCCTCCTCCTTTACACACTCCCGGAATGGGAAGTTATCGAACAAAAATTGTCCCGTCTGTCGAGCATGAACCCCGTTGAGCGCCGTATTCAGCGCCTGTTACTTGGGCATGCCAGTGAATGTCAGATGGATAACGCCGGGCGTTTGCTGATCGCAACAACTTTGCGCCAGCACGCCGGGCTCGCAAAAGAAGTGATGCTGGTTGGGCAGTTCAATAAGTTTGAACTGTGGGATGAACAGACCTGGTATCAACAAGTTAAGGAAGACATCGACGCTGAACAATCGTCTCAGGAACCGCTTTCTGACCGATTACAGGACTTGTCATTATAAGCATGGTTGAAAATTACAAACACACTTCCGTTTTGCTGGATGAAGCCGTTAACGGCCTCAATATTCGACAGGACGGCATTTATATAGACGGAACCTTTGGCCGTGGTGGCCACTCACGTCTGATTCTGTCCCAGCTTGGGCCGGACGGGCGCTTGCTGGCGATTGACCGCGATCCTCAGGCGATCAAGGCCGCAGAATCTATTGACGATCCGCGATTTTCCATCGTTCATGGGCCTTTTTCTGATCTGGCTGAATATGTGCGCGATCGTGGGCTGGAAGGCAAGATCAACGGTGTCTTGCTGGATTTAGGGGTTTCTTCTCCACAGCTTGACGATCCTGAACGCGGCTTCTCTTTTATGCGCGACGGGCCTCTGGATATGCGTATGGATCCTACCCGTGGTTATTCAGCCGCTGAATGGCTGATGAAGGCAGAAGCAGAAGATATTGCCTGGGTGTTGAAAACCTTTGGCGAAGAGCGTTTCGCCAAGCGTATTGCGCGCGCGATTGTTGAGCGTAATCGTGAACTGCCGATGACCCGAACCAAAGAGCTGGCCGATTTGATCGCCAATGCTTCACCTGTTCGTGAGAAACATAAGCATCCCGCGACGCGCAGTTTCCAGGCAATCCGTATTTATATCAACAGTGAACTGGAAGAAATCGAACGTGCACTGGATGGGGCTCTGGAGATTCTGGCACCGGAAGGGCGTCTATCTGTGATCAGCTTCCATTCATTGGAAGACCGTATCGTGAAGCGTTTCATCCGCCAGCACAGCCGTGGCGCGCAGGTTCCGGCGGGTATCCCGATGACCGAGGCGCAGATCGCCGAACTGGGTGGTCGCTCGCTGAAGTCTGTCGGGAAAATGATGCCTTCCGAAGCGGAAGTCGCTGAAAACCCAAGAGCCCGTAGTTCTGTTCTGCGTTTTGCACAGAGAACGACTGCGTGATTGGCAACGAACGCCACGGATTAGTGGGAGTCATCGCCAGCGATATTCTTCGCAATGGCAAGATCCCGATGATTTTGCTGATCGCTGTTTTGGTCAGTGCGATTTTTGTGGTGACGACGGCTCACCGCACGCGTTTGCTGACGGCGCAACGCGAACAGTTAGTACTGGAACGGGATGCGCTGGATATCGAATGGCGCAACCTGATCCTTGAAGAGAATGCCCTCGGCGATCATAGCCGGGTTGAACGCATCGCAACGGAGAAATTGCAGATGCAACATGTTGATCCATCTCAAGAAGTTATTGTGGTTCAGCCTTAAAATGCGCACGGAGAATACAGGCAGCTAATGAAAGCAACACGCACCGCGAAGTTAAAGCGTCCAGAAGATCAAGCCAGCTTTATTAGCTGGCGTTTTGCGTTGTTGTGCGCCTGTATCCTGTTGGCATTGGTGGGTCTGATGTTGCGCGTGGCATATTTGCAGGTCATTAACCCGGATAAACTGGTTAAAGAAGGGGATCTGCGTTCCCTGCGTGTGCAAACAATTCCTACTTCGCGCGGCATGATCACGGATCGCTCAGGCCGCCCTCTGGCGGTCAGCGTTCCGGTCAACGCCATCTGGGCGGATCCGAAAGAAATAAGCGATCGTGGTGGCATCACTGTTGATACCAAATGGAAAGCGCTGGCCGACGCGCTGAACATGCCGCTCGATCAACTTTCGTCGCGAATTAATGCCAATCCGAATGGGCGTTTCGTCTATCTGGCGCGTCAGGTCAACCCTGCCGTTGGCGAATATATTCACAAACTCAAATTGCCGGGGATTTCCCTGCGCCAGGAATCCCGCCGTTATTATCCGGCCGGGCAGGTCACGTCGCACGTTATTGGTGTCACCAACATTGATGGCGAGGGTATCGAAGGTGTTGAGAAGAGTTTTGACCGCTGGCTGACGGGTAAACCGGGCGAACGTACCATCCGTAAAGACCGATTTGGCCGCGTCATTGAAGACATCTCCACCGTTGACAGTCAGGCTGCGCATAACCTGGCGTTAAGCATTGATGAACGTCTGCAAGCGCTGGTTTACCGCGAGCTGAATAACGCCGTGGCTTTCAACAAAGCAGAATCAGGTACGGCGGTGCTGGTAGACGTACAAACGGGCGAAGTATTGGCGATGGCCAACAGCCCGTCATATAACCCGAACAACATGCCGGATACGCCGAAAGACGTCATGCGTAACCGGGCGATCACTGACATTTTCGAACCGGGTTCTACCGTTAAGCCGATGGTAGTCATGACCGCGTTGAAAAATGGCGTAGTCCGTGAGAACAGCGTTCTTAACACGCTGCCGTACCGGATCAACGGCCATGAGATTAAAGATGTGGCCCGTTATGCGGAGCTTTCCGTCACGGGTATCTTGCAAAAGTCGAGTAACGTCGGTGTTTCACGACTGGCGTTATCGATGCCATCCGCAGAGCTTGTAGATACTTACTCGCGATTCGGATTGGGAAAACCAACCAATTTGGGGCTGGTTGGGGAAAGCAGTGGCCTATACCCTAAAAAACAACGGTGGTCTGACATAGAGAGGGCCACCTTCTCTTTCGGCTACGGGCTAATGGTGACACCTCTCCAGTTAGCGCGAGTCTATGCCACGATCGGCAGTATGGGCGTCTATCGCCCATTGTCGATCACGAAAGTTGATCCACCTGTTTCCGGTGAGCGCGTGTTCCCGGAGCCGCTGGTGCGTACCGTCGTTCATATGATGGAAAGCGTCGCGTTGCCGGGCGGCGGCGGCGTGAAAGCCGCCATCAAGGGTTACCGTATTGCGATCAAAACCGGTACGGCGAAGAAAGTCGGTCCGGACGGAAAATACGTCAATAAATACATTGCTTACACCGCAGGCGTTGCGCCGGCCAGCAATCCAAAATTTGCCCTGGTGGTCGTGATTAACGATCCGCAGGCAGGGAAGTATTACGGTGGGGCCGTTTCCGCACCGGTGTTTGGCGCCATCATGGGCGGAGTATTGCGCACCATGAACGTTGAACCAGATGCGCTGACTGCCGATGAAAATGCAGACATAGTAAATAATCAAAAAGAGGCAACAGGTGGCAGATCGTAATTTGCGCGACATCTTAGCGCCCTGGGTGAGTGAAGCCCCGGCAGTAGCGCTAAAAGACATGATCTTAGACAGCCGCATCGCGGCTGCCGGCGATCTGTTTGTCGCGGTCTCAGGCCATACCAGTGATGGGCGTCGTTTTATTCCCCAGGCAATTGCTCAGGGCGTCGCTGCCGTCGTGGCCGAAGCAAAAGGTGAACAAGAGCACGGAACGGTTTGCCAGATGCATGGTGTACCGGTGATTTATCTCGAGGATCTCAATGTCTCGCTTTCCGAACTGGCAGGACGTTTTTACCAGCAGCCAGGCAAGTCATTGCGTCTGGTTGGTGTGACAGGCACCAACGGCAAAACCACCACCACACAATTGCTGGCGCAGTGGAGCCAGTTGCTGGGCGAAACCAGCGCGGTGATGGGGACGGTGGGAAATGGCCTGCTCGATAACGTGGTTCCGGCGGAAAACACCACCGGTTCTGCCGTTCAGGTCCAGCATATTCTGGCTGATTTAGTGAAACAGGGGGCCACCTTCGCCGCGATGGAAGTCTCTTCCCACGGGCTGGTGCAGCATCGTGTGGCCGCGTTGCCGTTTGCTGCCGCCGCGTTTACCAACCTGAGCCGCGATCATCTCGATTACCACGGTGACATGCAAAGCTATGAAGAAGCCAAATGGCTGCTCTTCTCCTCGCATCCGGTCGGTCAGAAAATTATCAATGCTGACGATGAAGTCGGGGCGCGCTGGCTGGCGAAAACCCCGGATTCCGTTGCGGTCAGCATGGAAGAAAAAATCCCGGCAGGCTGGAAAGGCCGCTGGCTGGTTGCGCGTAGCGTGAATTACCACGACAACGGTGCGACGGTGAATATCGATTCAAGCTGGGGCGAAGGCAAGCTGGAGAGCCGCCTGATGGGCGCGTTCAACGTCAGCAATTTGCTGGTCGCGCTGGCTACTCTGCTTTCTCTGGATTACCCGCTGGCACAGTTGCTGACGACGGCTTCTCAGCTACAGCCGGTTTGCGGTCGTATGGAAGTCTTTAACGCGCCGGGTAAACCGACCGCCGTTGTCGATTACGCGCATACGCCGGACGCGCTGGAAAAAGCGCTGGCGGCTGCCCGTCTGCACTGCAAAGGGCAACTGTGGTGCGTGTTCGGTTGCGGTGGCGATCGCGATAAAGGCAAACGTCCTCTGATGGGTGGGATCGCCGAACAGTTCGCCGATCGCGTTATCGTGACCGATGACAACCCGCGTAGCGAAGAACCTCGCGCCATCGTGGCGGATATTCTTGCCGGGTTGCTTGATGCTGGCCGTGCGCAGGAAATCCACGGTCGTGCGGAAGCGGTGACCAGCGCCATCATGCAGGCGAAGGAAGACGACGTCGTTCTGATTGCCGGCAAAGGCCACGAAGATTATCAGCTGGTGGGAAATCAGCGTCTTGATTACTCCGATCGCGTGACCGTCGCACGTTTGCTGGGGGTGATTGCATGATCCGCGTTTCTCTGCAAACTCTGGCTGACGCGCTCAACGCTGAACTTGTCGGCGCGGATACACAAATTGACAGCGTGACGACGGATACCCGTCAGATCACCTCCGGCTGTCTGTTTGTGGCGCTGAAAGGCGAAAAATTTGATGCACACGATTTTGCGGCAGACGCCGTTAAAGCGGGTGCAGGGGCATTGCTGGTGAGTAAGCGCTTACCGGTGGAGGTCCCTCAGTTAGTGGTCGCTGACACCCGCATCGCACTGGGGCAACTCGGTGGCTGGGTTCGCCAGCAGGTCCCTGCCCGCGTGGTCGGTCTGACCGGTTCCTCCGGCAAAACCTCTGTGAAAGAAATGACCGCGGCGATTTTGCGTGAGTGCGGCAATGTGCTGTACACCGCAGGCAATTTCAATAACGACATCGGCGTACCGTTGACGTTACTGCGCCTGACCGCAGAGCATGATTTTGCCGTCATTGAGATGGGCGCAAACCATCCGGGCGAAATCGGTTATACCACCGCGCTGGCACGTCCCGAGACGGCGCTGATCAACAACCTCTCAGCGGCGCATCTGGAAGGTTTTGGTTCTCTGGCTGGCGTTGCCCGCGCTAAAGGCGAGATTTTCGACGGTTTGCCTGAAAACGGTATTGCGGTGATCAACGCGCAGAGCAATGACCTCGCAAACTGGCAGCACAAGCTGGCCGGCAAAACCGTCTGGCAGTTCTCTTCTGCAAAAACGGAAGGCACTGATTTCAACGCGACCGATGTCAGACTCAGCCCGCTGAACACGGCTTTCACTCTGCATTCTCCAAAAGGCAGCATTGATGTTTCGTTGCCTGTGCCGGGCCGCCACAATATTGCCAACGCTTTGGCTGCGGCTGCGCTGGCGCTGTCTGTCGGCGCATCGCTTGAAAACGTACGTGCTGGCCTGAAAACCCTGCAATCCGTCAAAGGGCGTTTGTTCCCGATTGCGCTTAGCGAAGGTAAAACTCTGCTCGATGACAGCTATAACGCGAACGTCGGTTCAATGACGGCAGCGGCACAAGTGCTGTCAGAAATGCCGGGCTACCGCGTGATGGCCGTCGGCGATATGGCTGAGCTGGGCGCTGAAAGCGAAAGTTGCCACCGTCAGGTCGGCGAAGCGATTCGTGCAGCAGGTATCGATAAAGTATTCAGTATTGGCCACGACAGCCGCATCATCAGTGATGCCAGCGGATGTGGTGAGCATTTAGAGGATAAGGCAGCCCTGACGGCCCGTTTAACGAGCTTACTGTCTGAACATGCGGTAATTACCGTTTTGATTAAAGGTTCACGTAGTGCCGCAATGGAGCAGGTAGTACGCGCGTTACAGGAGAATGCAACATGCTAGTTTGGCTGGCCGAACACTTGGTCAAATATTATTCCGGCTTCAACGTCTTTTCCTATCTGACGTTTCGCGCCATTGTCAGCTTGCTGACTGCTTTGTTCCTGTCTTTGTGGATCGGACCACGGATGATTGCCCGTCTGCAAAAAATGTCTTTCGGTCAGGTTGTCCGTAACGACGGCCCGGAATCGCATTTCAGCAAACGCGGTACTCCAACGATGGGCGGCCTGATGATTCTGGCGTCCATCACGATTTCCGTCCTGATGTGGGCTTACCCGTCGAATCCATACGTCTGGTGCGTACTGTTTGTCCTGCTGGGCTACGGTGTTGTCGGTTTTATCGATGACTATCGCAAAGTTGTCCGTAAAGACACCAAGGGCCTGATTGCCCGCTGGAAATACTTCTGGCAGTCGGTTATCGCACTTGCCGCCGCTTTCACGATGTACGCCATCGGGAAAGACACGCCAGCCACCGAACTGGTGGTTCCGTTCTTCAAAGACATCATGCCGCAGCTTGGCTTGCTGTATATCCTGCTGAGTTACTTCGTGATTGTCGGAACCAGTAATGCGGTCAACCTGACGGATGGTCTGGATGGTCTGGCGATTATGCCAACCGTGTTTGTCGCTGCCGGTTTTGCGCTGGTGGCCTGGGCGACCGGTAACATGAATTTTGCCAGCTACCTGCATATTCCTTACCTGCGCCACGCAGGTGAACTGGTGATCGTGTGTACCGCCATTGTTGGCGCCGGGCTGGGCTTCCTGTGGTTTAACACGTATCCGGCGCAAGTCTTCATGGGCGATGTCGGTTCACTGGCTCTCGGCGGTGCGCTGGGGACTATCGCCGTGTTGCTGCGTCAGGAGTTCTTACTGGTGATTATGGGCGGTGTGTTCGTGGTCGAAACACTGTCGGTCATCTTGCAAGTCGGGTCCTTTAAGTTACGCGGTCAGCGCATTTTCCGAATGGCGCCGATTCACCACCATTACGAACTTAAAGGCTGGCCGGAACCGCGCGTCATCGTGCGCTTCTGGATTATTTCGCTGATGCTGGTCCTGATTGGCCTGGCGACGCTGAAGGTGCGGTAATTATGGCTGACTATCAGGGTAAAAAAGTGGTCATCATCGGGCTGGGTCTTACCGGCCTGTCCTGTGTTGATTTCTTTGTGGCACGGGGCGTGACGCCGCGTGTTATTGATACCCGCGTCAGCCCGCCCGGACTGGATAAACTCGCGGATAACATTGAGCGCCACCTCGGTTCACTCAATGAAGACTGGCTGCTCGATGCGGACCTGATTATTGCCAGCCCCGGTATGGCGCTGGCAACGCCTGCGCTCAGCGCTGCCGCCGATGCAGGCGTGGAAATTGTGGGTGATATCGAGCTGTTCTGCCGCGAGACGCAAACGCCAATTGTGGCGATCACCGGTTCGAACGGTAAAAGCACCGTAACGATGCTGGTCGGCGAAATGGCGAAAGCCGCCGGATGGCGCGTCGGAGTGGGTGGCAACATTGGCTTACCGGTGCTGACCCTGCTTGATCACGAATACGATTTGTTTGTCCTTGAGCTGTCCAGTTTCCAGCTTGAGACCACGTACAGCCTGCACGCTGCGGCCGCGACGATCCTTAACGTGACCGAAGATCATATGGATCGTTATCCGTTTGGTCTGCAGCAGTACCGTGCGGCAAAACTGAAGGTTTATGAGAACGCCGCGCTGTGCGTCGTCAATGCTGATGATGCGCTGACAATGCCGGTGCGTGGCGCGGATAAGCGTTGCGTGAGTTTTGGTGTGGACGTTGGTGATTATCACCTGACACGCCAGCAGGACGATATCTGGCTGCGCGTGCATGGCGAGAAGGTTCTGAATACCAAAGAAATGCCGCTCACGGGCCGCCACAATTATACCAATGCGCTGGCTGCGCTGGCGCTGGCGGATGCCGTGGGCATTCCTCACGCATCAGGCCTGCAAGCGCTGACGACCTTTACCGGCCTGGCGCATCGTTTTCAGGTAGCGTGGCAACACAATGGCGTGCGTTGGATCAACGATTCCAAAGCGACCAACGTGGGCAGTACCGAAGCGGCACTCAACGGCCTGCATGTTGATGGCACATTGCATCTGTTGCTGGGTGGGGACGGGAAATCCGCAGATTTCTCACCACTGACGCAATATTTGCAGGGCGATAATCTGCGTATTTACTGCTTTGGCCGTGACGGCGCGGAGCTGGCGGATTTACGCCCTGAAGTTTCTTCTTTGTTTGAAACCATGGAGCAGGCGATGCGTGATATCAGCACGCGTGTGGCTTCTGGTGACATGGTTTTACTGTCTCCGGCCTGCGCGAGCCTCGATCAGTTCCGCAGTTTTGAACAACGCGGTGATGTTTTCACTGCGCTGGCGAAGGAGCTGGGTTAATGCGGATCCGTATCCCAAAACTGGGCCTTGCCGGAAGATTTAACGATTGGGTGATGGGGTCGAAAGAAAACGACGCATTAACGCTCGTGCTATACGACCGGACCTTGCTTTGGCTGACTTTTGGTCTGGCGATTGTGGGTTTTGTGATGGTGACGTCAGCTTCGATGCCGATTGGCCAGCGCCTTGCAGATGACCCGTTTTTATTTGCCAAGCGTGACGCGATTTACCTTGCGCTGGCCTTTGGGCTTTCGATGGTCACGCTGCGTGTACCGATGGCGGTCTGGCAGAAATACAGCAACGTTCTGCTGTTGCTTTCCGTGGTGATGTTGCTGGTTGTACTGGTGGTCGGGAGCTCAGTTAACGGGGCATCGCGCTGGATTTCGCTGGGGCCATTACGTATTCAGCCGGCAGAGTTTTCCAAACTGTCACTGTTTTGCTACCTCGCCAGCTATCTGGTGCGAAAGGTCGATGAAGTCCGGAGTAACTTCTGGGGTTTTTGTAAACCGATGGGCGTCATGGTGGTTCTGGCGGTGCTCCTGCTGGCTCAGCCAGACCTGGGTACCGTCGTTGTACTGTTTATTACCACGCTGGCGATGCTGTTTCTGGCGGGGGCGAAGATGTGGCAGTTCCTGGCTATCATCGGTTCCGGTGCTTTCGCTGTCGTGTTGCTGGTTTTGGCGGAACCGTATCGTATGCGCCGCGTAACGTCGTTCTGGAACCCGTGGGCGGATCCGTTTGGCAGCGGTTATCAGCTGACCCAGTCTCTGATGGCATTTGGCCGCGGTGAATTCTGGGGGCAAGGGCTAGGGAATTCGGTGCAGAAACTGGAGTATTTACCGGAAGCGCATACCGACTTCATCTTCTCCATTTTGGGGGAAGAGTTGGGCTATTTCGGTGTGGTTCTGGCCTTGTTGATGGTATTCTTCGTCGCTTTTCGGGCGATGTCCATCGGGCGTCGTGCTCTGGAGCTTGATCAGCGTTTTTCCGGCTTTTTAGCCTGCTCAATTGGCGTGTGGTTCAGCTTTCAGGCGCTGGTCAACGTAGGGGCCGCCGCGGGGATGTTGCCAACGAAAGGTCTGACTTTACCGCTCATCAGTTACGGTGGTTCGAGTCTGTTAATTATGTCGACGGCAATCGTGTTATTGCTGCGAGTGGATTTTGAAACGCGTCTGGCAAAAGCCCAGGCGTTTGTAAGGAGCGCCCGATGAGTGGCAATACCCGGCGTTTAATGGTGATGGCAGGCGGTACCGGCGGGCACGTTTTCCCCGGTCTGGCGGTCGCACATCATCTGATGGCGCAAGGCTGGGAAGTTCGCTGGCTGGGCACGGCAGACCGGATGGAAGCGGATTTGGTGCCGAAAAATGGCATTGAGATTGATTTCATTAAAATTGCAGGATTGCGTGGGAAAGGTCTGAAAGCGCAGCTCACCGCCCCTGTTCGCATATATCATGCGTGGCGCCAGGCAAAAGCCATCATGAAGCGCTTCCAGCCTGATGTGGTTTTAGGCATGGGCGGTTACGTTTCCGGCCCCGGCGGTCTGGCGGCATGGTCGCTGGGTATTCCGGTGGTGCTGCATGAGCAAAATGGTATTGCGGGCATGACCAATCGCGGTTTGTCGCACATTGCCAAAAAAGTATTACAGGCGTTTCCCGGCGCGTTCCCGAATGCGGCTGTGGTCGGTAATCCGGTGCGTACTGATGTGCTGGCGCTGGAATTACCGCAAACCCGCCTGGCCGGGCGTGAAGGTCCAATCCGCGTGCTGGTTATTGGCGGAAGTCAGGGCGCGCGGGTGCTTAATCAGACCCTGCCGGAAGTGGCGGCGCTGATGGGCGATAAAATTACGTTGTGGCATCAGGTCGGTAAAGGCGCGCTGGAGTCCGTGGATCAGGCTTACGAAAAAGCCGGTCAGACTCAGCATAAGGTCACCGAATTTATTGATGACATGGCGCAGGCTTATGCCTGGGCAGATGTCGTGGTTTGTCGTTCCGGTGCACTGACCGTCAGCGAAATTGCGGCTGCGGGTTTACCGGCGATATTCGTGCCGTTTCAGCATAAAGATCGTCAGCAGTACTGGAATGCGCTGCCGCTGGAAAAAGCCGGTGCCGCGAAGATTATTGAGCAGAAAGATTTTAGTGCCGCAGCCGTCTCTGATCTGATGGCCGGATGGGACAGAACCCATCTGATGGACATGGCGATCGCTGCCCGTGCAGCCGCGATCCCCGATGCGACAGAGCGTGTTGCCGCAGAAGTGGTCGCCGTCAGCAAAAAATGAAATTGAACGGGCCATGCGCAGCGTGGTCCCAGCCGTAAGAAACGGATTAATCAGTAACCTGAAATAGTGAATAAAAACGTGAATACACAACAATTGGCGAAACTACGTACCTTCGTGCCCGAGATGCATCGTGTCCGGCACATTCACTTTGTTGGCATCGGTGGTGCCGGCATGGGTGGTATCGCCGAAGTGTTGGCCAATGAAGGCTATCAGATTAGCGGTTCTGACTTAGCACCGAATGCGGTCACTCAGCAACTGACCGCGCTGGGCGCGACCATTTATTTCAATCACCGCCCGGAGAACGTGCTGGATGCCAGCGTGGTGGTGGTTTCGACGGCAATCTCTTCCGATAATCCGGAAATTGTCGCCGCCCGTGAAGCGCGTATCCCGGTTATCCGCCGCGCGGAAATGCTCGCCGAGCTGATGCGTTTTCGTCACGGTATTGCCGTGGCAGGGACACACGGTAAAACCACAACCACCGCGATGGTCACCAGTATTTATGCAGAAGCCGGGCTGGACCCGACTTTCGTAAATGGTGGGCTGGTTAAAGCGGCAGGCACGCATGCGCGTCTGGGCTCAAGCCGTTTCCTGATTGCAGAAGCGGACGAAAGCGATGCGTCCTTCCTGCATCTGCAACCGATGGTGGCGATTGTGACCAACATCGAAGCAGACCATATGGATACGTATCAGGGCGATTTTGAAAACCTGAAACAGACGTTTGTGAATTTCCTGCACAACCTGCCGTTCTACGGACGCGCGGTGATGTGCATTGATGATCCGGTGATCCGTGAGCTGATCCCACGCGTAGGCCGCCATATGACCACCTACGGATTCAGCGAAGACGCTGATGTGATTATCGAAAATTACCGACAGGTTGGCGCGCAGGGGCACTTTACGATACGTCGTCAGGATCTGCCGCTGATCAGCGTCACGCTGAACGCTCCGGGCCGTCATAACGCCCTGAATGCCGCTGCGGCTGTGGCTGTTGCGACAGAAGAAGGTATCAGCGACGACGCAATTTTGCGTGCACTGGAAGGTTTCCAGGGAACCGGTCGTCGTTTTGATTTTTTGGGCGATTACGCGCTGGAAAATGTGAACGGAAAAACCGGCAGCGCGATGCTGGTTGATGACTACGGCCATCACCCGACAGAAGTGGATGCGACAATCAAAGCTGCGCGCGCGGGCTGGGCGAACAAGCGCCTGGTGATGATTTTCCAGCCTCACCGTTACACGCGTACCCGCGATTTGTACGACGACTTTGCGAACGTGCTGTCTCAGGTCGATGTGCTGATCATGCTCGACGTTTATCCGGCCGGTGAAGCGCCAATTCCGGGCGCGGACAGCCGTTCGCTGTGCCGCACCATTCGTGCGCGAGGAAAACTGGATCCTATTCTGGTTTCTGACATTGATGCCGTGCCTGAAAACCTGGCGCAGATCCTCGAAGGCGATGATTTAGTGCTGGTGCAGGGTGCTGGCAACGTTGGCAAAGTGGCCCGTAAACTGGCTGATCAAAAGTTGCAGCCAGTGAAAAAAGGTGAAGAACATCATGTCTGAGAAAGTAGCGGTATTATTGGGTGGTACTTCCGCAGAACGCGATGTGTCATTACAGTCCGGCGCGGCCGTGCTGGCCGGTTTACGCGAATCAGGTGTGGATGCGCATGGCATCGACACCAAAACATTCAACGTGGCGCTTCTTAAAGAAGAAGGGTTCAGCAAAGTCTTTATCGCGCTGCATGGCCGCGGCGGTGAAGACGGTACGTTGCAAGGGCTGCTCGAGCAAATCGGCCTGCCGTATACCGGCAGCGGCGTGATGGCTTCTGCGCTGACCATGGATAAATTCCGCACCAAGCTGGTGTGGCAGGCGCTGGGTTTGCCGGTTGCCCCGTTCGTGGCATTGCATCGTTCACAAATTGAAGAAGCAGGGCAGGGCGCTCTGGCGGCAAAAATCGCCGAATTAGGCCTGCCGGTTATCGTCAAACCGAGCCGTGAAGGTTCCAGCGTTGGCATGAGTAAAGTGACAACTGAAAAAGAGTTGCTGCCAGCCCTGCAGGAAGGCTTCCGACATGACGATAACGTTCTGATTGAAAAGTGGTTAAGCGGCCCTGAATACACGGTAGCTATCGTTGGCGATCAGGTTATGCCATCAATCCGTATCCAGCCAGCCGGGACGTTTTATGACTATCAGGCGAAGTATCTGTCGGACGAAACACAGTATTTTTGCCCAAGCGGTTTGAGCGGGGAGCAGGAAAAACAATTATCTGCACTGGCACTGCAGGCTTACCAGGCACTGGATTGCAGTGGCTGGGGGCGTGTTGATGTGATGCAAGACGGTGATGGCAGCTTTAATTTGCTGGAAGTGAATACGTCGCCGGGAATGACCAGCCACAGCCTGGTGCCGATGGCGGCCAGGTATGCCGGGCTGAGCTTCCCTCAACTCGTTTTCCGTATTCTGGCATTGGCTGACTGATATGTCTCAAGCCGCCCTGAATACCCGAGAGCGCGAGACGGCCGAAAACAACGGTCGTCGCAGTAACGGTGGCCAGCTGGCAGGGATCGTGTTTCTGCTGTTGGTAGTAGGAACAATTTTATGGAGTGCGTGGGCTGTTGTTGGCTGGATGCAGGATGCGAACCGGTTGCCGTTGTCCCAGCTTGTGGTTACGGGGGAACGTCATTACACGACCAATGATGATATTCGTCAGGCGATTCTGTCCTTAGGGGCACCGGGAACGTTCATGACGCAGGATGTAAACGTCATTCAGCAGCAGATTGAGCGTTTACCCTGGATAAAACAGGTCAGCGTACGTAAGCAATGGCCGAATGAATTGAAGATACACCTGGTGGAGTATGTGCCGGTCGCACACTGGAATGATCTGCATATGGTTGATGCCGATGGCAAATCATTCAGCATACCCGCTGAACGTGTGGTCAAACAGAAAATGCCGTTGCTTTACGGTCCGGAAGGCAGCGAACAGGATGTTTTGCAGGGCTTTCAAACGATGAGCCAGACGCTTGCCGTCGGGAAATTCACGCTGAAAGCAGTAGCAATGAGTGCGCGTCACTCGTGGCAGTTAACTCTGGATAATGACGTCCGGCTGGAATTGGGAAGAGATGACCGGATGGGGCGTTTACAGCGTTTTATCGAGCTTTACCCGCGATTCCAGCAACAGGCAGAAGCCGATAAAAAACGCATCACTTATGTCGATTTACGTTACGACAGCGGTGCGTCAGTAGGCTGGGCGCCAGAGTTTATTGACCAGCAAAACAGTAATCAGCAACAGAATCAGGCACAGGCTAAACAACAATGATCAAGTCGACGGACAGAAAACTGGTAGTTGGGCTGGAAATCGGTACGGCAAAGGTTGCCGCATTGGTGGGGGAAGTTCTGCCCGATGGCATGGTCAATATTATCGGTGTGGGCAGTTGCCCGTCCCGTGGCATGGACAAGGGTGGAGTGAATGATCTGGAATCGGTGGTGAAATGCGTACAGCGCGCCATCGATCAGGCTGAACTGATGGCGGATTGCCAGATTTCCTCTGTTTACCTTGCTTTGTCCGGTAAACATATCAGTTGCCAGAATGAAATAGGGATGGTTCCTATTTCAGAAGAGGAAGTCACGCAGGAAGATGTAGAGAACGTTGTGCATACCGCGAAATCGGTTCGCGTACGTGACGAACATCGTGTTCTGCATGTGATTCCTCAGGAATATGCCATTGATTATCAGGAAGGGATCAAAAACCCCGTCGGACTTTCCGGCGTGCGTATGCAGGCAAAAGTTCACCTGATTACCTGCCATAACGATATGGCAAAGAACATTGTGAAAGCGGTTGAACGCTGTGGCTTGAAAGTTGACCAGCTGATTTTTGCCGGTCTGGCAGCCAGTTATGCGGTTCTGACCGAAGATGAGCGCGAATTAGGGGTCTGTGTCGTCGATATTGGTGGTGGAACCATGGATATCGCGGTTTATACCGGCGGCGCACTACGTCATACTAAGGTTATCCCTTATGCAGGGAACGTGGTCACCAGCGACATCGCTTATGCGTTTGGAACGCCACCGACCGATGCCGAAGCTATCAAAGTTCGCCACGGTTGTGCATTAGGTTCGATTGTCGGCAAAGACGAAAACGTCGAAGTGCCGAGCGTAGGCGGACGTCCGCCACGCAGTCTGCAACGTCAGACACTGGCTGAAGTCATCGAGCCTCGTTACACAGAATTGCTGAATTTAGTGAACGACGAAATTTTGCAATTGCAGGAGCAGTTACGTCAGCAGGGCGTAAAACATCATCTGGCCGCAGGTATTGTTTTGACAGGCGGTGCAGCACAAATTGATGGTCTGGCAGCTTGTGCGCAGCGGGTATTCCATACCCAGGTGCGTATCGGGCAACCTCTGAACATCACAGGGCTGACAGATTATGCGCAGGAACCTTACTACTCAACGGCTGTAGGGCTGCTGCACTATGGTAAAGAGTCTCACCTGAGCGGTGAGGCCGAAGTGGAAAAACGCGCCTCAGTGGGCAACTGGTTCAAACGAATCAACAGCTGGCTGAGAAAAGAGTTTTAATGTTTTAACAACGGGATCATGCTGTTATGGCTTTTGGTCCCGACGCGACAGGCACAAAACGGAGAGAAACTATGTTTGAACCTATGGAACTGACCAACGACGCGGTGATTAAAGTCATCGGCGTCGGCGGTGGCGGCGGTAACGCTGTCGAACACATGGTGCGTGAACGCATCGAAGGTGTTGAATTCTTTGCCGTTAATACAGACGCCCAGGCGTTGCGTAAAACGGCTGTAGGCCAGACGATTCAGATCGGTAGCGGTATTACCAAAGGTCTGGGTGCTGGTGCGAACCCTGAAGTGGGTCGCAATTCTGCAGAAGAAGACCGTGAAGCCCTGCGCGCTGCGCTTGAAGGTGCCGACATGGTCTTTATTGCAGCGGGCATGGGCGGCGGTACCGGTACCGGTGCTGCACCAGTAGTCGCTGAAGTTGCAAAAGATTTGGGTATTCTGACCGTTGCTGTCGTGACTAAGCCTTTCAACTTTGAAGGCAAGAAGCGCATGGCATTTGCGGAGCAGGGTATCGCTGAACTGTCCAAGCATGTGGACTCCCTGATCACAATCCCGAACGATAAGCTGTTGAAAGTTCTGGGTCGCGGCATCTCTCTGCTGGACGCCTTCGGTGCGGCCAACGACGTGCTGAAAGGCGCGGTGCAGGGTATCGCTGAGCTGATCACCCGTCCGGGTCTGATGAACGTCGACTTTGCTGACGTGCGCACTGTAATGTCCGAAATGGGTTATGCCATGATGGGTTCCGGCGTGGCATGTGGTGAAGACCGTGCTGAAGAAGCGGCTGAAATGGCGATCTCCAGCCCGTTGCTGGAAGACATCGACTTGTCTGGTGCGCGCGGCGTTCTTGTCAACATTACAGCGGGCTTCGACCTGCGTCTGGATGAATTCGAAACCGTGGGTAACACTATCCGTGCTTTCGCTTCTGACAACGCAACCGTGGTTATCGGGACTTCCCTTGACCCGGAAATGAATGACGAATTGCGTGTTACCGTGGTTGCGACCGGTATCGGCATGGACAAACGTCCTGAGATCACTTTGGTGACCAACAAGCCAGCCAGCCAGCCAGTGATGGATCACCGTTACCAGCAGCACGGGATGTCTCCGTTGCCGCAGGAAACCAAGCCAGCGGCTAAAGTGGTGAATGATCAAAGCGCGCAATCTAATAAAGAGCCCGACTATTTGGACATCCCGGCCTTCCTGCGTAAGCAGGCAGACTAGTCCGAATTGTAGGATCTCCGCTCTTTGTGCTAAACTGTCCCACCGATCTTAAGGTAAGCTTAGGTCGGTTGGATGGATAACATTGCGAGATAAATACGATGATCAAACAACGTACATTAAAACGTATCGTTCAGGCGACGGGCGTCGGTTTGCATACCGGCAAGAAAGTCACCCTGACTCTGCGTCCTGCACCGGCAAATACCGGGGTCATCTATCGTCGCACTGACTTGAATCCACCGGTTGATTTCCCGGCAGATGCAAAATCCGTGCGTGATACCATGCTCTGTACTTGTCTGGTTAATGAGCATGACGTACGTATTTCTACGGTTGAACACCTTAATGCAGCATTAGCGGGGCTGGGCATTGATAACATTGTTATCGAAGTCGATGCGCCTGAAGTGCCCATTATGGACGGTAGCGCTGCGCCTTTTGTCTATCTTTTGATGGATGCAGGGATCGAAGAACTGAAAAGCGCGAAGAAATTCCTGCGCATCAAAGAAACCGTGCGTGTTGAAGATGGTGATAAGTGGGCAGAGTTCAAACCATTCAATGGTTTCTCTCTGGATTTCACTATCGACTTCAATCACCCGGCGATTGATTCCAGTTCACAGCGTTACAAAATGAACTTCTCCGCAGAAGCATTTGTTCGCCAAATCAGCCGTGCACGTACTTTTGGTTTCATGCGTGATATCGAGTATCTGCAGTCACGCGGTTTGTGCCTGGGTGGCAGCTTTGATTGCGCGATTGTTGTGGATGATTACCGAGTGCTTAACGAAGATGGTCTGCGCTTTGAAGACGAATTCGTTCGTCACAAAATGCTTGATGCTATCGGCGACCTGTTTATGTGTGGACATAACATCATTGGTGCGTTTACCGCATTCAAGTCCGGCCACGCGTTGAACAACAAGTTATTGCAAGCGGTACTGGCTAAGCAGGAAGCCTGGGAATTAGTTACCTTCCAGGATGAAGCTGAAATGCCTGTGGCTTTTAAAGCACCTTCTACAGTATTGGCGTAATCGGTACTGATATCATTACTTATTACGACTGGTTGTTTTGGCACCCTCTCCGGCCAATTCTGCCAGTCGTTCTAATGCTTTTCTCAGTTTTTCCGGGCTACGGCTCGCAAGCCCTCGCAATTCTTCCGCACTCTGTGCACTCAAATGCCTGACCGGCATCGATTCAGAAGCGTTCGCTTTATTTTTAACCGCAATCTGCGAAGCATTTTCCATTTTCGCCATGAGCGAAGGATTAATCCTGATGTCGATTGATGACAATGATGGTAGAATTTGCGCTCGAAGTGCAGAGAGTAATGCGGGTTGTTCATAGCGTAAGCGCATCATCCAACTGGCATTAGCTATCTCAAGTACTAAAACTCCCTGTCGATAATTACCGACACGACACCATGGTTGCATGGGCGCCGGTAACAGACCTTTCACTGCGCGGTTTAGTTTTAATAACGCCGCCGCACGCTGTTGAACAATACGCAGCGGGCTTTGCTCTGTGGAAGAGGCATCATCGAACAGGATATCTAATAATTGTGGGCGGCTATCGCGCATGATGGGCTCCGGCGGATTGTAAACGTGTGATTGGCATTCTAAATCGTTGGCGACAATTTGGCAGAAGGTATTTTTGGCCGCATCTCCTGTTGGGGATGGTCGCGGCGAGCCTTGGCGTGTCAACGAACCTCTCGCAAACGGAACTGCCTGCGGTTCCCAATACGTCCTCAAGTCTAAACCGACTTAACATCGGCAGTACAGGGCTGAGTAACCTCGCGTTGCTCCAGGCAAATCGCCGCCCGTCTTTCGGTGTGGATTACTGGCAGCAGCATGCACTGCGCACGGTCATCCGTCATCTTTCTTTTGCGCTGGCGCCGCAGGTGGTTTACACCACAGCCCAACCTGAAATTGTCGCGCAGGCAGCAGAACCTCTTCATGTACAGCAGCTCGCGTTGCTGGTGACCCTGAACGCATTACTGACGCATGAGTCCAAACCGCCGGTTATCATCCGTTACACGCAACAACCTTTCCTGAATTTCTCTTCATCACATCAAACCGGACTGTGGTTAGCACAGGTGCAAGGCATTCGTGCCGGCCCGGTCTTCCTGATTTAACAGACTGTAAATTTAAACTCTATCTATAAATCAACAAATTAGTGGCTGCGTTAGGTGGCCTCCAAGAGATATTAAGCATCATGTTAATCAAATTATTGACCAAAGTTTTTGGTAGCCGTAACGATCGTACACTGCGCCGCATGCGTAAAGTTGTGGAACTTATTGGCCGCATGGAACCTGAAATTCAGAAGCTTACTGACGAGCAACTGAGAGCTAAAACTGATGAGTTCCGTGAGCGTCTGGCAAAAGGCGAAGTTCTGGAGACCCTGATCCCGGAAGCGTTTGCAGTGGTTCGCGAATCCAGTAAACGTGTGTTCGGCATGCGTCACTTCGACGTCCAGTTGCTCGGCGGTATGGTACTGAACGAGCGTTGCATCGCAGAAATGCGCACCGGTGAAGGTAAAACGCTGACCGCAACGTTGCCGGCTTACCTGAACGCACTGAGCGGTAAAGGTGTTCACGTTGTCACCGTCAACGACTACTTAGCTCAGCGTGACGCCGAAAATAACCGCCCATTGTTCGAGTTCCTCGGTCTGAGCATCGGGATTAACCTGCCGGGCATGCCTTCTCCGGCTAAGCGCGCTGCTTACGCTGCCGACATCACTTACGGTACAAACAACGAATACGGCTTTGACTACCTGCGCGATAACATGGCTTTCAGCCCGGAAGAACGCGTTCAGCGTAAACTGCATTACGCGCTGGTGGATGAGGTTGACTCCATCCTGATCGATGAAGCACGTACTCCGCTGATCATTTCCGGTCCGGCAGAAGACAGTTCAGAAATGTACACCCGCGTTGACAAACTGATCCCTAAACTGATCCGTCAGGAAAAAGAAGACTCCGACACCTTCCAGGGTGAAGGCCACTTCTCTGTGGACGAAAAAGCGCGTCAGGTTCATCTGACCGAACGTGGCCTGGTTCTGATTGAAGAAATGCTGGTTGATGCAGGCATCATGGAAGAGGGCGAATCTCTGTATTCCCCGACCAACATTATGCTGATGCATCACGTGACCGCCGCACTGCGTGCGCACGTGCTGTTCACCCGCGATGTCGATTACATCGTGAAAGACGGTGAAGTTATCATCGTTGACGAACACACCGGTCGTACCATGCAGGGGCGCCGCTGGTCTGATGGCTTGCATCAGGCAGTGGAAGCGAAAGAAGGCGTCGATATTCAAAACGAAAACCAGACGCTGGCTTCTATCACCTTCCAGAACTACTTCCGTCTGTATGAAAAACTGGCCGGTATGACCGGTACTGCGGATACTGAAGCGTTCGAATTCAGCTCCATCTACAAGCTGGATACCATCGTTGTGCCAACGAACCGCCCTATGGTGCGAAAAGACATGGCCGACCTGGTGTACATGACCGAAATGGAAAAAATTGGCGCGATTATCGAAGATATCCGTCAGTGTACTGCCAAAGGCCAGCCGGTTCTGGTGGGGACTATTTCGATTGAGAAATCCGAAGTCGTTTCCAACGAACTGACTAAAGCAGGCATCGCGCACAGCGTGCTGAACGCCAAGTTCCACGCAAAAGAAGCAGATATCGTCGCACAGGCGGGCCAGCCGAGCGCGGTAACCATCGCCACCAACATGGCCGGCCGTGGTACGGATATCGTGCTGGGCGGCAGCTGGCAGGTTGAAGTTGAAAACCTGGGCGAAGAAGCCACCGACGAGAAAATCGCTGAAATTAAAGCGGCATGGCAGATTCGTCACGATGCCGTATTGGCTTCCGGTGGTTTGCATATTATCGGTACCGAGCGTCACGAATCTCGCCGTATCGATAACCAGTTGCGTGGCCGTGCAGGTCGCCAGGGTGATGCCGGTTCATCCCGCTTCTATCTGTCCATGGAAGATGCCCTGATGCGCATTTTTGCTTCTGACCGTGTGTCGAGCATGATGCGTAAACTGGGTATGAAACCGGGCGAAGCGATTGAGCATCCTTGGGTGACCAAAGCGATTGCCAATGCTCAGCGTAAAGTTGAAAGCCGTAACTTTGATATTCGTAAGCAATTGCTGGAATATGATGATGTTGCCAGCGATCAGCGTCGCGCGATCTACAGCCAGCGTAACGAATTGCTGGATGTGTCCGACGTGAGCGAAACCATCGCCAGCATCCGTGAGGACGTGTTTAAAGCGACTATCGACAGTTACATTCCACCGCAGTCTTTGGAAGAAATGTGGGATGTGCAGGGCCTGGAAGAACGCCTGAAAAAAGACTTCGAGCTGGAAATGCCGATTGCAGAATGGCTGGATAAAGAGCCTGAACTGCATGAAGAAACCCTGCGCGAACGTATTATGGAAATCGCGAAAGAATCTTACGCCCGTAAAGAAGAAATAGTTGGCGCAGAAATGATGCGTAACTTCGAGAAAGGTGTGATGCTGCAAACGCTTGATTCCCTGTGGAAAGAACATCTGGCAGCGATGGACTATCTGCGTCAGGGTATCCATTTACGTGGCTATGCGCAGAAAGATCCTAAGCAGGAATACAAACGCGAATCCTTTGCTATGTTTGCCGCCATGCTGGAATCACTTAAATATGAAGTGGTCAGCGTGCTGAGTAAAGTTCAGGTTCGTATGCCTGAAGAAATTGAAGCAATGGAGATTCAGCGCCGCGAAGAAGCCGAGCATCTGGCCCGCCAGCAGCAGCTAAGCCATCAGGATCAGCAGGAAATTGAAGTGGCTGAAGCTGCACGACTTGCCGCATCCGGCGAGCGCAAAGTGGGTCGTAACGATCTCTGCCCATGTGGTTCAGGCAAAAAATACAAACAATGCCATGGCCGCCTGCAAAAGTAAGATCTCAGGCTAAGTCATCGTGTTAATCTAAAAGGCGGCTAATCACCGCCTTTATTTTTGTCTAAAAATTCTTATATAAGATAGTCATTACAGTCAGTCAATAGGTGGAAAAGTGACGCTTAAACAACTGAATATCGCAGCCGGTATTATCCGGAATTCAGCTAAAGAAATCTTTATCACTCAGCGTGATGCGTCATCGCACATGGCGGGTTTTTGGGAATTTCCGGGCGGTAAAATCGAAGCTGGCGAGACGCCTGAGCAGGCTGTTATTCGTGAGTTGCAGGAAGAAGTGGGTATTGACGCAGAAGCGCCCGTGT
Source organism: Rahnella sp. AA (assembly GCF_002834385.1). Taxonomy (GTDB): domain Bacteria; phylum Pseudomonadota; class Gammaproteobacteria; order Enterobacterales; family Enterobacteriaceae; genus Rahnella. The sequence goes on from NZ_PITQ01000001.1 coordinate 436,923, forward strand.
TGCTGAAAACCCTTGAACACCGGTTTCCGGATCGTATTATCACGCTTTACTTCTTTTTGGTGGAAGAATGGCAGGGCGAGCCATATGGAAAAGAAGGACAACCAAAGCGCTGGGTTAAACAGTCCGAACTGAAAGCGGAAGAGTTTCCTCCTGCCAACGAAGCCATCGTGAACGCGCTTAAAAACAGCCAACTCTGATGATTTGAGAATGAGATTGTTCACAAAAAAAGGGGCTATGCCCCTTTTATCGTTACTGAATGCCAGCGTTAAATCTCTTCTTCGCTCCACTCGTCCAGATCGTTCACATCCCCTTTGCTCGGAATGCGTTTTTCTTCATCTGCCCACTCGCCGAGATCGATAAGCTGACAGCGTTTCGAACAAAAAGGGCGGTAAGGGCTTTCTTCGCCCCAGACAACTGTTTTGTTACAAGTCGGGCAATTTACTTCAATAATTTCGGGATCCATTTGCAACTCCTAGCAGCAGGCAAGTTCAAAATTCAGTCGTGCCGGAACCACGCCATGTTCGCTGTCGAGTGGTAAGAAACGAATGGCATAACGGGTTTTGTGCCCGGAAACTTGCGGGTAAAGCTGGTTTTCCATCGAGAGGCGCAAGCGTAACAGGTCTGCGCCTTCTGCGTTATCCTGGAAAAAGCCATTCAGGCTGATTTGGTTACGGAAAGCGCCGGACTGGCGAATTAAACCCAGTACCATGGTGAGCGAGTTGTTGAGTGGCGCCAGTGCTTCAAGCCAGTTCTGAACTTCATTGTCACGCTGGGATTGTGCCAGATGCAGCCAGATATGCAGCGTCGGTAAATCAAAACTGCAACAACCACCGGGAATACTCAGGCGCTGTCGAACCAGCGCAATCAGACGATCTTCTTTCAGTGCCTGTCCAATTCTCGGTGCTTTCATCAGCACAGAGGCACACTGTTTTAGTTCGGAACGCAATCCGTCAATCCGTGATGGATCCACACCCGGAACATCCTGCCATTGAGATAATTTCTGTTGCTGACGTTCCAGCTCTTTCAGCAAATCGGTGCGGACTTCTCCACGTTCCAGCACGTCCAGCAAGTCAGACGCAGTGCGGAAAAACAGGAGTGCCGAAGCCGCAGCAGTGATTTGTGCATTAGCATGCATCTGCTGTAGCAGAAATTCGATACGCAACCAGGTACGCATTTTTTCATTCAGAGGATGTTCAAAAAGAACGGTTGCAGCTACATCAGTCATGCTCAGCAATATCCTGTCTGTTTTCGCCCGCCGCCAGTTTCAGATAAAGGCGATGTAATTGGGCTACACGCGGTTCGATCATATGGGGATCTCCGCTGTTATCAATAACGTCATCTGCGCAGGCCAGGCGTTTTTCACGGCTTACCTGCGCGGCAATAATATTTTCAGCTTGCTGGCGGTCAACGCCGTCACGCAGCATAGTGCGGGAAAGCTGAATGTGTGGCTCGACGTCCACCACCAGAACGCGATCGGCCTGCGTTTGTAATCCATTTTCAAGCAGCAATGGGACGACCCAAAGCACATAAGGCGTATCCGCCAGTGCAATGAGTTGCTGCGTCCGGGCATGAATAATAGGGTGCAATAATTTATTAACCCACTCTTTTTCAAGCGGATGACTAAAGATGCGCTCCCGCAATGCCGGACGGTTCAGCGAGCCATCGCCAAGAATAATACTTTTGCCAAATTTTTTGACCAGTTCCTCCAACGCCTGTTCACCCGGAGCAACGACCTGGCGGGCAATAATATCTGCATCGACAATGGTTATTCCATGTTGGGCAAAGCTTTCAGCAACGGTACTCTTACCGCTACCGATACCTCCGGTCAATGCAACGATATAGCTCATACGGGCGCTCTGATAAAATTAGTCAGGTAAATGATAAAGAGATTATGAGTAAGTGCAAGCCGCCGTCGTCTTGGTTTTGATGCGGAAAATTATTCATCAGTGCAATCAAAAGTCTGTGATGTGCGTTATAAAAGCCATCTTGCCGTTGTCATTTTCCTGTGTATGATAAAACCACTGGAAAGGGTGTCTAAAATTTTTTGTATGCCCTAGCGATCCGTCGCCAAACCAGGACAAAACCGTAATGCGTATTGAAGAAGATTTGAAATTAGGTTTTAAAGACGTACTTATCCGCCCTAAACGCTCCACTCTCAAAAGCCGTTCCGAAGTTGAACTGGAACGCACATTCACATTCAAACACTCTGGTATCAGCTGGTCCGGCACCCCGATTATCGCTGCCAATATGGACACTGTGGGTACTTTTCGCATGGCAACGGTATTAGCGTCCTTTGGTTTGCTGACTGCAGTACACAAACATTACAGCGTCGAACAATGGCAGGCTTTTATCACTTCCGCTGACGAGTCAGTATTACGAAATGTGATGGTATCAACCGGGACGTCTGAAGCTGATTTTGTGAAAACACTGCGAATTCTCGCACTTTGTCCGCTGCTGAAATTTGTCTGCCTTGACGTCGCTAACGGTTATTCCGAACATTTCGTTGGTTTCTTGCAACGTGTTCGTGAAGCCTGCCCGGACAAAGTTATTTGCGCCGGTAATGTGGTCACGGGCGAAATGGTCGAAGAGCTGATTCTCTCCGGCGCAGATATCGTTAAAGTTGGTATCGGCCCGGGGTCGGTATGTACTACCCGTGTGAAAACCGGTGTGGGCTACCCGCAACTTTCTGCCGTTATCGAATGCGCAGATGCCGCTCACGGGCTGGGCGGGCAAATCGTCAGTGACGGCGGTTGTGCAGTTCCTGGCGATGTAGCGAAAGCTTTTGGCGGCGGTGCAGACTTCGTGATGCTTGGCGGTATGCTGGCAGCACACGAAGAATGTGAAGGCACCGTTGTTGAAGAAAATGGCGAGAAATTTATGCTCTTCTACGGCATGAGCTCAGAATCTGCCATGAAACGCCACGTTGGCGGTGTCGCCGAATATCGCGCTGCGGAAGGCAAAACCGTAAAACTGCCTTTGCGTGGCCCGGTTGAGAATACTGTGCGCGACATTCTTGGCGGCCTGCGTTCTGCCTGTACCTATGTCGGTGCAGAACGCCTCAAAGAGCTGACAAAACGTACTACCTTTATTCGTGTCGCAGAGCAGGAAAACCGCCTGTTCGGCACTAAATAAACCGGAAAAATGACCCGCGGCGGAACGTATTTTCGCCGCCTTTATTTTGCCCGCGCCACCGTCATCCCATTACTGAGCCCAGCTGAAAAATGGGCAAATACATCGCAATGACTAGCCCGCCAACAATTACCCCCATTACCGCCATCAGTACCGGCTCAATCGTCTGAGATAACGTATCCGCCAGCGAATTGGCTTTTTCATTATGCAAATGTGCAAGCTTGAGCATCAGATCATCCAAAGAACCTGACTCTTCACCTATTTTTATCAGTTGATGACACAAAGCCGGGAATCTGGGGGATCCGGTAAAGGCTTTATGCAAAGGGACTCCTTGCATAATTTGCTCACGTATCTGGATCAGGGATGCTTGAAAATGAAGATTGGAGATTGAAGAAGATGCTGCGGCCAGGCCTGAAATCAATGTCATTCCTGCCTGTTGTGTCATTGCCAGTGTCTGAAAGATCTGGCTGAGGCAACTGTCTGTAACCAGTCGTGAAGCCAGTGGTAATCTGAGTAATAACATTTGTTCACGCAGTTTCCAACGCGGGTGCGGATGTAGTTTTCGCAAATAGCCAAAACAGCAGAGCGACACAATTCCTGCCAGCCATGGGCCAATGTGAATTAGAACATCGGATGTGTTAATCAGCATGCGTGTAAACCAGGGAAGTTCGGCATCAAAAGAAGCATAGATTTTAGCAAATTCAGGCAGAACTAAAGTCAGCATCAACAGAGTAACTATTGTGGCTATGACGCTGACGATTAGCGGATAACGCAGTGCCTTTTTCACTTTTACCCTAAGCGCCATCTGTTGTTCCTGCTGGGTTGCCAGCTGTAAACAGCACTTGTCCAGCTGACCGGTCAGTTCACCAATTGAAATTATTTGTGGGTAGATATCTGGGAAAACGTCCGGATAAACCAAAATCATCTCTGATAAAGGTTTCCCTTCCCTGACTCCTTTGGCGATATTTGACAATACGCAATGCCATGCCGGTTTTGAGTGCTCATTCGCCAGTAACGTCAAACTATTAACCAGCGGCAGGCCCGCCTGTAAGAGTGTTGAAAGTTGTCTGACAAAGGCCACGCGCTCCTGGTTTTTCCAGAAGCGTTTTGTCAGACGTTGCTTCATCCGGATGTTTAGCGGTTGTAAACCCGCAGTAAAAAGCTCCTGATAAATGTTTTTTTTATTCTGCTCAATGATGTTGCCTTGCTGGATGCACCCGGAGGGGTCAATAGCCTGCCACTGGTAAAGCCGCCATTTGTAAGAAAGTGCTGTCGCTTCTTTCATGCACCAGCACCTTCTTCACCGGTGACACGATAGAGTTCCTCAAGAGATGTGATTCCTTGTTCCACCAGTAGCATCCCCGCTTCCTGCAAGGTTTTTTGCCCTTGCTCCCGGGCTATTTTGCTAAGTTCATTAACATTTGCCTCTGCCACCAGTGCCTGCTGTAAGCGCGGAGTGACGTTCAGGATTTCATAAATTCCGATTCGGCCGTAATAGCCGGAAAAACATTGGTGGCAGCCTGAAGGGAGCCACAGTTGCATATGTCCGCCCTGACCATCGGGCGTTTTTTCAACCAGTGAGATATGCGGCTTCCTGCAATGCGGGCAGAGTTTACGCACCAGACGTTGAGCAATCACAAGACGCAAACTGGCTGCGATGTGAAAGCCTTCAATGCCCATTTGCCGAAGCCGGATCAGCGTTTCGCAAGTCGAATTAGTATGCAACGTTGAAAGTACCAGATGCCCGGTTTGGGCTGCTTTCACCGCGATTTCCGCAGTCTCTTTATCCCTAATCTCACCGACCATAATTACATCGGGATCCTGTCGTAGCATTGCGCGCAGCACACTGGCAAAGCTGAGATCTGTTTTGCTGTTGATTTGAGTTTGATTGATACCGCTAACTGGAATTTCGACAGGATCCTCCACACTGCAAATATTGCGAGAAATGGCATTCAGGTCTCGTAATCCACTGTAAAGTGTCACCGTTTTCCCACTCCCTGTCGGACCGGTGACCAGAATCAGCCCTTGCGGGTGTTTGAGTGCAGCTCTGAAATATTCCAAATCCCTCAGCGTAAATCCCAACTGTGACATTGGCAGATCTTGCTGAGCCATGTGCAAAATGCGCAATACTATTTTTTCTCCATGCAGTGTGGGCAGGGAGGAAACACGCATTGAATAACGTTGATTTTGCAGCATGACCGAAAGCTGCCCATCTTGCGGCAATCTGCGTTCAGCAACGTTGAGTTGCCCCATAATTTTCAGCCGCGCGCACACGCTGGGAGCCATTGAAAATTCAGGGCCAGATAGTTCCTGCAAGACTCCATCAATCCGTATTCGTACCCTAAAACTGTGTTCGTAAGGCTCAAAATGTATGTCAGAAGCCCTGCGGAGGATCGCCTGTCTCAATATCTGATTGAGAATGTTAATCACGGGGGCATCGCTTTGGTCACTCAGCTCATTATTAGCGTCAATTCCTGAAGATACCTGGGAGGTTTCTGCTGATATTTGCTCCTTTACCTGCGGGCTCCCTTTTTCTATGACTTGTTCCAGACGTGCTTGTGGCCAGCGTTCGAGCTGAACTTTAAGGCCAGTGGCAAAACGCAGCATGTTGCCTAACGCTTCCGTTTCTGGTTCCGCTTCGTGACAGGCAACATGAATTGTCTGGCTGTCTCGATGCAAGATAACGGCTTTGTAGCGCTGGCAAAGTGCTTCGAGTGCGTCTTCATTCTGCAGCCCTTTTTGTGCAAAAGGGTTAAGTGGCATATCACTCATTTTGGCGCCCCTGAGGTATCAAAGCGGAAAACGCTTTCACAGGCTTCGACCATTGACGTATTGCTGGCGTTTGTACAATTTCGGCTCCAGATAATGCCGCCTGCCTGATTGTCGAGAACCGGTGTCATCAACACCATCAGGCCACTCAACGCCTGCTGGCCGGTGAGTGAAATAACACCTGAGTTCACTTGTATCAGGCTGACGTAACGGCTGGTGGCAGCAGCCGGGATCCCCTGACTCCCGGCGTTGCAACCTGTCAACGCCCCCGCATCGATCACACATAATTCGACACCAGTTTTGTAGGGCACCATCGCTTGCAGCATGTCGGTCATCGCTGCTTTCTGGATATAGCTTTGATAGGCGGGGATACCGATGGCGCTTAGGATCGCAATAATCGCGATCACGACCATCAGTTCAATGAGGGTAAATCCTTGTTGCCGGTGCATGGCGTTCTCCATTTATAGGGCTGCGTGTTTGTTGCTCGGCAGCAAACTAAATGGGGAAGAAATTTTCTTCCAGCGCCTTTGATGAGTTTTCCATTATGCCTTCCACGGTCTTTACCGGAGACGGCAAGCACGTCAAAATTTTTGCGGCATGTCTCGCAGCAATGAAAGGTCAATGCAAAAGAGGCTGGCGGTCAGAAGTGATGAGTGGGAGGGTAGCTCGGCAAGATGAAATAGACCGGAAAGAAGTCGTGTTGCCCCCGAAATGGAGTTCAGGGGCAATAGCGCAGAAATGTGATCAGCTAAAACGCATTGAGAGATCCATTGCGCGGACATGCTTGGTCAGTGCGCCTACGGAAATGTAATCCACGCCCGTTTCAGCGAATTCACGCAGTGTTTTTTCTGTAACGTTTCCGGAGACTTCAAGCAGAGCGCGGCCTGCGGTCAGAGCAACGCCTTCACGCATCATAGGGACGGTGAAGTTGTCGAGCATGATAATATCAGCGCTGGCATCCAGCGCCTGCTGGAGTTCGTCGAGTGATTCCACTTCTACTTCAACAGGAACATCCGCGTGGATCCACAATGCGCGTTCTACAGCAGCTTTAATCGAGCCGCAGGCAATAATGTGGTTTTCTTTGATAAGAAATGCATCGGCCAGGCCAAGACGGTGATTGCTTCCGCCACCGCACAGGACGGCATATTTCAGCGCCGTACGCAGCCCCGGTAAGGTTTTTCGCGTATCCAGCAGCCGGGTTTGGGTGCCTTCTAGGATTTTCACATAGTGATTTACTTCGGTAGCGACACCTGAAAGCGTCTGGACGAAATTCAGTGCGGTGCGTTCGCCAGTCAGCAGCATGCGGGCAGAACCGGTCAGTTCACACAATTTCTGATTTTCAGAAACGACGTCGCCGTCTTTGACGTGCCATTTTACCGAAACTTTATCACCGGCCAGTTGGTGGAAGACTTCATCCAGCCAGCGCTGGCCGCAAAAAATACCGGCTTCACGGGTGATGATCGTCGCGTTCGCTTCTTTATCCTGCGGCAGAAGTTGTGCGGTTAAGTCATTGTTGGCGTTGGCCTCGCCCCCGAGGTCTTCGCCAAGCGCCTGAGTGACAGTGGCAGGGATATCATGCTGAATACGTTCGAGTAACTGTGCGCGGCGACTTTCAGGGCTGTAGCTGCGTGTGGACATACAAATACTCCGAAATGGCGGATAAGAAGGACAAAAAAACATGCTACCCTGTTGCTGTGATAAGTACCACACAAGCACATCATTGAGGCCTTTGATGCACTTAGAACATGGCTGGATTGCCGGAGCACGGCAGGTTGTTTCCCCCCATTTTGATCTCCGCCCTGACGATGAGATCCCGTCTTTGCTGGTTATCCATAACATCAGCCTGCCGCCCGGAAAGTTCGGTGGCCCTTATATTGATCAACTATTTACCGGCATGCTGGATCCGCAGGATGATCCTTACTTTGAAGGGATCCACCAGTTGCGTGTGGCGGCACATTGCCTGATTCGCCGGGATGGCGAAATTGTTCAGTATGTTCCGTTTGATAAACGCGCCTGGCATGCCGGAGTTTCGACATGGGGCGGGCGTGAACGCTGCAATGATTTCTCGATTGGTATTGAGCTGGAAGGCACCGATTTTGTGCCTTTTACTGAGGCGCAGTATTACAGCCTTGCGGAGGTTACCCGCTTGTTAATTAAGCACTATCCGATTAGTCTGGATGCCATTACCGGGCACAGCGATATTGCTCCTGGGCGCAAAACCGATCCCGGCCCTGAGTTCGACTGGGCATTTTATCGCAAGCTGTTAGCATCGCCGGTAGGGCAAAATGAACCCTCTGACCAGTGAGTGAAAGGTCGCCGGTTATTGTTTTAAGAATATGTAGAGAGAGTGATAGGCGATGACGTTATTTACTTTGCTGCTGGTACTGGCCTGGGAACGATTGTTCAAACTGGGTGAGCACTGGCAGTTGGATCATCGGTTTGAGATCATATTCCGCCGCGGGCGGCAGACTTCTTTAGTCAAAACGCTGGCGATCATGATTGTCTGGATGGCCGTTATTTGGGGCATTCTGCGAGCCCTGCACGGGGCGTTTTTTGGTGTACCGTCCCTCGTTATCTGGGTGATTTTGTGCCTGCTGTGCATTGGCGCCGGGATCAAACGTAAGCATTACCGTGCCTATCTTAAATCAGCCCGTCAGGGGGATACGGATGCCTGTAAAGAAATGGCGGAAGAGCTGGCGCTGATCCACGGATTACCGAGTGATTGCACGGAAGAAGCTCGTTTGAGAGAACTGCAAAACGCGCTCTTGTGGATCAACTACCGTTACTATCTGGGGCCACTGTTTTGGTTTGTGGTCTGTGGCCCGTTTGGGCCTGTCGCGCTGGGCGGATATGCCGTTCTGCGTGGCTACCAGACATGGCTGGCGCGTCACATGACGCCGCTCAAACGCTCACAGTCCGGTGTCGACAGCCTGCTGCATGTTCTTGACTGGATCCCTGTTCGCCTTGCCGGTGCGGCGTATGCACTGCTCGGGCACGGCGAAAAAGCCTTACCGGCGTGGTTTGCGTCATTGGGTGATATTCATTCTTCGCAATATCAGGTGCTGACGCGGCTTGCACAGTTCTCTCTGGCGCGTGATCCGCATTTGGATCCCGTACAAACGCCTCGCGCCGCAGTAAGTCTGGCACGTAAAGTCACCATGATTATTCTGGTCGTTGTGGCACTTTTGACGATTTACGGCGCACTGATTTAAGACGTGATTATCGCGAAGTGAAAATTGAAAAGCCCGGCACATTTCTGTTGCCGGGCTTTTTGTTTTTTATTGCACAGTGTTTTTCTGCAACGTCAGCGGGCGGTTATCTGGCCCGGGAACACCAAAATCCGGTAGCCCGTTTTCGCCCCAGACGAAGGTTTTAATCCGGGTATGACGGTTCGGGTCATACAGCGGGTCGCCCTCAATTTCAGTGTAATTTCGGGCATGGTAAACCAGCACGTCTTCGCCCTGTTCGTTGCGCGTAAAGCTGTTGTGACCGGGGCCAAACTGCCTGTTCTGCTTATGTGTGGTGAATACCGGTCGTGGCGATTTATGCCACGCAGCTGCGTCGAGCAGATTGCTGCCGGTGTCTGCCGAGAGCAGCCCGATACAGTAATTTTCATCGGTCGCGCTGGCGGAATAAGTAATGAAAATCTTATCGCCGTGCTTAATCACTGCCGGGCCTTCATTTACCCAAAAGCCGATAATTTCCCAGTCCAGTTCAGGTTTGCTGAGCATGACGGGCGGTGATTTCAGCGTCCACGGATCCTCCATTTCGGCAATGTACAAATTAGAGTTACCCCGAATAGCCGGGTCTTTTTGCGCCCACAGATAATAGCTTTTTCCCTGATGTTCAAAGTGCGTTGCATCAAGCGAGAAACTGTCGATTGGCGTCTGAATCCGGCCTTTCTCCACCCATTCCCCTGACAGTGGATCGGCATCTTCACACACCAGCGCATACATTCGGTGCTGGAATAAGCCATCAACGATGTCCTGTGAAGGCGCAGCCGCGTAATAAATAACCCATTTACCGCCGATGAAATGCAGTTCAGGCGCCCAAATCAGTGCGCTCATCGGGCCGGCATCGGGTTTATGCCAGACCACAGTGGCAGGTGCGTCGGCCAGCCCCGTCAGCGTTGACGAACGCCGGATTTCGAGCCGGTCATATTCCGGAACCGAGGCAATAAAGTAATAGTGGCCATCGCTGTGCAGCCAGATATGAGGATCCGCGCGCTGTTCGATCAGCGGATTCGGGTAATTACTCATGTTTCAGCTCCTTGCTGTGAAGGGGGGCAGAGGCAGGCTCCTGCGCCTGTTTTTCATCATGATATTCATTGAGTTCGCGGTAGTTGCGGCGGCGAATTTCCAGGTCAGCCTGAATCGTCCGCATGGTTTCACGATCCACTTTCAGTAAGCGTACAACCCCCGCCGTAATGAGATAACCGACGCCGGGAATAACGGTAAACAGCAGCACAATCCCGTTGATTGCATGGTCACTTTGCTGCGCCGCACCGGCGTTGTAGCCGTAAGCGGAGAGCAGGAATCCGACCATCGCACCGGCCACGGCCAGCCCGCATTTGAGGAAGAACAGGTTGCCGGAGAAGCTGATCCCGGTGACGCGTTTACCAGTTTTCCATTCACCATAGTCATCCACGTCGGCCATCAGCGACCAGTGCAGCGGGGAAGGGAGCTGATGCATGATGTTCAGAACAAAGTAAGCAATCAGGATAAGCGTGGTGGCGTGCGGGTCGAGGAAATAGAATCCGCAGGAGAAAATGGTCAGAATGATATTGGCCCAGAAGAAGACTTTCAGTTTGCAGTATTTGTCCGTCAGCGGTTTCGCCAGCGCACTGCCAATCATCATGCCGACCACGCCGAGGCTGATAAACATACTGGCGAATGACGTCGATTTTTCCATCACCCAGGTAACGTAATACATGGTGGCCGCCATGCGGATAAAGCCGGGGCAGACGTTGCAAAAAGTCAGCAGCAGAATGCGAACCCACTGGTCGTTTTTCCATACATCTTTCAGGTCAGATTTTAAGGCGTGTTTGGACGGTACGGCAGGCTGGATGCGTTCTTTCACTGAGCTGAAGCAGAACAGGAACATAAACAGTGCGATGATCGCCATGACGCCCATAGACATCTGGTAGCCTTTGGCTTTGTCCGCCCCCCCAAAGAAATCGGCCATGGGCAGCAGGGTGGATGACAAAATCAGTGTGGCAATACCGACCATAAAGAAGCGATAAGACTGGCATGCGACGCGCTCGTGCGGGTCGGCGGTAATCACGCCGCCGAGCGAGCAATACGGAATGTTGATGGCAGTATAGGTCAGCGACATCAGAAAATAAGTGACAAAAGCATAGATAACTTTGCTGTTGTAGCTCCACTCTGGCGTGGTAAACATCAGCACGCTAAACAGAACGTAGGGCACCGATATCCATAACAGATACGGGCGGAACCGGCCCCAGCGGGTGGTGGTGCGGTCAGCAATTGCCCCCATTATCGGGTCGGTGACGGCGTCGATAATGCGCACCGACAGCAACAGTACGCCGACCAGCGCGGGTGCCAGGCCGAACACGTCGGTATAGAAATAATTGAGAAACAGCATGATGGCACCGCCAATCATATTGCAGCCCGCATCTCCCATTCCGTACGCTACTTTCTCTTTGAACGACAGCGCGCCTTCCTTCATGGATGTTCTCCGGCTATTGGTTGAAAAGGTGAGTTGTTAAAAAACTGTTTGATAGCGTTGAGTATTGGCTGGAGAGGCGAAGAGGAGTCAGGAGGTAAGAGTCATGAAGATGGACGATTTGGTCATGTCGGACAAACTGTGACGCATATAACAAAGCGCCCCGGTAAGTGAAACTTAGCCGGGGCGCTTTACGTTTTTAGCGGTTTAAAATCGGAAGATTATGCGTTGACCGATTTTCCGTTTTGCTGATTTTTGATCCAGTAACCCACACCAAGAATGACCAGCCAGACAGGGATCAGCCAGACGGAAATCGCCATGCCCGGCGTGATCGCCATAATCACCAGGATTGCGGCCATGAACAGCAGGCAGATGTAGTTGCCCAGCGGATAAAGCAGCGCTTTGAACTTGGTTTCCACACCCTCACGACGTTTCGCCTGACGGAATTTGATGTGTGCGAGGCTGATCATCGCCCAGTTGATTACCAGTGCGGAAACCACCAGCGCCATCAGCAGGCCGAAAGCTTCGCCCGGCATCAGGTAGTTAATCAGTACGCAAAGTGCAGTGGTCACGGCAGACACGAGGATTGATGCCACCGGAACGCCGCGCTTGTCGACATTGAGCAAGGCTTTTGGCGCGTTGCCTTGCTGAGCCAGACCAAACAGCATGCGGCTGTTGCAGTAAACGCAGCTGTTATAAACCGACAATGCCGCTGTCAGGATAACCACGTTAAGAGCGTTGGCGACCAGCGCATCACCCAGATCATGGAAAATCAGAACAAACGGGCTGGTGTCTGGCCCGACGCGGGTCCATGGCATCAGCGAAAGCAGAACCGCCAGTGAGCCCACATAGAAAATCAGGATGCGGTAGATAACCTGGTTGGTTGCTTTCGGAATGCTGACTTCAGGATTATCCGCTTCTGCTGCAGTAATACCGACCAGCTCAAGACCACCGAACGAGAACATGATGATAGCCATCATCATCACCAGCCCGGTCATTCCGTGAGGCAGGAAACCGCCTTGTTCCCACAGGTTACGAACTGTGGCCTGCGGGCCTGCGGTGTCACTAAACAGTAACCATCCGCCGAACAGAATCATGGCGACAACGGCAACCACTTTAATGATCGCAAACCAAAACTCCATTTCCCCGAACACTTTTACGTTGGTCAGGTTGATGGCGTTAATCACCACAAAGAAAACGGCCGCTGAAGCCCAGGTTGGGATCTCCGGCCACCAGAACTGAATGTACTTACCGACTGCTGTCAGTTCAGCCATCGCGACCAGAACGTAAAGCACCCAGTAATTCCAGCCGGAAGCAAAACCGGCAAATCCGCCCCAGTATTTATAGGCAAAATGGCTGAATGACCCGGCGACCGGCTCTTCAACCACCATTTCACCCAACTGACGCATAATTAAAAATGCAATAAATCCAGCGATAGCGTAGCCAAGAATAATCCCAGGGCCCGCGGACTGGATGACGGAGGCGCTGCCCAGAAACAGACCTGTTCCGACAGCCCCCCCCAGCGCGATCAACTGAATATGACGGTTTTTCAGGCCGCGCTTCAGCTCTTCGCCTTTTTGTTGATCAACCATTTACCTGTCCTCTGTCATTGGGGCAAAAGCCATAACATTCTGTATGTTAGGCAGGATGTAAGGCGATAATTACACTTTTTGTATCTAATTATTTACGGCTGAATTGTGCCTAAAAATCAGCATCATCTACCGTTCGGGCAAGAATAATGTTATGCGCAAAAGTTTGCACGGGGTTTATGCGTCATCTGCATAACAAATAGCCAAATTGGCTGGAAATTTGTTCAGGATCTAAAAAATGTGATCTGACGCAGAGAAAAATCGAGAGATGATAAGAATTTGTTAAAATGTGCGGGGTCGACGCATTTACTGGGTAGCCATATGGACACAAGGTGAATACTTTGTTACTTTACGGCCACGTTTTTTAAATTGGTATTACCAATTGACTCCGGCAACTTACAGAGTCGCTACTCGCAGAGAACAGCACAGATATGGCTTACAGCAAAATCCGACAGCCTAAGTTATCCGATGTGATCGAGCAGCAACTTGAGTTCCTGATCCTCGAAGGCACCTTGAGACCCGGGGAAAAGCTTCCGCCAGAACGCGAACTGGCCAAACAGTTTGATGTTTCGCGACCTTCTCTGCGTGAGGCAATCCAAAGCCTCGAAGGGAAGGGACTACTCCTGCGCCGCCAGGGTGGTGGTACTTTCGTCCAAAGTAATCTGTGGCAAAGCGTGAGTGACCCGCTGGCTGAGTTACTGGCCGACCATCCTGAATCACAATTCGATCTCCTTGAAACACGACATGCCCTTGAAGGGATCGCTGCGTATTACGCGGCGCTTCGTGGCACAGAGGAAGATTTGCAGCGTATTCGCGATTGCCATGTGGTCATTCAGACCGCACAAGACAGCGGAGATCTGGACGCAGAAGCCGATGCGGTTATGCAGTATCAGGTCGCTGTAACAGAAGCAGCGCATAATGTGGTGCTGCTGCATCTGGTCCGTTGTATGGGACCGATGCTTGAGAAGAACGTTCGACAGAACTTTGAATTGCTTTACTCACGCCGGGAAATGCTGGCCACGGTAAGCAACCACCGCGCCAGTATTTTCGAGGCGATTGTTGCACGGGAACCAGAAATAGCGCGTGCCGCATCACACCGTCACCTGGCGTTCATTGAAGAAGTTTTGCTGGATCTCAGCCGGGAACACACCCGGCGGGATCGGTCTTTACGACGGCTCCAGCAACGAAAAGATGAAAGTTAACCTTCGGGATTAATTTTTAGAGCCTTCATTTGAGGGCTCACGGCAACTACATGACGGGCCTGTCTTCGTGCGTTTTGTTCGTGACGAAGAGTGTTGTAGAAAGAGCGCAGGAAGACAGGCTCCAGATAAACCAACGTATTAGATACAGATAAGGAAAAGCACCATGTCAGAACGTGTAAATAATGACGTGGATCCGATCGAAACTCGCGACTGGCTACAAGCGATCGAATCGGTCATCCGTGAAGAAGGTGTTGAGCGTGCACAGTTCCTGATCGATCAGGTTCTGAGTGAAGCGCGCAAGGGCGGCGTAAGCGTCGCTGCTGGTGCAGCCAGCCGTAACTACGTCAATACCATCGCTGTTGAAGACGAACCGCAATACCCGGGTAACCTGGAGCTGGAACGTAATATTCGTACCGCAATCCGCTGGAATGCGATCATGACCGTTCTGCACGCCTCTAAGAAAGACCTGGAACTGGGCGGTCATATGGCTTCCTTCCAGTCTTCTGCGACCGTGTATGAAGTTTGCTTCAACCACTTCTTCCGTGCGCGTAATGAGAATGACGGCGGCGATCTGGTGTACTTCCAGGGCCACATCTCTCCGGGCGTGTACGCGCGTGCTTTCCTTGAAGGCCGCCTGACCGAAGACCAGATGAACAATTTCCGTCAGGAAGTTCACGGTAAAGGTCTGTCTTCTTATCCGCACCCTAAACTGATGCCTGAATTCTGGCAGTTCCCGACCGTTTCCATGGGTCTGGGTCCGATCGGTGCAATCTATCAGGCTAAATTCCTGAAGTACCTGGAACACCGCGGTCTGAAAGACACCTCCGCGCAGCGTGTTTACGCGTTCCTGGGCGACGGTGAAATGGACGAACCAGAATCCAAAGGGGCGATCACCATCGCGACCCGTGAGAAACTGGACAACCTGTGCTTCATCATCAACTGTAACTTGCAGCGTCTTGATGGCCCGGTGACCGGCAACGGCAAAATCATCAACGAACTGGACGGCATCTTTGCAGGCGCTGGCTGGAACGTGATCAAAGTGATTTGGGGCGATCGTTGGGATGCTCTGCTGCGTAAAGATACCAGCGGCAAACTGATCCAACTGATGAACGAAACCGTGGACGGCGACTACCAGACCTTCAAATCCCGTGACGGTAAATACGTTCGTGAACACTTCTTCGGTCGTTACCCTGAAACCGCTGCTCTGGTCAAAGACATGACCGACGACGAAATCTGGGCACTGAACCGTGGTGGTCATGATCCGAAGAAAGTCTTTGCAGCGCTGAGCAAAGCACAGAACACCAAAGGCCAGCCTACCGTAATCCTTGCGCATACCATCAAAGGTTATGGCATGGGTGATGCGGCCGAAGGTAAAAACATTGCGCACCAGGTGAAGAAAATGAACATGGATGGCGTGCGCTATATCCGTGATCGTTTCAGCGTGCCAGTTTCCGATGAAAATCTGGAAAAACTGCCGTATATCACTCTGGAAAAAGACTCTGCAGAATACAAATACCTGCATGAGCGTCGTGCTGCGCTGAAAGGCTACCTGCCGACCCGTCTGCCAAAGTTCACACAGAAGCTGGAAATGCCTGCGTTGTCTGATTTCGCTCAACTGCTGGAAGAGCAGAAGAAAGAAATCTCTACAACCATCGCTTTCGTTCGTGCCCTGAACGTGATGCTGAAAAACGACTCCATCAAAGACCGTCTGGTCCCCATCATCGCCGATGAAGCGCGTACATTCGGTATGGAAGGTCTGTTCCGTCAGATTGGTATTTACAGCCCGAACGGCCAGCAGTACACCCCGCAGGACCGTGAGCAGGTTGCTTACTATAAAGAAGACGAGAAAGGTCAGATCCTGCAGGAAGGTATCAATGAACTGGGTGCCGCGTCTTCATGGCTGGCCGCAGCGACTTCCTACAGCACCAACGATCTGCCAATGATCCCGTTCTACATCTACTACTCCATGTTTGGTTTCCAGCGTATCGGCGACCTGTGCTGGGCAGCGGGTGACCAACAGGCGCGTGGCTTCTTGATCGGCGGTACTTCAGGTCGTACGACCCTGAACGGTGAAGGTCTGCAGCACGAAGATGGTCACAGCCACATTCAGTCTCTGACTATCCCTAACTGTATTTCTTACGACCCGTCTTACGCTTACGAAGTTGCTGTCATCATGCATGACGGTCTGGTTCGTATGTACGGCGACGCGCAGGAAAACGTTTATTACTACATCACTACGCTGAACGAAAACTACCACATGCCGGCAATGCCGGAAGGCGCTGAAGAAGGCATCCGTAAGGGTATCTACAAGTTAGAAACTCTGGAAGGTAGCAAAGGTAAAGTACAGCTTCTGGGCTCCGGTTCTATCCTGCGTCACGTTCGTGAAGCGGCTGAAATCCTGTCCAAAGAGTACGGCGTAGGCTCTGACGTTTACAGTGTAACCTCCTTCACCGAACTGGCCCGTGACGGTCAGGACTGTGAGCGCTGGAACATGCTGCACCCAACCGAAACTCCACGCGTTCCGTACATTGCTCAGGTGATGACCGACGCGCCAGCGGTTGCGTCTACTGACTACATGAAACTGTTTGCTGAACAGGTTCGTACTTACGTTCCGGCCAGCGATTATCGCGTTCTGGGTACGGATGGCTTCGGTCGTTCAGACAGCCGCGAAAACCTGCGTCACCACTTCGAAGTGGATGCTTCCTACGTTGTGGTTGCTGCGCTGGGTGAATTGGCTAAACGCGGCGAAATCGAAACTTCTGTAGTGGCTGAAGCCATTAAGAAATTCGATATCAATCCAGAAAAAGTTAACCCGCGTCTGGCATAAGAGGTAAAGACAGATGGCTATTGAAATTAACGTACCGGACATCGGTGCAGATGCAGTGGAAGTCACCGAAATCATGGTGAAGGTGGGCGATAAAGTCGAAGTTGAACAATCGCTGATCACCGTTGAAGGCGACAAAGCTTCTATGGAAGTGCCTTCTCCACAGGCAGGCGTGGTCAAAGAAATTAAAGTTGCGGTCGGCGATACCGTTGAAACCGGCAAACTGATCATGATCTTCGAAGCCGCTGACGGTGCTACTGATGCAGCACCTGCGAAACAGGAAGCGAAAGCAGAAGACAAACCTGCTGCTGCCGCACCTGCTTCCAGCGAAAGCAAAGAAGTGAACGTGCCAGATATTGGCGGCGACGAAGTTGAAGTCACCGAGATCATGGTCAAAGTGGGCGACACCGTGTCAGCTGAACAATCGCTGATCACCGTAGAAGGCGATAAAGCTTCTATGGAAGTCCCTGCTCCGTTCGCGGGCAAAGTCAAAGAAATCAAAATCGCTGCGGGCGACAAAGTCAGCACCGGTTCTCTGATTATGGTCTTCGAAGTCGCAGGTTCTGGTGCAGCAGCACCGGCAGCAGCAGAAGCCAAATCAGAAGCGGCTCCGGTGGCTCCTGCACAAACCGGCAGCAAAGAAGTGAACGTGCCTGATATCGGCGGCGACGAAGTTGAAGTCACTGAAATCATGGTTAAAGTGGGCGACAAAATCAGTGCTGAACAATCACTGATCACCGTTGAAGGCGACAAAGCTTCAATGGAAGTCCCGGCTCCGTTCGCGGGTACCGTGAAAGAAATCAAAATCGCTGCGGGCGACAAAGTCAGCACCGGCTCTCTGATCATGGTCTTCGAAGTTGAAGGCGCTGCGCCTGCTCCGGCGGCGAAGAAAGAAGAAGCTGCTGCCCCTGCGAAACAGGAACAAAAAGCTGCTGCACCTGCTGTTAAAGCAGAAAGCAAAGGCGAGTTCGCTGAGAACGACGCTTATGTTCACGCCACGCCGGTTATCCGTCGTCTGGCCCGTGAATTCGGCGTTAATCTGGCGAAAGTGAAAGGGACAGGCCGTAAAGGTCGTATCCTGCGCGAAGACGTTCAGACTTACGTGAAAGACGCGGTCAAACGCGCTGAAGCCGCGCCGGCTGCTGCCACTGGCGGCGGTATTCCGGGCATGCTGCCTTGGCCGAAAGTTGATTTCAGCAAGTTCGGCGAAATCGAAGAAGTGGAACTGGGCCGTATCCAGAAAATCTCCGGTGCAAACCTGAGCCGTAACTGGGTGATGATCCCGCACGTTACACACTTCGACAAAACCGATATCACTGAGCTGGAAGCGTTCCGTAAACAGCAAAATGACGAAGCTGCGAAGCGCAAGCTGGATGTGAAATTCACCCCGGTAGTCTTCATCATGAAAGCCGTTGCGGCTGCCCTTGAGCAGATGCCACGTTTCAACAGCTCTCTGTCCGAAGATGGCCAGAAACTGACGCTGAAAAAATACATCAATATCGGTGTTGCGGTTGATACGCCTAACGGCCTGGTTGTTCCGGTCTTCAAAGACGTGAACAAGAAAGGCATCGCTGAGCTGTCCCGTGAACTGATGGCTATCTCCAAGAAAGCCCGTGATGGTAAGCTGACTGCCGGCGAAATGCAGGGCGGTTGCTTCACTATTTCCAGCCTTGGTGGTATCGGGACAACCCACTTTGCGCCAATCGTCAACGCGCCTGAAGTGGCTATCCTGGGTGTTTCTAAATCAGCCATCGAGCCGGTCTGGAACGGTAAAGAGTTCGCTCCGCGTCTGATGATGCCAATGTCGCTCTCCTTCGACCACCGTGTTATCGACGGTGCGGATGGTGCGCGCTTTATCACCATCATCAATAACGTGTTGTCTGACATTCGCCGTCTGGTGATGTAAGTGAGAAGCCGGCCAAACGGCCGGCTTTTTGCAGGTCAATCTCATGCCGTTGTTTGGGATTTTCGGGCGCTAGGCACAAATCGTATGCCGTTTGTTGTTTCAAATTTGTTAACAATTTTGTAAACTGCGGGCGGATAAAACGACCCGGTGGATGATGGGCGTTACGACATAAAAATAACGTCAGACCAGCCGGAAATAAATTAAGAGGTCATGATGAGTACTGAAATTAAAACTCAGGTCGTGGTACTTGGGGCGGGCCCTGCGGGCTATTCTGCTGCTTTCCGTTGCGCTGATTTAGGTCTTGAAACCGTTCTGGTTGAACGTTATTCCACTCTGGGTGGCGTGTGCCTGAACGTTGGCTGTATCCCTTCTAAAGCTCTGCTGCACGTCGCGAAAGTGATCTCTGAAGCAAAAGCACTGGCTGAACACGGTATTGTTTTCGGTGAGCCGAAAACCGATATCGACAAAGTCCGTCTCTGGAAAGAAAAAGTCATCAACCAACTGACCGGTGGTCTGGCCGGTATGGCGAAAGGCCGTAAAGTCAAAGTCGTTAACGGCTTGGGCAAATTTACCGGTGCGAATACCCTGGTTGTTGAAGGCGAAAATGGTCCAACGACCATCACTTTCGACAATGCAATCATTGCGGCGGGTTCCCGTCCAATCAAACTGCCATTCATTCCTCATGATGACCCACGCGTATGGGATTCCACCGACGCGCTGGAACTGAAAACCGTCCCTGAGCGTCTGCTCGTGATGGGCGGCGGCATCATCGGTCTGGAAATGGGCACCGTTTACCACGCGCTGGGTTCTCAGATTGACGTGGTAGAAATGTTTGATCAGGTCATTCCTGCGGCTGATAAAGACGTGGTGAAAGTCTTCACCAAGAAAATCAGCAAGCAATTCAACCTGATGCTGGAAACCAAAGTGACTGCTGTAGAAGCCAAAGAAGATGGCATTTACGTCACTATGGAAGGTAAAAAAGCGCCATCTGAGCCACAGCGTTATGACGCCGTGCTGGTGGCTATCGGCCGCGTACCTAACGGTAAGCTGCTGGAAGCCGGCGCTGCAGGCATCGAAGTTGACGACCGTGGTTTCATCCATGTCGACAAACAGATGCGTACCAACGTGCCGCACATCTTTGCTATCGGCGACATCGTCGGTCAGCCAATGCTGGCGCACAAAGGTGTTCACGAAGGTCACGTGGCAGCCGAAGTTATCTCCGGCAAAAAACACTACTTCGATCCGAAAGTCATTCCGTCAATTGCCTACACTGAGCCAGAAGTTGCCTGGGTTGGCCTGACTGAGAAAGAAGCGAAAGAAAAAGGCATCAGCTACGAAACCGCCACCTTCCCGTGGGCAGCTTCAGGCCGTGCTATCGCTTCTGACTGCGCAGACGGTATGACCAAGCTGATCTTCGACAAAGAATCTCACCGTGTTATCGGTGGTGCGATTGTCGGTACCAACGGCGGCGAGCTGCTGGGCGAGATTGGTCTGGCAATCGAAATGGGTTGTGATGCAGAAGATATCGCGCTGACCATCCATGCTCACCCGACTCTGCACGAGTCTGTGGGTCTGGCAGCAGAAATCTACGAAGGCAGCATTACTGACCTGCCAAACCCTAAAGCGAAAAAGAAATAATTCAGCTTTAACGGTTTGAGAACGGCGCCGAAAGGTGCCGTTTTTTTATGTCTGAAAAACGGCGCCCGATATATTGGAAAGCATCTCGCAAAGACAATCTTTAGGATTGTTTTTCACGCGGTTTTTTGTGCCTTTTTTCTCCCTTTTCTGCCATTTATTCCCTTGTGCCAATATGGTTGTTGTGATGATCTAGAAGGCGAATTGGGATGAACAGCCGATCCGTCTGTGCTCAACGATTCAGCAAAGATTTAATGTTGCTTTTATGTGAACGAATTAACAAGCGGGCAAAATCCTGCTATGCTGCTTCGGCGCTAAAGGGCACTGTGCTCAGGTTCAGGACGATCGAGAAACCCTCTTACCCGCAGTGTCCCCGAGTCATCAGACAGCTTGAATTCCCCTGTCCCTACAGGCATAACGTGATGCTGATGATGGAAGCCAGGCATAATAAATGACAATGAGAGCGAGGAGAATGTCGTGCTAGAAGAATACCGTAAGCACGTAGCCGAGCGTGCTGCAGAGGGCATCGTCCCTAAGCCACTTGATGCTTCACAGATGGCAGCGTTGGTTGAGTCCCTGAAAAATCCGCCAAAAGGCGAAGAAGAAACTCTGTTAGACCTGCTGATTAATCGTGTTCCGCCGGGCGTCGACGAAGCCGCCTATGTAAAAGCCGGGTTCCTGGCTGCCGTCGCCAAAGGCGAAACTACCTCCCCGTTGGTCACTCCTGAAAAAGCCATTGAACTGTTAGGCACCATGCAAGGTGGCTACAACATTCATCCGCTGATCGACGCACTCGAAAACGAAACGCTGGCGCCGATTGCTGCCAAAGCGTTGTCCCACACGCTGCTAATGTTCGATAACTTCTACGACGTGGAAGAAAAAGCGCACGCAGGCAACGAACACGCTAAAAAGATTTTGCAGTCCTGGGCGGATGCCGAATGGTATCTGTCACGCCCGCAGCTGGCTGAAAAAATCACCGTCACCGTCTTCAAGGTGACCGGCGAAACCAACACCGATGATTTGTCACCGGCTCCGGATGCCTGGTCCCGTCCAGATATTCCACTGCACGCGCTGGCCATGCTGAAAAATGAACGCGAAGGTATCCATCCGGATCAACCTGGCAGCGTTGGCCCGATCAAACAGATCGAAGAACTGAACAAAAAAGGCTTCCCGCTGGCCTATGTCGGTGACGTGGTCGGTACCGGTTCTTCCCGTAAATCTGCGACAAACTCCGTGCTGTGGTTCATGGGCGACGATATCCCTCATGTGCCGAACAAACGCGGCGGCGGCGTCGTGCTGGGTGGCAAAATTGCGCCAATCTTCTTCAACACTATGGAAGATGCCGGTGCGTTGCCGATTGAAGTGGACGTTTCTAACCTGAATATGGGCGATGTGATCGACATCTATCCGTACAAAGGTGAAGTGCGTAACCACGAAACCGGTGAAGTGATTGCCACTTTCGAATTGAAAACTGACGTTCTGCTGGACGAAGTTCGCGCCGGTGGCCGTATTCCGCTGATCATTGGCCGTGGTTTAACCACCAAAGCCCGTGAATCGCTGAAACTGCCTCAGAGCGAAGTATTCCGCATCGCGAAGCCGGTGGCTAAAAGCAACAGAGGCTTCTCGCTGGCGCAGAAAATGGTGGGCCGCGCCTGTGGCGTTGCCGGTATTCGTCCGAACGAATATTGCGAACCAAAAATGACGTCTGTGGGCTCTCAGGACACCACCGGCCCGATGACCCGTGACGAGCTGAAAGATCTGGCGTGCCTGGGCTTCTCCGCTGATTTAGTGATGCAGTCATTCTGTCATACCGCCGCGTATCCTAAGCCGGTTGACGTGACCACGCACCACACGCTGCCGGACTTCATCATGAACCGCGGCGGTGTTTCCCTGCGTCCGGGCGACGGTATCATCCACTCATGGCTGAACCGTATGCTGCTGCCGGATACTGTCGGCACCGGCGGTGACTCCCATACCCGCTTCCCGATCGGGATTTCGTTCCCTGCGGGTTCCGGTCTGGTGGCGTTTGCCGCAGCGACCGGCGTAATGCCGCTGGATATGCCAGAATCTGTTCTGGTGCGTTTCAAAGGTGAAATGCAGCCGGGTATCACCCTGCGTGATCTGGTCCATGCGATCCCTTACTACGCCATCCAGGAAGGTCATCTGACCGTTGAGAAGAAAGGTAAGAAAAACCTCTTCTCTGGCCGTATTCTGGAAATCGAAGGCTTGCCGGAACTGAAAGTGGAACAGGCGTTTGAACTGGCGGATGCGTCTGCAGAACGTTCAGCGGCCGGTTGTACGATCAAACTGGATCAGGCGCCAATCAAAGAATACCTGAGCTCCAACATCGTGCTGCTGAAGTGGATGATCTCTGAAGGTTACGGCGATCGTCGTACCATCGAGCGACGCATCAAAGGCATGGAGGAGTGGCTGGCGAACCCAAGCCTGCTCGAAGCCGATGCCGATGCCGAATATGCTGCGGTGATCGAAATCGATCTGGCGGATATCAAAGAGCCGATCCTTTGTGCGCCAAACGATCCGGACGATGCGCGTCTGCTGTCTTCTGTTCAGAACAGCAAAATCGATGAAGTGTTCATCGGTTCGTGCATGACCAACATCGGTCACTTCCGCGCTGCCGGTAAACTGCTCGACAGCCATAAAGGCGCGTTGCCAACCCGTCTGTGGGTTGCGCCACCGACCAAAATGGATGCCGCACAGCTGACGGAAGAAGGCTATTACAGCGTCTTTGGTAAGAGCGGTGCACGTGTTGAAATCCCGGGCTGTTCACTGTGCATGGGGAACCAGGCGCGTGTGGCCGACGGTTCTACCGTGGTTTCGACCTCAACGCGTAACTTCCCGAACCGTCTGGGCAACGGCGCCAATGTTTATCTGGCTTCCGCTGAACTGGCGGCTATCGCGTCTCTGCTGGGTCGCCTGCCGACACCAGAAGAATATCTTGGCTACATGGCTGAAGTGGATAAGACTGCGGTGGATACTTACCGTTATCTGAACTTCGACAAGCTGAGTGAATATACGGATAAAGCTGACGGCGTGATCTTCCAAACCGCAGTCTAAATCGTTATATTTGCGCGATTGACGGAAAGGAGGCTTCGGCCTCCTTTTTTATTTTCATTTTTCCAGAGGGCTGAGCCATGGATTACGATTTTCTGCGCGATATCACCGGTGAGGTCAAAGTGCGCTTTTCTATGGGCCACGAAGTACTGGGTCACTGGCTGAATGAAGAAGTAAAAGGCGACCTGAGCGTGCTTGATTCCGTTGAAGCGGCGCTGGCTGAGCTTAAAGGCAGCGAGCGCCAGACACAAATGGTCGGCCACGAATACACGTTGCTGCTGGCGGATGACGAAGTGATGATCCGCGCGAATCAGCTGGATTTCGACGGCGATGAAATTGAAGAAGGCATGAGCTATTACGACGAAGAGAGCCTGGCGTTTTGCGGCGTCGAGGACTTTCTGCAAGTCCTCGCCAAATACCGCACCTTTGTTACCACCAACCGCTAAGTTTTACTTCCCGCGTGAGGCGGTCCAGCACAACAGCGAGCCGCCGACCACCATCAGCACACCCGGCCAGAAACTTGCGCCCGGCAGCGTGTGCAGCCACAATCCGGCAATCACAATCGATGACAGCGGCGTGAAATACGACAGCGCCGCGACCAGTGTCGCATTGCCTTTTTTCATCGCCAGATCCCAGCACTGATAAGAGATTGCCGTCACCGCCCCCATTGCCAGTAACTCAAGAATGGCCGGTAATTTCAGGCTGATCCGGTTCGATGAATAGGTGAAATACAGCACCCACAGCACAGCACCGGTCGCCAGCAAAAACAGCGGCAGCACGCCTTTGCCTTTACACAGTATGCGGACCAGATTGGAATACAGTGCCCACGACACCGCCGCGCCCAGCGCCAGACTGTAGGCTACCGGATTGCCACGCACATTACGCATCAGCTGATGAATATCCAGCCCGTGACCGCCACTGATCGCCCATAACACACCGATAAAAGCCAGCACGACGCCCGGCCAGATCCACCAGCGCACCCGCAGTTTTAATAACGGAACGGCAAAGAGCAACGTCAGGCTCGGCCAGAGATAGTTGATAAGCCCGAGTTCCAGCGTTTGCTGGCGGGTATGCGCCAGACCAATCGCCAGCGAAAACGCCACCATATAAAAGACAAACAGCAGGCCACAGACGATCAGATAAGACGCAGATTCTCCGCGCAGCGACGGTTTCCCGCCCGCCATCCAGACCATAATTCCACTGACGGTATAAATTGACGCGGCGGCACCGAAAGGCCCCAGCGATTCAGACAGGCTGCGGGTGAGCGCCACGCTCATGCTCCACAGCAAAATAGCGAGAACGCCAAATAGCGTAGCAAAACGATCCATCGGAAAGGGTAGCCTCAGAAGAAGAAGGCTTTAAAGATAAGCGATTGTTGCGTTGGTGGAAACCGCAACAATCGACTTAACAGGCTCTTTAGGAGAATGCATTAAAAATAGAAACCGACTTCGAGACCCAGTGTGGACGTGGTGGTCGCAGGCTGGTAATAGCCGACGGTGCTTCCGTTCAGGTCGCCCTGTTTCTCGTCCGATTTACCGTATTTCTGGTGCACATAGCTGGCTTTCACAAAGACATCTTTGTTGATATTCCAGGTCAGGCTGGTAAAGGGCGCAAGCTTTGATTTCGGCTCCAGCCAGACCGCGCCCTGATTGCTGTGCGTCCAGGTTTTAATCGGGTACAGCGCGCCGCCTTCCAGGCTCAGTCGTGAATCGTCGGTCAGTTGCCAGTTTGCACCGAGCGAGGCTTTGGCATATGGCTGCAAAGACACTTCAACCGCGGTGTATTGTCGTGTGGCGTTTTCAGAGGCTATATACACGTTGTCAGAACGGATATTTCGCAACCAGACCTGGCCACCGAGCGCACCTTTCATATCGAAAGAAACGCTGTCGGATGCCCGGTAACGGTAGCCGCGAGTCATGTCCGCGCTGTAGCCGGTGTAATAGGTTTTCCCTTTCAGCGTTCCGTTCGGCACATTGGCCTGATCGTCAAGCGTACTGCCTTTATAATTGACGATCCCGAACATAACGCTCATGTCCCAGGCTTTTAATAAACCTTCTTTGGCATCGAGATAATTATTAGATCCGAAATTAACGCGCAGGCGCGGGCCATGTTCAGCAACATATTTACCGTCCATATTATCGACGGTTTCGTCCCACTTATAATATTCAGCACCATAACTGACATAGTGCCGCATCCCTTCAGTATTATTGCTTAACAAACTTTCCCCGGCCCGGGAAACCCCGGAAACCAATAAAGAGCTCGTGACCAGCAGGCTGGATACGGTCTTTAATTTACTCATTGTCATTTTTTATTTCTACTTGCAGGTGGATGGAGCTGGTTGCTTAGTAAGCAATAAGGCGATGCTAATGAACCGGAGGGGATAGATAAAGTAATTTATCGTTTTTTAAGAAAAAATCGATCTTTTGATCTGTGTTAAGTCAAATTAATGGATATATATAAGATGTATTTGATTTATAGTCTGTATATTAGTTTTGTTATTTGACTTAATTTGTAGATCTTTGATCGGATAATTTGACTTAAATAAGGTTTTTATTGCTGGTTAAATATTAATTTGTCTTAAGGAGTATAGCCGGTTTTCACACCGGCAAATATATTTTACTTAAGTAATGCTTATTGAGTCACAAGGACGCACCGCCACAAATGACTAATTGTTGACCGGTAATGGCGGCCGCTGAAGGAGTGAGCAAATAGCAGATTAAATCGGCGACTTCCTGTGGCTGAATAAAGCGCCCAATCGGCGGTAATTTAGGGGGGGAGCTTTTGCGCTGTGGATTATCCAGCATGGGCGTTTGCGTCGCGCCGGGTGCCACGATATTCACGGTAATTCCGCGCGGTGCCAGCTCCGCCGCCCAGCTTCTCGCCATCCCGATCATGGCCGATTTGGTCGCGACATACTGGCTGCGACCGGCAACGCCTGCAGACGTGCGGCTGCCAAGCAATACGATGCGACCGCCATCGGGCATCTTATCCACCAGCCGGTCGGCCAGTACTTCGGCAACGCCAATATGCAACTGCCACAGCGCCGCGCTGGCCTGCGTATCCAGCTGCCCCAGCGGTGCCGCTTTCATCATGCCTGCCGCGTGGATCAGCGCGTCAACGGCGGGCAGTGTTTCCAGCAGTGCGGTCAGTTTTGCCGTATCGGTGATATCGAGCGAGATTCCGCTGAAATTAGCGTGCGGGAAACTCACCTCCCGGCGCGCAAGCCCGGTGACCTTCCAGCCCTGTGCCAGCAATGTCAGGCACACCGTTTCGCCGATACCGGAACTGCAACCGGTCACCAGCGCATGTCTGACGGGAGTCTGATTCATGATTTATCCCCTGAATGCGGAAGCCGGAACTTTGAACACCGCTTTGCGCACAACGGCGGGGCGGCCCGTGCAGCACAACGCGCGGTGGGGTTCGCCGGGGGCGAAAGTCACAAAATCACCGTTGCGCAGCAAAATCTCTTTCGATAACTGAGGATCCGCGAGGATAAACAGATCAGGTTTACGCTCGGTGGCAGGCTGCCCTGTTACATTCCGCGTATCAAAACCAATGATCTCTTCGCCTTCCAGCACGACCTGAATATCCAGCCAGTCGTGATGAAATTCCGTGTGCCGCTCAGCCGCAGGCGACGTATTCGCGTTGCCTATTGTGCAAAACCAGTCAGCGCCCTCCGGCTGAAAACGCCCGTCTTCCCGTGCGCACAGGGCTTCCAGTGAGCACTCCGGTAAGGTCAGGATCTGACGAAGCGCATCGGGTAACGTGGCGAGTTCCAGCGCCTGTAAATGACCTGCAATCATGATTAGCTCCTAATTAAAAAGGCCCGCGGTAAGCGGGCCTGCGGGGATCAGCCTTTTACCCAGGATTCATCGACGCAGACGTATTTGATCGCCTGACGGTAGTAGGTGAAGGCGATATGCAGTTCACCGTTCAGCCCCTGTTTGATGCTGGGATAAGAGAATTCGCGGTTCAGTTTTTGCTGCGAATTGTTGGTCATGCAGTAGCCGTCGCCGGTTTCCAGGTCCCGCTGGTGCGGCCATGTGCGGCCACCGTCCTCAGAAATCGCCAGCGTCATCGGCGCACGCGGTGCGCCCCAGAACGCGCTGCGACCGCCGGTTTCCACCGGTGTTTCAGCCCGCGCATCGTCTTCTTCATCTTCAATTTCATCATACAAAGACGCACGACGTTCACTGGCATCTGCCGCGCTCATCTTGTTAAACACCAGCGCCAGATGGCCGTTGGCGAGCGTGGTCACCTGTATGGACGAATTATTATTGGGCAATTCCGTTGGCTGCGGCGCACTCCACGTATTGCCGCCATCGACCGACCTGCTCTGGTAGATAAAGTCTGCCCAGCGGCTGCGGTACAGCGCCAGCAGGCTGCCGTCGTGCAGCGGCGTAATATTCATGTGTACGCAGCCGGTGCTTTGCAGCACAGCGACATCGCGCCAGCTTTTGCCTTTATCGCTGGAAATTTTGACCGCGCTGTCATCATTGTTGCCGACCCATTTTTCACCGGGTTGCGTCCGGCAATAAAACACCGGCAGCAGCCAGTCGCCGTTCGCAAGTACCGTTACCGGCTGGCGAATAAACGTGCCGGGCTGACCGAGCAGCGTGCCAATTTCGCCCCAGCTTTTGCCCAGATCCTGCGACTGACGGAAACGCACAATCGCGGTGTCCTGATTCCCCGATTTCTGCGCGGTGTACATCAGCCAGAGCACATTATCAGGGGCGAGAAACAGCACCGGATTCTGTTCGGAACGGCTGGCATCCTCGGAGAGTTTTACCGGTTGGCCCCAGACCTGCGCACCTTTTTCCAGGCGTGACAGATAAATCGAGATATCCGCAATCCCTTCCTGAGTTCCGGCAAACCACGTACACAGCAGGCTGCCGTCGGGCAAAGGCAGAAGATTGGCGGCATGATTTTGCGGACAATCAGACGGCAACATGGCGTCCCGACGTGCGGTGTCGTTTTCCGGAATGTGGACTCTTCCGCTGCGTTCGACGGTTAGCGTTTCAGTGGTCATCTTTAAGCTCCAGACTTTTGAATAATTTGTGCATTTTTACTTTTCACGTTGCGCTGAGGGATCAAGCGGTCAATCACCATGATGGCGGCCGGAGTGACCAGCGCGATGTACATATTGTTGATACCAAAAGGATCACCCAGCACGTACCACACTGAGGTTACGACGCAGGCACCAATCAGGCCGGCATTTGCACCGCGTGCACTTTTGAAAAACGGCAGGTAGAAAGCCATGACCGCGACCACGGAAATTGAGAGGCGGATTGCGCGGGTGAAGAAGGAGAGTTTCAGCACTTCCGGCACCAGCAGTACAAAAATCAGCGGCAGGAAACCAATCAGCAGCGACAGCCAGCGGGTCATTTTGAATTCGCGCTCAGGCGTCGGATTGCGGTAAGGCACATAGAAATCTTTCACAATCAGCGAAGCGATAGCCAGCGCCACGGTACTGACGCTGACGAAAATCGATGCCACCAGCGACGTGGTCACCAGGCCCGCCAGCCACGGATTCATGTCCTGAATAAAGACCGGCAGCGCGTACAGGCTGTTCATGTCCGGATGCAGGAATTTCGCCGCCACGCCGATCATGCCAATCGCCAGCGCAATCGGTACGCAAAAGAAGAATGCGACCCAGGTTGCACGCTTGGCGGATTCCGCGCTTTTGGTGGAGGAAATGGCCTGAATGACGAATTGCGTACAGAAAATAGAACCGATGGTGCCGATCAGCCAGGCGAAGATGGTGCTGGCGCCGACGCTGCCGTCCCATGTCCAGTAGAAGTCAGGCATCTCTTTGACCATCGGCATTACGCCACCGGTCATGTGCAACGCGATACCTAAAATCACCAGTACGCCGATGTACTTGATAGCGCTGTGCAGCATCGTCACCCACGCCATGCCTTTCATGCCACCGAACGCGAAGTAGAACGTACTAACGACTGCGGTGATAAAGGCTGCCACCGGCAGATTGACTTTCAGCACCGTGGAAATAGCCGCAGCGCCGCTCACATAGTTCCCGACGTTCACCAGCAGCAGGGCGTAAATCATGATGATCGAAATGATATTTTTGGTGGTATTGCCGTACTTCTCGGCGATCGCACCGGAAATCGTGATTTTGCCGGTGTTATAAATGCGTTTGACCAGCAAAATCCCAAAAATCGGGAAGCCGATGGCCGCACCCAGAATCGACCATGACGCCGCAAAACCGGTTTCGAAAGCCGCCTGCGCCGTCCCGATGGTAGATTTTGCGCCGATATATTCCGACATCAGCAGCACGCCGACGATAAACGCCGGCATCGCCCGCGAGCCTTCCATGAAATCGCCGCTGGTTTTGCTGCGTAACCGGTACGTCAGCCAGGTAGTGAACAGGATGTAGGCGAGCACAATGCCAATAATAATTAACGTATCTGATGAGCTAAATTCTTTCATTTTTTCCTCACACAGCGCGTAGGGGACCCTGCCTGCGCACTTTCATGCGCAGGTGATCGGTAGATTCGTTCGGTAAGGCGCGTTTAGCCGCGCAAATTAAATGCTTTTATGACGGTCAGGATCTTCTGTGTATCGTCCTGCGTGAATTCCACCGGATACCGGCTTTCACCCACGTTAAACCCGAGCAGATTCACGGCTTTTTTAACCACGGCCGGCGAAAACGCAATGCTGTACAAATCAGTGCGGATCTTATTGATGTCTGCCTGCACCGCTTCGGCGGCGGCAGCGTTGTTTTCCTGCAGATGGCGGTAAACGGCGTTCACCTGTGCGGGGATAATATTGGCGATACCGGAAATACAGCCGGCGCTGCCTTCGGTGAAACCACGATAAATCAGAGAGTCCGGCCCGGTCAGTACGTCAAAATCAGTAAACTGGCGGCTGACTTCATGGAAACCGTGCAGGCTCTCATAAGAACCAGCGCTGTCTTTAATCCCTCTGATATTAGGGTGATCGGCCAGTACGCGTACCACATCTGGCGTCAGCGTATTGCCGGTTCTGGCCGGAATGTTGTAGAGATACACCGGCACTGTCAGCGCATCCGCGACGGCGCGGAAATGCGCAATCAACTCCTGCGGACGCAGCGCCGCAAACCACGGCGTAATCACTGACACGGCGCGCACGCCGAGTTTTTCAATCTGTTTTCCCAGACGAATGGTGTCGCGGGTAGAAATCTCGCCGACATGTGACATCACGCCGGTGTCATCACCTGCGGCCTCGAGACAAATCTCTGTGACCTGAATTTTTTCCTGCTCGCTGAGCATAAAAAATTCGCCGTTGGTGCCGTTACAAAAAATATTATTCCCTGCCTGTTTCTGGCGTTTTACCTGCTGGCGCAAGGTGTCGCCGTCGAGTTTTCCGTTAGCGGAAAAGGGCGTCACAATGGCGGTATAGACTCCGGTAATATTATTCATTTTATTCTCTTTACGTCGTTGTAATCGGATACGAAATAAGGGGTTAACGAATGCTGCGGTAAATTTCCGCTATTTGATTTTTGTCGACCGGCATCGGTACATTTTTAATTAAACGTTGTACCTCTATTGCCCCCTGCGACAAATAAGGAATGTCGTCAGGTGTGATATTCAGCTGGCTTAATTTGACCGGCAAATCCAGGCGATGGACCAGCGCGTCAAAATACTCCACCAGCGCATGGGATTTTTCTTCTTCACGTAATGTCGGGTCAGCGCCGGGAATTAAGTCATAGGCTTGCGCAAATTTATTCACGGCGGAAGGCCTGACAAAAGCCATACAAGGCGCGAGCAGAATGGCATTCGCGACCCCGTGAGGAATGTGATATTTGCCGCCGAGCGGATAGGACATAGCGTGAACCAGATGGGTGCCCGCATGGGCAATTGATGCGCCGCCGTAATATGACGCCCACAGCATATTCAGCCGCGCCTCCAGATTTTCCGGTTCGGCAACGGCCGTTTCGAGGCTTGCAAACAGCTTCTTCATGCCGACCAGCGCGAAGTTATCACTGACCGGGTTAGCAATGACCGACGTGAAGCATTCGAACAGATGGCACAGAGCATCGATGCCGGTAGACGCCGCGATGCGCGCGGGCATGCTGGTGGTCAGTTCAGGCACCAGCGCAACATAATCGGGCAGCATGACCGGCGTGATAATGCCTGTTTTGGTTTCCTTTTCGGGGATCGCCAGAATCGCGTTTGGCGTGGCTTCTGAGCCGGTGCCTGCGGTGGTTGGGATCAGTAACGACGTCGTACGGCGTTGCGGTTTTTCGCCCGCCAGCAGAGTGTCGAGCGTGACGGTTTCATCACCGGCGCACAAAATCGAAAGCAGCTTTGCGACGTCCAGCACGCTTCCGCCGCCGACGCCAATCACCAGATCGACCTGCGGCTGATTCAGCGTTTTCAGGATGGCGGCGACGTCATGCTGGCTCGGTTCCGGCGGCACACTATCAATAATGCTCACCTCGCAGCCTGCGTTATTCAGCTGGCCTGTCAGCGATTGCACCGGCGGCAGGCCAATAATGTTTTTGTCGCTGACCAGCAGAACCTGACGTTTCCCGGCCAGCAAGTAGCCGATGTTCTGTAATGACTGATAACCGCTGATGATCGTGCTGTCTATATTCATGCCTGTTTCCTGCCGTCTGAGTCTTTAGTAAGAGTGAGTTCAATCATTAAAGATCGACACTCCTCACATCGTCAGGGCAATTTATAGGCGAAATTGAAGTTGAATAATTTGAACTTGCTCACATATAATCAATCATGATTGAATATAATCATATCCAGCAAGATTAACCTGACCTGAATTTTTCACGGAGCCAAGATGGCCGAAACAGCAGCACCCGCAGACTCTCATCACACAGCCGGATTGCTGGTGATTGCCGACGATTTTACCGGCGCGAATGACACCGGCGTAGCGTTGGTGGCGCAGGGTATGGCGGTTTGCGTGCAGCTTGATGTCACTGATAGCGCGGCAGAAGCCCGCGCCGGTCGCGCTCTGATTTACAGCACGGACAGCCGGGCCATGAGCGCAACTGATGCCGCGCAGAAAGTTACGCAGGCAGTGCAGGCAGGATTACCCGTTCCCGGTGGGAAAGGTTGGGTATTCAAAAAGATCGACTCCACGCTGCGTGGGAATCTGGGGGCAGAAACCGAAGCCGCGCTGATGGCGCTTGACTGCCCGCTGGCGATTATCGCGCCCGCCGTGCCGCAACTCGGGCGTGTGATAAAAGACGGGCTTTGCTACGTGAATGACCGTTTGCTGACAGAAACTGAATTCGCCACAGACCCGAAAACGCCGGTCAGCACCGCCAGTGTCGGCGGGCGTCTGGCGGAGCAAACGGCGCTGCGCCAGCATCATGTCAGCCTTGAGGTGCTGCGCTCCGCTGATTTTCAGGCACAGCTTTTTGCACTGGCGGCCTCCGGTGTGCGCATTGTCGTGGCCGACTGCCAGACCCCGGAAGATTTAAATCTGATTATCCGGGCCGCAGAAAGTTTGCCATTCAGACCGCTGCTGGTCGGCGCTTCCGGCCTGAGCCACGCGCTGGCGCAGCATTGCCTGGCGCCACAAATTTTGCCCCGGCAAACGGCTACACGCACAACCGCGCCGTTACTGGCGGTTGTCGGCTCAATGAGTGAAATCGCTGCGCAGCAGATTGCTTTTGTACAACAACGCCGCCCCGTTTCGCTGGTTGATATTGACGTACTTCGGCTCTTTTCTGCGGATTCAGGCGAACTACTGGCGGCGCTTTCTGCTGAAATCCGCCATGCCGTCGGGGAGGGCAAACATTGTTTTATCCGTACCCGACAGAGTGAAGAGCAGCGGCATTCCGTTGCCCTGTTTTGCCAGCAAAAAAACATCAGCCGCCTGCAAATGGGTGAGCGCATTGCCGCCTTTCTCGGACAACTGATTCAGCACGTTTTACAACAACCGGAGACAAAACCGGGCGGCCTTTATCTGTCCGGCGGAGATATTGCGCTGGCCGTCGCCCGGGCGCTGGGTGCGAAAGAATTTGAAATCAAAGGACAGATCGCAGGCTGTGTTCCCTGGGGATTTTTGCCCGACAGCCCGTTTCACCGGTTGCCGGTCATGACCAAAGCGGGCGGGTTCGGTACTGAAAATACGCTACTTGAAGTTTTACGCTTTATTGAGGAGAAGTTGAGTGACTAAAATTATCGCAGTAACCATGGGTGATCCTGCCGGTATCGGCCCTGAAATTATCATTAAAGCGTTAGCTGAAGGTGAGCTTTCCGGCACACCGGCGGTGGTGGTCGGGTGTGCGGCGACTTTCCGCCGGATCCTGGCGCTCGGCGTCACGCCAGCCGCTGAACTGCGCATTATCGATGAAGTTTCACAGGCGCATTTCGCGCCGGGTGTGATCAACGTGATCGACGAGCCGCTGGCGGATCCGCAAGCGCTGGTACCCGGGAAAGTGCAGAAAGAAGCGGGAGATCTGGCGTATCGCTGTGTGAAACGCGCCACCGAACTGGCGATGGCCGGGCACGTTCATGCCATCGCCACTGCGCCTCTGAATAAAGAAGCCCTGTATTCTGCCGGGCATATTTATCCGGGCCATACCGAGTTGCTGGCAAAACTGACC
The DNA here is from genome assembly GCF_002834385.1 of Rahnella sp. AA. Taxonomy (GTDB): domain Bacteria; phylum Pseudomonadota; class Gammaproteobacteria; order Enterobacterales; family Enterobacteriaceae; genus Rahnella. Next base: position 471,304 of record NZ_PITQ01000001.1, read on the forward strand.
CACAGCCGCGACTACGCGATGGTGCTTTACACCGATAAACTGAAAGTCATTCATGTCAGTACGCACATCGCCCTGCGTAAGTTCCTTGATACGCTGAATCACGAGCGCGTGGAAACCGTGATTCAGATGGCAGACACGTTCCTCCGTCGCGTGGGTTATGAAAACCCGCGCATCGCGGTGGCGGGTGTGAATCCGCATGCCGGTGAAAACGGACTGTTCGGCGATGAGGAAATTAAAATTGTCGGGCCGTCGGTTGAAAAAATGAAAGCCAAGGGCATTAATGTCACCGGACCTTGCCCGCCGGATACCGTGTTCCTGCAAACCTACGAAGGGATGTATGACATGGTGGTGGCGATGTATCACGATCAGGGGCATATTCCGCTGAAACTGATGGGGTTCTATGACGGCGTGAACATTACGGCGGGCCTGCCATTTATCCGGACGTCGGCAGACCATGGCACCGCATTTGATATTGCGTGGACAGGAAAAGCCAAGTCTGAGAGCATGGCAATCTCCATACAGTTAGCCGTACAGTTGGCGTAATCTTACGCCAGCGGCGCAAGGAAAAAGGAATCACGTTGACCGGACAAAGCCGTCTCGATCAGATTATGGATTATCTGAAAAGCCATAATCTGGTCACCGTCGAACAGCTGGTTGCCGCCATTGCGGCATCACCCGCGACCATCCGCCGCGACCTGATAAAACTGGACGAGCAGGGCGTCATCAGCCGCAGCCACGGCGGCGTGACGCTCAACCGTTTCATCCCCAGCCAGCCGACGACCAATGAAAAGCTTCAGCGCAGCCTGCAGGAAAAACAGGCTATCGCCGAAGTTGCCGCTGCCATGGTAAAACCGGGCGATGCCGTTGTTCTCGATGCGGGTACCACAATGCTCGAACTGGCACGCAATCTGACCCATTTGCCTTTGCGGGTGATCACCGCCGATTTGCGTATCGCACTGTTTTTGTCGGAATTTAAACAAATCGAAGTGACCATTATTGGCGGGCGTATCGACGACAGCAGCCAGTCGTGCGTGGGCGAACATGGCCGCCGGTTGCTGCGCAGCGTCTATCCGGATATCGCGTTTATCAGTTGTAACTCGTGGAGCCTGGACAAAGGCATCACCACGCCGACAGAAGAAAAAGCCGGGCTCAAGCAGGATCTTGCCGCTAACGCGCGCCGCCGGGTGTTGCTGGCTGACAGCAGTAAATATGGTGCGTACTCGCTGTTTTGCGTCATGCCGCTGACCGGGATGACTGACATCATTACCGATAAAGGTCTGAACGTCGAAATCCGGCAATCGCTCGACGATCAGCCGTTTACGCTGACGCTGGCCTGAAACCCGCCGCGGATTCGCGATAAAACAAAAAAAGGCCGGACATCCCGCGATGCACGGCCTTTTCTTTTATGCGACGATCAGACGGCAGGGAGGTTCCGGCCGTAGTAGATTTCCTGCATTTCTTTGTACAGCAGATCGGTGATTTCCTTGCGCTCCTGCGCGCTCAGTTCTTCCGGATTTGCATTGAACAGGTAATGCTTCAGATCGAATTCTTTCAGCAACATCTTGGTATGGAAGATATTTTCCTGATACACATTCACGTCCATCATCTTGTACAGCCCTTTCATGTCCTGCGACATAAAGTTCTGAATCGAATTGATGGAATGGTCGATGTAGTGCTTCACGCCATTAACGTCACGGGTAAAACCGCGAACGCGGTAATCGATGGTGACGATGTCCGATTCCAGCTGGTGGATTAAGTAGTTCAGCGCTTTCAGCGGTGAAATCACGCCACAGGTGGAGACTTCGATGTCGGCGCGGAACGTACACAGCCCGCCTTCTGGATGGCTTTCCGGATAGGTATGCACGCAGATGTGGCTTTTATCGAGATGCACCACCACGGAGTTAGGCAGCGGGCCCGGATGTTCGGTGGTATCGACATCACTGGGGTCAATCGGCTCTTCGCTCACCAGAATCGTGACGCTGGCACCCTGTGGTTCGTAATCCTGCCGCGCAACGTTAAGAATGTTTGCACCAATAATCGAACAGGTTTTGGTGAGGATCTCGGTCAAGCGGTTGGCGTTATATTCTTTGTCAATGTAGGCAATGTAGCCGTCACGATCGGCTGCGCTTTTGGCGTAGCAGATATCGTAGATACAAAAACTCAGGCTTTTGGTCAGGTTATTGAAGCCATGCAGTTTTAGTTTTTGCAATTTAGTTCACCCCCTTACGGATGCGTATCAGCGCGCAGCTGACAGGGCATTCAGTAAATACTGCGGCAAGGCAAAGCTGCCGTGATGAATCGCCGGATTGTAATAACGACAGGTAATGCCTGCGGCATCGAAGCGTGCCTGCAATGTCTGGCTGTCGATCTGGCGGTAAGCCGGGTTATTGGTCGCCCAGGCGAAGGTCATGATGCCGCCGTAATAGGTCGGGATCGCGGCCTGATAGAAACTGACATCACTGAAATAGTGGCTCAGTTTGGTGTGGCTGTTAACCGCTTCATCCTGCTGAAGGAAGCAGACGCCGTTTTGCGCCACGAAAATGCCGCCCGGATTCAGGCAACGTGCACAACCTTCGTAGAAGGCCGAGGTGAACAGGCTTTCTCCCGGACCGATCGGATCGGTGCAGTCGGAGATGATCACATCAAACGTTTCGGTGGTCTGATTCACGAAATTTACGCCGTCTTCAATCACCAGATTGAAACGGCCATCGTCGTAAGCACCGGCATTATGGTTGGGCAGATACTGGCGGCAAAATTCCACCACGCCGGCATCAATCTCCACCATCGTGACCGATTCCACGCCTTTATGACGGCAGACTTCGCGCAGCATTCCGCCGTCGCCGCCGCCGATGATCAGCACTTTTTTGGCATCGCCGTGCGCCAGTAGCGGGACGTGCGTCAGCATCTCGTGATAAATGAATTCATCACGTTCGGTGGTTTGCACCACGCCGTCGAGCGCCATCACGCGGCCCAGCGCCGCATTCTCAAAAATCACCAGATCCTGGTGTTCGGTTTTCTCACGGTACAACTCTTTTTCGACGCTGAAGTACTGGCCAAAATGGGCGTGCAGCGTCTCATACCATATTTCTTTGGGTGACGAGTTCCGGGACATGTCGTTGTTTCTCCTGAGCATTCGCAGCCATAAAAATGGGCGCACATGATAGCTAACTCTGCCTGCGCATGCACGGTTGAATTTCAAACAGATGAGTTTAGGTTAAGTGTAGCTGAGTCAGGTGTGGTGCGGATTACAGCGGGGAGGGGATAAGCTCCGGCATTATTTCGACGGAGCGATAACATGAAGATTTAGTTGGTATACGCCAGCAAACTCAGGGAATCACGCGCCAGAGACTTGCATTTGGTCGGTTTGGGAATAGCAATGCCGCTCAGATCACGGTAGCTGTCTTCGCCCATCGCCTGCATATTAAAACTATTGTAGTTAGCCAGATCCCAGCGGTTTTGCTGCGCAAAAAACACGATCGCCCGTTTGATTTGCGTATTCGGCAGTTGTTCATAACCACAATTATTTTTCAGATAGACGAAAACCGCGGTCAGATCCGCCAGATCTTCCGCTTCGGATTCGCTCAGCGCCTGACTGGCCGAAGAAAAACCGAGAAGTGACAGTAACAGCAAACACAGTGTTGTTCTTTTCATGGACGTGTTCTTGTTCTTTTAGATAGAAAGTTAAATGACTTGGCTCAAAGAATTAAAATGACGTTACCATATTTACATTGAGGGGCACCAAATTTCTTTTCCCGCGCTGGTGGCTTGACCTTCCCCTAAGGAGAGGGTTTAGGCTGTCCTGCTATTATGGCATACCCGCGCCATTTGTCTGATTATTACCCACCATAAGGACTGAGAATGAACCGTCGCGATTTCGTGAAGTGGACGACCCTGATGGGCGCGGCCACCACGCTCCCTGGCTGGAGCTGTTTTGTCCTCGCCGCCGAACGTCCTGCATTGCCTATTCCTGCTCTGCTGGAACCGGATGCGCGTAACGCCATTTCTCTGACGCTGCAGCGCGGGCAGAGCCAGCTTCTGCCCGGCGTGAATACCGAAACCTGGGGTGTGAACGGTAATCTGCTCGGCCCCGCGCTGCGCATCCGTCGCGGCAAACCGGTGAATGTCACCATCAATAACCGACTGAGCGTGGCCAGTACGGTTCACTGGCATGGTTTGGAAATTCCGGGTGATGTCGATGGCGGCCCGCAGGGCGTGATTGAGCCGGGTCAGGATCGTAAGGTCAGTTTTCAGCTCGATCAGCCCGCATCAACCTGCTGGTTTCACCCGCATCCCCATCAGACCAGCGGCTATCAGGTGGCGATGGGGCTGGCCGGATTAGTCCTCATTGAAGACGAAGACAGCGACGCATTACAGATCCCCAAACGCTGGGGCGTGGATGATATTCCGGTGATTTTGCAGGATAAACGTCTGAACGATGCCGGGCAGATTGATTACCAGATGGATGTGATGACCGCCGCCGTCGGCTGGTTCGGCCAGCATATGCTGACTAACGGCGCAGTGTATCCGCAGCACGGTATTTCGCGCGGCTGGGTGCGTTTTCGTCTGCTCAACGGCTGCAATGCGCGCTCGCTGCACATCGCCACCAGCGATCAGCGGCCAATGTACGTGATTGCGAGCGACGGCGGTTTTCTCCCTGAGCCGGTGAAAGTCAGCGATTTGCCGTTGCTGATGGGCGAACGATTTGAAGTGCTGATTGATTGCAGCGACGGTAAAGCGTTTGATCTGGTCACATTGCCGGTGAAACAAATGGGCATGACGCTGGCACCGTTCGACAAACCGTTGCCGGTGTTGCGTATCCAGCCGACGCTGACGCAAAGCGGCGGTGCGCTGCCCGATTCCCTGATCAAACTGCCGGCGCTGGTGTCTGTCGATAATCTGCCTGCGCGCTGGTTGCAACTGATGATGGATCCGCAGCTGGATCAGCAGGGCATGGCCGCGCTGATGAAACGCTACGGGCACAACGCGATGGCCGGAATGAGCATGGATCACGGCGGCGGTGATATGGATATGTCGGCGATGCCGGGGATGTCCGGTTCAGGCCATGACGGCCACGGCGGTATGGCCGGAATGGATATGGGCAAAGCCGCCGGAAGTTACGATTTCATGCAGGGCAATAAAATCAACGGTAAAGCCTACGACATGAACGTTCCGGCGTTCGATGTGAAACAGGGGCAATACGAGAAATGGACGATCTCAGGCGAAGGCGACATGATGCTGCATCCGTTCCATATCCACGGCACGCAGTTCCGTATTCTTTCTGAAAACGGCCAGCCGGTCGCGCCGCACCGTCAGGGCTGGAAAGATATCGTCCGCGTCGAAGGTGCCCGCAGTGAATTGCTGGTCCGCTTCAATCATCTGGCTGACAAACAACACGCGTATATGGCGCACTGCCACCTGCTCGAACACGAAGATACCGGCATGATGCTCGGGTTTACGGTGTCGGCGTAAGCGGCGTCCCTGATTTTCTTTCTGTAATTTCTTAAAAATCAGTGGCCCGGAGAGTCTGCTCCGGGCCATTTTTTTCTCCTGCCATTCCCGCGCTTTTCACTCTTCTGCTAACACTTGCTTATCAATATTTCACTTTGAAAGATAAATCTTTCAAAGTGTGATCAATATGGAATTATTATAAATTCATAATGATTATGTTTTCAGCGTGGAGTGACAAAACATGAAAGCTTAAATCCCACGTATCCCTACAGGAGAACAAAATGATTGAAGTGATTACACACGGTGCCGAGTGGTTTATCGGCCTGTTTCAAAAAGGGGGAGAGGTTTTTGTCGGGATGGTCACCGGCATTTTACCGCTCTTAATCAGTTTACTGGTGGTCATGAATGCGCTGATCGTTTTTGTGGGTCAGCGCAGGATCGAACGTCTGGCGCAGCGCTGTGCCGGAAACCCGGTTTCACGTTATCTGTTGTTGCCGGTCATCGGTACATTTGTTTTTTGCAACCCGATGACGCTGAGCCTCGGGCGCTTCATGCCTGAAATCTACAAGCCGAGTTACTACGCGGCGGGTTCATACAGCTGCCATTCCATGAACGGATTATTCCCACACATTAACCCGGGCGAACTGTTCGTTTATCTCGGCGTGGCCAGCGGGCTGACCACCCTGGGATTACCGCTCGGGCCACTGGCGGTCAGCTATTTCCTGGTCGGCATGGTGACCAACTTCTTCCGGGGCTGGGTGACCGATCTCACCACGCGCATCTTCGAAAAGAAGATGGGTATTCAGCTTGATCGTCAGGTTCAACTTTAAACGCGGAGCAGAAAATGAGCGTTACCATTCGAATTAACCGGGGTGAAGGTGGCTGGGGCGGTCCGTTACTGATTGAGGCCGTACCAGGCAAAAAAATTGTGTATATCACGGCGGGCACGCGCCCGGCGATCGTCGACAAACTGGCGGAGCTGACGGGCTGGGAAACCGTTGATGGTTTTAAAGAAGGTGAGCCACCGGCGGAAGAAATCGGCGTGGCGGTGATCGACTGCGGCGGAACGCTGCGCTGCGGTATTTATCCAAAACGTCGGATCCCGACCGTGAACATCCATTCGACCGGCAAATCCGGCCCGCTGGCGCAGTTTATTACGGAAGACATTTATGTCTCCGGTGTGCGGGAGCACGACATTGTTTTCGACACCGCTGAACGCGCTCCAGCGGATGCGAAACCCGCGCCAGTAGCGGCGGGACGCGACTATGACACCACCAAAAAAATCACCGAGCAAAGCGACGGACTGCTGGCAAAAGTCGGGATGGGCATGGGGTCGGGCGTCGCGGTGCTGTTCCAGGCGGGGCGCGATACCATTGATACCGTGCTCAAAACTATCCTGCCGTTTATGGCCTTCGTGGCGGCGCTGATCGGCATCATTATGGCGTCCGGTCTTGGCGATTTGGTGGCCCATGGTCTGACGCCGCTGGCGAAAAGCCCGGTCGGGCTGGTGATGCTGGCGCTGATTTGTTCCTTCCCGCTGTTGTCTCCTTTCCTCGGCCCCGGCGCGGTGATCGCGCAGGTGATCGGCGTGCTGGTGGGTGTTCAGATCGGGTTGGGTAACATTCCTCCGCATCTGGCTTTACCGGCGCTCTTTGCGATTAACGCGCAGGCGGCTTGCGACTTCATTCCGGTCGGGCTTTCACTGGCAGAAGCCAAGCAGGACACCGTTCGCGTCGGTGTGCCGTCCGTGCTGGTCAGCCGTTTCCTCACCGGTGCCCCGACGGTGCTTATCGCCTGGGCCGCGTCCGCTTTCATCTATCAGTAAGGAGCCACCATGCAAACTATCTATCAAACCACGATTACACATATCGGTGACTTTGCCCGCGAGGCGTTATCCGAGCAGATGCTGATTACCTTCCGCGAAGGCGCACCGGCCGATATTCAGGATTATTGCTTTATTCATCAGCACGGCCAGACCGAAGGCGAACTGCATCGCGGAGCCTGCATGGAACTGGCGGATGTGCGTTATCCGGTGACCGCCGTGGGCGAGGTGGCGATGCAAAACCTGCGCGAACTCGGGCATATCACGCTGCGTTTTGACGGCAGTGCGGAAGCGGAATATCCCGGCTGCGTTCATGTAAAAGGCGTGACGCCTGAAGACATTCCGCTGGGCAGCATATTGAAATTTATCGATTAACACTAAAGTCAGGAGTCAGTTATGGAACAGGTTGCAGTCGTGATCGGCGGTGGTCAGACGCTGGGCGCATTTCTCTGTCAGGGGTTGGCTGAATCCGGATATCGGGTTGCGGTGGCAGATCTGAATGAAAAGAATGCCGCAGAAGTTGCGGCGCAGATTAATCAGCAGTTTGGAGACAAAAGGGCATTTGGATTTGTGGTCGATGCCACGAATGAAAGCAGTGTTGAAGAGCTGGCGAAGGCGGTGGATCAGATGTTTGGCGGCGTCAGTTTGCTGGTCTATAGCGCGGGAATGGCGAAGGCCTCGCCAATTACCGACTTTGCCCTCAATGATTTTGATCTCTCACTTCAGGTGAACCTGGTCGGGTATTTCCTTTGTGCCCGCGAGTTTTCACGTCTGATGATCCGCGACCGCATTCCGGGGCGCATCATCCAGATCAACTCCAAATCGGGCAAAGTGGGCAGCAAACACAACGCCGGTTACAGCGCGGCGAAATTCGGCGGCGTGGGGCTGACGCAATCTCTGGCGCTGGATCTGGCGGAATACGGTATTACCGTCCATTCGCTGATGTTAGGGAACCTGCTGAAATCGCCGATGTTCCAGTCATTATTGCCGCAATACGCAAAGAAACTCGGTATTCAGGCCGACGAAGTAGAACAGTATTACATTGATAAAGTGCCGCTCAAACGCGGTTGTGACTATCAGGATGTGCTGGATATGCTGTTGTTTTACGCCAGTGATAAAGCGTCCTACTGTACCGGCCAGTCAATCAATATTACCGGCGGGCAGGTCATGTTCTGATGCCATCCGCCCTTGTCTGAGACCGGGGCGGATTTTTTAAGGAGAAAACGATGACCCCGACTTCAGCACTGATTGTTTGCGCCATTCTGGCCTGGGCGGCTCAGATTGTTTTGGGCTGGTGGCAGTTACAACGTTTCAACCGCGCGTTTGATGAGTTGTGTTTACGCGGTTCGGTGGGTGTCGGGCGTTCGGGGGGCCGCTTCAAACCACGCGTGGTGCTGGCGCTGGCTTTCGACAAAGAAGAAAAAGTCTGTGCCGGTTTTATTCTGCGCGGGCTGACCATTTTTGCCCGTCCTCAGTCTTTTACAAGCCTCAACGGAATGAAACGGGAACAATTGATGACAGGTGTGATCTTCCCGAAAGATCCGAATATTCAAACTGCACTATCATTAGCGATTGAACCGAAATCATGATATTTTCACTTTAAAAGCTATTATCTTTCAAAAAGAATGATGGCGAGTGAATTTATCTGAAAATTTGAGCGGAAATCGTGATGAAACCTAAGCAACGGCAGGCGGCGATACTGGAGCATTTGCAGCAATTTGGTAAGACGGCGGTGGAAGATCTGGCAGCGCATTTTGCCACGACCGGCACCACCATCCGCAAAGATCTCACGCTGCTGGAAGAGGAAGGTGCCGTGATCCGCACCTACGGCGGCGTGGTTCTGAGCCGCGAAGAAGGCGACCAGCCTATCGACCGTAAAACACACATTAATACCGGTAAAAAGCTGCGCATTGCCCGCGCCGCGATTAGCGAAATTCAGGACGGCGATTCACTGATTTTCGACGCAGGCAGTACGGTCATGCAGATGGTGCCTTTCCTCAGTCAGTTCAATAACATCACGGTTATGACCAACAGCCTGCATATCGTCAATGCACTGGTCGAGCTGGATAACGATCAAACCATTCTGATGCCGGGCGGCACCTACCGTAAAAAATCCTCTTCTTTCCATGGCAGCCTGGCGGAAAGCGCTTTTGATCAATTCAACTTCGACAAACTGTTTATCGGCGCCGATGGTGTTGATCTGAACGGAGGTGTCACGACGTTCAACGAAGTTCACGGCGTCAGCCAGGCGATGTGCAACGCCGCCGAACGTATTTTCCTGCTGGTGGATTCCTCAAAATTCGGCCGTAAAAGCCCGAATGTGGTCTGCAATTTGGGTAAGGTCGATACGTTGATCACGGACAGCGGATTAACGACTCCTTATCGTGAGGCCATCGAAAAACTGGGGATCCGCATTATTTTAGTCGGGGAAGACGATGAATGATTCATTACTGAACTACGCACGCGAAACATTGGAAATTGAGATTGAAGAAGCGAAACGTTTACTGACGCGGCTTGATGATAATTTCCTTTGCGCGTGCCGCTTATTGCTGAACTGTACCGGCAAAGCGGTGGTTTCTGGCATGGGGAAATCCGGCCATATCGGTAAGAAAATCGCGGCATCGCTGGCCAGCACCGGGACGCCTGCGTTCTTTGTCCATCCCGCTGAAGCCTTGCACGGCGATCTGGGGATGATTGGCAGCAATGATGTGCTGATTTTCATCTCTTATTCCGGTCGTGCAAAAGAGCTGGATACGATTTTGCCACTGCTGAAAGAAAATCAAATACGCCTGATTGCCATCACTGGCGGGAAAGATTCCCCGCTGGCGCTGGCGGCAGATTGTGTACTCGACATCAGCGTTGAACGCGAGGCCTGTCCGATGGGGCTCGCACCGACGTCCAGCGCGGTGAATACGCTGATGATGGGTGATGCACTGGCGATGGCTCTCATGCGCCACCGTGGTTTTGGCGCTGAAGATTTCGCGCGGTCACATCCGGGTGGGAGTCTGGGCGCTAGATTGCTCAACCGCGTCCATCATCTGATGCGCACCGGCGACCGATTGCCGGTTGTCGACAGCCAGAAAAACGTCATGGATGCCATGCTGGAACTGAGCCGCACCGGTCTGGGGCTGATTGCAGTGTGCGATGCCAGTCTGCATGTCGTGGGCGTTTTCACCGACGGTGATTTGCGCCGCTGGCTGGTGAAAGGAAATAGCCTGAATGATCCGCTGGTGAGCGCGATGAGCCGTCCGGGATATCAGCTTCCTGCCCAATGGCGGGCGGGTGAAGCGTTGGAAGCCTTGCACGAACAGCACATCAGTGCCGCACCGGTTGTCGACAGCGAGGGCATTTTGGTGGGCGCCATCAACCTGCATGACCTGCACCAGGCGGGTATTGGCTGACACCGGCGTTACCCATCGCCGGGTTCTTTGATATAATCCTTACCACTATATGGTCGCCGTTCTTTCCAAAAACGGCGATAAATATTCTTAAATCAGGTGGTTAGTCTTTATATGAAACATCGTGTTGACGTCATGATTTCCGAGCAGGAAGTCAAAACCCGAATTGCCGAATTAGGCCGTGAAATCACCGAACATTATCGCGACAGCGGCAGTGAGATGGTGCTGGTTGGGCTGCTGCGCGGTTCCTTCATGTTTATGGCTGATCTGTGTCGCGCCGTTGATGTCCCGCACGAGGTGGACTTCATGACGGCATCCAGCTACGGCAACGGCATGTCCACTACCCGCGACGTCAAAATTTTGAAAGATTTAGATGAAGACATTCGCGGTAAAGACGTCCTGATCGTCGAAGACATTATCGATTCCGGCAACACGCTGAGTAAAGTCCGTGAAATCCTGCAACTGCGCGGCCCGAAATCACTGGCGATTTGTACCCTGCTTGATAAACCAGAGCGCCGTGAAGTTGACGTGAAAGTGGAATATGTCGGTTTCCCTATTCCTGATGAATTCGTCGTGGGCTACGGCATCGACTATGCCCAGCGCTATCGCCACCTGCCGTACGTCGGCAAAGTGGTCATGCTGGACGAGTAATTCAGCGGAAAGCTGACCGGCACCTGGAGAGATTGTTGTTGATGTTTGTCCAGGTGCAGCAGCGCAGCATGAAGCGTTCCTGGTTCAACAATGATGCCAGCAATGTGCCCACGGGTTTTGAACATACACCTGCAAGGCGACCTTCTCCGCAAATTAATACAGCTGGAATTACAGTTTTTTCATTGCAACATAATAGTAACAACCCTATAAAGAATAACTCTGCTTATTGAATGGGATGTTTTATGACGGTTTTGATTAAAAAGTTGCTTCCTTCAGAATGGGAACGCGCATTCCCGGTTGTTTCTCAACTAAGAAACATTACTAAAGACGAGTTTTTAAAAAGCGTTAGAATTCAAACTCTGAATGGGTATGAACTTATTGCTGCGGTACTTGAAGAGAGAATTATCGGTGTGATGGGGATAAGGCCTGTACACACGCTTGCACGAGGTTCTCATTTACATATTGATGATCTTGTCGTTGATGAGAATCAGCGTCATTCAGGAACAGGCAGATTACTTCTCGATTTTGCTGTCAGTGAAGCTAAAAGCAGGCAAATGAATTTTGTCTTCCTTGACGCAAGGAAGGAAGCCATTCCATTCTATGAAAGAAATGATTTCATTTTTCACCCTTCTCCTTCTATGAAAAAAATCCTCTAATTTTACCTGTTCGCTGACATGTTCATTCCGTACTGCCACAATGGAAGCGAACATGCCTGATTTCATGTGCTGCGTTGTTGTTTAGGGAATGCCGCATTATGGCCCACATCTGGCAGCAACACCTCCACGCTTACATGTAGATTGTATGTAAATTGCTCTATAAGATAAATCCTGGTCGTTGTAAATTACGCCGATGCCTAATCATTACCGTCAGCGTGATGAACTAATAATCCCGGACAAGTTATTAGAAATCTAATGAATGAAGTGGCATAGAAGATCATCGAAGGATATTCCCCGGAAGTGGCTAGTTCAGACCCTTTAAATATCTGTTTAATCTGAACCGCACTATTCGTATCTGACACCAGCCAGATGATGAAGATGCAGGATATTGAAGATAGTTTTGAGCAATTGCGTCCATTAGCCGTTGGCAGCGAAGTCTTCGCAACAGTAATTTGCTTTGCCGTACTGGTGCTCACGGATGTATCCACGGCATCCCGTTATAGCTCTACATTTTCTGCCTGATAGAAGCCACCGCGACTTATCTTACCTACAAGTCCACGAATACCCAACAGTTCTGGCTAACCGGTTTTCTGCTGGTTTGCTCCTGAGCCGCGTGCCTGGGTTCGTATGCAAACGTTATTGGCAGCCCGGTTTTCTGGTTTTTACCGATAGGTATGGTCATTAGCCTGCCAGTGTCGGTCAGCATCGGGTTGGTAGAGCGTGAAGTTGATGAGTCTGTTTTCAGCCTGATGCGCCGGGCCGACAGGGCCCTGTACGATGCGAAAAGCAGTGGCAAGAACCGCTACGCAATGGCTGCTCCCCTGTGGTCAGTTGAAGAAGGTGCTTTGGCTAATTTTAATGCCGTTATTCCGGTCGGGCACCACACTTGAATTACTGAATTCTTTATGGGTTTCGCTGACGTTTCCTACCTGAAACTCCATTGCACGCTGACGACGAACACTGACGGGATAATGATCCCGGTTTCTACGCCGAAGTAGCTGGTGAAATTGTACTGGAAGGCATGGTAGATATACGGGGAGAATCCGACGCCGGTGACTTTCTTGAAATCGTTATAGGAACCTTCATCACCGCAGTGCTTGAAGGCATCAAAAAAGAACTCGCCAGTATATCCGTAGACGCCTTTAAATACCCAGTTGGAATCCCATTGGATCCAGTCCCTCCGCAGCCCGAGTGCAATACAGCGGTCACCGAAGCTGTTGTTCATGGTACCGATCAGTGCGCTGTATTTGGAGTCTTCGGAGAATTTACGCTCTACCGACATAAACTTATTATCGAAAAACTCGTTATATTGCCCGTAGTTGCCAGTCAGATGATAAACAAACGAACCTGTGTTGAAGGAGTATAAATTGATTTCATCTGCGTGGAGGCAAACAGAAATAAGAAGTAAAAAGAAACACAGAACCCGGCTTGAATGTTTTAGCACTTATATAATCTCTGTATTTAATTAATATGCTTACATAGAAATTCTGCCAGCAATGAACTTCTATATAGGGAATAACTTCCGGCGATAAACCCAGTAAAATTATCCTAATTGCACAAGCATTTAATCCATGAGTGACTTTTATCTATGCCGTTATAAATGAAATTATAGCCCGTTTTATTCAGTGCACCACCGCCGTGATTTTTGTGCGAGTGGCTTCGGGAGCCAGTCGTACCGCCACTGTTCAAATGTTGTGGATCACATAGTGTCCACACCTGAGTATCTTTATAGGGTTTGTAGCGGCTTACACCGAATATAACTCATTGATTTATAGTGATCGCGTTGTAAGTACAGGAAAAATAAATGGGTAAAAAGGCACATTTTTGTGCCTTTTGTTTTTTGAATTTCTGTAGAGTGGGGCGGCTTGTTATAGCGGATGGCCGTTCAGCAGGGCAGAAACACCCTGACGGTAACGTTGTTCCAGCGTTTCGCGGCTGGTCGCATCGACTTCAAGGTTGCGCAGCCGTCCGTCCTGAATGCCGTAGACCCAGCCGTGCAGGGTGACTTTCTGGCCGCGTTTCCAGGCCGATTGCATCACGGTGGAGTGGCCCAGGTTATAGACTTGTTCCACCACGTTCAGTTCGCACAATTTATCGAGACGCTGATCGGGGGACAGTTCGCCCAGCAGGGAGCTGTGTTTGTACCAGATGTCCCGGATATGCAATAACCAGTTATTAATCAAACCCAGTTCAGGGTTTTCAACCGCCGCCTGTACACCACCGCAACCATAGTGACCGCAAATGATGACATGTTCCACTTCCAGCACGTCGATTGCATATTGCACAACGGACAGGCAATTGAGGTCAGTATGGATAACCAGATTGGCGACGTTACGGTGAACAAACAGTTCGCCCGGCTCAAGCCCGGTCAGTTGCTCAGCGGGAACGCGACTGTCGGAACAGCCAATCCAGAGAAAGCGGGGTTTTTGGGATTCGGAAAGACGCTCAAAGAAACCAGGATCTTCTTCGATCATGGTTTTAGACCACAAGGCGTTGTTACTGATGAGTGCGTCAATGTCTTTCATGGAGCTAATAACCTGTAACGGGCAAACTGCGATGGGGTAATATAGGGTAATACCCCGTATTTTCAAACCGATTCAGCACTCTCATTCATTCTTACAACAGGGTTTTCACTACAAGGTACGCTTCCTTTATGAACTATGCATTGGAACTGGAAAAGTTAACCAAAACTTACGCCGGTGGTGTACAGGCTTTGCGTGGTATCGATCTGCGCGTAGAAGCCGGCGATTTCTATGCCCTGCTGGGGCCGAACGGTGCGGGTAAATCGACGACGATTGGCATCATCAGTTCTCTGGTCAATAAAACCGCCGGTAAGGTGCAGGTTTTTGGCTATGACATTGATAAAGATATCGTCAACGCAAAGCGTCAGCTTGGGCTGGTGCCACAGGAATTTAACTTCAACCCGTTTGAAACGGTGATGCAGGTTGTCGTCAATCAGGCGGGTTATTACGGCGTGCCGCGCCCGCTGGCGCTTCAGCGTGCCGAAAAATATCTGACCCAGCTGGATCTGTGGGGTAAACGCAACGAGCGTTCTCGCATGTTGTCCGGCGGTATGAAGCGCCGTCTGATGATCGCCCGCGCACTGATGCACGAACCGAAACTGCTGATCCTCGATGAGCCGACGGCCGGTGTAGATATCGAACTGCGTCGTTCCATGTGGGGCTTCCTGAAAGAGCTCAACGCGCAGGGCACGACCATTATTCTGACCACGCACTATCTGGAAGAAGCCGAAATGCTGTGCCGCAATATCGGCATTATTCAGGGCGGTGAACTGGTGGAAAATACCAGCATGAAGGAACTGCTGTCTAAGCTGAAATCCGAAACCTTTATTCTGGATTTAGGGGCGAAAAGCCCGCTGCCGGTGCTGGAAGGATACCGCAGCCAGCTGACAGATACGTCGACGCTGGAAGTAGAAGTCATGCGCGAACAGGGCCTGAATTCCCTGTTCAGCCAGCTGAGCAAGCAGGGCGTGCAGGTATTGAGTATGCGTAACAAAGCCAACCGTCTGGAAGAGCTGTTTGTCACGCTGGTGAACGGCAGCGGGGAAAAGAAATAATGTCGCAACTGTATTGGATAGCACTCAAAAGCATCTGGATGAAAGAGATCAACCGGTTTGGCCGGATTTGGATCCAAACGCTGGTTCCGCCGGTGATCACCATGACGCTTTATTTCATCATCTTCGGTAATCTGATTGGTTCACAAATCGGCAGCATGCATGGTTTCACCTACATGCAGTTCATCGTGCCGGGCCTGATCATGATGGCGGTAATCACTAACTCTTACGCCAACGTAGCGTCGTCTTTCTTTAGCGCAAAATTCCAGCGTAATATTGAAGAGCTGCTGGTTGCTCCTGTACCCACGCATGTGGTGATCGCCGGCTATGTCGGCGGCGGCGTGGCGCGTGGGATCTGCGTGGGGATCCTGGTCACGGCGATTTCACTGTTCTTCGTGCCGCTGGTGATCCATTCCTGGTGGGTGATTGCGCTGACGCTGCTGCTGACTGCGATCCTGTTCTCGCTGGGCGGCCTGCTGAATGCGGTGTTTGCCACCACGTTTGATGATATCAGCCTGATCCCGACGTTTGTGCTGACGCCGCTGACGTACCTGGGCGGCGTGTTTTACTCGCTGTCGCTGTTGCCGCCCATCTGGCAGGCGATTTCGAAGCTGAACCCGATCGTCTACATGATCAGCGGCTTCCGCTACGGATTCCTGGGGATCAGTGATGTTCCGCTGATCTTCACGATGAGCGTGCTGGTGGCGTTTATCGCGGTGTTTTACTTGCTGGCGTGGTATCTGATTGAGCGCGGGCGTGGTTTACGTAGTTAATGCCGTTAGGATTATAAAATGAGAAACGGGGCAATCCATGCCCCGTTTTTTTGGCCTGATTCGGGCTCAAGCCACCTGAACCGGCACGGCTTTCGCGGTGCGTTTCAGCTGGTTTTCACCTTCAAAATAAGCCACTTTCGGTTTGTGCTGGCGGGCATCAGCGTCAGACATCTGCACGTATGAGCAGATGATCAGCAGATCGCCGACACAGGCGCAGCGCGCAGCAGCGCCGTTGACCGAAATAATACGCGAACCGCGTTCTGCCGCGATGGCGTAAGTTGAGAAACGCTGACCGTTATCAACGTTATAAATATCAATCGCTTCGTACTCTAAAATGCCTGAAGCATCGAGAAAGTCCTGGTCGATGGCGCAGGAACCTTCGTAGTGCAAATCTGCCTGAGTCACGTGAACCCGGTGCAGTTTGCCTTGCAGCATAGTGCGGATCATCACATATACCTTACTTGCGTAAAAAATCAGGGTGCCCGCCGGGCGGAGATAATAAAATTCCGAGATTTCCGGCGGCCAACATAGTTGCCGATTTGAGCAGCGCTGTCTACTGCGTCAGATCAACCTCCTGGTTATCAATCAGACGGGCTTTCCCTAACCATGCCGCCATCAGGATCACCGCAGACGTGCTGTCGACGGATAAATCCTGCAAGGTTTTCGCATCACGGATAAACAGTTCATCCGGTGTAAAACCTGCTTCGCGAAGCTGCTGTGCGGTTTCCTGCAGCATCTCTTCGATGTGACGCTCGCCCTGGCTCAGACGTTCCGCCAGCGCGTTCATGATTTTGTTCAGCTGTGGCGCGATTTTACGTTCTTCAGCCGTCAGATAGCCGTTGCGTGAACTCAGCGCCAGGCCATCTTTGGCGCGCACAATCGGTACGCCAACGATTTCAATGTCGTAGCCCATGTCTTCCACCATGGTGCGCAGCAGCGCCAGTTGCTGGAAGTCTTTCTGACCAAAGCAGGCCACCTGCGGTTGCACCAGATTGAACAACTTGCTGACAATCGTCGATACGCCACGGAAATGTCCCGGACGGCTCGCGCCTTCCAGAATGGTGGAAATCACCGGCACATCGACCTGGGTTTGCGTTGCCAGGCCTTTCGGGTAAACCTCTGCCGGAGACGGTGCAAACACCAGATCCACGCCGCGTTTGTTCAGTTTTTCGCAGTCTTCCTGCAAGGTGCGCGGATAACGCTCGAGGTCATCCGGGCGTTCGAACTGCATCGGATTGACGAAAATCGTCACTACCACTACGTCGCCGCGCGCTTTCGCTTCTTCCACCAATGTCATGTGGCCTTCGTGCAGATTGCCCATCGTCGGCACCAGCGCGATACGCTTATTGTTTTTGCGAAAATCACGGATTTCGCGACGCAGCAGCGCCACGCTGTCAATTATTAACACCAGCTTTCTCCCGATTATTTAAAGGAATGCTCTTCGCCCGGATACACACCCTGCGCGACCTGATCGACATAAAGGCGTACGGCACTGCGGATATCGCCCGCTTCGGCTAGGAAATCTTTGGCGAATTTTGGCGTATGACCGCCGGTAATGCCGAACGCGTCATGCATCACCAGAATTTGTCCGTCGGTCACGTTACCGGCACCGATGCCGATGACCGGAATGCTCAGTTCTTCCGTCACGCGGCGTGCCAGATCGACCGGGACACATTCCAGCACCATCAGTTGCGCACCGGCTTCTTCGAGCATCATCGCATCTTTGATGAGCTGATTGGCCGCCACTTCATCGCGTCCCTGAACTTTATAACCGCCAAAAATGTTCACTGACTGTGGCGTCAGCCCCAGATGGCCGCACACCGGCACGGCGCGCTCAGTCAGCATTTTAACCGTATCACATAACCAACTGCCGCCTTCGAGTTTGACCATATTTCCGCCTGCGCGCATCAGTACCGCAGCGCTGTCAAACGCCTGTGCAGGCGTGGCGTAACTCATGAATGGCAGGTCAGCCAGCAACAGCGCATGAGGCGCGCCGCGGCGCACACAGCGTGTATGGTAAGCAATTTCTTCGACCGTGACGGGCAGGGTCGAATCCTGGCCCTGAACGACCATGCCCAGCGAGTCACCAATGAGCATGACGGTAATTCCCTGCTCAGCAAACAGCTGCGCAAAGCTGGCGTCATACGCGGTAATGGTCGCAAATTTATGTTTTTCCTGCTTCCATTGGCGAAGCTGGCTCAGCGTTGTTGGTTTCATGAACACTTTCCTTTGAATAATTCATCGGATGAATATGATGCGGGTATTCTACTGTATGAGCCGAAATGCAGACAGCAAGATCCGCAACGGACTCCTTGATCAAGGTCTTAAGAAGTGATTAAGAAGCTTCGCCTATAATGGAAAAAACGGAGGGCATCATGCGAATTTTATTAGTCGAAGACGACAAAATGATTGGCGACGGCATTAAAGCCGGGCTGACAAAGCTGGGTTTTACGCTTGACTGGTTTACCGACGGGCTGACAGGCAAAGCGGCTATCGACAGCGCGCCGTACGATGCGGTGATCCTCGATTTAAGCCTGCCAGGCATGGACGGCATGCAGATGCTGCGCGAATGGCGGAAAGCCGGCCGTGACACACCGGTGTTGATCCTTACCGCGCGTGATGCGCTAGAGCAGCGTGTCGGCGGCCTCCAGGCGGGAGCCGATGATTACCTGTGTAAGCCTTTTGCACTGGTCGAAGTGGCGGCGCGTTTACAGGCACTGATCCGGCGGCGTCACGGTGTGGTGACGCCGAAAGTCACACACGGTGCTGTGGAATTTGATCCCGCTGCGCGCAGTGTGACGCTCAACGCAGAGGCCGTTACGCTGACCCCGCGGGAAGTCGCCGTGCTTGAATTGCTGCTCAATAACAAAGGCCGTGTGCTGGCTCGCACCCTGATTCAGGAAAAACTCTACAGCTGGGATGACGATGTCAGTAGCAATGCGGTAGAGGTACATATTCATCACCTGCGCAGCAAACTCGGCAAAGGTTTCATCCGTACCGTGCATGGTGTGGGATATACGTTGGGTGACGAAATCAAACCGAATGAAGGGGCGGTGGAGTGAGGCAACTGAAGAAACTGAACAGTTTTAAAAATCTGAGCCTGCGCCTGCGTCTGATCCTGCTTTTCTCTGTGCTTGCGTTACTGACCTGGCTGATTGCCAGCGGCGTGGCATGGCACCAGACCCGTAAACACATCAATGAAGTTTTCGACACCCAGCAGATGTTGTTCGCCAAGCGTCTTTCCGCCACGGGGCTCGGCGACCGCCTTAATCAGCAAAAAGATACAGAATTACCCGATACCAGCAAGCTGGTGCGTAAAGGCTCACGCGGGCATACCGATGATGACGCGCTGACGTTTGCCATCTTTAATCTTGAAGGCAAAATGCTGCTCAATGACGGTGAAAACGGCAAACGTATCCGTTTTGACGGTGAGACGCAGGGGTTTAACGATGTGGAGCTACGGGGAAACAGCGATGCCTGGCGTATGGTCTGGCTGACCTCTCCTGATGGCCAATATCGCGTGGCGGTCGGGCAGGAATATGATTACCGAAATGATATGGCATGGAGTGTGGTCAGCGGCCAGCTGACACCGTGGTTATCTTCGTTGCCGGTACTGCTGCTTGCATTGATTATCATGGTGACGCTGGAGCTTCGCCCACTGCGCCGCGTGGCAGAAGGGCTGCGCCAGCGTTCACCGGAAGATGCGACGCCGATTGTGACCGACCAGTTGCCCGGCGAAGTGCTTCCTCTGGCCAATGCGCTGAACTCCCTGTTTGGCCGCACCAGTGAAATGCTGGTGCGTGAACGCCGGTTTACCTCCGACGCGGCGCATGAATTACGCAGTCCGCTGGCGGCATTGCGCGTTCAAACCGAAGTCGTACAGCTTTCCGGTGACGATACTCAGATGCGCGAACATGCGCTGGAAAACCTGACGACCAGCATAGACCGGGCGACCCGGCTGGTGGATCAGCTGCTGACGCTTTCCCGGCTGGAAAGCTTTTCCACGCCTGAAGAACTTGAGCGTATCGACTGGCCTTCTCTGGTCTCACAAAGTCTGGCTGAGCAGGATTATCGTGCGCACAGCAAGGGTATTGAACTGCGTTTCGAAGAGCAGGGCACACCGCCTGAAATGCGCGGACAGTCGCTGCTCCTTTCTCTGATGGTTCGTAATTTGCTGGACAACGCGATTCGCTATTCACCCGCAGGAACCCGTGTCACGGTGCGGCTCGATACGTGGGGCATTACGGTGGAAGATCAGGGCCCTGGCATAACCGAAGAGCACCTGGCGCGGCTTGGGGAGCGTTTTTACCGGCCACCCGGGCAGGAACAAACCGGCAGCGGTCTGGGGATTTCGATTGTGCAGCGGATCGCGCAGTTACACCATTTGCGGGTGGTCTATCGCAACAGGGCAAAAGGCGGTTTAGAAGTGCGGGTAAGTCGCTAAGCGACTTACCATTTCGTCAGGCCATTAAGCGGAACGCGCAACAGCAGGTTTTGCAGCTTTTCACCATCCGGGAAGACCAGTTCGGGGGCCAGATCCGCCAGCGGGTACAACATAAACTCGCGATTCTTCATGTCGTAATGCGGCACGGTCAGGCGTTCGGTGTTGATCTCCTGATCGCCATAAATCAGCATATCAAGATCTAACGTTCTCGGCCCCCAGCGTTCAGCCTTGCGAACACGTCCCTGATTTTGCTCAATTGCCTGTGTGCAATCGAGCAATTGTTCCGGTGGCAGTAAGGTATCAAGCGCCACGACGGCGTTGAGATAGTCTGGCTGATCTTGTGGCCCCAGCGGTTTACTGCGGTAAAACGGCGACGCGGCCACAAACCGGGTGCGCGGCAAATGTGCCAGCGCTTCCAGCGCACAATTTACCTGGTCAAGAGGGCGGGCAAGATTACTGCCCAGAGCCAGGTAAACGCGGATCACTGACCGCCATCCTTACGCGGAACCCGTTTGCGCGGGCGACGTGGTCGCGCACGACGGGCGGGCGCAGCATCATCGCCAAGCGTACCGAGCATGCTTTTCTGTGAAGCCGGCGTGGCTTCCTGGAACTCGCCCCACCATTGCGCCAGGCTCTGCAATTCACGGTGTTGCTCCACTTCAGCACGCAGCACCAGTAAATCATAAGCTGCACGGAACTTCGGATGTTCCATCAGCTTGTGAGCCCGTTTGCCCTGACGACGTGACAGGCGCAGTTGCAGCGCCCAGATATCACGCACCAGCGTGGTAATTCGTTTTGGAATTGCCAGCGTACGGCACTGTTCATCCAGCACATCGTTCATGGCCAGCGCGAAAGCGTCGTAATACGTCAGGCCGCCTTCTTGTGCCAGTTTCTGCGCATGTTCAATCACCGGATACCATAACATTGCCGCGAACAGGAACGCCGGATTGACGCGCTGATCGTTTTGCAAACGCTGGTCGGTATTTTTCAGAACCTGCAACAGAATATGTTCCATCGGGCTGTCACCCTGCTCAGTAAACTGGCGGGCGATTAGCGGGAACAACGGCTGGAACAACTGGTATTCACAAAGCTTTTTATAGGTCTCGTAACCGTAACCGGCCTGCAAGAGTTTCAGGGATTCTTCAAACAGACGCGCGGGCGGGATTTCCTGTAACAGGGTCGCCAGACGCGGGATAGGTTCGGCCGTTTCCGGGCTGATTTTCATATCCAGCTTGGCGGCGAAACGCACGGCACGCAGCATACGGACCGGGTCTTCGCGGTAACGGGTTTCCGGATCACCAATCAGACGGATGATACCGTTTTCCAGATCACGCAGACCGCCGGTGTAATCACGCACCGTAAAATCGGCAACACCGTAATACAGGCTGTTGATGGTGAAGTCGCGACGCTGGGCATCATCTTCAATCGTGCCGAAGATGTTATCCCGCAGCAGCATGCCGTTCTGAGCCTGTTGGGAGACATTTTTGTCTTCAGTCTCTTCATGCTGTTCATGATGCCCACGGAATGTGGCCACTTCGATAATTTCCGGTCCAAACATGACATGAGCCAGGCGGAAACGACGGCCAACCAGACGGCAGTTACGGAACAGTTTACGCACCTGATCCGGCGTGGCATTGGTAGTGATATCGAAATCTTTCGGTTTTTTATCCAGCAGCAAATCACGCACACCGCCGCCGACCAGGAAGGCTTCAAAGCCAGACTTGTTCAGGCGGTACAGGACTTTCAGGGCGTTTTCACTGATATCACGACGAGAGATGTTGTGCTCATCGCGGGGAATAATGGTCATCGCACGGGTTTCGCCCGCGTAATCAAAGGACGGACGCGGTTTCTGTTCGTGTTCGACAAAGGGGCGCGGTGTGCGCTGTTCGTTGCGGTCGCTGCGTTGTTCGTTATTACGATCGCCACGTGAATCGCTACGTTCGCCACGCGCCTGATAAGGCGAGGAGGAACGGCGGTTGCTATTGTTGCGGCGTTCGCCTCTGTTCGCGTTGTCTTCCCGACGGCCGCGATTTTCACGGCGTTGCTCGTAATCACGACGTTCAGGATTTTTTGCCTTCACATTGCCTTCGGCCACAGGAGACGGATCACGTTGGGAATTTCCCTCGCGATTAGCTTCTCCGGGAAGCGCGGCTTCGTTATGAACAGCCTTTTCTTCACGAACGACTTTATCTTCACGGACCAGCACCTTACGGCAAAAATTGGCTACTCGGGTAAAAATGGTACACCTCGATAGTGACTGAAAAAAATGGCGTGACGCAAAAACAGCGGCTAATCATAGCTCACGACAGGCGCTTTGAGAATGCCGAAGTCACATCTGCCGCGCATTAGCGCACTGGCGCGGTATCTCTGACGGCGTCCAGCGTGTTATCGCCCAGCGTAATAATAAAGGCAAAGTGTAATCCTGCCAGTTTTCTGGCGGTCTTTGGCCTAAAAATTTCAGTGCGTTAATGATAACCGGCCGCGGATCGCCTTCAGGCAGCGCCGGTGCATGATTTTGTTTGGAAAGCTTGTCGCCATTTTCATTTACTGCCAGCGGCAAATGCAGGTAGCCCGGTTGCGGATATCCCAGATGCCGGTACAGCGAAATCTGGCGCACGGTCGGCTCGATGAGATCTGCCCCGCGCACAATATGATTTACGCCCTGAAAATGGTCATCGACGACCACCGCCAGATTGTAGGCAAACAGCCCGTCGCGGCGGCGGATAATAAAATCTTCTTCAGCCAGCTGGCTGTCGGCCTGCAAATGCCCCTGGAAATCATCATCAAAACCGTAAACCGGCAAAGTCTGATGCAAGCGGATCGCCGCGTTCTGCGCACCCAAATTCAGGTCACGGCAGTGCCCGTCGTAGAACCCGCCGGTTTGCGAAATCCTCTGGCGGGTGCAGGTGCAGTAATAGCTTTTTTGTTGCTGATACAGCCAGTCCAGCACGTCGCGGTAGGCATCATGGCGTTTGGACTGCCAGACGACTTCACCGTCCCATTCCAGCCCGTAGCGTTCGAGCGTGGCTAAAATACGATCGGCAGAACCGGGGATTTCGCGTGGTGGATCGATATCATCGATACGAACTAACCATTGTCCGTTTTGCGAGCGGGCATGCAGATAACTGCCGAGAGCGGCAATCAGCGAACCAAAATGGAGGTCACCGGAAGGTGAAGGGGCGAAACGACCTGTGTAGAGTTCTTGTGGCATATCAAGTGGGATACTGCGTTAAAAGGGAACGCGGTGCATGACACACCGCGTAGAACCCGGAACTTAGCCAGCCATCTGCTTTTCGCGGATTTCTGCCAGAGTCTTACAGTCGATACACAAATCAGCGGTAGGACGTGCTTCAAGACGGCGGATGCCAATCTCAACGCCACAGGAATCGCAATAACCGAAATCCTCGTCTTCCACTTTTTTCAGTGTTTTTTCAATCTTTTTGATCAGCTTACGTTCACGGTCACGGTTACGCAGTTCGAGGCTGAATTCTTCTTCCTGAGCGGCACGGTCGACCGGATCAGGGAAGTTTGCAGCTTCATCCTGCATGTGCGTAACGGTACGATCTACTTCATCCCTGAGCTGATTGCGCCATGCTTCAAGAATCTTTTTGAAGTGAGCCAGCTGAGCGTCGTTCATGTACTCTTCGCCCGGCTTCTCTTGATACGGCTGCACCCCAGCGATAGCGAGAATGCTCAAGGACGACGTCTTACGGGTTTGGCCTTCTTGCATGATGCTTCTCCTACATAACACGCACTATGCTCATCCACCTGCAGGTTTGCGATGTTGCTACAACTTGCAGGGTTTCGAGCATTTCGATCCCCAAAGGGGAAAAATCAGGCCGCTATAAATAACAGAAGGCAACGAAGTTGGCAATTATTCCTCGCAGGTGCTTGACAAGGCTGTGAGGAAAAGCGTATTCGCGACCTGTTTTTTATGCCGCCGACGGCTAATAACAGGGTTATCCGAACTGGGTTTATCCGTTAAGTGTTTTCGTGACCAGCGGTAATCGTTCTGTGAGGCGGATACCCTCAGCAGAAAGTTCAGCACCGTAGCACATCACTTCTACACCTTTTTTCTGAACCTGCGTCAGCAATTCTGTGTAACGGGGATCAATATGGTGTGCAGCGGACACGCTTTCAATGCCTGAATGTAAAACAGCGAAGAAAAGTACGGCTCGCTGCCCCTGTTCTGCCATCGACTGTAACTCGCGTAAATGTTTCTGACCGCGCAGTGTGACTGCATCCGGGAAGAAACCCAGCCCGGATTGCAGCAACGTGACAGATTTCACTTCAATATAGCAGTCAGGTTGATTTTCTGCCTGTAACATCAAGTCTATACGGCTATTTTCGGTGCCGTATTTTACTTCTGCGGTCAATTTACTGTAACCGGATAATTCCGCTATACGCCCTTCTTCTATCGCTTCACGAACCAGCTGATTTGCCCGCAGCGTGTTCACGCAAATCCAGTGCTTTTGTTGCGTTTCGGTAAGCTCCCAACTGTGAGCATATTTCCGTTTAGGGTTATCGGATGTGGAATACCAGACGGTATCGCCCGGTGTGGCGCAGCCGGTCATTGCGCCGGTGTTGGCGCAGTGCAGCGTGAGCTCGCGGCCATCGGGGGTGATGACGTCAGCGAGAAAACGTTTGTAACGTTTGATCAGGGTCGCGGGTTGAAGCGCTGGCTCGAAATGCATGAGAGTTTCCGTATTAAAAAGTTCAGGTGGCCGGAACATCAGCCAGAGGCCAGCTTTGCAGGCAGCGGTAACGGGTTCGCCCGCGTTCATAAGTGGATTCGTACAGACTGAATTCTTCGGCGTCGAGTTGCCAGTTGGGCGTGGCGGGCGGGATCGCCACCGGCCGCGTGGCGCTGCGGTACAGCGATACGTGCGGATGAAACGGCAGCGTACTTTGGTGGCAACCGTTGCGGGCGGCGTGAGAACGCAGCACGGAAGCCAGCTGCAGCAGCGCATTCGGCGCGCGTTTCGTGCCAATCCATACCACCCCGGAACCCGGCCAGTGGCCGATATCGTCCAGACACAGGCTGAATTTCTGCGCCTGAATACGTCCGGCCACGCGGGTCAGCGCCTCTGCCTTGAGCTCGCTGATTTCGCCCAGAAACGCCAGCGTAATGTGCAGGTTTGCCGCCGCGACGGGGCGGCCGGTGTCCTGGGGGAAATTATCGGCACGCCATTTGATAACCTGCTTTTGCAACTTTGCAGGTAACGATAAAGCAAAAAACAGGCGGCGCTCGACAGACATATTCATTCCTGGTTGAAAAAATCACGACATACCGGATCTGGCGCTAAATGCTACAATGCCCGCCGTTTAAAGTTAACTCTCATGGAGAATTCATTGTCTTCTTTGCCGGTCAGCGCCGTACTTGAACCGCTTTTAATCGCCCTTAAGCAGGCACCGCAAGTGTTACTGCTCGCGCCGACCGGTGCCGGTAAATCGACCTGGCTGCCGTTGCAGTTGCTCAAACAGGGCAATCTGCCGGGGAAAATTCTGTTGCTGGAACCGCGTCGTCTGGCGGCCAAAAATGTCGCTTTCCGTCTGGCACAGCAGTTGGGCGAAACGCCTGGGCAAACCGTCGGTTACCGTATGCGTGCCGAAAGCAAAACCAGCGCGGCGACGCGGCTTGAAGTCGTGACCGAAGGCATTCTCACCCGTATGGTGCAGGCAGATCCTGAACTGACCGGCGTTTCGCTGGTGATCCTCGATGAATTCCATGAGCGCAGTTTGCAGGCCGATCTGGCGCTGGCGCTGCTGCTCGATGTGCAAAATGCGCTGCGCGATGATCTGAAATTGCTGATCATGTCCGCGACGCTCGACAATCTGCGTTTGTCGCCGCTGCTGCCCGACGCACCGGTGATCGTCTCCGAAGGCCGCAGTTTTCCGGTTGACCGGCAGTATCTTTCCCTCGCCACCCACGAACGGCTGGACGAAGGCGTAGCCCGTGTGGTCAGCCGCCTGATGAGTGAAAATCACGGCTCAATGCTGCTGTTTTTGCCCGGCGTTGCTGAAATTACCCGCGTACAAAATTTGCTTTCGGGCAGGGTGGCAGACGATGTCGATCTCTGCCCGCTTTACGGCGCGCTCTCTTTAGAGCAGCAGCAAAAAGCCATTCAGCCTTCACCCGCCGGACGTCGCAAAATCGTGCTGGCGACCAATATTGCGGAAACCAGCCTGACCATTGAAGGTATCCGGCTGGTGGTCGACAGCGGTCTGGAACGCAGCGCGCAGTTTGACCCGCGCAGCGGCCTGACGCGTCTCGTTACGCAGCGTATCAGCCAGGCGTCCATGACCCAGCGCGCAGGCCGCGCAGGGCGTCTTGAGCCGGGATTGTGCTGGCATCTTTTCAGTAAAGAGCAGGCGGAACGCGCCAGTGCGCAGGCAGAGGCAGAAATCCTGCAAAGCGATCTGAGCAGTTTCTGGCTGGAGTTGTTGCAGTGGGGTTGTCAGGATCCGGCGCAGCTTCAGTGGCTTGATACACCGCCCGCGGCGGCGTTGTCGGCGGCAAAACACCTTTTACATCAGCTTGGCGCGACCGACGCGCAGGGCAAACTCACCGCAGCCGGGCAGCGCATGGCGCAACTCGGTTGCGAACCGCGGCTGGCGGCGATGCTCATTTCTGCGGCGCAACAAAGCCCGGATGCGCTGGCGACGGCGGCGCGGCTGGCGGCCATGCTCGAGGAACCGCCACGCGGCGGATTACCGGATATCGATTACTGGTTCAGCCGTCCGCAGGGCAACTGGCAGCGGCGCGCAAAACAGCTGGCGCAGCGCACCGGCGGGAAAAACGGTGATGCCGATGCATCTCTCGCGCCGTGGCTGCTGGCGCAGGCCTTCAGCGACCGTATTGCCCAGCGGCGCGGCGAAGATGGCCGTTATCTGCTGGCGAACGGGCTGGGTGCGTCTTTGCCGCAGGACGACGGATTAACCCGCGCGCCGTGGCTGGTTGCGCCGCAATTATTACAGGGAAACAACAGCCCGGACGCCCGTATTTTGCTGGCGATTTCGCTGGATATCGCGCAACTGCCTGTGCGGTTGCCGGACGTTGTGAAAGAGCAGACTGCGGTCGAATGGGATGACGAAAAGGGCACCCTGCGCGCATGGCGGCGCTGGCAAATCGGGCGTCTGGTGCTGAAAGCGAATCCTTTGGCAAAACCGGAAGATGCCGAGCTGCAACAGGCGCTGATCGACTGGATCCGCATGCAGGGTTTGCAGGCGCTGACCTGGTCGGTGGCCGCCGAACAATTGCGGTTGCGCCTGACCTGTGCGGCAAAATGGCTGCCGGAGGCTGACTGGCCTGCGATGGATGACGAGGCTCTGCTCGACGGGCTGGAAAGCTGGCTACAGCCTTCTTTACAGGGTGTACGTTCGTTAAAATCGTTGCATCAGGTTGATTTGCATGATGCCTTATTAAGGCTATGCGACTGGCAACAGCGTCAGCGTCTTGACACCGCTTTGCCGACACATTACACCGTGCCGACTGGCAGTCGTCTGCCGATCCGCTATCATGCTGACCAGCCACCGGCGCTTTCGGTACGGATGCAGGAAATGTTCGGTGAGCAGCGCAGCCCGCAACTGGCCGAAGGGCGCATCAGCGTTGTGCTGGAGCTATTGTCACCCGCGCAGCGCCCGCTACAGATTACCGCCGATCTTGCGGCATTCTGGCAGGGTTCGTACCGTGAAGTGCAAAAAGAAATGAAAGGACGTTATCCGAAACATCCCTGGCCGGATAATCCGGCAGAGGCCATACCGACGCGCCGGACCAAAAAACATTCAGCGCAATGACGAAATGTGCAGGAAAAGAACAATTTTTCAGACATTTCTTCTGGGCGAAAACCAAAGCGGGGCACAGAGTAAGCGCCTTGCTGCCCGGACTTCGGGCTATATAAAGTATCTGTATGAAATCGATATGAAAATGACTCAGAAAAATAGAATCATTATGCAAAAACACTCTATGACGAACACAGCAGCACGTTGGGAGAATGACTAATGTCTGGCGATGATCGCGAGCCAATAGGCCGTAAAGGTAAACCCGCCGCACGCAAACCTGCGCGGGCTCGTCCGGTTCGCCGTAGCCGCCGGGAAGACGACTACGACGAGTACGAAGAAGAAATCGATGACGAGTATGAGAATGACGATGATGACGAAGAAGAACGGGGTTCTCGCATGAGCCGCAAAGCACCGCCGCGCAAAGCGAAAAAAGGTGGTAAGAAGAGCCTGAAACGCCGTCTGTTCTGGTTGCTGTTCAAACTGTTTATCGTTTTCGCCATTCTGCTTGCGATTTATGGTTGGTATCTCAACAAGCAAATTCACGATCGTATTGATGGTGGCAAAGTCTGGCAGTTGCCTGCGGCGGTGTATGGCCGTCAGGTTAACCTTGAGCCGGATATGCAGATCAACAAAGCCGAAATGGTCGGATTGCTTGAAGGCACACAGTATCGGGAAGTGACGCGTATTACCCGCCCTGGCGAGTTTACGGTTCATGCAAACTATATCGATTTGCTGCGCCGTCCGTTTGATTTCCCGGAAGGTAAAGAAGAGCAGGTGAATGCCCGTCTGATGTTTGACGGCAATTCACTTTCAGAAATTAAGAACCTGGATAATCAGCGTGATTTCGGGCTGTTCCGCCTGGATCCGCGGTTGATCACCATGCTGCAGGCTTCTAATGCTAACGGTGAGCAGCGCCTGTTCGTGCCGCGTTCCGGTTTCCCGGACTTGCTGGTAGATACGCTGCTGGCAACGGAAGACCGTCATTTCTATGAGCATGACGGGATTAACTTCTATTCCATCGGCCGTGCGGTGGTGGCGAACCTGACGGCAGGTCATGCGGTGCAGGGCGGTTCTACGCTGACTCAGCAGTTGGTCAAAAACCTGTTCCTGACCAATGAACGTTCCCTGAGCCGTAAAGCGCGCGAAGCGATCATGGCAATCCTGCTGGATGCGGATTACAGCAAGGATCGCATTCTTGAGCTGTACCTGAATGAAGTATATCTCGGCCAGAGCGGCTCTGATCAGATCCGGGGCTTCCCGCTGGCGAGCCTTTATTACTTTGGCCGTCCGGTGAACGAGCTGAGTTTGGATCAGCAGGCTTTGCTGGTGGGTATGGTCAAAGGGGCTTCGCTGTACAACCCGTGGCGTAACCCGGAAATGGCGCTACAACGCCGTAATCTGGTGCTGCGTTTGCTGGTTGAACAGAAAGTTATCGATCAGGAACTGTATGACATGCTGAGTGCCCGTCCGCTCGGTGTACAGCCAAAAGGCGGGGTGATTTCACCACAGCCGGCGTTCATGCAGATGGTGCGTCAGGAGCTGCAGGCCAAACTTGGCGACAAAGTGCAGGACATGTCCGGGGTGAAAATTTTCACCACGCTGGATCCGGTTTCTCAGGACGCAGCGGAAAAAGCGGTCGAAGAAGGTATTCCGTTACTGCGTAAGAAAAGCGGTCTGAACGATATCGAAACCGCGATGGTGGTGGTTGACCGCTATACCGGTGAAGTGCGTGCGATGGTCGGCGGAGCGGAAACGCAGTTTGCCGGTTTTAACCGCGCCATGCAGGCACGGCGTCAGGTCGGTTCTCTGGCGAAACCGGCGACGTATCTGACGGCGCTGTCCCAGCCGGATAAATACCGCCTGAACACCATTCTCGCCGACCAGCCGCTGACGCTGAAACTGGCGAACGGCCAGACATGGTCACCGAAAAACGATGACCATCAGTTCCGTGGTCAGGTTCTGCTGGTGGATGCGCTGGCGCGTTCCATGAACGTTCCGACCGTTAACCTCGGTATGGCGGTGGGCCTCGATAACATCACCAAAACGCTGATTGATTTGGGGATCCCGAAAGAATCCCTGAACCAGACGCCGTCAATGCTGCTGGGTGCTATCGCACTGACGCCGATGGAAGTGGCGCAGGAATACCAGACCATTGCCAGCGGCGGCAACAAAGCGCCATTGTCAGCGGTGCGTTCGGTCATTGCGGAAGACGGCACGGTCTTGTACCAGAGCTTCCCGCAGGCAGTACGCGTTATTCCTCCTCAGGCCGCTTATCTGACGTTGTACGCAATGCAGCAGGTGGTGCAGGAAGGGACATCGCGCGCGCTGGCCAACAAATTCCCGAAACTGCATCTGGCGGCGAAAACCGGGACATCGAACGAACTGCGTGACAGCTGGTTTGCCGGGATCGACGGTAATCAGGTGGCGATCACCTGGGTTGGCCGTGATAACAACGGCCCGTCGAAGCTGTGGGGATCAACCGGTGCGCTGGTGCTGTATGGCCGCTATCTGGAAAACGGCACGCCTCAGCCGCTGGATCTGCAAATGCCGGAAGGTATCAGCCCGATGAATATCGACGGCGCCGGTAACTTTGTGTGTGGCGGCGGCGGTATGTTGGGCGGTGGCACCGTGCGTTCAATCCCGGTCTGGACCGATTCACCGGATGCCATGTGTCAGGCTTCTGTTAGCGCGGTTCAGCAGCAGCAACAGCAGCAGATTCAACAGCAACAACAACAGCAGCCTCAGGGACAGCAGCAACAACAACCTCAGGCGCAGGACGACAAGAACAAGAAAGACAGCAACGGTGTTGCCGGTTGGATCAAAGATATGTTTGGTTCCGGCAACTGATAACTGTTTGATTCAATAAACGTAAAAAGGCGCAATGAGAGTTGCGCCTTTTTTATTTGTCATACTTAACTCAAATTTCATCGTGCGACGTTACATTCCCCGCAAGCGTATTACATCCGCTACCGTTTAATTCATAAGCATTTTTACCCATACTTAACATGGGGATGCTTTTTATTCATTCAGCCAGTCTATGTGTTAAATAGTGTTGCAGGCGGGCAAGCATTGCGCATAATATGCGACGGTCATAATAATAATTATCGTTTACATTCCCATTACCACTCCAGAGATAATGCAATGGCTTTTCAATGCTCGCTTTCAAACTCAGTCCAAAAAGGCGCATTTAAGCGCCGGACGCTCGCATTAACCATTACCGCCGTTCTGAGCTCCACCGCGTTTTACGCAGGTGCAGCAACCACAGCAACCGCGAAAGAAGATACGATTAATGTTACCAGTTCGGCATCTGCTCAAGCCGGGCAAGAATCTGCATGGGGCCCTGCGGCGACCATCGCGGCAAAACACAGTGCAACCGGGACAAAAACCGATACGCCACTGGTGAAAACCCCGCAGTCTGTTTCCGTGGTCACCCGCGAAGAAATGGACATGAAGCAGCCTGTGACGGTCAAAGAAGCTCTGGGTTATACGCCGGGTGTCTTCGCCAGTCGTGGCAGTTCCAACACCATCGATGCTATGGCAATCCGTGGCTTCACCTCTGTGAATACCAACCAGTATCTCGACGGTATCAAACTTCAGGGTGATAACTATTCTGAAGTGTCGATGGATCCGTACATGCTTGAGCGTGTTGAAGTGCTGCGCGGGCCGTCTTCCGTTTTGTACGGTAAAAGCAACCCGGGCGGCGTTGTCAGCATGGTCAGCAAGCGCCCGACCACTGAACCTCTCAAAGAAGTGCAGTTCAAAATGGGTACGGATAACCTGTACCAGACCGGTTTCGATTTCAGCGATGCCATCGACGATGCGGGCGTGTATTCCTACCGTCTGACCGGTGTGGCACGTAGTCAGGATACGCAGCAGGAAATGGCGAAAGAAAAACGCTATTCCATTGCTCCGTCTTTCTCATGGCGTCCTGATGATAAAACTGATTTCACCTTCCTGAGCAATTTCCAGAACGATCCGGATGCGGGTTACTACGGATGGTTGCCACGTGAAGGCACCGTTGTGCCGTATTACGACGCCAATGGTAAAGCGCATAAACTGCCGACAGATTTCAACGAGGGCGAAGCGGGTAACCGCATGTCCCGTACTCAGAAAATGGTCGGTTATAGCTTTGCGCACGAATTCAGTGATACCTGGACCGTGCGTCAGAACCTGCGTTACACCAAACTCGATACGGAATATAAATCGGTTTACGGCTTCGGCTACCTCGGCAACGGCAACATTACGCGCAGCTATGTTCAGTCCAAAGAGAAGCTGGCGAACTTTGATGTCGATACGCAGGCACAAGCTAAATTCGGTACCGGTGATGTCGATCACACCGTGCTGATGGGTGTCGATTATATGCGTATGCGTAACGATATTGATGCAGATTACGGTAGCGCAAGTAATCTGAATCTGGCGAATCCGCAGTACGGTAACGGCAATGTCTCGCTGTATTTCCCGTATGAGATCCTCAACCGTCAGGAACAAACGGGCCTGTACGTGCAGGATCAGGCGGAATGGAACCAGTGGATCCTGACTCTCGGTGGCCGCTATGATTTCGCGAAAAGCTCAACCTTTACGCGTTCAAGCAATACCTCTGCGCAGATCAACAATGAGCAGTTCACCTGGCGTGGTGGCTTGAACTACCTGTTCGACAACGGTATTTCTCCGTACTTCAGCTACAGCGAATCCTTTGAACCGACTGCCGGAGCGACCAAAGAAGGGAAACCGTTCGATCCTTCAATGGGCAAACAGTATGAGGCTGGGATCAAATACATCCCGAACGATCGTCCGATCAGCCTGACTGCGGCGGTATACCAGCTGACGAAAGACAAAAACCTGACGGTCAATCCTGCTGATGCCGCCTTTAGCGTTCAGTCTGGTGAAATACGTTCGCGTGGTGTGGAACTCGAAGCTAAAGCAGCGATTAACGCCAACATCAACGTGACGGCGTCCTACACCTACACAGATGCAAAATACACGCATGACACCAATTTCGAAGGCAAGCGTCCTGTTGAAGTGCCTGCGAATATGGCCTCCCTGTGGGCAGATTACACCTTCCACGAAACGGCGCTTAGCGGCCTGACAGTAGGCTCCGGTGTGCGTTATGTCGGTGCCAGCTCCAGCTTCTACACAACGAACGGTGTGAATGCAGACAAAGCGAATGAAGCATTCAATGTCTCTTCTTACACACTGGTGGATGCAACGGTGAAATACGATCTGGGTCGTTTCGGCCTGCCGGGTTCTTCTGTGGGCGTGAACATCAACAACTTGCTGGATCGTGAGTACGTTGCCAGCTGCTACCGCGATTACGCCTGCTACTGGGGTTCAGATCGCCAGGTTGTGGCAACAGCAACCTTCCGTTTCTAAAAGTTTTAAGCAGTTAAATCCGGGCACGCTGGTCGTGCCCGTTTCCTATTCACGTCCGGACGTCAACGTAGAAAATCCTATGCCTGATAACAACGTACACCCGTCTTCGTCGCTGCCTGACAGCGTCTTTCGCCTGCAAGATGTCAGCTTTTCAGTGCCGGGGCGAACGTTGCTCGCGCCGCTGTCGCTGACCTTCCCGCAAGGAAAAGTGTGCGGGCTGATTGGCCATAACGGCTCCGGGAAATCGACGTTGTTAAAAATGCTGGGGCGACATCAACCGGCGACGTCCGGAACGATTTATCTGAATGAAACGCCGCTGGCCCAGTGGGACAGCAAAGCGTTTGCGCGTCAGGTGGCGTATCTGCCGCAGCAACTTCCGGCCGCAGAAGGCATGACGGTGCAGGAACTGGTGGCGATTGGCCGCTATCCGTGGCACGGCGCGTTGGGGCGTTTTAAACATCAGGACAAAGAAAAAGTCGAAGAAGCCATTGCGCTGGTGGGCCTGAAACCGTTCGCCCAGCGTCTGGTCGACAGTCTCTCCGGCGGCGAGCGTCAGCGTGCGTGGCTGGCGATGATGGTCGCACAGGACAGCCGTTGCCTGTTGCTCGACGAACCGACTTCCGCGCTGGATATCGCGCATCAGAAAGATGTGCTGGCGTTGATCCAGCGCCTGAGCCGTGAGAAAGGCTTAACCGTGATCGCGGTATTACATGATCTGAATATGGCAGCGCGTTACTGCGATGAGCTGATGGCATTACGCGGCGGTGAGATGATCGCGCAGGGCGCGCCGGAAGACATGATGCGCGGTGACGTGCTTGAACAAATTTATGGTATTCCGATGGGCATCCTTCCGCATCCTGCGGGTGGTGCGCCGGTAAGCTTCGTATACTGATATGTCTGATATTCAACGTTATTCAGGGCTGACGCGCCGTCGTCTTTTACAGATGATGGCGCTGTCCCCGTTACTGACTTCCCTGCCAGCGCTGCCTGCCTCGCGTCCCGATCTGAGCCGTATTGTTACCCTCGAGTGGTTGCCTACCGAGCTGCTGATTGCGCTCGGCGTGATGCCGCTGGCGATTGCTGATATTCCCAATTACAACCTGTGGGTGGCGGAACCGCCGCTGGCGCCCGGCGTTATCGATGTCGGCCAGCGCACCGAGCCTAACATGGAGCTTATCCAGCAACTGAAACCTTCTTTGTTGCTGATAACCGAAGGTTATGGCCCGGACACCCAACAGCTGGAAACCATCGCGCCAGTGCTGGGTGTGAAAGCCAATGACGGCAGCGCGAAGCCGATGCAGCTGGCGATCAAATCGCTGCATAAGCTGGCGGATTACATTGGTTTGCAGGATCGCGCTGAACAGCATTTGCAGGTTTATAACGACGCAGTTGCGAAAACGCGTGAACTGATGAAACCGGTATCCCAACAGCCGGTTCTGCTGATCACCTTTATCGATCCGCGCCACGTTCTGGTGTTTGGTCAGGGCAGCATGTTCCATGAAATCATGGGCGATGTCGGGCTGACCAATGCGTGGGGGGGCGAGGGCAGCTTCTGGGGCAGCGTGTCGGTGGGCGTTGAGCGCCTGACCAGCATCAAAAATGCCCGTGTGCTGTGCTTTGATCACGGCAGCGCCGACATCATGGACGCGGTTGCCAAAACGCCGCTGTGGAAATCGATGCCATTCGTGCGTGCTAATCAGTTCAGCGTTGTCCCCGCCGTCTGGTTCTACGGCGCAACGTTCAGCGCCATGCATTTCTGTAAAATCCTGAACAGCACTCTGGGGAAACCGGTATGAACCGCCGCTCACTCAGCGTTTCGCTGATCCTTCTTTTGGTTCTGGCGCTGGCGGCCGGTGCGCTCAGCATCTACAACCTGCATCAGCAATTGCCTTATCACTTATGGCGCGGCGCGCTCTGGCAGCCGGATATCGACGATGTTCAGCAGATGCTTTTCCATTACAGCTCACTACCGCGCATCGCCGTCGCGCTGCTGGCCGGTGCTGGTCTGGGGCTGGCCGGTTTGCTGTTCCAGCAGGTATTACGTAATCCGCTGGCCGAACCCGCGACGCTGGGGGTTTCGGCGGGCGCGCAGCTCGGCCTGACGATCGCCACGCTCTGGGCGCTGCCGGGCGGCATGATCACGCAGCAGTTTGCCGCGATGACTGGCGCGGTAGTGATCGGCGGGCTGGTGTTCGGGATTGCCTGGGGCAAACGTATGTCACCGGTGACGCTGATCCTTGCCGGTCTGGTGCTCGGCCTTTACTGCGGCGCGGTGAATGGCCTGATCGGCATCTTCAATTACCAGGGCCTGCAAAGTCTGTATATGTGGAGCAGCGGTTCGCTGACGCAGCAGGACTGGGACGTCGCGACATTTTTACTGCCGCGCGTGATTATCGTCTGGCTGCTGGCGTTCCTGTTACAGCGCCCGATGACGCTGCTCGGGCTGGATGACGGCGTCGCAAAAAACCTCGGTTTAGGCTTATCGGCAGCGCGTCTGGCGGTGCTGACGCTGGCAATTTTGATGAGTGCGCAGCTGGTGAACGCCGTCGGGATTATCGGTTTTATCGGTCTGTTTGCGCCACTTCTGGCAAAAATGCTCGGCGCACGTCGCCTGACCGCGCGTCTGGTGATGGCTCCTCTGATTGGGGCATTGCTGCTGTGGCTCACCGATCAGGTGATGCAGTACGTGACGCAAATCTGGATGGAAATCCCGACCGGTGCCGCGACCGCGTTAGTCGGTGCGCCGCTGCTGCTGTGGCTGCTACCGCGCTTGCGTAACAGCATGACGCCGCCGCCGATGAATCAGGGCGACAATGTGCCCAATGAACGTCAGCATCTGGTGCGTTGGGTTGCGCTGGCTTTACTGGTGCTGCTTGCCGGGCTGGTGGTGGCGCTGATGGTCGGGCGCAATGCGACAGGCTGGAGCTGGGCGACGGGCGCAGATTTACAGGCGCTGTTGCCGTGGCGTTTACCGCGCGTGCTGGCGGCGCTGGCGGCGGGAATTATGCTGGCGTCTTCCGGCGTGCTGATCCAGAAGCTGACCGGCAACGCGATGGCGAGCCCGGAAGTGCTGGGGATCAGCTCCGGTGCGGCGACCGGCGTCGTGGTGATGATGTTTATCGTTCCCGGCGATGCGTTTGTCTGGCTGCTGCCTGCGGGCAGTGCCGGTGCCGCGTTAACGTTGCTGGTGATTATGGTCGCCTCCGGCCTGCGCAGTTTCTCGGCGGAACGGATGTTGCTGACCGGCATTGCGCTGAGTACCGCTTTCACCACGCTGATGACGCTGCTGCTGGCCAGCGGCGATCCGCGTATGGGCGGTTTGCTGACCTGGCTTTCCGGTTCGACCTATTCAGTGACTGCGCCGATGGCGTGGCGAACGCTGGCGCTGGCTGCCGTGCTGATGGTCATCGTGCCGTTCTGCCGTCGCTGGATAAACATCTTGCCGCTCGGCAGCGTGACCGCGAAATCCGTCGGGCTGGCGCTGACGCCAACGCGTGTGGCGATCCTGCTGCTGGCCGCCGTAATGACGGCGGCCGCAACGCTGACCGTCGGGCCGCTGAGTTTTGTCGGGCTGATGGCACCGCATATGGCGCGCATGATGGGATTCCGCCGCGCCGTTCCGCAGTGGATGGTGGCGAGTATTCTCGGCGGTCTGCTGATGGTCTTCGCGGACTGGTGTGGCCGTATGGTGATCTTCCCGAATCAGATCCCTGCCGGTTTGCTCGCGACCTTTATCGGCGCGCCGTACTTTATCTATCTGCTGAGAAAGCAGGCGAGTTAACGTGTTTTGCTAATAAAAAAGGGGCCAGATGGCCCCTTTATGCTTTCTGCCAGATAGCGGCTTAAAGCTTAGCGAAACAACGGCGCGCGGCGTCAATGGTGCGCTGAATGTCTTCCTGTGTGTGGGCCAGAGACATGAAGCCCGCTTCGAACGCGGAAGGTGCCAGATAAATGCCTTCTTCCAGCATCATGTGGAAGAATTTCTTGAAACGCTCAACGTCGCATTTCATCACGTCCTGATAGCCGGTGACGGTTTTGGCATCGGTAAAGAACAGGCCAAACATGCCGCCGACGTGGTTCACCACGAACGGAATGTTCTCATCTGCTGCGGCTTCACGTAAACCTTCAGCCAGCTGTGTGGTGCGTTCGGTCAGGGTCTGATGAACGCCCGGTTGTGCCACCTGCGTCAGGCAGGCGATACCGGCGGCCATCGCAATCGGGTTACCGGAAAGCGTACCCGCCTGATACACCGGGCCGGTTGGCGCCAGCGCTTCCATCACGTCACGGCGTCCGCCAAATGCGCCCACCGGCATACCGCCGCCGATGATTTTTCCCAGACAGGTCAGGTCAGGCGTTACGTCGTAATAATCCTGAGCACCGCCCAGCGCGACGCGGAAACCGGTCATCACTTCGTCGATAATCAGCAGTGCGCCGAACTCATCACAAATTGCACGCAGGCCCGGCAGGAATTCCGGCAGTGGCGGCACGCAGTTCATGTTGCCCGCGACCGGCTCAACGATGATACAGGCGATATCGTCCGGGAACTGTTCAAACGCCGCGCGGACAGAATCCAGATCGTTATAGGTACAGGTCAGGGTATGTTTGGCGAAATCAGCGGGCACGCCCGGCGAGTTTGGCTGGCCGAGAGTCAGCGCGCCGGAACCGGCTTTCACCAGCAGGCAGTCGGCGTGGCCATGGTAGCAGCCTTCGAATTTGACGATTTTATCGCGATGCGTGAAGCCGCGCGCCAGACGGATAGCGCTCATGGTCGCTTCTGTACCGGAGTTCACCATGCGAACCATGTCCATGCTTGGCACCAGTCCGGTGACCAGCTCGGCCATTTTGACTTCCATTTCGGTCGGTGCGCCAAAGCTCAGGCCGCGTTGCGCTGCTTCAATAACCGCGCTGCGGATATCCGCGTTGTTGTGGCCAAGCACCATCGGGCCCCACGAGCCGACATAGTCGATATAGGCTTTGCCATCGGCATCAAACAGGAACGCGCCGTCTGCGCGCGCAATGAATAAGGGGACGCCGCCGACGCCGGAGAAGGCACGTACCGGCGAGTTAACACCGCCCGGGATTAGCGCTTGCGCCTGCGTGAACAGACTTTCTGACTTACTCATTATTCGGCTCCTGAATTGCTGGGTTCTGTATGTAATAAGAATGTTGATGCGCCCATTCTAGTGAACTGAGCGGCGTTATCAAACCGTAAACCGTGCGGCATATTGTTGCAGATCCTGTCAGGCGGGCATTTTGTATGATTAAATCCATCAATATTTCCTAACTCTTTCCGAATCACCTTTCCTGCCATGAATGAATCAGAGACTGAAATGTTAGAACGCCCGCCTTTGCGCGGCCCCCGTAAACGCAGCGAAATTCTGCGAATTTTCCTGCGGCGCGATAAAACGCCGGTAACGATTTTGATGGTCGCCGCGGTGGCCGGTACTGTCGCCGGGCTGCTCGGCGTGGCGTTCGAAAAAGCAGTGAACTGGGTGATGCACCTGCGCCTTGCCGGTCTGGGCATTTTCAGCGATTACTGGATCCTGCTGTGGCCGCTGACCTTTGTGGTTTCCGCCGTTCTGGCGATGTTTGGCTATTACCTTGTGCGGCGTTTTGCCCCGGAAGCGGGCGGCTCCGGAATTCCTGAAATTGAGGGCGCGCTGGAAGAATTACGGCCCGTTCGCTGGTGGCGCGTGATCCCAGTGAAATTTTTTGGCGGGATGGGCACGCTCGGCGCGGGTATGGTACTGGGCAGGGAAGGGCCGACTGTGCAGATGGGCGCAAACGTCGGGAAAATGATGGTGGATATTTTCCGGCTGCGCAGCGCCGAAGCGCGCCATTCTTTGCTGGCAACCGGCGCGGCGGCGGGGCTTTCGGCCGCTTTCAACGCACCGCTGGCGGGGATCCTGTTCATTCTCGAAGAGATGCGCTTGCAATTCCGGTACAGCCTGATTTCCATCAAAGCGGTGTTTATCGGCGTGATTATGTCGAGCATCGTCTTCCGCATTTTCAACGGCGATGGCGCAGTGATTGAAGTCGGGAAACTGGCGAACGCACCGCTCAACACGCTGTGGCTGTATCTGGTGCTAGGTATGGTGTTTGGCGTGGTGGGCGTCAGCTTCAATGCGCTGATTTTCCGTACGCAGGATATGTTTGCGCGCATTCACGGCGGCAGTCTGAAAAAAATCCTGATTATCGGCGGCATACTGGGTGGTTTTTGCGGGCTGCTCGGGCTGGTTCAGCCGGAAGCGGCAGGCGGTGGTTTCGCGCTGATCCCGCTGGCGGCGGCCGGGAAATACAGCCTGCTGATGCTGCTGTTTATCTTTGTTGTCCGCGTTGCAACTACGTTGTTGTGTTTTGCTTCCGGTGCGCCAGGCGGGATTTTCGCACCGATGCTGGCGCTCGGCACCTTGCTGGGCACCGCATTTGGCACCGCCGCGATGTACTTTTTCCCGCAATACGGCATCGAGCCCGCGACCTTTGCGATTGCCGGAATGGGAGCGTTATTTGCGGGCAGTGTACGTGCGCCGCTCACCGGAATTGTGCTGGTGCTGGAAATGACCGATAACTATCAGCTCATTTTACCGATGATTATCACCTGTCTCGGCGCAACGTTGCTGGCGCAGTTTTTGGGGGGTAAGCCCTTGTATTCCGCCATTCTTACCCGCACCCTGCAACGGCAGGAACGTGAAAATGCCGAAAAAGCGCAGGCAGAATCTGAGACGGAAGGCACCAATAGTCAGGACAGCGCGACCAAAACATCCCATACTTGAAGCATTAACTCATGTATAAGATAATGAGTACATTATTCAGACAGTCAATCCGGCGGCCTGAACAAATACGGATTGGGAGCGAGAGATTATGAGCGAAGCATTGTTGAATGAAACTGCTGCGTTGCCGTTACAGTTTACTGAAAACGCAGCGAAGAAGGTGAAGAACCTGATTTCTGATGAAGAAAACCCGAACCTGAAACTGCGTGTTTATATCACCGGGGGTGGTTGCAGCGGTTTCCAGTACGGTTTTACCTTTGATGACAAAATCAACGACGGCGACATGACCATTGAGAAATCCGGCGTGGCGCTGGTGGTCGATCCGATGAGCCTGCAATATCTGGTAGGCGGCTCCGTGGATTACACCGAAGGTCTGGAAGGCTCACGTTTTGTTGTGACGAATCCAAACGCTAAGACGACGTGTGGTTGCGGCTCTTCTTTCAGTATCTGATTACCCTTCATCCTTCAAGACGCCTCTGCGTTGGCTGCCTTTACTCACCCCGGTCACTTACTCATGTAAGCTCCCGGGGATTCGTTCAGTTGCCGCCTTGATGCAACATGAATGATTTTGGGTATACAAGGACTGAACAAAAAAAAAGCCCGTTTGCTGATGCAGACGGGCTTTTTTAATGCTTGATAGCGGGGCGCTGGAGTAAGTAAGCATTCACATGCAACTTACCATTCCACTGTCACCAGTTTGGAATCTGTGCTGATGCCCGGCACTGAGGCGAGCATCATTTCGCTAATGTGCGGCTGCATCATCGTGCGGCTGGCGCAGGTGACGGACGTGCCGGAGTGCGCGATATCGACTTTGCAGGTCGGTAAAATGGTCAGGCTGATATGGATCTCGCCACTTGTCATGCCCGCGACCGCGACCAACGGGCTCAATGCCAGCAGCACGCTGAGTAAGAGTACTTTCATTAATATTTTTCCTGCTGGTGTAATGACAATAAAAATCAGCCGGGGGCTGAAAAGGTTATCGGTAATGTTTTCGTGGCCTTTAATCCAAATTTCTTATGATTTGGATGCCAGTCATGCCTTTTTGTGACGTTATTTTTAACGTTCTGGCGTGACTTTTATTATTTCGTTTGTACAACAAAGAGATAACGTTAAAGCGGGGAAAGTGCACGAACCGTATAATTCTACGTCAGGCATATTACCAGATGACAGGGCTGAATTCTTGACTTTGGTTAATAAAAGAACAATTCAGAAAAATGCGACACGGCGCCTGTTTTGGGCAGAAACTTTTTTGTTAGTGAGCATTTACCTTTGAGGCAAGGCGGCGAGCTGAGGGCAGAGCTGTTGTGCGGCCAGCAAAATACGGGGGCCCGCACGGCTGAACCAGTCCGGCTCAAGAGCGATAACCTGCGCGGTGAGCAGGGAATGCCAGTATCCTTCAATGATCGTTTTTTGCGATTTCCCACCTGATATAACAATAACCTGTGGCTGACGGCTTAAAACCTGCTCCCGGCCGACCTGAGGCCAGGGAACCGGGCTGTCAGCGAAAACGTTTTTAGCGCCACAGACTTCCAGAACCTCACTTTGCATTGTCGCCGATGAGGCGGTAAAAAGCGGCAGTGTACCGAACTGAATAAAAGCGGGGATCGGTTTTTCACGATGATATTTCAGTTTCAGCGCCTGCCATTGCTGGCGAAATTCTCCGGCTGCCTGCTGAGCGAGGGAGGGATTGGGGCTGTAGGCGGCCAGCTGCTCCAGAGCCCCCGCCACCTGCTCTGCATTTTCCGGATCCAGATAGAGAATTTTAATGCCAAGAGATGCCAGTTGCTCCAGCGGGCGCTGCGGATTGCCCCCGCGCCACGCGAGGATCAGATCCGGTTTTAGCGTAACAATGCGTTCCACGTTTATCCCCTGCCAGTTAGCCACCTGTTCAATCTTGCCGGCCTGCGGAGGGAAATCGGAGTAAGCACTTACACCAACGAGCTGGTTGCCCAGCCCGGCGGCGAACGCCAGTTCTGTCAGATTGGGCGCAAGGCTGATAATTCGCTGCGCCGGGGATGCTGCTGCCACCAGAGGCAGCGACAGAGCCGTCAGCAAAAGACAGAACCGGCGCATTATCACTCTTCGGAAGCTGCCAGCGCTTTCAGCATGGCATCAACCATCAGCGTGGATTGCTGTGCGGCGACCACCAGGAACTCTTCAAAGCTCAGGTGAGATTCGCTGTCCGCAACGTCTGAGATGGCACGTACAACCACGAAAGGCGTATCGAAAAGATGGCAAACATGGCCCACTGCGGCGGCTTCCATTTCCACGGCAGCGACGTTCGGGAAGGTGGCGCGGATACGGGCCAGAGGCGCGGCACCGTTAATGAAAGCATCGCCGCTGCACACCAGACCGCGCACGGCGTTCAAATCCAGTTCGCGGATACAGGTTTCAGCCAGTTCGACCAAAAACGGAGCGGCGACGAAAGCCGCCGGGCAACCGGCCATCTGGCCCGGTTCGTAACCAAATGCGGTGACATCCGCGTCGTGATAGCGAACTTCATCGGAAACCACGATATCGCCGACTTTCAGCGTTTTCGCCAGACCACCGGCAGAACCGGTGTTGATTACCACATCCGGGCGGCAATGTTCCAGCAACAACGTCGTCCCCATCGCCGCAGACACTTTACCGATACCGGATTTCAGCAGCGCCACGTCTACACCGTTCAGCTGACCGGTATAGATTTCGCAGCCCGCACGTTCGATAGTCTGGCGGTTGATGATTTTGTCTCGCAGCAGGGTCACTTCCTGCTCCATTGCGCCGATAATGCCTACTTTCATATAAATACTCGCAGATGTGTGTGGAATGAACCGCAGCTTGTGCGGAATTGACGGTTTAATAACGAAAACAATGTGCGATAGTCTATCATGGCTAAAGGGAAGAGATAATGCGTTTGGGGTGCGGGTTTTATCACGCAAAAGCGTGCTGGTTTTACGCGTGAGTGGCTGAAAAGGTGGAAAATCATGTCCGGGATCGATTTTAAAGCGAAATTCAATTTTCAGCGTCCTTTCAGCGCGCCGATTGAGGTGCGTGATGCTTACGACGTGGTTCGCCAGTTTGAGAGCGATCGCGGGCGAATCATCAATTCTGCGGCAATCCGCCGTCTGCAACAAAAAACACAAGTCTTCCCGCTGGAGAAAAACGCCGCCGTCCGCAGCCGCCTGACGCATTCACTCGAAGTTCAGCAGGTGGGGCGCCACATTGCCAAAGAAATCCTGCATCGCCTGAGCCGTCAGGGAAAACTCGAGGCTTACGGGCTGAGCGATGTGACCGATCCGTTCGAAAGCGTGGTTGAAATGGCCTGTCTGATGCATGACATCGGCAATCCGCCTTTCGGGCATTTCGGCGAGTCGGCGATTAATAACTGGTTCAAAAAGCGCATGGATATCGAAAGCTGTGGCGAAACGCCGCCGGAAACCGATTCCTGCCTGGTGGCCTGTTTGCGGCTGGTAGCGGACGAGGCGGAGCTGAATCAGCTGCGCAGCAAAATCCGTTATGACCTCAGCAATTTTGAAGGTAACGCGCAGGCTATTCGCCTGGTATTTACGCTGCTGAAACTCAATCTGACCTACAGCCAGACGGCCTGCATTCTGAAATACACCCGCCCGGCATACTCGCTGACTAAGCTGTCCTCACATGATTATCTGATGAAAAAACCGGGTTTTTATCTGGCTGAAGAACCGTTCATCAAAGATTTGCGCAGTGAGCTCGGACTTGGGGAATTCAACCGTTTTCCGCTGACCTACATTATGGAAGCCGCAGACGATATTTCTTATTGCATTGCCGATCTTGAAGATGCGGTCGAGAAAAGCATATTCAGCGTTGAAGAACTCTATAAATATCTGATGCGTGAATGGGGCGACATTGAGAAGAATGACATCTTCGATAAAGTGGTTCGCACCGCGTATGAAAAAATGGATAAAGCGAAAACGTTCCGTAATCCGGTGGATTATTTCTTTATGGAACT
The DNA here is from genome assembly GCF_002834385.1 of Rahnella sp. AA. GTDB lineage: Bacteria > Pseudomonadota > Gammaproteobacteria > Enterobacterales > Enterobacteriaceae > Rahnella. Next base: position 515,959 of record NZ_PITQ01000001.1, read on the forward strand.
TCGTGTTCAGACGGTTAAACAGCTGGTGCCTCACGCGGCGCGCAGATTCATTGATAATATAGACGATGTATATCAGGGAACCTTTAATCACGCGCTGCTCGAAGATGACAGCCAGGCGAACCGGCTGTTAGAAATTTATAAAGCTGTCGCTTTCAAACAGGTATTCAACCACCCTGAAGTCGAGGAGCTGGAATTACAGGGGTACCGGGTGATCAGCGGATTGCTGGATATTTATAGCCCGCTGCTGGATATGCCATTGGCTGATTTTAGCCAGCTGGTTCGCGAGGATACACACCGGGAATATCCTATAGAAACCCGTTTGTTGCATAAGATTTCTGCCAAGCACCGGCTGGCGTATAACAATGCCGTCGTGGGGCTGGAGGGGGTAGAAGACGCAGAGTTCGCAGCCCAGGAGTTTTATTACCGGGCGAGAATGATTCAGGATTATATCAGCGGCATGACAGACCTTTACGCGTATGACGAATATCGCCGTCTGATGGCTGCTGAATAATTTAGGGTAAAAGTTAAGAGCTAAATTTAAACGTCTTTAATTTACTTTACGGAACTGGCTGAAAAAGCGTCATTTGTAAATACTGACAATAATTTTTTACCATTGTCAGTGTGACCCTGATGAACTTCACGCTATTAATACTCTCTCAGTATCACGACTACCAAGCAATGCGACTATTTTGGTTGCCACAATAATTTTAAGAGATCCTGAAAATGAAAAAATCGAGTTTATTCCTCAGCGCATTAGCGTTAAGTATCGGTATGGCAATGGCCCCGGTTTCTTCTGCACTGGCTGCTGAAACTGCATCATCCAGCACCACTCAGCTTCCAAGTCTGGCCCCTATGCTTGAGAAAGTGATGCCATCCGTGGTGAGTGTGAATGTGGAAGGCAGCGCGCCGGTGAAAACCCCGCGCATGGGCCAGCAGTTCCAGCAGTTCTTTGGCCAGAATTCGCCACTGTGCCAGGATGGTTCTCCGTTCCAGGGTTCGCCTGTTTGCCAGGGCGGCGGTCAGGATGGTCAGCCAGCACCTGAACAAAAAGAAGATTTCCGCGCACTGGGTTCCGGCGTCATCATTGATGCGGACAAAGGCTATGTGGTGACCAACAACCATGTGGTCGATAACGCGACTAAAATCAGCGTACAGCTGAATGATGGCCGTAAGTTCGATGCGAAAGTGATCGGCAAAGATCCTCGTTCTGACATTGCGGTGATTCAGTTACAAAATGCGAAAAACCTGACAGCGATTAAGATCGCCGATTCCGAACAACTGCGCGTGGGTGACTACACCGTGGCTATCGGTAACCCCTATGGTTTAGGCGAAACCGTGACATCCGGTATTGTTTCTGCACTGGGACGTTCCGGCCTGAACATTGAAAACTACGAAAACTTCATCCAGACGGATGCGGCGATTAACCGTGGTAACTCCGGCGGTGCGCTGGTTAATCTCAATGGTGAGCTGATTGGTCTGAATACGGCGATCCTGGCACCGGACGGCGGCAACATCGGTATCGGTTTTGCGATCCCAAGTAACATGGTGAAAAACCTGTCCAAACAGATGATCGAATTCGGCCAGGTTAAACGCGGTGAACTGGGCATCATGGGGACTGAGCTGAACTCTGAGCTGGCGAAGGCAATGAAAGTTGACGCACAACGCGGGGCGTTCATCAGCCAGGTCATGCCGAAGTCAGCCGCTGAGAAAGCGGGTATTAAAGCCGGTGATGTCATCCTCAGCATGAACGGTAAATCTATCAGCAGCTTTGCTTCGTTCCGTGCCGATATTGGTACTCTGCCAATTGGCACAAAAGTGACGTTAGGCCTGCTGCGTGATGGTAAGCCTATGAATGTGGATGTCACCATCGAGCAGAGCACTCAGACACCGAAAGTGGAGTCCGGTAATATTTATACGGGTATCGAAGGTGCTGAGCTGAGCAATGGCGCTGCCGGGGATCAGAAAGGCGTTAAAGTCGATGACGTGAAAGCCGGTTCTACCGCTGCGCGCATTGGCCTGAAAAAAGGTGACGTCATTCTGGGTGTGAACCAGCAGAAAGTCAGTAACCTCGGCGAACTGCGTAAAATCCTTGATACCAAGCCATCAGTGCTGGCACTGGATATTCAGCGCGGAGATACTTCAATCTACCTGCTGGCACAGTAATTTCCTGCCGCAACTCCCTGCACAAAGCACGCTCCGGCGTGCTTTTTTTTATGCCTTTTGTTGGGCATTTGCTTAAAAATGTGACCTTAACCACAACTTCAATAGGTGCTTTCGCTCTTTGGGCATTTGCATAATGAATGGCGACAGCCTGCTGAGTATGCTGTTCTGACAACGATAAAACAGGCAAGGCAGGGTTCCATGTCGGCGTATCATCTCGATGCAAAGCTGGCGCAGCAGATTGTTGCCCGCACAATGCAAATTATTGATAGTAATGTGAATGTCATGGATGGACGTGGAAGAATTATTGGCAGTGGTGACGACCAGCGTCTTGGCGAATTGCACGAAGGTGCTTTGCTGTCTATTTCGCAGGAACGCATTGTCGATATTGATGAAGGCGTTGCGCGGCATTTGCATGGCGTGCGCCCCGGAATCAACCTGCCGTTGCGGATAGACGGACAGATTGTCGGCGTGATCGGCCTGACGGGCAACCCGTCACAGCTGCGGCAATATGGCGAGCTGGTCTGCATGACGGCAGAAATGATGCTCGAACAGGCGCGTTTACTGCATATGCTGGCGCAAGACAGCCGCTTACGCGAAGAGCTGGTACTCAATCTTATACGCGTGGATGAGCTTTCTCCGGCGCTGATGGAATGGGCGCAGCGGTTAGGTATTGATCTCAATCGGCCGCGGGTAGCGGCGGTGGTTGAGGTGGATAGCGGGCAACTGGGTGTCGATTCTGCAATGGCGGAATTGCAGCAGTTACAAACGCTGCTGACAACGCCTGAGCGTGACAACCTGATTGCTATCGTTTCGCTTACGGAAATGGTGGTGCTGAAGCCCGCGTTAAACAGCTACGATCGCTGGGATCCGGATGGTCATCGCCAGCGTATTGATCATCTGCTTTCCCGCATGACGGAGACCGGGCGTCTGCGCGTGCGTATTTCTTTGGGCAACTTCTTTACCGGCCCGGGCAGCATTGCCCGTTCCTACCGGACGGCCAGAACCACCATGACGGTCGGTAAACAGCGGATGCCGGAACAACGCTGCTATTTCTATCAGGATCTCATTCTGCCTGTGCTGCTCGACAGCCTGCGCGGCGGCTGGCAGGCCGACGAACTGGTGCGGCCTCTCGCGCGGCTGAAAGCGACGGATGGTAACGGATTACTGCGTCGTACGCTGGCCTCATGGTTCCACAATAACGTGCAGCCGACCGCAACGTCCAAGGCGTTGTATATTCATCGTAATACGCTGGAATATAGACTAAATCGTATATCCGAATTAACCGGACTGGATTTGGGGAATTTTGACGATCGTTTGTTGCTGTATGTGGCATTACAGTTAGATAACGACCAGTTGTGATTTTCAGCATTAATTCGGGTTGCCGGGCTATTCACCGGCAGCCCGGATAATGTTGAGCATTTCTTATTAAATATTCAGTATTTTTATGAGCGTGACACGGGTCACAGCTGTTTCACTTTTTGTGAAACAACTCGCACGACGCTGGGCATTCGCCTCAAGATAAATGCAAAGCGCTGTCTATGCTTGTTGTTTTGCCTAATGAGTGGCCAGTTGATACTCCATATACTGGCTCCATTCCTTCCTCTGTGAACCCTACAGTTCTGTGGCTGGAATGACTTATACCGCCGTGTATATGCACTGCCAATAAATCTGGAGAACACCATGGAAACTACCGTTTCGGCCGCCAGTGCCGTAAAAAAAAGAACAAATGCGCGCTACTGGATTGTGGTGATGTTATTTATCGTCACTTCATTTAATTACGGCGACCGTGCGACATTGTCTATTGCCGGTTCAGCGATGGCAAAAGACATCGGGTTGGATTCAGTCGGGATGGGATATATTTTCTCGGCATTTTCCTGGGCCTATGTTATCGGTCAAATACCCGGTGGCTGGTTGCTGGATAAATTTGGCTCCAAGAAAGTTTATTTCTACAGTATTTTTATCTGGTCTTTATTCACCTTGCTGCAAGGTTTTGTCGATATATTCAGCGGTTTCGGCATTGTGGCTTCCCTCTTTGCATTGCGGTTTCTGGTCGGCCTGGCCGAAGCGCCCTCATTCCCTGGTAACAGCCGTATAGTTGCGGCCTGGTTTCCTGCACAGGAGCGCGGTACGGCAGTGTCGATTTTCAACTCTGCACAGTATTTCGCGACGGTCATTTTCGCCCCGATTATGGGCTGGCTGACGCACGCGGTAGGCTGGTCACACGTCTTCTTCTTCATGGGCGGGCTCGGGATCATTCTGAGTTTTATCTGGATGAAAGTGATCCACGATCCTAAAGATCATCCGGGCGTCAACCAGGCCGAACTTGATTACATGGAAGCGGGCGGTGCGCTGATCAATATGGATCAGAAAATCGCCCATAAAACGGCAGTTAAAGGCGAAAAGCTTTCTCAGATTAAACAATTAATGAAATCACGCATGATGATTGGCATCTATATCGGCCAGTACTGCATCAATGCGCTGACCTACTTCTTTATCACCTGGTTCCCGGTTTATCTGGTCCAGGCGCGCGGTATGTCAATCCTTAAAGCCGGGATGGTGGCCTCGGTTCCGGCGATTTGCGGGTTCCTGGGCGGGGTGCTGGGCGGGATTATTTCCGACTATCTGATGCGCAAAACCAACAACCTGACGTTCTCCCGCAAAGCTCCGATTGTGATCGGCATGCTGTTGTCTATATCGATGGTGGCGTGTAACTACGTCAATACTGAGTGGATGGTCGTCGGCATTATGGCATTCGCCTTCTTCGGCAAAGGTTTGGGCGCGCTGGGCTGGGCAGTGATGGCCGACACAGCGCCGAAAGAAATCAGCGGGCTGAGCGGCGGGTTGTTCAACATGTTCGGTAACGTCTCCGGCATCATCACACCCATCGCCATCGGCTACATTATCGGTGCGACCGGTTCCTTCAATGGCGCACTGGTTTACGTCGGGATCCACGCTCTGCTTGCCGTTATCAGCTACGTCTTTATCGTCGGCAAAATTGAACGCATCCAGTTACAGCCTTTCGGATCCGCAAGTGCAGGAAAAGGAGTATCACGATGAGTACGCAATCTTCGCCGGTTATCACTGACATGCAGGTCATTCCTGTGGCAGGGCATGACAGCATGCTGATGAATATCGGTGGCGCACACGGCGCTTACTTCACCCGCAATATTGTGATTTTGACCGATAGCGCCGGTAACACCGGTGTCGGAGAAGCGCCAGGCGGGGAGGTTATTTACAATACGCTGGTTGAAGCCATCGCGCAGGTCAAAGGCCAGGAGGTCGCACGGATGAACCGGCTGGTGCATCAGGTCCACGTGGGCAATCAGTCGTCAGATTTCGATTCGTTTGGTAAGGGCGCGTGGACGTTTGAACTGCGCGTAAACGCGGTCGCAGCGCTGGAAGCCGCGTTGCTGGATCTGATGGGCAAATTCCTCGGGGTGCCGGTGTGCGAACTGCTCGGGCCGGGCAAGCAGCGTGATGAAGTCACGGTGCTTGGTTATCTCTTCTATATCGGTGACCGGCAGAAAACGGATTTACCGTATCAGGAAGGGGCGCGCGGCGTTCACGACTGGTATCACCTGCGTCATCAGAAAGCGATGGACAGTGAGGCTGTGGTGCAACTGGCGGAAGCTGCGCAGGACCGCTACGGTTTTAAAGATTTCAAACTCAAAGGCGGCGTACTGCCGGGCGAGCAGGAAATCGACGCAGTAAAAGCGCTGGCAAAACGTTTCCCCGATGCGCGCATTACCGTTGATCCGAATGGCGCGTGGTTGCTCGATGAAGCGATAGAGTTGTGCAAAAACATGCAGGGGATACTGAGCTATGCGGAAGATCCGTGCGGGGCTGAGCAGGGCTTTTCTGGCCGCGAAGTGATGGCGGAGTTCCGCCGGGCTACTGGTTTGCCCGTGGCGACCAATATGATTGCGACCAACTGGCGTGAGATGCAGCACGCGGTGATGCTGCAGTCGGTAGATATCCCGCTGGCAGATCCGCATTTCTGGACGATGCACGGTGCGGTTCGTGTCGCACAGTTGTGCAACGACTGGGGCCTGACCTGGGGCTGCCATTCAAATAACCATTTCGATATTTCTCTGGCGATGTTTACCCACGTTGGCGCGGCTGCGCCGGGTAAACCGACGGCAATCGATACGCACTGGATCTGGCAGGAGGGCAATCAGCGCCTGACCAAAGAGCCGCTGCAAATCGTCAATGGCAAAATCAAAGTTCCTGAAAAACCGGGGTTAGGCGTGGAGATCGACATGGATCAAATCCGTCGTGCTCACGAGCTGCACAAAAAACTGCCGAGCGGGGCGCGTAATGATGCCGTCGCGATGCAGTATCTGATCCCCGGCTGGAAATTCGATCGTAAGCGTCCGGCAATGGGGCGCTGATTACAGAATTTGAATTCACTAAGGAGTACGCATGACCTCTTCATCGACACCCAAAATTATTTCCATGCAGGTGATCCCGGTCGCCGGGCACGACAGCATGTTGCTTAACCTCAGCGGTGCACATGCGCCGTTTTTCACCCGCAATATTCTGATCCTCAAAGACAGCAGCGGCAACACCGGCGTCGGTGAAGTGCCGGGCGGCGAGAAAATTCGCCAGACGCTGGATGATTCCGCGTTACTGGTGATCGGCAAAACGCTGGGCGAATACAAAAACGTCATGACCGCCGTGCGCGAAAAATTTGCCGACCGCGATGCTTCAGGCCGCGGGTTGCAAACCTTCGATTTGCGCACCACAATCCATGTTGTCACCGCGATTGAAGCCGCGATGCTGGATCTGCTTGGCAAACATCTTGGCGTCAGCGTGGCATCCCTGCTGGGCGACGGTCAGCAGCGCGACGAAGTCGAAATGCTCGGTTATCTGTTCTATGTCGGCGATCGCAACAAAACGTCGCTCGGCTACCAGAGCCAGCCCGGCGACAGCTGCGACTGGTATCGTCTGCGCCACGAAGAAGCCCTGACGCCGGCTGCCGTTGTGCGTCTGGCCGAAGCCGCGTATGAAAAATACGGCTTCAATGATTTCAAACTCAAAGGCGGCGTGCTGGCCGGTAGTGAAGAAGCCGAAGCCGTGACCGCGCTGGCGCAGCGCTTCCCGCAGGCGCGCATCACACTGGATCCAAACGGTGCCTGGTCGCTGAATGAAGCCATTTCACTCGGCAAACAACTGCGCGGCGTGCTGGCGTACGCGGAGGATCCGTGTGGTGCTGAGCAGGGCTTCTCCGGACGTGAGGTGATGGCGGAATTCCGTCAGGCGACCGGTTTACCGACCGCGACCAACATGATTGCCACCGACTGGCGTCAGATGGGCCATACCATTCAGCTGAAATCGGTGGATATCCCGCTGGCGGATCCGCATTTCTGGACCATGCAGGGCTCAGTGCGCGTGGCGCAGATGTGCCACGAATGGGGCCTGACCTGGGGTTCACATTCCAATAACCACTTTGATGTTTCGCTGGCGATGTTTACTCAGGTTGCCGCTGCGGCACCGGGTAAGATCACCGCCATCGATACGCACTGGATCTGGCAGGAAGGCAATCAGCGCCTGACCAAAGAACCGCTGCAAATCAAAGGCGGTAAAGTGCGTGTGCCGGAGCAACCGGGTCTCGGCGTAGATCTGGATATGGATCAGGTGATGAAAGCGCATGAACTGTACAAAGGCATGGGGCTGGGCGCGCGCGATGATGCGCAGGGCATGCAGTTCCTGGTTCCGGACTGGAAATTCGATCCGAAGAAACCTTGCCTGGTGCGGTAGCCGTCAGATTCAAAAAAATTGGTGCAGTCATGACCACCGCCCTGACGTTGCCGTCAGGGCTTTTTTGTTTTTACGTCAGGTGATTACAACCCTCAGCTCCGCGCGTGCGTTGCCGCGGCTTCGATCAGTTCGTCGGACGGGCGTTTTCCCGTGTAGAGCACAAACTGCTCGACGGCTTGCAATGCGGCGACTTCCGCGCCCGTGATGACCTTCTTACCGTGCTCGCGCCCGTAGCGGATAAGCGGCGTTTCGACCGGCAGGGCGACCACGTCAAAGACAATGCTGGCGCGGTCTATCACCTGAGTTTTAAACGCCAGCGAGTCCGCTTCCACCCCGCCTGCCATACCGATTGGCGTGACGTTCACGATCATATCGACGGCCAAATCACCGATATCGGCTTTCCATTGGTAACCGTATTCTTCAGCCAGCGCCCGGCCATTCGCTTCATTGCGCGCAATGATATAACCGGTTTTGAAACCGGCATCACGGATGGCCGCGACGACGGCTTTACCCATTCCGCCGCTGCCGCGCAGCGCAAACACCGCATCACGCGGAACTTTATGGCTGTCGAGCAGTTTGGCGACGGCAATATAGTCAGTGTTATAGGCGCGCAGGAAGCCGTCGTCGTTGACAATGGTATTCACGGACTGAATCGCCGTAGCGGAAGGATCCAGTTCATCCAGGAACGGAATGCAGGCTTCCTTAAACGGCATGGAGACCGCGCAGCCACGGATGCCCAGCGCACGGACACCTTTTACGGCGGCTTCGATATCTTGAGTGGTGAAGGCTTTATAGATGAAGTTCAGATCCAGCGCCTGGTAGAGGTAGTTATGAAAACGGGTACCGAAATTCCCGGGACGACCGGAAAGGGACATACATAACTGCGTGTCTTTATTGATTTCCCGACTCATTGCGTTCTCCTTTTAAGTGGGGCCGATAGTTTGCAGAGGTTGTTAAACCTTAGCTGAAACGATAAAACCCGACAATTATCGCGTTCCTTCTTCTTTCCGCCTGTTCAGCCATATTGAATAATATTGAAACCTTCTTCTGCTTCCGGCACGGCGAAATGGCGGGATATCAGTTCAAACTGTTCATCCGTGACCACAAAATCATGCAGGCCCGTCTGATTACGGGCATGCAACCGGGATTTGCACACCTCTGCGGGCACGTTCAGATAATGCAGGCAGTGGTTTGCGCCTGAATCCTTGATAATACTCATCATCCACTGCCGGTTTGCGCGGGTATTGGCCGGGAAATCGAGCACAACGGATATACCGGCTTTGAGCAATGAAACCACATGCGGTGCCATGGCATCTCTAAGCTTTGCCGTGCAGCGGACATAATCTTCGATTGTGCGCATTTCGTCTTTATATAACTGCGATAACCATCTGTCTTCGCTGATGATCACTGTCGCCGGTTGCCTGACCAGTTCAAGCGCAAGGGTCGATTTTCCTGATGCTATTTTGCCGCATAAAATATGCAGCATTGTCTGGTTTTCCAGCATGTTAAAACATCCCGTTGATTTCAGAATAAGGCGCTGCGTTTTCGAACATCGGCGTCATGGCGTCGTTATCTAAAAAACCGCTGACTAACCGTGCATTCACCGCCCACAAGGTTTGTGGCAGCCAGGAACCGGCACTGAGACGGCGCACGCCTGCGCAGGCGAGTTCTTGCAAGGGGGGAAGCCCCGGCCAGGCAGCAACGTTGAGCAATAATGCGCTGCGGTCAGTGATAGCGCGCATTTCACCGGTATCCGTTAATCCCAGTACAAAAAGCCCGTCAGCGCCGGCATTGCTGTAACCCTGTGCTCTTGTTATCACTTCGGCCACTTTGTTTTCCGCCGGGGCCAAATGACGGACATACACATCGGTACGCACGTTGATATACAGATCAGCCCCTTTGCGGGCACACGTTTCCCTGATTGCTGCAATTTTTCTGCACAGCAAGTCAGGCGCCCCGGCGCCGTCTTCTATATTAATACCGGCAATACCGGCATCGATCAAACGCGAAACGGTCAGGGCAATTTGGGCAGGGTCATCACTATAACCACCTTCAATATCCGCAGAAAGGGGCACCGAAATGATCCGCGCAATAGACGCTGCACGGGCAACGTATTCATCGACCGGCAGGGCGTTGCCGTCGCGATATCCCAGAGACCAGGCCACGCCTGCGCTGGTGGTGGCAATCGCCGCCGCGCCAAGGCTCTCTATCTGACGTGCGCTGCCCGCATCCCAGGCATTGGGTAATTTCAAAGGTTTATCTTGCAGATGAAGTTCACGAAATGCGGATTGAGAAAGCGTTTTCATAAAATATTCCTTAAAAAAGAAACATTCTAATCATGCTGAATTTTCTTGATAATAGCCTGAAATAACATTCATTGATTCTTTGTGAGCAATAATGAGCGAGCCTTCGCTGCACCTGGTGCAAACCTTTGTCGCTGTCGTTGAACATCATAGCTTTGCCCGCGCCGCCCATGCGCTCGGGGTGACACCTTCCTCTGTCAGCCGTTTTATCAGAACGCTGGAGCAGGAACTGGGCACCACACTGCTAAACCGGACAACGCGGGCGATGTCTTTGACTGAAACGGGAAAACGTTATTTTTCACAATGCAATCAGGCGCTGTTGCAACTGAAAAACGCCGCTGAAATGGCGCGTGATGAGCAGGATCTTCCGTATGGCCCGCTGGTGGTCAGTGCGCCCGTAGCGTTTGGCCACACGCATATTGTGCCTTACTTGCGTGAATTTCTGGCGGCTTATCCGCTGGTACAGCTGGATCTGCGTCTGACCGATGACTACGCTGATCTGGTTGCGGAAGGCATCATGCTGGCATTTCGTATTGGTCGTATGAAGGATTCCTCCCTGATTGTTCATAAGATGCTGGATAACCGGCGGATCCTGGTGGCTGCCCCGGCATATCTGGAAAAACACGGCGCGCCGCAGGTGCCGGAAGACCTTAATCAGCATGAATGTATTGTCTCCTCGGCCAGTCAGGACGGCGTGCTCTGGCGGTTATTTTCCGGCGGTGAAGAGCGCACGCTGGCACCCAAAGGGTCCGTTAAAGTCGATAATGCTGATGCGGCGCGGCGGCTTTGCATCGATGCCCATGGCATTGCATTTCATTCTGCGGTCACGATGGCCGCAGCGATTGAAGCGGGCAGCCTGATGCAGGTGCTACCGCAGTGGGCGGGGCGGGAAACCGGTGTTTATTGCGTGCGACCAAACCGGCATATCGGCCCGGCAGCCCAGGCGCTTCTCAGTTTTTTGTCATCACGCTGGCAGCACAAATGACGATCAGGCGACATCCGTTATACTTATCTGACAGGCAATGCGGAGGCTGATATGAATTTGGATCTTTTTGATCATCCCGATTTTCACCCGCACTGGCGTGAAGATCTTTTTCCCGGCGCAGTGGTGCTGCGTGGTGCGGCGCTTGAAAACGATACGGCGCTGCTGGCGGAGATCGACCGGATCGCCGGGCTGGTGCCGTTTCAGTATCGCGCGACGCCGGGCGGGTATGCGATGTCCGTAGCGATGACCAACTGCGGCGATGTCGGCTGGGTTACAGATGATGCCGGTTACCGCTATCAGGCGGTTTCCCCCGAAAGCCAGCAGCAGTGGCCAGCAATGCCGGAACTGTTTCGTGATATCGCGGTGAATGCCGCAGAGCAGGCCGGTTTCCCGGGGTTTAATCCGGATGCCTGCCTGATTAACCGCTATCAGCCGGGCGCAAAAATGAGCCTGCATCAGGATAAAGACGAGCATGACTTCGGGCAGCCGATTGTCTCGATTTCCCTCGGATTACCGGCGGTGTTTCAGTTCGGCGGGCTGGAACGTAATGACAAAACGCAGCGCATCACTCTGACGCATGGCGATATCGTGGTGTGGGGCGGCCCGTCGCGGCTGCGCTATCACGGCGTTTTACCGCTGAAAGCGGGCGAACATCCGCTGACCGGGCAGTACAGGTTTAACCTGACATTCCGGAAAGCGACATAGAATGGGGTGAACAGGCCGTAAAGCACAGGACTTTGTCCGCATTCTGCTTTACACTGCCGCCCTGAAAAAACTGACATGTTGAACGAATAATTACTTAGGCGGTAAGCGATGAACGGCGTAATCACAACCTGGTTTGAAGATAAAGGTTTCGGTTTTATCAAAGATGAAAACGGCGATAACCGTTATTTCCACGTGATTAAAGTCGCAAACCCTGAGCTGATTAAGAAAGATGCGGCAGTCACTTTTGAGCCAACCACCAATAACAAAGGCCTTTCCGCCTTTGCGGTTAAAGTGGAGCCTGAAAGCAAATACATCTTTATTGCCGGTGAGCGTATCAAAATCACCAGCATCAAATCTTTCCTGGCCTTCAACGAAGAAGTGCCGGTTGAAACCAAAATCGACAAAGAAAACGCCGTGCTTTCTGTCGGCCTGCTGATGAACCGTATCCGTCCGCAGGAAGAAGAGAAAAAAGCCGCAACGCGTACCATGAAAAAGCTGCTGATCACCACCTTCCAGAACAGCACCTATGTATTCACGGAAGATGAAATTGACGTGGACGCCACGATTAAAACGCTGAAAGCGTTATAAGATCTCAAAACCGGTGCGCATTCGTTGCACCGGTTCTGTTCTGCCCCTTTAGTACGTCACCGTCACCAATATCGTATCGCTGTAACTGCCCGCGGGCACGTTCGCCTGTGAGGCATTGACCGTCGCCGTGTAGGGAATACTTTGCGATAAACCGGTGCCTGTCAGTGACGCGTTGGTGGCTGCCGTCCAGACCGTGGTATCGGCTTTGAACAGCTGGTATTGCAGATAACTGGTCACAGAATTGACGGTCGAAGACATCTGCCGGTACTGCCCGTTGCTCGCATTGCTGCTGGCCAGGTTGACGGTGTATGTCGCGCTCAGCGTGCAGCGAACGCTCAGGGCATTTGAGGTCACGGAGGCGAAGCCTGCCGGAAATGCGGCAGAACCGAAGCTGACATTCGGGGCATTGTCGATATAACAATAATTGGTGACTATCAGCGTCACGGCGATGCTGGTTGTGGCCGTACCGTCGGTATACACGCAGGCACCTAACACGCCGATAAAGCAAATATGGTATGCCCAGTTAATGTTGATGCTATCCGTATAGGTGCCGGCCGCCAGATTCGAGCCGGTAGCGGTTTTCAGATACAGCGGCAGGCTGCCATCACTGGCGTTGAATAAGCCCAGCAGGCCCAGCAGCGTGGTGCTGCTCCAGGTTGTGGAAGACCCGACGTTAACCGGCACGTTGCATCCGTTGTCCTGACAGATGATGTAAGGCAGATACTGTTTTGTGGTGGCGTTATACAGCCGTGCGGTGGTACCTGTGGCATTGGTGGTTGAGGCGATGGTCGCCGTGACTGTGTTGGTGCTGAGCAGGGACAGCACGCTGCCGGAACAAACAAACCCGCTGGTCGCCGTGGCCATTTCAGACGTGGTACCGACGGTGAAGGAATTGTTGGATGTAAATGTGCCTGCGCCGGAAGAACTGGTACAGGCCGCCTGAGCCGCCTGAATGCTACCGAAAAGGGCACTAATCATCAGCAAACCGGAGAACACCCTGTAAATCCACTTACCCTTTCTGTTCATTTTTCTCTCCTGTGACTGCGCCATTGCGACACACCAGCGGCCCGACCTGCTCGATGCTATGTTTGTTCACGTTAAGGTCGAAGCCGATCCGGCAAAGTGAGCCGTCTTCCTGGCGAATACTCAGCATGTTGTGTGGCGTAAGGTTGCTGAAGTAGGCCAGACCGCCATAGCCGACGACGGTGGTTTGCTGGCTATTTTGCTCAGTGACGACCGTGCCCAATTTCAGTGGCTGGCCCTGAACATCCTGCAGGGTGATATTCGCTGACAGTACTTTCTTCACATGAAACTCCACCACAATGCCGCTGCTCTGGCGTACGGAAATTTTGTCGGAGACTTTGGTTGCCACCACATCGGCAGGCAACGGCAGCGTATCGATATCGACTTTGGCCGGATAATACGAGCTGACGGTTGGGATTAGCAGATGGCCGTTTTTATCGGTCACCCCCTGTTTCTGGTTTTCAAACATCACGGGGACACCGGCGTAATTGCCGGTATCAACCACGATAAAGGCGTCATTGATTTTGTCTGAGAGGAAGAAGTCATTCGCCATAAACACCACCGAACCGCTGAGATCGGCCCAGTTGGTGTACTTGCCGGTTGCACCATATATTCCCCCTTCAAGCGTGGCGTAGCGGGTTTTCCAGGTGGCATCTGCCTGCTGATAAGGATCTCTGCCGCCGGTATAGGCCAGATTCCAGCCCAGCCCGCCTTCGGTCGGTGCTGTTTTGCTGGCGCTGAGCTGTTCCTGATAGTTTCCTGCGCTGTCACGTTGCATGCCTGCCGTGACGCTGGCCCCTGAATCCAGCGGCACAATAAATTGCAGCTGTGCGCTATAACCGCTGTCGCTCAGCGTTTTGTTCAGTGATAAAAACATACTGCTTTGCCCCCACAGCGAGCGGCTGTAGGAGAAATTCAGCAGCCGGGTATGACTTTTGTCGTAAGCCTCTACGTCGTAATAGCCAATCCCGACGGTGCCGTTGGACGGGCCGAACGGCGAGGTGCTGAACGTCACCTGATCGGCCTGACGGCTCAGACGGGTGTCACTGGTGTAAGAAGTCAGGTCCTGAAATCCCGGGCTGCGGCTTGAGCGTAAAGCCGAGAGGCTGAAGCGGTTGGAATAATAGGAGTAACCGACCGTGTACTGATTGCCACTTTTTTTGTCGGTATCCCCGTCAGAATTGGGTGAGGCGCTGATCTGACCGCTATTATCGGGAATGCCGTTGGCATTAAAATTCGGATTTACGTTACTGTTATTGGCAGGCAAATCGCCGCTGTCCATTGGCGCACGATTAGCACGGCTCTGGCTGGCAGACAGGCTGAATGTTCCCCAATGGCCCACGGCAACATCCGCCCCCAGGCCGCCCAGCGCCAGCCCCTGCGTGGCCTCCGCGTGTGAGGAAAGGGTCAGATAGTTATTGATGCCGTAACGGTAAATGCCGCTGAACGCCGCGTCCGAGTAATCCCCGCTGGTGATGCCATAGTTTTGCCGCACGGCACCCAGCGACAGATCGAAATCGCTCAGCCCTTTGCGCAGCAATGTGTTCGAAACATAAAACGGCACGCTGGTAGAAACCTGCCTGCCTAAGGCATCGGTGGTCACAACCGTCGCCTCACCCGCGCCGTTAATGTAGGGCACATTTGTGAGGGTGAACGGGCCCGAATTCAGGTTATTACTGCTGGCCTTATACCCGTTGAGGAACAAATCGACCGTCGTTGGCACGGCGGCTGTCCCGCTGTATTGCAGCAAAGGATACGTCACCAGATCCGGCCGGACGCCGAAATCGCGGCTGATGCGAAGCCCCGCCATACGGGCTGAATTGCTCCAGGTCAGCGAGTTACTGACAAAATCCCCGACCTGATAGCTGACCAGCTGCTGCTCGTCGTTGTAGCGCCAGTAGGTGTCATAGCGCAGGTAGCCGCTTTGCGCCCCGGAGTCACTGCCGTTGCTGCCACCCAGATTCTCGCGCAGCGTGCCGGTATTGGTGAGGATCCCGACGCTGCTGAACAAACGCTGTTCCAGCCAGGTGGCCACCGAGCGCTGTCCTTCATACGGATCGGTATAATATGCGTCGTAGTTGAACAGCAAACCGGTACTGCTCTGAGAGGGCGTAAATCCGATCAGATTATCGCTGCTGACATCCTGCCTCGGCAGCCAGTCATCAGGAACCTGAATAACCATCTGCTGCACCGCAGCGTTGTAGGTGGCTTTCACGCCGGGCAGGGCGGAAACGTTCACTAACCCCTGATCCTGACCATTCGTGCGCACATGGTTTTTCGCCAGCACGCCGGACTCAATAAAATAAGCATTGTCACGATACAGCACCGGTACAACCTGATTGTCCGTCTGCCCGTTAACCACCAGCGACAGATAATAGGTGACATCCTGAACGGCCGGCGCGGCGCGCGGTGCATCCGGCAATGCCCCGTACTCATCCGCGAGCACGGCCACGGGAAATCCCGAGAGGCCGAGGCTTCCTGCGTAAATCAGGTACAGGCCGTACTCAGGACGGCAAGCACGTCTGATAAAAGTGGTCAGGCGCTGTAATGGCATTTTTTGCAACGGACCTTACTCTGCGCGTGGGATCACAATAGGCCGGGTGTTATCCGCAATTTGCGCGTTCAGTTGCCCGCCCGGAATAATCCCCGCAGGCACGGGCCAGCGCATTTCCTGGCCGGGCAACACGTATCCCATAAAACCGGCGACCATCGTTTTTACCCCTTGTCTGACGTTACCGCTGGCTGACCAGAACACATTGCTCAGACGGGCGTGAACCGTGCCGGTATTGCGTACTTTCAGAAACATTTTTCCTCCCTCTGTGTCGATACTCCATTTCAATACGGGTTTGGTTGCCGAAGCCGGATCACGCTTTACATCGGTGCGGTCGTTGGTCCAGAGCCCCTCACCATCGAGAAATAACGGCAGCAGATAGCGCATCTGCAATTGCAGCCCGACGACGGCTTTTTTCTGGCTTTCCGGTGCCGCATTCAGCGGAGAAGGGATCTCATCGACAATGATCCGAAACGCTTTTTCTGTCTTAGGTGGCACGGTCGTATTGCGGATTAAACGAATAAGCTGGCGCTGGCCCGGTGCGACAGTGGCAAATGGCGGGCTGGCGACCACGTCTGTCTGGGTGGCGTAGCGCTCATTAAAATTCTCCTGCTTCCAGGCCATCACCCGAACCTGAAGCGATACCGGATCCGCCCCGCGGTTTTCCAGCCACAGGGCCGAACCGTTCTGGTCAGATTCGATGATCTGATAGACCGGCCAAACCAGCACCGAACTGGCCGAAAAAGCCTGTGCGCTGAACAGCAGGGCGAGCAGAAGCAGCAGGTGAGAAACAAAGCGATTAAAGGGTTGTGTCATATTTCATATCCTGATGATTCAATAAGTTAACGTCACGGTCACCGTGTCGGTGTAAGTGCCCGCAGTGGGTGATGTCGTGAATGAAAGTAGCCGGGCGTAAACCGGGTAAGTTTGTGTTGTGGCGGGAAAACTGCTGATGCTCATTGCCTGCGTACCGGTCCCCCAGACCACGCTGTGCGCGGCGTTCTGGTAAAGCTGGTAAGCCAGCGTGGCGGTTGCGCCGCTGTTTGCCATATAACGTTGTGTGGCCGAGCCTCCGTGTATGCCATAGTCCATGGCTATCGAAACCGTCGCTCCGGGCGTGCAGGTCACGACGACGGAGCCGGCACCGGCGCTGCTGACAACGTCGACGTTGGCCGGCACAGAGGCAAAGGATCCAAAGTTAATGGTGCCGAGATTGGTTATCGGGCTGGCGAGTGAATTACCGAATGCACAACCGTTGGTGACGGTGGCGGTCACGGAAAAACTGGTCGTGGCAGTGGCCGCTTGCACGGCAGGCGTCAGGAGCAGGAACGCAATGGTCAGCGGGGTGAGGCAGCGTTCAGGCATCATGTGGCCCCGCTACCAGCTGACGGTAACATTGACCGTATCCGTATACGAGCCCGCGGCGGGCGTGGTTTGCGACGGCACACGGCCATAAACCGTATACCACTGATCGGCGCCGTTGCCCGTACCAGTCTGGCCGGTCGTGTTATCCCAAATGGTCGTGCGGCTGGCCGTGGTGTAGAGGTTGTACAAAATCGTCAGTGCGCTGTTGGTGGTATTGGCCATTTTGCGGCTGGCGACGGTGCCGCTGACGCCACCATCCATCAGTATTTTATAGCTCAGGCCGTTAACGCAGTTCACCCGGATGGAACCCGCAAGCTGTGAGCTGGCTGCGTTGATGGTGCTGGTAAGCGTGGCGTAGTTGCCGAAATTGAAAGTGCCGAAGGAAGTATTTCCGGACGTCGTTGTACCCGCCGCACAGGCAGGCAGTAAGGTTGCGGTTATCCCAATCGTCGCGGATTGAACGGACGGGATCGCCGCCTGAAATGACAGCGCTATCAGGGCTGGCAACAGCGGTACCTTGATGTCCATAACCTTTCCTTCCATGTATAAAATAAGTCGTACAGGGCCGTAGCAGGCCCTGACGCTTTAAGGCATTACCAGGAAAGTGTTGCGACTACGGTATCGTTATAGGTGCCCGCAGCGGGTGTTGTGCTGGTTTGGTCTGAAGGTAATACGCGCCCGTAAATCGGGATATTTTGCGCTGTGGTACCCGTTCCGAGGGTAACAGGCGTATTAATCGCGATTTCGGTGGTACGTGCGGCGTCAGAATAGAGGCGATAAGGAATGCTGTTGCCGCTGGAGGTCATGGTACGCACGCCTCCGGTGGCTGCCAGCCCGCCGTTGAGTGACAGCGTCGGGCTCAGGCCGGTGCTGCATGTCACGGTGACCGCGCTGGTCCCGTTGGCACCCAGGACGGTGCCGTTGATAACACTGGTCAGATCGGCATAGTTACCAAAATTCAGGGTACCCCACTGGTTGGTCCCCCCGGTTGCGGTACCATTGCCGACGGTACAACCCGTGCTGATGGTCAGCTGAACGCCCACTTGCCCTGTTAAGGTACCGGCCGCTTGTGCGCCTGTGGCTAATGTCAGCGTGACAGCCGCGAGAATTGCCAGTAATAAAGAATTTTTTTCGCCCATGATGACTCCCAATAACAACGTACACAGATGTGTATTCATGCAACGTGATTCCGGTTGCATGTGGAAATCCTCTGGTGGTTAATAATCAACGCTAAAAACTGCAAGAAAAGTTGGTAATAAACGGCATTCAGGCTGGGACTTATGTTTTTCAGCTACAACCGAAGACATCCCTGACCTTAAACACATGATGAAACACGCCGTTATGGTTAAATATAAGTTAATAAATTTACCTTAAGGGGATCTTTTC
Organism: Rahnella sp. AA; assembly: GCF_002834385.1. Classification (GTDB taxonomy): domain Bacteria; phylum Pseudomonadota; class Gammaproteobacteria; order Enterobacterales; family Enterobacteriaceae; genus Rahnella. Next base: position 534,788 of record NZ_PITQ01000001.1, read on the forward strand.
TGCATTTTCTCTAATAAGGATAAAAATTCTATAAATTAACTGTTATCAATTTTTTATTCTTATAATTTTGTTTTTGTGATGATTAGTGTCTTGTTAATCAAGTGTAAGGATGAGGTTTTTTAACCATTTTGACTGTGATGTTATTGGTTTTTCGTAAGGTAACTGTCCAACGGAGCTTCTGATGTTTTCTGATCCTGTCATGAATGATATGAACCGGCTGGCGCGTTTTCTCTCCTTCGACCAGACCGGGGGAAATGGGGTGACTGGTACGCCCTCTTTGCTGATCTTGCTGGGTAACGCGATTTTGCCCACCGCTGAAGCGGCGTTTCAGGCGCTGGCGCAGGGGCGCGTTGCACGCCTGCTGATTGCCGGTGGCATCGGGCATTCGACCCGTTTGCTGTATGACGCGGTGCAGCAGCACCCGGTTTACAGCAATATCGCCACCGAAGGCCGCAGTGAGGCGCAAGTGTTGTACGACATCGGCTTACAGCATTTCGGGCTTTCCCCGGAACATATCCTGCTGGAAACGGCGTCGACCAACTGCGGTGATAATGCGTTACAGGCGCGGCGTGTGCTTGAAGAGTACGGTGACCAGCATACGGACATTATCCTGACGCAGGATCCGCTGATGCAATTGCGTACCGACGCCAGTTTCCGCCACGTCTGGCGCGATCGCCCTGACGTCCGCTTCACGAGCTGGCCAGTTCTGGTGCCGGAACTGGTGCGCGAAGGCGAAAGCGTGAAATTTGCCGGAACCACACAGACCGGCCTGTGGACGCTGCCGCGCTTTATCTCCCTGCTGCTGGGCGAAATCCCGCGTCTGCGTAATGCGCCGGGAGGCTACGGCCCGCGCGGGGCGGGCTTTATTGCCGAAGTTGAAATACCGGCAGAGATTGAAGAAATTTATGCGCGGCTGCTGCGCCCGGTTCTTGAAGCCGGTTACGGCGACAGATCCTTCTGACAGACGGCGGTGGTTTCTGCCGTTTCCTGATGATTGCCGCGCAGCGCCAGCAAAACCACCAGCGCGGAAAACAGCGTAATACCCGTCAGGCACAGCAACAGCGGGTGCAGCGAGGCGGCATAAAGCGCCTGAAGCTGCGCAGTGCTGGCTTGCGGAATGAGCTGCTGCGCGACCGCCAGATTGCCGGTCGCCAGCCGCTGCGCCGCCTGACTGATTTCCCCGCCGGTAAATTGTGCCGCCAGCGCGTTATGAGTGAGTGCTGAGAGAATGGCGCCGACAATCGCCAGCGAAATCCCTTCACCGGCCACGCGCGTGGTGCTGAAAATTCCGGTCGCCATGCCTGCCCGTTCTTTTGGTACAACGCTGACTGAAAGCCCGTCCATCAAACCCCAGGGTAAACCCGTACCAACGCCGATGATCAGCATCGGCGCGATCATGCCCGCCAGATCCTGCGCCAGCACCGCTTTGCTGAGCCAGCCCAAACCGGCGGCGGCAATCACTAAGCCCGAAGTGCACAATATGCCTGCGGATATCCAGCGCGTCAGCCACGCGGCCAGCAGCGGCACGACCAGCATCGGCACCGAAAGCGCCATCATCATCAGCCCTGCACGCTCTTCGCTCAGCCCGGTGACGCCGATAAACAGCATTGGCAGTACCACCAGCAGCACCACAAAACAGAAACCGGTCGCCAGCGGCAGCGCCTGCACGCCGATAAAACGCACGTAGCGGAACAGCGATAAATCCAACATCGGGTTTTTCACGCGCAGCTCAACCGCCACGAAAATCCCCAGTAACACCGCCGCACCCGCCAGCATCGCCAGCACCTGCGGGCTGTTCAGGCCGGACTGCGGAATTTCCATCAGCGCCCAGGTCAGCAGCGCCAGCATGGCGGTAAACGACACCGTGCCCGGCCAGTCGATACCGGCGGCCTGCGGATTTCGCGTTTCGTGCATTTTCGACGTCCCGCTCAGCAGCGAAATCAGCGCGATGGCGGCGGCGGAGAAAAAGACCGAACGCCAGCCGAAATGCGCGATAAGCAATCCGGCCAGAAACGGCCCGAACGCCAGCCCGACGCCAAAACTGCTGCCCATCAGGCTGAACGCGCGGGTTCGCGCAGCGCCATCAAATTCCTGCGCCAGGGCCGCTGCACCGCCCGCCAGCGCACCGGCGGCGGCAATCCCCTGTGCGCCGCGCAGTAAATCAGTCCACAGCAAACTGCTGCTGAAGGCCTGTAACAGCGAAAGCAGGGCGAACAGTGAAACGCCGCTGATAAACACTTTTTTGCGCCCGATTTCATCGGCCAGCGCACCGGCCGCCATCAGAAAACAGCCGAATGTCAGCATGAAGGAATTGGTTATCCAGCTCAGCGCCTGCGCGCTGCCGCCGAGTTCACGGGCGATGGCGGGTGTGGCAACGGCACCGCTGACAAAATTGAGCGGCAGGATCACCGCCGCCAGGCAGACGGTGAACAAAACCCTGAGGTTGCCTGTGGCCTGTGTGGATGATGTGTTCATTGATTTCCCCAACGGAAAGAGTCGTGACATAGATGATAAAATGTCGGTAATCTTGCGGAAACAGGCTGTGAGTCCGATGATTAAGGACTAAAACGCTCGAATAGCGGGGGGAGTGAAGTGGAGAATCTGAACGGTTTGCTGGCGTTTGTCCGCGCGGCGCAAAGCCAGAGTTTTGCGGCGGCGGCTGAACGCATAGGCATTTCGGCGTCGGCGGTGGGGAAAAGCGTGGCGCGCCTGGAGGAAAAGCTCAACGTGCGGCTGTTTAACCGCAGCACGCGACGCATCAGCCTGACCGACGAAGGCCAGCTTTTTTTCGAACGCTGCCAGAATATCGTCACGCAGCTGGAAGAAGCCGAGCAGGAGCTGGTGCGGATTTCCGCCGTGCCGCGCGGCAAATTGCGCATCACCGCGCCGGCCATCGGTTACCGCATGCTGTTGCCGCATTTGCCGGAATTCCGCACCCGCTATCCCGACGTTGAGCTGGATCTGGATTTCAGTGACCGCATGGTGGACGTCATTGATGAAGGGTTTGATATTGCTATCCGCAGCGGCGAGCTGAACAGTTCGCAGATGATGTCGCGCCGTCTCGGGCCCTTCCGGTTTGCCATTGTCGGCAGCCCCGGTTATTTTGCCCAACACCCGGCTCCGCTGACGCCGGGCGATTTACGTCATCACGCCTGCCTGCGTTACCGGTTCCCGGGCAACGGGCAATGGCAGGCGTGGGAGCTGAGTGAAACGCCGGAGGAACTGCCGCTGGCGCTGAGCAGCAATAACATGGAATCGATACTTCAGGCGGCGGTGCAGGGGCTGGGGCTGGCGTATGTGCCGGAGTTTATCGTGCGCAATTATCTGGCCTCCGGTGAGCTTATTTCGGTGCTGGACAGCTTTCAGAAAGAAGGCGGCAAGTTCTCGGTGGTCTGGCCGAGCAGCCGCCATATGCTGCCTAAGGTGCGGGTATTTATTGATTTTCTGGCCAGTAAAAAAGTACTGGGATGATCACCGGCGATCCAGCCATTTGCCCGTTTCCGTCAGCGCCTGTTCCAGATTTTCGCGGCCAAAGCCAATACGCAGAAAATCTTCCGAAACCGGCGTCAGTTCAGAGGCGTAAGTCACGGAAGGAATGACCATCACCCCGGTTTCTTCCACCAGTGTGGTGGCGAATGCTTCTGCGCCTTCCGACCCCAGATAACGCGGAAACGCCAGCACACCGGCTTTTGGCACGGAAAGCCGGAACAGATGCGGATAGCGCGCCAGAAACTCTGTCAGCGCGGCGAGCTGGCTGCGCGAACGCGTCATGACTCGCTCAAGGATCGGCGCGCGGGCGTTGAGCGCAATCGTCGTCAGGAACTCGCCGGGCATGGAATTGCAGATCGACAGATACTGCTTCATGCGTTCGAGTTTCAGCATCCACGCGTCATCCTGACACGCCACCCAGCCGATACGCAGGCCGGGCAATCCGTAGGCTTTAGACGTCACATTCAGCGAGATCCCGCGTTCGTAAATATCGGCCAGCTGGGGCAGACGATCCGCCGGATCAAACTCAGTCAGCCGGTACACTTCATCGGAGAAAATCCAGATCCCGCGTGCGCGGCACATGTCCACCAGATCCGTGAGTTGCTGGTGGGAAATCAGAGCGCCGGTCGGGTTGTGCGGGAAGTTAATCGCCAGCACTTTGGTATTTTCACGCAGCGCAGCCCGCACTTTTTCCACGTCCAGCGCCCAGTCGTTGTTTTCATCGAGCGCCACGCCGGTGACGGAACAGCGCGACAGCGGCACGCTTTCCAGCGACTGATAATTGGGCGTGATCACGACCGCGTGATCGCCTGGTTCGAGCAGCATCTGAAAACTGGCATAAATCGCTTCGTCGGCACCGGCAAAACTGATGACCTGCTGCGGCGTAATGTGCCGGTACGTGGACGCGATGGCCTCGAGAAGTTCAGGCGTTCCGCGCAGCGGCGGGTAATCCAGCACGGTTTGCATGAAAGGCGCGCGGTGCTCGTTTCCCGCCAGTTCAAACAGCGTATCGATGCTCATTGATTCCGGATAAGAGGACGACAGCGGAAAACGGACGGCGTGTTCCAGCCGTGAGAGGTAGCTGATTAAACGAAAATCTTCTGGAAAGGACATGACGCACCCGTTAATAAAATTTGAACATCAGCGGCGCTGGCCCTGCGCAAAACGGCGCTCAAGGCGGCTTTGCAGCAGCTCTAAAACAATCGACATAATCCAGTATATCGCGGCTGCCGTCGCCAGCATTTCCATATAACGATAGGTGCTTCGCCCGTAGGATTGCGCGAGAAAATTCAGCTCCCACAGCCCCATCAGCGAGACCAGCGACGAGTCTTTCAGCATGGAAATAAACATCGAACCGGCGGGCGGAATAATAATGCGCAGCGCCTGCGGTGCGGTGACGTGAACCGCCACCGTCCAGCGCGAAACGCCGAGCGCCAGCGCGGCTTCCTGCTGGCCGCGCGGCACGGAAAGCACGCCGCTGCGGATGGTTTCCGCCAGATACGCGCCATAGTTCATCGACAGCGCGATAATGCCGGAGCTGAGCGCGCCGAGCACAATCCCGACCTGCGGCAGCGCCAGATAGATAATTAACACCTGAACCAGCAGCGGTGTACCGCGAAACAGCGAGGCGTAAAACGTCGCGCAGCCAAACGCCAGCGCGTTTTTGGACATCCGCCCGAGCGCGGTGATCAGGCCAATCAGCAGACAGAAAAACATCGAGCAGGCGGTGATCATAATGGTCAGCGCCGCGCCCTGAATAAAGCCGTCCGGCGACAGACGCAGCCCGAGCAGGAACGGCAATTTCTGACCGATCAGGCTCCAGTCCAGCCCCATTTTACTGAAAGTGCCGAGCAGCAGGCTGAGCAGAATCAGCCACGTCAGCCCGGTTTTAAATTTAAACGCGTGCGCGTGGTGCCAGCGTTCCGGGGTTTCCACCTTCGGCTGGCTGTCCGGGATTTGTGGCATCACGGTACCTCGTGCGTAATATCTTCACCCAGCCAGTGCTGGGAAATTTTGGCCAGCGTGCCGTCGTCGCGCAGCGATTTAATCGTGTCTGCGACTTTCTTATCCCATTCGGCGTCGCCTTTGTCCGTCGCCACCCAGTTCGGTTCGGCGTACAGCTCGGTGACAATTTTGAACACCGGCGCACGCTTGATGCGGGCATTGGCGGTGGCTAAATCAGACACCACGCCGTCCAGACGCACGCCCGGCCCTAACGCCAGATTCTGGAACGCCACCTCTTCGTCACTTGGGATCACCTGCACGTTATCAAACGGGAAGTTCAGCGGTTTTGTGCCCGGAATAACCAGCGCCTTTTGCAGGTACGTTTCATAGGTCGAACCGATGCCGACACCGATTTTCTTATTGCTCAGATCCGCTGCGGATTTGATGCGGTCATCTTTCTTATTCACCACCAGCACCGCCGGAGAGTTGTAGTACGGCGTCGGGAAATCCAGCACTTTGGCGCGCTCGGTATTTGGCGTCATCGAGCAGATACAGGTATCCCAGCGCCCCTGCCATTTACCGCCGACAATCGTTTCCCAGCCCGGCGCAATAATTTCCAGCTTCACGCCCATGCGCTGTGCCACGGCTTTGGCGACATCCACGTCAAAACCCGCCAGCTGATTATTGTCATCAATAAAGCCGAAAGGCGGATAGTCATTGACGATGGCATTGCGCAAAACGCCGGTTTTGGTCACGCGATCGAGCGTCGACCCGGCAAAGGTGGTGGCAGAAAACAACGTGGAGGCCAGCAGGGTCAGGGCAACGAACGAAGTGCGCATAAGCAAAGTTTCCTTAAACGTAACCAAATTGGGGGAATATTGTGAAAACCTACACTAAGTTTTAGACGTATAGAAGTCCAAGGTGCGCCTTTTTGGACTTACAGTGAACTCTGCCGAAAATCCCCCGAAATACAGCGTATTACTTCAATCGCTAAGTCAGTAATTAGCTTAGCAATCCCGCGCCGACGTTAATGGAAAACCCGAGAATAGCCAGATTGAAGACGAAGGAAATCACCGACTGTAACAACGCAATCTGCCGCATATCGGTGGTACCGGTCGCCACGTCAGCGGTTTGCGACGCCACGGCAATGGTGAAAGAGAAGTAGAGAAAATCCCAGTAACCGGGTTCGTCGGGCTTTTCCGGGAAGATCATTGGCGTGCAGTCTTTGCTGCGCCGCAGATAGTGATGATGTGCGTAATGCATGGCGAACGACGTGGGCAGCAGCGCCCAGGAGGCAATCAGCGTGGTGGCGGTCAGCAGAATGTGCAACGCCCGCGCGCTGCCGGTGAGATCTTTAAGCGACCCGAGCTCCATCAGGATCGCCAGAATGCTCACCAGACAGGTCAGCGTCACCAGCGTCAGCACGATGCTGGCACTTTCATCCTGCGTTTTGGCGATGTGCGGAATATCTTTCGGCTCAGTGCGCAACATCCGCAGCCACAGGAAAAACAAATACAGCCACGCCAGTACGTTCCAGCCAATCATCAGACGCTGCAAAATCCCGAGATGGGCGGGAAGGGTGAAAAAACAAACCAGCCCGGCGATGATAGAAATCACCAGCCGGGAACGGGCATGCAGGTAATGGCGAAGGGAAAGGCTCATGGTGTCAGGCGCTTTGCGAAAAGGAATGGATACGTTAAGGGTAGACGCAGATGGCAGGCTTGTAATGGCGGCAATTTTTACTTCTTTACCTTTGCGCAATTTCTTCCAATACCCGGTTTCGCGGGAGTGATTTAGTAGGTTGTCTCCATTGCGCTTAAGGGTCTGAAACTATGTTTACAACGTCATTTTGGCCAACTGCGGCGGCATATCAGGTTTCAATGATGGATCTGGATGCTCCGGAAAACTTGAGCCCTAAAGCTCTGCAAATCATTCATTATTGTCTGCGACTGACGGAAGCGATCAATCAGCTGGAACCAGCCTGTGAAAGCCGTTTGCTGGATGCGCTGCGCGAAGAAATGTCGATTCAGTGTTTTCGTTTAGCGCCGCTGTTTGACGATCCTGATACCCGGCGCGGGCTGTTTTTACGGGCGGAAATGCTGGCGGATGAGAGCTGCGGGAAGAGCGTTCTGCCGCAGATTGCCGGTCTGAGCGAGCAGCAACTGGTACTCGGTATCGGCAGCACGTCGACGTGGGTCGGAAAATCCAAACAAAGCTTTTACTCTTCGTGGTTTGGCGAACCCGCACCGATGTTGCAGGAAATCTCAGACGTGATGGACGGCCTGTTTCCTGAAAGCTTGCTGTATCTGCAAAAGGAAATCGCTGCTGATTTGCTGGCGATGCCCGGCTGTGCGTACAAAATTATCAACCTGTTTGGCATTGCCGGTGAGGCCAATACCTATCCGAAGCATTTCGCGTATTTCTTCCCGGAAGACGAGGGGCTGAAGTATTCACCGGTGAAACGCACGGTGGTTTTCGCCAACACCTATCTGCAACTGTTTGAGCTGTTTTCGCGCACCGAAGCGGTGAAAATGGGCTGGCCGGAAGACCGGCTGCCGGACAGCCGCGTGTGCCAGCGCTATCTCATCGCCTGGTTTCGCGGTCACGATCTCGGGCATTCGCTGGTGCGCAACGAGAACGTCTTCCCGAAACTCAGCAAGATTGATCGCTGGGGATCGATGATGGTGCAGGAAGCGCTGGCCGATCAGTTTGGCCTGCTGATGTGCCTCACGCCGCAGGTGGCCGATGGTCTGCAACTCGACCGCACCGTGCTGGCGCGGATCTACTTCCTTGAAATGCTGCGCTATCTGCGTCGTGGCCCGTCGGAATATCCGGACGCCGGTGCGGCCTGGATCCAGTTTAACTATTTGCGCGAACACGGCTGCATTGAGATGACGGCTGATTCTATTGAATTCCACCCTGAGCTTTTTTACGTCCAAATGGCGGATCTGACCCGGCTGATGAGCGAAGAACTGCTGGGCGGTGACGTGGAACGGGCGAAAAGTTTCATGCAGGAACGTTGCCCGCATACCCATCCGGAGGATGTCAGCGTGCTGATGGCGCGCCTGGGCACCACCAATGACATGATTGAATACAACCAGTTAATCAAGAGAGTTCCGCTATGATGCCGTTTTCAAATGGATTTTTGCTCAGCCTGTCGCTATGTCTGGACATCGGGATTGCCAATATCGCCATGATTACGCTGGCGATGCAACGCGGCTATTTTCATGGATTCTGGCTGGGGATCGGCACCTGCATCGGCGATCTGATTTACGCCGTGCTGGCGCTGGCAGGGATGACGCTGTTGCTGCAATACCAGAGTGTGCGCTGGGTGTTGTGGGTCGGCGGCTCGCTGATGCTGATGTGGTTTACCTACAAAATGATCCGCGCGGCGCTGGCTCCGGCGGGCGATCTGAACTCCGGCGATAACGGGCAACCGCGTTCGGTTATGCGCAACTTCGGTCGTGGCGTGTTGCTGGCGATGTCCTCTCCGACGGCGATCCTGTGGTTTGCCGCCGTCGGCGGGGCGCTGATTTCCCGCATGGGGCAGGGCGGCACAGTGGAAGCGTCGTGGTTCCTGAGCGGATTCTTTATCGCCGGTGTGTTCTGGACGATCGTGCTGTGCTGCGTCGGCAGCTGGGGCGGAAAAATGCTCGGCACCAGAATGCTGAAATACTCTTACGTGGCGTCGGCGGCGATATTCTCGTACTTCGCGCTGTACGTGGTGATCACCGGCTACCGCGAATTTATCGTATAACCGCCTGGCTGTGCGTTCCGTGCAGCGACAGTGAATAAAGATGGGGCGTGATCCCCATCATTTTGCGGAACGTATTGATGAAATGGCTTTGATCGTAAAAGCCCAGACGGATTGCCACGTCCAGCGCGTTATTGTTTTTGCGCAGCTGGTTGCGGGCTTCGAGCAGCCGCAGCTGCATATGGTATTGCAGCGGCGGCATGCCGATATGCTGGCGGAAAAGCCGGACAAAATGGAATTTACTCAGCCCGCTGATTTGCGCCAGCGTATCGAGATGAATTTTGCGCGTCAGGTGCTCGCGCATAAAATCCAGCGCCAGCGTGATGGGGCGCAGCGACTGCTCCTGCTCTTTTGCCGGTTCCTCCAGCAGCGCGCCGAGCAGCCACAGCAGATTCTGTTCCTGATCTTCATCATTGAGCGTGCGTTTGTAATGGCACAGTGCGGAAAACAGCGCGGGATTACTCAGAACGCCTTCGGTCAGCACCGGCGCGTGGTGGTCTGAACGCAGATTATGATCGACAGACACCTGACGCAGCAACGCCTGCGGAATATGCACGCTGAGGAACTCGACCTTTTCATCGCCGAACAGCGAGGACTGCACCGTTGACGGGTTATAAATCGTGATATCGCCGCCGCGCACCAGCTCAGTTTTACCGTGCAGCCAGATTTCTTCCGTGCCGGTGAGGTTGGCGCTGATGACGTATTCGTCGTGGGTGTGACGCGGAAACGATGAATTACTCGCGGTCAGATGCGAGCATTCAATGTCGTTAGCCATCGTCCATTCAGAAATAGAAAGAGACACGTCACCCCCATAAATCATTGCTGAGCGAAAAAAAACGAACCAACCCTTTTTCTTATGCAAAATTTATAGCACAAACCTTTAACACTGAAAGCGAGGAAAATTCATCACGTACGAAGGGGAAAAGCCTCCGTTCCCAGCATGACGCCATTCTTTCCGTGATGCTTTATCGCATACATCGCCCGGTCGGCGAGCAAGCATTTTTCATCGCCGCCAGTTGCTGCTCGTCATTTTTCTCTTTGGTCATGTCAGGTTTCAGACGTGCGTTATGCTTTTTCAGGTTCTGGAGTTGTTGGTTAAATGAGGAATCAGACATTTCTTATTTTATGAGCAAATAATCTTCATTCTTGCCACTTGTAGGGATTTTGTAAACATCAGGTGTGAAAAAGACGTCAGAGGAGCGGGTTTTCGGAATTTGCCCATAAGTAAAACCGGGAAAGTACCGCGGCGTTCCGGGGCGGTAAATGTTAAATAAGAAGCGCACTCGTTATTTTTAAACATGGGTTGTCGATATATCTCCAGATGCAATAACGGCGTGTTTAATTATTTTCACATTATAAAAACATTTCATTCCACCCCTTCGAAAGCGCTTTGACAATACGTGCCGGTTTTGGCGGATTATTTTATTTATTGCCTGTGTTTATCCTGAGCAGCCTTGTCAATTCGCTACGTAATCAGGCAAAATATGCGGCCCGCAAAACGGGCTGATTCACTCTTTCTTCATTAACGAAATCATTCTTCGTACAAGAAAACATTCAAAAACCAGAGGCCGGGCTTAGTACCGGATAGATATTTACTTTCAGAAATCGACAGTCTTGTCGCAAGGAAACATAAATGGTGCACCACTCTTTTTATGTGACGTCATCCGTCATGGGAAATTCACATCATGTCGGATAACATCGCAACAGGTACCCCTTCCCGCGTGGAACTGCGTAAAACCCTTACGCTGATTCCGGTTGTCATGATAGGCCTGGCCTATATGCAACCCATGACCTTGTTCGATACGTTCGGTATTGTCTCCGGCCTGACCGACGGCCATGTGCCGACGGCCTATGCCTTCGCGCTGATCGCTGTTTTATTTACGGCGCTGAGCTACGGCAAACTGGTGCGCCGCTATCCTTCTGCGGGCTCCGCTTATACTTACGCGCAAAAAGCGATTCATCCGGTTGTCGGCTTTATGGTGGGCTGGTCTTCGCTGCTCGATTACCTTTTCGCGCCGATGATTAATATTCTGCTGGCAAAAATCTATTTCGAAGCGCTGGTGCCTTCCGTGCCGTCGTGGATATTTGTCATCGTGCTGGTCGGCTTTATGACGCTGTCGAATTTACGCAGCATCAAAACCGTCGCCAATATTAATACGCTGGTCGTCGTCTTGCAGATTGTGCTGATTGTTGTGATTACCGGCATGGTGATTTACGGCGTTAACCACGGCACCGGTTACGGTACGCTGGCCAGTTCGAAACCGTTCTGGGGCGAAAATACCCATACTGTGCCGCTGATTACCGGCGCAACCATTCTGTGCTTCTCGTTCACCGGTTTTGACGGCATCAGTAATTTGTCGGAAGAAACCAAAGACGCAGAACGCGTGATCCCGCGTGCGATTTTCCTGACGGCGTTAATTGGCGGTGCCATCTTCATCGGCGCAACCTATTTCCTGCAACTGTATTTCCCGGATATCTCCAGCTTCAAAAACCCGGATGCTTCGCAGCCTGAAATCATGTTGCAGGTTGCCGGACGTGCCTTCCAGTTTGGCGCGCTGATTTTCTCCAGCATCACGGTTCTGGCTTCCGGCATGGCGGCACACGCGGGCGTTTCGCGCCTGATGTACGTCATGGGCCGCGACGGCGTATTCCCGAAACGTTTCTTCGGCTACATTCATCCGAAATGGCGTACGCCGTCTTTCAACGTATTGCTGGTCGGCGCGATTGCCCTGATGGCGATTAACTTCGATCTGGTGACTGCGACGGCGCTGATTAACTTCGGTGCGCTGGTGGCATTTACCTTCGTGAACCTGTCTGTGATTTCGCAGTTCTGGATCCGCGAGAAGCGCAACAAAACCTTGCTGGACCACTTCCAGTATCTGCTTTTACCAATGTGCGGCGCGCTGACCGTTGGTGCGTTGTGGGTGAATCTGGAAGAAGGTTCGATGGTGCTGGGGCTGATCTGGGGCGCAGTCGGCTTCATCTATCTGGCCTGCGTGACCAAAAGTTTCCGCAACCCGGTTCCGCAGTACGAAGACGTTGCGTAACAAATTCATGAATAACGATGGCTCCTCCGGGAGTAATGCCAGTCAGTTAAGCCACTGACTGGCATTTTTTTAGCTTATGAATACTTCAGGGCTGTCGCCGAATATCGCAACTTTTTCATTCATGTTCAGTCTTCCTTAACGTCCACCGTGTTTATAAATTTCCATTTGTTTCATTTTTGCGAGTTCGTCTGGTCCTATGCCCCCCGCGCTTTCGGCAACCACTTGAGCCGGGCGGGTATAGTGGGGATGTTCACCGCTTGAAAAATAAGGATCCGATATTTGCCAGTCCGCCAGCCTGCGGTATTTTTCCAAATCGCTTTTGTTGTTTGAGCACTCGCAAAAGCCAACGGGTAAATCGTAAGCTACGATTTGGCTCATAAATTCGGCATATAGTGGCAATGTACTGTGATCGCTGGGTTGCGAGATAAACTTACCGATCCGGGCATCTTTTTGTTCGCGGGTTTCACGGCACCGGGTGAGTTGCCCTCGCGTATCGTCATGTGAGCCCGGCAAAGACCAGCTTGATGAAGAGGGTACGGATATCCACTGCTCCTCATATAGGGAAGCATAGTAGGGGAAAGTATCATCATGAATTGCCCAATCCCCAGTTATTTCGTCTTTAGAAAATTGCCCCCAACCATCCCCGTTTCTGCCATCTACAGGATTTTTACCTACTCGCGTACCGTCAAAATCCAGTGGTATGTCGAACGGTAAAGGGACCCTTTCACCATTGATGAACAGTGTTTGATTAGCCGGAGGGGCGGGATAAATAAATTCGCCACCGTCATCCCAAAACGATGCACCTGCAGGAGGAAGTGTTCCAAAAGGGGTGTGAATCTGAGGATCGCCCCCACAATGCAGGCCTCGGGCCATCATCCGTTGGAACAGATGGCCCTGATGGTCAGTAAGCAGTTTATTAATATTGCCATCAGGGGTGTTGGGGATGCCTTGCCAGCCGATACTACGAATGGCTTTCATGCCCATCACACGGTCATGAGCGTTACAGTAAACCCAGGTACGGCCATGATTGTCGCGCTCATAGGTCTCATTTGGTCCCATTCCGGTGGGTTTCCAGCTCTTATTATTGGCATCAACTCCGACAACCAGACGGCTATAGTCCGCAGGCGTCATCCTGCTGGTTTGTTGGGCGACTTTCTTAACCACATTCTCAAACGTGGCAACCCTGGCTTTAGTCGATATGCATTCATTAAATGGGTAGGCGAACCTGTCCATCGTTTTATGTTCAAGCGCATAAGGTGAATTCATCACAAATAAAGCATCAGGGCCGGTTTTGGCAAGCAGGGTCGCCGCCATCGCAATCATAGTGCCCTGACTGTGGGACATCAGCGTTATGGTATCGTTAGGATAATCATTTCTGATGGTATCCATTAAATTAGCCAGCCTTGTTGCAGCGTGGGCATAATATTGTCTCGCAGGAGCGTCTGAAACCAACCGGTCTAACTCAGTATTTGCGGCCTGAACGCTGAACGGGATCGGCATTTCCTTCAGCCATTTGCTAAAACCTTCTTCACTCCATAAAGACACCAACTGGTCACAGCCATTTTGAAATGCGCCGCCGCCCCAATAGAATGGCCCCTTAGCTTGCAATTCACTGTCAGAAAGCTTTTGGTATTTTTTCAGGTCATGATAATCATCGCCTTCAGCATTTCTCAGGGGGATTCGGCATTTAACATCTGCATGCTTCCCAGCGGAGTATCCCCAGTAAAAACGAACAACCGGAGATCTACCTTCTTTAATTACGCCACGAATATTACTTTTGCCATCAGAATACTCATTTTCTTTTAAATGATGTTCCTCAGGTAAATTAAGACGTGCATTTAGTCCACGACAAAGGTTACTTTCGGCTGTGCTATACCACTCACCTTCAGAGTTAACCCCATGCACAAAAATAATAATCCCTGGAAGTTGAATTGGATAGTTACAAGCAGCCCTGACTTTATTATTGGATGGAGAACACATGCTGGTCCATACATGTTTACCGTTATCATCAATATGCAAAGATGCTGAGCGTAAAGGTTCTCTGGAATGATCAGTCATTGTCTTGTATCCCTGTTGCTTTTGGATCAATCTCTTGCTGTGCGGTATTTTTCTGGCTAGATGGAATTATTTGCGAATCGCAAGAGAAAATCGTTGTTTTTGTTGAGGAATTATTGGATTCTGGTGCGCTCAATAAATATGTGAAATCGCTGTAAGAGTTAGGGATACTGAATTTACGTGTTTTATATTTGTATGGGGTTTTATTATCAGTGAAGTAAACTGCATCATGGGTTATTTGGATGGATGTATCCTTCCCATCGTTCATATCTCCAGCAATATTCAGAGGATATCTAATTCCGTTCTTGATATATATAATATAAGCGCCGTTGTTTGTAGCTCTATCGCTAAGAGAGCGAACCCGAACTGGGTAAGCCAGCACTTCGTCGGATGCTGAGTAGATAATTTGACCTTTCCAGTAAAGGCTGGAGTTAGCCGTCAAAATATCATTTGTGCTTGAACCTCCATTGAGATAAACCTTTTTACCCAGCTTAGTATCATTGTAATAAATAATGCCACCATGATCACAATCTTTGTAATTTTCCAGCGTGAAAAATCTGTGCTCATCAATCCGATAAACAACTTGTGGTGGGACATCATAAACCATGTACTTCATATCACCAGACTGCCCAGTCAATCCTGCTCCACCGCTTGTCATAGCAAAGCCGTCTGCCGTGGTAGGGATATGGCAGGCCGTCATTGACAGGCAAGAAAAAATTGTGGCTGAAGCACACGTAAACTTGTTAAATGCTTTCATTCTCTCATCCTTAAAGTAATTCAAAACTCATTCCGTCGAGTAATGTGCTCTGAATAAGGGCTGTTTTACCTGCAGCGTCGGTCATGCCTTCCTGCACAGAACCATCGGGCAATGTCATCCGATATTTGGCGTTAGCGATGGGCTCGCCGCTGAGAGGGTGTACGAGTGCGAATTTCTCATCGAAATTCTCTGGCTCGAAGGACTTCATCGCGCTCTGTATGCTGGCCGCACCTTGTTTGACGATACCGCCATTTTTCACCCGCAATTTCCCCGGCCCGCCAATCTCAACGTTACCGCCTTTCAGTTTGATGTAGGCTCCGCCGCAGATCAGAACCAGCTCGTCCTGTGCGGTCACCGTCATTTTTTTGCCACTGGCAATATGCGTATCGTCCGTTGACCAGGTGGTGAATTTCCCGCCCTGCGCCTGAACGTCGATATCGCCTTTGGCGGCAAACATTTTTGTACCCTGACGGCTGTAGAGGCTGATTTGCTCACCGGCCGCGACGGTGAATTTCTTCGTCGCGCCGATATCCACCTGCTTACCGGCGGTCAGCGTCAGGCTGTCTTGCGCGTACAGCTGCATGCTGTCCCCGCTGACAATGCCCACGCCTTTGGGTGCGCTTAAAAGCAAAACGGCCTGCTGAAGCTTGTCGAGTTTCTGCTGTAACAAAGTCTGTTGCCGGTCGATGTCGGCGGCTAATGCCTGAGCCTGTTGAGCACTGGCCGACAGACTCTGCATTTCTACCCTTGCACTGGAAATCAGGGCATTGGCCTGTTGCATATCCAGCTGCTGACCTCCGGCGGAGGCCTGCACGTCGGCAGAAATAAACACGCCTTTGCCGCCGCGAACGGACACCCAGTCGTCGGTGCGCAGCTCGGCGCCGTGTCCGCGGTCTTTGCGCTTATCATCGACCAGCGCACCGAGGTTCAGCTGGCTTTTGCCGCTGGCCGGTGTCGAAAGCTTGATGTGCTCTTTGCCACGCGTGTCGTCGAGACGCAGTTTGTTATTGGCCTGAGTGCGGATTACGTTCCGCTTGTAATTCGGTAACGCCACGTGGTCCGGGTGCGTTGAGTCATGCAGCGCGTAAGCGATGTAAGGCCGGTCAACGTCGCCGTTCTCGAACGCAATCGCCACGCCGGTAGAATCCAGCAGCGGCATATGAAAACCGTAAGTATCACCGGAATAAGGCCTGGCTAAACGCAGCCAGCAGCTTTCAAAACCCTTTTGCCATCCGGTGCGGTCAAAGCCAAACCGGGCGCGGTATAAACCGTCGGCGTTGATGTGTGCATAAGGTTCATCCGGATGGGCACTGGAGATGCGGGCGGGCAGTGTGCCGGTGACGGTGGGCCACGGCAAAAGAGCAGGGCGGTACGGATGCTGGGTATTGCGCGGAACGGCGGTGAAGGTGACGAAATACGCCGTGTCGCGGGCGACATTTTTAGACGTGGTAGACACAATCAGCAGGCCGTCCGGCGCTTCCGGCCAGTCCTTGCCCGGCGTGGTGATGACCATCCCCGGCCGCAGCGTCATGCAGTTGGATTTACCCTCAAACGTGATTTGTTCACTGAGGTAACGCTCCTGACGGCGCTTCGCGTACCACATGCCCTGACCAGGCTCACTGCTGTATTCCTTGCCCGGTTCGGGGTAATACTCACCCCAGCGGTAATATTCGGCAACCAGCGCCGGATAGTCCGGGTTAGTGGCGGCTGTGGCGGTCATATCGCTTTGCGCAGCCGGGTAATAATCGTCGTTTACCGTCACCGACTTGGGAATCGATTTACGGCTGACCGACATCTCCCAGACCGACTCCAGCCCGCCGTCGAACAGTCCCGCCGGATTGCGGAACGGAATGGTCACCGGTTCCGGCCACGCGTAAGAATGGTCGGCCAGCACCATCACATCGCAGTTATTCTCTTCATCGTATTCAAAGAAGTACGAGATACCGCTGTCAGCCAGACGTCGCGCAATGTGTGCGTATTCGCTTTCGCCGAACTGCATCATGAATTTCTTCAGCGGGTACTGGTCGTTCAACGCAAACCGAAAATCCAGCCGGTCCATGTTGTAACGCAGGAAGGTGTTTTCGGTCATGCTGATGACGCTGTCGTTCTGGTAAACCGCGTTGTTGCTGCCCTGATTCAGACGGGTGAGGCGGTGTTCCAGCGTCACGACATAATGGGTTTCATCGGCAGACGTGCTGCACTGGCGAAACTGAGTAATGACGCCGGGGATGATGCGTGGTTTAACCGGTTCCCACGGCTTGCCGTCGGGGTACATCAGGAACAGGGCGGAATAGTTGATGATGTGCTGGGCGGGAATGTCTTTTACCGCGCTGGTGAATTCGATTTCATAGCGCAGGATATCGCTGATGGCCTCAGTGCCGCTGAACTTGAGCACCGAAATATCGACGCCGGGCTGTTGTGATTCAAGTCGTTTAAGCCGCAGCTGGTAATGGTTATGGATCGGTAATTTACTGCCGGCAAGAATGTATTCCTGAATGCCCATCGTTTAATTCCCTTTTACACAGTCTGTAAACCGGTGACTCCCTGTGAATTATTCCGTTATCCCGCCACCGTTCGCGGTGAGTTAACTTAAGGTGGACTTAAGTCAAATTTAGATAAAGTGAGTTTACTCAGTAACCGGATTAACGAAAGGGAGAAAATTCGGGAATGCGTTCTTTTACAGAAATTAAGTATTTCTGAATGTTAATCAGGATCGTGTTAGGAATATTCATTTTAATCATAGGGATAAGTCTGATCAGTAAATGTGTACTGAAAATCCGGAAACGAAGAACGTTTCTGGATTTTTACACAGCCACTGGATCGTTCAACTGATCCTTAACTGATCGGCATTACTCCTTCGGGAGCCATTTTTGTTTCTGTTCAGGCGATCCCCGCCCAGCGCATCAGCGCCGTTACGACCGCCGCCGCGATAATAATGACGATCAGCGGTGCCTTTCGCCACGCTAAAAACAGCGCTACGCCGACGCCTGTTACCCGTGCAAATCCGCCAAAGTGATGGCCTTCAAACAACGCTGACGTGGCCGCAACGGCCAGTAACAGAATCGTGGCGGAATCCGACAACATTGTTTGCGTTGCCGGTGACAAATTCAGGCGCGAGCCCAGCCGGTAACCGGCCACGCGCATCGCGAAAGTTCCGGCCGCCAGAACGACGATCCCGGCAATCCATAACGTGTGCTGTGTCATTTTTTGTTTCTCCAGGCCAGTAATCCCAGCAGTGAAAACAGCACCGGCATTCCGGCGGGCACAAAAGGCACGGCGGCGACGGAAATCAGTGCGCCGGACGCCGCCGGGATCAGCGTTCTGCGCTTTCTCAGTGCCGGGAAAATCAGCGCCAGCAAAATGGCCGGGAACACGGCATCCAGCCCGATGGCTTTGATATCCGGAATAAACTGCCCGATGTACGCCCCGGCAATCACGCTGACCGGCCAGAACAGCGCAATGCCCGCGCCGCACAGCCAGTAGGCTTTTTTGCGTTTCTCATAGGTGGGCTGGGAGATGCCGAATACCACGCTTTCATCGTTCATGATGTGGCATCCGAGCCAACTGAGCGATTTACTGCCCACCAGATCTTTCACGGCGATACCGAACGGCAAATGGCGGGCATTCACCAGTAAACCGGCAGCCGCTGCGGCGAACGGGCTTCCGCCACCGCCGACAATCGCGATAAATAAAAACTCCGAAGCGCCGGCGAGCACCAGCAACGAGAGCATCAGCGGCACCCACAGCGGGAAGCCTCCGGCGACCGCCAGTGAACCGTAAGAAATCCCCACCAGGCCGTCGGCGAGACAGACCAGAAAGATGGCTTTCACCACATCTTTTCCCAGCGGTGAAAAGAAACGTGCTTGCATAATTCAATCCCATAACGAACGAGTATTCATTATAATGAACACTTTTGAATCGTTCTTCAAGTCGAACGATCGTTCGTTATACTGTTCGGAGTGCCGCAATGTCTCAACCTATCAGCGTTATTTCCAAAGGTCTGGTGCGTGAACGTCAGCGCGCGGGCTTGTCTCTGGCAGAAGTCGCCCGCCGCGCCGGTGTGGCGAAATCGACGCTTTCACAACTCGAAGCGGGCAACGGTAATCCGAGTCTGGAAACGCTGTGGGCGCTGTGCGTGGCGCTGAATATTCCCTTCGCGCGGCTGATGGAGCCTGAAGTGAATAAAATGCAGGTGATCCGGCGCGGTGAAGGCCCGTCGGTGGTGGCGGAACTGGCGGATTACAAAGCGGTGCTTCTGGCGACCTGTCCGCCGGGCGCGCGGCGCGATGTCTATCTGCTGACCACGCAGCCGGGCAGCGACCGCGTTTCCAGCCCGCATCCGCTAGGTTCTGTCGAACATATCATCATCACGCAGGGGCGTGCGCTGGTCGGGCTGGTGGATTCTCCGGTTGAGCTGAACGCCGGTGACTACATTTCATATCCCGCCGACGTTGAGCATATTTTCAGGGCGCTGGAGCCGGACACGATGGCGGTACTGGTTTCGGAGCAGAGCTGAGCGCGTTTTTCTCCCCCTAAGTCACAGCTAAGAAACCCGTGAAATACTCGCCTGACTTATTCTTAACAGGGCGGGTTTTACCATGACGTATCCGGCGACAAAAGAAACGATTAACTGGGCTAACAAAGTCCCTGAAGTCACGCTTTTCTTCTGGCTTATCAAAATGATGTCTACCACAGTCGGAGAAACAGCCGCCGACATTCCTGAATGTGAACCTGAATTTTGGGCTGACCTATACTTCTGTTGTTACCGGTGTCTTGCTGGTGATTTCCCTGTTCTTCCCGATCAGGGCCAAACGCTACGTGCCTTCGCTTTACTGGCTGTCGGTTTTGCTGATCAGCGTTTTTGGTACCCTGCTGACCGATAATCTGACCGATAATTTCAATGTACCGCTGTCTTTTTCGACCGTGATGTTTGGTGCGTTGCTGATTATCACGTTCAGTGTCTGGTATAAAAAAGAACATACCTTATCCATCCACGAAGTGGATACCGTCAAACGTGAGCTGTTTTACTGGACGGCGATCCTCTTTACTTTCGCGCTGGGGACCGCTGCCGGTGACTGGGTCGCTGAAGGCATGCAGTTCGGGTATTCCACGGCGGCGCTTGTGTTTGGTGGCCTGATTGCGGTGACGGCGGCAGCGCATTATTTGCTGAAGGCGAATGCGGTGCTGTGCTTCTGGATTGCATATGTCCTGACCCGGCCGTTCGGGGCCTCCTGCGGTGATTTGCTGGCCCAAACGCCTGATAACGGCGGGCTGGGATTGGGCACGACCGGGACAAGTTGCCTGTTCCTGATCGCCATTGTGGTTCTGGTCGGCTATCTCACGCTCACGGAAAGAAAAGTGGCGACTGACCAGTAAATTGCCATTAAAGAGGGACTGATGCGGATACTGCTGGTTGAAGATGATGTGATGATTGCCGAAGCCGTGCGGGACACGTTGAAAGACGCGGCCTATGCGGTTGACTGGGTCAGCAACGGCACGGCTGCGTTATCGGGCGCGCTTTGCCACGGTTATGACGTCGTATTGTTAGACCTCGGATTACCCGGCCAGGACGGATTCTCCGTTCTGGCCGGTATCCGCAGGAAAGGGCTGGATGGCGGTGCAGATGATTACATCCTTAAACCGTTTGATATGAGCGAACTGATGGCCCGGATCCGGGCCGTTTTGCGTCGTAAAGGGGGGAGCAGTGAACCGGTGTTAACTAATGGCGTCATTACGCTGGATCCTGCAACCCATGAGGCCGGTCTTGCCGGCACAGCCGCCACTTTTCAGCTTTCAAACCGGGAGTTCGCTTTGCTTGAGGCGCTGATGCTCAGGCCGGGGAACATTCTCTCGCGCAGTGATCTGGAAGAGCGGATCTACGGCTGGGGAGAAGAGGTAGAAAGTAATGCTGTGGAGTTTCTCATTCACGCCTTGCGCAAAAAATTAGGCAGCGACGCCATCAGAAATGTAAGGGGAGTGGGATGGCTGGTTTCAAAGAACGGATAAAAAGCTCCATTCAGCTTCGTTTATCGGTGGTGCTCTGTTCAGCCATTTTTATCGTAGCGCTGGCATCAGGCGCATTTACTTTTCTGTCTGCGCTGGATGAGGCCCATGAATTGCAGGATTCTACGCTGACACAAATCACGCAGGTTTTGAAAAAAACCACGCCTGCGCTGGCGGGCAGCAGTTATATCAGTCCGGCGATTGCCGGTGACGACGACGCCAATGTGATTGTCGAGTTTATTGGCGGAAAAACCACGTTACCTTCCGCCCGTTTTCAGTTAGCCCCGCCGTTAACTGAAGGGTTTCAAACCGTGACTTCCGGGCAGAACGACTATCGTGTTCTGGTCACGGCGCTGTCGCCGGATTTGCATGTGGCGGTGGGGCAGAAAACGTCTGCCCGTGATGAAGTCGCCTTCGACAGCGCGGTGCGCACATTGATGCCTTTTCTGATTTTATTGCTGGTTTTACTGCTGATCGTCTCCGACCTGGTGCGCAAAGTTTTCCAGCCTGTTTCACGGCTGGCGAACGAGGTTTACCGGCGTGATGAGCAGGATCTGACGCCGCTGACTTATGCGGATATTCCTAATGAAGTCCGCCCTTTTGTGACGGGCATAAACCGGTTACTGGGTAAAGTCGAAGGGGCAATGGAAACGCAGCGGCGGTTTGTGGCTGATGCGGCTCATGAACTGCGTTCGCCACTCACGGCGCTTTCACTCCAGGCTGAGCGGCTGAGCCATTCCACGATGTCCGCCGAGGCTCAGGAGCGCCTGGTCACGCTGCGTCTGGGCATTAACCGGGCGAAAAATTTACTGGAGCAGCTACTCTCGCTCGCCCGCGCCCAGCAGCTGGTTTCTTCTCAAATCGCGTTATCGCACGTTTCGGTACAATCTGTTTTCCGTCAGGTGATTGAAGGGCTGTGGCCACTGGCGGCGGAGAAAAACATCGATTTTGGGGTGGCGGATACACAAGACGTCACGCTGCATACTGATGAAGTCGCGCTGTCCACGGTGGTTAAAAACCTGGTGGAAAACGCCGTTCGCTATACCCCGTCAGGCGGCCGCGTAGACCTGCGGCTCAGCGCCGAAAGCGGACGGGTCATTATTGACGTTGAAGACAATGGCCCCGGCATTGCGCAAGAGAAATACGACCGGGTGTTCGATGCATTTTACCGGATAGAAGGTTCCGGCCAGGAAGGATCCGGGCTTGGCCTGTCGATTGTGAAATCGACAATATTGCGGTTGGGTGGGGAAGTGAGCCTGCATCCCGCACCTCACTTTCCGACGGGATTACTGGTCAGATTGAAATTTGAACAAAAGAAATGACCGGCTGCATATTTTCTCAGACAAAAACCGTTAAAACGTAATCAGCTTTTTCGTCAGATTGTTTTTGAGCAGCAGCAAGGATGACAACACTGAAAGCAGGAACGTCAGCAGGATGACCAGCAATTTGGCCGTCAGGGAATGGATCGGGATCCACTCGATTAACAGATTAAAAAAGGTGTAGTGGAGGATATAAACGCCGGTCATGGTTTTACCGAGCGAGCTGACCATTTCACTGACCGGCAGCCGCGTGGCGTCCGGTTTAACGCCGTTCGCCGCAATGATAATGAGCAGCACCAGAATGTAGACCTGCGATCCGGTCAGAATAAAGCTGTTGCGCTCGACGTTGAAAATAGAGAGAAAAAAGTGCTTCTCATAAAACCAGGTGAAGGTATAAACAAACGGAATCGCGATGGCGGCAAATCGGGCGATGCGCGGGCGGCTGTAGAGCGAGGAAACCACCGGGTCGTAAAGTAGTTGTCCGGTCAGATAATAAAGCACCCAGGTCCAGATGCGTAACTGCGCGGGCGCGGAGAGGCTTTTACTTTCAGTGAAATAAATTGCCAGCAGGTCATAAGCAAAAGAGAAAATCAGCAGCGCCAGAACCAGCGAGGCCAGGATCACCCGGCGTTTCGCCAGCCATTCCACGGCCGGGTGGAAGGTGTAAATGATCACCAGTGAAAAGATGAACCACGGCTGGATCAGATAACCTTTCTGATACGGTCCCCACAGGTAATAAACCGAGAACCAGAAGATAAATATCGTCAGGATCCCGCGTATCTTTTTCATCTGCCATTCCGGCGTGTGCTGGGAACCGGCATCCATATAGCCGGTCACGACAAAAAACAGCGGTGTGGCGATGGTGGAAATAAAGGTCAGGAAAGCCAGGATCTGGTCATAGTTATAATTGTAATTATCGTACGTGTTATAGACGGTGAAAAATGTCACGGCGGTCAGGCAGCCGAGCGTTTTAATAATGTTCAGTCCCGTTGTGTTCATTGTTGAATTCGTTGTCCTTCACGATGGAAACAGTTGTAAATCACCGGCAGAACCAGAAGCGTCAGCACGGTCGCAAACCCCAGACCGAACATGATAACAACCGCCATGCTCTGGAAAAATACATCAAGTAACAACGGCGCGAGCCCGAGCACGGTGGTAAACGCCGTCAGCAGGATAGGGCGCAGGCGCGATGTGGCCGCGTAGATAATCGCTTCCGTCTGGTTTTTCTCTTTCTTCTGCTGGCCGATTTCTTCGACCAGCACGATACCGTTGCGGATCAGCATGCCGCTCAGGCTGAGCAGGCCAATCAGCGCCATAAACCCGAACGGAATGCCGGTCAGCAGGAAACCAAACGTCACGCCAATCAGCGCCAGCGGCACGGTCAGCCAGATGGCAATCGCATTTTTCACCGAACTGAACATCAGCACCGTGATGATAAACATCATCAGGAAACCAATCGGCAGCGTGGTGAACAGCCCCTGTTGCGCCTCGGCGGAATTCTCCGCATCGCCGCCCCATTCAATGCTGTAGCCGTGCGGCAAGGTCAGCGCTTCGACCTGTGGTTTTATCCGCGCGAGCATATCGCCGGACGTTTCGCCGGTGGCCGCATCGGGGTCGGTCTGCACGGTGAGCATGCGGATACGGTCGCGGCGCATGATCAGCGGATCTTCCCATTCCACTTTGAAATCACTGACCACGTTACTCAGCGGAATAAACTGCTGGCGCGTCTGGCTCCACACCATGATGTTCGCCATGTGATCGACATCCAGCCTTTCAGAGGCGGGCGGACGCAACACGATGGGCATCAGCGTGGAGCCATCGCGATAAATCCCCACTGTACTGCCGCTGAAATTCATCTGTAATGCGCTGTCGATTTCGCCTTTATCCACGCCCAGTTCGCGGCCCAGATACGGGGAAAATACCGGCCTGACCATTTTGCTGCGATCCTGCCAGTCGTTGCGTACGCCGTCGGCCGCGCCGTCATCGAGGATGATTTTATCCACCCGGCTGGCGATGCTGCGCAGCGTATCCGGGTCGGAGCCTTTAATGCGCACTTCAATGGCGCTGTCGCCGGAAGGCCCGAACATGATGCGTTTGAGCCGCGCGTTGACCTCGGGGTAATTTTTCTGGATATCCTGCTCGGTACTGTGAACCAGCCCGGCGATTTTCCGCTGATCGTCCATCCGCACCATAATCTGCGCGTAGTTGGAATACTGTCGCTGGCCGTTGTAAGTCAGGATGAAGCGCATGCCGCCCTGGCCGATAGTGGTGACGGTGTTTTCCACGCCCTCCTGTTTGCTGATGTTCTGTTCTATTTCGCGGGCGACGCGGGCGGTGTGGTTGATATCGGTGCCGTAAGGCAGCCAGAGATCGACGAAGAAAATCGGCGTGTTGGAAGACGGGAAAAAGTTCTGCCGCACAAAGCCGAATCCCCAGACGGACGCCGCGAGCAGCGCCGCCAGTATTACCAGCGTGACCGTCTGGCGCACCAGCAGCGCCGACAGCAAACGCCTATAAACGCGGAAAATCCAGCCGCCGTACGGGTCAGTCTGTTCATCCGGTTTTTTCTCCGGCACCGGCATATTGGCAAACGCCCATTTGACCAGCACCGGCGTGAGGGTCAGCGCCGTCACCCAGCTAAGCATCAGCGAAATCAGCAATACCTGGAACAGCGATTTACAGTATTCGCCGGTCGAATCCTGCGACAGCCCGATAGGCGCAAACGCCAGAATGGCGATAACCGTCGCGCCCAGCAGCGGCAGGGCGGAGCGTTTGATAATGTGAGAAATCGCGCTCATCAGCGGATTGCCCTGCTGCCGGGAAATCAGCACGCCTTCCACCACCACAATCGCGTTATCCACCAGCATACTCAGTGCAATGATTAGCGCGCCGAGCGAAATGCGCTGAAGCTCGATGCCAAATAAATACATGATCAGCAACGTGCCGAGTACGTTCAGCGCCAGCGACACAGCGATGATAATCCCGCTGCGTAATCCCATGAAAATCAGCAAGACGCCGACCACAATCGCCAGCGCCATCAGGAAGTTAATGATGAAACCGTCAACAGACTTCTTCACTTCGGCAGCCTGATCGTAGAAGACTTTCAGCTCGATCCCTGCCGGTTTGTCGGCGCTGAGCTGCTTCATTCTGGCTTCGATGGCGTGACCGATATTCATGACATTCACGCCGGGAATATAGGAGACGCCAATGGTCAGCGCATTGCGGCCATTGGCGTGATAAATATTGCCGGGATGATCCGTCACGCCCTGTGAGACGGTGGCGATATCGCGCAGATAAACACTGTGTGTGGAACCGGCCGGGCTAATGAGGACATTATTGAGTTCATCGATATTCTGAAAACCGCCGGTCGGATGCAGACGGATGGATTCACTGCCGACCGTCATACTGCCCGCGTCGGAAACCATATTTTGCCGGTTCAGCACATCGGCCAGACGCGCCAGCGTGACGCCGTAAGCCGCCATTTTCGCCCGTGAAATCTCAATGTAAACCTGCTCGGGAATGACGCCGCCGATCGCGACTTTGCCCACGCCGGGCACCAGAACCAGTTGCCGGCGAAGCTGCTCGGCATACGCACGCAGTTCGGGGTTGGTAAAACTGTCACCGTAGATAGAGAAAAAATACCCGTAAACGTCACCGAAATCATCGTTAACGAACGGCGGACTGACGCCGGGCGGGAATTGCAGCGTCGCGTCATTGACCCGGCGGCGCAACTCATCCCAGATTTGCGGCAGCTCGGAAGAGTGGTAGCGGGCATCGATATTCACGGTGATTTGCGATAAACCGACGGCGGAAATCGACGTGATGTTATCGACGTAAGGCAGGCGCTGAAGCGCGTTTTCCAGCGGAAGCGTGACTTCTTCTTCCACCTGTTGCGAGGATGCGCCGGGATACTGAACGGAAACCACCGCCGTTTTGATGGTAAACGCCGGATCTTCCAGACGCCCGATATTGAACAATGCAATCAGACCGCCCACGCCGAGCAGCAGGATCACCAGCCAGACGCGCGTCGGATTGCTGATAAAACTCTCGTTGATCCCCATTACAGGCCCCGTTCCCGTGTCCAGATGCGAACCGGCTGTTGCGCATGTAATTCACCGACGCCGGCGGCGACAACGCGATCGCCCTGTTTTAATCCGGCGGTGATTTCAATGCCCTGCGAGGTGAGTTTGCCGACGGTGACTTTGCGATCTTCAACGTGCAAGTTGTCGCCTTCTCCGGCGATCACCCAGACGTGCGGGTCGTTGCGCTGCGTGTTGTCCGGGTTAAACACGGCTTCGACCGGAACCACCAGCGTGGAGTCCGGCGTGGCCGTGGCGAGATTGGCCGGGTTCACCGTGACGGTGCCGCTCAGCCCGGCTACCGCCGGGAAGTTTTCCGGACGCGGCATGGTCAGCGTCACCTGCCAGGTCAGCGTGTTGGCTTCGCTGCTGGCGGTGTGTTCTTTATAAGTCGCAGTGAATTCGCGGTCGGGAAGCTGGTTGATACGCACCCGCGGGCGATAATCGGCGTTACGCATATCAAGGCTGGTGAAAAGGTTTTCCGGCACGCTGAAAATAACGTCCAGTACGTCTGAGCGGCTGAGTGTTGCTACCGGCTGACCGGCGGAAACCACCTGATGATTACGCACATTCAGCCGGGCAATCACGCCGCTGAACGGTGCCACCAGGTTGAGATCGTTGAGTTCTTCCTGCGCGATTTTCAGCGCCGCCGCCGCGGAATCCCGGCTGGCTTTATGCACTTCGAGTTCGGCCTGAGAAACGACGTTGCGACGGGCGAGGGTCTGATAACGTTCGAACTGGCGTTGGGCGAGTGTCGCGGCGCTGCGGCGATCGTTGAGACGCTGGCGGGCGTCGTTGTTAGTGAGGCGGGCGAGAACTTGCCCCTGTTTCACAGCTTCGCCTTCGCGCACGTCGAGAGTCTGCAACTGACCTGCGCGCTTAAAAGAAATTTCGGTGTTATCGCCTGCAAGAATGCGAGCCGGGAAAACGCGGGTACTTAACGGGCTGGCGGCTTCTGCCGTGGCTATTTTGACCTGACGCGGCGGCGCGGGAGTGTCCGCCGTTTTCTGGTCGCAGGCGCTCAACGCTAAAGCGAGGGCCAGAACGAGAGAAAAACGAATCTTCAAAATACTTCCCCTCATGAAACAACACGCGAAATGATAAATTCCGGCGGAATATATAAGGGCTCTTAAGAAACAGGCGCATCCATATTCTGCCTTAGACGTATTTTCAGTGAGACTATTAGTGACTTATTGTTTTTCTTTGTTTAATTGTTTTTTCAGGTAACCCGTTAACACTATTTAACACGGTATATTATAGTTTATACAGCTTTAGGTATCTTGCCAGAATCAACATGACAATTAATTCATTATCCGCTTCATTCATGAACCATTTCAGGGATCAAGGAGTCAGGCATCATGAATAATCCAGCACCACTTTCCGGGACGAAAACAACGGAAAAACTGTGGTATCAGCAAACCGTCGAAGAGAGCCTGGCCGGGCTGCAGTCCGGACCAGCCGGGTTGTCACCCGAAGAAGCTAAAAACAAACTGCAGCATTACGGCCCTAATGTTCTGCCGCAAAAAGAAGGTAAGTCTTTATTTATTAAATTTATATCCCATTTTAAAGATATCCTGATTTATATATTGCTGGCCGCTGCCGTTGTCACAGCAATAATGGGGCATTGGGTCGATACGCTGGTGATATTAGCGGTCGCGGTCATCAATGCGCTAATCGGCTTCATCCAGGAAAATAACGCTGAAAAATCATTGAAGAGCATTCAAAATATGCTCTCCAGCGAGGCGCTGGTATTACGCGGCGGGCAGCAGATCACCGTAGGCACTGATGAAATCGTACCGGGGGATATTGTGTTGTTGCGCCCCGGCGACAAAATCCCTGCCGATTTGCGGCTGATTGACGTGCATAACCTGCGCGTTGAAGAAGCAATTCTGACCGGCGAATCCACTGTCGTGTCGAAAAAAACCGATTCGCTGGAAGGCGAGAAATCCATCGGTGACCGTAAAAACCTCGCGTTCTCGGGCACCACCGTCAGTTCCGGTACTGCCAGCGGGGTGGTGTTTGCCACCGGTGGTCAGACGGAACTCGGCCATATCAATGAAATGCTCTCCTCGATTGAAGACAACAAAACGCCGCTGCTGGTGCAGATAGATAAACTGGGTAAATCCATTTTTATCATCATTCTGTTCATGATGGTGGCACTGCTGATCTTCGGTTTCCTGCTGCGTGATATTCCGTTTGGCGAACTGCTGCTTTCGGTTATCAGCCTGGCCGTCGCCGCCGTGCCGGAAGGGCTGCCGGCAATTATCTCGATCATCTTGTCGCTCGGCGTGCAGGCGATGGCGCGTTCGAAAGCCATTATCCGCAAGCTGCCGACGGTCGAAACGCTTGGCGCGATGTCAGTGATTTGTTCGGATAAAACCGGCACGCTGACCATGAATGAAATGACCGTGAAAGCGGTGATTCTGGCGGATAACGTCTGGACCGTCGAAGGCAGCAGCTACGAGCCGATGGGCAGTTTTTCTCTTGCCGGTTCTGCGGCGCAGGTGCCGCCAGATTCCTCGCCGCTGCTGACGCAGTTTCTGCGCACGGTCGATATCTGTAACGACAGTACTTTAAAACAGGATGCGCAGGGTCACTGGGGCATTACCGGCGGGCCGACGGAAGGCGCACTGAAAGTGCTGGCGGCGAAGGCGCATTTGCCGGAATTGCCGTTTACCCTCAGCAGCAAAATTCCATTCGATTCGCTCTACAAATACATGGCGGTGGCTGGCGATAAAAACGGTGAGGCGCAGATTATGCTCACCGGCGCGCCGGACGTCTTGCTGAAACTTTGCCAGTTCCAGCAGACGCCGGAAGGTGCCGTTCCGCTGGACCACGCATACTGGGAATCGGCGATTACGCAATACGCCAGCGAAGGGTTGCGCATGGTGGCGGCGGCCTGGAAGCCGGTTGATCAGCCAGTGACGGCGCTCGATCACCCGGAACTCAGCCACGGCATGGTGCTGATTGGTATTGCGGGCATGATGGATCCGCCGCGTCCGGAAGCGATTGTGGCGATCGGTGAATGTCAGCAGGCGGGGATCCGCGTCAAGATGATCACCGGCGACCATCAGGAAACCGCGATGGCGATCGGTAAAATGCTCGGCATCGGCAACAGCGAAAACTCCATCACCGGGTATGAACTGGAACACATGAATGACGATCAGCTGCGGGTTGCCGCGACGCAGTTTGATATCTTCGCCCGCACCAGCCCGGAGCATAAACTGCGGCTGGTGAAAGCGTTACAGGAAACCGGTGAAATCGTCGGGATGACCGGCGACGGCGTGAACGATGCGCCTGCGCTGAAACAGGCGAACGTCGGCATTGCCATGGGGATTAAAGGGACGGAAGTGACCAAAGAGTCGGCGGATATGATCCTGGTGGATGACAACTTTGCCACCATCGCCAACGCGGTCAGGGAAGGGCGGCGGGTTTACGACAACCTGAAAAAAACCATTCTCTTTATTATGCCGACCAACCTTGCACAGGGGTTGCTGATTATTATCGCCATCCTGATGGGTAATCTGCTGCCGCTAACGCCGGTACAAATTCTCTGGATGAACATGGCGACGTCGGCCACGCTGTCGTTCGGGCTGGCGTTTGAAGAGGCAGAAAGCCGCGTAATGCGCCGCCCGCCGCGCAATGTCAGCGCGCACGTCATGGATAAATACGCCATCTGGCGCGTGGCGTTCGTCGGGTTGCTGATTTCCATCAGCGCCTTCCTGCTGGAAGCGTGGCTGCAACCGCGCGGTTATGAACCGGAATTTATCCGTACCGTGCTGCTGCAAACGCTGGTAACCGCGCAGTGGGTTTACATGATCAACTGCCGCGATTCGGATAACTTCTCCCTCAGCCGTGGCCTGCTGGAAAACAAAGGGATCTGGATTGTCACCGTCGTGCTGTTCGGTCTTCAGGCGATCATTATTTATGTGCCGCTGATGAACACGCTGTTCGGCACGCGTCCGCTGCCGTTCATCTACTGGATCATCGGGCTGCTGATCGGTGTCGCGCTGTTCGTGATTGTGGAGATAGAAAAAGTACTGACACGGAGCTGGCGTAAGAGCTAGAGAGACACAAATATCCTGAACGGCGGGCAGGCCGTTCAGGATGGTTTGTTGAAAATCAGATTTCACATTACAGCTTAAATACCGTCACCGTCTGGCGTAGCTGGTGTGCCTGCTGATCCAAAGAGGCAGCGGCGGCGGCGGCCTGTTCCACCAGCGCGGCGTTTTGCTGTGTTACGCCATCCATCTGCGTTACCGCCAGATTGACCTGCTCGATGCCGATGCTTTGCTCTGACGACGCTGAGGCAATCTCATCCATAATATCGTTCACCTGCTGGATCGATTGTACGATTTCGTTCATTCGTTCTCCGACCAGTGTCACCTGGCTGGAACCTGCGGTGATCCGGGTAACCGACTCGCCAATCAGGTTTTTGATGTCTTTGGCGGCGGTCGCACTGCGCTGCGCAAGGGTGCGCACTTCGCTGGCCACGACGGCAAAACCGCGCCCGGCTTCACCCGCACGGGCGGCTTCGACGGCGGCATTCAGCGCCAGAATGTTGGTCTGGAACGCGATGCCTTCAATCACGCTGACGATTTGCACGATGTCCTGTGATTCGGTGGAAATGCGCTGCATGGTGTTCGTCAGCTGGCCCATCGCTTCGCCACCGTGTTGCGTCGCGGACGTTGCTTTGACTGCCAGCTGGCTGGCCTGACGGGCATTTTCGGCGTTCATTTTGACCGTCGCGGTGATCTCTTCCATGCTGGCGGCGGTTTCCTGAAGTGACGCTGCCTGCTCTTCGGTGCGCTGCGACAGGTCGGTATTCCCCATTGAGATTTCGCTGGAGCCGGTGGCAATGGCATCGCTCGAGAGCTGAATTTCCTGTACCAGTTCGCGCAGCTTCTGTTTCATCTCGTTGAGTGTGTACATCAGGCTGGAACGGTCGTTATCCGCGATTTTTACGTCGATGTTGAGATTGCCGGCGGCAATCTGTGCGGCAATATTGGCCGCGATATCCGGCTCACCGCCCAGCGTGCGGCGGATGCTGCGGGTCATCACCCCGGCAATAATGCTGACCACCACGAAAATAGCCAGCGAGATCGCCAGCAGTTCCCAGGCCATTTTCCAGAAACTGGCGTTAATGTCGTCGTAGAAAAAGCCGGTACCGAGCATCCAGTTCCATTCAGGGATGGAGACCACGCCCTGCAATTTTGGCTGTAACGGCTCATCGGCGCTGCGCTTGACCAGTACATCGACCAGCCCGAAGTGGTTCTCTTTTACTGCCTGCTTGTAGGCTTCGTTATCTACCAGGCCGGAAGGCGTATGGTTTCCGCCTGAACGTTTGCCGATGAGATCAGGGTTCGGGTGAACAATCGTTAAATCTTTATCATCGTTGGCCCAGTAGTAACTTTTCGATTCGCTGTTCAGCTCGGAAAGCATTTTCTTCGCGCCTTCCTGTGCTGCGGCCTGACTCATTTTCCCGGATGTTTGCTGCTGTACATAATAACGGGCGATGTGCTCGGCTTTCGTCAACAAGTTGACGACCTCAGCCTTTCTGCTTTCGATCAGGGAATAATTTAATGAATACAATGCTGAGCCCACTACGCAGGAAACTCCAAGCAGGGCCGAGCCAACAAGGACAAATAATCTTGTGGAGATTTTCATAGTTAACCTTTTTATTTATGAGTCATAGCACAAGGGAATTATCGGCATCGGATTGTTATTACTTTAATACGAAGTTGTAAAATTCATTTCCTGTTCATTTTTAATTTTGGTTAAATGTAATATCGGGGATCTTAAGAGTGGTGATGCCCACTGATTAGTAATGTTTAATTATTAAGATGAGGTGGATGGATCCCGTGGGGGAAATCTGACTTTATTTACAGATGAATTTGCATCAAATTTGATATTTTATTGGTTTTTTATCAATGCGTTAGGTGTTGTGGTGATGAGTGCTTTTTGATAAAAAATGCCACTCATTGGCTAGTGGCATCCGGGGGTTAAAATATTCAGAAAATAAATATCTCACAGATCTTCGTATGAAATTCCACCGCGGGACTTATTCGATTCAGGTGTTTCGACCAGCGAAATAATAATGTGGTCTTCAGGTACGGATAACGTGTCTTTAACTGCCTGCGTGAGATTTTTATCCTCATTTCAACCTGATGCTTATTGCATTAATCCGGATGCGTGATTTGCACTTTCAGTGCGGAAACGTGATGCCCCTCGCGTTGCAGTCATACCATCCGGAACATTCCCCGTACAGAAAGTACCTGAAGGAACCTATTTAAGCCGGGAATACTCAGCTTGTGATTTATTGGGACGGGATGACGTTCACGAACGACAAAAAATAATCTTAGAAAAAACAGTCAGTCATCATTTTATTCAGGTCATATTTAACCTGCTATTTTTTAAAACTCTGAAACTGGCACAGGCATTGCCTTATGAAATCCGTACGGTTTTTTATTTCACGTTGTTCAGAGGGTTTTTTAATATGACACGTAAATTGGCAATATACGGTAAAGGTGGGATTGGTAAGTCAACCACAACGCAAAATACGGCGGCGGCGCTGGCTTATTTTCATGGCAAAAAAATATTCATTCACGGCTGTGATCCTAAAGCAGACTCCACGCGTCTTATCCTTGGGGGGAAACCTCAGGAAACGCTGATGGACGTATTACGCGACATGGGCGCAGAAAAGATTACTAATGAAATGGTGGTGAAAAAAGGCGTTTTTGATATTAACTGCGTTGAGTCTGGTGGCCCGGAACCTGGCGTGGGTTGTGCGGGGCGCGGTGTTATTACGGCCATCGATCTGATGGAAAATAATAAAGCATACAGCCCTGATCTGGACTTTATTTTCTTTGACGTATTGGGTGACGTTGTGTGTGGCGGTTTCGCCATGCCAATCCGTGACGGCAAAGCCGAGGAAGTTTATATCGTAGCCTCAGGTGAAATGATGGCGATTTATGCCGCCAATAATATCTGTAAAGGCCTGGTTAAATACGCCAAGCAAAGCGGCGTCCGCCTCGGCGGCATCATTTGTAATAGCCGTAATGTCGATGGCGAAAAAGACTTCCTTGAAGAGTTTACCGCCGCGATTGGGACAAAAATGATCCACTTTGTCCCGCGTGACAATATCGTTCAGAAAGCCGAATTCAACAAAAAGACCGTCACTGAATATGATCCTAACGCCAACCAGGCCAGGGAATACAGCGAGTTAGGTCGTAAAATTATCGAGAACAAAGATCTGGTTATCCCGCATCCTCTGACAATGGATCAGCTCGAAGCCATGGTAGTGAAGTACGGCCTCTCAGACTAAATCCGGTCCGCCTTGTGTGGCTGCAAGGCGGTGGATTAGTTAAACCAATGGATGTCAGGAAAAAGTCAGTAACCTGAAATATGACGGGTATATACCCATTGAGATGAGGAATAAACCATGCCTTACCATGAGTTTGACTGTAGTAAATGTATTCCCGAAAGAAAGATGCATGCGGTAGACAAAGGCCCTGATGAAAATATTACCTCAGCTCTGCCGTTAGGGTATTTAAATACCATTCCGGGAACTATTTCTGAACGTGGTTGTGCTTATTGTGGTGCCAAACATGTTATCGGTACGCCAATGAAGGATGTTATTCACATCAGTCATGGCCCGGTCGGTTGCACCTATGATACATGGCAAACTAAACGTTATATCAGTGATAATGATAACTTCCAGCTTAAATATACCTTTGCCACCGATATGAAAGAAAAACATATCGTGTTCGGCGCGGAAGGCGTATTGAAGAAAAACATTATCGAAGCGTTTGACGCACATCCTGAAATTAAGCGCATGACGATTTATCAGACCTGTGCTTCGGCATTGATCGGTGATGATATTAGCGCGGTTGCGCAGGATGTCATGGATGAAAGGCCAGAGGTGGATATTTTTGTTTGTAATTCACCGGGCTTTGCGGGCCCAAGCCAATCCGGCGGTCACCATAAGATTAATATTGCCTGGATTAATCAAAAAGTCGGGACCGTTGAACCTAAAATTACCAGTGACCATGTGATCAACTACGTCGGTGAATATAATATTCAGGGCGATCAGGAAGTGATGGTCGATTATTTCAAACGTATGGGTATCCAGGTGCTTTCTACCTTCACCGGTAACGGCTCATATGACGACCTGCGTTCCATGCAGGGGGCACATCTGAACGTGCTGGAATGCGCCCGTTCGGCTGAATATATTTGTAACGAATTGCGTGTCCGCTACGGCATCCCGCGTCTGGATATCGATGGCTTCGGTTTCGAACCGCTTTCCGATTCATTGCGTAAAATCGGCATGTTCTTCGGTATCGAAGACCGCGCAGAGGCGATTATCGCTGAGGAAGTGGCGCGCTGGAAACCTGAACTGGACTGGTACAAAGAACGCCTGAAAGGCAAGAAAGTGTGCCTGTGGCCCGGCGGTTCCAAACTCTGGCACTGGGCGCACGTCATCCATGCAGAGATGGGCGTTGAAGTGGTGTCGCTCTATACCAAATTTGGCCACCAGGGCGATATGGAAAAAGGGATTGCCCGTTGCGAACCCGGCACGCTGGCTATAGACGACCCGAACGAACTCGAATCGCTCGAAGCCATGTACAAACTGAAACCTGACGTCATCTTCACCGGTAAACGGCCGGGGGAAGTTGCGAAGAAAATCCGCGTGCCTTACCTGAATGCACATGCGTACCACAACGGCCCGTATAAAGGCTTTGAAGGCTGGGTGCGATTCGCCCGCGATATCTATAACGCGATTTATTCACCGATTCATCAGCTGGCAAAACTGGATATCAGCCAGGATCCGATCCCGGTTGATAAAGGCTTTCTCACCGCAAAAATGCTTTCTGACAGCACGCTCAGCCCTGAGATCACGGGGTCAGGTGAAATGCGCGAATACACCGGCGGTTTCGACAGCGTGTCAAAGTTGCGTGAACGGGAGTACCCGGTCTTTGAACGTAAAAACATTCCGGCCCCGGTTGCAACTGAGGAGGGCGAATGATGGCAACTTCAGAAGAGTCACAGGTCGGGCTGATGGTCGACTACATCATGAAGCATTGCCTCTGGCAGTTTCATTCCCGCAAGTGGGATCGCGAAAAGCAAAATGCCGGGATCCTCGGCAAGCTTGAACAGATCTTATGTGGCGAACCGCTGGAGCTGGCGACGCCCGCCGACCGCTGTTATTGGGTAGATGCGGTCTCTCTGGCTAATGCCTACAACGCCCGCTTTTCCTGGCTGGCAGGGATGGATACAGAAGCGAAACGCAGCCTGGTCAGGGCACTTCATATGCGTATTGATTATCTGACCATCACCGCTTCGCTCAATGCAGAACTTACCGACGAACGTTATTAAGGGGCCGGATATGTCTTGTGAATTAAAAGCCAAAGATCGCGCCGGGGTTATTAACCCGATCTTTACCTGCCAACCGGCCGGGGCGCAGTACGCCAGTATTGGCATTAAAGATTGCATCGGCATCGTTCACGGCGGGCAGGGGTGCGTAATGTTCGTCCGCCTGCTTATCTCACAACATCTGAAAGAGAGTTTTGAGATTGCCTCGTCGTCCGTCCATGAAGATGGTGCGGTATTCGGTGCGCTGGATCGCGTTGAAACGGCGGTCGATGTCCTGCTGATGCGTTACCCACACGTCAAGGTGGTGCCGATTATCACCACCTGTTCGACGGAAGTTATCGGGGATGACGTGGACGGGGTGGTGCGCAAGCTGAATGAAGGTTTGCTGAAAGAAAAATATGCTGACCGCGAAGTGCACCTGATCCCAATCCATACGCCAAGCTTTGTCGGCAGCATGGTAACGGGATATGACCTGACCGTGCGTGACTTCGTGAAATACTTTGCGAAGAAAACTGAACCGAACGGCAAAATTAATCTGATCACCGGCTGGGCCAACCCGGGTGATGTCACCGCACTGAAAGCCCTGATGGCTGAAATGGAAGTCGATGCCACGGTATTGTTTGAAATCGAGGATTTCGATTCCCCGCTGATGCCTTCCGGCAATACCGTTTCGCACGGTAACACCACTATTGAAGATCTGACCGGCACGGCCAACGCTGTCGGGACGATTGCGCTGAACCGCTATGAAGGCGGGAAAGCGGCGCGTTATCTGGAAGAAAAGTTTGATATTCCGACGATCATTGGCCCTTCGCCGGTTGGCATCCGAAACACCGATACCTTCCTGCAGAATCTTAAGCAAATGACCGGCAAGCCTATCCCGCCCTCTCTGGTGCGTCAGCGCGGTATCGCGATCGATGCGTTAACGGATCTGGTACACATGTTCCTGGCCGATAAACGCGTCGCGATTTACGGCAACCCTGATTTAGTCGTCGGGCTGGCAGAGTTTTGCCTTGATCTGGAAATGAAGCCGGTTCTGCTTTTGCTGGGTGATGACAACTCCACCTATGAAAATGATCCGCGCATTATCAACCTTCAGCAGAATGTGAAGGATGAGATGGAAATCATTACTAACGCTGATCTGTGGGAGCTGGAGGATCGTATTACCAACCGCGACCTGAAGCTGGACCTGATCCTCGGACATTCCAAAGGGCGGTTCACGGCGATTGATAACCAGATCCCGATGGTTCGTGTCGGCTTCCCGACCTATGACCGTGCCGGTCATTATCGCCATCCGGTGGTCGGTTACGCCGGTGCTATCTGGCTGGCAGAACAAATGGCTAACGCACTGTTTACCGATATGGAATACAAGAAAAACAAAGAGTGGTTGCTGAACGTCTGGTAACCCCGGTGTGTTTTTTCTGCAAAAGAACGTTCGTTAAGTGGCCGGGGATTTCCCCGGTTTACCCACCTGACCGGAGCCGGAAAAATGTCTAAACACCTGTTTGAAAGTGACGAGAAAAAGTTTGCCCGCTGTTATCAGGATGCCCTTGGCTACCACCGGCGGGCGCAAATATTTTCTGACCAGCAACAGGCTGTCAGCCTGGTGTTTAACGTGGCGGCGATTGCGGTGGAAAGTTACCTGATTGCCATCTGTGCGCATTACGCCACCATGCCGTTTAATCACAATTACGCCAGCCTGCTTTCTTCCGTTGAAGAGGTGATGCCACTAGAGCCGTCACTGAGCGCCAGCATTCTCGCGCTGGACACCATCTTTGGCATTTGCTCCGTCGATGACTACCACCACGGCACTCCGGGTGTGTCAGATAAAGAATCGATTCTGACGATTTGTAATCGCCTTTGTGCTCTGACGGAGTCGCTGGCCTGAATTATTTAATTTTGAGGATAATCCATTGTTTAGCGCCAAAACTATGCCGCAAGGCCATCCCCACGGCGCGATGCGTCGGGATGAACGGGAAATCACCGATCCGCAGGAAATAGAGAAAATTATTCAGGCAGGCAAAGTCATGTATCTGGCGTTATCCAGCGATGACGTGCCTTTTGTCGTGCCGGTGTTTTATGCCTGGGACGGCGAGGCCTTCTATTTTCACTCTGCAAGAAGCGGCACCAAGATCAACATCCTGAAGAAGAACAATAAGGTGAGTTTTGCGATCTCTCTTGATCACGGCGTCGTTGAAGATGAAAAAATCTGTGATTTTGAAGCACGCCACCGCACGGTTATCGGGTTTGGCGAAGCTGAATTTATCGAAGATATGCAGGAAAAGTCTGCGGTACTGGACAGGATCGTGGCAGGTTTTACCGATCAGAAATTTGAATATCCGCAAGCCAATTTAAAAGCGAC
The DNA here is from genome assembly GCF_002834385.1 of Rahnella sp. AA. Taxonomy (GTDB): domain Bacteria; phylum Pseudomonadota; class Gammaproteobacteria; order Enterobacterales; family Enterobacteriaceae; genus Rahnella. The sequence goes on from NZ_PITQ01000001.1 coordinate 572,966, forward strand.
GCTGGTGACGCGGATTAACGTTCTGTCGATAAAAGGGAAATCACACGGTTTATGAGGCTTTCAGCCAGCTAAACGGGAGTGACTGATGAAAATTGCGGTATTTATCAATCTGCGTGGGGAGATTGCCACGTTATTTGAAGCCGGTAATCTCACACTTTTTTCAGATAACAGCGGCGTCTGGCTGCCAGTGAATGAAATTCCTTTTCAGATAAGCGAGGACACCGATCTTCAGCAAATCCGCCAGCAAACCTGGCAACTGCGTGAGGCCATCCGCGATTGCCGCCATCTGGTGGTACAGAAAATTCACGGTGCGCAGATCGCCTGGTTTGACGGCCTTGGCGTCCAGCTCTGGCAGGACAAAGGGACCGTTCAGGCGCTGTCGGGAAGCCTGGATGCTATTCGCGAGCAGGCGCATCGTCAGGAGGTTGAAGCATTGCCTGCTTTATCAACCGCATTTATTACACCGGGTAAGCAGGCCGGAGAATTTCATGTTGACCTGATCACGGCGCTGAAAAGTGATGTGAAAATGACGTCAAAGCAGATCCTGTTACCGCTTTTTACCAGCCGGGCGTTTCGTCAGGTCGAGGTTATTTGCGATCATTTGCCTAAATGGTTTGCGCGTGAACTGCCAGCCCTGCAACTCAGGGTCGCAACGCAAACCGATGACAAGGGGCTCATCAGCGCTGTTGTCTCACCCGCGTCGTCCTGATCGTTTTCCTGGCTTTGTTCCAAAATGTACAGCGTTGCGCAGCGTTGTTCCTTTTCGTACAAAATAATCCGTCATGCTTTGACGTGGCGGGTTATTTTATTTTGAATCAGATGGTTAGCTTTATTCCCCCTTCGTGTCGATCTGGCCTTGTTATTGCAATAGTTTTTAATCCTCATTGCGACGGAGCTCGGGAATATGAACAGGATCCACAAGCTGGAGAAAGAAAAAACCGGCGATTTTGATCACGGGTTATTCGAACCGTTATCATTCACCTGCCGTCTGGGCGAGTGTCGTTCCGAATTGCTGCCTTTATTGTCGGAGGTCAGCAAAGTCGTCAGCAGCGAAGGTTCGTTGTCCAAAACGCTGAAGCTGGTGCTGGAGCTCACCCAAAAACACCTCCAGGTCACCCGTGCGATCATCTCTTTGTATGATGCGAGCTGTGATCAGATCTTTATCCATGAGAGTTTTGGCTTATCGAAAGAGGAAGCTGAAAAAGGCGTTTACTACCTGGGCGAAGGTGTCACCGGGAAAGTCGTGGAAACCTGCCAGCCCATCATTGTGCCGTTAATTGGTGAGAGCCCGTTGTTTCTTAACCGGACCGGCAGTTGGGATAAAACCCGCGATCAGCATCTTTCATTTATTTGTGTTCCGATCGTTCGTGGCCTGAAAGTTATGGGAACCGTCAGTATTGAGCGACTCTACAATAACGATCAGCTGTTATATCTGGATCTGGAAGTGCTGCGCATTATTGCGGCCACGATTGCGCAGGCGGTAGAGCTCTATCTGCTGGAAGGTGCGCATAAAAAAGCCCTGAGGGAACAGGATAAACGTGCGCTCAGCACGCTGCCGGAAAAATTTAAACCCAGCGATATTATCGGTAATTCCCGGGCAATGCAGGCGGTGTACCGGATGATTGAAAAGGTCAGCCGGGCGCGTACCACGGTTCTGATCCTGGGCGAAAGTGGCGTCGGTAAAGAGCGCGTTGCCAGCGCAATTCATTATCACAGCCATTGTTCGCAAGGGCCTTTCGTGAAGTTCAACTGTGCTTCTTTGCCGGAAAGCGTCATTGAGAGCGAACTGTTCGGCCATGAACGTGGCGCTTTTACCGGTGCGATTTCACGCCGGGTCGGGCGCTTTGAAGAGGCCAACGGCGGCACGATATTTTTGGATGAAGTCGGGGAATTGTCGCCTTCCGCACAAGCCAAATTGTTACGTGTTCTACAGGAGCGTTGTTTTGAGCGCGTTGGCAGCAATGAAACCATCAGTGTGAATGTGCGCATTATTGCCGCGACCCACCGCGATCTGCGCGAAATGGTGTCAAAAGGAACCTTTCGTGAAGACTTATTTTACCGCCTGAACGTCTTCCCTCTGCTCATCCCGCCGCTGCGGGATCGTGGCAACGATATTCTGATCCTTGCCGACTATTTTAATGCCTATTTTGCCCGTGAGCAGAATGTGGATGTACCGACGATTTCCACGCCAGCGTTAAACCTGCTGCTCAGCTACGACTGGCCGGGCAATGTGCGCGAATTGGAAAACATGATGGAACGCGCCGTCTTGCTGGCGGAGGAAGGGTTTATTCATAGTTATCATTTGCCAATCAATCTGCAGCCGGTTTTTGGTACAGACGCTGAAGCGATGACCGGCATTGAGGCCCGTCTGGCGAAAATCGAATACGACATCATTGTCGAATCGCTGGTGAGACATCGTGGAAATATCTCCAAAGCGGCAGCGCAGCTGTGCACTACACGGCGCGCCCTGGGGATCCGAATGTCCAAATATCAGCTGGACTATAAACAGTATCGCGGGGACGGGAATTAACCGATGGCAAGAGATAAGTCTTCCCACAGCAAACATGAGGTCAGCGAAATTGTTGCACATTCGCAGGCAATGCGGCGGGTGATGGAAAAAACGGCGCGTCTGGCCCCGATGTCATCACCGGTATTGCTGCGGGGCGAGCCGGGGACCGGCAAGGATGTGATTGCGAGGGCGATTCATGCGCAGTCCGCCTGTGCGGCAGGGCCATTTATTAAATGGAGCTGCGACTATGCGGCCAGCGAGCAGACGCTGCTAAATTTATTGCAGCAGCAACAGGAAACGGCAGGAATAGCGGAGAAACGCCACGGAACTCTTTTTCTCAGTGAGATCGGGCATTTTAGCCTCCCGATGCAAAAGTGTTTGCTGCACCTGTTGCTGGAAGACGAATACCGCTCACTGGATGGCCGTTTCCAGCTTCCGTGTTCCCTGCGCATTGTCTGCGCGACGGAGCGGAATCTGGAGCAAAGTGTGGCAGAGGAAAGCTTCTTGCCGGAACTCTATTACCGCTTACACGTAGCCACCATTAATCTGCCGTCTTTGCGGGATCGTCATGACGATATTCCGCAACTGGTGGCGAATTTTCTGCAACGTTTTAACCGTAAAAATCACCTCAATTTGTCGATCACCCGCGATGCGCTGGCCCCGTTGTATTTATGCCGCTGGCCGGGGAATGTCAGGGATCTGGAAAACTGCCTGGAATATGCCGTGCTGAACCGGGAAGGGGATGAAATCCAGCAATTGCCGTGTTTAGGTGAGCGGTGCCTGCGTCAGCAACTCAACGATAAAGTCAGCCACTACAGCCGGCAGATGAAGGGGTATCCGCAGGGAAAGGGCCATATCATCCCTGTAAAACCTGAACCGGATATGACCTGGGATCCCTGCGCACCATTGCCGCAGGTTCTTTTACCGGCGGCGGTCACTGAAGGCCGTTTCGCTAACCATGACGCGATCCGCCACCGTTTTATTGTTGCGCTGGAAAAAAGTGGTTGGGTAAAAGCTAAAGCGGCGCGCCTGCTGAACATCACTCCGCGTCAGCTTTATTACGCTCTGGAAAAACTGCAAATTGAGGTGAAAAAGTTCTGAAACCGGTGCGGATAATGTCAGCGTACCGACAAGTTGCTAACAAAAGTGTGCCGAAGCATTCAATTCCTACAGACACCTCTCGCAGGATAATCAAATTAATTTAACTAATTCAGCGTATTAGACTGATTTTTCAGTCTGGCATGTCCCATGCTTTTATCCTCACTCAAACCTTGAATTGAGCAACGTCGAGCCGGAGAGTGAGTCATGCCGAGAAAAATGAAAACCATGGACGGGAATACGGCAGCAGCCTATGTGTCTTATGCCTTCACGGATGTTACCGCGATTTATCCCATAACCCCTTCGACTCCGATGGCCGAGAGTGTCGATGAATGGGCCGCGCAGGGTAAAAAAAACCTGTTTGGCCAGACCGTGAAAATCATGGAGATGCAGTCTGAGTCCGGTGCCGCCGGTGCCATCCACGGTGCATTACAGGCCGGTGCTCTGGCGACCACCTATACCGCCTCGCAGGGGCTGCTGTTAATGACGCCTAACATGTACAAAATTGCCGGTGAACTGCTGCCGGCCGTTTTTCATGTGAGTGCGCGTGCTCTGGCAACCAACTCGTTGAATATCTTCGGGGATCATCAGGATGTCATGGCTGTCCGTCAGACCGGCTGCGCTATGCTGGCGGAAAGCAGTGTCCAGCAGGTCATGGATCTGGCGGCGGTCGCGCATCTGACGGCCATTAAAGGGCGCATCCCGTTTATCAATTTCTTTGATGGTTTCCGTACCTCCCACGAAATTCAGAAAATCGAAGTTCTCGATTATGAGGAATTAGGCTCGCTGCTGGACTGGGATGCCGTTGCGCGTTTTCGCCAGAATGCGCTGCATCCGGATCATCCGGTTATACGCGGCACGGCGCAAAACCCGGATATTTATTTCCAGGAGCGGGAAGCATCAAATAAATTCTATATGGCTCTGCCGGAAATGGTGGAGTCCTGTATGTCCCAAATCAGTAAACTCACCGGCCGTGAGTACCACCTGTTCAACTATTATGGTGCGCCGGATGCTGACCGGATGATTATCGCGATGGGTTCTGTTTGTGAAACCATTCAGGAAACTGTGGATTATCTTAACGCCAGCGGTGAGAAAGTCGGCGTACTGACGGTGCATCTTTACCGGCCATTCTCCCTGAAGCATTTTTTCAAATACATTCCCAAAAGTGTCAGCAATATTGCCGTTCTTGACCGGACCAAAGAGCCGGGGGCACTGGCGGAACCGCTGTATCTGGACGTGAAAAGCGCGTTTTATAACAGCGACTGGCGTCCGGTGATTGTCGGTGGCCGGTATGCGCTGGGCGGTAAAGATATTCTGCCTTCCCACATTATTTCTATCTTCGATAATCTGGCTTCCGAACGCCCTCGTGATGGTTTTACCGTCGGGATCAACGACGACGTAACCTTTACCTCGTTGCCCCGCTCAGCCCGTGATCTCGACACGTCATCTGCCGGAACGACCGCCTGTAAATTCTGGGGGCTGGGATCTGACGGCACCGTCGGGGCTAATAAAAGTGCCATCAAAATTATCGGCGACAAAACCGATATGTATGCGCAGGCCTACTTTGCCTATGACTCTAAAAAGTCCGGCGGCGTTACGATGTCGCATTTGCGCTTTGGTCACAACCCGATTAAATCCCCGTATCTGATCGACAAGGCCGATTTTATTTCCTGCTCACAACAATCCTACGTCACCAAGTATCACCTGCTGGCAGGGCTGAAACCGGGAGGAACCTTCCTGCTGAACTGTAGCTGGGATGTGGCGGAGCTGGACGAAAAACTGCCCGTCGCCATGAAACGCTTTATTGCTGAAAACGATATTCAGTTTTATATCGTTAATGCCGTCGGGACAGCCCAAAAGCTGGGGCTGGGCGGGCGTTTCAATATGATCATGCAATCCGCTTTCTTTAAGCTGGCTGACATTATTCCACCGGCCCGCGCCGTGGAATATCTGAAACAAAGTATTGAGCATGCGTATGGCAATAAAGGCCAGAAGGTTGTGGATATGAACAATCTCGCCGTCGACAGCGGTATTGAATCGGTGGTGCAGGTCAGCGTACCCGGGGCATGGAAGCATCTGGAAGACAAAGCCGTGTCACCCAGAACCTTGCCTGCCTTTATCAAAGATATTCTGATCCCGATGAACCGGCAGGAAGGTGATTCGTTGCCGGTCAGCATGTTTAACGGCATCGAAGACGGGACGTTTCCGTCCGGCACGGCGGCTTACGAAAAACGCGGTGTGGCGATTAATGTACCCGTGTGGCAGACCGACAAATGTACCCAGTGCAACCAGTGTGCCTTTATCTGCCCGCACGCGGCTATCCGACCTGTTTTGATTTCTGAAGAAGAAATGCAAAACGCACCGGCAGGTTTCAGCGCCAAACTGGCCAGCGGCGCTGAAAATGCCTGGTATCGCCTCGCGATTTCCCCGCTCGATTGCTCCGGTTGTGGAAACTGTGCCGATGTCTGCCCGGTAAAAGGCAAAGCGCTGGCGATGCAACCGCTGGAATCGCAGGAACATGAAATTGCGCTGTGGGAACATGCGCTCAGCCTGGCACCAAAAGCCAATCCGCAAAACAAATTCACTGTGAAGGGCAGCCAGTTTGAACAACCTCTGCTGGAGTTTTCCGGTGCCTGCGGCGGTTGCGGCGAAACCCCTTACGCCAAGCTGGTGACACAACTGTTTGGCGACAGAATGATGATTGCCAATGCGACCGGATGTTCCTCCATCTGGGGCGCGAGCGCGCCTTCTATTCCTTACACCACTAACCATAAAGGGCAGGGGCCAACCTGGGCTAACTCGCTGTTTGAAGATAACGCTGAGTTTGGCCTCGGGATGCTGCTGGGGGTTGATGCCGTCCGCGATACCCTCGCAACGCATGTTAAAGCAGCACTCGATAATGCATCGGAAGCCCCGCTGGATACGGAACTCACCGCTTGCCTGAGTGACTGGCTGGCAAATAAAGATCAGGGCGAAGGCACCCGCGAGCGGGCGGAAAAAGTCGTGGCGCTTCTGGCCGGGCAAACACCAGGGAAAAACCCGCATACCGACAGTATTTATGCGCACCGTGATTATCTGGCAAAACGTTCTCACTGGATATTTGGCGGAGACGGCTGGGCCTACGATATCGGCTTCGGGGGGCTGGACCATGTGCTGGCATCAGGCAAGGACGTTAACGTTCTGGTGTTTGATACCGAGGTGTATTCAAACACCGGCGGTCAGTCGTCTAAATCGACACCGGCTGCCGCCATTGCGCAGTTTGCCGCCAACGGCAAGAAAACCAGGAAGAAAGATCTGGGAATGATGGCGATGAGCTACGGCTATGTTTATGTCGCACAAATTGCGATGGGAGCTGACAGGAATCAAACATTACGGGCGATTGCTGAAGCTGAGGCGTATCCGGGGCCTTCACTCATCATCGCCTACGCGGCCTGTATCAACCACGGTTTGCGTATTGGTATGGGATGCAGCCAGCGTGAAGCCAAACGCGCTGTCGAAGCCGGATACTGGGCAAACTACCGCTATCACCCTCAGCTAAAGGAGACGGGTAAAAATCCGTTCATCCTCGATTCAGATGAACCTGAAGAGGATTTCCAGGAGTTTCTGTCTGGCGAAGTGCGCTATTCGTCGCTTAAAAAACAGTACCCGGAATTTGCCGAATCTTTGTTTAAAAAGACCGAAGACGACGCACGCGAAAGACGCGAGGGCTATAAAAAACTCGCGTCATCCTGAGTGGAAACGGCGGGTCGTAATGGCGATAACGTTTTAATAAACCTATGATATATAAGGAGATGATTATGGCTACAATCGGTATTTTTTTTGGGTCTGATACCGGACAAACAAGAAAAGTCGCAAAACTTATTCACCAGAAACTGGACGGGATTGCTGATGCTCCTCTGGATGTCAGGCGCGCCACCAGCGAACAGTTTTTGTCCTACCCGGTTTTACTCTTAGGAACGCCAACGCTGGGGGATGGCGAGCTGCCGGGTGTCGACGCCGGCAGTCAGTATGACTCCTGGCAGGAGTTTACAGACACGCTTTCAGAAGCTGACCTGACCGGTAAGACGGTGGCATTATTTGGGCTGGGCGATCAGCTTAACTATTCCAAAAATTTTGTCAGCGCTATGCGCATCCTGTATGACCTCGTTATTTCGCGTGGTGCCAGCGTGGTCGGTAACTGGCCGCGTGAAGGCTATAAGTTTTCGTTTTCCGCCGCGCTGCTGGAAAGCAATGAATTTGTCGGCCTGCCGTTGGATCAGGAAAATCAATATGATCTGACGGAAGAGCGCATAGACAGCTGGCTGGAGAAGATTAAGCAAGCTGTACTCTGACGGAGAAAATAGCATTTGTACGCCATCTGAAGACCAGCTAAAAGGCTGGTCTTTTTACAGATCTTTCACACGCCTCTGCGTTTTCAGACTGACATGCCCGCATTTTTATTCCCTCGTTTTTTATTCGTCAATCAGACTGTTGTCTGCCCGACGTTTTTTATTATTTATCCCTGTTATTTGATAACCTCCTGCAAGTGAACGCGATAAAGCATGACTTAAGTGAAATATTTAACATTTGGTCTGTGATTATTTAAGATAACTCTTTATAGCTTCAGCCCGTAAAAATCGGATAATTGCCTTTATTTTATTGAAATATCGGCCATTAGGCTATTAGTCCATCTTATTAAGATATCTCTTAGAGATTTTAAAGATAAAGGAAAAAGTTAATTAAGATACATATCTGTGTATAAAAAACCAATAGTTTAGTATTCCTGCGTTATTTTTCAGAAAATAACCTATTTATGGTGTTTTAGTGTTTATTTTTGGTAAAAAATTAAAGCTAAATTTACTCTCAAAATAGAGTATTCTCCTGTTTTAATGTAAAGATTTAGGTAGATCAGTGTTCAAATGAAACACTGTGAATGAGAGGTATTCTTAATGAGATAGTTCTTAGATTTTACCGGATATTAATGTCAAAGCGTCGTATAGCTCACATTTCCGAGGGTGATAACTAGCTTGCATAGGAATTCGCCTAGTAAAGAGTGATGAATTTAACGATAAGATAGTGTAAATCGATCGGCAAAACCTATTGTTTGGTGTGATTATGAGCGAGAAAAACGATTTGAAGAGTTTCGGCTGCGTATTACTCTACATACAGTTACTGAAAAGGTTTAAATATGATTTAAGACGAATTTAATGATTCGTTTTTCTTATATTGTTCTGAGAGTGCTTTATTCTTTCCTGGATTTTCGGGGCAGAGTTTGAGCGTTTTTAAACCCACATGATTAGGCGGCCCAATGCCTCGGGTAATAATCTGGAGTGAGTGCCAATTTACCAAATTGGCGTTGAAAGAAATAATCTCCAAGAAGCTACCTTACGTTAACGGTGTCATCTCGTTTGATCAGGATGATGAGGTAAACTTCTATACAAAAGATTATCTGATCATCGACCCATCAGGCGGTGGTTTCCATAAATGCTACGAGTTTTTGAGAGAGAATTTGAATGTTTTAGACCCGGAGAGGATCCTCATTGTATCTTCTGCGGTCGATGTATTGATGCTGGAACTGTTGCTAAAAAAAGAGTTTAAGTTTCTTAAAAAGAAGAAAACACTTTCTGCAATAGCCGGTGAGGTCGAGCAGTTTATCCAGCTGCAGGGCATCGCAATTAACAAGGAGTCGTTTAATTACAATATTACGAAAATGGAAGAAAAAGTTTTAGTGATGATGATGTCCGGCCTGTCAGTCACGAGCATTTCAAATATTTTAAAGCTCAGTGTGAAGACCATAAGCGTTCACAAATGCAATTCATTAAGAAAGATAGGCGTTGATGCGAGCAGCAGCTCGGCTTTGTTCTTTTTGCATAAACATACTGTGGGAAACAGAATTGTCAGGTAAAAAATAATTATTTTCTAAGCGATAATCGCATTTTTTGAATCGCATTTTTTCAGGGGGAGTAGATGCATCCGGTGAAGAGGAGTTTTCCAGGCTATATCTATGAACCCATTGTCTCTGTCGCCGGAGTCTTTCTGGGCTTTGAGCTGGTCAGGAAAATAGAAAGTAATGAAAGCCTAATAAACTCAAGTGATTATGACGATAATCTGGCAACGGAAAAGAGAATAAGGATATTTTATGATCAGCTAACTATCGCTTGTGTGAATGAAAGAGTGTTTATCGATAATAAATTTTTATTATCGATAAATATCGACTATGAAATCGCTGTTCATATAACCAATAATCAGGCAATACGAAAAATGCTCCAACAGTATTGCTATATCAGATTGGAGGTTAACGAAGATTTTCCGGAGTTCAGTAACGGAGCCGGGCGGCTGGTGCTTCAGTCTCTGTCAGCGTGTTGCCCGCTGTGGTTGGATAACTTTGGAGCAGGAAAAACCAACCTCACTCTGGTCATGCAGGAAAGGTTTGAATATATAAAAATTAGCAAGGTATTTTTTTGGCAACACCAGGGAACCATTTCACTTAGAAAAATGATAGATCATCTCAACCCGTATTGCTCAGGCGTGATAGTCAATGGTGTCGAAAATTCACAGCATCTTGAGTATTTAAGCGGCAGTAATATCCGGGCAATGCAAGGGGCCTTGTGGAACCCTTATTGTCAGGATGAATTAATACAGTCTTTTTTTTGATGACGTAAATATTTATGGTGATGAAATCACTAACATGGTTTGTTAGTGTCTTCGTTATTATAAATTTATGAATATATATCGCCTGAAATATTACGGCGAGGGGTGATTGCGTTAATTATTATTTGAGTTTGATAGGGCATATTGGTGGCCGTAAACCAGGGGCGGTAGCGTAGCAAAATTTAAGGAAGACATCAGAATGTAAAATAATTACGCATTTCTTCTCGCGACGTAAGTTAATCAGCGATAGTTTTATGTTTTCATTAAAAAGACTGATGCTGAGAACCTTCTCTTCGACATGATATTAATCATCATAAAAATCACTTCCTGCAACTCATGGGGCGGTGATAATTATCGCTAATTACTGTGAGGTGTATATGACATTTCTCACCAGGAACCTTTGGGCGAGCTTATTACTCGCTTTATCCGATTTTCTCAGCTTCACCCTTTCACTGTATCTGGCAAAGTGGATACTCAGTGGCGCGATGACACACTTTGAACAACGTATTCCCGATGCACAAACTTCAGGATGGATTGCACTGCACAGTGTATTAGCATTTTGTTGTGTAGCGTGGTTCCACTTAAGGTTAAGGCATTATTATTATCGCAAGACGTTTTGGTTCGAACTGAAAGAAATACTTCGTACGTTGTTAATTTTTGCTTTGATCGAAATTGCGGTGATCGCGTTTGCTAAATGGTACTTCTCCCGGTATTTGTGGGTGCTGACCTGGATGCTGGTACTGGTATTGGTACCGCTGGCAAGGATGATGACCAAACGGGCGCTGGACTCCTTTGGCCTGTGGGAACGGGATGCGATTATCATTGGCAGCGGCAATAACGCCAGAGAGGCTTACAGTGCGATAAAGAGCGACAGGAATCTGGGATTACGTGTCATCAGATTCATTTCAAGTGAGCGCGACGACCAGCCCGGCGATACGATTGAGGGCGTGGCGGTTATGCCTTCTGACGAAAACTGGGTACGGACCCGTGTCGATAAAAAGACCCAGTTTATTGTGGCGGTAGAATCGCATCAAAGCGGCATCCGTAATGCGTGGCTGCGGGTATTTATGATCAACGGCTACCGTTCGGTTTCGGTGATACCGACCCTGCGAGGTATGCCGCTGGATAACACGGATATGTCATTCCTCTTCAGTCAGGAGGTGATGATTTTTCGTGTGCACCAGAATCTGGCGAAATGGTCTTCGCGCGTGACCAAACGGTTGTTTGATATTGTTGCTTCTCTGGCGATTATCGTTTTGCTCTCGCCTTTGCTCATCTATATCAGCCGAAAAGTCAGAAAGGACGGCGGCCCGGCAATTTACGGGCATGAGCGGATTGGTCAGTCAGGTAAGCCGTTTAAATGCCTGAAGTTCCGTTCGATGGTAATCAACTCGAAAGAGGTGTTGGAAAACCTGTTAGCCACGAACCCGGAAGCACGCCAGGAGTGGGATCTGACGTTCAAGCTCAAGAGTGACCCGCGCATTACACCTATTGGCAATTTCCTGCGCAGAACCAGTCTGGATGAGCTGCCACAGCTATTTAACGTTCTGAAGGGGGAGATGAGCCTGGTCGGCCCACGGCCAATCATTACCGCTGAGCTTGGGCGGTATTACGATGAGGTGGAGTATTATCTGCTCAGCAAACCGGGTATGACCGGGCTTTGGCAGGTCAGTGGTCGCAGTGAAGTGGATTATTCAACGCGAGTCTACCTTGATGCCTGGTATGTAAAAAATTGGTCAATGTGGAATGATATTGCCATTTTATTTAAGACCGTCGGTGTTGTACTGAGAAAAGAGGGAGCTTACTGATTCATTTTAATCATTTTCTATCATCATATTTTGAAGCCGATATGCCAAGCTTCAGACTATTCATAAGATGACAATCTTTCTCAGTACTATTCTCTCCTCGATTTTAATATCTTCATGCCTCAGGTAGGGTTATCTGAATACTGCGGCATGAAAATATTTTAGTTTTTCTTACTATCTACACACAGGAATAAGAAATTGAGACTGTCGGATTAGAGTGGGGAGAACTCTGACTGGCAGATATTAAACCTGACTATAGATGACGTGATATAATGAAAAATAGTTTTTTGAGTCTTTCGCTAATGGTATCAACATTGGGATTGTTAAGTGGTTGTACTGTCATTCCTGGACAGCACCTTAATACGACGGGGAAGAACGTCGTAGAACAGCCTGATAATAACTACAATATTGATAAGCTAGTCAATATTTATCCCCTGACCCCCTCTCTGGTAGATAGCCTTCGCCCTGAATCGGTCACGGCACGCCCTAACCCGCAGTTAGACCTTCAGCTAAAAAATTATGAATATCGCATTGGCGTCGGTGATGTATTAATGGTGACGGTATGGGATCACCCGGAGTTAACGACGCCAGCGGGGCAATACAGAAGTGCAAGCGATACGGGTAACTGGGTTAATTCGGATGGAACAATTTTTTATCCCTATATTGGTAAATTAAAAGTAGCCGGAAAAACGGTCAGTGAAGTCAGAAGTGAAATTAGCAATCGTCTGGCAACGTATATTGAAAGCCCGCAGGTCGATGTCAGCATAGCGGCTTTCCGGTCTCAGAAAATTTATACGACAGGGGAAGTCGTTAAATCGGGCCAGCAACCGATTACGAATATCCCATTGACCATTATCGATGCAATCAATGCCGCAGGGGGGCTGGCGCCGGATGCTGACTGGCGTAATGTCGTGCTGAACCACAACGGTAAAGATAGCCAAATCTCGCTGCATGCCCTGATGCAAAAGGGGGACCTGACTCAGAACAGGCTGCTTTATCCCGGGGATATCCTCTTTGTACCGCGCAATGACGATTTGAAAGTGTTTGTGATGGGCGAGGTGGGTAAACAGAGCACGCTCAAAATGGACCGTAGCGGTATGACGCTTGCTGAGGCGTTGGGGAGCTCAGAAGGGGTTTCCCAGAGCATGGCCGATGCGACCGGGATATTTGTTATCCGCGCGTTGAAGGGGGATAAACAAGGAAAGATCGCCAATGTCTATCAGCTGAATGCGAAAGATGCATCTGCAATGGTGATGGGTACGGAATTCCAATTGCGACCTTACGATATTGTCTATGTGACGGCTGCGCCTGTTGTCCGCTGGAACCGTGTTATATCGCAAATCGTGCCGACCATCTCTGGTGTGCATAATACCATTGAGGCCATTCGTTATATTAACAACTGGTAACAACTGGGATTTAATATGTTTGACTCTGTCTTGGTGGTGTGCACAGGTAATATTTGTCGCTCGCCGATTGCCGAGAGGATCTTAATTAGTCACCTGCCAGAGCTGAATGTTAGCTCGGCAGGAATAGAGGCGCTAAAAGGTAAGGATGCGGATGTCTCAGCAATAGCTGTTGCTGAAAAACACGGGCTATCCTTATGTGGTCATAAGGGAAAACAATTTAACTTCACGCAAATGCAAAAATATGATCTTATTTTAGTCATGGAAAGATTACATATCGAATACATCACTAAAAACCACCCAGAGTGCAGAGGGAAAACGATGTTGCTTGGACATTGGATGGATAAAAGAGAAATTCCCGATCCTTACATGAAGGGGCCGGAGGCATTTGAGTTTGTTTTTCGATTAATTGACCAAGCTTGTCAGTATTGGGTTGATAAACTCAGTACATAACTAATCAGGGAATTAACGCATGCGGTCAGCAATTTCAGTTACTCCACATGATAATGAATCGAAAGAGTTTGATTTAAATCGCTTGTTTGGTGCGCTATTAGACCATTATAAGCTGGTTGTCAGCATTACGGTGACAATAACTATACTTGCTGTTATATATACATTATTGGCTACACCAATATACAAAGCTGATGCTTTAATCCAGGTTGAGCAAAAACAAGGTAATGCCATTCTTGACAGCATTAGCCAGATTTTGCCCGAGACCCAGCCGCAATCACAACCTGAAATAGCATTGCTACAATCGAGAATGATTCTTGGTGATACAATTGATGATCTTAATCTTCAAGCTGATGTATCGGAAAAGTATTTTCCGATCTTCGGAAGAGGCATTTCCCGCTTAATGGGTGAAGAAAATCAAAGCATTAAAGTAAGTAAGCTATTTATACCTAAGCACAGTTCTGCTACACCAGAAGTCACCCTGACAGTCATAGATAAAATGCATTACACAATTAGCGTCGATTCTAATGACTACAATGGTCAGGTAGGTGTCCTCGTAGATAACCCGCAGGTTTCTATTTTAGTCGACAGAATAGATGCGAAACCTGGTACGAAATTTTCGGCAAAATATTCAAATAAGCTGGATGTGATTAGTGATCTGCAAAAAAATATATTAGTTGCGGATGAAGGGAAAGATACCGGGATGCTCACACTGACATTGATGGGAAGCGACCCTGCGAAAATATCCCAGATACTGAACAGCGTGAGTAACAATTATTTAGCTCAGAATATTGCCCGACAAGCAGCACAGAATGAGAAGAGTCTAGATTTCTTACAAATCCAATTACCGAAAGTACGTTCAGATCTCGACAATGCCGAGGATAAAATGAACGCATATAGACGCGAAAAGGATTCTATTGACCTTTCTCTGGAAGCCAAATCAATACTCGATCAGATTGTTAATGTAGATGATCAACTCAACCAATTAACATTCAGAGAGGCTGAAATTTCTCAATTGTATACAAAAGAGCACCCTATTTATAAAGCTCTTTTAGAAAAACGTAAAACACTACAAGATGAGAAAGATAAACTGAGTAAACAGGTATCTGCTATGCCTGTGACCCAGCAGGAAGTTTTGAGATTGAGCCGCGATGTTGAATCCGGGCGTGCCGTCTATATGCAACTGCTAAATCGTCAGCAGGAGCTAGAAATAGCTAAATCAAGTGTTATTGGCAACGTCAGAATCATCGACCATGCAGTGACAGAAACTAAGCCAGTCAAACCGCAAAAAATAATCATTGTCGCAATTGCTTTTATTTTAAGCTTGGTGTTGTCTGTCATTATTGTGGTGTTAAAGGAATTCTTGCATAAAGGCGTTGAAACACCTCAGCAACTGGAGAACCTGGGATTAAATGTCTATGCAAGCATCCCTAACTCTGATTGGATGATGAAAAATGCCAAAATAATGTTAAGCAAAAAAAATAAAAATGTAATAAATGGGGCTGAAGAAATGTTGGCTATTGATAACCCTACTGATATTGCCATAGAGGGAATAAGAAGCCTGCGAACAAGTTTGCATTTTGCCATGATGGAATCCGATAATAATGTCGTAATGATTTCCGGGCCAAACCCAAGAGCAGGAAAATCATTTATCAGTGCCAACCTGGCTGTTGTTATGGGACAGGTCGAGAAAAAAGTCTTATTGATCGATGGTGATATGCGTAAAGGCCTCTTTCATAAAGTCATGGGTCTCCCAGACAGCATAGGACTCTCGGATCTTCTTGCGAAAGACATTAATTACGAAGATGTCATAAAACCAATTAAAAATTTGAATATTGATTTTATAGGGAGAGGAAAGATACCCCCAAACCCTGCGGAACTCCTGATGAGTACCAGATTTGAGAATTTTATCAAATGGGCAACTAAAAATTATGATTTAATTATCATTGATACGCCGCCAATACTTGCTGTAACAGATGCTGCAATAATCGGTCGATTTGCTGGAACAAGCTTGATCGTAGCCAGGTTTGAAGAGACAACGACGAAAGATATAGAATTAAGCATGAGGCGTTTCGAGCAAAGCGGCGTGAATATATCCGGGTGCGTATTGAATGGTATTATAAAACGGCATAGTAGTTACTATAATTATTATGGTTATGAATATACCAGTGCATCTAACAAATAGAATATTATGCATTTAATTCTAAGGGTATTGTAAATTAGAAGGTTAAAATATGCATAGGCGAAGTTTCCTTACCTTAACTTTGCTGACTCTGGGGCTAAAAGGGCGGTTGTCCCTAGCCTCAGAGGAGGGGAAGCCTCTCAATATAACTCAACATTTACTGGATCTAATTTCCTCAGGTCAATCAGTAAATATCCCTGCAGGGAATTACGTTATTGATGCTGCGTCTATACAACTTCAGTCAAACAGCAGAGTCGCATTTTCAAAAGACGCCGTTTTCAAAGTGAATAAAACAGGTAGTGGCGAAGTTTGTATATTTTTAATCGATGGGAAAAGTGATATAGAGGTTAGCGGCGGTGTTTTTTATTATGATGACGATACTGTGGATGTCATTAAAATAGTAAATCACTCTGCGGATATATCAATAAATGAAATTATCTGCCAGGGGTGCCGATTGGTTGTGTCAGATGTGATGAAAAGTTATGACTTGATCAGTGACGGTGACCTTAATTCGCGTATTAACATAACAGGATGTAAAGGCTCTTCATCGATAATAAACACGAGGAGAGCTTTTATTGAATTGCACTATACCAAAGAATCTGCTTGTGAACATTGCATTATAGATGGTTATTATCATGGAATGATGTTTTGGGGGGGGGATTCAAATCCGCAACAAAATGGGGCGGTTGGCAACGCAAGAAAAGCATTTCAACTGAGATTCAAAAACAACAACATAAAGAATGTCCAGCTCGGAGGCATTTGGGGGTCTATGGGTGACTCTGTTTCAATAGAATCTAACTATCTCGATAATGGCAGAGATGTTGGGATTGATTTTGAAGGTTGCAATAACTCTTTTGCAATAAACAATGAAGTAAAAGATTTCCGGCATGGGGGATTAGCTACGTTTTTTTTGTGTAATAACATCAGATTTGAAAATAACGTATCAATATCCACTAAAAAGGAAAATATTGTTGCTGCGATATTTAATTCGACGCTAAAGCAAGAAAATAAAAACATATCATTTATTAATAATAACTTTATCGGTGATGGTGTACTGTCTTCATTCACTCAGAATGGTTCTGTGAGTGAACTGCTGATCAAAAATAATAAATTCACCAATGTATTGATAACCTTGATAAGTCCAAATAATGGTCGTATTGAAATTTCAGGTAATAATTTAGGGTTTACTATATTACCCCGTGAAGGGGATTTTATCGTTAATGTCTCAAATTCGCTAACGACTGAAAGTATGTTAATTCTACAAGAGAATAACATTCATAGCGACAAGAAATGGTTTTCAGGTGAGCCTGTATTTCATATAAAGACTTTGGAAATGAGAAATACAGGTGTTAGACCTCTTGTAAAAGACAATCTGATCGAAGAAAAATTACTGCCAAATCCTGCTGTTATATTAAAACTTATTCAGAAGTGAATGTATATATTATCTCTTCAGGGTACAAGATGATAAAATTAAGAAATTTTTTACTTTTCATAACATTCGCCTTACCTAAGGCGGGTGCGAAAATAGGTGGATTCCCTCTCTATGTCTCGTTGATTAGTAGCCTTTATTTCATGGTCTCTGGTCTGCCCTATGTCTTTAAGAGGAAAGCAGAGCTTGTATTTGTGCTCGTTCCCGTCATCCTTGTCCTGATTATGTTTTTATTTAATCAGCTATCATTTACGGGGAGTGAATATTATGGTGGTGGATACTTGGGCTTTGCTTCAGTCATTGCCTATATTACATCATTTTTCTCATTTCTTTGTTACTACGGTGCGTTGAAAATAAGGAGGCCTGAAGAGTGGAAAAGAAATATTTTATTCATATTTTACATTCTGGTTGTTTATGCACTCATGCAAAAGATATTCGGTGATTACAATGTTACAATTCCGGGTATAACAGCAAACTATCAAGATGCTATAACTCCTGATTTCTTAGCAGGCAAGAATAATATGATTTGGGGGATCGGGTATTTAAAAGCTACGTCGACTTATCAAAATGGGAATTTATTCGGTGCAAACTTATTACTAATCGGATTCACCGTTATAGCCAACAGCCGGGTAGATGGCAAAAAAACAATAATCCCTCTGTCTTTTCTTTGCATTGTTGTGTTGCTTACCGCCTCCGTTTCAATTTATCTTGGTCTTATTATTGGTTTGCTGTGGATGTTTTTTACATCAAAAAACAACTCAGGCGGTACAGTAATAATTTTCCTGTTTGGGATGCTTTTCCTTACTGCCGTGTTATTGGTTGTGTTTAGTACGGATAATATATTTTCTGAGATAATTAGAGAGAGAATATTTAACCGCGATCTCTCACAAGGTAGTGGGAGAATAGAAAAAATAAATGAATATCTCGATTTGGTTGGGGATAATTTTTGGCTCCTGATTAATGGTATGCTCTTTTTCAATAGGAAATTTGATGAGATATACGAAGTTTTACCTGTGGCGATATTACAAATATTTGGTCTTCCTTTGCTTGTTTTTTACACGTGCTTTCTATTTTCTAAGTTAAAATTAATAATCAAATCTCCTTATATACTCCCGTTTGTGGCTTATTTTTCTGCATCACTCTCTGACGGTGCATATTGGCTTCCGCCTACGGCAACCAATCTGTTTATTCTTTTAGGACTCTGTACCGCCTGGAGCATTAAGGGGAATCCTGTACCACTTAATAATTAAAGTACGGTATTCATAGCATAAATTTTTCTACTTTGAGATTAATATGCTCAAAAATTTAAGAATAGCAGTTTTATTTGTGTCTCCTATTTTAGGAGGGCATGAGTTAATGGCAGTTAACCATCTTAAAAAATTGAATGGCAAAGGGGTGAAAATATCTTCTTTTGTTCCTTCTAATAATGAGAAGCTGATTGAATTAATGCAGATTTCATCATTGGACTATAAGTTACATAACGTCCTTCACAGGAAAGTTGAAATTATTCACTCGTTTGTTAATGCTAAATATTTAGCACAGTCTTCTGCTCTTTTGAGAAAGATAAGTCATCTCTTTGATTTTATCGTTGTAGTACAAGGTGATATCGAACTGGGTGCAGGATTAATAAATACAGCTAAACGATTGTCTTTAGATAATATCGTTAGTTATATTCCATATACACATAGTTTTGAAACAATGGGTAGTAAATTTTCTAAAGTGAAAGATGTGCTGGCAAAATATGTTTATAAAAATTGTGATAAATACATAACAATATGTAATCAGTTTTCAGATGATCTGAAGATAAAAAACCCAAATGCTCAAGTGAAAGTTTTGAGAAATTTTGTTGATAGGCCTAAAGATTCAGGTACAAAGTTTACGGAAGTTAGCGATTATGCATCAACTGATGTCATTACTATTCTTATGGCAGGAAGAATATCCTTTCGACAGAAAGGTCAGGATACGCTTATCCAGGCACTAAAAATGATCAATAGAAGTGTCCAGATTAAGCTTAATATAATCGGTGATGGACCCGATTATGATAAATTGGTTGAGTTATCCTCTGGGTTGAAAAAAAATGTTGTTGTTACGTTCTTTGGGTGGAAGAAGGATGTATGGAAACATGCCCGGCATGTCGATTTGTTAGTTATACCATCAAATTATGAAGGTGTACCATTAATAATGCTTGAGGCACTTAAACGGAATATACCTATAATTGCCCCAGCACGTGATGGCATGCTTGATTATCTTGATGGGAAATCGTTATATCCTGTTGGTGGCGTAGAATATAGCGCTCTTGCGGATAAAATTAATGAGTTCATTGATAACCAGTCTGTCATATTGAAAGCAAAATATTGATTTCAATTCAACATGGTGTGTTTTTTATGAAGAAAATATTGATTGATAACAGGTGGAATGGTTCTGGTGGTATAGGAACTTTTGCTTGTGAAACAAATAAAATAAATTGTTATGAAGATGCAGGATTCAAAGGCAAGCCTTTTAGCCCTTTAGACTCTTTAAAACTAACGATAAAAACAATTTTTATTAGAAATAAAGTATTATTCTTTCCGGGATATATTCCTCCATTCTTTTCTCGTTCCCCTTATGTGATCACGCTTCATGATTTAAATCATCTGGATCGGCCAGAAAATTCTAGTTTGTCAAAAAGGTTATTTTATAGGTTTGTAATTCTCAGAGGATGTAAAAAGGCTAAATACATCTTTACAGTTTCTGAGTTTTCGAAAAAAAGAATTTTGGAATGGTCGGGTGTTCCGGAAGAAAAAGTAGTCAACGTAGGTAATGGCGTGTCCAGAGATTTTTACCCCCATGGAGATAATATGGGGTATTCATTTGAATATTTTCTATGTGTAAGTAATAGAAAGACTCATAAAAATGAAGTAGGTACATTAGAAGCATTCAAGAAAGCCATGATTCCCCACACAACAAAGTTAGTTTTCACAGGGGTAGAAAATGATTTCATGAAAAATAAAATAAAAGCGTTAGGGCTTTCAGATAGAGTGATATTTACGGGGTTCATCAAAAATGAGGAACTACCCAACGTTTATCGAGGGGCGAAAGCACTTATTTTTGTTTCTTTTTATGAAGGATTTGGGTTGCCCGTTCTCGAGGCCATGGCGAGCGGTGTTCCTGTGATTACATCTTTGACAACTTCTTTAGGAGAAATTGCGGGAAATGCAGCCTTATTGGTTGATCCTGAAAATATCGATGAAATCTCAGATGCTATTTATCGGGTCAACAATGATGAAAGATTAAGAACTGATTTAATCAATAAAGGTTTACTGCATGTAAATAGTTATTCATGGGAAAAGACGGCTCACGAAATAAATTCGCATTTAGAATTGATATAAATATATTAGCTCTGCTAAAAATCACCTAAATGATTTATTGTTCATTGAACCACTAACACAAGAGACTATTACGTGGTTGATAAAAAGTTGATGGCCAAAAATACACTGATGCTGTATATAAGAATGTTGCTTATTATGTTTGTGACATTCTATACATCACGTATGGTTTTGAAAGCGTTGGGGGTCTATGACTTTGGCTTATACAGTGTCATTGGCAGTATCATTATTCTTTTCTCATTCATCCAAAATGTCTCTGCTTTGGCAACACAAAGGTTTTTATCTGTCGGGCTAGGGCGCGAGGATTATGAATGGAGCAACAACGTTTTTAACACCAGTATTATTGTGCATTTAATGATATGTCTTTTAATCCTGGCGGTCGCGGAAACCTTCGGATTGTGGTTTCTCATTCATAAGCTGACCGTTCCTGCGAATAGAATGACGGAAGTTTTTTGGGTATATCAGATATCGGTTGTTTCTCTTCTTTTCCAGATAATGCAGACGCCTTTCATGGCCGCATTGATTGCTTGTGAAAAAATGGATCTTTTTGCAAAGATAGGTGTTTTTGATGCTTTTCAGCGCTGGTTTATGGTTTTTGTTTTTACACTTCTGAGCTTTGAAAGCAAAATTGTAAGCTACGCACTATTTCTTCTGGCAGGATACTTTTTAGTTTTTATTACGTACTTTATTTTATGCATTAGAAGATTAGAAATCTGTAAAATTAACCTAAAAGTAAAAGGCAACTCAGCGTTAATTAAAGAGATATTTTCATTCTCCGGGTGGTCCATGATAGGTTCACTGAGCGTCGTGGGGCTATCACAAGGGATCGCACTGCTTACTTACCATTTCGTTGGCGTCGTTGCAAATGGTTCAATTTGGCTGGCTGAGCAAATTCTCATCGCCTTTAATCGTATTATTGGCACATTGCAAACAGCGATCAACCCTCAAATAATTAAGCAGCACTCAATTGGTCATATACATGAAGTGTCTTCACTTCTGTCATTATCCTGTAAACTAACGGCATTTGTTGTTCTGATATCGGCAATACCCGTATTCATTGATGCTGACGTGATTGTGAAGATCTGGCTGAACCAGGCTCCACCTTATCTGGTTGAACTGATAAAAATCGTGGTTATTTATATATTGATTGACTCTTTGTCTGGTCCGTACATAACCGCTATATATGCAATAGGTCGCCTTAAAACGTATCAGGTTACAGTATCATCCATTATGATCGCCTCTCTGGTACTCTCTTTTTTATTATACGCAGCCGGATTTTCTATTTACGTATCGTATTCTTCCAGGATAGCGTGTGCTGCATTTCTTCTTCTTTTTCGGGTCATGTTTGTCAGCAGAGCGACCGGGATAAGTATTAAAGTATTTTTATTCAATGATTTTCCACGTCTTGCTTTTGTTGCTTTGATTTCAATTGTCGTTAGTCACTATGTTAATTATTACCTGGCAAGGGATCTCTGGGGGCTAATTATTCTTACTGCGTTTAATTTTATCTTTGTTACCGTTATGCTTGCTATTTTTTCTATAAACTCTGTTGAACGACAGGGAATATCGGCATTAATAAAAAAACGATTTTAATTTCAATCGTTATTGCTTTTAAAAAGGTGGGGTATGAATAATAAGTTTGGGGTTCTGACATATGAGAGTGATATCTATGTCAAGCGTAACTGGATTAATCTTGGTGATTATGTTCAGAGTATCGCTGCAAGGCAGTTTTTACCTTCTGTAAATTATTTTGTTCCTCGTGACCATTTAAACTCATATCAAGGTGACGATGTTAAGATTATTATGAATGCCTGGTATATGGACATACCACAAAACTTCCCTCCGTCAAGTAAGGTTAGCCCGCTGTATGTTTCTATACATATAAACTCTACAATTGCTGATGAATTTTTCACCCCGGCGACAATTGAGCACTTTAAACAAAATGAACCTATCGGGTGCCGGGATTTCTACACCCGGGATTTACTCATTAAAAAAGGTGTAGATGCTTATTATTCCGGGTGTATGACGTTGACGCTTGGCGAAACATATAAGCGAGATAACGTCACTGACGATATTTATTTTATTGATGTAATGTACGATTCGATGACCTTGCCTGAGCTCATTAGAAAACCGTTGCGGTTTGCGAAAAGAATATTAAATGGCAGGGCTTTTGAGTTCAGGCACAGGAATAAAGTGTTGAGGAAGTATTTCACAGATGAACTGCTCAGCAAGGCAAAGTTTGAAACTCAGATTATAAAATATATATCGGCCAATGAAGGATTTGAGCTTGCTGATAATTTTCTAAAGCGCTTAGCCAATGCAAAACTGGTCGTGACCTCCCGCATTCACACCGCATTACCTTGTCTTGCTATGGGAACGCCCGTTATTTTTGTTAATGGTGGTTTTAAAAATAAAGTTGATAACTGTCGTTTTGACGGGCTTTTTGATTTCTTCAATAGAATTGACGTTGATAATCATGCGAATTCCAGCGTGAATTTTAAATATTCTGATGGGAGAATTGGAATAAACACGTCGATAAAGAACAAGGATCTTCATGCCGAATTTGCAGAGAAATTAATAAATACGTGTGATGTTTTTTCAAAGAATTAATTCACTTTAATCTTTACGCTTTTGCGTCATACCGGCTTTTCCCGCTATTGAATAATGGAATTCTTAATAGCCCATCAATTCCGGTTTTTCTGTAGAGGTAAGCCATTATATAAGAGGGTAATCATGATCCTTCCAGTCATTATGGCCGGTGGCACGGGCAGTCGTTTATGGCCGATGTCCCGTGAGCTTTATCCAAAACAGTTCCTTCGCCTTTATGGCGAACAATCAATGTTGCAGGAAACAGTAAGCCGATTAAAAGGTTTTGAGGTATCTGAACCTCTGGTTATTTGTAACGAAGAACACCGTTTCCTGGTTGCCGAACAATTAAGACAGATTAACCAACTTTCAAATAATATTATTCTCGAACCCGTTGGCCGCAATACAGCTCCCGCCATTACGCTTGCTGCGCTCAGTGCTATCGATAACGGTTATGATCCGTTATTGCTCGTACTGGCTGCTGATCATGTAATCGAGAACCCTGCGGCCTTCCACCAGGCCGTTCAGAATGCGATTCCTTTTGCCGACCAGGGCAAGCTGGTGACTTTTGGTATCGTGCCTTCAGGGCCGGAAACCGGATACGGGTATATACAGCGAGGTACAGAATTCAGCGGCGGTTCCGGACCTGCTTTTCAGGTTCGGCGGTTTGTCGAGAAGCCTGATTTACCAACGGCACTGCAATATCTGGAGAGCGGCGAGTATTACTGGAACAGCGGCATGTTTTTATTCCGTGCCAAACGTTTTCTCGAAGAAATGGCTACTTACCGGCCCGATATACTCGAAGCTTGTCTGAAAGCGATCGAGGCATCTCATTCTGATGAACAGCAAGATTTTATCCGTGTGGATAAAGAGGCTTTTATTGCCTGCCCGGATGAGTCGGTTGATTACGCTGTGATGGAGAAAACAACGGATGCGATTGTTGTTCCTTTAGACGCGGGTTGGAATGACGTGGGGTCTTGGGCGGCACTGTGGGAAGTGAACAATAAAACGGCGGAAGGAAATGCCGTGTCCGGCGATGTATTTACTCATAATGCAAGCAATTGCTATATCAATACGGATGAAAAATTAGTTGCCGCTATTGGTGTAGATAATCTGGTTATTGTAAATACTAAAGATGCTGTCTTAGTTATCGATAAATCACAGGTTCAGGACGTTAAGAAAGTCGTCGAATATTTAAAATCCAGCCAGCGCCGGGAATATCGTTTGCATCGTGAATCATACCGACCCTGGGGACGCAATGATAATGTGGTGAATACTGCCCGTTATCACGTTAACCGGATAACGGTTAAACCAGGTGGCCAGTTTTCTCTGCAAATGCATCATCACCGCGCAGAGCATTGGGTCATACTCTCTGGTACCGCCAGGGTTATTCTGGAAGATAAAAACTATCTGCTTACTGAAAATCAATCGACTTTTATTCCTATTGGTACCCAGCACATGCTGGAGAACCCGGGGAAAATTCCTCTGGAGCTTTTGGAAATTCAGTCAGGCTCATATCTGGAAGATGACGATATTATCCGTATAAAAGATCATTATGGTCGCTGTTAATCTGAGGATGGAATATGTCAGATAAATTGACTTGCTTTAAAGCGTACGATATTCGCGGTGAATTAGGTGCCGAACTCAATGAAGATATTGCTTACAGAATTGGTCGGGCTTACGGCGAATATTTGAAACCCAAAAAGATGGTGTTAGGTGGCGATGTGCGTTTAACCAGCGAAGCACTGAAACTGGCACTGGCAAAAGGTCTGCAGGATGCGGGCACTGATGTCGTCGATATCGGCATGACGGGAACAGAGGAAATTTATTTTGCCACATCCCACCTGGCTCTGGATGGCGGAATAGAAGTCACGGCCAGCCATAATCCGATGAATTACAACGGTATGAAGCTGGTTCGGGAAGCATCCAAACCTATCAGCGGAGATACAGGGCTTCACGATATTCAGCTTTTGGCTGAAGCTGATAATTTCGACACTGCTGAGCCGGAAAAACGAGGGAGTTATGAGCAAACCTCGGTATTGGAAGCCTATATCGATAAGCTGCTCAGTTTTGTCGATTTAAAGAATTTTACGCGTCCGCTGAAGCTGGTATTTAATTCTGGTAATGGTGCTGCCGGACATGTGATTGATGCCATTGAACAACGGTTTATTCAGGCCGGAGCGCACGTCGAGTTCATTAAAGTCCACCATAGCCCTGATGGTACCTTTCCGCATGGCATCCCTAACCCGCTGTTACCTGAGTGCCGGCAGGATACGACTGACGCAATCATTAAACATAAAGCCGATATGGGCATCGCGTTTGATGGCGATTTTGACCGGTGTTTCCTGTTCGATGATGCGGGCAATTTTATTGAAGGCTACTATATCGTTGGTTTGCTGGCTGATGCTTTTTTGGAAAAAAATCCCGGCTCCCGGATTATTCATGATCCACGCTTAAGCTGGAATACTATTGATATAGTGACTGGCGCGGGCGGTATTCCTGTTATGTCGAAAACCGGGCACGCATTTATTAAAGAACGTATGCGTCAGGAAAACGCCGTCTATGGCGGAGAGATGAGTGCCCATCATTATTTTCGCGATTTTTATTATTGCGACAGTGGAATGATCCCGTGGTTGTTGGTTGCTGAACTATTGCATGTCAAAGGGAAGTCTCTACGGCAGTTAATTAATGATCGGATCACCGCATACCCCGCTTCGGGCGAAATTAACAGTTACCTTCCGCAACCGGGCGAATCGATTGCCAGAGTACTGGCTATGTATGAAAATGAAGCGCTTAACGTTGATCACACAGACGGTATCAGCCTGGAGTTTGATGAGTGGCGTTTTAATCTTCGCAGCTCTAATACTGAACCCGTTGTCAGGCTCAATGTAGAATCAAGGGCGAACAGTAAGTTAATGCAGGAACAAACCAGACGGATCCTTTCTATACTTCGTAGTATGTAATTATCGGGCTTTTGTCTAAGTGGGCAATATTCCTTTTTCACTAGAGGTATGTTGCTCATTTTTAATCACTCGATTTTTTATTGCTTTATTTTTATAAATACAATCAAAATCATATTCATGGGGTTTTAAATTATGTCACGTGACGTAAGTGTAGGGATTATTGCTGACTGGCTGGTGACATATGCAGGGGCTGAGAAAGTGATTGCGGAATTTATCCGGTTATATCCGGAGTCTGACATTTATTCTGTTGTTGACTTTCTTTCAGATGACTCACGAAAATTATTTTATGGCAAAGAGTCCCAAACCTCTTTTATTCAACGATTACCTTTTGCCAAAACAAAATACCAACAGTATCTGCCTTTAATGCCCCTGGCGATTGAGCAGCTTGATGTGACGAGGCACGATATTATCCTTTCCAGCAGTCATGCGGTCGCAAAAGGCGTTCTTACCGGTCCTGACCAGTTGCATATCAGCTATGTTCACTCGCCGATCCGTTATGCATGGGATTTTCAGCATCAGTATCTGAAGGAGACCGGGCTGAACAAAGGGCTAAAAGGCAAGCTCGCACGCTGGTTTTTACATAAAATCAGGATGTGGGATTACCGGACTGCCAACGGCGTTGATCACTTTATTGCAAATTCCCATTTCATTGCCCGCAGAATAAAAAAGGTCTATGGGCGTGATGCCGATGTGATTTATCCCCCTGTTGATGTTGAACGATTTACTTTGCAGGAAAATAAAGAAGATTTCTATTTTACGGCTTCCCGCATGGTGCCTTATAAGCGGATAGATCTCATCGTTGAGGCGTTCAGCCAAATGCCAGATAAAAAGCTGGTAGTGATCGGTGATGGGTCCGAAATGGCTAAAATAAAATCGAAGGCGGGTAAAAATATCGAAATACTCGGCTATCAGCCTGATGATGTGATGCAAGATTACATGCGCCGGACAAAAGCATTTGTTTTTGCGGCAGAAGAAGATTTTGGTATTACGCCGGTAGAAGCTCAGGCCAGCGGGACGCCGGTTATTGCGTTTGGTAAAGGAGGCGTTCTTGAAACTATCAGGCCTTACGGTGAGTCTAACCCTACCGGCGTTTTCTTCACTGAACAGACTGTCGCTTCGTTGTTACAGGCTGTACGCCAGTTTGAAATGGTTAAGGATTCCATCCTGCCGTCTAATTGCCGTGAGAATGCATTAAAATTCTCTGCGCAAAGATTCCATCAGGAGTTAGATGTGTACATCAAAACGAAGTGGCAAGATTTTAACGAGCATAAAAAAGTTGTTTATTAATCTTCATTTAAAAAAATTTATTTAAGGTTATCTCGTCTTTGCATTTTTAACTCATCTTATACTCAATGACTTTGCAATTATAATCGGGCATTCAGTTTGATGCGGATGTTAAATTGTAATCAAAGGACTTTATATGTCTAAAGTTGCACTCATTACCAACATAACCGGGCAGGATGGGTCGTATCTGACTGAGCTTTTATTAAAAAAAGGCTATAAAGTTCACGGCGTCAATCTGCATTATACGCAATCTGCGGAATCTGTCGGCGAGGTTCAGCGCCCGCACAATCCTCATTTATCGTTTCATGACTGCCACGGAGAAAATGCGCAAGGGCTGGATGATTTACTTGCCACTCTCCGGCCCGATGAAATTTATAATCTGGATGTTGCGGAGCCTGTGATTATCGAACCTGCATTTTCGGAACACCCGGCTCATGGTGCGGGGATCAGCGCATTGAGAATGCTGGAAGCAATCCGTGCACAAGGGCTTGAACACAGTACCCGCTATTATCATGCTTCATCTTCCGAATTATGCGGTCTGGTTAAGGGAATGACGATAAACGAAATGGTGACGTTCAATCCTCCGTCATCGGCTGCCGTGGCGCAAATATGCGATTTTTGGGCGGCCGTGAATTATCGGGAGACTTTCGGTATGTATGCCTGCAATGGCATTCTCTTTAATCATGAATCTCCCCGCCGTAGTGAAAATTTTGTCACCCGTAAAATTACCCGTGGTTTAGCGAATATTACGCAGGGGCTCGAAGGGTGTCTCTATCTTGGCAATCTGAATGCCCTGCGCGACTGGGGGCATGCCAGGGATTACGTCAAAACGCAGTGGCTGATGCTGCAACAGGCTAAACCCGAGGATTTTGTCATTGCGACGGGCGTGCAATATACGGTGCGTCAGTTTGTCACTTTCGCCGCGCTGGCGTTAGGGATAAAGTTGCGGTTTGTCGGTAAAGGGCTGGAAGAAAAAGGTGTGATTGCCGCCATCATCAGCCCGGTTGCTGCCGCGCTGAAAGTCGGAGATGTGGTTGTGGCGATTGATCCTCGTTTCATCCGCCCTGAAGAAATCAGCCAGGTTTCAGCGAACCCAACCAAAGCCCGTCGGCAGCTGGGCTGGGTGCCGGAAACGTCATTGCGGGATTTAGTCATCGAGATGGTGCAGGCGGATCTTACCACCGCCAAAGAGGCTGCCCGGCTGAAATTGTATGGATGACGTCTTTTGATCCCACCGAATCACCGGATATAAGAAGCCGAAGAATGCACACACATTCTTCGGCTTTTTTTATCTCAATTTTTAGTGCAACGGGAGGTCAGACGGTCGGAGACAGCTCTGTTTGAACCGCGGGTTTTAACGCCGCATACATAATTCCTGTCATGGCAGTCCCGGCAATAATTGCCAGCAGGTACATCAGCACATGCCCCACCGCATGCGGGATAGCCAGAACAAATAATCCGCCATGCGGGGCCATCAGCGTGCAACCAAAGAACATGGATAATCCACCGGCCAGCGCGCCCCCGGCCATCGTTGAAGGGATCACCCGCATGGGATCGCGTGCCGCAAACGGGATTGCTCCTTCAGAAATAAAGCACAACCCGAGGACAAAAGAAGCCTTACCCGCCTCGCGCTCCTGCTGTGAAAATTTCGATTTTGCTATCCAGGTGGCGACGCCCATACC
The DNA here is from genome assembly GCF_002834385.1 of Rahnella sp. AA. Taxonomy (GTDB): domain Bacteria; phylum Pseudomonadota; class Gammaproteobacteria; order Enterobacterales; family Enterobacteriaceae; genus Rahnella. The sequence continues at coordinate 602,352 of NZ_PITQ01000001.1, forward strand.
CAGTGCGGGCACCATCCCTGCGGCCATGATGGCTGCCATTGGCTGGTAGGATTGTGAGGCCAGCAGCCCGACGCCAAATGTATACGCCGCTTTATTTACCGGTCCACCCAGGTCAAAACACTGCATCGCCCCCAGAAGGATCCCCAGTAATACCGCGTTGGCTGTCGTCATGCCCGCCAGGAAATTAGTCAGCCCCGTCATGACCGCGGCCACCGGGCCGCCAACGACATATATCATAACCAGCCCGGTGACCAGAGACGCCAGCAGCGGGATCACCAGCACCGGTTTTAATGCCTCCATCGACTGAGGCAGAGTGATGGCCCGGGCAATATATCGGGCAACGTAGCCTGCGAGAAAACCGGCCACTATGCCTCCTAAAAAACCGGCTCCGCTGGTTGTGGCCAACATCCCTCCAATCAGGCCGGGTGCAAGACCGGGGCGGTCAGCAATCGAAAAGGCAATAAAACCGGCTAATACGGGCACCATCAGGGCAAATGCCGCTTTGCCACCGATTTGCATCAAAGCCGCCGCCAGAGTGCCTGGCTCTTTAAATGCCTGAATGCCAAAAACAAATGACAGCGCGATGCACAGCCCGCCTGCGACAACCAGGGGGAGCATATGGGATACTCCCGTCATCAGATGCTTATAAACGCCGGGTAATTCTGATCTGGCTGATGCCCCGGAATGAGAACCTGCGGCCTCAAAAAGTGTGGCAGATTCAAACGCGCGGGCAATCTCCTGAGCCGGTTTTTTTAACGCCGCACCGGTGCTGGTCCGGTAAACCTTCTTTCCATGAAAACGGGATAAATCCAGCTCAATATCCGCCGCAATGATGACCACATCAGCGTCCTGTATTTCCGCTTCCGTGAGTGCATTTTTGGCTCCAACGGAGCCCCGTGTTTCGACTTTGATCCAGTCGCCTTGTTGAGTTGCTGCGATCTGGAGGGCTTCAGCAGCCATAAAAGTATGCGCCACACCGGTAGGACAAGCAGTGACGGCAATAATACGTTTGCTCATAGGGTACGCCTTATATTTTAATAAAGTTTGTGGGTAAGGCTGGTTTTTATTTTTCTGAATAAGATGTTTTATCTTTTTTATGGGTCTTAATTTATCTCCGTTTTTATTGTCTGGAATACGCTGCCGCCTTTTTAAAGAGTTCTTCTGAAGGTCTGGCACCGGTATAAAGAGCAAACTGTTCAACAGCCTGAATAGCAAAAACCTCAGAGCCGGTGATGACTTTTTTATTTTTTTCTCTGGCATAGCAAATCAGCGGTGTTTGTTCCGGCAGGGCAACAACATCGAAGATGACTTTGGCAATATCAACTTCCTGTGGCGTAAACGATAATTTATCGGCGTCTTCGCCGCCCGCCATGCCGATAGGGGTTGCATTAATTAATAACTCAGGCTGTAAGCCTTCCATGTCCGGACGCCATTCATAACCGCAGAACTCCGCCAGATTGCGCCCGCTGAGTTCATCTATCGCGATAATATAGCCTCGTTTAAAACCGGCATCTTTTAGCGCACACGCCACCGCTTTTGCCATGCCGCCGCTGCCACGTAAAGCGAAGCTCAGCTCAGGTGAGACCTGATATTGTTTTAGCAAAGTCGCGATGGCGATATAATCAGTATTATAAGCTTTCAGATGTCCGCCGGTATTAACAATAGTATTGACTGAATTAATTGCCTTTGCCGACGCATCCAGTTCATCAACCAGTGCAATACATTCTTGTTTAAAAGGCATTGAAATTGCACAACCCCGGATCCCTAATGCCCTGACCCCCTGAATGGCCGCGGATAAATCCGTGGTGGTAAAGGCTTTATAAAGAAAGTCCAGATCCAGGGCGTCGTAAAGGTAATTATGAAAACGGGTGCCAAAATTACTTGGCCGTGCCGCAAGTGACATACAGATTGTGGTGTCTTTATTAAGATGTTGTGTCATGGCTTTATCCGGAAATAATAATGTTATCCAATAGCGACATTCACCGGTCGGGTGGGGAAATATCGCTGCAGTGATGCTCCGTTATCTGCTTTCAGCGCGTTAGATCTTGCCGTCCCCAAAATAATGGACTAAAAAGATGAGATTAAAAACTGCTGAGTTTTTTCTCTGAAGGTTCCTCTTTTATGAACGGGCGACGACTCGAACAACATTACCGGCGGCTGCTGGCGCTCTATCCGCAGCGGGATGCCATCACAACTTTGCAGGTGCTTGCCGACGCGCTTTGTTGCAGCAAGCGCCATATGCGGGCAATGCTGGTGAAGATGCAGGAAGCAGGGTGGCTGGAATGGCACGCCAGCCCGGGGCGTGGCCATAAGGCCCGGCTTATTTTGCTGAGCAATGAGCACCAGCTGCTACTGGGAAAAGCGGAACATTTGCTGGATATCGGTGATTTAAGCGGTGCCGCCAGCTTGCTGGGTAATGAAAAAAATCTGGTCGCATCCTTGTTGCGTGCCAGGCTGGGCTACAACGTGCGTGATGATTATCAGTCGTTGCGGGTTCCTTATTACCGCACGATGCTTAATCTCTATCCCGGCACTCCGCTGCGCCGCTCAGAGCTTCACCTGGTCAGGCAGCTGTTTAATGGCCTGACCCGCATCAGTGAAGAAAGCGGAAATGTTGAAAAAGATCTGGCGCACTACTGGCATAACATTGACCCCCTTCACTGGCGCTTTTACCTGCGCCCCGGAGTGCAGTTTCACGACGGACGGGGACTGACCAGCCAGGATGTTGTGGTCTCATTAATGCGCAGTGCGCGTCTGCCGCTGTTTTCGCATATCAGGCAGGTGACTGAGCAAGGGACGCTGAGCGTTCTGATTGAACTGACTCAGCCTGATGAGCTTTTACCCCAGTTACTGACGGATGCTGCCGCGATGATCCTGCCTGCCGACCATGGTTCGCGGGTTGATTTCTCCTCGCATCCGGTGGGAACCGGGCCTTACCGGGTATGTGATAACGATGAGTGGCATTTGCGGATGTGCGCATTTGATAACTACTTCGGTTTCAGAGGATTGCTTGACGAAGTGGAAGTGATTATCTGGCCCGATCTGGCACCTGATCATCACGATTTACGCAAACCTGATCTCCCTGTTCCCTCTGCGTGGTTAAGCTCCAGCCTCAGCGATATCGATTATGCCTCCGGGCTGGCGGCAAGCCTGAGTGGCAAACCTTCAGATTTTTCACAAGAGATGTTCCTTGAACAAGGCGGCTATTTTTTGCTGTGTGACGCCCGTTCACCCCGCTGGCAGACGATTGAATGCCGGCGATGGATCCGCGAAAAACTGAATCCATATTTGCTGGTACAGCATTTTATCGAGCCTGTCCGGCCATTTTGGGTTCCCGCAATCAGCCTGTTGCCGGGCTGGTTCCATAGCCTGGAAAGCGGAGATGTTGTACATCCGTTCAGCCATGAAGCGCCCGGGAACCTTCCGGCAGTGCTCCGGCTGGCTTACCACCGCCAACATCCTGAATATCCGATGCTCGTCGAACAAATGCAAAAAATCCTCGGAGGGGAAGGGGTTCACCTGGAGATTGTGCAACTCGACTATGAACAGTGGGCCAAAGGGGAGGGCGAGGCCGATCTCTGGCTGGGCACGGTTAATTTCCCGGTGCCTGAGGCGTGGAATGTCGGCGCATGGCTGTCAGGAATGCCGCTGTTGCAGCATTCTATTTCCGGCGGTAATCCGGACATTTTCAACGCATGGCAAAAACAGTGGCGTGAAGGCTCCCTCAGCGCGAATCAGCTAACACAAAACGTTATCGGGCAAGGGTGGTTACAACCGTTATTTCATCACTGGATGCGCCTCAAAGGGCCGGAGCAGGCGCAGGGTATCCATCTGAACAATCTGGGATGGTTTGATTTTAAAAGCACCTGGATGGAACCCGGACCCGGGCAGTAATACGCGACCTGATATGGCGAAAGGTATTTTGAATCTGGCCGGATGGCCGTTGTGTATGCTGATGCTGCCATACCCGTTTTTCCTCAATACATTCATCTTCCTTATCGAGTTTGCACTGTGCCTGTAAAAAAGGCCTTTGCGAGCTTGTCTTTGAAAGCTCAGATTGCCCGTTACGTGACGCCCCGCTAACCCAATCCTGCACGGCGATGCCGGATCAGCGCGTAAAACTGACTCCGGTAATTCAGTGCGGCTATTTGCCGGGAAATATTAATTTCTGAAGAGTAAGAATGAGCAGGTTTTCTTGAGTAGTTGAGATTACTTGAAACTAAAGTTATATGGATTTTAACGTAAATTATTGAATTAGATCAGTTTAATTAACGTTTGTCCAAAGTTTGCCGATATTCTCATTTCACCATCTGCCTCATTTTTTATATGAGTACTTCTTACAATTCAGGAGAAAAAATGAACATAACCCAGCGTCTTTTGCTGACGTTCACACTGTTATCTGCGGCACTCATTGCTTTGGGCATTGCTGCCATCTTGCTCATTTCGGGTTTTCAATCCCGCTTTGAGGAGGTACAGGTCAACGCGATCCCTTCCATAAAACATCTCAGCCAGCTCATCGATCAAAGCAACAAACTTTCACTCACGCTTTACAAACACCAAAGCCAGACTGACAACAGCAAAATGCCGCCGGTTGAAGCACTCATCCAGCAAAACATCGAGGGAATAAAATCCCAGACGCAGTATTACCTGGAGCACGATATTTCGAGTAATGAAGACGAGAGGCTGACCCATGTGGCTTCTGATTACATTCGCAAAGTTGAGGACAATCTCCCGGCGTTTCTGGCCGCTTCCCGCGCGCATGAGGACGATGTGACGCTGGGCCTGATAGAAGGAGATAAGGGCATTGGCGAGGCAATCCGCAAGATGGTTGAGAATTATCAAAAGCAGCTGACCCTTAACATTAATATCGGAGAAGGCCTGCGGATGACCAACCGTTCTATTTTCCACGAAACAATGTGGGGTGTTGGGGCTGGCGTGACCGTCGCCATCTTGTTGCTGGGCATTCTGGGGCTGACCACTATCTTACGGGTGCGTAAAAGCCTTCTGGCTATTGGCGATATCATGAAGAGTGCCAGTGATAATCTTGATCTCACCGTCAGTGCTGATGCCAGCCGACATGATGAAGTGGGAAATATGGCTCACGCATTCAACTCTCTCATGCAGCGCGTTTCCGCTGCGCTGTTGTCAGTGGGGGGCGCTTCTCAGTCGGTCAGCAGTGCTTCCGCGCAAATTGCTGCCGGAAATGAGGATCTTTCCTCGCGAACCGAACAGCAGGCGGCTTCTCTGGAAGAAACGGCAGCCAGCATGACACAGCTCAGCGAAACCGTACGTCAGACTGCTGATAACACGCGTCAGGCCAGCCAGTTAGCCGGTAACATGAACACCTTGTCGGAAAAAAGTGCGTCATCATTGCAAAAAATGCTGACGACGATGGGTGATATCCGCAGCAGCTCCCGCAAGGTGACTGAAATTATCACGCTGATTGAGGGCATTGCTTTCCAGACCAATATTCTGGCGTTAAACGCTGCTGTTGAAGCGGCCCGTGCGGGTGAACATGGTAAAGGTTTTGCCGTCGTCGCCGGCGAGGTCAGAAATCTTTCGCAACGTTCCACCAGCGCGGCACGGGAAATCAAAGAACTGCTTGATGTTTCCTACACCCTTATAGAAGCAGGTGCCGTTCAGGCAGGGGATGTCGGGGATAATATGACGGGTATGGGAAATGCCATCAGACAGGTCACTGATTTGGTGAACGAGATCGCCGCAGCCGCTATGGAGCAAAGCCAGGGGATCTCACAGGTCCATCAGGCCGTAAACCAGATGGATGACGTCACTCAGCAAAACGCCTCCCTGGTTGAAGAAGCGTCTGCAGCCTCCCGTTCATTACAGGAGCAGGCGGACAGTCTTGCAAGGCTTGTCGCAGAATTCAGGGTCAGGGAAGCAGGTCAGGGCTCGCATGCCTCTGCCCGTCAGGCTCAGCCTTCACTTGCGGGACTTGGGCAAAAAACGCGACAACCCGTAACGGATACTCCTGACTGGCAAAGCTTCTGACAGAATTTACTGGCAGAAGTAAAACAGTCTGAAACAGGGAGAATCTCGATGGAAATGGCTCAGCAACCGTCAGAACATCTTGTCAAACATGAAGTCCTGATTGAGACATTTGAACAAATGGTGGCTTTAATGAACCAGCTCGCCACCGGTGAATATCATTCGATGGAGCTGTATCTCAATAATTGCAGGCATTTTAGTCAAAGCAGCCAGGAGGCCCAAAAAATACTGGCGGATCCGTCTTTCAGAGAATATCTCATGAGGAATGACGTTGTTCTTTTTTACAGTATCAATAGTGTCAATATGGCATTCGGAATGATGAAAAATCTTCTCGATAATATAAACCGGCTGGTTTCTTTCGAAGGGGATTAGAAATACCTGCCCTGTCTGATGATTTACAGGCTCACCTCTGGCCCGGTGAGCCTGTAAGGATGATGTCCTGAGCCACTATTTTGGAAGTCCCATTCCAGGATGTGGCCGGAAACGTACCATCGTCTTTCGGGTTGAAGGTACTGCCGGGCGGGGGACGTTCCGGTGTCAGCTGTTCGGTAAGCTGACAGAAACGATTGTAGTGGCCAATGAAAATTGGCCACTACAGATCTACCTTTTAGAGTTGGCTTGAGTCGTATGAAAAAGTATTTGTTGTATCGTTTAATAAATATATCTCGGTTGGACCAGGTAAGAGTTTGTTATAAATTGTTTTAAAGTAATGCCAATAATGTATTGTTATTACTATAAATAACTGTTGACTTAATTTCACCCCAGTAAAAATGGAGTTAATAGGAGGATTTGAAGTGCAAAGAGATAATTGTTCATTTTTGTCATTTTACGGAAATTAAATCTTAATCAAATCGTAATAATTACAAACTAATTTCATTTAACTATTACTGCAAGTGTAAGTATCCCGATAAAACGGCCCATTCACTTTTAGAGATCTTCCGACATACTGATTATGTCCACCTGAGGAGATCGCTATGCGTAAAATCCGATTCACCGAGCACCAGATCATTGCCGTCCTGAAATCAGTCGAAGCGGGCAGGACCGTCAAAGATGTGTGTCGCGAGGCCGCTATTTCCGAAGCCAGCTACTACAACTGGAAGGCGAAATATGGCGGGATGGAAGCCGCTGATATCAAAAAGATCAAAGATCTTGAGGACGAGAATCGTCGCCTCAAACAGATGTTTGCCGATATCAGTCTGGAATGCCGGGCGCTGAAAGACGTTATTGAAAAAAAGCTTTAAAACCAGCGATAAAGCGTGAGCTTGTCAGCTATCTGACAGCACAATTTGCCATGAGCTTACGCCAGGCGTGCAGGACGTTATCGCTGAGCAGGACGGTGTTTCGTTATCAACCGGATATGCGACGTGATGAAGCGGTGATCCAGAGGCTGACTGAGGCGGCTGAACGCTACCCCCGCTACGGATTTAAGAAGCTTTTTCATGTGCTTCGCAGGCAGGGCCACGTCTGGAACCACAAGCGTGTACACCGGATTTACTGTCTGCTAAAACTGAATTTTCGTCGCAAGGGTAAACAACGCCTTCCGGTGCGCAATCCAGCCCCGCTGGCAACGCCGGAAGCGCTCAACCAAAGCTGGTCGATTGATTTTATGCACGATGCGCTGACATGTGGCCGACGTTTTCGGACTTTCAACGTCGTTGATGATTTTAACCGTGAAGCGCTGGCTATTGAAATTGACCTGAATATCCCGGCGCAGCGCGTCGTCCGGGTGCTGGACAGGATAGTGGCAAACCGTGGATATCCGATGAAGATGCATATGGATAACGGGCCAGAACTGGTTTCACTGGCACTGGCGCGATGGGCCGAAGAACATGGTGTGTTGCTGGAATTTATCAAGCCGGGAAAACCGACGCAGAATGCGTTTATCGAGCGTTTTAACCGGACATACCGGACGGAGATACTGGATTTTTATCTGTTCAGAACCCTGAATGAGGCGCGGGAAATTACGGAGCGCTGGCTGACTGAATATAACGGCGAGCGGCCTCATGAATCCCTGAACAACCTGACGCCGGAAGAGTACCGGCTGATGGCTGAAACCCCGGAAATCTCAAAAAGTGCGTGGGACTAAAACGGGTGCGCTTGCAACTATACCCACAGTTGTACCCTCGCAAGGTACTTGATGTGGGTTGAAGTTGATTGAGTTGGGTGGAATTAACATATTGTAGACGTGCTGATTTCGGCGGGCTCAGAACGCAAAAACGGACCTCCGTGGAGGTCCGTTGATATGAATTTGGTGCCCGGACTCGGACAATGCTGCGAAGCGGCTTTGTACAGCGCTTGCGCTGGCCCCGAAGAGGTGAGTCTCAGTATGAGACGAATAATCGAACGGAGTTCGATGGAGAGTCCGTACCTCAGAAAGCAAAAAACCAGCCGTTAAGCTGGTTTCTTTAAATTTGGTGCCCGGACTCGGAATCGAACCAAGGACACAGGGATTTTCAATCCCTTGCTCTACCGACTGAGCTATCCGGGCAACGGGGCGCATTAAACCGTATTGGGCATGTGTCGTCAACGGCTTTTTGTGACAACAGTGGGGTTCATCATCTGAATGATGCTTTTTACGTCGATTTGTCGATTTAACTGACAGAACCCGTCAGTTGACCTGAAACCGTGTGTACAGAGATGAATTTTTTGCGGCGGATATTGACGCATTCTGTAAGAAATTCGCGCAACGTTCAGGGTTGAACAGGGGGGGAAAAGATGCCATTATTGCGCCGATTTATTAAACAACTCTGATCCCGTTTTCACGCGACAGCTCAAGAGGGTTGCGGCATGGCTGGTTTATCACATCGCACTGTTTGTCAGTGCAAAAATACTCTGATGTTGATCTCCGGGTGCTGTAAACACCACGATTTCAGTTTTCCTCCTTTTGCAGATCCTTTCATGCGGTAAGGCTACCGTTTGCTCGCTGTTAGACATTATTAAAAACAGAGAATTAACACAGAGCAGTCCTCTGATTTTACTGTTGTCTATCAGACGTGGCCGGGCCTGAAACTCGATTTGTTACCGCTTTGCCCTCACGGCATTGTTCCGTCACACTCGATATCTTGCTCTTGCCAACGTCATTTGCCGGGCTGGACTCTGCGCACTCTGTTTTTAAGACGTATGAACCAGCCTATTGCCGTGCCCTCTGGCACACCCTCTTACTTAACCGTTTGAGAGTCTCAATGAAACACTTAAAACTTGCAGCCAGCGCTTCCGTCGCCCCTTATCTCCAGACCGCGCGTCTGGTCGTTGACTTGCGTCGTGCGGATTACGCCGATGTGGCAGCCATCATTATTTCTGTTGGTGATCTGAATCATGGCCGGTTGGCGGAGATAGAAACTCTGGGGTTTGGGATCCCCGCGTTTGTTGCCGTGCAGGGAACTGAGCAGGTTTCGCCGGAGTTTTTACCGGTGCTCAAAGGCGTGATCACCCTATCTGACGCTAATCAGGCATTTTATGCCGCGCAGATTGAATCGGCTGCGCAGGCTTATGAAGAAGCGCTGTTTCCACCGTTTTTCGATACGTTGAAAAAGTACGTCGAAATGGAAAACGCCACCTTCGCATGTCCCGGGCATCAGGGTGGGGAGTTTTTCCGTCGCCATCCGGCAGGGCGCCAGTTTTATGATTTCTACGGCCCGAATATTTTCCGTTCTGACATGTGCAATGCAGACGTCAAGCTGGGCGATTTACTGATCCACGAAGGTTCGGCTAAAGATGCTCAAAAGTATGCGGCCAAAGTGTTCAATGCAGATAAAACCTATTTCGTGCTGAACGGCACGTCTGCTGCCAATAAAGTTGTGACGAATGCATTGCTGACCCGTGATGATCTGGTGCTGTTTGACCGCAACAACCACAAATCCAATCATCATGGTGCGCTGTTACAAGCGGGGGCAACGCCGGTATATCTCGAAACGGCGCGTAACCCGTTTGGCTTTATTGGCGGTATTGATGCGGCCTGTTTTGATGAAACCTATCTGCGTAAGCAAATTAAAGATGTCGCGCCACACCGGGCGGGTGAGAAACGTCCGTTCCGCCTGGCGATTATCCAGCTCGGCACGTATGACGGTACCGTATATAACGCGCGCCAGGTGGTCGATAAAATTGGTCATTTGTGTGATTACATCTTGTTTGATTCCGCATGGGTAGGCTACGAGCAATTCATCCCAATGATGAAAGAGTGCTCACCGCTGTTGCTGGAACTTAACGAGAATGATCCCGGTATTATCGTCACACAGTCAGTTCACAAACAGCAGGCAGGTTTTTCACAAACCTCGCAGATCCATAAAAAAGACAATCACATCAAAGGCCAGAAGCGCCATTGCAGCCATAAAAAGCTCAACAATGCCTTTATGATGCACGCTTCTACCAGTCCGTTTTATCCGCTGTTTGCCGCACTGGACGTTAATGCGCGTATCCACGCCGGTGGCAGTGGAAAACATATGTGGATGGAATGCGTGAAGCTTGGCATAGAAACCCGCAAAATGCTGCTCGACCAATGCTCCATGATTTTGCCGTTCGTTCCGCCGGTTGTGGGCGGCAGGCGCTGGCAGGATCATGAAACCAATGAGATGGCTAACGACGTCAGTTTCTTCGATTTTGTGCCGGGTGAAAGCTGGCATGCCTTCTCCGGTTATGCTGAGAAGCAGTATTTTGTCGACCCGTGCAAATTGCTGCTGACTACGCCGGGGATCGATGCTTCCAGTGGCAAATATACGGAGTTCGGCATACCGGCGACCATTTTGGCGAACTATTTACGCGAAAACGGTATCGTGCCGGAGAAATGCGATCTGAACTCGATTCTGTTTTTGCTGACGCCAGCCGAAACGCCGGCCAAAATGCAGTTGCTGGTGGAGGAGTTGGTGCGCTTTGAGCAGTACATCGAAGAAGATGCCCCGCTCAGTGAAGTGCTGCCAACGGTTTATCGTAAAAACGAAGACCGGTACCGCAATTACACGATCCGCCAGCTTTGTCAGGAAATGCATAATCTGTACGTCAGCTTCGATGTGAAGGAGCTGCAAAAAGAGATGTTCCGCGAGAAAAGCTTCCCAAAAGTGGTGATGAACGCACAGGACGCGCACAACGAGTTTATCCGCGACAACATCGAGCTTGTGGCCATTGGTGATGCTGAAGGCCGTATCGCAGCAGAAGGAGCATTACCTTATCCGCCGGGCGTACTGTGCGTGGTGCCTGGCGAGCTGTGGGGTGGGGCTGTGCAGCGCTATTTTATGGCGCTGGAAGAGGGCATCAATCTGCTGCCGGGCTTCTCCCCTGAACTTCAGGGGGTCTATATCGAGAAAAAACCGGTCGGCTGGAAGCGGGTTATGGGATACGTACTCGCTGAATAAAAATAAGGAGTGCCCGTCTTGTGACGGGCATTTTTCTCAGGCAGTGAAATATTGTGATATAGCTCGAATATATGTGAAACGAGCCGCTGCATTAGAGATACCTGCGTCACAGTTGATTAAAAGCATAAAACATAAGTGAGAAATCAGAATACTCAGAGTGGTTTTGAAGAATTATAACTAATGCAGGACTCTCTTTTAATAAAGGTGACTGCATGTCAGCATTAACTGAAAAGATCACTGTCAGAGAAAAACTGGGGTTTGGATTAGGTGATGCAGCCAGTCACATTGTTTTTGATTCCTCTGTTGCTATTCTGGCTTACTTCTATACAAATATTTATGGTCTGCCTCCCGCAGTAATGGGAACGCTTTTCTTACTGGTCAGAATTCTGGATGCTATTACTGACCCTATTATGGGGGCTATTGCCGACCAGACTAAAAGCCGTTGGGGGAGATTCCGTCCCTGGTTACTGATCATTTGTATCCCCTTTGCCGTAAGTTGTGTACTGGTTTATTCAACGCCTGACTTTGAACAAACCGGTAAAATCGTTTATGCGGTGTTTGCTTATATTTTTATGACAATAATGTACACCGCAATCAATATTCCATATTGCTCGTTAGGTGCTGCGATTACGGCGGATCCGCAAGACAATCTTTCCCTGCAATCCTGGCGTTTTGCCATTGCGCCTATTGGTGGCGCCATGGGCACGGCGCTGATCTTACCGTTAGCCGATTTTATCTCACCGGCAGACCGGGCGAGCGGCATGCAGTGGGCGATGGGCATCTTCGGTGCCATTGGCTGCCTGATGTTTTTCGTTTGTTTCCTGACAACGCGTGAACGTATTACTCCCGTGAAAGAAGAAAATATGAATATTCTGCGGGATGTTCGTGTTCTTTTACAAAATGACCAGTGGCGAATTCTTTCCGTTTATAATCTTGCCATGTTGTGCGGTGTTGTCGTTCGCGGCAGTTTATTAGTTTACTTTGTGCAATATGTTCTTCATCAGGGCAGCGGGATTATTTCAATATTCATGATTGCGACAACGATCGCTGCTGTTGTGGGAAGTTTATTTGCCAAAAAATTGGGAACATGGATGTGCAAAATACGTGCATCTGTGTGGGTTAATATATTAAGTGCACTGGCAGGATTACTTTTCTTTATTTTACCAACAGACTATTGGATCCCGGCATTTATCGTGCATATCGTTCTCAATTTATTGCAGGGGATCAATGCCCCGTTGCAATGGTCAATGATTACCGATGCAAACAATTATGGAGAATGGAAAACACAGCGCCGTATTACGGGGATGAACATCGCCGCTAATATCTTTGTGATCAAGCTGGGTGTGGCGATTGGCGGTGCACTGACGGGATGGGGATTGGCATGGTTTGGTTATCAGGCCGGTGTGGAGCAACAAACACCTGAAGCGGTGCGGGGCGTACTGATTTTATTTACTGTTTTACCGGCAATTTTTTATCTGATTACTGCATTCTCTATCCGTTATTATCATCTGACAGAGGACCGGATGAACAATATTATCGATGACCTTGGAAACGGAAAATTCCAGGCTCAGAACTAAGTGATCGTCTGCCGCTCCCCGTTTCACGAGGAGCGGCAGTACTCTGAACGTTAGTCTACGCGACGGTAGCTGCGCTGAGTATTGTTCACTTTGTACAGATAGCGGCGTGATTCGGCGGACGGATGTCGGGTCGTTAATGTATCGTACACGTCACCCGGTGCCATATTGTTGATGATATTAAACGCCTGCGTTTTATTGCTGGAGAAGACCCGTAATACGCTGCCAGCACCGCCATTGTACGCGGTAATTACCGCATAACGGCGTGACGTCGGGTTACTGATGTTCCCCAGATAAGTCGTTTGCAGCATGGCCAGATATGCCGTACCGGTATTAATATTATTTTGTGGATCAAACAGATAGCTTCGGCTCGGTTTACCCCATTTCCCTTCGGCTTTAAAGACATCAGCCCCGGCAGAGTGTTGCACAACCTGCATTAATCCCAGTGCATCGGCGTTACTCACTGCATACGGGTTGAATGCGGATTCGGTCTGCATAATCGCAAGTATTAATGACTGGTCGACACCATATTTAGCTGATGCTTCACGGATCATCGGCAGATATTTGTGCGCACGCTGATTCAGGTGGTTTGGCACCATCTGGATTGTCACGGAGTAAATCACATGCATGCCAGACTGACGGCGCATCAGCTTATTCTGGATCAGGTAATCGGCAAAGCTGGACGCACGGCCTTCCCAGCGGATTGGCTGACCAGTATTGTCGAGGACCTGTCCGTAAAGCATGGGTTCACGGCTGATCTGAATGTCATTGGCGTCAGAATAAAGGTCTACGTTACCCGGATCATCGCCGACCAGTAAGGTGCTGACGATCGCCTGACGCAGGCTGGTGGCCGGATCTGTGCCAGAAATGGTTTCGATAGTAATGGTACCCGCATCAAAGTTGATGTGGCTGCGGGTATAGTACTGATCGCTATATTTCACGTAGTCCTTCGGACCGGCGATCAGTACCTCGTTCATACCCCAGATATTCTCGATGTTATGGGCAAACTGACCCATCAGAATATCGAATCCGTTGGTGTCTTTTACGTAAGCTTCGTTGAACTGGTCTTTCTTACTGCCGGAACAGGAAATCAGCATCGGTGCGATAACCAGCAAAGCTAAAATTTTCTTCATCTTAAAAGCCATTTCTGATGAAAAAAGCAGGCGCCCGGAGCACCTGCCTTAATAATTAATCATTGATTTTTAATGATTATTTTGATGGCGGGGTATAGCCTTCAATATGAACATCCTGACCTTCAAACAGGAAGTTCACCATTTCCTGTTCAAGCAGTTTACGGTCATCGGGGTTCATCATGCTGAGTTTCTTTTCGTTGATCAGCATGGTCTGTTTCGTCATCCACTGTGACCAGGCTTCTTTAGAGATTTCGTTGAAAATACGTTTACCAATCTCGCCAGGGTATAGCTGAAAGTCTTGCCCTTCGGCATCGCGCTTGAGAAAAGTGCAAAAAATCGTTCTGCTCATGCTAATTCCTTATCGATCGTTCTTTTGGGTCGGTTCTTTTGCCAGTTGTGTCAGTAAACGCTCAACCGGCGCGGCCAGCCCGACGGATTGCGGTTGCGCTAAGTTATACCAGAGACCCGCACCTTCATCCATGCAACCCGCAGCAGAACGCAGATTTAACCACATCGGGACAATATCCAGATGGAAATGGCTGAAAGTGTGACGAAAAGCGGTCTGCTGCTGCAACTGGTTTTGCGTAACACCGTATTTTTTTAGCCCGACCGACAGCTCGTCTTCGGTTGCGAATTGCGGAAAGCAAAACAGCCCGCCCCACAGGCCGACTGGCGGTCGTTGCTCCAGCCAGACTTTGTCTTCCTGCTGGATCATCAGCATAAAAGCCGTTTTTTCCGGCAGAGTAACTTTCGGTTTTTTGCCGGGATATTTTGCCCAGCTGTGGTGTGCATAGGCTTCACAACCCGATTTCACCGGGCACAGTTCGCATTTCGGCTTGCTGCGGGTGCAGACCATCGCCCCTAAATCCATCATCGCCTGATTAAACTGCGCAACGCCTTCTGCGGGCGTGACGTCTTCGCTAATTGCCCACAAACGGTTTTCGGTTTTCTTTTCGCCCGGCCAGCCGTCAACGGCGTAACAACGGGCCAGCACGCGCTTCACATTACCGTCTAAAATGGGATAGTGCTGGTTTAACGCCAGTGACAGCACTGCGCCTGCGGTCGAACGACCAATGCCCGGCAGCGCGAGAATTTCATCAAAAGTCGTCGGGAACGCGCCATTGTGCTGAGTGGCAATAGTTTGCGCCGCTTTATGTAAGTTACGCGCACGGGCGTAATAACCCAGGCCTGTCCACAGGTGCAGTACCTCATCGAGCGGTGCGGCAGCGAGATCGGACACTGTCGGAAACCGTTCCATAAACCGTTCGAAATAAGGAATAACGGTAGCGACCTGGGTTTGCTGCAACATCACTTCGGAAAGCCAGACTTTATACGGTGTTTTTGCGATTTGCCATGGCAGCGTTTTGCGGCCATAGCGCTGATACCAGTCGAGCACCAGCGGCGAGAAACTCTTGGCTTCCATCATGGGTGAATAACAGTCCGGCAGGGTTAAAAGACGGGGCTGATCACATCACAGTTCCCGTCTGGCTGTAAACCGGAACTTTCCGCACTGTAATGACGGATTTCCTGCCCGCAAGCCTTGCTAATCGGGAGTAAGTTTGGATAATGCGCCTTTCCTTATATTTAGTGACCAAAGCACAGGCATCCGCGCGCGGGTACCGCGTCTTGCCAATCGGAGTGGAAACACCATGAAAAACGACGTCATTTCACCGGAGTTCGATGAGAGCGGTCGCGCGATGCGCCGTATCCGCAGTTTTGTCCGCCGTCAGGGCCGTCTGACTAAAGGTCAGCAATATGCGCTGGACAACTTCTGGCCGGTGATGGGCGTGGAGTTTCAGACTGAAACATTGGCAATTGACACCTTATTTGGCCGCTCAGCCCCTGTCGTGTTGGAAATCGGTTTCGGAATGGGCACTTCGCTGGTCACGATGGCGAAACAGAATCCTGACCAGAACTTTATTGGTATTGAAGTTCACTCCCCGGGCGTGGGCGCTTGTCTGGCTACGGCGCACGAAGAGGGGGTCAGCAACCTGCGTGTAATGTGCCATGATGCCGTCGAAGTGCTGGAAAAAATGATTCCGGATGGTTCACTTGATATGGTGCAGCTATTCTTTCCTGACCCGTGGCATAAAGCGCGTCATAATAAGCGCCGTATCGTGCAGCCTGAGTTCGTCGAGAAGCTACGTAAGAAATTGAAAGTGGGCGGCGTATTCCACATGGCAACCGACTGGGAGCCCTATGCCGAACATATGCTTGAAGTAATGACCAGTTTAGAAAGCTGGGTGAACTTGTCGCAGGAAAATAACTATGTTCCGCGCCCTGAATCACGCCCGGTAACCAAGTTCGAAATGCGTGGCCAGCGTTTAGGCCACGGCGTGTGGGATCTGATGTTTGAGAGGAAGCAATAATGGCTAAGAATCGCAGTCGTCGTTTACGTAAGAAGTTACACATTGCCGAGTTCCAGGAACTGGGCTTCTCTGTAAAATGGCGTTTCCCGGAAGGCACCACGGTTGAAACCATTGATGAATCACTGGATAAATTCATCGACGGTGTGATCGAGCCAAACAAACTGGCGTTTGACGGCAGTGGTTATCTGCAATGGGAAGGCCTGATTTGCCTGCAAGACATCGGTCACTGCACTGATGAGCATCGCGCTCAGGTCAAAAAATGGTTGGAAGACCATAAAATGGAAGACGTTGAAGTCAGCGATTTATTTGATATCTGGTGGGACTAACTCCCGCAGATTCATAAAGATTTCTGAAATTAAAGGTGCCTTTCTGGCACCTTTGTTACATCTGGAGGAAGGACGTTGGGCACCGAACTTGATAACAGTTTGCTGGAAGATATTCTTGCACAGGTCAGGCCGCTGATTGGCCGGGGTAAAGTGGCTGATTACATCCCTGCGCTGGCGGAAGTCAGCCCCGATCATTTAGGGATCGCCGTGTGTACCACGAAAGGCGAAATCTTTCGTGCCGGTGATGCTAATACCCGGTTCTCCATCCAGTCGATCTCTAAAGTGCTCAGCCTGACGCTGGCGCTGACCCGCTATCAGGAAGGTGAAATCTGGCAGCGGGTCGGCAAAGAGCCTTCTGGCCAGCCGTTTAATTCATTGGTACAGCTGGAGCTGGAGCAGGGGAAACCGCGCAATCCGTTTATCAACCCCGGTGCGCTGGTGGTCTGTGACATGCTGCAAACTCGCCTGACCGCGCCGAAGCAGAGAATGCTGGAAGTCGTGCGTCAGCTGGCCGGATCGGCAGATCTCAACTACGATCGGCACGTCGCACGTTCAGAGTTCGAACATTCCGATCGAAATGCAGCAATTGCTTATCTGATGAAGTCTTTTGGCAATTTTGATAACGACGTCATCACGGTTCTGCATACTTATTTCCACTACTGTGCATTGCGCATGAGCTGTGAAGAACTGGCGAGGACGTTTGTTTATCTTGCCAACAAGGGGCACCCCCTCGGTAATGAACAACCGTTGATCGATGCCCGCCAGGCAAGGCAAATTAACGCGCTGATGGTGACCAGCGGGATGTACGACGGTGCTGGTGAATTCGCTTATCGCGTGGGTATGCCGGGCAAATCGGGCGTTGGGGGTGGCATCATTGCGATCATACCCGGCGAGATGTGTATTTCGGTCTGGTCGCCGGAACTTGATGCAGCGGGGAACTCTTTGGCTGGTATTGCTGCCTTAGAATTACTGGCGCAACGTATTGGCCGTTCAATTTTTTGAGTTTGTTGTCTTAAGGGAGAGTACATGTTAGTAAAAAGTGGAGTGGTAAAAACCGGTTTGGCTGCGTTGCTGGCGCTGAGCGCGTGGAGCGCACAGGCCGACTATCAGTGTGCCGTACAACCTAAAGATGATGTCGTCATCAAACCGCAGACCGTGCAGGTTGTAGGTAACAGCGGCGATTTGCTGATCACGCCAAACGGCAACGTGACTCTCAATGGTAAAGATATCACTCTGAGCGCTAAACAGCGCCAGGAAGCAATTGATTACCAGGCTGCGCTGCGGCGTGACCTGCCGTGGATCGACCAGGGGGCTACAGCGCATCTGGAAAAAGGCCGCGTCGCCGTGGACCGTGTGATCGTGAACAAACTGGGCAGCGACAGCAACGTACGTAACCGTCTGGTGACGCTCGACAAACAGCTTAAAGAGCAAATGAATCTGATTATCGAGCATCGCACTGATGGCCTGACGTTCCACCATAAAGCCGTTGAACAGGTGAAACAGAACGGCCAGAAACTGGTGGAACAAACCATGGGCGGCGTGATGCAAGACAGTATCAATGAGATGGGCCTGAAACAAGCCACCAGCGGCGGCAACCCGCTACAGGCGATGATGGGCAATCTCGGCGGTCTGCAACAGGCCGTGCAGGAAGAGTGGAACAAACAGGAAAAAGAATTCAAAGCTTTCGGCGATGACGTCTGCAAGCGCGTGACGAATCTGGATACTCAACACAAAGCCTTGCTGGCGGATTTGAAGCAGTAATTCCTCACCTCAAAGTCCAGAAACAAAAAAACCGCAATTAAGCGGTTTTTTTGTTGGGAAAGGCAGTTAGCGCTACATCTCCCAGGATTCTACTTTCGTGAATATCGCGAAAGCCAGCACTCCAACAGCGGCGATATTATACTCAATTTAGCCTCGCTGCAATCTGAAACATAGGTTGATTCTTCAGGATTAGTATAAATTTTTCATGCGGTACAATTAAGTTACGCAATGATATTGCGGGTGATAATATCCTGTCGGGACTAATTCATTCGTTTAGCGACGGACCACCGGGCTCAGGGATTGGAACTGTCACACCGCGAAAGTCAGCACTCCGACAAATGCTGGCTATTTGCCACGTTATCCCGGCGTGATTTGGTGAAACGCGGTTTCTTCAGGAAACTGCAAATATGAAGAAGTGCATTTATGCGCTACTCATAGTGCTCGGTTCTATGATGATGTCTGGCGGTGATGGGTTGAACGTTAACGTTTCGCACGTCAATTTCAGCGTCAATATAGGCCAGCACTGAGCACTTCAGGAGCCGCCCTTAGGGGCGGCTTTTTGCTATCCGATTTACTCACCCAAAAACAGTTCCAGCAGTGAGTTCAGGAACAGTTTTCCTTTGCGGGTGATCTGCCAGTGCGTTTCGGTTTCCAGCAGATATTCTTTGCTGATGGCTTCATCGAGCTGTGCGCGTATCACCGATTCATCCAGTCCGGTATACAACCCAAATTCTTCGCGCGGTGCGGCTTCGAGCAGACGGAAGCGGTTCATGAAGAATTCAAATGGCAGATCTTCGGTTTCCACCGGATGCTGTTTGTCCATGTAACGTCCCTGCATATAACCCCGTGGATGTTTGGTTTTAACCGTCCGCAGGATTTGCCCGTCGGGCTGCGTCAGCTTGCCGTGCGCACCGCAACCGATGCCGAGGTAATCTCCGAAGCGCCAGTAGTTGAGATTGTGCTGGCACTGATAGCCAGGTTTTGCGTAGGCAGACGTTTCGTATTGCTGATAACCGGCGGCCGTCAGCAGCCGATCGCCTTGCTCAAAGATATCCCACAGGGCGTCGTCATCCGGCAACGTTGGCGGGCGCGAGGCATACATCGTATTGGGCTCGATGGTCAGCTGATACCACGACAAATGCGGCGGGTTCAGCGCGATGGCCTGACGCAGATCGTCCAGCGCTTCTTCCAGCGTTTGGTCCGGTAAACCGTGCATCAGGTCCAGATTGAAGCTGCGCAAATTCAGACCGGTCGCCAGATGTGCGGCGCGTTTGGCTTCATCCGGGCCGTGAATACGCCCTAAACGCTCCAGCTTTTGCGCATCGAAACTTTGCACACCTATTGAAATACGGTTCACACCAGCGCGCTGATAGCCGCTGAAGCGATCTGCTTCAACGGTACCCGGATTAGCTTCCATCGTGATTTCCGCACTGGCATCGAGCGGTAAACGTGCGCGTACGCCATCGAGCAGATTTTGCATCGCTTCGCTGCTCAGCAGGCTGGGAGTTCCGCCGCCGATAAAAATTGTCCCCACGCTGCGACCCGCGGCCAGATGCAAATCTGCATCCAAATCGGCCAGCAGATGCGCGACATAATCGTCGTGCGGCACTTCACCCTTTAACGCATGCGAGTTGAAATCGCAGTAAGGGCATTTTTGCACGCACCACGGGATATGAATGTAGAGACTCAGCGGCGGCAACTTACGCATTCTTCTGTACAGCCTCTTTCATCGCCGCCAGCAGCAGTTTCAGCGCCT
This sequence comes from Rahnella sp. AA, assembly GCF_002834385.1. Taxonomy (GTDB): domain Bacteria; phylum Pseudomonadota; class Gammaproteobacteria; order Enterobacterales; family Enterobacteriaceae; genus Rahnella. The sequence goes on from NZ_PITQ01000001.1 coordinate 622,622, forward strand.
GACCACGGTGCGATACTGCACTTTTTTCTTCACGCGTCAGCTCTGCGGCTGTTTTGCCCAGCTCAGGGACGAAGAAAATCGGGTCATAGCCAAAACCGCCTTCACCGGCTTGCGCAAAAGCAATTTCACCCGGCCAGCTGCCGTGGCACACCAGCGGCGTCGGGTCTTCTGCGTGGCGCATGTAAACCAGAACGCAATGGAATTGTGCGTTGCGCTCCCCCTGCGGAACGTCTTTCAGCGCGACGAGCAGTTTGTCGAGATTTTGCTGATCGCTGGCGTCAACACCGGCGTAACGCGCGGAATAGATCCCCGGCGCGCCACCCAGAAAATCAACGGCCAGACCGGAATCATCGGCCACTGCCGGTAAACCTGTTTCGGCTGCCGCGTGGCGGGCTTTGATAATGGCGTTTTCAATGAACGTCAGGCCGGTTTCTTCAGCGGATTCAACGCCGAGTTCAGTTTGCGCGACCACGTCCAGGCCGAACTCTGCCAGAAGATGGGCGAGCTCACGGACTTTACCGGCGTTGCCGGTAGCTAAAACGACTTTCTTCATAAAAAATAATGTCCTGAAGTGAATCTGAATTGAAGTTACTCAGCGAGCAGTACCGCGACCTCAGCCGGGATATTTTGCGGATTCGTAATGCGGACTTGTTTATGGCGGCCCAGCTCGCCCTTTTCAATGCTGACCTGACTTTTGGCGACTTTAAACTGTTTCGCGAGAAATTTCACCAGATGCGTGTTGGCCTGGCCGTCCACCGGCGGCGCGGTGATGGCGACTTTGAGTTCGTCGCCATGCAAACCGACCAGGCCGTCGCGGCTGGCTTTGGGCTGAATCATCAGCCGCAAAACCAGCTCACCGGACTGCCAGAAAACCGGGCTTAAAGCTGGAACCACAGCGCACCCAGCAGATCCATACCGAGATAATTCAGCATATACAGGATAAGAATCACAATCATCGCGGAGAAATCAATGCCGCCCATGGCCGGAAGAATACGGCGAATTGGTGACATCAGCGGTTCGGTCAGCTGCATCAGCAGAAAATCCATCGGCCCACGACCCTGGCTCACCCAACTCATCAGGGAACGGATGATGACCAGCCAGAACACAAGATAACCCGCTGCTTTAACCAGCCCGATAAGCCCGATCAGCAGGCTGCTCAGGCCAAAGAACAGTGCACCGCTTTGAATCAGTAACAGTAGCGGGAATTTGATCGTGCACAGAATGAATGCCAGCAGCAGGCTTGCGCTGTCAATCGGCCCCAGAGGCGGAATAATACGGCGCAGCGGGCCGATCACCGGCTGAGTAATTTTCACCACAAACTGTGAAAACGGGTTGTAAAAATCAGTACGAGCCCACTGCATCCAGATGCGCAGCAGCAAAACCATGACATAGAGGTCAATCAGTGTCTTGACCAGGAAAGTCAGCGTTAACATGCGTTACCCTTTGAATTTTAATTAAAACAGTTTTTCCATTTCCTGCGCGCGGGTAATGGCGGCCTGCATGGCCTCGGAAATGATCTCCGGCAATTTATGGTCAGTGAAAACCTTCAGTGCTTCAAAGGTCGTCCCTCCTTTGGAGGTCACATTCTCACGAAGTTGTGACAATGGCGTGTCCGGGCTGGCGGCCACTAATGCGCTGGCACCGCTGGCGGCTTGCTCGACGAGCATCCGCGCGGTTTCTGCGCTGAACCCCAGTCGTTGCGCTTCGGCCTGCATCGCTTCCATAAACAGGAAGAAATACGCAGGTGCGCTGCCTGCTGCGGCAATAATGTGGTTGATACCCGATTCGGTATCAACCCAACAAACTTTACCGACAGCGCTCATCAATTCGCCGCTGTAATTACGGTCAGCTTGTGAAACCTGTTCCGGCGCGAACAAGCCGCTCATGCCTTGCCCGACCAGGGATGGCGTGTTCGGCATAATTCGCACGATATTCAGGTTATCGCCAAGCAGTTCGCAAAAACGCGACACACTGACGCCAGCGGCAATCGACAGTACCAGCTTGTTGCTAAAATCCACGTCTTTTTGCAGTGTTTTACACACGTCTGCCATCATTTGTGGTTTCACGGAAAGCACAACGACATCAGCGGCTTTCGCGCAGCCGCTGTTATCACTGCTGCTTTGTACGCCATATTTCTCCGCCAGCGCATCACGATGCGTAGTGGAAGGGGCACAAACGCTGATCAGATTTGCCGGATAGCCGCTTTCGACCAGGCCAGAGATAATTGCACTTGCCATATTACCGGCACCGATAAAACATACTTTACGATGTTGCATTCATGCTCCTAGCGTTTAATGGGGGCTGAATTAAGCCAATCAAGAGTTAAGCCGTAAAACCGGAACGCGCCGGTTACTGTTTTGCACTGTAATCACGGGCGCCGAAAATGGCGGTGCCAATACGAACCATTGTACTGCCTGCTGCGATGGCTGCTGGCATATCGTCGGTCATGCCCATTGAAAGCGTATCCGCCTGCGGGCAAATAACCTGTAAATCTTTCAGGGCATCACGCATCTGGCTGAACACGTCTAACTGGCGTGCGTAATCGGTTTCTGCCGCGGGGATCGCCATCAGACCGCGCAGATTCAGGTTAGGCATCTCCATGATCTGCGCCGCCAGAGCTGCGACATCTCCCAGCGCAATACCGGATTTGCTGGTTTCGTCGCTGATGTTTACCTGAATCAAAACCTGCAATGGCGCTAAATCAGCCGGACGTTGTTCATTCAGACGTTGGGCTATTTTCAGACGATCAAGGGTGTGGCACCAGTCGAAATTCTCTGCCACCAGACGGCTTTTGTTCGATTGTAATGGCCCGATGAAATGCCAGGTGAGCGCAGGCTGATGCCCGGCAAAGTGGGCAATTTTATCCACGCCTTCCTGCACGTAGTTTTCACCGAAAGCTAACTGCCCGGCGGCGATAGCTTCTTCGACAGCGCTCGCAGGTTTTGTTTTACTGACTGCAAGCAAAGTAATTTCTTCTGAAGGCCTGCCGCAACGTTGTGCAGCGGCTGCGATTTTCTCGCGAACATTCTGTAAGTTCTGCTCAATAGCGTTTTGCTGACTCAGGCTCATAAGGACTCGGGAGGATTTCAACATGGATATTGATGGATTAGTGGAACGTAGTGTAAAGCAAAATGCCTCAGATCTGCACCTTTGTACCGGCTATCCGCCGATGTTACGCATTGATGGTGAATTATGCCGCTGTGAAGATCTGCCGGTCGTAAAGGCATCTCAGATGCAGGCGCTCAGCCAGCAGTGGCTGGACACTGCACAACTTGCCTGTCTGCATCAGGCCGGACAAGTGGATAAAGCGCTGACGCTGGGGACGGGCGTGCGGATGCGGCTCAACATTTTTCAGCAATGGCACGGGCTTTCCGCAGCGCTGCGGCCCATTCCGGCGGATTGTCCGGACTTGACCACTCTTCGCGCACCGGAAATTTTACAGCAGCTGATTATGCAGGAAGATGGCTTGATTCTGGTCACCGGTGCGACCGGTAGCGGGAAATCTACTACGCTGGCGGCGCTGATCCACTATCTCAACTACCATTCGGCGCGGCACATTATTACGCTTGAGGATCCTATCGAGCTACTTCACATCAGCCAGCGTTGCCTTATCCAGCAACGTGAGCTGGGGCAGCATACGCGCTCTTTCCACGAGGCCGTTCGCGGTGCCCTGCGTGAGGACCCTGACGTTTTACTGCTGGGTGAACTGCGCGATACCGAAAGCATCCGGCTGGCGCTGACCGCGGCGGAAACCGGGCATCTGGTGCTGGCAACCTTGCATACGCGCAATGCCACACAGGCGATTGACCGGCTGGTCGACGTTTTTCCCGCAGAAGAAAAGGCGTTTGTCCGGGCGCAGCTGGCAGGCAGTTTGCGTGCGGTAATTGCCCAAAAGCTGGCGGTAACGAAAGCAACGGAGGAACAGCAGGGTGGAAGGGTGGCATTGTTTGAAGTGCTGACATCAACGCCGGGCGTGTGCAATCTGATCCGCGAGGGGAAAACGCATCAGCTGGCGGATGTGCTGCAAACCGGCGCACAGGCCGGAATGCAGACATTTGCGCAAAGCCGACAGCAGCGGCAAAGCGCCGGATTACTGGCTGCGGATCAGGGCTGACTCCATTGTTTCTCGAACCAGCTTTCCAGGATGATGACTGCAGAAGCCGCGTCTACGCTGCCTTTATCCAGCGCGCGAAAACCGCCACGGTCAAACAAATCCGCGCGGGCTTCAACGGTGCTCAGGCGTTCGTCATGCAGCTCCACCTGAACGCCAAAACGGCCATGCAGACGGTTGGCAAACTTACGTGCACGGGCCGTCAGTGGCTGTTCTGTGCCGTCCATGTTCAGCGGCAGGCCAACCACGACCAGATCCGGAAGCCATTCTTTCAGCAGTTTTTCGATCTTCTGCCAGTCCGGCGTGCCGTCCTGCGCTTTAAACGACGTCAGCGGCCGCGCCGTGCCGGTGACTTCCTGGCCGATCGCAAGGCCGATGCTTTTCGTGCCGAAGTCGAAGGCGAAAACCGTACGGTTACCCATTATGCGTGCCCTGCGTGGGTGGCAAGCTGGCTGACATCCACGCCGATCATTTTCGCAGCTTCACGCCAGCGGTCTGCAATCGGTGTGTTGAACAAAATGTCGCTGTTTGCTTCAATCGTCAGCCATGAGTTTTCCAGCAGCTCCTGTTCCAGTTGCCCCTGTTCCCAGGCTGCATACCCGAGCGCCACCAGCACATTTTTCGGCTGGTCAGGCGTGCCCAGCGTTTCGAGAACGTCTTTGGAGGTGGTGATCATGGTGCAGTCTGAAATCCGGATACTGGAACCGAAACCTTCACGTGGCGTATGCAAAATAAAACCGCGATCGTCTGCCAGCGGGCCACCGGAAAACACCGGACGGTCGAGGCGGATGGCCGGATCACGTGGCTCAGGGCTGATATCGAGCTTATCGAGCACATTTTCGACGGTGAAATCTTCGACCAGTTTATTAATCACCAGACCCATTGCGCCGTCTTCATTATGTTCACAGATATAGACGACCGAACGTTTGAACTGAGGTTCGTCCAGCCCGGGCATCGCAATAAGAAAGTGATGTTGTAGATTCATGGTATGTAGGATGTTTAACCTCAAAATAGAAACAAAATCAGGCAAGCCAGTTTATTACGGCAGCGTCATCAAAAAAAGCGGGCTATCCGGCAGAGCGGATAACCCGTTAATGACGGTATTGCGTGATCAGCGTGCAGCCAGACGCTTTTCGATAGCGTCCATCAGCATACCGGTGATCGAAATCGGGAATGCCGCTTCGATTTCACGCGCACAGGTCGGGCTGGTGACGTTAATTTCAGTCAGGCGATCGCCGATGATATCCAGACCGACAAAGATCAGGCCCTTTTGCTTAAGAATTGGTGCCACGGTGCGGGCAATCGCCCAGTCGCTTTCGCTCAGCGGACGTGCTTCACCGCGGCCACCGGCAGCCAGATTGCCACGGGTTTCACCTTGTGCAGGAATACGCGCCAGGCAGTAAGGCACCGGCTCGCCGTCGACAACCAGAACGCGTTTGTCACCGTCTTTAATAGCAGGCAGGTAGTTTTGCGCCATGCAGAAACGGCTGCCGTGTTCGGTCAGCGTTTCGATGACAACCGAAACGTTCGCGTCTTCCGGTTTCAGGCGGAAGATGGATGCGCCACCCATGCCGTCGAGCGGCTTGAGGATCACATCAGTGTGTTCTTTATGGAACGCTTTCAGCTGCGCCGAGTTGCGTGTCACCAGCGTGTCCGGTGTCAGTTCCGGGAACCAGGCGGTGAACAGCTTTTCGTTGCAGTCGCGCAGGCTTTGCGGCTTGTTGACGATCAGCGTGCCTTTTTCTTCAGCGCGTTCAAGGATGTAAGTGGCATAAATAAATTCGGTATCGAACGGCGGATCTTTACGCATCAGGATCACGTCGAGTTCCTGCAGGGCGATATCCTGTTCGGTGCCGAATTCATACCAGCCGTCGTAATCTTGCTTCACGCTGAGCTTTTTGGTGGTCGCACGGCCTTCGCCGCCGCGCAGATACAGGGAATTCATTTCCATGTAATGCAGCTCGTAGCCACGACTTTGCGCTTCCAGCAACATAGCGAAACTGGTGTCTTTTTTGATGTTGATGGAAGAAATCGGGTCCATCACGATGCCAAGCTTGATCATTTGGTCTCCTCTTAACCCAGATCGCCGAAACGAACCTGTAAGGCCGTTATCGCGGTGAGTGCTGTAGTTTCTGTACGCAGAACACGGGGCCCCAGCAGGATATCAGTAAATCCGTAGCCGGAGGTCATTGCAATTTCATCGGCGGATAAACCGCCTTCCGGGCCGATCAGCAGGCGAACATGATCCACCGGCAGTGGCAGGGTATTGATGCTGTGGCTGGCGCGCGGATGCAGGTTCAGCTTCAGGCTGTCGTCCTGTTCGGCGCACCAGGCTTCAAGCTGCATGACCGGACGAATTTCCGGAATGCGGTTTCGGCCACACTGCTCGCAGGCAGCAATGGCAATTTTCTGCCACTGCTGCAATTTCTTTTCCAGACGCTCGCCGTCCAGTTTTACGCCACAGCGTTCGGAAAACAGCGGCGTAATGGTATTCACGCCCAGCTCGATGGATTTCTGAATGGTGAATTCCATCTTCTCGCCGCGTGAGATCACCTGGCCGAGATGCAGATTCAGCGGCGATTCATTGTCTGACAGCACGCCTTCGCTCAGGCTGACGCGCACGCTCTTCTTATCCACCTGCGTAATGCTGGCGTCGAAGACCTGATTACTGCCATCAAAAAGCTGAATGACCTGACCAGGCTGCATGCGCAGAACGCGCCCGACGTGATTCGCGGCATCTTCACTGAGCGCAATTTCGCTGTGCGCGGTTAACGGTTCAGGGTGATAAATGCGGGGTATGCGCATGTGAGGCTGCTGTCCTTAAAGTCTTGAGAAAGTTTATTTTGGCGACATTAGTCCGCATTGTCGCGAACTAATGTGCTCTGATAATGAGTTTAATACTAAGTTAGCTTTTTCTTTGTGCGCAAGCTTGCTGAACGTACGGATTATGATTTCCCTGCACATTCGCAATGCGGTTGTCGCGCTCGCATTCCCAGGCTGTGACCGGATACTGACGATCCCAGGCGGTAAACAGCTGAGTCTGCTGGCGTGACAAATTCAGCTTGTACTGGTCGCGCATGTAGAAATAGGTACGGGCGATGGCTCCGCGCGCACGGGCTGGCGGCTCAGCGGCTTTGGCTTTGAAGTCTATTTTCATCTCGCATTTGCCGTACTGGCCTTCACCGCCGTTCCACTGGCTGTACATGAAGTTGTTGCGATCGCCGTTCACTTCGCCGATGGCCGGTTCAAGATTATGCAGGTCAGTTTCTATCTGACGATAGTCAGCGCTTTTCGCACAGTTCTTGCGTCCGCCGTCCTGCCAGCATTGCATCTGGTGGCCGAACTGCCAGGCGGGTACGACGTGTTCCCATTCAATACGGTTAGCGCGCTGCTCACTTTTGCGGACTTCGTAGCCGCAGGATTTCAGATCCGGCGTGCCTTTTTTCCCCTGCCAGCTGATGTCGCAGCCACAGTAGAACGTTGGTGCGCCCTGATTAATTTTGACTGCCGCGGCTTTGGCCTGAGTGAAATTATTGATGGCGTTGCCAGACTGGCTGAAAGCGCTCAGCGGTGCCAGGGCGCCGATCAACAGAAAGGATAAAAGTGTTTTACGAAACATGTTTCCGAATAACCCAAGTGTAAAAGGCCGCAAGGGTAACGGATGCGAAGCGGTGTGACAATCAGACAATACGGCTATTGAGTGATTGAAAAATCAGCAATTAGAGGTGCCTTTAGCGTTAAAACGTAACAGCTCGCCGCAATGACGGCAGCGGTATTCCGACTCTTTACGCATCACCTTATTGTGGCGGCGAACCGTCAGCTGATGGTCGCGGCAGGCGCACAGATACGGGTAGGTTTTGCTCTGCACTGACGCCACTTCGAACTTGTGCGTCCGGCTGGCCGAAACGCCCAGCACATGTTCCATCATCCAGCGCCATTCTTTGCCGTGCGGAGCCGGTGCCCGCCCGAAGCGTCGGTAAACCAGCAAATGCGCCAGTTCGTGCGGAACCACTTCATCAATAAAAGGTTGCTGGTTTTCCATTAGCAAAACGGGATTAAGACGGATTTGCCAGTGCTGGAGGTACGCGCTGCCCGCGCTGGTGCCGCGTTGCTGATACGTGATTTCCGGCTCCGCGTAATCGGTGCCAAAAAACTGATTTGCCATCTGGAGTTTTTCCCGCAGGCAGCGCATGACGGCTTGTTGCAGGGCGATGGGAAGGCGTGAGGTTTTCATCAGGCGAAGGATAAATCTGTGGGAAGCGAGATGCAATATTGAATTCCTCCCCTTTGCAGGGGAGGAATAGCGGTCTTACTTACCGATGTCGCGCAGTGCTTCACCTTTCATCAGGTTGCGTTCGATGTGTTCCAGAGACACGTTTTTGGTCTCAGGGATCAGCGCAATGGTGATGAAGATGAACACAACGTTCAGCGCCGCGTACACCCAGAAGGTGTTGGCGTTGCCGAGGCTGTCGAGCATGGTCAGGAAGGTCGCGCCCACGATCATGTTGGCAATCCAGTTAGTCGCGGTGGAAACGGTGATACCGAAATCACGGCCTTTCAGCGGCTGAATTTCAGAACACAGAACCCAAATCAGCGGACCGGCACTCATCGCAAAACCAACGATGAACATCAGCAGCATCGCGATAGAGAAGTATTTCGCGGCATCTGATACCACGCCAATATGCAGCATTGTCCCGAGCACGCCCATACCGACGGCCATAACCAGGAAGCCCAGTTTCAGGGTCGGTTTACGGCCCCAGCGGTCCACCAGTCCGATGGCGATAAAGGTCGCCAGAACGTTAACCAGACCGACAATGACCGTGCCCCACATTTGCTGAGACGTGCTGGCGAAACCGGCAATGCCGAAGATTTTCGGTGCGTAATACATGATGACGTTCATGCCGGTGAACTGTTGCATGACCTGCAACAGGATGCCGAGATAAACCGCACGGCGGAAGTTTTTGTTGTTAGTGAACAAACCCCAGCCGCTTTGTTTTACTTTCAGGCTTTCACGGATTTCATCCAGCTCACGTTTCGCCTGTTCGCTGGAATCACGCAGTTTTTCCAGAACACGGCGGGCTTTGCCATCGTCACCGCGTGCGGCCAGCCAGCGCGGGCTGTCTGGCAGGAAGAACACGCCAATCAGCAGTAACAGGGCAGGGATTGTGATGACACCCAGCATCCAGCGCCATGCGCCGGTGTAGCTGAATGCCGTATCCGACAGGTACGCCGCCAGAATACCGATGGTGATCATCAGCTGATACATAGAAATCATGCTGCCACGGATTTTTTCAGGTGCGATTTCTGACAGGTAGATCGGCGCAGTGTAAGACGCGACGCCAACCGCCAGACCCAGCAGGACGCGGGCAATAATTAGGATTTCTGTGTTTGGCGCGAAGGCGGAGCACAGGGAACCGGCAACGAACAGGATCGCGCCAATCATCAGGCTGTACTTACGGCCAATGCGGAAGTTCATCCAGCCACTGCCGACAGCGCCGACGGCGGCACCAAACATCATGGAGCTGACCACCCATTCCTGCTGGTGGCTGGTGATTTGAAAATCATGGCTGATAAACGGAAGGGCACCAGCGATGACGCCGATATCTAAGCCGAACAACAGCCCGGCCAGCGCAGCGAGAAAACACACAAAGAAAGTCACGCTTTTGTTCGAGCGTTTTCCTTTGGTCGAAGTTGAGTTGTTCATCCGGTCTCCAAAATAATGCAATCGTTTTGAGTTTGTAATAATGCTTAGGCTGTTATGTTATTTACCCTGTACACAGCTTAACGTGAACCCGGTCACAGTGTTGTAATCGTTTACACTAATAGGTGTGATTGGACGTATTGTTCGGCAAGGGTTTCAAAGAGATATGCAACAGGGAAGGGGGTTCACGCAGAGTAATAGCCCATTACTTGATTTATATCAATCAAAATTATGTGACATATTTTTAATCATTAAATTAATATATTAATTTATAACAAGTTATTATCTGTAACCGTTTTCATTGGTCGTCTAAAATCAGATTCCATCCCTATTTATTCCCCCGTCATTGCGTAAATCCGGGCAATAAAAAACCCCGCCGTAAAGGCAGGGTTTGTATACAGAACCGTCTGAAAATTTATTTCACGCCAGCTGCTTCACGCAACTGAGCCGCTTTGTCAGTTTTTTCCCAAGGGAAATGTTCGCGACCAAAGTGACCATACGCAGCCGTTTCTTTGTAGATCGGATGCAGCAGATCCATCATCTGAATCAAACCGTATGGACGCAGATCGAAGAACTCACGTACCAGCAGGGTCAGTTGTTCGTTAGAAACTTTACCCGTACCGAAGGTTTCCACCATGATGGAAGTCGGTTCAGCCACGCCGATGGCGTAAGACACCTGGATTTCACAACGGTCAGCCAGACCGGCAGCCACGATGTTTTTTGCCACATAACGTGCAGCGTAAGCGGCAGAACGGTCAACTTTAGAAGGATCTTTACCTGAGAATGCACCGCCGCCGTGACGAGCCATGCCGCCGTAGGTATCAACGATGATTTTACGTCCGGTCAGACCGCAGTCGCCCATCGGGCCGCCAATAACGAAACGGCCAGTCGGGTTGATGTGGTATTTGGTGCCGGCGTTCAGCCACTCTGGTGGCAGTACAGGTTTGATGATTTCTTCCATCACCGCTTCCTGCAGATCTTTCAGCGCAATGTCTTCAGCGTGCTGTGTTGACAGTACAACCGCATCAATGCCGACAATTTTGCCTTCGTCATACTGGAAAGTGACCTGGCTCTTCGCATCGGGGCGCAGCCACGGCAGAGTCCCTGCTTTGCGAACTTCAGCCTGACGCTGCACCAGACGGTGCGCGTAAGTCACGGGTGCTGGCATCAGCACGTCGGTTTCGTTAGTGGCATAACCAAACATCAGGCCCTGGTCGCCCGCACCTTGTTCCAGAGGGTCAGTACGGTCAACACCCTGATTGATATCCGGAGATTGTTTACCAATAGCGCTCAGAACGGCGCAAGAGTTGGCATCGAAACCCATGTCAGAATGGATATAGCCAATTTCGCGAACAGTCTGACGTGTGATTTCTTCAACGTCGACCCATGCGCTGGTGGTGATTTCACCGCCAACCAGGACCATGCCGGTTTTGACATAAGTTTCACATGCAACACGTGCTTTTGGGTCTTGCTCTAAAATTGCGTCCAGTACCGCATCAGAAATCTGGTCAGCGATTTTATCTGGATGTCCTTCCGAAACTGATTCGGACGTGAAGAGGTGTTTAGCCATTATGTTCTTTACCTTACATACGACGGGTTAGATATCACTGCATAGCACCGGGGAGAAGGGCAGATGAGGAGCACAGCTCGTCATTGTCGCAATGCGTCCTGCATGTCCCCATTAGGCAAAGCCTTGAAGCAGTTTGCGCATTAATCCCTAAAATTGCTACGGACGGATTAACATCTGGACGGCTATTTTAGGATAGGCCGTGTGCCGAAAGCCAGTCATTTCTGTGACGAACATGGCGTTATTGTGCGGGTTTGCAGTGATATTCACGCATGGAAACAATCTGTACGTCATTTTCATTTTGCAATTTCAGCAGGTTGCCGGTATAAACGGCGCGCGCTGTACATATTTATAGAGACTGTAGATCCCAGCGTATTCCAGTGATTACTGTTTTCTCAGCTCGAATGCCCGCGGGTGATGCGTGGCACGTGTGGAGGTGGTTAGGTTAATGACCCACTTTTTACCGCTTGTTACATTTCAACAGCATCCCCTGCAGCCTTTAATGCGCTTTGCAGCACTTCTTTCAGCGGACCTTCTTTTAGAAAAATGTCTGCCCTCTCTGCGATGTTACAGACAGCCTGACTATAGACAGGTCAGTCGCCGACATCTGTACGCTACTCAGTAAAACCGGAATCGTATTCCCGACATATAACTGTAGTAGCCTGCGACCTCGGGGCACTTTCCCCTGATTTCTCCTGACTCGTCACACGGAGTCTAAAAACGTGTTTTACAATGATATGAGTGAAAAACAGCCCCGTAGCTGTGGCACGCAGGGTTTTATCCTGTCTGAAAGCCAGCCTTGCGGGTTGTTCTCACCTGTTGTTACTGCGATAGTGGCTGGCCATGTTGTCAGTATAGAAAGAGGATTTACCTATGTCTGATGACATCCAGTCTCATCGTCCGTCACTTGCGGGCGATACTGTTTCTTTGCGCTCCATGCAGGAGGTTGCCGTGAACGATCGTGATGCCAGCAAAATGCTGCGCACTTACAACGTTGCCTATTGGGGTAACAACTATTATGACGTCAATGAACTGGGCCACATCAGTGTTTGCCCGGATCCTGATGAGCCTTCTGCCCGTGTTGATTTGGCGCAACTGGTGAAAGACATGCGCGAGCAGGACGGTCAGCGTCTGCCCGCTTTGTTCTGTTTCCCGCAAATTTTACAACACCGTCTGCGTTCGATTAACGGCGCCTTCAAACGCGCGCGTGAATCGTTCGGTTATGAGGGTGATTATTTCCTGGTTTATCCGATCAAGGTTAACCAGCACCGCCGTGTCATTGAATCTCTGGTCGAATCCGGCGAACCGCTGGGGCTGGAAGCGGGTTCAAAAGCGGAACTGATGGCGGTTCTGGCCCACGCCGGAATGACCCGTTCCGTTATCGTCTGTAACGGTTATAAAGACCGCGAATATATTCGTCTGGCACTGATCGGCGAGAAACTCGGTCACAAGGTTTATCTGGTTATTGAGAAAATGACCGAGATTAAACTGGTGCTGGAAGAAGCTGAACGTCTGAACGTCATCCCGCGTCTGGGCGTGCGTGCACGCCTGTCTTCGCAGGGGTCCGGTAAATGGCAGTCCAGTGGTGGCGAAAAGTCCAAGTTTGGTCTGGCGGCTTCTCAGGTTCTGCAACTGGTCGAAATGCTGCGTGAAGCAGGGCGTCTGGAAAGCCTGCAACTTCTGCACTTCCACCTCGGTTCGCAGCTGGCGAATATCCGCGACATCTCAACCGGTGTGCGTGAATCGGCGCGCTTCTATGTTGAGCTGCACAAACTGGGCGTCAATATTCAGTGCTTCGACGTAGGCGGCGGTCTGGGCGTGGATTACGAAGGAACGCGTTCTCAGTCCGATTGCTCCGTGAACTACGGCCTGAACGAATACGCTAACAACGTCATCTGGGGTATCGGTGATGCCTGTAATGAACACGGTCTTCCGCACCCGACGGTGATCACGGAATCAGGCCGCGCCGTCACGGCTCATCACACTGTGCTGGTTTCCAACGTGATTGGGGTTGAGCGCAACGAGTTCAAAGAGCCGGTTGCGCCGGAAGATGATGCCCCCCGTGCGCTTGGCAGCATGTGGGACACCTGGAATGAAATGCACGATCCGGAAAACCGCCGCTCACTGCGCGAATGGCTGCACGACAGCCAGATGGATCTGCACGATGTCCACTCGCAATATGCACACGGTATTCTGGATCTGACTCAGCGCGCCTGGGCGGAAGATATCTACCTGAATATCTGTAATAAAATTCAGGATCAGCTGGATCCAAGCAACCGCGCGCACCGTCCGATCATCGACGAATTGCAGGAACGTATGGCCGATAAGCTGTATGTGAACTTCTCGCTGTTCCAGTCCATGCCGGATGCGTGGGGTATCGATCAGCTGTTCCCGGTTCTGCCGCTGGAAGGGCTGGACAAACCGCCGGTTGGCCGTGCGGTGCTGCTGGATATTACCTGTGATTCCGACGGGACTATCGATCACTACATCGACGGTGACGGTGTGGCGACCACAATGCCGATGCCTCCGTATGATCCTGAGAACCCGCCGGTGCTGGGCTTCTTCATGGTTGGCGCGTATCAGGAAATTCTCGGCAACATGCACAACCTGTTCGGCGATACCGCGGCAGTGGACGTGTTTGTGTTCCCTGACGGCAGCATTGAAGTGCAGCAGTCTGACGAAGGCGACACCGTGGCCGATATGCTCGAATACGTGCAGCTTGACCCGAATGTGTTACTGACCCGTTTCCGCGATCAGGTAAAAGAAACCGATCTGGATGCGGAACTGCAGGCGCAGTTTGTGGAAGAGTTTGAATCCGGTTTATACGGTTATACGTATCTGGAAGAAGACGAATAAGGGCGCCGGTTTTTAGCCCTGAATGACAGATAAAATAAAGGCACCTTCGGGTGCCTTTATTATTTAGGTTATGAATATTCTATTTTGGGAAATATAAATAACGAATTTATTCTCGTGATTATTTATCTTCGGCGATACGTTTTTTAATATTATCTGCGCGCTCCTGAGAAGGCGGGTGAGAGCTGAATAAGCTCTTCTCACTGCCCCCGCTCATTTTTGCCAGTTTCTCAAAGGCAGTAACCAGCCCTTTGGTCGGCAGGCCGCGTTTTTTCAGCAAGGCGTAGGAATAATTATCTGCGTCAGATTCCTGTTTCTGAGAGAACTGCGCGTTAATCAGGTCTTCACCCAGATCGGCCAGCTGTGTGCTGGAAAGCTGTCCGGCAATGCCACCGGCTGCGCCCGCTGCATTGTGTGCGGCGGAAGTGCTGTATGCCACCTGCATGGCTTTTTTGCTGTGACCCAGTGCGACGTGACCTATTTCGTGGCCCAGCACGCCTTCGACTTCATCGTCGGTCATCATGTCCATCAGGCCGCTGTACACGCGGATACAGCCGTTTGCCATCGCCCAGGCGTTGACGTCGCTGGTGAGATAGACTTTGTAGTTAGCCGGTCTGCCATTGATGTCGTTGCCGAGGTTTTTGGCAATTTTATTCAGGCGTTTTGAGTATTTGCTTTTTGATGAAGCAATTTTAGATTCGGCATCCAGCGCTTTACAGGAACCTTCCGTCATATTGATGACATCCTGATCGGTCAGCGTGGCCGCTTTGTAAGCATCTGAGCCGGATTTCATTAAGGCATCGGTACTGAGCGCGCCGTTCTGGCAACCACTTAATAATACGGTGATGCCTAACGCAATTGCAGTTATGCGAAAATTCATAATCCATCTTCCTTTGATAGTTAAATTAAATAAAAACGCAGGAAGAATAACGAAACGTTTTTACTTAGCGAGGAAAAGTCTTCATGAAAGGTTATTTTCAGATTTTGTGCGATATTTATTTCCGAATAATGGATTTTTAATAAAATTAGGAAGCTTCACTTATACCGATAATAAAAAGATGCACCCTTTAGCGGGCGCATCTGTATGTATGAAGGAATTAATTACCGGCAGCTATGCGATCGCGGATATGCTTGGCTCGCGCTTCGGACGACGGGTGATCGTCAAACCAGCCAATGCTGCTTCCCTGATCCAGTTTTGCCAGTTTTTCAAAACTGGTCGCCAGCCCGGTCGGATCTATCCCGCGTTTCTTCAGCAGATCGAAAGAGTAATCGTCGGCTTCGGATTCCTGTTTCTGCGAGAACTGCGCGTTAACGTATTTCTCACCGAGATCGGCCAGCTGTGATTGCGAAAGCGTGGTGCTGACGCCGCCCAGTGACGCCACCGCCGTCCGCGCCGCCGTGGCGCTGTAGGCAACCTGCATCGCTTTGCGGGTGTGTCCCAGCGCGACGTGGCCCATTTCGTGGCCGAGTACGCCTTCAACTTCGTTGTCGTTCATCATATCCATCAGGCCGCTGTACACGCGGATGCAGCCGTTCGCCATCGCCCAGGCGTTGACGTCTTTCGTCACGTACACCTTGTAGTTGGCTGGCGTGCCGTTGATGTTGTCCCCCAGCGCCGCCGAGATTTTTTTCAGACGTTGCGCGTATTCGCTGCTTTCTGGTGCTATTTGCGCTTTTTTATCCATTTCTTCGCAGGACTGAACACTCAGGGTTTTTACATCGGCGTCGCTCAGTGTATAAGCCTGATAAGCCTGCGCGCCGGACTGCATCAGGGTATCGGTATTAATCGTTGAACAACCGCTGACCAGCGTGGCCGCGCAAAGACTCAGTAAAACGGGGTGGAATTTCATTAGTTTGGGTTCCCGGATATCGTTAACAATAGAATCAGTGCGGCCTTAAAAAGGCTCTGATTGTAATGATAGCGTTAAGATAGGTTTTTGGGATTGTCCGATCTATAGTGTAAGTCCGAAAAAACACACTGATTTAAAAGCGAATTCTGTGAACTTAATCACGAGAGTGATTAAGGATTGCCGTTTTAATGCCGAGTCTGAGAAAATGACTTCCTTGACAGCTTTTTTAATCCGACCTGGAGTAGAACATGTCCTCTCGTAAAGAGCTTGCGAACGCTATCCGCGCACTTAGTATGGACGCCGTGCAGAAAGCGAATTCCGGCCACCCTGGCGCCCCTATGGGCATGGCAGACATTGCCGAAGTATTGTGGCGTGATTACCTGAACCACAACCCGTCAAACCCGAACTGGGCTGACCGTGACCGCTTCGTGCTGTCCAATGGCCATGGTTCCATGCTGATTTACAGCCTGCTGCACCTCACTGGCTATGATCTGCCAATCAGCGAACTGGCGAACTTCCGTCAGTTGCATTCCAAGACGCCGGGTCACCCGGAATACGGTTATACCCCTGGCGTAGAAACCACTACTGGCCCGTTGGGGCAGGGCATCGCGAACGCAGTAGGTATGGCGATTGCTGAACGTACACTGGGTGCGCAGTTCAACAAACCAGGTCACGACATCGTCAATCACCAGACTTACGCTTTCCTGGGTGACGGCTGCATGATGGAAGGCATTTCTCACGAAGTGTGTTCTCTGGCCGGCACCATGAAACTCGGCAAGCTGACTGCGTTTTATGATGACAACGGTATCTCCATCGACGGCCACGTAGAAGGCTGGTTCACCGATGATACCGCTGCCCGTTTCGAAGCTTACGGCTGGCACGTTGTGCGTCACGTTGATGGCCACAATCCAGATTCCATTAAAGCGGCTATCGAAGAAGCGCACAAAGTCACCGACAAACCTTCCCTGCTGATGTGCAAAACCGTGATCGGTTTCGGTTCTCCGAACAAAGCCGGTACTCACGATGTGCACGGCGCAGCGCTGGGCGCAGCCGAAGTGGCCGCCACCCGCGAAGCACTGGGCTGGAAATATGCTGCGTTTGAAATTCCGCAAGATATCTACGCACAGTGGGACGCTAAAGAAGCAGGCAAAGCGAAAGAATCCGCATGGGATGAGAAATTCGCCGCTTACGCTAAAGCACACCCTGAACTGGCAAAAGAGTTCAAACGTCGTATCAACGGTGAACTGCCTGCTAACTGGGAAACCGACGCACAGAAATTTATCGAAGAGTTGCAGGCAAAACCTGCCAACATCGCCAGCCGTAAAGCGTCTCAGAACGCGCTGGAAGCTTTCGGTAAAGTGTTGCCAGAATTCCTGGGCGGCTCAGCTGACCTCGCGCCAAGCAACCTGACCATGTGGTCCGGTTCTAAGTCTATCGGCGACGATCAGGCGGGCAACTACATCCATTACGGTGTGCGCGAATTCGGTATGACCGCGATCACCAACGGTATCGCGCTGCACGGTGGTTTCCTGCCGTACTCCGCAACCTTCCTGATGTTTGTTGAATACGCGCGTAACGCCGTGCGTATGGCAGCACTGATGAAGATCCGTAACGTGTTCGTTTACACCCATGACTCCATCGGTCTGGGCGAAGACGGCCCGACGCACCAGCCGGTTGAGCAAATCGCCAGCCTGCGCGTGACGCCAAACATGAGCACATGGCGTCCGGCTGACCAGGTCGAATCTGCGGTGGCATGGAAATACGCCATCGAACGTAACGACGGCCCGGTTACCCTGATCTTCTCCCGTCAGAACCTGACCCAGCAACCGCGTACCGCTGAGCAACTGGCTAACGTGGCACGTGGTGGTTATGTCCTGAAAGATTGCGACGGCACGCCAGAAGTGATTCTGATCGCGACCGGTTCTGAAGTGGGCATCACTGTTGAAGCCGCGGACAAACTGGCCGCTGCGGGCACCAAAGTGCGCGTGGTTTCCATGCCTTCTACGGACGCCTTCGACAAACAGGACGCGGCTTACCGTGAATCTGTCTTGCCGAAAGCCGTTTCTGCACGCGTGGCGGTTGAAGCGGGTATCGCTGACTACTGGTTCAAATACGTTGGCCTGAACGGCGCTATTGTGGGCATGCACAGCTTCGGCGAATCTGCTCCGGCAGACCTGCTGTTCAAAGAGTTCGGCTTCACGGTTGATAACGTTGTGGCTCAGGCTCAGGCGTTACTGAAGTAATCTGATTCTGATATCATCTGAAAAGCACCTTCGGGTGCTTTTTTTTCGCCCTGAATTCGGGCTTTGCTCTGACTTTCGCGTGAAATGACACAGGTCAAACCCTTTTGAAGTGCTCTCCGCTACACTCCTGCATTCCGAAACTGTTTCATTTCGTCAGTTTTTGCGAAAAATGACTGTCGAAAAAGTGATGGAAAAGTAAAATCACTGTGAATACACGGAATTGGCTGGTGTTTTTTTCAGCGATCAGCGAGATTAACGCGTCGAAATTCCGGGAATTATTCCTTTTGTTCATAGTTTGGTTTATTCTCAGCTGAACCGTTTCAGTCAGGCTATTTGAGCTTAACATCGTCACCAGGTTGTTAACGTGCCGCAAACTGAAATTTTTCTACTGCACTGAACGTGCGGGCAGATGACGATGGTGATTCACCGTAAACGCACGCTGCATTACTATAGGTGTTACTGATATTAAGTAACAACCGTGTAACAGGGAGATGTATGCCAATACGTATTGCAATTAATGGCTTTGGTCGCATTGGCCGTAGCGTATTGCGCGCGTTATACGAATCCGGGCGTCGGGCGGAAATTTCCGTCATTGCCATCAATGAAATCGCCAGCCCTGAAGGCATGGCCCATCTGCTCAAATACGACTCCAGCCACGGGCGCTTTGCCTGGGATGTCCGCCAGGAAGGTGAAAACCTTTACGTTGGCGATGACTCCATCCGTTTACTCCATCAGCCTGATGCCAGCCAGTTGCCCTGGGGCGAACTGAGCATTGACGTGGTGCTCGACTGCACTGGCGTTTACGGCAGCCGCGAAGACGGTGAAACGCAGCTTGCGGCGGGAGCTAAAAAGATTCTGTTTGCGCATCCGGGCGGTCATGATTTAGACGCCACAGTGGTTTACGGTGTGAACCACGAGCTGCTCGAACGCCAGCACCGCATTGTGTCCAATGCGTCCTGCACCACCAACTGTATTATCCCTGTGATTAAGCTGCTCGACGATGCCTTTGGCATTGAGTCCGGCACGGTAACGACCATCCATTCTTCAATGAATGACCAGCCGGTTATCGACGCCTATCATGCGGATTTACGCCGCACGCGCGCCGCCAGCCAGTCCATTATTCCGGTCGATACCAAACTTGCCGCAGGGATCACGCGCATCATGCCGAAGTTCTGCGATCGCTTTGAAGCGATCTCCGTGCGGGTGCCAACCATCAATGTCACAGCCATTGATCTGAGCGTGTTTGTCGAGGGTTCTGTGACGGTAGACGAGGTGAACCAGCTGCTGCAAAAGGCCGCAACAGGTGCTTTTCGTGGTATAGTTGACTATACCGAACTACCATTAGTCTCGACAGATTTTAACCATGATCCCCACAGCGCCATCGTCGATGGAACGCAGACGCGGGTAAGTGGACAGCACCTGATAAAAACACTGGTCTGGTGCGATAACGAGTGGGGTTTTGCCAACCGAATGTTGGATACAACATTGGCAATGTCCGCGAGCGGTTTCTAGTACGGCTGTTCCGGCCTTCTGGCCGAAATTGCCTTCAAGCAACTTTAAAGAGAATCAACGAGAGGATTCACCATGTCTGTTATTAAGATGAGCGATCTGGATTTAGCGGGTAAACGCGTACTGATCCGTGCCGATCTGAACGTGCCAGTTAAAGATGGCAAAGTAACTTCAGATGCACGTATCCGCGCTTCTTTGCCAACCATCGAAATTGCCCTGAAACAAGGCGCACGCGTGATGGTTACCTCGCATCTGGGTCGTCCGACTGAAGGCGAATATAACGAAGAGTTTTCTCTGCTGCCAGTTGTTAACTACCTGAAAGACAAGCTGTCTTCTCCTGTGCGTCTGGCTAAAGACTATCTGGATGGCGTTGAAGTTGCCGAAGGCGAGCTGGTTGTTCTGGAAAACGTTCGCTTCAACAAAGGCGAAAAGAAAGACGACGAAGCCCTGTCCAAAAAATATGCTGCCCTGTGTGACATCTATGTGATGGACGCATTCGGTACTGCGCACCGCGCGCAAGCTTCTACCCACGGCGTAGGCAAATTTGCTCCTATCGCGTGTGCCGGTCCGCTGCTGTCAGCAGAACTGGAAGCACTGGGTAAAGCACTGGGTAACCCGGCTCGTCCGATGGTTGCTATCGTGGGTGGTTCTAAAGTTTCTACCAAACTGACCGTTCTGGATTCCCTGTCCAAAATCGCTGACCAGCTGATCGTTGGCGGTGGTATTGCGAACACCTTCGTTGCAGCACAAGGCAACAACGTCGGTAAATCTCTGTACGAAGCAGACCTGGTGGGTACCGCAAGCAAACTGCTGGAAACCTGCGACATTCCTGTCCCAACTGACGTTCGCGTTGCTACCGAGTTCTCTGAAACTGCGGTTGCTACCGTGAAGTCTGTTAAAGACATCAAAGATGACGAACAAATTCTCGACATGGGCGATGAGTCTGCAAACCGTCTGGCTGAGATCATTAAAAACGCTAAAACCATTCTGTGGAATGGTCCTGTAGGCGTGTTCGAGTTCCCTAACTTCCGTAAAGGGACCGAAATTGTGGCGCAGGCTATTGCTGACAGCGAAGCATTCTCTATCGCAGGCGGCGGCGACACTCTGGCAGCTATCGATCTGTTCGGTATTGCTGACAAAATTTCCTATATCTCCACTGGCGGTGGCGCATTCCTGGAATTCGTTGAAGGGAAAGCATTGCCAGCGGTTGTGATGCTGGAAGAGCGTGCTAAGAAGTAATGAACCCTGAATGAGCAGCACTAAGGCTGCTCGTTCTTCTTTGCCGCGCGGGGGGCTGCACAGTGGAACTCGCGCGACATAGCAAACCGATTCAATCCATCTACGGCCGACGAATACAGGACAAAGAACTATGTCTAAAATTTTTGATTTCGTAAAACCAGGCGTTATCACTGGTGATGATGTACAGAAAGTTTTCGCTATCGCTAAAGAAAACAAATTTGCACTGCCAGCGGTTAACTGCGTAGGCACCGACTCAATCAACGCCGTTCTCGAAGCTGCTGCGAAAGTCCGTTCACCGGTTATCGTTCAGTTCTCTAACGGTGGCGCTGCGTTCATCGCAGGTAAAGGCCTGAAAACTGACGTGCCACAAGGCGCGGCAATCCTGGGTGCAATCTCTGGCGCACACCACGTACATCAGATGGCAGAACATTACGGCGTGCCAGTTATCCTGCACACCGACCACTGCGCGAAAAAACTGCTGCCATGGATCGACGGTCTGCTGGACGCGGGTGAAGCTCACTTCGCGAAAACCGGTAAACCACTGTTCTCTTCTCACATGATCGACCTGTCTGAAGAATCTCTGGAAGAAAACATCGAAATTTGCAGCAAGTATTTAGCTCGCATGGCAAAACTCGATATGACTCTGGAAATCGAACTGGGTTGTACTGGTGGTGAAGAAGATGGCGTGGACAACAGCCATATGGACGCATCTGCACTGTACACTCAGCCACAAGACGTTGATTACGCATACGAAAAACTGAACGCAATCAGCCCGCGTTTCACTATCGCTGCGTCATTCGGTAACGTACACGGCGTGTACAAACCAGGTAACGTTAAACTGACTCCAACGATTCTGCGCGATTCTCAGGAATACGTTTGCAAGAAACACAACCTGCCACACAACAGCCTGAACTTCGTATTCCACGGCGGTTCCGGTTCTACTGCAGCAGAAATCAAAGAATCTGTAGGCTACGGTGTTATCAAAATGAACATCGATACCGACACCCAATGGGCAAACTGGGACGGTATTCTGCAGTTCTACAAGAAAAACGAAGCTTACCTGCAAGGTCAGTTGGGTAACCCGGAAGGCGCGGACAAACCTAACAAGAAATTCTATGACCCGCGCGTATGGCTGCGTTCTGCACAGTCTTCCATGGTGACTCGCCTGGAACTGGCATTCAAAGAACTGAACGCAATCGACGTACTGTAATTCTTACCCTTCCGGTGCTTGACCACCGGAATGTGAGGATAATCGTCAAAGGGGCTTCGGCCCCTTTTTTATTGCCTGTTTTCCAGACACAATAGCCCGTTACGTATTTCCGGCCGCCCCCCGAAGAGAGAGCCATGAAGCCAAAATCTGTCACCCTTGATGATGTCGCGCGCCATGCAGGCGTGTCTTATCAGACCGTATCACGCGTACTGAATCAGGCGGCGCACGTCTCCGCAAAAACGCGGGATAAAGTCGAGCAGGCCATGGCGGCGCTGAACTACGTGCCGAATCGCGTTGCCCAGCAGCTGGCCGGGAAACAAAGTTATACGCTGGGGCTGGCGACCACCGAACTCGCGCTCCATGCGCCGTCACAAATTGCTTCCGCAATGAAAACCCGCGCTAATCAGTTAGGTTTTAACGTCGTTATTTCGATGATTGATAACCTGAGCCTTCCGGCCTGCCGCACGGCGGTGAATGAGCTGATGTCACAGCGCGTTGATGGCGTGCTGATTAACGTGCCGCTGTCGAACGATGATGCGGGCGCCATTGCGCAGCTGTGTGGTGATTTACCGGTGCTGTTCCTGGATGTCGATCCGCAGGCAGACGTCTTTAAAATTCTGTTCGATCCACATTGCGGGGCAGAGCAGGGCGTTGAACACCTTCTGGCGCTGGGGCATCAGAAAATTGCGGTGCTGACCGGCCCGCTGGAATCTATCTCTGCGCGACTGCGTTACGAAGGCTGGCTGAGTACGCTGGCAAAGCACCAGATTACGCCCTGTGCCGTACAACACGGCGACTGGAGCGCGGCTTCCGGTTACCAGCAGGCATTATTGCTGCTCAATCAGCCGGTGCGGCCTACGGCGATCCTGATTGCCAATGATCAGATGGCGCTCGGTGTGCTGCGTGCGGTGCATGAATTCGGCCTTCGCGTACCGGAGCAGATTTCGGTGATCGGCTATGACGATACCGAAGACAGCGCGTTTTTCTTCCCGCCGCTGACCACTATCAAGCAGGATTTCCGCCTGCTCGGGCATGAAAGCGTCAACCGGCTGGTTGATCATCTGCATAATCATGGCGATAGGCAGCAATCGTCGCTCTTATTGCCGACCTCTCTGGTGGAGCGCCACACAACGTCGAAACCCGGCGAATCTGCTGTTTCTCAGGAAGCCCTGTCGCAGGAGCTTCTCCGCATCGCCCGCCAGCTCAGCCCGCGCTGATTCACTTTTTTTGCTTCTCCGGCGCGGGATCTGTGATCCGCGTCCCTTTCCCGCACTCCCTTGCTTTACTTAATCGTTCCCGTTGCGCATGTTTATATTATTGTGAGCGCATAACAATTTTGTATGGGGATTATTATGACACTATCAGCGGATGAAAAACTGTCGTCACTGGCCACCGTTCTGGGGCGTCGTGACTGGGAAAAACCATCATCAACGCAATACAACCGTCTTGCGGCGCACCCGCCTTTTAACAGCTGGCGCGAAAGCGAAGAGGCCCGAGGTAATCAGAATTCTGCTAACGTTCGTTGCCTGAACGGGGAGTGGTCTTTCAGCTATTTCAACCGGCCAGAAGCCGTGCCTGAGCAATGGCTGGAACGCGATCTTACTGATGCAGATAAGATTCAGGTGCCGTCAAACTGGCAACTGGCTGGTTATGACGCACCGATTTATACCAACGTTCAGTATCCTATTCCGGTTAATCCACCATTTGTACCGCAAGAAAACCCTACAGGTTGTTACTCGCTCACAGTTGATGTGGATAAAGGCTGGCTGAGCAACGGCCAGACGCGCATTGTGTTCAATGGCGTGAATTCTGCGTTCTATTTATGGTGCAACGGCAAATGGGTCGGTTATTCCCAGGACAGCCGTTTACCGGCGGAATTTGACCTCAGCGACGTACTGCACGCGGGTGAAAACCGGCTCGCGGTGATGGTGCTGCGCTGGAGCGACGGCAGCTATCTGGAAGATCAGGACATGTGGCGTATGAGCGGGATTTTCCGCGACGTCACTTTGCTGCACAAACCGGCGGAGCAGATCACGGATTATCAGGTCCGCACGCATCTGTTCCACGGTTTCACGCAGGCTGAGCTGGAAGTGCAGGTCAGTGCCGCCGTGCCGCAGGAAAGTGCCTCGGATTATCAGGTTCGCGTGCAGCTGTGGCAGGGCGAAAAACAAGTTGCCGAACACCAGCAGCCGCTGGGCAGCGAAATCATTGATGAACGCGGCTGCGCGTTTGATAAAACCACGCTGCGCCTGCCGGTCGGCCAGCCGGATTTGTGGAGCGCCGAACAGCCTGCGCTGTACCGCGCGGTTATTTCCCTGATTTCTCCGCAAGGACAGCTGATTGAGGCCGAAGCCTGCAACGTCGGGTTCCGTCGGGTGGAAATCAGTAACGGCCTGCTGAAAGTTAACGGCCAGCCGGTATTGATCCGCGGGACTAACCGTCACGAGCATCACCCGGAAAACGGCCAGGTAATGGACGAAGCGACCATGCGCCGTGACATCGTGCTAATGAAACAGCACAACTTCAACGCGGTGCGCTGCTCGCATTATCCGAACCATCCGCTGTGGTACACGCTTTGCGACGAATACGGCCTGTACGTAGTCGATGAGGCCAATATCGAAACCCACGGTATGCAGCCGATGAACCGGTTATCGGACGATCCGGTCTGGTTCAATGCTTTCAGCGAACGCGTTACCCGCATGGTTCAGCGCGATCGCAATCATCCGTGCATCATTATCTGGTCATTGGGTAATGAATCCGGCCACGGCGCGAATCATGACGCGATGTACCGCTGGATCAAATCCGTCGATCCGACGCGCCCGGTGCAGTACGAAGGCGGCGGCGCCAACAGCGCGGCGACCGACATTATCTGCCCGATGTATTCCCGCGTGGAGCAGGATCAGCCATTCCCGGCGGTGCCAAAATGGTCCATCAAAAAGTGGATCAGCATGCCGGACGAAACGCGTCCGTTAATCCTCTGCGAATACGCTCACGCAATGGGCAACAGCTTTGGTGGCTTCGACAAATACTGGAAAGCCTTCCGCCAGTTCCCGCGTTTGCAGGGCGGCTTTGTCTGGGACTGGGTCGATCAAAGCCTGCTGAAAACGGGCGAAAACGGTGAACGCCATATGGCATACGGCGGCGACTTTGGCGATACGCCGAATGACCGTCAGTTCTGCATGAACGGTCTGGTATTTGCCGACCGCACGCCGCATCCGTCACTGTTTGAAGCGCAGCGCGCCCAGCAGTTCTTCCAGTTTTCACTGGTCAGCACGTCGCCCCTGACGCTGGAAATTCAAAGCGAATACCTGTTCCGCCGCAGCGACAACGAACAGCTGGTCTGGCGTATCGAACGCGATGGCGAAGTGATTGCGCAGGGCGAAGCGGCGCTGAATATTGCGCCGAACGGAGTGCAGAAACTTGAACTGGGGCCGGTCCCGAAAACAGACGGCGATTTGTGGCTGAACGTTGCCGTTCATCAGCCACAGGCGACGGCGTGGTCGCAGGCAGGTCACCGCAGCGCATGGGATCAGTGGCAGTTACCACAGGCACTGAGCCTGCCGGTTCAGGAAAAAATCTCCGCAGCGGCACCGGTTCTGGACGTGCAGGGGGACAAAATTTCTGTCGTACATGGTGCGCAGCGCTGGCAGTTCTGCCAGCAGAGAGGTCTGCTGGAACAGTGGTTCGATGGCAAAACGCCGCGTCTTCTTTCTCCGCTTCGTGAGCAGTTTGTCCGTGCGCCGGTGGATAACGATATCGGTGTCAGCGAAGTCACACGCATCGATCTAAACGCCTGGGTGGAACGCTGGAAAGCTGCCGGTATGTACCAGCTCGAATCCCAGTTAATCAGCATCAGTGCCGATCATCTGCAGGACGGCGTGGTCATCATCGCTACGCACGCTTACGTGGCAGGGGAGGAAACACGTTTTCTGAGCCGCAAAATTTACCGCATCAATAACGATGGCGAACTGTATATCAGCGCGGATGTTCGCGTGGCCTCAAATGTGCCGTCACCGGGGCGGATCGGCATGACCTGCCAACTGGCAGATACTGCTGAGACCGTCAGTTGGCTGGGCCTGGGGCCGCATGAAAACTATCCGGATCGCCGCCTGGCTGCGCAACATGGCCGCTGGACATTGCCTCTCGGTGATTTGTATACGCCGTACGTTTTCCCGACGGAAAACGGCCTGCGTGGTGAAACCCGTGAGCTGGATTATGCCGGATGGAACCTGCAGGGTAATTTCCACTTTGGCCTGAGCCGTTACAGCCTGCAACAGCTGATGGACACCAGCCACCGCCATTTATTACGTGAAGAAGAGGGGACGTGGCTGAACATCGACGGTTTCCATATGGGCGTTGGCGGTGATGATTCCTGGAGCCCGAGCGTCAGCCCGGATTTCCTGCTGACCTCAACGCACTATCACTACGCTTTCACCTGGAAACGTGCCTGACATCCCGCGCCGCGGCGTTAACCCGCTGCGGCGCAGCTTTCAGTCGTAAGGAAACTGCTTATGTATTACCTGAAAAATACTAACTTTTGGATGTTCGGGCTGTTCTTCTTCTTCTATTTTTTCATCATGGGAGCGTATTTCCCGTTCTTCCCGATCTGGCTGCACGACATCAATCAGATCAGCAAAAGTGACACAGGAATAATATTTGCCAGCATTTCGCTGTTCTCCCTGTTATTCCAGCCGGTCTTCGGCCTGCTGGCCGATAAACTGGGGCTGAAAAAGCATTTGCTCTGGGTGATCACCGGCATGCTGGTTCTCTTCGCGCCGTTCTTTATTTACGTGTTTGGCCCGCTGCTGAAAATTAATATCTATCTCGGTTCGGTGGTCGGTGGGATTTATCTCGGCCTGATTTACAACGCCGGTGCGCCTGCGATTGAAGCGTATATCGAAAAAGTCAGCCGCCGCAGCAGCTTTGAATTTGGCCGTGCGCGGATGTTCGGTTGTGTCGGCTGGGCGCTTTGCGCGTCGGTGGTCGGCATCATGTTCACCATCAATAACGAATTTGTATTCTGGCTCGGCTCCGGCTGTGCGGTCATTCTGGCGATCCTTTTGCTGATCGCCAAACCGGAAGTTACGTCTACCGCGCGCGTAGTGAATGAACTGGGCGCGAACACCAAACCGTTCAGCCTGAAGATTGCCCTTGAGCTGCTCAAAGACCGCAAACTCTGGTTCCTGGCGTTGTACGTGATTG
The DNA here is from genome assembly GCF_002834385.1 of Rahnella sp. AA. GTDB lineage: Bacteria > Pseudomonadota > Gammaproteobacteria > Enterobacterales > Enterobacteriaceae > Rahnella. The sequence goes on from NZ_PITQ01000001.1 coordinate 650,107, forward strand.
GCGTCTCCTGCACATATGATGTCTTCGACCAGCAGTTCGCCAACTTCTTTACCTCGTTCTTTGATTCATCGTCCGAAGGCACTCGCGTTTTCGGCTATGTCACCACCATGGGCGAGTTGCTGAACGCCTGCATCATGTTCTTCGCACCGCTTATCGTGAACCGCATCGGAGGGAAAAATGCGCTGCTTCTGGCCGGGACGATTATGTCGATCCGCATCATCGGCTCGTCGTTTGCCTCATCGCCGCTGGAAGTCGTGGTGCTCAAAACGTTGCACATGTTTGAGGTTCCGTTCCTGATTGTCGGCTGCTTCAAATACATCACTTCAGTGTTTGAGGTGCGCTTCTCCGCGACGATTTATCTGGTGACGTTCTGCTTCTTCAAACAGGTGGCGATCATGTTTATGTCCGTCTTCGCCGGGAATATGTATGACCGTATCGGTTTCCACGGCACATATCTTATCCTCGGATTGGTGGCGCTGACGTTCACTGTGATCTCTGCCTTCACGCTGAGTGGAAGAGGGCCGCTTCAGGCTTTCAAAACGCCGGAACCGTTGAAAAACAGCCGCGTAAATTCCTAATCTGACAGTCTTTGCCCTCTGGCAATTGGCACTTCATCGCATTGTTAGTTAACCTTAAAGAACACTTGCTGCCCGCTCAGACGGGCAGCTTTGGTTTCTTGCAGCCCGTCAGGGTTTATTTTGGGGTAGATTAAATGGATGATTTGAACGTTGTAGACGGCATCAACAATGCCGGCAACTGGTTGGTGAGAAACCAGGCGTTACTGATTAATTACGCTGTGAATATTGTGGCGGCCATCTTTATTCTGATTGTGGGCATGATCATTGCCCGTGTTGTTTCAGGCGGTGTCAGCCGGGTCTTAAAAGCGCGTGGTATTGATATCACGGTTTCCGACTTTCTTTCCGCCATGGTGCGTTACGCGATTATTGCGTTCACGCTGATCGCGGTTCTGGGGCGGATCGGTGTGCAAACCACCTCGGTGATTGCCGTTATCGGTGCAGCCGGTTTAGCCGTGGGCCTGGCATTGCAAGGCTCGCTGTCGAACTTTGCGGCGGGCGTTCTGCTGGTTATCTTCCGTCCATTCCGCGCCGGCGAGTATGTGGATCTGGGCGGCGTAGCGGGTACCGTGACGCAGGTACAGATTTTCTCCACGACTCTGCGTACGCCGGACAACAAAATTATTGTGGTACCGAACGGTAAGATCATCGCCGGCAACATCATCAATAACTCACGTGAACCGACCAGCCGTATCGATCTCACTATTGGTGTGGGTTATGACTCCGATATTGATTTGGTGAAGAAGATCCTGACTGAGATCATCACCGCCGATGGCCGTGTTCTGAAAGATAAAGATGTCGTGGTGCGCCTGAACGAAATGGCCGCCTCTACCCTGAATTTCATTGTGTACGCGTGGACCAGCAATGGTGATGCCCAGAACGTGAAATGGGATCTTCTGGAATCGTTCAAACGTGCGCTGGATAAGAACAATATCAACATCGCGTATCCGCAAATGGACGTTCATTTGTACCCGGCGGCTCCGGTCGTTGTCGATAAAAACGCACAGACTGCGGAATAACGTCGCAGCTTTTCAAATGGCGCCTGCGGGCGCCTTTTTTATGCCTGAAAATCGGGTGCTCCAGCAATAAGCCAGGCTAATGACCGATTAGAAATATCCATTTCCTCTAATGACAATAAAACCCTTACACTGCGCGCAATCTCTGTTATTGACTCTTTAAGGATATTCACGTGCTGGCTATTTTCCTGCAAGGACTGGCGATGAGCGCCGCAATGATTTTACCCATCGGGCCGCAGAATGCGTTTGTGATGAATCAGGGCATTCGACGCCAGTATCATTTAATGATTGCGTCTCTGTGCGCACTGAGTGATATCGCGCTGATTTGCGGCGGCATATTTGGCGGCAGTGCGCTGCTGAGCCAGTCCCCGACTCTGCTGGCGTTGGTGAGCTGGGGCGGTGTGGCATTTTTGCTGTGGTATGGCTGGGGCGCATTCCGCACGGCGTTCAGCAAAAATCCTGAACTGGCGCAGGCTGAAGTGGCAAAGCAAAGTCGCTGGAAAATAGTTGTCAGCATGCTGGCCGTGACCTGGCTCAATCCGCATGTTTATCTCGATACGTTTGTCGTGCTGGGTAGCCTGGGCGGAAGCCTGAGTCACGATGAACGTTCGTGGTTTGCGCTGGGCGCGGTCAGTGCTTCGGTTTTGTGGTTCTTCGGGTTGGCTATTCTCGCGGCATTGCTCGCGCCCTGGCTGAACACCGGAAAAGTGCAGCGCGTCATCAACTTTATTGTCGGCACCATCATGTGGGGGATCGCCATTCAGCTGGCACGTCAGACCGGCGTATTCTGAGTTTTTGTACGTAAGCAGGTTTTTGTCACTAATCTTAGTTTCAGTTTTAACGGTTTATGCTACGGTTTTGCGGATTGATTGAACTATCTATTGCCAGATCTTTAATGATTAATGGGGGCACTGTGAAACTGAAAGCATTGGCCGTAGCAGCGATGTTGGGATTAGGGACTTTACCTTTGGCGTTGCACGCGGCAGAAGTTCCTGCCGGGCCGCACGTTGTGACATCAGGAAGGGCAAGCGTTGACGCCACACCAGATATCGCGACGCTGGCGATTGAAGTGAGCGTGTCGGCAAAAGACTCCGCGAGCGCTAAAAAACAAGCCGATGATCGTGTGGCGGAATATTTTGGTTTCCTGCAGAAAAACGGAATTGAAAAGAAAGACATCAATGCCGCGAATCTCAGCACGCAGCCGGAGTATAACTACCTGAAAGACGGCAGTTCAGAGCTGAAAGGCTACCGCGCGGTGCGTCAGGTTCAGGTGACGTTGCGTCAGCTGGATAAGCTGAACGATTTGCTGGACGGTGCATTAAAATCCGGCCTGAATGAAATCCGTTCGATTGAGCTGGGCGTGGCAAATCCTGATCGTTTCCGTGACGAAGCGCGTCAGAAAGCGATTGAAAACGCAACGCAGCAGGCGAAATCGCTGGCAGAAGGTTTCCACACCCAACTGGGGCCGGTTTACAGCATTCGTTATCACGTCGCAAACTACCAGCCAATGCCGGTTGCGCGGATGTTCAAAGCCGCCGCCGCACCGATGCAAAATGATGCCGCTGAAACCTACGAACAGCAAAATATTCACTTTGATGATCAGGTGGATGTGGTGTTCGAACTCCAGCGCTAATATCTTTCATACTTCGAGCTGCAGACGTCCATATAAAAACCCGCTTCGGCGGGTTTTCTGGCATTCAGGCATTTTTATCGGCTGAAAATGTCATGTTTTTCTGCGTTTCCAATACCCGAAGCCTTTCTGCTAATGCACGGCTGATTGACGTATAGGCGGTGCTGCCAAGCGCCAGACGCAACGGAGGTTTCTCCGTATCGGCTGCCGTAATCATGGCATCGGCGGTTTTTATCGCATCCCCTTTGATGGCGAAATCCCCGGAGGCAATCGCCCGGCGGACTTCACCTGCCGGCGTATTTTCATAACAGGCCATCGGTTGTGCATGATCCAGACCGGCACCAAACTCTGTGCTGGTCGGGCCCGGTTCAGCAATCAGGAAATCGATGCCAAACGGCGCGACTTCCTGTGCGACCGATTCGATAAAGCCTTCGATTCCCCATTTGGTGGTGTGATAAAGGCTGAAGTTTGGGTAAGCGATTTGTCCTCCTTCGGATGAAACCTGAACAATTCTGCCGCCACCTTGTGCGCGTAGATGAGGTAAAACGGCGCGAATGAGCTGGATTGATCCCACAAGATTGGTGGCTATCTGACGGTCAATTTGTTCGTCGCTGATTTCTTCTCCGGCACCGAATAAACCATAACCGGCATTGCTGACCACAACGTCGATACGTCCCATCAGCGCAAACGCTTCGGCGACGGCTGCTCTGATAGCCGGTGTTTCTGTCACATCTAACATCATGATATGCAAACGATCGCCATGTGCGGCCTGTAAATCGTCCAGGGCACCGGCACGGCGTAATGTCGCGACCACGCGATCGCCGCGATCCAGTAACCGCTCAGTCAGGATCCGGCCCAGACCGGTTGATGTGCCTGTGATAAACCATGTTTTTTCCATGTTTCTGTTCCTTATTTAAAGAGGCTGAATGCCAGACAGTCAGGTTAGGGCAATGCTATTGTTGTGTTAATACCCATTAAATTGCATGAACAGGTGAGGTAAATCGTACCAATGAGTAAACCGACACTGGCTGAACTCAGGGCATTTATGGCCGTTGCAGAGCATCGCAGTTTCCGGCGTGCGGCCGATCTGCTGGGCATTACGCGTTCCTCGCTCAGCCATATTATGCGCGGGCTGGAAGATCGCCTGGGCGCTCGCCTGCTGCATCGCACAACCCGCAGCGTGTCGCTGACCGAAACGGGAGAGCGCCTGCTCAAACGGCTTGATCCGCTGATAAATGGTCTTGATGCCGCGCTTGAAGATGTGGCAGGTGAAGAAGGGAAACTGACCGGAGAGTTGCGCATAAACGGCAGCGAAGGGGCGATCCGGATTTTATTGCGTAATATTGTTCCGGCGTTTCTGGCGCGCTATCCCGATATTGAACTGGATCTGGTGGCTGAAGGGCGGCTGGTCGATATTATCGGACAAGGGTTTGATGCCGGCGTGCGGCTGGGCGAGGCCGTTCCGCAGGATATGATTGCGGTACGCCTGAGTTCGGATTTACGTTTTCTTGCGGTGGCCTCGCCGCACTATCTTGCTGCACATCCCGCGCCGGAAACGCCGGATGATCTCAGCCATCATCGCTGTATACGCCAGAGATTACCCAGCGGAAAACGCTACCGGTGGGAATTCCAAAAACACGGGCAGGAAGTGGCTGTAGATGTTCCGGGGAGCCTGACGCTGGATAACACACAACTGATGACAGAAGCTGCGCTGGACGGGTTGGGGATTGCTTATGTCCCTGAAAATTATGCGCATGAAGCGCTGAAAGCAGGGCGTTTAATTGCGGTGCTGGAAGACTGGAGCCCGCAAATCCCCGGTCTGTTTATCTACTTCTCGGGGAACCGACATATTCCTGCGAGCCTGCGGGCATTTATTGAGATGGTCCGGGAGAAAAGCGGCTGAACGCATTTACGCTTTTCAACCGGACGCTCAGGCGGGGGATCAGTCCTGACGCAATACCTGATGGCCGTGTGCCAGCAGGGCGTCGGTGACTTTACGCATCATGCGGCTTTCCGGCGCAAAGCGGTGCCAGTAGAGCATCCGGCGCTGGAACAGGCCGGGCGTCAGGTCGATAAGTTCGCCGCTTTCCAGTTCTTTCTCGATTTGCAGATGCGGGATCATACAACAGGTCGTGCCCTGACGGGCCAGTTGCACGAAGGCTTCCGACGAGTTAACGATATGGCACGGCACGCTGCCCGGTGACAAATCGAAGTTCTGTTGCAGGAATGCCTGGTGCATATCGTCGAGATGATCAAACGCAACCGCCGGAGCTTTCAGCAGCGCGGAACGGGTGACGCCGTTCGGGAAATACCGATCAGCAAACGGCTTGGAAGCGACAAACAGGTAATCCAGCGCGCCGAGTTGATCCACCAGACAGCTCGGAAGCGGCTGCGGCTGAATACTCACCGCACCGACCACTTCACCGCGGCGCAGACGTTCCTGCGTACGGGTTTCATCTTCAACCTGCAAATTCAGGCGGATAGGTGAATCGACCAGCACGGATTTCAATGCCGGTAACAGCCAGGTTGCCAGACTGTCGGCGTTGACCGCCAGCGAAAGCAGCAGCGGCGTATCATTACTGTCGCTGTTACTGTCACTGCCGAGCCACTCTTCTTCCAGTAATTCCACCTGATGTAACAACGCCAGCAATTTTTGCCCCTGCTCCGTCGGACGCGGTGGCACGGTTCGTACCAGCAGAGGCTGGCCGAACAAATTTTCCAGTTGTTTGATGCGCTGAGAGACCGCCGATTGAGTGATGCAAAGCTTTTGTGCGGCGCGCTCAAAACCACGCTCGCGGATCACCGCGTCCAGTGCCTGCAGCGTCCTGTAATCTGGGCGTTTCATCGGAATTCTGTCCCTTAGATTTAATGTTATCCGGACACTATGCCACAGATTGTCCGGTTTTGTGGTGCGGAAAATCGGGGTGTTTGCAGCACAATTGCACTTAATAAGTGTGATCTGGTCACGCTCTTGTCTGCCCAATCTGCCGGGACATGCTTTATAATCACCGACACTTTTCCGTATTCATGCCACTTACGTTATCAGACAGAGAAGCCATTATGACGCAGGAAGAATTGAAAAAAGCAGTCGGCTGGGCCGCACTGGATTACGTGACCCCGGGGACCATCGTCGGCGTCGGAACCGGATCCACCGCCGCCCATTTCATCGATGCTCTGGGTTCGATCAAAGGCCAGATTGAAGGCGCCGTTTCCAGCTCTGACGCTTCAACGGCAAAACTGAAAAGCCTGGGCATTCACGTTTTCGACAGCAATGAAGTGGACTCGCTGGACGTTTACGTTGACGGTGCAGATGAAATCAACGGCGCCATGCAGATGATCAAAGGCGGTGGCGCGGCGCTGACCCGTGAAAAAATCATTGCAGCGATCGCCAAAAAATTCATCTGTATTGTGGATTCATCAAAGCAGGTGGATGTGCTGGGTAAATTCCCGCTTCCGGTGGAAGTCATCCCTATGGCTCGTTCTTATGTTGCGCGTGAACTGGTGAAGCTCGGCGGCCTGCCGGAATACCGCCAAAATGTGCTGACCGACAACGGCAATATCATTCTCGATGTCCATAATCTGAACATTATGGATGCCATTGCGATGGAAAATAAGATCAACAGCATTGCCGGTGTCGTCACTGTCGGCCTGTTCGCCAACCGTGGCGCTGACGTGGCGCTGGTCGGTACGTCTGAAGGCGTAAAAACCGTCAAACTGAAGTAATCCCGCTATAAGCAGAAGATCTGGCTGCTTTGGTTGAAAGCAGCCAGCTCCTGCCTCGTCATCGCTCTGTCATAACGCAATGTTATGAAGATGATAATTTTCTGGTTGAATCATCTTTTCTTCAAAAGCTTTAATTTGGTGACTTATGTCACATTCTGAGGATAAGCCTCATGAACGTCCGGCTCTGCAAAATCTAGCCAGCATGAAATGCTAAAAACCATCAGGCGCGGTGAGCCTTCTGCTGCCGTGCAGGCAATCGTTTGTATTGATGATGGCGGATTTTTTGTTATGTTGACTGTGAGCAGTCACCTAGCAGTTCGAATTCAGCCAGAAAAATATAGGGTCGGGAAATGGCAAAAGTATCACTTGAGAAAGACAAGATTAAATTTTTGTTAGTGGAAGGCGTCCACCAAAGTGCGGTTGATACACTCCGTGCCGCGGGTTACACCAATATTGAATTTCACAAAGGTGCTTTAGATACGGAATCGCTGAAAGAATCGATCCGTGATGCGCACTTTGTTGGGCTCCGATCGCGTACTCAGCTGACCGAAGAAGTGTTCCAGGCAGCAGAAAAACTGGTGGCTGTAGGGTGTTTCTGTATCGGTACCAATCAGGTTGACCTGAAAGCGGCTACCCGTCGCGGTATTCCGGTCTTTAACGCACCGTTCTCCAATACCCGTTCCGTCGCCGAAATGGTGCTGGGCGAAATGTTGCTGATGATGCGCGGCATCCCTGAGGCCAACGCCAAAGCCCACCGCGGGATCTGGAACAAGCTGGCCGTCGGCTCTTTTGAAGCGCGCGGTAAACGTCTGGGTATTGTCGGCTATGGCCACATCGGTACACAGCTGGGTATTCTGGCGGAAAGCCTGGGGATGCGCGTCTTCTATTACGATATCGAAAGCAAATTGCCGCTGGGTAATGCACAGCCGATTGCGACTCTGGAAGAACTGCTCAGTACCAGCGACGTCGTGACCCTGCACGTTCCTGAAACACCAGGCACCAAAAACATGATTTCCGAAGTACAGCTGGCGCAAATCAAGCCGGGTGCATTGCTGATCAACGCCTCACGCGGCACGGTGATCGACATTCCTGCCCTGTGCAATGCGCTGCGCAGCAAACATCTGTCCGGTGCGGCTATCGACGTCTTCCCGGAAGAACCGGCGACCAACAGCGATCCGTTCAATTCTCCGCTGTGTGAATTCGACAACGTGCTGCTGACGCCACACATCGGCGGTTCTACCATGGAAGCGCAGGAAGGTATTGGCCTGGAAGTGGCAGGTAAACTGGCGAAATACTCTGACAACGGTTCCACGTTGTCCGCGGTTAACTTCCCTGAAGCCTCTCTGCCAGCGCATACCGAGAAAGCCAGCCGCTTGCTGCATATCCACGAAAACCGTCCGGGCGTGCTGACCAGCATCAACCAGATTTTCGCGGAGCAGGGCATCAACATTGCGGCGCAGTATCTGCAAACCAGCCCGGAAGTCGGCTATGTGGTTATCGATGCTGAAACGGATACCGCGACACTGAACACCGCGCTGCAACTGATGAAAGCAATCCCGGGCACCATTCGTGCGCGTTTGCTTTACTGATTAGTTTGTATGATGCAGAACATCAAACCGCCGAAAGGCGGTTTTTTTATGCATTTCCCGCAGACGGGAAGAGCTTGTTTGATGAGTTTTTGCCTGATAGCTCAACGCGCAGAGCCGATGACGGGCGCCATCTCAGGGCACTTCACGAAAGTGTCAGAAGTAAAAGAACAGGCTGACCAGACCACAGAGGATCAGTGAAGACAGGGTGATTTCGAACTGAAAGCGGCGCAGCATCATCCACAGTACCTCAGGATAAAAACTGGAGAAAAAAACACCCGGCGAACCGGGTGTAAATTTAACAGTCCTGGTAATTGCGAGTTAACACCTCACAAAGACTTCTTGGTGACTTCTTATGCTGCTGGCGTTGCTTTAACAGCCGGAGCAGCTTTCTTAGCATGTTTCACGTGTTTTTTAGCAGCCTGTGCTTTCTGAGCAACCGGAGCTGCTTTCTTAGCGTGTTTCACGTGTTTCTTAGCAGCCTGAGCTTTCTGAGCAACCGGAGCCGCTTTCTTAGCGTGTTTTACGTGTTTCTTAGCGGCTTGCGCTTTCTGAGCAACCGGAGCCGCTTTCTTAGCGGCTTTTTTGTGTTTTTTAGCAGCCTGAGCTTTCTGAGCGACTTTCTTATGAGTCTTGTGTTTGGTTACGTGCTTGGCAGCCGGTGCAGCAGTAGTGGCTGTAGCAGCAGGTGCCGGCGTTGCAGTTGTTTCAGCAGCGAAAGCGACAGAAGACAGACCCATTGCAGCGGCTACAACCAGAGCTAATACTTTTTTCATGTTTAATTCCTCAGAGATATCGGTTTATGTGTCCGCCCCACTGCGGGGCCGTTGAGAAGATAATAGACACGACGGATTTTATTGTCCGTGAGGGATTGGTTTCGGCGTGTAACGGTATGTATAAGAGGAATTTCTGAGGGGAGTATTATCGGAGATAAGTATTAACAGTCAGCCGGTCTTCGCCACGTCCACACTTTGCCCGGCGTGATCACCTGCGGCAAAGGCACATCCCAGTGTTCCGCCGGCAAGGCATCCACTTGCTGGCAATCATGCGCTAAGCCTATCGGATACGGCCCGCCATCCTGCCAGTGCTCCAGCGTGCGGTCATAGAACCCGCCGCCCATACCCAGACGTTGTCCGTGGCGGTCAAACGCGACCAGCGGCGTCAGGATGATATCCAGCTGAGATAATGGCAGAACCTGTGTGACATCGAGTTGTGGTTCGAGGATTTTAAGGCGGTTGCGCACCAGCGGCGTTTCAGGCGTGTAGCGCAGGAACAACAGATGGTGAGGGGAAAAAGGATGCAGCACAGGCAGAAAAAGCTCTTTTCCTTCCTGCCACAGGCGCTGAATCAGCGGTGTGGTATCAAGCTCTCCGTCGAAGGACAGAAAAACTGAAATCGTGATGGCAGACTGAATTTTAGGGTGTTCGGCAACGCGATCAGCGGCCTGAAGGGCAAACTGTGTTTGCTGACCGGAAGTCAGGTTTTTTCTACGCTGGCGAATTTCAGTACGGATATTTTGTCGGGCAGAAGCAAAAAGAGGAGTGTGCGACATAGATACAAACACCAGAAAGGGATGTACCGAAAAGAAAGGGGAATCTCCGAGATGCCGTCGCAGGCTGTAACCCTTGAACCCATGGTTCAAGGTGAACGTGCTGTCGCAATCTTTAGGCTTCTCGGACGGACCGAGCATGCGCACCGATTACGGATCATCACATTCTGTTGGTACTAATTATCGGCTCAGGGGACGGGCCCGCTGGCGAACATCTCAGAGAAATTTTTTACCGCTTCTGACTGGCCTGTGACGAGCCACATCAGCAACGTGTGTTATTCGAAAGGCGCCCCTTCACGTTCAGAGATCCGGCCTTGTTCGAGCAATGCCTGCTCGATGGTTTGTTGCAGCATCCGGATACGTTGTTCCATATTGGATGCGTAATCGCGCGTTTTCAACCTTTCCTGAGCAAGTTCGTGACATACGTTCAATGCCGCGATGAAAACCAGTTGCTCTGTATTGGTGACTCTAGTGCGAACTTTAAGATCTTGCAACCGCTGATTAAGATCTTCAGCTGCCAGATTCAGTGCTTCCTGTTGTTCTGGCGGACAATTCACCCGTAACGAGCGACCAAAAATTTGAATATCTACCGGTTGTGCAGACATGCCACCTTCCTGCTGATTTATTCGTCCGCCCCAACGTGACCACTACGACCTGGCGCAGGATGTTGGAAGCGGGCGCCACTATAACTATCTCAATACCAGGTTACAACCCCATGACCGGCTGACTGCTGCCTGATTGTTCAGGGCGTGCCATTCAGGCCAAAGTGAGCCTGATTGCGGGCTGCTAATCTGGTACTACGACAGACCTTGGTGGTAGCATAACACGAACTTAACCTGCCAACGATGGCGAATGCGCATGTCTATTGAGAATACTTACCCTACTTACGATTCGTTGGATCAAAACCTGAAACAACAATCGGTTGCTTTGACCGCAGCAGAAATGCACGGTCTGATCAGTGGCTTACTGTGTGGCGGCAACCGCGACGGCAGCTGGCTGACGATGGTGCATGATCTGACCAATGAAGGTTTGGCCTTCCCGCATACGCTGGCGGATTTGCTGCAACAGCTACGTAAAGTCACGTCCGATACGCTCGAAGATGACAGCTTCGAATTTAAAATGATGATGCCCGATGACGACAAAAGCGTCTTCGAACGTGCCGACGCGCTCGCCGGTTGGGTCAACCATTTCCTGCTCGGCCTTGGCATGATGCAGCCTAAACTCGCGAAAGTGAAAGGCGAAGTCGGCGAAGCCATCGATGATTTGCGTAGCATCGCGCAACTTGGCTACGACGAAGATGAAGATCAGGAACAACTGGCGCAATCTTTAGAGGAAGTGGTGGAGTACGTGCGTGTGGCAGCCATTTTGTGCTTTGGCGAATTTGGCCACAGCCTGCCGTCTGCACCGGAAAACACCCGCACGTTGCACTGATTATTTGAGAACACATTTAATAACAACGAATTAAAACGATTTCAGGAGAAAGTGATGACTCAGCAAGAGATCGAGAACCGTCGCCAGGCGCTGTTAGCGAAAATGGTACCGGGAAGCGCTGCGATAATTTTTGCGGCCCCCGAAGCCCCGCGTAGCGCCGACAGTGAATACCCGTATCGTCAGAACAGTGACTTCTGGTATTTCACCGGTTTCAACGAACCGGAAGCCGTGCTGATTCTGGTCAAAAGTGATGAAAATCATAACCACAGCGTGCTGTTTAACCGCGTGCGTGATCTCACCGCTGAAATCTGGTTCGGACGTCGTCTGGGGCAGGAAGCGGCACCGGCTAAGCTGGGCGTGACCAAAGCCTTGCCTTTCGGCGACATCAACGACCAGCTTCATCTGTTGCTCAACGGCCTTGATGTGGTCTATCACGCGCAGGGCGAATATGCCTATGCCGATGAAATCGTTAACCGTGCGATGGAAAAACTGCGTAAAGGTTTTCGTCAAAACTTCGCCGCGCCCGCGACCGTCACTGACTGGCGTCCGTGGGTTCACGACATGCGTCTGTTCAAATCCGCCGAAGAAATCGCTGTTATGCGTCGCGCCGGGCAAATCACCGCGCTGGCACACACCCGTGCAATGGAAAAATGCCGCCCTGGGATGTTTGAATATCAGCTCGAAGGCGAAATTCATCACGAATTCAACCGCCACGGCGCGCGTTATCCTTCCTACAACACGATTGTCGGTAGCGGTGAAAATGGCTGCATTCTGCATTACACCGAAAACGAATGTGAGATGCGTGACGGCGATTTAGTGCTGATCGACGCCGGTTGTGAGTACAAAGGTTATGCGGGCGATATCACCCGCACCTTCCCGGTGAACGGCAAATTCAGCAAAGCGCAGCGCGAAATCTACGACATCGTGCTGGCGTCAGAATACAAAGCGCTGGAGATTTTAAAGCCGGGCAGCAGCATCCAGGCGGCGACCGAAGCGGCCGTGCGCGTGATGATTGAAGGTCTGGTGAAACTGGGCGTGATGAAAGGCGATGTCGACACGCTGTATGCCGAACAGGCGCACCGTCAGTTCTTCATGCACGGTCTGTCTCACTGGCTGGGTCTGGACGTACATGACGTCGGCCATTATGGCTCGGCAGATCGCAGCCGTACGCTGGAACCGGGCATGGTGCTGACCGTTGAGCCGGGTCTGTACATCGCGCCGGACGCCGACGTTCCGGAAGCGTATCGCGGCATCGGTATTCGCATCGAAGACGACATTCTGATCACCGCGACCGGCATCGAAATTCTGACCGGCGACGTGGTGAAAGAAGCCGATGATATCGAAGCCTTAATGGCGGCGGCACGTAAATAATATGAGCATTGTTTCTCTATGAGCATAGTGATTGTTGGCGGCGGAATGACCGGTGCCACGCTGGCGCTGGCGATTTCCTCGCTGACGCAGGGGCGTCTGCCGGTGCATCTGGTGGAAGCGACCGCGCCGCAAGAGCACGGGCATCCGGGTTTTGATGCCCGTTCGATTGCGCTCGCGCAGGGAACCTGCCAGCAACTGGCGCGCGTCGGGATCTGGCCGGCACTGGCAAAAATCGCGACGCCTATCCGTGACATTCACGTCAGCGATCGCGGTCATGCGGCTTTTGTGAATCTCACTGCGGCGCATTACGGTGTCGAAGCGCTTGGTCACGTTGTTGAGCTGCATGAAGTCGGCAACCGTTTGTTTGCCATGCTCAGCAAGGCGCCCGGCGTGACGGTGCATTGCCCGGCAAAAGTGGTTGATGTTAAAAGACAAACTGACAACGCGAGTGTCACGCTCGACAGCGGTGAAACCCTGACCGCGCAGTTGCTGGTCGCCGCCGACGGTTCTCATTCGTCGCTGGCGAAAGCCTGCAATATCAGCTGGCAGCGCGAGGATTACGGGCAAATTGCCGTCATCGCCAACATCGCCACCAGCGAACCGCATAACGGCCGCGCGTTCGAACGCTTCACCCAAAACGGACCGCTGGCTTTATTGCCGATGTCCGACGGGCGCAGTTCGCTGGTCTGGTGCCACCCACGCGAAGCCCGTGAAGAAATTGATCACTGGAGCGAGGCGAAGTTTCTCAGCGAACTGCAAAAGGCCTTTGGCTGGCGTCTGGGTACCATGAAACAGGCCGGTAAACGCTTCAGTTATCCGCTGCAATTACAAAAAGCCAACAGCCATATCAGCCATCGTCTGGCGCTGGTGGGTAACGCGGCGCAAACCCTGCATCCGATTGCCGGTCAGGGATTTAACCTCGGCCTGCGCGATGTGATGACGCTGGCGGAAACGCTGGCAGGCGCCGCAGGGCAGGGCAACGACGTCGGCAGTTATCGCGTACTTTGCGATTATCAGAACCGCCGTCAGCCCGATCAGCAGGCAACCGTCGGCGTTACCGACGGCCTGATCCACCTCTTTGCCAACCGTTATCTGCCATTAATGGTCGGCCGCAATCTGGGTTTACTGGCGATGGAAGGCATCACGCCGTTGCGCGATGCGTTTACAAGGCGGACGCTCGGCTGGGTTGACCGTTAATTCCGTTCCGGGCCTTACAGGAAAAATTATGCAATCTTTTGATGTGGTTATCGCCGGTGGCGGAATGGTCGGTCTGGCGCTGGCATGCGGATTACAGGGCAGCGGCCTGCGTGTTGCTGTGCTGGAGAACCAGCTGCCGGATCTCGATTCACCTTTGCCGGAACAGCCGGGTCTGCGCGTTTCTGCCATCAACGCCGCCAGCGAGCGCCTGCTCAAATATATCGGCGTTTGGGACAACATCATCGCTCAGCGCGCGAATGCGTATCAGGGAATGGAAGTCTGGGATCGCGACAGCTTCGGTAAAATCGCATTTCGTGGCGAAGAATACGGTTTCAGCCACCTTGGTCATATCATCGAAAATCAGGTCATTCACCGCGCCCTGTGGCAGCGGGCAGAAAATGCTTCTGACATCACGCTGCTCGCACCTGCGACGCTGAAAAATGTCGCGTGGGGCGAAAACGATGCGTTCGTGACTCTCAGCGATGACCGCCAGCTCAGCGCGCGTTTAGTGGTCGGCGCTGACGGCGCACAGTCGTGGCTGCGTCAGCATGCCGATATCCCGCTGACGTTCTGGGATTACCGCCATCATGCACTGGTTGCGACCATTCGCACCGAAGAGCCGCACCAGTCTGCCGCACGACAGGTTTTCCACGGTGAAGGTATTCTGGCGTTCCTGCCGCTGGCGGATGCTCATTTGTCTTCTATCGTCTGGTCGGTTTCGCCGGATGAAGCGCAGCGTCTGAGCGCCCTGGCACCGGAAGAGTTTAATAAAATTCTCGCCAGCACCTTTGACCTGCGTCTGGGCGTTTGTGCTGTCGAAAGCGAGCGTCTGACCTTCCCGCTGACCGGCCGTTATGCCCGCAGTTTCGCCGCGCCACGTCTGGCGCTGGTGGGCGATGCGGCACACACCGTGCATCCGCTGGCCGGGCAGGGCGTTAACTTAGGCTTTATGGACGCCGCCGAGCTGGCTTCTGAAATCAAACGTCTGCAAAAAGATGGCAAAGATTTCGGTCAGCACATGTATTTGCGCCGTTACGAGCGCCGCCGTAAACACAGTGCGGCGCTGATGCTGGCGGGAATGCAGGGTTTCCGCGAACTGTTTGCCGGGGATAATCCGGCGAAGAAATTATTGCGTGATATCGGCCTGACGCTGGCGGATTCCTTACCGGGTGTGAAACCGCAACTGGTCCGTCAGGCGATGGGGCTCAACGATCTTCCTGAATGGTTACAGGACGATTCGCTTCGATTGAAATAATCTAATTTCAGCTCAGTTTTACCATTACTTTTTCTAATTCGAGGCCGGGTTCCCCATTCTGAAAAGGGTGAGAAATCCGGCCTCGCCGTTATATAACATCGATACTTTTGGTGTTTATTTGTAGATTTTGCGCCATAAACCCCAGTTTACCAGTCATAAGCTCTGCACAATGCCCCTGAGAAATTACTGACATTCGTTCTGCTCCGCATATTTTATCTTATGGTTAGCGCACGGATTAGGTGGTAAGTTCAGATAAAGGGTATCGTTTGCGCTCCCTGTCATTTTTACATTTTCAGGCAGCCTTTTCGTCATGAGGAATAAGATGGTTAAGCAGACTCAGCTTTATGAACAACACGTGGCGTGCGGTGCGCGTATGGTCGATTTCCACGGCTGGATGATGCCTTTGCATTACGGCTCGCAGCTGGATGAGCACCACATTGTGCGTCAGGACGCCGGTATGTTTGACGTCTCGCACATGACCATCGTTGACCTTCACGGCGCACGGACCCGCGAATTCCTCCGTTATCTTCTGGCGAATGACGTCGCCAAACTCACCGTCCCGGGCAAAGCCCTTTACACCGGCATGCTCAATGCGTCCGGCGGCGTGATCGACGACCTGATTGTTTACTTCCTCACTGAAGATTATTTCCGCCTGGTGGTGAATTCCGCCACCCGCGAAAAGGATCTGGCATGGATTTCGCAGCATGCAGAACCGTACGGCATCGAACTGACCGTGCGTGATGACTTAGCGCTGGTTGCCGTTCAGGGGCCGCAGGCGAAAGAAAAAGCCGAAACGCTGTTCACCGCAGAACAAAAGCAAGCCGTTGCTGGCATGAAACCGTTCTTCGGCGTGCAGGCAGGCGATCTCTTTATTGCCACGACCGGCTACACCGGCGAAACCGGTTATGAAATTGCACTGCCGCAAGAGCAGGTTGCTGATTTCTGGCAGAAATTACTGGCCGCGGGCGTTAAACCTGCCGGGCTCGGCGCGCGTGACACGCTGCGTCTGGAAGCCGGCATGAACCTCTACGGTCAGGAAATGGATGAAGGCGTTTCACCGCTGGCGGCCAATATGGGCTGGACCATCGCGTGGGCACCGGAAGACCGCAACTTTATTGGCCGTGACGCACTGGAAAGACAGCGCGAGCAGGGCACCGAACAGCTTGTCGGTTTAGTGATGACAGAGAAAGGCGTGCTGCGTAACGAACTGCCGGTGCGATTTACCGACGGCGCGGGCAATACGCAGGAAGGCGTGATCACCAGCGGCTCATTCTCCCCGACTCTCGGCTACAGTATTGCTCTGGCACGCGTTCCGGCGGGCATTGGCGAAAACGCTATTGTTCAAATCCGTAACCGCGAAATGCCGGTAAAAGTCACCAAACCAGGCTTTGTCCGTAACGGCAAACCGCTGGTGCAGTAACCCATTCGATTCGCTGATTTATAAAAATTTAAAATGTTTTCAGGAGATTAAAGATGAGCAATGTGCCAGCAGATTTGAAATACGCGTCTTCCCACGAGTGGGTGCGTTCAGAAGGCAACGGCGTTTACACCGTAGGGATCACCGAACACGCGCAGGAATTACTGGGCGACATGGTCTTTGTAGACCTGCCAGAAGTGGGCCGTGTAGTCGCCGCAGGCGAAGACTGCGCGGTCGCGGAATCCGTTAAAGCGGCGTCCGATATTTACTCCCCAATCAGCGGCGAAATCGTGGCTGTGAACGGCGAGCTGGAAGGTTCTCCGGAGCTGGTCAACAGCGAGCCGTATGGCGAAGGTTTCCTGTTCCAGATTAAAGCCTCAGACGAAGCCGAACTGGCTAACCTTCTGGATGCAGAAGCCTACTCAGCTTCAATCGAAGAGTAATCAAGACTGCAATACCCGCCCCGTAACCCGTTTGCGGGGCGAACTCAAGACCCGTAGCTTTTGTCAGTATCCCAAGACACCTCCAGCAGATTTCAGGAATGCGTAGCAAATGACTCAGACTCTCAGCCAACTCGAAAACAGCGAAGCCTTTATCGGCCGTCACATTGGTCCGTCTTCTCAGCAGCAGCAACAGATGCTGGAAACGGTCGGTGCAGACTCGTTAAACGCGCTGATCCAGCAGATCGTTCCGGTCGATATTCAGCTGCCGGGGCCACCGGCCGTCGGCGATGCCGTGACAGAACATCAGGCGCTGGCTGAGCTGAAAGCTATTGCCAGCCAGAACCAGCGTTATAAATCCTACATTGGTATGGGTTACAGCGCAGTGCTGACACCGCCGGTGATCCTGCGCAACATGCTGGAAAATCCGGGCTGGTACACCGCGTACACGCCATATCAGCCGGAAGTGTCTCAGGGCCGCCTCGAAGCGCTGCTCAACTTCCAGCAACTGACGCTGGATCTGACCGGTCTGGATCTGGCTTCTGCGTCGTTGCTCGATGAAGCAACCGCTGCCGCCGAAGCTATGGCGCTGGCGAAACGCGCCAGCAAACTGAAAGATGCTAACCGTTTCTTCGTGGCGGATGACGTACACCCGCAAACGCTGGACGTTGTGCGCACCCGTGCGGAAACTTTCGGCTTCGACGTTATCGTTGATAAAGCTGAAAAAGTGCTCGATCTGGAAGGTGTGTTCGGCGTGCTTTTACAACAGGTCGGCACCACCGGTGAAGTTCACGATTACACCGCGCTGCTGGGCGAACTGAAATCCCGCAAAATTGTGACCAGCGTTGCCGCTGATATTATGGCTCTGGTTCTGCTGGCCGCGCCGGGCAAACAGGGCGCTGATGTGGTCTTCGGTTCCGCGCAACGCTTTGGTGTGCCGATGGGTTACGGCGGCCCGCACGCCGCGTTCTTCGCCTGCCGCGACGAGTTCAAACGCTCTATGCCGGGCCGTATTATTGGTGTTTCCCGCGACGCCGCCGGGAAAACCGCGCTGCGTATGGCGATGCAGACCCGCGAGCAACATATCCGCCGCGAAAAAGCCAACTCCAACATCTGTACCTCGCAGGTTTTACTGGCGAATATTGCCAGCCTGTATGCGGTATTCCACGGCCCTGAAGGCCTGAAACGCATTGCGTCACGCATTCACCGTCTGACCGACATTCTTGCTTCTGGCCTGAAACAGGGCGGCCTGACCCTGCGTCACAACACCTGGTTTGACACGCTGACCGTTGAAGTCAAAGACAAAGCTGCCGTGCTGGAACGTGCGCTGAGCTTTGGTCTGAACCTGCGCACCGACATTCACGGTGCCGTAGGCGTGACGCTCGATGAAGCGACATCCCGTGAAGACGTACAGATTCTGTTCGCCGCCCTGCTGGGTGACGACAACGGTCTGGACATCGACAAGCTGGATAAAGCCGCATCGACCGACAGCAACTCGATTCCTGCCGCGATGCTGCGTGTGGATCCGATCCTGACGCACCCGGTCTTCAATCAGTACCACAGCGAAACCGAGATGATGCGTTACATGCACCGTCTGGAGAAAAAGGATCTGGCGCTGAATCAGGCGATGATCCCGCTGGGCTCCTGCACCATGAAACTGAATGCTGCGGCCGAAATGATCCCGATAACCTGGCCGGAATTTGCTGAGCTGCACCCGTTCTGCCCGACAGAACAGGCCGCCGGTTATCAGCAAATGATTGGTCAGTTGTCACAGTGGCTGGTGCAGCTGACCGGTTACGACGCGGTGTGTATGCAACCGAACTCTGGTGCGCAGGGCGAATATGCGGGCCTGCTGGCGATCCGTCGTTACCACGAAAGCCGTAACGAAAGCAGCCGTCACATCTGCCTGATCCCAAGTTCAGCGCACGGCACTAACCCGGCTTCCGCCCAGATGGCCAGCATGACGGTGGTGGTCGTGGCCTGCGACAAACAGGGCAACATTGATCTGAGCGATCTGCGTGAGAAAGCGGCGAAAGCGGGCGATGAGCTGTCCTGCATTATGGTCACTTATCCTTCCACGCACGGCGTTTACGAAGAAACGATCCGCGAAGTTTGCCAGATTGTGCATCAGTACGGCGGTCAGGTTTACCTCGACGGCGCGAACATGAATGCCCAGGTCGGCATCACCACGCCGGGTTACATCGGCGCGGACGTTTCGCACCTTAACCTGCATAAAACCTTCTGCATCCCGCACGGCGGTGGCGGTCCGGGTATGGGCCCGATCGGTGTGAAAGCGCATCTGGCACCGTTTGTTCCGGGCCACAGCGTCGTGCAGATTGACGGCGTGCTGACGCAAAATGGTGCAGTTTCTGCGGCACCGTTTGGCAGCGCGTCTATCCTGCCAATCAGCTGGATGTACATCCGCATGATGGGCGCGGAAGGTCTGAAGCAGGCCAGCCAGGTCGCGATCCTGAATGCGAACTACATCGCTACCCGACTGAAAGACGCGTATCCGGTGCTCTACACCGGCCGCGATGGCCGCGTGGCGCACGAATGTATTCTGGATATCCGTCCGCTGAAAGAGACCGTTGGTATCAGCGAAATGGACATCGCCAAGCGTCTGATCGACTACGGGTTCCACGCGCCAACCATGTCATTCCCGGTTGCGGGTACGCTGATGGTTGAACCGACCGAATCCGAAAGCAAAGTGGAGCTGGATCGCTTTATCGATGCGCTGCTCGCCATCCGCGGTGAAATCGACCGCGTAGCGAAAGGCGAATGGCCGCTGGCCGATAACCCGCTGGTGAACGCACCGCACGTACAAAATGAGCTGGTGAACGAGTGGAACCACCCGTACACCCGCGAAGTGGCCGTGTTCCCGGCAGGTGATGAGAATAAATACTGGCCGACGGTGAAACGTCTCGATGACGTTTACGGAGACAGGAACTTGTTCTGTTCATGCGTACCGATGAGTGATTACGAGTAAGGCTCGTTTTTAGCTGAGGCCGCAGCTAATGGCGGCTTTTGCTAGTCACATCAAAATCAAATTCAAAACCGTGGGCGTCGGCCCACACCGACCAGAGGGAGAACAAACCTTCTCCCTCTGGACACCCGCGTTTTTTCACTGCGCGCTGTCGCTAGCCAGCTATGTTTCAGAAACCCCCGCTTTTGCCGCAAAATCCCGCCGCTGCGCGGTACCCCTCCGTTCGGGTTACAAAACTCGCAAAAACACGCTCGTTTTTCCACCACTCCTCCGGCGCGATTTTTGAAAGCGGCTGGAAGCTTATCTGAATTCAAATGCAGGCTGGTTTTGTCTTTTAGATAGGCAGGATGGCGCGCTCAAAAATCCTGCTGAACGGAGCGGGCTGGAGACCTGAGGCTCCAGCACCGAGTGAAGGAACCGCGCAGCGGCAGGGTTTTGCGCCACACGCGGTTGTGCCAGAACACGTCTGTCGTCCCAGCGATAGCGCGTGTTCAAAAAGCGTGGGGAAATCCAAAAGGGGAAAAGCACTTTCCCCTTTTGGTCGGTTTCGGCGCCAGTCGCTGAGCGATCATTGCACATGAAAAACCGAAATATCCTCGATCCCTCCAAAACCATTAGGCAGGTTTGGGCAGCGAGCCAAGGTTTCTCCCTGAAAGTTGTAATTGAAACAATCTCCCCTACACTTTCCTCACTTTCCAAAAGGAGCTCCCTCTATGAACAGCGTAGCGTTAGTTACCGGCGGTAGCCGCGGTATCGGCCGTGCAACCGCGATCCTCCTCGCGCAACAGGGTTACGCCGTCGGCGTCAACTATCTGAATAACGAAACCGCTGCACAATCCGTCGTCGATGAAATTCAACAGGCCGGTGGCAAAGCCATCGCGCTTCAGGCTGATATTGCCGACGAAACGCAGGTTGTCGCGATGTTTAAACGCCTGGGCGAAGAACTCGGGACAATCACCGCGCTGGTGAATAATGCCGGAATTTTGTTCCAGCAGACGACGATTGAAAACCTCTCGGCGGAGCGGATTAATAAAGTGCTGTCCACCAACGTGACGGGCTATTTCCTGTGCTGCCGCGAGGCGGTGAAAATCATGTCGCACCGGCACGGCGGAAAGGGTGGGACGATTGTGAATGTCTCCTCGGCGGCAGCCCGTCTGGGTGCGCCGGGCGAATATGTTGATTACGCCGCCTCAAAAGGGGCGGTGGACACCCTGACCACCGGTCTGGCGCTGGAAGTGGCGGCGTACGGTATTCGCGTTAACTGCGTGCGGCCCGGTCTGATTTATACCGAAATGCACGCCAGCGGCGGTGAGCCGGGGCGCGTCGATCGCGTGAAGGCCAATCTGCCGATGCAGCGCGGTGGCCAGCCGGAAGAAGTGGCGCAGGCGATTCACTGGTTGCTCTCCGATTCCTCCTCCTACGTCACCGGCAGCTTTCTCGATCTGGCGGGTGGGAGATAATAAAAAACGGGGATCGCTCCCCGTTTCTCTGCTTATTTCCCGATTAAAAACGTCACCGGTTCCCCGGCTTTCGTCATTTCCCTGAAACCTTCTCCGCTTCGCTCAGTCTCGGCCAGATTTGAGGGCGTCACGGCGTTATGCGATTTCACTTCTCCGGTTTTTATTGCCTGCGCCGACGGATTCCAGCCACGTAAAACCCAGTGGTCGCCGCGCTGCGATTTCTTTAGCGTGCTGAAATGCAGCGCTGTTTCCCAGCTCAGTAAGCTGTAATTCGCGGCGAAGTTTTTCCCGTGCGGATTCAGCCGGAACCGCGACCAGCCGGTGGCGAGATACGCAAGCATCGGCGTTTTCCACGCTTCGACACGTTGCCAGAAACCGGCATCCGGCATGCCTGTCAGCGGCATTACGGCCAGTGAACAATGATGAAGGCCGGGGATCTGCGATTCCGGCGATGGCAGCACCATGCCCGATGCGCGTCCCGGCCGGTAAGGCATGTTTGCGCGGCCCAGCCAGCCGACGCTGCGCAGCAACGTAACGGCCAGTACGTCCTGCTGATTTTCGGGGATTTCATACTCGCGCAACCCTTCGGTGACCGCGCACAGCCCGCGTTTTTCGTCGTGCATTATCACCAGACTTTGCATCGGATACAGCGCTGCCGGGGCTTCATTCCAGTTTTCGGCCTGCCAGATTTTCATGGCGGCAGGCTGATTATCGCGCTGAATCAGCCCGAACGGCTGATCGGCGAAATGCACCTGCGTCTCTGCACCGGTTGGCATTAAAACCTGCAAGCGGTGATCGCGGGTCTGATTATCCACGGTGATGTCCACGCTCAGCGACGGCGAGTCGTGCATCAGCGTCAGCGTCAAAGTGACGTCCAGACTGGCATCGGCAAGCCTCTGCTGGCGCGAATCCAGATCCTGCGGCACCGGCAGCCGGTAGCGCAGCACCATGCGGTTATACAAACTGCCGCCGTCAGTGTGGCATTCCAGAAGATGATGGTCGCCGGTGATTTTCCAGTCCTGTACCGGCGGCGAATAGTTGTAGTTATCACCGGCATCGCCGCCGTCCACCAGTTGCAGCAGATGCGGATAATGCTGGCCGCTGCGTTTGTCGGTCAGCGTCAGCACGCCTTGCGCGTCGGCGCGCAGGTGCAGGAAATGGTTTTCCAGCTGATGCGGGTTCACCGAATGCGGCAGATGTTGGGTGATTTCGCCGGGCTGGAACCACAGCGTTGTGTAGCCGCACGGCGGCACGTTTTTCACGTCAATCAGCAGCTCGCATTTCCGGTACCAGATGGTTTCCGTGCTGTTCGACAGCTCCTGAACCACTGTCGACATATCCTGCGGTTGTTCACTGATCAGCTGCCAGTGACACTCATTGCCGTCGTTATCACAGAGCCGGAAGTCGTTTTCCGGCGTCATTACCGTCAGACGTACTTTGCCGCTGCGCAGTGTCGGCAGGCTGTTAAACAGCAGAATTTGCGTGCCTTCCTGCGTGGCGGTGATGCCTTCGCTGAGCTTTTTAAAGTTCAGCTCCAGCAACTGTTCGGCCATTTCCATGCCGGAAAGCAGCCGGTTTTTCACCATCGCATTCACCCTGTCGGAATTGCAGCCGCCGATGCTGTCATGCGCGTGGGATTTCATCGCTTCGCGCCAGATATTGTCCACTGCGGTTTGCGGATACGGCAGACCGAGCGAAGCACCGACCGTCAGCAGCGGTTCGAGATACTGACTGACTGTTTGTTCCAGCTTCGCGTTGAGCTTCTTGATGTCGATGCGGGTGGAGAAAATTCCGCGATGAATGCGCATGTATTTCGGGCTCAGGAGTTCGCCACGAAAATCTGGCAGATGATCGCGCTGTTTATCCAGTGCGGTGAAAAATGCGCCGAAGCTGCTGTTAACAAAGTGAAATTCATCCTGCCGCTGATTGAGCGCATTCAGCATTTCGGGAACCTGATATTCGAACGGCGACTGATCGTTGCCGTTGGGTAATAAAATCAGATCGCTGGCGGCAAACTGCGCTTGTTTGCGGCAGGCCTTTTGCACCACGGGCAGCGCCGTTTCGGCGTCAGCGGGTAACCATTTTGCGCAGCCGTAACCCCACGGCAAGACGGCGGTGGTGACGCAACTGCCGTCATCGCTATGCCAGATAAATTCGGTGGTCGCGACGTCATGCTCGCACCAGCCGCGCCAGAGTACGGCGTGGCCGATGGCGAACTGTTGCAGAAACATCGGCAACTGGGCGCTCTGGCCGAAAGAGTCCGGCACGTAGCCGACCGGCATCGGCGCGCCGTATTTGCGTGCGCCTTCAATCCCTAACAGCAAATTGCGTGCGACAGATTCCGCGCCGACCACCAGAAAATCGGTCTGCGTATACCACGGGCCAATCAGAATGCGGCCTTCGCGGATAAGCGCGGTCAGGCGACTGAGATTTTCCGGCGCCACTTCCAGATAATCGTCGAGCACTACCGTCTGTGCATCGAGCACGAACGGCGGCAACTGAGGGTCGGATTCCAGCCGGTTGAGCAGGTCATCCATGAAATAGTACAGCACCGCTTTCGAGTCATTTTCAGTGAAATACCATTCGCGATCCCAGTGAGTATGCTGAATCAGATGGACGGTTTTCATTGGCGGTTCACCTTAAATTTAGGGGCAGGGGATGCAGCAGGTTTCGCGACGGTTTCGGTATCGCCGTGGCGGAAGACCAGCAGCGAGCCGCAGGCGACCACCGCAGAACCGGTGGCGATCGAAAGTACGTAAACCGGCCAGCCGTCTACCGCCAGCCAGCCGTAGAACCCGGAAATCGGCGCGTGATTGACCGCACCCAACCCGACGGCCATCGCCGCGCCCAGAGCGGAACCGACAACGTTGATCACGATGATTTTGGGGTTGGATAACGCGAACGGGATCGCGCCTTCAGAGACGCCAATCAGCCCCATCAGCGTCGAGGCTTTTCCAGCTTCGCGCAGGGATTCGGGGAAGCGCTTTTTCCACAGCAAAGTGGCGACGCCCAGGCCAATCGGTGGAATTATAATCGCCACCTGCGCCGCGGTATTCGGGTCATAAATACCGGAAGCCAGCAGCGCCATCGCCGTGGTGACAGCCGCTTTATTGATGGGGCCGCCGAGATCAAACCCGACCATTCCGCCAATCACCGCGGCCAGCAACACTTTGTTGGTGCCGGATAGGGTCATCAGCCAGGCTTCCATCCCGCGATTGAGCGCCGCGAGAGGCGTACCGACCACAAACGCCATAATGCAGCAGGTCAGCAATGTGCCGCCGACCGGCAGAATAAATATCGGCCCGGCCGACGCCAGTGCGCGCGGCAGTTTGATAAAACGCACCATCCAGCGAACGATATAACCGGCTACAAACCCCGCCACCAGTGCGCCGATAAAGCCGGTACCCAGATTGCTGGCCAGCAGCCCGCCAATCATACCGGGCGCAATCCCCGGCTTATTCGCCAGCGCATAACTGATATACCCGGCGACAATGGGCAGCATCAGCGAAAGCGCCAGCCCGCCAAAACCGTCGAACTGGTGCAGCAGTTTGATTATCTGGCTGGCGGCCTGCGCATGGCTGTTGTCCCAGATATTATCGATGCCATACATCGACGCGCCGATGCGCGCGATGCCCATGATCACCGCGCCGGCAATCACGAACGGCAGCATATAAGAAACGCCGGTCATGATGGCGTTTTTAACATCCGTGCCGACGTGCCCGCCACCGGCTTCTGCCCTGAATTTAGCCATTCGCCACCTCCTGTTCGATCGCTTCAAAAACCGCATCACCGTGTTTGATCGGATCACTGACGCTGCATTCGAGCGTGATCATGCCGTCGAAACGTTCTTTATTATTGACAGCAACATCGGCGGCAAGAATAACGCCGTCGGCGCGCGCGAGATCTTCCGCAGTAATAATATTTTCAGCCCCCAGACTTCCCTGCGTTTCGACTTTGATTTCGTGTCCGCGTTTTTTTCCCAGCACTTCAAGCGATTCTGCGGCCATATAAGTATGAGCAACACCGGTCGGGCAGGCAGCAATACAGACGAAATACATAATAAATTCCTCGGATTTGACCTGATTTCAGGCATAAAAAAAGCACAACGGCGAAAGCGCGCGTTGTGCCTGATGGCGACGGAAAAGAAATAACAGCTGCCTCGTTAGCGGGTGCGCCGCTCAGACGGTGACAGCAGCGTAACTGGCTGACCAGAGTGGATAAATGTGTGAATGTCAGCACGTGACGTAATTGCGCCACCAGCCGGACGGCAACGGAAATAACATTAATCTGAGTGTGGGAAATAAAACGCTGCATTTTTTCCTGCGGCAGCAGCGAATTACCGGCGCAGTGCCAGAGCTGTTTCCACTGGTCACTGAAATCAGCCGGATTTATTTCTTCATTTTTATCTGCGGCGGCGCTGAGATTATCGACAGAGTTAAAGCAGCAGCAGCCTAATATAAACGCTTTTATTCCGCAGACTGGCGTCAGCAAAATTAATAAAAGGCGATTTATAAAAGGAGAAGAAGACATAAACGCTCCGTAAAAAGTGAATCTGTAGTAAACAGCAATCGAAAAATGCCCGCTGTGATGTTCTGCACAAACCCTGTTTCCCATCCCCAAACGGTCAACTCCACACAAACGGTCATAACCGGTCATGAGAAACCGCGAGGAATTGTGACCGTTTGCAAAACTGTTGCTGTCTTGTTGCAACGCAAATGACGATTTAATGCCGTTCCCGCCACAGATCCAAACTTTAACATTTCATCTTTTCTCATCTTTTCGTGACAACTATCACATGACGGCGGTGGCAAAAAATGCACACAGCCGCGTTTGAGGCACTGCGCATTCCACAACCACCGGGCTGCGTATCCTGTTTGACATCGGGAAAGAGGAATCACCACATGCTGCCAGTAGAGCGACATCGTTTTATTACCGAAATTCTCACCCAGCGCGGACGCATTCTGGTTCAGGAAGTGGCGCAGTTATGCCGTATTTCGCTGGAAACGGCGCGGCGGGATCTGGCGCTGCTGGAAAAGCGCGGCGTGCTGTTACGCAGCCACGGCGGCGCGGTCTTTACGGAACATTCGGCGGGCGAAAAAACCTATGTGCCGTCGCAGATTGAACAGGGCGAATCGTTTCGTGACCGCAGTAATCAGTCGCCTGACAGCAAAACGCGCATCGCCAAACGCGCATTGCAACTGATTAATCCGGGTGACTGTCTGCTGCTCGACAGCAGTTCGACCAGCTGGTATCTGGCGCGCCAGTTGCCCGATATTCAGCTGGTGGTGCTGACCAACTCAGTGCAGATCATCCAGACGCTGTCGGTGAAAGCCAATGTGCGCACCATCGGTTTAGGTGGTGAATATTCGGCGAAATATGAAGATTTCGTCGGCGTGCTGGCCGAGCAAATGCTGAAAGAGTTCGTCATCAACAAACTGTTTTTCTCCTGTCACGGCATCAGCCACGAAGGCGGCATCCGTGAAAGCAACGAGCATCACGCGCGGCTGAAACAGCAAATGCTGCTTTCCTCCGAGCACAAAATTTTGCTGGCTGACTCCAGCAAATTCGGCCGCCGCTCTTTTGCGCGGATCTGCCACTACCGGGAAATCGACACACTGATAACAGACCATCTGGAGGATGAGGAATTCCGCCAGGAACTGGCCTGGAGCAACGTTAACGTGATTGAAGTTTCTCCGTCACCCCTACAGAAAAAAACTAAAAACAACCGCAACGGCCCGTTTGCTGCGGTAAATAACTGACCTCCCAGGAGAGTAAACATGATCAAGAAATCCGTTCTTGCCTGCCTGTTCGCCACAGCCATGTTGTCCCTGTCAGCACACGCCGCTGACAAAATTCGCATGGGCGTGGTGGTGAAAGTCGGCGGTAACGCCTGGTTCAACGCGATGGAAGCCGGGATCAAAAGCGAAGCGGCGAAACGCGGGATCGACGCATGGCAGGTCGGCCCGACCAGCGCCGATCCGGCGTTGCAGGTGCGTGCGATTGAAGATCTGATCGCCCAGAAAGTGGATGTGATCGGCGTGGTGCCCAACGATGCCCGCGTGCTGGAGCCGGTGCTGAAACGCGCACACGACGCCGGGATCAAAGTCATCGTGCATGAATCGCCGGATCAGAAATACGCCGACTGGGATTTTGAAATGGTCGACGCCACGCAGCACGGCATTAACCACATGATCGCCCTCGCACAATGTATGAAAGAAAAAGGCGATTACGCGGTGTATGTCGGCAGCCTGACCGTACCTTTGCATCAGAAATGGGCCGATGCGGCCATCAATTATCAGAAAGAACATTATCCGAACATGCATCTGGTCGGCGATAAATTCGGTGTCGGCGAATCGCTTGATGACAGCATCCGCACCACCAACGACCTGATGTCAAAAGACGCCAATCTGAAAGGCATTCTGGCGATCGGTTCACAAGGCCCGATCGGCGCAGGCCGTGCGGTGCTTAACCGCGCCAAAACCGATGATGTCTGCGTCTTCGGGCCATTCAGTCCGGGTCAGGGCGCAAGCCTGGTGAAAGCCGGTGCCATCAAAGGCGGCTTTATCTGGAACCCGATGGTGGCCGGTGAAGTCTTCGTGCGCATCGCCGAGAAGCTGGAAAAAGGCGAAAAAATCACTGACGGCATGACCATCGAAGGCATGGGTAAAGTGAAAGTTGATGAAGCCACGCGCACCATTCTGGGCAACGAAACCGAAAGTCTGGATAAAGCGAACCTGCCGAAACTGGTCAAAATGGGGCTGTAATCATGGCAATCTCCGAGATCATTCAAACAGACAACACGCCGCTGATTGATGTACAGAATCTGTCGGTGACCTTTGGCGGACAGCGCGCGCTTAACGACATTTCCCTGCGGCTGATGCCGGGGGAAGTTCACTGCCTGGCGGGCACCAACGGCTGCGGTAAAAGTACGTTGATCAAAGTGATCTCGGGGGTTTATCAGCCGGATAACGGTTGCCGGATCACGCTGGGTTCTGCCACGCAGGGGCTTCAGACGTTCAGCAAGCTCAGCCCGGATCAGGCGCGGCAGTTTGGCGTTCAGGTGATCTATCAGGATCTGTCGCTGTTTCCGAACCTGAGCGTGTTTGAAAACATCGCGTTCGACCACAACCTGCAAGGGCTGATGGGCTGGTATCGCCCGTCACGCCTGCGCGACACCGCGCAGCGCATCCTCACTGAACTCAATTACACCTTAGATCTCGACAGCAAAGTGTCGGCGCTGCCGATTGCCCAGCGCCAGCAGGTGGCAATTTGTCGCGCGCTGGTTGCCGATGCGCGGTTAGTCATTATGGATGAACCGACCGCCTCGCTGACCCGCACCGAAGTGAATCAGCTGCTGCGCACCGTGCATTACCTGAAAAACAAAGGCATCAGCGTGGTCTTCGTCAGCCATCGTCTCGACGAAGTGCTGGAGATTTCCGACAGCGTCACGGTCATTCGTGACGGCAAAAAAGTCGGCACCTTCCCGGCTTCTGAAGTCAGCAGCGAACGCCTGACCGAGCTGATGACCGGCCTCAGGCTCGATTACCGCCTGAAAGCCGCCAACATGAATGACGAACGCATCATGCTGGAAGCCGACAAACTCACCCGCGAAGGCCAGTACCACGACGTCAGTTTCAAACTGCACGCCGGCGAAGTGCTCGGCCTGTGCGGCCTGCTCGGTTCCGGACGCACCGAACTGGCGCTTAGCCTGTTTGGTATGACCAAACCGGACAGCGGCAAAATTTACCTCGACAGCAAACCGGTGCGTTTTCGCAGCCACGAAGACGCGATCAAATCTGGCATCGGTTATGTCTCGGAAGACAGGCTGACGCTGGGGCTGATCCAGCAGCAATCGGTCGGCGACAACACCGTGCTGGCGATCATGGATCAGCTGCGCAGCCGTTTTCATCTGATCGACGAATACCGCAAAAACAAGATCATCCAGCAGTGGATCGAAAAACTCGGCGTCAAAGTCGCGAACCCGGATCAGGCGATTTCCACGCTGTCCGGCGGCAATCAGCAAAAAATCGTGCTGGCGAAATGGGTGCTGACGCAGCCGAAAATCCTGATCCTCGATTCACCGACCGTCGGCGTGGACGTCGGCGCGAAAGCCAGTATTTACCAGCTGGTGCATCAGCTGGCGGAAGAGGGCATTTCGATCCTGCTGATTTCCGACGAAGTGCCGGAAGTGTATTTCAACTGCGACCGCGTGCTGCATTTCTCCGAAGGCACGGTGAAGGGTGAATATCTTCCGGGCGCGATTACTCAGCAACAGCTTGCGGAGGCGGTCAATGCTTAAGCTCAGCCGGTTACGCCCGTCCAGCAACGAAGGTTATTTAGCCTGGGTTTTGCTGGTGGTTATCGTCACGTTTTCCCTGCTCACCAATCAGTTTCTGACGCTTCAGAACCTGCTCGATCTGACCGAAAGTTACGCCGTCAGCGGCATTTTTGCCCTCGGCTTATTTGTGGTGCTGGTCACCGGCGGCATTGATATTTCCTTCGCGGCGGTGGCTTCCGTCGTGCAGTACCTCATCGCCACGCTGGCCATTCATTACGGCCTGAGCAGCCCGACCGGTAGCATTTTACTGGCGATCGCGATCGGCACCGTCCTCGGGATGATCAACGCCATCCTGATCTACTGCCTGCGCATTGTCTCGATCATCGTCACTATCAGCATGCAGTCACTGCTGTTCGGCATGCTGATGTGGCTGACCAACGGCACCAGCCTCTACGACCTGCCGGACTGGCTGACCACGCCGATCCGCGTCCTGCCGTTCAGCGTCGGCGGGCAGCATTACCAGATTGGCTTGCCGGTTGTCGTGATGCTGGCGGTGGCAGCGCTGAGCTGGATTTTACTTAACAAAACGCATCTGGGCCGTCAGCTGTTTGCGGTCGGCGGTGATCAGGAATCCGCTCGCCGCATTGGCATCCGTGTCGGTCTGCTGCACCTGTTTGCCTACGGCTATCTCGGCGCGATGGCGGCGATTGGCGGGCTGGTTCAGGTCTACCGCGTCGGCGAAGTGGTGCCGAATGCGCTGGTCGGCGGCGAGCTGGATGTTCTGGCTGCTGCGGTGCTCGGCGGCGCCAGCCTTAACGGCGGCAAAGGCAGCGTGGTCGGCACACTGATGGGCGTGTTCCTGATTGGCGTGCTGAAAAACGGCCTCAACCTGGTTGGCGTCTCCAGCTACTTCATGAATATCGTCATCGGCGTGGTGATTGTCGCGGCCATCACCGTCACCCATTACAAGAAACGCAAAGAAACCGAAGTCGGCTTCGCCTGAGGAAAACCGCTATGTTCGCGAAAAGCAGAAATGTGAATCTTAAAGACCGGCCACGGCTGAAAATAGCTTCCCTGAAAATAGACAGCACCACACTGGGATTATCGCTGTTGCTGCTGGTGGTCATTATCGGTTTCAGCCTGGCGATGCCGGGGCGATTCTTCAGTGACGCCACCTTTATGAGCGTCGCATTTCAGCTGCCGGAACTCGGTTTGCTGACGCTGGCGATGTTTATCCCGATCCTCAGCGGCGGCCTGAACCTGTGCATTATTGCCACCGCTAACCTGACCAGTCTGCTGATGGCGTGGGTGTTTCTGACCTGGCTGCCGCCCGATGCCAGCATGGCGATGCAGGCGGTCTGGCTGACCGTAGCGCTGGTTGGCGCAATGATTCTGGCGCTGGTCATCGGCATGCTGACCGGTGCGCTGGTGGCCTATGTCGGGGCGCATCCGATTCTGGTCACGCTCGCCACCATGACGATGGTGAACGGCGTTGGCATCTATCTCTCACGCGGCGCGGCCATCAGCGGTATGCCCGACATCGTGCGCTTTATCGGCGCGGAAACGCTGCTCGGCGTGCCGGTTCCGCTGATTATCTTCCTGCTGACGGCGGTGTTCATCGCGGTGTTCCTCGAACGCACGCGTCTTGGAAAATACATCTACATGAGCGGCAGCAACATCAACGCCACCCATTTCAGCGGCGTCAACACGCACCGTGTCCTCATCGCCATTTACGTGATTTCCAGCATGTTATGCGTGATTGCCGGGCTGGTGATGATGGCGCGCTTCAACTCGGCGCGCATGGGCTACGGCGATTCTTACCTGCTGCTGACCGTCCTGGCGATCATTTTAGGCGGCACCGACCCGAACGGCGGATTCGGCAAAGTGGCGGGCGTGGTGCTCTCGCTGATTGTCCTCCAGGTGATTTCTACCGGCCTGAATCTGTTGAACGTCAGCCCGCATTTCAGCCTGGCGATGTGGGGCGCGGTACTGATTGTGGTGCTGGCGCTGAAATTCTTCCGTGCCCGTTTCCTGCAAAAACGTGCAGGGCGCATGAGCGCCGCCAAAGCGCGGGCTGCACAACCTTAACCCTTATTTTAAAGCTTATTTTCATAGCCTCTGACCTTAGGAAAACATCATGGAATACAAAATTTCTCCGTCGCTGATGTGCATGAGCCTGATAGACATCAGACAGCAACTGGAGGTGCTGAACCGCCGCGCTGACATGCTGCACATCGACATCATGGACGGCCATTACGTCAAAAACATCACGCTGTCGCCGTTCTTCATCGAACAAATCCGCCCGCATACGCCGCTGGTTCTGGACGTGCATATGATGGTGGAAAATCCGTCCGACTTTATCGAACCGATAGCCAGAGCCGGTGCTGATTTTATTTGCCCGCACGCCGAAACCATCAACCGCGACGCGTTCCGCATCATCAACCAGATCCGTTCTCTGGGTAAAAAGGTCGGCGTGGTACTTAACCCTGCGACGCCGGTGGAATATATCCAGCACTACATTCATCTGCTGGATAAAATTACCGTCATGACTGTCGATCCGGGCTACGCCGGGCAGCCGTTCATCCCGGAAATGCTGGGGAAAATTGCCCAGCTGCGCGATCTCAAACAGCAAAAAGGCTACCGCTATCTGATCGAAATCGACGGATCCTGCAACCTGCGGACGTATCAGGATCTGATGTCTGCGGGCGCGGAAGTGTTGATCGTCGGCAGTTCCGGCCTGTTCACACTCGACAGCGATCTGGATATTGCCTGGGACAAAATGCTCGATCAGATGCGTCAGGCGCGTCACGCAGCCTGAGGGCAGGAGAGCCGTATGCCGCATTTTCTTGGAGTGGACGTCGGGGGCACCAATACCCGTTTAATGCTGATGGACAGCCAGCAAAATTTTCGCGGCTACCACAAAATCCCGACGCAAAGTTGGGCAGGGCAAAGTGATCCGCTGAGCGGGCTGGAAGCACTGATTCGCAGGTATCTGGATGCGCAGGATCCGCATCATCAGGTGGCACAGGTGATGCTCGGTTTGCCGGGGATCTTATCCCGCGACCGGCAAACCGTGTTATCGCTGCCGTTTATTTCCGCGCTGGATAATCAGCCGGTCGCGGAGCAGCTTGCGCAGCGGCTGCATCTGCCGGTGACGATGGATAAAGACGTTAACCATCTGATGTGGTGGGATTTACTTCAGCACGACGCGCTGCCGGACGTCGCCGTCGGCCTGTATCTGGGCACCGGTCTGGGCAACAGTTTGTGGATTAACGGCGATTTTTATCACGGTGCGCACGGCGGCGCGGGCGAGCTCGGGCATATTCCGCTGGCAGGCAATCCGCTGCTGTGTCCTTGCGGCAAAACCGGGTGCGTCGAAACGCTGACGTCCGGCAACTGGCTGACCGGCTGGGCGCGGCAGCACGCACCGCAAACGCCGTTCGCCGATCTGTTTGTGCGTCACGCAGAACATGTGGATTTGACCGAATTTGTAGCGCGTCTGGCGCGAACGGTCGCCAGTGAAATGAACATTCTGGACCCGGAATATCTGGTGCTCGGCGGCGGTGTGCTGGCGATGGAGAATTTCCCGCTGGCGCAGCTCGAACAGCAGTTGCGCAGCCATCTGCGCAGCCCGTATCCGGCGAACGGACTGAAGATCCACTTCAGCGCCGTCACCGATGAAACCGGCTGCCGCGGTGCCTGTCTGGCCGCACAACGCGTTTTTCAGTCGCAGTCACGACCGTTTTCTTTCAGGAGAGAGGCATGAAAAAAGGCAAGGTATGCGTATTTGGTTCTTTCAACCTCG
Source organism: Rahnella sp. AA (assembly GCF_002834385.1). Classification (GTDB taxonomy): domain Bacteria; phylum Pseudomonadota; class Gammaproteobacteria; order Enterobacterales; family Enterobacteriaceae; genus Rahnella. Next base: position 683,823 of record NZ_PITQ01000001.1, read on the forward strand.
ACATCGTCGCTGGCATGGCGCGTTTCCCCAAACCGGGGGAATCCCTGATTGCGCGCAACAGCATGATGGGGGCGGGCGGAAAGGGCGCGAATCAGGCGGTTGCAGCACTGCGCGCCGGTGCGCGGGTGCATTACATCGGGAAAGTCGGGCGCGATGATTTCGGCATGTTCGCCCGCCGCCACCTCGACAACGCCGGTTTCGACGCCGTCACGCTGTTTTCCACCAGCGAATGCCCGACCGGTAATGCGCTGATTTACGTCGCCGGTGCGGACGCGGAAAACATGATAGCGGTCGATCCGGGCGCGAACCTGACGGTCACCGACGAAGAGGTCGAACAATGCCGCCCGGCGGTAGCCGCTGCCGATATCCTGCTGACGCAGCTGGAAAATAATCTTCCGGCTATCGAAAAACTGATCAATATCGCCAGGGAAAACGGGACGTACATTATCCTCAACCCCGCGCCGTTCCAGCCGGTTTCCGACCACCTGCTGGCGCAGGTTGATTTGCTCACGCCCAACGCCACTGAATGCACATTGCTGACCGGCATTGAGGTTCACGATATTCCATCCGCTAAGCGCGCCGCCCACGCGCTGCACGCTAAAGGCATTCAGGCACTGATCGTCACGCTTGGCACGCAGGGCGCACTGCTTTCCGTGAATGGCGAAACGCAGATCATCGCCGCCTGCCCGGCCACACCGGTCGATACCACCGGCGCAGGCGATGCCTTCAACGGCGCATTAGCCTCACAACTCGCCGCCGGTTCCACGCTTTCCGAAGCCGCGCAATTTGCCTCCGCGTACGCGTCTGTTTGTGTGGAAAGAGCAGGGGCTGCGGCATCGATGCCGACCTATGAAGAAGCACGGGAAAGGATGGGAGTTGGTGTGGTTTGATATTTCACTGAATGATCAGTCCGCACAAACCTCAATTTTCGAATTCGCCATTAATACCCCACACCAGCCCTCCCCTTCGCAGGGGAGGGAGCAGACGTCATTCCTGCGAGACGCCTTCCAAATACCAAAGTAACTTCCTGTAAATCCATACAGTCTGTTTCATTGGCAAAATCATCGGAATATAGTCACCTCGCTGCGGCAAAATCCGTAGCCGGACTTGGAACTCCGATTATCTGGAACTGAAAAAACTTGTTTTTTTTCAGCGGCTACGTGCACACTTCAATTCGTGGCTCAGGCAGGGCAATCTTTATGATTGGCCGGTCGCTAGATCCGGAGTTCCAAACCTGTCTGAGTCACTCCTTTAGTTTGGAACCTGAAGGCGTGATGAAACTTAAATCTAGTAATGGAATGATCATCATGACAACAACCGAAACCCAATACCCTGAAAACTCCATCACCGCTTTTCGCACTTTGATTTCCGATATGGATCTCAGCAACTTCACCGAACCCCAGCTTTATGATCTTGGCGCGGTCGCCTCTGAATCTGCCGAAGGCCTTTGCCATGGTTTGCTGTGTCTGAGCGAAGGTCTGGAAAGCGGCGAGCTTTTGCCGCCTGAGGGTGTGGCGCAGGTGAGCGCGTACATCAAAGCTACGGCGCATGTTTTGCCTGCTTTGTTTGAGTTGTCGGAAAAAGCCGGGAACGCACTGGCGAGGTCGGGAGTTCAGGGTTAATGTCGGGAAAGCTAGCCTGATGTAAATTAAAGAACAGAGGCGACTAATAACAGAATCTGGTTGCCTCTGCGGTGTTTAAATCAGGCAAGCCATCGGTCAAGCACATCCCTGTTTTTTGCCATCACCTGCTTCCATTTTTCTCCATCCTGTTCTTTCAGTTTTTGGAGATTCTGTTGTTTCCAGCGTATGGCCGGGAATGTTGAAAGGTCGTGAGGGAAAAGTGACCAGTCCGGATCGCCTGCTTCATAAGACATTAGAAAACGATGATCTTGTTGGTTGAAATGTTTTTTAAGAGCCATCATCAACGCGCCCGGTACTGCGTTTAGTTGCCCGAGTGTTATGGGGACAGTAGTCATCCCTTCAAATTCTTTTTCGAAAGTTGCCCGGATATCTTTCCAGCGAGGATCGAGAATTTCAGCCATTGGGCGCGGGTGCCCCAGCAGGTATGCAAGAAAGCCATAGTAGATTTCTTGCGTCACACCGGAGTCTTCTAACAGAAGCTTCACGTCGAACAGATCCCGTGGATGTTGCCGGTCCAGTGCCGCACAAATCTTGCTGCCGTATAAGTCAGGCATTGAAACCACGTTGAACCCGGCGAATCCGAATTGTTCAGCCACGTCATCCTGAATGTCTGAAAAAATGGGCGGCTGAAGCAAACCTCGCCAGACATGGTTAACTTCAATTTTGATACTTACGGCTTCCGGGCTTCTGACAAAAATACGAGCGTCTGGTCCGTCAGTATCTTGCAACTGAGCGAGAAAACCTGCTTTATTCAGCCTTTCCGCTATCCGGCGGAGTGCGCCCGAGATCCCGGTAAGGGTTAACTGCCTGTCCTGAAGAGGAACGTACGCTAAATCAATATCCACCGACAATCGGGGGAAATTACGAACAAAAAGATTTATTGCCGTGCCACCTTTAAGCGCAAAGCATTTCTCCTCATCAATGGAGGGCAGGCATTCAATGAGTAATTTAACCTGTTTCGCATAGCGTTCAGTATTGTCCATCTTCCGTGATATTCCTTATCAGTGTAGCGGGAACGGTTATTTGAAATTCAGTGTTTAACCGGCCACCCACTTCGATTTGGCGTGTGCCGGATCCCATTTTTATATCGGCCATTTGCAGTCGTTCAAACCACTTATGCTTATTTCTTTGAGCAAGAAACATAAACACACGGTTGGTCTTGATGGACTGGCTGGCAGAGAGAATAAGCTGAAGCTTTTTCGGATTCAGGCTTATCAACCCCTGAAACAGTTCATCTGCATGGATGAACTCGATGAGTTCCGGAACATTATTGGCGATTTCATAAGCGGCCAGTTCCGCAGTGCTGCATTTAAGCTGAAGGGATGAGACAGCAATGTCTTTCAGAAAGCCACTGTTACCGCAATCCAGCCGGTTATTCGCTGTGGAATGCCATTTTACGTCCGGCATTTTTTGCAACCATTTGGGCAGATAAACCCGGGGCGGAAGGTTGAGCCATATGCGCGTGTTACCCAATTCAAGATAATGAGCGCTGCCCTGAAGATTCAAGCTGGTCAGCCCTGATACGTGAACCTGGTCATTCCATTGCGTTTGCAGACAATGAACAGCATCTGCCCAACCGGGTTCTTTTCCCGTGCGATAATATACGCCGGTATCCAGCCTATTCAGTAAGCCTTCTTTCACGTATTTTGACGAGCTGCGGCGGTCTATTCCCTGAGAGGTTAGCCACGTCTGAAGCATGACCTGACCCGGATGGGTATGAAGGAAAAGCCAGTTTATATTTTTTCTCATTTGTCGCCTTTTAGATGACATATTAAGAATTATTTAAACCACTGTAGCAGATGAAAAAGAGATATGGAGGCTAAATATTTATAAAATACAAAATATGTCGGCTTTAAGGCGACATATTCCAACATATTCAAATAGAGCAATCATAGCTCCCCTCACCACCCACAGTGATTTGTTCAGTAACATTAGCTCAATGTTCATTCAAATAACCATCACATAACCGCCATGTAACTGACACACATTCCCGACAGGATAGGCACCTTATTTGGCTGACCGGTATCCTGTAATGCGCCGTTTGTTGTTCCCTTATCTTGTTCTGTTGCCGACGCTGATTTTTCTGTTTCTGTTCACCTATTACCCTTTATTCCAGTCAGCGATGGACAGCCTCTTTGACAGCCGTCTGTCGTCGGAGGCGCCACCGTTTGCGGGTCTGCAAAATTATCTGCGTCTGGTGCAGGACTCCGTTTTCTGGCGTGCGCTGCTCAATAATCTGGCTTACATCCTGATGACCGTGATCCCTGGTATCGTGCTGGCGCTGCTGCTGGCCGTTGCGCTGTGGGAAAACACCTCGCTTAACCGCTGGCTGCGTACCGCGTTTTTCTTCCCGATGATCATTCCTCTCGTCAGCGCCGCCACACTATGGCTGTTCATTTTTATGCCCGGCATGGGGCTGCTTGATTACTACCTGGCGAAAATGTTCGGGCCGATGAATAACAACTATCTCGGCATGAGCAACAGTGCGCTGATTGCCCTGAGCGTTATCGGTGTATGGAAATTTGCCGGGTATTACATGCTGTTTTTCCTCGCCGGATTGCAGTCGATTCCCGCTTCTGCCCGTGAAGCGGCGCTGATGGAAGGGGCGTCGCGCCCGCAGGTTTTCCTCTATGTCACGCTGCCGCTGCTGCGCCCGACCATCAGTTTTGTGGTCACGATTGCGCTGATTTACTCGATTACCCAGATTGATCACGTCGCCGTAATGACGCAGGGCGGGCCGAATAACGCCACTACGGTGTTGCTGTATTACATCCAGAGCCTCGCCAACGACACGCACGATTTAGGCAAAGCGTCAGCGGCGACTTTCCTGACGCTGGTGCTGTTGTTTGGTTTTTCGATGCTGAATCTGCGCGTACTGGAAAGAGGGGCTCACTATGAGCGTTGAAACACTGATGACTCAAAAATCACGCGCCGTGCCGCGTTCTTCCGGGCTGCTGCTGCGCGGTGCCCGCCGTTCGACATTGCCGGTTCTGCTGCTCTGCGCCGCGTTTTTATGGATGGCACCGTTCCTGTGGATGCTGTCGTCGGCGTTCAGCGAAAGCAGCTTCGGGCCGGATATGGCGTCGCTGTTGCCCCGCTTCCCGCTGACGCTGCAAAACTTCCGTGATGCCTGGGACAGCGCAGACTGGCTGCGGCTTTACGCCAACACCATTTTCTTCTCGTTCGGCACGTTTCTGGTTCAGCTGGTGACGATTACCACCGCCGGTTACGTCTTCGCGTATCACGAATTTCGCGGCAAACAGACGCTGTTCTACCTGCTGCTCATCCAGCTGATGATCATGCCGGTCATCATGATGGTGCCGAACATGATGATCCTCAAACAGTTCGGGCTGCTCAACACATTGACCGGCGTGATGATGCCGTACTTCGCGTCGGCGTTCGGCGTGTTCCTGATGCGTCAGGCGTTTCTCAGTATCCCGCGTGAAATTGAAGAAGCCGCGCTGATGGAAGGCTGCCGCTGGTGGCAGGTGGTATTCCGCGTGCTGATCCCGATGTCATGGCCCGCCATTCTCGCTTTCGCGACCGTCAGCATTACCTATCACTGGAACGAATATCTCTGGCCGCTGATGGTGCTGAACGACCCGGACAAACAGGTGCTCACCGTCGGGCTGGTGTCCTTCGCGATGGGGGCAGAATCGGGCGGTCAGTGGGGATTAATTACTGCCGGGACGCTGATGGTGTGCCTTCCGCTGATGCTGGCGTTCATTATTTTTCAGAAACAGTTCCTGAAAAGCTTCGGCTTTTCGGGGATTAAATAAAGGAGTCTTCCATGTTTTTAGCTCAGATCTCTGACATGCACTTTCGCAGCCACGGCCGCAAACTGTATGACTTTATCGACGTGAACGGCTGTAACGCCGAAGTGGTCAGCCAGCTGAATGCGCTGGAAGAACAACCGGATGCGGTGGTGATCACCGGCGATATCGTGAACTGTGGCCTGCCGCAGGAATATGAGGTGGCGCGCCGCACGCTGGGCAACCTGCGTTATCCGCTGTTTATTATTCCGGGCAATCACGATGACAAAGCGCAGTTTCTGGAAGCGCTGCATCCGCTGTGCCCGCAGCTCGGAAACGACCCGCAAAACATGCGTTACGCCATCGACGATTTCCCGATGCGTTTGCTGTTTGTGGATTCCAGCCTGGCCGGTGAATCGAAAGGTTTTCTGACGCTGGAAACGCTGGCGTGGCTGGAAGGCCAGCTGGAGCAGGGCGGTGATAAACCGACGGCGGTGTTTATGCACCATCCGCCGGTCAAAGTCGGTTCCGCGCAGATGGACGCGATTTCCTGTGAAAATGGCGACCAGCTGCTGGCGCTGATTGACCGTTTCCCGTCGCTGGTTCGCGTGTTCTGCGGCCATACGCACCGCCTGATTTTCACCCAGTACAAACAGGCGATCATCACCACCATTCCCGGCACTGTGCACCAGGTTCCGTACTATCACCACAATCCGGCACCGTTCTATAACCTCGAACCGGCGGCCTGCGTGATGCACCGTCTGGTGGATAAAACCGGGCTGGTCAGTTATCTGCATCCTCTGTCGCAATATCCGGGGCCGTATCTTTACGACGCGCAAATCAGTTGCCCGGTGGATGATCAATGATGTCTGGCATTCGTCTGGAAAATATTACCAAGCAGTTTGAAGGCAGTACGGCGGTGAATCAGCTTTCGCTGGAGATTGCCGACGGCGAGTTTCTGGTGCTGGTCGGGCCGTCGGGATGTGGCAAAAGTACCTTGCTGCGCCTGCTGGCGGGGCTGGAAGACGTCAGCGAAGGACGTATTTTGCTCGACGGAACTGATATCACTGCGCAGGCGCCGCGTGAACGTAATTTCTCGATGATCTTCCAGAACTACGCGCTATTCCCGCACATGACCGTTGAACAAAACATCACGTTCGGCATGCGGATGCGCAATGAGCCGAAAGATCAGCATCAGGCTCGGGTCGATCGCGTGGCCGGATTATTGCAACTGGAACCGTTGCTCAAACGCAAGCCGGGCAAATTGTCCGGCGGTCAGCGTCAGCGGGTGGCGATGGCACGCGCGATAGTGCGCGATCCGAAGTTATTTCTGATGGATGAACCGCTGTCGAACCTCGATGCGCGCCTGCGCACCGAAGTACGCGATGGCATTATGCAGCTGCATCAGCAACTGAAAACCAGCACCGTTTACGTTACTCACGATCAGATGGAAGCCATGACCATGGCCGACCGGATTGCGGTGCTCGATAAAGGCCATCTGCAACAAATCGGCGCGCCGGAAACGCTTTACGCGCATCCGGCTAACCTGTTTGTCGCCGGTTTTATCGGCACGCCGTCGATGAATCTGTTTTTACTGCCGTGTGCCGGTGGCGTGCTGAGCGTCGAAAATCAGCCGGTGCATTTGCCGCAAACTGACCACGCGCAGGCGCTTACTGACGTGTATCTGGGCATCAGACCCGAACACATCAGCGACCGCCCGGTGGACGGCGAAAGCCTGCAATTGCAGGCCACACTGACCTATCGCGAACTGCTCGGCGCGGAGTATCTGTGCCACGCCGATACCGCGCTCGGCAAGATCCGTTATGTCCGTAAAAACCACCTGCGGGAAAATACCGGAGATATTCCACAACCCGGCGACCGCATCACTTTGCATTTTTCTTTGCACGACCTTCATCTTTTTTCAGGCCAAAACCAGCAAAATCTGCACCGGGAGAATCACCACAATGCGTAAAATACATGCGCTGGCGCTCGCTATCGGCTTCATCGCCGCTGGTACGGCGTCGGCCAAAGAAAACATCGATTTCATGTTCCCTGCGCCGGTTGACGGCAAGCTGACCATGGAAATGACCCGCGTTATTAAAGAGTTCAACCAGTCACAAAATGATGTCGAAGTGCGCGGGATTTTCACCGGCAGCTATGACACTACCAAAGTGAAAGCTGAGGCCGCCGCGAAATCCGGGCAGCCTCCGGCACTGGTGATCATGTCCGCCAACTTTACGGCGGATCTGGCAATCAAAAATGAAATCCTGCCGATGGACGAACTGTTCAAATTCGGCGACCAGAAAGCGACGCCATTTTTGACGCAAAACTTCTGGCCCGCCATGCGTCAGAACGCTCAGGTAAACGGCGTGACTTATGCCATTCCGTTCCACAACTCGACGCCGATTCTCTATTACAACAAAACCATGTTCGCCAAAGCCGGGATCACCGCGCCGCCAAAAGACTGGGATGAGCTGCTGGAAGATTCGAAAAAGCTGACCGATTCGGCGAAAGGCCAGTGGGGCATCATGTTGCCATCGACTAACGATGACTACGGCGGCTGGATTTTATCCGCGCTGGTGCGCGCTAACGGCGGTCAGTACTACAACGCCGATTACCCTGGCGAAGTGTATTACAACAAGCCGTCAACGCTGGGTGCGCTGCATTTCTGGCAGAACCTGGTCTATCGCGACAAGGTGATGCCTTCCGGTGTGCTGAATTCCAAGCAAATCAGCGCAGCGTTCTTCTCCGGAAAACTGGGGATGGCGATGCTGAGCACCGGCGCGCTGGGCTTTATGCGTGAAAACACCAAAGATTTCGAGCTGGGTGTGGCGATGATGCCTTCCAAAGTCCGCAACGGCGTGACCATCGGCGGCGCGAGTCTGGTGAGCTTTAAAGGGATTTCCGACGACCAGAAAAAAGCGGCGTACCAGTTCCTGCAATATCTGGTCAGCCCAAAAGTGAACGGTGCCTGGAGCCGCTTTACCGGCTATTTCTCACCGCGTATGGCGTCTTATGACACACCGGAAATGAAGGATTATCTGGCGAAAGACCCGCGTGCGGCGATTGCGCTGGAACAGCTGAAATATGCGTATCCGTGGTATGCGACGTATGAAACGGTGGCAGTGCGCCAGGCGATGGAAAATCAGCTGGCCGCGTTGGTGAACGATGAAAAAGTCACTCCGGAAGCCGCCGCCGCACAGGCGCAGAAAGATGCCGATACCATCATGAAACCGTATGTGGATTCAACGGCGCTGACAGTGCCGAAGTGATTGATTCTGCGCCTTCCTCAATGCAGGGGGAGGCGCAGTTCAGGAATTACTTCAGCCAGCCTTGCTGATGAGCATGGTCCAGATGGACGCGCAGGTGTTCCCACAGCTCCGGGTGAATATCGGCGATGAATGAATTACGTGCGAGAACCTGCTCCAGACGGATATTATTTTCCACCCAGCTTTGCCCCTGATTGTTCAGGTTCATGACCATCGGCATGACGCGGTCAATCACCAGCGCAAAGCGCGCTTCCGGCGTTTCCCCGGCTTCGTACTCATTCCACAAATCCAAAAACTGTGTGTTCAGCGGCGCGGGCAGCAGGCCAAACAGGCGTTTAGCGGCGATGATTTCCTGATCGTGCACGGCTGCACGGGCAGCGAGGTCATAAACGATGACATCACCGGCGTCGATTTCCACGATATCGTGGATTAATGCCATACGGATAACTTTCTGGATATCAACGCCTTCCGGCGCAAAAGGGGCCAGTGACATCGTTGCAACGGCGAAATGCCAGCTGTGTTCTGCTGAGTTTTCCTGACGCTCGGTGCCCAGTACTTTTGTACGGCGTTGCACGCTTTTCAGTTTATCGATTTCCATCAGGAACTGAAAAACCTCGGTCATTGCGCCGAAATTTAGCGGGGAAGTGGCTACAGACATGGTCAAACCTTAGTCAAATTGACGGCATTGTTAACGGCGTTATCAGAGATTTCCGCTATACCTTAATCGCTTGGTGTAAAAAAATCATGTTTTTGGCTGCGGAAAAACCCGCTGCCTTCAAAATGTCATGTGGGTAAATTATAAACAAAGTGAATGAATTGAAGGGATTCCAGCCATTCGTGTAATGAAATGATGATCCGGCTAAGAGACTGTTACATCAGGAAATACTCATTTTAAGCGTACAGGTGTACACTGGAATCGTTCTCAGTTAATCTGCCTGTCGGCGTAATTTATAAACAGCGCCGGATTAACGTTATTTTGTTGTTTTGCCTCGAGGGTTCTCATCGTATGGGTAAGTCATCACCACAGGGATATCCGTGGGCTGAAGAAATTGCCAACAGCCTGAGTCACGGCGTCGGGCTGGTGTTTGGGATTGTCGGTCTGGTGTTATTGCTGGTGCAGGCAGTGAGCGCGGACGCCAGCGCCATGGCGATCACCAGTTACAGTGTCTACGGCGGCAGCATGATTTTGCTGTATCTGGCCTCCACGTTGTATCACGCCATTCCGCATCAGAAAGCCAAATACTGGCTGAAAAAACTCGATCATTGTGCAATTTATCTGCTGATTGCCGGAACCTACACGCCGTTCCTGTTGATCGGGCTGAATTCTCCCCTGGCGAAAGGGCTGATGGCGGTGATCTGGGGGCTGGCGTTGTTTGGTGTGATTTTCAAACTGGCGTTTGCACACCGTTTTGAGGTGCTTTCGCTGATCACGTATCTGACGATGGGCTGGCTTTCGCTGGTTGTGATTTATCAGCTGGCGACCAAATTGTCTTTTGGCGGTGTGACGTTGCTGGCGGTGGGCGGCGTGGTGTACACGCTGGGCGTCATTTTCTACGCATCCAAACGCTTCCGTTTCGGCCACGCCATCTGGCATGGCTTTGTGCTGGGCGGCAGCGCCTGCCACTTTATGGCGATCTACTTCTACGTGTAGATAAAACGATGAGTCAACAATAAAAGCGGAGCCTGATGCTCCGCTTTTTTGTGCCTGCTATTCGCCGGACCACCATTGCACCAGAGACGGTACAGGGCGCAGATCGTAGTGCGGTTCGCCCAGCAGATGGTTCAGGATTTTTGCCGAACGCCACGCGGTCAGCGTCAGCTGGCCTTCGGCGCTGCCGTGGCTGTGGATACCGGCATTCACCGCGTAAATCCGGTTCTGCTCCGGGCCGTCCCAGCGCAGGTTGAAGTTGGGCAGCAACGGCAAATGCTGTTCGCGATCGTACGGAATTCTGTCGAGCATTGGCGCGAGATAATCCGGCAAACCGGGGCGATAACCGGTGGCGAGAATGACGATATCGCCGCTGAAATGCTCCTCGCATTTCTCCAGCCCGTGTTTCGCCTGCAAACTGAAATCGCCTGAAGCGTTGCGGACGATATGATCCAGCGCGCGGTGCGGCAGTAATCGCACGTTGCGCGGCTGGTGCAACACGTCAAAGCGGTGATAAAGCTGCTTATAAATGTCTTCCAGCGTGTGATAACTGATACCGTCGGAAGGCAGTTTCTGCGTTCTGATCTCCTGCTCACGTACGTCTTCCGGCAGGGTGTAAAAGTAATTCACATATTCGGGCGTGAAATATTCGTTTGTGAAAATTGATTCATCCAGCGGCTGAAAATTCTGACGTCGCGACAACCAGTTCAGCTCTGCGAACTCCCCCCAGTGGCCGCCCAGCGCATTAAGAATAACGTCTGCGCCGCTCTGGCCGCCACCGACCACAATGACGCGCTTGCCGGTGAAATCCGGTTCACGCAATTCAATTTCGGCGGCGTGGAAACAGTTTTCCCCCAGCGCCGCCCGCGCCGGTTTAGGGATCCACGGCGCATGGCCGGTGCCGAGGCAAATGTTGCGCGCGCGGTGTTCACCTTTCTCACTGCACACGACAAATTCCTGCTTTTTATCATCGAAATTAATATGTTCAATCGGCTCGGAAAAATGCAGACCGGGAATGCGGTTACACGCCCAGCGCAGATAATCTGAGAATTCATCGCGGCTGATGATCAGCTGCTCTGTCGCCAGAAAACGATAAATTTTCTTCTGCTCCACCAGATAGTTGATGAAGGAGAATTCGCTGCGTGGCGCGACCGTCGTCACCAGATCCTGCAAAACATAGGTCTGCATGGTGGCCGTGGGCAGTAACATGCCGGGGTGCCAGCTAAACTCCGGGTTAGCGTCAAAAAATGTGGCGTTCAGCTTGCCGGTATCCTTCGCCATCGCAGCCAGGCTCAGATTAAACGGGCCGATGCCAATACCTATCAAATCCTTCGCGGGCATCTTTCTGTTCCTTATGCGTTTTAGAAAAAGCAGTAAAGTGCTTTAAGCATAGGCCAGCCGCCGGAAGCTGACATTTTTCTCGAAATCAGAAAGAAAACTTCATAGACTCAGTCACTTCGCCTGTTTCTAAAAGATGAACAAAAGGATCCGTTATGACCCGCCTGCGCCGTTTTAAACAAGTTGATGTGTTTACCGCTGAGCCGATGAAAGGTAATGCACTGGCCGTAATCCTGGATGCCGAAGGGCTGACCGACGCCGAAATGTTCGCCATGGCGCGCTGGACCAATCTTGCGGAAACCGCGTTTGTGCTTAAACCGGCATCGCCGGAAGCCGATTACCGCGTGCGTATTTTTACCACCGACAAAGAGCTGCCGTTTGCCGGACATCCGACACTGGGCACGGCGTACGCGCTGTTGCAAAGCGGGCTGAAGCCTAAAAATCCGGGCCATCTGATACAGGAATGCGGCGTCGGGCTGGTTCAGGTTAACCAGCTGGCCGAAGGCGGGCAGGCGTTTTCTGCACCTCCGGCGGTGATGAATCCGCTGGCGGCTGAGCACAATGCGTTGCTGGCGACCGCGCTGCGCGGTGGCAAAATTCAGGCTGACGTCACGCCGGTGGCGGCTGACATGGGCATTATCTGGCTGGTGGTGCGCATGGAAAGTGCGCAGGATTGCCTGAATATTACGGCTGACGCAGCGGCTATCAGCGAACTGCAAACGCGCCTCGGCGTGAACGGCATTGCGGTTTACGGTTTGCACGATAAAAACGGCCCTGCAGATTATGAAGTGCGGGCGCTGATAGACGAAGACGGCGTGCTGAAAGAAGATCCGGTCACGGGCAGCGCGAATGCCTGCCTGGCGCGGGTGCTGAAAGCGGCGGGATTCCCGGACGGTGCTCATATGGCCGAAAGTTACCGCGTCCGTCAGGGCACAAAACTTCAGCGCGATGGCCGTGTGACGGTCACTTTCGTGGATGGCGAGCCGTGGATCGGCGGCGATACCTGTACGCTGATCGACGGCACGTTAGATCTCTGATATTAGGGGTTTTTCAGTAACTGGCGTCCGGCGGCTTCTGTCGCCAGACGCCTTTTCTCTATAAAAGGCGCTATCTGTTTTTTGGCCTGTTCGAGTATTTCCTCCGGTGCAACACGCGGTGAACCGGAGGTGAATGGCGGTTCAGGGTCATATTCCATGTGCAATTGAATACTCTGAGCGATTTCTGCTCCATAGATATCTGCAATGACATTTAAGGCGAAATCAATGCCTGACGTCACTCCAGCACCCGTAATTCGGTTGCGATCCCTGACGACCCGTTCGTTCACCGGTTCGGCGCCAAGCAGCCTGAGCTGATCAAGTGAAGCCCAGTGAGTGGTGGCTTTATATCCGCGTAAAAGCCCGGCAGCGCCGAGAACCAGAGATCCGGTACAAACGGAGGTGACTAATTTCGCGTTTTCACTTTTGGTACGAATGAAAGAAAGCGTTTCATCATCGTCCATAAGCTTAATTTGCCCCGGACCACCCGGTATACAGATGACATCCAGCGCCGGACAGGTGTCGAACGTGCAGGTGGGTAAAATGCCCATGCCACGATCTGATTTTACAGCATCCAGTGTTTTCCATATCAGATGAACGCTGGTATCAGGTGCTCTGGCAAACACTTCATATGGCCCCGTAAGGTCAAGCTGCGTGAGCTCCGGGAACAACAGCATGCCAATTGATAAAGAAGATTCGTTCATTGAGAACCTCAGCAGAGTGAAAACGCAGACGGTGAGCTTACAAAAAAAACACGGGTCAGCAGATTAATCAATAAAAGCCTGTGCGCCTAGACTTTCAAAGCATTGCCCTGTTGCGCCGTCTGTAGCAGATGAATAAACGCCTGCATATAGGGTGTGGCGTTCAGGTTATGGCGGTGCAGCAGCCAGGTGCGGTTCTTCACCGTTGTGCCATCGACGCTGACGGGCCGCCGGTAAAAATGCTCCGGCAGCGGTAAATACGTGGCGACAATCGCGTAGCCCAGCCCGTGCTCCACCATCGCCATACACACTTCGAGTTTATCGACTTCCATCGTGATGTTCGGCGCGTGCGAGAAATTGGCATTCCACCAGCGTTCAATCAGCTGCGTGACGTGCGCGCCGTGATGAATTTTTATCTGTGGCATGTGGGGCAGCAGCGCGAAATCAAAATCCTGACTGTTCACCAGCACATAGTCATCTTCTTCAATCAGATGCTTGCCTTCCTTCCAGTTAAAATCATCTTTCACCAGCGCCATATCAATCTCGCCGCGCAGCAGCTTTTGAATAATATCTTCGCTGAATCCGCTCATCAGGCTGACGCGGATCCCCGGATGTGTCTGGCGAAACTGGCTCAGCAAAGGCGGCAGACGATATGCTGCGTAATTGCTGGAAACGCCGAGCGAAATTTCCCCTTGCTGCGCCTGATCCAGACTGTGCAGATTGAGTTTCAGTTGCTGTAAATCGTTGAGCACGGTCACCGCGTGCTGCGCGAGATATTCCCCTTGCGCGCTGAAAATCAGCCCCTTTTGCCCTTCTTCAAATAAGCGGATAGCCAGTTTGCGTTCTATCTGACGCAGGCGGTAACTCAGTGCGGGCTGCGAGGTGTAAAGCTGCTCCGCCGCACGGGTGATATTTTTGTGCTGATATACGGCGCGCAAAATCAGCCAGTCTTTTTCGTTCATGGATTTTCCCGGGTTACGGCCTGCAAAGTCGAACACCATAAAATAATTTTTGCGTAAAAAGGGCAACAGATAAAAAGGCTCAATTTGACCAGAATCCCTAAAAGCCCTATTTCTGGAAGGCATAGAGGCAAAACAATGCAACGGCCAATTCACGCTGTCAGAAAATAATTTTTGGCTTTGCACCATCGCAGGGAATAAAACATGTCGGTTTGCACTACAGAAGAACAAAAGGCGCAGATTACCGCTGCCGTCGATTTACTGGCTGCTCAGGCGACGGAGCTGGCGCTGAACATTCATGCCAATCCGGAGCTCAGTTTTGAAGAAGTGAATTCTGCGGCGGCGTTAATTTCTCCCCTGCGTGCGGCAGGTTTTGAGATTGAAGAAGAACTCGGCGGCTTGCCGACGGCGTTCCGCGCCACTTATGACAGCGGCAAACCGGGGCCGGTGATTGCGCTGCTGGCCGAATATGACGCGCTGGTCAATCTGGGCCATGCCTGCGGACATAACCTGATCGGCACGGCTTCCGTGACGGCGGCGCTGGCGCTGAAACAGGTTTCGCATTTTCTGACGGGCAGGCTGGAAGTGATCGGCACACCGGCGGAAGAGGAGGGCGGCGGCAAAATTATCCTCAGTGACAAAGGCATTTTTGACAATGCCGATGCGGTGATGATGTTCCATCCACGCGATAAAACCATGGTGGTGCGCGGCGGGCTGGCGTGTGTCGATGCCGTCTTTAAATTTTATGGTAAAGCGGCGCATGCGGCGTCCGCACCGCAAAACGGCATCAGCGCGCTGGATGCGGTCATCCACACTTTCAACGGGATCAACGCGTTACGTCAGCTTTTCACCGATGATGTGCGCGTTCACGGCATCATCACCGACGGCGGCAGCGCCACCAATATCGTTCCGGCCTACAGCGAAGCAAAATTCCTGATGCGCGCCGACACCGTGAAAGGGCTGGCCGTCGTGAAGCAAAAAGTATTCGATGCAGCACGCGGTGCTGCGCTGATGACCGGCGCACGGCTGGAAATCGAAGAAGGGCTGACCTACGCCGAACGCAACAACAACCTCACGCTGGCCGGATTCTTCCAGCAAAACCTGGAAGCAATCGGCGTTGAAGTCGTTCCGCCTCCGCTGAAAGGCGGCATCGGTTCTTCCGATATCGGCAACGTCAGCCAGATTACGGCGGCGATCCACCCGTATATCCGTATCGGTGATGTCCTTCCTCACACGCCGGAATTTGCCGTTGCTGCCGGTTCAGAGGCCGGTTTGCAGGGCATGTTACAGGCCGCCAAAGCGCTGGCGATGACGGCTCTCGATTTATGTCAGGACGACACAAAGCTCCGCGCAGTCAGAGAAGAATTTTCAAACTGGCAGTCAAAACAATAACTTTGGGAAGAGAGGACAGAATAATGATGAAAAAAACACTGGCGGCAGCCGTTCTGGCACTGACCTTTGGCAGCGCGATGGCTCACGCAGACGGCGAAACCCTGCGCGTCGCCGCCGACATGGGCTATCCGCCATTCCAGTACCGTGACGCCAGCGGCACGCCGACCGGTTTTGAAATTGATATCACCAACGCCATCTGCGATGTGATGAAAGTGAAATGCGAGTTTGTGGTCAGCAGTTTTGACGCCGAAATTCCTTCCCTGCTCGCCAAGAAAGTCGATTTTATTTCGCCACAGGGCGCGACGGAAAAACGCCGTAAAGTGATTGATTTCAGCGATTTCGTCTTCCATATCCCGACCAGACTGGTGGTGCAAAAAGGCAGCCCGCTGTTGCCGACGCCGGAGTCTTTGCAGGGTAAACGCATTGCGGTTCAGCAGGGATCGATTCAGGAAATGTACGCCAATACCTTCTGGCAGCCGAAAGGCGTCGATGTGGTGGCTTACGCCGATCAGGATACGATTTATCAGGATCTGGTCGCCGGGCGTTTAGACGGCGCGCTCAGCCCGGCGGTCGCCGTGACCTTCGGATTCCTCAATAAGCCGGAAGGGAAAAACTTTGAGCTGACCGGCCCGGAAGTGCGTGACGACAAAATATTCAGCATCGGCTCCTCCTACGGCGTGCGCAAAGATGACGCCAGAATCAAAGCGTTGCTCAACGACGGGCTGGCAAAAATTAAGGCCGACGGCACCTGGGAGAAGATCAAAGTGAAATATTTCGGCCCGCTGGACATGTCCGTTCATCAGCAGGAGAAAGCCCAATAATGCCACTGCGTCCGCCGGTTCGTGAACATTTACTGCCGCTGATGGACGGCCTGTTGCACGAGTTTTCCTCGCTGCACCGGCTTTCCGGTTGTGATGATGCCGAACTGGCGGCGCAGCGGATGGTGTCGTTATTGCAGGAACAGGGGCTGGATGCGCGCCTGATGCATTGCCCGTTGTATCTCAGCGATCCGCTGAGCGGCAGCCTGGAATTGTCCGGCAAACCCGGCTGGCGCTGTGAAGCGAAAACCCGTTCATTTTCCGCGCATTGCCCGCAGGGCGTGGTAGGGCAGGCTTTTTATGACGCAGAGGCCTGCGCGCCGCGTACTGATCTACAGTGGAAAGCGTGGGCGCAGAACGTAAAAGGCAAAATCGTGATCGCCGGTCAGGGCTTTGAAGATTACGTGCAACGACTGTGTGCCGCCGGTGCGCTCGGGCTGATCCATATCTGGGGGTCGGCAGAATCCGCACTGCATGAAGAAACGGTCGGGCCGGTTTGGGGCACGCCGGAACCGGATGATTTTTTGCGTTATCCGCGCCTGCCGGTGATTTCGGTCAATCAGCAGGACGGCCAGCGGTTGTTAGCAGAGCTTCTGAATAACCCGCTGATGGCGTTGAAAATGGCCACACAGCTGAATTATCACGTCGCCGAATGCAGCATGCCGGTGGTGGATATTCCCGGCAGCAGCCCGGAGTTTGTGCTGTTGTCCTCCCACTATGATTCCTGGCATGAGGGCGTGACCGATAACGCGACCGGCAATGCATTGTGTCTGGCGATGGCGATCCATTTTTATCAGCAGCGCGAGACGCTGTTGCGCGGGCTGCGGATTATCTGGTGGCCGGGGCATTCCAATGCCCGTTATGGCGGCTCGACGTGGTACGCCGACCGTTACCGCCAGCAGCTGAAACAACATTGTGTGGCGCATATCAACGTCGATTCACCGGGGTGTCTGGACGCCGTCAATGTGGTGCTGAATGCCAGCGGTTCTGAATCCCATGCATTCTTAAATGCCGCCGTTGAAGCCGTGACCGGTGAACCGGCGCTGCACATTACCGCGCCGGGTAAAGGCGGTGACCAGTCATTCTGGGGCTGCGGTTTACCGCTGCATTTTGCCTTCCGCGAAGTGCCGCTGGAAAAAACGACGCAGTCACCGGGCAGCGGCGGTGGCTGGTGGTGGCACACGGAAGAAGACACTTACGATAAGGTGGACCTGAATATTCTCTGGCGCGATACGCAAATCCACGCGCACTGGCTGGAAGGATTGCTGACGCAGCCTGCACTACCTTTGGATCCGCTGGCGTATTTCGAGATTTTGCAGCACGCCCTCGCACAGCTTATCGCGGCTATTTCACCGGAATTCGACCTCGCGCCGGTGGCTGAAAAACTCAGGCAATTCCAGCCTGAACTGGCGAAGCTGACGGCGCGCTGGATGGCGGATCCGCTCCTCTGGCAGCCGCAGCTAAAGCAGGTTATCGCGGATTTACATCGCCTGCGTTACAGCTCGGTGGATGATTTTCACTATGATCTGAGTTATCGCGGCGGCGCGTTTCCCGGCTTTCAGGAACTGGCGTCAGCCCGTGAAAATACGTCGTCAGAGATGTGGCTGATGATGACCACACGCTTCTGGCGCCAGCGGGATCGCGCACTGGCGCTGCTTGAAAACGCAGAGGCTATTTGTCGCTCATGACCAGCAGGTAGCGGCAGGATTGATCGCCAGGATTGCTGAAAGTAACGGGCAGATCGACGCCAAACGTCAGTGCGTCACCGGCGGCCAGCGCGTAGTTTTCATCGCCGTAACAGATCTCCAGCGTGCCTTCTACCATCCATAATCGCTGTTTGTAAGCCTGCTGATGCCAGCCGGGGTAGCTGACGCGCGCACCGGCGGGAAGGGTAATTTCCACCAGTTCGGGCGCACCATTCTCTTCATGCGCGGTCACCTGGCGGCGCAGATAACCAATATCCGGATCCTTCCAGACTTCCTGCTCTGCCCGCGGACGCAGCGGGGCGGGTTGCGGGTTTTCTTCTGACAGCAACTGTGCCAGCGACACGCCGAGGCTGGCCGCCAGACGCCCCAGAAGGCTGGCGCTCGGGCTGCTGTCCTGCCGTTCAATTTTCGAGATCATCGCTTTACTGACCCCGGAATTGTTTGCCAGCTGTTCAAGGCTCAGCCCCTGAGTTTTTCGTAATGATTGCAGACGTGTGGCGATCAACTGGTCGATTGACATATCAGACGTTCCGTTGTTTACTTTTGTGGAATTAAATCCACTATAGTGGAAACTGAACCATAACGGAAGCGAAGGGGAACATCTGATGAAACTGATTGACTGTACTGAACGTCAGCACGCGGTGGCGATTCTGGATATTTTTAATGATGCCATTCTGACTTCGACGGCGCTGTATGATTATAAACCGCGCCATATCGACAGTATGACTTCATGGTTTGCCACTAAACTGATCAATAATTTTCCGGTTATCGGCCTTGAAGATGAAGAGGGAACGCTGCTGGGATTTGCCAGCTACGGCACGTTTCGCGCGTGGCCTGCCTATAAATATTCCGCTGAACATTCTATTTATATTCATAAAGATCATCGCGGAAAAGGGTTGGGAAAAGCGTTGCTCAACGCACTCATCGACGCGGCCCGCGAACGCGATGTCCATACGCTGATTGGCGCAATAGACGCTGCGAACGGCGGCAGCATCGCGCTGCATGAGAAGAACGGCTTCACCCACACCGGGACGATTAAACAGGCCGCCTGGAAATTTGACCGCTGGCTGGATCTGGCGTTTTATCAGCGGATCCTCGATACGCCATCGACGCCGGTCGGAGGCTGAAAGCAGAAGGCTGAATGAGAAAGCAAGCGCCGGAGGGCGCACGGAGATTTCACGGCATAAGCTGTGAGTCATCCAGTCAGGAAATGTGAGGCAGACCATGTCAGGCAAAGCGCAAGTTCGTCACGAAGCGGTATCGGGAAGTGCGGAAAGTCATCAGGCGCAGGATCCGCGCTGGCAGGCGGTTGTCAGCTGCGATGCGAAGGCCGACGGCCAGTTTGTGTATGCGGTAAAAACCACCGGTATTTACTGCGCGCCTTCCTGCCCGTCACGCCAGCCAAACCCGCAAAATATTGAATATTACGACAATGCCGAAGCCGCCGAACAGGCCGGGTTTCGCCCGTGCAAACGCTGCCGGCAGGGGCTTATTTCACTGGCGCAGTTTCACGCTCAGCGTGTGGCGCAGGCCTGCCGGTTGCTGGAACAATCCCCCGAAATGCTGACGCTGAACCAGCTGGCGGCAGAAGTCGGCATCAGCGCTTACCATTTTCATCGTATTTTCAAAGCCCAAACTGGCGTGACGCCAAAAGAATATCAACAGGCGCAGCGCACACGCCGCGTTCGTGAAAAGCTGGCCGATGCGGCGACAGTAACCGAAGCGGTTCACTCCGCCGGGTATTCATCCGATGGCCGGTTTTATGAAACGTCGGGCAGGGTGCTGGGCATGACGCCGCAATCATTCCGCGCCGGTGGCCGTGATGTTCGCGTGTGGTTTGCCATCGGGCACTCTACGCTGGGCGAGATTTTAGTCGCTGAAAGCCAGCGCGGAATTTGCGCCATTTTGCTGGGCGATGATCCGGAAAAGCTGATCGCTGAATTGCAAAACAGTTTCCCGCAGGCAGAACTGGTCGGCGGCGATCCTGATTTTGAGCAGCGTATTGCCGTGATCGTCGGCTTTGTTGAACAGCCGCAAATGGGGCTGGATTTGCCGCTGGATATTCGTGGTACGGCTTTTCAGCAGCGCGTCTGGCAGGCATTGCGCGATATTCCAGCCGGAACGACCGCCAGCTACGCAGATATTGCCCGCAAAATCGGCTCGCCAAAATCTGTTCGCGCCGTGGCCGGTGCCTGTGCGGCGAACCTGCTGGCTGTCGCCATTCCCTGCCATCGCGTCGTGAAAACAGACGGGAATATTTCCGGCTACCGCTGGGGCGTGGAAAGAAAGCGTTCATTGTTAGCGCGGGAAGAAAAAGCCTGACTATACTCAGCTGACTTTTCTGCCACCGGATTTTTTGATGATGAGGGACGCCGTGACTGCTTTTTCTTTGCGTGAAGCCGCGCCGGAAGATATTGATGAACTCGCCGGATTGCACGTCGCGATCTGGCGTGAAACCTACCGCGAACTGGCCCCGGCGGAGGCATTCGCTGCGCTGGATATACCACGCCGTAAAGCTTTCTGGCAGGATAAGTTTGATCATCCTGCTGCCGGACAGGGTATTTTTCTGGCCGAAGTGAACGGGAAACTGGCCGGTTTTTGCCTGAGTTCGGCGTCATCTAACCCTGAGTTTGGTGAGATGGCCGAAATCAAATTCCTGTATGTTTCAGGCGATTTTAAGCGTCAGGGCATCGGGAAACGGTTAATCAGTAAAGCGGCTCAGCATCTTATTGCTGCGGGGTATCGCAGTGTCGGGCTGGGCGTAGTGGAGGGCAACGAACCGGCAATCCGGTTTTACAGCGCGCTGGGTGGCCGCGAAGCGGGGCGGTATACCGACGCGGGCCCGCTCTGGCGTTCGCGAAATATCATTTATGCGTGGCCAGATATTACGTTGCTGTCTGCCGTGTAAATTCGTTGTTTAAATCTGCTATGCAAAGAAAGTGCCCGCGTCAGTGAATTCTGCGGGCTTTTTTTTATTTACGCAGTTCTTCCAGACGCTGCCTCTGCTGACCTTCCTCAGAGAAATTGTCGGCGCTCAGCCAGCGGTCAAATGCGGCTTTTGATTCCGGCCATTCACTGTCGATGACGGAATACCAGCACGTATCACGGTTGTGGCTGCGCAGGACGATAGCCTGACGGAATGTGCCTTCGTATTGAAAACCAAAGCGTAAAGCTGCCTGTTTAGACGGTTCATTCAGGCTGTGGCATTTCCATTCGCAGCGGCGGTATTTCAGCGTATCGAACAGATAACGTTGCAGCAGATAAATCGCTTCGGTGCCGAAACGTGTGCGCTTCATCAGCGGTGACCAGTTTACCCAACCAATTTCCGCAACGCCGTTCACCGGGTCGATACGCATCAGGGATACGCTGCCGACGGCGCGGCCTGTTGCGTTATCCACCACGGCAAAAAACAACGGATCTTCACTTTTGACCTGCTGCGAAATAAACAAATCGCATTCAGCCTGCGTTGCCGGACGGTCAACGGAAAGGTAGGTCCAGTCGCGGTTGTCATCAATGCTGTGCCAGGCTTTAAAGAGATCCTGACTGTGGCGTTCGCAGCTCAGTGGCTCAAGACGACACCATGTGCCGTTAAGCTGAACGCGAGAAGGACGTTCGCGGGGTTGCCAGTCAGGCAGTAAATCGCCAATGGGTTGACCGAAATGGTTGAGCGTCGTCATAGTCGTTTCCATTCGTTATTTAAGAACTTCCATAAAATCAGAATGGAAGTATGCCCGCAACCGACGTCAAAACAAAATTCCGAAAAGCGGGCATCCGCCCGCTTTGAAGATATTGCTTAACTCCGCTTATAAGCGCCCGGCACTCCCGCAGATCCTGATTTTTTCCTCCACCACTTTTTGCATGGCCAGTTTCCCCGGTACGATATATTTGCGCGGATCGTTAGCGTCAGGGTGTTCTGAAAAATATTCCTTCACCGCACTGGCAAACGCGATTTTCAGTTCTGTCGCCACGTTGACTTTGCAAATCCCTAAACCAATCGCCCGGCGGACCATTTCTTCCGGGATACCTGATGCACCGTGCAGCACCAGAGGGATATCGACTTGCTGACGGATTTGCCCAAGGCGCGTGAAGTCCAGTTTTGGTTCCCCCTGATAAAGGCCGTGTGCAGAACCAATCGCGACGGCTAATGAGTCGATGCGGGTGGATTCGACGAAATGCTTCGCGACAACCGGGTCGGTAAAGAAGCTGTCGCCTTCCTCAACCATCAGATCATCCTCCTGCCCCCCGAGCCGACCGAGCTCTGCTTCGACGCTGGCATCAAACATATGGCACAGCCGCACGGCCTCACGCACTTGTTCGATATTCCCGGCCAGCGGGAAGTGTGAGGCATCGATCATGACTGAGCGGATCCCGGAACGGACTTTTAACGCTATATCCCTGAGATCTTCGTGGTGATCCAGATGCAGAGCCAAAGGAATGCGGTATTTTCGTGCTGCTTCGTGACATATAGAAATCAAATAATCCGTTCCCGCATAACTAAACGTGCCGGGCGTTCCTGCCAGAATTACCGGAGAATTCATGGCTGCAGCAGTTTCAGCCACAACCTGGACGGTTTCCAGATTGTGGACGTTGAAAGCCGGAACGGCATAGCCCTCACGCTGAGCGGCGAGCAGTATTTCCCTGTTTGAAATCAGATACATTATTTCAGCTCCCTGTCATATCCAGCAGAATTTTCCCGGTCATCGGCTTACCAGCCAGCGCAGTGACTTCTCTGACGAACGTTTGCGGATCCCCAAGGCTGGCGATCAACGGTTCCAGATTTAACTTTTTCTCTGCAAACAGCTGTGCTGCTTGTTGCCATTCACTACCCGGCCAGGGCGCGGAATAATTCATCCAACTGCCCAGCAATGTCAGCTCTTTGCGCAGGATATGCCCGAAGGTAGTGGCGCTCAGCGTCAGGTCTTTATGCAAGGTGCCAACTAACGCAATTTGTGCTTTGGGGCCTGCAATATCGAGAGCCAGAGCCACCGTTTGTGGCGTTCCGGCGGTTTCAACGATCAGTTGATTAAAACGGCGTTCGTGGGTCTTCTGCCGGATGTTTTCAGCATCCAGGTGCGCACTGTTAAAGCCATAATGAGCGCCGGTATTCAGTGCCAGATCCAAGCGTTGTGGATTGATATCAATGGCTGTCACTGACTTTGCACCCAGCGCGCTGGCTACCTGAATGATCAACTGGCCGATTGTGCCAGCACCAACCACAATGACTTCTTTGCCCCGGCAACCCCCTGCAAGTTTTAACGCATGCAAGCCGACAGTCACGGGCTCCAAAAACGCGCTCTGAAGTAATGAAGAATTATCCTGAAGTTTGAATAAGTTTTTGCGCGAAACGACGACAAACTCTGCGTGGCCTCCATTGCTGCGGGAACCGATAAACTGATAATGCTTGCATTGCGAGTAGGCTTCTTTTCGGCACTCCTCACATTGAAAACAGGGTAATAAAGGTACGCAGGCCACAGCATCACCTTCCTGTAAATCATGGATTTCATCGCCTGTGCTGACCACATAACCACTGAATTCATGACCGAGTGTGATCGGGTAATAATGTGAGGCGTTGGCGAAAATACGAGGGATATCAGAGCCACACAGGCCGGAGTACGCCACACGAACTAACACATCATCGGGCGCGCCTAATACGGGTATTGCCTTATCCTCGACGGTAATATTTCCGCCCTGATGTACAACTACAGATTGCATCATTATTTCCTTAAGGCGGAGGTAAGCCTCCGCCTGGATGAGGGTTAAGCGCTGGCCAGTGCAGCCGCTGCCATTTTTTCAGCCCGGGTAAAATTACGGGCGCGTCGCCATGTGAGGAATACACCGACGGCGTAAATGACGCCGATGATGCTGAGGCCTGCGATGTTTTTCAGCGTACAAAGTTGGATCAGCAGATAGGTAATCGGAGAACCACCCTGATCCATCGATGCCACCCTGCCTCCTGCCGTGAGTGCACCCGCATTCACTGCCAGTTGTGTGTGTAAATCGATAGTCTGCGTCGCTATCCACAGCGTGATGCTCATGATGATGCAGCCCGAAATCAGCGTTCTGAACAGGTTGCCCTGATGCACGGCAACCGCAATTGCCACAAAGAAGCCGATAGTGGCCAGATCACCAAACGGAAGAACCTGATTTCCCGGTACCAGCACCGCAATCAAAATCGTTAACGGAATAAAGATCAGGCTGGCCGATACGACGGCGGTATGGCCGAGCAAAAGCGCAGGATCCAGGCCTATCAGGAATTCCTGACCACCGAAACGTGCCTGCAGACGGGAGCGGGCATGACGGGCAATGGGTGTTAATCCATCCATAATTGGCTTGATAACACGTGGCATCAGCAGCATGACTGCGGCTGTTTTCACCGCCAGTTGCAAAATACCTTTTATGTCATAACCGGCGAGATAGCCGATGATCAGCCCCATCACAAAGCCGACGGTGACTGGTTCCCCAAACGGGCCAAAGCGTTTTTGCACGTCGTCGGCACTGAAGTGGATCTTGTTCAGCCCCGGGATTTTCTCTATAACGACATCAACTAATACGGCAATCGGACCGAGATAGGCCGAGGAACCGTGCGGGATGGCGATACCTTCTAGGTTGAAGAAATCACGGGTGTCTTTCGCAAACCAGTCGCCCAGTTTGTAGATGAACGCCGCGTGAACCACAACGCCCATGATCCCCAGCCAGTAGGAGCCGGTGGCCAGATGCAACATGGCGCCGGTGAATGTCATGTGCCAGATATTCCAGATATCGACGTTGACGACGCGTGTCATGCGAGTGAGCAACATTACGATATTCACACCAATCGCAATCGGGATGGCAACCAGTGCAATCTGCGATGCCCAGGTCATTGGCGATGACCCCGGCCAGCCGATATCCACGACTTGCAGATTGATTTCAAAATGTTCTGCCATTGCCTTTGCGGCAGGCCCGATGGAATCGAGCATCAGCCCGATGACCAACCCGATCCCTACGAAACCAATGCCAATATGAATTGCGGATTTAAATGAATCGCCAAGTTTCATCCCTAAGATCAACGAGAAAACGATAATTACCCCAGGCAACATGACCGTTGGCCCGAGATCGAGGATATAGCGCATTATTTCGGTAAACATGGCTTACTCCTGTAACAGGGTCAGTATTTTTTCACGCAAAGCGTCCATGCCGACGCCGGAAATAAATGGCATTCCGTGTACTAACGGAATGCTGCCGAACTGGCGATCCACCCTGGCCGTCGTGCAAATCAGATGTGCGCCATCCATAAAGGTTTCGATCTCATTGATCCGGCACTGAACGAGTTCTATTTGTATGCCGTTCGCCTCGCATAGTTCTTTGATTTCCTCTGCCGCCAGAGTTGATGTGGCAACGGCTCCGCCGCAGGCAACAATAATTTTTCGCTTCACGTTAAGGTTCCTTTAATGTTCTGTTTCTGTTGTTGTTTTTTTCGTAAGGTATCGATGTTTTCGGGCTCTACGCTTTCAGGGACATAAATTCAGGGACAAGCTGATGATGTTTTCTCCGGGGCTGGGGCGAACACATGTTGTTTAAACAGTGCGGCCAGCTGGTTTTCAGGGATGGTCAGCAAGCTTTCGAAGAATGCGGGTTCCTGTAACTGACCGAATAATCTGCGTAACAGCGTGAGTTGTTCAGACGGATGTGTGACAACGAGCGCGATGATTAGCGAAGCGGGGATTGTCCCATCGCCGTCAGCCTGAAAAAAATCGACCGGGGCATCAGGGCGGATCAGATAAATGGCCGGATGGCGCGCATGCGCGGCTTCGCAATGTGGGATAGCGACAGCGTGTTGCTCAAGCTGAATGCCGGTCGGAAATTCAGCCTCGCGATTTATCAGCGCTTGCGGGTAACTGCTTTCCACCACACCTGCCAATACCATACGCTCACCGATGTGTGTCAGTGCTTCCTGATAATCTGCAAAGCAGACCCCAGTTTTAACGAGGATCTCGCAGTTATGCATAGTGGCACTCCCCGTGTGCAGATAACTGAGGGTGACAGCCGAAGTGATAGGCGCGCAAAACGTCCTGGATTTTGTCGATGATTAACGCCTGGGGATTGCTTTTCAGCTGGCCCGACATTACCCGTTCAAACTGAGCGGGCAGATATTGGCTTAGAAGGCCCAGGGGAATATCTGCAGATTGCAGATTGGCCATCAACACGTCCATTGCGCGATTGATCCTGGCATGTGGCCAGTAGTAACGAATGCGATCGGACAGGCTGAAATGCAGGTCGATAAGAGACAGGCTGAATGTCGGGTTGTAATACTTTTTCCAGTAACCCGGCTCATCCAGCATGACGCCATCGATAACGGTGAGGATCTGACTGCGGGATTCCGGTGCAATTAACACCTGCTCAATGTTCGCCAGCGCAAAGATGGCTTCACGCAATGCAAAAGTTAGCGCCGGCCCGACTTTGAGGATCGCATAGTGATCCTTCACCAGATTGCGGTAGGACTCCCGGGTCTGATAGTCCGTGGAATGCGCTTCATAGACCAGTGGCGTCGTTTCAATATAGGCCGACAAATCTTTGGCAAGATCGGGCTGGTAGTGAATCACGCGGCTGTGATCGAACTCTACGCCCGGCTGAACCACAACGGCGATGATCCGATCAATTGCTGCATCTAAACCCGCTTCACGAAAAGCCTGATGGTGCATATCCAACGTTGCTTTTGCGTCTTTTGCTTCAGTGACATGGACATGCTGAATAGAGGATGCCTCACCGCCCGGCACCGGAACTTCAGTACCGATGACGTAGGTCAGTGACTGCTTTTGCTGCGGTGACGCGACGCGTTCCGCCACCTGACATAAGCGTGCTGCGCGTTGTGCTACGACGAAGGGATCCAAAGGAACAGGGTCGTCTGCGCAGGACATTGACGCATCCAGATGGATTTTACTGAAATCAGCTTCGACATAGCGGGCAATCAGCGTTTCCGCTTTTTCCATTGCGCTTTCTGAATTTTCGTTTTGCCAGCAATTTGGCCCAAGATGGTCTCCTCCCAAAATCAAACGCTGAACAGGAAAGCCGATTTTCTCTGCAATAGCGTGAACAAAATCTCGAAAATCGGCAGGCTGCATGCCGGTGTAGCCACCAAACTGATTCACCTGATTGGAGGTTGCCTCGATCAGGACTTTGTTGTTTGTATGCAAATCTTCCTGTAATGCGGCTTCAATAACTAAAGGATGTGCAGAACAGACTGAGCAAATGCCAATGCTTTCGCCTTTCTTTTGTTTTTCGATGATGTCTTTCATGTGGAGCCTCCGTTTATTTCCGAATATGCTCATCTCTTTTCGAAAGACAAACAATAGCGTTTTCTGAATTTCGTGATAGAGATCGTAATACTTCGTAAGTTGATGGCATTCGTTTTCTTTCGAGTTTGGAGGTTTATCGAAAATATAAAAGATAAAATTCGAGGTTATGGGTGAGGATGCAACATTTCACAACGTCAGAAATTTTTTCTCCTCATTGATATGTCTTTTGTTTACACTATGGGGAATATGACCTTTCGGATCGTCAATAATGAATACTTACGATAGACGCAATAAAATCATTGGTTTAGTGAATGAAAATGGCAGCGTGCTAGTCTCTGAGCTTTCGAGTTCTTTCGGTGTATCGGAAGTTACAATTCGTTCAGATCTGGGATTGCTTGAGCAGAAAGGCGCATTGAGCCGCTTCCACGGTGGCGCGTCAAAGCGAGCTGCACAGCAGAAATCCTTACCGGATACTCAGCACGGTGAGATGGTGCTTGAAGAACGTTATCTTCAGGCAAGTGACCCGAAAAAGCGTATTGCTCAGGCTGCTGCAGGCATGATTAAGCCGGGTGATACCGTGATTATTGACAGTGGCAGCACGACAATGCTGCTGGCCGAAGAACTGGTAAAATCCGGTGACATAACGGTAATTACCAACAATTTGCCTGCAGCGTTCGTATTATCTGAAAACCCCGATATCACGCTGGTAGTCTGTGGCGGAACGCTGCGACATAAAACACGCTCTTTGCATGGAAACATTACGGAATATGCCTTGCAGGGAATTGTCGCCAATCTGATGTTTGTGGGCGCTGATGGCCTGGACGCTGCGACAGGCATTACCACATTTAACGAGGGCTACAGCATCAGCGGAATTATGGCCGCTGCCGCTCAGCAGGTTGTGGTTGTCACTGATTCCACTAAGTTTGGCCGTCGCGGATACAATCTGGTGCTGCCGATGGACAAAATCGACACGATTATTACGGACACGGATATCCGTGATGAAGCTTTGCAGGCGCTCAGGCAGACGTCAGCGAATCTCATGTTGGTGTAACCCTTTCAGATAACGTTTTATTGACGAGGCTGACTGTAGGCTGAAAGCCGGATCAGTGAAACGGGAAGGTTTGAGGATTGCGGAGGTTCACGAAAACAATCTTCTGAATTGCAGTTTCTGGCAGGTGGTATTGGAATCCGTCCCGCAAATATTGAGCCGCATGGTTAGCCACATGCGGCCTGATGAAGGGAATTACGGCTTTTTGGTATAGACCTCAAACGTGAAGTATTTCTTTTCCAACGTCTGGTAAGTCCCGTTTTTATGGATTTCTGCCAGAGCATTATTGATAAGTGTCAGGTGCGCCTGATCATCCTTACGCAGGCCGATAGCCGTTCCTTCGCCCAGATAACGGGTGTCGTTTAACGGCTCGCCAGCAAAGGCATAATCTTTGCCTTCAGGCGTTTTCAGAAAGCCGGTTTCGGCCGCCGCCGCGTTCGTCAGGGTTACGTCAATACGGCCAGATGCCAGGTCCTGATTCACAAAATCCTGATTCTGATAAGAGACGACATTCACACCTTTCTTCTGCCATTCGCCTTGCGCATAAGCTTCCTGCGTTGTCCCCTGAGCAACACCGACGGTTTTGCCTTTGAGCGATTCTGCCGTAGGTTGCAGGCCACTGCCTTTTTTCGCAATCAGCACACTGGGAACGTGATAAAGCATGTCGGAGAACGTGACCTGAGTTTTACGTTTTGGGGTCATCGACATTGCAGAGAGCACGGCATCAAATTTTTTGGCATTCAGGGCTGGAATAATGCCGTCATACGCAGTTTCAACCCACTCACATTTAACCTGAGCCTGCTGACAGATTGCGTTGCCCAGATCGATATCAAAACCGACCAATTTGCCATCCGGGGATTTGGACTCAAAAGGGGGAAACGACGGATCCACGCCGAAACGCAATGTCGTCTCAGCCTGCGCAAAACCGCTGGTAGCCGCCAGCGTTGCGATGGCCAGCAATATGTTTTTCTTCACAAGTAATCTCCTGATGGTACTAAAAAACAAACCCCCGCAGCTAAAGGCGAGGGTAAAAGTAGTGCTTCTTTGTTTCGAATATGACGACTCAGGCAGACGGGGTCAAGCGCCAAACATCTGTGCAAAACGGGCAAAAGTTGAAGATGGCAGCAATCAGAGATCTGGCCGCTATGGAAAACGAATATGGGCCGAAATGGATGAGGTTAATGTCGTGTTATGGATAAAAAACAAAAGGATAGGCTGCGATTGGTTTACCGGAGGAGTTGCAATAAAAAAGCCGCAAACCCTTGCGGGCTGCGGCTTTCTTTGCAGTAACGGCCTTATCTGGTAATAACCGAAACCTTGTTTGGCTGGGGGAAGTTGATTTATTTATTCAACTAACTGAAAATATTAACATTAATTAATTTCATTTTTTATAAATAGTCCCAAATGTAGTCCCAAAATATTATGTGAGCTTTTTTGTAGTGAGTATTCCTCAAAAGAATGAGCCTTATTTCATAATTTTTTTATATGTATCAAGGCTTTCTTCCGGTGTAATTTGCGACAGAATAAGACTGAGAGCCAAAGTTTTCTCATCACTAACCATTTTTGATGAGTTATCTAAAAGCCCTGCATATTTTGCTAAAAGATAAAGTGCCTGCATTTTATCGTGCATTAAAATTTCTGCGCCAGCAGGCGTTCTCTTAACTCCGGCGAAAAGGCTTCTCGCAGCGCCAGAAAGATCACGGGTATCACAAAGAAAAACCTCTCCGACTCCTTCACCCGCACAACTCTGGCAATACGGGTTAGGGTCAACTGTCGGATCCCAGGGATTATCCGGCCAGCATTCACGGCAATTCACGCGGCGGTATTGCGTCAGCTCGTTCGGATCGGCGGTTACAATGTTCCATAGCTGGCACATTACATCATCAATGCTAAGCCTGAGCGAAAACAGCCGGTCTTTCATGGCTGCCTGGATTGCATGATTGACCTTAACATTTCTATACAGACGTGAGGCGGCTGCGTAAAGAGAAGCAGGAGAGCAAGCGTAACCAGCACGGCGATATGCAGCAGACTTATTCAGGTCTTTTAGATATTCATATACAAAGCGCACCTGCATATCATTAAGCCCGTATTCATTGAGCTGCATGGTTTTCGGTGATTCGAAATCTGCGTAGTGGGGTGGTGATTGATTCTTTGATTTTGAGATAAGAACTTCATGAAGTGAGGCTGATTCATTTGGTATTTGCTGCGTACTTTCTGCGTACCTGCTTTCGCGTACCCAACCACCTGCCTTAGCGCGCTTCCTGATAGCTCCTTCACTGAGACCATACTTTTTGCCCAAGCCTCTGAGGGATAGTTGGGTTGTGGTGTAGTCGTAGTGGAGATAGTGATATGAGACTTTTTTCATTTCTCCTCCATGATTACTACTTTAACTTCGGAGCTTGTTCTGAAAACATTTTTTCCCAGCTTAATTGCCAGTTTTCACTAAGTGAGAATTTTTTAAATTTGTGATGTAGGCCATCTCTTACCAATAACCAATCTTGAGATAATAAGCTTTTACTTCTCAGTGCGCGAGAAACATTGTTTGTGAACTTATTATTATCCTCTGATACTATTTTTTCATTTATAATCGAGGTTATCTCTACCCCCATGCTAGTTTCAAATCCTTGAACAGCTCTTATTACTAATGATACAAATATAAGTGGAACATATTCTGAATGAATTAGCATTGCTTCTTCTAATTTAGAAGGAACAAGATGGGATAAATCGCTCTCATTCTCTAGCCCAGATGAAGGTTCGTCAGAAAATGCGAGAGCATACTGGTCGGGGGAGTTTATTTTTATCACACACTCTGTTTTATTGAATATATTTACAATTTGAGCTGCTATTTTCGAAACTCTTTTTTCAGTTAGATTAATGTCTTGTTTATTCCTTAGTTCGGTTAATGATAGTTTTTCTCTTTCATATTCAGAAGATAAATATTGAGCAGATGTTTTTGCCATATTACTTTCAATTATAAGGCTGATGCCGTCTGTGCTTATTGTTGATGTGTTGGTATCACACACACATGCTGAAATTATTTCAAAATCCTTTTTTATTTCATCGTATGGTTTTTTTTCATGAAATGGTAAATCAATAGATATTAAGGCGATATAGATTGGAGTGTGGCAAATGTCTAATATCAAAGATACCCCTAGTGGGGTTATCCTGAATGAATGTTCTTTGCAAATGTTATATTCATATATAAGATCGCTATCAGAGGGGATTTCAATACATTCAATAATCCTTTCTTCAATAGAAGACTCTAATGTTTTTGTTATCCAATCTTTTCTATAGCCATATAAAAGTGCGAAGTTTACTATTCTTTCTAATGTAATCCCTTTTGATATTTCACCTTGCGTAATGGCATCATGCAAAAATGATAGTATGCGCAGTTTAAGAAAATAGCATTGATTTACATTGTCATAGGGTTTGAAAATATTGGGTATAAAAGTATTCTCTCCCAACTCTATATTACTCATTAATGCTGATATCGTTTCAGTTTTGTTCCAAGGTGAAGTATTGGACCCGAGTTGTCCGTGAACTCTTTTTACAAGTTGATAGAATGTACGAACATTATGCCATGATACCGAAGATAAAATCTCAAGCACCGAAGCTGCATCTCTGGATGTTTGAAGATTATTCCTAAGAGTGTCTGCATGTGTTTGCATAGTGGAAATAAATTCTTTTATATCGTACTTTCTTCTCCAGTCTTTTATTCTAAAATCTGTTTCTATAAAGTCTTTTATATATCTTACTCTCGATGAAATTAACTTTCCAAAGTCGGGAGCTTTTAAGTGAATTATTTTATCTTCAGGTCTAACGTCGAGAAAACCCTTATCTTTATTCCTAAAGAAAGTAAACTCTCTTAAGGTGATTATTACCGTTGCACCGGATTCATTAGAGATTAAATGTGAGAGGGCATAAATTTCTTCTTGAAAACTTTCGGAAGCACGATCAACATTATCAAGAATTAATATTACAGCTTTCCCTTCATTAGTCCTTTTTTTGAATATTCTTAATACCATATTCTGATGGTTAGAACTTTCCTTGTCTAGTAATTCTGCTTCTTTGATGAAAAATATACTTTTGTCTTGCTCAAAAAGTTCTTTATATGCACCATTTTTAAGGATTTTTAATTCATGAGAAAATGTATTTCTAAGTTCATCTAAAGAAAATTCTTCGGGATAGTTTATTTTAACTTCTTTGTATAAATACTCAAAAACGATTGATTTGGCATCAACTGTTCTTTTTGATACATCGTTAATAAGATCAATTATAATTGGTGTTGCATATGTGTTTTTAGCCTGCCTAGCTTCAACTAAGCATTTTGTAACCAAAGTACTTTTGCCACACCCTACAGCACCAGTAATTATTATTACTTTTCCATAATGTTGGCTCAAGAGAAAATCCTTACTTTCTGAAGGATTAAAATCGTGAGTGCCATTTGGAAGATAGCTTGGTGTAGAGTCCTTCAACACTCTCTTTAATTCACCTTTGAATTGATCAAGTTTAGAGTCTGATACGAAACAGTGTTCTAACATATTTCTTTGATTTGTATCTGTAATTTGAGAAAAGAAACTTTGATAAAACTCATCTAGCCAAATATCATTGTTTCCATTTTGCCATTTCAAAGCGCCGTATGTATTTCTTAAAATATGACATACTTCTGAAGGTTTATGATTTATGTCTGAAAGATAAATATCTAATGTATTTTCTGATATTGCTTTTTTTGATATTAAGTTCCACATTAAATCAAAGGCAAAGTCCTCACTGAAAATATTTCCAAAATATATCCCTTTCATATTATCAATGGTTCTTCCAGGTTTAGGAAGCATAGGGCAAACTATCCATTCCCCGCCGTTGGTTAATACGGCATGAGAAACGGCTTTGTCAACGCAATAACGCTGCGCTTGCTCAATCACATCTGAAAGTGGTTTTTTAAATGCATTTTTAAAATAAGAAACATAATATTCATTAGATTTTGCTGTTCGAATAGGATAACCGAAAGTGATACCATTCTTCTTAGCTTCCACAATTAACTTTGGATTGTTATTAATTGAGAGCATGTAATCAGAGTAACCAGCCGCTCCGCAGTACGTTTCTGGGTTGAATTCTTCACTGTTCCAGCCAAGTAGATTAAGAATTCGGTCAATTATTAGTAGCCTTGCAGTTGCTTCATTAGCCTCGTGAATTTTATCTTTATATGAGGAAAATTCATTTTGAAGTATTTTGAATTTTTTTAGAGCAGTTTCCCTATCCATGAAAACTCCTTAGGCAATGTCAAGTAATCAGAGTCTATCAGGCAGATTTTAGGAGTCAAATGCTCAAAAACTGAAAAGGCATTCTAAGATGCGTGAGTTGGATAATTTGAAACGCACCGAGATGGGAAAGTTAAGCAACAATATTTGCTGCTTAACTTTTGTTTAAAATATTATCTAATCAAAAATATCTTTCTTATGAGTGGGGTTATACCGACTCGGCCAAATCACCTCCGGCCTCACACCTATAACCTCCGCAATCAACCGTTCACCCTTCGGCCATTTCCGCGTTAACGCATTCGCCAGCGTCGACGAACTGAGGCCAGCCAGGCGGGAAACCGCTGCCATTGTGGTGCCTTTTTTCTTGATTGCGGCAATGATGTCCGCGCTGTGCCAGTCCTGATTCATGGTCAAACTCCTTTTTTAAAACTAATTTAGGGTTTTTCTATATATAAGCAAAAGTGGGTCGGTTCAGTCAGTTCAATCGGTTCACTTTATTAATTCACTGATATAAATGAATTAATTCTGATTATTTGAACTGACTTTGGCGTTTTTCAGAGTCGGTTCAAAACCTGTTAAGTCGGTTCACTGAAAATCGCTTGTTATGGCAGGTCGGTTCAAATAGCACTAAGTCGGTTCAAGGTCGGTTCAGAATCCTTAAAAAAATCCTTACGGAACATGCCAATACAATATTGAACCGACTGAACTGACTGAACCGACCTACTTTCTTCACATGTGAGACTTTTACTCGTGATCTTCCGGTAGCTTCATCACTACAAAAGCGGGCTGTTCTCCCCCCACTCGAATCGCTTTGCGGGTCAGCCCCTTTAATGGCTTATCCAGCATCCCTGCTTCTGCCAGTGCCTGAGCGAAAGCTATCGGGTTATATCCTTTCGAAATTTCTTCACGGAACACGGCTGGGAAGGTATAGAACGTTTGTTTTTCATCCTGCGCTCTGGTAACGCGATAACCCGCTAGATCTTTTACTGGCATATCTCGTGGGTCAGCCTCCGGATGCGGTAAATAGCGGCTATATCCGAAGCGTTGTAGAAAACCTTGAGCCTGCTCTATGCAGGCTTTTGATTCGCGATTGCCCATACCGAATTCGCAAACCCATGCGTTAAAACTTTGCTGCAAAGCGTCGTGGCTCTCATGAGCTGTCCAACTGGTGAAACGTTCTGCCAGTACAAGCGCGGTTTCAAGCAGAGAGAACCTCACCGCCACACGCCTTACCTGCTCACCAACTGCGGGATCCAGACCTGCCAGCCATAGACGTTCGTAGTGTTTTGTGGCATCGGTTGCGGCTTCTTTCTGGCTGGCGAGATGTGAGATCCATGCCCGACCGGCTGCGCCGTAATTAGTAATGCTGGCGCTCCGTATCGCAGTTGCGTGCGCCTGTCCGTCTGCATGATTATGAAACTGAGTGGCTTTGCTGATGGGGACATTGAGCAGCCGTACCAACTGCCCCGCATTGATTTTGCCGCCATCGGCGCGCAGGTAACTTTCCAAATCTGTTTCGCCGGTGCTGAAGGCCATTGCGCGCCAGCGCTTTAAATCACGGTTGCCGCCGTCCTTTGCACCCTGTATTTTTCCGACGCCGTTAAACAGTGCATAGGCAGATTCGGCAACGGCGCGGCGGTTACTGCCCTGACCGATTTCATCCAGCGGCATAAATCCATCGTTATGGGCGGCGGCTTCGTTGATGAGCCCGAGCGCGGTGGAATACCAGGTCAGTTTCAATGTTTCCGGTTCGCCGTAGAGGCTGGTGGCGGCGTTACACGTGGTTGTTTTGCCTGTGGATGAGCCGCCGAACAGATGTACACCAAACCCATCAGCACTGACCAGCCCGATAAGGGGCGCTGCCAGCGCGCAGGCAATTGCAAGCATCATAGAGGGATTGCCCCGTGCAAGTGCCGCCACGCTATCGCGCCAGCTCTCTGGCGACCCTTTAATGCCATATCCTTTGGCTGCGCTGGATTTTCCATTGAATAACACTGGTGAGGCGGGTTCACCGATCACCGATCCATCCGGCATCAGATAGGCTCCATACTGCCAGCCGGTAGAGTCTGTAATTGACCAGCGTTGACCTGTTTCACTTTGAGAAAGATGGTCTGCCAAAATAGCCCTCAGGCCGCTTTTTGCTGTCACCCGCACACCACTTCGGCGTAACCGAACCCATCCTTCACGCTCACCTATCTCGCTCATCGGCATGGCTTCGATATGCGGAGCAGTGCCACCGGCAGGAATGGCTTTTAGTATCAGGTAGCGTTCTGTTTCACTGGCACCAATGCCAATTACTTCGAGTGGATCGCTCAGCCAGCTTTCCCGTTCAATGAGTTCTCCGCTGTAGGAGTCGGTGCGCGGTTCAATCCAGTACAGCCCTCCAGGCCGTAATGCAGCATGAGGTTTCAGCGGTGAAGTCTTTATCATGGCGCTGTCCTGTGGTTGATAGAGCGAAGCATTGAATAAGCTGGCGCACTGCATGACGCCATGACGCTGGCGGCAGTCGTCCCAGTCTGCTTTTTCGAGGGTAGGAGGTATCGCCACCCAGCCGGAAACTGCCACTGCGGCTTTCTCTGCGGCCAGCTTTCCAGTGTTTGTTTTATCGGGGGAAATATCGTTATCCGCAGCGATGATAATTTTTGCCTGTGAATACTTGCTACGGATGACAACCGCGACCGGTAACAGGTTTCCCGCATCCACGGCCATGACACAAAGCGCATCAGGCCGCATCAGGCTGATGCTCAAAGCAGTAGCCAGCCCTTCAGCCAGAATGACGGTCATCGGCGTTTCAGGGGCGTCAGGGACAAGGTAAAAAGCACCTTTCTTAGCAGAGCATTTCAGTAACTTTTTTTCACCGGTTGGATGGATAACCTGCGCCGCCGTGATCTCTCCGGCTCTGTCTGTCAGCGCAAGTAAAATTTGGCCGACGGTCAGGATCGGAAATAAAAAGCCGTTCAATCCCTTGCGCTTCAGGTATTCAGATTCCCCCTGAGAAGACAGAGATAACATTCGGGTAAACGCGACGGGAAAAGGCGTTGTCTGAGTCGTTAACTTTATGGCTGGCGCTTCCATCGGAAGGCTGAGTACCTCGGCGACCAGTTCGGCGGCTTCTTTGGCATTACAGCTTTTTACTTTCATCACCAAATCCAGCCCGTCACCAGCGCCGCATTGGTTGCAAAGGTAAGAGCCTTTGCCTTCTAAATCGTCAAAACGAAACCGATTCGAGCCACCGCAAGCAGGGCAAGGCACATGCTGTTTAGGGGATTTTGGGACGGTCACTGAAAGCGAATTTAGCACCTCAGGCCAGTGGTGGCGCGCCTTCTCTACAGTCTGATGTATCAGATCGATTGTTTTCATCACTCAGCTCCATTTTGCGAATTGAGCGAATTGCGAATCATCTCCAGGCGTTCACATAAAACAAAAGCGATAACCTCTTTCACCGCCTTATTGCTGAGCATGATCAGGGCGTAATTGAGTGCACGACATTGATCGCAAAGCTCTGAGGGTTCGAGCTCAGTGTTATCAAATAAACCATCGTCAGCGACGGGGTGAAGAGTTTGGCGGTTTTCTGGGACGGGCAAGGCCAGCGCGTTTTCAAGATTCTCGAGCTGGGTTTGCATCATCAGGGAAAGATAGGTTTGCGCGTGGGTGTTTTGGGGATTGATCAGGGCGTTTGCCAGTAACCGGCAGCTGTCGCAAATTGACCAGGAGTCGGGAAGGGTATCGGTTGGATGGGTAAAATCATTCATGGTGCGCTCCGGTGAACAAACGACGGGCGCGGACAAATAAATGAGTTGGGGTGAGGATCGTAGCCATATGGCAGCCTCCTTCAGATAGCGGGTAACGCTACCACGAGAGGTGCGAAGCTCTTGGGTGGTAGCCCAGACGAGGTTCGCACTACCGGTTCTGAAGGCTACCGGCCAGCCCGAGGGCTGCCTCGCCTGAGCCACCATAGTAAGATTACAAGCGCAGGTTAAAAAACGCACTGGTAACAGGTGTGCAAAGGCAGCGACACAGAGACGTTTAGATAAAACGGGCTGTGTCGCCTTCAGATTACTCGGGGTGCGAAACCCGACTGCGGATTTTGCCGCAGCGGCGCGACTATACTCCAATCCGCGATACATAACCAAGTAAGCCGGATAGGTTTTGCGAGGTATATTCCGCACCTGTTCGCGGGGTTCCTTCGCGCGCGCGCGCAGTTTGTGGCGATATTCAGAAACAGAAATCATGATTTAGCATCCCGTTCTGCAACACGGTTTATTAACCATTCCTCGATTTCATCTTCAAACCAGCCAAGCAAACGCATCCCCAGACGGAAACCTTTAGGAAACTGTCCTGAGTTAATCAGTTCCTGAAAGGCGCTGTCAGAATTAATTCTGATAATCTCTTTAACTTCTTTCTTGAGAAGGATTTTACGATTTGAAAGATTCATAGCAACTATCTCCAGTAACCGGCGTATTCCGGTTTATGCAGATAGTTAATCAGGATGTTTTAAACAGTATTGGAAGTTGACAAAAGATTGTTGGAAGTGGCTTTTTAGGATTTGGAAATAGATTTGGAAGTTTGAATAAAATCCAAATCAGTTATCTTTTAGCTGCGGAGAAAACTTCGTAAGTGCTTCATTAATCAGGTTGGTTAACTGCCTTTCGGTCACCACTTCAGCATCAGGATTGAATTCTATCAGCGCATCCAGCGCCGTTTTGGCAACTGCCGAACGGTTAAGTTTTTTCCCTCTTCGGTATTTGGAACCTGACTTTTCCAGCGCCAGGCATAAACCAGCAATAAACTTTAATGCAGTATCCATCCCTTTAGCGTCATTTTCCCAAAC
The DNA here is from genome assembly GCF_002834385.1 of Rahnella sp. AA. Lineage (GTDB taxonomy): Bacteria > Pseudomonadota > Gammaproteobacteria > Enterobacterales > Enterobacteriaceae > Rahnella. Next base: position 722,492 of record NZ_PITQ01000001.1, read on the forward strand.
CGGTAGCCCTTGCGAAAGTGACGGCGATTGTGGCGAAGCATAAACATCGATGTCTTGTCCGATATCATTAAAGAATATTTGCAGGTCATCCCGACTGAAACCGTACTTATCTATACAGACCTTGGACATCGCCAGTTCGTAATAGAAGTGTTGTGAAAATTCTGGCGTATAGGCCATACCACTGATAATACATTCGTACATATTTTCTATGATGTTCACACCGGTAGCATTTTTATGCAATTTGGAATCGAGGCATGAAATTGTCATTTCATTCGTTGCCGAGAGAAAATATATGTCGAGAAGACGACGCTTCTCTCTGAGCATCTTTCTTAGCAGGATTTCAGCTAATTGACCGTTGCTGGCCTGAGGATACTCAGTGGCGAGAAGGGTGATTGTTTCTTTAAAAGAAACAAACTTCATGATTTTCGAATGATGTTCTTGCAGCAGATCCATGTATACCTCGGAGTGAAAGAACATCAGATGTCATCAAATACAGATACCTAACGATAGTCGATAAAGTTCATGACGTTGAAAATTTATCATTCGCCGATAAGTCTTAATCCGCGATAATTGTCGGTAGCTAAAGTCATACCACGCGCCGCTGCTTCTACAAACTCCCCCCACCAGCTCATCAACGCTCGACGTTGTTCCAGATAAGTGCTGCGGTTATACGCGCGGCGGACTTCATCCTTATCAACATGTGAGAGAGCTGCTTCGATAGCATCGGGATTAAACCCATTCTCATTCATTGCCGTAGACGCAATTGAGCGCATTCCATGAGCCACCAGCATATTTTGATAGCCCATGCGCTTTATCGCGGCGTTTGCTGTCTGGCTGTTCATCGGCGTTTTAGGATTCTTGATAGAAGGGAATACGTGTTCACGATGCTGGCTGAGAGGGGAAAGGGTTTGCAGAATATCGAGAGCCGGTTCTGACAGTGGGATAACGTGAACATAACCACTGGCTTTGCGTTTCTGGTTCCCTTTCATTTTGTGAGCAGGGATCCGCCATTCCTTGTTCTCAATATCGATATCTTCCCATGCGGTTTCGGCTGCTTCAGCCGGTCTTACTAAAGTAAGCAACTGCCATTTGATTACCAGGCGCGTCGTGAGATCAATGCTTGCCAGTGAAACTGCCTTCATGAATGCCGGTAATTCTTCAGGGCGTATAGTGGGCATGTGTTCTTTTTTGGGTTTCTTAAATGCTCTCCCAATCCCTGAAGCCGGATTGGCATCAATCAGGCCAGAGTTAACTGCATATATCATGATCTCATTTACTCGCTGGCTCAGACGTCTGACTGTTTCCAAAGCGCCACGAGCAGATACCGGTTCGAGCGTGCTGATCACTGTTTTAGCTTTGATGAGGCTTACCGGCAAAGCGCCTAGAGTCGGGAGCAAATCTTTCTCAATAGAGCGCCAGACGTCTTTCGCATAGTCCGCAGAAATCTCAGATTTTTTAATCTGCATCCAGGCTTCAGCGACATTTGCAAAAGTATGCGTGCTAATGGCTGTTTCAGCTTCAGTGAGCTCGCGCTGATGGTTTTGGGGATCGATATTTTTCGCAAGCAGTGTTTTGGCATTTTCGCGGAGCTGGCGTGCCTCGGCCAAAGAAATTGCCGGATAATTGCCAAAAGTGAGAGTGGTGCGTTTTTTAGTTTGGGGATGGTAGTAGCGGAAGCGCCACGTTTTCACACCCGTAGATTTGACGAGGAGAAGCAAACCTCCGCCATCATAGAGTGATAAATCCTTGTCAGATGTCTTGGCTGCTTTAACTTCGGTGTTATTGAGGGGCTGAGTTTGTGTCGCCATTATGCCGCCATGCATGGGGTGATTTGGGACTACGTTTTTTGGGACTCGGGAAGTGTAGTCCCAAACTGAGTCCCAAAATAACAGGGTAGAACCATGACACACCGATAGATAACGGGCAATAAAAAAGCCGCAAACCCTTGCGGGCTGCGGCTTTCTTTGCGGTAACGGCCTTATCTGGTAATAACCGAAACCTTGTTTGGTGGAGCTGGGGGGATTTGAACCCCCGTCCGAAATTACTACACCGTCGGCACTACATGCTTAGTCCAATCTTTACATTCGCCGGTTAGCTGCGGATGGACACGCCACTAACAAACTATCCTGATTGGGTTTAACGCTTTCACCCCAGGCAAGGTGTCCACGCGATCTCTTTTGGGTTTGACCTCTCTTGATCCCCGTCCTAAGAGCGGAGGCTAGGGAGAGAGGGCTCTAAGCAGGGTATTAAGCTGCTAGGGCGTAGTTTTCGTCGTTTGCGACTATTTTTTTGCGGCTTTTTACGAGGCCAACCGCCCCTCGGCATGCTCCTTGGGCTTCGCAAATCCCGTCGAATCCAGAATCAGCCCCAAGTACTATTTCGCAGTATACCAGAAAAACTACATGCTAAGCCAGAGACTTAGCGGTTTGAGTTCTTCATGATACGTGCTTTGTCTACTTTCCACTCACGATCTTTAATGTCATCGCGCTTATCGTGCTCTTTCTTACCTTTTGCCAGGCCGATTTTCACTTTTGACCAGGCGTTTTTCCAATACATGGAAAGTGCTACGACGGTGTAACCATCGCGAGTCACTTTACCGAACAGCGTTTCTAGCTCACGTTTGTTCAGCAGTAATTTTCTTGTGCGGGTCGGATCACAAACCACATGACTTGACGCCACGTTGAGAGGTTGAATGGTTGCGCCGAATAAAAAGGCTTCACCGTCGCGGAATGTGACATAGCTGTCAGTGATGTTTGCCTTACCAGCACGCATCGATTTGACTTCCCATCCCTGCAAAGCAAGCCCCGCCTCGATTTCATCTTCGATGAAATATTCATGGCGAGCGCGTTTGTTCATCGCGATAGTCGCGGAACCGGGTTTATGTGCTTTTTTCTTTGTCATAGTGATACTTATTATACTGCAAGCGATGGCGAATGAAATCCCTACGCTATCCCAGTCTGGTGTTTTTCCTGTTTGTTTGTCGTGCCTTGCACTTTGTAGTTTTTATTACCGAGCGGATAAATGGTATTATCTGTACGTTTTATGACACCTGGAAAATGATATGCCACAGATAAGTCGTTCTGCGCTTGTGCCGTTCAGCGTGGAACAGATGTACACCTTAGTGAATGATGTCGATGCCTACCCGCAATTTCTGCCTGGTTGTACAGGCAGTCGGATTTTAGAAAACAGCGATACGTCGATGACCGCTGCTGTCGATGTTTCTAAAGCGGGCATCAGTAAAACGTTTACCACGAAAAATACGCTGATAAGCAATAAACGCATTGATATGCAGCTGGTTGATGGCCCGTTTCGGAAACTGACCGGCGGTTGGGATTTCATCGAACTGAGCCCTGATGCATGTAAAGTCCAGCTAAGCCTGGATTTCGAATTTACGAATAAGCTGATTGAGCTTGCGTTCGGTAAAATCTTCAAAGAGCTTGCAGGAAGCATGGTTCAGGCTTTCACTTTGCGTGCAAAAGAGGTTTACAGTGTCTGAGATCCGCGTTGAAGTGGTCTACGCGTTGCCAGAACGTCAGTACCTGCGAACCGTCAAACTGGAAGAAGGAAGCAATGTTGAACAGGCTGTTATTGCTTCTGGCTTGCTTGAACTGCGTCAGGACATTGATTTAAAGAAGAACAAGCTGGGGATTTACAGCCGGCCCGTAAAATTGGTGGATACGGTGAGCGACGGTGATCGGATTGAAATTTACCGGCCATTGATTGCGGATCCAAAAGAGTTACGGCGCATACGCGCTGAGCGTTCCAAAAAATAAGGCGCCTTTGGCGCCTTATTTTTTTACCCTGAAAGATGATTTTTGGTGTTACCAGAGACCATCATCTCCGGGCGATTTATTTTTGATCGCTCAATTTTGGTTTGTTATCAATATTGGTCAATTCGCCAGCCTGGTTGAAGGTCAGCGTTAATGTTTGCTGAGTGATACCTTCATGACCTGGTTCCTGGCGGAACACGTAATACCAAACATCACTGCCAAACGGGTCGTGCAGCATCGGCGTGCCAAGAACATAAGCAACCTGTTGCTTAGTCATGCCGGTATGAATTTTTTGAACATCAGCAGGAGACAAATAGTTCCCCTGATTGATGTCAGGCCGATAAACCACCTTTTCCAGAGTGGAACAGCCCGCAGTAAGCATTAGAAGAGCTACAGCGGCGGCAGTTAGCGTTTTACAGCGCATAGTCATTACATTCCTTTAGGGCATAAGATGCCGATGATAATAGACCTTTCATCAGTTTGAAACCTTTGCGGGGCACCTGTATGACCGCTTAAATGTAAAAAAGTTGAGCTTTTTACGCTGCGAGTAACTCTTTTGCATTGGCGAGCGTGTTTCGGGTGACTTCACTTCCGCCCAGCAAGCGTGCCAGTTCCTGCAAACGCGCCTTCTTATCAAGACGATTCATTTGTGTTTCTGTCACTTCGCCGTCGGTTTCCTTGCTGACAAAATAATGCTGATGGCCGCATCCTGCAACCTGAGGTAAGTGAGTGACGCACATGACTTGTGTTGATTCACCCAACTGGCGTAACAGGCGACCAACGATGGCGGCAGTTGGCCCGCTGATACCGACGTCCACTTCATCGAAGATCAGGGCCGGAGTTTCCATTTTTTGTGCCGTAATGACCTGAATCGCCAGAGCGATACGTGAAAGTTCACCGCCTGATGCGACTTTTGCCAGTGCCTGAAGAGGCTGGCCCGGGTTAGTTGTGACCTGGAATTCCAGGCGATCTGCGCCTTCGATGCCCAGATGCTCAGGTTCGAACTGTACCTGAATCTTAAATTTACCGTGCGGCATGGAAAGTGCCTGCATGCTTTGGGTGATCAAATGTGTTAACTCGTCTGCGAAATACTGACGTTTATCATGCAGTTGCTCCGCGATAGCAACAGCCTGCTGGTAATGAACCTGTACGGCTTCGCTCAGCTCAGCCTGATTGGTTTCCTGCTCATCCAGCGCCTGTTGTTCTTCGAGCAGTTGGCGGTGCAATTCTGGCAACTCTTCTGCGCTGACATGGTGTTTGCGTGCCAGATTCATCTGCCGGGATAAGCGCTGCTCCAGTTCATACAAGCGATTCGGATCCATATCCAGGCGCTCGCTGTAATGGCGAAGTTCATCACTTGCTTCACTGACCTGAATAGACGCATCGTCGAGCATAACAATCAGATCATTCATCTTGCTGTCGAGTTCAGCCAGCTCAGCTAACTGATGGCGCGCGCTGTATAGCAAACTGACAATATTCTGCTCTTCACCATCAGCCAGTAAATAGAGTGCGCCCTGGCTCAATGAAAGCAACTGACCACTGTTAGCCAGACGTTTGTATTCTTCGTCAATTTGTTCGTACTCACCTTGCAAAGGCGCGAATTCATTGAGCTCTTTTAGCTGATATTGCAGCAACTGACGGCGTGATTCCCGCTCACTCACCTGCTGTTGATATTGGGCCAACTGGCGGCAACTCTGGTGCCAGTTTTGATAAGCTTTGCGCATTTCAGAGAGCAGCAAAGGCTGATCTGAGTAGGCATCGAGCAGGTCTTTCTGGTGCTCAGGTTTCAGCAGGAGCTGGTGGGCATGCTGACCGTGGATTTGGATCAGGTGCTGGCCGAGTTCGCGCAGTTGGGACAAGGGGACGGGGGTTCCGTTGATAAAACCGCGAGAACGGCCATCGTTACTGATAGTACGACGCAGCAGGCAATCATGCCCCTCATCAAGCTGATTCTCTGACAGCCAGTGTTTTGCTGAGGGGGTGTCGGCCAGCGTAAAACGCGCGCAAATATCCGCACGACTCGCGCCAAGACGAACCATGCTGCCGTCAGCGCGGTTGCCCAGGCAAAGGCCAAGTGCGTCAATAGCAATGGATTTACCTGCACCGGTTTCACCGGTGATTGCCGTCATCCCTGCATGAAAATCGATTTCTAATTCACGGACAATAGCAAAGTTACTGATAGTTAATTGCGCCAGCATGATCACCTTCCTGTACATAACAACAGACCTGTAATTACATACAGTATAAACTGGTTTTATATACAGTAAAGAGGCTGGCGAATTATTTTTATCGGATCAGAATAGTTTTTTAGACCACCCGAGTTTTGTGCTCAATGTATTGAAATAACTGTAGTCTTTAGGGTGAATCAGATTCAAATGGAAATTACTTCGACGGATAACAACCTCTTCGCCCGGCTGAATCGGCAGGGCAATCTGGCTGTCGCAGCTGATTTCCAGGTCATTGCTCATATGAGAGAAACGCAAACAAATCGTGCTGCTGCTATTGATGACCAACGGACGTGCTGAGAGCGTATGCGGGAACATAGGCACCAGTGCTATGGCTTCCAGTGTCGGCGTCAGAATTGGCCCCCCGCCAGACAACGAATACGCTGTAGAGCCCGTCGGTGTAGAAATGATCAGCCCATCAGAACGCTGGGAAAACGCAAATTTGTCGTCTATATAGACTTCAAATTCAATCATATGCGCTACTTTACCCGGATGGAGAACCACTTCGTTAATCGCGGTGCTGACGCGACACTGTTGATCATTACCGCGCACCATTGCTTCGAGCAGGAAACGTTGTTCACTGATGTATTCGCCTTGCAGGACGTCATCAAGTTGCTGCAGGGCGTTGTCCGGATCCAGATCAGTCAGAAAGCCAAGGTTGCCACGATTGATGCCAATCACTTGTATGTCGTAACGCGCCAGAACACGCGCTGCGCCCAGCATGTTACCATCACCGCCAACCACGACGGCGAGATCGGCCAATTTTCCAATCTCCGCCAGGCTGCCGGTTTGTGCGCCTTCCAGAGCTAAATCCTGTGCCACCTGCCGTTCAACGACGACCTGATAACCTTTTGAAATTAACCAGTGGTAGAGCATTTCATGGGTGGCAAGTGCCGAAGGATGGCGTGGGTGACCGACGATCCCAATGCACTCAAATTTTTTATTCATCGCTGTGGTTATCCTCAGCAGGGTGTGATGACACCTGCATTATGACCGGTTTCATTAAAAACCAAACCTTGAAACCCCGGTTTTGATCCCCATAATAAGCCAACTAGCAAGATTAATGCTAAAACGCGGAGAGATTCATGAGTAGTAAAGAACATAAGACACCTGACGAGCAAGTCTCTGAAGAACTGAATCAGGAACAAGAGCTGCAAGCGGAAGCGGAAACTCAGGCGGCAGATGTCGTTGACCCCCGCGATGAACGCATTGCTGAATTGGAAGCACAGCTGAAAGAAGTTCAGCAGCGTGAGCGTGACAGCCTGCTGCGTGCGAAAGCGGAAGTGGAAAACATCCGTCGTCGTACCGAACTGGATATCGAGAAAGCACACAAATTTGCCCTTGAGAAATTCTCTGGCGAATTGCTGCCGGTCATCGATAACCTGGAGCGTGCTCTGGATCTGGCTGATAAATCGAATTCAGAACTGGCAGGGTTGATTGAAGGCGTCGAACTGACCCTGAAATCTCTGCTGGACGCTGTACGCAAGTTCGGTCTGGAAGTGGTAAGCGACATCCACGTTCCATTCAACCCTGAGCAGCATCAGGCCATGACGATGATGGAATCCGACGAACTGGAACCTAATCACGTCATGATGGTGATGCAGAAGGGCTACATGCTGAATGGCCGTCTGTTACGCCCGGCGATGGTTGCGGTTTCTAAAGCCAAAGCCTGATTCTGTTTCAGAACGACTGTAAAAATGAGAGGCACCTTCGCGGGTGCCTCTTTTTTATGCTATTCCGTGGCCGGTAAAACAGGCATCCAGTCAATGGGTACCAGGCCTTGTTGCCTGAGCAATTCATTGGCCTGAGAAAAATGCTTACAGCCCAGAAAACCGCGATGCGCAGAAAGCGGAGAAGGGTGCGGCGCTTTCAGTACGTGATGGCGGTTGCGGTCAATGATATTGCCTTTTTTCTGAGCATGAGACCCCCACAGCAAGAACACAATTCCCTCACGGTTTTCATTCAATGCTGAGATCACCCGATCGGTAAAGGTTTCCCAACCCAGTTTGGCATGGGAATGTGCTTGCCCGCCTTCGACGGTCAAAACTGTATTGAGCAGAAGTACGCCCTGATCGGCCCAGCTCTGTAAGTAACCGTGATTAGGCCGCTCGAAACCGGCAATATCCGTTGCCAGCTCTTTATACATGTTCACTAAAGAAGGGGGGGCCGGAATACCTGGCAGGACTGAAAATGAAAGCCCATGCGCCTGATTAGGCCCGTGGTAGGGATCCTGCCCTAAAATAACCACTTTCACATTCGCCAGCTCTGTCGAGCGGAATGCATTAAACACGTCGTGCTGTGGCGGATAAATGGTCTTTCCCGCTGCACGTTCGGCAGCAACAAACTTCAGGGTATCAACAAAGTAAGGCTGTTCTTTTTCCTGACCTATTACGTCATGCCAGGTGAGTGTAGTGGACATTGACGTTCTCCTTTTCCGCATAATTTTAGCTGCCTGTAGCTTACCTGCTCATCCTGATGAGTTAAACCTGTGTGCGCTTGTGCGGCGGGTTATCTCTGGCTTAAAGTTTTGTATGCAAATTTTATTGATAATTTACAAAAATAATTTAAGAAATGGGCTTGGAAAAATTGATATAAAACATAAATATGCTGGTGTTGTGGAATGACCACACTGAAAAGATTGATATTTATCAAAGAATGCAGGGTGTTCTGCTGTTATATCTGACAGCAGGAACAAAAGGTTGTCTTCAGACCTGAAGCCAATCAATTCACAGAATCGTAGCCAATTGCGGAGGCAACATATGATCACCGGGATCCAAATTACTAAAACTAACAATGAAGCTCTGAAAAACTCTTTCTGGCTGCTGGATAATGAAAAATCCGAAGCTCGCTGTGTTTGTGCAAAAGCGGGTTATGCGGAAGATCAGATCGTTGCTGTCAGTGAACTGGGCCAGTTTGAATACCGTGAAGTGCCGATGGAAGTTCAACCGACTGTGCGTGTGGAAGGTGGTCAGCATCTGAACGTTAACGTGCTGCGTCGCGAAACTTTGGAAGATGCGGTCAAGCACCCTGAAAACTACCCACAGCTGACCATTCGTGTGTCTGGTTATGCGGTTCGTTTTAACTCACTGACTGCTGAACAACAGCGCGACGTGATTACCCGTACTTTCACCGAAAGTCTGTAATCGCAGCCGGTTACTTCGTTTCAGATAATAAAAAACCGCCTCTTCAGGCGGTTTTTTTTCGTCTTCAGTCAGCCTGTAAATGGCTTATTTTGACGTGTCTTTTGCTGCATCCGGCTTGACGCGGCGTTTACCGACGTTTTTGCTGTCACGATGGCGAACTTTAACCTTCACCTTTGATTTTTCTTGCGCAGCTTTCTGCTTCTCTTTGCGTTTTGCCAGCACTTTCTTCGAGGGCTTACCGGTGACTTTCTCGCTCGGTGCCTTCGTTTTAGGGCGGAATTCGTCGATCACACGGGCTTTCAGCGGTTCATTCAGGTAACGGCCGATTTTGCCCAGTAAAAGGTGGTCATGCGCTTCTACGAAGGAAATTGCCGTGCCTTTACGACCGGCACGCCCGGTACGTCCGATACGATGCAGATAAATATCCGCCGTCAAAGGCAGGTCGAAGTTGAAAACGTGGCTGATGTCGTTGATATCAAGGCCGCGGGCGGCGATGTCTGTAGCCACAAGCACGTTAACGCGATCTTCAACCATGCGTTTTACCGCTTCAGTACGCTTCACCTGAACCATTTCGCCTTCGAGGTAGCAGGAGTTGATCCCTGCTTCACGTAGCCAGGCTACCAGTTCATGCACACGCTCACGCTTGCGCACGAAGATCACGGATTTGGTGACGTCTTCCTGTTTAAGCAAATGAATCAGCATCTGGGTTTTGTGTGCCAGATCGTCTGCACGGTAGTACCACTGCAGGATTTTTTTGCGTTCGCGGCGTGACGGGTCGGCTTCTATTTCAACCGGCTCAGTCAGAATACGCTCTGCGAATTCACGGATGGCTTCCCCTTCCAGCGTTGCGGAGAACAGCAACGTCTGTTTACGCCAGCGCGCTTCGGCAGAAATCGTTTCGATATCCTGGGCAAAACCCATGTCCAGCATGCGGTCGGCTTCGTCGAGGATCAGCGTTTCGATTGCGCGGCAGTCAAAGTTTTCTTCTTTGATGTATTGCAGCAAACGGCCCGTCGTCGCAACGACGATGTCCTGATTCTCGCTGAAAACTTCGGCGTGGTTCATATAAGCCACGCCGCCGGTGATTGTCGCGATATCCAGATCGGTATGTTTTGCCAGCTCACGCGCCTGCTCAGCAACCTGCATGGCCAGTTCACGGGTCGGCGTGAGGATCAGAATACGGGGCGGACCAGATTTCTTACGCGGGAAATCCAGCAAATGCTGCAAGGCAGGCAACAGGAATGCCGCGGTTTTGCCAGTGCCGGTAGGAGCCGAACCCAACACATCGCGTCCGTCCATTGCTGGCGGAATTGCCTCTGCCTGTATGACAGTCGGGCGGCTATAGCCTTTGTCGCCTAAAGCGTCAATCAGGCGTTCATCGAGTTCGAGTTCGGAAAAAGTGGTTACAGTCATGGTCTACCTCTACTTGGGGCGCCGATTATAGACGTGTTAGACGCGATCTTCACCTATTTAAGCGGTTTGCGTGCCTTTTCCTCCACATCTCTTTACCCTATGCTACGACAGTTTTCGTTCACAGGCCTGATGGCCGGCGTAATTACGGTGAAATGAGTGGCAAAAGAAGTCAGTTCGGCCCGGCCTTTGCGGCGCAACGGGTTTACCTTTAAACAGTTTTTTATCGCGCACGATCGTTGTGCGATGAAAGTCGGCACCGATGGTGTGCTGCTTGGCGCGACGGCACCGGTCAGCGGCGCACAACGCGTTCTGGATATCGGCTGCGGCAGCGGTCTTATAGCTATCATGCTGGCGCAGCGCAGTGGCCCTCAAACCGCTATTGATGCCGTTGAACTTGAACCTGCCGCTGCTGAACAGGCTGCGGAGAATTTTCGCGAATCAGTCTGGGCTCAACGGTTGTCTGTCTTCGCACAGGATATCAATGATTACGCACGACAACACCCGGCTGAGTATGATCTGATTGTCAGCAATCCTCCATATTTTGAGCCGGCAGTGGCCTGTCGCGATGAAGCGCGAGATGCGGCCCGTTATACCGAAACCCTGACCCACGCCGCGCTGCTTGAATGCGGCGGGAAGCTGATTACGCCGCAAGGATTATTTAGCGTTGTGCTGCCCTATGATATTGGGCTGGCGTTTGAAGCCCTGGCGCATCAGCAAGGCTGGTTCAGCGCATGGCGGATGGCTGTGCGCGATCGTCCGGGAAAACCCCTTAATCGCCTGTTACTGACGTTATCGAAGCAGCCCGTTGAGCGGGAAGAACGGGAGCTGAATTTGCGGCAATCTGAAGGTATTTACAGTGAAGCGTTCTGCGCTCTGATTGCGGATTTTTATCTGAATTACTGACGGATTCTGAGCCTGTAAAAGTGCGTTCCTTCGCACTTTTTAGCGATTACGGCTGCAGGATTGTTGGCTGAGGATTTTCCTCTAAATCCGGATAATCCAGCGTGAAGTGCAGCCCGCGGCTTTCTTTACGTTCCAACGCGCTGCGTACGATTAGTTCAGCCACTAACACCAGATTGCGTAATTCGAGTAAGTTATTGGAAATTCGGAAGTTAGCATAGTATTCGTCAATTTCCTGTTGCAGCGTCATGATACGTCTCAGGGCGCGTTCCAGACGTTTTGTAGTACGAACAATCCCGACGTAATCCCACATAAACAGCCGCAGCTCATGCCAGTTATGCTGAATCACCACCTGTTCGTCCGAATTGTCGACGCGGCTTTCATCCCATTGCGGAATGTGTTTCGCCAGTTTGGCATGAGGAAGGCGTTTGATGATGTCTTCCGCCGCCGACCAGCCGTAGACCACGCATTCCAGCAGCGAGTTGGATGCCAGGCGATTAGCGCCATGCAATCCGGTATAGCTGACTTCACCGATCGCATACAAACCATCAAGATCGGTTCGCCCGTGCTGATCAACCATCACGCCACCACAGGTATAGTGTGCGGCCGGGACAATAGGAATGGGTTCTTTTGTGAGATCAATGCCAAGTGACTGCAGCTTTTCGTCAATCATCGGGAAGTGATGCTTAATAAATTCAGCAGGGCGGTGGCTGATATCGAGATACATGCAATCCGCACCCAGGCGCTTCATCTCATGATCAATAGCCCGCGCCACCACATCACGCGGTGCCAGTTCGCCACGCTCGTCGAAATCCGGCATAAAACGCGTTCCGTCCGGGCGTTTAAGTAACGCGCCTTCACCGCGCAAGGCTTCGGTCAACAGGAAATTGCGCGCCTGCGGATGATAGAGGCATGTCGGATGAAACTGGTTGAATTCAAGGTTAGCCACACGGCATCCGGCACGCCAGGCCATTGCGACGCCATCGCCGGAAGATATGTCCGGGTTAGTCGTATATTGATAGACTTTCGCCGCACCGCCTGTCGCCAGAATCACTGCTTTGGCCCGCAGCGTTTCGACGTGCTCTTTGTCTCTGTTCCAGACATAGGCTCCGACCACGCGCTGCGTACCGGGCAAACCCAGCTTGCTCGAGGTGATTAAATCCACAGCATTATAGCGTTCTTTCACGCAAATATTGGCGTGTGCTCTTGCTTTCCCAACCAGCGTAGTCTCTACTTCTTTACCAGTAGCATCAGCAGCATGCAAGATCCTACGGTGGCTGTGGCCGCCTTCACGAGTCAGGTGATAACGTTCCTCTGAGCTCGCGTTGGTTTCGGTATCAAACAGTACGCCCTGGTCGATCAACCACTGGACGCAATGACGTGCGTTACTGGCGATAAATTCGACGGCTTCTTTATCGCATAAACCTGCGCCCGCAATTAATGTGTCATCAACATGTGAGGCAATGCTGTCTGCTTCGTCGAAAACAGCGGCAATTCCGCCTTGTGCGTAGAATGTCGAGCCCTCGTTGAGCGGGCCTTTGCTGAGAACAGTGACATGACAGTGGTCTGCAAGTCGCAAAGCCAAAGAAAGGCCCGCAGCACCACTTCCGATTATCAATACATCGCTAACAAATTCAGATGAAGGTTGCATAACGTATGATGTTTGCAGAAGAAGAGGGAAATTCATGTTAGCCTAAACCTCCGTGCAAAAGCCACGGGCTTGAGACTTCAATAGAAAAAACAATGATGATGTGGAACTTAATGTTCCATGTGTACTCCAAGCTGTACTTGCTCAGGAATATAATGATGAAAGCTGGCAGTACGACTTTTAGCGCGGAGATGGTTTTGGGGAGATTTTACCTCGGATGAGCGAGCAGTTAGCCGATCAAGTTCTGGTTGAGCGGGTCCAGAAGGGTGATCAAAAATCGTTCAATTTACTGGTTGTTCGTTACCAGCATAAGGTGGCGAGCCTTGTATCCCGCTATGTACCACAGGGCGATGTGCCTGATGTGGTTCAGGAATCTTTCATAAAAGCGTATCGCGCGCTGGAATCTTTCCGCGGCGACAGCGCCTTTTATACCTGGCTGTATCGTATAGCAGTCAACACAGCGAAAAATTATCTGGTCGCTCAGGGACGACGTCCGCCTTCAAGTGACGTCGACGCGAATGAAGCTGAAAATTTCGAAAGTGGCGGTGCCCTGAAAGAAATTTCGAACCCTGAGAACTTGATGTTGTCTGAAGAGTTGCGGCAGATAGTTTTCCGTACGATTGAAGCACTTCCTGAGGATCTTCGCATGGCGATAACCTTGAGGGAGTTGGATGGATTGAGCTACGAAGAAATAGCCGCCATTATGGATTGTCCGGTGGGTACGGTAAGATCCCGTATATTCCGTGCCCGGGAAGCAATTGATAACAAAGTTCAACCGCTTATCCAGCGTTAGCGATGGCGGACACAGGAAGGGTACTTAGGCATGCAGAAAGAAAAGCTTTCCGCTCTGATGGATGGTGAAGCAATCGATTCTGAACTGTTAAGTTCTTTATCAACAGATCCCAAGCTTCAGCAAGACTGGCAGAGTTATCATTTGATCCGTGATACCTTACGCGGTGATATTGGGAATGTGGTGCATCTGGATATCGCAGACCGTGTGGCCGCAGCGCTGGCAAATGAGCCGGTTAAACTGGTGCCTGGCTCAGTCTCTGAATCCCAGCCCCAGCCTCATACCTGGCAGAAAATGCCGTTCTGGCAAAAGGTTCGCCCTTGGGCAAGCCAATTGACCCAGGTTGGCGTGGCTGCTTGTGTGTCACTTGCCGTTATTTTGGGCGTTCAGCATTACAATCAGCCTGACGCATCGGGTGTGACGTCCCCGGAAACGCCGGCATTTAATACACTGCCGATGATGGGGAAAGCTTCTCCGGTCAGCTTTGGTGTGCCAAATGAGGGTAATACCACCAGCGGGCAACAAAATGTGCAGGAGCAACGTAAGCGTATCAATGCTATGTTGCAGGACTACGAATTGCAGCGTCGCTTGCATTCTGAGCAGCTTCAACTTGAGCCTGTTACTCCGCAACAAGCCGCTGTTCAGGTCCCAGGAACTCAGTCTTTAGGAACGCAAACGCAGTAATGAAGCAATTTTGGTTTGCCGTTTGTTTAGTGACGGGCAGCCTGCTTACTCCAAGTATCGCCTCGGCAGATCAAACTTCCGAGGCGTTATTGCAAGAGATGGGTAAGGCCAGCCAGTCGCTGAATTATGAAATGGGCTTTATCAACATTACGAAGCAAGGGATCGATTCCTTTCGCTATCGTCATGCTGTCTCTCATCAAGCCTCGCTAGCTCAACTGATCCTGATGGATGGCCCGCGTCGTGAAATTGTTCAGCGCGGAAAAGACATCAGTTACTTTGAAACCGGGCTGCAACCTTTCACGCTGGATGGCGATCATATCGTTGATTCGTTGCCTTCCATTGTTTTTAGTGATTTCTCCCTGCTTTCTAAATACTACGATTTTATCGCCGTTGGACGTGCACGCGCTGCGGATCGCCTGAGCCAGGTTATCAGGGTCGTTTCGCGCGATGGTACGCGGTTTGGGTATGTCATCTGGGTCGATGAACAGACAAAATTACCGATGCGTGTCGATTTGCTAGATCGTGATGGTGAAACACTCGAACAGTTCCGCGTCATCAGTTTCGATGAAGGCAAACAAGTGGTAGAGACGCTTGCCGATCTTGATAAGGCCAGTTTGCCCCCTGTGCTTTCCTTGCCCGTTTCTGAGCAGGCTAAATTCAGCTGGTTGGTTAAATGGCTGCCGGACGGTGTCACTGAAATCGCGAGCAGCCGGAGAAACTTGCCAAACATGCCTGTCACGATAGAATCACGCCTGTATACTGATGGATTATTCAGTTTCTCCGTCAATATCAGCTCTACGACCAGCGGACCTTCTGAGCAGTTGATCAGGCAGGGGCGCAGAACGGTGCAGACTGAAATTCGCAACGGAAATGAAATTACCGTCGTTGGCGAATTGCCACCTTCAACCGCCAAACGTATTGCTGACAGTATCGTCTTCTCCGCAAAATGATTTTTGGCTAAAAAACCGGGTGATCACATGATGAAAGAATGGGCCACTGTTATTTCGTGGCAAAATGGTCTTGCAACGCTGCGTTGTGAAACGCAGGCGGGATGCAGTAGCTGCCATTCACGTTCTGGATGTGGCGCCCGCGTATTGAATGAGTTAGGGCCGCAGACCGAGCATAACCTTCAGGTCAGCATCAGTGAACCTCTGGAACCGGGTCAAAAAGTTGAGCTGGGAATACCCGAGGGAAGTTTGCTGCGTTCGGCGTTTTTAGTCTATATGACGCCACTTTTCGGCGTGATTGCTGGCGGCGGTCTGTTACAGGCGCTGCTGAAAGCCGATATCTACGCGGTAATTGGTGCAGTACTTGGCGGCGGTTTAGGTTTTTTGATCGCAAAGGCGCTGGCGGCAAAAATTGACGGGAAATCAGGCTATCAGCCGGTTATTTTACAGGTCGGGTTGCCACCTAATGCATTTCGCTATTCTGCAGACAACGAATTGCCCTCATAAAACGGCCTAATTCCTGATACGTATAAATGCCACTGTTTCTTCTGATTCAGTGGCTTTTTTAGTTTCTGACAGGGATGCGGTTCTGAATCATATGTTCTATCAGCGCGATGAAAAGATCGGCACTTGAGAGCGATGTGTAAGGGACGGAAAACAGGATCCGCCCATGCTTATCCAGTAATCTGATCAACGGGCTGTTGCTTCCACCACTGATGAACTGAATGTCCTCAACCGGCACCGTTTTCCCTTCATCGGTTGTCAGCATCAGCGCGCTCAGTCTGATCCGTTTCTCGTGCGTTGTCATGAGGTTGGAGCTGATAAATCGTTTCAATCCGCAGCGGTCATTAAGTACGCGGGTAAAAAGAATATCGCCACCCTGAGCCAATGTATTTAATGCCCACGGGCCACGAAACATCAGCTGTTCATTTTTAATCACTTCAATTAAACGTTCAGAATGAGCAATGTTTGGTGTGATCTTATGCCAGGTCTTGCTATTTTCCTCACGAAAAATCATTGTATTTAAAATACGTCGTGTGTATTTCCCTGTTCTGAAACGATATATATCCATGATCCGTTCGAACGGGATGAAGCGGTTCTTTCTGTCCGTCTGGCTTATTACTAAAATACCATTTTCGTGCAGCTGATAGATCTGATTTGGACGTATGAGCTTCCTCAACATGATGAGGACAATCCCCAGCGCAATGCTGAGTAAAGCAGACACAACCACGCTGTGCAGGCCGGTTGCTGTATGGCCGAAAGCCAGCAGATAGGCAATTTGCACTGCGCCGCCGATAAGCAGAATACCTGACAGGACCAGAGTGATCCACGAGTTGGCTTTGGCAAAGCCATGCTGACTTAGCAATCGCCCTTCATTGATCATATTGATAACCTTGTGACCGGATTGAATTAAAATAAAAAAGATGTTTAAGGAAGAATTAGAATTAGAGCTTGCCGGTTGGGAAAAGTAATTTTGTTTTTATAACAATATATTAAGTTCCAGGATGCGTTTTTGTATATGGGCATTTTCCTAAAACCTAAGGGGTGGGGAACCCACATAAAATATCGGATAACAGAAAAGTACTGATAGACCGTTAACGAAAATAAAATGAAATGTTGAACACGCACTTCAGAAAAGCTCGCATAATCTGGAGTTAGGGTATGCCGAGACTAGGTTTTCACGGTGCTGGCATGTAGAATGCTGCGACTTAGGCGAAAGACAGCCAACCTACAAACCGTCGCTGTATGTTCAAGGCGAATGATTCAGAAATACCAAGGTAAAAAAACTTTTATAATGAAGCATATACGAAATTTCTCCATTATTGCCCACATTGACCACGGTAAGTCGACGCTGTCAGACCGTATTATTCAAATTTGCGGCGGCTTGTCTGATCGTGAAATGGAAGCGCAGGTTCTTGATTCAATGGATCTGGAACGCGAACGTGGCATCACAATCAAAGCGCAGAGTGTTACGCTCGACTACAAAGCGAAAGATGGTCAGGTCTATCACCTGAACTTTATCGATACCCCGGGGCATGTCGACTTTTCCTACGAGGTTTCCCGTTCCCTGGCTGCCTGTGAGGGCGCCTTGTTGGTGGTCGATGCAGGGCAGGGTGTGGAAGCGCAGACGCTGGCAAACTGCTATACCGCAATGGAAATGGATCTGGAAGTAGTTCCGGTTCTGAACAAAATCGACTTGCCGGCGGCTGATCCCGATCGCGCTGCGCAGGAAATCGAAGATATCGTGGGCATCGATGCAACCGATGCCGTGCGTTGTTCGGCGAAAACCGGCGTTGGAGTGCCAGAGGTGCTGGAACGTCTGGTTCGTGATGTCCCGCCACCGGAGGGTGATCCGGAAGCCCCTCTGCAGGCGCTGATCATCGACTCCTGGTTCGATAACTACCTTGGCGTGGTTTCTCTGGTCCGTATCAAAAACGGCACCATGAGAAAAGGCGACAAAATCAAAGTGATGAGTACCGGACAGGTGTATAACGCCGATCGTCTGGGTATATTCACGCCTAAACGTGTTGATAAAGATGTCCTGAACTGCGGCGAAGTTGGCTGGCTGGTTTGTGCTATCAAAGACATCCTGGGCGCGCCGGTTGGCGATACATTAACGCTTGCCCGTAATCCTGCTGATAAAGTCCTGCCTGGTTTCAAAAAAGTGAAACCACAGGTTTATGCCGGTCTGTTCCCGGTCAGCTCCGACGATTACGAGAACTTCCGTGACGCGCTGGGCAAGCTGAGCCTCAACGATGCTTCTCTGTTCTATGAGCCAGAAAGTTCTACGGCGCTGGGCTTTGGATTCCGTATCGGTTTCCTTGGTCTGCTGCACATGGAAATCATTCAGGAACGTCTGGAACGTGAATACGATCTGGATCTGATTACCACGGCACCGACGGTAGTGTATGAAGTACTGACGACGAGTAACGAAACGGTTTATGTCGACAGCCCGTCAAAACTGCCCGCTTTGAATAACATTCAGGAGTTACGCGAACCTATCGCCGAATGTCACATGCTGATGCCACAGGAATATCTGGGCAGCGTGATCACGTTATGCATTGAGAAACGCGGCGTGCAGACCAACATGGTTTATCACGGCAATCAGGTTGCGTTGACTTACGAAATCCCAATGGCAGAAGTCGTGCTCGATTTCTTCGACCGTCTGAAGTCCACTTCGCGCGGCTATGCGTCGCTTGATTACAATTTCAAACGTTTCCAGACTTCAGACATGGTGCGTGTTGATGTTCTAATCAACGGTGACCGTGTGGATGCGTTGGCACTGATTACTCACCGTGGCAACTCACAGTTCCGTGGGCGCCAGTTGGTTGAGAAGATGCAGGAATTGATCCCGCGTCAGCAGTTCGACATTGCAATCCAGGCGGCGATTGGTGCTCATATCATTGCCCGTTCCACCGTGAAGCAATTACGTAAAAACGTTCTCGCCAAGTGTTATGGCGGTGACGTCAGCCGTAAGAAAAAACTGTTGCAGAAACAGAAAGATGGTAAGAAACGCATGAAGCAAGTGGGTAACGTTGAGTTACCACAGGAAGCGTTCCTGGCCATTCTTCACGTAGGCAAAGAAAGCAAATAAATCCTTAATTGAGTAGTAGGGAGTATGCATGGCTAACATGTTTGCCCTGATCCTGGCGATTGCAACGCTAGTGTCAGGGATTATCTGGTGCCTTGATCGTTTTAAGCTGGCACCTGCACGCCGGGCTAAAATTGAGAAAATTAAGGCCGAGACAGGAGGTGCTGTTGACGATTCAACGCTGAGCAAGGTCGCGAAGCAACCCGGCTGGGTTGAAACCTGTGCTTCTGTATTCCCGGTGTTGTTAGTTGTGTTTGTGGTGCGTTCATTTATTTATGAACCCTTCCAGATCCCGTCCGGCTCCATGATGCCAACGTTGCTTATTGGCGATTTTATTGTGGTTGAGAAATATGCTTATGGTCTGAAAGATCCTATTACTCAGACCAAGTTGATTCCAACGGGTGAGCCAAAGCGCGGCGACGTCGTGGTATTTAAATATCCGCTTAATCCCAGCGTGGACTATATTAAGCGTCTGGTTGGTTTGCCTGGTGATCGTGTGACTTACGATCCGTTTAGCAAGCAGGTGACCGTACAGCCCGCGTGTGAAAGCGGTAAAAATTGCAATACGGCACTGGCGGTGACTTATGACACCGGCGTTGCCAGCGATTTCGTACAGACTTTTGGTCAGTCATCGGGTGGTGAAGCCAGCAGTGGTTTCTTTGAAACGCCGCCTGCCGAGAATGTCCCGCAAGATGGGGTTCGTTTGGTACAGCGCAATGAAACACTGGGCAACGTAACTCATCGTATTCTGACCGTGCCAGGTGCGCGTGACCAATTGGGGGCGTATTATCAGCAACCAGGTCAACCACTGGGAACATGGGTTGTCCCGGCCGGCCATTATTTCATGATGGGTGACAACCGCGATAACAGCGCTGACAGCCGTTATTGGGGATTTGTCCCTGAGCAGAATTTAGTGGGTAAAGCTTCTGCAATCTGGATGAGCTTTAAAAAACAGGAAGGCGAGTGGCCGACCGGTGTTCGTTTAAGCCGTATCGGTGGAATTCATTAATTTAATGGTGCCTATTAACGCAGCATTATATGTTCACTCGTTGTAGAATATCTTTTCGGGCGATAAAAGTTGGCTCCCCTGATTTTTAATGTTTATTAAAAAAACAGCAGAGGGAGCCACTGCAAACGAAACAGCTTTGGATTGGCTTAGGGCGAAGCAGGCCTGTTCCGTATGCTGAAGTTTTTGACGCATTCTTGATCTATTGGTAACTCATGAATCCCATCGTAATAAACAGGCTTCAGCGGAAGCTGGGCTACACTTTCCAACAGCAGGAGCTTTTATTGCAGGCACTGACTCACCGCAGCGCAAGCAGTAAACACAATGAGCGTTTAGAGTTCCTGGGTGATTCCATTCTTAGTTATGTGATTGCTAACGCGCTGTACCATCGCTTTCCTCGCGTAGACGAGGGCGATATGAGTCGCATGCGCGCCACACTGGTGCGCGGAAATACGTTAGCTGAAATGGCACGTGAATTCGATCTCGGCGAATGTCTGCGTTTAGGGCCGGGCGAATTGAAAAGTGGTGGTTTCCGCCGCGAGTCGATTCTTGCGGATACGGTGGAGGCACTCATTGGCGGCGTGTTCCTGGACAGTGATATCCAGACCGTCGAAAAGCTGATTCTCGATTGGTACCGTAGTCGTTTAGACGAAATCAGTCCCGGTGATAAGCAGAAAGACCCAAAAACCCGTTTACAGGAGTTTTTGCAAGGTCGCCATCTGCCGTTGCCTTCTTATCTGGTTGTGCAGGTTCGCGGTGAAGCGCACGATCAGGAGTTTACCATCCACTGCCAGGTCAGTGGCTTGAACCAGCCGGTTGTAGGAACCGGTTCAAGTCGCCGAAAAGCCGAGCAGGCGGCAGCGGAACAAGCGCTGATACAGCTGGAGCTTGAATGAGCGAAGAAAAAAGTTACTGTGGTTTTGTTGCAATCGTAGGCCGTCCTAACGTCGGTAAATCTACGTTGCTTAATGAATTATTGGGGCAAAAAATCTCCATTACTTCACGCAAACCACAAACCACGCGTCACCGCATCATGGGCATCCACACCGAAGGGCCTTATCAGGCTATTTACGTGGATACCCCGGGGCTGCACATCGAAGAAAAACGTGCCATTAACCGTCTGATGAACCGTGCTGCGAGCAGCTCAATTGGTGATGTTGAACTGGTGATCTTCGTGGTTGAAGGCACCAACTGGACTGCCGATGACGAAATGGTCGTTAACAAACTGCGTGATTTGAAATCGCCGGTTTTGCTGGCTATCAATAAAATTGATAACGTTACCGACAAATCTAAGTTGTTGCCTCACTTGCAGTTCCTGAGTGAACAAATGAACTTTGTTGATATCGTTCCTATCTCTGCCGAGAAAGGGACTAACGTTGATACCATCGCAGCTCTGGTTCGCAAACGTCTGCCGGAAGCGGTGCATCACTTCCCGGAAGATTACATTACTGACCGTTCACAGCGCTTTATGGCGTCTGAAATCATCCGTGAAAAACTGATGCGTTTTCTGGGCGAAGAGCTGCCGTATTCAGTCACCGTTGAAATTGAACGCTTCGTCAGCAATGAACGTGGCGGTTACGACATCAATGGTCTGATTTTGGTAGAACGCGAAGGCCAGAAGAAAATGGTTATCGGTAATAAAGGCTCTAAAATCAAGACGATTGGCATCGAAGCCCGCCAGGACATGGAAAACATGTTTGAAGCGAAAGTTCATCTTGAATTGTGGGTTAAGGTTAAATCCGGCTGGGCAGACGATGAACGTGCGCTGCGTAGTTTGGGTTA
Organism: Rahnella sp. AA; assembly: GCF_002834385.1. Taxonomy (GTDB): domain Bacteria; phylum Pseudomonadota; class Gammaproteobacteria; order Enterobacterales; family Enterobacteriaceae; genus Rahnella. The sequence goes on from NZ_PITQ01000001.1 coordinate 744,392, forward strand.
TGTAGACGACTTATAAGGTCCGCGCCTATGGAAGGCTGGCAACGCGCATTTGTTTTGCATGGGCGACCTTACAGTGAAACCAGCCTTATGCTGGATCTCTTCACTGAAGGACAGGGGCGGGTACGCATACTGGCTAAAGGTGCGCGTGGCCGCCGGTCCAATCTGAAAGGTTGCCTTCAGCCTTTTACGCCGTTGCTGGTTCGCTGGAGCGGACGGGGAGAAGTCAAAACCCTGCGCAACGCCGAACCAGTTTCTCTGGCACTTCCGCTTTCCGGTTTGATGCTTTACAGCGGCCTGTATGTAAACGAGCTGGTTTCCCGTGTGCTTGAGCAGGAAGCGAATTATTCCGCATTATTCTTCGATTATCTGAATTGCCTGCAAAATCTGGCCGGTGCTACCGGCTCGCCGGAATATGCTTTGCGCCAGTTCGAATTATCCCTTTTGTACCATCTGGGTTACGGCGTCGATTTTCTGCACTGCGCAGGCAGCGGCGAAGAAGTAAGTGACACCATGACTTACCGTTACCGCGAAGAGAAAGGGTTTATCGCCAGCCTGGTTATCGATAATTCCAGTTTCACCGGCAGGGATTTAAAAGCCCTCGCCAGTCGTGAATTCGACGTCGTTACCTTGCGCGCAGCCAAACGTTTCACACGCATGGCGTTGAAGCCGTATCTCGGCGGAAAACCGCTGAAAAGCCGTGAGCTGTTCCGCCAGTTTCAGGTAAAAAAGCCCGTCTCATCTTCTGACAATTCTGCCGGTTAATTCAGACTCCGCTCTACACCCCGACATACGGTAAGGTGTAAACTGCGGAAATCGCTTTTGTTTCATTCTTAAATCAATCCATTCAAAATCTGGAGCTGTTATGGCTGAGTTGCTGTTGGGCGTTAACATTGATCACATCGCGACACTGCGTAATGCGCGCGGTACGGCTTACCCTGACCCGGTCCAGGCTGCATTTATCGCCGAGCAGGCGGGTGCGGACGGCATTACCGTTCACCTGCGAGAAGATCGCCGCCATATTACTGACCGTGATGTGCGTCTTTTGCGCCAGACAATCCAGACCCGGATGAATCTGGAAATGGCCGTGACCGATGAAATGGTCGGGATCGCCTGTGAAATTCTGCCGCATTTCTGCTGCCTGGTGCCGGAAAAGCGTGAAGAAGTGACCACCGAAGGCGGGCTGGATGTGGCCGGTCAGCTCGACAAAATGACGGTCGCCGTTTCACGTCTCAGCGAAGCGGGAATTCTGGTTTCCCTGTTCATCGACCCGGATCTGCGCCAGATTGATGCCGCTGTGGCTGTCGGCGCGCCTTATATCGAAATCCATACCGGTGCTTATGCGGAAGCTAAAACTGACCTTGAGCGTCTGGCTGAACTGGAACGCATCAAACAAGGTGCAGCGTACGCCGCGGGCAAAGGCCTGAAAGTGAATGCGGGCCACGGCCTGACTTACCATAACGTGCAGCCGATTGCGGCTCTGCCGGAAATGCATGAGCTGAATATCGGCCACGCGATTATCGGTCAGGCTGTTATCGACGGTTTGTCGGGGGCGGTACGTGAGATGAAAAATCTGATGAGAGAAGCACGTCGGTAATGAGCATTTTAGGTTTAGGTACGGATATCGTTGAAATTTCCCGTATCGAAGCGGTTATTCAGCGTAGTGGTGACCGTCTGGCCCGCAGAATTTTGTGCGCCAGCGAGTGGGCTATATATCTGCAACATCAGCAGCCGGTTCGTTTTCTGGCAAAGCGTTTTGCGGTTAAAGAAGCGGCTGCAAAGGCGCTGGGAACCGGGATCCGCAACGGTCTGGCGTTTGAACAGTTTGAAGTGGTGAATGACGTGCTGGGAAAGCCAGGCCTGGTTTTCCATGCCCGTGCCGCTGAACTGGCAGCAAAAATGGGAGTGAAATCGGTGCATGTTACGCTTGCCGATGAACGCCGTTATGCCTGTGCGACAGTAATTATAGAAAATTAATTGAGTGCATCACGCCGCCATCACACGGTGTGATGCAATACCACAAATTTATCCCACAGCTCTTCGTTGGTTTCTTTATGCGCTGGATTGATGATGATTGTATTGTCGATCGGGCAGACACTCTGACAGGTCGGTTTATCGTAATGACCGATGCATTCCGTACAGCGATCGCTGTCGATTTCGTAAATCTCATTGCCCATCGAAATCGCCTGATTCGGGCACTCCGGTTCGCACATATCGCAATTAATGCATTTGTGTGTGATCAGCAGGGCCATGGCGTTTCTCATATCGTCAGTCAACAGGGCGCGCAGTATAGCAGAATTGCGCTGGCGTAGGTTCTGCGTCTGCGCCTTTTGAAGCGTCAACTGATCCTGATCAAACCAACTTTTTTACCAATTCTTCGCTATGGCGGATCCGTTCTGGCGCATGTTCTGTATCCTGCTGAACCAGCGCAACAAACAGCAAATCCGTCAGGGAATATTGCGCTGTCGTCGCCGACAGTGCTGCACCGCGGGTGGCAGGGAGTTCTGCGACGGTGTACAAACAGTGATCGGCCTGCTGTTGCAGCGTATTTGGAGAAAAGCCGGTGATAGCTAAAACTTTCGCGCCGCTTTCACGCGCAACCCGTGCAGCAAGATTGATTTCACTGCGTTCACCGCTAAAAGAAATCGCCAGCAGCAAATCCTCTTTTGAAAGCGCCTGAGCCGTTGCGATCAGCACATGCGTATCGGATTCTGCAATTGCCGTGACCCCGATTTTTAACAGCTTATACGCCAGATCTTTGGCTACCAGCCCGGATGCACCGATACCTGTCAGAATAATTTTTCGGGCACTTCCCAGCATCGACAACGCAATTTGCAGACGGGGTTCACTGTTAATGTCCAGCGTGGCACGAAGCGCTGATTGTTTTTCTGTCAGCAATTTCTCGCCAACAACATGCAGGCCATCCGTACTCAAAATCTGATTATGCACGGTGACCGGTTCGCTGCTTTTCGGTGACGCCAGCGATTCACTCATTGCAAGTTTCAGTGCCGGAAAGCCTTTGTAGCCTAATTTCTGGGCAAACTTCACCACGCCGGACTGGCTGACACCGGCCATCTCTGCCAGTTTTTGCGAGCTCATATGGCGCGCCTTTTCCGGCTGAACCAGAAGGAAGTCCGCCAGTTTACGGTCATTTTGTGCCAGCGTCGGATAAAGCTGGCGGATACGAATCATACAACTCATGGTGGGTTATCCCGACGCCTCTGAATACTTACGTCACGTTTTGCGGATTATGTTATCTAAAATAGCAAATATTCCTCGCATTGATGAATAAAATATTCAAATATCATGCAATAAATTTGAATTAAAAATTCAGGAGAAAGTTATGACCCGTCTGATGAACTTAGGCGCACTGGTTTCAGAAAGCCGTAATCCGGACACAATGCATCTGGATGAGATGTCCACGCTGGAACTGGTGACCTGTTTTAATCAGCAAGATCGTATCGTCCCGGAAGCGATTGAGAAAGTTTTGCCGGAAATTGCGAAAGCCGTGGATAAAGCGACGGCATCATTTAACGCAGGTGGTCGCCTGATTTATCTTGGGGCCGGAACCAGTGGTCGTCTGGGGGTTCTGGATGCGTCGGAATGCCCGCCGACGTTTGGTGTCCCGCACGGTATGGTGATCGGGTTGATCGCTGGCGGCCCGGGTGCGTTGCTCAAGGCAGTCGAAGGCGCAGAAGACAGTGAAACGCTGGGCGTGAAAGATTTAAAAAATCTCAACCTGACGGACAAAGATACCGTCGTCGGGCTTGCTGCCAGCGGCCGCACGCCATACGTTATCGGCGCACTGCGCTACGCTACGGAACTGGGATGCGCGACGGTCGCGATTTCCTGCAACCCCGATTCCCCGATTGCCTGTGAGGCAAACATCGCAATTTCCCCGGTGGTAGGCCCTGAGGCATTGACCGGTTCCACCCGCCTCAAATCGGGTACTGCGCAGAAACTGGTACTGAATATGATTTCAACCGGCGCGATGGTTAAAACCGGAAAGGTTTATCAGAACCTGATGGTTGACGTGAAAGCGACCAACGTCAAACTGGTCGACCGTGCGTGCCGCATTGTGGTTGATGCCACTGGTGCAACGCGTGATGAGGCCGAGTTGGCACTGTCACAAACCGATTTTGAAGTGAAACCGGCAATCCTCATGCTGCTCGCGGGTATTGATGCGCCGCAAGCCAAAGCGCGGCTGGAAAAACATCACGGTTTTCTGCGCGCAGCTCTTGCGGAATAAAATCGGGAGAAAAGCATGGCGATGGCAATGGATAAAACCCACCTGCTGGCTTCGAAAATTCTGCAGGGTGTGGGGGGCGAAGGAAATATCAGTAAGCTGGAAAACTGCATGACCCGCGTACGTGTGGAAGTGCATGATGACGGGCGTCTGGATCTGACCAGCCTGAAAACACTGGAAGGTATTAAAGGCTATCTGAAACAGGGTGAGCAGCATCAGTTTATTGTCGGGCCTGGGGCGGCGGCCAAAGTCGTGGATGCCATGCGCGCATTGCTCAGCCCTGCGGGGGAGCCGGTTCAGAATGATATCGCCCGCAACAAAGCCACTGCGAAGGCAAAATACTCTGCGCCGATGAGCGGGGCGTTACGCAAACTGGCGGATGTGTTTATTCCGCTGATCCCTGCATTTATCGCCTCCGGGTTGATTATGGGCATTATTAACCTGCTCAAACGGCCTGATATCGCAGGTTCCATTGCGACTGATTACCCGAATGTACTCGGGTTGCTGGCGATTTTCGGTGGTGCGGTTTTTGCCATTATGAATATCCTGGTGGGCGTGAATGCTGCGCGCGTGTTCGGCGGTTCACAGGCGATGGGCGGCGTGATGGCCGGTATTCTTTCCAGCCCGGCGCTGGCGCAAATTACGCTGTTTGGTGAAACTTTGCAGCCGGGGCGCGGCGGGGTGATCGCGGTGCTTCTTGTGGTGGCGCTGATGTGCTGGCTTGAAAAGCGGCTGCGTAATTTACTGCCGGAATCGGTGGAGCTGATCCTGAATCCGCTGATGACCACGCTGATTACCGCAACGCTGGCGATCGTCATCTTGCAACCGCTTGGTGGCATTATTTCTGACGGCATCGCACATGGCGTCAATATTGCGATCGATAAGGGCGGATTGCTGGTCGGTGCGGTGCTGGCGGGCGCTTTCCTGCCGCTGGTATTATCGGGATTACATCAGGGGTTAGTGCCGATCCACGTAGAACTGATTCAGGCTCATGGTTCCAATCCGCTGCTGCCCATTTTAGCGATGGCGGGGGTCGGCCAGGTCGGTGCGGCGATTGCGGTATACATGAAAACCCGCAATAAACGGCTGAAAAAAGTGATTAAAGGCGCGTTGCCAGTGGGCATTCTCGGCATTGGCGAACCGCTGATATTTGGTGTGACCTTGCCGCTTGGGCGGCCTTTCATCGGCGCATGTCTTGGCGGAGCCGTCGGTGGTGCACTAATCTGCTACTGGAAAGTTGCCACGGTGATCACGTTTGGGATTTCCGGGCTGCCGCTGGCGCTGACTATTATTTCCGGCAAAGTGATGTTGTATCTGGCCGGTTTAGTCATTACGGTATTGGCTGGTTTTATTTTTACCTGGCTGATGGGGTTCAACGATCCCGAGGAGTAACGGATTGAGTACGAAGCCGGATCGACGGGTAGTTTTTTTTGATCTCGATGGCACGCTGCACCAGCAGGATATGTTTGGATCTTTCCTGCGTTTTCTGCTGAAAAAGATGCCACAAAACCTGATTCTGGTCGTACCGGTATTGCCGCTGGTGGCTATAGGGTTGTTTATCCACGGGCGCGCCGCGCGCTGGCCGATGAGCCTGCTGCTCTGGTCGATTACTTTTGGCCACGGTGAGGCACGTCTTAAAGCGCTGGAGCTGCAATTTGTCACCGCATTCCGCCAGAAAGTCGTAGCGTTTCCGGTTGTGCAGCGAAGATTGCGTGAATATCTCGACAGTGATGATACTGAAGTCTGGCTGATCACCGGTTCACCGGAAAACCTGGTGCAGCAGGTGTATAACACATCGCTGTTTTTGCCTCAGGTGCGACTGGTCGGTAGCCGTATTGCGCGTGGTAAAGGCGGCTGGCTCCTGCCTCTGCGCTGTCTGGGGGAAGAAAAAGTCGCTCAGCTCGAAAACAGGATCGGTTCTCCGCTGAAACTTTACAGCGGATACAGCGACAGCAAACAGGACAACCCGTTACTGTTCTTTTGTGAGCATCGTTTTCGCGTCAGTAAGCAGGGTGAGTTACAACAACTGGAATAATGGCTGCACAATATCAGACAAAAAACAGGCCGGTTACCCGGCCTGTACACATTGTGTTTTATGAAATCGCTATCAGAACGCGGCTTTGAAAATCCCGACCACATCCTCATGTGTCCCCTGAATCGGGTTAGTGAAGGCACAGGCATCTTTCAGTGCATTAGTGGCCAGCGTATTAAAATCTTCTTCTTTCACTTTCAAATCACGCAGCCCCGCAGGAATATCTACATCGCGCGCCAGCTGGCGAATGGCCGTAATACAGGCTTTCGCGCCTTGTTCGTCAGTCATGCCCTTAACATCAATATGCATGGCAGCCGCGACATCTTTCAAACGCGGGCTGGCGACACGGGCGTTGTACTCCTGAACAAATGGCAGTAATACGGCGTTGCAAACACCGTGTGGAAGGTTGTAGAAACCGCCTAACTGATGCGCCATCGCATGAACATAGCCAAGTGAAGCATTGTTGAACGCCATCCCTGCCAGGAACTGGGCATAAGCCATGTTCTCGCGGGCCTGCATGTTTTTGCCGTCATTGACCGCAGTACGTAACGAGTCGGTAATCATGGTGATGGCTTTCAGCGCGCAGGCATCGGTAATCGGGTTTGCTGCGCTGGAGACATAGGCTTCGATGGCATGAGTCAGCGCGTCCATCCCGGTTGCGGCTGTCAGGCCTTTCGGCATGCCAACCATCAGGTGTGGATCGTTTACAGACATCAGCGGAGTGACGTTTTTATCCACGATGGCCATTTTGATATGGCGTTCTTCATCGGTGATGATACAAAAACGGGTCATTTCTGATGCAGTACCGGCTGTCGTGTTAATGGAAACCAGTGGCAGTTGCGGTTTAGCAGAACGGTCAACGCCCTCGTAGTCCTTAATATCGCCCCCGTTGGTGGCGAGCAGGGCGATGCCTTTTGCGCAGTCATGGGGTGAACCCCCGCCGAGAGAAATGACGCAGTCACAGGTGTTTTGTTTCAGCATTTCCAGACCTTCGCGTACATTGCGGGTGGTCGGGTTAGGGTGAGTTCCGTGATAAACGCTGCTCTGAATGTCGTTGCGTGCCAGTAATTCCTGTACCTGTTTCACTACGCCGATATCGAATAACACTTTATCCGTAACGATGAGTGCATGGCGAAAGCCATGCTGTGCGATAGCCGTTGCCGCATCATTCAATGCGCCAGAACCAATAACGTTGACGGATGGGATAAAGAAAGTTGCAGTAGCCATAATCGTTTTCCTTGTTGTCAGTTCATCGTAGAGTCAAATAAACCTTAATATTGTTACCGGTAACATCAATTGATCTGGCGCAATGTTCCCCGGTTTTTATCGGGTAAATTTTTTTGATAATTACTATAAAAAATAAGGTTTTATTCTTTTTTATAGGTATTTCGTATAGTTAGCGCAATCCGGATTTTTTCATAAAAAATGCTATCTATTTACCTGCATGAACTGTTTGTCTGATAGCGATTATTGGCCGTGGGCGAGCATGCCTAAGAACGATATAATGTCTGTTGGTAAAAAATAACTGAGGTTGAAGTGGCAGACACAGAATTAGCAGTAATGAATGATGATGAACGCTGGATGCGATATGCCATGAACCTGGCGCTAAAAGCTCAGGATGAGGGCGAAGTGCCAGTGGGTGCGGTACTGGTTTTAGACAATCAGGTGATTGGCGAAGGCTGGAACCGTTCTATCGGACATCATGATCCGACGGCGCATGCGGAAATTATGGCATTGCGCGAGGGCGGAAACGCTGTGCAAAACTATCGTCTGCTTGAGGCGACTCTTTACGTTACGCTGGAGCCTTGTGTGATGTGTGCCGGGGCGATGATTCACGCCCGGATCCGCCGGATGGTTTACGGTGCGTCCGATGCAAAAACCGGGGCTGCCGGTTCACTGTTAGACGTGCTGCGTCATCCGGGGATGAACCATCAGGTGGAGATTGTCTCCGGCGTGCTGGCGCAAGAGTGCGCTGAGCAACTGAGTGCGTTTTTCCGTTTTCGCCGTAGTCAGAAAAAAGCGATCCGGCTGGCAGAGCGCGCCGCGCAAGCTGGTGATACTTCTGAAGAGTAAACCTGCACGGCGGTGAGCAATGCTACGGTGACAGAGCGTCCTTTGCATCAACGACCGGATATCCCTGACCCAACTGAGCCTGTAACGCCGCTTTCTGTGCCTGCTGCTTCTCTTTTTCCATGAGATAACCTACCAGGCTGAGCTGATAACGGCGGATGTTTTCCACATAGTTGTACGCCTGCGTACCACGTGCGTAGCCATAAGTGGTACGGCTGAAATAGCGCTTCTGATTCAGCATCGGCAGACGCTGTTTCACATCGGCCCAGCTGTCCGGGTTGCCTTTTTGCTGCGCCGTCAGCTTACGGGCGTCCAGCATATGGCCGTACCCCATGTTATAAGCCGCGAGCGCAAACCAGATCCGCTCGTCCTGCGGGATAGATTCCGGCATTTTGTCCATCAGATGCGATAGATATTGCGCGCCACCACGAATGCTCTGCTCAGCGTCCGTCCGGTCATCGACATTCAGGCCCCCCGCAGTGGCGCGGGTCAGCATCATCACGCCGCGTACGCCTGTCGGCGATTTTGCCTGCGGATCCCAGTGAGACTCCTGATAGGCGATAGCGGCCAGCAGTCGCCAGTCAATATTCTGCGCATATTTTTCGAACAATGGCTGTAAGTCGGGCAGCGTACTGTCGATGGCATTCAGGAAGGTGCGTGTATCGACATAATCAAAATCGCCAACGTGACCGAGGTATTTTTCTTCAAGCTTTTCAAGCGTGCCGTCTTCTGATATCTGGCTAAAGAAGTCCAGCATGGCGGCTGAAAGGCTGTCATCGTCAGGTTGTTTGCGATAATACCAGGTGACCGGTTCGTCTTCGGTAGCGTCAAACGCGACAGCGAGGCGGGGATAGACGCGCTGCATCAGCGCAATAGTGACTGAATCACCCAACGTATAATCGAGTTTGCCATTCTCGACCTGCTGTAACAGGTCACGTGGCGACATTTTATCCGTCGTGCTCCAGCTCAGATCGGGATATTTCTTTACGGCGGCTTCAAGCGTCTGGATATGCGCACTGCCGGCAGAAACCACCAGCGAACCTTTTACATCCGCAAAACTTTTCGGGCGCACGGCTCCCTGCCGGTAAACCAGTTGCTGAGAAACGGAATAGTATTCCGGCCCGGCACGGTAGTTTTTCAGGCGCGCATTGTTGTACACCAGCCCTGAAGCCAGCATATCGGTTTTATCATTGTCGAGATCGTCGAACATCGACTCGATGGTGGTGTGCTGATTCACAACCAGTTTCACGCCCAGGTAATCTGCGAAGCGTTTAGCCAGTTCGTAATCGAAGCCGAGATTGCCTTCCGGGGACTCCATAAAAGTCAGTGGAGAATTGAGCGTGCTTACGCGCAATTCTCCACGGGATTTTATTTGATCCAACTGATCGCCTTCGCCTCTGTGCCACGGGACGGCAGGCCATAAGGCCAGCGCCAGCAACAGGGCGGCAATCCCCATCAGAACATAATTAATTTTTAGTCGCGTCAAATAGTTATCTCGCTGCAGCGCTCTTGTTTTTTTACGGTATGCTGTGCAGTTTCTATGGTTATATCCCCAGTGCTGACGCATTTTGCTCAACAAAACGGCAGTCTGCAACTTTATTCATATTAACCATAAACTTTGAATGGTTATAAATGAATATCAATATTACCGACGCAAACGGTTTCGTATGCCGTCAGCTTTCTTTATAATAGCCCGCGTTTTCCCCCTGTTGCGCCCAATGAAGCACTGTGGTCAGTGTCTTCGAAGACGAGAGATCTGTGATTATGGAAATACTGCGTGGTTCGCCCGCTTTGTCGGCTTTTCGCATTAATAAATTATTATCCCGCTGTCAGGAAGCCCGCCTTCCGGTCAATGATATCTACGCCGAATATGTACACTTTGCCGATGTCAGCGCGCCGCTGAATTCGGACGAACAAACCAAGCTGCAACGCCTCCTGAAATACGGTCCTTCTCTCGCTGAACACGCGCCAACAGGTCGTTTACTGCTGGTTACCCCGCGCCCTGGCACCATCTCTCCGTGGTCTTCCAAGGCGACCGATATTGCACATAACTGCGGTTTGTCTCAGGTTCTTCGCCTTGAGCGCGGCCTGGCGTTTTATGTTCAGGCACCGGAACTGACTGACAAACAATGGGCGCAGCTGGCCGCATTGTTGCACGACCGCATGATGGAAACCGTTTTTGGCAAGTTCGAAGACGCCAGCGCGCTGTTCGCGCAGCAACAGCCTGCACCGGTTCAGCATGTCGATATTCTCGGCGAAGGCCGTATCGCACTGGAAACCGCCAATACCAAGCTGGGTCTGGCGCTGGCGCAGGACGAAATTGATTACCTGATGGAAGCCTTCACGTCGTTGGGGCGCAACCCGACTGACATCGAACTGTATATGTTCGCACAGGCAAACTCAGAGCATTGCCGTCATAAAATCTTTAACGCTGACTGGGTTATCGACGGCGAAACGCAGCCGAAATCCCTGTTTAAGATGATCAAAAACACCTTTGAACAGACGCCGGATTACGTGCTGTCCGCGTACAAAGATAACGCCGCCGTGATGGAAGGTTCGCAGGTTGGTCGTTTCTACGCCGATGCGAAAGACGGTCTGTACGATTTCCATCAGGAGCAGGCGCACATCCTGATGAAGGTTGAAACCCATAACCACCCGACGGCGATCTCTCCGTGGCCGGGCGCGGCGACAGGCTCCGGCGGCGAAATCCGTGACGAAGGCGCAACAGGTCGCGGTGCAAAACCGAAAGCCGGTCTGGTCGGTTTCTCCGTTTCTAACCTGCGTATTCCGGGCTTCGAACAGCCGTGGGAAGAAGATTTCGGTAAGCCGGATCGTATCGTTACCGCGCTGGATATTATGACTGACGGCCCGCTGGGCGGCGCAGCCTTCAACAACGAATTTGGTCGTCCGGCGCTGCTGGGCTACTTCCGTACTTACGAAGAAAACGTCAACAGCCACAACGGCCCTGAGCTGCGTGGTTATCACAAACCGATCATGCTGGCGGGCGGTATCGGCAACATCCGTGCTGATCACGTGCAGAAAGGTGAAATCACCGTTGGCGCGAAACTGATTGTGCTCGGCGGCCCGGCGATGAATATCGGTCTGGGCGGTGGTGCAGCTTCTTCAATGGCCTCTGGCCAGTCTGATGCGGATCTGGATTTTGCTTCCGTACAGCGCGACAACCCGGAAATGGAACGCCGTTGCCAGGAAGTGATCGACCGCTGCTGGCAGCTCGGTGAAGCCAACCCGATCCTGTTTATCCATGACGTCGGCGCAGGCGGTTTATCCAACGCCATGCCGGAACTGGTCAGCGACGGCAACCGTGGCGGCCGCTTCCAGCTGCGTGACATCCTGAACGACGAACCGGGCATGAGCCCGCTGGAAGTCTGGTGTAACGAATCGCAGGAACGTTACGTGATGGCGGTTGCACCGGCTCAGCTTGAGCAGTTCGACGCTATCTGTAAACGTGAGCGCGCGCCTTATGCGGTGATCGGTGAAGCCACAGAAGAAATGCATTTGTCTCTGGAAGACAGCCATTTCGACAACCAGCCGATTGATATGCCGCTGGACGTGCTGCTGGGTAAAACCCCGAAAATGACCCGTGACGTCACCACGCTGAAAGCGAAGGGTGATGACCTCAACGGTGAAAATATTCAGATTGCCGAAGCGGTAAACCGCGTTCTGCATCTGCCGGCTGTGGCGGAGAAAACCTTCCTGATCACCATCGGCGACCGCACCGTGACCGGTATGGTTGCGCGTGACCAGATGGTCGGTCCGTGGCAGATCCCGGTGGCTGACTGTGCGGTGACTACCGCCAGCCTTGACAGCTATCACGGCGAAGCGATGTCTCTGGGCGAACGTGCGCCAATCGCCTTGCTGGACTTTGCCGCCTCCGGCCGTATGGCCGTTGGCGAAGCGCTGACTAACCTTGCCTCGGTCGAAATCGGCAGCCTGAAACGCGTTAAGCTTTCTGCTAACTGGATGTCTGCGGCCGGTCACCCGGGCGAAGATGCCGGTTTATACGCAGCGGTGAAAGCGGTGGGTGAAGAGCTTTGTCCGGCGCTGGGTATCACCATTCCGGTGGGCAAAGACTCCATGTCGATGAAAACCCGCTGGCAGGAAGGCAACGAACAACGCGAGATGACTTCACCGTTGTCTCTGGTGATCACCGCATTTGCCCGCGTCGAAGACGTGCGTCATACCGTCACGCCGCAGCTGCGTACCGATAAAGGCGACACCGCGCTGTTGCTGGTGGATCTGGGTGCCGGCCACAACGCGCTGGGCGCGACGGCGCTTGCACAGGTTTATCGCCAGCTCGGCAACACCCCTGCGGATGTGCGCAGTGCCGAACAGCTCGGTGGTTTCTTCAACGCCATGCAGGCGCTGGTTTCTGAACAGAAACTGCTGGCCTACCATGACCGTTCTGATGGTGGTTTGCTGGTTACATTGGCTGAAATGGCCTTTGCCGGTCACTGCGGCCTGACGGCGGATATCGCGGCGCTGGGCAACGATGCGCTGGCGGCGCTGTTTAACGAAGAACTGGGTGCGGTGATCCAGGTTCGCGCTTCTGACCGTGAAGCCGTTGAGCATACGCTGGCACAGTTTGGTCTGGCAAATTGCACGCATTATCTCGGCACGGCTGAAACCGGTGACCGGTTCATCATCACGCAGGGCGATAAGCCGGTGTACAGCGAAAGCCGCACCACGTTGCGCACCTGGTGGGCAGAAACCACCTGGCAGATGCAGCGCCTGCGGGATAACCCGGAATGTGCCGATCAGGAACATCAGGCCAAAACCAATGATCTCGATCCGGGCCTGAACGTGAAACTGAACTTTGCGCCGGACGAAGATGTGGCTGCGCCTTACATTGCTAAAGGTGCGCGTCCGAAAGTGGCCGTGCTGCGTGAGCAGGGCGTGAACTCCCACGTTGAAATGGCGGCCGCTTTCCATCGCGCCGGTTTCGATGCGGTTGACGTCCATATGAGCGATTTGCTGGCCGGTCGCCGTGATTTGCAGGACTTCCACACGCTGGTCGCATGCGGCGGTTTCTCATACGGTGACGTGCTGGGCGCGGGCGAAGGCTGGGCGAAGTCTGTCCTGTTCAACGACCGCGTGCGTGAAGAGTTCGCTGAATTCTTCCACCGCCCGCAAACGCTGGCGCTGGGTGTGTGTAACGGTTGCCAGATGATGTCGAACCTGAAAGAGCTGATCCCGGGCGCAGAACACTGGCCGCGCTTTGTGCGTAACCTGTCTGACCGCTTTGAAGCGCGTTTCAGCCTGGTTGAAGTGACCGCCAGCCCGTCGATGTTCATGCAGGGCATGGCCGGTTCACGTATGCCAATCGCCGTTTCCCACGGTGAAGGCCATGTGGAAGTGCGCGATGCGGCGCATCTGGCGCAGATCGAACACAGCAATCTGGTGGCGCTACGTTTTGTCGACAACAATGGTCAGGCGACAGAAAACTATCCGGCCAACCCGAACGGCTCACCTAACGGTATCACCGCTGTCACTAACCTCTCAGGCCGCGTCACCGTCATGATGCCGCACCCTGAACGTGTATTCCGCACCGTCAGCAACTCATGGCATCCGGAAGAATGGGGCGAAGACAGCCCGTGGATGCGCATGTTCCGTAATGCGCGCAAGCAGCTTGGCTGATAGCTGATTTCTGCACTGTTGCAGATTCAGAAGTCACATGAGATCAAAATCCGCAGAGCGCGAGCCTGCGGATTTTTTATGCGTTACTATTATTCCTTACGCTTTTTTAACGAAACTGGGCAGGCATATTGGTAGGATTACTCCCATAATAAAATCATGAATTACTGATATTTCATATAATTAAAAAATTATGAACGACCTGTTCCCATATCGTTTAATTTTTTCCCTTTAGCAGTTGGTTATAATCACGGTATTACGTCAGGGAGCTATTTAAAAAGATGTCTTATAAGAAATTAATCAGGGGTTTAAGTCTCACCGTTTCTCTCGCATTTTGTACGCCAGTTTTTGCTGTCAACAACGGTACTCATCCTGTGAGTGATCCTGACGCGCCTCAAAAAGAATCTATCATTCCCGGCTTGTGGTCAGATTTTAAAGATAAGGTTTCCACTACCTGGAATGATTCAGATTCTCAGGACTTGTATTTGCCCGTTATTACCTGGCATAACAGGTTGACCTACGATAAAGAGAAAACCGACAGATATAACGAGCGCCCGTGGGGTGGTGGTTACGGTATTTCCCGTTATGATGAGAAAGGCAACTGGAACGGCATTTATTTTATGGCGTTTAAAGACTCGCATAATAAATGGGAGCCGATCGGCGGCTATGGCTGGGAGAAAATATGGACACCTGCGCAGGATAAAGATTTCCGTTTAGGTCTGGGGTACACCGCCGCGGTGACTGCGCGTGATGACTATAAGTATATTCCTATTCCGATTGTTTTACCGCTGGCCTCCATCGGCTATAACAAGCTGACTTTCCAGGCCACGTATATTCCGGGAACCTACAATAACGGGAATGTGTTCTTTGCCTGGTTGCGATATCAGTTCTGACAGACGTTATTGTTACACTTTTGTGACAGTCAGGCCGAGGTTGTGAGCATGATCTCCCTCTTTTCCTGAATATTCACCTATGCTGAAAATTCACCGCAATTATCAATCTGTTGAACACGGAATGAGTGCGGTGTTTTTCTATTTCAGGGAATATTCATAAAGAGGATCACTTGTGAAAACAACATCATCGCGCTGTCTCGCCTTAACCGCGCTTGCCTGCTTATTACCACTCTCTCTGCCCGCCGCTCAGGCAGCACAATCCGATAATCTGGAACTGCAACAGGTGCTGGTGCTCAGCCGCCACGGTATCCGTGCGCCATTGGTGAATTATGGTGACGTGCTGGCGGAATCCACCACGCATACGTGGCCGGTCTGGAAAACCGAAGGGGGATTACTGACCCCGAAAGGCGGCCAGATTTCCGAACACATGGGGCATTACCTTCGTGCATGGCTGGCGAAAGATAAGCTTCTGCCTGCTGCGGGCTGCCCGGAAACCCAGCAGGTTTTCGCCTATGCCAACAGCCTGCCGCGTACGATTGATACCGCGAAACATATCACCACCGGTGCGTTTCCCGGCTGTGATGTGCCGGTGATTAACCGTGTAGAGATCGGCAAGATGGATCCGGTTTTTAACCCGATCATTACCGCTGAAGTGAATGACAGCTTCAAAACCAGTGCGCTGAACTCCATCAGCCAGCATGCAGGCGAGGGCGGCCTGACGGGGCTGAACCAGCGCCTGAAGCCAAATTACGCATTGCTCGAAAATATTCTCGATTACAAAAACAGCAAAATCTGCAAAGAGAAACAGCAATGTGATCTGGCATCTCAGCCTTCGGACGTGGTACTGACGCAGGGTAAAGAACCGGGCATTACCGGCCCGCTGCGTATGGCAACCGGTGCGGCGGATGCTTTCATGCTGCAATATTACGAAGGTTTTCCGTTAAAAGACGTGGCGTGGGGAAAAATCAGCACCGAAGATCAGTGGACAAAACTGGAAGCCATCAAAAATTTGTATCACGAAACGCTGTTTGGCTCCCCGGCCATTGCTGCCAATGCGGCGAAACCTTTGCTGACGTTCATCTCCGGCGCGCTTGATCCGAAACAGGCTTCGACGGCGGATGAGAAAGCCGCACAGCAGGCAAAACTGGCTCTGCTGGTCGGGCATGATTCGAATATTGCTTCATTGCTTGCAGCACTGAAAACGCAGGATTACCAGCTTCCGGGGCAATTTGAACGGACGCCCATCAGCGGCACCGTGGTTTTCCAGCGCTGGCATGACAAGAACGCGGGTAAAGATCTGATGAAGATCGAATATGTATACCCGACGGCGCATCAGATCCGCAACAACATAGCCCTGAGCCTGAAAAATCCTCCACAGCGCGTCACGCTGCAAATCGAAGGCTGTAAAGTAGACAAGCAGGGCTTTTGCCCGATGGAGCAGTTTACTCAGGCCGTACATAAAGACTTGCAGGGCTGACCAGCCTTAGCCGCTAACTGGCAATAGATAGTGTTTTAAGTTAGTTAGCGGCAGCAAATCGTCATCCGATAATGTGCCGAAGTTTTCCTACTCCGGCACATTATGGCGTCCTCTTCTTTCTATCTTAGCCCGCAGCAACGGGGCGATATTAAAGCGCGTTCCCGCAGCCTGTGGTGGCGGCTGGAAATACCGACGTGGTGCCTGGTTTTCGCCATTTACGGCGGCTGGTTTTCCGTGGTGTTCTTCTGGAGAAGCCTCGGTCCGTGGCTCGGCACGCCTTTGCTTATCTGGTTTACCGCCTGGTATATGTCGCTGCAGCATGAGCTTATTCACGGTCATCCCACACGTAAAGCCTGGCTGAACCAGCTGCTTGGCACTTTGCCGCTGGCGGTCTGGTACCCCTACGGACTTTACCGCGACACGCATTTGCAGCATCACAAGAATGAACATCTGACGATCCCCGGTGACGATCCCGAAGCTTATTATTTCAGCCGCAGAAGCTGGGAAAGCCTCACGCCCGCGATGATAGCGGTGGTTCATTTGCGTAATACCTTGCCTGGCCGGATGATGCTCGGTCCGCTGCTGGATATTTTCAGCACGCTGGCCGGCGCGCTGATGGCTGTTTTTCGCGGTGAATGGCGTGCCGTCGCGATGTGGCTGATTCATGGATTTTTGCTGGCGCTGTTAATGTTCTGGATGGCGCGGCGGGGTTTGTCTCCTGGCTGGTTTGTGCTGGCAATCAGCTACCCGGCGCTGAGCCTGACAAAAGTGCGCTCGTTCTATGAACATCGCGCCGGGCATGCGCCCGAAGCTCGCTCCACGCTTAATGAAGCCGGATTTGTCTGGCGCCTGCTGTTCCTTAACCTGAATTATCATCTGGTACATCACGATTTGCCGGGTGTACCGTGGTTTGCGCTGAGGCAGGTGTATTTTGCCGACCGGGAGACGTATATCCGGCGCAGCGAAGGGTTCGTGGTAAAAGGCTACCGTGAGTGGTTCCGGCAACATACGCGATCGCCTGTTGCGGTGGAAATGCATCCGTTCGCTGCGGGAGCGCCGGCAGCAGAAAACGGCCACAGCGACTATGATTATCAGCAGGACACCCCCTGACGGAGTTGCCAGATCATGCTGATGTCTTTACCGATGTACGCGATTTCTCCACCGGACGTAGAAATTTTTGCCGTAACCTTGCTGGGCAAGCTGAAGCGGCTGGGCATGACGCCGCTGCCGGTTTCACTGAGCTGGCCGACAGATTTACTGGCGCACTGGCAGGATAAAGACCTGTTGCTGAGCCAGACCTGCGGATTCCCGCTGGTGGAGAGTCTGCCGCAGGTGCAACTGGTCGGCGCATTCAGTTACCGCGCACCCGGTTGTGAGGGTTTCCGTTATCGCAGCTTTTTGCTGGCGCGTGAAGAGCACAGCGGCCTGCATCTGACCAGCTTTCGCCACCGCAGGCTGGCTTTCAACAGCACTGATTCTCAGTCTGGTTATAACAGCCTGCGTGCGCTGGTTGCGCCACTGGCCGTAAACGGAAAATTCTTCTCCGAAGCGCTGGCGACCGGCAGCCATCTCGAATCACTTCTGTACGTGCAGCATCATAAAGCCGATATTGCGGCGATTGACTGTGTGACCTTAGAGCTTCTGCGCCGGGTTGCGCCTGAACGGATCAGCGGGCTGGCCGTGGTAGGGCAAACCGCCGCCGTACCGGGGCTTCCGTTGATCACGTCCGCACAAACGTCTCCTGAACATCTGGCGATGCTGAGACACGCATTGCATGAAGTTTCCCGCGAAGCAGTGAGCAAACCGCTGCTGATTGAATCGTTTACCGAGGTTCCGCGACCGGCGTATGAGGTGATCCGGCAGATGAAAAAGATTGCGGAGGAGTTTGGCGTGCGTGAACTGATGCCGGAATCTGTCAGCTAATAGAAACCGGGCATCAGCGCCCGGTTTTGTGTGTCATGTGTAGTCAGGAATCAGTGCGTTTCTATCGGAAAATCTTCGTTCACGTCGCCCCATTCTGCCCATGAACCGTCATACAGCAGCACATCTTTGACCCCTAATGAGTCCAGACCGAACGCCAGTGCTGCGGCCGTCACGCCAGAACCACAGCTGGTGATCACCGGTTTATTCAAGTTTACGCCCAGACGCTCAAACGTATTTTTCAGTTCTTCCGGCGCTTTCATGTGTCCGTTTTGCGTCAGTTCGGTAAACGGCACGCTGAGGCTTTCAGGAATATGCCCGCCGTGCAGCCCCGGACGCGGTTCCGGCGCTTCGGCTTTAAAGCGTGCGAGCGAGCGGGCATCGATAATCTGCACTTTCCCGATGGCATCTTTCACCTGTTGCGCGTTGGCGACGACCGGACGCACCAGTCTGGCGTTAAATGTCGATGGCACGCGGGTGTGTTCGCCGCTCTGAGTGGGTTTGCCTTCCGCAATCCAGGCATTCAGGCCGCCATCGAGCACGCGCACGCTTTTTGCGCCGAAACTTGTCAGCATCCACCAGATTCGCGGGGCCGAGAACAAATCCCCCTCATCGTAAAGCACGATAGTTTGCGTATCCGCTATGCCAAGCCGGCTCATTGACGCCGAGAATGCTTCCGCCGTCGGCATCATGTGCGGCAGGCCCGTTGTGCAATCCGAAATACTGTCGACTTCAACATAAATCGCGCCGGGAATGTGCGCTTCAAGATATTGACCATGGAAATCGACAGGGGGGGTTATGCCGGGTTTTGATTTACGGCAATCGATAATGACCACGTCCGGTGAGTTCAGATTCTTCGCCAGCCAGTCGGTAGAAACGGTATGGGTAGAGAAAGTCATGTTCTGTTGCCTTATCTTTTTTGTGAAGCCAGACTCAGAGATCGCCGGGGATGAGAGAATACATCCAGGCATCGCGCGGCTGGCCATGATAATAAAGCCGGTTGCGGTGCAAACCTTCAGACGTCGCGCCCGCTTTTTCAGCGACACGACGGCTGCGGTCATTGCCATCCATTGCGACAATTTCCAGCCGCGTCAGTTCGAGTTCTGTGAACGCGAAGCGCGCCGTGGCTCTGACCGCCAGCGTAGCCAGGCCACGGCCGGTATATCCGGTGCGGATCCAGTAGCCGAGATTGGCAAACTTATATTCCGGGTTGATCCGGTTGATGCCCACCGAGCCAATCAGATAACCACTGGCACGTTCAAACAGGCAGAAATTGAATTCTACCCCGCGATGACGTTTTTGTTCGCTGTCGGCCAGATATTTATGGCTGTCTTCCAGCAAATATTTATCGGTACACCAGCTTTCCCAGGCGCCAATTTCTTTTACGGACGCCTTAACCGCAGCGAGGTGAATAATCGCCTCAAGCTCGGTGGCGACGCGAATTTCGATTTCTTCATCCTGATATATCTGGCGCGACATCATGGGGATTATCCTGTTGCAGAGGAAACCAATAAAATCAGCCTCACATATTCAGCAGTTGTATGTCAATTGGTGAGAATATCCATTATGTGAGAAAAAACAGCGGGCTGTCTGTCGTTCTTTTCATCCCTCAGGCACCAGTATCACCAGTTTGCATTCCGCATAGCCCGCCGGGAAGAATGTCTGCTGGCGGTAACTGATCTTTCCCTGCAACGGATGATTGAAGCACCGTTCACCCCCTTCACGAGCCAGAACTTCCTGCTGCGTCCACCATTGATTGAACTCCGTACTGCGTTCGCGCAGGCTGATGACCGACTGCCGGACGGCTTCTGAATGTGCGTAATGGCTGGTTTCGGCGCGAAATTCGGCCACCACACGTTTAGCCCGTTCGGCCCAGTTGGTGACCAGCTGGCGCGCCAGCGGATGCAAAAACATAAAATTCAGGAGATTCGGCGCTTCATCGACGCCCAGCCAGCCGCTGAACAGGGCCTGAGCCTGCGGGTTCCACGCCAGCACATTCCAGCAACTGTCGAGCAAATACCCCGGACAGGTCAGCTGATTTACGCAAGCCGTCAGGTTGATGTCAGGGGCGCCGGAAGCCGGTAATGCCTGCGGATCTTTCACTGACGCTAAACTGAATAAGTATTCCCGGGCTGCAGGTTCCATACGCAGGGATTTTGCCAGGCTGTCGAGCGTAGTGGCGGAGATAGAAACGTCACGCCCCTGTTCAATCCATGTATACCACGTTGCACTGATGCCGCTGATTTGTGCCAGCTCTTCGCGCCGCAGCCCGCTGGTTCTGCGGCGCGAAGATCCGGGCAATCCGACCATCTCCGGTGTCACCCGTTCGCGCTGAGCGCGTAAAAAGGTGCCCAGTGCTTTCGGGCCGGTAAGTGACTCTGCGTTATCAATCATGCTTTTCTCTTAAACAGGGAGTAACTGATACCAGTATAAATGCTCATATTGTACCCGTATATAACAATGCCTATAGTGAATTTGAGGTCATTTGAAAGTCGCGTTCTTTTCAAAGAAAGCGCTAAAAAAATAAGACAAACAGGAGCAATGATGAACATGAAAAATACTCACAGCCAGGCAGTCGATAAGCAGTTTGGATCACAGGCACAAAATTACCTGACAAGCGCCGTTCACTCGCAGGGCGCTGATTTACAACGTCTGGCCGTTTTACTGGCGCCATTCCCTGATGCGCAGGTCATTGATTTGGGCTGTGGCGCAGGGCACGCCAGTTTTGTTGCCGCGCGCGCCGTAAAAAATGTGATTGCCTATGATTTGTCCGCGCAAATGTTGGACGTGGTGTCGCAGGCCGCGAAAGATAAGCAGCTGGAAAATATCACCACTCAGCAGGGCGTGGCAGAATCGCTGCCGTTCGCCAGCGCGAGTGCAGATATCATCATCAGCCGGTATTCCGCGCACCACTGGCACGATGTCGGGCAGGCGCTGCGTGAAGTGGCGCGTGTGCTGAAACCGGGCGGCAAATTTATCATGATGGACGTGGTGTCGCCGGGGCATCCGCTGCTGGATATCTATCTGCAAACGGTTGAGGTTTTGCGCGATACCTCGCACGTCCGCAACTATTCTCCAGGCGAATGGCTGGAAATGGCGTCCGGTGCCGGCCTGGTTGCCGGCGAAGTCACCACCGACCGCCTGCCGCTGGAATTCACCAGCTGGATCGCCCGCATGCGCACGCCGGAGCATTTCTCCGTTGCCATCCGCGAGCTGCAAAAAGTGATGTCAGATGACGTGGTCCGCCACTTTGAGATCCAGCCCGACGGTTCGTTTACCAGCGACATTATGATGCTGGTGGCTTCTAAGGGGTAAAGTGCCTGAAAGAGGTTTCGCCCTCCTGCGAAGGGGAGGGCGAGAATTATGCTTATTTCTTCCCGAACATCTTCTTTCCAAGCATCACCAGCGCCAGAACGGCTGCGCCGACGATAAGGCCGACTACTAAATCTGTTGCGCCGGTAATCAGCGTGTTGATCCAGCTTTCGTGGCCGTGGGTCAGCGGTTCAATCAGGCTGTGCATAAACGGCAAACCGTGGCTGATAATACTGCCACCCACCAGGAACATCGCGATTGTGCCCACGACAGAAAGCGTTTTCATCAGCAGCGGTGCGGCGTTCACGATGACGCGGCCAAACGCGCGTACGCCATTCATCACGCTGCTTTCGCCTGACAGTTTGCTGAGATACAAACCCGCGTCGTCAATTTTGACAATCGCGCCGACCAGCCCGTAAACACCGATAGTCATCGCAACTGCAATCAACACCATTACGGTGACCTGATTAATAAAAGGTGCGGAGGACACAATGCCCAGTGAGATGACGATGATTTCAGCCGACAGAATGAAGTCAGTACGGACGGCGCCTTTGATCTTTTCTTTTTCCTGCTTTTTGGCGTCAGCGTCGTTTCTTATTTCTGCTGCCGGTTTGACTTCTTCATGAGGTTCGCCGGGCATGAATTTATGCGCGATTTTTTCGAAACCCTCATAACAAAGGTAGGCACCGCCAATCATCAGCAGTGGCGTTATTGCCCAGGGGATGAAAGCGCTGATCAGTAACGCCAGCGGAACCAAAATAGCTTTATTGAGCATTGAACCTTTGGCGACCGCCCAGACGATCGGTAATTCGCGATCGGCTTTAACACCGGTAACCTGTTGCGCGTTCAGCGCCAGATCGTCGCCCAGGACGCTGGCTGTTTTTTTTGCAGCGACTTTACTCATTGCTGCCACATCGTCAAGAATCGATGCGATATCATCGATTAGCGCCAGAAGGCTGCCACCCGCCATAAATACTCCCTTTTATCATGATGCAAAGATTCACCGCACACGCGGTGATCCGAACTCTGTTGCTCTGACATTGCAGGTGATCACAGCAACAGAAAATTCATACAAAATAATCATAACAGTGATTGCATACTGGCGTCGATTTGTGCGAATGTTGTCCGGGTTATAAATAACTTTGAAAACTCTCCATACTTTCTCCATTAAATATCTCGGTTTTTCCAACGGTTATCGCTCCGGAAATATTCATTTTCATTCTCTCCTTTTTTTTACCACAAAGGTTGAATTTCTTTACGTTGCATTACGTCTCCTTTCATTGCTTCGCTGATAATTAACTCAACGGATGACATCCGCTCCCATTAATTAACGAAACTCACGAAAGAAAGGTGCGAATTATGAAACTCTTACCTGCAATTACAGCCGTTGCTATTACTGTCGCTTCATTCTCAGCTCTCGCAGCCACGCCTATTTCAGAAATGCAGGCGCAAAGCGGTAACTATCAGTCACTGGGTATGGTTTCTGTCAGTGCGCCCAATACCATTCCGGGCAGTATGCGTGACGAGCTGAACCAGGTTGCCAGCGATAAAGGCGCGACCCATTACCGTGTGGTGGGTGTGGCAACGCCGGGTGATTCCAGCCTGAACCGTGCGAACGTTGAGCTGTATAAATAAAGCCCGTATATTTCAGTAGTGCGGTTTTATGAAGCATTAATATCTGTTTGAGAAGGCCAATATCACCTGATATTGGCCTTTTTGTTACCCATCTTTTTTATAATCTACTCTTTTGAGAATTCTCTCATGTGATTTCATTTTAATTAATCTTTCTGGCGGTTATTTCTTTTATTAATCATTTCTTAAGAATTTTTTGTTTTAATCAGGGTCTATATCCCCAGGAGGATTTTTTATATGTTGAATGCCGCAAAAATGACAATTAAGAACACAGGTCTTTCGATCCAGAATCAATTTTTTTATCTGCAGAATTTTATTACTTCACCCCGGACGATGGGAACATTGATGCCTTCATCATCCTGGCTATGTCACACGATGCTCAGCCAGATTGACTGGACCACATCGCTGGATATCGCTGAGCTGGGGGCCGCTGACGGTGTGCTGACCCGCCGCATTCTGGAGCGTATGCGTGCTGATGCAAAACTTGAAGCGTTTGAAATACAGCCAGCGTTTGTCCGCAAGCTTAATCAGATGGACGATCGCCGTTTGCAAGTGATGGCTCACTCTGCTGAGCATATGGGCTCGCATTATGACGTTGTGTTTTCCTGCCTGCCGCTGTTGTCTATGCCCGTGCGCACCAGCATCCGGATTTTGCAAAAAACGCAGCAACAGCTGAAGGAAAAAGACGGTGTACTGATATTGTTCCAGTACAGCCAAATGTCTGAGAAATTGCTGTCCCGCTATTTCACCTGGAAAAAGATCCGTGTGGTGAAAAACTTTCCACCTGCGCTGGTGTATATTTGTAAACCTCGCTGATACAGTTACTTAGGAGTGATGGCTCCCAAAGCTTACTGCAGGCCATTGCGTAGCAAGGATTTTTCAGTATGATGCCCTGAAGGGCGTAAATAAAACGCTACAGAAGCTTCACCGGCAGGTGACAAAATCTGCCAGTGAGGCTTTTTTGT
This sequence comes from Rahnella sp. AA, assembly GCF_002834385.1. GTDB lineage: Bacteria > Pseudomonadota > Gammaproteobacteria > Enterobacterales > Enterobacteriaceae > Rahnella. Next base: position 768,588 of record NZ_PITQ01000001.1, read on the forward strand.
TGTACTATTTCGCGAGTACGTCTTAAGGCAGTTCAACACGCAGCTTTTGACATTCATACTCCATATTGAGGATGGATTTTCATCAGGTGGGCAACGGGGCTCACGGGAAATAAAGGATAGCGGTAATGACACAACCCATTTTCATGGTAGGCGCGCGCGGCGCGGGTAAAACGACAGTTGGCAGCGTTCTGGCTAAGGCTCTGGGCTATAAATTTGTCGATACCGATCTGCATCTGCTGCGTACCTCAGGCCTTAGCGTGGCTGATATTGTTGACCGCGAAGGCTGGGCAGGATTTCGCCTTCGTGAAGCCGAAACGCTCAAAGCAATCTGCTCGCCGCTGACGGTCATTGCGACCGGCGGTGGCGTGGTGCTGTCGGCAGAAAATCGCGATTTTATGCGTGAGGCGGGCACCGTTATCTATCTGCGCTCACCGGCATCTACGCTGGCAAACCGCCTGGAAGATGCTCCGCAGGAAGACCAGCGTCCGACGCTGACCGGCAAGCCAATCACTGAAGAAATGAGGGAAGTGCTGAACGAACGCGAAGCGCTTTATCAGCAGGCCGCTCATCATGTTGTGGACGGAACGCAGGATCCGGCGCTGGTGGTGAATTCTATTCTGGATGCGCTGGCGTTGCCGCTGGCACGTTAAATCTCCCGATATCATTCAATAACGAGCCCCTGCGGCTCGTTTTTTTATGCCTGAATTTCCCGGGCGGCAGAGGCGCTGTAAACAAATCGGGCCATTTTCAGTCACAGGGAACACGAGTGCTTAAGTATTGTACTGGTGTATGTCCGGGCGTAAAATAATAACTCAGGTGATTACTTTAACTCTTGTAACGGAATCAATGATGAAACCCCTGATGTCGTTCTTTAACCAGCATGCAAAAGTGATGCCTGCTGTCTGGTCAGTCACTATCATTCTCGTCGAAGCCTCTATTGCCCTCTATATTTTGCGTAATATTTAATCAAAATATTCTGCTGAGTTTTACGTTCGTCACCTCATTAATACTCGGCATTTATCCCTCCTGTATTGCCATTAAATGGTTTTAGGAATTTCTTTAAGCATATTCATTTATCTGTAGCCTTTCGTGTGAAAAATAAACGACTTGACGCTGACTCGTATCAGCTTTAGTTTTTATTTAACTTAACAGGAACCCTGTTCCATATACCGGAACTCCCTCCTTTATGACCACATTAGAAAATGCGGCTGCGGTGCTGAAGTTATTTTCAAAGCAGGGGATCAGTCAGGGACATCCCGGCTTGTCTTTCAGTGATGTAGTCGAAAATTTAAAATTGCCGAAAAGCACCGTTTCTCGTTTGCTGATGACGATGGAAACGGAAGGCTTGCTGGAGCGTGATCCGGACAGCCGTTTATATCGGGTCGGAAAGTTATTACTGGCTGTTTCCAGCCATTATTTATCGGCTCCGCTGGTCGATTCTGCTTCACCGTATATGGCGCAACTGAGCCAGCTAACCCAATGCACCGGGTATATTTCAATGCTGGAAGGGCGGGACATTATGGTTATGCGGATGTTTCCCGGCAGAACTTATCTGCAAGTTGTCACGCCAGCGGGCAGTTTATTACCCGCGCACGAAACCGCGATTGGCCGTGCGATTCTGGCGCGCTATACCGATGATGAAGTGCTGGAGCGATTTAGCGGACAATATCAGGTTAATTCTGTTAATGCCCCGGCAAACATGGAAAGGCTTTTAGCCCGGCTGGCTGATGTCCGGTGTACCGGTTTGTCATTTGCGAATAATGAAACGTTGCAGGGGATCAGTTCTTTAGCCACCAGCATTTTTAATAAACATCGTAATGAGACCGTCGGGCTCTGTTTGTCTTTCCCTTCGCCTGCGCAGGGAAAAGAAATTCCGGAAGGGATAAAAGAAGGACTGATTGCAGTAACCCGGCAAATTGCCGGGAAATTGGGTGATGAATATTGGCGTTTATCAAAACCGGCAATGAGCCGGAAAGGTAATGACCAGTAACGGACCCGGATAATTTGTTATGTGAAATACTTGCTCAACACCAGGGGCCTTATGTCAGATCAACCTGTTAAAGATAATAAGGAAAACCAGCTAAAGGATATTGGCACTCTCATCGTGATGATTTTGTTGTCTGTTTTGGGCGCAATCATCGGTGTTCAACTGATTACTACGTTAGGTGTGACGCCTAATACCTCTATTATCGGCGCGCTGTTTGCCATGCTGCTGGCGCGCATCCCGATGCAAGCTTTTCGACGCTATCGTTCTGTACATACACAGAATCTGGCGCAAACCGTGATTTCCTCCGCGACTTTCGGTGCGGCAAACAGCCTGCTGATGCCGATAGCAATCCCTTATGTCATGGGCCAGCCGCAACTGATCATGCCGATGTTTGCTGGCGTGGCAGTGGCGATGTTGCTGGATGCCTACCTGCTTTATCGTCTTTTCGATACCAAGGTGTTCCCTGCCAGTAATGCGTGGCCGCCGGGCGTGGCAGCAGCAGAGGCTATCAAAGCCGGTGATAACGGCGGGCGTCAGGCCTGGCTGCTGGTGGCCGGCGTCGTGGTCGGGCTGGCTGGCGCAATGCTCAAAATACCTATGGCGGCTTTCGGTACCGCGTTTATCGGCAATATCTGGGCGCTCAGTATGTTTGGCATCGGATTGCTGATCCGCGCTTATGCGCAGCCGGTGGCGGGGCTGGATCTCAATGCCCTGTATATCCCGCACGGCATGATGGTCGGTGCGGGTCTGGTTTCACTGGTACAGGTGATCCTGGTCGTCCGCAGTAAAAATGCTGACGCCAAAACGACCTTTACACAACCCGCGAAAGAAGTGCGTAAAGCGCTGGGGTTGGGGGCGTTCGGGTATATCGCGATTGCTGCGCTGCTGGCGCTGGCCGGTGGTTTGTACAGCGAAATGTCTGTTGGCATGCTGATCGCGTTCGTGATTTACGCCGCCTTTGCCGCATTCTTCCATGAGCTGATTGTCGGGATTGCCGCTATGCACTCCGGCTGGTTCCCTGCATTTGCCGTGGCGCTGATTACGCTGATTGTTGGCATTCTGATAGGTTTCCCGCCGCTGGCACTCTGCGTGCTGACCGGTTTTACCGCCGCGACGGGCCCGGCGTTTGCCGATATGGGTTTTGACCTGAAAGCCGGATTTATTCTCCGTGGCTATGGAAAAGATTTACAGGCTGAGCTGTATGGCCGCCGCATCCAGTTATTCGCCGCGTTGCTGGCCTTCATTATCGCCATTCCGGTGGTGTGGTACGCGCATTACGGCTATTTCTCTCAGGATTTGGTTCCGCCGGTGGCGCGCGTTTATGCCAAAACTATTCAGGCCGGTGCACAGCCGGGTATTGCCCACAGCCTGCTGATTTGGGCGATTCCGGGCGCGCTCATCCAGCTGATAGGCGGTCCTAAACGTCAGCTCGGCGTGCTGCTGGCGACCGGGCTTCTGATCAACAGCGTGATGGCGGGGTGGGCGGTCGTTTGCGGTATCGTGCTGCGCATTATCATTATTCGTATCTGGGGTGAAAAAGGGCGTACGCCAATGGAAGTGCTGGCGGCAGGTTTTATTGCCGGTGATGCACTTTACAGCTTCTTCACCTCGGTTTTCAGTACCAAAAAGTAAAGCGTTATTGCCAACACCAGGGCCGTTATCTGGCCAGCATTAAACACTGACTGTTCCGATGATGAACAGCGTTCGTGACCGTTTTGGCTTCTGCGCCTGTGCGCCGGTCACGAAGTTTTAAGAGGATTTTGTGATGAGTTTACAACAGACGTTAACAGTATTTGAACTGATGGATAGCGCACACGTCAGCGGTCAGGATGTTGTGGATTTATTCACCCGTTATCCGGGTATCATCGCCAGCACAAACCGTGCGGATGGCCCGAAAGGCGGCACGGATTTCGTCCGTATCACCGTGCCGGGCAGCAAAGGTAAAAGCAGCGGCGGTACCGCCCCGACGTTAGGCATTATTGGCCGTCTGGGCGGGATCGGTGCGCGCCCGACGCGCATTGGCCTGGTCTCCGACGCGGACGGTGCGATTGCTGCGGTAACCTGCGCGCTGAAGCTGGCGGACATGCAGCGTAAAGGTGATGCGCTGGAAGGCGATGTGATCATCACCACCCATATCTGCCCGAACGCGCCAACCCGCCCGCACGATCCGGTGGATTTCATGGATTCGCCGATCGACGACGTGACCATGAATGATAACGAAGTGGTCGACGGCGTTGATGCCATTCTTTCCATCGACACCACTAAAGGCAACCGCATTATCAATCACAAGGGTTACGCCATTTCGCCGACAGTGAAAGAGGGCTATATCCTGCGTGTATCCGAAGATCTGGTGCGCATTATGGAGATGACCAGCGGTAAACCTGCGGTCACTTTCCCGATAACCACCCAGGACATCACGCCTTACGGCAACGGCGTTCATCACCTCAACAGCATTTTGCAGCCGTCAACGGCGACCAGCGTTCCGGTGGTTGGCGTGGCGATCACGGCAGAATCTGTGGTGCCGGGCTGCGGCACCGGCGCGAGCCATGAAGTGGATATCGCTCTGGCGGCCAAATTTGCCGTAGAAGTCGCGAAAGAATTCGGGCGCGGTACGTGCCAGTTCTTTGATGCTGACGAATATCAACTCCTGTTGTCGCTGTACGGAAGCCTGCGCCACCTGCAAAACCGGAAGTAACCTTTATGACGACGACCTTTGCGACGTTAACCATTGGACAGGCGCCGCGCAGTGACATTATGCCGCTGCTGATGGCGTATCTGCCGGCCAAATCAGTCACCCATGTGGGCCTGCTGGACGGAATGAGCACGGAGCAAATTGAGCAGCGTTATGCGCCTGCGGAAGGCGATGCGGTACTGGTCACGCGTTTGCTGGACGGTTCGCAGGTCACCATGGCGGCGCATCGGGTCGAACGCGGATTACAGGAAAAAATCGACGTTCTGGAAGCGCTTGGTTGCATGACCATTTTGCTGTTGTGTACCGGCGAATTTAAAAATCTGCGGGCCCGCAATGCGCTGCTGCTCGAGCCGGACCGGATTATTCCGCCGTTAATTGGTGCAATTGTCGGCCAACACCGTGCCGGGATAGTCGTGCCAATCGAAGAGCAGATTGTGGAGCAGTCGAATAAATGGCGGAAGTTGTCCAAACCGCCTTGTTTTGCCGTGGCCAGCCCGTATATTTCCGATGATCAGACCATTATGGAAGCGGCAATGCGTCTGGCGCAGCAGGGTGCTGAAGTGGTGGTGCTCGACTGTATCGGTTACACGCGGCATCACGCTGAATTGTTGAAAAAGCATCTCAACATCCCGGTATTGCTCTCGAATGTGCTGATGGCAAAACTGGCGGCGGAGCTGGTTATCTGAGACGGGATTTTATGAGGCGAACAGTTGTCCACAATGGCACTGTGCGGCGATAAAATCAAATCAGCGACACCGCTTTGCGGGCGGTGTCGTCTGGTGCAGATAAAGCGGTAAAAATCAGTGACAGAATGAGGTTCCTGCCCCTAATATGGAGGCTCTGAAAATTATCGCAAAGGGCCAATCTATGTTGAAAAATAATGAGTATTTTGACGGGAAAGTTAAGTCGATTGGTTTTGACAGCGACAGTACGGGTTCAGCCAGTGTTGGCGTGATGGCCGTCGGCGAATACACTTTCGGCACCGCTAAGCCGGAAGAAATGACCGTCATCAGCGGCTCGCTGAAAGTGCTGATCCCGGGTTCTCCGGACTGGCAGGTCTTCAAGCCGGGCGAAACCTTCTACATTCCGGGTAAAAGTGAATTCAATTTGCAGGTCGGCGAAACCACGTCTTATCTCTGCAAATATCTGACCAAATAAATCATTCAGACACAGCACAAACAGAAAAGGCGCCAATGAGCGCCTTTTCTTATTTCATAACTCCGTATACCCAAAATCATTCGAGTTGCATCAAGGCGGCAACTGAGTGAATCCTCCGGGAGCATACATCAGTATGCTCCCGGAGTTCGCGAAGGCGGCCAACGCGGAGGCAGCTTGAAGGATGAAGGGTATAACTAGCGTTGGGCTTCGCCGCCCAGGGCCTCAATCAGGTTTTGAATCAGCGCCGCCAGTTCACCGGTCATCAGCACGAAATCCGCATCGAAACGTCCGGCGAAATCTTCGCGATCGATGTCTTCGTTCTGGTCACGGATCACGTCGCTGAATTTCAAACGTTTGATGCTGCCGTCGTCGGCCAGAACAACAGCAATGCGTTCCTGCCAGTCAACGGCCAGTTTGGTCACCAGTTTGCCATTCTCGATGTGCGTGGCGATTTCGTCGCTGACCAGCGCCTGTTTCTTACAGCGGATCACGCCGCCTTCTTCCAGAATCGCTTTCAGCTCGGCTTCATCCTGCAGGGCAAAACCGGCAGGCGTCTGGCCTGAACGGACCCATTCGGTCAGCGTCAGTTCAATCGGGCTTTCCATGGTTAACGGCACAACCGGCAGGGAACCCAGGCTTTTACGCAGCAGCGCCAGCATATCTTCCGCTTTTTTCGCGCTGGCGGCATCGACCATGATCAGGCCGTTAACGGTGTCAATCCACATAAACGTCTGGCTGAAACGGCTGAACGCGCGCGGCATCAGGCTGTGCAGCACTTCGTCTTTCAGGGAATCTTTTTCGGTTTTCTTCAGCTTACGGTGTTGCTCACCTTCAAGCTGATCAATCTTGGCCTGTAGCTCCTGTTTGATGACCGGAGAAGGCAGGATTTTTTCTTCTTTACGGGCGCAGATCAGGATCTGACCGCCGTTAACGTGAGTCAGCGCATCGCCACCGTGGGAACCCATCGGTGAAACCCAGCCGGTTTTCGCCATATCCTGGCTGCCGCACGGGGTAAAGGTGAAAGCGCTGAGCTGTTTTTCCATTTCGTCAGCAGATAACGAAACTTCACGGCTCAAACGGTATACCAACAAATTCTTAAACCATAACATGGCGTTATCCCTGTCCCGGCGCACTCGTGGTACGCTGATTAAATGAATGCAGGGCGGCATGATAACCAATTGAGCGCCGGTCGTCGTTAAGAAATCGCCGTGGCATGAAACATTGCATAACAGCTTATTCTGGTGACGACCGCACCGAGCTTCTAAACTGAATTAACCTCAAAATAACTGACCCTACCGGCAGAAACAGGAGAGAAAACGTGCGAATTGGCATTGATTTAGGCGGCACAAAAATAGAAGTCATCGCGTTATCCGACGAAGGGAAAGAACGTTTCCGCAAACGGGTGGATACGCCCAGAAATGATTACGAACGCACGCTGAAAGCGATTGAAGGTCTGGTGCTGGACGCCGAAAAAGCCACCGGCCAGCACGGCAGCGTCGGCCTTGGGATCCCCGGCACGCTTTCGCCGTTTACCGGCAAAGTGAAGAATTCAAACTCAATCTGGCTCAACGGACAGCAGCTGGATGAAGATCTGGCGCTGTTGTTAAAACGAGAAGTGCATATTGCCAACGACGCCAACTGCCTGGCGGTTTCCGAAGCGACCGACGGCGCAGGTGCCGGGCATCATACGGTGTTTGCGGTGATCATTGGCACCGGCTGTGGTTCCGGCGTTGCGCTCAACGGCGTGGCGCATGCGGGGGGAAACGGTAATGCCGGAGAGTGGGGGCACAACCCGTTACCTTGGCAGGATGAGGAAGAAATTCAGTTTGCGCGCGACGTACCGTGTTACTGCGGCAAATCCGGGTGCGTTGAGACGTTTGTTTCCGGCACGGGGTTTGCGGAAGATTATTTCCGGTTGTCAGGCCAGCGGCTGAAAGGCGCGGAGATTATTGAGCGGGTCGCGCTGGGCGATGAAACGGCGGAGCTGGCGCTGGGCCGCTATGAGCGTCGTCTGGCAAAAGCGCTGGCCAATGTGGTGAACATTCTGGATCCGGACGTTATCGTTTTTGGCGGCGGCATGAGCAATGTGGATCGTCTGTACCAGACCGTTCCCGTGCTGATCAAACAGTGGGTCTTTGGCGGCGAATGTGAAACGCCGATCCTTAAAGCGGTTCACGGAGATTCCAGCGGTGTTCGCGGTGCCGCCTGGCTGTGGCCGCAGTCGCGTTTCGCGCTCTGAGCTTTTGAGCAAAAGCATCAGGGGCGCAACCATGCGCCCCTGAATATCCGTTATTCCCCTTCGAGCATCAGATCCCTTGGCGCATTGCTGCGCTGCGTCTTGGTCGAAATAAAGTACAGATAACCGCAGGCCATAAACGCCACAAACACACCCGCGATCACCAGATTAAACCACACCATCGCCACCAGACAGACCGCGGCCAGCACCAGTGCAATACCCGGCACCAGCGGATAGCCCGGCGCGCGGAAACTGCGTTCCAGTTCCGGGGCGATTTTACGCAGGCGGAACAGGCTCAGCATACTCATCAGATACATCACAATCGCTCCGAATACCGCCATGGTGATCATCGCAGCGGTCAGCGACATTCCCTGCAAATTGATTAAACCATCGCTGAAAATTGCCGCGATGCCAATGGCGCCGCCGAGCAGAATGGCACGGTGCGGCGTCTGGAAACGGGACAGTTTTGCCAGTCCTGAAGGCAGGTATCCGGCTCGCGCCAGAGCGAAGAACTGCCGCGAATAGCCGAGGATGATACCGTGGAAGCTGGCTACCAGCCCAAACAGGCCAATCCACACCAGCATGTGCATCCAGCCAGAATGCTCGCCAACCACCATTTTCATGGCCTGTGGCAGCGGGTCATTGATGTTAGACAGTTTGCTCCACTCGCCTGCGCCGCCCGCCATCACCATCACGCCAATGGCCAGCACGACCAGGGTGAGAATGCCGCTGACATAAGCTTTCGGGATGGTGCGTTTCGGATCTTTAGCCTCTTCAGCCGCCATCGCCGCCCCTTCAATCGCGAGGAAGAACCAGATAGCAAAGGGGATTGCCGCGAAAATACCGGAGAATGCCGGGAAGCTGAAATGCGCGCTGCCTGCCCAGCCATTAAGCACGAAATTGCTGACGCTAAAGCCGGGTGCGACCACGCCCATAAACACCAGCAACTCCAGTACCGCCAGAACGGTCACCACCAGCTCAAACATCGCTGCCAGTTTTACGCCGAGGATATTCAGCACCATAAATACAACATAGGCACCGACAGCGGCGATTTTAGGATCCAGCGTGGGGAACTGCACGTTGAGATAGGCACCAATTGCCAGTGCAATCGCCGGAGGAGCAAACACAAACTCAATCAGCGTTGCCATACCGGCGATCAATCCACCGGTTTCACCATAGGCCCGGCGGCTGTAGGCAAACGGGCCGCCCGCATGAGGAATGGCCGTGGTCAGCTCGGTAAAACTGAAAATAAAGCAGGTATACATCGTGGCAACCAGCAGGGTTGTGACCAGAAAACCCAGCGTCCCCGCCACGCCCCAGCCATAACTCCAGCCAAAATACTCACCCGAAATGACCAGTCCGACGGCAATTGCCCATAAGTGCAGGGTGCCGAGCGTCGGTTTAAGTTGTGTTGTCATATTGCACTCCTGAAAGGGGGGATCAGAACATTTTGCTCAATACGCTTTCCAGCGCGTTCACCAGGATCTGGCTGTGTTCGGCGGTAAAGACCAGCGGCGGGCGGATCTTCAGAATGTTGGCATGCGGGCCGGAAGCGCCAATCAGCACGCCTTCTTCGCGCAATGCATTGACGACCGCCAGCGCGGTGACGGAATCCGGTGCGCCGTTTTCAGTCACGAAATCGACGCTGACGAATAACCCGGCCCCGCGCACGCTGCCAATCGCCGGGAAGCGCTGTGAAAGTGCGGTAATGCCGTCAAGGATGGCTTTCCCGGCCAGGCCGACGCTGGCGATCAGGTTTTCCTGTTCGATCACTTCCAGAACGGCCAGACCGACGGCGGAAGACACGGTATTGCCGCCAAAGGTATTGAAATAACTCGATTCACTGCCGAAACGTTCGAGAATGTGCGGCTGAATGGTAATACCTGCCATCGGATGCCCGTTGCCCATCGGCTTGCCGAGCGACACGATATCGGGCAGTACGCCGTGGCGCTGGAAGCCCCACATATGTTCACCGGAGCGGCCATAGCCCGGCTGCACTTCATCGGCGATATACAACGCGCCGGCTTCATGGATGACGTCGATAGCCTCTTTCAGGAAACCCGCCGGATCGAAGAACCCCCCGTCGCTGGTAAAGAAGGTGTCGATCATCAGCGCCGCAGGTTTGATGCCATGCCTGTCCATATCCGCCAGTGCGGCGCGGATATCGTTGGCAAAGCGTTTGCCGACTTGCGCCGGATCGGCAGGATTGTGGATGGGCGCAGGAATAACACGCGCGTCGCCGTTCACTTTGACGTAAGGCCCCATCGAAGCGGAAAGCCCTGCAATAGCCTTGGTCATACCGTGGTAGCTGAATTCGGTGACGATAACGCCGGTGCCGCCGGTAAAGTCTTCGGCAATACGTAAGGCCAAATCGTTAGATTCGCTGCCGGTGCAGGTAAACATGACCTGGCTGAGTTCAGCCGGCATGGTGCCGACCAGTTTTTCGGCAAAGTTCAGCACATTTTCATGCAGGTAACGCGTATGGGTATTCAGGGTTGAGGCCTGACGCACCAGCGCTTCCAGTACATGCGGGTGGCAATGGCCGACGGAAGGCACGTTGTTATAGACATCGAGATACCGGCGACCGTCGGCGTCATATACCCACACGCCTTCGCCGCGCACCAGATGCACCGGGTTTTTGTAGAACAGCTGGTAAGCCGGGCCTAACAAACGGCGGCGGCGTTCAATCATCGCCAGATTTTCGGCTGAAATATTCCCGCTGCTCGCGGCATCAAAGGCATTAGTTTTCAACATAATAGTCGTCTCCTGACGGGCGGTTTCAAAGTCACTGCCGGTGAGCAAAAAATGCCATTCCGGCTGAAAGTGATTTGATAATGCGCCGGGCAAAGCGGCAAAACTTGACCGCAGGACGGTGACCGCTGTGCGCTGCGGTCAATTTTTCGCTGCCGGCGTGCGCACTGTGTTTTGCGGTCAACATTTGCTGTCCTCAGGTCAAGCGACGAAAACGCCCCGCTTCCATTCTGAATACCAGCAATATCGATTCGATTAACCGGTACGGAGTGGGACCTGATGACTGCAAAACAATCTGACACGCTTGATGAATACAGCCTGAACCTGCTGGCGGCGGAAGCTTTGCGCCGTTATTCACCTGATTTACAAGGGCATCTTTCGCTGATCTGCCGTTCGGAAAACGCAACTTTCTTGCTGCGCTGCCCGAATGGCGAACGTTTTGCCCTGCGCGTTCATCGCGGGGATTACCATCAGCGTGATGAAATAGAGAGTGAACTGGCGTGGCTGGATGCGCTGCGTGACAGCGGTATTCAGGTGCCGGAGGCGGTAAAAGGGCTTGATGGCACCACGGTGCAAACCGTCGCCGTCAGCGAACGGGAAAGCCGCAATGTGGTGATTTTCCGCTGGATTGAAGGCGAGATGCCAACGACAGAGGTCGATCCCCGTGCCTTTGCCCAGCTTGGTGAAGTAACGGCCCGTTTGCATCAGCACAGCCGCAAATGGCAGAGCCCGGCAGGGTTTCGCCGTATTGTCTGGGACAGCGAAACGATGGTCGGCGCGCAAGGGCACTGGGGCCACTGGCAGGATGCGCCGGGCCTGACAACGGCGGGTTTTCCCCTGATTCAAGAGACGCTGGCGCACACGGGCAGCGTGCTGAAAAGTTACGGTAAAAGCGCACAGCGCTATGGTCTTATTCATGCGGATCTGCGGCTGACCAATTTGTTACTGCATAAAGGCGAAACGCGGGTGATCGATTTTGACGACTGCGGAATGGGCTGGTATCTCCACGATGCGGCGGCGGCAATCAGTTTTGTCGAGCATCATCCGCGGGCACAGGAGTGGATCCACCACTGGCTGGAGGGTTACGAGCGCGTGTGCCACCTCAGTGATGCCGATCTGGCGGTGATCCCGTCGCTGATTATCCAGAGGCGGATCCAATTGCTGGCCTGGCGCGGATCGCACGCGACAACCGAAATGGCACAGAGCCTCGGGGGGGAGTGGGAAAACGAAAGTCTGAGGTTGTGTCGTGAATATCTGGCACATGCACATCAGCCCTCAATGATGGGATGAAACTGCACGAAAAGTGGGCGCGGTGGCAGTGCGCCGGAGCAGGGAATGAAACAATGATGGATTTATATCGTTGTATTTCATCAAATTGTATCGCAGGGAAGCGAAGCCTGGCGCTGGTACGAAACTTGCAGTTGTCTTTTATCACAGACATAACGGGGCAAAGACGATGCAGACAGGCTTTTCTTCAGGCGCGGCCGGAGCCGTTTTCAACAATGCGTTGAATGCGCTGACGACCGGCAGTGACAGCAACCGTGGTGTTCTGGCTGCTGCGGCCAGCGGCCTGAGCGATTTTATTCAGGCCAAAGGTGCGGATGTCGATCGTGTGCTGGGTATTTGTCACATCAATCCGGAATTGCTGCAACAGCCAACACTGAGCCTCGGGCTGACCAATTATTGTCAGGTACTGGAAGAAGCGGCCGCGCAGTCAGGTTGTGATAACTTCGGTTTGCATTACGGAAAGCAGTTCAAACCGCAGTCATTAGGGTTGATTGGCTACATCGGATTATGTTCATCCTCGGTGGAAAGCGCATTGCAAAACGTGGTGAATGCGTTTCCATTCCATCAGCACAACACACTGACGCGGCTGGTGGATAAAGGGGATCATTACCGGTTTGATTATCAGGTGCGCCACGGCAGCATTTTGTGCAGAAGGCAGGATGCGGAGCTGACACTCGGAATGATCCTCAACTTACTGCGCCACGGGCTGGGGAAAAACTGGGCACCGCGCGAGGTGCATTTTGAGCATCCGCGCCCGCAGCAGTGGCATGAGCACTGCAAAGTGTTTGATGCGCCGGTCTATTTCGACCAGCCGTATAATTCGCTGCTGATCGTTAAACGTGATTTGCAGCGCGCGATGCCGGAGCGCGATCAGACGCTTTTGCTGGTCATGCAGGATGCGATCCGTCGTCTGAACGCCGATTCGCCTTCCCATCAGTCGGTGGTCGACAGCGCCCGCGCCCGCGTACGCCAGGTCTTATTGCGTGGTGAACCGGTGCTGGATGAAGTGGCGGATAAAATGGGCATGTCGCCGAGCTCGTTGCAGCGTCGCCTGCGCGAGCAAAATCTGACATTTACCCAGCTGGTTGATAAAGTCCGGTGTGAGCTGGCGACGCATTATCTGCAACAGCAACAACTGCCGATTTCCGAAATGGCGTTGCTGCTGGGGTATTCTGAAGTCAGCGCCTTTTCGCGAGCTTTCCGCCGGTGGTTTGGCGTCAGCCCGCGTCAGTGGCGGCAAACCGCCGTCAGCTAAAGCGCCATTTCCCGCTTAAATACCTCCAGCGTATGGGCTTTTACCCGGATAAACTCAGGGTGGCTCATGATTTCTGCCCCCCGCGGGCGCGGCAGGCTGAACGGAACAATTTCTGCGACCTGCGTCGGCCTCCGCGTCAGCAGCAAAATCTCATCAGCGAGAAATACCGCATCTTCCAGGTCATGTGACACAATCAGCATCGTCACGCCGGTCGCCAGCTGAACTTCCTGTAGCTTATCGCGAATAAACAGCGTCATTTCAAAATCCAGCGCAGAAAAAGGCTCGTCGAGGAACATCACTTCCGGGCGGGTCGCCAGCGCCCTCATGATGCATACGGTTTGTTGCTGGCCGCCGGAAAGTTCATACGGATAACGTTGCAGGTCGAAACGGATATCAAACATCTGCATCAGTTCATCGACACGCGCATTGACTTGCGCCTTGCTCATCCCGTGACGGACCAGCGGATAGGCGATATTGGAACGCGCACTCATCCACGGAAACAGCGCATCGCGGTAGTTCTGAAACACATAGCCGATGGTGGTGTCGGCCAGCGTTTTACCGTCAAACAAAATGTCGCCTTTATCCACCGGGATAAGCCCGGCAATCATGTTCATCAATGTTGATTTTCCGCAGCCGTTTGGGCCAAAGATCGACACGATTTTCCCGCGAGGCAAATCCAGATTCAGATCGGTATACAGCGGCTGGCCGGCAAACGCCTTGGTCAGCCCGCGGATCGTCACGTGAGTATCCGGGCGAGTGGCGTATTGTGGCAACTGCGGGCCTTTGTAATCAGGGTTGAGCGAAAGAGGTTGCGTCATGCTTTACGACTCCAGTGGACGGTTTTTTTCTCGATCAGCAAAAAGGCCAGATTCAGTAAATAGCCCAGTGCGCCGGTGATGAGTATTGAGGCGTACATGTCTTTGATATTGAAAACCTGCTGTGCATCAATGATCCGATGCCCCAGCCCGGTTTCTGAGCCGATAAACATTTCCGCGACGATCACGATGACGAGGGCTATCGATACGCCAGTACGCAAGCCGACGAACGTTTGCGCCAAACTTTCCATCAGCAGGATGTCTTTGAAAATATGCCAGCGGGAAATGCCCATGACTTTGGCGGCCATCAGGCGGGTTTGCCTGGCATTCATCACGCCATAAGCACTATTGAACAGGATCACCAGCACGGCAGCAAAGGCCGCAATGGCAATTTTATTGGCATCGGTGATGCCGAAAATCAGCATAAACAACGGGATCAGTGCCGATGACGGCGTTGACCGGAAGAAGTCGATCAAAAACTCCAGGCTCCGGTACACTTTCTCATTACTCCCCAGAATGACCCCCAGAGGTACGCCAATCACGGCGGCAAACGCGAATGAAACCAGCGTGCGGTACAGCGTGGCACCGATGTCGGTGCGCATGGATGCATCGAAAAACGACTGAAACAGGTAACCCAGTGTCTCAACGGGTGAGGGCAGCAGAACCGGATTCAACCATCTGGCACTGACTGCCAGTTGCCAGAATAAAAACAGCAACACCGGACCCACCAGCGGTAGCAACCTCGAAGACCAACGTGAAGTCATCATATTTCTCCTTATCCCTGATAAATCAGCGAAGCGACATCCACGGGTTTGCTGAAGATTTTTCTTTCTGTAAAGACGTCATAAAATTTCTGGAACCATTGCAGGTTGTCTCCTTTCAGGTCGGGATACATGACGAAGCCCGGCAGGGGCACTTCTTTCACCAGCGCAGGTTCAATGCTGGTGTAACCGGCGACATTTTTCCGCGCCTTATCGGGCTGCGAGGCGATGAAATCCACGGCTTTCTGGTAGGCGGCGATAAACTTCCTGGTTTCATCCGGCTTGCTGGCGATAAAACGGGTGTTCAGCGCTGCGGCACCGCCAAACCACGGCGCATCGGCATTGCCCAGCACGTATTTGGAAATGACGCCGGTTTCCAGCGTACGGGACAGGTTTTTCATGCGCCCGACGGTTCCGGTTGGCTCAAGCGTATAGACGCCGTCAATTTGCCCGGCAGCCAGCGCGGGGGCATGCTGGCCGACCGGCAATTCGATCACCGAAGGGTTGGTAAAACCGTTTTTCTCCAGAATGATTTTCGCCATTGTGACGTTCTGAATTCCCGGCCCGCAGGCGATTTTCTTGCCCTTCAGGTCGCCGATCGTTTTTGCCGTGCTGTTGAGCGGAACCAGGAATTCATCTAACACCAGCGTATGGTTTGACGGGTTAGAGCAGATGATTTTAAACAGATCGGGTGAAGTGATAGCACCGAGGCCAAGTGCGCCGGTGGCCGTGCCGTTGGCGCAACCGTGGATCCTGCCGGTGATCATCCCTTCGACAATTTGCTGAGCACTGGCGAACTTAACACCTTTAACATTGAGGCCTGCTTCTTTAAAAAATCCCTGTTCCAGCGCGACATATAAAGGCAGTCCTCCCACAATCGGCCAGTAACCAATGCGAATTTCGTCATCGTCGGCAGCAAAAACTGACGTGGGGATCATACCGCCCAGCGTTGATACTCCGCCGGTGATGGCGAGCCATTTCATCAGCTGGCGGCGTTTTTTGTCGACCGGAAGAATTTCAGATTTGATGTTTTTCATCGGCGGTTCCCTTAGCTGTTATGAAGGCGTTGCAACTTGTACTGCAACTTGTATACATAACGTTAAGCACAGGGCGTGCCAGTTCGGCCTTGCGGTGTAAAAACAGGGAATTCAGCAGGTTGTGAAAAGGTGGCGCACCGCACTGGTGCGATTTTCGCACGGAAGGTCACAGAAAGGATCCACTACAGAGCATATCGCTAGCAATTTCACTAGCGATATGCCGGGGTATCAGACTTTAAATTCGTTGCTCAAACGGCTGACGCCCAGCCCGTTAACCTTGGTGACTTTGATTTGCACTGGGATGCGGTCTTTCATCGCTTCAACGTGGCTGATAACGCCAATGGTTTTACCGGAAGCGTTCAGGCTGTCGAGTGCGTCCAGCGCGGTGTCCAGCGTGTCGGCGTCGAGCGTGCCAAAACCTTCGTCGAGGAACAGCGAATCGATACGGGTTTTATCGCTTACCAGATCCGATAACGCCAGCGCCAGCGCCAGGCTGACCAGGAAACTCTCGCCGCCGGATAACGTGCGGGTATCACGTACGGCGTCGGCCTGCCAGGTATCGACAACCTGCAATTCCAGCGCGTCGCTGGTTTTGCGCTGCAACAGATAACGGCCATGCAGTTTTTCCAGCTGGCGGTTCGCCAGATACACCAGATGATCCAGCGTCAGTCCCTGCGCGAACTTACGGAATTTCGCGCCATCGCTGGAGCCAATCATCTGATTGAGATATCCCCAGTCATCGCAGGTCAGCTGTGCCTGCGCAATCTGCGCGATCAACTGCTGCTGGCTGCCGCTGCGTTCCTTGTCGGATTTAAGCTGATTACTCACTTCGCCGGTGCGCTGTTGTAACGCTTTCAGGCTTTGTGACAGCGATTCCTGCTCTGCCATCAGCGCCGTGAGATCGCTTTCGTTTTCACTCAGATGCGCGGGGCGTGCGAGCCGCTGTTTCTCCAGTGTCTCTTTCGCGTCGCTTAGCAGCGCCTGAGCCTGCGCCAGCTGTTTCTGCAACTGGTCTTTACGCTGCCGGAGTTGCTGGCGTAATGCGTCGTCGAGCAGGGCGAGTTTCACCGCCTCTTTATCCGCAAACTCGCTGGCGGCCAGCGCCTGTTGCCAGTCTGTTTGTGCCTGATGCAGACGCGCCGTAGCCTGCTGATGTTGCAGTTGCGTGCTGGCAAGCTGACCGGCCAGTTTGTCGCGAAGTTCCTGCGCCCGGTGCAGGGCCGTCTCGGCTTCGCTGACGGCTTTTTCGGCGGCCTGTTGTTGCAGATGTAAGTGCTCGCGAACCTGCGTAACCTGACGGTCGCCGAAGAGTTCTGTACGCTGCGCCGTCAGTTCCTTCAGCGTTTTCTCGCCATCCGCATACTGGGTTTGCAGACGTTCAAGCTGTTCCTGATATTTCGCCAGGTTTTGCTGCGTCAGCGTAAAACGCTCCGCCAGCAATGCGCTTTGCTGCTGGACTTTTTGTTGCTCGCTGACGGCTTCGCTGAGGGCGTCTTTCGCCTGTTGCAGCGTGCGCGCCAACTGTTCATGCTGGCGGATGGCCTCCTGCGTTTGCTGTTCTTCCTGATCGCACGACGCCAGCCATTGGTGAATGTCCGGCGCATCCATCAGCGTGAAGGTCAGACCATGCGGAGCGCTGATTTTCTGCCAGTTTTCGAGATGCGCGTTCAGTTGCTGCTGATCTTGCTCAAGCTGCGTTTGCAGGCGCGTTTGCTGTTCTTTCAGGCTTTTAATTTTCGCTGCCAGTTCGATTCCGCTGGCTTTCGCTGCATCAAATTCCAGCTGCATTTTCTCAACACGCTGCGCCGTTTCAGACGGTTTGATCTCCTGATAACTTTCAATCGCCGGATGTGAGGTGGAGCCGCACAGCGGGCAGGCCTGACCGCTTTGCAGATTCGCGCGTTCTGCCGTCAGGCTGACGATCAGTTCCTCGTTTTTCAGCCGCGCTTTGACATCATTCAGATGCTCGAGCTGTTTCTGGCATTGCAGACGGATTGCGCTAAGGCGTTGTTCTTCCTCTGCGATCGCCGTCTGATTCTGCACAAAATCCTGATGCTGCTGACGGACACGCGAGTCGAGCTGAGGGAAAATTTGTGCGAGTGAAAACAGCTGCTGACGCACCGGACGCAGCTGCGCCAGTTCAGATTGCCGTTTCTGCAAGGCAGCCAGCGGATGCTGTTTTTCCAGCCCGGCCTGATTTTGTTGCTGAACCTGAAGCGCAGCGGTCAGCGTGGTGTGTTTCGCCTGATGCTGCTGACCCTGGGCCTCCAGTGTCTGACGTTCTTCGGTGATTTTCCCCAGCGTCGAGTTGTGCTCGCTGACTTGTTTCTGCACTTCACTGACGGCTTGCTGCGTGTCAGCCAGCGATTTGCGCCACTGAGCAATCTCGTTATCCAGTGGAAGAACTTTTTCGTCCATCAGCGTCTGAAGCTGGCGCTGCTCTTCGGCCTGTTTCTGACGTGCGACTTTCGCCTGCTCCAGCACCAAAGCCAGTGGCGTCATCTGCGCTGCCTGTTGTTCCTGTTGCTGAACCAGCTGGTCGAGAAGTTGTTGAAGATCAAACGCTTCTTTCTGGCAGCGCTGGCGATCGTTAAGCAGAGGGCGTAGTTTTTCAGCCGGTTCGCTGCGCGCCAGCTGTTGCAACTGCGGCGCTGCGGCGAGGTTTTCCTGCTCAGCCGCCGTCACCTGCTGCTGAGATTGCTGGTGTTTTTGCTGCACCTGTTGCCATTGTTGCAGCCAGTTCAGATCCTGCTGGCATTGCAGCGCCTGCTGGCTGAGGATAATTTCCTGCGCGTTCAGCGCGGCCAGTTCCGTTTCGAACGCCTGACGCTGTTCTTCGCTGAGCAACTCGATACCGGCCATCCGCTGATACAAGCCGTCGAGCTGATTTTTGGCTTCTTTATGTTGCTCAAACACGCGCTCAGATAATTGCCCGTAGATTTCGGTGCCGGTGAGTTCTTCGAGTAATTCCGCGCGGTCGTTGGCGTCGGCATTCAGGAATGCGGCAAACTGACCTTGTGAGAGCATCATTGATTTGGTGAAACGGCCAAAATCCAGCCCGGTCAGTTCGGCGATGGCATCGAGTTTATCGCGCACTTTGTCGGCCAGAATTTTGCCATCGGCCAGCAGCGCCAGTTCCACTTTGGGCGCCTGTAAATTGCCGTCCGGCGAGTTTTTAGCACGGCGCTGGCTCCAGAACGCGCGGTAGCCAATGCCTTTGACTTCAAATTCGACTTCCGCCAGCGATTCGGAGGTGTGTCGCGTCATCAGCTCATTCTGGCTCGGCGTGACGTTCAGGCGCGGCGTCTGGTGATACAGCGCCAGACAGATGGCGTCGAGCAGGGTGGTTTTCCCCGCGCCGGTCGGGCCGGTGATAGCGAATAATCCGTTACTGGCAAAAGGCTCTGCGGTGAAGTCGATTTTCCATTCGCCTTCCAGCGAGTTCAGGTTTTTTAAACGCAGACTGAGAATTTTCATTGTGCGGCATCCTCTGCGGACTCGCCGCTGGTGACCTGGCTGACGACCTGAGCGAACAGTGTGCGCATCCGCGCCTGACGCGGTTCGTCGGGGTCGGTTTCCTGCGCCAGCCGCCGCTCGAACACTTCGCTGACACTCAGCTCGCTGAGCGTTTCTTTTTCCTGTTGTTCGATGCTGCTGATGCGCTGTTCTTTACTGCGGCGCAGCAGAACCACCTCCACCGGAAAATCTGCGGTCAGCGTCTGAATACGCCGCTGGATATCACTGAGATAGTCCTGCGTGGCGACTTCGATATCCAGCCAGACCGGTTTACCGGCATCGCCGTCAGCAAACTGCGTCAGTTGTTTTTCGATGTCTGCGAGCGAACCTTTAATGATCTGCATCGGCTGGAAAACGGGGATTTCCAGCGTATCGATGCTGTTAAGTTTATCGCCTTCGAAATCAAGCAGGTAAACGCTTTTGGCTTTGCTGAGTTCATCGAAGCTCAGCGCAATCGGTGAACCGCTGTAACGGATATGTTCAGTTTTTGCGACGCACTGTGCGCGGTGAATATGTCCGAGCGCCACGTAATCTACCGGCGGAAAAGCCTGCGCAGGGAAGGCGTCGAGCGTGCCTATATAGATGTCGCGCACGGAGTCAGACGTACTGACGCCGACGGTGGTCAGATGGCCGGTGGCGATAATGGGCAGTGGCACGCCAATCTCCTGACGTTTCGCCTGTGCAGCCTGATACAGCGCGTCATAATGCGCCGCAATTGCTTCCTGCAGGGCGAGCTGTTTGTCGCTGCCGGACTGCCCGGCCTGGCTGGCCAGCAAATCGCGCGGACGCAAAAACGGAATGGCGCACAATACCGCGCCGGGCTGGCCATCGCGGGTATTCAGCACCAAAACCTGTTCATCCAGATTTTCGCCCACGGTGGCGATCACCCGCGTATTCAGGCACGAAAGCAGTTCGCGGGATTCATTGAGCGTGGCGACGGAATCGTGATTTCCGGCCAACACCACCAGCTGACAGCCGGTTTGTTGCAGTTCGACGACGAAGCGGTTATACAATTCACGGGCATAGCTGGGCGGTGAACCGGTGTCGAAGATGTCCCCCGCGACGATCACTGCGTCCACCTGATATTGCTGCACCTGACCGGTCAGCCAGCGCAAAAATGCCTGATGTTCAGCGGCGCGGCTTTTGGTAAAAAAGTACTGGCCGAGATGCCAGTCAGAGGTGTGGATCAGGCGCATGGGACTCCCGTGTGAACCTTGTGTGACGACGATGAGGCAGAGTATAAACGTCGGCAGGGGAAGCTGTCCCCGATAAATCAGACCAATTTCAGGCAGATGACAGGAATTCCTCTGTCATATTTCCCTTAAATGAACCATCATTTCTATTCATAAATCTGTCACAAAACTGACGCATAATGGCGCCCGCAATCAAATAAAAGATCGCTAACCTTTTGGCAGGACCTACGATGGCAAGACGTATACTGGTGGTTGAAGACGAAGCTCCAATCCGTGAAATGGTGTGTTTTGTACTGGAACAGAATGGATATCAGGCAGTAGAAGCTGAAGATTTTGACTCAGCAATCGGGCAGTTGGTCGAACCTTATCCTGAACTGATCCTGCTTGACTGGATGTTACCTGGTGGTTCCGGTATTCAGTTTATTAAGCACCTTAAACGTGAAGCCCTCACCCGCGAAATTCCGGTGATGATGCTGACCGCCCGCGGTGAAGAAGAAGATCGGGTGCGCGGCCTGGAAGTGGGCGCCGATGATTACATTACCAAACCGTTTTCTCCAAAAGAACTGGTTGCCCGTATTAAAGCCGTGATGCGCCGTATTTCGCCAATGGCGGTGGAAGAAGTGATCGACATGCAGGGGCTGAGCCTGGATCCGTCGTCTCATCGCGTGATGGCAAACGAGCAGGCGCTCGATATGGGGCCGACAGAATTTAAGTTGTTACACTTCTTTATGACCCACTCAGAACGCGTTTATAGCAGGGAACAGTTGCTCAATAACGTCTGGGGCACTAACGTTTATGTGGAAGATCGCACGGTTGACGTGCATATTCGTCGTTTACGTAAGGCGCTGGAAACCAGTGGACATGACAGAATGATTCAAACTGTTCGTGGAACCGGATACCGTTTTTCAACGCGTTATTGAGTCCCCACAGCGGAGAATCTGTGTGCTAGAACGTTTGTCATGGAAACGATTGGCGGGTGAATTTTTCCTCTTTTGCCTGCCAGCGTTAATCCTCGGTATATTTGTCGGCCATTTCGGCTGGCTCCTCTTTGTGTCGCTGGTTGCGGCACTGGGCTGGAATTATTATAACCAGCTCAAACTTTCTCACTGGCTGTGGCTCGACCGCAGCATTACCCCCCCCAATGGCCGCTGGAGCTGGGAGCCACTGTTCTACGGGCTGAACCAGATGCAGATGCGTAATCGTCGCCGCCGGCGTGAACTGGGCCAGTTGATCAAACGTTTTCGCAGCGGGGCAGAATCGTTGCCCGATGCCGTGGTACTGGCAACAGAAGAAGGCAATATTTTCTGGTGTAACGGCCTGGCACAGGATTTACTGGGATTTCGCTGGCCGGAAGATAACGGACAACACATCTTTAACCTGCTGCGTTACCCGGAATTCCGCACCTGGATCCAGACGCGTGATTTCAGCCGCGCACTGAACCTGCAGCTTAATAATGAGCATTATGTTGAGTTTCGCGTGATGCCCTATTCCGAAGGTCAATTGCTGATGGTGGCGCGTGACGTCACACAAATGCGTCAGCTCGAAGGCGCGCGACGTAACTTCTTTGCCAACGTTAGCCATGAACTGCGCACGCCGCTGACGGTGTTGCAGGGTTATCTGGAAATGATGGAAGACGCTAAACTGGAAGAGCCGTTCCGCACCAAAGCGCTGGATACGATGCAGGAACAGACGCGGCGCATGGACGGGCTGGTGAAGCAGCTTCTGACCCTGTCGAAAATCGAAGCATCCGCCAATATTGATATGCACGAGAAGGTCGATATTCCGGTAATGCTTGGCATGCTGGAACGTGAAGTACAGACATTAAGTAATGGTCGCCACGAAGTGGTCTTTCGCGTAAATGAAAAGCTGAAAGTTTTCGGCAATGAAGATCAGTTACGCAGTGCCGTATCGAATCTGGTGTATAACGCAGTGAACCATACGCCGACAGGAACCCGTATTGAAGTCAGCTGGCAGCAGACCCCTCACGGAGCGCAGTTCCAGATAAGCGACAACGGGCCGGGCATTGCGCCTCAGCATTTACCGCGCCTGACTGAACGTTTTTACCGTGTGGATAAAGCACGTTCACGCCAGACCGGCGGTAGCGGGCTGGGGCTGGCTATCGTCAAACATGCCCTGAGTCACCACAATACGAAGCTCGAAGTCATGAGCGAAGTCGGCGTCGGCACCCGGTTTATGTTTACGCTGGCACCGAAACTGATCGTTCCTCAGGAACAATCAAGCACAAGCCCGGTAAAAGGATAAAAAAGATGCCACAGTGAATCGCTGTGGCTTCTTTCTAGCAGATGACTTGCAGACCTTTTTCTTCAATTAACATCAGTAAGATCAGCGCAGCACCCGTCGGTTTTGTTTCGTCACGCTCCCACTTTTGAATGCTGTTGGCGGACATATTAATAAGTCTGGCTAGAACTCCCTGACTGATCTTTTCTTTCTCCCGCAGCGCGCGGATACGCTGGGCGGAGCTTTCTGCAAAAGCCTTAAGTTTTTCTTCCTGAATAGCTTCATCAACAATTTTGTTTATTTCGCGCATGGTTGTTTGCGAAACAGTTCCAGATTCATGGAATTGTTGCGCAATACGTTGTGCTTTAAGAAGAAGTTCATCAGCCATGTGGTTTTACCTCGGTGATCAGACCCAAACTTAAGTCTTTATTTAGCTGCGTATCAGGTATATCCAAAAGTACCTGAGCAAGCGATTTAAATATCTTTAATGCTCCCGGTGATATTTCTGGCCCGGACTTATGGACATTTTTCTTCTCCCATCCGGCCATGAAGAAGATTTTCTCTTCAAAGCGAAAGGCAATAACCGCACGCCCAAATCCTGACTTCGATCTGCCTGATGGGGCAATTCTTTTTTTAAAAACATTGCCGGATAAATCTGCATCGTAAAGCCCGTTCGCCAATTCATTTGCCGACTTAACCACGTCTTTTTCTGACAATTTGCTCGCTTTCATAAAGTCATGAAAGTCTTCCGTAACGAAAATACGTAAACAGACCATGTAATCATCCCTAGGAAAAACAACTATAGTATATATTACCATAGTTAGCAACTGACTAAATATTGTCCGGCGTCATGAAAATTCCAAACGTGATCATGAATTTATTTCACGTCCCATGAAAATTCCTCTGTTGTAGGTGAACAGGCTGCATGACAGTATGGCCTTAAAGCCGTTTAGACATCCAGATGTCTATAAATAACGCAACGTAATTATTTACTTTGTAAATCATTCGCATTCCGCCAGGGCGTGATGCCATAAGGAGTTTTCATGCAACGTACAACCCCTCCGTTCCGCGCTGACGTCGTTGGTAGTTTCCTGCGTCCGGCCGCAATTAAAGAAGCCCGTAAACAGTTTCAGGCCGGTGAAATTGATGCGGTGCAGCTGCGTGCGGTGGAAGACACTGAAATCCGCCGTGTGGTGGATTTGCAACGTGAAGCGGGTTTACAGGTGGTCACTGACGGTGAATTCCGCCGCGCATGGTGGCACTTTGACTTTTTCGAAGGCCTGGAAGGTGTGGAAGGTTATGAAGCCGTTCAGGGAATTCAGTTTAACGGCGTACAGACGAAAGCGCGCAGTATCAAAGTGGTGAGCAAACTCGGTTTTGGTTCGCACCCGATGCTGGAAGATTTCCGTTTTCTGAAAAGCATCAGCGGAACGGCTGTGCCGAAAATGACTATTCCGAGCCCGAGCGTGATGCATTTCCGCGGTGGCCGTAACGCCATCAGCAAAGAGGTTTACCCTGATCTGAAAGATTATTTTGACGATCTGGCACAGGTTTACCGGGACGCGATCAAAGCCTTTTACGATGCCGGCTGTCGTTATCTGCAACTCGACGATACCGTCTGGGCGTATCTGTGTTCTGAAGATCAGAAGAAACAAATCCGCGAACGTGGCGACTCTCCGGAAGCGTTAGCGCGCACTTACGCTGATGTGCTGAACAAAGCGATTGCCGGCAAACCGGACGATCTGGTGATTGGCCTGCATGTTTGCCGTGGTAACTTCCGTTCTACCTGGATTTCTGAAGGTGGCTATGAGCCGGTGGCAGAGATTCTGTTTGGCGGAGTGAACATCGACGCTTTCTTCCTGGAATATGACAATGAGCGCTCTGGTGGTTTTGAGCCCCTGCGCTTCATTAAAAAAGGCCATCAGCAGGCGGTTCTGGGGTTGATCACCACTAAATCCGGTGAGCTGGAACTGGCGAAGACTGTAGAAGCACGTCTGGCTGAGGCGGCTCAGTACCTGGATATCGACCAGATCTGCCTGAGCCCGCAATGTGGCTTCGCTTCAACAGAAGAGGGCAACAGCCTGACCGAAGCGCAGCAGTGGGAAAAACTGAAACTGGTCGTGGATATCGCGGCCCGCGTCTGGTAAATCCGAAAATAGGCTAGATTTTGGCCTCATAAAAATGCTGAGTGTTGTGCGTGAAATGACCATTGAATGGTGATTTCACGCATTTTTGATCTCATCGGAGCATATCTTGTGCTTTGTTCGTTCAAAAATCATACATATCATATTGCGTGTTTCATGATGTATTTAGTGATTATTACTGCTTTGGAAGATTAATCTGGTTGAACACTCTGCTTTTTGGATCTCAGCTTGCCTTTCTGCGCTATAAACGTTTACCTTAAGCCCCGCTGTCGCTCGATTCCTGCTGAATAACAACGTAATCATCTGCAAACCATCAGGCATTCTTAGCTCACTCCGATCCTCACATTGGTGCTCTCTGGCTTATGACAACGCCATTCATCCTTCTGACGGCGTGGTGCAACGACAGCAGCGGACACTTTATTCATTTGAACAGGCAACACGACACCAATCATGAGTACTCGTTTAACAAATAAAGATATTCTGGCGCTGGGTTTCATGACCTTCGCCTTATTCGTCGGGGCAGGAAATATCATTTTCCCGCCGATGGTTGGCTTGCAGGCCGGTCATGAAGTCTGGTGGGCAGCTGCCGGGTTTATGATCACGGCGGTAGGGCTTCCCGTGATGACCGTGATTGCGCTTGCGCGCGTCGGTGGCGGTGTTGACGCCCTGAGTACGCCAATTGGTCGTGGTGCCGGTATTCTTCTGGCGACCGTATGTTATCTGGCTGTGGGCCCGCTGTTTGCCACACCGCGTACGGCAACGGTTTCCTT
This sequence comes from Rahnella sp. AA, assembly GCF_002834385.1. Taxonomy (GTDB): domain Bacteria; phylum Pseudomonadota; class Gammaproteobacteria; order Enterobacterales; family Enterobacteriaceae; genus Rahnella. The sequence continues at coordinate 794,428 of NZ_PITQ01000001.1, forward strand.
TGAAGTAGGTATCGCGCCGATGACCGGTGACGGCCCGCTGCCTTTACTGATTTATAGCGTGATTTATTTTGCGCTGGTGATTGGTATCTCCCTGTATCCGGGCCGTCTGCTCGATACCGTCGGGCATTTCCTCGCGCCGCTGAAAATGGTTGCGCTCGGTGCACTGGGTATCGCGGCACTCCTGTGGCCTGCCGGTCAGCCAATGCCTGCGGTTGACGCTTACCAGACGGTGCCGTTCTCCAGCGGTTTTGTTAACGGCTATCTGACCATGGACACGTTGGGCGCGCTGGTCTTCGGGATTGTTATCGTCAACGCAGCACGTTCCCGCGGCGTGACCGATGCCAAACTGCTGACCCGTTATACGGTTCTGGCGGGTCTGATTGCCGGTCTGGGCCTGATGCTGGTCTACCTGAGCCTGTTCAAACTCGGTGAAAACAGCGCCTCGCTGGTGCCAAATGCAACAAACGGCGCGGTGATCCTGCATGCTTACGTGGCACATACTTTCGGTGGCGTGGGCAGTTTCTTCCTTGGCGCGCTGATTTTCATCGCCTGTATGGTCACTGCGGTTGGCCTGACCTGCGCCTGTGCTGAGTTCTTCGCTCAGTATCTGCCGCTGTCGTATAAAACGCTGGTCTTCATTCTGGGTCTGTTCTCTATGCTGGTGTCCAACCTGGGCCTGAGCCATCTGATTCAGATTTCCGTACCGGTGCTGACTGCGATTTATCCGCCGTGTATTGCGCTGGTTGTTCTCAGCTTCACCCTGCGCTGGTGGAACAGCACCACGCGTATCGTCGCGCCGGTGATGGTGGTCAGCCTGGTCTTTGGTATTGTTGACGGTATCAAAGCCTCTGCTTTTGCAGGCCTGATGCCCGCCTGGACTGAGAACCTGCCGCTGGCGGCGCAAGGTCTGGCCTGGTTACCACCGTCATTATTAATGCTGGTGCTGGCCGGTATTTATGACAAAATCAGCGGTCCGCGTAGCGTCACTGCGCACCAATGATCATTTGGTGAATGTTCAACGGCATAAAATATAATTAGTCTGCTGAATGTTTCGCCAATCAGGCCACGGAGAATCTTCCGTGGCTTTTTCATTGGCAGGTAAAAAAGCTAATTTCTTAAAATACGCATTTTTGATATTTAAAAAACATACGGGTTAATGCACATGCAGCAAGAAGCTGAACAACCAACAGAGCAAAAAGAAGCGCCAGGCACGAAGCTAAAACGTGGCCTGACAACGCGCCATATTCGCTTTATGGCACTGGGATCAGCCATCGGTACAGGGTTATTTTACGGATCTGCCGATGCCATCAAAATGGCCGGGCCAAGCGTGCTGCTGGCGTATCTGGTCGGCGGGATCATCGCATTTATCATCATGCGTGCGCTGGGCGAGATGTCCGTTAATAATCCGCAGAGCGGGTCGTTTTCCCGTTATGCACAGGATTATCTCGGGCCGATGGCCGGGTACATCACCGGCTGGACGTATTGTTTTGAGATTCTGATTGTCGCGATTGCCGATGTTACGGCGTTCGGTATTTACATGGGCGTGTGGTTCCCGGATGTACCGCAATGGACCTGGGTACTGAGCGTGGTGCTGATAATCGGCGCTATCAATCTGGTGAGCGTGAAGGTGTTCGGTGAGCTGGAGTTCTGGTTCTCCTTCTTCAAAGTGTTCACCATCATCATCATGATCATTGCCGGTTTCGGTATTATCTTCTGGGGCATTGGCAACGGCGGGCAGGCGACCGGTATCCACAATCTGTGGACGAACGGTGGCTTCTTCAGCCAGGGCATCATGGGCACGATCCTGTCATTGCAGCTGGTGATGTTTGCCTACGGCGGTATCGAAATCATCGGTATTACCGCCGGTGAAGCAGAAGACCCGAAGAAATCCATTCCGAAAGCCATCAACTCCGTTCCGCTGCGTATTCTGGTGTTCTACGTAGGTACGCTGTTTGTGATTATGTCGATTTTCCCCTGGAATCAGGTGGGTACGCAGGGCAGCCCGTTTGTGCTGACGTTCCAGCACATGGGCATTGCGGCGGCAGCAACCATTCTGAACTTCGTGGTGATCACCGCGTCTCTTTCTGCGATTAACAGTGACGTATTCGGCGTGGGCCGTATGCTGCACGGTATGGCAGAGCAGGGGCAGGCGCCTAAAATGTTCAGCAAAGTTTCGCGTCTCGGCACGCCGTGGGTCACCGTTCTGGTGATGATGGCCGCACTGCTGGTGGCGGTCTATCTGAACTACATCATGCCGTCCAATGTCTTCCTGGTGATTGCTTCTCTGGCGACTTTCGCGACCGTCTGGGTGTGGATTATGATCCTGTTCTCCCAGATCGGTTTCCGTCGCAAACTCAGCAAACAGCAGATCAAAGAGCTGGAATTCCCGCTACGTGGCGGCGTTTACACCTCAGTCTTCGGGATTATTTTCCTGGTGTTTATCATAGGGCTGATTGGTTACTTCCCGGATACCCGCGTGTCGCTATATGTCGGTCTGGTTTGGGTTGTGGCGCTGCTGGTCGGTTACCGCTTCAAATTGCGTAACGATCGTAAGAAAGCAGCACTGACGCTCAGCAATAAAGCGTAAGCAAGCACTTACCTACGGCTGATAAATAAAAGCCCCGACATCATGATGATATCGGGGCTTTTTTAGTGTGGCTTAATAGCCTGTAGCGGCACCGGCAGGGCGCCGCACGTCATTCGCGCCGTACAGATAGCCTTCACGGACTTTCCCCGAAACCGCCGAGTCGTTGCCTGAATTCACAGGCGTAACACCCGCAGCGCCCGGCAGACCCACCAGAATCAGCTCTGTGGCACCCCACGGAGTTTGCTCAACCATTTTGTATCCCATTTTTTGCAGGATATTCAGGCTGTCCTGAGAAACACCGCGCTGCTCGTAATACACCTCGTCCGGCAGCCACTGATGATGAATGCGCGGCGCATCGACTGCTTCCTGCGGAGGCATCCCGTAATCAATCACGTTCAGCGCGGTTTGCAGCGTGATGGTGATGATACGTGAACCGCCCGGAGACCCCAGAACCATGAAAATTTTGCCGTCTTTAGTCACCAGGCTCGGGCTCATCGACGATAGTGGGCGCTTACCGGGGGCGATGGCGTTCTTGGTTCCCTGCACCAAACCGTACAGGTTTTTCTCACCAACTTTAGTGGTGAAGTCATCCATCTCGTCGTTCAGGAAGAAGCCGGTTCCCGGTGCAATCACCACGGAACCAAAGCGGCCATTGACGGTATACGTGGTGGAAACGGCGTTGCCCATTTTATCGACGATGGAATAATGCGTCGTTTCCGGCTTCTCGTGCGGTTCCATGCCCGGCTGAACCTGCGTGGAAGGCGTTGCTTTATCCGCTTCTATCTTCTTACGGATTTCTTCGGCGTAGCTTTTACTGACCAGACGGTCGATGGGGTTTTTCACAAACTCCGGGTCGCCGAGATAGGTATTGCGGTCCATATAGGCGTGGCGCATAGCTTCGGTGAGAACATGAATGGACGCTGCCGAGTTGAAGCCCATGCTTTTCAGGTCGTAGCCTTCAACGATGTTGAGAATTTCACACATCGTCACACCACCCGAACTCGGAGGCGGTGCGGAAACAAATTTGTAGCCGCGATAGCTGCAGGTGATTGGTGTGTCTTCTGTCACTTTGTAACTGGCGAAATCTGCCGCGGTCAGGATGCCTCCGCCTTTCTTCGATGCGGCTTCAACTGCTGCCGGGATTTTGCCTTTGTAGAAGGCATCCGGGCCGTGTTGAGAAATGGATTCGAGCGTGTTGGCTAAATCGGTCTGCACCAGTTTGTCGCCGGGTTGCAGGGCGCTGCCGTCTTTACGCAGGAAAATGCGGGCGGCTTCCGGATCTTCTTTGAAGCGCTTAACCGTCGTATCGAGAATATCGGTATCTGCGCGGGTCAGTACAAAGCCCTGACGCGCCAGTTTAATCGCCGGCGCCATCACCTGCTGGCGGGTCAGTTTGCCGTATTCCTTCTGAACGGTGTCCATTCCCAGTACGGTTCCCGGCACGCCTGCGGCCAGATAGCCGTAAAGGCTGGCACCTTTTTTCACATTTCCGTCGGCATCCAGGTACATATTGGCGCTGGCGGCGGCGGGAGCCGTTTCGCGGAAGTTGATAAACGTGTCTTTTCCATCAGCCAGATGCACCGTCATGAAGCCACCGCCGCCGATATTGCCACAGCATGGGTTAACGACGGCCTGTGCGTAACCGACAGCGACGGCCGCATCAATGGCGTTTCCGCCCATTTTCAGAATGTCGACGCCAACCTGTGACGCCAGATATTGCGAGGTGACGACCATTCCGTTTTTAGCTTCGACCGCCGGGTTAGATGCTGCGTACAGCGGGAGGCTGGTCAGCATTGCCAGTGCGAGGACTGATTTTTTCCATGGATTCCGTAGCATTCAAACTCCTATTTTTACCCTGTCTTTTAGAGTCATAACCTTCAGGTTATTGTGTGATAACGCTTTTTTAATGGCGATGTTGTTCCGTTCGCCAGGGAATTTTATGCAAAGCGCACGCCATTCTGGCGATAACCGGACGTTTTCAGCGTAGACGTAAATGAGAGGGAACGGGTCGGCGGGGCGGGAAAATGTGATCGGGGCAAATCCGGCGCAAAAAAAACGGCCAGCTAAGCTGACCGTTGATAACCGTTAAATCCGTGAAGGGATTACAGGTTTGAAGCGTTTTCAGACAGGTATTTAGCTACGCCATCCGGAGATGCGCCCATGCCTTTTTTGCCTTTTTCCCACTGAGCCGGGCACACTTCGCCGTGCTCTTCGTGGAATTGCAGTGCGTCAACCATACGCAGCATTTCGTCGATGTTACGACCTAATGGCAGATCGTTCACAACCTGGTGACGAACAACGCCTTCTTTGTCGATCAGGAAAGAGCCGCGCAGTGCAACGCCAGCGTCCGGATGTTCGATACCGTAGGCTTTCTGAATTTCGCGTTTGATATCTGCAACCATTGCGTATTTAACAGGGCCGATACCGCCTTTCTCAACCGGCGTGTTACGCCATGCGTTGTGAACAAACTCAGAGTCGAAGGAAACGCCTACAACTTCTACGCCACGTTTCTGGAATTCTTCGTAACGGTGATCAAAAGCGATCAGCTCAGAAGGACATACGAAGGTAAAGTCCATTGGCCAGAAGAAGATAACAGTTGGTTTGCCTGCAGTGTGTTTTTTGAAGTTGAAGTTTTCAACTACTTCGCCGCTGCCCAGTACTGCTGCTGCGGTGAAGTCAGGGGCTGGGCGAGTTACCAGAACCATAATATTACTCCTTTTGAAACCCTTAAGGGCAACGTAGGTGAGTGGAAAGGGTGAACAAAACGACTGCCAGTATAGGGGCAAGCCTTTAGTGAATAAACCCCATTACACCAATCAATCAGATAGCATCCGGCTATCAGTTTTTGAACTAAGTCGCGAAGTTCTTTAACAACAGCCCTCTGTTTTGCAAGGAAATGAGCGGTAGTTCACAATTTAGGCTGCATTTATCAGATTTCACGATTCATTGCCTGCTGCATCATGGCCGGATAAAACTGCCAAAATAGTTGCTCAAGGGCGTCGTAATTGAGTTCGATATCATGAAAAGAGCCGGCCAGCGCGCTGAGTTTCGGACGCCGGTTCGCCATGCCGCGCAGCACATCACTAATAAAAGGCAGCACCGCGTAGCGTTCCATCCAGCGTTCCGGCCACAGATACGCATTCAGGTTCTGGAAGCGTTCCGGCATATCAGGAAGTTGAGGCGTAATTTCCTGCTGGCAGGCATCGAGGAAATCCTCCAGGGACTGCTGCGGATGGAGTGTGGCCCAGTGACGTGACAGAAAGTGATCCCAGACAACATCCAGCGTAATCGGAGCAACACGGCGAAAATCGTCACGGAAATAGCTGCGGGCGATTTTGACTTCCGGCAGGGAATCGGTCATGACATCTACGCGGCGGTGCATGCGGATCCCGCTGACAATTTCCGGGCTGTACTGCCCGTCAGGATTACCGCGAACGAAGTCAGCCAGCAGGTTGCCGGTCAGGGAACTGTCAGCTAATGACGCTAACTGGAGGTGGGCTAAAAAATTCATTGGCGGAGTATAACGCAGGAAAGTTGATCCCTGACAGGGCAGCGGGTGCCTTTCTTCGCGCATAAGCTTGCAGGGGATGCCCCGTCCCACTAGACTAAGCCGCCTGTTTTTGTCGTTAAAGTGAAGTGAAAAGCTATGCGTGTTGCCGATTTTTCTTTTGAACTCCCGGAATCCCTGATTGCCCGCTATCCGCAGACCCAGCGCAGCGGCTGTCGTTTGTTGTCTCTTGACGGGCCGAGCGGTGAGTTAACGCACGGCGTGTTCACCGATATTCTCGATAAAATCCTGCCCGGCGATCTGCTGGTCTTCAATAATACCCGCGTGATCCCGGCCCGTGTTTTTGGCCGTAAAGTCAGCGGCGGTAAAATTGAAGTGCTGGTTGAGCGTGTGCTCGATTCGCACCGCGTTCTGGCGCACGTTCGCGCATCGAAATCGCCAAAGCCGGGCGCTGAACTGCTGCTGGGTGATAACGAAGACATTAAAGCCACGATGGTGGCGCGTCACGACACCTTGTTCGAACTGCAATTTAATGAAGACCGCGATGTCTTTACGCTGCTCAACGAAATCGGCCATATGCCGTTGCCGCCTTATATTGACCGTCCGGATGAAGACGCTGACCGCGAGCTGTATCAGACGGTTTACAGCGAACGTCCGGGCGCTGTTGCCGCCCCGACTGCCGGTCTGCACTTTGACCAGCCGCTGCTGGACGCGCTGAAAGAAAAAGGCGTTGAGCTGGCGTTTGTCACGCTACATGTCGGCGCGGGGACTTTCCAGCCGGTGCGCGTTGACACCATTGAAGACCACATCATGCACGCTGAGTACGCCGAAGTGCCTCAGGAAGTTGTAGATGCGGTTCTGGCGTGTAAAGCGCGCGGCAATAAAGTGGTGGCAGTAGGCACCACGTCGGTCCGTTCGCTGGAAAGCGCAGCGAAGGCCAGCGAAGACGCGCTGATCGCGCCGTTCTTTGGCGATACTAAAATTTTCATTTACCCGGGTTATAACTATCAGGTGATTGATTGCCTGATTACCAATTTCCACCTGCCTGAATCCACGCTGATCATGCTGGTGTCGGCGTTTGCCGGGTATAAAAATACCATGAATGCTTACCACCAGGCGGTGGCAGAGCAGTACCGTTTCTTCAGTTACGGCGATGCGATGTTCATTAACCGTAACCCGCTGGCACCGCAGGAAGTGGTGGGTCAGTAAACCTGAATCAGCAGTTAACGGCCCGGACGCACTCGGTGTATTCGGGCTTTCTTTTCCGGGCGTCATGCCACGGACTTAACCTCATCAGACTGTTTCTCTGATGCTGGAGGCAATGTGAAGTACGAATTAAGCACTACCGATGGCCGCGCGCGCCGCGGACGTCTGGTCTTTGAACGCGGCGTGGTCGAAACCCCGGCATTTATGCCCGTAGGCACTTACGGCACCGTTAAAGGCATGACCCCGGAAGAAGTTAAAGAAACCGGCGCACAGATTTTACTGGGCAACACGTTCCACCTTTGGCTGCGTCCGGGTCAGGAAATCATGAAGCTGCACGGCGATCTGCATGATTTCATGAACTGGCATGGCCCGATCCTTACCGATTCCGGTGGCTTCCAGGTCTTCAGCCTGGGCGCGATGCGTAAGATCAAAGAAGAGGGCGTGCATTTCCGCAACCCGATCAACGGTGATCCGGTGTTCCTGAGCCCGGAAAAATCCATGGAGATTCAAAACGATCTCGGTTCTGACATCGTGATGATCTTCGATGAATGTACGCCATACCCTGCTGACTGGGATTACGCAAAACGTTCAATGGAAATGTCTTTACGCTGGGCAAAACGCAGCCGCGATCGCTTCAACGAATTGAATAATAAGAATGCTTTGTTCGGTATTATTCAGGGAAGCGTTTACGAAGATTTACGAGATGTATCACTAAAAGGGCTGGTAGATATCGGCTTTGATGGTTACGCTGTGGGCGGTTTGGCGGTAGGCGAGCCGAAAGAAGACATGCACCGTATCCTTGAGCACGTTTGCCCGCAAATCCCGGAAGACAAACCCCGTTATCTGATGGGGGTGGGTAAACCGGAGGATTTGGTTGAAGGCGTACGTCGCGGTATCGATATGTTTGACTGCGTCATGCCAACGCGTAATGCGCGTAACGGCCATCTGTTTGTCACCGACGGCATCGTGAAAATCCGTAACGCCAAACATAAAGATGACACTTCGACGCTCGACGAACACTGTGATTGTTACACATGTCGCAATTATAGCCGCGCCTACTTGCATCATCTTGACCGTTGCAACGAAATTCTCGGTGCGCGGTTGAATACCATTCATAACCTGCGTTATTACCAGCGTCTGATGGCTGGTTTACGTCAGGCTATTGAAGAAGGTAAATTAGAAACGTTTGTAACAGACTTCTACGAGCGTAAAGGCAAGCCAGTTCCGCCTTTAAACTTCTGATTTCTTTGCTATATCGGCATCATCGCAAGGCGGTGCCGATTTTATCATTTGTTGAACCGGCATAATGGGGTATTGTGCGAGACGTTTCATCGCCAGACTCCGGTTCGGATCCGCGATTTGTTCTACAACAACTATTTTGCTTCACAACAACAATGAGGGAAATTAAATGAGCCTTTTCATTTCTGATGCAGTTGCTGCTGCTGGAGCTCCGGCTCAAGGGAACCAATTGACCACTCTTATACCTATGCTGGTGATTTTTGGTCTGATCTTCTATTTCATGATCCTGCGCCCGCAGCAGAAACGTTCTAAAGAACACAAAAAACTGATGGACTCCATCGGTAAAGGTGATGAAGTGATGACTACCGGTGGTCTGATCGGTCGCGTAACGAAAGTAGCTGATACCGGTTACGTTGTTATCGCACTGAACGATACCAACGAAGTGATGATCAAACGTGACTTCGTGGCAGCCGTTCTGCCAAAAGGCACGATGAAGTCTATCTAATTTTCGATTTTCCCGAAGGGAACTGCCGTGTTAAACCGTTATCCTGCGTGGAAGTATCTGATGTTGATCGTTGTGGTCATCGTCGGGCTGCTTTATGCACTTCCCAACCTTTATGGTGAGGATCCGGCTGTTCAAATCACTGGTGCTCGGGGTTCCGACGCCAGTGCAGCAACGCTGGACCAAGTCCGTAACGTATTAGATCAAAATAAAATCCAGAGCAAATCTATTGCCCTGGAAAATGGCGCTATTCTTGCCCGTTTTAGAGATACGGATGTTCAGCTTCGCGCCCGTGAAGCACTGACCGGCGTACTGGGTGATAAATTTGTCATTGCACTCAATCTGGCTCCGGCAACGCCGCGCTGGCTGGCTATGCTGGGTGCTGAGCCGATGAAGCTTGGCCTTGATTTACGTGGTGGTGTGCACTTCCTGATGGAAGTCGATATGGATACCGCGTTAACCAAGCTGCAAGAACAAACCATGGATAATATGCGCAGTGATTTGCGCGATAAGAACATCCCTTACTCCACGGTGCGTAAACTCGACAACTATGGCGTTGAAGTGCGTTTCCGTGATGCGGCGACCCGCGATGCGGCCGTCAGCTATCTGAGCCCACGTCACCGTGATTTAGTGATCACCAACAGTGGCGATACTGCTGCCAATGTGGTGATGACTGATGCCCGCCTGAATGAGGCGCGCGAGTATGCTGTTCAGCAAAACATCACTATCCTGCGTAACCGCGTAAACCAACTGGGTGTCGCCGAGCCGCTGGTGCAGCGTCAGGGTGCTGACCGTATTGTGGTTGAGTTGCCTGGTATTCAGGATACTGCACGCGCTAAAGAAATTTTAGGTGCAACCGCGACACTGGAATTCCGTCTGGTTAACACGAATGTGGATGCTTCTTCTGCTTCAGCGGGCCGCGTGCCGGGTGACAGTGAAGTGAAAGACATGCGTGATGGTCGTCCGGTTGTTCTGTACAAACGCGTGATTCTGACCGGCGACCACATTACTGATTCCACATCCAGCATGGATGAATACAATCAGCCGCAGGTTAACATCTCTCTTGACAGTGCAGGCGGTAACGCCATGTCTAACTTCACCAAGGACAACATCGGCAAACCGATGGCAACCCTGTTCGTGGAGTACAAAGACAGCGGTAAGAAAGATGCAAATGGCCGTGCGATCCTGGCGAAACAAGAAGAAGTTATTAACGTCGCGACGATTCAGTCACGTCTGGGTAACAGCTTCCGTATCACCGGGGTGAACGATCCGAATGAAGCGCGTCAGCTGTCTCTGCTGCTGCGTGCCGGTGCTCTGATTGCGCCAATTCAGATTGTTGAAGAACGCACCATCGGCCCGACCTTAGGATTGGAAAATATCAAACAAGGTCTGGAAGCCTGTCTGGCAGGGCTTGTGGTCTCAATTATCTTCATGCTGTTCTTCTATAAGAAGTTTGGCCTGATTGCGACCTCTGCGCTGATTGCTAACCTGGTGCTTATTGTTGGGATTATGTCTCTGATTCCCGGGGCGACGCTCACTATGCCAGGCATTGCGGGTATCGTATTAACCCTTGCCGTAGCGGTTGATGCCAACGTGCTGATCAATGAACGTATTAAGGAAGAACTTAGTAACGGACGTTCAGTACAGCAGGCTATTGAGGAAGGTTACAAAGGCGCGTTCAGCTCCATCTTTGATGCCAACGTCACGACGCTCATCAAGGTTATCATCCTGTATGCCGTCGGCACCGGGGCAATTAAAGGCTTTGCGATTACAACCGGTATTGGTGTAGCGACGTCAATGTTTACCGCAATCGTCGGTACCCGTGCCATCGTAAACCTGTTGTACGGCGGCAAGCGCATCAAAAAGCTGTCTATCTGAGGAGTGCGTTGTGGCACAGGAATATACTGTTGAACAATTAAACCATGGCCGTAAAGTCTATGACTTTATGCGCTGGGATTACTGGGCTTTCGGTATCTCCGGTTTCCTGTTGATCCTTTCTATCGCCATTATCGGTGTGAAAGGTTTCAACTGGGGTCTGGATTTCACCGGCGGTACGGTTATTGAAATCTCGCTGGAAAAACCTGCGGATTTGGACGCGATGCGCGCAGCGCTTCAGAAAGCAGGCTTTGCTGATCCGCTGGTACAGAACTTTGGTAGCAGCCGTGACATCATGGTCCGCATGCCACCGACTCAGGGTGAAACAGGCGGCCAGGTTCTGGGTACCAAAGTTCTTAGCGTGATTAACGAAACGACCAGCCAGAATGCCCAGGTGAAACGCATCGAGTTCGTCGGGCCGAGCGTAGGGGCCGATCTGGCGCAGAATGGTGCTATGGCGCTGTTAGTGGCACTGATCGCTATCCTGATTTACGTCGGTTTCCGCTTCGAGTGGCGTCTGGCGGCAGGTGTTGTTATCGCGCTTGCTCACGACGTTGTGATCACCATGGGTGTACTCTCGTTGTTCCATATCGAAGTTGACTTGACCATCGTCGCTTCACTGATGTCGGTTATTGGCTACTCGCTTAACGACAGCATCGTGGTATCGGACCGTATTCGTGAGAACTTCCGCAAGATCCGTCGCGGGACACCTTACGAAATCTTTAACGTGTCGCTGACCCAGACGCTGCACCGTACATTAATCACATCCGGTACCACGTTAGTCGTGATCCTGATGTTGTATCTGTTTGGCGGTGCATTGCTCAGTGGTTTCTCACTGACCATGTTGATTGGTGTTTCAATCGGTACGGCTTCATCAATCTACGTTGCGTCCGCGCTGGCTCTGAAACTGGGCATGAAGCGTGAACATATGTTGCAGCAGAAAGTGGAAAAAGAAGGTGCAGATCAGCCTTCGATTCTGCCGTAATCTGCCGGTAGCGTAGAAAGTAAAAACCCCGCAATGCGGGGTTTTTTTATGTCTGATTTCTAAAACTGAAAGCCAAATTTTTACTTCGCCGGAACCGGTTCTGCGGCCTGAGCGGGTTTCTGCGTGGCGACAATATTATGCAGATGAACAAAGCCCAGCGTTTCGACCGTCACCTGATCGAATTTCACCTCTATCGTTTTCACCGGACCCGGTAATAAATCCGGTTCAACCGTGATGGTCTGCGTTTGCATATCTACAGTCAGCGGTTTACCGGTTACCGGATCCAGCTGGCCCCAGTTCAGTGTGGCGGTAAATGCAGGCAGCGGCTGGCCGGCATTGTTTTTAATCTCTAATACGGCCTGAACGCCGCTAGCATCCGGGGCGACGCGGGTCAGTGCAAGGCTCAGTTCGCCAATTTCACTCTTCACCAGTGCAGCGCTTTTCGCCGCAGGAAGCAAATAGACCCCGTTAGTAGACTGGCGGTTCAGCGTAGTTTGCTGTTCCAGTGCTGTCGCCAGATCGGTCAGGCGGGAGAGTTTTTGGTTCAACTGGCCTACTTCGGCTTTCAGCTCCGGTAATTTGGGATCTTGCTGTGCGCAGCCCGACAGGCTGAACAATACAGCACAGGCCAGTAAGAGGCGGGGAGGTTTTGTCATATCAGAGACTTCCTTTCATCTGCCCGTTGAAACATTCGGTCCGGGCACCAATATAAGATGAGTAAGTTTAACCTGATGTCTATGAAAGTAGCGACAGCCTTTGTTGTCAGCACACTTCGGGGTAAACTGATGTCCAATTATGCCCGCTGTCAGGAAGTGCTATGCATTGCCCATTTTGTGCCGCTGTTGATACTAAAGTCATCGATTCCCGTCTGGTAGGCGATGGATCTCAGGTTCGCCGCCGCCGTCAGTGCCTGGTGTGCCATGAACGTTTCACCACATTTGAAGTGGCGGAACTGGTGATGCCGCGCGTCATTAAAAGCAATGAAGTCCGTGAACCGTTCAATGAAGACAAACTTCGCGGTGGCTTTCTGAAAGCGCTGGAAAAAAGACCGGTCAGCTCCGACGACGTCGAAACTGCCATCAGCCACATTAAATCGCAGTTACGGGCTACCGGTGAACGTGAAATTCCTGCCAAAATGATTGGCAATCTGGTGATGGATGCCCTGAAAGGGCTGGATAAAGTCGCCTACATCCGCTTCGCATCGGTTTATCGCAGCTTTGAAGATATCCGCGAGTTTGGCGAAGAGATTGCCCGTCTTCAGGACTAAGGAAAGTTAATGCTCCCCGAACAGCCTGCCGGAACATCGTCTGAGGAATTACACCGTGATGAACGTTTTATGGCGCGTGCTTTTGAGCTGGCGCGTCGCGGACGTTTCACCACCACACCCAATCCGAACGTCGGCTGCGTGATCGCCCTTAATGGCGAAATCGTCGGTGAGGGCTATCATTTGCGTGCCGGTGAACCGCATGCGGAAGTTCATGCATTACGCATGGCCGGTGAGAAAGCCCGGGGCGCGACCGCGTATGTCACGCTCGAGCCGTGCAGCCATCACGGGCGTACGCCGCCTTGTGCAGATGCATTGCTGGCCGCAGGCGTTGCCCGCGTTGTCGCGGCGATGCAGGATCCCAATCCGGAAGTTGCGGGCCGGGGATTATATCGCCTCAGGCAAAATGGCGTTGAGGTCAGCCACGGGCTGATGCATTCGCAGGCGGAAGCCGTGAATCTCGGTTTCCTTAAACGTATGCGTACCGGTTTTCCTTACGTGCAGCTCAAAATGGGCGCGTCGGTGGATGGCAGAACCGCTATGGCCTCGGGCGAAAGCCAGTGGATCACGTCCGCTGCGGCGCGCGCCGATGTTCAGCGTTTTCGCGCAGAAAGCTCGGCTATTCTGAGCACCAGCGCGACGGTTCTGGCAGACAATCCGTCGCTGACCGTACGCTGGGACGAACTGGGCAGCGATGTGCAGGCGGTTTATCCGCAGGAAAATCTGCGTCAGCCGCTGCGCGTTATTCTCGACAGCCAGAATCGCGTCACGCCACAGCATCAGCTGGTGAATTTACCCGGCAACGTGTTGCTGGCGCGTCTGGACACCGACACACAAATCTGGCCCGAATCCGTCGAACAATGGCGCGTGGCCGGACGTGATAATCGTATTGATCTGGTTCTGCTGATGATGCAACTGGCGAAACGTCAGGTAAATTCCATCTGGGTAGAAGCGGGTGCGCAACTGGCGGGCGCCTTATTACAGGCGGGTCTGGTTGATGAATTAATCGTTTATATGGCACCGAAACTATTAGGTAATAATGGCCGCGCGCTGTGTGAACTGCCCGGTTTAACGCATCTGGCCGATGCTCCTGAATTTGCTTTCAGCGATGTCAGGCAAATTGGCCCGGATTTACGTTTGCGCCTGAAGCCGGTGTACTAAACAACACGTACTGAGAATTTTACGCCTCTCTGTCTGAATGGGTTTGAAAAGCGCATGTCCAGACAGGGTAATTTTATGATAGAATCCGCCCCCCTGCGGCGGGGGTTAGAAACTCCTGAACCCACTTTAAGGAAAACTATGAACGTTATCGAAGGTGCTGTAGCCACGCCGAACGCGCGCGTAGCGATCGCGATTGCTCGTTTTAATAATTTCATCAACGACAGCCTGCTGTCAGGTGCTGTTGATGCGTTGAAACGTATCGGTCAGGTCAGCGATGACAACATCACCGTAGTCTGGGTCCCTGGCGCATACGAATTGCCTCTGGCAACCCGTGCACTGGCTGAAAGCGGTAAGTACGACGCCGTTGTTGCGCTCGGAACTGTGATCCGCGGGGGCACTGCCCACTTTGAATTCGTCGCGGGCGAATGTAGCTCTGGCCTGTCCAGCGTTGCAATGAACAGCGAAATCCCGGTTGCCTTTGGTGTGCTGACGACAGAAAGCATCGAACAAGCCATCGAACGCGCAGGGACAAAAGCCGGTAACAAAGGTGCAGAAGCTGCACTGACCGCGCTTGAAATGATTAATGTTATCAAGGCTATTAAGGCCTGAATCTAGTTAAGGGGAAATCCGTGAAACCTGCTGCTCGTCGCCGCGCCCGTGAATGTGCCGTCCAGGCGCTTTACTCCTGGCAGTTGTCGAAAAATGACATCGCCGATGTTGAATTAGAATTCCTGACCGAGCAGGATGTCAAAGACGTAGACATTGCCTATTTCCGCGAACTGCTGTCTGGTGTGGCAAACAGTGCAGAGAAACTCGATGCATTGATGGCGCCATACCTGTCCCGCCAGTTGGATGAATTGGGCCAGGTGGAAAGAGCGATTTTGCGTCTGGCTCTGTTTGAGCTGAGCAAACGCCAGGACGTCCCTTACAAAGTGGCGATCAACGAAGCTATCGAACTGGCTAAAACCTTCGGTGCTGAAGACAGTCACAAGTTTGTCAACGGTGTGCTGGACAAAGCGGGCCCGCACATTCGTAAAAAATGATCGTCAGCCAGCGTCAGTGGCATTCACAAATGGCGACAGTCATTTTCGGTGCAATACTGACTCTGTTGATAATCTGGTGATGTCACCTCGCTTATCCTCTGTGTGACACCCCTTTTTAAGGCCGGGCTTCCGGCCTTAAGTCATTCTAACGATTTGGAATTGTACTATGGCATGCGGCGAATTTGATGTAATCACTCGCTACTTCAACAGGTTCAGAACCGCCCGACAGGATGTTCAGTTAGGCATTGGTGATGATTGTGCCTTACTGACGGTGGGCGAGAAGCAACTTTTAGCAGTCAGTACCGATACTCTGGTCGAAGGCATCCATTTTCTCAAAACGATTTCACCGGCTGATCTCGGCTACAAAGCGCTGGCCGTTAACCTCAGCGATCTGGCTGCCATGGGCGCCGATCCTGCGTGGGTTTCGCTGGCGCTGACGCTTCCTGAAGTGAACCCGGACTGGTTGCAGGCCTTCAGTGACAGCCTTTTCGACCAGCTCAATTATTACGGTATGCAGCTGATTGGCGGTGACACCACCCGCGGTCCGCTGAGCATGACACTGACCATTCAGGGGCTGGTTCCCGCTGGTCGCGCATTAACACGCGGCGGTGCAGGCGTCGGAGACTGGATCTTCGTCACCGGCACGCTGGGCGACAGCGCGGCGGGTCTGGCGATCCTTCTCGAAGAGCTGAATGTCAGTGATATTCCAACCCGAGATTTCTTGCTGAAACGCCATCTGCGTCCGTCACCCCGCGTTTTGCAGGGGCAGGGATTGCGCGATTTAGCGACCTCCGCGATCGACCTGTCCGACGGGCTGATTTCTGATCTTAAACATATACTGAATGCCAGCGAATGCGGCGCGCGTCTGGATCTCGATGCGATCCCGTTCTCCGATGCCATGAAGTCGGTTGCTGACCCTGAACAGGCGCTGAAATGGGCGCTGACCGGCGGCGAAGATTACGAACTGTGTTTCACCGTACCGGAAATCAACCGTGGCGCGCTGGATGTTGCGCTCAGCCATCTGGGTGTTGATTTCACCTGTGTCGGGCAAATTGCTCCGCTTTCTGAAGGCCTCAAATTTATGCGTTCCGGGGCCGCCGTTGAGCTTGAATGGCAGGGGTTCGATCATTTTGCCGGTAAGGAGTTGTTGTGAATATAAGCCGTAAAAAACGCCCGGCAGGGTACAAAGGAAAAACCGGTGATCCGGTGCAGGACATGGCGGCTGCGAAAAAGCGCCTGAACCTGCGTAATCCGTGGCACTTGCTGGCAACAGGTTTCGGCAGTGGTTTGTTTCCTGTCGGGCCGGGCACCGCCGGTTCGATTGCGGCAATTCCGTTTTGGATCGTGATGACTTACCTGCCGTGGCAGGTGTATTCCATGATCGTCATGTTCAGCATCTGTATTGGTGTGTACCTGTGCCGCCAGACGGCGCGTGATATGCGGGTTCATGACCACGGCAGTATCGTGTGGGATGAATTTGTCGGGATGTGGATCACCCTGATGGCAATCCCCGTAAATGACTGGCGCTGGGTGCTGATCGGATTTATCGTTTTCCGCGTGCTGGATATCTGGAAACCGTGGCCAATCCGCTGGTTTGATCGCAACGTTCAGGGCGGGATGGGGATCATGATCGATGATGTGGTCGCCGGTGTTCTGGCAGCCGCGATTATCTATCTGGTGGGGCATCACTGGCCGTTGTTCTGAGCTGATTTGCTGTGATGTAAAAGGCGCTGCCGGTTTCCCGCAGCGCCTTTTTTACGTTTCAACCACTTGTCAGCAACTGAGATTATTTAAAACCGGTGGCCTCGTGCGGCACATAAGCCATTTCCAGCTCTGCAATTTCTTCTGCTGACAGCGTGACGTCCAGCGCACCAATAGCATCCGTAAGATGTGCGGGGCGGGATGCGCCGATAATCGGTGCGGTCACGACCTGTTTGCTGAGGATCCACGCCAGCGCAATTTGCGCCCGCGGCACGCCGTGATCTTCCGCAATTTTGCCTACACGTTCAGCGATTTTACCGTCCGCTTCGTCCGTCGCGTCGTACAGCGTTTTGGCAAAGTTATCCGAAACAGAACGTGCGGTGGTTTCGCCCCACGGACGGGTGAGTTTACCGCGCGCCAGCGGGCTCCACGGCAGAACCGCAATCCCTTTTTCCAGACACAACGGGTACATTTCGTTTTCTTCTTCGCGCTGGATCAGGTTGTACTGGTCCTGCATTGATACAAAACTCGCCCAGCCATTTTGCGCGGAGACATCCAGCGCCTGCTTAAACTGATGGGCGTGCATGGAAGATGCGCCGATAAAACGTGCCTTACCGGCTTTTACGACGTCATTCAGCGCTTCCAGCGTTTCTTCGATAGGTGTCTCGTAATCCCAGCGGTGGATTTGCAGTAAATCGACATATTCCATGCCGAGGCGGCGCAGGCTGTCATCAATAGATTGCAGGATTGATGCGCGGGAAAGCCCCGGTTTCAGGCCGGTGACGGCGTTGTAAACCTTGGTCGCCACGACAATTTCATCACGCTTTGCAAAGTCCTTCAGCGCGCGGCCGACGATTTCTTCGCTGCTGCCGTCGGAATAGCTGTTGGCGGTATCAAAGAAATTTATTCCCGCCTCAAGGGCCTGTTTGATGATCGGGCGGCTGCTTTCTTCGGGCAGCGTCCATGCGTGGGTCCCTCGATCCGGTTCACCGAACGTCATACAGCCAAGGCACAGGCGTGAAACGTTCAGGTCGGTTTTTCCTAGAATAGTGTATTGCATGACATCTCCTGGTCAGGACGAATTGAAGTCAGAAAGTCGTGAAAATGATTAGCACGCTATAACTGTAGCTTACTGAACGGCAGGATTGGGTGACGGTGGAAAAGTTAGAAAGGGAAAATCCCCTCTTTCAAGCAGAAAGAGGGGAAAAGGATCAGGCCAGCCAGTCGGTGATCTGACGATCGATGCCTTCAGCATCCAGCCCCAGATCGTGACGGATTTCGTCCTGTGTGCCCTGTGGAACAAAGCTGTCCGCAAGGCCGATATTGAGCACCGGCACCAGAATGCGTTTGGACATCAGCAGTTCATTCACGCCGCTGCCCGCACCGCCCATAATGGCGTTTTCTTCCAGCGTCACCAGCACTTCATGGCTGGCCGCCAGTTCCTGAATCAGGGCTTCATCCAGCGGTTTGACAAAACGCATATCCACGACGGTGGCATTACGCTTTTCAGCTGCTGCCAGCGCGTCCGGCAGCAAAGTACCGAAGTTCAGGATGGCCACTTTTTCGCCTTCACGGCGCACAACGCCTTTGCCAATTGGCAGCGAAGCCAGCGGTTCGCAGGTGGCGCCCGTGCCGCTGCCGCGCGGATAACGCACCGCAACCGGGCCGCTGTTATGGTGATAACCGGTATGCAGCATCTGGCGACATTCATTTTCATCGCTTGGCGTCATGATGGTCATGTTCGGAATGCAGCGCAGGAAGGACAGGTCGAAAGCGCCCTGATGCGTCTGACCATCCGCTCCGACGATGCCGCCACGGTCAATGGCGAACAGCACCGGCAGATTCTGGATGGCCACATCGTGGATCACCTGATCGTACGCACGTTGCAGGAACGTCGAGTAAATCGCCACAATCGGCTTGTAGCCGCCAATAGCCAGACCGGCGGCAAACGTCACGGCGTGCTGTTCAGCAATCGCAACGTCGAAATACTGCTGCGGATATTCACGCGAGAAGCGCACCATGCCGGAGCCTTCGCGCATCGCAGGCGTAACCGCCATCAGTTTGCTGTCTTTGGCCGCTGTTTCGCACAACCAGTCGCCAAAGATTTTGGAATAGGTTGGCAGGCCTTCTTTGCTTTTTGGCAACGTGCCTGAAGCCGGATCGAATTTTGGCACGGCGTGGAAACTGATCGGATCCTTTTCCGCCGGCGCGTAGCCTTTGCCTTTCTTGGTCATGATGTGCAGCAATTGCGGGCCTTTCAGCTCGCGCATGTTTTTCAGCGTTTGCGCCAGTGCAACCACGTCGTGCCCGTCAACCGGACCAATATAGTTAAAGCCCAGCTCTTCAAACAGCGTGCCCGGCACCATCATGCCTTTCAGATGTTCTTCAGTACGACGTACCAGCTCTTTAATCGGCGGCAGGCCGGAAAGCACTTTTTTACCGCCTTCACGCAGACGCGAATACAGTTTTCCGGACAGCAACTGCGCCAGATGATTGTTCAGCGCACCGACGTTTTCGGAAATCGACATCTCGTTATCATTGAGGATAACCAGCATGTCAGGTTTGATATCGCCCGCGTGGTTCATGGCCTCGAAAGCCATCCCGGCGGTGATGGCGCCATCGCCAATCACGCAAACGGTGCGTCGGCCTTTGCCTTCACGCTCGGCGGCTACGGCCATGCCCAGACCGGCACTGATGGACGTCGAGGAGTGACCCACGGACAACGTGTCGTATTCGCTTTCGCCGCGCCACGGGAACGGATGAAGCCCGCCTTTCTGGCGGATGGTGGAAATGCGTTCGCGACGGCCGGTCAGAATCTTGTGCGGATAGGCCTGATGGCCCACATCCCAGACCACATGGTCGAAGGGCGTGTTGTAGACATAATGCATGGCGACGGTCAGTTCTACCGTTCCCAAACCGGACGCAAAGTGTCCGCTGGACTGGCTGACGCTGGCCAATAAATATTGACGCAGTTCGTCACAGAGCTTGGGTAAGCTCTCTTTTGGGAGTGAGCGGAGATCTTCAGGATTCTCCGCCAGCGCCAGTGTCGGGTATTTGGCTAATTCAAGACTCATCAGTTGCTCATAGTAAGTTTAATTATCGCGTTCAATGATAAAGCTGGCTAACGCGAGAAGTGGCGCTGTGTTGTAAGAAAGTGCAGCCAGCTGATCCAGTGCGGAAACGGCTTCCTGATACAGATCCATCGCTTTGGCTTTTGCGCCATCCAGGCCCAGCAGGGCCGGGTAAGTACTTTTACCGAGTTGTTGATCCGCGCCCTGACGTTTGCCCAGCGTGGCGGTATCGCCAATCACATCCAGAATATCGTCCTGAACCTGAAACGCTAAACCAATCGCCTGTGCGTAGTTATCGAGGATCGGCAACACGGCGCGTCCGGGTTCACCGGCGGCCAGCGCACCCATGCGCACGGCGGCGCGTATCAGCGCACCGGTTTTGTGGCGGTGGATTTTCTCCAGCGCTTCAAGATCAACCTGCTGACCTTCGGCGGCTAAATCTAAAGCCTGACCGCCGCACATGCCGCTGGCTCCGCTGGCGCTGGCCAGTTCGGAAATCATCGACAGGCGATCTTTCACGGCCACATCCGGCATATCGCCATCGGCGAGAATCGAAAATGCCAGTGTCTGCAACGCATCGCCGGCAAGAATGGCATTGGCTTCGCCGAATTTAATGTGGCAGGTCGGCTGACCGCGGCGTAAATCGTCGTCGTCCATCGCAGGTAAATCATCGTGGATCAGGGAATACGCATGAACGCATTCTACTGCCGCCGCGGGTACGTCCAGATTTTTCAAGTCCAGGCTGAACAGCTGACCGCTGGCATACACCAGATACGGGCGCAGACGTTTTCCGCCCAGCAGCGAACCGTAGCGCATCGCGTCCACCAGCGGTAAATCCGCCAGAGGCTGTGCGCTGACGTAGGCCGTCAAAACACCGTCGACACGCTTTTGCATGGCACGAAGTTCGCCCGTAAAGCTGTCAGAAGAAGATAAGGAGATCGCTTCAGACATGACCAGTTACTCTGCTTCCGGGGTGAAAGGGGTCAGCGGGGCATCATTATCACTGTCGAGCAGGATCTGAACACGTTGCTCTGCCTGCTGAAGTTTTTGCTGTCCCTGACGTGCCAGCTGGACGCCTTGTTCAAATTCGTTCAGCGCATCTTCCAGAGGCAGCTCGCCAGATTCAAGGCGGGAAACGATCTGTTCCAGTTCGGCCAGGGCCGTTTCAAAATTGGCAGGTGGTGCAGATTTTTTTGGCATAATTCTCTTTTGATATCGTTGATCAGAATTGATGATCAGAGGTCTGAGCCGCAGAGCCGGTTTTCAGCCTCGAGAGACATTCCTGTTCAGCATGACATCTGCTGTCGGGTTTTGTGCACAGAGTACGCATTTTAAATGATATACTCTGCGCCGCAGATATTATTGCTAAGCCCAATGTGACACATAACATACATCTGGCTTAGCAATAATAGGATCCTAGATCCTTATTCAGCGACTTACTACCCCGTTTTTTCACCCGCTAACAAAAGACTGCCATGAAGTTTATCATTAAATTGTTCCCTGAAATCACCATCAAGAGCCAATCTGTGCGTTTGCGCTTCATTAAGATCCTCTCAAGCAGCATTCGCAACGTGGTGCGACCGCATGATGAGACGCTGGCAGTAGTCCGCCATTGGGATCATATCGAAGTTCGCAGCAAAGACGAAAGCAAACACGACCTGATTCAGGAATTACTCTGCCGTATTCCGGGTATCCGTTATGTCGAGGAAGTGGAAGACCGTCCTTACACGGATCTTCACGATATTTTCGAACAAACGCTGGAAGCGTATCGTGCTGAAGTAGAAGGTAAAACGTTCTGCGTGCGCGTTAAGCGTCGCGGTAAACATGATTTTTCTTCGACTGAAGCAGAACGTTACATCGGTGGCGGCCTGAACCAGCACATCGAATCTGCGAAGGTCAGTCTGACCGCGCCACAGGTGACGGTGAAACTGGAAATCAACGACGACAAACTGGTTCTGGTGAAAAGCCGTCTCGAAGGTCAGGGCGGTTATCCGATCGGCACGCAGGAAGACGTGATGTCGCTGATTTCCGGTGGTTTCGACTCCGGCGTATCCAGTTATATGCTGATGCGTCGCGGCTGTCGTGTGCATTATTGCTTCTTCAATCTGGGCGGCGCGGCGCATGAAATTGGCGTGAAACAGGTGGCACATTATCTGTGGAACCGTTTTGGCAGCTCACACCGCGTGCGTTTCATCTCTGTCGATTTCGAACCGGTCGTCGGTGAGATCCTCGAGAAAGTGGAAGACGGCCAGATGGGCGTGGTGCTCAAACGTATG
Organism: Rahnella sp. AA; assembly: GCF_002834385.1. Lineage (GTDB taxonomy): Bacteria > Pseudomonadota > Gammaproteobacteria > Enterobacterales > Enterobacteriaceae > Rahnella. The sequence continues at coordinate 816,846 of NZ_PITQ01000001.1, forward strand.
ATGGTGCGCGCCGCTTCTTCTATTGCTGAACGTTATGGCGTACAGGCGCTGGTGACCGGCGAAGCGCTGGGCCAGGTGTCCAGCCAGACGCTGACCAACTTACGCCTGATCGACAACGTGTCTGACACGCTGATCCTGCGTCCGCTGATTTCTCACGATAAAGAGCACATCATCAAGATTGCCCGTGAAATTGGTACGGAAGATTTCGCGAAAACTATGCCGGAATATTGCGGTGTGATTTCCAAAAGCCCGACCGTGAAAGCCGTAAAAGCGAAAATCGAAGCCGAAGAAGCGATGTTCGATTTCAGCGTGCTGGATAAAGTGGTCAGCGAAGCGCGAAATGTCGATATCCGCGAAATTGCAGCGCAAGCCGCAGAAGTCGTGCCGGAAGTTGAAACGGTCGCTGAATTTACGTCAACCGATATCGTGCTGGATGTCCGTGCGCCGGATGAAGTCGATGCGCAGCCGCTGACACTGGAAAACGTTGAGGTTAAACCTCTGGCGTTCTACAAACTGGCGACCCAGTTTGGCGATCTCGACCAGACTAAAACTTATCTGTTGTATTGCGACCGTGGCGTAATGAGCCGTTTGCAGGCTCTGTATCTGAAAGAGCAGGGCTTTAACAACGTCAAAGTCTACAGACCTTAACGCGTGTTCCTGATGTAAAAAAAGGGTTCAGCTATGCTGAGCCCCTTTTGCTTTGCGGCATCCTGATTAGGATTCGCGTGCACCTTCATCGGTGTAGTTGTAAATACCCGGCGCGAGGACAAGCTGTGCGGCAATTTCTGCTGCTTTGGTTTTGCCCAGAAGCAGGTCAATAATTTTAAGTGCAAACTCCATGGACGTTCCCGGTCCCTGGCTGGTGAGCAGGTTTACGCGCGGATCGAAAATCACCCGGCGATCGGACCATTTGTTCGGATCGATTTTGTCTTTCAGCCCCGGAAAGCCGGTCATGTTGCCGACGGGGAATAAATCGTGGTATTCCAGCACCAGCGCGGGTGCGGCGCAGATCGCCGCCACGATTTTACCGCTGACGTGCATCTGACGGACTTTCTCCACCAGCAACGGGCTTTCACTAAAACAGGTCGCGCCGCCAAGGCCACCGGGCAAAACAACGACGTCGTGGTCGTCATCGGCGACATCCACCAGCGCGGCGTCTGCCAGAATACGCACACCGCGTGAACAGCGGATTTCCAGATTGCCATCCCCCGCAACGCTGGCGGTCGTGACCTGGATACCGGCGCGAACCAGTAAATCAATCACGGTGACGGCTTCAATTTCCTCGCTACCAGGTGCCAGGCAGACCAGAACCGATGCGCTCATAGTCGTTTTCCTTTCTTTTAATTTGTTCAAATAATCGGGTGTTAACCGGTAAGTTGAGTCCGTATTTGCGTCCCCGACGCAGCAGGTAGCCGGTGATGTAATCAATTTCAGTGTGACGCTGATTGCGGATGTCCTGCAACATGGAAGAGTGATTGGCGGCGGTAGAATCAATCACCTGATAAACAAAGCTCAGCAGCGATTCGCTGTGAATTTCCACGCCTTCAATCGCCATGACCTGCGCGACTTCCTGACAGATTTGTTCAATCTGGTCGGCATACGCCAGCAAATCTCCGTTGGTACAATCGTATATCGTCGTCAGCGGATTAATGACGCAATTGACGGCCAGCTTATTCCATAAAGACGATTTGATGTTGTCGTGCCACGCGACGTCTGGCAGTGCCTGATGGAGAATATCGGCCAGTGAACTGAGCGCCGCACCGCGTGGTGACACCGGCCCGATATGTGTCGCCCCCGTGGCTACGTGGAGTATTGCATTCCCCTCGTGACGTGCCGCATGGGTCGTCGCCCCTTGTAAAATCGCCAGCCGGTTAGGCGGCAATTCATCGACGGTTCCCATGCCGTTGTGCAGCAATAATATCGCGCAATTATCGTTAAGCATCGGCATCAGCGCGCTGACGGCCCCGGAAACCTGCCAGGCTTTCAGGGTCACGAGCAGTAATTCACTTTGCGCCAGATGCTCAGGATCGTTGGTGGGCAGGTTACGGTTAAAGGCGATGCCTTCGGGGGAAATCACGTTGACGGCACAAAATGGCTGCGGAATACGTATCCAGCCCTGAACGTCGTGGCCTTGCTGATAAAGTGCTGAAAGCCAAAGTTGCCCCAGCGCACCACAACCAAGAACTGTTATTTTCATTGTGCCTCCCGGGGAATGCGGCGAAAACCGCCGTTAAAGCCGGTTGTAGAAAGAATATTCTGCTGTCCGGTTATCTTATTAGTATAGACATTTGTGCTGCACATCACATTTTCACCTGCACTTTTTGACCATCGTGACATTGTGTGGCTGGTTTTTTGTTGCCGTTTGGCATCGACGGTTGAAGGCGGTATTATGCACGCCATCATCGACATTATGCTCGCCATAAAACGTGCAATACAAAACTACAGGGAGAAGCGATTATGCCGTCTTTTGACATTGTTTCCGAAATCGACATGCAGGAAGTGCGCAATGCCGTGGAAAATGCCAGCCGTGAACTGCAAACCCGCTGGGATTTCCGTAACATTCCTGCCAGCTTCGATCTCAACGAAAAGAACGAGAGCGTTAAAGTCGCCAGCGAATCTGATTTTCAGGTGAATCAGCTGGTGGATATTTTGCGTGAAAAGCTGGCCAAGCGTGGCATTGAAGGCGGCGCACTGGAAATTCCTGAGCAGATGGAGCACAGCGGCAAAACCTACAGCCTCGAAGCCAAACTGCATTCCGGAATTGAATCGGCGCTGGCGAAGAAAATCGTCAAGCTGATCAAAGACAGTAAGATTAAAGTGCAGGCGCAGGTTCAGGGTGATGAAGTGCGTGTCACCGGTAAAGCCCGCGATGACTTGCAGGCCGTCATGGCGCTGATCCGCAACGGGGATTTAGGCCAGCCGTTCCAGTTCAAAAACTTTCGCGACTGATAGCCTTCGCACTTCGCGCTGTGGATGCGTTGGCTTCTCTCCGGGATCCGAATCACTTACCCGTGTAAGCTCATCGGATCCCTTCGGTTGCCGCCTTCCCACAACACGAATTGCTTGGCTATTCATTATTCAGACAGGGACGCTTATTGCGTCCCTTTTTTACGGGCGCTATTTCTTCTGGCGCAGGCGTTTAACCAGTTCGAAGTCTTTGAAGTAAACCGGCCGGTCAGTTTGCATCGACAGGTTTCCGGCGATCCCTGTCAGGATCGACATGGCGCCAGCACGGTGATCGGCGGCGCGTTTTAAGGGGTCGTCTTTGCGTTCACCGAAGAGATCTTCCAGCATCGCATTATCGCCTCCGCCATGACCGCCTTCTCCAAGCTGGAACTGCGCCTGCCACGGTTTCGCAAACAACGGATAAACCGTGATTTCCGCTTTTTCAATACTGCCTTCGTTCTCCCGTTTACCGCCCGCATTCACGTAAGACATTTCGACAATTTTCATCTCGATACGGCCTTTCGTCCCGTTGAACACCACGTTCAGGCCTTCCCACGGCAGATAAGCGTTCAGGGAATAGGTGAGCTGCACTTTGTTCTGGTATTTCACCAGTACCGACAGCGTGTCCTCAATACTGATGCCGTCGCTGAAAACGTTCTGATCGCGGAAATAGTTATCTTCGTGTTCGGCATTGAGATACAGCGCCTTGAGCTGCGGATTGTCCGCCATATGCAGAGCAAAAGGATCGTTTTGCGCCTGTTTGTAGCCGTGAGCACGCGGATAGAAATCTTTCACGCCGCGCTTCTCGGCGTTTTCCTTACCGTAAAAACGTAAATCCCCCTGCGCATAGACTTTCTCCGGCGTGCTGTTGAGCCAGAAATTCATCAGGTCAAAATGATGTGTGGATTTATGCACCAGCAGGCCACCGGAATTGCGTTTCTCGCGGTGCCAGCGACGGAAGTAGTCGGCGCCGTGTTCAGTATTGAGCAGCCATTCGAAATGCACGGAAAGCACTTCGCCAATGGTTTCCTGCTGGAGCAGTTCGCGGATTTTGCTGTGATGCGGCGCGTAGCGGTAATTGAACGCGACGCGAACCTGATAACCCGTGGCGTCGACGGCGTCGAGAATGCGCAGCGCCCGGTTTTCATCAATGGTCATCGGTTTTTCGGTTATGACGTCACAACCGGCGTGCAGGGCGCGCACGATATAGTCGTCATGCGTGCGATCCATGCTGGTGACAATGACAATATCCGGTTTAGTTTCGTCGAGCATCGTATTGAAATCAGACGCTTTCCAGGTGGAGACCCGGGCAATACCGCTTTGCTCCAGTTGCTGATTCGCATAATCCATTCGCGTCTGGTTGGTGTCGCAGAAAGCGACAAATTTCGCATTGTGGCGATATTTACCGGTAATCGCTTCAATGTATAAACCTGAACGCCCGCCAGTACCGACTAAAGCATACGTTTTCATAGGATCCTCAAAAGGCCGTAAGGCCGTCATCACTGACAAAATTTTTGTTAAGGAATTCCTGAGGATAACGATTGGGGAAATTTTTTAAGTGAGGGGTATCACAGCGGCGGGTATAAAAATGAAAAGGTGTGCCATTTTCATAAGCACACCTTTTTGTCACTCAAATCAGGCAAGACTGACCAGTTGTTCGAGCGCCTTACGGTTGGTTTGCTTGGTATCGACTTTCACGTAAGCGCTGAATTCTTCCGGAACCACCACGGCTTCTGCCACGCCCGGCTGAGCCAGAATGCGTGCCTGAAGGGCGGAGTCTTTCACGGCCAGTTCAGACAGCGTAATACGCAGGCTGCTGACATACGGCGGCTCGGTCATTGTGGCGCTCACGAACAGCCAGACAACGGCAATCGCTGCGCACACCAGGAAAACCGCACCGGCACCGGCGTGACCGAAAACATATCCGCCCAGACTCCCGCCGATCGCCACACCGATAAACTGGCTGGTGGAATACAGGCCCATCGCGGTGCCTTTGTATCCTGCCGGAGATTCTTTGCTGATAAGCGACGGCAGAATGGCTTCCATCACGTTAAACGCCAGGAAGAACAGCTGGATACCGGCAATCACAGCCCACAAATGCAGACCGGCGGCCCACAGCACAATTTCAGCCAGCAACAGCACGACCACGCAACCCATGAAAACCTGCTTCATGTGGCGCTTTTTCTCGGCGTAGATAATGACCGGAATGACGGCCACGAAAGACGTCAGCATAGTGATCAGGTAAACGCGCCAGTGTTCGCTTGGCGGGAAACCTGCGTGTTCCATCACTTGCGGTAACACCACAAAACTCGACATCAGCAGGATATGGAGACACAGAATGCCGAAATTGAGCTTCAGTAGTTTGGCGTTGCCCAGCACCTTGCCGAAGCTGCCTTTCACCATACTCGATTCACGGTTCAGAATATGCGTGGCAGGGGAGGGGACTACGGCAAGCGTAATGATAATGCCCAGAATGGTGAGGACGGCAATCGCCCAGAACAGCGCGTGTAAGCCCCACGCATGGGTAATGATCGGGCCAAGAACCATTGCGATCGCAAAGGTAATCCCGAAGCTGATGCCGATAAACGCCATCGCCTTGGTGCGGTTTTGCTCGCGGGTCAGGTCAGAAAGCAAAGCCATCACTGCGGCGGCAATCGCGCCGGAGCCCTGCAGGGCACGGCCAATGATCACGCCCCAGATAGATTCGGTGGAGGCCGCAACGATGCTGCCAATACAGAAGATGACCAGACCGAAGACGATCAACGGTTTGCGGCCGACGCGGTCAGAAAGCAGTCCAAATGGGATCTGGAAGACAGCCTGAGCCAGCCCATAAATACCGATGGCGATACCGATCAGTGTTTCGCTGGCGCCGGAGAGCTTCATACCGTAAGTGGTAAGCACCGGCAGAACCATGAACATGCCAAGCATGCGCAATGAAAATACTGTCCCTAGCCCCCATGTAGCCCGACTTTCCTGCGGGGTCATCTGGTTATCGTTCACATTACTACCTCAAAATAACAATCCGACATTTTAGTGATTTAGTCAGGTCGGGTAAAACGATGGATCTTTAGCAGATATTACGGGATTCACGTGTCTTGCTGAGGAAAAGAAAAGGCCAGTATCGCTACTGGCCTTTTGCAATGATTTCAGCGTGTTAGGATAACAACAGACATTACCAAACGTAGGTCAGCAATGACGCCGGTGCAGAATTAAAATCCACTGACATCATGAAGCTAAGTGACATGATCGTGATGATAGAGAAACCAAACAGCTTTCTCGCCCAAAGCACGTCATTTTCCGTTTTGTAACCCCTGAGTGCCATGCCCAGCCACCAGATACTGACTGCCGCGGCAACGATCAGGTATTTATACCCTGCGTAACCGCTCAGCGTCAGCATCAGTGTTGCAATCATAAACGCCAGAATGTAGACGGTAATATGATGCTTGGCGACAGAGATGCCTTTCACCACCGGCAGAACCGGGATGCCTGCTGCCTGATAATCTTTAAAGCGGAAGATGGCAATCGCGTACGAATGCGGCATCTGCCACAGGCTGAAAATCAGAAGCAGGATCGCTGCACCGGTGTCAAACTGGCCGGAAACGGCACAGTAACCAATCACCGGTGGCGCTGCGCCAGACAAGCTGCCGATCAGCGTGCCGTATACCGAGTTGCGCTTCATGTACAGGCTGTAAACGCCGACATAAATCACAAAGCCCATAACCGCCAGCCACATTGCCAGCGGATTGGCTCCGATATACAACAACGCAAAGCCCGCAATACCCAGAATGGTCGCGTAAACCAGGGTTGTTTTCGGCGGAATAAGCCCTTTCACCAGGACCCGGTTCTTCGTTCTTTCCATGATCCGGTCGATGTCGCGGTCGATGAAGTTGTTAAATACACAACCTGATGCGACAACCAGCGAAACACCCACCAGCGTGGCGAGAAAGAGTGGGAAGTCGATGCTGCCTTTAGCAGCAAGGAGGAATCCCCCGATGACAGAAATTAAGTTGCCGAAAATAATTCCTGGTTTCGTTACTTGCAGGTATTGCTTAATCATCACGTGCAGCTCGGCTCTTTAACTGACCATCATATTGAGGTTGAGGTTATACATAATCCACAATGAGCCCACAACGACGATAAAGATAATCACAGCGGTGAACAGAAGTGCCACCAGGTTCCAGCGCTCTTCCGACGACGTATTCATGTGCAGGAAGAACACCAGATGGACAACGATCTGGATGATTGCAGAAGCAACCACCGTACCCAGAATCAGTGAATGTGATGCTGTGTCAGTCATGACCATAGCAAACGGGATCACCGTCAGGATAACCGACAGGATGAAGCCAATTGCATATGACTTCAGGCTGCCGTGGCTTGCACCACCATGGGAAGTAGCAGAATGACTCATTACATCGCTCCCATCAGATAAACAACGGTAAACACGCAGATCCACACCACGTCCAGGAAGTGCCAGAACAGACTCAGGCACATAAGACGGGTTTTGTTCACTTCAGTCAGGCCGCGACGTGAAACCTGAACCATCATGGTCAGGATCCAAATCAGACCGCAGGTCACGTGCAGACCGTGGGTAGCGACCAGGGCAAAGAAGCCAGACAGGAAACCACTGCGCTGCGGGCCATAGCCTTCAGCAATCAGGTGATGGAATTCATAGAGTTCCATCCCGATGAAGCCTAAACCGAACAGGAAAGTCAGGAACAACCAGCCGTTAACGCCGGCTTTGTTACCCTTATTCATGGCCAGCATTGCAAAGCCGTAAGTGATACTACTGAACAGCAGGCAGAAGGTTTCTACCAGCACGAACGGCAGTTCAAAAATGTCTTTACCAGAGGGACCGCCAGCAGTCCCGTTTACCAGTACTGCATACGTCGCGAACAGGCTCGCAAACAGGATGCAGTCACTCATCAGGTAGATCCAGAAGCCGAAGACTTTGGTTGCACCTGCGTCGTGGTGCCCATGCTCAGCATGGGCCTCATCGTGGTGAGTCAGAGTATCAGTTGCCATGTTTCACACCTGCTTTACGGATTTGTTCATAATGTTGATTCTCAATACGTTCCACTTCTTCAACGGGCACGTAGTAATCAACATCTTCGTCGAAGCTTTTCGCAATCCAGGTCGCAGCCAGTGCGATGAAGCTCACTGCCGCCAGCCACCAGATATCCCAGATTAATGCGAAACCACAAACCAGACTCAGCATAGCGATGATGAAACCGGCGCCGCTGTTACGTGGCATATGAATCGGTTCATATTTTGCAGGCTGTTTGTAAGCGGTACCTTTCTCTTTCATGTCCCAGAACTCATCGCGGTCGTGAATTTGCGGCACGATAGCGAAGTTGTAGAACGGAGGAGGAGAAGAGGTTGACCACTCCAGCGTACGTGCACCCCACGGGTCACCGGTCAGATCACGGTTCTGGTCACGGTCGCGAACAGAAACGAAGATCATGATCAGCTGGCACAGGATACCGATAGCAATCAGAGCAGCACCGCACGCAGCAACAACCAGCAGCGGGTGGAACTCAGGATCGATATTCTGGCTGACGCGACGGGTCATCCCCATAAAGCCCAGTGCATACAGTGGCATGAACGCAACGAAGAAGCCGATGATCCAGAACCAGAATGAACGCACACCCCATTTTTCGTTCAGCGTGAAGCCGAAGGATTTAGGGAACCAGTAAGTCAGACCTGCGAAGCAACCGAAGACCACACCACCGATGATAACGTTATGGAAGTGGGCAATCAGGAACAGGCTGTTGTGCAGCACGAAGTCAGCACCCGGAACCGCCAACAGAACGCCGGTCATACCACCCACAGAGAAGGTGATGATGAAGCCAACGGTCCACAGCATTGCGGCGTTGAGTGTGATACGGCCCTGATACATGGTGAACAGCCAGTTGAAGATTTTTACCCCGGTCGGGATAGAAATGATCATCGTCATGATGCCGAAGAAGGCATTGACGTTAGCGCCTGAACCCATGGTGAAGAAGTGGTGCAGCCAAACGATGAACGACAACACGGTGATGGCGATGGTTGCCCATACCAGCGAGGTGTAACCGAACAGACGTTTTTTGGAGAAGGTCGCGGTAACTTCCGAGAACACACCGAAGACTGGCAGAACCAAAATGTACACTTCCGGATGGCCCCAGGCCCAAATCAGGTTGATGTACATCATCATGTTGCCGCCCATATCATTCGTGAAGAAATGGGTGCCCAGATAACGGTCTAAAGTCAGCAGTGCAACCGTCACGGTCAGAATCGGGAAGGACACGATAATCAACACGTTGGTGCAGAGTGCGGCCCAAGTAAATACCGGCATTTTCATCAGCGGCATACCAGGAGCGCGCATCTTCAGGATGGTCGCAAAGAAGTTAACACCGGTCAGCAAGGTCCCGACACCGGATATCTGGAGACTCCAGATCCAGTAATCGACCCCGACACCCGGGCTGTATTCCTTACCGGACAACGGCGGATAGGCCAACCAGCCGGTCTGTGCGAACTCACCCACACCCAGAGAGATGTTGATCAGGACCACAGCAGCAGCGGTGAACCAGAAGCTGACGTTGTTCAGGAACGGGAATGCCACGTCGCGTGCGCCGATTTGCAAAGGAACGACGACGTTCATCAGACCGATTACGAAAGGCATCGCCATGAAGAAGATCATGATCACGCCGTGCGCGGTAAAGATTTGGTCGTAGTGATGAGGTGGCAGGAAGCCAGGTTCACCCGCAGAGGCAAGCACCTGCTGGCTACGCATCATGATGGCATCGGCAAAGCCACGCAACAGCATGACGAAAGCCAGAATGATGTACATGATACCTAATTTTTTGTGGTCGACTGAGGTCAGCCACTCGGTCCACAGGTATTTCCATTTGCCGAAATAGGTGATACCGGCAACGACTGCCAGGCCACCAATAATAATCGCGGCAACGGTGACCATGATAATCGGTTCATGATACGGAACCGAATCAAGCGTTAATTTTCCGAACATCGTTTATTCCTCGGCTCCGGCTGCGTGAGACTGTCCACCCATATCCATGCCTTTCATGTCGCTGCCTGCAGGCATTGGCATGGTATGACCTTCTGGCGCGGCCTTCATGTCATGCATGGAGTATTTGCCAATGATTTCTTTGAACAGACCCGGTTTAGCAACAGAGAAGTATTCGACCGGGTTGTCGATGCTCTGCGCAGCCAGTTTGTTGAAGTCATCAGTGGTTGCCAGCTGGTTCGGTGCGCTTTTCACTTTCGCTACCCAGGTGTCGAAATCGGCACGGGTTGGGGTCGCGATGGTGTTGAACTTCATGCCAGAGAAACCGCGGCCGCTGAAGCTTGCTGAGATGCCTTTGTAGGTACCGGCTTCATTTGCAATCAAATGCAATTGAGTCTGCATACCGGCCATCGCATAAATCTGTCCGCCGAGCTGAGGAATGAAGAACGAGTTCATCACAGAGTCTGAAGTGACTTTGAACTGAACAGGCACATCTTTAGGAATAACCAGTTCGTTAACAGTTGCGATGCCCTGCTCCGGATAAATGAACAACCATTTCCAGTCCAGAGAAACAACTTCAACCGTCATCGGTTTTTGGTCAGTCACGATTGGCTTGAACGGGTCAAGCGAGTGGGTGGTTTTCCAGGTAATCGTTGCCAGGATGGCAATGATAATAATTGGAACAGTCCAGACGACGGCTTCAATTTTGTTGGAGTGGGACCAATCAGGACTGTACTTTGCATTTGTATTGGAAGCGCGATACTTCCAGGCAAATGCAAACGCCATGATAATAACTGGGATAACGACGATCAGCATTAAACCAATCGCTGTTAAAATCAGCGTTCTCTGCTCAAGTCCAATTGCTCCCTTGGGATCCATCAATGCCGTATTGCAGCCGCTCAACATTAACGCGGAGGCAAATAAGGACAACATCCCAATACTTTTATTGTATTTCTTAAGTCTCATCTAACGACCTCAATAACTAGGGCTCTATTGTCGCTTCAGGTGTGCGGGCATTTTACGGGAAGGTTGCAGGACTGTAAACATGCTTAAACAAGTGTCAAAGCGCTGTTGACACTTTATGTTAACGCAGTCACACATGTCACGGATCGTGACAATTTACAGTGGACAACAATATGTTGCGTATAGATTTTTTTCTATAGTGATGAAAAACAAGGACTGACAGATTTCCGCATTATTATTGTTGTGCGATATCCCGGCAGCAGGTTTAATTAATGTTAAATTAATGTGTTAATAAAGTGAAATAAAACGCATCAAAAGAGTCAGCGAAAAATTATCATCATAAATATTATTTTTTCGGAATTTAATTTATTGAGTGATATTTATTGATCATTTGTTAAATGAAATGCGCCATTCATTTTCATAATGAATGGCGATAAATCAGGAACGTGCGGTGCGGCGTAAGGATAAAAAGTCGAGCAAACTGCCTAAAATAATACCGATAAGACAAACGAAAACGCCCGCCTCCAGCAAAATTCCGGTAAAACCATGCCATGACGCCCAGCCTAAACTGTTCACAATCAGCGTCACCAGCCACGCTACCAGCAGCAAACTCCCGCCCAGCATGCAGCGTAACGCCCAGCTGTAAGGTTTGGCAAAGTGAATGCGCGGCAGGAAAGTGTCCGTTTTCTGGGTGTATTCGAGCGTCTGGCGGCAAACCGCTAACAAGAGCAACCCCGGAACGCCGGCAACAATTGAGAAAAGATAGAACCATGGCCAGCCGTAAGCTTCCACGAACCAGCCAGCAATCGGACCCACATAGACACGGCCCACCGCAGAAAGTGCAGAGAGCAGGGCGAACTGTGTTGCCGAGAACGAACGGTTGCAAAGCGTCATCAGCAGGGCTACAAACGCCGCCGTTCCCATCCCGCCGCACAGGTTTTCGAAGAAAATCGCCGCGCCCATGGTATACAAATCTTTATCTGTAATGGCGAGGATCCAGTAACCCGCGTTTGAAACTGCCTGCAAAATACCAAACAGCATCAACGCGCGGAACAGGCTCAGACGCTGCATCAGCATTCCGCCAAAAAGCGCGCCAATAATCGTGGCCATCAGGCCGAGCGTTTTGTTCACCAGCCCGACTTCCCCGGCGTCAAACCCGACACCGCGAATTAAGAATGTGGTGCTCAGGCTGCCCGCAAACGCGTCGCCCATTTTGTACATCACGATGAGAAGTAAAATCAGCCAGGCGTTGTTGCGCCCAAAGAAGTCTTTCAGAGGCGCCACGACGGCCATTTCAATCGTGCGCGGTGCAGGTTGAGAATTTTGCGGTTCCGGCGATATCAGTGTGGCGAAAACGCCCATCAGCATCAGCACCGCCATCAGCCAGTACATGTGCTGCCAGCCGAGATAACGGTCAGCCAGCCATAACGCCAGCCCGCCGGAAACCAGCATCGCCAGACGATAGCCCAGCACGGAAACTGCGGCACCATTTCCGCGTTCTTCAGGCGGCAGCAAATCCGTTTTATACGCGTCGAATACAATGTCTTGCGAAGCCGATGCGAAAGCAATCAGCACCGCCAGCGCCGCCAGCCAGAACAAATCTTTACCGGGATCCATAAATCCCATGGCGAAAATCGCTGCGACTAGCAGCAATTGCGTCAGGATCAGCCACCCGCGCCTGCGCCCGAGAAATGACGGGGTATAGCGGTCCATCATCGGCGACCACAGGAATTTGAACACGTAGGCCTGGCCGACCAGCGAGAAAATCCCAATAGTTTTCAGATCGACATTTTCGACGGTCATCCACGCCTGCAAGGTGCCGGACGTCAGCGCCAGCGGTAGGCCGGAAGCAAAGCCCAGAAGCAGCAAAATGACGGTATTGCGTTGCGTGAAAATCTTAAAGTACTGACTGATCATGAAAATGTGTTCCTGCGAACCGGTGAGAGAGTGACGCAGGGGCATAATAAAGGAAGCGGGGAGAATAAAGGAAGGAATGCTTGTTCTGAAAAGCATTCTGCCCGGACTGGCCGGGCAGAATAGGTCACACAGGTTTCAGCCGGAGCTTATCGGGCGTTAGCCTTGATGAAGTCGCTGATGCTGGTGTCTGACGCCATGTCACTGATGACATCACCCAGCGTGGTGTTAACCGCGTTGGTGATTTTAGCGTTGGTGGCGGAAAGCGCGCCCTGAACGTTATACGTCGAGCGGTAGTTTTTCACCTGCTTACTGCCGTTTTTCGCGGTAGCAATGATTGAGATGTCTGCTTTCGTGGTGATGTTGTAACGCAGGTTACCTTCCTGAACATCTGCATACAGGTTATTTACGACAATCTGCAGATCAACTGCACCGTCAGCACCTACCATATAACCACGTGCGGTCATTTGTTTCTCCAGCGACTCCTGCAACAGGAAACGCAGATCGCGCGATGGCGTCAGTGAAATCAGCTGGCCGTCACGGTTCACTTTTGCCAGTGCCTGATCCTGACGCTGGTCAGCCCCGTTGATGCTGATGGTGATGCCCTGAAGGGTAGGATCCTGTGAAGGCAGAACAATTTTCGGAGAAACATCCAGCGTGTTGGTGCTGGTGGCACAGCCCGCCAGCATGAACATCGCCAGAACAGGGAAAATAATTTTCTTTAACATGTGTATTTTCTCAATATTAATAAGGGAATAGTGCTCAAAATTTTGCCGACATCATAACATTGCCATTTGCCGGGGGAAGTCCCAACAATCCGGAAAACGTGTTTTTTGCGTTTTTTTTCAGCAAATAGGTCGCAAAGTGCAAGGCCGCTTCCTTCATCCGTGGCGAAGCAGTCGTTTCTTTGACAGACTGAGCGGCATTTTTATCAACCTGCCACAGAAATTTATTATTCGGATGTGCGAAGAATCTGGAAAGCCGCCTATCATTATAAAGAGATAGGTGTACCAGAAAGGCGCAGTTCTCAACTGATGCGGTGTAAGGAGATTGCTATGATTCGTGAGCAAATAGAAGCAAAATTAGTTGAAGCATTCGAACCTGCGTTTCTGGAAGTGACTGACGAAAGCTATCGTCATAATGTCCCTGCAGGTTCTGAAAGCCATTTTAAGGTTGTCATGGTGACGGATAAGTTTGTGGGTGAGCGTTTTCTGGCACGGCATCGGGCAATTTACGGGAGACTCAGTGAAGAGCTTGCTGGCAGCGTACATGCACTGGCATTGCATACCTATACTCTGAAAGAGTGGGAAGGTTTACAGGATACAGTCCTTGCTTCACCTTCATGCCGTGGTGCGGGCACAATGGCCTGATTGTCGCGATCTGATTCACAAAAGGCACAAATATCGATGTTTGGTGCGGTAACACTGGAATTTTCCTCGCCAGATGCGGTATTAGTAGATGCGAATTTCAAGAAACGGCCCTCGGGCCGTTTTTGTTTTTCCTCTGACGGACAGGCGGCAAGGGTAACTCCCTGGCATCGACCGCATTTTTCGAAGGATCGAGTCCCGTGTGAGTTTCCCTCCCGCGCAACAGATACCGTCCTCGACTCAATGCGTCTGCGCCGCTATAATGTCGCGTCTAATTTTTCCGGAATGGTTTCGGACGCTCTCGAATACAGGGCTACGTTCTGATACAGAACTGTCCCGGTTCTTAGAAGTCGTTTTCAAGGTAAGTTCGCGCTTTCTTCGATGCTGCTTCTCATCTTGAGAACGACTTCTGGAGTTGACCGAGCACTGTGATTTTTTTTTGAGGTAACAAGATGCAAGTTTCTGTTGAAACCACTCAAGGCCTTGGGCGCCGCGTAACGATTACTGTTCCTGCTGAAAGCATTGAAAAAGCAGTGAGCAGTGAACTGATCAACGTCTCTAAAAAAGTACGTATTGACGGCTTCCGTAAGGGCAAAGTACCAAGCCACATCATCGAACAGCGCTACGGCGCGTCAGTACGTCAGGACGTACTGGGTGATCTGATGCAACGCAACTTTGTTGATGCGATCATCAAAGAAAAAATCAATCCAGCTGGCGCACCTAACTACATCCCGGGTGAGTACAAGCAGGGTGAAGACTTCAATTTCTCCGTAGAATTTGAAGTGTACCCGGAAGTTGAGCTGAAAGATCTGGAAAACATCGAAGTTGAAAAACCTGTCGTTGAAGTTAACGACGCTGATGTTGATACCATGCTGGAAACTCTGCGTAAGCAACAAGCTGACTGGAAAGAAACTGACGCTGCAGCAACTGCTGAAGACCGCGTTACCGTTGATTTCTCCGGTTCTATCGACGGTGAAGAATTCGAAGGCGGTAAAGCCTCTGATTTCGTACTGGCTATGGGCCAGGGTCGCATGATCCCAGGCTTCGAAGACGGTCTGGTCGGTCACAAAGCGGGTGAAGAATTCGTCATCGACGTAAACTTCCCGGAAGATTACCACGCTGAAAACCTGAAAGGTAAAGCGGCTAAGTTCGCGATTACCCTGAAGAAAGTTGAAGAGCGTGAGCTGCCAGAACTGACACCAGAATTCATCAAACGTTTCGGCGTGGCTGATGGTTCCGTTGAAGGTCTGCGTGCTGAAGTGCGTAAAAACATGGAACGCGAACTGAAAGGTGCTGTACGTAACCGCATCAAAACTCAGGCAATCGACGGTCTGGTCAGCGCTAACGAAATCGACGTGCCATCTGCACTTATCGACGGTGAAGTTGACGTTCTGCGTCGCCAGGCTGCACAGCGTTTTGGTGGCAACGAAAAACAAGCGCTGGAACTGCCACGCGAGTTGTTCGAAGAGCAAGCTAAACGCCGCGTTGTTGTTGGTCTGCTGCTGGGTGAAGTGATCAGCCAGCACGAACTGAAAGCTGACGAAGATCGCGTTAAAGCACTGATCGAAGAAATGGCTTCTGCGTACGAAGATCCACAGGAAGTAGTTGAGTTCTACAGCAAAAACAAAGAGCTGATGAACAACATGCGTAACGTCGCGCTGGAAGAACAAGCGGTCGAAACTCTGTTGTCTAAAGCGAAAGTGACTGAAAAAGCCACTACCTTTACTGAACTGATGAACCAGACTCAACCTGCATAATTATATTGCACGTTGCTGAACTTGTAGAAAGGTTCGCTTCCAAAGCCCGCGGTTTTTACTGCGGGCTTTTTATTTCCTGAAAATCAGGTATTTTTGTTTTTGGTTGTTGTTTTTGCACTATATTTATCAAGATAAAGCACAGCTCACGTAGAAACTGCTCAGTGCTCTCCGCCAGGATGGTATTTCACTGTTCAGAACGAATGAAAGAAAAGAAATATTTCCGTGGGCTTGAAAAAAGGGGCTAAATCCCCCAATTAATAGTGACAATCCCAGGTAAATTTGTAGTTAAAATCTGACTGATAAAGACCGTCAGGCGTGTAAATGGCGACTTGGCCGCTTGAGCATAGTCATGTGTGCCTATCTCAAGTAGAATCGGTTTTAAAGAGCGCCAAACAGAATCTATTAGGAGACGGTTATGTCATACAGTGGTGAAAGAGAACAATTTGCACCAAACATGGCGTTGGTACCCATGGTGGTTGAGCAAACTTCACGGGGCGAGCGTTCATACGACATCTTCTCCCGCCTGCTTAAGGAACGCATTATCTTCCTGACGGGTCAGGTTGAAGATCATATGGCTAACCTGATTGTTGCCCAGATGCTGTTCCTGGAAGCAGAAAGTCCGGAAAAAGACATTTATCTGTATATTAACTCGCCGGGTGGTGTGATCACTGCCGGTATGTCGATTTATGACACCATGCAGTTCATCAAACCGGATGTCAGCACCATTTGTATGGGACAGGCTTGCTCTATGGGGGCGTTTCTGCTGACCGCCGGCGCAGAAGGTAAACGCTTCTGTTTGCCGAACTCCCGCGTGATGATTCACCAACCTTTGGGCGGTTTCCAGGGGCAGGCAACGGACATTGAAATTCATGCAAAAGAAATTCTGAAAGTGAAATCCCGCATGAACGAACTGATGGCGAAACATACGGGCAAATCTCTTGAAGAAATAGAGCGTGACACTGAGCGCGATCGTTTCTTGTCCGCTGATGAGGCTGTACAGTACGGGTTAGTCGATTCTGTATTTACCCATCGCGCCTGACGGCTTATTTCTGCCGGGCTGATGGTCTATAGTTATACTCATACGGACGTCTCACGGGCAGAGCCGGAGTGATCAAAAGCCTGCCTGTAATGAGTAATAACAGGAATGAACAGACATCAGCCAATCATGCGGCTGTTGTGTAATAGGGTCGTGCCGTGGTGTTTACTACGCTGCGGGACTGATATTAAAGAAGAGGTTTACTGATGACAGATAAGCGCAAAGACGGTTCAGGAAAGCTGCTGTACTGCTCTTTTTGCGGCAAAAGCCAGCATGAAGTTCGTAAGCTGATTGCCGGGCCGTCAGTGTATATCTGCGATGAGTGTGTCGATTTATGTAACGACATTATTCGCGAAGAGATCAAAGAAGTCGCGCCACACCGTGAACGCAGTGCACTGCCGACGCCGCATGAGATTCGTCAGCACCTTGACGATTATGTTATCGGTCAGGAGCCTGCGAAAAAAGTGCTGGCAGTGGCGGTCTACAACCACTACAAGCGCTTGCGTAATGGCGATACCAGTAATGGTATCGAATTAGGCAAGAGCAACATTCTGCTGATCGGGCCGACCGGTAGCGGTAAAACGCTGCTGGCTGAAACCCTGGCGCGTTTCCTGGATGTGCCATTTACGATGGCTGATGCCACGACACTGACTGAAGCCGGTTATGTGGGTGAAGACGTCGAAAATATCATCCAGAAACTGCTGCAGAAATGTGATTACGACGTGCAGAAAGCGCAACGCGGTATTGTCTACATTGACGAAATCGACAAGATTTCCCGCAAGTCTGACAACCCGTCCATCACGCGTGACGTGTCGGGTGAAGGTGTTCAGCAAGCACTGTTGAAACTGATTGAAGGTACAGTGGCTGCGGTTCCTCCTCAGGGCGGACGTAAACATCCACAGCAGGAATTCCTGCAAGTTGATACTTCGAAAATCCTGTTTATCTGCGGCGGTGCATTTGCCGGGTTAGACAAAGTGATTGGGCAGCGCATCAACACCAATACCGGTATCGGTTTCGGCGCGGAAGTAAAAGGCAAAGAACAGAAAGCGACGGAAGGTCAGTTGCTGGCGCAGGCAGAACCAGAAGATTTGATCAAATTTGGTCTGATCCCTGAGTTCATTGGCCGTTTGCCAGTGGTTGCAACCCTGAGCGAGCTGAATGAAGAAGCACTGATTCAGATTCTGAAAGAGCCGAAAAATGCGCTGACTAAGCAGTATCAGGCATTGTTCAATCTGGAAGGCGTTGAACTGGAGTTCCGTGATGAAGCGCTGACTGCGATTGCGAAAAAAGCCATGGTCCGTAAAACCGGTGCCCGTGGTCTGCGCTCCATCGTAGAAGCTGCTTTGCTGGATACGATGTATGATCTGCCGTCTCTCGAAGATGTCGAAAAAGTGGTGATTGATGAATCCGTAATAGCGGGTCAGTCAGAACCTCTGATGATTTATGGCAAACCAGAAGCACAACAGGCATCTGGCGAATAATTAGCCAATCTATCCAGAGAGTTAGCCACGAAATGGGGGATTTTGTCCCCCATTTTTTTTTCGCACATTCTTATCGTTGAATGTCAGACATTCATCCCCATATACTCAGTTAACGACTTGCTGAAACCCGTCTGACTCGTGTTTCACGAGATTTCCTTAACCTGGCGGAAGCTAAACTAAGAGAGAGCTCTATGAACCCTGAGCGTTCTGAACGCATAGAAATCCCCGTATTGCCTCTGCGCGATGTGGTGGTTTATCCGCACATGGTGATCCCGTTGTTTGTTGGCAGGGAAAAATCGATTCGGTGCCTCGAAGCCGCGATGGATCACGACAAAAAAATCATGCTGGTGGCCCAGAAAGAAGCCTCAACAGATGAGCCGGGCGTTAATGACCTCTTCTCCGTGGGTACGGTTGCCTCAATATTACAAATGCTGAAGCTCCCGGACGGCACGGTAAAAGTGCTGGTGGAAGGGTTACAACGCGCACGTATCACTACACTTTCTGACAGTGGTGAGCATTTTGCTGCCCAGGCTGAATACCTTGAATCTCCGGCCGTGGATGAGCGCGAGCAGGAAGTTCTGGTTCGCACAGCAATTAATCAGTTTGAAGGCTACATCAAACTGAACAAAAAAATTCCGCCGGAAGTGCTGACTTCGCTTAACAGCATTGAAGATGCTGCACGTCTGGCTGACACCATTGCTGCACATATGCCATTGAAACTCGCTGACAAACAATCCGTGCTGGAAATGTTTGATATCACCGAGCGTCTGGAATATCTGATGGCGATGATGGAATCGGAAATCGACCTGTTGCAGGTTGAGAAACGCATTCGTAATCGTGTCAAAAAACAGATGGAAAAAAGCCAGCGCGAGTACTATCTGAATGAGCAAATGAAAGCGATTCAGAAAGAACTTGGCGAAATGGATGACACGCCTGATGAGCATGAGGCGTTGAAACGCAAGATCGAAGCGGCCAAAATGCCGAAAGACGCGCGTGAAAAAACCGAAGCTGAGCTGCAAAAGCTGAAAATGATGTCGCCGATGTCCGCCGAAGCCACGGTTGTTCGTGGTTATATCGACTGGATGCTTCAGGTGCCATGGAACGCCCGCAGCAAAGTGAAAAAAGACCTGCGCAAAGCCCAGGAAGTTCTGGATACCGATCATTTTGGCCTCGAACGTGTCAAAGACCGTATCCTTGAATATCTTGCGGTGCAGACGCGCGTCAGCAAAATCAAAGGGCCAATCCTGTGTCTGGTTGGGCCTCCGGGTGTCGGTAAAACCTCACTGGGCCAGTCCATTGCGCGTGCGACGGGCCGTCAGTATGTGCGTATGGCGCTGGGTGGTGTACGTGATGAAGCGGAAATCCGTGGTCACCGTCGTACCTACATCGGTTCTATGCCGGGCAAACTGATCCAGAAAATGGCAAAAGTGGGGGTGAAAAACCCGCTGTTCCTGCTCGATGAGATCGACAAGATGTCATCTGACATGCGCGGTGACCCGGCTTCAGCGTTACTGGAAGTGCTGGATCCAGAACAGAACGTGGCGTTCAACGATCACTATCTGGAAGTCGATTACGACCTGTCAGACGTGATGTTTGTGGCGACTTCGAACTCGATGAACATCCCTGCGCCGTTGCTGGACCGTATGGAAGTAATTCGTCTTTCCGGTTATACCGAGGACGAAAAACTGAACATCGCTAAACAACACTTGTTGCCGAAGCAGCTTGAACGCAATGCGCTTAAGAAAGATGAGCTCTCAGTTGATGACAGCGCAATTATTGGCATTATCCGCTTCTATACCCGTGAAGCTGGTGTTCGTAGTTTAGAGCGTGAGTTGTCTAAACTGTGCCGAAAAGCGGTCAAACAATTGCTGATGGATAAAGACATCAAGCACATTGAAATCAACGGCGACAACCTGAAAGATTTCCTGGGCGTGCAGAAGGTCGATTATGGCCGCGCTGACACCGAAAACCGCGTGGGACAGGTTACCGGCCTGGCGTGGACCGAAGTGGGCGGCGAACTGCTGACCATCGAAACGGCCTGCGTACCGGGCAAAGGGAAGCTGACTTACACCGGGTCTTTGGGTGAAGTCATGCAGGAGTCTATTCAGGCTGCGCTGACCGTTGTGCGTTCTCGTGCGGACAAACTGGGCATTAACCCTGACTTCTACGAAAAACGTGATATTCACGTTCACGTACCTGAAGGGGCAACGCCAAAAGATGGCCCAAGTGCCGGTATCGCAATGTGTACCGCGCTGGTGTCTTGTCTGACGGGCAACCCGGTGCGTGCAGATGTGGCAATGACCGGTGAGATCACTTTACGTGGTCTGGTTCTGCCAATCGGCGGTTTGAAAGAAAAACTGCTGGCAGCGCATCGCGGTGGCATCAAAGTGGTTCTGATCCCGGACGATAACAAACGTGATCTGGAAGAAATTCCGGCGAACGTGCTGGCAGATCTGGAGATCCATCCGGTTAAACGCATCGATGATGTTCTGAACATCGCACTGCAAAATCCGGCCTATGGTGCCTTGCCGGTTGCGGCAAAATAGTGACCCCGACTAACACAGTTGAATAAAACTCAGGCTGGCAGGTGAAATCTCACTTGCCAGCTTTTTTTTGTGCCGTTAACTTAGTCAACGGCCAGAGGGTTTCAGGCTGCTTTCAGTCGCTTGCATAGCTCTGGCAAGATTGATATAACAGCAGCGCGGTCACGTCCGTAGGGAAAATGCGGCGTGATGAACGAATTTTAAGAGGGGATGATAAGAGTGAATAAGTCACAATTGATCGACAAAATTGCTGCCGGTGCTGATATTTCTAAAGCCGCAGCGGGACGTGTTTTAGATGCTGTTCTTGCATCTGTCACTGACACCCTGAAAGCTGGGGATGAAGTAGCTCTGGTTGGTTTTGGTACTTTCTCAGTGCGCGAACGTTCAGCACGTACCGGCCGTAACCCACAGACCGGTAAAGAGATCAGCATTGCCGCAGCTAAAGTACCTGGCTTCCGTGCAGGTAAAGCGCTGAAAGATGCCGTTAACGGTTAATTACCTGCTGACTGACGTTGAAACTGTGTGAGGGGCATTATTGGTGCTTTTTCATTCAGGTCTGGTTGTTAAACAATAACCTGACGTCATCGGGCTGGTAAGGTAAGATACAAGGCGCATCGAAAACGGTGCGCTTTTTTTATTACAGCGGAGTGTTGCCACACTATGATGGACAATTTACGCGCGGCCGCCAATCACGTCGTGCTCAAAATCATTCTGGCCCTGATTATTCTGTCCTTTATTTTGACAGGGGTGGGCAACTACCTGATCGGCGGTTCAGGCGACTATGCAGCGAAAGTGAATGGTCAGGAAATCGGACGTGCTCAGTTGGAACAGGCGGTGCAAAACCAGCGCAACCGGCTGCAACAGCAGCTTGGGGATCAGTTCTCTGCGCTGGCGGGCAGTGACGGTTATATGCAGCAGTTGCGCCAGGAGTCCCTGAGCAATCTGATTGACGTCACTTTGCTGGATCAGTATTCCAAAAAATTAGGCATTACGGTCAGCGATCAGCAGATCAAAGATGCGATTTTTGCGACCCCACAATTCCAGACTGATGGCCGTTTCGACAACGCCAAATATCTGCAAAGCATCCAGAGCATGGGCTACAGCGCTGATAATTTCGCGCAGCTGATGAAACAACAGTTAATCAGCCAGCAACTTGAGCAGGCTTACGGCCAGTCTGATTTCGTTCTGCCGGTTGAAAGTAAATCTCTGGGTGAACTGATTCTGCAAAGCCGTGATGTCCAGACTGCGACTTTGGACACCAATACGCTGGCTGCTAAGCAGCAGGTGACTGACGCTGAGCTGCAGGCATTCTACGACCAGAACAAAAACAGCTTTATTTCTCCTGAGCAAGTTAAGGTCAGCTACATCGAAATGGATGCAGCGGCAATGCAAGGCAAAACGGTTGTCACAGACGCCGATATCAGCGCTTACTATGACCAGCATAAAAGTGAGTTCGGACAGCCTGAACGCCGTCGTTACAGCGTTATTGTTCTGAAATCCCAGGCTGATGCTGACGCCGTAGCCGCCGAGCTCAAGAAGGGAACTGATTTTGCAGAACTGGCGAAAACCAAATCCACCGATACTTTAAGTGCAAAACAAGGCGGTGATTTGGGCTGGATGGAACCTGAAACCACTTTGCCGGAATTTAAGAGCGCGAATCTGACCACCAAGGGTCAGGTCTCTGGTGTGATTAAATCTGACAGTGGCTTCTTCATCTTGCGTCTGGATGATGTCACCCCTGAACAGGTGAAACCGCTGGCTGACGTTCGCAATACGATTACTGACAAGCTTAAGCAAGAAAAGTCCCTGGATGCTTACTATGCTTTGCAGCAGAAAGTCAGTGAAGCCGCAACTAATGACAATGAATCTCTGGCTTCGGCCGAAGAGGTAGCGGGTTCTAAAGCTGTTCATACCGATTGGTTTACTCAGAATCAAATTCCGGCGGGTATCAATTTCAAACCCGTTGTGCAGGCGATTTTTGAAGGCGGCCTGATTGGTCAGGACGGTTCCCCGGGCAGTAACTCCGATATCATCACTGTCGATGGTGACCGCGCCTTCGTGGTGCGTGTCGATGCGCATAAAGCTGAAGGTGTTAAACCTTTTGCTGATGTGAAAGATCAGGTGACAACACTGGTGAAAAGCCAGAAAGCACAAGATCAGGCGCGCATGGACGGTGAAAAACTGCTGACTGCATTGAAAGACGGCAAAGGTGATGATGCGATGAAAGCCGCAGGCCTGAGCTTTGGCGCCGTGCAGAAAGTACAGCGCAGCCAGCAGCCTTCCGCATTTGAAGAAAACGTCTATGCATTGCCACAGCCGCAAAAAGACAAACCAGTATATGGTTTGACTCAGGATGACAAAGGTAACAGTGTACTGGTCAAACTGAATGCTGTGACGCCGGGCGTGATACCGCAAGCTGATGCGACTCGTTTCGATCAGGAGATGCAACAAACCTCCTCGAACGTAACCTTTGATGCGCTGCTGACAAATCTTCGTCAGGAAGCCAAAATCAAATACGGCTCAGCCGCACAAAACCAGTAAACGCCGCAAAGTTTTGCAACGTGTTGCAACAAACAAAGGCCGCTTTCGCGGCCTTTTCCATATTTGACATCTGCCCATTGTTCGCCGTTTCGCCCTGATGCACTCTCTCCGTGCTGTCAAACACATGGAGGATACAGCATGAAAAAATTAGGCATTACTTCACTTTCGTTGGCTCTGGCCCTGGGGCTTTCTACACTACCAGTGATGTTGCAGGCGGCGCCGAATGCCACCACCGGCGTGGTGACCACGACGGCTGCGCCCGTGACGGCAGCAGGTAAAGTCTCAGGCTCGCAGGTGAAAAAGGAACAGGTGGCGGTTACAGATGAAAGTACCGTCAGCATCAATACAGCCACAGCGGAAGAGTTTGCCAAAGTGATGAATGGCGTTGGGATGAAAAAGGCGCAGGCCATTATCAGCTACCGTGAAGAACTCGGGCAATTCACCGACGTCGAGCAACTGCGCGAAGTACCGGGGATCGGCGCTGCACTGTTCGAGCGTAACAAGGACCGTCTGAAACTGTGACGGGTGTCGCGGCGGCAATTCCCTGACGGTTGCCGCCGTTTTCTTCTGCTAATCTTTAAAGACATCTGACCAGTTTGGTTGTATGCCTCAGGCGATTATCAGGAGTTTTTTAACCACTATGCATACGTTTATTAAAGTTCGCGGTTTTCATATCGATGTTTACCAGCATGTTAACAACGCGCGCTATCTTGAGTTTCTGGAAACAGCACGCTGGGAATGGCTGGATAACCAGTCCGGCTTTCAGTGGATGAGCGAAAACAAAATCGCGTTCATTGTGGTGAATATCAACATCAATTACCGCAAACCTGCTGTGCTCGGTGACGTTCTGCGTATCGACAGCAGCCTGCAGCAACTCAACGGGCGGAGCGGGGTTCTCGAACAAGTGGTGACCTGTGAAGGCGAAGTGGTAGCTGATGCCACATTAACGTTCGTGTGTATCGATCTGCGGACCCAAAAAGCACTGCCGCTGGAAGGTGAATTGCTGGAGCGGTTACGCGAGCTGGAAATAGAAGACCATTGACTGTTCACGGGCACACTAAACAAAAACGGGCGGTCTGATGATCGCCCGTTTCTTATCAGAAACGATAAATTAACGCAGGCCGGTTTTCTTCTTCAGGCTGGCGATAACGCCGCTTTTATCCTGCTGATACTGTTGCAGGCCGTTAGCGCGTAAGTGACAGGCGGCACATTCGCCACAGCCATCACCTGCAATACCGTTATAGCAGGTCAGCGTTTGATGACGCACCAAATCCAGTTGCTGATAATAATCCGCCAGCGCCCAGGTTTCGGCCTTATTGAGCCACATCAGCGGCGTTTCAAAGTGCACATCACGCGCCAGACCCAGCGATACCGCCGTATTCAGCGCTTTCACAAACTCATCACGACAATCCGGATAACCGGAGAAGTCAGTTTCACAAACGCCGGTAATCACAGCTTCTGCCTGAATCTGATAGGCATAAATGGCTGCCAGCGTCAGGAACAAAATATTACGGCCGGGAACGAAGGTGCTCGGCAGGCCGCCGTCATTTTCATCGCCAAAGTTAGGAACGGGGATGTTATCGCGGGTCAGGCTGCTGACCGCCAGTTCATTTAGCAAACCAACATCCAGCACTTTGTGCGCGCGGGCGCCCAATTCCACGGACAGCTTTTGTGCAATCTCTATTTCCGCACGATGGCGCTGACCATAGTCAAAAGTGACGCAGTGGACTTCGTCATACTGCTTCAATGCCTGAATCAGGCAGGTTGTTGAGTCTTGTCCGCCGCTGAAAACCACCACTGCTCTTTTCATTCTGTTTACCTGTATTACGAAACTGACTGCGTCCGGCGCAGTAAAATTAGGTTAATGGTACTTTTCTTTATCGTCAGAGTGTAGCGAAACAGCTCGCTCACGCGTTTTCTGATAACAACGGTGGCGGAACCCATGCCTGACAAAAATCGAACCATCCCCACGCCGTGAGCTGGACACCGCTGATCCGCGGCGGCGCGCTGACCTGATACTGATAATTGAATAAAGGCGTCACGATCCCGGTTTGCATCCACTGATAAAAATGATCGCGCAGTTCTTCAGCGCGGAGGTTTTCTAGCGGGATTTGCTGAATATGGTCAAGACGCTGCTGCTGACGGCGTAAATCGTTTTCACGCAAAATTTCCTGCCAGAGCGGGTCCTGCTGCAACCAGTTTTCCAGTGTGGCTTCCGGAGATTCGCCGATCAGACGATCGCCAAGCAGCAGATCGGCAGATCTTAACAATTCTCCGTCTTCCCACAAACGCCCCTCGTGATAAATCACCTCCAGCGTGCAGCCTTCATCGGCCAGTTTTCGCTGCAGTGCCTGAGCGACCAGTTCAAACTCCACTGGTGGATGAAACAGGAGCCTCAGCCGTTCCGGCAGGAAAACGTCGATATCGTCATGCAGAGGAATGGGCCAGCCGGGCAGCATTTCTTTGCTGGTTTTCACCAGATCATGGTCAATAGGCAAGTTATCCAACATACCGCTGCGCTGGATCAGGCGGATAATTTTTCGCGCCTGGGCTTCATTTAATACACCGCGTTTAAGATTTGCTGCGATATAACAAAATCCCAGGCTGGTACTGCGTTTGACCGGTTTTACACGCGCCAACTCTTCCTGCTCACCCAAAATGATCCTGACGGGGTGCTGGCAGCTCACATTATTCTTCTGTGCGAACAGTTGGGGTGTGATCCAAAATTCTATCGCCGCAAGATAAGGGTGTTGCAGGGGGTAAAGCGTATGTTGTTCCAGCCTGACCAGTTCGGGGGAAAAATGCGTCAGCCGGAACGGACCCGCGCCAATGTGCGGATTTTCAGGATGCGAAAGCAGGCAATTGAGGTCGGCAAACCGGTGCGCCAGCCAGTAATCAGGTTTATCCAAATCAAATTGCAGGCACAGTGCATGCGGTTGAGACAATCTGCTCACCGACGCCAGATTATGTTTTCCGCGCGCAGAGTTCTGCAATTGTTGAAACCGTGCGACCAGTTGTGACGTTTTCAGAGGTTCTCCGTTGTGCCAGAACAACTGGCTGCGCAGGAAAAACTGCCAGGTTTTGCCGTTATTGCTGATCTGCCAGTGATGAGCCAGATCCGGCTGTGGCGTCGGGTTTCCGGGGACAAAATGCGTCAGACCCGCATGAATAGTATGTGCCAGATGTTGCTCTGCGCGGCCTGTCAGTGTCAGAGGATCCAGAAACTGGAGAGGGCGGTAATACGGGATCCGTAGCGTGGGCGCATCTTCCTGCCATTGTCCGCCAAGATGGGGAGCCAGCAATGCGTTGAGGTGTGCCGGATCCAACTGGCTAAGTTGTAAAGCCGCAGAATGTTCGCCGTTTGTCAGTAATTCTTGTAAATAAGCACCACGCAAATCTTCAGGCGTTTTAAGGCAACAAAGCGAGGCGCGTTTGCCGCGTCCGGCTTGCGACTGCCAGGCGACCCAGCCAGCATCCTGAAAATGCGCCAGCAGGGTACGGGTATGGCGCTCACTGCAACAGAAAATTTCAGCCAGTTCTGCAACAGTGAACTGAACCTGTTGTGATCCGGTTTTCATGTATAAGCGCTGAAACTGATTCAAACGGTTTTGCAGGCGCACGATAAATACAGAACCTTATTTTTAAGGTGAATTGACCTGTTCAGCATATCTCAGGTTCTGCTGTCCGGCTTGAGGCGGTCGTCCAAAGTGTGAGCTAAAACCGGAACAGTATTCATAAACTGTTCACTATTAGTTCCGCAAATCACGGTTCATACTTTGACGGTGAAAGTTATCCCCGTTCAGAGAGGAAATATGTATCGTTTAGCTGCATTTGATATGGATGGCACGTTGCTTTTACCCGATCATACCCTGGGCGAAAAAACACTGGCGACGCTGCGCCAGTTGGCTGAAAAACCAATGAAACTGACATTTGCTACGGGGCGCCATTATCTCGAAATGAAAGATATTTTGGCTAACATCGGACTGGATGGTTTTCTGATTACTGGCAACGGCACGCGAATTCATGATTTGTCCGGTCATCGTTTGCACGCCAGTGACTTATCCGACGACTGTGCTCATGAGCTCCTCCATACGACATGGGACACCCCGGCAAGCCTGCATGTTTTCCGGGATGAAGGGTGGTTTACGGATCTTGATGATCCTGCTCTGCTTATCCCGCACCAGTTCAGTGGTTTCCGCTATCAGTTACAGGATCTGCGTACACTGCCTGATTCAGGCAACAGCAAAGTGTGTTTTTGCGCACCGCATGAAACCCTGCTGAAACTGGTTCCGCAGTTGAAAGCGCATTTTGGCGACCGTTTAGACTTGTGTTTTTCCGCGCATGATTGTCTGGA
Source organism: Rahnella sp. AA (assembly GCF_002834385.1). Classification (GTDB taxonomy): domain Bacteria; phylum Pseudomonadota; class Gammaproteobacteria; order Enterobacterales; family Enterobacteriaceae; genus Rahnella. Next base: position 844,748 of record NZ_PITQ01000001.1, read on the forward strand.
TGTGCAGCCTGCGGGCAGCAATAAAGGCAGCGCGCTGGCCTTACTGACTTCGGGTCTGGGTATCGAAATGTCTGAATGCATGGCGTTTGGCGACGCTATGAATGACAAAGAGATGCTGGAAAGCGTGGGGATGGGGCTGGTTATGGGCAACGCATTGCCGGTGCTGAAAGAACAAGTACCGCATTTACAAACTATCGGCCATTGCCGCAACCAGGCGGTGTCTCACTTTTTGCAACACTGGCTGCACTCACCAAACCTCACCTATTCCCCCGAATATTAAGGTTTTGCAGCAAGCCGGGATTATCTGTCCCGGCTTTTTTCCTCTTTATCCTTCGAACTACAACTGCGTTAGCCGCACTCTCTCACCCGAATCACTTACTGGTGTAAGCTCATCGGGATTCGTTCATTTGCTGCCTTGTTGTAGCGCGAATGATTTCGAGGAATTATAGCTATTAGCTAAGACCTTCAAGCTGCTGTGCGTACACCGAAATATCCCCGATGTTCTTCGCGACCCAGTGCTCATCAAAATAGGTATTCAGATAGCGTTCACCGCTGTCGCAAAGTAACGTGACGATCGAACCTGTCTCGCCATTTTCGCGCATTTGCTTTGCCAGTTGCAGCGCGCCCCAGACATTCGTTCCCGTTGACCCCCCCACTTTGCGGCCCAGCACTTTTTCCAGCCAGTGAAGCGTCGCGACGCTGGCCGCATCAGGTACCTGCATCATGCTGTCGATCACGCTGGGAATAAAAGAAGGCTCGGCGCGCGGGCGGCCGATTCCTTCGATACGGCTGCTGCATTGCGCAGTTACGCTGGCATCGCGCTGCTGATAGTAATCGTAAAAGACAGAATTCTCAGGATCGACTACCACCAGCTCAGTGTCGTGCCCCTGGTAGCGGATATAACGCCCCAGCGTGGCTGAGGTGCCGCCTGTGCCAGCACTCATGACCAGATAACGCGGTACCGGATGCGGTTCGTGAGACATCTGACGGAAAATGCTATCAGCAATATTGTTATTTCCACGCCAGTCTGTCGCCCGCTCGGCATAAGTAAACTGATCCATGTAATGACCATTTAGTTCTTTTGCCAGCTGTTCTGAGGCGGCGTAAATCTGGCCGGAGTTTTCAACAAAATGGCAGCGACCACCGTAAAACTCAATTTGCTGAATTTTGCGTGGTGCAGTACAGACTGGCATGACGGCAATAAAAGGCAGGCCGAGCAGACGCGCGAAATAGGCCTCGGAAATCGCAGTGCTGCCTGAAGAGGCTTCAATAATTGGCGTATTCTCACGGATCCAGCCATTGCAGAGTCCATAGAGGAATAATGAGCGTGCAAGGCGATGCTTCAGGCTACCAGAAGGGTGTGTACTTTCATCCTTCAGATATAACGAAATCCCGGGAAAATCGTTCAGTGTGAGACGAATTAAATGTGTATCGGCAGAACGCTGAAAATCTGCGTCGATTTCTTTGATCGCGTGGTTAACCCAGGAGTTGTGCATGTTGCATGCTCACGAAAGTGGTTTTGGTGGGATAAAGATTAACGTATTCATCAGAGAAATAAGTTATCCTTTTACCCACGAAATGCTCTTTATATAGAAATATTTTCTCCGGGAGGCGCTTTGATAGATAAAATTGACCTTAAGTTGCTTTCACTGTTGCAACGAGATTGCACGCTTTCCCTGAACGAGTTGGCTGATTCTGTAAATCTCACGACAACACCCTGCTGGAAGAGAATAAAACGTCTTGAAGATGAAGGTATTATTTGTGGAAAAGTGGCGTTGCTGGATGGCGAGAAGCTGGGGCTGAGCCTGACCGCTTTTGTGCTAATCAAGACTCAACATCACAACAGCGATTGGTACCAGCGATTTGTACAGCAAGTCGAGGCATTCCCTGAAGTATTGGGATTTTACCGGATGGCGGGGGAATACGATTATTTACTGCAGGTTCAGGTTTCCGATATGAAAAGCTACGACAACTTTTACAAGCGACTTGTGAATGGCATTCCAGGGCTGAATGATGTGACCTCAAGTTTTGCGATGGAACGCATAAAATCGACCACCGTATTGCCAATTTAATGCAAAAGTTGCAGTAAAAAGTTTCATCAGAAACGCAGGTTAACTCTGGTATCCTTGTCGGCCTGAAGAGAAAACTGGTCTTAATGAAGGCCGTTTAACTCAATAAAATCATTATTATTTGTATGGAAAATTCTGCGTGAGATTGTTTGCACAATTAGGCTGGTACTTCCGTCGCGAATGGCGCCGGTATCTGGGTGCTGTGGCCTTGCTGATCATTATCGCTATCTTGCAATTACTGCCCCCGAAGCTGGTAGGCATAATTATCGATGGCGTGACGTCCAAACAAATGTCTTACGGCGTACTTTTCGCATGGCTTGGCCTGATGCTTGGCACGGCTGTTGTGGTTTATCTGCTGCGTTACGTCTGGCGTGTTTTGTTATTTGGTGCCTCCTATCAGCTGGCTGTCGAATTACGACAAGATTTTTTCCGTCAACTTAGCCGCCAGCATCCGGCGTTTTATCTGCGCCATCGTACCGGTGATTTGATCGCCCGGGCGACGAACGATGTTGACCGTGTCGTCTTCGCCGCCGGTGAGGGGGTATTGACGCTGGTGGACTCGCTGGTCATGGGGCTGGCGGTGTTGATTGTGATGGCAACTCAGATTAGCTGGGAACTTACGCTACTCTCTCTGGTTCCTATGCCCATTATGGCGATCATTATCAAACGCTATGGCGATCAGTTGCATTCCCGTTTCAAAACGGCGCAGGCGGCGTTCTCCTCACTGAATGATCAGGCGCAGGAAAGCCTCACCAGTATCAGGATGATCAAAGCTTTTGGGCTGGAAAATCATCAGTCTTCTCAATTCGCTGACGTTGCTGCTGATACCGGCGCTAAGAACCTGCGTGTAGCACGTGTTGATGCCCGTTTTGATCCGACGATTTATGTTTCAATTGGGATGGCTAATCTGCTGGCGATTGGTGGCGGAAGCTGGATGGTAGTCAATGGCCATCTAACGCTGGGTAGCTTAACCAGCTTTGTCATGTACCTTGGCCTGATGATCTGGCCGATGCTGGCACTGGCCTGGATGTTCAATATCGTGGAACGCGGAAGTGCGGCTTACAGCCGTATCCGCAGTTTGTTGCAGGAAGCCCCTGCTGTGGCTGACGGAACAAAACCGTTACCGGCTGGCCGGGCCGTGCTCGAAGCTCAGATAACCCGATTCCAGTATCCTGAAAATAATCAGTCTGCACTGAATTGCGTCGGGTTCTCCCTGCAACCGGGCAAAATGCTCGGGCTGTGCGGCCCGACCGGCTCTGGAAAGAGTACGCTTCTGGCTCTACTCCAACGTCAGTTCGACGTCACAGAGGGGGACGTGTGCTACCACGGGTTATCTCTTAAAGATATTCAGCTCGACGACTGGCGCGCGCGTCTGGCGATTGTCAGCCAGACACCTTTCCTGTTCTCCGACACAGTGGCGCAAAACATTGCACTGGGGCGTCCGGAAGCGACTCAGGAAGAAATTGAAGAAGCAGCGCGGCTTGCCAGCGTGCACGACGACATTCTGCGATTGCCCCAGGGATATGAAACCGAAGTCGGTGAGCGTGGCGTCATGCTTTCCGGCGGGCAAAAACAACGTATTTCCATCGCCCGTGCGTTGCTGATGAAAGCAGAAATCCTGATCCTTGACGATGCGCTGTCGGCAGTTGATGGCCGGACAGAACATCAGATCCTGCATAACTTACGGCAGTGGGGAAGTGACCGCACCGTGATTATCAGCGCACACCGCCTTTCAGCCCTGACCGAAGCGAGCGAAATTCTGGTCTTCAACCAAGGAAGAATTTCGCAGCGTGGCGATCACGAACGGCTCGTTGCACAGCCCGGCTGGTACCGGGATATGTTCCGTTATCAGCAGCTTGAGGCTGCTCTGGACGACGCGCCTCAGGAAAGGGAGGCGGAACAACGTGGCTGAACAAAAAACCAATAAAATTCAGAAGTTGTGGCCAACGCTTAAACGACTTCTCAAATACGGAAAACCTTACAGCAAGCCACTTTCCTATGCAGTCGTGATGTTGTGGGTTGCCGCTGCGGCGGAGGTGACCGGGCCCATTCTGATCAGTTTCTTTATTGATCACTATGTCGCGAAAGGGGAGTTGCCGTGGGGGAAAGTCAGCTTGCTGGCGCTTTGCTTTATCTTCCTGCAATTTCTTGCCGCAAGCCTGCACTATTTTCAGGCGTTGTTGTTTAACCGCGCCGCCGTCGGCGTGGTCCAGCGTTTACGTACCGATGTTATGGACGCCGCACTCCGTCAGCCACTCAGTGCATTCGATACCCAGCCGGTCGGGCAGCTTATTTCCCGCGTGACCAATGATACTGAAGTGATCCGCGATTTATACGTGACCGTGGTGTCGACAGTTTTACGCAGTATTGCCCTGATTGGCGCAATGTTGATCGCGATGTTCAGTCTTGACTGGCGGCTGGCTTCCGTTGCTATTTGCATTTTTCCAGCAGTATTTGTCGTGATGGGGCTTTATCAGATCTACAGCACGCCGGTTGTTCGCAAAGTACGCACTTATCTGGCGGATATTAATGACGGTTTTAACGAAGTCATTAATGGCATGAACGTCATCCAGCAATTTCGTCAGCAGAAAAGATTCGGCGAACGCCTTACGCGCGCCAGCCAGTCGCACTATATGGCACGTATGCAAACGTTGAGACTGGAAGGTTTTCTGCTGCGTCCATTGCTCAGCCTGTTTTCATCTCTGATTCTGTGTGGCCTGTTGCTGCTTTTCGGATTCAGTGCAGAAGGCTCAATCGGTGTGGGCGTGTTGTACGCGTTCATTAACTATCTCGGGCGCCTCAACGAACCGCTGATTGAACTGACTTCGCAGCAATCCATTTTGCAACAGGCGGTCGTGGCCGGTGAACGTATTTTCGATTTGATGGACAGAACCCAGCAACAATACGGCCCTGATGACAAATTACTCACCAGCGGGGAAGTTGAAGTCCGGGACGTCAGCTTTGCTTATCAGCAGGATAAATGGGTGTTGGAAAATATCTCCCTGCATGTTCCGTCGCGCGGTTTTGTGGCGCTGGTCGGGCATACCGGTAGTGGGAAAAGTACGCTGGCGAATTTGCTCATGGGATATTATCCGCTCAATAAAGGTGAAATCCGTGTGGACGGGCGCAACCTTGCGGACCTGTCGCATACCAGCCTGCGTAAAGGCATCGCAATGGTTCAGCAGGATCCGGTAGTGCTGGCGGAGTCGGTGTTCGCCAATGTGACATTGGGACGTGACATTGATGAGACTCAGGTCTGGCATGCGCTGGACATCGTGCAGCTTTCGCCGCTGGTGCGTGAAATGCCGGAAGGTCTGAATACGCGCTTGGGGGAACAGGGGAATAACCTTTCCGTGGGCCAGAAACAGTTGCTGGCGATGGCGCGCGTTTTGGTGCAGGCACCCGAGATTCTGATCCTTGACGAGGCAACGGCCAATATTGATTCCGGAACCGAGCAGGCCATTCAGCGTGCGTTACGGGCTATCCGTCAGCAAACGACTCTGGTGGTGATTGCCCACCGTCTTTCAACGATTGTCGATGCCGATAATATTTTGGTATTGCATCGGGGTAAAGCGGTTGAACAAGGCAGCCATTTCCAGCTTCTGGCGAAAAAAGGCCGGTATTATCAGATGTATCAGTTGCAACTTGCTGGGCAGGAACTGGCCTCCACCGGTGCGGTTATCTCAGCAACAGAAAACGTATAATCTTTCAGCTGGCGCCGTTTAATTGCTGCGCCAGTTCATTTCTTCCTGCCCTTTTAACCTTCCTTTTAACGTCCCCCGCACCTATTCCATGCAAGCAAAACACCCGGCTTTACTTTTGCTGCACTAAAAAGCAGCGCCAGGCACTTAAATGGTGCGCACAGAGTCAGGCTGAATATGCCCTCACAACTGTGCGCCGGGTCACGAATAATCCGAAAATGCCGTATTACGCGGGAATCGCATGAATATTTACGTGATTTCAACTCTGGCACACCCTTTGCTTTAACCATTCCGTATCGGGCGCGAGGTTTCTCGCGGCAAGCCCTTAATTCGAGGAGTGGCAATATGAAGCTGGTTACTGTGGTGATCAAACCTTTTAAGCTGGAAGACGTGCGTGAAGCACTGTCTGCTGTTGGAATTCAGGGGCTGACCGTAACGGAAGTTAAAGGTTTCGGCCGTCAGAAAGGTCATGCCGAACTGTATCGTGGTGCAGAATACAGTGTGAACTTCCTGCCAAAAGTAAAAATCGACATTGCTATCGCTGACGATCAGCTTGATGAAGTGATCGACGTGATCAGCAAAGCGGCCTACACCGGCAAGATTGGTGATGGCAAAATTTTCGTTGCAGAATTGCAACGTGTCATCCGTATTCGTACGGGTGAAACCGACGAAGCAGCACTGTAATTTCTGGCCTTTCTCTCTGATATAAATCGCGTTGATATAAATCAGTTTAGAAAAAACAGTTTTGAGAAACAGGGGTGGGTTAATAATGAAAAAACTTTTATCCATGATGGGGCTTGGCGCAGTTGCATTGCTGCCTTCGCTTGCCATGGCAGCAGCACCGGCAGCCGCAAACGGCGCTGACAACGCCTTTATGATGATCTGTACTGCCTTGGTACTGTTCATGACCGTACCTGGCGTGGCGTTGTTCTACGGCGGTTTATTACGTTCTAAAAACGTATTATCCATGCTGACTCAGGTTATTGTGACCTTCGCTTTAGTTTGTGTCCTGTGGATCCTTTATGGCTATAGCCTCGCATTCAGCGAAGGTAACGCCTTCTTCGGCGGTTTCAGCAATGTGATGATGAAAGGTATCGGCCTTGATTCTGTTACTGGCACCTTCTCCCAGATGATTCATGTTGCGTTCCAGTGTTCATTCGCCTGTATCACCGTAGCGTTGATCGTGGGTGGCATCGCTGAACGCGTCCGCTTCTCTGCAGTTTTGATTTTCACTGTGATTTGGCTGACTTTCTCTTACATCCCTATGGCTCACATGGTCTGGGCTGGCGGCTTCCTGGCGGCTGATGGCGCGCTGGACTTCGCGGGTGGTACGGTTGTTCATATCAACGCCGCTATCGCTGGTCTGGTGGGGGCATATCTGCTGGGCAAACGCGCAGGCTTTGGCAAAGAAGCGTTCAAACCACACAACCTGCCGATGGTCTTCACTGGTGCTTCAATCCTGTACGTGGGCTGGTTCGGTTTCAACGCCGGTTCTGCAAGTGCGGCAAGCTCCATTGCAGCCCTGGCATTCCTTAACACCGTTATTGCAACCGCAGGTGCAATCCTCTCCTGGACACTTGTTGAGTGGATGGTTCGCGGTAAGCCTTCTCTGCTGGGCGCAAGCTCCGGTGCTATCGCAGGTCTGGTTGCTATCACCCCGGCGTGCGGTACTGTCGGCGTAGGCGGTGCTCTGATTATTGGTCTGGTAGGCGGCATCACCGGCCTGTGGGGTGTGGTTACACTGAAAAAATGGCTGCGTGTGGACGATACCTGTGACGTATTCGGTGTTCACGGCGTGTGCGGTATTGTTGGTTGTCTGCTGACTGGCGTATTCACTTCCAGCTCTCTGGGTGGCGTAGGTTATGCGGAAGGTGTGACCATGGGCCATCAGGTCTGGGTTCAGTTCTTCAGCGTGTGCGTAACGCTGGTCTGGTCTGGCGTTGTGGCCTTCATCGGTTACAAAGTGGCTGACATGATTGTAGGTCTGCGTGTTCCGGAAGAACAAGAACGCGAAGGTCTGGATGTTAACAGCCACGGCGAAAATGCTTACAACCAATAATAAGATTTCAGAGAAAGTAGTGCGCTAACTCTCTAATTAAGTAGCATAAAACAGAAAAATAATGATGGTACGTAAAAGGGGCGATATTGATATCGCCCCTTTTTAATGTGTTTTTTGTACCGTAAATGTTATTCGGGCGTCCTTTGCCTTATCACGCCTTCCTGCACGGTAGACGCTACGAGCACGCCATCACGAGTGTAAAATTGTCCACGCACAAAACCACGGGCACCGGATGCTGAAGTGCTTTCTACCGCGTACAGCAACCAGTCATCCATACGAAATGGTCGGTGGAACCACATCGAATGGTCTATGGTGGCGACCTGCATTCCCGGCTCCAAAAAACCAATGCCGTGGGGTTGCAATGCGGTTGGCAGGAAATTGAAATCGGATGCGTAGCCGAGCAGATACTGATGAATACGCAGATCGTCTGGCATTTCACCGTTTGCGCGGAACCATACGGCACGGTGCGGCTCTTCTTTACTGCCTTTCAGCGGGTTATGGAATTTCACTGGTCGCATTTCAATCGGTTTATGGCCGATGAATTTCTCCCTGAATTTTTCCGGGATCAGATGTGCCAGGTTTTTTGCAATCTCAGATTCCGACACCAGTGATTCTGGCGGCGGGACGTCAGGCATGGTGTTCTGATGTTCAAAGCCGCTTTCCTGGCTTTGGAATGACGCTGTCATGTAGAAAATCGGCTTGCCGTGCTGAACGGCTTTGACACGGCGTGCGCTGAAACTGTTACCATCGCGCAGAATTTCCACGTCATAGATAATAGGCTTGCTGCTGTCTCCGGGGCGTAAAAAATAGCTGTGAAAGGAGTGGATGCCCCGGTCAACTGGCACCGTTTGCTTGGCGGCATATAATGCCTGCCCGACGACCTGGCCACCAAAAACCTGACGTAAGCCCAGATCTTCACTTTGGCCACGAAACAGGCCTTCCTCAATTTTTTCCAGATCTAGCAGATCCAGCAGGTTTTTTAGTGCCTGACTCATAGCGGCCTCATGAACTTTACAGGTGATTTCGACTTTTGTTGCTCAGGGTAATGCAGGCAGGAATCTTCTGAAATACGCCTTCACCTACAGGTCTAACCTCTTAATCATAGTGGATCTTCTGTTCGCTCAGAAGATCTGTTTGCCCAAAAATAGGAAAGCCTCAGATTTTTGTGCCATGATTAATGAGTAAGCTGGTTAAAGTCACTAAATTCATCGTCGGCGTTTATTACAGCTTGTCGACAAGCGACTAATAAAAAGGGAGTACGATCAATGAAACTTTGGCAGATAGTAGGTGGAACCGCGCTGTCTCTCACTCTTGCCGGGTGTGTGCAGAATCACGAAGCACCAGCGCAGCAACCCCCTGTTAATACAGCGGCCAGCCCGGCCACTGAACCTGCGATCACCGGCCCAAATGTGTCTGGTAGCGTGTTCATCAACCAGCGTGTGGCTTTACCGCCTGATGCGGTTCTGACAGTCACATTGTCCGATGCGTCCGTTGCGGATGCGCCATCCCGAGTAATTTCGCAAAAAGTGGCGAGGACTCAGGGTAAACAGGCGCCGTTCACGTTTATCCTGCCGTACAATCCACAGGATATAGCACCCAATGCCCGCGTTCTGCTGAGCGCTGCTGTGACTGTTAATGGTCAGATGACCTTCGTCACTGATAGTATCAAGGAAGTGATTAACCACGGTCAGGGTACTCGCGCCGACCTGCAGCTTGTGCCGGTTGTTGCCGTGCCTGTTGCCACTAAACCGGATGCTTTAGGTCCGTTGAGCAACCCGTCTAACCCCGGGCTGGGGACTTCACCAGCACCGATTAGCGCAGTGCCATCACAGTCAACTTACTGATAAAGTCCTGTTGGGCATCCAGGCACCGCTCCGGCGGTGCTTTTTTATGTGTACTGGCTCACCATTTCCAGCCGTATTTCTCTAAATCGACTTTGCCTTTCTTAAAGACAATCCCTTCAGCCAGCAGCGCCTGGCGCTGACGTTTAAAATCTTCTCCCTGCAGGGAAATTTCGCCATGACGGTTAATCACGCGATGCCAGGGAAGCGTGCTGCCTTCCGGTAGTTTTTTCAATACACCACCGACCTGACGTGCCGCTCGCGGGGATCCTGCGAGCTGCGCCACGTTACCGTACGTAGTGACTTGCCCGGTTGGGATGGCAGCGATAATCTGGAATACGCGCTGGCGAAAGTTATCGGGTTCCGACATGACATCCTCCTCAGTGTTTGCCGGACAGTATGACGTAAGAATTGGGGTTCTGTCCGGCCTGATTCAGGCGTATTGCTTAAGAAAACAACGGTTGTCGGCGGTTAACTTGCTTTTGCTCTGGTCATCACAGATAATGCCCACCGCTTCGATTCTCTTCGCAGAGAAACGGGGCCGACAACGACAATGGGGGCCCTGTTGGTTCTCCCGCAACGCTAACTTGTCAACTTGGTCAGGTCCGGAAGGAAGCAGCCATGGCAGGTGTCGTGTGTGCCGGGATGTAGCTGGCAGGGCCTCCACCATTTTGTCTCTAAGCACTGAGTCTTTTTGTGCAAAACTACTGACATCCCTTCTCAAAATCCGCTATTACAAAGCTATTTATCAACGACTTAAGCGCTTTCCGTCAGCCTTCCATATCTACGCTTGTTCGCAATTTGTATAATTCGATTGCCTTATCGCGAGTCACACGTAACTTCGCTTCTGACATGGTGATCCCCCAGATTGTACCGCTCTGCTGCCTGTAGAAGTTTTGCATCGCTTCCAGGTATGAGTCGCGATAATTGATCCACGCAATTTGAGATTTTTTCAATGAGGCTTGAAACTCCGCCGGTTGCTCAGCTAACAGCAGTTTGTATTGTTTGTTCAACTGAGCATCCCATGCTTTCAGCCCGGTGTTGTAACAGTCGATGCTGGCCAGAGTGCTCTCCGCTTTATTCGTACAGTCCGCCAGTTGGTCATCCAGATCCTTACCGAAATCATTTTTTGCTAAAGCTGCCGTGGATGCAGTACTTCCTAACAACAATATGGCGATTATAGTTTTTCTCATTTTGATATCCGCTATTAAACCGTGACGTTTAGTATTCCTTTGTACTGGCATTGAATGTACAAGAATATTTAACGTTTTAAAAACTGCTTAACGGGTACTTATCAAAACTCGCGGATATGCAGGTTTAGCGCTATCTGCCTCAGTGCTGTACCAGCGTGGCGAAGTAGTACACCAGCGGAACAGCCAGAATATAAAGCCCCAGGGGGACTTCCCGCGCTTTACCCGCGACTATTTTGATGATGATGTAAAACAATAATCCCCCCGCGATACCCGTACCAAAGCTATTGGAAATCAAAGTAGTCATGATCATCAGCAGCACCGGCAGAGCATCAGTGAAATTCGCTAAATCGACTTTACGTAAATTACTGAACATGTTCAGACCGATAAGAATCAGGGCAGGGGCTGTCGCTTCTTTGGGGATCATTAATGCGATCGGTGTAAACAACAGCATTAGCAGAAACATGACGGCAGCTGCAAGCGCCGTCAGCCCTGTTTTACCTCCAGCTTCAGCAGCGGCTGAGGATTCGATCAGCGCTGTTGCAGCAGGGATGCCAACAATCGGGCCAAGTGCGGCAGCAATAGAATCAACCATGAAAGGCCGGTTAATGTGCTTCATATTACCCTGTTCGTCGAGCAATCCGGCTTCGCCACCGACAGCCAGCGTGGTGCCCATTGTCGAGAAGAATTCTGAGGCGAAGAAAATGAACAGGAAAGGCAGAAAAGCGATATTCAATGCGCCAGCAAGGTCTACTTTGGCAAACAACGGGGTGACGGAGTGGGGCAAAGAAATCCACTGTGCGGGGAGATGCGTCACACCAAAAGGAATGCCTGCGACGGTTGCCAGTAAAATAGCCCAAAGGATAGCCCCGGGAACCTTACGCGCCTGTAGTCCCACCGCAACCAGTAAGCCGAGAAGGGCAATCAGTGCGCCCGGAGCGGTAAAATCGCCTAATCCCAGCGCATGAGTTTTCGCATTTGCCATCACCAGCCCGGCATTACGAAAACCGAGAAGAGCAACGAAGATCCCTATTGATGCGGTCAGGCCAAGCTTGATCGACTGTGGTACAGAGCGGGTGACGATTTCCCTCAGTCCGAAAACAGTCATGACGAAAAATAAAATGCCTGACCAGCAGGCGATACCTAACGCGACAGGCCAGGTAATGCCGTCACCCGCAAGCGTGATCCCCACCAGCACGGAGCCTCCAATGCCAGGGCCAACCATAAACGGCAGATTGGCGTAAAGCGCCATCAGAAGCGATCCCAGTACAAATACCAGGATGACGCCCGTGGTCGCAGCGCCTTTATCCATGCCGCTGACTGCCAGTAAGCCGGGAATGACAACCAGTAAATAGGCCGCTGCCAGAAACCCTGTTATGCCAGCCAGACATTCGGTTTTTACTTTAGTCTGGCGCTGAAGTAACTGAAAGCGGCGTTCCAGCCAACTTTCGGCAGTTGCAGGTGTAACATTTTTCACCGAACTTTCACTCATACAAACTCCCCTGAAAATGTTTTTATAATGTTGTGTTTACTATCATTTTTGTGTTTTTAGGCCGGAACGACTCAGGCATTATCGGGCCAGACTTCCAGAACCGGATTGACGATTTCACGCAAACTGCCGTCAGTCAGCCCGAGGTCAGTCAGATGTGGCCCTGCATTACAGGCCAGACAGGTTCCTTCAATAGCTTTGAAAACCCGGTAAGGCGGTTCCCAGTCGGCGATCTGTGTGCTGAGTTCACGCAGATTCTTAAATTCTTTCGCCAGCCGTTCTGCCGGTAAATCGGAAAGCATCCCGGCAATTGGCATTTCAACTTGTGCCAGAAGTTTGCCATGCTGGCTCAACGCCATTCCGCCACCGCTGGCGATCAGTTGATTTGCCGCCAGTGCCATGTCTGCAGGTTCACGCCCGATAACCACCAGATTGTGGGCGTCATGCGAGTAAGACGTTGCAATCGCGCCGCGCAGTTCTCCCCATCCTTCCAGCAGAGCCATTTGCGGTGCTGCATCGTGGCGTCCGTGGCGATGCTGTACCCAAATCAGGCTGAAACCTTCAGGAACCTGAACCGTACCTTCCTGTACGCTGACCGTGACTTCGCTCCATTGGGTAAAACGCGCACCTTTGATGTTACGCAGGCGTGCCTTACCGTTGTTCAGACCCGGAATTTTCAGCCGGAAGCTGTCTTCGCTCAGCGGCGCAAGGTGCATCGTGTTTCGGGGAGGAACGACGTTACTGGCGGCTGGAAGAGTGAACAGAAGTTTGCCTTCTTTTGCCACGCAGGAACCGGCGACGTAAACGGCGTGTGGATGGAGCGTTTCCAGTGAGTCAAAAGCGATAAGATCTGCTGTCCGTCCGGCAGCAATCAGCCCTAAATCTGAGCGCTGCATACGGATTGCCGCATTGAAGGTTGCCATTCTCAACACATCTTCCGGGCGAAAACCACAGGAAATCAGCAATCTGATGAGTGCAATCAGCCCCCCTTTTTCGAGCAGATGATCGGGCGGTACATCGTCTGTGCAAAGTGTGATTTGAGAAGAAAGGTGCGGGAGTGCCAGCAATGTTGCTGCGATGTCGGGCAGGAGATAAGGATGCGAACCACGAATTTGCAGTGTCAGGCCGGCGCGCAATTTCTCCAGAGCATCTTCTGCGGAGGTCAGTTCATGATCGGAGGTTACGCCCGCCGCCAGATAAGCCTGTAGCTGTTCGTCTTTCAGGCCGCGAGCGTGGCCTTCAATAAGTTTGCCGCTATTAAGGCCAGCGTCGAGGATCTCAAGCATCCGTTCACTGTCGTTAAGCACGCCGTACATGTCCATGACTTCGGCAACGCCAGCCACTTCCGGCCAGCTCAGCATGGTTTGCATTTCCTGACCTTTAAAATCAGCCCCCGACATTTCCAGTCCCGGCGTTGAAGGCACGCTGGAAGGGGCCGCACAAATCACCCGTAATGGCAGATTTCGGCTCGATTGCACTGCATACTGAACGCCTGCAACGCCCAGCACATTCGCCAGTTCGTGAGGATCCCAGAACACCGTTGTCGTACCTTGTGCAACGACAATCTCAGCATATTTTTCAGGTGTAAGGTGAGAACTTTCGATGTGAACATGGGTATCGATGAGGCCTGGTGAGAGATAACTTCCAGATAAATCATCAACGTTTTCTGTTTGTGTGAATCTCCCACGGGGATGAACGCTGGAAATCATACTGCCGGTGAGCCCGACATCGGCTTCACGAACTTCCCCCGTGACCATATCGATAACCTTTGCATTAATCAGCAGACGGTCAAAGGGGATTTTCCCTAATGCGGCGTGGACGGCCCGCTGGCGCAGGGAAGCGATGTTATCGGTCATGTCAGTACCTGAATTTGTACGATGATGGGGCTAATGTAAGGAGAGGGGGGGACTTTGCACAGATGAATTAATTTATCCGTTTATAAGATGCGGTTATGCTGAGCAAACGTTTTCTATTTTAGCGGAGTCACTGTATATCATGTCTGAATCCTGGCGCCGGTTGCCCGCACTTTCCCTTAAGCAAATTCAATATTTTGTGACACTTGCTCAGTTACGCAGTTTCACTGAAACGGCTAACCGCCTTGCTATTAGCCAGCCCGCATTAAGCAGCGCGCTTCGGCAAATTGAGTCCGTACTGGGGGGGAAATTATTAAACCGTACCGCGCAGGGCGTGAGCCTGACTGAGCAGGGCGAGGCGGTTCTCCCTTACGCGGAACGCTTATTGAATACGGCTCATAGCGTATTCGACGATATGCAACAAATTATGCGTCAGGGAGGTGATGGAACGTTGCGGATAGGATTGGTGCCTTCTGTCAGCACATTGTTATTTCCTGCTGTACCACAGTTACTCTCGGAATATTTCCCTGATATGCGTGTGGAATTCCATGACCTGACAAACGATGCGTTATTACTGGAACTCGTGAATGGTTCCGTTGATTTTGGTATCGGCGCAACAGACAGTACAGTGCCGGAATCTATTGCTGTTTACCCTTTATTGGAAGACCCCTTCGTGGCAGTTATCAGGCGTGATGATCCCCTGGCCGAAGGGCATAATATCCCGTGGCGGCAATTAATTAAAAAAGACATTGCGTTGTTTTCCAAGGGAAATGTCAGCAGGTTGGTCACGTCGCTAATTGAAAGCCATCGATTGAATTTGCAGGTGAGTTATCGTGTCGATTTCCAGGAAACATTATATGGCTTAGTGCGTTCACGTATGGCACTGGCTATTTTGCCCGAGTTATATACTGCAACACTTAATGATAATGAATTAACGGTGATTCACTTACAGCAGCCAACATTAAGCCGTACCGTTGCGATGATGCGCAAACCCGCACCGCTGCGTTCGTTAAAAACAGAACAATGTTTTCAGTTTCTTTTGCAAACATTTCACCGGCAGATCAAGGAGAAATCGGAAAGGACACGGTGAAAATAGTTAAATAATGCTTAAGCTATTTTGTATGAATAATAAGCGTCAGGCCGAAAGTATTTCGACCTGACTTTGTTGGTCACCGCACGAATTTCCAAACAGCTACCGGGATTTTATCGTACAGCTTGTTCATCGTTAGCTCCGCTAAACGATGATCGGCCGCCGAGTAAAACAATTCGAGTTCGTCGTCGGAAAGTTCGTACTTATTTTTCTCAATAACACGTTCAAGTGTATCAATAGTGGTGCATTTTCTTAAACGCATCAAATAGTCGATTTTGTTCATCTTAGCCTTTTCATTTTTATCTGATGACTGCATATAAATTATTACTCAAGTTTTCATTAGGGTACAGATGTAGTCCCCTGAGAACATTCTGAATAGTCGCTTTTTGGTCTTTTGCCATTGGCGCAAGTCAGAATCGTTAATTCCATAATTACTGAACAGGGTGTAGGTATCATCCAGATACTCTTCAACCAGATCACTTAAATGGTTATCGTCCGGATACTTAATTTTAAAGCTCATCACAAAGGATGCAATGTGTTCAATCAGTTCGTTAAGCTGTAGGTTAACGGCCGAAGTCGGATCGTTAACCCATCCGTGATGGCTGTCACCCAGTGTCGCAATGCCTTCGTCATACAGCATTTCATTCAGGTAGCGTAACTGAGCGATATCGTGCCGCTTAGGCGAGTACTCATCCATATCATCCCCTCCGTAATGGTTTATTCGGTGTTGATAACACTCTGTGAGTAAACAACAAAACATGGTGACTTACAGAAAACGGCTCTCACTGCAAACGCTATGAACTTGCTTATACACCAAAGACAATCATAAAGAACAGTCTTTGAGATGAGATTTACGGGACTTATTACAAAACCAGTAATTTAAATATAATTCATTTTGAGAAAGCTGCGCAAATGTATTACCCAAACTTACAATTCCTCAGCGGTCGTCCCTTTACTCAATTCAATAATATCAAACTCCAGTCCCTCGGGTTTAACATGGAATGTCACATTTTGCGTCATAAACTCTTCTGCATTAATGTCCAGACAACCATTGAAAATCGTCCATCGGAACTTGTAAGTCATTGAATAATACTTTTGGTCAATTTGTGTTATTGACACGATTTGCAAAGAATTTGATTCATAACGCGCATTTTCTGAAAAATAAGTTAAATCTCCGATTAACAGATCTTCAATTCCAGATAAAGCAGGTTCAATAATCTGTTGTAAATCCTGAACAGACAGAGTTTGCCCATTAATATCGTAAGGGATAGTTTTCTTCAAAGGGCTTACCTCTTGACCACATACTTTTTCATTATTGCATACTTTCGTCAGGATGTGTTTTGAGCAACGAAAAAAAATTCAAACCCTAAAATTCATAACTTTCTGATTGTAATGCAAATTACTATCCATTCATTAAATTTTACCCTTTTCTAACAGTTTAGGCCTATTTCCTCGTCCCGATCGTCCTTCCGCGCCGGGTGCGGTAAAAAACTGAAACAGTTCGTATATTGATACAAGCCCTGTTTTGTGATGTTATATTGTAACGAATGGAGGGGCCATGACCAAAACACTCTTTACACTTTCTTCGCCGGTACGCTGTGTCGCTGTACTGGCTGTGCTCGCTGTTTTATGGGGTGCTATTTACTGGGCTATTTCACTACCATGATTTTTGTTAATGATGTTGAAGTCGGATACGACCGCCAGGCAGTGGCGATGCCGCTTAACGGCCAGTTCCTTTGTGGTTCCCTGACGGCGGTTATTGGCGCTAATGGGGCAGGAAAATCGACTTTTCTTAAAACACTTGCAGGACTCCAGCAGGCCGTCGCAGGCAAGATCACTTTTACCGGCGGCAAACGTCCGCGTCTTGCGTATTTGCCCCAGCAGGCAGAACTGGATCGTGGTTTTCCAATCAGTGTGTTTGATCTCGTTGCGATGGGGTGCTGGCCACAAAGCGGATTATTTGGCGGTATCAGCCGGCATTCAGCGGCGGCGGTGGGCAAAGCACTGGAAACAGTAGGCATGACTGAAATGTCCCATTTACCCGTAGGGGCGCTTTCCGGTGGTCAACTGCAACGTACGTTGTTCGCGCGTTTACTGGTACAGCAAGCACCGCTGATTATGCTTGATGAGCCCTTCACGGGGATCGACACGCAAACAACTGAATTATTGCTGAAAGTCATCGCACAGTGGCATCAGGAAGGCAAAACCGTCATTGCGGTTTTACACGATATCTCGATGGTTGCCCGGCATTTCCCGCAAGTCCTCTATCTCAGCGCCCAGCAAAATTTATGGGGAACCGCAAAAGATGTTTTAGGACACTTCCCGCATCAGGCTCATGCCTGCGTATCGACAGAACCTTTCTCTCTGGCGACGGGAGTCGCAAATTCATGATGCTTTTTCATTTGCTGGCTGACCCTTTTATTGAATTCGGCTTCATGCGCCGTGCGTTGATCGCTTGCATTGCCTTATCAATCAGCGCGACCCCATTGGGTGTTTTCCTGCTGCTGCGCCGGATGAGCCTGGTCGGCGATGCACTATCTCATGCTGTATTGCCGGGCGCTGCGATAGGCTATCTGATTTCAGGTATGTCACTGGTCGCGATGGGGATCGGCGGGTTTATTGCAGGTTTGGCGGTTGCGATGCTTTCCGGGCTGGTGAGTCGACGGACACAGCTGAAAGAAGATGCCAGTTTTGCTGGTTTTTATCTCGGCTCACTGGCGCTGGGCGTCACACTGGTTTCCCTGCGCGGCTCGAGTGTTGATCTTTTACACGTGCTGTTTGGCTCTATTCTGGCCATAGACTCTTCTGCCATGATCATGGTGGGTATTATTACCAGCCTTTCACTATTGGTGCTGGCTTGTATCTATCGTGCTCTGGTTATTGAATCTTTTGACCCTCTATTTTTGCGGGTCAGCGCAGGAAAATGGCTGGCGGCAATCCACGGTATTTTCCTGGCGCTGGTGGTGATTAATCTGGTTGCCGGTTTCCAGATCCTTGGCACTCTGATGTCAGTCGGCTTAATGATGCTGCCTGCTGCCAGCGCACGTTTCTGGGCGCGTGATTTACCGCATACCTTACTGAGCGCCATGATCATTGGTGTCATCGCCAGCGTAGTAGGGCTGATTTGGTCTTATTACGCGTCGTTGCCGGCCGGGCCGGCGATTGTGCTCAGCGCGACAGTTATCTTCTTTATTTCTGTTTTATTTGGAAAGCGTGGCGGAATGTTAACTGCCTCGCGAGCTTAAGTAGTACCACTATTAAGGGGACATGATGAAAGTATTACCTGTATCACTCGCAGTAGCTGCCCTGCTGTCGAGCCCGCTGGCGATGGCTAAAACCGTCGATGCGGTAGCCAGTTTCTCAATCCTTGGCGACATTGTTCAGGAAGTGGGGGGCGAGCATGTAAAAGTGACTACATTGGTCGGGCCGGATGGTGATCCGCACAGCTTCGAGCCTGCGCCAAAAGACAGCAAAGCGATTAACGCTTCTGACGTTGTTTTCGTCAGTGGCTTAGGGTTGGAAGGGTGGATCGACCGCCTGGTCACCGCATCGGGCTATAAAGGCCATCTGGTGACGGCATCTGAAGGCGTTAATTCCCGCAAAATGGAAGAGGATGGTAAGCAAATCACCGATCCTCATGCCTGGAACAGCATGGCGAACGGGGTGATTTACGCGACCAATGTGATGAATGCGTTAATCAAAGCCGACCCGGAAGATGCGGATTATTTCCGCCAGCGCGGAACGGCTTACATTGAGCAACTGCAAAAACTGGATGCCTGGGCGAAAACGGAATTCACCGGCATCCCTCAGTCAAAACGCAAGGTGCTGACCAGCCACGATGCTTTTGGCTATTTCGGTCAGGAATACCACGTTAGTTTTATGGCTCCGGTCGGTTTTTCTACCGAAGCTGAGGCCAGCGCCAGCGGTGTGGCTTCTCTGATCAAACAGATCAAAGAGGAGAAAGTGAAAACTTATTTCATCGAAAACCAAACCGATCCGCGCCTGGTGAAACAGATTGCTGCTGCCAGCGGGGCGCAACCGGGTGGAGAGTTGTATCCGGAAGCATTGTCAGGCCCGCAAGGTCCGGCTACGACTTATGTGAAAGCGTTCAAGCATAACGTTGAAACGATTGTCGCCAGCATGAAATAAGATTTCCCTCCCCACAGTCATACCGTGGGGAGGTTTTACATCATGTCTTAGTCATAGAAAAAGCCCCGTCGGGCAAGCGGCGGGGCTTTTATTTTTTTGAGTAAAAGGGCAAACAGAAAATATTAACGTTTCTTTTTTTTACCCTGTACAGCTTTGAAGCGTGGATTACTTTTGCAAATCACATAAACCCGGCCTTTACGACGGACTACGCGGCAATCCGGATGTCGGTTTTTCGCTGAACGTAATGAACTGAGAACCTGCATTTCATTTTCCCTGGAGTTGTTTATTTCTTACCGAGGAAGCTGCCAAAGCGCTGATTGAATCGCGCGGTGCTGCCTTCTTTGGAATACTCTTTCTGCTTGCCGGTGTAATACGGATGTGACGCTGAAGAGACTTCGATAGTCACATACGGATAAGTTGCGCCTTCCAGTTCAATGGTCCGGTCAGTAGAAATGGTTGAGCCAACTTTGAAGTATTCGTCTGCGCTGGTGTCGTGAAAAACCACGGTGCGATACGCAGGATGGATAGCGGGTTTCATAATGCCTCTAAATGTTATGTTATACTATAACAATAAGTATGCA
The DNA here is from genome assembly GCF_002834385.1 of Rahnella sp. AA. Classification (GTDB taxonomy): domain Bacteria; phylum Pseudomonadota; class Gammaproteobacteria; order Enterobacterales; family Enterobacteriaceae; genus Rahnella. Next base: position 864,770 of record NZ_PITQ01000001.1, read on the forward strand.
CCCATCTGTTTACCGGTTCAAGACTCAGGCGAAAAAAAAGGCCGCATAAGCGGCCTTTTCTGTGGAGCGGATCCTGTTACAGCGTCGGATGCTCTACTTTGTGGGTATGTTCGATGTCTTCGTTCTTCTTACCAAAGCGGCGGCGAACCACCACGAAGAAGACCGGAACAAAGAAGATCGCCAGCAGTGTTGCAGTGATCATCCCGCCCATTACGCCGGTACCTACGGCGTTCTGAGAACCGGAACCTGCACCGGAGCTGATAACCAGCGGCATTACACCGAGGATAAAGGCCAGTGAGGTCATCAGGATCGGACGCAGACGCATACGGACTGCCTCAAGCGTGGATTCGATCAGGCCTTTACCTTCTTTATCCATCAGGTCTTTGGCGAATTCGACAATCAATATGGCGTTCTTCGCGGACAATCCGATGGTGGTCAGCAGACCAACCTGGAAGTAAACGTCGTTGCTCAGACCGCGCATCGTTGCTGCCAGAAGTGCGCCCACAACACCGAGCGGAACAACGAGCATAACTGAGAACGGTATTGACCAGCTCTCGTACAACGCTGCCAGACACAGGAATACCACAATCAATGAGATAGCATACAAGGCCGGAGCCTGGTTGCCCGACAGGCGTTCCTGATAAGACAAGCCGGTCCAGTCATAGCCGATACCACTTGGCAGTTTGGATGCCAGAGACTCCATCATGGCCATAGCAGCACCACTACTTTGTCCTGGTGCTGGCTGCCCCAGAATTTCCATAGAAGGCAGACCGTTGTAACGTTCCAGTCGCGGTGAGCCGTATTCCCATTTAGCACTCGAGAATGCGGAGAACGGTACCATCTGACCCGCGCTGCCGCGGACATACAAGTTATTGATGTCTGAAGGCAACATGCGGTATTTATTTTCAGCCTGAACGTACACTTTCTTCACGCGACCGCGGTCGATGAAGTCGTTGACGTAGCTGCCCCCCACTGAAGCGCCCAGCGTGGTGTTGATGTCGGAAATGGAAACGCCAAGTGCCGTTGCTTTTTCCTGATCAATTTCAATCTTGAACTGTGGTGTATCTTCCAGACCGTTTGGACGAACCTGAGTCAGCAAATCAGGATGTTGAGCAACCATGCCCAGCAACTGATTACGTGCCTGAGTCAGTTTGTCATGCCCAAGGTTAGCCTGGTCAATCAGCTGGAAGTCAAAGCCTGTTGCCGTACCCAGCTCAACAATTGCCGGTAAGTTGAATGGGAACACCAGTGCATCTTTAATGGTGCTAAATGCACCCATTGCACGGCCTGCAATAGCAGGAACCTTGTTCTCAGCGCCACTACGTTCAGACCAGTCTTTCAGGCTGATGAACGCAATACCGGTATTCTGGCCACGACCTGCGAAACCGAAGCCGTTAACGGTAAAGACAGAGTTTACGTTGGCTTTTTCTTTCGTCAGATAGTAGTTGCTGACTTCATCGAGCACTTTCTGCGTACGTTCCTGGGTCGCACCTGCAGGCAACTGCGCCATCGTCAGGAACACGCCCTGGTCTTCTTCCGGCAGGAAGGAGGTTGGCAGGCGGATAAACAGGAATGCCATGCCGACTACGATCAGCAGATAAATCACCAGATAACGGCCGGTGCTGCGCAGAATGTTGCCCACGCTGTCGGTGTAGTGGTGCGTACTTTGCTCGAATTTTTTGTTAAACCAGCCGAAGAAACCTTTTTTCTCGTGGTGTTCGCCTTTGGCAACCGGTTTAAGCATGGTCGCACAAAGTGCCGGTGTCAGGATCATCGCCACCAGAACGGACAGTACCATGGCCGAAACGATGGTGATGGAGAACTGACGGTAGATAACACCGGTAGATCCGCCAAAGAAGGCCATTGGGATGAATACTGCGGACAGCACCATCGCAATACCCACCAATGCGCCCTGGATCTGCTCCATGGATTTTTTGGTGGCTTCTTTCGGTGGCAGGCCATCTTCGACCATAACGCGTTCGACGTTTTCGACAACGACGATGGCGTCATCGACGAGCAAGCCTATCGCGAGCACCATCCCGAACATCGTCAGGGTGTTTATCGAATAACCAAATGCGGCAAGAATCGCAAATGTGCCGAGCAATACCACCGGAACGGCAATCGTTGGGATCAACGTTGCACGGAAGTTTTGCAGGAACAAGAACATCACCAGGAATACCAGGACGATGGCCTCGAAAAGCGTTTTGCCTACTTCTTTAATCGAGATTTTAACGAATGGCGTGGTGTCGTATGGATAAACGACTTCTAAACCTGCCGGGAAAAACGGCTCAAGTTTTGCCAGCGTGGATTTAACCGATGCAGCGGTATCAAGGGCGTTAGCACCCGTGGCCAGTTTAATCCCTAAACCCGAGGCCGGTTGTCCGTTGAAACGTGCGATAACGTCGTAGTTTTCACCACCGAGTTCAATTTTAGCCACGTCTTTCAGGCGAACCTGCGAACCATCCTGGTTGACCTTCAGAATGATTTTACCGAATTCGTCCGGTGACTTCAGACGGGTCTGAGCAACGATGGACGAGTTCAACTGCTGGCCCGGAACCGGTGGCGTACCACCGAGCTGGCCTGCGGCAATCTGGTTGTTCTGAACTTTGATTGCGTTAATCACATCGACTGGCGTCAGCTGGTAGTTATTCAGTTTGTTTGGATCCATCCAGATACGCATAGCGTACTGAGCACCAAATAACTGAACATCACCCACGCCAGCGGTACGGCTGATAGGATCCTTGATGTTGGAACCTACATAGTCGGCGATGTCATCCTGCGTCATTGAACCGTTGTTGGAGATAAAGCCTGCCACCATCAGGAAGCTGCTGCTCGATTTCTCAACGGAGATACCCTGTTGCTGAACTTCCTGCGGCAGCAACGGCGTTGCCAGCTGCAGTTTGTTCTGAACCTGTACCTGCGCGATATCCGCATCAGTACCGGAAGCAAAGGTCAGGGTGATCTGAACAGTACCTGATGAATCACTGGTCGACGACATGTACATCATGTTGTCGATACCGTTCATGTTCTGTTCAATAACCTGGGTAACAGTATCCTGCACCGTTTGCGCATCGGCACCCGGATAGGTTGCGGTCAGCTGGATCGCTGGTGGCGCAACAGTCGGATACTGTGCGATAGGCAATTTAAGAATTGCCAATGCCCCTGCCAACATGATGATGATCGCGATTACCCATGCAAAGATGGGACGATCTATAAAAAACTTAGCCATGAATTACCGGCTCCTATTAAGACTTCGTCGCTGTAGCGGGCGCTGCTGCGTTTTGATCGACTTCCTGTGCAGTAACCTGTACGCCTGGCTTAATTTTTTGCAGACCTGTCACGATAATTTTATCGCCACTTTTCAGGCCGTCGGTCACGACCCATTTGTCGCCAATAGCTTGCGTTGTGGTCACAGTACGAAGTTCAACTTTATTGTCAGCGCCAACAACCATCGCTGTTGCATCACCGCGTGGGTTACGGGTGATACCTTGCTGAGGAACCAGCAGAGCATTGTCGTTTACCCCTTCATCCAGACGTGCGCGCACAAACATGCCGGGCAGCAACGCGTCATTTGGGTTAGGGAAGATGGCACGCAGCGTAATGGAGCCAGTCGTTTCATCAACGGTCACATCAGAGAATTCCAATGTACCCGCTTGTGAATATTCTTTACCGTTATCTAACAGCAGCTTGACCTGTGCTTTGCCGTCAACTTGTTTCAGGCTACCGTCAGCCAGCTCTTGTTTCAGACGCAAGAAGTCGTTGCTGGACTGAGTCACATCGACATAGATAGGATCAAGTTGTTGCACTGTTGCCAGCGCCGTGGTTTGTCCGGTAGACACCAGAGCACCTTCAGTCACTGACGAAATACCGATACGCCCGCTGATAGGGGAGGTGACTTTCGTGTAAGCCAGATTGATACGTGCGCTTTCAACTGCTGCTTTGGAACTTACAACAGCAGCGTCAGCCTGTGCGGCCGTGGCAACAGCGGTATCGTAGTCTTGTTTACTGATGTAGTTGGTGCCAAGCAGGGGTTTATAGCGATTCACCGTCAGACGGGAAATTTGTGCGTTAGCCTGAGCTTTTACCAGATCGCCTTTAGCGCTGTCATACGCGGCCTGATAAGTGGCTGGATCGATTTGATATAACGAGGTTCCAGCTTTAATTTCGCTGCCTTCAACGAAGTTACGTTTCAGAATAATGCCGCCAACTTGTGGGCGTACTTCAGCAATGCGAAAAGCAGCAGTACGACCAGGAAGTTCGGTTGTTACATTCAACGGTTCAGTTTTGAGCGTAACGACGCCAACCTGCGGAGCATGTGGCGCACCTTGTTGAGCTTCTTTATCGTTACATCCTGTAAGTGCTAAGCTTCCGGATAGCATCAGAACTACCGCCAGAGGCGTTAACCCTCTGTTTTTGTTCATAAATAAACCTCAAGTGTCCGATTTCAAATTGTCCAATGGATCACAACATTCCAAATCCATTGCTGCGCTTTTAGTATGTGCGTGCTATGTTACATACATTCAAGAATGTATGTAAATCAAACTCCCCTTAAAGACAAACCTATGGCACGAAAAACCAAATCACAGGCGCTGGAAACCAGACAACAGATTCTGGATGCTGCTGTGCGTGAATTTTCTGCCCGTGGAGTATCGTCGACATCACTGACTGATATTGCGAATGCAGCCGGTGTGACGCGGGGCGCAATTTATTGGCATTTCAGGAACAAAGTGGAACTGTTTAATGCGATCTGGGAAGCTTATGAATCCCGGATAAAAGTGCTCGAAGTAGAGTATCAGACAAAGTTTCCGAATAATCCACTGCGTATTTTGCGCGAAATCCTTATTTACATTCTGGTCGCCACTGTCACGGATACGCAACGTAAGGCATTGATGGAAATTATATTCCATAAATGTGAATTTGTTGGGGAGATGACCTCCGTTCATGAAGCGCGAAAAGCGTTGTATATGGAAGGCTACGGTAAAATTGAGCGCATCCTCGTGCGCTGTATTGAGGAAAATCAATTGCCCGCGGCGCTGGATACCCGCCAGGCTGCCATTATTTTACGCGCATATCTCACCGGATTGATGGAGAATTGGTTGTTTATACCTGAAAGCTTTGATTTAGAAAGTAATGCAGAAAGATTCGTTGATACTTATATTGATATGTTACGACATTCCTCCTTTCTCGCCGTTGTCTGATAATCTCTGAATACTTTCCATTAAATTAATGAGCCTGCAAATTTACCGACCGTTTTGACGATAAAACCCGCCTTCATGTGTTGTATTCAGATACGCTTTTCTCCTTTCTTTCATCGTTAACGCTGCTATTGTCATTACCATATTATTAATTTGTTAAATGAGTTGACGCTGACGTATGTTTATCCGGTTTCTGGCCGCTGTTTCTGATGTGTTCCCTGTCCTTAAAAAAAAGGGAATATCTGGTTTTTTTGCCTCCGTGATGTGCGTCATACTGCTACTTTTCTCGTTGCCAGGCCATGCTGCCAGTAATGATATTCCGGGCCGAAATGAAGTTCAGAATCAGCTTGATGCTTTAAACCGGCAAAAAAATCTGACCCCGGTGGACAAGCTGTCACAGCAGGATTTGATCCACACGCTTGAGTATCTTGACGCGCTCGACAGAGTGAAGCAGGAGGTGGCTCAGTTGCATCTGCAGGTGTCGGAAGCACCGCAAAAATTACGCGTTGCAATGGACGGGCTGGATCAGATCAAAAACAGTACGAAGGATGATGTGGATAAAGCGCAACTCTCGGCGCTGTCACTTCGGCAGTTGGAAAACCGCCTCAATGATACCCTTGATGATCTTCAGTCCTCGCAGGAAGATTTATCAACCTTCAACACGCAACTGATTTCATTACAAACTCAGCCCGAGCGCGTACAGAATGCGATGTATACCTATTCGCTGGCGATTCAAAAAATTCGCAACCTGCTCAACGGGATGTCTCCTGGCCAGCAGGATCTGCGCGCCACGCAGCAAAATATGCTGATTACCCAACAGGCGTTGCTGAGCGCACAGATAGATTTACAACGTAAAAGCCTGGAAGCCAATACGACGTTACAAGATCTGCTGCAAAAACAACGCGACTACACCAATGCGCATATCAACCAGCTGGAACATACCGCGCAGTTATTGCAGGAAGTGGTTAACGGAAAACGACTGATTTTATCTGAGCGGACGGCAAAGGAAGCCCAAACGCCGGACGATACCTCGAATATCCAGAACGACCCGCTGGTGGCGCAGGAACTGGGAATTAACCGTAAACTCAGCGAGCGTCTGATTGCCGCCACGGAGGAGGGCAACCAGTTAGTTCAGAAAAATATCACGGTAAAAAACTGGCGCGACCGTTCTGCCCAAGCCGAACATGATCTTAAAGAGCAAATTACCGTGTTGAAAGGCAGCTTATTACTTTCACGAATTCTGTATCAGCAACAGCAAAATACCATTCCGCCATCCGGCCTGATCACTGACATGAGTGCGCACATTGCTGATTTACGTCTCGAACAGTTCACCATCAACCAGCAGCGTGACGCATTATTTCAGGGCGACAGCTACATTCAGGGTGTTGTCTCAACCAGTAAAGAAACCATCAACGGGGACATCAGCGACGCTCTCGATCAGATTGTGGACATGCGTCGTGAACTGCTGGATCAGCTCAACAAGCAGTTGGGCAATCAGCTGTCACTGGCCATCAACTTGCAGATCAATCAGCAGCAGTTGCTCAGTATCAATCAGTCGTTAACAGAAACGCTGACGCAGCAGATTTTCTGGGTCAGCAGTAACAAACCGATGAACTGGGAATTCATAAAATCGCTGCCTGACGACGTGAAAAACCAGCTGAGCAGCCTGAGTTTTAATTTCCCCCGCGGCGAACTGATGATGGGCGCGTTGCATTCGCTGCCCGCCACGATACCGATCTTGCTGGTCATTCTGCTTTTACTCTGGCGCAGGAAGTACATAAACCAGCGCATCGAATCACTGAGCGACGACGTCGGGCAACTCAAGCGCGACAGCCAGCTGCATACGCCGCAGGCACTGGTACTGCTGGCGCTCAATGCGCTGCCTGGCGTATTTCTGACGCTGGGTGTCGGCTACTGGCTTTCGCAATGTGATATCGATTCGAGTGATTTTTTATGGACGCTGGCGCAACGTCTGGCCGTTTTCCAGTTTGTGATGGGTTTTTGCTACCGCATGCTTAAACCGGGCGGCATTAATGAACGCCACTTTAATACGCCGGTTGCCACGTGCGCACATTACCGTCGTTCGGTGATCCGCCTGAGTCTGGTGATGCTGCCGCTGATCTTCTGGTCGGTGCGCGGAGAGAAAGCGCCGCTGGGGCTGGTCGACGATATTATCGGGCAGATGGTGATTTTTCTGACCTTACTGGCGTTGAGCGTGCTGGTATTCCCTATTGCCCGCGACGGCTGGCGTGAAAAAGACTCGCACAGTATTCGTCTCGTGATGGTCACCGCCATTGCGCTGGCGCCGGTTTTCCTGACCGGGCTGGTGGTCACCGGCTACTTCTACACAACGCTGCGACTGGCGGGGCGCTGGATTGACAGTCTGTATCTGCTGATCTTCTGGAATATCACTTATCTCAGCGCATTACGTGGTTTAAGCGTTGCGGCACGCCGTCTGGCTTATCGTCGTGCGCTGGCACGGCGCCAGACCAATGCGTTGAAAGAGGGGGCTGAAGGGAATGAGCCGGTAGAAGAAACGCCGTTGGGGTTGGATCAGATTAACCAGCAGTCACTGCGTCTGACGACGATGGGGCTGTTCTTTATTTTTGCGACAGTATTTTACTGGATTTGGTCGGACTTGCTGACGGTGATTTCTTATCTCGACAGCATCTCGTTGTGGCATTACTCCAGTACTGTTGCAGGGGCGGTGACTCAGCAAACCGTAACACTGGGAAATTTACTGCTCGGATTCCTGGCCATTATCGTGGCCTATGTGCTTACGCGAAATCTGCCGGGGTTGCTCGAAGTTGTTGTGTTATCACGCTTGCAGCTCCGGCAGGGAACATCCTATGCCATCACGACGATTCTGACGTATTCGATCACCGTCATCGGTGCGGTAACGGCGCTCGGTTCGCTGGGCGTATCGTGGGACAAATTACAGTGGCTGGTGGCGGCGCTTTCGGTCGGGCTGGGGTTTGGTTTGCAAGAGATTTTTGCAAACTTTGTTTCGGGCCTGATTATCCTGTTCGAACGCCCGGTCCGTATCGGCGATACCGTTACCATTGGCACATTCTCGGGGACCGTCAGCCGCATCCGCATCCGTGCCACAACGATTATCGATTTCGATCGCAAAGAAGTGATCATCCCTAACAAAGCTTTTGTGACCGAGAGGCTGATCAACTGGTCGCTGAGCGACACCGTCACCCGCGTGCTGATCAAAATCGGCGTGGCTTATGGCTCGGATCTGGAGAAAGTTAAAGAGATCCTGCTACAGGCCGCACATGAAAACGCGCGTGTGATGAGTGATCCGGCGCCGCTGGTGTTCTTCCTGAATTTCGGTGCCAGCACGCTGGATCACGAGCTGCGGGTTTATGTCCGTGAACTGGGGGATCGCAGCTATACCGTTGATGAGCTCAACCGCAGCATTGATAAACTTTGCCGCGAAAACGACATCAATATCGCCTTCAATCAGCTGGAAGTCTATTTACATAACCAGGACGGGAATGAAGTGCAGGAAGTGAAGCGATCGCTGAGACAGCCGGGAGACGAACCAGACGCGCTGCCGCAGAGCTGATTGCCGTCGGACAATTCAGGGGAAAGCGACGGGTTCCCCTGAAACAGGCAGCCGGACGGCTTAGAGATAACTGATAGAAAGCGTATTTTTGCTGTTTTTCAGTTTTTCCTGATAATCGCGCTGAACGATTTCCAGTGCTGCAAGAGCCGTCTCGGGCGCAATTTCATTGCACTCAAGCAGGTAAATCAGATCGACAGCAAGCTGAAGTTCGGGGGGCGCATTTTCTACGGACATATTGGCCAACATTATTAGAAGCAGGTTTTGAACTTATCATTATAGATAAGAAAAGGCGGGCTCTGAACGCAGGATTCAAAAAATGTGATAAAGATTCAAAAACCTTTTTCCTGACGCTCGATTTGTCTTTCAATTTTAGCCAGCGCCTGACGACAACGCATCAGACGGCCTTCCAGCGCAGCCAGTTCTTTCTGTACCCGCTGCTGATCGGCGAAAGTGGCCAGCTGTCCGAGCGTCGTTTCCCTGTCTTCAATCATCGCAATCAGACGTCGCTCGAACTGCTGAGTTTCCGCCAGTCGCGTATAGTTATCATGGCTTTTGCGCTCCGGTGTCTGGTGCGTTTTCCGTAATGTTTGCGTCGCCAGTTCGCGCTGCATGGCGGTAATTTGCGCCACCAGTCGTTCTGCAATAAAAGCCACCTGCGCCGAACGTTTTTCGACAACTTCCTGATTCAGTTTCTGCAAATTCATTTTAATTTCAGCCAGATAATCCCGCAGACGGGTGCCTTTGGTTGAAAACAGGGCGACATCAAAGCGCGCCTGAGAAGCCGAAACGTGGCCAATTGGCTCAATTTCCCGCGCCAGCGTTTCTATTTGCTGATCAAGGACATGTAAAATTCGTTCTGTGCTCACGGCGACTCTCCTTGGATGACGCGCCTAGCTTACCTATATGACAGCCCCGCTGCACTTGTTTACACTGGCAAGCACAAATTTTGCCAGTGGCCTGCTTTAAATGAAGGGAAACGAATGAAACGCATACTACTGATTATTGCCGGCTGGGTATGTGTGGTGCTGGCAACGCTGGGGGTTGTCCTGCCGTTGTTGCCGACAACGCCTTTTTTACTGCTTGCTGCCTGGTGTTTCGCCCGTTCATCGCCGCGTTTCCATCAGTGGTTACTGTATCGTTCGTGGTTTGGCGGATACCTTCGCCACTGGCAACAACACCGGGCGTTGCCTAAAGGAGCCAAACCGAAAGCGGTGGGGCTGATTGTGATCACCTTCGCTATTTCAATCTATTTCGTCCCGCTATTATGGGTGCGTATTCTATTGGTTTGTATGATGTTGGTGTTACTGATCATGATGTGGCGGTTACCAGTGGTTGACCTTGAGCAATAAAACAGGCGATCATGTCCGGCTGCGGGTTGCTTTTTAAAGCAGCTTTGCATAGATTTGGGCATCTCGTACGTCGGTGCGCTCCCAATTTCCTTCCTTAAACGGCATGCTTCAAAAGAGCATGACGGGGGACATTTGACCGCCCGCGTTTAAGTATGAACAGCAGCTTTATCAGGCAATTAACATTATGACCGCTACCGCACAGCAGCTACAGTTTATTAAAGACAGTATTAAAACCATCCCTGACTACCCTAAGCCGGGCATACTGTTCCGTGACGTCACCAGCTTGCTGGAAGACCCAAAAGCTTACGCTGCAAGCATTCAGTTACTGGCCGACCGTTACCGCGACGCGGGTGTGACCAAAGTGGTTGGCACCGAAGCGCGTGGCTTCCTGTTTGGCGCACCGGTTGCATTGGTTTTGGGTGTGGGTTTTGTCCCCGTGCGTAAACCTGGCAAATTACCGCGTGAAACCATCAGCGAAACATATGATCTGGAATACGGTACTGACAGCCTTGAAATCCACGTTGATGCTATTCAACCTGGCGAAAAAATTCTGGTGATCGACGATCTGCTGGCAACGGGTGGCACGATTGAAGCCACTGCGAAACTGATCCGCCGTCTGGGTGGGGAAGTGACCGATGCCGCGTTCATCATCAATCTTCCTGAATTAGGCGGTGAAAAACGCCTGAATGATTCAAATATCAACTGTTACAGTCTGGTGTGCTTCGACGGCCATTGATCCAGACAAGCCTCGCCTGCTCAGGCGAGGCTGTGATAGCATAACCTTCATGATTCCCCGACTTTCCCGGTATTAATGAGCTATCAGGTTCTTGCCCGTAAGTGGCGCCCCCAAACTTTTGCCGACGTCGTCGGACAGGAACATGTGCTGACCGCACTGGCTAATGGCCTGTCGCTCGGGCGCATCCATCACGCTTACCTGTTTTCCGGCACCCGCGGCGTGGGGAAAACCACGATTGCCCGTTTGCTGGCAAAAGGGCTTAACTGTGAAACGGGCATCACGTCCACGCCCTGCGGTGTTTGTGATAACTGCCGCGAAATCGAGCAGGGCCGTTTTGTTGACCTGATCGAAATCGACGCCGCTTCCCGTACGAAAGTTGAAGATACCCGCGAACTGCTCGATAACGTGCAATACGCACCGGCCCGTGGCCGCTTCAAAGTTTACCTGATTGACGAAGTCCACATGCTCTCGCGACACAGCTTTAATGCGCTGCTGAAGACACTCGAAGAGCCGCCGGAGCACGTCAAATTCCTGCTGGCTACCACCGATCCGCAAAAATTGCCGGTCACCATTTTATCACGTTGTTTGCAGTTCCATCTGAAGGCGCTGGACGCTGAACAGATCCGCAAACAGCTCGAATACGTTTTAACCGAAGAAACCATCACAACTGAGCCACGTGCGCTGCAACTGCTTTCCCGCGCGGCGGACGGCAGTATGCGTGATGCGCTGAGCCTTACCGACCAGGCGATTGCTATGGGGCAGGGCGCGGTGACGACAGAAACCGTGGCACAGATGCTCGGTACGCTTGACGACGAACAGCCGCTGGCCATGCTTGAAGCGCTGGTGAGTGCGGACGGCGGCCAGATGATGGCGCAGGTGGAGCAGGCCGCATCGCGCGGCGTGGACTGGGAAAATCTGCTGGTGGAAACGCTGGCATTGCTGCACCGCATCGCGATGGTTCAGCTGTTACCTTCCGTCCTCGACAATCATTACGCCGCTATTGAGCAGCGTTTGCGTGAACTGGCGCGGGTGATTCCGCCAGCCGACGTGCAGCTTTACTACCAGACATTACTGATTGGCCGCAAGGAACTGGCGTATGCGCCGGACAAGCGCATGGGCGTTGAAATGACGCTGTTGCGCGCGCTGGCCTTCCATCCGAAAGTGATTATTGCAGAACCGGCTCCGCAGCCGGTGGCACCTCCGGCGTACGTTCCATTGCAGGCACCTGTGCAGCCTGCCTCGCCGCGCAACGCGCCTCAGGCTCCGCAATCCCCACAAAATTATTCGGCACCGCCGCCGCAGGGCAATGTGGAATCGGCACCGATGCCGGACACCACAGCCCAGCTTTTACAGGCGCGAACCCAGTTGCTCAGGCAGGGGAGTACTACCCCAAAAAAAGCTGAGCCGGCAGCGCCAGGAAAAGCGCGGCCGGCAAATTCAGCACTTGAGCGCCTCGCTTCGGTGACTGAACGTGCGCAGACAATGGCCAGCGTGAAGAAAGAACCCGCTGCGCCGGTAAAAGAAGAAGCGTACCGCTGGGTTGCGCAAAACGAGCCGGAAGAGGCGCCGGAACCGGTCGCCACGCCAAAAGCATTGCGCGCGGCGCTGGAACACGAAAAATCACCGGAGCTGGCGTCCCGTCTCGCCGAAGAATCCATTGAGCGCGATGAATGGGCCGCTCAGATAAGCCAGATGCACATGCCGAAACTGGTACAGCAACTGGCACTGAATGCATTTTGTGAGCGACCGGAGCCGGGAAAAATTTGCCTGCATCTGCGTTCATCGCAAAAGCACCTGAATTCGCCGTCGGCGCAGAAAGTACTGACGGATGCCTTATCGGCACTGCATCAGACTCCGGTTGAACTGACTGTGGTGGAAGATGATAATCTGGCGGTGAAAACGCCGCTGGAATGGCGTCAGGCCATTTATGAAGAAAAGCTGGCGCAGGCGCGTCAGTCTATTATTGCGGATAACAACATTCAGACTTTGCGTCGTTTCTTCGACGCTGAGCTGGATGAAGAAAGTATTCGCCCTATTTAAACGCCGCAGTTGTGATGCGGCCATTGCTGAGAGAGAAGACTATGTTTGGAAAAGGCGGCATTGGTAACCTGATGAAACAGGCCCAGCAAATGCAGGAAAAAATGCAACAAGCTCAGGCAGAAATCGCTCAGCTTGAAGTCACCGGTGAATCTGGCGCTGGTCTGGTGAAAATCACCATCAACGGTGCGCACAACGTGCGTCGCGTTGAAATCGATCCAAGCCTGCTGGAAGATGATAAAGACATGCTGGAAGACCTGATCGCGGCGGCGTTCAACGATGCAGCCCGTCGTATCGACGAAACCCAGAAAGAAAAAATGGCAGCCGTGTCTGGCGGCATGCAATTGCCACCAGGCTTTAAGATGCCGTTCTGATGCAAACCAGCCCTCTCCTTGAATCTTTAATGGAGGCGCTGCGTTGCCTGCCGGGCGTTGGCCCGAAGTCAGCGCAGCGTATGGCATTCCAACTGCTGCAACGTGACCGCAGCGGCGGAATGCGGCTGGCGCAGTCTTTAACGCGCGCCATGTCTGAAATCGGCCACTGTGCCGATTGCCGTACTTTTACCGAGCAGGAAATCTGTACGATTTGCGCCAATCCACGGCGTAAAGAGAACGGTCAGATTTGCGTGGTAGAAAGCCCGGCGGACATTCACGCGATAGAACAAACCGGTCAGTTTTCCGGTCGCTATTTTGTGCTGATGGGCCACCTGTCACCGCTGGATGGCATCGGGCCGGACGATATTGGTTTAGGCCGTCTGGAGGAGCGCCTGGAGAGTGAAAACATCCAGGAAGTGATTCTGGCGACTAACCCGACGGTTGAAGGTGAGGCGACCGCTAACTACATCGCAGAAATGTGCGGCCAGTATGGCGTGCTGGCGAGCCGTATCGCGCACGGTGTGCCGGTCGGTGGCGAGCTGGATATGGTTGACGGCACCACGCTGTCGCATTCCCTCGCCGGGCGCAATCCCTTTCGGTTCTGACTGTTATCGCCGGGCGCAGCTTTCTGCACCCGGCTTTATTTCTGCTATCCCTCTGCATTTCTTCTTAAAAATTTCCCCTTATGCTTGAAAACTCCGGTCCATAACCCCACTTACTCCTCAACGTCTGATTTGGTCACTAACAGTATCTGGATTGAGGTAATTTGATGAGTATGAAAGGACAAGAGACACGCGGGTTCCAGTCTGAAGTAAAACAACTGCTTCATCTGATGATCCATTCTCTGTATTCAAACAAAGAAATTTTCCTGCGCGAGTTAATCTCTAACGCCTCCGATGCCGCTGACAAACTGCGCTTCCGCGCGCTGTCTACGCCAGAACTGTATGAAGGCGATGGCGAGCTGCATGTGCGTCTGGCGTTTGATAAAGAAAAACGCACCCTGACGCTGAGCGATAACGGTATCGGGATGACCCGCGATGAAGTCATCGACAACCTCGGGACTATCGCGAAATCCGGCACCAAGGCTTTCCTGCAATCTGTCGGTTCAGAACAGGCTAAAGACAGCCAGCTGATCGGCCAGTTTGGTGTGGGCTTCTATTCTGCCTTCATCGTGGCAGACAAAGTGACCGTGCGCACCCGTGCGGCGGGCGCCAGCGCCGATGAAGGTGTGTTCTGGGAATCCGCCGGTGAAGGTGAATACACCCTGGCTGATATTGAAAAAGCCGATCGCGGGACCGAAATTACCCTGCACCTGCGTGAAGATCAGGACGAGTTCCTGGATGACTGGCGCGTGCGTTCCATCATCAGCAAATATTCCGACCACATTGCGCTGCCGGTTGAAGTTGAAACCCGCAACGAAGAAGACGGCACCGTGACTTGGGAACAAATCAACAAAGCGCAGGCTTTGTGGACCCGCGGTAAATCGGAAGTGACGGACGAAGAATACAACGAATTCTACAAACACATTTCCCATGATTTCAGCGATCCGCTGAGTTGGAGCCATAACCGCGTTGAAGGTAAACAGGAATACACCAGCCTGTTGTACATCCCTTCGCAGGCACCGTGGGACATGTGGAACCGTGATCACAAACACGGCCTGAAACTGTATGTTCAGCGCGTGTTCATCATGGATGAAGCCGAGCAGTTCATGCCGAACTACCTGCGTTTCGTACGGGGTCTGATAGATTCCAACGATCTGCCGCTGAACGTTTCGCGTGAAATCCTTCAGGACAGCCGTATTACCCAGAACCTGCGCAGCGCGCTGACCAAGCGTGTTCTGCAAATGCTGGAAAAACTGGCGAAAGACGACAACGAGAAATACCTGCAATTCTGGAAACAGTTTGGTCTGGTATTGAAAGAAGGCCCGGCAGAAGACGGTGCGAACAAAGAAACCATCGCCAAACTGCTGCGTTTCGCCAGCACCCGCAACGACAACAGCGCGCAAACACTGTCGCTGGAAGAGTATGTGGCGAACATGGTGGAAGGTCAGGACAAGATTTATTACATCACCGCTGACAGCTATGCCGCGGCGAAGAGCAGCCCGCATCTGGAACTGTTCCGCAAAAAAGGCATTGAAGTGTTGTTGCTGTCTGACCGCATCGACGAATGGATGATGAGCTATCTGACTGAGTTCGATGGCAAAACCTTCCAGTCCGTCAGCAAAGCCGACGACACGCTGGACAAACTGGCTGACGAAAGCGAAGAGCAGAAAGAAGCAGAGAAAGCGCTGGAGCCGTTCGTTGAACGTGTGAAAACGCTGCTGGGCGATCGCGTGAAAGAAGTACGTCTGACGCACCGTCTGACCGACACGCCAGCCATCGTCACCACCGGCGCGGACGAAATGACCACGCAGATGGCGAAACTGTTTGCCGCTGCGGGCCAGGACGCGCCTGAAGTGAAATACATCTTCGAGCTGAACCCTGAACACGCGCTGGTGAAACGGGCTTCTGACGTCACCGACGAAGCGCAGTTCAGCGAGTGGATCGAACTGCTGCTCGATCAGGCGTTGTTTGCTGAACGCGGCACGCTGGAAGATCCAAACCTGTTCATCCGCCGTATGAATACGCTGTTACAGGCGTAACTCACAGCGGTTGAAATCAGATGAAAAGGGTGTTGCGAAAGCAGCGCCCTTTTTTGCATAAAACTCCGGTCGGCGCTGGTTTACCCCTCTGCCCGAAGGGCGTGTTCCTTGAGCAAAAGAGCTCAGAATGGTATGGTTGACCGTTTTTCGAGATTCATAAAAATTACATGCAAGGGGATTTACGCAATGCGTATCATTCTGCTGGGCGCTCCGGGCGCAGGTAAGGGTACTCAGGCTCAATTCATCATGGAGAAATTTGGTATTCCGCAAATTTCTACCGGTGATATGTTGCGCGCCGCTGTGAAGGCCGGAAGTGAGCTCGGCAAGAAAGCAAAAGAGATTATGGATGCCGGTAAACTGGTCACCGATGAACTGGTTATCGCACTGGTGAAAGAACGTATTCAGCAGGAAGATTGCCGTAACGGTTTCCTGTTAGACGGTTTCCCGCGCACGATCCCGCAGGCTGACGCCATGAAAGACGCGGGCATCAGCGTGGATTACGTGCTGGAATTCGATGTGCCGGACGAACTGATCGTTGACCGTATCGTTGGCCGTCGTGTACACCCTGGCTCTGGCCGCGTGTACCACATCCAGTACAACCCGCCGAAAGTTGAAGGCAAAGACGATGTCACTGGCGAAGAACTGATCACCCGTAAAGACGATCAGGAAGAAACCGTGCGTAAACGTCTGGTGGAATACCATGAGCTGACTGAGCCGCTGATTTCCTACTACAGCAAAGAAGCCGCTGCGGGTAACACTCAGTACGTCAAAATCGACGGTACACAACAGGTTTCCGCAGTACGTGATGAACTGGCTAAAATTTTAGGCTAATCCTCACCGGTTCTGCACTATCACGGGGTGACTTCGGTCGCCCCGTTTGTTTTTCTGGCATTCCATTTTCCCTGATACCCTAAATAATTCGAGTGGCAGGAAGGCGGCAAGCGAACGAGTCCCGATGAGCTTACTGAAGTAAGTGATTCGGGTGAGTGAACGTAGCCAACGCATCGGCCAATCGAAGTATGACGGGTATTAATAACAATTCGCATTGATAGCTATTGCCGTTGTTCCGATCGTCTTTGTTTTCGTTACAATGACGTGCGCCACTTTGCCACGTCTCAGTTAAACGGCGGCGCCCATCTTTTCACACTGGCTTCAGGGCCTTCAATTTAGGAAATTCCGCATGACGCAGACTAAGTTCGGTGTCCTTCTGGTTAATCTCGGGACACCGGAAGCACCGACTCCGCAGGCCGTTAAAAAATATCTGGCTGAGTTTTTGAGTGATATCCGCGTTGTGGATACCCCACGTCTGCTGTGGTGGCCTATTCTGAATTTTGTGATTTTGCCTCTGCGTTCTCCGCGCGTTTCTAAACTGTATAAAGCAGTCTGGATGGAAGAAGGTTCGCCGCTGATGGTGTTTAGCCGCCGTCAGCAACAGGCACTGGCAGAGCGTCTGCCGGGGACGCCGGTGGAACTGGCGATGAGTTATGGCAAGCCGGGCATGAAAGAACCGATTGAGAAATTGCTGGCGCAGGGCGTAACGAAAATGGTGGTTCTGCCGCTGTATCCGCAATATTCCTGTTCCACCAGTGCGGCCGTGTTCGACGGCGTGGCGCGTGTGCTGAAATCCCAGCGTCGCCTGCCTTCCCTGAGCTTTATCCGCGATTACGCCACGCATCCGGCGTACATTTCTGCGCTGAAAGCCAGCATCGAACGTTCATTTGCTCAGCATGGTGAACCGGATCGTCTGGTGCTGTCCTTCCACGGGATCCCGAAACGTTTTGTGGCTGAAGGTGATGATTATGAAAAACGCTGCCATGAAACGGCGCAGGCGCTGACCGAGGCGCTGCAACTGCCCGCCGGCAAAATTATGCTGACGTTCCAGTCGCGCTTTGGTCGTGAACCCTGGCTGACGCCGTATACCGATGAGACGCTGAAAGGCCTTCCGGCTCAGGGCGTTAAGCATATTCAGATTATCTGTCCGGGCTTTGCAGCGGACTGTCTGGAGACGCTGGAAGAAATCAAAGAAGAGAATCGTGAGATTTTTATTCATGCAGGCGGTGAGCGCTTCGAATATATTGACGCCTTAAACGACCAGCCCGAGCATATCGATTTGCTGCAACAACTGGTGACTCAGCACTTCTGAATGAAGCCTGAGCTTTTTGAATATCCCGAGAACAATGCATGAAATTTCCTGGTAAACGTAAGTCTAAACACTATTTTCCGGTCAGCGCACGCGACCCTTTACTGCGTGATTCCATGTTGCAGGAGATGCTGCCGGAATCCGAGGGTGGCGCGTCCTATATCGTCGGTATCGATCAGACGCTGGTCGATATCGAAGCGCGCGTGGATGAGAATTTTGTGGCCCGCTACGGGCTGACGCCCGGCGAATCCAACATTCTGAATGATGAAATGTCGGAAGCGCTTTATCAGGAACTGAGAAGTCATGATCTGATTTCTCATCAGTTTGCGGGCGGCACCGTTGGCAATACGTTGCACAACTATTCCGTACTGGCCGATGACCGTTCCGTCCTGCTTGGCGTGATGTGCAGCAACGTGAAGATTGGCGATTACGCCTACCGTTATCTGTGCAACACCTCCAGCCGTGTTGATCTCAATTACCTGCAAGGCGTCGACGGCGCAATTGGCCGCTGCTTCACGCTGATAAGCGACACCGGCGAACGCACTTTTGCCATCAGCCCGGGTAAAATGAACGAACTGCGCGCCTCAAGCGTACCTGAAGAGGTGATTGCCGGAGCGTCTGCGCTGCTGCTGACGTCGTATCTGTTGCGCAGTAAACCCGGCGAACCGATGCCGGAAGCCACGATGAAGGCGATTGAGTACGCGAAAAAACATCAGGTGCCGGTGGTTTTAACGCTCGGTACGCAATACGTGATTGCCGACGATCCGCAGGCATGGCGTGATTTCCTGCGTGACCACGTTTCGATTCTGGCGATGAACGAAGATGAAGGCTTTGCGCTGACCGGGCTGAAAGATCCGCTGATGGCCGCCGACAAGGCGCTGGAGTGGGTGGATCTGGTGCTGTGTACCGCCGGGCCGAACGGCTTATTTATGGCGAGTTACACCGAAGAAGAATTCAAGCGCACCACGCAGCATCCGTTGCTGCCTGGCGCGATTGCCGAATTTAACCAGTATGAATTCAGCCGCGCCATGCGCCGTGACTGCTGCCAGCAGCCGATGAAAATCTATTCCCACATCGCACCTTATATGGGTGGGCCGGAAAAAATCATGAACACCAACGGGGCGGGCGATGGCGCGTTATCGGCGTTATTGCATGATATCGCCGCTAACGGATTCCACCGTAGTTCCGTGCCCAACTCCAGCAAACATGCGCGCGAGTATCTCACCTATTCGTCGCTGGCGCAGGTGTGTAAATACGCCAACCGTGTGAGCTATCAGGTGCTGAACCAGCATTCACCGCGCCTGACCCGGGGGTTGCCGGAACGTGAAGACAGTCTTGAAGAGAGTTACTGGGAACGTTAAATCAAAAGGATAGACAAACAGACCTGACATTTCGAGCATCTGTGCATCGGGTTGACTGACTTATGCGGTTTTTTAAACAAATCTCATACCCGATAAAGTTTGCGCGAACCCTTATCGTGATGATTGTGGCACAGAAATCGAAGAGTGATGTTCAGGCGCAGTTCTGGAACTGCGCCTGAATTGATGAAATTAAACTGAACAAAATGGCCTTTTTTCGTCTTCGGTCATTATGTCAATTTGCAGCATATCCAGCATGCTGTTGGCAATTTCCCGCTCGCCCATCACTACGCGGTTCGCGCCGTGTTCCATGATGTAGGTGACTTCATCGTCATAATGCGCCCGGGCAATAATTTCAATATTAGGGCGCTTAGCGCGCGCCGACGCGACGATTTCACCGGCTTCATAACCATTCGGGATGGTCACCAGCAGCCAGCGTGCGCAGTCGAGGCGCGCCAGATCCATAATTTCCTGATTAGCTGCGTTCCCCAGCACGGTGCTGATACCCTGTTCGCGCAAGGCTTCAACGCGTGGCCGGGAGTTTTCGATGACCACCAGCGGAATACCGGCGGCTTGAAGTTTCTCGCCGAGCAGGCTCCCGACGCGGCCATATCCCACCAGCAGGGCGTGATTACACAGATCAAACGGGATCTGTTTTTCATCTTCCACGGCTTCTTCAACGCTCTGATCTTCGATAGTTTCTGTTTTCTCCAGATACCGTTCCAGCAGAGTAAACAGCAACGGGTTAAACATAATCGACAAAATTGCGCCCGCCAGCACCAGATTACGGCCATGCTCTGACAGCAGCCCCAGCGAGATCCCCAGACCGGCGAGGATAAACGCGAATTCGCCAATCTGCGCCAGGCTGACGGAAATCGTCAGCGCCGTGCGTCGCGAATGTCCGAACATCTTCACCAGGAAGAAGGCCGCAATCGACTTACCGAATACGATAATCGCCAGCGTGGCAACGACCGTCAGTGGCTCACGCACCAGAATCATCGGGTCAAACAACATGCCGACTGAGACAAAGAACAGCACCGCGAACGCATCACGCAGCGGCAAAGTGTCGTGTGCGGCGCGCTGGCTGAGTTCGGATTCGTTCAGCACCATCCCGGCGAAGAATGCGCCCAGTGCAAACGATACGTCAAAGAATTCGACCGCGCCGTAGGCGATGCCCAGCGCCAGTGCCAGAACCGACAGCGTAAACAATTCGCGTGAACCGGTGCTGGCGGTTTTCGCCAGTATCCACGGCACCACACGGCGGCCAACCACCATCATCAGCACCATGAAAGCAATCACTTTACCGATAGTCACCGCTAACCCGCTCAGCAGTTCCACCGGGCTTGAATGATGGCTTTCCAGCATACCGCTGAATGCAGGTAACAGAACCAGCGTCAGTACCATCACCAGGTCTTCCACAATCAGCCAGCCGATGGCGATTTGTCCGCGCTGGCTCTCAATAAGCTGCCGTTCTTCCAGCGCACGCAGCAAAACCACGGTACTGGCAGTGGACAGGCACAGCCCGAACACCAGCCCGGTTGCCAAATCCCAGCCCATCAGGCGTGATAACCCCATCCCAAGCAGCGTCGCTACCGCGATTTGCGCTACAGCGCCGGGAATGGCTATCGACTTTACGGCGAGTAAATCTTTCAAAGAAAAATGCAGGCCGACGCCAAACATCAGCAGGATGACGCCGATTTCTGCCAGCTCCGGTGCAAGGGAAGTATCAGCAACGAAGCCCGGTGTAAAGGGCCCGGCCAGCACGCCAGCGGCGAGATAGCCAACCAGAGGGGAAATTCGCAGGCGGTTGGCGAGCATTCCTAACAGGAAAGCGAGTACCAGACCGCCGACGATGGTAGTGATGAGAGGCGTAGAATGATGCATTCAGACTCCTTCTGGTTATGCACAAAGCAAATTTGTTGCAGATTGTTTCTAAGTTTATGGTAAAAATCGCTTTCGCGTTGAGGAATTTTGGCCTTTTTTGTGCGAAATCGGCTGCACACGATAAAAAAAATCCCAACGGACGATTTAAATGGGTTTTATCAGGCAGATATCAAGGGCGTAAGGGTTTTTGACGCTGCCGGTAACAGAATATCGGCAGCGTCAGGCAGGAACTTCAGGAGTGTTTACGTTCAATATTGGGCAGGAATGCGGTCAGTATCCCTAACAGCGGAAGGAAGGCACAAATCTGATAGACCAGCTCGATGCTGGTTCTGTCCGCCACATAGCCCAGAACGGCAGCGCCGAGGCCACCCATCCCGAAGGCCAGCCCAAAGAAAAGGCCGGACACCATACCGACTTTCCCCGGCATCAGCTCCTGCGCAAACACCAGAATAGCCGAAAACGCAGAGGCCAGGATTACGCCGATAATCACGCTCAGCACGCTGGTCCACATCAGGTTGGCGTGCGGTAAAAGCAGGGTAAACGGTGCAACGCCGAGAATTGATGCCCATATGACGTATTTTCGCCCAATCTTATCTCCGACCGGCCCGCCGATAATGGTGCCAGCTGCCACGGCGAACAGGAAAACGAACAGATGGATTTGCGCGCTCTGCACCGAGACGCCAAATTTATGGATCAGATAGAAGGTGTAGTAGCTGCTCAGGCTGGTCAGATAAAAATACTTCGAGAACACCAGCACCAGTAAAATCCCCAGCGACATCGCCACGGTTTTACGCGGTAACACGGTCACGGTATTTTTCACCGGCCCGCGTTTTTTCGCTATCTGATGCTGCTGGCGATACCACTTGCTGATTTGCAGTAATACGACAATCCCAAGTAGCGCCGCCAGCGAGAACCACGCGACGTTGCCTTTACCGTAAGGCGCGATGATTAATGCCGCCAGCAAAGGGCCGAGCGATGCCCCGAAATTCCCGCCGACCTGGAACAGCGATTGCGCGAGCCCGTGACGCCCACCGGAGGCCATACGCGCCACGCGAGACGATTCCGGGTGGAACACCGATGAACCGGTCCCCACCAGCGCGGCCGCCAGCAGCACAACCGGGAAACTTTGCGCCACGGCCAGTAACAGCAGGCCCGACAGCGTAAAGCCCATGCCGACGGGCAGCGAATACGGCTGCGGATGTTTATCGGTGTAATAGCCAATCAGCGGTTGCAGCAGAGACGCGGTAATCTGATACGTCAGCGTGATCAGGCCAATCTGGGTAAAACTGAGTGAGAATTCGTTTTGCAGCAACGGATAGATCGCCAGAATCAGCGACTGAATCATGTCATTGAGCAGGTGAGAAACGCTGATCGCCGCCAGAATAGAAAACGCAGTCTTTTTGACTGCGTCTTTCTGCGGGCTATCTGGCGTGGCCGTATTGTCGGTCATAGCAGATGAACCTGTCTTGTTTTATGTGTAGGGATGAGTGGAACCGGTCAGCCGGCTTTCGCGATCTCTGCAAACTGGCCTTTCAGTAAGCGGCAAAGATCGCCTGCCGCCAGTTCAAGATCAAGCCCGCGTTTACCACCTGAAACATAAATGGTGGAGAAAGTCTGCGCGGGGCTGTCGATGACGGTCGGCAACAGTTTTTTCTGCCCCAGCGGGCTGATGCCGCCCACCAGATAACCGGTTACGCGCTGTGCGATGGCGGGATCGGCCATATCGGCTTTTTTGGCACCGAGCGCTTTGGCGACTTTCTTGAGATCCAGCATCGACGCCACTGGCGTGACGGCAACGGCCAGGTTTTTGGGATCGCCATTGAGTGAAACCAGCAAGGTTTTATACACCTGACGGGCATCAAGCCCGAGCTTTTTCACCGCTTCGTCGCCAAAGTTGGTTTCGTCGCTGCTGTGTTCATACGGATGAAGAGTAAAACTGACTTTATTTTTTTCCAGGAGCAATACGGCAGGGGTCATACCTGTCTCCTTATTATGCTTTTTTGTTCGAAAAATCGTCATCAGCTCAATTTGATGAAATTTAACAACAAAGTATCTTTATTACGCGGAGGGGAAATAGTAGAGCAATGAATGGTTATTGCCAAGACCCGCTACAGGTTGCTACCCTGTGCGCGCCGGTGCTGCGCCTGAAAAGGCCGGCACTGAAGCTATAACAAAAAAATGAAATTCCTCTTTGACTGGCCGGCCTTAAAAACCGGCCATTTTTTTATCCCTTCAGCAGCTCAGGCAAGTTTCCTTCACCATACAGATGCAGCGCACCCACGGCGACCACGTAATTTCCCGGCGGAAGTTCTGAAAGCTGTTTTTTCCAGCGCACGTTGCGCTGATTCATCAGGATATCGTAGAGATCGTTGCTGAACGTATTCGGCAACTGTTCGACCGCCAGCCCCGGTTTAGCATCCAGCCACCAGCTGATCATAGTTTGCAGCAGGCGGGCGTTGGTGTGCCAATGCGTCAGGGTATCTCCGAGCAGCGCTCTGCCGTCGTCGGGCAGTTGCTGCAACAGTTCAAACTGTTCCTGCGGCCCTTCGAGTTCGATGACCTGCGTGTTCTGCTGCTTTGCTAATTGCAGCAACTGATAGTCGATGCCGTAATCCCCGCGCAAGCCCAGCCTCTGTGCCTGTGTCGCCTGCAACATCAGCGCAACCTGCCAGGCAGGAAGCGGGTTCAGCGTCCACATAGAAACGCCAAGCTCTTCGCATAAGCGCTCAACGTGCAGATATTCGGATTCGGTCAGGCGATCGGCCAGAGGCGGGAATTCGCCGGACATGCTGAAAGGGGATTCTGTTCCGCTGATATCGGCTTCGACAATCAGGGCATCGGCTTTTTGCAGGCGACGTAACAGTTGCGCGGGCAGCGGTTGCATATCCTGCGTGCCCATATGAATACTGCCGACCAGATGCAGGGTGCGATTGCCGGGAAGCTGAATATCAATGGCGGGGTAGGAATACTCGACGGGGAACAGATTACGAATCCAGCTTAATACCCGTTTGAACTGCGCCATAGTGCATGGTCTCCCGAAAAATGAGAGACCATGCTATCGCGCCAGCGGTTTAGCGAACAGGGGAAACGTCTTGTTTTTTCGGGGTAAAGCGTAAGAGGCGGTTTGCGTTAGTGACAACAGTAATGGAAGACAGCGCCATGGCGGCACCCGCGACAACCGGGCTGAGCAAGGTGCCGGTGAGCGGGTACAGTACGCCTGCGGCAACCGGAATACCGATAACGTTATAGACAAACGCGCCCAGCAGGTTCTGTTTCATATTGCGCAGCGTGGCCTGCGACATCGCCAGTGCATCGGCAACGCCGTTCAGGCTTGGCCGCATCAACGTGATGGCCGCCGTTTCAATCGCCACATCGCTGCCGCCGCCCATCGCAATCCCGACGTCCGCCTGTGCCAGTGCGGGCGCATCGTTAATGCCATCGCCAATCATCGCGACCTGCTGGCCATTTGCTTGCAACGCTTTAATCGCCTCGGCTTTTCCTTCAGGACGCACACCGGCAATCACCGTATCGATGCCTGCCTGCGCGGCAATGGCCTGCGCTGTACGTTGATTATCACCGGTCAGCATCACCAGCTGATAACCCAGCTGATGCAGGCGTTGCAGTGCGGCAACGCTGTCACTGCGCAGCGGATCCCGCAGGGCGAACAGCGCAGCAATTTCACCGTCTGCCGCCAGGAGCACTGGCGTTGCACCTTGTTCAGACATCGCTTCCAGCAGTGCAACGGCCTGCTGCGTATCGACACCGTTTTCCAGCATCAGTGCCTGATTTCCCAGCAACAGCGTTTTGCCTTCTGCCTCACCGCGCAGGCCCAGCCCGCCCAGCGTGCGGAAATTCTGCACGTCAGGAATAATCAGACCTTCTGCTTTATCCACAATCGCCTGTGCAAGCGGGTGATGCGAGCCCTGTTCCAGCGCGGCGGCAAAGCGCAGTGCCTGCTGTTCACTGGTGCCGCCGAAGGTATAGATATCTGTAACTTTCGGCTGGCCTTCCGTCAGCGTCCCGGTTTTATCGAATACCAGCGTGGAGAGCGTACTGGCTTTTTGCAAGGCATCGGCATCACGAACCAGCACCCCAAACTCAGCGGCGCGGCCGACACCTGCGGTAATCGACATCGGCGTCGCGAGCCCCAGCGCGCAAGGGCAGGCGATGATCAGCACCGTGGTGACGATCACCAGCGTGTACATCAGCTGTGGCTGCGGGCCGAAGAAATACCAGATTGCACCGCTAAACAGGGCAATCAGCACCACAGCGGGCACGAAGACGGACGAGATTTT
The DNA here is from genome assembly GCF_002834385.1 of Rahnella sp. AA. Classification (GTDB taxonomy): domain Bacteria; phylum Pseudomonadota; class Gammaproteobacteria; order Enterobacterales; family Enterobacteriaceae; genus Rahnella. Next base: position 890,353 of record NZ_PITQ01000001.1, read on the forward strand.
ATCCGCCAGTTTGCCGATTTCCGGTTTGCTGCTTTGCGCTTCCCGCACCAGTTTGATGATGCGCGAAAGTGTGGTCTGGCTGCCAATCGCATCCGCGCGGAACAGTACGCTGCCGTCTTTAACCAGCGTACCGGCATGCACTTTTTCACCCTGAGATTTTTGCTGCGGGATCGGTTCGCCGGTCAGCATCGCTTCATCCATCCAGGCTTCGCCGCTCTGGATTTCGCCGTCAACCGGTACGCGATCGCCGGTGGTCAGGCGCAGCGTCATACCCTGTTGGACATCGGCCAGCGGCAGCGTTTTTTCGCCTTCCGGGGTCACCACACGCGCCGTCGGCGGCGTGAGATCCAGCAGGCGTTCCAGAGCCTGTGATGAGCGCTGACGCCCGCGTTGTTCCAGCGCATGGCCAAGATTAATCAGGCCGATGATCATCACGCTGGCTTCGTAATAAAGATGCCGCGCCTGCATCGGAAAGGCATCCGGCCACAGGCTGACGGAAATGGAAAATATCCACGCCGCACCGGTGCCCAGTGATACCAGCGTGTCCATATTGGCACTGCCGTGCATCAGGTTTTTCCACGCGCTGCGGTAGAAATGGCCGCCCGCGACAATCATGATCAGCAGCGTCAGCAGGCCGACAATCAGCCAGCCCGTCTGATTACTGGCGGTCACCATCATCTCGCCGCCCAGCAATCCCCACAGCATCAGCGGGATACCCGCCGCCAGGCCGACAGCCGCCTGCCAGCTGAAACGGATCATGCTGCTGCGCGCCGTTTGCTGCTGGCGCTCGCGGCGCTTGGTTTCATCAATAATAATTTCAGCACCGTAACCCGCACGTTCAACCGCCGCGATCAGGGCATTCTGGTCAGCATCACCGCTGACCAGCGCACTGCGCTCTGCCAGATTGACCCGTGCGCGTTCGACGCCGTTCACGCCTTCCAGCGCCCGCTGCACTTTACTGACACAGCTGGCGCAGCTCATCCCGCTGAGCAGCAACTGAACACTGTCGGTTGAGGATGGCGTTTGCAGAACGTGATTTTCAGCCGGAACAGGTGACGCGGCCGCTGACAGGGGTTCCGGCAAAACACTCGCCTTATCGGTCAGCGGCTCAGATTTTGGGGATGTATCTCCCAACACCTGTGCTTCATAACCGGCATTGGTAACAGCGTCGATCAGGCTCTGGCTGCTGGCATCGCCTTTAACGATGGCTTTATCCAGAGAAACTTCAACAGCGGTTGTGCCCTCTACGGCTTCCAGCGCTTTACGCGTTGAAGCGACGCAGTGCCCGCAGGACAAGCCTTGCAGAGATAATACGGTAGTCGTCATGGTGGTTTTCCTCAGGTTAACTTTACACATGACAAAGGATAAACCTTCCAGCAAGGGGAAGGTCAAGCACCGGTTTGACACGAATCAAACCTTTTTCAGTTTTTGTCTGTTTACAATTTATTTAGAAATATTCCCTGATATTGTCTTATCGTTATGCGTCCGGATATATAACGAAAACAGTGATAACGGTAAGTAATAATCTAAAATAGGGTGACCATTACAATGGCAAAAATGCAAAAAACCTGGTTTCCGGCGACGTTGCTGGTAGCGGGACTGGCAGTTGCACAGATTTCACAGGCAGCGGATGATTTCCGTGTCACCTACGCCGGTTCGATGGGCGTGGTGATGGATAAATATCTGGGGCCGGATTTCGCGAAAGAAAAGAAAGTGAATTATCAGGGCCAGGGGCAGGGCGCGTATGGCATGGCAAATTTACTGGCATCCAAAAAAGTGGTGGCAGACGTCTTTGTTTCCATCACGCCGGGGCCGGTTGAAATTCTGCAAAAAGCCGGCATGGCCGGGCAGGCGATCCCGGTGGCCAGCACCAGCATGGTCATTGCTTATAATCCGAAAGGAAAATATGCCGAAAAATTTGCCGCGATAAAAGAAGGTAAAGCGGGCGCTGAGCCGTGGTGGAAAGTGCTGCAAACCCCGGGGTTACAGTTCGGCCGTACCGACCCGGTCAGCGATCCTCAGGGACAGAACATAATTTTCACCATGATGCTGGCTGAAAATTACTACAAACAGCCGGGGCTGGAAAAAGCCGTGCTGGGCGATGTGCAGAATCCTAAGCAGATTTCGGGCGAAGGCGGTCTTCTGACCCGTCTGGAAGCCGGTCAGGTTGATGCCGCGTCGGGCTACGAAAGCGCCACAATTTCCGCCCACCTGCCGTACATCAAACTGCCGGATGAAATTAACCTGAGCAATCCGCAGATGTCGAAAGACTGGTACAGCAAGGTGACTTTCAACGTGAAAGATTCCACCGGCAAAGAGAAAACGCTGAGCACCCAGCCGCTGGTCTTCTATGCGGTGGTCCTGAACAACGCGCCGCATCCTGAACTGGCGAAAGAATTTATCAGCTATATGCAAAGCGCCAAAGGTCAGAAGCTGTTTGAACAAAACGGCTATGACAAACCGAAGGGCGGAAACCTTTAAGTTGCGCGCGTCAGGACTGGCCGTTCCCGCACTGGTGCTGCTGATGGTGCCATTTGCTACGCTGCTTTTTCTGACGCCGTGGTCAGATTTTCACCTGGCCTATGGCGACAGCCACGCGGTGGCGGTTTCGCTTGGATTCAGTCTGGTATCGGTTGGCCTGATCATTTTGCTTGGGCTGCCGGTCGCCTTCTGGCTGGCGAAAACGTCGTCACGCTGGCGTACGTTAGTGGAAGTGCTGGTGCTGATCCCGTTGCTGACACCTCCGCTGGCGATGGGGATTTTGCTGGTGTCGGTTTACGGGCCTTACGGCTCGGTGGGTGAAACGCTTTCTGCTATCGGTATGACGCTCAATAACAATGCGCCCGCGTTTGTGCTGGCGCAGATTTATGGCGCGTTACCTTATTTCATTCTCTCGGCACGTGGTGCGCTGGAAGCGGTGCCGCGTGATGTCGAAGAGGCTGCGCAGACGCTGGGCGCAAGGCCCTTTCAGGTGCTTCTCCGGCTCACGTTGCCGCTGGCTTCGCGTGGAATTGCTGCCGGAATTGCCATCGCGTGGGTGCGGGCGATTGGTGAATTCGGCATTGTCATGGTGTTCTGTTATTTCCCGCAGGGTATTCCGGTCAAAATGTTTATTAACCTGCAAAACGACGGCGTGACGTCGGTGTATTCGCTGCTGTGGATCCTGCTTATCGTCACGTTACCTTTGCCCATGTGGCTGCTGATGCGCACCAAAAAACAGACCGTGCATTACAGTTGAGGATTTTCGTAAAACAGTAAACGCGTATACTGTTCAGATAAAGTGCAAAAACAGGGCGACGCGGAGGCGAAATGAATATCAGTGATGTGGCAAAAAAAACCGGGCTGACCAGCAAGGCGATTCGTTTTTACGAAGAGAAAGGGCTGGTGACGGCACCGGCGCGCAGCGAGAACGGATACCGCAGCTATGCACAAAAACATATCGAAGAACTGACGTTGCTTCGTCAGGCGCGGCAGGTGGGATTTACGCTGGAAGAGTGTCAGGAGTTAGTGGCGTTATTCCATAATCCGGATCGCCACAGCGCAGATGTGAAAGCACGCACTTTAGAAAAGGCCGCCGAAATTGAGCGGCACATTGAAGAACTTCAGCTGATGCGCCAGCGCCTGCTGACGCTGGCGGAATCCTGCCCCGGCGATGACGGCGCAGACTGCCCGATAATCGATAATCTTTCTGGCTGTTGCCACAAACACTAACGTCAGGCGTTACTGCGCAGGACGTTCTACGCGCAGCGTCGCGCCCTCGACACCCGTAATCACCACTTTATCACCGACTTCCAGCGGCGAAGCGCATGACGCCCGCCAGCTGCTGTCGCCGATTTGCACCCGCGTGTACTGATTTTTCAGCGGTTCCAGTACGGTGGCGTAAGTACCTACTAACTGCTGTCCGCGCTGGTTCAGCGCCGAATTACCGCTGGTTTTGTCCGTGCGCTGATTCAGCCATTTCCACCACAGCCAGGCGGCGATAATGGTCAGAAGGGCAAACGCCACGCCCTGCCATTCCCACGGCAGCGGCAAAATCCACGTCACCAGCCCGACCAGCGCCGCCGCTACGCCACTCCACAGTAAGTAACCACTTGCTCCCACCAGCTCTGCCGCCAGCAACAGACCGCCCAAAGACAGCCAGAACACATGCGGACTTGCCATGAAATCGCGAAGCATTATTTGCCGCCTTTGGTTTCTTTCAGCAGCTCAGCAATCCCGCCAATTGAGCCCATCAGGCTGGTGGCATCCAGCGGCATCATGATGACTTTGCTGTTGTTCGCCGAGCCGATTTTGGTCAGCGCATCGGTATATTTCTGTGCCACAAAGTAGTTAATGGCCTGAACATCCCCGGCAGCAATCGCTTCAGAGACCATTTTGGTAGCCTGTGCTTCCGCTTCTGCCGCACGTTCGCGGGCTTCAGCTTGCAGGAACGCCGACTGACGCTCACCTTCGGCTTTAAGGATTTGCGACTGTTTTTCACCTTCCGCACGCAGGATGGCGGACTGACGAACGCCTTCGGCTTCGAGAATGTCGGCACGTTTTGTACGTTCCGCTTTCATCTGCGCGTTCATCGCAGAAATCAGTTCAGCCGGTGGACGCACATCGCGAATTTCGATACGCGTAATTTTTACGCCCCACGGATTGGTGGCTTCATCAACGATATGCAGCAAACGTGCGTTGATGTTGTCGCGTTGTGACAGCATTTCGTCGAGCTCCATCGAGCCCAGCACGGTGCGGAAGTTGGTCATGGTCAGGTTCACGATCGCCTGCTCCAGATTGCTGACTTCATAGGCGGCACGCGCCGGGTCAATAACCTGAATAAAGCAAACGGCGTCGATGGCGACATTGGCGTTATCGCGGGAAATCACTTCCTGAGAAGGGATATCCAGAACCTGTTCCATCATATTGATTTTGCGTCCAATGCGGTCAACAAAGGGCACAACCAGGTTCAACCCCGGCATCAGGGTTTTGGTATAACGGCCAAAGCGCTCGACGGTCCACTGGTAGCCCTGTGGCACGATTTTGATCCCGGCGTAAACCACCAGCAGCGCCAGTAAGATCAGAATAAGGATAGGAATGGGAATGAGGTCAAACATAGTATGAAACTCCTGTAAAACGGTGTCCTGAATATTCCGGGGGAATATTCGAGTAAAAACATGTCCCTGGCGCACTCACCGAAAGTCAGGTGCGTGCGCAATTGTCGCACAAATAACTAACGCGTCGTATTAATAAAGGATAGTTCAGGGGATAAAAGGCAGGGAAAAAGGCGAAAAAAAACGCACGTCAGGAAGGGGGGAAGTGCCCGACGTGCGTAAGAAATTTTTAGCGTGAATCAGTACAGCAGGGAATATAACTGGCGACGATATTTAGCCGCCAGCGCGTCGCCGGTGCCGAGTGCCGCCATGATGTCCATCAGCGTTTTGCGCGCAGCGCCGTTAGCCGCACCTAAATCTTTTTTCAGCGGAGCCATCAGCAGTTCCAACGCTTCTTCGTTACGCCCGACCTGATGCAGCTGCAGACTCAGTTTGACCACCAGCTCGGCGTTCTCAGGATCCTGCTGTAATTCCTGTTGTAACAGCTGAATTTCAGGGGTGTCAGCCGCCTGTTTCAGCAGTTCAATCTGCGCAATCAGCCCCTGATAACGGGAATCTTTATCCTGCAACGGAATGGTCGCCAGCACGGCTTCCGCGTCGTCGGAGCGGTTGAGATGGATCTGGGTTTCTGCCAGCAACAAACCGATATCACTGCGGTAATTGCTCAGCTGCCACGCGTCTTTCAGCAGTGGTAAAGCTTCAGCTGCGTTACCTGCCTGCAACAGTTCCTGTGCCTGAGCGAGTTTCAGCTCTTCTTCTTTTGGCAGAACTTTTTGCAGCAGCTCGCGGATCACTTCTTCCGGCTGCGGGCCCTGGAAACCATCGACCGGCTGACCGTCTTTAAACAGGTAAACCGCCGGGATAGAGCGCAGACCAAATTGCTGGGCAATCATCTGCTCGGCATCGCAGTCCACTTTCGCCAGAACCAGCTGACCGGCATATTCCGCCGCCAGTTTGTCGAGGATCGGCCCCAGTTGCAGGCAATGCTGGCTGCGCTCAGACCAGAAGTAGAACATCACCGGCACCGACATGGATTGTTCCAGCGTCTGGTGCAGGTTGGTTTCGTTGATATCGATAACAGTAGGTTGTGCAAGCATGGATCAGTTCTCTCTGCTTAAGGCTCAAAATCATTTAACGCTTTAAATATCAAATGGGGGCAGCTTTTACGGCTTCAACCCCCGGCACCTTTTACTTAGCTGTTTCCGCGCAATATTTTGTCCAGCAAACGCGAAGGTAAAAGGCGTTTGAGCACGGTGAGCGCATGGGCGACCAGCGTGACCGGATACCGCAACCGTGCGCGAGGGCTTTCTAAAGCATGGTGCAGTTTTGGCAAAACGGCTTCCGGCGTCAGCGTAAAACGCCGCGCGATCCCCGGGTTTTCAACCGGCCGGTCAGCCTGTGACTGGTTTACGTTGGCGGTGAAATTGCTGCTCAGCGGGCCGGGTTCAATCAGGCTCACCTGAATTCCCGTGCCATGTAGCTCCATACGCAAAGTATCGGACCAGGCTTCCAGTGCATATTTACTTGCAGCATAAACGCCACGGCGTGGGGTGGTGATCAGCCCCATGACAGAGCTGGTCTGGATAATCCGGCCTTCCCCGTGGGGCAGCATGGCAGGTAACAGCAGCTGGGTGAGCTGATGTGTACCAAATAAATTGGTAGAGAACTGACGCTCGAACTGCTCTCGGCTGATGGTATCCAGCGGGCCATAAACGCCGTAACCGGCATTGTTAAACAGGCCGTAAAGACGGTTGCCCGTCAGCGCGATAACCTGCGCTGCGGCGAGTTCCACACTGTGTCTGTCATCAAGATCGAGCGCAATGGTCTCAAAACCGAGTTGCTGGAGCGTGTCGATATCGGCGCTTTTACGGCAGGCAGCCAGTACCCGATAACCCCGGGTGCGCAAATCCTGTGCGGAAACCAGTCCGATACCGCTGGAGCAACCGGTAATTAATACTGCTTTTTGCATAACTTTACCTGTGAGGTGTCCCTATTTTTTATGGCTGTGATTTACTAGGGAGTCGGGTGAAAAAGGTAACGTCTTGGTTTTAATCACGTCACGGTATTATTTATTGTAACCCTACTGCGTCACCAGTGGCGCGAGTTTGTCGGCCATCCAGCTGGCAATAAACGATTGTGCTGCCAGCGCCGGGTGCAGACCGTCATCCTGCATCCACTCCGGCTTAGCGGCGACCTGTTCCATAAAGAACGGGACCAGCGGAACGTTTTCCTGCTTTGCCAGCGCCGGATAGATCGCGTAAAACGCATCGCCATAACGGCGGCCGTAGTTGGGTGGCAGGCGGATTTGCATCAGCAGCGGTTCGGCGTTGGCCTGTTTTACCTGACTGATAATCTGAGTCAGCGTTTGTGAAATGTTTTGTGGCGGGAAGCCCCGCAATCCGTCATTCGCGCCCAGTTCAATCAGCACCCAGCGCGGATGATGTTGTTGCAGTAACGCCGGCAAACGGGCCAGCCCTTGCTCGGCGGTATCTCCGCTGATGCTGGCGTTAATAATAGTGGGTTTATCCCCTTCTTTTTGCCACTTGTTATTGAGCAACGACGGCCATGATTCGGCCACCGGAAGGCGATAGACGGCGCTCAGACTGTCGCCAATAATCAGTAAGTTATCAGCAGCTACGGCGCGAAAACTCAGCAATCCCAACAACATAAGGAAGGGGAGATGCCAGCGGAAAACGTTCTTGAAGTTCATCATCTTAGTAAGCACGTCGGTCAGGGTGAAGGACAGCTCACCATCCTGTCCGGTGTCGAGCTGGTTGTCAAACCTGCCCAGACAATTGCCCTGATTGGCGAATCCGGTTCCGGTAAATCCACGCTGCTGGGGATCCTCGCCGGGCTTGACGACGGCACCTCGGGCGACGTGATGTTGCTCGGCAAATCCCTGAACTCTCTCAATGAGGAAGGGCGCGCCGCGCTGCGGGCAAAAAACGTCGGATTTGTATTTCAGTCCTTCATGCTGGTGCCGACGCTGAATGCGCTGGAAAACGTGCAACTTCCGGCGTTGCTGCGCGGTGAAAGTGACAGTAACAGCCGTCAGCAGGCAGTGCAGTTGCTGGAAAGTCTCGGGCTGGGCGGGCGTCTGCATCATCTTCCTGCGCAACTTTCCGGCGGCGAACAGCAGCGTGTTGCGCTGGCGCGTGCGTTTATCGGCAAACCCAAGCTGCTGTTCGCCGACGAGCCGACCGGTAATCTGGATCGCGCCACCGGCGAACGTATCGTTGACCTGCTTTTCTCACTGAACCGGGACGCGGCCACTACGCTGATTCTGGTCACTCATGACGAACAACTGGCGGCGCGCTGCCAGCGAAGATTACGTCTGCGTGACGGGAAATTGTGGGAGGAAGCATGATCTGGCGCTGGTTCTGGCGGGAATGGCGATCGCCTTCGCTGCTGATCGTCTGGCTGGCGCTTACGCTGGCCGTGGCTTGTGTACTGGCGCTTGGCAGCATCAGCGACCGTATGGACAAACGGCTGGGCCAGCAAAGCCGGGAATTTATCGCCGGTGACCGCGTGCTGCGATCAGCCCATCCAATCACGGAAGCCTGGTTACAGGATGCTGTTACCCAGGGGCTGAAAGTCAGCCGTCAGTTGTCTTTTATGACGATGACTTTTGCGGGCAATACGCCGCAGTTAGCCGATGTTAAGGCAACCGATCTGGCGTATCCGTTATACGGCGCGTTGCAGACGGAACCGGCAGGGCTGAAACCTGAACCGGGAACGGTGCTGGTGGCACCACGTTTGCTGGCGTTGCTGAATGTGAAGGTCGGCGATGAGCTGGATGTCGGTGACACAACGCTGAAAATTGCCGGTGTCATTGTTCAGGAGCCGGATTCCGGTTTTAACCCGTTCCAGACTGCGCCGCGCGTGATCATGAATCTGGATGATGTGCCGAAAACCGGCGCGGTTCAGCCGGGCAGTCGTCTGGCATACCGTTATATGTTTGCCGGTTCGCCGCAAGCGATAAAAAGTTACGGTGATGCGATCAAAGGTTTGTTAAAACCCGATCAGCGCTGGACCGGTATGGAAGATTCTGACGGTGCGCTGGGGAAATCGCTGCAACGCTCACAGCAGTTTCTCACGCTTTCGGCATTGCTGACGCTATTGCTTTCCATTGCGGCCATTGCCGTGTCGATGGGGCATTACTGCCGCAGCCGTTACGATCTGGTGGCGGTGCTTAAAACCTTAGGTGCCGGCAAAAAGGCGCTGCGAAAGCTGATTATTGGTCAGTGGCTGGCGGTTCTGGTGCTGGCGGGGATTTGCGGCAGCATCGTCGGGCTGGCTTTTGAAGCCGTTCTGATGAAAGTGCTCGCACCGGTGCTTCCCGCGCAATTGCCGCCTGCCGGTGGCTGGCCGTGGGTCTGGTCGATGGGCGCGATGGTGGTGATTTCGTTGCTGATTGGCATCCGGCCATACCGCCAGTTACTGGCTACTCAGCCGCTGCGCGTGCTGCGAAATGACGTCGTAGCGAACGTCTGGCCGCTGCGCTATTTCCTGCCGGTAATGGTGCTGGTGGTGGTCGGGCTTCTGGCCGCACTGATGGGGGGAAGCTCTCTGTTGTGGTCGTTGCTGGGCGGCGTGCTGGTGTTATCGCTGCTGTTGGGCGTGATTGGCTGGGGTGCTTTGCTTCTGCTGCGCCGCCTGACTTTCCGTCAGCTTCCGTTGCGCCTGGCAGTCAACCGTCTGCTGCGTCAGCCGTGGGTAACGCTCAGCCAGCTGGCGGCGTTTTCCATGTCGTTCATGCTGCTGGCGCTGTTGCTGGTGATGCGCGGGGATCTGCTGAACCGTTGGGAGCAACAACTCCCGCCAGACAGCCCGAACTTCTTCCTGCTCAACATCACCAAAGAGCAGGTTCCGCAAGTGACGGATTTCCTGCATCAGCATAACGCGCAGCCGGAAACGTTCTATCCGATTGTCCGGGCGCGCCTGACGAAGATTAACGGTCAGATGGCGACGGATAAAATCAAACCGGACGATGCGGGCGGAGAAGCGGTAAACCGTGAACTGAATCTGACCTGGATGAACGGCTTGCCGGATCATAATCCGCTGACAGCGGGCAATGGCGCACCGAAAGCGGGCGAGGTATCCATCGATGAAGGGCTGGCCGGACGCCTCGGGTTGAAAACCGGCGATACAGTGACATTCAGCGGCGATACCCAGGAGTTCAGCGCCAAAATTACCAGCCTGCGAAAAATTGACTGGGACAGCCTGAAGCCGAATTTTTACTTCATTTTTCCGCCGGGTGCGCTGGATGCCCAGCCGCAAAGCTGGCTGACCAGTTTCCGTTATCACGGCGATGACAGCACCATCACGCAGCTGAACCGTCAGTTCCCGACGCTCAGCTTGCTGGATGTGGGGTCGATTCTGCGGCAGGTCGGGCAGGTCTTACAGCAGGTCAGCCGGGCGCTTGAAGTGATGGTGATTCTGGTGATGCTGTGCGGTGGTTTGCTGCTGCTGGCACAGATTCAGGTCGGGATGCGTCAGCGCCGTCAGGAACTGATCGTCTATCGCACGCTGGGTGCCAGTAAAAAGATGCTGCACCGCACGCTCTGGTGCGAATTTGCGGTTCTCGGGCTGGTGGCGGGCATTGCGGCGGCGATAGGTGCCGAAGTGGCGTTATGGCTGTTGCAGCGCAAAGTGTTCGATTTCCCGTGGCAACCTAATTACCTGATGTGGATCGCCGTTCCGGTGGTCAGCGCGTTGCTGCTGTCTGTCTGCGGAGGCTGGCTGGGCGTGAGATTACTGCGGGGCAGGGCGTTGTTCAGGCAATACGACTCGTAACCGTCATACTTCGAGCTGCGGATGCGTTGGCTGCGTTTAGTCACCCGAATCACTTACTGGAGTAAGCTCATCGGGACTCCTTTACTTGCCGCCTGCCCGCAACCCGAATTATTTAGGTTCCCAACGGCTCTTCCCGTCAAAGGAGAGAGCCGTTGGATTTAAAGCTTCTCAACCGCCCAGGCGATTCCGCTGGCGTATTCTTCCGGCAGCATTGGTACCAGTGCGTTCAGGTTTTCTTTCAGCAGGCTGGCGCTGGCGTCGTTGAGATTCAAGTGTCCGACTTTACGACCCGGACGCACTTCTTTCTCGTACCAGTGCAGATTCACCAGCGGCAGGTTCAGCCATTGTTCTGACACATCTGTGCCAATCAGATTGACCATCACCGAAGGCGTGCTGACCACCGGTTTCGGCAGCGGCAGCCCGAGGATTGCGCGCAGGTGCATTTCGAACTGGCTGTAGGACGCGCCGTTTTGCGTCCAGTGCCCGCTGTTGTGAACGCGGGGTGCCAGTTCATTAATCAGCAAACCTTCGGCAACCACGAAACATTCCATTGCCATCACGCCGACGTAATTCAGTTCGTTCAGAATCGCCGACAGCATGCTTTCCGCCTGCTGTTGCAGCGCAGCGTCCGGCTCCGGCAGTGCAACGCTGGTACGCAAAATACCGTCCTGATGCAGATTGTGCGTCAGCGGATAAAAGACGGTTTTCCCGTCGTGACCGCGTGCGCCAACCAGCGAAACTTCACCGGAAAAATTGATGCCTTGCTCAACGATGCATTCACCGTAGCAATCCTGCGGCAGCGTGGTTTCTTCGCCGGAACGCAGACGCCATTGCCCGCGGCCGTCGTAACCGCCGACGCGGCGTTTCACAATCGCCAGTTCACCGAGCGTGGCGAAAACCTGTGGCCATTCAGCGGCACCGGCCAGCAACTGCCACGGCGCGGTCGCCAGACCGAGCTGGTCGAGTAACTGTTTTTGCGTCAGGCGATCGGCCAGACGCGGGAAAATATCGCGGTTAACGAACGCATTATGCGTTGCCAGTTCGCGGGTTAAAGCGGTTTCCGGCCAGCGTTCAATTTCAGCCGTAATCACGCTTTGCTGAAAAGGCACGGCTTCAGGCTCCGCATCCAGACCGACCGGATAAACGGCGATCCCCAGCGGTTCACCCGCCTGACGCAGCATTCTGCCTAACTGACCGTTTCCGAGTACGCAAACCGGTTTCATACTTCTTCCCTCGGATCGGGATTATTCAGCACTTCATCCGTTTGTGCGACACGCCATGCGGCCAGGTTTTTAGCAATTTCGGTATCATGGAGTGCGAGAATTTGTGCAGCCAGCAGGGCGGCGTTGGCGGCTCCGGCTTTACCAATCGCCAGCGTACCGACCGGAATACCGCGAGGCATCTGGACGATAGAATACAGGCTGTCAATGCCGCTTAGTGCGGCGCTTTGCACTGGCACACCGAGCACCGGCACCAGCGTTTTCGCCGCCAGCATGCCCGGCAAATGCGCCGCGCCACCGGCACCTGCGATGATCACATCAAACCCGTTGGCGGAAGCCTGTTCAGCGAACGTGAACAATTTGTCCGGCGTGCGGTGTGCGGAGACGATATCGACATGGAAAGGAATATTCAGCGTTGTGAGCACTTCGGCGGCGAACTGCATGGTCGCCCAGTCACTTTTAGACCCCATAACGATGGCGATTTTTGCCGGGGTAACGTTGGATGACATGTCTGTATAGCTCCTGTGATTCGGATTTAAAGCGTGCGAGGGCGCAAATGATATCACGCTCACGAAGCAAGGAAAACGGTTGCGTGGCCGGAATACGGTGCATTTTTGATGAGAAGTGCGCGGCAGATTTGTATAATCCCAGCCACGATAATATTCGCCATCCCCACTGGAAACTGAACTATGACGCAGGCTTTACTGGCACCGATTTACGATTTTCTTCACTGTGAAACACCGGCTCTCTGGGTGGATGTTGCGCTGGAAAATCAGACGGTGTTGCTGATTGACCACGCCAACTGTGAAAAAAAAGCGGCGGCCACGGCCATGAGCCTGATGACAAAATATCTGGATCGCACCGAGCTGCTGTTTTGTGCGGCGCGACTGGCCCGCGAGGAACTTCACCACTTTGAGCAGGTGGTGGAAATCATGCAAAAGCGCAATATCGCTTACACCCAGCTTTCACCATCGCGCTACGCCAGTGGCATGATTAAGCATACGCGGCATCATGATGATGTGAATATTCTGGTCGACCGGCTGATTATCGGGGCGTATATCGAAGCCCGTTCCTGCGAGCGTTTCGCCAAAATAGCGCCGTATCTGGATGAAACGCTGTCGCGATTTTATACGTCGCTGCTGCGCTCAGAATCACGTCATTTTGCCGATTATCTGGCGCTGGCCGAGCAGTATGCGGGAACCGATATCAGTGAACGCGTGGAGGAGTTTGGCCGGATTGAAGCGGAACTGATACTGTCGCCGGATGAACAATTCCGCTTCCACTCCGGCGTACCCGTCATACTTTGAGCTGCTGATGCGTTGACTGCGCTCATTCACCCCAGTCACTTAGTCAGCTAAGCTCTCGGGGATTCACGAGCTTGTCGCCTTCCAGCAACTCAAATTATTTAGGGTAATGATCGGATGACTTAAAACGGGAAGCTGATCAGTTCCACGTTATCGGCGGTGACTTTCACCATAGAGCCTTCTTCGTGCCATGCGCCTAATACCACGCGGTGGCCGGTTTTATTTTCTAAAGGCACGTCATGAATAGCCGGGCGGTGCGTGTGGCCGTGGATCATCCACTCGACGCCTGCCGCCTGCATTTCACTGATCACCGCCTGCGGATTCACGTCCATAATCTCCAGCGATTTGCCCTGATTAGACGCTTTGCTGTTGGCGCGCATTTTCGCGGCAATCGCCAGCCGCCATTTCAGGGGCAGCATCAGGAATAATTTCTGGATAAACGGGTTGTGAACTTTTTTGCGGAAATTCTGGTAGGCAACGTCATCGGTACACAGCGTGTCGCCGTGCAGGATCAGCACGCGGCGGCCATAAAGCTCGAGAACTTTTTTCTCCGGCAGCAGCGTCATCAGGCTTTCACGCGCAAAACGTCTGCCGAGCAGAAAATCGCGGTTACCGTGGATGAAAAAGCAGGGGACGCCTTGCTGGCGGAGCTGGTTTAACGCCGCAGCGATTTCTGCGTGTAACGGTTCCGGGTCATCGTCACCAATCCAGGCTTCGAATAAATCCCCGAGAATGTACAGCGCATCGGCCTGCGGCGCATCTTCGCGAAGAAAACGCAGAAAACCGGCAGTGATTGCCGGTTCCTGTGCGCAAAGATGGATATCTGCGATAAAAAACGTGGTCATCCCGACGCTAATTATTCGCTGACGGTGACGCTTTTGATCACAACATCTTCTTTTGGAACGTCCTGGTGCATACCGCTGCGGCCTGTTTTCACGGCTTTGATCGCGTCAACCACGTCCTGACCTTCAACCACTTCTGCAAATACGCAGTAACCCCAACCCTGTGCGTTTTTGCCGCTGTGGTTCAGGAAATCGTTGTCAGTGACGTTGATGAAGAACTGTGCGGTAGCTGAATGCGGGTCATTGGTACGCGCCATAGCCAGCGTGCCTTTGGCGTTTTTCAGGCCATTATCCGCTTCGTTATCGATAGGCGCGTCGGTGTTTTTCTGGTTCATGCCAGGCTCAAAACCGCCGCCCTGAATCATGAAACCGTTAATCACACGGTGAAAAATGGTGTTGTCGTAGAAGCCCTTACGGCAATAGTTCAGGAAGTTTTCAACCGTGGCTGGCGCTTTGTCAGCGAAGGTTTTAATGACGATGTCGCCGTGGTTGGTGTGGAAAGTGACCATATTTATCATCCTGCTAATGTTAATGTGTGCTCTCTGTCAGAGCGGCTACTATAGCCTTTTCTTATACCATAACTCAAAAGTTGCCGTCAGCAGCCCCTTTGTGATGACTAAAGCCCGTCAGACGGCCTTATGCCGTTTCGGTAAAGCCATTTTCGTTATATTATGAGCCTTAATGCCGCCGGAAGGTGCCAACGTTATTTTCTACGCCCAACACACGGAATAGCCTGATGCTGAAGATTTTTAATACCCTGAGTCGCCAAAAAGAGGAATTCAAGCCAATTCATGCCGGTAAAGTCGGGATGTACGTGTGTGGGATCACTGTTTACGACCTGTGTCATATTGGCCACGGTCGCACCTTTGTGTCTTTCGACGTGGTATCGCGTTACCTGCGTTACCTCGGTTATGACCTGAAGTATGTGCGTAACATCACCGATATCGACGACAAAATCATTAAACGTGCCGCTGAAAATGGGGAATCCTTTGCGGCGCTGACTGACCGCATGATTGCTGAAATGCACGCAGATTTTGCGTCGCTCAATATCCTGCCGCCAGATTCTGAACCCCGCGCCACGCAGCACATTATTGAAATCATCGATATCGTGCAGAAGCTGATCGACCGTGATCACGCATATGTTGCGGCAAACGGTGACGTAATGTTCTGGGTCGAAAGTGATCCGGATTACGGTTTGTTGTCCCGCCAGGATCTGGATCAGCTTCAGGCCGGTGCGCGCGTGGAAGTGGAAGCCAACGTAAAACGTAATCCGATGGATTTCGTGCTGTGGAAAATGTCCAAACCAGGCGAACCAAGCTGGACGTCTCCGTGGGGCGAAGGTCGTCCGGGCTGGCATATCGAATGTTCGGCGATGAACTGCAAACAGCTGGGCGCGCATTTTGATATTCACGGCGGCGGTTCTGATCTGATGTTCCCGCACCATGAAAACGAAATTGCACAATCGAGCTGTGCACACGACGGCCCGTACGTGAATACCTGGATGCACTCCGGTATGGTCATGATTGACCGTGAGAAAATGTCCAAATCACTGGATAACTTCTTCACCGTGCGCGACGTGCTGAAATATTACGACGCGGAAAGCGTGCGTTATTTCCTGATGTCCGGCCACTATCGCAGCCAGCTGAACTACAGCGAAGAAAACCTGAAACTGGCGCGTACCTCGATGGAACGTCTGTATACCGCACTGCGCGGCACAGATGCCAACGCGGCGCCAGCCGGCGGTGAGGCGTTTGTGGCCCGTTTCCGCGCGGCGATGGACGACGATTTCAACACACCGGAAGCGTATTCCGTGCTGTTTGATATGGCGCGTGACATCAACCGTCTGAAAACCGAAGACCTGTCTGCGGCAAACGGCCTGGCCGCTGAACTGCGTCAGCTGGCAGGCGTTCTGGGGCTGCTGGAGCAGGATCCGGAGCAGTTCCTGAAATCCGGAGCGCAGGCCGATAACGACGAAGAGGTGGCTGAAATCGAAGCGCTGATCAAACAGCGTAACGACGCCCGTGCCAGCAAAGACTGGGGCATGGCCGATAAAGCGCGCGACCGTCTGAATGAAATGGGTATCGTCTTAGAAGATGGCGCCAACGGAACCACCTGGCGCAGAAAATAATCTCCTTCATACTTTTGATTTCATAAAGCCTCCTTTCCGGGGGCTTTTTTATAAGGATCGTTCTGTGACAAAAACGCTTCTGGCTTATCAGCCGCCGTACGACTGGTAGTGGATGACGGCTTTTCTTGGCGCACGCGCCTTGCAGGGCGTCGAGCAGCACGACGGTGAGTTTTATCAGCGTACACTGGCCGTCATGCACAACGGAAAGCGGCTGACCGGCTGGCTGCGGTTGCGTCCTTTGCCGGAGAAAAACGTTGTCGAGCTGGACGTTTCTCCTTCGCTGGCACCGGTTGCAGAAAATGTGGCGCAGCAGGTGCGGCGGTTGCTGGATCTTGACGCGCAACCGGGCGCGATAGCGCAGGGTTTAGGGCGGCTTGCTGAAAACTCGCCGGGCCTGAGACTGCCGGGCTGCGTTAACCGGTTTGAACTGACGGTCAGGGCCATTCTCGGGCAACTGGTCAGCGTGAAAATGGCGGCGACGCTCGCCACACGTCTGACGGAGAAATGGGGCGAGCCCGTCACCACGCCTTTCCCGGCGCTGACGCATCTTTTCCCCTCCCCGGCGAGGGTGGCCCAACTGAGCGTGGAGGATTTACGCGGGATTGGCGTGCAGGCAAAGCGCGCTGCCTGTCTGATCGGTATTGCGCAGGCAGTGGAAGAGGGGCGTTTGCCGCTCGATGGCATGAAAGATGTACAGGACGGCGTAAAGCAATTGCTGGCGATGCCGGGCATTGGCAACTGGACGGCGAGTTATGTGGCGATGCGCGCCTGGTCTGCGCCGGATGTTTTTCTGGGCGGTGATTACCTGATTAAGCAGCGCTTTCCCGGAATGACGCCGGGGAAAATCGCCCGTTACGCTGAGGTTTGGAAACCGTGGCGCACGTACGCTACGCTGCATTTATGGTTTAACAATGACTGGCAGCCCGACTTGCCCTGATTACTCCGTTCCCGTCTGGGGCGGCTGTGAAGATTGCGGGGCGTGGGCTGTTGCGGTTTTCTGTTCCGCTTCATATTTGAAAACCTGCCCGCGCCCGTTACGTTTGGCGGTATAACAGGCCATATCGGCCTGTGCCATAAATTCGCTGCCGCTGATCTGCGGATTACAAATTTGCGTCAGACCGGCGCTCGCGCCAATGCGGTACATCTTCTCCTCCCACACAAACTGATACGCGTTGATCTTATCTATCAACTGCTGAACCATGCCCAGACCTTGCTCCATCGGACAATCAAACAGGATCAGCGCAAATTCGTCGCCCCCCAGGCGTGCAAGACGATCGCTGTTGCGGATGTGTTCCTGCATCAGTGCGCTCAGCTGACGTAATAGTTCATCACCTGCCGCGTGACCGGCGCTGTCGTTAATCGCCTTGAAACGGTCGAGATCGATAAACGCAAGAGTGTGGACCTGCTGACGCGTCGCCGTCAGGTTTAGCGCCTTTTTCAGGCTTGACTCAAAACTGCCCCGGTTAGCCAAACCGGTCAGCAAATCGTGGGATGCGCTGTAGCTGAGCTTACGCATTAGTTCACGGGATTTACTGACGTCCTGAAGCACCAGAACAATGCCAATTGGCTCATCTTTTAGCGTGCGCAGTGGGGAAACGGCCAGTTGTACATCAAAAAATCCCGTGTCATGGCCATGTAATACTAAAGAGCGTTCGACGGAAGAGTGCAGATTCTCGTTGATATCAAACTGCAGCAGGTTGTCGATCATCGGGCCATCAGGCCCTTTGCTGATCAACACGATGCGGTTAACCGGTTGTCCCTGCGCCTGCCGTTCCGTCCAGCCGGTCATTTTCTCCGCGACCGGGTTCATGAAGGTAATATTCATATCGCTGTCAGTGGAAATCACGGCCTCATTGATTGAGTTCAGAGTGATATGCAGCAACTCCTTTTCTTCATGAAGAGCTTCTGACAGGCGTTTGTTGGTCATTTCCGTGTGTTTGAGATCATTAATATCCTCAATCTGGGAAATGAAATACAGCGGGTTGTGATCCTCATCGCGCACCAATGATACTGCCAGCAAGGCCCAGACGATTTCGCCGTTGCGGCATAAATAACGTTTTTCCATGGTGTAGCTTTGGATTTCATCGTCCAGCAACTGCTGGAATAACGTGAGATCTTTGCCCAGATCTTCCTGATAAGTGATCTCCTGGAACGTCAGCGTGGTCAGATAATCCGCTTCATAACCCAGCAGATTACACAGCGCCTTGTTGACCTGCAGCAGCTTGCCCTGCGGGGAAACCAGCGTCATCCCGATCGCCGAATATTCCATAGCGTTGCGAAAACGATTTTCGCTCTGCGTAATATGCGATTTTTCCGCGCGCAGGGAATGCATCGCCATCGCCATCGCGTTGGCCGGCATCAGGATCAGCAGCAACGGCAGGAAGATTAATCCTTGCGGAACCTGCATTGCCGTATGGGGCTGAACGTTGATAATCCCGCTGGTATGCAGCAGGGCAATCATCAGGGTCATCGACAGAAAAATAATAAAAGCTTCAATCCGTGGTAAGCGGATGGCGCACCACAGTAGCGGGATCGTGATAAATGCGAAGGTATAAGGCAGCCATTTCAGCGCTAGAAAACCGGCGATCAGTGTCAGAACCAGTGTCAGAATGAGCTCAAAAAAACGCTGTGACGTGAGGTTTTTGGTGAAATAACCTCGCTGATAAATCAGCCCCAGCGGCGTCAGCGCCAGAATGGCTACGGCCTCAGACATAAACCAGGCGGCAAACCGGTTTTGCAATTCTGCCGGTGAATGAATGTGCAGAATAAATAGCATCATGATCACAGAGCTGACCAGCGGGCAGAAAACCACGGCAATCAGCAGAAACTTTACCCAGGAACCAAGATCGGAAAGCGGATCTTGCCCCGGCAGCATCCGGCGCAGCAGCGCCGCACACAGTGACGCTTCAATCAGGTTATTCAGCAGGTAAGGCAAATAGCGCGGGAAAGGTGTTTCCATGACGGTATGGGCTGCGGCGATACCCAGTGCAGCGGCGCAAAGCAACGGCAGCCACTGGCGATAATGATGGTGGAATAATACCGGGATCAGCAACGCCGTCGGCAGCCATAAACCGGCAAGGCTGGACTGTCTCTGAATAATGTTCATGCAGGCGAGCGCCAGCAGGTAGACAGAGATACCCAGAAGCGCAGGCGCTTTCCAGTTTGCCCTGTTGTGAACAATGAGAGAAGGTGGTTTGCTTCTTTCCACAATGAAAACCCTTTTCTGACCGGCGGCTAATGACAAAAAAATGCATAAAATCTATTTTTCTATTTTTGACGCGTCGCCGCAGGATGCTGGGTAATTGGCGGCATGTTATCAGTATCGGAAAATCAGAATGAATTATTAATATAAATTCTACATTACGTTGTAATAGATAACGAATATTCCGGCCCGAAAGCCGGAAACTGTGAATCAAAGCAGAAAAATGGTGGCGAGACCGAGGAAAATGAAGAAACCTCCCGTGTCAGTGAGGGCGGTGATCATTACGCTGGATCCTACGGCAGGATCGCGGCCCAGGCGCACCATCGTCAGTGGGATCACGACGCCCATCAGCGCGGCGAGTAACAGATTGAGCACCATCGCCAGCGTCATGACTCCTCCCATTGCCCAGTCGCCATACAACAACCAGGTGACAATGCCCATTAGCCCGCCCCAGACCAGACCATTGATCAGTGCGACGCCAAGCTCCCTGAACATAAGAAATTTCAGGTTGCCGAGTTGAACGTGGTGCAGGGCAAGGCCACGGACAATCATTGTTATTGTCTGGTTACCGGTATTCCCGCCAATCCCGGCAACAATCGGCATCAAAGCGGCCAGTGCCACCAGTTCCGAAATCGTATGCTCAAACAGGCCGATAACCCGGGATGCCACAAAGGCGGTACATAAATTGATCGCCAGCCATGCCCAGCGATTGCGCACTGCTTTCGTGACCGGTGAAAACACATCTTCTTCCGGGCTCAGGCCGCCCATGCGCCGCAGATTGCTGTCGGTATCGTTATTAACGAAATCGACAATCTCTTCTACCGTCAGCCGTCCCATCAGTTTGCCTTTTTTATCCACCACGGGTGCGGTGATCAGGTCATAACGTTCAAACGCGCTGGCTGCGTCTTCGGCTTTGTCTTCCGGTTCAAAACTGGTGAAATCGGTCATCATGACGTCGGAAACCCGCGTATGCGGTGAGTTCAGCAGGATCGTTGTCAGAGGTAATTCGCCCAGTAATGTATTTTTCCGGTCAGTGATAAATAACTTGTCGGTGGCTTGCGGGATGGTTTTATGTGAACGAAGAAAGCGTTGTACTGTACCGAGAGTGACGTCCGGGCGTACCGTCAGCAACTCGAAGTCCATAATTCTGCCGACGCACTCTTTACTAAATTTCATCACCTCGCGCACTCTTTCCCGCTGGCGCGGATCCAGCGAGGTCAGCACGCGGCCAATCAGATCACGCGGTAAATATTCGGCCAGATAAACCTGATCGTCCACGTCCAGAAGCGACATTGTTTTCAGCAGGTCTTTGTCACTCATTTCTTCGATCAGGCTATCCCAGACGGTTTCTGAGACTTCTACCAGGGCTTTGCCGCGCGCGGTCGGTTCCACCAATCGCCATAACGCCAGACGTTCATGAATGGGTAATGCTTCCAGTACGTCGGCAACGTCGGCCGCATGCAGGTTTTGCACGCGCGAGCTGAGCTCCGCCGTATTGTCCATCAGTTTCGCATGCGTGGCCTCATCAACATCAGGCTCTTCGCCAAGGATGCTGTCAGCGAGGTCATCGGTATTCAGTAGGAGGTCGAGGATTCTGCTGCGACTTTCCGCCAGCTTTTGGCTGTAATTTTTAGGTTTCTCGGCAGACATTCGGGATCCTTAGTCCTTAGCGTAGCGGCAGGTCTTCAGGGTGCCAGTACAGGTTTTCTCGGGCGGCTGTGCCCCCGTTTGCATTTCGGTTTGGGCCTGAGGCTGTTTTTGATTCTGGTGGTGTGAGTATGCACCGATAGCGGAATAGATCAGGCGCCCGAACAAAATAATGAAGCTGATCGATAAAACGATTTTCGTCATTCTGATGTTAGTTTTTCGAGACATAATAAAATCACTTAAATAAATCGTTGTGCTGGGCAGGCAAAGGGGATGAGTACAAATGATAACGTTTACAATATATAGCACATCTAAACGAGCGGCCAGAGAATCAAATATGGGGCTAAACGTGCGCTTTTCCCGATCCTGAAAGCAGTAAAGCACAGACTTTTCGCTTCTGTGTTGAAATATTTGTGATCAGATTTCATCTATTTTTCATTTCGTTAATCACGCGATAAATTCATCTATGACATTTTTAGTGAAAACATAAAGATTCTGTTTATTGATTTGCGTCAAGGGATTTAAGATAAGGCACATTAGAATCCAGCCATATTTAAATGAGATGTGCCCTGGCCTTCGCTGTATTCTTTTTCTTCCTCCGTTTCTGCGAAATGACGTTTTTACAACGATAATGAGAGACGGAGCCTGCAACTGCCGTCATCAGAAAGCATATCTGACGTTTTTAAACCCTGAATCGTTCACCGCGGCATGAGGTTCATGCGCAAAACTTAGATGGACTTGATGCGTAAAAATTTATCTCGGCATGACATACGTCATAAGTGGTGGGGGCTTCCCATCATTTGCGCGCTGGTGCTGATCCCCTTAACCTCCTGGCTTTCCCCGATCATTTCTCTGCCGGAGGGGCGCACTTATCTGATTTATATGCCGCTGGCAACGTGCGTTGCCTTGCTGATGGTTTTCGATTGGGCCGCATTCCCCGGTATTGTCCTGACGCTTTTCCTGCGCTATTACCTGCGGATTGGCTTCGATATGGGCGTGTTAATGACAGTGATTTATTTTACGTCACTGTTTCTGGCCTGGTTAGGCTACCGCTGGCAGGCCGGAAGACGCTGGTCAGCGCCGCTGGGGTTAATGAATCTGGCGAAAGCGCGGATCGGCTGGTTGCTGATTTTCCTGACGTTTTTCTTTATCGCCATACTGCAAATTGTGGTCGAAAGTGGGCTTCTGCCCGGCTATCTGGGGATGGCCACGCCTGAATTCGTCACCCTGCGGACGCTGGTGAATCTGCAGGCGATGATTTTAGGTATTTTGCTCAATTCGCATGTGATTTATCTGGTGATACGGTTTATGCGCCAGCCACGCTATTTCCGTGTTTTACGTATGATGCTGCGAAAACAACGGGCGTCGGGCGTGAGAACCCCTGAAGTTGTGCTGTGGTTTTCCGTGCTGGGTATCATGGTCATGCTGCTTTGCCTGCAGGGGCTGAGCGAACCGTTCATGAAAATCTTGCTAAGTGACTACACGCTGACGCTGATGTTCCCTGTGCTGTTGTTTGGCGCATGGCGCTACGGTTACTACTTTATCAGCATTGTCTGGAGTATCACGCTGACAGTCCTGTTTAACTATTATCAGGGTTTTATTTCAGAACACGGCTTTATTCATAATCTGGTTTTTGTTTCGGCTCTGATGCTGGTTTACACCATCACTCTGCTGCTTGTGTCCGTTATTTCCTCCCGTCAGCGCCTGTTGATGAAGAAATTCAGCGCTGCGGCCTTACAGGATCCGGTATTTGGTTTACCCAATCTCCGCGCATTTAACCGGGATCTCGCACGTCATCCGCGTTCCATGCTGTGCTTTGTTCGTGTTTCCGATATGGATGTGCTTAGCCGTAATTACGGTATGCAACTGCGGATCCAGTTTAAACAGCAACTGGCGCTCGGGCTAAAACCTTATCTTCAGGCGGGAGAGCGGGTCTACCACTTGCCAGGATATGACCTGGTTCTGCGGCTCAATTGCGAAAATGCCGATGCTAAACTGCAAAACTTGCATGATTATCTTGAAGACTTCCGGCTGATATGGAACGGACTGCCGCTGCACCCGAATATCGGGCTATCCTACTGCACGGTCTATTCACCCGTAGAACATCTGCCCATTCTGCTGGGTGAGCTGAGCGGTATCGCTGAAGTTTCCCTGACGACCGGGCAACCCGAGTCGAACAAAAGCGACCACAGCGAGGTAAAACTGGAAATCAGAGACAAAGTCGAGATGTTGCACAAAATCCAGCGGGCACTGGATGACGATCGTTTTGTTCTGATGGCGCAGCCAATATTTGGCGTACGCGGTGACAGCTACCATGAAATTCTGTTGCGGATGTTCGATGGCACACAAAATGCGCTGGTGACACCAGACAAGTTCCTGCCTGTTGTGCATGAGTTTGGTTTGTCATATCAGCTGGATATGTGGGTACTCAAGCATACGCTGATGTTTATTAATCAGAACCGTGTGCGTTTGCCATGCCTGCGCTTTGCCGTGAATTTTACGCCGTCCACGTTATGCCGTCCGACATTTACCCGAGATTTCAAAGCATTGATGCTGGAGTATGAGGTTGAGCCGTTCCAGATTGTTCTTGAAGTCACTGAATCACATTTATTGCAGAACATGAAATATGCTGATTATGCGATGCGTGAATTACGGCGCTATGGTTGCCGGATTGCCATTGATGATTTCGGTACTGGCTATGCCAGCTATGGCCGCTTGAAAGCCATTCAGGCTGATATCCTGAAAATAGATGGTAGCTTTGTACGTAATATGCTGACTGATTCGCTGGATGCTTACATTGTGCAATCCATCTGTCAGGTTGCACGTATGAAGCATTTGTCGATTGTGGCGGAGTATGTTGAAACGCAGGAACAAAAAGACGCCCTGCACGCGTTGGGCGTTGATTACATGCAGGGTTACCTGATAGGGAAGCCGCAACCGTTAGCGACGCTGCTGGAATTGACGCTTTCCCCATGAGTCATGCATTTTGAAAAGTAAAAAGCCCCCGGAAACGATGTGTTCCGGGGGCTTTTTATTTCAGTGAATGCCTTATTTTTCCGGCAATTCACCTTCTTCTTCCAGCATCAGCTTCCAGCCGGTTACGTCATTCCAGTAATTTTGCTCTTTTTCAAAATCCAGCTGAACCAGATTGTTTTGCGCCAGATATCCGGCCGGGAAACGCAGCGTCCAGTGATTATCATCGGTTGATAACCGCAGGGATTCTGGCGTGGTGGTGGACTGGCGCTGATTATTGAGCAACGCGCCAAGGCGCAGCAACTGAATCAGCGGGATGTAATGTTTCTTCTTAAATAGATTCAGGCGTGGCAGTTCTTCCAGCTTTATGGCCTTACGGTGGAAGCGCACCAGCGTAGCCAGCAGCGTTTGCTGTTCCTGATTAAAGCCCGGCAGATTAGTATTTTGCAGGATATAAGAAGAGTGTTTGTGCATACCGGTGTGGTTAATGCTCAGGCCAACTTCATGCAGCATGGCGCTGAATTTCAGCAGAGATTCCAGCTGTGGCTGCACCAGTTTTGTGTTTTGCGCCAGCCACTGGCTGTAAAGCTGCTCAGTGGTCTCCAGCACCCGGCGTGCCTGCTCACGGTCAATATTATAATGCTCGGCCAGGCTTTTTGCGGTACGTGTCCGGATGTCCTGATGGCGGAACCGGCCTTCCATTTCGTACAGCACCCCTTCGCGCAATGCACCGTCCGAAAGACGTAATTCTTTGACCGCAAGCGCATCAAAAACACCACGCAGGATCGCCAGCCCAGGAACGAATACGGACTGCCTGTCTTCAGAAAGCCCCGGTAAATCCAGCGTACTGAAACTTTTGAAATTCAGTACTGCCTCAGTCAGCATTTCCAGGCGTTCAGGAGTGATCAAACCGTCTTTTTCACCCATCGCCACCAGCACTTCATGGGCAGCCTTGATACTGCCGGAAGCGCCCAGGGCATACTGCCAGCCTTGCAGGCGATACTGCCAGGCGAGAGTCTCCAGTTTCTGAGCCGCCGCGAGCTGCGCACGTTTGAAGTTGCTGCGGCTGATTTCGCCGTTCGGGAAAAACATTTGCGCAAAACTGACGCAGCCCATACGGCGGCTTTCGGCCAGCAGGGGTTCGAAATCTTCACCGATGACCAGTTCTGTTGAGCCCCCGCCGATATCAACAACCAGCTTGCGGCCTTTTTCTGGTTGCGTATGTTCCACACCCATAAAAATCAGACGAGCTTCTTCCTGCCCGGAAATGATTTCTATCGGGTAGGGGATCACTTCTTTAGCACGCTTAAGGAACTCTTCGGCATTGACCGCCTGGCGCAGCGTATGCGTTCCAACGATAGTGACATTGTTTTCCGAAAAACCCTGCAGACGTTCTGCAAATAAAGCCAGGCAATCCAGCCCGCGTTGAATGGCTTCTTCACTGAGCACATTTTTACTGTCGAGGCCGTCGGCCAGATGAACGCGTTGTTTCAGACGACCTAGCACCTGCATTGCGCCATTGACGACGCGTGCAATGACCATGTGGAAACTGTTCGACCCGAGATCGATTGCAGCAATTTCCTGCGGCTTGGCATTCTGTGGGCTGCTTTTAAGGGGCATAATGATATAGCGCTCCAGGGGTTCAGGCTTGCTGACTCTGCTGTTCCAAATCTTTCAGATATTCGTAAATCGCCAGTTGCGCACGCACTTTACGGCGATTTCCGCGTGGAACATACCGGTTGCTTAGTTCTTTATCAATCACTCTGGCTTTTACCGTGTCACTAAACAGCAGTTCAAGGATATCCAGCACGCGTTGTTTAAGACGTGGATCAAGCAGGGCGACGGCCACTTCAATACGGTAGTCTATGTTGCGGGTCATCCAGTCTGCCGAAGACAGGAAGACTTTGGTATCGCCGCCATTTTCAAAGACATAAACGCGATCGTGTTCAAGATAGCGGTCGATGATACTGGTGACCTGAATGTTTTCGCTGAAGCCGGGTAAGTTGGGCACCAGTGAACACATGCCGCGGATCAGCAGGCGGATTTTGACGCCCACATTTGACGCAACATACAGACGATCAATCAGCCCTTTGTCCACCAGGTTGTTGATCTTCAATGTTATGCCGCCGGTTCCGCCAGCCTGTACGTTGGCGATCTCTTTATCTATCAGGCGGTAAAGCATGTCGCGCGAGTTTTGAGGCGACACCATCAGATGTTCGAAAGAAACCGGGCGGTAAGGGTTTTCAATAAAGTTGAAGACGCGGCGGACTTCGTTGGTGATACGCGCATCGGCGGTCAGCAGCGAATAGTCGGTATAAAGCCGCGCGGTTTTCTCGTTAAAGTTACCGGTCCCAATATGAGCATAGCGGACAATTTCATCGCCTTCGCGGCGCGAGATAAGAAAGAGTTTTGCGTGAATTTTCAAACCCGGCGCAGAGAAAATAACGTGTACACCGGCTTCTGTCAGACGTTTTGCCCAATGAATGTTGGCTTCTTCGTCGAAACGCGCCTGCAATTCAACGACAACCGTCACTTTCTTGCCGTTATGCGCGGCGTGGATCATCGATTCGATAATGCGGGAATCTTTCGCCACGCGGTAAATATTGATTTTTATCGATAAAACATTCGGGTCAAACGATGCCTGACGCAACAGTTCGAGAACGTGCTCAAACGTGTGGTACGGGTAGTACAGCAATACGTCCTGTTGACGAATAGCGGCAAAGCCGTTGCGGAATTTATCGAACCATAAATGACGCAGACGTGGCAGCGGGCGGTTCACCAGATTGGCTTTACCGACGTTCGGGAAGCCAATGAAATCTTTAAAGTTGTGGTAACGCCCACCGGCGATCACAGAATCATAGTTGGAAATCCCGAGCTTGCCGCGCAGCAATTCCACCATTTCATCCGGCATGTCACGCTGATAGACAAAACGCACCGGCTCGGCGGTCAGACGCTGTTTCAGGCTCGATGACATGAGTTCCAGCAGGCTGGATTCCATTTCCGTGACCAGATCGTATTCGGCGTCACGGGTCATTTTCATCGAATAGGCATTCAGCGCATCGTAATCGAAGAAGCCTTTGAAAATGTCGTCGAGGCAATAACGCAGAATGTTATCGAGCAGGATCATCGGCTTGCGGCGACGTGGCGCTTCCGGCGGCAGGTTGACGAAACGCGGAACTTTATCGGACGGGATCTCCAGCAGGGCGTAATGAATCTCTTCGCCGCGAATAATTTCAACCGCCAGATAGGTGTAATCATCTTTGAGGAACTGCACCAGATTGGTATCGTGATTAATCAGAATCGGTGTGATGTGCTGACGAAGCTGGTGCATGAAATACTGGCGTAGCCAGGCTTGCTGGTTTTCCGATACCTGACGTTCATTTATCAGGAAGATCTGATTACGTGCCATTTCCAACAGCAGATCGTTATAAAGGCTGTCGAATTCCTGATCAATGCGCAGTACTTTTGCCTGAATTTTTTTCAGTAAATGACGGGACGCGCCAAGAAATCCCTGTTCCTCACTGATGAGGATCCGTCGTTTTAAATCAGCGAAGCGGACTTTATAAAACTCATCAAGGTTATTGGAATAAATCCCTAAAAAGCGCATCCGTTCAATCAGGGGATTGCTTTTGTCTGCCGCTTCCTGCAACACGCGCTCATTGAAGGACAGCCAGCTTAGTTCTTTCTCGATATAAAGCTTTTCCTGACCCATTTTCACTCCGTTCATTGGCTTACAACCTGGCCCATACAGGCAAATTTGCCTGAAAACACCGCAATTTAGCTCAACGTGATCTTCATGTTACCCGCAGATTTTAATACCGGGCGCAACAGGAAGCCTTTTGTGAGAGGGCCTAGTGTCTACTACCAATATTGCGAAAGATTGACAGGAAAGTCCAACACTACAAGGGGGGAATTCAGGAGAGTTTCTGCAGGAGGAATAAATGCGGGAAAAAAGCGGGAAAAGTCTTACCGGTGAAGGCATTGTCGCCCCCACCGGTAAGGGTTTTATGCGAAATCAGACGGCGCTGGCACCAATAAGTGATTCAGGTTTGACCTGAACAGGCTTGGTTTTGTATTTCGCCAGGAACTGAGGTTGGAAAATACACATGCGGATGGCGCTGCGATATTCGCCGTTCACAAAGAATTCCTGCTTCAGTTCGCCTTCCAGTTCAAATCCGAGTTTGCTGTAAATATGAATCGCCTTTTTATTTTCTTTGTCGACGATTAAATACAGTTTATAGAGGTTCAGAACGGAGAAGGCATAATCCATGGCCAGGCGGACGGCATCACCGGCAAAGCCTTTGCCCTGATGCTGCGGGTCGATGATTATCTGAAATTCCGCGCGGCGGTGAATATGATTAATTTCGACCAGTTCGATTAAGCCAACGGGGCCGCCCTGGAATTCGATGATAAAGCGGCGTTCGCTCTGGTCATGGATATGCTTGTTGTATAAATCTGTCAGTTCGACGAAAGCCTCGTAAGGTTCTTCAAACCAGTAACGCATGATGCTCGCGTTATTATCAAGACGGTGAACAAACGACAGGTCGTCCTTTTCCAGTGGACGTAATCTGACGCTGTTGGTGCTAAACATGGGGTGTTCCTCAACTATAAAAGCCGTTTTATGAGGGTAACCTTCGTGAAAATGAGATCTGAAACAACCGTGTTTCAGATGAAGGTCGGCGCACAAACGACATTTAAACGTGCGCCGGGATGGGCATTATATCGGGTGAAATGTAAACAAGTGTCAAATGACAGAAAATAAAAAACCGGCACATGGCCGGTTTAGAGTGAAATCATCGCGCTTAAGCAGGTTAATCCGCTGCGTAACCTTGCTCAGGTAGTGGATTGTTATCCAGTAACGCCTGGCCGTTTTGCAGAGATAAACGGCCTTCAACAAACCAGCTGACCACCAGCGGATAAATGCTGTGCTCCTGTGTTTGCACCCGCGCCACCAGCTCTTCTTCTGTGTCTTCGGTAAACACCGGAACTTTTGCCTGCAAGATGACAGGGCCACCATCGAGCTGCTCAGTGACAAAATGCACGGACGTACCGTGTTCCTGATCCTGATTTTCAATCGCCTGACGGTGGGTGTTAAGGCCCGGATATTTCGGCAACAGGGAAGGGTGGATGTTGATCATGCGCCCGGCAAAGCGCTGGACGAATTCGGCAGTCAGGATGCGCATATAACCGGCAAGTACCACCAAATCAGGCTGGAAAGTGTCAATCGCATCCGCAAGAGCAACGTCAAATGCCGCCCGGTCTTCGTAAGCTTTGACATCCAGAGAATGCGCCGGAATGCTGGCTAAACGGGCTCTTTCAAGCCCGTATGCTGCCACTTTATTACTAAAGACAGCGCAGATTTCTGCATTGATTCGTCCCTGCTGGCAGGCATCGATCAGGGCCTGTAAATTGCTTCCCTCGCCCGATACCAGAACCACAATCCTTTTCATTTCTATACCTGTCTTCAGTGAGTTGAATTACTGGATGACAACACGTTCAGCGGAGTCAGAGGCTTTAATGTAGCCAATTTTCCACGCTTTTTCGCCATTATCGTTCAGTAAAGCAATCGCCTGATCGGCCAGCTCAGCCGGAAGTGCAACCAGCATGCCGACACCACAGTTAAAGGTGCGGTACATTTCGTGACGGCTGACATTCCCGGCCGTTTGCAGCCAGGCAAAGACGTCCGGCCACTGCCAGCTTGATTCGTCGATGATCACCTGAGTATTTTCCGGCAGAACGCGTGGAATATTTTCCCAGAAGCCGCCACCGGTCAGATGAACAATGCCGTGAACTTCCACGTTTTCGATCAGATTCAGAATGGATTTTACGTAAATTTTGGTCGGTGCCAGCAAATGGTCGGCCAGCGATTTGCCTGCCAGAACGGTAGTTTCCGGATCCGTTTTGCTGACTTCCAGAATTTTGCGTACCAGCGAGTAGCCGTTGGAATGCGGGCCACTGGCGGCCAGGCCGATCAGCACGTCGCCGTCAGCCACTTTGCTGCCGTCGATAATTTCTGATTTTTCCACCACGCCGACGCAAAAACCCGCGACGTCGTAATCTTCACCGTGATACATCCCCGGCATTTCAGCGGTTTCGCCGCCGACTAACGCACAGCCAGACTGTTTACAGCCTTCTGCGATACCGCTGATCACGCTGGCGGCGGTGTCGACGTCCAGTTTGCCGGTGGCGTAGTAATCGAGGAAGAACAGTGGTTCAGCGCCCTGAACGATCAAATCGTTGACGCACATCGCGACCAGGTCGATACCGATGGTATCGTGGCGTTTTAAATCCATCGCCAGACGCAGCTTGGTACCAACGCCGTCGGTACCCGAAACCAGCACGGGTTCACGATATTTTTGCGGCAGCGCGCAGAGGGCACCAAAACCGCCCAGCCCACCCATAACTTCAGGGCGGCGAGTCTGTTTTACTACACCTTTAATGCGATCTACCAATGCGTTACCGGCATCGATATCTACGCCTGCGTCTTTATAGCTGAGAGAGGTTTTGTCGGTCACTGCGAAGTCCCCACGGCGGTTTGGGTTGGTGGTTGAAGAATAATGCGGGGCAATTCTAACAGTGGAAGCAAACGTTTGCGAGCGCCTTATTGACTGCGTCTATCTATACTGATTTTAGAAGCCCGTCAGAGTGCATATCCAAAGCCAGTCTGAGTGCAGCTAACACCGCTGCGTTTAGACTGACGAAGGATATGTTGATCCGGATCAGGCAATTGGCAGTGGCGTTCAAAAAAAATGGCGTTATAATCTCGCGATTTTTTTTTGCAGCCCAACCACCTTAGGAGAATAAATAATGAAGATCGTCGAGGTGAAACACCCGCTGGTGAAACACAAGCTGGGCCTGATGCGTGAAAACGACATCAGCACGAAACGTTTTCGCGAACTGGCTTCTGAGGTGGGTAGTCTTCTGACGTATGAAGCGACTGCCGATTTAGAAACTGAAAAAGTGACTATCGAAGGCTGGTGTGGTCCGGTTGAAATCGACCAGATCAAGGGCAAGAAAATTACCGTTGTGCCAATTCTGCGCGCCGGTCTGGGCATGATGGAAGGCGTACTGGAACATGTACCGAGCGCGCGTATCAGCGTAGTGGGTGTATACCGTGATGAAGAAACGCTGAAACCTGTGCCGTATTTCCAGAAACTGGTTTCTAACATTGAAGAACGCCTGGCGCTGGTCGTTGACCCGATGCTGGCGACCGGCGGTTCCATGATCGCCACCATCGACCTGCTGAAAAAAGCGGGTTGCCACAGCATTAAAGTGCTGGTTCTGGTGGCCGCTCCGGAAGGGATTGCCGCGCTCGAAGCTGCGCACCCGGACGTCGAGTTGTACACCGCCTCGGTGGATCAGGGGCTCAACGAGAAAGGCTACATCATGCCGGGGCTCGGTGACGCGGGTGACAAGATATTTGGTACGAAGTAAGCAAAAAAGCAATGAGCCGACTTTTAAGTCGGCTTTTTTTTGGTTTTCAAAACACAACACTACAACACACCTTAAGAGGATCACATCCATGACCCGTCGTGTCATCGGGGTAAGCGAGCGTCCGCCTTTGCTGCAGACAATCCCCCTGAGTTTTCAGCATCTGTTTGCCATGTTTGGTGCCACCGTTCTGGTTCCCATTCTGTTCAAGATTAACCCGGCAACGGTGCTGCTGTTCAATGGCATAGGGACTTTGCTGTATTTATTTGTCTGTAAAGGGAAAATACCGGCGTATCTGGGGTCAAGCTTCGCGTTCATTTCACCGGTGCTGCTGCTGTTGCCGATGGGGTATGAAGTGGCGCTGGGCGGATTTATTGCCTGCGGTGTGTTGTTCTGTCTGGTGGCGCTGATTGTTAAGAAAGCCGGGATTGGCTGGATTAACGTGATGTTCCCGCCTGCGGCGATGGGCGCAATCGTTGCCGTCATCGGGCTGGAGCTGGCCGGTGTGGCCGCCAACATGGCCGGTTTACTGCCGGCTGACGGTGCCGCCGTGGATTCCACCACGATCACGATCTCCCTGGTGACGCTGGCAGTCACCATTTTAGGCTCCGTGCTGTTCCGTGGATTCCTGGCGATCATCCCGATTTTGATTGGGGTGCTGGTGGGTTATGCGCTGTCCTTCTTTATGGGTGTTGTGGATGTTTCCGCGATTGCAAACGCGCACTGGTTTGCTCTGCCAACCTTCTATACGCCGCGTTTCGAATGGGTGGCGATCCTGACCATTTTGCCTGCGGCGCTGGTGGTCATTGCCGAGCACGTCGGGCATCTGGTCGTGACCGCGAACATCGTGAAGAAAGATTTGCTGCGTGATCCGGGTTTGCACCGTTCGATGCTGGCCAACGGTCTTTCTACCGTGTTGTCGGGTTTCTTCGGCTCTACCCCGAATACCACGTACGGTGAAAATATCGGCGTGATGGCGATCACCAAGGTTTACAGCACCTGGGTTATCGGCGGCGCGGCGATTCTGGCGATCCTGCTTTCCTGTATCGGAAAACTGGCGGCGGCAATCCAGGCCGTCCCTGTTCCGGTGATGGGCGGCGTTTCCCTGCTGTTGTATGGCGTGATTGGCGCGTCCGGTATCCGCGTGCTGATTGAATCTAAAGTCGATTACAACAAAGCGCAGAACCTGATCCTGACTGCGGTGATCCTCATCATCGGCGTCAGCGGCGCGAAGATCCACATCGGTGCGGCTGAGCTGAAAGGCATGGCGCTGGCTACGATCGTCGGTATCTTCCTGAGCCTGTTGTTCAAAGTAATCGAGATTTTCCGCGGCGAAGAACAGATCATTGATGTGGAAGACGAGCGGGAAAATCCGCCGGTCTGACGGTGATCATTCCTGGCCGGTTTGCCTGTACGCAACCGGCCAGGTGTTCGTATCGCAAGCGGTTGCACCCGGCACAGTTCATTTCACCACGGATCCTTGCTAGAATTCGGCAGTTCCTTTTATTGACGTGACAACATCTGCGGTCTTCATACCGCTTTGGTTGAGGTGCTTCTGAATACGCCGGCACAGCTTTCCCTGCCACTTTATCTTCCCGATGATGAAACCTTTGCCAGTTTTTATCCGGGGGAAAACCCTTCTCTGCTTTCTGCGATTCAGACCGCATTGCATCAGGAACACGGCACGTATATCTATTTTTGGTCCCGCGAAGGCGGCGGCCGGAGCCATCTTTTACACGCAGCCTGCGCCGAATTATCACAACGTGGTGAAGCCGTAGGTTATGTGCCTTTAGATAAACGCGCTTATTTTGTGCCTGAAGTACTGGACGGCATGGAACATCTGGCGCTGGTTTGTATTGATAATATCGAAGGGATTGCCGGGGATGATGAATGGGAAGCTGCCGTTTTCCATCTCTATAATCGCATTCTTGAAACCGGTCGCACGCGCCTGTTTATTACCGGCGATCGTCCTCCGCGCCAGCTGAATCTCAGCCTGCCGGATCTCGCCTCCCGCCTGGACTGGGGGCAAATCTACAAACTCCAGCCACTTTCTGATGAAGAAAAACTTCAGGCATTACAGCTGCGTGCCAAACTGCGCGGGTTTGAATTGCCGGAAGACGTGGGGCGCTTCCTGCTAAAACGTCTGGATCGTGAAATGCGGACATTGTTTATGACGTTGGATCAGCTCGATCGTGCGTCTATTACCGCGCAGCGGAAACTCACGATCCCGTTTGTGAAAGAAATTCTGGGGCTGTAATCCTGAAAAGTTCCGGGTTCGTGTGACGAACCCGGATTTGACGCGGGGAATCACAAAATCTCTTTCACCTGTTCCGGTGGCCGGCCTAAACGCGCTTTGCCGTTGGCGATCACAATAGGACGTTCAATCAGTTTCGGGTTTTCCACCATCGCCTGCAAAAGCTGAGTTTCACTCAGGTTTTTATCAGCCAGATTCAAGGTCTTATAAATCTCCTCGCCTTTGCGGATTAATTCCCGCGCTGAACTAAAGCCCAGTTTTTTCAACAGGCCTTGCAATGTCTCAACCGACGGAGGCGTATCGAGATAAAGGATAATCTCCGGAGAAATGCCTTCATCTTCCAGTAACTTCAACGTTTCCCGGCTCTTTGAACAGCGCGGATTGTGATAAATCGTCACTTCACCTGACATAATTTTCTCCCTGATAGATTCGGACGTCAGCCTTTCTGATACTGACGGAAACGCCCCTGCAACTGGCGGAGCTGATCGATACGGGCATCGTAACGGGCCTGCTCGAGGCTGCCCAATTTCTGCAATGCGCTGGCATTGCTCAGCATTTCAATTGCCTGATCCAGGCGCCCCACCAGCGCCATACTTTCAGCACGCGCGGCCAGTTCCTGCGCGCGCAGCCCTCGTGCAGCTGCGGCTTGCGACAATAAATCCCAGCCGTTCGGGTCACCCGGGTAATTGAATGTATAACGGTTGAGGATCTTCATCGCGTCAGCCGGTCTCGCACCCTCGAGATAGGCATTCGCCAGATTAAGTTGCAGCACGGCATTGGAACTGGTTGCCGCGCCGGCTTTCTCCAGCCTTGCAATGGCCTGTGGCGCTTTTTTACTGTCGATATCATTATCGGTCGCGAGATCGAGCAGCCATTCGTTACCCGGATACGCCACCAGCAGTGATTCAAGTATTGTGCGTGCCTGATCGTATTTTTTGGCTTTATAGAACTGCAGCGCCTGGCCATATTTC
Source organism: Rahnella sp. AA (assembly GCF_002834385.1). Taxonomy (GTDB): domain Bacteria; phylum Pseudomonadota; class Gammaproteobacteria; order Enterobacterales; family Enterobacteriaceae; genus Rahnella. Next base: position 925,214 of record NZ_PITQ01000001.1, read on the forward strand.
GACGCCAGCTGCTCGCGAACATTGCCATTCGCGAGTTTTTGCAAATAGTCATCGGTCAGCGGGAAGCTGTCAGAGCCGTACATACCGAGAATTCGCACCTTCGCCATCAGATAATCTTGCGAAGATTGAACGATGGGATGTGGCATCTGGTTAGCGCGGTTACGGATGTCAGAGAGGCGGCTGTCGGGCAAAGGGTGGGTCAGCAGCATTTCCGGCGGGCGTGTGGAGTAGCTCGCCTGATCTGCCAGTTTTTGCAAAAAGGCCGGCATTGCCTGCGGATCAAACCCTGAACGCTGCAACACCTGAATGCCAATACGATCGGCTTCCTGTTCGTTGGCCTGCGTGAAGCTGATCATCCCCTGTGCGGTTCCGGCCAGCGTGCCGGTCAGCGCCGCCATCCCCATTTGCGGGCTGGCCATCGCCAGGAGAATCGACCCCAGCGCCCCTACCCAGGTCAGCGGCGCATTGCGCTGCTGGTCTTCCATCGCACGCGCCAGATGGCGCTGTGTCACGTGGGAAATTTCGTGCGCCATGACAGAGGCCAGCTGACTTTCATTGTCGGTATAGCGGAAAAGCGCGGAGTGCAGCACCACGTTGCCGCCGAAGAAAGCAAATGCGTTCAGCTCATCGTTATTAACGATAAAGAAATGGAAGGGTGTACGAACAGAATAGGCATGCGAAACCAGGCGCTGTCCCAGTTCGTTAATGTATTGATTGAGCAGCGGATCGTTAATCAGCGGTGTGCTTGCTCGCATCTGGCGGACATAAAAATCGCCCATCTGCATTTCCTGATTGATACTGAGCGTGCCCCCTGCGGTGGTGCCGATATCAGGTAACTGGTCGCTTACCGGCGGGGCTAAAGGCGATGCCGTGTTTTTGGAGGCCCCCGCAGGCGTTGACCAGAACGAACTGTTGTCAGCGCCTGCGGGAAGGACTGTGCCAGTGAACAGGCTGCCCAGGCATAAGGCAATTACTGTTTTTTTCAACCGCATTACCATAAACATTTGCTTCCCAATAAGTTAACCGTGATGCCGATAAGCTTTAAAAGCTTTTCTTCCATGAAGATTAAGGATGTACGTTATTTTCTGGCGCTTTTCTTTGCGCCGATCCCTATAGTAGCTATCCTCGTCAAAGTTTAAAACACTCCAGAGCTACAGGAGTGTGACAACGAATTTTTGAGATAGTTACTTGTGTCTGGGTGCGCAGGGAACGAACAGCGCACACCCGCCAGGCCCGGAAATTACAGGAGCGTCATCTGATGTTGGACATGTTATTACAGTGGTATCGCCGGCGCTTTACCGATCCGCAGGCTATTGCGCTGCTGGCGATTCTGGTCGCGGGCTTCTGCATTCTTTATTTTCTTAATGGCATTCTTGCTCCGCTGCTGGTTGCGATTGTGCTGGCGTATTTGCTGGAGTGGCCAACGGTTCGTCTCCAACATTTTGGGCTATCCCGTACGCCGGCGGTCAGCGTCGTACTGATTATTTTTGCGGGTATTTTGTTGCTCGGAATGTTCGTCGTCGCACCGGTGACGTGGCAGCAGGGGGTTAATCTGCTGGCGGATTTACCGAGTATGCTTAACCGTTTCTACGATTTTGCCGCGACCTTGCCCAAACGTTATCCGGCGCTGGTGGATGCGGGCATTATCGATATGATGGCGGAAAATATGCGTAGCAAATTATCCGGGCTGGGCGAGTCGGTAGTGAAATATTCACTTGCGTCGCTGGTCGGGTTGTTGACGCTGGCGATTTACCTGATTCTGGTGCCGATGATGGTCTTTTTCCTGTTAAAGGACAAAGAGCAAATGCTGAATGCCGTGCGCCGCATTCTGCCTCGCGATCGTGGCCTGGCCGGGCAGGTTTGGGAGGAAATGAACCAGCAAATTACCAACTATATCCGTGGCAAAGTGCTGGAAATGATCATCGTTGGTGTAGCGACCTATGCCGTATTTGTCGTGATGGACCTGCGCTATTCGCTGCTGCTGGCCGTTCTGGTCGGTGTGTCGGTATTGATTCCGTATATCGGTGCAATGCTGGTGACCATTCCGGTGGTGATTGTCGCGATGTTCCAGTGGGGATTGGGGGCTGATTTCTGGACGCTGATTGTCGCGTATCTGGTGGTTCAGGGATTAGACGGCAACGTTATTGTGCCGCTGTTGTTCTCGGAAGCGGTAAATCTGCATCCGCTGGTGATTATCCTGTCAGTCGTTGTATTTGGCGGGCTGTGGGGGTTCTGGGGGGTGTTCTTTGCAATCCCGCTGGCGACGCTGGTCAAAGCCGTGGTTCACGTCTGGCCGGATGAATCCCTGAACGAAACGGTCTGAGTTTTTGCCCGGAAATGGAAAATAAAAAAAGCGCGTCTGCGCTTTTTTTTGTCCACCCTGACCCCTGACGTTATTTACCGTTCAGGTACGCCATTACGATGTCATGGTGATTGGTGGTTTTGAAATCGTCGAACACTTTTTCTACTGTGCCATTGCCGTCAAGCAGGAAGCTGATGCGATGGATCCCGTCATAGGTTTTCCCCATAAAGGATTTCTCGCCCCAGACACCAAACTGCTCGCAGACCTGGTGATCTTCGTCGGACAGCAGCGTGAAGTTCAGCAGCTCTTTCTCAGCAAAGCGTGACAGCTTTTCCGGTTTATCTGTGCTGATCCCCAGCACTTCAACACCGGCGCTTTTTAACTGATCCATGTTATCGCGCAGTCCACAGGCTTGCACGGTGCAGCCCGGAGTCATCGCTTTAGGGTAGAAATAGACCAGGACTTTCTGTCCCTGGAAGTCGGCCAGATTAATTTGTTCACCATCTTGATCGGGCAAACTAAATTGCGGCGCAGGGTCACCGGCTTTCAGTGGGCTCATTGTCTTTCTCCATATCTCGTAGCTGTTACTGCAGTTTATCTTCATTCTCAGAATAACTAACGACGTTAATACTGCCTTGCGCATTCAGTTCTGTACATAGCTGATGGAACGCTTGCTCAATAATTGCCGGGTCGGTATTGGCGGCACTGTGCGCGGTCATCTGAATAGATAACTGCGCAGGCGTGGTCGCATCGGCCGGACGTGTTTTTGACGCAAGTTCGGCGATATTCATCTGATGTGTATCGAATAAATCAGTAAAACGCTCAATCAGATGAGGGGAGTCTTTGACGTCAACTTTCACCCAAACCGTCGCAGGCATCGGCGGGCGTTCATGTGCGCTGGTACGTTTCATCACAATCAATAATTCCAGCTCTGCGCCTTTTTGCGGCAGGGTTGACTCGATAAGCGTGATGGCATTCCAGCTGCCTGAAAGTAGCATGATAAACGTAAATTCATCGCCGAGCATCGCCAGGCGGCTGTCTTCGATATTACAGCCGCAGCTGCTGACCTGACGGGTGATGGTGTTCACGATACCCGGGCGATCGGCACCTAACGCGGTGATAACCAGATAATGTTGTTGTGGCTGCGGCAAAATGAGTCTTCCTGTCGTGCTTGGGAGTATTCCCAAGGTAAACATAAAAAAAACCGCCGGACAAGCGCTTACCGCTCGTTGTTTGCTTGCTTTTGCAGTGGTGTCAAAAGTACCATGAGTGACCTGTTTGTGGAGGGGAAGGTCAATGTTTACGGGAAGTATTGTTGCACTGGTTACGCCGATGGACACCAAAGGTGCTGTCGATCGCGCGAGTCTGAAAAAACTGATTGATTATCATGTGTCCAGTGGTACTGCGGCGATCGTTTCCGTTGGCACGACCGGCGAGTCGGCCACGTTGAGCCATGAAGAACACGGTGACGTGGTGCTTCAGACGCTGGAACTGGCCGATGGGCGCATTCCTGTTATCGCAGGAACGGGGGCAAATGCCACCGCCGAAGCGATTTCTCTTACGCAACGTTTTGAAAAAAGTGGTGTTGTTGGCTGCCTGACGGTCACTCCTTATTACAACCGTCCGACTCAGGAAGGTTTGTATCAGCATTTCAAAGCCATTGCTGAAAATACCTCTCTGCCGCAAATTCTCTATAACGTGCCTTCACGTACCGGCTGCGATATGTTGCCGCCGACCATCGCGCGTTTAGCAAAATTGAAGAATATTGTTGCTGTTAAAGAAGCAACAGGGAACTTAAGTCGTGTTAGTCAGATCCAAGTGCTGGTTGATGATGAAGATTTCATTTTGCTGAGCGGCGATGACGCCAGTGGACTGGACTTTATGCAACTCGGTGGCAAAGGCGTTATTTCCGTTACTGCCAACGTAGCTGCCCGTGAAATGGCACAACTTTGTGAGCTGGCTGCACTCGGTAACTTTGCCGAAGCGCGTCGCCTGAATCAGCGCCTGATGCCGTTGCATCAGAATTTGTTTGTAGAAGCAAACCCAATCCCGGTGAAATGGGCCTGTAAGGCACTGGGATTGATGGCAACCGATACTCTGCGTCTGCCTATGACGCCGTTAACAGATGCTGCCCGTCCGGTCGTGGAAGAAGCATTAAAAAGCGCCGGTTTGCTGTAACTCTTAGGAAGATTTGATGGCCTCTTTATTTGACAAGAACAGTTTCCAGATGACCCGATTGCAAAAGACAGCCGTAGCGAAAGTGGTCGGGGTATCCCTGATTATGCTGCTGGCGGCCTGTTCAAGTGACCAACGTTACAAGCGCCAGGTGAGCGGCGATGAATCCTACCTGGATGCGGCTGCTCTGCATGAGCTTAAAGCACCGGCAGGGATGATTTTGCCTGTGCAGAATGGGACTTATGATATTCAGACTGGCACCATGCAGGGGGCTGTCGGTAAGCAACTCGACATCCGTCCACCATCCCAGCCATTGGCCTTGCTGAATGGTTCGCAGACACAGTTCGCGGGCGATACCAGTACTGTACTGCTGGAAAACACTGCGCAAAACCGCGATTTGTGGAACAGCGTAGTGAAAGCTGTTGAGCAAAATAAATACAAAATTGCCAGCCGCGATGATGCTAACCAGACTCTGTCTACCGATTTCGTTGACTGGAATCGCGCGGATGAAGATTTCCAGTATCAGGGCCGCTATCAGATCAGCGTGAAACAGCAGAGCTACCAGTTAGCGCTGACCGTGAAAACGCTTGAACTGAAACAGCAGGATAAAGCCGTGACTTCTACTGCGGAAATCCAGCGTTATAATAGCCAGATGATGAACTCCATCACCTCGAGCCTGGACAAAGTGCAGCAGGATACTCAGGCGCGCCTCGACAACCGTCGCGTGGGTGAGATTGACGTCCAGAGCGGTGCCGATGATACCGGTCTGCCGGTGCTGATCGTCCGCGCAACTTACGGCGTTGTTTGGGATCGCCTGCCGAATGCCCTGGCGAAAGCCGGTATGAAAGTGACTGACAGCAGTCGTCCGCAGGGGACGTTGTCAGTGACTTATAAACCGCTGAACGACGACGCGTGGCAGACACTGGGTGCGAAAGATCCGGGGCTGACTTCCGGTGATTACAAACTTCAGGTCGGTGACCTCGACAACCGTAGTAGCTTGCAGTTCCTTGATCCGAAAGGACATGCTCTCAGTCAGTCGCAAAACGATGCGATGGTGGCGGTCATGCAGGCCGCGTTTAGCCAGAGCAGCGCAAAATAATACCAAGGGGCTCCGGCCCCTTTTTACATCTGTTTTTTCCACTGGAGTAAGTAAAGATGCAAAAGTTAGCTGAGTTGTATCGCGGCAAGGCGAAAACCGTCTACACCACCGAAAACCCGGACCTGTTGGTACTGGAGTTCCGTAACGATACGTCAGCACTGGATGGTCAGCGTATTGAGCAGTTCGACCGTAAAGGGTTGGTTAATAACAAATTTAACCATTTCATCATGGCTAAGCTGGAAGAAGCGGGTATTCCTACTCAAATGGAACGCCTGTTGTCTGACACTGAAGTGCTGGTGAAAAAACTGGATATGGTCCCGGTTGAATGCGTTATCCGTAACCGTGCTGCTGGTTCGCTGGTAAAACGTCTGGGCATTGAAGAAGGTCTGGAACTGAACCCGCCATTGTTCGATCTGTTCCTGAAAAACGATGCGATGCACGACCCGATGATCAATGAGTCTTACTGCAAGACCTTTGGCTGGGTGAACGAGGAAAACCTCGCACGCATGAAAGAGCTGAGCTACAAAGCCAACGACGTTCTGAGCAAACTGTTTGACGATGCGGGTCTGATCCTGGTCGATTTCAAACTGGAATTCGGCCTGTTCAAGGGTGAAGTTGTGCTGGGTGATGAATTCTCACCGGACGGCAGCCGTCTGTGGGATAAAGAAACCCTGAACAAGATGGACAAAGACCGTTACCGCCAGAGCCTGGGTGGCCTGATCGAAGCGTACGAAGAAGTCGCGCATCGTATCGGTGTCAAACTGGACTAACCGACGACTATTTTTTTAGCCGGGGTGCGCAATCGTTTACGCGGTGCAGACCGGTGTTTAACGGGTGATGAAAATCATCACCCGCTCTTTTCTTTACGTTTTATTTTCTGTTTCCCTCACTGTTTTATTTCATTTAAATATTCCTCGCCTAAAATTACGCCCCTTCGCAGATGGTATTAATCGTTTGTGCTGGCTAGTCTTTAAAAAAACAGTCCGGAGGTGGGATATGCGTTGGCAAGGGCGTCGCGAAAGCGACAATGTAGAAGACAGACGCGGAGAAGGATCTAACGGCGGGCCGGGAATGGGCGGAGGCGGAATACGCATTCCTGTCCGTGGCAAAAGCGGCATTGTGATTATTATCGTGGTGCTGGTGGCGGGTTATTACGGCATCGATCTGACGCCGCTGATTGACGGCGGTCAGTCCGGCGACATACAGCGGCAGACGCAATCGCAATCCATCAGCCCGAAAGATGACGAGCAGGCAAAATTCACGTCCGTGATCCTCGCGTCAACAGAAGACACCTGGAAAGCCATTTTTCAGAAAGAGGGAATGACCTACCGCGAGCCGAAACTGGTGATGTACCGCGGCGCAACCCGAACCGGCTGTGGCACAGGTCAGTCGGTCATGGGGCCATTTTATTGCCCGGCTGACAGCACCGTTTACATTGATCTGTCCTTCTATCAGGATTTGCAGAATAAACTCGGCGCGGGCGGCGATTTTGCGCAGGGTTATGTGATTGCACACGAAGTCGGCCATCATGTGCAAAATCTGCTGGGCACAGAGCGTAAAGTCCGGCAGTTGCAGCAGGGCGCTTCGCAAACTGTGGTGAATCAGCTTTCCGTAAAAATGGAACTTCAGGCCGACTGTTATGCCGGTGTCTGGGGCCACGCGATGCAGCAGCAAAACGTTCTTGAACAAGGCGATTTAAAAGAAGCGCTGGATGCCGCGCAGGCCATCGGCGATGACCGTTTGCAACAGCAAAGTCAGGGGCGCGTGGTGCCAGACAGCTTTACGCACGGCACGTCCCAACAGCGCTATACCTGGTTTAAACGTGGGTTCGACACCGGTAATCCTGACCAGTGCAATACCTTCGCCAGCCGCTGATTAGATGAGAATAAGCTCTGGTCTGCCAGTAAAAACTGTTCAATAATCAATGTCCGACTCTGAGAGGCTCGCTGAGCCTCTCTTTCATCTGCATGTTGAACCGCTGGGAACGCCATGGCTTTTCTCGATCCAACCCTTTTAATTCTGCTTGTTTTTGCCGGTCTCGGAATTATCAGTCACAACAGTGCCGTCACTATCGCAATGTTTTTCCTCCTGACTGTGCGCATTACACCGCTCAACAATTTCTTTCCGTGGATTGAAAAATACGGCCTTACCATCGGTATTATTATTTTAACCATCGGCGTGATGGCGCCGATTGCCAGCGGCAAGATCAGCGCCAGTACGGTGGTGCACTCTTTCTTCCACTGGAAATCCATTCTGGCGATTCTGGTAGGTGTGCTGGTGTCATGGCTGGGCGGGCGCGGTTTAACGCTGATGGGTAGCCAGCCGCATCTGGTGGCGGGCCTGCTGGTTGGCACGGTGCTGGGCGTGGCGATGTTTAAAGGCGTACCGGTCGGACCGCTGATTGCGGCAGGCCTGCTGTCGATGCTGGTGGGAAAAACCTGAGCGGTAACCCATGGATATTACGCTAAAAAATACCCTGCAACGGCAGATGCTTGAACAAGGCGTTCGTCGTCTGCTGGTTTTCAGCGGCGAGGCCACGTGGTGTGCCGCACAGGCGGAGCAGTTCGCGCAAGGGCAACCTGGCGACTGGGTGTGGGTCGGCGGGAATTCCCCGGCAGGCGCGCAGTCTGTGACTTTTTCTGCAGTACACATGTTGCTGGGGCAGGAAAAACTGCACGGCGTATTCGACGCGCGAACCGGGCTGAATGCCGACGCGCTGGCGGTGTTTTCCGGCATTCTGAAAGCGGGAAGCTGGCTGATTTTACTGGTGCCTGAATGGGATGACTGGCCGCAGCGTCCTGATGCCGACAGTCTGCGCTGGAGCGAACAGCCGCAGGCGATCCCGGCTCCGCGTTTTATCCAACGCTTTCAGACTTTATTGCAAAGCCTTCCTGAAATTTCTGTATGTCGCCAGAATGCGGCTTTAGCCATTCAACCTTTATCGCCCGCCGTTCCGTGGACGCCCCCGGACGGCCAGCCAACGCCTCAGCAACACCTGATTTTACAACAGCTGATGAACGCGGACTCCGGCGTCTGGGTGCTGACGGCGCCGCGTGGTCGAGGGAAATCAACGCTGGCGGGAATGTTGACGAAACAGTGGCCGGGCACCTGCTGGATAACCGCACCGGGCAAATCTTCTGCAAACCAAATTCTCAGTCATCTGCCGGAGTCAGCCCGTTTTATCGCGCCGGATGCCTTGCTCGCATTATGTGACGCCGGGCCGGTGACGGACGCCGACTGGCTGATAATCGATGAAGCGGCGGCGATCCCCGCACCGATGCTGTCGGCGCTGATTGCGTCGTTTCCTCGTGTTTTACTTTCCACCACGGTTCAGGGCTATGAAGGCACTGGCCGCGGTTTTCTGCTCAAATTCTGCGCCTCGCTGCCGCACTGGCATGATTTGCGTCTGACCGAACCGGTCCGCTGGTCCGCAGGCGATTTGCTGGAGCCGTTCATCAGCGAGTTATTGCTGTTTTCGGAAGAAATTCCCGCCGGAGATACCACGACAGGAATGTCCGAAATATTCTCCATCGATGCCGGCGACTGGCTGCGTGAACCTGCGCTTTTACAGCAGTTTTACGGTTTACTGACCAGCGCGCATTACCGCACCTCGCCGCTGGATTTACGCCGCCTGCTCGATGCTCCGGGCATGATTTTCAGTGCCGCGCGGCAGAAAAACACGCTGACCGGTGCGCTGTGGCTGGTGGAAGAGGGCGGGCTGAGTGCGGAACTGGCGCATGAAGTCTGGGCCGGAAGGCGGCGTCCGCGCGGGAATCTGGTCGCACAATCTCTTGCCGCGCACGCCGGTTTCCCGCAGGCAGCGGTTTTGCGTTCGCGTCGCATCAGCCGTATTGCTGTTCATCCGGCGTTCCGGCGTCTGGGCATCGCCCGGGCGCTGTTGTTGGCACAAAAACAAAGTGTGCAGGATGCGGGGCTGGATTTTTTGTCCGTGAGCTTTGGTTATACGCAAGAGCTTGCCGCATTGTGGCAGCAGGCCGGTTTCCGTCTGGTGCGCGTGAGTACGCAGAAAGAAGCGAGCAGCGGATGTTATGCCGCTATGGCGCTGTTACCGTTAAGCCGTGCCGGAAAGGCGTTGACGGATGCCGCAGAGTCGCAGCTCAACCGTGACTGGCGCTGGCTGGCACCTCAGGTGGAGCTGACGTTGAATTTGGCCGACAGCCCCCAGCCTGATGAGCCTGACTGGCGTGAGCTCGCAGGATTTGCTTTTGCGCACCGCCCGCTGGAAAGCAGTTTACCTGCGTTAAATCGCCTGTTGCTGAGAAGTACTTTGCCTCTTCCTGCGCTGCGGGCTTCCCTGCAACAGGGGAAAAGTACGGCTGAAATTGTGCAAACGCTGGGGCTTTCAGGCCAGAAAGAATTGCTCGTACGCTGGCGTCAGGAAACACGGCTGGCGATGGAAAAAGCTGACGCAGCCGCCTGCGAACGCTGGCAACAGTTTGTCATCAGCCCGTATTCTGATGAATAAGCAGGCCGTTTCATTGCAAAAAATGGAAAGACTCGTTCAATAAAACCCGATTTCACTGACCGGCGGCCAGCGTATAGTGAAGGTATTAACCTAAAACGGGAGAAAACAATGAGCTCAGAACAGATCATCGTGCAACAGCCGGAAGAACGTGCTAACCAGCTGATTTTATTATTTCATGGTGTGGGTGATAACCCGATTTCCATGGGCGAAATCGGTAAGTTTTTCGCGACTTCATTTCCGCAGGCGCAGGTGATCAGCGTCGGCAGCCCGGATATTTGTGATTTTGGCCGTGGCTTCCAGTGGTTCTCTGTGCAAGGTGTTACGGAGCAAAACCGCCAGCCGCGCGTTGATGCTGCGATGCCTGTATTTATCGAAATTATTCGTGACTGGCAGCAGAAAACCGGTGTGACGCCGGAACAGACTACATTGGTCGGCTTCTCTCAGGGAACGATTATGGCGCTGGAATCGACCAAAGTGGAAGAGCATCTGGCTTCACGCATTATTGCGTTTAGCGGGCGTTTCTCTAATCTGCCGGAAAAACCGATTGCCGCAGGCACGGTGGTGCATTTCATCCACGGCGAGCAGGATCCGGTGATCAACCCGTTCCAGTCGAAAAGCGCGGCAGAACGCCTGAAATCGTTAGGCAATGAATGCACGCTGAATCTTCAGCCGGGTATGGGGCACGGGCTGGATTCACATATGATCAACACCGCGATTGCCCATCTGCAAAATTACGAGCCTAAATCGCATCAGCACTGATTTTCCCCTGATTTCATAAAAAACGCCTCCGCCGGATAACCCGCGGAGGCGTTTTTGTCGCTGTCAGGAGGATTATTTACGGTTTTTGCGCATGAAATCATCCATGAAGTTGGTCAGTTTCTCCGCGGCAGGCAGTGACAGTGCATTATAGATAGAGGCACGGATCCCCCCGATGGCGCGATGACCGGCCAGGCCAGAGAAACCTGCTTCATGGCTTTCCGACAGGAATTTTTTAACCAGTGTTTCATCCGGCAGTTTAAATGCCACGTTCATCTGTGAACGGTCTGCGACACTGCTCCAGCCATTGTAGAAACCGTCACTGTTATCGAGCATGGCGTACAGCAATTCGGCTTTATGGCGGTTGGTTTGCGCCATGTTTTCCAGGCCCCCCACGTCGTTGAGCAGCCAGCGGGTGACCAGCAGAACCACGTAAATTGCAAACACCGGCGGCGTATTCAGATTGGAATGGGATTCCACCTGGCGGCGGTAATTCAGGAACGATGGCAATTCTTCAGACGACGCTTTCACCACGGTGTCATGCACCAGCACGATAGTGACGCCTGCCGGGCCAATGTTTTTCTGAGCATGCGCGTAAATCACTGAGAATTTATTGGCATCGCAAGGCTTTGACAGGAAATCTGAGGACATATCGCAAACACGCGGGACGTCGTCGCGACCCAGGATACGCTGGAACTGCAACCCTTCAACGGTTTCGTTCGAGACGTAATGCAGATACGGTGCGTCCGGCGAAAACTCCAGTTCGTCATCCGCAGGCAGACGGTTAAAACCACAAGACTCACCGCTCCACAGTACTTTAACCGGGCCTTCACGACGCGCCTCGGTCACCACTTTGCTGCTCCAGTAGCCGGTATCGAGGTATTCAGCCGCATGCTTCTGGCCGCGAAGCAGCGTCATTGGCACCATCGAGAACTGCTGAGTCGCGCCCCCCTGCAGGAACAGGATGTGAAAATCTTTCGATAATCCCAGCAAAGTACGGATATTGTTTTCGGTTTCTTCAACAATCGCGGCAAACCAGTCAGAGCGATGGCTGATGCCGAGAATGGACAGCCCGACCTCCGGCACTTCTTTAATTGCGGCTTCAACCTGTGCGAGAACCGTTTCCGGTAATGCCCCCGGACCACCTGAGAAATTCAGAGCGTTGCGTGAAATCATGTTTATTCTTGTCCTGTTAGCGCATCAGCAGATGTATCGGTGTGCGCAAAGGCACGGGATAAAAGCAAATTGCGGCATGCTGTTTTAACTTTATTCATATGAATTTGTTTGTGCGGGAACATCACTTCCAGGTCCATGGCATGGACAACCATTGCCGGATCAATTTCAAATACCAGCAGCGTGCCTTCCGGCGTTTCACTACAATCGATACCCAGATAATCGAGCTGCGTGGTTTCGTAAATGGCCTTCAGCGCCTGTTGATGGCGGGCCGCAAATTCTTCGAAATGGTTCAGGAAATCAGCTTCTTCTTCGCGCTTCTTCTGGTCTTCGTACATGAAAGCATTGACGTAATGCACCATCCAGTGCGACGAAATTGCCATATGGCAGGCATAGGGCACACCGCTGATCAGTGAAATCCGGTACTTGCGAAACTGACCATCTTCGTTGCTGTAATCGATAAATTTTGACAGGAAATAGTCTTCGACCTGGACGCGAGCCAGATACCCGGCCAGTTCATCCTGGCGGGCGATTTTTTCCAGACCGTGGCCACCATGCGAACCCGCAGGGCGCAGGATCACCGGGAAGTGAGTGTCCGGCAGCGTCTCGCTAAGCACGGTTGTTCCGTCCGCGATGGCCGACAGCGTGGAAAATGTGACCGGATGTGCCTGCGCAATGGTCAACCCCGGTTTGTTCTGCAACAATTTGCTGGCCGTATGGCGTTCAGAGTTTGGGATATGCTGTGGCGCATTGATGACCGGCACTGGCCACTGATTCGTGATGCTTTCAAGTTGCTGTAGCAGGAACAGGTTTTCGGTGGTTGCGCTGATGCCAACCATCAGTAAATCGTGTTCAGGGATCGGCGCTTCGAAGGGCGCTTGTGGCGTAATGTAGTAATAAATCAGCTCGATATCGCTGTTTTCCAGCAGGCAATCGAGAGGCACATTGGCAGAGAGCGTGCCAGGTACCATCAGCATCAGTAAACGTAATTTTGCCGGGTGCCGCGCGGCTCTGAGGGTATAAACCTGTTGCATCGCCAGTGCCTGTTCCTGAATAGTCAGGCCCAGTTCAGTGCGTTGCAGGCACAGCATGACGGTGGACAGATTCATCCACAATACTGCGTCATCAGGAGTTTGTTGAGCGCGCGCGACCAGCTCTTGTGCTATCTGAGTGCATTCATCGCCCGCAATACTCATGCGTAAAAATGGCGCCAGCCCGAGAAACTGTGTTGCATCAAAAGGCTCAGACGCAGCCTGATCGGGGTGGGGAATATGTAATGTTTGCAATGGACTTGTTCTCTCCGTGCATCGGTTTCACGTCGCATGATATCGGGCAGGGAGAAAGTCAATCGGCGGAGAATCGCTACAATTTCCGCCGACTAATATTGATTAGATCTTTTGGCAGGGCAGTCTGGCGCTACTTTTTCTTCGGCCAGTCATCATCTTCATCCCATTCTGCATTATTATCGCGATGCGGTGGGATCTCCGGTTTATCTTTCAGATATTTTTTCACATCCACGCGGTTCAGCTCTTTGATGCCACTGATGAACATACCAACCAGAATGATCAGAACGATCCACCAGTAATCTTTAATCCACTCCATGGCGTGCTCCTTAATTTATGTAGGGTTTAGGGCGATAAAACGCGGAAAAATTGTCGCTATCTCACTGATGACCCAGTCAGAGCCGGCGATATCCTGGCCCTGCCACGCGCTGATAAGCACTTCCGGCGTCAGCTGTGATTCGCACTGCTGTGCCAGAGGGCGATAACTCAGGTGCCAGGGTTCAACGGCAACGCCGCCACGATCCTGCGCAAAAGGCCGGTAAAAGCCAAACGTTTCCATGTGCGCCGACATCCAGAGGTTCAGCGGATGAAAATAGCCGTTTTCCTCGTATTCCCACGGCTCCAGTTGCAGCGTCCGGCCTTCCGGCAGCAGAGACGGGTCGTAAACATCCAGATCGCTGCCCCAGTGGTGGCGGCTTGCGCCCGGCAGTGCCGACCAGCGCAGGATCAGTTCACAACGTTCAGCGGCAGACAACGTGCTGATGTCCACCGGCTGGCTGTTCTTATCTAATACTGGTCGCTCGCCGCGAAATTTGCCATTCCAGATGGCCTGCTGGCGACTGAAATCACGAAAAGTACTGGCGGGCTGCAAATTAAACCCGGCCTGCGCCGCTGCTTTTTGCATTTCTGCAAAGGCACCGGCGGCGGCTTTTTGTAACCGGTGCGGGCCTTCGCCCAATGTGACCAGATGCGCGTCTGAGCGGCCGGTCAGCATTTCGTGGCTGATCATGCGACTAACTGTTCCATGATGCGCTGATACATACGGCTGAGAACCTGCAAATCGGCGGCATGTACGCATTCGTTGATTTTGTGGATGGTGGCATTCACCGGCCCCAGTTCAACCACCTGAGCGCCCATCAGCGCGATGAAACGCCCGTCGGAGGTTCCGCCGGTGGTTTGCAGTTCTGGCGTGATTTCGCTGTAGTGGCGAACGGCATTCACGACGGCGTCAACCAGTTCACCGCGCGAGGTCAGGAACGGCTGGCCGGACACCACCCAGTTCAGGGTGTACTGAAGATTGTGGCGATCCAGCAGTTCAGCGACGCGCTGCTTAATGATGGCATCGGTCAGTTCCGTGCTGAAACGGAAGTTAAACTGCACATACAGCTCGCCGGGGATCACGTTATTGCTGCCGGTACCGGCGTTGATATTGGCGATTTGCATGCTGGTCGGCGGGAAGAATTCGTTGCCGTTATCCCAGACCGTTGCGACCAGTTCGTTGAGCGCTGGCATTGCGCGGTGCACCGGATTATCGGCCAGATGCGGATAGGCAACATGCCCCTGAACGCCATGCACGTGCAGGTTAGCGGTCATCGAGCCGCGACGGCCATTTTTCACAATATCGCCCACGCGCGTGGTGCTGGACGGCTCGCCGACCAGACAAAAATCCAGGCGCTCTTTGCGTTCCATCAGGGCGTTAACCACTTTGACGGTGCCGTTCACGGCGCTGGCTTCTTCATCGGAAGTGATCAGAAACGCCAGACGGCCTTTGTGATTCGGGTTTGCTGCCACAAAACGTTCAGCCGCGACCACCATCGCCGCCAGCGAACCTTTCATATCGGCAGCGCCACGGCCATACAACATGCCATCGCGCAGGGTCGGCTCGAACGGGCCGGTCACCCACAGATTGTGATCGCCGGTGGGTACGACGTCAGTGTGCCCGGCAAATGCCAGGGTTTTGCCTTCACCGCGCGTCGCCCAAAAATTCAGGGTATCGCCAAAATGCATCGGCTCAACGTGAAAACCCACGGCCTGCAGGCGGGCAATCATAATTTCCTGGCAGCCTGCATCGTCCGGGCTGAGGGAAGGGCGGCGGATTAACTGCTGGGCTAAATCGAGAACCGGACAACTCATGTTACTTCACCTGTGCGAGGAATTGCTGATAGGTTTCTGGTTTGAATCCCAGCAAAGACTGACCCTCCGGGGCCAGTAAAAATGGGCGTTTAATCACTGCGGGATGTTCAAGCATCACGGCTTTAGCGGCGGCTTCGTTATCACAGGCTGCGCGCGTGGCGTCATCCAGCTTGCGCCAGGTGGTGCCGCGGGTGTTGAGCATCGCTTCCCAACCCTGTTTGCTGATGAGGTTTTGCAGCAGCGCGTCGTCCAGGCCTTCAACCCGATAATCGTGGAACTGGCATTCAACGCCATTTTCTTCCAGCCAGCGGCGGGCTTTTTTGACGGTATCGCAATTTTTAATGCCGTAAAGAATAAAAGTGGTTTGAGCAGACGTCGTTGCCATAAAAAAACATAACCTGTGAGTAATAAAGGAACTTTTGACCAGCGCAAAAAGCGGGACACGAATAATTCACATAATGAGGCAAAATGCGGGCAGGATCCAGACGGGGCGGGATTGTGATCGCGATTAAACAATCGCGAATGAATTTTTGCGTGTACAAAAAATAGACGTATAATGATGCCGTCCAATCAAGGGGAGAAAAATGTTAGAGCAAGAATTAGGTAACTGGAAAGACTTTATCGACCGTATGTTGAAAGCGTAATTGCCCACAGTACCAGCGACAAAGCAAAGAGAAGATTTATTCACCGTGTCAGCGCGTCATAATAAAAACGTTTGTTCAGGAAGACCATTACGTCCATTTAGCGACGATTTACACCAGCCAATAAATCATTAATAAAAAAGGCGTTAATATCTATTAACGCCTTTTTTGTTTTCAGCGATTTGCGTTTCGTCAGTGTGTATCGGCTGGCGCTGTTTCAGCGATATCAGCAATCACCGGCTTACCACTTTTACCGGGGAAACGGCGGCGGATCAGCACAAAGAACAGCGGCACGAAGAAGATTGCCAGAACTGTCGCAGAAATCATCCCACCGATAACACCGGTCCCCACGGCGTGCTGGCTGCCCGAGCCTGCGCCCATGCTGGTCGCCATCGGCAGTACGCCGAAGATAAACGCCAGTGATGTCATCAGAATCGGCCGCAGGCGCATTCTGGCGGCTTCCAGTGTGGCTTCCAGCAACTCTTTGCCTTTAGTATTCAGATCGTTGGCAAATTCGACGATCAGAATGGCGTTTTTCGCTGACAAGCCGATGATCGTTAACATCCCGACCTGGAAATACACGTCGTTTTCCAGCCCGCGCAACCAGGTTGCGATGACAGCACCGATCACACCCAGCGGAACAACCAGCATAACGGAGAACGGTATCGACCAGCTTTCGTACAGGGCGGCCAGACACAGGAACACCACCAGCAAAGAAATTGCATACAGCGCCGGAGCTTGTGAGCCGGATAGCCTTTCCTGATACGACAGGCCGGTCCATTCCAAACCAATGCCCACCGGCAGTTTGGCGACCAGTTTTTCCATGTCATCCATGGCGGTACCGCTGCTGATACCTGTTGCCGGCTCGCCGACAATTTCGAGTGACGAGTAGCCATTATAACGTTCCAGACGTGGCGAACCGGTCAGCCAGTAAGACGTTGCGAATGCGGAAAAAGGCACCATGGTTCCCGCAGAGTTGCGGACGTACCAGCGGTTGACGTCGTCCGGCAACATACGGAACTGCGCCCCGGCTTGCACATACACTTTTTTGACACGCCCGCGATCAACGAAGTCGTTGACGTAGGTCGAGCCCCAGGCCGTACTGAGCGTACTGTTGATATCCGCAATCGCTACGCCAAGCGCCTGTGCTTTTACCTGATCAATGTTGATCTGCAACTGCGGGCTGTCATCCAGACCATTGTGGCGAACGCGGGTCAGGTTGCTGTCTTTTGAGGTCATTTCAAGCAACTGATCGCGGGCGGACATCAGGGCTGCGTGCCCAAGCCCGGCATGGTCTTGTAATTCCATATCAAAGCCGGTTGCGCTGCCAAGGCCGTTGATCGCCGGCGGGCTGCTGGCGATAACACGCGCTTCCTGAATTTTACGGAAGGCGGTGGTGGCTCGTTCAATCAGGTCAAATGAAGACTCTCCCGCGCCAGTACGCTGATCCCAGGGGGTAAGGCGTACGAACATACGGGCAACGTTCTGTCCGTTCCCGCCCGGGCCGGCACCGATGGTTGAAAACACGGAAAGCACATCTTTTTTATCTTCGGTCAGGAAATATTTCTCGACTTTTTCGACCACTTTTTGGGTTTGCTGCAATGTGGAACCCGGTGGCAATTGTATCTGAACGGTGAACACACCCTGATCTTCCAACGGCAGGAACGATGTCGGTAATTTGATGAACATAACGGCCAGTGCGACAACAATCAGCGCATAAGCCAGCATATAGCGCAGGCTGTTGCGTAAAATCCGCGCAACGCCATTTTCATAACGGCGGGCATTGCGGTCAAACATACGGTTAAACCAGCCGAAGAAGCCACGTTTGCCGTGATGGTGGCCCTGGGCGATAGGTTTGAGAATGGTGGAACAGAGCGCAGGCGTCAGCGTCAGTGCAACGAATACTGAAAGCACCATCGCGGAAACGATGGTAATGGAGAACTGGCGGTAAATCGCACCTGTGGTGCCGCCGAAGAAGGCCATGGGGACGAATACTGCGGACAACACCATCGTGATGCCGACGAGTGCGCTCTGGATTTGCCCCATCGATTTGCGCGTCGCTTCTCTGGGGCTAAGACCTTCTTCGCTCATCACGCGCTCGACGTTTTCTACCACCACAATGGCATCATCTACCAGCAAGCCGATCGCCAGAACCATCGCAAACATCGTCAATGTATTTATGCTGTAACCGAACTGATGCAATACCGCGAATGTGCCGAGCAATACCACGGGAACGGCAATCGTCGGGATCAATGTGGCGCGGAAATTTTGCAGGAACAGATACATCACCAGGAACACCAGTACGATCGCCTCGAACAGCGTTTTCACCACATCTGTGATGGCGGCTTTGACGAACGGCGTCGTTTCGTAGGCAATTTCGGCTTTCAGGCCATGTGGATAGTAGTGAGAAAGTTCATCCAGACGTGCACGAACGGCTTTATCAGTTTGTAACTCATTGGCCCCGGAAGCCAGTTTTACGCCCATCCCTGACGCTGCCTGCCCGTTATAGCGGCTGAGCAGAGCATAGTTTTCGGCACCCAGGCCAATGGTCGCGACATCACCAAGTTTGACCTGTGAACCATCCTGATTCACTTTCAGGGTGATCTGACGAAACTGCTCGGGTGTTTGAAGCTGTGCCTGCGCATTAATGGTGGCGTTGAGTGCCTGAAAATCAACGGAAGGCGCACCGCCAAGCTGTCCCACGGCAACCTGGCTGTTTTGTGCTTTGATTGCTGTGACAACATCTGCCGTCGTCAGCTCATAATTATTGAGCTTGTCCGGATCCAACCAGATGCGCATCGCGTACTGTGAGCCGTAGGCATCAATACTCCCGACGCCGTCGACACGGCTGAGTGGATCCTGAATGTTCGACGCCACATAGTCGGCGATATCCTGCTTATCCATGCTGCCATCGGTGGACACGAACGCCACCATCATCAGGTTCGTATCACCGGTTTTCGACACAGTGACACCCTGAGTCTGGACATCTTGCGGCAGTCGTTTCAGCGCCTGTTGCAGTTGGTTTTGCACCTGTTGCAGGGCTTCGTTGGGGTCTGTTCCGGCGGTAAAACTCAGGGTTATTTGCGATTTGCCGTCGTTACTGCTCTGCGAGGACATATACATCAGATTATCGAGGCCAGTCATATTCTGTTCGATAATCTGCGTAACGGTATTTTCTAATGTTTGTGCTGATGCGCCCGGATAGGTCGCAGAGATCCTGACATTCGGCGGAGCCAGATCAGGATACTGTTCAACCGGCAGAAAATAGATAGCGAGTGCGCCGGACAAGGAAATGATGATCGCTAAAACCCAGGCAAAGATTGGGCGATCGATAAAAAAGTTAGCCATGCGTCAAGAACCTCGTTGTCACTCTGGCTGAGTGACTAACATCAGCAAACAAACATAACGTCAGTAATCTGACAAAAAAATCCCTGAGAGTATTTTCACAGGGGCGGTGCTGTCCGGAAAGAACTGAGCGAGTGTTAGAGTATCGTTCTATGTCAGTGCACTTTACCTGCTCACAACGCATAAAACGTGGAGAAATAAAGGAGATGATGTAAAAAAGCCCCCCCACACACGGGGTTATATCTCAGACATGTTCGCTGAAACAGTCTACGCTTTGACTGCCATCTTTATATGACAAAATTTTTTTACCGACACGCAGGAGCTGTCCAGATGAGTTTGACTTTAAATTCGGTATTTGCCCGCCGTCTCTATCTTTGCTGGTTGCTGGACAATGAACCTAAACTGAATGTGCCGAAGCTGATGGAAATCACCGGCTGGCCTAGACGTACTTTGCAGGATGTGCTGAAAGCGTTACCGGGCATGGGTATCGAACTGGAGTTTGTGCAGCAGGGCGTGCGCAATAACGACGGCTACTATCAGATTTCCGGCTGGGGACCGCTGGATCCTCAATGGATTGCCCGACATCGCGGGCAACTTCTCGATGCAATTGAGCACGGCTGACGCTGGCAGGGGCGTACTATTGCGGCTATGATATCGGGCTTCTCTCACCCTTTCTGAGCGGAGGCACGCTAAATGTCATCTCATGGCAGGTCATCTAAAATCGAAAACGTCCAGACCGAGTTACTCTCTGATAACTGGTATGTTCTTCGAAAATTCACCTACGATTTAATCAAACGCAACGGTGAACGTCAGCCGCAATCCCGTGAAGTGTATGATCGGGGAAACGGTGCGACTATTCTGCTTTATAACCGGCCAAAGAAAACCGTTCTGCTGATCAATCAGTTTCGTATGCCGACGTATGTCAACGGCAACCCGACCGGCATGTTGCTGGAAACCTGCGCAGGTTTGCTGGATGACGATTCACCGGAAGATTGCATCCGCAAAGAAGCGATTGAAGAAACCGGTTTTGCCGTCGGGCACGTCGAAAAATTATTCGAATGCTATATGTCGCCGGGCAGCGTGACGGAAATCGTACACTTTTTTGCCGCAGAATATGATGAATCGCAGCGGGCGAATGCGGGCGGCGGCGTGGAAGATGAAGATATTGATGTGCTGGAAGTGCCGTTCAACGAAGCGCTGGCGATGATTAAAGATGGCCGCATCAAAGACGGTAAAACGATTATGCTGCTGCAATACGCGCAGTTGCAGGGCTGGCTGGCATAACGGCGATGCGTTATCTCGTGATGTAAATAACAAAGGCACCCGGAGGTGCCTTTGCTGTTTCAGTGGGTGAGACTGAGCGGAGTACTGCCTGCGTGACCTTTTATTGCTGACCAGGGGAGAACTGACCATTCCGGGCCTTCACATGAACGCAGCACACGGGCAAACGTTGGGTCAAAATACAGCCCCTGGGGAGTGAAATACCACGCAGGAAACTGCCAGACCGAAGGATCTGAATAATCACAATCATCTTCACTTTCGTCTGTCGGTTTTTGCATTTGCTGCGGGTACGCGGCCGTCAGTTGTTTCACCAGCCACGGTGCCCATTTTTTCGCGCGGTATTGCGCAAAAGTATCGAAATCCACATCATTTTTCCCTGTGAGGGCGCGGTCTTCCGCATTCAGATAATGGGAGGGCGCACCGTCTCCGACCCAGACAACATCTTCCAGGGTCAGCGTTTCCGCATTTTTAGCATTCAGATTGACAGGGGCTTCGCCGAAATCCGGATGTGCGCCGCCACAGTCGTAAGAAGTGAAGACGCTCACGCTGACGACCTCCGGGCTCAGGTATTCCGGCGTCACCGTTTGCTGATATTCACCCTGCCCAAAGCGGCTGGCGCCGAGCATACAGGCGTGCCAGCTGCTGACTTCCTGCCACAGACGGGCACGCAGCTTTTGGTTAATCGCCTGCAGACCAGCCTCGGGATAACCCGAAACAATCTCAAATAAACTGATTTTAGATTGCGGTTCAGTCCACCATTGCAGCTGATACCCCATCAGATTTTCGCTTTTGCCGGCCTTTAGCTGCAGCGCAGATAACCGCAAATACTCGTAGGGATCGATATGGATAAGCGAGCTGAGATAGCTGTCATCCGCCGCCGTTGCCGGCAATTGCGCAGGTTGCAACGTAACCGGTAAGGTTTTGCCTTTCGGATCCGTCCAGCTGCCTTGCCAGCCGCCATTCTCAGTTTTCGTGAGTGAAAGCTCAGGGCGTGGCGTATCGTCAAAATCATCCAATCCTTCCTGTAGCTTCAGGTCCTGACCATCCAGTGAACCATTCAGCGGCAGATCCAGACGATATTTCTGATAAAAATATCGACCGGTGACTTCATCTGGCTTATTTAAGTCCAGTTCGACAACAATATTGGTTTTACCCAGCGTACCGGAATACACCACAGGTGGCTCTTCAGCCAGCGCTGGTAGCGAGAACAGTGCTATCAGCCAAATCAATAACTTCATCCGTATCTCCCAGAGAAATGAACAGCATCCTTCCTGCTTGCCATTATTGTTTGTTTTAGGCGTGACCAGTGTACTGAAAGTTTCGTGACGTCACCATTACGTGATTTCGTACGTCATGAAAAATTATTATCGCTATGACCACAAATCTGGCTGAGTATCTCTTTCTTATTTCGAATAAAAAATGCTGGATTGTTGGCACTCTCCTGGCGAGGGTTACGCTATTATCAGAGGGATAATTTCGAACAGAGCTGAAACTCATAATGAGCAGATGGATAACCGCCCCTTTATGCCTGCTGGCCGGAATGCTGGTTTTTAGCACACAGGCTGAGCCGCTGCAGGCAATTTATAATGACTGGCAGGTCAGTTGCGACAATCTGAATCACTGTGTGGCGCGTAATTCTCAGGATGGACAGGAACTGGTGATGAAAATCACCCGCGAAGCTGGCCCTGAAGGGAAATCGTCAGTCAGTATTGATTACCAGCGCAACAGTGACGAACAGACGACGGATGCGCCGATTGCCAGCCGCCTGCAAATGAATGGCAAAACGCTGAGCTTTAATCACCGGGAATGGGATACCAGTAAAAAACATCTTTCGACCAGTAACCGTTTGGTGGTGAATGATTTTATCGAAGATATCCGTGAAGGCAGCAGTATCCAGTTGGCCGTGAAAGCGGACCCTTCTCAAACGGTAAAACCGGTGATTTCGCTCAAAGGGATAAAAGCAGCGCTGCTGGCAATTGACGCGCAACAAGGGCGCGTTGGTACGAAAACAGCCTGGATAAGCCGGGGTGGTAAACCGGCGAACGCTGTTCCGCCAGCCCCGGTTTCACCGGTTCTGCCGCGTTTCAGTGAGCCTCATGCCTTGTCTGAAACAGAGATTTCGGCCATTACCCAGAATGCCGCCACGACGATTGAAAATAACGATTGCAGCCTCGATCCTTCTGAGCGTGAAGTACACATTTTTGCCCTGAGCAATGACAAAGCGCTGATGACCGTTAATTGTGATATGGGCGCATACAATCTCTATACTTTGGGTTTTTTGGTTTCCCGCCAGCCACCTTATAAAATGGATAATCTGGCGCTGAATATGCCCTTCAAACTGGGGGAAGACGACGAATCACCGGAGCTTATCAACGCTGATTTTGATCCGAAGACCGGCATGCTTTCAACCTATGATAAAGGGCGTGGCGTTGGCGATTGCGGGGTGTCTTCACGTTGGTTGTTCGACGGAAAAGCGTTTCGGCTGGCTGCCTTCGCTTCTGAGCCAAGCTGTGACGGCTACAGCCGTGGCGGCGAATGGCCGGTGCTTTGGGTGACGCAGGTTCAGTAGGCTTTATTCCAATACAAAAATGCCCTGCCAGCGTGAAGCGAACAGGGCATTTTTTTGCAACAAAACCGCTTAAATCGTTATGCGGATGCTTTCACGACCACTTTGTTGCTGGCAAATTCGACCTGCTGATCGGCAACAATTTTGCAGCGTTTGCGGGTTTCGATTTTACCGTTGACCTTAACCTGGCCTTCTGCGATCACCGCTTTTGCGGTACCGCCGCTGTCACACCAGCCCATAAATTTGAGCAGATCGCACAGTTCAACGTGCGGGTGTTGTTCGAGAAAAAAAGTTTCCATGTGTTCCTGACTTTTTGTGTAGTGCTGCTTGTTTAAGGCTTACTGGCGCTGATGTCATGATATTCCTCGCACGCCTGCAAGGTATTTTGAATCAACGTTGCGACCGTCATCGGGCCTACGCCGCCCGGCACCGGTGTGATAAAGGAAGCGCGCTCGGCGGCGGCATCATATTCCACATCGCCGACAACTTTACCACTTTCCAGACGGTTAATACCGACATCAATGACGATTGCGCCTGGTTTAATCCATTCGCCCGGGATAAAGCCCGGTTTGCCAACGGCCACCACAACCAAATCTGCATTTTCAACGTGATGGCGCAGATTTTTAGTAAAACGGTGCGTAACCGTGGTTGTACAACCGGCCAGCAGTAGTTCCATGCTCATCGGGCGGCCAACAATATTGGATGCACCGATCACCACCGCATTCAGGCCAAAAGTATCGATACCGTAACGCTCGAGCAAGGTGACGATGCCGCGCGGAGTACAAGGGCGTAGCGTCGGAGCGCGCTGGCAAAGGCGACCCACATTATAAGGATGGAAACCATCAACATCTTTGCCCGGATGAATGCGTTCCAGCACTTTAATGTTATCGATGCCCGCAGGCAGCGGTAACTGGACCAGAATACCGTCGATTTCGTTATCGTTGTTCAGTTTTTCGATAAGATCCAGAAGCTCTGCTTCACTGGTGGTTGCGGGTAAATCGTAAGAGCGGGAAATAAACCCCACCTCTTCACACGAGCGGCGTTTGCTGGCGACATAAATCTGCGATGCCGGGTTTTCACCCACCAGCACAACGGCCAGCCCCGGTGCGCGCTTTCCTTGCGCCAGTCGTTGTTGAACACGCGCTGCAACTTCGCTTCTGACTTGCTGCGCAATCGTTTTACCGTCAATAATCTTTGCTGCCATCAGGGGATAAATCCATCAATTAATAAATGCAGGGGGATGCGGCTATTTTGTCAGAAGCGGCGGGCGCTGTCAGGCGCTGAATGCGAATAACTTCTGATTTTCGGGGACAAATTAACCTGAGACAGTGGCGAAAAAAGTGTCTATTTTAGAAACAGGTCTTTTTAAATCATAAGGAAAGGAACCAATGACACGCAAAGTGGGGATCATCGGCGCGGGGCATGTCGGCGCTGACGTTGCATTTTCTTTAGTCACGCAGGGATTGTGTGACGTGATTGTTTTGTTGGATGAAAACGAGCCTAAAGCAGCCAGCCAGGCACTTGAACTACGCGATATGGCCTCGCTCACTGTCTCCCGTGTTCAGATTATTGCTAACGATTACAGTGAACTGTCTGACGCTGACGTGCTGGTGGTGGCTGTCGGCCCGAAAACTCTGCTGCGTGAAGATCGCCTTGAGGAACTGGCTGAGACCCGTGCTGCCGTGCGTGAAGTTATTCCGCGCGTGATCGCCAGCGGCTTTGGTGGCGTGATTGTCAACATCACCAATCCGTGTGATGTCATCACACAGATTATTCAGCAGACCAGTGGTTTTCCGGATACTCAAGTTTTCGGCACCGGCACTTCGCTTGATACCGCCCGCATGAAACGCGTTGTGGGTGAGTTCTTTGGGTTTGATCCGAAAAGTGTCACGGGCTATGTGATGGGGGAGCATGGAGAGTCGCAGTTTGTCGCATGGAGCACCGTCACCCTTGGCGGGCGTCCGGTTGCAGAACTGGCGGGCGACCGGGATGTTGACTGGGCGAAAATGGACAATGCAGTACGCGGTGGTGGCTGGGAAATCCTGCAAGGGAAGGGCTGGACCAGTTTTGGTATTGCTACGGCCACTTCGCGTCTGGTGAGTGCAATTTTATCCGATTCGCACAGCGTGTATCCGGTTTCTGCGTGGGATGACGAATTGAGTGTGTATATCGGACAACCTGCGGTTATCGGTAAGAAAGGTGTGGTACGAACGCTGCAACCGGAACTGACGGCCTATGAGGGTGTGGCATACCATGCCTCTGCGCGCGTCATCGCCGCTGCGCTGAAATCCGAAAAATAGACGATACGGATCACATAACATGGCAAAGCAGCCCGGGAGTTACTGCAAATTGTTCAGGCATTAAGCAGTGAGTTCGAAACCCATTGACTCGACCCGGTCTGCCCGTATAATCCGAACCCGCAACGCTCCTGAAAGGGACAAGCAATGCGCCCTTAGCTCAGTTGGATAGAGCAACGGCCTTCTAAGCCGTAGGTCACAGGTTCGAGCCCTGTAGGGCGTACCATTTCTATAGATTCCCAGCCTCCCATTTCCTGCAATGCCGAAAGTGGTACTCCGGTCTGAACTAACCAGCTTGCCCACGTATGTCTCTGGTCATTAAAACGGAAGTTTTGGATCCCGGCACGCTTCAGTGCCAAACGCCATGCCGTATTCGAATCGACACGCAGTTTCCTGACTGCAGCGTAGCAAAATAAGAAATCGTGGATCCCGTCGTAACCGTTATTACGCCCGGAGCTCTTTCCTGAAGCAATCAGTACCATTTCAACCCCCAAATGGTATATTTTGACCGCCTGTCCCCGTTCCTGATTCTATTTGAAAATTCCCACGCTATATCTGTCTATGTTTAATTTTCAATTCATTCGAATTTTCACTTTGCTTACTATTTCTTATCTATTAATTATCCATGAGTATGAAATAGAACGATTCTGGCTAATTTATCTCATGAGGCTTGTTTTATAAAGCCGGAGAAAAGCTGATCAGGATCAATTTTATTGATCTGCAAAGTTATAACATTCCGGAGCTAACTTTACTTTGGGTGAAATATGAAAATAAAAGAGTTATTTGTTATGACTGCTCCGGGAAGGCGCAGATACGGTGTGGCTTTATTTGTCGGTATCATTTCTGGAGTTATTTCTGCATTTGTAAAATGGGGCGCGGAAGTTCCTTTACCTCCACGTACATTCTCAGGCGGGCGCGACGAGTTTAATCCTCCTTTTATTTTCCTGAGAGATTACATGGGGATTGACCCGACGCAGGCTATATATCATTTTTCTGAACATATAATAAACCCCGTCCATGTTACTCATATAATATTTTCTCTTGTGTTTGCTATTGGTTACTGCCTGGTTGCTGAGGTTTTCCCTAAAGTTAAATTATGGCAAGGTGCGCTGGCAGGTATAATCGTCACTGTTATTGTTCACGGGATAAGTATCCCTTTACTGGGATTAAGCCCTTCATTATCAGAAATCCCGGTCGATGAATATATCTCCGAAATCGTGGGCCATATATTCTGGTTTTGGGCGATTGAAATGATCCGCCGTGATTTACGTAACAGAATCACGCATGAACCTGATGCCGAAGTCCCTATCAATTCGCTCTCCCGTTAATACCTTTCGTTTTTCAATGAAACCACCAGCGCAATACTGGTGGTTTATAGCGTGCTCTTTTCTGTTGGCGCTGTTCGCCTGAAAAGGGGCGTCAGGCTGCCTGCTACTGGTGATCCCGATCACAAAAAATCCGGCGCAGCACGATTGTGTATATATGTGCCTTTCCTGCTCTCACCCCAATGATGACTTCTGCTTATCGTAACTGCGGAATGATTTTTTTCTGATGTCCGTTGCTGTATCCACTTTCCGGAGAAAAAAATGTCGTCATCTGATGTGGCAAAACTGACTGAAAGCCCGCTCAAAAATACCAAGGTTATGAACCTGTTCGTGTCTTTCGCTGCTGCAATGGCGGGACTACTGTTTGGCCTCGATATTGGTGTGATTTCGGGAGCGCTTCCCTTTATTACCGAACACTTCGTTCTCAGCAGCAGGCTGCAGGAGTGGGTAGTGAGTATCATGATGCTGGGCGCAGCATTAGGTGCGCTGGCCAATGGCTGGCTCTCTTTCCGGCTGGGGCGCAAGTACAGCCTGATGGCGGCAGCGCTGCTGTTTATTCTCGGTTCGCTCGGCTCATCCTTCGCTTCTAATGTCGAGATCCTGATGGTATCGCGCCTGATACTGGGGTTTGCCGTAGGCATTGCGTCTTATACCGCCCCCCTGTATCTGTCTGAAATGGCATCAGAAACTATTCGCGGCAAAATGATTGCGATGTACCAGCTCATGGTTACTCTCGGTATTCTGCTGGCGTTTCTTTCTGATACTGCATTCAGCGCCAGCGGAGACTGGCGTGCCATGTTGGGTATTCTGGCGGTCCCTGCATTTATACTGATGGTTGCCGTTTGTTTTTTACCCAACAGCCCGCGTTGGCTGGCCGCCAAAGGGCAGCATATTGAGGCTGAGCGCGTGCTGCGGATGCTGCGTGATACGTCTGAAAAGGCGCGCCAGGAGCTCAATGAAATTCGTGAAAGTCTGAAACTGAAACAAGGGGGCTGGGGGTTATTCAAAGCTAACAGCAATGTGCGTCGTGCTGTCGGGCTGGGCATGTTATTACAGGCCATGCAGCAGTTTACCGGCATGAACATCATTATGTATTACGCGCCAAAAATATTTAATCTGGCCGGATTCACCAATACGCGACAGCAAATGATTGCGACCATCATTGTGGGGCTGACATTTGTGCTGGCGACGTTTATCGCTATCGGAATGGTTGATAAAGCA
Organism: Rahnella sp. AA; assembly: GCF_002834385.1. Classification (GTDB taxonomy): domain Bacteria; phylum Pseudomonadota; class Gammaproteobacteria; order Enterobacterales; family Enterobacteriaceae; genus Rahnella. Next base: position 953,297 of record NZ_PITQ01000001.1, read on the forward strand.
GGGCGCAAACCCGCACTCAAAATAGGATTCAGCGTCATTGCGTTAGGAACGCTGGTGCTGGGTTATTGCCTTCAGCAAATTAATGCAGGATCAACCAGCGTTGGGCTTTCCTGGCTATCTGTCGGGATGACCATGATGTGCATTGCCGGTTATGCGATGAGCGCTGCGCCGGTCGTCTGGATCCTCTGTTCCGAAATCCAGCCGTTAAAAAGCCGCGATTTTGGCATCACCTGTTCGACAACCACTAACTGGATTTCCAATATGATTATCGGCGCGACGTTCCTGACGTTGATGGACAATATTGGTGCCGCAGGGACATTCTGGTTGTACACCGCGCTGAATGTGGTGTTTGTGGTGATAACGTTCATCCTGATACCTGAAACCAAAAACGTCACGCTTGAACAAATCGAAAGAAATCTTATGGCCGGTAAAAAGCTGCGTGACATCGGGCAGTAAGGCTGACGGAAATTTCATTCCGGATGTGGAATCTGAGCAGGGAGCGGAATATGCGAGACTTAATGAAAATGACCCGCGGGATGGATTACCAAATCAATGATGATGAATTGCGCGAAATTCGTTATCAGACCCGCGATATCGTGGATGCGTTTAACGCGCTGAGCGCCAGACAAACCGTTGAAAAGGATGCGTTGATCAGAAAGATATTTGGCCAGGTCGGGAGCAACGTTCATTTCGAAAAAGGGATGTGTATTGACTACGGCATGAATACGCATATTGGTGATAACGTTTTTATCAATTTCAATTTCGTATTACTGGATTGCGCGCAGGTCACGATCGGAAATAATGTCTTTATCGGGCCGGATGTGCAAATTTATACCGCACAACATCCGCTGGATATTAATTTGCGTCGCACACATATCGGCAGCGCCCGACCCGTGCACATTGGCAACGATGTCTGGATTGGCGGGGGATGCGTGGTTTTGCCGGGGGTAAACATCGGTGATGGCAGCACAATCGGTGCTGGCAGCGTGGTGACCCGTTCAGTTCCGGCGGGCGTTATCGCCGCCGGGAACCCATGTCGCGTGATAAAAAATATCGGGTGATGAGCTGCAATATCGTTTTTAGAAAAATGCACCATACTTGGGGAAGTGTTCATCCATCCCCCGCTTTGAGCATTTTAAAGGAATGATATATGCAGCCATTATTAAGTCATCCGGCTTTCTTTTTTGTGGTCTGTTTTGTTTTGATGTCGCTGGGCGGTTGTGGAAGTATTTTTGTATTGAGGCGTAAGAAAAAACTGGAAAGTGATGTGCTGGAGGATTTTGGCGTTGTGCAGGCCGCGACGTTGACATTACTGGCACTGCTGATCGGTTTTAGTTTTTCTATGGCAGTAAGCCGTTACGATCAGCGTAAAAATTATGAAGAAGAAGAGGCGAATGCCATAGGCACGGAGTATTTGCGGGCAGATCTGGCTCAGGAGGAAAATGCCGGCGAAATTCGCCTTCTGCTTAAAAGTTACCTTGCGCAACGCGTGGCATTTTATCAGGCTCACGGCAAGGCACAGCTGGATAGGATTGATGCACATACCGGTGTTCTGGAAAACAGGCTCTGGCAGGCGGTATTAGTGGAAGCTAAAAACAACCCGACGCCGGTAGTCGCATTGCTGGTGTCTGGTATGAATGATGTGATTAATACGCAGGGCTATACACAGGCAGCCTGGTGGAACCGAATTCCGGTTTCAGCCTGGGTACTGCTGATGGTTATCGCGTTATTCAGCAGCATGCTGGTGGGATACGGAGCGCGGAGTAATTCGGCCAAAAGTGCGTACTTACTTATCCTGCCGTTGATGGTTTCGCTTTCTCTTGCGCTGATCGCCGACATCGACAGCCCCCGGGGCGGGTTGATCCGCGTTGTGCCACAGAATCTGATTAGCCTGCAACACTCTCTGGGGTAATAACCGGAAGGTAATAATATTCCGTATGCAATATTATTAATATTCAGGCTATTTATACGCATAAAAAAGCCCGCTCCAGGCGGGCTGCAAATGCAAAAAATACAATATTTCTTAAAGTGTGCACAGGATGAATTAAAAATTATATAAAATCAATTAATTATTATTAAAAATAAAGAAGGTTCATTTCATGACTGCATTGATCAAATATTGATCATTATCCTTTCTGATGTTTTTCTTATTATCAATGCTAAATGGTCCGCTAATAAAAAAATCAGATTTTCTTCAGGTTTACGTAACTAAAGTAAGTTATTAAATTTTAGTTAGGGCAAGAATAAAAAAACATTTCACCGCGATTAATGAATGAAACTCATAACCTCATCCCAATTCAGGGACTTAATTACGCCGCAATATCCGGTTAAATTCTAAACTCCCTTATGAAATTTACGCCAGTTGCCAGATTTTGGCTGATGGCCAGCCAGAAGAAAATACTATGCGGATGGGCAATATGGAAACGCAGGCTCAGGCTTCTTCGCCAGGGAATATGCTGATGCGTCTTTTTAATGTGCACCAGGGAGAAGGCCGGGCGCTGGTCTGGGCCGGGCTTTACATTTTTTCGCTATTTCTGGCGTATTACGTCTTGCGCCCCGTACGCGATGAGCTCGGTGTTGCAGGGGGAGTACGACATTTGCCCTGGCTGTTTACCGGTACATTGCTGGCGATGCTGGCGATAAATCCGCTGTTTGCTGCCGCAGTACGCCGCTGGTCGCGGGAACGATTTATTGCGGTGACTTACCGGTTTTTCATGTTCAATCTGCTGATTTTTATGGCGCTGATGCATTTTTCCAGTGCGTCGCAACTGATCTGGGTTGGCAGGGCATTTTTCATCTGGGTATCCGTATTCAATCTTTTTGTCGTCTCGGTATTCTGGTCTTTTGTCGTCGATATTTTCGGGCAGGAACAAGGAAAGCGGTTGTTTGGTGTTCTTGCAGCGGGCGCAACGTTGGGCGGCATCGTGGGTTCCGTGCTGACTGTCAGCCTGGTTGAATTTATTGGTCAGCAGGGGTTGTTACTGATCGCCGTTGTGTTGCTCGAAGTGGCTGTCATGACGTCCCGGGGGCTGGCGCGCCACAGTGATGCGTTCCATACACCGCTGCAGCGCGAAGATAATCATAAAGCTCTGGGCGGGGGGATTTTCAGTGGCATGACGCACACTTTCCGCTCGCCGCGGTTACTGGGGATCGCCGTGTTTATGCTGCTTTATAGCATGACATCCACATTTTTGTATTTTCAGCAGGCAGCAATTGCAGAAAGCGCGTTTGCAGACAGTGCGTCACGCATTGCTTTCTTTGCCAGCATTGATTTTTGGGTTAACAGCCTGACGCTGGCGCTGCAGCTATTTCTGACCGGCAGGCTAATCAGCTGGTTTGGCGTCGCCGCAACGTTGTGCTCACTGCCATTCATCAGCCTTGCAGGATTTGCCGGTTTAGCCGCATGGCCGACGGTGACGGTATTTGTGGTTATTCAGGTGGCGAGGCGGGTCAGTAATTTCGGTCTGGCACGGCCTGCCCGCGAAGTTCTGTTTACCTGGGTTGTCCGCGAGGATCGCTATAAAGCCAAAAATTTTATCGATACGGTGGTGTACCGCACCGGCGACCAGGTCGCTGGCTGGAGTTACGCCGGTCTGGCTGCGCTTGGCCTGAGCATGACCGGTGTCTCGCTGGTCGCCGTGCCGCTGTCGGCATTGTGGCTGCTGCTTAGCTTCTGGCTTGGCAGGCAAAAATTTTCTCAACCTTCTGCTAAGGAGATTTAAGATGAAATTCTCACGACGTTCGGTTCTTGGCGCTGCGGGCGCGATGGTGTCTGTCAGTTTGCTGAACGGCATGATCTCTTTTTCTGCAATGGCCGATGCCCTTAACCCGACCGGTAGCCCTAAACGCATCGGAGTCATCGGCGCGGGCTGGCTGGGCGGAACAGTTGGCAGTGTGTGGGTTAAAGCGGGGCACGAGGTGATGTTTTCCTCCCGTCACCCTGATGAGCTAAAAAGCATGGTCAGCAAACTCGGGGACAAAGCTTCTGTGGGGACAGTACGCGAAGCCGCTGAATTTGGTGATGTGCTGTTGTTTGCGGTGCCTTATGCTGCGCTTCCACAGCTTGGAGGCGATCTGGCCGGGCTTATTCGGGGGAAAATCGTACTTGATGCCTGCAACTCATCGGCATCTTCTTCCGATGCTCTGACGCGTGAAGCACATGCTAATGGTGATGCAGTCACCACAGCTAAATATCTGGCGGGTGCCAATGTCGTTCGTGCGTTCAGTGCGGTTGATGCGACGGCCGTTGAGGCATCAGCGGCCAGAAACACTAATAAACTGGGGGTGCCAATAGCGGGTGATGACCTTAAAGCTGTGCAGGTGGTGGCTCAGTTAGTCACTGATGCCGGCTGCGTGCCCGTTGTGGTTGGCAAACTGGCTGATGCCACCAGTTTCCAGCGCGGCGGGCCAGGTTTTCGTGCGAATACCAACGCGCCGGAATTACGTCGTATGCTGAATTTGCCCGCAGAAAGTTGAGTGGCCGTACTGACATAACGGATGGCGGAAATACCGCTGTCCGTTATGTCAGTGAATGGAAATCAGAAGGGCGGGGTTACTTTTTATATCGCAAAGCATCAAGTAATAATGCAAAGGCGGTGGTGTGCTGTTTTCTGCTTGGGTAATAAAGATAATAACCGGGGAACGGTTCGCACCATTCTTCCAGCACCCGGATTAACTGACCGCTGGCGATTTCATTTTTCACGGAATCTTCGGGTACATAAGCCAGGCCAAATCCGGTGATCGCCGCATCAATTCTCTGACGTAAGCTATTGAAGGTTAATTGCCCGTCAACACGAACTTTTAATTCGCGGCCATCTTTGCCAAATTCCCAGGCATAAATGCCGCCCATCGTCGGCAGACGCATATTAATACAACGGTGGGACTGTAATTCCGGAGGTGTTAAAGGAATGTCCTGATGGGCGAAATAAGACGGAGAACCGACGACGGCCATGCTCATTTCTGGCCCGATACGAACCGCAATCATGTCTTTGGCAACTTGTTCACCGAGGCGGATCCCGGCATCAAACCGGCCTGTCACAATATCGGTGAGGGCATTATCGAGGGTGATTTCAATATTAATATCGGTGTATTCGGCCAGAAATGTTTTTAATACCGGCCAGAGAATTGAATCTACCGCGTGTTCACCGGCGGTAATGCGGATATTTCCGGCCGGGCGTTCGCGCATTTCGCTCAACGCTTCCAGCTCAGATTCAATTTCGGCAAAGCGTGGGCCGAGGCTGGCGACCATTTTTTCCCCGGCTTCCGTGGGGGCGACGCTGCGCGTCGTCCGGGTCAGCAGACGCAGTTCCAGCCTTTCTTCCAGGCCCCGTATGGAATGGCTGAGCGCGGATTGTGAAACGCCCAATTTTGCTGCGGCTTTGGTAAAACTGCGTTCTCTTGCGACAACGAGAAACGAAATTAAATCGTTGAAATTCTCTTTTAACATTCCGGACCTGATCTTACGGATGGGCTATTGGATAGATTATAATCAGTTGGTCTTTTTTATGCGACGGTTATTAATGTGTTTACGTTCATGATTAATGAATGGCATTCATAACGGCATTCGTAATTTACTGTCTTATAACGCGGTATTACGAATGTTAATATAACCCCATAAGAGTGAGGCTAACCCGGTCGCATGTAATCTTATCCACGCCATATCACCGCTGTTATTTTCAATCATCGCTTGAAAGCAGTTGTCATCTGAAAACAAAAACCAGTGTGATCTTGTTTCGAATCGCGCACTAAATACTCTATTTCTAAGAGGTATCTTGTGATGCACAGTGAAGTTATTAAATCTCTGATAGGTTGGATCGATGAAAATATCGATAAACCTTTGAAAATACGTGATGTCGCTGAAAAGTCAGGCTATTCAAAATGGCATCTGCAAAGAATGTTTCACCAGGTCATCGGAGAGACTTTAGGCAATTATATTCGCGATCGTAAGCTTGAATTAGCGGCGGATGAACTTCTCCATACAAAGAATGCGGTAATAGATATTTCCTTTAAGTACGGTTATGACTCACAGCAGTCATTTTCACGGACATTCTCGCGTAAATACAGTTTACCGCCACAGGCATACAGACGGATGCATCAGTCAAATTTAGCGTAATAACTATTTTATGATTTATTTTTGATTTTATTTTTATTTAACACAAATCCGCTTTTTTAGCGGAAATTCAGTTGGGAATATTGAGGTGGGAAACCATGAATGATTTGGGGCGTATCAGGCCTTTGGCAGCTTTTTGTCTGTTATCCGGGAGTTTGTTATTTGCGGGGTGCGATAACGGTAAAAATGCAGCCTCCGCTCAGCCAGCATTACCGGACGTCAGTGTTGTAAAACTGAGCACCGCGCCGCTGAGTATGACGTCTGAATTGCCGGGCAGAACTTCGGCGCTGCGCGTTGCTGACGTGCGTCCGCAGGTCTCCGGCATCGTGCAAAAGCGTTTGTTTACCGAAGGCAGTGATATCGCCGCCGGGCAGGCGCTGTATCAGATTGAACCGGCACCTTATCAGGCTGTTCTTGACAATGCTCTCGGTAGCCTGGCCGAGGCCGAGGCCAGCGCCCGCATTGCCGTCACCACCGTGAACCGCTACCGCACACTCACCGGAACACATTATATCAGTCAGCAGGATTACGATCAGGCGCAAGCCACGGCGCAGCAGGCCCGGGCGGTTGTGGTCGCAGCTCAGGCCGCCGTGAAATCCGCGCGTATCAATCTGGAATACACCACCGTGAGATCGCCGATTTCCGGCCGCATTGGCCGATCTTCGGTGACGGAAGGCGCGCTGGTTCAGAACGCGCAAACCGCTGCACTGGCAACGGTTCAGCAACTCGACACGTTGTATGTCGATGTCACACAGTCGGGTGATGAGTTTCTGCGTCTGCGTCAGGCGATGTCCCGCGGTGAGATTAAGCAGGTCAATGGCAAAGCTGAAGTCACGGTCGTGCTTTCTGACGGCGACACTTATACACCGAAAGGTACGCTGGAATTTTCCGATGTGACCGTGGATGAAACCACCGGCTCAATCACTTTGCGCGCTGTAGTGCCCAATCCTCAGCACCGTTTATTACCGGGAATGTTTGTGCGGGCACGGCTGGAAGAAGGAGTGGAACCCTCTGCATTGTTAGTGCCACAGGTCGCGGTAACCCGCAATCCGCGTGGTGATGCAATCGCCTGGGTGGTGGGTACGGATAATAAAGTGACGCTGAAAAATATCACCACCGGTAAAGCCTACGGCGATCAGTGGCAGGTGACGTCCGGCCTGGAAGCAGGCGATCGCGTGGTGGTCTCAGGCGTACAAAAAATTAAACCGGGTGAAGCCGTTGCGCCGCACGAGCAGCCGGTAAAGTCTTAATCAGGGAACGCGCAAATCATGTCTAAATTCTTTATCGACAGGCCTATTTTTGCCTGGGTGATTGCCATAATCGTGATGCTGGCCGGGGCAATTTCGATTCTCAATTTGCCGGTTGAACAGTACCCGAGCGTTGCGCCTCCGGCGATCCAAATCCGTGCACAGTATCCGGGTGCGGATGCCACAACCTTGCAAAACTCGGTGACCCAGGTCATTGAGCAAAATATGAATGGCCTCGACGGGTTGATGTATATGTCATCGACCAGTGATTCGTCGGGCACCTTGCAGTTGACACTGTCGTTTAAAACCGGAACCGACGCGGATATTGCTCAGGTTCAGGTGCAAAACAAATTGCAGCTGGCAACGCCGTTATTGCCGTCGGAAGTGCAGCAACAGGGGATTACCGTCAGGAAGTCATCCAGCACATTCATGATGGTTGTTGGTTTTGTGAACAGTAACGGCACCATGACGCAGCAGGATATTTCAGACTACGTCGGATCGAATATTAAAGATCCGATCAGCCGCATTGATGGTGTCGGCGATACGCAGATCTTTGGTTCGCAGTACGCCATGCGCATCTGGCTGGATCCGAACAAACTGAATAACTATCAGATGACGCCGGTGGATGTGATCAGTGAGCTGAACACCCAAAACGCGCAGGTCGCTGCCGGGCAAATCGGGGGCGCGCCACCGGTGCCGGGGCAGCAACTCAATGCTTCATTGATCGCGCAAACCCGCCTGATTTCACCCGAGGAGTTTGGCGACATTCTGCTGAAAGTGAATGCCGATGGCTCGCAGGTACGCCTGCGCGACGTCGCCCGTATTGAACGCGGGGGGGAAGATTATCAGTTCGTGGTGAAAATCAATGGACAACCGGCATCCGCGCTGGGCATCCAGCTGGCCACCGGGGCGAACGCACTGGATACGGCGGCGGCGGTACGCACTCAGCTGGAACAGCTCAAACCGTTCTTCCCGGAGGGTTTGCAGGTGGTGTATCCGTATGACACCACGCCGTTTATCAAAATCTCGATTAACGAGGTGGTGAAAACGCTGTTCGAAGCGATCGTTCTGGTGTTCCTGGTGATGTTCCTGTTCCTGCAAAACTTCAGGGCGACGCTGATCCCGACGATTGCCGTCCCCGTCGTATTGCTGGGCACATTCGGGATCCTGGCCGCCTGCGGTTTCACCATCAATACACTGACAATGTTCGGGATGGTGCTGGCAATCGGGCTGCTGGTGGATGATGCCATTGTGGTGGTGGAAAACGTCGAACGTGTAATGGCAGAAGAGGGGCTTTCTCCGAAAGCCGCGACGCGAAAATCGATGGCGCAAATCCAGGGGGCGCTGGTTGGCATTGCGCTGGTGCTGTCAGCGGTCTTTGTCCCGATGGCATTTTTCGGCGGCACAACCGGCGTCATCTACCGTCAGTTCTCGATAACGATCGTTTCGGCAATGGCATTGTCGGTTCTGGTGGCGTTAATCCTGACGCCGGCGTTGTGCGTAACCTTACTCAGGCCCGTCGCAAAAGGTAGCCACGGAAAAACCCGCGGTTTCTTTGGCTGGTTCAACCGTAAGTTCGATCAGAGCACACAGCATTACACCTCATCGGTTGGGCGGATTTTACAAAGCACCGGCAGGTACATTGTCATTTACCTGCTGATCGTGGCGGGCATGGTGGCCATGTTTATGCATCTGCCGACGTCCTTCCTGCCTGAGGAAGATCAGGGGGTGCTGGCAACGCAGGCGATTTTACCGGCTGGTGCGACGCAGGAGCGGACGCAGAAAGTGCTCGACACCATTACGGCGCACTACATGGATGACGAAAAAAGCAATGTGGCGAACGTGCTGACCGTCAATGGCTTTGGTTTTGCCGGACGCGGGCAGAACGTCGGGATTGCCTTTATCGGCCTGAAGGACTGGAGCGAACGTGCGGGGAATGCCAACAAAGTGACGGCGATTGTTCAGCGCGCCAATGCGGCATTTTCGAAAATTATTGATGGCACCGTAGTGGCCTTTAACCTGCCGCCGATTATCGCGCTGGGTAATGCCACCGGTTTTGACTTTGAGCTGATCGACCGTGGCAATCTGGGGCATCAGAAACTGCTTGAAGCACGAAATCAGCTGCTGGCGCTGGCTGCACAACATCCTGATGTGCTGATGGCCGTACGCCCGAATGGCATGGAAGATACGCCGCAGTACAAAGTGACGATTGATCAGGAAAAAGCCAAAGCGCTGGGGCTATCGCTGTCGGATATCAACACAACTTTATCGGCAGCCTGGGGCGGCAGTTATGTGAACGACTTTATCGATAATGGCCGGGTGAAGAAAGTTTACGTGATGAGTGATGCGCCATACCGCATGATGCCTGACGATCTCAACAACTGGTTTGTGCGTGCCACCAACGGGAAAATGGTGCCTTTTGCCAGTTTCTCGACCGCAAAATGGGTTTACGGATCGCCACGTCTGGAGCGTTACAACGGTCTGTCCTCACTGGAAATTCTCGGCCAGCCGGCACCGGGGAAAAGTTCGGGTGAAGCAATGGCGCTGATGGAACAACTGGCGGCGCAGTTACCGGCGGGTATCGGTCACGACTGGACGGGCATGTCCTATCAGGAACGGATGAGCGGAGAGCAGGCACCGGCACTGTATGCTATTTCATTGGTGGTCGTGTTCCTGTGTCTGGCGGCATTGTATGAAAGCTGGTCGATTCCGTTCTCTGTGATGCTGGTGGTGCCGCTGGGGGTTGTGGGGGCATTGCTGGCGACCAGCCTGCGTGGATTAAATAACGACGTTTACTTCGTGGTCGGGTTGCTGACGACCATCGGGCTGGCGGCGAAAAACGCCATTCTGATCGTTGAATTTGCCAACGACCTGATGCTTAAAGAAGGCAAACCACTGATTGAAGCGACGCTCGAGGCGGTACGCATGCGTTTACGCCCCATTCTGATGACGTCGCTGGCATTCATCCTCGGGGTTCTGCCGCTGGCTATCAGCAATGGTGCAGGGTCGGGCGCACAGAATGCCGTGGGCACCGGCGTGATGGGCGGGATGATTTCTGCCACGCTGCTGGCGATCTTCTTCGTGCCGGTGTTCTTCGTGGTAGTACGCCGTCGTTTTAGCCAGACCGGCATCAAAACAGAAGAGTGATAAACTTTTAAACATCAAGGTATTGCGCCTTACCGGCTCGGTGGGGGAAGGCGCATTGATGAGCTAAACTCATAGCTCCTTTCATATTTTGCTACCTAGTCCTCATAACCGATTGACGGTAACGTTTATCCGAACGTTGAGACGGTCATTATTTCAGGAGGAAGTGAAGATGAAAGGTTTAGCGGCAACGACGCTTTCACTGTCCATGATAATTTCCGGCGCTACGCTGGCTGCGACAACAGAGGCCAGAGGTGGTAACGAAGATTCATCCCGCGAGGAGAAGATAACCATGGTTTCACCTGCACTCGAAAATTACCAACGCAAAACCCTGGAAGGCGATTTATGGAAGCGCCAGGCTCTTTCGGCGCGTGACCGAAGTGTGATCACTGTCGCGGCAATTATCGCCCGTAACCAGGTTGCGTTAATGCCCGCGCAGTTTGCTCTGGCACTCGATAACGGGGTCAAGCCTGGCGAACTGTCAGAAATTATTACGCATCTGGCATTTTATTCCGGTTGGGGGAATGCGGCGGCGGCCATTGACGTGGCGCGCCCGCTGTTCCGGCAGCGCGGTATTACCGAAAAGGATTTGCCTGTGGCTCATCCGGAGTTGCTGCCACTCAATGAAAAGGCGGAGCAACTGCGCGTCAATGCGGTTGAGCAGTCTGTCGGCAGTGCGCAGTTCCCGGGGCTGGTCGGCTACACCACCGATGTTCTCTTCCACGATTTATGGCTGCGCCCGGCACTGGCACCACGCGATCGCAGTCTGGTTACGGTCAGTGCGCTGATTGCCGCAGGGCAGGTTGCCCAGGTGACTTTCCATCTTAATAAAGCGATGGATAACGGACTGACCGAAGCACAGGCTTCCGAAGTGGTGACGCATCTGGCGTTTTATGTGGGCTGGCCCAATGCAATGTCGGCTGTGCCTGTTGTCAAAGACGTGTTCGCTAAGCGTACCTAATCTTAACGGAGGTATGGCATGAACTTCCTTGCTGCATCTGCCGTAATCCTTTCTATGTTAGCGCCGGCCGCATACGCCGGAGCGGAGAATGAAATGACTGATACATTAAAAATCACCAAAAGCGGTTCCGTTCCTTCACAAAATGGCCCGGAAAATTACTTCACCGGCAAGGTTCGCATTGATTCACCTTTTAGCGGTACTGAACCCGCCCGTGTGGGAGGCGCGACGGTGACATTTGAACCCGGTGCCCGCACTGCATGGCATACACATCCGCTCGGTCAGACATTGATCATCACGCAGGGGCGTGGCTGGTTGCAGGAAGAAGGCGGGGAAATCCGCGAAATGAATGTCGGCGATATCGTGTGGATCCCTGAAGGTGTAAAACACTGGCACGGGGCAACGCCTGACAATTCCATGACCCACATCGCGATTGCCGAATCCCTGAATGGCAGCCCGGTTCAGTGGATGGAAAAAGTCACAGACGCGCAATACAGCAAATAAGTCTTCCCGGCTGACTCTCTCATCCTGCCCGGCCTTACCGGGCGGGATTTCTGACTTGATACCTATGCAGGAATAAAGAAATGACTCTTAAAGTTCTCGGTTACGCTGCACAGTCAGCAAAAGTTCCTTTAGCGCCTTTTGTGTTCGAGCAGCGTGATCCCCGCGACGATGACGTGGTGATTGACGTGCTGTATTGCGGTGTTTGCCATTCCGATTTGCATCAGGCACGAAATGACTGGGGGTTCAGTACCTATCCTCTGGTTCCCGGCCATGAAGTGGTCGGCCGCGTGGCAAAAGTCGGTAAAAATGTCACGAAATTCAAGGTCGGTGATTATGCCGGGATTGGCTGTATGGTTGATTCCTGCCGGGAATGCAATCCGTGCAAAAAGGGCCTTGAGCAGTATTGCGAAGAAGGCAATGTGCAGACTTATAACAGCGCTGACCGCCACGACCATATGCCAACCTACGGCGGTTATTCAAAGTCGATCATTGCGACGGAAGATTTCGTTCTGAAAATGCCGGAAGGGCTGGATCTGAAAGCGGCTGCGCCGTTGCTGTGTGCCGGTATCACGACCTGGTCACCACTGCGTCACTGGAATGTCACGAAAGGCAGCAAAGTGGCCGTCGTCGGTCTGGGCGGTCTGGGTCATATGGCCTTGAAACTGGCAAATGCGCTGGGTGCGGAAGTCACATTGTTTACCCGTTCAGCCAGTAAAGCCGAAGATGGCCGCCGCCTGGGCGCGCATCATATTGTGGTGTCTACCGATGAAGCGCAGATGTCTGCGATTAAAGGCGAGTTTGATCTGATTATTGATACCGTCCCTTATGTTCACGACATCAATCCCTACATGCCGACGCTGAATGTGGATGGTACGCTGGTGTTTGTCGGCTACCTGGGCGATATCAATCCGATGCTCAATACCATCACAATGATCCTGGGGCGCCGTTCTGTCGCCGGTTCGTGCATTGGCGGTATTGCGGAAACTCAGGAAATGCTCGATTTCTGCGCCAGACACGGCATTGGTTCTGATATCGAAATGATCAACATGCAGGACATCAATGACGCATATGAACGTATGCTGAAAAGTGATGTGAAATACCGCTTCGTCATCGATATGGCGACGCTGACGGCATAATCTTTAGAATTAACGGTGAGAAACGGCTGCCCGGAGGCGGCCGTTTTTGTTTTTATCCCCGCGGACTTTTTCTCGGTTTTGTCATTGAATTGCTCAACTCGTAAAGCCGGTTCATGGTTTGCAACGGGACTTTAGGCGATGAGGCGGCCAGTGCCAGCACCAGAATTTCCAGGCAGATCATCGGCGTGCCGTGAACCGGGATCTTTTCTGCATCAGCGCTGCGCGGGATGAAGACCACACAGTCTGCCTCTTTAATAAATACCGAATCATTGGTGCCGGTCAGCAGAATCGTTGAAATCCCCAGTCTTTTAGCTTCGGCCAGCGTCGTTAAACCTTCCCGGTGAGCACTGCGCTGCGCCATCATTATCAGGACATCGCCGGGACGCATGTTAATCAACTGCTCGCTGAGCGATGCGCCGGTACGGTTTAACACGTAAGCCGGCGTGCCGTTACGATTAAACAGGCGGGCCGTGTATTCCGCCAGCAGCGCCGACGCACCGATGCCGAAAATCGCCACCCGCTCTGCGGCCTGTAATAACCCGTTGGCATGTGAAAGGGCCAGCCGGTTTTTCTCTTCCGACAGCATCTGGCAGGTGTAGAGATACCCCTCAAGAACGAAATCAATGCTCGAATTGGTATCCGGCGTCAGTGAATTTACCGTGGTTGCCATTTTTGCCGATGACGTCAGCGTTTCCCCCAGGTAACTCGCCAGTACGTTTTTCAGGTCACGCAAACCGGAGAAACCCAGCGCCTGAATTGCCCGTACGACAGTGGCGTCAGAGCTTTGCGTATCTGCCGCAATTTCCAGCGCTGTTTTATCCAGCACGGCACCCCTGTGGGTATGGATATATTGTGCGACCGCAAACAGACGGGGGGAAAGCTGATCTTTACGCAGACGAAAACGCTCACCATAAAGATCCTGACGTGAACGGTTAGAAGAGTTTTTCGGGTTTTTCACAGTAGCGCCCATGGGTTCTCAATGCTGTTTGTTTTAAACAGGGTACCGGCAAAGCGGGTTACAGGCCTGCCAGATGTTCACGCTGAATTTCAAGCATTGCCGGTTCCAGGGGAACATAACCTTCCGGGCTGTGAGTTTGAGCTGCCACAATGGCCTGACCGGCGGCGGACAGCGTCAGTGCCACCCATTCTTTCACCTGCAGATCGAGTTTTTCTCCCGGCGGCAGATCGAAATACAGCGAAACATAACTGGAGAGCGGATATTTTCCCTGTTCTACATGCGAAAGCTGCGGCGAGTAGAATGCAGGATCACCCTGCGCTGCCAGCGGTAAAATGCGGACATCCTGCGAAAATAACGCCGCATTACACCACCCCAGAGAAGCCATGCCGAACGGGTCTTGCGCCACTGCCTCAACGATTGCGCGACGATCGGCCAGGCCTTCGTAATGACCCGGATAATGGTGGCCCGCCAGATGTGCCTGGCGAAACGCCGTGGCGTACTTGCCATTATCACGCAAGCCATAAAGGTGGATGCGCCGCGCCTTCCATTTGCCTTCAAGGCCGAGCTGTTGCCAGCGGGTGATGTCTCCGGCCGGGGTGCCGGCAGAGAAAACAGATGCAAGCTGCGTCATCGTCATCCCAGCCAGCGGGTTATCGCGGTGGACATAAATTGCTGGCGGGCTTTTCGCATCGGGGCGCGGGCCATGTCCGGTATAACCGACGTGGATCGCCGTCGGCAGGTAGCCTTTCGCCTGCCTGAACGCGGCCAGTTCATGCGGCCAGGGGGCACGCGACATCGGTGCAAGCCAGCTGGCATCGGCGGCCAGTGCCATGATCGCGGTCGACGAGCCTTCCAGTGTGCAATCGAAAGAAATGTCCGGATGCCTGTCGCCAAAGAGTGCGCACCACGGAAGAACCAGAGAAGCCATTCCGTCGTTACCGACGATCGGCAGCGGTGAAGCAAAGGAGTTTGAATTCATGAATGTACCGATAATAAAGCACGTTGCTGGCTGAGTTCACCAGGGTGTAAAGGGGTAAATGCAGAAGTCGCGATAATCGCCTGCCCGGCATCGGACAAAAGGAAATCAGCAAATTTTTGCGACGCGCTGTCGGTGATGCCCGAAGCATCCAACGGCAGATAAAGATGCAAAAAACGGGTCAGCGGCGTGGCGGGCTCCGCCAGTTTTACTGCACGGAGTTTTGGGTTTTCAATGCCATATTCAGCAATTCCAATACCATTCGGTGTGTTTTCCAGCTTTTTTAACAAACTCTCTGAGTCTGTGGCATATTCCGTGCGTGCGCTAAGTTCGCGCCCGGCAAAGTGATGTTTTTGCATGTATGTCTGAAGTGTACTGTCTTCAGGAAGGCTGAGCGGGCAAAGGTTGCCGCTTTTCTGTGCCCCCGGCACCTGTTCCCACCCGGAAAAATCACCCTGCGGGTTACCCTGAGTGAAAATCTGCGACAACTGCACTGCGGAAATCTCGACCAGCGGATTGCTGTGATGAACGTACAGCGTGGGAGGATCCGGGCTGATGGCAACTTGCAGGGCAAAGGGACGAGTTCCGCGCTGCTTTTTATAGGGCACGGCCTCAGTCGGTGTGATTTCCCGCTCAATCAGCGCCATTGAAGAACGGTCATTAATCAGAAAAGAGAAAGCGGAAGCTTCATGACATCCCTGTGTTATCACCTGAACTGACGGATGAATTGGCGTAAATGCGGTAATGAGCTTTTCGAGATACGGGATCAGTACAGGTTCCGCAGTAATGCGGATAACGGTCTGATTTGCATTATTACCCTGTATCGCGTGGGTATGACTGTCCGGGTTCAATCTGTATGGCCTCTCTTCTGATAAAGATTATCATTATCCTTTAAAATCATGATGAAGTACGTAACTGTAGTAGTCAACGTTACAAGGCGTGTTGCCACCTGACCGGAATTAAATGAAGTGAATTTTGTTTTGCCACCTGTTTTTTATTCTTTATATTTCAATGTCATGAAAAATAAACAGGGTGCCAGTTTTTCGTTTTAACCGGCTGTTTTCGCCGCAATAAGGTCTGTCATTTACTACTACATTCCCTTGTGTTGGAATGAGAATCATTCTAATTAAGTGGGCCTTTTATCTCAACGGGATCCGGATGGGATCTGGCACGGTGTTGCCGCTATTTCGCGGCATAACATTATAAATAATCAGGGTTATTACCTGACTGCGTCTGTACCCAGGTGCTGACGCAATAATAAAACCGGCCTGAAATAAATTTTGATTTAAATACTTTTACAGATGCTTTGGGGATGGTATGAACTTCAACACAATGAAAAAAAACAGCCTGGCGGTGTTAATCGCCAGCGTCCCGGTCTTATTCCCAGTCAGGGAAAGTCTGGCGCAGACTTATTCCGGGGAAAATAACGTCGCGTCCGCGAATAACCCTGAAATACGCAGTGATAATAAAAATTCACCGAAAGATGACACCATTGAAGTTAACGGTACTGCGTATAGCGAACCTTCCGGATACGTGCCGGGATACGCTGACGTTGGTGCTTATCAGGGGCGCGATATGATGGATGTGCCTGCATCGGTCAGCGTGGTTTCAAAAGAGGTGATTCAGGCGCAGCAGGGCACGGGGTTATTTGATGCACTGCGCAATGTCGCAGGTATTGTCCGTCAGCAGCAAAGCGGTATTGCTTACGACCAGCTTTCCGTGCGCGGTATTAACCTCGATAACCGCTCCAGTTATATGTTTAATGGCGTTTTGCCCTTTGATAATAACCTGCCTATTCCGATGGAAGATAAAGAGCGGATGGAAGTACTGAAAGGCGCATCAGCACTTTATTATGGTTTTGTTGCGCCGGGCGGGGTGGTGAATATGGTCACTAAACGAGCCGGACAGGAGCCGGTCAGGGCCGTTACGTTTTCCACTGACGATCAGGGTTCTTCGCTTGTGCACGTCGATCTGGCCGACCGTTTTGGCGAAGAGAAAAATTTTGGCGTTCGAATCAATGCCGTCACCAATAATATCCATACCCCTATTGACGGTGATAACGGCAATCGCCGGATGTTCAGTGCGGCGCTTGACTGGCAGGCAACGGACCGGTTAGCGCTCAAATATGATTACGAGTCAATTCGCGCCCGTATCACCGAGCAGGCAGCAATCGCGACACCCACGGCGGTCAACGGTGTAATGACGGTTCCGTCAATTCCTGACCCGAAAAAGTTGTTATCGATGAAGGGGAAAGACACACATTCTTCCGCTGAAACCCATTTATTGCAGGCCGAATATGCGCTGAGCAGCAGCTGGACCGGTAAGGTTAGCGCCGGACAATCCCGAACCAAGCGCGACCGCTGGCTGTGGGTGTTTGATAATTACAACGCGCAAACGGGCGCGGGGACGGTGTATGGCGCAGATCAACCGGGTCAGGATTACCTGAACCAGAATGTGCGGGCTGAGATCAAAGGGACGTTCGATACCGGTTCGGTAGGGCATGAATTGCTTTTCGGCGGCAGCCAGAATCGCCTTTTCCAGCCAAGTTTCCAGACTTACATGTATTCAGCATCGCAGAATATGTATGACCCGGTGACCATTACGTCTCTGACGCGAGCGGCGAAAAATACAAAGAAAACCCTGACTGACCGGGGTTTTAATAAGCAGACTATCCGTGATGGCGGCCTGTTCCTGCAAGACTGGATCACGTTAAACGATCAGTGGCAGGTGACCGGCGCTGTGCGCTACGGGCGTTACACCAGTACGCAGGTCGATGCGGCCTCCGAGGACGTTCACGCAGTGACCCCGGCCTTCAGCGTGCTGTATAAAGTGACGCCGGATATCAGCCTGTACGGCAGTTATGTGGAAGGACTGGAATCTGCGGGAACGGCACCTTCTACGGCGGCTAATGCCGGAGAATCGCTGAAAGCGGCCGTCAGTAAGCAAAAAGAGATCGGTATCCGTACACGAGTCTATGGTGAGCTTTATGCGTCAGCAGCCTATTTCGAACTGAAACAGCCTTCCGCCAGCACCGGGGATGACGATATTTATGCCCTCAACGGTGAAGCACGTTTTCGTGGCGGCGAGTTTTCGCTGCAGGGGGATATCACGGAAAATACGTCAGTCATGAGTTCGCTGATGTTGCTGAGCGCTGAGGTGACGTCAACCACCAATGAAAAGTTGCTGGGCAAAACGCCGGAAAATACGCCGAAGAAAGTCGCGAATGTGTTTATCAATCATAAACTCAGCGTTATTGACGGACTGGCAGTAAATGGCGGCGCTTATTATGTCGGGTCACGGCCGGTTAATGCGCAGAATCAGGCGTTTGTGGCCGGGTATACCACCTACAATGTCGGTGCCAGTTACACCACCAAACTGGCTGGCACCAAGGCGACCTTCCAGGCGACCGTCAATAATGTCACTGATAAACGCTACTGGAGTGCCGCAGGCAGCGGTCAGCTCGCGGTCGGAATGCCGAGGACATTACTGCTATCCTCAACGTTTGAATTTTAACCGCAGATCCAGATGTAATGCGGGCAGCCTTTGGGTTGCCCGTTTTTTATTCGACGTTTTAACTTGAGCCTGCAATGCGTGCGGTTATTTCTTCTTTTGAACCCTTTTATCCTAAATTATCTGCTCAACAGATAGCCCGTCATATTTAAGGTAAAAAACACCCGTTGTTCGGGGCATTAAAACCGGTGCTTTCTGTAGCTCTGACATAAGTAACTCGACTAATATAAATAAAAATCTACTAAAGAGTCGTTTCCGGTATGCCATATTATTCTCCAGGTGAAAGTCTCGTCCGTGAGCGCTCCGATCGCTTCTTACGACGAATGTACTTAATGCGCATGCTGGGCACTTTCCTCTGCTTTTTTCCGATCGTTTCCGTTCTTTTTGAACGCGACGTTTCTCTGATCCCGATATGTCTGCTGGTACTGAATGCTTTTATCTGGCCACACGTCGCGATGCTGATTTCCCATCGTTCGAAACACCCGAATCAGGCCGAATTCAGAAATCTTGCCTTTGATGCTATTGCGGGCGGTGCGTGGGTGGCGATGATGGGTGTTTGCCCGCTGCCGTCCGCTATTATTACCTCCATCCTGATTGCTGACCGTTTTTCCGCCGGTGGCTGGCAATTGCTGCGGCGCGCGGCGCTGTTTTACTGCGCCGGCTTTATTGTGTGCTGGCCGCTTTCTGGCATGACGTTCTATCCCACAGTGACCGACAGGACGTTGTGGCTGACGCTGCCGCTTTCCACCCTTTATATTATTGCGTTCAGCGCGGCAAATTACGCCATCTCCAGAAAGCTGCGCGATAAACAACACGAGCTGGAGAAGGCCGCGCTGATGGATCCTTTTCTCGGTCTGCCTAACCGTCGCTTACTCGACCGCCGGCTGATGCTGGAATTTGAACGCTCGAAGCATGATTTGTCATGCCTGATGGTATTGGGTGTTGATGATTTGAAAATGGTGAATGATCTGTTCGGGCGTGAGGCCGGGGATTCTGTTTTGCGTGCCGTTTCAGCCATTCTTCGTCAGGAAACGGGCCAGAATGATTTCCCTGCCATTCTTGGTGGCGATGAGTTTGTCGTGGTGTTACCGGGGGTCTCGGAAGAAGAGGCTTATGCTGTCGGATATCGCCTGCTGCTGAAAACGTCGGAAATCCGCTTATCGCAGGACTCCGGCTTCCAGTGTTCGTTAAGCATTGGGGTGGCGATGTCGAGAAATCATGAGAACTATAACCAGTGGCTGGCGGCAGCCGAGCGCGCATTGGTAAACGTGAAACAGAATGGTAAAAACAGTATTGGCAGCGTGGGAATGGCAGAAACCGCCAGTCAGCTACAATAAATTAAGATTAATGTTTTCCGGGATGAGTAATGAAAAATATCACAATAATACTGGTGGCAACGATGACAGTTACGGGCTTGCTGGCAGGATGCTCAGCGATTGATTCACCGGTCGGGCCTGAAACTTACCGTCCGGCTAATTACGATCCCTCCTATACTCAGGGGGAAGCAAGTTATACAACGTCAGTCTTCTCAATACTTGAGCGCCAGCGCCGTGCGGATACTTATCAAAAGATATTCGATTTTTGTACCGGCAAATTCCAGACTCTGGGCGAAAGTAACGACGGTGAAAAAGTGCACATCAGGTTTGCGTGCTTGCCGAAAGAGACTATTCAGAGTTCTTACTCTATGCAGCAGAAGTCACCTACGCTGTATTAAACACGTGAGACCGGAGGAAGTATGGGCAAGGAAAGACCTGATTTCATTCGTCACTGGACCGAACTTGAAGGGCCTGACGAAGGCACTTACCCTGGCGATGACGAGCTGATGTCGCAGGGGGCTCCGCTGGGCAAAGCTCTCGGGCTGACGCGCATTGGTATTCATCACGAGCGTTTATTGCCGGGACGTCGTACCTGCTACGCGCATGCAGAAAGTGCAGAAGATGAGTTTGTGTATGTGCTGGAAGGTCGTCCCGATGCCTGGATTAACGGCACGCTGTATCCGCTCAAACCGGGCGATGCGGTGGCGTTTCCGCATGGGACGGGCATCTGTCATACCTTCATCAATAACAGTGATGAAGACGTTCGTTTGCTGGTGGTCGGTGAGGCCAATAAGCCGGAAAACCGGATTTACTACCCGTTAAATCAGGAATATGAAGCGACGCGTAAAGACCGCTGGCTGGATGTTCCAGGGCAGGAATTTGGCAATCACGACAGCCTGTCAGATTTGCGGCGTCAGCAAAAGAAAAAACCGGTTTGATCAGAACCGGTTTCGCCGCACGTGCCGTGGCATAACAGGATTTACTGGACAGAAAGTGACTGCCAGCGTTGCTGGCAATACGGCATCATGCGGTGAATTTTCAGACTTTGTGCCTTATGCCGGTTCAGGGAATAGCCTTCCGGGGTAATTTCTAAGGTATCGCCGGTTTTCAGTGTAAAGTCATTATCGACAGACAGAATCAGTTTCAGATTTTTAAACGCCTGAATGCAGACATATTTTAACCCTGTCTGCGGGATGTTCAGGATATCAATGATTTTCCATTCCATACTTTCACTCCTGTTGGCCTGATTTCTACCTCTGTTTTTAACTCAAAAATGCGTCATTTTTTGTTATCACAAAGTAATGTTTTCTTTATAGGCGTTCCGATAACTTCAATGCTTGAACTGACTCACAAAAAAATACGGGGGTATCTTCGCGGGATCGCAGAATGCGTTAATTAAGACAAAATGCGGCGACAACGCATCCTTCCCCAACGCATAAAAGACTTGAAATTGTCAGGACAAAGCGGGTATTTCTGAATCCTTTCTGATTTTCAGGGCTGAATATCATGACAACTGATTCAATTTTTCCACCGCAGGATGAGTTCATCTGGCTAGAAGGTTTACGTAACGAAAAAGCACTGGTCTGGGCGCATGAGCAGAATGCGATTACGCTGGACGACTTTACATCAGGCAATGATTTTAACCTTGTCCGCGAAAAAGTGTTGAGCGGCCTGAATTCACCAGAACAAATCCCCGGTATCTGGAAGTGTGGTCACGACTGGTATAATTTCTGGCAGGATGCGAAGAACCCGAAAGGGCTGTTGCGTAAGACAACGCTCGATGAATTTCGTAAAAACGAACCGCATTGGGAAACCGTGCTCGATATTGATGCGCTCGGTAAAGCGGAGGGTACTGAGTGGGTTTTCTCCGGTTTCTGGAACCTGAAGCCGGGCTTTGAGCGTGCCTTTGTGGTGCTTTCACCGGATGGCGGCGATGCCTGTGAAGTTCGTGAATTCGATTTGCTGACCAAAGAATTTGTCGCCGGCGGTTTTTATCTGCCGGTTGCCAAAAGCCGCATCAGCTGGATTGATTTCGACCATATGTTTGTCGCCACCGATTTTGGCGAAGGTTCGATGACCGATTCCGGTTATCCGCGCATCGTAAAAATCTGGCAACGTGGAACCCCGCTCAGCGAAGCGGTGACGGTTTACAGCGCGGGCCAAAAAGACATGATGGCCGCAGGCTATCAGGAAGCTGGTGAAGGCTACAAACGCAATTATGTAGTGCGGGTCATCGACTTTTATCATCGGGAAGTTTTTCTGGTCGGTAACGCTGGCGCACTGGTCAAAATCGATATTCCGGCCGATGCCAAATTCATCACCTGGCAGGAATGGATCCTCATCGAACCGTCCAGCGAATGGCAGGTGAATGGCCAGTGCTGGCCATCCGGCTCGCTGCTGACCATGAATTTCGACGCTTTTATGGCCGGTGAGCGCACGCTGCAACCGCTGTTTGTTCCGGATACCGGTTCGGCGCTCAGCGGTGTGACGCAAACCCGCGATCAGCTCAACGGTTTCTCGCATACCCGCGATCACATCATTCTCAGCCTCACCCGTGATGTGGTGAATCGTCTTGAGGTGCTGACGCCTGAGAATGGCGAATGGCGACGTGAGCCGTTCGGCCATGTGCCGGAGCTGAGTAAAATCAGCGCCTGGGGCGTGGATGATAAAACCAACGAATACTTCATGAGCGTCAGTGGTTTCCTGCAACCCGCGAGCCTCTCGTTGGGCAATCTGGACAACGGCGCTGACGCCGAAGCCGAATTGCTGAAGCAGGACCCGTCGCATTTTGACGCTTCCCGCTATCAGGTCAGCCAGCATTTTGCGCAATCTGACGACGGGGCGCGCGTGCCTTATTTCGTGGTCAGCCGCAAAGATGTGGTTTATGACGGCGAGAACCCGACGCTGTTGTACGGATATGGCGGTTTTGAAGTGTCGTTGGATCCGTACTATCTGGGCGTGAGCGGTGTTTCATGGCTGGATCGCGGCGGTATATTTGTTGTCGCTAATATTCGCGGCGGTGGTGAATACGGTCCGGAATGGCATAAAGCCGCGCTGAAAGAAAAACGTCTGCGCGCGTATGAGGATTTCTCGTCAGTGGCGAAGGCGCTGATCGCCAGCAATATTACCTCACCGGCGCATCTGGCGGCGCAGGGCGGGAGCAACGGCGGATTGTTGGTGGGCAATATGCTGACACGCTATCCGGAACTGTTCGGCGCGATAGTCTGCGAGGTGCCTCTGCTGGATATGTACCGCTACACGCAGATTTCCGCCGGGGCTTCGTGGATTGCAGAATACGGCGACCCGCAAAAGCCGGAAGAATGGGCGTATATTCGTGAATTCTCGCCGTATCACAATATCGATCCGCACAAAAAATACCCGCCGGTATTGTTCTCCACGGCAACCAGCGATGATCGCGTAGGGCCAGACCATGCACGTAAAATGGCCGCAAAGATGCAGGCACTGGGTATTCCTGACGTGTATTTCTATGAGAATACCGAAGGCGGGCACAGCGCGGCGGCGGACAAAACGCAGTCGGCGTTTAAACGCGCGTTGGTGAGTGAGTTCCTGCTGCACTTCATCGGGCGTCAGTCTTCCCTGTAATCTTAAACCTAATGTAAACGGGATACCCTGTGAGGTATCCCGTTCATATTTCGACATGTTTTCCCGTCGCTATTTGCTGCAAAAACGTTGCCTCGCTAACCCTTCCTTGTTTATTATTTCTCCTTCATTTGATAACAATTATCAAAATCATTTCTTATTCATTCTCATTTTCGGGGTTTTGCATGTTAAAAAACACTGCTCGTGTGCTGTCTGTTGCCGGTCTGATGGCCACTTCGTTTGCCAGTTTTGCGACCACTTACCCGCTGACCGTGACGGATATGACCGGGCAAAAAGTCACTATCGATAAAGCTCCGCAGCGTCTGATTTTACAAGACGGGCGCGATATTCTGGCGCTGGCGGTGCTGGATAAAGCCAACCCTTTTCAGCACGTCGTTGCGTGGAATAATTTGCTGAAAAAAACCGACAGCGGTACCTGGGACATGCTGAAAAGCAAATGGCCTGAATCGGCGAAAATCCTCGATATGGGATTCAACGATAAAGGGCAGGTTGATTTGGAAACAGTGATTGCGAAAAAGCCTGACCTGATGATTGCACAGGTTCGTGCGAAAGAATCACTGGCACAGGCAGGGGTGCTGGATAAACTTTCAGCGCTGCATATCCCGGTGCTGTTCCTTGATTACGAACTGGATCCGGCAAAAGACACTGCGCCAAGCATCGAACTGTTGGGCAAAGTGATGAATCAGGAAGATAACGCCCGTGCCTATACCACGTTCTATAACGAGCATTTCCAGAATATTAAAAAAGCCGTTGCCGCGATTAAAAACAAACCGAATGTCTTTATCGAACCTATCGCCGGCCGTGACGATTCATGCTGCTTTACGCACGGTAATGCGGGCTGGGGTAAACTGATCCAGGCGGTGGATGCGAACAATATTGGTTCTAAACTGCTGCCGGGGGCATCCGGTTCCGTTTCTCTGGAACAGGTGATCAGCATGAAACCCGATGTTTACATCATGACGGGTTCATCCCGCCCGAAAAGTGGTTCTGTGACGCATATCCTGCCGTTCGGTTATGGCGCGAACGAAGCTGACGTTGATAAAGAAGCTAACGTGTTACTGTCACGCACCGGTGTTGCGCAGATCCCTGCGGTCAATGCGGGTCACGTTTATGGCGTTTACCATCAGTTCTACAACCATCCGTATAACATCGTCGGGATGGAATATCTGGCGAAGTTCATTTACCCGGAACAGTTTAAAGATCTGGACCCTGCGAAGACATATCATGATCTGGTGCGTAATTACACGAATTTGCCAGACCAAAACTTCATCTTTGGCTGGTCACCGAAAAAATAACTATATGATATTTCCGCCTGCGGTTTCGCAGGCGGGTTTTCAACCCCGCAACATTCCTTCTGCATTAACTTTACCTCCGTCACATTTGTTGACACTCCGTTAATTCATACCGAAATATAACTGTATTACTGTATCGGTATAACGTCGGCTGACGTAGTACGACATACCAACAAGGTGAATTTATGCAATCTGAAGAACAGCGTTTAATTGACGGGCTTTTTAGTCGCTTACAACAGGCTGAGTCCAATACGGCACCGCGTGATGCGGAAGCTGAGCGTGTGATTCAGGCCCATATTCGTCAGCAACCGTCCGCACCTTACTACATGGCGCAGGCGATGATCATTCAGGAAGCGGCGCTGACCAAGCTGAATGCTCAGGTGAAAGAACTGCAACAGCAAAACGAACAGTTGCAACAGCAGGCGCAGAACGCGAAACCGCAAAGTACCGGCTTCCTCGCCGGGCTGTTCGGCGGCGGTTCGGCACAACCTGAGCCAGCGCGCTCGTCCTCACAAGGCAGCCAGCCGATCCCTGGCACGCAAGCCTGGGGCGCCCAGCCACAACAGCAGCAATATGCCTCACAGCCACAATATGCACAGCAGCAGCAGGCTCCTGCGCAAACTGCGCCACAGGCACCGGGCTTTTTGGGCAGCGCACTGCGCACTGCGGCGGGTGTTGCCGGCGGGGTCGTTCTGGCGGATATGCTGACTGGGATGTTCCACCACAGCCAGCCACAGGAAATTGTTAACATTATCGAAGAGCCGCCGGTGCAGGATCTTAATCCTGCGGATAGCAGTTTCCTCGATAATAATCAGGGGTTCGACAGCAACCAGCCATCCTGGGAGGATGCGTCGCTGCGCAGCGATAATTCTGATCTCGGATTTGGCTCTGACGACTATGATTCAGATGATTACAGCAACGATGACGATTCGTTTTTCTAACCGGTTGATGTCAGAAGGCTATTAAACGCCATTTTGGCAGCAGAAAAAGGCAACAGAAAGCCAAGAGTGAGAGGTTTATCGCTTATTGCCATCAGAATTCTGGACAAAAGTTAAATCTGTTGCTGTACTGTATTTGACACACATTTTGTGTCCAACATTCACGTAAAGGTAAGTTTGATGTCTAAGATTAAAGGTAGCGTTAAGTGGTTCAATGAATCAAAAGGTTTTGGTTTCATTACCCCTGAAGATGGCAGCAAAGATGTTTTCGTTCATTTCTCTGCTATTTCAAGCAACGGTTTCAAGACCCTTGCTGAAGGCCAGCGTGTAGAGTTCGAAATCACCAATGGTGCCAAAGGCCCGTCGGCTGCTAACGTTATCGCTATCTGACTTTAGCCGAATTCTTAAAAAACCCGCCGAAGCGGGTTTTTTTTTGCCCTTACCACGGCAAATACTATGCCGCTTTACGCACCAATATCACGAACAGCGCAATGGCGATAGCGTAGCAACCCAGGATCGTCAGCGCCATCGACAATGCAGGCATGCTGCCCAATCCGGTGATTGGCACAGCGATTGCGCCAAGTGCAAACATACACACCCCCAGCAGCGCCGACGCACTGCCCGCGTTTTTTCCCTGGCTTTGCATCGCCAGAGACCCGGCGTTCGGGCCGATAATCCCGATCACCATCACCGAGAAGAACAGCGGCACCAGCAGCGTCACCAGCGGGGCATTCAGGCTGGCAGCAATCACCAGCGCAACAGACGCCACGGCGGCGATAGCTAATCCGGCTTTGACCAGTGCCATTTCGCCAAAGTGGCGGCTCAGACGTGTGGAAACTTGTGCGGAAATCACCAGTCCGATGCCGTTAATGGCGAAACAGAGGCTGAACATTTGCGGGCTGAGGTGATAAATCTGCTGTAAGACAAAAGGCGAAGCGCCGATGTAGGCAAACATCCCGGCCATGATGAAGCCTTGTGTCAGGCAGAGCCCCATAAATGGCCGATGTTTCAGCAAGCCGAACACAGAACCCAGCATGCTGATAATGCCGCCTTGCGCGCGGCGTTCAGGCAACAGCGTTTCGTGAAGTTTTAGTGAAGAGAAGCTGAACAGCAAAATGGCGATAAACGCCAGAACGCCGAAAATCCCCCGCCAGTTAACCCAATTGAGCAAGGCCCCCCCTAATACCGGGGCGACGATTGGCGCCAGCCCGTTGACCAGCATCAGGAGTGCAAAAAAACGGGTTAATTCATGACCATTATACAAATCCCTGGCGACGGCACGCGAAAGAACTGCACCGCCGGCGCCGGCAATACCCTGCAACAGACGGGCAACAATCAGCTGGTTGATGTCCTGTGCTACGGCGCACCAAACGGAGGCGGCGAGCAATAAAGCCAGCGACCATAATAAAGGGCGCATACGTCCGTAGCGGTCACTCAGCGGGCCAAACAGCAGTTGCCCGAAACCGAGGCCAAGCAAACCTGCGGTCAGGCTAAGCTGCGCACTGGCCGTAGAAGTACTCAGGTCACCCGCCATTTCAGGTAAAGCCGGTAAATAGAGATCGGTACATAGCGGGCCGAGGGCGGCAAGCGAGCCGAGAACCAGGGCGTAACCGAGGCGTTTTTCTTGCAGATGAGCGCTCATGGTAAAAGTTTATTCCAGTTTGCTGGTGGTTAAATCCGTTTCAAAGAGATCCTGGAAGTAGCGATTGTATAAAGCTTCCAGATGCTCTGCGTCGGCGTGAACGGTCGTCATACGTCGGAATGCGGTGCCTTCACAAATCACCGCTAAAGATTCCACTTTCGCCGTCATTTCAGCTTCTGAAAACTGCGGGAAAGTGGCACTGAGAAGCGATTTCGCTTCGTTGAATAGTTGTTTTTCTGACTCACGCCAGATGTTTTCCACGATGGGATTACGGGTGGCTTCTGCGGCAACTTCCAGCATCAAAGCGTGGTCAATTTCGGCCTGTTCTTTTTGTTCGGTGCATTGATCTTCTTTATAAGGCGCACTCAGATTACCGATCCGCCGGTGCGCCAGATTGTGTGCTACCT
Source organism: Rahnella sp. AA (assembly GCF_002834385.1). Classification (GTDB taxonomy): domain Bacteria; phylum Pseudomonadota; class Gammaproteobacteria; order Enterobacterales; family Enterobacteriaceae; genus Rahnella. The sequence continues at coordinate 981,055 of NZ_PITQ01000001.1, forward strand.
GCTGCAAATTGTGTGCGTTGCCGGTCATCAGGCGGATTTTTTTCATCACAATACGGCGCACTATGTCTTCGATGATGGCGTCTTTATTCGCAAAATATCGGTAGATCTGTCCCACACTAAGCTGCGAAGTCTTGGCGATTTCAGCCATGCCAGCACCATGAAATCCATGCTTGCGAAAACACAAACGTGCGGCGGCAATGATCTGGTCGCGTCGTGCGCTGATGCGCTCGTCTTTACTGCATTGTTGTGGGTGAAGCATGAGTTACCTGATAGCCTGGCCAATGTTGAGTGTGAACGATCATTCTCAATTATAGGCAATAAGGAGGAACAGGTAAATATTTGTATTATGAATGAAATGAAAAGTGACGTTTCGTTTCGGTGCGATTGATCCCGACGCAGAAATGCCAACGGCGCATCCATATGGAATGCGCCGTTGGCGGGAAGAGAGAGTCAGTTTTGTTGTTTGCGCGCTGTCGCTTCTGAAGGCTTAATTAAGAAAAATAGGCCTGTAAAAATGCGGCTACGGTTAACACACACAGGGCAACAGCCAGAAATTCAGAAGACGTTTTTGGTGCAGAAAACATGGCATACCTCAATTAATGAACCTGAGTAATTCGTGCCATTATCAGCATAAAACATGAAGGAAACATTAAGAGAGTGCGCGGGGAAATGAATCGGCGTCACAAATTCGTAACAACGATGCCTTTGTCATAAAAAAGGCATCGCCAGTGAGTAGGATTAGTGCGCGGTATACCAGCTGACCAGCATAAAACCGAGCAGGGTCAGGGCGATAGAACCGAAAAGATTGAGGGCGATATTCAGCAAGGCATCGCCAAATCGACCCATTTGCAACAGTGTTACCACTTCCAGTGAAAACGTTGAAAAGGTTGTCAGACCACCGCAAAACCCGGTAGTAATGAGTGCCTTAACGACGGGATCGACGCTGTTCATCCGGCCAAAAATAGCGATGGCAAGACCAATGATAAACGCACCTATCAGATTGACTGCCAGCGTGCCAAGGGGAATGACGGGGGTGATCGTGTTCATTTTCAGCCCGAGATACCAGCGAGCGACACTGCCAACCGCACCACCAATCAATACAGCAAGAAAGGTACTGAACATAAAAAAAACCTTAAAAATAAGTGAGGTTTAGAAAGGTCCGGACGCAATGCTACGAACCTCTCACGAGATTGCGTAGACATCATCAGCCGGTAAAAGGCGGTTTGGGAGGAATGTCATCTCCATATTGCAGACGCTGAGTTTACCTTGTAGGGCTGCGCTTGTGTAGCCGCGATACAGAAACAGACCGTTTTTATCAGGGGAAATGCCATGTTAATCAGAGAAGGTGTGGTAACGGATGCACAGATTTTGGCGCAATTACTTGGGGATCTGGATTATCCCAATCAGCCTGAAGCGATAGCAGAACGTGTGGCGAAAATGGCCGCCAATCCGGACAGCCGCCTGCTGGTGGCTGAAATAGAAGGCAATGCCGTCGGTTTTATTTCGCTGCATTTTATTCCACAAATCGCACTGGCCGGAGAATTTTGTCGTATCAGCTATTTATGCGTTAGCGACCTGTACCGCGGTAGTGGCATAGGTCAAAAACTGGTAGATGAAGCTGAACGGTTGGCCGCAGAGCGTGGCTGCGACCGGATGGAAGTTCACAGCCATACCCGCCGTGTGCGTGCTCACCAGTTTTATGCACGGGCAGGGTACGGGGAGTCGCCTAAATATCTGCTTAAAAAGCTCCCCCCTCGCTGAGGGCCTCAGGCACCTAACGCCAGTACGATGGCATCGGCAATCAGATCAACCTGCTCAGGTTTCATCTGGCTGGTGCTGATGCGAATAAACTGCCCCGGCCCGATGCGGCTGCGCTCGCCGGGCAATACGGCAATGCCCCGCGCGGCCAGAGTGACCAGTGCGAACTGCTCGGACGGCACCGGGATCCACATCGCCAGTCCGTCACGTTCAGGGATATTCACACCACGAATGCGCAGGGCATCCGACATTGCTTTACGGCGTTTTGCATAGGTATTTTTGGCGAGTGAAATACCTTCCTGTGTTTTAGGATCTTTGATAAGCCAGGCCAGCGCTTCCTGCAAAATCCGGCTTGACCAGCCAGCACCAAAATTACGGAATGATTTGATTTGTTTGATTAAATCATTCGACCCGGAGATAACCGCCAGCCGTAAATCGGGGCCGTATGCTTTGGAATAGGATCGAACATGCACTGTGCGGTCAGGCAATTTACTGCCCATGCTGAGCGGTGGATGACAGGATAATTGCCCGATACCATCATCCTCAATAATCAGCGTATTGCTTTGGCTGAGAATTCCCACCAGCGCAGCATAGCGTTCTGCATTGATAGCGTGCCCGCAATGGGAATGCGTGCGCGGTTGAAAAATAAATGCAGAAGGATTTTTGAGCAGTGCCTGAGCCAGGGATTCCGGTATGGGCCCGAACTCATCGCATTTCACCGGGATAACCTGTGCACCGAGGTTATCCAGCATATCCAGCAGGCGTGTTGCCGTCGGGTCTTCAATTGCAACCACTGAGCCCTGCATCAGCAGGGTTTGCAGTGTGAGGTTCATACCGTCAAATCCGCCGTCGGCAGACATAAACGCCGGTGCGTCGTAAGGCCAGTCGTGACGTGCGGCTTCCAGCAGAGAAGGCGCGATGGCTTCGCGCTGATAGCTGTTCAGATTATCTGCGTCAACGCCGTGCTGCATGGCTTCGCGTAAATCCGGCAACAGAGCAGGGTCGGGTGATGACAGCGCCAGATCGGCAATAATATGTTCGCCAAAATTGCCGATTTTTTCAAACCGAGCTGGCCGTGGCGACAGCATGTCACCACACACCCAGACGCCGTTGCGGCCTCGCCCTGCAATCACTTTTTGGCGGCGCAGCTGTCCCCAGGCGGCAGATACCGTGGCCGGGCTCACGCCGAGCGCCAGTGCCAGCTCCCGTACGGCAGGCAGGTGTGTGCCAATCTCGATGACGCCGGAACGGATCATCGCCGCAGTCTCAATGGCAATGCCCCGCATGGAACGATCCTGAAGTTGCGTTGCTAACCAACCCGCATCCAGCGTTTTTTCAAGAGAGTTTTCTGCCATTTTTTCGCCTTTTGTTCAGTAACAAAGATTCTATTGTACATATTAATTTATGCCATTAGTATCAAACTTAGCCAACGGAGGCGATAAAATAATCACAATGCAGTGAAGATGATCTCCTTCGTAAAAGAATCTGGTGCGTTTTCGATAGGGTTTGTAAACGCACAGTTGTTTTTCTGCATATCAACCATGCTGACACTTAAGGGGATAGATGTGACGATTACCATCAGGCTGGCAGTTCGTGACTGGGATTATTTTACGCCGCTGGCGTTAGGCGACCTTAAACCGGAAGGTTTCAATCTTGAGATAGACCGCGTGGGGACTTTGGTTGATAACCTGGCCACCAGCGACAAATATGATGCGGGTGAAGTGTCTTTCAGCCGTTATGCACAAGGGCGGGCTCGCGGTGAATCTGATCTGCTGGCGATCCCACACTTCCTGATGCGCGGCTTCCGCCAGCGCTGCATCATCACCCGTGAAGACAGCCCGCTGACTGAACTTTCCCAACTGGCGGGTAAACGCATTGGCCTGACCGGCTGGCAGGACTCAGGTAACACCTGGACACGAACGCTACTGGCGCTGGAAGGTGTCGGTATCGAAGATGCAAACTGGTACGTTGGCCGCCTGACGGCTGCGCATCCGATTGTCGACCGTCTGGCCGGGTTTGGCCGTGAAGGGCGCATCGAAGCCGTACCGGAAGAACGTCCTATGATGGAACTGTTGCAGGAAGGCTGGCTGGACGCCATTTTCACGCCTTTCATGCCTGATGGTTTCTTCAAGCCTGGTTCAGGTTTCCGCCAGTTCCAGCCCGATTTTCGCGCGGCAGAACTGGCCTATTTCAACCGCGTAGGTTACATCCCCGGTATTCATCTGCTGGCCATCAAACCCGTGCTGGCCGAAGAGCATCCGTGGCTGCCGCAGGCGCTGAGTGAAATCATTGACCGTTCTTATCAGGTCTGGATGGATAAACGCGCGAAATATGCCGATACCACACCGTGGCTGCTGGACGACCTGCGTCGTACGGTGGTTGATTTACCGGCGGACTGGAACGCAAACGGTTTCGCTGCCAATGAAAAAATGATTGATGATTTTGCTCAGGAATTACATGTCCAGGGGCTGACGGCGCAGCGCCTGACGCCGGCTGATTTGTTCCCTCAGTTCGCCACGCAAAAGTGACGGGAGAGTCAAAATGAAAGTTGCATTAGGTCAGTTTGCTGTTTCCCGCGAGTGGGAAGCCAACGTTGAAACCTGCCTTTCGCTGATGGCGAAATCTCTGGAAGCAGGCGTGGATCTACTGGTCTTGCCGGAAGGTATTCTGGCTCGCGATATCACCGATCCGGATTTGGTTCTGAAAGCCGCGCAGCCGCTGGATGGCCCGTTTGTCAGCCAGCTCGTTGCCGCAAGCCGTGGCAATCAGATGACCACCATGATGAGCGTACATACGCCAGCGCCAGATGGACGTGCGTTTAACGTACTGATTTCTATCCGTAATGGTGAAATTATTTCTGAATATCAGAAGTTACATCTTTATGATGCATTCTCTTCTCAGGAATCCAAAAACGTAACGCCTGGCGACGATGTTCCGCCGCTGGTTAACGTCGCCGGTTTTAATGTCGGCCTGATGACCTGCTATGACGTCCGTTTCCCTGAACTCGCGCGTCGTCTGGTGCTTGATGGCGCAGACGTGCTGGTATTGCCAGCTGCATGGGTCAAAGGCCCGTTGAAAGAGATGCATTGGGAAGTGCTGGTCACGGCACGCGCACTGGAAAACACCACGTATATGGTGGCCGTGGGCGAATGTGGCGAGCGCAATATTGGGAATAGCATGGTCGTCGATCCTCTGGGCGTGGCGATTGCCCGCGCAGCAGAAGCACCCGCACTGGTGTTTGCTGAACTGGATAAAGATCGTCTGGCGCATGCCCGTAAAGTGTTGCCGGTGCTGGCGAACCGTCGTTTTGGTTTACCGCAGTTGCGTAACGACTAAACCTGCCGGCTGCCGGTCCTCAACGGTAGCCGTTCAGGTTTCAAGCAGTACCGCGCCCTCACCAGGGAACGCGTTATCAGTAAAAGAAACATCCGGAAACTTGCCACGGAAGGTACTCACTATAAATACACAACACTCATAAACTCACAGACCGATTTTTTAGACAGAGGAATAAGAGAATGATGGCAAAACAACTACGTCAGGCTGCTGTACTGACTGCTGCATTACTTTCCGTATCTTCCATAAATGCCTTTGCTGCTGAAAATGTGACAATTCCGACTCAGACGATGGATCCGGCGATCCACGCTAAATTACCTGCAGATATCCAGAAGTCAGGCGTCATGACCTCCGTGAACAATGGCTCTTTCCCTCCATATGAAATTGTGACTGGCGCTAATGGCCTCGATGGGGCGAGTGCGGATCTGGCGCATGCGCTGGCCGAAGTGATGGGCGTAAAAATTGAACATGCCTCTGTCAGCGGTTTATCCGGCATCCTCAGCGGCATGGCCGCAGGGCGTTATCAGATGGGCATTGGCCCGATCGGTGATTACCCGGACCGTCAGGCAAAGAATGATTTCATCGACTTTGTAAAAGAATACGTGGTGTTTGGCGTGCGCAAAGGCAATCCGGAAAAGATTAATTCTCTGGACGACACCTGCGGTAAACGTATTGCCGTCATGGCGGGCGGTTCTGCTGAGCAGGTGATCCGCAAGCAATCTGATGTTTGTGTGAAAGACGGTAAACCGGCGGTGACAGTTCAATCTTTCAGCGATCAGCCAACGTCTATTCTGGCGGTCCGCTCCAATCGCTCTGATGCTTTCTTCTCTTCTCAGGCACCGCTGACCTATTTCGTTGAGAAAGCGAATGGCCAGCTGGAACTGACCGGTACCGGAAAATCCAACGGCTTTGGTGATATTTTCCAGGGCACCGTGGTGGCTAAAGATTCCCCTGTGCGTGATGCGATTCTGGCCGGTTATCAGAAGTTGTTCGATAACGGCACTTACGCCATCATCATGAAAAAATGGGGCCTGGAAGGCAATATGATTCCAGCACCGGGCATCAACCTGGCAAAGGCGCAGGCTAAATGACTGATAAAACGTATAGTTCAAAGCCGGCAGTCAAGGACGACTATACGCAGGATCCTCGACGTAACGTTGAGTTTTCCCATGCATCGCGTCACTACGGCCGCTGGATTGCCTGGATAGTTGTGTTACTGATTGCCGCTGATGTGATTTGGGCGGTTTCCCACAACCCCAATTTCGAATGGCATGTTGTTGCACAGTGGTTTACAGAAGGTTCGATCATCAAAGGCCTGGGCGTTACGCTCGGCCTTACCGTGGTTTCGATGGTACTTGGTGTCTTCATCGGCCTGATGCTGGCGATTGCCCGTTTATCTGACAGCCTGCTGCTGCGCAAACTGGCCGGTTTGTACATCTGGTTTTTCCGTGGCACGCCGCTGCTGGTTCAGCTGTTGTTCTGGTACAACATGTCGACGTTATTCCCCCGTGTGGTTTTAGGGATCCCGTTCGGCCCGGAATATATGAGCTGGAATACCAATGATCTGATCACGCCGCTGACCGCCGCGATTGCCGGGCTGGCGCTGAATGAAGCCGCTTATATGGCGGAAATCATCCGTGCCGGCTTGTTGTCTGTTGATAACGGGCAGGCGGAAACGGCTCAGGCATTTGGGATGAGCCGCGGGCGCGCGCTGCGTCGGATTATCATTCCTCAGGCTATGCGTTCAATCATTCCGCCGACGGGAAACCAGCTGATCAGCATGATCAAAGCGACGTCGCTGGTCAGCGTTATCGCCATGGGAGATTTGCTGTATTCGGTACAAACCGTCTACAACCGCACGTTTGAAGTGGTGCCGATGCTGATGGTTGCTGTGATCTGGTATTTGTTTATTACGTCATTGCTGAATCTCGGGCAGTCAGCGATTGAGCGCTATTATTCCCGTGGCACCCGCCGCACGTTGCCAGGCGTAAAACGACGTCCGGGCAAGACGGAAGAGAAAGCCACGCCGATCATCAATTCACCGGGCCTGGCCCAAAAGGAGGACTTATGAGTCAAATGCCATCCGACGCGCAGTCATCCGAACAGGCTTCTCTGGTCGTCGCCCGTAACATACATAAAAGTTACGGTGATAACGAAGTGCTGAAGGGGATTGATCTCGATGTTAAACCGAGTGAAGTTGTTGTGATCCTCGGGCCATCTGGCTCGGGTAAATCGACATTCCTGCGCTGTATTAATCATCTGGAAGATATCGATCGCGGCTCTATTATGGTCGGCGGTGAACAAATCGGTTATGAACTGCGTGGTGACCGCCTGCACAAACTGTCTGAGCGGGCGATTGCGCGCCAGCGTCGTGATATCGGTATGGTTTTCCAGCAATTCAATCTTTATCCCCACATGACCGTGCTGCAAAACATCATTGAAGCGCCGGTGGGAGTCCATAAAGAAAGTCGTCATGAGGCGGAGAAATATGCCCGGGAGTTGCTGCAAAAAGTCGGTCTGAGCGATAAAGCGGAAGCATATCCGCGGCATCTTTCAGGCGGCCAGCAGCAGCGTGTTGCTATTGCCCGCGCTCTGGCAGTCAAACCTAAGCTGATGCTGTTTGATGAGCCCACGTCGGCGCTTGACCCGGAACTGGTGGGGGAGGTGTTAGCCACGATGAAAGATCTGGCGCAACAAGGGCTGACGATGATTGTCGTGACCCATGAGATTGGTTTTGCGAAAGAAGCCGCCGATCGCGTGGTGTTCATGGATCGCGGGGTTGTTGTCGAACAGGGGGCGGCTGATGATGTGTTGGTGAACCCTCAGCATCCGAGAACGCAGGCTTTCCTGAGCCGCTTTATCTGACGAAACACGGGTTGAATCCGGGGCTGCAGAAAACGTTACTCTGCGATTTCTACCCGGTTTCGCCCGTTTTTTTTCGCTTCATATAATGCGTGGTCTGCCGCATTCAGCCATTGCGTGGGGGTTTCCTGTGTATCATCACATTCGGCAATTCCTGCGCTGATATGGATATGCAGTTGCGGATGCTGCGGGAACAGGTTGTTAGCCAGGCGGCTTTGCAGACGCTCTATCGCGCGTTTGGCCTGTAGTTTGGTGCTGTGCGGTAAAATAGCGGCAAATTCGTCACCGCCAAAGCGCCCGATGATATCGGCGGCGCGCATGGTTTGTTTTAGCTCCTGTGCCAGCAAAATAATGGCCTGATCGCCCACGCTGTGGCCGTAGCTATCATTAATGGCTTTGAAACTGTCAATGTCGATCAGGATCAGCGTCGTTTTGTGCCGGTAGCGGCGAAAGCTTTCCAGTTCATTGCTTAGCAGTGATTCCCAATGGCGACGATTGTATAGGCCCGTCAGGCCATCGCGTACGCTGATTTGCATAATGGCCTGCTTATGTTCAGCCAGTTTGCGGGACGTCCTGTAAGTCACGTTTCCCAGAAAAATAGGGTAAATCATGATCATCGGCAGGCAAAGATAGAGCTGGAAGGGCGTAGTTTGTGGCTGGAAAGGAAGTTCGGCGACAAATAATAATGCCAGAGCAGCCGTGATTTGCGCGGTAGCGCACCGGAAGAATAACGACTTTCCGCCTGCAGAGATATTATTCATGCCCATCATGGCAAAAATGGTGGCCGAGGGCAGGGCATTGAACCCCATGATGGCAATCCAGATCCCCCCAAAAACCGCATCAGCCTGAAGGTTGTGGATTTCACTGCGGAAAGGGGCCGATGAATGTTTGGCTTTCCAGTAGGCAATGTGGGGCCAGATAAACCCGTTGATAAACAGTAATAACCATAACCAGCCTGGCGTTGTGTGCTCAATCATCACTGAGCCGACGCAAAAGCTACCCGTGCCAAGCCCGACAATACGGGGCAAATAAGTCCGTTTCGCGAAACGCAGCCCGGAATGGTGAGTATCGTTGACCAGAGTCGTATGAAGCTTTTTCGGCATCGGTTCTCATTACAGGGCAAGTTAACCCAGGTGAATAAATCTGGTCGAAATCAATTTTAAAGCCATCTGGCTGCAAATAAAGACAGAATTACTTTATGAGTATCATATTCACGCTCATAATAACTCACTATGGTCACAATGCGCACAGTTCTGGATCCGTTCTGTTACATTTTCGGGTTGTATTAACGTCGCGAATGGCCGTTAATAACGGCAAATTGCCACTGCTGTTTTCCAGCACTCAGTGTAAAGAAGGTATGTATGGAAGGTTTAAGTATTACTAAATTGTTGGTGGTCGGCGTGCTGATCGTTCTGTTGTTCGGTACCAGCAAACTGCGTTCTCTGGGCGGTGACCTGGGTGCTGCACTGCGTGGCTTCAAGAAAGCCATGAACGATGACCCTGCCCCCGCTGAAAAAACGACAGCCGAAGAAAAACCGGCTGAACGCGTCGAGCACAAAGACTGAGTTATCGTACGAAAGTCTTTTCTGTGCCTCCCCGATGTAAAAAAGGTTGTTCTTGCGAACAACCTTTTTTTGCCTGTAAGCATGAAGAAGTAACAAAATATTAAACGCAGCGCTTGTGCGCTGCGCCGGCTATTATTTGACTTCCAGCCCTTTGGCTTGCAGATCTGCATGATAAGAAGAACGCACAAACGGGCCGCAGGCGGCGTGCGTGAAGCCCATTTCCATCGCCGCTTCTTTCATCTGATCGAACTCTTCCGGGCTGACATAACGTTGCACTGGCAGGTGATGGCGGCTTGGCTGCAAGTACTGGCCGAGTGTCAGCATCGTGACACCGTGGCGGCGCAAATCACGCATCACTTCAATGATTTCTTCGTTAGTTTCACCCAAACCGACCATCAGACCTGATTTTGTCGGGATTTCGGGATGTGCTTCTTTGAAGCGCTGCAGCAACGTCAGTGACCACTCGTAGTTAGCGCCCGGACGAACCTGGCGGTAAACACGCGGCACGTTTTCCAGATTGTGGTTAAACACATCCGGCGGGCTGGCATTGAGGATATCCAGCGCGCGATCCATGCGTCCACGGAAATCTGGAACCAGCGTCTCGATTTTGATGGTCGGATTTTTAGCGCGGATCGCCGTGATACAGTCGGCAAAGTGCTGCGCACCACCGTCACGTAAATCATCACGGTCAACCGAGGTGATGACGACATAACGTAATCCCATATCCGCGATGGTTTGTGCCAGTTTTTCCGGCTCATTGGCATCCGGCGCGGTCGGGCGACCGTGTGCCACGTCGCAGAACGGGCAGCGGCGGGTACAAATGGCGCCAAGGATCATGAAGGTCGCTGTGCCGTGGTTAAAGCACTCTGAAAGGTTCGGGCATGCGGCTTCTTCACAAACGGAGTGAAGGCCATTCTTACGAAGTGCGGATTTAATGCCCTGAATTTTTGTTGAGTCAGCAGGCAACTTGATTTTCATCCATGCCGGCTTACGTAACATTTCCTGCCGGTCACTGACCACGGTTTTCACCGGGATTAACGCCATCTTATCTGCATCGCGGTATTTGACGCCGCGTTCCATCTGAATCGGTTTACTCATAATCTTGCAGCTTCCAGGTTCGTCTCTTGTAACTCGAGTTTTTTCAGGACATTCAATGAACTGGCTGATTCATCAAAAAAAGTAGAAATAATGCGGAAATTATATCATCGAAGCATCCTCACGTTCAGCCCTTCGTCATGGCTGGAAGTGCTAAATGCTGCAATTTTTTAACCTTAAATAAGAATTACTCTCGAAAACGTAAAGGTGAAATGAGATTAATTTATTGAAAATAATGGGGAATGCTATTTCCTGCGGGCATGGTCTGTGCGGTGTTAATGGTGTGTAAATATTTTTAGAGTCAGCGCCTATTTATCCGAAGAGGCTTCCTGGTGGGCAAAAGCCTGGCCGATCGCGGTGATAATCATACTCAGCGTCTTATCATCCTTCACCGTTTTGTTGTAATACATGATGATGTCGTAGCCCAGCGGGGGAATTTCACATTCCAGGATTTGAACCGGAAATGTCTCTTTGAAAAGCTCGACCATTTTTTCCGGCAAAATGCCCACTAAATCAGTACTGGCCACCATGGAGAGAATATTGATGGCATTGTAACTGGTAAACACGACAGGCCGCTCGGGGAGTGATTCGCTGAGCTCGAAGTGCATCCTTTTGAGATCACTGGCATTGGTCATTATCGCTGTTTGTGGCATCACCTGCGCCTGCTCCGCAGAGAGTGTTTTATCCAGCACCGGATGGTTTTTGCTGCAAACGAAAACCGTGTTATCCGACATCAGCTTTATGCCTTTGAGTGATTTGTTGAATAACGGGCTGATATCGATCACCAGGTCTGCACGATGCTGAATAAGGGTATCTTCAGGGTCATTCAGTGGCAGGTGTTTCAGTGTGTAGTTGTTGTTAATCTTCTTCAGTTCTTTGAGGATCAGCGGAAAAGTAATCAGGGCGACAAAGGGATAACAACTGACCGTCAGAACGCGTGATTTATCGTTATCGTGCGTGAAGTCCAGGCCGGTCAGAATGGCGTTAAGCCCCTGGCTGATATGATTGTGCAGATTTGTGGCATAAGTTGTCGGGCTTATTCCCTGACCATTGCGGATAAAAAGCGGATCCGGAAATGTATTACGTAGCTTTTGAATGGACTGGCTCACCGAGGACGGTGTCAGTTTCAGTGCTTTCGCCGCATTGACGATGCCTTTATGCAAGTACACGGCTTCAAAAACGGTGAGTAAATTGAGGTCGAGTTTGTGAAGCTTATTCAGGCTGGCGCTAATATTTTTATTATCCATATAACATTCCTGACAGTGATAGAACTGTCCCGGCAGATGTTTGCCGGGGAGTGCGCTTATCCGTAAGCGATGAACTGCCGGGAAGCCAGTTGACGATACTAAAACAGAATTAAGTGTAAATGCGTTTATTTATCAATTAACTGGAAGCAAAATCACAGAGGGGATGTGGCATATTGTTCAAGTTGCCACGGGAGATAGTCAACCTGTTGGTAATCCAGGCGATGATTGAACGATTTCACCAGCACGGGCATGACCTGATCGACGGTTAGCCCCGGTTTCTCCCGGCTGGCCTGTGTCATTTCCAGACCGGCATATCCGCACGGATTAATACGGTGGAAGGGCTCCAGATCCATATCGATATTCAATGCCAGACCGTGCAGGGAGCACCCTTTACGGATACGTAACCCCAGCGAACAAATCTTTTTTCCATCGACATAAACGCCGGGCGCATCAGCTCGCGGATAGGCATCGATAGAAAAGTGCGCCAGCGTATCTACTACGGTTTGTTCGATAGCCGTGACTAACTGACGGACGCCCAGTTTTTTCCGCTTTAAATCGACCATCACGTACATCACCTGCTGGCCCGGTCCGTGATACGTGACCTGACCGCCGCGATCGCTCTGAATAACCGGAATATCGCCGGGCATTAAAACGTGCTCTGCCTTTCCTGCCTGACCCTGAGTAAATACGCGCGGATGCTGAACCAGCCAGATTTCGTCCAGTGAGTCGGCGTTCCGGTGCTCAGTGAAATGGTGCATGGCCAGAGAGACAGGCTCATACGGCTGAAGGCCAAGCTGGCGCAGTACGATACGTTCTTGCGGATTATGTGATTGCACGGCAGTTATCGTCAGTAGGAGGAGGGAAAACGCGCGACAGAGTTTCTCTCGCGCGGGCCGGTCAGAAAGGGCTTACAGCACCATGCGGACAATTTCGATATTACCCAACTCAGAATACAGAGTTTCGACCTGATCGATGTGGGTGGCGGTGATCGTAATTGAAACGGAGTGGTAATTCCCTTTACTGCTCGGTTTTACCTGAGGATTGTAGTCGCCAGGCGCATGGCGTTGCACGACTTCCACAACCTGGTCTACCAGCTCGGGTTGTGCCAGGCCCATTACTTTGTAGGTAAAGGAGCAAGGGAATTCGAGCAGTTCGTTCAGTTTGGTTTTCATGTGCACTCCAGCGTATTAAGTATTATCTCTGAAAGTATAACTCCCGCCGTAGCGGGAGCCATAATCTATACCGATTATATGGGGATTGTTGCAAACTTTTTCAAGCGGGCAACTTAGCCAAACCAGTGGTGGAACATCAGCTTGATATAATCGACGATACGACCGAAGAAACCGCCTTCTTTCACTTCGTTCATCACCACAAGAGGGCGTTCATCAATCGTTTTACCATCAAGCTGGAAATTGATGGAGCCAACAACCTGATTTTTCTGCAATGGTGCGTGCAGCTCTGGCGTGTTCAGCACGTAGCTGGCTTTCAAATCTTTCATGCGGCCACGCGGGATAGTCAGATAAGCATCTTTCTCAACGCCCAGCGCAACGCGATCGGTATCACCAAACCAGACTGGCTCCGAGGCGAACTCTTTTCCGGCCTTCAGCGGAGAAACGGTTTCGAAGAAACGGAAGCCCCAGGTCAGCAGTTTTTTACTTTCAACTTCACGGCCTTTATAAGTATGGCCGCCCATCACGGCAGAAATCAGGCGCATCTGGCCTTCAGTTGCGGATGCCACCAGGTTATAACCGGCGGAATCGGTATGGCCGGTTTTGATGCCGTCAACGTTCAGGCTGTTATCCCATAGCAAACCGTTACGGTTCATCTGGCGGATATTGTTGAACGTGAACTCTTTTTCTTTATAGGTAGCGTACTCTTCCGGCACGTCGCGGATCAGCGCCTGGCCAATCAATGCCATGTCGCGCGCAGAGCTGTACTGACCGGCAGCATCCAGACCATGAACGGTACCGAAATGGGTGTTTTTCAGGCCCAGCGCGTTCACGTAGTTGTTCATGATGGCAACGAACGCATCCTGACTTCCGGCTACGTGGTCGGCCATCGCGACGCAAGCGTCGTTACCTGATTGCAGGATAATCCCGCGGTTAAGTTCAGAAACCGGCACGCGATCGCCGGGTTTAAGGAACATCAGCGATGAACCTTTGAACACCGGATTACCGGTTGCCCATGCGTCCGGGCCGACGGTAACGATATCAGTCGGGGAAATTTTGCCGGCTTTGATAGACTGACCGATGACATAGCTGGTCATCATTTTTGTCAGGCTGGCAGGGTCACGGCGCGCATCGGCATTCATTTCTGCCAGAACTTTGCCGGAGTTGTAGTCGATCAGGACGTAGGCTTCTGCATCAATTTGCGGAACGCCAGGGATCATTGTTTTTAGATTAACATCGTCGGCATAGGCGGACGCTGCACTGAAAGTGATTACGGTGCCAAATGCGAGGCTTTTGACTAAACGTGAAGTATTTACAAGTTTCATGATCGGGACAACAACATCCGTGGGAGTAAGTGATAAACGTGCGCCACTATAGCAGAAGAGTCATAAGTCAGACATCTTCGATTACCGGCGCTTACTGACTTTTACTTATAAGAACGGGGCCGGAGCCCCGTATTTTAGATTACATACTGGCGGTGACAAAAGACTGCTGCTGGGCTTCACTGGCCAGTCGCTGTTGCAACTGAACGGCCTGCTGGCGGGTACTGAACGGCCCGAGCTGGACGCGGTAAGTACTGCCATTAGCCTGAACTTTTCCCGGAACAGAGAAGCGCTGGCTGAGGCTTTTTTGCCACAGTTGGGCGTTTTGGGCATTGCTGAGTGCACCGACCTGAACCATAAAGCCAGAGGATGGAATTGCGGCGGTATGCGCGGGTGCTGCGGCAACCGGTGCCGCAGAGGCGATAACCGGTGCTGCGCTGGCTGCCACCACCGGGGTTGCCGGTGCGCTGCCTTCAAGTACGCCTGCGCGCAATGGCGTAGGAGCACTCAGAAAACCGCCGCCGCTGTTGCCTGACATCGTTGTAGCAGCAGGCACATTTCCGTTGCTGTTATCTTCATCGTTGGTCAGCGGTGCTGCGTTCGGATTACTCAGCGTACTGTTGCTGATCGGGCGCACGTCAGAGGTGTTCACCGGTTGAGTAGAAAGCGTCGGGGTCCCCAGCTCACTGGCACCGAGACTTGGACGCGATGGCAGAGCATAAGATTGTTTCGCGACGGTCGTACCGATAGTACCTGGCCCGGAAAGTGTTCCATCAGGTGCAACGTTGATAAAATCAATGCGTACTTTCGTACTATTCGTCAGGTTTAAACGATCCGCAGCGGCCTGAGATAAGTCAATGATTTTACCCGGCACATACGGGCCACGATCATTAACACGAACAACCAGCATACGGCCAGTGGCCATGTTGGTGACGCGAACATAACTTGGTATCGGCAATGTTGGATGTGCGGCCGTCATGGCGGTCGGGTCGAATTCCTCGCCAGTCGCCGTGGTATTTCTACCATTTTCCTGCCCGTACCAGGCAGCCTGACCAACCTGAGAGAAGTTAGAAGGGTCTTTGACTATTTTATAGGTTTTACCATTAACGGTATAATCCTGCATTGTGCCCTGGTTATAAGGTTCGTAACGCGGATCGGCCCCGCCGATTTCCACCACCGGGCCGTTGTAGGCTTGCTGCGGTGCCGGTTGTTGTTGCTGAGTATCGTCAGTGGCGCAACCACTTAACAGCAAACCGATAATGACAGCTCCAAGCCACTCCTTACGCATTGCTCACCTCTATAAATTCTTCGACAACATTTTCCGATGAGTATGTATCGACATGACGATACCAAACCCTGCCATTAGCACGATGAGTGCTGACCCGCCATAGCTGACCAGAGGCAAAGGTACCCCAACTACCGGGACAATGCCACTGACCATACCGATGTTAACAAACACATAAACGAACAGAATCAACATCAATCCGCCGGACATCACACGGCCAAAAGTTGTTTGTGCGTTGGCTGCAATGACCAGGCCACGCATGATGAGACATAAGTACAGCCCAAGCAGCACCAATACGCCAATCAGTCCCAGCTCTTCTGCCAGGACGGCAAAGATAAAGTCGGTATGTCGCTCTGGCAGGAATTCAAGCTGGGATTGGGTGCCATGCAACCAGCCCTTGCCGGAAAGCCCGCCTGAGCCGATAGCAATTTTTGACTGAATAATATGGTAACCGGCCCCGAGCGGGTCGCTTTCCGGATCAAGTAGCATCATGACGCGATCCCGCTGATACCCATGCATCAGGAAAAACCACAGAATAGGGATAAAGGCGGCAACCAGAATCGCCGCGACCGCAATCAGTTTCCAGCTCATGCCCGAAAGGAACAAGACGAATAAGCCGGATGCGGCGATGAGAATCGACGTCCCGAGGTCAGGCTGCGCAGCAACCAGCAGGGTAGGGATGAAAATCAGCGCCAGCGCAATGGCCGTATTTTTCAGAGACGGCGGGCAAACGTCGCGGTTGATAAAACGGGCGACCATCAGCGGAACGGCAATTTTCGCCAGCTCCGAAGGCTGGAATTTGATGATCCCTAAATCCAGCCACCGCTGCGCACCTTTACTGATACTGCCGAATGCATCGACCAGTACCAACAGAAAGACACAAAATATATACAGATAGGGCGCCCAGCTTTCATAAACACGGGGGGGAATTTGTGCCATCACCAGCATGATCACCAGACCCATCAGGATCTGGCCGATTTTGCGTTCCATCATGCCCATGTCCTGACCGCTGGCACTCCACATCACGAAAGCACTGTACGTCAGCAGTGCAAGCACAATAAGCAGCATCGTCAGGTCGATATGCATTTTCGACCACAATGATCTTTTTTGTTGGTTCTCAGTCATTGCTGGTTAATCACCTTCGGTTCCAGGCGGCGCAGGCGCGTCGGCCGGTAATTGTGTCGTGTTATCGCCCAATAAAATATGGTCGAGTATCTGGCGCGAAATTGTCCCAACCGCCGGGCCTGCTCCGCCGTTTTCCAGTACGACCGCAACGGCCACCGTCGGTTTGTCGAACGGCGCAAAAGAGGTCATCAGCTTGTGGTCACGCAGATGCTCAGCAATCTTATGTGCATTATAGATTTCATTGGCTTTCAAACCGTAAACTTGTGCTGTACCTGATTTGGCTGCGGCTCTGTAAGGCGCATCAGCAAAGTATTTGCGGGCGGTACCGTTCGGACGGTTAGCTACGCCGTACATCCCGTCTTTGGCAACTTCCCAATAACCGGAATGAACATCCCCAATTTGGGTGGTTTCCTGCTGTTTATACGGCACCTGCTGCCCGTCAACTTTAGTACTTAGTAACAAATGCGGCGTTTTGACGTTGCCGTCATTAATCAGTGTGGTCATAGCTTTCATGATTTGCACCGGGGTTGCGGTCCAGTAACCCTGGCCGATACCCACCGGAATGGTATCACCCTGATACCAGGGCTTTTTAAAACGCTTAAATTTCCAGTCGCGGTTTGGCATGTTGCCGCTGCGTTCTTCCGACAAATCAATGCCGCTGTACTGGCCGTAACCGAATTTTCCCATCCATTCAGAAAGCCTGTCGATGCCCATATCATAGGCAACCTGATAGAAGAAGGTATCAGCAGACTCTTCCAGTGATTTTGTGACATTCAGGCGTCCATGGCCCCAGTGCTTCCAGTCACGATAGCGCTTGTCTGAACCGGGTAATTGCCACCAGCCAGGGTCAAACAGTGACGTGTTTCTGGTGATCACACCCGAAGTGAGGGCCGAAACGGCAATGTAGGGTTTCACCGTTGAGGCCGGTGGATAAACGCCCTGCGTTGTCCGGTTGATCAAAGGCTTGTTCGGATCGTTAAGCAGCGTGCTGTAATCTTTGCTGGAGATACCATCAACAAACAGATTGGGATCGTAGCTCGGATTAGAAACCAGTGCCCGGATAGCGCCGTCCCGCGGATCAGTGACCACTACCGCAGCACGGCTACCGGTCAGTAATTCTTCAATGTATTGCTGCAAAGGCAGGTCAATCGTCAGATAGATATCTTTGCCTGCCTGAGGAGGTTCTTCATGAAGCTGGCGGATCACACGTCCACGGTTATTGACTTCGACTTCTTCGTAGCCGGTTTTACCGTGGAGCGTATCTTCGTAATAGCGTTCAATGCCCAGCTTACCGATGTCGTGGGTGGCTGCGTAGTTGGCCAGAATACCGTCTTTATCCAGACGTTCCACATCACGGTCGTTAATTTTTGAGACATAACCGATAACGTGCGTCAGGGCGGAACCATAAGGATAATAGCGCCGCTGATAGCCTTTGACTTCAACGCCGGGGAAGTGGAACTGGTTCACAGAAAAGCGCGCGACCTGGACTTCCGTCAGCGCTGTTTTGACCGCTATAGAGGTAAAGCGCCGTGAGCGCTGACGTTCTTTTTTGAAGTTATCGATATCTTCAGGCGTGAGGTCGACGATAGGTTTGAGGCCTTCAAGCGTAGCCTGCAGATTATCGACTTTTTCCGGCACCAGTTCGAGCTGATAAATAGTACGATTTAACGCCAGCGGGGTTCCGTTGCGGTCATAGATAATGCCACGGCTTGGTGCAATAGGGACCAGCTTGATGCGGTTATCGTTGGAACGGGTCTGATAATCCTGAAAGCGAACAATTTGCAGGTTATACAAATTGAAAGCCAGGATACCGCTAAGTAGCAGAATGCCGATGAACGCCACCAGTGCACGGCGCACAAAGAGGGCTGATTCAGCCGTATAGTCGCGAAAAGGGTTACGATCTATTTTCATCCCACTACTTAATTCATGTTGCTGACATTCACCACCCGTTATTCGCGGTGGTATGGATGATTAGTGGTAATACTCCAGGCGCGGTAAAGACTTTCCGCGACCAGAACCCGAACCAGCGGGTGAGGAAGTGTCAACGGAGAGAGCGACCAGCTCTGTTCCGCTGCGGCTTTACAGGCCGGAGCCAACCCTTCCGGACCGCCGATTAACAGGCTGACATTTCGTCCGTCCTGCTTCCAGCGTTCCAGTTGTTGTGCCAGTTGCGGGGTTTCCCACGGCGTGCCTGGGATATCCAGGGTCACAATGCGATTTCCCTTACCGACGGCGGCCAGCATCTGTTCGCCTTCTTTTTCAAGAATGCGTTTGATATCTGCGTTCTTACCCCGTTTCCCCGCCGGAACTTCAGTCAGTTCAAACGGCATATCTTTCGGAAAACGGTGCAGGTAATCGTTAAAACCGGTTTGCACCCAGTCAGGCATTTTTGTGCCGACGGCGACAAGTTGCAGTTTCACGCATTAACCCCAGAGTTTCTCAAGCTCATAAAGCTGACGGCTTTCTTCCTGCATGACGTGGACGATGACTTCGCCCAGATCGACTACGACCCAGTCTGCTTCGTTAATGCCTTTTACGCCCATGGCGTCCATACCGGCCGCTTTCACTTCTTCAACCAGATGTCCTGCGATAGCCACAACGTGGCGGCTTGATGTACCGGTACAAATAACCATGCAGTCAGTGATACTGGATTTACCTTTAACATCAATGGCGATGATGTCTTGTGCTTTCAGGTCGTCGACTTTATCGACAACAAAATCTTGGAGCGCTTTACCTTGCAAAGGTTCCCCCTGGGGATATTTGAAACAATTGACCTCATGAGCGGTTCGCCGGTATGACACCGGAGCGATGAACATTCTCATGATGGATAAACATAGCGGTTGTCTGGAAAATAGCTTAAAGCGTTTAACAATCAATACATTGTACTGGTTTATGACGCAGCGTTATCAAGAGCCGAAATTAAGCGGCGCAGTATAGCACGCGTTGGCTACTCGCGGTATAAGCCCTGTGATTCTATGTAGCGCTCAACGGCGTAAGGTAATAAATCTGAACAATCAAGACCCGCATGGCGGCGCTCACGGATTTCAGTTGCTGAGATATCCAGCAGCGGCGTATTGACCTGATAAATAAATCCCGCAGGGTTTTGTTTAAGTTGCTGAGCATCCGTGGCCCGATGGATGTCATACCAACTCTGTAGCGCCGGTGTGTCGAGTTGCTCCTGATATCCCGGACGTGCCATCACCACCAGATGGCATACATTCAGCAGCGACTCCCAGCGGTGCCACCTATGCAGCGTCAGCAACGAATCCTGACCGATGATAAACGCCAGCGGGCAATGTTCGCCATGCTCTTTACGTAACGTTTCAAGCGTCTCGATCGTATAAGACGGCGTATCAACACAAAGCTCCCGGGGATCAACCGAAAACAGCGGGTTTCCTGCCACAGCAAGTTCCACCATATGCAGGCGTTGCTGAGGATTGGCTTCAGGCTGCGGGCGGTGAGGAGGAACATTATTAGGCAGCAGGATCACCTGATCAAACCCGGCATGTTGCGCCAGGCTGGCGACAGGTTTCAGATGACCATAATGGATAGGATCAAAAGTCCCGCCAAAAAAAGCCAGCAGTTTTTCCGGGCTGGCAGAAGAATGAGGGGGCATGAGTGGCATAGCGGTGTCCTGCTTCAATACAAGTCCGAACCTGCGAAACTGGTCGGTAGTGGTTTTCCACACAATAACATTGAGAGGCTTTCCAGCTCAGACCAGACGGATTGGCCGTAATCCTGCTTCAGCGTAATTTCCATTTGCGTCAGCATACGAACTGCCTGGGATAGTTGCCCAAGAGACAGCCGTTGGAGGGCTTGTGTCACCAGCGTCCGCCTGTTTTGCCATACTTTTTGCTGGTCAAATAGCGTGCGTAATGGTGTCGAGTCCATTTTGCGCTTCAGATTAAGCAGCATCAGAAGTTCGCGTTGCACCGTTCTCAGCAGAATAACCGGCTCGCTGTCTTCCTGCTGGAGCTGACGTAAAATATGCCATGCGCGTTTGCTTTTTCCGGCAAGCAGGGCATCCAGCCAGTGATAAGGTGTGAAATGTGCGGCATCGTTGACGGCTTCTTCAACGCGCGGGAGCGTGAGTTTGCCATCCGGATAGAGCAGGGAAAGCCGCTCAAGAGATTGCGCTAAAGCCAGCAGATTACCTTCGTAGCAATAGCATAAAAGCTGATTAGCGGGCTCGTCGAGTTCAAGCGACAACGCTTTGGCACGTCGTGTGACCCAGCGTGGTAACTGAGCCTGTTCGGGGGTCTGGCAACTGACAAACACGCCTTTATCGCTCAGCGCCTTAAACCATGCGCTGTTTTCCTGCCCTTTGGTCAGTTTCGTTCCGCGTAGCACCAGTAAAATGTCGTCATGCAACAAAGTGGTCAGCTTAAGTAACTGTTCCGACATCGGAGCCGTTGGGCCATTTTCGGGTAAAATAAGCGTCAGGGTCTGGCGGCTGGCAAAGAGGCTGAGCGCCCTGCAGATACTGAAAATCGACTCCCATTCGGTATGAAGGTCAAGAACGTATGTGTAGTGTTCCTGAAAATCAGCCCGTTGAGCCGCTTTGCGGATACTGTCCTGGCTTTCCTGCAAAAGCAGGGGGTCGTTTCCACACAGCACATAACAAGCGCGCAGCCCCTCATGGAGCTGCGCGTCGAGTTGCTCCGGATAAACTCGGATCATTGTGGGGAAATGCTGGCCGGTGCCACTGTCGTTGTTGAAACGGCAGAGGCATCAGACGACTTGCTGGCCGATGAACCCGTAGAAATGACCTCTATCTGGCGTCCGCCGACGTCGTCAGCTTTATGCAGTTCTGATGCATGGACCGTCAGCAGTTTACGAATTAACTGCTGTGCAGCCTGCTGTCGCATCTCTTCCACAATAATGTCCTGCTCGTTATCTTTAGCCAGCGCCGTTAACGGGTTGTCAAAGAAGGAGCGGAACACTTTCACATGGATCGGATAGAGATCTTTACCCGGCATCAGGACCGTTGCATTGACGTCCATCTGCATCTGATATTCAGCCGTTTTACCGTCCTGGAAGATTGATGCAGTACTTCTGCCCGTTGATTCAGCACCGATACGCAGGGACGGAACATCCTTGCGTTGCTGAGTCGTCGGATCATCAATAATCGTCACGTTACTAAGGCGAAGCTGAGTACGGATATCACGCGTTAGCGGACCATAGGGATCTCCACTGTCCAGAACGATGGTTCTCAGCTCGTCCGGAACGTTGGTTTTCCCACGTAAATGGAATCCACAACCTGCTGTAACCATGACTGCTGCGCTCAGCAGCAGTGTCATTATGGGATGTCGCACAGATCCTCCTTGACTCAACCTACTACCAGGTTAAGCAGTTTGCCCGGGACATAGATTACTTTGCGAACCGTAACCCCATCCAGATATTTCGCGACCAAATGTTCTTCTGCCGCGCGCTCGCGCACTTGCTGCTCGGTAGCATCAGCGGCAACGGTGATTTTAGCACGTACTTTACCATTCACCTGTACAACGACCAGCTTGGAATCTTCAACCATAGCCTGTTCGTCAGCCTGTGGCCATGGTGCGGTATCCACGTCACCTTCTCCGTTCAGCGACTGCCAGAGGCTGAAGCAAACGTGCGGGGTAAACGGATAAAGCATGCGGACAACGGCCAGCAGAGCTTCCTGCAGCAGTGCGCGATCCTGTTCAGTTTCCTGAGGAGCACGGCCCAGCTTGTTCATCAATTCCATCACAGCGGCAATGGCGGTGTTGAAGGTCTGACGACGGCCAATATCATCGGTGACTTTAGCGATGGTTTTGTGCAGGTCGCGGCGCAGGTCTTTTTGCGTTTCGTTCAGTGAAGCCGCATCCAGAGCAACGGTTACGCCTTTTTCTGAGTGCTCGAACGCCAGTTTCCAGACACGTTTCAGGAAGCGGTTTGCCCCTTCAACGCCGGATTCCTGCCATTCCAGCGTCATTTCTGCCGGAGAAGCGAACATCATGAACAGACGTACGGTATCGGCGCCGTATTTATCTACCATGACCTGCGGGTCGATGCCGTTGTTTTTAGACTTGGACATCTTGCTCATGCCGGCATATACCAGCTCACGGCCCTGCGGGTCGGTAGCTTTAGTAATACGGCCTTTTTCGTCACGCTCGACGGTGGCATCAGCCGGGGAAACCCAGACGCGCTCGCCGCCGCTGCCGGTGTAGTAGAACGCATCAGCCAGAACCATGCCCTGACAAAGCAGGCGCTTAGCCGGTTCGTCAGAATCGACCAGGCCCGCATCACGCATCAGTTTATGGAAGAAGCGGAAATACATCAGGTGCATGATAGCGTGTTCGATACCGCCAACATACTGATCAACCGGCAGCCAGTAGTTAGCCGCAGCCGGGTCCAGCATGCCTTCGTCATACTGCGGGCAGGTGTAACGCGCGTAGTACCAGGAAGATTCCATGAAGGTATCAAAGGTGTCGGTTTCACGCAGGCCCGGAATGCCATTGACGGTGGTTTTTGCCCACTCAGGATCAGCTTTAATCGGGCTGGTGATGCCGTCCATAACAACGTCTTCCGGCAGAATAACCGGCAGCTGATCTTCTGGTGTCGGGACAACGGTACCGTCTTCCAGTGTGATCATCGGGATTGGCGCACCCCAGTAACGCTGACGGGAAACACCCCAGTCGCGCAGACGATAGTTAACTTTGCGCTGGCCCACGCCCTGGGCGACCAGTTTGTCGGCAATCGCATTGAAGCCGTCTTCGTGATTCAGGCCATCGAACTCACCAGAATTAAACAGCGTGCCTTTTTCGGTCATGGCTTCCGCAGTGACGTCCGGCTGGCTGCCATCCAGATTCAGGATAACGGGCTTAATTTGCAGGTTATATTTGGTCGCAAATTCCCAGTCGCGCTGGTCGTGCCCGGGAACGGCCATAACAGCGCCTGTACCGTATTCCATCAGGACAAAGTTGGCTGCCCAGATCGGCAGTTTTTCGCCCGACAGCGGATGAACCGCATACAGGCCCGTTGCCATGCCTTTTTTCTCCATGGTTGCCATTTCTGCTTCGGCAACTTTGGTATTACGGCATTCGTCGATGAAATCGTTCAGGGCTGGATTATTGATGGCTCCCTGCTGTGCCAGCGGATGGCCGGCGGCAACGGCCACATAGGTCGCGCCCAGGAAAGTATCAGGACGGGTGGTGTAAACCGTGACTTTTTCGTCGCTGTCTGCCACGTCGAAAGTGATTTCCACACCTTCGGAACGGCCAATCCAGTTACGCTGCATGGTCTTAACCTGCTCAGGCCAGCTTTCCAGCGTGTCCAGATCGTTGAGCAGCTGATCGGCGTAATCGGTGATTTTGATAAACCACTGTGGAATTTCTTTACGTTCAACCTTGGTGTCACAACGCCAGCAGCAACCGTCGATAACCTGTTCGTTCGCCAGAACGGTCAGGTCATGCGGGCACCAGTTAACGGCAGAAGTCTTCTTATAAACCAGGCCTTTTTCATAAAGCTTGGTGAAGAACCACTGTTCCCAACGGTAGTAATCCGGTTTGCAGGTCGCGATTTCGCGATCCCAGTCATAGCCGAAGCCCAGCAGTTTCAGCTGGTTCTTCATGTATTCGATGTTTTCGTAAGTCCACGGCGCCGGTGCTGTGTTGTTTTTCACCGCAGCACCTTCGGCTGGCAGGCCGAATGCATCCCAGCCGATAGGCTGCAGGACGTTTTTACCGAGCATGCGCTGATAACGGGAAATCACATCACCGATGGTGTAGTTACGCACGTGTCCCATGTGGAGACGGCCCGACGGATAAGGCAACATGGAGAGACAGTAATATTTCTCCTTGCCAGGCTGTTCGGTAACTTTGAAGGTTTGCTTCTCTTGCCAGTGAAGCTGAACGTGTGACTCGATGTCTTCTGGACGGTATTGCTCTTGCATGGCGGCCGGTGGTCCTGTGAGTGAAAACAGCTACGCCTGTAGCTCAAAAAGTTTTAATCAAAAGATCCGCATAGCATAGCTGATAAGCGGCGGGAGCAACAACACCCAGCGAAGGCTAAAGGGCATTTCTGCCTTCTGCCGGGGCAATATTCACAATCTGCGAGCCTGCATGGGCTAATCTGCGCAACGGATCAGGGATTTACGACTAAAATAAAGACAATATGTACCGGTCGTGCGAACCGTCATGTCAGTTCAAGGAGAAGAGAATATGAGCCATATTACGCAATCTTATCGCCAGTTGGTGACATCGCTGACGGAGCGATTAAAAAATGGGGAACGTGATATCAGCGAACTGGTACGGGAGGCGCACATCAGTTTGCAAAATGAAGGCAAATTGACAGAAATTCAAATTGAGCAGCTCACATCGGCTGTAAGACGGGATTTGCATGAGTTTGCCCGCAGTTACGAAGAAAACCAGAAAGTCGTTGAAGAAGATGATGGTACTGACAGCGTCTTTATGCGCGTGATTAAAGAAAGCCTGTGGAAAGAGCTGGCTGATATGACGGATAAAACCCAACTGGAGTGGAAAGAAGTCTTTAAAGATGTCAGCCACCACGGGATTTATCACAGCGGGGAAGTGGTCGGGCTGGGGAATCTGGTGTGTGAAAATTGTCATTTCCACCTGGCAGTCTATACGCCGGAAATTTTGAGTAAATGTCCGAAATGTGGGAATACAGAGTTTACTCGCCGGCCATTTGAACCGTGATCATTAAAACCCTCAGCACGTAAATCAGATTAGGTGCTGAGGGTATTTTTCATTAGTGCAGGATTTTCGCCAGGAAATCCCGGGCACGATCTGATTCCGGGTTATTGAAGAAATCGTCTTTATTGCGATCTTCCACAATCTTCCCTTCATCCATGAAAATCACGCGGTTCGCCACTTTACGGGCAAAGCCCATTTCGTGGGTGACCACCATCATTGTCATGCCTTCGTTTGCCAGCTCAACCATAACGTCCAGCACTTCGTTGATCATCTCCGGATCAAGGGCTGAGGTCGGTTCGTCGAACAGCATGGCGATAGGATCCATACACAATGCGCGGGCGATAGCGACACGCTGCTGCTGTCCGCCGGAAAGCTGGCCGGGGAATTTGTTGGCGTGAGCGGATAAGCCCACACGTTCCAGCAGTTTCAGGCCTTTTTCTTTCGAGGCTGCTTTATCACGTTTGAGCACTTTCACCTGCGCAAGCGTCAGGTTATCGATGATCGACAAATGCGGGAACAGTTCGAAATGCTGGAACACCATGCCCACCTTCGCGCGCAGTTGCGCAAGGTTGGTTTTCTTATCATTAACCGCCGTACCGTTAACTGATATTTCGCCTTTCTGAATGGGCTCCAGCCCGTTAACGGTTTTGATCAGCGTTGATTTACCTGACCCGGAAGGCCCGCAAACTACCACAACTTCACCTTTTTTAACTTCGGTGCTGCAATCGGTGAGCACCTGAAAGTGCCCGTACCATTTAGAAACATTCTTCAGTGAAATCATGAAACGGTCCTTTTCTTCAAATAACGCACCAGCAAGGAAGCGGAAAGGCTGATAACAAAATAAATAAACCCTGCAAACAGCACCATCTCAACCAGCGTACCGTCACGGTCGCCAATATTGGATGCGCTGCGGAAGAAGTCAGCGAGGCCCAGAACATAGACCAGCGAGGTATCCTGGAATAAAACAATCGCCTGCGTCAGTAACAGAGGAACCATCGCGCGGAAGGCCTGTGGCAAAATCACCAACTGCATGGATTGCCATTGGGTCATGCCCAGCGCCAGCGCGGCGGAAGATTGCCCGCGGGCAATACTGATAATCCCTGCACGAATGATTTCGGAATAGTAGGCCGCTTCAAACAAGGCAAACGCGACCATCGCTGAAATCAGACGGATATCCGTTTTAGGGGATAAACCGAGCACTTTTTGCAGGAAGCCGGGCACAATCAGGTAGAACCATAACAGCACCATAACCAGCGGTACGGCGCGAAACAGATTGACGTAAGCCGAGGCAAACCAGCGGACAGGTTTGAATGACGACAGGCGCATCACGGCCAGCAGAGTACCCCAGAGGATACCGACCACAATCGCCAGCGACGTGATTTTCAGGGTGATGATCATACCCTGCCACAAATAAGGCAGGCCGGGGCCGATAGAACTCCAGTCAAATTCATGCATTCTTATTTACCTCCCATGTTGCCCGGCAGGCGGACTTTACGTTCTACAAAATGCATCAGAAGCATGATGACGGCATTGATAAGAACATAGGCAACGGTAATTGCAGTAAATGATTCATACGCATGAGCGGAGTAATCAAGCAACTTGCCGGCTTGTGCAGCCATATCGACCAGACCGATGGTGGAAGCAATGGCCGAGTTTTTCACCAGGTTAACCATTTCGGAGGTCATTGGTGGCACGATCACGCGGTAAGCATTAGGCAGTAGCACATAACGGTAGGTTTGTGGCAGCGTGAGCCCCATTGCCAGCCCTGCATTTCGTTGCCCACGCGGTAGTGACTGGATGGCCGCCCGTACTTGCTCGCATACGCGGGCAGCGGTGAACAAACCGAGACAAACCATTGATGACGTAAAGAACTGGACGTTAGGTGCCAGCCCGGATTTAAACCAGGTGCCAAGGCTTTCCGGAACCAGTTCCGGTACCACCAGATACCAGATAAAGAATTGCACGATCAGCGGCACGTTGCGGAATAGTTCAACGTAACAGGTGCCGATGCCTGAAAGGATGCGGTTGGGAACGGTACGCAGTATCCCGAAGAGTGAACCGACGAAGAACGCGATGATCCAGGCGCAAATCGACAGCGCGACGGTGACCTGAAATCCATTCCAAATCCAGCCCAGATAAGTGGTATTACCGAAGGGGGCTTGTTGCAGAAAAATGCCCCAGTTCCAATCTATTGACATAAAAACTCCGTAAAACGGGCAATGAATTACCCTCTGAGTGATGACGTAATCCGCGTGAAAATCAATAAGGGAATGCGGAGTGGGGAACGACCACCCCGCATCGGGTTTGCATCATCACAGGCTGGTGGGCCAGCCTTGTATTTTAGTTACTTCTCACTTCTCTTTGTCATACCCGTCCGTCTGGTATTTATTACAGCGCTTTATCGTTAGGCGCTTTGAACAGAGCTTTCATGTCGTCGGACAATTCAAAGTTCATGTTCAGGTTTTTCGGAGGAATAGGTTTTTTGAACCATGTTTCAAACCATTTGCCCGCTTCACCGGAGGTTTGCGCTTTCACAATGGTGTCATCAACCAGTTTTTTGAACTCGGTATCGTCTTTGCGCATCATGCAGCCATACGCTTCTTTCGACTGTGGCGTACCCAAGATGACCCAGTCATCCGGTTTCTTAGCTTTAGCACGTTCACCAGCCAGCAGCGCATCATCCATCATGAAGGCAACGGCACGACCCGTTTCCAGCGTACGGAAGGAGTCACCGTGGTCTTTCGCACTGATGATACGCATATCCAATTTCTTCTCTTCGTTCAGCTTGTTCAGCAGTACTTCTGAGGTGGTGCCTGACGTCACAACCACTGTTTTGCCTTTGAGATCAGCAAAGTCTTTGATGTCGGATCCTTTTTTAACCAGCAGACGAGTGCCGATCACGAAGATAGTGTCTGAGAAGGCCGCTTGCTGCTGGCGTTCCAGATTGTTAGTCGTTGAACCGCATTCAAAATCGTACGTACCGTTTTGCAGCAACGGAATACGGTTCTGCGAAGTAATTGGCATCATTTTGACTTGCAGGTTTGGCAGATTCAGCTTTTTCTTGACTGCGTCAACGATAGCGTCGGAATAGTCTTGTGAATAACCCACGACTTTTTGCTCGTTGTTGTAGTAAGAAAAAGGTACGGAGGATTCGCGGTGACCTACAACGATAACACCATTGTCTTTGATTTTTTTCAGGGTGCCGGTCAGTTCTTCTGCGTGAGCAAAGCTGCTTACGGTAACGCTTGCCAACAGTACTGATAACGCCAATTTACGCAATTGCATGTCCAACTCCTTGCTGTCATTAGGGATCCAAACTTAGGGATCAGAAAGTGCTAATGCCTCGTCATATGAAGCTAGAAAATAGCTGAATGTGAATATTATGAAACCACAATGTTTCTTTTTTGAGACGAAGCGCGCACCAAATCGAAGCAAGTAAAAAGCTATGCACCTATAAAGTGCATGAGGAGTAGCTTGTTTGTGCCAAAATGATGCATGACGTCATAAAAAGTAACTAATCAGATATCTTTCAATCAGATGTAGCAAGAGTCGTGCCAGATAGCCTGATTTAACTTCATTGCCGGTCAGATAATCAGCGCTTAATGCCGGGTTTATGACAAACGGCAGCAGGTAAAAGGGGGATGATGCAGAACGGGAAAAGGAGATGCGACAAAACAGTTCAGGCGCCTAAGGCGCCTGATTTAAAGAGAGATTCCGTAAAACTAGTCTTTACGACGGCGCAACCACAGTGCTGCAACCGCCATGATGAGCGTCACTATCCACACCGGCCACCAGCCAAGGCGCGCATACGGCGTCATACCCGTTGTCGGTGTGACCTTCACGTTCAGCACCTGGCGGGTAAATTGTGGAATTTCGTCGGTCACATCACCCTGAGCATTCACCACAGCAGTGATGCCATTGTTGGTGCTGCGCAGCAGCGGGCGGCCTAATTCCAGCGAACGCATACGCGCCATCTGGAAATGTTGCCACGGGCCAATTGAGTGACCGAACCAGGCATCGTTGGAAATGGTCAGCAGGAAGTCGGTGTCGGGCCGCAGGTTATCGCGCACCTGCTCACCAAATACCACTTCATAACAAATGGCGGTGGTCAGATTGAGCCCGCTGACAAACAAAGGCTTCTGCACATAGTCGCCGCTGGTCAGGCCCGACATCGGTAAATCGAAGAACGGTGCGAGTGGGCGCAGCAACGCTTCCAGAGGAACGAACTCCCCAAAAGGCACCAGATGGTGCTTGTTGAAACGGTTGTCATCCGGATAGCGATAAGCCCGTTCACCGCCCAGCACGATGGCGCTGTTATACACCTTCATACCTTCTGCATTGCGACGTGCGTCGATAATCCCGGTGATCAGCTGAGTCCCGTGTGAACGGTAGATATCATCCACCATGCTCAGGAAACTCTGCTGATCGGATTCAATATCTGAAATCGCGGATTCCGGCCAGATGATCATGCTGGATTTACCCAGATTAGGACGGCTGAGATCCAGATACGTTTGCAGTGCGCTTTCCAGCGCCTTCGGATCCCATTTCATGGATTGCGGAATATTGCCCTGAACCAGCGCAACGTCGACAGTTTTTTCCGGTTGTTCCTGATACCAGTGGATATAGCGCAGCGGCCATGGCAGCAACAACATTGCCAGCGCAACAACCCCCGGGGCTTTCCGGCGCTGGTAAATGGCATAAACCAGCAGACCGCTCAGTGAAGTCAGTAACAGCGTAATGCCGTTCACACCAGTGATTGGCGCAAGGCCTTTCAGCGGGCCATTGATCTGGCTGTAACCGAATTCAAGCCACGGAAAGCCGGTCAGTACCCAACCGCGTAGGAATTCGATAATTTGCCACAATGCAGGCGCGGCAATTGCCAGTTTCCACCAAGTGGTTTTTGGCCAGAGTTTGCTGAAAATACCGGCAAACAGCATGGTGTACAGCGACAAATAAGCCGCCAGCAAAATCACCAGGAACAGGTTGATGGCTTCCGGCATGCCGCCAAAGGTGGCGATACTGACGTAAACCCAGTTGACGCCTGTTCCAAACAGGCCAAATCCCCAGCAGAAACCTATCCACGCGGATTGTGCCGGACGGCGATCCAGCGTTAATGCCAGCAGACCGCAGAGTGAGACGATTGCGGCAGGCCAGAAATCATAGGGGGAAAAAGCGAGGGTGCCACAGGCACCGAATAAGAGCGCCAGCAGGGCGCGAACCCGCTGGCGTTGATATAAAGAGGCAATTGCCATGGAGTAATTATTCTTCCAGTATCGGTTGCGGCGCGTCGTCCGGTATTTTTACGTGAACCTGAATAATACGGCGGCTGTCGGCCATCGCAACTTTGAACAGGTAACCGTCAATTTCAATGCTTTCGCCCCGTGCCGGTAAATGGCCGAAGGATTGCATCACCAGGCCGCCAATCGTGTCGACTTCGTCGTCACTGTAATGGGTCTGAAAAACTTCATTAAAATCTTCAATAGGGGCCAGCGCGCGGACGGTGTAGGTATGGCGGCTAAGCTGGCGGATATCCAGATCTTCAGCTTCGTCATACTCATCGTCGATCTCGCCGACAATCAGTTCGAGAATATCTTCGATAGTGACCAGGCCGGATACGCCCCCGAATTCATCGACAACAATCGCCATATGGTAACGCTGGGAGCGGAACTCCTTCAGCATGCGGTCAACACGTTTGCTTTCGGGAACCACCACGGCGGTTCTCAGCACTTTATCAATGCTGAATGGCTCGGACTCTGTGCGCATAAACGGCAGCAGGTCTTTGGCCATCAGGATGCCTTCAATGTGATCCTTATCTTCGCTGATCACCGGGAAGCGTGAGTGTGCGGATTCGATGATGACATCGAGGCACTCTTCCAGCGGCTGATTGCGTTTGAGCGTGATCATCTGAGAACGTGGGATCATGATGTCCCGGACGCGCTGTTCGGCGATATCCATCACGCCTTCCAGCATGTCACGGGTATCGGGGTCGATCAGATCGTTTTGTTCTGAGTCACGGATCAGTTCAACCAAATCGCCACGGTTTTTGGGTTCACCGTGAAAGAGCTGGTTAAGAATAAGGGAAAAGAAGCCCTTCTTGGGACTGGGGCTGTCACTATTTTGTGAATGGTCATCGCTCATGGCGTTTGGTTTGTTTTACTCGTGTTAGTTGAAAATTATAATTAGGTCTTAATCCACAACGCCTGCCGGTAAGCAGGCGCTATGCGATTTAACGCTAATCTCAGTTATCTTCTTTCTCTGAAATATACGGATCCGGATAGCCCAGGCCCTGCATAATTTCAGTTTCAATCGATTCCATCTCTTCGGCTTCTTCGTCAACGATATGGTCATACCCCAGCAAATGCAAACTGCCGTGAATGACCATATGCGCCCAGTGAGCCAGAAGTTCTTTTTCCTGCTCTTTGGCTTCCTTCTCAACGACCTGGCGACAAATAATCAGGTCGCCGAGCAGCGGCATTTCCATGCCAGGAGGTGCTTCGAACGGGAAGGATAACACGTTGGTCGGTTTATCCATGCCACGATAAGTCATGTTTAATTCATGACTTTCCGGGATATCGACCAGACGGATGGTCACTTCCGACTCTTCCTGAAACTGTGGAAGCACAGCTTCCAGCCAGGTCTGGAAGTCATTTTCTGACGGTAAGCCTGCGTTTTCTTCACAAGCGATCTGTAAATCGAGGATTACCGTATTCATTGACTTACCTGCTGGGATGCGTTGTTTTGGTGTTCATGCTTACGCTCTGCGGCAATCGCATCGCGACGTTTCTGGTCTTCTTCTTCCCACGCTTCGTAAGCTACAACAATTCGTGCGACAACAGGATGACGGACAACGTCCTCACTGTGGAAAAAGTTAAAGCTCAGTTCTTCGACAGACGACAGCACTTCAATGGCGTGGCGCAGGCCTGATTTCTGATGGCGCGGCAAGTCGATTTGCGTCACGTCACCGGTAATCACCGCTTTGGAGTTAAAACCAATACGCGTCAGGAACATCTTCATCTGTTCGATGGAGGTGTTCTGGCTTTCATCGAGAATAATAAAGGCGTCATTGAGCGTACGACCGCGCATATACGCCAGCGGAGCCACTTCAATAACGTTACGTTCAATCAGTTTCTCAACTTTCTCAAAGCCCAACATCTCGAACAGCGCGTCATACAGCGGGCGCAGATACGGGTCAACTTTCTGGCTGAGATCGCCCGGCAGGAAGCCCAGTTTTTCACCGGCTTCAACGGCAGGGCGCGTCAGCAGAATACGACGCACTTCCTGACGTTCCAGCGCATCAACGGCGGCAGCCACGGCAAGATACGTTTTCCCCGTCCCGGCAGGGCCGATACCGAAAGTAATGTCGTGGTCCAGAATATTGGCGATGTACTGCGCCTGATTCGGTGTACGCGGTTTGACCATACCACGCTTAGTTTTAATGATGACCGCTTTGCCAAAATCAGGCACGCTTTCAGCCGTTTGCTCAAGCACGCGGCTTTCTTTAATTGCCAGATGGATTTTTTCAGGGTCGATATCCTGAATCTCACCACGCAGCGGCGCGGTATCTACGTACAGGTCGCGCAGAATATCAGCGGCTGCCGCAACCGGCAGGCTCTTTCCAACAAGTTTAAATGCGTTATCACGACGGTTGATTTCAACGCCCAACCGGCGTTCCAGTTGTTTGATATTGTCATCAAACGGCCCGCACAGGCTCAGCAGGCGCTGATTGTCTTCGGGCTCCAGTAAAATCTCTTGTGTTACAACGTTCAAACTTATCCTCTGGGTCACTCTGGACCAGTTTACCCTTCATACTTCGGGGACGTTCTGTGAGACACGCGGCTGGAAAATGCTTTCAGCCGTCAACCATACCTGAGTTAATAATACATGCCCTTGGCAAAATATGCTGCGGCTTGCAGACAGTTACAGGGGCCATCAACCGAATATGCGGCCTTTGCTGGAAAATTAAACCCTTGAAGCCGGTACCGCGTCCGAATTTTCAAAAGAAACAGGACGCCGGAGCGCCCTGTGGGGTTTTGTTATTCTTTGCTTCAATGTTTTAGGGCTGATATATCCCAACGCCTGATTCATTCTCTTTGCGGGTACGCGCAATAACAGATTCGGGTGATTCGTGCAGACGCAGCGCCATTTGCTCTTCTGTACGTACGACCACGCCGCGCAGGGAGTTGGCGTAGACATCGACAATTTCGACATCCACGAATTTGCCAATCATGTCCGGCGTGCCTTCAAAATTGACCACGCGGTTGCATTCAGTACGTCCGGTCAGCTCCATAATGTCCTTACGGGATGTCCCTTCCACCAGAATCCGCTGAACGGTGCCCAGCGTGGCGCGGCTAAACCGCATCACCTGTTGTGTGATCCGGTCCTGTAACAGCGACAGACGCTGTTTCTTCTCGTCCATGCTCACGTCATCGACCATGTCGGCCGCCGGCGTTCCAGGGCGCGGAGAGTAGATAAAGCTGAAGCTGACGTCGTAATTGACCTGTGCAATCAAATCCATAGTGCGTTCGAAATCATCATTGGATTCGCCTGGGAAGCCGATGATGAAGTCAGAACTGAAATGGATATCCGGACGCGCAGCACGCAGTTTACGGATAGTCGATTTGTATTCCAGCACGGTGTGAGGGCGTTTCATCATGGTCAGAATGCGATCAGAACCGCTTTGAATAGGCAGATGCAGGAAGCTCACGACTTCAGGCGTGTCTTTATAGACCTCGATGATATCGTCGGTAAATTCTACCGGATGGCTGGTGGTAAAGCGGATGCGGTCAATACCGTCGATGGCCGCCACCAGACGCAGTAATTCTGCAAACGTGCAGATGCCGCCGTCAAAAGAGTCGCCACGGTAGGCATTGACGTTTTGCCCCAGCAGATTAACTTCGCGCACGCCCTGGGCGGCAAGCTGAGCGACTTCGAACAGGACATCATCACACGGGCGGCTGACTTCTTCGCCGCGCGTGTAAGGCACCACGCAGAAGCTGCAATATTTGTTGCAGCCTTCCATGATGGAGACAAATGCGGTCGGGCCATCTGCGCGTGGCTCCGGCAGTCGGTCGAATTTTTCAATTTCCGGGAAGCTGATATCCACGACCGGGCTTTTGGTGCCACGAACGTGATTGACCATTTCTGGCAGACGATGCAGCGTTTGCGGGCCAAAGACAATATCGACGCAAGGCGCGCGTTTACGCAGTAGTTCACCTTCCTGCGAAGCCACACAACCGCCGACGCCGATGATGATATCCGGGTTTTTCTTCTTTAATAGTTTCCAGTGGCCGAGCAGGCTGAAAACTTTCTCCTGCGCTTTTTCCCTGATTGAACAGGTGTTCAGCAGCAGAATGTCTGCTTCTTCAGCGTTATCCGTCAGCTGGTAACCGTGGGTGCTGTCGAGAAGGTCGGCCATTTTGGATGAATCGTATTCATTCATCTGGCAGCCCCAGGTTTTTATGTGCAGTTTTTTAGTCATCAGCGTGTCAGTACTCAATACGGGGAACGTTAGATCGGCAGTGCCGCAGTGCATAGCGTTGTTCAGGGGCGGTATTGTAAACCCTCACCTTAGCGCTGACCAGTGCGGGAAAGCAGCTTAGGCCCTGATGCTGACACAAAAATCCGGTACACTTCGCATAATGAACTGATATAGAAAGCTGGAATAAAATGAATAATTCAGAGAAGTCATTTGATGCAGTGATTGTCGGTGGTGGGATGGTAGGCGCGGCGGCGGCTCTCGGGCTGGCACGGCAGGGGCTTCAGGTTGCGCTTATTGAAAATGAAAAACCGGCTGGGTTTGATGCATCTGCGTCAGCCGACCTGCGGATCTCCGCGATAGGTTGTGCCTCTGTGCGGTTTTTGCAGAAACTCGAGGCGTGGCCCGCTGTTGAAAAAATGCGCTCGGTGCCGTATCGCCGTCTGGAAACCTGGGAAGTCGACGGTTCTGACGTGAAATTCGATGCGCAATCGCTCGGATTGCCGGAACTGGGATTCATGGTTGAAAACCGCGTGCTTCAGTTGGCGCTCTGGCAACAATTTGACGCCTTTCCGAATCTGATCCGTTTTTGCCCGGCGAAGCTGCGTCACCTTCTGCAACATGATGATAAAACCTGGTCACTTCAGCTGACGACCGGCGAACTGCTGCGCACAAATCTGGTCGTCGCAGCCGACGGCGCGAACTCTCTGGTACGCCAGCTGGCGGGTATTGGCGTTGATGGTTGGGAATATCGCCAGCACTGCATGCTGATTAACGTTGAAACTGAAACGCCGGATCAGGATGTCACCTGGCAGCAGTTTTTCCCTTCCGGCCCGCGTGCGTTCCTGCCGTTGTTTGGCAATCAGGCGTCGCTGGTGTGGTATGACAGCCCGCAGCGCATCCGTTATCTGAAAACGCTGAACATGAAACAGCTGACGGCGGAGGTTATGCAGGCCTTCCCACCACGCCTTGGAAAAATCAATGCAATAGCAGCAGGCGCGTTCCCGCTGGTTCGCCGCCATGCGCAGCGTTATGTCCTGCCGGGGCTGGCGCTGGTGGGCGATGCGGCGCATACGATCAATCCGCTGGCCGGGCAGGGCGTGAATCTGGGGTATCGCGACGTAGAGGCGTTGCTTTCAGTACTGGAAAAAGCCCGTGACCACGATGAAGCGTGGAGCAGCGAGAGCGTGCTGCTACGCTATCAGCGTCAGCGTCGCCTGGATAATCTGCTGATGCAAAGCGGTATGGATTTGTTCTACACCGCGTTCAGTAACGATCTGGCGCCTGTCAAAGTATTGAGAAATCTGGCTCTCATGACGGCACAGCGTGCAGGCGCACTGAAAACCAAAGCGCTGAAATATGCATTAGGAATTTAATGAAGTGAGAGCAGGGCAGGCCGGACGAATGTCGGTTTGCCCTTGTTTGAGTCTGACTCAACCGACAGATAGCAAAAAGCCCGCACGAGGCGGGCTTTCTTAATGTGGCTGGGGTGCCAGGATTCGAACCTGGGTATGCTGGTATCAGAAACCAGAGCCTTACCGCTTGGCGACACCCCAATTTTAAAACTCACTACCTTTTGAGCAGTGCACTGCAAGTAAAATGGTGGCTACGACGGGATTTGAACCTGTGACCCCATCATTATGAGTGATGTGCTCTAACCAGCTGAGCTACGTAGCCAAATTCTACTGACTTACTTCAAAACTTCAAGCACTAATTTAACTAACTTAATAATAAATTTCAAGTGCTTACCAATTATACAGAAAGAAGTATGGCTGGGGTACCTGGATTCGAACCAGGGTATGCTGGTATCAAAAACCAGTGCCTTACCGCTTGGCGATACCCCAACAGTACAACTTCTTCAAATTGGTTTTTTCTCACATTCACACCAGAGATGCGAAGGGTAAGAAAATGGCTGGGGTACCAGGATTCGAACCTGGGAATGCTGGTATCAAAAACCAGTGCCTTACCGCTTGGCGATACCCCAACTGTGCTGCCGACTCGATGAAATGGTGCGGGAGGCGAGACTTGAACTCGCACACCTTGCGGCGCTAGAACCTAAATCTAGTGCGTCTACCAATTTCGCCACTCCCGCAAAAAAGATGGTGGCTACGACGGGATTCGAACCTGTGACCCCATCATTATGAGTGATGTGCTCTAACCAACTGAGCTACGTAGCCATCTTTTTTCGCGCTACCTTCATCGGCGTTGCGGGGCGCATTATGCGTATATGACCGTTTTGCGTCAACACCTTTTTTGGAGAAAAAGGCGTGAGAGCGTCCATTTGTCTGGCTTATAACCACTCTGGTGATTAATTGGGCAAAAGACATTATTTTTACTGGCTTTACCCATAAAAAAACGGGCCTGAAAAGGCCCGCTTGCTTCATGAAGAATAACCGGTAAAGGCTTATTTATACGCTGACTGGTGAACGCCAACCGCACGGCCAGAAGGGTCATCCATGTTTTTGAATGCTTCATCCCATTCGATGGCTTTCGCTGAAGAACAGGCCACTGACGGACCGCCAGGAACACATTCTGCCGCGCTTGGAACCGGGAACAGTTCTTCGAAAATGGTGCGGTACAGGTAGCCTTCTTTAGACGTCGGCGTGTTGTACGGGAAACGGAAATGCGCAGTTTCGAGCTGTTGATCGGTAATCTGCTGAGACGCGACTTCTTTTAACGTATCGATCCAGCTGTAGCCCACGCCGTCAGAGAACTGTTCTTTCTGGCGCCATGCAACGCTGTGTGGCAGATAAGATTCAAAACATTCGCGCAGGATATGTTTTTCCATTTTGCCGTTGCCGCACATTTTGTCTTTCGGGTTGATGCGCATTGCGACGTCGAGGAATTTTTTATCCAGGAACGGTACGCGGGCTTCAACACCCCAGGCGGACATGGCTTTGTTGGCACGGGCACAGTCATACATGTGCAGGGCCAGCAATTTACGCACGGTTTCTTCGTGGAATTCTTTCGCGTTCGGCGCTTTATGGAAGTACAGGTAACCACCCAGCACTTCGTCGGCACCTTCGCCGGACAACACCATTTTAATGCCCATCGCTTTGATCTTGCGGGACATCAGATACATTGGCGTTGACGCACGAATGGTGGTTACGTCGTAAGTTTCGATGTGATAAATCACGTCACGGATGGCATCCAGACCTTCCTGCACGGTGAAGTGAATTTCATGGTGCACGGTGCCTAAATGGTTTGCGACTTCCTGAGCAGCGCGTAAATCCGGGGAGCCTTCCAGACCGACCGCGAAGGAGTGCAACTGTGGCCACCAGGCTTCACTCTGATCTTTATCTTCAATACGGCGACCGGCAAATTTCTTGGTAATCGCTGAAATTACGGAAGAATCCAGACCACCGGACAGCAGCACGCCGTAAGGCACGTCAGACATCAAATGGCTTTTCACTGATTCTTCCAACGCGTCTTTCAGTGCCGCAGCGTCAGTAACGTTGTCTTTGACGTTTTCGAAATCGAACCAGTCACGCTGGTAATATTCACGGATTTCGCCGTCCTGGCTCCACAGATAGCTGCCCGCCGGGAATTCTTTGATGGTGCGGCAAACCGGCACCAGCGCTTTCATTTCAGACGCCACGTACATGTTGCCGTGTTCGTCATAACCCATGTAAAGCGGGATGATGCCCAGGTGGTCGCGGCCAATCAGGTACGCGTCTTTTTCTGTGTCATACAGAATGAAGGCGAACATGCCTTGCAACTCATCGAGGAAATCAGGGCCTTTTTCCTGGTACAGCGCCAGAATGACTTCACAGTCAGACGCGGTTTGGAACTCATACTTGTCGCCCAATTCAGCGCGCAGAGCCTGATGGTTGTAGATTTCGCCGTTTACAGCCAGAACGTGGGTATGTGCTGCGTTGTACAAAGGCTGTGCGCCGTTGTTCACGTCGACAATCGACAGACGCTCATGGCACAGAATCGCTTTGTCGCTGGCGAACACGCCGGACCAGTCAGGCCCGCGGTGACGCATCAGGCGCGAGAGTTCCAGCGCTTTTTTGCGCAGCTCGACGGAGTCAGTTTTGATATCGAGCACACCGAAAATTGAACACATATTTCTATCTCCCTAACGACGTTTCTCTGGCTGTCATTTTTATGTTTGCGAATGAGGATCAACGTTGCCGTTCTTTCAGTTTTAGTCAGGCTTTGTTGCGTTGCTGACTATGAAAATGCGTCAAAACCCCTGTGTTGTGCAAGCGGTTTAACGCTCTTCTGATAAATAGTGTGTTGGTGAGGCTGGTTTGTTAGCGGATGTTCAATTTAATGGCTTTTTCGTTGATGGATTATCAATTTAATGCCGAAAAATTGGTGGGAATTCAAAAAAACAAAAAAACGGATAAAAATCAGTCAGCAAGGTAAAAAAAAACGAGCCTGAATGCAGATTCAGACTCGTTTTCACAGGCTTACCCGACGCGGTCAGATGATATCGATATCCGCGACTGAAGGATAAATCCAGGTCGGGCGGAAAGGCATTCCTTCAATATCGTTCAGTGAAGAAACACCGCTCAGCACCAGGATCGTTTCCAGACCCGCCTGAAAACCGGCCAGAATGTCAGTTCGCAGGTTATCGCCAACGATGACCGTACCTTCTGAATGTGCCTGCATTTTATTCAGGGCAGAACGGATAATCCACGGGCTCGGTTTGCCGACATAAAACGGCTTACGTCCGGTGATTTTCTCAATCGGCGCGCATAACGCGCCGCAGGCAGGAACGAAACCGTGGCCGTGATTGTCCGGGTTTGTCGCAATAAAACGCGCACCGTTCGCCACGAAATAGGCCGCTTTATGGATCATGTCCCAGTTGTACGAACGCGTTTCGCCGACGATCACAAAATCAGGGTTGATATCTGTGATGGTAAAACCCGCTTTATACAGTTCGTGGATCAGAGCGCCTTCGCCAACGACGTAAGCTTTTTTGCCTTCCTGACGTTTCAGGAAATCAGCCGTCGCCATCGCGGACGTGAAGAACGCGCTTTCCGGCACTTCAAGACCGGCAGCGCTGAAGCGGTTTGCCAGATCCTGAGCGGTTTGGGAAGGGTAGTTGGTGAGAATGACCAGAGGCATTCCCTGTTCCTGAATTCGGGCCAGAAAGCGATCGGCGCCGGGTACAGCTGTGTTGTCGTGCAACAGCACGCCATCAATGTCACAGATTACATTCTTTATTGTCATGATTTCCAAACCCACATTTTCAGCCCCATTCCTGGCAGCCCTCTACTATAGCACGTCTTAATTTTCCATCAGACGCTGCAACAGAACGCCATTCAGCATAGCCCGTTTGACCAGCGCAAACGCACCAATCGCGGACTGATGGTT
Organism: Rahnella sp. AA; assembly: GCF_002834385.1. Lineage (GTDB taxonomy): Bacteria > Pseudomonadota > Gammaproteobacteria > Enterobacterales > Enterobacteriaceae > Rahnella. The sequence goes on from NZ_PITQ01000001.1 coordinate 1,021,294, forward strand.
AAGCGCGGAAGTCACAACCGGCAAATTGCGGCGGAAATCTTTCAAAACCTGAGCATTAATGCAATTTTGGATAGCCGGCAGCAGGACTTTATCCGCTTCAGTAATTTCACCGGCAATCACCACTTTTTGCGGATTAAACAGGTTGATAGCGATGGAAACGCCTTTGCCAAGCTGACGGCCCACGTGTTCAATCACTTCGGTAGCCAGCGCATCATGGCGGTTGGCGGCTTTACAGATCGCGGAAATTGAGCAGTCGTTAAGGCTGAGTTTGCTGGCGTAACCCTGCGTGAGCAGATGGCGTACACGGTTTTCGATGGCGGCATTCGCAGCGACCGTTTCCAGACAGCCGAAGTTGCCGCAATGGCACCGTTCGCCCAGCGGGTCGATCTGAATATGGCCGATTTCGCCTACGTTGCCGTTGCTGCCGAGGAAAATCTGCCCGTTAACGATAATTCCTGCGCCGGTTCCCCGGTGCAGACGAACCAAAATGGAGTCCTGGCAGTCGCGGGTTGCTCCAAAATAGTGCTCGGCCAGTGCCAGGCTGCGGATATCGTGGCCGACAAAACTGGTGACTTTGAATCTGGCTTCCAGTGCATCGACTAATTTCCACGCGCCGACGCTGATATGCGGCATGTAGCGGACGATGCCTTTATTCGGATCGACGAGGCCTGGCAGGATCACGGAAATGGCTATCAGCTCGCGAATTTTGCGCTGATTCAGTTCGATAAATTGCGCGATCGACTCAAATAAGGCGTTCTCGAGCGTTTCCTGTGTACGTTCTGGCAGGGAATAATGCTGTTCGGCCAGTGATTTGGCACTGAGATCGTAGAGCGTGATGGTCGCGTCATGGCGACCAAGACGAACGGCGATGGTATGAAAAGGACGGGTTTCGGTGATGATTGAAATAGCGCGGCGTCCCCCGGTGGAAGCCTGCTGATCCACTTCTTTTATCAGCCCGCGCTCGAGTAACTGTCGGGTAATTTTGGTGACACTGGCGGGCGCTAACTGGCTCATGTCGGCGATTTGAATGCGCGAAATGGGCCCTTGTTGGTCAATCAGGCGGTAAACCGCCGCGCCGTTTAACTGCTTAACCAGATCAACGTTGCCGATTTGTGCCTGCTGTCCGCCAGTTGTCATCAATGCTGTTATCCGCTCAATTAAACTTCGTCACCATTAACGATAGTTTTTGTGATTTTAAAATCATGAGTGAACGCGGTGAGGTTGGCGACTTTGCCTGCTTCAATGCTGCCCAGCTGGCCGTCGAGGCCAATCGCGCGGGCCGGATAAAGCGATGCCATACGCAACGTTTCATCCAGTGCAATGCCGACATGTTCGACGCTGTTTTGAACTGCTTCAATCATGGTCAGCGCAGAGCCGCTCAGTGTTCCGTTTTCGTCCACACAGAGTCCGTCACGGTAGTATATTGTTTTACCGGCAAAAATGAACTCATCAATATTTGCACCCGCTGGCGCAGTGGCGTCGGTGACCAGTACCAGTTTCTCGCCTTTGAGCTTTTTCGCGTTGCGAATATTGGCGTAATCGACGTGCAAACCGTCCGCAATCACACCGGTATACACTTCCGGTGTATCGAAAATTGCACCAATCAGGCCAGGCTGACGACCTGTAATCGCCGGCATTGCATTATAAAGGTGCGTTGCGAAGCTGATACCGGCCGCAAAACCGGCGCGGGCTTCAGCATATGTCGAATTAGAGTGGCCGGCGGAAATAACAATACCGGCAGCGCGCAACTGGCGGATATAGCGGGCATCAACCTGTTCCGGCGCAAGCGTCAGTTGAGTGATCACATCGGCATTTTCACACAGAAAATCAATCATCGCGCTGTCAGGCTTGCGGATAAAGGCCGGATTGTGAGTGCCTTTTTTCAACGGGCTCAGATACGGGCCTTCAAGATGCAGACCCAGCGCCTGATTCGGATATTTTTCCAGATACGTGCGCATTACGCTGACGCCGTGCTTCATGTAGTCATCGCTACAGGTGATCAGCGTAGGTAAAAAACTGGTACAGCCGGATTTTTCGTTGGCTTTCTGCATGATTTCTAACGTTTCTACGGAAATCGCTTCCAGTGAATCGTTGAACTGCACGCCGCCACAACCATTAAGTTGCAGGTCGATAAATCCGGGGGCAAGAATGGCACCGTCCAGATCGCGGGTTTCCACATTGTCCGGCAGCTCGCTGACCGCGCAGACACGTTCGATTTTGCCATCGGCAATCACGACCGCATGGTTATCCAGAACGTCGTGGCCGGTATATACCCGGCCGTTAATCAAAGCGTACATCATGCCCCCTTGTTCGCTTGCCCTTCTCCAGTCACGCTGCTTCTGCGTTGGCTGCCTCACTCACTCCGGTCACTTACTTCAGTAAGCTCCCGGAGATTCGCGTCGTTGCCGCCTTGCTGCAACGCGACTGGCTTTGGGCATAAATTTTGTTAAAGGTTTTTCATATTTTCCGCTTCTAACTCGCGGAAATATTTAACAGTTTTGACTTTCAGTTCCATGGTGGACGGCTCGTCACACACCATAACGGCTTTTGCGTGCAATTGCAGGCAGCTGATGGTCCACATGTGGTTAATGTTGCCTTCGACGGCGGCTTCAAGTGCCTGCGCCTTCGCGTGGCTTGTCACCAAAATCATCACTTCTTCTGCATCCAGCAGTGTGCCTACGCCAACGGTCAGGGCGTATTTTGGCACCTGAGAGACGTCATTGTCGAAGAAACGGGAGTTAGCGATGCGGGTTTCGTGTGTCAGGGTTTTGATACGGGTGCGTGAAGCCAGTGAAGATGCCGGTTCGTTGAAGGCAATGTGCCCGTCGTTGCCCACGCCACCCATGAACAGGTGAATTTTACCGTAAGACTTAATTTTTGCTTCGTACTGACGGCATTCTTCGTTGACGTCTGGTGCATTCCCGTTCAGTAAGTTGATGTTTTCACGGGGAATATCTACATGATCAAAGAAATTTTTATACATGAAAGTATGATAGCTTTCAGGGTGTTCCTGCGGTAAGCCAACATATTCGTCCATGTTGAAAGTCACCACGTTCTTGAAGCTAACCTGGCCTGCTTTATGCATGGCGATTAAATGTTTGTAAGCTTCGAGTGGGGTGCCGCCGGTAGGTAAGCCCAAAATGAACGGGCGGTCGGCAGTGGGGTTGAAAGCGTTGATACGCTCAACGATATGACGTGCAGCCCATTTGCCAACTTCAGTGGTGGTGTTTAAAGGAATTAGTCTCATCACGTACCTCTAGTTTCAGAATATTGAATATACTGTTGATATCCTTTGTCCTTGACCTTGCAGGGCGTTGGCTGCTCTCGTTCACCCGAATCACTTACCTGCGTAAGCTCATCGGGATTTACTCGATTGCCGTCTTCCTGCAACGTCAATAACTGCGGATACACGTAGTCAAAGTAAAAACTAAGTTCGTCAGTTCAAAGGCGGTCTTGTTAAGCGTAAACCACCGAGGTGGTTTATGACTGGCACAATGCCGTCTAGATTTTTTTAATGATAAAATAAGTTTTGTGTCTTGACCAGTCTGATGGCATGTTATGACCTCTTTTTGGTGATAATTATCACAAAAAGAGAGGTTTTAATTTGCGATACGAAATAATCTTTTTACACTCGCAGTGCTGTTGGTTAAAAGTGCAGTTGGTTAAATCGGAACGGTAAATGTAAAGGTAGTAACCATACTAATTAAACTACTTAGGTGATTCGCCTGACGGCGGATAGGGGGAAATGTGAATATTCTTGGATTCTTTCAGCGTTTAGGCAGAGCGCTTCAGCTGCCGATAGCCGTATTGCCGGTCGCTGCTTTATTGCTGCGTTTCGGTCAGCCAGATCTACTTAACATGCCTTTCATCGCACAAGCGGGTGGCGGGATCTTCGATAACCTGGCCCTGATTTTTGCCATTGGCGTGGCATCAAGCTGGTCTAAAGACAGCGCAGGTGCTGCTGCATTAGCGGGCGGTATTGGCTATTTCATCCTGACGAAGGCAATGATTACCATCAACCCGGCCGTCAACATGGGCGTTCTGGCAGGTATCATCACCGGTCTGGTCGGCGGTATGGTTTACAACCGCTGGTCTGATATCAAACTTCCTGATTTCCTGAGCTTCTTCGGTGGGAAACGTTTCGTTCCTATCGCAACGGGCTTCTTCTGTCTGATTCTGGCCGCGATCTTCGGTTACGTCTGGCCTCCTGTGCAGGATGCAATCCGCGCCGGTGGTGAGTGGATCGTAGGCGCAGGCGCATTCGGTGCGGGTATCTTCGGTTTCGTAAACCGTTTGCTGATCCCAACCGGTCTGCATCAGGTGCTGAACACCATCGCATGGTTCCAGATTGGTGATTTCACCAACGCAGCAGGCACAGTATTCCATGGCGACATCAACCGCTTCTACGCAGGTGATGGCACCGCAGGGATGTTCATGTCCGGCTTCTTCCCAATCATGATGTTTGGTCTGCCAGGCGCAGCGTGCGCAATGTACTTCGCAGCACCTAAAGAACGTCGTCCATTGGTGGGCGGTATGCTGGTCTCCGTTGCGGTGACTGCATTCCTGACCGGTGTGACTGAGCCGTTAGAATTCCTGTTCATGTTCCTTGCCCCATTGTTGTATTTAGTCCACGCCATCCTGACCGGGATCAGCCTGTACGTTGCCACCGCGCTGGGTATCCACGCCGGCTTCTCCTTCTCTGCGGGTGCGATTGACTATGCGTTGATGTACAACCTGCCAGCGGCAAGTAAAAACGTCTGGATGTTGCTGGTGATGGGCGTTGTATTCTTCGTCATCTACTTCGTACTGTTCAGCGTGATTATCCGCATGTTCAACCTGAAAACGCCGGGCCGTGAAGACGACGCCGAGCATATCGGTGAGCCGGAAGCAAACAGCAATACCGAAGAAGGCCTGAACCAGCTGGCGGCAAGCTACATCAGCGCACTGGGCGGTTCTGATAACTTCAAAGGGATTGATGCCTGTATCACCCGTCTGCGTCTGAATGTGAAAGATGCCGGTACTGTTGATGATGCTGCCTGTAAACGTCTGGGGGCGTCCGGTATTGTTCGCCTGAACAAACAAAGCATTCAGGTTATTGTCGGTGCAAAAGCAGAATCTCTGGCTGATGCAATGAAGAAAGTGATGGCGCGCGGCCCGGTTGCCGCAGGCAGCGCAACCGCGCCAGTGACCGCCAAAGCGGTGCCACAGGCGGTGCCGAACAGCGTTAAAGCGGTCGTTGAAACACTGGTTGCGCCGGTTACCGGTGACATCGTGGCGCTGGATCAGGTGCCAGATGAAGCCTTCGCCAGCAAAGCCGTCGGCGACGGCGTGGCAATTCGTCCGACGGATAAAACCGTCGTGGCACCGGCTGCGGGTACCGTGGTAAAAATCTTCAATACCAACCATGCGTTCTGCCTGGAAACCACTTCCGGCGCTGAAATCGTGGTGCACATGGGCATCGACACGGTCACGCTCAACGGTCAGGGCTTCACCCGACTGGTCGAAGAAGGCGCGACGGTTGCTGCCGGTCAGCCTGTACTGGAACTTGATCTGGCTTATCTGAACGCTAACGCGCGCTCAATGATTAGCCCGGTTGTGGTCAGCAACATCGATGATTACACCGGTGTGATTTCACTGGCCAGCGGTTCAGTCGTAGCCGGTCAGACCAAACTGTTTGAGATTCAGGGTAAATAATTTCCTGACGCCGATTCAGTTGAGTTAAGTCTTAGCGGGAAGAGAGCAATCTCTTCCCGTTTTTTATTGTTTACGGACACGCGGTATGCAGATAACCACGATTTTATGCAACTAACGGTTGTTTCCCGACGTGGCTTGTTGGAACATAACAGGTTATCTGTAGAGTCAATGTTGCGTAGAGGAATTGCACAATGAGTGAGGCTGAAGCCCGCCCAACAAATTTTATCCGTCAGATTATTGATGAAGATCTGGCGACCGGGAAACACAATACCGTTCATACCCGTTTCCCGCCCGAGCCTAATGGTTATCTGCATATCGGCCATGCGAAGTCTATCTGCCTGAACTTCGGTATTGCGCAAGACTATCAGGGGCAGTGCAACCTGCGTTTTGACGATACCAACCCGGCAAAAGAAGACATCGAATTCGTTGAGTCGATCAAACACGACGTCCAGTGGTTAGGTTTCGGCTGGAGCGGTGATATTCACTATTCTTCCGACTACTTCGATCAACTGCACGGTTACGCGCTGGAGCTGATCAATAAAGGTCTGGCTTACGTTGACGAACTGTCTCCGGATGAAATCCGCGAATACCGTGGCTCGCTGACATCTCCGGGCAAGAACAGCCCGTACCGCGATCGCAGCGTAGAAGAAAACATCGCGCTGTTCGAAAAAATGCGCAGCGGCGAATTCGCTGAAGGCGCGGCGTGTCTGCGTGCAAAAATCGATATGGCGTCGCCATTCTTCGTTATGCGCGATCCGGTTCTCTACCGTATTAAATTTGCGGAACACCATCAGACCGGCAAAAAATGGTGCATCTATCCGATGTATGATTTCACCCACTGCATTTCCGATGCGCTGGAAGGGATCACCCATTCGCTGTGTACGCTGGAATTCCAGGACAATCGCCGTCTGTACGACTGGGTTCTCGACAACATCACGATCCCATGCCACCCGCGTCAGTACGAATTCTCCCGTCTGAATCTCGAATATTCCATCATGTCCAAGCGTAAGCTGAACCTGCTGGTGACGGATAAAATCGTGGAAGGCTGGGACGACCCGCGTATGCCGACCGTTTCTGGTCTGCGTCGCCGTGGCTATACCGCCGCTTCTATTCGTGAATTCTGCCGCCGTATCGGCGTAACAAAACAGGATAACAACGTCGAAATGATGGCGCTGGAGTCTTGTATTCGTGATGATCTGAACGAAAACGCACCGCGCGCCATGGCTGTCATCAATCCGGTTAAAGTGATCATTGAGAACTTTACCGGTGATGACGTGCAGATGGTGAAAATGCCTAATCATCCGAGCAAACCGGAGATGGGTACACGTGAAGTGCCGTTCACCCGTGAGATTTATATCGATCAGGCCGATTTCCGCGAAGAAGCGAACAAACAGTACAAACGTCTGGTGCTGGGCAAAGAAGTTCGTCTGCGCAATGCGTATGTCATCAAAGCTGAACGCATTGAGAAAGATGCCGAAGGTAATGTGACAACGATCTTCTGCTCATACGACATCGAAACGCTGAGCAAAGATCCTGCCGATGGCCGCAAGGTGAAAGGTGTGATCCACTGGGTTTCCGCTACTGAAGGCAAACCGGCGGAATTCCGTCTGTATGACCGTCTGTTCAGCGTGGCAAACCCGGGCCAGGCAGAAGACTTCCTGACCACGATCAACCCGGAATCCCTGGTGATCGCGCACGGTTTCGTTGAGCCTTCTCTGGTGGCTGCTCAGGCTGAAATCAGCCTGCAGTTCGAACGTGAAGGTTACTTCTGTGCTGACAGCCGCTATTCCAGCGCTGAAAATCTGGTCTTCAACCGTACCGTTGGCTTGCGTGATACCTGGGAATCAAAACCCGTCGCGTAATTCACCGATGAATGATTGCTAAACGCAGCTCCGGCTGCGTTTTTTATGTCAGAAATTCACGTAATTTTCTTTTTCATCGCGAATTAATGCATTTTTCATGTTTACTTTTTAGGACCTTCCTTTCCGAATATCAGAGTGCTGAAACGTTTAAACCAAGACAGTTTTTACTTAATTATCTGTTTTAGTTATCGATTACCAGAGTCCACTGATTTAATCCTTCGTATTCCTCGTTTGTTACACTTTTTCATCTTTATGTGCACTTTGTCATACTTCAGCTACCAGGGTTTAATTACTCATTGATAATTCGCGTCGCGAAAAATACTCTTGATCCTGCTTTATACGGTTACGCCTCTGGCGGCCGCTTTTAATACCCGTTTGGGTTTTGCACGTTTTTTAGTCAAAATGAGGAATTTCTATGCATAAGCACCTTAACAGGGGCAGGGGATCGGCTTACCTGAAACCTGTGATGTACACGCTGGCTGGCACTTTGTTGGGCGGCGGAATGATGTTCCCTGAAGAGGCCAGAGCGGCTGGCTTTATTGATGATTCGACACTGACCGGTGGTGTGTATTACTGGCAGCGCGAACGCGACCGCAAAGATTTGAACAAAACGAAAGAAGAAACCCGCCCTGACGGCACAAAAGTCACGGTGAATAACCCCGATTACGATAAATATGCCACCAACCTTTCGCACTCGACCGCTAACCTGAATCTCGATTTCTCCTCCGGCTACGCCTGGGATATGTTCGGTATCGACGTCGCCGCATTTACCGCGATCGAATTAGCCGAAGCCAGCGACAGCGGCCACCCGAACGAAATCGCGTTCTCCTCCAAAAACCATGCGTATGACGAAGACTACTCCGGCGATAAAGGCGGCGTCAGCCTCTACAAAGCCGCCGGTAAATTCAAATACGGCGGATTCTGGGGTCATGCCGGTTACATTCAGCCCACCGGACAAACGCTGATCGCCCCGCACTGGAGCTTTATGCCGGGTACCTATCGCGGTGCCGAAGCCGGGTATAAACATGATTTTGGCGATCCGGGCGAGCTGAGTTTCTCCTACATGTGGGCGGATGAATACAAATCGCCGTGGCATCTGGAAATGGATGATTTCCGTCAGAACGACAAGAAAACCGGTGTTTCCTATATTCACTCGCTGGGTGCGAAATACGACTTCAAAAATGATCTCGTGCTGGAAGCGGCTTTCGGTCAGGCTGAAAGTTACGTCGATCAGTACTTCGCCAAAGCGTCGTACAAAATTGATCTGATGGGCAATCCGCTCACTACCAGCTACCAGTTCTACGGCGCCGAAGATCGTATCAGCAACCAGAACGATCCGAATAGCCTGTATGACGGTTTAGCCTGGTTGCAGGCACTGACTTTCGGTTACACCACTGGCCAGTTCAACTGGCGTCTGGAAGGGACGATGGTCAAAGCTGAGGGGAATCAGGGGTATTTTTTACAGCGCATGACCCCGACGTATTCTTCTTCAAACGGACGTCTTGATGTGTGGTGGGATAACCGTTCTGACTTCAACGCCAACGGCGAAAAAGCGGTTTACGCTGGTGTGTTATACGATCTGGCAAAATGGGATCTGCCGGGCTTCGCAGTGGGCGGTTCTTATGTTTACGCGTGGGATGCCAAACCGAGTACCAATCCAATCTATGATCAGAGCCAGCGCCTGAAAGAAAGTGCCTGGAGCCTTGATGCGCTGTACACCATTCAGGAAGGTCGCGCGAAAGGTACGCTGTTCAAACTGCATTACACCCAGTACGACAACCACTCGGATATCCCGAGCTGGGGCGGCGGTTACGGCAACATTTTCCAAGATGAAAAAGACGTGAAATTCATCGTTATCGCTCCATTCACTATTTTCTGAGGACACTAAACCGATGAATAAATTACTGATGATGGTCGGGACTTCCCTGTTGCTGGCAGGTTGTGCACCAACGGCTACGCAAACCGAAAATGCGAAACTGCGTCAGGCGTACAGCAACTGCATCATAAAAGCAGAAGGCTCGCCGGACAAAGTGGCGTCGTGCCAGACCATTCTTGATGTTCTGAAACAGGAACAGGAGCACAAGCAGTTTGCCGAGCAGGAAACCGTGCGTGTTGTGGATTATCAGCGCTGTCTGACTGCGCGTAAAACCGGCGATGGCCAGGCTTTCGCGGCAGACTGCGGCAAAATCTGGCAGGAAATTCGTTCTAACAATTCGCCAAAGCCAACCAATTAACAGGACGTGAACACTGAATTCAGATTTTGGCTCCTGATATAAAGAAACAACAAACCCCGGCTTGCCGGGGTTTTGCGTTTTAACTCTCCGCCTGAATCGAAGACATAAAAAAACCGCCTTTCAGCGGTTAATTTATTCAGACTGACCGTGCAGATTACTGCGCAGGTTTATCATTATGCAAAGATTCATCTTCGCGACAATCACCTGTTTCACAGTGGCCGTACAAGTACAGGCTGTGGTTGGTCAGTTTGATACCGTGTTTCTTCGCAATCTCACGCTGACGGCCTTCAATGTATTCGTCGCGGAATTCAATAACGCGGCCGCAATCGAGGCAGATCAGGTGATCATGGTGATGTTGCTGAGTCAGTTCGAAAACAGATTTCCCGCCTTCGAAGTTATGACGGGTAACGATACCGGCATCATCAAACTGGTTCAGTACGCGGTAAACCGTCGCCAGGCCAATTTCTTCACCCATATCAATCAGTTGTTTGTACAGATCTTCCGCACTAACGTGATGACCTTCCGGCGCTTGCAGCACTTCCAGGATTTTGAGGCGCGGAAGCGTGACTTTTAAGCCGGCTTTCTTCAGTGCGGTGTTGTTGTCAGTCATGCGGATTCAGTCCTGTTACTATGTGCTAATCAAGTTGAGGCATGCAGCCTGTGGCATCGGCGGCACAAAAATTTGTCGTTTAAGGATTCTTCGCTTAAGGGAAGTGTACCAATTCCCAAAAACGACAGCCTGTTAATAAAGATCACAAAATGCCTGTCACATTCGATAATGCAACGACTTGATCGATAGAAAAAACAGATGAACTCAGTGTACCTTGATACCACCGAAAGTTACAATTTTGTAGCGGTTAAATTGTTAATTTCAGTAATAGTTTGGCCCTTCAATTGTAGAATAAATCCTCAGGGCCAACAGGGTTTTTAGCCAATAATTTCTGAAAGGCTCAGTTCTTCTTTAATCTGTTTGACCCATGCGTCAACACGTTCGTTGGTCAGCTCAGGCTGACGATCTTCGTCAATTGCCAGCCCGATGAAGTGTTTATCATCTGCCAGACCTTTTGATGCTTCAAAGTGATAGCCTTCGGTTGGCCAGTGTCCAACAATCACTGCACCGCGTGGCTCAATGATGTCACGCACGGTACCCAGCGCATCACAGAAGTATTCGGCATAGTCTTCCTGGTCGCCACAGCCAAACAGCGCGACCAGCTTACCGTCGAAATCTATCTCTTCCAGCGTCGGGAAAAAGTCGTCCCAGTCACACTGCGCTTCGCCGTAATACCAGGTTGGAATTCCGATCAGCAAAATGTCGAATTTTTCCAGATCCTCTTTGCTGCTCTTCGCAATGTCATGCACCTCTGCAACATCTTTACCCAATTGCTTTTGGATCATTTTCGCGATGTTTTCGGTGTTACCTGTATCGGATCCAAAGAAGATACCCACTACGGCCATAAGATTACCTAACCTCTTGTTCTCAATGAAGTGCTCTGCATTGCAGGCAATAATAACGCAGATGATAGCAAACTCGCGAGGCGGAGAATATGTTTCAGCTCGCCTTCTTAACTGGTGGATAAGTTTATCGGGCAATCTTTTTAAGTGTTATCGCCTTCGTGTGCTTTCAGTTGCATTGCATTAACCACAAACTTATTGAGGTCAAAAGCAAAATTAAGAAATATGTTCTCACAATACTAAATTTTGAGAATAACCCGCCGATAGATGATGCGAGAGGAATCTCAACATAATAAAGAAATCGATGCCCGGAGAGGTGTTCAAACATGTCCGGGGGCAAAAGCCTGCCGGCTACCTGTCTTGATTCTCCGCATCCCCGTCAATCCTCAGACCAGAAACAGTTCTGTTTCGAGAGAGGCATACCGTGCAGTTTTTAAAAAATATCACCATCAGGGCCGCTTTATTAACCATTCTTGGCATCTTTTGTGTCATGTGGGCCAGTGTCTCTATTTACACCGTCTCATCCCTGAATACGCTGACGCAAAATACCAAGAATAGTACTGAGCTGGTCAACAATATGGCGCTGATCAGTAAAGGAAACGATCAGTATTTTCGCACCGTGACCCGCTTAAGCCGTGCCGTATCTCAGAACCAGGCCGACCCGTCAAAAGGGCCGGAAATTTTTGATACGGCAAAACAATCACTTGATGGTCTTTCTCAGGCTCTGGCAAGCTTTAAAACGACTCCGCATCCGGGGTTAGACGATGCCTCGGTTCAGGAGTTGATCTCCAGTTGGGAAACTCTGGTGACGCAGGGCGTTGCACCTCTTTATGCAGCGGCAAGTGGCAAGAATTACGATACTTATAATCAGCTGTCCAATGATACCGTCCCTGCCCTGAGCCGTAATTTTGGCGTATCAATGACGAAGGTCAGCGGGCAGATTGCGGTTGATTTCGAGGCTGCTCAGACCCAGTCTAACCATCTGACTTATTACAGCAAAGTTATCCTGCTGACCGCTTTTTCAATCGGCCTGATTATTCTGCTTCTGACGGATCGTTATCTGGTGATGGCGCTGGTGAAACCGCTGGATAAAATCCGTGATCACTTCGCTGTTATCGCCAGCGGCGATCTGACGCATTATCTGGAAGAGTTTGGTAAAAACTGTGCGGGCAAACTGATCCCGTTACTCAACGTGATGCAGTCAAGCCTGGCCAATACCGTTCAGACTATCCGTAACTGTACTAACCACATCTATCAGGGCGCGTCTGAAATTTCTGCCGGGAATAACGATTTATCTTCCCGCACCGAAGAACAGGCATCCGCACTGGAAGAAACCGCAGCCAGTATGGAAGAACTGACGGCAACGGTGAAACACAATGCGGACAACGCGCATCACGCGAGCCAGCTGGTGATGGAAGCGTCTTCTACCGCGCAAAAGGGCGGCAACATTGTGGCTGATGTCGTCAGTACCATGAAAGATATCTCCGGCAGTTCGAAGAAAATCGCGGAAATTACCTCTGTAATCAACAGCATTGCCTTCCAGACTAACATTCTGGCGCTGAATGCCGCAGTAGAAGCAGCGCGCGCGGGCGAGCAGGGGCGTGGATTTGCGGTGGTTGCCAGCGAAGTGCGTAATCTGGCCCAGCGCAGTGCGCAGGCAGCGAAAGAAATTGAATCGCTTATCAGCGAATCGGTTTCCCGCGTTGACAGCGGTTCTAAACTGGTCGAAAACGCCGGTCAGACAATGAATGAAGTCGTGCGCTCCATTACGCACGTCACCGATATCATGGCTGAAATTGCTTCCGCGTCTGATGAACAAAGTAAAGGCATCAGCCAGGTTGCCGTTGCGGTAACGCAGATGGACAGCGTAACGCAGCAAAACGCCGCGCTGGTCGAGCAGGCATCACACGCCGCGGTATCTCTGGAAGAGCAGGCGTCATTACTCAACAATGCAGTCGCAACCTTTAAGTTAAAAGACGTTGTCACTAACGTGACGTCACGGTCTGCGAAAGCTGTTTCAGCGCCATTATTGCGCCCGGATACAGGCATGATTTCAGCGAAGAGTTCTGAAAACTGGGAAACGTTCTGAGTAAGAAGCAGGAAGTAAAGAATTAGAAAAAACAAACGGGTAGCCTGAGAGGGTTACCCGTTTTTCAATCAGCCTTCATGACCGTTAAGGTGCGACAGCAGCATCTCTTCAATCAATTCGCTACGGCTGATATTGCGTTCTTCTGCCAGCTTATTGAGCGTATCAACAGCATCGGCGTTCATTTTCAGCTCCACGCGACGCAGGCCGCTCGCTTTATCGCGGCGTAACTGGTTGCGCTTATTGATCCTGAGCTGTTCATCACGGGAAAGCGGATTAGTTTTTGGACGCCCCGGACGGCGGTCATCTGCGAACAGATCAATCGTCGTGCGATCCAGTTGTTCTTTTGCCATAGGTAGCGGTACAACCAGGGAAGTTTTTACATCGGAAAACGGCAAGCCGATTCCTGACGAGCGTTTCACACATTTCGGGCTAAGAAACCCTGACCCAATTCACCTCCCGCCACTCAACCTGAGTAAAACGGGCGGCAAAATTATAGCGCGCAATCATACACTGGCGCGCCTGGGGTTCACAACGCTTAATAGCCCTGATTTCATGATAACTTTCGAAGTTGTGCAGGCTTTTTGCACAATTTATCCCCAGGATGTTAAACCTCAGGCCGCATCGATGAATCGGTGCACAGCGCGCAGCACCGCATCAGGTTTTTCCGCATGCACCCAATGACCGGCTCCTGCGACCACATAGGCTTTTGCCTGCGGGAACTGGCGGGCAATATTTTCACGATAGGCGTCCTGCACATAAGGTGAATCACCGCCGCGGATGAACAGCGCCGGACGCCTCCACGCCGGGACCTCTTCCCAGCCGACAATTTTTGCGTACTCATTCAGCAGAACCGGCACATTGAAACGCCATTCTCCCTGCTGGAAAGATTTCAGCAAAAACTGAATCACGCCGTCTTCCTTTATATACTGATGCATACATTCGGTGGCGGAAGAGCGGTCGCGCAATCCGGCTTCGGTGACGGCATTAATGGCGGCAAAAATCTCATCGTGGCGACGGACGTGATAATCCACCGGCGCGATATCAATGGCGATGAGCTTCTCAATTCTTTCGGGGATCAGCGCCGTCAGTGCCATAGCCGCTTTTCCGCCCATGGAATGGCCGATTACGATGAATTTTTGGAAACCGACTTCATCTAACGTTTCCATTAAATCCTGCGCCATCGCGGCGTAGGACATTTCCGGTGAACGCCCGGACTGGCCATGGTTACGCAAATCAACCTGCAACACGCTATGCTGTTGTTTCAGGTCACGGGCCAGAATGCCCAGATTATCAAGGGTTCCGAACAACCCGTGGATCAGGAGAACCGGCAGCGCATTGCTGCCGTCGGCTTCAGGTTCTTGCAGGCGATAATGTAATTTCATGGCGAAGTTCATACAGATAAACAATCTCATTAGGTTATCATGAGTGGCGGATGATTTTTTTAAAACAGAAAGTTTCTGCCAGATGCCTGAGCGGGATTTGACAACGTGGGACAGAACAGACTGTCGGCTGCGAAAACGGGAAGTAATCTGCTTTTTGCTTAGCGACACAATTCATCTGTTTGTGAACGCGTAGAAATTTGTATAATCCTTTTGAATGAATTTAGTAGAAAAAACAGTACTGGATAAAAATGAAAACTATTGAGGTTGACGAAGAACTCTACCGCTACATTGCCAGCCACACGCAAGCAATCGGTGAAAGTGCGTCTGATATTTTGCGCCGTATGTTGAAATTTACTGCCGGCCAGACCGCTCCTGCCGCACCCGTCACGACAGCCGTTATTGCCGGAACCGTCGCACAGGAAAAACCTGCCGCCGCCGCCGCGCCTACGTCGCGTGAAAAAGTCCGTGCCGTGCGCGAACTGTTGTTGTCTGACGAATATGCAGAGCAGACCAAAGCGGTTAACCGCTTTATGCTGATCCTGTCGACCTTGTATATCCTGAACCCTAAAGAATTTGCTACGGCGACCGACTCTCTGACGGGTCGCACGCGTACCTATTTTGCCGGTGACCAGCAAACCTTGCTGCAAAACGGAATCCATACCAAACCTAAACACGTTCCCGGAACGCCGTATTGGGTTATTACGAATACCAACACAGGTCGCAAACGCAGCATGATAGAGCACATCATGCAACTCATGCAGTTCCCGGCGGAACTGACTGAGAAAGTGTGCGGCACCCTCTAATTTCAGCGTCTGGGAGAAACGCCAGTGGCTAATCACCCCCGTGCAGGGCAACCTGCTCAGCAAAGCGATTTGATCAATGTGGCGCAGTTAGCGTCACAGTATTACGTCCTGCAACCGGACCCGCAAAACCCGGCTCATGCCGTGAAATTCGGTACGTCCGGTCACCGCGGCAGCGCGTTGCGTCACAGCTTTAATGAAGCACATATTCTGGCAATTGCGCAGGCGATTGCTGAAGTGCGTAAAGAGCAGGGTACAACCGGCCCGTGCTACGTGGGGAAAGACACCCACGCGCTGTCCGAACCGGCGTTTATCTCTGTGCTGGAAGTACTGACGGCCAACGGCGTTGACGTCATTGTGCAGGAAGATAACGGTTTCACCCCGACACCGGCGGTGTCTCACGCCATTCTTACGCACAACCGCAACGGCGGCGCACTGGCGGATGGCATCGTCATCACGCCTTCGCACAACCCACCGGAAGATGGCGGGATTAAATACAACCCGACCAACGGCGGCCCGGCTGATACCAATCTGACGTCTGTGATTGAGAAACGCGCTAACGCACTGCTGGCGGCGAAGCTCGCGGGCGTCAAGCGTCAGTCGCTGGATCTGGCGTGGAAGAGTGGCCATCTGGTGGCGCAGGATCTGGTTCAGCCGTTTGTTGAAGGGCTGACTGACATCGTGGATATGGCCGCGATTCAGAAAGCAGGTCTGAAACTGGGTGTGGATCCTCTCGGCGGTTCCGGTATCGAATACTGGAAGCGTATCGCAGAGCATTACAAACTGGATCTGACGCTGGTTAACGACGAAGTTGACCAGACTTTCCGCTTCATGCATCTCGACCACGACGGCGTGATCCGCATGGACTGCTCGTCTGAATCCGCAATGGCCGGCTTACTGGCGCTGCGTGATAAATTCGATCTGGCCTTTGCTAACGACCCGGACTATGACCGCCACGGTATCGTGACGCCTGCCGGTCTGATGAACCCGAACCATTATCTGGCGGTGGCGATTCAGTATCTGTTCCAGCATCGTCCGCAGTGGGGCAAAGACGTCGCCGTCGGCAAAACGCTGGTCTCCAGCGCGATGATCGACCGCGTTGTTGAAGACTTAGGCCGTAAACTGGTCGAAGTCCCGGTCGGTTTCAAATGGTTCGTGGATGGCCTGTTTGACGGCAGCTTCGGTTTTGGTGGCGAAGAAAGTGCAGGGGCTTCTTTCCTGCGTTTCAACGGCACGCCGTGGTCTACCGACAAAGACGGGATCATCATGTGCCTGCTGGCGGCAGAAATTACCGCCGTGACCGGTAAAAACCCGCAGGAACATTACAACGAACTGGCTGCCCGTTTCGGCGCACCGAGCTACAACCGTATTCAGGCGCCTGCGACTCACGCGCAGAAAGCCGCGTTGTCTAAACTTTCTCCTGAACAGGTAAAAGCAGACACACTGGCCGGTGATCCGATCACCGCCCGTCTGACAAACGCCCCGGGTAACGGCGCGTCTATCGGTGGTCTGAAAGTGATGACCAAAAACGGCTGGTTCGCCGCACGTCCGTCCGGTACTGAAGAAGCGTACAAAATCTATTGTGAAAGCTTCCTCGGCGCAGAACACCGCGAACAAATTGAAAAAGAAGCCGTGGAAATCGTCAGTAAAGTTCTCGCTGACGCCAAATAACACCGTTTCTTAACTGCACCGAAAGCGCTGATTATTCAGCGCTTTTTTTTTGCTCTAAATTTCTATGTAAAAAAGATATATCTAAATGTGCATTCAGACTTGCCAGATTTTGAAATTCGATCTAGTTTAGATATATCGAAATAATTCGATATATCTAAATAGGACATCAACTATGTTTAGCAAAATGTTTGAAGGCCGCCATCGCGGTCACGGTAGCAGGGAAGAAGGACGTCGCGGTCATTGCCGCCATGAGTCATCTTTTGACGGTCAGAACGGCGATCACAGCGAGCGTCATGCGCTGCGCCGGGACGGTCGTCATCGTGGTGAAGAACGCGGCGAAGGGCGTCGTGGTGAAAGAGGTGAAGGTCGCGGGCGCGGTGAAGGCCGTCGCGGAGATCGGGGTGTGCATCGTCTGTTTGAGCACGGTGATTTACGCCGCGTGCTGCTGGCGCTGGTTGCTAAAAAACCGAGCCACGGTTATGAGCTGATCAAAGCGATTGAAGAGGCGTCTTCCGGCCTGTACGTGCCAAGCCCGGGCGTGATTTACCCGACGCTGACGCTGCTCGAAGAACAGGATTTCCTGGAAGCCGTCGCCACCGGTAATGGGCGTAAAAGCTATCAGATTACCGAAGCCGGTAAAACGGAACTGGCGCAACATCAGGCCGCTGTCGATGTGATTTTCGCCCGTCTGGCCGGGGCTTCCCGTCCGCGCGGTAATAATCTGGCAGAAGGTATTCATGAAACCATGCAGCGTCTGAAACATGCCCTGCGCGGAAACATGATGCGCGCCGATATTACGCCGGAGCAGGTCGTGCGGGTGAACGCGATTTTGCAGCAGGCCGCCGGCGATATTGAAGCTGCTTTTGCGGATGAAAAGCCCGACACCGAAGCCCCGGAATCCCCTAAGGCATAAAGCGATAACCCACACCGGTTTCCGTCAGCAGATGACGCGGACGGGTGGCATCGGCCTCCAGTTTCTGGCGTAAATGCCCCATGTAGATGCGCAGATAGTGGCTGTGTTCGACGTAATTCGGGCCCCAGACGTGGGTCAGTAACTGACGCTGAGTAATGACTTTGCCGCTGTTTGCCAGCAGTTCGGCCAGCAGGCGAAACTCGATCGGCGTCAGATGACAATCTTCGCCATCACGCTGTACGCGGCGGTTGATCAAATCTACCGTAACGTCAGCAAAGGTAATCAGCGGGCTTTCCTGTGAATTGCCCGCATGACGACGCAGCGCTACGCGCACGCGCGCCAGCAGTTCACCGACGCCAAATGGCTTGGTGAGAAAATCATCGGCACCGGCATCCAGCGCCGCAATCTTATCTTCTTCGCTGGTGCGGGCCGACAACACAATAATCGGGATGGCGCTCCAGTGGCGCAAATCCCGGATGTACGTCAGGCCGTCACCGTCAGGCAAGCCGAGATCTAAAATAATCAGATCCGGTTTGCGGGTGCCGGCCTCAATCAGCCCGCGTTGCAACGTTTCACTTTCAAATACCCGCAATCCTTCCGCCTCAAGCGCTGTGCGCACAAAGCGGCGGATTTCTTTCTCGTCTTCCACAATTAAAATATTTACCGGGGATGCGCTCACGTTGCCTCGTCGATGTCAGTGTCCATATCCGTTTCCATGTCAGGCAGTGCTTCCAGCGGAAGCCTGAAGCGGAAACGCGCGCCGCCGTCCGGGCCATTTTCAGCCCAAATCCGTCCGTCGTGTACTTCAATAATGGCACGACAAATCGCTAATCCCAAACCCACGCCCGGAATTGCCGATTCTTTATTCCCGCGCGCAAATTTCTCGAAAATCGCATGCTCCGCGCCTTCCGGAATTCCCGGCCCGTTATCCCAGACTTCGATCTCCAGCCAGTCGCCGAGCGGCAACGCTTTGATGCCGATGGTGGCACCGACACCGGCATATTTATGGGCATTTTCCAGCAGATTGATCAGCACCCGCTCGATCAGGCTTGCATCGCAATTGACCAGCACCATTTCGGCAGGCAAATCGATTTTGATCGTATCGTTCGCCAGCACCGGTTCCAGCATACGCAGGGCACTGCCGGTGATTTCTTCCACCGACTGCCACTCTTTGCGCAGATTAAAACCGCCGGACTGAATGCGCGCCATATCCAGCAAATTATTCACCAGCCGCGTGGTGCTCAGTACCTGCTGGCGGATCTGGCTGGCCTGAGGCGCATGTTTAGAGCCTTCGGACGCCAGATCCAGCGTCAGGATTTCCGCCTGTCCGAACAGCACAGTGAGCGGGGTACGCAAATCGTGAGAAAGTGCGGAAAGCAGCGAATTACGCAGTTGCTCGCGCTCCGTTTCCAGACGCGATGATTCCGCGCTTGCCGCCAGATGCAGGCGTTCAAGAGCGTTGGCGATCAGTACGGTAAATGTCTGTAACAGCCGCTGCTGTTCCGGCACCAGAAGCTGACGGATATTCGGCGGCTCAACCGCCAGCAGGCCGCGCGATTCGCCCGACGCCACCAGCGGCAGAAGCTGATACGGCACGCCGGGCAACGTATCGGTCCCGGCACCGGCGGGCAGTTTTTTATCGAAACTCCAGCGGGCAATGGCGTCATCCACCACAATCGAGGTGATTTCACCAGTGGGTTGCACCAGTTCACCGTGTTCATCAGGTAGCAAAATGGCCGTTTTGGCGTTCAGGCTGGAGGAAATAAAGTGGCGACTGGTTTGTGCGATCGCTTCCGGCGTCAGCGACTGGCTCAGCCCTTTGGACATCTCATAAAGATGCTGCGCGCGCTTTTCCCGGTGACGGGCGATGCGCGCCTGATAACGCACACCGGCGGTGAGATTCCCGATCAAAATCCCGACGATCAGCATCACGCCGAACGTCACCAGATATTGCGCGTCCGTGACGGCCAGCGATCCGCGCGGTTGCACGAAAAACAGATCAAAGCTGACGACGTTGATCACCGCCGCCAGCACCGACGGCCAGCGGCCATAAAACAGCGCCACGATCACCACGCCGAGCAGATACACCATCACCAGGTTGGCCTGATCGAAGGCGGGGACCAGCCATTGTGAAAGCACCGTGATGATGGCGCACAGCGCGACGGCCAGCGCACATCCGCGGATCTGGCGGCTGAAACGGTCAACAAATGTCCGGGGGTCCTGCTCTTTTCGCGACGTGCCGTGCGGCGTATCTTCCAGACCGATGACAATCAGATCGAGATCGGGCCCGATCTCCGCCAGCTTATCGGCAAAGCTCGGGCCGAATTTCCAGCGTTTCTCGCGGCGGCGGCCGGTCATCACTTTGCCCAGACGATGCTCGCGGGCGTAGCGCAGAATGGCCTTTTCTTCCTGCGGATCGGCCAGCGTGGCGGTTTCTGCGCCGAGTTCCTGCGCCAGTTTCAGCGCATGCAAAATGGCGCGGCGCTGGCTTTCCGGCAAACGGTGCAGGCGCGGGGTTTCGACATACACCGCGTGCCACACGCAGCCCAGTCGCGCCGCCATTCGCGAGGCCACGCGGACTAATTTCTCGTTGCCACCGTCGTGACCGATACACAACAGCAGCGCATCGCGGGTATGCCAGACGCGGCTGACACCCTGATCGTCGCGGTATTCCCGCATCTGATCGTCCACACGGTCGGCGGTGCGGCGCAGGGAAAGTTCGCGCAGGGCGATCAGATTCCCTTTGCGGAAGAAATGCTCGATGGCGCGTTCGGCCTGGCCGGGGATATAAACTTTGCCTTCTTTCAGGCGCTGGCGCAGGGAGTCGGGCGGTAAATCCACCAGCACTACTTCGCTGGCGTCATCAAATAAACGGTCAGGCACCGTTTCGCGAATAATAATGCCGGTTACGCCGCTGACCACGTCATTCAGGCTTTCGAGATGCTGAACGTTCACCGTAGTAAACACGTCGATACCGGCATCGAGAAGTTCTTCGACGTCCTGCCAGCGTTTGGGGTGGCGTGAACCGGCAGCATTACTGTGCGCCAGTTCATCCATCAGGATCAGGGCAGGGCGGCGGGCCAGCGCGGCGTCGAGATCAAACTCGTAAACCTGACGGCCACGGTGGTGAATACGTTTCGGCGGGAGCTGTGACAAACCGGGCAACAGCAATTGTGTTTCCTGCCGCCCGTGGGTTTCCACCACGCCCACCAGCACGTCGAGGCCGGTGGCGCGCAGACGCTGTGCTTCCTGCAACATGGCGTAGGTTTTCCCGACGCCCGCACAGGCGCCGAAAAAGACTTTCAGTTGCCCGCGCGGCTTCTCATTGGCGAGTGCCAGTAAGCTGTCGGGGTTTGGGCGGTTATCCTCTGTCATAGCTTCCTTAATTTGATTTCAACTCATCCAGCGCCCGGTTGAGGCCGAGCACGTTAACGACGTCCGGCCCCAGAAAACCAATCAACGGTGATGAGGTATTATCATCAATTAATTTATTCACTTGCGCCAGTGGCAGCCCGCGCGCAGTGGCAATCCGTTGCGCCTGCCATTGCGCGGCTTCCACGGAAATCTGCGGATCCAGCCCGCTGCCGCTGGCGGTCACCAGATCGACCGGTACCGCTGCCGTGCTTTGCGGATTGGCTTTACGCAGCGCCGCCACGCGGTCTTTCACCGCCTGATCCAGCGCCGGATTACTGGCGGCCAGATTGCTGCCGCCGGACGCCATCGCGTTATACGGTGAATCCGACGTCACGGACGGGCGCCCCCAGAAGTAGTCGTTGCGGGTGAAATTCTGGCCGATAAGCGCAGAGCCCACGAGTTTATTGCTGCCGTCTTTGAGCAGCGAGCCCATCGCCTGCGGGCGGAATACCAGCTCAGAAACGCCGGTAGTCAGCAGCGGATAGACCACACCGGTGGCCAGCGTCAGCAGAATGGTCATCACCAGAGCAGGGCGGACATAAGCAGTACGGGTTACAGACATCATAGTTTCCTCAGACAGTTAACGTAAACTTCAGCTCAGGTGTAAAACGGTCAAAATCAGGTCAATCAGCTTGATACCGACAAACGGCACCAGCAGGCCGCCCACGCCATAAATCCACAGGTTACGGCGCAACAGCGACGCGGCGCTCATGGCTTTATAGCTCACGCCTTTCAGCGCCAGCGGGATCAGAAACACAATCACCAGGGCGTTGAAAATAACCGCGGACATAATGGCCGACGACGGTGACGTCAGGTGCATGACGTTCAGCGCGTTCAGTTGCGGGTAGGTCGCCGCAAAGGCCGCCGGGATGATCGCAAAGTATTTTGCGACGTCGTTGGCGATACTGAACGTGGTCAGCGAACCGCGCGTCATCAGCATTTGTTTACCGATGTGCACCACTTCAATCAGCTTGGTCGGGTTGGAATCCAGATCCACCATGTTCCCGGCTTCTTTCGCGGCTTGCGTACCGGAGTTCATGGCCACCGCCACGTCAGCCTGCGCCAGCGCCGGGGCGTCGTTGGTGCCGTCGCCGGTCATGGCAACTAAGCGACCTTCCGACTGATACTGGCGGATCAGCGCCAGTTTGGCTTCCGGTGTGGCTTCGGCCAGAAAATCATCCACGCCCGCTTCGGCGGCAATTGCGGCGGCGGTCAGACGGTTATCCCCGGTGATCATCACCGTTTTGATACCCATCTTGCGCAGCTCGGCGAAACGTTCTTTGATGCCACCTTTGACGATATCTTTCAGCTCGACCACGCCCAGCACTTTCGCGCCTTCCGCCACCACCAGCGGCGTGCCGCCTTTGCGTGCCACCGTTTCTACCAGCCCGTCGACCGCTTTCGGGAACGTACCGCCGTTGGATTCCACATGACGGCGGATAGCGTCCACCGCACCTTTACGGATATTCCGGTCGCCGACGTTCACGCCGCTCATGCGGGTTTGCGCAGAGAACGGCACAAAAGTGGCGTTCAGCGAATGAATATCGCGCTCGCGCAGATTAAAGCGTTGTTTCGCCAGCACCACGATACTGCGGCCTTCCGGCGTTTCATCGGCCAGCGATGATAACTGCGCGGCATCTGCCAGTTCCTGTTCCGTCACCTGAGGCGCGGGCAGGAACTGCGAGGCCTGGCGGTTACCGAGCGTAATGGTCCCGGTTTTATCCAGCAGCAGCACATCCACGTCACCGGCGGCTTCCACCGCACGGCCACTGGTAGCAATGACGTTGGCTTCCAGCATGCGGCTCATCCCCGCGACGCCGATGGCGGAAAGCAAACCGCCGATAGTGGTCGGGATCAGACAAACCAGCAGCGCGACCAGCACGGTGACAGTCACCGGAATGCCCGCGTGGCTGGCGTCCACGCTAAACAGCGAGAACGGATACAGCGTGGCGGTTGCCAGCACGAAGACCAGCGTCAGCGCGACCAGCAAAATAGTCAGTGCCACTTCGTTTGGCGTCTTACGACGTTTCGCACCTTCAACCATGGCAATCATGCGATCCAGGAACGTATCGCCGGGGTTGGCCGAACACTCGACCACCAGCCAGTCTGACAGCACGCGTGTCCCGCCGGTGACAGAAGAAAAGTCACCGCCGGATTCGCGGATCACCGGTGCGGATTCACCGGTGATGGCACTTTCGTCCACGGACGCGCCGCCAATCAGCACTTCGCCGTCACACGGCACGGTATCACCGGCTTCGATCAGGACGTAATCGCCTTTGCGCAGGCTGTCAGCGGCGACTTTGATCACCGGTGATTCCGGGCGCGGTTCGTAAATCTTCTTCGCCCAGCTGGTTTTCTGCACGCCTTTCAGGCTCTGCGCCTGCGCTTTACTGCGGCCTTCCGCCAGCGCTTCGGCGAAGTTGGCAAACAGCACGGTGAACCACAGCCACAGCGACACGCTGCCGGTGAAAGCGGCGCTGCCGTCGGTGTGGTGTGACAGAATCGCCAGCCAGATAAGCGTGGTGAGAATACTGCCCAGATACACCACGAACATCACCGGGTTGCGCCACTGAACGCGCGGATCCAGCTTTTTCACCGAATCCAGCAGGGCGGTGCGGATCAGTTGAGGTTCAAATAATGCACGTTGTTTACGGCTCATTTTATTAATCTCTATATTCATTAATTCAACGAATTACGCAGCATTACTGTGCTGACCAAACCTGCAAATGTTCCGCGACCGGACCCAGCGCCAGCGCCGGAATAAAGGTCAGCGCGCCGACTAACAGCACGGTGCCGACCAGCAGGCCGATAAACAACGGGCCGGACGTTGGCAGTGTGCCGTTACCGGCTTTCTGACGTTTTTTCGCCACCAGCGAACCGGCGATAGCCAGTACCGGCAGGATCACGCCAAAGCGCCCGAAGAACATGCACACCGCGAACAGCAGGTTGTAGAACGGCGTGTTGACGCTCAGCCCGGCAAATGCGCTGCCGTTGTTATTGGCGGCAGATGACACGGCGTAAAGCACTTCGCTGAAACCGTGCGCGCCGGGGTTTGCGATCCCTGCACGACCGGCTTCGGTGACCAGTGCCAGCGCGGTGCCGAGCAGCACCAGTGTCGGTGTCACGAGGATGGCCAGCGCAGTCATCTTCATGTCGTATACGTCGATTTTCTTGCCGAGATATTCCGGCGTACGGCCAATCATCAGCCCGGCGATAAACACCGTCAGCAGCACGAACAGCAGCATGCCGTACAGCCCGGAGCCCACGCCGCCGAACACCACCTCACCGATTTGCATCAGCCACATTGGCACCATGCCGCCGAGTGCGGTGAAAGAATCGTGCATGGCGTTAACCGCGCCGCAGGAGGCCGCCGTCGTCACCACCGCATACATCGCCGAAGCCAGAATGCCGAAGCGGCTTTCTTTCCCTTCCATATTGATGTTGCTGGTGGCACCCAGAGCAGTGAAGTGCGGGTTGCCTTGCAGTTCGGCGTACATCACCACCACGACTGACACCACGAAAATCACCGACATCGCCCAGACCAGCGCGTTGCCCTGACGGTTGTCACCGACCACGCGACCAAAGGCAAAACACAGTGCGCAAGGGATGATGAAAATCGCCAGCATCTGCACCATGTTGGTCAGCGCCGTCGGGTTCTCAAACGGATGCGCGGAGTTCGCACCGAAGAAACCGCCGCCGTTGGTCCCCAGCATTTTGATGGCTTCCTGAGAGGCCACCGGCCCCATCGGCAGCGTCTGCTGCAAGCCTTCCAGCGTGGTGACGTGCTGATAGGCTTCAAAGTTTTGAATCACGCCCTGGCTGACGAAGAACAGCGCCAGCAGGAACGACACTGGCAACAACAGATAGATTGTGATGCGCCATAAATCCGTCCAGGCGTTACCGATGGTTTGCGCGGAAGGGCGTGCAAAAGCGCGGATCAGCGCAAAGGCAACGGCGATACCCGTGGCGGCTGAAAGGAAGTTTTGCACCGTTAAACCGGCCATCTGGCTGAGATAGCTCAGCGAGTTTTCGCCGCTGTATGCCTGCCAGTTAGTGTTGGTCACGAAGCTGACTGAAGTGTTAAACGCCAGATCCCAGGACATCCCGCCGAAATGCTGCGGGTTCATCGGTAAAACGCCCTGCGCCATCAGCATGGCGGTCAGGATAATAATCCCCAGAATGTTGAATACCGTGATCGCCAGCGCGTACTGCCACCAGTTCATCTCAGCCTCGCGGCTGCCGGAAGTGCGTAATACGCCGTATTCGATGCGCTGCAAAAATGCGCCGGGCTGTCCTTCAATCAGTTGAGCAATAAAGTTACCCAGTGGTTTTGCCAGCAGCAAAAGCACCAGCATAAAACTGGCAATCATTAAGAATCCGGTTGCGGCCATTTAAAAATCCTCCGCATTCAGCAGGGCATAAACCAGATAGCCGAGCAGCAGGAGAACCAGCAATGCGCCGCAGATTACGCCAACAGTCACAATCCACCTCCACAGGTGTGTTTTTATGTTGGGAGGAGAATATGAAAAGGCGGGAAAAAATCCTGAAAAGAAACAGCATCGCGGTGTAAAAAAAGTATAAAAATGCGCAAATAAAAAACCAACATGAAACTTAAATGACGTATTTATTTAACCGTTTTGTAACTTAATTACGGTGATAGCCAGAAATTGGCGAAAATTTACACTTTAAAGTGGTCAGATGAGTAGTAAAATTTCACCCGTTGCAGTAAAATTTTTCACAACTTCCAGTTTCCGAAAAATTGCACAGGAGCAACGCTATGAGTGATATGACTGACTACACGCCGTACACAATGACCCGCATTCTGGCCCGCCGCGCTTTTGTGCTGGCTGCCGGGGTTCTGGCCCTGCCGGTCATGCTTTTCCGTTCAGACCGCGCACGTTTTTACAGCTATTTACACCGTGTGTGGATCAAAACCAGCGACAAACCGGTCTGGCTGACGCACGCTGAAATGGCGACACAAGACTTTTACTGATTTAGCTCCCTCCCCTGCGAAGGGGAGGGTTGGGGTGGGGTATTAAGGTCAAAATCAAGTTTTGAAGTTTACTTAAGCCGTTGCTCGGTCTGCTAAACCCCCTCCCAACCTCCCCCTTCGCAGGGGGAGGAGCCAAAAACCCCGTTTTCTAAACGGGGTTTTTTTATTGCCATTTTAGTAAACTTGTACAACATTATCTTTATGTATAACTTGTGCTAAGGTTATGCATAAGAGTGATGAATCACTGACCCCCTTCTTTTTCAATCTGCAACAGGAGCTGACAATGACTAAAACCATCCCGATTGGTATCAGCGCCTGCCTGCTGGGGGATAATGTCCGTTTCGATGGCGGTCACAAACGTTTCGGGTTTGCGGTAGAGCAACTCGCGCCTTACGTTCGTTTCGAACCGGTTTGCCCGGAAATGGCGATCGGCCTGCCGACGCCGCGACCGGCGCTGCGGTTGGTCAAAATGGATGAGGGTATCGCGATGCGTTTCAGTAATGACGAAACCATCGATATCACCGGGAAAATGCAGAGTTACGCCGAAAAACGTGTCGCACCGCTGGCGCAGCTATGTGGCTATATCGTTTGCGCAAAATCTCCGAGCTGCGGCATGGAGCGCGTGCGGGTTTACAGCGCCAACGGTAAAGATGCGAAGAAAAGCGGCACCGGGATTTTTACCGCCGAGCTGATGAAGCAACATCCGTGGCTGCCGGTGGAAGAAGACGGCAGACTGAACGATCCCGTCCTGCGCGAGAATTTTGTCGAACGCGTTTTCACGCTGTACGAGCTGAATCAGCTGCGCGAAAGTGGCCTGACGCGCGGCAAACTGATGGCGTTCCACAGCCGTTATAAGCTCACTTTGCTGGCGCATTCTCAACCTGAGTACCGCGCGCTAGGACGTTTTGTTGCCGCGATGGCCGAATGGGCCTCGCTGGACGATTATTTTAATGAATACCGTCAGCGGCTGATGAACCTGCTCAATCACAAAGCCACCCGTCGAAATCATACGAATGTGCTGATGCACGTTCAGGGCTATTTCCGTAAACAGCTCAATTCGACACAGCGCCAGGAGCTGGCGGGGCTGATCGACCGCTACCGTCAGGGAGTGCAGCCATTGCTGGCACCTATCACCTTACTCAAGCATTACATGTCGGAATATCCTGACGCGTATCTCGCCGAACAACGCTATTTTGAGCCTTATCCGGAAGCCCTGCGCTTGCGCTACGGCCATTAAAGGGAGAATTATGTCCACGCATTTAGTCTGGTTCCGCAACGATCTGCGCATTACCGATAACCGTGCTTTACACGCCGCCTGTGAGGATCCGCAGGCGCGCGTGATCGGGATATTTATTGCCACGCCGGAGCAGTGGAAGCAGCACGAGATGGCGCCGCGCCAGGCGACGTTCATCTACCAGCACCTTCAGGCATTGCAGCATTCCCTGGCGGAGCGCGGCATTGCGCTGCATTACCACCAGTGTGATGATTTTGCCGACAGCGTGAACTGGCTGAAAGATTTCTGTATAAGCGAAAAGGTCGATGCGCTGTTTTACAACAAACAGTATGAAATCAACGAACGTCAGCGCGATGCTGCGCTGGAAAAAGCGGTCGCCGATAACGTCATGTTCCACGCTTTTGATGACAGCTTGCTGTTGCCACCGGGGTCTGTCACCACCGGCAACAATGAGATGTACAAAGTTTACACGCCGTTCCGTCGTGCTTTTTTGGCGCGGCTGACGGAATCGGACAGCCGATCCCTGCCAGCGCCGCAAGCGCGTGAAAACGCTGGAAAACCGGTGATGCACAAGCTGATGCCGTTTGATTACCCGCTGGCGGCTATCGGGGATGATTTTGCGGTCGGCGAGGAAGCCGCCCGCAATCAGTTGCGCAGTTTCTGCCGCGAGCAGGTGCAGGATTATCTCGAACAACGGGATTTACCGGCTATCGACGGCACCAGTTCGCTGTCGCCATATCTGGCGATTGGCGTGCTTTCGCCGCGTCAGTGTCTGAACCGCCTGCGCACCGAATGCCCCGACGTGCTGGAAAAAACGGATGGTGGCGCATTTGGCTGGCTGAATGAACTGGTCTGGCGAGAGTTTTACCGCCATCTGATCGTCGCCTGGCCAAAACTCTGCAAGCATCAGCCTTTCATTGAATGGACTGACAGCGTGCGCTGGCGGCACGCGCCGGACGATTTACAGGCGTGGAAAAGCGGTCAAACCGGTTACCCGATTGTGGATGCCGCCATGCGCCAGCTTAATGCCACCGGCTGGATGCACAACCGACTGAGGATGATTGTCGCCAGTTTTCTGGTAAAAGATTTGCTGATCAACTGGCGTGAAGGCGAGCGTTATTTTATGTCGCAACTGCTCGACGGCGACCTTGCCGCCAATAACGGCGGCTGGCAGTGGGGCGCTTCTACCGGCACCGACGCCGCGCCGTATTTCCGTATCTTTAACCCGACCACGCAGGGGGAACGTTTTGATAAAGCCGGACGCTTTATCAAAGCCTGGCTGCCGGAGCTGGCTGATGTGCCGGAACGAGACATCCATCAACCGCATCGCTGGGCTGAAAAACAACATCGCGTGCTAGACTATCCGGTGCCGGTTATCGATCATGCCCGTGCGCGTAAAGATACGCTTGCGGCATTTGAGGCGGCAAAAAACCGGTCTGAATGACCCTTGCACTCACCACGACAAGGAGCGATGTGATGAAAAAATACCTGCTGGCGCTGATGATTGGCTGCTGGATTAACCCGGCCGCCGCGGGCTTTGATGTCATCGCCCTCGGGGTGAACGGCGGCGTTGAAGAAGGCAATCTGACGTCCTATCTGGTGCGCAGCGATGACCAAAAACTGTATCTCGGGCTGGATGCCGGGTCGGTTTTACCGGGGATCCGCAAGGCGCTGGAGAAGGGGGATTTCCCTGAGGTGACAGCAGAAAACGCCGCCCCGCTGACGCCGCAGGGCGCTGTTTTCCGTAATCTGATTGGCGGTTATTTTATCAGCCACGGTCATCTCGACCATCTGGCCGGGCTGATTATCAGCTCGCCGGAAGACACGAAAAAGCCGATTTACGGCACCGCCGACACCATCGGCACATTGCGTCAGCACTACTTCAATGGCCGGGTCTGGCCGAATTTCACGGATTCCGGCAGTGGCCTGCGCATCGGCACGTACCGTCTGAATCTGCAACGCCCGGATCAGCGCTTTTCACTGGGGCTGACCGGCCTTGATGGCCGCATCTTCCCGCTCAGCCACGGCGGCACGCCGTCGAGCATGATTCTGGTCAGCCGCAACAATGAGTCGTTTGCCTTCTTCGGCGATACCGGCCCGGATGAAGTGGAAAAATCGAAAAACCTCGATGCCACCTGGCGCGTGCTCGGCGAAGAGATCAAAGCGAAACGCCTGAAAGGGATGATTATCGAAACGTCTTATCCGGACGGCGTGCCCGACAGCAAACTTTTCGGACATCTGACGCCCGACTGGTTGCTCAAAGAACTTGGCTACCTGCAACAATACGCCGGTGGCGAAGGTTCGCTTAACGGGCTGACGGTGATTATCAGCCACGTCAAACCGAGCCTGAAAGCCGGTGCCGATCCCGAAAAAGAGATCATGGCGCAGCTTGAGAAAGGCAATAACCTGGGCGTGAAGTTTGTCCGGATGCAGCAGGGGGACCGGCTCGGCCTGTAATGATTTTTCCGCCTCACAATAAGCCTGATTTTGATTAAAAATCAGGCTCTCATTCAGCCCGAAATTAATTGAGATTAGTCCGAAGCAATTGTGGAGAAATAAAATTCCCACAAGCGGCATGCGGGCATTAATTATGGGCAAAGTGTTAAGGAACCGTCAGGGGAAATGACAAATCCTGACGGCACGTAAAAATTCCCCGCCGTATTATTTCCTGAGTTTATTTCTCTTACAGAAATTTAAAACACAGGGAAGGATCGTGAAAAAACAAACCGTTGTTGCCGTCTCATCTTTATTATTAGTGAGCTTATTATCTGGCTGTCAGTCGAATGCCGATCAATATGCGGCTGACGTATTTACCACCGGACAATTAAATACACCGCAGGAAACACACACGGTGAATATTCTTTCTGTCCTGCCGGCAAAAGTCGCTGTCAGCAATGTGGAAAATCACAACACGGCGGTAATGGTTGGAACGGCTATTGGCGCTATCGCGGGCGCTGTTGCGGGTTATGCACTGGGCCACGGCGGTGATCTGGCGACGGTTGGCGGGGCTGTCGGGGGCGGTACGATTGGTGCGGTCAGCGGTTCGACGGTGAATACTAAAAACATCGTGGAAGGGGTCAGCCTCAGCTATAAAGACGACACCAAAATTTTCACCTCTGTACAGGTCGGGCGTCCGTGTCAGTTTACGACCGGTCTGGCAGTGATATTTATTACACAGAAGAATGAAAGCCGTATTCAACCCAACGCGACCTGCCCGGTAAATAAATAAGGGATGAACATGAAAAATAAAATAGCACTATTATTTATTGGTATGCTAATTATGCCAGCAGCGGTTTATTCTGCCGATTTACAACAACAGCTATCGAATGTTGCGCAGGCGGAAAACCAGGGGCAGGCCGAACAACAGGCGCGCTGGGATGAATATGACGCCCGCGCCGAAGCCTGGTATCAATACCGTGAAGCGGAGCGTAATAAGCGTATTGCTGCCGCGAATGCCCGTGCAAAGGCGAGGGAAGCTGAACGTCTGAAAGATAAACACCGTGATCAGAATTATGAAGACCAGCTGCGCCAGCTGGAAATTGATAAACAGAAGCTGGAAGTAGAGCAACTGGCGGCGCGTACGGCGCATGAAAATGAGTTTATCGCGCAGGATCTAAAACAGCAGGCCGCGCAGACCGACGTGACGCAGTCACAGGCCGACGCCAACCGTAATTTATCACAGGGGAAACAGGCACAGATGATCAGTGAAGGTAAAGCGAAGGAGATAAAGGCCGGGAAGTGGTTCAATTAACGCAGAGGCTTTCAGATGACGTCGCCCTTCAGCGCGCAGGCCGAAGGGCGACGAATGTGTTAATCCACCAGCGGGCTCAGCGCCTGCAACAGCGGATCTAAATGCGTATTCATTTTTTGATAAACGTCGGTATTCAGGGCGTTATAAAGCTGATGGTTTTTCCCGTCCGGCGTGAAATTTTCGCCCATCCGCACCATCTTTTCAGTTGCCTTTTCGTAGCTGCTGAAAGCACCGACCGCCATCCCTGCATTGACTGCACACCCGACGGCGGCTGAACCTTTCATCAGATTACGGCGCGTCGGGACACCAAATACGTCGGCAAAAATCTGCATAAAGAGATCGCTGTTCGCGCCACCGCCGGAAATTATCAGGCTCCTGAACGGGACTCTCAACTCCTGCGCCATTTTATCCATATGATTTTTCATGGTAAACGCGATGCCCTCGAGCATTGAACGGTACATGTGCGCACGGGTATGCCGCCCGTCAAAGCCGATCATCGCGCCTTTGCGGAATTCAGCTTCTGACGGCGGTGCCCAGTCGTGGACGGTCAGCAATCCTTCGCAGCCTGCCGGGATTTCCGTGGCCTCGCGGTTGAGCAACTCTTCAATGCTGAGGTCTTTTTCCTGTGCATCTGCCAGCGCGGCGGCGCCAAACTGGTCGCGGAACCAGCTGATGGTCCACATTCCGCGCCTGACTCCCATACATTCATACAAATAACGGCCGGGAATCGACGCCTGGAATGGCCAGAAGTTTTGCGCATTTTTGACGTTTTCGTGGCCGTGAACCATGGCACCGATATAGGTTCCGAGTGAAATCAGCGCCACACCGGGTTCCAGTGTGCCTGCACCCAGCGTTTCCACCGCTTTGTCATGTGCGGTGGCAATCACCGGGATCCCGGCGGGCAGCCCAATCTGATGCGCGGCTTTTTCACTCAGGTAGCCCAGCATTTCGCCGGGTTTTACCACGTCGAAGACCTGACTGCGGCTCAGGTTGCAGCTTTCCCATTGTGCCGTATCGGTGCTCCAGTCCAGCGTATCGTTGTCCATCGGCCACCAGCCGATGTAATTAGCACAGGTGTCTTTAAATTCGCCGGTCAGCCTGTGGGTGATATAGCCGGATGTGGTGGTGACGTACTTCACCTCACCGTAGCATTCAAGATGTTCGTAAGGCTTATTCAGCCGTTTGTCCATCCAGTTGATGACCGGCCACGCCAGTTCACCATTGCCCCTGAGCAGTACGCGGCAGCAGCGAATGACACAAACCCCCATTGCCAGAATGTCCTGCGGTTTTCCGCCTGATGCGTGAAAATTATCCATCACTTTGCTGAACGCAATTTGCAGTGAGTCCCACAGATCGTCGCCAGGGTGCTCGGCCAGCAGGGGGGCGGGGATGACCAGCTTGCGCAGTGCCTGTTTGCCCTCACAAATCACATTGCCTTCGGTGTCAAAAATGACGACTTTGGCGCTTTGCGTCCCCACGTCCACGCCCATTAAATACTTTTTGTCCATGTATAAGGCCTCCGGATGAATATTAGTCGGCCAGCTGCGCAGTGCTTGTAGCAACTGCGCTGTGGCGTTTGATGTTATTAAAGAGTAATGCGGTAAAGAGGATCACCATGCCCGTGGCGGCCAGCCCCATCAGCCACATATTGCGATATGCAATGGCGGCGGGCAGGGTGTCCTGCCAGTGTCCGACCAGCGGGTAAACGAACACGTCGGGCAGAAAACCGATCACCGAGCAGATGCCGACGGTGGTGCCCATAATGTATTTCGGCGTTCGCGCTTCACCGACGCAGGCAAAATACAAACCACGTGAGGCGTAGCAGGCGAAGGCCAGCAGCAGGATCAGGCCAATGCCAACGGCGACGGATTGCGGATGCTGACTGGTCAGCAGCAAAACCCCGAGCGTGATGACGCTGACGACAGCCAGCAACTGAACGGCCCGCGTCGGAGATTTCAGCCGGCTGTATGTCGTGATAATGCCGCCCAGCGGGCCGCACAACGCGCGGAAAATCTTGTTGATAACGATGCCCATATAGCTGGCCGCGACCAGCGTCATGCCATACATTTCGGTCAGATAGTTGGTGGAATAACTGAGGATGGCGTAGATGGTGTAAACGCCGAAAATGATCATGCTGCAATACCAGGTGGTACTGATTTTCAGCACCGAAGTGATATCTTTCAGGCTGAATTTTTGCGTGCTTCTGTCGTCGCTGCGCACCGTAAAACCGTCCTGCACTAAGAACCAGCACAGCACGCCCAGCAGGATGTACACACCGCTGTAAATCAGGATCACGGCTTTCAGGCTGGCCGGATTTTCTGGCGCAAAAAGCGAAAATACCCACATCGTAAAGACCGCCAGCGCCATCACACCAACGCCGCGCAGGCCTTCCATCCAACCCATGATTTTGCCCTGTTCGTTATGGTCTCCCAGCAATGACGCGGCTTTTATGGAAACGGACCACAGCATTAAAATCGTGGTGATTGCGAACGCCACCTGAATGACGATCATCACCCAGAACGGCGGATAGACGGCCATCAATAAGCCCAGCAGGCCGGTGATGATCATGGCAAAACTCATCATTTTTTTATGTGAGAATTTATCGGCTATAATTCCGCTGGGTGCATATAAAACAATCGCCGTAATACCGAATGTGCTCATAATTAACCCTATTTCGGTATTGGAAAAGCCCATAAACTTTGCCATGGGAATTTGATAAATATAACGGAGATAAGCCAGATCAAAGCTGACGCCGCCACTGATGCTTATTATTGCTAATGTCATCCAGCGGCGAAAATTAGATTTTTCCATAAATACTGCCCTGTGTTTTCAGAATTTTAAGGCAAAAAAAAGAGAAAAGCAGACTTCCCGAAAGCGGGGAAGTTACTTTTCTCTTCATCTCTGGTAACTGGCGACAGTAATAACACGGTGTAATCTGAATTAACCGTGAGAAAAATCACAAAAGCTATTAAAGAACTCTTCTGTGAGTCAGTTCACGGAATGGCAGTAATTAAACGTGGTACACCTTTTAGCCAGTTACTAGAGCCTATGAGAAAAGTAGCTTCCCTTTATTTCCGGGGAAGATTGCTTTTCTCATTTTTTTTGGATTTTTTCCGGTAAGGAGTTTCACCATGTCGTTAAACGCACTGAATGAGTTTTCACTGGATTTCTTTTCCCTGAAAGGAAAAACGGCCATCGTTACCGGTGGCAACAGCGGGTTGGGGCAGGCGTTTGCCGTGGCCCTGGCAAAAGCGGGCGCGAATTTGTTTATTCCAAGCTTCGTGATGGACAAAGGTGAAACGCGTGAACTGATTGAATTGCAAGGAAGTCGCGTCGAGTTTATGCAGGTGGATATCACTGAGAAAGGCGCACCGGCGCGTGTGATAGAGCAATGCCTGAAAACTTTCGGCACGGTGGATATTCTGGTCAACAATGCCGGGATTTGTAAGCTCAATAAAGTGCTGGATTTTGGTCGTGAAGACTGGGATCCGATGATTAATATAAATCTGACGGCGGCATTCGAATTAAGCCATGAAGCGGCAAAAATTATGATCCCGAAAAATGAAGGGAAGATCATCAATATTTGTTCGCTGTTCTCTTATCTTGGCGGGCAATGGTCTCCGGCATATTCTGCCACCAAACATGCGCTGGCCGGTTTTACTAAAGCGTATTGCGATGAGCTGGGCCAATATAATATTCAGGTTAACGGGATTGCGCAAGGATATTACGCCACCGATATTACTACCGAAACCCGTAAAAATCCGGTCACCAATCAGCGCGTATTAGATCACATCCCGGCTAACCGCTGGGGAGAAACACAGGATTTAATGGGGACAATGGTATTCCTGGCCAGTCGCGCGTCGAATTATGTTAACGGACACCTTGTGGTTGTCGATGGCGGTTATTTAGTTCGTTAATTTTTATGTATTCAGGGTGGTTCCTGAGTCTGATTTGAATTTACTGAAGAAATAAGGATTATTTATGTCGTTATCCCGTGAAGCCATTGTTGATCATTTAAAAGAGATCGTCGGTCCGGTGCAGGTCATTACCGATGAGGAAGTGCTGAAGAAAAACAGCGTCGACCGTTTCCGTAAATATGCCGATATTCATAACGTTTTCACACTGCCGCTACCTGCGGCGGTCGTGAAACTACACAGCACGCAGCAGGTTTCCGACGTGCTGGCGTTTCTGAATAAACATGAGATTAACTGCGTTCCGCGAACCGGCGCTTCCGCCACCGAAGGCGGGCTGGAAACCGTGGTCAAAAACTCGGTGGTGCTCGACGGCTCCGGGCTGAATAAAATCGTCAAAATCGATATCCGCAATATGCAGGCCACGGCGCAGTGCGGCGTGCCGCTGGAAGTGCTGGAAAATCAGTTACGTGCGCAAGGTTACACTACCGGACATTCGCCACAGTCTAAGCCGCTGGCGCAGATGGGCGGCCTGGTCGCCACGCGCAGCATCGGGCAGTTTTCCACGCTGTATGGTGCCATTGAAGACATGGTGGTCGGGCTGGAAGCTGTGTTCCCGGACGGAAAAATTACCCGCATCAAAAACGTGCCACGCCGTGCGGCCGGGCCGGATATCCGCCATGTGATTATCGGAAATGAAGGTGCGCTGTGCTATATCACTGAAGTGACAGTGAAAATATTCAAATACATGCCGGAAAATAATCTGTTCTACGGCTATACGCTGGAAAACATGCAGACCGGTTTCGACATTCTGCGCGAAGTCATGGTCGATGGTTATCGCCCGTCCATTGCACGCCTGTATGACGCCGAAGACGGCAGCCAGCATTTTACGCATTTTGCCGACGGTAAATGCGTGCTGATCTTCATGGCCGAAGGGACGCCGGGCATTGCGCGGGCGACCGGCGCAGGCATCGAAGGAATTGTGGCGCAGCATCCTGAATGCCAGAAAGTGGACAGCGCGCTCATCGAACGCTGGTTTAACCACCTGAACTGGGGCCCGGAAAAAGTGGCCGCAGAGCGCGAGCAAATCCTGAAGACCAATAACATGGGCTTCACCACGGAAGTCTCCGGCGACTGGTCGGGCATTCACACTATTTATGAAAACGTCATTCGCCGCATTCGTGATGAATTCCCGCATGCGGACGATATCACCATGCTCGGCGGTCACTCCTCACACAGCTACATCAACGGTACCAACATGTATTTTGTCTACGATTACAACGTGATGGATTGCAAGCCGGAAGAGGAAATCAACAAGTATCACAATCCGCTGAACAAAATTATTGTTGAGGAAACCATTAAGCAGGGCGGTTCGATGGTGCATCACCACGGCATCGGCAAACACCGCACGCACTGGACTAAAGATGAGCACGGCAGCGCCTACTACATTCTTAAAGCGCTGAAAGACGTTTACGATCCTAAAGGGATCATGAATGCGGGCACAATTTATCCGATTGAAAAGTAGTTACTTTTGCCTTCCCCTCTCACGGGGGGAAGGCCGGAACGGGCCGCCGGTTTTACGTCCCTGACTCGACACGGAGCGCAACATGGCCGCAGGTAAAACGGTTCAGGTCAGTATGGATGACATCCCGCTCAACGCCTTTCACATCAAAATGGCTGGCCTGACGTTCGGCGCGCATCTGACAGACGGTTATGTGCTGGGCATGATTGGTTTTGCGCTGGTTCAGCTTACGCCGCAAATGCAGCTGACGCCTTTCTGGCAGGGGCTGATCGGCAGTTCCGCACTGTTTGGCCTGTTTATCGGCAGCCTGGTTCTGGGATGGTTATCCGACCATATTGGCCGCCAGAAAATCTTTAATTACAGCTTTATTATCATCACGCTGGCCTCTGTTGGTCAGTTTTTTGCCCAAACGCCGGAACAGTTGTTCTGGCTGCGGGTGCTGGTGGGCATCGGGCTGGGCGGTGATTATTCTGTCGGGCACACCATGCTGGCAGAGTTTTCCCCGCGTAAACACCGGGGCATTTTGCTCGGTTCGTTCAGCGTTCTCTGGACGCTCGGCTATGTCAGCGCCACGCTGACCGGCCATCTGATGGCCGATTTCGGCCCGGACGCCTGGCGCTGGCTTCTGGCTTCATCGGCGATCCCGGCGGTTCTGATTATGTTGCTGCGCATCGGCACACCGGAATCCCCGCGCTGGCTGATGCAAAAAGGGCAGTTCGCGGCGGCGCATCGCGTGGTGCTGCGCTGTTTTGGCCCGAACGTCACGCTCAACGATGAAATCGCCGTGGCGACCTCGCATCATCTTAAAACCCTTTTTTCGGCCAGATACTGGCGGCGGACGGCGTTTAACAGCCTGTTCTTTGTCTGTCTGGTGGTGCCGTATTTTGCTATTTATACGTTTCTGCCCGCCATTATCGCCCTCATTGGCCTGACGCCTGGCCTGACAACGGATTTGCTTCTTAATACCCTGCTGGTGGTGGGATCGCTGGCCGGAATTGGCCTGACGATGACCTGTTCCCGACGCGGCTTTCTGATTGGCTCATTCCTGCTACTGACGTTTTGTCTGGCTGCGATGAGCGTGCTTCCAGAAGGTTACGGCGGATTAACGCTATTCCTGTTTGCCCTGTTCACACTGGCTATTTCAGCGGTCAGCAACCTGGTCGGCGTGTTTCCGGCAGAGAGTTTTCCCACCGATATCCGCTCCCTGGGTGTCGGATTTGCGACGTCGATGAGTCGTTTCGGTTCGGCTATCGGCACCGGGTTACTGCCGGTTTGCGTGCTGACGCTGGGTATCCAAAACACCACGCTGCTGCTGGCAGGAATATTACTGCTGGGTGCGGTTGTTTCAATTCTCTGGGCGCCGGAAACCAAAGGCATGACGCTGGTCGGCGCATCATCGGTGAGTGTGATTTCCCCCCTCACCGTGGTGAAACAAGGAAACGGCTTATGAATATTATCGTGTGCGTAAAAGTGGAGCCGGATTTGTCTGTGCTTTCGGCCAGTGACTGGCAGGCAGGCGAACGCGGGGAGATCCCTTATGATTTTGCCCGCTGGCAGCTGAGCGGATTTGACCAGAGCGCGGCTGAAATGGCCCTGAGCCTGACGGATGCCAGCCTGACATTGCTCACCGTTGGTGGTGCGCAGACCACGCCGGTCCTGAGAACGTTGCTGGCGCTGGATTTTCAGCGTGCGGTACGCATTGATGCCGTTTCTGAGGATCTGCGTTTTCATCCTGATGCCATCGCCGCGCTGATTGCCGGTTTCCATCATCAGGACGAAAAAGCCGGGGTGATTATTTTAGGCCCGCAGAGCAGTGAAGGGCAGAACCGCCAAACCGGGCCTCTGCTGGCGGAAATGCTGAGCTGGCCGTGTATCACTCAGGTTTGCGATATCGGGCGCGCCGAAGACCCGACATTGCTGCGCGTTGTCAGAAAAACGCCGGAAACGTTGCAAACGCTCACGATCCGGCCGCCGGTGGTGCTGGTCGCCGGGCAGGCCGCGCAGGATTGCCTGTTGCGTATTCCGACGCTGAAACAAAAACTGGCGGCGGCGCGCAAATCTCTTGATGTCCTGCGGGCAGCATCGCTCGCGAAATTACCTCCGGTGCCGGTCGTTACGCTGGCTTTGAGAAATACGCGGCGCAGCGGAGTGATCATTGAAGGCGGCAGCCCGGCGGACAAAGCCCGGACGCTGTATACCGGTTATCTGAAATTGCGGGGGAACCGATGAACATTGCTATTATTCTGGATTGCCGCCAGCGGGCATTTTTGTCTCAGGCGCAGATGCAAAATGATTTTCTTTGTGCGAACCCGGTGTTGTCCGGTTCCGCCGAGCTGTGGTTGCTGTATACCGGAGATAAGCCGGAAACGTTGCCGCAAATGGCCTGCGATATCCTGCATATCGTCTGGATTTCGGTTCCCGAAAACGGCCTGGCGGAACCGGCGCTTGAGGCACTGACCGCTTTGTTTGAGCAGCGTCCGGCTGAATTTTTACTGTGCGCAAGCGGTGAAGCGGCGGATGAAATAGTCACGCGGCTGGCGCACCGGCTCAACGGCGTCAGCGGAACCGGTATCGCCAAAGCCGAAAAAAGTGAAATGCACTGGAACGTTGAAAAGCCTGCGTACGGCAGCCGGATGCAGGCGACGCGCGCGCTGAACGGTTCCCCGCTGTGTATCTCAGTGGCAGCGACGGGGGGTAAACCCGTACGAACCGCGCCGGTTCAAGCGCAACAAACGGATTTTACGCCTCCCGCTGTGGTAACTGGCTGGCTGGTGGATTTTCAGCAGGAAACGCGGCCCGTGGATAACGGTTTGCACAATGCCTCTGCCGTTCTGGTTATCGGGCAAGGCGCGGGGAGCGCGGAAAACGTACGGCGGCTGGAGGCATTGGCCCGGCAAATCCACGCGGAGCCGGGATGCAGCCGCCCGGTGGCGATGAATGCCTGGTGCGAAATGTCGCGGATGGTGGGGATTTCCGGCGTGGTCACGGCGCCGGACGTTTGTATCGTGGCCGGGGCGTCAGGCGCGGCGGCACTGATGGCCGGTATTGATCGCAGTGAGTTTATCGTGGCAGTGAATACCGACCCGCATGCCGCGATTTTTGCGCAGGCGGACGTTGGCATAGTGGGCGATCTGGATGACGTTTTGTCTGAGCTCGCCGCCTGTTATTCCTGCACCAGCGTTTAGAATTTCAGCTGCCAGACGCCGGTGTTGGTGGTGGAAACAGCCACCGCACCGGCGTTCAGCGCGCTGGTTGCATCTTCTAAATCACACACCAGCCCACCCGCGATAATCGGCAGATCGATTTTCTCCGATACCCAGCCCAGCACTTTCGGCATGCAGCCCGGCAGGATTTCTACACAGTCCGGATTCGACTGCGCCACCTGTTTATCGATGTTGTGAAATGAAATCGAGTCAAGCAGGAACATCCGGTGAATACCAAAAAATCCCTGTGCTTTCGCGGCTTTGATCATCGAGGCCTTGGTGCTGATGATGCCGTCAGCCGTGGTGACGATTTTCAGAAAATTAATCACGATCTCTTTATTGGACGTGCCGTCCAGCAGATCAACATGGATGAACGCGTATTTTTCAGCCTTTTTGATCCGCTGAACAATCGCGCCGATGTTGCAGATATTCCCGTACAGCACCGAGATTATTTTGCAGTCCGACAGCAGGGCGGCGTTCAGGCTTTCAGTGTCTTTCACTGCGGCGATGACCGGGTGTTGATTCAATAATTGCAAAATAGACACAGGTGAAGCTCCGTTGAAAAGTAATGTTATGCAACTGAAAACATAGCAGGTTTCCGTGTTTACAACCCCGCGCCACCTCCCAGAGTTTTACCCGAAACGAAATGTCACGCCGCAACCGGCAGCCGGATAACGCCAGAGGGAAAACGCCTCGTCGCGGCAGACAATCCGGCAGGTGCCGCACTCCAGGCAGCCGTTCGGATCAAAGGTGATTTCTCCGGCGTTGTTCATACGGTAAAGCCCGGCCGGACAGGTATTCAGCAGGATTTTCAGCGCACTTTGCTGCGCGTTGCCGGCCACCACGATGTGGGCGGCATTTTCCGGCTGATAGTGATTTTTGGCGAGTTTGTCATTCAGGTTCACAGGCTACGCGCTCCTTTACGCAGGTCTTTCAGTAACTGCCATAATCCGGCACGGCGGGCATGACGCCAGAGTAAGCGGCGAAGCGGCTCTGACGGTTGTTCGCCGACGTGAAAAAGACTGTGCAGCAGATCAGCGGAAAGTTGCGGATAGCGGCTGAACGCATGCGGCGAGCTGAGTAAATCGGCAGGCAAATGGCGGTATTGCGTCATCAGAGGCCACAGCGCACTGCCCTGCAAATGCGGGCGGTAATGTGAAAGTGACGCGGCGCTGAAATCGTTGTTCCGGTGCGCATGAATCAGCGTTGCGGCGGCGGCCTGCGCAGACATCATCGCCAGATCCATTCCGCGAACCGTGTGCCCGGCATTCAGACAGAAACCGGCGCAGTCACCGGCAACCAGCCAGCCATCGCCGGACAGCGGCGCCAGGGCATTCAGCCCGCCTTCGGGGATCATGTGCGCGCTGTATTCCATGACTTCAGCCTGTTTAAGCAACGGGCGCAGGGCGGGGTGTTGTTTGAAGTCGTCGAGCATCTGCGGCAGGCTGCGCGCGCTGTCACTGAGCTGAGAAAGGTTGCAGACCACGCCGAGCGAGAGAGTGTCTCGATGGGTATACAGAAAACCGCCACCGACTTTTCCGGCGGTCGGCTGCCCCGCAAACAGCCATGCGCAGCCCTGATCGCCTTCCAGCCCGAAACGTTCTTCCAGCTTTTCACGCGGCAGTGCGAGCACCTCTTTCACGCCCGTTGCCATGTTTTCCGCAGATGGTTTTGGCGACGCGAGACACCGTTGCGCCAGAAGCGAATTCGCCCCTTCCGCCAGAATCACGGCGCGCGCAGTCAGCGGGTCATCGCCAATCCTGACGCCGGTCACGCGGTTCCCTTGCTTCATCAAC
This sequence comes from Rahnella sp. AA, assembly GCF_002834385.1. Classification (GTDB taxonomy): domain Bacteria; phylum Pseudomonadota; class Gammaproteobacteria; order Enterobacterales; family Enterobacteriaceae; genus Rahnella. The sequence continues at coordinate 1,063,215 of NZ_PITQ01000001.1, forward strand.
CCTTCGACCTGCGTATCCGTAATGCACTGCGCACCGGCGAGCTGCGCCTGTTCCATCAGCCAGGGATCAAACCGCGCACGCAATACGGTCCATGAGCAGGCGGCGTCAGCAGGCTGGCGGTGATCCAACGTTGTCATGCTGTCGCCTGTCAGCAGCGATAGCCTTTCCTGCGTTACGCGACGTTCAAGCGGGGCGCTTTGCGAGAAATCGGGCAGAATTTGTGAAAGGGTGTGCGTGTAAATGCGCCCGCCGGAACTGTTTTTGCTGCCCGCCTGTGCGCCTCTTTCCAGCAAAATAACGCTGAGCCCCGCGCGGGCTAACAGCAATGCACTGGTGCAACCGGCTATTCCGCCACCGACGACGATGACGTCGCAATCATTTTCCTGCATCTTCTTCAGTCCGTTGAAAAGTGAGGAAACCAGAATAACAATCCGGCAGTTCCCGTCATTGATTTTGAGCAGGACTGGCGTTGTCGTATATTATCTGCTGCATTCGCCATGACAGATAAGTGAAACTCCATGAACAATTTCCAGCTTGAAAAGCTGATTAACCAGAAACTGGATATCAGCAACTACAAAGATTATGCGCCGAACGGTTTGCAGGTCGAAGGCCGCAGCAATGTGCAGCGCATCGTGACCGGCGTGACGGCTTCTCAGGATCTGCTGGATGCCGCCATCGCTGTTGAAGCCGATGCGATTCTGGTTCACCACGGTTATTTCTGGAAAGACGAACCGGCTGAAATTCGCGGCATGAAACGCAACCGTCTTAAAACGTTGCTGGCGACTGACACCAATATGTACGCCTATCATTTGCCGCTCGACGGCCACGCGGAGCTGGGCAATAACGCGCAGCTGGCGAAACTGTTTGGCATTACCGTGCAGGGCGAAATCGCTTTGTTGCTGCCGTATGGCGAGCTCGACACGCCGCTGACCGGCAATGAATTCCGCCAGCGCATCGAAAGAATTCTGGATCGTAGCGTGCTGCACAGTGCGCAAAATGCACCGGCGGAAATCCGCCGTGTGGCGTGGTGCTCAGGCGGCGGTCAGGGCTACATTCAGAAAGCGGCAGAATTTGGCGTGGATGCGTTTATCAGCGGTGAGGTTTCTGAGCAAACCATTCACATCGCCCGCGAAATGGGGCTGCATTTCTTCGCCGCAGGCCATCACGCCACAGAACGTTACGGCGTGAAAGCGCTGGGCGAATGGCTGCAAAATGAGCATGGGTTAGATGTGATGTTTATCGACATCGATAATCCGGCTTAAGGGCTATCTTATTGGCCATTTTGAATCCGGGCAGTGCTCGTGACAGTCACGTACTCAGTGTACGCTCCCGTCCCTGCGCGCTGTCCGAATCCAAACTGACTGCAACGATTACGCCCTTACTCTGATGATGTTTTCTTCTGCGTTTCCTCTGAAACGCTGTCTTCCAGCAGCGTAAATGCCCGCTGTAATCCGGTATCCACTTCAGGGTCTGCGCCCTGCGGTGGATATTTGCTTTCCTCTTCGTCTTCCACGAAATCTTCGTCCGTCTCTTCTTTGACCGGCTCAACCACGTTTTCCAGCGCGGGCATGGTGTCCTGAATCATCTGTTCGTCAAACGCCGGATTCAGCGCCGGTGACAGCGGTGAACTGCTCAGGCTGTCCGGCATGGCGATGTGCGGAACGGGCGCATCGACCGCCATTTGTGTTTCTTCTTCCTTCTTCGACGTGCGGCTTAACGCCACAATGCCAGCGCCGCACAGCGCGAAAAAGGCATACAGAATATTGCCGCCCAGCGGCTGGATCAGCGCGCCAACGGCTAACGGCCCGATACAGGCTCCGACGCCAAACGCCATCAGCAAACAGGCGGACAGCGAAACGCGCCGCTCCGGGTCAATCATGTCATTTGCCAGCGCCACGACCAGCGGATAGAGCGTGAACTGCATCAGGCTGACGACAAAACCGATACCGAGCAGCAGCGGGAAAGAGATATGGCTGAACAGCGCCAATGGCAGCGCCGCCACTGCCAGAAGAATGGCGTTAATCCGCATCAGCATATTGCGGTTATAGCGATCCGACAGCCAGCTCAGCGGGAACTGGGCCAGCAGCCCGGCGAAAATCGCCAGTGCCATAAACAGACCGGTTTGCTGCGTAGTGAGCGATTGCTGACTGGTGTAAATCGGTGCCATACCGTAGAACGACCCGACCACCATGCCGATGACCAGCGTGATCGCCAGCACTTTGGGAATGGCGCGGATGAAGAATTTCAGCTCCATCGGCGCGGGAGACATATGGCCGACGTTGGTGCGCGTGGTTAATGCAATCGGCACCAGACACAGCGCAAAACACAGCGCGATAACGATCAGCGTGCTGACGCCTAAATCGCTGTTGAGCATCAGAACGACCTGACCGAGCGACATCCCGAGATACGACGCCACCATATAAAAGCCGAATACCACGCCGCGCTGGTTCGCTTCGGCCTGATCGTTGAGCCAGCTTTCCAGCACCATATATTGCACCATCATGCACAGACCGATGATCAGGCGCAGCACCACCCAGACCGGGATAATGTCGGTCAGGCCGTGACCGAGAACGGCGGCGGTGATAATCCCGGAACAGGATACGTAGGCGCGGATGTGCCCGACGCGGGCGATCAGGATATGGCCGACTTTGCCACCGATCACCAGCCCGATGTAGTTCGCCGCAATGATGGCACCGATCATCGCGCCGCTGACGTTAATCGCTGACAGGCGCAAGGAGATGTAGGTAGTGAGCAGGCCGGAACCCAACAGCATCAGTAATGTGGTGGTGTAGAGCGGAAAAAATAAGGCCAGTGGCTTTTTCACGACGTCTCCCTTTCTTTTGTGGCGAAAGCGTTATCCAAACGCTAAAAAAACAGCAACATTTCTGAGAGTAGCAGTTGAAGACGGCGGGGGAAACCCTGAAGCCGGGAAAGCACGGGTGGACCGGTTGACATGTCCGGTCGGTTTCACGCATAACAGAGAGTAAGTTTCGATTCATTGAGTTGCTGAATAACCTGATGATCCACAACCTTTCTTTAAGGAGTGCCTGAGTGCAACGAGCACGATGTTATCTGCTGGGTGAACGCGCAGTAGTGCTGGAACTGGAACCGCCTGTAACGCTGGCAAGCCAGCAACGGATCTGGGGGCTTACCCAGCGTTTGCAGGATCGTGCTGCCTATCCCGGCGTACGTGAAGTCATTCCTGGCATGAATAATCTGACCGTTCTTCTGACCGATGCCCAGAGTTCTGCGCTGGACGCGATTGAGCGCCTGCAAACCTGGTGGGAAGAGAGCGAGGCCATCGTGCCTGAATCGCGTTTAATTGAGATCCCTGTGATTTATGGCGGCGAGCACGGGCCGGATCTCGGGAATGTCGCGAGCCATACCGGCATGTCCGAGAGCGACGTTGTGGCACTGCATTCCGGCATTGATTACACCGTCTATTTTCTCGGTTTCCAGCCGGGCTTCCCGTATCTTGGCGGATTGCCGGATAAACTGGCGACACCGCGTCGCGGTGAACCGCGCCTTTCTGTGCCTGCGGGGTCCGTCGGCATCGGCGGAAGCCAGACCGGGATTTATCCGCTGGCTACGCCGGGCGGCTGGCAGCTAATTGGCCAGACAGCGCTCGCCATGTTTGACCCGCTGCGGGAACAGCCGACGCTGCTGCTGCCGGGCGACAGCGTGCGCTTTGTGCCACAAAAGGAGGGCGTATGCTGAAAGTTTTACGCGCAGGGATGTTTACTACGGTTCAGGATCCGGGGCGCAGCGGTTATCGCCAGCAGGGCGTCAGCCAGTCGGGCGCGCTGGATACGCCGGCGCTGCGTATTGCCAATCTGCTGGTCGGTAACGATGAAAGTGCCGCCGGGCTGGAAATTACGCTCGGACAGTTCAGCGCACAGTTTCATCGCGAAGGCTGGATTGCGCTGACCGGCGCAGGTTGCCATGCGCAACTCGACGGCAAAGACATCTGGACCGGCTGGCGTTACGCCGTCAAACCGGGGCAGGTGCTGACGCTTAAAACGCCGGTGCGCGGTATGCGCAGCTATCTGGCGGTGTCCGGTGGAATTGATGTGCCGGAAGTGATGGGCTCGCGTAGCACGGATCTGAAAGCCAGGTTCGGCGGATTCCACGGACGCCAGCTGCAGGACGGCGACGAGCTGCCTACCGGCGAAGCGTACAACCCGCCCCAAAATCCGGGCGGGATTAAACAACTGCTATTCGGTAACCGTATCCGTGCGCTGCCGGGGCCGGAGTATCAGGAATTCAGCGAGCAATCTCGCGACGAATTTTGGCGCGCTGCGTGGCAGCTCAGCCCGCAAAGTAACCGTATGGGATATCGTTTGCACGGCCATGTGCTGAAACGCGAAACCGACCGCGAGCTGCTTTCCCACGGGCTGCTTCCCGGCGTGGTGCAGGTTCCGCACGGCGGCCAGCCGATTGTGCTGATGGCCGATGCGCAAACCACCGGCGGGTATCCGCGCATTGCCTGCGTAATCGAAGCCGATTTATACAATCTGGCACAAATCCGCCTTGGCGAGCCGATTCACTTTGTGAAATGCACGCCGGAAGAGGCGCGCAAAGCGCTGCATGAGCAATCACGTTTTATCGAACAGGTGAAATGGGGGCTGTATGGTCGTTGATCTGAATGCCGATCTGGGGGAAGGCTGCGCCAATGATGAGGCGCTTTTGCAGCTCGTCAGCTCGGCAAATATTGCCTGCGGGTTTCATGCCGGAGACGCGCAGACCATGCAGCAGTCCGTGCGCTGGGCGCTGAAATACGGCGTGGCAATTGGCGCGCACCCGAGCTTTCCGGATCGCGAAAACTTTGGCCGGACGGCCATGCAGCTTCCGCCGGAAACTGTGTATGCGCAGGTGGTGTATCAGCTCGGCGCACTCGCTGCGGTCACCCGCGCCGAAGGCGGCAAAATGGTGCATGTGAAACCGCATGGCATGTTGTACAACCAGGCGGCGACCGACGCGCTGCTGGCGGATGCCATTGCCCGCGCGGTGTATGACGTTGACCCGACACTTCGCTTAGTCGGGCTGGCGGGAAGCGAACTTATCCGGGCAGGCGAGCGCCTCGGGTTGCCCACACGGCAGGAAGTGTTTGCCGACCGGCGTTATCAGAGTAACGGCACGCTGGTGCCGCGCAGCCAGCCGGATGCGATGATTGAGAGCGATGAACTGGCGCTGGATCAGACGCTGGCGATGGTGGGGGAGAAGAAAGTGCTCAGCCGCGAAGGCGTCTGGGTTCCGGTGAAGGCCGACACCGTTTGTCTTCACGGTGATGGTGAGCACGCACTGATCTTTGCGCGCCGTCTGCGCGAAGCGTTTGGTGAGCAGGATATTCAGGTCAGCGCAGGCTGACTTTACGGGGTGTTTTATTGATGTTGCGAATTAAGGCCAATCGTTAATGACATTGGCCTTAATTTTATTTTGAATTCTTGTTATGTATATCTCTATATT
>NZ_PITQ01000020.1 GCF_002834385.1 Rahnella sp. AA
TGTTAAAGAGCAGTGAGTTACGCGCTTTCGCTTGCTAACTCGAGGTGGCGTATATTACGCTTTCCTCATTCAGTGTCAACCGTTTATTTCATCCGGTTGCCGCTGTTTTTAATCTTTCCGACCCGGTCACTTCGTGATGTTGTTCACGTTGTTCCCTGTCGATGGAGCGGCATTATAGGGATCCGAATTTTTTGCACAAGCCTTTTTTTGAATAAAAGGATCGACTGCGTGTTTTTCGACCCTTTCGCGGAGATCTCGTCCGATCCGCTGGTTTTGGCACCGTTCTTACCGCCCCTGAATTGGTATTTCCCGCAGCCAGGACTATATTGCCAAGGTTAAAACTCAATTATGAGGTACTTACCTATGTCTCAGGCTTTGCGCTCTTATCAGGGGTTAACGCCAACATTGGGCGAAAGGGTGATGGTGGATCCTTCCAGTGTTGTTATCGGGGATGTCGATCTCGCGGATGATGTCAGTATCTGGCCGCTGGTTGTCATACGCGGTGATGTAAATAGTGTGTCAGTAGGTTGCAGATCGAATGTGCAGGATGGCAGCGTGCTGCATGTGACTCATCATTCCCGCCAGAATCCTGAAGGGCACCCTCTTATTATTGGCGAAGACGTCACGGTCGGGCATAAAGCAATGCTGCATGGTTGTACGATCGGAAGCAGGGTTCTGGTAGGAATGGGATCAATACTGCTGGATGGAGCAATCATAGAAGATGATGTGATGATTGGTGCAGGGAGTCTGGTTCCCCCAGGAAAGCGGCTCGAAAGTGGCTATCTCTATTTAGGAAGCCCGGTTAAGCAGATCCGCGAACTGACCGCCGATGAACTTGCGGGGCTGACCTACTCTTCAAATAACTATGTCACATGGAAAGATGTCTATCTGGCGAGTAAATAGTTAACGAGCCTGGACAGCTTATGCAACAAGGCTGTTCAGGCTCTTTCAGTTAGCCCAGTAAATCTTGTTTTAACTGCGCCAGCACGGGTTCAATTTCCGGCATAATACCGTGCCATAAATAGAAGGCGTGAGCGGCCTGTCCCACCAGCATTCCCAAACCATCAGCATAATGCGTCACACCGTTGTCTTTCACCCACTGAAGAAAAGGCGTCAGACCGGCCTGATAATACATATCGTAAACGCGCGTCTGTGCAGTGAAAACCTGCTCAGAGATTGCCGGGATTTCACCATTAATACCTGATGCCGTCGCATTGATAATCAGATCGAATTTCTCGCTGGCCAGATCGCTGAACGCAAGAGCCCGGATATCACCTTTGCTCTCGAATATATGACTGAGATGTTGTGCACGTTCAAAAGTACGGTTCGTGACGACAACAGAGCATCCGTAGGATAAAAGCGGAAGGATCACTCCCCGCGCAGCTCCGCCAGCGCCTATCAGCAATACCCGATCGCCGGGCTGAATAAGCGCCAGACGTTCCAGATCACTCAACATTCCTATGCCGTCGGTGTTATCCCCGAGCAGTCTTCCGTCTTCAAGTTTTTTGAGAGTATTTACAGCGCCAGACATCGCCGCGCGGTCGGTAAGTTCATCCGATTCAGCAAATGCCCGCTCTTTGAAAGGCACGGTAATGTTTGCCCCGCTGGCACCTTTTTCAAAAAAGGATCGCAGCGTTTCTTCAAACTCTTCATTTGGCGCCAGCATTGTTCCATAACTGTGTTCAAGCCCTGTCTGGCTGGCAAACAATGCATGAATACGGGGGGATTTGCTGTGACTGATTGGATTACCGAATACCGCGAAAGAGGGCATGACTTTCGTTCCTTAACCTTGACGAATGAGATCGCCGGTGAGGGCATCCCTGATTTCAGATGGGTTTTCTCTTCCACCCACCTGGCCGTTAAGCACGGGGAAATCCTCACCAAACTGGAGACGGACTTCATCAGCAAATCGGCAGGGCTCCAGGCCATTCAGGTTCGCGCTGGTGGAAACCAACGGTTTTCCAAATTGCTGGCAGAGCTCTTTAACCAGCGGGTGATCGGTTACGCGGACCGCCAGCGACGAGAAGCGCCCCGTCAGCCAGTCAGGCGTAGAGGGTTTTGCAGGCATCACCCAGGTCACCGGTCCAGGCCAAAGCGACAAGATATGTTCGAGTTGCTGATGGGTTAATGATGAATCATCAATATAAGGGAGAAGTTGCTGATAGTTATCGGCGATTAAAATCAGCCCTTTATCTTTAGGACGTTTTTTAAGAGCCAAAAGAGACTCAACCGCCTGCTCGCTGTCAGGATCACAACCTAACCCGAATACGGCCTCAGTCGGATAAGCGATAACCTGCTGTTGATCTAATGCTTCAAGTACCTTTGCAAGTGAGTTTTCTGCTTCTTTATTCATTTTCTTCGTTATCTTTTATTTCTACGGCTTTGCCGCACAGTTTACTGGCACAAAATAGTTTTATACCCTGCGCCGTTTTCTTTTCCATCAATAAAGGATATTGGCAGTGCGCGCACTCGCCGGCAACGGGCTTATTATTGATGGCAAACTGGCAGTCCGGATAGCGGTCGCAGGCGTGAAAAACCTTACCAAAGCGAGACTTACGCTGCAGCAGATGTCCTTTACCGCATTGCGGACAACCGAGGCTGGTTTCTTCGGGTTTATCGATGACTTCAATATGGTCGCATTCCGGATACTCGCTGCACCCGATAAACATCCCATAACGTCCCTGGCGAAGCACCAGCGTGGCGCTGCATTTAGGACATAACTGCCCGTCCAGAATTTTCACAATATGCCCGTCGGCCCGTGATTTCAGGGGGCGGATATATTCGCACTGTGGATAGGATGAACAGCTGAGAAAAGGGCCGTGGCGACCACTACGGATCACCAGTTCGGCCCCGCATTCCGGACAGGATTCATTTTGCTTCTCAGCAAAAAGTGCTGCTTTTGTCATATGTTACGTTTTACCTGTTATCTCTTAATGCAGATAACCTTCATTAACTTCAAATAACAGCTCTTCCATTTGCTGATATGCACTTTCATATCCGGGAATATTAAAAAGAACCATCAGCACCACCCACTTAAGATCCTCAAGATCGAATTCTTCAGTGTCCAGAGCCATAACACGATCGATAACCATTTCCCGGGTATCGAAGTTCAAAACCTTTATCTGTTCCAGGAACAACAAAAAGCCACGACAACTGCTATCTAACCGGCTCGTTTCCTCGTCGGTGTAAACACGTAATGCTGAAGGATCTGAATCCAGCATATAAGATGGGGTTCCACCCTCTTGCATATCCGCAAGTTTTTCAAGCCAATTCAGCGCATTGTGAATATCGGCCCGGTGAAAACCAGCCTCGGTCAAGTCATCCGTTAACCTATCCTCGTCAACATTCATCTCCGCTTCGTTGTGAATGTAAGTTTCAAATAAGTACATTAGTACGTCGAACATGGCTTGCCCTCTTAATTCGGACATAGCCGCCGGATACAGCTGCGATCCATCCTGCTAACTCCAGCTCGAGTAGTTTACCTACCACTTCTGGCACAGGTTGGCCGGCACGTTCGGCGACGACGTCAACAGATGTCACCTCATATTCTACGTTAGCCAACACATCAGCAAATGGCAATTCAACTTCGTATTCTTGCGCACAAATAATCGCCTCTGGTGTCCTGTTTCCCTTATCAGGAGGCCTTTCTGACTGTTTTGGTGTCCGGATATTTGGAAACCAGGTTAAGCCGCTGCCAATATGCTCGGCAATATCGTTAGGCTCAGTCACCAGATAAGCTCCTTGCTGAATCAGCCAATGCGTCCCTTTTGACGTCGGGCTGCCTAATGGCCCAGGCAGTGCAAAGACTTCCCTTCCCTGCTCCAGGGCATAGCGTGCAGTAATTAATGAGCCACTGCGAAGCGTTGCCTCAACAACAAGCACGCCCGCGCTCAATCCACTGATAATGCGATTCCGGCGGGGAAAATTTGCCGCCAAAGGCGGAGTTGTCACTAAGTGCTCTGAAACCAACGCCCCTCCCTGCCCGATAATCTGATCTGCCAGCGCCGAATGATGGGATGGATAACGCTTCATCAAACCGCTGCCCAACACTGCAATCGTTTTGCCCTGTGCTTCAAGTGTGGCTTTGTGGCTGACACCATCTATCCCGGCAGCTAGACCGCTGGTTACAGTAAACCCGCTGTTAACCAGTCCGCCCGCAAAAACCTGCGCATATTGTTCTCCGTAATGGGTGTAATCGCGGCTGCCAACCACTGCTATTTGCGGCGACAACAGCAAATCAGCGGCTCCTTCAACAAATAAAACCAGAGGCGGCGATGATATTTGTGTGAGCAGAGGAGAATAAAACTCACTGCCGAATATAATGAGGTGGCAATTATTTCCGTCGAGCCACTTTAGCGAAGCCGATAACCATTGCTGATTAATATGCTGAAAATCTGCGATTTGTTCAGGTAAGAGCCCACACCCCGCTAACGCTGACGGTGAATAAGCACCACTGCAAAATAATACCTCAATGATCCCATCCACGCGGGCAGCATCCAGACGTTTCACGGCCGACAACCTTATCCATACTTCCTGTAATGTCATTATCTCTTCCCTGTTCGATGCCTTTCAGCAACGGATCCAATTGGCAGACGATGCTGTCAATCGGGACAGGAAATGTCTAGAATAGAGTCTATATATCTTCAATCAATTGAATAAAGATCCAGAAAAATATGTCCGTATTACAGATATTACATTTCCCAGACGAGCGGCTTCGCATTACTGCAAAACCGGTCAAAGAAGTTAACGCCGAAATTCAGCAGATCGTGGATGATATGTTTGAAACCATGTATGCAGAAGAAGGCATTGGCCTGGCTGCAACTCAGGTAGACATTCATCAACGGATTATCGTTATCGATGTCTCTGAAAATCGCGACGAACGCCTGGTTCTCATCAACCCGGAGCTGCTGGAAAAAAGCGGCGAAACCGGTATTGAAGAAGGCTGCCTGTCGATCCCGGATCAACGTGCGCTTGTGCCACGCGCTGAGAAAGTGAAAGTCCGCGCTCTGGATCGTGAGGGTAAAACCTTCGAGCTGGAAGCTGATGACTTACTGGCGATTTGCATCCAACATGAAATGGATCATCTGGTGGGTAAATTATTCGTGGATTACTTGTCGCCACTGAAACGTCAGCGTATCCGCCAGAAGATGGAAAAAATGGCCAAGCTGAACGCACGGGCTGACTAATATTCGAGTAACACAGGACACTGCTTTGCGGATCATATTTGCCGGTACCCCAGACTTCGCAGCGCGTCATCTTGACGCGCTTTTGTCATCAGAACATCAGGTTGTGGGTGTATTCACCCAACCCGACCGCCCGGCCGGCCGTGGTAATAAGCTGACTGCAAGCCCGGTAAAAACGCTGGCACTGGCTCATGATATTCCCGTGTTTCAGCCGAAATCTTTGCGCCCTGAAGAAAACCAGTCATTAGTGTCCGATTTGGAAGCTGATGTGATGGTGGTCGTGGCTTATGGCCTGATTCTGCCTAAAGCTGTACTGGATATGCCTAAACTGGGCTGTATTAACGTGCACGGTTCCTTGTTGCCACGCTGGCGTGGTGCCGCGCCAATTCAGCGTTCTTTATGGGCGGGCGATGCCAAAACCGGTATCACCATCATGCAGATGGATGTTGGCCTGGATACCGGCGACATGATGCATAAAGTGGAATGCGACATTCTTCCGGAAGATACCAGCGCCTCGTTGTACAACAAGCTGGCAGAGTTGGGCCCGGAAGGTATGCTTGAAACACTCGGGCAGTTGGCGAACGGCACGGCTCAACCAGAAGTTCAGAACGAAGAACTCGTTACGTATGCGGAAAAGCTGAGCAAAGAGGAAGCACGCTTAGACTGGACGCTTTCCGCTGACCAGCTGGAACGCTGCATACGTGCATTTAATCCGTGGCCAGTCAGTTTCTTTATGATTGATGACCAGCCCGTAAAAGTCTGGTCAGCTGAAAGTTTGCCTGCAAGCCACAGTACCCTGCCCGGCACGATTGTTTCTGCGGATAAAAAAGGGATCCAGGTTGCTACCTCTGACGGCATTCTGAATATCACCCAACTGCAACCTTCAGGTAAAAAAGCAATGTCTGCACAGGATTTGCTGAACTCTCGTCGTGAATGGTTTATCGAAGGTTCTCGTTTAGCCTGAGCCTTCCGACTACGCCCGATATTTCGTCGGGCCTTATCTCTTTGATAATGCTGATCCATTCAGCCATTTGAACAATGAAAACAGCCTATAATATCCGTAGTATTGCAGCTCAAGCCATCAGCCAGGTTTTAGACAAAGGTCTGTCTTTGTCGACGGTCCTTCCAGGTCTGCAGAAAAATATTTCAGATAAAGATCGCGGGTTATTGCAGGAACTATGTTTCGGCACGCTGAGGGTATTGCCTCAGCTCGAATGGTGCCTGCAGCAACTCATGGCAAAACCGTTGACGGGAAAGCAACGGACGCTGCATTACTTACTAATGGTTGGCCTGTATCAGCTGATTCATACGCGTATTCCTGCTCACGCAGTGTTGGCAGAAACGGTCGATGGTGCTGTGGCACTAAAGCGTCCTCAGCTAAAAGGCCTGATCAACGGCGTTCTCCGGCAGTTCCAGCGTCAGCAGGAAGAACTGCTGCAACGGATGGCTAATAACGATAGCCGCTATCTCCATCCGAGCTGGCTTCTTACCCGCCTGAAGAAAGCTTACCCCGACGCCTGGGAAAGCATTGTTGATGCCAATAATCAAAGACCGCCAATGTGGCTGCGCGTAAATCGCAGACACCATACCCGCGACGACTATCTTCGTTTATTGAATGAAGCTCAGATTGAAGCCGTTCCACACCCTGAGTATCCGGATGCATTGCGTCTGATCACGCCTTGTCAGGTCAGCCTGCTTCCCGGATTTGCAGAAGGATGGGTTACGGTTCAGGACGCTTCTGCACAAGGCAGCGTTGATCTGCTGGATCCGCAGGATGGCGAGACGATCCTCGATTTGTGCTGCGCGCCTGGCGGCAAAACGACCCACATACTGGAAGCAGCGCCTAAATCTCATGTGCTGGCTGTGGACGTGGATGAACAACGCCTGAAGCGTGTTCATGAGAACCTGCAGCGTTTAAAACTCAATGCGGAAGTGAAACAAGGCGATGGCCGTGATCCACAGGCCTGGGCTGGCGACCGTATTTTTGACCGTATTCTGCTGGATGCACCCTGTTCGGCGACCGGCGTTATCCGCCGGCATCCCGACATAAAATGGCTGCGCAGGGATAGCGATATTGCTGAGCTTGCGGGCTTGCAAAAAGAGATCCTTGAAGCAGTGTGGCCACGCCTTAAAAGCAAAGGTGTAATGGTTTATGCGACATGTTCAGTTTTGCCCGAAGAAAACTGCCTGCAAATAGCGGAATTTCTGAAATCCCACCCGGATGCGACGCTGGTTGAGACCGGCACAGCGGAAAAACCTGGCAGACAAAACCTTCCGCACACGGAAGACGGCGATGGCTTCTATTACGCTAAACTGATCAAAAGCTGATTGTTTAGTATTAATGCTACTTATTCAGGCTGAAATCTTCGCGGCCAAGCAGAGAGTCATATGAAAATAATAATTCTCGGTGCCGGACAGGTTGGCGGAACACTCGCTGAAAACCTGGTAGGTGAAAACAACGACATTACCGTTGTCGATACCAACACCGTCCGGTTACGTCAACTCCAGGATAAATTCGACCTGCGCGTTGTGCAAGGGCATGGCTCTCACCCGCGCGTGCTCCGCGAAGCCGGGGCTGAAGATGCCGATATGCTGGTGGCAGTGACTAATTCTGACGAAACCAATATGGTGGCATGCCAGATTGCATATTCACTTTTCAATACTCCCAACCGCATTGCCCGCATTCGCTCTACGGAATACATCCGTGAATCCGAAAAGCTTTTCCACCCTGAAGCTGTACCGATTGACCACCTGATTTCACCAGAGCAATTAGTTACCGATTACATCTACAAACTAATCGAGTACCCGGGTGCATTACAGGTTGTGAACTTTGCAGAAGGGAAAGTGAGTATAGCTGCAGTGAAAGCCTATTACGGCGGTCCGCTGGTAGGTAATGCGCTTTCCTCAATGCGTGAACATATGCCACATATCGAAACTCGCGTTGCGGCAATTTTCCGCCAGGACCGTCCGATTCGCCCGCAGGGTTCAACCATTATAGAAGCCGGTGACGAAGTGTTCTTTGTAGCCGCCTCTCAGCATATCCGTGCGGTTATGAGCGAACTGCAGAGGTTGGAAAAACCGTACAAGCGAATCATGATTGTCGGTGGTGGCAATGTAGGTGCCGGGTTGGCGCAAAAGCTTGAGAAGAATTACAGCGTAAAACTAATCGAACGCGATCAGCAGCGGGCAGCTGAGCTGGCCGAGCTGCTGCAGGACACAATAGTCTTCTACGGCGATGCTTCTGATCAGGAGCTGCTAGCAGAAGAACATATCGAACAGGTCGATGTATTTATTGCGATCACCAATGATGATGAAGCAAACATCATGTCGGCGATGCTTGCAAAGCGTATGGGTGCCAAGAAAGCGATGGTTCTCATTCAGCGCAGCGCGTATGTGGACCTGGTGCAAGGAAGCGTGATTGATATTGCGATTTCACCTCAGCAGGCAACGATTTCAGCACTGCTTGGGCATGTCAGAAAAGCCGACATTGTCAGCGTTTCGTCGTTACGCCGTGGTGTCGCCGAAGCGATTGAGGCGATTGCGCATGGCGATGAGACAACCTCTAAAGTCGTCGGCCGTACGGTAGAGCAAATCAAATTACCGCCTGGTACGACTATCGGCGCGATCGTCCGCGGGAATGACGTCATCATTGCTAATGGAAATAGCAGGATCCAACAAGGTGATCATGTGGTGATGTTCATTACAGATAAGAAATTTGTCAGGGATGTGGAACGCCTGTTCCAACCTAGCCCGTTCTTCTTATAAATTGATGAGTTACCGATAGTTTATGGCGTTAAGCGGGATTCAGTAGAGAACTTTTGTAGCGAAGACGCAACATATGGTCTTTACTTGATTGGACACATTTGATGAATTTGCCAAGGAGTATTTTATGAGTTTTATGAAAGAGTTTCGTGAATTTGCCATGCGTGGCAACGTGGTCGACCTTGCCGTCGGTGTAATCATTGGTGCAGCCTTCGGCAAGATAGTGTCATCATTTGTTGCTGATATTATTATGCCACCGCTGGGTTTACTGATTGGTGGAGTCGATTTCAAGCAATTCGCTTTTGTACTCAGAGACGCACAAGGAACGGTACCGGCAGTCGTAATGCATTACGGTGTGTTTATCCAAAATATTTTTGATTTCGTCATTGTTGCTTTGGCAATCTTCTGCGCAATCACTCTGATGAACAAAATGCGCCGTAAACAGGAAGATGTTCCTGCGGCACCACCGAAACCGACTGCGGAAGAAACTTTGCTGGCAGAAATTCGCGATCTGCTTAAAGAGCAGCAAACACCGAGATTGTAACGAAGAAAAAAGTTGCTGTTGCTTTCAGTTTTAGAAGGGCAGTGTTGAATATTCGATTAAACGCTCAACACTGCCCTCCATATAATTCCCTTTCCCATTTTTTTCTTTTCTACGATAACTTCCCTTACCCTTTAGATTCTTTTCAATGCGCTGCTTAAACAGTGGATCATGAAGAAGAGCCTGCAAGGCATTATCCTGAATGGTCCCTTTTTGGTGCTTATACTGAGTCATAGATTCCTCTGTTCTTAGAAATGCAATAGGCTGCAATGCAAGCGCATCATACTGCGTTTAATTTCCGACCGGTAGTACTTTTCAAAATGCTTGAGCAAATCAGGCCACTTTTCCTGCCCCATCCTCAAGTGCCTCCAAAATTGAGCAGCTTTCACTGGTGTGCGCAGAACCACAGCACGCAGCACTTAATCTTTGCAACGATTCTCGCATCTGAGTGAGTTCTTGCAATTTCAACTCAACCTCCGCGAGGCGCTCATCTACGATAGACTTTGATTCCTGGCAAGTGTGATGCAAGGGGTCAACGCGAATCGAGAGCAACTCCTTTATTGCTTCAAGCGTAAAACCAGTAGATTTTGCATAGCGGATAAAACGCAACCTCTGTAAGTCGTTATCATCATACTGACGATAGCCGGAGGGGTTTCGCAAACCAGCCGCCATCATTTCCTGTTTTTCATAATAACGAACAGTATCTGTAGAAACGCCCGCCAAAGCAGCTAACTCACCAATTTTATACATGGTCACTTACCTCTAAATTTATTCTTCAGCGCTTCTTTGTACTGACCATTAAGAAAGTCGGTATCCATCCCCGACTGCTGCAAACGCAGTTGGAGGACTTTGAGACGCTTTTCAATGATAGAAAACTGAGGATCATCTCGAGTTAGAACAGTCAGCATATGATCTAATTCGATCGCTTCTTTTCGATCCTGTAGCTCAGGAGGCAAATAACCCGCATTTTTGAGAATGCGGTAAGCTGTTCTCAGCTCTTCTGGAACACCACTGTCATCATCCAGGATAAGAGGTTGTCCACTTCCTGGAAGGTTATCGAACTCACCATTTTCCTGAGCCTCTTTAATGTGTTTCTCAACCCACTGGTCAATCAGAAACATGATTTTGCCTCAGCCAAACTGTTAGTTTTACCGTCAGAGCAGCATAGCGCGGAAAAAAGAGAAATTCAGGATGAATGGTACCGGAGGTGAAAAATTTTAAAGTGCCAAATTTTAGACGTAAAAAAACCGGGCAAAGCCCGGCTTTTTCATGCATCTACAGATTATTCAGCAGTTGCTACTTCTGCTTGTGACTCTGCACGATCAACGAGCTCGATGTAAGCCATCGGCGCATTGTCGCCTGCACGGAAACCACACTTCAGAATGCGAGTGTAACCACCGGCACGGCTCGCGAAACGCGGGCCCAGTTCATTAAACAGTTTTGCCACGATCTCGTTATCACGAGTACGGGCGAATGCCAGACGACGATTTGCAACGTTGTCGGTCTTGGCAAGAGTAATCAGCGGCTCAACAACGCGACGCAGCTCTTTCGCTTTCGGCAGGGTCGTCTTGATGATCTCATGACGAACCAAAGAGCCGGCCATGTTACGGAACATAGCCTGTCGGTGGCTGCTGTTACGGTTCAGTTGACGACCACTCTTACGATGGCGCATGACCTTATCCTTCTCAGTAAAACCTTAACCTGTGATCCGGTTACTCGTCAGCAATACTTGCTGGTGGCCAGTTTTCCAGGCGCATGCCCAGAGACAAACCACGGGACGCAAGTACGTCTTTGATCTCAGTAAGAGATTTTTTACCCAGGTTAGGTGTTTTAAGTAACTCAACCTCGGTACGCTGTACCAGATCACCGATGTAGTGGATTGCTTCTGCCTTAAGGCAGTTAGCAGAGCGGACAGTCAATTCCAGATCGTCAACAGGGCGCAGCAGGATTGGATCGAATTCCGGCTTCTCTTCTTTGACTTCCGGTTGACGTACATCACGTAAATCAACGAAAGCTTCAAGTTGTTCAGCAAGAATGGTCGCCGCACGACGGATCGCCTCTTCAGGATCGATCGTACCATTGGTTTCCATTTCGATAACCAGCTTGTCCAAATCAGTACGTTGTTCTACACGCGCTGCTTCAACATTGTAGGCAATTCGCTCTACAGGGCTGTAGCATGCGTCTACTAACAGACGACCAATTGGGCGCTCATCTTCTTCCGAATGAATTCGGGCAGACGCCGGCACATAACCACGACCGCGCTGAACTTTGATACGCATACTAATAGCTGCGTTCTCATCGGTCAGGTGGCAGATGACATGTTGCGGCTTGACGATTTCGACATCACCATCATGGGTAATGTCGGCTGCAGTCACAGGGCCAATGCCAGACTTATTCAGGGTAAGAATAACTTCATCTTTCCCTTGAACTCTCACCGCCAGCCCTTTCAGGTTGAGCAGGATCTCCAGGATATCTTCCTGTACGCCTTCTTTGGTGCTGTACTCATGCAGTACACCATCAATCTCAACCTCGGTCACCGCGCAACCCGGCATGGATGAAAGCAGAATACGGCGCAGTGCGTTGCCTAAAGTATGGCCAAAGCCACGTTCTAAAGGCTCAAGGGTCACCTTGGCGTGCGTCGAACTGACTTGCTCGATATCTACCAGGCGCGGTTTTAGAAACTCTGTCACAGAACCCTGCATTGTGTCCTCTCTTTGGTACTAAGCTTTACTTGGAGTAAAGCTCGACGATCAGGTGTTCGTTAATGTCGGAAGACAGATCAGTACGTTCAGGCATACGCTTGAACACACCTTCCATCTTAGCAGCATCAACTTCAAGCCAAGTCGGCTTTTCACGCTGTTCAGCCAACTCCAAAGCGGCCTTCACGCGAGATTGCTTTTTAGCTTTCTCACGGATGCTGACAACGTCATTCGGAGATACCTGATAAGAAGCGATGTTAACAACGCGACCGTTTACCATGATAGCTTTGTGGCTAACTAACTGGCGCGATTCCGCACGAGTAGCGCCGAAGCCCATACGATAAACAACGTTGTCCAAACGACCTTCAAGCAGTTGCAACAGGTTTGCACCGGTGTTGCCTTTCAGGCGTGCTGCTTCTTTGTAATAGTTACGGAACTGGCGCTCCAGAACACCGTAGATACGGCGAACTTTTTGCTTTTCACGTAACTGTACACCGTAGTCAGACAGACGAGGTTTACGCGCACCATGCTGACCAGGAGCTTGTTCAATTTTACACTTGGTATCGATCGCGCGAACGCCAGATTTAAGGAATAAATCTGTGCCCTCACGACGGCTAAGCTTGAGCTTAGGACCCAAATATCTTGCCATTTTCTCTCTCCAACAAACCTAAAAAAGCAGCGTTATACGCGGCGCTTTTTCGGCGGACGACAACCGTTATGAGGGATAGGAGTCACATCAGTAATATTAGTGATGCGGAAACCAGCCGCGTTTAATGCGCGGATAGTAGACTCACGACCAGGACCAGGTCCTTTAACCATAACTTCCAGATTCTTGATACCGTATTCTTTCACTGCGTCAGCGCAGCGCTCTGCTGCAACCTGAGCTGCGAACGGAGTGGATTTACGAGAACCACGGAAACCGGAACCACCAGCTGTTGCCCAACCCAAAGCATTACCCTGACGATCGGTAATGGTAACAATGGTGTTGTTGAAAGAAGCATGGATATGAGCCACGCCGTCAGAGACTTGTTTTCTTACACGTTTACGTGTACGAACAGGTGCCTTTGCCATTTATTCAATCACCCCGATTATTTCTTGATCGGTTTACGCGGACCCTTACGGGTACGTGCGTTAGTCTTGGTACGCTGACCGCGTACTGGAAGACCACGACGATGACGCAAACCACGATAAGTCCCAAGGTCCATAAGACGCTTGATGCTCAGGGTGACTTCACGACGCAGATCACCTTCAACAATGAACTTGGCAACTTCGTCACGCAGTTTTTCGATTTGCTCTTCAGACAGCTCACTGATCTTAACATTTTCAGCAATACCGGATGCAGCACAGATAGACTGTGAGCGGGTTTTGCCGATGCCGTAGATCGAAGTTAATGCGATCACGGTATGTTTCTGATCAGGAATGTTAATGCCTGCTATACGGGCCACTATGCACTCCTACTATTTATATACGGCAACACCATTCTGAAAAGCCCGTTTTCAGGATACTCAAATAGTGTTGCTGCTTACATACAAAAGATTGGCTGGCTAATCTAGCCAGCTCAACCCAACTTTGCAAGAAAAATATGCGAGATAATCAGCCTTGACGCTGTTTATGCTTCGGTTCTGCGCTGCAGATTACGCGAACGATACCGTTACGCTTAACAATTTTGCAGTTACGACATAATTTCTTGACGGAAGCACGAACTTTCATTTTTACTCTCCGTAACTTCGCAAACTCACCAGATTAGCGGTTATAGCCTTTCAGGTTTGCTTTCTTCAATGCAGACTCGTACTGACTTGACATCATCAGAGTTTGCACTTGAGCCATAAAGTCCATAATGACAACGACTACGATTAGTAGTGAAGTACCACCAAAGTAGAATGGAACTTTCATCGCATCACGCATGAACTCCGGGATAAGGCAGATGAAAGTAATATACATCGCACCAATTAAGGTTAAACGAGTCATTACTTTATCGATGTACTTCGCCGTTTGCTCTCCCGGACGAATTCCTGGTACAAATGCACCGGACTTCTTCAGGTTATCTGCTGTCTCACGCGGGTTGAACACCAACGCAGTATAAAAGAAACAGAAGAAGATGATTGCAGTCGCATAGAGTAACACATAAAGCGGTTGTCCAGGCTGCAAATACAGCGAAATCGTAGTCAGCCAGTTCCAACCAGTCCCGCCCCCAAACCATGATGCAATCGTGGCAGGGAACAGAATAATGCTGGAAGCAAAGATTGCTGGGATAACCCCGGCCATATTCACTTTCAACGGTAAGTGCGTGCTCTGTGCTGCATAGACACGACGACCTTGCTGACGCTTGGCGTAGTTAACGACGATACGACGTTGACCACGTTCAACAAACACAACAAAGAAAGTCACTGCAAACACTAAAACTGCAACCAACAGCAACAGGAGGAAGTGCAGGTCGCCTTGCCGAGCTTGTTCGATAGTATGGGCGATTGCTGGCGGGAGACCCGCTACGATACCTGCAAAAATAATGATCGAAATACCGTTACCGATACCTCGTTCAGTAATTTGTTCACCCAGCCACATCAGGAACATTGTCCCGGTAACCAGACTCACAACAGCAGTAAAGTAGAATGCGAAGCCTGGATTTAACACCAGGCCTTGCATACCAGGCATGTTCGGTAAACCGGTAGCAATACCGATCGACTGAAACACTGCCAATACCAGCGTACCGTAACGGGTATACTGGCTAATCTTACGACGGCCAGCCTCCCCTTCTTTCTTAATTTCCGCTAACGCTGGATGAACCACCGTTAACAACTGGATAATGATCGATGCCGAAATGTACGGCATGATCCCCAGAGCAAAGATTGAAGCACGGCTGAGAGCACCACCAGAGAACATGTTAAACATTTCAATGATGGTGCCTCTTTGCTGCTCGAGCAATTTGGCAAGTACAGCGGCATCAATACCAGGGATCGGAATAAAAGAGCCGATACGGAAAACAATCAGCGCACCGATAACAAACAAAAGTCTGCGCTTCAGTTCGCCTAGTCCACCCTTGGCACTTTGAAAATCTAATCCCGGTTGCTTAGCCATCTGCTACTTATTCCTCAATTTTACCGCCAGCAGCTTCGATAGCAACACGAGCGCCTTTGGTGACACGCAAACCACGCAGAGTTACCGCACGACCAACTTCGCCTGAAAGGATTACTTTCGCGAATTCGATCTGGATACCAACTACGTTAGCGGCTTTCAGCGCGTTCAGGTCGATCACGTCGCCTTCCACCAGAGCCAGTTCAGACAGACGAACTTCTGCCGTGATCATAGCTTTGCGGGAGGTGAAGCCGAATTTCGGCAAACGACGATATAAAGGCATCTGACCACCTTCGAAACCGCGACGTACGCCACCGCCAGAACGCGAGTTCTGACCTTTGTGACCACGACCACCGGTTTTACCCAGGCCAGAACCAATACCACGACCTACACGCCTTGGCGCTTGTTTGGCACCATCAGCCGGAGACAGAGTATTTAAACGCATCTCTTACTCCTCAACCTTAACCATGTAGGAAACCAGGTTGATCATACCGCGTACAGCAGGAGTATCCTCGCGCTCTACGGTGTGACCAATACGACGCAGACCCAGACCAACCAGAGTAGCTTTATGCTTAGGCAGGCGGCCAATTGAACTGCGAGTTTGTGTAACTTTAATAGTCTTTGCCATGGTTAATTACCCCAGAATTTCTTCAACGGATTTACCACGCTTGGCAGCGACCATTTGTGGGGATTTCATATTTGCCAGAGCGTCGATAGTTGCACGAACCACGTTAATCGGGTTTGTAGAACCATAAGCTTTAGCCAATACGTTATGTACCCCTGCAACTTCCAGGACGGCGCGCATTGCACCACCGGCGATGATACCGGTACCTTCGGAAGCCGGCTGCATGAACACACGGGAACCCGTATGAGCACCTTTAACAGGATGCTGCAGGGTGCCGCTATTCAGCGCGACATTCAACATGTTGCGACGGGCTTTTTCCATCGCTTTCTGGATCGCTGCCGGAACTTCGCGTGCTTTGCCGTAGCCAAAACCAACGCGACCGTTACCATCACCAACTACTGTCAGTGCGGTAAAGCTGAAGATACGGCCACCTTTTACGGTTTTAGATACGCGGTTTACCGCGATCAGCTTTTCCTGCAGTTCGCCAGCTTGTTTTTCGATGTGAGCCATCTTAAACCTCTTCCTTAGAACTGAAGGCCAGCTTCACGGGCAGCATCTGCCAGTGCCTGGACTCGACCATGATATTGGAAACCGGAACGGTCAAAGGATACTTTCGTGATCCCTTTTTCCAATGCGCGTTCTGCGATAGCTTTACCTACAGCAGTGGCAGCATCTTTGTTGCCGGTATACTTCAGTTGCTCAGTGATAGTTTTTTCTACAGTAGATGCAGCAACTATGACTTCAGAACCGTTTGGTGCGATGACCTGTGCGTAAATATGACGCGGGGTACGATGTACCACCAGACGAGTCGCACCCAATTCTTTGAGCTTGCGGCGTGCGCGGGTCGCACGACGGATACGAGCAGATTTCTTATCCATAGTGTTACCTTACTTCTTCTTAGCCTCTTTGGTACGCACGACTTCGTCGGCGTAACGGACACCCTTGCCTTTATAAGGCTCAGGACGACGGTAGGCACGTAAATCCGCAGCAACCTGACCGATAACCTGTTTATCAGCGCCTTTCAGCACGATTTCGGTTTGGGTCGGGCATTCTGCAGTAATGCCTTCCGGCAGTTGATGATCGACCGGGTGAGAGAAGCCTAAGGCTAAATTCACCACGTTGCCTTTAACAGCAGCACGATAACCAACACCTACCAGTTGAAGCTTTTTAGTGAAGCCGTCGGTAACACCTACAACCATAGAGTTCAACAGTGCACGAGTGGTACCCGCTTGGGCCCAACCGTCTACAGCGCCTTCGCGTGGAGCGAAAGTCAGTGCATTTTCTTCCTGTTTAACTACAACAGCGTCATGGATAGTACGTGACAGCTCGCCGTTTTTACCCTTAATCGAAATAACCTGACCGTTGAGTTTTACCTCTACGCCGGCAGGAATGACGACGGGTGCTTTTGCAACACGAGACATTCTTTCCTCCCAATTAAGCTACGTAGCAGATAATCTCGCCACCAAGACCAGCCTGGCGAGCTGCACGATCGGTCATAACACCTTTAGAGGTAGAAATAACAGCGATACCCATACCGGCCATAACTTTTGGCAGCTCATCTTTTTTCTTGTAGATGCGCAGACCTGGACGGCTGATACGTTGAATGCTTTCTACCACTGCCTTGCCCTGGAAGTACTTCAGTACTAATTCCAGTTCAGGTTTGGCGTCGCCTTCGATTTTAAATTCTTCAATATAGCCTTCTTCCTTCAGCACGTTGGCAATAGCCACTTTCAGCTTGGAGGAAGGCATGGTGACCGCAACTTTGTTCGCGGCTTGACCGTTACGGATACGGGTCAGCATATCCGCGATCGGATCTTGCATGCTCATCTGTCTTTACTCCCGTGATTCAATTGGTGACAATTACCAGCTAGCCTTTTTAAGACCCGGAATTTCACCGCGCATAGCGGCTTCACGGACCTTAATACGGCTCAACCCGAACTTCCGCAGGAAAGCATGCGGACGACCAGTTTGACGGCAGCGGTTACGCTGACGAGACGGGCTGGAATCACGCGGCAGAGACTGCAGCTTAAGAACTGCATCCCAACGATCTTCGTCGGATGAGTTCACACCAGAGATAATAGCTTTCAATTCCTCGCGTTTAGCGCGGTATTTATCAGCCAGTTTTACGCGAACGACTTCGCGTGCTTTCATGGATTGCTTAGCCATTAGTAACCCTGCCTTACTTGCGGAACGGGAAGTTAAAGGCTGTCAGCAATGCACGGCCTTCATCATCGGATTTCGCAGTAGTGGTGATAGTAATATCTAAACCACGAACGCGATCGACTTTATCATAATCGATTTCCGGGAAGATGATCTGTTCACGCACGCCCATGCTGTAGTTACCACGGCCATCGAAAGACTTAGCAGACAAGCCGCGGAAGTCACGAATACGTGGAACAGCAATAGAGACCAGACGCTCAAAGAACTCCCACATGCGTTCGCCGCGGAGGGTTACTTTACAGCCGATCGGATAGCCCTGACGGATTTTGAAGCCTGCAACTGATTTGCGTGCTTTGGTGATCAGCGGTTTTTGACCGGAGATTGCTGCCAGGTCAGCTGCTGCGTTATCCAGCAGTTTCTTGTCAGCGATCGCTTCACCAACACCCATGTTCAGGGTGATCTTCTCGACCCGAGGGACTTGCATGACAGAATTGTAACCAAACTCAGCCATGAGTTTTTTTACGACATCGTCTTTGTAGTAATCATGCAGTTTCGCCATCGTACTACTCCAAATTACTTGATAGTTACGCTGTTAGACTTGAAGAAACGGACTTTTTTTCCGTCTTCGAATCTAAAGCCTACACGGTCCGCCTTGCCAGTAGCCGTGTTGAAGAGAGCAACGTTAGAAACCGGAATTGCAGCTTCTTTTTCAACGATGCCGCCTGGTTGATTCAGGGCCGGTACAGGCTTCTGATGTTTTTTAACCAGGTTGATACCTTCAACAATGACCTTGCCAGAAGACAGGACATTTTTTACTTTACCGCGCTTACCTTTATCTTTACCGGTAAGCAGGATAACTTCGTCATCACGACGGATTTTCGCTGCCATGGTTCGCTCCTTAGAGTACTTCTGGTGCCAGAGAGATAATTTTCATGAACTTCTCATTACGCAGTTCACGAGTTACCGGCCCAAAAATACGCGTGCCGATTGGCTGCTCGCTGTTATTGTTTAAAATAACGCATGCATTACCATCGAAGCGAATGACAGAACCGTCCGGGCGACGAACACCCTTCTTGGTGCGCACCACTACCGCCTTCAGCACATCGCCTTTCTTCACCTTACCGCGAGGAATTGCTTCCTTGATGGTAATTTTGATGATGTCGCCGACGCCTGCGTAGCGACGGTGCGAGCCACCTAGAACCTTGATACACATTACGCGACGTGCACCGGAGTTGTCGGCCACGGTCAGCATAGTCTGTTCTTGGATCATGTTAGTGCTCCGCTAATGTCAACTACAACTTTAGGACCCAGGATAGGTCGTTAAGAAATCCCCACAATATGAGGGCGCGGCATTATAACACCGGTTCCCGATTATGGGTAGAAAAAATAAACGGCCCACGTACATGAGCCGTTTATCTATTTTCGAGAGGCGCTACTGTATTACAGAATCGCTTTCTCTACAACGCGAACCAAGGTCCAAGACTTAGTCTTAGACAGTGGACGGCATTCGCTGATTTCTACAACGTCGCCGATACCACATTCATTGTTCTCGTCATGTACGTGCAATTTAGTCGTACGTTTGATGAATTTACCGTAGATCGGGTGTTTCACCACACGTTCAATCGCAACAACGATGGATTTCTCCATTTTGTCACTGATTACACGACCCTGCAGAGTACGGATCTTGTCAGTCATTACGCACCCGCCTTTTCAGTCAGTAAAGTCTTCACACGTGCAACATCACGACGCACTTGTTTCAACAGGTGTGTTTGCTGCAACTGGCCACTTGCCGTTTGCATGCGCAGGTTAAACTGCTCACGCAAAAGGTTTAGCAGCTCAGTGTTCAGCTCTTCCACGCTTTTTTCGCGCAGCTCTTGTGCTTTCATTACATCACCGTCTTAGTTACAAAGGTGGTTTTGATAGGCAGTTTGGCTGCTGCCAGCTGGAAGGCTTCACGAGCCAGCTCTTCAGGCACACCGTCCATTTCGTACAGGACTTTACCAGGCTGAATCAAAGCAACCCAATACTCTACGTTGCCTTTACCTTTACCCATACGAACTTCGAGCGGTTTCTCAGTGATCGGTTTGTCCGGGAATACTCGGATCCAGATCTTACCTTGACGCTTAACTGCACGGGTCATCGCACGACGTGCTGCTTCAATTTGACGAGCAGTCAGACGACCACGGCCAACAGCTTTCAGACCGTAAGTGCCGAAGCTCACATCCGTACCTTGCGCAAGACCACGGTTGCGGCCCTTGTGCACCTTACGGAATTTTGTACGCTTTGGTTGTAACATCAGCGACTCTCCTTACTTGCGGCCTTTACGCTGCTGCTTTTTAGGTTGAGCAGCCGGTTCCGGTTGTTCAACTGCAGCCATACCACCCAGGATCTCACCTTTGAAGATCCATACCTTAACGCCGATTACA
Organism: Rahnella sp. AA; assembly: GCF_002834385.1. GTDB lineage: Bacteria > Pseudomonadota > Gammaproteobacteria > Enterobacterales > Enterobacteriaceae > Rahnella. The sequence continues at coordinate 20,469 of NZ_PITQ01000020.1, forward strand.
CCATAAGTGGTGTGCGCTTCAGATGTGTTGTAATCGATATCCGCACGCAGAGTGTGCAACGGAACACGACCTTCACGGTACCATTCGGTACGCGCGATTTCAGCACCGCCAAGACGGCCGCTTACTTCAACTTTGATACCTTTAGCGCCAAGACGCATTGCGTTCTGTACAGCACGCTTCATAGCACGACGGAACATAACGCGACGTTCCAGCTGTGAAGTGATGCTATCAGCAACCAATTTTGCGTCCAGTTCCGGTTTACGGACTTCGGCGATGTTAATCTGCGCAGGAACGCCAGCGATATCCGCTACGACCTTACGCAGTTTTTCGACATCTTCACCTTTCTTGCCGATAACGATACCAGGACGAGCAGTGTGAATAGTCACACGGATGCTCTTCGCTGGACGCTCGATAACGATGCGAGAAACGGAAGCTTTCGACAATTCCTTAGTGAGGAACTGACGAACTTTAAAGTCGCCGTCCAGGTTGTCAGCGAAATCTTTGGTATTTGCATACCAAGTAGAGTTCCAAGGTTTGACAATACCCAGTCGAATACCATTAGGATGTACTTTCTGACCCATTGCTAGTCTCCAGAGTCTCAGCGATCGGACACAACCACAGTAATGTGGCTGGTGCGCTTCAGAATGCGATCTGCACGACCTTTAGCACGCGGCATAATGCGCTTCATGCTTGGGCCTTCGTCTACGAAAATCTTCGTGACTTTCAGATCATCGATGTCAGCGCCATCGTTGTGTTCTGCGTTAGCAATGGCAGACTCCAGCACCTTCTTAACCAGACCAGCAGCTTTCTTGTTGGTGTAGGCCAGAGTTTCCAGAGCTTGCGACACTTTCTTACCGCGAATCAGGTCAGCAACAAGGCGAACCTTCTGAGCAGAAGAACGAGCGTGGCGATGTTTAGCGATAGTTTCCATCTCTTCCTCCTACCTTAGCGCTTTTTAGCTTTTTTATCAGCCGCATGGCCGCGATAAGTACGAGTCGGCGCGAATTCACCCAGTTTGTGACCGACCATTTCATCGGAAACAAATACTGGTACGTGCTGACGACCATTATGGACAGCGATGGTCAAACCGATCATGTTAGGAAAGATCGTTGAACGACGGGACCAAGTGCGCAAAGGCTTCTTGTCACCGCTTTCCACCGCTTTCTCTACCTTCTTCAGCAAGTGCAGGTCAATAAAAGGACCTTTCTTGAGAGAACGTGGCATGGCTTATCCTCTAATTATTTTTTGCTACGGCGACGTACAATGAATTTATCAGTACGCTTGTTGCTACGGGTCTTCTTACCTTTGGTTTGAACGCCCCACGGAGTTACCGGGTGCTTACCAAAGTTACGACCTTCACCACCACCGTGTGGGTGATCGACTGGGTTCATCGCAGTACCGCGGACGGTAGGACGAATACCACGCCAACGAGCAGCACCTGCTTTACCCAGAACGCGAAGCATATGTTCAGAGTTACCGACTTCACCTAAGGTGGCGCGGCAATCAACTTGAACTTTACGCATTTCGCCAGAGCGCAGACGCAGGGTAACGTAGGAACCGTCACGAGCAACGATCTGAACGTAGGCACCGGCTGAACGAGCCATCTGGCCGCCTTTACCTGGTTTCATTTCTACGTTATGGACAGTTGAACCTACTGGGATGTTGCGCATAGGCAGGGTGTTACCTGTCTTGATTGCGGCATCAACGCCAGATTGGATCTGGTCACCCACTTTCAGGCCTTTCGGCGCCAGGATGTAACGGCGTTCGCCGTCTTTGTACAGAACCAACGCGATATTTGCGGAACGGTTCGGATCGTACTCCAGACGCTCAACCACTGCAGCGATACCATCTTTGTTGCGTTTGAAGTCAACCAGACGATAATGCTGTTTGTGGCCACCACCGATATGACGGGTGGTGATACGGCCATTGTTGTTACGGCCACCGCTTTTGCTCAGTTTTTCGAGCAGCGGAGCATAAGGTTTACCCTTGTGCAGCTCAGGGTTAACCACTTTAACAACGTGGCGACGACCCGGAGATGTAGGTTTACATTTAACAATTGCCATTGTTCTTACTCCTCCGACTTACTCAGCGCCGCTGATGAAGTCCAGATTCTGGCCTTCTTTCAGGGTGACGTAAGCTTTTTTCCAGTCGCTACGACGACCAACACGCTGACCGTGACGTTTAACTTTGCCTTTAACCAGCAAGGTATTCACATCTTCGACTTCGACTTCAAACAGTTTCGAAACCGCAGCTTTGATTTCTGCTTTAGTCGCGTCTTTGGCAACTTTGAGAACGATGGTGTTGTTCTTTTCCATCGCAGTAGAAGCTTTTTCAGAAACGTGCGGCGCGCGCAGCACTTTCAGCAGACGTTCTTCACGAATCATGCCAGCATCTCCTCAACTTGCTTCACAGCGTCAGCAGTCATAACCACTTTGTCGAAGGCGATCAGGCTTACTGGATCGATACCTGCTACATCGCGAACATCAACCTTGTACAGGTTACGCGCGGCCAGGAACAGATTCTCGTCGACTTCGCCAGTTACAATCAGCACGTCTTCCAGAGCCATGTCTTTCAGTTTCTGTGCCAGCAGCTTAGTTTTAGGCGCTTCTACAGAGAACGTCTCGACAACGATCAAACGATCTTGACGTACCAGTTCGGACAGAATGCTTTTCAGCGCGCCGCGGTACATCTTTTTATTTACTTTTTGACTGTGGTCCTGTGGCTTGGCAGCGAAGGTTACACCACCGGAACGCCAGATCGGGCTCTTTACAGAACCTGAACGCGCACGGCCAGTACCTTTCTGACGCCAAGGTTTTTTACCGGAACCAGTTACTTCAGCACGGGTCTTCTGAGCACGAGTACCTTGACGGGCACCTGCTGCATAAGCAACAACGACCTGGTGTACCAGCGCTTCATTGAAATCACGCCCGAAGGTAGTTTCGGAAACAGTCAGCGCGCTCTGCGCGTCTTTCACTACTAATTCCATTCCTATCTCCTCGACGTTAAGCCTTAACAGCAGGTTTAACGATCAGGTTGCCACCGGTAGCACCCGGAACAGCACCCTTGACCAGCAGCAGGTTGCGCTCAGCGTCAACACGTACTACGTCCAGGCTTTGAACGGTTACACGCTCGTTACCCAGTTGGCCTGCCATTTTCTTGCCTTTGAACACTTTGCCCGGAGTCTGGTTCTGACCGATAGAACCCGGAACACGGTGAGACAAGGAGTTACCGTGGGTAGCGTCTTGGGTACGGAAATTCCAGCGCTTAACTGTGCCAGCAAAACCTTTACCTTTAGAAGTACCGGTAACATCAACTTTCTTAACGTCTGCGAAAATTTCAACGCTAATGTTTTGACCTGCAGTGAACTCTTCACCTTCTGCAAGGCGGAATTCCCACAGACCGCGGCCAGCTTCAACGCCAGCTTTAGCGAAGTGACCCGCTTCTGGTTTAGTTACACGGTTAGCTTTTTTGCTACCAGTAGTAACCTGCACAGCACGGTAACCATCGTTGTCCAGGTCTTTGACCTGAGTAACGCGGTTTGCTTCAATTTCGATAACGGTTACAGGGATAGAAACGCCATCTTCTGTGAAGATACGAGTCATACCCACTTTCTTACCGACTAAACCAATCATTGTTTCAACCTCTCAATCGCTCAATGACCCTGATTAACCCAGGCTGATCTGCACGTCTACACCAGCAGCCAGATCCAGACGCATCAGAGCATCAACGGTTTTCTCGGTTGGCTCAACGATGTCAACCAGACGCTTGTGAGTGCGAATCTCATACTGATCGCGCGCATCTTTATTGACGTGCGGAGAAATCAGAATGGTAAAGCGCTCTTTGCGGGTCGGCAGCGGGATTGGACCACGAACTTGCGCACCAGTGCGCTTCGCGGTCTCAACGATTTCCGCAGTTGATTGATCGATCAGACGATGATCAAACGCTTTCAGGCGGATACGGATTCTTTGGTTCTGCATGAGACCAGAGCTCCAATTATTTTAAACGTAAATGATTACTCCTCATACCCATTTCGATTGATGGGAGAGTGTAATCGTTCTTCACATAACCCCCATATCGGGAGTATTGTTGACCGGCAAGTAAACTTATCGGCCAGCTGATTCTAATTGAATCAGACCTACCAAGATTAGGTAAGCCCGCGCATTATACGTAAACCGGGAGAATAAGCAACAGACATTAAAGAATGAACTGCTTTTATTTTGCACTACCGTCAACGCCTTCCCTGCTCCACTACATCCCTGTAGCTTCCCCCCATTAATTAGCCGTGTGCAGAGCAATTTGCTCAGGCATCAGAAGATTGTTTCGGCCTTGATTAATAATGAATTCAGTAGGCCGATGGCCTTACAGGTGCCAGTATCAGCAGACACAGAGGCGATATGATTTCAGTTCAGGAGGGAATTCTGCACAGCTCAATTTTATCTGATGGCCAACTTCCAGATGTAGCTCACGCTATGGCTGCCATCATCGGCCTTGTTGCCGGTGTGATGCTTAACACCACAATCACTCGGTTTGTCCTCCAATATGCTTCAGACTTACCCGCCGTTCCCAAGTCCACGCATTCCCTGGCCGTTATATTTTGCAAGAGTGGTGCCCATGAAATCTGCTTGTGGTTAAAACGCCCGTTACTCTGTCGGACGGCGTTAAGAACAATGCATTTTTATTTTTTCAGCCTGTTTTCATCCCGCACTGCGTTTATCATCGGGGGTTGTGCAAGCTTGTTTTTTGGAATGTCTTATCTCTTCGATAGCCCGACATCCTGGCTACTGGTTTGTCTGCTTTCCTGGTTTCTCGTTGCATTGAGCGTGATCGACTCTTGCACCCTCATTTTACCGGATGCCTTAACACAACCATTGCTCTGGTTCGGTCTGCTGTTGAGCACTTTAGGGTATGGTGTGCCCGTCGAATCCGCTATTTTAGGTGCAATCGCAGGCTATCTTTCCCTCTGGACTCTTTATTGGTGTTTAAAACTTTTAGTGAAGAAAGAAGGGTTGGGGTTTGGTGATTTTAAACTGCTGGCGGCATTAGGGGCATGGTCAGGCTGGGAGGCGTTACCTCAACTATGTACGCTGGCGGCATTGACCGGGATTTTTTATTCCGTGGTGTTAGGCCGGGGTTCCCTGCATGGGAATTTAATTCCTTTTGGCCCTGCCCTTTCATTTTCGGGGGTTCTTATCTACATCAGCCAGAGGAGTGAAGCTGTCTGGCTGATGTAATCAGGTACGACTGTGTGCTATTGAGAGGCCTCTTTGAGCTGAGACTGAATGTAGTTTTGTAATCCAATTCGGCCAATTAATTCGATCTCAGTTTCGAGCCAGTCAATGTGGTGTTCTTCATCTGCAAGGATAGTAATCATTAAGTCACGGCTGACGTAGTCATGAACTGAATCCGCGTATGCAATACCCTCCCTCAGGTCTTTAGCCCCATCGAGCTCAAGCACTAAATCTGACTTAAGCATCTCCTCAACATCTTCGCCAATGTTGAGCTTCCCGAGATCTTGCAGGTTTGGAATGCCTTCAAGGAAAAGAATGCGCTCAATGTAAATATCGGCATGTTTCATTTCGTCGATAGACTCATGATACTCGATACCATTCAGGCGCATTAAGCCCCAGTTTTTAAACATACGGGCGTGCAGAAAATACTGGTTAATTGCAACCAGCTCATTTCCAAGAAGTTTGTTGAGATGAGCAATGACTTTTTTATCGCCTTTCATAGGTAACTCCTCCGTTCCGGTATCTAAAGCGTAGATCCGGTACAGAGTAAGTCAAAAAAAAGGCACACATTTTAACGAAGTATTTTACGCGATATTTTTGAACTCGGGAATTTGCTGTAATTCATCTTCCATTATCTGGCGTGCAGCTCGCACACATTTGCCACACTGCGTTCCTACCGGAACAAAACTTCTGAGCTGTTGAAACGTTTGCGGCTGATAACGTCTGACGGCCTGTCTGATCGTTTTATCACTGACTGAATTACATAAACACACGTACATATAAACCACACTTCGTCTAAATCTTACACTAACTGTAAATGAGAATGGTTATTATTGCAAATGCTGTTTACGAGCTTTCTCTCACAAAATTCAGACAATAAAAAAGGGTGCCAAGGCACCCTTTTTTTGCTCTTAATTATCAGCGATTAAGCGATAACTTTAGCAACAACACCAGCGCCTACAGTACGGCCGCCTTCACGGATTGCGAAACGCAGGCCGTCATCCATCGCGATTGGGTGGATCAAGGTAACAACCATTTTGATG
>NZ_PITQ01000021.1 GCF_002834385.1 Rahnella sp. AA
CCAGACTTTATTATCAGGGACTGCGAGAAAAAGGAAAATCTCACCAGTCTGCAATCCGGGCTCTTGCCTTCAAATGGATAAGGATCATTTATCGCTGCTGGAAGACCAGAACCCAGTACGATGAAGCAAAGTATTTGCTGGCTCTCGAAGCGCGACACTCGCCCTTACTGAAGCCATAAAAAGCTTGTCGAATGTCTCAGGGCGTGAAGCGGACGTTTGCATATCTATCCAAATGGTCAAATGCAGTGACCATCTATGTATTGAAGCCGCCAGACTGCCGGTATCTCAAATTAAAATCTGGATAATTTCCTCTTCCGGTACGAAGCAGGCCTCGTCGTGAAGGAAAAATTTTTTTACTGCCATGGCGGCAAATCCATACATCCTTTCAAATTTAGCTTAATTTCTTCACTGGTATCAAAGATGCAGTCTAAGTGGATGCAATGATGCTGCCGTAGTGGAATTTATCGGCGAGGTGCAACGTATCCCCAGTGTTCATCTGTACGGACTTAAGGACACGTCAGCTCCACGCGTAATAAAGATTCAGTACTCAGATTGAGCAAATATTTATTACCAGATTATAAAATAATTGATGAATTATTCTACAAAATGATATGATCAAAATTTATGTTCAGCTGATTCAACTCATCAATTGTAGTGTGAGTTAAGATAAAACATGTGTGATGTCACATTAAGGGTGACATACTATTTTTAAAATACTCATTTTTTAGGTTATAATTCAATTCAAGTTGCATGTATTCCGTGGCCAAAAGTAAATTAAGTTGAAAGTAGTGCAGGATCTTAATGTAAGATTCGAAGTTTGATTTTCCATAAGGCTTTAACTCAGAATATTGTAATATTCAGCAGGGTTTCATTTTGGGTTTTCAAGCAGTGATAAATGGGTTGCTGCTTGTTCGAGAAAATTGATAGCGAGTGCACTAATTATGAATGATGAAAATGATTATAAAGTTGTATATTTTCCAGGCGGAATGAATTATGAATCAAAAAAACCTCTTATCCGCATTGGAAAAGTAGAGAAGTGGAATGATTTTCGGTTTAAAACCCATGCTATCTGTAATATCCAAACGGGCGTAGGTAAAAATTATGAGTTTTCAATTAAAATAGCCATTAGCACTCTCATGATGGAGTCTAAAGTTGAGAGTGAATTAAATTTAGAAAAATTTAGTGGCCTTGGAAATGTACTTGAAGCTATGAGCAACGTAGATAAAGAGTTCGAACTTTCAGGGGGTATGATATTCTTCTCAATGTTGAATAGCTTAGAGGATTATAAAGATATCATATCAACCTTTGGAGTCAAAGAAACACAACGAATTCTAAAATCACTCAATGATGTGGTTTATCTAAACGAATTTTCAACGACAACAAAGAAGGAAAAGTCAGTATATTATCTTAAAGAGTTTCTAGATTGCAGTGCCTTCAATCTGTCGTTCATCAGAAATAGTGAAGGATACTTTGCATTTAGAAATGCTGGAGATGTAGTGCGTGGTTTAGAAAATGAAGTTCTTGACTATATTTCAAATGAGTTGGATCTTAATTTCAAACTCGATGGTTTCGCGAATGTGCACTCACTCAATCTTAAATATGATTCGAAAGGTATAATACCCAAAAGAATAAATATATTGATCGGACAGAATGGATTAGGGAAAAGCCAAACTTTAAATCACTTTATCAAAGCTGCAGCAAATATAAAGAGTGGTGATTTTAAAATGACAGATCCTCAAAACGGTTCTGGTAGACCTTTGATCAATAGAATTCGTGCATTTGTAATGCCAGGGGAGGTAGTTGGGACCTATCCTAATCAGTATGCTAATCTGAAAATCGACTATAAAAAAATATATGTTGGGAAAGCTGGTGCTCAACAAGAACGGCAGCTTAAGGATGCGCTAATCTCGTTGGCCCGAAATTTACAGCCAATTGGTAATAGAACAATGTTTGATCTATTTTGCATGTCACTAGATAATGTCATTCCTTTTGAAAGAATTTATATCAGTTTAAAGGATGGTACTACTATTCCACTTTGGAAACTTGATGGCGCTCTAGGAGAGGAAAATAGCCTTAGAACATGGGAGAGAATACTTGATGATTTGAATCCCATGATCAAGAAAAATGAACAGTACCATCCAATGAGTTCAGGGCAACTTGTATTTTTTAAATTTGCGCTATTGTCATTATCAAACATTGCGAATGGTACATTCGTTCTTATTGATGAACCTGAAACACATTTGCACCCAAACTTTATCTCTGGTTTTATTTCATTACTGGATGATATTTTAGAGAGAACTGGGTCATTGGCTCTTATTGCTACACATTCGCCTTACCTTGTACGTGAGGTAACTCGTGAGCAAGTGCATGTATTTAAAATTATTGATGGTAATATTAGCATCTTTAATCCAAGATTGAAAACTTTTGGTGCTAATGTTAGTGATATCTCTGATTTTGTGTTCGAGGATAATATAAAAAATAATTTGTCTGAAAAATTAATAAGAAACGCATATAAACTAAATCGCTCTTATGAAGAAATGAAAAATGATTTCTTTGATGAGCTGCCAGTTGAAATGTTGCATCATGTAAAAGACAAATTATCAAAAGGGGAAAATTAATGCACAAGGTATCTCCTTTGAAAATTCATGATCTTGTGGTTTTAAGAATGATGAATCGTGATCCTGGCTTTTCTGCTCATGCTCACGTTGCATCTAATTTTAAAATTATGCGGAAACGTTACATTCAGTATAAAAAATCTAAGGGCTCACCATTTGTATTATCTCCGATAACTTTTCCAAAGAACTTTAAAGATAGTTTGAAATACCACTTCTCTCATCCAAGAAGTGAGCTTGAATATATTTCAAAGATTAGATATAAACTTAGCCCAAACTGCTGCCCATTGTGCGGAGGGTTTGGGTCACATACTGTAGACCATTATCTTCCAAAAGCATCTTTTCCTGAGCTAACACTATATTCATTAAATCTTATACCAGCCTGTGCGTGTAACTCACTGAGAAGCAATGTTACACATGGCACCCCGCCTCATGAGAGCACGATACATCCTTACTTTGATAACGGTCTTGATGAAAGATTAATGAAAATAATTATTCAAGGTGTGCTTTTAAGCGATGATGTTGAGATAGATTTCTGTGCTCTTCCATGCAGTATAATGCATGTTGACAAGATCAATTTTCATATTGAGAACGTTGTTAGGAAGTCTACAGCTAAATATTGGATGCAAGGGAAGTGGGCATCTCTGATTAGAAACCCTTTGTCAGTAATTACTGCAATTCCTGATACTTCATTACATTTATCTTTTCCTGAACTTGTTGAATATCTCAATAAAATGGTAGCGGATAATGATAGGTCACATGGAACACCAAATAACTGGTATTCAATGTTCTTTTATGGCATTGGTACAGATGTCGCGCTGATTAATTGGTTGGTTGGACATTGCAATGGTATTTTTGATGGTACGATTGATCCTATGTCTTTTTGAGTGAAATGATGCCCTCTTTAAATTATAAAAGAGGGCGTGGAATTATGGATGAAGATTATCTTTTATTGATTGGCACTGGCTTTATTGGATTAGTAGTTTACTAATTATCTGGTTGCTTTATGCATTAACGAAGAATTTATAAAATCGTTGGAATATCTATTTGTTGTGCCATCCATCACCAATCACCCTCAAATTGCTATCCTTATCGTCAGCCTTCATTCTTCAATTATGAATATTTTAAACTCCATTCAGGACATCGCTCGTGCGAGCCACAACCTCATTCACACCGGCATCGTTGTAATTACCCATCCAGATGATCAGCGTTCTTTTAGATATCTGGCCTAACGAGCCATCACGTTCACGATGTCCGCTTCTGGCACAGAGCTGCCTGTCAAATTAGGCTTGGCCCTGTGTCGTAGTTGTGTCAGGTCAAGTCTGAGTTAATACAAATTATCAGTATCTTTCTGAAGCGTCTGCAGCCGCTGTTCCAGATTATCCAATCTTTCTTCGAGGTCATGGCTCCGCTGCTCAATATCTTCCAGTGTTTCTGACAGAACATCACGTAGCAGCACAAAGTTTGCCTGTAGGGCGTACACAAACTCGCTGCCGCGAACCAGTAATGTTTCGCGCGGTATGTCCTGTAATGCCGAATGCGTCATCCATGTCACCAGCGCTTTGGCGCTCATTTTGGTCAGTACGTCCGAAAGTCGGTCAGTTTCTCTGTTCATTCTGGAGTCCTGTATGTTCTGATGTCGAGGGAGTATTTCGGAAGGGCATTAGTTCTGGTCATTGCTCTGCGGGTTGGGGCCGTTGGTGATAGAGAACAACTATGTGCAGTGGCTTGCATCGAGCTGTTTCAGCTCGTCGAGCGTGTAGATGCGAAAGACATTCCGGTGGCGGGTTTCCAGCGGGATGTGCTGATGGTTAACGATCACGTGCCTGATGCTGTCAAATAGCCGTTCAAGACCGCGCTTTTTCTGCGGGTCCGGCACGATATAAAAAACGTAAATCCAGTTTTTGCGGGTCCGCGCCAGCAAATGGCTGGCGATGATCGACTGGTAACGGGCTTTGGTTTTCAGACGGCGCTCGGTCTCAATGGCGATCACGGTGCCGCCGGGCAGGGTGATCAGCCCGTCTGGGCGATGACTGACCTGATACCGGCTGAGGAAGGTTGTGCGGTCGCCATTTATCCACCCGGATGCGCCTTTTTGCTCAAGGATGATCCGGGCTGCCTGATTATCAAGGTGGTGCTCCAGCGTCCAGCCGGTGATTTTTGAAGGCTCAAACCGCGCCGGGAAAAGCGCATCGTCGGGTGTTAATACAATGGCCAGTCCGTCACTGGTTATGCCCCACAATGAAATCTTCATCGTGCGCGATACCAGGACATGCTTTTGTATTAACCCCATGCCCTCGACTTTTGAAAGCAGGGAATATAGCGATTTATGGTCTCTGAAGCCGAATAGCAGCATCAGCGTTTTAAAGTCACTGTACGTCTCTTCTTTCAGAAAATTCAGCAGTCGTTGTATTTTTTCGCGGTGCCGCGTCTGGCGTTCGCTGTATGCGGTGATAAGCATCATTCCCCCTTTAAAAGTCCAGCAATGACGGGTTTTCTTCTTTATCGGCGTTCGGTGTTGTCGTGTTTTTTTCGTCCGTATCAAAAAAAAGATCGGGCCGCGTTGTGGTGATATCCGGCGTTGATGCAGGTCCGGGAGACGTTTCCTCCTCGCTAAAATCCAGGGCGATGTTTATTGTTGCTGCGGTGGCGGCAATGGCGGGCGACACGGTGCAGATCTCCAGTTCGCGTTTTCTCACCCTGATGGGCGAAATCAGAGAAGCAGAGGGGAGTGTTTTTGTCGTAAAGATGAAGCTGACAAAATCGGGTAGGTTCAGGATCATATTGCTGTCGGTAAAGAAACGCTCCGCCTGCCTGATGGTGCGTTCACTGTCGATAGTCTCTGTTAGCACGGCATCGGTTTTTGCTTTGCGGACCTCATCATCGACTAATATAGTGCCTGACATCCTGGCCACCCATTCCGCGGTGTCCGGGTCCATGACCCGATAAACCAGTTTGAATTTGGCATTTTCAACGACCGCGCCGACAACGGCGTCGCCTTTCAAATCTGCCGGACAGTCTTTTAAATCGGCAATCGACTGATGGTCCATAATAATATGCACGCCTTTATCGCGTGCGGCACCTAAACCTTCCAGCGCGGGCCTGGATAAATGGTATTTCAGTTCGGAAAGATAAATAGCAATGGGGCGGGGCACGTCTTTCACGCGCTCGCGCCTTTCTGCCAGCTGGTACAGGCGAACCAGCAGCATGCGCTGCGCGGTAATGATTTTGCTGTTGCGCATTGAACCAATCACATAACAGCAACCCCCTTCATCAAATATCCTATTAAGCGAAAATCCGGTGGGGGCATTAATAGCATTGAGTAGGGCCAGCTCTTCAATTTTCCCGAAGAAGGCTTTTATCTTATCTGCAATAGCCTGAACGTAGTCTCCGTTATACACATCCCGAATGGTTGAGGCAGTATTACGGGTGACAAGCTGCGCAGCTATACGCGCCGCCTTCCGGTCGTCAATGCGATAAAAGTCTGACTCCTGGCCTTTCTCTGCCAGGCTGAACCCGGCAACAAAAAGTTCTTCCAGTTCATCGGCGGTGATCTCTTCAATCAGGTTTAACTGGTACTGGGGTTTTCGCAGGTCAATCAGGGCAAAAGGTTTGCCTGCATCTTCACAGGCTTTGCGGTAAAGGTGGGGTGCCCACTCATCATCCTTGGGGTCCATCACAAATACGCCTTCACCGGCCAGAATACTTTGATAAAGTAATATCCCGGTGGCCACCCCTTTACCGGCGCCGGTGGTGCCGATAATATCCGCGTGTTGTTTTTGCCAGTCTTTTAACGGCAGATACATCGGCTGAATATCGCGGTCCATGCCGATAAAAATACCCTTGTTGAGGTCGATATAATCCAGCGGGTCATAATGCAGCGTTTCCGGCAGCAGGGATTTCACCGTGCGGACATCGGTGCGTAATTCCCGTTCAAGCGTGGTTTTTCTGACGAGGCGCTTCTTTATTTTGTCTAATTCAGGGGTTAATACCCTGCGCAGCAGAATATGTAAAATAAAACCCGCTACCGTAAAGGTAATCAGCACTGGCCATGCCAGAACGGGAATACTGGCGACTACTTTGTCTTTATAAAGCCACTGGAAAATCCAGATAAGTACCGGCCCCATGGTACCGGAAAGAAAACACACCATGGAGAAAGCAATAATCAGCTTTTGCCACAACGGAGCTTTTTGCCGTTCATCGCTTTTCATCGACGCGAAAAACGGCATCGTCAGCCCCGATAACAGCGCCAGCATCAGCTGATGCTGTTGCATAAAAGCAATGAAGCTCAGCGCGCCATTCACTATCGGCGATAGTGAAACGGCCAGCTTATTCAAAATCACGATGCCTCCTTCGTCAGCGGTTCGCCCCATGACATCGCCCCATCAGTTCGCCCCACGGTGTCGGGCGAAAAGGCTGGGCGAACGTATGGGGTAAAGAAGGTGGCCGCTGTGCGGCCATGTACAGGGAAGCATGCTTTCCTGCACGACACGGCGTGCGCCAGTACATGCGGGCTGGACGCCCTTATGATATGTCACATGGGGGTAATTTCGTGGCTGGACGCCGCGCCAAAACCCCCAACGTCAACGGCGGCACACCGTCGCCCGCTACGCGCGACCACCCCCTTTAAGACGGTCGCTTTCGCCTTTTTCTTCCCTTTGCTCGTTCCTCGCAGCGTGAATAAAAGGGAAGCTGACCTTTAAAGAGGGTGGTCGCGCCACGCTACCGGCTTTTGGCCGGAGACTTAGCCGCGACGGTGTGCGGGGCGATGCCCCCCAAATAAAGCGCTGTCGTGGGCGACAGCTTTTCGCTCGCTGGGGCGGCGAAATTTATTCGGCTCCCCCCGGCCGGCAAAATCCGCGTGGGCGCGGCTGTTTGCCGGTGAGGCGCGGTGCCTGAACTATTTTCGCTCCTTAACCCGCGAAAATAGTTCTGTCCGCTGCCTCATTTTTACGGCCCGCATTTCTTCACTCCTTAATCCGCGAAAAATGTAGGGCCTTAAAAACCTGAAAACCGGCACGCCTTAAGCCTGACCCGGCTGAAATATTTTGGCGCTATAGGGGACCTGAGAATAAAATTAATGCAGGGATTAATAGAGGCTCTCGCGGATTTCCCTGATGATGTCGGAATAACACTGACGACTTTCTTTAATGCTGGTTTCATCCAGCGTAAATCCTCGCCGGTTAGCTTCTTCTGTCAGCGTTATTCTGTCGGTGCCGTTCAGCGTTTGCAGCAACTGCAATAACCGGCAGATAACCCGGTGGTGATAAATTTCATAATAAAGGCCGCATCCACGTATCGCCTCATTTTCAATGTGCTCAATAACACAGGCTGCGCTCATGGAATCTCCGCGCTGACGTGTCCAGGGATGCTGAATAAAACCCGGTTTTTTCATGATGACTACCTCCGTTAATTAACCACGCATGCGGCCAAATTTATTGATTATCTGGCTGATAATTGCCGGGTCTGCCGAGTTACATTCAAGTAAAAATGATTTTCTGGCATCGGCAGTATGGTCCGGCAGAAAACCGTGCTTGTTCTTTTTGATGATATTAAAGAATGCACGTTCAGCCGAATGACATTCATTGCCGCCGCCGTTACCGGTGGCTTTACCGTACATGCATAACACCACTTCACAGGCGTCAGCGGCCATGAGGGAGGTTGAATATGACGCCATAATGCACAGTAATAATGCGGAGAATATTGCTTTTTTCATTTCGGTCACCTTCATATTCAAACGAGTGCTGCGTAATTCGATAAGTTATTTATTGAAGTCCTTTGCTGAATACATCTCTCATGCCATTAAGATGAAGGGGTTTAAAATAAACATCACTCATCCGGCGTATGTCACCGTGAATATCAATGCTGACTATCACATCAATGCTCTTAAGCACCTTGCGTAAAAGCACGTTGAAAGGCATGTTCCGGCAGTCGGGGTTTTCATAGCAGCGGTCAATTAACCCTTCAATACATTCTTCCGGGCTGCCTGCATGCAGGGAAGTCATTAATCCCTCATGCCCGGAACCGACGATTTTCAGCGCATCCCAGGCTTCTTGTCCGCGAATTTCAGCCAGTAATATCCGGTCAGGGTTCATACGATAATTGGCGCGTATCAGCCTGCCGGGCGTGACAATGGCATTATCCCCGGCATCCGCCGGATAAAAGAGATGGACATAATTGGTGTGGTGATAGAATCGGATTTCGGGATTATCCTCGATGGTGGTCAGCCTGAGGTGCCGGGGAATAGAGTGCAGCAGCGTTTTCATATAGGTGGTTTTACCGGATCCGGTTTCACCGACGATAAAAATCGTCTTGCCGTATTCCACCGCTTTTTCCATAAAGCGGGAAATATCCCCACCTTGATAATAGCGGGTCAATTCAACATCTTTGCCTTCCGTTCGCTCCTTACCGGTCACCCGGTTATAAAATCCCGCATCAATCCATGACTGATGCGTTTTCTGCCCGAATGAGGGTTTGCGCAGCGTAATAGACACGGTATTACGCTCACAGGCCGGGGGAATAATGGCCTGAATGCGCTCGCCTGACTCAAGCGTGGCGGAAAGGATCGGCGAGGTGTCGTCGATATTATCGTCCTGCCACGACGCCAGCGCTCTGGCAAAGGCGTAACACTGGCGCAGCGTAATCGGGGCTTCATGTCTTCGCCATTTCCCCCGGATTTTGGTATGCAGTTCACCCGGCCGGTTAACGGCAATATCCGTCAGGCCGTCCTGCGCAATAAAATCACCAAACAGCTGGTTTTTCATAAAATCCAGCGACAGGTTTTCAGCGTTCATACCACCTCTTTTTCAGTCGCAGCTGCCAGACGGATGAGAAATCAATATCGGTGCCGGTCATGATGCCGATGACATCACCCTGATTCAGGTACAGGGTGGGCGGGATATTGATGCTGTTGTCCAGCGTCGTTTTCGCCATTTCCGCCGTGGCGGCACGGGTGTTTTCGGTGTAGTCGGTATTGCGGTCTTTCCCCGGGGCAGCATCTGACGCCGCCGCTGCCACGTCCTGCACCGTACTGAGCATCAGGGCATTGCCGAAGCGCTCCCAGAAGTGATTGTCGATCCAGCCTGAGATCCCCGTCTCGCCGAGTGGGCCGCTGGCCTGCGTATTGTTGAGCGGGATTTGCAGGCTGCCGGGCTCAGGCGTGCGCAGCTCCGTCCACAGCACAAACATCCGGCTGCGTCCGTGTTGCAGTGCCCCGGTGCGGTAGATGCCACGGGCGACCGTTCCCGCCGGGATCAGCGTCACATGGTTGCTGGCGCTGTAAACATCTTCACTAATCAGGCAGGAAATATGCCCCCCGACATCGGACACGAAGCGCCACATCATCGAACACGGGATATAGCGGTCCACCGGGATATAGAGATCAGGATCGAGACCCAGTCGTCTGACGCCGGTGACACGGGCGACGCCCGGATTGTCGTTGTTGCCCGTTTCCGGCGCGGCAGTATCCGGGCAGCGCAGGCTGCCATCCTTTCCCCTGGTCAGTACTGACGGACAGGATGTGTACGTCGTGGATGATGACCGACTGTCGGACGTTTCTGCGTGGCTGCGCGTTTCACCCGGGGACGTGCGTGCATTATCGCCCGGCATTGTTCGGGCGTTGTTCACCCCGTCAGCCAGCGCGGCTGCCTTGTTCAGGGCGGGTGGGGCCGGTGGCTGCGTTGGTGCGGGAGTAACGGTCTGGCTGACAGGGTCTGTTCCGTCCTGTGTGTGTGGCCCGAACAGGCCAAACGGGTTACTGTCCATGCCCAGATTTTGACGCTCATGCAGCGTCTTCCCGGAGGAGGGCTGCGGCGCGGTGTCGGCTTCTTTCTCATTACCCTCTCTCAATGCACTGAAAAGACGATCGCCGCCGGATGCCAGGGCGATCATCAGCGCCAGACTCAGCAGGCTGACGATCAGCGTGCGGCGACCTGATGCCTTACGAAAACGGGTCACTTCCGGCTGGCCGGGCGGTGTTTTCTGCTCCGGCTCCTGATACGCCATTGCCGCACGGGCGCGTTCGCGGGCCTCCGCTTCCCGCTCTGCGGTGGTTTTTTCCGGTTCATCCGGGACAGGTTTATCGGTCATTTCGCCTCCAGCGTAACGGACGGTGAAACAGTGTCGCTGCGGGTTATCGGGATGCGCCCGAATCCGTCGTTTTCGATCCCCACCACCGAGGTGCCGTAACGCAACACCAGTTGTGGCGCTGCCGGAACCACCATCACGGTGTAATTACCCTGCTTAACCGTCCGGGGCGTGAGCGCCTGCTCCTGTCCGTTAACCACCCGGAAAACGGAAGGCAGGGTTCTGATGGGGGGAAAACCGATATAAGCAAAACGACCATCATCCCAGGCAAAATCCGGTGCGATGGAGGTCGAACCGGCGGCGACCCGTTTGGTGTAGCGCCAGTTGCGCGGCGTGCTGGCCTGTCCGAATGCCGCTGCTATCTGCTGCTTCTCCTGTCTTTCACGCTGCTGCGTCTGACGTGCGGCGCTGGCGGCGGCGGATTGCTGGCGAACCTCGGCCGGATAGTGGTAACGGATAACGAACGCCTGCGCGGGGGAATCGTGGTCCAGCACGTTCAGCTCCAGGCTGTAATCACGCTTTGAGGTCACCACGAAGAGGTTGGTCTTCCAGTCCTTTGCCGTGGGCAGGAACACCTGGCTGACGTTGTTGCCGCTGGCGTCCGTCACCGGCTGGGTGATGGGGTTCGGGCTGACACCCACCCGGTTATCACTTTTCGTTACCGTCCAGCCTTTGGGAAAACCCGCTTGTGCATCAATCACAGCTTCATCGTCGTCAAACAGCAGCGTGGTGACGTAGCCAGGGCGGGTGTTCACCACGGTGGCGTTCTGGCTGTTATACGAGACGTTCTGCATCCGGCTGTCATAGCCGCTGCCACGCGGGGTGGCGGCACTCCATGCCGCGCATGACACCATTAAGCCCGTCAGGAGTAGGATGTTTTTCAGCATCATTCGCTCCTCAGTTCTTTATCGCGTTGGTAGCTGGTGACGATAAAGCCCAGCGGGTTCACTTCACGCTGACTGTCCGTCAGTTGCTGATGCGGGACATAACGGTAAGTGAGGCGGATATTCCAGAAGTCCGTTTTCACTGAATTATCAGAAACACGGCGAAGGGTACGCTTAATACGCAGTGTTGCCAGGCTATCCGGCCCGGTGGCAGGCGCATGCACATTAGAAATAATGTCGATATAGACGACATATTCGGCTTTGTTAAAAATAACGTCCGGAGCCTGGTCGCCATTAAACCCGTCCAGATAATCCCGGTTCACGCTGTTGCTGTTAAATAACTGTACGTCGTCGTAATCACGCTGGAGGGCGAAATAATTATACCCTTCGCGGAGTCTGACATAGTGTGCCGCCAGTGAATGGGCCAGCGCTTTTTCAGACGCCATATCCCGCTCTTTAATGCGGGTCATATACTCATAACGACCAGTTTGTTTATCCACCGACCACAATTCAATGTCAGTGGTTTTCAGCGGCAGCAGAATAAGAATGGCCGTAATTGCCAGTGCAGCCAGAATCAGCCCGGCAGCGGCCACACGCCAGGCAGTTTTGCGGGAATGCTCTTCCTTTTCCAGCAGGATGGATTCAAAAGAGCGCGAGACATTAATGATGCGCTGAATATCAGACATGGTGAGTCAGCTCCTGGATCATGGCGGGGGAATTCACCGGCTGGGGATCGCCGGACACCGGCGGGAGGTCGCCCTGATGCTGCGCGCAGCCCGTAAGCGCGCACAGCATCAGAAGCAAGATGCTGAATTTCATGGAAGCCTCTTATCGGATTAATGCAGGAAGGCCGCACCGCTGGCAGAGGCCACGGCGTGACGGAGAAAAGAAATTAGCGGTCGGGAGGAATTAACGGTGACGCTGCTGATTCTGGCGTTTCATGCTTTCAATGGCGGTAGCACGTTTCTGCCAGGCGTTCACGGCTTTGCCCGCACCTGCGGCAATGAACCTGCCGGTTGTCGCGGCTGCGGCCATGCCACCTTTGGCGGTCAGTCCGCCCCCGGCCTTTATGCCGGGTCCGGCAACGTCGGCAGATTTGCTGGCCAGCCCGCGCAGTCCGCTCATGGCTGCACCCTGTAACACGGCCTGTACGGCGGCACTGCCTAATGCGCTGGCAACTTTTGCTGAGAAGTAGATGATGACGCCTGAAATAACACCGGCGACACAGCACTGAACGCCGAGCGTGATGATATTGGCGTTATCCGCGAAACTGACCGCCTTATCCAATATTTCGTTCAGATAATTAATCACTATCCTGAGTGACAATGCTGAAAACATAATCGTCAGAATAACGGTAAATATAGTTTTCAACCAGTTATTGAACATGGAGGTTAGGAATCTATATAGCAGGCAGAAAATAAAAATCGGCGCGGTAGTGGTCATTAATACTATTGTGATTTCGGCTAAAAGGTTAACGGTCGAGCCGAATAGCAGAGTAACGATAGCGCCTCCCCATACCAGAATTTCAGCAATCCCTCCGTTAAGTTTTACATAGTTGGAATCATCATTTTGATAAAGTTTTTGTCCGATTGCCTGTGCTTTTTCCCATACGGTATCGAGCAATGCCCAGACATTATCGTCGCCGCTGACACCATCTTTTAATCCATTAATGGCCGAGATGGCTAAATCCAGCCAACTGCCAAGATTTAAAACGAACGTCATGATCAACAACATTCGTCCGACATCCCATACGACATCTTCTATCGGGGTTTGAAGTTTTCCTGCCAAAGTCTGATACCCACGATAAGTGATAAATAATGTAAATGAACTGACGGCGATAACACTGATCATATTGCCGTACACGGAAGTTTGTCCCTGTAGTACGGCATTTAAACCGCCAGTGATAGTGTTGTTCATTCCAACAAACATACCAGCTGACATAGGTCACCTCGTTAATTTAAGTCGGGAACCTTTGCTTTCCCCTGACGGAGTTCAAATCGTGCCTCACGTACGTTTTTACAATCTTGGGAATCATCACCGGATGATTCGCACGTCTTATAACGGATATTCATTTCATCCTGGTGCTCTTTATACCATTGTGTTGATTTCGGGTTATCACATCCTGTCAGTAATAAGAATCCTGAAATAATTGGAATCAACAATATTGATGTTTTCATGTTTGCCCTCTCAATCATTAAAGTCAGGAACAGGCGCGGCGAGTTGCTGCTCATTGAAAGCTTTTTGCCGCTGCTGAGTCAGCATAGTGGAACGTTGCTCTGCCTGTTTGACTGACATTTCCCACTGGCTGGTCAGCGCATTCAATTGTACGCTTTTGGCCGCGATGGCGTTAGCCAGGTCCTGTGACTCTTTCGAATCCTGCGCATTAGCAATACGGTCTGATAAATCTGATATATCACCGAGCGTGCCCGTGATCTTGTTTTCAACCTCGGACGTATTTTCTATTGCTACAGCCTGATTCAGGATCCTCTGTTTGCAGCTGTCCAGATAGCGTTGTGAAGCGCTGGACGGGTTACAGGTATCGAACGATTTATATTTGTTATACAAGCTATTCAGTTCAGACGAATATGACCCGCTTGGGTTGCTCAGCAGGTCATCCAGTGAAATACCGTTCTGACGAAGATTATCAATATCGGTTTTCAGACTTTTGGCCTCGCGGAGAAATGCCTGAACGTCCCGCACGCCCGTTGCCGTGGCTAATTGCTGCTTGTAGGCATCAAGTTCACTTCTGTAATGGGTGACGGTTTCCTGCCACTGCTGGAGTTTCTGGATCCACTGATTCATGGATTCGGTATTCTGTACGGCGTCGAATACCGGTATTCCGGCGCTCATCGCCTGGGTGGAAATCAACAACGATAATGCCAGTAGGATATTTCTGAACCGCATTTTGATTACCTCCGTCAGGATTATTACAGGGCTTGTTCAAGGAAGGCGGCTTTCCAGTCATCAGGCTGCATACCTTCCTGATACAGGGTGTCGAACAGCTTCAGGTTGTCTTCGCTCCCGCTCAGCATTTTGGTAAGTTTCCCGAGACCCGCTAAATCCATTTTCGCCATCGCCACAAATGGCCGGGTTTCACCTGCGCGTAACGGCGTTTTCAGAACCACCATAGAGCGCTCCCCCGGATCGAGGTTTCTGACGATGTCGTACACGCTTTCCGGCACTTTCATCTTTTCCACGTAATCCGCCCGGCTGGCCTTCGGGTTGGCGAGAAAAATCTGCGTGCTGCACTGCTCGATAATCGCCGGAGCAATAGGGTGCTTGACGATTTCGTCAGGCGACTGCGTGGCGGGGACGAAGATGCCGTTCAGCTTGCGGATCACCTTCAGCATATTGAGCGAGAAGCGGGAAAATTCGACATCGGCCAGCCATTTCCAGAACTCGTCCATGAACATCACCAGCCGGCGACCATCCAGCAGGCTGGTGACGCGGTAAAGCAGATAAAACGTGATGGGGCCGCGAATATCGTCATCATCAAGAAATTCCGTACCGTCGATACCTACGTTATCAATGTTGCTAATGTTGAAGGTGTCCTCCTCATTGTCGAATACCCAGCCGAACTCGCCGCCCTGCGCCCACTGTTTAAGGCGAATACGTAGCCCGTTGATGCGGGCGTCGGTGGTTGGCGGCTCCGGCAGGACTTCCAGCAGCCGGGTGATACCGAACTTGCGGTATTCCGGCGGGTAGTCGAGCATAATGGTATCCACGGCGGCACTGATCCGCTCCTCATCGCGCGGATCGAGCGGCTTGCCGTTGCGGCCGCACAGCATGCGCACCAGTCGTTTGATAAAGCTGATATTCCGCCGGGTTGGGGCAAGCGAAAACGGGTTAAACCCGGTGGGAGTGCCGGTACGGATACGGTAGTAGCGTCCGCCCATCTGGCGTATCGCTACTTCCGCCGCCCGGTCCTTATCAAAATACACCGTGGTGAGCCGCTGGATTGTGGCTGAGGCGCTGAACGTCGCAGGAATGCGGTACTTCTGCATCAGTTGCTGCATCATGGTCATCAGCATCGTTTTCCCGGAACCGGTTTTCCCGATAATCGCTGTATTACCCGGCGTTTTTTCGTTGAAGTCATTCCGTCCGCTCTGGCTGTCGTGCAGGTTCAGGTAATAACCGCCACCGCCGGGTGATTTGAGTATCGCGATGGCGTCACCCCAGGGATTGCCGCTCCGCTTGTGGGAATGAAAGTTGTGCAGGCTCGCCAGATCCGCAAAGTTCTGGCTGCTGACGGCCACCAGACGGGGGCGCAACGTATACACCCCCGGCAGTTGCGCCAGGTACGCGGCGGGCAGCGACAGCGTGGACAGCGTTGTCATGATGCCGAGGTCGGCGAAAGGCTGCGCCAGCGCGTTGGTATCCTTCACCACCTGCTCTGGGCTGTCTGAAGATACCAGCAGGGAGAAGTGGTATTTCCCGCAGGACACATGCCCGGACTGGAGCAGGTCACGTAGGACAATCAGCTCTTCTCGCTGTGAAATGGCGTCGTCGTCCGCCGAATTCAGGCGCTTTTCCGCCAGGCGAATATGCTTCTGCGCCTCATCGCGGGCCATGCAGGTGAAGGACTGCGTCAGCACGTACTCGCTTTCGGCATACAGCAGCGCGTCCAGCAGGCCGGTCGCGGTTTCAGGCGAGTAATCTTTGATTTCCAGACTGCGGAAAAAACGGGAACCGCCGACCGTCTGGCACTCGGCGGTGTCGGTGGTAAAAAAGACATCCGGCGTGCTTAATGTTTCATAAAACGGCGCACGCGTGACCGCCACCTTTTGCCACTGGCCGGTGAGCAGGCGGTGATAAAAGGACAGCTGGGCGGAATACACCCGCCCGTTGCCTTCATACATCCCCAGTGGCGTCGCCGTATAGCGGGACAGCGCCGAAGCCAGCGCATCCCGGTGTTCCAGCATCACTTTCAGGGCATCATCCAGCACCGCTTTGCGTTTACCGGACGGCTGTGCCTTCATGGCCTTTTTCTCCAGCGGAGAGAAGGGCGCATAGCAGACGGTGAAAAACAGCCGGTGCCGCCAGAACGGCTTTTCGTTGATCGGCTGGGAATACAGCCGGGTCACTTCATCAGAAAAGGGAATACCTGAATTTGCGTCAAAGGCATCGTGGTATTTTTCCCGGATACGGTGAAGATAGAAAGTGACTGGCAGGCCTTCATATGCACGAATCACGTTATTGAGATGCGTCGCCATTAACGTCAGATGATGTTCGTCCTCGCATTCAAAAACGGTGCCCTCCAGCTCCCAGCTGGCAACCAAATCACCCTGGCGGTTTCTGATGACGTGCGGGTGAATATGGGAGGAATACGGAATGTATTTATCCAGCGTAACATGCTCGTTTAACTTCATTTTTTCAATAAACTCCGAGACGTCGACGGCGTCATAGCGGTTTGCCAGCAGGGCATTGGCACCAAAATGTTTATTGGTGCCAAAACGGCCACGGGTTTTAAAGGCCAGCCAGAGCAGCCCGAAATAGTGAATATCGGTTCTGGCCTTTGCCTTCATCTCCAGCCAGGCGGGAATAAGCAGTAATATCAGGTAATAGCTGACATAGACCGCCAGCAGGACGATGGCCCCGCTGACCATCACGAACGGCACGAGGGGAATACCGGCTATGGCGGCAGGCCGCGTCAGCGCTTTGTTCAGCGTAGCCATCGTTACCTCCCTTATGACGCCCAGTAGGCACCGAAGCCTGACGCACCGACGATAAGGATGGCGCCAATGATGACGTTGCGCATGTCATACAGGCTCTTGCCGTCAAACAACACTTTGTATCCCACCCACATGGTTGCGAGCGTGATAGTGACGGCAGCCAGCCCGAGCAGGCCGGTGGAAGTGTTGCTCAGCGTCTCATTGGCTTTATTAAATCCGCTGTCTGCTGCCAGCACCGGGCTTGCCATTAACAAGGAAGAGAGGGCGGGCCAGTCAGTCTGTTTTCGTTTCATCATTGTTCCTCCTGGGGGCCGGGAATGGGTAACGCGCCGCGTATCACGGCGTTGGGGTAGCGCAGGGATGTCAGAACTGGCGTGGCGTTATCGGTAAGCTCGCCACGCATGACGGCGGTGGGGTAATGGATTGCCAGCACGAGCTTTTCGGCGGGAGGTCGCTGCCGGTCTTCCCGCGTTGACGGCACGGCGTAGCCGATGCGCTGGATGTAGCTGGTCTGGTTAAATGTGGATTCCGGCTGTTGGCCGGTTGTGAAGTTTCCTGAGTAGTAGCAACTGAGCGCACGCTTCAGGGAACCGCCGCGGTGGTAGCAGTCGGTGAGGATGTGCTCAAAGACGGACAGGTTGGTACAGGGGTCAAGAAGGTCACTGGCGGTCACGCGGTAATGACGGAAATTGGTGCTGGTGATTTGCATCAGCCCGACCGAATAGCGTCGGTCCTGTGCCGCCAGCCGCCCGGTGAGGCTGACGGCCTCATTCCTGCTGGCGGGGAAATGTGAAATCACACCTTTGCCACCGGGCAGAATTTCAGCGATGGCATACGGATTCAAACCGGATTCGACCCGCGCCACATCGAGTGCCGTAGACGGGTGAACGCTGGCGGCGCACTGCATGGCCGCCGCCAGAAACACGGAGGTGGAAAGCATGATGGCCTCGGAATGGTAAACCGGGCAACGCGTACCGCCATCAGACGGCACAGGGCCGGAAAAAGGGAGAAGGGCGGTTAAACGGGCTCAGTATCCTGTGTCGCATCGCCGTCATCCCTGGGCTCAAGGAGCACTAACTTGCCGGAAACGGCAATGCCGGGTGTCAGTACCACGTTAAGGCCGGGTTTACCGTGATGGGCAAAAGCCACGCCGACTTTCGTCCACCAGGTGTTTTTTTCACCCTGTAGGTCGGGCTGACTTTCCTGGGTGACAAACACCTGATAAATGGGTCTTCGCATGAGGCCTCCTCTAATAAAAACAACGATGAGTTAAATAAATGTCACATCCCAATTCTGCATTCCGGTTTCAACGGGTCAGCGAGAACATTCAGCGGCACCCTGAATTGTGGTTTCGTGACAGCCCGAACCTTATTTTTAAAGAGCAATGCTCGTCCCGAACGAATAAACGTCCATAAGATCAGTTATTGAATTACAACGCATTCAGAATGCAATATTAAAAAATTCTTCGATATAATAAATTCAAAAAACAACAAAGAGAGTTAATAAAATTAAAGATGGATTTATCTGGCGGGATTAAACCATCTGTTGATGGAGGTAATAAAATAAATCAACGGATTCTTGACTGATAGGGGAATATAAAAACGCGCGGGGAAGAGAAACTCCCCCGCACGTAACCGGCATAATGATTAGCGTCTGCGACGTTCAAGAATGGACTGGCAATCCGTACATGTCGTCACCCCGGGCAGTGTCTGCCGCCTTTTCTCTGGAATAGGTTTCCCACAGAATTGACAGTGAAGTAATGAAGGCGTTACAGCGGGTTTGAAACGGCTTTGTTCAATCATATCTTCCAGCCGCTGTTCATTAAACTCCTGATCGCGGTCGATCTCATCCGGCATGAGACGTCTCCCTATCAGATGCTTCACGTTCGAAAAGCTTGATACGGTTCCAAACGACAGTGAGCGAGGGGTTATCGGGCTGGGCGGACAATTTCTCAGTGACCTGTATCATCGCCTCCAGTGCCTCGGTTGATTCTAGATTAGCTACCCTGCATTTTTGCCATTGCACCCAGATCCGGGCATCGGTCCATTCATCCGGGATGGGTGTCCGGCCATGAGGGATGGTGATATCCAGCAACCTACGACGCAGGCTGACCTCATTGGATGTGAGACCAAAATAGTGAGTTAGCAACGCAATCGACCCACCCAGCTGAATAGCGTGGTTGATACGGTGTTGCTGCAGAACCTCCTCACGGGACTTCGCCAGAAGCAGGCGTAATGCGTCGTGATGAACCGTCACAGCCAAAAATGGCGCAGACTCACGACTAATGATAAACAGCTCGTCTAGTGACAATTGGTTGAGGGCATTCATTTCGTCGAAAGTGAATCCGAGTAACTCACAGCGACGGATGTTGCCATCCTTCAATGCGTGCAGAGCATCGGTTAATACGGCGTAATTCAGTGATGGGATAGTCATGGTGTTTTCTCCCTTCAGCCTATTGAGCGGCGGACTAATTTAATATTGATCCATTCGTCAATTTCCGATTCGAGCCAGGCCACACTGGCCGGGCCAATCTTTATTGAACGGGGAAAGGTACCGTCCTTCATATACAGATAGATTTGAGAGCGCTTCAGGCCTGTTTTTTCTTCAACCTGTTTAAGTCGTAATAACTGATGAGATGTCATAACTTCCTCCAGTACAAAAATAAAAAAAATTCTGGAGGCTACAAAAAAGCACGAGGAAAGCTGGAAGGTAAAGCTGATGAACCCGTATTAAGGATTTGATGATCCGTAATTCGGGTTTTTAGGTCAGATCATGAAATATCATTTTTGTTTGGAAGCAGGCGTGTAAAGGGGAGATCCGCGTTCCAGTGCGGTTTTAAGTGTATCTCCGCTCAGTCTATCGGTTATGCCATCGGCTGATGCCCATTGTTCAAAGATTGAGAGGAGTTTATATGGTTGTTTTACTAAAGGACTAATAGTCTCATTATGCCTACAGGCAAGCCAGAGCAAGCGAGATAGTGGTGTTGATATCCGTGTAGAAGATGATGGCGGTATTTTATTTTTAACAATGAGATTAAGTAATTTATTGAACTCCTCATTACGGATAACAAAAAAAGCATCTTTTGGTAAAATATAAATAGGGAAAATTTTTTTCGAACTTTGTTCATCCACGTCTACATAAGGATCATGTTCAGAAAATATTGGTGTAATATCTTTTGGAAGTCGTTCTATTTGTTGCTTAATTCTGTCGTGCAATGTTATCTTTTCAAAAATTTGGAATATATCTCCTTTATAACAAACTGAAATGCCATAGTTATTATCATGTGCCCCCTTTATGGGTAAGGGTAATTTGAGGGACTGTGCAAGCAAGCTCTGAATAATAACATATTCATAGCCAAGTAAGGGAGTATCAATAACTCGCTCCTTAGATCTGATATATTCATGTTCAGTGCTAACTTTAAAGCGATCATTATTTATAAAGCTTACGCTATCCAAATTGCAAAGACGATGAATGAGTGAACCAGTTAGGGGAGTTAGTTTTACTTTGTAATTAGTGGTTTTTACCTTGCGGAGTATAACCGGTGATTGGAAATATATAGATATAAAAACATTCCCATAAAGAACGTTACGTAAAATATCACTACAACTGATTTTCATATCGAAATGATCAGAAGCTATTTCTACAGCCTCTTGAATAGTCACCCATTCTTGCGTCTTTTGCATGAATCTTACCGGGTTGTTATTTTCTGGCATTATATTTCTCCTTTCATCTAACCACGACTCTTGGGCAGCAAGCCACATTGAATAAACCAGGGAAGGATAGATGTGTGTAGAGGAATAATTACCCTTAAAATATTATGAAAATCATTAAGAACAGATAAATCATGAGCCTTTTAAACTGAGTGAGGTATTTGTAAATTGGATGGTTTATTATTGATATTCTTTTGAATTGTTATTGTTGGGACAAACTCCACACAAGAAATTGAAAAAATAATCATGGCTTCTGAAAAGGCAATAAAAAATAATTAATGGATGATATAGTACATAATCAGTTTCTATGGACACTGGATACTATGAATTTCGTAATTTATCCATGATTACACCATCAATCAGAGATAAACATTCCTTATATCCTTTTACATTTAATTTGCTATAAATGTTTTTTAAATGCGTTTTTATAGTATTAGTCGATACGAATAATTTTTTTGGCAGCGAAGATAACTTTTCACCACGAAATAATTCGTATAAAATTTGTATTTCCTTAGGTGTCAATCCGAACTCATTGTTTAATATCAGGTATCCAAAAAACGGGTTTTGTCAGTTTTATATTTAGATAAACTTTCTTTTTCTAATAGAGCTGAAATGTATCTTGATATTAAATCA
>NZ_PITQ01000022.1 GCF_002834385.1 Rahnella sp. AA
ATTACATCACAGGATATTACAGCCAGCTCAGACCTCATCAATATAATGGTGGTTTGACGCCGAATGAATCAGAACGATTGTTCTGGAAAAACTCTAAAGCTGTGGCCAGTTTTTGTTGACCACTACATTTTCTGGCTATGAGATCGCCCCAATTGCCTGGCGGTGTATGCTTCTATTGTGAGGTCTAATTCCCACCAGGCGCGCATCCGGTCGGTACATTGACAAATATTAGACAGGAGCAGCCGTAATGCAGTTGGAGTTATTTCACGGGACGCGTCAGCAGTTTGAGACGTTTGATGCGACATTCGAGTGGGCGGGAGAATAGGGAGACATCGATGCCTGCTCTGTTTACGGACGATTTATTGCATTCGGTCAAACGATCGTTTTACGGACAGTAGATTATGGAGGCGCCAGGGAGGCGAGCAATGAATAATCGTGTAATACATATGAATTACACGACTATTTAAATATTGCTTTATTTAATTACCGGGCTGAAGAAACTGTTCAGTATCCGCAGAAAGCTTTCTAATGTCAGTTGCTCATCAAAAAATTTGACCTGCTGAGTACGATTATTGAGACCACTGCGAGGAAGTATGTTGACTGACCATCCCTCATCTTTAATGTATTGCAGCGTATACTGCTCGTCTGGAGAGGGTTTGTATTTCAATGTTCCCGTGGCGTCTTGTTCCACATGGGGGGCAATTTCTGCCTTCAGAACGAAACCTATCATAACCGTTTTAGACATGCCAAAGCCTGAAGTTATATTCTTATATGGTGCGAATAAAACCGAAACATAATCACGATGAAAACGCAGTGTGCGAACCTGGCATTTACTTGGCTGTTCGTTATCAAATTGGTTTATTTTCTCCAGTTCGTATTCCAAAACTTTATCTTCGCATTCAATCAGAAGGTTAAGTTCGGCCTCATTGTAAAAGTCCATCACTGTAGACGACAAATGCTGAAATGCCGACTGGATTTGTAAACGGTGCTGGTTCTTTTCTTCTTCCTTTTTCTTAAAGGACTCGACTTTTTTTCTCAGCCTGTCAGCGTAATATGCGCTTGAATCAAAATCAGGGGTGCTCATGGTAACTCCATTTTTATGATTATTTCATGCCCATACGTGCCGGGCCTGTACACTTATCGCCAACCTATCATAGAGCAGGTGTAATACTAATTGCGATACGCCCCCCTGAGTTTGTCTGCAACAATGCGCACTCGCGCACCCCCTCCGATTCGGTAAAACGCCCATTCTGCCGAACCCGACGACTTATCCACATTTTCTGTGCATAACGCTACATTTTGTGAGCCAATCAACGGGGAACAGGTCACACCAGACCAGTTAGGAACTCATTGTCGAATAAATTTAAAGCCAAAATGAATTCACCAACTGGGTCGATATAGATAGACACAGCCTCGTCAGGTGGCGGGTAGCACCACATTTTTGGGGTAGCTGTATTGTCCCACTCCGTTTCTTGCGGGCGAAATACTTTACGCGTCAGTTCGTGCCCATTGAAGTCAAGAATCAATAACAGGACTCCTCCAGAGCTGTCCACCGTCCGGTATAAATATACCGATTGAATCTTCGAAGCTGATAACCAACTCTGTAACTGGCTAGAATCCATTTAACTTCCTATTTGATAGCCCGCTTTGCAATCATCATTACGATAACGAACGTGAAATCACCTAAATGACTTCCATGCTCGTTTGAGCTAATGAAAAAACGAGTTAACAAACAATCACGTTTTCTGTACATAAAATTTAGGGTATCCGGATTAAATGGTTGATAGGCCACCTTCCCCCCACAAACCTGATGCCACCCTCAGATGGTTGATAGATCGACCCCGTAGTTGAGTTCCTCTGCGAAGACCGGCAGTCCGTAACCGATGGTTTTCTTGTAGAACGGAGAGAGCTTCGTAGTCGGCGCCTTCTTCTTGTGCTTCGTGGTGTAGAGCATTCGTGCTCGCATCACTTCGAAGGAGTAACCATCCCCTTCACGGTTCTTGTTCTTGACCAGTCGGTTTATCGACTCCGTGTAAGCGTTGGTGACGGGCATGTCTGTCTCGAGGTTCACTAATTCATCCATTACAGGGATGAAATCGATGGGATTAGCTGAATACTCATTCCTACACCAAGTTCTAAATGCCCGGAAATTAACATAATCGCCGGACCCCATTCCCATTGAATTGATCAAACTCCATGCTGCAGCTGCTTCCTGAGACATGATGATTTCCTCTAACTAGTGAATGGGAAATGCCTGAAGTTTAATTACCCTACCAGCGTGGGAAGCTGAAGAGGTCGTGCAAGAATTGAAAATACGAGTTTTCCATTATCCTCTTCTTTCATCGAGACTTTAAGAGGAGTTAATGCATTAATTTTCTCAATTGCCGGTACTAAGAACGTTCGTTTCATCTCTGCAAAATTTGCGCGCTGCGAGTCAGGCAGTTCATAACGCTCAGCGAGCCAAGTGGGAGTGGTGATCCAAATCCCCGATGAACGGTACTGACACAGGCTTTCATAGAGACGTATTACCCGAACTGAATTTATACGGCCACAGTCAAGCAAAGTATAAGTAGTAAATTGACTCGTTAATCCCGTCAGATAAGGCATAACCTTTTGGTTGATTTCAATATTCCACTGCCCCCTACCCCGCTTCAAACCTGCTTCTGCAAGCCAAGGCCTGCGAACTTCTTCGTATTCACCTTCGGCTGGGAAAAAGGTTACCTGGCGGTTGCCCAACTCATCTATGCCTTTGCGAACGTCCGTACTTGCGGTTGCCTGGCTTACTTTAAAATAGCGCTGATAATCGGCCACCTTAACGACAAAAATGCCCGGATGTTCCTGTTGATAGTAAGTCTGCATTAAGCACAGCCACAAAACTCTTTTTGCCTGTAAAGGTAAGTAATAAGCAGCTTCTGTGAGTTCATTCGACTGAGATATTTTTAACGCGTTATGAGTTTTATTCTCTGCCACAGCTGTCATTATGCGGGTTCCCTATCTTTTTGTGGGAGATTTTCACTGTTCCCATAGTGGCAGATGCCGCCAATGCGTCAAGCCGTTCTTAAGGTATTTCCCACAAATCTGTGAAGACAGATTTAACTTTAGCTGTTTCCCATAGGTTCTTTAGCCATTTCCCACGCTAACATTAGGCATTACCCACAGTTACTTTCCCCATCCCCCATACCAACATTGGGTATTCCCCATAGTTAGATGCTTTCAGCCCGCATAAACAAAGGCGCTCGAGGCATCTAAAAAGGTTTAAAAAGAATAAAAAGAAAAAAATCTTTAAAAATAACCTGTGGGTAACTGGAAATTTATGGGGAATAGCTAAAGTTCGAGGTTAATAATCTGCTGCTGGCCTTGGTCAGTATGGGAAATACCTTAAGATTGAGTTGTTTTGAGTGAAAAATAGGCAGTGTGGGAATCACCTGAAGTTCATAGTTTATCGACTCCAGCATATTTTATGGGAAACACCTCAAGTTTGCCCTTTTCCCAATCCTCTTGACTACGAGTGACCAGGGTATATGCGTTGTTCGGGTTATATTGCGCTTCCTCGCTTTGACAGACTTCGCTAGTCAAAGACTGCGGCGAGCACTGCATCTCACATAGTTCACCAACTTTGCATAATTAATTATACTTTGCTTTATTTTTGTTGCTTTGCACTAAATTCCAAGATTTAATGAAATTATGCAAAGTTAACTACGCGGGGTATGGAAATGGGACTTATGAATACTTTAGATCAGTGCATTTCCGCTGGTCATGAAATGACAAAGGCGATCGCTTTAGCGCAATTCAATGATGATAGCCCTGAGGCAAGAAAAATTACGCGTCGGTGGCGTATTGGAGAAGCCTCAGATTTGGTAGGAGTATCGTCGCAGGCTATCCGTGATGCAGAGAAAAACGGACGCCTCCCCCACCCCGACCTTGAAATGCGTGGGCGAGTTGAACAGCGTATTGGATATACAATCGAGCAAATCAATCATATGAGGGATGTGTTTAATACTCGTATCCGGCGTCCTGAAAATACTATTCCCCCAGTTATTGGGGTAGCAGCACATAAAGGTGGCGTTTACAAAACATCTGTATCTGTACATCTCGCACAACATCTTGCACTCAAGGGGCTACGGGTACTTCTTGTCGAGGGTAATGACCCACAGGGCACGGCATCGATGTATCACGGTTGGGTTCCCGATCTTCATATCCATGCAGAGGATACTTTACTTCCTTTTTATCTGGGGGAACGTGATGATGCCAGTTATGCAATTAAGCCAACCTGTTGGCCTGGTCTTGATATCATTCCTTCCTGCCTTGCACTGCACCGAATCGAAACTGAACTCATGGGGCGTTATGACGAGGGCAAACTTCCTACCGAACCTCACATGATGTTGCGGCTGGCAATTGAAACTGTAGCTCATGATTATGACGTTGTTGTCATCGATAGTGCACCAAACTTAGGTATTGGCACGATCAACGTTGTTTGCGCAGCAGATGTTTTAATTGTTCCAACTCCTGCAGAACTCTTCGATTATACCTCTGCACTGCAGTTCTTCGATATGTTGCGGGACTTGCTTAAAAACGTGGATTTAAAAGGTTTCGAGCCAATAGTCCGCATTCTTTTGACTAAATACAGTAATAATAACGGTTCACAGTCACCGTGGATGGAAGAGCAAATTAGAGATGCCTGGGGAAGTATGGTGTTGAAAAATGTTGTTCGTGAAACTGATGAAGTTGGCAAAGGACAGATACGAATGCGCACTGTATTTGAGCAAGCCATCGATCAACGTTCTTCGACCGGTGCCTGGAGAAATGCACTGGCCATATGGGAACCTGTTTGTATGGAAATATTTGATCGTCTAATCAAAACCCGTTGGGAGGTTCGATAATGAAACGTGCTCCTATCATTCCGAAAATGGTTAAAAATAATACCGCTGAAACAGAGGTTGATGCACCGACTGCACCTATGGTCGACACCTTAATATCCCGCGTCGGCGCTATGGCGAAAGGGAATGCGGTGACATTACCGGTTTGTGGCCGAGATGTGCGGTTTACTTTAGAAATAGTCGCAGCTGGTCAGGTTCAGAAAAGCACATCTGTCTGGACCGGGAATGAACGTGATCAAGGACTTCTTACTACTGAGAATGCGTTAGATGATTTAATCCCTTCCTTTGTCATCTCCGGTCAGCAAAACCCAGCATACGGGCGAAAGGTTTCAGGTAGTATCGAAATCGCGGACGGAAGCAGGCGGAGGATGACGGCTATTGTGACATCGAGAGAGTACCGAGTCTTAGTTGGGGACCTCGATGATGAACAGATGAACTCATTGTGTAAGATTGGAAACGATTATCGCCCTACCAGTGCATACGAACGAGGTAAGCGCTATTGCCACCGTTTGGAGCAGGAGTTTAGTGGCAATATTTCTTCGTTGTCTGATGCTGAGAATATTTCCAGAAAAATTATTACCCGATGCATTAATACTGCTAGTTTGCCTCGACAGGTCATTGCTCTTTTCTCACAACCTGGTGAATTGTCAGCTAGAGCGGGGGATTCTTTGGCAAAGGTTTTTAAAAGTCATGAAGCTATTATACTCAGGCAGACTGAACTCATGGCAAAACGTAAGGCTGCAGGAGAGAAACTAGAGGCTGACAAAATCATTAAGCAGTTTAATGATGCTATTGACGGCCCACAGCGTACATCCTCTGCAAAACGGCAATATGCGACAGGTGCAACCTCACAATACAAGGGAGAAAAGTTTCTTATAAGCCTTGATACTGCACTCATATCTCCTGATGTTATAGAGAAAATTGAGGCTATCCTTACCTCACTAAAAGATAGCTCAGGTCATTAAAATTCCGAAAATTCAAATGTCTCTCTGTGTATTATTCTAATCGGCATATTCTTTCTGGGACCGTGGTCCCAACACTTTCCCAGGGACCGTGGTCCCAATACTTTCCCAGGGACCGTGGTCCCAATACTTTCCCAGGGACCGTGGTCCCAATACTTTCCCAGGGACCGTGGTCCCAACACTTTCTCTGGGACCGTGGTCCCAATATTACACAACCTAAAAGCTCGCTACAGGTAATTGGTCCCAGTTAGTTGTGTAGGCGGGCGACAGCAATTCTCGTTTCATCTGCCACTCAGGTGCAATCCCGCGGCCTGCAAACCACACCTTTCCCAGGCCAGACTGGTTGATACCATCGACAACTTTCATCAGGGCATCACTGGCAGGGCGGGGCTGTACCTCATCGAACATGTCCAGCTGAGAAACACCGTTTGGAGTGAAATCGTTCAGCATGATCCCTGCCTTTGCATAACGCCGGCCATCGTCCCATATGCGATCAAGCGCTTTGACGGCAGCGGCAATAATGTCGCGGGTGTCCCGCGTCGGGGTGGTGAGTTTCTCACTGGCCACGTTGCTGTAATAGATTTCATTGACGGCGAAGGGGGACGTTTTCACAAAGACGGCAATATGCCGGCAGTACTGATTTTCCCCCCTCAGTTTTTCAGCAGCACGTTCGGCATACTGGCAGATAGCCTGCCGCATGGCGTCATAGGTTGTGATCTTCTCACCAAAAGAGCGGCTGCAGACAATCTGCTGTTTGGCAGGCGGCGCTTCTTCCAGGTTGATGCAGCTTTCACCGTTCAGTTCCCGGCATATTCTTTCCAGCACAACACTGAAATTCTTTCTGATGAAGGCAGGGTTTGCGCGCGCGAGCTGCAGGGCGGTGTGAATGCCCATCAGGTTCAGTTTTTTCGAAATCCGGCTTCCGCAGCCCCACACTTCCTGAACCGGCATCAGCGATAATAATTTTTCAGTCCGGCGGGGATTACCAGGCGTGAGAGCCAGCACGCCCTTAAATTGTGGCCACTCCTTCGAAGCCCACTGAGCCGCTTTCGCAAGAACTTTACCCGGCCCCATCCCCACACCCACAGTCAGCCCGGTGCCTTTCAGTACATGGGCGCGCAGCTGGTGGCCAAAGGCTTCAAAGTCAATGCAGTTATCAATATTGCTGATATCAATGAACATTTCGTCCACGCTGTATTGCTCAACGCGGGGCGAAAGCTCTTCGATATGGCTCATGACGCGCTGCGAAAATGAGTGATACAGCGAATAATTACTGGAGAACGCGTACACCTTTTCGGGGAAGGGCATCTGTTGTATCTGAAACCACGGCATGCCCATTTTTATACCTAATTTTTTGGCAGCGGCCGATCTCGCCACACAGCACCCGTCATTATTGCTCAGAATTATCAATGGTTTGCCGCGAAGCCTTGGGTTTAGAACAGCTTCGCAGCTGGCATAAAAGAATTCACGTCCGCCAGGGCAAACATCATTCACCTCCCCGTGTTTTATGCACAAAAGCCATGACGACGCCAAAAATTTGCAGGTTATCCGGGTAGAGCGTCGGATACGCCGGGTTCATGGCCTGGAGCGCGGGGCGGGGTGTCAGTAACAGGCGTTTTACCGTGAACTCCCCGTCAATTTCTGCGATCACAATGTCTCCGTGATGCGGTTCTTCAGATTTATCCACGACCATGAGATCGCCACTGTGCAAACCGATATCGCTCATTGAGTTTCCGATGGCCCGGATAAAGAACGAGGATGATTTTTTCTTAATACAGTAATCATTCAGATCCAGCTCTGCGTCGGCGTAGTCAGCACAGGGACTGGGAAATCCTGCCGGGCATCGTTCAATGAACAACGGCAAAGGCACCTTTTCGGGATCAATGGCGACGGGTGTGATGTACAGCATGTGCATTCCTATCAATAACACTGTATGTATTTACAGTATTATTAGTGCGAAAATTCCGACTTGCAAGATCCGGTTACCGTCTTTTAACCAGCCATCTGTTTTTACGATGAAAAAAAATCTATACCGGCATTTCTCACTAAATGGGACTGATGTTCATTTTGATAATTTATAAATACTCAAAATGAGTATTTATGTTGTTGACAGGTATTGGTTGAGTTATTATAAATTCTCATTTTGAGTATCTATAAAGGTGTATCATGAGAAGAATAGGGTGTGACGACGGATCAACGAACGTGAAGCTGGCCTGGAAGGAGGGCGATGAAATTTATACGGCAGTTTCCCCCAACTCGTTCAAAGCGGGGTGGAAGGTGGCCGGGATGGGCAGCAGCGAAACGTTCAATTACGAAATCGACGGGCTGAAGTACTCGTTTGACAGCGTCAGCCAGCAGGCGATCAATACCACCAACATTGAGTACCAGTATGGCGACACAAACCTGCTTGCCGTACACCACGCGCTGCTCACCAGCGGCCTGCCGCCGCAACCGGTGAGTCTGACGGTCACGTTGCCCATCAGCGAGTTCTATACCCGCGACTGTCAGCATAATGAGGTCAACATACAGCGCAAAATTGACAACCTGCTGCGGCCGGTAACGCTGAATAAGCGTGAAACCTTCACGATTGCGCAGGTCGACGTGATGCCGGAGTCATTGCCTGCGGTTATCTCCCAGCTCGAACGCGCCGGTGTGGGGCCGCTGGAAACCTCACTGGTGATTGATCTGGGAGGCACAACGCTCGATGCCGGTGTGCTGGTCGGGCAATTTGAAGACGTCAGTGCCATCCAGGGCAATTCAACGATAGGTGTATCGATGGTGACCCAGGCCACGCTCACGGCCCTGCGAATGGCCAGCAGTGATACCAGCGCCTTTGTGGCCGACCAGCTGATACAACGCCGGCATGACCGCGAATTTGCCGCGACGGTTGTCAACGACGCGTCAAAAGTGGACTATGTGCTGGACATGATAAGTTCTTCCATTGAGCGCCTGGGTGAGCGGGTTATCAATGAGTTATCGGCCCATCGTCATGTGAACCGGGTGTGGCTGGTCGGGGGCGGTGCACCGCTGATTGAAACCGCCGTTCGCCGTGCCTGGAAACTGGCCCCCGAGCGCATTGTGGTTGTTGATGACCCGCAGACGGCGCTGGTTCGCGAACTTGTCTTACTTTAATCCCAAGGAGCGCTATCCGTGACCGAGACCGACAAACGTAAGAGACTGACCGTCTATTTGCACCCTGAAGATGATATCCAGGATGCCAAGGCGATGGAGATTATTGAGTCAGTTCCCCTGCGGACCCGGGGTGATTTTTTTCGGGCGGCGATCGTGGGCGCAAGCGCGTTATACCAGCTGGATAAACGTCTGCCGTATCTGCTGTCCATGTTATTCGACGGGCAGCTGACGGCCGACCAGCTGGTGGGCATTATTCAGCAAACGACGGGGTGGCAACCCACCACGGCCAGCATCCGGGAGGTGATGGCCGCCTGTGCCGGCCACGAGTCCCAGACATCGGTTCTCCCGGAGGAGCCGGCTCCCCGTGAAGGGGAAGGGCAGGCCCGGAATAATTTCAAACGCATGCTGAAAAAAGACTAAAAGCCACCGGTGTACCGGAAAAGCAGTGGAGAGATATCATGTCATTGATACAGTTTTGCAAAGGGATCATCGGGCTGGAAACGCTGACGGGCCGCACGCGTAAAAGCGCCGCCGAGTGGTGTTTTCTCATCAGCTGCCTGTTTATCGTCCCCTTGCTGGTTTACGACGGGTTCAGCGTGCCGGTGAAAATTCTCCTGCAGCTGTGCTGGGGGATTGTGATTGTCCGGGCCGCATTCCTGGCCTCGGAAACCTGGAAGAAAAACCGTAAATAAAGCCGATCATCGTTTTCCGCCGGCCTGCGTGCCGGTTTTTTTGTGGCCACCTCCGGCCAGGTGTGTACGGTTCTCACAGGGGCAGCCGGTGATATGACGCTTCCTCGTCACGGCTGTTCGTTCCTCGCGGTGCTGCGGTACGCCTCAGCCGTGTCTGCGGCGAGCGTTGCGTGTTTTTCACGGACTATATCTTTATAAAGTACAATCCTGGGTAATGATGAATCGCCGTTTTTTTACGTTTTAATCCTGGTTTTTAATTAACGGAAAATGAAAATTAATGCTTTGAATTACGCTCAATGAGCGTAATATGGTGTTTATGAATTCTCATGAATATCGAGGCGTAAAATGAAAGCACTGATTGTTTTTCGTTCATATAAAAATGAAAGAAGTTTTGCGGATATTCTCGCTGTGGGTGTTGATGAGCAGGATGCGCGTCGGAATGCCACGTTGCGTGATGCAGCATTTGAAAACGACCACACTTATGAAAACATGGATACGCGTGAACAAATACCTTTGTATAAAGAGGGGTTTGTTGTGGATTATGTCCCCGCTAAGTCACAGAATTTTGCAGGCCTGTTTTCAGAGAAAACGATTAAGACAGATATGATGGATTTTTCTTTTGAAATCAATAATTTTCCGGAAAAGCATGCTATAGATAACAAAGTGTATGAAGTCTGCAATTTCGTGATGAATTTCTCTATCATGCATAATGGAAGTTGTTTTGCTGATCAACGAAGCCTCGGTGAATTCATCTCTAAAAATATCATCATTGACCGTATCACTGCACTTATTACGGCTTTCGAGGCGGATAAATATAAGCAGAAGAGGGTGCCTGAATTAACACAGCTGCTTGTTACCCGTCTGTTTCCAGAAAAAACCTTTAAGACAGATGAAATAACCTTTTCATGTGAAATTAATGAATTAACCATGCATTTTGCCATCACTCATAATGAGAGCGGGGATTCTTGTTCTGGTTATCGGGACCTCGGTGAATCCCTCTCTAAAAATGACATCATCGACCGTATCGCTGTGCTGATTGCTGATTTTGAAGCGGACCAATATAAACAGCAGAAGATCGCCGAGTTGGAACAGCTGCTGGGCTATGAAGATAACGGCCATCAGGACTTCTGAGCAATGACACCTACACCCGACGAGATCAAAGCCGCCCGCAACCTGGCGGCTTTGACACAAACAGAAGCCGCCGCGCTGACGCACAGCAAGCTGAGAACCTGGCAGCAGTGGGAAGCGGGCGACAGGAAAATGCATCCCGGACTCTGGGAGCTGTTCACCCTCAAAATCAGAGGTGCTGGCCATGAAAAATAATCTCGATGCCGCAGCGTTAGATATTTCTTCGCTCGCCACGTTGCAACTTTTTGAACTGAATGCGGCGGTTATGCAGGAACTGCAGCGGCGCATGAGTCAGCCCAAAATAGAAAGTCAGCCGGAAGAAATACAAAAAGTCGTTTTTGCGCCGAAGGCTTTCGAAGTCACGTTTATTAACAACACGCTGCGGGAAGCCAAAAAGGGCTATGTGACGGCAAATATTAAAGATCAGTATAAAGAACTTCATAAGCGCTATCCGGAATGGTTTCAGTTAAATCATTACCCGTCAGACTTACGGGGTCGTGATTTCAGGGAATGGAATACCTATTATTCCAAATAATGGTTGAGGGAGGATGTATGCGGTTAATTGCATTAAAAAACCAGAAACAAGCGTACCTGGATGCCGTCGGTTTTCACCGGCTGCCCCACGCTAAGCTGCTGCAGCTGCATGCCATAAACCAGGTGATCCTAGATAAATGGCTCTATGTGCCGGACCGTTATCCGTCGTTTAAAGCCTGCTGGGAAATGTATATGTATCTTGACCGTATGGAGCTGCATATCCCGCTGACGCTGCAGCGGCTGATTTCTGAGCCGGTAAACCATATTGAACATGTCGCACACGCCGATTTAAACGTTGCCGAAGTACACCCGGAGAGTCGTTAATTCCCCCGATTTTAAGCCGTTGGCCGCTTTTCCTCACAGCCGGCCTTCTGGCCAGTTGTCTGTGTCACCTTTTCCTGTCGCCCGTTCCCCGTTGCCAGAATTGCCACCCCGCATTAATTCCCGCCGCCGTTTATCCACAGTTTCGGTGGGTAACGTCTGTATGAACGGTCGATAAGTCCGCGAACTTTCTGTCACCTGGCACGCTGCCGCCCGAGGATGTCGCGTTGCTCCACGTTTATGGCACCTCACGGTGCCGCGCCGTTTCAACCTGTTCCGCGTCCTGCCTGAATTTCCCTCCCGTATTAGTGCCAACGCCGTGCCCGCACTGTAGCCGGGCCGCTGCGCCTGCAAGTGTTCACTTCCGTCGTCTCCTCACCCGTTCGCACCCGTCACGGCGCATTCAGCCCGTGCCGGGTTTGCGCTGCGGCTTCCGGGGACGCACCTGCCTGCTCCGCTTTGCGCCCGTCTGTCGTGGGGGCACGGCGCCGGCCGGTTCCGGTTATCGATGTGGAGTTATGCGATGTCCCGATTTATCCAGGGTGATTGTGAGCAGGTTTTGTCTGGTTTTCCGTCCAATGCGGTGGATTTTATATTGACCGATCCGCCTTACCTCGTCGGTTTTACCGACCGTTCCGGGCGGTCTATTGCCAACGACAAACAAGGGGACTGGTTACTGCCTGTCAGTAAAGAAATGTTCCGGGTGCTCAAACCCGACAGCCTGGCCGTGAGCTTTTATGGCTGGAACCGGGTGGATGTGTTTATGCAGGCCTGGAAAGCCGCCGGCTTTCGCGTAGTGGGCCACATTGTCTTCACCAAGACCTACGCCTCGAAGTCAGCGTTCGTCGGTTATCAGCACGAAAGTGCTTACGTACTTGCTAAAGGACGCCCGCCGCTGCCTGAAAAACCGTTACCTGACGTGATGCCCTGGCAGTACACCGGCAACCGCCACCACCCGACGGAAAAACCGGTCTCCATCCTGCGGCCGCTGATCGAGTCCTTCACGCAGCCGGGCGATATTATTCTGGACCCGTTTGCCGGGAGCGGTTCAACCTGCGTCGCGGCGGCACAGTGCGGGCGCCGGTGGATTGGGATCGAGCTGATGGAGCCGTATCACGCGGCCGGATTACGCCGCCTGACAGAACTGCGCAATGCCCGCGTGGCGTGACATTAAATACGACAAAAGGAAATACACGATGAATTATCAGGGTAATGAAGCGCTGCGGGCCGACGTTGCGCAGCTGGCGAACACCATGTTTGAACTTCGTGAGCGGCTACGCGCGCTCGAATTAACCTGGTTTTGGAACAGTGAGAAATTATCACAACGTCTGGCCGGACAGATTATCAGTCAGATGAACGTAAAATTCCTCGATATATACCAGCAGGTAAACGAATTAGATCACGCATTTCGGGATTAGCGCTGGGATAACAAGGCTGCAAGAGCCTTGTTGTTTTTAGGTGTGGAGACGTCCGGGGCGTTAACCCCCCGAACTTTTCCCGGAAACGCCACACGGCACTTCCCGGCCACGCCGGGGCCGCAAAGGAGGCGGGAAAGTAAGATAGCTGAAATGCGAAAACACCAATGCCGTGCCTTCACT
This sequence comes from Rahnella sp. AA, assembly GCF_002834385.1. Taxonomy (GTDB): domain Bacteria; phylum Pseudomonadota; class Gammaproteobacteria; order Enterobacterales; family Enterobacteriaceae; genus Rahnella. The sequence continues at coordinate 13,245 of NZ_PITQ01000022.1, forward strand.
GTAGACCGGCCGCTCCAGCTGCAAGGGTGCGCGTTGCCGGATACTCGCCCATTCTCAACGTTAGCGGGCGTTCAGCCCGTTAACGTCTGCGCTGTGGCCTGCGTTCCGCCCCTGCATCTTCCACTTTTCGCCGGTCTTTAGTGGCGGCACGGCAATGGTGCCGTTGAAACGGAGAAATTCTGATGCACAAACTCACAAAAGTGGTACTCGATAACGGCGAGATGGCGTTGTACCTGGATGGCTACTATCTGGGCAGTGAAGAGGGGAATGGGCAGCGCATGACCCTGGATGAGATAGCTACAGCTTTGCAAAAGGTGCCGGACATCTGCCTCCAAAATGTCGAGCGTCCCTGCCCGCCCTCTGAGGAATGGAGCTGGAATGACGTGGCGGCCGAAATCTTTTCGCCGGTAGTGAACGGGTACAACCATTGGGGGGTAACGGTAGAAGCCTTTATGTCCAGGCTGTCGGCGTACCCTGCGGATGCACTCTGTTGCGGGACATTTTGGCTTGAAGAAGATTTTCTTGAGGTTGATGAAACGCTGACACCGGAGGAAATACACCGGGCAATGGAGATCGCCACCGATCATCACGATGCCAATATTGGTTACAACTGGGATTCTCTCCGTTACGCCGCCGAGCTGGCCAAAGAATAAATAGCTTCCCCACCGGCGACGGCGGGGGAGTTTTTGGACTGCGGATAAGGATGTCGTGAAACTCCGCTTTTTCAGGGCTGCCGCGCTGTCGCGCACCAACCCGACTAAAAACGTCCCCTGACAGCCTGAGCTGCGACGGCTAACGCCGTGCCTTCACTGTAGACGGGCCGCTGCGGCTGCAAGGGTTCGCTTCGCCGCTATCCTCACCCGTTCGCACTCATCCACTCGGTAGTCTTCCCGTCGCGTTCTCGTTCAATATTCACTCGCCCGCCGTCCAGCCTACCTCCTTCCTTCGTTTGCGCTGCGGCTTCCGGTAGCGCCCCTGCATCCTCCGCTTTCCGCCCGTCTGTCGTGTCGGCACGGCGTAAGCCGGAACTGTGATCCCCCAACCAGCGGAGAAATGCATATGAGCACAACCACACCCGCCGTATACGTCGGCACGTATCACAAATACAACTGCGGAAGCATTGCCGGCAAATGGTTCGATCTGACTGAGTTTGATGACGAGCAGGATTTCTTGGCTGCATGCAGCGAGCTACACGCTGATGAAGAAGATCCGGAGTTGATGTTTCAGGATTGGGAAGGGATTCCGTCCGGACTGGCGTCCGAAAGTCATGTGAACTGGGCGTTTATTGATGCCTACCGGCAGGCAAAGGCGGAAGGGCAGGGAGAGGCGTTTGTTGAATGGGCAGAATATTTCAGCGCCTGTGATTATGACGCGTTTCAGGAAGCGTATCTGGGTGAGGCGGAAACTGAAGAGGACTACGCCCGCGATTTTGCTGATGAAACCGGCTTACTCGATGACATGCCTGATTCACTGCTGATTTACTTTGATTATGAAGCCTATGGGCGCGACATGTTTTTGAACGGGCTGGTTTTGCTGAACGGCTACGTGTTCTCTGAATAACATATTAAACGGCAGGGTATCCCTGCCGTAAGGATAAACAAATGAAACTGACATCTGAAACGCGTGAAACATTGCAGCATTATAAATCGTTAATTAACGCCAGCCGACGTGAGGCCGGATTATCACCGCTCAATACGACACAGATTCTGGACGATATTTGTACGTATCTGAAATATCAGAATGCTGTTTATATCGGCGGCGCCTATATTGCGCAGGCTGGGGTAAAAAAACTCGATAAGTAAGCGGTAAGAGACGGGCGGGAAGCCGCCTGTCATCGCGCGAAAACCCCTTTCAGGCTACGCCTGGCGATAGCCGACTGCTCTGCGCCTTCGGCGCCGTGCGTCTCCGCTATCGCCGTGAATTATTGCCTGATAAGCGAAATCTGGTCTCCAGCGGGTCAGATAATTCAGTAAATACCACTATTTTGCATAGGGATTCAGTGTGGTTTTTTTGTTGTCCGGGCTTCGCGGTGCTGATTTAAAACGTGTCACAAGATCCTACACCGGCCACCTTCGGCTCATGACCAGCAAGCTGGTCAATCGTCGAGCCATACTCCGACAGGCAGCTGCTGCGCACCGGCCAGTCTCCGCCGAAACCGCAAGCGGCTTCGTGCCTTCCGGCTAATGTCTGATGGAGCACGTCAACGTCTGCAGCTGGCTAACGCCAGCGCATTAACCGCACCGGCAATAATGCCGCCGGTACTCTTCGGCGCACCACCGTTTCGCTGCCGCGCCCCGGCGTTGCGGCGGATCCCCGCTCATTGCTACTCCGGCACCCTCTTTCCGTTTAAGTCCCTTCGCCTGGCTGACAACAACACAGTCCTCCTCCGCTTCCCAGGGTAAATGCACTCACAGAAAATTTTTCTCGGCCACTTCGTTAGACCTCCAAATATTGTCTGTTCGCCCTGGTCATCTTCGTCAGCCGGTGTTGTTTACGCCCTTGCGGCGAGGGGTCTCAAACGGGTGATGGCATACCAGAAGGAACCAAACAGCAGGTTCCCGCAAACGTCAAAACCGCGACAAGAGAAACTCAACGGGTGATGTGGGTAACCCCAAATGAAAAGGAAAGGCTTATGTGTGATCAGAAAAGTGTATTACCGGAAGAAGGGGAGTTTACGCGCGAACAGGCAACGGCCGTCGCGTCTCAGTACCTCAACGTTGCCATTGAAGACGATAACGGCAAGGATTTTCGCCTTGTCGTGCGTAAGGAGGGTGAAATGGTGTGGCGTGGGTGGAATTTCGAAGCCGGTGCAGGGTTCTGGCTTAACCGTTACATCAAAAACTACGGCGTAAAAAACCAGACGGTGGGGAATTAATCATGAATACACCGGCAAATTCTAACCAAAATCTTAGCACTGAGGCCCCCGTAGCGGGGGCTGGAATATGCTCTCCCGCCCAGCTGGGCGATCTGGCTAATCACATCCTCTGCTATGGGGCATTTTCCCAAAAATTCGAGCCGGCTCTTTTACCTGCGGGCGCGCAGGCCGAAATGTACAGATGCGAAGAATCCCTTTCGTGGATTCTGGTCTGGTTTGTTAACGGACGTCCGGTGATGGCCTGTGATTACTTTGATCATTTTACCTATGTCCTCGACCGCACGTTGTTAACGGAGGCCGGACAGTGAACGCGATGAATGTTGTTCCCCTCAGCGTCGTGGACGTGGCGTATTACAGCAATCATGCGGCGCAGTACCTGCAAAACCTGCTTAAAACCGTTGAGGCATTGCCCTTTTTACAGCAGGTTATCGACGAGTTATCCGCAGACGCCAGCGTTGGCTGGAATTGCCAGACCGGCGCTGTGTTAGGTGATGACCATATTCACGCCATCGAGCTGGAAATCGCGCCCATGCACGATTACGGTGACTTTGTGGAGGCGTTCACGTTTGAAGACAGCGTGTCGGAACCTGAGCGCGTTCATGCGTTTGCGTTGTATTCCCGTATTGCCGAGTCGGCTGAATTTGCGGGCGTACAGGCTTTACATGACGCGGATACGCTTGCCGAATGTGAGCTAATGGCATTACTGGCACTGCGTAAAATTAACCATCTCAAAGCCGGACGAACATGGGTGATTCAATAAAAGCAGGTTGAGTTTATGCCCAACTTGGGGGTAAGATATCCCCAAGTTGAAGGGAGCAGCAGACGATGGATGCTATTTTTGTTGAGTTAAGCGTGTTCGAAGCTAAACGCGCTGATTATTTGTCGGATGAACAATTCAAAGAATTTCAGCAGATGTTGCTTAAGAACCCGACCAGCGGCGACGTTATCCCTCACACGGGTGGCCTGAGAAAAATCAGGTTTGCTGATGCCCGCAGGGGCAAAGGCAAGCGTGGCGGCCTACGGGTGATTTATTACTGGTGGCTTGAAAGGTCTCATTTTCTGCTCTTTGCAGTCTATGATAAAGATCAGAAAGATGATCTGAGCCGGGACGAACAGGACATCTTACGTAAGATGTTAGAATTACTAAAACAAGGGGGCACCTTATGAGTAACCGCAACCTTTTCGAAGAGTTAAAGCAGGGTATGCAAGACTGGAGCGACTTTAACGCGGGCAAGGTCACGCTGAAGACGCATACTGTTTCGCAGAAAAAAAATATCTCGATGTCGCCGGAAGAGTTGAAGGCAGTGCGCGAAAAATTGCGCCTCTCTCAGGCCGTTTTTGCAGATTACCTGCATACCGGTATCACGACTTATCAGAACTGGGAACAGGGCAGGGCGAAGCCAAACAAACAAGCTATGCTCCTGATCCGCATGGTTGAAAAAGACCCCCATACATTGGGCACTCTCGCCGCACTCTAAGAAAAAGCCCGTATGCTGCCGGTTTGGAGCAGGCGGGCATTTTAGCATCGCGTTCAAAATACCCCAGCGGGCTGTGCCCGCCAGTTCCTGAGACAGGTGGCGGCTGCGCCGCCACTCTTCTCCGGCATGTTACGGGGGCTTGTCTCTCTCTTTCCTTACCTTCTCTTCCTCTCCGGGCTTTATCTCTTCTTCCTGGTCATCGACGGCCGGCGATGCCTCATCCCTA
>NZ_PITQ01000023.1 GCF_002834385.1 Rahnella sp. AA
CGAGTTCTTTCTGGCTCATGGTGACCAACATAATAGTGATACTCCTGGCTGCCTGAATAAGAACAGGCTAACCGGAGTACGACATTTTAACTTTGCTAAAACACGACATTATCGCTTTGCACTAACAAACTTGGTGCGCTTAACGTTAATTATGTTAAATTATGCGGGATGAAATGAGAATACTATTTTTTCAGGTTGACTGTTTTAGGACTTCAGCGATATTCCACACATTCAGGTTCCCCTGTGCGGCTGAGACAGTCAACTCTTCATGACTTGGAGAAAACCGGACAAGAATGCCATTACGGCGCAGGAATAAAGCAGATGAGGCAAATGCGGTTCTCTTATTTGCATCATTGAAACAATGCCCCCGCGCTATAGCAAGAAGATATGCAGCAGCTAGAACGTATATATCATCCTCGCCTTCATACATGTGGCGGTTCAGAATTCGTGTTGCCATACTTTCTATCCGACCTGGGTCAGCATAGCCGGAAAGGCCTCCGTAAGCAGAAATCATTCGGTCATGAATGCCAATGATGTCTTTGCTTGAAAGAAAATAAATCATCGGTTTTTAAGAGCCTCAAGCGTCTTGCCATGTTCACTAAACAACCAATCGAAATCCGATTCAGCCTGAATTTTCAGCATTTTTTCATATTGCTCAGCATCAATAACAACAACGGGCTTTGCCGATCGACGTGTGATAATTATAGGCTCACCGCTAGAAACGCTATCAAGAACTGAAGCCAGTTCATTCCGGGCAGTCGTAAAATTTATAGCTTGCATAGTCTTATGCCTCATTGAAGTGTACAACCCACATGTACAGCATAATGTACACTCCATCAGTTTTTTTTTCAACACCCCCACTGGGGCTATTGGATAACACGCTAGATCTAATATTGGTTGGCATAATGACCAATTCCCAACTACCCTGAATAATTCGCACCTGGATTATATAAATCCAGAACAAATAACTGGAAACTAAAGGATCCCTATGAGCGAAGTGAAAATTGTTGCAACACTGACCCCTTTACCTGAATTTATCGAAACTATAAGAGATGCCGCACTGGCAATGGTTTCTCCAACTCATCTTGAAGAAGGCTGCCTGCAATATGATCTGCATGAAAGCCATGCTGTACCCGATGTGCGTAACCTCGAAAATAAAGGTAAAGTGTCATTCGTCTTTATTGAACGCTGGAAGACTGAAGAAGATCTGAAAAAACACGTAGCAATGTCCTACCACGATGATTTTCTCGATATCTTGAGCGGTAAACTGGAAATCATTAACGTTCAGCGTCTGACTAAGCTATATAAGCTATAATAATCATGCAACGCGGGAGGGAATCGAAATAACCCTTTCGCAAATCTTATTTATTCAGAATGCATCATTCAGTGTTTAAACCCTGCGGTTAACTCACCAAGTCTTTTGTTCCTTTGATGTATATCCAATATTTCTTTCACCATCTATAATTCTCATCCCCTGTACAAGAACCCACCGCAGTCTTCAACAGAACTGTATAACTTTATATAATGGGACTTATATAAAGTTAGCCTTCTTCTATATGAGCTGGTAATCTATCCAGTAGTTCAGGTGCAGATGAATTTTCACCGCAGATCGTACAGGTTACGCTACGTGAAATCTGCAAGGTCAATCCCCTGCATTTTTCTCAGAATCCACGTAGCATTGTCAGTGACCGGGAGTGTGCTTTTTAAGCTATATATGGGCAAATTAACACCAATCCACCAGGCGTTACCGGCTATCCAGGCTGAAGAGAATGTTCTGGCCAGGCTTAAGGAATTTGTTCAGGATAAGGAGGCTTTTTCTCCCAATACGTGGCGACAACTAATGAGCGTGATGCGTATTTGCCATAAATGGTCGGCAGAGAATGGGCGTTCGTTTTTGCCTATGCTTCCGGCTGACCTTCGCGATTACCTGAACTGGCTGCAGGATAATGGCCGGGCCTCTTCAACGATTGCGACGCATGGCTCATTGATTTCGATGTTACACCGTAATGCTGGCCTGACTCCTCCTAATTCTTCACCGCTGGTTTTCCGGGCTGTTAAGAAAATAAATCGTGTCGCAGTTGTCACGGGTGAACGTACTGGCCAGGCCGTACCCTTTCGGCTTGAAAATCTGCTTGAGCTTGATGCGCTCTGGTCTGACTCAACATCGCTTCGCCATAAACGTGATTTAGCATTTCTGCACGTAGCTTACAGTACGCTGCTGCGTATCAGTGAATTAGCCCGTCTCCGCGTTCGCGATATCTCCAGGGCAACAGATGGCAGGATCATACTTAATGTGAGTTACACCAAAACAATTGTCCAAACTGGTGGTCTGATCAAGTCCCTAAGTTTTCAGTCCTCCCGCCGGCTAACTGAGTGGCTGTCGGTGTCTGGTATCAATTCAGAACCTGACGCCCTCCTCTTTTGTCCGGTGCACCGATCTGGGAGTGCAACTCTTTCGGTCACCCGTCCGCTGAGCACGCCTGCGATTGAATCTATCTTTGCACAGGCTTGGCATACTATTAGCGCAGGTGAAACCATCATTCCAAACAAAGGGCGTTACTCAGCCTGGACTGGTCACAGCGCCCGCGTAGGAGCTGCGCAGGATATGGCTGGGCGTGGTTATGCTGTCGCTCAGATTATGCAGGAAGGAACTTGGAAAAAGCCTGAAACATTAATGCGTTATATCCGTAATCTTCAGGCTCATGAAGGGGCTATGGTAGATCTGATGGAAAGGAGTAATAAATAAAGATTCCAGACATTAATAATTCATACTTAATAAACATTAATTATTACCTTTTTTGTACTCGCAATGGTTTAGGTTCATCTGGCCAATGCCTTCTCGTTCTTAGCCCGGCCCTCCAGTAGTAAATAACATACCATTGCCAGCAACAACGGCAGGAAGTAGTAGAGCAGGTGGTGGGGTGTGAGGTCTGACTCTGACCCAAAATCCTCTTCCATTCAGAAACAAAATTCCGGCATGATAATCACTCCTCTGAACGGATGTGGTGCCGATGAAGAAATCACGATTCACCGGTCTTTGCCCTCAAGCAGGCCGAGCTGGGGACATCCGTGCCGGATGTCCTGCCGTAAGCTGGGCATTTCTGATCCCACGTTCGATATGTGGCGTAAGAAATACGGCGGAATGTCCCTTCAGCTAAAGACCGGTGCGGTCTGCGCGGGGGATTAACGTCCCCCGCTTTTTAATGCCTGTTATCGGGGTTCGAGGGCCACTCGTGCGCAAAACCACATTAAGGAACTAACAGTCTGGAATATAATAAGTTTTTAGACTGTATATATGGGCCAAAAAATCGGTTCCAAATATCGTGTTTTGGTAATTTTGAGACTGGATCGTATCAAAATCGATTCCTGATACTGCTTAGCGTGGTTTTTTACATCACTGGACTTCAAACCCCATTTCCAATTTCACTCCGCTCATTGAAGATTAAAGTAAAATATACGTAAAAAACCGCCCTGCGGCGGTCTGTATGATTCGTTGCCCGCAAACTATTAATCATGTGTTATAAATAATTTAATCTAACTACCTCCAAGAAAGAGTTTAACTTCACATTATCACAAACATCTTCATTGGTTATGCGAAGAATTGGAATGCCTGCATTCTCTAAAGCCTTGTTTTTGAATTTATCTTTCATTGCGGAATAAAATTTTTTGTGTTCTTCCCCATCAACCTCGATTACGCAACGAGGATAGCCAGTTTTATTTGCAATGACAAAATCAACGCTGAGCAAACTTATTAAATTGAAAAGGGCATGCTCTTCCGACTCTCCTTGAAAGAAAGTAGGGAAATCTATTTTAAACTGGGGGATTTTAGATTTATCTATATCAACCAATCGGATAAGCTGAACCTGGCTAAATATATGATAATTAATAAATTTCTTAGCAAGCGCATCTAAAAAATTCCGTTCTATTTTAGACAAAAAATTCGTTCTCTTTGTCGGTAATGTTTCAACCAGTTTGGTCGGTAAATCACTATAAAGGTTTTCGTATTCTTCCCACTCTGCCGCTGAAGATGGCGTCAATGATATAGCAATATCTTGGCCATTTTTTTGGGGATTAAAAGCCATTATGCTTGCCCTCTACTGTTATAGGTAACTGAATTATTATATATATCCGCCATATATAATACATGCATATTACGCAAAGTGGTTTCTCGGGACATGGTTAGTATAAACGGTAGTTTTTGCTTTTAAAACAGGGGCTGGCTTTTCTGGCTGACGTGCCAGCCCCCCGGTTGGCCCTACTGACCAGCCGCCGCCACCCGGCCCGAAGGGCCGGTAAGTCGTTCAAGGCTTTAGTTCTAATGCTGTAACTACTGGGTTCTTCGTTGCTGTGAGTGTTGCCCCGGGTTCTTTCTTTCGTCTGCGACCGTCTGGCTTCAGTGCGCCTGAAAGGTTGCTGCTTAAACGGCGGTCGGGCAGGAACTAGTTACAGATGAAAAACCTCCTGAGCGTTTACAGCAAACTCTCGCTGCCACAATTAGCATTAACACTCTTCATCGCAAACGTCCTAAAAAGAGCCTATCGGAGTTAAAAAGGGTTGTCAGAATTTCTTAGTTGCAGAACGAGTGTAAATCCGGACAAAGGATTGTCAGCTGTAGTCCGGCAAGGAACTATGATTTTGCTTCAGATAAGGTTTCTGCAAGGGTAGCACTTGAAAATTAGAAATTTACGCCTAATTTATCAGGCGCTATCATCTCTTTTGAGTTTAAAGCCTATTTATTTAGGCGTTAAATTTAAAATACAACATGAAAATTTTGGAAGTGGAACTCATACTTAACGCCTAGTTATTTAGGCGCAAAGCCTTTATTTTTAGTTTATGCCTGGTTTTTTTTACATTGCTATTGAAGAAAATAAAACCTATAATTTTAGGCATTGACTAACGATTGTCGCCATAATGCCTAAAATTAAAGGCATTAACGTGTGTTGCAAGGAGACAAAATGCGCCTGACTTCTACAAGTAACGATGTTATCGCTGAAGAGATTGGAGGGCGGATAGAAAGCCTAAGGTTAAAGCATAACATCGGGCAGGAACAGTTAGCCGAAGCGGTAGGGATCTCGCGTGAGACTTACCGTAATCTTGTTAAAGGGCGGGGAACGCTCATCAACCTGATCGCAGTACTTAAAGTATTAGGTGAAACAGAGCGACTCAATTCACTTGTTGAGGAAATCCCTGTAAGTCCATTACTTCTGGCAAAAATCGGAGCTGCGCGCAGGATAAGAGCTTCAAGTGAGACCAAAACGCAAAACGTCAGGGTATCTAACCCTTCAGGCAAACCTATCACGCCCGCTAAGCGGCTGATACAACGTAAAAGAGACTCAGGAAGAGGGAGTTGGTGATGATTGCACAGGTGTACTTATGGGACATGTTCGTTGGAGTTCTTAACTGGGATGACAATTTAAAGGTTGGCCAATTTGAATTTGATCCGGGGTTTGTCGAGAGTGGATTAGAAATTTGTCCTATAAATATGCCTCTGAATAAAAACAGGGTTTACAGCTTCCCAGCTTTGCCCGTTGATACATTCAAAAAGCTGCCGCCTATTTTTGCTGACTCTCTACCTGATGCGTATGGTAGCACATTGATGGATGCATGGCTGGCACGTAGCGGCCGCAATAGAGCCTCATTTACCCCCGTAGAGCGTCTCTTATATCAAAATAATCGTGGTATGGGAGCACTAGAATATCGACCAGCAATTGAGACAACATCGAACACAACTGAAAAAATCCAACTTGATGCATTAGTTAAATTTGCAGAGCAGGTGCTGCAAAGCCGGGAAGCTATGAAGGATCGTATCGAAGCAAACGATCCTTCTCTGGAAGATGAGGCACTTAAGCGTCTCATTCAGGTTGGTACCAGCGCGGGCGGTGCGAGAGCCAAAGCGGTCATTGCCATAAACGAGGAAAATGAAATCCGGTCTGGTCAGGTGAAGGCTCCTCAAGGCTTTAGCTACTGGTTGTTAAAGTTTGATGTGCAGAAGAATTCAGCTGACCTTGCAGACACACTGGGCTATGGCCGTATTGAATACGCCTACCATTTAATGGCGCTGGAAGCGAAGATAGAAATGACTGAATGCCGACTCCTTGAGGAGGGGGGGCGAGCACACTTTATGACGAAGAGATTTGACCGGACTGATGAAGGTGAGAAAATTCATATGGCAACGCTATGTGCATTAGACAGTGCGGATTTCAACATGCCTGGTGCCTACAGCTATGAACTCGCTCTGATAGTCATGCGTCAACTAAACGTTTCCCGTGATGATGCAATTGAATTCTTTCGCAGGATGGTATTTAACGTAATTGCCCGTAATCAGGATGACCATACAAAAAACGTAGGGTTCCTGATGGACACTGATGGTGAATGGTTCTTATCACCAGCCTACGACGTTTCATGGGCCTATAAAAAAGATAGTGAATGGGTCAGTTCCCACCAAATGTCGATAAATGGAAAGCGGGATGATTTGGAACTTAATGATCTACTCGAAGTGGGAAAAAAAATCCAAGGGCTATCAAATAAAGAAATAAAAAAAATAATTCAAGAAGTTTACGACTCGGTTTCTTCATGGGAAATATTCGCTTCTAAAGCTGGTGTAGATGAATACACTATTGAGAAAATAAAAAGCACCCATAGATTATATCTGGGTGAAGACTTATAAAAATAATTAAAGCACTTTTAGGAGTGGAAATGGAACCCGAAAGATTACGCATCACTCAGGATTTAATATCATTTATTAGTGTACTAAGCAATCAAATTAGCCTCTCTACAAGAAAAGGATTAAATGACTTATCTAAAATTCAAGAGCAATCCCTGCTTAGAGTCATAAACAAAGTTTTTGACAAAAAATTCGTTGATCTGAATGATGAAAGCCCTAATTTTCCTGGATATGATTACGGTGATGATACAAACTTAGTCGGTTTGCAAATGACCGCAACCAAAAAAAGTGAAAAAATAACCCACACATTAACAAAAATCAAAAAAAATAAAAATATAACCAGTAAATACACGAGCCTCTGGTTTTTTATTTTAAGTGTAGATTCCCCCAAAAGAAAGTCAATACCTGTTGACGGTTTATCAATCATACACTTAAACCTTAGCAGCATCATCGATGCTATCAGAAAACTTGAAATAAAAGAGCAACAAGAGTGTCTTGATTTAATTAAAGAAGAGTATAAAAAATACTTCCAAAATGAAAAGCAAGATCATGAAGTAGATAGCATTTTTAAAAGAAAAACCCCAGTATCCATTCCAAATGATATGACCTTATTCTGTGATAGTTTAAATATATCGATGTGGTATCCTAATGATATAAATGAGGGGTACATTAAGGTTCATGGGATTTTAACAAGATTTAGAGATAAGCTTCGAGATTGCAGAATAGAATCCCGAGAGGCGCTGGAAGGGATATTAAGAGAAATCCCATACCCACAAGGATTAAATGACAAGATGGAAGTCGATAAAGACAAGCTTTATGGCCGTCTTAATATAAGAATCCAAAATAGTTATATAATGGATGGCTATATTTCCGACTTGGAGATAAACGAACTTTTAGATACTCAGGAAGAACCAGCAGGATGGTATGAAGAAAATGGAGAATCTTATTTAATGATGTTAGAAAAAATAATTCTTAACTACAAATGCTTTGAACCTGAAATGAATTTATATATGGCCTTAATTAAATTCTATGAAAAATATCATTCAATAGAAGAGTTTATGCTGGCGATTTTGAATAGTGATTTTAGTCTGCTTTCTGATGGTGAAATCATGGTTTAATAACTATTAAAGGTTAAAGAAACCCATGGAAGATTAAAAATAAAGTTCTAAAAGCAAGGAGGGAGAGATGTTAGGCACTGTTGCAAATATAAGGACGGTCTAGTCATCTTCCCGGTGAAATAGCCTTACATTTCAAAAACTCTGCTCACCAGACGCATCTCGCCCAGCGGATGACCGAAATAAAACTATTCTGCCTGCCCTTTGCGCAGTGCGCGCATCACCTCAATCCCCTTTATCGTGGCGTAAGCCGTTTTCATCGTTTTAAACCCCAGAGTGGCGCTGATTATCCGTTTCAGCTTAACATGGTCGCATTCGATGACGTTATTCCGGTATTTAATCTGCCGCTGTACAACGTCTTGTGGGCATTTCCCTTCCTGTTTCAGCAGCGACAGCGCACGACCGTATGTCGGGGCCCTATCCGTATTGATATACCGGGGGATCTGCCAGCGCTTCACGTTGTTGAGGATTTCCTCAGAAAACGGTACGCCGCTTTACTGTTTCTGCGGGGTGAGAGATAAAAATTAAGGGTCCGGCCCCGACTGTCGACGGCCCGGTAAAGATAAGCCCACCGGCCGTTCACCTTCACGTACGTTTCATCAATGTGCCACGGGCTGAGGCCGGAAGGATTACGCCAGTACCAGCGCAGGCGCTTTTCCATTTCAGGCGCATAGCGCTGGACCTGTAAGTATCCCACCAAAACGGCCCATTCATTTTTAGAGATCTTCCGACATACTGATTATGTCCCCTGAGGAGATCGCTATGCGTAAGATCCGATTCACTGAGCACCAGATCATCGCCGTCCTGAAATCAGTCGAGGCTGGCAGGACCGTCAAAGATGTGTGCCGCGAGGCTGCTATTTCTGAAGCCAGCTATTACAACTGGAAAGCAAAATATGGCGGGATGGAAGCCGCTGATATCAAAAAAATCAAAGACCTTGAGGACGAGAATCGTCGTCTGAAGCAAATGTTTGCCGATCTGAGTTTGGAATGCCGGGCGCTGAAAGACGTCATCGAAAAAAAGCTTTAAAACCAGCGATAAAGCGTGAGCTCGTCAACTATCTGACCACGCAATTTACGATGAGCATACGCCAGGCATGCAGGACGTTATCGCTAAGCAGGACGGTGTTTCGTTATCAACCGGATACGCGACGTGATGAAGCGGTGATCCAGAGGCTGACCGAGGTCGCTGAGCGCTATCCCCGCTACGGTTTTAAGAAGCTTTTTCAGGTACTTCGCAGGCAGGGGCACGTCTGGAACCACAAACGTGTCTACCGGATTTACTGTCTTCTCAAACTGAATTTTCGTCGTAAGGGTAAACAACGCCTGCCGGTGCGCAATCCGGCTCCGCTGGCAACGCCGGAAGCACTCAACCAAAGTTGGTCAATTGATTTTATGCACAACGCGCTGACATGTGGCCGACGTTTTCGGACTTTCAATGTTGTCGATGATTTTAACCGTGAAGCTCTGGCGATAGAAATTGACCTGAATATCCCAGCGCAGCGTGTCGTCCGGGTGCTGGACAGAATAGTAGCAAACCGTGGATATCCGCTGAAGATGCGGATGGATAATGGGCCGGAACTAATATCACTGGCGCTGGCGCAATGGGCTGAAGACCATGGAGTGATGCTGGAATTTATCAAGCCGGGTAAGCCAACACAGAACGCGTTTATAGAACGGTTTAACCGAACATACCGGACAGAAATACTGGATTTTTACCTGTTCAGAACACTGAATGAAGTACGAGAAATAACGGAGCGCTGGCTGAATGAGTACAACAGTGAGCGTCCTCATGAATCCCTTAAAAACCTGACGCCGGAAGAGTACCGGCTGATGGCTGAGAAACCGGAAATCTCAAAAAGTGCCTGGAACTAAAGCTGGGATACTTACAGACCCACCGGTAAATTGTGGTGTGATCAACGTTCACACCGCGTTCAGCCAGCATCTCCTGTAGCTCACGATAGCTGATCCCATATTTACAGTACCAGCGTACCGCCCACAGGATGACATCGCGGGTAAAATGCCGGCCTTTGAAAAGGTTCATGACAGGTCCCTCTGACGAATTCATCACCAGAGCCTATCAGCTGCCGGATCTTTGCAACAGTGCCTTTCTGTACGGGGTCGCGCCTCTGTCCGCGCCTGGAAGGACAGCTCCCCTATTGGGGAATATCTAATGCGTAATAATAGGGGTCCGCTTGGAAAACGGAAAATATCCTACTATAAGGGCTTCCCCGAACAGTCAACGCCGGTTTTTAATTTCTGTCTGTTCATCAATGAAAGGCAAGGGATAAGACTGCGCTACTATAAACGGTCACGCTGAATCGCTAGTGATTCGGACCCTGATGAAAGACGCTCGTGAGATCCTCCTTCGTTAATCGGATAGTAATATCCAGTAGGATATGCAGATACTTCTCACGGGGGTCTAACCCTTTACCATCAACGAGTTACAGTTCAGTTACTACTCAGTTTAATTTTTCACGTTGTTGAATACAGTCTGAAGTCATCGCCGTAATGTAATGATGCCCAGCACAACCTCGCATTCTTGGCGGCGATTGCAACGACAGCACGCCAGTATCCCCGCCTACCAATCAACGAGCAGACCCAACGGCTAAACGAGTCCGTTCTATTCTCTGCCCCTACCATTACAGAACGGGCTCCCTGGACCAGTAGGGTTCGCAGATAGGCATCACCCGCTTTTGTTATCCTGCCAAGCTTTGATTTTCCGCCACTACTGTATTGTGATGGCGTTAGCCCCAACCAGGCTGCCAGTTGGCGCCCGTTCTTAAAATCATGGGCATTGCCAATACTGGCGACCAGCGCACTCGCTGTGGTGGGCCCAACACCTTTCAGTTCCATTAACTGCTGGCTGCGATGATCTGTTTTGGCCACACGAGATAATACCCTGTCATATTCGGCGATTTTCTCTTCAATATTAGTGACATGTGCCAATAGATCATCAATGCACAGCCTAACCTGTACTGGCAGAGTTTCCTTCTGGTCAGAAACAACATGACGCAGAGCATCAGTGCTTTGTGGGGCAATAACCCCGAATTCAGATATCAGGCCCCGAAGACGGTTATGGGGTTTGAGGGCCAATCTTGCAAAAAAACACTCCAAGTGACTAACAGTTTGAAATATAGTGACTTATAAGACTGCAAACTTAGGCCGAAAAATCGTTTTCAATTATAGTTTTTTGATCGTTTGGTGACTTGATTTTATCAAAATCGATTTCTGACACCCCTTAGCGTGGTTTTTTACATCGCTGGACGTCAAACCCCGAAATGAAGAAAATTTAATGAGGGATTTGTGAACATTAGGCATAAAAAAACCGCCTAAAAAGACGGTTTTCTTAAACTTAATGAAGAAACCGGTTAGCGGCCAGTCCTTCAGATGTGATTTCTAAGCGAGGTTAGAAACGCACACAAGATGTATCACCGGGGCATTTCACCATGTGCGCTAATATAAGTAAAGGGGTGTTTTTATCAAATTTGATAAGGAAAGCGGCCAAAAAAAGCCTCTAAAAAGGCTCGAAAAGAAATTTATAGAAAAAAGTTTCCCCTCCTCACCCTGCATCCTGCGGGCTTTGTTAAATTTGCAATAAGCATTTTTAGACAATCTACATATTGTATGGTTGTAAAAAAAAATCACCACATCTATGATCCGGTTAGTTCCAGCGCCTTATTCATCTACTGTAGCGGCGGTTTGAATAAGCTCTGGAATATACGTCAGCGCATACAAGATGTATCACATCCTCTTGCTTGTACCTGATACACGATAATACAGGGTGGTTTGCCCAGATTATTAAAGGCTGCCAAATGAAGAAAGAAATCTTCTTTGCAGTGATCCTCATCGTAAGCATAGCCAGTTCAATGTTTGCCATGGGGCAAGGCGGTTGGAACCTGCACATTACAGAACTTAGTCTTAGTGTTGGTTCCAGCAGCAAGTGACAAAAAAGCCCGCCTCGCGCGGGTTTTTTGTCACTTGCTGAAGTCACAGGAAATTAATCTGGACTACATCCTTGGCCTGATATTCGAACACAACAAGCAGAAGAAGGGTAAAGCGGCCTTGACTGAAGAGGTGCGTCGGCTTCACGCCCTGAGACATTCGACAAGCTTTTTATGGCTTCAGTAAGGGCGAGTGTCGCGCTTCGAGAGCCAGCAAATACCTCGCTTCATCGTACTGGGTTCTGGTCTTCCAGCAGCGATAAATGATCCTTATCCATTTGAAGGCAAGAGCCCGGATTGCAGACTGGTGAGATTTTCCTTTTTCTCGCAGTCCCTGATAATAAAGTCTGG
>NZ_PITQ01000024.1 GCF_002834385.1 Rahnella sp. AA
TGTTCCGAGATTGGTTCGTAGTGCAAGCCTGAAGCAGGGTGAGCGTTATGAATGAAACAGAATTTGCCTGGCGGCAATAGCGCGGTGGTCCCACCTGACCCCATGCCGAACTCAGAAGTGAAACGCCGTAGCGCCGATGGTAGTGTGGGGTCTCCCCATGCGAGAGTAGGGAACTGCCAGGCATCAAATAAGTGGAAAGCCCTGTACTGACGTACAGGGCTTTTTGCTATGGGGAATTTGGGGAGAGCTGAAGGGATTCTGAAGCTACTTTCATTCTTCCCTGGTTGACTCTCTGCCAGAAAACTGTGCGTCAGAACGCAGTGAATCGGTTAAACTAAGCTCAAATAAGTCACCAATGAGTAATCTAGTTATGTCGATTGACGACACTTCTCTTCAATCCCGAAATACCTTTTCCCTTGCTGCACATGCTGCTGAAATCGTGAGTGTTTGCAGTGTGGAGCAGCTGACCACGGCCTGGAAGTCTGCGAAAGAAAAGCAGCAACCTTTCTTGCTTTTAGGTGAAGGAAGCAATGTCCTTTTTCTTGATGATTTTGCCGGTATGGTTGTCTTGAACCGAATCAAAGGCATTGAACTGACTGAAAATACAGACGATTGGTTGTTGCATGTCGGCGCGGGAGAAAACTGGCATGAGCTGGTTTGCTACGCATTGGAACACAATATTCCAGGGCTGGAGAATCTGGCTCTGATCCCCGGTTGTGTGGGTTCTGCACCTATTCAGAACATTGGTGCTTATGGGATTGAGCTGCAGAGTATCTGTAATTATGTCGACGTTTTGGATCTGCAGACTGAAGAGTTGGTGCGTCTAAGTAATGAAGAATGTCAGTTCGGCTACCGCGAAAGTATCTTCAAGAATTCTTTTAAAAATGGCTATGCCATAGTAGCCGTCGGTTTGAAGCTGACGAAACAATGGCGACCGAAACTCACCTATGGTGATCTGGCCCGTCTGGATCCCGGAACCGTCACACCCCGGGAGATCTTTGATTCGGTCTGCTCGATGCGACGCAGTAAATTACCGGATCCTGCTGTCACCGGGAATGCGGGAAGCTTCTACAAAAACCCTACCGTCAGCGCGCTGGTTGCCGAAAAAATCAGCAGTCAGTACCCTTCGATGCCCTCTTATCCACAAGCCAATGGGCAGATAAAACTTGCCGCAGGTTGGTTAGTTGAACAATCCGGCCTGAAAGGTTTTAGCATTGGCGGTGCTGCGGTGCATGAGAAGCAGGCGCTGGTATTGATTAATAAAAACCATGCGAGCAGCGGAGATGTCCGTGCGTTGGCGAAGTATGTTCGGGATGCCGTTGCCGAAAAATTTGGCATTTGGCTTGAGCCTGAAGTCCGCTTCATTGCCGCAGAAGGTGAAGTGAATGCTGTGGAGGCGTTGTCATGAGGGATATTACCGTCCCACTGCAACTGATCTCAATTTTGGCCGATGGTGAGTTTCATTCTGGTGAGCAGTTAGGTACCGCAATGGGAATGAGTCGTGCGGCAATTAATAAACATATCCAGACAGTACGGGATTGGGGTGTCGATATCTTCACGGTTCCCGGGAAAGGTTACAGCTTGCCTTATCCTATCCAGTTACTGGAAGAGGAGAAGATACTAGCCATGCTCCCCGCTGGCGGAGTCAGTGTCCTGCCTGTTATTGATTCAACTAATCAGTACCTGATGGACAGGATTGCTCAGCTGAATTCTGGTGATGCCTGTGTTGCGGAATATCAGCAGGCTGGGCGAGGGCGCCGCGGCCGTAAGTGGTTTTCACCTTTCGGCAGCAATCTTTATCTTTCTATGTACTGGAAACTGGAACAAGGTCCCGCTGCGGCAATGGGGCTGAGCCTGGTGATCGGGATTGTTATGGCGGAAGTGCTTCATCGCCTTGGTGCCGAAGATGTTCGGGTCAAATGGCCTAACGATCTTTATCTCAATGATCGCAAGCTGGCGGGTATTCTCGTTGAGTTAACGGGAAAAACCGGAGATGCAGCCCATCTTGTTATCGGCGCGGGTATTAACCTCAAAATGCGTGAACCTGCGACCGATACCATTAATCAGGGTTGGATCAACCTGCAGGAAGCGGGTGTGAATATCGACCGCAACGAACTGACAGCAACGTTGCTGAAAGAGCTGCGTTCTGCTCTAGTTCATTTTGAAAAGGAAGGCCTGACACCATTTATTGCCCGCTGGCGGGGCTTAGATAATTTCCTTGACCGGCCAGTCAAATTGCTGATTGGCGATCAGGAAATTCATGGTGTTGAACGGGGGATTGATCCGCAGGGCGCATTGTTGCTTGAGCAAGATGGTGTTATTAAACCGTATATCGGTGGTGAGATCTCACTGCGCGGTGTCTGAATAAAATAAAAGGAGAGCATCGGCTCTCCTTTATTTATTTCCAAAGTACTTATTTTCTCAACCGGACGTTTTCAACTGCGTGATTCGCACTTTTCGTCAGAATAAGGCTGGCTCTTTCCCGTGTTGGTAGTATGTTTTCTTTTAAATTCAATCCGTTAATTTCATTCCATAGCTGGGTCGCAATGTTCACTGCTTCTTCTTCTGGCAGTTTTGCATAGTGATGGAAATAGGAATCGGGATCCGAGAATGCGCCCTGGCGGAATTTCAGGAAGCGATTGATATACCAGCCCTGTAATAAATCTTCCGGTGCATCAACATATATTGAGAAATCAACAAAGTCAGAAACAAATACATGATGCGGATCATGAGGATAATCCATTCCACTTTGTAAAACATTGAGCCCTTCAAGAATTAAAATATCTGGCTGCTCAATGACTTTATTCCCATCGGGGATCACATCATAAATCAGGTGTGAATATACCGGGGCAGTAACACGCTTAGCGCCTGATTTAACTTCAGAAACGAAATTTACCAACTGATGCATGTCATAAGACTGCGGGAACCCCTTTTTCTTCATGATCCCACGTTCTTGCAGCGTCTTATTGGGATAGAGGAATCCATCAGTAGTGATCAGTTCCACAGAGCGATGTTCAGGCCAACGGCTCAGCAACGCCTGCAGGACACGCGCTGTCGTGCTCTTGCCCACAGCAACACTTCCTGCAATGCCAATGACATAAGGTATTTTCTGCCCGTCTGTGCCGAGGAACTGTTCAAGCACAGCTTGCCGGCGCAGGTTGGAACTGATGTAAAAATTGAGAAGGCGTGAAAGCGGCAGATAGATCTGCGCGACTTCCTCAAGGGATAAATCCTCGTTGATACCTTTCAGGTTCACGACTTCCGCTTCTTTGAGCGTTAGCGGTACTGAATCACGTAAGGCTGCCCACTGCGCACGATCGAACTGCAGATAAGGAGTTGCCAAAGATGGGTCTCTTTTTTTCATAAGTTAAAGTCTGCCTGTTAGCGCAGGTCAGGAAAGGCGCTCACGCCAACTCCAGACAGTAAACCAGCAGCATATTATAGACACCTTAGTTTTCAGGGGAGATCTTTTTCTTATAACTTATCGATTTCTTTGATTGAGTTTAAAAAATTATAAGAAAACTATGCAAAGAAAAAAGGTACCGCGAAAGCAGGGGATGGCTTTCGCCTTCCCCTGCAGTCATCAGAAGAGGGAAGAGGACGAACGGGTAAAGTCAGAGAGTCGTTTATAGTAGATCACTTCATTTTTTCGACTGTAGCGGGCTGAGTCGGTTTTGAAAGTTGCACAGCGGTAGCCCTGAGCCCGGTAGAAAGCCTCTGCCTCAGAACCCGAACGCATATCGGATGACACAACAGCAAAACGCAGATCCTGAGCGGTCTTTTCCAGTTCGCGCATTAATAATCTACCGACGCCACGCCGTTTTGCCCGCTCGCAAACCAGCAGTGTATTAATTTCTGCTTCATGCGGGGAATCTGCCGGGCATGTTAAATCCAGTTGTACGGTCCCGATCACGCCCTGCTCATCACGGGCAATCCAAAGCAAACGCTCATTTTGAGAGAGTGCAGGGCGCAAATCATTGAAAGAATCTTCGGCCTCTTTCTTCTCCAGGGTATAAGGGAACCCCGTTGAACTCCCCTGACGGTTGGCCTCCACCAAAAGCTGGGCCAGTTCATCCCGGTAGACAGGTAACGTCGCAGCATTAAGCATGACTATTTTCATTACAGCACTCCTCAGAAGAAAAACAGTGCGTTCAAAAGGAAGACTGCAAAAGTTGCGCCAATAAAAAAGGCCGTAATATCAGTATTAGCCGAAAAGAAAACGCCGCTTGGTGATCATTGATGAGGCAAAAGCACATTTTCAGTGCATAAATTTAGCAGGCATGCGGCAGGAATGATTTTTCGTAGGCTGAGCGGAAAGGAAATTCCTAATATTGTCTCAGTCACGAGACCTGGGACGATGCTTTCTGCACATTATTTGAACCTTTAAAGGCGTTAACTAGGGCAAAAGCCTGCTTTTTGAATAAAACATGAGCGATAGTGCAAAACATGCAATTTTTTTGTTGCATAGCCCGTAAACTCTCCCTAGAATGCGCAGCACTTGATGCCGGCATAGCTCAGTTGGTAGAGCAACTGACTTGTAATCAGTAGGTCCCGAGTTCGACTCTTGGTGCCGGCACCATTCAAGTACTTAACAATTAGGTGGGGTTCCCGAGCGGCCAAAGGGAGCAGACTGTAAATCTGCCGTCATCGACTTCGAAGGTTCGAATCCTTCCCCCACCACCATACAGGCTTCAGCAATGAAGCAGCTTAAAGTGAAAAACTCGCTTTAAGTGAAGGTGAGGAATTAAGTGTCTCACGTCCTTTTCCCCGCCTTCAAGTTCTTCAGAAAAATTAGGTAGCCGAGTTCCAGGATGCGGGCATCGTATAATGGCTATTACCTCAGCCTTCCAAGCTGATGATGTGGGTTCGATTCCCACTGCCCGCTCCAAGTATGTGCTGATATAGCTCAGTTGGTAGAGCGCACCCTTGGTAAGGGTGAGGTCGGCAGTTCGAATCTGCCTATCAGCACCACTTCCAAATTCTCCCTCCTGATTTTCTTTCTGTAAACTAATTCGTCAAGCAAATGCTTGGTTGATGTGGTGATACCACCGATTTAACCGTGTCTTAGAGGGACAATCGATGTCTAAAGAAAAGTTTGAACGTACAAAACCGCACGTTAACGTTGGTACTATCGGCCACGTTGACCACGGTAAAACTACCCTGACTGCAGCAATCACTACCGTTCTGGCTAAAACCTACGGCGGTTCTGCACGCGCATTCG
>NZ_PITQ01000025.1 GCF_002834385.1 Rahnella sp. AA
CCGCAGGCAGCCGGAAAGGGGCGGAGACAAAAGTTTTTTGAGGCACGAGGAAAAGTTTTGGCAGAGTGCATTTCACCCCTTAAAGGATGACCAGGGGGTGCTACGTTAAGCCCTTCGCGTCTAGGCCCTCCGTTGGATGACACTCCTGAACTGACAGCGTGCACACATCCGACGGCGGGGAACGCGCCGGCGACCTTAGCGGCCGGTTTACCGGCCAGTGTCAGTGCGCTGGCGTGAGCCAGTTGCGGGGGTTGACCTGGCGGTTGCCATCAGACCCTAGCCGTCAGGCCGGAAACCCGCAGGGGTTCCGCGAAGCTTACCGGCCTGCCGGTTAGCGCAGTCGGGCTCGACGACCGGCCGCAGGTCGGGAGCCGAAGGGGGGCATGTTCAGGCCGTGGAAGTTTTTAGGGATGAGGCATCGCCGGCCGTCGATGACCAGGAAGAAGAGATAAAGCCCGGAGAGGAAGAGAAGGTAAGGAAAGGGAGAGACAAGCCCCCGTAACATGACGGGAAAAGGCCGCCGCGGCGTAGCCGCAGCAGCCAGATGTTTATCGGCGTTTTTTGTCCAGGTCAGGCAGACGGTTAGGAAGCATCAGGCGATCAAGATACGCCTCAAATTCCGTTTGCTCATCAGCGTGAAGGTTCACTTCGAGTATGACCACCCACAACGGTTCATAACGCAGAAAATACCGGTCAAAGTGATTGAGGCTGGGGAATCTTGAAATCCACCCACACACCAGTTCGCCTAAATCGTGGATATGTAAATCTCTGCGTGCCCATGTGTCGTACCACGTTCTTATCGTGCTCGGAGTACAAAATGCCAGTTCTATTTCGGCCTGCCCCTGCTGGCTTTGATAGTGACGTTGCTTCAGTTCCTCCGCTTTTGCCGCAACATTTCCCCTGCGATGAGCTTTCAATATCGCTCTTTTTTCTGCGCGTTGATGTTCCATGTTTTGAATTTCAGGAAACAATCTATGCCCGACGCTGCTGGACAGCGGGTGAATGCATGACGCGCCCCGCGTCGAAATCATCACATCGATGGCGGCAAGATAACGCTCTTTATTTGGACGCGTCCGGCTTTTAGGGTCAAAGCTGCTATCCACCATGCGGATCTCATCTAAGCCAATCACTGGCCTGCCCATAAACCGGAAAAAGGCGCTGGCATAGGGATACTTCCCTTGTCGGTGTGCGGTTTCACTGCGGTTTTCAACATAACCAATGGCCTGCATGGCTGCCCGCCGCTGAGGCTGCAGCGGGACTAATGCGTGTGAGTGGGGGATCATACGGCCACCCCCGTAAAACGCAGCGCCGTCGCCAGCCGGTCAGCACCGGTATATCCCGCATGGACATACTCATCGATGCGCTGAATTTCGCGCTCGATAGCCTGAATAGCCGCGTTATCGATAACCTCTGAAACAAATAACCACGCGACCGACAAATCGTTGTCAAACAACAGCCCCATCGACCAGAAGGGAGCCTCTGCGCCGCCATAACCGAAGATGATCCGGATATCAGGCGCTGCCGTCAGTACGCAGCAGGTCGCCAGAAAGCCCTCTTCGCAGGGCGCAGGCACATCAACCGACCATGCGGCGGGCAAATCAACGTTTTGCAGGACAGAATCCGTAAACATCTGACGCACGTTGCCCCGCAGTTCTGAAGGCATTTCAGCCCCCGCAGGCTGGCAACCCAGCAGATTGGCAAGAAAATGAGATTGACTGTTTTTCATGATGTTACAGGCCGCCCCTTGCGGAGCGGCCTCTCCGTAATCAGGCGGCTACGTCGGTGGCGGTTTCAGGATCGGCATCCGGCATGTCAGTACCGGTATTTATCACATCGTCACCGACCTGCGGGTCGGCTACGACAGCAACGGGTAACAGGCAGTCAGGCACCCAACTGGTCAGCACAATTTTGTCTTCAGCCAGCTCGGCGGCGTCCCCTTTTTTCAGCTTGAGCGCGTCGGTTGCTGCTCCGCTCAGTCCGGCATCGAGCAGGCTGTCAGCAATCTGTTCCTTACTGATGCGCCCGAAGAAGTTGGCTTTGGTCGGCTGCCACCAGTCGCGCAGGGTAAAATTCAGCAGCGCTTCGACCGGTTCGAGATCTTTGCCCGCTTTGCCGCCTTTGTCGCTCAAACGTTCTGATGCGCCGTTGAGCGTTTTAGCAAGGCAATAGCCCATCACATTAATCAGTTGCTGCGTATCCCACGTCAGCAGCCAGTCCCAGCTTTTATGCCAGTCTTCCGGCAGCAGCTTCTGCCACGCTTCGTGCATCGCGGTCAGGTGCTGTATGGCCAGACCGTCGGCAGACGTCGGCGCATTGTCGAGCATCAGGCCGGTTTTGCCGTGCAGGGTTACGTTAAGGGTCGACAGGGCATAAGACCGGTGGTTGAAGGTGGATTTCAGGCAGTCATGCACAAAAATCACCAGTGTCATCTGCGGCTGTTCTGCCAGCGCCGCCTGTACGGCCAGCGTTCTTTCGCTGGAGAGGCTTTTGGCCAGCGCGGCGCTCAGCGGTTTCGGTTGCTCTGTCGTTTCAGAACCGCCTTCGGTGCGGATACTGGTAATGGTATGATTCACACCGGCTTTTTTCTCGACTTCAGGAATATCGCTTCGCAGCATCACGCCACGACGCACGCTGATAACGTTACCTCTCAGGGAAGCCACTACCCCGCCGTTAGCACGCACATCATCAGTCCATGCGCGGTTCTCTGCGGCTTTTTCGATGGCAGACATTTCGGCCTGACAGGCGTCAGCGGCCAGTTCCAGCGCGTCGTGGTCTGCGTCATCGCTATCGTCCTGCTCAGATAGCGCCTCCAACTGCTTATCCAACGCATCAAACCGCGCACTTTCCTCGGTCGTCAGCTCACCGTGAGGCAGGTTGAGTAAAAGGTATTTTTGCGCGTCGTCGCCGTAGGTGCTGATGCCGTCTGCGCGTCCCTCAGACCATTTCCAGCCTTCGGCCTGTGCAATACCTTCAGCGATTTCGGTGAGTTTCTGGCGGGTTAACGTCTGCAACAGTACGATATCGCTGATAAACCCCTCGTCGGTGAACAGGTCAAAGCGGAACCCGCCACCGGCCTGCTCATAAGCCTCGCGCCCGACAAAGCCCAGCAGGCGGTTACCTTCGGCGGCCACCTCCCCTTTCAGCACCGCTTCGCGCAACTCCTTCGGGGCGCTGTAATAGCCATACGCGTTTTCCCAGACGTCCAGCTGACGCGCGTGATCTTCGCTGGCCGACAACGCCTGAAGCTGGTCAAGGTTGATTTTGTCTTCAGCCAGTTCGGCAAGTAATGCCGGTGCCATACCGGCCAGACGCAGCAACTTCTGGACATATTGTGTGCCATAGCCCAGCACGCCGCCGATTTGTGCCGCCGTTTTCCCGTCGTGGTGCATCTCACCAAACACCGCGATCTGGTCGGCGGGGTGCATCTCTTCGTGCTGGAAATTCTCGGTAGCAGAGACAATTTTCGCCATCTCTTCGCTGACGGTTTTCACCGGCACGTCGTACTGTGCGGTGATAAGCCCAGCACTGAGCAGGATATTCAGGGCACGAAACCGGCGGCCACCGGCAGCGGTGCCCAGCTGGCCATCGGGCAGCTGATGCACAATCAGGTTCTGCAACACGCCCACGGCGTGAATGCTGTCGGCCAACTCCTGTAACTTTGCCGCATCCGGCGTTTTTTTGCGCACGTTCAGCGGGGAGAGTGCCAGCTGGCTGAGCGGCACCATAATGACCGGCGTATTCGCCAGTGCCTGCTCCACGGCGGCGGTCTGCGCGGATTTTTTAGGATTTTTTGCTGCTTTACGGGTTCCAGATACTGCTTTAGACTCGGTGACTGACATAGTTAATACCTCGTAAGTTTTGATTTATGTCTGCCGGACGTTTTCCCCGTCCGGCACCTCTTCTGACTGCCTTACTGCTTTCTCACGCCGTTGCTGACGATGAATTTGTTAAAATCAGCGCCCGCATCGGGCTGAAAATTCCATACACGCCATATCATTTGCCCGAACACGCGCAGAACGAGGCGAAAATGCGTCCCCTGATCGTCTTCAATGGCGATATTGCTGTATGCCGCTGCCACGGCCTCCGCCTGCTGGCGGGTGAATTCACCGGCGGGCAACAGGACGTGTTGGTCTTTCGCCCCCCATCTTTCGGGCGGGGTAGTCGTGGCGGTTTTGCTGTTGACGTTATGTGTGTGCATGCTGCAGTCCTCTTCAGGGTGAAAATTCATCTAACGGTATGGGTCTAGTGCGCGGCAAAGGGCAACGTTGCTCCACCGCAGGCAGCCGGAAAGGGGCGGAGACAAAAGTTTTTTGAGGCACGAGGAAAAGTTTTGGCGGAGTGCATTTCACCCCTTAAAGGATGACCAGGGGGTGCTACGTTAAGCCCTTCGCGTCTAGGCC
>NZ_PITQ01000026.1 GCF_002834385.1 Rahnella sp. AA
CAGCGAAAATATTAGTGCACCTGAGAGTAATGTTAGCTTTTTCATGGTCATCCTTGATTTTTTGGTTTAGTCGGCATCAGATCAACGTTACAACTAAATTTACTACTCAGTGAGGAACCTAATTTATCATTAGGAAGAGTCTCTAACGTTGGTGAGTTATTTAGTTGGTTAAACAATGCATCAGCCTTAATATCTACTTCATGAATTTGTGCATCTGAGTAATGATGTTTATCTTTTAGCCAAATAAATGAGTAGCCTAATGGATTGCTTTTCACTAAAACGTCTTCAGGTACACCGAATTTTAACATTCCTTTATAAAAGGCATCCTCTATCCATGTTTGCCTTACGTTATAAAACTCACCAGCGCTATTTACTTGGTATTTTTCTGCATCATAGTAAGTACTTTTTATGTAAATAGCATTATCGGTACTTATTATTGTATAATCCTTAGAGCTCGAGCTATTACTTGCATGGAATTTAATATTGCTAAATGTTTTCCCACCATCGTTACTGACTGACAATATGCTGTAAGCACAGCCTCTTAGCGGGTCGCCGCATGCATCGTTATCACCACGAACAAATGGCAGAGCCAGTATGTCATCGTTTTTCGCGGCCCAGATAAACTTGCCTTTATAATTCATTGTTCCCCTGGAAAGGAACCAGAGTTTGGTTTTTATTTTCTTATTATCATTATGATAATAAATCGAACCATCATCGCAGTTGGTATAATCCTCCAGCGTGAGATAGCGATCTTTATCAATGCGATAAATCACCTGAGGTGGATTAGGGATGGTTTGTACTGCCCGCTTTTCGGGCTGCGTTGATGTTTGCACCGGAGGCGGTGGCACGGCACAGCTATTCAGGCTGGACAGCGAAAATATTAGTGCACCTGTGAGCAATGTTAGCTTTTTCATATCCGGTCCTTGACGTTGTTATTCGCCATCCAGCAAGGAAATGACCATATCCTGCGCGGCCTGGGATTTAGTGAGAGAGGTCATGCCTTTTTCATCGGTCAGCCCTTCGATAATCTGCACATCATCCAGCGTGATTTTATATTTCTGGGAAGCCAGCGGTTTGCCATTAAGCGGATGAGTCACGACAAACCCTTCATTGAATTGTTCGGGCTCAAACGATTTCATCGCGCTCTGCATGCTGGCTGCGCTTTGCTTGACGATGCCGCTATTTTTCACGAGCAATTTACCTGGTCCGCCAATTTCGACGTTTCCGCCTTTTAGCTTGATGTAGGCTCCGCCGCAGATCAGAACCAGCTCGTCCTGCGCGGTCACCGTCATTTTTTTGCCACTGGCAATATGCGTATCGTCCGTTGACCAGGTGGTGAATTTCCCGCCCTGCGCCTGAACGTCGATATCGCCTTTGGCGGCAAACATTTTTGTACCCTGACGGCTGTAGAGGCTGATTTGCTCACCAGCCGCGACGGTGAATTTCTTCGTTGCGCCGATATCCACCTGCTTACCGGCGGTCAGCGTCAGGCTGTCTTCGGCGTACAGCTGCATACTGTCCCCGCTGACAATACCCACGCCTTTGGGTGCGCTTAAAAGCAAAACGGCCTGCTGAAGCTTGTCGAGTTTCTGCTGCAGTAACGTCTGTTGCCGGTCGATGTCGGCGGCTAATGCCTGAGCCTGTTGAGCACTGGTCGACAAACTTTGCATTTCCACCCTCGCGCTGGAAAGCAGGGCTTTGGCCTGTTGCATATCCAGCTGCTGCCCCCCGGCGGAAGCCTGCACGTCGGCAGAAATAAACACGCCTTTGCCGCCGCGAACGGACACCCAGTCGTCGGTGCGCAGCTCTGCGCCGTGTCCGCGGTCTTTTCGCTTGTCATCGACCAGTGCACCGAGGTTCAGCTGGCTTTTGCCGCTGGCAGGCGTCGAAAGCTTGATGTGTTCTTTGCCGCGCGTGTCGTCGAGACGCAGTTTGTTGTTTGCCGGGGTGCGTATGACGTTCCGCTTATAATTCGGTAACGCAACATGATCCGGGTGACGTGAATCATGCAGTGCGTAAGCGATGTAAGGCCGGTCAACGTCGCCGTTCTCGAACGCAATCGCCACGCCGGTGGAATCCAGCAGCGGCATATGAAATCCGTAAGTATCCCCGGAATAGGGCCTGGCTAAACGCAGCCAACAGCTTTCAAAACCTTTCTGCCATGCGGTGCGGTCGAAGCCAAACTGTGCGCGGTATAAACCGTCGGCGTTGATGTGGGCGTAAGGTTCATCCGGATGGGCGCTGGAGATACGGGCAGGGAGCGTGCCGGTGACGGTCGGCCACGGCAGCAGAGCAGGGCGATAAGGATGTTGGGTATTGCGCGGAACGGCGGTGAAGGTGACGAAATACGCCGTGTCGCGGGCGACGTTTTTAGATTCTGTGGAAACAATCAGCAGGCCGTCCGGCGCTTCAGGCCAGTCCTTGCCCGGCGTGGTGATGAGCATCCCCGGCCGCAGCGTCATGCAGTTGGATTTACCCTCGAACGTGATTTGCTCACTGAGGTAGCGCTCCTGACGGCGTTTCGCGTACCACATGCCCTGACCGGGCTCGCTGCTGTATTCCTTGCCAGGCTCGGGATAATACTCGCCCCAGCGGTAATCCTCGGCGACCAGCGCCGGATAGTCCGGGTTAGTGGCGGTCGTGGCGGTCATATCGCTTTGCGCATTTGGATAAAAATCGTCGTTTACCGTCACCGACTTGGGAATCGATTTACGGCTGACCGACATCTCCCAGACCGATTCCAGCCCGCCGTCGAACATGCCCGCCGGGTTGCGGAACGGAATGGCCACCGGCTCCGGCCAGGCGTAGGAATGGTCTGCCAGCACCATCACGTCGCAGTTGTTTTCCTCATCGTATTCAAAGAAATACGAGATACCGCTGTCGGCCAGGCGGCGAGCGATGTGCGCATATTCGCTTTCGCCGAACTGCATCATGAATTTTTTCAGCGGGTACTGGTCGTTCAACGCAAACCGAAAATCCAGCCGGTCCATGTTGTAACGCAGGAAGGTGTTTTCGGTCATGCTGATGACGCTGTCGTTCTGGTAAACCGCGTTATTGCTGCCCTGATTTAAGCGGGTGAGGCGGTGTTCCAGCGTCGCGACGTAGCGGGTTTCGTCGGCAGACGTGCTGCACTGGCGAAACTGCGTGATGACGCCGGGAATAATGCGTGGTATCACCGGTTCCCACGGCTTGCCGTCGGGGTACATCAGGAACAGGGCGGAATAGTTGATGATGTGTCGGGCGGGAATGTCTTTCACCGCGCTGGTGAATTCAATCTCATAGCGCAGGATACCGCTGATGGCTTCGGTGCCGCTGAACTTGAGCACCGAGATATCGACGCCGGGTTGCTGTGATTCGAGCCGTGTCAGCCGTAGCTGGTAATGATTATGGATAGGTAATTTACTGCCGGCAAGAATGTATTCCTGAATGCCCATCGTTTAAGTCCCTTTTACACAGGCCGTAAACCGGTGACTCCCTGTGAATTATTCCGTTATCCCGCCACCGTCCGCGGTGAGGTTACCTGAGATGGTTTTTACTTAAGTCAAATTGTGGTGGTGTG
>NZ_PITQ01000027.1 GCF_002834385.1 Rahnella sp. AA
TAATCTCACCGCTGGCGAGTAAGGGGCTCTATATCTGTCTATTCAGGGATAGTTTTTTCTCCAGCGTGATTTCCGTTCATGTATCTGCTTCCGGTTAATCGTTTCCCAGCACAACCCGTCCCGCAAGGGTAAATGGCACGCATGCAGCGCCCTTGCGGGATGGAACGATGCCGGGAAAGCGAACCGTCAGGCGA
Source organism: Rahnella sp. AA (assembly GCF_002834385.1). Taxonomy (GTDB): domain Bacteria; phylum Pseudomonadota; class Gammaproteobacteria; order Enterobacterales; family Enterobacteriaceae; genus Rahnella. The sequence continues at coordinate 195 of NZ_PITQ01000027.1, forward strand.
TACGAAGACGAAAATCACACAACTGACGGAGAAAAAACATGACTATTTCCCTTCATACCCAGATAAGTGCCCCTAACAAGACAGCGGCGACCAGCGTATCCTCGCTGGATCTGTCAGGCTCCTCAAAAACGAAATGTTCAACAGCCAGAACCGATATTTATCAGACTGTTACCGACAGCATAATTGCGGCGCTGGAAACTGGGGTTAAACCTTGGGTGTGTCCTTGGCAGCGAACTCCCGGTATGTCCGGCTTACCGTCCAATTACGCCACCGGTACGGCTTACAGCGGAATGAATATCATGTTGCTTTGGTGCAGCGCGTCAAAACAGGGATTCTGTGATTCACGCTGGATGACCTACAAACAGGCGAAAGCGGTGGGTGGGCAGGTGCGCAAGGGAGAACACGGCACTACCGCGATTTTCTATACCACGCTGGAAAAGGAAAATGATAACGGAGAAATTGACTATATTCCGATGCTGAAAACATTCACTGTATTTAATGCTGAACAAATTGACGGTTTGCCCCTGAGTGCTGAAGCCGTTTTTCCGGCAGAGACCTTTGAGCCATTACCACGTGCAGAAGCACTTTTTCATAGTAGCGGTGCAACCATTATCGAAAAAGGACAGAATGCCTTTTTTACACCATCAACCGACGAAATCCGCTTACCGGAACGGTATCTTTTTGCCGATGCGGCCCATTTCTACGCTACGGGCCTGCATGAGCTGGTTCACTGGAGCGGGGCGAAAAGTCGGCTGAACCGAGAAATGAAAGGGAAGTTTGGCAGTGAAGATTATGCTTTTGAGGAGTTGATCGCCGAACTGGGAAGCGCGTTCCTGATGGCAGACTTGGGGATTGTCGGAGAGGTTCAGCATGAAAGCTATATCGCTTCCTGGCTGAAAGCACTGAAGAACGACAAACGCTATATTTTCAAGGCCGCCAGCGCGGCATTCAAAGCGCATCGTTATTTGATGGATAAAGCCTGAGGGAAGAGGGAAAGAAGCAACAAAAGAATGTGGCTTTAATCTTGTAGGTAAGTGGGAAGAGTAAAGCTTGTTTCAGGGGGGTATAATTCCCCCTGAAAATTTTCCTGGTACTTGATGCCAGGAAAATTCTCAGGCTGCAGGGCGGGCGGCAAAGAGCCCGCTCAGCCCTTTATATATATTGCCTCAGACTTGATCTGGTGACCTGCTCCCCCCTAATTAATGCAGTGCGGACTTGACAACATCCGCTAATGGCACGGAGCGGCCAGGTTTAAGAACAAGGAAGGTCTACAATGAGCGAACTGCGGACATTCCTATTACCATTCTGTGTGAGTTCACGGGAAGCAGGTCAAATGTGCTATCTATATAGGCTGGTGTAATGCACTTGAACCGGAGGTTGTTATGGGCGTAAAAATTACAGGTATAGACAAGTTGCAGAAGCAGCTAAAAGAGGTTGAGAAAGCAACAGAAGCGTTAAACGGAAGTTATGATGTTCGTTTCGATGCTAATGATCCTGCCAGCATTGAGAACGCGATTCAGGAAGCATACAACTTGGTGGACGAGCGCGCTTCTAGCTACGCTACTAATCCTATGGTCAGCCCATTAATCGAACATATGAAAGAAAATCTGCGCCAACAAATTCTGGACAGTGCAGAACAACAAAGACAGGAGAGCGAGCAGGATGGCGATTGATATATTCCAGTCACTGAAAAATTGCGTTTTTGACCTTCAACGTGCTGATGTTCAAAACTACCAGCAACCTCTCAAGCAACTGGCCCGACTCTTGAACTCAGTGAATCTGAAGGCAGTTAATGCACACCTGACCCGCGATATTGATCTTGATGATTTCTTGTCCAAAAGTAACGAGACTGAATCCAGCATGGCTGGTTCCGCTGTACTGCAGTGGCCTGAAGACCCTGGGGAGATTTTGGGTCTGAAGCTTGTTTTAATCGATAAAATGGCAATCGATAATAATTTTGCCTTCAATTTTTGCCACACGTTTTTCTACGATCGCAGGATTATTGAATCAGTCCGTAAATTTACTTCATCATTACTTGTCCCATTCGTCCGTGATTACCAACAGTATGTTGAGAATCAAATCGATCCTGAGCCCGCCGTGTTACGCCCTGTATCCCGAAAAATTTTTATTGTACATGGCCATGATAATGATGCTCTTCAGTCTGTAGCCCGTTTCATATCCCGGATAGGGTTGGAGGAAATTATCCTTTCTGAACGTCCCGATGGCTCAAGGACAATTATCGAGAAATTTGAAGCGGAGTCAGGAGATGTTAGCTTTGCGATTGTGCTGATGACGCCCGACGATAGCGGTAATGCCCTATCATCTGAAAGTACAAGGCTGCGCGCACGCCAGAATGTTCTTTATGAACTGGGATATTTCGCGGGGAAACTGGGGCGAGGGAGAGTACTGGTACTCAAGAAGGGCGAAATTGAAATACCTTCCGATCTAGCTGGCGTACTCTATACCGAGCTTGATGAGCATGGTGGATGGAAACGCAAGCTGCTGAGCGAACTGGCGTATGCCGATGTTCCTTTTGATAAAGAAAAAGCGTTCAATGCCTAATTCTCTGTATTTAATAATAAAAGGCCGCTAAGCGGCCTGCCCATCTGATGGGGAGTCATTATCCAGAGCATTTTTTAGTTCCTACTGCTCCGGAGTGGGCTCGTTGCCGGAAAGGATAACCCTCAGATTCTCCTCGACTACTGGCCAGTCATCAAAGAACGGACTTTCCTGACCGGTTCCCTAATTACTAACACAGATTTTTGCTAGTAACTTCAGCTTTTGGCACAAAGGTGATGTTTGACTGATTACGGTCTGTTATGAGCGAGATATAGTCATTCGCACCCTGAGAATTACACTATTAAGTGATTCAGGGTATGCGCTTGCTGGTTACGAATATTGAGCGAGAATCATGCGATGATCGCCGCTTTTCTTTCGAGCCAGTAGGTGCTCCAC
>NZ_PITQ01000028.1 GCF_002834385.1 Rahnella sp. AA
TAGGGATGAGGCATCGCCGGCCGTCGATGACCAGGAAGAAGAGATAAAGCCCGGAGAGGAAGAGAAGGTAAGGAAAGAGAGAGACAAGCCCCCGTAACATGCCGGAGAAGAGTGGCGGCGCAGCCGCTACCTGTCTCAGGAACTGGCGGGCGCAGCCCGCTGGGAGTTTTCGCGCGAAAATGGCAGGATTTCCCCTGCCCTCCTTATTAGGCTCCGAGCAATGCCAGAACCTGTTTCATCGCTTTGTATTTGTCACGCAGCGCAAAACGGGCTTCCCAGTTGCCGATATAGTAAACCGGCGTATATCGCACACGACTAAACTTCATGGTGAGAGTATTACCCGTGACGACTTCCGCAGGGATCCCCAGTAAACTTAGCTGGATAAACGCCATATCAGCCGCTACCGGATCAATATCGATACAGTATGCGAACATCTGCTCTGAGGGATTAAACCCAGCTTTGAGCATGCACTCAGCGTAAGCAACAACCATGCCCGCAGCCCCGCAACAGGGTTCACTGAATGACACCCAGCCTTCTTTGCTGACGGTCTCAGCGGTTCCTGGAATCAACATTTGAGCCATCAGGGATTGAACGGAATACGGGGTAAAGAACTGCCCCATATCATCAGAGCCTAAATCAAGCTCCATAAAAACGGATCCGAGGAAGTCCTGATATTTACCTTGCAGTGCGCAAACGAGCATGCCGAACAACGTGTGCAGGTTCTCCAGATCGGCAGCTTCATAGCGGGCGCAGATTTTCCGGCTACGCTCGATATTATCGGCGGTGCGAACCGTCGCGATATCCAGCTCGCTGGCGACGAGGGTGATAAAATCGCAGAACACGTCCCAGCGGCGCAGGTATCGCGCAGTCAGCCCGAACACGCGGATAAACTCACGGCGGGCATTATCAGAGGTAATCATTTTCTTTGGCGCAGACATCTTCGCCGGTTCACTGGCGACGACAGCCCCAACCGTTGACTGCTCCCCCTGAAAAACGCTGAAAAGGTCATCAAAATTTAGCTGTGACATTAAACGACTCCGTAGAAGTCGCCCCGTCAGGGGCGACGGTTAATATCAGGCTAAAGCCCGTTTCAGCTCTAAGGTGCGCAGCACCTGTCCCAGATCACTGCCCCGCATGGCGGGCACCCTCACGGACTGGCGTTTACGCTGGCATTTAGCGATATGACGCCCCAGCGCTTTAAACGGTATGGTGATGTCCTCAATTTTCAGCGGTTCGCGCACCGTGCGCGGGTGTTTTTTTGCCGTCTCAGACTTTACAAACGGCACGGGTGATGCAATTATTTGCGCTTCAGTATTCATGGCATGAACTCCAATCGAGTATTGATAGCCGGTCTGACTTTCGAAGGGGCAAACCGGCATGACGAGGCAGACGAAAGTCTGCTTTTTTCATTTCTGCGGTACGGTTTCTTTGCCTAACACCTCCTTAATACGTTCCACAATTTCGGCATGGCTCAGGGTGCATTCATCGCATAACTGGAAATACCGGCCTTCCACTTTCGCGTAAATTTCCGTCACGCTGCCGCACATCATTTCGGCAAACTTGAATGATTCGCTGTCCCTGTCGCCCTGCCAGTCCAGCGGCGGTAACGTCCCCAGCACGTCCATATATTTGTGCAGATCGATTTCAACCGGCGCGGTCACGTATGATTCTGCGCGCGCTTCCCAGTAAGCGGCCTCCGCGCTCGCGTCCCACTGAAAACGACCGGGATTCTGGTTGTCGGTGTGGCTGATTTCGGTTGTGTACATGGTGTTTCTCCTCGGTATTGACGGCGGGACAATCCCGCCGTTGGCTGTTATTCGCGCTCGGCGTCAATCAATAATCATCACGCAGTTCATCCATCAGCTCGTAATATGCGCGCAAACTGTTCCGGTACTCATCCAGTGACAGAACGAAACCCGCTTCAGATGCGGCATCAAAAAAAGCCGGGCGATGGGACAGCGGCAGCTGATCCACATAACTCAGTGCCATACTGAGAAAGTTGCGTTCAAAAATTTCGAAATACAGGCTACATCCCCTGTTAGCCCTCTGCGACAGCCTGTCTATAACCACTTTCGCGGATATCACATCGTATTCGTTGGCGGAGTTGATATTTTTTACAAACCCGTCATTGCGCAGGGTATTTTCCCACCAAGCTACGGTTGCACTTTCAATAATCCGCTGGTTCCATGCTGGCAGATGGCGTGATCCCCCGACAGATACCACGACGTGTTGTTCTTTTGCCCCCCATCTTTCGGGTGGGGTAGTCGTGGCGGTTTTTCTGTTGACGTTATGTGTGTGCATGCTGCAATCCTCTCCAGGGTGAAAATTCATCTAACGGTATGGGTCTAGTGCGCGGCAAAGGGCAA
>NZ_PITQ01000002.1 GCF_002834385.1 Rahnella sp. AA
ATTACATCACAGGATATTACAGCCAGCTCAGACCTCATCAATATAATGGTGGTTTGACGCCGAATGAATCAGAACGATTGTTCTGGAAAAACTCTAAAGCTGTGGCCAGTTTTTGTTGACCACTACACCTGCTCCTCTTTATTTAACAAAGGATAAAGTTGGCCACGTCCGCCCTTGGCCCAAAGCAGTCCACAACAACTAGTCTTGGCTACCAAGGACGATATTTCGTCATATGTTGCGTATGGTTTTTCATTCTCGGGTGACCAATAGCCACCACTGCCATGATATGTTTCAGCTCCTAATACAAACTGAGTGCCGCAATGCTTACATACAAAATGATAATCAACGAGGAGCAGGTCAGCGAGGCCCGCAAGCGACGGCACGGCGCTCTGTGGCACACCTGCCAGACCGGGGTTTGACTTTGCATGAACACACATAACTGGGGCGGGTGGCGTAAACGGGCGAGACGAGAAGGAGCCTGCGACTGTGACCCGGCGCAGCCTGATGCAGCCGGATGGGCATAAAGCCTTTCTGCTGTGGCCGCAGGCCGAATCCCCTATCATGTAATTAATGCTTTTAAATGTCTTAAACTAATATCATCAGCATCTATTTTAAGCCCATTACAAATAAATATAGCTAAATCATATTCTGCCTTGTTTATCGGTACCTCATATTCACTTAGATGATCACAAACTGTTTCGAAGGCTAATCCCCTCTCACCATGATCTACATAATTAATTGCATCCTGAAGTAATTCATTATCTAGGCGATTCTTAAAAAGACTGCCAAAATATTTTATTTTTTCATCTAATTCAGTCATTTAATTACCTTGTATTTTTTTAAAGCTACTTGGCACTGGCGCATTATCAGGAGAAGCTGTAACAACCTTTCCTGTGGCTGGTTGATAAACAACCCTTACTCTCCTTACTCTCACTCCGTCTCTTACTTCATAAGAAACCCAGTTAGCAGGATTACCTTTGCTAGTATAAGTGCCTCCAGTACCAGTTTGAGCATTCCATTGAGTATTTGGTGATGTGGCAACGTCCGTTTCTGGCACACAGCAGACCATCGGACTGAACTGAAGGTCTGCTCTGAGCGAAGAGCAGACTGCGCTCGTAATAACGAAACGCTCTCAAACGGAACCAGGTTTGTTTGACCCATCCATATTCAGAAGTTTGTGAGCACAATTTTGCCCTGAATACTTCCTGATGAAACGCGCTTATGCGCAGCTGCGGCCATTGCCAGCGGGTAGGTACTATCAATGACGACCCGGATAATTCCCTTCTCCAAAAGGCGACCCGCTTCTGATAGTTGCATACCACTGGATCGTACCTGTGTTGTTGAAACAGTAATTCCTTTTTCGCCGGCCTCATCCTGCCCGGAAAACCCCAAAGGATTCACAAGAAACAGTGCTCCGCCTTGTTTGATCGTGCTCAGAAAGCGCTCCATGTTCGCACCTCCACCAGCGTCAATGACGAGATCGACATTTTTAACTACGGTCTCGACGGCTATTTTGGAGTAGTCGATGAACTCATCTGCGCCCAGGCCGCGTAAAAACACCTCATGGCGGGAAGAAGCTACGGCAATCACTCGTGCACCTTTCCACCTGGCAATCTGAACCGCAAAGTGCCCCACACCTCCCCCGGCACCATTGACCAGCACTGTCCGGCCTTCCAGTGGCACTGGCTTATGCGGGAATGGCTGGAATGGATTGGGTGCGTTATGCCCCAGTTCGACCAGGAACTGCCAGGCCGTGAGCAGTGACATCGGAGCACCCGCAGCCAGGGCATGTTCGATTCCCTGAGGTTTTAATGCCAGCTCAGACGCCGGAACACTCACATAATCGGCATAGGCACCGCTGCCTCTCATTACCTCTTCTGGAAAACGCACCATTGAATAAACTTCATCTCCAATGCTGAATTCGGAGACATTTTTGCCGACTGCTGCAACGACACCTGATACATCAGTCCCCAGGATGAGTGGAAAGACCGGATTGGGCCACCATTCAGGCGGAAGCGCCCGAAAACCTTCACGCAAATACCAGTCCGGCGGATTAAGACTGGCCGCATACACACGCACAAGTACTTCGTCATCTCCCGCAACTGGCCTGAGAACATCTTCATACTGCAGCATTTCCGGGCCACCAAACTCATGCAGTTGTACTGCTTTCATCATTTCAGCCATTACAATCTCACTCCAAAGGGATTTCGTGGACAGATAATATGGCTAATATTCATGATTGATAATGGGGCTCCATTTCGCTTTAATGTTGCCATGAAGGAACAAATAGGTTTTGAAAGACTCACGGGTCTTATTGCATTCGCGCGCGCGGGAGCTCTCGGTAGCTATACCGCCGCTGCCCGCTCGCTGTCAGTTTCGCCTTCAGCGATCAGTAAAAGTATCCAGCGCCTGGAGCAGCGTCTTGGCGTCACTTTATTCACCCGAACCACACGCTCACTGGTTTTGACTGCTGAAGGCCGTGAACTGCACGAACGAGCTCTGCGGTTACTGCGCGATGCGGATGAGCTTGAGCAGGTAGCAATGCGTTCGCGTGCAGAGCTCGCGGGGACATTACGCATTGCCGCATCGTTTCCGATCGCCCTGCATATGATCGCCCCTGTTCTCCCACAGTTTTGCGCACTTTACCCAAAAGTGACGATTGATTTACGGTTGAGCGATCATGTGATAAATCTCGTTGATGAGAGTATTGATATCGCCATCCGTCTCGGCGATCTTGCGGATTCAAATCTCCTGTCGCGTCGCCTTTCGCCCTATCAGATGGGCTGTTATGCTTCGCCTGAATATTTGGCCAAGTCCCCTGCGCCAAAACATCCGAATGACCTTACAGGGCATAAAACGGTCAATCTGCGTTACCAAAATACAGGGCAGATTTTTCGCTGGCCGTTCAGGGTTGGTGAACGGGAAATCGAAATTGTGCCTTCATCTGCTGTCATCGTCGATGCGAGCGAAGCCGTTATCGCGGCCGTTGTAGCCGGTGCCGGAATAGGAATGGCAACGAGTTTTATGGCGTCTTCTTTGGTAGAGAGCCATAAGTTAATTCCCGTATTAACGGATTTTTCTGTAGAACGGCATAATATTTCAGCCGTCTGGCATGAGAGTCGTCGTTCAAACCCTGCTGTACGTGCGTTTATAGCGCTAATGCTTGAACAGTTCTAAATACTCCCCTACCCGAGCCAATACCCATAGTCAGGCTCGCTCTTGTAACCGGCAGAAAGGCATGATATGAATCCTCAACACTCTCTTTGAACTGCTCTGTAACTTGCCTATAAATCAGACTCACGCAGCTATTTGTACGATAAAGCGGCTCATAGCTAATAGTCAGAGTATCGAAGCAAAGAATGTTTGGGATAAATGGTTAACAGAAAAAATCGATGAAAAACATTGAAGTGCTGCGAGCAGAACTTCTCGCAATCGGTGAGCGAATTGGAGGAGGAATAAGACCTAATCATTACTTCATCATCCCTGACAGACCTGATGGTGTGGCGACTCCATATCTGGAAATTCATGGCAAAGAATATCATTTCATTATCAATGAAAGAGGTACCGAAATAGAACGTAAAATCACCTTCAGTGATGATGAGATCCTTTATTGGTTTGTCGAGTGTGGTGTGGTTGGTTTGGCTTCCAAGTATGCGGCATTAAAAAGCACACCTGAAAAGGAATTCAGGGATATTTATTTCCGAAAACAATATAGTTTAATGCTCTCAATCAAAGCTGAATGGGCTACAAGGAAGCGTAAAGAATTCACAGAAATCCTTAGAGATCAAATTCACAAAGAAAATTAATTTTCACGAGTCATCAATACCAACGTACTGTTCTGCCTATGGCTACATAGCCCACCTCAACACATGCACCATCCGCCCATGACACTAAGCGGACAAGCTCATAGTCCTGAATATCCGCGCGAGGAGCGGGTATTTAACCACTATCACTTATTTGCACAGAAAAAATGATATCACTACCAGAGTCATTATGAATCATTTCAGGCGATTTTATTCACCTGTAGATAAATTCATATTTCACAATATACGTTCCGATTTTATTAACACGAGCCGTTACCCATACTCCTGTCATCCCTTGTTTGTGGTGGGCGTAAAGATAATCTTTATTTGTACAGAGCTGAATCCATCTGGAGGTGTTTTGATCTTTTAGCCAGATACCTGCCTCACAATGGCCATACTTGCCTCTTGACGGCCCAGGGAAGACAACTTCATATTCAGACTCATAGCCAATCACTTTGTCAGGAAAAAGATAAACATAGACATCATAACAGTTTAGGATCAGCACAAATCCCAGACAAAAACCGCCGGAGAAAGCGTTAAAAAGATATTTTAATGTCTTGTTGAAAGTGCGCAGATAACAAGCACGCACAAAACTAATGCAGCCAATAAACGCGCCAAATGAAATATACGTTATCCATTCAGGTACCGATTTTTGTAAAATCGTGTTTTTAGAAATACCTGATGCCCACAACATATACCAGAACCAGCAGCCCATTAAAATGCATATCACAGCGATAACGAACCATTTCCTGCATTTATTTTCGAAATAAATGTCATTACTCACTATCATATTCCCTTATGTATCAATATTAACTTTAGTGAAATCTTTCATGTTGAGCAGGTGCAGAACAGTGGGTGACTACCTGGTCGTGGCGAACCGGTATATTAACTCATCTTCTAACGCCTGAAGCAAATGTAGCACAGTATACCGGCCCGGTTACAGATAGAAAATGGCAGAGAATTTATCTCTAAGTCGTTGGGAAAACTGACAGTTGAAGGACTGCGCGTTAAAATTATACAATGCCGAGCAGGGTTTTAATAAAACATTAAACCGTTTTTTACAACGGTTGCAGAATCAAAACCCCACAATAAAAAAAATTGATCTCGATCATCATGATTGGCCCGGTTAGAGCGCAAGTTAAATTTTTGCGGCTATTGTGGATATATATCAGTGATAACCACGCACATATATAGTAACCCAGTATTATTAATTCATATTAAAGGAGGAAGACGTTTTTGTGTATGAATAAGAAAAATTTATTAATATCTCTACTGGCGATAATATGGGGAGTAAATTTCCCCATCAGCAAGTATGTATTGATGGACTTTACGCCTTACGAAGTCAGGTTTATCTCTGGTCTTTTGGGAATGGTACTTACTTTGCTTTTTCTTTTTAAGTTCAGATCAGAGTTTAATCGTATCAGGTCACTTTTATTAGGGTGTGTGATCAGTTTTCCAGTTATGGCGATGGTTCCGGCGCTGAATGTACTTTCCCTTAACCATATAAATAGTTCTACAGCATTAGTGATTATTTATATAATGCCAGCAATAACCTCTGTAATTTTATTTATTATTAACCGGGACTGGCATCACCCTGCCCTGCTCTTACCTGCTTTTTTTGCAGCCTTAGCTGTTTTCTCGCTTAATGACTTTAACATTAAGTTCGGTACCGGAGAGATAATTATTATTATTAGCGCAATTATCTGGAGTATTGGGAATATCTTAATAGGGAAATTTAAACAACATTCAGCAGGTATTTTTCCATTCATGACACAAATGTTCTTTGGTTCTATGATTACTATGGTTTTTTTTGATTACTTCATTGACCATCAGCGACTCATGATGAAATTGGAAAGTGCTGGCATGCTTAGAATTTCTGCATTGCTATTTGTCTGCGGGATAGCAAGTTGTCTGGCTTTTCTTTTCTGGAATAACCTTATTACTCATTACGGAGCTGAATCCGCGAGTTATTCAGTGCTCATATCTCCGGTCGTAGGTGTATTTATCGGGGTGTTCATATCGGGTGATGCTTTCTCTTTTAATGTTATCACCGCATTAATTTTTATTATTATTAGTATTTATGCACAACAAAAAATTTCACGACGAATAAACCGTGAACCTGCAAATAAGAGACTATTAAACAACCAGAGGTAATATGTCGATAATAGATTTGATAGACAAACAGTTGGATGCTTACACCAAAAAAGATATTGAAGGACTGGTTTCTTTCTACCATGAGGATATAAAATTCATAAAAATCGATGATTGGACAGTGGTTCTTAACGGTAAGGCGGAAGTGATAAAGAATCATCAGGAAAAAATATTCTCCCATCAGGATTTAGACGTTAAGATAATATCCAGAATTGTGTTAGATGATTTACTCATTGACCTGGAAAATGTCTCTGGCCTGAATACGCCATTTTCAATAACAATATACAAAGTCCGTGATGATAAAATTTATGAAATATGGTGTAAAAATGGAATCGATGCTCATCATATCTCCAACTCATAACCATACACTATTATCTAATTACACGGGTGTTTGAGGCAATCTAACTACCGCCCCTGTTTACCCATGACGTCCCGCTGTGGCCTTTCTTATAAAAAGAATCCGCTGTACGAAATCATGTCGATTCAGATATGTTAGTTATGATATTTACAGACGGGACTTAATCATGGACGGCCAGATACTTCTCAAGATTTTTTCCGCATTAGCCGCAATTGTTTCGGTTTGGCTGGATTTCAGGCCAAAAGAAAAAAGATATAACGCCGATCCGTCGATAGCCTCGGCTGACGCCAGTGAACGTCATGCCTGGCGCTATTGCAGATGGGGTTTCCGGATTGTGCAGATCATAATAGGGGTCTGTCTCCTGTGGATGGTAATCAAATTTATACTGACATAATGGAGCCTCTGGCAGAGTTGAAATAATAGTCTGCCAGCGGGAAATTCGGTATTATCCGCTCCCACTCCCTATCCGGCAGCCTGATGTCTACGATCACCGATACCTTTATTGCCCCGCCATGCCATGACGAGATAGAGATCCTCAGTCAGGATGACCATCTGCTGATTATCAATAAACCCGCAGGGTTGCTCAGCCTTTCGGGTAAAAACCCGCAAAATCTGGATTCAGTGCATCACCGCCTGGTGAAGATATTCCCCGGCTGTACGCTGGTCCACCGCCTTGACTTCGGGACTTCCGGGCTGATGGTGATTGCCCGCAATAAGGCGATAAATGCCGCGCTTTGTCAGCAGTTCAGCCAGCGCACGGTGACCAAAGTCTACAGCGCGCTGTTATGCGGGCATCTGGATCACGACGAAGGGATAATAGACGCAGCGATTGCAAAAGACCCCGCGCTGTTCCCGCTGATGTCGATTTGTGAAATCCACGGCAAACCCGCCCGCTCCGGCTATCGGGTCATTGAGCGCTTTTATCGGGAACGGGAAGATGGCGTGCCGCTGCCACTGACGCGGGTACAGCTCATCCCGGAAACCGGGCGCACGCATCAGCTTCGTATCCATTGCCAGCAGCTGGGTCACCCTATTTTGGGCTGCGACCTGTATGGCGGCCGTCTGTTGCCGGGTACCGGACAGATACCGCGACTGATGCTGCACGCCAGTGAGCTGGATTTTATCCATCCCATCAGCGGGGAACGGTTTAAAGCCCGCAATGCCAGCCCGTTCTGAAAGCGGTGCAACTTCCCGCTAAAGTTGCTCGGGAAAATGCCGATAACACTGCAAGGCCAGCTTCAGGCCACGAGCAGTTCCTTTTTCGTTGTATTGAACAGGAGAGCAAAATGGATGTATCGCAAATTGCGTCACTGGCCACCGGTCTTAATAATCTGGATCTCAGCACTAAGGTGAATAACCTCATGCTAAAGAAAACGTTGGATAACCAGCAGTCTGCGGCAAGCAGCCTGATTGAGTCGATCCCTCAGTTGCCTGCTAACCCGGCGATCGGACGCAATATCAACACCACCGCCTGAGTGGTCGTTTAGCAAAGCGTGACTCGTGGAATTCTTCGACGAGATAATATTCTGCTCCCTTCTCAGGGGAGCAAGTTAAGCCACGCTAACATCCTATGCCGCTGTGCAACGCACGCCTTCTCTTCGTTTCTCCTCCGTCACCGGATAATTAACTGCGCATCCCCGTTCCCTGAGTTAAATTCCCCCTTTCGTGCAGGCTGCTTTGCAAAAGCGTTTTAACCTGGCGGCTGTCGCTGTAGTCTCTGTAGCGGCTTTTATTTTGCTGCTTAAGATGTCGGCATTTTTTACCTATTTTAATAACTAGAAATTTTAGAAATTTGAGGAACGGACAGAACAATTATGGACTCCACGCTCATTACCCCCCGCCCCGATAAGGAGACACCTTCAGTTAACCGCGCACGCCGTGCTGCCTGGGGCAGTTTCGCCGGTGCGGTGGTCGATTGGTTCGATTTTTTGCTCTACGGCATCACCGCAGCGCTGGTATTTAACAGTGAATTCTTTCCGCAGGTCGACCCGGCGATGGGTACGCTGGCCGCTTTTGCCACTTTTGGCGTCGGTTTTTTGTTCCGCCCTCTCGGCGGTATTGTCTTCGGCCATTTCGGCGACCGTCTGGGCCGCAAACGAATGCTGATGATGACCGTCTGGATTATGGGCATAGCCACCGCATGTATCGGTATTCTCCCTTCGTTTTCCGCCATTGGCTGGTGGGCTCCTGCCCTGCTGGTGACTTTGCGCGCGATCCAGGGGTTTGCCGTGGGCGGCGAATGGGGCGGCGCGGCACTGCTGGCCGTTGAAAGTGCGCCCTCCGGCAAGAAAGCGTTTTACAGCAGCGGGATCCAGATGGGGTACGGCGTAGGCCTGTTGTTGTCGACCGGGCTGGTATCACTGATAAGCAGCATGACCACCAACGAGCAGTTCCTGAGCTGGGGCTGGCGTTTGCCGTTCCTGTTCAGCATCGTGCTGGTGCTGGGCGCGCTTTGGGTCCGTAACGGTATGGAAGAATCCGTCGAGTTCGAACGTGCTCTGGTTGAGCAGCCTAAACAGACCAAAAAACGTCTACCCGTGTTTGAAGCGCTGATACGCCACCCTGGCGCATTTTTGAAAATCATCCTCCTGCGTCTGTGTGAATTGCTGACGATGTACATCGTCACCGCGTTTGCACTTAACTATTCAACGCATAATCTGGGGCTGTCCCGTGAGCTGTTTCTGAATATCGGGCTGCTGATCGGCGGTATCAGTTGCCTGACGATCCCGCTATTCGCCTGGATGGCCGATCGCTTCGGGCGTCGCCGAATCTACATCACCGGCGCATTTGTCGGTGCGCTGAGCGCGTTTCCCTTCTTTATGGCGCTGGATGCCCGTTCCATTGCCGGCGTGGTGGTTTTCTCGCTGATGCTGGCAAATATCGCCCACGATATGGTGGTGTGTGTCCAGCAACCTATGTTTACGGAAATGTTTGGTGCCGGTTACCGTTACAGCGGTGCGGGCGTGGGTTATCAGGTGGCGAGCGTGGTGGGGGGTGGCTTTACGCCTTTTATTGCCGCCTCGTTACTGACGTTATCCGGGGGTGAATGGCATTACGTGGCTCTTTATCTGATGGCGGGCTGTTTGCTCTCGGCCCTTACAGCGATATTTATGAAGGCGCCACAGCCACACTGACCGGCAGAACGCCTGCAAAAAAGCCCGCTCAAGGAAACTTAAGCGGGCTTTTTGATCATGGACGCCTTGTGTGCCCGCCCGTTCCGGGAGCGAAAGGGATTACCACATCAAATCATCAGGCACTTTGAAATCAGCATACGGATCTTCCTCGTCCTGTTCTTCCTGGCTCAGTGCGCTGTTTAACACGATGCTGTTTGCATCACGCTGCGCAATTTTATCAGCGACGCTGGCGGGGATAATCGCATATTCACTTTCGCCGCTCTTATCTGCGACCAGGCGGGCAATCGCAAGACGCCCGTTAATGAGCTGAGCCTGCGTTGTCTTATCGACGAACATCTTTTTAATCAGATTATTATCGGTAAAGTTAAAACCAATATCGCCTTTTGAAATGTCGATCCTGTTCATTTCAATCAGCTGTTTCACCTGCGCTTTATACTCTTTCGACAAGGCGGCTTGTTTTTGCTGTTCGTTAAGCTGCTTGTCACGCTCAAGTTGGGCTTTTTTGTTTTCTTCGACAGCGGCTCTCGCCTCACGCGTCTGAACGCGAGATTTTTTAGCCGTTCTCTGGACTTTGTCCATTTTTTTGCTGGTCACGAGCCCTGCTTTTAGCAACTGCTCTTGTAAGGTGAGTTTTGTCATCTTCGTTTCTAAATCCGCTGAATAATTTCCTGGATTATACCTGCAAATTTAGCCGCAATCAGTTCGAATGACTGCGTTTAAACTGGCTGGCATCAATATCGTATTGTTTCATTTTTCGCCACAGCGTGGTTCGCCCGATGTTGAGCAGTTGAGACATTTCCCTGATCCGCCCGCGGGTGACACGGGCTGCGTGGATAATGGCTTCTTTCTCGATTGAGGAAAACGTGAGGCTGGCGGGCATCAGCGTTGACGGGTTATCACCCGCCAGACGTTCGGAAAATAAATATTCAGGCAGATGGCTCAGGCGTATACGGCCATTTTCGCTGCTGATGGCGATATTTTCAATGACACTGCTGAGCTCAAAATCATTACCAGGCCAGGAATAGGCCACCAGTTGCGCCAGCGCGTCGTCGTCAAGCTTCAGTTTTGACGCGAAGCGTTTTTCCAGGCTGCGCAGCCGGTTATGCACCAGCGATGGAATGCTGCCGCGCCGCGCCCGCAGCGGCGGGATAACAATCTCGAATGAATGCAGGGCATAGTAAAGCTGGCGGCTGAAGCGGTTTTGTTCAACCAGCGCAGAAAGGTCCACCGTCGTGGTCGCAATCACTTTGACACTGACCGGGATCAGCCGCCGCGCATCAAGCCGCGTCAGCACGCCCTGTTTGATCACCTGCAATAGCCCCGACTGCAACTCCGGCGCCAGATACTCTATTTTTTCCAGGAACAACGTGCCGCCGTTGGCCAGCTCCAGACGGCTGAGCCGGCCTTTGGTATCATCGGTGGGCGCGTTACCCATGAAATCCTGTGCCAGCGCATTGTCGGCATAAAGCTGGCAGTTCACCGCAATATACGGGCCGTCGGCGCATTCGCTTTCATTGTGAATAGCCTGACTGAGCAACTCTTTGCCCACGCCCTCTTCCCCGCATAACAGTACCGGAAAACTCCCCCGCGCTGCCTGGCGTCCGAAATGGATTAACCGGCGCGATTCCTGATCACCGGCGGGCATCTGCCCGAAAGTATGGCTGACTTTGCCAAGCTGGCTGGTCATCAGCTGGCGCATTTGCTCCACCGGATGCAGCAGCATAATAAAGCTTATCCCCTGCTCTTCCACGATCGGCTTGAGAGTAATGACGGCGTCGATAAACTGACGCTGGCTTTCAAACGTGACCTCGGTGTGATTAAGCGCGCGCGCCTGTTTGATGGCGCGGCGCAAAAGCGCAGGCAGCGTCACCAGCTCGCTGAGGTTCTTCCCCTGGCTGACCTGCGCATCCAGATGTAAAAGCGTGGCAGCCTGAACATTCAGAAACTGCAAAATGCCCTGCTCGTTCCACGCCATTACGCCGTCGTCCATGCTTTCCAGCAGGCCGTACATCTGACTGAGATGCCGGTTCGACTCCGCCAGCAGGCTGTCGGTAATAAGCGAATTACCCACCTCGCGGGCGACGGCCAGCGTCAGGGACAAATCGGACGACGCCTGCTGTTCATTCAGGCAGCACAGGGAGATCGAACCCGACAGCCGTCCGTGGTTATCAAATACCGGCGTGGTGCTGAATGACCACGGATGAAGCGCCTGTTTGAAATGCTGTGCGCCGCTGGTTTTTACCGGCTGACCCAGCAAGGACGCCAGCGACAATGCGCAGCTCCCGATAATGCTTTCAGCGCAATAACTGCCGGCCAGAAAACCTAAATCCGCCAGTTGCGCCAGCGTCTGCGGATGACCGCAACGGCACAGAATACAGGCCGATTCATCCAGAATAAGCAGTGCACAAGGCCGGTTATCCATGTATTCCCAGGCATCTTCCAGCGCCGCCTGGCCGATGGTCAGCAGCGTCGTTTTACGCCGGCAAATCGATTCAAACGTCAGCCCCTGCGCCTGATGCGGCGGCTGCCAGCCTTCGCGCGGCATAAACCGGTCGCAGCGCTGCCATGACCGCGCGATAAGCGAAGGCGTTTCTTCTTTTCCCGCATCTTGTTCCAGGCTTGTCATAACCTTTCCCGCAGTTGCCCTGATTTGAAATTTTCGAAAAAACAATGCGTTCCCTGATGAAACGCAAAACCACAAAAATCGTTTTCCCGCGCCCGTATCATTGCCGCGAAAACCTGCGGGAAAATAGCGCTGCATCCCAGTTTTGCCTTTCCCTTTCCGAAAATGTTCCGTTCAGAAACAAAAATGCCTGTTTCATGTTCCATATTGGAACCTGTTTCTCCGTAATTCCTTTTGCTGTTTATTCATCCAGAATCATTCTACCGGGTCGGCAACAATGCCCGGTAACCCTACGCATGATGACTGCCACCGCGCATAAGGGGCAGCATCAGATAACCTCCGACGGAGTACGCATAATGAAAAAGCTCATTAACCGTGTAGAAGATGTGCTGAGTGAACAGCTGAGCGGGCTGGTCAAGGCCCACCCCGAACTGAAGCTGCATCAGGATCCCGTTTATGTCACCCGCGCCGATGCCCCCGTGGCTGGCAAAGTGGCGCTGCTTTCCGGCGGCGGCAGCGGTCACGAACCGATGCACTGCGGTTTCATTGGTCAGGGGATGTTATCCGGTGCATGTCCTGGTGAAATCTTCACCTCCCCGACGCCGGACAAAGTGTTCGAATGCGCGCAGCACATTGACGGCGGCGAAGGCGTTCTGCTGATCATCAAAAACTACACCGGCGATATCCTTAATTTCGAAACGGCCGCAGAACTGCTGCACGAAAGCGGCGTAAAAGTTTCCACGGTGGTGGTGGATGATGACGTTGCGGTAAAAGACAGCCTGTATACCGCCGGGCGGCGCGGCGTTGCCAACACCGTTCTCATCGAAAAACTGGTGGGTGCCGCCGCTGAACGCGGGGATTCGCTGGAAGCCTGTGCCGCACTGGGGCGAAAGCTCAATAATCTCGGCCATTCCATCGGTATCGCTCTCGGCGCATGTACCGTGCCCGCTGCCGGGCAACCCTCTTTCACGCTCAAAGATGACGAAATGGAGTTCGGCGTCGGGATCCACGGCGAACCGGGCATCGACCGCCGTCGCTTCGCTTCTCTCGACCAGACTGTTGATGAAATGTTCGATACGTTGCTGGAAAACGGTACTTACAGCCGCACGCTGCGTCAGTGGGATCCCGCACAAGGCAACTGGCAGGATGTACGGCAAGGTAAGCAGGCGCTGAGCAACGGGGATCGCGTTATTGCGCTGGTCAACAATCTGGGTGCTACCCCCCTGTCCGAACTTTATGGCGTTTACAACCGCCTGGAATACCGCTGCCTGCAGGCCGGTATCCACATCGAACGCACGCTGGTCGGTGCGTACTGTACGTCTCTGGATATGTCAGGGTTTTCCATCACGCTGCTGAAAGCCGATAACGACACGCTGGCGCTGTGGGATGCGCCGGTACATACCCCTGGCCTGAACTGGGGAAAATAAGGAGCAACGCATGTCACTAAACAGAACACAAATCGTCAGCTGGCTCTACCGCTGCGGCGATATCTTCACCCGGGAAAGCGATTTCCTGACCGGGCTGGATAAAGAAATCGGCGATGCCGATCACGGCCTGAACATGCACCGTGGTTTCAGCAAAGTGGTGGAAAAGCTGCCCTCTGTTGCGGATAAAGACATTGGCTTTATCCTCAAAAACACCGGTATGACGCTGCTTTCTAACGTCGGCGGTGCCAGCGGCCCGCTGCTCGGGACGTTCTTTATTCGCGCCGCGGCGGTGACCCAGGCGCATCAGAGCCTGACGCTGGAAGAGCTGACCGGGATGATCCGTGAAGGCGCGGAAGGTGTTGTCAGCCGGGGTAAAGCGGAACCCGGCGATAAAACGATGTGCGACGTCTGGCTGCCGGTGGTTGATTCGCTGCGTCAGTCGTGCGAACAGCATTTGTCCGTAATTGCCGCACTGGACGCCGCCTGCGAACGGGCCGAAGCCGCCGCACACGCCACCATCACCATGCAGGCGCGCAAAGGTCGCGCCAGCTATCTGGGTGAGCGCAGCATCGGACATCAGGATCCGGGGGCAACATCCGTAATGTTTATGATTCAGATGCTGGCAGCCGCAGCTAAAGAGCAAGGATAACGCGATGGTAAACCTGGTGATCGTTTCTCATAGTGCCCGGTTGGGCCAGGGCGTCGGGGAGCTGGCCCGGCAAATGTTGACAGGCGATGGCTGCAAGCTGGCTATCGCCGCCGGTATTGACGATACGGATAATCCGATTGGTACGGACCCGATTAAAGTGATGGAAGCCATTGAGTCCGTCGCCGACACCGATCATGTACTGGTGATGATGGACATAGGCAGCGCGCTGCTGAGCGCCGAGACCGCACTGGACTTGCTGGATCCGGCGATTGCCGCCAAAGTCAGGCTGTGTGCGGCACCGCTGGTCGAAGGCACGCTGGCCGCTACGGTCAGTGCGGCTGCCGGTGCCGGTATCGACAAAGTGATTAGCGATGCGATGAATGCCCTCGAGGCAAAACGTGTTCAGCTGGGTTTAGCACCGCAGACGCCGCCATCGCCGGAGGCGGCTTCTTTTGCCGATGACCGCGACGCGCTGTCTGTGACAGTGGTTATCCGAAATACGAACGGTTTGCACGTTCGCCCCGCTTCGCGTCTGGTGTCCGCACTTGCCGGTTTTGATGCCGAACTGGTTTTAGAAAAGGGCGGAAAACGGGCGACGCCAGATAACATCAACCAGATCGCGCTGTTGCAGGTGCGTTGCAATGACACACTGAAATTGCTGGCCCGCGGACCGCAGGCAGACGCCGCGCTGGCCGCATTTACCGCGCTGGCGGCCGAAGATTTTGGCGAAAGCGCGGAGATCGCGAAAGCAGAAAACCCTGCGCCTGCCCCTCCCCTTACCCGCGTGGAAGGCAGCGCCGTGCTGTGGGATTTACCGCATCAGTTACCCGGCCTGCAACCCTGTGCGGACGTTTTGCAGGAACAGCGCAATTTAATGCGCGCCATCGAACTGACGCTTGACGACCTGAACGCGCTTACCGTGTTGGCCGAAGAAAAATACTCCGCTGATATAGCCGCCATCTTTTCCGGCCACCATATGCTGCTTGATGATGCCGATTTATATGAAGAGGCATGCCGGATCATCAGCGAAAAATATTGCAGCGCCTCGTGGTCGTGGGATTCCGTTATGACAGATCTCAGTAAACAGTATCGTCAGCTCAACGACAGCTATTTGCAGGCGCGTTATATCGATATCGAAGATTTGCGAAACCGCACACTGGCGCATCTGTCGGGAAAATCCGTCGCACAACCGGCCATCATCTGGCCCGCAATTATTATCGCCGACGACATTTTTCCCTCAACGGTTTTGCAGCTCGATACACAGCAGATTAAAGGCATTTGCCTGCGTGCGGGAAGTGACGTTTCCCACAGCGCAATTATTGCCCGCGAGGCCGGTATCGCGTTTCTCTGCCAGCAATATGATGCGCTAAAAAATATTATTCCCGGCGACGGGCTGACGCTCGACATGGCGCAAAAACGCGTTATCCGCCCGCATGCCGGGTAAATATCGTTGGAAACCTTTGTACAATACCCGTCGGGAAACTGGCGGGTATTATGCGCGGATAACTAACAATCAAACTCATTCATACAAGCAAAAAGATTAAATGACGGCTGTGCCTTTTGTAAACCAGGGTTGTTGTCCGGCGCAGTTTTGAATATTCAATATGTCCACATGCTTAAGCTGTTTCCTGCCTGCACTATCATTAACAATCTGATAGACCCTCAGATATTTCCCTGTTTCGGGATCCTGATTATGAAAATCCACCGTTGCATAATAGAAAGCACCAGGCTGAGGTTTGAAAGCAATGATGCTCTCCGAAACAGCAATTTTAGGCGCAAAGAAATTCTTAGCGCCGGTTTTACCGGTATAGAGCACTCTTATCGCGAGGTTGTGATTGGTGCTGACCCAAAATTCCTGACTGCCTTTTCTCATGCCTTCAGCTTCAGGAATGCCTATTTTTTTTACTCTCAGATAATCCACTATTCTCAAAAATACTTCGCGGTACAAAACCATTATTCTTCGAATATAAATCAACGCAGTCTTTAGTTTCCGGATATACCCTGACCTGACTAAAATCAATATTAAATGCAATTCCCGCTTTTTTATCCCCAGTATAATCCGTTAAGTTCTTATTGTAGTCATGTATTGTAGAAAGTGTTGAGCAGCCTGCTAATAACAAAACCCCGATAATTCCCATAAAACGTTTCAATCGAAACACTCCTGTTTAAACTTAAATTTTGTCTTTTCTTTTTCATCATCAGTTTTCCTCTGCCGGGAAGTAAGATAATGCTATGCGTATCATAATATGGCCGTCAGGGAGATCCAGTAAGGTATTGATGAACCTAATCTATTGCTAAAAATTTCTACTAACTCAATTTTTTATAGCGATTAATTAAACCCGAATAGTGACATCAGAATCCCCATGCTGTTGCTGACTGCCTCTCACTCTTCGCTCATAAAACCATCATCCGGCAACTACCCATCAATAAAACATTGGCGGCACCGGCCAGACACGCCATATTTAGAACGAATGATGATGAACGAAGCACAAAGGAAAAGCGTATGGATAACCAGTCCCTCACCGCTTCACAGGCGATTGAGAAGCTCGAAGAAATGTACAACAGCTCAGTGGCCGCACTGCGGGATGCCATTAAGGATTTCATCGTTCAGGGAACGTTGCCTGACGCCGGTGCACGCGCTGCCGGATTATTTGTGTATCCTGAATTACGCGTCAGCTGGGACGGCGTCACACCTGCCAAAAATCCGACGCGGGCCTATGGCCGTTTTTCGCATCCGGGCCGCTACGCCAACACGATCACCCATCCTGAGCTGTTTCGCGATTACCTGCTGGAACAGCTTTCCCTGCTCGAAGACGAATATGACGCGCTGATTGAAGTGGTGCCATCGCAGCAGGAAATCCCTTATTCGTACGTCATTGACGGTTCGGATTTAATGCTGGATCGCTCGATGAGCGCCGGGCTGGCCAAACATTTCCCGACGACCGAATTGTCGCAGATTGGTGATGAAACGGCTGACGGCCTGCAATATCCGGGCGATACTTTCCCGCTGTCACATTTCAACGCACTGCGTGCCGATTTCTCACTGGCGCGCCTGCGTCATTACACCGGCACACTTATCGAACATTTCCAGCCGTATGTGCTTTTCACCAATTACACCCGTTACGTTGATGAGTTTGTCAGCTGGGCCTGTGCGCAAATCGCCGATCCGGACAGCCCGTATGAAGCGCTGGCCTGCGCGGGCAGCGTCTTTATCACCGCTGAGACGCAAAACCCGGAACAGGCAGTCTCTGATCTGGCGTGGAAAAAACACCAGATGCCCGCCTATCACCTGATTGCCCGTGACGGCGCAGGGATTACGCTGGTTAATATTGGCGTCGGCCCGGCTAATGCAAAAACCATCTGTGATCATCTGGCCGTTCTGCGTCCGCACGTCTGGCTGATGATTGGTCACTGTGGCGGTCTGCGCGAAACGCAGTCGATTGGCGATTACGTGCTGGCGCACGCTTATCTGCGTGACGATCACGTTCTGGACGCGGTTTTACCGCCGGACATCCCGATCCCAAGCATCGCCGAAGTGCAGCGCGCACTGTATGACGCCACAAAAATGATGAGCGGCATGCCGGGCGAGGAAGTCAAACAACGCCTGCGCACCGGTACCGTCGTGACGACCGACGACCGCAACTGGGAGCTGCGTTATGCCGCTTCAGCACTGCGTTTTAATCTCAGCCGCGCGGTTGCGGTAGATATGGAAAGTGCGACAATTGCTGCACAGGGGTATCGGTTCCGTGTTCCCTACGGCACATTGTTATGCGTCTCAGATAAGCCGTTGCACGGCGAAATCAAACTGCCGGGGCAGGCGAATAAATTCTACGAGGGCGCTATCTCCGAACATCTGCAAATCGGCATCTGCGCCATCGACCTGCTGCGTGCCGAGGGGGATCATCTGCATTCACGCAAATTGCGTACCTTTAACGAACCGCCTTTCCGTTAATTCTTTTTTAACAATTTAATTAGAGCTTTGGATGAAAAAGACTTTGCATAATGCGAAGTCTTTTACCATCATAATTTAAAACGCTGTTCTACTTTCTGCCACTCTGGAATTCTCTTGCAAAACGTCATCGTCTCTTTGCGCAAAGCCATCGAGCGCACGCCCTGGTACCCCAAACGGCGTTCTTACCGTACTTTGTTCTGGCGCGAAATCACGCCCCTCGCCGTCCCGATTTTCTTTGAGAATGCCTGCGTCCTGCTGATGGGCGTACTGAGTACTTTTCTGGTCAGCTGGCTGGGCAAAGAGGCGATGGCCGGCGTGGGTCTGGCTGACAGCTTTAATATGGTCGTGATCTCGTTCTTCGCGGCCGTCGACCTGGGTACTACAGTGGTGGTTGCTTTCAGTCTCGGCAAGCTCGACCATGAGCGCGCCCGCGCGGCAGCGCGTCAGTCACTGGCGATCATGACTATTTTTGCCGTCCTTCTGGCGGTGCTTCTCCAGTTTTCCGGGCATGTCATTATCGATATGATTGCCGGTAATGCTGAACCCGAAGTGAAAGAAATGGCGCTTTCGTACCTGCAAATGAGTAGCTGGAGCTATCCGGCAGCAGCCATTGCGCTGATAGGTTCCGGTGCCCTGCGCGGTGCCGGTAATACCAAGATCCCGATGCTGCTCAACGGCGGGATGAACATCCTCAACCTGGTCATCAGCAGCGTGCTCATATACGGTTGCTTCGGCTGGCACGGTCTGGGCTTTATCGGTGCGGGTCTGGGGCTGACCATCGCCCGCTACGTCGGCGCTATTGCCGTTATTTTTGTGCTGGTGATTGGCTTTAACCCCTCACTGAAGATCTCGCTGAAAAGCTATTTCCTGCCGCTTAATACCAATATTCTGCGTGAAGTGCTGGGTATTGGCATCCCTGCCAGTATTGAGTCCGTATTGTTCAATGGCGGTAAGTTGCTGACGCAGGTATTTGTCGCAGGCATGGGGACCAACGTGATTGCGGGTAACTTTATCGCCTTCTCGATTGCCGCCCTGATTAACCTGCCGGGGAACGCCTTAGGGTCAGCTTCGACCATTATTGTCGGCACCCGTCTGGGCAAGGGGCAAATCGCCCAGTCAGAACGTCAGTTGCGTCATATATTCTGGTTATCTACCTTCGGCCTCTGCGTACTGGCCTTCCTTTCGGTCCCCTTTGCCGGCGTTCTCGCACGGTTTTATACCAATGAGCAGGATGTCATCGACGTCGTTAAAATCCTCATCTGGCTGAATGCCGCCTTTATGCCGTTCTGGGCTGCATCATGGGTCTTACCGGCTGGCCTGAAAGGCGCACGCGACGCCCGCTTCACGATGTATATCTCCATGCTCGGCATGTGGGGCTGTCGCATAGTGTTCGGCTACTTCCTCGGCATCGTCCTCGGTTTTGGCGTCGTGGGCATCTGGCTCGGGATGTTCCTCGACTGGATTGTACGTGGGATATTTTTCTACTGGCGTATGGCCAGCGGCCGCTGGCTGTGGAAATACCCTAAAGTGAAAAAAACCGGATAAACAACGCATTACGCCCGCCGGTACATCCGGCGGGGATGTCCGATTTTTCCGTAGAGCATTTCCACCCGCAAATCGCCTTTTTGCACACAGTGTTCCAGATAACGCCGGGCAGTGGTTTTACTCAGACCTGTTTCACCTACCACCTCATCCACCGAAAAGCAGCGCTCTGCCTCCTGCATAAAAATTCTTTCCACCAGATTCAGGGTATTTTCCTCAATACCCTTATTCCCCGCTTTAGGTGTGAAATCCTTCGCCTGCAGCTGATATAAACTGTCAACGTTTTGCTGATCCACAACCTTCCAGGCGCGCTGGGTCTGGCTAAACTGGATAAAACGCTCCAGCGACTGTTGCAAACGATTCCACGAAACCGGTTTAAGAATGTAATCAAAAGCCCCGCAACGGATCGCCTGACTGCAGGTATTCATATCGCTGGCTGCCGTAATAAAAATCACCGAGCAATTGGTTTTCTTGAGCAGATCGTTTTCAATCAGGGAGATGCCCTGTCCGTCAGGTAAATAATTATCCAGCAGCAACAACTGCGGACGCTTTTCTTCAATGAGCACTCTTGCCTCTCGCAACGTAGAGGCAACCCCAACCAGCCGTAACCAGCGATGGTTATCGATAAGTTCGGCATATAACTGTGCCAGCTGGTTTTCATCTTCCACAATCATTACGTCAATCATTTCCGCTTGCATCATTTACTCTCTTCCAGTTCTTTCGGCCAGATGGATACCGGCCCACAGCCCGTCGTCATATCGTTAGCGTTTTTTGGGATAAAGACAGAAAAAACCGCTCCCGTCGGTGAGTTATCTGAAACCTCAATACTTCCCCCCGCATGGCTGACATAGCTGGCAACCAGATGCAGCCCCAGCCCGTGGTCCCCTTCAGGCTTCGAAGTCACTCCAAGTGAAAAAATTCGCTCCCGCCATTCTGGTGCAATGCCAATACCGTGGTCAGCGACTTCAATCACCAGTTCATTCGCAGCACAGACGATATATACCTCGACCGGCTCAGCCTCACAGCCGCGCAACAGGGTTGCTTCGATGGCGTTATCCAGCAGATTTCCGATAACCGACATCAGCTCAGTTTCACTGAGCGTTGCGGGTAAGCGAGCTAACCTGCAGGCCGGGTCGAAAACCAGCTCGACGCCCTTTTCCCGCGCACGGGCATATTTACCCAGTAACAGCCCGCATAGCTGGGGCGAGCAGAATCGGGCAGAAACGAAATCCAGCAATTCCTGCGCACTTTCGGACTGCGCTTCGATGTAGCGGATCGCTTCGTCGTAACGGCCCATATGCAACAAACCAGCAAGCGTTGCAGTCCAGTTCAGTTGCTCATGGCGCATCACCCGCAGATTGTCGGCATATCGCTGAACCTGGCTGAGCTGAATACTAAGCCGGTCAATATCGCTGCAATCGCGGAAGGTGATCACCCAGCCCTGCAACTGGTTTTCGAGCATGATCCGCACACGGCTGGCAATTACCGTCAGGTTATTAAACAGGCAGATTTCATCGTGAATATCTTTTTCCAGCATCACCTGAGGATTAAAAAAACTGACCGGCGCAACAACGTGTTTAAGCGGCTGTCCACGCAATTCGCGCGAAGGCGTATTCAGGCCCAGCAGCTTTTTAGCCGCCTGATTGATCACAGCAATACGGGATTGCTCATCAATCGCGATCACCCCTTCGTAAATAGACTCCATCAGCGCTTTTTGCTGACGAACCAGCAGACCAATGTCCCGCGGCTCAAGCGAAAACATCTGTTTTTTGATAGAACGGGAAAAAAACCAGGAGAAGGTGAACAGCGCCAGCAGCAACGTCGTCGCCGTCAGTAAAATACTGATGACTTTCTCTGTCGTCAGGTTATTGATATGGCTGGTGAGATAACCGACAGAAACGATGCCGATAACTTTACCCTCCGCATTGAAAATCGGTGCCTTGCTGCGCAGCGACAACCCGATGCCGCCCAGCCGGATAGTGGTGATACTTTTCCCTGCCAGCACCTCAGTATTGTCGCCACCAACCAGCATTTCGCCCACACGATCAGCATAGATTGAGTGAAACAGATGTACCGCGTTGCCATCCCCAATCACCATATAACTGGCGTCACTGTGCGCAGAAATATTCTTCATTAAACTATTAATTTTTGAAAAATCCCTATTTTCAACTGCCGAAATTAAAGAAGGAATAAGTGCAATTTCCTCCGCCTGAACTTTTGCCCGCACCCCCATATCTTCATATAACTGGCGCTCTATATCATGGTAATAATAAATACCCACGATCGAAAAAAGTGTTACGAATAAGACAACCAGGTAAGTAAACAACTTAATCTGAAAGGAGAACCGGAACCGCATAGGAGAACCCATGATTTAAAAAATAATAATAACAGTGGCAAAACTTTACCATTTCGAAATATTCCCGCCAGCGTTGAAAACAAAAGTTGCGAGACGTGCCGCAGAACAAAATCAGTCACCACAAGCCATGCAGAGCAATGCCCATTATTAACAACATGTATTTCACCATATATTAACAGGAATAATATAATTACAAATAACACCATAAAAACCACAGGCCGATATATTAATAAATGCCTTTTAATTTAATTAAAACCATAAAAACCTTTCACTCCTTTAAAATACCGCGTTTAATTTGCGGCATCTCACATAATACCGGGGATTAACTCTCATACACTCCCTGCACAAATTGACACAGGGGATTCATCATGAGTACAACCGACGACACCTATTCTGTTCCCGCAGAATCTGCTTCTGCAAAACAGCTCTCATTAAAAGAAAAGTGGTGGCACATTCTCGACACCTGGAAAATTGGCATTATTCCTTTGCCACTGTTTGTGATGGCCGGTGTGCTTATCGCCATCGACTGCCTGGACGGCAAACTGCCGAGCGATATTGTGGTGATGGTCGCCACGTTAGCGTTTTTTGGCTTTGCCTGCGGTGAGTTTGGCAAACGCCTCCCGCTTATCGGGAAAATGGGAGCCGCAGCTATCTGCGCCACTTTCATTCCTTCCGCACTGGTTTATTACGGGCTGCTGCCGGATGTGGTGGTTGAATCGACCACCAAATTCTACAAAAGCACCAACATTCTGTATCTCTACATCTGCTGCATCATTGTCGGCAGCATCATGAGTATGGATCGCAAAGTGCTTATTCAGGGCTTCATGCGCATCTTCTTCCCGATGTTATGCGGCGAAGTCGTCGGCATGCTGGTCGGTATGGGCGTTGGCCTGACACTGGGCATGGAGCCTTTCCAGATCTTCTTCTTCCTGATCCTGCCAATTATGGCCGGTGGCGTGGGTGAAGGGGCAATTCCGTTATCTATCGGATACGCAACCTTGCTGCATATGGATCAGGGCGTAGCGCTGGGCCGTATTCTGCCTATCGTGATGCTCGGTGGCCTGACCGCCATTGTTATCTCAGGTTCACTCAATCAGCTCGGTAAACGCTACCCGCACCTGACCGGTGAAGGCCAGCTTATGCCTTCCGCCAAAAATGCCACCGCAGACAAAAACGCACCGTCGGCTACCAGTGGTAAAACCGATGTCACGACCATTGCTGCAGGCGCCCTGCTGGCAGTTCTGCTTTATATGGTCGGCATGCTGTTACACAAACTGATTGGCCTGCCTGCACCGGTCGGCATGCTGTTTGCGGCTGTTGCGCTAAAACTGGCACACGGTGTCTCGCCTCGCCTGCTGGAAGGTTCGCAGGTGGTGTACAAGTTCTTCCAGACGTCTGTAACCTATCCGATTCTGTTCGCCGTCGGCGTTGCAATTACCCCGTGGAATGAACTGGTCGCCGCGTTCACCCTTTCCAATCTTCTGGTCATCATCAGCACCGTCGGCGCACTGGTTGCCACCGGTTTCTTCGTGGGCAAGAAAATTGGTATGCACCCGATCGACGTCGCCATCGTGTCCTGCTGCCAGAGTGGCCAGGGCGGTACCGGCGACGTCGCGATCCTGACAGCAGGGAACCGCATGCAACTGATGCCGTTTGCACAAATCGCGACCCGTATTGGTGGGGCGATCAACGTCTCGGTTGCGTTGCTGGTACTCGGTAACTTCCTTGTCTGACCGTATCCGACATGCATGGATGTTTTTAGATTGATTTTATTCAGGACAAGATTATGAAACTGGCAAGTTATCTCTATCAGGGGCGCAAGTCCTACGGCATTGCAACGGAGAACGGCATGATCGACCTCGGTCGTCATCTCGGTCAGCGTTACCCGGATCTTAAAGCCCTGCTGGCAGGCAATGCACTGCCTCAGGCTCAGGAACTGACAACCCTGCCTGCCAATCTGGATTTTAACGACCTGACGTTTTTGCCGGTCATCCAGAATCCGGAAAAAATTCTCTGCGTCGGGATGAACTACGCAGAAAAACGCAAAGAGTTTGATCAGCATAACCCTGCACCAACGCTGTTCGTCCGCTTTGCTGATTCTCAAACCGGGCACGCCTCTCCGATTATCAAACCGAGCCGATCCGTCGAGTTTGATTATGAAGGTGAGCTGGCCGTCATCATCGGCTCTGCGGGCGAAAATATTGCGCGGGAAAACGCCCTGTCCCACGTTGCAGGCTACAGCTGCTACATGGACGGATCCGCCCGTGACTGGCAGCACACCTGGTTTACCGCCGGTAAAAACTGGCGTCAGACCGGTGCTTTTGGCCCGTGGATGACCACGGCGGATGAAATTCCTGACCCGCATGCGCTGGCGATCCGCACCTGGCTCAACGGCAATATGGTTCAGGACGACAACACCCGCAGCATGATCCACAAAGTCGCCGAGCTGATTGAGTACATCAGCACCTTTACCTCACTGAGCGCAGGCGACGTCATCATCACCGGCTCTCCGGGAGGCGTGGGCAAAAAACGTGTGCCGCCGCTGTTCATGAAACCCGGTGACCGTATTGAAGTGGAAATCGAAAAGATTGGTCATCTCAGCAATGTGATTGTGGCGGCAGATCGTCAGGTGAGTCATGCCCCGGCAGCGCATTGAGAAATTGAAACACGACAACACCGCCGGGCACTCTGCCCGGCGCTTTCGACATTGCTTTAATCAGCACCCGATATCAGGAACGCATTATGTTCAGCCGTGACGAACCGGACTTTCACGTCATTTCTGCCACCCACCCGCCAGCAGGCATGCTGGAGGATATCCGCGCCTTGTTGCAACAAAGCCAGCTCGGCATGGATGACGACATAGAACAGTTCGTCGTGGCCTGTTCCGGACGCCGGCTGATTGGATGCGCCGGTCTGGTCAGCAATACCATCAAATGTGTCGCGGTTGCCGCAGACTGGCGCGGGGAAAATCTCAGTGCCAGATTACTGGGTGAAGTCGAAAATCTGGCAGTGCTGAGCGGCAATTTCCATCTGTTTCTGTACACCCGCCCGGCAAACCTTGAACGCTTTCGTGGATGCGGATTTTACCCGCTGGTGCAATGGGACGACGTTGCCGTACTCATGGAGAATACGCCGGTCGGTATCAGCCATTACTGCCGCTCCCTGCAGCGCCATTATCACAGCGGCCAGCGCATCGGTGCCGTCGTGATGAATGCGAATCCTTTTACACTCGGGCACCGTTACCTGGCAGAGCAGGCAGCGGCGACCTGCGACTGGTTACACGTATTTGTGGTCAGCGAAGATGTGTCGTATTTCCCGTTTCAGGAACGTCTGGAAATGGTGCGTCAGGGTGTGGCGGACATGCCTAATGTCACCGTACATGCCGGCTCGGAATATCTGATTTCCCGTGCAACATTTCCTGGCTATTTCCTCAAGGAGGCCGGGCTGGTGAATCAGGCATGGAGCGTGATGGATTTGCTGATTTTCCGCCAATATATCGCGCCAGCGCTGGGCATTACTCACCGTTTTGTCGGCAGCGAACCCTTCTGCCCGGTCACGCACCAGTACAACTGCGACATGCACGACTGGCTGGAAACACCGTCCCGTTCGGCCTCAAAACCTCTGACAGTCATTGAACTGCCGCGTAAACGTCATGCCGGTGGCATCGCGATTTCAGCTTCTGAGGTTCGCGCATTGCTGAAAACCCATCAGTTGCCCCGCATCCGCGACATTGTTCCGCCCAGCACGTATGCACATCTTGAACATCATTATTCCGCCGATGCGCCCGCAGAAACAGCGCGTAGCGGCGAGTTCATTATTTCAACATCACTTTGTTAAAGCAGGAAAAAACGAATGAAAATTGTGAAGGAGGCGCTGGCAGGCACGGTTGAATCCAGCGATTTGTTGGTAAAAATCGCACCAGCCAGCGAGCTGAACGTGGTGATCAACAGCGAAGTTATCAAGCAGTTTGGCGACCAGATCCGCCGCGTAGTGAACGAAACGCTGGAAGCCCTCGGCGTCAAAGAGGGTCTGCTGATTATTGAAGATAAAGGCGCGCTCGATTGCGTTATCCGCGCCCGCGTGCAAAGTGCGGTACTGCGTGCAGCACAGGAAGAAAATATTCACTGGGAGACGTTAAGATGAAAAAACTCCGCCGCAGTATGCTGTTCCTGCCGGGGGCCAGCGCCGCCATGTTATCCACGGCATTTATCTATCGTCCTGATTCCATCATGTTTGACCTGGAAGACGCCGTTTCCTTGCGTGAGAAAGACACCGCACGCATTCTGGTCTTCCACGCCCTGCAACACCCGATGTACAAAGATATCGAAACCGTCGTCCGCATTAATCAGCTCAGCACCCCGTTTGGACTTAAAGACCTGGAAGCCGTGGTGCGCGCGGGCGTGGACGTGGTTCGGTTGCCCAAAACCGATACGCCGGAAGATATTTTCGAACTGGAAGCGCATATCGAGCGCATCGAAAAAGACTGCGGTCGTGAAGTCGGTTCCACCAAAGTGATGGCCGCCATCGAATCAGCCATTGGCGTCATCAACGCTGTCGCCATTGCCCGCTGTTCACCGCGTCTGATAGGCATCGCGCTGGCTGCTTTCGACTATGTGATGGATATGCAAACTGAACGCGGCGACGGTACCGAGTTGTTCTACGCCCGCTGCGCTGTGCTGCATGCCGCGCGCGCCGCCGGTATTGATGCCTTTGACGTGGTGTATTCCGATATCAACGATGAAGCCGGTTTCCTGCGTGAAGTCGAGCTTATCCGCAAAATGGGCTTCAACGGCAAATCCCTGATTAACCCGCGCCAGATTGAGTTACTGCACAACGCTTATGCGCCAACGCAGGAAGACGTGGATTACGCGCGTCGCGTTATCGCTGCCGCAGAAGAAGGCGAGCGCAAAGGCCTCGGCGTAATTTCGCTCAACGGCAAGATGATCGATGGCCCGATCATCAACCACGCACAAGTGGTGCTTGAACGCGCCAGCGCCTCCGGCGTGCGTCGCTAGCCCTCAATTTTGCACAGGAATATGAAGAGAATGAGCCATTTAACAGAAATGTTGCACAGCCAATATCCCGGAATGAAACATCTGGTCGCTTTCGACGGTGCGCACCGCACCACGCCGTATCTTTCTGACCCCGATGCGCGCCTGCACCGTAAACTATGTGATTCACTGGAACAGGCCATTGCACGCAGCGGCCTGAAGGACGGTATGACCATCTCCTTCCATCACGCTT
Source organism: Rahnella sp. AA (assembly GCF_002834385.1). GTDB lineage: Bacteria > Pseudomonadota > Gammaproteobacteria > Enterobacterales > Enterobacteriaceae > Rahnella. Next base: position 27,240 of record NZ_PITQ01000002.1, read on the forward strand.
TCCGTGAGGGCGATCAGGTCATTAACAACGTCGTTGCCACACTGGCACGCCTGGGTTTCAAAAATCTGACGCTGGCTTCCAGCTCACTGATGACCTGTAATGACGCGCTGATCGAGCACATCCGTAGCGGCGTCATCACCCGTATTTATACCTCCGGCATGCGTGGCAAACTGGCCGATGCCATTTCCCACGGCCTGATGGAAGAACCGGTCCAGATCCATTCACATGGCGGTCGGGTGAAATTATTACAAGACGGCGAGCTGAGCATTGATGTCGCGTTTTTGGGCGTACCGTGCAGCGACGAATTCGGCAATGCCAACGGCACGCACGGCAAGTCCTGCTGCGGTTCGCTGGGCTACGCGATGGTGGACGCACAGTTTGCCAGAACCGTCGTGTTGCTGACGGAAGAACTGGTGCCCTTCCCTAACATGCCCGCCAGCCTGGTGCAGGATCAGGTGGATTACATCGTGAAAGTCGATCAGGTCGGCGACCCGGCAAAAATCAGCGTTGGCGCTGCACGCGTGACCAGTAATCCGCGCGAACTGATGATTGCCCGCACGGCAGCCGAAGTAATTGAACATTCAGGCTATTTCAAACCCGGCTTTTCAATGCAAACCGGTTCAGGCGCGGCGGCAACGGCCTGTACACGGTTCATGGAAGAGAAAATGGAACGTAATCAGATCACCGCGCGTTTTGCCCTCGGCGGCATCACCGGCAGTCTGGTGGATCTGCATGAAAAAGGGTTAATCGAAACGCTGCTGGACACGCAATGTTTTGACGGACAAGCCGCGTCATCGCTGGGCCGCAATCCGCAACACATTGAAATCTCGACCAACGTTTATGCTAATCCGGGTGCAAAGGCCGCAAGCTGCGATCAGCTCGATATCGTCATTCTGAGCGCACTGGAAATCGATACCGATTTTAATGTCAACGTCATCACCGGTTCAGACGGCGTGATGCGTGGCGCATCGGGCGGGCATTGCGACGTCGCCAGCGCCGCAAACCTGACTATCGTTGTGGCACCGCTACTGCGTAGCCGTATTCCGACGGTCGTTCGCCGCGTCACTACCCGCGTCACGCCGGGCGAAAGCATCGATGTGCTGGTGACTGACCACGGGATTGCCGTGAATCCTGCACGCCCGGAAATCCGCCAGCGCCTCGAAGAAGCGGGCATGAAAATCATGGATATCGAGGCGCTGTATCAGCGTGCGATTTCCCTGACCGGCGAGCCGAAGTCGATTGAGTTTACATCGCGCGTTGTTGGCGTGATCCGTTACCGCGACGGCAGCGTGATTGACGTCGTTCATCAGGTCAAAGAGGACGCATAATGAGTATCATGACGCCTGCCGAAGCAGGCGTCAGCCTGGAGGATTTGCTGGCTGCAAAGGAACAGCGTGCGCAGCGGCAAACCGACTGGCTGACACAATTTTCGCAACCGCTGATTTCACTCACGCTGGTGACGCCGGGGCCGGTGAAAGATTCCATACGTTATCGCGAAGTCATGCGCGAAGCGCTGCAACGCGCCGAAATGACGCTGCTGCAACACGGCTGGCCTGTGCTGAAACATCAGGTATTTTGGTTGCCAACCGGTGCGGAAGCCTTCTGGAGCGTTGGGCACCCGGCACCGGAAGTGAAAGCGGCCACCGTGGCGCTGGAGCAATCGCATGCGCTGGGCCGTTTGTGGGATTTCGATGTGATTTGTCCGCAGGCCGGTGTTGTAGGCCGTCGTTCGCTGGATAATGCCAGCCGCCGCTGCCTGATTTGCGACGGTCCTGCACATGCCTGTGCCCGTTCGCGCGAGCATCCGCTGCCCGACGTAATAGCCAAAGTGGAGGCGCTGATTGATGGCTGGCATCGCGCTCACTGAGCCGCGGGTTTGCACCGATATCGCCGGGCTGGCAGCCGAAGCGCTCCGTCAGGAAGTCTGGCTGACGCCCAAACCCGGTCTGGTGGACAGCGCCAATAACGGTTCACACAGTGACATGGATTTGCCGATGTTTTTGCGCAGCATCGGTGCGATTACGCCGTGGCTGTATCAGTTCTACCGGCTCGGCCAGCAGGACGCCGCACAACCGGCAACGGCCATGCTGATGCGGATCCGCCCTGCCGGTCTGGCCTGCGAGCAGGCGATGTTCGGCGCAACAAATGGCATTAACACGCACAAAGGCGGCATTTTTTCTTTGGGAATTCTGTGTACAGCGGCAGGCAGGATCAGCGCCCACCAGCAACCGCTGACCCGCACGGCGTTATGTGCCGAAGTGGCCGCCCTCACGCACGGGCTGGTGGAACGGGAATTACAACATTGCCGCCAGCCGGTAACTGCCGGAGAACGGTTATTTCAGGCGCACGGCATGACCGGTGCACGCGGCGAAGTGCAGAGCGGATTCGTGACGCTACGTCGCCATGTGCTGCCTTACTGGCTGGCCGAACCCCGGCCTGAGCGCCGTAGCCTGAATGCCCTGCTGCGCCTGATGGCATTTAATCCGGATACCAATCTGGTGTCGCGCGGCGGGCTGAACGGCCTGCATTTTGTCCAGGACTATGCCCGCCGTTTGCTGAAAACCGGCTGGCAAAAAGAGGATTTACAGGAGATGGATCAGGCGTTGATTTCCCGGCATCTCAGCCCCGGCGGCAGTGCCGATTTACTGGCAATCGCTACCGTGCTGATGGCCTTCCCGCAATGAGCGAAACCCCGAACATCACGCGGATGCTGGTTCCCGGATTACGTGACAGTGAGGCCGGACACTGGCAAAGCCGCTGGCACGAGCAGAACCCGCAATGGCTGCGGGCCAAACAGCGCAACTGGGCGCAGGTCGATCTCGAAGGCTGGATCGCCGCCATTGACCGTGAGCAGAAGCTGGCAAAAAGCCCGTTGTTGCTGATTGGTCATAGCTTTGGCGCGCTCGCCAGCCTGGTATGGGCAAACCGCCACCCTCCGCTTTGCGCGGGCGTGATGCTGGTCGCGCCCGCCGAACCGATGCGTTTTGGTCTGGACGAGGACATTGTGCCTGAGCCTCTGGCAGTCCCTGGCCTGCTGGTCGCCAGCCATACGGATCCGTTATTGCCTTTTACCCGCGCGCAGTTCTGGGCGCAGGCGTGGGGCTGCGAGCTGGTGGATATCGGCGAGGCCGGGCATATCAATGTGGAATCGGGTTTCGGAGAATGGCCGTGGGGGCTGGCAAAACTGGAAGAGTTTGCCGCGCGGCTGGCGGCAAACTCCCGTTGAAAATGTGCTTAACGAACGATGCGGTTATCTGCTTCCGGTGCCGGTTTGGATTTCACGCAGCACAGGTAAATCATTACCAGCAGCGGGATCCAGCCGAGCACGATACCCAACGTGATTTTCATCCAGACATAGGTTTCCGGTGACGCGTATTCCATCAGGATCATATTCAGCAGGCGGGAAACCACGCCAGCCAGATAGACACCGCCAAACCACCAGCCGGAGCGGTTGATGTCGTGCATGCGCCGGATACCGACCGCCAGAATCGGTAATGCCAGCGCCAGCGCGTAAATAGTGTAAGCCATACCGGCATAGAACACGCCGTAAGGGTTCCCCGCCAGCTCCATCACGAAAGCGACTATCCCCGTCAGCAAAATCATCAGCAGGATATTGACTAACGTGAACACCCAAAATTCTTTGCGGGTCGCACGCCCTTCAAATTTCACATACCCTTTCCAGCCCCGAACAAAACACTGCCATACGGTCATTCAATCATATCCTTTTGTTTATCGTTCGATATTTTTCATATCTTAAACGCTATCAAAAGTATTCTGAAATCTTTATTTACATCTGACGGGGTCATTGGCCGCGTAACTGCTGTGCCAGTTTATCCAGCTGATCGGCAATCTGGTTCAGATCTTTATCCTGTCCGCCCGGCGCGCGGGTAGAGTTGCGGACAACCAGCTTTGCCGGCAGCACTTTTGATGGCGTCTCTTCATTACCCGCAGCCAGCAAGTTTTCCACCGCCTCTTTGCTTTGCAAATCAAGATCCAAAGAAACCGTGGTCAGCGCCGGATGGAAAAATGCGCTGTCGTAAGTATCGTCGTAACCAATGATCGATACCTGCTGCGGGATGGCGACATTGTGCTGATGCAGTGCACTGATCACACCCAGCGCCATCTGGTCGTTCCCGACCAATATTGCGGTGAATTGCGGCGTTTCACGCAGCATCTGCAATGCGCTGTAATAACCGCTTTTCGCGCTCCAGTCACCGTGAATAACCTTAACAGGGTCCAGCCCTTTTTCTGCCAACGTTTCCTGCCAGCTTTGCAGGCGCAGGCGTGAGGAAACCGACTCTTCCGGCCCCGCCAGCAGAGCAAACTCCCGATGCCCCAAATCATGCAAATATTCCACGCTGGCGCGTGAACCGTCTGCCGGATTAAAGCAGATATTAAACACCGGGCTGGTCGGATCGACATCGAGGAACAAGCAAAGAATGTCGCGGTTGTTCTCAAAAATACGTTCCGCCTCGGCGTTTTCCAGCGGAATGTTGATAATGACGCGCTCGACACGCTGCGATTTCAGCTCATTAATCGAATCCTGAATGCTCTGATTAACATCTTCATCGATCATCGAAATCAGCACCTGATACCCGGCCTGATGGGCGTATTTTTTAACCGATGCCGCGATCTGCGAGGGCGCATGTAACGCCAGAGACGTCGTCACCAGCCCTATCGTAAAACTCTGCTTACCCACCAGTTGCTGCGCCAGCCGGTTCGGCACATACCGCAGTACTTCAATGGCCTGCTCGACTTTCAGACGCGTGGCGTCGGAAACGTTGGCTGATTTATTTAATACCCGCGAAACCGTCTGATAAGACACTCCGGCATAACGGGCAACATCTTCTAATGTCGAACTTTTTGATTTCATTCTATCCCCAGCCTGCACCCGTGATTTAGCCCGATACCATGATAATCGAGCCAAAGTACGGGATCTCATTTAAAAGTTCAATCTGGAGTGTCACTTACCGCATAAGTTATACGTTAACATTGAATATATTCGTGATTAACATCACCAGCAATTAACTAAATACCCGTAACTTCTAGACATATATCACAATTCAGAATGTGTAAAATTGATCATTATTGTTTCTGGGTATCTTATAGATTCCGTAAATGTGAACGTCATACAATCATAAGGAAAAAAAATGAAACACAACTTACGTACTCTGGCTGTGGCGGTTTCCCTTGCCATTACGGCAGGCCCTGCAGTGGCAAACGATATTGATTTTCACGGATATTTGCGTTCCGGGCTAGGGGTCTCCGGCAGCGGCAGTCTGGAGCAATTCCAGAAAAACAAAGTCGGTCGTTTGGGCAACGAAAACGACACCTATGGCGAGATCGAGCTGGGCAGCGAAGTCTACAAGAAAGACGATGTGAGTTTTTATGTCGACTCTATGGTCAGCATGGTTTCGGACGGTTCGAACGATGACGAAAACACCCTCAACGATGATGCGCAATTCGGCCTGCGTCAGCTGAACCTGCAAATCAAAGGGCTGGTGCCGTGGGATAAAGATGCGGTGATCTGGGGCGGTAAGCGTTATTACCAGCGCCATGACCTGCACATCATCGATACCAAATACTGGAACATCTCCGGTGCCGGTGCCGGTGTGGAAAACCTGAAGTTGGGTGAAGGCGCGCTGTCTGTGGCGTGGATCCGCGGCGATGCCAATGACGTAGATTACCGCGTCGATGGCGATAATGACGTTAACATCAACTACATTGACGTACGTTATGCTGGCATTAAACCGTGGAGCGGCGCGTGGATGGAAGTCGGTGCCGACTACGCTATGCCAAACCTGACGCACGACCAGAAAGACTACGGCGGCCTGTATGATGCGGATAACGGCGTAATGCTGACCGGTGAAATCAGCCAGGACATGTGGGGTGGCTATAACAAACTGGTGCTGCAATATGCCAACAAAGGCCTGGCGCAGAATATGATTTCACAGGGCGGTGGCTGGTATGACATGTGGAATTACACCAATGACGCCACCGGTTATCGCGGCATTATCACCGGGCTTATCCCGATTACCAGCAAATTCAGCCTCAATCACGTTCTGACATACGGCCATGCGGAAAACATCACCGACTATACCGATACGACGGAACTGGTTTCTCTGGTTGGCCGTGCGCAATACCAGTGGACGGATTATGTACGAACCATCGGCGAAGTCGGTACGTTCTACCAGAAAGACGATTACAAGAACGGCACCAACTATAAGCAAGGCGGTCAAAAATATACGCTGGCGATGGGTCTGGCGGCCGGTCCTGAATTTATGTCGCGCCCTGAACTGCGCGTATTCGCTTCTTATCTGAATGATTCTGAACACGGCGATACGTTTGAAGACCATACCAAATCCGATACGTGGAACTTTGGTGTGCAGGTAGAAGCCTGGTGGTAAATTTCCTTCGTTCTTGAAGCTGCAACTGCGTTAGCTGCGTTTGCTCACCCGAATCACTGACATCAGTCAGCTCATCGGGATTCGCTCACTTGCCGCCTTGCTGCAACTCCAATAACTTTGGAAATAGTTATAGTCGTTAATTAAAACAGTAATCCTCATTGTAATAAACGCTCAGGGTTTAACGCATTTTCTCTTGTAGGGGATCGTGACGTTTTTGTACCCGCACAGCAGCATCATTATTTAAAATAAAACAGTAAACAATAAAGGCAGCCTTGTGTCGGGCTGCCTTTATTTATTTCAATGTTCTTCTTTTATTTAATACGCCAAATTAAAACCAGGTTCGATTACTGGCTTTTTAAGCCAAATTTCTCGGTCATTAATTTCTTCAGGCTGTCGGACTGTTTACCGAATATCGCATGAACTTCCTGCCCGATGATCACCACGCCAATCGCCCCGGTCTGCTGGATAGCACCGGAGTTAACCCGCCGGAGTTCTTTCACGGTAACACGCAGTCGCGTGATACACGCATCGACGTTAATTATATTCTCGCGTCCGCCTAACGCATCAATTAATAAGGCCACGTCCGTTGACGGCGGAACGTCATCTTTAGGGTTTTTATTCTTCGCGGAAAAGACATGCATGAAATCTTTAATATTAACCATAATGAACACCCTCTTTCAGAAATGAAAAAACGTGCAGAAGGGAATATTCCCCGCTGCACGTTCGTGATAAAAAATTATCGGGAGACTTTACGCGTCAGTATCTGACAGCCGAATGCCGGTAACGTTAATTTATGCGGTAATATTCCACCGTGAACCATATCCTGATAATCACCCGGCAAAATCACCGTCTGGCTGTCGGCGGCATAGTTTTGCAGGAAGATAAACTCACTTTCCCCGTCAGTACGGCGCGCAGCCGTAATCCCCTGCGGCAGTGACGTTTCAATGGCCCGTGGCAGATGCATCTCTTTCGCCAGTGCGGTATAGAAATCTGCATGGAATTGCTGATCGTTGCGTGACGCCAGATAATAAGCCATCCCTTTACCGAACAGATTGACGGTTGCGGCCGGGGTTCCAGCGTAAAAATCATCGCCGTAGGTTGCCAGTGCCGCCGCACCTTCCAGATGGATCACCTCACATAAATCAGAGACCTGATACGGGCCATTTAGCCCCAGCGCATTGCCCTCAATGCCGCAGACGCTGTTGTGCTGTTCATCGGTCAGGCTGTCGATTTCCTCAGCCCAGATGCCGAGCACGGGCCGCAGTGGCCCGGGGAATCCGTTGAGGAAGCACAGATCGGTTTCGTTGACGATACCGCTCCAGTAGGTCGCTACAAAACGCCCGCCCGCCTGAACAAAAGCGGTTATCCGCTCGCCAACACCCGCGCGAACCATATACAACATGGGTGCAATCACCAGGTCATAACCGTCTAAATCGCAGTCGGCGTTAATGACATCTACCGCAATACCCTGCGCCCAGAGTGCACGGTAATGGCTGGCGACCGTATTTTCATAGTGCAACCCTGCGTTGCGTGGGCCGAGGGAATCATCCATTGCCCAGCGGCTTTCCCAGTCGAAAATGATGGCCACTTTGGCCTCGACGCGGCTGCCCGCCACCGGTGCGAGTGAAGATAAAATAGCCCCAAGTTCCGTCACTTCACGCCCGACGCGGGTATCGATGTGGCCGACGTGGTCGACCACGGCACCGTGGAATTTCTCAGAAGAACCGCGGCTCTTGCGCCACTGGAAATACTGTACGGAGTCCGCGCCGTGCGCGACGGCCTGTATAGAGGACAAAATATGCATGCCCGGTTTTTTCAGCTTGCTGGTCGGCTGCCAGTTGGTAAAGCTCGGCGTCGACTCCATCAGCACAAACGGCTGGCCATGTTTAAGCGTGCGCATCAGGTCATGGTACATCGCGGTATACGCCGCCAGCCCGATATCGTCCTCACGGTTATGCCACATCGGGTAGCTGTCCCAGGAAATGAAATCCAGAACGCTGGCAAGCTTCCAGTAATCGTAATCGTAGAAATATTCCATGAAATTCGTGGTGGCCGGTAACGCCGGATTTTCCGCCTTCAGTGGCCGGATTTCGTCGTGGCAAAAACGCGTCACCTGATCGGTGTTAAAACGACGCCAGTCGAGATTCAAACCATGAACACCGCTTTCGCCCTGCGGTGACGGCGATTCGATTTGCGACCAGTCGGTGTAAGTATGGCTCCAGAAGGTACTCCACCAGGCCGCATTCAGTGCATCAAGCGTGACATAACGCGCTTTGAGCCAATCGCGAAAGTGTCCCTGACAAATATCGCAATGGCATTCGCCGCCATATTCATTGGAAATGTGCCAGCCGATCACTGCGGGATGATGCGCATAACGCTTCGCCAGCGCCGAGTTCATCAGCTGAACTTTTTCGCGATACACCGGTGAACTCATGCAGTGGTTGTGCCGTCCGCCATGTAACGCTTTCACGCGGTCACGGCCAACGCGCAATACTTCAGGGTATTTTTGCGACATCCACGCCGGACGCGCACCGCTTGGCGTCGCGAGAAATGCCGAAATACCGTTTTCATGCAAACGATCGAGCACCTGATCCAGCCAGCCAAAGGTGTAGCGTCCTTCTTCGGGTTCCAGCGCCGACCAGCTGAAAATTCCGACAGACATGACATTACAGCGAGCCTCTTTCATCATTTCGACATCGCGAATCAGTACATCGGGGCTTTCCAGCCACTGTTCCGGGTTGTAATCCGCACCATGAAGCAGGCCGGAAATCTTAGTGCTCAGAAGAGGAAATTTCGTCATGCTGGGTCCTTACGAACTTTAAGAAATAAACGCCCCGGCCAGTCAGCCGGGGAAAAGGGATCAGTTGAAGACTTTGATGGAAGGCAGCACCTGGCCGTCGCAGCTAAACAGCGCCTGATTTTCGCGGGCATTGCCCTCTTTCCAGTGGTCGTTGATATAGGTCATGCCGGCCGGTGTCGCCCAGCCGGCCCCCTGAACCGGTATCCAGGTAGGTTCCCAATAGAAAAGGCCCTTGCCACGATGGTCGGGCACGGCCACCAGGCTTTTGATCATGTCGCTGAGGAAATCGGCCTGCCCCTGCACGGTGCCCGGATAGCCACCGTCTTTGGCTTCTTTGGCGGTGAAGCTGTTTTCAGCGGCGTCGCAGTTTTCCAGGGTGTAGCCGTAGGCCACTTCCACCACAATGACATCCTTGTTGTAGCGTTTACTGATGTCGTCCATGTTGGCCTGCAATGCGGAGATCGGGCCATTCCAGTAGGTGTAGAATGACAGGCCGATGACGTCATAAGGCACCTTGCGATGATTGATCTCATCGAACCACCAGCGGAAGGTGTCGTTCTTGGTGCCTTCGGCAAGGTGCAACATGATTTTGATGTCTGACGGATTTTTTTCATCTGCGCGGACACCGGATATTGCCGCATTCAGTAACCCGGCCAGACGGTCAAACTCCCCTCCACCTGCGCCCCAGCTTTTGCCTTCCGGCCACAAGATACCGCTGTTCATTTCATTACCGACCTGCACCATATCCGGCACGGTGCCCTGTTTGCGGAACTGCGCAATCACTTCGCGGCTGTAATCATGAATGGCGGTTTTCAGCTGCGGATAATCCATTTTTTCCCAGGCTTTCGGCTTGAACTGTTTGCCCGGGTCGGTCCAGAAATCGCTGTAATGGAAATCGAGCAGGATTTTGAAACCCTGCGCTTTGGCACGCTTCGCCAGTTCCAGTGTGGTCGCGAGGTCGTTATTGCCGCCGCCGTAAGGGTGCCCCTGCGCATCTTTCGGATCGACCCATAAGCGCAGACGGATATAGTTGAAACCGTTTTGCCTGAGGATCACCATCGCATCGGTTTGCTTGTGGTTCTGGTCGTAAAATTTGCCGCCGTGTTTTTCCACTTCAGCCAGCGTGGAGATATCCGCGCCCTTGATGAAATCTGCCGGTACGCTGGCGACTTTTTTTATCACCACATCCGCCGCAACGCAGGAGAAGGACATCGCCAGCAGTACGCAGGCCATTGCGCTTTTATTGAAAATCTTCTGTGAAAAGAGAGTCATAGAATTATCCTTTAGTACTGCCGGCGGTGAGGCCGGAGACGAAGTATTTTTGTAAGGCGAGATAGAAAATGGCGACCGGCACGGCGATCAGCACCGCGCCTGCGGCATACATCGTGTAATTCGCCCCCATTTTTTGCGCGACCAGGTTGTAGAGGCCAATCGGCAATGTGTATTTATCCGGCGTACGCAAAATGGTGCTGGAGAGAATGAAATCCCCCAGCGGCCCGGTGAAGGAGAACAGCGCAATCACCGCCAGAATCGGCTTTGACAGGGGCATGATGATTTCGATGAAAATGCGGAAATTCCCCGCGCCGTCCATGCGCGCCGATTCATCCAGATCTTTCGGGATCGCATCCAGATAACCTTTCATCAGATAGGTGTTCATCGGGATCATGCCGCCGACGTAAATCAGCACCAGCGCCAGATGGCTGTTAATCAGGCCGAGTAACTGTGCCAGCACAAAAATGGCGATCAGCGCGGAAAACTGCGGGATCATCTGCAACAGCAGGAACAGCATCAGCCCGTCTTTACGGCCTTTAAAACGAAAGCGCGAGAAGGAATAAGCGGTGAAACTGACGCAAATCAGCGTCAGCACCATGGTCAGGAAACTGATTTTCATCGAGTTCCAGTACCAGCCCACGTAATTTACTTCGCCGTTAAACAGATCCTTGTAATGCTGGAACGAAACGTTTTCCGGAATAATCGACGTACTGAGCAGGCTGTTACCGGCATTCAGAGAGGCACCGACGGTCCAGATCAGCGGATAAATAATAATGACTGCGACAATCAGCAACAGGAAATAACTCAGCGCCAGGCGGATAAACCGGTTTCTTTTAATACTGCTGTTCTTACTCATCACCTTTCTCCCGGTTACGCCATATCATCTTGTTTAAATGAATTGGTTGAGCGGAATTGCCATAACGCAATACCGACAACAAATATCGACAGCAATATCGTAATGGTTGCGGCAATCGCATATTGCGAGGAAGACATGGTGAGTTTATAAATCCACGACACCAGAATATCCGTTCCGCCCGCATTAGAACCCGCCACCGCCGGGCCACCATTATTAAACAGATAGATAATATTGAAGTTATTAAAGTTGAAGGTGTATTGCGTGATAATAATCGGCGCAATGGAATACAACACCAGCGGCAGCGTGATGGTTTTTAATTTCTTCCAGGTGCTGGCACCGTCCATTGTCGCGGCTTCATATAAATCATTCGGGATCGCCTGCAATACGCCGGTGGTCATCGCGAAAACAAACGGGAAACCGAGCCAGGTTTGCATCATGATTAACGCAGTTTTGGTCCAGAACGGGTCGGTCAGCCAGGCTTTAGGTTCGATGCCCAGTGCGGCCAGAATACCGTTATTAATCACACCAAAAGAGTCGTTGAACATTCCGGCGAAAACCAGAATAGTCACAAACCCCGGGACCGCCCACGGCAGGATCAGAATGGTGCGGATCAGCGCTTTAAAACGCAGATCTTTCTGGTTCACCAGAATCGCCAGCATCACCCCCACCGTACATTGCAGCGTGGTCGCCAGCACCGTCCAGACGACGGTCCATTGCAATACGTCGAGCAGCGTTGAGCGCCAGATATTGAGCGTGAAAATATTAATAAAGTTTTTGAACCCCACCCAGTCAACTAATTTAGCCGGCGGCGTGTGATACAAATTGTAATTAGTAAAAGCAATGGAGAAACCGAATATAATCGGGAAGACAACAACAAACACCAGCAAAATAACGCCTGGCGTGATCATCAGATAAGGAAAACCTTCGCGTAACAACAGATGATATTGCTTTCTTACGCCAGGTAATTCCAACCCCTGATCGCGACGTTTACCATTCCCCCAGGCATCACGCAGGCTCCAGTAATAAAAACCGACGCCAAACGCACCAATCAGGACGCTGATAATCCCTTTGGCAAGTAAGAATATCGAGTTATCACGCGGGACTTCTTCACCGAGCGTATATAGACCCCATAATCCCTGTCGCAGGAAATCATAGAAAACACCGGCAAAACAAATAAGAATGATAAAAAACAGTATTCCCTTGGCCCATTGCCGGTTATAGAACTGACCAAAACCGGGGATCAGCGCCAGAACCAGCGCGGCCTGCGCATGGTGGCTGGCTGAGGCGGGCACCTGGTTTTCCTCATGAAGACGCATAGACACAAAGATGTTCCTTTCACTGTTGAGGGAGTGAAATCACTCCCTCCTGTCAGACATACAAGGCGTTTAACCGGGTTACTGGTTGCTGGCCTTTGCGGCTTCGATCTGCATCTGGATGTTTTTCACCGCATCGTTCAGCGCCGCATCAACCGGTTGTTTGCCGGTGACACCCAGTTGGATCCCGTTGTTTGCCGGCCCCCAGACTTCCTGCATTTCCGGCACGCCCGGCATTGCAGTGGCGTGTGTGGACTGCTCAGCGACCGCATTGGCTTTCTCATCATTTTTAATCATCGGATCATTGACCAGGACAGTCAGCGCCGGAATTTCCTTGGTCACTTCGTATCGCACCTTGGCGTATTTCGGCTGGTTGATGAAGGTGATGAATTTCTCCGCCAGCGGTTTTTGCTTGCTGTACGTGGATACCGCGTAACCTTTCACGCCCAGGAATGAGCTCATCGGTTTACCGTTCGGCAGCAGCGGAAGCGCTTTCACGCCATAGTGGATACCGGCGGCTTCATAGGGCTGGAATGCCCACGGCCCCGTGATCACTGCGGCCGCTTTCTTTTCAGTAAACAATGAGTCGATGGCATTCAGGCCGTTATCCCCGACGATCCCTGCCGGGAATAACCCTTCGGCATAGAATTTTTTCAGGTAGGTGATGGCTTCGATGCTGCCCGGTTTGTTCAGGCCGATGTCCTCAACGTTGATCTCGCCTTTGGCGTTTTTACCGAAAATGTAGCCGCCCATGGAAGACATCACGCCGTAGGCGTAATACACCTCGTCAAACTTGGCGAGCAGGCCGTATTTGCCTTTCGCCCTTTCCGCTTTCGAGAAGGTGTAATACTCGTCAAGCGTGGCCGGTGCCTGCGGCAACAGATCCTTGTTGTAAATCAGTACCAGCGTTTCCACGGCTTTCGGCACGGCATACACCTGGCCTTTCAGCTGAAAGGCGTTGATTGCCGATGGCGTAAAACTGTCGGCAAAGGCCTTGTCGAGATGTATCGGTGCCAGCAACCCCTGAACCACCGCAGTCCCTAGCTGGTCATTGGGGATAACGACAACGTCAGGACCAATCCCCGCCGGGCCATCCAGACGCAATTTCTCCGTTTGTTGTGCATAAGGCGTTTCCTGCACAACGACTTTAACGTTGTTCTCTTTTTCAAAGTCTTTCACCGCATCGGAAATACCTGAAGATTTCTTAATATCTTCCCAGATAAGTAGCTGCCCCTCAGCGGCCCGTACAGCCTGGCTGCTCAGACTTAATGACATCAGTACCAAGGCAGTAAGGTGTGTAATTTTCATTGTTGCTCCTGGATGTGAAGGTATAACATTTTTGTAGGATACTTAACGACAACCAACCATCAATCCATATTAAAAACCCTTTAAAAGCTGATTTAGTGATGATTAATGTCGCCATAAAAACTATGTTATACGTTAAACTTACAAGCCATAAATCACTACAAAAAGATGCGCATTGTGTGATCTTCTCTCCAAAATTCGAACCCGCCCGTGCAAACGCTTACACAAGGTGGTTATAGTCCGAAATATCAGCTGTATGAATCGTTAATGAGGTCAAACATGTCCAGCATCAGGCTTAAAAATGTGGTGAAGCGTTTTGATAAAACAGTGACGTTGCATGGCATCAATATTGATATTGAAGATGGTGAATTCACGGTTTTCGTCGGGCCATCTGGCTGCGGTAAATCAACCTTGCTGCGCATGATTGCCGGGCTGGAAGATATTACGGAAGGTGATGTGTATATCGGCGAGCAGCGGGTCAATGACGTTGATCCTTCCCGCCGCGGCGTAGCGATGGTGTTCCAGTCTTATGCGCTGTACCCGCATATGACGATTGCCGAGAACATGGGTTACGGCCTGAAAGTGAACGGCGTGCCGAAAGACGAAATTCGCCATCAGGTGGAAATGGTCGCCAAAACTTTGCAGCTTTCCCACCTGCTGGACAGAAAGCCTAAACAGCTCTCCGGCGGCCAGCGCCAGCGCACCGCCATTGGCCGCGCGATTGTGCGTAATCCGCAGGTCTTTATGTTCGATGAACCCCTTTCCAATCTGGATGCCGAGCTGCGCGTCGATATGCGCCTGCATATTTCCAAGCTGCATCAGGAACTGAAAACCACCATGGTTTACGTGACGCACGACCAGACCGAAGCCATGACGCTGGCCGATAAAATCGTGGTGATGAACTACGGCAAAGTCGAGCAAATGGGCGCGCCGATGGATTTGTACTACAACCCGGTAAATCAGTTTGTGGCCGGTTTTATCGGTTCGCCGAAAATGAATTTCCTGCCTGCCGAAGTGCTGCGCTGGCAGCCGGATCAGATTGAAGTCCGCCTGACGCCGGAGAAAACCTTAACGCTGGCGCTGAGTACCTCTGAGCTGGCGACGGGCGACAAGGTGACGCTGGGCATTCGCCCGGAGCATCTGCTTTCCCATGAAACCGAAAATCAGCTGGAATTTAACTGCGAGGTGGTTGAACGTCTGGGCAACAGCACCTATCTGTTCGGTCAGTGTTACGGCACCGACGGGTTCAAAATGCTGCTGCCGGGCGATATGGCCTTTAATCCGTACCAGAGCCTGACGACCTGGTTTGACGCAAAACGCTGCATGGTCTTTAGTGAAGATGGCCTGCGCATCAGTGCGCCAAGCCTTTCTCACCTGCATTAAAGCCGTTATCAATAACCGCCCCTCGCCGGGCGGATATTTCTGCTAAGACTCTGTTGCAAAAGAACCGGCAGCCCCGCTTCACCTCTGCGTAAATTCAGTGCTATACCTCTTTATCTCTTATTCACAGATAAGGAAGTTCCATGCCCTTGCAATGCCTGATCCTGGATGATTACCAAAACGTCGCACTGTCGCTGGCTGACTGGCAGGCGCTTGCGCCGCAGGTGGAGTGCCATGCGCTGACGGAGCATATCGGTGATGAAGACTCGCTTGCCGCACAATTACGGGATGCCGACATTGTGGTGATCATGCGCGAGCGCACGCCCTTCACGGCATCATTGTTTGCCCGCCTGCCAAAACTCAAACTGCTGATCACCTCCGGGATGCGCAATGCGTCGGTCGATCTGCCCGCCGCTCATCAAAATGGCGTGACGGTTTGCGGCACTGGCAGCGGCCAGGCCGCACCGGTCGAGCTGACCTGGGCGCTGATCCTCGGGCTGGCTCGGCATCTGGTGACAGAAAATAACGCGCTGCGCCAGAACGGGCCGTGGCAAAGCACCGTCGGCACCGGCCTGAGCGGTAAACGTCTCGGCCTGCTGGGGTTGGGTAAAATCGGGCAGAAAGTGGCGCTGGTTGCGCAGGCATTCGGGATGGACGTCAGTGCCTGGAGCCAGAACCTGACCGCAGAACGCGCCGCTGAGCATGGCGTGCATCTGGCAGCATCGAAAGAAGAGCTGCTGAAAACCAGCGACGTGGTGTCAGTGCATCTGGTGCTGAGCGAGCGCACGCGCGGGCTGCTCGGCGCACCGGAGCTGGCGCTGATGAAGCCCGACGCGCTGCTGATCAATACCTCTCGCGCCGCGATTGTCGATCAGAGCGCCCTGCTGGACGCCCTGCAAACCGGGCGGATTGCCGGTGCCGGGCTGGACGTTTTCGAAACAGAACCGCTGCCGCCCGCGG
Source organism: Rahnella sp. AA (assembly GCF_002834385.1). Classification (GTDB taxonomy): domain Bacteria; phylum Pseudomonadota; class Gammaproteobacteria; order Enterobacterales; family Enterobacteriaceae; genus Rahnella. Next base: position 43,533 of record NZ_PITQ01000002.1, read on the forward strand.
ATCCTTTCAGAACGCTGCCCAACGTGCTGGCGACGCCGCATCTGGGCTACGTTTCTGACGGCAACTATCAGGTTTACTTCCGGGAGGCCGTCGAAGATATTCAGGCGTTTCTCGCCGGGAGCCCGGTGCGGACGCTGAACTAAGAATTCAGCGAGAAAACCAGCGGCACCAGAACGGACGCGGCTACCGGATCATTGCCGCTTTTCGCCGGAATAAAGCGCCAGCGTTTTACCGCGTCCACCGCTGCCTGATCCAGACGCGGATAACCGCTGGACGTGCTGACCGCCACGCTTTGCGCCTGACCGCTGGCGCCCACCTGCACTTTCAGCATCACCTTACCCTCTTCACGCAACCGCCGCGAAAGACGCGGGTAGTCTGGCGGCGGATTATTCAGGTACGCCGCACTGAATACTGGCTGGGAAACAACATGGCTGACGGCAGGCTTTGCGGCCACCGCGGGCGCTGTATTTTCGGGTTCGCTGGCTTTCGGTTCAGCATCTTTCACCGGCCTGACCGGCGGCTTTTCCACTTTTTTCAGCGGCTTGCGCTCTGCCGTTTTTTTCACCGCCGGTAACGCGAGAACCGGCTTTTCAGCGGCCGGTGGCGGCACGGTTTGCGCAACGGACTGCGGCTCGGGTTCGGCCACCGGCTCCGGCGCTTTTACCGGGGGTGCAACCGGTGCCAGCATCATCATTTGCACCGCCAGTACCGGCGTGGAATTTTGCGGCGGCGTGAAGGGTGCCAGTTTTAACGACAACAGGATCACACCGTGAACAGCGGCAACGCCCGCAAGGATCACCAACATTCTCAGCCCTTTGACCGTTTTCAGACGGCGCACGGTCATAACGCCTCCGGCGCAATGTCAGAGGTTATCTGCCCGTAATCCATGCGGATGCAGCGGTCGGCCAGGTGGAAATAGCGGTCATCATGGGTGATCGCCAGAACGGTTTTGCCCTGCTGTTTCAGCGCCGGAAGCAGTTGCTGATAGAAGACGTTTTTGAATTCCGGATCCTGATCCGCCGCCCACTCATCGAACAGATAGAACTCGCGATCCTCAAGGTACGCCACCAGTAATGCCAGCCGTTTGCGCTGGCCGGAAGAGAGCGAAAGCGTTGAAAACTTTCCGCCGCTGAGCGTGACTTTGTGTTGCAGATGCAGCGCCTCCAGCAGCGTTTTTGCACGTTCGTCCAGCCCCTGCGCGGGCAATCCGTGCAGCGCATCAAAGAGATAAAAATCGCTGAATACGGTGGAAAAATGCTGCCGGTACGCGTCGCGGTTATCGGCATTCACCGGCACGCCGTTCAGCAAGACCTCACCGCTTTCCGGCGGATACAGCCCGGCCAGCAGCTTCGCCAGCGTGGTTTTCCCGCTGCCGTTGCCGCCAATCAGATACACCAGTTCGCCGCGCCCGAAGTGCAGGCTCACCGGCCCCAGCCGGAAATGCTGTTGCCGGCTGTCGTTAAAATAGTGATGCACGACGTTGCGCAGTTCGATGGAAACCATCACCGGGACGGCAGTTTGCGGCGCGACCGATTCCGGCGGTAACGCCTGCGTCACCGCATCAATTCTGTCCAGCGCCACCCGCGCCATGCCGATGGCGGGCAGACTGGAAAGCGCGGCTTCCACCGGCACCATCATGTAGAGAAAAACCATCGAAAAACCGGTCATCACCGGCAGCGGAAGCGGCATTACGCGGGAAAGTAAAAACAGCACGCCGCCAATGAAGGTAAAGAAGAAAAAGCTGCCCCAGATATTGGCCATCGCGTACAGCACATAGCCATGCGTACGCTCGGCGCGCACCTGTTCGATGGTGGTTTCCAGCTCATCGTGCAGGAAATCCTGCCGCCTTTCGCGGTGCAGGCGCAGTTCTTTGGCGCCGCTGAACAGCGCACCGAAATGCCGCAGCAGCCCTTCCTCGCGCATCCGCGAACCTTTCAGCAAGCCGATGGCTTTGCTGTTGACCGCCAGATAACCGAGCGAGCCGAGCACAATCGCCACCAGCGCAATCAGCATCACCGGCAGTGAAAGCCAGCCGAGGTATAACAAACATCCGGCAATGACCGCGATATAGGATAATAAGCCGGGCAACGTGACAAAAAAGACCACGATCTGGTCCAGATCCTGCGTCAGCACCGCCATGGCTTTTGCCACGCCCTGCTGTTCCAGATCCGGGTAGCGCGCACTGGCAATCTGGTGGATTGTTTTAAGCCGCAGGCGGGCTTTGGCACACTGCCCCATCGACATAAACAGGCTTTGCGACAGGGTACGCGTCGCCAGCATCGCCGCGCCGGCCAGTGCAAATTGCCAGGCCAGCGTCAGACGCTGCGCGTCACTGGCGGTCAGCGCCTGATTGATCAGCGCCAGCAGTGAGGCGTTTGCCAGCCCGCTTATCAGGCTGGCGGCCAGCGCGACGATAAGCCAGCCGCCCGCGCTGCGAAACAGGAAAGTCATTAACTGCATTTTATCTCTCTGGAAAAGCGTTTTATCCACGGTGTTGTTGCCTGTAAAGCAGAACGGCCAGCCACGGGCCGCCGGTTAATGTCGCCATCAGCCCGGCCGGGATCTGGCGCGGATATAACATGTTTCGCCCCAGCCAGTCGGCCACCACCATCAGCAACGCCGAAATCATTACCGCCAGCAGCAGCTGTAACATCGGCCTGCGCGCACCCAGCTGACGGGCGATATGCGGCCCGAGCAAGCCGATAAACGACAGCGGCCCGACGATGAGCGTTGCCACACCGGTCATCGCGGCGGCCAGCACCATCACGCCTGACCGCGCGCGCGGCACCCGCATCCCCAGTGAAAAAGGCACAGACTCCAGCGGCAGTAACTGCAGATGGCGGCGCAGCAGCGGCGTCAGCGCCAGCAAAAAGACGGCCAGCAGCAAACCGGCGGCGGCCATCGGCGTGGTGACGTAATACGTCGAACCGGTCATCAGCTGGCGCAACATGTTGGCGGCAATGCCGTTGTTGCTCATCACGACGCCCGCCACCGACTGGAAAATCGCCGTGATCGCCAGCCCGCACAGCAGAGCGCGCTGGGGATGAAACCGACCCTGGCGAAAACTGAGGGCCGTGATCATCAGGGTAATAAACGCCCCGGCGGCACTGCTGAGCATGATGCCACCCATGCCCGCTGCGGGCTGAATCAGCAGTAAAACGGTGATCCCCAGCGACGCCCCCGCGCCGATGCCCAGCAGCTCCGGGCTGGCCATCGGGTTGGCGGTGACGCGCTGAATCAGCACACCCGCACCAGCCAGCAGCACGCCCGCCGTCAGCCCGGCGACCATGCGCGGCAGGCGGTACGGCATCAGTTGCAGGAACTCCGGCCAGCCGCTGAAATGCCAGCCGTTCAGGCTGCGCCCGACGTCAAGCGAGAAAAAGATCCCCGCCAGCAGCAGGATGAATACCCACAGCGTGCGCGGTTTCGCGACAGTGGCGGTTGCGGCGTGCAGGCTGTCTTTAATAGCCTGCACCGGCACGCTGCGGACGCGCGGCAGATACCACAACAGCAGCGGCCCGCCCGCCAGCGCGGTCATCATGCCGGTCGGCAGCAGAAGGCCGTGGTATCCGGTCAGGCGGCTGACGCCCTGATCGGTCAGCCACAGCAATCCGCCGCCGACCAGCGGCGACCAGAGTATCCGCTGGCGTAACCGGTGTGCGCCCGCCAGCGCGGCAAGGTGCGGCGCGGCCAGCCCGATAAACCCAATCACACCGGCCTGGCTGATCACCAGGCTGCTGATCGCCAGCGCCGCCAGCAACACGACGCTGCGCACGAACCCCGGCGATATGCCGAGCGAGCGCGTCACCTGTTCATTGAGCGACATCAGGCTCAGCGGGCGCAGCATCAGCAAAATGGGGATCAGGCAAAACAAAACGCGCGGCAGCAGCCACCAGAATGCGTGCGAATCCTGCTGCACCAGCGAACCGCCGCCCCAGATGAAAATCGCTGCCAGAGACTGGTCGTAAATAATCGACATCAGTAACGTGACGGAACCGCAATACAGGTTGACCAGCATACCGGCGAGGATCAGCGCCAGCGGCGAAAACGCCTGCCGCGACGCCAGCACAAACACCGTCAGCAGCGCAATGACCGAGCCGCCGAGCGCCAGCCATTCGCGTCCGATCATCAGCCATGCCGGAGCCATCAGCGCGGTCAGCGTCAGCGCCAGCGTCGCCCCCGACGCCACGCCGAGCGTCATCGGTTCCGCCAGCGGATTGCGCAGCGCCTGCTGCATCACCACGCCGACCAGCGCCAGCGCCATTCCGCACAGCAACGCCATCAGCTGACGCGGCAACCACATGTCCTGAATCACAATCTGGCGCGGCGACGGTTGCGCGAAAGCGTGCGTGAGCGTGCCCGTCCACTGGTTCAGCGGTAAAAGTTGCGTCAGCTGTTGCGCGCTGAGCAGCAGTGCGGCCAGATACAGCAGCGCACACAGCCGGGCGGGAGAATGCAGAGAAAATAGCCGCGTCATCCGGCCTGCCCTCCGTGATTTTGCAGTAACGCCTGCACCAGGTTTTCGGCAAAACCTACCGCCGTCAGCAGTGCGCCGTTTTCCGGCAAGCCGTCTTGCAGGATCAGCAGATTTTGCTTTTGCAGTAACGGCAGGCTCTGCCACAGGCGGGAACCGATTTGCGTCGTCGGGTCGGTCTGCGGATAAGACGGGATCAGCACCACGCGCCCCGCGCCCTGCGACACCAGCTGATCGAGCGAAATCAGCGTCGCCCCCTGCGGGCTGGCGGACATCTGGCTGGCATTGGTCAGCCCGAGCACGCGCAGCACGTCATCAAACAAACTGCCCTGACTGAACAGGCGCAGATGGAGAATATCCACCACGCTGGCGAGATAAAGCGGCGTTCCGGCGAAGGGCTGCGCGGCGAGACGCGCTTTCTCAAGACGCGCCTGCGCACCGGCAATCACCCGTTCGGCCCGCGCAGGCTGACCGGCGGCGGCGGCCATCTGGCGCATATTGATTTTTGACTGCGCGAGCGGCTGCGGGCTGTCGGTCTCGAGGACCAGCAATGGCGCAATCGTGCCCAGCTGTGCATCGGCCATCTGGTGCGCTGGCGTGATCAGAATCAGGGAAGGCCTGAGTTCGCGCAGGGTTTCATAATTTGGCTGATACAAAAGCCCGACGTCAGCCACGCCCGCCGGAAGCTGCGGCTCGCGGTACAAACGCCGGTACCAGACCGGTACTGCAACGCCGGCCGGCACGATGCCCAGCGCCAGCGCCATTTCGGTCAGCCCCCAGTTGAGAATAACCCAGCGCGGCAAAACGGACGGAGCCGCCAGCCCTGAGAACACCGGCAATGCGATGCTCAGGGCCAGGGTGTGCCGCAAAAATTGACGGCGGTTCATCGTTACCACTGATAACTCAGGGTGGCCATGTACTGACGGCGCAGGCCGTAGTGGCAGCCGTTATCCTGACAGTAGTTCAGGTACTCTTTGTCCGTCAGGTTTTGCACATTCATGGCCAGTTGCCATTGCTGCCAGCGGTAGCGCGCCATGGCGTCAAACACAGTGACCGCCGGGACTTTCAGGCTGTTGGCGTTGTTGGCATAACTGGTGCCGACATAACGCGCACCGCCGCCGACGCTCAGGCCATCGAGCACGCCGCGCAGGGCATATTCGCTCCACAATGCCGCCGTGTGCCGCGCAATCCCGACCGGGGAATTGCCCTGATTGCCGTCATTGGATGACGTCACTTCCGGGTCGGTGTAGGCGTAAGACGTGCTGACCAGCCAGTCCGGCGTGATGTTGGCTTTGGCCTCCAGCTCAATGCCGCGCGAACGGATTTCACCGGTCTGCACCGAGTAGTTCGGATGATCCGGATCGGCGGTCAGAACGTTCTGTTGTTTAAGGTCATAAACCGCGGCCGTGAACAGCGCATCCAGCCCCTTCGGCTGATATTTCACACCCGCTTCGGACTGTTTGCCTTTGGTCGGCGTGAACGCCGTGCCGGTGTAAGACGTGCCGGTTTGCGGCTGGAATGAAGTGGCATAGCTGACATACGGCGAAATACCGTTATCAAACAAATACATCAGCCCTGCCCGGCCGGTCGTGGCGTAGTCGTTAAGCTCCGTGCGGTCTTCTGCCACCAGATCCGTGCTGCGCGTTTGCGCTTCGTCGTAACGTCCCCCCAGATTCAGCAGCCAGTTCTGCCACTTCATCTGATCCTGTGCGTAGAAGCCGGTCTGCGTCATAAACAGACGGTTATGGCTGGTGATCGCCGGATCGGCCACCGGCGTGCTGTAATCCGGATCCAGATAATTCAGGGGCGATGCACTGCCGTAACCGGCATTCTGGCGCAGGTCGTCGTGCACATAATCCACACCAAACATCAGATCGTGATTAACCGGGCCGGTATCGAATTTGGCCTGCAAGCGGGTATCGACGTCGAAGGCTTTGAATTCTTCCATAATGTGCATGCTGTAGCGGTTAACTTCCGGCGCACTGGCGACAACGCCAAACGGGTACACCATCTTGTAATCGCTTTTGGTTTGCAGGTAACGCAGGTTCTGATGCACCGTCCAGACGTCATCGAAATGATGCATAAACTCGTAGCCAACGCTGGCCTGCTGGCGGGAGTATTTATCAAAGCCCGGCTGACCGCCGTAGAAGCTGGAAGAAATATGCCCGTTCGGGTTGTTCACCAGCGTGCCTTCCACCGGCAGTTGGTTGTAAAAACCGGTGTCCGGATCTTTGCGGAACTGGCTGAGGAACGTCAGGCTGGTGTTGCTGTCCGGCTGCCAGGTCAGCGCAGGTGCGATGTCATAATGTTTGTATTTTGTATCATCAACCTGCGTATCGGATTTGGACATCGTGCCCGTCAGGCGGCCAAGCCAGTGCTGGTCGTCATCGAGCGCACCGGACAAATCCAGGCCGCCTTCCATCAGGTTGTGGTTTCCGGCGGTAATATACACTTCGTGATAGGGGTCAGCCGTCGGGCGTTTGCTGACCAGGTTCACCACGCCGCCAGGGCTTGTCTGCCCGTACAGCACGGAGTTCGGCCCTTTCACCACCTCAATACGGTCAAGTAAATAGGCATCATAATTCGGGCGCGACCAGTAGGTCACCGTCGGTAAACGTAAGCCATCGAGATATTCGTCGGCGTTAAAACCCCGGATCACAATCGTGTCGAAACGGTAATCTGCGCCACCGGCTTCGGATTGCACACCACCGAGATAACGCAGCGCCTGCGGCACATTCTTCGCGCCCTGCGACGCAATCTGCGCCTGCGTAATCACGGAAACGCTCTGTGAGGTTTCGATCAGCGGACGGTCACTTTTGGTCGCACCGCTGGCTTTTTTCGCCACAAACGTGTCGGCATCATCCTGTGCAGCGTCCGAGGTCACCGTGACCGTCGGCAAAACAGCAGTCGCCGTTTTATCTGCGGCGTGCGCCTGCCCTGCCATCCAGCACATCATCAGCGCGGCGCTGACCGGTTTAAGCGTGAAGCGGTGTTTACCCTGCATGTGTATCCCCGAAAAGTGTTCAAAATGGCAAAAATGAGGATACAAATGATAATCATTAAGTTTTAATTTAAAAGACGACAGGATAGACTGTCTGAGATGTTTTGCCAGGGAATAGCGCGTAACAGACACAATTCGGCAATTTTGACGTAATAGATGAGCGATTGTTGGAAATGGACAAAATCTGGCGTAAAGGGTATGGCCTCGGCAGTCAGGCTACCGCTCCCCTTCTGGTTGCACGGTCTGCGGCGTACCGCAATCAGACCCGTGAAAACTGGCATTCTCATACGGCGGCGCAGCTGATGTTTTGCACGCAAGGCGTCGTACGGGTCCTGACGCCGCAGGCTTCATGGACACTCGGGCCGTTGCGCGCCATCTGGCTGCCGTCCGATTTACCGCATGAATTCCATGCGCTCGGCGATATCCGCACGTACAGCTTATATATTGACCCACAAACTGCAATGGAATTATGGCCGCAGTGCCGGGGCCTGCAGGTCAGCGTGCTGATGAATGAACTGGTTCAGGCAATGCTGAAGGCGCAGGATCCGGTCGCGCCCGATCCGCTGCGTGCGGAGCTCATTGCCCCGCTGCTGCTCGACGAACTGCGTCACGCCAAAACCAGCGCGGTGTGCAGTGTGCCCTTGCCCACTGACCGGCGTCTGCTCAATATCTGCGAACTGATGCTGGCCGCGCCGGACAACAACGATACACTCGATTTTTGGGGTGCCAAAGTTGGTGCCAGTTCACGCACCGTCGCCCGGCTTTTTCGCGAACAGACCGGCATGACGTTCGCCGGATGGCGTCAGCAACTGCGCCTGGCGGAAGCCGTCGCGCAGTTAGCGCAAGGGAAAACTGTGGTCAGCATCGCCAGTCAGTTGGGCTACCACAGCCCGAGCGCGTTCATTTCAATGTTCAAAAAAACGCTCGGAGAAACGCCACAGCGTTATCTTCGGGCGTAATATTTACCGGATCACAGGCGTAAAAAAACCGGGTAAAACCCGGTTTTTTGTTTAAAGCAGCAACGAAATTATTTGGTTTCGTTGGCTTTGATTTCGCCCATAGCTTTCAGCTTTTTAGACATTTCACGACGTTCTTTCGACAGATCGGCATTACGGATGATGTAGTCATCAACACGATCTTCATAGTCGCCGCGCATGCTGGCAATAATTGCCTGAATTTCGTCGATGCTCATTCCTGGTTTGATGTAATCACTCAGGTTGTCGAGCAGCAGAACACGTTTCTGGTTATCGCGAATTTTCTTTTCGTTATCAGCGATTTCGCGTTGTAATTTGTTTTTACGACGGAAAATGCGCACAAACTCCAGAACGTCCTGGAAACTCGGCTTATTGATATTGTCCATTTTAACACCTTCGATTAAGTTACACAGATTCAGTGACTGACTTGTCGCACCCCGTTTCGCCACCCACTAGCGTAGCAAAAAACGGCCTGCGCGCTCAGATAATCGTCCAATTGCCTCATCTTACCCGTTTTACGCCGCAGACAAAAATCCCTTCATGCTTTCGTCGTTTTACCGCGGGTAATTTGAGCGTCTTCTTTTTGCATCGTCATGGTGATCAGATCCCCCATCGATTTCAGTTGTTCGGCCACCTGCATGCTGAGCCAGACATAGCCATAGACCTGCGCCTCAAGATGGTTATCCGCTGCATTCATTTCCGCCATCAGGGCTTTCAGCTCTTCCGCTGACTCATTGAGCTGGGTATTAATTTTAAGCTCATCACCTTTCGTCCCGTTAAGCAGCATCAGGCTGAGTTTTTCCAGTGTCCCGAGCATCAGCAGTTGCGCGCTCCGCAACGTGCGGGCATTGAGCATCAGGAAATGGCTTTCACGGGAACTCCAGTAGGCATCGGCCAACAGCTCCAGCGTACACAGCAGGTTGCGGCTAAGCGTCTGGATCGCATCGAACACTTCACGCGGTATATGCGATTCTTTGCTGGCTGGCGCAAACAGTGAGCGCATTTTCACCATCTGACTCATGGTCGTTTTCAGCTTACCGTGCAGATGCGGGCGCTCGAGCATGTTAGGCGACAACCACGCGCTGTAGAGTTTGTTCAGCGACATCAGGTAATCCGCCATCTGCATACGCCAATGGATAAAGGCGCGCTGCGGATAGATACTGGCAAAAAACAGCGCCAGCAGGGAACCGAAAATGACATCACCGGAGCGCCAGAGCGCAGTATTCATGTCACCCGGCCCCGCCCCGCACACCACTGCCAACGTAATACCGATCAGCAGCGCCATATACGGCCGCCTGCCAAGCGTCAGATACCCGCTGATAAACATCACAATGCCGCACCACACCAGCATCAGCGGCAACGAGTAAAGCTCGAGCCACAGGGCAATCAGCCCGGAAGCGGAGCCCAGCACCGTCCCGCTGATCCGCTCCAGAACACGCTGAACCACATTGCCCCAGAAAGAAATTGGCCCCATCACCACCACCAGCGTGATCAGCGGCCAGGTGCCCTCAGGGATTTCGGTCAGTCTTACAATCAGGAAAGTCAGCAGAAATGCGACAGCAATGCGCAAAGCGTGAGTGATGCGATAGTTACGGTAAATGACGTTATCCAGCGATGATATTTTCTTGTCGAGACGCACGTTAAGCCTGCCGTAAGGCGCAAATTCAAAGAGTGCAGTAGTTTAGCCGAGTTGCCGGAGGGGATCACCCTGCTTATGTCAGGCTTTTGGCGGATTGATGCTGAAAATTTCCGCCGCGGGGACATGTATGAGGTTTCGGCAGGAAACATCAAACAGCATGTCAATAGAGTGAAAGAAATTCGCCAGAAAACGTCAGACAGTTGACTTCACTTACCTGCGCTGGATACCATATAGGAATATTCTTATAAAAAACAATAACAGTTAATATGATAGCGGATGCATTGCAGGGAAAATAAAGAATGCCATTGCAGAGACTCAGAAGATTAAACCGGGAAAAGAATATTTTCCTGAAAAAGATTAAGCTTAATGCCAAGTTATTTTTCCTGGACAAGAGAAAGCGCTCAGCATCTCCTGTTTTGACTGATAAAATGAATATTATTGTTCTGTGCAATGGGTTTGGCATTGGTGATGCTATTGTCACAACAGGTTTAATTTGCTCCCTCCATAAACAGGGGCATTCTGTGACGTTATTATGCGAAAAGAGAACCTCTTTCATTTTCGAAAATTCTCCTTCTGTCAGTAAAGTGATCATCTTTGAAGGTTTATCGGCCCTTCGCAATGAATATAAAGTGCATTATGATTTGCTGATCGACATTAATGAAAAAAACCATCTGAGCCCGCTCAGATTCAGAATAATCAAAACGCTGAATCCAAAAGTTTCAATGGGTATTAACCAGAACGGTTACAAAATTTACGATATCTCAGTAAATTACGAAGAACCCCAAAAACACATCAGTTGTAAGCATCAGAAAATACTGGAAAACCTGGGCATCATTAATAATAACTATGCCTATGCACTGACCATCCCTGAAAAAATAAAATCTGCCACAGCAGAATTCATCTCTGCATTAAAACCCGGGAAGTTAGTGGTTATCAACCCCTATGCCACTGAGCACGCCCGGGATATGTCTGCACAACAGATTACTGAGGTTTCAGAATATATTCAGGAAACACTGGGGCAGACGGTCGTATTTATTGGCACCCCGTCACAGCTGGAAAAAATAGCCACCCCGCCGGGGGTTAAATTCCCCTCACCTTCATTTTTGCATGCAGCTGCATTGATTAAGGCCGCAGATTTAGTGATCTCCCCCGACACTTCTATTGTCCATTTATGCAAAGTTTACGATAAGAACTTAATTTGCCTTTATAACAATAAAATATTTGGGTGCGGCAATGAGAATAATATTGTCTGGGGGCCCGGATATGATAATGCGCTACAGATTTTATCACCGGGTAAACGGATTGATGAGATAACGTCTGACACCCTGTGCAGTGCCATTAAGGATATCGCGACGCAGCTGGGCTGGACAATGCCCGCCAGCCAACACGTCACCCTGCAGGCTGATCATTTCAATACATTAGCAACAGAAAAGGCGGTCTCGCGCGTTGAATGATTGCCCCCGGTAATCAGGCTAACATTCAGTATCAGCCCCAGCCGTGATATTCTTTCCGGCAGTGATTTCCCCATACTTTGTCAGCATGCGAAAGCACCTCTTTCTCATGCTGACTTAAAGTGCCTTCGACTGAATAAGGCCTGCTTAAACCATGTCAGACAAGCCGCAAAAGACCTTCTACTTCCACGATTACGAGACATTTGGCAAAAACCCGGCTCTGGATCGTCCGGCACAGTTTGCCGGGGTGAGAACCGACGAAGATTTCAATATCATCGAAGAACCGTTGGTGATTTATTGCCGCCCTTCTGATGATTACCTCCCGGAGCCGGAAGCGGTGATGATCACCGGAATTACCCCGCAGATTGCGCTGGAACGCGGCGTGATCGAAGCGGAGTTCACGGCGCAAATCCATAAAGCCTTCAGCATGCCGGGCACCTGCATTGTGGGCTACAACAACATCCGTTTCGACGACGAAGTCAGCCGTAATATTCTTTATCGCAACTTTTACGACCCGTACGCCTACAGCTGGCAGAACGGTAATTCCCGCTGGGATTTGCTGGATGTGATGCGCGCCTGTTACGCGCTGCGCCCGGAAGGCATCAACTGGCCGGAAAACGACGACGGTTTTCCGAGTTTCCGTCTTGAACATCTGACCAAAGCCAACGGCATCGAACATGAAAATGCCCACGACGCGATGGCCGATGTTTACGCCACGATTGCGATGGCAAAGCTGGTTAAACAGGCGCAACCGCGTCTGTTCAGTTTCCTGCTCGAACACCGCAGCAAGCACAAACTCAATACGTTGATTGATATTCCGTCGATGGCACCGCTGGTGCACGTTTCCGGCATGTTCGGCGCAGCACGCGGCAATACCGCGTGGGTCGCGCCGCTGGCCTGGCATCCTGAAAACAAAAACGCCGTGATCATGTGCGATCTGGCAGGCGATATGTCCACGCTGTTAGATCTCGACCCCGACCAGATGCGCGAGCGCTTGTACAGCCGCCGCGACAGTTTGCAGGCCGGGCAATCTCCGCTGCCGATCAAACTGTTGCACATCAATAAATGTCCGGTGCTGGCCCCGGCAAAAACGTTGTTGCCGGAAAACGCCGAGCGTCTGGGCATTGACCGCCAGCGCTGTCTGGAGAATCTTCAGATATTGCGCCAGAACCCGCAGGTGCGTGAAAAAGTGGTGACGATGTTTGCCGAAGCCGAGCCGTTTACCGCTTCCGACGATGTCGATGCCCGTCTGTACGACGGTTTCTTCAGCGACGCCGACCGCGCCGCAATGCGGATTATCCTGGAGACACGTCCGGAGAATCTTCCCGCATTAGATCTGACGTTTAATGATTCACGTATCGAACCGCTGCTGTTCCGGTTCAGAGCCAGAAATTACCCCGTCACACTGACGGATGCCGAGCAAAAACGCTGGATGTTACACCGGCAGATGAAGCTCACGGATGAGCGTGTTCAGGCGTACATTTTAGAGCTTGAATCGCTCTACAACTTGTATGAAGGGGATGCGGAGAAGATCGCGCTTCTTGGGGCGCTGTTTGAGTACGGGAAGAAATTGGTTTCCTGATTTGCCGAAGGCCGCGGCAATTTGGCGGCTTTTCAACACTAACCGAGAAAGTTTCGGTTTCTCAATGGCAGTGCGGGCTGACCGAGAACTTTTCGGTTTCTCAATTGCAGTGATCACTTAACGCACTGCGCCGAAACCACCAAAGAGGGAGGAAAGCGCCTCCCTCTTTGATCTCCCACGCTTTTTAACTCCGCGCTATCGCTCGCTGGCTATGTTTCAGCAACCCGGCTATTGCCGCGAAATCTTGCCGCTGCGCGGTTCCCTCACTCGGTTTCGAGCCACAGGTCTCGAAACACTCATTCAGCAAAATTTCTGACAGCGGCCACTGGCTTAACTAAATTCAACGGCATTCTGTTTCTTATTTTACTTTCGGTTGAAACGGTTACTCATTTATTAAATAACAATCATCGGTGAGGTTGCGAACTAGAAAGTTTTTGGCCGCTTTCAAAACGACGTCGAATGAACGGTGAGAAACAGCGAGAGTCTTTTTTCGAGCAGGTTCGAACCTGAAATGAGAGGACCGCGCAGCGGCGGCGTTTGCGGCACTAGACGTGGTATCTGAAACATAGCCAGCGAGCGATAGCGCGCAGTTGAAAAACGCGGGAGTCCAGAGGGAGAAGGTTTATTCTCCCTCTGGTCGGTGTGGGCCGACGCCCACGACTTTGAATTTTGTTTTTGAAGCCGCCAATTTACAGCGGCCTCCTGCAAAACAAAAAGTTTCAGCCCTTTTCAAAGGGCTATAAATCACGCTTCCGGCGCTATCTCCCCGCTCATCTGCGGCGGCTGCTTACGAAACGCGTTGGTGATAAACGCCAGATACCCCAGGCCAATCGCGCCCCACACCAGGCCGAGCGTCATCGAACTGGCTTCGAGGTTCAGCCACAGCGCACCGACGGTCAGCGCACCGATGACCGGCAGGACCAGGTAGTTGATGTGGTCTTTCAGCGTACGGTTACGCTTCTCACGAATGTAGAACTGGGAAATCACCGACAGGTTCACGAAGGTGAAGGCCACTAACGCACCGAAGTTAATCAGCGCCGTGGCGGTCACCAGATCAAAGGTCACGGCAGACATCGCCACAACACCGACCAGCAGAACGTTGAACGTCGGGGTACGCCATTTCGGATGCACGTAACCGAATACTTTCTCCGGGAATACGCCGTCGCGGCCCATCACGTACAGCAGACGGGAAACGCCCGCGTGCGCGGCCATGCCGGATGCCAGAACGGTGACACAGCTGAAGCACAGGATGACGGACTGGAAGAACTTACCGGCCACGTACAACATGATTTCAGGCTGTGAAGCGTCCGGATCTTTGAAGCGCGAGATGTCCGGGAAGTACAGTTGCAGGAAGTAAGACACGACAACGAAGATCACGCCGCCAATCAGCGCGGTCAGGAAAATCGCTTTCGGAATGACTTTGCCCGCGTTTGGCGTTTCTTCAGACAACGAGCTGATGCCGTCGAAGCCGAGGAACGAGAAGCACAGGATGGTTGCGCCGGTAATCATCGGCACCACATGCGCGTTTTCGCTGAAGAACGGTTTCGTCGTCGCCAGCGTGCCCATGCCCTCGCCCATGTAAACGCCACGGACCAGCAGGCCAAGGAAGACCACCATGATCGCGACCTGAACCACAACGATGATGCTGTTGAGGTTGGCAACAATCTTGATGCCACGCAGGTTGAACGCGGTCATCATCGCGACCAGCGCGGTCACGAAGATCCACGACGGTACGCCCGGGAAGATAGCTTCCAGGTAAATTTTTGCCAGCAGGATGTTGATCATCGGCATGAACAGGTAGTCCAGCAATGATGACCAGCCGACCATAAAGCCGACGTGCGGGCTGATGGCTTTTTGCGCGTAAGTGTAAGCAGAACCGGCAGACGGGAAACGCTGCACCAGTTTGCCGTAGCTGACGGCGGTAAACAGCACGGCGATCAGCGCAAAGATGTACGCCGTCGCGACGTGACCATCGGTCAGGCCGGACACAATGCCGAACGTATCGAAGATGGTCATCGGTTGCAGATAGGCCAGACCCATCATCACAACCTGAACCAGCGTCAGGGTTTTACGCAGTTGTACACGCTGAGTCGCCGGAGCGGCAGAAGTGTTAGCAGACATGGCTCAGCCCTCCCTGAATTGCAGACACCGGGCGTTTAAACGCCTCTGAAAGCAACGTACAGGGAAAACTTCGTGAGTTATTACCAGTAAACGGGGGATAGATCTTCACATCGCTGATGACGGAGGTGAAGGCTGTGCGAATTTGGCCGCAGCTGAAAGAAGCACCGGCGGGCACCGGTACAGGTTTGAAGTATTGCCCCATGTTACATTTCCTCATAGTGGCGACCGTTTTTAATTTGGGGTCGCACACGAACCTTGTTATCTATCCGGATCTGGGTCCGGCCTCTGTTGAATTAGTTTGGGTACTGCACATACAAAAAAAATAACCGGCGCCTTTAAGCGTCGGTTATCTGCAGTGCCGCGTATTTTGCACAAATCACGCATGAATGACAACATTCAGAGGCTGCAAGTTACAAATTCTTTTCCGATTTTAAACATTCTGCGCGGCCAGCATAGCGGCAACGCCAGAGATGACGGGAATCAGGCGTTTCTGAGCATCCAGTCGATCTCTGTTTCTGTCACCCGCCGTTCGAACTGCAACAGTTCATCGGATTTACAGGCGTGATAAACCTGCGAGAAACGTTCGCCGAGGATCTTTTTCAGCGCCGGTTGCTCATCAAAATCATATAACGCATCGCTCTGGCGGATTGGCAGCGGGATCCCCTCCTGCTCAAGGCCATTCCCCGTCACCGGTTCGGGCAGTGGCAAATCATTGTCCAGCCCGTAAAGCATCCCGGCCAGCACGGTGGCAACCACTAAATATGGATTGGCATCGGCACCGGCCACGCGGTATTCCACACGGTGATCGGCAATTCCGCTGCACGGCACGCGCAGTGCAACGGTGCGGTTATTGTGCCCCCACGACGCCTGGGTCGGGACATACATGCCCGGCTGGAAGCGGCGGAAGGCATTCACGTTGGGCGCTAAAACGGCCATGGACGCGGGCATCAGGGTAATCATCCCGGCGAGTGAACGTTTCATCAGCGCGGAATCTTTACCGTTCGCATCGGCGAAAAGGTTTTTGCCGTTGTCATCGAGCACGCTGAGATGAATGTGCATCCCGCTGCCCGCATAGTCGTCATACGGTTTCGCCATAAACGTGGCGTCCATTTCATGATTTTCCGCCACCAGGCGCACCAGACGTTTGAGCATCAGGGCATGGTCACAGGCGCGCAAAATATTTTCGCTGTGGTGCAAATTGATTTCGAATTGCCCCGGAGAGGATTCCGCCACCGCGCCATCCGCCGGTAAACCCTGGATATGCGCCAGACGGTCAATGTCACTGAGGACATCGGCAAAGTGATCCAGATTATCGACGGAATAAACCTGCGTATGCAGGCTGCGCTCCTGCGTTCCGGGGGTACACGGCGGCTGAATATACCCTTCCGCATCCCGCTGCCTGTCGAGCAGATAGAACTCCAGCTCTACCGCTACCACCGGGAATAAGCCCCGCTGGCGCAATGTTTGCCAGATATGGTTCAGCACATTGCGTGGTTCAACGTTAAAGGGAGTGCCATCTTCGTCAAGCATGGTGAGAAGCAGCTGGCCGATGTGTTCGGGGTCGGAAGCCGAAGGCGTTAACGTGCCGGGAACGGGAATACAGGTGCGGTCAGGCTCGCCCAGTTCCTGGCCTAAACCGGCTTCTTCCACAACATTACCGAGAATGTCCATGGCGAAGACCGATGCCGGGAAATAACAGCCTTTTTCGAGTTTACGTAATGCTGAAACGGGAATGCGTTTGCCGCGGAAGGAACCATTGAGATCGGTGAGCAGGACGTCGACGTGCAGGGTAAGCGGGTGACGCTCCAGGTATTGAGATACTTCATCCTGGAACGCGCTACTTCGCTCTTCCACCGGCTTAGCAAGGGGCTCATTCTCGCTAATCTCTTTCTTAATATCGTTCATCAGTTCAGTCGTTTGCATAGGTTTTCCGCCATTTGCTGGTTTCCGGTCTCAACGGCACCACCATGGTGCCTGCCGGTTATGCCTTACCGTTTCATGGGTCTGTTCAACGCAGTCTTCTCATTGGTTGTGAGCCTCGCCAGTGTGCTCGAAATATAGGCCATATGATTAACCCTAGCTGTAACATTAACTATTTGCAACACCTACAATCACGCAACATATCAGTTTGAAAAGCCACCATCACGCTGCTAAATTGTTCAATGAGGGTTCATTATTATTGACAGGCAATGACCCGCTGCGTGCGGGGAGGCACGCTGAGGCGACACATTCATCAACTCAAAGAGGCGGTATTATGGGCAATATATTTTCCACGGCATCCGCAGGAAAACAGACAAGCTACAGACCGGTCATTGGGGTAGTGATGTGCGAAAACACGGTGGATGAAAACCCTGCGCTCACCGTTCATGAAAAGTATCTGGACGCCATTTTTAACGCAGGTGCCCTGCCCGTTTGCCTGCCACATGAACTGGCCGCACGCGACGGGGCGATAGACCAGATCCTGCGCAGCCTGGACGGCATCTTCCTCACCGGCAGCCCGAGCAATATTGAGCCTCACCGTTACGGTGAAGAAGGTGTCGAAGCGCTGGCCGACCCCGGCCGTGACCGTCTGAGTTTGCAGCTTATCCGCGCCACGCTGGATAAAAAAATCCCGCTGTTTGCCGCGTGCCGCGGTTTGCAGGAACTGGTGGTGGCGACCGGCGGCAGTTTGTACCGCAAGGTGCACGAAGAACCCGGCTTTATGGATCACCGCGAAGACACGGCGTTGCCGCACGACGCGCAGTACGATCTGGCGCATCCGGTGTTTATCGAACCGGGCGGCTTACTTTCAGAATTATTACCCGATTATCAGCAGTTTCAGGTGAATTCCCTGCACGGTCAGGGAGCGAAACGTCTGGGCGCGGAACTGGCTGTCGAAGCCCGTGCGCCGGACAATCTGGTGGAAGCCGTGAGTGTCCGCGGCCACCCGTTTGCGTTGGGTGTGCAGTGGCATCCGGAATGGCACAGCCTGACGGATCCCGTTTCCCGTCAGCTGTTTAACGCTTTTATCGCGGCGTGTTGCAAAGGCCATCAGGCCCGGAGCGCACAAGAGGAATAAACGGATGAGCGAAGTCAGTCTGGCACCGGGTCGCCGGCTTTCTGAAATTCGTCAGCAACTGGGCATGTCACAACGTAAAGCCGCCGAGTTGTCTGGCCTGACGCACAGCGCCATCAGCACCATCGAACAGGATAAAGTCAGCCCCGCCGTCAGTACGTTGCAAAAGTTATTGCGGGTTTACGGGCTGTCATTATCGGAATTTTTCGCCGAAGAAAGCAAAAGTGGCGAACCAAGAATCGTCATTAATGCGGCAGATTTGATTGAGATCGGCAGCCAGGGTGTCTCGATGCGAATGGTGCATAACGGCACGCCAAACCACACGGTCGCCATGCTGCTGGAAACCTATCAGCCCGGCAGCACAACGGGTGACAAAATTAAGCATCAGGGAGAGGAAGTCGGCACCCTGCTCGAAGGAGAAATCATCTTAACCATCAACGGTCAGAGTTACCCGCTGCGTGCGGGCCAAAGCTATGCCATTAACACCGCGAACCCACACAGTTTCAGTAATATTTCGACGCGGATTTGCAGGATAGTCAGCGCACATACCCCTAATACCTTCTAGTTGTCAGCGTTCTGGGGCTGATAACGGGAACCCAAAAGAAGGATGTCATCATGAGTGCTCAAACAGGAAGTCCCCGCGCTGCCGGTGCGCCTCACACCGACAGCTATTACGCCAGCTCCGCTAACGATCACGCGCCGTGGCCTGAGCTTAATGACAATATTGAGTGCGACGTTTGTATTGTCGGTGCCGGTTATACCGGCATCTCTTCAGCGTTATACCTGTGCGAAGCCGGTTACGACGTGGTGGTGCTGGAAGCCGCGCGCGTCGGCTGGGGCGCCAGCGGGCGCAACGGCGGTCAGGTGGTCAATTCTTACAGTCGCGATATCGATGTGATTGAAGACCGTTATGGCCGTCAGACCGCCGACATGCTCGGCAGTATGATGTTCGAAGGCGCAAACATCATCCGTCAGCGCATCGATCAGTACGCCATTGACTGCGATTACCGCCCCGGCTGCATTTTTGCGGCGCTAAGCGCAAGACAGCTCAATAAATTGCGTGACCAGCAAAAACTCTGGAACCGCTACGGCCATACCGAACTGACGCTGCTCGATGAAAGCGCCGTTCGCCGCGAAATCGCCACCGACCGTTATGTCGGTGGCCTGCTGGATAAAAATGGCGGGCATATTCATCCGCTGAATCTGGTGCTGGGCGAGGCCGAAGCAATACGCCGTCACGGCGGACGCATTTTTGAAGGCTCGGCGGTCACGCGCATCGAACACGGCGAACCGGCCATCGCGCATACGGCGAAAGGCACGGTTAAAGCGAAATATGTGATTCTGGCGGGCAATGCGTATCTGAGCCAGCAGCTCGCGCCGCGCCTGACGCGTCTGAGCATGCCATGCGGCTCGCAGATTGTCGCCACCGAGCCGTTGTCAGATGACATGGCGCTTTCCCTGCTGCCGAATAATTATTGCGTGGAAGACTGTAATTATCTGCTCGACTATTTCCGCCTGACTGCCGATAACCGCATGCTTTACGGCGGCGGCGTCACCTACGGCGGGAAGAATCCGCCAAACATTGATTCGGTGATCCTGCCAAAACTCAACCGCACGTTCCCGCAGCTCAAGGGCGTGAAGATTGATTACCGCTGGGGCGGCAATTTCCTGCTGACACTCTCGCGCCTGCCGCAGTTCGGGCGGCTGGAAAAAAATATCTACTATATGCAGGGCGACAGCGGCCACGGCGTGACGCTGACGCACCTGGCCGGAAAACTGATTACCGAAGTGCTGCGCGGCGATGCGGAACGTTTTGACGCATTTGCCCGCCTGCCGCACATGCCGTTCTTCGGTGGCCGCAACTTCCAGGTGCCGTTTACCATGCTCGGCGCCGCTTATTATTCACTGCGCGACCGGTTAGGCGTTTAACCGGCTACAGCCCCTTCCCCGCAGGCGCCCTGAGGGGGCTTACCCTTTTCCGGCGACCGGAAATTCGTTATCCGTACTGACTTCGGGCAACTCATTCAGATCGGGCAGGATCCCTTGCGAAATGTAATCTTTTGCTGCGATCGCCTGTTCAGTACCGCCAGCATCGCGGATAACCACATGTTTTATCGCGCCGTCTTTCAGCACCTCGCGGCGTACACCGGTATATTCACTCATTTTTAGTTCCTTTTGTGTTCACTACTCATGGACATTGCTCATCTTTAAGCATAGTTTTTAATTCTTAAGTGCAACTAATAAAAATCCTAAATGACCTCAGCAAGACGCTCATTTTCCTGATAAATTAGACCTGTTGTCATTGATGACTCAACCGCACTTCCCCCGCGCCCTTACAGCTTTACAAGGAGATCTCTCTTGGACGCCAGCACGATTAATACCCTTTTCTTTATTGGCGCCCTGTTAGTCGCAGCGAGCATTTTGCTCAGTTCGTTCTCTTCTAAGCTCGGCATCCCTATTTTGGTCATTTTCCTGGCGATCGGCATGCTGGCGGGCGTCGACGGGATCGGCGGCATTGCCTTTGATAATTATCCGGCCGCCTATCTGGTCAGTAACCTGGCGCTGGCGGTGATTTTGCTCGATGGCGGAATGCGCACCCGCGCCTCCTCCTTTCGCGTTGCCCTCTGGCCCGCGCTGTCGCTGGCGACGGTCGGCGTGCTGATTACCGCCGGGCTGACCGGGCTGGCAGCCGCCTGGCTGTTTCACATCAATCTGATGCAGGGCTTGCTGATTGGCGCGATTATCGGCTCCACCGATGCGGCGGCGGTGTTTTCGCTGATCGGCGGAAAAGGCCTGAACGAACGCGTCAGCGCCACGTTAGAAATTGAATCCGGCAGCAATGACCCGATGGCAGTCTTCCTGACCATCACGCTTATCGACATGATTTCCAAAGGTGAACACGGGCTGAGCCTGATGTTTGTCGTGGACGTCGTGCGCCAGTTTGGCCTCGGCATCGTGTTTGGCGTCGGCGGCGGTTGGCTGCTGCATAAACTCATCAACAAAATCACCCTGGCGGCCGGGCTCTATCCGTTGCTGGCATTCAGCGGCGGCCTGCTGGTTTATGCGGCCACCATGGCGCTGGAAGGCAGCGGCATTCTGGCGGTCTATCTGTGCGGCCTGATGCTGGGCAATATGCCGATCCGCAACCGTCACGGCATTTTGCAGACCTTCGACGGGCTGGCGTGGCTGAGCCAGATCGGGATGTTCCTGGTGCTCGGCCTGTTGCTGACGCCGAGCGATTTGCTGCCTATCGCCCTCGCCGCGCTGGCGCTTTCCCTTTGGATGATCCTGCTGGCCCGCCCGCTGTCAGTGTTTGTCAGCCTGATCCCGTTCAAAAACTTCACCCTGCGCGAGCGTTTCTTTATCTCCTGGGTCGGCCTGCGAGGCGCGGTGCCGATCATTCTGGCGGTTTTCCCGATGATGGCCGGTCTGCCGAACGCCACGCTGTATTTTAATGTCGCATTCTTTATCGTGCTGGTATCGCTGTTGCTTCAGGGCACCTCTCTGGGCTTTGCGGCCAAGAAAGCCAAAGTGCTGGTGCCGCCGCAACCGACGCCGATTTCCCGCGTCGGGCTGGATATCGACGTTTACAACGACTGGGAACATTTTGTGTATCAGCTCGGCTCCGACAAATGGTGCGTCGGCGCGGCGCTGCGTGACCTGCAAATGCCACAGGCGACGCGGATTGCGGCACTGTTTCGTGGCAAGGAGATGCTGCATCCGACCGGCAGCACGCGCCTGAAAGAAGGCGATATTCTGTGTGTGATCGGCCAGGAAAAAGATTTACCGGAGCTGGGCAAACTGTTCAGCGACAGCAATAAAGTCGTGCTCGACGACCGCTTCTTTGGTGATTTCATCCTGCAGGCTGATGCACCGCTGGATGCGATTTCACAACTGTATGGCCTGAATCTGGAAGATTCCGTTGATCAGTCACAAACGCTGGGCCACTTCGTTATTCGCCTGCTGGGTGGCGAACCGGTGATCGGTGACCATATCGAATGGGACGGGCTGACGTGGACGATTGCAGAAATGGACGGGAATCAGGTGAGTAAAGTCGGCGTGAGGATTGTGACGGAGAAAGCCTGAGAATGGGGCTTCTCCCCCTTCGCCGGGGGAGAAGCCAGGCCGTATTACTGAGCGGCCTGTGGATCTTTGTCGTAGTCCGAACAAGACTGGTAGCCTTTATTCATGACATGACCGGTGTCGTTAAAGCTGACAAAGTAGGTCTGCGCTTTACCGTCACGCGGGGCAACCGCGTAAGTCTGACAAGTCCCTTTGGCATGAATCAATGTCGCCTCAGTCGATGGCGGGCCAGCAATCGCACGAACCTGCGATTTCGTCATCCCGACTTTGACATCACTCACCACCGGTTCTTTCACATAACTCGCTGCACGGTCATAAGTCTGACACCCCGCCAGTACAGAAACTGCTGTAGCAACCATAATTAACATTTTCTTGTTCATACACTTCTCCTCCTGAGTACTTTTTGTCTTTTAAGACTAGAAGAGATGAATAAATTAGCCAGCGAATATGACTTCTATTTGTTGATTGCTACAATTTTTAAGTTTTTTCTGATAACCAGAAACCCCCCGTTCTCCCGCATTTTTTATGTTTGCAAAAAGAGGATATTCGGGAATTTTTGTTCTATACATGAATGATGTAAGCCTTTGATTGCGCGACAAGGAGCTATTCCTGATGCATTTGGATCGACGCCGGTTTGTGACTTTGCTGGGGGTGATGGCGCTGTTGCCGATCCCCCGTTTGGGCTTCGCGGACGCCAGAGAGGTTGCGGTGGACACTTTGCTGATAGATAAGCCTGATGGCGGTGTACCCAATAATAAATTACCGGTGCTGATATATCACCGGGTGATCCCGCCCGATGCTGTCGATAACGCCGATTATCTCGAACACCTTTTCCGCTCCAACGGCTGGCCACCTCAGTGGCGTTATCCGGTTTATACGTTCACGCATTTCCACTCGAATACGCATGAGGTGCTGGGCGTTTTTTCCGGCACGGCCAAGTTGCAGCTCGGCGGTGAACACGGCAAGATTATTGATGTGAAAGTCGGCGATGTCCTGTTATTACCTGCCGGTACCGGCCACAAGCAGATTTCCGCCGACGAGGATTTCATGCTGGTCGGTGCCTACCCGCCGGACGTGAAAGCGGATTTATGCCATGACGAACTGCCTCTGCTGGCAGCCCGAATCAAAGCGGTTAACGCCGTACCGCTGCCGGCAACCGATCCGGTGACCGGACACACTGAAGGCAGCATGCTGGTCTGGCATAAATGAGCATCAGGCCGTTGCCAGCCCGAAACGCGCCACAGCCCTTTCCAGCCGCTGCGACTGGTCGAGCAATTGCTGTGAGGAGGCCGCGGCGTGATCGGCCAGTTTGCCGTTTTGCAGCGTCACATGGTTGAGCGCGGTAATACGTTCGGACACGTCATGAACGCTTTGCCCCTGATACAACGTCGCTTCTGAAATTTCATTCACCAGCGCGCTGAGGCCGTTGAAGATGTTGATGATTTCCTCCAGGCTCTGGCTCAGTACGCTGACCGACGCCGATCCGCGCCCGATCTGCTGCACCGAATCATCAATCAGCTGGTGAATACCGCGCGTAGAATGACTGCTCTTTTGCGCCAGTAAGCCGATTTCTTTGGCGACCACGGCAAAGCCGCGACCGTGCTGCCCGGCGTGCGCCGCTTCAATCGCCGCATTCAGCGCCAGAATGTTAGTCTGGAACGCAACGCCGTCGATCATTGACACGATGCTGCTCATTTCTGAAGACTGGGTGACAATTTCTTTCATCGCCGTATCCACCTGCTCCATCACTTCGCCGCCGCGTGTCGCCACGCCTTTCGCCTGCTCGGCCTGCCGGGTTGCCTGCTGCGCGTGGGCAGCGTTTTCTTTTACCCGCTCATTGAGATGAGTGATGTGCTCAGTGGCTGCCCGGAGTTCTTCACTCTGGATGGCGGCCTGTGCGGACAGTTCTTCGTTTCCTTTCGCCATCTGGTTGATGTTAAGCATGATATGCGAGGACGCATCGCGAACCTCACTGACCAGTTTTTGCAGGCCGCGCTGCATGTCACGCAGGCTGACACCCAGCTCACGCACTTCAATCACCCGGGCGCGATCGTCTTCAACCTCACGGGATAAATCCCCGGCGGCCAGCACACTGATGTGTCCGATCATTCGTTGTAACGGGCGGATAATCCACGCTGAAACACCGCGCCAGACCAGCACGGCGATCGCTGCCAGAATCACCAAAGCGCCCATAGACAGCGTTTTCGCCTGCGTCAGCGCATGTAACAGGTTGTCGCTCAGGGACGTGGCGGTGTGCTCGTTCACGCCCAGATAAGCATAATATTTCTGACTGAAATCATCCTGAAACGCCTGAATGGGGACTTCAAAGAAGGAATCGATATTGTTGTTTTTTTGCAGGCCACCGGCCTGCTCATGCAGACCGTCGAAGAACATCTGGTAGCTGGCTTTCAGATCCGCAGCCGCCTGATCTGCATTTTTAGTCATGGCACTGAATTGCGCGAACGCCTTTTGGGAGGCAGCCAGGGAATCCAGCGATTCCTGCATCAGGCTGTTCCAGCTGCCGACAGAACCGGTTTCCTTATCCTGCATGTAATAAATCCCTGCGCGGTTCAGCTTGTCGCTGGCGATCAGCAGCTCCATGCGGGCCTTATCCATCACCGCCTGTTGCTGGCGCAGACTTTCGGTGGCGATGACGTTGTTACGCGCGTCCTGAAGGATTTTGGTCAGCACGACGGTCGAGAAGATTTGCAAAGCAGAAAACAGGGCAATAACGCAAATTACCCCAAAAAATATTCCCCGTGGACGTTTGATGAAACCAGATCGAAGCAATCTGTTGAATGGTATTTTACCAATAAGTGAACGAGAAGTTAAATTCATGATTATTCTGCATTATTTAAGTAAGAAGCAGAATTTTACTCGCAGAAAATGACAGAAATATTTCAGGGAGCCACTCAGCCGCAGCCCCCTGAAATCACTTATTGTTTGGGAAAAATCCAGACGTGCTGCTCCGGCAGCGCCAGATGACAATGCTGCGGATCGCGCACATCAGATCCGTACGCACGGATCACAAAATCATCGCCGGATGTGCGGAACAGATATTCCCAGCGGTCGCCAAGGTACATGCTGGTGAGCAGCGGTAATTCCAGCTGATTATCGCCCGGCCCGTCCGCCAGCTGCACGCGCTCGACGCGGATCACCGCCGTGCCTTCCTGCCCGGTTTGCACGCCTTCGCCCGCCTGCCCCCACAGCGTCCAGCCACTGCCTTCAATCCGCGCTTTACCGTCGCGGACTTCGGTGATTTTCCCGTGCAGGCGGTTATTGCTGCCCATAAATTCGGCGGTAAATAAGGTCTTCGGCGAGCCGTACATTTCCTGCGGCGTCCCCTGTTGCTCAATTTTGCCATTATTGAGCAGCAGAATGCGGTCGGAAATCGCCATCGCTTCGTTCTGATCGTGCGTGACCATCAGCGCCGACAGCCCCAGTTTGATGATCAGCTCACGCAGGAACACGCGGGCTTCCTCGCGCAGTTTGGCATCCAGGTTGGAGAGCGGCTCATCGAGCAAAATCACCGGCGGGTTGTAGACCAGCGCCCGGCCAATCGCCACGCGTTGCTGCTGTCCGCCGGAAAGCTGATGTGGATGGCGTTTGCCCAGATGCCCCAGCCCGAGCTGATTCAGCACATCCTGCACGCGCTGAGTGATTTCACCCGCCGAGATTTTGCGCAGTTTCAGCGGATACGCCACGTTCTTGAACACGGTTTTGTGCGGCCACAGCGCGTAAGACTGGAACACCAACCCGAGGTTGCGCTCTTCCGCCGGAATTTCGCTGCGCGGCGTGCCGTCGTAGACTTTGTTTTTGCCGATGATAATGGTGCCCTGCGTCGGCTTTTCCAACCCGGCGACGGCGCGCAATAATGTGGTTTTGCCACTGCCGGAAGGCCCGAGCAACGACACCACTTCCCCGCGTTTGAGATCCATCGACACGCCTTTGAGCACCGGGTTGTCGCCGTAGGTTAAGTGCAGATTCTCGACCGATAATTCAATCATGTAATTTGACTCCAAAACGAAGGGCAATACCCAGACCTAACACCACCAGCAGGATGTTAATAAAGGAGAGCGCGGCAACGATGTCGATAGCACCCGCCGCCCACAGGGAAACCAGCATCGAGCCGATGGTTTCCGTCCCCGGCGATAACAGGTACACACCGGTGGAATATTCGCGCTCGAAAATCAGGAACATCAGCAACCACGAGCCAATCAGGCCGTAGCGCGATAACGGAATGGTGACGTGGCGGGTAATCTGCCCGCGCGTTGCGCCGGTGCTGCGCGCCGCTTCTTCCAGCTCAGGGCCGACCTGCAACAGCGTGGAGGAAATCAGCCGCAGACCGTAGGCCATCCACACCACGGTGTACGCCAGCCAGACGCTGAAAATGGTACTGCGCAGGGAACGCAGCCAGACCACCAGGTTATCGCGCAGCCACTGCGACCACGGCATCCCGGAAAGCCAGCCGGATTTGAGCGCGTTATCCAGCCACATCGGCAGGAACAGGAATACCCACAAAAATGCCAGACCGGCCAGCAAGCCCGGCACCGCACGCGGCACCAGTACGCTGTAATCGAGGAAACGCGTGACGCCGTCCGGTTTGCGGTGCATCGCAATACCGATAAACAGATAACAGGCCACCGCCAGCGCGCCACCGATGACACCAATTGCCATCGAGTTGACGATCGCGCGCAGCAGGTTCGGCTGTTCCCAGATCGTGCGGAAGGTGTTGAACGACAGCTCATCCCACAGGGAAACACCGACGCCCCAGTTAGAAATAAACGCGCGCAGCATCACGCCCAGCAACGGCACGCCAATGGTGACGGTCAGCCAGAACGCCACCACCGCACCGGCCACCCAGCGCCATTTGCCGAGCGGCAACGCCCGCGCCTGCGAGGCTTTGCCTTTGACGGTGACGAAGCGGTTCGCCGTACGCATCAGGCGGCGCTGCAACATCACCAGCGGAATGGTGATGCAAATCAGCACCACCGCGACGGCGGCCATCAGATGATAAGACGGCGTCCCGAGTTTGTTGGTCAGCTGATACAGGTAAGTTGCCAGCACCATGTTGCCTTCCGGGTCGCCGAGAACCAGCATCAGCCCGAAGACTTCCAGCCCGAGGAAAAACAGCAATACGGTGGCGTATAAAATGGAAGGACGTACCATCGGCAAACTGACGGCAGTCATGACCTGAAGCGGCGAGGCACCGGCGGTTCGCGCGGCTTCTTCCACATCCGAACCCACGCTGCGCAGCGCCGAGGAGATGTACAGATAAGCGTGCGGAACGTGCGTCAGCCCGGCAATCACCACGATGCTCGACATGTCGTAGATGTTCCACGGCACGAACCCGATCAGCGACTGCGCCCACAGTGAGAAGAACCCGACCGGCCCGGCGGCGACGACGTAACCGAAACCCAACACCATCGGCGAGACGAAAATCGGCACCAGGATCAGCGGTTCAATCACGCGGCGGCCCGGCAAATCGGTGCGCACCATCAGGAACGCCAGAATACCGCCCAGCGGAATGGCGATCACCACCAGCCCGAAGGCCAGAATGAAGCCGCTTCTCAGCGCCTTATAAAAATCCGGATCGGTGAAAATAAATCCGAAAGACTCGAGGCTCCACTCTTTTGACGGGGAGAAGAACGGAGCGGAGAGAAAACTTTGTATCACGATGAACGACAACGGAATGTAGATAACCAGCGCGGTTATCAGCACCACAATGCCACGCGGCAAGCTTTGCCACTTTCTGCGCAATGCATTCATGTTACTTCCCTTCGGTTAGGAACCCTGAACAATGAAATCAGGCAAGAGAACTGACGGTTTTCACCGCCGTAATTACCCAAAATCATTCGAGCTGCGGGCAGGCGGCAATCGAACGAATCCCGATGAGCTTACACAGGTAAGTGATTCGGGTGAGCGAGTGCAGCCAACACACCCGCAGCTTGAAGGATGACGGGTAAATTATTTTTGTGCTGCGGCGCGCCACTCTTTGATGTAATCCAGACGCTTTTTCTGTTGCAGGTATTCGAGCAGGGTTTCATCGACCGGGATTGGCTTGAGCGCATTGCCTAGCAGTTTGGTCAGACCGTCGATGTCGTTTTTACCTTCGATATCGTTGCGGATTGACGGAATGTCGGCCTGATTTGCCAGAATGGTTTGCCCTTTTTCAGACAGCACGTAGTCCAGCCACAGTTTGGCGGCGTTGCCGTGTTGGGCTTGCTGGCTGATGAAGGAAACGCGCGAAAGCACCAGGGTGTAATCCTTCGGATAGGAAATGCCGAGCGACGGATCGGTTTTGGCGCGGGCTTCGGCGTAGGAACCGAGAATGTTAAAACCAATCAGGTTTTCACCGGAAGACACCCTTTCCATCATGGTGCCGGTGGAAGACTGCACGGCTAAACCGCCTTTGGCGACGTCAGCCAGCGTTTTGAAATAGTTCGGATCGGCTTTGAAATCCTGCACGGAAAGCATGAAGCCGAGGCCGGATTTCTCGATATCGTAGGTTGTAACTTTTTTGTTGAATTTCTCAGTCTGGCTGGCGATGAGTTTTGCCAGCGCGGCGTGGGAATCCGGTACATCACCGGCCGGGATCAGGCGTTTGTTATAAATAAACACCACCGGTTCGTAGGTCGTGCCGTAGGCTTTGTCTTTCCACACCGCCCATTTCGGCAACTGGCCTTGTTCAGGCGATTTGTATTCCTGCGCGTAATCGGTCGCCAGCTTCAGCGCAGTGTCCATGGAAGAGCTCCAGACCACGTCGCCGCTGGTGCCACCCGCCGCCTGTTCACTGATATAACGGTTGTACAGCTCAGTGCTGTTCATGTCGTTATATTCCACTTTAATGCCCGGATAAGTGGCCTCAAACCCCTGGATCAGCGGGCCGGCGGCTTTGGTGTCAGTGGTGGAATACACCACCACTTTGCCTTCTTTGGTCGCGGCATCGACGACTTTTTGGTAATCGGCAGGATATCCCTGCGGCAGGGCAGACATTGCAGAGGAAGACATCAGTACAGAAGCAGCAATCAGAGACAGACGTAATTTATTAGACATTATTGTTAACCTCTAGTTACATTTGAGAAACTAAAAATCAACATAACGCATAACGTCAGACAGGCAATGAGGGATTGTTTTTATCTTCCCGATTTGTGAGTCGGGGCGTTTTTTAGGCAATTAACACCATTAAAACCACGGCGAGAAGTTAAAATCAGGCCACAAACGCAGCCTGATTTACGTGAGGAATTAATCAAAGTATCCGGCGGTATCGATATCCTTCAGTAAGCCCTGATGCTCGGGTTTCCAGCCCAAAACCTTGCGGGTCAGCTCGCTGGACGTCGGATTATTCAGCCCCGCGAAGTGGGTAAACCAGCCAAAATGCGCCGCGGCGGCTTCTGCCGTTTTGCTTTCAACCGGGATATTCAGGTGTCTGCCGATCATTTCTGCAATCTCGCGGAACGGCACGCCTTCCTCGGCATTCGCGTGATAAACCGCGTTATGCGCGCCCTTTTCCAGCGCCATCCGGAACACTTTCGCCGCATCCAGCCGGTGAACCGCAGGCCAGAGATTCTCGCCTTCGCCAATGTATGCCGACACACCCTTCTCCCGCGCCATCGCAATGATCATCGGCACGAAACCGTGGTCACCCGCGCCATGCACGGACGGCGGCAGGCGCACCAGCGAAACCCGCACGCCCTGTTCTGCCAGCGCGGCAACGGCCAGATCGGAGGCCACACGCGGGTTCCCGCCCTGCGGATCCGGCAAATCCTTTTCCGTCACCCGCTGGCCGTTATTCACCAGCGCCGTGCCGGACGTCACAATCAGCGGTTTTTCCGTTCCCGCCAGCGCCTCGCCCAGCGCGCCTATCGCCATCCGGTCTTTTTCGCAGTTCTCCAGAAATTTGGAAAAATCATGAATAAACGCCGTGTGGATCACGCCATCGGCCTGCGCCGCGCCCGCTTTCAGGCTGTGCAGATCTTCAATACTGCCCCGAAGCACGCCGGCACCGACCGCTTTCAGCACCTGCGCTGACGCATCGGAACGGGCCAGCCCGAGCACCTGATGCCCCGCGCGCAGCAATTCCTCCACGACCACAGAACCGACAAAACCTGTTGCTCCTGTTACAAATACACGCATGGCAATTACCTCTGTGTTCACTGAAAAAATGAAAAACTACGCCATGAAATATAGGGGCTGGAGAAAAGACGATCTATGCGCTAATGTCCGTAATATCTTTGCAATCGTCCGGAGTCGCTGATGGATCCTCTTTCTGATGTGCTGTCGCTGCTAAAACCGCGCAGCTATATGTCCAAAGGCTTTGAAGCCGGCGGAGACTGGTCTGTGCAATTTCCCTCTCATTATCAGTCGATTAAATGCAATGCGATTATTACCGGCGAATGCTGGCTGGCCGTCGAATCGGTGCCTGAACCGGTTCATCTCAAAGCCGGAGACTGTTTCGTGTTGCCCAGCGGCCGCCCTTTCCGGCTCGCCAGCGATCTGAGTATTTCACCGGTCGATGCCGGGCCGATTTTTGAACAGGCGCGCGGCGGCGGCACGGTGTCGTGTAATGGCGGCAAAGATTTCTTCCTGACCGGCAGCCGTTTTGCCGTCAGCGGAGCCAATGCCCCGACCCTGCTGGCGATGCTGCCGCCGGTTGTACATATCTCGAAAGAATCTGACAAAGACAGTTTGCGCTGGGCGGTAGAACAGATGATGCAGGAACTGCGCGACGAACGCCCCGGCGGTTTGCTTATCGCGCAGCATATGGCGCACATGATGCTGGTGCAGGCGCTGCGGATGCACGTCGATAACGCGCCGGAGCGCGGGGCTAACGGATGGTTTGCCGCACTGGCGGATAAGCAGCTATCGAAAGCGCTGAACGCGATGCATGAAAACCCCGCGCACCGGTGGACGGTTCAGACGCTGGCGGAACACGCAGGCATGTCGCGCTCGGTCTTCTCACTTAAATTCAAGCAGGCCGTCGGCAGCGCGCCGCTGGAATATCTGACGCGCTGGCGTATGTTGCTGGCCGGAGACCGGCTGGCAAACGGCAACGAACCGGTTTCCAGCGTGGCATTGTCGTTGGGTTATGAGTCAGAAAGTGCATTCAGCACGGCGTTCAAGCGCACGCTGGGTTGTTCGCCCCGGCAATACGGGCAGCAAGAAGAAAGAGTTTTTGAAGAGGAATCGCGTCCCTAAGGTTTTCTTAATCTTGGATGTGTCATAAAGCGGGGCTGAAAGATGATGAGATGTTTTTACATAATTAAATACGAATCAATTTCAGAATGGTTTGCAGTGTAACTTTTTGCATTTTCACGCTTTGCACATGTAGTGACGTCGTTATCTTCTTCTTTTTTCTTTCTAAAGGATTTTCTTATGAAGTTACGTTTTTCCTCACTCGGGCCAGTCGCTTTACTCGCTTCCTCACTGATGCTGGCTTTCACTGCCCGCGCCGCCGATGAAGGCATCGTCATTTACAACGCTCAGCACGAAAACCTGGTGCAATCCTGGGTCGACGGATTCACCAAAGACACCGGTATCAAAGTCACGCTGCGTAACGGCGGCGACAGCGAACTCGGCAACCAGCTGGTGCAGGAAGGTAGCGCCTCTCCGGCCGACGTGTTTCTGACCGAGAACTCTCCGGCAATGGTACTGGTGGATAACGCCAAATTGTTCGCCCCGCTCGATTCCGCCACTCAGCAACAGGTGGACTCCGCTTACCGTCCTGCGCATGGCCGCTGGATTGGTATCGCCGCCCGCACCACCGTTTTTGTCTATAACCCGGAAAAAATCAGCGAAGCACAGTTGCCAAAATCACTGATGGATCTGGCAAAACCGGAATGGAAAGGCCGCTGGGCGGCTTCACCTTCCGGCGCGGATTTCCAGGCTATCGTGAGCGCATTGCTGGAACTGAAAGGCGAAAAAGCCACGCTGGAATGGCTGAAAGCGATGAAAACCAATTTCACCGCCTATAAAGGCAACAGCACCGTAATGAAAGCCGTAAACGCCGGGCAGATCGACGGCGGGATCATCTATCACTACTACCGTTTTGTGGATCAGGCCAAAACCGGTGAAAACAGCAAAAATACGCAGCTGTATTACTTCAAACATAAAGATCCGGGCGCGTTTGTCAGCATCTCCGGCGGTGGCGTTCTGGCTTCCAGCAAGCATCAGAAAGAAGCGCAGGAATTTGTTAAGTGGATCACCGGTAAGCAAGGACAGGAAATTCTGCGCACTAACGACGCATTTGAATATGCCGTTGGCGTGAACGCAGCGTCTAACCCGAAACTGGTTCCGCTTAAAGAACTGGATGCGCCGAAAGTGGATGCGTCTAAGCTGAACAGCAAGAAAGTGGTCGATTTAATGACTCAAGCCGGTCTGCTGTAACAGCAGTAATTTTCACGAGCAGCGTGCCTTAATCATCATGTCGAATATGAGTCTCGAAGGTGTCCGCGCCAGATGGCGTATCCGCCGCAACGGTTCCTCCCGCCGGGCAGGAGCCGGAATTGTGCTGGCGGCGGTGGTATTGTCCCTGCTGTCGTTGCTCCCGCTGGGATTCGTGGTCGGCATTACCCTCGATACCGGCTGGCAAACGGTTAAGGCACTGGTTTTTCGCCCTCGCGTGGGCGAATTGCTGACCAATACCGTGCTGCTGGTGGTCATCACGCTGCCGCTTTGCGCCGTCACCGGCATTGCGCTGGCGTGGCTGACCGAAAGAACCCGTCTGCCCGGCCGCAGGATCTGGTCTTTGCTCGCAACAGCCCCGCTGGCGGTTCCGGCTTTTGTGCAAAGCTACGCGTGGATCAGCCTCGTTCCGTCAATGCACGGGCTGGGCGCAGGCGTATTTATCTCCCTGATTGCCTATTTCCCTTTTATCTATCTGCCCGCCGCCGCCGTTTTACGACGTCTTGATCCCGGGCTGGAAGATGCCGCAGCGTCTGCAGGCTCAGCGCCTGTTGCCGTTTTTTTTCGGGTGATTCTCCCGCAGTTAAAACTGGCCGTCTGGGGCGGGCTACTGCTGATTGCCCTGCACCTGCTGGCCGAATACGGTCTTTACGCGATGATCCGCTTCGATACGTTTACGACAGCGATCTTCGATCAGTTTCAGTCCACGTTTAACGGCCCCGCCGCCAATATGCTGGCCGGTGTGCTGGCGCTGTGCTGTCTCGCCGTTTTACTGGTGGAAACCGCCAGTCGCGGGAAAGCGCGCTACGCCCGCGTCGGCTCCGGCAGCGCCAGACGGCAGATTTTGCGCCCGATGAGCACCGGCATAACAGCCCTGAGTTTATGCCTGCCTGTCCTGCTGACCGCCCTTTCGCTCGGCGTCCCGTTTGTTACGCTGGCGCGCTGGCTTTATCTCGGCGGCACCGATGTCTGGCTTAATCCGCAACTGTGGCCCGCGCTGAAACAAACGCTGCTGTACGCGCTGGCCGGTGCGGCAATCACCACGGTTTGCGCGGTGCCGATGGCCTGGATTTCGGTGCGTTATCCGGGGCGGTTATACCGCTTTCTGGAAGGCTGCAATTACATCACCAGCTCCCTGCCCGGCATTGTCGTCGCGCTGGCGCTGGTCACCATTACTATCCGCATTGCACGCCCGCTTTATCAGACGGAAATCACCATTTTGTTCGCCTATCTGCTGATGTTTATGCCGCGCGCATTAATCAATCTGCGGGCAGGAATTGCACAGGCTCCGGTAGAGCTGGAAAACGCTGCCCGAAGCCTGGGACGTTCCCCTTTTCAGGCATTGTGGAGCACGACGATGCGCCTTGCGGCACCGGGTGCCGCTGCCGGTGCGGCGCTGGTTTTCCTCGCGGTCACTAATGAACTGACTGCGACGTTATTGCTGGCACCCAACGGCACCCGCACGCTGGCGACGGCGTTCTGGGCGCTGACCAGTGAAATTGATTATGTTGCGGCTTCGCCTTATGCGCTGCTGATCGTTTTGCTGTCGCTGCCGCTGACCTGGATACTTTATTCACAATCTCAACGTAAGGCCGGACTATGAGTACGCTCGAACTGCGTGGAATCAGCAAATCTTACACGGCCGTCAGGGTGCTGGAGAATATCGACCTGCGCGTCAGTCCGGGCAGCCGGACGGCGATTGTCGGCCCTTCCGGCTCAGGAAAAACCACGTTACTGCGCATTATTGCCGGATTCGAAAACCCCGATCACGGCAAAGTCTTTTTGCAGGGAAATCTGCTGCACGGCACCGGATTGCATATCCCCGCGCATAAAAGAGGTATCGGATTTGTTCCGCAGGATGGCGCGCTGTTTCCGCATTTCACTGTTGCCGGGAACATTGCGTACGGACTGACGGGCGGGAAACGTGAGAAACAAATCCGCATCGACGAGCTGATGGATATGGTGGCTCTGGACCGGCGTCTGGCCGAACTCTGGCCGCACGAACTTTCCGGCGGTCAGCAACAACGCGTGGCGCTGGCACGGGCGTTAGCGCAAACGCCGGTACTGATGCTGCTCGATGAGCCGTTTTCGGCCCTCGATACCGCCCTGCGCGCATCAACGCGAAAAGCGGTGGCGGAATTGCTGGCGGAAACACGTATCGCCTCGGTTTTGGTGACGCACGACCAGACCGAAGCGCTGTCATTTGCCGATCAGGTTGCGGTCATGCGAAATGGCAAACTGGCACATGTCGGTGCGCCGCAGGAATTATATCTGCGTCCGGCAGACGAGCTGACTGCCACATTTTTAGGGGAAACGTTACTGCTGGACGCACGCCTTGAACGCGGCCAGGCACGCTGTGCGTTGGGGAATATTGCAGTGGATAACGCGTTTCGCACCGGCACCGCACGCATCATGCTGCGCCCGGAGCAAATCCGCATTACGCCCGCAGAAAACCTGACCGGGGCAATGCACTGCCCCGCAACGGTGGTCAGCGTTGATTTTGCCGGGTTTATCTCAACGCTGAGCCTGGAGCTTGCCGACAGCAAACAGGTGCTCGATATCAGGATGATCAGCCAGAGAGATATTGCTGTGGGAACCTCAGTGGATATCCGCGTCGAAGGCAACGCACACGTTTTTCAGCCGTAGTTTTTCATCCGCTGCGGGGCGATTGTCCCCGCCAAACACCACGTATTTGCACAAACTCCCGAATTCCAGACACAAAAAAAGCCGCTAATTGCTTAGCAGCTTTAATGTGTTGTTTATGGCGGAGGAGGAGAGATTCGAACTCTCGAATGGTTTCCCATCGCCGGTTTTCAAGACCGGTGCCTTCAGCCGCTCGGCCACCCCTCCGTAAACAACAAGTACTTTGCGACATCAGTCGTTCAGTACGGGGCGTAGTATACAAGAATTTAAGCCGTTGCCAAGAGTCTTTTTTACGTTATTTTGTTGATTTAATGAGCATATAGAACTATTTGGCGTGTTTTTGTTCACAATATTTAATTGAGAAGTTTTGAGATGCGCTGACGAGGTATCATTGTCCCCCTGTTACCCAATAATTTCCAGGAATGGACAACCATGAGAATTGTAGAATTTTTGCTTTATAGCCTTAAAAAAGACTCGGGGGCGGAATTTCACCGGATTATGCAAGAGGAAAGTATTCCGCTTCACCGCGCTGCCGGGATGGATGTTGTGGCTTACGGGCCATCATTACATGATTCAGATTCATACCATTTGATACGTGCGTATGACAGCCTCGTTCATCTGGCAGAGTCGCAACAATCGTTTTATCAGAGTGGCGACTGGCGTAATGGCCCAAGAGAAGAGATTATTTGCCGTATTAAAGCCAGCGTGAAATCTGTGGTCAATTTGTCAGATGAAGCCATTAACGGCCTCATAAGCGCGTCGGTTTAAATACTCTTGCATTGCAATCTGGGAATGATTGCGAGTAATTCAAAGTCTGCCAGAACTTCTTTTCGCTGAGCCTTTAATTTTTTTACTTTGCAGCGATTTCTTATGTGAAGGATCTAATTGAGAGGTGTATCGGATACTCTGGCTTTTCAAAAGAGTTATTTGCTGTGTTTTATAATCCGAGGCAGTTGGATAACCCAGGAGAACAAATAGTAAAATTGTGGACACATAAACTTTATTGATTGAAAAACGTTTGAGGGCCGCAGTCTCGGGATTTATGGATCGATTAGGTAATGGCGGCTGGTCTGCTACCGAACGAGGTTTGTTGCGTGAGTCTATCTCAACAATACCCCTTGGGAGATGCCTATCCGAGGCTGAAGACGGAAGATTATCATTTTGTTCTTTGGTTGGGCTTCTTACGCCCGATATACCAACATTTCTAAGCTTTTCAGCGTTTATTATGAGCTTATTCGCGGGAGTATTTACTCCACTCTGAGAAACCTCGTGGCGAAGAGAAGGAGATTCGTTGAAACAATGTTCTCTAAAGTACCAACCACCAAAATTTCCTATGACTTCGCCAGTGTTACTATCGACGATAGAATCTTTAATAACCCTATCAATTCTAAAATGTCGTTTTGCACGCCGGAGCAAACAATAACCAGAAAAAATCAATGAGCTTGAATCATACCATTCGACCTCTACTGATCTTTTGGTCTTCTGTTTTTCTACATCCTGATATTCAAAGGTTATCGAAATATTTTTTAAGAAAACCTTTGCCATTTAGCACCTCAATAATCAAATATCATCAACAAAAATAAGACTAGCATTGAGTGAATTGCAGGCAACTGATCCAGAGCAGTATTTGAATAGTGAAAGGGTTCTAGCCAATTGTCTGGCACAAATTTCAGAGACAAAAAAAGCCGCTAATTTCTTAGCAGCTTTTCTGTGTTGTTTATGGCGGAGGAGAAGAGATTCGAACTCTTGAATGGTTTCCCATCGCCGGTTTTCAAGACCGGTGCCTTCAGCCGCTCGGCCACCCCTCCGCAACGAAGCGAACTATAAACATAGCCGATCAGGTTGTAAAGCCTGATTGCATTCAATTGCCTGAAAAACAGGCATTCGGTTCTCAAGCGGCGATTTAAGCATCATTGCGGCGATTTTGGCATCAAGAAACCCCGCCCGGCGGCACTTAGGGAGGTAAAGAAGGGTAAAACGTCTTTAATGACGCCGCGCCACTATTTACACTTCAGTCTGACTGTATTTTCACCGACTCCAACGTTTTGTTAAAAGTGAGAATTTTATTATGGATCGTTACGCTGCCACTACGTCATCACGCGCAGGCTCGTTGTTAAGCACACACCGGGTGTTGCGTAATACTTATTTCCTGTTAGCACTGACGCTCGGCGTTTCGGCGATCACTGCGACGGCGAGTACAGTTCTCCGCTTACCTGCACCGGGCTTCCTGCTGACTATCGTCGGTTTTTACGGCCTGATGTTTCTGACTTACCGCACAGCGAACAGCCCGGCGGGTATTTTGTCCGCCTTCGCGCTGACCGGTTTCATGGGCTATACGCTCGGGCCGTTGCTGAGCTCCCTGCTTTCCGTGGGCGCCGGTGACATTATTATGCTGGCGCTTGGCGGTACGGCATTGGTCTTCTTCTGCTGTTCGGCTTACGTGCTGACCACGCGAAAAGATATGTCGTTCCTGTCGGGCATGATGATGGCGGGCTTTGTCGTGCTGCTGGTCGCGGTTATCGCGAACCTGTTCCTGCAAATTCCGGCGCTGTCGCTGGCAATCAGCTGTCTGTTTATTCTGTTCTCGGCAGGCGCGATCCTGTGGGAGACCAGTAATATTATTCACGGCGGCGAAACCAACTATATTCGCGCCACGGTCAGCCTGTATGTGTCGCTCTACAACGTGTTTGTCAGCCTGCTGAGCATTCTCGGGATGTCATCACGTAACTGATTACACACGTAATCCGTTCGGGCCCCGCCACCGTGCGGGGCTTTTTATTTTGTCTGACAGGGCTTTTTGCTAAACTGTCGGCTGCATTTTTACAAGTCAGAGGTTGTATGCTGGAGTTTGACGGTCAGGTGATTGAAACCGACGCTCAGGGTTACCTGAAAAACAGTAATGACTGGCAGGAAGGCATGGCGCCGCTGCTGGCAGAAGAAGAAGGCATTCAACTGACCGACGCGCACTGGGAAGTGGTGCGTTTCGTGCGCGAGTTTTACCTCGAATTCAATACATCACCCGCCGTGCGTATGCTGGTGAAAGCAATGGCAAAGAAATACGGTGAAGAGAAAGGCAACAGCCGCTATCTGTTCAGGCTCTTCCCGAAAGGCCCGGCCAAACAGGCGACCAAAATCGCAGGCCTGCCTAAACCGGTAAAATGCCTGTAATGGTTCAGTATTTGATTTTGAAATCGGTGTAATGACCAGGCGCGGCGGGCTCACTCAGCACGCGATCAACCCGCGCATGTTTCGGGCCGCCCTGTTTCAGCCAGGCTAACAGTTGATCCACTTTCTCCTGTTCGCCGCACGCCACCACTTCGACGCTGCCGTCATCAAGATTTTTTGCATAACCGGTCAGCCCTAACCCGGTAGCCTGATGTTGTGTCGCAAAACGAAAACCGACACCCTGCACCATGCCGTAGACATAGGCGGCTATACTGACTTTTGCCATAATATTTCTCTCCGTTAGCGGTATGGTTCGTTGCAATTTCACCTGCATGACCGGACAATGTCGCTCTTTTTTGTCTCCGAACCGACAGAACCTAATTTTATGACTGCACGTTTAATTCTGGCCAAAGGCCGCGAAAAATCACTTTTACGCCGCCACCCGTGGGTGTTTTCCGGCGCTGTTCAGCGCGTCGAGGGTAAAGCCAATTCCGGCGACACTATTGATATTGTAGACAGTCAGGGGAAATGGCTGGCGCGCGGTGCTTATTCGCCGTCATCCCAGATCCGTGCCCGTGTCTGGACTTTCCAGCAAGATGAAGATATCGATATCGATTTCTTCGTCCGCCGTTTACAGCAGGCGCAAAGCTGGCGTGATTATATCGCCAAACGTGACGGGCTGGACGGCTACCGTCTGATTGCCGGTGAATCCGACTGCCTGCCAGGCATCACCATCGACCGTTTCCAGAATTTCCTGGTGCTGCAATTGCTGTCTGCCGGTGCGGAATACCAGCGTGCACCACTGATTGCCGCATTGCAGCGCTGCTATCCGGAATGCGCAATCTGGGATCGCTCTGACGTTGCCGTGCGTAAGAAAGAAGGTCTGGAACTGGTTCAGGGCCATGTGGTCGGTGAAGAACCGCCAGCCCTGCTGCCGATTCAGGAACACGGCATGAGCCTGCTGGTTGATATCAAAGAAGGCCATAAAACCGGTTTCTATCTTGATCAGCGTGACAGCCGCTTTGCCGCACGCAGCTACGCCGCAGGCCGCAATGTGCTGAACTGTTTCTCCTACACCGGCGCGTTCGCCGTGTCTGCGCTGATGGGCGGCTGCACCAAAGTCACCAACGTGGACACCTCTCAGGCCGCGCTGGACGTTGCGCGTCAGAACGTTGAGCTGAACAAACTGGATCTGTCGAAAGCAGAATTCGTCCGCGAAGACGTTTTCCAGCTGCTGCGTAAATATCGCGCGGAAGGCCAGCAGTTCGACATGATTGTGATGGATCCGCCGAAATTTGTTGAGAACAAAAACCAGCTGGCAAGCGCCTGTCGTGGCTACAAAGATATTAATATGTTGGCGATCCAGCTGCTGCGCCCCGGCGGTATTTTACTGAGCTTCTCCTGTTCCGGCCTGCTGCCAACCGATTTGTTCCAGAAAATCCTCGCTGACGCCGCACTGGATGCCGGTCGCGAAATTCAGTTCGTGGAGCAGTTCCGTCAGGCTGCCGATCACCCGGTGACCGGTGCGTATCCTGAAGGTTTATACCTGAAGGGCTTCGCCTGTCTGGTGATGAATTAATCCGATGATCACGACGTGCTGTTCCGGCAGCGCGTCGCAGAATTTTTAGCAGATTAAGTGGTCAAAACTTGAAATAGCACATTTTATCTCCATATAGAGATTAATGGATAATTTTGGGAGATGACTATGATTGCCAGCAAATACGGTATCGGCCAGCAAGTTCGCCACAGACTGTTAGGCTATTTAGGTGTGGTAATTGACGTCGACGCGGAATATTCACTCGAAAAGCCCGGTGTCGACGATGTTGCCGCAGACGATTCGATGCGAACAGCGCCCTGGTATCATGTGGTGATGGAAGATGAAGAAGGCCAGCCGGTGCATACCTATCTGGCAGAAATTCAGATTGATCATGAAGCCGCGCGTTCACATCCGGAACAAACCTCGCTGGATGATCTGGCCGCATCTATTCGCAGCCAGCTACAGGCGCCGCGTCTGCGCAACTGATCATCGCACACCCGCTTAATGAAAAACCGGCTATTTGAGCCGGTTTTTCATCTTATTATCACTGCCTGCGATAGCTACTTTTCCATTCCCAGACGAGGGATTTCAATTTTCGGGCAGCGATCCATCACCACTTTCAACCCGGCATCTTTTGCCAGCACCGCGGCCTGTTCGTTGATCACGCCTAATTGCAGCCACAGCACTTTCGCTTTAATCGCGATGGCTTCTTGCGCAATGCCGTAAGCAGCTTCCGCATTACGGAAAACATCGACCATATCCACCGGTTCCGCGATTTCGGCAAGCGTTCCCACCGCTTTTTGCCCCAGCAATTCCTGCCCTGCCAGTTTAGGGCTGACCGGAATGACCTTAAATCCCTGAGAAAGCAGGTAGGCCATCACGCCGTAACTCGGGCGTCCCGGATTATCGCTGGCACCCACCAGAGCGATCGTTTTTACATCCTCGAGAATTTTGCGAATATCATTATCTTGCACGGGGTTATCTCCTTTGACCTTTCCGCATTAAGTGTAACGCAGCCTGACGGTTTCGACAGTGCCCGGCTTAAAAATGAGCGCCCCCCAAGAATTAACGCATGTGAAATTAAAACATTTTGTAAAACTTTGACACACAATCACCATTACTGAATAATGGAGGATGAGCAATGGTGTGTCTGAGGAGAGAAGAATGAAAGTCTGTCGTGCGCTGGTCGCATTAGCGAGCTTCAGCCTGATGGCGTCAGCTTCAGCGACCTCCCTCAAACTGTCTGCCGATGTGGATGTGCTGGTGATTGACGGCAAGCAGATGTCCGGTGCCATTCTGAAAGGCGCTGACAGCCTTGAACTTGACGGCGGTCAGCACCAGATCCTGTTTCAGGTCAGCAAAAATCTTCATTCTGCCGCACAGCAGATGCCACTGCCTTACCACTCCCCGGCTCTCATCGTCACCTTTAACGCCAAAAGTAACCGTTCAGTCTCTTTCATTTTGCCTCAGCTAAACAATGAAAAAGACGCGGTGCAGTTTAACCAGCACATGGATTATCAGTTGATTGATGAACGAGGGCATCAGATACCCACACAGCGTGATGTTTTGAATATGTTTAATCCGGTACATGCCGCAGACGCCGAAAAACTGATGATGACCTATAACTTATCCGGCGCACGTGCTGCGGTACCTTCTTTCGCGAAAGGTAATACCGATAAGAAATCAGCGCTGGCGAGCGAAGCGCCGTCGCAAATCTCCATTGCCTATCTTCACCCGCTTTGGACCCGGCTGGCCGCCAATGCGGGCATTGAACAATTGTTACTCTGGTTTAAACTACCGGAAAAACAGGAACGCACCTCGTAATTTAACCTGCATCACGCATTCTCTTTCTTAACCCCGAATTATTGCTCCCGCGCTATGCAGTAAAACGGAGTTTCAGTATTCTGTGATCCACTCTTACTTTCGCGTTGAAGGGAATTAGATGGAATACACGACCCGTACTATCGCCAAACAAAAACATATTGCTCTGGTCGCTCACGACCACTGCAAAAATACCCTGATGAAATGGGTTGATAAAAACGTGGCTGAGCTGTCGCAGCACATTCTTTACGCCACTGGCACCACGGGGAATCTGGTTCAGCGCAGCACCGGCATTACGGTAAAAAGCATGCTGAGCGGCCCGATGGGCGGCGACCAGCAGGTTGGCGCGCTGATTGCTGAAGGGAAAATTGATCTGCTGATTTTCCTTTGGGATCCGCTCAATGCGGTGCCTCACGACCCGGATGTTAAAGCTCTGCTACGTCTGGCTACCGTATGGAATATTCCAGTCGCAACCAATGTCGCGACAGCCGATTTCCTGATTGCCTCTCCGCTCTTCCAGTCAGAAGTGGAAATTTCGATCCCTGATTATCAGCGTTATTTGTGGGCACGTT
Organism: Rahnella sp. AA; assembly: GCF_002834385.1. Lineage (GTDB taxonomy): Bacteria > Pseudomonadota > Gammaproteobacteria > Enterobacterales > Enterobacteriaceae > Rahnella. The sequence continues at coordinate 86,055 of NZ_PITQ01000002.1, forward strand.
TGAAAGAGTGATACGCGCCGCTGCGTATTTGTCATGCTTTCATCAGCAAAACGCCCGGCATTGGCCGGGCGTTTTGTTATCAGGGTTTTCGTTGCACCGGAACACCGATATCTTCAAGCTGTTCCACAAAAATGGAAGGACGTGCTTTATCCTGCATTAACCAGACCTGATGCTTCGCACGGGTCATCGCCACATACAGCAACCGCCGTTCCTCGGCATCCATGAAATCTTCAGGTTCCGGCAATAAGACCTGCTCCAGCACCGATTCACGCGCCGGTGCGGGGAAACCGTCGTTGCCTTCGTGCAGCCCGACGATAATAACGTATTCCGCCTGCTGACCTTTACTGGCGTGGATCGTCATAAATTCAAGATTCAGCTTCGGCCAGCGGGTAGCGGCTTTTTCTAAAATCTGTGGCCTCAGATGATGATAACGCGCCAGCACCAGAATCTTTTCATCGGCGGTGACATAACCACTGAGCTTATCCAGCAGCTTTTCCAGCTGTTCGTCCGGCAGGATCACCACATTTTTCTTATTGCCCTTCGTCAGGCTGTTCAGCGGTTTCTTCAGCTGATGAGGGTTTTGCTGAACAAATTTATTGGCGATTTCGCCGATACGATCGTTGAACCGGTAAGTGGTATCGAGAGCACATTGCGCACCTTCGCCAAAGTTCGTCGCGAAAGCGGTAGTCAGGGAAAGCTCTGCGCCGCTGAAGCGGTAAATGGCCTGCCAGTCATCGCCGACCGCAAACAGGCTGGTGCGTTTATTGAGTTTGCTTAATGCCGCAAGCAACAGAGCGCGCTGCGGCGAAATATCCTGAAACTCATCGACCAGAATGTGTTTCCAGGGGCTGACAAAACGGCCTTTTTCCAGAATATTCACGGCCTGATGAATAAGCCCGGAGAAATCCACCGCGCCCTCTTCTTTGAGCGCCGTTTTCCAGGCTTTCAACAGTGGAGCCATCAGACGGATGCGCTTAGTAAACAGATCTTTCACGTCTTCCGGCGCACTTTCAATCATTTCAGCCTGGCTGCCGCCGTGCATGCGCATCAGGCTCAACCAGCGTTCCAGGCGGCTGCCCAGACGCTCGGACAGCGATTTGCTCTTCCAGTAATCCCCTTCCGGCACATCCCATTCGAGCTCGTCAGTCATCCACTGCCGCCAGCCGCTGGCCTGCACCTTTTTACCGGCACATTGCTCCTGCCAGGTTTTGACAAGCAGGCTGCGACGTGCTTTGGCGTCAGTTTCCAGCTTACTGATTTTTGGCACTTTCTTGCTGCCTTCCTGAATAATCTGCAAAGCCAGCGCATGGAACGTTTTGGCTTTGATGCCGTCGGTATGCAGGCGCTCTTTTATACGCGTATTCATTTCATCGGCCGCCTGGCGGCCAAACGCCAGCAGCAGGATTTGCTCCGGCACGGCTTCCTGACGGCGCAGTAACCAGCCTGCGCGAGCCACCAGCACCGAGGTTTTACCGCTGCCCGCCCCCGCAAGCACTAAAACTGCATCTTCACCATTCACCACTGCACGGCACTGGCTTTCGTTTAGCGGGGAAACTTCGACGGTATCAAAGAAATCCTGATTTTCCGCAATCACCCGGTCAGTCCAGGCCAGATTGCGCTTATCGACGCTGCGCTTACCCTGCTCAAGCCAGCGCAAGCAGGTGAGATAATCTTCGCGGCAATTATCGAAATCATTGAGGCGTTCAACAGGGACAGGAATGGCGGTAAAAGCTTGCGTGATGTCTTTCCGGACATCAGCCAGGTCGGCACTTTTAAACCATTTATCCTGTTCTTCAATGTGCGTAATTTTCTCAATTTGGCCGTGCAAAACGCCCGCGCTGACCTCACTCATCTCCTCACTCCAGGCCTGCCAGATTTTGAGAAGATGTTGATAAAAACGCTGAGTTTCCTGCCATTCGGTTCCGTGCAGGCGAACAACTTTTGCCTCAGGCAATTCAAATTCGAGCTCACCCCAGACAATGCCGCGCTTACAGCGGATCTGGATAAGCTGATTAAAAGGGATCAGGTAATGATGTTTGTCACCGCTGACTTCCACACCCGCATTAAGCAGACGCACCCGGTTGTAGGGATGCTGCGCCAGATGTTTACCCAATGAGGTCGATTTCAATTCCATATCATCACACCGTGTTTTCTCTCTAATTTCTGATGCAAAGGTAATGTTTATAATTTTACATGCAAGCGTATTTAAGAGTTTACCTTCGATACGCGAAGGCGATCCACGTTCCAAAACAGAGTAGAATAGAAGTTATGTTTATTTTTAGTGACTCTGCAATTTTTCAACTTATTAATACCTTTGGGAAGAGCCGACATGCGTACAGTACTCAATATTCTTAACTTCGTTTTAGGCGGTTTCTTCACCACGCTTGCCTGGCTTTTGGCCACACTGGTGAGCATAGTGCTGATTTTTACCCTGCCGCTGACCCGCTCCTGCTGGGAAATAACCCGCCTTTCACTGATGCCATTTGGTAACGAAGCAATGCACGTTGATGAATTGTATCCTGAAAAACGCAACGCTCTCCTGTCAGGCGGCGGAACGCTGTTGAATATCTTCTGGTTTATTTTTTTCGGCTGGTGGTTATGCTTGTCACATATTTTGGCCGGTATCGCTCAATGTATCAGCATTATTGGTATCCCGGTGGGCATCGCGAACTTTAAAATCGCAGCCATTGCACTCTGGCCGGTAGGGCGCAGAGTTGTTTCCGTTGAGCTGGCAAAACAAGTCCGTGAAGCCAATGCAAGCCGTCAGATAAAAAATGGACGCATTCGCTGAATACGATTTTAAATTATGAATGATTATAAACGTGGGGTTTTTTCGTGCTTTCTATTGCACCGGGTTTAAGGCGTTATGCCTATAACAGCAATGTCCTTTATCACATCAGGATTTTCATTGCCCTGACAGGTGCAGCCGCCGTCCCGTGGTGGTTGGGCCAGATTACGCTAACGATCCCACTCACGCTGGGTGTGGTTGCCGCTGCACTGACTGACCTTGATGACCGGCTGGCTGGCCGGTTACGCAATCTGTTGATTACGCTGATTTGCTTTTTCGTGGCGTCGGCGTCGATAGAGCTGCTGTTCCCCTACCCCTGGTTGTTTGCTCCCGGGCTGATGATTTCAACCTGCGGTTTTATATTGCTTGGCGCGCTGGGGCAGCGGTACGCAACGATTGCGTTCGGTGCATTGCTGATCGCCATTTATACCATGCTCGGCACCAGCATGTACCACATCTGGTACCAGCAGCCCCTCATTCTGCTCGCCGGGGCTATCTGGTATAACCTGCTGACACTGGCCGGGCATATTATTTTCCCTATCCGTCCGTTGCAGGATCAAATATCCCGTTGTTTCATCCAGCTGGCGGCCTATCTGGAAGCAAAAGCGACGCTTTTTGACCCCGATCAGGAAGACAACAATCAGCAACTGGTGGAGCTGGCTATGGCCAACGGTCAGTTGGTTTCCACACTTAATCAGACAAAAAATACGCTGCAAACCCGTCTGAAAGGTGACAGGGGGCAAAAAGGGACGCGCCGCACCCTGCACTACTATTTTGTCGTGCAGGACATTCATGAACGCGCCAGTTCATCCCATGTCAAATACCTCAAATTAAGTGAGCAATTTCATCACAGTGACATCCTGTTCCGCTTTCAGCGTCTGATGAGTATGCAGGCTCGCGCCTGTTTGCAGCTTTCCCAGTGCATTTTGTATCGTCAGCAATATATTCATAACAGCCAGTTTGAACGGGCATTTTCCCGGCTGGGTGAAGCACTGAAACGTCTGGAATTGCAAGGAGAACACCGCGATATGCTGCAGGCGCTGCGCCATCTGCTGCGTAATCTGCATGCTATCGATGCACAGTTGGCAAATATTGAATCTGAACAGTCCTTGCCGGAAAATCAGGCCGGTAAAAACACGTTCGCTGAAGACCGTCTGACGGGGCTTGATGATATCTGGCTGCGGATTTCCCGTCATTTTACGCCGCAGTCTGTGCTGTTTCGCCATGCGGTGCGCATGTCTGTGGTGCTTTTTATCGGCTATGTATTTATCCAGGTCAGCGGGCTCAATCACGGTTACTGGATTTTGCTCACCAGCCTTTTTGTATGTCAGCCCAACTACAGTGCAACCCGTCGCCGGCTGGCGCTGAGAATCATTGGCACGCTTGCCGGTATTGCTTTGGGCATCCCCATCTTGTATTTCGTGCCCTCAGTTGACGGCCAGATGATCTTGATTGTCATCAGTGGTTTGCTGTTTTTTGCATTCCGTACAGTGCAGTACGCGCAGGCAACCATGTTTATTACCTTGCTGGTATTATTATGCTTCAATTTGCTGGGTGAAGGCTTTGAAGTTGCCATTCCGAGGATCATTGATACTTTGATTGGCTGTGGCATCGCCTGGGCTGCGGTGACATTTATCTGGCCAGACTGGAAATTCAGACAGATCGACAGAGTTATTAGCAAAACATTCGATGCTAATTGCCGCTATCTGGACGCAATTTTAGTGCAATACCATCAGGGCAAAGATAACAGCCTGGACTACAGACTGGCACGCCGTGATGCGCACAATTGTGACGCGGAGTTAGCATCCGTCGTCTCTAATATGGGCTCGGAGAAAAATAACGATCCGGCAACCCTTGAAGCGGCATTTCGCCTGTTGTGTCTTAACCACACCATGCTGAGCTATATTTCCGCGTTAGGGGCCCACAGGGAAAAACTTACTGATACAGAAACGCTGGCTTTGCTTGATGATGCCGTGTGCTGCGTGGATGATGCTTTGCACCATTTACCTTCAGACGATTCACGAATTGCACAGGCGCTGGAACAGCTTGCCCTGCGTATCCAAATGAGGACCCCGGATTTTGACAGTAAAGAGCAGCTCGTTTTACAACAAATTGGATTACTGGTGGCCCATTTGCCTGAACTCACCAGTCTGAATAATAAAATCCTGCCTGTTCAGAGCCATGCCTGACAACATCCGTGCATTTTTCAGCAAAAATTAATGCACGCTGGCGGGTATCATTGGTGGCTGACGGTTAAACCAGAGGGTCAGTGATTCTCTGGAAGCCGTCGGCAAGGCGGCTTCATGAAAGCCCAGAATTGCCCCTTCCAAAGCCATTAACAGATTAATTCCCAAATTCTTTTTTTTTATCGCACACAGCTTGAGGTATGTCTTACATGCACCCTGCATGCGCAGGTCTCGTGAATTTTCAATGCCGACTTGCCAGAGCATTTTTTCCAGTGCAAGCGTGAGATTAGGTAAGTCTTTCAGCCGCCTCGTTTCATTATTTTTTCTCTCTTCAATATCATATTGCATTCCTTTCAGCGAAAGCGTGCCCAGTTTAAGTAACATTTGAGGGTCGTTCCATTGCTCCTGGCTGACTTTGAAGTAACGCAGTTGCACGGACATCCCCCGCTTACGGTAGGTCAGCCTTTCCATTTTTTTTCGACGAAAATGCGTTTCATTTTGGTTATTTGCTCGAAGATACAACTCGCCTTCAGAGACAAGAGCGAACATGACACGATCGGCAGATAAGCTGAAACCGCCAAACTGGGTGCGAGACCGCATATTACCTAGAGGAGCAAACAAGCTCAGACATTCAAGCACTCTTTTTTTTGATTGGTTTATCATTGCGTTATCCTTTTCACATAAATTCCTTACTTTCAATTTAAGTTACCCGAAGAGCTTAAAAGCAAAATACGCAATGTCGTGAAACTCAACAAATACAAAATGCAGTTACAGCCAGTTGCCTTCAAAATTTGCGAGATGTCTTGGAAAAATTGGGTTGATCTTTGTTCTCCGCCAGAGTACTGTACATTCATACAGTAACTCACTGGGGTACATCACTATGCGAACTCAACATCATGCAAATCATCATTTTAGCCAGCTTGCTTTGCCCGTTTCCCGCTCACAGGTAAATACGTCTGCATCCTTGAATAATGGTCTGATCACTGAGTTCGTCTATAGTGCGAGCCAACCTGCTTTTGCACAGTTATTATTGCCGCTGCTGCAACATCTGGGGATGCAATCTCGCTGGCTCTTATGGCTCACACCTCAGCAAAAGCTAAGTCGCGACTGGCTTTCACAGTCAGGGTTGCCCGTTGATAAGATGGTGCAGGTAAACCAAATCACGGCCATGTCGACAGTGGATGCAATGGAAAAAGCCTTGCAGACGGGAAACTACAGCGTAGTGCTGGGGTGGTTACCTGAATTGAACGATGAACAGCGAGAAAGGCTGCAACTTGCGGCACGTCAGGGGGGCGCTTACGGGTTCATCATGAAACCGACAAATGAGCAGAATTCAGCATGTGGACACCACTCCACAGTAAAAATTCACTCGTCTGTATACCATTAGTTCAAAATAGGAATCTTCCTATGAAAATAACGATGAACTTAGTGGTTTATGCTAGAAAAGCTCTCCAGGCCAGTAAAAACGGGCATCCGGAACACAGATTATTTGCAGAATTTGTCAGCAAATAGTCAAAGCCGTTAAGAAATGTGTACGTTTTTTCCTTTTTTTCCGAGGTGTTAACACATCAAGCTTGTAAGTTTCGCGCCACGTTGTAGACTTTACAACGCCAAGGTTGCTCTATAATGCCAACGTAAAGTGGCAAGTTCTGAAATGACGCAATAATCTTGGCGTAAGGATTTTAACCAAGGGCTTAAAAAGCTTAAAGCTCAATTGCCTATTTGGATGATAACGAGGCGCAAAATGAAAAAGACAGCTATCGCATTAGCAGTGGCACTGGCAGGTTTCGCTACCGTAGCGCAAGCCGCCCCTAAAGATAACACCTGGTATACCGGTGGTAAATTGGGCTGGTCCCAATACCATGACACTGGTTTCGCAAATGCTTACAACGGTATCGGCAATGGCCCTACCCACGATAGCCAACTGGGTGCAGGTGCGTTCTTGGGTTACCAAGCAAACCAATACCTGGGCTTTGAAATGGGATATGACTGGCTTGGCCGTATGCCTTACAAAGGCAGCGTAAACAACGGCGCGTTCAAAGCACAAGGCGTTCAGCTGGCTGCTAAATTGAGCTATCCGCTGACTGACGATCTGGACCTGTACACCCGTCTGGGTGGTATGGTTTGGCGTGCAGATGCCAATGGCAACTTCAACAACGGTGCAAATGGCCGCGTTAGCGATCACGACACTGGTGTTTCTCCACTGGCTGCAGTGGGTGTTGAATACGCAGTAACCAAAAACTGGGCTACCCGTTTGGATTACCAGTGGGTTAACAACATCGGTGATGCTGAAACTGTTGGCGCACGTCCTGACAACGCAATGCTGTCTGTAGGTGTTTCTTACCGTTTCGGTCAAGATGACGCAGCTCCAATTGTTGCTCCGGCACCAACTCCAGCACCAGCTCCAGTTGTTGAGACTAAGAAATTCACTCTGAAATCTGACGTTCTCTTCAACTTCAACAAAGCGACTCTGAAACCAGAAGGCCAACAGGCTCTGGATCAGCTGTACAGCCAGTTGAGCTCAATCGATCCTAAAGACGGTTCTGTTATCGTTCTGGGTTACACCGACCGTATCGGTTCAGAACAATACAACCAGAAACTGTCTGAGCAACGTGCTCAGAGCGTAGTAGATTACCTGGTATCTAAAGGTATCCCTGCTAACAAGATCTCTGCACAAGGCCAAGGTAAATCTAACCCAGTTACCGGTTCTACCTGTAACTCCGTTAAAGGTCGTGCAGCTCTGATCGACTGCCTGGCACCAGATCGCCGTGTAGAAATCGAAGTTAAAGGCTACAAAGATACTGTTACTCAGCCACAGGCTTAATAACACTCTTTAGCTTTTGCTACAGATATCAAAAACCCCGCCTTGGCGGGGTTTTTTTATGTCTTCAGCTGACGATGAAAAACGTATGTCGGCTGGATTCAAATGAATCCATCAACTCTCTTTCTTTCCGAGGATTTGCTGGAGATCTTCTTTCAGGGATGACATCTGGTTAGCATATTTCTCTTTACGCTCAGCATCTTCAAGCAACTGAATGATGGTATCAGACAGCGTTACTCCTCGCCTTTGCGCCAGACCCGCTAAACGTTGCCAGACCAGAAACTCTAAATCGATAGATTTTTTACGGGTATGCTGGTGTTCAGCATTAAAGTGCCGTTTACGGCGTGCACGAATAGTTTGCTTGAGCCGATTGTCCAGCGCCGGATTCATATTATTGACGATCCAATCCGCTACCTTAATGGGATCATTTTCCAGGCTGAGAAGCTGATTCACGGATTCCTGCGCGGCACTGTTTTCCAAATGGCGAGTAATGCGTTCTCCTTCCCGGTGCTTTTTCACCAGGTACTTCCATTTCCATCCGCTTTCCAGATTTTCCAGTTGCTGATATTTCATCGTGAACTCTTCGGTGACCCCGTAACTTTACTAAGCATAACAGCTTTAATTCAATTTTCACCCCAAATAAACCCGCTTATTCTGGCTGTTTTTTACGCACCTGTTCAGCAATGTGCACTAAGACCAATTCCGCTATGACTCTCATTGTATGCAGCCGGACTTATTCTTGTATAATCGCACTTTCCCTTTTATAGAAAACAGCTAACACATTGACCAATAACCGACTTGACTGGCAGCTTTTACTGCCCGACTCCGCGCCTTACGAGGCAATCTTTGCAACGGCTGCCGAGTTAGCCCCTGTCGATTTCGCAGGAACTCAGCCTCGGCTGGAAAATGGTTTAACGCTGTTTTGTCACCCCCGCTCCCGTCCGCGTTTTATGACGCTTAAGGCGCAGGAAAACCGCGAATATCTATCACTCATTGCCCGGGTCGTCAGTGACTTGATGCCAGAGCCCGCTGAAATCATGGGTAACCGCTATCACATTGAAGGCAACAAAGTGACGTTGCTGGCGGCTAAATCCGCGGAAGATGCTTTTGCAGCGAAATATACTTGCCAGTACCGCGAGTGGATTGAAGCGGAGCAATTGTTCGGGTGTGTGCGTCTGTATAAAGATCAGATTCAGCTGGAGCCGGGGCTGGTGCATCAGATTAACGGCGGCGTTTTGGTTCTTTCTATCCGCACCCTCATCGCTCAGCCGCTGATGTGGTTACGTCTGAAGCAGATGATCACTGAAGGTCAGTATCATTGGGTGTCGCCGGATGAAACCCGACCATTACCGGTGACAATCCCGCCAATGCCACTGGATATTCGTCTGATCCTCGTCGGCGACCGTCTGTCGTTGGGTGACCTCAGTGATATGGAGCCGGAGCTGATAGATTCAGCTATTTATGGTGAATTTGAAGCTGACCTGCCATTGACGGAAGAAAGCAACATGGAAACATGGTGCGCTTACGTAAACACGCTGGCCGATGAGCTTGAAATTCCACGCCTTGCTGCTGATGCCTGGCCTGAATTTTTGAAAATGGCAATCCGGCACAGCACGGATCAAGGCAGCCTGACACTTGATCCCGTCTGGTTAAATACACAATTGAATGAAGCAGCGCTCTACAATGAAGATGACCTGCTCAGCGCCAAAGCCCTTGAAGCCGCTTCCAACGCGCGTGCCTGGCGTGAAAGCTATCTTCAGGAGCGTATGCAAGATGAGATCGAACTGGGTCAGATTCGTATTGAGACAGAAGGTGAAGTTGTCGGGCAAATTAACGGGCTCTCTGTACTGGAATATCCCGGACATCCTCGTGCACTGGGTGAACCTTCCCGTATTAGTTGTGTCGTACACACCGGTGACGGTGAATTTACCGACGTTGAGCGTAAAGCGGAACTAGGCGGCAATCTTCATGCTAAGGGCATGATGATTATGCAAGCTTTTTTGATTTCCGAATTAGAACTCGACCAGCCTCTGCCCTTCTCCGCTTCGATTGTGTTTGAGCAATCCTACGGAGAAGTGGACGGCGACAGCGCTTCTCTTGCTGAACTCTGTGCACTGATCAGCGCTCTGTCGATGCAGCCGATTAATCAACAAATTGCGGTAACCGGCTCTGTCGATCAGTTTGGGAACGTGCAACCTATTGGTGGCGTAAATGAGAAAATCGAAGGTTTCTTCGAAGTTTGTCAGCGTCGTGGTCTGACCGGCAAGCAAGGGGTCATTCTGCCAACCAGCAACGTGCGTAATTTGTGCCTGCATCCGCAAGTGCTGGACGCCGTTCGCGAAGGCCAGTTTCACTTATGGGCAGTCGATAACGCAGCCGAAGCGCTGCCTATCCTGACCGGACTGATTTACACAAACGAAGAAGAAGCTGAAGAAGAACGTCCGACCCTGCTGGGATTAATTCAGCAGCGTATCGCGTTGGCAACCTCGCAAGGTGGCCCGCGTTATCCGTGGCCTCTTCGCTGGCTGAACTGGTTCAGCCACAGCTGATCGGAGTTGTTCAGCTTACAGCTGTTCGCTAAACTTCGCCCTTCATTAAAATAAGGCTTACATAGAACATGGTAGATAAACGCGATTCCTATACGAAAGAAGACCTCGTAGCTTCTGGCCGCAGTGAACTGTTTGGCGCTGGCGGTCCTCCATTACCATCAGGCAATATGCTGATGATGGATCGCATCGTTAAGATGCAAGAAGATGGCGGCACCCATGGCAAAGGCTATGTTGAAGCTGAATTAGATATCAATCCGGACCTGTGGTTCTTTGGTTGCCATTTCATCGGTGATCCGGTCATGCCGGGTTGTCTGGGTCTGGACGCAATGTGGCAGCTGGTAGGTTTCTATCTGGGCTGGCTCGGTGGCGAAGGCAAAGGCCGCGCGCTGGGTGTGGGTGAAGTGAAATTCACCGGTCAGGTATTACCGACCGCTAAACTGGTCACTTACCGCCTTAATTTCAAACGCGTGATCAACCGTAAACTGATCATGGGCGTTGCAGATGGCGAAGTTCTGGTTGATGGCGTAGTTATCTATACCGCAACGGATCTGAAAGTCGGCCTGTTCAAAGACGCTGCCGCGTTCTAAAAGCCGCTTCAGTTAAGCACCATACAAACGGTGAGCGATAAGCTCGCCGTTTTTTTTTGGGGCTTTTAACGTAAAATGCGGGTCGCTATAAACAAAAACCTCCGCGCGCAGCGGAGGTCGTTCCTTATTCTGACAGGGTAGCCGCTTAAGCGGTAACAGCCCTGTCCTCCATGGCTTGTCGCCAACCCCCGAGCCAGTGTGATCGGGCATCTAATGATTGGTACGGGCAAATCTCTTTTGAGCGCCCGCCAATACCTGCTTGGTATCCACGTGATTGTGCCCGTTCCAGGCGATCGCGTTTTTGTCTCTTCATGCCTTATATCCCTCATTATTCAGGTCAGGTGGAAAGAAAACAGTGGCCCGCTTTCGCGTCCACATCTAACAAATAGCTGTAATATGAAGGGAGGTCAATGCGCAAATTTCACGCCAATGTCACATTCGTGAGTTATATTATTCGATTGCGCGCAAATTAATCGTGCCGGTTGAAAACTCATCTGGCTGATCGCCCTAAAAAAATCCCGGTGTCTGAAAAGTCAGAAACCGGGATTTTTTGTCTATAACTTAAAAAATATTAAGCTTAAAAAATTGTCATCTTATCTGTGACGCAATCTGGCTTGCTTCTTGCTGCCAGCCTGCGGCCAACGTTCTGACCAGCGCATCATAACCGTCTTCGTTCTGTTTCAGATTCAGCGCGAAATCACGCTGAACCGTCTGTCCACCGTGCGTCAGCGTCCAGCTTCCGCTGACCACTACGATACCGTCGTAACGTCCGTGGAAACCGGTGACATTCACATTCAGCACATCCTGTTCGTCAGAACTGCCCGCCAGTGAAGAAACCAGGAAGCCCGGCAGATCACGGCGCAGGTAAGTCACCAGTGATTGCTGGAGCTGCTGATCCAGCGGGCTGGCCCAGAGATTGTTCTGGGTCAGCGTATACTGCACGTCATTGGTCTGATAGACCAAACCTGTGCCCGCCAGATAATCAGCCACACTCACCCGCTCGACCCACAAATGGCGCTGCGCGGCTGAACCTGGCGCCACCGAGCTTCCTGCCACTGGCGCGTTACTGAGTACCGGCAGCTGATAGTACGTTTTCTCGTTACTGCTGCTGCATGCAGACAGGAATAATGCTAAGACGACAGGTATCCATTTCATCATTATTTGGCCTTCTTCGGCTGAGGATCATCTTGCCCTGGGGCGGCGAAAATCAGTGCATTACTTTTCTGGTTCAGCGTTTTCAATACCGGCTGAAGTTCACGCAGCGTTTTATCCAGGCTCTGCATATCGCCGACAAGGTTGCCGTAAGCCGGTGAGCCCGGCTGGAAGCCTTTCAGGCTACGGTTAAGCTGGATCAACGTTTGCTGCATATCCGCTGGCAGGTTTTTCATCTCTTTGCTTGAGACAATCGCGTTCAGAGATTCGATGGTTTTCTGCGTAGATTTCATCGTTCTCTGGCTTTCAGCCAGCGTGCTGGTGGCTTCACGCATCATCGGCTCAATCGGCAGATTGTTGATTTTATCCAGTGTCGTCATCAATTTCTGCTGGATTTGCGCGAACCCGCCGCTCACGGTTGGCAACAGTTTATGCCCGGCAATTTCCAGCGGCCCTTTCCACGGTTTCTCGTTCGGATAGAAATCCAGATCGATATACGTTGCCCCCGTTAACAAGTTCGCTGACTTCATAGAAGCACGCAGACCATGAGCAATGCCATCCCGGATATGATCTTCAATATTGAAATTAACGCCTAATAGCTGATCAAAGCGATCCGGTTCAATGCGGATCAACACAGGGATGCGGTAATCGTCGGTGATCTGCTGTTTCAGAACATTCAACGGATAAGGCACTTCAGCCACCGTCCCGAGGCGGATACCCCGGAACTCCACCGGTGCGCCCGGTTGCAAACCACGAACCGAATCCGAGAAGAACATCACGTAATCCGTATGACGGGTATACAGCGAGTCCTGAATACTTTTCTGATCGTCAAACAACTGGTAGTTATCGCCATTTTTCGCTTCAGAACCTTGCGCCCAGCCGTTCGGAATATCAAAGCTGACACCACCGCTGAATAACGTGGTCAGAGAACCCATTTCCACACGCATACCGGCGGCGGACATATCAAAGTTCACTCCGCTGTCTTTCCAGAAACGCACATTGTCGGTGACGAGCGTGTCGTAAGGGGCGCGGATGAAGAGCTGATATTTGATGTTACGCGCCTGAGGATCGAAGTGGCTGGTTTCCACCGTCCCCACCTGATAACCCCGGAACAGCACCGGATCGCCCGGATTCAGTTGCCCTGAGCGTTCGCTTTCAAGGATGACACGTACACCTTTCGCATCCGGTGACGCCAGCGGTGGGGAATCATCGAGTTTATATTCCGCTTTCTCGCCACCTTTATTTCCCGGCTGTAGCTGAATATAAGCGCCGGACAATAACGTCCCCAGCCCGGAGACGCCTTCGCGACCGATTTGGGGTTTAACAACCCAGAATACAGAGTCATCACGCAGCATTTTCTCCATGCCGGTGTTGAGCCGTGCCTTGATGATGACCTGCTGCAGGTCATCACTGAGCGTGACAGTTTCCACTTTACCCACGTCAACATTCCGGCTTTTGATGGTGGTTTTACCCCCTTCAATACCTTCTGCGCTGGTAGTAATCAATGTAACTTCCGGCCCCTGATGGCTGAAGTGATAAAACAGGATCCATGCGCCAATCAGCGCGGTCACGATCGGCACAATCCACACGGGTGACCAGCGTTTAATCTTTTCTACTTTGGCAGTCCCGTCTTGTCCTGCCATGTTATTTCCTGCCATCTTGTGGCTCCTTTGCAGACTTCATTCCAGCGCGATCCCAAATGAGCCTTGGGTCAAACGTCATGGCGGCGAACATCGTGAGGATAACAACACCCGCAAACAGCAGCGCGCCGATATCCGGATAAATACTCATCAGCTGCCCCATCCGAACCAGAGCAGACAGCACCGCAATGACAAACACGTCAATCATTGACCAGCGGCCAACAAACTCAACAACTTCATAAATGACATGCAACCTTTCCCTATCGATTTGCTTGTTACTGTTGGCATCCCAGCACAACCAGGCAATGGCGATCATTTTTAATGTCGGCACCATAATACTGGCGATGAAAATCACCATCGCTACCGGATATGAGCCATCACTCCACAACAGAACGACACCGGCCATAATCGTTGAGGGCATCGGATTGCCCAATACCTGGGTAATCATAATCGGCAGCATATTGGCCGGTAGGTATAACAGTATGGACGTCACCAGCAAGGCCATCGTCCATTGCAGACTATTTTTACGTCGCGCGTGGCCTTTGCTTTTACAGCGGCCACACACTTCCTGCTCCGCAGGCAAAATCGCCATGCAGCAATGACAGGAACGCAGCCCCTGGCGCAAACCGCTCTCGCCTACCCGTAACGGCTGAACAAGTTCAGGTGCAGGTTCGATGTGTTCCCACACCCAGAAGCGGTCGGTGCACTGAAAAGCGCGCAGTTGCAACAGGCAAAACAGAACATAAGGGATAAAGCTGGTACCAATCCCGACATCACCATATGCCATCAGCTTGACGAAACTCACCAGCACACCGGCGAGGAAAATCTCCACCATGCACCAGCTTTTCAGCCGGAACAGCGTACGCGCGATGCTCACTTTCCAGTGAACAGGAATTTTGTTGCCGTAGCAAAGAAGGATAATCGACAGCATGCAAACCGCCGGGAGCAGTTGCACCACGATCATAAACAGCGACGCCATACTGGCGTAATCTTCAGAAACCAGAACCTGCGGGATCTGGACCAGTGTCACTTCACTGCTCAGCCCGGCAACGTTCATATTGACGAAAGGGAAAAGGTTGGCAAGCAACAGCATGAATAGCGCACTGATTGCATAACCGACAGGACGCCGGCGAGGTTCTTTCCAGCGCGACGTTAATGTCGTGTGGCAGCGTGGACATTTTGCTTTTTGCCCTATGGCAATATCAGGAATTGCTACCAGCAAATCGCACTGCGGGCACAAAATGTGCGGATCGTGAACATGTGAACACACAAGCCAACTCCTCAATTGCGGAACGTGCAATAGCATGTGCCGGGGAAAATCCTTCATCCCGCGACACATGACGGGGCAGTGTTAGCCGTTTTTCTGCGCTTCCAGCGCTTCCCAACGTTCAAACGCCTGCTCTAACTCCTGCTCTGCTGCGGCAAGGGCGGTGATCACTTGCTGCGTTTTTTCATGAGGAAGTGTGAAGAAATTTGCATCACTCATTTGCTGTTGCAACGCTTCAATTTTTTCTTCAAGAGTACTGATTTGAACAGGTAATTGCTCCAGCTCGCGCTGTTGATTATAGCTGAGCTTATTCGCCGTGCGTTTGGCCGGTTCTGCTTTCGGTTGCGCAGCGGGTTTATTTTCTGCCGGTGCAGCCTGACGGATTGGTCTCTGATTACGGCGCTGATGCTGCGCGTCAAAGTAACCGCCCACATAGCTGTTGATCACACCATTGCCTTCATAAATCCAGCATTCGGTGGCCGAGTTATCAACAAATTCACGGTCATGGCTCACCAGCATTACGGTGCCCTGATAGCTGTCGATCATCTCTTCCAGCAGCTCCAGCGTTTCCACATCCAGGTCGTTGGTCGGTTCATCGAGGATCAGCAGGTTGCTTGGACGCAGGAACAGTTTTGCCAGCAGCAGACGGTTACGCTCGCCGCCCGACAACGCTTTCACCGGCGTCATCGCACGTTTCGGGTGGAACAGGAAGTCTTGCAGATAGCCCAGCACGTGACGTGCACGCCCGTTGACCATCACTTCCTGTTTACCTTCCGCGAGGTTGTCCATCACCGTACGTTCCGGATCAAGCTCAGCTCGGTGCTGGTCGAAGTACGCGACTTCCAGCTTGGTGCCGCAGTGAACGCGGCCGCTGTCGGCCTTAATCTGACTTAACATCAGTTTAAGCAATGTGGTTTTACCACAGCCATTCGGGCCAACCAGCGCAATTTTATCGCCGCGCATCACCTGTGCAGAGAAGTGGCTCACCAGTTGCTTACCGGCAATCGCGTAGCTGACATCTTCCATTTCAAAGACAATCTTGCCGGAAGTCGAGGCTTCAACGACCTGCATCTTGGCGGTGCCCATTACTTCGCGACGTTCAGAACGCTCCTGACGTAAGGCTTTCAATGCGCGGACGCGGCCTTCGTTACGGGTACGACGAGCCTTGATACCCTGACGGATCCACACTTCTTCCTGCGCCAGTTTTTTGTCGAATTCAGCGTTCTGCAATTCTTCAACGCGCAGCGCTTCTTCTTTAGCCAGCAGATATTCTTCGTAGTTACCCGGATAAGAAACCAGTTTGCCGCGATCGAGATCGACAATGCGGGTCGCCATGTTGCGGATGAAAGAACGGTCATGAGAAATAAAGATAATGCTGCCCTGGAACTCTTTCAGGAAGTCTTCCAGCCAGGCAATACTTTCGATGTCCAGGTGGTTGGTCGGTTCGTCGAGCAGCAAAATGTGCGGCGCGCTGACCAGCGCACGGCCCAGTGCCGCTTTACGCAACCAGCCGCCGGACAGAGATTTAAGTTCGGTATCGGCGTCCAGGCCCAGTTTCAGCAATACTTCATTGATACGGCTGTCGAGCTGCCACAGGCCCTGATGATCAAGGATCTCCATCACCTGCGCCAGTTTGTTCAGGTTCTTTTCGCTCGGGTCGGTTTCGACCAGATGCGAGATTGCGTGATACGCTTTCAGGTGTTCCGCCTGCTCGAAAACGCCTTCAGAGACGAAATCAAACACCGTACCTTCCACGTTGCGCGGAGGATCTTGTTGCAGACGCGCCACAATCAAGTCCTGCTCATAGACGATGCGTCCGTCATCGAGCGGCACTTCACGGTTCAGAATTTTCATCAGCGTCGATTTACCGGCGCCGTTACGGCCAACCAGACAGACACGTTCATTCGGCTCGATGTGTAATTCGGTGTTATCCAACAGCGGCGAGTCACTGAATGACAGCCAGGCACCTGACATACTAATTAACGACATAAACTTTATTTTTCCTCGCCGGCATGGGACAGCAGCCAGCAGTTATGAATTTGACGATTACGGGCGAAATCCTGTGACAGGGTTTGGCTGGTGATTTCTTTGGCGGTCAGCCCCAGCTTGCTCAGTCCGTCGAGATCCATCTGGAAGCCGCGCTTGTTATTGGAGAACATAATGGTTCCGTTGCGACGTAAAATGCGTTTCAAATCTTTCATTAAAGCCAGATGATCGCGCTGAACGTCAAAACTGTCGGCCATGCGTTTCGAGTTAGAGAATGTCGGTGGATCGATAAAGATCACATCGAATTGCTCATCACACATGCCCAGATAAGACAGGCAATCTGCCTGAATCAAACGGTGCTGACGGCCCGTCAGGCCATTAGCACGCAGGTTTTTCTCAGCCCATTCCAGATAGGTACGGGACATATCTACCGTGGTCGTGCTACGCGCACCGCCCAAACCGGCATGAACGCTGGCCGTGCCGGTGTATGCAAACAGGTTCAGGAAGTCTTTTCCTTTACTCATTTCGCCCAGCATTTTGCGGGCAATACGGTGATCCAGGAACAAACCAGTGTCGAGATAATCCGTCAGGTTAACCCAAAGCTTAGCGTTGAATTCCTCAACCAGCAGGAACTCACCTTTTTGTGCCAGTTTCTCATACTGACTGGTGCCTTTCTGACGTTCGCGGGTTTTCAGGATCAACTGGCTGGAGGAGATATCCAGCACGGACATCGTGGCGTTAATCACGTCAAACAAGCGCTGACGTGCTTTCTGTGCATCAACCGTTTTCGGCGGCGCATATTCCTGAACCACAACTTTACTGCCGTAGCGGTCAACCGCCACGTTGTAATCTGGTAAATCGGCGTCATACAGGCGATAGCATTCGATGCCCTGCTGTTTGGCCCACTTCTCCAGCTTTTTAACATTTTTGCGCAGACGGTTGGCGTAATCTTCTGCCATTTGCGCGCCTGCCGCACCGGTCGGGTTTTCCGCCAGCTGGTAGTTTTTCTGCACACATTCCAGCGGGCCGTTCTTCGCTTTGAACTGGCGCTCTGCGCGCAGTTGCAGGCAGCTCAACAGCTCAGGTGACGCACTGAACAGCGATAACTGCCAGCCGCCAAACTGTGTTTTCATGATGCGGCCAAGCATGTTGTGCAGCGCAATCAGAGCCGGTTCGCTTTCCAGACGCTCGCCGTATGGCGGGTTGCTGATAACGGTCCCGGTCGGGCCTTCCGGCAGCGGATTCACCAGTTTGCCGACTTCGACGGCTTCAAAACTGATGAGTTCAGCCACACCTGCGCGACGGGCGTTGGCACGTGCCATCTCGATAACGCGACGGTCAATATCAGAACCGAAGAAGCGTGACGTGGTTTCCTGAACACCACGGCGGGTACGAACCTGCGCTTCTGCAGTCAGTTCGCGCCACAGTTCAGCGTCAAATTTGCTCCAGCCGGTAAAGCCCCAGTGCTGGCGATGCAGGCCCGGTGCGCGATCGGCGGCGATCATGGCCGCTTCAATCAGCAACGTACCGGAACCACACATCGGGTCAACCAGTGGCGTTCCTGCCTGCCAGCCAGAACGCATCACGATTGCCGCAGCCAGGTTTTCTTTCAGCGGAGCCTGGCCGGTCAGGTCACGGTAGCCGCGCTGATGCAGGCCTTCGCCACTGAGATCCAGCGCGACGCTGGCGGTATCACGTTGCAGAAACACGTTAACGCGGATGTCTGGTTGTTGCTTAGCGACGTTCGGACGCTCGTCCATTTTGCGGGTAAAGCTGTCAACGATGGCATCTTTTACCTTGAGCGCGCCGTACTGGCTGTTACGGATTTCGTCGTTCAGGCCGCTGAAATGCACGGCAAACGTTTTTTCCACGCCAAACACGGACGGCCAATCAATCGCCATCACCCCAAGATAAAGATCCAGATCGCTGTGAACTTTGAATTCATTCAGCGGTAACAGGATGCGGGAAGCCAGACGGCTCCACAGTAAGCTCCGATACATCAGGCGATCGTCACCTTCAAAATGCACCCCTCCCTGCACAACTTTGCAGGCTTGCGCGCCCAGCGTTTCCAGTTCGCTTTTTAACAGTTCTTCCAGTCCACGCGCCGTGCTGGCAAACAAAGAGTTCATATCGACATATCACCAAAAATAAAATTGTTGCGCATTATAGCTAATCCCTGCCTCTTGTCATAAAGTCTCTGGTTATTCTTAAGACTTTATAATCTGAGAGGCAGTGTTCAGTGCCCATTCTTTCACGTTTATTCGTTCACCCGGTTAAATCCATGCGAGGCCTGCAGGTTTCACACTCGCTGGTCACAGCCACGGGTCTGGCCTTCGATCGCCAGTTCATGATTACCGATCCACAAGGCATGTTTATTACCGCCCGCCAGTATCCCAATCTTGTCTTGTTTACACCGGTACTGTTACCCGATGGCCTGATGATTTCTGCGCCAGAAGGGGAAAGTATCATTGTCAAATTCAGCGATTTCGCTGGTCAAAACTCGCCGACAGAAGTCTGGGGTAATCAGTTTACCTCACTCATCGCGCCGGAACCGGTAAATCGCTGGTTAAGTGCTTATTTAAAGCGTGACGTCCAGCTTCGCTGGGTCGGCGAGGAACCGACACGCCGGGTGAAAAAACATCCGGCAGTCCCGTTGTCATTTGCCGACGGCTTCCCGTACCTGCTGATTAATGAAGCGTCGATGCAGGATTTGCAACGCCGTTGTCCGGGGGGCGTCAGGGTAGAACAGTTCCGGCCCAATATTGTGGTCAGCGGCGCAGAAGCATATGCCGAAGATACCTGGCAGACTATCCGCATCGGCGAGGTCATTTTCGACCTGGTCAAACCGTGCAGCCGCTGTATTTTCACCACCGTCAGTATTGAACGCGGGCGTAAACATCCGCGTGGCGAACCGCTGAAAACCTTGCAGGGCTATCGTACTGCCAGCGATGGCGACGTGGATTTCGGCCAGAATATGATTGCACGAAATACCGGCGTGATCCGCGCAGGCGACAGTGTAGAAGTGCTGGCCACCAAACCACCGAGACCTTATGGCGCAGGTGAAGTGGTTGAAAACGTCGACGCGCCGAAAAGCACTGCGCAGAACGTGACCATCAATTATCAGGGCACGCAGTTCACCGGGAATAATCAGCAGATTTTGCTCGAACAACTGGAATTGCAGGGATTACGCATCCCCTATTCGTGTCGTGCGGGAATATGTGGTGCCTGCAAAATGACATTACAAGAGGGAAAAGTTTCACCGCTGAAGGAAAGTGCCGTGGGCAAAGACGGAATGATATTGTCGTGCAGCTGTATTCCAGCCTCAGATATTATCATCGGCTAAAAAACGCATTTAACTCAGGGTCAGGCAGTTTTAACCGGAATAAAGAACTTAAACTGCCTGATCGTAGACATCGCTGTCTACCCGGAATACCGCTGGCATCAGCCGGTCATGCATCACTTTAATTGCATCACCTAACACCATCCCGCGCCCTGCCACTGTCAGACGTTCCTGCGCCAGCAGGCACAGACTGGCGTTATCGCCGGACTCAACCACCAGTAATGTCGCCTGCTCACCACTGTCCATAACCTGCACTTGCGCGAGCTGACCGTTTTCAGGCTGAAACGGGCAAGCCTGCTGACTGAAATGCCAGCTCTTTGGCATCAGGGGTTTTAAAAAACGATAAGCCACCAACGCATTCAAAACTAATTCAGCACGCTGCTCAGCGGCCAGACGAATATGTTTACATTGTTCTTCATAGTCGAAATACAAAGCCGCATCATCGACACAAAATGACATATTTCCGAATGCATCCGGGGTTAGCATTTTTGCCGGAAAACGGGAACGAAAAATCATGCCATTGGCGAGATCCAGCATAAGCCGGTCATGCTCTGCATCAAAATACCAACGCCAATTATCATCTGGTTTGATTTTCATTTCGTTATCCTGTTTGCCCTCATGCCCTTGTCCGACGTCATTATCCATTATTCTATCAGAATAGGATCTTTCATAATGAAACGATATCAGACAAATCCTGAGCCTGTATTCAGGCCAGTGGACAAAATATAGACGAGCCCGGTTAATAAATAAACCCCTGACTCGCCTTCAGGATAAAAAATATTAGATGTGGGTAACAATATCTTTGATTAATCCCGGTCCTTTGAAGATAAAGCCGGAATAGATTTGAATTAATGACGCACCTGCTGCCATTTTTTCACGCGCAGCTGTTAATGAGTCAATGCCGCCAACGCCGATAACCGGCAGGCGCCCTTGTAATTCATTAGACAACATGCGGATAATTTCTGTGCTGCGCAACTGTACGGGACGGCCACTCAGGCCACCGGCTTGTTCACAATGATTCAGACCCTGGACAAGTTTACGATCGAGCGTCGTGTTTGTCGCAATCACGCCATCCATATTATGGCGGACCAAACTATCGGCTATTTGGATCAATTCTTCTTCAGAAAGATCCGGCGCGATCTTCACGGCGACCGGCACATATTTCTGATGCCGTTGCTGAAGCTCAAGCTGTTTATTTTTAATCGCAGCCAGCAAATCGTCCAGCGCTTCACCGTATTGCAGTGAACGTAATCCAGGCGTATTGGGTGATGAAATATTCACCGCAATATAACCCGCGTACGGATATACTTTTTCCATACAGGTCAGATAATCATCTTTGCCCTGCTCAACCGGCGTATCTTTATTCTTGCCGATATTAATCCCCAGGATGCCGTCAAAATGGGATTTTTTGACATTATTCACCAGATTATCCACACCGTGGTTATTGAACCCCATGCGGTTAATCAGGCCTTCAGCTTCCACGATGCGGAATAAACGTGGCTTATCATTACCTGCCTGTGCGCGCGGCGTTACGGTGCCTACTTCAATAAAACCAAATCCCATTGCGCCGAGCGCATCAATGCATTCCCCGTCTTTATCCAGGCCAGCGGCCAGCCCCAGCGGGTTCTTAAAAGATAATCCCATGCAGGCCACCGGTTTGACCGGAACGGACTGGCGAATTAAAAACTCAAGAGGGGTGCCGGAGATACGGCTTAACTGGCGAAAGGTTAACTCGTGCGCACGTTCTGGATCGAGCTGAAACAGTGCTTTCCTGACAAAAGGATAATACATGGAGACTCCTGGATTCCCGGTGGCTAGACGGGGCGGTATTATCGACTAAGCGCCAGGCAATTGGAAACGATAACCGGCGTATTGGCCCAATAATTGTTCCCACACGCAATCGATTACTTTTTATTTACCTTTATTTCACTTTTCCTCCCTTCCCGGACCGCTAAATCTCCGACTTATCTGTTTTCAGACTATTTATAGCCAAAATTGAGATTTCCGCTCAGCAGCCGGAGCCTGCTAGGTTTACTTCACTTCGTTAATAAAAATGATAGTTCTATAACAGATTGTTATAAGGAGTGGTAATGCGCGTTATAACTTTGGCAGGCAGCCCGCGACAACCTTCGCGATCGTCAGCCCTTCTTGCTCTCAGCCATCAGTGGCTGGCAAGCCGTGGCGTGGAGGTTTTTACCTACACCCTTCAGGATTTCTCCGCTGACGATTTGCTGTTCGCTAATTTCGCCAGCCCGCAGTTAAAACAGCTTAATGCTGAACTGGCGAGCGCTGACGGTTTGATCGTAGCAACGCCAGTCTATAAAGCCTCTTTTTCCGGTGCGCTAAAAACATTGCTGGATTTACTGCCTGAGCGCGCACTTGACCACAAAGTCGTGCTGCCGCTGGCGACCGCCGGTTCCATCGGCCACATGCTGGCAGTGGATTATGCCCTTAAGCCAGTGCTCGCTTCACTGAAAGCGCAGGAAGTTTTACAGGGTGTTTTCGCCGACGACAGCCTGATTACGGATTATCAGACATTTCCGGCGAAACTGGATCCTGCACTCGAAGAGCGCCTGAGCGAGTCATTGGGAAATTTTTATCTGGCCCTGAGCCGCCGCCGTCCGGTCTTGCCGTCCGTTTCATCCCTGTCTGCGCAAACATTACGCGTTTAATCATAAAAGGAATTAAAGATGACCCTGTTGCGTCACCTGCCGGTCGTTGCCGGATTGATCACCAGCCTGATGTTAAGTGGCGCCGTTAACGCGCAGGAAAAAGATCCCGCACAGCTGCGCATTGCCTACCAGAAAGGATCCGTTGGCTTAGTTCTGGCGAAATCGCACCAGTTGCTGGAGAAACGTTTCCCGGACACCAAAATCAGCTGGGTGGAATTCCCTGCCGGGCCGCAGATCCTTGAAGCGCTGAACGTTGGCAGCATTGATCTGGGCGGAACCGGTGATTTACCACCGTTGTTCGCGCAGGCCGCAGGCGCGGATCTGCTGTATATCGGTTCCGAACCGCCAAAGCCGAAAGCTGAAGTGATTCTGGTCGACAGCAACAGCCCGATTAAAACTGTCGCTGACCTGAAAGGCCATAAAGTCGCGTTCCAGAAAGGCTCCAGTTCACACAATTTACTGCTTCGCGCGCTGCAACAGGCCGGGCTGAAATTCACTGATATCCAGCCGGTTTATCTGACACCCGCCGATGCCCGCGCGGCTTTCCAGCAGCATGACGTCGATGCCTGGGCCATCTGGGATCCCTACTATTCTGCTGCACAGGTTCAGGGCGATGTCCGCGTGCTGACCGACGGTTCCACGCTGCACCAGACCGGTTCTTTCTATCTGGCACCGAAAAAATATACCGAAGCGAATCCGCAATTTATCAGCGCCGTTCTGGACGTGTTAACGCAGGCGAATGCGCTGACGAAAACCGACCGTGCGCAAAGCATCACGCTGCTTTCCCAGTCGATGGGGCTGCCGGACAAAGTCGTGGCGTCGTACCTCGATCATCTGCCGGACATGCCTATCACACCGGTCAGCGCGGAAACGGAAAAACGCCAGCAGCAAACCGCCGATTTGTTCTATGAAAACCATATTTTGCCAAAACCTGTTGAGATTAAAGATCGCATCTGGAAGCCCGCTGTACAGGCTAACTGATCACTCATTGAGCCGCCCGCTGAGCGGCACCCGTGACGAATTGAGAGGAGCAACAACATGAGTCTGAACGTATTCTGGTTCTTACCTACCCACGGCGATGGCCGTTATTTAGGCACTGAAGAAGGCGCGCGCGTGGTCGATCATGGCTATCTTCAGCAGATCGCACAGGCCGCAGACCGCCTGGGTTTTGGCGGTGTATTGCTGCCAACGGGCCGTTCATGTGAAGACTCATGGCTGGTGGCCGCCTCACTGATTTCGGTGACTCAGCGTCTGAAATTTCTGGTGGCGCTGCGCCCGGGGATAATTTCTCCGACGCTGGCTGCCCGTCAGGCCGCCACGCTGGACCGGCTTTCCGGCGGTCGCGCGCTGTTTAATCTGGTGACGGGCGGAGATCCCACCGAACTGGCTGCCGAAGGTTTGCACCTCAATCACAAGGAACGCTACGAAGCGTCCGCAGAATTTACCCGCATCTGGCGCCGCGTGCTGGAAGGGGAAACCGTGGATTACGAAGGCAAGCATATTCAGGTGAAAGGCGCGAGCCTGATGCATCCGCCGGTTCAGTACCCCCGCCCGCCCCTGTATTTTGGCGGATCTTCTGACGAAGCGCAGGATCTGGCCGCTGAGCAGGTTGAGTTGTATCTCACCTGGGGCGAGCCGCCGGCGCTGGTGAAAGAAAAAATCGAGCAGGTCCGCGCGAAAGCCGCGGCGAAAGGCCGTACTGTTCGTTTCGGTATTCGCCTGCACGTGATTGTCCGCGAAACAAACGAAGAAGCCTGGCGCGCCGCCGACAAACTGATCGCCAACGTGGATGACGAAACTATTCAGCGCGCGCAGGCCGCTTTTGCGAAAACCGATTCCGTCGGTCAGCACCGTATGGCCGCCCTGCACGGCGGCGACCGCAATAAACTCGAAATCTATCCGAACCTGTGGGCAGGCATTGGTCTGGTGCGCACCGGCGCTGGCACGGCGCTGGTCGGAGACGGCCCGACCGTGGCGGCCCGCATGCAGGAATACGCCGATCTGGGCATCGACACCTTTATTTTCTCCGGTTATCCGCATCTGGAAGAAGCGTACCGCGTCAGCGAGCTGCTGTTCCCGCATCTGGATCTGGCAAAACCCGAAGACGATCAAACCGTGAAAAAAGCCATTTTGCCGCGCGGTGAACTGGTGGCGCACGATTTTGCGAATAAACGCGTCGCCAGCCAGCATTAAGGAGAAAAAGATGACGAGATCACAACGCTGGCTGAACCGCGCCGCGCCCTGGGTCGTTCCGGTTGTTCTGATCGGCGGCTGGCAACTGGCCGTTGAAGCGGGCTGGTTGTCCAACCGAATTCTTCCGGCACCGAGCGCGGTGATTGAAGCGTTCTGGACACTGGCGAAAAGCGGCGACCTCTGGCAGAACCTGAAGATCAGTACTTTCCGCGCGCTGACCGGTTTTGCCATCGGCGGCAGTCTGGGTTTACTGCTCGGCTTTATCACCGGGCTTTCACGCTGGGGCGAACGTCTGCTCGACAGCTCGCTCCAGATGTTGCGTAACATTCCGCATCTGGCGCTAATCCCGCTGGTGATCTTGTGGTTCGGCATCGATGAATCCGCCAAAATTTTCCTGGTGGCGCTGGGCACGCTGTTCCCGATTTATCTCAACACTTATCACGGTATTCGCAACATTGACCGTGGCCTGCTGGAGATGTCGCGCAGCTACGGTTTATCCGGTTTCCCGCTGTTTATTCAGGTGGTGTTACCGGGGGCGCTGCCTTCGATTATGGTCGGCGTCCGTTTTGCGCTGGGCTTTATGTGGCTGACGCTGATCGTCGCGGAAACCATCTCTGCCAACTCAGGGATCGGGTATCTGGCGATGAACGCCCGCGAGTTTTTACAAACTGACGTCGTGGTTGTGGCCATCGTGTTGTATGCCATCCTCGGCAAACTGGCCGATGTGCTGGCCCGCCAGCTGGAAAGTGTCTGGTTACGCTGGCACCCGGCCTATCAGAAAAAACAAGGAGACGCCGCATGAGCGCACCTGCACGTATCGGGCAAGGCACGCCGGTCACCTTATCCGGCATCACGAAAAAATACGGCAACCGCGCCGTCCTCAACGACATTAATCTACGTATTCCACCCGGCCAGTTTGTGGCCATTGTTGGCCGCAGCGGTTGCGGGAAAAGCACCTTGCTGCGCCTGCTCGCCGGGCTGGAAAAAACCACGCAAGGCGAGCTGCTCAGCGCCAGTGCCCCGCTGAGTCAGGTTCGGGAAGATACGCGGCTGATGTTTCAGGATGACCGCCTGTTACCGTGGAAAAAGGTGATTGATAACGTCGGGCTGGGCCTGAAAGGCCAGTGGCGTGAGGCCGCGCGCGCTGCGCTGGAAGAAGTCGGGCTGGCTGACCGCGCCGACGAATGGCCTTCGGCGTTATCCGGCGGACAAAAACAGCGTGTGGCGCTGGCACGGGCACTGATCCACCGCCCCCGCCTGCTGTTGCTGGATGAACCACTGGGCGCGCTCGATGCGCTAACGCGTATTGAAATGCAAAGCCTGATCGAACGTTTATGGCAGCAGCATGATTTCACCGTTTTGCTGGTGACACATGATGTCAGCGAAGCAGTCACGGTTGCGGATCGCGTGATCCTTATCGATCAGGGGCAAATTGGCATGGATTTAACCATTGATTTGCCACGCCCGCGCCGGAAAGGATCTGCGCGTCTGGCTGAGCTGGAAGCCGAAGTGCTGGAGCGCGTGCTGACGCCACAACCTGCGCAGACAGTAACTCAGGAAGCGAAGCGCGCGCAAAGTTAACGGAAAGCCCCGTCATCTCAACATGCAAAAAGGGCGATGTTTCCATCGCCCTTTTGTCTTTCTGCGTTTCTGCGGTTAATTACGCATCTAACGCTTTGGTGATTTTCTCGAACAAATCACCGGACAGGTTTTCCAACCCTTTCAGCTGCTCCAGTGCCTTACGCATCAATGCCTGACGGCCAGCATCATAACGTTTCAGACGGATCAGCGGCTCAATCATACGCGCGGCAACCTGCGGGTTACGCGTGTTCAGATCGGTCAGCATTTCGGTCAGGAACTGATAACCGCTGCCGTCTGCGGCGTGGAACGCAGAAGGGTTAGCCGACGCGAACGCACCGATGAGTGAACGGACGCGGTTCGGGTTGCCCATGCTGAATGAACGGTGGTTGAGCAATGAACGTACTTTCTGCAACACATCGGCCGCCGGGCTGGTCGCCTGCTGGATAAACCATTTATCCATGACCAGACCGTCGTGATGCCAGCGCTCGTCGTAAGCGGCCAGCAGCGCTTCACGGCAAGGTAACTGTGCAGCCACAGCGGCGGCCATTGCGGCCAGCGAATCGGTCATGTTATCGGCCTGCTCAAACTGGGTTTTAACCAGCTGATCCGCCACAGCAACATCCGCGAAAGCCAGATAATGCAGACAGGTATTGCGCAGAGAACGTTTACCAATATCTTCGTGAACCACACGGTATGACGGCAGACGGTTTGCGTTATAAACCGCCAGGAATTCATCCGACATCTCGGTCGCCAGACAACGGGTAATCGCGTCATGCACGGCGCTGATCGCTTCCGGATCGATGATATCGAACAGTTCAGCGATCTCGTTTTCTGACGGCAACGTCAGGATTTGTGCCGCCAGTGCCGGATCGATGTGCTCATCCAGCAGCACCGCACGGAAGGCATCAGCCACGTGCAACGGCAGTGACAGAGGTTGTTTCTGCTGATGGCGCGCAACGTTCAGTTTGATGTAGATCGCCAGCAGGCTTTGCGCGGCGTCCCAGCGGGCAAAATCGTTACGCGCGAATTTCATCAGGAAAGTCAGCTGATGATCGCCCCACTTGTAATCGAGTTTTACCGGCGCGGAGAATTCACGTAGCAAAGAAGGCACCGGCGGAGTTTCCACATCATCAAAGATGAAGGTCTGCTCGGCTTCGGTCACATTCAGCACATGGCTTACGGTCTGGCCATTTTGTTTCAGTGCAATCACGTTGCCCTGCGGATCGTAGAGTTCGATATCCAGCGGAATATGCAACGGCAGCTTTTCAGCCTGATCGGGCGTCGGCGGGGTTTTCTGGCTGACAGTCAGAGTGTATTGCTGTTTTTCCACGTCGTAGTCGTCGCGCACGGTCAGTACCGGCGTGCCGGACTGGCTGTACCAGCGGCGGAACAGCGACAGGTCAACATTTGAGGCATCTTCCATCGCCTGCACAAAATCGTCGCAAGTCGCAGCGCTGCCGTCGTGACGTTCGAAATACAGCTGCATACCGGCCTGGAATTTCTCTTCACCCAGCAGGGTGTGCAGCATGCGAATAACTTCGGAGCCCTTCTCATATACCGTCAGGGTGTAGAAGTTATTCATCTCGATCACTTTTTCAGGACGAATCGGATGCGCCATCGGGCTGGCATCTTCAGAGAACTGTGCACCACGCATAACGCGGACGTTATCGATACGGTTGACGGAACGGGAGCCGAGATCAGAGCTGAATTCCTGATCACGGAAAACGGTCAGGCCTTCTTTCAGGCTCAGCTGGAACCAGTCGCGGCAGGTCACGCGGTTACCGGTCCAGTTGTGGAAGTATTCGTGGCCAATCACCGCTTCGATACCGAGGTAATCTTTGTCGGTCGCGGTTTCGGCTTTTGCCAGCACATATTTGGAGTTAAAGACGTTCAGGCCTTTGTTTTCCATCGCGCCCATATTGAAGAAATCAACGGCAACAATCATGAAGATGTCGAGATCGTATTCGAGGTTGAAACGGGTTTCGTCCCATTTCATCGACTGTTTCAGGGATTCCATTGCCCAACCCGCGCGATCCAGATTACCACGGTCAACGAACAGCTCCAGCGCCACATCGCGGCCTGAGCGGGTTTTGAAAGAATCACGCAGAACGTCGAAATCACCGGCAACCAGCGCAAACAGATAGCAAGGTTTCGGGAACGGATCCTGCCATTTGATCCAGTGCTTGCCGCCTTCCAGCTCGCCGGAATCGATACGGTTGCCGTTCGACAGCAGGTACGGATAACGGGTTTTGTCCGCCACGATGCGGGTGGTAAAACGCGCCAGCACATCAGGGCGATCCAGATAATAGGTAATATGGCGGAAACCTTCCGCTTCGCACTGCGTACACAACGCTTCGCCGGACAGGTACAGCCCTTCCAGCGCGGTATTTTTCGCCGGATGAATTTCGTTAACAATCGCCAGTTCAAACGATTCCGGCAGGCCAGTGATTTCCAGCGCGCCTTCTTTTAACTGATATTGCGGCCAGTCCTGACCATTAATCTTCAGGCTGATAAGCGTCAGGTCTTCCCCGTTGAGCACCAGCGGAGCGCCTTCTGCGCCCTGTCGTTTGATCTGGCTGACGGCGGTCACCAGGGTCTTCTGTGCATCAAGCTCGAAATTCAGGTCGATATCCGTGATGGTGTAGTCCGGCGCACGATAGTCGTGGCGGAACTTGGCTTGTGGCAGTTGAGTCATAAAAAACCTTTTGGCGTTTTCATTGTTTAGGGTGATGACGATTTATGGAAGATGAAGCGGGCGCATGTCCCAGCGATTCGCTGTACAGCCCTGACAGCCTTCAATCTTTTTATCTCTAAACTCTAACACAGGCGTCAGGAAATCCCAGATTGTTGCCAGTTTGTGAGTGCGTGTGCGCACCTTTCAACCAAAACACAGAAATATCGCCAAAGGCCCCTGTTTTTCGCGGCACTCACAAATCAGACCGGGATCACATCCTGATGCGATAATACTGTACTTTCCGGAACGGTCTGTTTCGCAGTTTTTTATGCTCTATTTTCTTATTCGTTACATAAATTCAATATTTAAATCCAATCAGGAGTCATTAGCATGATCATGAATACGATGAATCACTGAGGCTAATAATAAGATGAGTCACACCTGCGCCCCAGAACTGGGGATGGAAAAACAAAAACCATTACATAACAATACATTATCAGCCAGAATTGACGCACTCCCCGCTTCCGCCGGGCTATGGCGTTTTATTATTTTGCTCTCGCTGGGTGGATTCTTCGAACTCTACGACCTTTTCCAGACGGGATACATTAGTTCTGGTTTGATCGCGGAAAACATATTTCATATTGGCAGCGCCGGTGTTTTCGGTATTTCCGATCAGGCCGCCTTCGCATCTTCGACATTTTTGGGCCTTTTTTTCGGCGCAAGCCTGCTGGCACCCAACGCTGACCGGTTTGGCCGCCGCATGACATTTATGTTTGCGCTGGCGTGGTACGGCTGTTTTTCATTGTTGATGGCGTTCCAGAACAGCGCGGAGGGGATCATTCTTTGCCGCTTTCTGGTGGGTATCGGCCTCGGCCTGGAACTGGTCACGATTGATACCTATCTGACCGAATGGGTTCCCAGCCATCTGCGAAGCCGCGCCTTTGCATTCGCGTTTTTTATACAGTTCCTCTCGGTTCCGGCTGTTGCCCTGATGTCCTGGTGGCTGGTTCCGCAGACCTTTTTCGGCCTCACCGGCTGGCGTTATGTGGTCATTGCCGGGGCATTGTGCTCGCTGATTATCTGGTTTGTGCGTAAAAACCTGCCTGAATCCGCCCGGTGGCTGGCACAACAGGGAAGAAACGAAGAAGCGCACAATGTCGTATCGGCGATGGAAAAACGCTGCGGCGTGGCTGAAAGCCCGGCGTATGTCGCGCCTGAACAGACCAGCGCATTACCGCGCAAAGGCACGTTCAGGGAAATCTGGTCAGCTCAATACCGGAAACGCACGCTGATGCTGACGGTAATGAACTTCTTCCAGGCCATCGGTTTCTTTGGTTTTGGCAACTGGCTGCCCGCCCTGCTTTCCGGCAAAGGCACCACCGTGACCCACAGTTTGCTGTACGCCTTCTTTATTACGCTGGCGTATCCGCTGGGTTCACTGATTTGCAGCCGTTATGCCGACAAGATCGAAAACAAATGGCAAATCGTCCTTTCTTCCCTGATGACCGTGGTTTTCGGCACCCTCTTCGCGTTTCAGACCCATCCGGTCATGCTGGTCATTTGTGGCTTCCTGATCACCTATTCCAACGCGTGGCTGACATTCAGCTATCACGCGTATCAGACCGAGGTATTTCCGACACACATCCGCGCCCGTGCGGTAGGTTTCTGTTATTCCTTCAGCCGTTTGTCTACTGTTTTCAGCAGCATCCTGATTGGTATGATCCTTCAGTACGCCGGCACGCAGGGCGTAATTGCCTTCATCGTGGTGAGTATGCTGATCGTCATGCTGGTGATCGGGATTTTTGGCCCTAAGACGCGCGGGATCAATCTGGAAAACATCTGATCGTTTATTATCATGAACAGTTTCTGTGAAAGAAACTGACCTGAACCGGGGCTAAATGCCCCGGTTTTGTCCTTAACGGGTGTCAGGTTAATTAAATTTGTGTAATCATTTTGTGCTGTATTTTTTTTGGAAAGTCCCATGTTCCCGCATGCGGCCTGCCTTTGAGCACATTTAAGCCTCGACCACCGGCAGACAATTATGGTGTGATGAGGGTTCTTTGACAGGATATTACGGTATACTTCACAGACTTTGCTGTTTTATCCAGAACGTTTTTTTTACGGAACGGTTGTTTGTGTTCAAACACTCAGTTTCTGACGAGGATGCTGTAAACGCGCTATGACTCCATACGCCTCCCCGATTTTGACTTCGCTGTTAGATACCGATGCCTACAAGCTCCACATGCAGCAAGCGGTCTACCATCGCTATCGCAATATTAGCGTCGTGGCCGAGTTCCGTTGCCGTGGTGATGAACTGTTGGGCGAATACGCCAGCGAAATTCGTCAGCAAATCCAGATGATGAGTCACCTGGCGCTGACCGACGATGAATTCACTTACCTTTCCGGGCTGCCCTTCTTCACGCCGGATTATCTGAACTGGCTAAAAACGTTCCGCTACAATCCTGAACATGTCGCCGTCTCCGATCGCAACGGGCATTTGCACGTCCGCATTGAAGGCCCGTGGCGCGAAGTGATTATGTGGGAAGTACCGCTGCTGGCGGTCATCAGTGAAGTGGTTCATCGCCAGCGTTCACCGCAGGCAACAGCACAAATGGCCGTCGATCAGCTTCGCAGGAACCTCGCCAGTTTCAAAGCACAGGCTGTTGATATTGACCTTTCAGGTTTCCGTCTGATGGATTTCGGCACGCGTCGCCGTTTCTCCGGTGAAGTTCAGGAAGCGATTGTCACCACGCTGAAAAATGAGTTCCCGTATCTGGTCGGCACCAGTAACTACGATTTAGCCCACAAATTGCAGCTGACGCCGGTTGGCACGCAGGCTCACGAATGGTTCCAGGCACATCAGCAAATCAGCCCGGTTCTGGCGAACAGCCAGCGCGCCGCACTGCAGGCCTGGCTGGATGAATATCCGGATCAACTGGGCATTGCCCTCACCGATTGCATCACGATGGATGCCTTCCTGCGTGACTTCGGAACGAAATTCGCCAATGCCTATCAGGGATTACGTCACGATTCCGGGGATCCGGTTGAATGGGGTGAAAAAGCGATCGCACATTATCAGGCGCTCGGTATTGACCCGATGACCAAAACACTGGTGTTTTCAGACAATCTTGATCTGGATAAAGCGCTGCATTTATACCGGCACTTCCATCAGCGGGTAAATCTGGTCTTTGGTATCGGGACGCGTCTGACCTGTAATATCCCGGACGTCAAACCGCTGAATATCGTGATTAAATTGGTTCAGTGCAATGGCAAGCCGGTAGCAAAACTGTCTGACAGCCCGGGCAAAACCATCTGTCAGGACAAGGCATTTGTCAAAGCGCTGCGTAAGGCCTTCGATCTTCCTCTGGTCAAAAAAGCCTCCTGACAGGCACCAAAGCGCCGGAAGTACACTCTGGCGCTTTCGTTTTTCTCTTTCCTTTATAGAGTTGCCATTTAATTGTGCTTGGCTTTTATTCATTCTTTCCCTGTTTCCCGTCTTTCCTTTCATTTGCCCTACAATTCTTATCTGCCGACGATGATTTCTGCTTGTGTCCTGAGAAAGGCTAAGTAACATAGCAAAATCCCTATTTACAGGGTGTCCAATATTTCTTAGTCAACATATATAAAGAAAGAGAGAAATCTATGAGCGTTGTGCCTGTAGTCGACGTACTGCAAGGCCGTGCTGCGGTTGACAGTGAAGTCACCGTACGCGGTTGGGTACGTACCCGGAGAGATTCTAAAGCTGGTATCTCATTCGTCGCCGTTTATGACGGCTCCTGCTTTAATCCTTTACAGGCCGTCATCAATAATTCTCTGCCCAATTATCAGGAAGACGTTCTGCGCCTGACGACAGGCTGCTCTGTGGAAGTCACTGGGACTGTCGTTGCCTCCCCTGGCGAAGGCCAGAGTTTCGAGTTGCAGGCAACGGCGGTGAAAGTTGTTGGCTGGGTGGATGATCCGGATACCTACCCAATGGCGGCTAAACGCCATAGCATCGAGTACCTGCGTGAAGTGGCTCACCTGCGCCCCCGCACCAACCTGATCGGCGCAGTTGCCCGTGTGCGTAATACCCTTTCTCAGGCAATTCACCGTTTCTACCATGAAAATGGTTATTTCTGGGTATCGACTCCGCTCATCACGGCATCCGATACCGAAGGTGCCGGCGAGATGTTCCGTGTTTCGACACTGGATCTGCAAAACCTGCCACGCACTGATAAAGGCGAGATCGACTTTAGCGAAGATTTCTTCGGCAAAGAAGCTTTCCTTACTGTATCTGGTCAGCTTAACGGCGAAACCTATGCGTGTGCGTTATCTAAAGTTTATACCTTCGGCCCAACCTTCCGTGCGGAAAACTCCAACACCAGCCGCCATCTGGCTGAGTTCTGGATGGTTGAACCGGAAGTCGCTTTTGCAACGCTTGATGATATCGCCTCACTGGCTGAAAGCATGTTGAAATATGTTTTCAAAGCCGTTTTAGACGAACGTGCAGACGATATGGCCTTTTTTGCCGATCGCGTAGACAAAGATGCTGTTGCACGCCTTGAGCGATTTGTAACATCGGATTTCGCACAGGTGGATTATACCGACGCAGTAGAAATATTAATGAATTGTGATCAGAAATTCGAAAACCCGGTTTCCTGGGGTGTCGATCTCTCTTCTGAGCACGAACGTTACCTGGCAGAACAGCATTTCAAAGCGCCGGTTGTGGTTAAAAACTACCCTAAAGATATCAAAGCCTTCTACATGCGCATGAATGAAGATGGCAAAACCGTCGCTGCAATGGATGTTCTGGCACCGGGTATAGGCGAAATCATCGGGGGCTCTCAGCGTGAAGAACGTCTGGATGTATTGGACGCACGTATGGCTGAAATGGGACTTAATAAAGAAGATTATTGGTGGTATCGCGATCTTCGTCGTTACGGCACAGTGCCACATTCAGGCTTCGGTTTAGGCTTTGAACGTTTAGTCGCCTATGTGACCGGCGTTCAAAACGTACGTGATGTCATCCCGTTCCCCCGCACACCACGTAATGCAACCTTCTAATTAATTAAACTATTTTTAATTAACAGAATCGTTACAAAACTAAGGCCAGCTTCGCTGGCCTTAGTCATTTTCAAAGATAGATCCCTGTCACAAAGTTCCGTAAAAATTACATTTTGTAATACATTTTTTCCATATGAAACATATTTAGTAATTTAGTAGCATTTTCGCTATGGATTAAGCTCATCACGGATGGAATAGTGCCTTCAGACACAGGAGACACCAAACTCTCATAAATAGTTCCGTAAGGAATTATTTAAGGCAGTGGCAGGTGTCCATATAAAACCAATGAGGGTAATAATAATGATGAAGCGCAATATTCTTGCAGTGGTAATCCCTGCTCTGTTAGCTGCTGGCGCGGCTAATGCTGCAGAAGTTTATAACAAAGACGGCAACAAACTGGATCTGTACGGTAAAGTTGACGCACGTCACCAATTCTCTGATAACACTGGCGATGATGGTGATCAGACTTACGTTCGTTTCGGCTTCAAAGGCGAAACCAAAATTACTGACCAACTGACCGGTTACGGCCAGTGGGAATACAACGTTCAAGCTAACCATGCTGAAGGCACTAACCTCGACAGCAAAGGCGTGAGCCATGGCGGCGATGAAGGTAACAAAACTCGTCTGGGCTTCGCAGGTCTGAAATTTGGCGATGCTGGTTCTTTCGACTACGGTCGTAACTACGGCGTTCTGTACGACGTTGAGTCATACACTGACCAATTGCCAGTATTCGGTGATGATACCTTCTACGGTAACGATAACTTCATGACTGGTCGTTCAAACGGCCTGGCAACTTACCGTAACAGCAACTTCTTCGGTCTGGTTGATGGCCTGAGCTTCGCCGTTCAGTACCAGGGCAAAAACGAGAACGATAGCCGTGATGTTTCCAAACAAAACGGTGACGGCTGGGGTACTTCTGCAGCTTATGACATCGGTGCTGGTGTTAGCGTAACTGGCGCCTACTCCTCATCAAATCGTACTACCACTCAGAAAGAAGATGGTAACGGCGATAAAGCTGACGCGTATGCATTCGGTGCAAAATACGATGCTAACAATGTGTATCTGGCTGCAATGTACGGTGAAACCCGTAACACTACCGGATATGGCGATGGCCAGGTTGCTAACAAAACTCAGAACATTGAAATCGTAGCTCAATACCAATTCGATTTCGGTCTGCGCCCATCTGTTGCTTACCTGCAGTCTAAAGGTAAAGACCTGAACGCAGTGGGTACCGGCTACGCTGGTGGCGATGCTGACTTGGTTAAATACGTCGAAGTTGGTACTTACTACTACTTCAACAAAAACATGTCTACCTATGTTGACTACAAAATCAACCTGTTGGATGACAACAACTACACCCGCGCAGCTGGTGTTTCTACCGACGACACCGTTGGTGTTGGCCTGCAATACCAGTTCTAATATCGCTTAACGACACGCTTACGGGCGTGTCAAAGTGGATATCAAGGCAGAGCTTCGGCTCTGCCTTTTGCATTTATATATTTCAAAAAATAATCTTTTCCACCCTCTCCCATAAAATATTTTAATCTCCCACGCCTTCTCACAACTCTGTTTTCTTTTTGCCGCAAACGGTTGGCAAATGAGGGCGCTGGCGTTACCCTGATGCCCTCTTTCGCAATATCAGGTTATGGAAGTTTCCGACATGTTTGAAAAAATCACTGCAGCACCTGCCGACCCTATTCTGGGTCTTACCGATCTTTTCCGCGCTGACGATCGCTCGAATAAAATCAATCTGGGGATTGGCGTTTATAAAGACGAAACGGGTAAAACACCGGTTCTGGCCAGCGTGAAAAAAGCCGAACAGTTCCTGTTGGAAAATGAAATAACAAAAACCTACCTGAGTATCGACGGGTTACCTGATTTTGCACATTGCACGCAAGAACTGCTGTTTGGTAAAAACAGCACGGTGATTGCTGATAAACGTGCCCGCACTGCGCAAACCCCGGGCGGCACGGGTGCCCTGCGCATCGCCGCTGATTTTATTGCCACACAAACTACCGCTAAACGTGTCTGGGTGAGCAATCCTAGCTGGCCAAACCACAAAGGTGTGTTCTCGGCTTCCGGCCTGGACGTTGCCGAATACAATTATTATGACGCAGCAAACCACAGCCTGGACTTCGATGGCATGCTGGAAAGCCTGAACGCAGCACAAGCTGGCGATGTGGTGCTATTCCACGGCTGCTGCCACAACCCGACGGGGATTGATCCGACACAAGAACAGTGGGCACAGCTGGCAGAGATGTCTGTCAGCAAGGGCTGGCTGCCACTGTTTGATTTCGCCTATCAGGGTTTTGCAAAAGGCCTGGAAGAAGATGCCGCCGGCTTGCGTCTTTTCGTGGAAAAACATAAAGAGTTGCTGGTCGCCAGCTCTTACTCGAAAAACTTCGGGTTATATAACGAACGTGTGGGTGCCTGTACATTAGTGACCGCAGATGCCGAAACGGCGGACCGCGCATTTAGCCAGGTGAAATCGGTTATCCGTGCAAACTATTCCAACCCGCCGTCACACGGTGCGGCCGTTGTTGCCACCATTCTGGGCAATGAAACTCTGCGCACACTGTGGGAGCAGGAACTGAGCGATATGCGTCAGCGTATTCACCGCATGCGTCAGCTGTTCGTCAGCACGTTGCAGGAAAAAGGCGCGCAGCAGGATTTCAGCTTCATTATTAATCAGAACGGAATGTTCTCGTTCAGCGGCCTGACCAAAGATCAGGTACTGCGTCTGCGTGATGAATTCGGCGTCTATGCGGTGAACTCTGGTCGTATCAACGTTGCGGGTATCACGCTGGAAAACATGGCACCGTTGTGCGAAGCCATCGTCGCCGTGCTGTAAGAATTCTCAGTTCTAAATTCCATTAAAAAGCCCGTCAGGAGACTGACGGGCTTTTTGTATTCTGGCAGCCGAAAAAATATTTACCAGACCGGCATTTCATCCTGCAGGAAGGGATTTGTTTTACGCTCATAGCCAAAATCAGACATCGGGCCATGACCGGGAATGAATACGATATCATCGCCCAGCGGCAATAATTTCGTTTTAATGGAATGAATCAGCGCCTGATGATCACCACGTGGGAAATCACTGCGCCCTACGCCACCTTTGAAAATCACATCACCGGAAACGGCAATGCGTGCTTTGTCATTGATGAAGACAATATGCCCCGGCGTATGGCCTGGACAATGCAATACTGACAAGGTTTCCTCACCGACGCTCACAACATCCCCTTCCTCCAACCAGGTGTCTGGTGTCAGAGGGTCGCAATGATCAAGGCCAAACATCTGGCTTTGTGTTGGCAGTGCATCGAGCAGGAACTGATCTTCTTTTTGTGGCCCGATAACAGGCACCTGATAATGTTCTGCCAGTTGTGCAGCCGCGCCAACATGATCAAGGTGTCCGTGAGTCAGCAAAATTTGCGTAACCAGCACGCCTTTAGCGGAAACTTCGTGAATGATTTTTTCTGCTTCACCGCCCGGATCGACAAGCGCGGCCTGATTGGTTTTAGCACACCAGATCAGTGAACAATTCTGGCTGAACGCCGTGACGGTAATAAGATGGATTTTCATAGGGCTCCACAAAATGGCCTGCACATTCAGGCAGGCCATTAATTACGCACATTACCAGGTCCGTGCCGGCCCGGTATCGATGTGCACAAAGTTACTTCGTGGATAATATCCTACACCACCCATCCGCATTTTTAATGCTGCTTTGCGGATATTGCTCAGTTCGATGCCCTGGATATGGAAATCCATGGCCTGCCCAAGCGTGTGGTAACTGTGTTTTGCTACACCACTTCCCGGTTCACGCATGCTGTTATTGGTCGCCAGAGAACGGTAGCCGGAAATAAGCTGAACCGGTCTGTTCACGCCACCGAGCATCACCTGCAGACGATAGAGATGATCGAATAACGCGGGATCGATAGATTTTACCTTTTCCGCGCGATAGTCCCTGAACAGATGATTCAACCGGGCCAACTCATCCTTGTTATAACGCTTTCCATCAAAAAACTCGGTTTTGAGGGTTTCGCCGGTATTTATATTATTAACCACTAAAATACGCGGACGAGGTGTGGAAAGAGTGGCGAATACACGACCTGGAAGCAATGCAATCCCCATAGCGGCACTGCTTAATGCCAGCCATTTACGGCGATGTTTGTCGATTTCATTCATGAACAGTTTACTATCCGGTAAGAGAGTCAAAAATAGGTCCCGATCTGAACCGTTTTGAACCATAACCGCCAAATTTCTGCGAGTCAAGGGACCCAAATAAGCAAAACGAGCGTGCCAGTAGCTCACGCTCGTTTTACAGACAAAACCTTTGACCCTTATCAGATTAGTTTTACTGCATTTATTGAAGCAATTTTTCTGCCTGAGGCAAAATTTGTGCACCCGATCTCACGGTTGCATCATAATTGTAAATATCTGTACGGAATTGCGGCTTACCATCATCGGCAACCCACGCCGTCAGATAAAACAGTTTTACCGGTATATGATGGCGTATCGCCACATAGGTCGTATTGCCCCCCTGCAGCGCAGTAGAAATGCGCGTGTCATTCCAGCCCGCATCCTGCAACAGCATATTCGCCAGCTCGGAAGCTTTATTCACCCTCACACAGCCTGAACTCAACGCACGAATATCTTTACTAAAAAGATTGTGGTTCGGCGTGTCGTGCAGATAAATAGCATCAGAACTTGGCATATTAAATTTATAACGCCCCAGAGAGTTGTTCGCTCCCGGTGCCTGGCGGATGCGATACGGGAAATGGCTCGGTGAAACCATTGCCCAGTCAATCATCGTCGGGTCGATCACCTCGGCATCATTACTCCATCCTGACAACACCTGATAACCATGTTGCTGGAAGTAAGTCGGATTGTTCATGGCCTTAGGCATGATGTCTTCACGTACCAGCGTCGTGGGCACATTCCACGGTGGATTCACCACCACGTTATTAAGCGCACTGCTCATTAATGGCGTTTTTCTGCTTGGGCGCCCGACGATCACCCGTGACGACAATACTTCGCTGCCATTGAGGTAGTAGGTAAGCTGGTAGTTAGGAATGTTCACCATAATACCGGTGCTGACATTGCCCGGCAGAATACGCAAACGCTGAATATTAAGTGCCAGCAAGGTGGCACGTAATTGTGGAGAAGCATTTAGCCACTGGCGTGTACGCCCGCCGATAATGCCATCAGCCTCAAGCCCTTGCCATTTCTGAAAGCGTTTCACCGCAGCCACCAAATCTGGCGTGTACTGGTTGTTTGCAACAGCAACTGGCGCCGCTGGCGCGGTGTTCTCTGCGGACTGAACGGATGGCAGAACGTCCTGTACTGACGTCGCAGAAGGGCTTACCGCAGGTGTTGCGGGCTGAGCTTTATCTGCGGTTTCATCGACGGAAAGATCGTCATTTGCCGCACTTCCCGGGGTGTTCGGTGCAATGGTTTCATCTGTCGGTTTCGGGGATTGGCTCTCCTGCGGCGTTGCGACCATCATACCGGTCCGGGTCAGAATCTCCCGTAACGCCGGGATGTCATCACTGATTTGATCCGGGCGCAAGCTGGCTGAACCAGTCATGGCAGGCCACGGATGGTTATCCGCCAACATCATTTTCAGCGCTTCATGCATTTTAGGATAATAGGGGTGCTGCGGTGCCAGAGTCGACAGATAATGTGAGGTATTTCCCTGACGCACGGCCAGTTGCCACTGATTGATCACCGTCAGTGATGGTGTTGTCATCTTATACGGGGTGTTGCTGTACAGCCAGGTATCCCCATTGGCCTCCACGCTGCTGGTAAACTGTAAATAACCTAACATCGCATCAGACAGCACAACATCCCGGGCCATACCCGTGACTTGCGGATCCGTCAGCCATTTCACCCATTGAGTGAACTGAGGCTGAATCCCCGAAATAGCCAGTTCCGCCAGTTGTTGTTGGAATATCTGGACTGTTTCCCGATCCTTCCACATTGGCTGCATATGGTTTGCGGCATAAAGTGAGGACAACGTCGGCAGGTAAAGCGGCCTGATGCCTCTTGGCAGTAATTCTGCCTGCAGCTGGCTCATACTTTGTACGCTTGATAACGTTGTTTTTCCTACCGGCATGGAGGGTATTGCGGCCCAGGCAGCAAACCATGGCGACAGGCCACTCGCCAGCAGACAGCTGGCGACTAAAAACTTGAGAGACCTTTGATTCGTTAACATCTTCCCTTGCCTCCCGATAAAGTGCCCAATTTCATCCCCAAAATTAAGCCAGCAGCTCTTGGATTAAGTATATAAAGAGAATTCTTTTTTTGCGCAGGAACTCAATGAAATAGAGTCCGCGTGTAACGTAAAGACTCTAAGCCAGCCGTCAGCCGAAATAAAGACTTCATTACGTACTTTCCCTCCGGCAACCGAGCATTAGCTCATAATTCAACCAATGATTTTGGGGGAGCTTTATCTTTAATTTAGGACGGCGATAGATTCGCTCAAAAGCATCTCTGGCGTGAATAAATATATGCCGTGACGAAGGGGTTTAAGAGAAGTCGTGTCGAAGCAGAGCCGGGCAGAATGACTCAGAAACAGGCCCCGGAAAAACCGGGGCTCAGAATCACTTTAAAAATTATCAGGAAACATCAGCGTCCGTAGTTGCCAGAACGGGTAAGTCTTGTGCAAAACCCCGCAGGCCAACAACGTGAACATGCTCGTTGTTACCAAACACTTTACGCACCAGCTTATAGGTCGTCCCTTTTTCAGGGCTGATGTTTTCCGGGGCAGCGATAATCAGCTGCATTTCCAAACGGTCGCAAAGCTCAAACAGCGTGGCGATAGATTTGGCATCCAGACGGGCGGCTTCATCGAGGAATAACAGACGGCACGGTGAAATATCTTTTCCGCGCATACGGCTCGATTCATCTTCCCAGCTCTGCACGACCATCACCAGAATCGACATACCGGTACCGATCGCTTCACCAGTCGATAACGCGCCACTTTCTGCACGTAACCAGCCGTCAGACCCGCGGTTAACCTCCACTTCCATCTCAAGGTAGTTGCGGTAATCGAGCAATTCCTCACCAATGGTTTGCGGTGTGCGCTGGCCCATATCGATTTGCGGATTCAGGCGCTGATACAGTTTCGCCAGTGCTTCCGAGAAGGTCAGGCGGTTGCTGCTAAACAAGTCCTGATGCTGTTCTTGTTGCTCAGAGAGCACATCCAGCAAACCAGCGTGGGCTTCACGCACGTTCACGTTCAGACGAACGCTTTTCACCTGACCAAAGGCCACAGCCTGCAGGCCCTGGTTCAATTGGCGGATACGGTTTTGCTCGCGCTGAATCGTCTTGCGAATAATATTCGCCACACTCTTCGAGCTGATGGCCAGCTGTTGTTCACGTGCAGTCAGCTCTTCGGTCAGACGCCCGAGCTCGATTTCCATCTGTTCAATGGCTTCAACCGGATCATCAGTGCGGATAATATCCTGACGAATACGTTCGCGCAGATGCTGATAGACCGCAATGTAGAACTGAATTTTACGTTCCGGCCGTTTTGGATCTTCGGAAAGACGCAGCACATCGCGCAGATGCTCGTTGTCAGATACCGCAAGGCGCAACGCCCCAAGCGATTTATCCGACATGGAGCGCAGTTCGTCGCCATCCATATAAGCCAGCTCACGGCGGTGCAGGCGGCGCTCAACGCCGTTGTCTTTCACCAGACGCATTACCGCACACCAGCCCGCCTTCGACGTGACTACCTGCTCACGGCTCTGGTGATAATCGCGCTCAAGTTTGCGCAATTTCTTCTGCAGGTTATCCATTTCCGCTTCGCAGAAAGTGATCTGTTTTTCCAGCTGGTTACAACGGGCGCGGTTAGTGCTCAGTGCGGTATGCAACTCGTCACGACGAGTTTTAGCACGCGCTTCTGCATCAGGATCGGCCTTAACGCCGATATCCTGTAGCTCCTGCCCTAACTCTTTAAGCATATCCCGTTTGGCATCAAACGAACTTTTCAGTGAAGCCAGAACCTGACTGTATTGCGTCAGTTGAGCCTGATGCTGACGCATCTGCTCACGGGCGCGGGTACGCTCGGCTTCCGCATGCTCAAGGCGCTGACGCAACTTGTCATTGAGATCGGTATTTTCATTCAGCATGCCGGCAGAATCGGTATAGCTGAAGTGAGCACGACGTTGCACCACTTCGGTCAGGGCGAAAGCCTGCTGCTTGGCCAGACGCTGAGCGTGCTGGGCCTGAGCATAATCTTCTTTCAGTTGCTCATGCTGCTCCGGATCGCTCTGCAGCACTGAGGCCAGAGGTTCCAGCTTGCCCAGTGAAATGCCGTGCTGCTGGATGAAGCGGGCAGAATCCTGCGCCTCTTCCATTTCTTCACGGATTTCTTCAACGCGATCAATCAGCGTTTCATCACACAACAACCCCACACGCGGTTGCAATTTGTTGAGCATGCCAATCGCATCTTTCGACTGCTCGTATTGCTGGCGCTGCTGCTGATTCTGACCTTCATGTGCATTAAAAGCACGTTCCAGTTCGCCACGGCGCCCGTTTAAGGTACGGATTTCCGCTTCAGGATCTGCGTCAAAAGCGACAGCCAGATGGCTGCCGATAAAACGGCTGAACGCCTGGTGTGCCCGTTGAATTTTCTGCACATCAAACGACAGTGTCGCGTAACGCTCAGACAAACTTTCACGTTCTTTTTGCAAGGTTTCCAGACGATTTTCACGCGCAGCGCGGCCAAAAAGAGGCACCTGCGGGAAGTGAGAATAACGCCACTGACGGTCACCCGTTTTTACCAGGACCGCGCCTTCCATTTCGTCAACTTCGAAAACGTTGTCATCGAAAGATTGCGGGTCCCCTTCAATGAGATAGAGGTCTTCAGGGCAATCGTCCAGACCTTCCAGTTGCTCGCGGATAAGGGATAAATCAGGAACAACAATCGCGTGACGTGAAGGGCCATACAAAGCGGAGAAGTAAGGTGCATCATCGATGGTGACGTCGTCATAAATTTCAGACAGCAGCACACCGCCGAAACGTTCAGCCAGCGCAATCATACGAGGATCTTCTGCGCCACTTGGCTGGCTCAGACGGGTGATCTGCCCTTCAATGCGGCGTTTGCGGGCTGCGACTTCGTCACGCTCAACCGTAGTTTCACGTTCGCTTTCCAGCAACTGCTGCATGTACTCGGTGACCTGCTGGCTGTTTTCCAGCGGCTCTTTGCTCTGTTCGCTTAACTGGCTAAGGGCTTCCTGTGCGGCCAGCCATACCGGTGCACGAGCTGTGAGTTCACGAATACGCGACTGCACCTGCTCAAGTTCCTGACGCATTTCCATGCGACGTTCACCGGCCTGCGATACCACAATCTGCAATTCTTCGATT
The DNA here is from genome assembly GCF_002834385.1 of Rahnella sp. AA. Lineage (GTDB taxonomy): Bacteria > Pseudomonadota > Gammaproteobacteria > Enterobacterales > Enterobacteriaceae > Rahnella. The sequence goes on from NZ_PITQ01000002.1 coordinate 129,903, forward strand.
TGTACTTCCAGCTCACGCTGCATTTCGTCCAAATCTTCCGGATGAACATCCTGGCCTGTACGTTTGCAGAATTCCTGCAACTGACGTTCAGCATCCTGTTGCTCACGCAGGCGGCCTTCGAGCTCAGACAAACGCATGCGCAGAGGCTCGACACGCTCAGCCTGATGTTGCTGAGAAGACCAGTCGCGCAGCAATTCACGCGCCGTCTGCCAGGCCTCACTGCGGCTGACTTCACCGGCAATTTTCACCACCAGCTGATATGCATTTTCGAACTGACTGTGCGCAGCTGAAGCCACGCTCATCTTCTGTTCGAGCATCAGCAGGATTTCAGTCGCTTCCTGTTCCTTACTTTGGAACGTTTCCAGCCATTCCTCACTGTTCTGAGTGCTCAGATCCGGGATTTGGCATAAATTGCGTGCACGTTCAATCGCCTGCAATGCCTGCTGGTACTGAATCGCACGGGTTTGCTGAACATCCAGTGCCTGCTGATAATCTGCCAGCTGGCTTTTCAGTTCATCCACTTCCAGTTCGGCCGCCTCAGCCCGTGCTTCATGCTCAGCATGCAATTCGCTGGCTTCCGCCACCACTTCGTTTTGTTCTTCCAGACGGTATGTCAGCTCTTCGAGATCACCTTCGTAACGCTCGATTTTTTCCTGCTGACGCATTGCTGTCTGCACCAGGCTGAGATGATCGCTGGCCGCCTGATAATCGGTTTCCAGATCACTTTGCGAGCCGCTCTGCTCAGCCAGTTCACGCGCCATTTCGACGTGGCGATATTGCTCGCCGGACAATTGTTTACGGCTGGAGAGCAAGTCATTACGCAGCACTAACGCGCCATCGAGATGAATTCGCCGTTCGTTCGCGTGGCGCATATAGTCTGCGGCAACGTAAGACGTCGCCTCAGAAATCAGATGTTTGAACAAATCACGATCAGACTGCGTTACACGGATGGCCTCAAGCGTCATCCGGTTTTCACGCAGCGCCGCTTCCATATCCTGGAAGGCCTTGCGCACACCGCTGTTTTCCGGCAACAGATAGTCGCGCAGGGAGCGGGTGATCGCACTCGAAATACCGCCATACAGCGATGCTTCAATCAAACGGTAGAACTTGCTACGGTCAGATGCAGAACGTAAACGACGCGGTATGACCCCCAGATCGAACATTAGCGCGTGGTAATCAGTGATCGAGTTGAACTGCTTAAACTGGACACCTTCCATGGCTTCGACGCGATCTTTCAGTTCCTGCAAAGACAGGACCCGTGCCTGGCGTTCACCCACCGTTTCAGTCAGCATTTCTGTCGGATTCACCGCAACCGGTAAGCCCTGAATGGTGAAAGGTTTGATGTCAACTTTACGATCCCGGCCTGCTACCTGTTGCAGACGTACGCCAACCACAATGCGCTGATGGCGCGAGTTGACAACGTCCAACACCGAGTAGCAAACGCCCGCACGCAATTTCCCGTGCAAACCTTTGTCACGTGAACCGGAAGTTGCCCCCGCTTCCGTCGTGTTACGAAAATGCAGCAACGTCAGATCGGGGATCAGCGCCGTCACGAAGGCAGCCATGGTCGTAGACTTACCCGCCCCGTTACCGCCGGAAAGCGTGGTGACCAATGAATCGAGGTCAAATGTACGGGCGAAAAAACCGTTCCAGTTAACCAGCGTCAGTGAGCGAAATTTACCGCGTTCAATCATTCCTGTTCATCCTCTGCGCTCTCATGCCCTTGCTGCCCTGCCTGCAATTCGGTCTCTTCGCTTTCGTCATTCAGTGACAACGCACTGTCAACGGGCATCGCTTCGCCGTCACGGATCATCCGTAACTGTGCTTCACGGGCATCATCGCCGCTGCGGACATCCGCACCGAAACGGAATACCGCTTCGGTGATACGGAATTTGCTGCTGTCGACACCCATGAAATACACCATGCCCAGGCGGCGCAGGCGGTTCAAAGATGTACGGACTTTATCCTGTAATTTCTGACGGTCTAAATCCGACCCCGTTGAGCGCTGATTGACATATTTCAGCAGTTTGTTTTCGTCAGCCAGGCTCAGCAATTCATCGTAAAGTTCCTGTTGCGTGAAGATCCCCTCATGCGCCAGGCGTTCCGGGCTGAGATACAGATAGCAGAGAATTTTCCCGACCATCATATCCAGCTCGGATAAAACCGAACGAGGAATGAGCGTGGTGGAACGGGGACGTAAATAGAAGAAACCTTCTGGTGCCCTGATTAATTCCACGCTATAGCGGCTGTAAAACAGTTCCATTTCTTCCTGATAATCCATCAGGAAAGCATGGTTATCCAGTTCGTCAATGCCGATATGGCGGCCAGAACGCAGCTGACTGTCAAGGGCAGGAAACACTGAATTTGCCAGTGCCTGCGCCAGCTTAGCTGGCATAATGTGTTCAATATTTGTCGATGACATGGGCCTGCACCTTGGCTCCGTAATCATTGATTGCCTGCCATTGGGCATGCAACCCTGAAAAATCTGCTTCAGCCACACCAAGGCGTACAGCCTGGTCGACCACAATTCGCGCGACATCAAAATGTCGGGCACGCGGATACTGTTTGAGGTATTCGCGCATTACCATGCCCAGATTGAGCGGCGTTTTCTGTTGTTGATAAACCTGTAATGCCTGTTCAATCAATGCCGCAAGTTGTTCGCGGATTTCGTTAAATTCTTCAAACTCAAGATCAGGGGGGAGTTCACCGGTGACTTCTTCACTGCGCAATGCCAGTTCTTCATCACGCATATCCAGCAGACGATCCGCATTGGCAAAAGTCAGCGTCCACGGCTGATCAAAGTAATTTTGTACCGACTGGCGCAGACGCTGGGCAAACACGCGATTTTTATCCATGTCGATCGCGGTACGGATAAATTTATGCACATGCCGGTCATAACCAATCCACAGGTCAATCGCCTGCTGGCCCCAGCTGGTAATCCGGTCGAGTTTGTTTTGTAAATCGAACACCAGTTTATCGACAAAGCTCAGATCCATTTCCACCATCGTGGCATCCTGAATGCGCATAAGATGCGCCTGCAACAGGTCACCTGCGGCTTCCAGCGTATCCTGCAATTCACGCAGCGTGCCCGAGGTTTCTGACAAAAGGATTTCACAGCTGGAAATTGCCGCACGCCAGTCTTTATTGAGCAATGCCGCGATATCATCTTTCACACCCTGCTGCTGCTCGTCCATAATCCGCTGAGTCATGTCAATACTGTCGAAAATCTCAGCAACGGAATACTTCAGCGGCGCGTAGACGTTGCGATGCCAGTGGAAATCGTCGCCACCCTCTTCGGCCGCATCAGCTGCGCGCTTCAGTTCCTGGGCAACGATCGACAACTGCATGGACAAACGCAACGTGGAGAATTCACGCTGCCGGATGTAATAATCAGAAATACCGATGGCCAGCGGAGTCAGGCGATAAATGGCGTTGCCATCCGCCAGTTCGCTGACAAACCGGTTGAGCAGACGCTGACGCACCATATCATTGATGGCGTTATTGGCACGAACGGTGATGGTTTCGTTGGTCTGCTCAAACCCTTTGCTGACATGGCGGAACGCATCGACCAGTTCACCCTCACTCATTTCCCCATCAAGACGCTCACTGTTTAACGTGGCAATCGCCAGAAGAAAAGCCAGCCGCTCCGTTGGCAGCGAAATTGAGAAATCATTTTTCCGCGCCCAGGCGACCAGTTCGGGTACAGTCTGGGAAAATTCACTCATAATTCGTCCTTCAGAATGGGTTTATGCGCCATCACATGGATGTAACGTCCCAAACTAACAAAAGGTTCCTGCCGGCAATAACGCTGTTCCAGCGCCAGAAGCTCGTCAAAATCCTGTTTATGTTGTTGTCTGTTTCGCAAATAATCGTGGAACACTCTAACACCGGTCTTGCCGCTTATCTGCATCCCAAGCTCTTCCAGCCACTGATAGACCTGCGCAGGTTCCAGTGGATGATCGGGCAACAGGGAGCTTTTTTTGATTTTTGGCACACCGGCTTCGACATGGCCGAAATTTCCCAGGATCATGTGCCGCATGACAAGACCGTGGATATTGTAAAACATCAGCGAGATTGCGCCACCCGGCACCAGGCAATCGGTCAGTGCGGCCAGTGCATCCCGGGGTTCCGCAAGCCATTCAATGACCGCGTGAAACAATATCAGATCAACCGGCGCTTCCAAATGTTCAGCGATGTGCTGTGCTGGACAATGTACAAATTGCATGTTGCCGCTCACACCTTTTTCAATCGCTGCGGCCTGTGCGCGACGGATCATCTCACCGGAGAGATCGCACAACAAGACCTTATGTCCTAAAGCGGCCAGCTCGCAGGCCATTTGCCCTTCGCCACCGCCTGCATCAAGAATGCGCAAAGGCCGCTGGGGCAAAGTCTTCATCAACTCCTGCAGATCCTGACCCAGCACGGCCTGACGGATACGTCCTTTCGTTGTGCCGTAGATATTGCGCGAAAACTTTTCGGCCATATCGTCAAAATTACGATCCTGCATGAATTGAACCTTGTTCCTGAAAACGTTTTGCCGGGTTATCTCTGTGCGGCATCGCCGCGCGAGGTGCTATTTTGGCACAGGCTGGCATAGAATAAATCATCCTGACGCGGATTCACGCCCGGATGTCGTTTTTTCACCCAAAAGGACCGGTTTCAGATGCTATTTATCCTCAAAAAGACTTTTGGCGGCCTGCTGCTTCCTCTGCCTTTTATTCTTATCTTAATGGCTATAGCGCTGGTGTTACTGTGGATGACTCGCTGGCAGAAAACAGGAAAAGTGTTTTTTTCACTGAGTTGGTTGTTGTTGCTCCTGCTCAGCCTGCAACCGGTCGCGGATCATCTGCTTCGTCCCCTTGAATCTGAATATCATACTTATCAGGTTGAAGGACATACGCCGGTGAAATTTGTGGTAGTGCTGGGGGGAGGCTATACCTACAACCCTGACTGGGCACCGAGTTCAAACTTGATCAGCAACAGCCTGCCGCGCGTGACAGAAGGCATCCGGATCTATCGCTCGAATCCTGGTTCAAAAATGATTTTTACCGGTGCGCAAGCCATGAGTAATCCAGTGAGCAGCGCGGCGGTCGCAGGGAAAGTAGCCGAAAGCCTGGGTGTGCCTGAAAGCGATATCATTTTGCTCGACAAACCCAGGGATACACAGCAGGAAGCACAACAAGTCAAAACACTGATCGGAGAACAGCCCTTCGTGCTGGTCACATCAGCCAACCATTTGCCGCGTGCACTTATTTTCTTTCACCAGCAGGGATTGAATCCCATCCCGGCACCGGCCAATCAGCTGGCTATCGATTCCCCGCTCAATCCGTGGGAAAAAGCTTTGCCGCAGGCACTATTCTTATCTCATAGCGAACGGGCATGGTATGAAACGCTCGGGCGAATCTTGCAATGGATGACTCTGCCTGCGCCCGTAACAAAATGATTCAGTTAAGCCACGGCATTAACTGTTGCCTGGCGTAATCGAACTGCCGGCGATCAAGCTTTCCGGTATGGATTAAATGCGCAACGGATTCCCACACCAGGTATAGCCAGCGGCGGGCAAGGAAAGTTTCAGATACTGGCGCTTTTTGTAAATAGCTGAACAGCAGTTGCTCACTCATGCCTTTTTCCCACAGGCGGAAAAGGTCAAACTCACGTGGAGCCCAGAGCACAGTGCCGGGGTTGATCATCGCCAGCAGTTGATCGCTTCGCGGATCCTTTAGCATGCTGCGTAATGATAAATTGCCATGCACTAACACAGGGGTATCGTCAAATCCTTCAAACAAAGCGGGTATGCAAGCCCGGGAGCGAAAAAGCAATGTTCGATCTTCAGCCGTCAGTTCAGGTGCTTGTAAATTTGACAATGTTGCCCACAGCACTTCAACGCGTTGCGGATACCAGTTTTCCCAGCGATTATCCTGAGTACTGTCGACCGATCCGACACACCCGTGGCTGTCGATCCGGTGCCAGGCGAGCATCGCTTCAACGATTTGTTCTTGTAATATCTGCCAGCGTTCCGGCGTTCTCGTTGGTGCTTCCGCAGATACGCCGCGAAGACGCTCAATCAGCAAAATTTCCTGATAGGGTTTCTGGTGTGTCGTAACCATACCGTAAACCGTCGGCACCCGAACCACACCCTCTCTCGCCAGCATGGATAATTTGTAAGCTTCCTGCCCGGCAATCCCCAGACAGACAAAGCTTTTCGCCAGCAACGGCATGGCGTATCCCTGCTCATCATACAGTGAAAAAAGATGGGCATAAGGCTGTTCACTGACGCATTCAAGACGAGACAAACGCTCGCCCAACACAATACTTAATTCGGCTTTTAGCTGTTCCATAACGTGTTCGCAGTGACAAAAAGATTAACGTTTATGATGAAAGCTTCGGGCAGTGAATACCCCGTTTCAGATCAAATAAAAACCGGATAGTCTGAGCAGATAAAGGAAGATGTCGCGCAAAAGCGAAGATAAGGGAAAACAGACGAAATACAGTGCATTCCGCCTGTTTTTGGTCAGGCCTTTTTGTGGCCTAAGATCACACGGACACGCTCCAGATCTTCTGGCGTGTCGACGCCAACCGAAGGGATGGCCTTCGCGACGTCAACGTGGATTTTTTCACCGTACCAAAGCACACGAAGTTGTTCGAGCAATTCAATATGTTCAAGCTTGCTCGGTTCCCACTGCACATACTGGCGAATAAAACCGGCGCGGTATGCGTAAATACCGATATGGCGCAGGAAAACGTCTCCAATTGAATCTTTCGAAACGGCAAACCGCTCACGTTCCCAGGGAATAGCCGCGCGGGAAAAATACATCGCGTAACCTTTGGCATCCCGGACCACTTTCACCGCATTCGGATTGAAAGCCTCTTCGGCTGACTCAATCGGCACAGCCAGCGTTGCCATACCTGCTTCACTATTCGCCAGATTTTCTGCCACCTGACTGACAATCACCGGCGGAATTAAAGGCTCATCGCCCTGAACGTTCACGATGATTTCATCATCTTCAAATTGGCATAATTCAATGACTTCGGCCAGGCGCTCCGTGCCGGACTGATGATCAGGGCTGGTGAGACAAACTTCACCACCCGCGGCTTCTACCGCAGTGACAACATCGGGATGGTCAGTCGCTACGATCACCCGCTTAGCCCCGGACTCAAGCGCACGCTCCATTACGTGCACAACCATAGGTTTGCCGTTGATATCCGCCAGAGGTTTACCCGGCAAACGGCTTGAACCATAACGGGCAGGAATAATTGCAATAAAACTCATGGATGCGTCTCATCAACAGAAAGCGGGCGGGCCTCATTTTCTAATAATACAGGGATACCATCACGAACCGGGTAAGCCAGGCTGTCCGCCTTACACACCAGTTCCTGTGACTCTTTATTGAAGTAAAGCTTCCCGTTACATACAGGGCACGCAACGATCTCAAGTAAACGATGGTCCATCAGTTCCTCCCGGAGGCGAATACGCCGTAATTTCAACAGGGCGCAGCGCAAAAAAGCATTAGAAAACACAAAACAGCGGTCCCAGAGAATAGCATATTGCCCTGCCCTCCGTTAATCCTCCGTCACCCTCTGACAGTTCATGCCAACGTTACATTGTTGTAAATAAAAAATATCGGCAAAGGGTGATTGCGTTGCAGATTCACTGGGAGTACAATTTTTTTGTGATGAACATCACACTATCAACCTTAGACAAGAGCACTAAAAATGAAAACCATTAACAAAATCATCGCAATGTTCGCTAATTTCAGTCACTAAGACTGATGAAACACCTGCAATCATCGTGAAATAACGGCTGCCTGAAGCAGCCGTTTTATTTTGCGGAATCAAACCCGCCAGCCGGTTTTCCATAGAACGGTTAACGCTTCCGGTACTTTCGTCAGCAATACGTCCTCTGCCCCCTGCCACGCGGCAAAGCGCGTAATCGCGCCATGAATATCCTGCGCACGCCGGGCTGTTACCTTTATGCCTGTCTCAAGATGCAGACTTTTGACCTCCAGTCTTTTTTCCTTGCGGTGCATTTTTGCATCGACACGCCCGATAAGCTCGCCCCGCTGTAGTATGGGCAATGTGAAGTATCCGTACTGACGTTTCGCTTCGGGTGTGTAGCATTCAATCCGGTAATCAAAATTAAACAACATGGCAGCACGCTTGCGATCCCACACCACCGGGTCGAAGGGAGAAAGCAATGTCGTCACCGTTGAACGAATCTGTGACTCAAGCGCTTTTTGCAGCAAAGGGAATTGTCGCCGGTGGACATAATAATTGCCCTCCAGACCACTGACCTCAACCGGCGTGATGTCTCCGCTTTCCAGCAGATCCTCTATCACTCTCCGCGTATCTGCACGTTTAAGGCGATAGTAATCCGCCAGCCATTCCGCTTTGAAAATCCCCAGATACTGTGCCGAACGGCACAACATTTGATATTCCGCTGCTTCCCGGCTCAGTGCCTGCGTTGCATCATCCCAACCTGGCATAACGCGCTCTGCCAGGTCATAAACCCGATGAAAATTACGCCGTTCGGATACCATCAGCTTTCCGGCTGTAAACAGCGTTTCAAGATGTTTTTTATGCGGTTTCCAGTCCCACCAGCCGCTGTTTGATTTCTTTTCTGTGCTGAAATCGGCAGAACGCACCGGGCCATTTTTAGCGATATGGCTGAGCAAATCATGGATATCCACATGGTGCTCCTCAAACCAGTCCTGAGAAAATTTCCACCCCATACCCTGCGGATTCAGCATTTTATGCCTTAGCAACCCGTAATCTTCACGGGGGATAAAACAGGCTTCATGCGCCCAATATTCAAAAATTTCCCCCGCTGATAACGCATCCTCCAGCCATTGCGGTGAGTAATTCCCAAGGCGGCTGAACAACACGAGATAAGGGCTTCTGGCGACCACGCTTATCGTATCGATTTGTAGCAATCCCATGTTCTGGATGGAATCGACAACATCACCGGCGGACGGTTTTCGGGTCAGTGGTTTAAGAAGATTTTGTGCAGATAAATGCAGTGTGCGGGCCGAACTGAGAGATATAACCGGGTAAGACATATCGGTATCCGTGGCAGCGATAAACTGTGGATACCGATAACATATTTTTGCCGGAGCGTAAAATTCAGCTCAACGGAGAATGCTAACAGCCAGACTCAGAACGCAATAACATCAGCCGCAGAAGGGCCATGTGCTACGCTGTGGTAAGTGGTGAATTCAACCCGCTGACCGGCGCTTAGTGATTTATTACCGGTATTAGCAATAGAGGTACGCTGAACATAAATTTCAGAAGAACCATCCAGAGGGCAAATAAAACCGTAACCTTTGGCCTGATTGTACCATTTAACTAAACCCATTTTTAACATCATAATTTCTATCCTTTCTTTTGGGCATCCATGAACACACTTTTTTATTATTGTTCGGATGCGTTTGCCCATATCTAAGTTATTTTTTTATAAAAAACCTCTAATGAGCGAATTTGTTTAACGTTTTTTTTATTTAATATTGTGCCATACGGCAATATTAGCCAACAGTACAGACAATTACTTATGGGAGGACTTAGAAGGTTCGTCTTTGAGGAATTATCGGGAAAGAGATAACGTCTGGGAGGAACTGCTTTACTTTACACTCATACATAAATAGCGCTGCAACACAGGCTGCACGCATTTACTCATAACCCACAGGCAATAGCAAGTCATGCTATGTGATAATTTTCACCAGGAATGCTACTCCCGTAAATTAACCTTCTAAATCAGGAGCATTACAATTTAAAATTTACGTAAATTTTTAAAAACACAGCACCTCAGACCGTTTAAAGATGGGTTTTCAAAATCAGATCGGTTATTTTTTGCAGTAATTTCTCAGCCAGCCCTCCCCGGATTTTTGCCTCAACAGGCAAATACCACCAATCCTGCTGAGCAAAAGCGCGACATTTCACTGCATCTTTTTCAGTCATCAGAAGCTGCTGACCGGATTGTACTGTGCCAGAGATCTGCTCACGCGAATATGCCTGATGATCAGCAAAAGCGATTTCCTTTTGCAAATCCACTCCCAGCTGTTTGAGTGTCGCAAAAAAACGTGGCGGATGCCCGATGCCGGCCATAGCTACCACATTATGCAACGTTGCAGCATCACGCTGTTCACCCGTTACCAGATTCACCGCTTTGCCCGGCTGTAAAACCATAGACAGCTCACCGGCATGCGCGGTACCACCGTTAGTTATCACCGCATCAACGGAAAGCAGGCGTGACTGACGTTCACGCATCGGCCCGGCAGGGAGCCAGTGCCCGTTGCCAAAACGCCGCACACCGTCAATAACAACAATTTCGACATCACGCTCAAGCGCGTAATGTTGAAGGCCATCATCCGTAATGATAACGTCCAGCTCATGCGCGGCCAGTAACGCTTTAACTGCACCGGAACGCACCGGCGATACAGCAACGGGCGCTCCGGTTCTCTGGAAGATCAACACGGGTTCATCACCTGCCTGAGCTGGCTTCGTCTCCGCAGTTAATACCAGCGGATAGCTTTCAGCTTTACCGCCGTACCCCCGTGAAACCACACCCACGCGAAAACCATGTTGTTGTAACGTTTCGACCAGCCAGATAACCACCGGCGTTTTGCCATTGCCCCCGGCAGTGAGATTCCCAACCACCACCACAGGCACAGGGGCCCGCCAGCTTTTTTTAAGCCCTGATTTATAGCTGTAACGGATTAAATTCGAGATTAATCCGTACAGCCATGACAAAGGCAAAAGCAAGAGATAGAGCGGAGATTTACCTGACCAGATACGTTCGATCATTGGCCAAACTGCATCCGATAAAGCTGCGAATAAACACCACGTTCTTCCAGCAATGCGGTGTGTGAGCCACGTTCCACAATACAACCATCTTCAATCACCAGAATCTCATCGGCTTTTTCTATGGTCGACAAACGGTGCGCTATCACCAGAGAGGTACGGTTTTTCTGCAATTCATCCAGAGCGGCCTGAATTGCACGTTCTGACTCGGTATCGAGTGCAGAAGTCGCTTCATCGAGGATCAGAATCGGCGAGTCACGCAACAAAGCACGCGCAATCGCGATGCGCTGGCGCTGACCACCAGAAAGCAGGACACCATTCTCGCCAATCACTGTGTCCAGACCTTTATCCATCTTACCGATGAAATCCATCGCATAAGCCATTGTTGCGGCTTTTTCGATTTCTTCACGGGAATAGAGATCAGTGCGGGCATACGCAATGTTGTTGGCAATCGTGTCGTTAAACAAATGAACATTCTGCGATACGAGTGCAACCTGATCGCGCAATGATGACAGGGTATATTCCCGCAGGTCATGACCGTCCATCAGGATTTTGCCTTCCTGAATGTCATAGAAACGCGTCAACAGGTTGGCAATAGTAGATTTACCAGAGCCAGAGCGACCCACCAGTGCGACAGTTTTCCCTTCAGGCAGCGCGAAAGAAATATCGCGTAACGCAGGGACATCGCGACCAGGATAAGTGAAGGTCACTTTCTGGAACTCAACCTCACCTTTAACACGTTTGACTTCCAGCTTACCTTCGTCTTTTTCCTGCTCCATATCCAGGATAGAGAACAACGTCTGACAGGCCGCCATACCGCGCTGGAACTGAGAGTTTACGTTAGTCAGGGACTTAAGCGGGCGCATCAGTGCAATCATCGAGGAAAAGACCACGGTGATCGTACCGGCGCTCAGCGTTTCCATAACAGACGGGAAGCTTGCTGCATACAGCACGAAAGCCAGTGCCAGAGAAGCAATCAGCTGAATGATCGGGTCAGAAATTGAGGAAGCAGAAACCATACGCATACCCTGCTGGCGCATACGGTTACTGACTTTATCAAACCGCTCAGTTTCCACTTTCTGACCACCAAAGATCAGAACTTCTTTGTGCCCTTTCAGCATCTGCTCTGCGCTGGTCGTCACTTGTCCCATTGTGTTTTGCATCGTTTTACTGATGTTACGGAAACGCTTGGACACCACGCGGATAACAACCGAAACGATCGGTGCGATGACCAGTAAGATCACCGAAAGCTGCCAGCTGTAGTAAAACATCATGATAAACAGGCCAATGATTGAGGCCCCTTCACGCACGACGGTGACCAGAGCGCTGGAAGACGATGAAGCCACCTGCTCAGAGTCATAGGTAATACGGGAAAGCAAGGTGCCAGTGGATTGCTGGTCAAAGAATGCAACCGGCATTCTCATCATGTGACCAAACAAGCGGCGGCGCATATGCATAACCACTTTGCCCGATACCCAGGAAATGCAGTAGCTCGAAATGTACCCGCTCACACCGCGAACAATCATCAGACCGATAACGACCAGTGGCATCCAGAGTAAAATTGAGCGGTCTGCTTTTCCGAATCCGTCATCTAAAAGCGGTTTCAGCAAAGACAGCATGAAGGTATCACTGGCGGCGTTGGCGACCAGCGCAATAGCCGCAGCAATCAGCCCGGCCTTAAAAGGTGTGATCATCGGCCATAGGCGACGGAATGTCTGCCACGTGGAGAGATCTTTATCGTTCATCATGCAATATCAACCAGCATCGAAAGAAATAGCGGCCTATTCTACTCATTATCTGCTGATACTCCAAACCGGCGGTGATACCAACGTGGGTTTAATTGCTCCCGTAAGCCTTTAATTGCCCAATAATCACCGTAAATGAACAAGCTCAATTGCCCGGAATCCGACGTGGAATGCCAGTCATAACGGGCTTTGTTGTATCTGCTAACAACTTTATGCGCAGGCAGATGCCATTTATTGAAACGCGCTGCCGAAGCCAGTGCCACTTCCGGCGCAACTGCGCGCAAAAAAGTAGGGGAAGAAGACGTATTACTCCCGTGATGAGGAACCTGAAGCACCGTGGACTGCAACGTCTGCTGCCATTTCCTGATTAAGGCTTTTTCCGTGCCCGCCTCAATATCCCCTGTCAGCAGCAGGCTGAATGAACCATCATCAATACGGATGACGCAGCTGTCATCATTCCGGGCATCTGCAACTTTTGCCCTTGGCCATAAAACGTTGAAATTTAGCCCCTGCCACTGCCAGTGTTCTCCGGCCACACACGCCAGATGGTCCGCTGACATGGAGCTATCTCGCAAGCTTGCCTGAGGATATCCCGACTGGATGAATTCCAGGCCACCCCTGTGATCCATATCGTTGTGGCTGATAATTATCTGTTCTAATTCAATATCGCGCCAATTCAAAAATGGCAGAATATTTTGTTCCGCCGCAGACCCGCCTTCCCATTTATTCCCCGTATCATAGAGAACGCCTTTTCCATTTCGGCTGATCAGCACGGATAAACCATGCCCGACATCAAGCATGTCAACGCGCCATCGCTCTGGGGGGACCCGCAAGAACCACACAACCGATACCGCGCAAAACGACAGCAGTATCGAAAGCCATTGTTTCACATGTCCGATACGACAAAAGATAATACCCAGCCATCCCAGGGCGCTGATAGCCAGACAGTTTTCCCCAAGCGTAAACCAGCCACCGCTGAAAGGCCTTACGCCCCACATTGCCAGGCTCAGCGTAGAATCCGCCACTCTCCAGAGCAATATCTGCATGGCTGCCACCCAGTCGGCAGGAAAAATATTTAAAAACAAGATCAAGAGGATACTGGGAACCGTGAGAAGTGACACAATCGGCACCGCCCATATATTTGCAAGAAATGAGGCGATATTGATACCGTGAAAAATACCTGTTTGCAGGGGCAGCAGGAGCAATGTGATCCCTGCCTGTAAGTGTCCCCAACGCACAACGCTCCAGTACCAGTGCTGCTGAAACTGCGGCGATAATGGCACCCACTGGAACCAGAAAACCAGCGAAGCCACCACAAGACACGATAACCAAAAGCTGTCCGAGAGTAAATTCATCGGGTCTGTCATCAGCAAAAGCGCCACGCCCCATAACCAGATTTGCCAGGGATGGCAACGGACCCGAAAGTAACGCAGCAGGAGCCATAATGAGAATGCCATGGCTGTTCGCAGCGCGGGTGCATTGCAACCGGCAAGCCACGTGTAAGCCAATAAGAAAATCTCACTGACCACCAGAGGAAAGCGATAATCGATAAATCTGACAGGCATAAACCACTGACAAATCCGCGCCAGACAGCCGCCGAATAATGCGGCAATACCGATGTGCAGGCCTGAGATTGCAACCAAATGAGCAATCCCCGTTCGCTTCAACAGCAGCATTTCCGACTTTTGTATAAGCCCCTTCTCACCAAATGCTAATGCAATTAATACCGGCGTATTCGTAAGTTCTGGCATTGTCTGCCGGACTCGTTGAATAAATTGCTGACGCCAGCCTGCGCCGGCGTCAAGAGACTGGCTGTTGTAGATTGTCCCGGTCAGCGGCGCATGTTGAGACAATGCCCAGCGCTGTGCATCGAAGCCGCCTTCATTAAGCAGGCTATGAACCGGACGCAGGCTGACAAGCATTTTCCATCGTTGCCCGGCCATCGGTAGCTCGCCTTGCTCTCCCCATTTAGCCCGGAATGACACCGGGGGGAACACGCGTTTACCATCCACCTTTTCTATCCTGAAAAACCGGGAAGCCCCTTCCATACCCAAATTCACTGTTTGAACTTCGGCAATGACTTCACGTTTAGCACCTTGTAAAGCAGAAATTTGCTGAAGCTGTACTGCCCCCTGATAGGCAGCCCAACAAAAGCTTAAGAATATGACACCTGTAAGTCTGAGTATTTTCCGGTCAGGAAGGAGCAACAAACAGCCAGCAAAAAGTAACGCAATAAGCTGAGCATTCGGAGGGATTTTGGGAAGAAAAATCAGTGGCATCATGCCGGTGATAATGGCAACTGCGACCTCATCCATTGAGATTTTGATGTTTTTACCCTCAGCGTTAAATGGCCCGAAATTCAGATCAACGTCAGGGCTGGAGTATGGTTTTTGAGCAGAAAAGGAACAAGTATCAGAAGGGATCGGTGCGAAGCATTACGCAAATAATCAGCAGAATAGAGATAATGAAGACAGTCTTCAGGTCGAAAATAGCAAAAAAAAACGGCACCTTAAAGGCACCGTTTTACATTCGCTATAGGCAGTCATTTATGTTTCAGGAATAAGCCTTAGCCATAAATGTTCGCGCGATCACGCAACTCTTTACCTGGCTTAAAGTGAGGAACGTACTTGCCGTCCAGCTCAACTTTATCGCCCGTTTTAGGGTTGCGCCCCACACGCGGAGCACGGTAGTGAAGAGAAAAACTGCCAAACCCACGGATTTCGATGCGTTCACCATCAGCCAAGGTTGCAGCCATATGCTCAAGCATCTCTTTCACTGCATCCTCAACAGCTTTCGCCGGGATATGAGAGTGCTGGCCAGCAAGTCTTTCAATAAGTTCAGACTTGGTCATAGTACCTCCAAGCTTTGCAGCTAAACTACCGTATCGGGGCGGCAGAGCCGCCCCCCGTCATTACTCGCCTTTTGCCGCTTTGAATGCTTCAGCCATAGCGTTAGAGAAGTTGCTTTCTTCTGCTGGTTTGTTGTTAACAACAGCGATTGCATCTTTCTCGTCTGCTTCGTCCTTAGCACGGACGGACAGGCTTACTACACGGTTCTTACGGTCAACACCGGTGAATTTAGCTTCAACTTCATCACCAACGCTCAGAACCAGAGTTGCATCTTCAATACGGTCGCGAGAAGCTTCTGAAGCGCGCAGGTAACCTTCTACGCCGCCAGCTAATTCAACTGTAGCACCTTTGGCGTCAACTGCAGTGACTTTACCAGTAACAATAGTACCTTTCTTGTTAACAGACAGGTAGTTATTGAATGGATCTTCAGCCAGTTGTTTCACGCCCAGGGAGATGCGTTCACGTTCTGCGTCAACTTGCAGGACCACAGCTGCGATTTCGTCGCCTTTCTTGTATTCACGAACTGCTTCTTCGCCTGCAACGTTCCAGGAGATGTCAGACAGGTGAACCAGGCCGTCGATGCCGCCGTCCAGACCAATGAAGATACCGAAGTCAGTGATTGACTTGATTTTACCTTCAACACGGTCGTTCTTGTTGTGGGTTTCTGCAAATTGCTGCCATGGGTTGTTTTTGCATTGTTTCAGGCCCAGGGAGATACGACGACGTTCTTCGTCGATATCAAGAACCATAACTTCAACAACATCACCCACGTTAACAACTTTAGATGGGTGGATGTTTTTGTTAGTCCAATCCATTTCAGAAACGTGAACCAGACCTTCAACGCCTTCTTCGATTTCTACGAAGCAGCCGTAATCAGTCAGGTTGGTAACGCGACCAGTCAGTTTAGTACCTTCTGGGTAACGTTTAGCGATAGCGACCCAAGGATCTTCGCCCAGTTGTTTCAGACCCAGTGACACACGGGTACGTTCACGGTCAAATTTAAGAACTTTAACAGTGATTTCATCGCCAACATTGACGATTTCGCTTGGGTGTTTAACACGTTTCCAAGCCATGTCAGTGATGTGCAGCAGGCCGTCAACGCCGCCCAGATCAACGAATGCACCGTAGTCAGTGAGGTTCTTAACGATACCTTTAACTTCCATGCCTTCCTGCAGGTTTTCCAGCAGTTGATCGCGCTCTGCGCTGTTCTCAGACTCAATTACTGCACGACGGGAAACAACAACGTTGTTGCGTTTCTGGTCCAGTTTGATGACTTTGAACTCAAGATCTTTGCCTTCGAGATGCAGCGTGTCGCGAACAGGACGAACGTCTACCAGTGAACCTGGCAGGAACGCACGAATACCGTTCAGCTCAACGGTGAAGCCGCCTTTAACTTTACCGTTGATAACACCGGTAACAGTTGCAGATTCTTCGTAAGCTTTTTCCAGCGTGATCCAAGCTTCATGACGTTTAGCTTTTTCACGGGACAGCAGAGTTTCACCGAAGCCGTCTTCAACAGCGTCCAGCGCAACATCAACTTCGTCGCCAACCTGGATTTCCAGTTCGCCCTGTGCGTTTTTGAATTGTTCTGCCGGGATTGCAGACTCAGATTTCAGACCGGCGTCAACCAGTACGATATCTTTGTCGATAGACACAACAACACCACGAACGATGGAACCAGGACGGGTTTCGATTGTTTTTAAGGATTCTTCAAAGAGTTGAGCAAAAGATTCAGTCATGTTGATAATCTTTAGGTTCTTAAGTTTAACGTCCATCTGGCTTCCTGCAGGATGGGGTTGTTTCAAATGCCCCGCTACAGATCCTTGCGGCGAGGTTAAAAAAAACTATAGCCAAAACTGGCACTGAATATTCTTCAGCACCAGATTACGGCTCGATTACCGGGTTTGTTTTTGCGGCAATCCTAGAATTTCTGTGGCATAAGCCAGTGCTTTTTCGATGACTTCCTCGATGGACATACTGGTCGAATCCAGCAATAACGCATCGGGAGCAGCCACTAAGGGCGCGATAGGCCTGTTACGATCACGGTCATCACGTTCTTTGATCTCGGCTAAAAGCCGTTCAAAGTTAACACTAAAGCCTTTTTCCTGCAACTGTAGCATTCTTCTGTTTGCACGTTCTTCTGAACTTGCGTCCAGGAAAATCTTCACAGGCGCATCAGGGAAAACCACAGTGCCCATATCACGACCGTCGGCAATCAGACCCGGCGCTTCACGAAATGCTCGCTGACGGCGTAATAATGCCTCACGCACACGGGGGAATGCCGCCGCCTGGGAGGCCGTATTGCCTACCGTTTCGGTGCGGATTTCATTGGTTACATCCTCACCTTCTAAAATGACTTGCAACTGACCATCCCGGGCGACAAAACGTACATCAAGATGAGCGGCCAGCGGAACTAACGCTTCTTCTGAGACAATATCAACCTGGTGATGCAAAGCCGCCAGAGCCAGAACGCGGTAAATAGCACCGGAATCCAGCAGTCGCCAGTTGAAAGCTTCAGCCAACGCTTTACACAACGTACCTTTACCTGCACCACTTGGCCCATCAACGGTGATTACCGGGGCGAAAGCCGTCATTTTTGTCTCCTTTCGGTGGGGTATACCCGCTTCATTAGCCTCAGAGGACTAATTCAGGAGCGGCATTATACGCTGCCTTGATGGCAACTGTTACCCCACATTTATCAGTTGCCTAAAAAGCGGACGTTTCTGACACCGTTAAAGCAAAAAGCGGACATCAAAGATGTCCGCCGTCTTCATACATCCCAAAAGAGTTTATGCCAGAGTACTAATTGCAGCCAACCGTTCAAAATAGTCAGGGAAAGTTTTCGCTGTGCATTTTGGATCAAGGATGGTTACCGGCGTATCAGACAGCGCCACGAGCGAGAAACACATCGCCATACGGTGATCGTTATATGTACCGATTTCAGCAAATTTCAGCGCTTTGGGTGGTTCAATGCGGATGTAATCCTCGCCCTCTTCTACCGTCGCGCCGACTTTACGCAGTTCAGTCGCCATCGCAGCCAGGCGGTCGGTTTCTTTAACGCGCCAGTTATAGATATTACGTAAAGTGGTCGGGCCTTCGGCAAAAAGTGCAGCCGTGGCGATAGTCATCGCCGCATCCGGGATATGGTTCATGTCCATATCGATGCCTTTCAGCTCACCGCGCGTACATTCAATGTAATCATCAGCCCACTGGATGGTTGCGCCCATTTTTTCCAGTACATCGGCAAAACGAATATCGCCCTGCATGCTGTTTTTACCGATGCCGGTAACACGCACGGTACCGCCTTTGATGGCAGCCGCTGCAAGGAAATAAGAAGCGGATGACGCATCACCTTCCACCAGATAAGCCCCTGGTGAAACGTATTGCTGTTTTCCTGTGATGCGGAACTGCTGGTATTGGTTGTTCTCAACTTCAATGCCAAACGTTTTCATCAGGTTAAGCGTGATATCGATATACGGTTTCGACACCAAATCACCTTTAATCTGAATCGTGGTGTCATTTTCTGCCAGCGGTGCGGTCATTAATAATGCCGTCAGAAACTGGCTTGATACGCTGCCATCCACGCTGACATTGCCACCGCAAAAACCACCGCGCAGGCGCAGGGGAGGATAATTTTCCTGCTCGAGATAATCAATCTGCGCGCCACCCTGGCGCAAGGCATCAACCAGATGTCCGATCGGGCGCTCTTTCATCCGTGGTTCGCCCGTCAGCACGACATCCTGTTCACCCAGACATAATGCAGCCGCCAGCGGACGCATGGCCGTACCTGCATTCCCGAGGAACAGTTCAGTCCCTTTAGCATTGGAAAAAGCGTGGCCCAGCCCGTCAATTTCGCATTCAGTGCGGGCTGCCGATAAGCGATGCGTAACACCGAGTTCAGTCAGCGCATTCAGCATGTGACGCACATCGTCACTGTCGAGCAGGTTAGTCAGGCGGGTAGTGCCCTGTGCAAAAGCAGCCAGTAAAAGCGCACGGTTAGAAACACTTTTTGAGCCAGGTAAGTTGATGCTGCCGTTAACCAATGCAACGGGTTGTAATGTCAGGGATTCCACTCTTTCTCCAATTCTTCATTTCATAAAATGACCCCGGACAGCGAGCCGGGGTCATTTTTAAGGCTTCTTACTAAAGCATTGTACCGGCCCGAAAGCCAGCGCGCTTAGCCATGGCGTTTTTCGAATTCCGCCATAAAGTCGGTCAGCGCTTTGACACCTTCAATCGGCATTGCATTATAAATGGATGCACGCATCCCACCGGCCACACGGTGGCCTTTCAGCGCATGCAGACCCGCGTCCTGAGCCTGATCCAGGAACAACTTATCCAGTGATGCATCGGCCATCTGGAACGGAACGTTCATCCACGAACGGTTGGCTGCCGCAACCGGGTTACGGTAGAAACCGGTGCGATCGATGGAACCGTACAGCAGTTCAGCTTTGGCCTGATTGCGTTTTTCCATTTCACGCAAACCGCCCTGTTCTTTCAGCCATTTGAAGACCATACCTGACAGATACCAGGCGAACGTTGGCGGAGTATTGAACATGGAATCGTTCTCGGCCAATACGGTGTAATCAAGGATAGAAGGCAGCTCAGTGCGCGCTTTACCTAATAAATCTTCGCGTACGATAACCAGCGTCAGGCCAGCCGGGCCGATATTTTTCTGCGCACCGGCATAAATTACGCCAAAGCGGCTGACATCAATAGGACGCGAAAGGATGCAAGATGAGTAGTCAGCAACAACAATTTTATCGCCGAAATCAGGCATTTCATCGATAGCAATACCATCGATGGTTTCATTCGGACAGTAATGCACATAAGCGGAATCTGCATTCAGCTTCCACTCGCTCATTGGCAGAATGCCGCGTTTGCCGTCAATAGTCGTGGTGACGTCAATAACGTTAGGTGTGCAGTATTTTTGCGCTTCTTTAACAGCGCTGTGTGCCCAGTAACCACCATCAATATAATCAGCAGACGCTTTATCGCCCAGCAGGTTCATCGGCACTGCGGCGAATTGCGCACGTGCGCCACCGTGGCAGAACAGCACTTTGTAGTTCGGGGGGATATTCAGCAGGTCACGAATATCCTTTTCGGATTCTTCGGCTACCTGGATAAATTCCTTACTACGGTGACTGATTTCCATCACCGAGGTGCCCAGTCCGTGCCAGTTACACAATTCCTGCTCTGCACGACGCAATACTTCAGCCGGGATCATTGCCGGGCCTGCACTAAAATTATAAACCTGAGTCATTTCCCCTCACCACTTCTTCTGAGACAGCCACAAAGTAACAACTAATTTACCGGTTTTATCATCCCAGACAAGCAGTCTGCAACGGTTATTCATCACGACCTGATAAACAGCGATGAGAGGCTGAACGCAAGGTTCTTTCCTCCTTTTAATACTGATTTTGCGGGATTATGTTTGCATGAGCAGAGAACGCGCAAATTATGATTATTCTCTTCTGCCGCCGCGCTGCTTACACCCGTTTTACCTACAAGCCTTTGAGTTCACAACGCGATTACATTGTTAACACGAATACATGGAGGTAATGCGCAAAACCCCGTATCATTGCGCGTTTTTAGCACGCTCAAAAGTGAACTCAATGACGCAAACTTTTATTCCTGGTAAAGACGCGGCGCTGGAAGACTCCATTTCCCGCTTCCAACAAAAACTCACCGACCTCGGCTTTAATATCGAAGAAGCTTCCTGGCTGAATCCGGTTCCCCACGTCTGGTCAGTGCACATTCGCGACCGCGACTGCCCGCTGTGCTTCACCAACGGTAAAGGCGCCAGCAAAAAAGCCGCTCTGGCTTCTGCTCTGGGTGAATATTTTGAGCGTCTGTCGACTAACTATTTCTTCGCCGATTTTTATCTGGGTAAAGAAATTGCCAACGGCGATTTCGTGCATTATCCGAACGAGAAATGGTTCCCGCTGCCGGAAGACAACCTTCTGCCGGAAGGTATTCTGGATGAGCGTCTGCACGCATTTTACGATGCAGATAAAGAACTGGTCGCCAGCGATCTGATTGATCTGCAATCCGGCAACCCGGATCGCGGGATTTGCGCATTGCCGTTCACCCGTCAGTCTGACCTGGAAACCGTATATATTCCGATGAATATCATTGGCAATCTGTATGTATCTAACGGCATGTCTGCAGGGAATACCGCAAATGAAGCCCGCGTTCAGGGCCTGTCTGAAGTCTTCGAGCGTTATGTAAAAAACCGTATCATCGCGGAATCTATCAGCCTGCCAGAGATTCCTGCTGACGTGCTGGCGCGCTATCCGGGTGTCGTTGAGGCCATCGCCAAACTCGAAGAAGAAGGTTTCCCAATCCTGTCTTACGACGCCTCTCTGGGCGGCAACTACCCGGTCATTTGCGTGGTGTTGTTTAACCCGGCAAACGGTACCTGCTTTGCTTCCTTCGGCGCACACCCTGATTTCGGTGTTGCACTCGAGCGTACCGTGACTGAATTGCTGCAGGGCCGCAGCCTGAAAGATCTGGACGTCTTCACCGCGCCGACCTTCGATGATGAAGAAGTGGCCGAGCATGCCAATCTGGAAACTCACTTCATCGATTCCAGCGGTTTGATTTCCTGGGATATGTTTAAGCAGGACGCTGACTACCCGTTTGCAGACTGGAGCTTCAGCGGCACGACAGAAGAAGAGTTCGTCACGCTGATGGCCATCTTTGATAAAGAAGACGCTGAAGTTTACATCGCGGATTACGAGCATCTTGACGTGTACGCCTGCCGTATCATCGTTCCGGGCATGTCTGACATTTATCCGGCAGAAGATTTGCTGCTGGCCAACAACAGCATGGGCGCTCATTTGCGCGATCAGTTGCTGGCTCTGCCGGACAGCGATTTGCCAAAAGAAGCTTATCTGGAAATGATCACACAGCTGGATGATGAAGGTCTGGATGACTTCACCCGCGTTCGTGAACTTCTGGGCATCGCCAGCGGCAAAGACAACGGCTGGTACACCCTGCGCGTTGGCGAGCTGAAATCTATGCTGGCACTGGCGGGCGGCGATTTGGATCAGGCGCTGACCTGGGCTGAATGGGCACATGAATTCAACGCGTCGGTTTACAACGATGAGCGCAACAACTATTACCGTTGTCTGCAAACTCTTCTTCAGCTGTCCCTGGAAGAAGAACGTGATCCGGCTCAGTACTACACGGCATTCGTGAAAATGTACGGTCAGAAAGCGGTTGATGATGCTTCAGCAGCCATCAGCGGCGAAGAACGTTTCCACGGTCTGTTTGCCGTAGACGCCGACCTCAAAGCATTGCCAGCTCATCAGGCACTGCTTGGCGCATACGAAAAGCTGCAAGTAGCAAAACGTCGCCACTGGTCTAAAGTCTGAGTTCAAAGCACGATTAATTCACTAAAACCGGCGGGATTTCCTGCCGGCTTTTATTTACAAGCTAAACGCTCTCGCCGATCTGTTTATCTGCAAGAATTTGACTCTGCCTTAAAAATGACGTGTAATTTCGCGCGAAATAATGCCCGGTTGTCGTTTTTACGACAAAAATATGACACTTATTTTTAGACGTTAATTGAAAGTGAAATTCATAAACTCAAATTAACGATATTTATTAACAATAAGGCATTGGATTTCACTCAAAAAAGAAAATACATTCACGTCACATCAACTTTTTTTGTAAAAATTAAAATGTTTTTATTTCATTATTTTCAATGAATTAACCCTGTACCTACCCCTTTAGTAGTTCGTTCCAAACCGCCAAAAACCGCCTCGTATGATCCACGTCAATTTTTACGTTATACTGCTTTGCTAGTATCTCGTTGCGCAGTGCATAAGCCCTGAATAAGAGAGTTAATGTGAAAGCTGACAACCCCTTCGATCTCATTTTACCCGCCGCAACAGCAAAAGTTGCTGAAGATGCTGGCGTTTATAAAGCCACCAAACAGCCGTTAAAAACATTCTTTTTAGCTATTACTGCTGGTGTCTTTATTTCTATTGCCTTTGCTTTTTATATCACCGCAACAACGGGCACCGGAACCGTACCTTATGGTCTTGCAAAACTCGTTGGGGGCATCTGCTTCTCACTGGGTCTGATGCTGGTCGTAGTGTGTGGTGCTGACCTGTTCACCTCTACTGTGCTTATCGTGATTGCGAAAGCCAGTGGCCGAATCACCTGGGGGCAATTGGCACGTAACTGGGTCAATGTCTATATTGGTAACCTGGTCGGCTGTCTGTTCTTTGTGGCACTGATTTGGTTCTCAGGCGAGTATATGGTCGATAATGGTTTGTGGGGACTGAACGTTCTGCAAACGGCTGACCATAAAATGCATCACACGTTTATTGAAGCCGTATGTCTGGGGATTCTGGCTAACCTGATGGTTTGCCTGGCGGTATGGATGAGTTACTCCGGCCGTAGTCTGATGGACAAAATGTTCGCAATGATCCTCCCCGTTGGCATGTTTGTCGCCAGCGGTTTCGAGCACAGTATTGCCAACATGTTCATGATCCCTTTAGGCATCGTAGTGAAGAATTTTGCGACACCAGAATTCTGGCAGGCCGTCGGCGCAACTCCGGCGCAGTTCGCAGAACTGAACATCCCAAACTTTATCATCGACAATCTTATCCCTGTGACCATTGGTAACATCATCGGGGGTGGTTTGCTGGTAGGGTTAACGTATTGGGT
Source organism: Rahnella sp. AA (assembly GCF_002834385.1). Classification (GTDB taxonomy): domain Bacteria; phylum Pseudomonadota; class Gammaproteobacteria; order Enterobacterales; family Enterobacteriaceae; genus Rahnella. The sequence goes on from NZ_PITQ01000002.1 coordinate 153,973, forward strand.
TATATATCTTCGCGATGAGAAGCACCACTGATAGAACGTGGCACTCTTGTTACGACAGTTTTACACGCGATTTTTAAAGAAATCCAAATTAGAAGGTAGGTGCAAAATGTCCAAGCTCAATGAAAAATTGATCAACGCATGGGAAGGTTTTAGTGCTGGTGAATGGCAGAACGGCGTAAACGTCCGCGACTTCATTCAGAAAAACTACACACCGTATGAAGGTGATGAGTCCTTCCTGGCTGGCGCGACCCAAGCGACCACCACCTTGTGGGATAAAGTAATGGAAGGTATCAAACTGGAGAACCGCACTAAGGCTCCTGTTGATTTTGATACTGACGTTGCGGCTACCATCACTTCTCACGACGCTGGCTACATCAACAAATCTCTGGAAACTATCGTTGGTCTGCAGACTGACGCGCCATTGAAACGTGCTCTGATCCCATTCGGCGGCATCAAAATGGTTGAAGGTTCATGCAAAGTTTATGGCCGTGAACTGGATCCAGCGCTAAAAAAAGTTTTCACCGACTACCGTAAAACACACAACCAGGGTGTTTTCGATGTTTACACCAAAGACATTCTGAACTGCCGTAAATCTGGCGTTCTGACAGGTCTGCCAGATGCATATGGCCGTGGCCGTATCATCGGTGACTACCGTCGTGTTGCGCTGTACGGTATCGACTTCCTGATGGCTGACAAATACGCTCAATTCCAGTCTCTGCAAAGCGACCTGGAAAACGGCGTGAATCTGGAAATGACCATCCAGCTGCGTGAAGAAATCTCTGAACAACATCGTGCTCTGGGCCAGATCAAAGAAATGGCGGCCAAATATGGTTGCGACATTTCTGGTCCTGCGACCAACGCGCAAGAAGCGGTTCAATGGACTTACTTCGGCTACCTGGCTGCGGTTAAATCTCAGAACGGCGCAGCAATGTCCTTCGGCCGCGTATCTACCTTCCTTGACGTGTTCATCGATCGTGATATCAAAGCTGGCAAGCTGAACGAAGAACAAGCTCAGGAACTGATTGACCACCTGGTCATGAAACTGCGTATGGTCCGTTTCCTGCGTACTCCTGAGTATGATGAACTGTTCTCCGGTGACCCAATCTGGGCGACTGAATCCCTGGCAGGTATGGGTGTTGATGGTCGTACTCTGGTCACTAAAAACAGCTTCCGCTTCCTGAATACCCTGTACACCATGGGTCCTTCACCAGAGCCAAACATGACCATCCTGTGGTCTGAAAAGCTGCCAATGAACTTCAAAAAGTACGCAGCGAAAGTGTCTATCGATACCTCATCTGTACAGTATGAGAATGATGACCTGATGCGTCCTGACTTCAACAACGATGACTATGCTATCGCTTGTTGTGTTAGCCCAATGGTTGTGGGTAAACAAATGCAGTTCTTCGGTGCTCGTGCAAACCTGGCGAAAACCATGCTGTACGCAATCAACGGTGGCGTTGATGAAAAGCTGAAAATCCAGGTTGGTCCTAAAGAAGCACCAATGATGGATGAAGTCCTGACCTTCGATAAAGTGATGGATCGTATGGATCACTTCATGGATTGGCTGGCTAAACAGTACGTGACTGCTCTGAACATCATTCACTACATGCACGACAAATACAGCTACGAAGCATCGCTGATGGCACTGCATGACCGTGACGTTTATCGCACCATGGCATGTGGTATCGCAGGTCTGTCAGTTGCTGCTGACTCCCTGTCTGCTATCAAATATGCAAAAGTTAGCACCATCCGTGACGAAGACGGCCTGGCTGTAGACTTCAAAATTGAAGGCGAATATCCACAGTTCGGTAACAACGATTCTCGCGTAGATGACATTGCTTGTGACCTGGTAGAACGTTTCATGAAGAAAATTCAGAAACTGCGTACCTACCGTGGCGCTGTAGCAACTCAGTCTGTTCTGACCATCACCTCTAACGTGGTTTATGGTAAGAAAACAGGTAACACCCCAGACGGTCGTCGTGCTGGTGCTCCATTCGGTCCAGGCGCTAACCCAATGCACGGTCGTGACCAGAAAGGTGCTGTTGCCTCTCTGACTTCTGTTGCTAAACTGCCGTTTGCTTACGCCAAAGATGGTATTTCTTATACCTTCTCTATCGTTCCAAACGCGCTGGGTAAAGATGATGATGTTCGTAAAGCGAACCTCGCAGGTCTGATGGATGGTTACTTCCACCACGAAGCGTCCATCGAAGGTGGTCAACACCTGAATGTTAACGTCATGAACCGCGAAATGCTGTTAGACGCGATGGAACATCCTGAAAACTATCCTCAGCTGACCATCCGTGTTTCTGGTTATGCAGTACGCTTCAACTCACTGACTAAAGAACAGCAACAAGACGTTATTACCCGTACTTTCACCAAGTCCCTGTAATAATCTGCTGATGATTTAACGTGATATAAAAAGGCTCCACAACGTGGAGCCTTTGTTTCATCCACTGCCCGACACTGTCTTCACGACAGTCTGTTTTGCCAGAGCGCTATACGATGTGGACCTCTGGCAAAGCAGTACCGCCATTGCTGACAATCAACCTTATTGATTGTCTGGTATCATAAACACGTGGTTTCCAGTTTATCTCTGCCAGGCCAGCATCCGCACATTTAGACTGCTATTCATTGGTCAATATGGAGAATAACCCGCAATGTCAGTTCAAGGTCGCATCCACTCATATGAATCCTGTGGCACCGTTGACGGCCCAGGTATCCGTTTCATTGTATTTTTTCAGGGTTGCCTGATGCGTTGCATGTATTGCCACAATCGCGATACCTGGGACACACATGGCGGGAAAGAGATCAATGTCGATGACTTAATGAAAGAAGTGGTGACCTACCGCCACTTTATGAATGCTTCTGGCGGCGGCGTGACGGCTTCTGGCGGTGAGGCAATCCTTCAGGCTGAATTCGTGCGTGACTGGTTCCGCGCGTGCCAGAAAGAAGGCATTAACACCTGTCTGGATACCAACGGTTTTGTCCGCCGTTATGATCCGGTGATCGACGAATTACTGGATGTCTCAGATCTGGTAATGCTCGATCTGAAACAGATGAACGACGATATCCACCAGAATCTGGTCGGCGTCTCTAACCACCGTACCCTGGATTTTGCCCGCTATCTGGCTAAACGTAATCAGCGGACCTGGATCCGTTATGTAGTTGTGCCGGGCTGGTCGGATGATGATGATTCCGCGCACAAACTCGGTGAGTTCACCAAAGACATGACGAACATCGAGAAGATTGAACTGTTGCCTTATCACGAGCTGGGCAAACATAAATGGACCGCGATGGGCGAAAAATATGGCCTCGACGGCGTGAACCCACCAACCAAAGAAATCATGGAACGGGTGAAGAACATTCTTTCCAGCTACGGACACAAAGTTATTTATTGATGAGCTGGCTGTTCCCCATAAAATCGTTGCCCATAAAAAAGACGCCTGATGGCGTCTTTTTTACTTTTAAAACATTCGTACCGAATGGCTCAGATCAGGCAGTTGCCACCGGATTATGATGATGGTCGGCTTTGCGCATCAGCATCACCAGATAAACCAGTGAAACCACCGCGATCATCACAAACAGCAAACGGTCGGAATAGCTCTGCATCAGTATCGCGGTCATCGTCGGGCCCGCCAGGCTGCCGATGGTGTAACTCATCAGTAATGCCTGATTCATTGCAACCAGCTCTTCAGCATTTACTTTTTCGCAAGCCCATGACATCGCCACCGGATACAACGTAAAGCCTGCGCATCCGAGAATGAACAGCGTTGGTGCCATCGCATAACCACTCAGCATGGCAATACTGCCGAGGATCACGGCGAAAATCTGTATACGCAGCACCATCAGACGTCCGTATCGATCGGCCAGACGCCCTACCGGCCATTGCCCGATAATCCCGGCGCTGACCAGAAGCGCCATCCAGTATCCGACATCGCCATCGCTCATGCCCTGATGCGCAAGGAACAACGGCATCAGGCCATACAAAGAACCCAGCACAATGCCAGAAATGATACAGCCGTTGATCCCGAGGCGGGCGTTGCGGCGTCTGAACATCGGCATCACCGCATGCCGCGGCTGGTCGCTGTCCTGATCCTCAATATGTGTCATCACTATCGGCAGAATGGCAATAACGATCAGCGCGGTAACCCACGGCAACACGCTCAGCAACGCCGTTGGAACCGTGCCGACCAGCAGTTGCCCGACGACGGTACCGATGTAATACATGATCATATAGGCCGCCAGCAGCTGACCACGGTTCTTCACCGTACCGCTTCGCAGCAAGGCACTTTCCACTACAACCCAGATCAGCGCGCAGCCAACACCGGCAACAAAGCGTGCAGTAACCCAGCTCCAGAAGTCCATGGAAAGCGCCAGACCCGCGGTTGCGACAGCAAACATGATGCAGGAAAGATAATAGCTGCGGTTAAAACCAATACGTTTGATCAGGCTGCCTGCAATCAGCGTACCCAGCAAATTGCCGGTGAAATATGATGAACTGACAAGCCCGACCTGCCAGGTTGGCAGTTGTTCGTGACTGAGCCACAACGGCACCAGCGTGTTTAAAGCGGCGATAGAAATCGTCAGAAGGAGAAGTCCGCACAACAGCAGAGCGACGGGACGGGAATAGGCGGACATAGGTTGTTGACGACCACAAAATCGGGGAAATTGCGCGCATCATGCCACCAGCCAACAGAAAGTCAATCTGGCAAAAAGAGGCCTGCGCACAAACTGCGGGGTGATGATTGAAATCGCTAATCAAGTCAGGAGTTCAGGAATTATGACGCTTCAATGACAATTGAATATCACCATGATAACAAACAAGTTTGCATTTCCCGCAACCGTCACACTTCTGATTATCTGCGGAGGGTTGATTCTGTTGATTAAAAAATATTGCCGTGCGCGGACACGCAATCTCGCACATCCTGCACAAATCATCCATACGCCCTAAACACTGCGGCAGAATCACCGGACGCAGACCCGTATCCATCGGGATGCTCAGGTCGAGGGCATCGTTATCACAGGCCTCAGTGCAGGCACCGCAAAAATCGCATTCCGCATAATCAATGCTGAGTACAACTTTACCGTACTCAACGCTGAGTAATCCTACCGGACACGCATCAGCGCAATGCCCGCACCCGTTGCATTGTTTCATGAAAAGTGGTTCTGAAACCGCCTGCGGTGGACGCGGCACAGCCCGCTGGAGCAAATCTCTGGCGACCGTATTTTCTTCTGCGGGCGGCTTTGCGGATGACAATAATCCACGGAATAACCCCCGGCGGCTGACAACCCGGCTGCTCATCCAGGCGTGGTAATAGCGGGCATCCCGTGGGTCACTCATCAGAAATACAATTCCTTCGCTGGGATGACTTCCAGCGCCAGTGCCTCTCGCCATCCGTTCAGCGTTGATTCCGCCAGAACGGCTACGCCTTCATACCATGGATGCTCAGCTTTCATTCCCAGCAGTTCGAAATAGCGCCCTGCCCATGGCAGCAAATGTGCCGTCAGAAACTCACCAAGCAGTTGCGGCGAATTTTCGGCCAACCAGGCGGACATCATCAGCATCAGCCCGATGTGATCTTCCGGTTCGGCCTGCGTCAGATGTGGTTCAATATGGTTACAGCGCATCCACTGGCGTAATGCCAGTGTGGAATCACCAAAAATGACCGATTCTTTATCGAGATAAACCGAGCCCCAAGGCGGTGCCGGTAAAGCGTAGGGGCCGACAAACAGGCGCTGCCAGGCGTCATTTAACTCTTCCGCTGAACCATCCACCTGAGCGAACAACTCAGCGGCACGGGCTTTCGCCTCAGGCGTTGCGCAGGGCCACATCGCCACCCAGTCACTGTCTTTCAGCAATATAATCAGAGGCTGAACTTGTTCTGAATCCGGGGGATAAAACAGCATCGCGCCCAATACCTTCGCGGTTAAACTTATTGATTCTGCAGACATAGTTAACTCTTTCTTTCGGGGACACACTGCTTCCGGCGGCATGTCCCCTTGATGAACTGAAATCAGCCGCTAACGGCCATACCCACAGTCATATGCAAACCATAGAAAATCGCACGTCCAATCAGCTCACCGGCAAAGACCAGCACGAAAGCTAAAACCATCGTAGCGATCGCAGGACGCTTGCGCAGTATCAGCGGGCAAATCCAGCAGCCCAGCCCTAAAACAACCAGCACCAGCCGCGAAACTGACAACATGCCGTATTGCGGAATCAGCGCTGAAGCCGACTGAACTGAGCTGTTGATCGAGGCCAGGCTGGCACTTTGCATCACTACGGCAGACATACTGACGACCAGTGCCGCGACGCTGACAACCGGCAGCAGGCGGAGCGCACAGCCGTTAATATCAGCGCCGCACAGCAGCAGATAACCCAGAACCGGGCCGCCAATCAGCACCGTCAGCCCGAAGTGGAACGCGGTATAAGCATTATCCCACGTTGGTACTGTATTAATTTCGTAGACGCGACACATGGCATAAACGAAACCAACACCGGCCACCATGGTCACAAGCAGCCAGACTTTCCCCAATGCGCGGGGCATTTTGTTGAGGACAGCCAGCAACCAGTAAATCCCGCCTAAGGCAAAGAAGAGTGAGCCACTGCCGATCTCATTACTGAGCGGCGAAGCGCCCAGACGATTGAGAGAATTGAAAGCGCGCAGCGGTGAGCCAAGGTGCAGAACCGAGGCGATAAAAGCCACCGCCATCAGCACCCAGAGGAAAAACATCGACAGGTGGATCCGGCGATATTCTTCTTTGCCAGGTTGGGCCAGCAGCGCAATTGCCAGCACGATAAACGTGCCAACCACACATTGCCCGAGAACCGTAAAGACCATTAAAGGCCATTCATGCCATCCGTTTCCCATCTCAAACCTCCTTCGGGTTAGCCAGATAACCCGTGGTATCGCCTACAGGACGGCAATTCGCATTGGGTTTGATGACGATACTAGGGTGAGTAAAATGTGCCGCGGGCAAAGGCGCGACTTCAGCCAGTTCGCCGTATTTCGCACGCAGCTCTTCGATCGGTGCCATATCCAGCGCGCGCAACGGGCAAGATTCGACGCAAATAGGCTTCTTACCTTCCGCGATCCGCTCGTAACACCCATCACATTTGGTCATATGCCCTTTGGCTTCGTTGTACTGCGGTGCACCGTACGGACACGCCATATGGCAATAACGGCAACCGATGCACACGTCTTCGTTGACCACGACGAAACCATCTTCCCGTTTATGCATGGCGCCGCTTGGGCAAACTTTCGTGCAGGCCGGATCCGCGCAATGGTTGCAGGAAATCGACAGATAATAGGCGAAGACGTTCTGATGCCAGCCATCACCGTCCTGCTGCCAGTCGCCACCGGCATATTCGTATACCCGGCGGAAACTGACATCCGGCGTCAGATTTTTGAAATCCTTGCATGCCAGTTCGCAGGTTTTACAGCCTGTGCAGCGGCTTGAATCAATATAAAATCCATATTGAGTTGTCATGTATTGCTCCGTTAAACCTTAGCCACTTGCACAAGGTTGGTATGAGAGGGGTTACCTTTCGCCAGCGGTGAAGGCCTTTGAGACGTCAGTACGTTAATGCTGCCCGCGCGGTCGATTTTTTTACTGTCGGGGGAATACCAGGCACCTTCGCTGAGCGCGACAACACCCGGCATCATGCGTGGCGTCACTTTGGCGGCAATACGCACTTCACCGCGATCGTTGTAGATGCGGATCATGTCGCCGTTCGTGATACCGCGTTGTGAAGCATCCATCGGGTTAATCCACATTTCCTGACGACAGGCGGCTTTCAGTACGTCGACGTTGCCGTAGGTTGAATGGGTACGCGCTTTGTAATGGAACCCGGTCAGTTGCAGGGGATATTTGCTGGCCAGCGGATCGTCATAGTTCTCAAAACCAGCGGCATAAACCGGTAACGGATCAATTACATCGTCTTTAGCGAGTTCCCATTCGGCAGCAATTTTTGCCAGTTCAGCCGAGTAGATTTCGATTTTGCCGGAAGGTGTATCCAGCGGACTGGAGGCAGGATTTTCACGGAACGCTTTATACGCCACGTGATGTTGCTCAGGATCGCGTTTCTTGAACATGCCCTGTTTGCGAAACGTGTCGAAATCCGGCAGTTCCGGCAGCGCTTCGCGGGATTGCTGATACAGATGACGCATCCACTCTTCCTGCGTGCGTCCTTCCGTAAACTTCTGTTCAACGCCCATATGGCGCGCCAGCTCAGAGGTCATTTCATAAATATTTTTGCACTGGAAACGTGGCTTGATCGCCTGGTCGGCAAAAATGACGTAGTCCATGTTGCCGCAGGAAGCATCCAGGCAAAAATCCATCTGCTCAGACGCCGTGCAGTCCGGGAGGATAATATCTGCATATTTCGCAGACGACGTCATGTGGTTATCAATCACCACAATCATCTCGCACTGCGTATCATCCTGCAGAATGTCATGCGTACGGTTGATATCAGAATGCTGATTGATCAGACAGTTACCGGCGTAGTTCCAGATAAACTTAATAGGCACATCCAGCCGGGCCTTTCCGCGCACGCCGTCTTTGGTGGCCGTCATTTCCGGGCCGCGGATGATAGCGTCGGTCCAGAGGAACATGGAGATGCTGGTCTGAATTGGATTTTCAAACGTCGGCATACGTACAAACGGGATTTCATACGAACCTTCGCGCGCGCCGGAATTCCCGCCGTGAACGCCCACGTTGCCGGTCAGAATCGCCAGCATCGCAATGGCACGGGTTGCAATTTCGCCGTTTGCATGGCGCTGTGGCCCCCAGCCCTGAGTAATAAAGGCCGGTTTTGCCTGACCGATTTCACGCCCCAGCTTGACGATTTTATCGACAGAAATGCCGGTAATTTTTGCTGCCCACGCAGGCGTTTTCGCAATACCATCCGGACCATCGCCGAGAATATAGGCTTTATAATGCGCATTCTGCGGGACACCGGCCGGTAGGGTTTTCTCATCGTAACCGACGCAATACTTATCGAGGAACGGCTGATCAACCAGATTTTCAGTAATCATCACGTGAGCCAGCGCCGCCGCCAGCGCACCGTCGGTACCAGGACGAATCGGAATCCATTCATCTTCACGACCCGCGCCGGTATCGGTATAACGCGGATCGACAATGATCATGCGGGCGTTGGATTTCTGACGGGCCTGTTCGAGGTAATATGTCACGCCACCGCCGCTCATGCGGGTTTCGCCCGGATTATTCCCGAACAGCACCACCAGTTTACTGTTTTCAATATCTGAAGGGCTGTTGCCGTCCGCCCAGCCGCCGTAGGTATAATTCAGACCGGCGGCAATCTGTGCGGAGCTGTAATCGCCGTAATGATTGAGATAACCGCCACAGCAGTTCATCAGGCGCGCAATCAGGGTTTTACCCGGCGGCCATGAACGCGTCATGGTGCCGCCCAGCGTGCCGGTGCCGTAGTTGAGATAAATTGCTTCATTGCCAAAACGCTGAATAATGTCTTTCAGGCTGCCAGCCAGCGTGTCGAACGCTTCATCCCAGCTGATTGGCTTAAATTTGCCTTCACCGCGTTTACCGACGCGCTTCATCGGGTATTTCAGGCGGTCGGGATTGTAAACACGACGGCGCATTGAACGCCCGCGCAAACAGGCCCGCACCTGATGCAACGCCTCATAATCATCGTCGCCGGTATTGTCGGTTTCGACGTAACGAATTTCGTCATCCACCACGTGCATTCTGAGCGGACAACGGCTGCCGCAGTTTACCGTGCACGCACTCCAGACGATTTTCTCTTCGGCCGTTTTTGTCGTCGCGGGGGCTGAATCTGCTCGCACAGATTTGAACGGCAGCGAAATTCCCCCTACTGCGGCGGCCATCCCGGCCAGCGTAGTTCCTTTGACCAGTTCGCGGCGGCTGATCCCGCTACCTGAACCGGATTTAATTCTGTTTTGTTCCGACATTACATACTCCACATACGCCCCGGTTTAAGGGGCGAAAATTTAACAACCGTGTCACTGAGCCTGGCTCTTTGTCCGTCGCTTCTTTAGACTTTTTCTATTTGAATCAGATTGGTATGTTGAGGATTCCCCTTCGCGAGAGGCGAAGGCCGCTGAGTTGTCAGCGTGTTCATGCAGGCACCATGGTCAATACGATCACCACTCATATTGGCCTGATGCCATGCGCCCTGACCCATAGCAACAACGCCGGGCATGATGCGGGGCGTGACTTTCGCGGCCACGCGGACTTCGCCACGGTCATTGAAGACCTTCACTTTGTCGCCGTTTTGGATGCCACGGGTTTGCGCATCCATCGGATTGATCCAGACTTCCTGACGGCACGCGGCCTGCAAGACATCAATATTGCCGTACGTTGAATGGGTGCGCGCTTTGTAATGGAAACCGAACATCTGTAGCGGGAACTGGCTGCGTTTCGGGTCATCCCAGCCTTCGAAGGTTGAGGCATAAACCGGTAACGGGCTGATGGTTTCATCTTTTTGCAGTTCCCATTCGCCGGCAATTTTTGCCAGCGCTGAGGAGTAAATCTCAATTTTCCCGGAGGGGGTTTTCAGCGGATTAGCCTGAGGATCCTGACGGAATTTTTTGTAGGCAACGAAATGCCCGGCCGGATCTTTGCGCTTATAAATCCCCATTTCGCGCAGTTCTTCATAGGCCGGTAATGCCGGATCTTTTGCCAGCATTTTCGCGTAGAGCGCCTGCAGCCACTGCCGTTGTGTACGACCTTCCGTGAATTTCTGATAAACATCCGGGCCAAGCCGCCGCGCGACTTCGCTCATCATTTCGTAGATACCTTTTCGTTCAAACTTAGCGGATGTCGCAGGTTGAATGAAAATCAGATACCCCATATTCCCCGCATAATCATTGGGAATAATGTCTTCCTGCTCCACGGTCATTAAATCCGGGAGCAGGATATCGGCGTATCTGGCCGAGGAGGTCATGAAGTTTTCGAGCACGACGATCATTTCGCACTGTGAATCGTCCTGCAAAATATCGTGGGTTTTATTGATGTCTGAATGCTGATTGGTGATGGTGTTACCGGCATAGTTCCAGATGAACTTGATCGGCACGTCCAGCTTGTCTTTACCGCGAACGCCGTCTGCTTTAGCCGTCATTTCCGGGCCACGCGCAATCGCATCGGTCCAGCTGAAACAGGAAATCTGCGTCTGAACCGGATTGTCCAGCACCGGCATACGTTCAATGGTGATGGTATACGTGGATTCCCGCGCCCCGCTGTTACCGCCGTTAATCCCGACGTTACCAGTCAGAATCGGCAGCATGGCGATCGCGCGCGACGTCAGTTCACCATTGGCCTGACGTTGTGGCCCCCAACCCTGAGAAATATAGGCCGGTTTAGCCTGACCAATTTCCCTCGCCAGTTTCACGATTTTGTCTGCCGGAATGCCAGTGATGCGTGAAGACCATTGCGGTGTTTTAGCCGTGCCGTCCGCGCCCTGCCCGAGAATATAAGCTTTGTAATGGCTGTTAGCGGGGGCGTCTGCCGGTAAGGTTTTTTCGTCGTAACCTACGCAATACGAATCAAGGAAAGCCTGATCGACCATATTTTCGGTGATCAGCACATACGCAAGACCGGCGACCAGAGCAGCGTCGGTTCCGGGACGGATCGGGATCCATTCATCTTCACGCCCTGCTGCGGTGTCGGTATAACGCGGGTCGATCACGATCATTCTGGCGTTTGAGCGCTGATGCGCCTGCTCGAGATAGTAGGTAATCCCGCCGCCGCTCATGCGTGTTTCAGCCGGATTATTGCCGAACAGTACCACCAGTTTGCTGTTTTCGATGTCGGACGTGCTGTTACCGTCGTTACTGCCATAGGTGTAAGGCATGGCGCAGGCAATTTGCGCGGTGCTGTAAGTCCCGTAATGGCTGAGGAAACCGCCATAGCAGTTCATCAGACGGGCGACCAGCGAGGCGTAAGGTGATGAGCGGGTAATGTTGCCGCCCACAACGCCGGAAGTGTAATTGATATACACCGCTTCATTGCCGTATTTGGCGACAATTCGCTTCAGGTTATTGGCAATTTCGTCGAAGGCTTCTTCCCAGCTGATGCGTTTGAATTTCCCTTCACCGCGCTTACCGACGCGTTTCATCGGGTAATTCAGGCGCTCAGGATGATTCATGCGGCGGCGGATCGAACGCCCCCGCAGGCAGGCCCGAACCTGATGATCACCGTAAATATCGTTACCCGTGTTGTCAGTTTCGACCCAGTAAACTTCGTCATCACGGACATGAAGACGCAGCGCACACCGGCTGCCGCAGTTAACTGAGCACGCGCCCCATACCACTTTATCCTCGGGTGCTGAAACAACTTTACCACCGGTCACGTCGGCTAAAACCTTGCGGCTGAAAGGAAGTGAAACACCCCCTGCCGCGATGGCTAAACCGGCCAGCGTAGAAGTTTTCATCAGCGTACGGCGGCTGATACCGTTCTTTTCCGTGATCTTATCTGATTTGATTACCGACATTTTCGCGCTCCGCTAAGTTGCCTCGCCATAGCGCACCGGTTATAAAATCAGGTGTCTAAAATCCTGGCAAGAAAATGAGCGGGTCGTGAAGTTTATATTCTCAGATTAGAAAAGTACCCACTCAGATAGCGGGGATATTACTTATTAAGGGTTAGTAAACTTTGTCTGCTATCAAAAAACGTCGGGTTGGCTCAGGCAAATTGCCGGATATTTAACGTAACGCACTATTTTCGGCATAAAAAAAGCGCCCGAAGGCGCTTTTTCGCTATATTATTCAGAATATAACGGGGTTAGCCGATATATTCTAAACCGCCCATGTAAGGACGTAATACTTCCGGTACTTCAATGCGGCCATCGGCTTGCTGATAGTTTTCCAGCACAGCCACCAGCGTACGACCGACTGCCAGACCCGAGCCGTTCAGTGTATGAACGAGACGTGGTTTTTTGTCAGTTTTATTGCGGAAGCGAGCCTGCATACGACGCGCCTGGAAATCCCACATGTTTGAACATGATGAGATTTCGCGGTAAGTGTCCTGCGCTGGCAGCCACACTTCCAGATCGTAAGTTTTGCTTGAACCGAAGCCCATATCGCCGGTACACAGCAACATTTTACGGTATGGCAGATTCAGTAACTGAAGCACTTTTTCCGCATGACCGGTCAGTTCTTCGAGCGCCTGCATGGAATCTTCCGGACGAACAATCTGAACCATTTCGACTTTATCGAACTGGTGCATACGAATCAGGCCACGGGTATCACGACCATAAGAACCGGCTTCTGAACGGAAGCAAGGTGTATGGGCGGTCATTTTCAGTGGCAGAGATTCTTCTTCCAGAATTTCGTCACGAACCAGGTTCGTCAACGGCACTTCTGCGGTTGGGATCAACGCATAGTTGCTGCTGCCGGCTTCTTCATCCAAAGGCTTAGTATGGAACAGGTCTTCGCCAAACTTCGGCAACTGGCCTGTACCGTACAGCGTCTCGTGGTTAACAAGATACGGCACGTAGGCTTCCAGATAACCGTGTTGTTCGGTGTGCAGGTCCAGCATGAACTGGGACAGCGCGCGGTGCATGCGGGCGATTTGCCCTTTCATGACCACAAAACGAGCGCCGGTCAGTTTCACTGCGGCAGCGAAATCCAGACCGCCGGCCATTTCACCCAGCGATACGTGATCGCGGACGGCGAAATCGTACTGGCGCGGTGTGCCCCAGCGGCTGACTTCCAGGTTATCGTTCTCGTCTTTACCGGCAGGTACGGAATCATCTGGCAGGTTCGGAATAGCGGAAGCGATATCGCGGATATCGTTTTGCAATGCGTCCAGCTCAGCTTTCGCAGCGTCCAGCTTCTCACCCAGCGTATTCACTTCCAGACGCAGGGGTTCGATGTCTTCGCCACGGGCTTTTGCCTGACCGATAGATTTCGATCGTGCGTTACGTTCAGCCTGGAGAGTTTCCGTTTCTACCTGCAAGACTTTGCGGCGCTCTTCCTGAGAACGCAGCTTTTCCACATCGAGTTTAAAACCTCTGCGAGCGAGTTTTTCTGCAACTGCGTCTAGCTCATTACGCAGCAGATTGGGATCCAGCATGCTAATCCTGTACGTGTCGTTATTGAATGTTAATTTGATGATGCACGCTGCCTGAAATAGCAGCGTGTCAAAGAGTTATCACCGGTAACCTTACCGCAACGATAAAATTAGCGGTAGCGTTTTGTCGGGCTATTTTGATCTTGTTCAGCGAGCCATGCCAGCTTTTCACCAATCTTGCCTTCGAGCCCGCGTGAAGTCGGGTAATAATACTGAGTGCGGGCCATTTCGGGTGGGAAATAATCCTCACCAGCGGCGTAGGCATGAGGCTCATCATGCGCGTAACGGTATTCAGCGCCTAGCCCCATTTCTTTCATCAGTTTGGTCGGTGCATTACGCAGATGTTCCGGCACATCATAATCGGCCATTTCACGCGCATCGCGCATTGCTGCTTTGAAGGCGATATAGACCGCGTTACTTTTCGGCGCACACGCCAGATAAACAATCGCCTGCGCAATGGCACGTTCGCCTTCCGCCGGGCCGACGCGGGTAAAGCAATCCCAGGCAGAAATAGCCACCTGCATACCACGCGGATCCGCATTGCCGACGTCTTCTGACGCAATCGCCAGTAAACGCCGTGCGACATACAGCGGGTCGCCACCGGCGGTGATAATGCGGGCATACCAGTAAAGCGCCGCATCCGGCGAGGATCCGCGCACGGATTTATGTAACGCTGAAATCAGATCGTAAAAGCGATCACCTTTATTATCGAAACGCGCGCTGCGTTCACCGGCAATCTCGGTAAGCAATTCCGGCGTCAGCGTGCGATAACCTTTAGCATCAACCTCAGCCATATCGGCCATCATTTCGATGCTGTTAAGCGCACGACGGGCGTCGCCATTGACCAGTTCAGAAAGCATGCGGCGCGTTTCAGGCGGAACACGAATTTTTTCATTAGCATAGCCACGCTCAGCGTTCGTCAGCGCCTGATCGATGACTTTTTCGATATCTTCAGCCGTCAGCGATTTAAGGAGATAAACACGGGCGCGGGATAATAAGGCGGAATTAAGTTCGAATGACGGGTTTTCCGTTGTCGCACCAATAAACGTAATCGTGCCGTCTTCAATATGCGGCAAAAAAGCATCCTGCTGACTTTTGTTGAAACGGTGGACTTCATCAACAAACAGAATGGTGCGACGCCCGGCATCGCGGTTTTGCCGGGCGCGCTCGATAGCCTCGCGGATATCTTTCACCCCTGAGGTGACCGCTGAAATGCGCTCAACATCGGCATTTGCATAGCGGCCAATGAGCTCTGCCAGCGTGGTTTTCCCGGTTCCCGGAGGCCCCCACAAAATCATCGAGTGCAGCTGACCCGCCTCGATGGCCCGCGGCAAGGGTTTGCCCGGCGCGAGAAGATGCTGCTGGCCAATGTATTCTGCAAGTGTTACTGGCCGCATTCTGGCGGCCAGTGGCTGGAATTCATTCTGGGAAAAATCGAGTGACAGATTACTCAAGCTTACCTCACTGACGCTGGTCGTCCACCGTCACACCTTTCGGCGGAGTAAATTTAAATTTAGCATCATCTACCGACGCGTTTTGCTCGCCCTTCAGGGTGTAAGCACTTTTTTGACCATCCTGCTCAACCGCAGTGAAGCTTTTAATGGTACCCGACGGCGTCACGGTGATAGCAAATTGCTTCAGATTTCCGGTAGCCGTTTTAGGTGTCAGCTGGAAGTCATCGCCCTGCTGTTTTACGTTATATTTCGACCAGTCGCTGCTGTCATTACGGGTAATCAGCATGAACGGCGTGTTGCCGGTAGCATTTTTCAGCCAGGTTGCAGTGACCTGCTCAACAAACGGGTTGTAGAACCAGAGTGTTTTACCATCGGAAACCAGAATGCTTTCATCCGGCGTCGTCATATGCCAGTTAAACAGGTTTGGACGTTTCACCCACAGTTCGCCTTCACCCTGCTGAACGGCAGCACCGTCATCACTGGTGACAGTCTGCGTAAAACTGGCGTGGAAAGTATTGAGTTTACCCAGGCGGGATTTGAGATCGCTGCTGGCGTCCGCCAAAACGGAAGCGGAGGTAAATGCGGTCAGTAAACACCCTACCATTAACAATTTTTTCATTCTTATACTTACCTCAGAAATCCATAAACTTCAGACGATGCCTTTCACACAGGCAAAAGACGTATGGTGCGAACTTTATCCGAGGCAGCGCCCCGGTGGTAGCTCAATCATCTGAAAAACTTGTGTTTTACGCATCTTTGCACAAGGGCCGCTTTCGCGGCCCTTCTTAACAAAATACGAACAAATCGGAGATGATTTATTCGTGCGACGGAGGAGCCAGCACCTCACGGTTCCCATTATGGCCCGGCGCGCTGACTATCCCCTGTGCTTCCATCTGTTCAACAATGCGCGCCGCACGGTTATAGCCGATGCGGAACTGACGCTGAACCCCTGAAATGGACGCACGGCGCTTGTCGACGACAAACGCAACAGCCTGATCAAATAACGCGTCAAGCTCCTCGTCGCCGTCTAAGCCCAGGCTCCCACCTTCGCCATCGTCCCCACCGGAAACAATGCTTTCGATATACTTAGGACGCCCGCGCGCTTTCCAGTCCTGCACCACCGCATGAACTTCCTGGTCGCGAACAAATGCGCCGTGGACACGCACCGGAATCGACGAGTTTGGCGCCATATACAGCATGTCACCCATACCCAGCAGAGATTCTGCACCGCCCTGATCGAGGATGGTGCGGGAGTCTATTTTACTCGATACGGTAAATGCAATACGGGTCGGGATGTTCGCCTTGATCAAACCGGTAATGACGTCGACGGAAGGACGCTGCGTTGCCAGCACCAAATGGATACCAGCTGCACGAGCTTTCTGAGCCAGACGTGCGATCAGTTCTTCTACTTTTTTACCGACGGTCATCATCAGGTCAGCAAATTCGTCGACCATCACAACGATAAACGGTTCTTTTTGCAGGTACGGCGGTTCTGCGGCCATACCGTCTCCCGGCTTCCAGAAGGGATCCGGGATCGGCCGGCCCATCGCTTCAGCTTCAAGAATACGTTCGTTATAGCCGGCCAGATTACGCACACCCAGCGCGGACATCAGTTTATAGCGACGTTCCATTTCACCCACACACCAGCGCAGCGCGTTAGCTGCATCTTTCATGTCGGTAACCACTTCGGTCAGTAAATGCGGTATCCCTTCATACACGGACAACTCGAGCATTTTCGGGTCAATCATGATGAAGCGCACATCTTCTGGTTTGGATTTATACAACATGCTGAGGATCATGGCGTTAACACCCACAGACTTACCGGAACCGGTTGTACCGGCTACCAGTAAGTGCGGCATTTTTGCCAGATCGGCAATAACGGGTTCGCCTGAAATATCTTTACCCAGCACAATCGTCAGCGGCGATGTGCTTTCTTTGAATTTCGCGCAGTCCAGCACTTCACGCAGATACACGGTCTGGCGCTTTTTATTTGGCAGTTCGAGGCCAACGTACGGCTTGCCGGGGATCACTTCCACAACACGTACGGCGACGGCTGATAATGAACGGGCAAGGTCACGCGACAGGTTGGAAATACGTGCCGCTTTCACACCCGGCGCCAGATCCAGCTCAAAACGTGTGATGACCGGCCCCGGCAACTTACCGACGACATCCGCTTTAATACGGTAATCATTCAGGCGCGCTTCAATCAGATTACCCATTTGCTCGAGCGCAAACTCATCAACGGGCTCTGCTTCTGCCGGTGGCGAGGTCAGCAAATCCAGAGACGGCAACGGCGTGGTGGGCTTGACCAGCGGCTGCTCATTACGCATCAGGAACGGGTGGATCAGGCTGTCCATATCAGGCTGCGGCGACGGTGAAGACTGCCTTGGCGCTTCATATTCCTGCGCATGTTGCACGGGTTCTGACGTGGCCTGACGCTGATAAGGCGGTTGTTGTGCAAACGTCACAGGCTGCGGTTCTTCTTCTGCCTGAGCCGGTAATGTGAATAACGGTTCTGACGGCGCATCATCAACCAGATCGGCCATTGGCGAGAAGCTGAATGCGTCGTGCTGGCTCAGTTTCATCGCTGCAGCAGCGAAATCATCCGCCACAGTATTTGCCGTTTCCGGGAGCAAATTCTGCGAGTGATGATGCTGGACCACACCGCTTTGCGGCTCGACGTCCTGTTGGTAACGGGCAGTTTCACGCGCCGCAAACGCATTGCGTAATTCCGCTTCCTGCAGCGCCGCTTCGTCATCAGCAGATTCATCTTCAGTCACAGACTCGCCATAGCGTTCCTGCTGTTGAGCAGCAAAAGCTTCCTGCAACGCGGCTTCCTGTCGGGCTTCCTCGTCAGCCTGAACCAGAGGATCATTATGCCAGTCAACGTGTTCTGCCTCTTTTTGCGCGGCGGCTTGTGCGTGTTCCTGCTGTTCGGCCATACGCTGCGAAGGCAATTTAATACCGTAAGAGGCCAGTTCACGACGCGTCGGGATACGTACCGGATTTGGACGTGGCAACTCCGGCCCGAAGCCTTTTTTCACCTGTGGGTTTTCATCGCTCACGGCGCTGAAAGCAGGCATAAACGTAGTGCCGGCAGACGTTGCCGCGGACTGCCCCGCCTGTGCGAGGCCGGTAGCCAGTGCTGCGGTGGCCGCAACGCTCGCAATCTGCGCGGCATCTGGTGGCGCGGAGCTAAAATCAAACGGAGAACGTGAATGCTCAACCGCAGTTTGCCAGTTGCCCATACTCGGGCCATCGTCATCATTGCGCTGAACGGGTGCCGGAGAAGGTGATTGCTGTACCGGCTGCGGGTGACGCGGTACCGGTGTCTCTTCCGGGATTTCGAAATTATATAGCGGCGGCATTGCCGTTTGAGGCGCTTGCGGAGACGGTGCAATATCTGCCACCGGTGGTTCTGCCGCGTAAGGATCTACCGTTTCTGCCGCTATAGCTGGAGCCGGTTCAGCCGCAGTTGCAGGCGGAACCTGTGGGGCTTGTTCAGCCGGGTCTGTCACGGAAGGCGCAGAGAAAAGAACATCGTCTTCGTCAGCTTGTGAAGCGGCGACAGTAGCAGGCACAGCGCCCGCTGCAGCAGCAACTGCGGCTGGTGCGACTTTTGCTAGCGGTTTTTCGTCGTCTTCCAGCAGCGGATCGTCCTGTTCGTCGTATTCGTAATCATCATCACGACGCGAGCGGTTGGTCACAACATTAGTGACGCCGAGAACAGCACCACCGATTTTCTCAGCGATCGTCAGCCATGACCAGCCGGTGAACAGCGTCAGCCCGGCAGCCCATACGCACAGCAGAACCAGCGTCGCACCGACATTATTAAAATGCGGCGTCATCGCCGTACTCAGCAAACTGCCGATCACTCCACCGGAAGCAAAGTAATAGAGATCATCCACGTTGACGGATGCCAGGCCACAAGACGTAACAATAAGCGCCAGCGTCCCGATAAGGCGCAGCGACAGAGCAAAATAATCGACGAAATCCTGTTTATCCCGCTGGCGAAAGGCCACCCAACAAAGACACAGAATAATAGGGGGAATAGCGTAACCAAATACGCCAAAGATGAAGAACAGCGTGTCGGCCATCCAGGCACCTACACCACCGCCCCAGTTATGAATAGGCCCGTGCCACGCTGTTTGCGACCAGCTTGGATCCGACGGGTTAAAACTCACCAATGCCGCCATCAGATAAGCAGCAAAAATAGCTACCACAACTAGCAAAGCCTCCAGAACACGGCGGCTGTTGCTCAGTTTTTTCAAGGTAACGTCTTTATCTTCTGTATATTCCTGGCTCAAGAAAGGCTCTCCAGGTTCCTGTGAACTGAGAAAAAGCAACAGCGCCGAGACTCCCCGGCGCCATAGCTGTATAGATACACAGGAGTGTAGCTAAAATTACAAGGTTTTGCACCTGAACAATTACCGGGTCTTAATGACCAGGCGATTCGTCTGCTTCACTTCTTCCATTACCACATAGGTACGGGTGTCGTTCACGCCCGGCAGACGAAGTAAAGTCTCACCAAGGAGCTTACGGTAAGCAGACATATCAGGTACGCGGGTTTTCAACAGGTAGTCGAAGTCCCCTGAAACCAGATGACACTCCTGAATATCTTCGAGTTTTTGTACTGCCGCATTAAACTGCTCAAACACATCAGGCGCGCCGCGGTTGAGGGTAATCTCAACGAATACCAGCAACGATGCATCCAGATAATGCGGGTTGAGCAATGCGGTATAACCATTAATGAAGCCCTGACGTTCCAGACGACGAACGCGCTCCAGACATGGAGTTGGAGATAAGCCCACACGTTTGGAAAGCTCGACGTTTGAAATCCGGCCATCCTTTTGCAATTCGTTGAGGATGTTACGGTCAATACGGTCGAGATCTTTTCCCGGACGTTTTTTGTTGTCTACCATTATTATTGTCTCTCTGCTGTCCTTCCCTGCACCTGCCATACCCCAGCCAACTTCAATGTCTAAGGGTTGTCCCAAGCGAAGACCCGATTATTAAGGTTTACGCATCCTGAACCGCGTTAATCCCCTGTCAAAAGGAACACGGCCCTAAAACGGATACTCAAAAGAAATAACATTGTGAAATTAATAGGTTGAAAACAGCCAACCTGATTCACTAAATTCTGCCGCAACTAAAACACCAAAAAGCAATACCAGAACGGATCGGGTAGCAGCCAATTGCATAAATTCAAGTCACAGACAGGCAGTTAATTTCTTCTTCCCCTGATGTTTTCGCAAATGCACAGCGGATTGTCAAAGTAAAAGAAGCAAAATCAGAAGAACGTGCCAGATTGAAAAGCCGACACCCCCTTTTTAGCTATCTTTTACCTTTGAACAATAACAACTCAGCGCGCCGCTTACTTCAGCCAAAACCACACGAACTGTCGTGAATTGTGACTTAATTAACGCGTTCTCATCAACAACGCTCACTTCAACGCATGTCCCTCATGCTGTTTTTTCGCCCTAACCATCAAACAGTTATCTTTTTTACTGAAAGTTGGAAACCTCTTTCTACGCGGGTTGCGCAATAAAAACTATCAGACAAATCGTTAACAACATCTGAGTTTGCTTTTTTTAACGCGTTATTTTCCCTACAATCGGTTCATCGCTAGTCACCATCGCGGAGATGAATTACGCATGAGTACGGTTAAACACAGTAAATTATTGATCTTGGGCTCTGGCCCGGCAGGTTATACCGCTGCGGTTTATGCAGCACGCGCAAACCTGAACCCGGTTTTAATCACCGGTGTGGAAAAAGGCGGTCAGCTGACCACCACCACGGAAGTAGAAAACTGGCCGGGCGATCCGGAAGGTCTGACCGGTCCGGGCTTAATGGAACGCATGCATGAGCACGCGACCAAATTTAATACCGAAATTATTTTCGACCACATCAACAAGGTTGATTTGCAAAACCGTCCGTTCCGCCTGACTGGTGACAGCGGCGAATACACCTGCGACGCGCTGATTATCGCCACCGGGGCCTCCGCACGTTACATCGGCCTGCCTTCTGAAGAGGCGTTCAAAGGCCGTGGCGTTTCTGCCTGCGCCACCTGTGACGGTTTCTTCTATCGCAATCAGAAAGTTGCGGTTGTCGGCGGCGGTAACACGGCGGTGGAAGAAGCCCTTTATCTGGCAAACATTGCCTCTGAAGTTCACCTGATTCACCGCCGTGACAACTTCCGTGCGGAAAAAATCCTGGTTGACCGCCTGAACGATAAAGTAGCCAGTGGCAACATCGTACTGCACACGCACAAAACGCTGAATGAAGTGGTCGGCGATCAAATGGGTGTCACCGGTGCGAGCCTGCTTGATGTCCGTACTGACGAAAAATCACAAGTTGACGTTGCTGGCGTGTTCATCGCAATCGGCCACAGCCCGAACACCGGCATTTTCGAAGGCCAGCTGGAACTGAAAGACGGCTACATCAAAGTGCAGTCCGGTTCGCATGGTAATGCCACGCAGACCAGCATTCCGGGCGTTTTCGCCGCAGGCGACGTGATGGACCACATCTATCGTCAGGCGATTACCTCTGCCGGAACCGGCTGTATGGCAGCACTCGACGCCGAGCGTTATCTGGACGGTTTATCGCAAGCGCCGGATTTATAATTACTCTCCGGGGTAATTACCGGACCCAGAGTCCACATAAAGAGTAACGAATTGGGCGGCTTAATTGCCGCCTTCTTGTTTTCAGTATTGACCCAAGCATGTAACATGAGCGGCCTCCCACCCGGATTGCTGCGCAGACTGATGCCTGATGAATAAAACACGACAACAAGAACTTATCCGCTGGTTAAAACAACAAAGCTCACGCGCCAAAGGCTGGATCCGCCTTTCCATGATGCTGGGTTTGTTATCTGGTTTACTGATCCTCGCACAGGCCTGGCTGATGGCAGGACTGTTGCACGCTCTGATTATCGAACATGCCCCTCGCGGAACCCTCTTGCAAAGCTTCCTGCTGATGGCCCTGACGTTTGTTCTGCGCGCTGTCGTGACCTGGCTGCGCGAACAGGTGGGCTTTATCTGTGGACGGGTTATTCGCCAGGAAATGCGCAAACTGGTTTTAGATCGTCTGGAAAAACTGGGACCCGCGTGGATCCACGGAAAACCAGCCGGCAGCTGGGCCAGCATCATTCTTGAACAAATCGAAGATATGCAGGATTACTATGCCCGCTACCTTCCGCAAATTGCGCTGGCAGGGATTATTCCCCTTCTGATTCTGGTCAGCGTATTCCCGATTAACTGGGCTGCCGGATTAATTCTGTTGCTGACTGCCCCGCTTATTCCGCTGTTTATGGCGCTGGTCGGCATGGGCGCTGCGGATGCCAACCGGCGTAACTTTGTTGCGCTGGCGCGTCTTAGCGGTAACTTCCTCGACAGCCTGCGCGGTCTGGATACCCTGCGCCTCTTCAACCGTAGCAACGCTGAAGTGGAGAAAATCAAACGCTCCACAGAGAACTTCCGCGCACGCACTATGGACGTCTTACGTCTGGCATTTTTGTCCTCGGCGGTACTGGAGTTTTTCGCTTCGATTTCCATCGCCGTTGTTGCCGTTTATTTTGGTTTTTCTTATCTTGGCGAACTGAATTTCGGCAGCTACGGCACGCCGGTTACGCTCTTCGCCGGTTTCCTGGTCCTTATCCTCGCGCCTGAGTTCTTCCAGCCTCTGCGTGATTTAGGCGCGTTCTATCACGCTAAAGCGCAGGCGGTCGGCGCGGCAGAAAGCCTGCTGACGTTCCTCGGAGCCGAAGAAGCGGAGATGGGTGACGGTGATAAAAGCTGGCCACAAGATCAGGACGTTACACTTGAGGCGCGTGACCTGTTTGTTCGATCGCCGCAGGGGAAAACGCTGGCAGGCCCGCTGACCTTTACCGTTCCTGCCGGGCAACGTATTGCCATCGTCGGGCTGAGCGGCGCGGGCAAAAGCTCCCTGCTCAATGCGCTGCTTGGTTTTCTGCCCTATCAGGGTACCCTCACCGCAAGCGGTCTTGAGCTGAAAACGTTACGCAATGATGAATGGCGCAAACAACTCAGTTGGGTGGGCCAAAATCCACATCTGCCTGAACAAACGCTGCGCGAGAATATTCTGCTGAATCAGCCGGATATCAGCGACGCACAACTCCAAACCGCTATTGACCGGGCTTATGTGAATGAATTCCTGCCGCTGCTGCCTGATGGCCTGGAGACTGAGCTGGGTGACAGCGCGGCGCGGCTGTCAGTAGGTCAGGCACAACGTGTTGCTGTCGCGCGCGCCCTGCTTTCTCCCTGCCGGTTATTGCTGCTCGATGAACCGACCGCCAGCCTCGATGCGCACAGCGAAAAGCGCGTGATGAGCGCTTTGAACGAGGCGTCCCGAACGCAGACCGCGCTGCTGATTACGCATCAGTTGGAAGATACACGCGACTACGACGAAATCTGGGTTATGGATAAGGGGAAAATCGCTGAACGCGGCACATTCGCACAGCTGGTTGCTCAGGGCGGATTGTTCGCGAGCTTGTTATCTCAGCGTAGTAAGGAGCTGTAATCATGAGAATTCTTCTGCCTTATCTCGCGTTATATCGCCGTCACTGGTTCCGCCTGTCGCTGGGCGTCATTCTTGCGATTGTCACGCTGATGGCAAGCATCGGGCTGCTCACGCTTTCCGGCTGGTTCCTGGCAGCATCTGCCGTGGCCGGGCTGGCCGGGCTTTATACGTTTAACTATATGCTGCCTGCGGCAGGAGTTCGCGGCGCGGCCATTACGCGTACGGCAGGACGTTACGCCGAGCGACTGGTCAGCCATGATGCGACTTTCCGCGTACTGGCACATCTTCGCGTGTTCACATTCACCAGAATCATGCCACTGACGCCAGGCGGTATTGCACGTTTCCGTCAGGCTGATTTGCTCAACCGCCTCGTCGCCGACGTTGATACGCTGGACCACCTTTATCTGCGTGTAATATCGCCGCTGATCAGCGCGCTGGTGGTGATTGTACTGGTGACGTTTGGGCTAAGTTTCCTCGATGTCACGCTGGCCCTGACGCTGGGTGCCATCATGCTGGCGCTGATGGTACTTCTGCCGGTGATTTTCTACCGCGCAGGAAAACCTGCGGGCCGCGAACTCACGGCGCTGCGGAGCGATTATCGTACGCAGTTGACCGCATGGTTACAGGGTCAGGCCGAGCTGGTAGTTTTTGGCGCACAACCGCAATTTCGCCAACAGCTGGATGACATTGAGCGCCGCTGGATGTTACGCCAGCAGCAGCAGGCAAAACTGACCGGCCTTTCGCAGGCAATGATTATTGCGGCAGCAGGCCTGACGGTCACGCTGATGTTGTGGCTGGCATCGGGCGGCATCAGCGCCTTTCCACAACCCGGCGCGCTGATTGCCTTGTTTGTCTTTACGCCGTTAGCTGCGTTTGAAGCACTCGGGCCGGTTGCTGCGGCTTTCCAGCATCTCGGGCAGGTTATTGCATCGGCGCAGTGCGTAAGCCAGATCATCAGCCAGCCTGCCGACGTGGCATTTCCACCACAAGGCCCGGCAGCCGGTGAACAGGTCAGCCTTTCGCTGAAAGACGTTAATTTTACCTATCCGGGCCAGCCGTTGCCGGTGCTGAAAAATATCACGCTGGACGTCCGCGCAGGTGAACATATCGCCCTGCTCGGCCAGACCGGTTGTGGTAAATCCACGCTGTTGCAGTTGCTGACGCGCGGCTGGAACATCAGCAGCGGTTCACTGAAGCTTAACGGCCACGAAATCACTGAATACGATGAAGCCACGTTGCGCCGGACGATCACCGTTGTCAGCCAGCGTGTACACGTTTTCAATACCACACTGCGTGAAAACCTGCGGATGGCGTCGCCAGAATGTTCTGATGAACAAATCGCCGACGTTCTGAAGCAGGTTGATTTGCACGTTCTTCTGGAAAACGAAGGGCTGAATGCCTGGCTGGGCGAAGGCGGCCGCCAGCTTTCTGGTGGCGAGCAACGCCGTTTAGGCCTTGCTCGTGCCCTTTTGCACGATGCACCATTGTGGTTGCTTGATGAACCGACTGAAGGGCTGGACGCCGAAACGGAACAACATATTTTGGCACTGCTGCGCAAGCATTGTCAGAATAAGACGCTACTCTTAGTGACGCACCGTTTGCACGGTCTGGAGACTCTTGACAGAATTTGTGTGATGGAAGAAGGTCAGATCGTAGAACAAGGTGATCACCCGACGCTGGCCGCTGCACAGGGACGTTACGCACGATTTCTGACGCGAGGCTGATGTTGTTCCCGTTTTAACGGCGGCCTTTAGGTCGCCGGATAAGGAGATCTATGCGGTTAGTTAAGCTTGAGGCCAATTCCGTCACTTTCCCGGATCCTGAGACTGCACTCCTGGAACCGAATGGCCTTTTGGCTATTGGCGGGGATCTCACCGCCCCTCGTCTGCTTTCTGCTTATCAAACGGGCATCTTTCCCTGGTTCGAGCCTGGAGAGATGATTCTTTGGTGGTCTCCCGATCCCCGCGCCGTCCTCATCCCTGAAGAACGGCATGCCAGCCGCAGCCTGAAACGCTTTATGCGGAGAATGCCGTTTCGTTTCACGCTCAACCAGCAGTTTGAGCAGGTTATCCGCGCCTGCGCCATGCAGCGTGAGGACGGCACCTGGATCGGGCCGCTGGTTCAGCGAGGATATCAGGAGCTGCACGAAGCCGGGCGGGCTCACTCGGTCGAGGTCTGGGAAGGCGATGAACTGGTTGGTGGGTTATATGGCGTTTCTGTCGGCAAATTATTCTGCGGCGAGTCGATGTTTACCCGTCGGGAAAATGCATCGAAGTGCGCGCTCATGGTTTTTTGCCAACATTTTTCCCGCAATGGTGGAGAACTGATTGACTGTCAGGTGCTCAACCCTCACACTGCGTCGCTGGGTGCGAGAGAGATCCCCCGCCGCCAATTTTTGCAGCAGTTATCCGAACTTTCGCAACGCGCGTTAGCACCGGATTGCTGGCTGCCACAAGACTTATCCCCACATGACGAAGACCTGCCGGTGTTCCCGAAGGATAGGGAATAGGTGCGGTCATGGACCATACTTCTTTACATAATGTGGGTTTTTCGGCATTATCTTGCCGGTTAAAAACTATGGTAGTTAGACCTAGAGGATTCGATGGCCAAAGAAGACAACATTGAAATGCAAGGCACCGTACTTGATACGCTGCCAAACACTATGTTCCGCGTAGAATTAGAAAACGGACACGTAGTTACCGCTCACATCTCCGGTAAAATGCGTAAGAACTACATCCGCATCCTGACGGGCGACAAAGTCACTGTAGAGCTGACCCCGTACGACCTGAGCAAAGGCCGCATTGTCTTCCGTAGCCGTTAATAAGCGGCTCACTCATCGCTGATTTTCCGGCGATCCCTGAGGATACCCTCTTCGCCCTTCCTGCTTTTGCAAGGGCGTTTTGTGGTATCCGCAATTCGGCATTTTTTTCATTATCCTTTCTGAAATCCCTCACTAATTCCTGCAATTAAATAAAGAATCTCAGAAAGAAAAAAGGCGATGTTTTCACATCGCCTTTTGTTTTTTCATCACTGATGAAAATCAGTGCACCGCACCTTCCGGTTTTTTCTTCTGCGCACTCATAAAGTGATAAGTCAGCTTGTCAGCAGCTTTATCGAGTGCCACAGAGACAGAACCGCCATCCACCAATGAACCAAACAGCAGCTCGTTGGCGAGAGGTTTCTTCAGGTTTTCCTGAACGGTACGGGTCATCGGGCGCGCACCCATGGCACGGTCATAACCTTTCACCGTCAGCCAGTCGCGGGCTTCATCACTGACTTCCAGTGAAACGCCTTTCGCATCCAGTTGCGCCTGCAGCTCAACAATAAACTTATCAACAACCTGCTGAATAACCTCAGTGGACAGATGGTTAAACCAGATTACGTTGTCCAGGCGGTTACGGAATTCCGGCGTAAAGGTGCGTTTGATCTCTTCCATTGCATCAGGGCTGTTATCCTGATGAACCAGACCAATCGATTTACGTTCCGTTTCGCGCACGCCGGCGTTGGTGGTCATCACCAGGATGACGTTGCGGAAGTCCGCTTTACGTCCGTTGTTATCCGTCAGCGTCCCGTTGTCCATCACCTGCAACAGCAGGTTAAAGACGTCCGGATGGGCTTTCTCGATTTCATCGAGCAGCACCACGGCGTGAGGATGTTTAATGACCGCATCCGTCAGCAAACCGCCCTGATCGAACCCGACATATCCCGGAGGTGCACCAATCAGACGACTGACCGTGTGGCGTTCCATGTATTCCGACATGTCAAAGCGCAGCAGTTCGATATCCAGCGCTTTGGCCAACTGAACCGTGACCTCTGTTTTACCGACACCCGTAGGCCCGGCGAACAGGAATGAACCGACAGGCTTATGATCCTGACCCAAACCGGCGCGGCTCATTTTGATCGCTTCAGTCAGTGCTTCAATAGCAGGATCCTGCCCGAAGACCAGCATTTTCAGGCGATCGCCCAGGTTTTTCAGCACATCGCGGTCAGTGGCCGAGACGGTTTTTTCCGGGATACGGGCAATACGTGCCACCACGCTTTCGATATCACTGACGTTAACGGTTTTCTTGCGTTTGCTGACCGGCATTAACCGGCTGCGTGCGCCCGCTTCGTCGATAACGTCGATAGCTTTGTCCGGCAGATGACGGTCATTGATGTATTTAACCGACAGCTCAACCGCTGCACGCACCGCTTTCGCGGTATAACGCACGTCGTGATGCGCTTCGTATTTGGTTTTCAGGCCATTGATGATCTGAACGGTTTCTTCAACGCTTGGCTCAGTAATATCAATTTTCTGGAAGCGACGCGCCAGAGCACGGTCTTTCTCGAAGATATTGCTGAATTCCTGATACGTTGTTGAACCGATCACTCTGATTTTGCCGCTCGACAGCAGCGGTTTAATCAGGTTAGCCGCATCCACCTGACCACCCGACGCCGCACCGGCACCGATGATCGTGTGGATTTCATCAATAAACAGAATGCTGTTCTTATCCTGTTCGAGCTGTTTCAGCAGGGATTTGAAACGTTTTTCAAAATCACCGCGGTATTTAGTACCCGCCAGCAAGGAACCAATATCCAGAGAATACAGGGTGCAGTCGGCCATGACTTCCGGCACATCACCCTGCTCGATTCTCCACGCCAGCCCTTCAGCAATGGCGGTTTTACCGACACCGGATTCGCCCACCAGAAGCGGGTTGTTTTTACGACGACGGCAGAGCACCTGAATAGCACGCTCAAGTTCTTTGTCACGACCAATCAGCGGATCGATGCCACCCACACGCGCCAACTGGTTAAGATTAGTGGTGAAGTTCTCCATACGATCTTCCCCCGCCGACTGCTCTTCGTTAACTGGGTTTTCCGCATTGTTTTGCGCCTGGCCGCCCGTTTCATCTTTACGGGTACCGTGCGAAATAAAGTTCACCACATCAAGGCGGCTGACATCATGTTTGCGCAGAAGGTAGGCAGCCTGTGATTCCTGTTCGCTGAAAATCGCGACCAGAACATTGGCACCAGACACTTCGCTGCGACCGGAAGATTGAACGTGGAATACCGCACGTTGCAGAACGCGCTGGAAACTCAGCGTTGGCTGGGTATCACGTTCTTCTTCACTGGCAGGTAAGGTGGGTGTGGTTTGCTCGATGAAGGCTTCCAGTTCCTGGCGCAAGGCCACGAGATCTACTGTACAAGCTTCAAGCGCTTCACGGGCAGCAGGGTTGCTGAGCAACGCCAGCAACAGGTGCTCCACGGTCATAAACTCATGCCGGTGCTCACGGGCTCTTGCGAAAGCCATGTTGAGACTGAGTTCAAGTTCTTGATTGAGCATAGGCACCTCCCAAATAGATTGCCTTAATCAGGCTTTTTCCAGCGTACACAGCAACGGATGCTCATTCTCCTTGGCGTACTCATTCACATGTGCGACTTTGGTTTCCGCGACTTCGGCCGTATAAACGCCGCAAATCGCTTTACCTCTATAGTGCACCTGGAGCATCAGTTGCGTTGCACGTTCAATATCATAAGAAAAGAACTTTTGCAGAACGTCAATCACAAATTCCATTGGAGTGTAATCGTCGTTGTTTAATATAACTTTATACATAGATGGCGGTTTTACCTCATCCTTTTGCTTATCCGCCGTCAAATGTTCGAAATTTAACCAGTCTTGATTCTTGCCCATTGCCTGTTCATCACCTGTGAAGATCGTATTGGAAGCCAAATACACAAGCGTGGAAGCTGTCTGCAAAGCTTCACACTTTCATTACCGTATTTTACCATCTCTGTCCCCACCTTGCCGCTGCACAAAATGTTTTCCGTGCATCAGGCAACGCGTATGAAATTTTAACAAAATATGTCAATAGCGTTACCTGCTTCAAACTTTGGTTATCTGCTCCCTAAGGACAAATGCCGTTTCCTTGACGTCTATCTCTATTCCACTAGAGTGTAAATTCGTGAGCTGAACAAGGTATGAAACCGGCTCGAACAGGCGCTTATCCGCTGCGTTCTGGCCTTCGTGCTCACTCAACTGGCTTTATCTATTTACTACCAGACTAGTCATGAGAGGGATGTAGAAGCATGCAGACGGGTACTGTTAAATGGTTCAATAATGCTAAAGGCTTTGGCTTCATTTGCCCACAAAATGGCGGTGAAGACATCTTCGCTCACTACTCCACAATCCAGATGGAGGGTTACCGGACACTTAAGGCCGGGCAGCAGGTCAACTTCGACGTTCATGAAGGCCCAAAGGGGAATCATGCCAGCCTTATTATCCCGGTGGAAAGTGAAGCGGTCGCCTGACCGGTTCAGCATCACACATCAAGTTACGCTTCAACTGCAAATGCCGGTCACTCATTGACTGGCATTTTCATTTATGGGGGAGAATGCCTCCGGCTTCAAGCCCTTTACGCGAAAAAAAGTACATTTTTTAGACACTGATTGCTAAGACAGGACATAAAACAAATTAAGTCTAAACACAATCTCAACAAATCACGTTCAATTTCTCCATAATTTACCCCGTTGCACACCTGTTTATTCTCCCCCTGTTGAAATAACCGTTACCGATATCCGGTTCACTTTGACAGGTAATCCCATGACCACTTTCAGCTACCCTTCCGCAGAAAAGGCTCCGCTTTCCGGCCTTCAGTTGATGACGGCGTTACTCTCCTGCCGCACGGTGCCAGGTCCGTCATGGAAATTGCCACGTTACCGGTTCAAATTCCTGTACCGTGCGCTGCTACATCCGCGTCGGACCTTCGCAATGCTCGATTATCTCGCGCATCATCCGCAGCGCGATGAAATTCTGGCGGCGATGCCGAGCCTGCCGTGCAAATTGCACCGTATTTATCAGGCCGCCAATATCACGCCGGAACAGGCGATGAAGCGCATTACCGATCACTACGACATGATCGGCCACTGCCTGCCGGATGCGATTAATCACGGTTATCTCAGCAAAAAAGAGATGGCGATCGCCACGCTGACCGGTAAAGAAGAGCAACGTTATGCCATCACCTTCAACGCCATTGCCCGCCTGGATAAAGAAGGTGAAGCCACGCTGACATTCCATAATGCCGAAGGGGTTTCCATTGCCATCGTGACGTTCTCGTTTATCGAATATCAGGGGAAACCGACGCTGTTTATTGGCGCGTTGCAGGGACCAAAGGCGAATGTGGATCATCAGGAAATTCAGCGCGCGACCAAAGCCTGCCACGGGTTATTTCCAAAACGTCTGGTGATTGAAGCGCTGACGACGCTCGCGGATGTCACCGGCATGACGCAGATTGTGGCGGTTGGCAACCACACGCACATTTATGAAAATCCGCGCTATAAAAAGCGCAAAGGCATGGTGTTTGCCGATTACGACAGCTTCTGGGAAACGATGGAGGCAAAGCCGGGCGAAGACGGATATTTCCATCTGCCACGCCAGATTGCCCACCGGCCGCTGGAAGAAATCGCCAGCAAACGTCGTTCCGAATACCGCCGTCGCTATCAGTTGCTCGATGACCTGGAAAGCCAGATCCGCCAGACCTTCACCCGCGGACACGGCAATCCCGTCACGTTGCCGGAAACACGGGCGGCTTAATCCGCCCTGCCGCGCGCCAGCCAGGCCACGCGGGAAAACATTTGCCGCAGCAGCGGAGGAATCGATGCGGTTCCCCGCAAAGACGCCGCCAGCGCCACATCAATGGCCAGATCCGGCTTCGAGCTGCGGTGAATCGCTTTATCGATAATTCGTCGCGGCGCCATCGGCACATTCGCCGCTATCGCTGAATTCTTGCGATACACGTCCTCAAACCCTTCGCGATACAGAAAATACTCGATGTCCTGCGCCGGTAACGCCGTCAGGCGGTAACGCAGCGTATCGTCATGACTCTCCACGTTAGCAATGACCGTCGCCGCGTATTTGCGCCCGGCTTCGTCACCGTCGACCAGCGCATGCCACTCGATGCCCATCTGCCGGGCGAAACGCAGCAACGGTTTCAGGCCGCACTGCGCAAACTCAATCACCTTAATGCCTTCAGATTCGAAATGATAACCGCACTGTCGCGCCAGCTGATTGAGCAACCACACTTCCGTTTCGCCTTCTACCAGCAGCCAGCAGCGCGCAAATAAAGATGAAGGCCGGTTAAAGCGGATATGGAAAGCAATCCGGCGGCTGTCTTCCATGCTCAGCCCTTCCGGCCCGATACCGTAAGCCGCCACGCGTCCGGATTCACGCACCAGCCGGCAAATCTGCTCAACCGGCACCAGAGAAAGCAAATCACCGGAATTGGTTGTCGTGATCCGTTGTAACGGCAGTTGATCCAGTAATCCCCACGCCACCGACAGCATGATCGGATGCAGACGGGTTTCGGGGTCTTCAATCAGCAATAAAGGCCGAGCGTCCGGATGCAACACCACTGATCCCTTCGCCTGCAATAAAGTGGAAAACATGCCCAGCAGCATCACGCGCATGCTGCGGCTGTTCGGCTCGGCAATCATGCGGTTGATGTTGTCCAGCGAACGCCACGCGCGGCGGCTTTCAGCCCGTCCATGGCGTTTTTGCTGCCAGGGCGCACTGTTGGATGTCCCTTGCTCGGCAAAATAATGTTCAAGCAATTGCCGCATCGCCGATAGCCCGCTGCGTAATTCACTGTTTTTCAGCGTCTGCGGGCTGTGCACCAATTCCCGCGTGAGCTCATCAAGCTGTTTTGCCAGTTCCTCATTATTGGCCGCTAACCTTGGGGCCAGCGTTTCACTGCGCAGGCGGCGGATAAAGCGCGCATCACGCAGCCGCAGAACCGGATTGAGACGGATCAGCGCCTGCGCCAGCGGATCAATCGTCGTCAGATTCAGAGGCTGCCCGTTAGAGGACAAAAAGCTGCGTAATGTCATCACACTGCCGTCGTCGTCCAGTTCCCCCTCCAGCCGGTAATAGATACGGTTCATTTTATCCGCACATTTCACCCAAAGTGGTGAGAGAGGATTAAAACGCGGTGACATATGATGACCTGCCTGGTTTTCACAAAACGTAAATACCACGTGCAGATACTGTGATTTGGATTCCTCTTCGCCAGCCGGGAAATAGAAATCTTCTTCTTTAAAGCAGTAAAGTTTGGGTTCGGGAGAAAGTAACAGCGTCAGGGCATCCAGAAGGCTTGATTTGCCCCAGGCATTTTCACCAATCAGAACGGTATTGGTCAGAAAGGACTCCGTCTGCCCCTGATGTGCAGAACCGGTAATCGATGCGCCACGTTGTGCGGGCTGTGTCAGAGTCAAAGACAGCCGGTTTATTCCGCGAAAACCGACAATATCAATATGTTCCAGATACATCAGACGCCTCCTGTGCGCTCAGAGCTTTCCTGAGAATGGCGTTAAAAATCGGTTCGGGTCAAGCCCGCGAAGATATCTCTGCGCGCCGAAGCTGCTTTACAGCCAGATAACTTTTCGTTAGCGTGGCGGGCGACATTTTTTGTGTCGCGCACCACTCATGGGATCTCACTTTTCAGGGACTTTTGCATCATGTATTCCGGGTTGTTAATTATTCTCCTGCCGCTGATTGCCGGTTATCTCATTCCGCTCAAAAACCGGTCCCTGCTGCATCTTGTTAATCAGCTACTGAGCTGGATGGTGTACGTCATCTTGTTCATTATGGGCGTCAGTCTGGCTTTCCTCGACAATCTCAGTACTAATTTGCTGCTGATTTTCAAATATGCCGCCGTCTGTTTCCTGTGCATTTTTGTGATGAACTACGCGGCATTATGGTTGCTTGAACGCCGTAAACCCTGGAAGAATCAGCACAAACAAGAAAAACTGCCTTCACGTATACACATGGCGCTGGAATCGCTGAAGCTGTGTGGCGTGGTTATCGGCGGTTTTGCCCTTGGCCTGACACAATGGCACTGGCTGACCTTCGCCTCGCAGGCCAGCGAAATTGCGCTGTTGTTCTTGCTGGCGCTGGTGGGTTTGCAACTGCGTAACAGCAGCATGACGCTGCGCCAGATTATCCTCAATCGTCGCGGCATGATGGTCGCGCTCGTGGTGGCAGTCAGTGCGTTAATCGGCGGTGCGATTGCCGCTTTACTGCTCGGCCTGCCACTGAAAACCGGTCTGGCGCTGGCCTCGGGTTACGGCTGGTATTCACTTTCCGGTATCGTTCTGACGGATTCGTTCGGGCCGGTCATTGGCAGCGCCGCGTTCTTTAACGATCTGGCGCGTGAGCTTTGCGCGATTATGCTGATCCCGACGCTGGTGCGCAGCAGCCGTTCGACCGCGCTGGGCCTGTGCGGCGCAACGTCGATGGACTTCACCCTGCCGGTTCTGCAACGTAGTGGCGGGCTGGACATGGTGCCCCCCGCTGTCGTTCACGGTTTTGTATTAAGCCTTATTGCTCCTGTCCTGATGGCCTTTTTCTCCGCCTGATATCTGCCCTTCCCGCTGCTTCCCGGCAGCGGTATCTCCTTGCCAAAACTTGCGTTAAATCAACTCCACTTCACTTAATCTTAAAAACATCTTCATTTCTGTTCCGGCCAGTTTTAGGCTTGCATCAAAACAAGCATTTAAAATGCAACTTTAAAAAGGACCTCATTATGTTTTGTGTGCAATGTGAACAAACAGTCCGCACCCCAGCGGGCAATGGCTGTGCTTATGCGCAGGGTATGTGTGGCAAAACGGCGGAAACCTCCGATTTACAGGATCTGCTGGTGGCCGTTCTTGAGGGCTTATCGGCCTGGGCATTAACGGCTCGCGGTTACGGTATTGCCGATGAGGAAATTGACAGCTTCGCACCACGGGCATTTTTCTCCACGCTGACCAACGTCAACTTCGACTCTGACCGCATCGTCGGCTACGCGCGCGAAGCGATTATTCATCGTGAAGCACTGGCGGTTCGCTGCCGTCTGATGGATCCGGAAGTCACCGTCAGCCATCCTCTGGCTGCGCTGGAGCTGGTCAGCGATAACCTGAATGACCTGCAACAACAGGCGCAGCAATTTGCGCTTAACGGCGACAAAGCGCAGATCGGCGATGATATTCACGGGTTGCGCATGTTGTGTCTGTACGGCCTGAAAGGTGCGGCGGCCTATATGGAACACGCGCACGTTCTCGGCCAGTCGGACACCGCGATTTATGCGGAGTATCACCGCCTGATGGCGTGGCTCGGTACGCAACCTTCAGACATGGGCGTGCTGCTCGAAAATGCGATGGCCATCGGCAAAATGAATTTCGGCGTGATGGCGATTCTGGATAAAGGCGAAACCGACGCTTACGGCCATCCGCGCCCGACGTCCGTCAACGTGCGTCCGCTGGCAGGTAAAGCGATTCTGATTTCAGGCCATGACCTGAAAGATTTGCAGATGCTGCTCGAACAGACCGCCGGCACCGGCATTAACATTTATACCCACGGCGAAATGCTGCCTGCACACGGTTACCCGGAACTGAAAAAATTCCCGCATCTGGCCGGTAACTACGGCAGCGGCTGGCAGAATCAGCAGGTTGAGTTTGCCAAATTCCCCGGCCCTGTAGTGATGACCTCCAATTGTATTATTGACCCTAACGTCGGCAACTACGGCGACCGCATCTGGACCCGCAGCATTGTCGGCTGGCCGGGCGTGCAGCATCTGGAAGGCGAAGATTTCGCGCCGGTGATCAGTCAGGCGCTGCAACTGGCCGGTTTCCCGTACAGTGAGATTGAACAGGAAATTACCGTCGGCTTTGGTCGTCAGACGCTGCTCAGCGCGGCCGATACCGTGATTGATTTAGTCGCTGCCAAAAAATTGCGCCATATCTTCCTGATTGGCGGTTGTGACGGCAGCCGCGGCGAGCGCAGCTACTTCACCGATCTGGCGCGCAGCGTGCCGCAAGACTGCGCGATCATGACGCTGGCCTGCGGGAAATACCGTTTCAATAAGCTGGACTTCGGCACCATCGAAGGCCTGCCGCGTTTACTGGACGTCGGCCAGTGTAACGATGCTTACTCTGCGATTATTCTGGCGGTCAATCTGGCCGAAAAACTCGGTTGTGGCGTGAATGATTTGCCGCTGAGCCTGGTGCTTTCGTGGTTCGAGCAGAAAGCGATTGTGATCCTGCTGACGCTGTTGTCGCTGGGCGTGAAAAACATCGCCACCGGCCCGACGGCACCGGCCTTCCTGACCGACAATCTGCTGGCGGTGCTTAACGAACAGTTCGGCCTGCGTTCGATTACGTCGGTTGAGCAGGATCTGAAAACCATGCTGGCGGAGTAAATCAGAGATGAACTTTCCTTTATTTCCTGATCAACCGACGGCGTTGTGCCAGAACCGCATGCAGGTGTATTCCGTCACGCAGGAAACGCCAGATGTCTGGACGCTGTCGCTGATCAATCACGACGTTTATCCGTATCAGCCGGGCCAGTTTGCGCTGGTGAATATCGGCCAGAGCGGTGACGTGCAGCGCGCGTATACCCTGTCTTCCACGCCGGGTTTGAGCCGGTTTATCCAGCTAACGGTGCGCCGGATTGACGGTGGTAAAGGCTCAGGCTGGCTGACACAGCAGGTTAAACCTGGCGATTACCTGTGGCTTTCGGACGCGCAGGGCGAATTCACCTGTGACACGCCGCAACCTTTATTACTGCTGGCCGCCGGTTGCGGCGTCACACCGGTGATGTCGATTGCGCGCCAGGTTCTGGCGCATTCCACGGCGCAAAGCGTACAGGTGTTTTACAGCGTCCGCAGCCCGCAGGACGTCATTTTTGCGCAAGAATGGCAGCGTATGGCGGCGCAATATCCGCAACTTCGTCTGACTGTTCTGGCAGAAAATGACGCAGCACCGGGCCAGATTGCAGGGCGCCTGAGTCAGGACTTACTGCAAAGCCAGGTGGCGGATATCGCTGCGCGCCGGGTGATGATTTGCGGGCCCGCGCCTTATATGGAACTGGCCGGGAAATGGGCGGCCGGGCTGGGCGTTCCGGCGCAAAATATCGTTAAGGAACAGTTCCAGGCCACTGAAGCAGTTGTTTCGGCTGACCAGCAACTGACGCTGACCCGTCTGACGCCGCTCGGAAACTACCGCGTGCCGGTCGGTTCAACGCTGCTGTCGGCCATGGAGCAGCACAAACTGCCGGTCACGGCAGCCTGCCGCGCGGGCGTTTGCGGAAGTTGCAAAACCCGCGTTCTGTCCGGTGATTACACGACCACCAGCCGCATGACGCTCACCGACGAGGAAGTCGCGCAGGGCTACGTTCTGGCGTGTAGCTGTCAGCTTCAGGGCGACGTCACGCTCGCCTGATCCCCGCGCCTCCCGCTGCCCGCTCATGACTTTTTACAGTCTGCGCGGGCAGATTTACAAAACTTCACCTTCCCTCCCCGCGTAATTTTGTATGGTTTAAGGCTTTGCATTCATGGATGTAATCAGTGGACTATGCTTAACGCAGTTATTTTTTCAGCATCTGTCGGAGGGATTCAATAAATGAAACAAAGCGTAGCGTCATATCTGGCAAAAACTCTTGAAGCGGCTGGCGTCAAAAGAATCTGGGGCGTGACCGGCGATTCGCTCAACGGTCTGAGCGACAGCCTGAACCGCATGGGCACCATCGAATGGCTCGGCACGCGTCATGAGGAAGTCGCCGCATTTGCCGCCGGGGCAGAGGCACAAATCACCGGCGAACTGGCGGTCTGCGCCGGTTCCTGCGGCCCCGGTAATTTACATCTGATCAACGGCCTGTTCGACTGCCACCGTAACCATGTTCCGGTACTCGCCATCGCGGCGCATATTCCCTCCAGCGAAATCGGCAGCGGCTATTTTCAGGAAACCCATCCGACCGAATTATTCCGCGAATGCAGCCACTATTGCGAACTCGTCACCAACCCGGAGCAGCTCCCGCAGGTGCTGGCCATCGCCATGCGCAAGGCAATCCTCAACCGGGGTGTTTCAGTGATTGTTTTGCCCGGCGACGTTGCGCTGAAACCGGCACCGGAAGACGCCAAAGTCAGCTGGTATCCGCCAAAACTGCCGAAAGTGCAGCCGCAGCAGACCGAGCTGGATAAGCTGGCCGAACTGCTCAATGGCGCAACCAACATTACCCTGATGTGCGGCAGCGGTTGTGCCGGGGCACACGATGAAGTAATTAAGCTGGCAGAAACCCTGAAAGCGCCGGTGGTGCATGCCCTGCGCGGCAAAGAACATATTGAATGGGATAACCCTTACAGCGTCGGCATGACCGGGCTGATCGGTTTTTCCTCCGGTTTCCACGCCATGATGAATGCCGACACGCTGATCCTGCTCGGCACGCAATTCCCGTACCGCGCGTTTTATCCGACGGACGCAAAAATCATTCAGATAGACATCAATCCGGGCAGCATCGGTGCGCACTGCCACGTTGATATGGCGCTGGTCGGCGATATCAAGTCCACCCTGACGGCCGTCCTGCCGCAATTACAGGTGAAAACCGAGCGTAAGTTCCTCGACAAAGCGCTTAAACATTACGAAGAAGCGCGTAAAGATCTCGATGCGCTGGCAACGCCGAACGACAAACAGGCCATTCACCCGCAATATCTGGCACAGCAAATCAGCCGTTTCGCCGATGCCAACGCCGTCTTTACCTGTGACGTCGGTACGCCTACCGTCTGGGCGTGTCGTTACCTGCAAATGAACGGCCAGCGCCGGCTGCTCGGGTCGTTTAACCACGGCTCGATGGCCAACGCCATGCCACAGGCCATCGGGGCGCAGGCGATTGACCGCACGCGCCAGGTAGTGGCGCTGTGCGGCGACGGCGGTTTTGCCATGCTGATGGGCGATTTCCTGACGCTGGCACAGCAAAAACTGCCGGTAAAAATCGTCATATTCAACAACAGTGTGCTCGGGTTTGTGGCGATGGAAATGAAAGCCGGCGGCTATCTGACCGACGGCACCGAGCTGAAAAACCCGGATTTCGCGGCCATTGCCGAAGCGGCGGGCATCAAAGGGATCCGCGTGGAAAAAGCCTCAGACGTGGACACCGCGTTGCAGGATGCGTTTGCCTATGAAGGCCCGGTACTGGTGGATGTCATCACCGCCACGGAAGAGCTGGCGATGCCTCCGCAGATTAAATTTGAGCAGGCAAAAGGCTTCAGCCTCTACATGCTGCGGGCAGTGATCAGCGGCCGGGGTGACGAAGTCATCGAACTGGCAAAAACCAACTGGCTGCGGTAACCCCGACAGGGATATAGTGGAGAGTCAGGCGGGCACGGGTTGCCCGCTTTTTCTCCACTTAACATTCACCTGGTAGAAGGATTATTACGTTGATCGATTTACGCAGTGATACCGTAACCCGCCCCAGCGAAGCTATGCGTCAGGCGATGACCAACGCTGAAGTCGGCGATGATGTCTACGGCGATGACCCAACGGTAAATGCTTTGCAGGATATGGCCGCAAAACTGTGTGGCAAAGAAGCCGCGCTGTTTTTACCGACCGGCACACAGGCCAATCTGGTCGCCCTGCTGACGCACTGCCAGCGTGGCGAAGAATATATTGTCGGCCAGAAAGCCCACAACTATATGTATGAAGCGGGCGGTGCCGCCGTTCTCGGCAGCATTCAGCCGCAGCCGCTCGATATGGCCGCCGACGGCTCCATTCCGCTGGATAAAGTCGCCGCCGCCATCAAACCCGATGACATTCACTTTGCCCGCACCCGCCTGCTGAGCCTGGAAAACACGCACAGCGGCAAAGTGCTTCCGCTCGATTATTTGCAAAAAGCCTACGCGTTTACCCGCGAAAAAGGGCTGGCGCTACATATCGATGGGGCGCGCATCATGAATGCCGCTGTGGCGCTGAACGTTGAGCTGAGCGAAATCACCCAATATTGCGACACCCTGACCATTTGCCTGTCGAAGGGTCTGGGCGCGCCGGTGGGTTCCCTGCTGGTTGGCAGCAAAGATTACATCCACCGCGCGAACCGCTGGCGCAAGATGACCGGAGGCGGTATGCGCCAGTCCGGCATTCTGGCCGCAGCGGCCATTTATGCGCTGGAAAACAACGTGGCACGACTGAAAGATGACCATGACAATGCGCAGTGGCTGGCCGAACAGCTAAGCCATATTGGCGTGGAAATCGCAGAACCCGGCCCGCAGACCAACGTTCTTTACATCAAACAGAGCGCTGAACTGGCCGAAAAAATGGGCCCGTGGATGCGTGAGCGCGGCGTGATTATCAGCGCAGGCCCGCTGACCCGTGTGCTGACTCACATCAACATCAGCCGTGAGGACCTGCAAAAAGTCGTCGCCCTGTGGCAGGAGTTCCTGCACCAGCACGCCTGACGGCCCTTCCGTTTGCGGCGGTAACCCCGGGTTATCGCCGCTCATCTAAAATCCTCCCCACTATCAGAGCAAACGGACTATGCCTAGAATTGTCGTTCTCGGAGCCAGCGGATATATCGGACAACATCTGACTGCCCACCTGAGCCAGCACGGTTTTCAGGTTACCGCGGCTGCGCGTCGCATCGAATGGCTGCAACAACAGAAATGGCCTCACGTCCGTTGCTGT
Source organism: Rahnella sp. AA (assembly GCF_002834385.1). Taxonomy (GTDB): domain Bacteria; phylum Pseudomonadota; class Gammaproteobacteria; order Enterobacterales; family Enterobacteriaceae; genus Rahnella. The sequence continues at coordinate 194,496 of NZ_PITQ01000002.1, forward strand.
TTTGCGGATGTCTATCAGAGCAAAACGCTGGCAGCAGCCTTTGAAGACGCAGACGTGCTGGTATATCTGGTCCACGCGATGGCAGAAGACGATGACCTGCTGGAAAAAGAGCGACAGGCGGCGCAACACACCCTGCTGGCGCTGCGCGACTCCTCCATCAGACACATTGTTTATCTCGGATCCATGCAGCCGGAAGGCAACTATTCACCCCATCTGCAGGCGCGTAAGCTGACCGGCGATTTGCTGCGCATGAGCAATATTCCGGTGACAGAACTGCGCACCGGCATTGTAATTGGCGCAGGTTCGGCGGCTTTTGAAGTCATGCGCGACATGGTTTATAACCTGCCTGTTTTAACGCCACCACGCTGGGTTCGTTCGAAATCGTCGCCCATCGCTCTGGAGAATCTGCTGAATTATTTGCAGGGTCTGGTGACCTTGCCCGCCAGCGGGAATCGTATTTTTGACGCCGCCGGGCCGGAATACATCAGCTATCAGACGTTGTTCGAACGCTTTATTGCAATGAGCGGGAAACGCCGCTGGCTGATCCCCGTCCCGCTGCCGACCTCTTTTGTTTCAGTTTATTTTCTCAGCCTGATCACTTCGGTGCCCACATCGCTCGCCAAGGCGCTGATTCAGGGGCTGAATCACGATTTGCCCGCTGACAGTGCAGAACTTCAGGCGCTGATCCCGCAGGAGCTGATTTCGATCAATGAGGCGATTAGCTACACGCTGGAAAAGGAACAACAACAGGTGATGGATTCACCCGACTGGGGCTATGACCCGGACGCCCGTGCACGCTGGCGGCCAGGCTACGGCTATTACCCGAAACAGGCGGGCTTCACGCTGGAAACGTCGGCGTCAAAAGCGTCACTGTGGAAAGTCGTGCAGAAACTGGGCGGCGCAGAAGGCTATTTTTACGCCAACGGATTATGGAAGACGCGGGCACGCATCGACGATCTGCTCGGCGGTGGCGTGCAGTATGGCCGCCCTGACCGGGACACCCTGAAAATCGGCGATAAAATTGACGGATGGAAAGTGATCAACCTGAAACCGCAGCGCGAACTGGCGTTGCTATTCGGGATGAAAGCGCCGGGGCTCGGACGGCTGACGTTCACGATCACCGATCACGGCGAAAGCCGCAGTCTGGACGTTCGCGCGTGGTGGCATCCGGCCGGATTCAGCGGCCTGCTCTACTGGTTCAGTATGATGCCCGCTCATCAGTTTATTTTTCGAGGCATGGCGAAACGCATCGCCAGCCTGGCCCGTCAGAAAGACCGCTGCGGAAGCTGAAAGGGTTTATTTAAAGCACAATCGCACAGTTTCAGACATTGCTGCACCCCTTTCCCATTGCAACCCGCACAATTTCACGAAAGAATGGCGCGCTTATTGCTGAGAGGCGCCCCAGCCTTAGTAATTTCACTCATTGGGATGTACTCAAAATCATTCGGGTTGCAGCAAGGCAGCAAACGAATGAATCCCGATGAGCTGACTGGAGTCAGTGATTCGGGTGAATGAGAGCAGCGAACACCGCTGCAACGTGAAGGATGAAGAGTAGTTATGAGAGTTTTGGTTACCGGCGCCAGCAGCGGTTTAGGGCGCAATGCGGTCGAGTTTTTGCGAAATAAAGGGATTAAAGTCCGGGCGACGGGTCGCAATGCCGCTATGGGCTCACTTTTGCAAAAAATGGGCGCAGAATTTATTCATGCCGATCTCACCACGCTGGTATCGGCGCAGGCTAAAGCGTTGCTTGCCGATGTGGATACCGTCTGGCACTGTTCCGGGCTGATGTCGCCGTGGGGCAGCGAACAGGAGTTCGAACTGGCGAACGTCCGCGCGACGCGCCGTCTGGGGGAATGGTCTGCAGCTTACGGCGTTGAAAACTTCGTGCATATTTCATCACCCGCCATTTACTTCGACTTTCATCATCATCGTGATATTCAGGAAGACTTCCGCCCGCATCGTTTCGCCAATTCCTTCGCCCGCAGCAAAGCCGCCGGTGAACAGGTGATTCACACGCTGGCGATGTCCAATCCGCAAACGCATTTCACGATTTTACGTCCGCAGGGCATTTTCGGGCCACACGATAACGTGCTGCTTCCCCGCCTGATGCAAATGCTGAAATATGGCGGCACGCTGATGCTGCCGCGCGGTGGCGAAGCACTGGTCGACATGACGTACGTGGAGAACGCGGTTCACGCGATGTGGCTGGCGACGCAGTCGGAATCCACAGAATCCGGACGCGCGTTTAACATCACCAATCAGCAACCCCGGCCACTGCGCACGCTGGTGAAACAGCTGATGGAAAGCCTGGACATCAAATACCGCATCCGCTCCGTGCCTTATCCGCTGCTGGATATGATGGCGCGTGGTATGGAGCACATCAGCAAAAGCTCACACAAAGAGCCGGTACTGACGCATTACAGCGTTGCGAAACTGAATTTCGATCTCACGCTCGACACGCAGCGCGCGCAGAAAGAGCTGGGATATGTGCCGGTGATTTCGCTGGATCAGGGGATCATCCGCACCGCCGCCTGGCTGCGCGACCACGGCAAACTTCAGGGCCTGCACGGCATCGGCCCGAAACGCGACTGACCGCCGGGTCAGCCGCTTCCTCAGTTATTCGAATCCGGGAATTGCTGTAACAGTGCCAGAACAATGGCCTCTGACTGCGCATCAGCATTCCCGCGATAATCACTCTGCCTGAAATGCATCTGGAACGCCGAAATCACACGGCGTGCCTGCTCCGCCGTCATGTTTTCCGTCACGGTATAACCGTACTGTTTCAGCAATGTCAGCTGATGCGCCTGATCCACCGGTTGCTGCGGATCCCTGCCCGCCAGAAAATGGCTGACCCGCGCCGCGTCCGGCCAGGCACCAATCCCCCGCTCCGCCATCTGTTGCCACGGGAATAATGGCCCCGGATCGTCTTTACGCTGCGGCGCAATATCGCTGTGCGCCACCACGTTGCGCGGCTCAATCTGATAACGCGCAACAATGCCTTTGCTCAGGTCTGCCAGCAAATCGATTTGCGCGGGCGGGAAAGGATAGAATTTTTTGCCCAGCAGCGTCGTGCTGTAGCCTTTGTTTTCCAGCTCAATACCGATGGACGTATCGTTCAGATTGGTGCGTCCGCGCCAGCCGCTGGCTCCCGCATGCCATGCGCGCATGTTTTCCGGCACCAGCTGCCACGCGACCGGTTTCCCGTTTTCACGCGGCGGATGCGCCGGGATCAGGTAATGTGCGCTGACGTGTTCATCCGTAAGCGTATTTAATGCGTTGTGGAAATCTTCCGCCGTGTAATGGATGACCAGAAAACGCACCCGCTGATCCATTCCCTGTGCCTGCCGCGTTGTTTCCAGCCGGTAAGGTAAATTTTTCGCCTGTTCAGCGCCGTTCTGGCAGCCCGTCAGGGCCAGCAGACACGCGAGAATGATGCCGATGTTGATCTTTCGCCACATCATTTTCGGTGCACAATAACAGCGGTGCCGGAGACGCTGACCATCAGCATGCTGCTGTCTTTGCCTACCGTTTCATAATCGATATCAATGCCGACCACGGCGTTAGCACCGCGTTCTTTCGCCTGTTCTTCCAGCTCGCGAAAGGCAATTTCACGTGCTTTGCGCAGTTCTTTTTCATACGCGCCGGAACGGCCACCGACGATATCGCGCACGCCTGCGAAGAAATCACGAAAAATGTTCGCCCCCAAAATCGCTTCGCCCGTGACCACGCCGCAATATTCCGCGATGGTAAAACCTTCCAGGGTCGGAGTGGTTGAAATTTGCATGAGTATTCCTTATCAGTTGTCGTCCACATGTCGGAGAAAATCACCCGGATAGCATAAACGATGTGCTCCGCCAGCACGTATCATTTCTCTGCGCCATGCATTAAGCCAAATCGGTTTTATACTCTATGGTTAAAGAAGGTCATGGTGAAAATGTTCAATCTTTCAGTAAGGAATACGATGAAAAAGAAAACTCTTGTCGCCGCAATCCCCCTGATATTGGTGTTAAGTGCGTGCACGACGGTAGAACCTGCGTATAAGGATATCGGCAGCCGGACCGCGCCATGTGTTGACGGTGGCCCTGACAGCGTTGCCCAGCAATTCTATGATTTTCGTATCAAACAAGGCGGCAGCGGGATCCCTAACGCCAGCCAGCTCGCCGCTTACCGGCCTTATCTGAGCACCGCTCTTTACGCAGCGCTGCAGAAAGCACAGTCACAGCCGAAAGTGGATATCGCCGCCTCGCCAAATGAGAAAGCCGGCGCAGGCTCCGGCGATGGCGATATTTTCTCCAGCCAGTTTGACGGCCCGACATCCGCCTCCGTGGACAGTGCATCCACCATTCCTAACACTGACGCCCGCAACATCCCCCTGCGTGTCACCTTCACACACGAAAAAGATAAGGGCGCTTCAGCCACGTGGAAAGATGAAGTGCTGATGGTCCGCGAAGGGAAGTGCTGGACGGTTGATGATGTCCGATACATGGCAAATCTTGATTTTGCCTCCAGCGGCACATTACGCCAGGTTTTGGAAAACCAATAACCCGGTTCTTTCTCTAAAAAAACCGCCCGAAAAAGGTTGGTCGGTGATGAATACCGTCATTGACCAACACCTCCATTACAGATGATTAACAATATGTTGTGCTACACTTTAGCCTTACTGCGGCAACACATAATTTTTAAGCCGCGATCGTTGCATAACTATGCTGTGGAAGTTACCATCTGCGGCATCAATGGCTATTCACTATTTGCGCATGAGTATTCAACTTAATAGCATCAACTGCTTCTATGGCGTGCATCAGGCGCTTTTTGACATCCAGCTCGACTGCCCTGCCGGTGAAACCCTCGTTTTACTGGGCCCAAGTGGTGCAGGCAAAAGCTCTCTGTTACGTGTTCTGAACCTGCTGGAAATGCCCCGTTCAGGCACCCTGCAAATCGCCGGTAACACCTTCGATTTCACCCGCAAACCCGATGAAAAAGCAGTTCGCGAACTGCGTCAGAACGTCGGCATGGTTTTCCAGCAATACAATCTGTGGCCGCACCGCACCGTGCTCGACAACTTACTGGAAGCCCCGATGCGTGTTCTGGGTCTGACAAAAGAGGTCGCGCTGCAACGCGCACAGAAATTGCTGACCCGTCTGCGCCTGACCGATTACGCCGATCGTTTCCCGTTGCATCTCTCCGGTGGTCAGCAGCAGCGTGTGGCGATTGCCCGTGCACTGATGATGGAGCCTCAGGTTTTACTGTTTGACGAACCGACTGCCGCGCTTGACCCGGAAATTACCGCGCAGATCGTCAGCATTATCCGCGAACTGGCCGGCACCGGGATTACTCAGGTGATTGTGACCCACGAGGTGGAAGTGGCACGTAAAACCGCCAGCCGCGTGGTGTACATGGAAAACGGCCGCATTGTCGAACAAGGTGACGCGTCAATTTTCGCTCAGCCGAAAACCAAAGAATTTGCGAGCTACCTTTCCCATTAAAATTTTTTCCTATCAACATATTGATTGATGTTTTCTACGGAGTAAGCGATGAAAAAATTAGTAATTGCCGCAGTTCTGGCTACCGTCAGTTTGTCCGCCAGTGCTGCTGATACCATCCGTTTCGCAATGGAAGCGTCTTATCCTCCGTTTGAGTTTGTAGACTCCAGCAATCAGATTCAGGGCTTCGACGTCGATCTGGCTAATGCCATGTGTAAAGAGATGCAGGCTACCTGCACATTCACAAACCAGGCCTTCGACAGTCTGATCCCAAGCCTGAAATTCCGTCGCTTTGATGCGGTCATTTCCGGCATGGACATCACCCCTGAGCGTGAAAAACAAGTTTCTTTCACCAACGCTTACTATGATAACTCCGCTATTTTCATCGCTCACGCCGGGCAGTTTGCTGACGTTGCGGCGCTGAAAGGCAAACGCGTCGGTATGCAAAACGGCACCACGCACCAGAAATTCCTGATGGATAAACACCCGGAAATTACTGCCGTGCCTTACGACAGCTATCAGAACGCCGTGTTGGATCTGAAAAATGGTCGTCTGGACGCCGTGTTCGGTGATACCGCCGTAGTGAACGAATGGCTGAAGCAGAATAAAAACCTGGCCGCCGTGGGTGACAAAATCACCGATCCTACTTACTTTGGTACCGGTCTGGGTGTCGCTGTTCGTCAGAACAACACCGAACTGCTGACTAAACTCAATGATGCTCTGGCAAAAGTGAAAGCAGACGGCACTTACAAAACGCTGTATTCAAAATGGTTCCAGCAATAAGTTTGCCTATCAATGACTGAATTCCAACCTTTAGCAAGCGCCGCCGGGATGACCGTCGGCCTTGCCGTTTGTGCGCTGATCCTCGGCCTGGTGCTGGCGATGATCTTCGCCGTCTGGGAGTCCGCGCCGTGGAAGCCGCTTAGCTGGCTGGGCACCGCGTGGGTTACTGTGCTGCGCGGTCTGCCAGAAATCCTGGTGGTGCTGTTCATCTACTTCGGTTCCTCACAGGTACTGATGGTGCTGGCGGACGGCTTTAGCCTCAATCTCGGGCTATTCTCAGTGCCTATAAAGCTGCCCATCGAAAACTTCGAAGTCAGCCCGTTTGTCTGTGGCGTCATTGCCCTTTCGCTGCTGTATTCCGCTTATGCTTCGCAGACATTACGCGGCGCGCTGAAAGCCGTTCCGCAAGGTCAGTGGGAATCCGGTCAGGTGCTGGGCATGAAGAAATCGGCGATTTTCTTTCGCCTGATCATGCCGCAAATGTGGCGTCACGCACTGCCGGGCCTGAGCAATCAGTGGCTGGTGCTGCTAAAAGATACCGCGCTGGTGTCGCTTATCAGCGTGAATGATTTGATGCTGCAAACCAAAAGTATCGCCACGCGGACGCAGGAACCTTTTACCTGGTACGTGATTGCGGCCTGCATTTATCTGATTGTCACCCTGTTCAGCCAGTTCGTGATTAAACGCATCGAACTGCGTACCACCCGCTTTGAACGGAGTGCTTCCTGATGTGGGAATATTTACCTGAAGTCCTGAAAGGATTGCACACCAGCCTGACACTGACCGTGGCGGCGCTGATTGTTGCGCTGCTGCTGGCGATGATTTTCACCGTGATCCTGACGCTGAAAGTGCCCGTTGCCAGCCACATAGTGAAAGGCTATATCACGCTGTTTACCGGTACGCCGCTGCTGGTGCAAATCTTCCTGATTTATTACGGCCCGGGCCAGTTTCCGTCAATTCGTGAAATCCCCTGGTTGTGGGAAGTGCTGTCGCAGCCGTGGCTGTGTGCGATGTTTGCGCTGGCGCTGAACAGTGCCGCTTACACCACGCAACTGTTTACCGGTGCGGTGCGCGCAATTCCTTCCGGCCAGTGGCAATCCTGCGAAGCGCTGGGCATGTCGAAACCGCAGACCCTGCGAATTCTGCTGCCGTATGCGTTTAAGCGCGCACTGTCGTCCTACTCCAACGAAGTGGTGCTGGTCTTTAAAAGTACCTCTCTGGCGTACACCATTACGCTGATGGACGTTATGGGGCACAGCCAGCTGATGTATGGCCGCACCTATGACGTGATGGTATTTGGCGCTGCCGGTCTGGTTTATCTGTGTGTGAACGGGTTACTGACCCTGATGATGCGCCTGATAGAACGCCGTGCGCTGGCGTTTGAACGCCGTAATTAATGGACACCGGACAGCTGAAGGGACGAGAAATCGTCCCTTTTTTTATGCCCCCGAAATAGTACACACATCTAAATTTAATTTTTTAATCGAATTAATTGCATATAAATTCATTTAATGGCAATTTAATCGCAGGTTTCACTTCCTGCCAGTTGCCCGATTACATTAATAAAATCAGTAAACTGAACCATGAAGGGAATGTCATTTTTTGAACAGGAATGTATTGCATGAAAAAGCTGATCCTCGCTGCCGTTTTATCTGCCACCGCTTTCGCCGCTACCGCTGCTGAGACCATTCGTTTCGGGACTTCCGCGACCTATCCGCCGTTCGAATCGATGGACGCCAACAACCAGATCGTCGGGTTTGACATGGATCTGGCGAACGCTGTTTGTAAACAGATGCAGGAGACCTGCACGTTCACCAACCAGCCGTTTGACGGGCTGATCCCGGCGCTGAAATTCCGTCGTTTTGACGTCATCATTTCCGGCATGGACATCACCGAAGAGCGCAGCAAGCAGGTCACTTTTACCCAGCCTTACTACGCCAATACCGCCATGATTATCGGGCCGAAGGGTAAATTCTCTTCTATTGCGGATCTGAAAGGTAAACGTGTCGGCCTGGAAAACGGCACCACGCACCAGAAATACCTGATGGAAAAACACCCTGAGATCACCACCGTCGGTTATGACAGCTATCAGAATGCGATTCTGGATCTGAAAAGCGGTCGCCTGGACGGCCTGCTCGGCGATACCGCCGTGCTGAATGGCTGGCTGAAATCCAACCCTAACCTGGGCGAAGTGGGCGGACTGATTAAAGATCCGCAATACTTCGGTACCGGTGTCGGGATGGCCGTGCGTCCTGAGAATAAAGAATTGCTGGCGAAGTTGAATGCGGCGCTGGAAGGCATTAAAGCCAACGGCGAATTCAAAAAGATCAACGACAAGTGGTTCCCCGCTCACTGATTCCCCTTCATCATTCAGGCCAACTCTGCGTTGGCCGCCCTCGCGCCCCCCGGTCACATACTTATGTATGCTCCCGCGGGGCAGTTGCCGCCTTGATTTAGCCCGAATGATTTTGGGAACGCTGTGAAAGGCATTTTTTTTTGCGTAACATCTCTCAAAACTGCAACTCCAGCTAATCTGTTTCATCAAAAAAGTGACCTCTGTCACACTTACTTCACGTAATGACTTTTACACTGTTTAACCGTAATCACAGTCGAGATCGAATGTTTATGCACGCACGTTTTCATACCGCCTTTGCGGCACTCCCTGAAAATTTATCCTCAGCGCTGAAGCCGTTTCTGCGACATGATGACTTCCCGGCAATGTTCACGGCCGCCGAGGTTGCGCAGGTAAAACAGGCTACCGGTCTGGACGACGATGCGCTGGCATTTGCCCTGCTCCCTCTGGCAGCAGCCTGTTCCGTGACGCCGATTTCGCATTTCAACGTGGGTGCGATTGCCCGCGGAACCTCAGGTAATCTGTATTTCGGTGCCAACATGGAATTTGCCGGTGCGCCGATGCAGCAAACCGTTCACGCCGAACAATCTGCGGTCACACACGCCTGGCTGCGTGGCGAAACCCGTCTGGCATCAATCACGGTTAATTACACGCCTTGCGGCCATTGCCGCCAGTTTATGAATGAACTGACCAGCGGTACGGCGCTGGATATTCACCTGCCGGATCGCGACGTCGCCACGCTCGGCGATTATCTGCCGCATTCCTTCGGGCCGAAGGATCTGGATATCACCACGCTGCTGATGGATAAAGTCGATCACGGCTACGCGCTGGAAGCCACTGACGCACTGGCAACGCTTGCGCTGGATGCCTGCAACCAAAGCCATGCGCCTTACAGCAAATCACACAGCGGCGTGGCGCTGGAAACGCACACCGGCAAACAGTTCGCCGGGCGCTATGCTGAAAATGCGGCCTTCAACCCGAGCCTTCCGCCTTTGCAGGCTGCCTTAATTCTGCTGAATATGTCTGGCGAGGATTGCCTGAAGGTTCGTCGTGCCGTGCTGGTCGAGCAAAACGGTGCGCTGATCACCCAAAATGATGCCACGCGAGCCACGCTTAACGCGCTGGGTTGCGAAGAGATGACCACGCTGACCTGCTGAAAATGTGAGCCGGATAACACTAAAGACTCCCTTTCCGGAGTCTTTAGTTACATAACATTCCCATTACATTTGTCATTTGAATTCTTCATTTCCTCTCTGTTACCCTCACCGCTCCGAAATATAAAAAAACGATATTCTGACCCCCGGAAGAGTAAAACGATGGAACTTGAATACGAAAGCAAACGCCCCCTGTATATCCCTCACGCTGGCCCGATCCTGCTGGAGTTTCCGTTACTGAATAAAGGCAGCGCTTTTACGGAAGAAGAACGCAGCAATTTTAACCTCCACGGCCTGCTGCCTGAAGCCGTTGAAACGATCGAAGAACAGGCCGATCGCGCCTATCGCCAGTTCCAGAATTTCAAAACTGACATCGATAAACATATCTATCTGCGTAACATTCAGGACACCAACGAGACGCTGTTTTACCGCCTCCTGGACAACCATCTCAGCGAAATGATGCCGGTGATTTATACCCCGACCGTAGGCGAAGCCTGCGAGCATTTCTCTGATATCTACCGCCGCGCCCGTGGTCTTTTTATCTCCTACCCTAACCGCGCGCACATCGACGACATGCTGCAAAACGCTACCAAGCAACACGTCAAAGTGGTGGTGGTCACTGACGGCGAGCGAATTCTGGGCCTGGGCGACCAGGGCATCGGCGGCATGGGCATTCCTATCGGCAAATTGTCTTTGTATACCGCGTGCGGCGGTATCAGCCCGGCGTATACCCTGCCGGTTGTGCTGGATGCCGGCACCAACAACCCGCAACTGCTTAATGATCCGCTGTACATGGGCTGGCGTCACCCGCGTATCACCGGCGAAGAGTACGAAGCCTTTGTCGACCAGTTCATTCAGGCGGTAAAAATACGCTGGCCTAACGTGCTGTTGCAGTTCGAAGATTTCGCTCAGAAGAACGCTATGCCAATCCTCGAACGCTACCGCGACGAGTTGTGCTGCTTTAACGATGATATTCAGGGCACTGCGTCCGTGGCGCTGGGCAGCCTGATTGCCGCCAGCAAAGCCGCCGGTGGCAAACTGAGTGACCAGACGGTCGCCTTCCTCGGCGCCGGTTCTGCCGGTTGTGGTATCGCAGAACAAATCGTCGCACAGATGAAGTCCGAAGGTCTTAGCGAAGAAGAAGCGCGCGCGAAAGTCTTCATGGTTGACCGCTTTGGCCTGCTGACCGACAAACTGCCAAACCTGCTCGATTTCCAGAGCCGCCTGGTGCAAAAAAGCAGCCAGCTTACTGGCTGGGGCATGAGCAGCGACAGTATCTCCCTGCTTGATGTGGTGCGTAACGCCAAACCTACGGTACTGATCGGTGTCTCCGGCCAGCCGGGTCTGTTCACGGAAGAAATCATCCGTGAAATGCATAAACACTGCGCCCGCCCGGTGGTCATGCCACTGAGTAACCCGACATCGCGCGTGGAAGCGACACCGGCAGATATCCTGAACTGGACAGATGGCGCTGCGCTGGTCGCCACCGGCAGCCCGTTTGCACCGGTAAGCCATAAAGGCACGCTGTACCCTATCGCGCAGTGCAACAACTCCTTTATCTTCCCAGGTATCGGGCTGGGCGTCATTGCCTCAGGTGCAACCCGCGTCACGGACGGCATGCTGATGGCCGCCAGCCGGACACTGGCAGAATGTTCACCGCTGGCCACCGAAGGCAAGGGTTCACTGCTGCCGGATGTGAATGATATTCAGGGCGTTTCTAAATGCATCGCGATGGAAGTGGGTAAAGCCGCACAGTTGCAGGGCGTGGCGATGGTGACTTCAGAAGATTCGCTGTCCAAAGCGATTGAGCACAACTTCTGGGCACCGCAATACCGCTCCTATAAACGCACGTCATTCTGATCCCTTCTTTAATTCAAGGAAGCCAGACTGACGCGGATCCGGACCAGTGCCTGTGCACTGGTCTTTTTTTCACTTTAATTGCAGCCTTTCACACAAATCAGACAGTAATTCACTGAAAAGTGCTGAAAAAACCCGCGATGCCTGCGGATACGGAGTTCAACGTATTGCGTCCCCTAAACAGGTAAAGTAGCCTTGGATCCGATTTCCATCTGGTCATAACAGGGATACCTATGATTAAGCGACTTATAGCTGGCGTTTTTGGCATCATTATTCTGATGCTGGCTGTCGCTATTGGGCTTGATCAGTGGATCAGTCTGCGGACTCAGCCGTACATTTATGACGAAGTGCAAACCCTGCCTCACCGGCAAGTTGGCGTAGTGCTTGGCACTGCGAAATATTACCGGACAGGCGTAATCAACCAGTATTATCTGTACCGGATCCAGGGCGCGATTAACGCGTACAACAGCGGCAAAGTGAAATATCTGCTGCTGAGCGGGGATAATGCGCAGCAAAGTTACAACGAACCAAGCACCATGCGTCGGGATTTGATCGCCGCCGGTATTCCCGCCAGCGATATCGTGCTCGATTACGCTGGTTTCCGGACACTGGATTCCATCGTGCGTACCCGCAAAGTCTTTGATACCAATGATTTCATCATCATCACCCAGCGTTTCCACTGCGAACGCGCACTGTTTATCGCGCTGCACATGGGCATTCAGGCGCAGTGTTTCGCGGTGCCCTCCCCCAAGGATATGCTCAGCGTGCGCAGCCGTGAGATCTTCGCCCGCCTCGGCGCACTGACGGATTTGTATCTGCTCAAACGCGAGCCGCGCTTCCTTGGCCCGCTGATCCCGATTCCGGCCATCCATAATATTCCTGACGATGCCCAGGGTTACCCGGCCGTGACGCCAGAACAACTGCTTGCATTACAGCAGCAGCTCGAAGCCGAGAAAAAAGCCGCTATCGCCAAAGCCGCCGCCGATAAAGCAGCCGCAGAAAAAGCCGCAGCGGATAAGGCTGCCGCCGACGAAGCCGCACGAATCAAAGCCGTGCAGGAGGCTAATGAAGCGGCGCAGGCTGAAACTGAAGATGCAGAACCGGCACCCAAGCCTGCGCCCGAACCGGTAAAACCGGTGGGAAGAAATCCGTTCCAGCAGTAATTTTTATCTGAACAACAAATGCAAAAAGGGCGCCGGAGCGCCCTTTTCGTTTACTGCTGCCAGCTTTACTTCTTCTTAGCGTATTTCAAAGAGTCCAGCGCCACCGCGAAGATGATGATGCTGCCTTTGATGATGTACTGCCAGTAAGGGTTCACGCCGATGTAGGTCAGGCCGTAGTTGATAACGGTGAAGATCAGTACACCGGTCACCACACCGGCCACAGAACCTACGCCACCAGCGAATGACACGCCGCCGACCACACAGGCCGCGATGGCATCAAGTTCGTACATAAATCCGAGGTTGTTCGTCGCACTGCCGATACGCCCTGCTTCCAGCAAACCACCGAACGCGTAGAACACACCGGACAACGCATAGATCATGATCAGGTTTAACGGAACGTTTACGCCAGAAACTTTCGCAGCTTCCGGGTTACCACCGATAGCAAAGATGTTTTTGCCGAAGCGGGTTTTGTTCCACAGTACCCAGACAAAGGCGATAGCAATCAGCGCATAGAATGTGATGTAAGAAAGCTTCAGGCCGCCCAGATGAATAAAGCCCTGTGCGAATTGTGAGAAGCCAGGGTCAAAACCCGCTACCGGTGATGAGCCGACGTAGTCGTAATACAGGGAGTTAATCCCGTAGACGATAATCATCGTACCCAGCGTGGTGATAAACGGCGTTACGTTCAGGTAAGCAATGATAATACCGTTGAGCAAACCAATTAACGCACCAACAATACACACGGTCAGAATAACCAGTGGAATTGGCACCACTTCCAGATGCGGGAAGACTTTGTTGACGTTATCCATCGCCTGCAGCATGGTGGCCGCAACAACTGCCGCTAAGCCCACCTGACGCCCGGCTGACAGGTCTGTCCCCTGCGTGACGATAAGCCCCGCCACGCCCAGTGCGATAATAACGCGCACGGAAGACTGGGTCAGAATATTACTTAAGTTGACCAGACTGAGGAAGCTGGGATCCTGGATGATAATAATCGCCAGTAAGACCAGCAATACCACATAAATCCCGCCCTCTTTTAAATAAGTGAGCACACTTTTCTTATTTAATGCTTTCATAATAAGAACCCTTAAAAATTAGAGATGCAAGGAAGCCAGGCGTAATATTTCATTCTGCGAAGTCGTTTTTGTATCAACGATGCCCGCAACCTGTCCATTACTCATAACCAAAATTCTGTCAGTAATACCCAGCAACTCAGGCATTTCAGAGGAGATAATAATGATCCCCTTCTCTTTTTTAGCCAACTCGGTGATTAACTGGTAAATTTCAAACTTAGCGCCAACGTCAATCCCGCGAGTTGGCTCATCCAGCATTAATATTTCAGGGTTGGTTAATAACCAGCGCCCGATAATAACTTTTTGCTGATTCCCGCCAGACAATGAACCAATACTGGTTTTATGCCCCGGCGTCTTCACGCGCATAGAATCGATAACCCATTGGGTATCGCTTTTCATGCGCGAGGTATCCAGTAAACCGGCTTTATTTTTATATTGACGAATATTGGAAATCAGCGAGTTAAAGCCGATATCCAGATATGCATAAATACCGGTAGAGCGGCGCTCTTCCGTCACCAGCGCAAAACCATGGTTAATGGCTTCATTCGCACTGTGATTATTAATTTTTTTGCCGTGGAGCTTAATGGTTCCGGCGACTTTCTCACGGATACCAAACAGCGTTTCGACAATGTCGGTACGCTTCGCACCGACCAGACCGGCGATCCCGAGAATTTCACCTTTATGCAAATCAAAGGAGATATCGCGAATGGAAGGCTGGCGCAGCGACGTCAGATTACGCACTTCGAGAATGACTTCACCCGGTTTATTCAGGCGGTCAGGGAAACGCTGGCTCAGCGAACGGCCCACCATCATGGAGATGATTCTGTCCATGTCGAGGCCTTCCAGCGACTGAGTGGCAATCCACTGGCCGTCGCGCAGAATGGTGATTTCATCGCACAGCTGGAAAATTTCTTCCATCTTATGAGAGATATACACAATCCCGCAGCCGCGATCTTTCAGCTTACGGATAATAGTGAACAAATGGTTCACTTCTTTTTCCGTCAGGGAAGAGGTCGGTTCGTCCATGATGACGATTTTTGCGTTATAGGAAAACGCCTTGGCGATTTCGATCATCTGCATCTGCGAAACGGACAGCTTACCCACCTTGTCGCGCGGGTCGATATCAATGTCCAGTTCGTCAAAAATCGCTTTGGTGTCTTTGTACATCTTGTCCTGATCGACAAAAATGCCTTTGGTCGGATAACGACCCAGCCACATGTTGTCCATGACAGTACGTTGTAACACCAGGTTTAATTCCTGATGTACCATCGACACGCCTTGCTCAAGCGCTTCTTTTGAGCTTTTAAAATTAACTTCTTGTCCCTGAAAAAGAATAGTTCCGGAGTCTTTACTGTAAATTCCGAAAAGACATTTTAATAATGTGGATTTACCCGCGCCATTTTCACCCATTAATGCATGGATGGAATGCGGGCGCACTTTTAAATTCACATTATCTAACGCCTTAACGCCTGGGAATGATTTATTAATACCGCTCATTTCCAGCAGGAATTCACCTGGCTTTTCTGTTTTTGTGTCAGAGAGCGAAATATCGGCCATAGTTGTACCTGGCTAAAGATAAAAATAAACGGGTTATTAATACCTGATGTCAGTAATGCAACCGGTAAGCAAACCCACCGGTTGCATCACGACATGACGTCCTGTCAGACAAGTATTAACGTCTAATCACACTTAATCTTTATTTACGGCTTAACCGCAATTATTTTTGCCACTGCTTAGCTTTGTTTTTATTGCTGTCTGTATTGACTGCTGTCCGCGTATTCTTATTTCACAAACTCAGACAAGTTGTCTTTGTCTACTGCAACGTAAGGTATACGAACGACTTTGTTTTCAATTTTCCAGTTAGTACCATCGGCGGCTGGTTTACCCGCTGCCAGATTTTTTGCCAGATCAAACGTAGCTTTCGCCTGGTTGTTTGCATCGTTGAGCACGGTACCGGCCATTGCACCTGATTTCACCAGAGCCAGCGCTTCTGCCAGGGCATCCACACCAAATACCGGAATGCTGGATTTGTTATGAGATTTCAGAGCTTCTACAGCACCCATTGCCATTGCATCGTTGTTGGCGATAACCACTTCGATTTTGTTAGCGTTAGGGCCGGACAGCCATGCGTCCATTTTGTCTTTTGCCTGAGCGGTATCCCACATTGCCGTGTCGAGTTGCAGCTGATCAGTTTTCAGGCCTTCTTTACCATTCAAAGTACTGATGACGTATTTGGTACGCGCTTCAGCATCCGGATGGCCTGGTTCACCTTTAATCAGTACATATTGGATCACGCCGTCTTTGTTCAGATCCCAGGCCGGGTTTGCTTTCCAGTGTTTAGCAATCAGCTCACCCTGGATAACGCCAGACTCTTTAGAGTCAGTCCCGACATAATACGCTTTGTCGTAGCTGTCTAAAGCTTTACGGGAAGGTTCTTTATTATAGAAAACAACAGGAATGCCAGCACCGCGGGCCTTCTCAATAATGACCGGAGCAGCAGCCGGGTCAACCAGGTTGATGGCCAGTGCTTTAACGCCTTTCGCCAGCATAACGTCAACCTGGTCGTTCTGGGTGGACTGGCTGTTTTGCGAGTCATTCATCAGCAGTTGCACATCTGGAGAAGCTTTAGCATCTTTCTCAATGGCTTTGCGGACTTCAGACATGAAGTTGTCATCATATTTGTAGATGGTGACGCCGATTTTAGTATCAGCAGCATGTGCGGCAAAACCAAACATCATGCTGGCAGCCAGAGTAGCCAGTGTGAAAACCTTTTTATTCATTTGTATCTCCGGTTTATATGAGGGGTACAGGGTGGAACCGGCAATCCATGCGGGAGCAGTACAGCTCCACGTCATTATCGCGGGTGCCTGCCATCCTTGACCTACAACATCCTGACTCGCTGTGAAACCAGTCCGGTAACGCCGGACACAAAGTGAATCATATTGAAAACGAATGCATCATAAAGGCGGCGATGTTAATAAACTGTGAAAGTTCTCACAGATTGAAAACGGTTACATCGCGTTATTTAATCAATAAGTGACGGGTGCCACATTTTGCCACGGTGCCACAGAATGGCGTCTGACCAGCGTCGGCATAAAACAATGCGAAACACCCGTAGCTAACTGTTCTGCCGCACCTTTTAAGGCCAGTTCGGTGGCAAGTGTCGCCATTGAGACAATCGGGTAACGCACCGTCGTCATTTTCGGGCTGGTGTACCGGGCAATCGGAATATCGTCGAAACCCACCAGTGAGAAATCGTCAGGAATGTTAATTCCGTTTTCTTTCAACACTGCCATCGCCCCCGCCGCCATCGAATCGTTATACGTGAAGACCGCGCTCAGATGCAGATTGCGCCCGAGCAGTTCGACCATCGCGGCTTCCCCGCCCTGCAAATCTGGCGAGCTCTGCGCACGCCAGGCCGCCGGTGGCGCAATGGCTGAATGATGTGCCTGCGTCATGGCCTGTAAATACCCCTGATAGCGCTGCAAATCATCTTCAATGCCGTGGCTTGAGCCAATGTAGCCGATGCGCTGATGCCCCTGTGACAGCAACAAACGCGTCGCCATTTCTGCCCCGCTGACGTTATTGAGCCAGACGCAGCGATGCTCGTAGCCCGGGATCACACGGTTAATCAGCACCATGCCAGAAACCTGGTCCATAAAGCGCGAAAGCTCGTCATCACCGAGCGCTTTGGAATGCACGATCAGTGCGTTACATCGCTGGCGGATCAAAACTTCAATGGCGTGCCTTTCTTTTTCGGCAATGTGATAGCTGTTACCTATCAGGACATATTTCTGATGCTGCTGAGCGACGGTATCCACCGCTTTCACCAGCGCACCAAAAAAAGGATCTGAAACATCCATCACCACCACGCCGATGGTATCGCTGCTTTGCGTTGCCAGCGCCTGGGCATTGGCATTAGGCCGGTATCCCAGGGTTGCAACGGCCTGTAAAACCTGCTCGCGTGCTTCTTTACTGGCGATAGACGGATTGTTCAGAACACGTGAAACGGTGGCGACAGAAACCCCCGCCAGCCGGGCGACATCACGAATTGTGACCATGCGTCGCTCCGTGATCAGCCAGAGAGTGGTACGGGGGAATACGGAAGTTTTTGACCCAGGAGGTAAAAAAAGCAGACAAAGAGAAGCGAGGTGAGGTGCTCATGGCGTTTCCTTTTTTAGTGTAGTGGTCGTCAGAGTGGCACGACCGCTATCCTAAACATTTTGCGAAACCGCCTGCGTGAATCACGTCACAGGAAAGAAAACGTTTACATACAATTCTGCAACGTCCGTCCCAAATCTATAATTTAGGGTGATGTATTAACGCGCAGACTATGCCGTTTTCACCTCAACACCCGAGGCTTTAACCGTCAGTTTGCGCCATAACCATTCCAGCGGCCCCTGACGGAAATACCGCAGCCACAGCAGCGTCATCAGCAGATTACACGCCCAGACCAGCGGCACCAGCGCCAGTAATTGCAGCCGGTCGAAATGCAGGAAGAAGCCGAAAATATTGAAGAACGTCGTGCAAACGAGCGTCTGCAACAGGTAGTTAGTCAGCGCCATTCGCCCGATTTGAGAAATCCACAGGGTCAGACGCCAGCGGGAAATCACCGACCAGAAGCCGTAACACAGCGCCAGATAGCTGACTGCCTGCATCAGCGAGCCGATTTCACGCGGCACCTGCAACAAAAAGCCGCTCCAGCGGTAGTCCCAGCCACTCTTCCATTGCAGGTAAATAGCCGGGATTTGTATCAGCAATGAAAGCGGTAACAGTGCCGCCGCCACGTTGCGGTAATGCCGCTCGCTGAATTCCCCTTTTAGCCAGCCGCTGCGCATCATCCCCGAGCCGATTAACATTGCGCCCGCCAGCTCCCAGCCGTATTGCGCACCAATGGCCAGCAAACTCGAAGATAAGAGATCCAGACGGTTCTGAATGGCCTCCCAGCCACCTTTCAGCTTCCAGTATTGCTCATACTGAATCTCAGCCGGGCCGGGAAGCCAGAAACTCCCGGGCTTCGGCGATGAGATAACCCCCAGTATTGCCAGAACGGCCACACCGATGAGATACAAAATTATTCCCGTCAGAACCAGTGACTGACTGCTGCGCCCTTCCCTCACCATACGCCAGCACGCCAGGCCGATAAGCCCGTAGGACAACAAAATATCGCCATCCCACAGTAAAGAGGCATGCAGCAATCCACACAGTACCAAAATGGAAAGACGCGACTGGATCCAGTGTTTGCCGCGCGGCAGCAGCAAATACAAACCGCCGCCAAACAGCATGGCAAACATCATCAGGAATTTTCCCTGCGCCACGGCGTCAAGCACCGCCCAGATCCAGGCATCAGAGGCAGAAGGAAGACCGGCATAGGCCGGGTTGAGATAAGCCGCTTTCGGCAGGCCGAAGGCGCTGATATTGAGCAGAAGAATGCCAAAAATAGCGAGACCACGGGCAAAGTCGAGCGTGGCAATACGTGAGCGCATACCAAACATTCCTGTTAACGGTAGGGATAGAAAGTCGCGGGCTCCAGACAGACTAACGGCACCCGTAAGGTGCCGCAATATCAAACTGCCTGACCGCTTAAAACGCCCGCGTTTAGCTGGCGTGTCTCACCGTTCTTAAGAATTCTTGCCGCGTATTCTGGCTCGACTTGAACAGGCCGCCCAGAGAAGTGGTGGTCGTTGCGCTGGTCGCGTCACGTACGCCGCGCGCTTTCACGCAGTAATGCACGGCATCAATTGAGACAGCCACGTTAGTCGTGCCGAGCAAGGTCTGCAATGCAACCAGAATCTGCTGGGTCAGGCGTTCCTGAACCTGCGGACGCTGCGAGAAAAACTGCACAATGCGGTTTATTTTCGACAAACCGATCACGGTTTCTTTCGGGATATACGCCACGGTGGCTTTGCCATCAATCGTCACAAAATGATGCTCGCAGGTGCTGGTCAGCGTGATGTCGCGCACGGTCACCATTTCATCCACTTTCATCTTATTTTCAATGACGGTGATTTTCGGGAAGTTGGCGTAATCCAGCCCGGAGAAGATTTCATCTACATACATCTTGGCGATGCGATGCGGCGTTTCCGCCAGGCTGTCGTCGGAGAGATCCAGATTGAGAAGCTGCATAATCCCGGTCATATGTTCCTGGATCTGCTTTTTGCGCGTTTCATTGTCGATCGGCAAAGCTTCACGCAGAGGGGTTTCCAGACCACGGGCTAACAAGGCCTCATGAACCAAAATGGCTTCTTTACTCAGGGTTGGCATTCTTTCTTCTCCGGCAGATGTAATCACTTTGACGCAGATCACGCCAAAGTGAGGTGGCTTACTGTAGTAGAGAGCCGGTTCAGAATCCAGTGATTGCTTTCCTGAAGGATGAAAAAGCCATGATGGATGCAATAGCTGCAAGTTATCGATTGTCCCTGATAACCAGCGCACCCGCGATGAGAAAACCGGCCAGCGCAACATACAACGCCGGTTCAAGATGATGCGTCAGCGCGGTGGATATCGCCGATAGCACCGGCCCGAACAACTGCCCGACGGCGTACCCGGTGGTCAGTAACCCCGCCATATAGCGGCTGTGATTAGGCGCCAGCTCACGGCTGTATTGCAATGCCAGCTGAACCACGCTGAGGAACCCTCCCCCGGTCAGCAGCGCGCCCAACACCAGGCCGGTGACACCCGGCACCACTTCCGCACACAAAATCCCGATCCCCTGCGCCCACATTGTCAGCGCCATACGGGTGTGCGTCGTCAGATAGTGGCGGGTCAGAATGCCGATGACGATGCCGATAACCGCCGCGCCACCAAACACCGGCCAGACAAACTGCGCAAACAGGCTGTCAGGAAAACGTGCCGTCGCCATCTGCGATAAAAACGTGGCAGGCAGGATGTAGCCGAAACCTGCCAGACTGTAACTCCACACCAGACGTTTCAAAGCCGGTGTCATCACCAGCGGCTCAGCCGCCACATGCGAGCGGTGCAAATCGCCTTTGCGCGGTAAATTCGGCGTGATAATCGCCACAAAAATCAGCGCCAGCACGCCGTACACCGACCAGGCCTGCGCGGACGTCAGTTGCAGACTGTGGATCCCCACGGCCAGCATGCCGCTGAGGAAAATCCCGACGCCCGGCCCGGCAAACACCGCCGCGCTCAGCGCCGGACGACCATAATGCGCCAGCCGCTCATTACACCATGCCGACACCATCACCATCGCCCAGCCGCTGGTCCAGCCGATCAGAAAGCGCACAATGCTGTGCAACACTTCGCCGGAAATCACCGCCGACAGCAACGTCAGCACCACACCGCCCCACACGCCCAGCCACAGGCGACGTTCGAGATGTTTGCTGGCGCGCATGCCATCAAATGCGCCACACAAATAACCCAGATAGTTGAATGCCGCGACCAGCCCGGCGCCGGTCAGCGTGAACTGATGTTCAGCTATCATTAAAGGAACCTGGGGCGTAAAGGCAAAACGTCCGATACCCATCGCGACGACAAAAGCCAGAAAACCACTTAGCGCAATACGAAAAGCCATAACTGCTCCGTCAAAATAAACCGCGATGCAACATACCAGAAACACTGAGTAAACATACTCAAAGCCTGACACTGAAAACAGCGGATTTATTAAAAGAAAGTAAATTGGAAGTTGTCAGTCAGGATGCCTTATGAGTACAATCACGAAAAGTGAATAATACAGACCAAGTTGTTTACGATAAAAGAACACAGGAACCCATCATGGATCTCACCCAGTTACGAATGTTTTGCTGCGTCGCGGAAACCGGTTCGCTGGCGCGCGCGGCCGAGCAGTTGCACCGCGTTCCGTCGAACCTGACGACCCGTCTGCGCCAGCTCGAGCTCGAACTGGGCACAGATTTATTCATCCGTGAGAAGCAGCGCATCCGCCTCTCTGCGATGGGGCACAATTTTCTCAATTACGCCGAAAGAATTCTGGCGCTGAGTGATGAAGCCATGAGCATTACCCATGCCGGCGAACCGGCCGGGAATTTTGCGCTCGGTTCAATGGAAAGTACGGCGGCCACCCGCCTGCCTTCGCTGCTGGCGGCCTATCACCAGAAGTTTCCGCAAGTGGCGCTTTCACTTGTCACCGCGACATCCGGAGAAACCATCGACAGCGTTCGTGCCGGGCGTCTTGCTGCCGCGCTGGTGGATGGCCCGATAGATTTTGACGATATCAACGGCTGTATTTCTTTTCGCGAACGCATGGTCGTGATCACCCCGCCTGAGGAATCACCGCTTGAAGCGCCCGCCGGTCGCAGTGGCCATACGGTATTTGCGTTCCGCCCGAGCTGTTCTTACCGCCAGCGCTTGCAGCGGTGGATCAAAGAGTTAAATGTCCCGGTGGCGAACACGATGGAGATTCAGTCCTACCATTCCATGATGGCCTGTGTCGCCAGCGGCGCAGGCATTGCCATGATCCCACGCTCTGTGCTGGAACAATTGCCCGGACATGAGCGGGTAGACATTCACGAAATTCCCGATGAATTCGCCGATACCGCCACCTGGCTTATCTGGCGGCGGGACGCATTCAGCCCGAATGTACGGGCGCTGAAAGAACTGATTATCGAACAGAATGGCGGTGCGATCCCGCTGCTGAAACACCCTCTTGCCGGCGAACATGACCCGGCGATGCATCCAACCTATTAAGTTAAAAACACCTGACTGGAGCTATATAATGGAAATGATCAAAACACGTGCCGCCGTCGCCTGGGGCCCGAACCAACCCCTGTCCATTGAAGAAGTGGATCTGATGCCACCACAAAAAGGCGAAGTGCTGGTGCGTATCGTCGCGACCGGCGTTTGCCATACTGATGCCTACACCCTGTCAGGCAAAGATCCGGAAGGCGTTTTCCCGGCGATCCTCGGCCATGAAGGCGGCGGCGTTGTGGAAGCCGTCGGCGAAGGCGTCACCAGCGTTGCCGTTGGCGACCACGTGATCCCGTTGTACACCCCGGAATGTGGTGAATGTAAGTTCTGTAAATCGGGCAAAACCAACTTGTGTCAGGCAATCCGCACCACACAGGGTAAAGGCCTGATGCCGGACGGCACCACGCGTTTCTTTAAAGACGGCAAGCCGATTTTCCATTACATGGGCACGTCGACTTTCTCCGAATACACCGTGGTTCCTGAAATTTCACTGGCGAAAATCAACAAAGAAGCGCCGCTGGAAGAAGTGTGTCTGCTCGGTTGCGGCGTGACTACCGGTATGGGTGCTGTCATTAACACTGCAAAAGTGAAAAAAGGCGACACCGTGGCGATTTTCGGTCTCGGCGGCATCGGTCTTTCTGCCATTATCGGCGCAGTGATGGCAGGCGCAGGCCGCATCATCGGTATCGATCTGAACACCAGCAAGTTCGATCTGGCGCGTAAGCTTGGCGCAACGGACCTCATCAATCCAAAAGATTACGACAAACCGATCCAGGACGTAATCGTCGAAATGACCGACGGCGGCGTAGACTTCTCCTTCGAATGTATCGGCAACGTGAACGTCATGCGTTCCGCGCTGGAATGCTGTCACAAAGGCTGGGGCGAATCGGTCATTATCGGCGTTGCCGGTGCCGGTGAAGAAATCTCTACCCGTCCGTTCCAGCTGGTGACTGGCCGCGTATGGCGCGGTTCTGCATTCGGTGGCGTAAAAGGCCGCAGCCAGTTGCCGGGGATTGTGCAACGTTATCTGGACGGCGAATTCGCCCTGAACGATTTCATCACCCACACCATGCCGCTGGAAGAAATCAACGAAGCGTTCGATTTAATGCATGAAGGCAAATCTATCCGTACGGTGATTCATTTTAACAAGTAAGGAATGTTTCCGATGAGCAGCTCGATTGAACTACTCGAAGAACACCGGATGTTTGGCGGCTGGCAGCAGCGCTACCGCCACACATCGGCGAGCCTGAATTGCGGCATGACGTTCAGCATCTATCTGCCACCGGCGAAAGATGACACACCGCCGCCGGTGCTGTACTGGCTGTCGGGCCTGACCTGCAATGATGATAACTTCACGCTCAAAGCCGGGGCGCAGCGCGTCGCGGCAGAGCTTGGCGTGGTTCTGGTGATGCCGGATACCAGCCCGCGCGGTGAGGATGTCGCCAATGACGACGGTTACGATCTCGGTCAGGGTGCAGGTTTTTACCTGAACGCCACGCAGGTGCCGTGGGCCAAGCATTACCGGATGTACGATTATCTGCTTGATGAACTGCCTGCGTTAATCAGCGGACATTTCAACGTCGGTGAGCGCCAGTCGATTTTCGGTCATTCCATGGGCGGTCACGGTGCGCTGATGCTGGCATTACGCAATCCGCAGCGTTTCCACTCGGTATCCGCGTTCGCTCCGATTGTGAACCCGGCGCAGGTTCCGTGGGGACGTAAAGCGTTCAGCGCCTATCTGGGCAATGATGAAAACCAGTGGTTGCAGTACGACAGTTGCCACCTGCTGAGCTCACTGCCTGCGGATCAGACGCCATTCCCGATTTTAGTCGATCAGGGTGATGGCGATCAGTTCCTCGCAGATCAGCTGCAACCGGCAAAACTGGCGGAAATCGCCCGCCAGCGCGGCTGGCCGTTACAGCTTCGCGTGCAGCCAGGGTACGATCACAGCTACTTTACGATTGCCTCGTTTGTGGAAGATCACCTGCGGTTTCATGCGGGGTACTTGCACCCGAAGGCATGAGTGCAGGAATGCCGTATTGAAGTCTGATCGAGGATATTTCGGTTTCTTAATAGCTGTTATCACTCAGACTTTCACGCAGAAACCGACCAGAGGAGGGAAGTGCTTTCCCTCCTCTGGACTCCTCTTCGCTTTTTTACTGCGCGCTATCGCTGGGTCGACGGACATGTTCTGTTGCTACAGCGTATGGCGCGAAAGCTTGCCGCTGCGCGGTACCTTCTCTCGGTGCTGGAGCCTCAGGTCTCCAGCCCGCTTCGTTCAGCAAACTTTCTGATTGCGCCTTAGGGGCATTCTTAAATAAGCGTTTTCGTTTTATATCGCTTACAGATTAATAGATAAAATATATATTCTGGGATATTAAAAATGGCAGAAGCCTGATTATTACTAATCAGGCTTCGCGGTCCCACGAAGGGAAAGGGTGAATCTTAAAGGCCTCAATGGGCAACGCGAGGATATTATCAAAAATAATGCGTTAATCAAGCCAAGAATGATTATTAAACTAAAAAGTTTGTCGCATTGATAGAACGAATAATTGCAATCTGGATTAATGTAACTATTTGATTAGGAATTCGCTGAGTTAATCTTCCTCGTTCAACTAACATAGGTCTGTTCAGCCGGTTATTACTGACCGTCTGCACCAGGTCGCATTTCGCCCAGCATGTTTTTGGGTGAAAGTGTTTGAGATCGGCAATCACGCCTGAGTCCAGCTGAATATGTATTCCCTTACTGATTTTCAATTCATTCTTCGTTGTGGATAATGGAACAACGATTGAGGAATTATCGTTAAGCTTGCCATTAAGAACGATCACCAACCTATGCTTAATCATTTCCGGTGGCATATGTGCATCCACTCTATCAGGAATAATACCTCCCTGAAGATCTCTTGGATAATGCCCGTAATTACAGTCAAGAACCTGCCCGACTTTGGGTTTAAAATTAATCGACATCACAGTTCCTTTGTTTACATTCACAAACAAAGAACATACTGCACACCAAAACGCATTCCAATTACGCGTTCTTTTTATTACGAGACGTATTCCAGTAAAAATATAAAAATTACATCGAATTTGCATTCAATAAAAAAACAATAGAGATAATGAAAATTCCGAAACAAAATATCTTTAAAAACCCAATGTGGCGCAATCAGAAAATTTGCTGAACGGAGCGGCTTCGAGACCTGGGGCTCGAAGACCGAGAGAAGGCACCGCGCAGCGGCAAGCTTTTGCGCCAGTCACAGTGTTAACTGAAACATGGCCAACAAGCGGCAGCGCGCAGTTAAAGAGCCCGGGATTCTCAAGGGGCGCGGCGACAGGCGCTCCTTGAGGCCAGTTTGGGTGGCAACCCAAGGTCTTGACCTGAGCGACCAGCATCATTGAGAAACCGAAATTTTCTCGATCAGCGAAAAAGGGGCCTTTGGGGATACTCCCCAAAAAAACACTAATTTTTCAATTTCGGATCCAGTGCATCTCTCAACCCATCACCCAGCAGATTAAATGCCAGCACCGTCAGGAATATCGCCAGGCTCGGGAATATCGCGACGTGCGGGGCCATCACCATGTCGGCGCGGGCTTCGTTGAGCATCGCGCCCCACTCCGGCGTCGGGGGCTGCGCACCCATGCCAAGGAATGACAAACTCGCGGCGGTGATGATCGATGTGCCTATGCGCATGGTGAAATACACCACGATGGAAGACAGCGTACCGGGCAGAATGTGGCGGAACAAAATGGTGGCGTCCGATGCGCCGATGCTGCGCGCTGACTCAATGTAGGTTTGCTGTTTCAGCACCAGCGTGTTGCCGCGCACCAGACGGGCGAACGCCGGAATGCTGAATATCGCCACGGCAATAATTACGTTCGACATCCCGTTGCCCATCACGGCGACCACGGCAATCGCCAGCAAAATGCCGGGGAAAGCGAATAATACGTCGCAAACGCGCATCGTGATGCGATCCCACCATCCTTCGTAGTATCCGGCTAACAGGCCGAAAACAGTGCCGATAGCAGCACCCAGAACGACGGAAAGCACACCGGCTGCGAGAGAAATGCGCGCGCCCGTCAGGATACGGCTAAAAATATCCCGCCCGAGCGAATCGACGCCGAGCCAGTGAACCAGCGACGGGCCTTCGTTCAGACGGTCGTAATCGAAGTAATTTTCCGGATCAAACGGCACCAGCCACGGCGCAAAGATCGCAGCGGCAATCAGTAAAAGAATAAAAATGCCTGCAATCATCGCAATATGTTGCCTGCGAAAACGCCGCCAGAACGCTTTCCACGGGGTTCTTACCGCCTGCGGAGTTTCGGATGTGATTATCGGCAAGCTCGCCAGTACGGCATTTCTCCGCCAGTTTTTCATGCGCTTGCTCACTTGTATCGGATAGAAGGGTTAATCACGGCGTACAGCATGTCCACCAGCAGATTGATGAGGATGAATTCGAGCGAGAAGAGCAGCACTTCGGCCTGGATCACCGGATAATCGCGCATCTCCACGGAATCCACCAGCAACCGCCCTAACCCCGGCCAGTTGAAGACTTTCTCGACCACAATCGAGCCTCCGAGCAGGAAACCAAACTGTAATCCCATCATGGTCACAACCGGGATCATGGCATTGCGTAGCCCGTGTTTCACCACCACAACCGCTTCGTGAACGCCCTTCGCCCGCGCCGTGCGCATGTAATCTTCCTGCATGACCTCGACAAAAGAGGCCCGGGTAAAGCGCGCCATAATAGCCGCCACTGCCGCGCCCAGCGTGATGGATGGCAGAATATAGTGCCGCCAGCCGTCAGCGCCGACGGTCGGCAACCAGCCCAGCTCAACGGAGAAAACCTGCATCATCAACATGCCCAGCGCAAAGGCCGGGAAGGAGATACCGGACACGGCGAGCGCCATGCCCAGACGATCCGGCCAGCGGTTACGCCAGACGGCAGACACCACGCCAATCACCAGCCCGAAAATGACCGACCACAACATACTGGTTAACGTGAGCCAGAACGTCGGCATAAAACGGGCGCTGATTTCGTCGATCACCGGACGCTTCGACACCATCGAATGCCCGAAGTCGCCGGTCAGCGCGTTGCCGAAAAAGGTGAAGAATTGCTGATAGAGCGGCTTGTCCAGCCCTAAATCCTGACGAACCAGCGCCACGACGCTGGCGTCTGCGTCCTGCCCGGCCATCAGCCGCGCCGGGTCGCCCGGCAAAAGATGCACAAATAAAAACACCAGTACCGCCACAATCAGCAGTGTCGGTATCAGCCCCAGTAATCGTTTCAGAAAATAATTAAGCATGAGTCGCTGTCTGTGATTTCACGGAATGACATCCCTGTTCCTGCGGCGGAACAGACGAGTTCAGGGCGCGGAGTCTGTTAACCCCGCGCCCTGAAAGCTTCACCGCATATTATTTCACATCTGCATCATCAAAGCTGAATGCCGTATCCGGCATCACATAGAAACCTGTCAGACGTTTGTTGTTGGCAGAAACCAGACGCTCAGTCACCAGGAATGCCCACGGCGCGTCGGTCCAGATTTGTTTCTGGGCATCGGCGTACAGTTTGGCTTTCTCGGCTTTGTCGGTGGTTTTCAGCGCGTCGGACAAATCTTTATCCACCTGCGCATTGCTGTAGAACGCGGTGTTGAACTGCTTCGGTGGCGCAGCCTGGGTTGAGAACAGCGGCGACAGCGCCCAGTCAGCTTCGCCGGTTGACGCCGACCAGCCGGTATAGAACATCCGGATCCCCGCGTCTTTCTGCCCGACGTTTTCGACCTGCGCCGCACGCTGCGCGGCATCCATCGCGGTTACGGTGACTTTAATGCCCACCTGCGCCAGTTGCTGTTGCGTGAACTGCAACACTTTCTGCGCGGTGCTGTTGTTATGAGAAGACCACAGCGTGGTGGTAAAGCCGTCCGGATAACCCACTTCTTTCAGCAGTTGTTTGGCTTTTGCCGGATCGTATGGCCATGGTTTGAATTTCGCGGCGTACTCAATCCCCTGCGGCAATGGCCCTTCGGAAGGCACGGCGTAACCGGCAAACGCGACTTTAATCAGCGCCTGTTTGTTGATGGCGTAGTTGATAGCCTCACGCACTTTCACATTATCGAACGGTTTTTGCGTGACGTTAAAGCTGATGTAACGATGCAAAATTGACGGCGCGGCGACCAGATCCAGTTTCGGGTTTTTCTCCAGCAGCGCTGCCTGTTCGTACGGCACCGGGAACGCCAGATCGGCTTCACCGGTTTGCAGCATCGCAGCGCGGGTGTTGTTATCGACAACCGGACGCCAGGTGATGGTGTCGAGTTTAGGTTCGCCTTTTTTCCAGTAACCGTCGAATTTTTTCACTTTCACAAAATCGGTCTGGTTCCACTGATCCAGCGTATACGGGCCGGTGCCCACCGGATGGAAACCGATATCTTTGCCGTATTTGGTCAGCGCCGCAGGGGAAATAATCACCGCCGACGGGTGCGCCAGAATATTAATGAACGCCGAGAACGGTTCTTTCAGCGTGATTTTCACCGTGGTGTCGTCTACCGCTTCCGTGCTGGCGATATTTTTAAACAGGTTGTAGCGTTTGAGGTGATTGTCAGGATTGCTGGCGCGGTCAAAGTTAACTTTGACCGCCGCCGCGTTGAAATCGGTGCCGTCCTGGAATTTCACGCCAGGATGCAGCTTGATGGTGTAAACCAGGCCGTCCTTGCTGACCGTGTAACTGTCTGCCAGCACGTTTTCCAGCTTCATGTTTTTATCGAAGCCAAACAGCCCCTGATAGAAGGATTTGGCCACGGCCTGAGACAACGTGTCATTGGCATCATAAGGATCAAGCGAGGTGAAATTAGAGCCTACGGCGATGACTACGTCTTTCGCCGCCCATGCGGAGGCTGAGGCCAGCGAACCGAAAATAGCGGCAGCGAGCACGGCCTGGCGGATCACGTTCTTACCTTTACGTTTCTGCTGATTCATGTCAGTTCCTTTTCCTGTCTTACCCGTTTGTCTTACAAAGAATTGGCGCTTAAAAAACAAGCCACCACAAAAATCAGTAAAGCCCCGCGATAGCGTGCCGGGCGACAAAATGCCCTTCGCCGACCTGCACCAGCGGGGCGACCAGCGGCTCGTCGTTGAGCGCACGGATCGGGCTGGGGATTTCATCCACCAGCAAGGCCTGTTCTTTTCTTTTATGCGCCGGATCGGCCACGGGCACCGCCGCCATCAGTTTGCGGGTATACGCGTGCTGCGGATTTTCAAACACCGCGCGCCGCGTGCCGATTTCAACGATTTGCCCGAGATACATCACCGCCACGCGATGACTGATACGCTCGACGACCGCCATGTCGTGCGAAATAAACAAAAACGCCAGCCCGAACTCTTTCTGTAAATCCATCAGCAAATTAATGATTTGCGCGCGGACAGACACATCGAGGGCGGAAACGGATTCATCCGCAATCACCACTTTCGGATTGAGCGCGAGCGCGCGCGCAATACAAATCCGCTGACGCTGACCGCCGGAAAATTCGTGAGGATAGCGCTGCGCGTGTTCCGGCAGCAGCCCGACTTTTTCCAGCAGCCAGGCGACGCGCGCCTCGGCCTCTGCGCCTTTCGCCACATTGTGCACCAGCAGCGGTTCCATAATGGAATAACCCACCGTCAGGCGCGGATCGAGCGAAGCATACGGATCCTGAAAAATAAACTGAATATCGCGCCGCAGGTGTTGCAGCGCACTGCCGCTGACATCGGTCAGCACCTGGCCGTTAAACGTAATCGTGCCGCCCTGACTTTTCACCAGTTTCAGCAGCGAGCGACCGGTGGTGGATTTCCCACAGCCAGACTCGCCCACCAGCGCCAGCGTTTCGCCCGGATGTAAGTCAAAGCTGACTTTTTCCACGGCATGAACGCGGCGTGTCACGCGGTTGAAAATGCCACTGCGCAGATCAAAACGCGTGACGAGATCGCGAACCTGCAAAACCGGCGGCGCACCCGGCGTCAGGGTGTCCTGCACCAGTTCAGGGTCACTTTCTTTTTGCTCCTGCACAGGGAAACGCGCGGGCAACGGTTTACCGGCCATCGAACCTAATTTTGGCACCGCCGCCAGCAGCGAGCGGGTATAGGGCTGTTGCGGCGCACGGAAAATCGCGCCCACGTCGCCGGTTTCCACGCTATTGCCCTGATGCATGACCAGCACGCGGTCGGCAATTTCAGCCACCACGCCCATATCGTGAGTGATAAAAATCACGCCCATCTGCATCTCTTTTTGCAGAACGCGGATGAGCTGTAAAATCTGCGCCTGAATGGTGACATCCAGCGCCGTTGTCGGTTCGTCGGCAATCAGCAGCGCGGGTTTGCACGACAGCGCCATCGCAATCATCACCCGCTGGCGCATGCCGCCGGAAAGCTGATGCGGATAACTGTCGAGAATGTTTCGGGCTTCAGGAATGCGCACCAGATCCAGCATCCGTAACGCTTCGGCGCGCGCAGCCCGGCTGTCTTTGTTCTGATGCAGGCGGATGGATTCCGCGATTTGCTCGCCCACCGGAAACACAGGATTGAGCGAGGTCATCGGCTCCTGAAAAATCATCGCAATATCGGCACCGCGCAGGCTGCGCATGGACGATTGCGACGCCGCCATTAAATCTACAACTTCGGCATTTCGGCGGCGAAAAAGCATGTCGCCCTGAGAAATCTGCCCGCCGCCCTGCTCCACCAGCCGCATCAGCGCCAGCGACGTCACCGATTTACCGGAACCCGACTCGCCGACAATGGCCAGCGTTTCGCCGCGCCTGACCTGAAAGCTGAGATTATTCACAGCCGGAATAATTTGCCCTTCATGCGAAAACTGAACGCTGAGCTGGCTGACGGCCAGCACATGGTCGGGCGGCAAAATAACCGGGCTGCTCATCGGTAAATACTGACAACGGGGGCGTCACCCACGCGGGCAAATCCGCGGTACATGCCTTCGCTGTTAAATGGCAAAACGACGTTGCCAAAGCGGTCGATGGCGATCATTCCGCCGCTCCCGCCCATCGGCAGCAGCTTTTCCTGCACCACTTTGTGCGTGGCTTCTTCGAGCGTTAAACCGGCATATTCAATCAATGCCGCGACGTCATACGCCGCGACCGTGCGCATAAAGACTTCGCCGGTGCCGGTGCTGGAAATCGCCACGGAGTTATTACTGGCGTAGCAGCCTGCGCCAATAATCGGGCTGTCGCCGACGCGTCCGGCCTGTTTGTTGGTCATGCCGCCGGTGGATGTCGCCGCTGCCAGGTTGCCCTGCGCGTCCATCGCCACCGCACCGACGGTACCAAATTTATGTTCCGGATCGATCGGGTCGCCAGACGGCTGAGCATTCAGGGACGCCCCGTCGTGATCGAGCATCACGCCGCCGTCTGCCGCAATCGCGCGCTGCAACTGTTCGAAACGTTCCTGCGTGTAGAAGAATTCCGGCGCAACCATTTCCTGCCCGTGCTCGCGGGCAAACGCTTCCGCACCCGCGCCGGTAAACATGACATGCGGGCTGTTTTCCAGCACCTTGCGCGCGGTCAGAATCGGGTTGCGGATATGATTAACGCAGCTGATGGCACCGGCATCCAGCGTGCGGCCATCCATGATGCAGGCATCCAGCTCATGCGTGCCCTGATGCGTGAAAACGGCACCTTTTCCGGCATTAAATAACGGGCATTCTTCCAGTAAACGCACCGCTTCAGTGACCGCATCCAGTGCGCTGCCGCCCGCCGCCAGAATGGCCTGCCCGCTGGCAACAATACGTTCCAGCTCGGCTAAATAATGTTGTTCTTTTTCACGACTCATTGCTGCGCGGGTAATCGCCCCGGCACCACCGTGAATGGCAATGACCGGACGCTTCTTGTCCGAAACGGAACTCGCTGAATTATCAGTAGAAGAACTCATTAGAACTGCACCCTGAGTTGTTGTATTTATGTATACAGAAAGTGATGTTGCCCTGTTTTTTGACTATATTTAGCCCACTACAGTATGTAAAGCAGAAATGTAAAACTACAAAAACGCGCTAATTGCTTAGATTGTTTAAGAAAATCAAATACGAAGATTGAATAAACGTCCAAGACAAACCGTTAAAGAACAGGAATAATAAACGTCCTAACCGCAGATATAAGCACCTCTGGCAAAGCTTACTGTGGCCTTCTTATATTTTTTATTTTTAGGAAATCAGTTATGGAAACTGTTTATAACCGCCGTCGGATCAACGTGATCTCGTGGCTAAGTTACTTCTTTACCGGTGGGCTGGTTTCCACTTTAGGGATTGTCATCGGCCCGGTGGCGACCGCTTTCAATAAAGAGCCTGCATTTATCGGCCTGATGTTCTCACTGATGAACATCGGTTTGTTCCTGCCGATCATGATTAGCGGCATCCTGATGCGTAAGTTCGATCTCGGTAAGCAGCTGATTACCGGTTCAATTATCACCATTCTGACCTGTATCGCCCTGTTCGTGATGCCGTCCATCACACTGTTCGGCGTCGGAGTATTCCTGATTGGTGCGACGGCGGGCCTGATGATGTCTATCGGCAGCTATCTGGTTGTGCGCATCAACGATGATCCGAAAAAGCGTTCTGCCAACCTGATTTTCACCGACTTCTTCTTTGCGCTGTCCGGCATGACGCTGTCGCTGGTACTCGGTTTCCTGTTCAAACATGGCGCAAGCTGGCTGGCGATGTACGGTATTATGGGCACCCTGAGCGTGCTGATGATTTTGCTGTGCGTGGGCCAGAAATTCCCGGTTGTCGCTAAACCGGAAGCGGTGGCAAAACAGGATCGTGAAGCGAAAGAGCCGTGGGGCTTTGCCGCGTATGTACTGTGTTTTGCGCTGTTTGCCTTCGTCTTCAGCGAACTGGTTTTCACCCTGTGGATGCCAAGCTGGCTGCATGAGCACTTCGGTCTGGACACTGACCGCGCCGCGATTTACATCACCACCTACTGGATGGTGAAAGCGATTGGCCTGTTCCTCAACCAGTTCACCGTGCGTTTCGTCAAACTGCGCACGTTCCTGTTTGTCTCTGCAGTTATTGGTTTAATCAGCCTGTGCGTGGTAACTCACAGCGAAAACGCGGGCCTGGTCATGGTCGCGGTGGGCGTGTTCGGCTTCTGTAACTCCGGAATGTTCTCCGGCCTGATGAGTTACGGCAGCCTGCAGGTGAAAAACTCACCGCCAACGCTGACCTCTGCCCTGCTGACCACCGCGTCAGTTGGCACGCTGATTTTCGCGTCGTTCTCTTCATTTATTTACCGCGAATACGGCCTGTTCTGGGCGCTGAATATCGCTACCGTTTCTTACGTTCTTCTGGTGCTGGCGGTGATTATTGCCGGTATCCGCAGCAAAGCAGAAAAGATTCATCGCGAAATGTCTGCCGGCTGAATGCCAGACTAAGTTGTTAAAAAGCCGCGGGAAAATTTCTGCGGCTTTTTTTATTGACGGTAATTTGTCAGAAGCGAAATGGATCAGAGCAGATCAAGAAAACGCGCCGCCGCCGGTGTCACCGAATCCGCCTGATAAATGGCGTAAAGATCGGCAGGCAGCATTTCCGTCAGTGCGCAAAAACGTACTCCCGGCCAGTGGATCCGCGCATAGCTTTCCGGCAACAGCGTAATCCCGTAACCGTTCGCCACCAGCGCCAGCGCGGTCTGCGGCTCATTCACCTGCTGTTTCACCTGCGGCAGAAAACCGTGCTGACGGCACATCGAATACAAATAACTGCCCAGACTCGACGTGTTCATCGGCATCAGAATGAAATCTTCATTCGCCAGCTGGCTGAGCGCCACACTATTTCTGGCCGCCAGCGTATGGTTTTCTGACAGTGCCACGGCCACGTTCTCACGCCCCATCAGCTTGCTCGATAACCCCTGCGGCAGCGCCAGCTTTGCCTCGCGCCAGATACCGATATCAATCCTTTGCAGCTGCAATGCGTCAATTTGCTGAACCGGCGTCAGTTCGGTAATTGACCAGCTGATTTCCGGCGCATGTTTGCCGAAATTATTCAGCACCGGCATCAGCGGCCCCCAGGCGGCGGTGCCCACCGTACCGAACTGAATATGCCCGATTTCCCCCCGGCCGATTTTGCGCACCTGATGCAAGGAACGGTTGATGCTGTCGAGCATCAGCCCTGCTTCGCGCATCAGCGCCGCGCCGGCGGGTGTCAGTGACACGGAACGCGTGGTTCGCAGAAACAGCGGCGTACCGAGCAGATATTCCAGCTCTTTGATATGCAGACTCAGCGGCGGCTGCGACATATTGAGCCGCACCGCGGCTTTACTGAAACTCAGTTCTTCGGCCACGACACGGAAGTAATGCAGCAGGCGGAGGTTAATCTGGCCAAGATCGAAAACTGAATCGGTGAATGGTCGCGTCACATTTTCTCCGGAAACATTTATTTCCCCTTAAATATTAGCGTATTGGATTTATAGATTTTGACTATAAATCCCCGCGGCGAACGGTATTAGACGCCACAGGCCGCTCACCCTAGCATTGCCTTCAACTCAACCCTACTGTCAATAA
Organism: Rahnella sp. AA; assembly: GCF_002834385.1. Classification (GTDB taxonomy): domain Bacteria; phylum Pseudomonadota; class Gammaproteobacteria; order Enterobacterales; family Enterobacteriaceae; genus Rahnella. The sequence goes on from NZ_PITQ01000002.1 coordinate 229,546, forward strand.
TGAGAGAAGTGATCATGCTCAATAACAACGCGTTTGACTGTGCAGCAATTATCCGCCAGCGTGCTCCGGGCTTTATTCCGCGCGCCGCGCTTATCTTAGGTTCCGGCCTTGGCACGCTGTGTGACGATATGGAGGGCGCGATTACCCTTCCTTACCACGACCTGCCGGGCTTCCCGCAAAGCAGCGTCGTCGGCCACGCCGGTGAACTGGTTCTGGGCCATCTCGAAGGCGTGCCGGTGATGTGTATGAAAGGCCGGGGGCATATGTATGAAGGCCACGGTATGTCAGTGATGACCAGTGCGGTGCGCACCTTCAAACTGCTGGGCTGTGAATTCCTGCTGGCAACCAACGCCGCCGGCTCCATGCGCAAAGAAGTCGCACCAGGCCGTTTGGTTGCGCTCACCGACCACGTCAGCTTTATGCCGGAATCCCCGCTGGCAGGCCCGAATGACGACCGTTTCGGCCCGCGCTTTTTCAGCCTGGCAAACGCTTATGACAAAGATTTGCGCGCACAGCTTCACGCTGTCGCCGGCAAACTGGGCATCGACGTGGCAGAAGGCGTATTCGCCGCCTACACCGGCCCGAACTTCGAGACACCTGCGGAAATCCGCATGATGCAAACTCTCGGCTGCGACGTCGTCGGCATGTCTATCGTGCCGGAAGTGATTTCAGCGCGTCACTGCGGCCTCAAAGTGCTGGCGGTTTCTGCCATGACTAACTTTGCTGAAGGTTTATCCGACACACCGCTTTCCCACGAACAAACCCTGAGCTGCGCAAAACTGGCGGTGGGCGATTTCACGCGGCTGATCCGCGCCTTCTTCGCTGACCTTTCAGCGACTGCAAAATAAGGGACGTCTATGGAACAGGCATTCAACCGCCAGCGAATCAATATGATTTCCTGGCTGAGCTATTTCTTCACCGGCGCGCTGGTTTCAACGCTGGGTATCGTGATCGGCCCCGTGTCACAGGCATTTGGCAAAGACCCCGCATTTATCGGGCAGATGTTTACGCTGATGAACATCGGCCTGTTCCTGCCGATCATGATAAGCGGCGTGCTGATGCGCAAATTCAATCTGGGTAAGCAGCTGATTACTGGCTCAACGGTGTCAGTGCTAACCTGCATCGCGCTGTTCCTGATGCCGACTATCACAATGTTCGGCATCGGCGTTTTCCTGATTGGCGCGGCGTCCGGCATCATGATGTCCATCGGCAGCTATCTGGTGGTGCGCATTAACGAAGATCCGAAAAAACGCTCGGCGAATTTGATTCTTACCGATTTCTTCTTTGCACTGGCGGGCGTGATTCTGTCCCTGCTGCTGGGGTATTTATTCCAGCACGGCGCAAGCTGGCTGGCGATGTACGGCGTCATGGCGGTGCTAAGCCTGATGATGATCGTGCTGTGCGTCGGGCAGAAATTCCCGTCTATTCCACAGGCCACTGAGAAAAAATCATCCACCAGTCCGCAGCACGACCGCTGGGGCTTTTCGGTGTGGGTGTTGTGCTTCGCGCTGTTTGCTTTCCTGCTGGCAGAACCGGTGTTCACCATGTGGCTGCCAAGCTGGCTGAAAGAGCATTTCGGGATGGCGGCTGACCGCGCGGCGTTCTACATCACAACCTACTGGACGGTGAAATCCATCGGCCTGTTTGTGAACCAATTCACCGTTCGCTTCGTGAAACTGCGCACCTATTTGCTGGTTTCAGCGGGCGTCGGCCTTGTGAGTCTGGCCGTGGCGGCCAACAGCGGGAATCCGATGCTTATCCTGATTTGCGCCGGTCTGTTTGGCTTCTGCAACTCCGGCCTGTTCTCCGGCATCATGAGCTACGGCAGTTTGCAGGTCAGAAACTCTCCGCCAACGCTGACGTCTGCCCTGCTGACTATCGGCACTATCGGGACGCTGATTTTCTCCACGCTGTCGTCGCTGGTGTACAGTCAGTACGGGTTATTCTGGGCGCTGAATACCGCGACCATCGCCTATGTCTTCCTGCTGGCGGCGCTGATTTTTGCCTCAGTCAACAGCAAAGCCGAAGCGCTGGAGCAGCAACCGGCGCACTGATTTACTTAAGTACTGTGCATAAAAAAGGGAAGACTCTGCGGAGCCTTCCCTATTCTTATATTGTGCTCTGGAAATCTAGAGGAACAACATAGTTCCTAGCGAAATACTGTTAAGTAACATATGCAGAATGACTGGGAGCATTAAGCCGCCACTTTTGATCCGTGCATAAGCCAGCAATACGGCAATCATAAAAAGACTCACGAACGTTACGGGGTCTGAATACTGCCAGTGAATCATGGTAAAAAATGCAGCACTAATAACAATACCGGCGCTGGCGACTTTGCCGCCCCACAAGAGAAATGCTTGCAGGAAAAAACCGCGAAAAACAATTTCTTCTCCAATCGGAGCAATCACCAGCAGAGTCAAAATTAGGGTCATATCTGCTGTGCTGGAAAACTTCAGATAATCCGCCACCCAGGGTTCCTGAGTTGCGAAGAACTGCGAAACGCAAATCAGCCCCAGTGTCGCAAGAACAAAATGTATGAACATACTGCGGCTCGGTGAACCCAGATTGACATCAAGCCCGTGACGGCGGTAACGCATCAGCAAATACCCCATCAGCAACGCCTCGCTTAAATGGAATATCACCAGGTCATAGCCCGTTTCAGTGAGCATTTTCGCCCAAGGAAACAACGCAATGGCAAATGAAATCATGTACCACAGAAAAAACATTCCCAGGCAAAGTAGCGAATTGCCCAATTTAGTTTGTGACTCGTCCATCAGTAGAGATTCCATATAATAAATAAGGATATTTTGGCCGAGATTCTATCCGAGTCACTGTATTAACGGCACGTTTTTCTACCTGAAACCCTAAAAATAAGCATAAAAAAGGGAAGACTCTGCGGAGCCTTCCCTATTCTTATTTCACTGCCGTGATTAAAGCTGCGGGCAGCGCTGCAAACTGTTGAGCCAGGATGTTTCAGGCTGAGCAACCAGACGACGGGCGCGGCCGTGACGACGCAGAATCAACCCTTTATCCTGCATTTCACTCAGGTCACGACGAATGGTTTCAAGACTCACATCCAGCGATTGTGCCAGTTCGCTAACCTGTAACACTTCATGCTGTTCAACCAGCTGAAGGATGGCCTGATGGCGATTTTTTTTAAGCACGGGTTATTCCTGTTTAAATGACAGTTATGTGATGATCATCACAAATAACGGAAACCATGATACCTGCGTTACATTGTTAATTTTGGGATCGATCTCAATTTTTCAGGAATCCCCACGAAGTTTTTACGCCTTCGGCAATTTTTGGTTCACCGCATTTCTCTGTCATACTATGCCCATGCTCCAATTCCCCGCCCGGTTCCGGTGAAAACACCCGTTCCGCCGGGATGAACCTCAAAGGAATTTTCATGGAATTCAATACTGCCGGTCTGATCTCGCTGGAAGAAGCGCTGGAAAAAATGCGCGCCTATGTCCCGTCCAAAACAGCGAAAGATGCAGAATATCTCCCGCTTGCCGCCGCCGCAGGCCGCATTACCGCCACGCCGGTGAAATCCCCGGTTTTCGTCCCACCTTTTGATAATTCAGCGATGGACGGTTACGCCGTGCGCTGCGCCGATTTGCACACGGACGCCGTTCTGCCTGTGGCAGGTAAAGCCTTTGCCGGTGCGCCTTTCCACGGTGAATGGCCTGCCGGAGCCTGTATCCGCATCATGACCGGCGCACCGGTTCCGCAAGGTGCCGACGCGGTGATCATGCAGGAACAGGCCGAAGTCTCAGAAGCTGGCGTGCACTTCACCGCCGGAGTGAAAAAAGGCCAGAATATCCGTCTGACCGGCGACGACATCAAACAAGGCGACAGCGTGCTGCCTGCCGGTGTGCGCCTCGGCGCAGCAGAATTACCGCTGCTGGCCTCTCTGGGTGTGACGGAAGTTAACGTCTGGAAAGCGCTCAAAGTCGCGGTATTTTCGACCGGAGATGAACTGCAACCCGTCGGCACGCCGTTAGAGGAAGGCCAGATTTACGACACCAACCGTTTCGCCGTACGCCTGATGCTCGAGCAACTCGGCTGCACGGTGCTGGATTTAGGGATTATCCGCGATAACCCGCAGGCGCTGCGCAAAGCCTTTGAAGAAGCCAATGCGTTTGCCGACCTGGTGATTTCCAGCGGTGGCGTTTCCGTTGGCGAAGCTGATTACACCAAGCAAATGCTCGATGAACTGGGTGAGATTGGTTTCTGGAAACTGGCGATGAAACCGGGCAAACCGTTCGCCTTCGGCAAATTGCAGGGCAGCTGGTTCTGCGGCCTGCCGGGTAATCCGGTTTCTGCTGCACTGACGTTTTATCAGCTGGTACAGCCATTTATTGCACAACTTTCCGGCCACACCGCCTGGCAGTTTCCGCCGCGTCTGAAAGCGAAAGCTGTGACGCCGCTGAAGAAATCCGCCGGGCGCCTCGATTTCCAGCGCGGTATTTTCAGCACGAACGCCGAAGGCCAGCTTGAAGTGCGCACCACCGGCCATCAGGGCTCGCACGTTTTCAGTTCGTTCAGCCTGGCAAACTGCTTTGTGGTGCTCGAACGCGAGCGCGAAAACGTCGCAGCAGGTGAAATCGTGGAAATCGAACCTTTCAACGCCCTGCTTCGGAGCTGATCATGGCGACGCTGCCGGAACTGACGGACGCCGAAACCCTGCGTTATAACCGCCAGATCGTGCTGAAAGGGTTTGATTTTGATGCGCAGGAAAAGCTGAAAGCCAGCCACGCGCTGATTGTCGGTCTGGGCGGTCTGGGCTGTGCGGCGGGGCAATATCTGGCAGCCGCCGGAACAGGCACGCTGACATTGCTGGATTTCGACACCGTTTCGCTGTCCAATTTACAGCGCCAGACGCTGCATACCGACGCCAGAATCGGCATGTCAAAAGTGGGATCCGCCGCGCTGGCGCTGGCGGCAATTAACCCTCACATTCAGCTGAATCAGGTTGATGCACTGGCCGATGACCAAATGCTGCGCGAACTGATTGCCGCCTGCGACGTCGTCGTCGATTGCACCGACAACGTCACGACCCGGAATCAGCTCAATCAGCAATGTTTTACGCAGAAAAAACCGCTGGTGTCCGGTGCTGCCATCCGCATGGAAGGCCAGCTCAGCGTGTTTACGTGGCAGCCCGGCGAGCCGTGCTATCGCTGTCTGAGCCGCCTGTTTGGCGAAAACGCACTGACCTGTGTCGAAGCCGGTGTGATGTCACCGCTGGTCGGCACCATCGGCAGCTTACAGGCGATGGAAACCATCAAGCTGCTGACCCGCTTTGGCGAAACGCCACGCGGAAAACTGCTGATGTACGACGCCATGACGCTGCAATTTCGCCAGATGAACCTGATGAAAGACCCGGATTGCGAGGTTTGCGGGGGTTGCTGATTCTCAGATTTAAGACACAAAAAAACCGCCGGATAATGACGGTTTTTTAATAATACCAACCTCTAAATCATTCGGGTTGCATCAAGGCGGCAACTGAGTGAATCCCCGGGAGCATACATCAGTATGTGACCGGGGTTCGCGAAGACAGCCAACGCAGCAGAGGCAGCTTGAAGGATGACGAGGTTTAGTTGATGCCCTGACTACGCAGGTAATCTTCGTAGTTACCGGAGAAGTCGATGACACGGGTCGGTGTCATTTCCAGAATACGCGTCGCCAGCGAGCTGACGAATTCACGGTCGTGGGAAACGAAGATCAGCGTGCCTTCGTACATTTCCAGCGCCATGTTCAGTGACTCGATAGATTCCATATCCAGGTGGTTGGTTGGTTCATCCATGATCAGGATGTTAGGACGCTGCATCATCAGTTTCCCGAATAACATACGACCTTTCTCACCACCGGAAAGCACTTTCACTTTCTTCTTAATGTCGTCCTGACCGAACAGCAGACGCCCGAGAACACCGCGCACAGCCTGCTCGTCGTCTTTCTCGGATTTCCACTGACTCATCCAGTCGAAAACGTTCAGGGTATCGTCGAATTCATATTCGTGATCCTGCGCGTAGTAACCGATTTTTGAGTTTTCAGACCATTTAACTGAACCGCTTTCCGGCTCGTGCTCGCCGACCAGCGTTTTCAACAGGGTCGATTTACCGATACCGTTGGCGCCCAAAATCGCGACTTTCTCGCCGACTTCCAGCATCAGGCCCAGGTTTTTAAACAGCGGACCGTTGTCGAAACCTTTGGTGATTTTCTCCACTTCCAGCGCATTACGGAACAATTTCTTGTCCTGCTCAAAACGCATGTAAGGGTTCTGGCGGCTGGACGCTTTGATTTCGTCGAGCTGAATTTTATCAATCTGACGGGCACGGGAAGTCGCCTGTTTAGATTTGGAGGCGTTGGCGCTGAAGCGGCTGACGAAGGATTGCAGCTCGGCAATTTGCGCTTTTTTCTTGGCGTTATTAGCACTCAGAAGTTCACGAGCCTGCGTTGCCGCCGTCATGTATTCGTCGTAGTTACCCGGATAAACGCGCAGTTCGCCGTAGTCCAGATCCGCCATGTGCGTACACACCATGTTCAGGAAGTGACGGTCATGCGAAATGATGATCATGGTGCTGTTACGCTCGTTCAGCACCTGCTCCAGCCAGCGAATGGTATCGATGTCCAGGTTGTTCGTCGGTTCGTCGAGCAGCAGAATTTCCGGGTCAGAGAACAGCGCCTGAGCCAGCAATACGCGCAGTTTAAAGCCCGGTGCGATTTCGCTCATCGGGCCGTAATGTTGCTCAACAGGAATGCCAACGCCCAGCAGCAGTTCACCGGCGCGGGATTCGGCGCTGTAGCCGTCCATCTCGCCGTAAGCGACTTCCAGATCAGCCACTTTGTAGCCGTCTTCTTCGCTCATTTCTGCCATTGCATAAATGCGGTCGCGCTCTTCCTTCACTTCCCACAATTCGGTGTGGCCCATGATCACGGTGTCCAGCACGCTGAACTGTTCGAATGCGAACTGATCCTGGCGCAGTTTACCCAGACGCTCGTTCGGGTCGAGAACCACGTTGCCGCCGGATGGCACTAAATCGCCACCGAGGATTTTCATGAAAGTGGATTTACCACAACCGTTCGCGCCAATCAGGCCATAGCGGTTACCGCCGCCAAATTTGACGTTAATGTTTTCAAATAACGGCTTGCTGCCGAATTGCATGGTGATGTTGTAAGTACTTAGCACAACGCTCGCTCTTCATTGGGAAATGTGATTTGGCGCGCATTATGCCACAACGGCGCGATGGGATCGCCTGTAGTTGTGTTCATTTTTCACTCAATAGCTAAAAAAGTGTGTCATGCGAAGGATTATCAGAGGGTCAGAAATGCAAAAAACCCGGCATCAGCCGGGTTTTCTCTGGTTAACAACTGAAATCAGAAGTTGTAACCGATCACGCCGTAGTAACCCCAGCCGGTAGATTTCACATCGAAATTACCGTTACCGAAGTTCAGCTCAGCGCCGTCAGCCCACTGGCCGCCGTTGTGGAAGTAACGCGCCACGAACGAGTAATGCCAGTGCGTGTAGTTCAATGAAAGGATGTGGCTGGACGCGATAGAGTTGTTTGAACGCGCTTTATTGCCGTTCAGGTCACGGAAATCGTCATCGCCCAGTGAGGAGCCCCAGTCAAAGTTGGTGAACCCGATGTAGCTCAGGTTACCGCCCCACAGTTGCGTCAGAGGAACGAAGTATTTCACTTTGAAACGGTAGCCGTCCCAGCTGTTTTCGTTCGCCGCACCGTAGTTTTCCCACTGGTATTTCGCATACACGTTCAGGGACAGGCTCATCGGCAGATGAGTATCAATATCGGTCCCCAGACCCATATACCAGGTGTTCTGACGGTTATCGCTGTCCGGGCCCATATCGTAGATATAGTTGTTCGCGAAGTACCATTCTTTGAACGGGCCAAAGCTCAGGTCAGTGCCGGTCAGCTTATCGATAGAGAAGCGTGGTTCGATTTCCATAAACAGCGGAGAACCGTTCTTATCCCAGATACCGGTGTCGTTGCCGTTACCTGCGCCGAAGGTTTTAGGGATATCGATATAGCCGTAGAAATCAAACCAGTCTTTGTGCGCAAACGCTTCATATTCAAGGTAAACGTCGTTACGCAGCGTTGGTCCGAAACGGGTGTCGGCGCTCCCTACAACGTTGACACTCTGGTGCCACCAGTCAGAAACAAATTCGCCCTTGCTATCATCAGCGAGCACGGTCGCGCTGTAGGACAAAGCCATCAAAGCGCCTGCTGCAATAATTTTATTTTTCATATTTTTACCAGAAGCGGGGGTGGGACAACGCCTTGCCACTTTCAGACGTTGCATAAAACAAACCCTAAAACTGTGATCCGCAACCGATTGCTGCACATAGTGCAAAAAACCCGCAATTTCCAGTTACTTCCTACAAGAGTCGACTTTTCTTAGCTAATAAATAGATTTGGTCAAGGTTTGTCAATTTCTGTTTCATTCTGATACATCCTTAATGTGACATTGATCACATTTATGTTTCACGGTGATTTCATTCATATGTCAGCACTGTAAAAGAAAAAATGGTTACAAAACCAACAAACCGTTAATTGTCATGATATAGTAATGACAATTAACGGTGTGGAGGCCAGGATTATGAATTCAAAAACTACCGGGCTGTCTTCCAGACAAATGAAAGAGCCTGTAACGCCGCTCTGGCAAACTGCGGGGCTTCCCGCAGGCAGCGGAATCAGTTTGCTAAATGCCATACAGAAAGGATTTCCGGTTGATAGTATCAACCGACTGAACACAGAGCTTGGGTGGCCGAAAATGGTTTTGCTGGAAATAATGGGAATTAACGAACGCAATTATGCGCGGCGTAAAGCGGGAAACGGATTGCTGAAAAGCGATGAAAGCGAGCGCGTTGCTCGGCTGGTGCGCACCATCGATGCGGCGACGGATCTGTTTGAAGGCGATCGTATTGCGGCACTGGATTGGATAACCCGCCCGGCCCCTGCGCTGGCGGGTTCAAAGCCGCTGGAGCTTTTATCTTCCGAATCGGGAGCCGTTGAAGTGAACCGGCTGATTGGCCGTCTTCAGCACGGGGTTTTCAGTTGAAGCTGTTCCGCATTATTCAGACGCAGCATTTAGCCACAGCCTGGACGGGTGCCGGAGCCCAGATTTACGGCGGCCGCTGGAACCCGCCCGGCAGGCCAGTGGTTTATCTGACCACCAGCATTTCGCTGGCGATTCTGGAAATACTGGTGCATTTGCAAAACAGTATGCTGATGCATTCGTACACACTGCTCAGTATTGAAGTGACGCAAGCGCAGCTCGATACTTTAGAAGTCGACGAACTGGCGGCTGACTGGCGCAGCCCTTCCCCGCCGGACAGCACGCAGCGTCAGGGTGAAGCGTGGCTGGCAGACGGTGAATACGTCGGGCTGAGGGTTCCGTCAGTGATAGTCCCGACGGAATATAACGTGCTGCTCAATCCGCAGCATCCCGATTTCGCACAGTTGCTGGATTCCGTAGAACGCGAGCCCATGATGTTTGACCCGCGTCTGCAATAGTGAGTTTGCCAGTAACAAGGCATGAGGCAAATCGCCGCACTCACGTTCTTATGCTGCTTTCCGGTTGCTCCGGTAAATAAGCGCCAGTGCGATAATCAGGCAGGGGATCGCCGCGAGACGGTGCCATGACAGCGCGATTTGCGGGTTATCCAGCCAGCCGAAATTGTCGATGAGCATTCCCATCGCCAGTTGCCCTAAAATCACGGCGACCGTAGCGACCGCCGTCCCTACCCGCGGCACGGCTGTCACCATCACAATGATGTAAGGCACACCAAATAACGCGCCCATTAGCTGCCATTTGGGTACGGTGAGCAACGTTGCCTGCTGCGGCGTTTGCAGAAACAGAATCAGCACCGCCGTGATGGCCGCGCCGACGCTGAACGTCAGAAATGCGCTTTTCAGGACGCCGACCTTTTCGCCCAGTTGCCCGTTTACCGCCGCCTGCATACTCAGCGCCGCACCGGCCACGATAGCCAGAACAATCATAATCATTTCAGTCATTGGTTAACCCCAGGCAATCAGAACAAGTGCAGCAACAATAAACACCAGCGCCAGCAGGCGTTCACCGCCCACTTTTTTATGCGGTGTGCCAAACCAGCCGAAATGGTCGATCAGAACACTTTTCGCCACCTGCCCGGACAAAATCGCGATCATCGTCATCCCGATACCAATCACCGGTGTCGCAATAGTCAGCACCACGACATACACCGGCCCCAGCACGCCGCCGAGCAGTTGCCAGCCGGGTTGCTGAGTGTAAGAAGGCGCATTCCGCGGGCTGAAAAACAGCACCAGTAAACCGGTCAGCACCGCGCCGACGCCAAAAATGCTGAGCGTCGCCCATAAGTGCCCGACTTCTGTTCCCAGCGGGCCGATAAGCCCCGCCTCCAGTGAAAGCCCCATCCCCGCCAGAACGACCAGCGGAATTAACATCAGATTCATCATTGCCCTGTTCTCATTATTTTTACTGCCCGGTATTTAAGAAGCGGCGACTATAGCGTGACAACGTTATGCGAAAAACAGCACAATCAGGAAAATACCTTTGCAGGAATCGCACAGATGAAAAGCTTCAATCAGATCAACATCCAGTCTTTGCGCCTGTTTGTGGCGGTGCTCGACCAGGGGAATTTCTCCGAAGTGGCGCGACGCGAAGCGATGTCACCGTCCACGGTTTCACGCGTTATTGCCCAGCTGGAGCAGGCTTTACAGACGCAGTTGCTGTACCGCAACACGCGGGCGGTCAGCCCGACAGAATCCGGAAAGTTACTGGCGGAGCATGCGCGTCAGGTGCTGACGCAGCTGGATCTCGCCGAGCAGGATTTACAGGAACAAAGCAGCGAACCGGGCGGGCTGGTACGAATTAATGCGCCGGTAGTTTTTGGTCAGCGTCATGTTGCGCCCTGGCTGGCGGAACTGAGTACGCGTTTTCCCCGGCTGAACATCGAACTGATGCAGACGGATGATTTCATCGATCCGTTGCAGGACAGCGTCGATCTTCTTATCCGGATTGGCGTCATGGCCGATTCCACCCTTCAGGCACGAACGCTCGGGCACCAGAATTTCCGTCTCGCCGCCAGCCCGGCATATCTCGCCCGTGCGGGCATTCCTGCTACGCCGGACGATCTTTCAAACCACAGTTGTCTGGTTTTTAAAGGGTTTGCCGGTTCCCAGCGCTGGTACTTCCGCCAGCCGGAAAAAGAATGGCGTTCATGGAACCTGCGCGGCGCTCTCACCAGCAATAACGCTGAAACCCTGACGCAGGCAGCCATCGGCGGAATGGGGTTAGTGGTTTTCCCAACCTGGCTGATTGGCGATGCGCTGCGCGCCGGAACTCTGGTGAGCGTATTGCCTGAGTACCAGGTTTCCACGTCGCCGGAACCACAGACTATCTCGGCGTTGTATCCGAATGCCCGCAGGGCTTCAGTTAAGGTGCGGGTGGTGATTGATTATCTGGTGGAGAAGTTTGGGGAGCCAGCTTATTGGGAATGAGGCGGCTGCACCGGGGATTTCATATTTGATCGAGAAAATTTCGGTTTCTCATGAGCGGTGATCACTTAATTCATCGTGCCGAAACCGCCCAAAAGAGGCCAGGACGGGCCTCTCTTGGATCTCTCGCGTCTTTTCACTGCGCGCTACCGCTCGTTGGCATTGTTTCAGCAACTCCGGCGAGTGCCGCAAACGCCGCCGCTGCGCGGTTCTTTCGCTTCGGGTTCGAACCGGCTCGAAAAAACACTCTCGCTGTTTCTCACCACTCTCTCAACGTCGTTTTGAAAGCGGCCACAAGCTTTCTAATTCACAACCTCACCGCTAATTGTTTTTTAAAAAATGAACAGGCGGTTTCACCAGAAATTAAGTATGAAAACAGGATACCTTTGAATTTAGATAAGCCCCCAGCCGCTTTCAAAAATCACGCCGTAGCGAGAGGTGGAAAACCGCGTATCTGTTCGCGCGGTTTGTAACCCGAGAGGAGGGAACCGCGCAGCGGCGGGATTTTGCGGCAATAGCTGTGGCACCTGAAACATAGCCATCAAGCGGTAGCGCGCAGTTAAAAAAGCGCAGAGTCCAGAGACCCGCGCGTTACCGGGTCTTTGGTCGGTGTGGGCCGATGCCCACGACCTTGACGTTGGTGTGGGCCGACGCCCACGGTTTTGACCTTAAAGTTGAAGTTGAAATTGAAAACTAAACCTTAAACTCCATCCCTACATGCGCGATCCCATCTTCATCATAAATCTCCGTATACGCCACAAACCCCAGTCTGCCGTAAAACTGTTGTAAGTGCGCCTGCGCGGAAATCGCAATCCGCTCGCCCGGCCAGTGTTTCTGGCACGCCGCCAGCGCCTGTTCCATCAACTGGTAGCCCAGTTTCAGGCCACGGGCGGAAGGCGCGACGATCACACGTCCGATGGCGACGTCATCTTCATGACGCAAAATACGCGCATACGCCGCCGGTTTCCCGCCGAGCCATGCAACGATATGACGGTTTTCACCAGCCAGATCCTGCCCGTCGATATCCTGATAAACACAGGCTTGCTCAACCACAAACACTTCGCTGCGCAGGGCCAGAATGGCGTAAATCTGCGCGGCGTTAAGTTCGCTGTGATGATAATCCTGCCAGTGGAGAGAAGAAGATTCGCTCATGAATAGATGCCCCGCCCTTACCTGAATTCGCCGTTATCTGGCTGCAAAAAAAAAAGAGATATCCCGAAGAATATCTCTTTGTATCATGCCTTAAAGGCTATTTGTAACCAGCCTGTAAAAACATTCAGGCAGATTTTTTTAATGGTCCGGTGCGTACCGGCGCGTCGCCTGCGGTGTAGTAATCCGCCGTGCTGCGCGGCAAAGGCTGACGTCCGCGGATTTTGTCGGCAATCTTCTCGGCGATCATGATCGTCGTGGCGTTCAGGTTGCCGGTGATGATTTGCGGCATGATGGAAGCATCGACCACACGCAGCGCTTCGGTGCCGTGAACACGTCCCTGCCCGTCCACTACCGCCATGTCGTCGGTGCCCATTTTGCACGAACAGGACGGGTGGAACGCCGTTTCCGCATGTTCGCGGATAAACGCGTCCAGCTCTTCGTCGGTCTGCACATGTTTGCCCGGGCTGATTTCACGGCCACGATAAGCATCCAGCGCCGGTTGAGCCATGATTTCACGCGTGATGCGGATCGCATCGCGGAATTCCTGCCAGTCCTGCTCGCTCGCCATGTAGTTAAACAAAATGCTCGGATGCTGATGCGGATCTTTCGATTTCACCTGTATGCGTCCGCGGCTCGGTGAACGCATCGAGCCTACGTGCGCCTGGAAACCGTGCTCTTTCACCGCGTTACTGCCGTTGTAGTTAATCGCCACCGGCAGGAAGTGATACTGAATATTCGGCCACGCAAATTCTTCACGGCTGCGGATAAAGCCGCCCGCTTCGAACTGATTACTCGCGCCAACGCCGGTGCCTTTGAACAACCATTCCGCACCGATCGCGGGCTGATTGTGCATCTGCAAGGCCGGATACAGTGAAACCGGCCGGGTACAGCTGTATTGCAGGTACATTTCCAGGTGATCCTGCAAATTCTCGCCGACGCCCGGCAAATCATGCACCACCGGAATATCCAGCTTATTGAGCAATTCTGCCGGGCCAACGCCCGAACGTTGCAGAATTTGCGGAGAGGCTATCGCGCCGCTGCACAGCAACACTTCCCGCTTCGCTTTGGCCTTCACCGCTTTATCGCCGTCACCTTTGAAATAGCTGACGCCAACGGCGCGTTTGCCTTCAAAGAGGATTCTGTCGGTCATGGCGTGCGTGACGATAGTCAGGTTCGCGCGCGGTTTTGCCTGATCAAGATAACCGCGAGCGGTACTGGCGCGTCGACCTTTCGGCGTAACGGTCCGGTCCATCGGGCCAAAACCTTCCTGCTGATACCCGTTCAGATCGTCAGTGCGCGGATAACCGGCCTGAACGCCCGCTTCAATCATCGCGTGGAATAACGGATTGTTGCCTTTTTTAGGCGTCGCGACGCTCACCGGGCCATCGCCACCGTGAAAATCATTCGGGCCGATATCGCGGGTTTCTGCCTTGCGGAAATACGGCAGGCAATCCAGATAACTCCAGTCTTCCAGCCCCGGCGCTTTTGCCCAGTTGTCGAAATCCATCGCGTTACCGCGGATGTAACACATGCCATTGATCAGCGACGAACCACCCAGCCCTTTGCCGCGTCCGCATTCCATACGGCGGTTGTTCATGTGCGGCTCCGGGTCGGTTTCATACGCCCAGTTATAACGACGCCCCTGCAACGGGAAAGCCAGTGCGGCAGGCATCTGCGTGCGGAAATCCAGACGATAATCCGGGCCACCGGCTTCGAGCAGCAGTACATTGACGGCGCTGTCTTCGGTCAGTCGGGTGGCGAGTACGTTGCCGGCAGAACCGGCACCAATAATGATGTAATCGTAATCCATTAAAATCTCCTCTGTTGCGGCGGATTAAAAGACTGAGCTGAATTCGCCCAGTTCGACCTGCACGGATTTGATTTGGGTGTAATGCTCAAGCGTGGTGACGCCGTTTTCGCGCCCGACGCCGGAATGTTTGTAACCGCCCACCGGCATTTCTGCGGCGGATTCGCCCCAGGTGTTGATCCAGCAAATCCCGGCTTCCAGCTTGTGGATCACGCGATGCGCGCGGTTGAGATCTTGCGTGACCAGCCCGGCGGCCAGACCGTATTCGGTATCGTTGGCGCGGCGGATCACTTCTTCTTCGCTCTCATAGGTCAGGATGCTCATCACCGGCCCGAAGATTTCTTCACGGACGATCAGCATGTCATCTCGGCAGTCGGTAAAGACCGTCGGGGCAACGTAAGCGCCACGGGCAAAGTCGCCGGTGGTGACGCGTTCGCCGCCGGTCAGCAGCGTTGCGCCTTCGCGTTTACCGCTTTCGATATAACGCAGCACAGATTCCATGTGCGCGAAGCTGACCAGCGGGCCGAAGTTGACGTTCTCATCCGTCGGATCACCCAAACGAATGCGTTTCACGCGCTCGAGCACTTTGGCTTCGAAGGCTTTGTGCAGCGATTTCGGAATGAATACGCGCGTACCGTTGGTGCAGACCTGCCCCGAGCTGTAAAAATTCGCCATCATGGCGATGTCGGCAGCTTTATCGAGATCCGCGTCGTCAAAAATAATGAGCGGAGATTTGCCACCGAGTTCCATCGTTACTTCTTTCAGGGTCGATGCCGACGCGCTGGCCATCACTTTCTTGCCGGTTTTGATGCCGCCGGTGAAAGACACTTTGGCGATGTCAGGATGATCCGTTAATGCCTGCCCGACGTCTGCCGCACCGGTGACGACGCTGAATACGCCGTCCGGCACGCCGGCTTCGGTGTAAATTTCCGCCAGTTTCAGTGCGGTCAGTGACGTATTTTCACTTGGCTTGAAGACCATCGCGTTACCGGCCGCCAGCGCGGGTGCAGATTTCCACAACGCAATCTGAATCGGGTAATTCCACGCGCCGATCCCGGCCACCACGCCCAGCGGTTCGCGGCGGGTGTAGACAAAGGAAGAATCGCGCAGCGGGATCTGCTGGCCTTCGATGGCAGGAATTAATCCGGCGTAGTATTCCAGCACGTCTGCGCCGGTCACGATATCTACTGCCAGCGTTTCGGACAGCGGTTTACCGGTGTCGGCGGTTTCTATCGCCGCCAGCTCATCGTTGCGGTCGCGCAGAATATCTACCGCACGGCGCAGGATGCGCGAACGGCTCATGGCCGTCATCGCTGCCCAGACTTTCTGGCCTTTTTGCGCGGCTTTCACCGCCAGATCAACGTCTGCGTGCGTGGCGGATTGCACCTGCGCAATCACTTCGCCATTGGCCGGATTCACGGCGTCGAAGGTGTCATCCCCGGTACTGTCCTGAAAATGCCCGTTGATATAAAGTTTTTGCTTGCCGTAGCGGGACATAAATCTCTCCTCGGTCTGTGCGGTCTGATGGATTCTCTGCGTGAATTACGGCGTAACCAGCTGCGACTCAATGTGGCGGCGGGTAATTTGCATCGCCTCGGCGCGGTTAAATTCCTTACCGCTCAGCGCACCGCGCAGCCACAGGCCGTCAATCAGTGCAGCGGTACTTTGCGCCGCGAGTCGCGCTTCGCCTTTGGGCAGAAAATGCCTGAATTCAGAACATAAATTTGAATAGAGCCGGCGGCTGTTGACCTGTTGCAGCCGGTACAACTGCGGGTGATGCATGCTGCTCGCCCAGAAGGCCAGCCAGGTTTTCATCGCCGCGCTGTTGGTCTGACTGTCGTCAAAATTGGCTTCTGCAATCGCATGCAGCCGCGCCGTCGGTGCGGTATCCGTCAGTTGCGACAACCGCAACTGCACCCCTTCCCCCAGATGACTGAGCAGATAGCGCATGGTCGCTTCCAGCAGCCCATTCTTGTCACGAAAATAGTGACTGATGATGCCGTTGGAGACGCCTGCGCGGCGCGCAATTTGCGAAATCGAGGCATCGTGCATCCCGACTTCGTTCACTGCGGCCAGCGTTGCCTCAATCAATTGCTGCCGTCTGATGGGCTGCATTCCTACTTTGGGCATGGATCCGGCTCCTGAAAATGAGCGGGTTGAGACGCGCTTAAAAAACCGTTTTTTTACGCTTTCGTCCAACCTTGTTAACGCTCTGACGTCACCTATTTAACTTTTTTTTGATTGAACGTTCAATTAAAAATGCATATATTTTATTACCAATACGTTAGTATTTTGTATGATTATTGAGATGAATTTAGCGCCAATTTATTGAAAAACAGTGAATAATTAACAAGACAGGGGAAAAGATGGCGATTGCCGATACGAAAGAGAAATTACCTGAGAAACCACGTGACCAGCTCAACAAGGTGGTATTTTTCACCTCCGCCGGTCTGATTTTAGCCTTCACTTTGATGACCATTTTCTTCACCGATTTATCGGGAAAATGGATCAGCCTGACGCTCAACTGGGTATCCGCCACCTTCGGCTGGTATTACATGCTGGCGGCGACGCTGTACATCGTGTTTGTAGTGTTCATAGCCTGCTCGCGCTTCGGTTCGATCAAGTTAGGCCCTGAACAATCCAAACCCGAATTCAGCATGATGAGCTGGGCGGCGATGTTATTTGCTGCCGGGATCGGCATCGACCTGATGTTTTTCTCGGTCGCCGAACCGGTAACGCAATACATGTTACCGCCGGAAGGCAACGGCCAGACGCTGGAAGCCGCACGACAGGCGATGACCTGGACGTTGTTTCACTACGGGCTGACCGGCTGGGCGATGTACGCGCTGATGGGTATCGCGCTCGGGTATTTCAGCTACCGTTATAACCTGCCGCTGACCATCCGTTCGGCGCTCTACCCGATTTTTGGCAAGCGAATCAACGGGCCTATCGGCCACAGCGTGGATATCGCCGCCGTCGTCGGGACAATTTTTGGGATTGCAACAACGCTTGGGATCGGCGTTGTGCAGCTGAACTACGGGCTGAAAGTGCTGTTCCATATTCCGGAAAACCTGACCGTGCAGGCAGCGCTGATTTTGCTGTCGGTGATCATGGCGACGGTCTCGGTCACGTCCGGCGTGAATAAAGGCATCCGTATTCTTTCGGAGCTGAACGTGCTGCTGGCGCTGGGGCTGATTCTGTTCCTGCTGTTCTTCGGCAACACCGAATTCCTGCTGAACGCGCTGGTACTGAATATCGGCGATTACATCAACCGGTTTATGGGGATGACGCTGAACACCTTTGCGTTCGACCGCCCGACAGAGTGGATGAACAGCTGGACGCTGTTCTTCTGGGCGTGGTGGGTGGCGTGGTCGCCGTTTGTCGGCCTGTTCCTGGCGCGTATTTCCCGTGGCCGCACCATCCGCCAGTTTGTGCTGGGGACGCTTATCATCCCGTTCGTCTTCACCCTGCTGTGGCTGTCGATTTTCGGTAACAGCGCGCTGTATCAGATTCTGCACGGCAATCTGGATTTTGCGAACGAAGTGATCTCGCACCCTGAGCGCGGCGTTTACAGCCTGCTGGCGCAGTATCCGGGCTTTACGCTCAGTGCGTCTGTCGCGACCATCACCGGCCTGCTGTTTTATGTCACCTCGGCGGATTCCGGTTCGCTGGTACTGGGGAACTTCACCTCAAAACTGGCGGATATTAACAACGATGCGCCGAACTGGTTACGGATTTTCTGGTCAGTCACCATCGGCGTGCTGACGCTCGGCATGCTGATGACCGACGGCGTTTCTGCACTGCAAAACACCACGGTCATCATGGGGCTGCCGTTCAGTTTTGTGATTTTCTTCATCATGGCCGGGCTGTATAAATCCCTGCGTCTGGAAGATTACCGCCGCGCCAGCACCCAGCAATCGCTGGCACCGCTTCCGGCGACGAGCGACGCGGCGCTGAACTGGAAGCAACGCCTTTCACGGGTCATGAATTATCCGGGCACGCGCCATACACAAAAAATGATGGATACCGTGTGCCGTCCGGCGATGCAGGAAGTGGCGCAGGAACTGGAATTGCGCGGCGCGAAAGTCACGTTCAACGAACATGAGCCGCAGGAAGATGAAAAAATCGGGCCGCTGGAATTGCAGGTGGCGCTGGGCGAAGAGCAGAACTTTGTGTACCAGATCTGGCCGGTACGTTACGCGGTTCCGGCGTTTACCTACCGCGCCCGCGCCGGGAAATCGCACTATTACCGGCTGGAGACGTTCCTGCTAGAAGGCACGCAGGGCAATGACCTGATGGACTTCACCAAACATCAGGTGATCAATGACATTCTGGATCAGTACGAACGCCATCTGAATTTCCTGCATATTAACCGCGAAGCGCCGGGGAATACGCTGACATTCCCGGAACAACCGGTTTAACACAGACTCACAAAAACCCGCGAAAGCGGGTTTTTTAATGGTTAATCAGTAATCTTAGTTTCGCTGCGGCTTCAGGCAAGTTAACCGCACCTTCAGCACAATCAACGGTCAGCTGAACGAGTGAGTCGCTTTTGACCAGACTCACACCATTACGCCGGAGAAAAATCAGGACGACCATCAGCGCGGTTCGTTTGTTACCATCGGTGAAAACATGCCCTCGCGCCACAGCAATCAAATGCGCTGCCCCCAAAGTGATCACATCGCTGATACTTTCATATTCATGCAAATTGATAACTCTTGAGATAATTGCTTCTACCCTGCCCGGATCTGAAAAGCCTTGTACACCCGGAGGCGTCATTAGAATTCTTTCATGAAAACCTATTATCTCCTCTGCGGAAATAAATTTTAATTCATTCATCTGTCAGCCAAAGCACGTATCGCATCACCATGAACTCCCATCATTTCTTCGAATTCGCGGTCAAGCTTGTGTTTGAGGAATGCCGCATATTCTTCTGCACTGATGATCACAGCTGGCGCTTTACCCCGGCGGGTAATGGTGACTGGCTCACCCTCTGCAGCCATCTGAATAACATCAGCTAGATTTTGACGGGCATCGGTGTAGTTAAATTCTTTCATAATTATTTGCCCTTTACGTTAAAGGTACATAAAACATGTACAGGTAAAATGTACCTTTTAAACATCTGGCTGGCAAATTAAACATCGTTATGTCCTGTATAAATGATCGGCAGGACGCACTATTGGATATCAACTCATCTCATGCCAGCGGAATCGCCCATTTTTCCAGGACATCCCGCAAAACTGACTTCAGTTTAATGTTTGTCAGCTTAGCATGGCTTTTATCGCAAAAAAGGTAACACCTTCTCCAGCAGCAGTTCCGGTTGTTCTTCGGCAATATAATGGCCGCAAGGCAGCGCTTCCCCCTGCACGTCTTCCGCAACTTTGCGCCACTCTTCCAGCGGCGCAAAACATTGACCGACCGTGCCTTTCGCGCCCCAAAGCACCAGCAACGGACAACTCAGTTTGCGGGCTGCATCCAGATCTTCTTTGTCGTGTTGCAGGTCGATACTTGCCGACGCCCGGTAGTCCTCGCAAATCCCGCGCGCCGTTCCATTTTGTTGGAGACAGCGCAAATAATCTGCGTAAGCTTCGTCGGTGAAAGGCTGCATACCGCCGCTGCGGCTGCCCATGACGCTGCGCAGATACTGATCCGGATCGGCGGTGATCAGCGTTTCCGGCAGCGGCGCCGGGCGGATCAGGAAAAACCAGTGCCAGTAAGCACGGGCAAAAGCTTCATTGGTTTGCTGATACATAGAAAGCGTCGGCGCGATATCCATCAGCACCAGGCGTTTAACGGCCTGTGGATGATCCAGCGCCAGCCGGTGCGCCACGCGGGCACCCCGGTCATGGGCAATAACGCTGAACCGGCTGAAGCCGAGGGCGGCCATTAACTCCTGCTGGTCTCGCGCCATTTCGCGTTTGCTGTAGCGCAGATGTTCCGCATCGGGTTCGGGTTTGCCGCTGTCGCCATAGCCACGCAAATCGGCCAGAACGACGGTGAACTGAGACGTCAGAAACGGCGCGACTTTATGCCAGATAGCCTGTGTTTGCGGGTGTCCGTGCAGTAACAGCAGAGGCTCGCCCTGCCCGGCGATCCGGTAAGCGATCTCCGTTCCGCTGACCTGCATACGGCCTTGGGTAAAATGTTCAAACATGGGTGTTCTCCTTTTTTACCCATCTTAGTCGCTGGCTTTTCAGCAACAAGGTCACAAATGAAGATTGCCGCTTCACGATCTGTGTTTTGAGACACCACACTCAGGCCGTTGCCCGGGAACGGGTAATTTTGCGACGCTGGCATTATCCATTACGTTCATCAGGGCAATGAAATGAAGCCAAAAACGCTGTATGAAAAGCACATCGACAGCCACACCGTCCGCACGCTGGACGACAAAGGGCACGTGTTGCTGTACATCGACCGGCAGGTAATTAACGAATACACCAGCCCGCAGGCCTTCAGCGGTTTGCGCGACGCGGGCCGTCGCGTCTGGCGACCGGAAACATCACTGGCAGTGGTCGATCACGTCAATCCGACTGCGCCTTTGCGCACACGCCAGATGCCGGACGCCGGTGGCGCGCGGCAGGTTTCGTATCTGGCCGAGAACTGCGCAGAATTTGGTATTGAGCTGTTTGATATTCTTGATTCCCGCCAGGGCATTGAACACGTGGTCGCGCCGGAGCAGGGCTTTATCTTGCCGGGCATGGTGATTGCCGCCGGTGACAGCCACACCACTACCTATGGCGCGCTCGGCGCATTCGGTTTTGGTATCGGCACATCAGAAATTGAACATTTGCTGGCAACCCAGACGCTGGTCTACAAACGCCTGAAAACCCTGCGAGTGACGGTAAATGGCGAGCTGCACAACGGCATTACCGCCAAAGACGTGGTAATGGCGCTGGTGGCGAAAATCGGCGCTTCTGGAGCAACGGGTTATGCCATCGAGTTCTGCGGTCAGGGCATCGATATGCTGAGCGTCGAAGGCCGCATGACCATCTGCAATATGGCGGTGGAAGCCGGTGCGCGCGGAGCGTTTATGGCACCGGATGACAAAGTGTTTGCTTACCTGAAAGACAAACCCCGCGCGCCAAAAGGCCAGCAATGGCTGGAGGCCATCGACGTCTGGCGTACGCTGCGCAGTGACCCGGACGCCGTGTTTGACCGCGAAGTTGAGCTGAGCGCCGCAGATATCGCCCCGATGGTCAGCTGGGGAACCAGCCCGGATCAGGCATTGGCGATTGGCGGACACGTACCCGATCCGGAGTCTGAACCTGATGCCGCACGGCGCAAAGACCTGCAACGCGCACTCAGCTATATGGGATTACGTGCCGGGCAACCGCTTAACAGCATCGGTATCAGCCATGCCTTTATCGGCTCCTGCACCAATGCGCGCATTGAAGATTTGCGCGCCGCCGCCGACGTTGTGCGTGGCAAAAAAGTGGCGTCAGAGGTTCGGGCGATGATCGTTCCCGGCTCAAGCCAGGTGCGCGCGCAGGCCGAAGCCGAAGGGCTGGCGGAGATTTTTATTGAAGCCGGTTTTGAATGGCGGCAGTCCGGCTGTTCAATGTGTCTGGCAATGAATGACGACGTGTTGTCGCCGGGCGACCGGTGTGCGTCGAGCACCAACCGTAATTTCGAAGGCCGTCAGGGTGCCGGTGCGCGAACCCATCTGATGAGCCCGGCGATGGTTGCCGCCGCCGCAATTTGCGGCCATCTGACCGATGTTCGCGAAGTGTGAGGAGAAAAACATGCAAGCATTTACCGTGTTAACCGGCGCAGCCGCGCCCTTCCCGGCGGCCAACGTCGATACCGATGTGATTATGCCGAAGCAGTTTCTGAAAGGCATCGACCGCAGCGGTCTGGACCAGGGCGTTTTCTTTGATTTGCGCTTTCAGGCCGACGGCTCACCCGATCCGGCATTTATCCTCAACCAGCCCGGATGGCAGGAGGCCAAATTTCTGCTGGTCGGCCCGAACTTTGGCTGTGGCTCCAGCCGCGAACATGCGGTGTGGGGGCTGAAACAACTGGGAATACGGGCGCTGATCGGCACCACGTTTGCGGGGATCTTTTTCGACAACTGCCAGCGTAACGGCGTGCTCACCGTACAGCTCACACCCGATCAATGGGCACAGCTGGCTGAACAGATTATGCAGGCGGAAAGCAACAAAATTACCGTCGATTTACCGGCACAAACCATAAGCTTACACGACGGTAAAGAGATCGCTTTCAACATCGACGAACTCAGCAAAATGTCCCTGCTCAACGGGCTGGATGCGGTGGGGAATACGCTGCGATACAGCGATGAAATCCGTGAATTTCAGCAGGCGCATTTGCAGCGTAACCCGTGGCTGGCGTGAAAACGTTATTTCAGTAACTGGCTAAAGCGCTGATGCAGGAATTCAACGCAAACCCGCAGTTTTGCAGAATCTGCCAGCCGTGTGGGATAGACCGCCCAGACGCTGGCGGGCTGGGAAAACTGCGGTAAAACCTGCACCAGTTCGCCCCGGTCGATGTATGGCCGGACGTCCCACTCAGAGCGCAAAATAATTCCGTGGTGTTTCAGCGCCCACTGCAACACCACTTCGCCGCTGTTAGATGACAACACGCCTTTTACCCGGACGCGCTGTTCCTGCCCTTCTCCGGTCAGCGACCAGATGCCAAACGGGTTGTCACGTTCTCTGAGCACCAGACACTGGTGTTGCGTCAGGGCGTCCGGCGAACCGGGTTCGCCGTGCGTGGCCAGATACCGGGGAGACGCGCAAAGAATACGCTGATGCTGCGCGAGTTTTTTACCGATGTGTTGTTCGGGAATGTCATCGCCGACCAGAATTTCGAGATCAATGCCTTCGGCGACCAGATCAACAACCCGGTCAAACAGGTCGAGTCGCAGGTTAAGCTGCGGATAACGTTCGGCAAGTTCTGCAACTGCGGGCGCAACGTGGCAGCGTCCGAAACCGAACGAACTGCAAATATGCACGTTGCCGCGTACCTCGCTGCGGGAATCTGAAACATCACCAATAAACTGATCGAACGTGTCGAGAATTTGCAGCGCCCAGCGTTGCGCCCGTTCGCCATCTTCAGTCAGGCGAACGCCACGGGTCGAACGGTGCAGCAAACGGGCGTTCAGGGACTCTTCGAGGATCTGAATACGCTTACTGACATAGGCCGGAGACTGCCCGAGTTCGGTCGCCGCCGCAGCAAAGCTTTGCTTGTTCACCACCGCCAGAAAAACCCGTAAGTCTTCGGCCAGCGGCAAACGGTCACGTTCAGTGGTCATGGTTTAAGCCCGTAAGCCCTCACATTATTTGTTATTGGCAGGATTTTTATTGTGCGGATAGATATCCGTAAGTTTTACACCCGCCAGTTCCAATTTTTCCCTGGCTTCTTCCAGATCGTCGCTTTCGATTTCCAGCGGTTCCTGATCTTTCCCCTGACAAGGCGTCAGCGCAAGTTCGACCAGGATCGGGAAGTGATCGGAGCCCATGAAATCCAGCCGTTTCAGATCAATCAGCGTGAAGTCTTTGCTGTGGAAAACATGATCCAGCGGCCAGCGCAAAAACGGATAGCTGGCGTGAAAAGTATTGTACATACCCCGGCCACGACGCGGATCGAGCAATCCGCTGATTTTCATAAATAACCGGGTGGTGCGTGACCACGCCACGTCATTCAGGTCACCGGTCACGATGGTCGGGAAATGCGCTTTCGCGGCGGTATGCCCGACGGCGATCAGCTCGCCATCACGGGCGGTTGATTCATCCGCTTCGGTCGGGCTTGGCGGCCTCGGGTGCAGACAGTGAAGCACCACCTGTTCGCCCGACGGCAGTTCTGCGCGAAAATGCATGGAAGGAATATCTTTCGCCACCAGAAACTGAATCTGCTCGCCGTGCATCGGCAAACGCGAATAGACGTGCATACCGTAGAGGTTGTCCAGCGGGCAGCGCAGGCTGTGCGGGTAATCGGCCTCCAGCGGGGTCATCTGGTCCTCCCACCACTGGTCGGTTTCCAGCAGCACGATGATGTCCGGTTTATGTTCCTGAATCTGACTGAGTAACTGCGCGCTCTCCCGGTTGGTAGTGAGCACATTGCTGTTCATGATTTTGATACGCGAATGGCCGTTGGGCACCGTTTTCTTCACCTGTACCCGATATAAACGGGTGTAGGGCAGGATCCACCACCCCTGATACGCCATGCAGGCAACTGTCAGGATAATCACGATGCCGGTCAGCACGCCGTCAAACGGCAAAATCAGCAGTTCAGTCAGCAGAAAAAGCAGACAAAGGGAAACCATTTGCAGGCGCGGGAAATCCCACACACGCACCCACCAGCGCTGATTTTTGGAAAGAGGAAGCAGCGTCAGTAAGGTCATGATGACCGTCAGAACGCAGACGATAATTCGGAGTGCTTGCATCGGTTATCAGCCCTGATAAAGAGAAATCAATTAGTAATACCCTAGATAATTCGCATTGCAGGAAGGCGGCAAGCTGAGGAATCCCGATGAGCTGACATAAGTCAGTGATTCGGGTGAGTAAGCGTAGCCAACGCACATGCAACGTGAAGTATGACGGGAATTTTGTTAACCGATTGTGGCTTAAAAACAGGGAGGATGTCGCCGCCTTTTTCATTCATCAGAAAAAGGCGGCGGTTTTAGCGGTGTTACTTCGCGGCCTCAGCCTGAGCAGGCACATGGCACCAGTTATGCTGCTCGACGATCCCACCATTTGGTGAGGTATAACCGATACAACCCAGGATAGTGTCATACAGCTTTTCATGGAAAGCCGGCTTCTTCTCAGCCGCCATTTTTTGCAACTGCTCGAAACTGGCCCTGTTCTGATCGTTAGACAGGAATTTATCAGAAGCCCAGACCATGATCGGCACAGTGCGTTGCTCAATTGGCGCATGATCACGCGGCGTACCGTGGAAATGCATGCTTTTGGAAATCGATTCACCATGATCGGAGGCATAGAACACAATCGCATTCTTATCCCGCAATTGGTCGAATACCTGCGAAAGGAAATAATCTGTGTACAACAGCGAGTTATCGTAGGCGTTGATCATTTCTTCGGTAGAACAAGAATCATCAATACCCATACATTCCGGCTGATATTTGGCAAATGAGCGCGGATAACGTTCTGAATACAGGTAATGGGAGCCTTTGGTATGCAGAATAATCAGATGCTTACCCTCAGGATGATTCGCCATCGAATCTTTCATTTCGTCCACCAGCAGCATGTCATCCACCGGCTTACCTGCATTGCGTTTTTCTGACGCGATACTTTCGCGCAAGGAATAATCATCAGCCCGGGTTTTATTATAGAACCAGGCTTCACTTTGCATGGAGTAAAGCTCCGAACTCCAGCCATTGCTTTTCAGCACAGAAAAGACGTTGGCCTCTTTCAGGGTGCGCTGTGGCGCTTCAGATGCCCCGCCCTCGCGCACAAACATACAGCGCAGGGAAAGCTTGGTGGCGGTGTCGCACGAATACCCCTGCAAAGCGACGAGATTTTTCTCTTTATCGAGATTGGGTGTGTTATCGCGCTCATAGCCATACACGCCCATATGGTCACGGCGCGCACTCTCGCCAATGATAAAGATCACATACATATCTTTGGCATCAGCCGGTGCGTTATAGGTGAAATGCCTGGCGGGATCGTAAAGGTTTTTGTTGTCTTCCGCCTTGCTGTAGCTGCTATAGGAAAACAGACCCAGGGCAGAAAGCCAGTTAGACGGGGAGTAAGTGCCGGCGACCACTCCGCCATAACTTGCCGTCGTGCGGTTGTTCACTTTGTCGTGGCTGTCCTGCACTTTTCCCATCAGGCGAAGCGGCATGTAGCAAAGCAGACCGGAGAGCACCAACAGGCTGGTTTTCACCGCCATTTTTTTAAACGTAGTTTGCGTCAGTGCAGCACCGGGCATCTTACTTAGCCACAACAGCAGGACCGGAAGTAAACTCACCAACACCGTCCACGCCATAAAATGCGTACCGACAGATTCTTTCGACAAATCAATAGAATCTGATGCTAATGCCGCCGCCAAAATCCCGTAGCCGATATCGACGTTGAACAGAATCATGTAATAACTGGCTGCCGCCGAGGAAATCACAATGGCGCTCATCAGCACACGAAAAACCGTTTTGCCGGTATAAGAGAGGAGCATACAAAGGAAGTAAACCAGGGCAAAGCACGCCACCATCTCAACCACGACCGA
This sequence comes from Rahnella sp. AA, assembly GCF_002834385.1. Lineage (GTDB taxonomy): Bacteria > Pseudomonadota > Gammaproteobacteria > Enterobacterales > Enterobacteriaceae > Rahnella. The sequence goes on from NZ_PITQ01000002.1 coordinate 256,222, forward strand.
CAGCGCATTGTCATAATGCAACTGGTGATAACGACGGAAAAAAATCGGAAGGTTTAACAAAATCCCAAGATAAAGCGCAATGAAAACAGAAATGCTCTGCAGCGAAAGTGAACGTATTTTATGCATTAGTAATAAATGGCTCTTTTGTGAGTCTGTTTACGTCGTACTGACCGTTCGAACCGGAGGATGGAACCCACTCCTTTGGCTTATTCAGACCCCGGGACGAGCATTTTTGTTCAACTCTAAAGGCTTCTGCCATTGTGATAATGTAACTAAATTAACGAAACCCTTACTTATCAATAAGTAAAAAATGTCATTTCTTTAAAATTTTCTGAATTTTTTCGGAGCCGTTGAGGAATTATTAAGAAAGCTTGTGATCCTTTTCTGATATTTGGCCCGGGAACGACAACGTAAATATTGTCTCACCTTGCGCAGAACTGGTTACCCGAACACTTCCCTGATGCAGCGCCATGATGGCCTGAACGATGGATAATCCCAGGCCGCTCGAACTGCCCCCTTCGCTGCGCGATGCGTCGGCCCGGTAAAAGCGATCGAAAAGCTTGCTCAGTTTCTCCGGCAAAATGGGGGTTCCCTGGCTGATCACATGGATATTCATCCCTTTTGCGTCAGGCTCTGCGCGCAATACGATAGCGCTGCCTTCACGACCATAGCGCACAGCATTTGCCACCAGATTACTGAGCGCACGCTGAAACAGCATTGCATCAGCAAAGAGAACACCCTCACCTTCTCCCCGCAGCGTCATCTCGCGTTCATCAGCCAACCCTTCGAAATATTCTTGTATACGGGTAATTTCGGACGATACATCAATGCTGGTAATCGTCAGTACCGAACGCGCATCAGAAGCACGGGCAAGAAACAGGATGTTTTCCACCATGCGGGAAATACGTTCCAGCTCTTCCATATTGTTTGCCAGCAGCGTTTCATACTCTTCCACCGAGCGTGGCTGATACAACGCCACCTGGCAATGCCCCATCAGTGCGCCCACCGGCGTGCGGATTTCATGGGCCAGATCGGCGGAGAACTGCGTCAGACGCTGATAACCTTCTGAAAGTCTTTCCAGCATGTCGTTGAAAGAATGGATTAACAGCTGCAATTCCTGAGGTGCATTTTCCGTGCTGAGCCGGGTTGACAGGCTGGACGGATGAATTTGTGTGGCCTCCTGCGCCATGTTGCGCAGCGGCCGCAGCCCGCGGCGAATCACCATGTAGCCCAGCACAGCAATCAGCACATAGGCAAACAGCACCGCCGCAATAATTTCCCAGCGAAATGTTTCTAACAGGCGCGATTCTTCGGTCATGAAATGGCCGGAGGTAATTTCGACGAGCCGTCCGTCCTGTATTTTCACTGCCGCACGGGCGAAGCGCACCGGTGTGCCATCCGGCGCAGTCAGGGAATGCACTGTTTTGAGCGTCAGCGGCTCCCCTTCAGGCACCGGCGCAACCGGCGGCAAACTCAGGCGTGATGGGTTGACGTTAATCAGCGGTTTCTGATCTGCCAGGCGAAAAACCAGAATATCGCGCTCATTGCCCAGCATATTTTCAAACAGGCCAGGGTTGCGGCTCAGCTGAGACAAGGGGAATTCATTCGCCAGCAGATGGCGAAAATACTGAACACGCCCGCTGACCTGATAATCTGCACGGCGCACCAGCTCTTTATTCATCGAATAATAGAGATAAAAACCGACCGCGCTGATCACCAGCGAGGCAATCAGCGCAAACAATAATGTGGCACGCAATGTCAGTGACATCGCACGTTTTGGCATTTCAGGTTGCCGGGATTCAGTCATTGCGCACTTCGCATACATAACCGATGCCGCGTACGGTGTGGATTAGCTTCACATCAAAGGTGCGGTCAACTTTGCCGCGCAACCTTTTGATCGCGACATCCACAACGTTTGTGTCGCTGTCGAAATTCATATCCCACACCTGTGAGGCGATCATGGTCCGTGACAGCACTTCGCCCTCCCGGCGCATCAGCAGTTGCAACAACATGAATTCTTTATTGGTCAGTGCAATGGTTTGATCCTGCCGGGTCACACGACGTCTCAGCACGTCCAGATTCAGGTCAGCAACCGAATAAACATCAGGCTCACGGGCTGCAGGGCGACGTAACAGAGTGCGGATGCGCAGAACCAGTTCAGTGAAAGAGAAAGGCTTTATCAGATAATCATCCGCACCCAGTTCCAGCCCGTGAATACGATCCTGAACCTCATCGCGGGCGGTCAGAAACAGCACCGGAACATCGCTCTTTTTGCGCAGGACTTCCATCACCTGCCAGCCATCCAGGCCCGGCAGCATGACGTCGAGGATTACGGTGTCATAGCTCTCCTCCAGCGCCAGAAACAGGCCATCCGCGCCGTTACGTGCCAGATCCACGCTGTACCCCGCCTCCGTCAGCCCCTTTTTCAGGTAGTCGCCGGTGCTGACATCATCTTCTATCACCAGTATCCGCATTCAGGCCCTCAGCGCCGCAAGACCATTCTCCCAAAGAATGATTCAGAGGAAGTTTATCAGTTTCATCAGACACCTTTGATGACAATTTTGTCATCGATTTGTCACCAACCGATCCCAGTTTATCGTCCACTCTTAGAGAGGTCATTCATCACTGAAAGGTTCAGTGATTCATTTAACAGAATGAAATAACAAAAGAAACTGGAGAGTTAGCCATGAAAGCCACCACACGCCTTGCAGGTCTGTTACTCGGTTCCCTGCTGATGTGCAGCGGAATGACATCCGCTTTTGCCGCCGATAATGTGATCAAACCAACACGTGGAACCATTGATTCAGTTAATGACTCATCCGTACAAATTACTACCCGTCAGGGTGAAAAGCTCGACGTAAAGCTGACCGACCAGACCAAAATCAACGCCGTCACCAAAGGCCAGATCAGCGATATTAAAGCCGACAGCTTTATCGGTACAGCCGCCGTTCCGCAGGCCGACGGTACGCTGAAAGCACTGGAGGTTCACGTCTTCGCACCAAGCCTGCGCGGCAGCGGCGAAGGCTTCAACCCGTTTGAATCCGCTGACGGAAAAATCAATACCATGACCAACGGTACCGTCGGCAAGCTGGTGAACAGCAATGGCCGCACGCTCACCGTGAAATATCACGATGCGGAGAAAACCGTTGTCGTGCCTGATGATGTACCGGTTGTTCTGCTGGCACCGGGTGACCGCAGCCTGCTGAAACCAGGCACAAAAATCGTTCTGTTTGCGCTGAAAGATGACAAAGGGAACCTGGTTGCCCGCGGCATCGCGGCCGGTAAAGACGGCATCGCGCCACCGATGTAATCAGGCTGTTTAACAGGAGATTTACCGTGAAACCTCAGCCCTCTTCAGTTCTAAAACGCAGGATCCATTCCTGGCCGGTGCGTCTCAGCCACTGGATTAATCTTCTGGCAATGATTGGCATGGTGATGAGCGGCTGGGGGATTTATAACGCGGATCCCCTGTTCACCTTTACGTTCCCGCAAAACACCACGCTCGGCGGCTGGCTGGGCGGCAACATCGCCTGGCATCTCGCCGTGATGTGGCTGCTGGCGGCTAACGCAGTGTTTTATCTGCTGTGGGGCATTTTCAGCGGCCATTTTAAACGGGACTTTTTCCCGTTTTCACCCCGCACAGTCTGGCGCGATACCGTTCGCGCCCTGACCTTCCATCTGCCCCATAAACTCGGCCAGTACAACGCCGTGCAAAAACTGATGTACAGCGGCGTTCTGTTGCTGGGGCTTCTGCTGGTGCTATCCGGTTTATCCATCTGGAAACCGGTGCAGTTCAGCGGGCTGGTGTGGCTGTTCGGCGGGTTCGATATTGCCCGTTATGTGCACTTTTTTGCTATGAGTGGCGTGATGCTGTTTGTGGTCATTCATGTCCTGATGGTGCTGCTGGTGCCGAAAACATTTGTGGCGATGATTACCGGCGGCAAGGCAATGAATAAAGAGGAAAGCGCCGATGAGTGAAAAATCACAACGGCCAAAAATCATTCTGGAGCCCGATCAGCGCAAGCAACTGGTGAATATCCAGCGCCGTTTACTGCTGCGCTCAGGATTAACACTCGGTGCCGTTTCCATGCTGACCGGCTGTAATTTGCAGGACGGCGATGAAGTCGACAAAGTGCTGTGGGCGATGTCGCGCTGGAATGACCGCGTTCAGGGCTGGTTATTCGGCGGGCAAAAGCTGGCGCAAACTTACCGCGCCGACCAGATTACGACGCCGTTTCGCTTCAACGCGTATTACCCCGAATACAATGTGCCGGAAATCGACATCCCGAATTACCGGCTGGAAGTGTCCGGGCTGGTGCAAAAGAAAGCCTCGTGGACGCTGGAACAGCTGCAACGCCTGCCGCAGGAAAGTCAGATCACCCGGCTGATTTGTATTGAAGGCTGGAGCGCCATCGGGCAGTGGAAAGGCGTACCGCTTAAAACATTTCTTCAGCACGTCGGAGCCGATCTGACAGCTAATTATGTCGGGTTTAAATGCGATGACCGCTATTACTCGAGCATCGATATGGCCACCGCACTGCATCCGCAAACCATTCTGGCACTGGATTTTGGCGGCAAACCGCTGCCTCCGGATTTCGGATACCCGCTGCGGCTGAGAATGCCCACCAAGTTAGGCTTCAAGAACGCCAAACATATCGGCGCGATTTTCGTCACCAATAACAATCCGGGCGGCTACTGGGAAGATCAGGGTTATAACTGGTATAGCGGGATTTGATTGCTGCCGGGTACGAACACTTTGCCGGATAACAGATATAAAAAAACCGCTCTTTCGAGCGGTTTTTGTTTTCGCGACAGGGTAACGGCAAGCGTTACACAGAGCGAAGAATTAGAAGCTGTAACCCACGCCTGCGATCCAGGTGCCAACATCAACACTGCGGATGCGGGACTGTTCGTAGGATACATCCAGAGCAACGTTCTGGATTGGGTTGAACTGCAGACCAGCACCGTAAGAGAAACCGTAATCGCTGGTATCTGATTTTTCACGGTTAGCAGCAGAAGCTACGTTTTCGTTGTACTGGAATTTACCGTAGCCCAGACCGATTACGCCGTAAGCAGAAACCCAGTCGTTGATGCGGTAAGCAGGACCAGCAGTGATGCCGTAGTACTGAGCTTTACGGTAGTCACCGGAAGTTGGGTTGCTGTCATCCTGAATGTAGGTGAAAGAACCGATAACGCCCAGTGGGTTGTTATCTTGCTCGTAGCGGTATTTCAGGTTGAAGCCGTTTGCTTTGTTAACAACGCCTTGTGCGTCGCCCTGTGCATAACCAGCGGTAACAGTGCTTGTACCTGCGAATGCGCTAGAAGAAACGCCCAGTGCAACTACGCAAGCTAATGCGGAAAGACATGCGATTTTTTTCATCATAACCACCTCAAATGAGAAACCAAAGTAACCTTCACGTTGGAAAATATACCAAAAACCAGTGTGAAACTCTGCCTCAATTAAGATGTCCAAAGCATCATATGGTGTAACAGGAAGTTTCCAGTGCTATCTATCCCATTAATTTAATTGAGATTTTAGTCACACAAACTATAAGATAAACTTATTGAACTTTTTGGGATTAGCAGATAATTCCTAAAAATATGGACAAAAAAACAACAGTTTTCAGCGTTTTTTGGCGAAAAGTGTTTTGAAAAATAATTTTTTCGAGGATTTTTTCTCCCCTGATTTCCCACTACACTGACGGCTCTTTACCTTTCTTTTCAAAACTATAAATCTGAAAATTTCCGATTATCAGGATTATCGCAAAAGGCGCTATGGATGACACAGTCAGGACCAAACCAGCCGCAGGATCTGCAGAAAGCTCAGCAGGCCACTGCGCATAACAACAGCCCACCGGTTGTGGCATTACCGAAAAAAACCTCTCCTCTGATGGCGATCCTGCTGCTGCTGATTGCGATGCTTTCGCTTCAAGGGGGGGCATCACTGGCTAAATCTCTTTTCCCGATAGTAGGCCCGCAAGGCGTGACTGCATTACGTCTGGGGATCGGATCCATTCTGCTGCTGCTCTATTTTCGGCCTTGGCGTTTGAAGATGCGCGGCGGTAATCTGCGTGCACTGCTGATGTATGGCCTGGCGCTGGGATGTATGAATTACACCTTTTACCTGGCGATACGCACCGTTCCTCTGGGTATTGCTGTGGCGCTCGAATTCACCGGGCCGCTTGCCGTTGCGATGTTCTCTTCACGCCGTCCCGTAGACTTCGTCTGGGTGGTGCTGGCCGTCGCCGGGTTGTTGTTCCTGCTGCCGCTCGGGCAAAGCGTCGGTGGTGTTGATTTGAAAGGCGCGTGTTTCGCATTAACCGCCGGTGCCTGTTGGGCAGTCTATATTCTTGCCGGGCAACGCGCCGGAAGCAGCTACGGTCCGGGTACAGCGGCGATGGGTTCGCTGGTCGCGGCGCTGATTTTCTTCCCCATTGGCGTGGCGCAGGCACATACCTCAATTTTCAGTTGGGAAATTTTACCGCTGGGGCTGTTGATCGCCCTGCTCACGTCAGCGATCCCTTATTCGCTGGAAATGATGGCACTGACCAAACTCCCGGCAAAAACTTTCGGCACGCTGATGAGTATGGAACCGGCGATGGCGGCCCTTTCAGGGATTATCTTCCTTGGTGAGTTTCTGAACCGCTCACAATGGCTCGGGCTGGCGGCGATTATTGCAGCATCCGCAGGGTCGACGCTGACGCTTCAGCGCAAAACGAAGATCGAAACAGTCGATGTTGCGGGCAATAATCCTTCAGGAAAGTAAATTCGGATTGAAATCGCATAACAGCCATGAAATAAAATCATGGCTTTTTTCTTTTTAATCAATGCATTGAAAATAACTTTCAATAATTTCACTTTTTTTCATCTTTTCCTGCATCCAAAAGCGGGTGTCCGTTCGTATGTATAGATGTGAGGCAAGACCTTACCTACTCAATAAACAAAGGACACCATCATGAAAACATTACTCCGTACCGCTATCTGCGCTTCAATTCTGCTGAGCACTGCGTCAATGGCTGCAATGATGTCTGAACAAACCACCATGGTCGGTGGTGCTGAAATGTACCCGTCTAAAAATATTGTAGAAAACGCCCTGAATTCGAAAGACCACACGACGCTGGTTGCCGCGGTTAAAGCGGCCGGTCTGGTCGATACCTTGCAAAGCAAAGGCCCGTTCACCGTCTTCGCCCCGACCAATGCGGCGTTCGCTAAATTGCCAGCAGGAACCGTCGACAGCCTGGTGAAACCAGAAAACAAAGCCACACTGACCAGCATCCTGACTTACCACGTGGTTGCCGGTAAATATGAAATGAAAGACCTGGAAAAATTGCTGAAAAAAGGCAACGGTACGGCTGAATTGAAAACCGTTAACGGCCAGCCGCTGTGGATCATGAATAATGGCCCGCATAACATTCAGTTGAAAGATGGCAAAGGCAATATCGCGAATATCAGCACTTATGACGTCCAGCAGAAGAACGGTGTGATCGACGTCATTGATACCGTCCTGATGCCAAAATAAAACCGACTATACTGAGGGCATGATTTCTTTATGAAACAGCACCTCAGTAAGTCAGGACGGGCGAATGCATGACAATTTTTTAGTTAAGCCAACACCAGAGAAAGCGCTGGAAATCCAGCGAGAACTGATGAGCGCCATGGCAGCCGGCGATCGTCAGGCGTTTGAACAGTTATACCGTCTGACCTCATCCAGGTTGTTTGCCGTTGCGTTGCGTATGTTGCGCCGGCACGCCTGGGCAGAGGAAGTATTGCACGACAGCTACATCACCGCGTGGAACCGGGCGGCGTGTTATAACCCCGCCCTCAGTTCTCCGATGACCTGGCTCACACACATTGTCCGCAACCGCGCTATCGACTGGATGCGCGGGAGCGACAACCAATTGGATGAGCTAGATGACAATATTGCCGACGGTTTCACCGAAGACAGTGATGACCCCCTGCAACGGTTGCAGCAAGACAGCGATGCCAAAATCCTGGCGAACTGCCTCGCCCATCTCCCTGCAGAACAAAGACAAAGCCTGATCCTTGCCTATTATCAGGGCTTATCTCACGGTGAGGTTTCATCGCATTTACAACAACCGCTGGGGACGATTAAGAGCTGGATACGTCGCGCCCTGGATCACTTAAAGAGCTGCGTCGGACTATGAAAAGCAGAAGCCATTATCATGCTGCCCTCGCGGCTGAATATGCGCTCGGCACTTTACGCGGCGCAGCCCGAATTCAGTTCGAGCAGAAAATGCACAACGACCCTGAACTGGCGGCAGAAGTTGCCCGCTGGCAGGAAGCGTTCACACAGCTGGACAATCAGATTGTTCCGGTGCTCCCGCCTTCTTCGGTGTGGAAACGCATTCAGCACAGCCTGGCACTTCAGCCCGCTAAATTCACGCCACCCGCCCGGAAACCCGTCAGGGCTTACATCGGCTGGGCGCTGGCTGCCGGGCTTGCCGCATTACTGCTGATCCCACGCCTTTTGGTGCAGCCAGCGACACCTACGCCGGTGGCGATTTTGGCCAGCAGTGCAGGTGCGCCAAACGGACAATGGGTCGTCAGTGCAGACATGAGTACGCGAAGCCTGATGCTGACGCCGCTTAATGCACAAAATGTCGCATCTGACCGCAGCTTAGAACTTTGGGCGATACCCCCTGGCGGTAAACCGCGGTCGCTGGGCCTGCTGAATACGCAACAGCCGACACAGTTAGCGCTTGCGGCGAAGATGCCGGATCCGGGTTATACGCTGGCAATAAGCCTCGAGCCTCGTGGTGGCTCACCAACCGGACAGCCTACCGGTGCAGTACTGTATAGCGGTGCGCTGGCGTTATAAGTCGCGCAAAAAGTGAAAAAGTGGCGGGATTTTTCCTGCCGCTTTTTTAATAGAAGACTCTTAATATACGGCCTTGCTCATTAATATTTCCAACCCGGAACAACCCTACGCGAAGAATATATTCCCACACTTCATTTTACATTTAATAATATTCCAACCGCTGTAATGAAAATTATTATCACTATGGCTACATTTCATAAACACAATCGAATAACAAATTCAGAATGAGCCCTATCGACCTTATAAATCAATGTGATAACTTGGAGGCGTGGTGGCAGTGAGATCTTTAAGACGTACGCTATCAGAACGATAGGAGTCGCTGCCCTGCAAAGCTGCAATTTATTGCTATACTGAATGCATTGATGAATGACATTAATTAGCAATTTAATTTAACGAAACAAGGAGATATGAATATGGGTACCGCTAAACTGGTCAAAACGAAATCTTCTGAACTTATTTATACACGTAATGATTTAGATGAAAATGTCAAAATCAATACTATTAAGGTGCTGAACCATCTGGTGACGGAATATATTGATTTGTCACTGATCACCAAACAGGCTCACTGGAATATGCGTGGCGCAAACTTTATCGCTGTGCATGAAATGCTGGATGGGTTCCGGACCGCCATCATCGACCATCAGGACACCATTGCAGAACGTGTTGTTCAGTTAGGCGGCGTGGCACTGGGCACCGTGCAGGTTGTTAACGATAAAACCCCACTTAAAAGCTATCCGACCAACATCCACACTGTACAGGAACACCTGAAAGCGCTGGCAGAACGTTATGCCGTTGTGGCAAACGACACCCGCAAAGCCATCAGCGAAGTGGAAGATGAAGATACTGCGGATATTTTCACTGCGGCATCCCGCGATCTGGATAAATTCCTGTGGTTTATCGAATCTAATATCGAATAATCAGGGTCCGGCACCGCATGAGTTTCTGCGGGAATCGGAGTGATTGATACGAAGCGGGTTGGCAATAATTGCCAGCCCGTTTTTACTTTTCCGGAGGTCACTATGGCAAGCGGATGGGCGCAAGATGGCGCAGTTCAGGATCAGATTGATTCGACAATCAATGACGCGGTTGACCGTGCACGTCAGTCGCTGGGACATGGCGAAAGTGACCATTTTTGCCGGGAATGTGGAGAACCGATCCCGGAAGCTCGCCGCATGGCACTGAAAGGCGTGCAATATTGCGTGAACTGCCAGACCGGGCGGGACCAAAAACAACAGGACCACGCCGGTTATAATCGACGTGGCAGTAAAGATAGCCAGCTACGATAGAACTTATCCTTATGCATGATTGCACCACAATGGTTCATAAAAAGTCATCTCCGCAGTAAACAGGGGTTTCCCCCTCTTCACAATTGCTTCAAAATTGAGCACTCGTTTTACTCATGCGTCACTAAAGTTAGAGGTAGCTATCATTTACGTGGCGCATTTGTTAATTAATGATTGTTTAAAATACAGCATATGGTTAATGATGAAGTAATGCACCATCAGTGAGCACTGTAATATACCGCCATGCGACATTATGGTGCATAACATCATTTCGTTACCACTTAAACGGTTCAGCACGTCGATAAGCCATTGAATTTTAATATACATAAGTTTTGGCATGAATTTTGCATTAAAGCGCCGTAATATAAGGTCGTTCCCATAATATGTACAAAGGAAATTCACTGATGAAGTCACTCTTAAAAGTTTCCCTGGCCGCGTTAACTCTGGCCTTTGCCGTTAGCTCCCACGCAGCAGAAAAAAAACTGATCGTAGCTACCGACACTGCGTTTGTACCGTTTGAATTCAAACAAGGCGACAAGTACGTCGGCTTCGACATTGACCTGTGGGACGCGGTCGCCAAAGAGATGAAAGTCTCTTATGAACTGAAACCAATGGATTTCGGTGGCATCATCCCGGCTCTGCAAACTCACAATATCGATCTGGCACTGGCGGGGATCACCATCACCCCTGAACGTAAAAAAGCGATCGACTTCTCTGACGGCTACTACAACAGCGGTCTGATGGTGATGGTTAAGAGCAACAACGACGCCATCAAAAGTGTTAATGATCTGAAAGGTAAAGTGGTTGCAGTTAAAAGCGGCACCAGCTCCGTTGACTACATGAAAGCCAACGTACAGACCAAAGATCTGCGCCAGTTCCCGAACATCGACAGCGCTTACATGGAACTGGGCACTGGCCGTGCTGATGCCGTAATGCACGACACGCCAAATATCCTGTACTTCATCAAAACTGCCGGTAAAGGCCAGTTCAAAGCCGTCGGTGATTCACTGGCGGGCCAGCAATACGGTATCGCCTTCCCGCAAGGCAGCGACCTGCGTGAAAAAGCTAACGCGGCGCTGAAAACCATCAAAGAGAATGGTACTTACGCGGCAATCTACAAAAAATGGTTTGATTCTGAACCTAAATAAGTCGTTGTTTATTTAAGTCGTTCCTTTTTCAGAAATATTCTTTAAAGAAATCTGACTTGATAAGAAGCGCCTGCCGGACGATGTCCAGACAGGCGCAGTTTGTTGTTTTACCAGGAGATAATGCATGCAGTTTGACTGGAGCGTAATTTGGCCCGCTCTGCCTATCCTGCTCGAAGGTGCCAAGATGACATTGTGGATTTCGGTCCTCGGTCTGGTTGGTGGTCTGATTATTGGTGTGGTTGCGGGTTTTGCCCGCGCGTTCGGTGGCTGGTTTAGCAGCAACATCGCACTGGTATTTATCGAGCTCATTCGCGGTACGCCTATTGTCGTACAGGTAATGTTTATTTACTTCGCACTGCCGATGATGGTGCAGGATCTGCGTATCGATCCCTTCAGCGCGGCGGTGGTAACGATCATGATCAACTCGGGTGCTTATATCGCTGAAATTACGCGTGGCGCCGTGTTGTCCATCCATAATGGTTTCCGTGAAGCCGGTCTGGCGCTGGGGCTGTCGCGCCGTGCAACCCTGCGTTATATCATCATGCCGCTGGCGTTGCGCCGCATGCTGCCACCGCTTGGTAACCAGTGGATTGTGAGTATCAAAGATACCTCGCTGTTTATCGTCATCGGTGTGGCTGAGCTGACCCGTCAGGGCCAGGAAATCATCGCCGGCAACTTCCGCGCTATGGAAATCTGGAGTGCGGTTGCTGTTATCTATCTGATCATCACGCTGGCTCTGAGCTTTGTTCTGCGCCGCTTAGAACGCAAACTGAAAATTATATGATTGAATTCAAGAACGTCTCAAAACACTTTGGTAAAACCCAGGTGCTCCACGACATCAGTCTGAACATTTCTCAGGGTGAAGTTGTGGTCATTATCGGGCCGTCAGGCTCAGGTAAATCCACTTTGCTGCGTTGCATCAACAAGCTGGAAGAAATCACCTCTGGCGATCTGATTGTTGATGGTCTGAAAGTGAATGACCCGAAAGTCGATGAACGTCTGATCCGCCAGGAAGCCGGTATGGTGTTCCAGCAGTTCTATCTGTTCCCGCACATGACAGCGTTGGAAAATGTGGCTTTCGGCCCGATCCGCGTTCGCGGTGCGTCGAAGGAAGAAGCCAACAAACTGGCGAAAGAATTGCTGGCGAAAGTCGGCCTTTCTGAACGTGCCAACCACTACCCTTCGGAACTTTCCGGCGGTCAGCAGCAACGCGTAGCCATCGCCCGTGCGCTGGCGGTGAAACCTAAGCTGATGCTGTTTGATGAGCCAACTTCCGCGCTGGATCCGGAATTACGTCATGAAGTATTGACGGTGATGAAGCAGCTGGCAGAAGAAGGGATGACGATGGTCATCGTAACCCATGAAGTGGGCTTCGCTGAGAAAGTGGCATCACGGCTAATCTTCATCGACAAAGGCCGTATCGCAGAAGACGGCAAACCGGCGGATCTGGTCAATAATCCACCGAGTGAGCGTCTGCGGGAATTCCTGCAACACGTTTCTTAATTTGCAGAGGGCCGCTGCAAAATGGCGACTTTTAATGGCATCACGCCCTTAAAAGTCGCTTATAACAGCGGTTCTCAGTTAATGTCTCGTTTGCCCGTGTCCCCCGGCAATCACTGAAAACTCCGCCATCATCCGGACCAGATCCTGCATTCCCAGGTTGACCTGATTAATCACATCCCCCGCATTACGGCTCAGTGTAACCCCGCCACCCGCGCGGTTGACACAGTTGCCCATACCATCAATCGCAGCCATAACGCCGTCACGGATACTTTGTGTCAGCTGATCAATCTCTACGGCAGCTTTACGGGACTGATCGGCCAGCGAACGGACTTCACCTGCAACCACCGCAAACCCCCTTCCCTGTTCACCGGCATGCGCGGCTTCGATAGTGGCGTTGATCGCCAGTAAATTAGTCTGCGACGATATACGCCGGATGGTATCCACCATTTCGCCGATGCGTTCAGAAGTCTGACCAAGCTGGCCGATAATGTCAGAGGTCCGCCGTGCCAGCGCTTCCACCTCCTGCATATCTTCGACCGCTCTCTGAACAATAGTGACGCCTTCCGCAGCAGTTTTATCGGTCGTGAGGGAAAGCTCATGCACATGCGTCATCATACTTTCCTGCTGGCGCTGCTGAGCCATCTGGCTGGTGATGTCCTGGGCTATTTTGACAATTTTGACCACTTTGCCATCGTCATCAAGCACCGGGTTATAGCTCGCCTCCAGCCAGATAACCTCCCCCCTGCCATTCATGCGTTCAAAACGCCCCAGAATAAATTCACCATTGCGCAGGCGCTGCCAGTGATTACGGTAGTCATGAGAATCACGATATTGAGGCGTACAGAACATCGCGTGAGCGTGGCCTTTAATTTGTTGCAGGGAATAACCCATGACTTTCAGGAAGTTATTGTTCGCAGAAATCACATGACCTTCGGGGGTGAAGGTAATCAGTGCCATAGAACGGTCGAGAGCCTGAAAAATACCCTGGTGTTCGTGCGATTCGTTAATTCTTTCGGAGACATCACTGGCAATTTTAATTATTTCAGTGACTTTGCCCAATTTATTTTTTACAGGAATATAAGTTGCTTCCAGCCAGATTAAGTTTCCTCCTTTCTGTACACGCTTAATATTTCCGCTAACGGACTTTCCCTGGCGTAAACCTTCCCAGTGCAGACGATACGCATCGCTGGCGACAAACTCCGGGGTACAAAAAATCCGGTGAGGCTGGCCGATAACCTCATCCCTGCTGTAACCCATACTATTAAGAAACAGATCATTGACCTCAAGCACCACACCTTCAGGCGTGAAGGCAATCATCGGAACCGTTTGCTGAATAGCAGCGAATTTATCACGCCATGCTGTACTAAATTGATGAGAAAATAATTGCATAGGACAAGCACCCTGTGGCTGATAACGTGAATTAATGCGCGATCGCAATTAATTTAAAAAACAAACACGTGCTAATTTCCGCGGGTCATTAGTCACATTACTAATAATCCGCGAGTATTAGTCTGGCCCCTGGGTGGGATTCAGGCAGGTACGAACATAGTCAAACATCATGCGATGAAAAATAAAATCACCAGCAAAATCATTACTCTGATAATTAATCAACTTTCTTATAGTAAATTAAGCATAATTTAATCCACTAAAAAAGAAAGAGGATGTCGGACTATTTTTTCCAGCCGCAACACCATCAGCTGAAGCGGCTGGAATAAAGCAATTTACATCGTAATCAGACTGACCAACGTTTGATAGCCCAACTTTTTTGCTGCGATGGCGTCAGGAATGTCCAGGCGACGAAGCGGCTGATTTTATTGCCCTGCGTCATTTCAATGGTGCGGATATCCGTTACACCCTCTTCGTTGAGCGCGTCATACAGTAGCGGAAGTGTTGTTTTTTTAGACACCAGCACGGTGTACCAGAAACAGTTCTGTGCTTTGCCTGCGCTCTCTTGTGCCATGCGAACCACAAATGCCTCTTCGCCCCCTTCACACCACAGTTCGTTGTGCTGCCCCCCAAAGTTCAGCTCTGCCGGGCCTGCACGGCGATCCAACCCCAAATTCTGACGTTTACGCTGGCTGCCTGATGCGGCATCGGCAGCAGACGCATGGAATGGTGGATTACACAGCACCGCATCATAGCGCTCGTCATGGCGGATAATGGTATCCAGGATGCGCTGCGGTTTTGCCTGCAAGCGGAAACGCACCTGATTCGTCAGTTGCGGATTGGTCGCGACAATTTTCTTGGCCGCCGCCATAGAAACCGGATCAATTTCACTGGCGGTAAAGCGCCAGCCATATTCGCGCAACCCGATAATCGGATAAATACAGTTGGCGCCCACGCCAATGTCCAGCACAGAAATATCTTTGCCTTGCGGGATAGTGCCGTTATTGCTGCTCGCCAGTAAATCAGCCAGATGATGAACATAATCAGCGCGTCCGGGGATCGGCGGGCAAAGATAATCTGCAGGAATATCCCAGTTTTCTATCTGATAACAGTCACGCAGTAAGGCACGGTTCAGGGCTTTAACCGCCTGTGGATTGGCGAAATCAACGGACAAATCGCCCCATTTATTTTCACTGACAAACGGAGCCAGTTCCGGGCTGCTGGCAATCAGGGCCGGGAAATCATAGCGGCTGCGATGGCGATTTCGCGGGTGAAGACCGCTTTTTTCCTGAGGGAAGACTTTCTTTTTTTCCACCTGATTAACTCTCCGAAAGGTGTGCGCGACGCATACAACATGCGATGGGGCGTTTGATATTCATCAATGGCGCACAAGATACCACAAAGCTGCGCCGCCTGCCGGGTGCATCCGGGCACATAAAAACGCTCAAGGCACGCTGAGATCGGGTAATGTACAAATCATAACCTTAATGAATTATATATCTGAGGAAAATCATGAACGTTGATGATCGTTATTACTATGAACCCGCAAAGGGCCATGGCCTGCCGCATGACCCTTTGAATGCCATTGTTGGACCACGTCCGATCGGTTGGATTTCCTCACGCAGCGCCGCCGGGCAGCGCAATCTCGCGCCCTACAGTTTCTTCAACTGTTTTAATTACCGGCCACCGGTCATTGGTTTTGCCAGCAGCGGCTGGAAAGACAGCGTAGCGAATATCGTCGAAACCGGTGAATTTGTCTGGAACCTGACCACGCGATCGCTGGCGGTCAAAATGAATGAAAGTTCAGCCACGCTGGCACGCGGCGAAGACGAGTTTGCGTTTGCTGGCCTGACGCCTCAGCCGGGCAAAATTGTGGCGGTAGATCGCGTGCTGGAAAGCCCGGTAAACTTTGAATGTAAGCTGACGCAGTGCATCCAGCTGGAAACCGCCGCTGGCGGCAAAATTGATACCTGGCTGGTGCTCGGTGAAGTTGTAGCTGTGCATATCGCGCCACATCTGCTTGCCGACGGTATTTATCAGACCGCGCTGGCGGAACCAGTCCTGCGCGCCGGTGGCCCTTCTGCTTACTACGGTATTTCTGAAGATTTGCGTTTCGACCTCACGCGCCCCGACGCACGTAAATAACTGCTGATTAAAGCTATAAAAAAAACCGCCACCGGTTCAGCACCGGATGGCGGTTTTTTTACGTTAGAGCGGGATTATTTCGAACCGTAATTCTGATCCACAAAATCCGCGAAATCCTGGCACATCGCGTCATCACCGTCGGCGCTGTCCGCCAGAACCCGCTTTCCATCTACAACACGGATGTGAACGTTGAGATCAAAATCCGCTTCTGGCTGTTCACGGGCAGCAGCCTCCTCAATCGTGCGCTGCGCATCTTCCCACGCGGCGTCTACCGTCTGATTACACGCCTGTGCCAGATAAGCCGGATTAAAACCTTCGCCGGTCAGGCTGCGCAGGGTGTCATCGTGGGTAACGCTGTTTCCCGGTGTCCAGTAATGTTTCGCCAGATCAGGGCCAATGGCCGGATTATCGGTAAGATAACCGTCCCGTTTGAGGAAGAACGCACGTGTTTGCTCGACTGCCATCATTGCCAGCAGATATCCCTGATAAGAGCAGGCAGATTCCATGGACAGAAGATGCGGGATTGCCAGCGTCGGACGCGGGCTACCGGTGACACCCAGAATATGGGTTTCAACATCACGCGCCAGCGCAATCATGGCTTCCGGCGTGCGCTTCTCATCCGGCCACTGGTACAGTTGCCATTCGAAATACGGGACCAGAAGAATGTGGCGCTCATTGAAAGAACGCATCGGCTGGCGGGCTTCAATACTGGCGTGGATCAGTGCATCCGGTACCGGTTCACCAGCCGTGTTTTTCGCATAACGTTTCAGCCAGTCGGCATCTTCCAGCAGGCTGTCGCAGAACATCGACTGCGTTTCAGCATATGCCATGGACGTTGGCGGGAATTCCTGTGAAAAACACGGTGCATTCTGGCGGATGTTGGCGAAATGCGCCGCGTGGCCGCCTTCGTGGAACAGCGTATTCAGGCCGCTGGCGCCGCTGCCGATTTGATCCGGTTTTGCCAGACTGGTGAAGTTGATCACCGCAGGGACCCATTTGCCGTTGTCATAAAACGGCGGCACCGGCCCGTGCATAAAGCCATTCTCGTATTTACCTTCGCGCACCAGCAAATCCAGCTGCATGTCTGCGCCATTAAAGCCAATGTTCAGCCGCTTAAAGCTGTCAATCCACCGACGCAGGGAATCGGCAAACGGGAAATAAGGATCAAGCTGGCGGGTGACGTCACCGGCGCTGGCAAAACGGATATTCCACGGTAACAGTGCAGCATCGCCTTCGCGAGCCACCAGCTCGTTCAGGCTGCGGGTGTTGCTTTCGCGGGTCTGCTCTTCGAAACGGTCAAGAATGGCGAACAATTGTTCCGGCGTCATCCGCTCGGTCTTATTCACTTTATAGTCAAAATAGTTGCGATAACCGAGCTGGCGGGCAAAGCGGTTGCGCAGGCCAATCAGCTCCGGCAAGCCGTTATAAAGCAGCCACTCTTCCAGTTCACGTAACGCGTTTTGCGAACTGCGGCGATAGGCTTCATTTTCGTTGTTCGCCTGATTAGTCAACAGTTCGCCGAGGGAAGCATTCACGCGCTCTCCTTTGCTGTTGATATGTGTCATGCGGTATTGCTTGCGTTTACCAAACAGCGAAGATTCAGCCTGAATAATTTCATCGAGCAGCACCTGTGCTTTCGGATCTTCAATAACGTTGCAATCAAAGAAACTCAGCCAGCCGCGCAGGCCGTGAAGCAAAGCGTCACGCTCTTCGCTGGCATGTTCTTTTTCAAGGCTGGCGATCTGATCGCGTAATTGCGCAGGGCGGGAAGGTTCGGCAATAAAACGTTTGTAAGCGGTTTCGGCAGCGGAGAAAGCTCCGGAGACGTTTTCATCACCGGTGCCCATATAGTTTTGCCAGAACAAATTTTCTTTGTCCTGATGCACTTTGAGGTAGTCGCGATTGAGAGCGTTAAAATATTCCTGAGCCTGTTCCATGTAATCTTCTCTGCTGAATGTTAAAGAGATTTTACATTGAGTGTATGTTCAGACAGCGGTTCTGTCGATATGGCAAAACCGCTGAATGCGGGCAGGCAACAGAATTTGAGATTAGTTTTTCTTAACGAACTCAGATTTGAGCTTCATCTGTCCAAAACCGTCAATTTTGCAGTCAATATTGTGGTCGCCTTCGACCAGACGGATGCCTTTCACTTTAGTGCCGATCTTCAGCATGGAAGAGCTGCCTTTCACTTTCAGGTCTTTGATTACCGTGACGGAATCACCGTCCGCCAGCAGATTCCCGTTCGCATCGACAACCTTCAGCGCATCGTCATCACCCGCAGCATCACCGGCCAGAGACCAGACATGCCCACATTCAGGGCAGTTAAGCATTTCGCCGTCCTGCCAGGTAAATTCAGATTTACAAGTTGGACAACTTGGCAACGTTTCCATAACTAAAACCTCAGGTTATGCTTTTAAAAAAGCCATTAAAATCATGAAATAAATTTCACACATCGCTTATTTTAGCTTTTAACTGCGGGTTTGAACAGGGTAAGAGGTATTTTCGGGTATCAAACCGAATACCCTGTTCAGTTTTTGGCGCTTACAGCAGAACGAGAAAATTTCGGTTTTTCATGCGCGGTGATCACTCAGCGGCTCGCGCCGAAACCGAGCAGAGAGGAAAATGCTTTTCCTCTCTGCTCGGTTTCGGCGCGAAAAGCCATGTGATAACTATTATTGAGAAACCGAAATCTTGTCGATCAGTCTGAACCGCATCGATGCCCGGTCCGGCATCATTAAAACACCTGCTCTACGATCATCAGCGCTTCCGCCATATCCCCCGATACCCCCGCAGCCACCAGGCAGCACGCCAGCTGAATGAGGATCGCCTGCGGGATCGCACGTTCACCATTCAGACACCCGTTGATGTAAGAAACCGTCGCGGCGACGTCCTTCGTGGCAGGAATGTCAGCATCCGCAAATTCCTGCTTTTCAGCCAAAACGCTCTGCCCGCCACTGGCGATAAAGTGCGTTTGCGGGAAGCGTTGCGGGTTAGCGTACACTTCGCCTTCCGTGCCTTGTATAAGCAGGCCACGGCCATCAATCTGGCGGAAGAATGAGGAGACACGCTGAACATACTCCGGATGAGAAACGCTTGATATCCGCAGGGAATCCTGCCCGATAAACGGCGTAATCAGTTTCGCCAGCGTATGGCTGCTGTTGCGCACCCCCATCTGCCAGCGCAACGCGAGCTGTTTTTCTATCGGCGGGCACAAAACGGAAACCGGCACAAACACCGGCGCATTCCCTGCATCGAGCTGTTGTTGTGCCTGTTCCTGCGTCTGAGCAGCATCAATACCCAGCGCGCGGAAAATCTCCGCGCTGGTGATACGCGTCGGATCTTCATCAACACCGTGAACCAGCACGGGTAAACCGAGGCGGCTGAGAAGAATAGCCAGAAGTGGCGTAAGGTTTGCCTGTTTACGCGCACCGTTGTAAGTCGGGATAACAACCGGCATCGGGCGATTTTCCGGAGCATGAAGGCGCATTACGCACGCTTCCATCGCATCATAAAAACCGAGCATTTCTTCTTCCGCTTCGCCTTTAATACGAAACGCAATCAGTAATGCGCCCAGTTGCAGATCCGGCACATCACCGGCCAGAATATCCCGGTACAACGCCATCGACTGCTGCCGGTCCAAATCACGGGCGTGATTTTTTCCACGCCCCACTTCTTTGATGAGTTTGGTGTAATCCATCGTTCCCTTACCTTATCTGTGCAAATAGCTGTCAGTGCAAAGCATCATCGTTTGCGGGTGCGGCGGCGCACCGGGTCTTTCTTCACCGTTTTCAGAATATCCGGACGCTTCACCGAACCGGGTGCGGGCATCTCGCGTTGCTCTATCGGGAAGACGGGCAAGGCGGCCAGCAGGCGCGCGCCGTAGTTTTTCGTCAGCAGTCGTTTATCGTAAATCACGATTTCGCCCGTGCACTGATGACTGCGGATCAAACGTCCCACCTGCTGGATCAGATTGAATGATGCACTCGGCAGGCTTTGTACTTCGAACGGATAACGTTTTAGCGTTTTCAGCCATTCCCCCTCAGTCAGGATCACCGGGCTGTCGATCGGCGGGAACGCTATCTTATGAATATGCACCTGCGTCAGCAATTCGCCTTTAAGATCTAATCCCTCAGCAAAAGACTGTAACCCGACCAGCACGCTTGTTGTTCCGGCCGCTACGCGCTTACGGTGCTCCTCAACCAGCCTGTAACGTGGCTGATCGCCTTGCACCAGCAGCATCAGGCGCAGATCTGGCAGCAGCGAAACAAATTGCTGTAACGCACGGTTGCTGGCGAACAATACCAGCTGGCCGGTATGCAGCCCTTTTGCCAGCTCTGCGCGGAAGAAATCGGCCATCTCCTGCAAATGCGCGGCTTCATTCGCCATCAGCGGCTCAAGCGTCATTTGCGGGATAACCAGTTTGCCCTGTTCGACGTGATTAAATGGCGAATCCAGGCTGACAAAAAGGTCACCCGCTTTCTCCGTCAGCCCGGTCATTTCCTGTAAACGGGAAAAACTGTTGAGCGAACGCAGCGTTGCAGACGTGATAACCACATGAGGCACTTTGCGCCAGAGCATTTTCTCCAGCTGTTCACTGACGCGGATCCCCGCACAGTGGAAGATTAAATGCGTCTGGTTATCGAAATACGTGCGTGTCACCCATTTGCCGATCGGTGCATTTGAGGCTTTATCCAGCGCCGCCAGCCGCCACAGCTTACTCATCGTTTCGAGATAGCCCTGCATACGGCTCATGTGCAGGATGGCGCGATGCAAGCGCATGATATCGTGCTTACCGGTTTTTTCGCTCAGATCGTTGACCATGTACTCCGCCAGGCTGCGCAGGCCATCGGTCAGCTTGAACAAACGGCTGCACTGCTCGGTTAATTCAGGCGGCAGCATGCCCAGCTCAAAACGGTATTCGGCTTCCGTCTGGTCAGGCGGTAAAGACAGACTCACCGATTGCTCCACGGCGAGCAGCAATTCCCGCATCTCTGCACAGTGATTTTGCAGACGTTCAGGATTGGTCAGCGGTGGCGGATTTTTCGGGGTAAACAGCGCCAGACATTGCTCAATCTGGCGCACAAAATTGTCCAGTTGCAGATGGTTCCAGACGGCGGTGATTTCAGCGTCCACTTCGAGCGCATCGCGTGCCACTTCCGGCAGATGATGCCCTTCATCCAGCACCAGCAGCAAATCTTTGGCAGGCGGCAGCACCGATTCGGACTCCAGCGCCGCCATCACCAGCGCATGGTTTGTCACCACGACGTCAGCACTTTCGATCTCCTTGCGTGCCACAAAATACGGGCATTCACGGAAATAGTGACAGTTGCGGCTGAGGCAGTTCGCTTTATCCGTACTGATTTTTATCCATAACGGATCGTCGATGGTTTTTTGATAGTGATCCCGCAGTCCGTCCCATTCATAACGTGAAAGCGCCGTTTCCAGCGTTTTGCAGAATTTCTGTTCTTCACCGCTTGAAGGCGCTAACTCATCCCCGAGAAATAATCCCAGATCGCCCTGCGCATTCTCATTACTCATCGCCGCCAGATTTCGCGGACAAACGTAGCGCCCGCGCCCGAAAGCGCCGGTAAATTTCAGGTCGGGGATGATTTTTTTCAGCAGCGGTAAATCTTTACTGAAAATCTGATCCTGCAACGCCACGTTGGCCGTGCTGACAATCAGCGGCTTTTCTTCCTCGCGGCTGACCGCAATGCCGGGGATGAGATAAGACAGCGTTTTCCCAACGCCAGTCGGCGCTTCAATAGCCAGATGCCGCGCCGAATCCCCGGAGAAAGCTTTCGCGACCTCAGCAATCATCTGACGTTGCGGAGCACGGGAAATGAAATCCGGGATTTGCTGTTGCAGGGCTTTGTACCACTGGCTTATCTGATTTTTTACTGCGGGGGAAAGCGCCATGCATCTCTTTTTGTTGAAGGCCGGAACCGGGGTTTGGTCGCTATTGTCCCACAGACCGCCTTTTCGCGCAGCCCGAAATCACCCTTGATGAATGACCTTTTCCTCCTCCACTTTCTGTGGAAAAAGTGGAGGACTTGTAAAAAAAAGAAAAGTTCATTTCTGATTGTCATAAATTGATCACAAATCTACGGTAAAAAACTCTCGCTGAGAAAAATCCGAGTCCACACGGAATGTACAGCGAAAATGATGAATAGCGTCTTTCCATAAGACTTCATATAAAGCTTTCCCGAAAAGCTTTTAATAAAAAATGCAGGGTAAAATTCATGAAACGTAATATTCTGGCACTTTTAATTCCTGGTTTGCTGATTGCTTCAGGAGCTCACGCAGCAGAAGTTTATAATAAAGACGGTAATAAACTGGATCTGTACGGTAAAGTGAAAGGACTGCATTATTTCTCTGACTCAACCAGCAATGATGGTGACCAGAGTTATATTCGTTTCGGTTTTAAAGGCCAAACACAAATTAATGACCTCATCACTGGTTACGGCCAGTGGGAATACAACGTCATGGCTAACCATGCTGAGTCCGACAGCAAAACTCCAAGCACCACGGGCACTAAAACCCGTCTGGGCTTCGCAGGTCTGAAATTCGGTCAGTACGGCTCAGTTGACTACGGCCGTAACTACGGTGCTCTGTACGACGTTGAAGCCTGGACCGATATGTTCCCTGAATTCGGTGGCGACGGTTACACCAAGGCTGACCGCTTCATGACTGGCCGTACTAACGGCGTGGCAACTTACCGTAACCGTGGCTTCTTCGGCCTGGTTGACGGCCTGAACGTTGCCGTTCAGTACCAGGGTAAAAATGAAAACGACGGTCGCGGCAGCAGCACGGCAAACGGCGACGGTTATGCACTGTCTACAACTTACGCTCTGGGCGATACCGGTGTAAGCTTCGGCGGCGCTTATGCTTCATCTGACCGCACCACGGCGCAAAGCAACTCTGCTTACGGTAAAGGTGACAAAGCTGACGCATGGACTGGCGGCATGAAATATGATGCTAATGGCGTTTATTTAGCCGCAATGTATGCTGAAACCCGTAATATGGTTGCAATCACCGTTCCTGGTGGTATTGCAGGCGCACCGGCAGGCAGCGGTTTTGCTAATAAAACACAAACCTTCGAAGCTGTTGCACAATATCAGTTTGAAAATGGCCTGCGTCCGTCACTGGGTTATGTTCAGACTAAAGCGAAAGATATTGAAAATATCGGTGATGCAGACCTGGTTAAATATGTTGACGTAGCGGCAACGTATTACTTCAACAAAAACATGTCTGCGTATGTTGATTATAAAATCAACCAACTGTCTGACGACAATAAATTGGCTCTGAATAACGACGACGTTACTGCTGTCGGCCTGGTTTATCAGTTCTGATTTAAGTTAAAGAATCGCTTCATTGTTATTTCTCTGTCCTTGATTTTTTTGGCCGGACTCACCCTCCGGCCTTTTTCATTCCTCCCCGTCCGGCCTGCCCTTTTCTCTTTTTCGGCCTGTCTCGCGTAATGTTAAATTCCCGCTTTCGCAGCCCGCTGAATCTGCTACAGTTTTAGAGATTTTCATATTAATGCGAATTTTTCTTAACAAGCATAGGGATGACAAATGACTAAGATTTCGCTTTGCGCTACCAGTGCATTGATCATGCTGGCCCTCAGTGGCTGTGCGCAGCAAAAACCAGATGCCCAACAAAAACTGAACGATCAGTCCGTGATGGCGCTGAACTGGTTCCAGCAATCCGGTGAATATCAGGCACTGGCTTATCAGGCATTTAACACGGCTAAAATGGCGTTTGACCACGCGCAACCGCTGGCCGGACAGCAGAAAGCGGTGGTGGTAGATCTTGATGAAACCATGCTGGATAACAGCGCATACAGCGCCTGGCAGGTCAAAGCGAACAAGCCGTTCGACAGCAAAACCTGGTCACAATGGACGGCAGCGCGTCAGGCAACCGCCGTGCCCGGCGCGGTAGAATTTGCCAACTATGTCAACACCCACGGTGGCACCGTGTTCTACGTATCAAACCGTAAAACCAGTGAATACGCTGCAACCCTGGATAATATGAATCGCCTTGGCTTCACAGGCGCGAATGAAAAAACGATGCTGCTAAGTTCAGACACATCGAACAAGCAGGCGCGTTTTGATTCAATCAAAGCGGCGGGTTATCACGTCGTATTGTACGTCGGCGATAATCTGAATGATTTCGGCTCCGCGACCTACCACCAGGATAACGCGCAGCGCCGCGCCTTTGTGAATCAGAACCATCAGCAGTTCGGCACCCAATATATCGTTCTGCCGAATCCGCTTTATGGTGACTGGGAGAGTGGTCTGGCGAAGGATTACAACAAGCTAACACCAGAGCAGAAACTGAACGTGCGTGAGCAAAATTTAAAAGCGTGGGGCGGGAAGTAGTCACACTAAATGACTGTTTTAGCGTACTCCCCCTTCACACGGGGGAGTACCAAAACGATTAAATCTCCGGCGCGCCAACTAACCCATCAATCAGGACTTGCGGCGTGCCCTGCGAACAGCGCTCGATCCGCCCGCGAACACCGTAAACACGCGCCAGGCTGTCGGCGGTGATCACCGCTTCTGGTTCACCATCGGCGATCAGATTGCCGTCTTTTAACATCAGAACACGATCACCGTGCCGCAAAGCAATATTGATGTCATGTACCACAACGACGGTCACGATGTTGCGTTTCTGCGTTTCCTTGCGCACCAGATCCATTACGTGGAACTGATAATTGAGATCGAGCGCGCTAAGCGGTTCATCAAGCAGCAGGAGTGAAGGCTGGCGGATTAAGGATTGCGCGAGGCCCACCAGTTGTTTCTGCCCACCGGAAAGCTGATCCAGATAACTCAGCGCCAGATGTTCAATGCCAAGCTGTCGCAAAAGCGCCATGACGCTCTCCGTCCCTTCCGAGGCCTTACCTTTTCCGCCGGATGCACGTTGCGCCACGATGATTGATTCCAGCACATGCAAATGCACACCCGCAGGCAACGTCTGGGGCAGATAGACAACCTGCTCGGCGCGGCGCGCAAATGGCATCGGCATTAAGTCGTGACCATCGAGGAGCAACTGCCCTTCAGCACGGCTAAGACCGGCGAGGGAGCGCAACAGTGTAGATTTGCCGCTGCCGTTTGGCCCAAGCAGCACGGTGATTTTCCCGCGCGGCAGCATCGGCACGTTGAGGTTGCGGATCACATGACGCTTCGGATAACCCGCATTAAAATCACGGATTTGCAGCCCCTGCGAGGCGGCGTTAAGCACGTTTCCGGCACGCGTTTCTAACATCTCAGACATCAGACGTTCCCCCGGTGACGAAGAATAATACTCAGGAAGAACGGCACACCGACCAGCGAGGTCACAATGCCCACCGGAATGATAACGCCAGGCACCAGGTTTTTAGAGGCAACCGACGCCATTGACAGCACCAGCGCACCAATCAGCGCACTGGCGGGCAGGTAGAAACGGTGATCTTCACCGAACATCAGCCGCGCGATATGAGGAGCCACCAGACCGATAAAGCCAATCGGCCCGACAAATGCGACCGCCAGCGCGGAGAGAATACTGATACGCAGCAACGTACCAAGGCGCAGGCGCCGTACGTCGATGCCAAAACTGATCGCACGGTCTTCGCCCAGGCGCAGCGCCGTCAGCTTCCATGCGCTCATCATCGACCATGGCAGTAAAATCAGGAATGCCAGCACCATGACGCCGAGTTTTACCCAAGATGCACGCGCCAGGCTGCCCATGGTCCAGAAGACCAGCCCCTGCAAAGTGTCTTCTGTGGCGATAAATTGCATCAGTGAAACCAGCGCGTTAAAGGTAAAGACCAGCGCGATACCAAACAGCACGACGCCGGAACTGGCGACGCGCGTCCAGCGGGTGATGCCGTCAAGCATCAGTGCGGCAAACAGGGCAAAAATGAAAGCGTTGGCGGAGATAAACCACTGGTCCGGAACGCCCGGAATGCCAATACCCAGCACGATTGCCAGCGCGGCACCAAACGCCGCCGCAGAGGAAACCCCCAATGTAAACGGGCTGGCAAGCGGGTTATTGAGGATAGTCTGCATTTCCGCACCGGCAAGGCCAAGGGACATGCCCACCGCAACGGCCATCAGCGCATACGGCAGGCGGATATCCCAAACGATCACCCGCGTACCCGGGTCAGCAGCGGCGGCGTCAAACAGCGTTTTCCACAGCGTACCGAGTGACAATCCTGACGGCCCCATAATGAAATCAATCACCAGTGAGACGACTATCGCCATCACCAGGATCAGCATGATTAACAGGCGGCGGCGGACGATATTCTGATATCGCCCCATAACGCTGTCTTCGGCGTTGCCTTTCACCACCAGAGCGGGTTCGGTTGTTGCACTCATTTTCGCTTCAATCTCATTAAGTTAAAAACTTACAGCGGGTATCCCCGAAAAAAGGAAATAAATGATAATAATTATCAATGTGTTTTGCAAAACCTATCAAGCGTACAGGTTGATCGAGGCGTAACAAAGCGTTACGTCAGCTTGCCGAAAATCAGAGAAAACCAGACATAAAAAAAGCGAAGCCTGAGCCTCGCTTTTCAAATGTCATGGTTATCCGGGCCGGTTACTTATCAGTGTGCTCCGGGAATTCCATTTCGCTGTATTTCACCACTTTGGTGCCTTTGGTCAGCTTGTAACCAAACCAGATGATCAGGAACAACGGCAGACCAATGTACGTCGCCGCAACGCCTCCCCAGTCAATGGTATCTTTCAGGAACGCCTGATAGTTCTGGCCCAGCGTGATGATCAGACACAGCACAAACGCAAAGACCGGGCCGAACGGGAAGAAGCCGGACAGATAAGGCAACTTCTTCAGGTCAAGACCTTGTGAAACATAGCCGCGACGGAAACGGTAATGGCTCACCGCGATGCCCAGCCACGCAATAAAGCCCGTCATACCGGACGTGTTCAGCAGCCACAAGTAAACGGTCTGGTTACCAAACATTGAACTCAGGAAGCACAGCGCGGCCACAATGGTGGTGGCGTAAAGTGCATTGCGCGGCACGCCGCCTTTCGACAGTTTAGCGAACATGCGTGGCGCTTTGCCTTCGCTGGCCAGCGTGAACAGCATACGGGTTGACGCGTACATGCCTGAGTTACCGGCAGACAATACGGCAGTCAGGATCACGGCGTTCATTACCGCAGCGGCGGACAGCAGGCCGGCATTACGGAACACCAGCGTGAACGGGCTGACGGAGATATCGCCCACTTCGTTACGCAGCAAGCTTGGATCGGTGTAAGGAATGATCAGGCTGATGACCAGAATCGCCAGGATATAGAACAGCAGGATACGCCAGAATACCTGACGCACCGCGCGTGGAATGTTTTTGCCCGGGTTTTCAGACTCACCGGCAGCCACGCCAATCAGTTCGGTTCCCTGGAAGGAGAAACCGACGATCATCGCCACGCCTATCATCGAGGCAAATCCGCCTGCGAACGGCGCGTCACCGATAGTCCAGTTATGCCAGCCTGCCGTTTCTGCGCCGCGCATAATGCCGGTGATCATCAGCACGCCCACGGCGATGAAGATGATGACAGTGACCACTTTGATCAGAGAGAACCAGTATTCTGCTTCGCCGAAACCGCGTACGGAAATGTAGTTAAGCAGGAAGATCAGGCCGAGGAACAAAGCGCTCCAGATCCAGCCCGGCGAGTCAGGGAACCAGTAGTTCATCACCAGTTGCGAAGCCACGAGATCAACCGCAATAGTCACCGCCCAGTTGTACCAGTAGTTCCAGCCCAGTGCGAAACCAAAACCTTCTTCCACATAGCGCGAGCCGTAGGTGGAGAATGAACCGGAAACCGGCATGAACGCGGCGAGTTCACCGAGGCTGGTCATCAGGAAATACACCATGATGCCGATCAGTGCGTAGGACAGCAGCGCCCCACCCGGGCCTGCCTGTGAAACTGTTGCGCCGGAGGCGACGAATAAACCCGTACCAATTGAACCGCCGATGGCGATCATCGTTAAGTGACGTGCCTTGAGCTCGCGACGCAGTGTGGGAACCACCTGCGTATTTTTTGTAGGTTGTTGAGCCATTTTTACCCTATATCCGCTCGTCATTATAAAATTTAAGCGCGGATTGTAGCAAAACCTGTCGCCCTGAATAGCAGGAACGACCTGTTATAAGACACCTTCATAACAGGCCGTGGATCATTAGTGAAAGACCGTAATCAGGATTCGCGGCAGTAGGTTAAAAACCGCGACAAGGCGTTGGAGATGTGTTTCTGGCGGTGATGAATGAGATAAAGCTTACGCACCAGCGGGGCAACCGGCAGGCGGATTTCCACCAGCGAGCCGCTGCTAAGCTGCTCGGCAATCACGCGGCGCGACAGGCAACTGATACCAATACCATGGCGAACCGCGTGTTTGATGGCTTCGGAATTTCCCAGCTCCATCACCAGATTGAAATCCGGTAACTGCGGCAGCAACATGTGATCTAACACTTCGCGCGTACCCGAGCCGCGTTCACGCAAAATCCACGGTTCCCGCGCCAGCGCTTCCAGCGAAACAACCTTGTTCACCAGCGGATTTTCCGGCGCGACAAATACCACCAGTTCGTCATCGAGCCACGGCTGCGTGATCAGCTCCGGCAACTGGCATGGCCCTTCGATAAGGCCCAGATCCACCCTAAAGTCAGAGACGGCGTTAATCACGTCGTTAGTGTTGCCCACGTTCAGCTCCAGCGGCGTATGCGGGAAATCCAGCCGGTATTCCGCAATCATCGCCGGCAGCATGTAATTGCCGATAGTGCTGCTGGCGCCGATGCGCAGCGAACCGTTGTCGTGATTAAACAGACGCTCGATTTCTCCCGCCTGCTCCAGCAACGCCAGCGCTTTCGGGTATAACAGGCGTCCATGTTCGTTCGTCACCAGCCGTTTTCCGACCCGGTCAAATAACTGCACGCCAAGTTGCCCTTCAATATCGGCCAGCGCCGCACTGACCGCTGATTGCGATAATGAAAGTACAACTGACGCCTGCGTGGTCGAACCGCTTTTCAGCACTTCGGCGAAGACTTCAAGTTGTCGCAATGTAATGTGCATAAATGTCCCGCTATCCTCACGCTTCTCTTTGTTAAGTATAGACCCGTTGGCCAGCCGGTCGTTCAGGTGCTCTCATTGCGACGCATTCTATACCACTTTTTAAGATAGATTATAAAATTATAATCTATTTCATATTTATATAAGCAAAGCGTAACGTTGTCTCATCTCCTGAATAAAGAGGAACAGACAATGAATACTCTCGTACTTAAGCAGTCAGCAGGGTTTAGCCGTGCCTTACCCGGCCTGGCTCTGACGGGGCTTATCACCGTACTGGCCATCTGGTTAAGCGACATTCCCGCGTTGAATCAGCTTGGTCTGAGCGCACTGACGCTGGCGATCGTTATCGGCATGGTTGCCGGCAACACGTTTTATCCTGCCGCCAAGCCGTGGTGTGAGGAAGGCGTTACGCTGGCAAAACAGCGTCTGTTACGGCTCGGCATCATCCTTTACGGCCTGCGACTCACCTTTGCGCAGATAGCAGACGTCGGTGCAACCGGCATTCTGATTGACGCCATGATGCTGTGCTCTACCTTTGCTCTGGCCTGCTGGCTGGGACAACGCGTGTTTAAATTAGACCGCGATACCTCGATGCTCATCGGTGCAGGCAGCAGCATCTGCGGTGCAGCCGCCGTGATGGCGACGGAACCGGTGCTCAACGCTAAAGCCGAAAAAGTTACCGTTGCCGTGGCCACAGTGGTTATTTTCGGTACCGCCGCCATCTTCCTGTATCCGTGGTTATGGCAGCTTAATGAGCATTATCACTGGGTGAACTTCACGGCTGCACAGTTCGGCATTTATACCGGCTCAACGGTGCATGAAGTGGCGCAGGTGGTTGCTGCCGGTCAGGGCGTCAACCCGGACGCTGAAAACGCAGCGGTGATTGCCAAGATGATCCGCGTCATGATGCTGGCTCCGTTCCTGCTGCTGTTATCCGGCTGGGTTGCCCGCGGTAAAAGCGTGAACGAAGGCGGTGAGAAATCAGGTTTGCGTAACATCACGATCCCGTGGTTCGCACTGATGTTCATCCTGGTGGCGGCGTTTAACTCGCTGGATATTCTGCCACACAGCTGGATCCCACCGCTCATCACGCTCGACACAGTGCTGCTCGCGATGGCAATGGCGGCGCTGGGCCTGACAACACATGTCAGCGCACTGCGTCAGGCGGGGCTGAAACCGATGTTGCTGGCGGCCATATTGTTTGTCTGGCTGATTGCTGGCGGCGCGGGGATCAACCAGCTGGTTCAGCATCTTTTTGGCTAATGTTGCGGGTTTTAACACTTCTCTGCTGCGCCTGCCCCGTGCAGGCGCTATCATTCCCCCTTGGATGAAAAATAAATGAGGAGCGGGAATGAAGTTTATAGGAGCACACGTGAGTGCTGCGGGCGGCGTCGATCAGGCCGTACTGCGGGCACACGAGCTGGAAGCCACGGCTTTTGCGCTTTTCACCAAGAACCAGCGCCAGTGGAAAGCGGCACCGCTGCCGGAAGACGTCATCGAAAAATTCAAAGCAGCCTGTGAAAAATATGGCTATCAGAGTAACCAGATTTTGCCGCATGACAGCTATCTGATTAACCTCGGCCATCCGGTCACCGATGCGCTGGAAAAATCCCGCGAGGCCTTTCTCGACGAGCTGCAACGTTGCGAGCAGCTCGGCCTTTCGTTGCTGAATTTCCATCCGGGAAGCCACCTGATGCAAATCGACGAAGACAAATGCCTCGAACGAATCTCTGAATCCCTGAACATTGCGCTGGCGCAGACGCAGGGCGTCACCGCGGTCATTGAAAACACCGCCGGTCAGGGCAGCAATCTGGGCTTCCGCTTCGAGCATCTGGCGAAAATCATTGATGGCGTCGAAGACAAAAGCCGCGTCGGTGTCTGCATCGATACCTGCCACGCTTTCGCCGCCGGTTACGATCTGCGTACCGTCGAAGAGTGCGAGAAGACCTTCAAACATTTCGAAGACGTCGTCGGATTTAAGTACCTGCGCGGTATGCACCTCAACGATGCGAAAAGCGAATTCAACAGCCGCGTCGACCGCCACCACAGCCTCGGTCAGGGGAACATTGGCAACACGGTGTTCAGCTGGATGATGCGCGACGCGCGGTTTGACGGTATCCCGATGATCCTCGAGACGGTCGATCCGGAGATCTGGAAAGATGAGATCGCGTGGTTGAAGGGGGAAGCGGCGGCTGAAGTCGCGGCTTAAATTTGCAGATAGCCGTTGCAAGTGGCGGCCTAAAGGCTTGGATCGAGACGATTTCGGTTTATCACTTGCAGTGATGCTTAAAACTCAGGTCAAAACCTTGGGTTGCCACCCAAAAGGGCTTCAAGGTCAACACCTTGGGCTCGCCGCCCAAACTGGCCTCAAGGAGCGCCTATCGCCGCGCCCCTTGAGAATCCCGGGCTCTTAAACTGCGCGCTATCGCTGGGTCGACGGACGTGTTCTGTTACTCCTGCATGTGGCGCAAATCCAGGCACTTCGTGCTGCCTTCACTCGGTCTTCGAGCCATAGGTCTCGAAGCCGCTCCGTTCAGCTGGATTTTGAGCGCGCCAGCCCACTTATCTAAAAAGATTAAAACCCTTCTGCTTTTGACTCTAGATAAGCCTCCAGCTGCTTTCAAAAAGCATGCTGAATTACATAGCCAGTGGCCGCTTTCAGAAAGCTTGCCGAGCGAAGCGTTTCGAGACCTGTGGCTCGAAACCGAGTAAGGGAACCGCGCAGCGGCAAGTTTTCGCGGCAATCACTATTGTGTCTGAAACATAGCCAGCGAGCGGTAGCGCGCAGTTAAAAAAACGCAGGATTCCAAAGGGTTTCGTTTAAAACCCTTTGGGCCAGTTTGGGCGGCGAGCCCAAGGTCTTGCCGGTTTGGGTGGCAACCCAAGGTTTTGATCTAAGCGAGCACCGCACATGAAAAACCGAAACTTTCTCGATCGCGTTATCCATGCCGTCACTTGCAGCGGCCATCTGCAAAAAAAAAGCGCGACTCATTTTTCAAGTCGCGCTTCTGTCACCTGCTGAACAGCAATTATCAGGCTACTTTAGCCGCCAGTTGCGCATCTGAACGTTTCAGAACCGCATAAGCGCCACCCGCCAGAACGGTACCAGCGATAATCGCCACCAGATAACCGATAACCGGTGTGATTGCGCCAGGGATCAGCAGAACAAACAGACCACCGTGTGGTGCCATCAGCTGTGCATGGAATGCCATGGACAACGCACCGGTCAGCGCACCACCGGCGATACAGCACGGCAGAACACGCATCGGGTCACGGGCAGCGAACGGAATCGCACCTTCAGAGATAAAGCACAGACCCAGAACCAGCGCTGCTTTACCGCCTTCTCGTTCACTTTGTTCGAACTTGTTACGCGCCAGCAAGGTCGCCAGACCCATCGCCAGTGGTGGCACCATACCCGCTGCCATGATGGCGGCCATTGGTGCGTACACGGAAGAACTCAGCAACGCGACGCCGAATGCGTAAGCCGCTTTGTTTACCGGGCCACCCATGTCGGTACACATCATCGCACCGAGGATTGCGCCGAGCAGTACGGCGTTCGCAGTACCCAGAGATTGCAGCCATGCGGTCAGACCTGCCATGATTTTTGCCACCGGCGTACCGACAACATAAATCATCACCAGACCCGTAATCAGGCTCGCGACCAGCGGGATGATCAGGATAGGTTTAAGGGCTTCCATACTTTGCGGTAACTTCAGCTTGCCGCTGATAGCTTTCGCCACGTAACCCGCGAGGAAACCGGCGATGATACCGCCAAGGAAACCAGCACCGGTGCTCACGGCTAACATACCGCCGATAAGACCCGGCGTCAGGCCAGGACGGTCAGCGATGGAGAAGGCAATAAAGCCAGCCAGAACCGGAACCATCAGCGCGAAGGCTGAAGCGCCACCGATTTGCATCAGCGCAGCCGCCAGCGTGCCTTTTACTTCGAAGGCTTTAATACCGAAAACGAAAGACAGCGCGATACACAACCCGCCCGCAACCACCATCGGCAGCATGTAAGACACGCCGGTCAGCAGGTGGCGATATGGCCCAGAACCGCCCGCTTCTTTCTTCTTCGCCGTGGAAGTTGCGCCCTGTGCGTTAGGGGCAAACACTTCCGCTTCAACCAGTGCTTTATCCAGCTCCTGTTTGGTCTTTTTCAATGCCAGACCGGTAGAGGTACGGTACATCGGCTTACCGGCGAACTTCGCCAGATCGACTTCGATGTCAGCCGCAACGATGACCAGATCTGCCGCCGCCACTTCTTCAGGCGTGATGGCGTTACCGGCACCGACGGAACCGCGGGTTTCCACTTTCACCCACCAGCCGCGTTTTTTGGCTTCGCTTTCAATGGCTTCAGCCGCCATGAAAGTGTGCGCAACGCCGGTCGGGCAGGCGGTGATAGCAACGATACGTTTTGGACCCGCCGCAGCGGCAGGTGCTGACACGGCAACTGCCGGTGCCACGTAAGGTTTGGCTTCTGTCAGTGCACGTGCCAGAAATGCCTGAGGATCACGGACTGCATCCGCCACATCACCAGTGTAAATGTTTTTGCCCGTCAGCGCCGCGTCGTTCGGCACGGTTTCACCGGCCACGATCACCACTTCAGCGTCAGCGGCCTGTCCGACCACCTGATGCCCTGCTTTCGCCGCAGCAGCAGCGAGCAAATTTTTCGCCAGATGGCTGCGAGCCTGTCCCAGCGAACTGTCTATCATCAGCAGCGTTTTCATTCTGCCTCCTGCGGATTAAAAGGGTTTCAGATCAACACGGGCCATCATCGCCGCCAGTTGCGGACGATCGGTGACACCGACATTACTCTGGCTGACAGCCAGTGCGGCAACAGCCGTTGCCAGGCGTAACGTATGTTCGCTGGATTCGCGCATCAGCAGACCGTAGATCAGGCCACCGACCATGGAATCGCCGGCACCGACGGTGCTGACAACTTCACAGGCTGGCGGTTTGGCGATCCACGCGCCGGAGGCGTTAACCCACAATGCGCCTTCAGCACCCAGAGAAATCACCACGTGGGCAATCCCCTGATCGCGCAAGGCGTGCGCAGCTTCTACCACGTCACTCAGTTCTGGCAATTTACGACCAGCCCAGATTTCCAGCTCACGGCGGTTAGGTTTAACCAGCCACGGCGCAGCTTTCAGACCGGCAACCAGTGCTTCACGGCTGCTGTCGAAAATGATGCACGGACACTGCGCACGCAGACGTTTCATCCAGTCAGTGAATGCGTCAGGATCCACGCCTGCTGGCAAGCTGCCGCTCACGGCGACCATGTCGAACTGGCCCAGCCATGACAGGGAATCTGTCACGAAACGTTCCCAGTCGGCCGGCGTCACAGTGAAGCCGGAGAAGTTGAAGTCACTGACTTCGCCATCTTTTTCAGTCAGCTTGACGTTAATACGCGTACGGCCATTCACGACCTGGAAACGGTTCGCGATGCCCAGATCGCTGAACAACAGCTGGAAGCCGTCCTGATTTTCTTTGCCCAGGAAGCCCCCAACGGTGACATCGATACCGAGATCTTTCAGCACTTTCGCAACGTTGATGCCTTTACCTGCGGCGTGCAGACCGGTGGTTTGCACCAGATTGACTTCACCGCGTTCGATTTCAGGCACATAGCCCACTAAATCGTATGCCGGGTTTAAGGTAATTGTGGCGACTCGACGGCTCATGCGCCCTCCCCAAGGCCATCAGCAATCGCTTCACCGATGGTTTTTAATGCCAGTTCTGCATCTTCACCACTGGCAGTAAAGCGCAGGTGGTGACCTTTTTTCACGCCCAGCGCCACGACTTTCATCAGGCTGCGGCCGTTGGCAGGTTTTCCGCTGCCATCAAGATTGGTTACGGTGATTTCGCTGCTGAACTGTTTGATCACGTTCACTAATGCCGTGCCCGGACGCGCATGCAGGCCATGTTCGTTACGGATAACGAATTCAGCCGCCAGCACGTTGGCTTGTTCTTCGACTTCGCTGGTCAGTAAAGCCAGCACGCCCACCGCATCAGCCGTCAGCAAGCGTTCAGCTTTATTAGCAATCAGCAGGTCGCTCAGGTAATTCAGCACGTCCAGCGGCTGGTCATCTGCGACAGAAATCGTCAGCAGCATAGACACTTTTTCGCCGGCCAGATCAAATGCCTGCTGTGCGCGGCTGACGGTAGCGGCACTTTTCAGGTTGCCTTCCGTGCTGTCGCTCAGCCAGATACCATGACCCAGATTCAGCGGTTTGCGGCTGATCACATCACTGACGAAAGCGGTATCTACAGCGCCAACCTGTTGCAGACGGCCTGCGTTCAGCGCCTGTAATGTGATCAGGCTTTCCGCCGCCACATCCACAGCAATCAGTTGGGTATCAAACAGGAATTCAGCGGCATTTTTCTCGCCCATCAGCAGGCTGCGCAGTTCTTCAGCGGAATCTGTTTTTGCCAGACGCTCAGCCACGCTGTCGTCACTTAAGACGTGCGTCAGCTGACGCAGCAAACCGAGGTGTTCATCAGAACGCGCTGCGATGCCGATCACGACATAAGCGGTCTGACCTTCACCCCATGCGATGCCCTGCGGGAACTGGAATACCTGGACGCCGGTATCAAGCACCAGATCACGGGTATCGGTGGTGCCGTGCGGGATAGCAATGCCGTTGCCAAGGTAAGTCGAGGTTTGCAGCTCACGCGCCAGCATACCGTCTACATAGCCTTCGCTGACGCGGCCGGCCTGAGTCAGTGCCGCCGCGACCTGGCGAATTGCTTCCTGCTTATCGCTGGCAGCCGCACCGAGATGAATATCTTGCTGTGACAGTTGGAACATAATTCTCCTCTCCTGCTGAAATTGAATCGTTTCAGCTTTACTGAGAAAAAAGGAGCGCCATCAAATTTCAGAAGAGAAACTGACAACGCTGAAACGTTTCAAGGAGTCTTAATCCGGCCTGTTTTTAAATCAAGTTTTCCCTGATTTTGCGTAACAATTTTTTGATGCCACGCACAGTTTCCTTTTTTTGACGCCCTGAAGCCCGTGACTTAACACAAATGCTGAAGTCAGGCTGAAACAACCGGGGACAGATTAGCTGAAGTCAGCTGACGGATCTAAGCTGATGACCTCCTGTTATCCGGCTCATGCCAGAATGGGTTATTTTTAACACAATGTGCGGTTTTATTATTCAGTATGGCAAATACACTCCGGTTTACATTTTTGATGATCAAAACCTGTTTTTGTTTTTTTTAAACTGTCGTAACATTCGCGCAAATTTTGTCCCCCCTTCTCTTCATTCTGGTTCAGCTATCTAATGCGAATTTCTACAACGTCAGCCCGCCGCTTACCCGACATGACGTCGACTGCTTTTCTGATCATCGCCTTTCTTACCGGGATTGCGGGTGCACTTCAGACCCCGACGCTCAGCCTGTTCCTGACCTCTCAGGTACACGTCAGCCCGTTTATGGTCGGCATCTTCTTTACCGGCAGCGCCGTGATTGGTATTTTCGTCAGCCAGCTGCTGGCGACCTGGTCCGACAAACGCGGTGACCGCAAAACGCTGATCCTGTATTGCTGCATTCTGGGCGCGCTGGCATGTGTCCTTTTCGCCTTCAATCGTAACTACTTTATTTGGCTGTTTATCGGCGTTTTATTATCAAGCTTTGGCTCGACCGCCAACCCGCAAATGTTTGCCCTTGCGCGTGAACATTCCGAAAAAACAGGGCGCGAAGCCGTGATGTTCAGCTCTATTTTGCGCGCACAAGTTTCTCTGGCCTGGGTAGTCGGGCCGCCACTGGCTTTCGCCCTGTCGATGGGATTCGGTTTTACCTTCATGTACTGCGCCGCCACGCTGGCATTTCTGCTGTGTGGCGTAATGGTGTGGATGTTCCTGCCTTCCATGCCTAAGGCGCACATCAAAACAACCGCTACGCTGGAAGCCCCGCGCCGCAACCGTCGCGATACGCTGATGCTGTTTGTTGCCTGTTCTCTGATGTGGGCGGCCAACAGTATTTATCTGATCAACATGCCGCTGTATGTGGTGCGCGAACTGGGCTTGCCTGAAAAGCTGGCGGGCGTGCTGATGGGCAGCGCCGCCTGTCTGGAAATCCCGACCATGCTGATTGCCGGATATCTGGCAAAACAGTTAGGTAAGCGTTTCCTGATGCGGTTTGCCGTGCTGGCGGGGGTGATTTTCTACACCTGTATTTTGTTTACGACCGGGGCCGCAGCGATGATTGCTTTACAGCTGCTGAACGCCATTTTCATCGGCATTCTGGCCGGCATCGGCATGCTGTATTTTCAGGATTTAATGCCGGGTCAGGCGGGAGCGGCAACAACGCTGTTCACCAACTCCACCCGTGCGGGCTGGATCCTCGCCGGTTCACTGGCGGGCGTGATTGCCCAGTTCTGGACGTATCACGCGGTGTTTTACGCCGCGCTGGTAATGGTCGTGGGCGCGGTTGCGTGCATCTGGAATGTGAAAAACGTCGATAAGCCAGCGGAAGAAACGCCGGAAGCCGTGGCTTAAGGCGCGGTGTCCGCTTCGAGTTTAATGAGGTAAGTCAGCGCCTGGTCGCGGTGTGTAAAACACATTTCGCGGCTGGCCTGCAGGCTGCCGCAAACTTTTGGCCGCAGCGGCGAGGTGAAAATCTGGCACAGGAAGTTATCGGCCAGATGAATACAGCGGGTGTTGGCGGGTTTGCCGTCCGGCATTCCGGGGATCGGGCTGGAAATTGAAGGCGCTATGCAACAGGCTCCGCAATCGGTACGACAGTCCATTAACAGCCTCCTCAGGCCACATTTTGAGGCGCGACAATAGCAGGCGCGCAACACCGCCACCAGCGAAATATTTACGACTCTTTAACACTGTATATCGAACATTTTTAATGTCGGCAGGCAGACCACAAAAATTGCGTCAGAAAGCGGGTTTTCCCGACTCTTTTTACGCTATCTGCTTGCCTGAAATCAGCGGCGCGGGTAACGTGTCGCAAATTATTATTCTCTCTGCTGACAGGTTATTTATATGGCACGTGCTAACGAAATTAAACGCGGCTTCGTTGTGAACTACGACGGCAAATTGCTGCTGGTAAAAGACATTGATGTGCAGAGCCCAAGCGCCCGTGGTGCCAGCACCTTGTACAAAATGCGTTTCGCCGATGTGCGTACCGGCGGCAAAGTGGAAGAACGCTTCAAAGGTGACGATATTCTCGATACCGTGACCCTGACCCGCCGTAAGGTGAATTTCTCCTACGTTGACGGCGACGAGTACATCTTTATGGATGACGAAGACTTCACGCCTTACACCTTCAACAAAGCGCAGATTGAAGACGAACTGTTGTTCATTCCTGAAGAAGGTTTGCAGGGTATGCAGGTTCTGACGCTGGACAGCCAGCTGCTGGCGCTGGAAATGCCACAGACGGTGGATCTGGAGATTATTGAAACCGCGCCGGGCATCAAAGGTGCGTCTGCAAGCTCACGTACCAAACCCGCTGTGATGGCTACCGGCCTGAATATCCAGGTGCCAGAATATCTGAGCTCCGGCGACAAAATCCGCATCCATATTGCTGAACGTCGTTATATGGGCCGCGCTGACTAAGGTCAGTTGCCCCGCTTTTTAAAGGGAACGCCACGGCGTTCCTTTTTTTTTGCTTCGCACTTCTCATCACAAATTTCTCAGACACTCGATCTGCATCACAAAACGAGTGGCTGTCTGGACTTACCAATTCCCCTTTCTATCATATGACTTTACACTCTAAAGCCTGATTTCGGCTTAAATCGTCGCTTTATCCAGCATAATTTTAAACTGACGGGTAAACAGCCCCAATTTGGCCTGACCAATTTCATTATTTCTGACTTGCCTGGAGTATTGCATGAAAACTATTGCCACAGCGTCTCTGCCAGCAGCAGTGTCATTACCTGGTTATGATCGTGACGCATTGAAAAGCCGCATTGTTCATCTCGGATTTGGTGCTTTCCATCGCGCCCATCAGGCATTACTGACTAACCGGGTGTTAAATCAGCAAGGTGGCGACTGGGGGATCTGTGAAGTCAGCCTGTTTGGCAATGAGTCGTTAATCAAAAGTTTACGCGAGCAGGATCATCTTTTTACCGTTCTGGAAAAAGGTGCCGAAGGGAATCAGGCCATTATCGTCGGCTCTGCGCATGAGTCCGTCCATGGCGGGATCGACGGGCTGGATGCCGTGCTGGCAAAACTCACCGAACCCCAGGTGGCGATCGTGTCACTGACCATCACCGAAAAAGGCTATTGCATTGAACCCGGCTCCGGCGAACTGGATCTGCAAAACCCGAAAATTCAGCAGGATCTGGCCGGTGGTCAGGCACCCTGCACCGCGCCTGGCGTGTTAGTGGAAGCGCTGCGTCTGCGTCATGAGCGCGGCCTGCCAGGCTTTACCGTGTTGTGTTGCGACAACATTCCTGAAAATGGTCTGGTGGTCAAAAACGCCGTTCTGGGCATGGCGAGAGCCCGTTCCGCCGAACTGGCGAAGTGGATCGCTGAGAACGTTTCTTTCCCAAGCACCATGGTTGACCGTATTGTTCCGGCGGCCACCGACACTACTCTGGAAGAAATCACCGAAGCGCTGGGTGGCGTAACGGACCCGTGCGGCATTGCCTGCGAACCATTCATTCAGTGGGTGGTAGAAGATCACTTTGTTGCCGGACGCCCTGACTGGGAGAAGGCCGGTGCACAGATGGTTTCCGACGTTCTGCCCTTTGAGCAGATGAAACTGCGAATGCTGAACGGCAGCCACTCATTCCTGGCCTATCTCGGTTATCTGGCCGGTTATCAGCACATCAACGATTGCATGGAAGATGCGAATTATAAAGCAGCAGCCCATCGCCTGATGCTGCACGAGCAGGCACCCACGCTGAGCGTTGAAGGTGTGGATCTCACCGCTTATGCCGACAGCCTGATTGCCCGTTACTGCAACACGGCGCTGAAACACCGCACCTGGCAAATCGCCATGGACGGAACGATGAAGCTTCCGCAACGTATGCTCGACTCCATCCGCTGGCATGTGAAAAACGGGGGCTCTTATGAGTTGCTGGCGCTCGGTGTCGCGGGTTGGATGCGTTATATCGGCGGAACGGACGATGCGGGTCAGCCTATCGAGATTAAAGATCCGATGGCTGAAACCTTAGCTGAAATCGTGGCGTCTACCGCTGACGGCGAACCGCGTGTAAAAGCGCTGCTGGCGCTGACGGGCGTATTCGGTGAGCAATTGCCGCAGGAAGAAAAAGTGGTTCAGGCCATTCTGAATGCCTATGCTGACCTGCAAAGAGTGGGCGCGAAGAAAACCGTCGCGAAATATATGGGCTGAAAATCCATCGTATGAAGAAACGGCTGCTCCGGCAGCCGTTTCTGTTTGTGCCGCAGGGTCAGTCGTTCAGTTCTGAGGGTACGGACGAAAACAGGAATCCATCAAAAGAAGGATCATCGGCATCAGAGACTTTCAGCAGCATATCTTTTACGTTTTCCAGATGCTGCCACATCGCCTGTTTCGCGGCTTTGGCATCGCGTCGTAATACTGCCTGCAGGATTGCCTGATGGTCCAGAAGCCATATCTGACTGTAGTTTTTATCCCCGACGTGCTGATGGATCCCTTCCCACATCGAGCTGCGCTGGCGAATCTGCCATAAATCGTCCACCAGTTTTACCAGTACGCTGTTCTGTGACGCCTGCGCCAGCAGGGCGTGAAAACGCTGATCTTCAACATCGTCAGAAATGCCGCGTGCAATACAGCTTCGTTGCGCTTCAATCGCATCACGCATTTGCAGAATGTCGGTTTTGGTGGCCTGCATGGCCGCAAATGCCGCCACTTCACTCTCCAGCAACTGCCGTGCCTGCAACAGCTCAAACGGGCCGTAACCTCTGTCCGCATCTTCCGGCGGCAACACATCCGGCTGCTGCATTACATAAACGCCGGAACCTTTACGCACTTCCACGATCTTCTCAAGTTCAAGCATAATCAGCGCTTCTCTCACCACACTGCGGCTCACCGAGTAAGATTCAGCAATATCACGTTCAGGAGGAAGACGATCGCCAGGGGCATATTTCCCGGCATGGATATCACGGCGCAGATGACCGCCAATCTCCTGATAAAGTCGCATAATGTCGCCCCGTTGGTCATACTTTAAAATTGGTCCTACACCTGAAACGGCTTTTTAACCGCACAGAATGCCTGATACAGGAGAGAAAATTATAACATGCGGGCACAAAGGGGAAGAACCGAAGGGGAAAACTGACGACCCGATCAAAATTGGGTCAGCCAGTTTTTAAAGTTGTCGGGCCACTTTCGCCCTGATCAACGCCGGGAGGAAAATGACCGGTGATAAACTAATCAGTAACACTCATCATTTATCCGGTTCAGTTATACGATACGGTCATAATCGCCAGATGAGGATTGTTGCCGACCTGCTGCGTCGTGACGTGGCCTAAAGACAGCGGCAGGTTAAAAGAAAGTGGGTTTGTCGTGCTGATTTGGCGCGTCTGTTTAACCTGCGCCCCGCCCCGCTCACAGTGGCTGACGAGCTGATTCCCACCGGTATTAAACGTGCAACCGCCATCAACAATTGCCCCATAAAAATGAATGGTACCGGTTGATCCTGCGCTGACGTACTGCATCATCCCTGAGGCAAAAACGCCCAAAAACAGTCCCCATTTGATTCTGTTCATGGCAACACCTCATTTAAAATTTACATAATTAATTTTCCCGCAACTTCTACTTAACATTAATGCATCTAAAGCAATTCGCATCTCTGCACGCAAAATAATTGGGCACCGCCGGGCCAAAACTTAGCAATCCATGTCATCCATCGGCACAACGCTGGATTTTCTTAAATCGAAATTGCACATTGGCCTGTAAATTTTTTAAAACGAGCGCACGAAAATGACCAAAACCAACCTGATCACTGGCTTTCTGGGCAGCGGCAAAACGACCACGCTACGCCATCTGCTGGCTCAAAAGCCTGAGGGTGAAAGATGGGCCATATTGGTCAATGAGTTCGGGGAGGTGGGTATCGACGGCGCATTACTGGCTGACAGCGGCGCGGTGCTAAAGGAGATCCCCGGAGGATGCATGTGTTGCGTGAATGGCTTGCCTATGCAGGTAGGCCTTAACATGCTGCTGCAGCGGGAAAAACCCGATCGCCTGTTAATTGAACCCACCGGACTGGGCCATCCGAAGCAAATACTTTCTTTATTAACATCTGAGATTTACAGCAACTGGCTGACACTTAACGCCACGCTATGCCTGATGGATCCGCGTCAGTTAAGCGACCAGCGAGTCATTGAAAATGAAAATTTCCGCGATCAGCTGGCTTCCGCTGACGTGATTGTCGCCAATAAATCTGACGTTGCTCAGGCGAAAGATAAGCAGGCGCTGGAAGAATGGTTTAGCCACAATGGCGGTGCCCGCCAGTTAGTGCTGGCCACTCAGGGGGAAATTGACCCCGCCTTGCTCGATTTACCGCGCAAAAATCAGGCCGAACTGCCGGAAGGGAAACATCATCATTCGCATACTTCTCCCCGTGGATTGGCAGCGCTCAGCCTGCCGGGCACACAACGCTGGAGGCGGGCGCTTAATCAGGCCGACGGATATACCAGCTGCGGATGGATATTTGACGGTGAAACGCAATTTGATACTGCCGGTATCCTCGACTGGGCACGTCTGGCTCCGGTTGATCGGGTAAAAGGTATTATTCGGATAAAAGAAGGCGCCCTGCTGATTAACCGCCAGGGAAATGATCTGCACATTGAAACAAAACCGGCGGCGCCGTTAGACAGCAGAATTGAACTG
This sequence comes from Rahnella sp. AA, assembly GCF_002834385.1. Taxonomy (GTDB): domain Bacteria; phylum Pseudomonadota; class Gammaproteobacteria; order Enterobacterales; family Enterobacteriaceae; genus Rahnella. Next base: position 299,372 of record NZ_PITQ01000002.1, read on the forward strand.
ATTACTCGCGATAATGCCCAGTGGAATGCACTTCAATCCTCTTTGTTGAAGATTCGTTTAACTTAAACGGATTAAGTTAACGCTCACTACGAAAATCATTATCCTGCTAAGAATAGGTTTTTAATTATGTATCGCCGGAATATTCCTGCAATCCTGATACTCAATATATTGGGCATTGCGCTTTTTTTATCTTTCTACCTGCCCGCAAACCACGGTTTCTGGTTCCCGATTGATAAGTCAGTTTTCTTCTTTTTCAATCGACACCTGGTCACCGATGCCTGGTTCCTGCACCTGGTCGCGATCACCAATAATCGGGCTTTTGACCTTATTTCATTGCTGGCGATGGGATTGTTATACCTGAGCTACTTCCTGAAGCAGGATAGCGCCGGCCGTCGCCGCTATATCATCATTGGCATCGTGATGCTGATGACCGCTGTGGTACTAAATCAGCTTGGGCATTTACTGCCGGTCAGCCATAAAAGCCCGTCGCTGAGCTTTGAAGGTGTCAACCGCGTCAGCCAGCTGACCGGTATCCCGACTAAAGATTCGTCCGCAGACAGCTTCCCTGGCGACCACGGCATGATGCTGATTATTTTCTCCTGCTTTATGTTGCGCTATCTGAGCCGGTTTGCGTTTGTCATCGCGCTGCTGATTACACTTATCTTTTCATTGCCACGCGTAATGATTGGGGCGCACTGGTTCACCGATATTGCGGTCGGTTCAATGTCAGTCGTACTGGTGGGTGCCAGCTGGTGGCTGATGACGCCTGCCAGCGATATGCTGATTAACTGGCTGGAGAGAAAATTACCCGGTAAAAAAAATCCTAAAACTTCGGCGTAATTTCAAGACTCATAGTTTTTAATTATGGTCAGGTGAATCTTTCTGATATGCCTGATCTTTTTTCCAGATAATTCTCAGCGTTATTTTGCTCAATTGTGGGCTCAAAACCCCTTAATGATGTGGTTTTAATCCAAATTAGTATAAAAAACACCCACCATTTTTAACATCTTTACTTACATCAGCTTACATCACAATTTCTTATAAAAAATCCCGTAAAACCTCTCGCAATCCCTTATTCATTACGGTAATCTCCAAAACGCCCATATAGAAATGGGGTAAAAACACACGCATTGATGGAAAAAACGTGCTGTAACGCACATTTTACCCAAGAGGTGTTTGTCCCCTGTGATCAGGGCAGGTAGTCTCGCTTCGTTTGGCAATTTTAATAACGATTTCATCGTTAAGGACAGCAAGGGATAACAACAATAATGGTCAAGTCTCAACCGTTTCTGAGATATATCACGCGGATAATTCCCGCGATTGGCGCAGCAATTCTTCTCTCTGCGTGTAGTGGTATGCATTCTTCGAACACAGAAAACGCACAAACTGATATGCGTGCAGTAAATGACAAAGACGGTCTTCTACTGCAAGCCTCTCAGGATGAATTCGAAGCAATGGTTCGCAACGTCAACGTAAAATCCAAAATTATGGAACAGTACGCTGGCTGGAAAGGCGTTCGTTATCGGTTAGGCGGTGACAGCAAGCGTGGTATCGATTGCTCAGCGTTCGTTCAGGTAACATTCCGCGAACAATTTGGTATGGATTTACCTCGTTCAACTTATGAACAGGAAGACACAGGCAAGAAAATTCAGCGCACTAAACTGCGTCCGGGTGATCTGGTTCTGTTCCGTGCTGGCTCAACAGGCCGTCACGTCGGTATTTATTTAGGTAATGATCAGTTTGTTCACGCATCCACGAGCGCGGGTGTGATGATTTCAAGCCTGAATGATTCCTACTGGAATAAACGATACCGTGAAGCAAGACGAGTTTTGGTTAACGGCTGATTGCGTTAACTCATGATTTAGTTCTTGTTGTCCTATGCCAAGCGAATAAAAAAACGTCATCTTGAATGGCGTTTTTTTATGCCTGTAATAAAGTGTATTAGATGGCTGTTGTTTTTTTGACTGCGTTATACTTTTATTTCCTCGGCGAAAAAGGGCAAAACATATGGGTTTAAAAACGGCGCTAACACACACCGTATTACCCAAGCGCCGGTATCTGAAAAAAAGTGTCCTTTTCTCCACGTTATTTTTTATTTTCTTTACCGTCTTCACGCTCATTGTCATTAAAACCAACACCCTCCGGGAGCAAAATCAAATTGCTCAGCGAACTGCCCAGTTCACAGAAAACTACCTGCACCAGCTCACCGATACCATGCACCGGATTAGCTTACTGACGGACGAGCCCTGCAACTCTGTTGCCGGTGAATTAAACCGTGATGCCGCCTTCAGTATTGGCGTCCGTGATTTTCAGCTGGTCCGTAACGGGATGGTTTTTTGTTCTTCTGCTTCCGGCACGCAAAATATGCCTGCTAACAGCACCCTGCACGGCATCGACTTTGACAAGATGATGAGTATCGATCTGCAGATGGGCACCCCTGCGGTTCCCAACCGGGCGGTGATCATTGTCTGGCAACGTAATCCTGGCGTATCGAATGATGGCGTGCTTGCCACGCTGGAGCTGACATTATCGCCTTATATGCTCTTTGCACAGCCAGGTTCCGGCTATCGCGGCTTCGCTCTGCTGGTCGGAGACACCGCGCTCACCTCCTCTCATGATAGGCTGCTACCTGTGAGCCAGTTGCCGGATAGCCATTTTATTGAAGTTAACGTTGAAAATTACCCTTTCACCGTGAGGCTCTATTCCCCTTCACTGACCAGCGATAATGTTCTTTTCACTTTGTCAGGAGGCCTGCTGCTTAGCCTGATGGTTTGCGCACTCATCTACCACAGCCTGCTTAACCGGCATAACGTGGAACGGGAGATTATTAGGGGGCTAAAAAATAAAGAATTTTTCGTTGAATATCAGCCTATTATAGATTCAAAAAATCTCAAAATCAGAGGTGTGGAAGCCTTGCTCCGCTGGCAACACCCCATTGAAGGGCGCATTCCACCGGATGTTTTTATCGGATATGCAGAAAATCAGGGGCTGATCGTCGAGCTGACACAGCACATGATGTCGCTCGTTGCCGCAGACGCCCATCAGCTGCAACACGCATTTTCAGCCCCGGGAAAGCTCAGCATCAATATTTCCCCGCATCACATGGGCAAAGTCAGTTTCCACGATGACGTCATGAATTTTATCGAAGCGTTACCAGAGAACGCTTTTCAGGTCGTTTTTGAAATTACAGAACGCGGGATGATTGATACGGAAGATGCGCTGCGTGAGTTCAACTGGCTGCGCCGCCATAAGATTGAAATCGCTATTGATGATTTCGGTACCGGGCACAGTGCGCTCATCTATCTTGAAAAATTCACACTGGATTACCTGAAAATTGATCGTGGCTTTGTGATGTCGATTGATCAGAAAACCCTTATCGCCCCGGTTCTGGATACCGTGCTCAAACTGACAGAAGAGCTGAAGCTCAAAACGGTGGCTGAAGGTGTAGAAACACAGATGCAGGCCGAGTATCTGCGCAATCATGGCGTCACCTTTTTACAGGGATATCTCTACAGTAAACCGTTAGGATTGCCCGTGCTCATGGACTTCATCCGTGATTTCAACGAGAAAGAAGCGGCTTACCAGATTTGACCCGAGTCTGCCCCTCACCTTTTGTTCCATTTTTCTTTTAGGCGACGGTCTCCGGATATGATAAAAAGGCCGAAATCAGGGATGACATCCGAGACCTGCGCCCACAAGGTCTTCGAGATCAATTGATTAATACTTAACAATAGCCTGCGTTGATACCACGCAGGCTATCGCCATCAAAGGAGTGCAGATCCAGGATGTTTTCTCGCGTGTTTGCCGTTGCGCTGTGCCTGCTGAGTCTCAGCGCACAGGCCGAGGTCATACAAGACAGCTACGCGTTCGCTATTTTAGGCGAACCGAAATATGTCTCAAACTTCACCAGTTTTGACTACGTCAATCCCGCCGCGCCGAAAGGCGGGCAGATTACGCTGGCTGCCATCGGCACTTATGACAACTTCAACCGTTTCGCCTCCCGCGGCAACCCGGCGGTGCGCAGCGGTTCGCTGTACGACCCGCTTTTCACGACGTCGAGTGATGAAATCGGCAGCTATTATCCGCTGATTGCCGATTCCGCACGTTACGACAGCCAGTACCGCTGGGTCGAAGTGGATATCAATCCCCGCGCCCGTTTCAATGACAACACACCGATCACCGCCAGCGACGTGGAATTCACGTTCAAAAAGTTCATGACGGAAGGCGTTCCTCAGTTCCGCGTGGTGTATAAAGGTGTGGAAGTTAAAGCCATCTCACGGCTGACGGTACGCATGGTGCTGCCAAAAGCTGACAAAGACATGATGCTCGGGCTGCTCGGCCTGCCGATCCTGCCGAAAGCATTCTGGGAAAAACATAAATTCAATGAGCCGCTGAGCACGCCACCGCTGGGCAGCGGCCCATACCGTATCAGTGATTATAAGCTTGGTCAGTACATCACGTACTCGCGCGTGCCGGATTACTGGGCCGCCAATCTGCCCGTTAACCGTGGCCGCTATAATTTCGATACGATCCGCTACGATTACTATCTCGACGACAACGTCGCCCTCGAAGCTTTCAAATCCGGTGCTTTTGATTTCCGGATGGAAACCTCCCCCAAGAACTGGTCAACGCAATATCTGGGCGGCAATTTCAGCAAAAACTTTATCGTGAAGGCCGATGAAGAAAATCAGGCCGCGCAGGATACGCGCTGGCTGGCTTTCAATATTCACCGCCCTCAGTTTGCCGACCGCAAGGTGCGCGAAGCCCTGACGCTGGCCTTTGATTTTGACTGGATGAACCGGGCGCTTTATTTCGATGCCTATCAGCGCGTTGACAGTTATTTCCAGAATACGGAATACGCCGCGAAAGATTACCCGAATGTGGCGGAACTGGCGTGGCTCGGCCCGCTTAAGGATCAGGTTCCGGCTGAAGCGTTCAGCACCTTGTATCAACCGCCGCGCACGGACGGCACCGGCAATGACCGTGCAAATCTGCTCAAAGCGACTGCGCTGCTGAAAGAAGCCGGCTGGGAAGTCAGAAATCAGGTGCTGGTCAACAGCAAAACCGGTAAGCCGTTTACCTTTGAACTCCTGCTGCCCGGCGGCGGTAACTCGCAGTATGTCCTGCCGTTCCAGCATAATTTGCAGCGCCTGGGCATCAAAATGTCGATTCGTGAAGTCGACAATTCTCAGTTTGTCCGCCGCATGCGCCAGCGCGATTACGACATGATCCCGACGGTTTATCCGGCGATGTCTTACCCGAGCAGTGATTTGCAGATTTACTGGAACACCAAATATCTGGATTCCACTTACAACAAACCGGGTGTCAGCGATCCGGCCATTGACAAACTTACCGATGAGATTGCCGCTAACCAGGGCAAACCGGACGCGCTGCTGGCACTCGGGCATGCGCTGGATCGGGTACTGACCTGGAATATGTACATGATCCCGATGTGGTACACCCATCACGAACGCTATGCCTATTGGGATAAATTCTCGATGCCTGCGATCGCTCCGGCCAACGGACTGGAGCTGGATACGTGGTGGTATGACATGAACCGTGCAGCACGTTTGCCTGCGCAACGCCGTTGAGGAGCACATTGTGGCCGCTTATCTCTTAAGACGACTGCTTCTGGTGATCCCAACGCTTTGGGCCATCATCACCATTAACTTTTTTATCGTGCAAATTGCGCCCGGTGGTCCGGTTGATCAGGCCATTGCGGCGATAGAAATGGGGCAATCCAGCGGGCTGCCGAATTCTGCCGGTAACAGCGGTAACGGAAAAGCGTCACCCGGCGTGGCGCAGTTTGGTGAAGGCCAGTACCGTGGCGCACGGGGTCTCGACCCTGAAGTTATCGCAGAGATTACTCATCGCTTTGGTTTTGATAAACCGCTGCACGTTCGCTATTTCGACATGCTCTCCAGCTATGTGCGCTTTGATTTCGGCGACAGCCTGTTTCGCGGCTCAACCGTGATGGGGTTGGTGAAAAGTGCATTGCCGGTGTCCGTCAGCATCGGCCTGTGGAGCACGCTGATTATTTATCTGGTGTCGATCCCCCTGGGTATCCGCAAAGCGGTGCGCAACGGCTCGCGGTTTGATACCTGGAGCAGTTCCTTCATTATCATCGGCTACGCCGTGCCGCCGTTCCTGTTTGCCATCCTGCTGATTGTTCTGTTTACCGGCGGCAGTTATCTCGACTGGTTCCCGCTGCGCGGTCTGACGTCGCCCAACTTCGATACGCTGCCGTGGTACGGGAAAGTCACCGATTATCTCTGGCATGTCACATTACCGGTACTGGCGACGGTCATTGGCGGGTTCGCAACGCTGACCATGCTGACCAAAAACTCCTTTATGGATGAAGTGAGCAAACAGTACGTCGTGACCGCGCGGGCGAAAGGGCTGAATGAAAAGCAGATCTTGTACCGTCATGTCTTTCGCAACGCTATGCTGCTGGTGATTGCCGGTTTTCCGGCCACGTTTATCAGCATGTTCTTCACCGGCTCCCTGCTGATTGAAGTGATGTTTTCCCTGCAGGGTTTAGGGTTACTGGGCTACGACGCTATCGTCCAGCGCGACTTCCCGGTGATTTTCGGCACGCTTTACGTTTTCACGCTGATTGGTTTACTGCTCAATATCGTCAGCGACATCACTTACACGCTGGTTGACCCGCGTATCGACTTCGAGGGCCGTCACTGATGACCGTGAGACTCTTCAAACTCAGCACTGTCACTCAGGCGCGCTGGGCACGTTTTTGCCAAAACCGGCGCGGTTTCTGGTCGCTGTGGATCTTTATGGTTCTGCTGGTTCTGGTGCTGCTGTCCAACGTTCTCGCCAACGACAAGCCGCTGCTGGCGCGTTATCAGGGGCACTGGTATGTGCCTTTTATGGTGAATTACAGCGAAACCACGTTTGGCGGTGAGCTGGAAACACCCGCGGATTATCAGGATCCGTTTGTGCTCAAACAGCTGGAAGAACACGGCTGGGCCATCTGGGCACCGGTGCGCAGCAGCTATAAGTCGATTAATTTCTCGACCACGCAGCCCTTCCCTTCCCCGCCCTCGGCAAAAAACTGGCTGGGCACCGACAGCAACGGGCACGACGTGCTGGCGCAGATCCTTTATGGTTTACGGATCTCATTATTCTTCGGCATTTTCCTCACTGTGCTGACGTCGGTCATCGGCATTATTGCCGGCGCCACGCAGGGTTATTACGGCGGGCTTATCGACCTGCTCGGACAACGTTTTATCGAAGTGTGGTCCAGCATTCCGACACTGTTCCTGATCATTATTCTGGCCAGCGTGGTACAACCCAATTTCTGGTGGCTGCTGCTGATTACCGTGCTTTCGGGCTGGATGACGCTGGTCAGCGTCGTGCGCGCCGAATTCCTGCGCACCCGTAATTTTGATTACATCCGCGCAGCACAGGCGATGGGCGTCAGCGACCGGGCCATTATGTGGCGTCATATGTTGCCCAATGCGATGGTCGCCACGCTGACCTACCTGCCATTTATCCTTTGCGGTTCGATTACCACGCTGACGTCGCTGGATTTCCTCGGTTTCGGATTACCGCTGGGCTCACCTTCGCTGGGTACGCTGCTGCTGGAAGGTAAAAACAATTTGCAGGCACCGTGGCTGGGCATCAGTGCGTTCGTCGTGCTCGCGTCCCTGCTGTCGTTACTGATTTTCATTGGTGAAGCTGTCCGCGACGCCTTTAATCCTTCAGCACATCACGGCGAGGCGCTCTGAAATGACGGACTCTTTACTGCAAATCCGCAACCTGAGCGTGGCTTTCCGTCAGGGAAATCAGCAGCGTGAGGTGGTCAGCGACGTCTCCCTGGATATTCACGCGGGCGAAACGCTGGCGCTGGTGGGGGAATCCGGTTCAGGCAAAAGTGTCACCGCGCTGTCCGTGCTGCGCCTGCTGCCTCCTGTCGCCGTCTATCCGCAAGGGGATATTCTCTTTGAAGGCCGGTCGCTGCTCAAAGCCGACGGCACGGCCCTGCGTCAGATCCGCGGTAACCAGATTTCGATGATTTTTCAGGAACCGATGGTTTCACTTAATCCGCTGCATACCCTTGAAAAGCAGCTGACTGAGGTGCTTACGCTGCATCGCGGTCTGCGGGGTGATGCGGCGCGGAGCGAAATCTTAAGCTGCCTTGATCGTGTGGGTATCCGCCAGGCGGCTTCCCGTCTGCGTGATTTCCCACATCAGCTTTCCGGCGGCGAACGCCAGCGCGTCATGATCGCGATGGCCGTGCTGACAAAGCCAAAACTGCTGATTGCCGATGAACCGACCACCGCACTGGACGTGTCCGTTCAGGCGCAGATTTTGTCCCTGCTCGACGAGCTGAAGCAGGAAATGGGCATGGCAATGCTGTTTATCACCCATAACCTGCGCATCGTGCGACGTCTGGCGGATAACGTTGCCGTCATGCAACAAGGGCGTCTGGTCGAGCAACAACCGCGTGCCACACTTTTCAGCCAACCTCAGCACCCATATACGCAGCACCTGTTGCAGGCCGAACCTCAGGGGCGTCCGCAGCCGCTGAAAGGTGAGCCTGCCGTTTTGCTGGACGTGAAAAACCTTGATGTGGGCTTCCCGATAAAACGCGGCCTGCTGCGCCGCACCGTCGGTGTTAAACACGCCGTTAATCAGCTGAGTTTTCAACTACGACGCGGCGAAAGTCTGGGTGTCGTGGGCGAATCAGGTTCAGGGAAGAGTACGACCGGGCTGGCGCTTTTACGCCTGATGAAATCGCACGGTGAAATCTGGTTTGACGGCCAGCCGCTGCACACGTTTTCGCGCAAGCAAATGCTGCCGTTCCGCAGCCGGATACAGGTCGTATTTCAGGATCCCTTCTCGGCGCTGAATCCGCGGTTTACCGTGGAACAGATTATTGCAGAAGGTTTGCTGGTTCACCGGAAAGTGAGCGCGCAGGAGCGTGAACAGGCAGTGATACGGGCGATGCAGGAAGTCGGGCTGGATCCTCAGACACGCCACCGTTATCCGACTGAATTTTCCGGCGGTCAGCGCCAGCGTATTGCTATCGCCCGCGCACTGATTTTACAACCCGAAATGCTGATCCTCGATGAACCGACGTCGTCTCTGGATAAATCGGTGCAGGCGCAGATTCTGGCGATTCTGAGCGAACTTCAGCAACGCCATGGCCTGACCTATTTGTTTATCAGCCATGATTTGCATGTCGTCAGGTCTTTGTGTCATCAGTTGCTGGTGCTAAGAAACGGGGAAGTGGTTGAACAGGGAGATTGCGAGCAGATTTTTACTACGCCGCAGCAGGATTACACCCGCGAATTGCTGAGTGCGTCAGATGCGTTCGATGCGCAGGAGCAAATCGCCTGACGTTGTTATCAGGCGGTTCAGAATGGATAAAGCGCAGTGACAGATTCAGCGATCGCTGCGCCGATATTTTTCAGGCAGCAAAGAGTCGCACTTTCATCTTCACGTTGAACAAATAAACAAGGCTCGCCGTCGATTTCAACAATCGCCGCTTTAACCTGAATATCTTCTAAGGCATCGGTTAACTGGTGCATCACCTGCCAGGCGAATTCGCCTTCGTGGCTGAGCAACTTCAGGCCGATCAGATTGTTATCTTCATCGTTACCAGGCAGCGGAATCGGTTCAACTTTGATACCGGCAAAACCTGACAACCAGCGATAACTTTGCGGCAAACGATGTACTACCGAAAGTTGGATATTATTCACGGGGTTCCCCAGACAATGATTTACACACATCTTTTACACGATGTTTTTACAAAATAGCTACAACCGCACTGATTAAGTTATAGCCGACAGACCTGGCTTTGCCCACTTTACGTTCAAATAATTAACATTAAATTAACGTCACCAGTTGCAAGTTATCAGGCCTCAGATATTTTTATGCCTGCTCCCGGATATTCTGAGAGACAGATCTCATTTTGAGTTATTTGTAACCTTTTCCGGCCTGTTCTACAACTATTTTAACCAACTAACGTTACTTTTGATGGCTTATTTTTTTACATTTATTAAACAACACGTCACAATCCCAAAGAACATAAAATCAATAAAAACATTGATAATCATTATGTTAGAAAATAAACGTCATTATGAAACATTGTTGTCATCTGTTAATTTCAGACTGAAATGAACCAGTTGGTTACATTTTCATTGCGGTGCATCATACGTTAAATTAGTGATCTAATGTTAATAAATCAGCACAATTTGTTTGCACAATTATCTCTTCTTTGGCTTATCATCCGCACCGTTATTACTGGTATCCTTACTGGTGATCCTCTGACGGGGTAACATCAGAGGCACTAACGCACTGACAAACCTCACATTTAGCAAAACATAATAAGAAGCAGGTAAGCGAATTCACCGCCATTTGGCAAAACAACCCATTCCCAGAGAGAAAGAGATGGAAAACGATCCTTCAATCATTGGAAGCAATACATCAGAAAATGGAACCGGTTTCAGTCGGCGCGAATTGCTGAAAGGGCTGACCTCCGCGATGGTCGCAACGACCCTTCTCGGTTTTCCGTTCCTGAGTCAGGCTGAGAAAGAAGCCGCCACGCAGTCACCGGTCATCTTCGGTCAGTTCTATCTGGTATCACAGGCCATCACCGAACATAAGAATATCAGTGAAGGAACTTCCGCCCAGATTTTCAACGCCTTCTTCCGCTCCCGGCCTGACTTCCCGGCTCAGGTCAGCAAACTACATGCACTGGTTAAACCGGGCCAAGCCGCGAAAGATTTGCAGAAAGCCGCGCAGCAAAACGGTCTGGGCGAACTGGTGACGAGCATCGTCACGGCCTGGTATACCGGCACGGTCGGACATGGAACCGATTCCATTTTAGTTTCTTATAAAGATGCGCTGATGTATCGCCCGGTGAGCGACGGCCTGATTGTGCCAACTTATTGCGGTAACGGCCCGCTGTACTTCACCGCTGCACCGCCTGATGCCGCGATGCCTGAGTCTATGAACGCCGATCGTTTTACCCGTACTTCTGAATCTGATGTGAGCAAAGCCTGATGAAAAAACCTGTATTTACCGCAGACGGCGATGCGTCTGCTGATGTGATTGTTGTCGGTTCCGGCGTCGTAGGTGGCATGATTGCCGATCAGCTGGTCAGCGAAGGTTATTCCGTTCTGGTGCTGGAAGCCGGTTTACGCATCGAACGTGCGCAGGCCGTCGAAAACTGGCGCAACATGCCTTTCGATAACCGTGCGGGCTCTGACTTCCAGGGGCTGTACCCGCAGTCAGAAAACGCCCCAGCCCCGCTGTACTTCCCGGAAAATAACTATGTTCATCTGACCGGGCCAAGTGCAGGCAGCTTCAAACAAGGCTATCTGCGCACCGTCGGCGGCACCACCTGGCACTGGGCGGCGTCCTGCTGGCGTCACGTCCCGAACGATTTCAAAATGAAAACGCTGTATGGCGTGGGCCGCGACTGGCCAATTTCCTATGACGAGCTTGAGCCTTATTACTGCCGTGCCGAAGAAGAGATCGGCGTCGCAGGCCCGAACGACCCGGAACTGCAATCCCCTTCCGAACGCAGTAAGCCTTACCCGATGGAACAGGTTCCTTACGGCTATGGCGATACGCGTTTCGCCGAGATTGTGAACCCGCACGGTTACCGCTCAGTGCCGATCCCGCAAGGGCGCAGCACCCGTCCGTGGAACGGCCGCCCGACCTGTTGCGGCAATAACAACTGCCAGCCAATCTGCCCGATTGGCGCGATGTACAACGGTATCGCACACGTCGAACGCGCTGAAAACAAAGGCGCCGTGGTGCTGGCCGAGGCCGTGGTTTACAAGATTGATACCGACGAAAACAACAATGTGACGGCAGTTTACTGGCTGGATAACCAGAAAAAATCCCACAAAGCGACCGGCAAAGTGTTCGCGCTGGCCTGTAACGGCATCGAGACTCCGCGCCTGCTGCTGATGGCGGCCAACGAAAAGAACCCGAACGGCATCGCCAACTCCTCTGATCATGTGGGCCGTAACATGATGGACCACTCCGGCTTCCACTGTACGTTCATCGCCAAAGAGCCGCTGTGGATTGGCCGTGGCCCGGCACAGAGCAGCTGTCTGGTCGGCCCGCGCGACGGTGATTTCCGCAAAGATTATTCCGCCAACAAAATGATCCTCAACAACATCAGCCGCGTGATCCCTGCGACGTCCAAAGCGTTACAGATGGGGCTGGTAGGTCAGGAGCTGGACGAAGAAATCCGCCGCCGTTCTATCTTCGGCGTGGACCTGTCTATCAGCCTGGAACCGTTGCCGGACCCGGATAACCGCCTGACGCTGAGCAAAACCCGTAAAGATCCGCACGGTCTGCCGTGTCCGGACATTCATTACGACGTCGGCGATTACGTACGTAAAGGCGCGGAAGCGGCGCATAAACAACTTGAGCACATTGGCTCGCTGTTTATGGCGGAAGAATTCAACATCACCACCAGCCTGAACGCCAACAACCACATCATGGGTGGCACGATTATGGGCAACGATCCGAAGGATTCCGTGGTGAACGGCGACTGCCGGACGCACGACCATGCCAACCTGTGGTTGCCGGGCGGCGGCGCGATCCCGTCTTCCAGCGTGGTGAACAGTACGCTGACCATGGCCGCGCTGGCGCTGAAAGCCGCGGACGACATGTCAAAAAAACTGGCAGGTGCAGCATGAAAAAACTTCTCACCGCCTGCCTGTTAAGTGCGTCCCTGAGCGGTTTTGCCGCCGCACAGGACAATCAGGCTGAACTCGTCCGTCAGGGCCAGGAAGTCGCGACGGCCGCAGACTGTCAGGCCTGCCATACGGCACCTGAGGGTGGAAAACCGTTCGCGGGCGGATATGAAATCCATTCGCCGATGGGCACGATTTACACCACCAACATCACGCCGTCGAAGCAGTTTGGTATCGGGAATTACACCGAAGAACAGTTCACCCGCGCCGTGCGCGAAGGGGTGCGTCCGGACGGTGCAAATCTGTATCCGGCCATGCCTTACACCTCTTACAGCCATATGAGCGATGCCGATATGCACGCGCTGTATGCGTATTTCCAGCAAGGTGTGAAGCCGGTCGAACAGCCGAATACCGAAACTGCCCTGCCGTTCCCGTTCAACATGCGTATTGCGATGGCGGGCTGGAATCTGATGTATCTCGACAGCACGCCGTTTAAGCCGGATCCGACCAAAAGTGAGCAATGGAACCGTGGCGCATATCTGGTGAACGGTGCCGGACACTGCGATACGTGCCATACACCGCGTAACCTGATGATGGGTTCGGTGACGGATAAACCGCTGGCGGGCGGCATGGTCGGCCCGTGGTATGCGCCGAACATCAGTTCTGACCCGGTCAGCGGGATTGGCAACTGGACGCAGGCTCAGCTGGTGGAATACCTGAAAACTGGCCGGACGGCCGGGAAAAACCAGGCCGCTGGCGGCATGGCGGAAGCGGTGCAAAACAGCCTGCAATACATGTCTGACACCGATCTGAACGCGATTGCCTTCTACCTGAAAAACAGCACGCCGGTTCGCGATCCGCGTGATACACAGGCGGCGGACACCTTCGGCAAGCCGGCGAATGTCGAGGAAGGGCTGCGCGGTGCGCATCCGTTTAACTCGAACAAAACCATCGACAACGGTGCAGCATTATTCAGCGGATATTGCGCCAGTTGCCATCAGCCGGACGGCTCAGGCAGTAAAAACCAGGCGTATCCGTCGCTGTTTAACAACACCGCGACCGGCCTGGGGAATGCATCTAACCTGATTTCCGCCATTCTTTACGGCGTCGATCGTCAGGTGGGCGACCATCATGTTCTGATGCCGAAATTTGGCGTGGGTTCGTACGTCGGCCAGCTCGACGACCAGCAGATTGCGGATATTTCCAACTATGTGTTGAAGAACTACGGTAATGCCAGCGTGCAGGTCAGCGCGCAGGATGTCGCCGTGTTGCGAGCGGGCGGCCCGGTCACCTTGCTGGCGAAGCTGCAACCGCTCATGGCACCTGCAATGGTCATCGGCGTGATCATTCTGCTGGTGTTAATTTTCTGGCTCGGCAGAAAGCGTAAAGTAAGCAAAGCATAATCACGGAAGATGAAATGCAAAACGGCCCTATTCGGGCCGTTTTGTCTGCGCTGAATAGCCCTGAGAAAATAGCCGTTCACGCAAATGGAGGCCATTAAACTGCCGCCAGCATGCCGCCGTCGATAAAGAGCAAATGCCCGTTAACGAAGTCGGAAGCTTTGGATGACAAGTACACTGCGCCTCCGACCAGCTCTTCCGGATTACCCCAGCGCGCGGCTGGCGTGCGTTTGCACAGCCACTCGGAGAACTCTTTGTTATCCACCAGCGCCTGCGTCATGTCGGTTTTAAAATACCCCGGCGCAATGCCGTTCACCTGAATATTGTAGCGCGCCAGTTCAACGCACATACCGCGTGTCAGCATTTTGACGGCCCCTTTTGAGGCAGCATACGGCGTAATGGTGTCGCGGCCCAGTTCGCTTTGCATCGAACCGATATTGATAATTTTGCCGCGTTCGCGCTGGATCATGTAACGTGCCACCGCCTGCGACACCAGGAAAACGGATTTCTGATTCACCGCAATCACATCGTCCCAGTCTTTTTCCGGGAATTCGGTAAATTTGTGACGACGCTGGATCCCGGCGTTGTTCACCAGCACATCAACCGGCCCGATGGTTTTTTCAATATGGTCAATCGCCTGATTCACCGCCTGGCTGTTTGTCACATCAAATGACACAGAGTGTGCGATAAAGCCTTCCGCGCGCAGCGCTTCTGCGGCTTTCCGGGTTGATTCAGGTTGCGTCCCGTTGACGATAATTTCCGCCCCATGCTGTGCCAGACCTTTCGCAAGCAGGAAACCCAGACCGCGCGTAGAACCGGTAACCAGTATCTTTTTGTTATCCAGTGAGAAGAGATTTGTCATGACGTTGGCCTTATTAAAAAGCTGCTTATGAAAAGTTAGCCTCACTACAACGGTTTACCCGCCGCCAAACTGTGATGCAGATCACTCTCCGGGATGTTAAGAAACCCTGTTACTCCGGATGTGATCATCATCATTTTGATAACAATTTCCGGCGCTTTCTGTTTCAATAATCAGGTATATTTTCAGCCCCAACCAGGAAAATTCCGCATGAGAAACCAGCGCGTGACACTGCAGGACATCGCACAACTGGCTGACGTCACGAAGATGACGGTCAGCCGTTTTCTGCGCACGCCGGAAAAGGTGTCTCCTGAAACCCGAGAACGCATCACTAAAGTGATGGAAGAAGTGGGTTATCCGCTGGAAGAAGCGCGCGGGCCGGCCAAAGCGCCACGCATCGGCATTCTGGTGCCCTCGTTTAATAATCAGATTTTCTCCGATTTACTGGCCGGTATTGAGTCCGTGACGTCCGCGCAGGGTTATCAGACACTGGTCGTGAATTACGATTACAGCAAAGACCGTGAAGAAGAGCATATTATCAACCTGCTGGGTTATCAGCTGGCGGGGCTTATTCTCACGGATTCCGTGCACACGCTGAAAGCCGATAAGTATCTGAATGCGGCCGAGATCCCTGTCGCGCAGGTGATGGATCTTGATGATCCCCACGGGCGTATCGCGGTCGGTTTTGATAACCAGCAGGCCGGTTACGATATGGCCAACACCCTGCTCGCCAGCGGCAAAGAGCATGTGGTGTATTTCGGTTCGATGTCTGACGCGCGTGATCAAAAACGTTATCAGGGCTACAGCCGGGCGATGACTGAACGCGGGCTGACGCCGGTACACATTACGCCGAACAAGGTTTCCTCAGTCTCCATTGGTGCCGGTATGCTTTCAATGGCGCGCCAGCTCTATCCACAAACCAACGCGATTTTGTGTACCAACGACGATCTTGCCGTCGGCGTGTTACAGGAATGTATAAAACTGGGGATCCGCGTACCGCAGGACATGGCAATTTCCGGTTTCCACGGGCTGGATATCGGGCTGGCCACCACGCCGTTGCTCGCCAGCGTCATCACACCGCGCTTTGAAATGGGTAAGGTCGTTGCCGAAATATTACTGAAGAAAATCAAAAATCTGCCGACCATAGAGCGTGTCGATCTGCACTATCAGATTTCCCTCGGCGGCACGATTTAACGCTCCCTTTCCCTCAATTTTCCTCTTATCATGCTGCACGCTGACGTCGGTGCCGGATCACGTATGTGGTAACACCTTTTCTTAACATAATTCAACGTGATTCGTGTCACGAAATACTTTCCTGAAAATGCTTTTATTAGGCCATCCCCGGATGTCGAGTAAACAGAGGAAAGACGATGAATAATAAAATTCCCAAGGCCCGCTGGTTACGTGTAATCACCCCGATTCTTATCGCCTGCATTATTTCATTCATGGACAGGGTCAATATAAGTTTCGCCATGCCCGGCGGAATGGACGCAGAATTAGGCATCACCGCATCAATGGCCGGTCTGGCTGCCGGTATTTTCTTCATCGGTTATTTATTTCTGCAGGTTCCCGGCGGCAGCCTGGCGGTTCACGGCAGTGGCCGTAAATTTATCGCCTGCTCGCTGATTGCGTGGGCGGTGATTTCCATTCTGACCGGCTTTATCACCAACCAGTACCAGTTGCTGTTCTTACGTTTTGCGCTGGGTGTGGCAGAGGGTGGTATGTTGCCGGTGGTGCTGACGATGGTCAGTAACTGGTTCCCGGATAAAGAACGGGGGCGCGCCAACGCTTACGTCCTGATGTTTGCCCCGCTAGGTGGGATGATCACCGCACCGCTGTCAGGGCTGATCCTGGACACGCTCGACTGGCGCTGGCTGTTTATCATCGAAGGGACCTTATCTTTCGTGGTGATGTTGTTCTGGTGGTTCACCATCAGCGACCGGCCGGAAGAAGCGAAATGGTTGTCAGAGCGTGAACGCGATTACCTGGTCACCGAATTAAACCGTGAACGCGAAGCACTGCGGGCGCTGGCACCGGTGAATAACGCGCCGCTCAAAGAGGTATTTCGCAATAAATCTATCGTTAAACTGATTGTCATTAACTTCTTCTATCAGACAGGGATTTATGGCTACACGCTGTGGCTGCCGACTATCCTGAAAAACCTGACCGGCGGCGACATGAGTTCAGTCGGCATGCTGGCGATTATCCCTTACGTAGGCACCATGCTGGGGATCCTGGCGATGTCAGTGCTGTCTGATAAAACCGGCAAACGCCGCATGTTTATCGCCCTGCCGCTGTGTGGCTTTGCAGCCTGTCTGGCGGCGTCCGTGGCTTTCGGCCACAACATTATGGCGGCATATGGCTTCCTGGTCGGTGCCGGTTTCTTCCTGCAAGCCGCCACCAGCGCCTTCTGGACCATTCCGGGCAAAGTGACCACGCCGGAAGTGGCAGGCAGTGCGCGTGGTGTGATTAACGGCTTAGGGAATCTGGGCGGTTTCTGCGGCCCGTATCTGGTCGGTGTGTTAGTCAGCCTGTACGGCCAGAGCACGGCGATTTATGCACTGGTCGCGTCCTTGCTGATTGCTGCGCTGGTCACGACGCTGTTGCCGAAAGAGTGTGATATGGCGCTGGTGCCGGGCGCAAAAGCCAAAGCAATGGCCGACGAATACGCCAGAGCTAAAGCGGCGCTGAGAGTTCGGGGAGTGAAAGCAGAAATTACCGGTTAGTTTGTAGCTCCCTCCCCTTCACAAGGGAGGGAGCTCTATGAATCACACCGCTTCGGCGACAACTTTCGCAGGACGGCTGGCATACAGATACAGCAACGTGGCGGAAATCACGCAAAACGCCATAGACCCTACCATCGGCCAGGCGCTTTGGGCCGTAAACAGCGACAGCACTGAACCTATTGCCGCACCGGTACCAAAACGAATTGTTCCGGCCAGAGAAGCCGCTGTTCCTGCCATGTGCGGAAAATCATCCATGATGACGGCCATCGCATTCGATGTAACCATCGCGATTACGCCAACATATCCCGCCACGCCAATCACCATCGCCCAGAACGGCAGCCCGAACGCGCACACTACCACCAGCCAGATGCCCATCGTCAGCTGAACAAACAAGCCGAAGCGGAACATTTTCACCGCGCCCGCACGGCGTACGTTGCGGCTGTTAATCAGCGTCAGGATCACCAGCGCGACAATGTTCAGCGCAAAGTAGAAACCGAAATGCTGTGGCGAAACGTTATTGAGTTCGATGTAAACGAACGGCCCGGCGCTGAGGAAGGAGAACATTCCTGCGAACGAGAAACCGCTCGCCAGCATGTAGCTCAGCACGCGCTTGTGACGGAACAGGGAGACGAAATTGCCCACACTGGTACGCAGGTGGAATTTTTGCCGCCGCTCTTTGGGCAGCGTTTCCTTGATGTAAACACCCACCAACGTGGCGGCGATCAAAGCCGCAATCGCCATCGCCCAGAAAATCGCGTGCCAGCTGAAAATTGCCATCAGCAGGCCACCGAGCATCGGTGCCAGCAGCGGCGCAACGGTCATGACCAGCACCACAAAAGACATCATTCGCGAGAATTCGTCTTTGGTGAACATGTCACGCATCAGCGCATTAATGACCACGCTGGCCGCCGCCGCCGCTAAACCGTGCAAGAAACGCATCCACACCAGTTGTTCGACCGACTGCGCGAGCGCACAGGCCCCCGCCGCTACAGCAAAGACCAGAACGCCCCAGAAGATAACCGGCTTACGCCCGAGGCTGTCGGCCATCGGTCCGTAAAACAGCTGCCCTATCGCAAAACCCAGCACATACGCGCTGAGGGTCATTTGCACACTGCCCGCCGGAACACCATATTCCTGTGCGATAACGGGCATACTTGGCAGATACATATCGATAGCTAATGGCATCAGCATCGATATCAATCCCAGGATGAAAATCAGTCCGATGTGGGATACCGGTTTTTCTTGCACTTTCAGCTGCTCCAGTTATCAGAAAAAACTATCGCGAGGGAACGCCAACGCTGGCAATTTCCTGCTCAGTTAAAGGCCGGTACTGTCCCGGTTCTAAATCTTCATCCATTACGATTTCACCGATCCGCTCACGGTGCAGCGCGACCACGCGATTACCGACCGCCGCAAACATGCGTTTCACCTGATGATAACGCCCTTCGCTGATGGTCAGACGCACCAGATTCTCTTCGATTTGCTCAAGCTTCGCCGGTTTGGTCAGGGAATCTTCATTATGCAGTTGCACGCCCGCTTCAAACTGCGCAGCCGTGTCGTCAGCCAGCGGGTTTTCGAGCGTCACCAGATAGGTTTTCTCGCAATGATGGCGCGGTGAAGTGATGCGGTGTGACCACTGACCGTCGTCAGTCATCAATACCAGACCGGTAGTATCAATATCCAGACGTCCTGCGGCATGCAGCTTGTAAGCGACCGGCTCTTCGAGGAAGTACAACACCGTCGGGTGATCCGGATCGTCGGTGGAACACACGTAACCCTGCGGTTTGTTAAGCATGAAATAGCGCGGGCCGGTGATTTGATCCAGCACGTTGCCGTCGAATTCTACACGCTGCTCAGGGCTGATTTTCATTGAACCGGTTTTGACGATTTCACCGTCAACGGTGACACGTTTGTTGCGAAGCTCACGTAAAACGAGCGCGCGGCTTACACCTAATTGCTGAGAAAGAAACTTGTCCAGACGCATTGGATCGACTTGCCTTCATGGCGATCTGAGTGATCGCGTTACTGATAAAACACAAGACCCCGCCATCGCAATCAAGCAACTGACAGGGTTCAGGGTTGTTCGGTTCGTAATACTTTCAATTCGTCATAATTTCAACGAGTGATGATTACTTCGGGGAGGCGGATACACTACCGCATTGAGAGCAGTAGTATAGCCGCGCATACGGGAAGGAAGAAGGGAAATAAGCAGGCTAAACATTCACGGCCAGTGATTTTTTTGTACATCGCCATCGGCCCGATTTATTGGCATACTTAACACTGTATTTATTAACAGTAAGATTAGCAGGTCATCATTGTCGTGAGCGCTTTTACCCTTCGCCCCTATCAGCAAGATGCCGTGGATGCCACGCTGCGTCATTTCCGCCAGCACGATGAACCGGCAGTGATCGTACTGCCCACCGGCGCAGGAAAAAGCCTGGTGATTGCCGAACTGGCAAGGGTTGCGCGCGGGCGCGTACTGGTGCTTGCCCATGTCAAAGAGCTGGTGGCGCAGAACCACAGTAAATATCTCTCTTACGGGCTGGAAGCGGATATCTTCGCGGCGGGTCTGAATCTCAAGCAAAGCAGCGGCAAAGTGGTGTTCGGCAGCGTGCAGTCCGTCGCGCCCAATCTGGCAGAGTTCAGCGGCGAGTTTTCCCTGCTGATTATCGACGAGTGCCACCGTATTTCCGACGACGACAACAGCCAGTACCAGCAAATTATCGGCCACCTTAAAGCGCAAAACCCGCGTTTACGGCTGCTCGGGCTGACGGCTACGCCCTACCGTCTGGGCAAAGGCTGGATTTATCAGTATCACCATCAGGGCATTGTGCGCGGCGATTCCAACAGTTTATTCCGCGACTGTATTTATGAACTGCCCCTGCGCTATATGATTAAAAACGGCTTTCTGGTGCCGCCGGAGCGGCTCGATATGCCGGTGGTCAGCTATGATTTCAGCCGGTTGCAGGCCAACAGTAACGGGCTGTTCAGCGAGGCGGATCTTAACGATGAGTTGCGTCAGCAAAAACGCATCACGCCTCATATCATCAGCCAGATTGTTGAATTCGCGCACGATCGCAAAGGCGTGATGATTTTTGCCTCAACGGTGGAGCACGCCGGTGAAATTTTCGGTTTGCTGCCCAAAGGCGAAGCGGCGCTGATCAGCGCACAAACGCACGCCGTCGAACGCGACCGGCTGATCACGGCCTTTAAGCAGCAGGAACTGCGCTATCTGGTGAACGTCTCAGTGCTGACTACCGGCTTTGACGCGCCGCATGTGGATCTGATTGCGATACTGCGCCCGACCGAATCCGTCAGCCTTTATCAGCAGATCGTCGGGCGCGGGCTGCGTCTGTCGCCAGGCAAAACGGATTGCCTGATCCTCGATTATGCCGGAAATCCGCATGACCTGTTTACACCGGAAGTGGGCAGTCACAAACCCGCGGGCGACAACAAACCGGTGCAGGTGTTCTGCCCGGCCTGCGGTTTCGCCAACATATTCTGGGGGAAAACCACCGAAGACGGCACGATCATCGAGCACTTTGGCCGCCGCTGTCAGGGCGTGCTGGAAGATGACGACGGTAACCGTGAACAGTGCGATTTTCGTTTCCGTTTCAAAAGCTGCCCGCACTGCGGCGCGGAAAACGATATTGCCGCCCGCCGTTGTCATCAGTGCCAGGAAATTCTGGTCGACCCGGACGATATGCTCAAAGCGGCACTGCGTCTGAAAGATGCACTGGTCTTACGCTGCGGCGGCATGAATCTGGAGCACGGACGCGACGACAAAGGTGAATGGCTGAAAATAACTTATTACGATGAGGACGGCGCGGACGTTTCCGAGCGTTTCCGCCTGCAAACACCGGCTCAGCGAATGGCATTTTTGCATAACTTCCTGCGCCCGCATCAGCGCGCACCGGGTATCGCGCTGGAATGGCAAACAGCGGCCGATATCGTGGCGCAGCAGCCTTTGCTCCGCCATCCGGATTTTGTGGTTGCCCGGATGAAAGGCCAGTTCTGGCAGGTGCGCGAAAAAATGTTTGATTATGAAGGCCGTTACCGGCGGGCAAATGAACTGCGCGGGTAATAAACAATAGGTCTTTTAGTCCTACCCATTATCCGGTATTATACCGCCCGCTTTCGCCATGCGAAGGCTGCAGTACTCAACTCGTCACTCGGTCGCAGGTGGCGGGGCAAACTTTCTAATAGAGAAACATACATGTTCACTATCAATGTAGAAGTACGTCCACAGGACGAGCAGGGCAAAGGTGCGAGCCGCCGCCTGCGTTTAGAAAACAAATTCCCAGCTATCGTTTACGGTGGCTCAGCTGCTCCAGTTTCTATCAAACTGGACCATGATTCTGTTAAGAACATGGAAGTTAAAGCGGAGTTCTACTCTGAAGCGATTACTCTGGTTATCGACGGTAAAGAAACCAAAGTTAAAGTTCAGGCTGTACAGCGTCACCCGTTCAAGCCAAAACTGGCTCACATCGACTTCGTTCGCGTTTAATCGCTGACTGAGTTGTTGCGCATCGGGACGCCGTGCGAGAACAAATAAAAAACGCCGCCATAGCAATATAGGCGGCGTTTTTTATTGTCTGCGATTTACCGGGGATGCCGGAATACCCTAAATAATTCAGGTTGCAGGAAGGCGGCAAGTTCGCGAATCCCCGGGAGCTTAGATAACTAAGTGACCGGGGTGAACGAGCGCAGCCAACGCGCCTGCGGCCTGAAGTATGACGGGTATTTATTTGCCCGCTTTACGCTGTAACTGATCCCGCAGATTCGGCGGAGTGCCTTTAATGGTCAGCGTATCGGTCGCCGGATCCCAGAAAATACGTTCGCCCATTAACATCGCGTCGAAGTTAATACTCAGGCCACCGCCGCTGCCGGCAAATTTGGTGAGCTGGCGTAATGTGCTGCGATCGGCCGGGAACGTTTCTTCCAGCTGATAACCCTGTTCCTGCGTGAATTCTTTGAATTTCTTGTCATTCCACGGCGGCAGCTCTTCGGATAAATCATCCAGCGCGATTTCTTCGCCCGCCTGCAACTGCTCATTGCAGTAGGTATATACCTGCTGACGATAGTTCTGACGCTCGTTTTTATCGAGCTGCGCTTCAGCACAGAAATCATCTACCGCCTGCAACAAACCGCGGTTTTGCGCCTTGGTATCCAGGCCTTCAGAAGCGCCCAGGAAATCCATGAAGAAGTCAGAAACTTTGCGCCCTACGCGGCCTTTCAGGAAGGTCAGGTAGCGGGAAGATTCCGGATTGGTTTCCCATTCGGTCAGATCAATACGCGCCACGATATCGGCGTGGTTGATATCAAGATAATGGATGCTGCTGACGTCCAGCTGTTCGTTGACACGCATGCTGCTGCGGCTGTTAAGCACGGCAACCAGCAAATATTCCACGGCCAGGAAACGGTAATGACAAAAAAGCACCACGCCGCCTTCTGCGAAGGGATATTTGGCCAGCTCATCGCGAAGACGCCCGGTCGCGGCACGGCTGAATGACAGGAAATCATCGTCCCCTTTACGACAACTGCGCAGCGCCGCTGACAGTTCGCTGTCCTCGTTGAACAGGCCGTACGCTTTGCTTTTGGCGCTGTAAACACGGTGCAGCTCTGCCATCATTTCATCAACGGCGGCATTTGGGGTCAAAAGCGTATCGCGCAGCACAACATCCAGCGTTTGCTCATCACGTTTGTTCAACTGGTGCAGAGCGATCTGCTCAATATCCAGACTCATGGGGGCTTTCTCCTGTAAGAATTGCAGCCGTGTAAGAAGGGCTTGCCTGCGGGCGTATTCAAACACCGAAGCGCCAAAGCCGCAACCTGTTCCAGCCCCTGAAATACTGATTAATAGATGCGATCGCTACCCCGACACGCCCTCCGTTATAAAAATGCGGAAAGTGGTGGCGTGATCAGCTAAGATATTGGACTTTGTCAGATCAAGAAGCACATTACTCTATGGCACAATCATCCCGTTACAGTGACGAACACGTTGAACAACTTCTTTCCGAGTTAGCAACGGTTCTGGAAAAACACCGCGCCCCGACTGACCTTTCTTTGATGGTTCTCGGCAATATGGTGACAAACCTTATTAACACCAGCGTCGCTCCTGCACAGCGTAAAGCATTGTCCCAATCTTTTGCTAAAGCTTTGCAAGCGTCGATAAGAGAAGATAAAGCCCATTAATCCACAAATTGCCCAATACCTCTCATGGTGACAAATCGTCAGCGTTATCGCGAAAAAGTATCCCAGATGATCAGCTGGGGCCACTGGTTCGCCCTGTTTAATATTCTGCTCATTCTTGGGCTCGGCAGCCGCTACCTGTTTGTTTCTGACTGGCCTTCTTCATTGCAAGGGCGTATTTACGCGCTGGTCAGCTGGCTTGGGCATTTCAGCTTTATCGGTTTCTCGGCCTATTTGCTGATCATCTTCCCGCTGACATTTGTGGTGATGTCGCAGCGCTTGCTGCGATTTTTATCCGCCATTCTGGCGACCGCCGGGCTGACACTGCTGCTGGTTGATACCGAAGTCTTCACCCGTTTCCATTTACATGTGAATCCGGTGGTCTGGGAACTGGTGGTCAACCCAGGTCAGGGGGAAATGGCACGCGACTGGCAACTGATGTTTATTGCCGTGCCGCTCATTTTCCTGCTTGAGATGCTATTTGGCACCTGGGCATGGCAAAAACTGCGCAGCCTGAACCGTCGCAATTTCGCCAAGCCGATCGTCATTCTGTTCATTGCCAGCTTCTTTGCTTCGCATCTGATGTACATCTGGGCCGATGCGAACTTCTACCGCCCAATCACGATGCAACGCGCGAATCTTCCGCTGTCGTATCCGATGACGGCACGTAAATTCCTTGAGAAACATGGCCTGCTCAACGCCGAGGAATACCAGAAGCGGCTTATCGAACAAGGGAACCCTGAAGCGCTGGCGGTCGAATATCCGCTCAATACCATCAGCTTCAACAAAACCGGTTCTAAGTACAATTTGCTGATGATCGTGCTTGATGGTGTACATACCACCACGCTGGATCAGGATATGCCGGCGCTGAGCGATTTCGCCAAACACAATATCCGTTTTGACCAGCATTTCAGCTCCGGAAACCGTAACGATACCGGCCAGTTCGGTCTGTTCTATGGTATTTCGCCAAGCTATATGCAGGGCATTCTGGCGGCACGCAAGCCTTCAGCGCTGGTCACATCGCTGGAACAACAAGGCTATGAATTTGGTTTATTCGCCTCTGATGGTTTTAACAGCCCGCTGTATCGTCAGGCGCTGCTGACTGACTTCACCCTGCCGCCACCGGTGAAACAATCTGATGAGCAGACGGTTTATCAATGGCAACAATGGTTGAATGTCCGCGGCAATGGCCCGTGGTTCTCCTATGTCAGCCTGAACGGGATCAGCAGTTCATTGCGTCAGGATGGTGCCAGCGTACCGACGGGGAATACCTTTATCCACCGGTATCAGGCTGGCGCGAAGAGTGTTGATGAGCAAGTCCGGAGCATCCTGCAGTCGCTGCAAGACCGGGGTGAACTGGATAAAACCGTGGTGGTCATCACTGCGTCTCACGGGATTGAGTTTAACGAAAACGGTACCTGGGGCTCAGGTAATGCAATGAACCGCCGCCAGTTGCAGGTTCCGCTAATTATCCACTGGCCTGGCACACCGGCACAAAGTATCAATAAGCTGACAGACCATGCCGATGTGATGACGACGCTGATGCAGCGGCTGTTGCATGTCACCACCGCCCCTGCCGATTACTCGCAGGGTGAGGATTTGTTTGCCGCCAAGCGCCGCCATAACTGGGTTACGACCAGCGATGACGGCACGCTTATCATCACGACCCCGGACCAGACGCTGGAACTGGAGAGCGACGGCGACTACCGGGCCTTCGACAGCAACGGTAAACGGATTAAAGATCAGAAACCGGAGCTTGGATTGTTGCTCCAGGTGCTGACGGATGAAAAGCGCTTCCTGGCAAACTGACATAATCCGCTGACATTGAAGACGAAAAGCCAACCCTGACCGGTTGGCTTTTTTATTGGCCTCCCTGCGTTCAAATTATTTGACCTTCTTTTTGAAAATTATGTCGTTTATTGCGTGGCCCGAAACCGTTACGTTGGAGGCTTCACAATAACAACATCATAAAAATTCAGCGGAGTGCATCCATCGTGTCTGGACTGGTCAACGGAAAATGGGTAAGCGGCGACGTCGCGAAAGAAGAAATTAAAAACGGCGCGTTTCATCGTGAAGAAACGGCCTTTCGTGAAACACACATTGAGCCACAGGCTGGACGATACCAGCTTTTCGTTTCTTATCTGTGTCCGTGGGCCTCGCGCACGCTGATCTTCCGCCATCTGAAAGGGCTGGAAAAGTTTATTTCCGTTTCCATCGCACAACCGGTCATTGGCGAAAATGGCTGGACGTTCGATGAGCCGCAGGATGTCGGAGATAAAATCCCGGCCATTCGCCACGTTCATGAACTGTATACCGCCAGCGATGCACATTACACCGGCAAAGTTTCTGTGCCCGTTTTGTGGGATCGCCAGGAAGGCCGCATCGTGAACAACGAATCAGCTGACATCATTCGTATCCTTAACCACGCTTTCGACGCGCTGAACGGTAATCAGGATGACTTCTACCCTGCCCCGCTGCGTGAGGAGATCGACCGCTGGAACGAAGTTATTTATCACGACGTCAATAACGGTGTGTACAAAACCGGCTTTGCCAAAACACAGGAAAGCTACAATGATGCGGTCACCCGGCTTTTCAGCACGCTGGGCACGCTGGAAGCTCACTTAGACAGCCACCGCTATATTGCAGGTGAATATCTCACCGAAGCTGACTGGCGTTTGTTTGTTACCCTGGTACGTTTCGACAGCGCTTATCACGGTGCTTTCAAATGTAACGTACGGCGTATCGAAGACTATCCTAATCTTTCAAATTATTTGCGCGAACTCTATCAGTGGCATGGGATCAGCGACACCGTCAACCTCGCGCATATTAAACAAGGGTATTACGGCATTCTGTGGCTCAATCCAACGGGCATCGTTCCGGCTGGCCCCGAATTAGATCTCCGCCGCCCCCACAACCGCCAGCGCCTCAACGGTCGGGGAATTTTCAAAATAGCAGGCTAAAAACTGCTTGGACCCGCAAAGATAACACTGTATATTTCACCAGTTATTTCTCCCTGTCTTTTTATGAGGAAAGCTATGCGGGTCGAACTGATTTTTGACAAACGGAATGTCTCCGGCATCCCCAATGCCAGCGAAAAAATTGAAGCAGAACTGGTTAAACGGGTTCACCGGCTGTTTCCTGAAGCGGAAGTAAAAGTGAAACCGATGCAGGCTAACGGGCTGAACACCCACGGCGCCAGCAAGCAGGAACGTTCGCAATTAAACCAAATGTTAGAAGAAATGTTTGAAGAAGCCGACGATTGGCTTTCTGTGGAGTAAAAATGCACTCCACCGTTGCACTTGCTTACAAAGGGCAATTGAAATAAACAATCCATAGCTATGGCTTAATATAAGATGTGCGTGTTATACGAAATTCATTATCTATCAGAGCGATGAGTTGCACTTATACCGGGTACAGGCTGGGTTAATTTTATCCGGCAATGTGTCCGCCGCTTCATCGCTTTTCGCTTCAAACACGTCAATGACTTTGCGAAACAGCCATGCCAACGAGCCCAAAGAAATCCAGCGCCCAACCTAATTTTTACGCCAAGCGCTTTGCGCTGATTTGCCTCGGTATCGTTTGCTGTATGGTGTTCCTTCTTGGCCGTATCGGCTATCTGCAGCTTCTCAGCCAACCCATGCTGGAAAAAGAGGCAGACTCCCGCTCTCTGCGTTCAAGCATTATTCCGGCCGGGCGCGGCACCATCGTGGACCGCAACGGGCATCCGCTGGCGCTGAGTGTGGCATCGAAAGATATTATTGCCGACCCGTTCCGCGTTCTCGAATTGCACAGTGATCTGAACAGCCCTAAATGGCAGTATCTGGCCTCCGCGCTGAATATGCCGCTTTCCCAGTTACAACAAATGATTACCAGCGATCCTCAGCGTCGCTTTGTTTATCTCGGCCGTAAAATTGAAGAAGGCATTGCGGCAGATATCGGCCAGTTACGTCTGGGTGGTGTCAGCAGCCAGAACGATGACAGCCGTTATTATCCGATGAGTGAAGCCGCAGCAAACCTGGTCGGCGTCGTTGGGACGGATAATCAGGGTCTAACCGGCATCGAAAAAGGCTTTAACACATTGCTGCAAGGCAAACCGGGCATGCGCGAATATCGCCAGGACCGGCATGGCAATGTGGTCGGCATATTAAAAGAAGTGGCCCCACAACAACCGCCGACCATTAACCTGAGCATCGACAGCTTTATGCAGTACGTGCTGTATTCCCGCCTGCGTGATGGTGTCATGCTCAACCAGGCTGAATCCGGTGCTGCCGTTCTGGTGGATGTCAGTACGGGTGAGATATTAGGGATGGCATCCTACCCTTCCTATAACCCGAATAACTATGCCGGCGTTCAGGCAAAAGATATGCGAAACGTGGCAATCAGCGACAGCTTTGAGCCAGGTTCAACCGTCAAACCTCTGGTGGTCATGGCGGGCCTGAATCGTCATATGATCCGCCCGGACTCCGTTCTCGATACGCATCCGTACACCGTAAACGGACACCTGATTAAAGACGTCGGCCACTGGCCGGCGCTCACCATCACCGGCATTTTACAAAAATCCAGCGACATTGCGGTTTCACATATTGCTCTGGCCATGCCCGCCAACGTTCTGGTCCAGCTTTACCAGTCTTTTGGCCTGGGCAAAGCAACAGACTTAGGCATCGGTGGCGAAAGCAGCGGCTATTTCCCTTTGCACCGTGACCGGTGGGCAGATATCGAACGCGCGACCTTCTCGTTTGGATATGGTCTGCGTGTCACACCGCTACAAATTGCCCGCGAATACGCCACGATTGGCGCAGAAGGCATTTACCGCCCGCTATCCATTACCAAGGTGACACCGCCGGTGCTGGGCACCCGCGTAATGTCGGCTGACGTGGTGAAAACCGTTATTCATATGATGGAAAGTGACGCCCTGCCGGGGGGCTCCGGCCTCAGCGCTGCTGTTCCAGGCTATCGTCTGGCGATTAAAACCGGTACGGCAGAAAAAATGGGGACAAGTGGTAAATACGATGGCGGTTACATCAACTATACCGCAGGCGTAGCACCGGCCAGTAATCCGCGCGTAGCGCTGGTGGTTATGGTCAATAATCCGCAGGCCGGCAAGCACTTTGGCGGGTCGGTCGCAGGCCCGATCTTTGGGCAAATTATGGGTGAAATCCTCAACCATATGAATATTGCGCCTGATGCATTGGTGCCGGAAACACCGCCAACGACTATCATCAACGGCGGTCAGAAAACGGATCTAGTGAGACGCCCGGCAACGGATGGTTAAACGAACGCGATAAAAATCCCTGACAGACTGGATCTCACGAAGATAAGCGGTTAACGTGCGCATGTTTTATTAGCCAATGATCCATGCCGGAGGAAGAGCGCACGCTCTGTAAGAAACGAATGAAACGGCTTCTTATCGTTTTTTTGATATTTGTCGCGGTTTGCTTAGGCGTTATTGCACTGAATATGCAGGGCAGTGGTCCCTGGTAACTGAGTTCCAAACCCTGAGGGGATAAAGGGAGACATCACTGTGCCAACCGGTAAGAACTTTGTGATTTTTATTGTTCTTATTCTCGTCGGGATAGTACTGGTGGACGATGGCATCGCCCGATTAATTCACTGGATCCTGTTACGTTAAGTCATGGCCCGTCAGGCTGTTTGCCAGCCCTGCTCAGCGGGCCATTTTTGTTCACTTCCGCCGTTGTACGCCGCTGAGCAACACCTGCCACGCCATCATGGCGAAGTCGTGTATAATAGCGATATTCAACCTTAATACAGACTGGTTATGGCTCAAGATATTCATATCGCTATTGTCTGCGCACTCAGCAAATGGATTGAAGGCCACCTTGGCCGTGTGATCCACCTTGAAGAACTGGCTGAGTATTCAGGCTATTCGCTCTGGCACATGCAAAAATTGTTCAAAGAATCGACAGGCATTTCTCTGGGGAAGTACATCAGGGAACGACGTCTGGCGAGCGCTGTTTATCAGCTGAGCAGCAGTGAGACCCCCATTTTCGATATCGCAATGGATTTCGGTTTCGGCTCACAGTCGCATTTCACCTACATGTTCCGCAAGCGTTTCAATATTACGCCGCATGAATTCCGTCAGAATCCTGACATCGAACTCGATGTTTCCCCGCCGCTGCATCTGATCCACCAAAAATCAGCCTGAAGTTGCCAGAAGTCGAAATCACTCAGGTCCGGGTGCGCCAGACGCATAAAAAAACGCGACCTTCAGAGGCCGCGTTCTTTTAGTGCTAAGCGCTATTCTGTGTCTGAGAAAGGCACTCTTAGAACTGGTATACCAGACCTACGGCGGTAACGTCGTCGGTGTTGATGCCAGCGTTATCCGTGAAGGTGCTGCTGTCGATCAGGTTAATTTTGTAGTCAACGTAAGCTGACATATTTTTGTTGAAGTAGTAGGTCGCCCCCAGGTCAACAAATTTAACCAGATCCTGATTTTGGTAGTTATTACCCAGGCTATCAGAACCTAAATCTTTACCACGGGTTTGGTTATAGGCCACGAACGGACGCAGGCCGAAATCAAACTGGTAGCTTGCGTAGGCTTCAAAGGCCTGGGATTCGTTCGCATAACCGAAAGCTTCTGAATCCTTATAAGTACCGAAACGTGAAGCATTGTAAGCCTGGGTATACATCGCTGCCAGATAGATATTGTTGGCATCATATTTCAGGCCACCGCTGTAACCTTCTGCTTTTTTACCGTAACCCATCACGCCAGGCGCCGTGTTTTGCTCGTCAGTACGATCAGAGTTGAAGAATGCACCTGCCACGCTGACACCCGCGCCAATATCGTAGCTCAGGGACATACCGTAACCGTCACCGTTTTGCATCAGCACATCACGGGTACCGAGTTCTGAGCCACCGCTGTCGTTTTTACCCTGATATTGCAGAGCAAAGTGCAAGCCATCGACCAGGCCGAAGAAGTTGTCGTTACGGTAGGTCGCCACACCGTTGGTACGCTGATACAGGAACTGGTCAGCACCGTAGGTGGAGCCATCAAACTCAGGCTGCATATCGGTCCAGGCCGCGACGTCATACATTACGCCGTTGTTACGACCATAGTCGAAAGAGCCCATGTCGCCGAATTTCAAACCAGCGAAACCGTAACGGGTGAATGACGTGTTGCTGGATCCTTCGTCCTGGTTAGCCTGAACCTGATATTCCCACTGGCCGTAACCGGTCAGTTGATCAGTAATCTGCGTTTCGCCTTTGAAACCCAGACGGATGTAGCTCTGATCGCCGTCGCTACCCGCGTTGTTTGAAAAGTAGTGTAAACCATCAACTAAACCGTAAAGGTCCAGCTTATTACCATCTTTATTATAAACTTCTGCCGCACTTGCTGAGCCCGCAACAATCAATGCAGGGATCATGAGTGAAAGAACACGGAGTTTCATTTTTTGTCCTCGATAGGTGTCGGACCGCGCCACTGAATGTAAAGTACACGTTTTTACTGATTTAAATCTGTTTAACGCTTTTGAGTATCGGTATGAATTTTGGCCCGACATGGCAATTCCATTCTCTGGATATAAATACTATTAATCCAGAAAGAAAATGATACGAAATTAGTTAAGACATTTCCTTTATATTTAAAGGTGTAACAAAAGATTAATATTGAGCAATTTTAAACCTTGCAATATTTGTTAAAATAAAGCACGCAAAGCTAATTTAGCTTAAAAACATTTAAAAACAATAACATATAAAAAATACTTACCGCACTAAGTGATAAAGCATACATTCAGCAATAATATATACTCTCTCTCGCTATCATCATTATTTGTTATTTTATTACCCTCATTCCCCGTTTTGTGGAAACAACAGCCGACCCTTTTGGGTCGGTTTTTTTTGTTTTCCAAAGAGATAATTACTCATTGTGATATTCATCACTAATTATATCGCGCGGGTTGACAATACTTCTCCATAATTACCCCACACTTTCTCCATCTTCTCAATTACGATTTTCTTAATAGTCGATATCTAATCCTTTAAATTAATAAGATATTTTAGGAAAATTATTAATCATTATTATCGACATTATGGAGAGGCTTTGTTGGTCACCTGCGGTTCAGATCCGTTACTATAGTGAAAGTCAGACCAATCCCGCTGTTCGTTCCGGGGAAGACCGTTAGACTGCCCGTGCCACGCAATACCTTACTTATTCAACCGTTCAGGGAACCTCATGCCACAACAGGATCACCAGCCCGACAACATTTCTAAAGCCAGAATGCTTCTGGCAACCCGCCGTTTTCTCAAACTCGACGAGTGGCTGTTGTCACAAATGCGTGGCTGGCAGAATCAGGGCGAAAGCCACAGCGATTACGGATTATTAATGCATCCGTCCACGCTGTTTGGCGGCACGGAGTTCCAGGCGCTGAATCCGCTGGAGATCCTCAGCGACTGGGCGCAGCAATGTCCGCAGAGCTATCATGCACATGTTTTGCTGGGGATGGTCTGGCACGAAAATGCCTGGGTGATCCGCCAGGCGCCCAATGAAGAAGACATCGAAGATCACCAGTGGCTCGGTGCCCAGTTGTGCTGTAATTATGCCGTTCTGGCTTTCCTGCGCGCCATAGAATTGCACGCACGTCCGACGCATGCATTCCGTCATATGATGAATCTGAGCGGTGGCTTCGGCGAACCTTACTGGCTGAAATCCTTATTCGCCGGTGAAATTCCCAAACCGCTGCATGAAAAGTTTTCGATTCAGGGCAGTGAAATCTGGCAGGCGGGCATCGCGCACATTCATGCACTCGGTTTTGAACCCGCGACGCACTGGCCACAGTCCTTACCTGCTGCCCTGCAACAAACCCGCAAAGCGGACGAAGAAGCGCTGGATTACTGGCTGCGCATGGCGATGTCAGTACGTCACGCGGACGTCGGCACGATGGAATCCTATCTTTTATTTCATTCCGCATTTTGGGGCGGCGGCGATGAGCAGCAGATGCTGATTATCGACAGCCCGCTGTGTGCTGAATTTACCGACGATGAACGCAACCAGTTCCGTGCAAATGCCCTGTGCGATGCCTTATCCGGCGATATTGCAGACCTGGGATCCCCACGCGCTGCGCAATTGCAGGAGTGCCTGGCAGGCTTACTGGCTCAGCCCCTGGTGCCGGAAACCCGTATCCGTCTGCTGGATCTGGCCGGGATTTGCATGGCTTACTGGCAGGATGACGATCAGGCCGGGCTGGCGGTTTATCAGGATCTCTTCGCGGTTTCCCCGCAGGCGATGCCCGGCCACTTTGCCGCGTTGTTTATCTCCCGTGCGGTGCTGGCGAACGGCCACCAGGAAGGATTACCGGTGCTGACGCAACTGCTGACCCGCGCGCTGAGTCAGGCCACCGATCCGGTGCTGGTCGGCTTTGCCGCCGCCGCCCTGCAATATGGTTTGTACGGATTGCCTGCCAGACCGGAGCTGAGCAGCGGGTTAATGGAGCACGCCTGGTCTTTGATGCAGCAATCCGGTGACGAGCAACCGGTTAAAGATCTGGTCACGCTGGCCCACGATATGGCAATCAATGACGATATTGATGCGGCCCATTACCTGATGACTGAAATGGCCCGCCACGGCAGCGCCATTCACTGCTACGAGCTGTATTTCTTTTACCGCAACAGCTGGCATCAGGATGTCCCGGAGCAATACCACAACGACAGCAACGCGATGGATTGCGTGCTCAGCGCCGCGCGTTCCGGGTTGGTTCCGGCTATGTTTACCTGTGCTAACGCCCTGCGTGAAGGGCTTGGCGCAGAACCGGACTACGAACAGGCTATGCACTGGTATCAGCGGGCAATGGAAGCCGGGCATTTATCCGCCGCCTACTTCCGCGCCAGTTGTGCACTGGACAATGGTTCAGAGACTGAAAAACGCCAGGCGGCGGAAATCTGGTTACCGGATATTTTGCAAAATCCTGCGCATCCCGAGCGCGCCGAAGCGGCTTACACGCTGGGTATGGCCTGGCTTACAGGCACCGGCGTGAAGAAGAACCGTTATACGGCGGATAAGTTTATGGAGTTTGTGCTGGCGTTAAATCCAGAATCCGAAGCCGCAAAACAGGTGCATCAGGATCTCAACGGTTCACTGCGGGCACGAATGAATTTATGGCAGGATAAACGGAAAGCCGAAATGGAAGATCCGGTCGCGGAGTTTCTGCGCCAAGAGCCGCTGGAATAAGCTAATACTGGAGTTTTGTACCTTTTGGAAAGGTGCAAATTTAGGTTTTTCATATGCGGTGATCGCTTAGATCAAAACCTTGGGTTGCCACCCAAACCGGCAAGACCTTGGGCTCGCCGCCCAAACTGGCCCAAAGGGTTTTAAACGAAACCCTTTGGAATCCTGCGTTTTTTTAACTGCGCGCTGCCGCTTGCTGGTTATGTTTCAGACACAATAGCTATTGCCGCGAAAACTTGCCGCTGCGCGGTTCCCTTACTCGGTTTCGAGCCATTGGTCTCGAAACACTTCGCTCGGCAAGCTTTCTGAAAGCGGCCACTGGCTATGTAATTCAGCATGCTTTTTGAAAGCGGCTGGGGGCTTATCTAAATTCAACGGTATTTTTAAGTAGCAATCCGCAGTGAGGTTGCGATTTAGAAAGTCTGTGGCCGCTTTCAAAACGACGTTGAGTGAGAGGTGAGAAACAGCGAAAGTCTTTTCCGAGCAGATTCGAACCCGAAGCGAAAGTACCGCGCAGCGGCGGCGTTTGCGGCAATAGCCGAAGTTTCTGGAACATAGCCAGCGAGCGGCAGCGCGCAGTTAAAAAGCGCGGGTGTCCAGAGGGCGCGCGCGTTAACGCGCCCTTTGGGCCAGTTTGGGCGGCGAGCCCAAGGTTTTGCCAGTCTGGATGGCACCCCAAGGCTTTAACCTGAAATTTCAGGCTTTTAAAAGCCGAAAAAACAGGCGGCTTACCTGTTAACTTACCGCTCCCTCAGCGACTCCTTCACTTTGTTCAATGGTTTAATCAGATAGTCCAGAACGCTTTTCTGGCCGGTTTTGATATCTACGTTCGCCACCATCCCCGGCACAATCGGGAACTGGCGTCCGGCTTTGTTGGTCAGGAACGCTTTATCCGTCCGGACATACACGCGGTAATAATACTGATCGCGCTTCACCTCATCCTGTAAGGTGTCCGGCGAAACGCCTTCAACTTTCCCGTCCAGGTCACCATAAATAGAAGAGTCGTAGGCCGATATTTTCACCGTTGCCGGAAGCCCCGGTCGGATATACGCGATATCACGCGGGTTAATGCGCGTTTCGATCAGCAACTGATCTTCAATCGGGACGATTTCCATCAATTTGCCCCCTGGCTGCAAAACACCACCGACGGTGGAAACCTGAATATCTTTAACAATTCCGTGTACTGGTGAATACAGCTCGGAGCGTGTGACCTGATCTTCTTTCCCCGCCATCACCTGCAATTCAGCGTCCAGATCGGCGTTGTTTTTTACCTGCTCCTCACGCGCCCTTACCGCATACTGGTTGACCGCATCGTCAATTTTACCGCGCAGCTCACTGGCCTGACGTTTCAGACGGATCACCTCCACCTGCCCTGCTGCCCCTTTCGCGACCAGCGGCTGGGTCATGTTAATTTCGTCATTGACCAGTTTGAGAGACTGCTGGAGATTGCCAACTGTTTCATCACGATTTTGTTTACGCGACAGATAAAGCTGGCGTTCACGCGCGACCAGCTCCGGGGCTTTCATGGTTTCCGGGCTGAATTTCAGCGGCGCGCCGGTCAGTTCTGCACTCAGCCTTTCAGAAGAAGCGCGAAGGGTTCTGACGCGTGACGCAGCCTCCCCGTAATTTGACTGCGAACGGGTGGGATCAAGCTGTGCCAGAAGCTGTCCGCGACTCACCACCGACCCTTCCTGAACCATCAGTTTCAGGATGACACCGCCGTCGAGCGAATCAATCTGCTGCGCTTTACTGGACGGCGTGACTTTCCCCGTCCCCACCGTCACTTCATCCAACACAGCAAAGCGTGCCCAGACAAAGAAAATCACCAGACTGGCCAGTATCGCCCAGATAATCCACGAGACTTTGCGGTTTTCTGCATCCAGCTCATCGTGCAATGTAACATGTGCCATACGATGCCCTTAGCAGCTCAGGCTGCGCCTTGTTTGTTATCGGCTACGACGGCAGCCGCCGGAGCCAGTGTATTGCTGGCTGCTTTCGCCAGTATCTGATCCCGCGGTCCGTCAGCCACTACGCGCCCGTTATCCATCACCACAATTCTGTCCACCAGTTTGAGCAGCGCCGGGCGATGCGTCACCACAATCAATGTGCGCCCGACCAGCCAGGCGTGGAGCTGGCGAATGACGTACTCCTCCAGTTGTTCATCCATCGATGCGGTGGGCTCATCCATCAGCACCACCTGCGGGTTACGCAGGATCATGCGGCTCAGCATCACCATCTGGCGCTGACCACCAGATAACCCCCGCCCGCCTTCATTGATCATTTTAT
Organism: Rahnella sp. AA; assembly: GCF_002834385.1. GTDB lineage: Bacteria > Pseudomonadota > Gammaproteobacteria > Enterobacterales > Enterobacteriaceae > Rahnella. The sequence goes on from NZ_PITQ01000002.1 coordinate 335,692, forward strand.
CAAGGCTTGAGGCATCAGCCTGCACCATCGACAGCGCACCGCTGATACGCAGTGCCTGCAACATTTCCTGATCGGTAGCATGCGGATAGCCGAGCATCAGGTTCTGGCGCAGCGTGCCGAAGAACAACCGTGAATCTTGCGACAGATAACCCAGCTGGCGGCGGATATCTGCCGGTTCGACTTTCGTCATGTCCACGCCATCGATCAGGATTTTCCCCTGCGACGGGCTCGCCTGGCCGGAAAGCAATTTCAGCAGCGTGGATTTACCCGCGCCAACTTTACCGAGGATCGCCACACGTTCGCCGGGTTTGATTTCCAGTTGCCCGATACCCAGCACGTTAGGCGCATTTTCTTTGTCGTAGGTGTATTGCAAATTACGCACATTGAAATGGCCGCTCAGCGTCGGGCAATGCGACAACTCGGCGTCAGCGGGCCGGTCGATAGGCTTTTTCAGCAATTCATCCAGCCCGTGCATGGCACTTTTGGCGTGCTGCCAGCGGGAGAAGACCATCGTCAGTTGCATCAGAGGCGCAATAGTCCGTGAGGACAGCATGCTGCTGGCAACCAGCGTACCGGTCGTTATCTCGCCGTTCAGCACCAGATACACCCCAAATACCAGCATGCCCCCGTAAGTCAGTTGCTGAACCGTCGAAGCCCAGCCGGTCAGGCGTGCGCCCCAGACACGCTGTTTCATCCCGACGGCGGCACTGACTTCATGCGTCTGTTCCCACTGCCGTTGGAAATACGCTTCCGCCTGCAAAGCTTTGATGTCTTCAATGCCTTCAATGGTTTCCACCAGCACCGCGTTACGCAGCGCACTTTCCCGCATGCCCTCTTTGGCCAGTTTTGCCATCGGCCACTGGATAAGAATGCCGGGAATGACAATGAGCGGGATCGCCAGCAGAGGGATGATCACCAGCGGGCCGCCAATGAAAAACATGATGCCGAGGAACAGCAACACAAAAGGCATATCCGCCGCAGCGCTGATGGTGGTTGAGGTCAGCAGTTCGCGTACCTGGTCGATTTCACGCAACTGGGAAATAAAGGAGCCGGTGGATTTTGGCCGGTCATCATTTTTGATGTTCATCGCCCTGACAAAGAACAGCGACGATACTTTAAGATCGACCTTCTTACCCATCAGATCAGACACCAGCGTACGCATCAGGCGGATGACATATTCCATAATGGCCGCCAGCACCACACCGAAAAACAGTACCCACAGGGTCGGATAGGATTGCGCCGGGATCACCCGGTCATAGACCTGCATCGAGAACAAAATCCCAGCCAGCGCCAGCACGTTACCCAAAACAGAGGCCAGAGAGATTTCCGCGATTTTGCGTCCTGCCCCTCTGAAATTCTCCCAAAACCAGTGCTTACGGTGCGGCTGAACAAACTGGTCGATACGCTCATCACGCCCGCGTGCCGCAACGCCAACCAGAAAAACCGGCCCGGCACTTTGCTCAAGTATCGTGACCAGCTCTGCCGAACGCAGTAAATCACCGCCGTCGCTGAGCCAGTAATCCACCATTCCGTCATCATGAAGACTTTCCAGAACGGCAATCCCCCCCTGTTCAAGGGTAATTACCGCCGGCAAAACCTCCTGACGCCAGCGCACCTGATTCCAGCTGACCATCCCGACCTGCAATCCCATCAGGCCACTGAGCCGGTCAAGCTGACGCCGTAACGGCTGATGTTCGAACCAGCGCATTTGCTGGCGAAGATAAAGCGGATCTGCTGGCTTACCGAATGTTTCGGCTACGCGCCCCATAGCGCTTATCCAGACGTCGATCGACAAAGGTGTTGTTGTTTCGTTACTCATTTTCAACCTCGATATCGAATGCTTCTGGTATATCTCCGGGCTGTTTCGCCTTACAGCGCCGGGATGGTGTCACCCGTTTGTTTCTGCCGGTCGATGCCTAACATATCGACCAGATTATCCACTGCCGCCGCGTACCGCACCGTCGCATCCCAGCCGTCGTAAAGTGCACCGATGCGCATGGTGTCGGCCTGAAAAACGTCCTGCTCAACGCTGAGTAAATCGTTAAGGCTGCGCTTGCTCAGTTTGTATTCGTCCTGATACACGCTGCGGGTGTGTGTTGCGCTGGCATATTGTTCTTCACCTGCCAGGTTGCGCTGCTGCCCCCCGATCATGTCTGCATACGCCGTCGAGGCTTTCTGATTGATATCCAGTTTGGCTTTTTCGACATCCGCCTGCGCCGCCTGCCGCTGCCCTTCTGCCGCCCGGACTTTGGCACTCACCGCGCCCCCCTGATAAACCGGCGCATCCACGGCCAGCTGTAGCCGGTCATCCCAGTAAGAACCGGTCGTCCCGTTATTGTCATAACGGGTGCGGCCTGCCTGGACTTTTACCGTCGGCCAGTGTTGCGCCTCAGCCTGATTGACCTGTTCGATCGCCGCCTGTTGCTTGGCCTGCGCGGCCCGAACCAGCGTGCTGTTTTCATAAGGGATTTTGTCGAGAGTGACTTTCTGATTAAGAAGGCTTTGCGGCAAATCCGGTAAGTTGTTGGAGACCACACCGGTCAGCACGGTCAGCTGCGCCTGCGCCGATCGCTCCTGAGCGCGATATTGCTCGACGGTCGCCTTCATACCGGCAATGCGGGTTTCCGCCTGTAAGACATCTGACTGCGAACTCAGGCCAGCATCCGCACGCAGTTTGGCGGTATCCCTGACGCGCGTCAGCGAAGCAATATTATCCTGCGCCGCCAGGCCCAGAGCCTGATAGCGTTTTACCGAGAGATACGCCTGCATCGTGCTCAGTGCCACGTCGGTCATGGTGCTGTAGAGAGAAAAACGATAAGAATCCGACAGGTATTCCTGCTCGCCAATGCTGCCGTTGGTTTTACCAAAGTCCCAAAGCAACTGGCTGAGCTGTATGCCCGCGGAGCCAGTGCTGCTCTGATCGCCCGACGAATAGGTCTGCCGGGATTGCCCCGCCGCACCCTGTAAGGACACCTGCGGATACCACGCACTTTTCGCGGCATCGAGATTCCCGCCGCCCACGCGGATTTGCGCCGCCGCTTCCGCAATTTGTGGGTTTCGCGCAAACGCCCGCAAGATGGCATCCCGCAATGTCAGACTGGCCCGCATTTCCTCCGTTGGTGCTGCCTGCCAGTTGAATTCCGGCTGTTTATCAGCCGCCATCACACCCTGATTCCCTGTTAATCCTGTCAGGCACAATGTGCCCAATATCACGGCCATTGACCGTATCACTGTCTTTTTTGTCATTACCGACACCACTTAATTACGCCGATATATTTTGGTTCAACACCTCCCCGCCAGGGGGAGGTGCAGACCGGGCTCTGATTGACCATTAGCTTTGCTGAACGTGCAACCCGTGTTGTACCAGTACGTCTCCCAGCGTATTGGAGGCATCCATTGATGCGTTGTGGTAAACGTCGAAGGTCAGGCCATCTACCGTGCGTTGCCCGGTTTCGTTCCATGCCCCGTCAGTGCCCATTTGCAGATTCACCAGGCTGCCTTCGCCCCCTTTGATGATCACCTCATCCGCCGGGTTATCCTTCACGTTCAGCGCCTCATGCAGGTTCAGTGAAATACTGTTGGTGCCGGAAGTGCCCAGATCGAAGATATCGATGTGCTCGACTTTCAGCCCCAGCAGCGTCAGGTCCAGATGCTGATTGGTGCCCGCCAGCAGCAGGGTATCGACACCGGTTCCGCCGTCGATTTGTGAGAAATCGAGCGTATGAACCGAAATCGTGTCATTACCCGCGCCGCCAACCGCCACGCCGTCCGTTGCCGTCAGGTCGATAGTCACGCCGCCAATTGAGAACGCAGTATCCGCATGGGAAGTGGTATCGGCCGTCGTGGTGGTCGATGAAGACGAACTGGTATCGGCAGTCACCAGCGGATCGGTCAGCGTACTGGCCGCCGCGGTGGTGTCATGCGTTGTCGTGCTGCTATCGGTGGTTGAAGAACTGGTATCTGAGGTATGAACCGCCGCCAGCGTGTGGGTATCGTCCACCGCCAGTGACTGAACGCTCAGAGCACTGGTGTCCGCAGGTAATGTTGACCCGACCGTCAGCCCGACATGTGCATCAAAACCGTTACCGGCTGCATCGACGGCTTTGAGTTCAACAACCGCGCCCAGCAATGCCGCCAGTAATCCTGTCAGACCGTAGCTGCTCAGCAATGCGCTGCTGAACTTGACCGTCCACGAACCGTCAGACTGTACGGTGCCTGCCAGCGTATTGCCCAGTAAGGTGACGCTGATGAGGCCGCCTTGTGCAATATTGCGGCTGGTACCGCTCAGGGTCAGACCCTGCCCGCCCAGAATGCCGCCAACAACCCCCAGCGTCAGTCCGAGAAGCGGGTTCAGCGCCGCCAGTGGCAGTGCGTGAGTAATGACCGTCAGCGCGCTGGACGACGTCGCGATATTGCCCACCGCATCGGTCACCACAACAGAAACCTGCGTTGAGCTGTCGGCAATGCCTTTCAGCTCTGCCGATGTAAACGGCACGCTCCACACACCGTTAGTGATGGTCCCGGTATGGGTCACCGTACCCACAGTGACACTGACGGTGCCGTTCAGCAGGTTAGATGTCCCGGTGATGTTGGTATTCACACCCGCTTCGGCCGCATTCAGATAATGGTCGCCGCCAAACAGCGTGTTGACCACCAGCGTTGGCAAGGTATGCGTCCCCACCGCCGCCGTTGCGCTGCCACTCACCGCATGACCGGCGGCGTTGGTAACGGATGCGCCAACATTGAGCGTACCGTCAAGCAGGTTTGAGAGTACCAGCTGCGGAACGGCCACGCTGAAGGTGCCATCCGCTTTCACCAGCGCCGTCAGAACATTACCGCCGACGTTAATACTGACCGTCGAACCCTGTGCGTTAGTCGTCGTCCCGCTGATGGTTTGCGTGAGCAGCAAATCGGCCGCATTCAGCAATCCGTCACCAAACAGGGTATTGAGCGTAATGGTCGGCAGTGACTGAGAGACAATGCTCAGCAATCCGCTGGCGTTAGCCGGGTTACTCGCTGCATCCGTGAAGCTGGCGTTCACCGTCAATGTGCCATTGATGATGGACGTCAGATCGGTGGTCGGGACGGTCACGCTGAAGACGCCACCGGTGCCGACCGTCGCTGCATAGCTTTTGCCATTCAGCGTGATCTGTATCTGAGCCCCCACCGCGACGTTGGTGGCAATACCGCTGATGGTCTGGCCGGTCAGCAGGTCAACCACGTTGAGTACGCCGTCGCCAAAGATTGGGTTCAGAACAATCGATGGCAGGTTGTGAATAATGACGCCAAGACCGACGTTGCTGGTCGCGGTATTCCCCACCGTATCCGTGACGGTCACGGTGATGCCCAGATTGCCGTCACTGAGCAGTGCGAGCTGAGCTGGCAGCAGTGCGACGGAGAAGGTTCCGTTACTGCCCACCGTTGCGGTCAGATCAGGCGTCAGCCCCGGAACATGGATAGTGACCGTTTCGCCCAGATACCCGTTGGTGATTGTCCCGCTGATCGCTTGCGAAGACAGGGCTTCCGTGGCACTCAGAATACCGTCAGGCCCAAAGATTGCGTTGAGCACAATTTTCGGCACGGCGTTGACGATGGACGTCAGCGAGCCACTGGTGCTGCCAATGTTTCCGTTGCTGTCAGAAACCGAAACACCGACGGTGAAGGAGCCATCCCCCAGCGCTTTCAGGTCGCCCGGTTGCAGGGTCACGCTGAATGCACCGGTGCTGTCTGTCGCGCCCAGGAAAGTTTTCCCCCCGAGAGTGACGGTGACCTGCGTCCCGGTCGCCACGCCGCTGACCGTACCGCCAATGACCTGCGCCGTCAGCGCGTCCGTCGCGTTGAGCAGGCCATCACCCAGTATTGACGTCAGGGCAACAACCGGCCTGACCAGATCCAGCACGGCGTTGGCCGTTGCCGTCCCCGGGTTACCCGCAGCATCTGCCACATCCACGCTGACAACGACCGAGGTTCCGGTCAGCGTCGAGAGAATGGCCGGCGATACGTTCACGGAGAAATGACCGGTGGCATCCACCACGCCATTTACGATCTGACTGCCGATATGCACCACAATCGCCGTGTTCGCTGCCACATTGGAGATGGTACCGCTCACCACCTGCGTGCTCAGCAGGTCATTAATATTCAGTACGCCATCACCGAATACGGTGTTGAGCACCACCTGAGGCAGGTTGTGGATAGCGATCCCCACCGGAATATTCGTACTGGTGGTGTTCCCCGCCACGTCGGTCAGGGTAATTCCCAGACTCAGATTTCCGTCCGTCAGTAACGCCAAATCTAACGGCTGAATATTGATGTTCCAGGCCCCTGCCGTCACGGTAGTGTTGTATGTTTTACCACCGAGCGTCACGGTCACTGCTGTGCCGTCTACCGCCGTTGCCACCCCGCCAATGGCCTGAGTAGTCGCTGATTCAAGCGCATTGAGCAGGCTGTTGCCGCCAAAGATAGGGTTCAGCGCACCCAGCACCGGAACCGTTTTGACGACATCAAGGTTTAGCGTTTCAAGTTTGAAATTGCCTGAGGAGTCGGTGATGGTCAGCTCAATGACCTTAGCCCCGTTCGTCAGCGCGCCGAGAACCGCCGCAGGCACCGTCATTGACCACAAGCCGTTAGCACCGACAACCGCAGACAACGGTGTACCGGCAATGGTGGTGGTGATAATGGATCCTACCCCTGCCCCGATGGCTGTCCCGCTGAGCACCTGCGCCACCTGAGATTCCGCCAGATTAAGGTAGCCGTCGGTCAGCCCCAGACCGCTGGTAAGAGACAGATCCAGCACGTGGTTAAAGAAGATATTCAGACCGGTGCTGACACTGGTGGTGTTACCCGCAGCATCCATGACCGTCGCCGCCAGCGTCAGCGTGCCGTCATTGAGCAAACTGAGCTGCCCTGGCGTCAGGCTAACCGCCCACAGGCCGCCCGGCTGAATGACCGCCGTTGTCAGCGGACTTCCACCGAGCGTCAGGGTCACGGTCTGCCCGTCAGCGCCAGAGGATGTCCCGCTCAGTAAGACCGTACCCAGCGCCTGCACCAGATTGAGAACGTTGTTGCCAGCCACCGCATCAATACCCAGCAGCGGTGGTGCGGTATCAACCGTAATCGGATGCGGCACCGCACTGCCGGTGTTACCCGCCGCATCCGTCAGGGTTGCGGTGATAACGTTGTTTCCGCCTGTCGCGGTCTGCGGTAATGCCTGCAAATCGGCAGCCGGTACGCTGACCGTCCATACGCCCGTGGTCACATTCGATGTGACAGTGGCGGTATAGGTTTTACCGTTCAGCGTGACGGTGACCACACGGCCCACATCCGACAGGTCTGCCGTACCTGAAATGGCTTGTGCCGATTTTGACTCGGTATTATTCAGGATATCGTCAGTTGCAAAGGCGTTGATGGTGACGGTTGGTGCGGTGATATCCACCAGCACCGTTTGTATGGCGCTGGTTACCGGGCTCGACGTTGTCGCGGTAATCGTTGTCGTGAGGCCATCCGTAAACTCGCTGGCTGCCACACTTAGCGTCCAGACACCCGCAGTGACGGTTGCCGTATGCTGATTTCCTCCGACAAAGACCGTGACGACCGTATTATCCGGAACACTAATCGTTTTACCGGACACGGTGATATTCACCGGGTTGCCGTCGGCTACGTTAATGATGTTATCGCCGGTCACCGGATCGATGCTCAGCGTTGGCGTAACAGGAACACTCAGGTTAACCGTAATTGGCGCGCTGGCCGCCGGCGCAGCGTTACCCGCCACATCGGAAACAGAGGCACTGACAGTAGTCGCACCGGCTAATGTGTTCAGCTCAGCCGAGGTCAGTGTCACACTCCAGGAGCCATCTGCCAGAACCGTGGCGTCATGGCTGATACCGCCCACCGTGACCGTCACTTTCTGCCCGGCCTCAACGTGGGTTGTCGACCCGGTAATGGTTTGCGGGCTCAGGCTTTCGGTGTAATTCAGGTCAAACCCGGTTCCGGCAAAGGACGTTACGCTGACCGTCGGCAGCAGGGTTACCGCAATGCCGACGTTAGCCGAGGCCGAGCCGGAGTTACCGCCCGGATCCGTTACCGTGACCACCACGGTCTGAGCGCCCTGCGCCAGCGTGGCGAGCGCCGCAGAGTCCAGCGACAAGGACCAGTGCCCGGTGCTGTCAACCGTACCGTTGGTAAACGTCTGACCCGCAATCAGGACTGAAATAGTTTGCCCTGCGCCAAGGATCCCGGTAGTCCCGGTCAGTGTCTGGGTACTTCCGGCTTCAGTCGCATTCAGATGACCATCAAGGAACGGCGTAACGATTGTCACGTTTGGCGTCGTCACAAAGCTGGTAAATGGCAGGGTTGTTGGTGTGCTGTTACCCGCCGCATCCGTGACCGTCACATTGATATCATGGGTGCCATTGCCCAGCGAATTGAGGACACCGGCAGGCAGAGAGACCGTCCAGGCACCGGTGAGCGGATCAACGGTTCCTGTGTAAATCGTGCCACCGACGTCAATGGTCAGTTTCACGTTTTGGTTGTTACCGGTGATGCCGGTATTTCCGCTGATCACATTGATACCGGCCGCTTCACTGATACTGAGAATACCGTCACCAAATGGCTGGCTGATGGTCGGAACCGGCGCAGAAAGGTGTGAGGTAAAGTTCAGCGTTGCATCCGTATGGTTACCGACGGAATCCGTTGCCGTGACGGTAATCAAGTGAGAGGCCGTAGCCAGCCCCAGCGTTGCCAGTTGAGTTGGGGTCAGGGTCAGGCTCCAGAGCCCGGTGGTCTCATCAACGGTTGCCGTAAACGGACTTCCGGTCATGCCAGCAATAGCCACACTGACCGTCTGCCCGGCACCGATGACACCGGTTGTCCCCGTAATTGTCTGCCCACCGGTAAGCACTGAAGCTTCCGAAATATTCAGCGTTCCATCGCCAAATGGCAAATCGATGGTCGGCGCAGGCAGGGAGTGAATCTGCACCCCGACAGAAACAGGCAGTACCGAACTGTTACCGGCGCTGTCAGTTACCGTGACCACGACAGGCCAGGTGCCGTCCTGTAAAGCCAGAAGTTCCACCGAGCTGAGCGACACACTCCAGGTACCGGCAGCGGCATTGACAAGCACCGGTACAGCATTACCGTTAATCACCACCGTTACAGTCTGGCCTGCGCTGGTGATCCCGGTCGTCCCGGTAATCACTTGCCCTGCCAGATCGGAGGCCTCATCAAAATTCAGCACACCGTCAGTAAACGGCACGTTAATGCCTGCGACAGGCAGAACGTGCGTCAGCGCGGTAAAATCAAGTGAGCCAGCGCTGCTGCTGGTGTTCCCTGCGCTGTCGGTTGCCGTCACCGTAATGGTGTGTGACGCATCGGTCAGCCCCTGCAAGACGTTAGCCGGAGCTGTCGCCGTCCACACGCCGTCAGGGCCAACGGTTGCCGTCAGCGTCGTATTATCAATTTTCACCGTGACAGTCTGGCCGGCACCGATAATACCGGTTGTCCCGGTGAGAATCTGAGCAGCCCCTGCCTCTGTGGCATTGAGGATGCCGTTGACAAATGGCGTATTGATGGTCGGTATGCCTGGCTGGGTCAGCTCAACATCCAGGCTCGTACTGGACGATGCCGGGTTATGGCCCGCATCAGAAGCCGAGACGCTGACCTGCACCACGCCGGTGGTTAAACCGCTGAGCGCGCCAGGGGCGACTATCACGGTCCAGCCCAGGCCATCTGAATTCACCGTGCCCGGAATAGGCTGCGCCAGCCCCGGGATAGTGACCAGTACCGTTGTACCGGCCAGCAGCCCGCTGCTGGTCCCTGTCAGGGTAATGCCGGCCGTCGCTTCCGCGATATTCAGCACGCCGTTGCCTGTAATCGTATCGATAGTCAGCGTTGGCAGAGAATGCGTGGCCAGCGTGAAGCTTGCCGACCCGTTAACACTATTATTCGCGGCATCGCTGACGCTGACGTTGATGGTTTTGGTGCCATCGGAGGTGACAGCCTGCACATCTGCGCCAGGGATGGTCAGGTTCCATGCCCCAAAATTGTCCGCAGTGGTCAGATAATCCTTACCGTTAAACGTAACTTTTACCGCCAGGTTCGGATCCGTTGTCCCGCTGACCGGCACGCCGAGAGCGGCTTCGGCCAGATTGATGATGCCATCACCGCCAGTCGCTACCGTCACGCTCAGCGACGGAGCAAGGGTATCGACAGTGACGTTATGGATTGCGGTTGCCGGATTTTGCGCCACATCATTCGCCGTGGCGGTAAAGACGTTATTGCCCGAAGGCATAGCCTGAACCTGCGCAGCCGACATCGGGAAGCTCCAGCTACCATCAGCCTGCACTGTGGCGGTAAAGGTCGCCGTATAGTTTTCACCGGTAACCACCACCGTCACAGTCCCGTTTACCGGGACATGCGTTGAGGTACCGCTGATGGTCATCCCCTGGTTGTGTTCCAGCGCATTGATTTTATCGTCGCCGGACACCGCATTGATTGTCAGCGTCGGCAGGTCACCCGACTGGGCAATGACCGTGACATTGTGCGTTGCCGACGCCGGGTTCTGCGCCAGATCGGTGACCGATGCGGTCACGGTCAGTTGCCCGTCAGACAATCCCGTGAGCGCTAATGCAGGCACGTACGCCGTCCAGGTACCGTCCGCATTGACGGTAGCAGGGTACGCTGTTCCATTGAAAACGACGGAAACAACCTGATTTTCTTCGACATGCGTGGTGGTACCGGTGATCGGGACAGAGCTCCCTTTCTCAAGGGCATTGATATAGTCATCTGCCGAAATAGAGGTAATCGTCAGCGTTGGCAGGTTTGCCGCTGCCGCATCAACGCTGAACGAATGGGTTACCGTCCTCGCGTTACCGGCTGCATCCGTAATGGTCGCAGTGAACGTATAAGTCGTATCCGTCAGTGACTGAACGACAGAGCTTGGCAGTGTGAAACTCCAGGTGCCATCCGGCTGTACCGTCGCGGTATAGGTTGTGTTGTTGAAATTCAGCACCACAGAAACCGTCTGCCCCGCATCCGGGATATCTGACGTCCCGCTGATCACTACCGGTTGCAGGGTTTCCGCCGCATTGATGATGTTATCAGTGGCGACCGGGTCGAAGGTCAGCGTTGGCAGCGTGTAATCGACTGTAATCGCGCTGCTGGTTGTGCCCACGTTGCCGACGCTGTCAGTTGCCGTGACCAGCACCGTTTGCGGGCCTTCCGGTATGGCCTGCAAATCAGTTGCGCTGATGGTGACCGACCAGACGCCGTTAGCATCCACAGTAGCCGGGTGCGCAACACCACCACCGATACTGACCATCACCGTCTGGCCTGCGCCCGTAATGCCCGTTGTCCCGGTCAGAGTCTGGGCGGAATCGGCTTCATCACGGTTGAGGAAAGTATTATCAAACGGCGTGTTGAGTGACGGCACTGGCGGATGCGCAGCAACAACGGTGTAGGAATGCGTTGTCGTCACCGAGTTACCCGCCTGATCCGTCAGGGTCGCGGTCAGCGTATAGCTGCCGTCTGCTACCCCCGTGAGGGCACCGGCAGGTACGTTAACCGTCCAGGATCCGTTGCTCTGCACAAGCGCCTGATAGGTTTCACCGTTAAATTGCAACGTGACCGTCTGACCGGCATCAATCTGACCGGCTGAACCGGAGAGCGCGATTACCCCCGCCAGCTCTGGCCCGTTGAGAATATTGTCGCTGGTGATATTGGAGATTGAGAGCGTCGGCGGTGTGAAATCAATATTGACCGAACCGTTCGTTACGCCCGTGTTTCCTGCGGCATCCGTCACGGTGACCTGGACAGGCGTCAGGCCTTCCGTCACACCCGTCAGAGTGCCCGCAGGGACAGTCACCGTCCATGTCCCGTTGGTCGCCACAGTGCCGGTCAGGGTGTGGCCATCGATCACCACACTGACCGTCTGACCATCACCGGTTACACCGGTAGTCCCGGTGAGTGTCTGCGCAGCCGCAGCTTCGGCGGTGCCCAACAGCCCGTCGCCAAACGGCGTGTTGATCGTCGGTACCGGCGCATGGGCATAAATACCAATATCCACCGTACTGGTGACGGTACCCAGATCGGTGCTCACCGTGGTGGCGATCACATGGCTGGTGCCATCCGCCAGGCGCGCAATATCCCCCTGAGGAACCGTGACACTCCAGTTCCCCAGTGAGTCAGTCGTCGTGATATAGGATTTCCCCCCCAGACTGACTGTGACGACACCCGTATTAGGCGGCACATTATGCGTCGAGCCACTGATGATGACATCAGACAGTGCCTCTGAGGCACTGATCTTGTTGTCACCGGAGATGGTATCGATAGAAATGCCACCCAGAGTCGCATCTACAGTAATCAGATGTGCGGCGTTTTGCGGGTTCTCCGCCGCATCACTGACGCTGGCCGTAATGATATACAGGTTATTGCCCAAGTCCTGCAGATCAGTTGCCGGAACAGAAACACTCCATGCACCACTGGCCTGCACAACGGCGAAGTATTGGTGGCTGCCCAGCATAACCGTCACTATCTGGCCCGCTTCCACGTGGGTGGTGGTGCCGCTTATCAGCTGTGCTGTCTGCTGTTCCGCACCACTCAGTACATCATCACCGGCGAAGGTCGTAATACTCAGCGTCGGCAGTAAAGCCGGATCGGCCGCCAGCGTCAGAGGTTCAGTCGCCGTTGTCGTATTACCTGCCGCGTCAGACAGCGTCGCGGTCAGGGTATACTGACCGTTAGCAATCCCCGACAAGGCATTGGCCGGAATATCTGCGTGCCATGTGCCATCCGGGGCAACAACGCCGGTATAAATATGCCCGGCGATGGACACGGTTACCGTACGTCCGGCTTCACTCAGAGACGCAGTACCGGTGACTGACAACAATCCACCGGCCTCAAAGGCGTTCACAATGCCATCGGCCGTCAGCGGATTCACCGTCAGCGTTGGGGCGACGGTATCAACATTCAGCGGCACCGTAATGTTGCTGGTATTTCCCGCCGCATCGGTGACTGCAACCTGCACCGTCGTCGGGGTTTGCCCCAGTGACGTCAGCGCAGAGGAAGGTATCGTGACGGAGAATGAGCCATCACCGGCTACCGTCGCGGTATAAGGCTGCCCGCCCAGTGTCACAATGACCGTCTGCCCGTTGCCAGACACGCCGGTATTCCCGGTCAGTGTCTGTGCGACGGCGGCTTCGGCGGCGTTGAGAATGCCATCGCCAAACGGTGTATTCAGGGTCGCTGCCGGCAAATTGTGGATGATCACGTTCAGCACATCGCTGCCGCTGACCAGGTTCCCCGCCGTATCTCTGGCACTGGCGGTGATCGTGTTCGGGCCGTCGTTTAACGCCGACAGATCCGCAGCGGATACCAGTACACTCCAGCCACCACCCACGCCAACGTTAGCCGTGTAGGATTTACCGTTGAGGATAATCGTTACCACGCCGTTTACCGGCACGTTAGTTGAAGTACCGGTAATCGTGACACCGGCTGCCGCTTCAAAGGCATTCAGCTGATTATCACCGGCAACGGTGTTGACCGACAAACCGCTCAGCTGATTGTTTACCGTAATATTTTCACTGTCGCTGGCCGGATTGCCTGCCTTATCAACCACAGTGACATTTAACTGCGTCGACCCATTGGCCAGAGCCGTAAGGCTTGCTGACGGAATGCTGGCGCTCCAGCTACCATCAGCCCCCACGGTGGCAATGTAAGCGATACCATTGAGCGTGATGCTCACTAATTGCCCGGCCTCGACATGCGTCGTGGTGCCACTCACCGTCTGCGAGGTTCTTTGTTCAGCACCATCAAGAATGTTGTCACCAGCGAATGCATTCAGTGTGACCGTCGGCGCGTTAGCCGGATCAGCCACCAGCTGGACATTCGATGTCACGGTCGTGCTGTTGCCTGCGGCATCAGAAAGCTGGACGGTGACTGGATACTGGCCATCCGCAACGCCCGCCAGCGCCCCTGCGGGCACGGTGATACTCCACTGACCATTGGCCCCCACGATGCCGACGTAAGTCTGGCCGCTCAGCGTGAGAATAACGTATTGCCCTGCCTCAGCGATCCCCGTCGTGCCGGTCACCACAATATCTGCGGCCGCCTCAGCGCTGCTGATATACCCGTCGCCACTGACCGGATTGACGGTCAGCGCCGGCGGTGTGAAATCTACCACCACCGTTCCATTGAACGTTCCTGAATTGCCTGAGCTGTCGGTAGCCTGTACCACAATCGCATTATTGCCTGACGGCAATGCCTGCAAATCAGCCGCCGGGACACTGAGGCTCCAGTTACCATCAGAGGCGACAATAGCGTTATAGGTATGGCCGCCCAGCGTGACGGTCACTGTCTGACCACTGCCTGTCTTCCCTGTTGAACCAAACAGCGTTTCCGCCGTTGCCGCTTCGGCAATGCTCAGCAACCCGTCGCCAAATGGGGTACTCAGGCTTGGAGTCGGGTTAACCGCATCATAACCCACTGAAATACTGTTACTTACTGTCGTACCATCCATGGCCTGAACGGTGGCCGTGAATTGCAAAGTCCCCGGCCCCAGGCCAGCCGACTGCAACTCAGCCTGCGTCAGCTGAACCGCCCAGGTGCCATCAGGTTGCACTAAAGCCAGACGGATCAGTACACCGAAATGAAGCGTGACCAGTTCAAAAGTCGATACGCCCAGCGTAGTACCGGTAACCAGCACGCCGTCCACGGTTTCCTGCGCGTTGATGACGTTATCACCGGCGATCGGCGCAATAGAGATACCTTCTTGTGACGAATCCAGGTTAAAGGTATCAGTGGCCGGGTTAGCCACGTTGCCTGCTTTATCAGAAACCGTCGCGGTAATGGTGTGCTGGCTATCCCCCAGCACAACGATATCCGCAGCAGGAATAATGACACTCCAGTTTCCGTTGGCCTGCACGGTTGCCGTGTAGGTGAGCCCGTTTAATGAGATGGTCACTATCTGACCCGCCTCAACGCGGCTGGTGGTCCCGCTTAATTGCTGCGCGGTCTGGACTTCCGCCCCGTTGATAAAATCGTCTCCGGTAAACGGATTGATGCTGATAAACGGTTGCAGGATCGGATCGGTCGCCAGATGGATGGTGCTGATATTGGTCGTCTGATTACCTGCCAGGTCAGTCAGGGTCGCAGTGACCGTAACATCCTGATACTGATTGATCAGGGAACCCGCCGGAATAGTGACACTCCAGGTACCGTTTGGCTGAACCACAGCACCGCTAAAATCGATACCGTCAATATTCACAACCACCGGACGCCCGGCGTCGCTGACCGATGCAGTACCGGTCAGCACCATCGCGGCAGACGCCTCACTGACGCTGATGTAACCATCACCCAGCAGCGGATTGACGGTCAGCGTTGGGGCAACGGTGTCCACATTTAAAGATGTTGTTACGCTGTTATGGTTACCTGCCGGGTCAGTGACCGTCACCGTCACATTGTTAGCGCCCTGCGAGAGATTACCCAGCGCAGAAGTCGGAACCGTCACGGTGAAAGAGCCATCCGCCGCCACAGTGCCGGTAAGATGCTGCCCTCCCAGGGTGATCGTCACCGTCTGGCCGTCGCCGGTCAGGCCGGTATTACCGGTCAGCGTCTGGCTGGAGGTGGCCTCATTGGCAGAGAGCGTATTGTCCCCTCCAAACGCCGGATTCAGCGTCGGCGGAACGCCATGTGTGGCAACGTTGAAGGATGAACCCTGACTGATCGGGTTGCCCTGCGTATCCACCATGCTGACCGTCACCGACGTTGTGCCGTCGCTGAGGGCCTGCAAGGCAGAAGGTGGAATGCTCAGGCTCCAGCCACCGCCTGCGGTTGTGTTGGTGTGATAATCCACGCCGCCGATGATCACGGTAATCGGGGTGCCCGTGGCGACATTAGCCGCAAGGCCAGAGATCACCAGCGCGCTTTGCGCTTCAGTGGCGTTAAGCTGACCATCGCCGGAAATGGCATTAATGGTCAAAATGCCCGCGCTGTCGTTGATCATGAAACTTTCTGGTGTTGACGTCGTGTTACCCGCTTTATCGCTCAGTGAAGCGGTCAGCGTGTAATCGCCCTCGGCCAGTGCAGAGACGATGGCGGACGGGATCGTGACAGACCATGTGCCATCGGCCCCCACGGTAGCGCTGTAATGCACGCCGTTAAGCACGATATCAACGGAACGTCCGGCCTCGGAAGCCGACGCGGTACCACTGATAACCAGCGGCTGCTGATGTTCATTGGCATCGAGAACGCTATCGCCATCGACCGGATTGACCGTCAGCGTCGGTGGCGTGGTATCGACCACCACGGTGACGCTTTTGGTGATGCTTTCACCTGCCGTATTGGTCAGGGTGACGGAAATGACATAAGTCCCGTCAGCGAGTGTTTGCAGTTCACTGGCTGAAAGCGGAACACCCCAGTTCCCGCTGCCGTCAACCGTCGTAGTGAAACTTTTGCCATTGATAGTCAGCACAATGGTGCTACCTGCGGCAGCATTGGTCGTCGTACCGCTGAAGTTTTGCGTGCTTTCAACTGCGGAGCGGTTGAGGGTGTTATCGCTGGCAAAGGTCGCCAGCGTCAGGGTTGGCGTTTGCCCTTCAGGATTTCCCCCAGGATTTCCCCCAGGATTACCACCCGGATTTCCCCCAGGATTTCCCCCAGGATTACCACCGGTACCACCGCCGCCATTACTGCTGCTGCCCCCACCACCACCGCCGCCACCGCCTGCTGCAATTGCAATACCGGCACCGAGCGCAACTACGCCTAAAATAGTCGCTAAAGCTGCGGTGCTAAAAGTGGAAGAGTCGAGAACCAACGCCCCGACCTCAGGAATGGTTTCATAAGCGGGAACGATCGGGACCGCAGCCGCCGTCGCGCCGGTATCGATAAATGCGGCATGCTCAATCGGATGCACGCCGTCATCGAAAATCAGCTCACTGTCTGTGTCTTTACCGTCTGTATTGAAGAAGCTGTGATAGCGGACAGTGCTGCCATCTTTCATGTGGACAATCAAATCGTTACCCACACGTTCATAACTGGTGACGGAATCACGCGCCGCATGGATACGGACGATACTGGCCTGATTGAGGGTGACATTTTGACTGGAATTGGAAACCTGGGAGATTACCGAACCGTCTTTGCGGGAAAGAATATCAATAACAACGCTACCGTTCTGAGCCATATGGTACCCCTATTACGCCAGTTGTTATGCACACACGCGAACCGCCCCTCGGCCTTTTTTGAGTAAAAGGCGGTCTGGCATGTATGAAGACCATTAATAAAATGGGTTAACTTCCAACTGGTGTTGGGGAACGTCATAGACTACAAAACGAACAAATAAAAGCGCCGCTAATGCATTGAGATCTTTTTTTATGACTTCTATGATTTATCGTTCCGGCATATTTTTGCCCAAAACTCCATAAGTTATATGCATGATTTAAGTTAAGTGCCATAGAAAAACATAATCATTGAGATAAAAAAAATTCATTAAAGAAGTACGAAAAGTGAGTTTGACGCGTGCTGGATCCTGATCTAGCTAATCCATCGACCCAATAATTTCATAAAAAACAATATTATATAAATTTTACGCAAGAGCATAAGCAGGGTCATTATTAATAAAATCAATCATTAGCCACAGAGTTACCCATCAAAATGACTTACCAATTGTGTGACCGCCTTTTAGATTTTTTAGTACCGGTGCGTTCCTGAGAAAAAGTATTTAAGATTATGCGCAATCACAGGAACTTAAGCTTTCTGATAAAGTGCCCGGTCAGTCAGGCGGGTGGATACTGAGTCAGTCTTTTTTATATACCGAAAAGGAATTTTTCCGAGATGTCTCACGACCCGATAACCGCGCAATCATCGTCAGCAATTATTGCAACCGGCGCTGCACAACCCGGAGTCGCGCAGCAACATGCGACGCGCATTATTTTTCTGCTTTCCGGCTTTGCGATGGCGGCCTGGGCTCCGCTGGTGCCTTTTGTCAAATTGCGGCTGGCAATCAGTGACGGAACGCTGGGGCTGCTGCTGTTATGCATTGGGGCTGGCTCGACATTCTCGATGCCGCTGACCGGTTTTATGACCGGAAAGCTTGGCTGCAAGACCGTGATTTTGATCGCCAGTATTCTGCTTTTGCTGGCTTTACCTCTGCTGTCACTGATGGATAGCATCACCGGTATGGCGTTGGTTCTTCTGGTGTTCGGTGCCGCTATCGGCATGATCGATGTGGCGATGAATGTGCACGCGGTGGTTGTAGAAAAGGCCAGCGGACGCGCAATGATGTCGGGGTTTCATGGTTTTTTCAGCCTGGGCAGTATTTTTGGCGCAGTGGCTGTGACGGGTTTGCTTTTTGTGGGCCTGACGCCTTTTCAGTCTGTCATGCTGGTCGTCGTTTTGCTGGCAATACTTGTGACCATAACCAGCCCGCATTTGTGGCGGGAAACTCGCCACGACGGTGACGGGCCAATGTTTGTGCTCCCTCGTGGCTGGGTGATTCTGCTGGGTTTTTTATGTTTTGTGATGTTTATGACCGAAGGTTCAATGCTGGATTGGGGGGCTCTGTTCCTGACCACTGAACGTGGCGTGTCGGCACATCAGGCCGGACTGGGCTACGCTATTTTCTCAGTAGCCATGACCGCAGGACGTCTGGCGGGCGATCGCATCGTCAGCGCACTCGGGCGTTATAACGTGCTGATGTACGGCAGCCTGTGCGCAACCTGCGGGCTGATACTGCTGACAGCGGTTGATAATTTGTGGATCGCCGGGCTGGGCTTTGTCATGATCGGCTTTGGGGCATCAAACCTGGTACCGATCATGTTCAGCGCGGCGGGAAACCAGACGTCCATGCCCGCCAGTATGGCGATTGCTTCCGTGACAACGCTGGGCTATGCCGGTATTTTGGCAGGCCCGGCGCTGATTGGTTTTATCGCGCAGGTCAGCAGTTTATCTGTTGCATTAGGGTGCGTGGCGGCAATGATGCTATGCGTCACTGTCTGTGCCAAAGCGGTCGTCCGATAAGAGAGTGATAACAAGAATGAAGGGAAAAACTCATCATTATGGCTGGTAAATATTTATCGCTGACATCAACCAATATCACACGATTTTTTTGGTTATTTATTTTGCTGCTGGTGATGGGGCTGGGCCTTTACGGTTACAATTACACTAACGCATATCTGAACGATAAACTGCGAACTGTCCAGAACACCGCCGAACTGTTGCAAAAACGCATCGATAAATACCGGTATATGACATACCAGATTTATGACAATTTCAACGGTCAGCCTTTAACACCTGATGTGGTTAATGCGCAGGAAATTCGCCTGCGTCAGGATATGTATTTTGTCTCCAAGCCTCATAAGAAAACAGATGCGCTGATCTTTGGCGCACACGACAGCTCCACGCTGGATCTCACCCTGAAAATCTCTTCGTTTCTGGATGACCAGTGGGGCGCGAGTTCCCTGCCGTATTCGCTGTATTACCTGAACGGGCAGGATAACAGCATGCTGCTGATCACCACTGTCCCGCTTCAGCAGCAAGACTCCCGCCTGAAGGAAAACTATTTCACCAGCACGCTGCAATCGCGCCGTGCCGAAATGTTGCAACAGGCCAACACGCTGGACGAACGTGAAAGCTATTCTGCTTTACGTAAATCCCGCCAAAGCAGTGACTATTCCTTCTCGCTGCGCACCACATTTAACAATCCTGGCCATCTGGCGACGGTGATTGCTTTCGATTTACCGATGAGTGACCTGATCCCCTACAACATGGCGCGGGACAATTTCCAGCTCAACGGCAATGCTACCGCCGTTAATGAGGGTGATCCGGGCGACGATAGCACAGCAACCAGCAGCATTGTCATGCAAGGCTGGTCGCTGGTATTTGACGTACCGCTGAGTAACTCCCCGCTTTCGCTGACTTATCATGTGCCGCTTTTAAGCCTGATTATCGATCTGTCACGCAATAACTTCTGGTTAATCCTGATCAACCTGTTCCTGATCGGGCTGGCAATGACCAGCATCTATTTCATCCGCCACCAGTACATTCGCCCGAGCGAAAATATGGCGGCACAATTGCAGATACAGCAGGCGCTGAATCAGGAAATTATTTCCGGCCTTCCTCTTGGCCTGCTGGTGTACAACTTCAGTAACCACAGCGTGATCCTGAGCAATAAAATTGCCGACCAGCTATTGCCGCACCTGAGCCTGAATAAAATCGCCAATATGGCGGAACAGCATCACGGCACAATTCAGGCCACCGTGAATAACGAAGTGTATGAAATCCGCATGATCCGCAGCCAGATCTCGCCGGAAACTTACCTGTTCATGCTGCATGATCAGGATAAAGAAGTGATGGTGAACCGGACGTTGCAACAGGCTAAGCGCGAGTTTGAAAAGAACCTGCAGGCGCGTAAGCTGATGTTGCATAATCTGGGCATTGAGCTGAATCAGCCATTACAGGAGCTGAACGGTCTGGTGACCGCGTTAGTGGAAGAACAAAAACCGGAAGAGCGCCAGATACTGGAGAGCAAACTCCTCAGCGAATCGCGCAATGCATTAACGCTGGTGGACAATATCACCCTGCTGACACGCCTTGAAACTCAGGACTGGCAGCCTTCTGGCGAGAAGTATGTGCTGTCGGCAATGGTTGATGAACTGCTGCTCGAGGCCCTGCCCCGCCTGAACCAGAAAGGCCTCGGGTTGCTGAATCATTTCCAGATTGCGCCGGAAGCCACCTTCACCGGTGATATGCAGGCAGTGAAAAAAATCCTTTCGCTGTTGCTCGATTACGCCATTGTCACCACGTCACTTGGCAAAGTGACATTAACCAGCGAACAGGACGAAGATCGCCCGGATCAGCTGATTTTCCACATTAATGATACCGGCAGCGGAATTTCCAGAGAAGAATTGAGCAATCTGAATTATCCTTTCCTGAGCCAGGCATTAGTCGATCGCTTTAATCACGGTTCCGGGCTGACATTCTTCCTGTGCAATCAGCTGTGCAAAAAACTGGGCGGGCAATTAGAAATCCGCAGCAAGCTCAATATCGGCACGCGCTATACCGTACGTGTCAAACAGCGCCCGGAAGCACAGGAAGTTGAAGCGGAGCATGAAAAGTTACTCAACGATGTCACCGCCCTGCTCGACATTACGTCTGATGAAGTCCGTGGCATTGTGACCCGGACGATGAATGCATACGGCGCAGTGTGTATCGTGGCTGATGAGCGACAGGTCGCGCGGGAATACGATGTATTACTGACGGACAACCCGCAGAACAGTGACAAATTTACGCTTCTGCTAACCGACGATGAATCCGGCTTCCAGCAGCTCGAAAAGCATTATATCCGCGTCAATTACAACATCAGCAGTGCGCTGATCGACGCAACCTTACTGTTAATCGAACAGCAATTTGCTGTAACTGATGACAGTGTTTCACCCGAAGAACCCGGTGAAGACTCTCTCGACCAGTATGAAAAGCAGCTAAAATCAAGCGATTACTATCAGCTTTTTGTCGAGACAGTACCGGAAGATCTTGAGAAATTGTATAATGAAAACCAACGCCGTGATTTCACATCACTTTCCCAGACAGCACATCGCCTCAAGGGGGTGTTTGCCATGCTGAACCTGACCCCAGGCAAGCAAATGTGTGAATCGTTAGAACAATACATTGCTGATGGCGATGTTTTACAGATTACTGAAACCATCAATCACATTAATTCTTTTGTCTCCAGACTGCTCCAGCAAGGTAGCTAATCACATGAATAATATGAACGTAATTATTGCTGATGACCATCCTATCGTCCTGTTTGGTATTCGTAAGTCCCTTGAACAAATTGAATGGGTGAACGTTGTCGGTGAGTTCGAAGACTCAACAGCATTGGTCAACAGCTTAAGCAAACTTGATGCCCACGTGTTGATCACCGATCTTTCGATGCCAGGCGACAAATTTGGCGATGGCATTACGTTGATCAAATACATCAAACGCCATTACCCACAGCTGTCCATCATTGTTCTGACCATGAACAACAACCCGGCAATCCTGAGCTCCGTATTGGATCTGGATATTGAAGGGATTGTCCTTAAGCAAGGCGCGCCAACCGATTTACCTAAAGCACTGGCAGCACTGCAGAAAGGCAAAAAATTCACACCAGACAGCGTGGCGAAGCTGCTGGAAAAAATCAGTGCCAACGGTTACGGCGACAAGCGCCTGTCACCGAAAGAAAGCGAAGTTCTGCGCCTGTTTGCAGAAGGCTTCCTGGTGACTGAGATTGCTAAAAAGCTGAACCGCAGCATCAAAACCATCAGCAGCCAGAAGAAATCAGCGATGCTGAAACTGGGCGTGGAAAACGATATTGCCCTGCTGAACTATCTGTCTTCGGTAAGTTCTCAGCCGGTAGATAAAGACTGAGTTTTGCCCGCAAAAAAGCAAAAGGCACCGGAAGGTGCCTTTTTTATTACGCCAATTTAGTCAGTTACGCTTCGCGGTTTTTTCTGACCAGCGCGCTGTAGTAGCTCAGCGTATCACGCAGCGTTTCCAGAGTGACCGGCTTCGATAAACAGTTATCCATCCCGGCCTCCAGGCAACGCTGACGTTGCTCGGCCAGTGCATTAGCCGTCACACCAATCACCGGTAACGTATGGCCCAGCTCGCGTAGTTTTTGCGTCAGGCCATAACCATCAAGGCGCGGCATGTTGACGTCGCTCAGCACAATATCAATCTCGTGAGCACGCATGGCGTCCAGTGCATCGATCCCGTCGTTCGCCGTCACCACGATATAGCCCATCGTACCCAGCTGGTCTGCCAGCAGGCGGCGGTTGATAGGATGATCGTCCACTACCAGCAGCGTGACGTCGCTGTAATCTTGCGCAACGATGCTCTCTGATACTGCGACGCCCTCTTCCGTCATGGTTTCAAGGTGATAAACGCGGTTGAGCAGCGCCGTGATTTCCAACGGTGTTGATGTGCTGTGCACCCAGTAACCCGGACGCGTTTCAACCGGCGGCCCGATATGGTCGATGGAGAATTCAATCTGCGCCGCCAGTTCACCTTTATGAATCAGCGGCGTATCGGTGATCAACACATCCTCCCGCTGACTTTTCAGCCCCGGTTCGCAACGTTGTACATTCGCGCCGTGATAGCGCATCAGTTGCATCAGATAACTTTCCAGATAAGCATTACGCACGTCCAGCCAGACCGTTTTATCCTGCCAGTTATCCAGTGGTTCACCCGATGGGAATGTAGCGTTATAAAGCGGGATACGCACCGTAAAGGAACTGCCAAGCCCCGGTTCGGATTCGACCTCAATATCACCATCCATCAGGTTAATCAGCTTTTCACAGATTGCCAGGCCAAGGCCGGTGCCCTGGAAATGGCGCTGCACACCGGTTCCCACCTGGAAAAACGGGTCAAACAAGCGCGTAATTTCACGCTCGGGGATCCCGACGCCGGTATCGCGCACCTGAAACTCGAGATAGTTCCCACAGGTTCTGACATTCAGCACAATGCAGCCGGTATCGGTGAATTTAATCGCATTATTAAGGATGTTGGATATGACCTGCTGCAAACGTACAGGGTCGCCATTAAACGACAGCGGTACGTTATGCTCGATGAAACAGTAGAGGCCCAGACGTTTCTTCACGACCAGTGGCAAATAGTTGCCAGCGATATGTGTGATCACCTCGCGACAGGAAAATTCCTGAGGTTCGATTTTCAGCTGCTCAGATTCAATCTTAGAGAAATCGAGAATATCACTGATGATTTTCAGCAACAGGGCAGACGAGTTATTCATGGCTGTGACCAGCCGGTCAACCCCCTGCGGCAATCCCTGTGTTTGCAGTAAATCCAGATTACCAATGATACCGTAGAGTGGTGTGCGTAATTCGTGGCTGACCGTCGCCAGAAACATCGATTTCGACTGGCTGGCCTGTTCGGCGGCGTTTGCCATTTCCTGCAAGGATTCTTCCATTTTCACCCGCGCACTGACGTCAATCAGCACGCAAATCGCCACATCCTCATTGCGATAGCGTGAATGCACGAAACTTAACTGTATGTTGTTATTGTTTTTAGTAATAACGTCGACAAAGTTTGTCTGCTGATCGCAAATGATCCGCGTAATACGCTGACGGTCTTCCTGCGTGAGCATATTGATGTAGTTATGTGCCAGCTCGTTACTCAGGATATTCACGCCATCGCTGATACGCAGAATCGAAATGCCCACCGGCGCCGAAGCCACAATTTTATGGTTGAATTGCTCATGTTCTTCCAGCCGAAATGCGTTCTCTTCGGCCGGTAAAAACATTTTTCGCTCAAAGACCCAGGCCAGAATAAACAGCAGCAGCCCCGAGAATATATTCAGTAAAACAGCATTGAAAATCAGTATCTTGAAACGTTCAATCACGGTGTTAAAGGGCATAGAATACACCACGCTCAATGACGAAGGTGGCAGCGGCTTTTTGTAAACCAGATCTTTATAGCCGTTCACATAGCCAAAAAACGAATTATCCGGCGGATAGCTGCCCGCCGATGCGGCGTCGCGGCCATCCTCAGAAATGCTCAGCAGTGGTTGATCGTCAGCATCAAGAAGCGTGACCGAGGTATGTTGGGCATTGGGATTGAGTAAGTCTTCCAGACGGAGATTTTGCTGGATGCCCATCAGCGCTTCCAGTTTGTTGCCGACATAAATCGGGGTCAGCACGTACATATAGCCTGAGTCTTTGTTTTCCGATTGCGATACCCAGTAAAGACTGTTCTCTTTATCCTGACTTTTACCGTTGCGGTATTGCAGGATTTTTTCATGCAAGGACTTCAGTTGATCCTGACTTTCGCGCTCAAGCGGTTCGCTGCTGATACCGAAATCCACCAGACACAGGCTCTCACCGCTGATGAAGAACACCCGGTTGAGATCGTAAGCATCGGAAAAATTATCTTTCCAGTAGTGGATCATGTTGCCCAGCGACGCCAGCGAATTTCGGTAGCTGTCATTAATTAAGGAACAATCGGACTCCGGAAACAATGAAAGGTAGGTCGGCGGCGTATTTTTGGTGCTGATCATGCCATTGATAATATCCAGCCCGTTCATCGAATCGCTGAGCCGCTTTTCAGCCATAAACTTAATGCTGTGCATAACGTCATTGGAATTTTTGACGTAGCTCTGCGCCAGACCGTAATTGAGGTTGTCCTCATCGCGGATCTCGGATTCTTTGTTGTGGAAAATATTCAGCACATAAAAGGTGGTCAGCAACACACCCAGTGTCCACAACATAAGCGCCAGCACCCGGAAAAGATAACGGGAGATTTTTAGCGTTGTGCGAAACGAAGCAAGATATTTCAAGGATTAACCATTAGCAAAACGGCTCAGGGAGCGGAATGAGATTCAGAATACACTATTGCCAGACTTTCTAAAAAGCGCAGGATAACGCCGTTCAGGTGAAACCGTTGTTTTGAGACGAATCCAGTAAAAAGGGGCATAACAAATGTTATGCCCCTCTGTTCACTGACGCAGAAAACTTATTCTTCGTCGTCAGCAGGTTGATCGTCTTCACTTTCAGCGTCGTCTGGCAGATCGGCTGCCTGCGCCGCTTCCAGTTCACCCGCTTCGGTGGCCACACCATCCAGCTCTTCGTCTTCCACCGGTTCTGCAACACGCTGCAGGCCGACGACGTGCTCTTCTTCTGCGGTACGGATAAGCGTCACACCCTGGGTGTTACGGCCTACGGTACTCACTTCAGAAACACGGGTACGCACCAGCGTACCGGCGTCGGTGATCATCATGATCTGATCCGCTTCATCCACCTGGATCGCGCCAACAACCGGCCCGTTACGCTCGCTCACTTTGATTGAGATAACGCCCTGCGTTGCACGAGATTTGGTTGGATATTCGGTGGACTCAGTTCGTTTACCGAAACCGTTTTGCGTTACAGTCAGGATACAACCTTCGCCGCGTGGGATAATCAGGGACACAACGCTGTCGCCTTCACCCAGACGGATACCGCGAACACCGGTCGCCGTACGGCCCATCGAGCGGACGGCTTCTTCAGAGAAGCGCACCACTTTACCAGCCGCAGAGAACAGCATGACTTCATCTTTACCGTCAGTCAGGTCAACGCCAATCAACTCATCACCCTCGTTCAGGTTGATGGCGATGATGCCAGCACTGCGTGGGCGGCTGAAATCGGTCAGAGCCGTTTTCTTTACGGTACCGCTGGCAGTCGCCATAAACACATGACGACCTTCTTCGTACTCGCGTACAGGAAGAATGGCGGTAATACGTTCGTTTGGCTCAAGCGGCAGTAAGTTGACAATCGGACGGCCACGGGCACCGCGGCTGGCTTCCGGCAACTGATAGACTTTCATCCAGTACAAACGTCCGCGACTTGAGAACATCAGAATGGTGTCATGGGTGTTAGCCACAAGCAGACGATCGATAAAGTCTTCTTCTTTAATACGGGCGGCTGACTTGCCTTTACCACCGCGACGCTGCGCTTCATAGTCGGTCAGAGGCTGATATTTCACATAGCCCTGATGCGACAAGGTCACCACAACGTCTTCCTGATTGATCAGGTCTTCGATGTTGATGTCAGAAGAGTTTGCCGTGATTTCGGTACGACGCGGATCGTTATACTGATCGCGAATTGCTTCCAGTTCTTCACGAATGACTTCCATCAGACGTTCAGGGCTGGACAGGATGAACAGCAGCTCGGCGATTTGTACCAGCAGCTCTTTGTATTCATCCAGCAGTTTTTCATGCTCAAGGCCGGTCAGTTTCTGCAAACGCAGATCCAGAATCGCCTGTGCTTGCTGTTCAGTCAGGAAATACTTACCGTCGTGAATACCAAACTCAGGTTCCAGCCATTCAGGACGGGCAGCATCATCACCAGCGCTTGCCAGCATCGCAGCAACGTTACCCAGATCCCATGAACGCGCAATCAGGCCCGCTTTCGCTTCAGCCGGAGATTGTGCCGCACGGATCAGTTCGATGATGGGATCGATGTTTGCCAGCGCGATCGCCAGCGCTTCAAGGATATGCGCACGGTCACGGGCTTTGCGCAGTTCGAAAATGGTACGACGCGTGACCACTTCGCGGCGGTGACGAACAAACGCAGACAGGATTTCTTTCAGACCGAGAATTTTCGGCTGACCCTGGTGCAATGCCACCATGTTGATGCCGAAAGAGGTCTGGAGCTGAGTCAGTGAATAGAGGTTGTTCAGGACCACTTCACCGACGGCGTCGCGTTTGATTTCGATGACGATACGCATACCGTCTTTGTCGGACTCATCACGCAGTGCGCTGATGCCTTCGACACGTTTCTCTTTAACCAGCTCGGCGATCTTTTCGATCAGACGGGCTTTGTTCACCTGATACGGGATCTCGTGAACAATGATGGTTTCGCGACCGGTTTTGGCGTCCGCTTCCACTTCAGCGCGGGCACGGATGGAGATTTTGCCACGGCCGGTACGGTAAGCTTCTTCGATACCGCGACGGCCATTGATGATCGCCGCCGTCGGGAAATCAGGCCCCGGGATGTGTTCCATCAGCCCTTCAATGCTGATGTTTTCATCTTCTATGTACGCCAGACAGCCGTTGATCACCTCAGTGAGGTTGTGCGGCGGAATGTTGGTCGCCATACCGACTGCGATACCTGACGAGCCGTTAACCAGCAGGTTAGGAATACGCGTTGGCATTACCGCAGGAATTTGTTCGGTGCCGTCATAGTTTGGCACGAAATCGACAGTTTCTTTTTCTAAGTCTGCCAGCAATTCGTGTGCAATTTTTGACATGCGGATTTCGGTATAACGCATGGCGGCGGCGGAGTCGCCATCCACCGAACCGAAGTTACCCTGCCCGTCCACCAGCATATAGCGAAGTGAGAAAGGCTGAGCCATACGAACGATGGTGTCATAAACAGCGGTATCACCGTGCGGGTGATATTTACCGATAACGTCACCGACCACACGGGCCGATTTTTTGTAGGCTTTATTCCAGTCGTTACCGAGGACATTCATTGCGAAAAGTACGCGGCGGTGCACCGGTTTCAAACCATCGCGCACATCTGGTAACGCACGTCCGACAATAACGGACATCGCATAATCCAGGTAAGAGTTTTTCAGCTCTTCTTCGATGTTAATCGGTGTGATTTCTCTGGCAAGGTCGCTCATGGAGCTGCTATCCCTCTACTGATTATTCATGGCCGCTGCCTGTATAGGCAAAGGTGTAAAACTATACCACAAACCTGCCAAACGTGGGAAACAACCGCCCCCTTTTGCGCAGTATTATCCAACATGATTCAAACCTTTGCGCAAAGGCAGTCATTTCGTACAAACATTAACCATAACGACAAAACTGAGCCAAAGCAGATGGAATATGTATAATCCGCTAATCAAGATATAAGGAGTTCATCACGCTCATGACAACCACATCGTCTTCAACCACGCAAAACATTGACCACGAAGAGATCGCTAAATTTGAGGCTGTCGCCTCACGCTGGTGGGATCTGGAAGGTGAATTCAAGCCCCTGCACCGGATCAATCCGTTGCGCCTGAATTACATTCTTGAGCGCGCCGATGGCCTGTTTGGCAAAAAGGTGCTCGACGTCGGCTGCGGCGGCGGGATCTTAAGTGAAAGCATGGCGGTAGCGGGCGCGGAAGTCACCGGTCTGGACATGGGCGGCGAGCCATTGCAGGTTGCGCGTTTGCATGCACTCGAAAGCGGTGTGAAAGTGGATTACGTTCAGGAGACGGTAGAAGCACACGCCGAAGCCCATCCGCAGCAATACGACGTTGTCACCTGCATGGAAATGCTCGAGCACGTACCGGACCCGGCTTCTGTGGTTGCGGCCTGCGCCCGTCTGGTGAAACCCGGCGGCCACGTCTTCTTCTCCACCATCAACCGCAATAATAAAGCCTGGCTGATGGCAATTTTCGGTGCGGAATACGTGCTGAAGATGGTGCCAAAGGGCACGCATGACATCAAAAAGTTCATCAAGCCTTCCGAGTTGCTGGGCATGATTGACCGCACGCCGCTGTTTGAACGCCACATCATGGGCCTGCATTACAATCCGCTGACCGACCATTTCAAACTCGGGCCAAACGTCGATGTGAATTACATGATTCATACGCAGGCAGAAAACACCAGCGCGAGCTGATTGCCAAAATCTCTCCGCGTCAAGCCCGGAAGATGCGTTCCGGGCTAAAACTCTCAGACTTTTCACAGACATCCCGCCCCTGAATTTCACTTAAACCTTAGTTTTTAGGGCGTTGGTGTCCCCGTCTGCTGCAACATGATTTTTTAGAATAGTTATCCAGATCAATATAGCGTTTTTTTCTAACGTTTAATAAACCGGCAGTCGATCACCTTTCATAAAAATATAAGAAAATCGTATCTCAGATATTGACAGGTTTGTCGCGCCAGCAATGACGGACTCTTCAGGCTCAGGCTAAAAATTTCTCCCCAACTTATCCACAAATCTGCCCGTTTTGTTCACTTGCAAAAGGGCCATTCAGTCACTATCTTGTCATCAGAAAATAACAAACCCACAATATATTGTGTTTATATCCTGACCAGCACACAAGGGACCCTTTGTGCTGCCGTGCGTGTTTATGCGGTCGGGTCAGACCCTTTATAAACCTTTAAGGTATCGCACCCCATGAACCAAAGCCTGCTTGTTACTAAACGTGATGGCCGCACAGAACGCATCAACCTTGATAAAATCCACCGTGTCATTGACTGGGCAGCGGAAGGTCTTCAAAACGTATCAGTTTCTCAAGTAGAACTTCGTTCACACATCCAGTTCTATGACGGCATCAAAACCGCTGATATTCATGAAACCATTATCAAAGCGGCTGCTGATCTGATCTCTAAAGACGCTCCGGATTACCAGTATCTGGCTGCCCGTCTGGCGATTTTCCACCTGCGTAAAAAAGCCTACGGCCAGTTTGAACCGCCAAAACTGATCGACCAGGTCACCCGCATGGTTGAAATGGGTAAATACGACAAACATCTGCTGGAAGACTACACGGCTGAAGAGTTCGAGCAGATGGACAGTTTTATTGACCACTGGCGTGATATGAATTTCTCCTACGCTGCGGTAAAACAGCTGGAAGGGAAATACCTGGCACAGAACCGTGTAACCGGTGATATCTACGAGAGCGCACAGTTCCTCTACATTCTGGTTGCCGCGTGCCTGTTCTCCGGCTACCCGCGTGAAACCCGTCTGGACTACATCAAACGCTTCTACGACGCGATTTCTACGTTCAAAATTTCCCTGCCTACGCCGATCATGTCTGGCGTGCGCACCCCAACCCGTCAGTTCAGCTCCTGCGTTCTGATTGAATGTGGCGACAGCCTGGATTCCATTAATGCGACGTCCAGCGCCATCGTGAAATACGTTTCTCAACGTGCCGGTATCGGTATCAACGCCGGTCGCATCCGTGCGTTGGGCAGCCCGATCCGTGGCGGCGAAGCGTTCCACACCGGTTGTATCCCGTTCTACAAACACTTCCAGACCGCAGTGAAATCCTGCTCTCAGGGTGGCGTTCGCGGTGGC
Source organism: Rahnella sp. AA (assembly GCF_002834385.1). GTDB lineage: Bacteria > Pseudomonadota > Gammaproteobacteria > Enterobacterales > Enterobacteriaceae > Rahnella. The sequence goes on from NZ_PITQ01000002.1 coordinate 366,219, forward strand.
GCAGCGACGCTGTTCTACCCGATGTGGCATCTGGAAGTGGAAAGCCTGCTGGTGCTGAAAAACAACCGGGGTGTTGAAGGCAACCGCGTACGTCATATGGACTACGGCGTGCAGATCAACAAACTGATGTATCAGCGTCTGGTGAAAGGCGGCGACATCACGCTGTTCAGTCCGTCTGATGTCCCGGGCCTGTACGATGCGTTCTTCGCCGATCAGGACGAGTTCGAGCGTCTGTATGAAAAATACGAGCAGGACGACAGCATCCGTAAGCAGAAAGTGAAAGCGGTTGAGCTGTTCTCCCTGATGATGCAGGAACGCGCTTCTACCGGCCGTATCTACATTCAGCACGTTGATCACTGCAACACCCATAGCCCGTTTGATCCGGCTATCGCGCCTGTTCGCCAGTCCAACCTGTGCCTGGAAATCGCGCTGCCAACCAAACCGCTGGACGACGTTAACGACGAAAACGGTGAGATTGCGCTGTGTACGCTGTCAGCCTTTAACCTCGGCGCGATTGAAAGCCTGGACGATCTGGAAGAACTGGCGGTTCTGGCCGTTCGTGCGCTCGACGCCCTGCTCGATTATCAGGATTACCCGATCAAGGCCGCAAAACGCGGTGCGATGGGCCGCCGTACGCTGGGTATCGGCGTGATCAACTACGCTTACTATCTGGCGAAAAACGGCGTGCGTTATTCTGACGGCAGCGCCAACAACCTGACGCACAAAACGTTTGAAGCCATTCAGTATTACCTGCTGAAAGCCTCCAACGAGCTGGCGAAAGAACAAGGTGCGTGCCAGTGGTTCAACGAAACCACTTACTCGCAAGGCATCATGCCGGTCGATACGTACAAGAAAGATCTGGATGCGATTTGCGACGAGCCGCTGCATCTGGACTGGGATTCCCTGCGTGAAAGCATCAAAACCCACGGCCTGCGTAACTCCACGCTGTCTGCATTGATGCCTTCTGAGACGTCTTCGCAGATCTCCAACGCCACCAACGGCATCGAACCACCGCGCGGCCACATCAGCATTAAAGCGTCGAAAGACGGCATTCTGCGTCAGGTGGTGCCTGAGTATGAGCGTCTGAAAGATCAGTACGAACTGCTGTGGGATATGCCAAACAACGACGGTTACCTGCAACTGGTTGGCGTGATGCAGAAATTCATCGACCAGGCGATTTCGTCGAACACCAACTACGACCCGTCACGTTTCCCGAACAGTAAAGTGCCGATGAAACAGTTGTTGAAAGACTTGCTGACGGCCTACAAATTCGGCGTGAAAACTCTGTACTATCAGAACACCCGCGACGGTGCTGACGATGTGCAGGAAGACATGAAAGCGGAAGTGGCTGACGACTGCGAAAGCGGTGCCTGCAAAATCTAATCGTCTGTTTTGATTTATCATTTTAAATAAAGCCCCTTAAACGGGGCTTTTGTCCGAGGACAATATGGCTTATAGCACTTTCTCTCAGAACAAAAATAACCAATTGCTGGAACCGATGTTTTTCGGCCAGTCAGTCAACGTTGCCCGTTTCGACCAGCAGAAACATGAGATCTTTGAAAAACTGATCGAAAAGCAGCTGTCCTTCTTCTGGCGTCCTGAAGAGATTGATGTTTCCCGCGACCGTATCGATTTTCAGGCCCTGCCGGATCACGAAAAGCATATCTTCCTGAGCAACCTGAAATACCAGACTCTGCTCGATTCCATTCAGGGACGCAGCCCGAACGTTGCGCTGTTACCGCTGATTTCCATTCCAGAGCTGGAAACCTGGGTCGAAACCTGGGCGTTTTCAGAAACGATTCACTCCCGTTCTTACACGCACATCATCCGCAATATCGTGAATGACCCGGCGATTGTATTTGACGATATCGTGACCAACGAAGAAATCCTCAAGCGTGCGAAAGACATCTCCGGTTACTACGACACGCTGATCGAAATGACCAGCTACTATCACCTGCTGGGCGAAGGCACGCATCAGGTGAACGGTAAAACCGTCGTGGTAAACCTGCGTGAACTGAAGAAAAAACTCTATATCTGCCTGATGAGCGTTAACGCTCTGGAAGCCGTGCGTTTCTACGTCAGCTTCGCCTGTTCCTTCGCCTTTGCTGAACGCGAGCTGATGGAAGGGAATGCGAAAATCATCAAGATGATCGCCCGCGACGAAGCGCTGCATCTGACCGGCACTCAGCACGCGCTGAACCTGTTACGTTCAGGTCAGGATGATCCTGAAATGGCAGAAATCGCGCAGGAATGTCAGCAGGAATGCCATGACCTGTTTGTGCTGGCGGCACAGCAGGAAAAAGACTGGGCGGAATATCTGTTTAAAGACGGTTCCATGATTGGCCTGAACAAAGACATTCTGTGCCAGTACGTGGAATACATCACCAACATCCGTATGCAGGCTGTAGGTCTGGATGCGCCATTCAAAACCCGCTCTAACCCGATCCCATGGATCAACGCGTGGCTGGTTTCTGACAACGTGCAGGTTGCGCCACAGGAAGTGGAAGTCAGCTCCTATCTGGTCGGTCAGATTGACTCTGAAGTTCACGCCGACGATTTGAGTGATTTCGAGCTTTAAATGACGGACAGGACGATCACACTTTCAGCAAGCGGCCAGCAACTGGCCTGCAAATCCGGCCACCGGAATTTGCTGGAAGTGTTTGAGCATCATCAGGTTGAAGTGGAATACCAGTGCCGGGAAGGTTATTGCGGCTCTTGCCGCATGAAGCTCGTTCGCGGGACGGTTGAGTATAGTGAGAAACCGTTGGCGTTTGTGGCGGAAGGAGATGTCCTTCCATGCTGCTGCCTGCCGGTGGGGGATATTGAAGTTGAATTTTAGCGGGCTGCTGCCCGTACCCGCTGTTGAGATTGGCTTCCGGTTTAAATTCTAAATCAAAATCAAGGTCGTGGGCATCGGCCCACACCGACCAGAGGGAGAATAAACCTTCTCCCTCTGGACTCCCGCGTTTTTTCACTGCGCGCTGTCGCTGGGCCGATGGACATGTTCCGAGGCTTGGGCGCGTGGCGCAAAACCCTGCCGCTGCGCGGTGCCTTCTCTCGGTGCTGGAGCCTTGGGTCTCCAGCCCGCTTCGTTCAGCAGGATTTTTGAGTGCGCCATCTCACCATTTAAAAAAACAGTTTTGCCTTGCTTAACGAGCGATATATCTAGCTTTCAAGTGGTTGAAAAAAGATGGCGAGGTTGTGAACTACATAGGCAGTGGCCGCTTTCAGAAAGCTTGCTGAATGAGTGTTTCGAGACCGAAAGGCTCGAAGACCGAATTGAAGGTACCGCGCAGCGGCAAGTTTTCGCGGCACTAGCAGGAATTACTGAAACATAGTCAGCGAGCGGCAGCGCGGAGTTAAAAAGCGCGGGTGTCCAGAGGGCGCGCGCGTTAACGCGCCCTTTGGGCCAGTTTGGGCGGCGAGCCCAAGGTTTTGCCAGTTTGGGTGGCAACCCAAGGTCTTGACCTTAGCTTTTCAAAAGCTACACCTTCTCCACCCGATCCAACCACGGATAGTCCGCCACCACCTCCCATCCGTTCAGGTAGCGCCTCAGCATATCCATCGCGACCATCGCCATCGTCTCCTGCCGTAACGTCAGTCCGTGACGTGTGGCGGTATAACGAATCGTTAATCCGCTGGTGCCGGACGGCGTATGTAAGGCAAGGCTAAGCTGATCGCCTGATAATGCCCCGACAGCCAGCGCGAGTTGTGCATCGTTTTTTTCCGCCAGATTTTGCGCACGCGCCAGCAGGCATTCGAGGGATTTTTCCGGCGACGCTTCTTCGCTGTGCGCCAGCAGTTCGCCACCAGCCAGCGGAACGCCTGCGCTTTGCAGACGCCAGTACAGCAGACCGCCGGTGAAACTTTCACTGACCGCAAGACGCAGGTTTTGCGCCAGCAGGCGTTCTGCCAGACGATCCGGCAAACTCCCAAGGCCTTCAAAAATCGTGCTCTCACCCGCCACTTCGCGGACGCGTTCGAAAGCTTTATGCATCGCCGCTTCCTGCGAGCGCGGACCGGTGACTTTCAGTTCGATAATCGGTGACGACGAGCGATAGCCCATCACCACACCATCCGGCAGTTCGAGTTTATCCAGTTCGGTGGCGAGATCGCTTTCGCCGCGTCCGAAGGTGGTCAGACGCAGACATAACGGCGCTTCGAGTGCGGGGAATTGTTTATGAAGTCGCGGAACAATTTGCTGTTCAACCATCACTTTGAATTCGGAAGGTACGCCCGGCGTGAAGAAAATCTGGCAGCGATTGAGCTTCACGCTGAACCCGCAGGCGGTGCCAACCGGGTTATCCAGCAATTCGGCATTGGCAGGGATCTGCGCCTGTTTACGGTTAGATTCAGCCATCGGACGGCCACGTTCGTTGAAGAATGCCTGCATGGTTTTGATCCACCCGGCATCTTCCACCAGTTCCACGCCACAGGCTTTGGCAGCGGCCAGCGCGCTCAGGTCATCCGTCGTCGGCCCTAAACCACCGTTTACAATTAACACATCAGCAATGTGGCTGCGTTCTTTGAGAACGGCCACCAGCGCGTCCAGACTGTCACCCACCGTTTCACGGCTGGTCATCGGTAAACCCTGTTCGAACAGATAATTCGCCAGCCACGCAGAATTCGTATCCACAATCTGACCATGCAGCACTTCATCACCCGTACTCAGCATCTCAACCCTAAGCATCCCGTTCTCCTTCTGGTTATTGTCACCCCACTGTAGAAAGGCTCAGGCCGAAACACAATTGCAAAAGCACAAAGTGAGAGCGCCAAAGTGAAGGCCCAGACGAAAAAAAAGCCCGCTAAGCAGGCTCTATCAAAAGATTCCCCGAAAGATTTCGGGTTGCAGAAAGGCGGCAAAAGAGCGAATCCCCGGGAGCATACACAAGTATGTGACCGGGGTGAGCGAAAGCAGCCAACGCATCTGCGGCCCGAAAGATGACGGAGAATTAGAAGTTGATTGCGCCGCCAACATACGCGCCATCGGCTACGATGTTGTCACGGTTACCATCTTTGCCGTCCAGCGCCATGTAGCGGTAACCCACGCTCACGGTCACTAACGGAATCGCCGTCAGGCGCACGCCTGCGTTGGCTTCTTTATAATTACCAATGCCGCTGGACAGTGAATCCGGTGAATAATAGTAATCGCCGTACAAAGTGAACAGTTTAGCGATTGGCAATTGCAGCCCGCCGCCGACTGCAACCGCATAGCCTGAGTCACCGTCTTTCGGATCCGTGTAAAGGCCTTTGCCGCCGACAGTTGCCATGAATGGCCCCAGCGGAATGTTGTAGCCCAGACCCAGGCCCGCGACATCGCCGTCGTCATCGTTATGCGTCCAGTCACCGCTCAACGCCAGGCCCGGAGTGGTGGTGCCGAAGCCCACGCCTAAGTGAGTGTAGTGTTCGCCAATTTCACCATTCACGCTGACAGCGTTTGCAGAAGCCGCCGCGAACATCAGGCTGGCTGCAACACCAGCAACAAGAAACTTTTTCATTATTTATCCTAAATAATTGCTAAACGACAATGATTCTTCCGCCTGAAGTCTAAAGCAATTCACTCTGTTGTAACAACTTTTTGGAACTTTAAAACATTCGCGGGAAGGCGGTAAATTGTAAGAAACATCGATTTCATTGATGAAACGAAGATTTCTAATCGAAATGATAACTCCCACCTATTTGCCCATGATCAATATAGGGTTTATTACTTATGAGTAGAGTGAATTTTGCTTAGGAAAGCAACCCTCTGACATGGAATGCAAAAGGCTTACCACTGCCCCTTTTATCCCACACCCGTTTCAAACTGGAAGGAATTGTCATGACGAAGAAAGGATTAACAACTGCCGCTGGCGCACCCGTCGTCGATAATAACAATGTCATCACCGCGGGCCGCCGTGGCCCGCTGCTTCTGCAGGATGTCTGGTTTCTTGAGAAATTGGCGCACTTTGGCCGCGAAGTGATCCCTGAGCGTCGTATGCATGCAAAAGGCTCCGGCGCGCACGGGACGTTTACCGTGACGCACGATATTACTCAGTACACCCGTGCGAAAATCTTCTCTGAAATCGGTAAGCAAACCGACATGTTTATCCGTTTCTCCACCGTGGCCGGTGAGCGCGGCGCGGCGGATGCAGAACGCGATATCCGCGGCTTCTCTATGAAGTTTTACACCGAAGAAGGTAACTGGGATTTAGTCGGCAATAATACCCCGATCTTCTACCTGCGCGATCCGCTGAAATTCCCGGATCTGAACCACGTTGTGAAACGCGACCCGCGCACCAACCTGCGTAACCCGGCGTATAAATGGGACTTCTTCTCGCATCTGCCGGAAGCGCTGCATCAGCTGACGATCGACGTCAGTGACCGTGGACTGCCAGCATCTTATCGCCATATTCACGGTTTCGGCAGCCATACTTTCAGCTTTATCAATGCGGAAAATGCGCGTTTCTGGGTGAAATTCCATTTCCGCTGCCAGCAGGGTATTGAAAACCTGATGGACGATGAAGCCGAAAAACAGGTGGGCACCGACCGCGAAAGTTCACAGCGTGATCTGTATGACGCCATTGAACGCGGCGATTTCCCGCGCTGGAAACTGTTCGTGCAAATCATGCCGGAAGCGGATGCCTCCAAACTGCCGTATAACCCGTTTGACCTGACCAAAGTCTGGCTGCACAGCGATTACCCGCTGATTGAAGTCGGTGAGTTCGAGCTGAACCGTAATCCGGAAAACTACTTTGCCGACGTTGAGCAGGTGGCGATGAACCCGGCGAACGTGGTGCCCGGTATCGGCTTCTCGCCGGACAGAATGTTGCAGGGCCGTTTATTCTCTTATGGCGACGCTCAGCGTTATCGTTTGGGCGTAAACCATCATCAGATCCCGGTTAATGCGCCAAAATGTCCGTTCCATAATTATCATCGTGACGGTGCTATGCGCGTTGACGGCAACAGCGGCAACGGCGTGACGTACGAGCCAAACAGCGCAGGTTTATTCCAGGAACAGCCGGATTACAGCGAACCACCGCTGACGATTGAAGGCGCAGCGGACCACTGGAATCACCGCGAAGATGACGATTATTTCACTCAGCCACGCTTGCTGTTCAATCTGCTGTCTGAGGAAGAACATCAGCGTATGTTTGCCCGCATTGCCGGTGAGCTGAAACATGCATCACCTGAAACGCAAAAACGCCAGACTGACCTGTTCTCTAAAGTCGATCCGGCGTACGGCGCAGGCGTTGAGCGGGCGCTGAAAGCCTGATCTGCCCGCCCGCCGAAACGATGAGGGCCGCAATAGCGGCCCTCTTTTTTATTCCGGTATTCATGCGCTCAGCGTTTCTACCCACTGGCGGAGACGGAGGCGGGAAACTTTGATGCCTCCCTGCATCAGCACCGCTGGCAGCGCGTGATATGCCACAGGTAACTGAAAATGTGGGATCTGATGGCCCAGCCAGAGATGAAGCTCTTCATAGTGCAAATCAGCCTGCGCGTCGAGCACGGCCACCGGCCGATGACCGAACTGCTCATCGGCCACCGGCACAACAAAAGCCTGAGAAACCTTCGGATGGCTGACCAGCACTTTCTCAATATCTTCCGGCTGAATACCTTCACCACCGCTGAAAAATAAATTATCCAGCCGGCCAATAATACGCAGTTCATCGCCCAGCCATTCGCCCCGGTCACGGGTGTGTAACCAGCCATCACTCCCGGTCAGCGGCATTATGTGACCGTCTTTCCAGTAACCCGCCGCCAGGCTTTGCGCACGGATCAAGATTTCACCGTCGCTCAGACGAACCTCACGTCCTGCCAGTGCCTGCCCGACACCAGCAGAACCGTCTGCTCTTTTAGCGGTCACCGTTGAAGCTGCTTCCGTCATGCCGTAGCCACACCAGCAACGAATACCCGCAAGCTCAGCTTGTTCGGTTAATTCCCGTGGGATTTGTGCGCCACCGAGCAAGACGTCTTTCAGCTTTTCAGGCAAATGAGGCTGTTTAAGCAAACGCCAGAGCTGAGTGGGTACCAGCGACGCATGGCTGCTCTGCGCCAACGCAGTTTCAAACGTTTGCTCAGCAGCCAGTACCAGTGTGGCTCCCGCCGTCAGCCAGCGCCAGATAATCCCCTGCCCCGAAACATGAAACAGCGGCAACGAGAGCAACCAGCTGTCGTTTTGTGCAAACGGAATCAGCCCGAGTACGCCGCGCGCACTGGCAAGATGAGCCTCAATGCTGTGCGCTGCTGCTTTAGGTAAACCACTTGAGCCTGAAGTCAGCGTCAGCGTCGCGATACGCTGTGGCTGCCACCCGGCGGCGCTGGCAGAATACGCATTTTGCAGCGCAAGCTCAGGGATATTCAGGCAGAGCGGCTGGCCGGTAAAATCGAGAATAAAATCAATATTCATCTGGGGCAGCAGTTCTGCGCACAGGCTTTGGGGCAATTGCGGATTCAGCGGCAATATTCGCGCACCGGTTTGCAATATGGCTAAATAACTGAGTAATGCATCGAGATTGTTTTTACTGCGTAACACCACACCACGGCCTTCACCTACACCCTGTTGGATAAATCCGGCGGCCAGCGAATCGATACGATGTTGTAAATCTCGCCAGCACCAGGTGATATCACCGGCCTGCAGCGCGACGGCAAAGGGCGAACGGTTCGCCCGGTCGCGCCACGGCCAGTCTTTGATTATTTGCTCTGCCACAAAATCTCCAGCTCAGAGGCTTCAGTCAGGGGTAATACAGAATCCGGCCAACGACGGACCAGCTGTGTCTGCATTAAATCCAGTGTATCAAGTCCGGGAATCGCATCCGGCGTCAGCCACTGCGCGATCCTCGCCAGTTGCGTCAGCCCGAGGCTGGACTCAATGGAGGAGCTGATAATTGCCTCCAGCCCTGCCGCGTGTGCTTTAGCAATCAGCTGGCGACAACGCATCAGGCTACCGGTCAGCGTTGGTTTAATAATAATTGCCGCCAGCCCCGGTTCGGCTTCGACGGTAAAACCGGCTTCACGCACACTTTCATCCCAGGCAATTGCGATGCCGGTTAAGCGGGTAAAATCGCGGGATTGTTCACGGGTAAGGCAAGGTTCTTCAATAAAGGCGATACGCGAACGAAGTTCCGGTGCGACATGCCGTGCGAACCCTTCCGCTTTAACGGGGGTCCAGCTACGGTTGGCGTCAAGACGCAGATGCAGATCGGGTAGTGCTTCCAGCAACATGCTGACATTGAGCCCGTCCCCTACCGCTTCGTATAGCCCAACTTTTACCTTTGCAACTTTTTTGCCATATAAATCAGCGGGCAATGCACCAAGGCGAGCATACAGCTCGTTCGGATCGCCATGACATAACGGCGCGCAACGGGTGCTCAACACCGGAGGCAGCTCGTCGCGCAATTCCGCATCGGCACAGCTCAGCCCAAACGCGACAGAAGGTAACGTGCTAAACGCTGAGGCTACGGCTTTCAGTGATGCGCCCTGTATCCACTGACTCAGGCCATGCCGGACGGCGTCCTGTGCCTGAGTCAGCGTTTCGAGGCTAAAACCGGGCAGCGGCGCGATTTCGCCCCACCCTGTTTTATCGTCCTGCCACAATGAAACCAAAAGCCCGTCGCGGGTTTTCAGACGCTGGTTACGCAGCACCACGCCTGCCTCCATCGGCACGCTATACCGGTACACCATGGCGCGGCGCATTATGGATTACGCTTAAATTTGCTGAAGTCCGGCTGGCGTTTTTCATTAAACGCGTTGCGGCCTTCCTGACCTTCATCGGTCATATAGAACAGCATGGTGGCGTTACCCGCCAGTTCCTGCAGCCCGGCCTGACCGTCGCAATCGGCGTTCAGCGCGGCTTTCAGGCAACGCAGCGCCATCGGGCTGTTTTCCAGCATTTCACGACACCAGCGTACGGTTTCTTTTTCCAGATCGGCCAGAGGAACCACGGTATTCACCAGCCCCATCTCCAGCGCAGCCTTAGCATCGTACTGACGGCACAGGAACCAGATTTCGCGGGCTTTTTTCTGGCCGACAATGCGGGCCATGTAAGATGCGCCCCAGCCGCCGTCAAACGATCCCACTTTAGGGCCAGTCTGGCCGAAGATAGCGTTATCTGCGGCAATCGTCAGGTCGCACATCATATGAAGAACGTGACCACCGCCAATAGAATAGCCAGCAACCATCGCCACTACCGGTTTCGGACAAGTACGAATCTGCCGCTGAAAGTCCAGCACGTTCAGATGATGCACACCGCTGTCATCCTGATAACCGCCGTAGTCCCCGCGAACTTTTTGATCGCCCCCTGAACAGAACGCTTTTTCACCTTCGCCCGTAAGCACAATCACGCCAATGCCTTCGTCATTACGGGCATCATCCAGTGCGCGGATCATCTCTTTGACGGTCAGGGGACGGAATGCGTTGCGCACCTGCGGGCGGTTAATCGTAATTTTAGCAATGCCATCAATGGATTTGTGATAACGAATATCTTCAAACTCACCGGTGCAATCACGCCATTCAACAGGGGCGTAGAGCTCTTTTTCATCAGGATAAATCATGTTCAACTTCCTTTAAGACAGGTGAAATAATAAATGCCAGCGCCTGACGGGCGAATTCACCGGGATTGTCACGATGGGCGTTATGCCCGGCATTGGCGATAGTGCGCAGTTCGAAACCAGAATGCTGCGCAAGATGAGTAAATTTAGTGTCGTGGCTGCCGCATAACCAGGCCAGCGGCAGATGAAGCTGATGCAGTTCTTCGCTTAGATCCGGCTGTACGGATAACGATGTGGAAGCCAGCATCGCAGCCACGGTATGCGGATTATTATTTTCACGCAGCAGGATCAGTTGCTGACGCTTCGCATCCGTCAGGCTGGCAAAGACCGGCTGGCGATACCAGCTGTCGAGGGCATGCTTCCAGGGTAATTGCAAAAAACGTGTCGCCCATTGCTGGTCGTGATGACGGCGCTGCGCGCGATCCGCCTGACAGGTCAGCCCAGGATGTGCGCCTTCAACCAGCACGCCTTGTAAACCCGAGCGATCTCCCTGACAGGCATGGTAAAGGCTGATACGCCCCCCCAGCGAATAACCCACCAGCCAGTACGCCGTTATGCCCTGTTGGTGTAACGTATTCGTCAGCAGTTGGCTGACATCAGCAAACCCGGCCGCCGTCACTGCGGCAGAACCGCCGTGACCCGGTAAATCGACAAAAAGGCAAGGCCAGCCATTGAGTGAAGGGAACAGCGGCTCCCAGTCCGTTGCGCTACCCAGCAAACCGTGGAGAAAGACCAGCCACGGACGCCCTTTGACCTCGCTGTTGAGCCGCGTGCAGGCCAGCGTCATGATGCACCGACCTCTTTAACTAAATCACGCAGGCACTCTGCGCCTTCCGTTTCACTGACTTTCAGCTCGATAAGTTTTACGCCGCCGTGCTGCCAGCATTGTCTGACGGCTTCGCGCAAAGCACTCATGGAGTCCGGGCAGGCATAGTCCAGGCCAAACATCGCTGCGGCGTGGCTGAACTCAACATTTTGCGGCATGCAGTAAAAACGCTGACGCTCGGCCTGCGGCGTCGGCAGCAGAGAGAAAATCTGCCCGCCGTTGTTGTTCACCACGATGATGACCGTGGGGGCAGAACACTGGCGCATCAGCGCCAATGCGTTTAAATCGTAAAGTGCTGAGATATCGCCGAGAAGCACCAGCGTGGGCTTGCAGGTCGCGCGCTGCACACCCGCCGCGGTCGAGAGCAGCCCGTCGATTCCACTGGCGCCGCGGTTGGCGAAAACCGGATAACCGGCAGGCAACTGCGCGAAAGCGTCCACAAGACGGACTATCAGGCTGTTGCCGAGGAAAAGCTGACCGTGCTCCGGTAATAATGCCGGCAGCAGCCACGCCGCGGCGGCTTCGCCGGAGGTGCCTTCAAGGCGGTTTTCCACTGCGTTTAACGCGCGTTGGGAACACTGTTCGAGCTCTTCAGCCCAGTCTGGCTGAGGCTGCGCGGGATGCACTTGCAACCAACCGGCCACATCAGCCTGGATCCGGCGCCCCCGATGCTGCGCCGGATCCAGACGGCCAGGCAGCGAATCTATCAGCCAGTAATCCTCCGGCCCGCAAGCCGCCTGCCACTGCAATAAGCGCTTGCCGGTCAGACCGCCGCCAAACTGAATCACCAGTTGAGTGCGCGCCAGCACGGCCTGTGCCTTCGGCGATGCCAGCCACAGATCCGCACAGGGAAGCGGGTTGCCAGTCGAAGCCTGAACGTCACTGATCAACGGCCAGCCGAGCTGTTCTGCCCAATGCGCCAGCAATTCGCTTTCATGCGCAGAAATTCGTCCGGCGATAATCACACCGCGTTTTTGCCGCCATGAAAACCAGTCAGACTGCGCAGCCGGATGCTGCACAGGCGAATAAGACAGCCACGGCTGATTTCCCTGCCACCAGTCGCCCAGCGTTTGCAGCCAGTCCTGATGTTCGCCGTTATCTTCGCCATAAAGCGGCTCAGCAAACGGACAATTGACATGTACCGCGCCGTGCGTTTGCTGCGCGAGCGCGTTATCGAGCGCCGACACCAGCCAGCGGGCGCTGATTTCCGGCGTCGGACGGGGTAAATCCAGCGTTTCAACGGGATGGTTGGAAAACATCCCCGTCTGGCGGATAGCCTGATTCGCGCCGCAACCGATAAGCTCTGGCGGGCGATCGGCGGTGAGCAGCACCAGTTTCTCGCCGGTCAGCCCTGCCTCTATCAGCGCCGGATAAAGATTCGCAACCGCCGTACCGGAAGTCACAATGACGGCAACCCGCTGCCCGCTGGCTTTCGCCAGACCGAGCGCCAGATGGCCAAGACCACGTTCATCAAAATGGGTATGACAAATAAGGTGCGGATGCGCTGCCGCCGCAAGCGTCAACGGTGTGGAACGGGAACCGGGAGCGATGCAAACGTGTTGCACCTGATGACGGGTTAATGCTTCAAGAACCAGCGTAGCCCAACGGCGGTTAAAGACGGCAACAGACATGATGAACTCCGGCAAAGGATTATCCGGCCTGGACGGCAGGTGTATAGTGCTCTTCCAACAACGTCCGCAACCCTGCGGCCTTGTTTTCGATTTCCTGCCATTCCTGTGCAGCATCAGAGCCGGCGACGATCCCCGCACCAGCGTAAAGTTCCAGTTGATTCCCCTTTACAGCCGCAGAACGCAATGCCACGGTAAATTCGCTTTGTTCAGTGCTGAGATAACCCGCAGAACCGGCATACCACTGGCGGTCAAACGGTTCAAATTCTGCGATAAACTCACGCGCAGCCTGACGCGGTAGCCCGGCCACCGCCGCCGTCGGTTGCAGGCGCTGCAGGCATCCGGCATCGTCTGATTCGGTCAGCTCACCATGAATACTGCGGCGCAGATGCTGCACTTTGCGCAAACGCAAAATCTCAGCGGGCATCACATCCAGCGAATGCGCTCCGCCCTGTAAGCGCTGGCAGATATCATCAACGACCAGCAAATTTTCGCGCTGATTTTTGCCATCATTCAGCAGCCATTCCCCCAGTGCCTGTGCTTCATGATTATCAGGATGGCTGGCAACGGTGCCCGCTAACGCTTCGGTATAAAGCTCAAAATGATCGCGCAGGAACAGCCGTTCAGGGCTGGAGCCGAGAAAAGCCTGCTGCGGCGTGAATGCCAGCATAAAGTGATAGCAGTGATGATTGACCTCGCGGCTGGCGGCCAGAAAAGCACAGGCATTCAGCGGCTGGCTGAGCGTTAAGGTCGTCTTGCGCGCCAGCACGACCTTCTCGAATTGTTGTTGTTCAATTCCCGCCAGCGCACGCGCAATCATCTGATTCCACTGGGGTTCAGCCGGTAGATGTTGATGCTGTAAAACGCGGGATGTTATCGGCGGCAAAGCATGGCTGACCACCAGTGAGCGCAGGAATAAACGTGTACGACGCATTTCATCACGCAACGATGTGGTGCTGAAAACAGTGCAGCGCAGAAAGTACGTCGTGCCCTGGCGGCAGAGTTCTATACGGGGAAGAAAGAGTGCGTTGGCGGCCAATGCTGACCCATCAGCGCCGTTGAAAGCGTTCAGCCCCCAGACATGCAGATCGGGAACGTCGTGATGCTGGCGGATAAAAGCCTGCGCCAGCCGGATATTGCCAAACGCATAGGCATCGCCACAAACAGCCGCTTCCTCATTACCCTCACGTTGTTGCCAGTAGAATTTCGGGTAGCAGGGCTGCGATGACAGCCATTCAAGCAGGCCGGTGTCAGGCTGTTTTTGCAGGGAATAACTGAACTGTCGGATCCCCGCTGCATCAGGCCATTCGCCTGTCAGCGCTGTATCAAGCTGCTCAATGATTGCTGATATTTGTTTCACCGCTACCTCGGGCCATACCGGATGTTTAGTGACGGGTAGTAAATACCCTTCTGGATCAAAAAACGGGTTGGATCAATTACGGATGAATTATGCGGCGATACGAAAAATGAAAATATGCGACAGATCAAGCTGAAGTGAGTGCCGATAGCTAAGAAGGAGTATAGGGGGAGTGAAAGGAGTTATCAAACGCGGACACAGGAGCAGCAGACAGCTGCTCCTGAAAAACAAATCTAGCGACGCAGCAGCAAACCGACCACTAAACCAACGGCAGCCCCCACGCCGACGCCATGCCACGGGTTTTCGCGCACATAACTGTCCGTCTGCTCAGCGACGTGACGGGCTTTTTTACAATAGGAACGGGCGGCGGGATCAATACGCGATTTTATATCTTTCAGTGCATTTTCAGCACGCGCTTTAATCTGAACGTACTTTTCATCGGCTTTATCACCGGAGGATTTCAGCACTTCTTCCAGTGTTTCAGTCAGCATACGCAAATCGTCATCCAACGAATTTTGCTGTGTCTCAAATTGGTCAGCCATGATTATCTCCTTATGATGTGGAAGTTCACACTGCCTATAACCCTAGCGCATAACGGGATTAAATGCCCGCCAGATCCGCATAAACTGCCGTAAATTCGGGGGATTTAAGAACCTTCTGACCCTTTTGCTTTCGCAAAAACGGCAGTGGTTTCCGGCTGCGCATGCGGTTTTTCGCGCTGTTTCGCCAGCCATAATCCGCTGTTTTTCATTGCATAGCCAAACACCAGCCCCACCAGCAGCGATAACACCACCTGCCGCCAGTCACCCTGTGCAGCAAACGTCGCACACGCGCCGATAAAAGTGCCGGGAACAAACGCCAGCCACTGTTGCCAGGCCTGAATACACATCAGGAAGGCAACAACGCCGGTCAGCAGATAACCGAGAATACTCAGTTCCGGACGCATCGCGCTGCCCGCGATAATGACAACCGCCCAGAAGACGCCGCTCATGCAGGTCAGCGTGCTGATCACGAGTCCGCGCAACCCACCCTGCGGGCAGGCGAAATATGCGGTGCAGCCCAGGAAACCTGCCCAGCCGATCAGACCCAGACTGACAGCCACCCAGCCCCAGAGACCGGAGAGGATCCCGGTGGTGATCGCGATCATCACTAAAACATTCATGTTTAAAACCTGCACAAATTTGAACAAGCGCGCAGTTTACGCATTGACGGGAAGAATGGAATGGGAGAGATCACAAAATTGATGTAATAATTAGTGGAACGTACATATAAACGTGATCAGCATCACATATTGCAGGATTATTGATTAAAAAAGCCGCTCATGTGAGCGGCTTCGTCGTTTATCGCACGGGCTGTCAGAGCAGCGGTTGAGCCATCTGCACCAGCGAGATCAACGGTTGCGGGAAGATACCCAGCAGCAGCACCAGAATCGCGGAAATCAGAACCACCACGCCGCCTGCCGTTAACGCCCAGTTGTTCGGGGTGTCACGGACCAGCGTTTCCGGCGCGCTGAGATACAGGCTGACTGTAACGCGCAGGTAGTAGTAAAGACCAATCGCAGAACCGACTACCACAGCGCCGGTCAGCCACCACAGATGCGCGGTCACACCAGTCGCAATCACGTAGAACTTACCAATGAAACCGAGGGTCATCGGGATACCGGCCAGTGACAGCATCATCACGGTCATCACCGCAGACAGAATCGGTTTGTGCCAGAACAGCCCACGGTAGGAGAACAGCGATTCTGCATCCGGGCCTTTGTACGGGCTGGACATCAGACTGACCACACCAAACGCACCAAGGCTGCTAAACAGGTAACCGGCCAGATACACACCGACGGTTTCCATCGACAACTGATGCGTTTGCACGGCAATCAGCGCCACCAGCAGATAACCCAGGTGAGCGATTGACGAGTAACCCAGCAGACGCTTGATGTTGCTCTGGCTTATCGCCATCAGGTTACCGACCAGAATCGAACAGAAGGCGATAATGCCCAGAACGATGCGGATGGATTCGCTGTCAGCCACCGGTGCGTAAAGGAACAAACGCATAACCACGGCAAAGATAGCAATCTTGCTGGCGGTCGCCAGGAAAGTCGATACCGGCGCCGGAGCACCCTGATACACGTCCGGCGTCCACAGGTGGAACGGAACCAGTGACAGTTTGAAGCCCAGACCGACAATCATCATGCCCAGACCGGCCATCAGCAGCGGCTGATGCAGCATCTGTCCGTCGCCCAGGTTTTTGCCCAATGACGCGAAGGACAAATCACCCGATTGTGCGTACAGCAACGCCATACCGAACAGCAGGAATGACGACGCAGCGGCAGACAGCAGCATGTATTTGATAGCGGCTTCGAGCGAACGTTTCTGACGATAGGCGTAACCGACCAGGCCAAACAATGGCAGGGAAATCAGTTCGATCCCCAGGAACATTGACGCCAGATGGTTAGAACAGGCCAGCAGAATACCGCCCATGGCCGCGATGAGAACTAACAGGTAGAACTCTTCACGGTTGTCCGGATAACCGGCCAGCCACGGATAAGCAAACGTACTGGTTGCCAGACTCGCCAGCAACACCAGCCCGATGTAGAACATCGAATAACCGTCAACACGCAGCAGCGGTGTGACATCCTGCGGCCCGACCTGCCCGACGTAGTAAAGGGAAAGTAAGGCAACGTTCAGCCCGATGACTGTCAGTGTGGCATTGAGAAAATGGTCGCGTCGCCACGCAATGGACAGCATCACCACCACCACCGTCAATCCGACGATCATCAGCGGTAATAGTGCGATCAGATTTTGAAGTGTAAATGTCATGGCGAATTACGGCCTTGTCGTTGAAATAGTGGAAACTGAAGACCCGAACCAGTGCTGAATGTTGCTCATCGCTGCACCCGAGGTATCCAGAATTGGCTGCGGGAACACGCCCAGCGCCACCAGCAATACCACCAGCAACAGGATGATCGACAGTTCACGTGAGGTCATGCCTTGCAGCGGCTCGTCGGATTTTGCTTTGCCGTAATAAGCGCGCTGCATCATCACCAGGGAGTACACCGAAGCGAACACCAGGCCGAAGGTCGAGATGACAGTGATCACCGGCACAACCGGGAAGCTGCCAAACAGGATCATGAATTCACCCACAAAGTTACCGGTACCCGGCATCCCTAAGGTCGCCACGGCAAAGAACAGCGACAACGCTGGCAGGTATTTAATGCGTCCCCACAATCCGCCCATCTGACGCATATCGCGGGTATGCAGACGTTCGTAAAGCTGACCACAGATGATGAACATACCGGCTGCGGACAGACCGTGTGCAATCATCTGAATCACTGCGCCCTGGTACGCCAGCTGGCTGCCGGTGTAAATCGCAATCAGCACGAAGCCCATGTGCGAAACCGAGGTGTAAGCAATCAGACGTTTGATGTCGGTCTGGCAGAACGCCATCCACGCACCGTAGAAGATACCAATCACACCCAGCCACATGGCAATCGGTGCAAACTGATGGGACGCTTCCGGGAACAGTGGCAGACAGAAACGTAACATCCCGTAGGCCGCGGTTTTCAGCAAGATACCGGCTAAGTCAACGGAACCGGCGGTTGGTGCCTGGCTGTGAGCATCCGGTAACCAGCCGTGCAATGGCACAACCGGCATTTTCACCGCGAAGGCGATGAAGAAGCCCAGCATCAGCAGATATTCAACGGTATGCGACATCGGCGTTTTCAGCAGGTCTGCATAGTTGAATGTCCACACGCCAGTGGCGTTGTAGTGCACGAACACTAATCCGAGGATGGCAATCAACATCACCAGACCGCTGGACTGCGTATAGATGAAGAATTTAGTGGCTGCGCTGATACGCGTTTTACCGTCTGACGCTTTGTGACCCCACAAGGCAATCAGGAAGTACATCGGCACCAGCATCATTTCCCAGAAGAAGAAGAACAGGAAAAGGTCGATGGCCAGGAACACGCCGATAACGCCGCCGAGGATCCACAGCAGGTTCAGGTGGAAGAAACCCTGATATTTCTGGATTTCACGCCACGAACAGAGGATCGCCAGCACGCCCAGCAGACCGGTCAGCACCACCATCAGCAGGGACAGACCGTCCAGCGCCAGATGGAAACTGATACCAAAACGCGGGATCCACGGCACCGAGAATTCGGACTGCCACTGTGGAATACCTGCAGGCGTCGTTAATGAATATCCTCCCTGCAACCACAGTTGCACGGAAAGAGCCAGCGTCAGCCCCATCGCAATCAACGCGATCCAGCGCGGTACTTTGGTCCCAAAGCGCTCAGTCTGCCAGCACAGCAGGCCGCCGATAAAGGGGATAAATATTAGCCAAGGTAATAGCATGGCGTGTCGTTCCCTTCTTTTATGCCCGAAGGCTATTTCACTTGCTGGCCCGTTACACCAACAGACCAGCATTGATAACTACACCCGTAATGCAGGCTTAAATCACCAGCAGCAGCGCCAGAACGACCACTGCACCGAGCCCCATTGACGCGACATACCAACGCACCTGACCATTTTCACTCAACGTCAGGCCGCGGTTACCCAGACGGGCAAAGATCGCAGGCAGATTCATCATTGAGTTCAGCGGGTCACGTTGCAGAAGTTTCGCCACCAGCAGATACGGTTTGACGAAAATCATGTCGTACAGCCAGTCGAAGCCCCAGGCATGGAACCACCAGGTCGTGAAGAAACGGCCCGGTGCGCTTTTCGCGATGCTGTTAACCAGTGAGCGTTTACCCAGATACAGGGCAGCCGCCAGCAGGATACCGGCAATCGCAATCACGCCAGAGGTGATTTCCAGGGTCAGCACGCTGCCATGCGCCAGCTCAGTGGTTTCTGGCAGAACACCTTTCAGTGGCGGAACAATCATCGCGCCAATAAAGGTGGACAGAACCAGTAACACCAGCAGCGGCAGGTGGTGAGTGATGCCTTTACCCGCATGCGCTTTGATTTTCTCTTCGCCGTGGAACACGATGAAGATCATGCGGAAGGTGTACAGCGAGGTCATAAACGCCCCCACCAGACCGGCAACCATCAGGTTCAGATGGCCGTTAGCCAGCGCACCCGCGAGGATTTCGTCTTTACTGAAGAAGCCCGCAGTGATGACAGGTAAGGCGGAAAGTGCCGCGCCGCCGACCAGGAAGCAGATATAAACAAGCGGAATGGATTTACGTAATCCCCCCATCTTGAAGATGTTCTGTTCGTGGTGGCAGGCCAGAATGACCGAACCGGAAGAAAGGAACAGTAA
The DNA here is from genome assembly GCF_002834385.1 of Rahnella sp. AA. Classification (GTDB taxonomy): domain Bacteria; phylum Pseudomonadota; class Gammaproteobacteria; order Enterobacterales; family Enterobacteriaceae; genus Rahnella. Next base: position 385,818 of record NZ_PITQ01000002.1, read on the forward strand.
GGCTTTGAAGAATGCGTGCGTCATCAGATGGAAGATGGCGGCATCCCACGCCTGAACGCCCAGCGCCAGGAACATGTAACCAATCTGGCTCATGGTCGAGTAAGCAAGAACGCGTTTGATATCGGTTTGTACCAGCGCCGCAAAGCCTGCGAGCACCAGCGTTACCGCACCAATAATACCGACCAGATGCAGAATCTCCGGCGCCATCAGGAACAGGCCGTGAGTACGTGCAATCAGGTAAACACCGGCGGTCACCATGGTCGCGGCGTGGATCAGCGCGGAAACCGGTGTCGGACCGGCCATGGCGTCTGCCAGCCAGGTCTGCAACGGAAGCTGTGCCGATTTACCCACTGCGCCACCCAGTAACATCAGGGTTGCCCAGGTAATTGCCGTGTCGCCAACCGCCAGTTTCTGCGGTGCCAGCACCATCAGCTCACGGAAGTTCAGCGTACCCAGTTCGCGGTAAAGGATGAACAGTGCGAAAGCCAGGAACACGTCACCGACGCGGGTCACGATGAACGCTTTCATCGCCGCTGCGCCGTTAGCCGGGTTGGAGTAGTAAAAACCGATCAGCAGGTAACTGCACAGGCCCACGCCTTCCCAACCGAGGTACATCAGCAAAAGGTTGTCTGCCAGTACCAGAATCACCATGCTGGCGATAAACAGGTTGGTGTACGCGAAGAAGCGTGAGTAGCCTTCTTCACCGCGCATGTACCAGGACGCGAACATGTGGATGAAGAAACCGACACCGGTGACCACGGACAACATGGTCATCGACAAACCGTCGAGGGTCAGCGTCGCGGAAATGTTGAAGTTTCCGACCTGCATCCAGTTCCACAGTGTCTGGTTGAAGATTTCAACGCCCGCCGCTTTCTGGCTGAGGAAGTTGATGCCCACATAAATAGTGGTCAGTGCAGCCAGACCAATGGAGCCTACGCCCACCGTTGCCGACGTGTTTTCAGACCAGCGACCGCGTGAGAAGGCCAGCAAAATAAAGCCAATCAGCGGGAACAGAATTGTTAAATAGAGTAAGTTCATCCGCGCATCTCACTGACAGTATCAATATTCAGGGTATGGCGACGGCGATACAGTTGCAGCAGCAACGCCAGGCCAATACTGGCCTCCGCCGCAGCCAGACTGATGGCCAGAATGTACATCACCTGCCCGTCTGCCTGACCCCAGTAGCTTCCCGCCACGATAAACGCCAGCGCTGCCGCGTTGATCATCACTTCCAGACTGATCAGCATAAACAGCAGATTACGGCGAACCAGCAGGCCGGTCAGCCCGAGAACAAAGAGAATTGCAGCCAGAATCAGGCCATGTTGTAGAGGGATCATGCTCTCTCCTCCGTTTTTCTTTTTGCCATTTCTGTCGTGACCGGTGCGTCACCAAAAACTTCGCCCGGTTTATGTTCACGACCAATATGGAACGCCACCACCAGACCGGCCAGCAGCAACATGGACGCCAGTTCAACCGCCAGAACATAAGGCCCGAACAGCGCGATACCGACGGCTTTCGCGTCAATCATGTCGCCTTTGATGCCGTGTTCATGCAATCCGAGAATCGACATGATCATGACCACCAGAAGGATGACCGACAAAATTGAAGGCCCGATCCAGGTCGCGGGTTTCAGCCACGCGCGTTCCTGCTCCTGGACGTTGCCAAGGTTCAGCATCATCACGACGAACACGAACAGAACCATGATGGCTCCGGCGTAAACGATGATCTCCAGAGCACCGGCAAAGTAGGCACCGAGCGAGAAGAAGACCGCAGCAATCGCCAGCAAAGAGACGATCAGATACAGCAATGCATGCACCGGATTGGTGTGCGTGATAACACGCAATGTCGCCAACACGGCCACCAGGGCTGCAATATAAAATGCAAATTCCATGCTTGCGGCTCCTTAAGGCAACAGACCTTTGACGTTGATCGGTTTGGCTTCGTTTTCCGCTTCGCCTTTCGGCTTACCGTCAACGGCCATACCGGACATCCGGTAGAAGTTATATTCCGGATACTTACCCGGCCCTGAAATCAACAAATCTTCTTTTTCATACACCAGATCCTGGCGTTTGAATTCACCCAGTTCAAAGTCCGGCGTCAGCTGAATCGCGGTTGTCGGGCACGCTTCTTCACACAGGCCGCAGAAGATGCAGCGTGAGAAGTTGATGCGGAAGAATTCCGGGTACCAGCGGCCGTCTTTATGCTCTGCTTTTTGCAGAGAAATACAGCCTACCGGACACGCTACCGCACACAGGTTACAGGCAACGCAGCGCTCTTCGCCGTCCGGGTCGCGCGTCAGCACGATACGGCCACGATAGCGCGGAGGTGGATTGACCGGAACTTCAGGATACATCTGGGTTTCGCGCTTGGCGAAGGCGTGCAGGCCTATCATCCACAAGCTGCGAACCTGGGTACCGAACCCGACCACTATGTCTTTCAATGTCATGGTTTCATCACCCCTTATTGCGCGTTGTACAAGATGACCGCAGCGGTCGCCAGCAGATTAAGTAACGTCAGCGGCAGGCAAACTTTCCAGCCAAATGACATTACCTGGTCGTAGCGGGGACGCGGCAAAGCAGCACGGATCAAAATGAACATCACCATGAAGAAAGCGGTTTTCAGCGCAAACCAGATAAACGGCGGCAGGAACGGACCCTGCCAGCCACCGAAGAACAAGGTGACGATCAGCGCAGAGACAGTCACGATACCGATGTATTCCCCCACGAAGAACAGACCGAATTTCATACCGGAATATTCAATGTGGTAACCATCGGCCAGTTCCTGCTCGGCTTCCGGCTGGTCAAACGGGTGACGGTGACACACAGCCACACCGGCAATCGCAAAGGTCACAAAGCCAAAGAACTGCGGAATGATGTTCCAGACATGCGCCTGCGAATTCACGATGTCTTGCAGGTTAAACGAACCCGCCTGCGCCACAACGCCCATCAGCGACAAGCCGAGGAACACTTCGTAGCTCAGGGTCTGGGCCGATGCACGCATCGCACCCAGCAGCGAGTATTTGTTGTTACTCGACCAGCCAGCAAACAACACCGCATAGACAGTCAGACCGGCCATCATCAGGAAGAACAAGATACCGATGTTCAGGTCTGCGGCGAACCAGGTCGGGCTGACCGGCACGATCGCAAAGGAGATCAACAGGGACGTAAACGCAATCATCGGCGCCAGCGTAAAGATGGCTTTGTCGGTGAATTTAGGAACCCAGTCTTCCTTGAAGAACATCTTGATCATGTCAGCAACGAGTTGCAGGGAACCGCCCCAGCCGACACGGTTTGGCCCGTACCGGTTCTGGAACAGGCCCAGCAAGCGACGCTCGCCGAAACTCATGAAGGCCCCGCAGGTCACGACGACCAGCAGGATCACAACGGCTTTCAGGACAGCGATCAACGAATCGATCACAACAGGTGTAAACCAGCTCATTGTGCTGCCTCCCGCAGATTTTCAATCGTTGCGCCAACCAGCACCGGTGGAATACCCGGTAAGCCCAGTGGCAGGCCAAGCTGACCCTGACTGAGGGTTTCACTCAGGCGAACCGGCAGTTTAAGCTGCTGACCGGCGCAGGTGAATTCCACCTGAGAACCGGCATTCACGCCTAACTGAGCCGCATCGGCCGGGTTAACCATCACATAAGGTTGTGGCATACGCTGCTGAATAACCGCAGAACGCTGAGTCATTTCTTCACTGCCGAACAGGTGATAGTAAGGCGCAACACGCCAGTTATCGCTCTGTGCAGTAAAGGCCGCCGGAATACCGGTGAAGTAGTCGAGGTTACCCTCCCCTGCTTCAATCAGACGCACACCCGGATCACCGTGGCGCAGACTGCCGCCCACTTCGCTCTGGAATTTGTTCCAGGCTTGCGGTGAGTTCCAGCCCGGCGCCCAGGCGAATGGCACCTGATTGCGGTTGGCTGTCGGGCTGTTGTTCCCTTCCATCGAGAAGGCAAACATGGTGTCTTTATCTTGCGGCTGACGCGGTTCGTGCACGCTGATGTTGGCGCGCATTGCGGTACGGCCACTTGAGCGGTGCGGAGAACGTGCCAGTTTCTGACCACGAATACGGAAGCTGGCGTTTGGCGCGGCTTCCACCATGCCTTTCAGCTGTGGAAGTGCTGCAACGCAGGCGTCGATAACGTGATCAAGCTGAGTCCAGTCCACATGACGGCTGTTGAGGGTGGAATGCAGCGAGTGCATCCAGCGCCAGCTTTCCAGCATGGAAACGGTGGTGTCGTAGTAAGCCGGGTCATAAACCTGGAAGAAACGCTGTGCGCGGCCTTCCTGATTCACCAGCGTACCGTCGCTTTCAGCAAAACTTGCCGCAGGCAGGATCAGGCTGGCTTTATCCATGATGCGGGTGCGCTGATGGTCAACGACCAGCAGGTTCTGCACTTTCGCTAACGCCGCGTCCACATTCGCTGCCGGAGCCTGACGGTAAAGGTCATTCTCCATCACGATGGCGCTGTCAGCGTCGCCGCGGGTCAGAAGCTCAAGCGCGTCATCCAGCGTGCCGCCGCCAATCATCGACAAACCGATGCTGTTGGCCGCAGAAGCCACGAAGGTGATGCCGACATTGCTGCCCGCCACTTTCAGTGCTTTCGCGATGTTGGCTGCCGCTTCGATAATCGCGTCAGAACCGGCGTTAGAACCGGTGATGATCAGTGGCTTGCGGGCACCGGTAAGCGCCTGCACGATCACGTCGATTTTCTTGTTCAGGCCTTCAGCCAGATCAGTGACCGCCGGTGCTGAATTATCCAGCGCATGGGCGATAGCAAAGCCGAAACGCGCTTGTTCATCTACCGGCGCGCGGTAATTGTAAGCCGCGATATCATCAAGCTTGGTGTTGTCCACGTTCGTGATAAACAACGGATGCTTGGCGTGCTGACCAATGTTTTGCACCGCCGCGATTTGCCAGTCGGCAACACGTTGTGCCGCAGCCATCGCGCGCGCTTTACCTTTCACCGCCTGACGGACAGACAGCGCGATACGTGCGCCGGTCTGGGTTAAATCTTCGCCCAGCACCAGAACCGCATCATATTCTTCGATTTCACGCAGCGCTGGCGTGTGAACGCCGCTGTTGCGCAGAACGTTGAGCATCAGTTGCAGACGCCCTTGTTCTGCCGCGTTGATGCCGGTGTAGAAGTTTTCTGCCCCGACCAGTTCACGCAGCGCAAAGTTGCTTTCCAGGCTGGCTCGCGGAGAACCGATACCGATGGTTTTCTTCGCCTGACGGATGATATCCGCCGCGCCCTGCATCGCCTGTTCGGCGTTCAGCTCGATCCAGTCGTTGCCACGCAATTGCAGTGGTTTCTTCGGGCGATCTTTCAGGTTCACGTAGCCATAACCGAAACGACCACGGTCGCAGAGGAAATAGTGGTTTACGGTACCGTTATAGCGGTTTTCGATACGACGCAGTTCGCCATAACGCTCGCCCGGGCTGGTGTTGCAGCCAACAGAACATTGCTGGCAGATGCTTGGTGCAAACTGCATGTCCCATTTACGGTTGTAGCGTTCGGAGTGCGTTTTATCGGTGAACACGCCTGTCGGACAGACTTCTACCAGGTTACCGGAGAACTCGCTTTCCAGCGGGCCATCTTCCGGGCGACCGAAGTAGACGTTGTCGTGCGCGCCATAGACACCCAGATCGGTGCCGTCCGCGTAATCTTTGTAGTAACGGACACAACGGTAGCAGGCGATACAGCGGTTCATTTCATGCGAGATGAACGGACCGAGATCCTGGTTGTTATGGGTACGTTTGGTAAAGCGGTAGCGGCGCATACTGTGGCCGGTCATCACCGTCATATCCTGAAGGTGACAGTTACCGCCTTCCTCACACACCGGACAGTCGTGCGGGTGGTTGGTCATCAGCCATTCCACGACGCTTTCACGGAATTCTTTTGCTTCTCCGTCGTCGATGGAAATGAAGGTGCCATCAGACGCTGGTGTCATACATGACATCACCAGACGACCGCGCGTGTCTTCCGCATTTTGGTATTGCTTAACCGCACATTGGCGGCAAGCGCCGACGCTTCCCAGCGCCGGATGCCAGCAAAAATAAGGAATATCGAGTCCGAGAGAGAGGCAAGCCTGTAACAGGTTGTCCGCTCCGTCTACATCGTATTCTTTGCCGTCTACATGAATCGTAGCCATAGTCAGCATGCTTCCACGTGGCCCACCTGACGGCGGGCGTTAATCAAAAATTCTTGCCGGGTTGGCGTCTGTCCTGTTGGCAGCGCGTCCCTTGTTCCGGGAATTCGCGCACAGCGGGCTCACGTCCGCCGTCTGTTGCCTTCACTACCAGCGTTGTTTGAGCAGGTTGTTTGGCTGAATACCGCCAATCGCCCGCGCATTGTTGTAATGCTGTTTGGCGATACCCGCCTCGAACTCTTCCCGGAAATATTTAATCGCACTCTGCAATGGCTCCACGGCACCCGGCGCGTGTGCGCAGAAGGTTTTGCCCGGACCCAGCTGGCGGCAAAGCTGCTCAAGGGTTTCGATATCCCCTGGCTGGCCCTCGCCACGTTCCAGCGCGCGCAGAATTTTCACACTCCACGGCAAACCGTCGCGGCACGGTGTACACCAGCCACAGGATTCGCGGGCGAAGAACTCTTCGAGGTTACGCACCAGCGGGACCATGCCGATTTCATTATCTACCGCCATGGCCAGTGCCGTACCCAGACGGCTTCCGGCTTTACCAATGCTGGCAAAATCCATCGGCAGGTCGAGATGGTCAGCGGTCAGGAAGTCAGTCCCTGCCCCGCCCGGCTGCCAGGCTTTGAAAGTCAGACCATCGCGCATGCCACCGGCATACTCTTCAAGGATTTCACGTGCAGTCGTACCAAATGGCAGTTCCCATACGCCCGGATTTTTCACCCGGCCAGAGAAGCCCATCAGTTTGGTACCGGCATCTTCACTTTTGCCCGCAGAAATACCTTTGTACCAGTCCACGCCGTGCTCAAGGATTGCAGGCACGTTACACAGGGTTTCGACGTTGTTTACACACGTCGGTTTACCCCATGCACCGGCAGAAGCCGGGAACGGTGGCTTGGAACGCGGGTTGGCGCGGCGGCCTTCCAGCGAGTTAATCAGCGCGGTTTCTTCACCACAGATGTAGCGACCCGCACCGGTGTGAACAATCAGTTCGAAATCAAAACCGGTGCCGAGAATGTTTTTACCCAGCAGACCCGCCGCGGTGGCTTCTTCGATCGCGCGACGCAGGTTCACGGCGGCTTCAATGTATTCGCCACGCAGGAAGATGTAGCCACGGTAAGATTTCAGCGCGAACGCGGAGATCAACATGCCTTCCACCAGAAGGTGCGGCATTTGCTCCATCAGCATGCGGTCTTTGTAAGTACCCGGTTCCATCTCATCGGCGTTACACAGCAGATAGCGGATGTTCATGCTTTCGTCTTTCGGCATCAGGCTCCACTTAAGACCCGTGGAGAAACCTGCACCGCCGCGCCCTTTCAGGCCTGCGTCTTTCACCAGATTGACGATTTCTTCCTGAGCCATGCCTTTCAGCGCTTTTTCTGCACCGGCGTAACCGTTTTTGCTGCGGTATTCGTCAATCCAGACAGGCTGTTTGTCATCGCGCATGCGCCAGGTCAGCGGATGCATCTCCGGCGTGCGTTCGATATGTCGGGGTGTATAGGTCATGCGTAGCGCTCCAGTAGCTGGCCGATCGCTTCTGGCGTCAGGTGGCTGTGCGTGTCCTCATCAATCATCATTGATGGGCCTTTGTCACAGTTCCCCAGGCAGCAGGTCGGCAGCAGGGTGAAGCGCCCGTCATCGGTCGTTTCGCCCGGCTTGATGTGCAACTGTTGTTCAAGAGCAGCCTGGATCCCCTGATAACCGGTGATGTGGCACACCACGCTGTCACAGTAACGGATCACATGGCGGCCAACCGGCTGGCGGAAGATTTGGCTGTAGAATGTCGCCACACCTTCAACGTCGCTGGCGGGAATGCCCAGAACATCGGAGATCGCGTAGATAGCGCCGTCTGGCACCCAACCACGCGCTTTCTGCACGATTTTCAACGCTTCGATAGAGGCCGCGCGGGCATCTTCGTAGTGATATTTTTCGTGCTCAATCGCTTCACGTTCAGCATCGCTCAGCACAAACACCGGCGGCGCAACGGGCTCGCTGACGTTGATGTACTGAACTTCTGAGTCTTTGTTGATATCTGTCATCGTTAGCGGTCCACATCTGACATTACAAAATCGATACTGCCAAGATACACGATCAGGTCGGATACCAGGCTGCCACGGATTACGGACGGGATCTGCTGCAAATGCGGGAAGCTCGGCGTACGGACGCGCGTGCGGTAGCTCATGGTGCTGCCGTCACTGGTCAGGTAGTAGCTGTTGATCCCTTTGGTAGCTTCAACCATCTGGAAAGATTCTTGCGCAGGCATGACCGGCCCCCACGACACTTGCAGGAAGTGCGTGATCAGGGTTTCGATGTGTTGCAGCGTGCGCTCTTTCGGTGGCGGCGTGGTCAGCGGATGATCAGCCTTGAACGGGCCTTCCGGCATGTTTTTGTAGCACTGTTCCAGAATGCGCAGGCTCTGACGAAGCTCTTCCACTTTCAGCATCACGCGGGAATAGCAGTCACTGACGCCATCGCCGGTCGGGATTTCAAAATCGAAGTTTTCGTAGCCAGAGTATGGACGCCATTTACGCACGTCGAACGGAATACCCGTTGCGCGCAGGCCAGCACCGGTAGTGCCCCAGGCCAGAGCGTCGTCAGCGTTATACGCTGCCACACCTTTGGAACGGCCAATCAGAATGGTGTTTTTCAGTGCCGCTTTGACGTAGGAATCCAGACGCGCTGGCATCCAGTCAAGGAACTCACGCAGCAGACGATCCCAGCCTTTCGGCAGGTCATGTGCAACGCCACCAATACGGAACCAGGCCGGGTGCATACGGAAACCGGTGATCGCTTCCACCAGATCGTAGATTTTCTGACGATCGGTAAAGGCGAAGAACACTGGCGTCATCGCGCCCACGTCCTGAATAAACGTAGAGATATACAGCAGGTGGCTGTTGATACGGAACAGTTCAGACAGCATCACGCGGATGGTGTTAACGCGATCAGGCGTTACGATACCGGCCAGTTTTTCAACCGCCAGAACGTAAGGCATTTCGTTAACACAGCCGCCAAGATATTCGATACGGTCGGTGTAAGGGATGTAGCTGTGCCAGGACTGACGTTCGCCCATCTTTTCAGCACCACGGTGGTGGTAGCCAACGTCCGGGATGCAGTCGACAATTTCTTCGCCATCAAGCTGCAAGACAATACGGAAAGCACCGTGCGCAGACGGGTGGTTTGGCCCGAGGTTGAGGAACATGAAGTCCTCGTTGTCGGTGCCGCGCTTCATGCCCCAGTCTTCCGGCTTGAAGGTCAGCGATTCCATCTCGAGTTCTTCTTTTTGCTTAGTCAGCTCATAAGGGTCGAACTCAGTGGCGCGCGCCGGATAATCTTTACGCAGCGGGTGGCCTTCCCAGGTCTGCGGCATCATGATGCGCGTCAGGTGCGGGTGGCCATCAAAGGTAATACCAAACATGTCCCAGACTTCGCGCTCGTACCAGTTGGCATTCGGGAACACTTTGGTGACTGTCGGAACATGGAGATCGTTTTCCGACAGCGCCACTTTGATCATGATGTCGCGGTTACGCTCGACAGAAATCAGGTGGTAGAAAACGGAAAAATCCGCAGCCGGTAAACCGTCGCGGTGCGTACGTAAACGCTCATCAAAGCCATGCAAATCGAAAAGCATGACATAAGGTTTTGGCTGTTTTCGTAAAAAGGTAATCGTTTCCAGTACCTGTTCGCGCTTGAACCATACCACGGGAATTCCGGTACGGGTTGCCTGAACAGTAAAGGCCTCTGGCCCAAAACGGTTACGCAATTCGCCGATTACCGGATCATCGAGATGCTCACGGGTATGCCATGCTGGCAGGGCTGAATCTTGCGTCGTCAAATCTGTCATATTTTTTTCACCACACTAAATGGTCATTTATGCCGTAAGGGGGACACCTCCCCCTCAGGGTTGACTCTCAGACCGCAGTGTTAAATCTCGTCCGGCGAACGCAGATTTGTCACTGCAATACGCTCAGCACGCTTACGCTCTTTTTCAGACTGCATATTCGCGCGGTAAACGCCCTGATCGCCGACGACCCATGACAATGGGCGACGTTCTTTACCGATAGACTCCTGCAGCAGTAAAAGAGCCTGCATATAAGCCTCAGGACGCGGAGGACATCCCGGGATGTACACATCGACAGGCAGGAATTTATCTACGCCCTGCACCACAGAGTAAATATCGTACATGCCACCCGAGTTCGCACAGGCACCCATCGAAATCACCCATTTAGGTTCGAGCATCTGGTCATATAAACGCTGAATAACGGGTGCCATTTTGGTGAAGCAAGTGCCTGCAACAACCATAAAGTCAGCCTGGCGGGGCGATGCGCGCAGTACTTCTGCGCCAAAACGCGCAACATCATGCACCGCAGTGAATGACGTCACCATTTCAACGTAGCAGCAGGAAAGGCCGAAGTTGTATGGCCAGAGGGAGTTTTTACGGCCCCAGTTCACCATGCCATGCAGCGATTCCTGGAGATTTCCCATGAAAACACTGCGTTTAACCTGCTCCTGAAGAGGATCGCCGACGACCTCCTGGTTTTGCAGGGGGTAACGGTCGTTCTCACCGTCCGGGTCTATGCGGGTGAGCGTATAGTCCATCTTAATGCCTCGCTATGACTGCTTACTGAGGGTGACTGTTGGTATTAATTGCCGGGCTTGGTTTAACAGGTCCTTTCGAACGTGTAGGCGTCCAGTCTAGTGCGCCAATTCGCACTAGATAGAACAAACCGGCCAGCAGTACCAAAATGAAAATGGTGGCTTCAACGAATCCGGTCCAGCCGCTTTCGCGGATAGACGTTGACCATGCGTACAGATACAGGGCTTCAACGTCAAAAATGACGAAAAACATTGCGACCAGATAGAACTTAGCGGAAAGACGCAGTCGGGCGGTGCCGACGGAGGCGATACCTGACTCAAATGGCGTGTTTTTGTAGCGCGCTCTGGCTCTCCCGCCGAGGAACGCGGCACCCAGCAACATCAGGCAACAAAGCCCCATTGCGACGACAAGAAAAACGGCGAACGCCCAGTGTTGAGCGATGACTTCAGTGGCTGTTGACATACTCATTGCTTACTCATCAAAAGTGGCACTTTGGCATCTGCTCTATAGCGTCGGCAGCTTGCGCACCACATCGATTCAAGGGAAGGATTAAAAACCACACAGTTCACGGCTCAACAAAGGATTAAGCCAGTGATTTGTTGTGGGCTTTTTACCCTTTTCTATAACCTTTTGTCAACTTTGACAAAAGTATCTCCACATTAGTTTACATGCTTAGCATTTAATTAACATATCATGCGCCGATACTTAAGCTAAATCGTGTCAGTAAAATACCGAGATAAAGCATGAACCTGTGATGGGAGTTATGACATCTTTCGAACTTTCCTATTGTCGCAGGAATAGACAACGCTTCCACTCTCTTAATAGGGGTATTTTTTTGATCCATGTCAGAGTTCTGTCAATTTTGATAGAAAAAAAGGCACACATTTAACAAGTTTTGCTGATTTTCAAAAAACGACAAGCGATTTGCGGAAAAATTTGATGCTTTTTTTTAACCTGGAAAAGCACTGATTTTTTCGCGAGTTAATGCAAAGGAAATTGATAAGGATAGCTGTCCTGGCGGGAAGTCAGAAGCGTTAGCAATAAAAAATGGTGGTTTAAGGTAAGATATCAATCAGAATAACTAAAAATATAACTTTACCCCTCAAAAGAGGTAGAAGCCTTTACCCCCGCCCCGTTATCCAGAGGCGGAAGGTAAAGCCGGGGGGATTGTCTTAACTTTGAGAGTCTGCCAGGAACTCCTGATCATCATCCACTGCCGGACGCGGACCATAAGCACTGAGAGAATACGGATCATTCCCTTGCTCAACTGCATTGAAAATCGCCATTGCAAGCTCATTTTCACAACGGGCATTTTTGTACAGGACATATTGTGTATCAGGCAGACGAGGTAAACCGTCCTGTTCACCAAGCACACGTAACTCCGGACTCATCATTTCGATAGGTCGCGCAGTCACGCCCAGCCCGGCCCGAACGGCCGCACGGATCGCCGATAAGGTGGAAGCCACGTAAGCAATACGCCACGGGATCCCCGCCTGATTAAGGTGCTCTATCGCCATTAAACGATACGGGCTGGGTTCATCCAGCACAACCAGCGGCACACTGTCCCCTGACGGGTAGGCGAAATCAGCCGAGCAGTACCATAATGTAGGCGAAGTACGCAGGACGATGTGGGGATGATCGGTAGTGGTCATCGTCGTGATAGCCAAATCGACCTCTTCACTCTCCAGCATCGACAACATAAACGGGCTACGTTTCACGCGGACATCAATAGACAACTTCGGGTATACCGAGGTCACGCGGCTGAGCAGGAAAGGCAAGATGGTGTCAGCCGTATCGTCTGACGCACCAATCGTTATCCCACCCTGAACATTGCTGTACATCAAAGAGGTGCAGGCTTCATCGTTGAAACGAAGAATTTTCCGTGCATACCCCAATAACTGAATACCGTGTTCAGTTAATAATTTATTGCGTCCATGTCTGGCAAACAGTTCTTTTCCCACGAGTTGTTCTAGACGTTGCATTTGTTGGCTGACCGCCGACTGAGTACGACACACAGCAGCAGCTGCCGCAGCGAACGTATTTAAATCAGCAACAGCTACAAATGTCCTCAACAGGTCAAGGTCGAGATTGAGGATTGGACGATTTGCAATTGTCATAGTTTTTCTTCACTTTATAGAATCTAATAACAAGCTACCCTGATGGTGCGTCAAAGTACCCGCAAAATGCAGAATACCAGATATGTCGGATACTCACTCATTTGATAACCGAAATTGAGAAATATTTGTGCATGAAAGTTTTCATCATTGTGAGCGACTGGACATTAAAATTGTGCACATTAATTCCTCACAAGAACCAAATGATTAGAGTGTCTTATTTAATATAGTCCGTCCCTGCAAACCGTTCCACATGCCGCCTGAGCGCGCCCAACGCTGACTACAAGCCGCCTCTCAACGCCGTCGCCGTACTAAAAACATAAGTTAAATTTACAAATTAAGCTAACGAAATAAAATATAATTCAATAAATTCATTGAGTCACATGAATAACAGATTTAACCACAAAGGATTTAGTTAAAGTAAAATTAAGATTTTTCTCGTTTCATCAAAAATTGTTGATGCCAGCTTTAGTAAATATATGCTGTAAAAGCATTTACATAATCTAAAAAAATAGGGTTCAGATAATGCTTACAACATGATCATTTATCCAGCACTCACTATTACTCATTAGATAAATAAAACTGATTCTTGTTAAGGATTTTGTAGATAAACCAAATTTACCTGCTCTTTTTTCAGAATTTGTCGAGCTTTGGTAAGATTTCATGATGTTCTGAGCCAGAAAAGCCCAAAAACGTGTCTTCATCAATGGAGGTTGCACAGCAAAAACAGTGAATTTATCGATTAAAAAACCCGCATTCGCAAAATAAAAAAACAAAAAATACTAAAAAATAAGAATTAAAAACCATTACATCTCTTATTACCCAAGGTAAACCCCCACCACCAGTATCTTTACTGCTGTTTTTCACCAAAACGGTGCACAGCCCTTCTCACGCCTTCTTTGGGGGAGTAAATTGAGCCCTTCGCACTGTTCTACGGTCGTTCGGCACCAGGGAAGAACAGGCTTTATTGCAAAAGGTTCCTATTTACATGTCCCCGATTGAAAAATCCCGCAAACTGGACAACGTCTGTTACGACATTCGCGGCCCGGTGCTTAAAGAAGCAAAACGCCTTGAAGAAGAAGGTAACAAAGTTCTTAAACTGAACATCGGTAACCCCGCCCCGTTCGGTTTTGATGCGCCTGATGAAATTTTGATCGACGTTATCCGCAATTTGCCGACCTCACAGGGCTACTGTGATTCAAAAGGCCTGTTTTCTGCGCGTAAAGCGATCATGCAGCACTATCAGGCGCGTGATATGCGCGACATTACAGTTGAAGACATTTACATCGGTAACGGCGTTTCTGAGCTGATCGTTCAGTCAATGCAGGCGTTGCTGAACACGGGCGATGAAATGCTGGTGCCCGCGCCCGATTATCCGTTGTGGACCGCCGCAGTTTCTCTGTCTGGCGGTAATGCAGTGCACTACCTCTGTGATGAAGGGGCCGACTGGTTCCCGGATATCGCTGATATTCGAGACAAAATCACACCGCGTACCCGTGGCATTGTGATCATCAACCCGAACAATCCGACCGGCGCGGTTTACAGCAAAGAATTGCTGATGCAGATCGTCGAGATTGCACGTGAACATAACCTGATTATCTTTGCCGACGAAATTTACGACAAGATCCTGTACGACGAAGCCCAGCACATTTCTATTGCATCGCTGGCACCGGATCTGCTGACCGTCACATTCAATGGTCTGTCAAAAACCTACCGCGTGGCAGGTTTCCGTCAGGGCTGGATGGTGCTGAACGGCCCGAAAAAGCACGCCAAAGGCTATATAGAAGGTCTGGAAATGCTGGCCTCGATGCGCTTGTGCGCCAACGTGCCGATGCAGCACGCCATTCAGACGGCGCTGGGCGGTTACCAGAGTATCAGCGAATTCATTCAGCCGGGCGGACGTCTGGTCGAACAGCGTGACCGCGCATGGGAATTGATTAATCAGATCCCGGGCGTATCTTGCGTGAAACCGAAAGGTGCGCTGTATATGTTCCCGCGTATTGATGCCAAGCGTTTCAATATCCACGACGACCAGAAAATGGTGCTCGATTTGCTGTTACAGCAAAAAGTGCTGCTGGTTCAGGGTTCCGCCTTTAACTGGCCTTATCCGGATCACGTCCGCATCGTGACACTCCCGCGCGTAGACGAACTGGAAATGGCAGTGAACAAGTTCGGTCGTTTCCTCGAAACTTACCGTCAGTAGTAATCAGGGCGCAGACATCTGCGCCCTTTTTTCTTTCTGATGGTTTCCGCATTTGCATAACTGTTTCGCACTGCTCACAATGGTCTCTCATTCACCGTTGTTATTGAGAGTGCTATGAGTCAGAGTCATTTTTTTGCCCACCTTTCCCGTCTTAAACTGATCAGCCGCTGGCCGCTGATGCGCAACGTCCGCACCGAGAATGTGTCCGAACACAGCCTGCAGGTGGCCTTTGTGGCTCACGCATTAGCCGTGATTAAAAACCGTAAATTTAACGGTAACCTGAACGCAGAACGCGTTGCTCTTCTGGCGATGTATCACGATGCCAGCGAAGTGCTGACTGGCGATATGCCAACACCGATTAAGTATTACAATCCGCAAATTGCCCATGAATACAAAAAAATCGAGAAGATTGCCCAGCAAAAACTGATTGAAATGCTGCCAAAGGAATTGCAGGAAGATTTCCGCCCGCTAATCGACGAACACTATTACACGGAAGACGAAAAACTGACGGTAAAACAGGCCGATGCGTTATGCGCATACCTGAAATGTCTGGAAGAATTGTCTGCGGGAAATAACGAATTTACGCTGGCCAAAGCGCGTCTGGAGAAGACGCTGGCCGACAGAAAAAGCCCGGAAATGGACTACTTCATGGAAGTTTTTATCCCCAGCTTCAGTCTGTCACTGGATGAAATCAGTCTCGATTCTCCGCTCTGACGCTTTCTGCGCGTCAGAACGGGAAAAGCACCGGCACCAGAAAAATGCTGACGACCATCACCAGCAGCGTAAAAGGCACGCCGATACGGATGAAATCGCCGAACTTGTAGTTACCGGGCACCATCACCAGCGTATTCACCGGTGATGAAACCGGCGTCATAAACGCCGCCGAGGCCGCAATCGCGATAATCATGGTAAACGGGTAAGGCGAAACGCCCATCTGATGCGCCGCCGCAATGGCGATCGGTGCCATCAGTACCGCCGTTGCGGTATTGGAAATAAACAATCCGATACCAGCGCAGAGCACAAACAAGCTCAGCAGCATCATGTACGGGCCGTATCCGCCGCTCACTTCCATCAGGCCTTTGACGATCAGCGCCACGCCGCCGGTTTTTTGCAGCGCCAGCGCGAAGGGCATCATCCCGACGATCAGCAGCAGACTCGGCCAGTGAATGGCTTTATACGCGCCTTCCATTGTGATGCAGCGAAATTTCCCCATCAGCATACAGGCAATAATGGCCGCGATAGCATTGGGCACGTCGTCGGTGAGCATTAACGCGACCATCAGCGCCAGACAAAATAGCGCGTGCGGTGCCTGGCTGAGTGCGGGCGCAACTTCATCCACTTCGGCGGGCAGGTTCAGCACAATGAAATCATGCATCTGCTGTTGTAACTGACGGATGAGCTTCCAGTCGCCAATCACCAGCAACATATCGCCCAGCTGTAAGACTTCATCAACCAGTTTACCATCCAGCGCTTCGCCCTGCCGGCGGATACCCACCACGTTCAGGCCGTAAGTCGAGCGGAACGCCACGTCGCGCAGCGTTTTACCCAGCAGCTCAGAATCAGGGATCAGTGACACTTCCGCCATACCGACATCCCGTGACTGCTCGGAAAAATACTCACCGCGTAAAACCATCGGCTCAAGCATTTCATCGGTACAAAACTGGCGGACAGAGACCTCAGGATCGGCCATATCCAGCAGCAATACATCCCGCGCAAACAGTTCGGTGTTCCCGGTTGCGCTGATCATGACGCGGCGAAACTTGCGCCAGCGCTCGATACCCACCACGTTTGCGCCATAGCGTGAGCGCAGATGCAAATCATCCAGCGTACGCCCGACCAGCGGGGAGCCAGGACGGATCGTCATACGGCGCGCACGGCCAGTCAGATGATAATCCCGAATGAGATCACGGAAAGTACGACGTTTCCAGCGCTGTTTATCCTGCGAGGCGTCTTCGGCAGATAGCCAGCGACGGGCAAGCAACATATATCCCACGCCCATCATCAGAACCACCATCCCTACAGGCGTCACGCCAAAGAAACCAAAACCGTCAAACCCTTCGCGCAGTAATTCGCTGTTAACCACCATGTTGGGTGGCGTGGCAACCAACGTCATCATCCCGCTGATAAGCCCGGCAAAACTCAGCGGCATCATCAGCCGCGCGGGAGACGTTTTCATGCGGGCAGAAACACTGATTACGACAGGAATGAAAATCGCCACTACGCCAGTCGAACTCATAAACGCACCCAGCCCGGCAACAGTTAACATCAGTAAAACCAGCATACGGGTTTCACTGTTGCCCGCGACTTTCATCAGCCAGTCGCCCACCTGATAAGCCACGCCGGTTCTCACCAGCCCGTGCCCGACAACAAACAGCGCGGCAATCAGAATCACGTTCGGGTCACTGAATCCGGCCAGCGCCTCATTGATGGTCAGCGTTCCGCTCAGCACGAAAGCAATGATGACAAGTAACGCCACAATATCCATCCGCAGCGTATTACGCGCGAATAACACCATGGCGATCACAAGCAGTATCACTACCCAGATTAATTCACCGGTCAAAACAAACTCCTTTTGCGTTGAGATGGCGGGCATAAACTCAGCGAATACCCCAAATAATTCAAATTGCATCAAGGCGGCAACGGAATAAACCCCGGGAGCTTACAAGAGTAAGTGACCGGGATTTGTGAAGGCAGCCAACGCAGAGGCAGTTTGAAGTATGACGGGTATCAGGATGGCATAAAAAAACCCCGCTGCTGCGGGGTTTATATCAATGAAAAGGCGTTAATTGTACTTTTTATACGCTTAGCGCAGGCTGACGGTCACACCGTGCTCGGAAGGATTAATCAGCAGAATCTCCAGCGTCGAAAGATCGAAATCAACGTCTTCGATTCCCGGTGTGTCTGACGGCGCATTTACCGCGATCACTTTACAACCGGCAGCCAGGCCGGCCATCACGCCCGCTGCGGCGTCTTCCACGACAGCACAATCCTCTGGTGCCAGTCCGAGGCGTTCAGCGCCCAGCAGATAGGCATCCGGCTGAGGTTTGCCGTGTTTGACCTGCTCCGCCGTGATGAACACTTCCGGTTCAGGCAAATGTGCAGCTTTATGACGTGCACTGGCCACCGGCATGGAACCCGACGTCACAATCGCCCACGGAATGTTCATGCGGTTGAGTTCACTTAAAATAAGATGAGCACCCGGCAAAGCCGTCACACCTTCGGTGTCGGTGGCTTCAATTTTTTCCAGTTTGAGGAACTCTTCCTGAATCTTTTCTTCGCTTGCGCCTTCCATGAAATGGCGTAAAGAAGTGATTGCCTGTTTACCATGAATAAATGCCAGGACATCCTGCGGGTTAGCCCCCCAGCTAAGCGCCCAGCTAATCCAGGAACGCTCTACGGCAGGCAGTGAATCCACTAACGTTCCATCAAGGTCGAACAAGAAACCTTTGCACTCCACAGGCAATTCCTCTTTAGTTATCTCAATTTAGGCATTTATGATTTGCGCTATCTCGACGGCGCTCAAATGGTACTGACGAGGGCAAGATTGCCAGACAGACAGCATCCGCTGGTATTTATCCCACATTTTGGTCTGTGAGTTAAACCCGTGCGTCCCCGCATCAAAATCAGTGTAACGTCCTTCGGTATTCACCATAAAGCGGACATAGCTTAAATAGCGGGATTCGGTTGCGGCATCAAAGCCCAGAAAATCCAGGCGGCGGCGATCCAAATCCTGTGAGTCTTTCAGGTTGGTCCATGACACCTGCATCGCATGATGCATTTCCATAATGTTAATCACGGTGCGACAGGTCTCTTCCGGCAATTCACCGAAATCCCTGTCCAGCTCGCGCATTTGCAAACCAAAACCTCGTTCGATCACCGTTTGTAACCGGCGATAGCGTTCCGCATTATCGGGGTCCAGCATGGTCATCATTTTGTATTGATTCGACAAAATCAGGCGTTGAGCGTTAGTCATTTCCATCGTGAAAATCCTCATGTCTGCATAATGAGCAAAGCATGGCATAGCGCAAACTTCTGCGAAATCGCAAGCACACCATTCTTTGATTTGGGTCTGGATCTCATCTGAAATAATCACCGGAGGAGACTTTCCTCCGGTGAAATGCGACGTATGAAAGACTATAGATGATGCCGGACTGGGTAAGGAGAGGGAAATCAGGCTTACAGGTCGTCTAGAAATGTCTTGTCCAGCTGCTTGAAAGCCCGCTTAAGAACATCAGCCAGCGACTGGTAAGTGGGTGTACCGTCAATCGGAGCCAGCGCCTGCCCTGCTTCAGCAAGCTTGTGGCGAACATCATGGAACCAGCCAAGTAATGATGGCGGCAGTGGCGTCAGGGAGCGGCGTCCTAACCACCACAGCCCCTGCATTGGCAGGCTGCAGGCAAAAATAGCCGTCGCCACAGCCAGCCCCAGTTGCCCGCCCAACGCTATCTGCCAGGTCAGGGTAAACACGGCAACCGGTGGCATGATGCGCACAGCAAAGCGTGTGGCTGTGGAAATCCGGTTCTCCGGAAACATCGGAGCCAGGCGCTTATCTGACGGCCATGTCTTCATATAGTGCTGCCCGCGCTGGAATACCTGGAACCAGCCTACGGAGCCTGTTGGCTTACTCGTCATATTTGCACCTCAACTTCGCGCGTAAAATTTAAAAAATAGTTGTAAAACACAAACTGGAGTTTACCACGATAAAATATATTTTGTTTTTGCTGACACCTGCCGCTATTCTATCGCAGCCTTCCATACCTCTCAGGCAACGGCATTTTTATAAAGTTGGGGTAAAAGCGGTGAATTGCAATGTTTGCCCCCCATATTAAGCATAGTGCCTTGCTACGGGCGGTTTTGTAATTAGTTATTGTATTTTTTGTTAGTGTTTTTACTGATTAGTAACATTCTGAAGACGCATAGCTGAAACATCTTGTGCATCTGCATGAAGTATTTTCGGCTATCTGAGGGCTTAATAAAGTAAAGCCCGGCGATTCTCCAGCTTTTTCATCATCATGCCGGTTTTGGCTCTCCGGCATGATGTTAATCATAATTGTCACCGCCATTATGCGCTACGCTTGATGTCAGACTGACGATTTATTAACCACGTGTATTGTTTTTTTTAAACAACACCAACAATAAATAGGTACTTCCATGTCGAGTAAGCTTGTACTGGTTCTTAACTGTGGTAGTTCTTCCCTTAAGTTTGCCATCATTGATGCTGCAAACGGCGAAGAACACATTTCAGGTTTAGCCGAATGTTTCCATCTGCCAGAAGCGCGCATTAAATGGAAAATGGACGGTGGCAAAGAAGAAGCCGCTTTAGGCGCGGGTGCCGCACACAGCGAAGCGCTGAAATTCATCGTTAACAACATTCTGAGCAAAAAACCTGAGCTGTCTGCAGAGCTGGTTGCAATCGGCCACCGCATCGTTCATGGCGGCGAGAAGCTGACCCAATCAATGCTGATCACCGACGCGGTCATTGAGGGTATCAAAGAATCTATCCCGTTTGCACCGTTGCATAACCCGGCACATCTGATCGGCATCGACGAAGCGCTGAAATCTTTCCCTAAACTGGCTGACAAAAACGTTGCCGTTTTCGACACCGCTTTCCATCAGACCATGCCTGAAGAATCCTATCTCTACGCGCTGCCGTACAGCCTGTATAAAGATCATCACATCCGTCGTTATGGCGCACACGGCACCAGCCACTTCTATGTGACTCAGGAAGCCGCGAAAATGCTGAACAAACCAGTGGAAGAAGTGAACCTGATCACTTGCCATCTGGGTAACGGCGGTTCTGTCAGTGCAATTCGTAACGGCAAATGTGTGGATACCTCCATGGGGCTGACCCCGCTGGAAGGCCTGGTCATGGGTACCCGCAGCGGTGACATCGACCCGGCAATCGTCTTCCATCTGCATGATTCCCTGGGCATGAGCGTTGAGCAAATCAACAAACTGCTGACCAAAGAATCTGGCCTGCTGGGCCTGACTGAAGTGACCAGCGATTGCCGTTATGTTGAAGATAACTACACCACGAAAGCTGATGCGAAACGTGCGATGGACGTGTTCTGCCACCGTCTGGCGAAATACATCGGTGCTTATACTTCACTGATGGAAGGCCGTCTGGATGCGGTTGTCTTCACCGGCGGTATCGGTGAAAACGCAGCAATGGTTCGTGAACTGTCTCTGGACAAACTGGCTCTGCTGGGCTTTGAAGTTGACCATGAGCGCAACCTGGCTGCCCGCTTTGGTAAATCAGGCGCGATCAACAAAGAAGGCACCCGCGCAGCTCTGGTTATTCCAACCAACGAAGAGCTGGTGATTGCCCAAGACGCCGCGCGTCTGACCGCATAAAACGACCCTAAACTGCCAGCGAAAGCTGGCAGTCATTATTCTACCATCACTAAAGGCAAACGCCGCCCGTTTGGACGCACCGCGCAGGATAATCATCGCGCTTATGCTGATCATTATCCCCTTTGCACAAACCTGCGAATGTTCTTGCCTGGCAACCGTCAAAGAGGTTTAGCCGTGTCTCGTACAATTATGTTGATCCCAACAGGCACCAGCGTGGGTCTGACCAGCGTCAGCCTGGGTGTGATCCGTGCAATGGAACAAAAAGGCGTCAGCCTGAGCATCTTCAAGCCTATCGCGCAACCGCGCACCGGCGGCGATGCACCTGACCAGACCACTACCATCATTCGTGCTAACTCCACCGTGACCGCAGCGGAACCGCTGAAAATGAGCCACGTTGAGGCCTTGCTGAGTTCAAACCAGCAAGACGTGCTGATGGAAGAAATCATCGCGCGTTACCACGAAAACACCAAAGATGCTGAAGTCGTTCTGGTTGAAGGTCTGGTTCCGACCCGTAAACACCAGTTCGCGAATGCCCTGAACTATGAAATCGCCAAAACCCTGAACGCAGAAATCGTCTTCGTTCTGGCACTGGGTAATGATTCTCCGGCACAACTGAAAGAACGTATCGAACTGGCGCGCAGCAGCTTCGGCGGCAGCAAGAACAAAAACATCACCGGCGTTATCATCAACAAACTGAACGCACCGGTTGACGATCAGGGTCGTACGCGTCCGGACCTGTCTGAAATCTTTGATGATTCCACTAAAGCCAGCGTTGCGAACATTGATCCGACTCAGCTGTTTGCCAACAGCCCGCTGCCGGTTCTGGGCTGCATTCCGTGGAGCTTTGAACTGATTGCCACCCGCGCAATCGACATGGCAAAACACCTGAATGCCCGCATCATCAACGAAGGTGATGTCAAAACCCGCCGCGTGAAATCCGTGACGTTCTGCGCACGCAGCATTCCTCACATGCTGGAACATTTCCGTCCGGGTTCACTGCTGGTCACTTCCGCAGACCGTCCTGATGTGCTGGTTTCCGCCTGTCTGGCCGCGATGAATGGCGTTGAGATCGGCGCAATCCTGCTGACCGGCGGTTATGAAATTGATGACCGCATCAACCAGCTTTGCGAACGTGCTTTCCAGACTGGCCTGCCGGTCTTCATGGTCGACACCAACACCTGGCAGACTTCCCTGAGCCTGCAAAGCTTCAATCTGGAAGTGCCTGCGGACGACCATCAGCGCGTTGAGAAACTGCAACAATACGTGGCTTCTCACATCAACGCGGACTGGATCAACTCCCTGAGCGCACACTCCGAGCGTTCACGTCGTCTGTCTCCTCCGGCCTTCCGTTATCAGCTGACCGAACTGGCCCGCAAAGCCGGCAAACGTATCGTTCTGCCAGAAGGCGACGAGCCGCGTACCGTGAAAGCCGCAGCGCTGTGTGCTGAACGTGGTATCGCGGAATGCGTTCTGTTGGGTAACCCTGACGAAATCAAACGCGTTGCAGCCGCTCAGGGCGTGACGCTGGGTAAAGGCATCGAAATCGTTGATCCGGTTGCTGTGCGTGAAGAATACGTTGCACGTCTGGTTGAGCTGCGTAAAAGCAAAGGCATGACTGAAGTGGTTGCCCGCGAACAGCTGGAAGACAATGTGGTTCTGGGCACACTGATGCTCGAACAGGGTAACGTTGACGGTCTGGTTTCAGGTGCTGTTCACACCACCGCAAACACCATCCGTCCTCCGTTGCAGCTGATCAAAACTGCACCGGGCAGCTCACTGGTTTCTTCCGTTTTCTTCATGCTGTTGCCTGACCAGGTTCTGGTTTACGGTGACTGCGCGATCAACCCGGATCCAACCGCTGAACAGCTGTCAGAAATCGCAATCCAGTCTGCGGACTCCGCGGCTGCATTCGGTATCGAGCCGCGCGTTGCGATGATCTCCTACTCCACCGGCAACTCCGGTGCAGGCAGCGACGTTGAGAAAGTGCGTGAAGCGACACGTCTGGCGCAGGAAAAACGTCCTGACCTGATCATCGATGGCCCGCTGCAATACGACGCCGCTATCATGGCTGACGTAGCGAAATCCAAAGCACCAAACTCACCGGTTGCAGGTAAAGCTACCGTGTTCATCTTCCCTGACCTGAACACCGGTAACACCACGTATAAAGCGGTTCAGCGTTCTGCGGATCTGGTCTCTATCGGGCCGATGTTGCAGGGCATGCGCAAACCGGTTAACGACCTGTCCCGTGGCGCGCTGGTTGACGATATCGTCTACACCGTTGCCCTGACAGCGATTCAGTCTGCTCAGGCAGAAGCGGCGGTTCCGGCTAAATAAGCCAGACCCTCTGAACGCAAAACGCCGGTCTTGACGACCGGCGTTTTTTTTGGCGCAAATAAAATTACAGCAACGCTTTTGCGGCTTCCAGAATATGTTCCGCCGTCAGGCCATATTCCTGCTGTAAAAATTCCTGCGTTCCCACCTGACCGTAACGCTCTTTCACACCGACACGGCGCATCGGAACGGGGTGATTTTCTACCAGTACTTCAGCTACCGCCGATCCCAAACCGTTATGAATACTGTGGTTTTCACAGGTCACGATTTTGCCCGTTTTCGCGGCGTACTTGATGATGATGTCTTTATCGATAGGTTTGAGTGTAAACATGTCGATCACCGCGGCGCTGACGCCTTCGCGCTCCAGCATTTCTGCCGCCTTCAGCGCTTCCGCCACCATAATACCGTTAGCAATCAGCGTTACATCGCTGCCGTCGCGCAGCAGATTCGCCTTACCAATGGTGAACGTCGAACCTTCCTTGTAAACCTGCGTGGCCTGTTTGCGGATAGTCCGCACCCAGTAAAAACCTTTCAGATCCATTAGCTGCAACAGGATATTACGGAACATCACCGCGTCGGTCACTTCCATCACCACCGAGCTTGCCAGCCCGCGCACAATGCCCATATCTTCAAAAGACATATGCGTGCCGCCATTGTGACAGGCGCTGACGCCCGCATCCGAGGCGATGATTTTGACGTTATTCTTCTGGTAATCCAGCGACATAAACAGCTGATCAAAACAGCGGCGACTGGCGAAAGCGGTAAACGTATGCACAAACGGCACGCGCCCGGTCAGCGATAAACCCGCCGCGACGCCAATCACGTTGGCTTCCATGATGCCGCAGTTAATCACGTGATCCGGGTGATCTTTATGTACGCCATCCATTGCCATCGAACTCATCAGATCCGCTTCCAGCGCGATTATCGGCGTATTTTCGACAATTTTTTCACGCACGGTATTGGCATAGACTTTACGCATCTCAACCGCATCTTTCTGCAATTCCAGCGTGACTTCAATCATGGGCGGCCTCCAGCTCAGCAATAGCGTTTTCAATTTCCAGTTTTACATCAGGCGTTAAGCGCAGGTGATGGGAGTTCGCCAGCTGTTCGAGATACTTCACACCCTGCCCTTTTATGCTGTCGAGGATCACCACCAGCGGACGTTGTTCGGCATGGCGAACTGGCGTAACGGCTTCACTGATAGCCACCACGTCATCCCCTTTAATGGTCTGAACATCAAATCCGAATGCACTGAATTTTCCTGCCAGATCAAACGGCTTAATCACTTCGTCCAGCGTGCCGTCGAGTTGCTGTTTGTTGTAATCGATGAACAGCGTCAGGTTGTGCAGATTGTGGTGAGCGATAAACTGGAAGGCTTCCCAGCACTGTCCTTCATTGAGCTCGCCATCGCCAAGAATGCAGAAAACGCGGTTGGAACGGCCAGCCAGTTTATGCGAAAGCGCCATACCCGCCGCGATGGAAACACCCTGCCCGAGTGATCCTGTTGTGGCATCCACACCCGTGGTGCGCAGACGATCCGGATGGCTCGGCAAACGGGTGCCGTTTTGGTTCAGCGTTTGCAACTCACTGACCGGAAAATAGCCCTTCAGCGCCAGCGTGGCGTACAAAGCCGGGCCCGCGTGGCCTTTGGAAAGCACGAAATAATCACGCGCCTGCCAGTCGGGTTTAGCCGGGTCGATACGCATCACATCACCGTACAAAACGGCCAGCGTTTCCACCACTGACATACTGCCGCCGTAGTGCCCAAACCCCAGACCGGTCAGCATTTTCAGCGTTTCGATGCGGATATGGCGGGCCAGTTCACGAACCTCCTGGACATCTTTCATCTTGATGGGTCCTTATTTTAGTGAGCACTTATCCTGGCCTGTTATTGCTAACAGGCAGGACAGTGTTTCCCGGATGGATTTAAGAAACGTATTGATGCAGGGAATTACTTCTCAGTGACTTCTTTATCAGCCACCGGTTTTTTGCCGAGATAGTTCCAGGCAACCAGTACCGCGAAGATGCCGACAATCAGCGCCATGATGCCTTCCTTCGACATGAAGCGGGCCAGATTACCCAGCAGAATGCCGATAACGCCGAAGTCCGCATCAGAGAAGGTCGCGTTGGCAAAGCCCAGCGCGCCAAGCACCGGCAACAACAGAACAGGCAGGAAGGTAATCAGCACGCCGTTGGCAAATGCACCCACCATCGCGCCGCGGCGGCCACCGGTTGCATTACCGAATACGCCCGCCGTTGCTCCCGTGAAGAAGTGCGGTACAACACCCGGCAGGATCAGCACCAGATGCATCTGGCCTAACAGGAACAGACCGACCAGACCACCAAGGAAGCTGAACAGGAAGCCAATCAGCACGGCATTCGGTGCGTACGGATACACAACCGGGCAATCCAGCGCCGGGCGGGCATTCGGGACCAGTTTTTCAGAGAAGCCGACGAACGCCGGTACGATTTCCGCCAGAATCAGACGCACACCTTGCAGGATGATGAACACACCAGCCGCAAAGGTAATCGCCATGATGATGGAGTACACCAGATAGTTCTGGCCTGCGCTGTAAGTTTGCTCGACGAAAATCTGCCCCGCAAACACCGCCATAATCAGGTAAATGATGATCATGGTCAGCGAGATGGAGATTGAGCTGTCTCGCAGGAAGCTGAGATTTTTAGGCAGGTTCATTTCTTCGGTTGAGCGTGAGCCCTTCCCGACTTTGCTGCCGATCCAACCCGATAACACATAACCGATGGTGCCGAAATGGCCGAATGCCACATCGTCGCTGCCGGTGATTTTGCGCATATAACGTTGCGCCAGTGCCGGGAAGAACGCCATGATCAGACCCAGCGTCAGGGAACCGGTGAAGACCAGCGAAACCCCTTCAAAACCGGCAACGGTCAGGATAACGCTGATCATACAGGCCATATAAAACGTATGATGGCCGGTCAGAAACACATATTTCAGACGGGTAAAGCGCGCCACAACCAGGTTTGCCACCATACCGAACGCCATAATTAAGGCCGTCGGTGCACCAAACTTCTCAAGTGCGATGGAAACAATGGCTTCGTTGTTTGGAATAATACCCTGGATATTAAAAGCGTGTTCAAACATGCCGCCGAGTGGATTTAATGCGCCCACTAATACGGTGGCACCGCCGGCCAATACTAAAAAGCCCAGTATTGTTTTAACGGTTCCCTTGACGACATCTGAAAAGTTTTTCTTTTGCGCAACCAGGCCAATTAATGCAATAAGCCCGACCAGCACAGAAGGCACTTTTAATATATCAACCACAAACTTGAGTGTCTCTTGGATAAACATATCAACCTCGTTATTCCCCGTCATACTTCGAACTGCAGATGCGTTGACTGCGTTCACTCACCCGAATCACTTACAGTAGTAAGCTCATCGGGATTCCTTCACTTGCCGCCTTCCTGCCATTCGAATTATTTAGGGGAAATATTAATTTTATTAGTCAGGTATTTTCAGTGCCAATCAGGATATTGGGTGTTTTTCAAAATGCGCAATCAGTTTGGTTTCAAGTTCATTAATATCAATAATATTCGTAATGACCACGAGCTGGCTTTCCGGAATACTGGCGCTGGCAGCAATGTCCTTCGCCATGACAAACAGATCCGCCTCCCCCGGGATAGCCGATGACAGATCGGAGTGCTGAACATCGGCCTGAATGTTTAATTTCTTCAGGACTTTCTTGATATTCATTTCTACCATAAAGCTGCTGCCTAAACCGGAACCGCAAATCGCCATAATTTTCATAAATTCACCTGATTTTTATCTGTTTTGAAAAGCGTAGGGTACACGTATCCGTTACGCAGGATAATGCATATTAAAAACACTATTTTTCTGAGAGTGAAATCGTCAGCCCGTTAATAAGCGAAACCACACTTAACCAAAATTAATAACGGGCGATGACTTCCTGAATTTCATCTAAGGCTTTGGCCCGGAATATTTTCTGCATATCTTCTTCGCTGGAGAACAATTCTGCCAGTTCGGAAATAAGCTCAATATGGCTGTGCTTATCGGGTGCAGATAACATCACGACCGTATATACCGGGTCGTTATCTTCCGAATTAAACTTCACCCCGTGCGGCAATGTCAGTAAAGACAATCCTAATCCGTTAGCGCCCTCTTCCGGCCTGGCATGTGGCATCGCAATGCCGGGGGCCAGAACAAAATAGGGGCCCAGTTTCTCCCGCTGAGCAAAAATCGCCGTCAGGTAATCGGGCGTAATCGTCCCTTCTTTGAGCAACGGTTCGGCGCTCACTTCCACGGCCTCACGCCAGTCAGTGATATCTGTTCTGATCTGAATTCTGTCAGAAGTCAGCCAATCATTCAGCATAGTTATGGCTCCGGTTTATTTTTTAAGATGGCGGGTCGAATTTCCCCCAGACACCACCAACGATCCAGACTCTACTTCAGCGGTAGCGTTAACATCTGTGATACATCTCACAAAGATAGCGCTACCAAACTTCTATCATTGAGATCTGTGATAGCGCTATCAAAAATAGTCCCGTTGCGAAACCATCAGCCCGATGGCCGCATAAATAACGGTATACTTTGTCTGGAAATTGCCGATAATTTACCGAATTCTGCCGTGGTTCCTGTTCGATACCGGTCCTGCTGCGGCCTGTTTTTTTCGCAATGCCTGCGGGTATAATTTGTGCGCAAGATGCGCAGTCAGGATCGTGAATGTCCATTAACAAAAAAAGACGCAGTACCGGGAGAGTGACGCTGGCCGATGTCGCGCAGCTTGCGGGCGTGGGAAGCATGACCGTTTCCCGCGCGCTGCGAACGCCGGAACAGGTCTCCGATAAGCTGCGGGAAAAGATTGAAGAAGCGGTCAGCCAGCTGGGATATCTGCCCAATCAGGCCGCCAGTTCGCTGGCCTCCGCGTCGTCTAATACTATTGCGATGATTGTGCCGAGTCTTTCTGAAGCGGGCTGCGCGGAAATGTTTGCCGGTTTGCAAAAGGTGCTGCAGCCTGCGGGATATCAGATCATGCTGGCGGAATCCCAGCACAGGATGGAGCGCGAGGAAAAGCTGCTGGAAACGCTGCTTTCTTACAATCTGGCGGCAGCTATTTTGCTTTCCGTCGAGCACTCCGCAAATGTGCGTCAGTGGCTGGACAACCTGACGATTCCGGTGCTGGAAATCGGTGCGCTGACTGATTCACCAATCGACATGAATATCGGCATCGATTACGTCGAGGCTATGTTTCAGCTCACGCAAACCGTGGTGGCAAAGGGTTATCAGAACATCGGCATGCTGTGTGCCAATCAGGAACAGTGGATTTTCCAGCAACACCTGCAAGGCTGGCGTAAGGCGATGCTCAAGGCGCACATGTCGCCGCATCGCGTGATTAACGCCGCCGAACCGGCCTGCTTTTCTACCGGCGCGCAGCAATTGCCGGAATTCTTGCTCGCCTGGCCGGAAATCGACGCGCTGGTTTGTGTTTCTGACGATCTGGCCTGCGGTGCACTGTACGAATGTCAGCGCCGTCGCATCAAAGTACCGGATGATCTTGCCGTGGTGGGTTTTGGGAATTCAGACGTCAGTAAAGTCTGCCAGCCGCCGCTGACGACGATTGCCATACCGCATAAAGAGATTGGTATCCGTGCTGCACAGGCATTACTGGCGAGAATACATGAAGAAGAATGGGAGGAAGTGACGATTGCCTCGTCATTATGCAAACGAGACAGTTGCTAAAAAAGGAACGGACGGCTTCACACCGCCCGCCCCTTATGCGCTATCAGATATCGTCTTTTTGCTGTGCGTCGTCATCGTTTTTTACGCTTTCCGCGTCTGACGCTGACGTTTCACGGATCAGCGGTTTGCCGTGTTCTTTCTCATTGTTACGCGTCATCCACAGGGATAATGCCTTCAGGGAGTCCGGCGTAAATTCATCACACCGTGCGGTAATTTCTTCCGGCGTCATCCAGCGTACAGCATCAATTTCTTCTTCCTGCAGGGCGAACGGGCCGTGTGAAACGCAACTGAATAACGCCCCCCACACGCGACATTTATTCTCTTCTTCGAAGTAGAACTGACCATGCTCCGCGAAAGGGACACCCGCAATCCCCAGCTCTTCTTCAGCTTCACGCCGGGCAGAATCAAGAATATTTTCACCGCTTTGCACCACTCCTCCCGCGGTCGCATCCAGCCAGCCCGGGTAGAAGTCTTTGGTTTCCGTCCGGCGCTGGATCAAGATATTCCCCATCCCGTCATGAACGACAATATAGCTGGCACGGTGACGCAGGACCTGAGCGCGCATTTGTTTTCGGCTGGCCTGGGCAATGACTTCGTTTTCTTCGTTGACGATATCAACCCACTCATCCGTACTGATGTTTTGCTCTTGTTCTGACATCCGCTGGAACCTTCTCTTTTAAGCGCTGGTCTGTGCGCGATAAGTCTGTGCGCAGTGATTTGCAACACGTCGATAATGTCCGGAGATTCTATCTGGGTCTGCTGGGTTGCTTCAATAGCTATGGATGCGTTGATGCAACGTAAAAGCCATGTTACCCCACAAAGTTCGCCATCAGACAACTCTGACATAGACTGCGAAATATCTGCATTATGATACCCTATCCATTCAGATAAAAAGTTTGTGAATATCAATACCACATTGACGCATCCCGCCCCGCAAGCCGCGGAGAGTGATTAAAACAACGCAGGAGGCAATATGATCGATCTTTATTACGCACCAACGCCTAACGGCCATAAAATTTCTCTTTTTCTTGAAGAGAGTGGCTTGCCGTACAGAATTCACCGCATCAATACCAGTGCGGGTGACCAGTTCACACCTGAATTTCTCGCCATTTCCCCCAACAATAAAATCCCGGCAATCGTCGACAATCATCCCGTCGACGGTGGTGCCCCCATCAGCGTTTTTGAATCCGGTGCTATTTTGCAGTACCTGGCAGAAAAAACCGGGAAATTCCTCAGTAAAGAACTGCGTGAACGGACCGTCACGCTGGAATGGCTGACCTGGCAGGTTGCGGGATTTGGCCCTATGCTGGGCCAGAATCACCACTTCACTCATTTCGCTCCCCAGCCAGTCCCTTACGCCATTGAACGCTTTCAGCAGGAAACCCGGCGTCTGTATGGTGTTCTGAACCGCAGGTTGGAAAAAAATGCCTATATCGCCGGTGAACATTACAGCATCGCTGATATTGCCACCTATCCGTGGGTTGTCGCGCACGAACGCCAGCGCATTGATTTGGAGGAATATCCAGCCATCCGCAACTGGTTCGAACGGGTAAAGGGCCGCCCTGCGACACAAAAAGCCTACGCACTGGCCACTGTGCAGTAAGCGCTTCCGCCTCCGGTGCCTGCCGGAGGCATTCTGATTTCCGCTGAATAAATAATTCCTAATTGTGTTCTATATCGCGAGTTAATGATGATGACTCATCTATGATTAGAAGGAGTTCATCCGCGTATTCAGACAGTTAAGGATCACGATATGAAGATCTTGATTACCGGTGCCACCGGGCTCATTGGCCGTAAACTTACTGAACGGCTTCTTGAGCAATCTCACCAGATTACCGCTTTGAGCCGCGCGCCTGAACGGGCGGCAAAACTATTAGGGCCACAGGTTCAGATCTGGGAAACCCTCGACGGCAAAACATCACTGGAGGGCTTTGACGCGGTAATTAATCTGGCGGGCGAGCCGATCGCCGACAAGCGCTGGACGAAAGAACATAAAACCTTGTTGTGCGAAAGTCGCTGGCAATTGACGGAAAAGCTGGCGACGCTGATCAACGCCAGCCAGACGCCGCCGTCGGTCTTTATTTCCGGCTCTGCTGTCGGTTACTACGGCGATCAGGGTCAGGCACTGGTGCCGGAGGATGAACCCCCTAATAAGCAGTTTACCTGGCAATTGTGCGCACGTTGGGAAGCACTGGCACTGGCCGCCGAAAGCCCGCGCACCCGCGTTTGTCTGTTGCGTACCGGCATCGTTCTGGCTGAAAAAGGCGGCGCGCTGGCCAAAATGGTGCTGCCTTTCCGCGCCGGTCTGGGCGGCCCGCTGGGCGATGGTCAGCAATATATGCCGTGGATCCACATCGATGACATGATTGATGGCATCATTTTCCTGCTGACGCACGAAACGCTCTCCGGCCCGTTCAATATGGTTTCGCCTTATCCTGCCCGCAATGAACAGTTCAGCGCCCTGCTCGGTGAAGTCCTGCACCGTCCGGCGTTTATGCGCGCACCGGCGCCGGTGGTGCGCCTGCTGATGGGGGAATCGGCGGTGTTAGTTCTCGGCGGGCAACGTGCCGTGCCGAAACAGCTAGAAGCCGCGGGATTTGCCTACCGGCATAAGGAACTGAAGGAAGCACTTGAGGATTTGCTTACGTGAAGGGCTTGCTGCCCTTCGACCCGCTCGGAGGATTTTTCACTTGCAGTGAGGGCTGGATCGAGGGAGTTCCGGCTTATTACTTGCAGTGAAGGCTAGACCGAGAAAGTTTCGGTTTCTCAATTGCGGGGATCGCCCGGACATTCTCGCCGAAACCGCCCAAAAGAGGCCAGGACGGGCCTCTCTTGGGCGGTTTCTGCACGAACGGCTAAGCGATCACATATATTGAAAAACCGAAACTTTCACAATTCTATATTTAACCGGCCCAGCCGCTAGCCCTACTCCTTTATATCCGTCTGATAAAAGACATGTTTCCCAAACGGGTCAATCTCATACCCACTCACTTCTTTCCGCACAGGTTCGAAAATCGTCGAGTGCGCGATCATCACCGCAGGTGCCTGATCATGCATCATCTGCTGAGCCTGCTCATAGAGCGCGACACGCTTCGCATGGTCGGTGGTTTCCTTGGCTTCGGTAATCAGCTGGTCGAATGGCGGGTAACACCATTTTGCGGAGTTTGAACCGCCTTTTGCCGCATTACAGGTGAACAGCGGGCCGAAGAAGTTATCCGGGTCACCGTTGGCCGTTGTCCAGCCCATCAGCGCGGCCATATGTTCGCCGTTGCGGATGCGGGTCTGATATTCGCCCCACTCATAGCTGATGATGTGCGCTTTGACGCCAATTTTCGCCCAGTCGGCCTGAATCATCTCTGCCATACGCCGCGCATTCGGGTTGTACGGACGCTGAACCGGCATTGCCCACAGATCGATATCAAAACCGTTTGGCATCCCGGCTTCCGCCAGCAGTGCTTTGGCTTTTTCCGGCGAGTAATCGTAGTCAGCAAGCTTGTCGTCATAACTCCAGACGCCCGTTGGCAGCAGCGTTTTGGCGACGGTTCCGGTGCCGTGGAAAACAGCGTCGATGATTTGCGGCTTATTGATCGCCATGCTCAGCGCCTGACGAACTTTCACATTATCCAGCGGCGGTTTCTGCGTATTGAAAGACAGGAAACCGGTATTCAGACCTGCTTTGCTCATCAGGTTGATGTCTTTATTGGCGCGCATACGATCAAGATCAGCCGGATTCGGGAACGGCATCACCTGACATTCATTTTTTTCGAGTTTTGCCAGACGCATCGAGGCGTCCGGCGTGATGCTGTACACCAGGCGGTCGATTTTAGATTTGCCCTGCCAGTAATCCGGGAATGCTTTGTATAACAGACGCGTGTCTTTCTGATATTGCACCAGCTCAAACGGGCCAGTCCCGATCGGGTTTTGATCCACCTTCTCCGGCGTACCGGCTTTCAGCATCTGATCGGCATATTCAGCCGAAAGGATAGACGCAAAATACCAGGCCAGATCGGCAACAAATGGCGCTTCCGGACGGGTCAGATTGAAGCGCACAGTATAGTCGTCCACCCTGTCGATACTGCCAATCAAATCGCCCATTTTAAGGCTGTCGAAGTTCAGATACGTGCCGCCAGAAATTTTATGGTAAGGATTATTTTCGTCTTTCTGGCGCATAAACGAAAAGATGACATCGTCAGCATTAAAGTCACGGGTCGGCGTGAACAGTTTGCTGCTCTGGAATTTCACGCCTTTGCGCAGGTGGAACGTGTATGTTTTGCCGTCCGGGCTGACATCCCAGCTTTCAGCCAGGCTTGGGATCAGCTCCGTGGTGCCAATTTTGAAATCAACCAAGCGGTTATAGATGGGTGCCGCGCTGGCGTCAACTGACGTGCCTGAAGTATAGAGTTGCGGGTTAAATTGCTCCGGCGACCCTTCAGAACAGTAAACCAGCGTTTTGGCGGAAACGCCGCCGGTGATGGCTAATGCCAGTAACCCTGTACTTATTTTTAAGATGTTGTGTTTCATTATTTTCCCTATTTTCCCTGTCCGGAGAGTGTTTAGATCTTCTTCATCGTGGAACCTAAAGCAAAAACAGATTAACATCTACATAACACGTAGTAATACTTTGTTATATATGAAAATCTTATAACAAGGAACCCTATTGGCGATCATTCAGAGGTCAAGATGTCGACAACAATCGCAAAACAGCTTACCGAACGTTTCTACCGCTATCTCTCCGTAACATCACAAAGTGATGCCAGCGCCACCACGTTGCCAAGTACACCGGGGCAGCATGATATGGCGCGTTTACTGGCCGATGAACTGCACCAGCTCGGCCTGGAGAACATTCAGATTGACGAACACGCGACCGTCACCGCCGTCAAGCCGGGCACGAAAAAAGGCGGTCCGCGTATCGGCTTCATTACACATATTGATACCGTGGATGTCGGCCTGCGTCCGGATATCCACCCGCAAACGCTGCGTTTCACCGGCGATGATGTGTGCCTCAATAAAGAACAGGATATCTGGCTGCGCCCGGCACAAAGACCGGAAATTCTGCCTTATATAGGCGAAGAGATTATTTTCAGCGATGGCACCAGCGTCCTTGGGGCGGATAACAAAGCGGCCGTGACCGTGGTGATGACGCTGCTGGAAAACCTCAGCGCGGAGCAGGAATACGGCGACATCGTGGTAGCATTTGTCCCTGACGAAGAGATTGGCCTGCGCGGTGCAAAAGCGCTGGATCTCGCCCGTTTTGACGTGGATTTTGCTTACACCATCGACTGCTGCGAGCTTGGCGAAGTGGTGTACGAAAACTTCAATGCCGCCGCCGCTGAAATTACCTTTACCGGCGTCACCGCGCACCCGATGTCCGCCAAAGGCGTGTTGGTGAATCCGCTGCTGATGGCACAGGATTTCATCAGCCATTTTGACCGCGCTGAGACGCCGGAAAACACCGAAGGCCGTGAAGGTTATGTGTGGTTTAACGGCATGAGCGCATCGCAGCAAGGGGCTAAGCTGAACGCATCCATCCGCGATTTTGACAGCGCCAGTTTTGCTGCGCGTAAGCAGAAGATTCAGGATGTCGCGAAAGAAATTGCCGCGCAGTATCCGACAGCAAAAGTGTCAGTTGAAATCAGCGATACCTACAGCAATATCAGCAGCGCCATCGGCGAAGACCGTCGTGCAATTGATTTGATTTTTGCGGGTTTGAAAGAGATTGGCGTTGAGCCAAAAGTGATCCCGATGCGCGGCGGCACCGACGGTGCAGCGCTGTCAGCGAAAGGTTTGCTGACGCCAAACTACTTCACGGGCGCGCATAATTTCCACTCGAAATATGAGTTCCTGCCGGTGAACTCGTTTGTGAAATCCTATGAACTGACCGTACAGCTTTGCCTGCTGGCTGCGAAAGGCTGATTTTCCTCAGGTAAAAACCACACACCATCCCAGCCTTCCCCTCGTGAGAGGGGAAGGAGCGTACGGATATTACTTCAACGCGCCGGACAGGAACTGCTGTAAACGGGCGCTTTTCGGGTTACCAAAGACTTCACCAGGATCGCCCTGCTCTTCGATAACACCCTGATGCAGGAAAATCACATGGCTGGAAACGTGACGGGCAAATTCCATTTCGTGTGTGACTACCACCATAGTTTTCCCCTCTTCCGCCAGTTTTTGCATGATACGCAACACCTCGCCCACCAGTTCAGGGTCAAGCGCTGACGTCGGTTCATCGAACAGCAGCACTTCCGGCTCCATCGCCAGCGCACGTGCGATAGACACACGCTGTTGCTGACCGCCGGACAGGTTCACCGGATATTTCCCCTGCGCACGGGCGTCGATACCCACTTTATCGAGATATTTCACCGCACGTTCGCGCGCTTCGGCTTTGCTTAATCCCAGCACCTGAACCGGCGCTTCCATAACGTTTTCCAGCACCGTCATGTGGCTCCACAGGTTGAAATGCTGGAAAACCATCGTCAGTTTGGTGCGCAGCAGTTGCAGCTGTTTTTTGTCGAAGACTTTCAGTTGCCCGTCGGTGTCACGCACCATACGGATATCCTGATTATTGACGCTGATCGAGCCTTCGCTCGGTTTTTCCAGGAAGTTAATGCAGCGCAAAAAGGTACTTTTCCCGGAACCAGATGAACCGATAATGCTGATGACATCGCCCGCATTCGCAGACAAAGACACGCCTTTGAGCACTTCATGGTCACCGTAGCGTTTGTGTAAGTCGAGAACCGCTAATTTGTTTTCTGGCATAATATTTATATCCGCAATGGTTATTTTTATCAGTGGCTGGACTGAGGCTTAACATGCGCCAGCCAGCGTTTTTCCGCCTTGCGGAACAGGCCAATCAGGACAAAAGAAACACAAAGATAAATCACCGCTGCAATCCCGAATGCGTAGAAAGGCTGATAGGTCGCGGAATTAATATCGCGGGCGATTTTCAGCACATCCGGCACCGTGGCGGTAAAGGC
This sequence comes from Rahnella sp. AA, assembly GCF_002834385.1. Lineage (GTDB taxonomy): Bacteria > Pseudomonadota > Gammaproteobacteria > Enterobacterales > Enterobacteriaceae > Rahnella. The sequence goes on from NZ_PITQ01000002.1 coordinate 422,283, forward strand.
CAGTGCGGTGGAATGCAGCATCAGAATCACTTCGTTACTGTACGCAGGCAGCGCGGTACGCAGGGCCGACGGCAAAATAATGCAGGTGTACAGTTTAAAGCGCGAAAAACCGTAGGCATTGGCCGCTTCAATTTCACCGTGCGGAACCGAACGGATCGCACCGGCAAAGATCTCCGTGGTATATGCACAGGTATTCAGCGTCAGCGCGAGGATCGTACAGTTCAGGCCGCTGCGGAAAAACGCATTGAGAAAATCCGTACCGCGCACGATTTCCAGGCTGTACATCCCGGAGTAAAACACCAGTAACTGAACGTACAGCGGCGTTCCGCGAAAAATATAGGTGTAGAGCCAGATCGGATAACGAATAAATTTGTTGGAGGACACCCGGCCAACTGCCATCGGAACTGCCAGCAACCCACCCATCACCACGGAGCTGACCAACAGCCACAGCGTGATCGCCAGACCGGTAAAACGGTAGCCGTCGCTGTACAGCAAGGACATGCCGTATTGTTGTAAAATTTCGATCATAGATCCGCCCTCTTCACACCCAGCGAATAGCGGCGATCAAGCCATACCAGTACGCCGTTCGACAGCGTCGTAAAAATCAGATAAACCACACCCGCGACAATCGCGAAGTAGAAAGGCTGATACGTGCCTTTGCCCGCCAGCTGCGTCGCTTTCACCACGTCATTCAGGCCGAGCAGGGACACCAGCGCGGTGGCTTTCAAAATAACCTGCCAGTTGTTGGCAATTCCGGGAAGCGCAAAACGCATCATGGCCGGGAATAAGATTCGACGAAAGATTTGCGAACCGCTGAAACCAAACGCCGTCGCTGCTTCAATCTGGCCACGGGGAACCGCCATAAAAGCACCGCGGAACGTCTCGGTAAAATAAGCGCCGTAAATAAAGCCCAGGGTAATAATACCCGCGCTCATGGGATCGATATCAATCTGAGAAAAACCTAAGGATTCAGTCAGGCTGTTAAGCGCAATCTGCAATCCGTAGAAAATAAGCAACATCAACACCAGGTCAGGGACGCCGCGAATAAGCGTGGTGTAGCAACCAAAAAAACCCGAAATAACCCGGCTTTTTGACAGTTTCCCGCCCGCCCCGATAAGCCCGATCACCAACGCTAAGATCACCGACGAAATCGCCAGTTCCAGTGTCACCAAAGTGCCCTGGATAATTACCTGGGAATACCCATACAGCATGTAGTTTTCCTGTCTTCAGTGGATCCCGGCGCAGGCCAAATTCAAACCTGCGTCAGAACCGCAGGGAGCGGCACACCGCTCCCTTTGGCACATCTCACAGCGCTAATCAGCCGCCGTAAACGTCAAAGTCGAAGTATTTTTTAGCCAGTTTGTCGTAAGTGCCGTCTTTACGCATGCTGTCGAACGCTTTGTTCAGCGCAGCCTGCAGATCGGTTTCGTTCTTACGCAGACCCATACCGGTGCCCACACCAAAGAATTTGTCGTCTTTCACGGAAGGACCTGCAAACGCGTAATCTTTACCAGCGGCTTGTTTCAGGAAGCCTTCGCTGCCTGCCACTTCATCCTGGAAAGCGACATCCAGACGGCCTGAAGCCAGATCGGCGTAGATCAGATCCTGGTTCTGGTAAGCCACCACGTTGATGCCTTTTGGCTGCCACATTGCGTTGGCATAAGCTTCCTGAGTCGAACCCTGCAGAACACCGACGTTTTTGCCTTTCAGTGCATCCAGCGTTGGCAGAATTTTAGAGCCTTTTGGCGCAATCAGACGGGCGTTAGCCGCGTACAGTTTTTCTGTAAAATCAATTTCCTGCTGACGTTTTTCAGTGATCGACAGGGAGGAGATGATCGCATCAATTTTCTTCGCTTTCAGGGAAGGGATCAGCGCATCGAAATCACTTTCAACGTAAGTACATTTGATGGCAGCGCGTTTGCACATCTCGTTAGCCAGGTCGATATCAAAACCAACCAGCTTACCGCTGGAGTCTTTTGATTCAAATGGGGCATAAGTCGGATCAGTACCGATATTAATTGCTTTAGGCGCGGCAGCAAATGCACTACCTGCACTGGCTAAGACCAGAACCAGCGGAAGAACCTTGAACAACTTTTTCATACATTAGCCTCAGTGATTATTCATCTGTTGTGATTGTGTGTGCGTGAATGAACATCTTTTTATAGTTTGCTGAACGGCGCAAATGGCTTTTTGCCAGGTTTTCTCATGCACGTTTCGTGCCGTTTCTCCGTACCGTGATTTTCACCGGCAGGAGAACGAAAACCGTTCAAAAAAGCATCGGGATAATGAAAGTTTTCAAAGGTCTGAAGGAAGAATAGCTGAAGCCCTGAAGATTAATGCACCTCAATGAATCAAATTGTGATCATTGTTGGTGCAATGTTACCTTCTTGCGCGAAATGAGTGCGTAACGGGATGTTAACGTTTAGTGACTGCCCTGCCATCGAACAAATAAGTCCTGCGGGAGTTCAATATCAAACTGATCAATGACCCGGTTGACGGTTTGATCGATGATATCCCCGACCGTCGCCGGACGATGATAAAACGCCGGAACCGGCGGCATAATGATTGCGCCCAGCTCAGCGGCCTGCGTCATCAGCCGTAAATGGCCCAGATGCAGCGGGGTTTCGCGGACACACAGCACCAGCCGACGTCTTTCCTTAAGCACCACGTCCGCCGCGCGGGTTAGCAGGCCGTCAGTGTAGCTGTTCACAATGCCGGAAAGCGTTTTGACTGAACATGGCAACACCACCATACCTGCCGTTTTAAATGAACCCGACGAAATGCTGGCGGCGATGTCGCGGGAATCATGCACCACATCGGCCAGAGCCTGAACTTCACGCAGCGACAGATCGGTTTCCAGCGTCAGTGTCTGGCGGGCAGCATTGCTCATCACCAGGTGAGTTTCGATATCCGGCACGCTCTGCAAAACTTGCAATAGTCTGACACCGTAAATTGCGCCGCTGGCGCCGGAAATACCGACGATAAGTCGTTTCATGAACACTGCCTCAGAAAAATGGTACCAGACCCGATAGCGCCAATACTGACATAAATTCAGGCATAAAAAAACGCGCCCGCCCGGTCAGGTCACCGGAGGGGCGCGTATCAGAGACTGTCAGCAACGCGCTGATTAGCCTTCGTTATGCATCTCAAGATTTTCAGCTTCCTGCTGGCCACGTAGCGCCTGAGCGTCATCGTTGCGCAGTGCTTCGAGGTATTCCAGATAGTTCTGGTCAACGTCTTTCGTGACGTAAACACCGTCGAAAACTGAACATTCGAATTTCTCGATGTCGGTATTGTCTTCTTTCACTGCGGCGATAAGGTCGCTCAGATCCTGGAAGATTAGCGCATCGGCACCAATGATCTGATTGATTTCGCTGACTTCGCGACCGTGTGCAATCAGTTCGTTCGCGCTTGGCATATCAATGCCGTAAACGTTCGGGAAACGAATTTCCGGCGCAGCCGAGGCCAGATAAACACGTCTCGCACCGGCTTCACGCGCCATCTCAACAATCTGCTGAGAGGTAGTGCCACGCACGATGGAGTCATCGACCAGCAGAACGTTTTTATCACGGAACTCCGCGCGGTTAGCGTTCAGTTTACGACGAACTGACTTACGGCGCTCCTGCTGCCCCGGCATGATAAAGGTACGGCCCACGTAGCGGTTTTTCACAAAACCCTGACGGTACGGTTTATCCAGAATACGCGCGATTTCCAGCGCGATATCGCAGGAGGTTTCCGGGATTGGGATCACCACATCGATATCCAGATCTTCCCATTCACGGGCAATTTTCGCGCCCAGCTTTTCACCCATGCGGACACGGGCGCTGTAGACGGAAATTTTGTCGATGAACGAGTCAGGACGTGCGAAATACACGTACTCGAACAGGCACGGGTTGTACTGCGGATCCTCAGCACACATGCGCGTAAACAGCTGGCCTTTTTCGGTGATGTACACCGCTTCGCCCGGCGCGACATCACGCAGGAACTCAAAGCCCAGCGTATCAAGCGCTACGCTCTCAGACGCCACCATGTACTCATTGCGGCCATCTTCCAGCGTACGTTTGCCGATAACCAGCGGACGGATACCGTGCGGGTCACGGAACGCCAGCATACCGTGGCCGATGATCATCGCCACGCAGGCATAAGCGCCACGAATTTTCAGGTTCACGGCAGCCACAGCGGCGAAAATGTTGTCGGCTTCCAGCGGGTAATGCTGGAAACGGTCCAGTTCACTCGCCAGAATATTGAGCAGGATCTCAGAATCGGAAGTGGTGTTCACATGACGGCGCTGGCCTTCGAACAGGTTACTTCTCAATTCGTGAGCATTGGTCAGGTTACCGTTGTGGGCCAGCGTGATGCCGAACGGAGAGTTGACGTAAAAAGGTTGAGCTTCTGAAGCGCTGGAACTACCAGCCGTTGGGTAGCGCACATGGCCGATACCCATGTTGCCCTGTAAGCGTTGCATATGGCGGGCTTCGAAAACATCCTTCACCAGGCCATTCGCTTTACGTAAACGGAAGTTATTATTCGCATCAATGGTCGTGATGCCCGCGGCATCCTGCCCACGGTGTTGTAACACCGTTAACGCGTCATAAATCGACTGGTTTACCGGCATGAAACCGGCGATACCGACAATACCGCACATGTTGTCTTTTCCTCTTCAGCGCTGCCAGAACTAAATATGTTTTGGCAAGAAACTCGACGTGCTCTGCAGGTAGTCAAAAAACCACCTGATGATATAACTAAACTGTGGGATCAACTGGGATTGCTTCCAGTCTTCACTTTGTGAAAAACCGGTGAAGGTATCCAGGAAGAACAGCATCGCGGAGACAATTAACACCCCGCGCAGCGCGCCAAAGCACACACCTAACACCCTGTCAGTGCCGGACAACCCGGTTCTTTCCACCAGCGAACCAATCACATAGTTGACAATTGCACCTACGATCAACGTCGCGATGAACAAGATGGCAATTGCGATCCCGTTTCGAACTAACTCATCTTCGAAACGCGTGAAGTAGATGGCGAGGTACGGGTAATAATGGCTGGCAACGAAAAAGGCGCAAGCCCAGGTTACCAACGATAAAGCCTCGCGAACAAAGCCACGGATTAAGCTGACTAAAGCAGAAAATCCGATAACCGCAATGATGACGTAATCAATCCAGACCATTAACTATTCCAGTGTCTAATCCAGTCACGTCTGCCCCGGCATCCAGTTCGCGGCGAATTCTAACAGAAAAAGAAAACGTTTGCGTAGGGGAAATCTGCCGGTCAGACAAATTAATAATAGCGATTAAAAAAACCTCAACCGCAGCATAAACCTATAAAATCCGAACCCGCAGATCTTATAGAAAAAGGGCACAAATCGCTTGTGCCCTCCCTGGTATTTTTTGTGTTTTTAATGCCTTCCGGCCTCCCCGTTCTCACGGGGAACCGCAAGATTAGTGCGCCGAATAAGCGCGCACCTGTCCGCCTAACCCGCTGAGCTGTTGCAGCTGAGGGAGTGAAGCTTCCAGTTTTTGTTTTGACGCATCCGGGCCCACATAAAGCCGCGTGATTTGTCCCTGCACCGGCGTCGCCGGAACAGAATAAGCACGGAACCCGGAAAGCCGCAGAGTCGCAACAATCTCGGTCGCTTTCGCGGCATTTTTCAACGCCCCCAACTGCACAACGTAAGACTGTCCTGCAGGCGCTTTTTCTTGCGGCGCGGGTTGAGACTGAGGCTGAGGTTGCACAGCAACGGCTTTCGGTTCCTCAACCGGTTTCGGTTGTTCGACAGGCTTTGGTTTCACCGTCGGCTTCGCTTCCACCATCGGTTTAGGCTCGATGACTTTTGGCTTCTGAACCGGAGGTTTCACCAGCACGGGCTTTTTCTGCTCAGGGAGCGTCGTGACCGGCGGCGGTTCTACCGTGGTATTACCCGGTGCCACATTACCCTGGCTGGCTGCGCGGGTGTTATTTGCCGCACTGTCATTCTGCCCGGCGTTCATGGCTTGATCAGCACCTTCCGGCGGCTGAGCAGGCAATGATTGCGTCACAGGCGGTACGGAATCCTGCTCCTCAACATCACCCGGTTTTGGCACCAATGGAATAGACGCAAATTCGTCTTCGTAATGCTTTTTCTTGCCGTCGAGTAAACCGGGCAAAATGATAACGCCCAGCGCTACCAGAATGACCGTCCCGACCAGACGATTTTGAAACTTACTTGCCACTGGTTTTCCCCGTATCTATAGCATCCATTACGTGCGCTACGGTGTGGAACGAACCGCAGACGATCACAATATCCTGAGGAGCCGCCTCCTGCATAGCCTGTCTCCAGGCAGACTCCACATCATCGAACCGGCGTGCCTGAGGCAGATGTGAGGCCAGTTCTTCAACGCTGGCGCCACGTGGCCCTTCCAGCGGTGCGCAATACCATTCATCCACCTGAGGCGACAGACAAGCCAGCGTACCGGCAATATCTTTGTCTTTCAACATTCCCACCACCGCACGTACTTTCCCGCCATTGCGCGGCTGTTCAGCCAGGCGTCCGGCCAGATATGCAGCGGCGTGCGGGTTGTGTGCCACGTCAAGGATCAGGCGCGGCGATTCACTGACCGTCTGGAAACGTCCCGGCAACGCCGCACGCTGTAAGCCGTTGCGTAACGCCTCTTCAGGAATATCCAGCGTAGAATAATGCAGCGCAGCCAGCGCCGTCGCAGCATTCGGCAGCGGAACATTCGGCAGCGGTAATCCGTTGAGTATGGTGACTTCCTGGCCATCCTGCAAAGCTGTCCAGCGCCAGTTTCCAGCACTTGCCGTAAAATTCCAGCTTTCACCCCGGCGGTACAAATCAGCGTGTTTCTCTTTTGCCACATCGGCAATCGACTGCGGCATATCCGGTTCACCGACCACAGCGGGCGTGCCTGAGCGGAAAATACCGGCTTTTTCGCGGCCAATGCTTTCGCGGTCCGAGCCCAGCCAGTCAGTATGATCCAGCGCGATGCTGGTGACGACCGACACATCCGCATCAACGATATTGGTCGCATCCAGACGCCCGCCAAGCCCGACCTCGAGGATGACAATATCCAGTTTCGCCTGTTTAAACAGTTGCAACGCCGACAGCGTGCCGTACTCGAAATAGGTCAGGGAAATATCGCCCCGCCCGGCTTCCAGCACAGCAAAAGATTCGCAATGCGCCGATTCTGGCAACTCTTCGCCCTGAATACGCACGCGCTCCGTGTAACGTACCAGATGCGGGGAGCTGTACACGCCAACGCGATAGCCAGCGGCCATCAGAATGGCTTCCAGCGTCGCACAGGTGGTGCCTTTGCCGTTGGTTCCTGCGACGGTAAAAACGCGTGGCGCAGGTGTCAGCAAATCGAGTTTTGTCGCCACCGCTTTGACCCGGTCAAGGCCAAGCTCGATAGCCTGAGAATGGAGATTTTCAAGATAATAAAGCCACGTGGCCAAAGGCGACGTGGCTTGGGGGATAAGTTGATTTTGCATGAGTCCCGTTTAACCTATGTCAGGTTCACTTCGACACTACATCACCAGACTGTGACAGCAGGCAATGCCCTCTTTGTCAGATCTCACCGACAGAGTAAAAGCACGGGCTGCCTGTTTTGCAGAAGAACAGCGAGGGCGGCACAGCAACAGATGGCCGCCCTGAAAACTGACCGGCTTTTACTCTGTTCGATCAGGCATCCTGGTTATCAGCGGCAGAACCGTTGACAGCAACATGGACGTCAACCACATTCGGCTCGGGTTGACCGGTCAGCTTCGCCAGAACGCTGCCCAGTTTGGCACGCATATCCGGACGACGGACGATCATATCAATCGCGCCTTTCTCGATCAGGAATTCACTACGCTGGAAGCCCGGCGGCAGCTTTTCACGGACGGTTTGCTCGATAACGCGTGGACCGGCAAAACCGATCAGCGCTTTCGGCTCGGCGACGTTGATATCACCCAACATGGCGAGGCTGGCAGAAACGCCGCCCATCGTCGGGTCAGTCAGTACAGAAATATACGGCAAGCCGCGTTCCTGCAATTTCGCCAGCGCCGCGCTGGTTTTCGCCATCTGCATCAGCGACATCAGCGCTTCCTGCATACGCGCACCGCCACTGGCAGAGAAACACACCAGCGGGCAGTTATCTTCTATCGCCTGCTCAACGGCACGCACGAAGCGAGCGCCAACCACCGACGCCATTGAACCGCCCATGAAGGCAAATTCAAATGAAGCCACCACAATTGGCATACCGAACAAGGTGCCTTTCATGACGATCAGCGCGTCTTTTTCGTTGGTTTCTTTCTGAGCAGCAACCAGACGATCTTTATATTTCTTGGAATCTCTAAACTTCAGAACATCTTTAGGCTCAAGCTCGCTGCCTAATTCAACCTCACTGCCCTCATCCATGAAAGTGGACAGACGCATACGCGCGGTAAGGCGCATGTGGTGGTCACACTTAGGGCACACCATAAGGTTGCGCTCAAGCTCGGCGCGATAAAGTACCTGCCCGCAGCTGTCACATTTAGTCCAGACGCCCTCAGGAATGCTTGCCTTACGGGTTTGCGAGTCAGTGCTCTTACTAAGAATTCGTTCAATCCAGCTCATCGATAACCTTTCTGTTTGAACCCGGCCGAAGCCAGTCCGCTGTTCATGCTGTAACAAGTCCCCTAAACTTACCCAAATACGTCTGTGCGCGGCATGATAAAAAACCTCACACACCGCATCACAGAAGGGTTGTTCGCAGGAACAGACCATAAATTGTCGCTCATTAAACCATAACGGCCAGACACTGTGGATAAAAAACTGGTCTTACCCTCTGGTTTAATGTCTTAAACTTTAAAGCGCTTACGCCAAAAACGCCGGGAATTAATCCTGCTGACGCTTTTCTTTCGCCGCCGCACGTTTGTGCCGCCAGATTTCTATCACACCCGGCAGAATCGAAACCACGATGATGGCAACAATCAGTAATTTCAGATTTTCCTGAACGAATGGCAAGGTTCCGAAAAAGTACCCTGCATAGGTAAACAGCAGCACCCAAATCAGCGCACCCGCCACGTTATAGGCCGCAAAATGTCGGTAGGACATATGCCCCATACCGGCCACAAACGGCGCAAAAGTCCGGACGATTGGCACGAAGCGCGCAAGAATAATCGTTTTGCCGCCATGTTTCTCGTAAAATTTGTGCGTTTTGTCTAAATAACTGCGACGGAAAACTTTCGAATCCGGATTGCTGAACAGCCGCTCACCAAACACCCGTCCGATAGTGTAGTTCACGGCATCGCCAAGGATCGCCGCAATAGCCATCAGCAACACCATTACGTGCACGTTAATGTCGTTACCTGGCAAAACAGCTAACGAGCCTGCCACAAACAGCAGCGAATCCCCCGGTAAAAAGGGCGTCACCACCAGCCCCGTTTCGCAAAACAGGATCAGGAACAAAATCCCGTAAACCCAGATGCCGTACTGCGCAACCAGCTCCGCTAAATGCACATCAATATGTAGAATAAAATCAATAATAAAGTGGATAAAACTCATCTGATTTACCGTCCCATGTGTTCTTTAAAACGTGGCGTTAAAATCACGTGTACTGTTCCCTAATCTTCCAGGAACAAGGGGCCCATACTGACCTGAGGTAATGCAAATTTCTCAGGGTAATCAACAGATACCAGATATAACCCTTCCGGCTTTCCGGTCGCTGCGGCAAGGTTACGATCCTTCGCCGCCAGCAGTTCTGCCATCCAGCCCACCGGCTGATTTCCGGCACCGATTTCGACCAGGCTGCCAACAATATTTCTCACCATATGGTGCACAAAAGCGTTGGCTTTAATATCCACCACCACATAGTGACCGTGGCGGCTGACGTTAAGATGCATCACATAACGCCACGGCGTGCGCGACTGGCACTGGGACGCACGAAACGACGTGAAATCGTTCTCGCCAAGCAGTGCCTGCCCGGCGGCCTGCATTTTTTCAACGTCCAGCGGCATATGGACATGCGTGACGCCGGTATGCAAAATCGCCGAACGATAGCGATTATTGTAAATCACGTAACGATAACGGCGTGCGGTAGCGCTGAAACGTGCATGAAAATCTTCAGGAACACTGGCACACCAGCGCACGGCGATATCTTTCGGCAGATGGGTATTGACGCCCATCGTCCACGCGGCATCTTTGCGCAAAACCGGCGTGTCGAAATGCACCACCTGCCCGGTGGCGCTGACACCCGCGTCGGTACGACCGGCGCAGAGCACCACAATCGGGGCATCGGCCACGCGGCTCAGGGCCTTTTCCAGGCATTCCTGAACACTTGCCGCACCCTGCTGCCTCTGCCAGCCATAATATTCACTGCCATTGTACTCAATGCCTAACGCCACGCGCCCCGCAACAACCGGAACGGCGACGTCAGCAACCACTTCATCGGACATAATCAGTACCAGTACTCATTGATCAGCTTTTCGGCCGTTTCAACCGCCATCAAAGCTCCGCCGAAACGCACATTGTCTGCGACGGACCAGAATTGCAGTAACTCAGGAATACCGTAGTCATTGCGGATGCAGCCAATGCTCAGATTGGCGTTACCGGATGCATCACTGACCTGTGTCGGGAAATCATCTTCATCGCTGAGATTGATATCATCGATACTCTCAAGTTCTGTGCGCGCTTCTTCAGCAGACAGCGGGCGCAATCCTTCGAGATGCACAATCTGCGCATGACCATAAAATACCGGTGACTGCACGCAACTGACGGAAATTGGCAGGCCATCGTCTTGCAGGACTTTACGAACCTGATCGACCAGACGACGTTCCTGACGAACGCTGCCTTCTTCATCGCTCACCAGCGGTAACAGGTTAAACGCCAGTTGCTTACTGAAAATGCCTTCTTCTGCCGGAATGCCGTTGAGCAGACGGGCGCTTTGCCCGGCCAGATCGTCCACGGCGGCTTTACCCAGAGCAGAAACGGACAGCAGCGAAGTGACGTGCAGGCGGGAAAGCCCGGCCTGTTCGGTCAGCGGTTTGATTGCGGTCAGAAGCTGGCTGGTCAGGCTATCAGCAACGGCAACAATATTGCGGTTGCGGTAATGCGACAACGCATCAGGGTTTACGCCCGGCACCACTAAAGGAATATCGTGTTCAAGCGAGAACAGGCCGCTGCTGTCGATCACCAGGCAGCCCTGGTTTGCCGCTTCTTCGGCATATAATGCAGAGGCTTCGTGGCCTGCAACAAAAAACGCCAGCTGAACCTGCGACCAGTCAAATTCGGACGCCTGCTGTACGCGCAGGCTTTTGCCATTAAAGCGCACCGTCTGACCCGCACTGCGTTCACTGGCCAGCGGGAAGAGCTCACCAACCGGGAACTGACGATCAGCCAATAATTCCAGTAACGCATCACCGACTGCGCCCGTCGCGCCAAGCAGCGCAATATTCCAGCCATCAGACATGTTGGTATTCTCCAGAAAATAAAAGTACAAAATACAAGGGGCGATGAATAATCACCGCCCGGCTTTCAAATAGTTATCGCATCACTGTAAGCGAAAAAGCTTAAGGCCATGTTAAGGCGAGGCTCAAATCAGCCCAACTGGCTGTTGAAACCCAGTTTTTTCAGCGTTTCTGCGGTTGCGGCATCGTCGCAAATCACGCGTAAAGATGACCACTCGCGGCGCTCCTCATAAAACTTGCGCAACTTGTCGAATTCACCCGGTTTACCGGCGACACGGCGTAAAGGCCGGTCATCGCGGCGCACATCATACACTAAGTGGATAAGCCGCAGCAGTTTGGCTTCGCTGAGCGCACCGCGTAAGGTGACTTCAGCAAATTCCGGCGCTGGCAGCAGGGATCCCAGCGTCACGGTTTGCGGTTGTCCGATAAACTGGCTGAAGGCTTCGAAAACCTGCGTGGTGCCACGCGCTTTCCCTTCCAGGCTGTAACCGGCGATGTGCGCAGTCCCGATGGCGACTTTATCCAGCAATGCCAGCGATAAATCCGGTTCCGGTTCCCAGACATCCAGCACGGCGGTCAGTTTTTTGCTTCCGTTCAGCGCATCAAGCAGCGCGGCGTTGTCCACGACCTCCCCCCGGCAGGCATTGATCAGAATGCGGTCAGCAGGCAGACGCGCCAGTAAATCCGCATCGACCAGATGATGCGTGGCATATGGGCCTGACATGTTCAGCGGAGTATGGAACGTCAGAATATCGGCTTCGGCGACCAGCTTTTCCAGCGGCCAGAATTCACCGGCGTCACCGCGATCGGCGCGGGGTGGATCGCAAAGCAACGTGCGGATACCCAGCGCTTCCAGACGGGCGTTCAGGCGCGAACCGACATTGCCCACACCGATGATCCCGACCGTTTTACCACGCAACTGAAAACCATCGCGCTGGGCAAGGATCAGTAATGAAGAAAATACGTACTCGACCACGGCAATGGCATTACAACCGGGCGCGGCTGAAAAACCGATCCCCTGCGTGGCCAGCCAGGCATCATCAACGTGATCGGTGCCCGCTGTCGCTGTTCCGATAAATTTCACCGGTTTTCCCGCCAGCAAACTTTCGTTCACTTTGGTCACAGAACGCACCATCAGCGCATCAGCGTCGTTCAGGGCATCTTGTGGGATAGGACGGCCAGGAACAGCCAGCACAGTGCCTAACCGGCTAAAAAGCTCGACGGCATACGGCATATTTTCATCAACCAGGATTTTCACGTTTGTCTCCGGCAGCATGGCCTAAAGAAAGAATAGAAAATAAAGAGGGCATCAATTTTGCCACGATACAGGGCAGATCCCAACTTTCAGGGCACAGGTTTACCTGTCATTGCGAAAACGCTGCGGCGTGGTGCCTGAAATTTGCTGGAACATAGCAATAAATGCCGAAGACGAACTGTAGCCCACATCAAGTGCGACTTCATGCACGGTTTTCCCCTGCTCCAGCAAAGAAATGGAATGTAAAAAACGCAGGCGCTGCCGCCATTCCGCGAACCCCATTCCCAGTTCCTGCACGCATCGTCGCGACAGTGTCCGCTCGGTGGTATACACCCGCGTTGCCCATTGCGCCAGCGATGTGTTATCCGCAGGATTTTTTTCCAGCGCGGCCAGTACCGGAGCCAGCAACTTATTTTCGGACATCGGTAAATAAGTGTCCTGACGGGGTGCCAGACTGATTTGATCCAGTAATACACGGCACATGCGCAGATCCGCTTCAGTTTGCGGTTCCGTCAGGTTTCGTGAGAAGCAATCATCAGCGATCGCGTTGAAAATGGCTGTCGGCGTCAGCAGGCACGGGGCGGAAGGTAAATTTTCATCCAGATCAGGCGCGATATCAATGGCACAAAAGCGCGTCTCTTTGCGGTTGTAGCTGGAATGCTGAATCCCGGCGGGTAACCAGATGGCGAATTCGCGCGGTGCCAGATAACGTTGCCCGGCCACCATCATCGCCAGAACGCCGGATTTCACGCAAATAATCTGGCTCCACGGATGAGAATGCTGCACGTATTCAGAATTCCCTTCGACAATCTCACCGCGAAAAAGCAAAGTTAACGGCGTTTTTTCTGGCAGGGGCGGGTAATATCGGGGCAGAGAAGAACGGGGAAGTGACATAAAAACCTTTGTCTGTGAGCCATACCGGGATTGTCAGAATTGCGCGAAGTATTGTCTGATTATCGTTATATATAACGAATAAGACAACCGTACACTGGCGTGACGATTTACTTAGGGATGATTTTTAATGAATGTACTTTTTCCGTTGCTGGCTGTACTGATTTGGTCGCTGAATGCGGTGGTCAGTAAAGCATCAGCAAGTGCGATAGATCCGGCAGCGATCTCCTTCTACCGCTGGCTCCTGGCTTTACTGACGCTCACCCCGTTCATCCTTCCCGGCTTGTTACGCAACCTTCGGACGGTAAAACAATACGGATGGAAACTGCTGATCCTCGGTTTGCTGGGGATGGTGCTGTATCAGAGCCTCGCGTACTACGCCGCGCACAGCGTCAGCGCGCTGTTCATGGGGATCCTGAACTCACTGATCCCGCTGCTGACGGTGCTGATTGGGCTGTTTGTCCTGAGTGTTGTTCCTACTGTCGGCGTGGCTCTGGGCAGCGTTATCTCGTTCGGCGGGCTGATCTGGCTGGTCAGCGCGGGGGATCCGACGCAGTTACTACAGCATGGGATTGGCAAGGGCGAGCTGATGATGTTTGCCGCGTCAGCGTCGTATGCACTTTATGGTGTACTGACCAAGCGCTGGGCAATTCCGTTACCTAACTGGCAGTCTTTGTATGTGCAGATTATTTTCGGCGTTTTACTGTTGCTGCCTAATTTCCTGATGGCAAACGACGTCAGCCTGAACGCACACAATATCCCGCTGGTGCTTTTCGCAGGGATCCCAGCCTCTATCATCGCGCCTTTTTTATGGATCCAGGGGGTTATTCGCCTCGGAGCTAACAAAGCCTCCATTTTCATGAACCTGTCTCCCATTTTCACCGCTATTATTGCCGTGCTGTTTTTGCATGAACAGCTGCACAGCTACCATATTATCGGCGGTGGAATAACACTTGCCGGGGTGGTTCTGGCACAACGTCTGCGCAAACCGCTGTTTGCACGCCAGGACGCTGACACTCAGAAATAAACCCGTTAACCGTTCCGCCACCTCCACAAAAGAAGGTGGCGAACTGCTGTTTTCCACTTTCGCGCTCCGCCAGACATTTTTACCCGTCGTTTTACGAAAAAATAACCTCAGGAATCTGAAGCTGCCTGCTATTCACGGTGTCGATTAATACACTTTACAGGTATGATGAGGCGCTTCCGCGCTCTGCGCCGTGCTTGCAACTTTTAACTGAAGTTCAAGTGATATTTTAAATTTCCAGCGAAGGACGGTGATATGCAACCTTTGAGCGGCCCGGGCATGCCGGTTGGCGACAACAGAACACAACCACAGGGGCAGGCTGTTCCGGCTAAATCAGGGGCTGAGCTTCCGTTAACGCCGATACAGCGCACTACGCTGGAAAAATTGATCGTTAAACTGATGGCGCTGACGCCCATCAAATCAGCCGAAATCTGGGCCAACCTGCGCCATGACCTTTCCCTGCCTCACGGTGCGGAAATCACCTCACAGCAGTTCCCGCAGGCCGAAGCGCTATTGCAAGGGAAACTCGTGCAGGCACAGGACAGCCATGCCTCACGCCAGCTGATGCTACAACTGACAGATCTGTTGCCGCAGGGCAACAATCGTCAGGCCGTCAGTGATTTTATCCGACAAAATTTTGGCCATACCGTTCTGAGCCAGCTGACACATCCGCAGTTGCAACAAGTGCTGGATCTGATTCAGACACGTCAGATGAATATTCCACAACCGCAGCAGACGCCGGTCACCGATCGCCCTTTGTTACCTGCTGAGCATAATAACCTTCAGCAACTGGTCACCCGTCTCAGTGCAGCCACTGGCGAAGCACCGGTCAAAGTCTGGCATGAGCTGTTTACGCTGGTGGGTGTAAAAGTTGGGGAGCCGATTCCGGCGAAGCATTTCCAGTTACTCAGCCAATTTATGCAGGTGAAAGCCTCACTCAGCCAGCAAACCAGCGCACCGACGCTGACCACATTGCTGAGTGTGCTCAAACAACCCGCCAGCACGCATGAAATTCATCAGCTGACGGAATATGCAGAGAATCATTTCAGTGCAACATTATCCACACCGCTGAATCAGGCGCAGGTCAGTGATCTGATTGGCGTGCTCTTCAGCCAGCGGGTTGACCGTTCCCCGCGGGCAGAAGATACCGACGATACATTCACAACGGTGGCACGCACCGATCCGAAACCGATTATGAATCCGTTCATCGCGATGTTGCCGCCTTCCATGCAGGCTGCTGGCGGCAAACCGTTGCTGTTCATTGCGTTTGTCGTCGTCGTCTTCCTGCTTTGGATGCTTTTTTAAGCGCAACCACAATCGTCCGGAGCATGTTCCGGCGAATAATTCCCGCGTTCTTCCCCCGTTGCCAGCGGGTGTTGATCGCGGATCCAGAAATCCAACCCGCCGATCATTTCTTTCACGCGGAAGCCCAGCTTCGCCAGTTTGTACGCGCCCTGCGTAGAACCGTTACAGCCAATCCCGTCGCAATACGTCACATACACCAGGCCTTTATTGAGGCCACGGGTGCTTTCCGCCGTCATATTTTTATGCGGAAAACTGACCGCACCGGGCACATGACCGCGCGCATAATGTTCAGCAGAACGGGCATCAATAACCACAATGCCGGTCACGCCATTTTGTAAATCGGCTGCCACATCAGCGGCATCGGTATAAAAGCTCAGCTTTGACTGCAAATAGGCTGCGCTGACTTCAGGAGAAGGCGGTTCGTAAGCCAGAACATAAGACGTCTGTGACATAAAATTTTCCTCTGCAATTTACTGTGTTGAAAACAGGTTCATCATCTCTGTTTTTGGCCTTATGATTAATACCAATTATCGTCTATCAATAAGACCCATTATGGCTACCCAGCCTCAACCGTCAGCACTGATTACTCTTTTTGAAAACGCGGGCGAAATGTCCGGCCTGCGCGACCGGCTTTGCGCGGTTGTTCGGAAAGCGATTAATACCGGTACGCTGGCCGCCGGGCAGCGGCTTCCCTCTTCTCGAACGCTGGCCGCCGATTTGAAGCTCTCACGCATTACGGTGGAAGCGGCCTATGCACAGATAGAGGCCGAGGGGTATTTACAGCGCCAGACCGGAAAAGGCACGTTCGTCAGCCAGTCGCTTCCCCGCCCTTCTGTGCCACGTGCAAGCGCTAATGCACCCGCAAAACTCTCCACGCTTTCATCGCGTGGCCGGATCATTGTGGCGACCGGTGGTTGCAGCGATCCGCAGTTCCCCACGGCTTTTGCCGCAGGATCGCCCGATTTACGCGCATTTCCGATGAAAATCTGGAAGCAAATCACCGCTAAACAACTGCGCATGCACGGCGAACGATTGTTCGGGTATGGCGATCCACTGGGATATTTGCCCCTTCGCCAGGCGATTGCCGGATATCTGCAACAGTCGCGCGGCGTGCTTTGTACAGCTGAACAAATCATGATTACCACCAGCTCCCAGCAGGCGCTGCAACTGCTGTCGATGTTGCTGATTGATCCCAACGATACGGTCTGGCTTGAAGAACCCGGTTATCCGGGAGCCCGTAATGCATTTACCAGTGCCGGTGCGCGCCTTTGTGCGATTCCGGTGGATGCGCATGGCCTCAATCCCGCTGCCGGCTCTCCTTCGCCGCGCCTGATCTATCTGACACCTTCTCACCATTACCCCACCGGCGTGAGCCTGACTTTGCCCCGCCGCCTGCATTTGCTGGATTATGCAAAACGTCAGGAAAGCTGGATCATCGAGGACGATTACGACAGCGAACTGCATTACGACGGACGCCCGCTTCCGGCCATGCAGGGGCTGGATAAGCATCAGCAGGTTATTTATCTGGGCACCTTCTCGAAGGTTTTATTCCCGTCGCTGCGTCTGGCTTATATCGTGCTGCCTCCGTCACTGGTCGCACCGATGGTGACGCTGCGCACCGTCAGTGACGGCCATTCTTCACAGCTGATGCAGGCGGTGACGGCCGAATTTATGCAAAGCGGCCATTTCGCCTCGCACCTGCGTCTTTCCCGCCAGCTTTATCACAGCCGCCGCGATCATCTGCTGGAGCAAATCCGGCAAAAAATTGACTGGCTGACCCCGCAGGTTGCCGCCGGAGGCTTGCAGCTTGCGGCGCATTTGCCCGCAGGACAAGAGCAGCGGCTCAGCGCACTGGCCGCAAAAGCGGGTGTTGAAACACCGCGCCTTTCACCGTTGTTTCTCAATCAGCACGAAACGCATGTGCAGCATCGTGATGGCTGGCTTCTGGGCTTTTCAGCCCTCACGCCCGCTGAAATCACTTCCGCCGTTAACCGGCTGGCCGCTATTGATACCGGCGCGATCAGCTGATTAACGGGAGCAGGAACCAGCCTGCAAGTCCGCTGAACAGCAGAAACGGGAAAGAGTAAAAGTGGAATTTCAGCCAGATCTTCCGGTCATTCGCCATGCGTAATGCAATCAGGTTAGCCAGCGATCCCATTGCCAGGCCAAAGCCACCGGCGTTCACGGCGTAGGCGAGCAACGGGCCGGAAGGCAGATAGTTGATCATCAGGATTGTCGCCGGAACGTTGCTGATCACCTGAGATAAACCGATGCTCAGCAAATAATGTCCGTAATCCGGCAGTCCGTTAATTCGTGCAAAGACCGGCTGTAAAACGTCTAACCCGACAATCAGACGCACATCGATAAACATCACGATAAACACCAGAATCAGCGGCCAGTCGATCCGCAGCAGAACTTTTCGCGCCAGCAGCAGAAAACACAAAATCACCGCGAGCAATCCGTACAGCGCCAGCCCCAGATCCACGCAGGCTATAAACACGACATACAACACACCGCAGCTGGCTAAAAGGCGTTTCTGAAACGGATAGCCCTGATTGTTCGCCGTTTTTTTAAGGCTGCGCGACGGGAAGCAAAAACCGGTGACAATCAGCAATGCGGCAAGCGTTACCAGCGCCAGCGGAGCCATCTGCCCGATAAAATGCAGGAATGACTGGCCGGATTTATTCCATAAAAGGATATTTTGCGGATTGCCAATCGGTGTCAGTAATGAGCCCGCATTCACCGCCAGTGCTTCGAAAATGATCAGCCGCGTAACCGGCAGCGACGTCAGTTTTTTCAACGTAATCGTCAGCGGGATCACGATAAACAGCGCGACGTCATTGGTCATAAAGGTGGAAAGCACGGCGGCAGCCGTGACCAGAAACAACGCCAGCCTGCGTTCGTTGTCGATGGCGTTAATCATTTTGCGACCAACAAAATCGAAATAGCCGCTGACTTCAACGCCTTTGGTCAGCATCAGCAGGCCGAGTAAGGTGATGATGGTATCCCAGTCGACGAACTGCGGAAACTGCATGATTTTCTCAGTCTGGAACAGCGTCAGGACGACGCCCAGCAACACCAGAAGATGCAAAAACCGGTCGCGCAGAAAGGGTTTAAAAACTGTGCTGAAAGCTGTTGTAAGCATGGTTTTTCTTAATTAAAAAAGCCGGTTATCCGATGCGCTGACGTTACCCGAAGAAATTAATCGCTGCCACTCCAAAAGTGATTTCCCCGAGGCATCGCGCAAATAAAAAAACGGCGGTGCAAATATTGCACCGCCGGAAGGATATTCACCCCAAAAAAATATTTCAGCTCAGGGCTGAGGCCGCTTTAAGCGCCTTTTTCTGACGCTGCCAGCGCAAGATATCAATGAGCAGGAAGATAACCAGGCTGCCGCCCATGACCGGCAATGAAATCGCTAACCCTAAAGTGACCAGCACTATCGGACATTGCAGGGCAAAAGGCACACGTTTCCAGGTTTGCAACAAGGTGATGGCCGGGCTGCTGCCGACATCCCCCTGACGACGCAACCACCACAACCGGTATCCCCAGGCGATCATCGCGCAAAGCCCGGTGCCAAAGGCAACCAGAATGACCTGATTCCAGATGCCAAACAGGATGCCCATGTGAGCGTCAACGCCCCAACGCGTGAGCTTCGCCAGCAACGGGAAATCCGCAAAACGCACGTGATCGGTAATCTGCAATGATGCCGGATCGACGGAAACCGCATCAACCTGTGTTGGCCAGCTGCGGTCAACTTCCGTCACCGTCCACGCTTTACCGGCGGTATAAGCCGGGCGGATTTCTATCCGGCGCGCCTCAATACCTGATGCCCTGGCCGCCTGAACAACACCATCGAAAGTGAGCGCGGAAACCGCCACGGCAGCCGGTGCGGCAGGCATCGCATCACCCGACATGTCCATACCGGGCATATCCGGCATGTCAGCCATGTGCGCATGATGTTCTGCATGTTCATCCACCGGAGCGGCCACCGGCTCAGGAGATAAACTGGTTTTGACCGCCGGTGTCATCCAGCCCATATGCGCACGCAGAACACCGATATTGTCCCCTGCCCACTGCGACCACGTCAGCCCCGTCGCGGAAAAGAACAACAGCCCGGCCAGCAGAATCACGCCCAGCGTGCTGTGCCAGTGGCGGCTGCGCTGCTGCTTTGCAATTTTTTCGCTCAGCTTGCGTGGCGCATGGGGTTTTCTGCGACCGGTGAACCAGAGAACAATGCCGCCCAACGCGGCTACCCATAACCACGAGGCGGCCAGTTCACTGTACACGCGGCCAATATCTCCCAGTAACAGCCCGCGATGTAAGTCATCCAGCCAGGTGCGGAACGGCAAAATCCCGCTGGTTCCGTAAACTGTCATATCGCCTTTTACCGCCAGCGTCACCGGGTCGATGAATATTGCCCGGCTTTTGGACGCGCCCAGTTGCGGATCCGAAAACATCACCCGCGTGGTATCTCCGCGTTCCGGCGCGGGTCTGACGGCATAAATTTTTGGATTTATCCCCGCCACTTTTGTCGCCGACTCTATCTGGCGTGAAAGCGGCTGTGATGCGCCCTGTGAACCGGTAAACAGCGCGTCCGCGTACAGGTAATTTTCGAACTGCGGCGTCAGCACATACAGCGTGCCGGTCAGCGCAGCGACGAAAATAAACGGCCCGACAAACAGACCAATATAAAAATGCAGACGCCGCAACAGGGCGAGAAACGCGGTTTGTGCAGGCAGTTTTTCCCCCGCGTTTGCACGCAGGTTTGCAGGCTGGTTCATAAATCTGATTTCCTGAATTTCAAATAGCACATCGCTAACGCCGAAAAATCGTCGTTAACCTGAAAAGGAATGGCTTAAAAAGTGAATATCAGGAAACAGGCGGGGCGCGGGGTTGTGAATCGGTAAAGAACAGCGAAGGAACAGGACGTTGCCTGAGAGAACGCGGAGGCGCGCGGCTGGAAAGCTCCAGCGACCAGAGCATCGGCATGGCCTGTAAACCGAGCAGCGGTAAATGCGCCAGCAGCACACAATAACCGCAGGCAGCATCGCTCATGTCTCCGGAAAGCAACCCTTTCACGGTGTCATGTTGCGCCGTTTTACAGGCTTGCGGATGGCAATGTTCACCTGATGTTTCGGTGTCTGACAACGCCATGTCAGCCATTTCCCCGTCCGGCATGTCCATATCGGACATCACCATTCCGGGCATCATCATGTGCTGCGCACCCTCAGCCACCAGTGATTTAGAAACCACCGGTGCGATAAACAACATCAAAATCGCCACAATACCCAGCCAGGCCGGGAAGTGCCGATGTCGGTGATGAAGGCGTTGGAGTGAGAGCATTATGTCAACAAGGTGAAAATAATAAGCGGCGAAATTGTACCTGAAATGTTGGATTAGATATCCAAAATCATTCGAGTTGCATCAAGGCGGCAAGTGAATGAACCAGGGAGCTTACTGAAGTAAGTGACCGGGGTGAACGAACGAAGCCAACGCAGAGGCGGCTTGAAGGATGAAGGATATAAAAAGCCCGCATTAAGCGGGCTTTAATTTATGGCTTAACGACAGGAGTTATTTGTCGTTTTTCAGCTTACGCATCACCAGAGTGGCGTTGGTGCCACCGAAGCCGAAGCTGTTGGACATCACAGTCGTCAGCTCGCGCTGAGTCGGTTTAGTGATGATGTCCATGCCTTCTGCCTGCTCATCGAGGTTTTCGATGTTGATGCTTGGCGCGATGAAACCGTGTTCAGCCATCAGCAAGGTGTAGATAGCTTCCTGCACGCCCGCGGCACCCAGAGAGTGACCGGTCATGGCTTTAGTGGAAGACAGTGCCGGAGTTTTGGAACCGAACACTTCACGGATTGCACCCAGTTCTTTCACGTCGCCGACAGGGGTAGAAGTCCCGTGAACGTTAACGTAATCGATTGGGGTATCCACGCCGTTCATTGCCATTTTCATGCAACGCACTGCGCCTTCGCCAGATGGAGCCACCATGTCTGCGCCGTCAGACGTTGCGCCGTAGCCAACGATTTCTGCGTAGATATGTGCGCCACGTGCCAGAGCGTGTTCCAGCTCTTCAACCACGACCATACCGCCGCCGCCTGCAATGACGAAACCGTCACGCGCTTTGTCGTAGGTACGGGAAGCTTTTTCAGGGGTTTCGTTGTAGCTGGTGGACAATGCGCCCATCGCGTCAAATTCACACGCCATTTCCCAGCACAGTTCTTCACCGCCACCGGCAAAGACAACGTCCTGTTTGCCGAGCTGAATCATTTCTACCGCGTTACCGATGCAGTGAGCAGAGGTTGCGCAGGCAGAGCTGATGGAATAGTTAACGCCACGAATTTTGAACGGGGTTGCGAGGCAGGCAGAAACGCCGGAAGCCATCGCTTTGGTCACCATGTAAGGGCCAACGCCGCGCAGGCCTTTGGCACGCATGCCGTCTGAACCCGCAACCTGATTGCGTGGAGAACCGCCGCCGGAACCTGCAATCAGGCCGGTACGTTCGTTAGAGACCATTTCAGGGGTCAGACCGGAGTCTTCAATCGCCTGTTGCATGGAAAGGTAAGCGTAGATCGAGGCATCACTCATGAAACGCACAATCTTACGATCGATAAGGCCTGCGGTGTCTAATTTGACATCACCCCAGACGTGACTACGCATCCCGGCATCTTTCAGCTCTTGCGAGAAGGTGATCCCAGAGCGACCTTCCTGCAGAGATGCAAGAACTTCCTGCTTGTTGTTACCGATGCTCGAGATGATACCCAGGCCAGTAATCACTGCACGTTTCATTTAATACCTCTTGTACTATTCACCATTTGGGATTTCGTCACGCACTCTAGCGTACAGTTGTACGCCGAACAAGTCCGATCAGCAATTCCTTGTGTAAATCGCGGTAAATTTGCGCGAGGTCAAACGCAGCGTTAAACTCCGGCATCGCCTTGAACTGAGAGAGTTTCACGTGAGCCATAACCCGATCACGCCGGCTGAATTAAGCTGGAACGAACAGGGTACACCTGTTTCCCGACATTTTGATGACGTCTATTTTTCCAATCAGGACGGTTTGTTGGAAACACGTCATGTCTTTCTGAATGGCAACCATTTTCCGGCGCGTTTTTCCGCCCACCCTCGCCCGCTTTGCATCATTGCCGAAACCGGTTTTGGCACAGGGCTGAACTTCCTGACGCTGTGGCAGGCGTTCGATGCTTTCCGCGCTGAAAGTCCCGGCGCCACGCTGCAACGCCTGCATTTCATCAGCTACGAAAAATTCCCGTTATCCGCCAGCGATCTGGCTGCTGCCCATGCGCAATGGCCTGAACTGGCTGCGTATTCCGCTGAGCTTTGCGAACAATGGCCGATGCCGTTCGCCGGTTGTCACCGCCTTTTACTCGCGGGCGGACGCATCACGCTCGACCTTTGGTTTGGCGATGTGACTACCCTGCTGCCCGCATGTGACACCAGTATGAATCAGCAGGTCGATGCCTGGTTCCTGGACGGATTTGCGCCATCAAAAAATCCGGACATGTGGACGGAAGCACTTTTCCGTTCGATGGCCAAAATGACCCGCCCGCAGGGAACGTTCGCCACTTTCACCGTCGCCGGTTTTGTGCGCCGCGGCTTGCAGGACGCGGGTTTTGACATCGCGAAAGTGCCCGGGTTCGGTGAAAAGCGGCATATGTTATCCGGCGTTCTGCCCGCAGGAATTGATATTCCTCATCCTGCGCCGTGGTATTTCCGCCCGTCTGCTAAAAATGCCACTGAATTCGCAATTCTTGGCGGCGGCGTCGCCAGCGCCGTACTTTCGCTGGCGCTGTTGCGCCGTGGTTATGCCGTAACGCTGTACTGCGCCGATGAAAAACCGGCGCTGGGCGCATCCGGTAACCGTCAGGGCGCGGTTTATCCGCTGCTCAATGGCCGGGGCGACACGCTGGAACAGTTCTTTGCACATGCCTTTACGTTCGCCCGTCGCCAGTATTTCCAGCTGGAAAAGCTGGGCGTGCCTTTTGATCACGGCTGGAGCGGTGTAACCCAACTGGGGTATGACGAAAAAAGCCAGGGCAAAATTGACGGAATTCTGGGCGGTAACTGGCCGGAAGGGCTGGCGAAAGGGCTGAGTGAAGCCGAGGCTGAAGCATTATGCGGATTGCCTTGCGGCAGCGGCGGTATCACGTATCCGCTGGGAGCCTGGCTGTGCCCGGCGGAACTGACCGCATCGCTGATCGCGCTGGCGCAAACGCAGGGATTAGCGGTGCATTATCGTCAGCGGGCCACGGCGCTAACCCGCGATGCGGGCGAAAACTGGACGCTGAAGTTTGCCGATGGGCATGAAACCCGCCATCAGGCCGTAGTGCTGGCAAACGGTGCGGATATCACTGATTTTGCCCAGAGTGAAAAGCTTCCGGTTTATGCGGTCAGCGGCCAGGTTTCGCATATTCCCACCACGCCGGAACTGAGCAAACTTAAACAAGTGCTGTGCTACGACGGTTATCTGACGCCGGTGAATCCGCTCAACCAGCATCACTGCATCGGTGCCAGCTATCATCGTGCCGATAAATGTACGGATTACCGTGAAGACGATCAGCAGGAAAACCGTCAGCGTTTGCTGAGCTGCCTGCCGGAGCAGCAATGGCCTAAAGACGTGGACGTCAGTGACGCGCAGGCGCGGAACGGCGTGCGCTGCGCCACGCGCGACCACCTGCCGATGATCGGGTCGGTTTCTGATTACGATGCACTTTTGGAAAGTTATCAGAAGTTAGATCTCGACGTTCAGCGCCATCGTCCGGTCGCCAATGCGCCGGTGCATGAGAATCTGTTCCTGTTTGGCGCACTCGGTTCGCGTGGTCTGAGCTCTGCGCCGCTCGGTGCAGAAGTGCTGGCTGCGCAGATTGCCGGTGAGCCACTGCCGCTGGACAGTGAAACGCTGGCCGCGCTGAATCCGAACCGGATGTGGGTGAGAAAATTACTCAAAGGCCGCCCGGTCGAATCCCGCTGATTGCCCTTTTCAGGCAATAAAAAAGCGCAGCCGTAACACCGTGCTGCGCTTTTTTTACTGAGATGCCGGTTAGTTTGGTAATGAAGCCTGATAAAGAGTTTCCCACATGCCCTGAACCAGAGCCTGATCGCGCGGTGATAATTCACCGGCTTTAATGGCTTTATCCAGACCATCCTGAACACGAATTTTCAGCGCTTCGGCGGTATGTTCGCCATTCTCTTCCGCTTCAGCAACCGCGACGGTCAGATGGCCTCGCAGATAGCCACTGGCAAATAATTCATCGTCGCTGGCGCTTTCGACCATGTCGTCGATCAGCGTTAAAATCCGCGTTTCAAATTCTGCGATCATTACTCTTCCTCGTATCCGGACTCTGTTTTTTTATTCAATCGGCTGCAACGCAGGGAAATCTGCAGGCGTCAAAGGGGCGGTATTGTAAAACGATTGTAACGCTTTAATAAAGCGCGCCGGTCTTTCAGGAATGCCCTGATCCAGCATGCGGAGTACTTCTTCACGCACTTTGTTCTGGAAGCCCACGCGGTCTGGCTCGCAATCGCCGCTCAGGTTGTCACAGCTCACGTTGAAATTAAAGCCGGCAGCAGCGCAAAACAGCCATTCATAAGACTGTGGTTTGATTTCCACTTTCTCGAATTCGCTTTGGGTTTGCGCATCGCGGCCATCCGGGCAATACCAGTAACCGAAATCCACCAGCTTGCGGCGTTCAGCGCCTGCAACGCACCAGTGAGAGATTTCATGCATCCCGCTGGCGTAATAGCCGTGTGCAAACACAATGCGGTTAAACGATTCCTGCTCATCAGTGGGCAGATAGATAGGCTCGTCGTCGCCTTTCACCAGGCGCACGTTGAATTCCTCAAAGAAACAGGAATCAAAAATGTCCATCAATTGATGATAGTTATGTGTTGCAGTCGAATCAGACATATTGGCTGTGAAACTCTGTAAGTAAGATCAGGGGCGACAATATACCCTTGATTGAATGACCTATTTCATGACTTCGGGCAAGCATTCTGCAGCTTCAAATATGAAGGGCAAGCCACTGGTGGATTTCGGCACCGTGGTTGTCATAAATCAGTTTACAGCTCATCACCACGGAAACCACCACCACCATCGGGCGAATCATCTTCTGGCCCTTGCTGAGCACCATTCTCGCCCCCAGCCGGGCACCGATAAACTGTCCAGCCGCCATCACAAATCCCAGCACCCAAATCACTTTGCCACCGAGGATAAAGAAGATCAGCCCGCCCAGGTTAGAGGTGAAATTCAGGACTTTTGCATGTGCCGTGGCTTTTGCCAGATTAAACCCGCACAACGTCACGAAAGCCAGCGCATATAATGAACCGGCACCAGGCCCGAAAAACCCATCATAGAAACCGACGCAACCACCGCCTACCAATGCATAGGGCAATGCGTTCAACCTGCGCGCCCGGTCACTTTCACCTAAGCGCGGCGTCAGCAAAAAATACAGGCCAATGCAGATGATCAGGAGCGGCAGGATCTGGCGCAACATATCGGCACGAAGATGTTGGATCAAAATCGCGCCGATCACAGAGCCTGCAAATGTACAGGCGATATTGAGCTTTTGATCGTTGAGATCCACGACACCACGCCGTACAAAGTACAGGCTGGCGGAAAAGGAGCCGCCGATGGATGACAATTTATTGGTCGCAATCGCCTGCGCCGGAGGAACACCCGCCGCCAGCAGCGCAGGAAGGCTGATTAACCCGCCTCCCCCCGCGATGGAATCAATGAAACCAGCAAACAGTGCGACGAAAAATAAAACGACTAACACCCAGGGGGCAACAATCAACCAGTCCATTTCTCTATCAGTCCTGCTCTACGTAGCGAAGAATTATCAAAACGTTATTAAAGAACGTGTTTATCCAGCAGCGCCTGGCAGGTCGGCGGCAACGGAGGTGGTTCAGATTTCACCGGTTTACCGGTAGAAGGTTTCGGCGGCAGGAACCAGCTCTGCAGCTCTGCACCACATCCGTCACCCGGAGGCGGTGGCGCCTGATTCTCGCATTCGGTACTGCCCGCAGGGCAACGCAGACGCACGTGCATATGCGCACGATGACCAAACCACGGACGCACTTTGTGCAGCCATTCACGGTCTGCGCCCGCATCCTGACAAAGCTGTTGTTTGATCGCCGCATTAACAAAAATGCGCACCACGTCTTTATCCTGCGCCGCCATTTTGATCAGCGTTTCGATACGCGGTTGCCACTGGCTCGGCACAATAGATTTGCCGTTAGCACTGACCAGGTCGATCGGCTGCGGTTTCAGCAACATCTGCTCGCTCCAGCGCTGGCGTGGCAGTTGCAGCCAGATATCCACATCCAGCCCGGACTGATGACTGGCATGGCCGCTGCTGAAACGCCCGCCCGCTGGCATCGCCATATCTCCCACCAGCATAGTGCCCAGCCCTTTTTGCTGCGCCTGAGTACCGAGTCGCGTGATGAACGCCAGCAGATCCGGCTGACCAAAATAACGACGCTGATCGGTACGCATCACCTGATAATCTGGTGAGTTCAGGGGCAAAGGTTGCGCGCCAATCTGACATCCGTTGGCATAACTGCCTACCGCCTGCGGTGCGCCGGAAATCGGTTGAGTAATTTTCTGCCACGGCGTTGCCGCCATAGCAGGTGCGCAAAGCGCGAGCGCCAGAAGACTGGCGCAGGCAATTTTAAACGCAGGAACGTTGCGTAAGAATTTCATCGAAGGCTTACCAGCGTGGCACGGTGGAATGAACGTCGCCGTTCTGCGCGCGCTGGCGCAGCAAATGATCCATCAGCACAATTGCCATCATGGCTTCGGCGATCGGCACAGCGCGGATCCCCACGCACGGATCGTGACGGCCTTTGGTGATCATCTCAACCTGCTCGCCTTCACGGTTAATGGTGCGCCCCGGAACGGTGATGCTGGAGGTCGGTTTCAGCGCCAGATGTGCAACCACTGGCTGGCCGCTGCTAATCCCACCAAGAATGCCGCCCGCATGGTTGCTTTCGAAGCCTTTTGGCGTAATTTCATCACGGTTTTCACTGCCGCGTTTCGCTACGACGGCAAAACCATCGCCGATTTCTACGCCTTTCACCGCGTTGATGCTCATCAGCGCATGCGCCAGATCAGCATCAAGGCGATCAAATACCGGTTCGCCCAGGCCAACAGGGACATTTTCCGCGACGACGGTAATTTTCGCGCCGATGGAATCGCCCTCTTTTTTCAGGGCACGCATCAGCTCATCCAGCGTTTCCAGCTTACTGGCATCCGGGCAGAAAAACGGGTTGGTTTCGACCAGATCCCAGTCTTTCAGCTCACAGACGATATCGCCCATCTGTGACATATAACCACGGACTTTCACCCCAAACTTTTCAAGTAAATATTTCTTCGCTACCGCACCCGCAGCAACACGCATCGCCGTTTCACGAGCTGAAGAGCGACCACCGCCGCGGTAATCGCGCACGCCATACTTTTGCTCGTAGGTGTAATCGGCATGCCCCGGACGGAACACGTCTTTGATCGCACTGTAATCCTGCGAGCGCTGGTCGGTATTCTGGATGATCAGACCAATGCTGGTGCCGGTCGTCACGCCTTCAAAGACGCCGGAAAGAATTTTGACTTCGTCGGCTTCGCGACGTTGCGTGGTATAACGCGAGGTCCCCGGACGACGACGGTCGAGATCGTGTTGCAGGTCTGCTTCGGTCAGCGAAATGCCCGGCGGCACGCCATCAATAATACAACCCAGCGCCACGCCGTGGGATTCACCAAAAGTAGTGACGCGGAAAAACTGCCCAATACTGTTCCCTGCCATCACGGCTCCTTAACCATTATGTTGTTTGTTTGATTGCCTGATGACCGGCAATTTGCCGGCCATCGTTGCCTGTATCGGAACTTAGTCGCGGTAGCCGGTGAAGTATTCTGCACAATCCTGCAGTTGCTGTTTAGTCAGCATAAATACACCGTCGCCGCCGTTTTCAAATTCCAGCCAGGTGAACGGGATCTCAGGGTATTGCTCCATCAGATGCACCATGCTGTTACCCACTTCACAAATCAGCACGCCGTCATCGGTCAGATAATCCGGTGCGCAGGCCAAAATACGGCGGGTCAGTTTCAGGCCATCAGTGCCGGAGGCCAGACCAAGAACAGGCTCGTGGCGATATTCCTGCGGCAAATCGGACATGTCTTCTTCGTCAACGTAAGGCGGATTCGTGACGATCAGGTCGTATTGAAGCGGCGGCAGTTCACGGAACAGGTCGGAGCGGATTGGCGTAACCCAGTGTTCAATGCCGTGCGTATCGATATTGCGCTCAGCCACGGCCAGCGCGTCCGCAGAGATATCCACGGCGTCCACTTCCGTTTCCGGGAAAGCATAAGCACAGGCGATAGCAATACAGCCGCTGCCGGTACACATATCGAGGATGTGCTGTGGCTTGTCATGCAAAATGCCGGAGAAGCGGTTGCTGATAAGCTCGCCAATCGGTGAGCGCGGTACTAACACACGTTCGTCGACATAAAACTCCATATCGCAGAACCAGGCTTTATTGGTCAGATAGGCGACCGGAATACGTTCGTTGACGCGACGGATCACGCGCTCAACGATACGGTGGCGTTCGCTGGAGGTCAGGCGCGCCGTGTGCATATCCTCAGGAATGTCGAGCGGTAAAAACACGCTTGGCAAGACCAGCTGCACGGCTTCGTCCCACGGATTATCGGTGCCATGGCCGTAATAAACATTGGCCGCGTTCAGGCGGCTGACGGTCCAGCGCAGCATATCCTGAATGGTATGCAGTTCACTGACGGCTTCGTCGACGAAAATTTTGTCCAATTTTGTTCTCCAGGCAGTACAGGGTTTTTAACAGACGTTTAACCCGTAATTTTCCGCATAGTTTGCCACGAAGCCCGCCACAAATCAGCAGCTAGTCAACGCACTTGCGCGATGTCTCGAAGAATTTAACCCTGAGTTTTCTTTAAACCACAGGGCGACGAAAGGTACACTGTCCGTATTGAGCGAAAATGACGATGAAAAGATGAAGAAAAAACACCAGCTCAGCCCGGAGGAAACCGCGCTCTTTCGCGAGGCTGTGCCGGGCGTCAAGCGCCTGAAAAACGATATAATTACACACCGCCCGAAGCGCAAAAAGGTAACAGAGCTGTCACCTAAAAAGCTGATTCAGGAGCAGGTGGACGCAAGCTACTATTTTTCTGATGAATTCCAGCCGATGTTGCAGGAAGAGGGTCCGGTGCGCCATATCCGGCCAGACGTCAGCCATTTTGAATTGAAAAAATTACGTCGCGGAGATTATTCCCCTGAGTTGTTTCTCGATTTGCACGGATTAACGCAGAAAGAAGCCAAGCAGGAATTAGGGGCGCTGATCGCCGCCTGCCGCCGCGAGCATGTTCACTGCGCGTGCGTCATGCACGGCCACGGCAAACATATTCTCAAGCAGCAAACCCCGCTCTGGCTGGCCCAGCATCCTGACGTTGAAGCCTTTCATCAGGCACCAAAAGAGTTAGGCGGCACCGCGGCCCTGCTGGTGCTCATTGAACTGGATGACAAAATCAGCTGACCGCGAAAAATCACCCGCATTCAGAAACGAGAAGGGCACAGCATAAGCTGTGCCCTTCTTTGTGTCGTTTTTCGTCCCGAAAAACTACACTTTTGCCATCACCTGGCACGGACTAAACTGCCAGTCAAAGCTGCCCTGCCCGGTTTGCGCATTCAGCTCCACGCTCGCCATTGCAGAGGTAGCGAACATCGGCGGGCAAACTCCCGGACACAGTTCTGCGACCAGATAGCCCACCAGCGGCAGGTGGGAAACCACCAGTACCGCGTTGACGCCCGTCTGCGCCAGATGCTGCAGTTCGCTGGCGACCAGGGCTGGATCGCCGCCCGGCGTCAGTTCCTTCAGAATATCAATTTCAACATTTTCAGGCAGAGCCAGACACTGACGAACTTTTTCGAGTGTCTGCTGCGCACGCAGGTAAGGACTGACCAGAACGCGATCAATGTTGATACCCCGGCCATTCAGCCACGCCGCCATATGTACTGATTCGTCACATCCGCATTCGCTTAACGGGCGAACCGAATCGCTGGCAGCTTCAAGAACCGCATCACCGTGACGCATAATTACAACTTGCATATTGCACCGCTTTTGTTAACAAAAATAGCGCTATACAGAAACGCCTTGCGTGCTGTATTACCCATTGCCCAGCCTTTTTGATCGCCGTTCGGGCGACCCTTCTCATTACAAGATAACTGTAAGGCAGTACATCCACTTAACACGCCGTGCCCACAGATTCTGTCTGTGCAGCAACAGCGGTCGGGCATTTTGCCTGAAAGTTCGCGTAAAGAAAACGCTGTTTTTTACACCAACCCTTACAGCTTGTAAACCATTGCGGCGAATATTTAACCACTCGGGTTGTAGATCAACCGCTTGGGATTGTTCGTACACAAAGCCGGCCTCACCATAAAAAAGATCCCGCGCGCTGTCGTCAGGCTGCAAGCAGGATCCGTTCCAGATTGTCGCGAAACTCAGCATTAAGCAGTGATATTGGTCACACTCTGCCGACCTTTTCGCGCACCGCTCTCAGGGGCAGAAACGTGCCCCCTGCTCCGCCCGTTGCCGCAGACCTTCACACGGCGTGAAATGCTCACCATACCGCTGTGCCAGCTGTTCCAGCGTTTTCACCACGCTGGCGGCTTCCAGCGTATCGATGTAACGGAACGGCCCACCACGAAACGGCGGGAAACCAATACCGAAGACTGCGCCAAGATCACCATCGCGCGGGCTGCGGATAACATTTTCATCCAGGCAGCGTACGGCTTCATTCAGCATCAGCATGACGCAGCGCTGTGCGATCTCTTCGCCCGACAACTGCGTTTTAGGCGTGACATTCAGCAAACGGTAGACCGACGGATCGACCTGCTTTTTCTTCGCCCCGCGCCCTTTCTGGCCGTAGAGATAAAAACCTTTGCCATTTTTTCGGCCTTTGCGGTCGTCTTGCAAGACAGCGTCAAAGCCAGAAGGCGCGGCAAAACGCTCACCAAACGCCTCGACCAGAATCGGGCCGATTTTGGTACCAACGTCAATGCCCACTTCGTCGAGAAGCTGAATGGGTCCGACCGGGAAACCAAAATTCACCAGCGCGTTATCGATGTGATCGACAGGTTCACCGGCCAGCAGGCAGCGTGCCGCTTCGTTGATATAGGGAGCAAGAATGCGGTTTACGTAGAACCCGGCGCTGTCGCCGACCACAATCGCCGTTTTCCCCTGTTTCTTCGCCAGTGAAACCGTGGTCGAAATAGTCTGTGCGCTGGTGCCCGCATGGGGAATAACCTCCACCAGCGGCATTTTGTCTACCGGGCTGAAATAATGCAGGCCGATAACCTGCTCAGGCCTTGTGGCCTTTTCCGCAATCTGATGAATCGGCAGAGAAGAAGTGTTTGAAGCAAAAATAGTGCGCGACGCGGCATTTTTCTCAATTTCCGCCACCATAGATTGCTTGAGCGCCAGGTCTTCAAACACGGCTTCCACCACAATATCAATCTGCGAAAAACCGCTGTAATCCGTGGTGCCGGAAATCAGCATCATCTGCCGCTGCTGTTCGTTACGGGTGAGCCTGCGGCTGCGGACTTTTTTCTCCAGCAGATCCCAGCTGTATTTCAGCGCGTGGCGGATGCCTTCGTGATTAATATCTTTAATGCGCACCGGCAGCCCCGCGCGGGTCGCGGTAACATTCGCAATGCCGCCGCCCATCAGCCCGCCACCGAGGATCCCGACGCGACGAACCGGCAACGGCTCCGCGTCAGCGCCTTTTTCTTTTTTCAGCGCCGTCGAGGCAAAGAATAACCCGCGAAGTGCGGCAGATTGCGGCGTCATGACCAGCTCGCCAAAAGCTTTGGCCTCTGCCTGATAACCGTTTCCGCTGCCCTGATCGAGACCCGTCTGCACCACATCAATAATTTTTTCTGTGGCCGGGTAATTGCCGTGTGTTTTTGCACGGGTCTGTTTACGCACAAAATAGAACAACAGGCTTTTACCCAGCGGGCCGCCCGCCAGACGCGCCGGCCACGGTAAAGGTGGCCGGGATTTACGGCCTTTGGCGACGCGTTCCAGCGCGGTTTTCAGCAAAATGGAATAAGGCACGGCATCATCCACCAGCCCCATTTTCAGTGCCTGTTTCGCACGAATACTGCGCCCCGTGAGCATCATATCCAGCGCTTTCGGCGTGCCGATTAACCGCGGTAAACGCTGCGTGCCACCCGAACCGGGCAACAGCCCCAGCTGAACTTCCGGCAGGCCGAGCTGTGTTTTATCATCCAGAGAGCACACCCGTGAATGACATGCCAGCGCCAGTTCAAGCCCGCCGCCAAGGCAGGCACCGTGGATCGCCGCCACAACCGGCACGGAGAATGAGGCAATCTGCGACATAACCGTCTGGCCTTTTTGCGCCAGCTGGCTGGCTTGTGCCGCCGTTTTACAGCCGGAAATCATCGTAATGTCCGCACCGGCAATAAAGGAATCAGTTTTACCAGAAACCAGCACCAGGCCTTTCAGATTCGGATACTGCTGCGCTTTTTGCAAAATAGCGCAAATTTGCTGAGCAAATTCAGCCTTCAGGGTATTCACTTTTTCACCGGGAACATCAATGGTGATGATGCCGACATGTTCTGCCGTAAACATCAGCGAGAAAGCGGAAACCGGCTCTGCGGCTGACTGTTCTGTCAGCACGGAGTTGTCCATGTTGTCCCTCATTGCGCTGCCTCCAGAATCATTGCGGCGCCCAGACCACCAGCGGCACAGGCCGTCGTCAGCCCGTACTTTCCACCGCGACGGCGTAATTCATGCAGCGTTTGTGTGATCATCCGCGCACCGGTTGCGGCAAACGGGTGGCCATATGCCAGCGAACCGCCTAAAACGTTGAATTTATCCCAGTCGATTTCGCCAACTGCCTGACTGCGCCCCAGTTTTTCACGAGCAAATTCATCACTGGCCAGCATTTTGATGTTTGCCAGCGTCTGCGCGGCAAAGGCCTCATGCATATCAATCAGATCCAGATCCGCCAGCGTCAGCCCGGCGCGGTCTAAAGCCAGCGGCGTGGCA
Organism: Rahnella sp. AA; assembly: GCF_002834385.1. Lineage (GTDB taxonomy): Bacteria > Pseudomonadota > Gammaproteobacteria > Enterobacterales > Enterobacteriaceae > Rahnella. Next base: position 456,290 of record NZ_PITQ01000002.1, read on the forward strand.
TATGCCGGGCCGAGAAGCATATCTTCCCAGACATCAATGGCGGAAAACGCAAAGCTCGTGAGATACCCCAGCGGCTTAAGCCCTAATTCGCGAGCGCGGGATTCGCTCATCATCAGAACGGCAGCAGCGCCGTCCGTCAGCGGCGTACTGGTTGCAGCGGTGACAGTGCCGTGTTTACGGTCAAACGCCGGGCGCAGTTTTGCGTATTGCCCGATTTCCGAATTCAGGCGGATGTTGTTGTCTTTTTCCAGCACTTCGCGATAAGGCGGAACCTGTGACGCCATCACCTGTGATTTCAGGTAGCCCTGCTCCCAGGCCAGCGCGGCCAGCGTATGCGAACGGTGCGCCAGCTCATCCTGCTCTTCGCGGGAAATTCCGTGGCTTTTTGCCATCTGTTCGGCGGTATCGCCCATGCGCAGGCCAGTGGAGTATTCCGCCACTGCAGGGGGAACCGGCAACAGATCGCGTAATTTCAGTTTGCTGAAAATCGAAAGACGCTGCGACAACGTGCGGGCCTTATTGACGTCAACCAGTGCTCTGGCGAGGCGTTTACTCACGCCAATCGGCAGCACTGAAGAAGAATCCGCCCCGCCGGCAATCCCGACGCTGACCGTTCCGCTGAGTATGCTTTCCGCAACGTTTGCCACTGCCTGAAAACTGGTCGCGCAGGCGCGGGAAACGCTGTAAGCATCCGTAGAAACATTCATTCCCGTGCCGAGCACGATTTCGCGCGCAATGTTTGGCGCTTCCGGCATCTGGACTACCTGTCCGAACACCAGTTGATCGATATCTTTCGGGTCGATCCCACTTTTTGCCAGCAGCTCACTGACCACAATTTTGCCGAGATCGACGGCAGGAATGCCGTGATAAGCGGTGGCCTGTTTCGCAAACGGCGTGCGTAAACCGTCAACAATCGCAATGCGATCGCCTTCACGCGTCACCAGTGGAATGACTTTATTCATACAAGCTCCTGAGGAAATAGGGTCTTAAGAGGTCAGACCTGATAACTCAGTTTTAACCATGTATTTACATTTGGCAAAGTGAAAGGTATTGAAGTGCGAGCAACAGCAAATTTTTCTGAAATTTGAATGAGAAGAAAGAAGCGGAAGAAATGGCAGGCAAAAAAATACCGCTGGCTGGCAGCGGTATTTTAAAAGCAGGATTAATTAACGTAATCCGAGCTGGAAGATCATCGTCTCTGCCTGGCAGGAGAAAGTGAAATCTACTTTCAGCTCAACGCCACCGTCAACTTTCTCAATCTTACTGTTAATTTCGCAAGGCTCTGATTCAACGCCGCGTGCGCGTTCGGTCAGGGTTTGCAGCATTTCTTTGGCCTGCGCTTCGGTTTCGAAGACGTGCAGGTAAGAAGCGGTGCAATCGGTGTTGTCCATGATGGTGCCCACATCAACACAGCAACAGGCTGCGGTTTCTTCCGCGCCACATTTGTTGATGGAATGCAGAGGTTGGGTGGATTTAGAGGACATGGTTACGTCAGACATAATTTTCTCCCCGGCATCAACGGCAACGTCCACCGTCTGGCCTGTTTGCGAATTAAAGATTTATTTTCAGCCTGTATTTTACGCCACCGGTCTGGCTACAGCTAGCACTTACTTTTTATGTGCCTTTTTGGTGATCCAGATCACCAAAAAGCGTCGGTACGGTTAAAACTAAATCACCCGGTTTACTTTAACGTTTCTTAATTGAACTTTTATTGTTGGTTTTTTGTTAAGTCGATCCAATTTTTTGCATCAAAAAGGAAATATCTGTGAAACATTATTGCAACTACACCACAGGTCAGACCTATACTTCCGTCACTGGTCTGATTTGTCAGACTGATAACGGACCCTACAATCCCGCGCTCATTGTTACTCCATGTAACATTGTTTGATAAAAACATAAAATTGAGGTTTTGGTCATGAACCAGAAAAACCTGTTTAAAAGATCAGCTCTGGCAGCTGCAGTGGCAATTGTTTCCTCCAACGTATATGCAGCAGGTTTTCAGTTAAATGAATATACCGCTGCGGGTTTAGGTCGCTCTTTCTCTGGTGAAGGCGCAATTGCGGATACCGCAGCGTCCGGCAGCCGTAACCCGGCAACCATGACCATGTTTAATCGTCCGGCGTTTTCCATCGGGGCGATTTATGTCGATCCTGATGTCAACATTACCGGTAAATCTCCGGTCACGGGCGCAAGCACCGATGCCAGTAACATTGCACCAAGCCAGTGGATCCCTAATATCCACTTTATTATGCCTCTGAATGACCAGTGGGCAGTGGGGGCTTCGGCGACGTCTAACTACGGGCTGGCAACAGAATTTAACGATAACTATCCGGCAGGCCCGATCGGCGGTGAAACGGACCTCACAACCATTAACACTAACTTAAGTGTTGCTTACCGTTTGAATCAGCATTTTAGCTTCGGTCTGGGCTTTGATGCGGTATACGCAAAAGCGAAAATCACCCGTACAGCCGGTGAACTGTTACCGCTGAAAACCAGAGGCCTGGTCTCAGAAGATACCGAAGCCGCCAAGCTGAAAGGCAATGAATGGGGCTACGGCTGGAACGCCGGTATTTTGTATGAAGTGGATGATAACAACCGCTACGGCTTTACCTACCGCTCAGAAGTTAAAGTCGACTTTGACGGCGAATACCGCAGCAATCTTCCTCAGGTCTTAGGCGGCACCGGCGGCCAGACCGTGCCAGGTGCATTAACCCTGAATCTGCCTGAAATGTGGGAATTGTCCGGCTATAACCGTGTCGCGCCAAAATGGGCGATTCACTACAGCCTGGCGTACACCAGCTGGAGCCAGTTCCAGGAACTGAAAGCAACCGGTTCAAACGGCCAGACGCTGTTCCAAAAAGATGAAGGCTACCATGATGCTTACCGCATAGCGCTGGGTACCACTTATTACTACGACGATAACTGGACCTTCCGTACCGGTATTGCCTTTGATGACAGCCCGGTTCCGGCAGATAACCGCACGATTTCTATCCCGGATCAGGATCGCTTCTGGATTTCAGCCGGTACCACTTACGCCTTTAATAAAGATGCTTCCGTCGATGTCGGCGTGTCGTACATGCATGGTCAGACCGTGAATATCAGCGAGAAAGTGGCTGATGGCGTACCAAACTATGAATTCCAGGCAAAAGGCACCGCCATGCTATACGGCGCGAACTTTAACTACAGCTTCTGATCAACAGACTCTGATGCCGGAAATGAAAAAAGCGCCGAAAGGCGCTTTTTTTACGGGCTTCACTGAACCACTGGTTACTCAGAATCGATATCTTTCAGGTCACCCTGAATCAGCGACGCATTCGGATTGACCTGTGGTGTCAGCTGGCCGCCCTTCGCCAGGAAGTCATGACGCTGGAAGTAAGCTTCACGTATAAACAGATAAGGATCGGCTGAATTTCTCACCAGGCCGTCAGAATCCAGCAACTCAGCACGGGTTTCTACGCCTTCCAGCACCCATTTGCCCGCCGACATCCAGAAGGTCAGGTAACTGAGCATCGGATACAGGTCATCGACCAGATCCCCGCCTTCATCACGAGCGGTCGCACTGCCGTAACCCGGCAACACGACGTAAGGGCCATAGCCCACGCCATAGTGTCCAAGCGTACTGCCGAAGCCCTGCGCCTCTTCACGTGCCAGTTTCGGGTTCGCCATCCCGGCCACGTCGATCAGGCCGCCCATCCCCAAAATAGTGTTCAGGAAGAAGCGGTTGAAGTGGATCGCGGCACGGTACGGATCGCCTTTGAGCAAGGAGTTGACCATGCTGGCCGGTTCATCCAGATTGCTCAGGAAGTTGCTGGTACCGTTACGCGCAGGTTGCGGCACATAATCACGCCACGCCACTGCGACAGGCCGCACAAGGTACGGATCCATATAGTTGTAGTTGAAATTGAACATCGTCCGGTTGAAGCCTTCCAGCGGATCAGATCGTCCCTGTTGTTCACTGTCCGATGATCCGGAAGTGCCGGCACAACCGACCAGAAAAACTGTCGCAAACGCCAGCCCAGTCAGGCGTAAGTTCATGGATATCTCCCTGTTTTTGATCTTCAGTTCCTTATTAAGGAACCTGCTGATTAATCTCAATGCTGACCTGGCCGTTACCGGAAAAATCTGTCAGCGGACTGTCACCGTACCAGTCACCCGATGCTGGCGTTGCCAGGCCATTCTGTGAAATACGAACGCGTACTTTTAATTGATGCAGCGAAGAAAGCAAGCGTTCTGGCATCATCGCATTGCTGTCGTCTACCGTGATTGCCAGCGGGAAGCGGCTCAGCGGCAGTTTTTTAACGGCAACCGGCACCGGGCTGCTGCCATCTGTCACAGAAATAAAGACCGTGCCATCTTGCGGAAGTTTCTGCTGAGCATCAGCAGAAAGCGTTACGTTGACGGCCAGTTTAACCTGATCAAGGCCGGCCTTTTGTTTTGCCTGTTCTATGCTTGCCTGAACCATCTCAAGACGCTTATCACCGGCCGGGAGGATCTTCAACATAACTTCCCACGCACCAATGGCTTGCGGGTAATGGCCTTGTTCATATTCATTATAGGCCAGCAGGCTGAGTACACGCAGATCGCCCTGTGATTTCTCCAGCATACTGCGCAAAAGATTTCCGCCGGTAAGGTTATCTTGCGGATCAGACGAGCGCGTTAACACTTCGGCATAACCCAGTTTCACTGACATATCGTCCGGTGCAAGCTGGTAGGCATGGGCGTAAGCCTGCGTCGCCGTCGCGGCGTTATTAAGCGCCATTCCTACCCGGCCCAGCATCACCCAATCCTGAATATTAGCCGGATTTGCCTGTAAATCGGTACGCAATCCGAGCCCTAAATCCTGCACATCGGTGGCGGTCAGCGGCGTGCCGTGGTCGTCTGCAATGCGGTGACGCAAATCGGGCATGTGTTGCATGACCTGGTTCCACGCGCTCACCTGCCCTAATCCGCCTGCATATAAATAGAGGCCCAGCGTGATGATCACCAGCAAAATCGCGCCCGGCACCAGTGTCCAGCGGCCGATCGGCTGCGCCGCTGCCGGTGCATGACCGTCAGGGATATCGGTCAGCAGATTTTCCTGCAATTCCTGAATATGCGCCGGACGTTCATCCACCACGCCCTGCGCTTCGTCCTGTTCCAGCTCACTTAAACGGTGATGGTAAAACGCTTTATTGAGCGCATCGCGTGAGGTATGTTCCGCGCGATCGCCACGAATAACCGGCACAATAAACAGCGCCAGCGCGATTGCCAGCATCACCAAAATACACAGCCAAAAAATACTCATGATCCTGTCCTGTCGCTGTCTTTAAGTAACTGCGCCAGGCGCTGTTTCTCTTGTTCTGACATTTCTTCTGAGCCGGTTTCGTTCACTACGGCACGGCGGCGGGAACGCATGAAAATCATTCCGGCGCCGATAATCACCACCAGCACAGGGCCGAGCCACAGGATGAGGGTCGAAGGCGTCACCGGCGGTTCATAGGTCACGAAGTTGCCGTAACGCGCCACCATATAGGCTACGATTTGCTGACGATCCTGCCCTTCATTCAGCAGCTGAAACACCTTGGTGCGCATGTCTGCCGCAATAATCGAATCGGACGCCGCAATATTGGTGTTCTGGCATTTAGGGCAGCGCAGTTGCGCGGTGATCTCGCGGTAATCCTGCTCCTGCTGTGGTGACTTGAACTGGTAGGTGTCGATAGCCGCGAAAGCACTGACGCTCAGCAGCATGCCGAGCATTAACGCAGGCAATGCACGTAAGATTTTCATGCGTTACCTCCGTATTTTTTGTACAGCGGCAACACTTCGGTCTGCCAGACTTTCTCATTCAAATCGCCCGCATGGCGATAGCGGATAATGCCCTGGCCGTCGATCAGGAAAGTTTCCGGCGCGCCGTACACACCGAGATCTAACCCCAACATTCCGTCGCCATCGTACAGGCTGAGCATGTACGGATTACCCAGTGTATTCAGCCAGTTAACCGCTTTCTGACGATCGTCTTTGTAATTGAGCCCGACCACGCGCACGCCTTTGGCGGCCAGGGTATTCAGATAATCATGTTCCGCGCGGCAGGTCGGGCACCACGTCGCCCAGACGTTCAGCAGCATCGGTTTGCCGTCGCGCAGCACCGACTGATCGTAAGTCTTTCCGGCCTGCGCCAGCGATTCCAGCTTAAATACCGGCACCGGTTTACCGATCAGTGCAGATTCCAGCAACGTTGGATCATCGCCGTTGGCGTTGCGCGTCAGCTGGACTAAAAATGCCGCTGCCAGCGCCAGAAACAGAACCAGCGGAATAAAGAGAAGCTTACGGTTCATGCCTCAGCCTCCGCGTTGCCCTGTTTCTTGAGTTTTTTACTCATGCGGTAGCGCGGGTCGAGGATACACAGCACGCCGCCCACGGCCATGAAGATGCCGCCCAGCCAGATCCAGCGGACGAACGGTTTGTAGTACAAACGCACCGCCCACGAGCCGTCATCCATCTCTTCGCCCAGCGCGGCGTACAAATCGCGCGCCAGATTGCCGTCGATTGCGGCTTCAGTCATCATGCTGCGCGCCACGCTGTAGAAGCGTTTTTCCGCGTGCAAGGTGGTGACTTTTTTGCCGTTCTGCGTGACGTCGATATTGGCTTCGCCGCCGGTATAGTTCGGGCCGGTGATGTCGCGAACATCACGGAAGATAAAGTGATAATCATGAATATCGACGGTATCGCCAGATTTCATGCGCACATCGCGTTCAACGCTGTAATTCTGGCTAAAGGCAATGCCGATCACCGTCACCGCCACACCCAGATGCCCGAGTACCATGCCCCAGTGGCTGCGGGAAAGTTTGGTCAGGCCGCGCCAGAACGAATGACGGTGCGTGGCGCGCTCGTGCAATTCCATCAGCGTCAGCACAATCACCCATACCGACATCAGCAGGCCGACCACGGTCATACCGACAATTTTATCCTGCAACAGCCACGGCAGAAGAATCGACAGAACCAGCGTCACCACCAGCGCAACGCCCAGACGACGCCACAGCTTGCTCGGCTCGTCACGACGCCAGCGCACCAGCGGGCCGATGCCTAACAACAGCGCCAGCGGTGCCATCAGCCAGGTGAACATCGTATTAAAGAACGGTTCGCCGATGGAAATACTGCCCAGCCCGAGCTGTTTATGGATCAGCGGTAACAGCGTGCCGAGCAAAACCACCAGCATGGCGGCGACCAGCAACACGTTGTTGCCAAGCAGATAACTTTCGCGCGAATGCAGCTCATGACGGCTCGGCGCGCGCACCGAGTTGCCTTTAAAGGCATACAACAGCAGGGACCCGCCGATAACAATCACTAAATATGCGAGGATAAACATGCCACGCGCCGGGTCAGAGGCGAACGAGTGAACCGAGACCAGCACGCCGGAACGCACCAGGAAAGTCCCGAGCAGACACAGCGAGAACGCGGTGATCGCCAGCAGAACGGTCCAGGCTTTGAATGTCCCACGTTTTTCGGTCACGGCGAGCGAGTGGATCAGCGCCGTACCGGCCAGCCAGGGCATAAATGACGCATTCTCGACCGGATCCCAGAACCACCAGCCGCCCCAGCCTAATTCGTAATACGCCCACGCGGAACCGAGCACGATGCCGATGGTCAGAAACACCCACGCCGCCGTGGTCCACGGACGCGACCAGCGCGCCCACGCGGTATCGAGACGCCCGGCCATCAGCGAGGCAATCGCAAACGCGAACGCCACGGAGAAACCGACGTAACCCATATACAGCAACGGCGGATGGAAAATCAGGCCGATATCCTGCAGCACCGGATTCAGGTCACTGCCGTCCACCGGGAAATTCGGCAAAGAGCGGATAAACGGATTCGACGTCAGCAGAATAAACAGCAGGAAACCGCCGGTGATCATGCCCATTACGGCGAGTACGCGCGCCACGGCATCCTGTGGCATCTGGCGGCTGAACAGCGCGACGGCCAGCGTCCAGCAACTGAGCAACAGTACCCATAGCAGCAGCGATCCCTCGTGCGCGCCCCAGGTGGCCGCCACGCGGTAATACACCGGCAAATGGGTATTGGAATTGTTAGCGACATACGCGACGGTGAAATCATTCACCACAAACGCGTGAACCAGAATCGCAAAGGCCAGCACGATGCAGGCAAACATGCCGTACGACAACGGGCGCGCCATCGCCATCATCCGGTTATCCTGCCGCGCCGCGCCCCATTGCGGATAAATACTCAGTAAAACCGCCAGACCTAACGCCAGACAGAGTGCAAATGTTCCCAGTTCCGGCATCATGAGCGGTTGTTTCCTTTATCGTTACCCACATAGGCCGAAGCCGGTCCTTTATGGTTTTCTTTCATGGCGTCGGCAACTTCCGGCGGCACATATTTTTCATCGTGTTTAGCCAGAACCTGGATCGCATTCACGACATTCCCCGGCTCCATCACTCCCTGCGCCACCACGCCCTGCCCTTCACGGAACAGGTCCGGCAGAATGCCGTTGTAGGTCACTGCAATCGCGCCGCGCGCATCATAAATCTTGAAACTCACCTGCAGGCTTTTCGGATCACGCTTCACCGAACCGGGCATCACCATGCCGCCGATCCGCAGACGCTGGCCGACTTCCGGCATTTCGTGGTTTTCGCCTTTGCCCTGCAAGATTTCACTCGGGGTGTAGAACAAATCAATGTTGGAGCGCAGCGCATACATCACCAGTGAAATGCTCAGACCAAGGCCAATCAGCACCACCAGCGCCAGCGACAAACGCTTTTTACGACGTGGATTCACAATAACTTCTCCGGGGAAGTGTCCGGTTCCAGCGGTGACGTCTGCGCGCCTGGCTGTTTTTTAGACTGGGACTGACTAATGCGTTTTTCGCGTGCCTGACGGCGGCGAACTTCATTGAGGATCTGCCGGTGCTGCACAACGGTATGCGCCACCAGCACAATCAGGGAAATCAACGTCGCGGCGACCGACAGCCAGACATAAAAGGCATAGCCGCCCATCGCAAAGAAATCATGCCAGCTCTGGAATGCAGGGCTCATCCGCGACGCTCCTTATTCAACAGACCCGCCACCCACGGACGCAGACGTTCCTGAACCAGTATCAGGTTACGTAAACGCATCAGCGTGAGGGTAATAAAGAAGAACAGATAACCGAAAATCGCCCAGCGCAGCGGATAGCGCATACTCGGGTCGATGGTCTGCTGCATGTTGGTGGAGCCCTGATGGAGCGTGTTCCACCACTGAACGGAGTAATGGATGATAGGAATGTTCACCACGCCGACCAGCACCAGAATACCGGCGGCGCGCCCCGCCAGACGACGATCGTCAAAAGCGTTATACAGCGCAATCACCCCGAGATACAGGAACAACAGCACCAGTTCTGAGGTAAGACGCGCATCCCAGACCCACCACGTTCCCCACATCGGTTTTCCCCATGCAGAGCCGGTGACCAGCGCGATAAATGTGAAAACGGCACCGACCGGTGCCATGGCGGCAACGGCCAGATCGGACATCTTCATCTGCCACACCAGGCCGATGAACGCCGCGACAGCCATCGCGCTGTAAATCCCCATCGACCAGATTGCCGCAGGGACATGAATATACATAATCCGGTAGCTGTTACCTTGCTGGTAGTCGGGCGGCGCATAGCCAAAACCCCATACCCAGCCGATCGCCAGACAGGCAATACCAATAAGCCCGAGCCACGGAATGAACCGGCCACAAACGTGGTAAAGCCGTTCAGGCCGCGCGAGTTGATGTAACCATTTCCACATTGTTATCGTTGCTCACTTTAAAATGTCACTGTGTGGGTTGCCGTGGAGCCTCGGTGGGCTCTTGTGCGGTCAGCCTGAAATCACCCGCACTTATTGTTGGCATCTCTATTGTTCACTATAGAGAAGTGTGATGTTAGTCAAAGGTTGCGATTTTTCTTCTCTATTGTAACGGCACGTAAAATAATTCTGTGTTATAGCGTTCGCAGACACAACCGGGTTAGTGAACACTGACTCTTAATGCGGCTGCCGTAGCAAACGGGGCTAATGTCGCACTGCCCGCCAGCATCGCCCCGAGGATCGCCAGATAACCGCCAACGGGCATCGACATTGACGCGGCATCAATGGCTCCGGTGGCGAAAATCAGCACCGGGATATACAGCGGCAATACCAGCAAACTCAGCAACACGCCGCCCTTTCGCAGCCCGACGGTCAGCGCCACGCCGATGGCACCGATAAAACTCAGCGTCGGCGTCCCCAGTAAAATCGTCAACGCGACAGCTTTCCAGGTTTCAAAATCCAGCGAAAGCAGTAAAGCAATCAGCGGCGAGAGGATCAGCAAGGGCAAACCGGTCACCACCCAGTGAGCACATACTTTCCCCAGAACCGTGAGTGCCAGCGGTGAAGGCAATAACAGCAGTTGCTCCAGCGTGCCGTCGAGATAGTCATCGCGGAACAACCTTTCCAGCGCCAGCAAAGACGAAAGCAGCGCAGCGACCCAGACAATACCGGGCGCAATCCGCGCCAGCAGTTTAGGCTCCGGGCCAATCCCTAACGGGAACAGCGTAATAACAATCAGGAAAAACCACAGCGGGTTAATAATTTCGGCGCTTTTTCGAAAAGCAATTTTCAGTTCGCGGCTCAGAACTTTAGTGAACATTCCGTCTCTTTCCCTTTCGCATCACGCCAGCTCTGCGCTGGTCAGGCGAATTTTTCGCACATCGCGGTTTACGCCCTGCAAATCCTGATGCGTGGTCAGCAGCACCATTCCGCCCTGCTCAGCATGATCCTCAAACAACGTAATCAGCGTTGCCACACCTTGTTTATCAATGGCCGTCAGCGGTTCGTCGAGGATCCATAATGGCGCATTGCTCAGCCATAAACGCGCCAGCGCCACGCGCCGTTGTTGCCCGGCGGACATCTGCGCGACCGTGACATCTTCGTACCCGAGCAGGCCGACATTTTCCAGCGCCTGATAAATGGCCTCCGCCGCGTTATCACGGGCAGGCTGGCTGCTGACTGACAGATAGAAGGCAAGGTTTTCAAACGCAGTAAGCACTGACTTTACGCCGGGTTGATGGCCGAGATACAGAAGTTCCTGATGAAAAACATCGCGCTGCCGGCGGGTGCTGACACCCTGCCAGCGGACTTCACCGGTATCCGCAGAGGAAAGCCCGGCCAGAATGCGCAGTAAACTGGTTTTACCGGCACCGTTACGGCCTTCGATCTGCACGATTTCGCCCGGTAAGACCGTAAAACTCAAGCCGCTGAACAAGGTTCGCTCATCGCGTACGCAACTCAGGTTAAGGGCTTCAAACATGGCGATGTCTCTTATTTTTCACAAGCGCGCATCATATCACAGGCGTCAGGTGCGACGCAGCTTAGGGTGCCACAGTTTACAGGGTTGAAAACCCTGAAATCCAGCAAACAATCCGCAAAATGTCCCATAAGGTTCATGGGTTAACGATTTGTAACTTTTTTGTATGCCTGCTCATAAATCCCCCCGCTCACCTATGCTTATTTCTGGACACTTTAAAACCACTTTACCGTGCCTGTGGGGAACGTGATGACTGAAGAAAAAAAACACCCGGGGAATAATGACGTCGACAGTGATGAACATGCCCAGGGCAAAGAGATTGAAACTGGCGAAGATAACTTGCCCTCCAAAGCAGCCGCCGTGCATGAAGTTATCCGCATGGAAGGCGAGAAAGAGCTGGAACGCGACGGCCAGGCATTGCTCTGGTCAGCCATTGCCGCCGGGCTTTCCATCAGCGCCTCGCTGATGGCGAAAGGCATTCTCCACGCCCGCCTGCCCGACTCACCGGAACGGTTTTTTATTGAAAACATCGGTTATACCGTCGGGTTCATTATTGTCATCATGGCGCGCCAGCAGCTCTTTACGGAAAACACCGTCACCGCCGTGTTGCCCGTCATGCAAAAACTGACCGGCAAAAACGTCGCGCTCTTGCTGCGGTTGTGGGGGCTGGTGCTGATCGGAAATATCATCGGCGGCGGCTTTGCGGCGCTGGCGTTTCATCTGGTTCCATTCTTCGATACGGCCACCGATCAGGCATTTCACAACATCAGCATGGAAATCATGAAAAAAGGCCCGGAAGCGATGTTTGTCGGCGGCATGGTTTCCGGCTGGCTGATTGCTACGATGGTCTGGATGATCCCCTCCGCAGGCACCGCCAAGCTGTGGGTGATTATGCTGATGACCTACATGGTGGCGATCGGCGACCTGACGCACATCGTCGTCGGCTCGGTAGAAGTTCTCTATCTGGTCTTCTCCGGCGCAATCCCGTGGACTGACTTCATCTGGCCCTTTGCCCTGCCGACGCTGGCAGGCAACATCGCCGGTGGCACCTTTATCTTCGCACTGATCAGCCACGCACAAATCCGTAACGACATGAGTAATCAGAAGAAAGCCAAAGTTAAAAAAGCAGAACAGGAAGCGGCGAAGAAGGAAGCCGCAAAACCGTAAAGAGGGATAAAAGCGCAGAATTGGCGACGAAACGACCAAACGGCAAGCTAACGCCTTATTATTGAGAGAAAAACGGGTATACTACGCGGGCGCTTTCCACTGGCGCCCGTGTCTCCTTAGTTAAACGGATATAACAAGCCCCTCCTAAGGGCTAGTTACAGGTTCGATTCCTGTAGGGGACACCACTTACTGCATTGAAATCTTGAGAATAAAATCTGCACAACGCAAAAACCTACACTTTTTTGTAAACTTAAAGCAAAGATGACACTGTGTTTTTCCTTTCGACTAGCATTAGTTATTCTCTAAGACTGTATGAGTTTCCATTTTAAAATAATAGTCTGCAAGACAGACAATTTTGAACTATATTCAAGTCATATAGGAATGAAAAATATTTCATCCATTATTTGATTACTTCATAAGTCTAATGAGTCACTTGAAAATATAGATTCATTTCATTAGCCGAAGGAATATTTATTATTCCCATTAGGATCATTAAACACCATGACGAATAAAAATAACCTTTCAAATTTTGAACGCATCCATCATTTCGACTTCAATTTGTTGCTGGTCTTTGAGGCGATATTTATTCACTGCAGTGTAAAAAAGGCGGCTGAGACATTAAACTCCAGCGGTTCTGCTGTCAGTCAATCGTTAAGTAAATTACGTACACATTTTTCAGACCCGTTATTTGTCCGTACAGGGCAAAAAATAGCCCCCACCACAGTGGCTATAAAACTTCACGCGCAAATAAGTCAAAACTTCGGTAACCTTATTGATTCGGTTATTAATTTTTCAACACAAACTACGGCTCATCGTATTGTTATTTATGCTTCACCTTATCTCGCCTTGCGGATGTTGCCCGATCTTTGTGCTGACATTGAACAAAGTGATATTTCCTGCGAGCTCGTACACCTGTCTGCCGACGCTTTACAGAACAACGGGGAAGATGTGCTCGCTTACAGAAAGGCCGATATTGTGCTCGATACCCATCCTTATTACAGCGCTTCAGTTGTCTCACGACGTTGTATGAAAGAACACGTCGTTCCGGTGTGCAGGAAAAACCACCCGCGAATTGACCGGTTGTTGACCCAGGAGATGCTGGAGAGTGAGTCAGCGACTTTTCTCAACGTAAATACCGAAGGGCTTAAGAGAGTACAGCGGAATATTGATGAGAATATCAGGACTCGTCGTTTTACATTTAACAGCAGCTCTATATTTGTGAATGCCGCTATTTCAGCTAAAACTGACAGTATCAGTTTTGTGCCTAAATGGTATGCAGATAATTTTGCCGAAGCAATGGGATTAACCGTACTACAGAGTAGTTTCGAGATTGATCCCGTTGATCTTTATATTAATTACAATAAGAGTGCATTGAGCAATGAAAACTTTTTAAAAATAATCACAAAAATAAAATCGCACTTTATTGAAAAAATGGCTGGGGAAGAGGCACGATAACTGTCAATGAATATGTAAATGTATAAACATAAAATCTACGTGATGAGTTTCCATACCGCTGCAGGGACTTTATCAAACAGTTTATTCACCGTTAACTCTGCCAGACGATGATCGGCGGCGGAGTTAAACGCCTCGGCATCCAGAAAATAATTTTCAGCATAACGCCGGTGTTCCATAACCCGATCCAATGTTTCCATACTTTGGCATTTTCTTAACACCATTAACCATTGATCCCGGGTCATCCCTTTCCTCTGATGCAACATTACTGATACTCAACGGTGTAATCGATATGCCCGGCAACCTTACCGGCAGATGCCCGACCGGTGGGACTTATCATTCTTGCCTGCACGTTAAACTGCGCCTGATGTGTGGTGCCGTTTACCGTCGTGACCATTTGTGAGCCGGTACTTAAATCGTCACCCTGGGGATACGGAGTCAGTTCGATAGCCACGTGATCGGCAACCGGGTTACCTTCCGACGCCACCGCCGTGTTTTTGTAGTACAGCGGATTATCTGCATCAGGCTCACCGTTGAACGTTATGGTTGCTTTGCCCATACCAGTCGGGCAGTGTTCGAGGCTTATCGGGAACGTTTTCCACACCCAGGCTGAATTCGAAGAGTTGAGTATCGCCGGACTGGCAACGCCTAGATCCACTGTCTGCGAAGGGCCACCGACAACGGTACAGCTTGAACCGCCGACAGTGCCTTTAACCGTAATCTGAACGTTACTGGAATTTACCGCCAGCACTGAGCCGGACGTTGAGATTAGCGCCAACATCAGCGGTATTAAAAAAACGTTTTTTGGCAATGGCCTTAAGCTTTTCATTATTGTCATTTCCAGAATCTATTTATACGTTAACGTCAGATTAATCACCGAATACACGTCGCCGGCCATTACGCTCCCCTTGGCGGTGTAAAGGCGTGCTGCCAGAGGAATATCAACGGTATGGTCATCTGCAATATCCGCCGTGATCACATCATTGTTATGCAGCATCTGCTCACCGCTTTTAAGTTGCACACTGACATTTTGTGCCGGGCTCGCCGTTGCACTCTGGTTTTTAAAACCGTCTTTATCATCATCATCCGTGACGCCACTCACGGTGGCATCCACACTATGGGTGCCAGCAAAACAATTAGATAAATGAATCGCTTGCCCCGGCAGCGCCTCCCAGTCAGAACTGCTGCCCGCCGATTCTAAATCGAGGGCGTTCATATAAAAGTTAAACGTTAAGTTTTCAGTGTCTACCGTACAAGATGATGCCGTTAAATTCGCGGTGATATTAAAAGTATAATCATTAGTGGCATATACCGATAACGGATACAGCAAGCCTGCCGATATAACAGAACACAAAACACCAGACAGAGTATATTTATAAAGAGATTTTTTCATCATTAGTAATACTCAACAGTCATAGTATAAACACCTGTAATTTTTCCAGACTCAGGGGCCGCGCCCGTCACGTTATTGAATCTGAACTTCATCGGCATATCGTAACTGGGTTGTTGCTGGTTATCTGGTTGAGGGGGAGTGACATATACAATATTGCTGGACATGTCCGTATTATTCACCATCACCTGAAGACCGATATTTTTTAGCAGGTTCGACTGGCTGTCGTAAGTCGCGAAGGTTTCTATATTTCCTTTGGAAGGTCCGCGCACAGCGCTGCTAGCCGTATAAAGATAAATGCTTGTCGAAACATCACAATTAGAAAAATGGATATTGTAGTTCAGCCATGGACTGAACGCCCCTGCGGTTGAAAGCGTTGCAATATCCAAATCCCCCATATCGAGCGTCGTCGTGCTACCAATAGACACTTCACAAGGTTTGGTGATAACGGATCCTGTATAATGAAGCGCTACCTGGTTAGGAACATCGGCAATAGTTTGAGTAGAAAAAACGGCAGACAGCAGTAGTGCGGTAGCTAATATAATTTTTTTCATATCTACTGAAACTCTATATTCATGGTAACGGTAGTATCAAACTGGCCAGCCTGTATAGTACCCGCCGAACTGCCTATTTTAACCGGTTGTGCCAGAACAGAATAATCTCCGACACCTGCCAGCGTACTGTGATTAACCTGACCCAATACCAGCGGAGGTAATGCCGGATTGGCCCACGAGAGTTTCAAACCCAAATTTTGAAGATTGGTTCTCACAATACCATTAGCTGCATCGGCAACACCATTAGAGGCGCTGAAGCTAATATCGATCGGTAAGGGTGGCGCTGACTCATCACCACAAATTAATGCCAAGCTATAAGGTTTTGATTCCGCCGTTCCATTAACAATGTCTGATTTATATAAAGCAGGCCAGTTAATCACTGAACCTTGCTTTGATTTGATACCACACGAGGTTTCAATATAATTGACTGATAAATTATCTAAATATGCCAGAGGGTAATCTGTACTAAAATTATCACCTTGAACACTCATATACATGACAGGATCAGGAACACTAAATGTCATGCTACTCCCATCCTTATGAAGAAAGGCGTCGGCCAATGTCACCAAATCTATATTTGCGGCAACATCTACATAACCTGAAAACGTTCCGGCATGGTAAACATTATCCGCATAGACAAAATCAGGGCTACTGGTCGTTCGCATGGATGGCTCAATGGCAAATTGAGGTTGTTGCTCTCCTGTAGAAGGTAAAACCCATGCTTCATTACCTTGAATATCTGCTGATTTTGATAGCGATTTAGACCCGGTAATACGTAAGTCATTAATTGCCACGCCATCTGGACACGTGAGACGGGTAATCCCCGTTGAAAACTTATAATCGTCTCTGACTAAAGGGTAGTTCATGCCGTATTTTGTAATATGAAGAGTTATCACTCCGGATATATGTACCGGGGGAATTGAGCATGTCCCTGCATATGTTGCCTGCATAAATAAAATAGCTAGCGCACTGATTATCGCGGCTATTCCATACTTTAATTTGGCCATGTTCTTTATTTCACTCCAGCCACTGGCAGGCATTTCGCTTGCAGGGTCATTAAGGCATTCTCTTGTTGGGTGATATTCAGCTTGTAGGTCACCATACATTTTTGGTTTTCTTGCTTACCCCAAGAGGCGATTAGCTTCCCTGATTCAGGTAAACCGCTGAGGTAAACTTCGCCACCGTCACCGACAATTGCGGTGTTATCCACTTCAGACTCACTCGCTTTGAGAACAACCGTTGCGCCGAAGGGCACAGGTTTGCCCTCAGAACGCACCAGCGTCATTAATGCCCGGTAACCGACGTGAGTATTAAATTTTGCCCGCACGATAGCCCCACGCGTGGGGATCACATCTTTGATGTTATCGCTGATATCAATGGTGCTGCCCATCGTGGTGGTATCAAGCCCAACGCTGGTCCGGCGATAAGGGGTGACATAAGGTAATACTGCGTAGCCCCGCGAATCGGTGCCCACGGTACTGTCGTTGGTGGTAGTCACGTCATTCGCACCCGGTGCGGCGACCAGTACCATGGTTTCCCCCAGGGGCTGAGAAAGCGTTACGCCATTCGCGTGGGCAATCACCCCACCGGATATCCCGTAGTTCCAGCGCTGTGAATCTTGCGTATAGCTGTAGCCCACGTTGCTGTTACCGTGATCACCGCGATAATTAAGGCTGCCGTTGCCGCCCGTGGTGTCGCCCTGATTTCCGGTATTCCCGTTGACGCTGTAATCCAGTCTCTCTCCCATGGCCTGACCGCTGAGCCCGGCCTGCTGGGTCACATGGCCGTTGTTGTCGCGGTTTACGCCGTAAGTGGCATACGCACTTTTCATGAACCGGTCTAAAGGAACCGAGATATTGAATGAAATCAGTTTGTCAGTCGGTTCATTAGGGTTACTGGTTTGGGTGGCCGATATGCTGTAACTGATACCGTTCCAGCTGTTATTGTAACCAGCTTGCAGGGATTTTTCTTTGCCGCTCACACCCCAGTAATCTTGCAGGCTGAGTGATAAATAGAACGATCCCCAATTTTCGGGCATCGTTTGGGTGACAGATCCCTGGACCTGACTGCGTTTATGGTGGCTGCGGTTATAGTCAGTGTCATCGGTATCCTGATTATTCATATCCACAGCTTCCTGCAGGGAATAAAATCCACTGGTCGAATAGCGATAGCCCAGCAAACGGAAGTCTGTTCCGCTATCGACAAAAGATTTTGCGTAAAGGAAACGGTAGGATTGCCCTTTGGAGGTTTGGCTATCAGGCATGTCTGTTTTCGCCTGTGTCACGTCTACAGACACAGCGCCAAAATCGCCTAAATTTTTACCCACCCCCAGCGCTGCAGACATATAGTCTTTGCTGCTCTGCGAACCGCCATAGAGCGTATATCCGTGTGAGAAACCCCGGATTAACGTGAACTGAGCAAAATTCGGTTTATCACCACTACCGTAACTGCCGCGATACTGACCCGCCGTCAGGCTGTATTTCAGATGCCCTTCACGCTGCAAAATTGGCACCGCGGAATAAGGCTGAATATAGTGCTGCTGACTGCCATCTTCTTCTTTAACGGTAATATCCAGATCGCCGCTGTCACCGCTGGCGTAGAGATCGTTAATCTCAAACGCGCCCGGTGAAACATAGCCCTGATAGATGGTGTAGCCATTTTGTTTGATCGTGACCTGGGCATTGGTTTTTGCAATCCCGCGCACGACAGGGGCAAACCCCTGCTGGCTGTCCGGCAACATTTGATCGTCAGAAGCCATCTGCGCACCACGATATTGGGCACTGTCAAAAACGTCGCTGCCGGAGTTACCGTCGCCTAGGGTGAGCTGCGATTTCAACGGAATAATACTGCGCTGCAAGTAGGTATTAATGTTCTGCCACTCGCGGCTGCCGTTGTTGTCGTTCATGGTTGAATAATTGCGCAGACGCCACGGCCCGAAGTTAATGCCATTACGCAAGCTCAGGTAATAGCTGTCGTCGTGTGACTTATCCGATCCACCGTATTTGCTGGTGTTATTAGAACCCGTGAAGTTGTAATCCATCAATAAAGCATTGATACCTTCATCCCACAGCGCAGGGTCAACGTAACCACGTGCAGACTGAGCGATCACCGCCTGAGGAAAACTGAGATTCAATGCTTGTTTATCAAATTCAAATGCCGCTGAGGATGAAGGAATTATCTTGATAAAATTAATACATTCATCTGCCGCTGAGACAGAATTTTCACTTTGCGTGGCCGCAGCCGGATCTTGTGATGCTTTTTGCTCACTGGCCTTTTTAGCCAGCGCGGCTAATTCAGGTATAGCTTCCAGTTTAACGCCATACTGTTTTAATTGCTCCAACGTCAGACAAGGGATAAGCCCGCTGCCTTCAGGATTAATATTGTCCTTGTCGGCATAAAAAATGACTTCTTTATGGTCAACCGGGTCATTATTAACAAATATATCAACGGTATATTTTCCGGGTGCCTGGTTATTTCCTTTCGTAAATACGGACAGGTCAGAGACTTCACCTGATTCTGAGTTTTCCAGCAACGCCGGGTTAAAACCCGGATCGGCAAAGCTCAGCCCGGAATAGCCGATCAGCAGAGCCAATAGTTTAATTTTAAAATAATGGGGTGATGCCACTTCAGAAAATGAGCGTGACTTTCCGGCATTAATTAAATTATGCTTATTTTCTGAGAACATTATTTTTACCAGCTTCGCATGTAAAACAGAATTTATTAATTGACAGAACCAGAAATTTCTTCTGTTAAACCACCAAAATCATTAATGCATCGGTAAGACACTTTACTGGCATGCGCCGTATCTATTTTGTAATGCACTTCACTTTGCGGAAGTACATACGTGGCATCTTTAATAGCCTTACCATCGACGCTGAGATCGTTAAATGATGCCGAGTAAGCCGTCGGGTTTTTCACAACCAGATCGTTTCCTTGCTGATGCCATTCAAGCTTTTTCGGCGTTTCAGCTGAATTACCCGGCAGACCTATCGGGCGATAGAACAGTTTTATGCGCGTTTTCACTGCCAGTTGTAGGGTATTTTGCCCTTCACCTTCTGGCGCTGGGGGAATCGCTTTCACGTTGACCCAATACACAGATTCACGATCCAGAGGTAAACCCTCACCGGATTTAATAATGCGCAGCATATTTTCTTTATTGGCATTCAGGCGAAATAATGGAGGCGTAATGGTAAACGGAACTTTTTTATCTCCTTTACTGTCATCAACCCAGGCCTGGATTAAATAATACTGTGCGCCGCTGTGGTTAATAACAGCGAGTGAGGCTTCCCTGCTGTCAGCATTATAAACAACACGCGTAGCCCCTACAGCGATACCGCCTGTTTCGGCAGCCATTGCCCCTGAGCAGGTTAACATGGAAAATAATACTGAAAGAAGAGTGAGCTTTTTCATTAATAAAACCTTTAAATACTCGTTAAGAAGTTAATGAGTTGAAAGGCCGCAGCACTGCGTTTGAACAGCTCTGCGGCATAATTCATTTAACTAATCAGAAAACTGATTAATTACTCATAGGAAACAGTAAAGTCAGCGTGGCCATTAGCAACACCGGCAGTGACGGTGTCAGCAACAGAAATATATTTAGCACCGTAGTTCAGATGCATTTCTGTTTGAGTAATCGCAACAGCGCTACCAGCTGTATCCAGCACCACTGGGTTGGTCGTTGAGTTATCAACGATCTGAATACCAACACCTGTAGCAACTGGCTGGCCGGAAGTATCCTGGCCCGCATTAACGGCTAAAGCCGTTTTACCTGTATCAGCACCCAGGCCACCGAAAGTAACGGTTGCTTTATACGGGTCTGGTAAAACAGTACAGTTGCTCAGTACGATAGTGAACGGGACAGCAGCCTGATCGCCAACACTGCCTTTCCCAGCAGCAAACTCAGATGCTTTTACATTACCCAAATTGACTTTCAGGTTCTGATTGGTTGCAGTGATTGCACATGGGGTGTTAACGATGTTGCCCACGAAATCAACGGTACCGCTTGAAACGCCAAAGCTTGGGGTTGCTGGTACATCTTCAGCCATGCTGACAGAAGAGAAAGCCAGTGCAGATAAACCTAAAACGATTAAACTTTTCTTGAAAGACATATGTATATTTCCTTATAACACAGACTATTATTTAGACTTAATAATTAAAATAATTTACTCATATTTCAGAGAGTAAATTGACGCGATTTATTTATTTAAACGGAGAGGCAGCAAACAAGTAATGCGGATATTCCGTGGAAAGAACTATACCCCATAGATATGTTCTTTAAAAGGAGCCATAAATCCTGAAAATATTCATTCCCCATACAAAACAACAAGATGAATATTAGTTATGTTTTCTTATTAATTAATTTTTAAATAGTAATTACTATTCGGAATAGAATTTAACAACTTCAACCATTAACTTTGACAAATATAATCACTCAATTTAGTTCCCAACCGGTGTGGTTCAATGTTTAAAAATTGAGAACTATTTCTGACGAACAGGATAACTATAGGCTTGATTTAGATGCAGATTTATTCAACAAACTTCCTCGGTTTTTACCCAATCCCTCATACCCACAAATTCCCAATTTTGAGACCTCGCACATTTTTTTTGATGGAAAATTTGTTTTACTTACACATGTTAATAAATGTTACGAAAATGAGTTCGTAATGAAAATTCAGCTGTCTGTAAGGAAACTTTCATGAAAATTGTGGCTACTTTCTGTCTCGCGGGACTTTTCTCTGTCAATGCCTTTGCCCTGACCGGCAACGATGCGACCACCAAACCAGACTTGTACTATCTGAAAAATGACCAGGCAATCAATAGCCTGGCGCTGCTTCCGCCACCACCGGCCGTGGGCAGCATTGCGTTTCTCAACGATCAGGCGATGTACGAACAAGGGCGTCTTCTGCGCTCGACGGAACGCGGCAAGCTGGCGGCTGAAGATGCCAACCTGAGCGCGGGCGGCGTTGCGAATGCATTCTCTACGGCGTTTGGTTCACCGATTACGGCGAAAGATACGCCGGAGCTGCATAAGCTGCTGACCAATATGATTGAAGATGCGGGCGATCTCGCCACCCGTTCGGCGAAAGAGAAGTACATGCGCATTCGTCCGTTCGCGTTCTACGGCGTACCGACGTGCAACACGACCGAGCAGGATAAGCTGTCTAAGAATGGATCTTATCCGTCGGGTCACACCTCCATCGGCTGGGCGACGGCGCTGGTGTTGACGGAAATTAACCCGCAACGTCAGGATCAAATCCTTCAGCGCGGTTTCGATTTAGGCCAGAGCCGCGTGATTTGCGGATATCACTGGCAGAGCGATGTCGATGCGGCGCGTATTGTCGGCTCGGCGGTCGTCGCCACGTTGCACACCAATACCGCTTTCCAGCAGCAATTGCAGAAAGCCAAAGACGAGTTTGCGAAACAGCATAAGTCGTAAATTTTATAAGACCTTAAAGTAAAAACGCTTTTGCCTGGTGACATGCTGTCAGGCAAAAGCGTCAAATTTTATTCATCCCGTTAAAGCCTGTTACCAGCCCGGAACCGCGCCACCGTTGAAGATTTTCTCCGCGGCTTTTGCCACTTCCGGCGACTGATAAGATTTCAGAAATTCTTTCACGTTTTCCGCATCTTTATTGTCTTCCCGTGTGACCAGAATGTTCACGTACGGCGAGTTTTTATCTTCGATAAATACGCTGTCATGCACCGGCGATAATCCGGTTTGCTGAATGTAAGTGGTGCTGATGATCGCCACATCGACTTTCGGGTCATCAAGCACACGCGGTAACTGCGCACCTTCCAGCTCCATAATGTTCAGATGATGCGGGTTCTCAACGATATCCGGTGCCGTCGGCAACAAACCTTTCCCCTCTTTCAGAGTGATCAGTTTTTCTTTTTGCAGCAGTAAAAGCGCGCGGCCAAGATTGGTCGGATCGTTGGGGATCGCCACCGTTGCGCCGTCTTTCAATTGATCGACCGTTTTGATTTTTTTCGAATAACCGGCCATCGGGAAAACAAACGTATTTCCCACCGCAACCAGATGATAGCCATGGGCTTTATTATCCTGTTCGAGGAAAGGGCGATGCTGGAAAACGTTGGCATCCAGCTCGCCGTGCTGCGTGGCGTCGTTCGGCAACAATGAACCGCTGAACCCGACCAGCTCGACATCCAGCCCGTATTTCTCTTTTGCGACTTTTTTGGCGACTTCGGCGATATCCTGCTCCGCGCCGTTAATCACACCGACCTTGATGTGTTTCGCATCGCTGCCTTTTTGATCACAACCGGCCAGCAACAATCCTGCGAGTAATACGAAAGCGCCCGTCCGAAAATGAGACATTGTCAGTTTCACGTTTTTTCCTTAAAAAATAAGCCCTAATCCAAAGTGAAGCTGACTATAACAGGGTAAAGGCAGCGGCTTAAAAAACGAAAAAAGCATCAATAAGAAGAAAAAAGCATAACCCTGAAACCACCGGTGATGCCGCGAGGCTACGCGCCAATTAACGTCAGCACTTCGCGCATTCCTTTGGTTAAAACCTTATTCGGGTGCATCACAGTGCCCAATGTGCGGCACAGTTTAGGCTCCATTCCGGCCACGCTCAGCCCGATGCTGTCTCCCTGAGACGCCACGGCAATCCCCGGCACGATGCTGTAACCGAGGCCCGCCTGTACCATCCTTTTAATTGCCTCGATGCTGCCGAGTTCCATGACCGGCTGCGATGCAATGCCCTGCGAGTGAAACCAGCCGTCGATAAGTGCGCGGGTTCCGCTGCCGGATTCAAACACAATCAGCGGCAACACCGGGAGCTCTGTGGCGGTCAGCGCCCTGCCTGACGCATTAGCGCCGCCTTTAGTAATGACCCTGAACTCATCTTCAGTCACCGGGCTGATGTGCAGATTTTTCGCCACCACGGGCAGCGTGACCAGACCAATATCCACGCGGTTATCCTCGACGGCGCGCAGAATATCCTGCGTATTTCCCGTTATGACGCGCACCGTCAGGAGCGGATGTTCATGGCGTAATTGTTCTAAAACAGGTGGCAGCAGGTGAATGCACGCCGTCGCGCCAGTGCCTAATGTGACGGTTCCGCTGATTTCATGTGCCGTCGCCGCAACAGAATTCACCGCCATGCTGACGGCCTGATCAATATTGCTGATATGTGATAACAGCGTTTTCCCGGCGGCAGTCAGCCGGATACCTCGCCCGGTTCTCTCAACCAAACGCGCCTGCAAGGTTTGCTCAAGCTGCCGGATTTGCAGGCTGACCGCAGGTTGCGAAAGCCCGAGCGTATCGGCAGCGGCGGAAAAACTCTTCCTGCTGGCGACCCGTTTAAAGGTGGCCAGATGATCAAGATTAAGGCTGGGCATCTCAAAGTTTTCCTTATACCGGTAATAAACAGTTTGCCCTCCCTGCTACTTTTCGGAAAGAGTAGGCTATAGCGAAATGTCTCACGGAACAGAAATAATGGAAATTATTGAAGCGGATGAACAACATATCCCTGCGATACAGCGGATTTATGCATACCACGTTTTGCATGGCACAGCCTCTTTTGAAACGCAGCCCCCCGGTGAAGATGAGATGTCAGCACGTCTTAAAAAAATTAAAGATGCCGGTCTGCTCTGGCTGGTGGTATTGCATGAAGGAGAGGTAAAGGGCTATTGCTATCTTGGCCGCTATCGCGAACGCTTTGCGTACCGGTATACACTGGAAGATTCCATCTACATTGATCCCGGCTTTCAGAAACGCGGAGCAGGCAAAGCGCTGCTTCGCCGCGCTATCGACTGGGCCGAAACGAATGGCTTCCGGCAACTGGTCGGAAACATCGGCGACAGTGAAAACAGCGCGTCAATCAGTCTGCATCTTGCTGCCGGTTTCCAGATGAAAGGTACAATGCATTCCGTTGGTTTCAAACACGGGCGCTGGCTGGACACGGTGTTTATGCAACGTGCGCTGGGGGAAGGAAACCAGACCACGCCCGGCGGGGAACATGATTAATTAAAATTACCGTACAATCATCGGCATAAATCCTGTTGTATTGAGAATTTTTCAATAATGGTAAACTATCAGATCTGAATGATTCCCATTTTGCAGGATTTCAACCGATGCCGCGGATAGCCTTACCGGAACTGAGTGTTTTTATTGTCGTCGCCGAGCAGCTTAATTTCAGTGCTGCGGCACGGGAACTGGGGGTTTCAACTTCAGCCCTGAGCCACTCAATTCGTAAACTTGAAGAGCGGATAGGCGTTCAGCTTTTCATCCGTACCACGCGATCCGTTGCCCTGACGGACGCAGGAGAACAGCTTTTTCGCCGGGCTGTGCCTGCGGTAAATGACCTTGAGCAGGCGGTCGATGAGCTGATGTCATCGCGGGTCAGGCCATCAGGTACGCTGCGGATAAGCTCTGCCGAATCGGGAGCCAGACCGCTGATTCAGCATTTTTTGCCGGATTTTCTTAAAACGTATCCCGATATCCATATCGAGTTTGTTGTCGATACACGATATGTCGATATTGTCGCGGACGGCTTTAACGCAGGGATCCGTCTGTATGAAGACGTCCCGCTGGACATGATCGCCATTCCTTTTGGTGCCGAAATGCGTTTTTCTGCCGTTGCATCACCTGATTACCTTGAAAGAAATGGCAAACCAAAATCCCCCGAAGACCTGAAAAACCACCAATGCATACGCTTTCGCTTTGCCAGCGGTGCCCTTTATCACTGGGATTTTGAGCACCGTGGTCAAAGTACGACAATGAACGTGGATGGCCCGATGACACTGGGGAATACTAATCTGATGGTTGACAGCGCCCTCGCCGGTATCGGTATTGCCTGGGTGCCCGACTATCTGGTCCAGTCGCATCTCAAAAGCGGACGCCTGATCGCACTTTTACCTGAATGGAGCCCCCGCATGAGCCAGGTGTGCCTTTATTATCCGGTAAACCGCCATCAGCCGCCTGCGCTGAAAGTGTTTTGTGATGCCGTCAGGGCGTGGGCGGTGAGCTATACC
The DNA here is from genome assembly GCF_002834385.1 of Rahnella sp. AA. Classification (GTDB taxonomy): domain Bacteria; phylum Pseudomonadota; class Gammaproteobacteria; order Enterobacterales; family Enterobacteriaceae; genus Rahnella. The sequence continues at coordinate 482,146 of NZ_PITQ01000002.1, forward strand.
GAACTGCAAAGGCAATAAAGCTATCGGTATGTGAGCAGCAACGGCTGCTCACACCTTACAACCCGACCACGTCGCCTGAACTTGCCGGCAATTCTCCCCGGATGGTTTTACGCGTCGCACTCCCGCCCCAGACATCTTTGTAGTCGTAGCCGGTCAGATCTTTAATCACCTTCTGGCTCTCTGGTGTGCAATCTTCAAGATCACCGCCCAGTTTCAAACGTGCGACTTCCTGGATCAGTTTTTTGTGGGTTTCGCGCGTCAATTTAAATTTGAAAGTCATATAGAAACTGACCGCCAGTAATATTCCTGTGGCGAAAATCATCAACCCGATAATTGCATGCAGCGCGCTGACGGGTTGCATTCCCTGCCCTTTAACAAAACCGCTTTCCTGCAATACGACACCGATCAGCATGATCGCCAGTGCGACCGTGCTTTTACGGGTCAGCACCATCACGCCGGCAAAGATCCCTTCGCGGCGTTTTTTAGTGACGATCTCATCAACATCAGGAATAAAACTGTAGATATTCCACGGAATATAATAAAGGCCTGAACGGGCGAAACCGAATATGGCGAATATCGCCGAGAACAACAGCATGGAAACGGCCATTTCTGTGACGTAGACGTAAAATAAGAATGCCAGCACGCAAAAAATAATCCCATAAGAGAGACGAAGCGCGGCAGACGGTGACATATTGAGTTTTTCCAGCAACATCATAAAAACAAATGTTGAGGGGACAGAAACTAAAGCCGCAACGCTCAAATACCCGGAAACCGATACCGCATCCTGATGTAATCCATAGACGACGTAATAAGTAAATACCGCCCCAAAGACATCCAGTGCGGTAAAGGAAAAGATATAGATAATAATATGCTGGCGGAACATACGGATTTTAAAGGATGAAAAGAGATCGAGAACCAGACTTTTTAAATGATGCCAAAGCCCTCCGTGGCGTCCGGTAAGAGGCTAGGGTTCAAACTCTTCGCGCACATCTTTCGCCTCCCAGGTACACATCCAGGTGGTGAACACCGCAACACAGAAAATACAGGCAAAAATCAGGCCGGTGTAGGTATAAGTCAGCGAATTATCCTTGCCGGTGAACTGCATAATCACCCCCGGAATTGACACGGCCAGCAACCCACCGAACTGGGAACAAATCATGCGCACGCCCGAAAGCCGGGTGCGTTCACTGAAGCGGTTGGTCATTTCAGAAGATAACGTTTCCCACGGAACCAGCACCATCGCCGATAATAGCTCGATTGAAAGATAAGTGCCGAGGTAATACCAGTAGCTCATGTCCGTCACCCAGATAAGCGCATACAGAAACATCAGAGGAGCGCTGATCAGCAGGAAAAAACGGCGACGACCAAATTTTTTACCCAGCCAGGTATTGCCAAAGTTGTCGGTAATGTACCCCATAATCGGGCTTAATATTGCATCAATGACGCGGGCGATGGCAAAAATAGAACCGGCTTCGAAAACAGATAAGCCGCAATAAGTGGTATAGAAGAATAATAGCCAGGTACCAATAACGGCAAATGCACCGCCACCAAATAAGTCTGTCACACCATAACCAATAGCGGTGCCGTAACCGACTCTGCGTTCAGTTGGTTTCATTTTTATTATCCTGTATAGGTAGGGTTATTATTAAAATGATTTAATCGGTAAGCGTTATCCATTTTCTTAATTGTGAGGAGCGATAAATTGCCCCGACGATAATCAGAGAGATTCCGGCCTCATAAAGAGAGGAATAATTTTTATATTCAGGATGGTGAATAGCGTAATAGAAATTGAAAATAGCCTGGCGATGGCTATCGCCCCAGTAGCTTTTGGCCGCGCCCGTCGGATTGTCATCGCTGACCAGCAGCGTTTTACGTTCCCCTTCGATAAGCCACAACGCATTGTGATGCAACTGCAACAGCCCTTTTTCACAATGTATTTCCAGCAGCAGCGGAGAATCCGTGCTGTGGCAGTTGGTCGCATAAAACAGCCCGCGCGCGCCGTTGCCGAGTTTAAAACTGGCCATCGCGGTATCTTCATTTTCGGTGATATCACTGAGAAAACTGCTGTCCACCACGCCTTTTACCGCCAGCACGCCGCCGCCAAACCAGTGCATGAGATCCAGCGTGTGGATGGCCTGATTGATCAGCAGGCTCCCGCCTTCTGTTTCGAAACGCCCGCGCCACGGGCTTTCGGTGTAATAGGCACCGCTGCGCGACCACGTCAGCACGGCTTTTATGCTTAGCATCTTGCCGAATTGCCCGCTTTCGAGCAGCGCTTTAATCTTCTGGCTGGAAGGGTTCAGGCGGTTCTGATAACACACGCCCAACAGCCCTGCTGACTGTGCCACCGCCTGTTTAATCACTTTCACTTCACCGGAGTTCAGCGCTACCGGTTTTTCGGTGAACACATGTTTTCCCGCCGCCAGCGCGGCGAGAATCGCTTCCTGATGCAGATGATGCGGCAGACAGATATGCACAACATCAATCTGCGGGTCACGCAACATTTCGTGGTAATCGGCATAAAAATCACAACCATACTGCTGCGCCAGCGCGCTTCCCTTTTCGACATCACTTTCAGCAATCGCCCGCAGCGTGCACGCAGGGCCCTGTTCTATCGCCGCCACATGGCAGGAATGTATAGCCCCGCAGCCGATGACGGCGGCATTAATCATTTTCATGACACCTCCGTTTCAGCGCAGTTTGTTTGCCAGCAGTTGCGCCCGCACGCAAAGCTCGGCGGCTTTAAACGCATGCGCCTGCGTCATGGCGTTTTCGGTGCGGTTCAGGCAATCGAGGATCAGTTGCCCGAAAAACGGGAAGCCGACCTGGCCCGATACCGGATAACGGAATTCACCGGCCTGATTCACCAGATACACCACGTCCTGCTCACCGCGTGTGATATCGACATATTTACGCACTTCGATATACCCTTCGGTGCCGAGCAGCGTAAGACGCCCGTCCCCCCAGGTGCTCAGCCCTTCCGGCGTAAACCAGTCACAACGGAAATACCCGCGCGCACCGTTTTCACCTTCCAGCATCGTATCGCCAAAATCTTCAAAATCCGGGTAGTGCGGATGATTGAAATTCAGCGCCTGCGCCGCAACCACGCGGGCATCGCGGTTGCCGGTGTAAAACAGAAATTGCTCAATCTGGTGGCTGCCGATGTCGCACAGGATCCCACCAAATTTTTCCCTTTCGTAAAACCAGTCCGGGCGGCCTTCGCCCTCGCGGTGCGGGCCGGTGCCGAGAGTCTGAACCACGCGGCCAATCGCCCCTTCCTGCACCAGTTGCCCGGCAAACACCGCGCTTTCCACATGCAGACGCTCGCTGTAATACACGGCGTATTTACGTCCGGTTTTCGCCGCTTTTTCTTTTGCTGCCGCCAGCTGTTCCAGCGTGGTGAGTGGCGCTTTGTCGGTAAAATAATCCTTTCCGGCGTCCATCACTTTCAGCCCAAGCGCGCAGCGTTCAGAAGGAATGCCCGCCCCGGCCACCAGCTGTACTTCGTTATCCTCAAGGATGACGTTCAGTGACTCAGCGACCGCCACCTGCGGATACTGGCTGACGAATTTCGCCACTTTCGCCGGATCCGGATCGTAAACCCACTTCAGGCTGGCACCCGCTTCGATAAGGCCGTTGCACATGCCGTATATATGGCCGTGATCCAGCGCAGCAGCGGCGATCACGAATTCGCCCGCATTCACGACTGGCCGGGGTTTGCCCACCGGCGCGTAATTCATACCGTCTTTATTGCTCATGTTCAGGCTCCTTTATCCATGTTTTTCCCCAGAGGGATTGCATCTTCATTGGCGAAGTTTTCCACCGATGCGGATTTCTCATAAAAGTGCGGAGCCAGTGAAACCAGGCCACCGGTTTGATAGAACGGATCCGACGGCGCAATCGGCAACGTGACGATGCTGCGCGTGATGGCGGATTTATAAATCGCGGCGATAAGCTCAAGCGAGCGTTTACCTTGCAGGCCGTCAATCAGCGGCGTATTGCCGGTTTCCAGCGCGCTCAGGAAATTGTCGATCTGGCCGGTATGCAGGGTATAGGTGAGCTTGGGAATGGACTGATAAATATCTTCGAGGCGGCTTTCGCGCTGCGTATCGCGCGCTTCTATCGGGAAACCGTTGGGGGCAGAAATGCTGGCATATTTATCCCAGGGCGCAGAAATCCGTGCTTTTTCACCCTGAATAACGATCTTCTGATCTTCGCCATGATGTACGACAGACGCGGTAAGCTGGGTCAGCGCCCCGGAGTCGTATCTGAAAATGGCAGCGGAGAGATCCTCCACTTCGGCGTTATCGTGTGCGGCATTGGTGATCATCGAAACCACTTCAGACGGGAAACCCAGCATCCACTGAATGGCGTCGATATGGTGAACGGCGTGGTTGAGCGTGCAGCCACCGGCCTCTTTTTCCCAGGTTCCGCGCCACCACAAATCGTAGTAGGAATGGCCGCGCCACCAGAAAGAATCCACCTGCGCGTGGCAGACTTTGCCGGTTTCACCGGAACTCAGGACCTGTTTTAGCCGCCAGAAGGCGTCGGTAAAGCGATTTTGTGCAATAACGGAAAGCGTCTTCCCGCTTTTCTGTGCAGCCGCGATCATCGCATCGCATTCCTGCAATGACGCCGCCATCGGTTTTTCACAGAGCACATGTTTACCGGCATTCAGCGCATCAACAGAGATTTCGGCATGGACATACGGCGGTGTGCAGACATCAAAAACATCAATGTCAGGGTCATTGAGAATATCCTGATGGCTGGCATAAACCTTCGCGCCGTCCAGCCCGTAATGGCGTTTTTTCTCTTCCGCCTTTTCGGGATAAATATCCACCAGGGCAACAATCTGGCAGCGCCCGGCAAACTGCAAATATCCCTGAATATGGTTATGTGAAATATTACCCGTTCCAATAATCGCTATTTTAAGCATTATCCTACTCCCGATAAAAACCGAAGGGCGGCCGTCACCTTGCTGAATTCATTAATAATTCAGGGCTGGCAAATACGATTTATTTTCTCTGACGTTGTTATTCAGGAGAGTAGTAATGTCTTTTTTTTCCAACAACTGCTATTTGTGACAGGAATTGCAGTGCGCTATTTGTTATTTGCTATGATGGTGAATAGCTCATTAATTACAACCAGTTAACCGTGGCAATAAGTTCATCGCTCAATGAGGCACTGATCACAAAATGACGGGAAAATTAAAAATCAGGCAAATAGCCGAGTTAACCGGGCTTTCTCCGAGTACCGTTTCCCGTGTGCTTGCAGGCAAAGCGAATGTCAGCCCGCAGGCAAAAGAAAAAGTATTTACCCATGCAAGAACAATGGGTATTTTGCGTGACATTCCCGCCAGCCGTTTGTTAATGAACACGCTGTTAATCTGTGCGCCGCCTGCGGCATTTTCCCCGCATGAAGATCTCTATTATTACGAAGCTATCCAGGAAATAACGGCGGAAGTTGCGCGGTTCGATATTCATATCCGTAAATGCGCACTTGAGGTGAATGACCCGGATATCGCCGTTTTTATGCAGGTAATTAATCAGCCCGATGTAGACGGGATCATTATCATCGGCATTGATGATGTCATGCTCTACCGGCTGGCGGCAGAATCGAATAAACCGGTGGTGATGATCAACGCCAAAGACCGGGAAATGCGCCTCGATTGTGTGTCAGCTGACCACTATTCCATCGGTTACAGCGCTGCGAATTTTTTGTTTCTGAAAGGCCACCGTCCGGTTTTGCTGTTCACCGATTTGCGGCGTGAAACCATGATGCAAAGGTTAGATGGCTTTAAACGCGCCTGTCTGGATCACCACATTATTTTCGATGAAGCTACGCATCTGCTGATTAATCATGGCAATGGAAAAGAGCAGGCGCGGGAAAGCTTTGAAACGTATCTGAAGGAGCACACGCGGGGATCGCTGCCTTCAGCCATTATCTGCGGCAGCACACCGATTGCGCACGCCACGCTGGAGGCGCTGACGGCGCAGGGCATCAGGGTGCCGGAAGATATTTCTCTGGTCAGTATGGATTTCGAGCATGAGCTGAAAACCGTATCGCCGATGAATTTCACTTCTCTTTTACTGCCCTGTCGTGAACTGGGCAGTGAAGCGGTGTATATCCTGCAAAGCCGCCTGACGCGGGCCAGCGGCGCGAAATTCAACCTGCTGCTACAGGGGAAAATCCACACCGGACTTTCTGTTGCTGACGTGAAGTGGAAACGGAAGGGGTTGTATCCTCAGCCGGTGGGATCATGATTAGTTTTCACTCGCCGTGAGCGGCAGACCGAGAAGATTTCAGTTTCTCAATTGCATTGAGGGGCTGACAATGGATCGAGAAGATTTCGGTTTTTCAATTGCATTGAGGGGCTGACAATGGATCGAGAAGATTTCGGTTTTTCATGTGCGGTGATCGCTCAGCGGCTCGCGCCGAAACCGACAAAAGAGGGCTATGACGAGCCCTCTTTTGAATCTCCGCGTCTTTTTTACTCCGCGCTACCGCTGGGACGATGGACATGTTCTGGTACTTTCTCGTGTGACGCAAATCCAGGCACTTCGTGCTGCCTTCACTCGGTCTTCGAGCCATAGGTCTCGAAGCCGCTCCGTTCAGCTGGATTTTGAGCGCGCCATCTCACCATTAAAAATATCGAGTGTTTTTTTAGTTTTTGAAAAATAAATGACAGGGCAAGGTTGCGAACTATGAGCCTCTGGCCGCTTTCAAAACGACGTTGAGCGAGCGGTGAGAAACGGCGAGAGTCTGTTTTCGAGCTGGTTCGAACCCGAGACGAAAGTACCGCGTAGCGGCGGCGTTTGCGGCACCAGCCGGAGTGGCTGAAACAGTGCCAGCGAGCGGCAGCGCGCAGTTAAAAAAGCGCGGGTGTCCAGAGGGCGCGCGCTTACGCGCCCTTTGGGCCAGTTTGGGCGGCAAGCCCAAGGTTTTGACCTTAGGGCCAGTTTGGGTGGCAACCCAAGGTCTTGATTTTGACCTTAAGGCCAGTTTGGGTATCAACCCAAGGTCTTGCTGGAACAAACCCATTTAAATGTTACGATTACCGCCATCACCGGCCCCCTATCCCCGAGATCGTCATGAACAAACTCACTGCTTCTGTTTCAGAGTCCATTACCCGCGATTTAGCCCTGCGCATTATTCGCGGTGAGCTGGCCGTCGGGTTACCGATCCCAGGCGAAAATGAGCTGGCGCAGCAGTATGAGGCATCTCGAACCTCGGTGCGGAATGCGCTTCAGGTACTCGGGGCAAAAGGCATGTTACTGATCCAGGCTAAGCGGCGCAGTATCGTCACACCCCGCGAGCAGTGGAGTTTTCTCGATGCCGAGGTGCTGTCGTGGCTGGAAGATGTCGGTATCGAATCAGAACTGGTGGAACAACTGATGCTCACACGCCTGATTTTTGAACCCGATGTGGCAGCCATGGCTGCGCTCAATGCCACCGGTCATGACCTTGCTGCCATTGAAGATGCCCTGACGACCATGCAGTCCGGCCAGAAAAACAATTCAGCCAGTGAATTCGAACGCGGCGATCTGGCATTTCACACCGCCGTGCTGCAATCGTGCCATAACCCGTTTCTGGCGTCGGTCGGTAACGCACTGTCTGCGGCAATGCTGTTATCGTTTAAACAAACCCTCGAAGATGACCTGCAACTGACGCAGGAAGCCGTGCAACAACACCGAGATTTGCTGGAAGCGATCCGCCTTAAACAGGTTGATTCCGCACGAAAATGCATGCGCCATATCCTGCTGAGCGCCGCCCATAAACACATCTGGCGCGAAATCCCCGAAAAATATCAGCACTTCTTTTAACGGTTTTTCTTTCCCCAATTAACTAACTTCCGATCTCCCTCACAGTTATCCGGTTATTTTTTCCCCATCATTCTTGTCATACAAGATAAATAGAGTTGTAACTCAAGAATGAAAAGTCACTGGATTGCCATCGACTGGGGAACCTCGAATTTTCGGGCGTTTCTGATGAAAAAACACGAATGCATTGACACGGTCAGCGCGCCCTGCGGACTGCTGCATGTGCCTGACCGCCAGTTTGCCACCGCGCTCAGACCGCTTATCCGGCACTGGCTGGACGAATTTCCACAGCTTCCTTTGCTGATGGCGGGCATGGTCGGTTCGCAACAGGGCTGGCAGGAAGTGCCTTATGTGACGCTGCCCGCCGGATCACGACAACTGGCGCAGTGTACCGCCACGCTGGAAACACCGTGGGGGAGCCCCTGCCGGATTGTTGCGGGCGTCAGCGGGAACAATGATTTCGGTTTACCCGACGTCATGCGCGGCGAAGAAATTCAGCTGATCGGGCTGGCGGCGCTGCATCCCGGGTCGCAGGAGAGCCAGTACGTGATCCTGCCCGGCACGCACAGCAAACACGCCGAACTGCATAACGGTGAGATCCGGCAGTTCAGCACGTTCATGACCGGCGAGATTTATTCGGTGATGCTCAGCCATTCACTGCTTGGGCGTGATGTGCCTCAGGCGCCGGAAGACGGGTATGCCTTCGCCCTTGGCGTCACTCACGCGCAGCACGCACCGCATCTGAGTAATGCATTGTTTTCAGCCCGCACCCTGCGGCTGAACGGCGTGCTCAATCCCGCGCAGGTCGCCAGCTATCTTTCCGGTTTACTGATTGGGGCGGAGTTACACGCCATGGTGCGAAAACAAGCGTGGATCGTCGGTTCCCCCGCCTTAACGGAACGTTATACCTGCGCCGCAAGACAGCTCGGGATCACCCTCACTTCTGCCGATGGCAATGCGTGCTTCATTCAGGGCATGACGCAGATTTATCAGTGTCTTCACGGAGAATCCGCATGAATTACCTGAATTTTTCCCGCCGCTGGCAGGAATGTACGTTGCCGCTGATTGCCATTTTGCGCGGTATTACGCCGGAGGAAGCGCAGCATGTGGCGCAAACGCTGCTCGAATGCGGTTTTACGTATCTGGAAGTACCGCTCAACAGCCCGCGCCCGCTGGAATCCATCGCTATCATGGCGAAAACCGTCGGGCAACGCGGCTTTGTCGGCGCGGGCACCGTGCTGACAGAACATCAGGTGCATCAGGTCGCGGAAGCTGGCGGGCAGCTGATTATTTCCCCGAACATGGAGCCGTCGGTGATCCGCGCCACGGGGGAACTCGGGCTGCTGAGCCTGCCGGGCATTGCCACGCCGGGCGAGGCCTTTACGGCGCTGCGCGCGGGAGCCAGCGCGCTGAAATTTTTCCCTGCTGAATTAATTACACCCGCAGTCACCCGGGCGATGCGGGCAGTTTTACCGGCGGAAGCGGTTTGCCTGCCGGTCGGCGGCGTGAATGCCGATGCCGGGCAAATGCGCGCTTATCTGCAGGCGGGCGCGAACGGATTTGGCCTGGGTGGCGGGCTGTATCAGCCCGGCATCCCGCTTTCTGCCCTGCGCGAACGGGCGCTGGCGTATCGGGCGGCATGGCAGCAGGCGGCGCAAAAATGAAAAGCACCGTACTGCAAAATTTATCGGTCATCGGTGATTACCGCGCAGAGCTGGGCGAAACGCCGGTATGGTGTTTCCGCTCAGAGTCGCTGATTTGGGTCGATATCGTCCGGCAGCGGATCCTGCGCTACTGGCCATATCAGGAAGATCGCGTTGAAATCCACACCCTGCCATTTACGTGCAGCGCAGCATTGCTGACTGACCGGCCGGAGCATTTTTTGCTGGTCACCGGCGAAGGCATCCGGCTGTATGACTATCACTCAATGACCCATTATCCGTTGTGCGACTGGCCGGAAACCGCCGCCACGCGCCCGAACGAAGCCGCTGTCGCACCGGACGGCTCCGTGTGGTTCAGCACCATGGATGTTACTGCTAAAAACGCCCTCGGCGGCTGGTATCGCTTCGCCACCGGCGACGTGCAGCCGGTGAAAATGCTTGGCGATCAGCATGTCCCGAACACGCTGGTCTGGCACGGCGGTCACGCCTGGTTCATCGATACCTGCGCGCACTGCTTTTACCAAAGCCCGGCCAGCCTTATTACGCACCCTACGCTGCGCACCTGGCCGCTGCCGGACGATGTTTTCGCCGACGGTTCCGCTGTGACCCGTACAGGCATATTGCTCAACGCCCGCTGGGGCGGCGCTTGTCTGGCGGCTTATCTGCTAAATGAGTACGCACCGCAATTTCTTACGACATTCCCTTTACCCGTCATGCAGCCGTCGAGCTGCGCTTTTGGCGGCAGAAATTTTCAGGATTTGTACATCACTTCGGCGCGCGACGGGCTCAGAACGCCGTCCGCCACGGATGGCGCATTGTTGCGCTACGAAACGCCCTACGCAGGACAGCGGGCATCCCTGTTCACCCTGTAAAAACCCATAAAAAATCAAAATAATCTCAAAGGTGACTTATGACGACGAATATCATTCCCCGGTCGGTTCCGCACACCAACCGGCAAACCCTGTTGGTGTGCCTGCTAGCCGCGCTGGCTGGCCTGCTGTTCGGGCTGGACATGGGCGTAATCGCGGGCGCGTTACCGTTTCTGGCACAGGAATTCGGGCTGAGCAGTCATCAGCAGGAAATGGTGGTCAGCGTGATGATGCTCGGCGCCGCGCTGGGTGCGTTATGCAGCGGGCCGCTGTGTACGCGCATCGGGCGCAAAAAAACGTTACTGATCGGTGCAGCGCTGTTCGTCGCCGGCTCCGTCGGCTGTGCCTTTGCGCCTGATCTGCAAATCCTTATCGTCTCGCGTTTCCTGCTGGGCGCGGCGGTCGGCGTGGCCTCATTTGTGGCGCCGCTTTATCTCTCCGAAATCGCGCCCGAGCATATCCGTGGCAGCATGATTTCCCTTTATCAGCTGATGATCACCATCGGCATTCTGGCGGCGTTTCTTTCGGATACGGCGTTCAGCCAGAGCGGTGACTGGCGCTGGATGCTGGGCATCATTACGTTCCCGGCGCTGATTTTGTTCGGCGGTGTCTTAACGCTGCCCGAAAGCCCGCGCTGGCTGATGATGAAAAACAAAAGTGAACTGGCCGAAAAGGTGCTGTTGCTGTTGCGTTCGACCAAAGCCGAAGCACACATCGAACTGGAAGCCATCCGCCAGAGCGTGCAGATGAAACAGCGCGGCTGGCAGTTATTCCGCGCCAACGGCAATTTCCGCCGCACCACCTGTCTGGGTGTGCTTTTACAGTTCATGCAGCAGTTCACCGGTATGACCGTCATCATGTATTACGCCCCGAAAATCTTCGCGATTGCCGGTTTTGCCTCCACGCAACAGCAGATGTGGGGCACGGTCATTGCCGGATTAACCAACGTGCTGGCGACCTTTATCGCCATCGGTCTGGTGGATCGCTGGGGCCGTAAACCGATTCTCAAACTGGGTTTCAGCGTGATGGCGATTTGCATGGCGCTGATGGGTTACATGTTCTTCGTGGGCATCACCAGCCTCGCGCAGCAATACACCGCCGTCACCTTACTGCTGATTTTCATCGTCGGATTTGCCATGAGCGCCGGGCCGCTGATCTGGGTGTTGTGCTCTGAAATCCAGCCGCTGGCAGGCCGCGATTTTGGCGTCACCTGCTCCACGATGGCGAACTGGATTGCCAACATGATCATCGGCGCGACCTTCCTGACGCTCATTGACACCATCGGCAGCGCAGGCACCTTCTGGCTTTACGCCGCGCTCAACGTGGTCTGCATCGTCCTGACCCTGATCTTCGTCCCTGAAACCAAAAATATCTCACTGGAAAACATCGAAAAAAATCTCATGGCCGGTTTACCGCTGAGAAGCATCGGCAATCAGCGCTGATCCCATAGGATGACAAAGAGGTAAAACATGACAACCCCAGATCCTGAAAAAGCGACCGGCGCGGTTTACCGCAAAATCACGCGCCGCCTGATCCCGTTTTTAATTTTGTGTTATTTCTTCGCCTATCTCGACCGCGTCAACATCGGGTTTGCCAAGCTACATATGCAGGACGCGCTGAATTTCAGCGACACGGTGTATGGCGTCGGCGCGGGGATCTTCTTCATCGGCTATTTTCTGTTTGAGCTGCCGAGCAATCTGATGATGCAACGCTTCGGCCCGCGCTTCTGGATCGCGCGGATCATGATCAGCTGGGCGGTTCTGTCGGCGGCGATGATCTTTGTCACCACGCCCGTGCAGTTTTACGTGCTGCGTTTCCTGCTCGGCGTGGCGGAAGCGGGCTTCTTCCCCGGCATCGTGTTTTATCTCACGCTGTGGTTTCCGTCCTGGCGGTCAGCACGCACGCTCGGCCTGTTTATTCTGGTCACGCCGCTTTCCACCATCATCGGCAGCCCGCTTTCCGGTTTTATTCTGAAAGCTTTCGAAGGCGCAGAGGGCTTGCACAACTGGCAATGGCTGTTTCTGGTGGAAGCGGTTCCGTCCTTCCTGCTGGCGTTTGTGGTGCTGCGTTATCTCGATAACGACGTCAAATCCGCCCGCTGGCTGACGGAAAGTGAGAAGCACATTGTCGCCCGCGACCTGGACACCGACCGCCAGCGCAGCCTGGCCGCCAACGCGGGTAAGCCACCACAAAGCCTGAAGCTGATGTTCCGTAATGGCTACGTCTGGCTGCTCGCGCTGATTTTCTTCAGCTTTAACATCGGTTATTACGGCATCAATTTCTGGCTGCCGTCGATCATCAAAACCTCGGGCGTCAGCGACGATTTCCACATCGGGCTGCTGGCCGCCCTGCCTTATGCCTTCGGCGCGGTGTTTATGGTCTGGAACAGCCGCCACTCTGATCTTCACAGCGAAAGGCGCTGGCATATCGCCATTCCCGCCATTATCGGCGCGGTCGGGCTGACGCTCAGCGCGTATTGCAGCGGCTCCACGTTCTGGATGATGGCCTGGATTTGCCTTGCTATGTCCGGAACGCTGGCGCTGATCCCCACGTATATCAGCCTGCCCGGCACCCTGCTTTCGGGCACGGCGGCAGCGGCGGGCATCGCGCTGGTCAACTCGGTGGGCAATCTGGCCGGATTCTTCGGGCCAACCGTACTTGGCTGGCTGAAAGATAACACCGGCAGCACCAACACCGGCCTGTATATCCTCGCCGCGTTTTTGCTGCTGTGCGCACCCCTGATTTTTTTATTGCCAGCCCGGCTGGTCAACCCCCGCCGCTATGCTGAAAAGCCGGCTGAAACCGATGAAGTATCGTCATTAAAAAGAGGCAGTGTATGAGCGGATGTACAACGTGCGGCACCTGTGGTGGCGCGCAAGACGACCATTTTAACCCGGTTTTACGCGGTGACGACGGCGCACTGAAACGCGCGCTGTATAAATCGATGGGGCACACCGACGGCCAGCTGCGCCGCCCGGTCATTGCCGTGGTAAACAGCTACACCAACGCCACCGCCGGACACGTTAATCTCAATGAACTGACCGCCGGAGTGCTCAAAGGGATTGATGAAGCAGGCGGCGTTGGCATGGTTTTCGGCACCATCGCGCCGTGTGACGGCATCGCCGAGGGGCATCTGGGGATGCGGTATATTCTGGCCGCACGCGAAGTGATCGCCAGCTCGATTGAGGTCATGATGCGCGCCCACCGGTTCGACGGTATGGTCATGCTCGGTTCATGCGACAAAATCGTTCCCGCCATGCTGATGGCCGCCGCACGACTGGATATTCCGGCGATTCTGGTCAACGGCGGGCCGATGTACCCCGCGCATTATCACGGCAAAGACTGGGACGGCAATATTGTCACCGAGGCCATCGGCTGGAAACGACGCGGTGAAATCGACGAAGCGGAATTCCGCCACATTGAAGATATCGCCGAACCCGGCCCCGGCTCCTGCACCATGTACGGCACGGCCAACACCATGTGCTGTATTTCAGAAGTGCTCGGCATGAGTTTACCCGGCAGCAGCACCCTGCCCGCGATTTCTCAGGAGCGCCGCGATTGCGCGTTTCGCACCGGCCAGACCGCGGTGGATTTAGTGAAGCGCGGCGTCAATGCACGCCAGATCATCACACCTGCGTCAATCCGCAATGCTATGGTTTACCTGCTGGCAACCGGCGGTTCCACCAACGCCATTTTGCATCTGCAGGCCATTCATTACGAAGCCGAGTACGGGCATCTGCCGCTGTCGGATTTCGACAAACTGAGCCATCACGTTCCGCTGGTCGCCTCGCTGTATCCGGCGTCTGAATACGACATGATTGATTTTTGGGAAGCCGGCGGCGTGGCCGCCGTCGAAAAAGAAATCAGCTCGCTGATGGACATTTCGGCACTGACCGTCAGCGGGCAAACCAAAGCGCAATGGCTGGAAACCGCGTCTAAAACACGACGCCCGGAAGTCATCCACACGCTGGCTATTCCGGTGCGTAACGAAGCGGGTGTCGCCGTGCTGCACGGTAATCTTTCACCGCTCGGCTGCGTGGTCAAACCTGCCGCCGTGCCGGAAAACCTCATGACGTTCAGCGGCCCGGCGGTGGTTTTTAACAGCGAACAGGAATCCGTTGATGCCATTCTTTCCGGTGAAATTGCGCCGGGCAGCACGCTGGTTCTGCGTTATGAAGGACCGAAAGGCGGGCCGGGTATGCCGGAAATGTACAAACCGATGAAATGCCTCGAAGGTATGGGGCTGTCGGACAGCTGCGCACTGATCACCGACGGTCGTTTTTCCGGCTCCAACCGCGGCCTGTTCGTCGGGCATATTTCGCCGGAAGCCAGCGACGGCGGCGACCTGGCGCTGGTGCAGAACGGCGACATCATCACCATCAACATTCCCACCCGCGAACTGACGCTCAACGTCAGCACAGAGATTCTGGCCGAACGCCGCACCCGCTGGGTGCCGGTCGAAAAACAGGTACCGCGCGGATTCCTGCGTTTATACCGCCGCTGGGCATTACCAGCCGCACAGGGCGCCGTTTTAGCCGACCGTGACGAGGAGTAAAAATGATTCATTCTTCCGATATTTGCGGTGTCAATCCGATCGCCGCCATGCCCTTTACCCGGCTGGGTGAACCGGATTTCGCCAGTTTCAACCGGATGCTGGAACACCTTGCGGCCACCGGCATTCAGGGGCTGACACTGTTTGGCATCGCCAGCGAATTCCCCAAACTTGACGACAGCGAGCGCCTGCTGCTGGCCGATTGTTTTCTCTCGAGCCTGCAAGGCAGCGGCATTTTTCGCGCGATGTCCGTGACCGACCACAGCACAGAGGTAGCGGTGAAACGTGCGCGTGACTATCAGAAACGCGGTGCTGACGCACTGATGTTACTGCCGCCGTTCTTCCTGCAACCCGACGCTGCCGCGATTTCGCATCACATTTTCTCGGTGCTGGAAGCGGTGGATATTCCCGTGATGGTGCAATACGCGCCGGGGGAAACAGGGCTTGCGATCACGCCCGAACAACTCAGCGATGTGGCGACACGCTACCCGCATGCGGTTTTCAAAATCGAATGTAACCCGCCGGTCAGCTACACCCGTGAATTCCTGCAACGCGCGCCGCAGGCCAGCGTGCTCAACGGCTACGCCGGTTTGTACATGCTGCAAATGCTGGAAGCCGGCGGTAAAGGTGTGATGCCCGGCTGCTCGTTCAGTGAAATCTACGTGCAGATTTACCGGCTGTGGCAGGCAGGAAAAACGGACGCGGCGCAAGCGCTGCATCAGCAACTTTTGCCGTGGATCCGGCCATGGATGACGCACTGCGAATACATCATTCAGGTGGAAAAAACGATTTTGCACCGGCGCGGGATTATTGCGACAGATTACTGCCGCCATCCGGGCTGGACGCTGACCGCACAAGACCATCAGACCATCGACAATTTCCTCACGACTTTTTCGGAGTTCCTATGAACACATCTTCCCGCACGCCGCGCGTGGTGATTGTCACCGGCGCCAGCCAGGGCATCGGCAACGCTATCGCGCAAACCTTTCTGAATCAGGGCGATATTGTGGTCGGCTGCGCATTTTCCGCACCCGACAAAGCGCCTCACGCGCAGGATCTCAGCAAAAGATATCCTGATAAATTTTTCTATTACTCTGTCGATATGACCCGGACGGAAAGCATCGAAGAATTCATCAGCCGCGTGACTACCCGCTTTGGCCGCCTTGACGTGCTGGTCTCTAACGCCGGAAAAAATGTTTTCAAAGGCATCAGCTGTGAGCTGGAAGACTGGCATCACAATCTCGACCTGAACCTGCGCTCCCACTGGTACATTGCCAAATGCTGTCGCGAGCTTCTGGAAAAATCCAAAGGCGTCATTCTGGTGATGACCTCCAACCACGCCTTTTCCACTATGCCGGGCTGCGCACCGTATAACATCACCAAACGCGCCCTGCTCTCGCTGGTACAAAGCCTCACCATCGAATGGGGCCCAGCCATCCGCACCGTCGGCATTGCACCCGGCTTTATCGACACCGCCGGAAATCAGGTGTGGTTTGATTCGCACGAAGACGGTGAGAAATCGCGGCAGGACACCATCAGCAAACACCCGGTAGGGCGCATCGGCACATCAGAAGAAGTGGGTGAACTTTGCCTGTATCTCGCCAGCCCGGCGGCCGGTTTCATCGCCGGTACCACGATTGTGATGGATGGGGGGAGGAGTGCGTTAATGCAGGACTGATGGGGCAGATACCGCTGCCCGGGCGGGTTCTCACTTGCAGTGATGGGCTTGTTCGAGAAGATTTCAGTTTCTCAATTGCATTGAGGGGCTGACAACGGATCGAGAAAATTTCGGTTTTTCATGTACGGTGATCGCTCAGCGGCTCGCGCCGAAACCGAGCAAGGGAGGAAAGTGCTTTTCCTCCCTTGCATCCCTCCCCGCTTTTTTCAACACGCGCTGTCGCTGGCTGGCTAAGTTTCAGCAGCCGCAGTTATTGCCGCGAAAACTTGCCGCTACGCGGTTCCTTCGTTTCGGTCTTCGAGCCCACGGTCTCGAAACTCTCACTCAGCAAGCTTTCTGATAGCGGCCACTGGCTTTTAAACAAAGGCAAAGCCGCAGTGTAATTTTCAGATCAAAAGGAGTGAGGTTGCGAACTAAAAAGCCCCCAGCCGCTTTCAAAAATCACGCCGTAGCGAGAGGAGGAAAAACGCGTATCTTTATCGCGCGGTTTGTAACCCGAGTGAAGGGAACCGCGCAGCGGCGGGATTTTGCGGCACTAGCAAATATTGCTGAAACAGTGCCAGCGAGCGGCAGCGCGCAGTTAAAAAAGCGCGGGTGTCCAGAGGGCGCGCGCTTACGCGCCCTTTGGGTCAGTTTGGGCGGCAAGCCCAAGGTTTTGACCTTTGGGCCAGTTTGGGTGGCAACCCAAGGTCTTGATTTTGACCTTAAGGCCAGTTTGGACGGCAAGCCCAAGTTCTCACCCCAAAGGCATCGCCTTGACTCCTCCAGGGCACATTCTCAGCGTCACGCGCCATTATCTCCTGCTAGACTTTTGAATCTTAAACACCCTTAAATGCAGACGGAGCATCCTCATGTCAGAACAGTATCAACCGCCTAAAGTCTGGACCTGGAATAAAGACGAAGTCAGCAAGTTCTCAAACATAAACCGTCCGGTTGCAGGCCCGACTCACGAGAAAACGCTGCCGGTCGGCAAACACCCGTTGCAGCTGTATTCTCTGGGCACGCCAAACGGCCAGAAGGTGACGATCCTTCTCGAAGAATTGCTGGCGCTGGGCGAAAGCGGCGCGGAGTACGACGCACATTTGATTCGCATTAACGAAGGCGATCAGTTCTCCAGCGGTTTTGTTGATGTGAACCCGAATTCAAAGATCCCGGCGCTGCTGGATAACTCAGCTAAACCGCCAATCCGCGT
The DNA here is from genome assembly GCF_002834385.1 of Rahnella sp. AA. Classification (GTDB taxonomy): domain Bacteria; phylum Pseudomonadota; class Gammaproteobacteria; order Enterobacterales; family Enterobacteriaceae; genus Rahnella. The sequence goes on from NZ_PITQ01000002.1 coordinate 499,918, forward strand.
ATTTGAATCCGGCAATATCCTGCTGTACCTGGCGGAGAAATTCGGTCAGTTCCTGCCGAAAGATCTCGCGGGACGCACTGAAACCCTTAACTGGCTGTTCTGGTTGCAAGGATCTGCACCGTATCTGGGCGGCGGTTTCGGGCATTTCTATAATTACGCGCCGGTCAAAATCGAATACGCCATCAACCGTTTTACGATGGAAGCCAAGCGCCAGCTCGACGTGCTGGACCGCCAGCTGGCCGATCACCGCTTTATTGCCGGTGAAGACTACACGATTGCCGATATCGCCATTTTCACCTGGTACGGCAGCCTCGCGCAGGGTGGCCTGTACGATTCCGCCGAGTTCCTGGATATCCAGTCCTACAAAAACTTCCAGCGCTGGGCGGCGGAAGTAGCAGGTCGTCCGGCAGTTAAACGCGGCCGTATCGTCAACCGCACCTGGGGCGAGCCAGATCAGCAACTGGCAGAGCGCCATGACGCGTCAGATTTTGATGACAAACTGAAATCCTGATCCCTGTCGGATTAAGCCAGAATGCAAAAAGGGCAGGATCATCTCCTGCCCTTTTCAGTTATGCCGTCTCAGTCTTCGGGTCGAGATACTTTTTAAACCAGGCGATGGTGCGCCCCCACGCCAGATCGGCGGCCGCTTTGTCATAACGCGGCGTCGAATCGTTGTGGAACCCGTGATTCACGCCGGGATAAACATACCCTTCATACACTTTATCGTTCGCCTTGAGCGCGGCCTCATACGCCGGCCAGCCGTCGGTAATCGGCTTATCGAGCTCAGCGTAATGCAGCAGTAATGGCGCTTTGATGCGCGGCACGTCTTCGGCTTTTGGCTGGCGTCCGTAAAACGGCACCGCCGCCGCCAGTTCCGGGTAAGCCACCGCCGCCGCGTTTGCCACGCCGCCGCCATAACAGAAACCGGTAATACCGACTTTTCCGGTGCCCGTTTCGTGGTGCATCAGGAATTCCACAGCGGCAAAAAAGTCATTCATGAGTTTGGTGGGATCCACTTTCTGCTGAAGCTCGCGGCCTTTCTCATCGTTACCGGGATAACCACCGACAGAACTCAGGCCGTCCGGTGCCAGCGCCACAAATCCGGCTTTCGCCACGCGGCGCGCAACGTCTTCGATATACGGATTCAGGCCCCGGTTTTCATGCACCACCACCACACCCGGCACTTTTCCGGCGGCTTTTGCCGGACGTACCAGATAGGCTTTTACGCTGCCGTGCCCCTTCGGCGACGGATACTGAATATATTCCGCCACAATATCAGGGTCGGTAAACTGCACCTGTTCGGCGTAGGCGTAATTGGGCGTCATCAGCGTGGAGAGCGCCGCCAGCGACAGGCCACCCGCCACAAATTTTGCCGAGAGATCGAGAAACTCGCGTTTTGTCATTTTGCCGTGAACATAAAAATCAAAGTATTCGAGCAGTTCTGGCGGAAAATCTTTAGCTGTCATTCGCGTCATCGTCAGGCTCCGTTCCGGGAAATTGAAGACTAAATAATGGTCTGCTTTTGGCTTTTTTGTAAACTGATTGTGAAATTGGATTTCAATCCGTCGCCTCAGCAAACCCTTTTGCCTGCCGACAATGCTAAACTGCGTTCAGTCAAAAGGAGACGCTATGAATAACAATCTCGCAGGTCTTACCCAGGAAGAAATGGAAAAAGTGAGTGCCGGACTGGCGGCCGGAACCGTCGCCGTGCGCGAACGCAATAACCTTCCCGTCAACGCACAGGAAGTTGAGATGGAGCAACCGGAACATCTGCGTCCTTACTTTCGCGAGCGGCTGGAACACTACCGCAGCCAGCCCGCCAAAAAGTAAAACCGTTACTGCCCGGCGGCGAAAAAGCCGGTGATGGCATCAGTCAGATACGTCGCCGGTTCGCCCGGCTGCATCTGTCCCCGATGGAGGCTGATGCCGATGTCACCCGGCGCGGGCAGGTCATCCAGAACCTTCAGGGCGGCAGGCCTGCCAAAATCCGAGCGCAAAGTAATGCCCAAACCGGCGGATAACGCCGCCCAAATCCCGCCCAGGCTACGGCTGGTAAAGGCAATCCGCCACGGGATCCCTGCGTTATCCAGCGCCGTCGTCGCCGCATTTCGCATCAGGCATGGCGCTTCAAACACCAGCAAAGGCAGCGGTTCACCGGTTTGCAGATAATGCGCCAGTGAGAAATTTTGCGGCCCAACCCAGCGCAGCGGAATACGGCCCAGTGACCGGCTGGTGGGGAAAAACGGGGCGTCGTCCGCCTGCCAGCACACCGCCAGATCGAATTCGTTATGCCGGATCCCGTCGAGCAATTGCTGGTTTCGCGTGATGCTGGCAGAAAGCTGTACCTGCGGATGCGCGCGGGTGAACGTGCCGAGAATGGCCGGTAACAGCGCCTCGCCGAAATCTTCCTGCATGCCGAGACTGATGCTGCCGCTCAGCGTGCTGGCCGATAACGCCGCGCTGGCTTCGTCGTTGAGGCTCAAAATCCGCCGCGCATAGCTGAGCATAACTTCGCCCTGCGCGGTCAAAATCAGATGCCTTCCCGCCTTTTGCACCAGTTCCGTGCCCGCCTGCTGCTCCAGCTTTTTCAGCTGCGCGCTGACCGCCGACGTCGAGCGCCCGAGGCGATCAGCCGCCAGCACAAAACTTCCCAGTTCGATGCCGGCGACAAAACTGCGCAGCGCTTCTGCATCAAAAGTTACCGGTCGTTTAGCCACGTTTAATCATCCCGTTTTTATGGATTAATGCTGCTGATATTTTCGATATTAAGGATAATCATAACGCCTTATGCTCCTTTTCACACCCGCAAAAAGGAGCCTGATATGAGCACCACGAAACCATCCCCCATGCAGCCACCTGAAACCATGACGCGCCTGACGCCAAAGCTCGCGCAAGTGACTGAGCAGGTTTTGTTTGGCGACCTGTGGCAACGCAGCGAGCTGCCTGCGCGCGACCGCAGCCTGATTACCGTCGCTGCGCTGATTGCGCTGAACCGCACCGAACAACTGCCGTTTCATCTGGAACTGGCCGTCAGAAATGGCGTCACGCACGGCGAACTGAGCGAAGTGATCACGCATCTGGCATTTTATGCCGGATGGCCCGCCGCGGCTTCTGCGCTGACCCGTTTCGCTGCGCTCGACCCGCAATAACAGAGGAAAGTCATCATGCCTTTTACCCGAATTTCACTACCTGAACACCGTCTCGAAGGCTGGAAAAAAGCGATTTCAACCGTCTTGCAGGACGCGCTGGTCACGACATTTTCAGTCCCTAAAGACGATTGCTTCCAGCTGTTTGAACCGGCCAGCCGGGATCAGCGGGTGATCAACCCGACATATCTGGCAGGGCCGGGCAGCAGCCGCTCTGACGATTTTCTGCTGTTCCACATCACGGCGGGGAAACCCCGGGATGTGGCTCAGAAAGGCGCGCTGTACCGTTATCTGAACGAAAACTTGCACGCAGAAATCGGCATAGACCCGGCAGATATCATGATTGTGGTGAATTTCACCCAGCCCGAAGACTGGTCATTCAGCCACGGTGACGTCTTCCGTATTGCCGGCATCAGCCACTCATAAGGGGCCAATACATGATTGCGATGCAATACAGTTTCACGCTGCCTGCGGATTACGATATGGGGATTATTGAACGGCGGATTGCCGATAACGGGCATTTGCTGGACGGCTTTCCGGGGCTGATTTTCAAAACCTATCTGTATGCCCGCCGGGATGATACTGCGACGGGCAGTGAGGAAAATCTCTACGCGCCGTTTTATCTGTGGCAGGACGCGGAAAGCATGCACCGTTTTCTGCTCAGCGCCGGTTTTCAGGGCGTCGCGAAAGCCTTCGGATGGCCGCAGGTCCGGGTTTATCCGGTGCTTTCCGCCCGAATCAGTCACGATGTAGCGGCAGCTATTTTTGCCCGGAGACAGATTACGGATATCACGCCTTACAGCGATCTCACGCAGCTAAACACTGAAGAGACCGGCAACGAGGCGCTTATCAGCGTAACCGCATGGGACACAATAAACTGGAAGAGGATACGTTTTACGGCCGGGGGAAATGTGCAGTCCGGAAACGGTCAGCATTATCGTATCGGGCATATTTCATTACCCGGTGAAGAAGCGGCTGGTTGAAGAAAATGCGGTCCCCCTTCCGGCAAAAAATGCGCAGGAAGGGGATTTCGGGCTGTGTGCCTCAGTGTGCTGCGATGCCTAACTTCTTCATGCGCGAAAGCAGCGTTGTTCGTTTTAACCCCAGACGCTGCGCTGCGCCACGAGGCCCGGCCACCACACCGTTGGTTTCTTTGAGTACCTGAAGAATATGCTCACGCTCATCTTCTTCGCTCAGTTGCGGTGCGGGAGCGCTTTCAGGCACGGAAGCCACAGCGGCGGATTGTGACATCGGTAAAGGATAATTCAGTTCAGGAAGTTGCAGATCCAGAACCGTTCCGCGGGTCAGAAGCACGGCGCGCTCAATCACATTTTCCAGTTCACGCACATTGCCCGGCCACGGCATGCGGCTTAGCAAACGCAGGGTATCCGCCGGAATGCTGTCGATGGTACGTTTCATCCGTTTTGCTATTTTATACGTGAGGAATTTCACCAGTTGCGGGATGTCTTCCGGGCGTTCACGCAGCGGAGGGATCACAATCGGGAAGACATTAAGCCGGTAATAAAGATCGCTACGAAATTCTTTGTCCGCCACCATTTGCCGTAAGTCACGGTTGGTCGCGGCGATCATCCGGACATTCACTGAAATCAGCTTGTTTCCCCCCACCCGCTCAAATTCCTGCTCCTGCAAAATACGCAGCAGTTTAGGTTGCAGTTCCAGCGGGATCTCCCCAACTTCATCCAGGAACAACGTGCCTTGATCTGCCAGCTCAAAACGCCCCATGCGCTGAGCCGTCGCACCGGTAAACGAGCCTTTTTCATGACCAAACAGGTCACTTTCCATCAGCCCGGCGGGCATTGCTGCGCAGTTCATTTTCACCATGCGCTGGTCGCGGCGATCGCCAAGGTTATGGATCGCGCGGGCGATCAATTCTTTACCCGTTCCTGTTTCCCCGAGGATCAGCACCGAGCAATCACTTTTCGCAACGATCTCAACCTGTTTCAGCACTGCTGACATGCTCGGGCTGCGCCCGACAATGTCGCTGAAATCCGGATTATTGCTGTTGATTTGCTCGGTCAGATACAGGTTTTCGTGTTGCAGCTTTTCTTTCAGGCTTTTGATTTCCTGATAGGCCAGCGCGTTGTCCACGGCAATCGCAATACGCTCGGCGATTTGCTGCAAAACCCGCAGGTTGGCGGAATTGAAGTTATCCGGCTGGCACTGCGCCAGTTTGAGCACGCCCAGCGTTTTATGCCCGAAACGCAGCGGCAGGATGCACAGCGTTTTGGTCTGGTCGCGCCACAAAAGCTGGAACAACGTGCTTTCATCACATTCCAGCGCTTCTGACGGGCGCACGTTGGTCAGCAGCATTTCACCGTTTTTCATGACCTGCTGCTCAAGTGAGCCAGCCAGCGTCATGCGCGACTGTTCGCGCTCGGCAATATGTGTCTGGACGTAATGGGTCGCGTAAACGCTCGCCTGTTCGCTGTCCTTATCAGCATCAGACAACACAATACTGATGGCGTTGATGTGGAAGAAATGGTGGATCGTTTTGGCGATTTCGCCCGTCAGTTCATCCAGATCGAGCTTAGAAAGCACGGCATTGGTGATATCTACCAGAATGCGAAAATCATCCCGCTCATGGCGCAACATGGATTGCTGAAATAACGCATTCTCCCGCAGCTGAATTTGCTCAACCGCAATGGCAGCCAGCATGCAGAGTTCCTGCAGGCCATTTTTGTCCTCTTCACTGAACGGTGTCGCATGTTGGCGCATAAATTCGCAGCCCCCCAGCAGACCGGAGGAGGCCAGCAAAGGTACCAGACAATAATCGGTAAATGCCGGGTACAGGTTAAGCGCAGCCAGTTGCGGATAGCGAAGATGCAACGCTTCACTGCGCCAGATCTGCGTTTTAGGGTTATTAAGCAAGGTATGCACCGGCCCGGTCGCCAGCAGGGTTTCATCTTCATAGCTGACCGGTTGGTGATGGGGATCGATTCCATAAAAACTGACACGTTCGCTGTTATTGTCAAACAACACCAGCGTGACAGCCTCTGCAATACCGGCACTCTGAACCACCTGGGTCAGGGTCTCCAGCAGCGATGTCATGGTCTGTTGCAGCAGCAGTGTGCGCGTCAGTTCCAGTAATCCTTTGTGTTTTGTGGTGCTCATTGTTGCACTCTGCATAGCGTTGGCTCTGGATAGGCTGGGTTCTTAGAAATAAAAATCTTAAAGTGAAGGCGATAAAGAAAAGTCTACCCCTTTCGTAGCAATCAGCCCCCTGACGAGATCAACAAATTCGGGGTAATGGCTCCGCATGTGGCAACATTAGCTGGCGGGAAACCCCCAGCGCACCGCGTAAACACACCTGAGGATTTTCAGTGACCTCACCGATGGTCGCCGCATCGCAACCCAGCGGATGACTGCGCAGCAATTTCAGCACGGTCTCTTCCATCTGTGCAGACACCACCACCACCAGTTTGCCCTCGTTCGCAAAATTCAGCGGCTCCAGCCCCAGCAGCTCACAAATCCCCCGCACCGCCGGTTTCACCGGCAGCGCATTTTCGTCAACAGAAATCCCAAACCCGCTGGCTGCACGAAATTCATGCAAAATGGCATTCACCCCACCCCGCGTGGCATCCCGCAAGGCATGTACGCCGGGAAGCGCCCGCAGTGGCGCAATCATCGGTGCCAGCACGGCGCAGTCGCTTTCTACGCCGAGATCCATCCCCAGCTTTTCGCGAAGATTAAGAATAGCGGCACCGTGATCGCCGAGGGTGCCGCTGACGATCACTTTGTCGCCCGCTTCAATCGTGCTGGCAGCCCATTTCACCGCCGTCGGGATCACACCGATTCCAGCCGTATTAATAAAAATCTTATCCGCAGCACCACGCTGAACGACCTTGGTGTCACCGGTCACAATCGCAATACCGGCGTCCCGCGCAGTCTGCGCCATGGCACTGACAATGCTGTGCAAATCCTCAAGCGGCAGCCCTTCTTCCAGAATAAACCCACAGGAAAGGTAGGCGGGTGTCGCGCCACTGACGGCCAGATCGTTGGCCGTTCCGCACACCGCCAGTTTGCCGATATTTCCGCCGGGGAAGAAAATGGGATCAATCACGTAACTGTCGGTGGTGAATGCCAGGCGATCGCCCTGAGCACTGAGGCTGGCAATAGACAACCGCGCGCCATCTTCACGTTCGTTGAGCCACGGATTATCGAAAGCACTCAGAAACATTTGCTCAATCATCTGCTGCATCGCGCGGCCACCGCTGCCGTGTGCCATGGTGACGACTTCTTTACGATCACTCATCCTGCCATCCTCTGTTGTTCATTTTTTTGCTGCGGTTGCGCCACGGACTCCATTTCCTGATGGCGGTACTGATACCACGCCGCGCAGGCCCCTTCAGATGACACCATCAGCGCACCGAAGGCGTTATGCGGCGTACAACCCGTACCAAACAGCGGGCACTCATGGGGTTTACAGCGCCCGGTCAGGACTTCACCACAGCGGGAGCGTGGATCGTCGGCAACCGACTGCGCCTGTGGCCTGAACCGCAGCTCGGCGTCAAACGCCGCATAGGTTTCCGTCAGGGAAATACCGGATTCTTCGATAAGCCCCAGACCGCGCCATTCACTGCTGCCGGCGAGCCTGAACACTTCACGCATCGCGCTCTGTGCCAGCAGATTACCCTCTTCGGGCACCACGCGACGGTACTGATTTTCCGTTTTACACGATGCCTCGCAAACTTGTTCTACCAGCATCAGCACGCTTTGCAGCATATCCAGCGGTTCAAAACCACTGATCACCAGGGGCTTGCCGAACTCTTCATTAATGAAATGATAAGGCGCAGTGCCGGTGACCATGCTGACGTGCCCGGGGGCAAGAAAAGCGTCGATGCGGACATCGTCTTGTTGCAGCAAACTGCGCAAGGTAGGCATCAGGCTGATGTGCTGGCAAAACACACTGAAATTATTCATGCGTTCACGCCGTGCTTGTTGCAGCGTAACCGCAGTGACCGGCAGCGTGGTTTCAAAACCGAGGGCAAAAAATACCACCTGACGTTGTGGGTTTTCGCGCGCCAGTTTCAGCGCATCCAGAGGGGAATAGACCACGCGCACATCGGCGCCACGTTCGCGCGCCTGTAGCAACGAGCCTTGTTTTCCCGGCACGCGCAAAGCATCGCCAAAGGTGCAGAAAATAACATCGGGGTGTGCCGCAATTTCACAGCAGGCATCGATACGCCCCATCGGCAATACACAAACCGGGCAGCCCGGCCCGTGAATAAATTCCAGCTGTGGCGGCAGCAGTTTATCCAGGCCAAATTTGAAGATGGCGTGAGTATGGCCGCCACACACCTCCATAATCTGCATCGGTTTTTCTGCGGAAAACGGCAACAACGCCGCACGCTGATGCAAACGTTCAATCAGCGTTTTAGCCAGTTGCGGATCCCGGAATTCATCAACAAAACGCATTATCTTGCCTCTCCTGCGCCCAGGAACATGGCGACATCGGCTTCCACTTCCTCCATCGCGTGCAATGCTGCCAGCGTTTCCTGCGCTTCCTGCTCATCGAGTTTGCTCAGGGCAAAACCGACGTGGATTAACACCCAGCAGCCAATCAGATCTTCGCGCTTACCGTCACACACCAGAGCAATATTGACTTCACGGCGCAGGCCGCAGACCTCAGCCCAGGCGTGATCGGCCTGCTGTTCATGCAGCGCAACAATTTGTCCCGGAATGCCTATGCACATCGTTGTTGCTCCAGCCAGGCCAGCCACTGATCCATACCTTCACCCGTGGTCGCTGACAGCTGGATCACGTCAATCTGCGGGTTAACCTGCCGCGCATTGGCGATACAGGCTTCGACATCAAAACTGAGGTAGGGCAGCAGGTCGATTTTGTTAAGGATCATCAGGCGCGATGCTGCAAACATATGCGGATACTTCAGCGGTTTATCTTCACCCTCTGTCACTGACAACACTGCTACCTTGTGCAACTCGCCAAGATCAAAACTCGCCGGGCACACCAGGTTGCCGACATTTTCGATAAACAGCAGGCTGTTGTTATTCGGTGACAACTGGTGCAGCGCGTCGTGCACCATCTGCGCATCCAGATGGCAACCCTTCCCGGTATTCACCTGGATCGCCGGGACACCTGTCGCGCGGATCCGGTCAGCATCATGGGTGGTTTGCTGGTCGCCTTCTATGACTGCGCAGTCAAAATATTGTACCAGCCGGTTCAGGGTGCTGGTCAACAATGTTGTTTTGCCAGAACCCGGGCTTGAGACCAGATTCAGCGCGAGAATGCCGGCGGCGGCAAAGTGCTCACGGTTGTGTGCGGCAATATGATTATTCTTTGCCAGAACATCCATTTCGATGTCGACCAGACGGCGCGGTGCAAACGGCAAACCGTGCGAATGGCTGTGATCATGCGAATGATCGTGAGAATGATCGTGAGAATGATGAGAGTGTTCGCTGCTGACGCCTTCAATGCGAAGCTCGCCGCTGGCACAACCACAGGTACTGCACATAACTTTCTCCCTGGGCATCCTGGACGCCCGTTATTCGATTTCGATACGTTTAATTTTCATTCCATCATCGGCAACAACCCGCAAATTACGTCCGCCACATTGCGGGCACAACAATACGGCAGGGCTGAGCAAAGTGATGTGCTGCTGACAGGTGTGACACCAACTTTCCGCAGCAGGCGTATCCAGATACAGCGCACAACCTTCAGCTAACGTTTCGCGGCAAGCCAGCTCAAAACAAAATTGCACGGCTTCCGGCTCAACGCAGGAAAATGCGCCAATTTCCATCCACACAGCCGTAATTTTCCGGGCATTATTTTTCTGTCCAAATTGCTGCATTATTTCCACCGCATTCTGGCACAACGTAATTTCATGCATTATTTCCCCTCCGTCAGGAAATCAATAAAGGGAGAGTAGCAATATTAATGCCAGAATTTTTTGACACTATTCAAATGAGGATAAAAAAACGTGACGAAATAAGATCGGCACCCGCGTCATATCTGTCGAAATAAGGTGTCATCGACATGTCATTCATTTCAGTACCAGATATCCGCCCACAGATAAATCAAACGTAACTCATTGATTAAATTTAACATGCTACAGAGAAATCATTATTGGCACGCTTTATGCCAATAGAACCCCATGCGCCGTATTTTCGTCATCCACATCTTCGGAAAAGAGGACGAAATTGGCACCTACGCACAACTCAATAACGGGTAATGATTATGAGCACTCTCAGCGAACTGACCAGTAAAGCAGACTATATTGCCAGCAAAAATAGCCATCTTAAATCCCAGTGGCGCACGTACCAGAACAGCCTGACCCAGGCCGTAACAAACTCAAATAAAAAGATAAATCATGAATTCAGCTGTGGCGAGGAACAGGATATTCGCTTCACACTATTCAATCACTTTACTGTCAGTATCCACCTGAGTGATGACTTCTACAGCCAGGATATCATCTACAGCCTGAACATGGCGCACACCGGTGAAGACCCCGACTTCAGAGCATTTGCCCACGCCACCCTGAGTGAAGAAGGCAAAGTGGACAGCACTGTGGATATTCGCGATAAAAATGCCGTCATGGAGCATTACCTTAATAAAATATCGGCGATTTATCAGTGCATTTTTGATTCACTTCAAAGTAATCAGCCTATTCATTCTCAACTTGAGAAATTGCTCAGTCACGTCTGATACATATCCGGAAATACATTATTACTTCGGCATACCGTAAATATTTTTGAATGCCGTTTTTTTTACTGGGTTCAATTCCGACATAAATGTCGAAATGTCAATTTAAGTGCCGATTTCGTCACCTTTGACGAAATACCGAGGAGACTTCATGAGTCGCGTAGCCGCCATGAATCAATATGTGATAGCCGACCCGAAACTCTGCATCGGCTGCAATACCTGCATGGCCAGTTGCTCGCAGGAACATCAGCGCCACGGCTTACAATCTGCACCCCGTTTGCAGGTGATGCGCAACCGTCTGGCTTCCGCTCCGGTGATGTGCCATCAGTGCGAAGACGCGCCATGCGCGAAGGTTTGCCCGGTGAACGCGATCACCCATGAAAACGGGGCTATCCATCTGAACGAAAGCCTTTGCGTGAGTTGCAAATTGTGTGGAATTGCCTGTCCGTTTGGTGCCATCACTTTCTCCGGCAGTACTCCGCTGGATATTCCCCGTGACTGCAATACGTCAAAAGCCCTGCCAGCGCCTCGTGCTCCGCGCGGCATCAGCCCGTTTCTGGACTGTGTACCAGGGCTGCGCGCAGTGGCGGTGAAATGCGATTTGTGCAGCTTCAGCCCGGACGGGCCGGCATGCATAAAAACCTGCCCGACGCAGGCGATTACGCTGGTGACGGCCAGCCTGTCAGAGCAGGCCAGCCAGCAAAAACGTCTCAATGCCATGAACGTATTTTCTGACGGACTGACGGCATTCCCTTCCTCTGATAAGGAAGCAAAATGATGATGATTTTATTTGCTTTGCCCCCTGCGCCATTGCTGACGCTGGCACTGTTAGTCTGGTTACTGAGCGGGATCGCCGGATGGATCCTGGCCGGTGCAGCGAGAGTGAGCAGCCTGATTTCAGGTCTGGGCGGCATACTTGCCTCGGCAGCCGTCATTTTGGCTGCGACCCGGATATTGCAAAGTGGGACATCCGTCACGCTCGTATTGCCCGTATTGCCTTTCACCGCAGAACTCAGCCCGCTGAATGCGCTGCTGTTACTGGCGATGTCGGTGACGGCCCTCTTCAGCAGCCTGTATGCCTGTGCATGGCTGGCAAATGCGCATCAGCGTAAACGCGCCCGCACGGGTCTGTTATGTAATCTCTTGCTGGCAGCACTGAGCGCAGCGGCGATATCCGCCAGCGCAACTGAGCTGATCCTGATGATGGAAATGGCCGCGCTATGCGCCTATTTCATGATCGTGCAGGCAGATGATGTAAAAAGCCGCCGCGCCGGGCTGAATCAGTTTTTGTCTGGCCGCCTCGGCACGGTTTGCCTGATTCTGGCGTTTGCCCTGCTGCATCATGCGGGTGGCAGTCTGAGCTTCGATGTATTGCGACATACACCGTTTACGACGGGTATCCGGTCTGTGGCGTTCCTGCTGGCGCTGGCTGGTTTTGGGTTGTACGCCGGGATTATTCCGCTGCATGCCTGGGTTCCCCAGTCGCATTCCAGCGCACCCGCACATGCCGCAGCCCTGTTCTCTTCCACACTGATGAAAATCGGCATCATTGGCATCTTAAAAGTCGGTCTGGATCTGCTCGGAGTACCGCCACTCTGGTGGGGACTGGTGGTGTTGCTTCTGGCAATCCTGACCGCGTTTATCGGCGGCTTGTACGCACTGATGGAACACGATATCCGCCGGCTGCTGGCGTATCACACGCTGGAAAACGTCGGGATTATTCTGCTTGGCATTGGCGGCGCAATGGTCGGTGTCGCGCTAAATCTGCCCGTACTGGCGTCCCTCGCGCTGCTGGCAGGTTTGTTCCACCTGTTCAACCATGGCCTGTTTAAGACAGCGTTATTCCTCGGTGCCGGTGAAATAGAAATGCAAACCGGTATTAAGGACATGGAAAAACTGGGTGGCCTTGCGCGTCTCATGCCGTGGACTGCCGTAGCCATGCTGATTGCACTGATGTCTATGGCCGCTTTACCGCCGCTAAACGGCTTTGCCAGTGAATGGTTACTGTACCAGTCGCTGTTCCAGCTCAGCGCCAGCCATGTGTTTATCGCCCGCTTAGCCGGACCGGTGCTGGCCGTCGGCCTGGCACTGACCGGCGCACTCGCGCTGATGTGCATAGCGAAGGTGTTTGGCGTCACTTTCCTGGGTGCACCACGTTGCCAGGCGGCGGCAGACGCAACGCCTGCCCCACTGGCAATGACGTTGAGCAGCGTGTTGCTGGCTTTTCTTTGCGTGATTTTCGGTATCGCCTCGCCGTGGATTATCCCTCACTTTGCCGCCGTTGCCGCTTCAGTGCTGAATATCCCTGCTTTGCAGGCCGCGCAAAACGGCGCGGCATTGACTCCGGTCTCTGCAGTTTCTGCGCCGATGGTCGCGATTTTACTGCTGGCGATGCCGTTAGTGCCGTGGGTTATTGCCGGTGTGTTACGCGGTGCCCGCCTGCCAAACCGTTTGCGCGGAGAGGCCTGGGCCTGTGGTTACGGCCATTCCGCCGACATGGTGGTGACGGCCACCGGTTTTGCTCAACCCCTGCGCGTTATGTTTGCACCGCTTTACCGCCTGCGTCAGCGCGTAACGCCGGATGCGCTGGTGGGTGCATTACATCAGGGTTGGCTGGGGGCTTTTTGTCGCCGTCTGGCTTTCATCGAACTGGCCGTGTTGCTGGTCGTGGCTTTTGCCTGAGGAACTGATTATGAACTTTCCCTACCTGCTTGCCGGCTCACTGTGGCCGCTGGCACTGATACAGGCGGTGGCGCTGCTGGCCGTCGCCCCGCTGTTTGCCGGGATAAGCCGCGTATTACGAGCCCGGATGCATAACCGGCAGGGGCCTGGCGTTTTGCAGGAGTATCGCGATATCGCCAAATTGTTCAAACGCCAGAGTGTGGCACCGGCGGCGTCCGGCGTGGCGTTTCGCAGCATGCCGTATCTGCTGACCGGTGGATTACTGGTGATTGCCACGGCCCTGCCGATGGTGACGCTGGCCTCGCCAATGGGGGCGGCGGGTGATCTGATCACCGTCATCTATCTGTTCGCCGTCGTGCGTTTTGTTTTTGCCATTGCCGGGCTGGATACCGGCAGTACCTTCACCGGTATTGGTGCCAGCCGTGAAGCCGTCTTAGGCGTACTGGTCGAGCCGATTCTGTTGCTCGGTCTGTGGATCGCCGCGCTGGTGGCAGGTTCCACGTCACTGGGGGCGATTTCTGCCCGCGTCCTGCACTGGCCTCTTTCCTCTTCATTAACCCTCGTTCTGGCAGGTCTGGCCTGTGCTTTTGCCACTTACATCGAAATGGGCAAATTGCCCTTCGACATGGCAGAAGCCGAGCAGGAACTCCAGGAAGGCCCGCTGACCGAATATTCCGGTGCGGCGCTGGGCGTGCTGAAAATCGGCATCAGCCTGAAACAGCTGGTTGTTCTGCAACTGTTTCTCGGCCTGTTCTTCCCGTTCGGTATGGCGACCAGCCTCACCCCTGTCGCGCTGCTGACCGCCGTGGTGCTTTGTCTGGTGAAATTACTGATCGCCGTTTTTCTTGTCGCCCTCATCGAGAACAGCGTCGCGCGTTTACGCTTTCTTAAAACTTCCCGCACCACATGGGCGGGGTTCGGTCTGGCGTTTCTGGCACTGGTTTCCTGGCTGGTCGCGGGCTGACCTGACATTTTTCTTATCCCGCTGCGGCGGGAAGAGGCTTTGCAATGAGTGAGTTCAATACCGCATTAAATCAAAACCCGGTCGGCAAACATTATCTGGCCGCGCTGGCGAAGCAGTTTCCGTCAGCCATTTTAGGCAGTGAATGGCAGACCGACACCCAGGCCACAGTGACCATCAAACTGAACGCACTGCCGGAAGTCGTCGAATGGTTGTATTACCAGCAAGGTGGCTGGCTTTCCGTGCTGTTCGGCAATGACGAACGCACACTGTGTGGCAACTACGCGCTGTATTACGTGCTGTCTATGGAAAAAGGCGTGAAGTGCTGGATCACGGTACGTACTGAAGTGGATCCGGTGTCTCTGGAATTCCCGTCGGTGACACCGCGCGTCCCGGCAGCCGTCTGGGGTGAACGCGAAGTGCGTGATATGTATGGCCTGCGCCCGGTCGGATTGCCCGACGAACGCCGTCTGGTGCTGCCAGACGACTGGCCTGACGATTTGTATCCGCTGCGTAAAGATTCGATGGATTATCGTCAGCGCCCTGCGCCGACCACCGACGAGGAAACCTACCCGTTTATTTCCGAAGCCAAAGAAGGCAGCAAAATAGTGCCGATCGGCCCGCTGCACGTCACTTCTGACGAACCCGGACACTTTCGTCTGTTTGTCGACGGTGAAGACATTATTGACGCCGACTACCGCTTGTTTTACGTGCACCGCGGTATGGAGAAGCTGGCAGAAACCCGTATGGGTTACAACGAGGTCACCTTCCTGTCTGACAGGGTTTGCGGCATCTGCGGTTTCACACACAGCGTGGCCTATACCTCATCCGTTGAGAACGCAATGGGCATTGTTGTGCCGGAACGCGCTCAGATGATCCGTTCCGTGCTGCTGGAAGTGGAACGTCTGCACAGTAACTTGCTAAACCTCGGGCTGGCCTGCCACTTTGTCGGGTTCGACTCCGGCTTTATGCAGTTTTTCCGCGTACGCGAACAGTCCATGAAGATGGCGGAAATCCTCACCGGCGCCCGTAAAACCTACGGAATGAATCTGATTGGCGGCATGCGCCGGGACATCCTGAAAGACGACATGATCCAGACCATTGCGCTGGCTGGCAGCATGCGGCGTGACCTTAACGAGCTGGTCGATATTTTGCTCAGCACGCCAAATACCGAACAACGCAGCGTGGGTGTCGGCATTCTTGACCCGCAGGTAGCTCGCGATTTCAGTAATGTCGGCCCGATGGTGCGCGGTAGCGGCCACCGGCGTGATATGCGTCAAGATCACCCGTATGCAGGTTATGCGAAATTACCCTTTGAGCTGTGCAGCGAAACCGGTAACGACGTTTATTCACGCCTGAAAGTGCGTATCCGCGAGGTGTTCAACGCGCTGGATATGATTGAGTTCGGCCTGCAAACCCTGCCTGGCGGCCCGCTGGCCGTAGAAGGTTTTCAGTATATCCCGCACCGTTTCGCACTTGGTTTTGCCGAAGCACCACGAGGTGATGATGTGCACTGGAGCATGACGGGCGATAACCAGAAGCTGTTCCGCTGGCGTTGCCGTGCGGCGACCTACGCCAACTGGCCAACGCTGCGCTACATGTTGCGCGGTAATACGGTGTCTGATGCGCCACTGATCATCGGCAGTCTCGATCCTTGTTATTCCTGCACCGACCGCATGACAGTGGTTGATGTGCGTAAGAAAACGACCCTCGTCGTGCCTTACAAAGAGATCGAACGTTACGGCATCGAACGTAAGAATTCGCCGCTTTAAGGAGCCATCATCATGCTGAAACTGATTAAAAAAGTGCTGAAAACCGGCACGGCCACGGTGGCTTATCCGTTCAAGCCGCTGGATCTGGTGCCTCATTTTCGCGGCAAACCGCAATATACCGCCGGGCAATGTATCGCCTGCGGAGCCTGCGCCAATGCCTGCCCGTCTAACGCACTGACCATGACGACCGCAGAAGACGGCGAAAGCATTCGCTGGTCGCTGTTTCTGGGGCGTTGCATTTTCTGCGCCCGCTGCGAAGAAGTTTGCCCGACCGCGGCAATCAAACTGTCGCAGGAGTTTGAACTGGCGGTATGGCGTAAGGAAGATTTGTTTGAAACGGCAGACTTCCCTGTTTGCCATTGTCGTGAATGCGGTAAACCTTATGCCGTACAAAAAGAAATCGACTTTGCACTGAACCTGTTACAAGAAAGCGCTGCGCTGAGTGACCGTCAGACCGATGAACGCCGCGTGCAGTATGAAACCTGCCCGGAGTGCAAAAAAATGCACGGTATTTCCTCCACCGACCGGATTGATATCGGCCGCCATATGACTACGGAGGCCCATTCATGAGCCAGAAATTACTTGGGCCACGCGATGAAAATGGCCTGCCGGTTCCCGTCACGCTTGATGAAAGCATTGCCAAACTGAAATCCACATTGCTTGGCAGCATCCGGCGCTCAGCCTACGTTTATCGCGTGGACTGCGGGGGGTGTAACGGCTGCGAGATTGAGATTTTTGCCGCGATTTCACCGCTGTTTGATGCCGAGCGCTTTGGTATCAAAGTTGTTCCGTCACCGCGCCACGCCGATATTTTGCTGTTCACCGGTGCCGTTACCCGCGCCATGCGCATCCCGGCGCTGCGTGCCTGGGATTCAGCGCCGGATCCGAAAATCTGTATTTCCTACGGCGCCTGCGGTAACAGCGGCGGTATTTTCCACGATCTGTATTGCGTATGGGGCGGTACTGACAAAATCGTGCCCGTGGACGTATATATCCCCGGCTGCCCGCCAACGCCCGCCGCAACGATTTATGGTTTTGCTATGGCGCTGGGGCTGCTGGATCAAAAAATCAAAGGCCAGCAACACGACGAAGCCGCCGCAGAACCGGCTGCCCTGCTGCACCCTGAGTTACCCCAACCGCTGCGCGTATTACTCGATCGCGAAGCCCGCCGCATGGCCGGTTACCGCTATGGCCGCCAGATTGCCGACCAGTTCATGGATATGGTCGCCGCCCCCGGTTTGCAGCCGGTAGAACAGCGGGTTTCAACGTATCTGGAAGAACAAGGTGATCTGCGCCTCAGCGAGATAGTCGGCAACCTGCAGCACATTTATCAGCAGGTTCTTCGCGGGGAGGTTCGCCTGTGATGACCTCCGTCAACGACCAGCGCTATGCGCGGCATCAGCCGTATACGGGCAAGCCTGCGGAAAAGAACAAAGTCATTTTCTACTCGCTGAGCAGCAAGTTTGTTGATGAAAAAAGTGCCCGCAAACGCAGCCCGCAAAAAGCGCAGGAAGTGATTTATTACAGCCTGGCGATCGGCCATCACCTCGGGGTGATCGACTGCCTGAAATCACGTCTGGAATGCCCGCTCGACGGCTACCTGCAATGGATTGATTGTTTGCCACAAAACAGCGAAGCACACCGCAAGCTGGCTGGCGTTCAGCGTTTCGGTGAAATCAATATCGACAGCAGCCACACGCATTTACTGGCGCTCGCATTACGCGATTCCCGCACACAAATGAACGCGGAGCAGCAGGGCTGGAGCGATGCACTTATCGCCCTGCTGACGCAAATTGAAAATGACCCTGCGATGTACCTGATGGTCAGGAGATACGATGCCTGATTTATCTTCCCGCTACGCACTGTTGTGCGTGGGCAACAGCATGATGGGTGACGACGGAGCCGGCCCGCGGCTGGCTGAGTTGTGTGCTGAAACCCCGCTGCCTGGCTGGACGGTGGTGGACGGTGGCGCGGCACCGGAAAACGACATCGGCTTCTTACGCGAATTGCAGCCGGAACATCTGGTAATTGTCGATGCCACTGACATGGGGCTGGCCCCCGGCGAGATGCGCATTATTGACGAAAATGACATCGGCGAAATGTTCATGATGACCACCCACAATCTGCCGCTGACTTTTTTAATCCAGCAGCTCCGTGAAGACATTGCGCAAATCACCTTTGTCGGCATCCAGCCAGACGTCGTGGCGTTTTACTACCCGATGAGCGCAGCCGTTGAACAGGCGGTGAACCGTTTGCATCAGTTGTTACCTGCGCTGGAACAGGGATTAGGCATTGCGCCTTTCCAGGCGGAGGTGGCCTGACAGCCGCCATCGACATAACTGTCGATGCGGTGACGAAGCGGACAGGACGTCAGCGACAATTTTCGTCACCGCAAAATAATACGAAGTTAACCAAATGAATTATATAGATAAATATTAGAATTAGAAACTGGCACGCTTTATGTATAAGCCCTACAGCAATGTCGTCAGGCCGGTGTCATCCGGCTCCATAAGAAAATCCGGAATCAGGAGATTTAGATGAACCGGTTTATCATCGCCGACCCTAAAAAATGCATCGGCTGTCGTACGTGTGAAATTGCCTGTGTGATGGCTCACAGCGAGTCACAGGATATCTCTCTGCTCAACGCCGCCACGTTCGCGCCGCGTCTGCATGTCATCAAAGGCGTCAATCTGAGCACTCCCGTCATGTGCCGCCAGTGTGAAGATGCGCCATGTGCAAACGTCTGTCCTAACGGTGCCATCCTTCGTACCGGAGACCATGTGCAGGTGATGCAGGAACGCTGCATCGGCTGTAAAACCTGCGTTGTCGCCTGCCCGTACGGCGCGATGGAAGTGGTCACCAAACCGATTTTTCGCCAGAACGGCGCTGCGATGGTCGCGACTTCGGATAAAGCCGAAGCACACAAATGTGACCTGTGCCATACCCGCGCCGAAGGCCCGGCCTGCATGGAAATCTGCCCGACTAAGGCACTTTACGCCATCGACCGTAACCAGCTACAGGAAATGAACGCAGAAAAACGCCGCCGCGCTGCGCTCGACAGCACATCTCCACTGCTGTTTTAACCCCGGATAGAGGAAATAAACACATGAAAAAAGTCACCACTGTCTGCCCGTACTGCGGGGCCGGATGCAAACTGAATCTGGTAGTGGATAACGGAAAAATCATCCGCGCTGAAGCCGCTAACGGCGTCACCAATCAGGGCGAACTGTGCCTGAAAGGCTATTACGGCTGGGATTTTCTCAATGACACTAAGCTGCTGACACCGCGTCTGACACAACCGATGATCCGCCGTCAGAAAGGGGGAAAATTCGAAGCCGTGAGCTGGGATGAAGCCATCAGCTACACCGCAAAACGCCTGAAAGAAATCAAACAAAAGCATGGCCCGCGTTCCATTATGACCACCGGTTCTTCCCGTGGTACCGGCAATGAAACCAACTATGTGATGCAAAAATTTGCCCGTGCGGTGATCGGCACCAATAACGTCGACTGCTGCGCCCGCGTCTGTCACGGCCCGTCAGTGGCCGGTTTACAGGCCACGCTGGGCAATGGCGCGATGAGTAACTCTATCGGGGATATCGAAAACTCCAAGTGCCTGCTGGTCATCGGCTATAACTGCGCGGATTCACACCCGATCGTCGCGCGCCGCGTCATTAAAGCCAAAGAAAAAGGGGCGCAGATTATTGTTTGTGACCCTCGCCGTATTGAAACCGCACGTATCGCCGATCAGCATCTGCAAATAAAAAATGGCTGTAACATGGCGCTGGTGAATGCATTCGCGCATGTGTTAATCGAAGAAGATTTGTATGACCACGACTACGTGGCTAAGTACACCGAAGGCTTCGAAGAATACCGTAAAAATGTGGCAGATTACTCACCGGAAGCGGTAGCAGAACAGACCGGCGTTTCCGCACAGCAAATCCGCCAGGCAATGCGCACTTACGCCGCCGCACCTTCCGCCACCATTATGTGGGGAATGGGCGTGACGCAATTTGGCCAGGCCGTTGACGTCGTCAAAGGGCTCGCAGGGCTGGCATTGCTCACCGGTAATCTTGGCCGCGCTAACGTGGGCGTAGGCCCGGTACGCGGCCAGAACAACGTGCAGGGTGCCTGCGACATGGGTGTGCTGCCAAACGAATTCCCCGGCTACCAGTCCGTCACGGACCCTAAAATCCGTGCGAAATTCGCCGATGCCTGGGGCATTGATGTCAACCAGATGGACGCCGAAGTGGGCCACCGCATCACTGAAATCCCGCATCTGGCAATAGAAGGTCACGTAAAGGCCTACTACATCATGGGTGAAGATCCGCTGCAAACTGAGGCCGATTTGGGCCTGGTGCGCAAAGGCTTTGAAGCACTGGAATTTGTGGTGGTTCAGGATATTTTCATGACGAAAACCGCCGAACAGGCGGACGTGATTTTGCCAGCCACCTCATGGGGCGAACACGGCGGCGTATTCTCCTGTGCAGACCGTGGCTTCCAGCGTTTTGAGAAGGCCATCGAGCCAAAATACAATGTCAAACGCGACTGGGAAATTATCAGCCTGCTGGCGACCGAACTCGGTTATCCGATGCATTACAACGATAACCAGGAAATCTGGGACGAAATGCGCAGCCTGTGCCCTCTCTTCTATGGCGCGACTTACGAGAAAATGGGTGAACTTGGGCATGTTCAGTGGCCTTGTACCACCCTTGAAAGCCCGGGGACGCAATACCTGTACGCGGATAACCATTTCGACACGCCAACCGGCAAAGGCCAGTTGTTTGCTGCACCGTGGCGCGCACCAGCTGAAGTGCCGGACGGCGATTATCCGCTGGTGCTCTGTACCGTGCGCGAAGTCGGCCACTACTCCTGTCGTTCCATGACCGGGAACTGCGCCGCATTGCAAACGCTGGCAGACGAACCGGGCTTTGTGCAGATGAACCCGATTGACGCGCAGGCTCTGGGCATCCGTGATCAACAGCTGGTTTGGGTCGCTTCCCGCCGGGGCAAAGTCATTTCCCGCGCCAATTATAACGAGCGTATCAACCTTGGCGCGGTATACATGACCTACCAGTGGTGGATTGGTGCCTGTAATGAATTAACGCAGGATAATTTGGATCCGATTTCCAAAACGCCGGAAACAAAATATTGCGCGGTTAAAGTCGAACAGATCGCCGATCAACGCTGGGCAGAAAATTACGCGCATCAGACTTACAGCGACATGAAAGCGCGCCTGCGCAGCGCCGTTGAAGATGTGATCCCGGTGGTGGAGATTTAGTTTTTTCGCTCCTCCTGAGAAGGAGGAGCAACACTCCTTACACCCTTCGAAACGCCAGGAGGTTTCATGTCTGACTCTGGTCTGCGCATCCGTATTTGCGGCAAGGTACAGGGCGTCGGTTTCCGGCCTTTCATCTGGCAACTGGCTGACAGCCTGCGGCTTCGTGGCGAAGTCTCTAATGACAGCGCAGGGGTAGAAATCAGGCTGCTTCAGCCGGTAAACATTAACGTATTCATCGGGCAATTGCAGCGCAACTGCCCGCCTCTGGCGCGTATTGACAGCGTAAGTGTTGACACTTTCGACTGGCCGGTTCCGCCACAGAATTTCACCATTACTGACAGCCGTCAGAGCCGGATGGATACTCAGGTTGTGCCCGACGCAGCAACCTGCCCTGAGTGCCTGAAGGATATTATCCGCAAATCCGATCGCCGTTTCGGCTACGCCTTCACTAACTGCACACACTGTGGCCCGCGTTTTACGCTGATCCGCAGCATGCCATATGACCGGCCTTCTACCGCCATGGCGGAATTTGCCTTGTGCCCTGAATGTCAGCAGGAATATCAAAACCCTGCCGACCGGCGCTTCCATGCGCAACCGGTCGCCTGCCCGCGCTGTGGCCCCAGAGTCAGTGCTACAGGGCAAAATGGCGGGACGCTGGCACAGGATGGCGCGGCACTTGACTATGCGGTCACGGCAATACGGGCGGGGGAAATTGTCGCCATCAAAGGGCTGGGCGGTTTTCATCTGGCTTGTGATGCCACTCAGCAAAGTGCGGTTATGCGCCTGCGAGAACGTAAACATCGCCCGACAAAACCGCTGGCGGTGATGTTGCCGGATATCAGCTGGCTGGCGCAGTGCAGCGATGAAAATCCGCAATTTACGTTGCGTGAGCTGCTGAGCTCGCCCGCCGCGCCGATTGTGCTGACGGCAAAAAGCACAGTGTCGCCTTTGTGTGCTGCGATTGCGCCAGAGCTGAGTGAAGTCGGGCTGATGCTGCCCTTTACGCCCCTGCATCATTTGCTGATGCAGGCCTGCAAAACGCCGCTGGTGATGACCTCCGGCAATGCGACAAATTGCGCACCGGCGCTGACCAATACAGAAGCATTGCAGCAGCTCAGGGGGATTGCCGATCTGTGGTTGCTGCATGATCGCGATATTGTTCAGCGTGCGGATGATTCCCTCGTACGCCTGCTCCCCCGGGGTGTGGAAATGCTGCGCCGTGCGCGGGGTTACGTCCCGGATGCCATCACGCTCCCCGTCGGGTTCGACCTTCAGCCACCCTTGCTGGCACTGGGCGGTGATCTCAAAAATACTTTTTGTCTGGTGCGGGGCGATCAGGCCATTCTCAGCCCGCATTTTGGTTCACTGGCGCGAAGTGATATTGCAGAACAGCAACAGCGGGCGATCGAACATTTTCAGCATCTCTATGACTGTACGCCAGAGGTCATTGCCCGCGATGCCCACCCGGCTTATGTCAGCCATATTCAGGCCGGGAACCACGGGCTAAAGGTCGTTGATGTATTTCACCACCATGCCCATATTGCGGCCTGTCTGGCTGAACACCACTGGCCGCTGGACGGCAGCAAAGTGATCGGGCTGGCGCTCGATGGACTGGGTTACGGCGAGAAAGGCGGGCTTTGGGGCGGTGAATGTTTACAGGTTGATTATCTTCACTGCGCACATTTAGGTGGATTACCCGCCGTTGCCTTACCCGGTGGCGATCGCGCAGCTGCGGAACCCTGGCGTAATTTGCTGGCGCAGTGGCAGGCGTTCGTACCGGACTGGCAGACCCGTCCCGAAGCACAGGTGCTGCAAGGGTTTCCCTGGTTACCGTTGTCCAGAGCCATGACTGCCGGAATCAATTCACCACAGGCATCTTCCTGCGGGCGTTTATTCGATGCGGTTGCCGCTGCGCTTGATTGTGCCCCCGCACAACTCAGTTGGGAAGGTGAGGCAGCCTGCCGGCTGGAAGCGCTGGCTCAGGAAGCTGACGGCATTTCACATCCGGTGACGCTGCCGCTAAACCATACGCCGGCGGGCACTTTTCTCGATTTAGCAATTTTCTGGCAGCAGTGGCTTGACTGGCAGGCTGCGCCCGCGGCGAAGGCTTTCGCCTTTCACGATGCACTGGCTCAGGGCTTTGCTGCCCTCGCCCGTTTTCACGCAGTGAGAACCGGCACCCGCACGGTCGCTCTGGGCGGCGGCGTGCTGCATAACCGGTTACTGCGCCGGCTTTTACACCACTATTTAACGCCCCTTCGCGTGCTGATGCCACAAAGCATACCGGCAGGCGACGGCGGTCTGGCGCTGGGTCAGGCAGTGATCGCCTGTGCCCGCCTTCAATATCCCACCTCTGATTTAAAAGGTAAGGATCCTCATGATCAATAGAGACTTTTTTCACACACATCGCCGCGCATTCTGGCTTTTAATCGGGCTACTGGCGGTGAATTTGCTTTCCTGGGGCTGGGCGCTGGTGGTATTTCACCACAATGCGGCACTGGTTGCGGCAGCGTTGCTGGCTTACGGCTACGGCCTGCGGCACGCCGTCGATGCCGATCACATTGCCGCTATCGATAACGTCACTCGCAAGCTGATGCAACAGGGGCAACGCCCGGTCGCCGTCGGTGCCTTTTTCTCACTCGGTCATTCGAGCATTGTCGTGCTGGCCTGTGTAGCGATTGCCGCGACTTCTCTGGTGTTTGGCAACAAAATCGGCTGGCTTCATGATTACGGCAGTACCATCGGCACGCTGGTTTCGGCGCTGTTTCTGCTGATGATGGCGCTCCTCAACGCGCTTATCTTGCGTGATGTCTATCGCCGCTTTCAGACCCTCAAACAGGGCAAAAATGTTCAGGAATCCACAGAAATGATGGCTGCGCAGGGCGGGATCATGAGCCGTCTTTTCGGCTTTGCCTTTAATCTGGTGAATAAAAGCTGGCAAATGTATCTGGTGGGTTTTTTGTTCGGGCTGGGGTTTGATACCGCAACCGAAATCGGTCTGCTGGGGATTTCGGCGGCGGGCGCGTCTTCCGGGATGTCAGTGTGGAGCATTCTGGTATTTCCGGCCCTGTTTGCCAGTGGCATGGCACTTGTCGACTCGCTGGACAATTTTGTCATGGTCGGCGCATACGGATGGGCCTTTGATAAACCCGTTCGCAAGCTCTATTACAATATGACCATCACCGCCACCAGCGTGATCATCGCCTTGTTTATTGGCGGGCTTGAAGCACTGGGCCTGATGGCCGATAAGCTGGATTTGCACGGCGGGTTATGGGCAATTGTCGGGCATCTGAATGACAACATGGGCAGCGTCGGTTACGCCGCCGTAGGGATTTTCGTGGTGTTCTGGGGCATATCTGCGCTGAATTATCGCCGCAAAGGATATGACAATCTGGCGGTATAAGCCGGCAGGCGATCAGGCGTCATCCGGCAGGGTAAGCTGCTTTTCCAGACGCAGTTTATCGCCGTCGGTGACCGTAATCATTATCTGAGTCCGCCCGCCCGGTTGTATCACAAAACGCATCTGCCCCAGAGGCTGGGGCTGGTTAGCGGCAAGATTGACATTGTGGCTTTGGCGGCTGGTGCTGGAACCCGCAACCCCCTCCTGTGACACAGAGACCGCAACCTGGCAGGCGCAGTCCCGGGTGAGATTAACCATCGGTGTAACCACATAATTCTGCGCATCGTGGTGCGTATCAAACCACAGCTGGTTGGACATCACGGCAGCAATCAGAAGCAAATGCATAACCTTTATCCTCCGGCATACATCGAAAAAAAACAGGGCTGGCGCCCTGTTTATGTTTTAGCTCTTCCCCCTTCGCAGGGAGGCCACTTCATCAGTGCTGATTAGTATAAGCCAGGTTTGCTGTACCCACCTGAGTCACGCTGGTCAGGCTACCGTTAGCGCTCTGGGTGTTCTGAGACAAGTTGCCCCAGCCAGACTGAGAAACCAGAACCTTACTGAGATCAGCACTCTGATTCACATTGGCCGTATTATAACCGCCATTTTTTTGGACAATGCTGATCAGGCTCTTATCGCCCGTTTGTGAAGTCGTAGCCGCGTTGTGGTAACCGTTCTGATTAATCGAAGTCAGAGAGTTTTTCACCCCGCTTTGATCAGCATTGGCATAGTTACCGGTGCCTTCCTGATAGATCTGGATTTCAGAATTCCACTGTGTGGTCGAGAAAGTCGGGACGGTAGACGAACCACCGCCATTGCCATGGCCATTGCCAAAATTATTACTGTCGGCAAACGCACTGCCACTGACGACTAAAGCGGAGACTGCCACAATTTTCCAAAGTTTCATGATGCTACCCCATTGGTTTAATATCGGATGTCATAAAAACGCATGTTTGTTAATGCTGTGTCACTCTAATCGCCATTCCTGACGAGTTTTGTACGACACCGCTGCTCTGGTTCGTACCATTTTGGCGAATTTCCGTCACACTCCGGCCCTGTTGCAGAATGTAAGCCGTATTGCCAAAATTCTGTTGCGTAATGGAAGCGTCCGCGCCGCCGCTTTGCGATATATAAGCAAAGTTGTCGCTACCGCTTTGGGAAATATCTGCGTTATTTCCATTACCTCTTTGATTTACCATTGCCGTATTCTCTGTCCCTAATTGCCGGATATTGCTGGAACTTCCGCCCCCCGACTGATTAGTTGAGGCCAGATTATTATTACCGCTCTGATAAATGACTGATGAATTCCCCGATGAACTTCTTGCGCCAGCAAAATACTGATCCGGACTGTCCAGATTCATTTCCGAAAACGCCATATCTGATTGCTGCGCCTGAGCGACCCAGGATACTGAAAGTAATGCCAGGGTCAGTAAAGTCTTTTTCATTTCGTCACCCTGTATATCGCCGGTAACAGTATTTGATCACCGGTTTATTGCTGTTGACGAATTGATTATGGTGTTTGCCAAAAATAAGGAACTCACCCGCACGTCGTATTTTAATTACCGTCTTCATTAAAAAGTATGAGTCACCGCTTCTCATGCGGATTGACCAGAATGTTTCAGTGAAAGGTCAGCACTGCTAATCGACCCTATGGCATTAATCCTAAAGTGACAGAAAACACCCGTTTAAATAATCACACAAATGCAACTATTCCTAATATTTACCGGCGGATAAATTGCCTTAAAAGAGATCTTCACCACATTTCCGTACCTTAACATTGTACATCAAAGCCCGTTCAGCCTGCTTTAACGCCGCACCACGCCAGCCAGAAAGGGCTTTTATCGCAGCTCACCTAAGTAAAATCAATTATAACAGATGCCGTTATTTGAGTTATTAAAGAAGAATCATGCAACTTGTTGCTGTATTTGGCGCGTTATTGGGAACGAATCTTCGGTAAATTTGCAACCTTAACAAGACCAAACGTTAAGAATGTGTAAAGAGCTTACTTAAGCATTCTTTAAGAAGGCAGTGTCACGTCAATACAAATACATTAAGAAAAGTTTATAAATTTTGAGTTACATTTTGAAACATAAATAAGCCTTGCGTAAGAGAAACCAAAAGCTAAATTGAGTCTGTACCGCACATAAAGTGACCTGAAATATTATGTGCATCAGGTTGTGTTTATTTGCTACTTTCAGATATACACAGCAAACATACAGCTATAGATTTAGCAAAATAAAATCTCAGTCTATTACCTGCCTTTTATTTCCGGGCAATGGCGGGCTGTGGCTATAAAAATCAGGGCGGGTTTCATTATGAGTAATGAAGCAGCAATCAATAATAATATTCTTTTATTAGTGACCAAACCATCATTACAGGCCAGTGCTTTATTGCAACAATTAAAACAACAGCTTTGCGTGAACACCCGGTTACATAACATTCATAAATCACTTGATGAACAATATCTTCATCAGACTTTAATTCTCTTCGATATGATGGAAGCTGACAGGCGGACAATTGAAGTCTGGCAATCAGCGGTTAACCGTTATCACGACAGCGTCAAATTATTATTATTAAATACACCGGATAACTATCACTTTCGTGAAATCGAAACCTGGCCGCGGATCAGCGCCGTTTTTTATCTTTCTACCGATGAGGAAAATCTGGTGGAAGGTATCAGAAGCGTAATCCGCGGAGAATGCTATTTCTCTCAAGGCTTTGCCAGCTACCTGATCAATCAGTCCGGTGCCTTCCGTCACCTTCATTCTGAAGATACCGGCCTGACCCATCGCGAAAAAGAGATCCTCAATAAATTACGTGTAGGGGCTTCAAACACGGAAATTGCACGTTTGCTGTTTATCAGTGAAAACACCGTAAAGACGCATCTCTATAATTTATTTAGAAAAATCTCGGTAAAAAACCGTACTCAGGCGGCTTCCTGGGCGAACGACAATCTCAAGCGCTGACATTATGACTATTTGCATAAAGAGCTTCTGGCTCTGGCTGGCGCTGCTTTGCGCGACCTGCCTGCAGGTTCAGGCTGCGGATATAAAAGATCCCGGACTCATCACCGACCGTACGGTCACGTCGGTGGGCCACGACTTTTACCGCGGTTTCACGGGCAGATGGGAACAGAACTATCCGGAAACCATCACGATTTCAGAAAGACCCAGTGCCCGCTGGGGCAGCTGGATCACCATAAAAATAGGTCAGGACACCATTTATCAAACGCTGTTGTTTCCGAACCGTCGCAATTTTAATAAGGACGTCGATACCGCCATCGCAGGCGTGACCGAAGCATTATCGCGACGCCAGTTAGACAAAGCATTACTGGGTACCGGGGATCTCGCCCATGACGAATTTTAATGCACAGCTTCTTCTAAGGAGAGCATCGTGAATATTCCTGTCTCTGCTTCGCGCTCAGTCATGCTGCTGGCATTGCTGACGGCGTCCCCGGTTTCCTGGGGCGGCAATATGGTTTTCCAATTTATTAACCCGAATTTCGGCGGCAACCCGAATAATGGCGCGTTTCTGCTCAATGAGGCTCAGGCGCAGAATTCTTATAAAGATCCGAACGCTTATGACTTTGGCTCAAGCAGTACATCGGCGCTGGATAACTTCACGGCATCGATTCAGTCGCAATTGCTCAGCAGCCTGATGGGCAACATTAATCAGGGCAAACCGGGGCGGCTGGTCACGCAGGACTTTATTGTGGATATCCAGAATACCGACGGGCAGCTGGTCATGAACGTCACCGACCGCAAAACCGGCAAAGTGTCCACTATTCAGGTTCAGGGTTTGTCTAGTACAACCAATTGATTCCTATGACCAATAAAAACAGGAACAACATCATGCGCAGCTATTTATTACTCATCGCAGTCTTTGTGTTGAGCGGGTGTCTCACAGCGCCACCTAAAGAAGCCGCCAAACCGACATTACTGCCGCGAGCACAAAGTTATACGGATCTGACGCATCTCCCGTCACCACGGGGACGTGTTTTCGTCTCGGTTTACAATATCCAGGATGAAACCGGCCAGTTCAAACCGTATCCGGCGAGTAACTTCTCAACGGCGGTGCCGCAAAGCGCCACGGCAATGCTGGTATCCGCGTTGAAAGATTCGAAGTGGTTTATCCCCCTGGAACGTCAGGGCCTGCAAAATTTGCTGAACGAACGCAAAATTATCCGTGCAGCGCAGGAAAATGGCAGTGTCGCCATTAATAACCAGAGACCCCTTTCGTCACTGGTGGCGGCAAATATCCTGATTGAAGGCTCGATTATCGGTTACGAAAGCAATGTGAAATCGGGCGGCGTGGGGGCGCGCTACTTTGGCATCGGCGCCAGTACGCAATACCAGTTAGACCAGATAGCCGTGAACCTGCGTGCTGTCGACGTCAATACCGGGGAAGTTCTGTCGTCTGTTAATACCAGTAAGACCATCTTGTCGTATGAAGTCCAGGCCGGGGTATTCCGCTTTATCGACTATCAGCGTCTGCTGGAAGGCGAACTGGGCTATACCACCAACGAGCCAGTGATGTTGTGCCTGATGTCGGCCATTGAATCCGGGGTCATTTATCTGGTCAATGACGGCATCGATCGTAATCTGTGGCAATTGCAGAATCCTTCAGAGGTGAATTCACCGGTTCTGCAACGCTACAAAAACAGCGTTGTCCCTGCCGAATCCTGATGGGCGGCGGTTGGCGAAGGGGGAAGGTTGGTTGAAACCCTCCCCCTTCTTTTTTTAAAACCGTATCAGGATTTATTTTCTTCGGCTTTCACGGTCTGGCGGTAATTGTTAACCCGCTTTTTATCTTCAAGATTAAAATCAGGATCCAGATAAATGCTCAGCCGTTTGATCAGCAAATCTTCAAATACAAACACGGTGCAGAAATGATGGCTCCGGACCTCGGAGGTCGGCCAGCGATCGCCATTTTGCATCACGCCGCGCATCTGCCCTTCCAGCACGACCGTGTCGCCCTCACTCAGGAACTGAAAAGCATCCTGAATATGCTGGATTTTGTCGATTTCAAGCGCAAAGCGTTTTCCCAGTTCGCCCAGCGATGACTTTCCCTGCGCGGTGCCAAATTTAGGGAAGAAAAGCACGACATCCTCTGCAAAAAGATCCAATAACGATGCGTCTGCCTGATCCAATTTGGCGTAAAAATTCTTAACGATTTCAATGCGTTTCTCTTTCAGTTCGTGTGCTGACATTTTCACCTCGAAATTCTCCATCCAATCATTAAGCCTAGTAACTGCATCTGATTTTGCCAGTTATGCGGTAAGGCTCACAAAACCATGCCTCATGCCATATGAAGAGTTTTCTGCACTCAGGAGCGGAACCCACTACACTGGCAGGAGTTTTTACCATTACTTCCTCTTACACTCTTGGAGAGTCACGGATGTCTCAATTCACCAGAACAGGTCGCGAAATGCCGCCTGTTTCGCCATCTGGCCGCTGGCTGATCATCGCAATATGTCTGCTACAGGGATTGCTGCTGTACTTCTTTATCTCCGGGTACGATTCGCCGAAATTTACCGGCTTTACCCATAATATTTACGGACAAACTATGGCACTGGTATTACCGGTGCTAATTTCATTATCAGTTGCGGAGCTGGGTAACCGCCGTTTCTGGGGAGGTATGGCGCTCATCACGCTGCTGCTGGCAGGCATGGCGGCCTGGGCAAAAAGCAACCTTTTCGGTACGTCAGTGAATGCCGTGATCCCGGCGTTCTATTTGTCGCTGGCACTTCTGGTGTTCTTTATTCTGCCGTGGTTGCAGGTGCAAGCCTTCCCGGCACAAACCCGTTACCGCTACGCCAATCTGTCTGCCTGCTACAGCCAGAATACGCTGTGTGCGATGCTGACCGTGCTGCTGATGCTGCTGGCGCTGGGCGTAATGGCGCTTTGTGCAGCGTTGTTCAGGCTGATCGGCATTGAGTATTTCCACACACTGTTTTTTGATACACCCGTGTTTATGTGGCTGGTTTACGGGCTGTTGCTGGGGGTGAGTATTGTCACCTGCCGCACACAGCCTTCACTGATGAACACCACACGCAATATCATCGGCTTCATCCTGAAAGGCTTGCTGCCACTGGTGGCATTTGTCGCGCTCATTTTCCTGCTTGCGTTGCCGTTCACGGGCCTGACCGCGCTTTCGCTCACCTGGTCTGCGGCCAGTTTGCTGACCATTATGGCACTGAGCCTTCTGTTGCTGGTCAACGTGGTACGTGAAACGGATAGCACGGAGAAACCTTACCCTCGTTTTATCCGGCTCATGGTCAACGCCGCGATCTTATTGCTGCCGGTGTATGCCGCGCTGGCACTGTATGCCACGGGGCTACGCATCTCTCAATATGGCTGGACGCCACAGCGCCTGTGGGCGGTACTGATCATCGTCGTCACGCTGACCGCTTCACTTTGCTACAGCTTTTCGGTGATCGACAAGCATCCGGGCTGGCTGCCGCGGATCACGCAGTTCAATAAACCGCTATCCCTGCTGATCGTGATATTGGTGATTGCGGCTAACAGCCCGGTTCTCGATCCTTACCGTATCAGCGTGAATAACCAGATTGCCCGTCTGGACAGTGGAAAAACGCAGGCGAAAGATCTCGACCTGAGAATGCTGCGCTTCGAAACAGGACGTCGCGGTAATGACGCACTGAGCAAACTGGAACAGCACCCTGCCTTTACGGCTGATCCACGTTTGTTGGTTGCGTTGAAAAAAATTCAGGCGCAGACATCCCGCTGGGGCTCTTACAACGACAAAGATGCCGACGCACTGGCGAAAAGCTACCGGATTGAAGAGGCGAAGAAGATGATTTTGCTGGCGAAAGGCGCAGTTCAGCCCGATGATTCCTGGTGGAAGGCCCTGCCAGATCTGGAACAGTACCGCAACACGCTGCGCGATTGTCTGAGCCTGCAGAACGCCTGCATCATCAATACGCCGGATTTAAACGGCGACAAACAAAAAGAAGTTTTCTTCTGTAATACCGCGGATATTCCCTCCGTTAACTGCCGCGTTTACAGCCGTCAGGACGGAAAGTGGTCGCAAGCGGGCGAGCTTTATCTGTATCAGGAAAAGGACAGCGAAGCGCTGATTCAGGCCCTGCGCAACGGGGAAGTCAAACCGGTCCCCCGCAAATGGGCGGATATACAAATAGAAGGTAAACGCCGCGTGGTTCATTACAACCGCGACGAAGAATAGCCTTAGCGTGCTTTTACCGGCAGACCTCACGGCCTGCCGGTGAATTCATCATTAAGGCATCATGCGCTGTAAGGTGTCATCTTTTCGAAAATAATGATGATAAATCGCCGCCAGTGCATGTAATCCAATCAGGTAATAACCAAAGTTCGCCAGAAATTGATGTGCCGTTCGCACGGTGCGCCGGACGGAGGGATCCGGCGTGACAAACTGCGGCACGTGCCAGCCGAATAAATACCAGTCACGGCCGCCAAATTCCAGTGTCAAAACACCGAGCACGGGCAGGGAAAGAAACAACAGATACAACACACCATGTACTGCATGAGAGGCGGCGATTTGCCAGCGCGGCAATGCAGGCGTGATGACCGGGGTTGCGTGGCGGGTACGCAAAAAAATACGAATGAACATCAGTAACCAGACACAAATGCCGAAATTAAAATGCAGCAAACGCACCAGTGGCTGATTGTCTTCGGGGAAGTCGTCGCGGGTCAGCATGGCCGCATAAGTCAGAATAATCAGCAACAGCGTTGCCCAGTGCAGGCTTATCTGGGACAGCGAATAGCGGGTTTTCATGAGCAATTTCCTGGCCGGAGGATAAATATTCATTAAAAGGTCTCGGAGTGAGTATAGAGAGGAATTACGCAGACTTTGTGGATATTCCTGTTCAGCCGTCTCCCCCAGACATGAATTGACACATCCGGTCAATATGAGCGGAAAAGTGAGTAATATGACTGGCTATGTCCCACACTGTCCCTCACATCCCTTTATAATCCATTCACACTGACACATAATGACCTTACGGGGATTATCCAATGAAATTGATCAGCCAAAGTTTTGAGAACGGTTCACCCATGCCCGGCGAGTTTGCTTTTGCCGTAAAAGATGAAAAAAACCATCTGGCGCTTTCCAGCAATAAAAACCCGCATCTGGCATGGCACGACGTGCCGGAAAACACCCGTTCGTTTGCACTGGTGTGCGTGGATCCGCATGTTCCAAGCCGGCCGGATGACGTCAATCAGGAAGGTAAAGTGGTTTCAGCGTCGTTACCGCGTATCGATTTGTTCCACTGGTTGCTTGTCAATATTCCCGCAGACACCCGTGAGATTGCCGCAGGCAGCCACAGCGACAGCGTGACGCCACATGGCAAGCCTGCTCTGCCTGCTGAAGCCGGAATGCGCCACGGCATCAACGGTTACACCGCCTGGTTTGGCGATGATGAAAATATGGGTGGCGATTATTACGGTTATGACGGCGCCTGCCCGCCGTGGAATGATGAACTCGTGCACGATTACGTCTTTACGCTGTATGCGCTGGATATCCCTGCACTGGAATTGCAGGATAAATTCTACGGCCCGGATGTTCTTGCAGCCATCGAAGGTCACGTTCTGGCACAAGCCAGCCTGACCGGGACCTATACGTTAAACCCGAACCTGAATTAATGCCCTCTGGCAGGAGACACCGTGCAGCCTGAAAACCACAGCAATGCAGGAAATCTTCTGCCTGACCAGTTGCCGGTCAACCACGACCGGCTTTTTTCTCTGGCACAGCCTTTTTTGCAACAACCTCATCAGGCGTCTAATTTTCGTTTTTTTGAGCCATCATTGCTGCGGGTTCATTCCGGGCAACTGACGCTACGCCTGGAGCACGAGCCCCCGGAGATGCTGGGGAACTCGCCCCATCTGATGGTGATTTCGCAACACACTCAGGCACACGTCAGCAAGATGCCCGATGCCGAAACCGGGGTTTTCTCATCGCTGTTTCTGGGGTTCTCACCGTCGCTGATCGCCGGATTTTACCGTGATAACGCCCCGCTGCTGACCCCTTTGCCGGCGCTTAATGGTTTCCAAATTATTCCGCTGGATGATGAATTGCAGGAAACGCTGGATTACTGCCTTCGCGCGATCAGCAACCCCGCCAGCACTGCGGTACAACAGAACCGCCTGACCGGCGTACTGATTGCGCTGGCGGAGCGCGGGATTTTATTCATGCCACGCGCCGGTGAACCGCTGGGGACCCGGCTGACCACGCTGCTGTCTTCCGCGCCAGAATTTGCCTGGACGGCGGCAAATGCCAGCCAGCAGCTGGCAATGAGTGAAGCCACGCTGCGGCGGCGGCTGGTGGAAGAGCAGATTAGTTTCCGGACATTATTGCAGGATATCCGCATGCACCATGCCATGACCCTGCTGCAAACCACGCGCTGGAGCCTTTCACAAATAGCGGATGCCTGCGGCTACCGCGCCAGTTCGCGTTTTTCTTTGCGGTTCAGGCAGCGGTTTGGCTGTTCGCCCTCGGCCATTCGTTGATAAAAAAAGCCAGTCATCTGAGATGACTGGCTTTCATACATTCGGCTTTCACTGCTTCAGAAAATTATTCGGACTCAGCGGGCGGTTCGCTGCCGGCTTTTTTCGGTGCCAGCAGGCCGTCTGCGCGGAACATCGCTTTAATGCCGCGTACGGCCTGGCGGATGCGGTCCTGGTTTTCGATTAACGCGAAACGCACATGCGTATCACCGTAATCACCGAAACCGATGCCCGGCGAAACACAAACTTTCGCGTCAGCCAGCAGTCGCTTCGCGAATTCCAGCGACCCTAAATGGGCGTACGCTGGCGGAATTTTGGCCCAGACGTACATCGATGCTTTCGGATTTTCCACCATCCAGCCCGCCTCGTGCAGACCGCGAACCAGAACGTTCCGGCGCTGGCGATACTGTTCGGCAATGTCTTTCACGCATTGCTGGTCACCTTCGAGCGCCGCAATCGCCGCCACCTGTAACGGGGTGAAGGTGCCGTAATCGTGGTAACTTTTGATACGCGCCAGCGCACTGACCAGCTCAGGATTGCCCACCATAAAGCCAATACGCCAGCCCGCCATATTGTAGCTTTTTGACAGCGTGAAAAATTCCACGGCGATGTCTTTCGCACCCGGCACCTGCATGATCGACGGGGCTTTCCAGCCGTCGTAGACGATATCGGCATAGGCCAGATCGTGGATCACCAGCACGTTGTATTGTTTTGCCAGCGCCACCACCCGCTCGAAGAAATCCAGTTCTACGCATTGCGCCGTCGGGTTAGACGGGAAGCCGAGAATCATCATTTTCGGGCGAGGAATGGTTTCACGAATAGCTTTTTCCAGCTCGGCAAAGAAATCCACACCTTCCGCCAGCGGCACGGAACGTACCTGCGCACCGGCAATCACTGCACCGTAAATGTGGATCGGATAACTTGGGTTTGGCACCAGAACGGTATCACCGTGATCGAGCGTCGCCAGCATCAGATGCGCCAGCCCCTCTTTCGACCCGATGGTGACGATAGCCTCACTTTCCGGATCGATTTCTACCTGATAACGATCGGCGTACCAGCGGGAAATCGCCCGGCGCAAACGCGGAATACCACGAGATGTCGAATACCCGTGCGTGTCTTCACGCTGCGCAACCTGCACCAGTTTCTCCACGATGTGTGGCGGCGTGGGGCCGTCAGGATTCCCCATACTGAAATCGATAATGTCCTCGCCACGGTGGCGTGCGGCCATTTTCAGTTCAGCAGTAATGTTGAAAACATAAGGGGGAAGACGATCGATACGTGAAAAACGACGGGGTGAACTGGAATCAGCCATAATTTCCTCTGGGATACGTAAGCGCCCGGACCGTCCGAGCGACGCTGGCCGCTTTGCGGCCTTCAACGAACATAACGCAGAGCAAAATGGCTGTCGAGAGAGTGAGCAACATTTTTTTAACTAAGGGCGCGGATCGCCCGCCAGCAACCCCAGCAGCCAGTCGTTTTTCCACTCCTCGCCAATCCTGTAGCTGTCACGCAACCGCCCTTCGAACTGAAAGCCGCATTTCTCCAGCACGCGGCGTGATGCATCGTTGCCTTCCAGCACATTGGCCTGTAAACGATGGAAGCCGCAGTGGTTGAATGCAAAATTCAGCACTTCACGTAATGACTCCACCGCATACCCTTTACGCTGATGTTCCGGTGCCAGAATAAAGCCGACTTCACCCTGCTGATAAGGCCGCCAGTCAGGGAAAAACCCGGTGAGACCCACGGCGGCACCGGTCTCTTTTTCACGGATGAGCAAACATAACCAGAAATCACAGTAGCGATCCCAGTCACCAAGACGCTGTTCGAACCGGCTGTGAATTTGTGCGGGTGTTTCAATATCACCGATAAAGCGCATGACTTCCGGGGCCTGGTAAAGCCGCAAGAAAAATGTCCAGTCGTCGGGCTGTACAGGCTGCATGACCAGCCGCGGCGTTGATAACGAAATCATTTCTGATGGCTCTCCTGTGTCTGCTGATGGTGAAAGTCTGACCTTTTACATATAATAACCGCTGAATCCATTTGGCACGCCTTTCTTTAAATCGTGCAAAGAGTCTAATCTGCCATGCCTCACATGTTCGATATGTTGCTGGCGGTCTTTGACCGTGCAGCACTGATGCTTATCTGCCTGTTTTTCCTCACGCGTACCCCGCTGTTCCGTAAACTGCTGCATAAAGAAAATGATAACCATACGGCGCTGGAACTGGCGGCGGTGACAGCCATTTTCTCTCTGTTTGCCATTTTCGGCACGCTCTCCGGGATCAACGTTGAAGGCTCGCTGATCAACGTACGGACCATCGCTATCATGTCCGGCGGTATCCTGTTCGGGCCGTGGGTCGGGATCATCACAGGTGTGATTTCAGGCACTCACCGTTTTCTTATCGACATTCACGGGCCAACGTCAATTCCCTGCCTGATCACCAGTATTACCGCCGGTTTCCTGTCAGGCTATATCAATAAAAATGTCAAAAAAACGCTGCACTGGAAAGTGGGTATTATCGGCGGAATGCTGTGCGAAACGCTGACCATGATCCTGATTCTACTGATGGCCCGCCCGTTTTCACTCGGGCTGGATATCGTGATGAATATCGCCGCACCGCTGATCCTGGGTGCCAGTTCGATTGGCCTCATCGTGATATTGGTGCAAAGCGTCGAGGATGAAAAAGAGGTCATCGCCGCCCGGCAGGCGCGGCTGGCGCTGGATATCGCTAATAAAACGCTGCCCTATTTTCGTAATATCAATGCCGAGTCGCTGGCCAGTATTTGCAGTATTATTCGTGATGATATCGATGCTGATGCGGTGGCGATTACCGATACCAAAAATATTCTGGCGTATGTCGGTGTCGGAGCCGAAGAGTACAACATCGGCCACGAAACGCTCAGTGAGATGACGAAGGCCACGCTGGAAAGTGGCCAGATTACCGTCAAGAACAACGATGAAATGCACCGCACGCCGCAGATTCATTCGCTGATCATCATCCCCCTGTGGGAAAAAGGCGAAGTGACCGGCTCGCTGAAAATTTATTACTGCGATCCACACCGTATTACGTATTCGCTGAAGGTGATGGCCATCGGGCTGTCGCAAATCATGTCGACCCAGATGGAAGTTTCACGTACCGAGCAGTTGCGCGAGATGGCCAATAAAGCCGAAATGCGTGCGCTGCAAAGCAAGATCAATCCGCATTTCCTGTTTAACGCGCTGAATGCCATTTCGTCTTCCATTCGCGTTCGTCCTGACGTTGCGCGGCAGTTAATCATCAATCTTTCCCGTTACTTGCGTTATAACCTGGAGCTGAACGACGAGCTGATCGACCTGCGAAAAGAGTTACATCAGGTGCAGGATTACATCGCCATCGAACAGGCACGCTTTGGCAGCAAACTGACCGTCATCTACGATATTGATGACGATATCTCGGTTAAAATCCCCAGCCTGCTGATTCAGCCACTGGTAGAAAACGCGATTGTCCACGGGATCCAAAAGTGTAGCGGTAAAGGGGTTGTCGTAATTTCAGTCAAGCATCAGGCTGAGGGGATCAAGGTTTCGGTGAAGGACACCGGTCATGGTATTAATCAGGAAACCATTGACCGCGTGGCACGTAATGAAATGCCGGGGAATAAGATCGGTTTACTGAATGTGCACCACCGGGTTTCGTTGCTGTATGGTCAGGGTCTGGATATTCGCCGCCTTGAGCCTGGTACAGATATTTCGTTTCTGATAACACGCACTCAACCGCAAGTCACCGCCGCCCCGGAGAGCAAAATAGCCTGACACGCTGTGTGCTAAAAAAACCGAATCATCAGAAATTTTTGTCGTTTTTAATCTGCCGCCCGCTTTTCGGGCGATCGCACCGGGGGATAATTCCGTGAAAGCTATTATCGTCGAAGATGAAGTGCCCGCTCAGGAAGAGCTGAGTTATCTGATTAACACTCACAGCAGTATCAGCGTCGAGGCGATATTTGATGACGGGCTGGATGTCCTTAAATATCTGCAATCGCATGAAGTGGATGCAATTTTTCTCGATATCAGTATCCCTTCGCTCGACGGCGTGTTGCTGGCGCAAAATATCAGTAAGTTCGCCCATAAACCCTACATCGTGTTTATCACCGCGTACAAAGAGCATGCAGCCGAAGCCTTTGAAATTGAAGCCTTTGACTACATCCTGAAGCCCTATCACGAATCTCGTATTGTCACTATGCTGCAAAAGCTGGAGTCACATTTTCGCCGGGATAAAGAACAGACCGGGAAAGAAATGACAGACAAGCCGGAAGAGATGCAGCCGGTAACGAGCAGCGCCGCCGGTACGGGCCGTATCAGCCACAGCATTAATCTGATTAAAGATGAGCGCATTATCGTCACAGACATCAACGATATTTATTACGCGGCTGCACAGGAAAAGGTCACGCAGGTCTATACCCGCAAAGAAGAATTCACCATGCCGATGAACATCACCGAGCTCTGCAACCGCCTGCCGGAGGAGCATTTTTTCCGTTGCCATCGTTCATACTGCGTGAATTTGTCGAAGATCCGCGAGATTGTACCGTGGTTTAACAACACCTACATTCTGCGGTTAAGCGATTTAGATTTCGAGGTGCCGGTCAGCCGAAGCAAGGTGAAGGAATTCAGGCAGTTAATGCGGTTCTGATGTTACGGCCTCCTTCTTACAAAGGAGGCCGTAAATATTAAATCGTCAAACCTATCGACTGACGCAGGTAAGCTCCCGCGCCCAGTAATCCCGGCTGATCGTGGGTGATCAGGAACACCGGAATATCCATCAGATAATCTTTGAAACGCCCTTTATCTTCAAACGCCGCACGGAAACCGGAGGCTTTGAAGAATTCCAGGAAGCGCGGAACAATCCCGCCCGCGATGTACACACCGCCGAACGTGCCCATATTCAGCGCCAGATTACCGCCAAAACGCCCCATGATGACGCAGAATAACGACAGTGCGCGGCGGCAGTCGACGTTTTCGTCCGACAGCGCCAGTTCGGTGACATCTTTAGGTTTGAAGTTTTCCGGCACACGATTATCTGACTTAACGATGGCGCGATACAGGTTGACCAGCCCTGGCCCGGAAAGAATACGCTCCGCAGAAACATGCCCCATCTCGGTACGCAACTGTTCAAGAATGATGTCTTCTTCCTCGCTGTTTGGCGCGAAATCAACATGACCGCCTTCGCCCGGCAGGCTCAACCACTGTTTGTTGGCATGGATCAGATGTGCAACACCAAGCCCGGTGCCCGCGCCGTAAATCACTGCCGGTTTACCGTCCTGCACTTTTTTGCCACCGAACTGCAACAGATCCTGTTCTTTCAGCATCGGGATCGCCATCGATACGGCCGTGAAGTCGTTGATCACTTCCAGATGTTGCAGGCCCAGGTTTTTTTTCATTTCCGCAATGGAGAAAGCCCAGGTGTGGTTGGTCATCGCCACCCAGTCACCGGTAATCGGGCAGGCGATGGCAATACACGCATCCTCAATCTCCTGATGCTGGCTCGCAAGATACTCGCGCACAACGTCTTCAAGGCTGTCGTAATCCAGCCCGGAAAAGGTCTTAGACTGTGAAATCTCGCCGCTATCTAAAGCGCAAAGCGCCAGACGGCAATTAGTGCCCCCGACATCGCCCACCAGGGAGTATTTGGTCATGTTATTCTCCGCAAAAGTAAATTCGTTATACTGCGCATCCGCGCTAAAGTGGCTGTGCTAAAGAGTACGCTGCCGGTCGCCACGATGTAAGCTGTCATCGTCAATTAAAGCGACTGGCGAAAGCCTGCCAAGGGGGCAAAGCTTACAGATTCGTGTGGGCAAAATAGCGGTAATTGCTATACGCTGCAACGCAGTTTTGAACCAACGCACATTTATGCGGTATGTCACACAAAATAATGTCGACTGCCAGCAAACAGACTTTGCCGGGTTTCATCTAAGCTATTAGGGCAAACAAAATTACAAATAAGGAAATCCTTGCATGTTCCATCCCCGTGCCAGAATCATGCTGGCTTTTGCCTTGCCTGCCGTCGTTATCGGCGTGCTGTCCAGCCTGATCCTTGTCTTTGTTATGATGATTTCTGGCGCGCTGCAGAACCTGTTATGGCAAAACATTCCTGCGGTTTTAAACATCAACACAGAATCCGCCAGCTGGACGCTCTTTATGCTGACACTGACCGGGATTGGCGTCGGAGCCCTCATTAAGTATATGCCAGGCCATGCAGGGCCGGATCCGGCGACGGAATCACTGATTGGTGCACCCGTGGCGGTCAACGCCTTACCGGGGCTGGCACTGGCGCTCATGCTGGGGCTGGCGGGGGGTGTCAGCCTGGGGCCGGAACATCCGATTACCGTCATTAACATTGCGCTGGTGGCGGCACTTGGCGCTCGCCTGATGCCCGCAGTCCCCACAACTGACTGGGTTATTCTGGCGGCAGCAGGGACGATTGGCGCACTGTTCGGCACGCCGGTTGCGGCAGCGCTTATTTTCTCGCAAACGCTCGGCACCAATAAAGATGTACCACTGTGGGACAGGCTTTTTGCTCCTCTGGTCGCAGCGGGCGCCGGGGCGATCACCACGGATCAATTCTTCCAGCCTGATTTTTCACTCAACATTGCGCCTTATAACACCTCAAGCCTGATTGATGTGTTCAGCGGTTCGGTCGTTGTACTGATCTCCATTGCGCTGGGGATGATTGCCGTCTGGCTGTTTCCGTATATCCACCGGGCATTTAACAGCATCCACAATCCGATACTGAGGCTCGGCATTGGCGGGTTTGTTCTGGGGCTGCTGGCGCTGGTGGGCGGGGAAATTACCCTGTTCAAAGGGCTGGATGAAATGAAAGAGCTGGCGCATTCCAACCATCTGTTTGAGATGGGGCCACTGCTGGCGATTACCCTGACAAAGCTCGCGGCTCTCGTTGTGGCAGCCGCCTGCGGTTTCCGCGGCGGGCGCATTTTCCCGGCGGTATTTGTCGGGGTGTCACTGGGCCTGATGTTGCATGAATATGCA
Source organism: Rahnella sp. AA (assembly GCF_002834385.1). GTDB lineage: Bacteria > Pseudomonadota > Gammaproteobacteria > Enterobacterales > Enterobacteriaceae > Rahnella. The sequence goes on from NZ_PITQ01000002.1 coordinate 541,352, forward strand.
CCCGACGTGCCGGCAGCCGTCACAGTTTCCTGTGCGGTGATGGGCATGGTGCTGGTTGTCACCCGCGACGGCTGGCTCAGCCTGTTTATGGCCGCCGCCGTTGTGCCGGGCCTGAAGCTGTTGCCTTTACTGTGCATCGTCATGCTGCCGGCCTGGCTGATACTCGCAGGTAAACCGCTGATGCAGGTTGCGAAACAGCGGTTACAGCGACAGGATCCTTAAGAAGGTCAATCCTGTTTTAGTGCAAATTCCGCCGCCGCCAGCGCATGAATGGCGGTGGTGTCGAAAACAGGTACGTTAGCATCTTCGGCACCGACCAGCAGGGTGATTTCGGTACAGCCGAGAATAATCCCCTCTACACCCTGTTGTTCCAGCTTCGCAATAATCCGGCGGTATTCTTCACGCGAGGCGTCGTTAATGACGCCCAGACACAACTCCTCATAAATAATGCGGTGGACAATCGCACGGTCGGCCTCATCCGGCGTAACCACATCAATCTGATGCTTCTCCTGCAAGCGCCCGCGGTAAAAATCTTGTTCCATGGTGAAACGGGTGCCGAGCAGGCCAATTTTGCGCAAGCCCTGTTCTTTAATTCTGCCAGCCGTTGCATCGGCGATATGCAGTAATGGCAGACCGCCGATACGTTCAATATCTTCCGCTACTTTGTGCATGGTGTTAGTACACACCACAATGATTTCCGCCCCCGCACGTGCCAGTGAATTTGCCGCGTTACCCAGGATTTCCCCCGCCTGCTGCCAGTCCCCCGCCATTTGCAGTTTCTCTATTTCGTAAAAATCGACACTGTAGAGAAACAGTTTGGCTGAATGCAATCCGCCCAACTGTTGTTTAACGTGTTCGTTAATCATGCGGTAATACGGCACCGTGGATTCCCAGCTCATGCCGCCAATCAGCCCTAACGTTTTCATTTCTGCATCCCTTTTGTCTGCGTCATTATTTTGTGTAATGCGTCTGCGTGACAAAACCATAACCGACAAAAAGCCCGCAAACAAAGAAAATGTCTGCGGGCTTTTTTCGGGCGAATGCCAGCGGGGATTAATGTTTAGCCGGGCAATCCTGAACCATTTCGCGGCGCTGCATCCAGCGCTGGCGCAGCGTGTCGTACAGCCAGTTATACGCCACAGTGTACGGCAGGAAAAACAGGAAGAACCCGATTTCCAGCATAAACGCGTCGAGCAGGCCGATACCCAGCCATAGCGCGGCAACCGGCAGGCCAATCAGAATGAACCCGCCCTCGAAACCCAGCGCGTGAGCAATACGGATTTTCAACGTTCGCACCACGCGGGTGACCGGCCAGAATTTGTCGAAGAAAGTGTTGTAGATGATGTTCCACACCATTGCCGTCGTCGACAGCATGATTGCCAGCGCGCCCATTTCCCAGATCGGTTTATTCAGTGCCCATGCGGCTACCGGGGCGGAGATCAGGACGGCCAGCGCCTCGAAGCCGACGGCATGGAAGATGCGCTCGCCCAATGTTTTCTGAGATGAATTGCGTGTTTGCTTAGACATAAAAACCTGCCTGATTCCTGATAATTAATGGGGGACGGTTGTCACAGGCGGGCATTATCATCACTAAATAAGATGGATGAAAGATAGTAAACATCGATAAAATAGATGGATTAAAATCACAGGAGAGTTGCTTATGCGCTATTCACCGGAAGCCCTGGTTGCGTTTGTAGAAGCAGCTGACGCCGGATCTTTCTCCGCCGCCGCGCGTAAATTGCGCAAAAGTCAGTCAACCGTCAGTACGGCGATTGCCAATCTGGAAGTGGATTTAGGCGTAACGCTGTTTGACCGCCAGAGCCGCCATCCGGTGCTCACGCCTGCCGGGCAGCGCGTACTGAGCCACGTTCAGGCCATTCTGGCCGCCAGCGAGCGCCTCGATGAGCTGGCCGTGCGTTTATCCACGCAGCCGGAAACCCGCCTGACGTTTGTGCTTTCCGACACTTATCAGCCGACGCATCATGAGGCTTTGCTGCGCCGGTTTGAATGCCGTTATCCGGATATCGAATTTGAGTGTCAGATTGCCGAAGATCAGGACGTCATCGAGCTGTTGCAGTCAGGTCGCGCGCACATCGGCATGGTGGAGGCGCAGGCGAGTTATCCGCCGGATATCGGCGCGGCGCGGTTACCCGAGCAAACCGATATGTCGATTTTTTGCAGCAGGGAGCATCCGCTGGCGAGAATTAAAAATCTGCAACCCGAGCAGTTACACACGTTTCGCGAGCTGTGTCTGCAGCCCTACAGCCGCCGTGAAATGCCCCGGGCACAGGGGCAGATCTGGTCAGCGCCGAGTTATCTGATGTTGCTGGAAATGGCAGAACAGGGGTTTGGCTGGGCGACGCTGCCGCACTGGCTTGTGCAGCAGTTCGGCCACGACAAGCTGGTCAGTTTGTCACTGCGCGGATGGCCGAAGAAGATTTCCGTTGATGCCGTGTGGAGTAAAAATAATCAGCCCGGCCCGGCGGGAAGCTGGTTTATCGACCAGCTGATTGACCCGCCGGAAACAGACGACGATTCATTGCCCTGAATTGCGTTTTGCCAGAGACCTGGTCACCGAACTCAGCAGCTCGGGGATGTCCATTTTCGGTAACACGACTTCGATCCAGGCCATCTGGCGCTGAGAGCTGGCTTTTTCTATCGCCGCTTTCAGGGCCTGCGGTGAATCGGCCCGCGCACTGAACACTTCTTTGCCGCCAAATGCTGCCGGGAACTGCGTCCAGTTCCACTGCGCAATATCGTTATACCGCTGTGTTTCGCCGTGAATTGCCCGTTCAACCGTATAACCCTCATTATTGATGACAAAAATAATCGGCGGCAGACCGTAACGAATGGCAGCACCGAGCCCCTGGAGGGTCAGCTGTGCTGACCCGTCGCCGATAAGCAGCACGACGCGACGATCGGGAACGGCAATTTGCAGACCGAAAGCCGCCGGCAGCGTAAAACCAATCGACCCCCACAAAGGCTGGACCACAAACAGGCAATCTTCCGGCAGGTTCAGCGCCGCCGCGCCGAAACAGGCGGTGCCCTGTTCAGCGACCAGGACATCTCCCGGCTGCAGGAAATCCTGAATCTGCTGCCAGAACGCACATTGCCCCAGGCTGCTATCGTGGGACAAGGGAAGCGCGGTGCGTTTTACCGTATACGGTGGCCAGCCTGAGGCCAGCTCAGCCGTCAGGCGGTGCATCACGCTGACCGTTTTTTCGAGAGGGAGCTGATGGAAAATCTGATCGCCGACGCGGGCGTAAAAAGGCTGCAAATCGATACACTTCCCCGCGGGAAGTTGCTGGGTGAAACCCGAGGTGATGGTATCCGTAAATTTCACCCCGACGGTGATCACGACATCCGCGCCTTCAATTGCTTCTTTGGTTGAATGGGCGCTACCGGCACCGGAGTACGTCCCGGCAAAATTGACCTGCTGTTCGTTGAATAATCCTTTCCCCATCAGCAGCGTGGAATGTGCCAATGGCACTTCTTCCATCCACTGTTCCAGAGCCTGTTTCACACGGAAACGGTCCGCCAGGAAGTCGGCCAGCACGGAAACTCGTTTTGCGCCGCGTAGCCAGGTTTCTGCCGCAGCAACAAAAGCTTCCAGCGATGAAGGCGAGAATGGCGGCTGGCGTGCAGGCAGGGCGTGCGCTTTGGGGGTGACCGGCAGCGCGGCCACGTCACTCGGTAATAACAAATATCCCGGACGCGAGGTGTACATGACTTCTTCAATCACGCGATCAATTTCGGCCAGCGCATTTTCAGGCGTGAGTGAAGCCTGTGCAACACTGACCGGCTGTGACATACGGATGAAATGACTGAAATCGCCGTCGCCCAACGTGTGGTGCAGCAATTCGCCTTTACGCTGGGAGGAAAGCGGTGGCGCGCCCACAATATGCACCACCGGAACATATTCGGCGTAGCTACCGGCTATCCCGTTCAGGGCGCTCAGCTCGCCCACGCCGAAGGTTGTCAGCAAAGCGGCAATACCTTTAGTTCTGGCATAGCCGTCTGCCCCATAGGCGGCATTTAATTCGTTGGTGCAACCCACCCAGGTAATTTGCTGATGGTTAATGACGCTATCGAGAAATTTCAGGTTGTAGTCACCCGGCACGCCAAACAGCTCGGAGATCCCGCTAAATGATAAGCGGTCTAAGAGATAGTCACCTACGGTATATTCATTATCCATGACGATCCTCTGTTAAATAATATAGAAACAGTTAATCCCGCTGACTTAAGTATTACTCCAATTAAGGGAATAGGATATTTATTATTCAAAATAGACCGTGGAAACGCAGAGTTACAGCAGTGCACTGAGATCACGCAGGGAGATCGATTCAGCAGTTAAGGTAATACAAAGGAAGAATAGTCACAGTAATCAACGATCGCGGGCTTAAGGATTGTTCCGGATGTGATCTGAATAGCTGGAAATGCTTGTGAAAGCGCATACACTAAAATCGTTTTTTATGATGTTTATTACCTTCTGCCCACTCGTGAATTTATTATAAGGACTCTCATGGTGTATCAAGCCAGTCCAACCCGTTATGGAAACATGGAATATCGTCGCTGCGGCCAGAGCGGCCTCAAACTGCCGGCTGTCTCACTGGGCCTGTGGCATAACTTCGGTGATAACGCCCACTTTGAAAATGGCCGTAAACTTATCCGCCACGCTTTCGACCACGGGATCACCCATTTTGACCTCGCCAATAATTACGGCCCGCCTCCGGGTTCTGCCGAACAGCATTTTGGCCGTATTTTGCAGGAAGATTTACTGCCTTATCGTGATGAGCTGATCATCTCGTCCAAAGCCGGTTACACCATGTGGGACGGCCCTTACGGCGACTGGGGTTCGAAAAAATATCTGGTTGCCAGCCTGAACCAGAGCCTGAAGCGCCTGGGGCTGGATTACGTGGATATCTTCTATCATCACCGCCCGGATCCGGACACGCCGCTGGAAGAAACCATGGCTGCGCTGGATTTGATCGTACGCCAGGGTAAAGCGCTGTACGTCGGTTTATCGAATTATCCGGCTGAACGCGCTAAACAAGCGTTTGAAATCCTCAAACAGCTCGGCACACCGTGCCTGATCCATCAGCCGAAATATTCGATGTTCGAACGCTGGGTTGAGGCTGATTTGCTCGATACGCTGGCGGATAGTGGCGTGGGTTCTATTGCCTTCTCACCGCTGGCCGGCGGCGTACTGACGGACCGTTATCTGGCAGGGATCCCTGAAGATTCCCGCGCGGCCAGCGGCAGTAAATTTCTGACAGCCGATCAGCTGACGGATGAGAAACTGGCGAAAGTGCGTAAGCTGAATGACATTGCGCAGTCGCGCGGACAGAAGCTTTCCCAGATGGCACTGGCGTGGGTTCTGCGCGGCGATCGCGTGACGTCTGTGCTGATTGGTGCCAGCAAAACCAGCCAGATCGACGACGCTGTTGGCATGGTTTCCAACCGCCATTTCAGCCCGGAAGAGCTGGCAGCGATCGAAGCTATTCTAGTGTAAGCGGTTACCCTAATGATTGAAAAATACGCATTCATGGAGGATACGTAAGAATTTCGTTAAGCCGCGTAAATCAATCAAAACAGGATTGTAAGCAATAGAACCTGGCCCCTGTTCCTTTTATAACTGTCAGCATAAATTATAAGGAATCTGGGGCCGTCTATGATTAAGCCAATACTTCTCGGAACATTACTGTTCGCTTTGCTTCCTGCCGCAGCGCCTGCCGTGCAGGCCAGCAACTTTAGCCTCAACACACCCGGTCTTTCCATCAGTATTGGTGACCGTGACCGTCGTGGTTATTACTGGGATGGATACGACTGGCGCAACCCGAGCTGGTGGAACAGTTACCGTGGCCACAATTATGGTCACCGTGGCCCGCGCGGGGATTACTGGGACGGCTACCGCTGGCGCGATCAGGGCTGGTGGAACCATCGCCATCCCCCACGCCGCCCGATGCCGCCACCGCCGCGCTATTATCATGGCGACCATGGACGCCCGCATTATGACCACGGGCGTGGACCGGATCGCGGTCGCGGGCATGATGACCGCCACGGAGATCACCATCACTGATGGGACAAATATCAAAAAAAAACGGGACAGCGCAAACTGTCCCGTTTTCCTTTGCTTTCGAAGAAAGACTATTTCAGCATACCCACCAGCAGATAGGCATTCAGGCTGATCACCACCAGCACAATGATGCGCCCTGCCCATTGAACGGTTTTGGTATTCACCATGTCCCCCATCAGACTGCGGTTGCCGGTAAATGCCAGCAGCGGCAACAATGCCAGCGCAATCCCGAAACTCAGCAGCACCTGGCTCATCACCAGAACCCGCGTGGCATCCAGCCCCATCAGAATCACGATGAAAGACGGCATCATCGTCACCGACCGGCGAACCCACAGCGGAATATAGAATTTCACAAACCCCTGCATCACCACCTGCCCGGCGAGCGTGCCCACCACGGTAGAGGATAAACCGGCAGCCACGAGGCTCAGACCGAATGTCGTCGCAGCAGCGTGGCCGAGCAGCGGTTGCAGCGTCAGATAGGCTTCATCAAGTTCACTGATGCCGCTGTGCCCGCTGAAATGAAATGCAGCAGCGGCAGTCGCCATCATAGCCAGATTGACGAAACCCGCGATCGTCATGGCAATACCGACATCCAGCTTTGTCGCAGAATAGCGCTGTTCTTTCGATGCCTTTCCTGCACGCTGGGTCAGCGAAGAGTGAAGATAAATGACGTGCGGCATGATGGTCGCACCCAGCACACCGGCGGCCAGATAGACGGAATCACTGGTCGGCAGCGCAGGGATCAGCATGCCTTTACCCAGCGCTACCATGCTCGGCTGCGAGAAGAACAGCTCAACGATATAAGCGGCGGCGACAAACAACAGCAAACCGGCGATAACCAGTTCTAACGGTTTTTGCCCGCGTTTTTGCAGCCCGAGGATAATAAAGGTGGCAATCCCGGTGAGCACCGCGCCCTGAAGCAGCGAAACCCCGAGAAGCAATTTGAAACCGATCGCCGCACCGATGAATTCGGCAAGATCGGTCGCCATCGCAATAATCTCCGCCTGCACCCAGTAGGCCCAGACGGCAGGACGCGGAAAGCGGTCGCGAATGTGTTCAGCCAGGTTTTTACCTGTGGCAATACCGAGCTTAGCAGACAGCAGTTGGATCAACATCGCCATGACGTTGGCCCAGACCACAACCCACAACAGCTGATAGCCATAAGATGCACCGGCCTGAATGTTCGTCGCAAAGTTGCCCGGATCGATGTAACCGATGGCAGCGATAAACGCAGGCCCCATCAATGAAAGCTTCATCTTTCTGGACGCGCGGCCTGTAGATTCGGCCCGGCTGTTCAGCATATTCAGTTAACCCTTACAATTGTTACGCTTACGTAAATCATATCTAATTGATAATGATTATCAAGTGCATTTAGAATGATCTGAGTAATTTCTCTGATAGGCAGTAGCGTAAGCGGCAAAGTGATCACTGAGTGGTTAATCATTCTGTCGGCTTTCAGAAAACCTGGCAGAACGCTTGTTCCTAAAACAGACATTAACGGGACAGATTCAGAACGCATTACGGCACATGGTAAAACTAGCACAAGAAATCCACTTGCGCTTATTTTTCTTAACATCTTGATTTTTTGTGTGATGAGCTACGATTTGTTGCAATTCGTGTCTGTAATTTCTATATTTGCAATCGACTTCACGTTTTAAATGTACGCGTTACATAAAATGTCCGTCGAAATATAGCCTGCCTCTAATTTGGAGCACCCATGTCCCGAATATTGCACTTTGTATTAGCGTTGGCCGTTGTTGCAGCACTCGCTTTACTGGTGAGCCGTGACCGGAAGAATATCCGTTTACGTTTCATCGTTCAGCTCTTGGTCATCGAAGTCTTATTAGCCTACTTCTTCCTGAACTCTTCTGTTGGTTTGGGTTTTGTGAAAGGCTTCTCCGACTTGTTTGAGAAATTATTAGGATTCGCTGCGGAAGGGACCGGCTTCGTATTTGGAGGCATGAGCGATAAAGGATTAGCGTTCTTCTTCCTGAAAGTCTTGTGCCCGATCGTGTTTATTTCTGCGCTGATCGGTATTTTGCAACACATTCGCGTATTGCCTTTCGTCATCCGTATCATCGGTACGGTCTTGTCGAAAATTAATGGCATGGGAAAACTGGAATCTTTCAACGCCATCAGCTCCCTGATTTTGGGTCAGTCAGAAAACTTTATCGCGTATAAAGATATTCTGAGCAAAATGTCTGAAAAACGTATGTACACCATGGCAGCCACAGCTATGTCGACCGTTTCTATGTCGATTGTGGGTGCGTACATGACCATGCTGGAACCACGCTTCGTTGTTGCTGCGCTGGTGCTAAACATGTTCAGTACCTTCATCGTACTGTCGTTAATCAACCCTTATAAAGTTGATTCAGAAGAAGACCTGCAAATCGGTAACACGCATCAGGGTCAGAGCTTCTTTGAAATGCTGGGTGAATACATCCTGGCCGGTTTCAAAGTTGCGATCATCGTTGCAGCCATGTTGATTGGTTTCATCGCACTGATTTCCTGCCTGAATGCGCTGTTCGACGTGGTGTTCGGTATCACCTTCCAGGGCGTGCTGGGTTATGTCTTCTATCCATTTGCATGGATGATGGGCGTGCCAAGCCACGAAGCCTTGCAGGTCGGCAGCATCATGGCAACCAAACTGGTTTCCAATGAATTCGTTGCGATGCTGGATCTGCAAAAAGTAGCGACCGAACTGTCACCACGCGGCGTGGGCATCTTGTCCGTGTTCCTGGTGTCTTTCGCGAACTTCTCGTCTATCGGTATCGTTGCCGGCGCTATCAAAGGCCTGAACGAACACCAGGGCAACGTGGTTTCACGCTTCGGCCTGAAACTGCTGTACGGCTCAACGCTGGTAAGCGTGTTGTCAGCTTCTATCGCGGGTCTGGTACTGGCGTAAGCAAGCACAACAGAACGACAAAGAAAGGCGCTCCGGCGCCTTTTTTTACGCCTGCAATTCAGGGAGCAGAAAGGGGCAGAACCGAAAGGAATATGACAGAAAGCAAAAAACCCGCCGAAGCGGGTTTCTTTAATATTTGGTGGAGATAAGCGGGATCGAACCGCTGACCTCTTGCATGCCATGCAAGCGCTCTCCCAGCTGAGCTATACCCCCACACGAGGTCGTACACATTTTCTTTTTTGTTTCCTCTGGAAGGAAACAGCCAACTTACTCTGGAAAGGAAGTTGGTGGAGATAAGCGGGATCGAACCGCTGACCTCTTGCATGCCATGCAAGCGCTCTCCCAGCTGAGCTATACCCCCAATTCACGCCCGTAAAAACGGGTGAACGGGGCGCATAATATGAAACGCAGTCTGGCCTGTCAACGGCTAAATCCGTTTCTGGAATCAAGCGCTGAAAAAGCCGCCAAATCTCGCATTTCACAGGGAAAAAGACCCTGCCCTGACGGAAATTCTCCGCAGGATGCATTGTTTTACAATTTGCCCGCCAGCCCGCATTCAGACTAGCTTTTTGATCTGCATAAGCATTTTCTTAACATCTATGTCTGAATAATTAATAGAATGTTAGCAGACTATGAAAATCGTCTTGTTTTGAGAGAAATCTCAGAATAGACTGCTCGCGCATTAATCATAACTTACAACATTCGAGCTATCCCATGTCCTTGTATTCACCTAAAGAAATCGCATCCATCGCTGTCACGGCGGGCGTTAATAAAAGCCATGCTTCCGTGTTGAATTTGTTAATTTTGGGCTTCCTGGCTGGCGCATTCATCGCCACCGGTTTCCTGCTGGATTTGCACGTAATAGGGACGTTACCTGCATCCTGGGGTTCATTCAGTAACTTGCTGGGCGCTGCCGTATTCCCGGTAGGTATCATTCTGACCGTTTTAGCAGGGGGAGAACTGCTGACCGGTAACATGATGACCTTACCTATCGCCTGGTTTGCGCGTCAGATCAGCCTCTACGCCGTTCTGCGCAACTGGTTCTGGGTCACCCTCGCTAACCTGCTGGGCAGCCTGGCCGTGGCATATTTTTTCGGTCACGTTCTCGGCCTGACCGAAGGCGCGTTCCTGAGCAAAACCGTCGCCACCGCCACCGCGAAAGTGAATGCCGACTTTATGCACGCCTTCATTTCCGGTATCGGCTGTAACTGGCTGGTGTGTCTGGCTATCTGGCTGGCTTTCGCCAGTAAAGAAGTTGGCGGCAAAGTGATCGGGATGTGGTTCCCGGTGATGGCATTTGTGGCTATCGGCTTCCAACACGTCGTTGCAAACATGTTCATCGTGCCTGCGGCAATTTTTGCCGGTGCGCTGAGCTGGTCACAGTACTTCCCGAACTTCGCAGCCGTATTTCTCGGCAACGCGGTCGGCGGCGCGGGCTTCGTGGGTCTGATGTATTTCCTGGCCTACCGCCCTACCGTTGCAGCACCTGTGACTGAACAACGTTAATTCGCTCTGACGTTTTTTACGCATTAAAAAAGCCAGCCGGTTTCCCGCGCTGGCTTTTTTTAGTTCATCACCCCGCAGAGTGAATCAATAGAAAACTTACTGCTGCTGGGTTTCACGCTCAGCGATAAAGGCTAACGCCATATCGATACGCGCCAGCACACGGCTCTGGCCGATAGCGTGAACCGTTACATCAACGCCCGGAGACTGACCGGCACCGGTAACAGCAACGCGCAGTGGCATCCCGACTTTACCCATCCCGACTTCCAGCTCATCCGCCGTGCCCTGAATTGCATGGTGAATATTTTCAGCCGTCCAGTCAGTAATCGCAGCCAGTTTCGCGCGAACCACTTCCAGCGGCTGACGAGCCACAGGACGCAGGTGTTTCTTCGCCGCATCAGCATCGAACTCTGCAAAATCTTCGTAGAAGTAACGGCAGGACTCCGCCATTTCTTTCAGGGTTTTACAACGTTCGCCCAGCAAGGTCACGATTTCGAACAGTTGCGGGCCGTTGCGGGTTTCGATACCGGCCTGCTCAACGTGCCACAGCAGGTGCGTCGCGACATACTGCGGATCCATCGTATTGATGTAGTGATGGTTCAGCCATTGCAGTTTCTCAGTGTTGAACGCACTGGCAGATTTGCTGACGTTTTCCAGAGAGAACAGCGCTTTCATTTCGTCGCGGCTGAAGATTTCCTGATCGCCATGGGACCAGCCCAAACGCACCAGATAGTTCAGCAGCGCTTCCGGCAGATAACCGTCATCGCGATATTGCATAACGCCGACCGCGCCATGACGTTTGGACAGTTTTTTACCGTCGTCGCCCAGAATCATGGAAACGTGCGCGTAAACCGGCACCGGTGCGCCCAGCGCTTTCAGGATGTTGATCTGACGCGGGGTGTTGTTGATATGGTCTTCGCCACGAATGACGTGGGTAATTTCCATATCCCAGTCATCCACCACCACGCAGAAGTTGTAAGTCGGAGAACCGTCGGTGCGGCGGATGATCAGATCATCCAGCTCATCGTTGCTGAATTCGATCGGGCCGCGGATCTGGTCGTCAAAAATAACAGAACCTTCCTGCGGGTTACGGAAACGCACGACGCAAGGCTCATCAGCGGCGTGATGTTCGTGGCTGTCGCGGCAACGACCGTCATAACGCGGCTTCTCGTTATTGGCCATTTGTTCTTCGCGCAACGCTTCCAGACGCTCTTTAGAGCAATAGCATTTATACGCCGTGCCGTTTTCCAGCATTTCATCAATCACCGCGTTATAGCGGTCAAAACGTTTGGTCTGGAAATACGGGCCTTCATCCCAGTCCAGATTCAGCCAGTTCATGCCATCCATAATCGCGTCGATCGCTTCCTGAGTGGAACGTTCGAGATCGGTGTCTTCGATACGCAGCACAAACTCACCGCCAAGGTTGCGGGCAAAGAGCCAGGAATAGAGCGCGGTACGGGCGCCGCCGACGTGCAGATAGCCGGTCGGGCTTGGGGCAAAACGGGTTTTGATTTTCATCTGGGTGCAACCTTAATAACGCAACGCTGAATAACGTCGCTATCAATTAACAAAAAGTGGCTGACATTCTACCACTCTGCCCTGATTCCTCAACGCTGATACAGGGGCAGTGACCTTGTTTAAGGCCATGAATGCGTAAAGAATCGACTACGCGGGCGAGAAACGCGCCAGGTTGACTAAAAATAAGCCGAACGATCATTTTTGTTTTTAAAAAGCGTTGACGTTATTTCAAGTATCCCTATAATGCGACTCCATCACGACGGGGGCGATTAGCTCAGTTGGTAGAGCATCTCCTTTACACGGAGGGGGTCGGCGGTTCGAGCCCGTCATCGCCCACCACTCTTTAAGAGTGCCGCGTTGTGATAAGTAGGAAGAATTGAGAAATGGGCGATTAGCTCAGTTGGTAGAGCATCTCCTTTACACGGAGGGGGTCGGCGGTTCGAGCCCGTCATCGCCCACCATTTCTCAGCAAGTTTCTTCTTACATGGGGAAGTACCCAGAAGTGGGCGATTAGCTCAGTTGGTAGAGCATCTCCTTTACACGGAGGGGGTCGGCGGTTCGAGCCCGTCATCGCCCACCACTTCTGCGGGCCGTTAGCTCAGTTGGTAGAGCAGTTGACTTTTAATCAATTGGTCGCTGGTTCGAATCCAGCACGGCCCACCAATTCAGAGAAAAGCGCCTTTAGGCGCTTTTTTCGTTTCTGCGTTTTATGTTTCTAAACTCCCGCCTGTATTTCCAAAATTTCTCCCACTATTCCAGTTTAAACATCGGCACGACTTTACCGTGCAACGCAGGATTATCACTTTCATCTTTCAGATTCACCCCGGACAACTGGCGGTGGAAAGATTGTTCCAGCAGCCACGCGAGTTTAAATGCCGCCTGCGGGTAGTTCAGCCCTTCCGGGCGCACGTTTGAAATGCAATTGCGTTCTGATTCCAGCCTTTTGGTATGCGGGCCCCAGGTCATATAAATCCCCAGACTGTCCGGTGAAGACAAACCCGGACGTTCACCAATCAGAATCGCCACCGCTTTGGCTTTCATCACCTGCGCAATGTCATCGCCCAGCGCTACGCGTGACTGGTGCGCCAGCACCACTGGCCCCAGCCTCAGTTCCAGCGTGCGCAAATACGGCAATAAGGCCGCGATAAGCGGCACCGCCTGACGATGCACCGCCTTGGACGACAAACCATCCGCCACCACCAGCACAATATCTGCAGGCTCAGGTTTTAGGTGTTGCAACGCCTGGCGGCTACTTTCAGAAAGTTTACGACCCAGATCAGGCCGGCACAGATAAGTCGCTCTGTCCGGTGCCGCACTGGCAACCGTCAGCGTTTCCAACCCCATCGCATACAACTCAGGTTCCAGCGACTGGCTGTCGAACGGCTGATGTACGGCGTCACGCGCCTGCGCATGCGCTAAACCAAAGCGCAGCAATTCATCGGTGGGCAGGCTTGAACCGGTTCGCCCCAGCGCAATACGTGCCGCCGTGAACTGCCGTAGCGTTTCCCACGGATTTTCATGCACCAGCGGCGATAATTGCTGCCCTTTTTCTTTATTCATCACAACGGGCCTCAGCTTAATTGCGGCAACTGACGCAGTAACGGATGAGATGCACGGGCGTCCTGCAACGTGCCCTGCGGATCAATTATTTTCATTTTCTCCAGCCAGACCGCAAACTCCGGTGCATGTTTCAGCCCCAGCAGTTCGCGGATGTACAGCGCGTCGTGGAAAGAGGTGCTCTGATAATTGAGCATGATGTCATCCGCGCCCGGCACGCCAATCAGGAACGTCAGCCCGGCGGTGCCCAGCAGCGTCAGCAGCGTATCCATATCGTCCTGATCGGCTTCTGCATGGTTGGTATAGCAAACATCGCACCCCAGCGGCACACCCAGCAGTTTCCCGCAGAAATGATCCTCCAGCCCGGCACGAATAATTTGCTTACCGTCATACAGATATTCCGGCCCGATGAAACCGACCACGGTATTGATCAGCAGCGGCGAAAAATGCCGCGCAATGGCATACGCGCGCGCTTCGCAGGTTTGCTGATCGACACCGAAATGCGCATTGGCTGACAAACAACTGCCCTGCCCGGTTTCGAAATACATGACGTTATCGCCCAGCGTTCCGCGTTTCAGGCTGAGCGCCGCCTGTTGCGCTTCGGCCAGCAGCGCCAGATTAATGCCAAAACCGCTGTTCGCCGCTTCGGTTCCCGCGATCGACTGAAAGACCAGATCGACCGGCGCGCCGCGCTCGACCAGCTTGATGGTGTTAGTGACATGCGTCAGTACGCAGGATTGCGTCGGGATTTCGAACCGCGAAATGATGTCATCAAGCATGTAATTGAGATTTTCCAGCAGCGGTAAACTGTCGCTGGCGGGATTAATGCCAATCACCGCGTCGCCGGAGCCGTAAAGCAAACCGTCGAGCATGCTGGCGGCAATGCCTTGTAAATTATCGGTAGGATGATTAGGTTGCAGGCGCACGCTCATATGCCCCGGCAACCCGATGGTATTACGGAACCGGGTAATCACCCGGCATTTTTTAGCGACCAGAATCAAATCCTGATTGCGCATCAGTTTGCTGACCGCCGCCGCCATTTCCGGCGTAATCCCTTTTGCCACGGCGGCCAGCGTGGCGCTGTCAGTTTTTTCACTCAGCAGCCAGTCGCGGAAATCGCCCACCGTGAGATGAGAAATCGCGGCAAACGCCGCGACATCGTGCGTATCAATAATCAGCCGTGTGACTTCGTCCTCTTCATACGGCACCAGCAATTCTTGCAAAAACGTCTTCAGCGGAACGTCAGCCAGCGCCATTTTCGCCGCCATACGTTCTTCTGCACTGGCAGCAGCCACTTCGGCCAGGTAGTCACCAGACCTTGCAGGTGACGCCTTCGCCATCAGTTCACGGAGATCTTTAAACTGATAACTTCGGTGACTTAATGTCGTCTGAAACATAACGCTCCTTATCTGGCCAGGTTATTTGCCACTTTTCGCCGGAACAGGCCGCAGCCCGCGTAATTGCGGATCCTCAGCAGCATCAGTACGGGCCTGATGCGTGATGCGGAACCAGGCGTAAGCCAGCAACATCATGGCGGCGAAGATCAAAAACAGTAAGGTGTTGTAGTAGATCATAGCGATAAGACAGACGACCGCCAGCACCAGCGCCAGTGCCGGCGCAAAAGGATAAAGTGGCGCTCGGAACGGGCGGATCAGGTTCGGCTCACTGCGACGCAGCTTGAACAACGCCGCCATCGAAATGATGTACATGACAATCGCGCCAAACACCGACATTGTCACGATATTTGCTGTCAGCGGTTGCCCGCCAATCACAATCAGGGAATCAGAGAAGATAGCGGCGATCCCGACAACGCCACCCGCGATAATGCCCAGATGCGGCGTCTGGAAACGGGCATTGACGCTGGCCAGTCGTTTAGGCAGATAGCCCGCACGCGCCAGCGCAAAGATCTGCCGTGAATAACCCATGATGATGCCGTGGAAAGACGCAATCAGACCAAACAATCCCAGCCAGACCAGCATGTGCAGCCAGCCGCTGTTATTGCCGACAATCAGTTTCATCGCCTGCGGTAACGGGTCGTTGATATTCGAAAGCTTGGTCCAGTCGCCCACGCCGCCGGCAAACAGCATGACGCCGAGTGCCAGAACCGTCAGGGTGAGGATCCCGCCGATAAACGCTTTCGGAATAGTACGCTGCGGATCTTTGGCTTCTTCAGCGGCCATGGACGCGCCTTCAATCGCCAGGAAGAACCAGATGGCGAAAGGAATGGCGGCAAAAATGCCGGAGAATGCCGCCGGGCTGAAGGTATCTCTGCCCGCCCAGCCGCCGTGTACAAAGTTCGACATCTCAAATCCCGGCGCCACGACGCCCATAAAGACCAGCAATTCGAATATCGCCAGTAACGTCACCAGTAATTCGAACGTTGCTGCAATGCTGACGCCCAGAATATTCAGCACCATAAAGACCAGATACGCGCCAACGGCCACCCATTTAGGCTCAATCGCCGGGAATTGCACGTTGAGATACGCGCCTATCGCCATAGCAATCGCAGGCGGAGCAAAAACAAACTCCACCAGCGTGGCGAATCCGGCGACAAATCCCCCGGTCGGGCCGAATGCGCGGTAAGCGTAAGCAAATGGCCCGCCCGCATGAGGAATCGATGTGGTCAGTTCGGTAAAGCTAAAAATAAAGGCACAATACATAGCGGCAATGACCAGCGCAGTGATCAGAAATCCGAGTGTACCGGCCTGCGCCCAGCCATAGCTCCAGCCAAAATACTCGCCGGAAATAACCAACCCGACGGCAATGCCCCAAAGTTTAAAACTGCCCAGCGTTCGTTTTAAAACGGGTGTGACTTTCGTGGTTTGCATAGGTGATCCCCTGCCCGGTGATAATGCAATTATTGTTTGAAGAGTACTTCAACAGCCCTGCCCGCTGGGGTTGTTGCAAAGGCTGTACCACTTAAGAAATGCTGAGCCAGCGCGGCCTGTAGCCAGGCCGATGGCCTTTTTGCTTCATTTTGGCGCGTACAAAGAAAGGCGATTGCCCGAAACGGTGCGTGGGGAAAATGTCATCCACACGCGCTACAATTTGGCATCAGATAAAAAGGAGGTCGTTCGTGAAGGAAAAAGAACAGCAAATTATTACCTGGCTCCGGGAAGAGCCGATGCATTTACAGGCGCTGGAGCAGGCGCGTGAACTGGCGCTGAACGATGCGTGGCTGGCGGCAGGGTTTGTCCGCAATCTGGTCTGGGACCGGCTGCACGGTTATGCTCGGGCGACACCGGTCAATGACATCGACCTGGTGTATTTCAATCCTGAAGACTGCACAGCACAGAACGACGAACGTTTGGAACAACGTCTGAGAGCGCGCTCGCCAGATTTGCCCTGGTCTGTGAAAAACCAGGCCCGCATGCATGAACGTCACGGCCACAGGCCCTATACATCCAGTGCGCAAGCCATGAGCTACTGGGTGGAAGTGGAAACGGCCATCGGCGCAAGAATGAACGCTGACGGGCAGATCGAACTGAATGCACCGCTGGGGCTGGATGCGCTTTTCTCCTTCAGTATCACACCGAATCCGCGCCATGCGATCCCTGCGGTTTTCGCGCAGCGGGTACGCGACAAAGGCTGGCTGACACTGTGGCCCAAACTGGAAGTGCAAGAAATCCGTTAACACTGTAAGGAATATGAAAAACCAATAAAGCCGGGCTGATAGCTGCCGATACCTGTTAAGCATTCTTACGTGCAAAAATTGATGATAACTAAGTGAGGTATTATGACGACTATCAGCGCTACCAGCAGTTCGGTGAGCTCAGCGTCCACCAGTGACGCCAGCAGCTCCAGCCAGATTGCTCAGTTAACTAAACAGATTGCAAAGCTGACTGAACAGGTCAAAAGCCTGAGCAGCTCCGGCGGCAGTTCTTCTGACGTCCAGCAACAACAGGAACTTCTGCAACAGCAAATCGAATTGCTGCAACAGCAAATTCAGCAAATCGAACAGCAGCAAGCCCAGAAAGCGCTTCAACAACAGCAACAACAACAGGCTGCCGCTGAAGTGAAGAAAGAAGGTGTCAACAAACCATCTGATACGAACTCTATTGATATTTACGTGTAATCGCAGTGACTGTCTGAAACAGCCAGCAAGGGATCAGGCCCCAAACATTCCCTGCTGGCTGCGTTTTTCCTTCAGTAAGATAGCCTGCTCTTTAACTACCTGCCAGATCGCCTGAGCGGCGGGCGATAACGACCGGTTTTTGCGCTTGACTAACATCAGTACACGGTTGATTTCAGGCACTAATATCTTGATCACCAACGGGCTACCCTCCGGCATTGGCAGCGCCAGTGCGGGTAAAACGCTGATCCCAATTCCCGCTTCCACCATCGGAAATAACGTCGCCGGATGACCGATTTCCTGCGCTATCTCCGCTTTCACTTTCTGTGATTTCAGCGCCCCGTCGATCAACACACGGCTGCCCGACGCGTAATCTTGCAGCACCAGTTTACTGCCGTTCAGTGCCTGCCATTCCACGACGGGTAGCCCGGCAAACGGATGGTCCTCCCGACACAGCAATAAAAAAGGCTCGTGCAGAATCGGCTCACAATCGAGATCGGTACTTTCACCTGGGTCGATGACAATGCCAAAATCCACTTCCGCATTTCTCACGCTACTCAGCACCAGTTGTTGCGCCTGATCACGCAACAATACGCGAATATCCGGGTACTGCTGCTCGCCGCGGGCAATACATTGCGGCATGAGCTGGGCAGAGATTGTCTGGCTGGAGGCAATCCGCACACGGCCATTATGCTGGGTGCCAAAACTGCGGGTATCCAGCAGCATGGCATGCAGTTCATCGAGCAAGGGTTCCACGCGATTTGCCAGACGCATCCCGGCGTCGGTCAGCACAACTTCCCGCGTAGTGCGGTCCAGTAAACGCACGCCCATTTCAGCTTCCAGCTCTTTCATGCTGTGGCTGATAGCCGACTGGCTCAACCCAATCGCCTCGCCCGCACGACTAAAACTGCCGTAACGTGAAATCGCCACAAATACACGAAGTTGCCTGAGAGAATAATTCATGAATTTTCTGCATTAATGGATTAAATAAATCAATTTTTTAATTGTATCGCAAACGCTCAGAATAGCCGTATTCCAATACGACTTAATCAGAGAAAAAGTTATGCGCTTTTTACCCGATCGCTTTACCCTCACCCTAATCGCTACCGTGCTGCTGGCGACTTTTTTCCCGGCCAGCGGGATGTTCGTCGCCTTTTTCAATAATCTGACTATTTTCGCCATCGGATTGCTGTTTTTCATGCACGGCGCAAAACTCTCCCGCGAAGCTATTTTCCAGGGTAGCAATAACTGGCGACTGCATTTGTGGGTGATGTTCAGCACCTTCATTTTGTTCCCGATCCTCGGCCTGCTCTTCCAGTGGTGGCACCCGGTTGACGTCAGCCCGCAGATTTACAGCGGTTTTGTGTATCTGTGTATCCTGCCGGCGACCGTGCAGTCAGCTATCGCATTCACTTCTCTGGCGGGCGGAAACGTCGCGGCGGCGGTGTGCAGCGCCTCAGCGTCCAGCCTGCTGGGCATTTTTGTTTCGCCGCTGCTGGTCAGTTTGCTGATGCATGTTCAGGGGGAAACGGGCAACGGGCTGGAGCAGGTCGGGCATATTGTGCTGCAACTGCTGGTGCCGTTTATTGCCGGGCATTTGCTGCGTCCGCTGATTGGCGGTTTTGTGGAGCGTCACCGTAAGATGATCGGCAAAACCGACCAGACGTCGATCCTTCTGGTGGTGTACTCCGCGTTCAGTGAAGCCGTCACGCAGGGGATCTGGCATCAGGTGGGCATCGGTTCCCTGCTGTTTATCGTGGCTTTCAGTCTGGTCTTGCTAGCCTTCGTTCTGGTCATTAACACGTACATGGCTCGCTGGCTGGGATTCAGTAAACCGGATGAAATCACCATTGTGTTCTGCGGCTCCAAGAAAAGCCTGGCCAACGGTATTCCGATGGCCAATATCCTTTTCCCGGTCAGTGCAATCGGGATGATGGTGCTGCCGCTGATGATTTTCCACCAGGTGCAGCTGATGACCTGTGCGGTGCTGGCGAAACGCTATCAGAAAAAACAAAAGGAAGTGGCGCTCAGGCAGGCGCAGGTGACGGAGTAATGTCAAAAATAAAGGCGCTGAAATCAGCGCCTTTATTATCAGGATGAAACGTTGTTATTCGTCCGTGCCGCCTAAACCCGGCCCGTTGCGGCGCAGCGGATTAATCAGGCTTTGCAGCCCTTCGCTTTTAATCGCCAGCGTCAGTTGCATCAGTTCGCCGAGTTTCCCTTGCGGGAACTCGTCTTTGCGGGCGAACCACAGTAAGTATTCTTCAGGTAAATCAATCAGCACTCTTCCGGCATATTTACCAAAAGGCATCACCGTATTGGCGATTTCAATCAGATCTTCTTTTTCCATTTTAGTCGCCCAGCAGGCGGATCATCTCCGCTTCGTCGATGACTTCAATGCCCAGTTCCTGCGCTTTCGCCAGTTTTGAACCCGCCGCTTCACCGGCGATCACCAGGTCAGTTTTCTTCGACACGCTGCCGGACACTTTTGCCCCCAGCGCGGTCAGACGATCTTTCGCTTCATCACGCGACAAAATAGACAACGATCCGGTCAGCACCACGGTTTTACCGGCGAACGGGCTGTCGATTTCTTCCGGCACAATGACCTGAACTTCCGGCCAGTGAATGTTAATTTCCGGGCTCAGCAATTCGTCGATCACCTGCTGGTTATGTTCTTCAGACAGGAAATTCACAACGTGTTTCGCCACAACATCACCGACGTCCGGCACGGTTTTCAGCGATTCAATATCCGCAGCTTTCAGTGCGCCGACGGAGCCATAATGCGCTGCCAGATTGGCTGCTGTGGCTTCTCCCACTTCACGGATACCCAGCGCATACAGGAATCGCGCCAGCGTGGTTTCTTTCGCTTTTTCCAGCGCATTCACGACGTTCTGCGCTGATTTTGGCCCCATGCGATCCAGGCCAGTAAGCTTGCCTGCCGTCAGGCGGAACAGGTCAGCCGGGGTTTTGACGTACTCTTTATCGACCAGCTGATCGATAATTTTATCGCCCATGCCGTCAACGTCCAGCGCACGCCGCGAGACGAAATGCTTCAGCGCCTCTTTACGCTGAGCACCGCAAATAAGACCCGCAGTACAGCGTGCCACGGCTTCGCCTTCGACACGCTCGACGTCTGAATGGCAAACCGGGCAATGTGTGGGGAAAACCACTTCACGCGCATCATCCGGACGCTCATCCAGCACCACGCCCACGACCTGAGGGATAACATCCCCGGCGCGACGAACGATCACCGTATCGCCAATGCGCAGGCCAAGGCGCTCAATTTCGTCCGCATTGTGCAGCGTGGCATTGCTGACCATGACACCGGCGACCAGCACCGGTTCGAGGCGGGCAACCGGCGTTATCGCACCGGTACGCCCGACCTGAAACTCAACGTCTTTGACCAGCGTAATCTGTTCCTGAGCAGGGAATTTAAACGCCGTGGCCCAGCGTGGTGCGCGCGCCACAAAGCCCAGCGTTTCCTGAATATCCAGAGAATCAATTTTGACCACCACACCGTCGATATCAAAACCGAGTGACGGGCGCTCTTGCTCCACCTGACGGTAAAACGCCAGTACGTCGTCGCTGCCGGTGCACACACGGACACGGTCGCTGACCGGTAAACCCCAGGCTTTTAACTGTTGCAGGCGTTCGAAATGGCTGCGAGGCAGTTCACCGCCCTCAAGCACGCCGATGCCGTAGCAGAAGAAAGTCAGCGGGCGTTTAGCCGTAATACGCGGGTCAAGCTGGCGCAAAGAACCGGCCGCCGCGTTACGCGGATTGGCAAACACTTTGCCACCGGTACGACGTGCTTCTTCGTTCATTGCTTCAAAGCCCGGCTGTGGCATAAAGACTTCGCCACGCACTTCGAGCCGCTCCGGGATATTGTCACCGTGCAGGCGCAGCGGAATGGCGCGGATGGTGCGCACATTGGCCGTGATGTTCTCACCGGTTGTACCGTCACCACGCGTGGCTGCCTGCACCAGTTCGCCATTTTCATACAGCAGGCTGACGGCCAGGCCGTCGAGTTTCAGCTCACAGCAAAACGTCAATGGCTCAGCCGTTTTCAGCCGGTCCTGCACACGCTTATAAAACGCCAGATAGCTTTCTTCATCAAATACGTTGTCCAGCGACAACATCGGCACCTGATGCTTCACCTGCTCAAAAGCGGAAAGCGGCATCGCGCCTACACGTTGTGTCGGAGAATCTGCGGTCACCAGCTCCGGGTGCGCGGTTTCCAGCTCACGCAACGCCCCCATCAGGCGGTCATACTCAGCGTCAGGGACTTCCGGTGCATCCAGAACGTGGTACTGATATTCGTGATGGCGCAGCTGAGTGCGTAAATGATTGATCTGTTCTTCGATAGTGGCCATGACTCACCGTGGAGATAAAAAACCCCCGGCAAGCGGGGGTTAGAGGAAAGGGTATTTCACGAACACCTGCATCAGGCGATCGCTTCGAGGACCTCGCGGATCCGCGCTTTATACGTTTCGAGCTTCTGCGGCGTAATCATACGACGCTCATCATCAAGCACCATTGCACCAACATCATCAGCAATGCGCTGGGCTGACTGCAGCAGCAATTTGAAATTCTGATGGGCATCGCCATAGCATGGCACCATCATGAACAACGTGACACCCGGCGTGGAGAAGTCGGACATATTGTCAGGATCAAATGACCCAGGTTTGACCATATTGGCCAGACTGAACAACACCGGGCCACTGCCTGCAGGGCTGACGTGACGATGGAAAATATTCATAGCGCCAAACTGGAAACCGGCCTGAAGCACGCTGTTAAGCAAGACTTCACCGCCAATCACCCCGCCCTGATGTGCTGCAACGTGCAGAACCAGAACAGTTTCTTTCAGTTTTGCCTTCTCGGCCGGTGCTTCTTCAGCTGGGGCGAAAGGGGCTGACTGAGGCTCTGCTTTTGCAGCAGGAGCCACATCCGCATGGATTTCCTGTGGCGGTACCGGAGGCTGTTGCCTCACTTCTGGCGCAAAATCAGATACAGGCTCACGACGCGATGTGACCTCAGGTGCCGCAGCGGAATAGCCGCTCAACAGCGGATCGTCTTGCACAGCAGGTTGCTGGGGCTGCATTGGCTGTTGAGAACGAGAGACCGGTGCAGGCGCTGGCTGCGCAGGGGGAACCTGCGGCTGACGTGATGGTGCAGCCTGCTCTGGCTCATCATACTGGCCTAAAGTTGGTTCATCCTGAGGATAGGCAGGACGCACGCGCACTTCTCCCACCCCATCGACAAAGTCTTCTGGCGGAGATTGTTCCCGTTCTTTTTTCACACGTTTAGCTGGACGATCGCGGAAAAGCGAAGAGCGTTCTTTACGGCTGGTCCACAAACCGTGTAACAACAACGCTATTATGGCGATCGCGCCAACAACGATTAATATCAGACGCAAATCCTGCATCATTGCTATCTCTGTTGTTCCAATTCATTGCCACCACGGCAAACATTCACAATATTAACTCTATTTGCCCACGTAGATAAGTGCAAGTCTCGACTCTACTTTCTGCTAATAAATAGGGTAGCTGCACCTTTTTTTGCTGTTTTTTCAGCCAATCCACCGCTAGCCAGTGGAAAATCATACCGATATGATAGCCCATGTCATTCAACTCAGAGAGAAAATTTCGTTTATGACTTCATCGCAAAGCGCCAGACAAGAAAACGGCGTGCATTATTTCAGACAGGGCTGGACGCTCATTTCCTTACCCGGAATACGACGTTTTGTGATTTTACCGCTGGCCGTGAACGTTGTCCTGATGGGCGGCGCATTCTGGTGGCTGTTTACCAAACTGGGAGAATGGATCCCGGCGATGATGAGTAAAGTCCCGGGCTGGCTCAGCTGGCTGGATTATCTGGTCTGGCCGGTTGTCGTGCTTTCCGTGCTGCTGGTGTTCAGCTACTTCTTCAGCACCCTTGCCAACTGGATAGCCGCACCGTTCAGCGGATTGCTGGCAGAACAGCTTGAAGCACGCCTGACAGGCAAACCGCTGCCGGACAGCGGCATCTGGGACATCATGAAAGATCTGCCGCGCATCATGAAACGCGAATGGCAGAAACTGGCGTATTACCTGCCCCGCGCCCTGCTGCTCTTTGCGCTGTACTTTATCCCGATTATCGGCCAGACCATCGCCCCGGTGCTGTGGTTTTTCTTCAGTGCCTGGATGGTGGTGATCCAGTATTGCGATTATCCTTTCGATAACCACAAAGTCAGTTTCGCAGATATGCGCCGTTCACTAGGCAGCAACAAAATCGACAATATGCAGTTCGGCTCACTGGTCAGCCTGTTTACGATGATCCCGGTGCTGAATCTCGTTATCCTGCCGGTGGCTGTTTGCGGGGCGACCGCCATGTGGTGCGATCGCTATCGCAGCGTCTATGTGAAAAATGATATCGATGTAAATAGCATCAGAAAATAAGGTCGCGATCGCCGTCGTGACCTTCAGCCGCCTGCGGGCGGCTGCTTGCTACGCTTGACATTTCTCCCTCAAACTTATTTCTTAATAACGTATCGATATACCAAATACCAAAACCTTACTTCACTGGGAAAGCGGTTCGCGTATGCTTTTCTGATTCCCACTAATTTCATAGTGTTGAAAGCTTCACACCGTGAATATTTCATACAGTTAAAGGACGGGTTATGAGCAAGATCTATGAAGACAATTCATTAACAATTGGCCATACGCCACTGGTTCGCCTGAACCGTATCGGTAATGGTCGCATCCTGGCTAAGGTCGAGTCGCGTAACCCGAGCTTCAGCGTCAAGTGCCGTATCGGCGCAAACATGATTTGGGATGCCGAAAAACGTGGCATTCTGACTAAAGATATTGAACTGGTTGAACCAACCAGCGGTAACACCGGGATTGCGCTGGCCTACGTTGCCGCTGCGCGCGGTTACAAACTGACGCTGACCATGCCCGAAACCATGAGCGTTGAACGCCGCAAATTGCTGAAAGCCCTCGGTGCCAACCTGGTGCTGACAGAAGGTGCAAAAGGCATGAAAGGCGCGATTGCAAAAGCTGAAGAAATTCAGGCCAGCGATCCGGATCGTTATCTGATCCTTCAGCAGTTCAGCAACCCGGCGAACCCGGCTATCCACGAACAAACCACTGGCCCGGAAATCTGGGAAGATACCGACGGCGCAGTTGACGTGCTGATTGCAGGTGTCGGTACTGGTGGTACCATCACCGGTACTGGCCGCTACCTGAAAAGCAAAAAAAGCAGCGTGAAGCTGGTCGCCGTTGAACCTACTGACTCTCCGGTTATCACCCAAACGCTGAACGGCGAAGAAGTGAAGCCGGGCCCGCATAAAATTCAGGGTATTGGTGCCGGTTTTATCCCGGGCAACCTGGATCTGGAATTGCTGGATCGTGTCACACTGATCACCAATGACGAATCTATCCAGATGGCACGACGTCTGATGGAAGAAGAAGGTATCCTGGCTGGGATTTCTTCTGGTGCAGCCGTCGAGGCCGCAGTAAAACTGTCTAAAGAACCGGAATTTGCAGATAAGACTATCGTGGTTATCCTACCGTCTTCCGGCGAACGCTATCTGAGTACCGCATTGTTTGCAGATTTGTTCACCGAAAAAGAATTGCAACAATAATGCCACATCCTTAAAAGCGTCTAAAAAAGCACCTCAAGGGGTGCTTTTTTGTGGACTGCGTCAAAGTTTACACCACTCTGCCATTGATTTTCGTCGCCAGGTTTAGTATTTAACCGGACAATTATTTCGATGCTCGAAATTAATCGCTCGCTTGATGCCACCCCGCTGAATCGATTTACCGATTTGTTACATGAGGGTAAAAGACGGCATAATGGGGGAATAACAAGAAAGCTTGGATCTAGGGCAAAGTGTTTTATCGCTGAGTGCGCTATTTTCTCTTTCCTGTTGCATCTGAACCTGCCCCTGAACCATAGTCAGGCGCGAATCTCTACAGGCTAAAGTAAGGCCCATAGGCTAAACTTTAGCTCCACAACATTACTTTAATAAGTTGGGGAAACAACAATGTTCCAGCAAGAAGTTACTATTACCGCTCCTAATGGTCTGCACACTCGCCCTGCTGCACAGTTTGTGAAAGAAGCCAAAGGTTTTGCTTCTGACATCACCGTGACATCAAACGGTAAAAGCGCCAGTGCTAAAAGCCTGTTCAAACTGCAAACTCTGGGCCTGACCCAAGGCACCGTTGTGACCCTCTCAGCTGAAGGTGAAGACGAGCAGAAAGCCGTTGAACACTTGGTAAAACTGATGGCAGAGCTCGAGTAACACACAGCCGCTCTTATATAGTTTAAACCAGTCAAGAGAAAGGTAGGGTTATGATTTCAGGCATTTTAGTATCTCCCGGTATCGCTTTCGGCAAAGCACTTCTGTTGAAAGAAGATGAGATTGTCATCAACCGGAAAAAAATCTCTCCTGATCAGGTTGATCAGGAAGTTGAACGTTTCCTTGCGGGCCGTGCGAAAGCCTCTGCTCAGCTGGAAGTGATCAAGACCAAAGCCGGTGAGACCTTCGGTGAAGAGAAAGAAGCCATCTTCGAAGGCCACATCATGTTGTTGGAAGACGAAGAGCTTGAACAGGAAATCATAGCCCTCATCAAAGACGAGCATGCCTCTGCTGACGCTGCGGCTTTCTCTGTCATTGAAGGCCAGGCGAAAGCCCTGGAAGAGCTTGACGATGAATACCTGAAAGAACGTGCGGCTGACGTACGCGATATCGGTAAACGTCTGCTGCGCAACATTCTGGACATGACCATCGTTGATCTGAGCTCTATCCAGGACGAAGTTATCCTGGTGGCAACCGATCTGACCCCTTCAGAAACCGCACAGCTGAACCTGAACAAAGTTCTGGGCTTCATCACTGATTTGGGTGGCCGTACTTCTCACACCTCAATCATGGCCCGCTCACTGGAACTGCCTGCCATCGTCGGCACCAGTGATGTGACCAAACAAGTTAAAAATGATGACTATCTGATCCTCGACGCGGTAAACAATAAAATCTACGTCAACCCGACAGCAGACGTTATTGATGAGCTGAAAGCGGTTCAGAACCAGTACATCTCTGAAAAAGACGAACTGACCAAACTGAAAGACTTGCCTGCTATCACGCTTGATGGCCATCAGGTTGAAGTTTGTGCCAACATCGGTACCGTGCGCGACGTCGCGGGTGCAGAGCGCAATGGCGCTGAAGGTGTCGGCCTGTATCGTACAGAATTCCTGTTCATGGACCGTGACAGCCTGCCTACCGAAGAAGAGCAATTCCAGGCGTATAAAGCCGTTGCTGAAGCGATGGGTTCACAGGCGGTTATCGTACGTACCATGGACATCGGCGGTGATAAAGACCTGCCGTACATGAACCTGCCAAAAGAAGAAAACCCGTTCCTGGGCTGGCGTGCAATCCGTATCTGTCTGGACCGTAAAGAAATTCTTCACGACCAGCTGAAAGGCATTCTGCGTGCTTCTGCGTTCGGCAAACTGCGTATTATGTTCCCGATGATCATTTCTGTTGAAGAAGTGCGTGAACTGAAAGCAGAACTCGAAATGCTGAAAGTTGAGCTGCGTGAAAAAGGCCAGGCATTCGATGAAACCATCGAAGTTGGCGTGATGGTTGAAACTCCGGCTGCTGCCGTGATAGCTCATCATCTGGCGAAAGAAGTCGATTTCTTCAGTATTGGTACAAACGATCTTACCCAGTATACTTTGGCAGTGGATCGCGGTAACGAGCTGATTTCTCATCTGTACAACCCAATGTCTCCGTCTGTACTTGGTTTAATTAAACAAGTTATTGACGCATCTCATGCTGCCGGTAAATGGACTGGGATGTGCGGCGAGCTAGCCGGTGACGAACGTGCTACACTTCTTCTATTGGGCATGGGGTTAGATGAGTTCAGCATGAGTGCTATCTCTATCCCACGCATCAAGAAAATTATTCGCAATACAAACTTCGAAGATGTGAAAGCGCTGGCAGATCAGGCCCTGGCCCAACCTACGGCGCAAGAGTTGATGAACCTGGTTAACAAGTTCATTGAAGAAAAAACACTCTGCTAATTGCGCGATGCTGGTAAAGCTGCCCAAATTAATGCTTAGGAGAAGATCATGGGTTTGTTCGATAAACTGAAATCATTGGTTTCGGATGATAAAAAAGACGTTGGCACCATTGAAATTGTAGCGCCGCTGTCTGGTGAAATTGTCAATATTGAAGACGTGCCTGACGTCGTTTTCGCTGAGAAAATCGTCGGCGACGGTATTGCTATCAAGCCTGCTGGCAACAAAATGGTTGCTCCGGTTGATGGGACTATCGGTAAAATCTTCGAAACTAATCATGCTTTCTCAATCGAATCTGACAGTGGCATCGAGTTATTTGTTCACTTCGGTATCGACACCGTTGAACTGAAAGGCGAAGGCTTTAAACGCATCGCTGAAGAAGGCCAACGTGTGAAGAAAGGCGATTTGGTTATCGAGTTTGATCTGGCTCTGCTGGAAGAGAAAGCGAAGTCTACCCTGACTCCGGTGGTTATCTCTAACATGGACGAGATCAAAGAGCTGATTAAACTGACCGGTAGCGTGACTGTGGGCGAAACCCCAATCATCCGTATCAAGAAGTAATCAGCCCGACGAAATCAGAAGTAAAAAAACGGCGCTCAATGCGCCGTTTTTTATTGCCTGAATATCTTGTAAGGCTGAACGTTTAACTCTTCCAGTGCGGCACCATCAGGCTTATCACCAGCCCGTGGGGCTGCGCATTGCGAGCATCAACTTTGCCATCATGCGCCAGCATTACCTTACGGGTAATCGCCAGCCCCAGGCCGTAGCCTTTGCCAGACAGCGGCGATTTGACCCGCACGAACGGGTCAAAGATACTCGACAGCTTATCTTCTTCCACGCCCGGCCCCTGATCGGCCACTTCAATTTGCAGATACTGCTCAATCTGCGCCAGCGAAACGGTGATAGTCTGCCCGCGGGCGGAAAAACGCAGCGCATTACGCACCACATTATCAACGGCTCGCCGCATCAGTTCGGCATTTCCCTTCACCGTGTAGTCCATTTCGTCCGGTGCCTCCGGGTACAAAGCAATTTCAACACCCGGCAGTTGGGCTTCATAACGGGCATCGTTAACAACGGCTTCTACCAGGCCATAGATATCAAAATACTCTTCATCCGGTATTTCGCTGCTTTCCGTTCGCGACAGCGCAAGCAGCTCGCCTATCATCTTATCCAGACGCCCTGCTTCATGCTCGATACGGCTCAGTGAAGATTCAACGTTAGACGGATTTTGCCGCGCCAGGCCAATCGCCAGTTGCAAACGGGCCAGAGGGGAACGCAGCTCATGCGAAACGTCGTGCAGCAGCTCTTCACGCGCTTTCACCAGCACCTGTAAGCGCTCGGCCATCGAGTCGAAATCACGCGCCACCTCGGACAGCTCATCGTGCCGTTTGCCCATACTGGAAAACAGACGCACCGATAAATCGCCCTGTGCAACCCGCCCGAACGCTTTTCGCATTTGCAGCATCGGCCTTGTCAGATTCCAGGCCAGTACCAAACTGAATAACAGCCCGCCTAACCCGCCAAGCCAGAGTAACGGCGGCGGCATGTTCAGCAACTCTTTGTGTCGTCTTGGCCGGTATTCGTCCATCAGTCCGGCGACGTCGTAACGGAGACGGTAACCCTGGCCGTCCGGCCCCTGCACGAACTCCACCACTTCATGCGGGATCTTACCCGGTTCCAGATCCTGCATCGTGCTGCCCTGCGCAGGGAGCAGTGAAGGCGCTACCGAGAAGAACTGACGGTCATCTTCCGGCCAGTCGGCCATCATGGCGTTTAACGCCGGCAGACCACCGGAATGGAGCGTGGAAACCGCCGAGGTAATCTGGAGTTTCACAAAACGCCGGGCGATGCCGCTTTCCGGCGGTTCATGCGGATTATAAAACGCAAAAACCACCCAGAGCCCCTGAGTGATTGCCACGAAGGTAAACCAGAATCCCAGCAGGATTTTCCAGAATAGCCTTCCGCGCAAGCGCTTAGCGGATCCGATAGCCAATGCTGCGCACCGTTTCAATAGTCAGAATATCGCCACCTTCCAGTGACCCCAGTTTCTGACGGATATTACTGATGTGTACATCAATACTGCGGTCGTAAGCTTCGCGGGGACGCCCCAGACCTTTTTCCGACAGTTCATCCTTCGACACCACACGTTCAGGGGAACGCAACAACAGCTCCAGCAGATTGAACTCAGAGGCCGTCAGGTCGAAAGGAACACCGCGCCATTCACTGCTGCGGGTCGCCGGATTCAGCGTCAGATCACCGTAGTTAACCGATGAGGAGTCGGAATGCGATTCCTGCTGTTCTTCCACACGACGCAGCACCGCGCGCAGGCGTGCCACCAGTTCGCGCGGATAGCACGGTTTTGGCATGTAATCGTCAGCGCCCATTTCCAGGCCGATAACACGGTCAATATTGTCGCCCTTGGCCGTCAGCATGATGATTGGCAGGCGGCTGTTTTTGCGCACCTGACGCAGCACATCAATGCCGCTCATATCAGGCAGCATAATGTCGAGGATCATTGCGGTGTATTCGCCAGACATCGCACCTTCCACGCCCGCCTTACCAGTCAGCACCAGAGAGGCGTCAAAGCCTTCTGCGATCAGGTACTCACTGAGCATGGTGCCTAACTCGAGGTCGTCATCGACTAACAAAATTTTCATTCTTTATTTCCGCCTGGCTAAAATTTTGGTCATTTTTACCACTAAGCCTGCATTACGCAGCCGCTTTTACTCTAATTTTACATTCAACAGATGAATATAGAATTAGACATCAAAAATGCCAGTCGATAAATAACGATCACCGCGATCGCAGATAATCGCCACCACGACACTGCCCGGATGGCTTCTGGCAACGCGCAGCGCGCCTGCTACAGCACCGCCAGAGCTCACACCGCAAAAGAGCCCTTCCTCGCGTGCCAGTGCGCGCATGGTGTCTTCTGCTTCGCCTTGCCCCATATCCATCACCTCGTCCACCAGCTCAGGATTAAAAATGCCGGGCAGATAGGCCTGTGGCCAGCGGCGGATGCCGGGAATGCTGCTGCCTTCGGCCGGTTGCAGACCAATAATCTGCACGCCCGCATGCTGGCTGCGCAAAAAGCGGCTGACGCCGGTGATCGTGCCCGTCGTCCCCATGCTGGAAACAAAGTGCGTGAGCCGCCCGTGCGTTTGCTGCCAGATTTCCGGGCCGGTGGTGGTGAAATGCGCCAGCGGGTTGTCCGGATTATTAAACTGGTCCAGCACCTTTCCCAGCCCTTGCCTTTCCATATCCAGCGCCAGATCCCGCGCGCCTTCCATGCCCTGTGCACGGCTGACCAACAGCAGCTCTGCGCCATAAGCCCGCATCGACGCCTGTCGTTCAAGGCTCATGTTTTCCGGCATCAGTAATTTCAGCTTATAACCTTTCAGCGCGGCAATCATGGCCAGCGCGATCCCGGTATTACCGCTGGTGGCTTCAATCAGCGTATCACCCGGGCGGATTTCGCCGCGCTTTTCCGCCTGTTCAATCATAAACAATGCCGCGCGATCTTTTACCGAACCGGCTGGGTTATTACCTTCCAGCTTGACCCAAATTTCGCTGTCCAGATCTTTGGGTAACCGCTGTAATCTCACCAGCGGTGTATTACCGATGTAATGTTCGAGCGTACTCACAATATTTGCCTTATTACCGGGCGTTATTGACTATGCCAATACGAAGTTAAGAGGATTCAGACGTAAAAAAAGCGACCTAATGGCCGCTTTTAAGCCTGCTACTGAAGAAAAATTAACAGCAGGAAGAATGATTGGCAAACAGTTGTCAGCCTTATCGGGGATGAACGGGATCAACGAACTGAAAATTAGTGACCTGACCGTTGCAGGCTGTAACGTTTCCCCGTGCTTACCACTTTGAATTCATTGAAAACCTTGTCACCTGGTTTCGCATAAACAAGCTTGTTGCCCTTCTTTATACCAATTCTGGGTTTACCCTCACGTTGAACGATAAACACAATGCGCGGCCCCTCAGGGACAGCAGGCTCCTTCTTAATGCGATCCTTTTTCGGCAAGGGGACCTGAACATTACGACGATATGGAGAAGGCGAAAAAACAAGCGCAGGATCCAGCAACTGCCCCCGGTAGCTGATCTCCAGGTGCAAATGGGGCCCGGTGGTTCTGCCCGAAGCGCCAGAAAGTGCGATCACATGACCTTTTTCCACACGCTGGTTAAGCCGCACGTCAAACACGCTTAAGTGCAGATATTTACTCACCCAGCCATTTTGGTGCTTGATCACCAGATAGCGGCCTGAAATCGGGTCACTGCCCAACTTAGTCACCTGCCCGCTTTCAACCGCGAGGACAGGGCTGTAGAGAGGTGCCGCAAAATCAGTGCCGTTATGCCCGGCATAATGCAAAGTCACCGGATGAAACCTCTGACCAAAACCCGAGGTCACCCGAAGCGGAATGGTTAGCGGCGCGCTAAATGAGAGCAGGCCGTTGTAACGAAGCGGCGAAACACCGTCTGCCGGGTCCGTCTGAACACTTGCATAGGCTGACAGCGAACAGATCATGATCATCCATAAACTTTTCAGCCCAATCTTTATCACGACACAACGCTCACATGGAAAAGAATTAATGCTGCAACCGCAATCGCCGGGCCAAAAGGAATATAGTTATTTTCTTTGACTAACGGGCTTTCTGAAACGCGCAGGACTTTTTCATAATATCCCCACATAACCAGATAGAAGAAACCACCCAGCACTGCCGAGATTAAAATAAGTTCCGGTAGAAAATCTAATCCTAACCATGCAGAAACGGCTGCATATAATTTCACGTCACCGTAGCCTAAACCCTCTTTATGCCGCAGTTTCTCATAGAGCACCATTACGGTGTATGTTAATCCCCAGGAAACAACCACACCTAAAATACATTGTTGTGGTTTCACGGGGATAATGCCAAACACTGAAGCCAGAATACCGCCCCAAAGCAGCATAAATACCAGAGGGTCAGGCAGAAAAAGAGTTTTGACATCAATTGCAGCCAGCGTATATAAGATGCAAAAAAATCCCATGCAGAACACAAACTCAGTCACGCTAACGCGGGGGACTAAATACATCGACATAAAAAGAAACCACAAACCCACCACGCCTTCAGTGATCGGATACTGTGGGGAAATGTCAGTTTTACAAAACCGACATTTCCCTTTCAGCAAAAGCCAACTGATGACCGGTATATTATCCCGTTTCAACACTGGTTTTTCACACTGCGGGCAATGAGAAGGTGGCCACCAGAGATTCACTGGCTTAATACTCTCCTCTTCATCATATTGGGATAAAATCATCAATGGCAGGCGATAGATCACCACATTGAGGAAACTCCCAATAACCAGCCCGACTATTAATGCCAGTATTGGATAACTGGAAAATAATATAAATTCGGCCACAAAAAACCTCTATCTCGTTAGTCACAGGTTACTAAAGGTTGAGCACTTGCCGAGGACATAGGTCTGCCATCGGTTTCAGTTGGCTGGCGTATCTTCAGACGACTTAATGTAATTTTGCTTCCATCAAAAAACTTACTATTCGTCTTACCATCAGAATCTTTGGGGAATTTCCACGAGCCTTTCATATTAATAACCAAGGCGTCAGCTGGCAAAATATTAATTGTCCCATTACGCTTCATAGAGTCATCGGCAAATCCATCGCCAGAGAGAGTTACATTACCTTCAAGATTTGTTTTTACCCAACTATCTACAACTTTTAATACCGTACCATTATTATCATTGACTGCATAAGCTTCCCATCTTGCTACAATTGCACTTACAGCATAAAGACCTGTATCAGAAGTCATATCTACCGGATTTTTATCTAACCCAACGCGAACTTCTATTCTTATTCTGGAAAAACTCCGCATTGGCAAAATAACATCATTCTGACTTTTGTAATCCATTTGATTGTTGCCATCAATTAAGCTATTAATGGTAAAGACTTTTGTATAAGAACCAAATGTTGGATTTTTTACCAGGTCATCGTAACTTTCGCCAGATTGTACAGTTCCTCCATCATATCCATCGTATCCTTTCGGCGGTAATCCCCCAGGGTTGTAACTCCAACTTCTCGCTGGATAGGTTCCACCGAATTCTACGCCGGGGTTTGACGAATAAAATGTAGAAGCGACAATAGGCCCTGAGACATCGCTATTTTTATAGGAGTAATATTTCCCTGAAGGGGTTGGAACGCCCTTAACTTCGGCAGGGAATGTTGGTGTATTCTTTTGAGCATTATATCCCAAATAGTTGCCATAGTATGGTCTATTATCTAAACCTACATAATATATATTGGCCCAGACGGCATTAGCATTACCATTAGCAAAGTTTGCAGGATCAGTATTATTTATCAACACTATTTTCAAAGGATCGTACGGTGATGGGCACTTGCCATTGGAGTACCCCCCCGTTGGTTCAACGTATTTAAAACTACCACCGCTCTCATCAGTCGTACTTTTCTCAGCGGCATAGCCTATGCTACACATGCCTAACCCTAAGAGAACTGATGTTATTTTTAACATAGGTACTTTAATTTTTTTCATGACTTTACATCCTTTGTAATTAATACTGCGACATTTTAGACAACGCATCGGTCAGGGCATACAGCGCTAAAAATACCCAGATAACACAACCACCAAGAATTAAAGTAGATAGCGACTTTAATAACCCCGATATTTTCTTTATGTATTCCTGGATTTTTACACGCGACCGTTCAGAAACGGCCGTGAGCACCTCGTTGAATGACGGCAAACTTGAATAAAGCGTAATATTGAGTAACTCTTCTGCGCCAAAAAGCCCCGTATTTAATGAGTCACCATAATTGGCGCCAGACGTCATTTTACTCAACATAGAATTCACATGCGATTTCTGCCAGCGATTAGAGTTCAAAGCAATAATATTCAGGCTGTCGTTAATCGGAATGTTGTTTTTTAACATCCTGGCTAAGTTATTCAAAAACACAGAAGCCGCTATTTGTTTGAATGTGGAAAATGGCAGTATTTTGTCTAAATATTTATCGCGAAAGATGCCTGTTAAGTTCCCCATCAGAAAACGTAGCAAGAAGAAAATAGCAATCGCACACATTAAAATAATAAACCACAGACCATGAAAAAGTGCATTCCCAAATGCAAACAGCAACTGCGTTATTTTCGGCCAATGAATAACCGGCACAACTTTTTCAAATGCAGGAAATACTTTCAGGGCATAACCGGTGATCACGATAAGTGCCATGCAAAGCATAATGATTGGAAATGTTATGGCTGAAATAAGCTGCTTACGTAATATGTCATTATAATTAATCATGCTGACTAATGTCAGGAAACCATCCGCAAGACCACCGCTTCGCTCAGAAGCGTGGATAACACTCAATTCATCCTGCGGGACTAACCCCTGGAACACGGAAGCGATTGAAATACCGGCTTTCATTTTATCAATTAAAAAATTGAGTTTTACGATAAAACCTTTCCCAAGAAGTTTTTTGCCATCACTCTCGAGTTTGAGTAAAGATTCATAAAGTGGTAAATCCGCATTAATCATATCAGCACAAAACTGATACAAATATAAC
Source organism: Rahnella sp. AA (assembly GCF_002834385.1). Classification (GTDB taxonomy): domain Bacteria; phylum Pseudomonadota; class Gammaproteobacteria; order Enterobacterales; family Enterobacteriaceae; genus Rahnella. The sequence goes on from NZ_PITQ01000002.1 coordinate 576,618, forward strand.
CGGTTAGACTTGCTGAATTTTCTCAAGGATCACCTCCAGCGCTTCGTTTTCTAAAGAACCAAATTCCATGTCAAACCACGCAGAACATACTTTTCCCAAAAGAACTTTGGCCATAACTTTTTCTTTTATTTCAAATCCTTCAGATAAAGAAGGCATCATTTTTCTTTTTGCGCGCCAGATTGTATAGACCCTTAGCCATTCCTGCTTAGAAATAGCTTCCAGCTCGTCATAACCTGGCCGCATATATTCCAGCACAAGCTGACGCCCGGAAATCCCGGTAAATTTACACTTAGGGCACCCATCATGATGACGGGTGAAAACAGAAAACTTTTTATCCAGAATGGTAATGCTTTTGCTTTCCTTACAATGATCACAAATCACAGGGATCAGTTTCTGACATTGCAATCCCGCAACAAAACCCGGTGTGGACAATTTATCACTGGTGATCCCTAAGGCAGATAAGCGCTGTAAAAGTGAAACAATATTGCCGGCGTGAACTGTTGTGAAACAGTAGTGCCCGCTTTCTACAGCCCCGGCCAAAGCATTCGCCGAAATATTGTCACGAATCTCCCCCACCATCAGCACATCCGGGTCACGGCGAAGTGCTGATTTGATCGCCATATGAAACCCACCGCCATCCGCATTGAGAACGGAACTTTGCTTAGCGCCATAAATCTGATATTCAACGGGATCTTCAACAGTTAAAAAGCAGCCCTTATCGTCGTAACGATTTATTTGCAGCCATTCCATCAGGTTTTTCAGCGTCGTTGATTTACCCGAACCGGTCGTCCCGGCGATAATATAAGCCCCATAAGGGTTGCTTAATATTTTTTTAATATCTGATAATTCATCATCTGAGACACCTAATTTGTCCAGACTTGCAACAGCGGCTTTCTGTATTCCGGAAGCAATAATACGTAACACGGCATGATAACAACCCGCTGATTCACCAAAAATTGGGAAATGCGCATAACGAAAACGATAGTTTCTATTTGCAAGCGTATAAAGTATATTTGCACTCTGGGGTATCGCACGGTTCCAGGTCGTATCTTTGGTGTTTGCCTCTACGTTATAAAGCACAAAGACCAGTTCATCACACTTGTCCGCTTTCATTTGCATAAAAGTGCTTAGTACACCGTTTACCCGCAATTCTATTTGTGCAATATTATCGTTGCGTGTGATATGAAGGTCACTGGCCCCTAAGTTAACCGCACTGAGCAGGATACCTTCCAGAGCATTCTGGATCTCACTGTTATCTGTGAGATTTAATCTCTTTTTATTAACCGATGACTGTTCCAGAACGCGATAATAGTCATCCTCAGAGATCCTGGCAACGCCGGAAATATTACAGCCATAGAGAGAATTTAACCTGTATATATCACTGTCTAATGTGGTTAGTTTCTCTAATAATGGCTGGCGAATTATTAAATATTCACTTTCATCAATAGACCCTGTAATTAAATCTTCTTCATACTCAACAAACCGCCATTCTCCGGTCATGACGGAATCATTTTCGATACAAAGAAAATCAAGACTCACGGGTGAACTTCCTTAACTGAAGGCATATTATGCCCTGAGTTAGCAACAATAAAATCATGCCCATCTAACGTGAATTTTTCGTTAAGCTTAACCAGTTTGACAACGTTGTTAGACGTAATGGCAACGCGCGATATCCCGCCAATTTCAGAAACTAACAGCACCTTCGGCAATGCTACAGTTTCAACCACTTTATTCTCATCAGGTAAATTCTCTCTGACCGGTGCAGCTTCTACATGCACTTCTTGTACCGGGGCAGTAACACCCTTAACTTTTTGAATGGCGCTACGCAATTGTTCTAATTCAAGTTCATTAGCTAACGCACGCTTCTGATTTTGAAATGAGAAGTCATCTTGCATCATTTCAATCATATGATCCTGAACAGGAACAGGTAATTCCTCCTGCTCCGCTTTTTTAGTCATAATATTACTTGCAGGTGTCTGGGTTTCAGCACTTACCTTTGAAGAGACAAAACCTAAAATCAGCAGAACTGACAGCGTTACTTTCCACTTTTGCATACAAAACTCCCTGTAATCTTTAATGCTTTGGATTTAAGTTCCATACCTTTAATAATAAAACTTTCTTTGAATGCCTGACGTTCAAAAATGCTCATGATATGAATAGGATCATTTTTGGCATTCATCGACCAGGTACTGAAAAGTAATCCATAACTTTTTTTCTGCGATTTAACCTCGCTCTCGACATCAAGTACTGAAGATGCCGGTGGTTTCGCGATGATAATTTGATCTGACTTATCACTGATTGAGTTAAAAGCATAAATGTAATTAAGTAAGCGCCCACAATCTACGGCAGCAACATCTCGTTTTTTACGATAATTCGTTAACGTGGTATTATCTTTTAAATTTGATGGGATCCCGGAGAAATTAATCCCTTTATTAGAGAAACTCGCCGAGTACTCCTTACCCCAGAAAATTTTCTTCTGAACATTAAAAACATGTGATTTTAATATCTCATATCCAAAAGTACAGCTATCTGGTTTACAGGTAATCAACTTCTCATCATATGATGTCAATCCGAGAATCATCCTGCTTTGATAAATTTCATTCAGAAGTTGGGTGAACTGTTCAATCCCACCGCCTTTTAACTGCCCTTCATAGAAATCATCTATTTTTTTAATCTTGTTCGCCACATCAGCTTTCTTTTTCTGTATTTCTTCATCATGTTTTTTATGAGGGATATAAACCAAATAATACCAGCCAGACACAGAGCCAAGAATAATTGCAAGTAATACCGCAAGTATAATCCCTTGTTTTTTACCGGGGATACGGCTCGTCTTCCAAAAATACAATCCTTTGTTCATAAATCACCTAAGAAAGCATCATATTAAGCAACACAGCCAGAATAACCAGCAAGAACACACTTGCTGCAGCGACACCAATTACAAATAACTTTTGTTTGCGTTTAATGACAAGTTGTCGTTGCTGGCATAACGCTGAGATACTCTCTATCCAGGATTCGCTAATTTTTTTAATTCCCAGCTCAGCAAACTCTCCTTCAGATAATTCGCTGATTAAGGCATCGAAAAAACCCCTTGTTACTACCTTGTCACTGCCACCGATTATTTTATTGTCTCTGACGATAAGAAAATAAACATCATCACCGTCATTCTCCGCAGTGAAATGATACACGCCATCGCCTAATTCATTTCTGACGAGTATCGCAAAAGGTTCAAGGTCTGAAAATTTTCTTTCAGAATACCCTTTAAGTAATCCGCCATCCGCAGTGGTGTAAACCAGCTGGCTGTGTGTTTTACGGATTCTATTTAACCACTGTTGGTAATTAGAGCCTTTACCCTCTGCAGAGTCCGACTCCCAGAACAAACCAGTTAATATGTTATGGCTGAATAAATAATCAATCATAAGTGATCACTTAGCCGAAGTCGGTGCCCGGTAATAATCAATACCGACTACAGCAACGACAGTGACATTAGACTCACTATTCGATGCATCGGCCCCCAGCATTAAGTACGTGTGACCATCATTTGATTCTTGCGCTTCATATTTAGCAACCGTTAGCAAACTTCCAGCTGACACCATTGTCGTATTATACATTTCTGTTGTCGTTGTCTTAGGCAATTGGACCAAATCAAAGGTCTGAATTTCATTCAGGTAACGTTTAGTAAAACCACTCGTCACCTCTATTCTTCCATCGGTTTGCAAACGAGGAGTAATAATAAAACTAGTACCGGTAACTAACTCAGAAGTTTCGATCGCAATATCTTCATTTGCAGTAAGGTCATTTGTCGTGGTAGTGCGACCAGAGACATAGTTCTGAGTTTGAGTCATATTTAATGGAATCGGGACACCATTGCGTGTCACGAATGTTCCACTTTGAATAACTTTATTCCCTGTAATCTCATACAAGGCGTTCATCTGGGCGCTGACATTAAGTGAATGGTCTGAACCAGCATAAAAATTACGGCCAAATGACATACCGCCATCCATATTGCTTAAGACCTTGTTAGTATCAATTTTTAAGGTTGTTCCACCTTCTTTGTACTGCATGGTGGCTCCAGCCCCCAAATCTTTAATTTTATTTTTATCTAAGGTAAATATTTTATAAGTAACAACAAACTGCTTATTATTATCTACTTGATATTTATTAAGAACATCATTTAATGCCCGATACTCTGAAGGTCTTCCGGAAAACGTCAGAATAGAGGCATCTTTGAAAATAGTGTACACGCCGCTGGATATGTACTTTTGTGCCATATCATCGACGTCATCCCAGTAAGACGAATCAAACTTAGTTTCCGACTTTCCTTTTAACCCACCGCTTGAGGTAGAAGCGTTTCCTGCGATATCAAGGCTGGATTCAGTTTTGGTATTTTCACCATAAAAATCCATCTTAATAATATAAGAACTGTAGAGATCTAATTTCAGAACATTGTTGTCATCTAATTGAGTATTGACATCATACAACGCCGCGATATACCGCATAAACTCTTCAAAAGTACCATTGAAATTCACGCCCCGGGTATCATTTTTCGGATCATTCATTTCATCAACTTTTAATGTGCCAGTTCCTGGTACCGAATAATTCAGCCTGAAGCTAATTTCGGTCTGTTCTGACACGGCATTCATCAATGTATTCAAATCCATTTGTTCATAGGACTGAATGTTGACCTTTTTTGCCAGGAGTTCCTGAGTCTTTGAATTATAGTCGACTTTTTTTCCGAGAAATGCAGTATCAAACTTTTGATATGGACGCGTTTTTACATCATCCGGTGTAGTCAATTTTCCATCTTTACCGTCGGTTAATGTCTCTGCATTATACTTTTGGTCAATAGAGGTACAACCCTGTAAAATAAACAGTAGCGAGTAAATTCCAATTTTTGTTTTCATAGTCATTCCATTAATTTCGCGTATCACTGCTCATCAACAATGAGTACTCTGTTTTTTTGATACAGTTTTATAACCAGACCGTAATTCTCTGAAGAAAATAATTTCCCCAGATCACCAAGCACATCATCTGTTGTACTACCCGTAAAAGTGATAGTGCTGTAGATGAGATAATCTTTTGAGCTGTTCCAAAGCATCTTATAGCCCGAATCTTTTGCCCACTGATTCAACCCCTGACTCAGCAAAACATTTTCATGTAATACCAGTGCTCGCGGAAAGGGACTGGTGGAGGCTGGTGTTGTCAGCCCATAACTTTTCACCAAAGGCGCCGCTGTAGATGTGGCCGGCACAAGAGGCGTCTTTAATACCTGAGCCTTGGCGGGCGCTGCTCCAGTGGTTACAGGAGAGGGTGTTACAGCTTTCGTAACGTTTGACTCGAATTCTGGTGCCATCAATACCGAAGGATAATCAGTCTGATTATCAGTGCTCCGGCTATCACTAAAAGGATCACGAACCTGTGCTGCAGTTAACCCTGTTTCAGTGGCTATCGCAGGTACTGATGACAATAGCAAACAGTAGCCAATTGCTATTTGTAATTTTTGTGCGTCCCTTATGCTCATAAACATACCCGAATCGTTCATTTCCGTTGAAACTGAATTATCTCAGTCGATTTAATTTAAGAAATTATTGTTTTGTCGTGCTGCACCAGGATGTCAGGACAACTGATATTGATTTTGAGTTAATTAAATTGATCCCAGTGCCAGTTAAATTATCGTAGATCGCAGACGATGCACTGACTGTCCAGGATGTCGTCTCACTGTTTAAATTAACCTGCAGAGCGACACCCGCTAAGCGCCCAACGGCCCCCAGGTTTGTTCGGTTTTGTGCCAAATTTGAAAAGTCGCTTTCACTTTTAGCTTCATCACTATCCAGGCCCACATCGGCGCCCACAGATGAAATAGCGGCAACCAGCCTCGGGTACATTGCCCTTCCGCCTGGCGCTACCGGGCATTTTTGTACATTTACGGTCATGGTGCCGGATTCGGAACTAACGCTACCCGAATAGTCCGTATCTTTTTTCGCATCATCAAAATCGTTGCCAAAAGCACGATATTCAATTACCGGAACGGTCAGTAATTCGGGCTGCCCCTTGCTGTCAACGTTACCTGTGTTTTCAACAATAATATTCGCCATTAAAGTCCCGGTAACCGTCTTATTGTCTTTTTCGGTAGTCAGATGCATGGTCTGGTCATCACCATTAACACCGGTACTGTCACCTTCTGAGACAGAAAGGCAGGGCAAACTTTTGTTAGCATTTGAATCCCAACACAGACCAGGCTTATTCGTCGAACTTCCCGTCCCGCTGTAAATTTGCAGCCGGTCAGTATTGTTGGCTTCTATGCATGGCCCGGTCATTCGGGTGTTGATATTCCAGCACATCTTATCGACACCGACTGAACCATCAGATTTTGCATATTTACCTATACCCGTTTCAAAACTAAAGCGGATAGCATAATCAACACTTTGAGAATTCTTCAGATCACCAGTATGTGAAGCTACCGTACCAAAATCTATTGCCTGGTTTGTTCCAGCTTTGCTGACAAGTACAATTTTCCAATCTTTATCTGCTCCCCCCCTGACCCGGCTCACCACGACAGCTTGTTTATAGTTAAATTTATAATTTGCCATGGCCAGATCAAAAGCGGGTTTATAATTTTCGAAAAATAAATAATCTGTTTTAACATCTGGAACGAATTTGACAAAAAAATCTACCCGATCGACAGCCAGAGCTTCAGTAGCACTTCCCACTAAATCCACACGTTCGAGTTGCATACTTCCGTTTTCAGCAATCGGTATTAATTTACAGTGGATATAATCCTGTTCAAAGTTTCGGTTAACTTGCCCTTTCGTCGGGTCTCCGGTAGAACCGTCACAACTTTTATTCGTAAAATAGGCGCGCTTTGAGCTTGTACCTTTCCACGCTAAATAATCTGTTGTTTGTACTGAATCAAGTAATCCCGTATTTTTCACACGTTTGTAATAGACATTCTTGTATGAATCGACGCTACCTTTATCCAGTGTATATAGTGGATTCGTTAATGGTGTTGCGGAGTTATCCATCGCAATTTCATCTTCATTAACAAACTTTAATACACCGTACATTTCCTGTACCACAGCATTCGCAATTATCTGGCGCGCTGCCTCATCAATTTGTTTCTTTTTATAGTGCGCCAGCATGACTAACATTATGCCGATCAGTGCCAAAACGATGATTATTTCCAGAAGTGAAAAACCAGAATTTCCCTTTCGCACCGGATGTCTACCTTTTATTATTGCTACGATAATCCCCTCCCTGTACAGGGAGGGGAAAACTACATTTATTTGCTGCCTAAGATAACGGCGTTATCTGAGTTATCATTACATGCTTGTGCGGCACGTTCAGGAGTAATGGTAGCGTCACCACCTGCAACCAGACTTCTCAGAACACCTTCAACTGCCGTTGCAGCAGCAAGATCTGTATCAAGAGCCCCTGGCACCTCTGGATTAGCACCCGCTGCCGCTGTTGAAACTTCAACATAGTCCCATTGGTTACCCAGTTGAGTCAGCACGCTACGACATTCCCCTGCATCCAGCCCGTTGATATCAAGAATGAAGCCTTTAGTGGAATCGGCCTCCGCATCTGTAGTGAGTTTCACGCCCTGCATCTGGAAGTAGTCACCGGAGATACCGTTTTTGATTTCTGATGCGCTAAGTTGCCCCAATTGAACCAGAGTCGCTACCATAGGCGCTTCAGCACCTTTAAGGGTTGAAATAGTCGCTGGTGTCAGATTAATTGCATTACCGACTTCCGTTGGATAGATACCTTCATCATGGTAAGCATTGCCCGCAGCAACACGTATTGAGTTGGTGTTATCCACCAGATCGGTAATGTCCTGGCTGCTGAATGCACGCTGTGCCAGAATAACGACCGCTGCTGCCATGGTGCCGATAATGCCCAAGACAATGATAACTTCCAGCAAGCTCATACCGCGTTGTTTTTTAAGTTCAGCGAAACGCTTTGCTTTAGCTTTCATTTTCCATACAAAATTATTCATAATATTTTCCATAATATAAAAGTTTTTTATTTCTTATGTAGCATGTGAATAAAACAGTTCTGCAGTCATAACCTATTCGTCATTCATTTCATCAGAATAGAAGGAATTCAGGCAAATTATTTTATAAACCGCCCACATTAAGACCCTACTATTGATACAAACCATTACTGCTTTCACTACTTACTACCTACTCTTTACTTCTTATTCTTAACCCACTCTATTCTCTGGTAGGTTTTTTAATTACTGGATTGATTCCAACATAATGATTTATACCCATCTCTGAGATGAGGGTATAGTTATTTTTGGTAACATCATAGCCAGCGCATCACATAACGCACCGGGGATTTTCGTTTAAAATAAACTAAGGACGCCACTCACTGCCATGAAAAATTATCAGAGATTATTTAAGGCAATAGATCTATTCTGCATGCTGTGGAAAGCTGCATTTTTAACTCTGGCGCAGACTAATTGCAACTTTGCATCCAGTTCAAGCCCGAGAACCTCTTTCGCATCTTTATTTAAATTATCGCCTTCTGATTTGAAAGTAGCATAACTCTTATTCAGCTCTGCAAATTGCTTCGAATACATTAAATATGCAGCAGGATCAAGTTTCCCCAGAGCAGTAAACTCTTTTAAGCAGGCCTGGCTTCCTGGTTTAGATTGCTGCTGAATGGGCAGTGATTTATTAGCGCAGCCCGATAAAAAGCCAAAACAACATACAAATAGAATAAATAACTTTTTCATACTAACCTCAACGCGACATCCATGACTTATGCATTTCTATAATTTGGGATACCTAAATTTTAGTAATTGCACAGTTCCAACACACCTAATGCTTGGGGAGTATACATACTGCATTTTCTTTTTCAAGACAATTATCAACACAAAAATATAGCTTATTAATTTTCAATATACATATAAAAAACACATTTATTTGGGTTTAATTAATTATATATTTATCTTTTCAAAACTTGAAAAACAACTCTTATAATACAAACTTATTGGTAAGAGTAAAAACAAAGACGTATTCTTAAAATAAATTATGATGATAGATTGAATTAGGTTTTATATAACCCAATTATTGAGGTTGAGCCTTAAGAGTCAACAGATAGGAAGGAATGGATAACCAGGGGCACAGAAAGTAGCTGAATGCTACTTTCTGTCACTAATAGGAATCAGGCACTCTTTGCCAGCTCAATGGATTGTAGCTGTTGGTCCCCCGCATAAAGGCGCCCATTTAGCCCGCCTACATAAAAATAATCACCGCGTTGAGGTGTCTTATTCGTACGATTTTCAGAAAGCACAACGGAAAGTGGTTCGTTATGCCAACCCTCTGCCTGCACAATCAACTGCCAAAAATGACCACGCGGGCTTGCTTCAAGCACCCGCACAGGAAGCGGACAACGCGCTGTACTTTGTGATGTTATTTCAATTTCCCAGGGGCGCAGGAACAAATCCACATTGCCCTGATGCAAAGGTGGGTTTTCCAGTGCCCAATGGTACGGCCCCACATACAGCTGTGATCCGCGAATTTCGCCACCGATTTTATTCACTTCGCCCATAAATTCCAACACGAAACGGGTCGCCGGTTCACGCCAGATTTCCTGCGGCGCGCCCACCTGCTCAATATTTCCCTGACTCATCACGACCACGCGATCTGCAACTTCCATCGCCTCTTCCTGATCGTGGGTCACGAACACACTGGTGAATTTCAGCTCTTCATGTAACTGACGCAACCAGCGGCGCAGTTCTTTGCGCACTTGTGCATCCAGCGCGCCAAAAGGTTCATCAAGCAGCAAGATTTGCGGCTCCACGGCCAGCGCACGCGCCAGCGCGACACGCTGTTTCTGACCACCGGAAAGCTGTGCAGGATAACGGTTCGCCAGATGGCTAAGCTGCACCATTTCCAGCAATTTAGTCACTTTCTGCTTAATAGCTTCAGCATTCGGTCTCTCACGGCGTGGCAGAACGGTGAGACCAAACGCAATGTTGTCAAACACCGTCATATGGCGGAACAATGCGTAATGCTGGAAGACGAAGCCAACCTGACGGTCGCGCGCATGCAGGCGCGTGACATCTTTGCCGTGGAAGCTCAAATGCCCGGAACTCTGATTCTCTAACCCGGCGATAATGCGCAGCAAAGTCGTTTTGCCGGAGCCGGATGGCCCGAGCAGCGCAACCATCTCACCGGAAACAATATCGAGCGAAATATCATTGAGCACCTTCGTGCGGCCAAAGTATTTGTTGATACCGTTAATTTCAATGCTCATGATTTTCCTCCCGCTCAAGACGGTCGTTGTGGCGCTTCAGACGCCATTGCAGGCCGCTTTTCAGAAACAGTGTGACAATCGCCATCAGGGTCAGCAGCGCGGCGGCAGTAAACGCGCCCGCGGTGTTGTAGTCCTGGTGCAGTAATTCAACCTGTAAAGGCAGCGTGTAGGTTTCGCCACGGATAGAACCGGACACCACCGACACGGCACCGAACTCGCCAATCGCACGGGCATTGGTCAGCACCACGCCGTACAGCAAAGCCCAGCGGATATTGGGTAACGTCACGCGGCTGAACATCTGCCAGCCGGACGCCCCGAGCAACACCGCGGCTTCATCTTCATGGCTGCCCTGGCTCAGCATCACCGGCACCAGCTCACGGATAACAAACGGGCAGGTCACGAAAATCGTCACCATCACCATGCCCGGCCACGCGAACATAAACTGAATGTTGTGCGCATCGAGCCAGCCGCCGAGCGGGCCGTTGGTGCCGTAGAACAGCAGATACAGCAAACCGGCCACCACCGGCGAGACGGCAAACGGGATGTCGATCAGTGTCAGAAGCAGCTGACGCCCCGGGAAGTTAAAGCGCGCCACCAGCCAGGCCAGCAGCGTGCCGAAAATCAGGTTCACCGGCACGGTAATCAGCGCCATCAGCACGGTCAGCCAGATGGAATGCAACATGTCGGAATCCGACAGATTCTTCCAGACCGCTGCGATACCATCGGAAAACGCCAGCACAAAAATGCTGATCATCGGGATCACCAGCAGCAGGATACAAATCAGCACGCCGGTGCCGATAAGCAGCCATTTAACCCAGTCGATACGCTGGCGGGTTTCGCCTTCAAAAGCCGGAATATCAGACATTACTGGCCTCCCAGACGACGGCCATAACGGCTCTGTAAGGTGTTAATCGCGAACAGCAACAGCAGCGACGCCGCAAGGATCACCGACGCAATGGCGCTGGCCGCCGGGTAGTCAAACTCCTGCAAGCGGATGAAAATCATCAGCGAGGTCACTTCGGTCTTCCAGGCAATATTCCCGGCGATGAAAATGACCGCGCCAAATTCCCCCAGGCTGCGGGTGAATGACAGCGCCGTTCCCGCTAGCAGAGAAGGCATCACTTCAGGCAACACAACGCGGCGAAAACTCTGCCAGCGGGACGCGCCCAGTGTTTCAGCCGCTTCTTCATATTCCGGGCCTAACTCTTCCAGCACCGGCTGCACGGTACGCACCACAAATGGAATACTGGTAAATGACATCGCCACAGCGATACCCAGCCATGTATAAGCCACTTTGATATCAAAATGCGCCAGCCACTGGCCGTAAAATCCCGTGGTGGAAAACAGCCCCGCGAGCGTCAGACCAGCGACAGCAGTAGGCAAAGCGAAAGGCAAATCCATCAGGCCATCAATCAGGCTTTTGCCCGGGAATTCATAGCGCGTCAGGATCCACGCCATCAGCATGCCGAATAATCCGTTGAAAATACTCGCTACTCCCGCCGCCAGCAGCGTGACTTTATAAGCCGCCACCACCTGACCATTGGTGATGACATCCCAGTATTGCGCCAGCGTCATTTGGGAAAGTTGCATCACCAGCGCACTCAGCGGCAGTAATAAAACCAGACAGACGAACAGCAGGCTGCTGCCGAGGCTCAGGGTAAATCCGGGTAATACGCGTTTGCTCGTCAACAACATTACTGGTGACCTTGCTCTAACAGTTTGTCCAGCTCACCGCCGGTACTGAAATGGGTTTCCATCACCTGCGGCCAGCCACCAAATTGATCTTCAACCTTAAACAGTTGAGTCTCCGGGAACTGCCCTTTTACCGCCGCCATCGCCGTTTTGTCATACACGCGGTAATTAAAACTGGTGATAATTTTTTGCGCCTGCGGGCTCCACAAGTAATTCAGATAATCTTTTGCTGCTTTCTCCGTGCCGTTTTTCTCGACATTTTTGTCGACCCAGGCCACAGGGAACTCAGCCAGAATGTCGACTTTCGGAACAATGACTTCGTATTTATCATCGCCATACTGTTTACGGATATTATTCACTTCTGACTCAAAGCTGATTAACACATCACCCAGACCGCGCTCTACAAACGTGGTAGTTGCGCCGCGGCCACCGGTATCAAACACCTGCACGTTCTTCAGGAAACTCGCCATTTTCGCGCGGGTTTGTGCGGTATTCTTGTTGTCTTCGATGTTGTAAGCGCCCCACGCACCGAGATAGGTATAGCGGCCATTCCCGGACGTTTTGGGATTCGGGAATACCAGCGCGACACCGGGACGCGCTAAATCATCCCAGCTGTGGATATTTTTGGGGTTTCCTTTGCGCACCAGAAACGCCATGGTCGAATAAAATGGGGAGCTGTTATTCGGCAGACGGCTTTGCCAGTCAGCGGGGATCAAATTGCCTTTATCATGCAGAATCTGGACGTCCGTCACCTGGTTGTAGGTGACTACATCCGCTTTCAGACCTTCCAGAATGGCCAGTGCCTGTTTCGAAGAACCGGCGTGCGACTGTTTGATATCCAGCTTGTCGCCGCTATTCTGATCCGCCCACTGTTTCTGGAACGGCGGATTCAGCGCGGCAAAAAGCTCACGAGAGACGTCGTAGGAGCTGTTCAGCAATTCGGTGGCAGACGCCGCCCCGCTGGTCAGCAAGAGTGCAGCCAGTGAACCTTTCAGCAAATTTCCAGCAAAACCAGTCGTTTTCATGCTCAGCCTTAGGTGAATGAACCGATATGCGACGCAAATAATAGCCGCTCAATATCACACAGTGTATTTATAACTGGCAGTCAGGCTGTAACGGTTTTATATACCATTTGGTGATTTTCAAGCATGAAAAGCTATAAGGCATTAACAACTAGGGGGAGAAATGCAAGGGGGTACAACAGCGCGCCCAAAAACAGGGCGCGCTGCGGGATTTAGAGTTCCCGGAGACGGGTCAGGGAAGGTGCGAAATAATAGCTGCCTGTTACCGGGCGGGTGAAGCGCAGCATCGCATCACGCTTGCCATCCAGATCGCCAAACATACTGAGCAGTTGTTTCTCAATGTTCCACAAACGCGCGGCATAGCTGATGAAATACAGGCCGTGCTCGCCGCTGGCGGTGCCGTAAGGCAGGCTCTGGCGGAGAATTTTCAGGCCTTTGCCTTCTTCTTTCAGATCCACGCGGCTGACATGGGAAGTTTCAGGGCGCGTTTCCGGATCCAATTCTTCATCGGTATCTTTCGTGCGGCCAATCACTTCTTCCTGCTGCTGTACGGAGAAACGCTCCCATTGCACCAGATTATGTTTCCAGCGCTGAACCATCACGTAGCTTCCGCCTGCGTCCACAGAACCTTCGGGAATGATGGCAACCTGCGCACGGGCGTCGGCTTTCGGATTTTCGGTGCCGTCGACAAAACCGCTGAGGTCACGCTCTTCCAGGGCGCGGAAACCGTGGGTTTCTTCTTCAACCACAATCGCGCTGCCAAACGCTTTCAGCGCGGCCTGTGCAAGTGCAAAGTTAACATCGTGGCGCAGTGACTGAATATGCAATAACACATCACGCTGCGTCGCCGGAGCCAGGCCTTTACCCAACGGGGCGAAAGACTTCAGCTCGTCTGCGCCCTGGTTGCCGGATAAATCGCGCCAGACATCGTGACCAAACGCCACGACGGCGCCAAGATGGTCGGTGGGAAATTTTTTCTGCATGTCTTCCAGTACGGCCACAAATGCATGGCAACCCTGCCGCAGCGCATCCAGGTCACCCTGAGCTTTCGCTTCAATATAAATCGCGAAACGGCAATGTTCGGGCAAAATGCCGCTCTGAACCTGAGTCATCTTATCATCCTCGTTTATTTGACCAGAGATATCATACCGGATGTCAGTAAAAATGCCTTGCGCGAAGGCAAGGCATTGAGGATTTTGCAGACTAAAAAGTGGGGGTTTATTGCGCTGACGTTGCCTGAATAGGATTGGCGCGCCAGATTATTTTGCTAACCTTCCAGTCTTTCAGCGCATCATCAGAAGGCATCAGCGCCTCAGGGCCATGCCAGATGCCGCTGAAGACATACGTAACGTGAGAACTTTGCGGTGCTTTACACTCTACGTTCTGGGCATCATCGCCCTCACCTTTACTGCATACATCAAATGCTTTGCTGTAGAGGCTGCTGAACTGAGTACCAATTTTAACGCCCCATTCGCTTTCGACTTTAGGATCGACCACGTCAACACGCTGCACGTTGCCTTTTGGCTCACCGCTGATCGACATTTTTACGTCTTTGCCATCCATCGCCTGGAAAAAGCTCAGCATCTTTCCGTCACTCATCGACATACCGCTACGCAGGCTGTAGTCGCCATTCAGTGCTTCTTTGATGGCCGTTTCTGTCAGTGCCGTACCCGCCGTAATACCGCCAACACCTTTATCACTGACCGTCAGACTGCTGCTAAACCAGTTAAGCGGATTCATGCTCGACCATGAAAAGCTGGGCCATGACATATTTGACATCGACGAGCAGCCCGAAAGGATCAGCGGCAGTACCAGCAAAACCGGGCGAACCCGTAGGCGAACAGTCATTCGATACACTCCTTTACTCCCCGTTCCCGTTGGCCGGTGTGGCCTGACGGATAAACCGGCAGTGAATTTATTATTTAACAATTATTGTTTAGCGCCAGTTCGAGTACTGGCTTTGCGAAAAAGTTCAGCCCGACCAGGGAATATAGGTCAGGCAAGGCGACAAGCGGCATCAAAGCAGGCGCGTAAACGGCGGCTTAACAACCAATAGGCCAGTGCGCCCGCATCCAGCAGAGCCAGAACGATATCGACACCCGAAATCGTATCGGTGCTTTGCCAGAGCCCTAATCCTTGCAAGGCAAAAGTGACGAACATTCCTGCCAGCAATAGCCAGTAACCAGCCTGCCAGATACGTGGCCAGGCGTGGCGACGACCACTGAGAAGAAAAACCAGCGCAGGGGGTAATCCGAGCAGCATGCCAGACCAAAAACTCTGCGGGTCAGGATAAAACAGCTTCAGTAAATCACTGCCCTGCTGGCGTGACGCACCGGCCATGACAAAAAGTAGCCAGGTTCGCGCTTGTAAAATTAAGATCGTCCAGAACCACAGTGGTAACCGCAACACACCGTGATCGTTATAATCATCCGGATTCATAAAATGGGAACACATTCCTTCAGATAAAGTGAAATTAAACAATAATCAACACAGCTTAAGAAACTGTTAAGAACAATCTGCTTTACTGTTTCTCAGGACGGCAACACTAATAACGGTGTCATAATTGCCGGCACCCTGGAAACGTTAATTTAAGGACGACCTATTATGATGAAGAAGATTACTCTGGCAACCCTCATTGCACTTTGCTCGACAGCGGCTTTTGCAGAACAGTCGGGAGGATTTAACGGCCCGTCGGCGCAAGAGGCTCAAACGCAGCCAGCCACTCAGGGTGGTTTCACTGGTACCACACCGCTCAGTACGGTGAAAGATGCACAGACAATGAAAGATGATCAATGGATCATGCTCGAGGGTTTCCTCGATCAACGTGTCGATCATGATAAATACATTTTCCGCGATAATACTGGCACCCTCAATGTCGAAATTGACGGTAAACGCTGGCAGGGGCAAAACGTCTCGCCAAAAGATAAAATCCGCATTGAAGGCAAAGTCGATAAAGACTGGAACTCTGTTGAGGTAGACGTAAAAACCGTCAAAATCATCCAGTAAACTCTGAATGTAAAAAAGCCCCGACAGTGATGAATCCGTCGGGGCTTTTATTCGGGAAAACCGGGTTCAGTATTCCTGATCTTCAATCAGACGCTTGCCGAGCAATAACGTATCTGAAATCTCGTAACCCAGTTTTTCGTACATGCTGACTACCGCATCATTTTCGGCACGCACCATTAAATTCATTTTAGGGCAGCCGCGTGCAATCAGTTTCTTTTCAAGACGATTGACCAGTGCATTGGCTATCCCGCGCCCGCGGTAATCCGGATGAACCCCCAGATAGTTCGCAGAACCACGGTGGCCATCGTACCCGCCCATCAAAGTACCCACCACTTCACCACCCACTTCCGCCACGAGAAAGAACTCCGGGCTGTGGTTTATTTTGCGCTCAATATCCAGTTCAGGGTCATTCCACGGGCGCAGCAAATCACATCGTTCCCAGAGGGTCAGGACTTCTTCAAAATCTTCTTGACGGTATACGCGAATTTCCATCACTGTTCGCCGCTGTTAATAGGGGTTTATGTAATTATCGCGTGATCTGCTTGATACGCAACACCAAAATAGCAGATTGTGCAGTTTACGGTTCTCTTGCCAGCCGATCAGCAAGCATATAAAAGAAGAGGCAAATCATTATCTAAACGAATATTTACTCGCCAATATATTCATATACGACACAATATTCATAAAAAGTAATAGTTATCAGATCGAAACTATAAAAAAGATACTCTATAACATAGGGCATTCTGCATTTTTTATGACGGTAATGGACTGATGTTAAATCCTCTGAACAAATTTCTGCATTTCCAGCCTCTTCCTGCCGCCGCGACTCGTCGCCAGTTATTGCTTTCCGGGCTCGGTTTAGCGATTGCCGCGTTTGGCTCCCGCTCCGCCAGCGCGGCTCAGCAGGAACACATTACAAAATCCGCACCAGCCCCCAAACCGCCAGGCTCGAAAAAATTGGTGATGATTGACCCCGGCCACGGCGGCATCGATTCCGGGGCTGTAGGCCATGAAGGTTCAGAAGAAAAACACGTGGTGCTGGAGATTGCTAACTACGTGCGTGAATTCCTTGGCGAACAAAGCCATATTGAAGTCAGGCTGACCCGAGACTCCGACCATTTTATTCCACTGTATCAGCGCGTTGAACTGGCACATCAGCATCAGGCAGATCTATTCGTGTCAATTCATGCTGATGGCTACACCAGCCCGAGCGCTTCCGGCGCTTCCGTTTTTGCGCTGTCCAACCGCGGTGCAAGCAGCGCAATGGCGCGCTACATGTCGAAAAAAGAAAACGATGCCGACCTGGTCGCTGGCGCGAAATATGCCCAGGAAGACAACAATTACCTGCAACAAATCATGTTTGATCTGGTGCAAACTGACACCATCAAAAATAGCCTGACGCTCGGCCATCACGTACTCGACCGGATCCGCCCGATCCACCATCTGCACAGCCAGCAGACAGAACAGGCCGCGTTCGCCGTACTGAAATCGCCATCAATTCCTTCGATTTTGGTAGAAACCTCGTTTATCACTAACCATCAGGAAGAACAGTTACTCAGCACGACCGCTTTCCGCCGTGAGATTGCTCAGGCTATCTCACAAGGCATCGTAAATTTCTTCAGTTATTTCGACGCCAACGAGCGTAAGCCACGATAACCTTCATCCTTCGGGCCGCAGATGCTCCCGCTTGCCGCCTTCCTGCAACTCGAATGATTTTGGGTATATAATAACAGCCACTTTTCTATCATTCAGCGCCCGCAAGGCGCTGAATGTCTTTTCAGTCAACGTCTGTGAGTTTGCCCGTGAACCAATCAATCCCTGACATCCAGCAAGTCAAAACCTTCCTGCTCAGTTTGCAGGACAACATTTGCCGACAACTGGCTGCAGCCGACGGTAAAAACCAGTTTGCCGAAGACCAGTGGGTTCGCGAAGAAGGCGGTGGTGGCCAGAGCCGGGTATTGACCAACGGCGCAGTCTTCGAACAGGCTGGTGTGAATTTCTCGCACGTTTCCGGTGCCACGTTGCCCGCGTCAGCCACCGCGCATCGCCCGGAGCTGGCGGGTCGCAGTTTCCAGGCGATGGGCGTTTCGCTGGTCATTCATCCGCTCAATCCTTACGTGCCCACCAGCCACGCCAACGTGCGTTTCTTTATTGCGGAAAAACCCGGTGAAGCACCTGTCTGGTGGTTTGGCGGCGGTTTTGACCTCACGCCTTATTACGGTTTTGAAGAAGACGCACGCCACTGGCATCAGACCGCACAACAACTTTGTCAGCCGTTCGGCGACGACGTGTATCCGAAATACAAAAAATGGTGTGACGATTACTTCTTTATCAAACACCGTAACGAAGCGCGCGGCATCGGCGGGCTATTCTTTGATGATCTGAATACGCCTGATTTCGACACTTGCTTTGCATTTATGCAAGCCGTGGGCAACGGCTTCACCGACGCCTATCTGCCGGTCGTCGAAAAACGCAAAGCCATTCCGTGGGGCGAACGTGAGCGCCAGTTCCAGCTTTACCGCCGTGGCCGTTATGTAGAATTCAACCTGGTGTGGGATCGCGGCACCTTGTTCGGCCTGCAAACCGGTGGACGCACGGAGTCGATTCTGATGTCCATGCCACCGCTGGTTCGCTGGGAATATGGGTATCAGCCGGAAGCGGGCAGCCCGGAAGCCGCGCTGTACACCGATTTCCTGCCGGTTCGCGACTGGCTGAACGGGGAGAAACGCTGATGCAAATCTGGGTTGATGCCGATGCCTGTCCGAACGTAATCAAAGAAGTGCTATTCCGCGCCGCCGAACGCACCGGCATGATGGTGACGCTGGTGGCGAACCAGACGATCCGCACACCACCGTCGAAATTCCTGCGAACCCTGCGCGTCGAAGCGGGTTTTGACGTCGCCGATAACGAAATCGTCAAACGCACCGAACCCGGTGATCTGGTGGTCACTGCGGATATTCCGCTGGCGGCGGAAGTCATCGAAAAAGGGGGCGTAGCGCTGAACCCGCGCGGCGAGCGTTACACTACGGAAACCATCAAAGAGCGCCTGAACATGCGCGATTTCATGGACACCATGCGCGCCAGCGGCGTGCAAACCGGCGGACCGCCTGCGCTTAATCAACGTGACCGCCAGCAATTCGCCAATGAACTGGATAAGTGGCTGCAACAGGCCAAACGCTAAAATCCCCGTCATACTTCGAGTTGCAGATGCGTTGGCTACGTTCACTCACCCGAATCACTGACTCATGTCAGCTCATCGGGTTCGCTCGCTTGCCGCCTTCCTGCAACTCGAATTATTTAGGGAATTGATAAGAGAGGGAATAATGGCCAAAAAGATCATACTGGATTGCGATCCGGGGCACGACGATGCCATCGCGATGTTACTCGCCCACGGGAATCCGGATATCGAACTGCTCGCCGTCACCACCGTGGTCGGCAATCAGACGTTGGAAAAAGTCACCCGTAATGCGCTGGCCGTTGCCCGCGTCATCAACCTGACCGGCGTCCCGTTTGCCGCAGGAGCCACCCGCCCGCTGGTACGGCAAATCGAAGTGGCCGGCGAAATCCACGGAGAATCCGGCCTTGATGGCCCGGTTTTACCGGAAGCGGCCATCACGCTTGAACCCGTTCATGCCATCGATCTGATCATTGATTTGATCATGTCGCATCCGCCAAAAACCATCACGCTGGTCCCGACCGGCGGCCTGACCAATATCGCCATGGCCGTGCGAAAAGAGCCGCGCATCGCCGAACGCGTGAAAGAAGTCGTACTGATGGGCGGCGGTTACCATGTGGGTAACTGGAGCGCCGTGGCTGAATTCAATATCAAGATTGATCCCGAAGCCGCGCACATCGTTTTCAACGAAAAATGGCCGCTGACCATGGTCGGGTTAGATCTCACACATCAGGCATTAGCGACACCTGAAGTGGCTGCGCGAATTGCCGCCGTCGGCACGCAACCGGCGAAGTTTGTGGGTGAGTTGCTCGATTTCTTCGGCCTGAGCTACAAAGACCGCCAGGGCTTTGATTCCCCGCCGGTTCACGATCCGTGCGCGGTGGCCTATGTTATCGACCCTAACGTTATGACCGTACAAAAAGTCCCGGTTGATATTGAGCTTACCGGTACACTCACGCTTGGTATGACGGTAGCGGACTTCCGTTCACCGCCGCCATCGGATTGCCACACGCAGGTCGCGGTTAAGCTCGATCATCAGCGTTTCTGGGATTTAATCGTCGATGCGCTCGAACGTATCGGCGAAGTGAAATACTGAGTCAAGCGGTAAAAAGCGGGCACCCTTTGATGCCCGCTTTGTCATTTACAAGAGTTCGGTTTGCGCTTCTACTACAGCGAGTGCGACCATATTCACAATGCGTCTGACCGAAGCAATCGGCGTCAGAATATGCACCGGTTTCGATACGCCCATCAGCACAGGTCCGACGGTTACCCCTTCAGAGCACGACACACGCAGCAGGTTGTAACTGATGCGTGCCGATTCCATATTCGGCATGATGAGGATGTTAGCAGCCCCCTTCAGCGGGCTGTCCGGCATGATGTCATGACGGATGCTTTCCATTAATGCGGCATCTCCGTGCATCTCACCGTCAATCTCTAACTCAGGATCCAGCACATTGACCAGCTCCAATGTGCGGCGCATTTTGAGCGCCGCCGGGCTGTCGGACGTGCCAAAGCTGGAATGCGAGAGCAGAGCCACTTTCGGTTCGATACCAAACCGCCGTACCGTTTCCGCCGCCATCAGCGTGATTTCGGCCAATTGTTCGGCGGTCGGATCATCATTGACGTAGGTATCGGCAATAAACGTATTCCCGCTGGGCAGCAGCAACGCGTTCATCGCACCGGCAACGTGTGCGCCCTTGCGGAACCCGAACACTTTTTCGACGATATCGTAATGCTCGTGATAAGTGCCGACCGTTCCGCAAATCATTGCGTCAGCCTCGCCGCGCAGCAGCATGATGGCGGAAATCAGCGTCGGATTGCCGATAACCGCCCGCCGCGCCTGCTCCTGCGAGACGCCGCGCCGTTTCATCAACTCATAGTATTCACGCCAGTATTCGTTGAAACGCGGATCGGATTCGTTATTCACCACTTCAAAATCCCGGCCTGCTTCGATCTGCAAACCGAGTTTCTTAATACGCATCTCGATCACGCTTGGCCGCCCGACCAGAATCGGTTTTGCCAATCCCAGAGAAATCAGCTCCTGCGTCGCCTGCAAAACGCGCTCCTCTTCCCCTTCGGCCATCACCACCAGACGGGCGTCTTTTTTGGCCTGAGAGAAAATCGGCTTCATAAACAGATTAGTTTTGTAGACAAACTCCGACAGCTTTTCGACATAGGCATCAAAGTCCAGAATTGGCCGCGTTGCCACGCCCGAATCCATTGCCGCTTTCGCCACCGCTGGCGCAATTTTCACAATAAGGCGCGGGTCAAAAGGTTTGGGAATGATGTATTCCGGGCCAAACGAAAGCTCTTCTTCCCCGTAAGCCGACGCGACTACATCGCTTTGCTCCGCCATCGCCAGATCGGCAATCGCGTGCACGCAGGCCAGCTTCATTTCTTCGTTGATGGTCGTGGCCCCGACGTCCAGCGCACCACGGAAAATGAACGGGAAGCACAGGACATTGTTCACCTGATTCGGGTAATCCGAACGGCCCGTGCAGATAATGGCATCCGGGCGTACCGCTTTTGCCAGCGGCGGCAGGATTTCCGGTTCGGGGTTTGCCAGCGCCAAAATCAACGGGGATTTCGCCATGGTTTTCACCATGTCCTGCGTCAGTACGCCGGGGCCGGAACAGCCGAGGAAAATATCCGCACCAGGGATCGCATCCGCCAGCGTGCGCTGTCCGTTATCCTCAATGGCATAGGCCGCTTTGGTTTCGGCCATGTTCTCTTCGCGGCCCTGATAAATCACGCCGCGGGAATCACAGGCCGTGATGTTGTGGCGTTTCAGCCCCAGCGCCACCAGCAAATTCAGGCAGGCAATGGCCGACGCACCGGCACCGGACACCACCAGCCGCACGTCCGAAATATCTTTCCCGACCACGCGTAAACCGTTGAGCACCGCCGCCGTACAGATGATTGCCGTCCCGTGCTGATCGTCATGAAACACCGGAATATTCATCCGCTCGCGCAGTTTGCTCTCGATGTAAAAACACTCAGGCGCTTTGATGTCTTCGAGATTGATACCGCCAAACGTCGGTTCAAGCGCGGCGATCACCTCGATCAGTTTGTCGGGATCAAGCTCGTCCACTTCGATATCAAAAACATCAATACCGGCAAATTTCTTGAACAAAACGCCCTTACCTTCCATCACCGGTTTTCCGGCCAGCGCCCCGATATTGCCCAGCCCGAGAACCGCCGTACCGTTGGAAATCACCGCAACCAGATTTCCACGCGCGGTGTATTTATAGGCCGCAAGCGGATCTTTGGCGATTTCCAGACAGGGCGCCGCCACGCCCGGAGAGTACGCCAGCGCCAGATCGCGCTGCGTGGCCAGAGGCTTGGTTGGCGAAACCTGAATTTTTCCGGGCACCGGAAACTCATGAAAATCGAGTGCGCTTTGCTTGAGTTGTTCGTCCATCGTAGGGTCCTTTTCTTGTTTCTTATTTTTGTAGAGGCAGAAGAAGCAGGCAAAACACCACCATCAGGGTTGCCCGATGACAGTATAGATAACCTGCCACGCCCTAAGGCAAATCACGACTAAAACTTAGCCGTTACATTGGTTGCTTTTTGTTCACGGAAGACGTCTCGCAAAATTCGACTAAGCTTAAAGTTTGACCTTGCGCTTTCTTCTTTCGCCCCGCAGTCTGAGCTGCAACAGGGGCCGTCATTGTTATGACCCATCGCAACAATCAGAAAAAGCGCATTCAGTTTGTTAACAGAATGATGCAGGGTAGGAGCCCAACGAAATAGAGTCGTACGACCTTATTGCTGTATCGTTTTTTTCGCCAAGGAGCTAAGAGATGAACCAGTTAGACGCACTTAAAAAGGTAACGACCGTCGTTGCCGACAGTGGTGATATTGAATCTATCCGTCATTTCGAGCCTCAGGATGCGACCACCAATCCTTCGCTGATCCTCAAAGCCGCAGACCTGCCGCAATACCAAAACCTGATCAAAGACGCCGTCGCTTATGCCCGTAAACAAGGGGGCAGCAAAGACGATCAGGTCATTAATGCCACCGATAAGCTGGCCGTGAACATCGGCGCAGAAATTCTGAAAAGCGTACCGGGGCGCATCTCGACCGAAGTCGATGCCCGCCTGTCATTTGACACCGAAAAATGCATCGCCAAAGCCCGTAAGCTCATTGGTCTGTATCAGGAACAGGGTATCGATAAATCACGCATCCTGATCAAACTGGCTTCCACGTGGGAGGGCATCAAAGCCGCCGAAGCGCTGGAAAAAGAAGGTATCAACTGTAACCTGACGCTGCTGTTCTCCTTTGCTCAGGCGCGTGCCTGTGCCGAAGCGGGGGTTTACCTGATTTCGCCGTTTGTGGGCCGCATTTATGACTGGTACAAAGCCAAAGAGCCGAACGCCGCGTATGACGTTGAGAAAGATCCGGGCGTGAAATCGGTCCGTGAGATTTACGAATACTACAAAGCGCATGACTACAAGACCGTGATCATGGGCGCCAGCTTCCGTAAAGTGGAACAAATTCTGGCGCTGGCCGGTTGTGACCGCCTGACCATTTCGCCAAACCTGCTTGAAGAGCTTAAAGCCAGCAGCGCGCCGGTTGAACGCAAGTTACAACCTTCGTCGCAGGGCAGTAAAAAACCTGCACCGCTGACTCAGGCTGAATTCCTCTGGGAGCATCATCAGGACGCCATGGCCGTCGAGAAACTGGCCGAAGGCATCCGCCTGTTTGCCGTCGATCAGAAAAAGCTTGAAGACATGTTGTCTGCTCAACTGTAATCCCTACCTTTTTTCAATGGCCGGTGTTTAAAACAACGGCCATTAACCGGAGAAAAATATGCCTTCTCGTAAAGAGCTAGCCAATGCTATCCGTGCACTGAGCATGGACGCGGTGCAGAAAGCCAACAGCGGTCACCCGGGTGCCCCGATGGGCATGGCGGACATCGCTGAAGTGCTGTGGCGTGATTACATGAATCACAACCCGGCCAATCCGAAATGGGCAGACCGCGACCGTTTCATTTTGTCCAACGGCCACGGTTCGATGCTGATTTACAGCCTGCTGCATCTCACCGGCTATGACCTGCCGATGACAGAGCTGGAAAACTTCCGCCAGTTGCATTCCAAAACGCAGGGCCACCCGGAATACGGCTACACGCCAGGCGTCGAAACCACCACCGGGCCACTCGGCCAGGGTATCGCGAACGCCGTTGGTTTTGCGATTGCAGAACGCACACTGGCCGCGCAGTTCAACCGTGATAACCACGACATTGTGAACCACCATACCTACGCCTTTATGGGCGACGGCTGCATGATGGAAGGCATTTCCCACGAAGCCTGTTCGCTGGCTGGTACCATGAAACTCGGCAAACTGACCGCGTTTTATGACGACAACGGCATCTCCATCGACGGCCACGTTGAAGGCTGGTTCACCGATGACACGGCAAAACGTTTTGAAGCCTATGGCTGGCACGTGATCCGTGGCGTTGACGGCCATAATTCAGATGCCATTAAAGCGGCCATTGAAGAATCCCACAAAGTCACCGACCGGCCTTCCCTGCTGATGTGCAAAACCGTGATTGGCTTTGGTTCCCCGAACAAAGCCGGTACGCACGATGCGCACGGCGCGGCGCTGGGCGCAGACGAAGTGGCGGCAACCCGCAAGGCGCTGGGCTGGAATTATCCGGCGTTTGAAATCCCGCAGGATATTTATGCCGCATGGGATGCCAAAGAAGCCGGTAAAGCCAAAGAGAAAGCGTGGAATGATAAATTCGCGGCTTATGCCAAAGATCATCCTGAGCTGGCGGCTGAATTTGAACGTCGTGTCAGCGGTGAACTGCCGGCTAACTGGGAAACCGAAGCGCAGAAATTTATCGAAGAATTGCAGGCTAATCCGGCGAATATCGCCAGCCGTAAAGCCTCGCAAAATACGCTGGAACGCTTTGGTAAAATTCTGCCTGAGTTCCTCGGCGGTTCCGCTGACCTGGCTCCGAGCAACCTGACCATGTGGTCCGGTTCGAAATCGCTCGGTGACGATCTGGCCGGTAACTACATACATTACGGCGTTCGCGAATTTGGGATGACAGCGATTTCCAACGGCATCACGCTGCACGGCGGTTTCCTGCCTTATTCCGCGACCTTCCTGATGTTCGTCGAATACGCCCGTAACGCGGTGCGTATGGCGGCACTGATGAAAATCCGCAACGTATTCGTGTACACCCATGACTCCATCGGTCTGGGCGAGGATGGTCCGACGCACCAGCCGGTTGAACAAATGGCCAGCCTGCGTGTGACGCCAAACATGAGCCTGTGGCGGCCTGCCGATCAGGTCGAATCAGCCATCGCCTGGAAGTATGCCATTGAGCGCAAAGACGGCCCGTCGGCGCTGATCTTCTCCCGTCAGAACCTGACGCAACAACCACGCACCGCCGAACAACTGGCAAACGTGGCCCGCGGCGGTTACGTGCTGAAAGATTCCGATGGCACGCCGGAAATCATCCTGATTGCGACCGGCTCAGAAGTGGGCATCACCGTTGAAGCGGCAGATAAACTCGCGGCTGCAGGCACCAAAGTGCGCGTAGTTTCCATTCCGTCAACCGATGCCTTCGACAAACAGGACGCGGCGTATCGTGAATCTGTGCTGCCAAAAGCCGTGACCGCGCGTCTGGCGGTGGAAGCGGGTATCGCAGATTACTGGTACAAGTATGTCGGCCTGAACGGTGACGTTGTCGGTATGACCACCTTCGGGGAATCCGCTCCGGCGGAACTGCTGTTCAAAGAATTCGGTTTTACCGTGGATAACGTGGTTGCGAAAGCATTGGCGTTGCTGAAGTAACCCCCGACACATTCCCCCTCGCTGTAACAAGAGAGGGGGAATGCTGGCTAAAAATCTCACATCCCCCCCTTCCTGCTTGATGAATGCCCCCCTCTCGGGTAAAGTCCCGTCCCTTCTTTGGCATGGGGATCAATAATGTTTATTGGATTTGACTACGGTACAGCGAATTGCTCAGTGGCAGTGATGCGCGATAATAACGCCCACCTTCTGGCGTTAGAAAATAATGATCCTTATTTACCCTCCATGCTCTGTGCACCAACCCGTGAAGCTGTCAGCGAATGGCTGAACCGCCACGGACAGGTGCCAACAGGCAGTGATGAAAATCTGGCGCTGCTGCGCCGCAGTATCAGCTTTAACCGCGAGGAAGATATTCCGGTTAACGCTAACAGCGTGCACTTCGGTTTGCAGGCACTGGCAACCTACATGGAAGATCCGGAAGAAGTGTATTTCGTTCGCTCTCCGAAATCGTTTCTTGGCGCAAACGGCCTGAAGCCTCAGCAGATTGCCCTGTTCGAAGATCTGGTCTGCGCGATGATGTATCACATCAAACGTCAGGCAGAATCTGTTTTGCAGGAAAGCATTGAGCAAACGGTGATTGGCCGCCCGATTAACTTCCAGGGCATGGGCGGTGAAGAGGCGAACAGCCAGGCGCAGGGCATTTTACAACGCGCCGCTGAACGCGCCGGCTTCCGTGATATCGCATTCCAGTTCGAGCCGGTAGCGGCAGGTCTGGATTTCGAAGCGACACTCACCGAAGAAAAAACGGTGCTGGTCGTGGATATCGGCGGGGGAACCACCGACTGTTCCGTACTGCTGATGGGCCCGCAGTGGCGTGATAAAGCGGAACGCCAGAACAGCCTGCTCGGCCACAGTGGTTGCCGCGTTGGCGGTAACGACCTGGACATCATGACCGCGTTTAAACAACTGACGCCCCAGTTCGGCATGGGCAGCGAAACGCAAAAAGGTATCGCGATCCCGGCACTACCTTACTGGAATGCGGTTGCAACCAATGATGTTCCTGCACAGCTGGATTTCTACAGCGTGGCAAATGGCCGCATGTTGCGTGATTTGATCCGCGACGCCGCGCAGCCGGATCTCATTAAGCGCCTGCTGAAAGTACAGCAACAGCGCCTGAGCTACCGCCTGGTACGTGCTGCCGAAGAAAGTAAAATTGCCCTCTCCGAGCGCGAAAGCGTGACGGCGGCAATGGACTTCATTGAGTCTGGTCTGGCCGAAACCATCAGCCAGCAGCAGTTGAGTGACGCGATTTCTCAGCCGCTGGAACGCATTCAGGAACAGGTTGCTCTGGCACTGGCCAGCAGCGAAATTAAGCCGGATGTGATTTATCTGACCGGTGGCAGCGCCCGTTCACCGCTTTTACGTGCCGCATTGCAGGCACAGTTGCCGGGGATCCCGCTGGTCGGGGGCAATGATTTTGGCTCGGTAACCGCCGGTCTGGCGCGCTGGGCACAAACGCTGTTCCGTTAATTTACGGCTTCATAAAAATCAAAACCGCCTGACGTTAAGGCGGTTTTTTTGTTTATGGCGATACGGCAAATTCCGTTTTATAAAGACTTCATTACCACGCGCTGGCGTCGTTAAGCGTACGGATATCGGCATCATCGAGTTTCAGCGTGGCGGCCTGCGCCAGTTCATCGAGCTGTTGCAGCGAGGTCGCGCTGACAATCGGCGATGTGATGCTCGGACGGGCGATTTGCCACGCCAGTGCAACCTGCCCCGGCTGTGCGCCGTGTTTTTCCGCCACCTGATCCAGCCCTTTAAGAATTTTGAGTCCACGTTCGTTCAGGCAACGTGCAACCACGCTTTCGCCACGTTTACTTTTGCTGGCGTCAGCTTTGGTGCGGTATTTCCCGGTCAGGAATCCGGCAGCCAGCCCGTAGAAGTTGATCACGCCCAGACCGTTGTCCGTGACGACTTTTTCCAGCGCTTCTTCATACACTTTGCGGTCGTAAAGATTGTACTGAGGTTGCAACGTTTCATAACGCGCCAGCCCGTTTTCCTGGCTGACTTTCAGCGCTTCGGCCAGACGTGGCGCGCTGTAGTTGGATGCGCCGATAGCGCGCACTTTGCCTTCTTTGATCAGAGCATCAAACGCGGCCAGGCTTTCGGCCAGCGGCGTATCCGCATCATCGTCATGTGACTGATACAAATCGATATAGTCGGTTTGCAGGCGTTTCAAAGAGGCTTCCACCGCTTCTTTGATATAGCGTGGCGACAGGCCGACTTTCCCTTCCCCCATCGGTTTACCGACTTTGGTCGCCAGAATAATCTTGTCGCGCTTGCCGGTTTTTTTCAGCCAGTTGCCGATAATGGTTTCCGATTCGCCACCTTTATTGCCTTCAACCCAGCTCGAGTACACATCAGCAGTGTCAATAAAGTTCAGTTTGTGATCCAGCAGGGCATCGAGCAGGCTAAAAGAGGCCGCCTGATCGACAGTCCAGCCAAATACATTACCGCCAAAAGTCAGTAACGGCACCTGAATACCTGAACGGCCCAGTTCTCTTTTACTCATCATTCTCTCCCTTTTATAAGGTCAGATTAAACTTACTTTGCGAGCGAACTATTTGTGATCAAAGGTCAACCTTAGCATTTTGATATAAAATGTCAGGCTGAAAGCTATTCTTTATTGTCAGAAGAATTGTCAAAAAGTGGGAAAGACTCTCCTTATTTCCTCCATTTTCTGCTTAAACATTCTGGCTACACTGTAAGCCGGGTTTGAAGGTGGAGTTCCCCCCTGAAATACCGCGACATTGATTGTGCTGATGCGATGACTCATGAAATCTGAAAATATTGATACCTTACCCCCCTCTGCGCCTCTGCCGCCTTCGGTACGCTGGCAACTCTGGATTGTCGCTTTTGGCTTTTTTATGCAGGCTCTCGATACGACCATCGTCAATACCGCGCTACCGTCTATGGCGCACAGCCTGGGTGAAAACCCGCTGCATATGCATTCGGTGGTTGTGGCTTATGTGCTAACCGTCGCCGTCATGCTGCCCGCCAGTGGCTGGCTGGCGGATAAAGTCGGGGTGAAATGGGTGTTCTTTTCGGCCATCGTGCTGTTCACGGTCGGCTCGCTTTTATGTGCACAATCGGACAGCCTGCGCGAACTGGTACTGTCACGTATCGTTCAGGGGATTGGCGGCGCGATGATGGTGCCCGTCGGGCGGCTGACGGTGTTGAAAATCGTTCCGCGCAGCGAATACATGGCGGCGATGACGATGGTCACGCTGCCCGGCCAGGTCGGCCCGCTGCTCGGCCCGGCGCTGGGTGGTTTTCTGGTGCAGTACGCCAGCTGGCACTGGATTTTCCTGATCAATCTGCCGGTCGGTCTGGCCGGTTGTATTGCCACGCTGATGATTATGCCGAATTACAAAATGCAGACGCGGCGCTTTGATATCAGCGGCTTTGTCATGCTGGCGGTCTGTATGGCAACGCTCACGCTGGCGCTGGAAGGCAGCCGCAGCATGGGCCTCAGCGTGCTGGAATTAGCCCTGCTGGTGGTCGCCGGTTTAGGCTCGCTGGGCATTTACTGGATGCACGCGCGTGGCAATCTGTCTGCGTTGTTTTCCCTGCGTTTGTTTCACACCCCGACGTTTAAAATCGGCCTGATCGGTAGCCTGCTGGGGCGCATTGGTAGCGGAATGTTGCCGTTTATGACACCGGTCTTTCTGCAACTCGGGATGGGATTTACCCCCTTTCACGCCGGGCTGATGATGATCCCGATGGTGCTTGGCAGCATGGGGATGAAACGGGTCGTGGTGCGGCTGGTGAATCAATTGGGTTATCGCGCTGCGTTGGTTACGGCGACGTTGTTGCTGGCACTGATTACATTAATCTTCCCGCTGGTTGCGATCTACGGAGCTGTCTGGATGATCCCGATTGTTCTGTTCTTCCAGGGAATGGTAAATTCCCTGCGTTTCTCCTCCATGAATACGCTGACGCTGAAAGATCTCCCGCCACGTCTTGCCAGCAGTGGCAATAGTTTACTGTCGATGATCATGCAGTTATCGATGAGCCTGGGTGTCAGCGTGGCCGGTTTGCTGATTGGCCTGTTCGCACATCAGCAGGCCATTACGCCTGGCAGCGTCACCATGCATTCTGCATTTCTCTATTGCTATATGTCGATGGCACTGGTGATTGCCCTGCCCGCCTGGATCTTTTCGAAAGTACCGCCGGACATGCAGAAAAATGCCGTTATCGATCGCCGCCGTGCTGCGGCCGGATCTCCTGACCCGATGAGAAAATCATGAAACCTGGTATCACCGCCAAGCTGTTTATGGCCATCTTCTGCACCTGCGCACTGGTGTTAATCACCATGAACTGGGGCGTGCGGATGAGTTTTGAACGCGGCTTTATCGATTACATTCGCCAGAGCAATGAGCAGCGCGTCGAACTGCTGGCAGATGCGTTGCAGGAGCAGTATAAGCAGCACGGCAGCTGGGATTTTCTGGAAAACAATGACCGGCTTATTTATCAGATCATGCGGTCATTTGAACAAAACAGTAGTCCGAAAATGCCGCCACAGGGCTGGCGGACAAAATTCTGGATCCTCGACAGCCACGACCATCGGATCGGCGGCTATGACCAGCCGGTTCCGCCGGATTTACAAGGCCCGCGCCGCGTAATGACCGTTGACGGTGTGGTTATCGGCTCGGTGATCTCTACCCCCGCCGAGCGCCTGACCCGCGATGCAGATATCAACTTTGAGCGCCAGCAAAGCCAGACCAGCTGGATAATTGTCGCGTTCACCGCCCTGCTGGCCGCCGCCGTGACCTGGATGTTGTCACGCGGCATGCTCGCACCGGTAAAACGTCTGGTCAACGGCACGCATCAGCTGGCTGCCGGGGATTTCAGCACGCGCGTTGAAGTCGACAGCGAAGACGAACTGGGCAAACTGGCGCAGGACTTTAACCAGCTGGCGATGACGCTGGAAAAAAACGAGCAGATGCGCCGCGCCTTTATGGCTGATATTTCCCACGAACTGCGCACGCCGCTGGCGGTGTTGCGCGGCGAGCTGGAAGCGATGCAGGACGGCGTGCGCAAAATGACGATGGGGTCGCTGGAGTCCCTGCAATCTGAAGTCTCGATCCTCACAAAACTGGTGGATGATTTGCACCAGCTTTCGCTGTCGGATGCCGGTGCGCTGGCGTACCGCAAAGTCGAAACGGACGTGGTGCATCTGATTCAGCTGGCGGAAGCCGGCTCTCGCGACCGTTTCCACAGCAAACAGCTCACACTCGCCAGCCATCTGCCGGAAAGCGCCGAAGTGTTTGGCGATCCCCAGCGTTTATCACAGCTTTTCAATAATCTGCTGGAAAACAGTCTGCGCTATACTGACCCTAATGGGGGGTTGGAAATCCTGGGAGAAATACGTGAGAAATCACTGCATCTGATCTTTCAGGACAGTGCGCCAGGCATCAGTGACGAGCAGCTCATTCGTATTTTTGAACGGTTTTATCGCACTGAAGGCTCGCGTAACCGTGCCAGCGGTGGCTCAGGTTTAGGCCTGGCCATTTGCCAGAATATCGTCGAAGCTCACGGCGGGCAGATCAGCGCCAGTCACTCCCCCGCGGGTGGCGTTCGTATCACGCTTATCCTGCCGCTTTCTATTCCACATAGCCTGAGAAACTGAATGAACGACTCTGTACTGTCCGGCCCTGCGCCGTTAAAAATTCTGATCGTGGAAGATGAACCGAAGCTCGCCCAGTTGCTGATCGACTATCTCGACGCGGCGGGTTATGCCACTCAATGGCTGCCAGACGGGCACGACGTCATTGCACAGGTCAAAAACCAGCCACCCGCGATGATTTTGTTAGATCTGATGCTGCCGGGCAGCAGCGGGCTATCGATTTGCCGCGATATCCGTCAGTTTTCCGATGTCCCCATTATGATGGTGACGGCGAAAACCGAAGAAATCGACCGCCTGCTCGGGCTGGAAATTGGTGCCGATGATTACATCTGCAAACCTTACAGCCCGCGTGAAGTGGTGGCGCGCGTGAAGGTGATCCTGCGTCGCTGCGTGCGCGTGGAAGAACACGTTGCAAAAGATACCGGCCTGCACATCGATGAAGCCCGCTTTCAGGCAACATTCCTGGGGCACGAGCTGGAGCTGACGCCTGCTGAATTCCGTCTGCTGAAAACGTTATCGGTAAAACCGGGTTATGTATTTACCCGCGAAGTGCTGCTCAATAATCTCTATGACGACTACCGGGTGGTCACTGACCGCACGATCGACAGCCACATCAAAAACCTGCGTCGTAAACTCGAATCACTGGATGGTGAGAAAGCGTTCATACGCGCCGTCTATGGTGTGGGATACCGTTGGGAAGCGGAGCCTTGCCATTTAGCCTAGTGCCTCACTGGCCGGCAATTCAGTTTTGTAAAGTTACTGAAAGTCTGTCGGCCAGTTCACATTTTATGTCTTAAATCTCCCCCATCGCCGCGAAAAAGTTTCCATTTACTACACTTATCTCTGGAAAAACCCTTTCTGATGGAGATTAGCTTTATGGCTACTGGTCACTATGATCTGAAAAAAGCGAAGAATGGACAGTTTCACTTTAACCTGAAGGCCGGCAATGGAGAGATTATTCTCACCAGTGAAATGTATGCCAGTAAAGCGTCGGCAGAAAACGGGATCTCATCGGTTCAGACCAACGCACCGGACGAAGCGCAGTACGAAACCAAACCGTCGAAAGACGGGCAATTTTATTTTGTGCTGAAAGCAAAAAACCACCAGGTTATTGGCGTCAGTGAAATGTACACCACGGAAAGTGCATCGAAGAAAGGGATACAGTCGGTGGTGAAAAACGGCCCGAGCACTGACATCCGTGATTTGACCCAATAGTTTCCACATGATTTCTGTTTTTAGCTGTTCAGGAGCGGCGCAGGAAATTGATCTGGCTCCTGAATAGCCTAAATATCCCCACAATACCCACACAAACTGGCTGATTTTGATCAACTCAGAGGTTACAATTCTGGCCTTTCGTCGCCCCGCATCCGGGACGGCCCTGACCTGTGATCAGACTGAGATTGACTATGTTTACCCGCGATTCTTTTGTTCCGGAACTCCTTTCCCCTGCCGGCTCCCTGAAAAATATGCGTTACGCGTTTGCCTATGGCGCAGATGCCGTATATGCCGGCCAGCCGCGTTACAGCCTGCGTGTGCGTAATAACGAATTTAATCACCAGAACCTGGAAACCGGCATTAACGAAGCCCATGCGCTGGGTAAGAAATTCTATGTGGTCGTGAACATTGCACCGCACAACGCTAAGCTGAAAACGTTCATCCGTGATTTACAGCCGGTGATCGATATGGGGCCGGATGCGCTGATCATGTCCGATCCCGGTTTGATTATGATGGTTCGTGAAGCCTTCCCGCAGATGGATATCCATCTGTCGGTGCAGGCAAACGCGGTGAACTGGGCAACGGTGAAGTTTTGGAAACAAATGGGGCTGACGCGCGTAATTTTATCACGCGAGCTGTCGCTGGAAGAGATCGCCGAAATCCGCAGTCAGGTGCCCGATATGGAAATCGAGATCTTTGTTCACGGCGCGCTGTGCATGGCCTATTCAGGCCGCTGCCTGCTTTCCGGCTATATCAATAAGCGTGACCCTAATCAGGGAACCTGCACCAACGCCTGCCGCTGGGAATATAAGGTTCAGGAAGGCAAAGAAGACGCGATTGGCAATATCGTGCATCAGTACGAACCGATCCCGGTGCAACAGGTAGAAACTGCAGAACCCACCTTAGGCCTCGGCCAGCCAACGGATAAAGTGTTTATGCTCGAAGAAGCCATGCGCCCCGGCGAGTACATGAGCGCTTTCGAAGACGAACACGGCACGTACATCATGAATTCGAAAGACCTGCGTGCCATCCAGCATGTGGAAACGCTGACGAAAATGGGTGTGCACTCGCTGAAAATCGAAGGCCGCACCAAATCCTTCTATTACTGCGCGCGCACCGCACAGGTTTACCGCCGCGCCATTGATGATGCCGTTGCCGGGAAACCTTTCGACCCGACACTGCTGTCCACGCTGGAAGGCCTGGCACATCGCGGCTATACCGAAGGTTTCCTGCGCCGCCATACTCATGACGCACAGCAAAACTACGAATACGGCTTTTCCGTCAGCGACCGTCAGCAATTTGTCGGTGAATTCACCGGCAACCGCGTAGATGGCTGGGCTGAAATCGACGTAAAAAATAAATTCAGCGTCGGCGACAGCGTCGAAATGATGACGCCGCAGGGCAATATTCAGTTCAAGCTTGAAGCGCTGCGCAACAAAAAAGGCCAGCCGACGGAAGTCGCGCCGGGTAACGGGCACATCGTTTATGTGGCGTTACCGGAGGACGTGAGCCTGGAATTTGCCATTTTGCTGCGAAACCTGGAAGAAACCGATACACGTAATCCGCACGCGAAATAGGGATTTCTTCTAAAACAAGAAATCGATCACATCTATTTTGGGTGGAGCTGGCTAATATGCATTCGCAATTTACTTCGAATGCAAAATAAAGCACCGGACTACACTAGGAACCACCTCCTTGGCCAGCTCAATCTCCCTTGAGCTGGCTTTTCTTTTTGTATAAAACGCCTTTCGTTTTTCCTGTTATTGAGAAGAATAACGTTTCCTCTTCCCTTCAATTTAATAAAACCTCATCAGAGAAATACGTCATTTTTGAATAAATTTAACGGTAATTATTTAACAGGCGATTAAATTATTAAGTGATTAATCCGATAGTCAAATACGGTTGTTATCATCTATTGTTAAAGTCTATGAATGATAAGGAGATGATATGACGGACACGGGCGCTGCACTGCTGATCTTAAACGGAAAAGGTGCAGGGAATGAAGAACTGCGGGAAGCCGTCGGCGCGCTGCGGGATGAAGGCGTGAAACTCGGCGTGCGCGTCACCTGGGAACACGGAGACGCCGCGCGCTATGTGGCAGAAGCCGTAGAGTTGGGCTGCGAGACGGTGATTGCCGGTGGCGGCGATGGCACGGTCAACGAAGTCGCCGGTGCGCTGGCGCAACTCGAAGGGAAACGCCCGGTACTGGGCATTGTACCGCTGGGAACGGCGAATGATTTTGCCACAGCCGGCAATATTCCTCTTGCGCCGGAGCAGGCCTTACAGCTGGCGGTGAAAGGTCGCGTCGTGGATATCGATCTGGCGAAAGTAAACGATCAGCACTTCTTCATTAATATGGCGACCGGCGGATTTGGCACGCGGATCACCACCGAAACGCCGGAAAAACTGAAAGCCGCACTCGGCGGGGTTTCCTATTTTATCCACGGACTTTTGCGCCTTGATACGCTGAAAGCGGACAGCTGTGAAATCACAGGGCCGGATTTTAGCTGGCAGGGTGACGCGCTGGTTATCGGTATAGGCAATGGCCGTCAGGCCGGCGGCGGGCAGCAAATTTGCCCGGATGCGCTGATTAACGACGGATTATTGCAGTTGCGTTTGCTGACCTCCGAAGAACTGCTGCCTTCTTTCCTGCGCAGCCTGATCAACAACGAAGAGAACAAGAACATCGTTTCCGCCAGCCTGCCGTGGCTGGAAATCAACGCGCCGCACGATATGACATTCAATCTCGACGGCGAGCCGCTGACCGGAAAACAGTTCCGCATTGACGTTCTCCCTAACGCGATTCAGTGCCGTTTACCACCAAACTGCGAATTACTCGGCTAATCCCCTGCCCTTCTCCTGTCCTGCCTGTTCATTCTCTGTACTGTGATCTGCTTTGCAGTACAGGAGTGTTCTGCCTTTGTTTTTGTGATCCCTGCTGATAAAACGGCATAAGCATACTTGTATGGTAGCAAGGTGTTATCTAATTTTACTTTGCCGATGTCACTGAGTAATTCGCCAGAGGTATTTATATCTCCGTGAGTTTCCGTGGGCTAAACCCTTATTTATACCCGTCAAGTTGGGGACATTATGATTAACCATCATAAAGAAAGACCGATATCGGTAAAAAATATGCTGGCCTACGGCGGAGGAGATTTCTTCGGCGGCGGTTGTTTTGCAGTATTAGGTTTATGGATTATGTTTTTCTATACCACCTACGCCGGATTAAGCCCGGCTGAGGCCGGTGCCGTTATTGCTTCCGCCCGTTTACTGGATGCATTTTTCGATCCGCTGATGGGATATGTCACCGATAATTTTTACCGCAACCCGCTGGGTAAAAAGTATGGCCGGCGTGGGTTTTTCTTCTTATTTGGTGCCCCGCTGATTATGGTGACCTACATTATTATGTGGGTCAGCGGCATGGGATTCTGGTATTACCTGCTGACGTATATTTTATTTTACGCCGCTTATACTCTGGCGATTGTGCCTTATGAAACACTGGCGGCTGAAATGACCTCCAGTTTTAAAATGCGCACCAAACTCACCGGCGTCAGAATGTTCTTTTCAACCGGCGCTGCGATATTAGCCGCCTGGCTTCCGGGACGTATTATTGCGTATCTCGGGGAAGATTCGTCTTCATCATTTCTGATTATGGGCGTGATATTTGGCGTGCTGTTCGCCGTGGTGATCCTGCTGCTCTACTTCTACACCTGGGAACGTCCTATCCCCGTTGATGTGGCCACGCCGAAATTGTCTTTTCGCCGTGACATGAAGCACCTGTTTAAATCCCTGGTTTCGACCATGAAAGTGCGGACATTCCGCCAGCACGTCGGGATGTATCTGGGCGGCTACGTCGCGCTGGATGTCCTCGGGGCAGTCCTTGCTTACTACATTATTTTTGTCCTCGGGCAAAACGCCGTGACAGCGTCTAATGCCATGACGCTCATGACGCTGATTCAGTTTGTCTGCGTGGCCTTATTTATTTTCCTGTGTATGAAATTAGGCAATGGCGCATCGTATCGCATAGCACAACTTTTTATGCTGGCGAGCGTCGGGTTATTTTTATCCATTCATCTGCTGCAACTGCCTTTTAATATGGCGCTGATTTACCTCTCCGTTATTTTAATGGGCGTGGGACGTTCCGGGACCAGTTATGTCTGCTGGAATATCTACAGCTTTATTCCTGATGTCGATGAAATGCTGACCGGAAAGCGCCGCGAAGGTATTTTCGCTGGCGTGATGACATTTGTGCGCAAAGCCGTTCAGGCCGTAGCGTTATTTACCGTAGGCCTGTTATTGCAACATTATGGTTTTACGCCGAAAAGCGCAACACAGCCCACGGAAGCGGTATACGGAATTACGCTGGTATTTGGCGCAGGCTCGGTCGTTTTCCTGCTGATTGGCCTTTACAGCTCCATGAAGTTTCGCCTTACCCGCCATAACCATTCCCTGCTGGTCAATGAAATTGAACGCCTGAAAGCCGGTGGCAGTAAATATGATGTGACGCCGGAAACACGTTTAATCGCCGAACAACTGACCGGCTGGCCTTACGAAAAATGTTGGGGCGATAACAATATTCTTAGTCAGACAGAAGAATATTCCCCGCTGACCTCACCTGAACTTTCCACCGGAGCCGACAATGCAAAGAATTGAATTCAGCCTTATGCAACAGACAATCCAACGCGCCTTGCAAAAAGCTGGCCTTGATGACGAAAGTGCGCGGATTTGCGCACGGATCCATACAGAATCCAGCTGTGACGGCATTTCATCCCACGGTCTTAACCGGGTGGCGCGCTTTGTTGATTATGTCCGTAAGGGCTGGGTTAATATTCACGCTAAACCCGAGCTGGAAAAATCACTCGGCGCCATCGCCATTTACAACGGCAACCGGGGCATCGGCATCACTAACGCACTGTTTGCCGTCGGCAAAGCGATGGAAATGGCAAAAGAACAGGGCGTGGGAATTGTGGCACTGAAAAACAGCAGCCACTGGATGCGTGGCGGCAGTTATGGCTGGTACGCCGCAGAACGTGGCATGGCCGCAATTTGCTGGACCAATACAGAATCCTGCATGCCCGCCTGGGGCGGTAAAAATACCCGCATCGGCAATAACCCGTTTGTCATGGCCGTTCCCAGAGCCAAAGGCCCGATTGTGCTGGACATGGCGATGTCACAGTATTCTTACGGCAAGCTGCAGGTCACACGGCTTAAAAATGAAAAACTCCCCTTCCCCGGCGGCTACGATAAAGACGGGCATCTGACCGATGAACCCGGCCCGATTGAGGCTTCCATGCGTATTTTACCCACCGGTTACTGGAAAGGCTCAGGACTGGCAATCGTGCTCGACGCCATGGCGGCACTGTTATCCGCCGGCTCGCCGACCCATGAAATCGACAAAATTGGCGAAGGCAGCTGTACCGGTGCCAGCCAGATTTTTATGGTTTTTGATCCTTCACAGCTGGGCGGGGCTGAATTCACAAACCGCATGGCCGATGGCGTCGCAGAGTATGTCAACCAGTCAGAACCTGCTGAAAACAGCCGGGATGTCCGTTATCCGGGGCAAACGGCAGC
The DNA here is from genome assembly GCF_002834385.1 of Rahnella sp. AA. Taxonomy (GTDB): domain Bacteria; phylum Pseudomonadota; class Gammaproteobacteria; order Enterobacterales; family Enterobacteriaceae; genus Rahnella. The sequence goes on from NZ_PITQ01000002.1 coordinate 615,019, forward strand.
ACTCAATCGTCAGGAAAACCTGCGCCTTGGCATACCGGCAGATGAGGCGGTATGGGATGAAGTGATGCAGCTGGCGGAATGATTCACTCCCTACTGGCCGGTTGATTAGCGCCTGTCAATGACAGGCGTTTTCTTTTGGATCGGCGAAACTCCCCCCGAAGAAAGTGTGATCGTCTCCGGCAAAAAATGATCAACATACTTGTATGGTAGTATCAATTAGTCGTATTTATAACCAAAGAAAATGCATCCTACTTTTACTGCAAAAGGTCGTAACCGATGAAAATCGTGAATGCTGAAGTTTTTGTCACCTGCCCGGGACGCAACTTTGTTACGTTGAAGATCACTACTGACAGCGGGCTGACCGGTATCGGTGACGCTACGCTCAATGGCCGCGAACTGCCGGTCGCGTCTTATCTTAAAGACCACGTCTGCCCGCAGCTTATCGGGCGCGACGCACACCAGATTGAAGACATCTGGCAGTTCTTCTACAAAGGCGCGTACTGGCGTCGTGGCCCGGTCACCATGTCTGCCATCTCTGCGGTCGATATGGCGCTGTGGGATATCAAAGCGAAAGCCGCCAATATGCCGTTGTATCAGTTGCTCGGCGGCGCGTCGCGCACCGGCGTAATGGTTTACTGTCACACCACCGGCCATTCCATTGACGAAGTGCTCGATGATTACGCCAGACATAAAGAGTTAGGTTTCAAGGCGATTCGCGCCCAGTGCGGCGTGCCTGGCATGAAAACCACTTACGGCATGGCGAAAGGTAAAGGTCTTGCCTATGAGCCTGCGACCAAAGGCAACTGGCCGGAAGAACAGCTGTGGTCCACGGAAAAATACCTCGATTTCACACCAAAACTCTTTGAAGCCGTGCGCAATAAATTCGGTTTTGACGAACATCTGCTGCACGACATGCATCACCGCCTGACGCCCATCGAAGCGGCGCGTTTTGGCAAGAGCATCGAAGAATATCGCCTGTTCTGGATGGAAGACCCGACACCGGCTGAGAACCAGGAATGTTTCCGCCTGATCCGCCAGCACACGGTCACGCCAATCGCCGTCGGCGAAGTCTTCAACAGTATCTGGGATTGCAAACAGCTTATCGAAGAACAGCTGATCGACTATATCCGCACCACGCTGACCCACGCGGGCGGCATCACCGGGATGCGCCGCATCGCCGATTTTGCGTCGCTTTATCAGGTTCGCACCGGCTCACACGGCCCGTCAGATCTCTCTCCAGTCTGCATGGCGGCCGCCCTGCACTTCGATTTGTGGGTACCGAACTTTGGCGTGCAGGAATACATGGGCTATTCCGAACAGATGCTGGAAGTGTTCCCGCATAACTGGACCTTCGACAACGGCTATATGCACCCTGGTGATAAACCTGGCCTGGGCATAGAGTTTGACGAAAAACTCGCCGCGAAATATCCGTACGAACCGGCCTATCTGCCGGTGGCCCGTCTGGAAGACGGTACTTTGTGGAACTGGTAAGGGAACAAATAATGAACAGCGTCGTTATACAAGAACCCGGGAAATTAGTCATCGAGCAACGTGCTTTGCCGGTACCTGCCGCCGGCGAGGTACGAGTTCGGGTAAGTTATGCGGGCATCTGCGGTTCAGATGTTCATATCTACCACGGTCACAACCCGTTTGCGAAATACCCACGGGTGATTGGCCATGAATTCTTTGGCCACATCGACAGCGTCGGCGAAGGTGTGGACACGGCACGCATCGGTGAACGTGTGGTCATCGATCCGGTGGTCAGTTGCGGGCACTGTTATCCATGCTCTATTGGCAGGCCGAACGTATGCACGAAATTGCAGGTGATCGGTGTCCACCGTGACGGAGGGTTCAGCGACTACGCGTGCGCCCCGGCGAAAAATGCCTATGCGGTGCCCGCTGCCATTCCAGACAAACTCGCCAGCATGGTCGAGCCGTTTACTATCGCAGCCAATATCACCGCTTTTTTAAAACCGACACCTCAGGACACTGCGCTGGTTTACGGCGCAGGCCCGATGGGGCTGACGGTGATCCAGGTACTGAAAGGCGTGTATGGCGTGAAGCAGGTGATCGTCGCGGATCGCATTGAAGAACGTCTGCATATGGCACTCGACAGCGGTGCCGACTGGACCATCAACAATGCTGAACGCAGTGTGGCAGATGTGCTGACCGCGGAGGGGGTACTCCCGACGCTGATCGTTGATGCAGCCTGTCATCCGGCGATTTTGCAAGAAGCCATTTTGCTGGCCTCACCGGCCGCACGTATCGGCATGATGGGCTTCTCGGGCGAACCGAGTTCCCTCACGCAGCAAAGTATTACCAGCAAAGAGATTTCACTGTTCTCATCACGCCTCAACAGCCACCGCTTCCCGCAGGTGATTGAGTGGATGGAACAAGGGAAGATCGCACCCGAAAAATTAGTGACGCACTGGATGCCCGCCAGTGAAGTAGAGGCCGCACTGACGCTGTTTGAGAAAGATCAGCGATCCTGCTGCAAAGTTCTGCTGACGTTCTGAAGACCGTTTTTATTTTAATTGTTTGAAACAGCGGGAGGGTTTTTTAATCCTCCCGCAAACCGTACCTCATATTCTACCTACAAAGAACGCAACACTATTAAAACGACACCAAGTGGAGCACCTTACCTATGTTTAAGAACCTACGCTGGATCATCGTATTCCTGCTGTTCCTGGTTTACATGATCAACTATCTCGACCGTGTGGCACTGTCTATTACGGTACCGATGATAGAAAAAGAGCTGACCATTAATCCTGAACAGTTCGGGATAATATTCGGCAGTTTCTTCTTTGGTTATGCCATATTCAATTTCATCGGCGGTCTGGCCGTCGATAAATTCGGGCCAACGGTGGTGATGGGATTAGCCGTCGGGCTGTGGTCTGTATTTTGCGGTATGACCGCCATCGCCACTGGCTTTTATTCCATGCTGATCCTGCGGGTATTATTCGGCATGGCCGAAGGCCCGATATGCGCATCCGCCAATAAGATGATCAATGGCTGGTTTCCGAAGAAAAAAGCGGCCACCGCGATGGGGCTGCTTAGTGCCGGCTCACCGCTCGGCGGCGCGGTCGCCGGGCCAATCGTCGGATATCTGGCCCTGTCTTTTGGCTGGCGCCCGGCCTTTATGGTGATTGCTGCCATCGGGATTGTCTGGATGGCAGTCTGGTTCTTTACCGTGGCGGATAACCCGCTGAAAAGTAAACGCGTCTCGCCGGAAGAATTACGTTTAGTCGATGAGATGAAGAATGAAAATATCAGCGAAGAAGACGATCTGGCGCACGCCGCGCATGGGCTGGGATATTATTTACGTCAGCCGATTATTCTTGTCACGGCATTCGCCTTCTTCTGCTACAACTATATTTTGTTCTTCTTCCTCAGCTGGTTCCCTTCTTATCTGGTTCAGGCTCACGGTCTGAATATTAAAGAAATGAGCCTGACCACCGTTATTCCGTGGATTGTCGGGTTCGTTGGTCTGGCACTGGGCGGTTATATCTCCGATAAAATTTTCAATATTACCGGCCGTTTATTACTGTCGCGCAAAATTATTCTGGTCTTCAGCCTGTCTGCCGCGGCCATTTGCGTCGCGCTGGCCGGTATCGTCACCAGCGTGGTTCCGGCCGTGGTACTGATGTCTGTTTCTATTTTCTTCCTGTATACCACCGGCGCAATTTACTGGGCGATTATTCAGGACGTCGTACATAAATCCCGCGTTGGCGGCACCAGCGGTTTTATCCATCTGGTCGGCAGCGTATCAGGCATCGTCGGGCCGGTTGTTACAGGCTTCATTGTGCAAAACACCGGCCATTTCGACAGCGCCTTTATTCTGGCAGGCGGCGTTGCCGCACTCGGCGCGATTCTGGTGTTCTTTGTCATTAAAGCCCCAAAGCATTCCGCAAAGATAAAACTGTCCCATAGCTGATCCCATGATTTAACTCAGCCCAAAAGCCCTCGCCTCTTCCGGAGTGAGGGCTTTTGATAAGCGTTATCCTGCCTTAAATTTCATCCACCCAGACACGCATCTCCCCTTCTCCCCGGTTAGCCCACGTAAAGTACGGCACAAACGTCATGGTCTGTGGCGCGGTCTCTTCAGCAGCCGGATTGAAACGGTAAAGCGGTTGCTGCTCAGCGTGATTTGAGGTGCGTCGTTCTCCCTGCGTTTGCAGCAGCGTTTTACCGGCAAATATTCCGCTGCCCGCAATCAGGCGGAACTGCGCGTCCTGTGGCAAACGTATGTTATGTAATTCGCTGCCGTTGTCGGCCTGTTCGAGGCAGTACACCAGCGGACCGCGCTGTATTGCGACTTTCCCGGCAACATGCCGCAACAGGGCATTGCCTTTCACCCGCGTAACCGGCATCGGCAAAGTCAGGTCGATACGATCCCCTTTCTGCCATTCCTGCGTCAGGCGTAAATAGCCACGCTGCGTCAGTCCTTTCAGCTCCAGCGGTTTACCGTTAAGCGTCACTTGCGGGCTGGCGCACCAGTCAGGCAAACGCAGCGCCAGCGTAGCCTCCAGAGGCGCATCAGTGTCCACTTCAATCAACACATTTTCAGCCCACGGATAGCCACCGGATTGTTTCAGTCGCAGCGGTTTTCCCCCAATCGTCGCCTCAACGTCGCTGCCGATATACAAATTGATATCCACGCCTTCCGGGCGTTGGGTATAAATGTAATGGCCGAGTGATGCCAGCAGCCGCGCGATATTGGGCGGGCAGCAGGCGCAGCCAAACCAGCGCTGCCGGACCGGTTTTACATGGTCATAAATATGGTTAAACGGGATACTTTTCGGATGCACTTCCAGCGGATTGACGTAGAAGAAATGTTTGCCATCGAGCGCCATCCCGGCCAGCACGGTATTGTAGAGCGCACGCTCCATGACATCGCCGTAACGGCTGTCGGCGTCGAGCTGCAACATGCGGTTGGCAAACATCATCAGGCCAATCGACGCGCAGGTTTCGGTATAGGCCGTATCGTTAGGCAAATCATAATCCGACGAAAACGCCTCGCCGCTGCTTTGTGAACCAATCGAACCGGTGATGTACATCTGCCGCTGGGTCATGTTCTCCCATAAGCGCTGGCAGACTTCGCGCTTCTCCTGATCCTGGCTCAGCCGTGCCAGATGCGCGACACCCGCGTACAGATAGACAAAACGTACTGCGTGCCCGATAGCCGTCGTCTGCAACGCTATCGGCAGATGCGCCTGGCTGTAGGCTTTATCTTTCACCATCCACGCCGGACCGTAGGTATTCCAGTGCGAGGTTTTGCCACGCTTTGCATATTCAATATCGTAGAAATGTGGCTGTGCCCCACGCTGTTCGACAAAATAACGCGTGAGATCGAGATAGCGTGTTTCGCCGGTTTCTTCGTATAAACGCATCAGCGCCAGCTCGATTTCCGGATGACCGGGATAGCCATGTAATTGCTTTTCACCCGGCCCGAAAACGTCACCAATATGGTCGGCAAGCTTACACACGATCTCCAGCAGACGCGTTTTGCCGGTCGCCTGGGCGTAAGCCACGCCCGCTTCGATCAGATGCCCGGCGCAATAAAGCTCGTGGCATTCCGCCAGATTTGTCCAGCGCTGCTGTGGTTCCTTGACCGTGAAATAGGTATTCAGATAACCGTCCGGCTGCTGAACGGTACCGACCAGTTCGATGACACGGTCAGCGGTTTCTTCCAGCGCCGGGTCCGGCGTTTTCGCCAGTAAATAGCCCACGGCCTCCAGCCATTTAGCGACGTCACTGTCCTGAAAAACCATCCCGTAAAATTCGCCGTCGCTCTGCCCGGCGGCGATACGGAAATTCTCAATGGCGTGACTCGGCTCAGCGTCAGCCACTTCATCATTGAGCGCCTTCCACTGATAGGGCACCACAACATCTTTTACCAGACGCTGATACTCAAGCCAAAAAGCGTCCGAAACATTCACTTTCTGCAATGGCACTTCTAAAGAATCAACCGGAGAAAACGGCATACAACCTCCTGAAATTATTGTCGTAAAATTAAACTCTGGCGGCCAGATCTCCCGACATCCGTGAGAGAAGCTTGTTATCGAGTTTGCAGAACATCAGTGTGCCCGCCAGCAGCAAGTGCATCGCCGCAGGCAACAACGTTTCCAGCAAAGTTATCCCGCCCAACGATGCGGCAGTCTGGTGCTCTGCGCCAGCCTGATAAGACACCAGAATGAAGACCAAGCTGATGATCCCGGCGCTCGATGCCCATGCCAGTTTGATAAAGAACAGATTGAAGGCGAAGTTCATACCGGAAGAACGGATGCCGTTTTTCCAGTGACCGTAATCATCGGCGAAGGCCATAATGGAAAAGTGCAGCGGCAGTGTGAAACCGAGGATCACGCAGTGCACAAAGATGATGCCCAGCCAAAGTGTTTGATATTGCTCCCCCGCCGGAACAAACCACAGCAATAAGGAAAATACCGCCAGTACCAGATTAGTGATCATGTACAGGCGCACGCTGTCGATAAATTTTGTCAGCTGATTGACGATAACCGCACCGAGGATCGACGCCAGCGTCACCATACCGAAGAACATCGAGGCGTAACCCGCGCCGCCTTTCAGCACATAGGTGATGAAATACATGTAGCCGCCACCGCGCAGGTTAAACACGTTGATCAGCAGGAAAGACATCAGCAGCACCAGCAAAAGCTGGTCATTTTTCAGCATTCCGCGAATGTGCTCGCGGACGCTGAATTGTCCGAGCAGCGCCAGCGGCAGACGTTCCCGCACGCTGAAGAAACACCATAAAAACATCACTACTGCAATCGCACACAGCAGCCCGACGCCCTGCTGATAACCCACCGCCGCATTGCCTTTTCCCAACACCTGCACCAGCCACGGCAACCCGACCGATACCAGAAAACCGGCCACACCGCATAATACAAAGCGCCAGGACTGGCAGGACATAACCTCGCGGTGATCCGTTGTCATGGTGTTGATGAGTGCACAATACGGCACGTTAATCGCGGTGTAAGAAATGGACAGCAGGAAATAGGTGAAAAACGCGTAGGCAATTTTGGCGTCACCGCTCCATCCCGGTACGCTGAATGTCAGGAAACCCACCACGCCGATGGGTAACGCAATCCACAATTGCCACGGACGAAAACGCCCCCAGCGGCTTTGTGTGCGGTCAGCCAGAACGCCCATCAGGGGATCGGAAATCGCATCGATCACGCGCAGCGAAATAAACAGCGTACCGACAATAGCCGGTGTCAGACCGAAAACATCGGTATAGAAGAACGTCAGAAAACTGCCGATCAGGCAGGTAATTATTGTCCCGCCTGCATCACCTAATCCATAACCAATTTTTTCACTGACAGAAAGTTTGGCATTAGCAGAAATTATTCCGCCCTCGCCTCTTACCGGCGATGAACCGGTATTAACAGAATCTGTTGGCATTTTTTCCTCGCTTTTATATCGTTTTTTATAAGCTGTAGGAACTCGTTAAATAAGGCTAACTATGAACATCAGCCCCTCGAGAAATAAGGTACGTCGTAAATCTGGCACAGGAAAACCACACCAACAAGAGGAGGGAAAAGTAGTTAAACGGGACAATTCCGACTCATACACAGAATCTGTGAAGCAGATCAAAACCTCTTTCCGCACGGCTGGCGCCCAGCACACCTTGTGCTACCTTCAGGCTTTAACCGCCTGAAAGAGTGCTTTACAGAGGCCAGAAATGCTTACGTTTCCAGTAAATTATCCGGTAAAGGTTCAGAATGGCGGGTTGTTTATCTCACGGGGAATGGGCACACATCCGACCCGAAAACTCAGCTCTCATGAGCTGATTTATGTTATCCGTGGCCAGCTTTCATTGCAGGAGGAGAATACCCGTTTTGATTTAAGTGAAGGGGAAAGCTTACTTCTGTTTCCCGGCAGGGAACATAAAGGGATAACGGCGTTTGATCCTGAATTAAAGTTTTACTGGCTGCATTTTGATATTGTAAAAAATCAGGCAACAATTAAACATCAGCAAAATAGTCCCTCTTTACAGCTGAATATTCCACAGCATTGCAAGGTCAGGGACAGTGAAACCCTGTTAACCCTGTTCAGATTATTTTTATATGAGCAGGAGCGCGGCGGCAATTCGTTGGAAATTTTTCTGATTTTGCTTTTACAGGAGGTTTCACGCGCCTGGCCTGATAACGTGCAGCCTGATGGACCGGGTGTGGCGCTGGCTTACAAAGCCCGTCAGCTGATCACCACACAATTTCATTTGCCACTGGGCGCATCGGAACTGGCGGAACGGCTTCATTGTAACGCCGATTATCTCGGACGGGTTTTCCGCCTGACCTTTCAGATGACGCTGACAGAGGCTTTGCATAAACAACGGGTTGCTGGCGCAGAGAAACTGCTGCTGGCTAATACCGGAAACGTGGCCGACGTCGCACGTCTGACGGGATTTAACGATGTGGCCTATTTTCGTCGGGTATTTCGAAAACTGTTGGGTATCACGCCGGCGGCCTATAAAAAACTATATTGCCGCGAGCATATTAACTCTCAATAATTCTTGCGCTAACAATCTCAAAAACATGAGAAAACTCATGTTAGTATTAAGGTTTCCCGACTTTAAAGACGATTTTCGCCCATGGCAGACTCCTTTGAATTTCTCAGTAATGTGCCGGTTAATCAGCAGATTTATCGCACCTTGCGTCAGGATATCGTCACCTGTGCCATCGCACCGGGGGCATTCCTGTCGGAGAAGGAAATTTCCACACGCTTTAATGTTTCGCGCCAGCCGGTCCGCGAAGCCTTCATTAAGCTTGCTGAAGCCGGGCTGGTTCAGGTTTTACCGCAACGCGGCACCTATGTGATGAAGATTTCTTCCCGGCGGGTTGCAGACGGGCGCTTCATTCGTGAGGCGGTCGAAACCGCGGTAGTCCGTCGTGCGGCGATGGTGGCAACACAGAAAGATCTGACACTTCTTGAACATAATCTTGAGCGCCAGACACTGGCGGCTAAAAGCCAGCAAACACAGGAATTCCTGCTGCTCGACGATGAATTTCACCGCACCATCGCGCAAATTATTGACTGCCGCCTGGCGTGGGAAACCGTCGAGCATATTAAGGCGACCATGGATCGCGTTCGTTTCCTGACGCTCAGCAAAGTTTCGCCGCCCGAGAATCTGATTGCACAGCACTATGCCATTTTTGACGGGCTGAAAGCACACGATCCTGATGCCGCTGAAGAAGCCATGCGCATTCATCTGCAGGAAATGATTTCCACCATCACCCCCATTGCCGAGCAAAACAGCGACTGGTTTGATGCAGAATGAATTTCCCGTTCCAAATCCCCCCGCATATCGGGCTTCATGCTAATTTTGCGGGTGATCCCTAAAATTTGTATGACAACTTAGGGTAAGCTGTAAACCACATCAATTTCGTGGATATCGTTATGCCTGCAGCAGCCGCCCTGAAAAAAAGTTATTACAGTGCCGATCAGTCACTGTCCCTCTCTCAGCTCGATGTCGAGAAAATCAGCCAGATCGCGCGCGATCTGGATGTGGCGGAAAGCGAAAAAGAGCATTACGTCACGGGCTGGATGGGTCAGAACAGCGTTGTGCTGGTGAGAAATTATCAGGACAAGCGTGGCACCTCCAGCGGGCTGGTCATGTCCCGTGGCAATCGTTACAAGCTCACCGTCCAGGCGATTACGTTCCGTATCCCCAAACTGCTGCTATGGATAACGTTCCGCCGCACGCCACGGACCATGACGGTCATCGCCTATAACAAGCTGGGTGAACAGGCTACCGGCCTGCAGCAGTTTATGCATATTCAGGAGCCAGAGCTGAAAGAGTCTCTGGAAAATGACTGGCGTGAACTGAATGATTATCTCGGGATGGCCTGCTGGCAGATGGATAACAACCAGCCTTTATGGCGTCAGTTGCATGAGCAAATAACGCCGCAGGCATTATGGACGGTGGCAGAATCCGCCTGGTTCAACGGTAAAAAACTTCAGAAAGACGGCGAATGTGAAGGCCTTTGGTTGCATGAGCAGTTCATCGGACGCCGCAGCGGCGAGCATGCTGCGTTGCTGCTCTCCTGGAAAGATGAAGAGAATCAGGATATCGCCAGTTATCTGTTTGAACGGATTTCAGCGGATAAAATCCGTGTGATGCTTCGCCCGCGTAAAGATACAAAATTCTTTCCGCTAAACCCGTTTGATGCGGTGCATTTGCAGCAGGCACTGGCGAAATTCACGCAAGCAGAAGAGGCGCTGAGCGAAACCCGGCGCCTCGCCTGACCAGCTTTTACCACCAGCGGTGGAAATGATGCACCGGCCCGATGCCGTGGCCAACTTCCAGAGAGTCGGCCTGCATCAGCGCCTGTTGCAAATAGCCTTTAGCTTCCTGCACGGTATCAGCCCAGTTATTGTGGCGCGGGCGCAAAGCCGCCAGCGCCGCCGACAGCGTACAGCCGGTGCCGTGCGTGTGCCGGGTGTTCACGCGTGGCGCGGTAAAACGCTCGCGTGAATCCGCCATAAACAGCCAGTCCGGGCTTTCCTCATTGCTCAGATGGCCGCCCTTCATCAGCACAGCCTCGCATCCCATCGCCAGCAACGCTTCACCCTGTTCACGCATTTCGGTTTCATTCGCCGCCACCGGGCATTCCAATAAAGCCGCCGCTTCAGGCAGATTTGGCGTAATGATCGAAACTCGTGGGATAAGCAAGCGCCGCACGGCGTCTACGGCTTCCGGTAACAGCAGTGGATCGCCACTTTTTGCCAGCATCACGGTATCAAGCACCACAAAAGGAGGCTGATAATATTTCAGCCTTTCGACCACCGCCTCAACAATCTGACTGTTCGCCAGCATGCCGATTTTAGTGCTGTCAATCCTCACGTCGCTGAGCACTGAATCAAGCTGTGCGGCAACGAAATCCGGCAAGATGTTGTAAACGGACTGCACACCCCGGGTATTTTGCGCCACCAGCGCGGTAATCACGCTGGTGCCATACGCGCCAAGCGCCGAGAAAGTTTTCAGATCCGCCTGTATTCCTGCGCCACCACTCGGGTCCGTGCCTGCAATGGTCAGCGCATTAATTCTTTTCATCACATGCTTTCCCCGTTCAGCCACGCTTCGCGCATTAAATACAAATTATCCAGGAATTCCGGCGTGAAGCTGCCCGGCCCTTTCACCACGGCGCACGCACGTTCTCCGGCGCAAGACATCACGCGGCACGCGGCAGCAACGTTATTCAGGCGCTCGCCGGGCAATGCTGTAAACGCGGCGACGACGGCGGATAATGAACAACCGGTACCGACGATGCGGGTCATCATCGGGTGTCCGCCTGGAACCGACCAGCTGCGTTCCCCGTCGGTGACGTAATCCGTTTCACCGGTGACGGCCACTATCGAACCGGTTTCACGCGCCAGTTGCTGCGCGGCTGGCAACGCTGACAGGGAATCATCGCCGCTGTCTACGCCACGGCCGGAAGCACTCAGGCCACTAAGGGCACGGATTTCAGAGGCATTCCCGCGAATAGCGGCTGGCGAAAGTTTGATAAGTTCGAGGCAAAATTCGGTACGCCAGCTCAAACCGCCGACGGCTACGGGATCAAGCACCCAGGGTTTTCCGGACAGGTTCGCCGCATGAATAGCGGCCTGCATTGCATCAGCGTGAGGACGTGTCAGCGTGCCGACATTCACCAGCAAAGCATCAGCAATCGAACTGAACTGCGCGGCTTCGGCAGAGTCAACCACCATTGCCGGTGAAGCACCAAGCGCCAGCAGGACATTTGCCGTAAAGGATTGCACCACGTCGTTGGTCAGGCAATGGACCAGTGGCGCAGAGGCACGAAGTTGTTGCAATGAAGTGGCGGCTAAAGCGCCGGGAAACACGGAAGGTCGGGTATTCATAGTTCTCCCCACCGGCGCGAAAGAAGGCGGTATCGGGAGCAGAGATACCTGACTTCCCTACGCTGGCATAATCCAGATCAGGTAATACGGGTAAAATCTCAGCCCTGCTTTGCAGCGGGCACCCCGAGTCATGAGTAAATATTTTTACTTCGACCAGATTAAGGGAACCTGCAGGCTGGCACAAGCCCGTATCTCTTCCGGAACCGTATTGAAACAGCCCTTTTTGTTAATTTGGCAATGTCTTTATGTGACACATATCACAAATTTCAGCCCCATCATAACCACAAAATAAGTAAGCCTATTAACAAAGGAAAATAGCATGTTTAATCTTCGAAAAATTGAACCCGTTTTTGCCGACGACGATTACGGGTTTACGAAAGCATTACTGGCTTATATTAATGGAGAAAGTGATAGGTTCCCGGAAAAGGAGAAAGTTGATTATATTCTTGAACGCGCTTATCAAAAAAATTCTGTCGCTGATCAGCAAATCATCCAACATACTCTGTTTATTATTTACCAAAGCCTGCTCGCCCACCCTTTATCCGCCCCGGCGGCCCGGCAATATGATAGCAATTTACTTGAGATCAAAGATAAAATTGAATGTTGCTGGCTGGACAATGAATTTTCCGGATTGAGTATTCCACAAGAAGTCGAAAGTTCTGCGCATTATGGCGATTTTTTAAAAACGGTATGGCATAAGCACAGAGCTTCACACCACCCGGTTTTCGAATTTTTGGAAAAAGACGCTTCAGTTGAACAGCTTTATTATTTCTTCAAAAGCGACAGTGCGTTAAACCTGATATTTTTTGATCTGGTCGCCTACACCCTTATTGGTTCACAACCAGAAACGCGTGGAACCATCAGTGAAAACCTGTGGGATGAGATTGGACACGGAGACAATGTTTTTACTCACGTCAATCTCTACAAAGATGTATTAGCCAGACAGGATATTACGCTGCCTGAAAACCATTATGTCGATATGTATGGCGTCGAGGCATTGGCGGGTCACAACGCCTTTATGCTCGGTTCGGTCAACCGTAAGCATTACTACAAATTGCTCGGCGTCATGGCAATGACAGAAGTGCTGGACCCGCCGCAATACGAAAAATTAGTGAACGGGTGCTTACGGTTGGGGCTTATAGACAGAGATGTAAAATATTATACAGAGCATATTACCATCGACATCAAGCACGGCGACGACTGGCTTTACAATGTCATTGACGTCATCGCAGAGAAATACCCGGAAACGCGTAAAGAATTTTATATCGGATGTTTGCTCAGATTACGTACGGCCGAACGTTACTATGATCAACTCATGGGAAAAATGAATACACTAAAATAATCAAAATGGCCCGACAAAAATTGCCGGGCTTTATCTATTCATGAAAGAGGTGATATGTGGCGTATTTATTACTGGCATTAGCAGCAATATTTTGGGGCGGTAATTATGTTGTGGGTCATATATTAGTACAATATGTCGATCCCTATGGATTGAGCCTGATACGTTGGGGCGGAACCACTGTTATTATGCTTGCATTTTACTGGAAAAACTTCCTTCATGATTTCCCCACCCTGCGTAATCACTTAGGCATGAACGCCTTACTCTCTTTTTTAGGCCAGGTCAGTTTCCCTCTCAGTTTATACATCGGATTGCAATATACAACATCACTTAATGCCGCTATTTATATATCCAGCACGCCTTGTCTGGTGCTATTTATTAATCATTTCATTTTCAATGAAAGAATCTCCCTGCGCAATATTACAGGCGTGGTCGCCAGCACAGCAGCCGTGATCTACCTTGCCTTTTCCAATGCAAGAGGTGCAGGCAGCTTACAGACGTTTGGTTGGGGCGATGTGCTGACGATTATTTCCGCGTTGAGTTGGGCTTTTTATTGCGCGTTGTTACGGCTGAAAAATAAAGAAGTGAAAAACACTTCGTTTGTCGCCTTTAGTTCACTGATCGGCACCCTCATTCTGATACCGATGTTTCTATTGCATGCCGCTTTGGCGCAAGATTTCCACGGTGTCATTTACCAGGCCTCGCCACAGGTTATCGTCGGGATCCTCTATTTGATCGTATTCCCTTCATGGCTATCCTACGTCTTCTGGAGCAAAGGCGTTTCGATGATTGGCACCACACGAAGTGAAATCTACACGCATCTGATCCCTGTATCAGGCGGTATCATGGGGATCGTTTTTCTCGGTAATAAGCTTGAGACTTATCACATCATCACCCTGTTGCTCATCATTTTCGGGATTGTATGTTGCTCGGCGAAAAAAAATTAGCGGGACTAAAGCAGATGTACCTGCAACAGCAAATCGGGGTTCAGCAATAAGAAAGTCTTGTTCTTGCCCCATTTATTTAGCGGATACGGGAATAATTTAACTTAGCGAACTGCCCCCCCGGTTTGCTTTATATCACACCATAATTGTACTTATTAACTTTCTTCTTCCCTTAAGGTAAATTCAGGAATTTACTTTGACAAATATCACTACTACATAATACGAGGTTTTCAGCCAACTAAGGCAGCGATATCTGATAAAAAGATATTAATGGAAATTCCGGTCACCCCGGCAGAAAGACTCTTGTTATTCATTTTACTTAAAACGTTAAATCTATTCGGGTGGCAGACCAACATAAGAAAAACTGAATAAATGATATATTCATGAAAGACAAATAAACAGTTTAAAATGCTGTTTTCCATTTATGATATTGATGTTTATTGGGTTTTTTATCAATTAAAACTAATATCTAACTCCCGAAACCTGCACATAACTTAAGAGTCTCTATTATGTTCATTCGCATGATATCAGGGATGGCCTGCGCCATTCTGTTAACCATGTCACCTTTGGTTCAGGCGGCAAGCTCATTTCCGCCCCCGAAAGAGGCCGACTGGGTCGCTAAAGAATTCACCTTTAATAACGGTGAGAAGTTAAATGACCTGCGCATTCATTATTTTACCCTCGGAGATAAAAGCAAACCTGCGGTATTATTACTTCACGGTACTAATCAGCCCGTCAGCGCTTTATTAGCCCAGGGGTTCGGCGGTGAGTTATTCGGCCCCGGACAGGCACTGGATATCAGTAAATATTTTATTATCATCCCGGAAGGTATTGGTTCAGGAAAATCATCAAAACCTTCAGATGGTTTACGTATGGCATTCCCGCATTACGATTATGACGATATGGTTACCGCTCAATATCGTTTAATTAAAGAAGGGCTGGGTATTTCCCATTTACGGCTGGTGATGGGTTATTCCATGGGCGGAATGCAAACCTGGTTATGGGGCGAAAAATACCCGTCAATGATGGACGCGCTGGTTCCGATGGCATCACAGCCCAATGAACTGTCGGGCCGTAACTGGATGATGCGCCGTATGCTGGTCGAATCTATCAAAAACGATCCCGCCTGGGCGGACGGTAACTATCACCAGCAACCCCCGGCACTGAAAACCGCCAACATTATGTTCAGCATTGCTACCACCGGTGGCACGCTGGGCTATCAGCATAAAGCACCCACCCATGCCCTGGCCGATAAGCTGGTTGACGAGCGCCTCGCAGCCCCCGTTACCGCAGATGCCAACGACTTTATTTATATCTGGAACGCTTCCGCTAACTTTAATGCCCTTCCGGCCTTAAGCCACATTACCGCCCCGATGCTGATCATTAATTCTACGGATGACGAACGTAATCCGGTCGAAACAGGGATCCTGAAAGGGGAATTAAACCAGATAAAACAGGCTGAACTGTTCCTCATCCCGGCGAGCGCTGAGACGAGCGGACATGGCACCACGATGTCAGCAAAATTCTACAGTGAAAAGCTGAAATCGTTTTTAGCCCACACCTCTGGCGGGCACGCAAAGAATTAATCTCCATTGCTGACAGGAAGTCACGCAGGTTGCTTCCTGGTTTTTTGTTTTTCTGCTGATTTTACTTTCAACACCGCTCTCCATTTCACGATTCTATCGGTAAAAGGGAATATTCAATGTTTCGTAAAATAAAGATCCGAACTGCACTTAGTATGATGATTTTCTCACTGACTGCATTGCTGCTCTTCGTCGGCATTCTGGGGCTGGTTGCCGTGCAGTCGGGGAACAAATCGTTCGCTCATGTGGATACTGAAGTCTTGCCGGGGCTGGTCGCTCTGAATGAAAGTTCAGAACTCCTGCTTCGTGGACGACTTGACTTGCGTCTGTATGAATCGCTGGTGGGCAGCGGTGATACTGAAAAAGCTAAAGCCGCGCTGGAACGTGCCCGTGGCAAGATAGACAGCGCCAGTGCGAAATGGCAGGACTATCTTAAATATCCGCAATCCAAAGAAGAACGGGTCATTGCCGCAGAAATGGCCTCCACACGCGACGCCCTGATGAAAGAGTTTATTGGCCCGGCATTTACCGCACTGGAAGCCGGTAAACTGGATGAATATCGTCAGTTTGCCGGGAAATCAACGGCACTGTATGGCGCGTTCGATAAAGCCTCAAAGGCGCTGGTGGTCTACAAGCTGAAAAGTATTGACGTGGCTTATGATGATTCCAGCAATCGCCTGAACCGCATGCAATACGTTCTCTACATTTCGATTGCCTGCGCGCTGGCGCTGGCCGGGCTGGCATGGTCAGTGATGACCAATCTGATCGTCAAACCGCTCAACAATGCGATTACCGTATTCGACCGTATTGCCGAAGGCGATTTGCGGGCACGCATTGATATCGCAGGGAAAAACGAGATCGCCAAGCTCTTTGCCGCCGTGCAACGCATGCGCGATGGGCTGGAAAATATGGTGCAGGTCGTCCGTAACAGTACGGATGCCATCGGAACCGGTGTGGAAGAAATTGCTTCCGGCAATATCGACCTCTCCAGCCGGACCGAGCAACAGGCGGCTTCACTGGATGAGACGGCTTCCAGCATGGAGCAGATTATGGCCACGGTTAAAAACAACGAAGAAAGCATTCGTAAAGCAAACAAACTGTCATTCAAAGCGTCTGACTCTGCGGCCCGTGGGGCAAACGTGGTGTCTGAAGTGGTCGCCACCATGAATTCGATTGAGGTGAGTTCAGCCAAAATCGGTGACATTGTTGGCGTCATCGACAGCATTGCATTCCAGACTAACCTGCTGGCGCTGAACGCCGCCGTCGAAGCCGCCCGTGCAGGGGAAGCAGGCCGGGGGTTTGCCGTGGTAGCCTCTGAAGTTCGCGTGCTGGCTCAGCGCAGTGCGACGGCGGCAAAAGAGATCGGCACCATGATCAATGACTCTCTCAGCCGTATTGAGCAAGGGGCAGGCCTGGTAAAAGTGGCCGGCACCACGATGAATGAAGTCACCGTTGATGTGAAAGAAGTGGTCGATATTATGGATGAAGTGATGCTGGCCTCGGGCGAACAGACGCGCGGGATTTCCCAGATTAATATCGCTATTCAGCAGATGGACGGCGTGACCCAGCAGAACGCCTCTCTGGTTTCCGAAGTCGCAACAGCCGCAAGCTCACTGCAACATCAGGTGGTGCATTTGCAGCAGTCAGTGAAACGTTTCCAGACAAACGCAAAAACTACGCCGGAAAATGGTCGTCAGATCAACGCCGGGGCGCAAGAAATGCTACTGATTAGTCAGAACTAGTGCATAAACGGCCAGACCTTGTCACACATACTGGTGGATTAAGGTCTGGTCATCATTTCGGCCTCAAAATGGATCCTTCATCGGTAATAAAAATAGCCATGAGGCAGTGATAATTGCCGTCACTTATCATACCGGTGTTTAATGAATAATATTCTCTATAACAAAAATTCCAGTATGAATGAGCGCTGCATCTTATTATTACAACTTATTTCATTTCTATTATTGAGATTATTTAACCCGAATCACTCAATGCACATAGATTCCGGAACACCCCGTCACCTTCATAATCCCGCCTGTTAAAAAACCTTCACGCACACAACAAAATCGTTTTTATTCAAACAATTAAAACAAAAAATAATTAATTACACTCTTTCAGAAATATTACGCATTAAGAATATTCATAATACTAACCCTAAAGTTATTGATAAGGATCAAGCTTGTTAAATTAATTTTCTTACTAACATATTTACCGATTTACTTCGTTTTAATCCGTCATCTTTCAGGTTGCAGATGGGTTGGTTTCATTCGGCTGGCTACATTGGCTTACTGACGTAAGCCTCGTGGGTTTGCCGGAGTGCCGCCTTTCTACTTTCAGGATTTATTGAGCAAGCTAATTTTGGTGAAAGGAAAATAATAAAAATGGCAGGGGAAAATGTGATGCTTTCCCATCATGGCATTAACCGCCGTGATTTTATGAAGCTTTGTGCCGCACTTGCCGCGTCAATGGGGCTGACAAACACAGCCGCCGCAGATATAGCAAAAGCGATTGTTTCGCCACAACGTCCCCCCGTGTTGTGGATAGGCGCGCAGGAATGCACGGGTTGTACCGAATCATTGTTAAGAGCAACGCACCCGACAATTGAGAATCTGTTGCTCGATACCATTTCACTTGAGTATCACGAAGTCCTGTCAGCGGCATTTGGCCATCAGGCAGAAGAAAACAAACGCAGGGCGATAGAACAGTACAAAGGGAAGTATGTTCTGGTTGTCGATGGTTCCATTCCCGTCAAAGACGGTGGCGTGTATTGCATGGTCGCGGGTAAGCCCATTGTCGAGCACATCCGTGAAGTGGCGGAACACGCCGCGGTCATCATTGCTATCGGCTCCTGTTCCTCGTGGGGCGGCGTCGCGGCTGCGGGCAGCAACCCCAGCGGAGCCGTCAGCCTGCAGGAAGCGCTACCGGGCAAATCCATTATCAATATTCCCGGCTGCCCACCGAACCCGCACAATTTTCTTGCCACCGTCGCACATGTCATCACCTATCAGCGGCCACCGGCGCTGGATAAATCAGGGCGCCCCACCTTTGCCTATGGCCGTCTGATCCACGAAAACTGCGAACGACGTCCGCATTTCGATGCAGGCCGTTTTGCCAAAGAATTTGGCGATGAAGGACATCGTCAGGGATGGTGCCTCTATCATCTCGGGTGTAAAGGGCCGGAAACGTATGGCAATTGCCCGACATTGCAGTTCTGCGATATCGGCGGGGGTATCTGGCCTGTCGGTATCGGACATCCCTGCTATGGCTGTAATGAACAAGGCGTTGGTTTTACGAAAGGTATCTCCCAGCTGGCCAATGTGGCGAACCCGACGCCACGGACAGAAAAACCCGCAACAAATGCGCCTGAAGGTGGTCATGTTTCAGCCACGGCGGTCGGCCTGATTGGAGGGGTATTGGGCATCGTCGCCGGGGTCAGCCTGATGACCGTACGCGAGCTGGGGCGTCAGCAAAAACGGGAACGGCAGGACGCTGATAAAGCCTCCAGGGAGGACTAAGCCGTGAACAGACGCAACTTCTTTAAACTCACCTGCGCTGGCGCAGTGTTAGCGGGCGCGCCGCTGGCCGGACGTGCAGCGGCCACCAATAAACCGCCGATCCCCGGTGCGCTGGGCATGCTCTACGATTCAACGCTCTGCGTCGGCTGTCAGGCATGCGTGTCCAAATGCCAGCAGGTCAACGAACTGGCCTATAACCCGGAAAGCCAGATCTACGCGGGCGGCAGCGCCACCTGGTCTAACAACGATAAGCTCAGCCCTTACACCAATAACATTATTCAGGTCTGGAGCTCCGGCGACGGTCAGAACAAGGACCAGCTCGATAACGGTTATGCCTATATCAAAAAACAGTGCATGCACTGTGTGGATCCTAACTGTGTCACGGTCTGCCCGGTCAGCGCACTGAAAAAAGATGCAAAAACCGGCGTAGTGCATTACGACGCCAGCATCTGTACCGGGTGTCGTTATTGTATGGTGGCGTGCCCCTTTGACGTGCCTAAATTCGATTATGAAAACCCGTTAGGCAGGATCCACAAATGCGAACTGTGCAATCAGAAAGGGTTGGAACGGCTGGATAAAGGCGGATTACCCGGATGCGTGGAGGTTTGCCCCACCGGCGCAGTGATTTTCGGCACACGGGAAAATCTGCTCAGCGAGGCAAAACGTCGCCTCGCCTTAAAATCGGGCAGTGACTATCACTATCCACGCCAGACACTGGATGCTGACGATACCTATCTGCATGCAGTGCCCCATTACGATAACTACGTATACGGTGAAAAAGAAGGCGGCGGTACGCAGGTTCTGGTTCTGGCGGGTGTTCCGTACCAAAAACTGATGCTACCAAAACTCGATGAGCTGTCGACTGGCGAACGCTCTGAACACGTTCAGCACACCATTTATAAAGGGATGATATTGCCGCTGGCGGTATTAGCCGGGCTGTCGGTGCTGGTGTATCGCAATACCCGTAACGACCGCAAAACCGATGAAAAGCATGACGACGACTCACATAAGGAGAACGACCATGACGACGCATAAAGCCAGCCCGCTTGGCGGGCGTCTGGTCAGCTGGCCAGTTATGTTGCTGGCTCCGCTGGTTGTCATCTGCGCGGTGCTGATTTTGCGCCGTCTGCTCTTTGGCATCGGCTCGGTCGCCGCCTTAAACGGCGGATACCCGTGGGGATTATGGATTGCGTTTGATTTGCTGGTCGGCACCGGCTTTGCCTGCGGCGGCTGGGCACTGGCCTGGGCCGTCTACGTTTTCAATCGTGGCGAATACCACCCGCTGGTCAGACCGGCATTGCTGGCAAGCCTGTTCGGCTACTCGCTGGGTGGTTTGTCTATCACCATTGATGTTGGCCGCTACTGGAATCTGCCCTACTTCTACATCCCTGGCTTTTTCAACACCTCGTCCGTGCTGTTCGAAACCGCCGTGTGTATGACCATCTACATCGGCGTCATGGCGCTGGAATTCGCGCCCGTCGTGCTCGAACGTTTCGGCTGGAAAGTGGCACTCAAACGTCTTAACAAGGTGATGTTCTTTATTATCGCGTTAGGCGCACTGCTCCCGACCATGCACCAGTCATCCATGGGATCACTGATGATTTCAGCGGGATTTAAAGTGCATCCGCTCTGGCAAAGTTATGAGCTTCTGCCGCTGCTTTCGGTACTGACCGCATTCATCATGGGGTTTTCGATTGTGATGTTCGAAGGCGCACTGGTGCAGGCGGGTTTACGGGGGCGCGGTGCCAATGAAAAACCGCTGTTTATCCGGCTAAGCCGCATTACCCAGGTGCTCCTGGTGCTGTTTCTCGCCTTACGTTTTGGCGAAATTATCTTGCACCACAAAACCCACTATCTGTTCGCCGGCGACAGGTTCTCCGTGATGTTCTGGTGCGAAGCGGCGCTGATGGCACTGCCACTTGTGCTGTTCCGGCTGCACGCCACACGCGAAGATTCGCGCTTTCTGTTCCTGGGTGGCCTCAGCATGCTATTTGGCGCAGCACTGTGGCGACTGAGTTACTCGATGCTGGCCTTTGATCCCGGCAACGGCTACCACTACTTCCCTGCCGCACAAGAAGTTCTGATTTCTATCGGTTTTGTCGCCATCGAAGTGTGTGCATACATCTTATTAATACGGCTACTGCCGGTTCTTCCCGCGCCCGAAGGCGTTCATAAGAATTATCAGGCTGAGGTAAAGCATGAGCCAACGCATCACCATTGATCCTATTACCCGTATTGAAGGGCACCTGCGCATTGATTGCGAAATTGAGCAAGGGAAAGTCACCAAAGCCTGGTCCTCCGGGACAATGTGGCGGGGAATGGAAGAAATCGTTAAAGGCCAGGATCCGCGTGACGCGTGGATGATCGTGCAACGTATCTGCGGCGTGTGTACCACCGTTCACGCAATTGCCTCAGTACGGGCTGTGGAAAATGCCCTTGGGGTCAATGTTCCGGTCAATGCGCAATACATCCGTAACCTGATTCTGGCGGCGCACAGCATTCAGGATCACATCGTTCATTTCTACCAGCTATCTGCACTGGACTGGGTCGATGTCACTTCAGCTCTGAAAGCCGATCCCAATAAAGCCGAAGCGCTTCTGAAAGGTTTATCGGACTGGCCGTCAAACAGCGCTGCCGAGTTCGCCAAAGTTCAGAAGAAGATCAAGGATCTGGTCGACAGCGGACAGTTGGGGATTTTCGCCAATGGCTACTGGGGCCACCCGGCGATGGCATTGCCCCCTGAAGTAAACCTGATTGCCGTCGCCCATTATCTCCAGGCGCTGGAGTGTCAGCGGGATGCCAGCCGGATTGTCGCCATTCTCGGTGGCAAATCCCCGCACATTCAGAATCTGGCGGTGGGCGGTGTGGCGAACCCCATTAATCTGGATTCACCGGGTGTACTGAACCTGGAGCGGCTGATGTATGTGAAATCCTTTATTGACCGCTTAGGCGATTTTATTGAGCAAGTCTACAAGGTCGATTGCGCGGTGATCGCAGCCCACTATCCGCAGTGGCTGACGCTGGGGAAAGGTGCCGATCATTACATGAGCGTGCCGGAGCTGCCGACCGATAATAAGGGGGGGAGTTTTATGCTGGCAGGCGGTTATCTGGAAAACGGTGATTTTGCCCGCTACCGGCCTTTTACCAGCCATCAGGATGAATTCCTGATCAATGGCATTAAAGAAAGCGGTAAACATGCCTGGTATAAGGACGATGAACCGCTGGCGCCGTGGGAAGGCCTGACACGGCCGGAATACACCGGCTGGCAGGAAGACGGCAAATACTCCTGGGTAAAATCCCCCACATTTTACGGCAAAACGGTTGAAGTCGGGCCACTCGCCTGGATGCTATGCAGCCTGGCCGCAAAGCATGAAGACACCGAAACGCACTTTGCACAAGTCGTCGGACTGTATAAAACGCTGACGGGCAACACGCTGGAAACCCGCCAGATGCACTCGACGATGGGCCGCATTATTGGCCGAACCGTGCACTGCTGTGTGCTGAAAAACACGCTGGCGCAACAATGGCAGGCGCTGGTGACCAACATCGGCACCGGGGATCATCAGACATTTATCAAACCCGACCTGTCACCCGATAAAGAATTCCGGGGCGTCGGTTTTGGTGAAATGCCGCGCGGCATGTTGTCACACTGGGTTGTTTTTAAAAACGGTAAAATCACGAACTACCAGGCGGTAGTGCCTTCTACCTGGACATCCAGCCCGCGTAACTTTGAAGGGCAAGCTGGCCCGTATGAACAATCTCTGGTCGGAACTCCGGTTGCCGATCCGAACAAACCACTGGAAGTCGTGCGAACCATTCACTCCTTCGACCCCTGTATGTCTTGCGCAGTACATGTGGTAGACGCGGTGAACGGCAACGAAGTCACCCGGGTGAAGGTGTTGTAACCCCTGAAGGTATTGTCATGAAGATATTAGTACTCGGGATAGGCAATTTGTTGCTTAGCGATGAAGCGGCAGGCGTGAGAATTATCGAAGCGCTGGGCCAGCATTATGCTTTTACACCGGAAATAGACATCGTGGACGGAGGCACCGCCGGAATGGAACTGATTGAGACGATGGCCTGCCGCGATCACCTGATTGTCGCCGATGCGGTGCTGACCGGCAGCGCACCGGGCACCGTGACAAAATTATGCAATGAAGAAGTCCCGGCGCTTTTCACCCGAAAAATATCTCCGCATCAGCTGGGGCTGTCGGATGTGCTGATGGCCCTGCGACTGACGGACGAATTTCCCCGTCAGATTACGCTAATTGGCGTTGAACCCGGGTCGCTGGAACCCGCAATCGGCCTGAGCCCTCGCGTACAGCAAGCTATTATCCCGGCGATGCAACAGATCCTTGCGGTGCTGCGCGAAAGCGGTATCGGGATCCGTGAAAAAACGGCTCAGGAGAAAGCAGACTATCCGACAACCTGCTTATCGTCGTCAGTGCCATTCACCACGGAAAGTCAGATATGAGCGATATGTCATCGATTCTGCCGGCCGCATTACCCGACAACACCGGTTTGCCGGAACAAACCGGATTTGATACATCCCCTGCAACCTGGCTGGAAGCGGCATTCCGGCACGTCGCTGACCGGCAGATGAGCGGATTACCGTTTTATCGTGCTGCCATTCCTGTCAAAGCCTGCGGTTTTACCTTGTTTGAAAACCAGTGGATAGGTTGCCTGCTGACCCCCTGGACGCTGAGCCTGCTGATCCTGCCCGGACCGGATCAGGTGTGGTTATCCCGCGCTCCGGGCGATCGGCTGGCACTGCAACTGCCTTGCGGCAATGTCACTTTTTTACAGGGCGAAATCGGCAATCAGCAGGGTGAGCGGCGCCAGTATCTTTCCTGCTCACTGATGTCACCGGTAGATAAAGCGTTAACACCGGAACAGGGCATTGCGCTGGCTGAGCAGAGTGTGCGCATGGCGCTGTCATTGCCGGTGGCAGATGCCGATGCTCCGCGCGATCCCAGCCGTCGTGCCCTGTTCCACCGCCGGGGAAAATAGCATGCATGAAATTTCGATGTGCTACAGCGCGCTGGAACTGATTGAACAGCAGGCACGGCAACACGGTGCACGTAAAGTCACCGGCGTCTGGCTGGAAATTGGCGCGCTTTCCTGCATTGAGGAAAGCGCCTTACGTTTTTGCTTTGAATCGGTCTGCCAGCAAACGCTGGCACAGGGATGTGAGTTGCATATCTCTGTACGCGCGGCGATAGCCTGGTGCTGGGATTGCAGCACGGCTGTCGACGTGATACGCCACGGCGCAGGTTGCCCGCAATGCGGCAGTTATAATTTACGCATCGAGCAAGGCGACAGCCTGCAACTGAAACAATTAGCCACTGAGTGAATGCGGTTCAATACCGACAGGAGTCGTCCTTATGTGTACTACATGCGGCTGCGGAGCTGACGAGCACCAAATCGAAGGTGACAGCCACACACATGACCATCACCATCCCCACGACCACAGCCATCATCACGCCAGCGCACATCAGCACAGCGTGGTCATTCATCACCACTACCATCACACCGGCGATGTGCATCACCATTATCATGCCGGTATACCGCAGCCTGACGAACAGGATCCTGCCGGACCCGTTGCGGGGCAACAACGTTTACTGCAAATCGAAATGGATGTGCTGACTAAAAATAATGCCCTGGCGGCCCATAATCGTGAACACTTCACCGCACAACACATTCTGGCGCTGAATCTGGTCTCCAGCCCCGGTTCAGGCAAAACAACCTTACTGACCCAGACGCTGAACCGGATAAGCCTCAGCACCCCCTGCGCAGTGATTGAAGGTGACCAACAAACGACAAACGACGCCGATCGGATCCGGGCAACCGGGGTGAACGCTATTCAGATAAATACCGGTAAAGGCTGCCATCTGGATGCACAAATGGTCCACGATGCCGCCCACCGGCTGGATCCGGCGGATAACAGCATCTTGTTTATCGAAAATGTCGGTAATCTTGTTTGTCCGGCAAGCTTTGATCTGGGTGAAAAACATAAAGTGGCCGTACTTTCCGTTACCGAAGGAGAAGATAAACCGCTTAAATACCCGCACATGTTCTCCGCCGCCTCTCTGATGATCATCAATAAAATCGACCTGCTGCCCTATCTCGATTTTGACCTGAACGCCTGTATCGCCTTTGCGCGGCGGGTTAATCCGGACATACAGGTGATCACGCTGTCGGCGCAAAGCGGCGAAGGGATGGATGAATGGCTTTCCTGGCTGGAGGCGCAGCAATGTGCATAGGCATTCCCGGAAAGGTGGTGTCAGTTGGCGAGGACATTCATCAGCCGGCAATAGTCGACATCAGTGGTTTGCGGCGTGAAGTCAACATCGCGCTGGTCTGCGAAGGCGAAACCCTCGATTTAATCGGCCGCTGGGTTCTCGTGCACGTCGGTTTTGCCATGAGCCTGCTTGATGAAGAAGAAGCACAGGATACGCTGGCCGCGCTGCAATCCATGCAACTGGTGGAACAGGAACTGGATGACATGCGGAGCTGAATCAGTCCGGCTATAAATATGCCCCGTACATTGACGGGGCGTCTTGCCGCCTTTCAGAGTAACAAGCCATTATCGGGATAACATCTGCTGGCCGCGACAGCCGCAAAAACTCATTGCGCTCATGCAAAATCACTGGCACCGTCGCGTGAGTTGCGTACTACAATAGACTGATACAACAATGACCTGCCCCGCTCCGGAGACTCACGCTTTGCCATCACTACTTCACATCCGTCCCTATGAAGAGGCAGACCGCCCGTTTTTACGCACAGTGTATCTGGCTTCCCGCAAACACACCTGGACATGGCTGGACGACGATTTTCAGCTGGAAGATTTTGATCGTGCGGTTATTGGCGAAAAAATTCTGGTCGCAGAACGTGACGGGCATTTGCTGGGGTTTGCCTCAATTTTCACGCAGGAAAATTTTCTGCATAACCTGTTCATCGATCCCCGGTTTCAGCGAACCGGTGCAGGCTCTGCGCTGCTTCATGCTTGTGAAGCCACGTTTACCCGCCGCGGCTCACTGAAATGTTTAGTAAAGAGTAAAAACTCTGTCGCATTTTACCTGGCAAAAGGCTGGACCATCACCGCCACGGGTGACAGCCCTAAAGGCGAATACTATTTATTTCATTCACCAAATAAATAATTAAATGGAAAGTCATTAGCCTGCGTTCGTGTATTTTTCTGATTCTGACAAATATCAATTTATCTTTGTTGGTAAGCGGTTAAATTCCACAGCAGTGCTATACATAACGTTGTCTTCCTTAAAATTTTTAGAGGGTTAGAATGAATAAAACTAAACTAATACAAACAGCACTGGTTGCCGGAACCCTGTTATTGGCTGGTTGTACAAGCCATGTCACGCAAAAAGAAAAATTCTCCGGCTTCCTCGGCGACTATTCAAATTTAACAGAAGTAAAAACGCCATCAGGTAACCCGGTGCTGCGCTGGATCGATCCTTCCTTTAAAAAAGCCAATTACTCTTACCTGAAGTACGAGCCAATTACTTTCTACCCGGAACCGCAACCGACGGCGCAAATCAGCAAAGAGACGCTGCAGGGTGTACTCGATTACGCCAACAGCCGCATGAAACCTGCATTGGGCGAACGCCTGCAACTGACCGATCACGCCGGCCCGCGCACCCTGATTTTCCGTGGCGCGATCACGGGCGTAAACACTTCTGCGGAAGGTTTGCAGTTCTATGAAGTGATCCCGGTTGCGCTGGTGATTGCCAGTGCTGAAACCGCCAGCGGCCACCGCACACGCGATACCGAAGTCTATTTCGAAGGTGAGCTGATTGACGCCAGCACCGGAAAACCGGTAATTAAAGTCGTGCGTAAAGGGTTTGGTAAACAGATTTCCAATGACACCCAGAAAGTCACCGCAAACGATCTGAAAGTCGTGATTGACGGTCTGGCAAACGACACAAAACTGTTCCAGTCGAACTAAGTCAGAGACGTTGGTCAGCGTTTTGAGAGGCAGCCAGAAGGGCTGCCTTTACTCTTTGAATCACACCGCACTCCTCATAAATTCCCGCAGCCAGATATGCGCCGGATCGCGATGCGAACGCTCATGCCAGTACATATGCATTTCAAAACCGGGAATTTCCACAGGCGGTTCGGTCAGTTGCAATGCGACATTGCCCCTTACCAGACGCTCGGGAAGCATGGCGACTAAATCGGTGGCCAGCAGCACCTGAACCACAAACAGGAAATGCGGCACGGAGAGCACCACCCGCCTTGATAATCCGGTATCTGCCAGCGTGCTGTCGGTGATGCCCTGAAATCCCCCGCCGTCGGGCGAAACGATCACATGCTCAAGTGAGCAAAACACCGGCACCGTGACCGGCTCTCTGAGTTGCGGATGCCCTTTCCTGCCGACCAGTACATAACGTTCTGAAAACAATAATGCACTGTGTAAATTCTTCAGCACCGCTTCGCCCGTATGAAACGCCAGATCCAGCTCTCCGCGCTCCATTTTCCGCATAATCCGCACCGGCGATGTTTCAAATATCGCCAGCTTTGTTCCGGGCGCACTGGTGCGCAATGCCTGAAGGACGGGCAATACAATGGTGGATTCGCCGTAATCCGCCGCGCCCAGATTCCAGGTATTCGCCGCCTTCGACGGGTCAAAAACGTCACCGGCAGAAACCGCAGACGCCAGAGCGGCCAGCGCCTGTTGCAGAGGTTCACGTAATTCATCGGCACGCGCAGTGGGGCGCATCCCGCGCGGGCCCGGCAACAGCAGAGGATCGTCAAAAAAATCACGCAACTTCGCCAGCTGAACACTGATTGAAGGCTGCGAAAGGTTCAGGCGTTGCGCCGCCCGCGTCACATTGTGCTCCGCCAGCAGCACGTCCAGCGTGAGCAATAAATTGAGATCCAGACGACCGAAATTATTCATGGCTATACCTGGTATATTTTAAATTCATTTTAACTATACCTGACGACGACCTACTCTGCTTTCATCACTTAACGGAGAGTTCGTCATGAATATTTTAATCGTCTACGCCCATCCGGAACCCAAATCCCTGAACGGTTCGCTGAAAGATTTTGCGGTTAAACATCTGCAGGCCGCCGGTCACAGCGTACAGGTTTCCGATCTGTACGCCATGCAGTGGAAAGCGCCGCTGGATGCCGGTGATAACACGTCGCCTTCACCGGATATTCCTTTTCATCCCTCTCAGGACTCACAGCGGGCGTTTAAAAACGGGACACAAAGCCCGGATATCAACGCCGAGCAGGAAAAACTCCGATGGGCAGATACCGTCATTTTCCAGTTCCCGCTGTGGTGGTTCTCCATGCCCGCTATCATGAAAGGCTGGGTGGAACGGGTTTACGCCTATGGATTTGCCTACGGTGTGGGCGAACATTCGGATTCGCACTGGGGCGACCGTTACGGCGAAGGGAATATGTCGGGTAAACGCGCCTTGCTGATGGTGACGACCGGTGGCTGGGAACCTCATTATGGCCCGCGCGGAATTAACGGTTCGATCGATGATTTACTGTTCCCTATCCATCACGGGATCCTGCATTACCCCGGTTTCTCCGTACTTCCGCCGCTGGTGTTCTACCGCACCGGCCGTACGGATGAAGCACGCTTTAATCAGCTCTGCGATGAGCTGGCGACGCGGCTGGATACACTGGAAACCACAACGCCGATCGCATTCCGCCAGCAAAACGGCGGCGATTATGAAATCCCTTCACTGACGCTTAAAGCCGAAATTACGCCAGAGAAAACCGGGTTTGCAGCACACCTGAAATAACGCCCTGAGGGGATTTCAGGCATAAAAAAACGCCATCAGATCATACGATCCTGCTGGCGTTTTTTTATGGCTTTTAAGAAGAAGGTTTCTCTGAAAATGATCCCCACCTAATCGTTATTTAGTGATTTGTTTTTGGCTAAATACATGGCTTTGTCAGCATATTCGAGAAGCTGGCGTTCGTCGTTACCATGCTCCGGGTAGAGTGCGACCCCGATACTGGGTGCAATGGTCAAACGATGTCCCTCCAGGGTAAAAGGAGCATTGAAAGCGTTGCGGATCTTTTCTGCCACCCAGGCAGCATGCCCGGGTAATGAAGACCCTTGCAGCAAAATTACAAACTCATCACCACCGACACGGGCGACGGTATCCGATTCGCGCACACACAACTTCAGGCGCGAGGCGGTCTCTTGCAGCAGTAAATCGCCAATACCATGGCCCAGCGTATCGTTAACCTGTTTGAATTTGTCGAGATCAATATACAACAGGGACAATTGCTCTTCCCCCGCACGTGCAGTGGAGAGCGCGGCCTTCAGGCGATCGTGCAAAAAACCACGGTTCGGGAGATCGGTCAGTTGGTCATATTTCGCCATATACTGCAGCCGGGCCTGCATTTGCTGACGCTCAATAACAGTCGCAATTTGAGTCGACACAAACTGCAATAACTCCTGATCCTGCTCGTTGTAGCTCACGCCCCCCGGATAGCTTTTGACCATAAGCACGCCAATCGTGCCTTTATGCGACTTAAGCGGAACACCCAGCCAGCAAAATGGATTCATGCCAAAAGAAATTCGTAACTCTTCCAGACGGGCAGACATCGTCTCCGGCGTGATCAGCAGCGGCAGCCCGGTATGAATAATCTCTGCGTAGAACGTCCCGGGGATCAGTGTAAAAGGGTCCGGCGTCTGCAGAAACTCATCCACGTGATAAGGGAAGCTCAGCTGACCGGTTTCACTGTCGTAGAGCGTAACCGAAAAATTATCGACAGGAAGCAGCGTGCCGACGATTTCATGAATACGCTGGAATAGTTTGAGTAAATCCTCTGCGGTATGAGCGGCTTCGGAAATGGAATAAAGCGCAGACTGCAACGATTCGGATCGTTTGCGTTCAGTGATATCGCGGGCAACGCCAATGCGCAATTGATCGGCCGGTGACCAGCGTGCTGACCACATGATGTTGACGACTTGCCCATTCTTGTGAACGTAACGATTCTCGAAATGAAGCTGAGGATGGCCAGACATGACGGCAACCACCGAATTTCGGGTGACTTCCCGATCCTCAGGCAGCATCAGATCAAACATGTTTTTGCCAACCATTTCCTTCGGCGTATAGCCGAAAATACGTTCGCATGATGCGCTCGCAAATACGATATTGGCATGGGCATCGACCGCAAAAACAGCATCCATCATGAGATCAATAAAACTGGTCAACGGCGCGTGAGGATTCGATTCCATAGAGAAATTTTCAGGCCTGAGTATAAGAGTGATTACGACTACATTTACGATAGATACCCGTCGCCCATGATCACTGCATCACTTTGCACCAATGTCTGTGTTAGCCCGGCTTACGGGCAGATGAAGCAGTATAAATCATCCCCAATAAAGGCATATCAGGCCAGCTCAGGGAGGATCAATTATTTATACATTAATATTTTGGCAGGAGCTATTTTTCTGTCCCGCTCGCACGGCTGGCCAGCGCCCTCTCGCTATTCAGTGCCAGAAAATGCCAGACACAAAAACAAAAAAGCCCGCAGTGATGCGGGCTTTTTTGTTTTACTGCTTTTACGTGCAGGCTAATGCCAGACGCGAAATCATTCCCACTCGATCGTCGCCGGTGGTTTACCGGAGATGTCGTAAACAACGCGGGAAATGCCATTAACTTCGTTGATGATGCGGTTGGAGCAGCGGCCGAGGAAATCGTACGGCAGGTGCGCCCAGTGCGCGGTCATGAAGTCGATGGTTTCTACTGCTCGCAGTGAGACCACCCAGTCGTATTTACGGCCATCGCCCATCACGCCAACAGAGCGGACTGGCAGGAAGACGGTGAACGCCTGGCTGACTTTGTTGTACAGGTCGGCTTTGTGCAGTTCTTCGATGAAGATTGCATCAGCGCGACGCAGCAGGTCACAGTACTCTTTCTTCACTTCGCCCAGTACGCGAACACCTAAACCCGGGCCCGGGAACGGGTGACGGTAAAGCATGTCGTACGGCAGGCCCAGTTCCAGACCAATTTTGCGCACTTCGTCTTTGAACAGCTCTTTCAGCGGCTCAACCAGGCCCAGTTTCATCTCTTTCGGCAAACCGCCCACGTTGTGGTGCGATTTGATGACGTGGGCTTTACCGGTGGCAGAAGCAGCGGATTCAATCACGTCAGGGTAGATGGTACCCTGCGCCAGCCATTTCACTTCATCCTGCTTACAGGCTTCTTCGTCGAAGACTTCCACGAACACACGGCCGATAATTTTACGTTTCGCTTCCGGCTCATCCACACCTGCCAGCGCAGACAGGAAACGGTCTTCCGCGGCAACGTGAACGATGTTCAGACCGAAACGATCGCCGAACATTTCCAGAACCTGATCTGCTTCGTTAAGACGCAGCAGGCCGTTGTCCACGAACACGCAGGTCAGACGGTCGCCGATGGCGCGGTGCAGCAGCATCGCAGTCACGGAGGAATCAACGCCGCCGGACAGGCCGAGGATCACGTGATCGTCGCCAATCTGAACGCGCAGGCGCTCAACGGCGTCTTCGATGATTTTCGCTGGCGTCCACAGAGCTTCACACTCACAGATGTCCATGATGAAACGTTCGAGCAGCCGCAGGCCCTGACGGGTGTGCGTCACTTCCGGGTGGAACTGCACACCGTAGAAGCGTTTTTCTTCGTTCGCCATAATGGCAAACGGGCAAGTCTCGGTGCTGGCAACGGTCACGAAATCAGACGGTATGGCAGTCACTTTATCGCCGTGGCTCATCCAGACGTCGAGCAGCGGTTTATTGTTTTCGCTCAGGGCATCCTGAATATCGCGGATCAGCGCGCTTTCAGTCTGAACTTCAACCTGCGCATAACCAAATTCGCGCTCGTTTGAGCCTTCAACATGGCCGCCTAACTGCATTGCCATGGTTTGCATGCCATAGCAGACGCCCAGAACCGGTACACCGGCTTCGAAGACGTAATCAGGGGCGCGCGGGCTGTCGTGCTCGGTGGTACTTTCCGGGCCGCCGGACAGGATGATTCCGTTCGGGTTGAATTCACGGATTTGGGCTTCGGTTACGTCCCAGGCCCAGAGTTCGCAATAGACACCGAGTTCACGCACGCGGCGCGCAACAAGTTGGGTGTACTGGGAGCCGAAATCGAGGATCAGGATACGGTGCTTGTGAATATTTTCGCTCATGAGGGGGCGTTTTCCAGAAAGCAATAAAAGCGTTAAAACGGAATATTAATCAGCCCGGAAATATCGGGCTGGATATAAATTTGTAATGACTCGATCCAGGCGCTCGCGAGCAAAGGTGAGGCAAGGCGGAAACTGGCGAAAAAGCGCAGTTTACATGACGTAAATGAGCATTTTGAGCCAGTTTCCAACGCAGGATCGCCGATGCGCAGCAGCGGCTGTGGGATTAGGAACCCATGCGGTAGTTCGGCGACTCTTTGGTAATCGTCACGTCGTGCACGTGGCTTTCCTGGATCCCTGCACCACTGATACGAACAAACTCAGCCCTGGTGCGCAGGTCGTCGATGGTAGCACAACCGGTCAGCCCCATACAGGAGCGCAGACCGCCCATTTGCTGGTGGATGATCTCTTTCAGACGGCCTTTATAGGCAACGCGACCTTCGATACCTTCCGGCACCAGTTTGTCAGCCGCGTTATCGGTCTGGAAGTAACGGTCAGAAGAGCCTTTGGACATCGCGCCCAGAGAACCCATACCACGGTAAGATTTGTATGAACGCCCCTGATACAACTCGATTTCGCCCGGAGATTCTTCAGTACCTGCCAGCATACCGCCGACCATCACGCAGCTTGCGCCGGCAGCGATAGCTTTGGCGATGTCGCCGGAGAAGCGGATACCGCCGTCAGCGATAACCGGAATACCGGTGCCTTCCAGCGCTTCAACCGCGTCAGAAACGGCAGTGATTTGCGGAACACCAACGCCGGTGACGATACGGGTGGTACAGATTGAACCCGGGCCGATACCGACTTTAACCGCGCTCACGCCCGCTTTAGCCAGTGCCAGTGCACCTGCGCCAGTTGCGACGTTACCGCCGATGATTTGCAGATCCGGGTATTTTGCGCGGGTGGCGCGAATACGTTCCAGAACGCCTTCGGAGTGACCGTGTGAGGAGTCGATCAGCAGAACGTCAACGCCCGCCGCAACCAGAGCATCGATACGCTCTTCGTTGCCAGCGCCGGCGCCAACCGCAGCGCCGACGCGCAGGCTGCCCTGCTCATCTTTACAGGCGTTTGGTTTACGTTCGGCTTTCTGGAAGTCTTTTACGGTGATCATACCGAGAAGATGGAATTGCGCGTCAACAACCAGCGCTTTCTCTACGCGTTTTTCGTGCATTTTCTGCAGGACGACTTCGCGGGCTTCGCCTTCTTTCACGGTAACCAGGCGTTCTTTCGGCGTCATTACCGCCGTCACAGGCTGTTCCAGATCGGTCACGAAGCGCACGTCACGACCGGTAATAATACCGACCAGTTCGTTTTCTTCGGTCACAACCGGGTAACCGGCAAAGCCGTTAATTTCGGTGAGTTCTTTAACCTGACGCAAAGTGGTCGCAGGAGTGACCGTTTTAGGGTCAGCAACAACGCCGCTTTCATGCTTCTTCACGCGACGGACTTCTTCCGCCTGACGCTCAATAGACATGTTCTTGTGGATGAATCCGAGGCCGCCTTCCTGCGCCAGAGCAATCGCCAGATTCGCTTCAGTCACGGTATCCATAGCTGCGGACAGCATAGGGATATTCAGACGGATTTTAGCGGTCAGTTGAGTACCGAGGTCGGCAGTATTAGGCAGAACTGTGGAGTGAGCTGGAACAAGGAGAACGTCGTCAAACGTTAGTGCTTCTTTAGCGATACGTAGCATGGGCAATATCTCACCAAGGTGGATGCGGAAAAGATAAAATATTGCAGCGGGAGTATACAGGTGAGGGTGCGTTCCGACCAGAACTATTTCAAAAACTTCTTGATTACCTTTTGCGGGCATGTAGTATCGTTCGATTAAGTCTCTGTTTTTGAATTTGATCTGGATCACATGTCGATACCCTCTTCGCCTCCTATTTTTACCGTAAGCCGCCTGAATCAGACGGTCCGACAGTTGCTGGAAAACGAAATGGGTCAGGTATGGCTCTCCGGTGAGATCTCAAATTTCTCCCAGCCGTCGTCCGGCCACTGGTATTTCACACTCAAAGATGACCGCGCGCAGGTTAAATGCGCGATGTTCCGCAATACCAATCGCCGCACCACGTTTCGCCCGCAAAACGGCCAGCAGGTTTTAGTCCGCGCGACCATTACGTTGTATGAACCGCGTGGCGATTATCAGCTGATTGCCGAGAGTATGCAGGAAGCCGGTGACGGTTTATTGCAGCAGAAATTCGATTTACTGAAACAGCAGCTGGCCGCCGAAGGGCTGTTCGACACGCAGTTC
Source organism: Rahnella sp. AA (assembly GCF_002834385.1). Lineage (GTDB taxonomy): Bacteria > Pseudomonadota > Gammaproteobacteria > Enterobacterales > Enterobacteriaceae > Rahnella. Next base: position 649,695 of record NZ_PITQ01000002.1, read on the forward strand.
AAACAGCCACTGCCCTCGCCTGCGAAATGCGTCGGGGTGATTACCTCCGCCAGCGGGGCCGCGCTGCACGATGTGCTGAACGTGCTCAAACGCCGTGATCCTTCCCTGCCCGTCATCATCTATCCGACCTCCGTTCAGGGCGTGGATGCGCCGGGGCAAATTGTCCGCGCCATTGCGCTCGCCAATGCCCGCGAAGAAGTCGATGTGCTGATTGTCGGGCGCGGTGGCGGTTCGCTGGAAGATTTGTGGAGCTTTAACGACGAGCGCGTGGCGCGGGCAATTTTCGCCAGCCGCATTCCGATTGTCAGCGCCGTTGGCCATGAAACTGACGTAACGATTGCCGATTTCGTGGCTGATTTACGCGCGCCGACGCCGTCGGCCGCCGCAGAGTTGATCAGCCGTAACCAGCTGGAACTGCTGCGCCAGATTCAGTCACAACAACAGCGTCTTGAAATGGCGATGGATTATTACCTTGCACAGCTGGCGCAGCGTTTTTCGCGCCTGAATCATCGCCTGCAACAACAGCATCCGCATTTACGTCTCGCGCGCCAGCAAACCGCACTGTTCAAACTGCGCCGCCGTCTGGATGAAGCGATGCAAAATCATCTGCGCCAGATGCTGCGCCGCACCGACAGGCTGCAACAACGGCTGACACAGCAACAACCACAACCGCGCATTCACCGCGCCCAGCAGCGGGTGCAACAACTTCAGTACCGGCTGCAACAGGCCATGTCAGCGCAACTAACGGAAAGTCGTCAACGTTTCGGCACTGCCTGTACGCAACTCGAAGGCGTCAGCCCGCTGGCCACACTGGCCCGTGGCTACAGCGTCACAACCACACCGCAAGGGACATTACTGAAGAAAACCGCCCAGACGGCACCCGGTGAAATGTTGAAAACACGCCTTGCCGATGGCTGGATTGAAAGTGAAGTGAAGTCGGTCGTAGCGGAAAAGAAAACTCGGAAACGGGCTGTTAAATAAGCGCCGGATCTACCTCCCCCTTGTACAGAGGGAGGTGTTTGAAAAAACTACAGACTGTAGCTGTTCGCCTCCACGCCGTTCACCCAAAGTTTGCGCGCTTCACCTTTCGGCAGAACAATGTTCAGGGTCTTCCACGCCGGTTTGAAATCGCCACGCTGCGTCAGCGTAATATCAATACGCTGGTCGTTACTGGTAATTTCCCAGTTCACCCACAGCGCATGATTCTGCTCCCAGCGGTGGCTTTCGCCGTCATCTTCAAACAACAATCCTTTTGATTCCGCCAGACCCGGTGCCGGATAAACATGGAGTTCCCTGATCAAATCCTTGCTGGCCTCCACATGCGCCAGACGGCAGGATTGCGGCAGCGCAGCGCCAGCACGCACCAGCAGCGGCAGGCAATCCAGCGGCGCATCCAGCGTGATTGTCTGCGCCCCGGCAAACCACTCGCCAGTATAGAAATCACACCAGCCGATGCCGTTATCTGGCAGATAAACGCGGCGTTCACGCTGGCCTTCTTCTACAACGCTGGCGACCAGTAAGTCGCGCCCCATCAGGAAATCGTCTGTTTCGGCAAAGGTATTTTTATCATGCTCGTGGTCGAGGAATGTCGGGCGCAACATCGGTTCGTCTTCAGCATGCGCCTGCCACAGCAGCGTGTAGAAATACGGCAACAGCCGGTAGCGCAGGCGAATAGCGTCACGGATCAGCGGTGTCACCTGCGGATACATCCACGGCTCATTCACGGTATTATCGTCATTCCATGAGTGAATGGTGAAACGCGGATGCATTACGCCGTTTTGCACCCAACGGACAAACAGCTCGGCATCCGGTTTATCGCCGGAGAATCCACCGACGTCATGCCCGACGTTGTACAGACCGGACAGACTCATCCCGATGCCCATACGCGTGTTGTAACGCAGCGTCAGCCAACTGGTGCGGTTGTCGCCGCTCCATGTCTGCACATAACGCTGCATACCCGCACAGCCGGAGCGTGAGATCAGATACGGACGGATTTCGGGTGCAAAGCTTTGCTGTGCTTCAAACGACGCGCGCATCATCAGCAACGGCATAACCGGGCGGATATGTTTGATAGCGATCGATTTGCCGAAACCGTAGCAGCGCGCGTCGCTGTCCCAAACTTCATACTCGTTGTTATCGTTCCAGGTAGAACCGATGCCTTTTTCCAGCAACTGCTGCGTGACGCCTTTCTGCCACCAGCGCACGGCGGAAGGGTGCGTGAAATCGAGATGCGAGCCTTCGTCATCCCAGAAAACCGAGCGCTCAGGCACATTACTTTCGCTGTCGCGAATAAATAAGCCCTGCTCAGCCACCTGCCCGTACTGCGGATGATCCTGCAATAAACACGGTTTGATGTTGGCGGCCAGACGGATACCGGCATCGAGAAACGCTTTCGACATCACTTCCGGTTCAGGCACTTTGTCGTAGTTCCAGTTAAATACGTAACGCTTGTTGCCAATCGACGTGTAACCCGATGAAAGCTGGAAGGAGTCACACGGGATCTCATGCTGCTGGCACAGCGTGATGAATTTCATCAACTGCTGCTGGGCATCCGGCGCGTCGGTGTAATACATCGTCGAGCCGCTGTAACCGAGACTCCATTTCGGGCCAAACGTGGTTTTACCGGTCAGCTTCACCAGCTTTTTGGTGACGTCCAGCGATGTCGGGCCGATAAACAGGTAGTAATCCAGGTCGCCCGCTTCAGCGCTGAAACGGCGGTATGGAAGATGGTAGTTATCCAGCTCATTACCGAGATCCAGCCAGACATTGCTGAGATTGTCGTAGAACACGCCAAAACTAACGTCATTCCTGCGGGTCATCGTAAACGGAATATGCTTGTACAACGGATCGGTGCTGGCTGCGTTATAACCCATCGCATCAAGATTGCGCATTTCGAAACGGCGGCCGCTGCGGTTGAGATCACCGGCCTTTTCTCCCAGCCCGTAGACACTGTCCTGCTTTTCGCGCAGCTGATAATGCGCTGAGGCATCGCCTTTTACTGCCAGCATATACGCGCCGGTTTTGCGGTCGCTGACCAGCGGCAGCCATTCACCCGCCGCATTTTTATGTTCCCACTCCAGCCACAGCGGCTGATGAACCGTGACACGCAGCGCGTCGGTCGTTAACGTCAGCGAGTCTTCACCCTGCGTCAGCTGGTAGCCTGGCTGCGAAAAACCTTCGTTGCTCAGGCGGTCACGTCCTTCCCATGGCACATCGTTTTGTGGCGCGATGCTCCAGGTTCTGTCCAGCGCCAGTTCGCCGTTTCGCTGGATAAAGACGCGAATCAGCCCCTCTTCAAGCACCCGCAGACAAAACAGATGCTTACCGTCGACACGCAGATTCACGCCTGCATTGTCCTGCCCGGCAAACTCCCAGTGTTTTAACGTTTTCATACACTCTCCCTTTTTGCCGGATTGCGGCGTTCTGCGATCAGGGCAATCAGGAATACCGCCCCGACCAAATCAAAGAATCCCATGGCGATAAACAACGGATTAAAACCGATCGAATCGGCCACTGCGCCTATCAGCAGTGAGAACAGGAAGCTGGCGATCCACGCGGAAGAACCGCGCATTCCGTTGACGGTCGCAACCTGGCTTTTATCAAATGTTTCAACGACAACCGCACTGAGCATGCAGGAAATAACCTGATGGCCGAATCCGCCGATGGAAATCAGCGCGATGGCGGCATACGGGCTTTGGGTCACGGCAACCAGCGCCAGTGACAGCATCATGAATGCGCCGGTGACGGAGCTGGCCACGATGGAGTTAATGCGGGTGCAACCGAAAACTTTGCGGTAGAGCGTGGTGAGATAACCGCTGGCGATACTGCCCAGATCGGCGGCCAGAAACGGCAGCCAGGCAAACATCACGATGTGTTTTAAATCCATGCCACGCTCGTTGGCGAGATACAGCGGAACCCAGAAACTGAAGACCGCCCATGCCGGTTCGGCCAGAAATGCCGGGATGGCGATACCGTAGAATTTCTTGTTCTTGCAGACAATTTTCAGGGATTTAATGAACGGCAGGCGTTCCTGTTGTGGCTCGTTGTCCTGACGGATCAGCGCCAGTTCATCCTTGCTTAAGTTCGGGTGTGACTCCGGAGAATGGTAGAATTTCCACCACAGCAGAACCCACAGCATCGACAGCACACCGCAAAACAGGAAGGCACCGCGCCAGCCAAATGACATATGCGCCACCAGAATGATCGGCGGTGCCAGCATCGCCCCGATGGAGAAACCGACGCCCGCCCAGCCCGCCGCAACCGGGCGTTCCTTACGCGGGAACCAGTCAGAAATCGCTTTTGCATTGGCCGGTGTGGCCGCCGCTTCGGCGCTCCCCATGAAGAAACGTAAAACAGCAAGCTGGATCCAGCTGCCCGCGCCCGCATGCAACATACAGACCACGGCCCAGATTGATGCACAAATCAGAAAACCGAGTTTCAATCCGATGACGTCGATCAGCCAGCCGCACAATGGCTGGAATATCGTATAGGCCGCCTGAAACGCCGCCACGATGTAGGAATATTGTTCGGTGGTCATGTTCAGGCTGGTTTTCAGTTCAGCCGCCAGCAGACCCAAAGAGTTTCGGGTGACGTAGTTAACCGTCACGCCGAGGAGGAACAGCGCCAGCATCCACCAGCGTAGAGCTTTTATTTTACGACGCCCTGTCACAGCCGCCGTTTCGGTGTTGATTTGAATTGTCATGCCTGTTCTCCCATCCGTCGGCCGTTGCCGCAGATGATGTGTTATGTGAGGTACATTTGCAGAGTAGGCAGACGGATTTGTGAGCGAAACGTGATTTTTTGCAAAAGCTTTCACGCTATAAATGCGGAGCCAAACGAGAGGTGACAGAAGGCCTTCCGGTAGCCGGATACGTAGGTGAAAAATTTTGCAGGAGCGATTTTGAAGGAGATCACAGTTTGAAAGGAAAGTTAAATATCCAGCAAATTGCCGACCAGACAGGGCTGTCAATCAGTACAGTTTCGCGGGTTCTGGCGGGGAAAAATAACACCAGCAGCAAAGCCCGCGATCGGGTTCTTGAATGCGCTAAATCGCAGGGCGTTTTTGACGAACTCTCCACCGGCAGGCTGATGCTCAACAATCTGATCATTTTCGCCCCTGCCCGCGCCTTTGATGTACGCAGCGATATTTTTTACTACAAGGTTATCCAGGGCATTCTGGCGTCAACCGCCTGTTACGAAGTGCGTGTCCGGTATTGTGCGATAGAGGAGGAAAACGCCGATGCGGCGCTGTTCATCGCCAAAATGACCGATCCGCAGACTGAAGCGGTTTTGCTGGTCGGCATCGACGATCCGCATATTCATCAGCTGGCGGCGGAAATGGCAAAACCCTGCGTGCTGGTCAATTGCCATGACCGGTATATGCGCCACGACAGCGTCAGCCCCGATCATCAGACGATGGGTGATTTCGCCTGCGACTATCTGTTCGCGCAAGGCCATACGCACATCGTGACGGTGCAATGTCTGCGCCGTCATACCATGGAACTGCGTCTGACCGGCATTAAGCAGGCGTTCGCCCGCAATCATCAGACTTTCAGCGACAGCGAGCATTTGCTGAATACGTCAGGATTTGGGGCGTACGAAAGCGAACAGGCAATGCTGGAATACCTCGATTCACTGCCGCCGGAGCAACCGTTGCCGACGGCTATCCTGGCTGGTGGCGACTTTATGGCATCGGGTGTGGTTGCCGCGCTGGCGAAAAGGGGGTTATCGGTACCGGGTGATATCAGCGTCATCAGCACCGACGGATTTAATCTGGCCGAAATTCATGATGTCCCGCTGACCGCCGTTCACGTTCCGCGTGACGAACTGGGCGCGGAAGCCATCGCCCTGCTGCAACGCAGAATGTTGCGTCCGGATGCGCCTCACACCACTCAGCTTTTGCAGGGAAAACTGGTGGTACGCAATTCGGTGCGCAAAGCCACCGGGCGTGCCGTGACTCCGCGCCCCCATCTTTTGTATGACCCCCTGCCGGACAGATAAATCTCATCTTTCACGGATATCACGCATCGCAGTCCTATACTGACAGGAGACGGCTAATCATTAGCCTCCTTTCAGTATCAGGCAGTCAGAACGCCTTTCTTTCACCCACGGGTGACACTTGATAAGGAGATTCACGATGAATCACAGTTCAGCGAAGCGTTACTACAGCGTTATCCCGCCCTATATTCTCAACCGGATTATCGAGCACGGCACCGAGCCTCAGCGCAATTGCGCCAGACAAACGCTGGTGCATGTGAATACCCTGATGGCGCAGCCTTACGCCAAACCGCAAAAAATCACCACGGCCAGAGCCGGTCAGGCCGAACGTGATATTTATGACGCGAAAAATTCCACGAAACTTCCCGGCGAGTCGGTACGCAAAGAGGGCCAGGCCAGCAACGGCGATGTAGCCGTGGATGAGGCTTATGATTATCTCGGCGTCACTTATGATTTCTTCTGGCAGGCATACAAACGTAATTCCCTCGACAATAAAGGGCTGGCGTTGCTGGGCACCGTTCACTACGACAAAGGCTATCAGAACGCTTTCTGGAACGGGCAGCAGATGGTATTTGGCGACGGCGACGGTGAAATTTTTAACCGGTTCACCATTGCGATTGACGTTGTGGGCCATGAGCTTTCTCACGGCGTAACAGAAAGCGAAGCGGGTCTGGATTATAACGGACAATCCGGCGCGCTCAACGAATCACTTTCTGACGTTTTCGGATCTCTGGTGAAACAGTTCCACCTGAAACAAACGGCTGATAGGGCCGACTGGATTATCGGTGAAGGCTTGCTGGCAAAAGGCATTCACGGTACCGGCCTGCGTTCAATGTCACATCCGGGAACGGCCTACGATGATCCTTTGCTCGGCAAGGATCCGCAACCGGCGGACATGAAAGGGTATGTGAACACCCGCGACGATAACGGCGGTGTTCACATAAATTCGGGGATCCCTAACCGCGCATTTTATCTGGCTGCGACTAAACTGGGCGGTAATGCCTGGGAGCGTGCGGGGTATGTCTGGTACGACACGGTCTGTGATAAATCCCTGCCGAAAAATGCTGACTTTGTGACTTTCGCCCAGTTCACGGTGCAACATGCCGGTAAACGGTTTGACGAAACTGTTGCGCAGGCAGTTCGTGAGGCCTGGGAGCAGGTCGGAGTGATGTAAATGAAACCTTTAGATTCGCTGGAAAGCAACGCGGTGATAGAGATTTACCGCGAAGGCGGCATTGCCTTTATCCCCAAACTCAGCGGGCCACGGCGGGTTGACCTTTCCGGAATGAGCGACGATAAGCGGCAGGAAATCTGCCGGCTCATCAACAAAACGCTGCCCTATGCGCAGGAAAAAGAAAACGCCGGTCGCGGTGACCAGCGTTATTTCCGACTGGAGATTTATTACGCCTCGGCGGAAACCACCGCCAGCCTGGTGGTGATCATCCCTGAAACGCAGGCACCGGAAGAGCTGGTCGATTTATGGAAACAGGCACCACCCGATGAAAATCACGCCTGCGAATAAGGAGAATAGGTAAACTGCACCCGCTTTTTAGAAATCATGCCATGCCCGTTTTGGCAAATATAATCGACCGCACCGCAGGCTTTCAGCTCCTGCAACGGCTGATGGCAATCCGGGCATAACGCCGTTTGCGTGTAACTCATCTGGCACGGTTCACAGTGCAAGTGACCGCTCACCCAGTTCATGGGCTGACTGCAAATCGGACAAAGTGCTTCCATCGAATATCTCCTTCAAATAACGCCCAGCGTCCGTAATAAATACAGCCCCAGAGCGGTGGTGAAAAATGATCCTAACGTGGTCACCGCGATAATATTCGCCGCCAGAGTGGCGTTGCCGCCCATCGCGCGCGTCATCACATAGCTACCTGCGGCCGTCGGTGTGCAGGAAAAGAGAAAAATCACGCCAAGCGCAGCACCACGAAAACCGAACAGCCATGCGCCGAACGTCATCAGCGCAGGGACAAAAATAACACGCGAAGCCGAAGACCAGGCCGCCACGTTAGAACTGCGAAACATCGCACGCCAGTCCAGACTTGCACCAGCGCACAACATCGCCAGCGGCAGTGCCATGCCGGAAATAAAATCACCGGTGCTGGCGATCGTTGCAGGCATCGGCAAGTGGCTATGCTGGAATGCCAGACCGAGGACCAGACCAATAATCAGCGGGTTAGTGGCAATCCCGTGCAAAACCGGCTTCATTCCTATCCGTTTCCCCTGCCCGCCTTTCAGGCTGCGGGTCAGCGTAATAACGGACAGCACGTTGAAAAGAATGACCGTCACCGCCAGATACATCGATCCTAAGGCAATGCCTTCATTTCCGAACGCCAAAGAGGCGTACGCAAGACCGGCGATACCGGTATTGGCGCGGAATCCTCCCTGCACAAAGATGCCGCGTTCGCGGGGATCCTTCACCAGCTTAATGGCCACCAGTTCCAGCAGTAAAAAAGAAACGACAGTGGCAATCCCGCCGTAAAGTGCCAGCGGCAGGTTTGAGCCGGAGGAATCATGCCCCTGCGCGACGCTAAAAAAGAGCAGGCAAGGCAGCGCAATGTTAAACACTAACCGGCTGGCTTTTTCGTTGAAATTGTCGTCCATCAGGCCGGTGCGACGCAACATCACACCCAGCAGCAAGATCAGTAAATTCGGCACGGTAACGCCAAATGCAAAACTCCAGGTCTGCCAGAACATCCAGCCAGCTCCTTGCAGGGTAAAATGAGACAAAAAAATGGGGCGCATTTTCATGCACCCCGTAAATCATTATTTGCTTTTTTTCAGGTGAGACATCAGTCGTTTACGCTTGCGCAGCTGATTTGGCGTCAGCGTGTTACGCTTACCTTCAAACGGGTTCTCACCCTCTTTGAACTGAATACGGATTGGCGTACCCATCACTTTCAGTGAACGACGGAAGTAGTTCATCAGATAGCGTTTGTAGGAATCAGCCAGATCTTTCACCTGGTTACCGTGAATTACCACGATTGGCGGGTTATAACCCCCGGCGTGCGCATATTTCAGCTTAACACGACGGCCATTGACCAGCGGTGGCTGGTGATCGTCTGCTGCCATTTGCATGATACGGGTCAGTAAGGAAGTACTCACACGCGTGGTCGCGCAGGTATACGCTTCAACCACCGATTCAAAGAGGTTACCCACGCCGCTACCGTGCAGGGCAGAGATGAAGTGAATACGCGCGAAATCGACAAAACCAAGGCGCAGATCCAGTTGGTCTTTCACCTGAGCGCGCGCCTCTTCGTTCATGCCGTCCCACTTGTTGACGACGATAACCAGTGAGCGACCGCTGTTAAGGATGAAGCCTAACAGCGAGAGATCCTGATCCGAAATACCTTCGCGGGCATCGATGACCAGCATCACGACGTTAGCATCTTCAATCGCCTGAAGCGTTTTGATAACGGAGAATTTTTCCACCGTTTCAGTGACTTTGCCGCGTTTACGCACACCGGCGGTATCAATCAGAACGTATTCACGTTCATCACGAACCATCGGAATATAGATACTGTCACGGGTGGTACCCGGCATGTCGTAAACCACGACACGCTCTTCGCCCAGAATACGGTTAGTCAGTGTGGACTTACCTACGTTCGGACGCCCGACGATAGCCAGTTTGATAGGCAACGTCGTCGGGTCGAAATCATCTTCTTCATCTTCCGGGATTTCATCACCGGTCGCTTCCTGCTCAGCCCAGTAAGCGGCGTTGGCTTCTTCTTCAGTCAGCTCAACTTCTTCTGGTTTTTCGCCAACAAATGGCACCAGAACGTGTTCGATCAGCTGCGCGACACCACGGCCATGAGAAGCCGCGATCGCGTACACTTCACCCAGACCGAGGGAGTAGAAATCGCCGGTTGCGCTGTCAGGATCTAAACCGTCAGTTTTGTTCGCCACCAGAAATGTCGCTTTTTCACGGCTGCGAAGATGCTGGGCGATGCCCTGATCGGCAGGCATCAGGCCCGCGCGCGCATCCACCATGAATAAGACGATGTCGGCTTCTTCGATTGCCAGCAGTGACTGCCCGGCCATGCGGGTTTCAACACCGTCTTCGGTACCGTCGATACCACCGGTATCCACGATGATGAATTCATTACCCTCAATTTCGGCACGACCATACTTGCGGTCACGCGTAAGCCCCGGGAAATCCGCAACCAGCGCATCACGCGTCTTGGTCAAACGGTTAAATAAAGTGGATTTACCCACATTCGGGCGCCCTACAAGCGCAACGACAGGTATCATTTTGAAGCCTCAGTTTTTTTAATATAGTGCTAAACGCAGATAGCCGATCTGCCTGCAATGCATGGCAAATCGCTATAATTCAATTTGTTACAACACAATTGTGAATTCAAATTATGCATATTTCAGAATACGAAACGGCCCCTGAGCAATTCAGGAGCCGTTTTAAAGCCCGGGATCAACCGATCTCAAAGCCAGACGCTGGGCGCAATATTAACGGGTAAAGGAATAAACTTCCCCACCTTTCGCCTGAACAACCAGCTTATCACTCGCCACAATCGGCGCACTCAGGAAGCCATCACTGTCGACTTTCTGCTGAGCCACAAAACGGCCATCCGTGGTGTTGATCCAGTGCAGATAACCTTCGGAATCACCGACCACAATGAAACCATTATACAACACGGGGGCGGTCAGGTTACGGTGCAGTAATTCACTTTGACGCCACAAGCTGACACCACCCTGGGTATCAAGCGCCATCACACGGTCATCCTGATCGACCAGATAAATGCGACCCGCGTCTACGATGATGTCATTAACCGAGCCCACATCGCGCTTCCACATAATCTGACCAGAACGCAGATCCATCGCCACCAGATTGCCGTTATATGCCAGCGTGTACACCACGCCATTATCGATAACCGGTGTGGTATCAACGTCACTCAGACGGTCGATTTCAGTCGTACCCGTGGTCTGAGAAATACGTTGCTGCCAGATCAGTTGGCCTTCTTTCATCAACACGGCGCTAACGCGGCCGTTATCACCGCCGACGATGGCAGCACCAAACGCAACAGCCGGAGCAGATTCTCCACGCAATGACAGCGTTGGCATATCCAGGTTAGCGGTCCACTGAATAGTACCATCTGCTTCACTCAGGCCCTGCAGCATGCCATTACCTGTGTGAACCAGAACCAGACCATCACTGACAACCGGGCGGGACAGTGCTTCACCCGCAACTTTGGTCTGCCAGGCGACAGTACCGTCGGAAGTATTCAATGCATAAACAATAGCTTTTTCGCTGCCAGCATAGACATGGCCACCGGAAACGGTCAGGCCACCAGAAAGCTGGGCAGAAATGTTACGTGAAAGGAAACCGGTCTTCTCGGACAGGTTAACGCTCCATTTTTCTTTACCGCTGTCTGCATCCAGTGCTTTAACCACACCAAAACGATCTGCAGCATAAATGGTGCTGTCCTGCCAGGCCGGGCGCAAGTTGGAGTAGAACTCACCCACGCCATCGCCTACCGATTTGCTCCAGACCTGAGTCGGAGTGAACTGGTTCTCAACTTTTGGCAGCGGAGACATTTTGACGACGTCTTCTTCGCTGTTAAACAATGAACAGCCACTCAGCAGGGCAACTGAAACCCATCCTACCAAGAGTGTTTTACGCAATTGCATCGGGGTTCCCCTTAGCTGGCTAAGTTGTTCAATTTCATACGCAGCATGGTTTGCAGCGTTTGAGAGGGTTTAGAATCGAGTCCTTTGCTGTAGGCTTCACGTGCGCCTTTTGCATCGCCTTTCGCAAGCAGGACATCACCACGGATGCCTTGTTGCATAGCCGCCCAGCCTTCACCCTTTACGCCGTCTAACGTTTTGAGTGCATCATCAAATTTGCCTTGCTGCATCTGGACACGAGCCAGACGTAAATTCACCAGCGAACGTAAATTATCTTCTTTGGCCTGACCTTGCGCCTGAGCTAACTGCTTTTCAGCATTGGCGAAATCTTTCGTTTCGACGAAATGATCGGCCAGCTGCAGGGCCGCAAAAACCCCGTAATTGTTATCATTGCTCTGTGCAAATTTTTCGAGATCAGCAACACCCTGCGGGCTATTGCTGGTCAGCGACTGATTAGCTTTCTGGAAAGACGCAGAAGCTTCCGTCAGGGCAGAATCCTGATGGCTCTGCCAGAAACGCCAGCCGCCCAGGGCTGCAATACCCAGAACAACGCCGATGGCCAGCGCTTTACCGTTTTCGGCAAAGAAGCGACGTACAGCATCAACCTGTTCATTCTCAGTGGTATAGACTTCCACAGTGTCCTTCTCCTTAACCCAACATCGAAGCCAGACGCGCGGCGAGTTCGCTTTGCGCCAGCGTTTCTTGCGTTCCACTTTGCAGATCTTTTACAACAACCTGCAGGTTAGCGACTTCATCTTCACCCAATACCAGGGCAACGCGTGCGCCCCATTTATCAGCACGGGCAAATTGCTTCTTGAAGTTACCGCCACCGTAGTTAGTCATCACTTTCAGCTCAGGCAGTGCATCACGCAGCGTTTCAGCCAGCTGCATCGCCGCACCTTGCGTACCTGCCCCGGATGAAATGACGTAAGCATCAACCGTTGCCGGTGCTTTGAAATCCGGATTTACGGCCTGAACCAGTAAGACCAGGCGCTCCAGCCCCATAGCAAAACCGACAGCAGGTGTTGCACGCCCCCCCAATTGTTCTACCAGCCCGTCATAACGGCCACCGGCGCAAACAGTCCCCTGAGAGCCCAGGCTGTTGGTTACCCACTCGAACACGGTGCGGTTGTAATAATCCAAACCGCGCACAAGTCGCTGATTAACCGTATATGGGATACCAGACTGCTCTAAAAGTTCACACAGACCTACAAAGTGTTCTCTTGATTCGTCATCAAGATAATCACCCAGCTCCGGCGCATCATTTAACAACGCCTGAATATCCGGATTTTTAGAGTCCAGCACGCGCAGCGGATTGCTGTACATACGACGTTTGCAGTCTTCATCCAGTTGATCTTTGTGCTGCTCAAGGAACGCCACCAGCGCGTCGCGATAGCTCGCACGGGCTTCCAGAGAGCCGATAGAGTTCAGCTCAAGCGTAACGTGTTCAGCGATACCCAGCGCACGCCACCAGCGGGCGCTCAGGAGGATCAGCTCGGCATCAACGTCCGGGCCTTGCAGGCCAAAGACTTCCACACCCAGCTGATTGAACTGGCGATAGCGGCCTTTTTGCGGACGCTCGTAACGGAACATCGGGCCGATATACCACAGACGTTGTTCCTGATTGTACAGCAGACCATGTTCGATGCCGGCGCGGACGCAGCCCGCCGTACCTTCAGGGCGCAGCGTCAGGCTTTCACCGTTGCGGTCTTCAAAGGTATACATTTCTTTTTCCACGACATCGGTCACTTCGCCGATAGCGCGCTTAAACAATGGGGTCTGCTCTACAATCGGCATACGGATTTCACTGTAGCCGTAACCGCCGAGCACCTGTTTCAACGATCCTTCGATACGTTGCCATAATGCCGTGTCTTCAGGCAGATAGTCGTTCATGCCGCGAATGGCCTGGATATTCTTTGCCACGTCAGTTCTCTATCGTTTTATAAAAAATGAACCCGATTATAGGGGTTTTGTGCCCTGCGGTTCAACGCGCAGACACCCTCCCCTACCGGGTTCAATATAATGCAGGCGTCCGCAGACGCCCGCAACCGATGTTACTTTTCAAGATGATTGATAACGATACGTTTACTCTCATCCATCACCGCCGCTTTGGCGCGAATTTTTGCTTCCAGCTGGTCAATCATATCCGTGTTGTCAAAACGCTCTCTCTGACGAACACCGTCTTCGTAGAAACCGCTTTTATTATGACCGCCCGTCACACCGATTGTTGAGACCAGCGCTTCACCCGGACCGTTCACCACACAACCGATGATGGAAACATCCATCGGCGTGATCAGGTCTTCCAGACGTTGTTCCAGCGCATTCACCGTGCCGATGACATCAAATTCCTGACGCGAGCAGGTCGGGCAGGCAATAAAGTTGATCCCACGGGAACGAATACGCAGTGACTTCAGGATATCAAAGCCCACTTTCACTTCTTCAACCGGATCTGCCGCCAGTGAGATACGCAGCGTGTCGCCGATACCTTCTGACAACAGAAGACCCAGGCCGATTGCCGATTTGACTGAACCGGCGCGTAAACCGCCTGCCTCAGTGATCCCAAGGTGCAAAGGCTGAACGATTTGTTTTGCCAGCAGGCGATAAGACTCAACGGCAAGGAAAACGTCAGAAGCTTTCACGCTGACTTTAAACTGGTCAAAGTTGAGGCGATCAAGAATATCGACATGACGCATGGCCGATTCCAGCAGCGCTTCCGGCGTAGGTTCACCGTACTTCTCCTGGATATCTTTTTCCAGAGAGCCACCGTTCACACCGATACGGATGGGAATATTTTTATCGCGGGCGCAATCCACTACGGAGCGGATGCGGGATTCATTACCAATGTTACCTGGATTGATACGCAGGCAATCGACACCGTATTCAGCAACCTGCAGCGCGATGCGGTAATCGAAATGAATATCGGCGACCAGCGGGACATTAACCTGCTGCTTGATAAGTTTGAATGCCTCAGCGGCATCCATAGTGGGCACAGAAACGCGGACAATATCGACCCCCACGCGTTCCAGTGATTTGATTTGTGCGACAGTCGCGGCCACATCAGTGGTGCGGGTGTTGGTCATCGATTGCACAGCAATCGGCGCTCCGTCACCTACAGGCACCTTGCCGACATAAATCCGGGTTGATTTGCGACGGGTAATGGGTGCTTGGTTATGCATTACTTCACTCTCCATCGTTGTCATCGTCTGGCAAGCTGCCGATTACTCGGCAGCTAAGGTCAGGCGCGCAACACGGCTTGATTTTACAAAACGACTTAAATCTACCGGCTTGCCCTGGAACTGGATATCAACAGCCCCTGGCGCACCGATTTTCAGCTTATACGGAGCAGTTCCCTTCACACTGAAGGTTTCACCGCCTTTCTTCATGCCACTGAACAGCGTTTTTCCTGATGCATCATCAATCTGGAACCAGCAATCAGCTTTAAAGGTAAAAGTGACAGCCTGTGGATCCGTACCGGCTGCCGCAGCAGTTTGCGCATCACCGGTTGGCAGACCGTTATCAGCCGTTGCTGCTGGCTGACTGGTAGAAACCGCAGCAGGCGCTTGCGTCGCTGAGGTGCCTGATGAAGCGGGAGCGCTGGCCGCAGGCGTTGTAGCCGTCGTATTCAGTGGAATAGAATTCTGCGGCTGAGCAGGTGCTGCCGGGGCAGCAGAGGTGTCTTCTGTTGTGGGTGCAGAATTCGGGTTATCGCCCAGAGGAATGGCTTGCCCCTGTCCGTTATCCTGATTCAGCTGTGCCGAGGACTGATCGGCCATCGTCACGATTTCCTGCTGCTGCGCCTGATGATTTTGCCACCACCATGCGCCCGTCAGGCCAATAACCACAAACACGACCAGCCAGGTAAAGCCCATCAACCAGCCATCACGTTTTTTGCGAGACTTACCGAGAGAGAAGCCCTGCATCGAAGCAACTTTTGGCACTTTAATCGGTGCTTGTTTACCGATCAGCCCAGACAATTCGTCTTCAGGTACATGTACCAGTTTGGCATAGGAACGAAGATAACCACGCAGGAAAGTCGGCGCGAGATCGGCCGGCGTCGTTTCTTCTTCGATTTGGCGAATAGTTGAGACTTTCAGACACAGGCGTTCTGCAACGGCCTGATGACTGAGACCTAACTGTTCACGAGCCTGACGCAGGCGTTCGCCTGTGGTCAGTTTTGCATTATTTTCTTGAGAGGCTTCAGTATTCATTAGCTAAGAACTGCTGGTACTGTTTAGATTGTGGATAACTACGCGCAAGCTGCTTACCGTAGCGTTGAACGCTATCCGGATTGCCCGCTAACGCAGCGAATCGAATTTGTAACATAATGCTGTCAGCCGTAGCGGGCAGAACATGTTGATAGACATCCAGTAATAACTTCGCCTGAATGCGGTTCCCTTTCTCAAATTCTTTGGTTGCCTCAGTCAGCAAGGGTGCGCCTTTATCGGGATCAACTTTTAATGCCCGGCTCAGTAACACTCGCGCTTCCTCATTCTGATTGGCCTTCAGAAAACAGTAGCCTGCATTTTCCAGACTGTCAGCAACCTGACCGTAATCAGGCGCATTAGCTGCGGCGCTAAACTGCTGTTGTGCGGGTACATACTGCCCTAAACTACACAAAAACGCACCGTAATTATTTAAGACGGTCCCATTTTGCGGGGCCAGCTTCAACGCTTGCTGGTAGCGGCTTTCCGCTGCTTTCTGATCGCCGTTTTTTTGCTCGTAAAGTGCCATACCAAGCTGCGTACGGTAATCGCCTGGCGCGCCGTCAACGGCCGTCTGCAAATTCTGCTTTGCCGCTGGCATATCGCCCTGAGACAGATAGGCCAGCCCAAGCTCCAGACGCGTTTGCGATGCGCCAGTGGCCTGCTGTGTTTTTTTCGGCGTACCGGAACACGCCGCCAGCAATGCAACGGAAAATCCCGCTATAATCAGCAACTTCACACTGCCATTCATTGTCATGCCTAATTCCCTTTATCCTGCCAACGACAACAAAACGGAGGTTTACCCAAACAACGCAGTAAACCTCTCGCACACCTTACGGTTTATGGCAACTACACGGCTTTTACGGAAATCTGCTGCTCGCCTGCCATTTTTTTCTTCAACGTACGTTTGGTACGATCGATGACGTCACCCGCCAGTTGTCCGCAGGCAGCATCAATATCGTCGCCACGGGTTTTGCGGACAATCACCGTGAAACCGTAATCCATCAGCACTTTCGAGAAACGGTCAATACGGCTGTTGGAGCTGCGGCCATACGGTGCGCCCGGGAACGGGTTCCATGGGATCAGGTTTATTTTGCATGGCGTATTTTTCAGGCGTTCAGCCAGCTCATGCGCATGTTCCGTCCCATCGTTGATATGGTCGAGCATGACGTATTCGATGGTCACACGGCCCTGATTGGCGTTGGATTTACCGATATAACGCTCAACGGCGGCCAGGAAAGTATCAATATTGTACTTACGGTTAATCGGTACAATTTCGTCACGGATAGTGTCATTTGGCGCGTGCAGGGAAATCGCCAGCGCAACGTCGATCATGTCGCCGAGTTTATCGAGCGCAGGCACAACACCGGATGTTGAAAGCGTAACGCGGCGTTTTGACAGGCCGAAACCAAAGTCATCCAGCATGATTTCCATCGCCGGAACCACGTTATTCAGGTTAAGCAAAGGCTCGCCCATACCCATCATCACCACGTTGGTGATAGGACGTGTACCAGCCACTTTTGCGGCACCGATAATTTTCGCCGCACGCCACACCTGACCGATGATTTCGGACACGCGCAGGTTACGGTTAAAGCCCTGCTGGGCGGTTGAGCAGAAAGTACATTCCAGCGCGCAGCCTACCTGAGAAGAAACGCAAAGCGTCGCACGATCGCCGTCCGGGATATACACGGTTTCGACCAGTTGGCCGCCAACCTGAATCGCCCATTTGATGGTGCCATCGGTTGAACGTTGTTCAGAAGCCACTTCCGGTGCACGAATTTCTGCAACGCGGGCCAGCTTTTCACGCAGCGGCTTGTTGATATCGGTCATTTGCTCGAAATCATCGCTGCAATAGTGGTACATCCACTTCATGACCTGATCAGCACGGAACGGTTTCTCGCCCATGTTGATAAAGAACTCACGCATCTGTTTGCGGTTAAGATCAAGAAGGTTAATTTTTGCAGCGGCAGGCACGACTGTGCTCACAGCTTCTGCGGAAACGGGAGTGTTTTCAGACAAGGTATGCTCGGGCGTGTTTGATTCTAACATGATGAAAAATGGCCTCGTTGTTACACGTTATGGCGTATTGGAAGTGCAGAGCCGGCACCTTTTCAGAAACTGGCGGCCTGCAAATAAATTGCGCCCCGACGAGGCTGGCTCATTCGGGGCGCAACATTGTACAAATTTTAAGGCACAGTTGCCATGTTTGGAAAGTGGCTGTTACAAAATTCTTGCGAATTTGCGGCCTGTCTTCCGGCAACGATGACCTGAAAATCTTAACGCGGGCAGATTTCGCTTTCGGTGAAGAAATAAGCGATTTCGCGTTGTGCAGATTCTACAGCGTCAGAACCGTGAACGGCGTTAGCGGTGAAGCTGTCAGCGAAGTCTGCACGCAGGGTACCGGCCAGCGCGTTCTCAGGGTTAGTTGCGCCCATGATGTCGCGGTTACGCTGAACAGCGTTTTCGCCTTCCAGAACCTGAACCATGATCGGGCCAGACGTCATGAACTCAACCAGACCATCAAAGAAAGGACGGCCTTTGTGTTCAGCGTAGAAGCCTTCAGCCTGCTCTTTAGTCAGTTTCAGCATTTTAGACGCGATGATAGTGAAACCTGCGCGTTCGAAACGTGCGTAGATAGCACCGATGTCGTTGTTCGCTACGGAGTTTGGTTTGATGATGGAGAAAGTACGTTGGATAGTCATGGAAAAACCTCTGTCTGACTTTTATAGGTAGGGCCGGTTAATTTAATGTTATACCTGCCGTAAAATGGCGGTGATTATAGGGAGCGAAGTTAAGATTGCCTACCCGAATCACAACATTTAATTAAAAAAATGCGTGATTGATTCACTATCGAACCTAAACACACCATTTCCCTTAAACAAAACAAGGGCAAAACTCGATTTCCCTTTCTTTTGTTACCCTGTTTTATGCCTGACCGGATGAAGGAATAATGTTACGCAGCCAGCTTCCCCACTTGCGCTGATAAAACGGCTGGGTATGGCTGATCAAATAATGGCTGATGCCACGCTCTTTTTCGGAAACGATACAGAAATCCACCGGGCGATCGTCCGGGGACGTTTCACTTGCCACATTTCCCGCTTCGCGGATCAGCGCGTCGATCTCCTGCTCATCACCGTCGGCTTCAACACCAATCAACAGGTTTGGCTGGTCATCAACCGCTTTATCGTGGATCAGCGCCATAAAGGCACGACGTACCGGCTTTTTCTGGGTAAACAGCGTGGTTAATGCATCAATCATGGCTGAAGGATATTCTTCTGGCTGACCAATCAGTAACTGACTTTCTTTGTCCAGCACCAGCTCTGACGGCGCATGCAATCCGCCGTTGCTCAGCAGCAGCGTGACTTCGTTTGGCGTGAATTCCTTTCCGTATTCAGACTTAGGATTCAGAAACAGCTCATCGCCCTGCGTCATTTCG
Organism: Rahnella sp. AA; assembly: GCF_002834385.1. Taxonomy (GTDB): domain Bacteria; phylum Pseudomonadota; class Gammaproteobacteria; order Enterobacterales; family Enterobacteriaceae; genus Rahnella. Next base: position 668,979 of record NZ_PITQ01000002.1, read on the forward strand.
AACAGCACGCGGGCAGGCAACGCAACAAACGCCTGCTCGTCCGGGCTTTCGCCCGCGCTGGCTTTTTCCAACACGTCGACTGAAGAGAAGAAAGGAATGATCGAGCTGCCGTCCTGTTTTTCCCAGTGCAGAATATTGAGTTCGCTACCGGCGGTAATCGCCACACTGCCCTGTTTTTCCGCGTCATCCTGACCTGCATCACCCAGCACGAAAACGGTGGAATCCAGCAAGGTCTGGTAAAAAGCCGGGCGCCAGGCAGGCGCGGTGACGGACAGACGAAGCAAGCGCTCCAGCTCGTTTTCCCCGTTTACCGCGGCGGCACCCGCAGGAAGATGATCGTGTGGGACACTCATAATTCTGACTCCGGTAATGGTATAAAACGGGGCGCTATTCTGCGCCCCGTTAATCTTACATCAACAAATAATTATGTTAGTTAGACTTGGATAACAATAAGTTAGCGACGGTACGCACACCCAGACCGGTCGCACCTGCAGACCACTGGTCAGCAGCGCTTTTACGGTAGGTTGCCGAACAGTCGATGTGCAGCCAGCCTTTCTTATATTCAGTGACGAAATGAGACAGGAAAGCCGCCGCCGTGCTTGCGCCCGCAGTATGTGCAGGGCCGGCGATGTTGTTCAGTTCTGCGAAATTGGAAGGCAGATGCGAACGGTGGAACTCTTCCAGCGGCAGGCGCCAGAACGGTTCGTGTTCTGCTTTGGCACTTTCCAGCAGCTCAGCTGCCAGCGCATCGTCAAAGCTGAACAGTGCGTGGTAATCATTGCCCAATGCGGTTTTCGCCGCACCGGTCAGCGTCGCCGCATCAATGATCAGCTCCGGATTCTGCGCAGAAGCGTCGATCAGGCCATCAGCCAGAACCAGGCGGCCTTCGGCGTCCGTGTTCATCACTTCGACGGTTTTGCCGTTGCGGTAGCGAATGATATCGCCCAGTTTCAGCGCGTTGCCGCTGACCATGTTGTCGGCGCAGCACAGATACAGTTTCACACGTTTGTTCAGGCCGTTAGCCGCCGCCAGCGCCAGCGCGCCGGTCAGGGTAGCCGCGCCGCCCATATCAGCTTTCATGGAATCCATGGAAGCGCTGGGTTTCAGGCTGTAGCCACCGGTGTCGAAAGTAATGCCTTTGCCGACCAGGCAGGCATAAACAGGCGCTTCAGCGTCGCCTGACGGGTTGTAATCAAGCGCCAGCAGAACCGGCGGACGGTCAGAGCCACGGCCCACAGTATGGATGCCCATGTAACTTTGCTGACGCAGATCCTCACCTTTGGTGATGCGGTAGCTGACTTTTTCGTTACCGAATTCACACATCAGATCGACAGCGCGGGTCGCCAGTTGCTCAGGGGACAGATCTTCCGCTGGCGTATTGATGGTGTTACGCACCCAGTCGATGATTTTCAGGCGCTGTTTCAGCGTGGTGGTGTCATCTTCGGATAACTCAGCCCATTCCACATTGCGCGTGCCTTTCGGGCCACGGAAACCCTGCCAGAATGCCCAGCTGTTTTCGAGATCCCAGCCCTCGCCTGTCAGTTTGACATTTTTCACGCCCTGACCATCAATACGGCGTGCCGCACGGGAAATCGCCGTCAGCGCATCGCCCTCTTTCAGATGGATAGTCATGCCTTCAGAACCGGTGCTCAGCGTGGCTTTTTCACCCCAGCGGGCATCTGCTGGCTGGGAAGAAAGGAACACGGACATGGCTTCATTGGTTGTTACTTCGGAACTCATAACAGCACTCCTGATTTATTATTTTCAAAGACAAGTTTTATCTTCAATGAACGTCTTTTCTTCAATGACAGGTAAATCGCCCTTTAAATAGGGTGGCACTTCACGGTAAATGTCAGGCTTTCGCCGTATAAACCGGCGGCAGTTCACGCAGGCGGCGAACAGATTTCACCACCAGCGCAATCGCATAATCAATTTCTTCTTGCGTCGTCCAGCGCCCCAGGGAGAAACGCAAAGAGGCGTGAGCCAGCTCTTCATTGATACCCAGAGCACGCAAAACGTAAGAAGGCTCAAGGCTGGCGGACGTACAGGCTGATCCGGAGGAAACCGCCAGATCTTTGAGCGCCATAATCAGGGATTCCCCTTCAATACCGGCGAAACTGACGTTCAGAATATTAGGCGCAGCATGTTTGGCAGAACCATTCATAAAGACGCCGTCCAGCACCTGAATGCCGTTCCACAGGCGATCGCGCAACGCTGCCAGACGTTCAACTTCGTCGGTCATTTCCTCTTTAGCGATGCGATAAGCTTCGCCCATACCGACAATCTGATGCACCGGCAACGTCCCGGAACGCATGCCGCGCTCATGGCCGCCACCGTGGATTTGCGCTTCGATGCGGACTTTCGGTTTACGACGCACATACAGCGCGCCGATGCCCTTTGGGCCATAAATCTTATGTGCGGAAAATGACATTAAATCGACCGGCAACTCGCTGAGATCAATCGCGATTTTCCCCACGCTCTGGGTCGCATCCACATGGAACAACACGTCACGACTGCGGCACAGTTCGCCAATCGTCGCGATATCCTGCACCACGCCGATTTCGTTATTCACCTGCATGATGGAGACCAGGATCGTGTCCGGACGCATAGCCGCTTCAATGGCCACCGGCGTGATAAAACCGTCAGCCTGTGGCGCCAGATACGTAACTTCAAAACCTTCGCTTTCCAGCTGATGGCAGGTATCAAGCACCGCTTTATGCTCAGTCTGGCTGGTAATAATGTGTTTGCCTTTCCCGCGCTGCGCGTGCGCCGCACCTTTGATCGCCAGATTATCGGACTCCGTCGCCCCGGAGGTGAATACAATTTCACGCGGATCGGCATTAATCAGTTCGGCAATCTGGTTGCGCGCCACATCCACCGCCTCCTCGGCCTGCCAGCCAAAACGGTGAGACCGTGAAGCCGGATTACCGAAAGTACCGTCCAGTGTCAGACACTGCATCATTTTCTCGGCGACGCGCGGATCAACCGGCGTAGTGGCAGAGTAATCGAGATAAATAGGTAATTTCATGGCAGGCAAGCTCCGGACTGCGCGTTCTGTTTCGAACGAAAGAATGAAAAAAACGACACCCAGTTTAAAACGGCTTCACGAATTCTTAAAAGGGAAATGATGTTTTACGGGCACTAAACGGTAAGTATTGGCGTCTGAAAATGCAAAAACCCGCGGAAATGTGAATTCCCACGGGCTTCTTAAAACATAAATTCTCAGCATTCCCTAAATCATTCGTGTTGCATCAAGGCGGCAACGGAGCAAATCCCCGGGAGCATACAGTAGTATGTGACCGGGGGTTTGCGACGGCAGCCAACGCCGGGGCAGCGCGAAGGATGACGGGGATTAGGCTCTGAGATTTACGTTGATCGTCTCCATCTGACGGCCATTCGGCTGACGACGGATTTCACCGTTCTGACGGTCGGCCACTTCCAGGATTTCCTGGTTGTTGACCAGCTCTGCCAATGTGATGTTGTTGAGGAAACCGCTGATGCGCTCGCTCAGATCACGCCACAACGTGTGCGTCAGGCAACGTTCGCCATTCTGGCAGCCTTCTTTACCCTGACAACGGGTGGCATCGACAGATTCGTCAACGGCAGTAATTACCGCGCCAACCGCGATATCACCGGAATCTTTGCCCAGCAGATAACCACCGCCCGGACCACGAACACTGGCAACCAAACCATTTTTACGTAAACGCGAGAACAACTGCTCCAGATAAGAAAGAGAAATACCCTGACGCTCAGAAATATCAGCCAGTGGTACTGGTCCTTCCTGTGAATGCAGTGCAACGTCGAGCATAGCGGTCACGGCATAACGGCCTTTGGATGTCAGTCTCATAGCATGGTTACCTGTTTTAAATGACTTTTAAAAACGCACGGATGCGGTTGATGCAAATGAGTCTGACATTCCCGAGTAAATCAGTCAACTATTTAACCGAGTAATTTACTCAAGTATTACACTGAGGAAAAACAGGCGTTTTTGCCTCCACGAATGAAGGCATTACAACACAATGATTCACATAACAAAAAACGTCTTAATAACCCCCAAAACAGGCTTATTCTTTGTTGTTATGAGTCTTTTCAATCGACGTCAGAATGCCGCGAAGGATGTTCAATTCCTGAGATTCAGGTCGCGCACGGGTAAACAGACGGCGTAATTTACTCATTACCTGACCCGGATGTGCCTGACGAATGAAGCCAGTTTCCAGCAGCGTCTGTTCCAGATGCTGGTAAAAACGTTCCAGATCGTCGACCAGCGGATACGGCGATTCTTCGTATTCCACCTGCGGTGTGGCAGCTTCCAGCAAAGCCAGATGTGCAACGCGAACTTCATACGCAATAATCTGCACGGCCATCGCCAGATTCAGCGAGCTGTATTCGGGGTTCGCCGGAATGCAGACATGATAGTTACATTTTTGCAGTTCTTCGTTGGTCAGCCCGACGCGTTCGCGCCCGAAGACCAGCGCAACCGGCGCAGTTTGTGCCGCTTTGGCGCTGTGCTCACCGCATTCACGCGGCTCAAGCATCGGCCACGGCAACGTACGGGAACGCGCACTGGTGCCGATCACCAGGCTACAACCAGAAAGGGCTTCATCCAGCGTATCAACGATGGTGGCGTTGCCGATCACATCGCTGGCACCGGCGGACAAAGAGATGGCCTGAGAATCAGGTTTCACCAGCGGATTCACCAGATAAAGGCTTGATAAGCCCATCGTTTTCATGGCACGGGCAGTAGAACCCATGTTACCGGTGTGGGACGTTTCAACTAAGACAATGCGGATATTAGGCAGCATACAAACTCTGGGCAGACGGAAAATCATAACAGCCTAACACAACGGTAGTTAATTTTCAGAACCCCTGCTATACTGCGCGCCGTTTCCCGTATTCCCGTTCTTTAACATCCTAGTTGGAAGATATCCATGCATCCGATGCTCACCATCGCCGTGCGCGCTGCGCGCAAGGCCGGTAACCTGATTGCCAAACATTACGAAACGCCAGACTCTGTAGAAGCTACTCAAAAAGGTACCAACGATTTTGTTACCAATGTAGATCGCGATGCAGAACACATGATTATCGATGTCATTCGCAAATCCTACCCAAAACACACCATCATCAGTGAAGAGTGTGGCGAGCTGGAAGGCGAAGACAAAGATGTACAATGGATTATCGACCCGCTGGATGGCACCACCAACTTCGTTAAACGCTTCCCACATTTCGCTGTTTCTATCGCCGTGCGCATCAAAGGCCGCACTGAAGTCGCGGTAGTTTATGATCCAATGCGCAACGAACTGTTCACCGCAACCCGTGGTCAGGGCGCACAGCTGAACGGTTACCGTCTGCGCGGCACTAACGCGAAAGATCTCGACGGCACCATTCTGGCGACCGGTTTCCCGTTCAAAGCCAAACAACACGCAAAAAGCTACATGAACGTCGTGGGCAAACTGTTCACCGAATGTGCAGATTTTCGTCGCACCGGTTCTGCTGCGCTGGATCTGGCTTACGTCGCTGCTGGCCGCGTTGACGGCTTCTTCGAAATCGCCCTGAAGCCCTGGGATTTCGCCGGTGGCGAACTGCTGGTTCGTGAATCAGGCGGCGTTGTGACTGACTTCGTTGGCGGCCACAACCATTTCTCTTCCGGTAACATCGTTGCCGGTAATCCACGCGTCGTTAAAGGTATTCTGATGACCATGCGTGATGAACTGAGCGAAGCGCTGAAGCGTTAATTTCGTCGGTTTCGGGTCGTAAGACCCAGAAAAAACGGACGTCCATTGATTGGGCGTCCGTTTTTTTATGTCTGCGGTTCAGGATTGGCAGCGAGAAGATTAACGCCCGAAAGGCCCGCCGGTGATCGGAGAAACATCACCGCCGCCGGTGCTGAAGAGCAAAATACCCACCACCAGCAACACAATCCCGCCGGTCAGTGCCAGCAAAGACCAGGCGATGCGCTGCCACGCGGCAGGCGTCCGGCTTGCGCTCAGTTTCACCGCCAGTGAGCGGCTGTAAAAAACCAGTACGCCGATGAGTGACACGGTCAGCGACGTACCGATGGCCATCGTGATGGCAGAAATCACGCCCCAGCTGTAAACGCCGATCACTTTGGAGAACAGCAGAACCATGATTGCGCCGGAGCACGGACGCAGCCCCATCGCCAGCACAATCGCGATTTGCGTGCGTAAATCACCGCCCGCCTGAAGCTGCTGATCGCTCGGCACGTGCTGATGCCCGCAGCCACAGTGTTCGTCATGAACATGCGGCTGAGCGCCCAGCGGAGAAAGGCGGTTAATGCGCATGGCCGGTGCTGGCTGCAAACGTTTGATCGTCTGCCAGACCCGTTTAAGTGCCCGCCAGCACAGCAACAACCCAAGTAAAATCACCAGAATGAAACTGCCCCGCTCCATCCAGAAACTGCTCTGATGAAGCTGGCGTGAAGAAAGCTGCAAGACACCAAGCACCACGCTGACCAGTAAAATCGCCACCAACCCCTGCACAATGGCGGAGGCAAACGTCAGTTTCAGGCTGTTTTTCAGGCGTGACGGATGGGTTGCCAGATAGGTCGTGATAACGATTTTTCCGTGCCCCGGCCCGATGGCGTGAACCACACCATAAATCAGGCTGAAACCCGCCAGCGTCATGCCTGCCTGTAACGGATTTTCTTTCACCTGCCGCAAAAGCCCCGCCAGTTCCTGATGCAAATCCCGCTGCCAGATAATGCTGCTGAGCAGAATTCGCGGCCAGAAGTGGAACAGCGCAAACGCCCCGCCCGCCAGCAGGATCGTAAATACCACCAGCGGCCATAAATCCCGCCAGGAGAAGGTTTTCGGTGGGGTTGAAATTAATGACATTCGAGCGTGACCTTCTGGGCAAATTGCTGACCAAGATCCATGTCTTCCGGCGGCGCATCGGCCTTATCCAGCGACAACGCATAGCTTTGCAGCGAGGCGTCCGGTTTCGGGGTAAACAGCGCCAGCGTGCAGCGTTTTTCCAGATCCGGCGGAAGGTGCAGCGCGTTTTTGTCTTTGTACGTCATATCCACAAAATAGGAGGGATCGAAGGTCGAAAACTGCATCGGTTTACCCGCCAGCGGTTGCGGGTGCGCCAGCGGAAGCACGAACTCCAGCACCGCCTGATCGCCTTTGCGGGAAAGCGCATATTCACTGGGTAGATCGAGATATTTCATCGGTTTGCCTTCGCGGTAGAAATCGGTGAAATAGTGCTGGCTGAGCACCCGTGCCATGACTTCTGCCGCCAGTTTCTTCCAGACCTCCGATCCCGCTTTAGCATTTTTCGCGTCATACAGCAGATCGGCGGAGGTGATTTCGTCCATCGTCCAGACCATTTTCAGCCCGGTCAGCGACGTTGCGTCCGCCACCAGCGTGGTCTGCATATCAATAAAACTGTGCGGATGCGCCAGCACGCTGGCTGGCAGGCACATGAGCGCTAAACCCAGCCATTTTGCACAACGGAAAACAGGCCGGTTCCTGGCTTTGTTCAAGGTCATCTCCCTGTAAAGCGCCTTCATATTGTTACTAAGTAACAGCATTTTGCTGTGCATTTAAGCGGTCGTCAAAAATATCTGTGATCTGAGTTGTAAGCCGGAGTAAAACCCAATACCCGCGCCATATTGCAGGCTTTCGCTTTGCTATGCTTGACTAATAATTTCAGGCTAAACAGTTACAGAAGGTGATATGACTCCAGAAAAACAGCCCTCTCCTGCGCTTTCCGCTACGCAACGCCGGTGCCACGTGTTGCTGATGCTGTACGCGCCGCTGACGGCGGTTCAACTGGAGATCATCAGCGAAATTAACGGCGTCGGATTATGTACAACGTGGGAAGATCTGGCCGAAGTCACCTGCGAAATCCAGCGGATCCATCATCTGGATGTATTGCAGTACAGCGAGAGAGAGTGCCGGATCCAGGGCGATCAGCTCGCCCAGCGGCTGTGCCTGTTTCAGGGATTGCGCCGCACATTACGCATTTCTCCTGATTTTGTTTCCCGCCATTTTATCCCGTGGCTGCACATCGCTTTTGAAGGCCAGTCTTGCCCTAAAGCGGTACTACGAACGGATATCCTGGGCATGATCGTTGAGGACGGCACCGCACTGCTGCCAAAGCCGCTTAGCCAGCACGACCGCCAGCTGATGCAGATTTGCCTGCAGTATTGTTTATGGCAAAACGACCGGCCCACCGGCTTACATTTCACCGAACAGCAGCGGCGCTGGTTGCGTGAAAAACCGGAATACCCGGCGGCACGTGAGATTTTTATTCAGTTGCAGAGCCTCAGCAATGGTTTGCTGGATGACGGCGAATGCGAATTTTTCACCCTGATGCTGCGCATGTTAAAAAATCACAGCTATCAGAGTTCCGGTTCAACGGAAGATCAGCGTCTGCGGCTGGAAGTTGAAAATATGGTGGCAAGCTTTCAGGAAGTCGCTGGTATGAAATTTAGCAGCTACGAAGGGCTGGTTGGGCAACTTTTCGCCCATCTCGGCCCGGCGATTGAGCGCTGCCATTTCAGTCTGGGTATCGATAATCTGATGCAGGAAGAAGTAAACCGGATGTATCCGCGCCTGGTGAGGACAACCCGTGAGGCGCTGAAAGGGTTTGAACACGAATATCTGATCAGCCTTTCAGAAGATGAAATCGGATTGGTGGCAATTACGTTTGGTGCCTGGCTGATGCAGGGGAATGCCTTACAGGAAAAACAGATTTTGCTGCTGACGCACGACAATCCGCAACTGGAAGAAGCGGTCGAGCAACAACTGCGCGAAGCCACGCTGCTGCCGCTCAATATCAAGTATCAGACGCTGGCGGATTTTTATCAGTTCGGCGCGCCGGGCGGCGTGGCGATGATTGTCACGCCTTACGCCATCCGCAGCACCGACGCCGATCCTTTAGTCATCCACACTCAGCTGCCGCTGGCGAAAGAGCAGCGAAAACGTATCCGCTCGCTGCTCGAAGCGCCCTAGCTGGCTGTCTCAGCCGGTGCTGAAGGTGTGACGTTCGGGCGCAGGAAAATCGCCGGAACCGCCAGCAGCGCCATCACCCAGAATAATCCGGCGTGAAGATGCTCGAAAAGGAAGCCGGAAACCATCGTCATAATGGCCACGCCGCCGCCCATCGCCAGCGCGGAATAAACCGACTGCAACCGGATCACCTGATCGCGCGGACGCGAAGCGATGAAACGCATACCCGCCAGATGGCAAACGGTGAACGTGCCGCAGTGCAGGATCTGAACCACGATCAGCCACGGCAGCGCGGTAAATTCCCCCATCATGCCCCAGCGGACCACACCGCATACCGCCGACAACAACAGCAAATCCCGCGCCGACCAGCGCCGGAACAGCTGATGGCTGAAGGTAAAGACCAGAACTTCCGCCACCACGCCCAGCGACCATAAATACCCGATGGTCGTTGAGGAATAGCCGACGTCCTGCCAGTAAATCGCGCTGAATCCGTAATACGCCGCGTGCGCCCCCTGCAATAACGTGACGCACAGCAGGAACCGCCAGACCGGTTTTTCGCCCAGTAACGCTTTCCATGAAATGGTCGGCGCGCCGCTTTCGCGCGGTTCACCCACCGGTTTCACGCTCGGGCGCAATAACATGCCGAGCAGCATCGCTGCGATACCTGCCGTCAGCGTATACAAAATCGCGTTATGGCCGTAAACCTCGACCAGCTTGCCGGTCACCGCTGATCCGATGACGAACGCAATCGAACCCCAGACACGCACTTTGCCGTAATCCATATTGATCTGGCGTTGCAGCGTGCCCGCTAAAGCATCGGTCAGCGGCACTAACGGCCCGAAAAATAAGCTGAAACCGGCAATGTTGATCATCAGCCACGCCCAGCCGTTGCCAAACCAGAACCCGACGGCAAACGCCAGCGTGAGCAAGGCCAGAATACGCAGGCCGGTAATGAGATGAGACGGGTCTTTAATCGACGGAGAGATAATTAACGTGCCGAGAAAACGGGCGACTAACCCGGCACCGAGCAACAGGCCGATGCTTTCGGAGGAAATCCCCTCGCCTTTTAGCCATAAGCCCCAGAAGGGAAGAAAAATGCCGTAACTGAAAAAATAGGTGAAATAACTGAGTGCAAGCCAGCGCGTGGAACGCAATTCCATAAATCCTCCGGTGTGAGGCCAATACTTTGACAAAGCTCACAATCGCTAGCAATCCGCAGACGCATTCCGACTCCCGTAATGTCTGCCAGCTCACAAATTCTGATACATGCCCATAAAAAAACCCGCCGTAGCGGGTTTTAGCAGCTCAACGGCTCCGCAAATATTATGCGTAAACCGGGAAGCGTGCACAGATATCGAGAACTTTCTGTTTAACGCGTTCGATAGTCGCTTCGTCGTTCACGTTGTCCAGCACGTCACAGATCCAGCCAGCCAGTTCACGGACTTCAGCTTCTTTGAAGCCGCGACGGGTGACAGCAGGCGTACCGATACGTACACCAGAAGTGACAAACGGGCTCTTCGGATCGTTTGGCACACTGTTCTTGTTCACGGTGATGTTCGCGCGGCCCAGAGCGGCATCGGCTTCTTTACCGGTCAGGTTTTTATCGACCAGATCCATCAGGAACAGGTGGTTGTGCGTACCGCCGGAAACCACGTTGTAGCCACGTTCCAGAACCACAGCAACCATCGCCTGCGCGTTTTTAGCAACCTGTTGCTGGTACGCTTTGAACTCAGGTTCCATCGCTTCTTTCAGTGCTACCGCTTTACCGGCAATCACGTGCATCAGCGGGCCGCCCTGGCCGCCAGGGAATACGGCAGAATTCAGTTTTTTGTAGAACTCTTCGCTGCCGCCTTTCGCCAGAATCAGACCGCCGCGAGGGCCAGCCAGCGTTTTGTGCGTGGTGGTCGTGACGATGTGTGCGTGTGGAACCGGGTTCGGGTAAACGCCCGCAGCAATCAGACCGGCAACGTGTGCCATATCGACGAAGAAGTACGCACCAACGCTGTCTGCGATTTCACGCATTTTTGCCCAGTCAACGATACCGGAGAAGGCTGAGAAGCCGCCGATGATCATTTTTGGTTTGTGTGCTTCGGCCTGACGCTTAACGTCGTCATAGTCGATGTCGCCGCTTTCGTTGATGCCGTAAGGCACCACGTTATAGAGCTTACCGGACAGGTTGACCGGAGAACCGTGCGTCAGGTGACCGCCGTGCCCGAGGTTCATCCCCAGAATGGTGTCGCCCGGTTGCAGCAATGCGGTGTAAACCGCGAAGTTAGCCTGTGAGCCGGAGTGTGGCTGAACGTTAGCGAAATCAGCACCGAACAATTCTTTTGCACGGTCGATAGCCAGTTGTTCAACGATGTCGACGTACTCACAACCACCGTAATAACGTTTGCCCGGATAGCCTTCGGCATATTTGTTGGTCAGCTGCGAACCCTGAGCCTGCATCACGCGCGGGCTGGTGTAGTTTTCTGACGCAATCAGCTCGATATGTTCTTCCTGACGAACAACTTCTTTTTCCATTGCTGCCCACAGCTCAGCATCATAATCGGCAATGTTCATTTCACGCTTTAACATCCGCATCTCCTGACTCAACAAACTAAAATAAACGCCCCTTACGGGTTCTGCGCAACAGTGTAAATGTTTAGGCGGCCTTCGGATAGGGTCAGTTTCAGGTTTTTAAGCAAACGATTGGCTCCAGATGCAGCAAGGCTTTGATCTGCGAACCTCTGCCCATAATCAAGGGAATTTTATTCACCTGAACATGTTCAAATTTCAGCTTTGTGAGATATCCCGCACCGGAAATTACCCGTACCTCTTTAGGGGGTGTTTACAGAAATAGGGGGTTTATATAAGATGTATTTAAAATACATGTTATTACTTTTCATTCTAAATAACCTCAAAGTCATGGGAGCTACGGCAAGGCGGCAATCGAAAGAATTCCGATGAGCTGACCTGAGTCAGTGATTCGGATTATTGAGGGCAGCTAACGCAGCAGCAGTTTCAAGGACGAAGAGGAAGGAGTTCACTATGCTAGATGCACAAACTATCGCAACCGTTAAATCCACTATTCCTTTGCTCGCGGCAACCGGCCCGAAACTGACGGCTCACTTCTACGATCGCATGTTCGCGCACAACCCTGAACTGAAAGACATCTTCAATATGAGCAATCAGCGTAATGGCGATCAGCGTCAGGCGCTGTTTGACGCCATCTGCGCTTATGCTGCGAATCTCGAAAATCTGGCGGCGCTTTTACCCGCTGTGGAACGCATCGCGCAGAAACACACCAGTTTTATCATTCAGCCGGAGCAGTACAACATTGTCGGCGAACACCTGCTGGCAACGCTGGATGAAATGTTCAGCCCGGGTCAGGAAGTGCTGGATGCGTGGGGTAAAGCCTACGGCGTGCTGGCGGGTGTATTTATCAATCGCGAAGCGGAAATCTATAAAGAAAGCGCCGAAAAAACCGGTGGCTGGAGCGGCACCCGTGAATTCCGTATTGCGGAGAAACAGCCGCAAAGCGAACTGATTACCTCTTTCCTGCTGGAACCTGTCGATGGCAAGCCGGTGGCGGATTTTCAGCCGGGGCAGTATCTGGCCGTGTATATCCGTGACGCATCACTGGAAAATCAGGAAATCCGTCAGTATTCCCTGACGCAGGCACCGAACGGTAAAACGTACCGTATTGCGGTAAAACGTGAAGGTCAGGGCGCGGTTTCTAATTTCCTGCATAACTTTGCGCTGCCGGGCGACATTATTCATCTCGCCGCGCCGCACGGTGATTTCTTCATGGACGTCAGCGAAACCACGCCGGTCGCGCTGATTTCCGCCGGTGTCGGCCAGACACCGATGTTAGGTATGCTCAGCACGCTGGCGCAGCGCGGCCATAAAGCGCCGGTTCAGTGGCTGCACGCCGCCGAAAATGGCGCGGTTCATGCGTTTGCCGGTGAAGTGAAAAGCGCACAGACACAACTCCCGCAGCTGGAAAGCCATGTCTGGTATAACCAGCCGCAGGAAAGCGATTTACCCGGTGGCTTTTCACCAGAAAATAAGTTCCAGTATCAGGGGCTGATGGATCTGAGCAAAGTCAGCGATAAAATCAGCAATCCGGCGATGCACTTCTACCTGTGCGGCCCGGTGGGTTTCATGCAGTTTGCCGCAAAACAACTGCTGGCACTGGGCATTGCCGAAGCCAACGTTCACTACGAATGCTTCGGCCCGCATAAAGTCATCTGATAGCCGTTGAAAAAGAAAAGGCTGGCACACAATGCCAGCCTTTACGCTTACTGTCTCAGTATAAATTAATGACGGCGACGACGCACAAAGAACAGTGCAATCAGCAGGATAACGACCAGTCCCGCAATCCCCATTCCCCAGTGCGCCAGTTCCAGCAACGGCGAAGGCTTACCGCCCGCACGCAATTCTTTCACCCGTTCAGACGTAACTTTAGCCTGATCGTTACCGAACTGCTGCAACAACTGGTTACTGAGCGTAGCGATCTGCGTATCTGACAGCAAATGGTCAAAAGCGGGCATCGCCACATCTTTACTTTCAGCCCCTCGCTGCACGCCATGCAAAATGGCCATCACCAGATTATCGCTGTTCAGGTGGCCAAGCGCGGTGTTATTGATTAGCGAAGGTAACCCGCCATCTTTACTGCCACGCCCGTCAGGCTGATGACAACTGGCGCAATAGCCGTCGTACACCTGCCAGCCGGTCATTTTATCGGCATCTGCCGGGCGTGGAACGCCGCGCAGATTATCAACATAATTCGCCGGTGTGCCGAACTGATCCGCCGCTTTCGCCTGCCCTTCCTGGCTGACCGGTGTGGTTTGCTTCAGCCAGACCGCAATTGCCTGCAAATCACTGTCACTGAGATGGCTTAAGCTGTGGTCGATAGCTTCGGCCATCGGCCCTGCTGCCTGCGCTTTGCCCGGTGCATGTCCGGTTTTCAGATAACCGGCGATTTCATCAGTACTCCAGTTGCCAATACCGCTAACCGTATCCGGAGTAATGTTCGGCGCATACCAGGTGCCCAGGCTGCTGCCACTCAGCGCTTTATCCCCCTGCTCCGCCATCAGTGCGTTACGTGGCGTGTGGCAGGTGCTGCAATGTTCCAGCGCCTCGCCAAGATACGCGCCCCGGTTTACCTGCTCGCTTTTTGCCGGATCGGATTTGAACACGCCTTTATCAAGGAACAGCAAATTCCAGCCTGCCATCGACAAACGGATATTGAACGGGAACGGCAGCGCCGTTGGCGTTGAAGGCGCATCAACCGGCTGTACACTCTGCATAAAATAGGCGTATAGCGCTTTCATGTCGTCATCACTGATTTTGGCGTAAGAAGTGTAGGGCATGGCCGGATACAAATTCGCACCGTCGCCGCGCACGCCGTCACGCACTGCATGTTCAAATTGTTCCAGCGTATAATTGCCGATACCGTCCTTTTTCGATGGCGTGATATTGCTCGAATAAATAGTGCCCAGCGGCGTCGCCAGCCCGAGCCCGCCTGCAAACGGCTTGCCGCCTTCGGTCGAGTGGCAGGCCACGCAGTCACCGGCCACCGCGACGTATTCACCTTTCCTGATCAACGCATCCTGCTCCGGGGATAATGTCGCGTGCGCCACACCCGCGGTCAGGCTCAGGCCAAAGGCCAGCAGCACGCCCGTCAGACGTTTTTGAGATAAACGATTCAGAGTCATGTCAGTCAGCCTATAGCGCAGTTTTGGCAAGATGGTCAGCAGTGCGTAGCGCCAGTGCGACGGCGGTCAACGTAGAATTGACCGTGGCCGACGTCGGCATAACACCGGTGCTGGTGATGAACAGATTTTCATGGTCGTGCGTACGCCCGAACGCATCCACCACGGAATCTTTCGGGTCATGCCCCATGCTCATCGTGCCAGTAATATGCTGGTTATTGCCGTAAACGCCTGGCTTACTGAAACGCAAATTAGTGCCGCCCATTAACCTGGCAATCTCGGTGTACTCTTTCACGGCTCGCGCCATACCGCGATGCACGTAATCGTCCATGTGGTAAATTGCCGCCGGTTTCGGGATGCCCAGTTTGTCTTTTTTATCGCTGAGAATGATGCGGTTATCGTAGTTCGGTAACTGTTCCATCACGTTTTTCAGGCTGGTCTGATGCGATGCGCGGCGACGGATTTCATTGTCCAGACTAATGCCGTAAACACCTTCGGCCAGCAGATCCTGCGTCACGGACTGCACCTGCGAAGAGTTGGCGATATCAATACGGAATGAGGCGTAATCTTTGCGGAAATCACCATCACGCAAGCTATTGATAGACGCCGGGCTCATCGGTCCACGGCCTGCCCACAGCGGCTCCTCTGTTTCAAAAGTCAGTGAGTTACTCGGGTGATCCATCAGGTGGCGCCCTACAGTGCCAGAGCTGTTTGCCAGCCCGTCGGGGTATTTATCACTGGCGGAAATCAGCAGCAGTTTCGGGCTTTCAATTCCGTTAGCCGCCAGAACAAAGTTTTTCGCCGTAACTTTATGCTCACCCTTATCCGGATCGTAATAATGTGCAGCAACAATGCGGCCTTTTTCGTCATGTTCCAGGCGGTAAACCACTGCACTGGTAATCAGTTTTGCGCCCGCGGCTTCGGCAGCCTGTGCCGCGATGCCGCCGTGGTATTGCGCATCGATCGGACAAATCGGCATGCAGTTATTATTGCCACAGCAGGCAGGACGTCCGTCATAATTGCGGCTGTTACGCGCGGTAGTATTGACGATCACGTCATAACCGCCCGGTGCCAGACGTTCACGAAAACGTTGTTGCAACCAGGATTCCGCCACCGGTTCCATCGGGAACGGCTGCGTGCGCGGTGAACCATTGTTGGGTGCACCGGATACCCCCATTTTAACTTCAGCTTCGTAGTAAAACGGTTCCAGCTCCTCGTACGACAACGGCCAGTCACGCCCGACCCCGTAGAGCGTTTTAATCTTCATATCATTAGGCAACACGCGCCACGCCTGCGCCGCCCAGTGCCAGGTGGTGCCGCCCATAATGCGGATATATTCTGCCGGGAACGGATATGGCCCCTGCTGTTGCAGGTAATCATTATCTTCGGGTTTATAAACCGGATGCGGCGACCAGTCTGAATACGGGTACGGTGACATAAAGTCTTTTTTGCGCGGCGAATTACGGAAGTTCTCAGTGAGCGTACCGCGATCAATACGCGGCCCGGATTCAAGAATAATGACCGATAAGCCCTGTTTTGCCAGACGCTGTGCGACCAGCGAGCCGCAGATCCCCGAGCCGATAACAACGACATCGGCAGAAAGTTGTTCACTCATTGCTTAACCCTTTTTGAACGTTATTTTCAGGCAGGCTGTTTAGCCCAGGTACCGTAAGCGCCGTAGGCATAGCTCGGCGGATTGAGGTGATCGCGTACCGCGACATTCATCAGGGCATTTTCATAAGCCAGACAGACGGCCTGTTTGCCGTCACCGACCACGCCGAGATACCACGCCTGCAAGATGCTGCGTGGCAATTTCGCCAGTGCGGGCTGCTGCGCATCGAGCGCTTTTTGCAGACTGGCGGCGTCAATATGATTTGCCGAGACAAACGCCTGTAATGCCTGAACCTGAGCAGTAAAATCCGGGTACAGCTGCAACATGGTCTGGTAATAGCGTTCAGAAAGAGCCGGATCCAGCTGGTCATGGCCGGTCAGATACTGTGAAAGTTGAGTGAAATCCTGTTTGGCCTGAGACAATCCGGCGACGGGTGCTGCGTAGGCCGGGCTGAGCAGGAGTTTGTTCATCAGGGGAACAGAAAGCGCGGCTAATGCGCCCCCTAAAAATACGCGCCGGGAAATGCGTATGGGTTTTTCTTGTTGTGACATTGCAAAGCCTTCTGAATGGGTGTGAAAACCACGATCAACGGAAGATCAATCCACACCAGTCCGGCTGTCAGGTACTTTCACCCTGAATTGTTTTAGTCGGTGACTACAACGTATCTGACAAGTTATTTGAACTGGTATAACAACAAATGTGATTTTACTCTCATTTTTTCAATGAAGTCACAATAAAAACCCCACAAACTTTACAAAAACACAACAAATAGCATTTTTTGTGGTTATCCGGAAATAGAAAACCGACAGTTCAAATCGAAAGTATTAAGAGTAAAAGCGCGAAAAAAACAGAGGATTAATGAGGGATTTGTATAAAAACGGGTTGGTATAACAAGATGAGAAGGGAAAGGAAGGAGAACTACGGAGGGGTTCAAAGCCGGTGAGCTCAGGCTACCGGCTATGAGAAAATATTAGATTGCTTCTTCGTCCTGCTCGCCGGTGCGGATACGTACCACACGCGCCACGTCGAATACGAAGATTTTACCGTCGCCGATTTTACCGGTTTGCGCAGTGGTCATTATTGTTTCCACGCAGGTATCCACAATGTCATCCGCAACAACAATTTCGATTTTCACTTTCGGAAGGAAATCGACCATGTATTCAGCACCACGGTACAGCTCAGTATGACCTTTCTGACGGCCAAAGCCTTTCACTTCGGTCACAGTCATCCCGGTAATCCCAACTTCGGCCAGTGCTTCAC
This sequence comes from Rahnella sp. AA, assembly GCF_002834385.1. Taxonomy (GTDB): domain Bacteria; phylum Pseudomonadota; class Gammaproteobacteria; order Enterobacterales; family Enterobacteriaceae; genus Rahnella. Next base: position 686,522 of record NZ_PITQ01000002.1, read on the forward strand.
GGACATCGTCGAGTTTGAATGGCTTGATAATCGCATCAATCTTTTTCATGGCGGACCCTTATAATCATTCGTTTGCTCTCCGCCTTCCTGAGCGGCAGCATGGTTCACAGTCTGGTTTCGGATGCCTGAGGCATGCGAAGGCGCTAAAGGTATCATAGTTCAGCGGCAGGAATGTACCCGAAGCCTCTGAAAGTAAATTCCCGTTACTCTTTAAAATCGGTCGCTTCTAACGCGTGGCGTGACAGCAACTTGTAAAATTCGGTGCGGTTGCGCCCGGCAATCCTGGCAGCCTGAGTGACATTGCCTTTGGTGATTTGCAACAATTTACGCAAATAATTCAGTTCGAACTGATTACGCGCATCCGCAAACGTCGGCAACGCGGTGTTTTCCCCTTCAAGCGCCTGTTGTACCAGCGCTTCGCTGATCACCGGCGCGGAAGTCAACGCCACGCACTGCTCAATCACGTTCACCAGTTGGCGTACATTTCCCGGCCAACCTGCGGCCATCAGCCGTTTCAGCGCATCCGTGGAAAAACTGCGGACAAAAGGTTTATGCCGCTGTGCCGCAACGCGTAGCAAATGGTTGGCCAGCAGCGGGATGTCTTCCGCCCTTTCGCTCAGGGTCGGCAATTTCAGGCTCACCACATTAAGCCGGTAGAACAGATCTTCGCGAAATTCGCCTTTCTCCATTGCTTTGGGCAAATCACGGTGCGTAGCGGAAATAATCCGCACATCAACATCCACGTCCTGATTGCTGCCGAGCGGGCGCACTTTGCGCTCCTGCAATACACGCAGCAGTTTTACCTGTAACGACAGCGGCATGTCGCCAATTTCATCGAGAAATAACGTGCCGCCCGTTGCCGCCTGGAACAGCCCTTCCCGGCTGCTCACCGCGCCCGTAAATGCGCCTTTAGCGTGGCCGAATAATTCAGACTCCAGCAACTGTTCCGGCAAAGCGCCGCAGTTAATGGCGATAAAAGCTTTCTTGCCGCGCGGGCTGGCACCGTGAATCGCCTGCGCCAGCACTTCTTTCCCCGTCCCGCTCTGGCCGTTAATCAGTACACTGACGTCGGACTGTGCCACCATGTTGGCCTGTTCCAGCAACCGCAACATCAGCGGGCTGCGGGTAACGATCGACTCACGCCAGCTTTCATCAGCAGAAGGGCTGGACTGCGCCAGCGCTTCATCGATAGCTTTATACAGCGCATCACGGTCAACCGGTTTAGTCAGAAAACTAAATACTCCCTGCTGCGTGGCAGCAACGGCGTCTGGGATAGAACCGTGAGCCGTCAGAATGATCACCGGCATGCCGGGCTGAAATTTCTGGATCTCAGCAAACAGCGCCATACCATCCATTTCATCCATGCGTAAATCACTCAATACCAGATCGATACGTTCACGATGTAGCACGCGCAGTGCCTCAGCGCCGCTTTCCGCCGTCGTAACACGAAACCCCTCACTGGTAAGCCGCATGCCCAACAGCTTTAGCAGGCTGGGATCGTCATCAACCAGCAGCAAGCTGGCAGCTTTGCGTAACGTCATTTTGCGTTTTGATCCTTAGCAGGCGTATAGGTCTCAGAAGGTTTCACCGCATTCACAGACGTCGGTTTCGCGGCGGTGCTGGCGTCGTTATCCGGCAAATCGCCCTGAATCTGCTTGCGTGAGGAAAGCTGACGCTCAATGTCAGTCAGGTTTTCCAGCTTGCGGCGCGTATCGGCAAGATTGTTTTCCAGCACCACCTGCCCGGCGGCCATTGTCTGAATTTTCTCTTCATTCACTGCCTGCTGACGGGCATTGCGGGCTTTTTCATCGCCCAGCACCACCTGCAGATTCTGGCGTTCACGCCACAACTGCACCAGCGGCCGGATCTGCCCCGGCATCTGGCCACGATATTCACTCACTTTGGCCAGCAACGTACGGCGCTGCTGCTGATCGGGATCAGCTCCCGACAGCAAAATGCTTTGTTTAAACACCTGATCCCAGCGGGTCGCGGGGATCTGTTGTGCCTGGAATCGCGCCTGGGCATCGCTCATGCGATCGGCGCAGTCCATCGCCCGTAGCCAGTAAAGAGAGTTACTCATGGCTTCGCTGTCATCAAGTGTCCAGAGGGTTTCACAAGGCGCAATGCGAAAGTCGATGACTTTGCTGTCCGGCACAATCTGATCAGACACCTGCTGGTAGTAACGGTTGTCGGCGGAATGTGACACACAGCCCGCCAGCACCAGCGGTACGCTCACCAGGAGGGCCCGTTTGCGCAGTACAGCCCGCACCAGGCGGGCGGTAATTTGGGTCATTAGGGTGAATGCGCTCATTGGTCGCACCCGCCTGCAAATAGCATCATTATTATTTCTTCTCAGCCGTCAGGGGTAATTCAATGCGAAAACATACGTCCGCATCCTCAACGGCAACCAGTTGCAGCTCTCCATGCATACGGCGAATGCAGTCCTGAGCAATGCTCAATCCCAGACCGCTGCCTTTTACAGCCCCTTTTCTTTGCTGGCTACCCTGGTAAAAAGGTTCAAAAATCATCGCATGCTCAGCTTGCGGGATCGGGGTTCCGGTGTTCGCCACCTCAATAATCACCCGCCCTGCTTCTTCCCGGCTGCGGACCCAAATAGTACCGGATTCGGCCCCGTAGTGCACCGCATTGGAATAGAGATTATCCAGTACCCGCTTGAGCAAAGTGGGCTCTGCCAGACACTGCGGCGCCTCGACTGACACTTCAGTGCGGATCTTTTTGGCGCGGGCCGGCAAGCTGTTAGCTGCGACAACATCATCGACCAGTGCGTTAAGGCTGACGGCCACGCTGAGCGTGGGCGCATCCGCCAGTTTGCGGTTGTAATCGAGCAACTGTTCAATCAGGGTTTGTAAATGGCGGCTGCTGTTATTGAGGATCGCCACCACGTCTTTTTGATCCGGCGTCAGCGGGCCGGCAACTTCATCCGCCAGCAATTCGGTGCCTTCGCGCATACTGGCGAGCGGAGTTTTCAGCTCATGTGAAATATGGCGCAAAAATTCATGACGCTGCGACTCCAGCCAGGCCAGACGTTCACTCAGCCAGACGATGCGCTGAACCAGAGAACGGATTTCACGCGGGCCTTTAAAACGCATCACATCCCCCAGATTGCGTCCTTCACCCAGCCGGTTGATCATACGCTCTACGCCCTTAACCGGGCCGATAATCATGCGGGTGAACAAGACGACCAGCGCGCCGCTGAGCAGAAAAAGCACCAGCGCCTGCCAGCCGAAAAACTGGCCGCGTTCGGCAATAGCATGCTGCAGCTGCTGGCCGCGTGAAAACACGACTTCGCGGGTGGCTTGCACCATTTCAGCATTCGTACGGGAGAAATTCTCAAGGCGCGCAGATGAGTCAGCATCGGGGGCGTTATTACGGCAGGTGGGTTCCGTGAGTTGTGTCAGCAGCGTGCGCAGCGTCTGGTAATAGCGTAAATCGGGCAATACTGCGGCGTGAGCATCCAGCAACTGCGCGTATTGTTTATGCTGATTCTGATAGAGGCGAAAGAGCGTCGGATCATCAAGTACGCAATACTGGCGGTAGCTGCGTTCCATCTCCAGTGCAATGCTGGACATCGATTCGCTGCGGCGTGCGTCAATGAGCGTGGTGCGGTTGATCCGCGCCGCCTGGCGGCTTAGTTGATCCAGACTGTCATAAGCCTGATAGGCCAGCACCAGCAATGGCAACAGAACCAGCAGGAAAGCCATCAGCACCAGCTGACGTAAAGAACCGGGGAATAAACGTCCTCTTTTCAACGCATTCATCTCATTGACCACAGATAAAGTCATGCTAGCTGACAACGGTTTGAACAGCCAGTGCCACAGAGGAAGTGATAGCGATAAGGGGCAGGAGGGGGGTTCGCAGAATTAACTTCCTGAATACCCAAAAGGATATTCAGGAGGTTGGAAGAGGTGGTGCCTCACTCAACGTGTCGTTCGATGCTTGATAACGTGCTTGCGCAACGATTATCGGTCAGGTGAACGATAGGCACCGTTTCTTTGGCGTCATTCGGACATTATGAGCATATCAACGCTTTCGCGTGAGCCAATCATAATCAGGTGAATGAGCAACTGCCATAATCTAGCAGAATACATGCCAACATTAAAATATAAATTTTATATGCATGTATTAAAAGAGTATTTTTATTGAAAATTATTTTCAGACATATGCACAACGCATTTTTACCGATGAAAAAACACTCACACTGTCGCCACAACCCAACACTTTTAACTTAACTTAATTTAATCATTTAAAATCAAAGCGTTAAATGTCTCAAAATGGAGACAGTAAAACTTCCGGCTGTCTCCATTTTATGACATACCAGCCCGGATACCGCGTCAGTGGTTAAGCACTGCTTTCTTTCGCTGTTGCTTGTGGGCATACATTGCCCGGTCGGCTTCTGTCAGCAATACATGAACTGACGCGTGTGCTCATGGTTGGTATTCATCAGCAGCGGGTGAACAAGCACCCGTCTTAATGTTCACTAAAGCCCAGCGAATTAGGCGCAGGGGCCGGCTGTTCGCAGTCTGCCGGATTATCGGCTTTCGCCGGATCACACGTCGTCGCCTGCGGCGGCAGGAAAATATGATCCAGGATCGCACGGGCTGTTGGCCCGGCCACAACGCCATCACCGCCGCCATTTTCCATAATCAGCGCCATCACTACTGTAGGATGTTTATAAGGTGCAAACGCCGTATAGAAGATGTGGTCACGCAAGCGAACCGGCGTCATTTTGGCGTTATAGACCTGATTCTCACGCAGGCTGAAAACCTGTGATGTCCCGGATTTGGCCGCAATCTGATAAGGCGCCGTATGGAAAAGCTTATAACCTGTACCGTTCGGGAAGTTTGCCATTCCGAACATACCGTTTTTCACAATGCCCCAGATGGGCGATTTGGGATCAGCAATCTGCTGTGTCGGCGGCATTTTATAAGGCGTGATCACTTTACCGCTTTTTGATGAATACAGCAGATGCGGCGTTTCCAGTTTACCGTTGTTCACCAGCGCACTCAGCGCACGCACCATCTGAATCGGCGTTGCGACCCAGTAGCCCTGGCCGATACCCACTGAAACGGTATCGCCCTGGAACCATCCTTTCTTGTGGACTTTTAGCTTCCATTCCCGGCTTGGGAGCACACCGTTATATTGCTCGTCGAGATCAATACCGCTGGATTGCCCGTAGCCAAATTTGCTCAGCCAGGTATGAATACGGTCGATCCCCATTTCATACGCAACCTGATAAAAGAAAGTATCCGCCGACTCTTCGATCGCTTTGGTCACATTCAGCAGGCCATGGCCTGTTTTCAGCCAGTCGCGATAATGGCGTGTGGTTCCCGGTAATGTCCATGTCGGTGCACCAAAGAATGTCGTTTGCGGAGTGATCACCCCTTCAAACAGCGCTGAGGTTGCCATAAACGGTTTCACCGTTGAAGCCGGAGGATAGAGCCCCTGCGTCACACGGTTGATCAGTGGCAAGTCCGGGTTCTTCAATAGCGCGCTGTATTCTTTGCTGGAAATACCGTTCACGAACGGGTTCGGATCATAACTCGGGCTGGATACCATTGCTTTAATCCCCCCGTCGCGCGGATCCATCACCACAACGGCTGCGCGCTGGCCTTTCAGCACTTTTTCGATGTATTGCTGTAAACCCAGATCCAACGTCAGATAGATATTTTGTCCGGCCTGAGGCGGTACTTCTTTCAGCAAACGCACCACATGCCCATGGTTATCCACTTCGACTTCCTGATAGCCGGTGCGACCATGCAGAATGTTTTCATAATACTTTTCAACGCCCTGCTTACCGATATCGTGGTCAGCCGCGTAATTCTCCGCAATGCCTTCAGCATCGAGCCGCTTGGCATCTTTATCATTTATTTTAGAAACATAGCCCACGACATGCGCCAGCTCAGCACCGTAAGGATAACGACGTTGCTGATAAGTGCTGATGGAGACACCTGGAAAATCAAACTGATTCACGGAAAAGCGGGCGACTTCCACATCTGTCAGCGCCAGCTTTAATGGGATCTGTGCGAAACGGCGGCCATGGAGCATGGCATCATGGAAGTTGGTGATATCGTCTGGCGTCAGATCGACAATCGGTTTTAAAGCTTCCAGCGTGGCTTTAAGATCTGGCACTTTACCGGGGATCACCAGAAGCTGGTACAGGGTAATATTTTGCGCCAGCACGACACCATTGCGATCCATGATCAACCCACGACTCGGAGCGATCGGCAGCATTTTTATATCATTCTGATTCGACCGGGTCTGATAAAAATCATGCATGCCCACCTGTAAATGGTACAGGTTGAACACCAGTGCAGACGACAGGAGGATCACGACCAGAAATGCGATCACGGCACGACGAACGAAAAGGACGGACTCGGCGGTATGGTCGCGGATTTCGTCGTTAAGTAAGGCCATAAGCGGGCAAATACCTTTTTTGTCTGCTTCTTGAAGCGGGCGTAAAATGAAAAAAATTCGGGATTGGAAAAGTGCGCAAGGATAGCCCGTCGTGCAACAGGCGACTATAAGAAGTGTGCTAATGAAATGGCAGGAGTGTTTCTATTTATTGCAGGGCGCAGCAGGCAGAATCAGCGCCCTTCGGTGCGGGATATAACGGCTTTCATTTGCCTTTATATTTAACACAATCACCGTAGACGTACCCTTCGGTTTGTGTAGCCACCACAAAACTGTCTTTTACATGGATATACATCAGGTTATCTTGCGCACCGGCTTTCATTGGTTGGTTATCTTTACCGATGATATCCGTCAGCTCAGGGCTGGTGACCATTTTGCTGCCATCCGGGGAGAAGCTGAACGTATTTCCCGCGTCGTAGACTTGCGCATTTTTATTCACAACTTCGGAAACATCATTACCATCATCGGACTGCGTATGATGGGTTAATACACATTGATACTGCGTAACCGCTGATGCTGAAAACGACGCCAGCAACAAAACCGCCGCCACACAACCGCCTAACCTGACCATCAGATAAATCCATAAAGTGAGCAAGAGTTCCATGCTATCACTTGTCGGTACGATGGAAAGAGCCTGTGAAAGAAATTTTCACAGTCTAAATACCTTAAGCCAAATTAGCGGTTGCACAGGGTTTGATCGGCGATTATTTAGACAAAATGAGTTTAATGCCCAGCAGCGCCATAATCCCGCCGCTGGCGCGATCGAGAGTATGTTTGTAATGCAAGTAAGCATTGCGCGGGCGGGCGGAAGACAACACATAGGCAACAAACGCATACCATAAAGTATCAATGGCGAATGCCAGAACGGGCAGCACAATATAAAGATAAACCGGAATATGGTGCGAAAGCAGCGCGGCAAAAACCCCCGCCAGCACGATGGCCGTATTCGGGTTACACAGCTGTGTCAGCAGACCGAAACCAAAGCCTTTTCTGAAACCAATTTCGGCAGATCCTGCCACATCTACCTGCAGGCTTTTATGCGAACCGCGAAACATCTGCACAGCCAGATAAATCAGATAAATTCCCCCACCCACTTTCAACACCTTATACAGCCATGGCACGGTCAGAAGAATAGAATGTAAACCGGAAAGCGCGATCACGGAGAAAATCGCACAGCCGACCCCCATCCCCAAAGCAGTGGCAAGACCGTCGCGTCGCGACGACGACACCGCCGTTTTCGCGACCAGAACAAAACTTTGCCCCGGACTCATCGCCCCCAGCAACAGTGCGACACCAATACTGACCACCGACAACCATTCAGTTTGCATTTCTTGATCCCTTTCTTCCCGTGTGACCTTAAATCTCACTTTAATTAGCAGTCCGGTCAATAGTCCTGACTTCACTTCGCCGTAAAAACCGTGACTCAGTTCGTTTCGTTGTTTTTTGTACTGCTGCCCGGATAAATCCTGCCTATAATCCGCAGATTGCACTTAAGCAGTTAACAAAGGACTGAGATGAAATCTTTCAAAGTACCCGGAACGGAAATGATCTTACGTTTCCATGAGTTATCAGGGCTGGGTGTTCCGCTGGTCTTTATTCATGGTCTGGGATGCGCGGCTTCCTGCGATTTTCCACGCGTCGCCACCGATGCTTCGCTGCGCCCGCGTCGCTCATTTTTACTGGATTTAGCCGGTTCAGGCTTCAGTGATAAACCGCAGGATTTCAGCTACAGCCTGCAGGATCACGCCCTTTGCGTCATCGCATTGCTCGAAAGCCTGGGTATACCACAGGTCAATTTAATCGGTCATAGCATGGGCGGCAGCATTGCGATTATGGTGGCGGCACAGCGCCCGGACCTGATTCAGCGCCTGATTGTCGCAGAGCCGAATCTCGATGCCGGCGGTGGGATATTTAGCCGTGCGGTCGCAGAATATTCAGAAGAAGAGTATCTGGCAAAAGGCCATGCGCACCTGATCAATGTCGCCGTACGCAGCAATGATCCTGTCTGGGCGGGATCAATGAGCGTGGCATCAGCGCTGGCAATCCACCGGCAAGCCGTCGGGCTGGTCAGTGGCGAACCTGTTTCGTGGCGCGAGCAGCTTTATCATCTCAAAATGCCCGCCACCGTTTTGTTTGGCGAGTTTTCATTGCCGGAGCCTGACGTCGCGATTTTACCGCAGCATGGGGTGCATACCGCCGTGGTGCCTCAGGCGGGCCATTCGATGATGTGGGAAAATCCAACCGGCGTCGCGGCGGCAATCAATGCAGCGCTGAATGCGGAAGCGTTATAAGTACTGATTAAAAATCAGTAATTTCATTCTGATGCTCAAGCAGGTGTGCAAATTGCCTGACCTGTTTGGGCTCAGAAGAAGAACGTAACTGTAGCGCCAGATTGATATTTTCCAGGATGCGGGAGCCTTCCACCCGAGGATCCCCGGCAGACAGTCTTCCCTCTCCGACCAGCCAATCCACCACGCTTTTCCAGCGCCAGAGCGGTGAGTTTCCTTTAATCCGCTGAACAGGACTAGGGAAATTGCCGGATCCACGAGATCCATCTTTCAGCAATGCCACCGACTGACGGGTCAGCCCCGTCAACTCCGCAATATCGCTGAGCCCAACCAGAGCCGAATCGACTGATTCGACACGCGCATTAAGGCCCGCATATTCAATATCCCGAATCGCCGTCAGCACCGCTTTTGCGAATGAAGTGCTTTCCCGGTCAAACTCAAGATAGACCGAGGTACCGTAGAAAGAAATCAATGCGTCATCGCAGCCGCTCTCAAAGAGCGCATCTTCCAGTTTTTCTGTCCCGGATGTAACGCCTGAGAGCGTCAGCGTGAAGTTGAAAGGTGCCACAGAACCTCGTTGTCCAGAAGATTACCGAAAAGGCGGTTTCCCGCCTTAGTGTTATGTCTTATCAGGAGAACAATGATCGACCCTTCTGATAATTTGCGCGGCATGATTCTCCGGATTTCGCGGGGTAGACCAGATGCTCATCATATGTTCGCGATGTGCAGGAATACCGCAACGAACCCGCCCGAAGCAGTGTGAACTGCTGCCGCCAGCGACAAAATGCCAGCCTTTAGAAATTGCATATTCAACGGCTGCGTGAATATGCTTATTAGGATGCGCCTTCATTGGCCTCCTGTGACTGTAGTATAATCACATGTTGACACTCGTCAACAATCTTATGCATGCATCCTCATGCACGCAGGAAGTGTATCTCTGCATCAGGGGCGAAAACCTTGAAAAAATGACATCCGGAAAAATAAATATCCCAGCCTGATTTAACGCTCAAAACTCTCCTGCGATAATCTTCCCCGCTTGCTCTGCCGTCAGCGGATAATCAAAGAACCGGCGGTAGAAATCCTGCGTAGCCTGCACAATATTCAGATCCGGGAAAAGCTGCGGATGCAGTTTTTGCGCTACCCACTGGATTTGTAATGCCGTTTCGGTACCGTAGCGATCCCAGGGGAAAACGCCTGCCGGATTTCGCCACACTCGCCCTGCTTTCACCGCATCCAGCAGCGCAAACTGGCTGGCATAGGCCGAGGTTGAAATATCTCCGGCGCTGGCGGCCAGAATGATCACATCCGGTTGCCACGCCAGCAGTTGTTCGGCAGAAACCGGCTGCATATTTCCCTTCAGCCCGTCGGCAGCATTACGACCACCCGCCGCGCGGATCCACTGGTCAATCAGGGTATCGCTGCCATCCACTTTGAGCGGATTGAGCGACTGAATGTGCAGCACCCGGGGGCGCTGTTGTTGCGTCAGACTTGCCGTTTTCGCACGGATGGCCTGAAGATTTTCGTCCAGATAATGAATGTAATCTTCAGCACGCTGCATAGCCTGTGGCGTTCCCAGCACCTGCGCCGTAGTGCGCAGGGAATGCTTCATCGAATCGAAATCGGTAAATTTCATTTCAACCACGGGCAATCCTGCCTGCCGCAGGGCCACGGCATCCCGGTTGCCAGCGCTGACAAACACCACATCCATTTTTTTTGCCAACAGACTTTCGACATTGAACGTCGTACCTTTTACCGACAGCGCCTGATTCAGCGATGGCTGGATCAAAAACATCCACGGCTGGCTTTCCGGATGATTGACCGTGGCGACGATCTTCCCTCCTGCGCCCAGCGTCATCAGCAAAGAATGGTGCGCATACCATGCATCGGCAATTCGCTCCACTTTAGCGGGCAAAATCACCGGTTTACCTGCATCATCCGTCACTTCACGGGTTGCACTGTAACCGCTCAGGCTAAGCAGGCTCAGTGCCCCGGCCAGAATCAAACGTGTCGGTAATTTCATCGGATATCCTCAGAACTCAAGTTGCATAGAAACCTGCGCCATACGCGGTGCCCCGAGCTGAGCGCTCGCATTGCCCGCACCGCTGTAACCACTCAGCGCGCCAGGAACAATGTTGGTCCAGTAATGGCGGTTCGTCAGGTTAGTCAGGTCAAAACGGAACGTCGTATTGGTATTGAACAGACGTGTGCGGTAGCTGCTGCCCGCATCAAACACGGCGTAACTGCCGACCCAGTTATTGTTGGCGTTGTCCGTCGGGCGTTTGCCGACGTAATGCACGTTAGTATCCAGATCCAGCCCCTGAACCTGCGGCACGCTCCAGACGGTCAGCAGGTTTGCGGTCACACGGGACAAACCGACGATCTGTTTGTTATCACTGGATGCCGACGCGGTATCGCGCAGTTTGGGATCGAGGAACGTCACACCGCCGTAGATGTGGACATCGCGGCTGACATTCCCGTCGGCCATCAGCTCCAGCCCGCGGTTACGCTGATTACCGTCTTCAGCAAACTCGCCGTCCGACAGTGTGTAAGCAAACGGACGGTCGATCTGGAATAACGCCGCAGAGAGATTCGTCTTGCCGACCCGCAATTTGCTGCCGACTTCAACCTGTTTGCTGCGGTAAGGCGAAGTGATTTGCCCCGCATTGACGGCTCCGGCAGGCGCAACGTCGCCCTGCTGCAGGCTGTCGGCATAAGTCGTATACAGCGTCAGATTATCAACCGGCTTGTACATCAGGCTGGCAGAGCCGCTAAAGCCGTTGTCATTGGAATCACTGGTACGCTGACGGGTTTTTGCGTAGTTAGCTGAACTCAGGAAGCTTTCACTGCCCGACAACAACAGGCTCCATTTCGGTGTAAAGGTCAGCGTATCAGCCACTGAATACGCCTGCTGCGTACTGGCGGCAGATTCATAACGATTGGAGAAATCCGGATAATCCGGTTCGGCGAAATGTTGCAGATCGTTGATATTTCCGCTGCCCAGCGTCGCCGTACCACCGTGGATCGGGTTATAGTTTTTCCAGACAAATCCACGCATACCCAATGACAAATCATGTTGCAGCCAGCCGGTATTCACCGTGCCGTTGAGCGTCGCCATATAGCTATTGATGACAAAACGCGTAGCCGTCGCGCTGGATACCGTGGTTTTATAATTCCCTTTGTTATCGGTCATCGTGTTCGTCACAGCAGTCGACTGGCGATCGGCAACCTGATGCAAGATACCGATATCCGATTGCCAGTTACCGTCGAAATCATGTTTGAGATGGGCGCTGTACGTGCTGGTGTGGTTGTCGTCACCGGCATAGCTTTGCCCAAGATTACGCTGCGTCGGGTTCATCGCTTTCGGGAATGCAACACCGCTGGCCAGCGCAAACGTGCCTGGCAACCCTTTATCCACAAAACGGTAATAACTGAAATTGGTTTCCAGCACCGTCTGGTCAGATAGCTGGAAATCCAGTGCCAGACTGGCGAGCTGGCGTTTTTTCGTGCTACCAGAGGTATAGCTTCCCCCCTGATCATTGAGCAAATTCAGGCGATAACGCACCCGTTCGCCGGCATCTAAAGGCCCGCTTAAATCCAGCGCCCCCAGTCCGGAAATGCCGGTTCCCATCCCTAACGTCAGGCTGTTTTTGGTGGTGTAACCCGGGCGTTTAGAGACAAAATTAAACATCCCCGCCGGGTTTGCGGGGCCGTACAGCGAACCGGCAAGCCCGTTCAGCACTTCAATTTGCTGGAACTGTTCCGGTGCATAATCGGTTGTCGACACCACATTCAGGCCGTCGATCATTGAGTTTTGCACGACACTGCCCTGGATCCCACGGGTCTGTGGGCGCGCGCCGTCCCCCTGCACTGACGGCAAATACTTGTAGACGTCTTTGAGGCTCTTGACCTGCTGGCGGGTGATGATGTCTTCCGGCACTGAATGTATGGAATACGGCGTATTTTGCACATCACGTTTGCCGAGCACGCCGACGCTGGCGCTCTGAGAACTCGACACAGACGGATCGCCAGCCGTTGTGTCAGTATTTTTCGCGCTGGCATTCACTGTAATAGTCTCTGAAGGATCGGCTGCCAACGCAGAACCTGCAGACAATAGAAGACCACAAGCGCCTGCCACGAATGGCGCTTTTATTTTTCTTTTCATTGTTATCAATCCACTAAGGAATAAAAAAACGGGACCCGTTATTCAGATCGATTTGTTGTACCTTTGCCTGATAAATACGGGATAGAAGCGCGCTGTCTACAACATCCGACGGCATGCCATCGGCAATGAGCCGACTTTCATGTAGCACTAATACCCGGCTGGCGGCCATTAATGCGTGTTCCGGCTGATGCGTAATCATCAGCAATGTATAGCCCTGCGAAGCAAGATTTTTCAGTTGCGTGAGTAGGTGCAGCTGATGGCCGTAATCCAGCCCGTTCACCGGCTCGTCGAGCAGGATAACCGGCGTATCCTGCACCAGTGCACGCGTGATCAGCACACGCTGGCGCTCACCACCGGAGAGTTGGGTATAAATACGCGAGGCAAGATGGGCGATGTCGTTATCTTCAAAGGCCTGTTCCACCCGCGAAATATCCTGGGCTGAAGGACGGCGCGCCAGGCCATTCACCGGTAAACGCCCCTGCATCACTACCTGCCAGGCGGTGAACGGGAAATGTGGCTGATGCTGCTGAGGAACGTAGGCAATATGGCGGGCAATTTCGCGGCGTTTCATCGTCGCCAGCGCAGAACCGGCTACCTGAATGTGGCCACTTGCAGGCGTAATCAGCCGCAATAACAGCCTGAGCAACGTGCTTTTCCCCGCGCCGTTGGCGCCCAGCAAAGCGACACATTCACCGGCCTGTAGCCCGAAAGAGATGTCGCTAAGCAGCGTGCGTTGTGGCAATGAATAAGAGATATTTTCCACCGAGAGAATCATAACCACCCCCGACGGACATATCTGAGCAACGCGATAAACGCCAGCGCGCCCAGCAGCTCAGTAATAATACCCAGCGGAATTTCACCCGGTGCCAGCGTGCGCGCCAGCCCGTCGCATAACAATAGAAAGCAGCCGCCCAGACACACCGAGACCGGCAACAGCCAGACGTTACTCGCGCCCACCAGCAGGCGCGTCAGATGCGGGATCAGCAGCCCGACCCACCCGACCATTCCCGCAATGCTGACGGTCAGGGCAGATATCAGCGTCGCCAGCACGATAATGCCGTAGCGATAAAAATGAACCGGAATACCGAGGCTGTACGCTTCATCTTCGCTGAGCGTCATGACATCCAGCACTCGTCCGAGCCCCGACAGCAGCGTAATCGCGATAACCAGCACTGGCGCAGTCATCCACAGCGCAGAGTTATCTACCGCACTCAGGCTTCCCAGCATCCAGTAAATAATGGTCGGCAACTGATCCTGCGGATCGGCAACGTATTTGACGATCGACAGCAGCCCGGTGAATAAAGCGTTACTGATAATGCCACCGAGAACCAGCATCAGTACTGAGGTGGAGGCAAACAGGCTGGCGATACCCACGCCAAGGGCTACCGCCAGTAAACCCGCCACACACGCCATCGCGGGGATCCACAATCCGTTCAGCCCCATGACGATACTGAGCGCCGCACCGAATGCGCAACCACTCAGTACGCCGAGTAATCCGGGTGATACCAGAGGATTGCGGAAAACGGCCTGATACGCCGCGCCGGATGCTGACAGCCCTGCGCCCACCAGCACGGCGGCCAGAATACGCGGCAGGCGGCTATCGAGAAGAATATTGTGCAAAAGCGCATAGTGCGGATCCGATACATCCAGCCTGAAATAACCAATCAATGCAGGAAATGAAATCGGATATCGGCCAATGGTCAGCGAATACATTATTCCGGCTAACAGCAGCAGCAGGCTGAGAATAAAAATCCGACGTGGCGTCAGAATACGGGCACGCTGAATCTGTGACGCATGCGCCGGTTCCGCAGGAAGAGTCATTTAGTTAGCACTGAAAGCAAAAAGGAGGAGTATTGGAAGGGTACGACCAAATTACCGTGAGCACAACGTTATGTACCAAATGATACAACGGAAGGTTTGTAACAAAATTTGTAATCCCGGCTGAGAAAACTAAATGATGGATTAGTGATCCAGATCAACTAAAACCCGCGCCCCGCAAGGGCTGCAGCGGCGTTTTAAGTCCAATTCAGGGGTGTTTTTAGCCAGAAAATGGCGGTTCATGCCGTCATGGATGCATTTCATTCCCCGCTTCATGCATTTCACTCCACAAATGAGCCGCATTCATTCACGAGATTTATCATAGCTGCAGTTAATTGAATCTACTTCGCTCGGGAGAACCCACTATGAGTGACAAATCTGGCATGCAGAACTACAACCGTACCCGCTGGCTGACACTGGTCGGTACCATCCTTACTCAGCTTGCGCTGGGTTCCGTTTATACCTGGAGTCTGTTCAACGGTCAGTTGTCTGAAAAGCTGGGTGAGCCGATAAGCCGCGTTGCGCTGACTTTCGGTATCCTGAGCCTGTGTCTGGCCCTCGCCTCTTCCGTTGCGGGTAAACTTCAGGAACGCTTCGGTGTACGTACTGTGACCATTGCCGCCGGTCTGCTGATGGCGGCAGGTTTTGCCCTGACCGCACATTCCGATAATGTGATCATGCTGTACATCAGCGCTGGCGTGCTGGTAGGCCTGGCCGATGGTGCCGGTTATCTGCTGACACTCACCAACTGTGTGAAATGGTTCCCTGAACGCAAAGGTATGATTTCCGCCTGCTCTATCGGTGCCTACGGTCTGGGCAGCCTGCTGTTCAAATTCGTTTGCGGGCATCTGCTGGCAACGGAAGGTCTGCAAAATACCTTCATGATTTGGGGCGGCGTTGCGATGGTAATGGTGATTGCCGGGGCGCTGATGATGAAAGATGCGCCGAAACAAGAAACAGCCGCCGTGACTCGCGAAGAAAACAGCCTGAATGACAGCAGCAATGACCGCCGCGATTTCACCCTGGCTGAAGCCGTTCGCGCTCCGCAATACTGGATGCTGGCGCTGATGTTCCTGACTGCCTGCATGAGTGGTTTGTATGTGATTGGTGTGGCGAAAGACATCGGCCAGAGCCTGGTGAAACTGGACGCGCTGACTGCTGCTAACGCCGTTACCGTGATTGCCATTGCTAACCTGAGTGGCCGCCTGGTGCTGGGTGTGCTGTCTGATAAAATGCAACGTATCCGCGTTATCTCCATCGCACAGATTGTCTCACTGGTGGGTATGAGCCTGATGCTTTTCACACAGATGAACGAAATGATGTTCTTCCTCTCCGTTGCCTGTGTGGCTTTCAGCTTTGGCGGTACCATCACCGTTTACCCTTCACTGGTCAGCGACTTCTTCGGCCTGAACAACATGACCAAAAACTACGGTCTGCTGTATCTGGGCTTCGGTATCGGCAGTATCTTTGCTTCACTGGTAGCGTCTCTGTTCGGTGGCTTCGCAGTGACCTTTAGCATCATTACCGCACTATTGATCGTGTCATTGGTTCTTTCTGCCACAATTCGCTTACCGAATAAATCAGAAGAAGGTCATAATACGCTCCAGCACGTGTAAAGCAGCAGTTGAGCGCATCATAAATGATGAACGGGAGCATAATTGGCTCCCGTTTCTTATGAGGAAAGCATATCCCTTCGGCTGCTGATTCACGCCAATCTTATGACTTAATGTGAACAGACCGGACAATCGCAAAATGAAACGCACCATCCTCGCTCTTTTTAGCCTTATGATCGCGATGACAGCGGCTGACAGCTTCGCCGCCGCTTACCCTTCCAGCGCTCAGGAAGTGGCCTCTGAGCTCAACCGTAAAGCCAGCGAAAGCAGCGCCAAACCCTCTACCACTATCGATGCCAGTGCCCACAACAAACTGAGCACCAGCAGCGACTATCTGCAGTAATCAGCGGAATCAAACCGCTTTCCTTTCAATAGCGTACTCATACCCGGCACATATTTATCCATCTGGTTTATATGTTTGTTATAATTTCGACTGTAAATCGATCAATTGGGTAATGAACCTGAACACAAGGAGTGTGAAATGAAGGCAACTGTATTTTGGTTAATTATGGCGGGCGGATCTGTCGGCATCGGCTACGTAATGGCTCTGATGATGGAACTGTTGTAATCCTGCAACGTGCAGCATAACGGATAAATAAGGACATTTTATGGCATTTTACAGCCCCAAACGCATCATCCTCTACACTGCTGCGGCAATTGCGCTGCTGGTCATCGTCGGCCTGGTTACTTACTTCACCGTGGGCCACTTAGGCGCTTAACGCCTGTTGATTGTAATGCCCTGTCTGGTGGCGATACTTCACGTATCGCCGCATAATGCTGCCATTCACTGAGACAAACGGAAGGGAAAGTCATGACCTGGAAAGGATTAATGATTGTGGCTGCGGTTATCGTGCTGGCGAGCATCGGCTCTGAGTCTTTGATACAGAAGGGAATTGCGATGGCAGACGCCAAAATCGATCAGGTTATTTCTCATTACACAGACAAATAAGCCTTACATCTACTGGAGTAACATTACCGGACAATGACAAAACCATACACAGCGTTTGTTATCTTAAATCCATCAAATGTTGTGTGATGTTCCTGTGTTAAGTCCCTGTGTAATACCCCTGTAGAACCCTGTTATTTTGCCCGCCGTGTGCGGGCTTTTTTTTGGCTTTTTTTTCAGGAAATTTTTAGATTTTGAAACACAGACACCGTAGCCAATTCCCGAAATCATTTGGGTGGGATCAAGGCGGCAACGGAGCAAATCCCCGGGAGCATACAATAAGTATGTGACTGGGGTGAGTGAAGGCAGCCAACGCAGAGCCAGCCCAAAAGGATGAAGGGAATTTGCCGGTGCTTTCCCGGCCGTCATATTATGGTGTAAGCGTTCATCGTACACTCCGACATTACACGGCCTGAGCGCGGCCTTTTCACAACAGAAAAATCAGCTAAATTGAAAAATAAGAGGAACTGACTTTTCTGTTGTGGCTCCCGGAATAATTTTGGAAGCATTTAAATAATAAACCCCGGCGTTGGCCAGGGCTTATTTTGTCATTTTAATGTCAATATTGAAGCTTATTTTCTGTCTGCTCCGGGTTTAACCCATCTTCGCTATTGCAGAGTTTTTGCCTTCAATATCAGGCGACATTACAGAACGACAACGTTACCGGCTGATGGGCCTTTCTGGCCTTGTTCGATGGTGAACTCAACGTTCTGACCTTCGTCCAGGGTTTTGAAATCATTGCTCTGGATTGCAGAGAAGTGAACGAACACGTCTTTGCTGCCGTCTGCAGGGCTGATGAAACCGAAACCTTTACCAGCGTCGAACCATTTTACTAAACCAGTCATTTTAGTAGACATAGGAAATACCTTCTTCGTTTTTATTTTATGATGCCATAGGGCAAGACAGGTCTGTTTTTATTTGAAATACTTATGGATGCATCAGAGAAGGAAATTCGTCGGAGAAAGGATTTGCTATATCACTTGAACCAGGAACTGCTTTACTAAAATGTCTTACATAAATAGGTCTTAACCACAAACCGTTGACGCTATTTACACACAGAGAGATTTATTAAGCAAGCGTTTATTTCATCACTATTATATTGGCGCAATTTATATTACGTCGGGAAATAACGCGCAGCCCGCCGCTGGCGGTGGCTACAGGCTGATGATAAAACGTAAAGCCTGCCGCAAATCAGCAGGCTTTAAGATTATTCTCCCTGCGAATTACCCGGCAGAAGCACGTTTCATGCAATCTGCACGACGCCCGTCTACCCGTTTGGCGAACCACGCCGTGGTCAGCTTACGGGTGATTTTCGGGCTTTCCAGCGTGATCCCCGGCAACATCTCGCGCGGCTGATGCTTACCGGTGGTTTTATCCGCCAGGGCATAAACCTGTTTATACAGGCTGGTTTCCTCAAATTCCGGCTGCTCGCCCTTCTCCAACGCTTTGCGGATGGCAGAATGACTGATGCCCAGCCGCTTCGACAGTGTTCTCACCGCCAGCTCAGTGCCGCCCGGTTTATCGGTGCCGTAGTTAATCAGGTCACCGTCGAGCGCCAGCGGGATGCCCGAAACTTTACTGACAGCACTCTGGAATGCGGCGTTCCGGCTGGCATACCACCCGGCATTAAAATCAGCAAACCGATACAGCGGCTGCGAGTAATTTGCCGGATATCCCAGCAGATGCTTCACACCGAAATAAACACCGCCGCGACGGCTGAACACTTCATTACGGATTGTGCCGTCAATTTTATACGGATAGCCTTTGGCATGTTCTTCGGCAAACGCGATGCTGACCTGCATCGGCCCGCCGGTGTGTACCGGGTTCAGATTCCCGAACAGCTTCTGCCCCATCGGTACCATATTAATGAAGTCATCAAAAATGGCGCTGAGCTGCTTCTCGGTTTTTACGTTATCCAGCCGCTCGCTGTAGGATTTTCCGTTCGGGGATTTTATCAGCAACGCGGTATGCACCAGGAAATTTGGCACGTGAACCGCATCCGCGCGGCGATCGATTTCTTTCCACGCGATTTTTCCCAGCCCCGGCACCGGCGCATCGGCATTGAAATTCGACTCCTGCTGCGCCACCGCCAGCACAGAGCAAATATTCTCAGTGGTTGCCGGAATGCCCTGTGCCGTAAACGCTGCGGTGATGTCTGTCGCCCAGCCTTTTCTGTCCGGTGCAGTAGCAGGCATCAGTTGCACAATATCAGCTTTCACATTTTTTGGGTTCTGCACGGGCGGTTCGCTTTTCTTCGTCGAAGTACATCCGGCCAGGATCAGCATCGCCAACACGGCAGCAGAGGTGCGGATTGAAAATGGCTTGTGAGTCAACGTTATGCATTCCCTGAATAAAATAACCTGAGCCTGACGTTAACGAAGTTAGCCATACCGATCTAGCAAAAAATTATCTTTATGCGTTAAGGTGAGAATTCAAACGATGGAGTCAACGGAGCAAGGAATTCATGCAGCACGCAATCAAACCTTCTGGTCTCAACCGCGTCTTTCTGATGCCTTTTATCGTCTTGTTGATGATTTTTTCCGTCAGCGGCTGCGGTGACAAAGAGCCCGCACAGCGAAAAGCGTTTATGGATTTTCTCCAGTCGCGCATTCTGGATAAGCCTGTTCTGGCTGTGCCGCAACTGACAGATGCGCAGAAAAAAGAATTCGGTGATTACACAAAAGATTACGCGATCATCACCGGGTTTCATCACCAGATGAACATTGAACTGGATTCCTCTCTGGTGCCGGTTTTTGCCGGAATGAATGGCGTTAACAGCGTCAACAGCCTGCTGGAGCAACGGGATGATTTAAAGAAAATGGCTGACAGCAGCCTGAAATGGAAAGAAAAAATGGCGATGCTGAAACTGCAGGCCGACACGCAACACGCTGCGCTGAAACAACCGGATGACCTGAAAAAAGTCTACGATCAGGTCTACGATAAAACGGTCTCCCAGCCTTCGGTTATTACAGAACAGGTATTCGACCTCCTGCCTCAGGTGCTCAACCTGATTGTTGAGAAGGCTGACTTCATAAAAAGCCAGGGTAAAAACGTCACGATTACCGGTAATCGCCTGCAATTTGCCAACCAAAAGCAGCTGGATAAATATAATGCGATCCAGCAACAGCTGGTTCCGCTGAACGCACAACTGATGCAACTCAGCCGCCAGATGCAGCAAATGGTGCGTTAAACAGGCAGCAGGAACCCAGGCCGCCGCAAGGCGGTTTTTTCATGGCGGTGCTTTTGTTATGGTGTGCGCAATTAAATGAGGAGAGACCCATGAACGACGATACCCTGATCAAACGCGTAGACCAGCTCGAGCGCGTGAACCGCGAACTTCTGGTACAGATTTCGGCTATGCGCCTGCTGTTTGGCAGCGTGGGCAATGTGCTGAATGCCAGCCAGGAAAATGCGTTTACCCTGGCGGTTAACCAGGCGCTGGAAGCTAACCGCGCAGACGTCGCCAATCAGGCCGATCTGGACGAGGCATCGCGAAAATTCCGTGAGGACGTTTTCAAATGCACAGAATCGCTGTTACCGGGCAGCCGTTAAATAGCAAAAAAGGCTCAGGCATAGCCCCTGAGTCTTTTCATCCCGCCCTGAATTACAGATTCACAACGCGGTTTCGCCCGTCATTTTTTGCCTGATACAACGCTTTATCTGCCATTTTCAGCGCACTGTCGATGTTCACTTTTCCCGGATGGAAATGGGTCACGCCCAGCGAAATCGTCACGTTTCCAGCCGTGTCAAAGTGCTCTTTTTCAACCTGCCGTCGTAAGCGTTCTGCCAGTTGTACAGCCCGTGTCAGCGAGGTGCCCGGCAGCAGCAGCAGAAACTCTTCTCCGCCCATGCGGCACAGCAAATCATCATCACGCGAGTTGTTCAGGATGAGTCGCGACAACTGCGTAATCACCCCGATTTGCAACGCCTCGCCCAGCAGTTTATCCACCTGTTCATAAAAACCGCGTCGGTTGAGCAGACCGGTCATCGGGTCGGTATGCGCTTCAGCGCTCAGCTTTTCAATTCGCTGATGCAGTAGCCGGATCCCCTGTAACATCACCGTTTTCAGCTTCGAGGCTTCGTAATACCAGGCGTTAATTTGCTGAATTTCTGCCGACACATCTTCTGAGTCCATGGTGTCGGCTTTCGACGCGAGCTGGCGCAACGGGCGGGAAATATAGCGCGCCAGCAGCCAGATGCCGATAAACACCAGAAGCACAAATGGCAGGGTATAAAGCAGAACCTGCAACATGACGTCATACAGCATTATCACGTCAGCCCTTGCCGGATGCAGCACCAGCACCGTCCAGCCCGCGACTTCCATCGTCGAGAAACCGGCCAGCGAATCCTCGCCCTGCAAATTTTTCATGTGCAGAAAACCCTGATCGCGGCCTTCCAGCAGCGCTTTATTCACATTTCCCTGCGGCGTGCTTTCCGTCCAGCCGTCAGCGGCGCGGTACAAAACGTCGCCTTCGTTGTCGATCACATAGATATACGCGTCTTTGCGGTAGTTCCGGGCATTGATCAGTGAATCAATAATACCGCCCTGTTGCAGGGTAATTTCCGCCACCAGATAGCCGAGATACTTCCCCCGCGCATTACGGATGGGCACAGACATGGCAATAATGTGATTGTTTTGCGCGGTACGGAAAGGAGAGCTGATTACCGGATTTTGCGTGGCCAGTGCCTGCGTATTGGCGTCTGACACCAGCCTGAGACCGACCATATTGGCGGAGTTTCTCGACGCGGCGCGAACCGTACCGGTTTTATCCACCACCAGCACAGAGCTGTAACGCTTACTCTGAATCTGCAAACGGTCCGCTTCATCACCTACAGCGTAAAGATCATCAAACTCTTCGCCCAGCAAACCGGCACTGAACATCAGCTGTTTTTGAGCCGCATTGAAAAAAAGATCGGCCGTCAGGGAGAGGCGTGCCGCGTAGGACTGACTGGCGCGCAGCGAGGAATCGATAAGAAGTTTTCTCTCGACCTGAAAAATTGCCAGATAACTGCTGAGCAAAATGATGAGCGTACTCACCAAAGCCAGAAGCAATATCAGTCTTTTAAGATTAAATGCAAACCGCCGTTGCTGATCCATTCTCTGTCCGTTGAGCTGATAACCCTGAATACTAAAGAGGATAGCAGCATGTTAAACCGGAAATTTGATATGTCTCAGTCAGGGCGGTTTTCTCTGACCCTGCTGGCTGCAATCTGTCTGATTCTTTGCAGCCCATAATTGCCTGCTAAGGTTTACGTATTAACTTCTGTAAACGGGCCTTCTGCCAGCGCTCCACTGACCCGCGAAAAGCAAATATCCCCAGCCCGCGGATCAGCAAAATACCGCCCCAGATACACAACGGCCAGACGAACCAGACAGTATTGGGTGAAGTGTAATGATTAATCGCAAATAAACCGATGTTGATCACCGCCCAGAAAACCACCGAACGATAGAAGCCCCCTTCTTCCGCCACCCGCAATCTGGCTTTTTCGATCTGATCGTCGAGTGCCCGATCGGCGCTGATCGCTGATTGCGGATCGTTTTCTGTCAGTTCTGAAACCTTGATATCAAATGCTGCCGCAATGGCCCCCAGCGTTTCGAGGCTGGCCTGTTCGCCATTTTCGATTCGTTGTACCGTGCGTACGCTCAGTGAAGAAAGCTCTGCCAGCTGTTCCTGAGACCATGCGCGGGAAATCCGAAGTTGTCTGATTTTGCTCTGATTCATATCCTTGCCTTTACAGTGAATGTTGAACACCGGGTCAGCATGCAACGCAGGATCGGAAATCAACACGACAGCAACCTGACACCGGCACGACATCAAGCTGACAGCTTTTAAGATCATCACGTTAGCCTGTGATATAGCGTATTGCCGGGCTTTCTAATTCGGGCACAACAACGCCAGTTCCGGGTTTTCAGGAAAAACCCGTTCGCTGAGAAAGTCGATCAGCACCCGCAATTTCGGCGTCATGTAGCCACCCGATGGCCAGAGAATGAAAAAGTCCGCGCTGCGGCTGACAAAATCATCGAGCACGGTGACCAGTTTCCCGCGCGCCAGCTCTTTGCGGATACTGAAATCCGGCAGGCACGTAATGCCCAAACCCTGCAGGGCAAAACACTGACGTGTCTCAATATTATTACAAACCATTGAAACCGGAAGCGCCAGATCCTGATAACCCGGCAGCGGCCAGGCTTCCAGTTTTCCACTGTTTGGGAACCTGAAATGTAAACACCGGTGAGACAGCAGATCGGGGGGCGCTTGCGGAACGCCATACTTTTCAAAATACGCCGGTGAGCCCACCAGCAAATGGTGAAACGTCCCCAGCTTGCGCATCGACAGGCGAGAATCCGCCATCTGCCCGGTGCGCACCACGGCGTCAAAACCTTCTTCCACAACATCCACAATGCGATCGGTGAAATCCAGATCCAGCTCGATATCAGGATAACGCCGCATAAATTCGCCCAGCACCGGCAGCAACAGCGTGCTGACCTGCGGCAGGCTCAGCCGCAAACGGCCTCGCGGGGATTCAGAAAGCTGCAACAACTCGCTTTCCGCCGCTTCCAGCTCCGCAACAATCCGGCGGCAACGCTCGAGAAACAGCGCGCCTTCTGCCGTCAGCGCCACGCTGCGGGTGCTGCGGTGAAACAGGCGAACATTCAGTTTAACTTCCATGCGTGCGATGGTTTTGCCCACCGCCGAGGCAGAAACGCCCAGCAGGCGGCCGGCCGCGACAAAACTGCGGGTTTCCGCAACGTGCACGAACACATTCAGACTGCTCAGACTTTCCACTGCCACCTCTCATTACGGACATTAGTGTCCGTATATTCTGGATATCTACCCTACTTTTTCCGTACTGAGGAGTTATCTATCGTGATTTAACACGTTCATACACTGAGATAACACCATGAATTCCTCCGCGCTAAAACCCCGTATCGACCTTGTTGTTGAGCAGGCCATCGCCTCAAAACGCCTTGTGGGTACCGTTGTTCTGGTCGCTCAACACGGCGAGCTGGTTTACCACCAGGCCGCCGGTCTGGCTGACCGGGAAACAGGACAGGTCATGACTGAAGAGTCGCTGTTTCGCCTGGCATCAGTCAGTAAACCCATCGTATCAACCGCCGCGATGATCTTAATTTCACAAGGCAAACTGGCGCTCGATGACGACATTCAGGCATGGCTGCCAGATTTCCATCCCTCCCTTCCCGACGGTCAGCCTGCGCGGATCACCGTGCGAAATTTATTAAGCCATACCGCCGGGCTGAGTTACCGCTTTTTTGAGCCCGATGAACAGGGTCCGTATGCGCTCGCAGGGGTTTCCGACGGCATGGATAACAGCAGAATTTCACTGGCGGAAAACCTGCGTCGTTTGGCCAGCGTCCCTTTGCTGTATTCACCGGGAACTTCATGGGGATATTCCCTCGCCGTGGACGTTCTTGGCGCATTGCTGGAGCAGGTTTGCCAGCAATCGCTTGGCGACATAGTGAGAAATCTGCTCACCGGCCCGCTGGATATGAACGACACCGCGTTTTATGCGCACAATCCGGCGCGGCTGACGACGCCGTACGTCAGTGATTCCCCCGAGCCTCACCGCTTGCAGGAGGGTGAAAAGGTCGCGGCATTCGAAAATACCGTGGGTATCCTTTATTCCCCTGCGAGGGCGCTGAACACACAGGCTTTCCCATCAGCCGGAGCCGGTATGGTCAGCAGTGCGCACGATGTTCTGAAAATGTTAGAAATGCTGCGTCGGGGCGGAGAACCGTTGCTGATGCCAGAGCTGGTTGATGAAATGGGCCGCGACCAGACCGGTAGCCTTGAATTGCCGGACATGCCGGGCACCGGCTTCGGGCTGGGCTTTTCCGTCCTGCGTGATCCGCAAGCGGCGGCATCACCGGAATCCACAGGCACCTGGCGCTGGGGCGGCGCTTACGGTCATTCGTGGTTTGTCGATCGCACCGCCGGGCTGAGCGTCGTCGCCTTTACCAACACCCTGTACGAAGGGATGTCCGGCATTTTTGTGAATGAATTACGCGATGCGGTGTATGGAGTGAAGTCATGAATCAGACACCGAAACAGACACCGCTTCCGCTCTCTGCCTTGCTGGCGATGGCGCTGACCGGTTTTATTGCCATCATGACCGAAACGCTGCCCGCAGGATTACTGCCGCAAATTGCCGGTGGCCTTGAGGTATCACAGGCCATGGCGGGCCAGATGATTACCGCATATGCCGCCGGTTCACTGATGGCCGTGATCCCGCTGGCTGCCCTGACGCGTGGCTGGAACCGCCGCACGGCGCTGCTGACGGCAATCGCCGGTTTCCTGATTTTTAATACGCTCACCACACTCTCGGCGAATTTTGCCCTGACGTTGTTTGCCCGCTGGATGGCCGGTGCCGCTGCCGGGCTGGCGTGGGGATTGCTGGCCAGTTACGCGCGGCGTATGGTGCCCGTACATCAGCAGGGGCGCGCGCTGTCTGTCGCCATGGTGGGCACGCCGGTTGCGCTGGCGGTTGGCGTGCCGCTGGGAACCTGGATGGGGACGCTGCTCGGCTGGCGTATGGCCTTCGGGGTAATGTCCGTGGCGACTCTGCTTCTGGTGGTCTGGGTGCTGCGCAAAGTACCAGATTATCCCGGTCAGAAAGCCGGGCAGCGTCAGCCGCTGCGTAAGGTCATCATGATGCCGGGCGTGCGCAGTATTCTGGCGGTGATCCTGCTGTGGATGCTGACCCACAACCTGCTCTATACCTACATTGTTCCGTTTCTGCGGCTCTCCGGTCTGGCAGCTCATGCGGATCAAATCCTGCTGGTGTTTGGCATTGGCGCACTCGCGGGGATCGGGCTGACCGGCATTTTGGTGGACAAACGCCTGCGTCAAACCCTGCTCACCAGCCTCGCATTGTTTGCGGTAATTTCACTGGTGCTGGCGCTCAACAGCGATTCCGCACTCATCGTAAGCTTATGCGTTGCGCTGTGGGGCCTGACGTTTGGTGGAGCGGCGACATTACTGCAAACCGCCATTGCCGATGCCACAGGGGAACACGCAGACATGGCACAATCGATGGTTGTCGTGGCCTGGAATCTTGCCATCGCGGGCGGGGGGTTATCCGGCGGAATACTGATGGAAACGGCCGGGATCCGCGTTTTTCCGTGGGCGATGCAGATTTTGCTGGTTGCGGGCCTGCTGATTGCCTGGCGCGCGAAAAAGCAGGGCTTCAGGCCCGGCCCCCGGCATTCAGTTACGCCACAGGAGCAGGATCAAAGTTTCGGAAAGGCACAAAAGGTATAATTTCCTAAACCTTTCCCGAACCAGACGCCTGAGCTCTTCACGGATCCCGGCCTGTTCTGGTAGAGTAAAAAACAGGCTGAAAAGAAAGAATGAGATCCATGGAAGCGCGTAAAAAAGCGGGTGTGCTCTTAACCGTTCTGGCCACAGCAGCCCTGCTGCTGATGGCCTTCGAATGGCTCGCCGATCAGACGGTACCAGAGCTGAAAGAGCATGTTGTTCACTATGTTGACCATCATATGGCGGGCTGAAGGCCCCCCGGCACAGGGAGGAAAAATGGTAACGAAACGGATGATGACCAAACACTGGAAAATGTTCATCGTGCTGCTGTGCATCTGCGGCGCACTGATGCTGTTACGCTGGGCAGCAATGGTCTGGGGGTGATAACTCCTGGACATATTGCCCACACTATAAATTTGAGTTAAGTTATTTCCCGCCTGAATATAGGGAGGTAACAAGGGATGTACCGACTGACAGAAATTATGCTCGTACTTGTCATGATTTTATGGGGAATGATTTTGTTTGATATCGGCAGCATCAGCCTGCGGATCAGTCAGTTTCTCATGTATCTGGAAGGTATGAGGCGTTCCTGAACCTCTGTCTGTTTTCGCACAGTGATTGTTTCCCCGATCCTTTCAATGTTGAAAGCCCCCGCTGTTTCTGCCTGAAAATACACAACGACATTCATTAAGACATTTTGAAATAAATCTGTGCATGACATTGCGCGCCCGTACGCTTTTACTACATCAAATATTGATTTAAAACAAAGTTAGAAAACACCAACCGGAATTCTATTACTTAAATTTTAATTTCAGGTAATTTAATTCATCCCTTCCCCATTCATTTTTTAAAATAATAAATAGCAAAAAATATAAATAGTGGTAAAAATAATGCGCCCGGGTAACGTTATTTGAATATCTTTAAAATCAACAGACCATTAATTTAAAACTGAGATTGTCACGTAGGGGTAATTATGAGTAACGTATATTCACCTACAGAGAATATGATCAACGAGCGAAATTATCTTAAGCCAAGATTTGTTCCGCATCAGATCATCTCTGTATTAATTTTCTTTACCTTAGTGGTTGCTGTTTATAGTGCATTTATTTCCCATCAGTTGCCGGATTTCTCTGCCTATACCACGGTCATTTTATTCTTTATTTCACTGTTACTTAACGTATTAGTCACACCGAAGAATTTCACCGTCGGGTTCCTGACGTCGCTGCTGCCGTTCCTGATTGGCTGGCGCATCGGGGCAATGACTGGCGTAGTGCCGATTATGGTCATCTCTCCGATAGCGTTTATTTTCATTCTCGCGCAGTTCTTTGATTGCATGATCAATGATCAGAAGCATTATCGTAAAGACGGTCGTTTGGGAAATCTTCAATGGCAGATGACATTCATCCGTATCTATTACGGCTTTAATGAAATTGGCCACTGCACAGAAAAACTGTTTGCGGGTAACGCATCATTCCATCATCTGCAGGATGTATTTGCCAATTATGGCCTGCACAGTAATACAACATTCATGGTTATTCTTGCCGGATTAATAGAACTTGCCGTAGCGATTGGCCTGGGCATGGGCTTCTTAACCCGTCTGGCCGGGGCTGGTGGCGTGATTTATATTCTGACGGCGAACTCTTACGGCGGCCACTTCTTTAACGGCTATACCTGGAACAGTAAACCGAACGGTGGCTGGGAATATATTCTGCTGATCATTGTCTTCTTCGGCAGTTGCGCGATCGGCGGTGCGGGTAAATTCTCTATCGATGGCTGGCTGATCAGTAAGGGGCTGATGCCTAAATGGCTGCTCCCGCTGTGCCTGGCGAAAAACGGACGCGACGAACTGCTGCAAAAACACTGATTCATGCTAAAACCGGCGGAGCAGAACGCCCGCCGGTTATTTCTTACTGATTAAATAAGCAACAATTCGGCAAGCGGGCTTGAAACCTGATGCCGTGCAGGCGAAAATATCCCCCGTGATGTTTAAGAGCCTGACCGTCTGCTTATGAATAACCGCAAACCTCGTCGTCCGCACGGGCGATGGACCTATTACATTATGCACGAAGACATTCTGTGGCCCTGCCCGGTGCGCTGGGAGTGGGAGAATGGCTACGGTGGCTGGCTGCCTTTTTACTACTCACCGACGCTGGAATTTGTTGCCGGCGATCCGCATAAAGCCACCAAAGTCGCGGGCCAGAAGGCCCGCCCGGTGCGCAAACAGCTCAAACTTCACGAATACGAATACTAAATCACGCGCTTTCGATTAACCCGCTGGCGCGCAAAACCCTCCTTTGCACGGCTTCCGGCAACACGGCATTCATTCCCCCAACACATCCCAAACTGAACCAGTGCCGTGCACGGGTAATGCCGGTGTAAATCAGCTCACGGGTCAGGATCGGGCTGAGATTTTCCGGCAGCAGCAAGGCCGTATGGGTAAATTCGGAGCCTTGCGATTTATGCACCGTCATGGCGAACACCGTTTCGACAGCCTGCAACCGCCCCGGCATCACCCAGCGGATATCCTGCGTCCCGTCACCGGTCAGGAAAGCCACACGCAGTACCGGCACCACGGAACCGTCCTCCAGCCGGTGAGGGATTTCCAGCGTAATGCCGATATCACCGTTCATCAGCCGCTGGCTGTAATCGTTGCGCGTTACCAGCACCGGACGCCCGGGGTACCAGCCAGCCGACGCTTTCAGCAACCCTTCTTTATACAGAATTTCCGCAATCCGCAGATTCAGCCCTTCCACGCCCCAGCGCCCGCCACGCAGAGCACACAACAACTGGAACTGACTGTAAGCCAGCAACACTTTCGCCGCCCAGGCGCTGAACGTTTCCTGTGATGCATCATCGGCAGGGCGTTCATTTGCCATCACGTTCAGATAATGACGGTAACCGACTGGCGGTTCGACGCCTTTGCGGCTTTGCGCAGCAGGAAATCGCCCCGCCGCGCCGTTAATCACCCAGTCTCGCAGTTCGGTATCGTCATCTGCGTTAAGTTTGAGTTGCGCCAGATCGGCATAACCCTGCTTCCAGACCTGTTTCAGCGCCTTAATGTCGCCGTCGTTGACCGCTTCCGCCAGTTGCCCGATGCCGCTTTGTGCATCAAAACGGTAGCTGTGGCGCAGCATCACCACGGCCTGATCCATTGCCGTTCCTGCCGGATCGACCAGCGCGTCCGGGAGTTTTTCCCCCGTCACGTTTTGCAGCCAGTCGCGGGTTTGCGGCAGATAATGCCCGCCGGTTGCCCGCTGGCATAGCTCACTGAGCAGCGCACCGGCCTCAACCGAGGCCAGCTGATCTTTATCCCCGAGCAGGATCAGCCGCGCGTTCTGCGGCAGTGCAGCCAGCAGCGCTGCCATCATTTCCAGATCGACCATCGATGCTTCGTCCACCACCAGCACGTCGAGCATCAGCGGATTGCCCGCATGGTGCCGGAAATGCCGGGTATCCGGCCTGCTGCCAAGCAACCGGTGGAGCGTCACCACGTCGGTATTAATGCTGCCGCGCACCGTATCGCCGTTGTTCAGCGCGTGCAGATCTAACCGGGAAACCGCACCGGCCACCGATTCATTCAGACGCGCTGCCGCTTTACCGGTCGGTGCCGCCAGCCGGATGCGCAGCGGCTGGCCATTTTCTTCCAGCGCCAGCGCCTGTAACAGCGCCAGCAGGCGCACAACCGTGGTGGTTTTCCCGGTGCCGGGGCCGCCGGTAATAATGCTGAACGCACTCCCCGCCGCCAGCCCGCATGCCAGTTTCTGCCAGTTCACCTGCCCTGCATTTCCGGCCTGCGGGAACAGGGCATCGAGTGACGCGCGCAGCGATTCAGCGGGCAGCGCATGCAGCTGCGTGCGGCCCAGACGTTGTTCAACGGCCTCACGCACATTCTGCTCATACTGCCAGTAACGCCGCAGATACAGACGATGCCCTGCAAGCACCAGCGGCGAGTTGCCTCTGCCGCTGCCCACCAGTTGCGGGTTCACCAGCGCCGCCATCCATTCTTCCAGGCTCAGATCGTCAAGCACCGCCGACGGACGGGAAATCGCGCCATCGGAATGATCGCCGTCGGGCGGAAGCGAGAGCG
Organism: Rahnella sp. AA; assembly: GCF_002834385.1. Taxonomy (GTDB): domain Bacteria; phylum Pseudomonadota; class Gammaproteobacteria; order Enterobacterales; family Enterobacteriaceae; genus Rahnella. The sequence continues at coordinate 717,143 of NZ_PITQ01000002.1, forward strand.
AAAACGCGCTGTCCGCCAGCGTAGCCTGCAAATCCAGGCACACATGGCCGCGCCCGAGCTGGTAGCTGGTCAGCGCCGTCGCCAGTAATAAAAGCGGGTGTGCATCCGGTGCTTCTTTTGCCAGAAACGTCACCAGCGCGCGATCCAGTTCACGCAGCCAGCCGCATTCCACCCAGCTGGCCAGCAGTTTTAAAATATCTTCACGGCTGTTGATTCTCATGCGCGTTCCTCAGTGCGGCTGAAAAGAACGTCAAGTTCTTCCATTAATGCTCTATCCGGCCGCTGAACGCAGACCCCGTTACCCGGCGCGTGGCTGCCGCGCAGGAATAAATACACCGCGCCACCGATATGGCGGTCATAGTCGTAATCCGGCAAACGGGATTTCAGCAAACGATGCAGGGCGAACAGATACAGCGTGAACTGCAAATCGTAACGGTGATCCCTCATCGACTGCGTCATCGCCGTCTGGTCATAACCGGTGGCGTCATCCCCAAGCCAGTTGGATTTGTAATCCAGCACGTAATAACGCCCGTTGTGCTCAAACACCAGATCGATAAAGCCTTTCAGCATGCCGTTAAGTTCTTCTGCCAGCAGCGGTGCGCGCTCTGCGCCCTCAAGCGTGAAATGCTGAACGACAGTATCAAGACGCCGTGTGGACACCTGCGAAAGCGAGAACCAGAACTCCATCTCAACCTGATACGGCGGCAGTGCGGCCAGCGTGAAACTCCCGCCGCCCGGCAGTGCCAGCGGCTGCGTCAGCAACGCGGTCAGCCAGCCTGTCAGCGGAATAATCCACGGCTCCCAGCCGCGTGTATTACAGCGCCGCGCCACCTGGTCAGCGATACGCTCAGGGTTTTCCGCCAGTGCGGCAAAACCTTCGTCACCCGCCCATTCCAGCAAACCGTGCAGGAAATTACCCGGCGCAGGGCCGCGCGGGAAAGCATATAAGTTCTCACCGGTCATCGGCTGCAAAAGCCCGTCCGTCGGATCGTTACCTTGCGCAGACACTTTCTTATCTTCTAAATAGCTGTCCTGCGCCGCGCTTTCAATTTCAGCCTGCGGTTCACGGTTCAGCGCTTCCGGCACGATATAAGTACCGGCCGGGGCGATTTGCAGACCGGAGAAACTCGATACCCACCAGCGAGGGCTTTTGTGCGTACGTAGTGGCGGACGCGGCCCGAGCTCCGGCAACGCCTGCTCGCTGCGGTACACCGCACCGACCGGCACCGGCAGCGGCCACGCCTGAATATTTTCCGTTTCCAGCGCCTGCAAACTGGCGGGAAACTCTTCAGCCTCAACCGGTTCGCCGCCCTGGAAAAGATAACCCGGCGCGCTTTTCTCAAACTCCTTCAGCGGCGCCATGCCGAGCCACAGCGCATAACGCGAGCGGGTCAGCGCCACGTAGAATTTACGCAGATCCTCGCCCAGACGTTCCCGGTCTGCCAGCTCGCGCTGCTCTTCCGTGGCGCTCAGCGCGATTTCAAGTTCACCTTCCGGCGTATGCCATTTCAGCGGCGAATCCTGTTTTTTCACCGCGCGGAATGCACAGGCAAACGGCAGGAACACCAGCGGATATTCCAGCCCTTTGGATTTATGCACGGTAACCACTTTCACCAGCGCCGCGTCACTTTCCAGACGCAGCTTGCGAGCATCGCCGCCCTGATTTTCATCCTGACACTGTTCCGCCAGCCAGCGGATCAGCGCGTGTTCGCCATCGAGCTGCACGCTGGCCTGTTGCAGCAGCTCGGAAAGGTGCAGCAAATCGGTCAGCGCCCGTTCGTCGCCGTGGGCGAGCAGATGGCGCGGCACGTCAAATTCCCACATCAGACGCCGCAACATCGGCAAAATGCCCTGCTTGCGCCAGCACAGGCGCAGTTGCTGGAACTGCTGAACGTAGCGTTCCCACTCGTTTTCATCCTGATTCAGACGATCCAGCGCTTCCCAGCGTAAATTGAGCGAAGGCGTGGCCAGCGCGGCACGCAGCAAACGGTCGTTTTCCGGTGCGGCACAGGCCGCCAGCCAGAACTGTAGTTCGCCTGCCTGCGCACTTTGAAAAATGGATTCTTTATCAGAAAGGTACACGCTGCGCACACCGCGTTTGGACAGCGCGGTGCGGATTGCCGCTGCTTCACGCCCGGTATTCACCAGCACGGCAATATCACCCGGTGCGACCGGTTTAAACGGTTTTTCAGGCTGGCTGAAACCCGCTGCGCCCTGCTGCCCGAGACGCAACAACCGGACGATTTCTGTCGCGCAGCCTTCGGCCATCAGTTGGGCATATTGGTTTTTTGGCAACGTTTCGGTCTGATTTTCCGGATACCACAGCGTCATAGCAGCAGCTTCTTCGCCGTCGATCTCCCAGGTTTCTTTGCGTCCCTGGGCTTCTACCCGCAGGAACGGCACCTGATTTTCATCGCCACGGCGGAACAGGAATGCGCCTTCTCCGGCAGTACGGTCTTCGGCCAGTGAAAAGACGCTGTTGACCGACGCTACCATCGCGCGGGTAGAACGGAAGTTGGTCGCCAGCGTATAGTGGCGCCCCCCGGTATCGCGACGGGCGCGCAGATAGGTATAAATGTCGGCACCGCGGAAGGCATAAATCGCCTGTTTCGGGTCGCCGATGAGGATCAGCCCCTGCTCTGGCGGGTTTTCCGCCACGCGGTAAACGGTGTCGAAAATCCGGTATTGCAGCGGATCGGTATCCTGAAATTCGTCGATCATCGCCACCGGGAATTGCGTGCGGATAATCTCCGCCAGCCGTTCACCGTTGTCGCTGCGCAGTGCAGCGTCAAGGCGGGTCAGCAAATCATTGAAACCCATCTGCGCCCGTTTTTGCTGTTCGACGTCAAAACGGTTTTCAATCCAGCGGCAGGCATGTTGCAGCAGGCCGCTGCGGGCGTCCGGCAGGGTTTCCAGACGCGCTTTCAGCGTTTCCATCGCCGTCAGCGCCGGGTGCGCGGGCGGCTCGCCCTGCGTCCAGCATTCAGCCAGACCGTTTGGCGTCAGGCGCTCCCAGCCGGTGTTCAGATCAGGCATGAGTTCGTCGCTGGTCGCCCAGGCATAAAGTTTCTCCAGCCACGGATTAAAATACCGCGCCTGAATTTTCCGGCCGTTTACGACTTTCGCCGCCACCGCCCCTTCGAGGAGGGTGCGAAGTTCCTTCGTCCATTCCGGCCAGCCCGCTTTCAGCTCGCTCAGCTCTGCTGCTTTTTGCTGATTCACCGTCACAAAAACGTCGGCGGGCGCTTCATCCGTTCCCAACGTTTCGGCGTATTCCAGCAGCGGAGAGACATTTTTGTGCAGATCTTCCGGCGAGCGCCACCACCCGCGCAACGTCCTGATATCCGGTTCCGGCAGGGAAAAATAGAAGCTGCGCCAGTAATCGCGCACCACATTCATCAGCAGCTCGGTCTGGTCGGTTTCCAGCGTCTGGGTAAACAGGCTGTCGCTGTCGAAAGCGTGTTCGCCTAGCATGCGGTTACACCAGCCGTGGATGGTAGAAACCGCCGATTCATCCATCCATTCCGCCGCCAGTTGCAGCTTACGTGCGCACCCCGCCCACTCTTCCGGCGGATATTCCGCACGCAGGTTCAGCAAAAATTCATCGCCCGCGGAGGCTTCGTCCGGATCTTCCAGAAAACACGCCGCCGCTTTGGACAAACGTTCGCGGATCCTGTCGCGCAGCTCTTTGGTGGCCGCATCGGTAAACGTCACCACCAGAATTTCCGGCGGCGTCAGCGGGCGGACGAACGCATTCTCAGTACCGTGGCCGAGCACCAGCCGCACGTACAGCGCGGCGATGGTGAACGTTTTACCGGTCCCGGCGCTGGCCTCAATCAGGCGGCTGCCGGTCAGCGGAAAATTCAGCACATTCAGGGTCGCGGGGGAAATGCGTTCCTTCATTCTTTCGCTCCTTTTTTGCTGCTGCGGGAAAGATGGTTTTTAAGCGGTGCCAGCAATCTGTCAGCCAGTTCGGCGAATTCGCCGCCGGACCACAGCGTGGCGAAATCCGGCCACGCGCGCGCCAGATACGGGTTGCTGTCGCGTTCACCAAATTTCATGTTGGCCGGATCGTGGTTTTCATAAGCATCACGGGCAGAAAGCCCGGCATCGCCGTCCGGCGCACTTTGCGCGGAGCCGTCCTTTTTCAGCCAGACAAAGGCCGTTTTGACCGCCAGCGGCAACGGCCTTAATTGCCCCTGTTGCCAGGTTTCGATCAGTTGCTGCCAGAGCGCCTGTGCCTCAGCAATCTCCAGTGGCGGTAATTCCGCCGTCCCGTTTTTACTGATAATGATACTGTGCATCGGCTGTCCGCCGAGGTGTCCGGCCAGATGCGCGACCCAATAAGGAAGCAAACGGTCAAGGCGGTAATTGCGGTCTTTGATGATGCCGATACTCTCCAGCACCACGCGGGCGCGCTCCCCGCTGGCGTTCGCGCGTAGATCGCCGAGCCAGTCCGAGACATTCACGCCTGCGGTTTCAACACTCAGCGCTTCATTAGCCCGCGTCAGCGGCCATTCATCGAGCACGCTCTGATAATTGGCAAACAGCGTTTCCATCGGCTCGGCGAGATCTTCACTCAGCACGGCGGCGAATTCGCCCGGTGCCAGTTCACCGCGCCGTTCGATGCGTTCAAGCTGCTGACGCAAAATATCCTGACGCGGCTCCCCGGCCTCCAGCGCCCATTTCTGCGCGCGGATCAGTTCATCCTGCAAGCGCCAGTTTTCCAGCGCATTAATATCAAACGGCTCCTGATCTTCGCTGCCCGCCTCTTCCAGTTCGAAGTAAATATTCAGCCGCTGGCGGAAGAAACTGCGCACCGGATCGGACAGAAAATCAGCCAGCTGACGCAGCGTGAGCGCCCCTTCCTGCACCAGCGGCGGCAACGGTTGCGGCGCATCAGCGCTGACATCCGCGTCCATTCCGGCACGCCATTCATGGGCGTAGCTGAAAAGCTCACTGCCCTTGCTGAAGTAATCGCGGTTAAACGGTTGCAGGCGATGTTCGGCGGTGAGCGAGTGAACCAAATCGCCATCGTCCTTCGCTTTCCAGCCCGCCGCCAGATGGTCGCGCAGTTGTGCCACCAGCACCGAAGGCGGGCGCTCGGTATTATCGTGAATGCTGCGCCCGACCCAGCTGATATGCAGGCGTTCACGCGCCGACAGCAGCGCTTCGAGGAACAGATAACGGTCATCTTCGCGGCGCGAGCGATCGCCGGGCCGGTAATCGCGCCCCATCAGGTCGAAATCCATCGGCACGCGGTTGCGCGGATAGTCGCCGTCGTTCATCCCGAGCAGGTAAACGTGGCGGAACGGAATGGCGCGCATCGGCATCAGCGTGGCAAACGTGACGGCACCGCCAAAGAATGGCTGCGTCAGGCCGGACTGATCAAACTGCGCCAGCCAGTGTTCGCGCACGACAGACAGCGGCAGCTCGGCCTGAAGATCGACGCTTTCACAGGCTTCAAGCCAGGTTTCCAGCTCGGTATGCAGACGCACTAAAATAAAGCCGTCGTCGCCGTCATCTTCGGCAAAGTAGCCGCTCAGCAATGCCTGCAAACGTTCGCCCCACACGGGCGGCGACGCAGGCTCACGCAGCTGACGCCAGGTTTCATCAAGGCAATTTAAGAGATGCGACAGCGGGCCAATCAGCGCCGCTTCCAGCCCGCCGATTTCATCCAGCGGTTCAATGCCCTGCCAGGCGTCACCGCTGCCGACGGCGTAACCGAGCAGCATTCTTTGCAGGCCGAAGAACCAGCTGTTTTGCTCCGGCGATAACGGCAGTTCAAGGCTCTGACGCTGCTCCGCATGCAACCCCCAGCGCACGTTGGCGGCGCTTATCCAGCGGTGCAGCAGCGGCAGCTGTTCTTCGCCGATGCCAAAACGCTGACGCACCGACGGCACATCGAGTAAATCCAGCAAATCGCTGACGGCAAAACGGGACTGCGGCAACGTCAGCAGGCTTTCGAGCGCGCCGAGCAGCGGGTTATTCTGACGCGGCCCCTGATCGGCTACGGTAAACGGAATGTAGCGCGGGTCGCTACGCTCCATCAGCCCGAACACCGCCTGAATGTGCGGTGCATAGCCATTAATGTCCGGCACCATCACGATAATATCGCGGGCTTTCAGGGTCGGATCGGCGGCCAGCGCGGCCAGCAGCCGGTCGTGCAACACTTCCACTTCACGCTGGGCGCTGTGCGTTATCGAGAAGCGCAGGGATTCGTCATTCAGCGCATCAATCTCAGGCCATTTTTCTTTTGTTTCAGCCAGCGGCCGCAGTTGCAGAATGTCTTCCTGCAACTGATGCAATAAAGTGTCTTCGCCGTTGGAGGTGAACAGGTCAATGCGCGGGATCACCGGCGCGAGCGTGGAGGCGTAGGATTCGTGGTTATCATATTCATTGAGCAGGCCAATATAATCGCGCCCCTGTTTGCCCCACGCCGCCAGCAGCGGATGCGCGTGCTGATGCAGATCGCCTTCAGCAATCACCTGCGGCATGCCCGGTTTACGCCGCTGACGCGCACGTTCGGCGCGCAGCAGATCTTTATCGGCGATAATATCGCTCCAGTCGTGCTCGCACGGGTTATGAACACACATAAAGATGTGCGTCCACCGGCCCAGCACGGCCAGAACTTCTAAGGATTGTTGCGGCAGCGAAGAAATCCCGAAAACGATCAGGCGCGCAGGCAAACCGGCCGGACGCTCGTCTTCAGGGATGGTTTGAGCATGTTGCAGAAAACGCTGATGCAGCGCGGCGCGGCTGGTTCCCCGCTCACTTTCAGGCACATCGGCCAGCAGTGCGCGCCACAATTGCGGCTGCCACAGCAGGTTTTCTGGTAACGGTTCACTGCCTTTGCGGCTGGTGCGCAGCACGTCTGCCCCGTTTCCCCAGTCCTCCAGCCAGTCGGCGCGGTAAACCTGATACTGATCGAACAAATCCGCCAGACGCTGCGCCAGCTGATGCAGCTTACGCATATCGCCGTCGTCTTTTAAGAAACGCGCCAGCGGGGCAAAAACCGGTTCAGGCAGTAGCTGCGGCAACAGGCGGATCAGCCGCCAGGTCAGCAGCGGGCGGTCAAACGGCGACGAATCCGGCACCTGATCTTTGCCCAGCACCGCACGGTAAACCTGCCAGAAAAAGCGGGCGGGCAATTTGATGTCCAGCGCCGCCGCGATCCCGCAGCCGCCTTCGGACACATCGCGCGCCAGCGCCAGTTTCAGCCACTGATTGATCCCGTTGCTTTGCACCAGAATCACTTCATTTTCCAGCGGTGCCAGCGGATGTGCCGCCATCCACGACACCAGAATATCCCTCAGCGCTTCTGAGTGATTTCCGTGTAACACCATCAAACCTGAATTCACGCACGCATCCCTTTTTGTCGCCGTCATAGATGAGATTTTGCGTCGATTTGGAAAGGATTGAAAGGATTGAAAAGAAAAGAGGCAGACCCTGCGGCCTGCCCCGAAACAAAATGTAATTCTCTGAAGATATGTTATCGCTTTTGCGAGCAGAATTACGGTTTTGAACGTGTTAGCTAATGCTGTAACGCTCAAGCCAGTGCGCGTAAGGCGCGGGCAGAACCCATGACGGGTTTTCCACGCCCAGCTCTTTCGCCAGTGCATACGGGTAATGCGGGTTGGCGAGCATCGCGCGGCCAATCATCACCAGATCCATGTCTTCTTCGCTGATGCAGCGTTCGGCGACGTCCGCAGACGCCACGCCCCAGGAGCTGGCGACCGGCAAACCGGCCTCTTTGCGTACGCGGCGTGAAACCGGTGCCAGGAAGCCTGCGCCCCACGGGATCTGCGCTTCCCAGGTGGAGAAACCGACGCTGACATTGAGCAGATCCAGCCCTTTCTCACGCAGAATACGCGTCAGTTCGATGGATTCGGACAGCGTTTCTTCGTCGCGGCCATCGTATTCAATCACGCCAAAACGCGCGGTGATCGGCAGGTTTTTCGGCCAGACCGCGTTGACGGCGTCGAAGGTCTCAATCAGGAAACGGCTGCGACCAGCGAAATCGCCGCCGTATTCATCAGTACGGGTGTTGGAATGCACGGAGAAGAAACTCTGCGCCAGATAGCCGTGGGCAAAATGCAGTTCCAGCCATTCAAAACCGGCGTCGCGCGCGCGTTTTGCCGCTGCGACGAAATCCGCCATCACGCGCTGAATATCCGCTTTTGTCATCTCTTTCGGCACTTTTGGCAGATGTTTGCCGAACGCAACCGCAGAAGGTGCGATAGTCGCCCAGCCGCGCGGATCGCCTTCTGCAATATGATCATCGCCTTCCCACGGCAGGTTGGCGCTGGCTTTGCGGCCCGCGTGACCAATCTGGATCCCCGGAACAGCCCCGGCAGCTTTGATAGATTTGGCGATTTTCGCCAGTTCAGCGGCCTGCGCGTCATTCCAGATCCCCAGACATCCCGGGGTGATACGGCCTTCCGGCGAAACGGCGGTCGCCTCGACGATAACCAGGCTTGCGCCACCGCGTGCAAGCGTTGCGTAATGTACCTGATGCCAGTCGTTCGGCACGCCGTCAGTGGCGGAATACTGGCACATCGGCGGAACTGCGATTCGGTTTTTTAACGTGACGTCTTTCAGCGTAAACGGCGTAAAGAGTGCGGACATAATTTTTCCTTTTCCGGGTTAATGTGATGAAACGGCAATCAAAATGCCGCCGGAGGGCGATAGCAAAAAGTGTGATAAGAGTATAGTGCGTGTCAGATATCGCCATAACCCAATGCGTGCCCTGCCCGGCAAAACGGCATTTGCTGTATGCAGTAAATCGCGCCACATCATGGTATTTTCAAGGCTTCATCTGCTTTCCGCATGTTTAATAAACCAAGGCAATAAAAACGCATAAAGAAGGGTCATTCCATGGAAAAACGTCCGGCAGTTACCATCACTTATTGTTCCCAATGCAACTGGCTGTTGCGCGCCGCGTGGATGGCGCAGGAACTGTTGAATTCGTTTAGCACCGACCTGGCCTCGGTCACGCTGGTGCCGGGCACGGGTGGAATTTACGAGATTAAAGTCGATGACGAGCTTATCTGGGAACGTAAAAGAGACGGCGGTTTTCCGGACGCCGCACCGCTTAAACAGCGCGTGCGCGATATCTGCTTCCCGGACCGGGATTTAGGGCATGTGGATAAGAAGAAAACGCCTGAGAGCGGGCAAGCGTAATGCCGCGCGATAATCTCAACGATCTGGTGGCCTTTGTTACCGTTGCCCGCGAGCAGAGTTTTACCCGCGCCGCCGCACAACTGGGCGTCTCACAGTCGGCGCTCAGCCATACCATTCGCGGCCTGGAATCGCGGCTCGGCATGCGGTTACTGACCCGCACCACCCGCAGCGTCTCGGCAACCGACGTCGGTGAGCGCCTGCTCGCTACGCTGGCGCCGCGTTTTGATGAGATTTACAGCGAGCTGGCGGCACTCAATGATTTGCGTGATAAGCCCTCCGGCGTGATCCGCATATCCGCCACGGACTATGCCATTAATCAGCTTTTATGGCCGAAGCTGGAGCATTTTCTGCATGAATACCCGGATATCACCGTCGAGCTTATCAGCGACTACGGTCTGACGGATATCGTTGCTAACCGGTATGACGCGGGCGTCCGTTTGGGTGAGCAGGTAACTAACGGGATGATTTCGGCGCGCATTGGCCCGGATCTGCGTTTTGTCGTGGTGGGTTCACCGGCTTATTTCGCCAGCAACCCGAAGCCTGAAACGCCACAGGATTTACTTCAGCATCGTTGTATCAATCTGAGGCTGCCCACGCACGGGGGTTTTTACGTCTGGGAATTTGCCAAAGACGGTCGCGAGGTAAAAGCCCGCGTTGAAGGCCAGGTCATTTTTAACAGCGTATATCAGATCCGTTCAGCCGCCGTTTCAGGCTTCGGGCTGGCGCATATCCCGGAGGACATCGTGGCTCCGCTGATCGCCGAAGGAAAACTGATTCAGGTGATGGATGAATGGTGCCCGGTTTGGGACGGCCTGCATATTTACTACCCCAGCCGCCGGGAATCATCGCGCGCACTGGCGTTAGTCGTAAAGGCGCTGCGGGCGGGGATTTAGCGTAATTCGGCATAATTTAATTAATTGATGAGCCTGGCTCATGATGGTGTCCCATTTCCCGCTATTCATTAGCGGGAACGTTCTCCCTACACTTCCCGCTTCCTGTAACCCCCGGTATAAACACGCACGGATACTTTTTCATGACGCAAACTTTTCCACAGAAAGCAGCGGCGGGATCCCCCGATCATGCTCACTGGAGTGCCGTATTTTCAATTGCCTTAAGCGTAGTCAGTCTGGTGACTGCAGAATTACTGCCCATCAGTTTGTTAACCCCCCTGGCAGCCGATCTGAGTATCAGCGAAGGCATGGCCGGACAGGCCGTCAGCGCGACATCCATTATGGGAATGATCGCCAGCCTGTTTATCGCGGCGGCTTGCCGCAGACTTGACCGCCGTCTGGTGCTGATGGGTTTTACGCTGATTTCGATTGCCTCTAATGTCCTTGTGGCAGCCGCGCCGGATTACGCGGTGTTGCTGATCGGGCGTTTATTGCTGGGCGTGAGCCTTGGCGGGTTCTGGTCAATGGCGGCGGCGGTTTCAATGCGGCTGGTGCACAAATCGCTGATCCCGAAAGCGTTATCGGTTATTTTCGGTGGCGTTTCAGTTGCGATGGCCGTTGCGACGCCGCTGGGAACCTGGCTCGGGGATGCCATTGGCTGGCGCGGCGTATTTCTGATCACCGCCGCACTGGGCATCATCACGTTTGTCTGGCAGTACCGCGTATTCCCCTCCATGAAACCCGCAGGACAGACGCGCCTGAGCACGTTGTTCGGGTTACTGAAAAGACCACAAATCCGGCTGGCAATGGCCGGAATGGTCGGCGTATTTGGCGGTCATTTTGCCTTCTTCACCTATCTGCGTCCGCTACTGGAAAACGTTGCTCACTTCAGCGTGAGCGGGGTTTCCGCCATTTTGCTGGGCTTTGGCATCGCCAATATTCTCGGTACAGCGGCATCAGGCATGATGCTGCGACGCAGCCTGAAAGGCACCCTGCTCTTCATGCCTCTGATAATGGCGCTGATGGCGGCCATTTTGGTCAGGTTTGGCGAAAGTCAGCCGGTGACGGCAATTCTGGTTACGCTGTGGGGATTTGTTTTTGGCGCAGTCCCGGTCGCCTGGACGACATGGCTGACCCATGCAGTCCCCGACGAAACCGAAAGCGGTGGCGGTTTACAGGTCGCTTCAATTCAGCTGGCCATCACGGCAGGCGCAACGCTCGGCGGGGTTTTACTCGATGCACATGGCACGCTGGGCACGGTCACCGGCAGCGGGATTATTTTGCTTCTGGCGGCAGGTTTGATCGGATTTATGCGCTGCAAGTCGTAGCCATCAAAAGGAATACAAAAGGCAGGAAATTCTCCTGCCTTACTGTTTCGCATTAACGCTACGCTTTACGTGAAACGTGTTCGGCGGCGGCGCGGTTGGCTTTTGCCACGGAACCGGCCAGCGTCTGGCCCTGCAAAAGTGACGTACACAACATGCCCATAAAGCAGTCGCCTGCGCCGTGCGTGCTGATCAGTTCGACTTTTTCGGCGGGCATGGACTGGCTGCGCTCACCGGCTTCGCACCAGGCGACGCCGTGTTCGCCTGCCGTGACGACCACTGCCGGATAATGCCCGCCGAGCCATTCGGCGGCGGCGCGGGCGTCAGATAAAGCATTCACCGTAATGCCGCTGAGATCGCGGGCTTCGACGCCGTTGACCACCAGCAAATCGACGGCGGATTGCATCGCGCTGCACATCTCTCGTGCCGGAGCGGCGTTCAGGCACACGCGTATCCCGCGCTGTTTTGCCGCTTCGGCGGCCGCCAGATTGACCGCTTCCGGCACTTCGTTTTGCAGCAGCAACATCTCAACCTGTTGCCAGACGGCGTCGTGACCAAATTGCGCGGCGTCTACCCGGTTGTTGGCATTGGAAACAACGACCGCGCCGTAATCCCCTTCCGCGTCCATCAGCGCAACGCTCATGCCCGACGGCACGTCTGCACTGACGGCCACAAAATCCGTATTCACGCCGTTTTCTTCGAGCACGGAACGCAGGAAATCGCCCTGCGTATCTGCGCCAACAGCACCGGCAAAGCCGACCTGCGCGCCCGCTTTCGCGGCGGACACCGCCTGATTGCCACCTTTACCGCCAAATTTGTACGAACAGCCGCTGCCCATCACCGTTTCGCCTTTTTCAGGGCGGTGATGCGCGTGGATCACGATGTCGTAATGAAGGCTGCCCGTGACTAAAATTTTACCCATTCTAGTATTCCCGAAGGTCCTGAACCGCCTGCTGGGTTTTCATCAGGTTTTTCTCCGCTGTCTTCAGATCTTTCTGCGCAATCGCCACAAATAAGGCATCCAGAATATTTAACTGGGCGATGCGGGCAGCGGCATTTTCCCCGAGCAAGTGCGATCCCTGAGAGGTTGAATTGAGAACCACATGCGCATTACGCGCAATAGGCGACTCGGCGTAATTGGTGATGGCGATAACTTTGGCGCCGTTGCGCGCCGCCAGTTTAATCGGGTCATTCACCGCTCGGGTGGTGCCGGAATGGCTGATGGCCACCACCGCATCATCGTCCGACAAGACTGCTGCTGACATCAGCATAATATGGGCATCATCGTAGACCGTCGTTTTGATCCCGATTTTCAGGAGCTTATGCGACAAATCTCTGGCGACGGCGGCAGAACCGCCGACGGCATATAAATCGATGTGCCTGGCTTTAAAAAGAATGTCAGCGGCGCGGTTAAATTCCGACACATCGACAATAGATAATGTTTCTTCTATTGCCTGAATAGATGTGCGAAATACCTTTTCAAGTAATTGCTCCGACGAGTCTCCCGGCTCAATTTCCGCATGTAAATTCGCCACCTCAGAATAGTTGTAATAAATCAAACTGCTTCTGAAATCTCTAAATCCTGAGAAATTTAATTTCTTCGTCAATTTAACAATCATCGCCTCAGAAACATTATTTTCCAGCGCAATTTCTTTTAAAGAAGTTTGCTCAGAAAAATCCGTTTTAGACGTAATTGCGTCGACGACTTTTCTTTCCAGCGGCGTCAGATGTGGCAATTTCATACGAATTTGAGCGCCTATGGCTCGCGGATCCTGATTCATTACTTGCCTCGTGTCGCCCGGTCAATCAACATCGCTATGATAATAATAAGACCGGTGGCAAGCAATTGATAAAACGCCTGAATATTCAGAAGCGTCAGGCCATTTCGTAATGAACCCAAAATAACCGCGCCAATCAGCGTGCCGATGACGCTGCCTTTGCCGCCCATCAGCGATGCCCCGCCAATGGCCGCCGCGGCAATCGCATCCAGCTCCCATAAATTCCCCATCGTCGGCTCGGCAGCGCCCAGGCGACCAATCAGAATCAATGAGGCCAGAGACGCCAGGACGCCGGAAATCACAAACACCGTGACTTTGGTTCTTTTGACCGGCACACCGGCCACGCGAGCGGCTTCTTCATTACCGCCGACGGCCAGAATGTATTCGCCCAGCGGCGTTTTATTCATGACCACCCACAGGATTGCCGCGATGGCGATAACAATCACAATCGGTGCCGGAACCCCGAATACCGTGCTGTTGATGACCGTGCGAAACTCCATCGGGATGCCGAAAATCGGGTTACCGTTGGTGAAAATCAGCGCCAGCGCGCGGAACAGCGACAGGCCGCCGAGAGTGACGATGAACGGCTGCAAACCGGCATACGCCACTAACATTCCGCTGAAAACGCCGCACAGTGCGCCGACGCCCAGCGTCGCCATAATCGCCAGCGGAACCGGCACGCCCGCCACCATCAGCGTTGCGCCGAGCACCGCAGAAAGCGCCGCCGTTGGCCCGACAGACAAATCGATGCCGCCGGAAATAATCACCAGGGTCATCCCCAGCGCAATAATTCCGTTAATTGATGACTGCTGCAAAATATTCAGCAGATTCGGCAGCGTGAAAAATACCGGCGAAAGAAAAGAAAAGGTGATCACAATAATCAGTAAACCAATCAGCGTACCGGCATCGCGAACATTGAATTTAAATAATGCCAGAGGGAAAGCCTTTGGCTGAACATTACCTTGAGTCGTCATAATCATGGCCTTAAAAAATCAGTAGGTGACAGAACGTATCGTTAATTCAGACGGCTTTTTTCACATCATTAATGGCATAACGCGCGATATTTTCTTCGGTGATATCGTCGCCGTTAAGTTCTTTCGTAATATGCCCTTCACGCATCACCAGAACACGGTCTGAGATACGCATTATTTCCGGCATTTCAGAAGAAACCACCACAATGGCTTTCCCCTGCTGCGCGAGTTTTTCTATCAGATTATAAATTTCAGACTTGGCACCGATATCAATTCCACGGGTCGGTTCGTCAAAAAGAAACACCTTATTATCGGCGGCCACCCAGCGGCCAATAATCACTTTTTGCTGATTCCCACCGCTCAGCGTACCAATGGTTTTTTCGATATTGAGCGGACGTAACCGCAAATCCGTCATCACATCCAGCGCAGTCTGGTTCAGCTGATTTTTCTTCAGCATGCCGAAACGGGTAAAACGCCCCATCGACGGCAACGCCATGTTCATTTTGACGGCGCGTTCTTTAATGATGCCCTCTTTTTTGCGGTCTTCCGGCACCAGGCCAATCCCGGCGCGAATGGCGGAACTGACGTTATGTTTTTTTACCGCAACGCCATCCACTTCAATGCTGCCGCCGGTTTTGGCATCAATGCCGGCAATCAGTTTCAGCAATTCGGTGCGTCCGGATCCGACCAGCCCGGCGATGCCCAGCACTTCACCGGCTTTCACGCTGAACGTGGCGTTACGCACGGCTTTATCGCGGCTCAAATCTTCCACGCTCAGCACGATGCGTTCGGTGGCATACGAATGGTGCTGTACTTTCTCGATTTTGCGCCCGACCATTTTGGTCACGATCGTCTCTTCGGTTTCGTCGCAGATATTCACCACGCCGACCTGCTTGCCATCGCGCAAAATCGTGGCGCGGTCGCAGACTTTGAAGATTTCATTCATTTTGTGCGAGACGTAAATCAGCGAAACATTCATCGATTTCAGGTCAGAAATCAGCTCAGCCAGGCGCTCAAACTCCGTCGGCGTCAGGCTCGACGTCGGTTCGTCCATCGCAATAATTTTGGCTTCATCAAGCAACGCACGGGCGATCTCAACGATCTGCTGTTGCGAGACTTTCAGGTTTTTGATCGGCTCATCCGGATTAATGCTCGGATCCAGGCGGCGCAGGATCGCCACCGCCCGTTTGTACTGCGCCTTTCTGTCAACAAACAGCCCTTTCATTTTGGTCAGGGGCCGCCCGAGAAACATATTCTGGGCGACGGAGAGTTCAGGAACGTGCTGCAACTCCTGATGAATCATTGCGATACCGGCATGGCGCGCAGACAGCGGGTTTTTCATCTGAATCACCTGCCCTTCCACCAGGATCTCGCCGGAATCGGCGGCCCGGACGCCTGACAGGATATTGAGCAACGTCGATTTTCCGGCGCCGTTTTCACCAATCAGCGCGTGGACTTCGCCCGGCCTGACGGAGAAATCAACCCCCTGAACCGCCGCCACGCCGCTGTAGCTTTTGCTGATGCCGCGCATCGTCAAACAATACTGTTCCATAAACTCTCCTCACCCTGTTCTCTGACGCCAGACTTACTGTTGCTGTGCCAGCAACTGGCGAAGCTTGGCGTTATCTTTAGTGGAGAACGCGTCGGCATTGTCTTTGGTGATCAGCGCCTGCGGAGTGGACACCACGCGGGAGATTTTCTGGCCATTAATCAGGCGGACAACCACTTCCATCGCCACTTCGCCGGTCAGCACCGGGAAGCTGTCAACCGTACCGGTCAGCTCACCGCGTTTGATTGACGCATACGCATCGGAAATCCCGTCGGTGCCAAAGACGGCAACCTGTTTAGATTTTCCGGCAGCTGCGACCGCTTCTACCACGCCCAGCGCCATGCCGTCGTTGTTGGCGTAGAAGCCAATCAGATCAGGATGTTGCTGTAAAATTGTCGCTGCGGCGTTGTACGCATTTTCGCGGCTCCAGTTGGCAGGAACGCTGGCGACCACGGTGAATTTCCCGCTGGTCTGAATCGTTTCTTTAAAGCCTTTGGTGCGCTGCGTTGCCGCATACACGCCCGGCTGGCCTTCGATGACCGCGACCTTGCCGCCTTCAGGGTGTTTTTTGATAAACCAGCCCGCCACGCGAACGCCGTTATCTTTTTGCACGTTGCCGACGTAATGCGCAGCGTTTGGCATTACGGCGTCATTGACGTTCACCACGGCAATGTTTTTGCTTTTGGCGGATTCGTACGCCGGTTGCAGGTTGGCGTCGGTTTGCGGCGACACCAGCAAGCCGTTGAACCCTTGAGAAATCAGCGTTTCGGCGATAGACAGCTGGCCGAGCTGGTCGTCTTCATTGGCGGCGGCCTGATATTCCACGGTGAAGCCGTGTCTATCGGCAAAGTTTTTATAGCCCTGGCCGAGGGAGCGCCAGTATTCGTTGGTCAGCGTTTTCGACACACCGCCGATTTTCAGCGATTTATCGATAGCCGGTAACGGGCCATATTTGGTGGTCAGTTGCGTCCAGTCGGTGCGATCCGGTTCGGTGTCGGATTGCAGGGGCGGTAAATCCGCCGCATAAAGGCTGGTGCAAAACAGTGTAGAGGTGAGTACAGACAGTAAGAGTTTTTTCATCATCTGGCCTTCGGATTGTTATTTTTATGGTTATCACAGCGACTCGCGCTGTGGCGGTCGCTTTTATTATTGCGCCAGCATCACGTTGTTCACGATTTGCTGAGAGGCGACGGCATCCTGCCTGCTGATGGCTTCATTCAGCGCCGGGTTGTTTTCAAGCTTTTCACACAGTTTCAGTAAACGGATAACGGTCGCGATATTGGTTTCCGCTTCGCGAACCGGGTCCAGACCGCTGGCGTCCGGGAACGTATCGAAGTAATACGCGCCTTTATAGCCGTCACGTTTCATTTGCAGCAGGAATTCCAGCGTGGCGCGCGGGTTCACGGAGCCGACCATCAGGCCATCGTCGCGTTTGCCCCAGCCGTCGTTGAGATCCAGCCCGAGCAGGCGTGAACGTCGCGCCACCATCGCTGCGGCAAACGCCGGGACTTCATTGGCAAACAGCACGTGCGCGAAATCCAGCGTGATGCCTAAATTCTTGCAACCGGCCTCTTCCACCGCCAGCAGGCAGGTGGTGGCGTTAGGGAAGATGCTGTAAGCGCGTGGTTCGTTCGGTTTGTATTCAATGCTGACGTCGATGTCCGGCGCATATTCCGCCACTTCGCGCACCGCGCTGACCGCGTCTTCCCACATTTTTTTGTAGTCCGCCTGGAAGCAGTAATCGAAACCGTCCTGCCCCATCCACAGCGTCATGATGCTGGCACCGAATTCGCGGCCAGCGTCGATGCCGCGCTTGGTCAACTCAATCGCCTGACGACGAATTTTAGGATCCGGGTTGGTAAATGCGCCGATTTTAAATTCCGGAGCATCCCAGCGCATTTGCATCCCGTTGACCGCCAGCCCGACTTCTTCAATTTTCTGACGCATGGTTTTGACGTCATCCGACATGTGCTGAGGGTAATTCAGGTCAAGATGTGTCAATCCTTTAACCGTAGCTGCACGTTCGATCATTTGCAGCACTGAAGGTTTGCCTTTCAGCTCCGGCCAGTAAAGATAAGCCCCCGAGGCAAACGAGTTCAGACGTGTGGCAAATTTAAGTTCTGACATGGGGTGTCCTTTGTAAACTGATTCGTAATGTACTTTCCTTCTTCACATTATTTCGTGAAGTAGTGCATTACTATCACCCGCCGAAAAAACCCGCAAGATCCCGTGCGGGTTTTGTGATCAGATTTGGGAGGCGTTTCACGAAATTTCGGGTAAACCAGACGTGGTATGACACGGAATAGCGAGTTGGTGCAGGAAGGTTCTAAATTTCGCACTTAAATAAAATGGAGCGCTATTTCGCCCCTATAAACCTCTGTTTTCTGTGACAGCCGTCAAGTTTTTCGCCTTTCTGCCGTTATCTAAAACTTAAGATTCCTTCCAGGGAAACGCCCATGTTAAAGACTATCCGTTCTCGCATTATTACAGCCTGCATCGCCATTGTGGTTTGCTCGCTGGTGATCAACACCTTCCTCAGTTACACCGTTGCAGATAAATACAACAGTCAGGCGACAGACAGCACGCTCAACGCCCTGACATCGAGCCATACGCAAGGGATCAGCGATTGGGTCAGCTCAAAAACAGGGATGATTGATTCACTTAAGCAAGTTGCGCTGACAGAAGATCCGATTCCGGTTCTCAAGCAAATGGCCAGCGCAGGCGGGTTTACTAACGTTTACGTCGGCTATGCGAATAAAACCGCGAAATTCTCCGATCCGACCGGCGTACCCTCTGATTACGATCCGACGGGCCGCCCCTGGTACAAGCAGGCAGCAGAAGCCGGGCATCCGGTCGCCACACCGCCGTATGTCGATTCGGGTACAGGTAAGTTAGTGGTCACTTTCGCCGTGCCTGTTATGGACGGTGGCACACTGAAAGCCATTGTTGCCGGTGATGTGTCGATGGACAGCGTGGTGAATAACGTTAATACCATTCATCCGACGCCCGGCAGCTTCGGGATGCTGGTCGATAAATCCGGTGTGATCATCGCGCATCCTGATGCACAACTGGCGCTGAAGCCGTTTTCCACACTGGCGGAAGGGGTGAACCTGCAAGATTTGCTCGCGGCAAATACGCCTGTGGATATTCAGCTGAGCGGTGCGCTAAAACGCGTGCGTGCGATGCCGGTGGCGGGTACGGAGTGGTATACGCTGGTGGCTCAGGATAAAGCGGAATCCACAGCGGGTATGCGCTCACTGCTCACGTCTTCGGTAATTACGCTGTTTGTGATCGTGCTGATTTCCGCCGCCGTGATTGGCCTGATTATCACCAAATCGTTCCACCGCCTGTCTGTGGTGCGCGACACGCTCAACGCCATCAGCTCCGGTGAAGACGATCTGACGCAGCGTTTACCGACTGACGGGCACGATGAGGTCACGCAAATTGCTCACGCGTTCAACACGTTTGTCGATAAGCTCAGCAAGGTGATGTCAGAAATCCGCGTGACCAGCGAATCCGTTAAAATTGCCGCCGACGAAATTGCCGCCGGGAATAACGATTTGTCAGGCCGTACCGAATCGGCCGCCGCCAGCCTGCAACAAACCGCCGCGTCGCTGGAGCAAATCACCGCAACGGTTTCGCAATCCGCCAGCTCCGCCAAACAGGCCAGCGCGACGGCGAAATCCGCCTCAGAAGCCGCCACACGCGGCGACGAGGTGGTGACGAAAGTCATTACAACGATGGAAACGATTGAAAGCGCGTCGTCAAAAATCGGTGATATCACCGGCGTTATCGACGGCATTGCCTTCCAGACCAATATTCTGGCACTGAATGCCGCGGTTGAAGCCGCGCGTGCCGGTGAACAGGGGCGCGGGTTTGCCGTTGTCGCCAGCGAAGTGCGTAGCCTGGCGCAGCGCAGTGCCCAGGCGGCAAAAGAAATCAAAGTCCTGATTGAATCGACGGTAAGCAGCGTGTCATCCGGCTCGGCGCAGGTACGGCTGGCCAGTGACAGTATGAGTGAAATCGTCAGCAACGTGTCGAACGTCAGCAGCGTGATGATGGAAATCACCCATGCTTCCGAAGAACAGATGCTGAGTATTCATGAGATCAACAAGGCGATTACCCAGCTTGATGGCATGGTGCAACAGAATGCGGCAATGGTTCAGGAATCCACCGGCGCGGCCTCTGCCTTGCAGGAACAGGCGACCGGCCTGGCCGTCGCCGTCGGCCATTTCCGGGTGTAAATGAAACGACGTTGCTCAGGGCCGGTCACGAAAGTGCCCGGCCTTTTTTTACACCCTTCCGCCCTGTTTGCGTGCAAAACTCGCCGACAACCGGTCCAGCAGGATCGCCATCAGCACCACCACAATCCCGCTTTGTAATCCCAGCCCGATATCCAGTTGCTGAATGCTGCTGAGAATATCATTCCCCAGCCCTCCGGCACCGACCATCGAGGCGATAATCACCATCGACATCGCCATCATAATGGTCTGATTTACACCCGCCATGATCGCCGGTTGCGCGGCGGGCAACTGCACTTTCCACAGCAACTGCCACGGAGTACAACCAAACGCCAGCCCGGCTTCAATACGCGCCGGGCTTACCTGGCGGATCCCCAGATCTGTCAGGCGCACCACCGGCGGCATGGAAAATAAGATAGTGGCAAAAATGCCCGGCGGACGCCCAAGGCCAAACAAAATGGTCGCGGGGATCAGATAAACAAACGCGGGCATGGTCTGCATGAAATCCATCAGCGTGCGCACCACGCTGCCGACCGCGGCGCGGCGTGCGCTCCAGATCCCCAGCGGGATGCCGAACAGCAGGCTGAAAAATGTCGAGGAAAGCGTCAGCGCCAGCGTGATTGACGCGTGATCGCTGTAGCCGCTGTAAACGATATAAAGCGTGGCGAGCAGTGCAAACAGCGCGAAGCCTTTGCCAATACGCCAGAAGCCAATCGCGACAGCCAGAAACACCAGCCCCCACGGCGAGAGCCAGCCGGTCAGGGTTTCCAGCCCGCCGGCAACGGCGTCGATGCCAGCCGAAAGGCCATCAAAAAAACCACCGGCATGCACCAGCAGCGCGTGAATGGCGCTGTCAATCTGACGGCTAAAATCTAAGGGATAGGCCATAACGTTCTCTGTATAAAAGGCTTAAAGCGGCGGCTGCCAGACATCGGCGTAAGATTCGGCCAGCTGCCAGCGTGAGGTATCCACGCCGGAGAAAAAATGCCGGACATAAGGCGACGCCGGGGCATTAATGATGTTTTCCGGCGTACCGACCTGCACCAGCTTGCCCTCTTCCATAATCGCAATGCGCGTCCCGAGACGCAGCGCTTCTTCCATATCGTGAGTGACAAACACCACCGTACGCTGTTGTTCTGCCTGAAGCGCCAGCAGCAATGACTGCATATCGCGGCGGATAATCGGATCCAGCGCCGAGAAAGCCTCATCCATCAGCAACACCGCCGGATCCACCACCAGCGCCCGCGCCAGCCCGACGCGCTGCTGCATCCCGCCGGAAAGCTGGTGCGGATATTGCGCGGCAACGTGCGCCAGCCCGACTTTCTCCAGCATCGCGTGCGCCCGTTTGTGCCGTTCGTCGCGGCTGATGCCCGACACTTCCAGCCCGAACGCCACGTTATCGA
Source organism: Rahnella sp. AA (assembly GCF_002834385.1). Classification (GTDB taxonomy): domain Bacteria; phylum Pseudomonadota; class Gammaproteobacteria; order Enterobacterales; family Enterobacteriaceae; genus Rahnella. The sequence goes on from NZ_PITQ01000002.1 coordinate 738,483, forward strand.
GCACGGTGCGTTCGTCAAACAGCGCAAACGACTGAAAAACCATACCAATCTGGCGGCGGCGCAGTTCAATCATTTCGCGGGCATTCAGGCTGCCCAGCGCCTGCCCCTGAAACAGAACATCGCCGGAACCCGGCTGAATAAGAAAATTGAGCGTGCGCAGCAGCGTCGATTTCCCCGAGCCGGAAAGCCCGACAATAACAAAAATCTCACCGGCCATTATTTGCAAACTAATATCATCCAGCGCATTGACCGGCGCTTTATTTTCCTCGCGGGAAAACAGTTTCTTTCCGGTCGCGGAAGAATAACTTTTAAAAACGTGACGTAACTCGATCAGGGATTGCGGCATAATGGTTTCACACTGTATTAATTACCCTGACACGCTAACCTAAAATAATGAAAATAAGTTACGTATTTTGAAATTCCATATAGAGTTATTTCGCATTAGCTTATTCATATTTTAGCAATGCACCCGATTGGTGAGGCGAAATTGAGTCCGGATTATGATGGAAGTTCCATGCCTCATTTAACAGCCAGCGGGTCACTTTTTCCTGCTGCACGGACGCCGGTTTACTGCCGGATGAGATGAGATAATAACCCCTTTCCGTGCGCACTTCCGGCCCGCAAACGAACAGCTGGCGGCTCTCCAGCAACGCCGAAATCAGCGGCCGCCAGCCGAGCGCAACCCCCTGTCCTTCAACCGCCGCCTGGATCACCAATGAGTAGGCATTGAAGGTGCGCGAACCGGCATGATGCAGCGCGGGCAAGCCTTGTGAACGGAACCAGTCTTCCCACGTCAGCCAGCGCTGCGGGCGGGTTTCAGGCAACTTAAGCAGCGGGAAATGCAGCAGTTTTTCTGGCAGCGGATCATTGCCAAGTTTATCCATAACCTCATGATTACAGACAGGAATGACATCCTCCGGGAACAGCTTTTGCGCATGCGTTCCAGGCCAGTTACCGTTGCCAAAATAGATCGCCAGATGGGCGTTGTTATCGCGAAAATTATAGTCATTCGGCGAGGTCGATACCTGCACTTCAACGCCCGGGATCAGCGCCTGAATGGCGTTCATCCGCGGCATCAGCCAGTAGGTGGCAAAGCCCATATCCGTGTCAATGCGCAGCGTAGTACGCTGATATCGCGTGCGTTCTATCTGCTCGCTGATGTCGCTCAGGCTGGCGCGGACAATCTGGTACAGCGCACTGCCGGATTCGGTCAGCTGTACGCCCCGGTGACGCCGTTCAAACAGCGGTCCGTTGAGCAGATTTTCCAGCATCTGAATACGCTGGCTGACCGCCGGTTGCGAAAGTCCGAGTTCATTTCCCGCTGCGGTAAAATTACCGTGTCGCGCGGCTGCTTCAAATACTACTAAAACCTGTAACGGAGGTAATTCTAATTTACCTGCCATAAATCCACCTTATGCCATGATAATTTAATAACCTCTTCACAGAATGAAAAAGGCATGCGATAAAAATATCACGATTCGCTAATTAATTTTTCTCTCAGGCTAATAATGCTTATAAATAAACCGAATATCGTTATTCTAATGGCCGATCAGTTAACCGCCGGGGCATTACGCACTTACGGGAATAATGTCAGCCTGACGCCGAATATTGACAAACTGGCCGACGAAGGCGTGGTTTTTGAATCTGCCTACTGCAACAGCCCGCTGTGCGCCCCTTCCCGCGCGGCGCTGATGACCGGCCAGTTTTTGTCGAACAACGGCGTCTACGATAACGCCGCTGAGTTTCGCGCTGATTCACCGACCTTCTGCCATTATCTGCGTGAACAGGGTTACCAGACCTGGCTTTCCGGCAAGATGCATTTTTGCGGCCCTGACCAGTTGCACGGCTTTGACGAGCGACTGACGACCGATATTTATCCGGCTGATTTTGGCTGGACGCCGGACTGGGCGAACCCGGAACGCCGTCTGGACTGGTTCCACAACATGAGTTCAGTGCTGGAAGCCGGTGAGTGTGTACGCACTAACCAGCTGGATTTCGATGATGAAGCGCTGTTTATGGCGCGCCAGCGGTTGTATGACGCCGCGCGCAAACCGGACGATAAGCCGTTTCTGCTGCTGCTTTCACTGACACATCCGCATGATCCGTTTGCTATTCCGCGCCGTTACCTCGACCGGTTTGCGCAGGAGGATATCGATCTGCCGAAAATCAGCGCGGGCGATGTGGAAGATGACGCGCACTCGCAGCGCCTGCGCGCCATGTATCAGCTCGAAGACGGTTTGCTCAGCGACGAGCAAATCCGCCGCGCCCGTCACGCTTATTACGGCTCGATTGCCTACGTGGATGACTGCTTTGGTGAAGTGGTCCGCACGCTGGAAGAAACCGGCCAGGCGGAAAATACCGTGGTATTTGTGATTGCCGACCACGGTGAAATGCTGGGCGAACGCGGGCTGTGGTACAAAATGACCTTCTTTGAGGGGGCCGTGCGCGTGCCGCTGATCGTCCACAACCCGCAGCGTTTTGCGCCCCGCCGCGTGGGCGGCAACGTCTCGCTGGTGGATTTACTGCCGACCTTTACCGAGCTGGCGGGCGGCGCGGAGCGTCTTCAGCACCCGGTTGCCCCGCTCGACGGCCACAGCCTGGTGTCGCACCTTAACGGCCAGCCGGGGCCGGACGAAGCCTGCGCTGAATATCTGGCGGAAGGCGCGATTGAGCCGATGGTGATGATCCGCCGCGGGCCGTGGAAATACATTCATTCGCTGACCGAAGCGCCACATCTGTACCAGCTTGAGCAGGATCCGTTTGAGCTGAAAAACCTGGCGACGCAGGCCGAACATCGCGTCACCGTCGCAACCTTTGCCGCTGAAGTTGCCACCCGCTGGGATTTAAATAGCCTGAACAAGCAGGTCCGCGCCAGCCAGCTAAAAAGGCTGTATCTGACCGAAATCGCCGGGCGCGATGCCATTCCTCAATGGGATTTCCAGCCGCATCAGGCCGCCTCGCACCGTTTTATCCGTAACCACCAGACGCTGGACGAGCAGGAAGCTTTCGCCCGTTACCCGCGCCCTTATAAACACCCGACAGGGGAATAATGATGATGATAAAAAGACTCACCACGCTGATGCTTCTGGCCAGTGCCAGCCTGCTGCCGTTGAGCAGTTTCGCCGCTGACGACGCCCGCTGTGCCACCGTCAATCAGTCCGACCCCGGCTGGACGGATATCGCGGCGACCAACGCCGTGTCCGGCGTGGTGCTGAACGCGCTGGGTTATCAGCAAAAAGTGCAAAACCTTTCCGTCGCGCTGGCATTTCAGGGGTTGAAAACCGGGCAACTGGATGTGTTTTTAGGTAACTGGATGCCCGCACAGGCACCGGTTATCGCAAAATTTACCGATGACATCAGCGTCATCGGCGCCAATTTACCGGCCGCCAAATTTACGCTGGCCGTGCCGGATTACGTGGCAAAAGCGGGCGTGAAGGATTTCGCCGATCTGGAGAAATACGCCAGTAAGTTTGATCACAAGATCTACGGCATCGCGCCGGGCGCACCGGCAAATCAGAACATCAAGAAGATGATCGACCAGCATGATTTTGGTTTGCAGAACTGGAATCTGGTGGAGTCGAGCGAAAGCGGCATGCTGGCGCAGGTGACCCGCGCGGTGAGTCGTCAGCAGTGGATCGTGTTTCTGGGCTGGGAACCGCATGCGATGAATACGCGCTTTAAGCTGACGTATCTGAGCGGTGGCGATAAATGGTTTGGCGCAAACTATGGCAGCGCGACGGTGAACACAGTGACGCGCAAAGGCTTTGCCGAACAGTGCCCGAACCTCAACCGCTTTTTCACGCAGCTGAAATTTAACGTGCCGCTGGAAAACGCCATCATCACCCGCGTGCTCGATGACAAGCAAAGCCCGGAAGATGCTGCCCGCGCCGAACTGGTGAAACACCCGGAACTGCTGACCAGCTGGCTGGACGGCGTGACCACCCGCGACGGCAAACCGGCAGAAAGTACCGTGAAAAAAGCACTGGGCATCTGACTGTCCTGTGGGTTAACAAACAAAAAGCCAGACCTCACAGGGGTCTGGCTTTTTTACGGCGGCAATAAATCAGTGTTACGCGGGTTTACTGCCGGAAAGCTCGGTAGTTCTTCTGACTGCGGTCATCACGCTGCGCTGTAATCCGGCGGCAAAATCACTGTTGTTCAGCTCATACAATCCGTTAATGCCCACACCGGCCGGCGAGTTGTTGATGTCCATCAGCTGACGCGGATGCAGCCCGCTGGTTTTCAGCATTTCCACGCCACCAATCAGATTTTCCCAAACCACTTTGCTGGCCTGCGGGCGTGATAAACCGCTCAGCACGCCCGCGTCGGTCAGCGATTCGATAAAGTAATACACGTAATTCACCCCGGCGACGGCAAAGCCGGTGAAGATATCGATCAGCCGTTCTTCGAGCAGCATCACTTTACCGAAACTTTCCAGAAACGGCATCAGCGGTTCTGGTTTAACGTGCGCGTTAAACACCACGCCGCTGTAACCAAAACCGGTATCCGTCAGGGTATTCGGGATAGTGCGCACGATCGGGCGGGTCGCGCCAAACTGTGCGCTCAGCCGTTCGAGCGTGACACCAGCGATGATCGAAATCACCGTGGCCTGCGGCGATGCGTGCTGACAAATGTGCCGCGCAACGCCATCAATATCATCCTGCGGACGGACGCCAATCACGATGTAATCCGCCGCCGCCAGCGCTTCGCTGTCGTTAAGCGCCGACGTCAGCTGATACCGGTCACGCAGCGTGGCAATACGACTTTCGTCAATATCAGCCAGCGTAATCTGGCTGGCCAGTACGGCCTGACGGCTCAGGGCGGCACGAATAATCGCTTCTGCCATCTGACCGGCACCGACAAAATGAATCTGACTCATGATTGACTCCGTAAAGATGAAAACAGGTTGAGGATTATTTTTTCAGCGATCGTTCCACCAGCGTTGCCCAGATGCCAATGCCCAGCGGGATCAGATCGTCGTTAAAGTCGTAGCGTGCGTTATGCAACGAGGCGGACGGTTTTTCACCATCGGCACCCAGCCAGAAATAAGCACCGGGGCATCGCTCCAGCAAATACGCGAAATCTTCTGCCGCCATCGATGGCGCGTTATTGAAATGTACCCGCGTGACGCCCGGTGCATGCTCTGCCGCTTCACGCACAATTTCCGCCTGCGCCGGATGGTTTTTCGTCACCGGATACCCAAATTCCCAGCGGACTTCGCCTTTGACGCCAAACGGCAGCGGCACGGCTTTGACGTATTCTTCAATCAGCCGCCAGCAGGTAATACGCGTTTCATTGCTCTGGCAACGCAATGTGCCGGACATGTGCAGCGTTTCAGGGATAACGTTGATCGCCTCGCCCGCCTGTAGCTGCGTCAGGCTGATGACCGTTTGCTCCAGCGGCGACAGACGACGTGAAATCAGACTCTGCAGCGATAAAATCAGTTGCGCACCGGCAACCACCGGATCCGCACCCAGCTCCGGCATCGCCGCATGGCAGCCTTTTCCGGTGAGCGTGATGTAGAAATTATCCTGCGACGCCATCATCGGCCCCTGGCTGACGGCGACTTCACCGACCGGCAGACCGGGCCAGTTGTGCAGCGCGTACACTTCCTGCATCGGGAAACGTTCAAACAGCCCTTCATTCACCATCATCTGACCGCCCCCGGCGTTTTCTTCCGCAGGCTGAAAAATGAAATGTACCGTGCCGCGGAAATCACGGTTTTCGCTCAGATGGCGCGCCGCGCCGAGCAAAATAGCCGAGTGACCGTCGTGGCCGCAGGCGTGCATCAGGCCAGGATTTTGCGAAATATGGTCAAAATCATTGAGCTCCTGGATCGGCAGCGCATCAATATCAGCACGCAGGCCAATGGATGGCCCTTCGCCATTGCGCAGGGTGGCAACAATGCCGGTTTTAGCGATCCCTGTGTGCACTTCCAGGCCGAAAGACAGCAGAAGATCGCTGATCTTTTTGGATGTACCGTGTTCTTTCAGGCCCAGTTCGGGTCGGGTGTGGAATTCACGACGTAACTGTTTTGCCTGATCGATGATGTGTTGAGAAATGACAGCCATAGATCCTCTGTGGTGATCTGTATTGATATGCAGGTTTTTTATAATGTTCGGAAACGGCGTTACAGCGCCTGTTTTTTCCCGAAGTAAATACGTGCCAGGCCTTCTTTCGTGACTTCAACCGCGTTTTCCGAGCTGAGCGAAACGTGGCGTTCAATCAGTTGTGCGCCCTTTTCAATATCGCGATGGCGCAGCGCAGCAATGATCCCGACGTGTTCCTCGTAAGCATTGATCCGGCGGGCAGGCGTTTCCAGATCGATACGGCGGAAAAATCGGATCAGTGAATTCAGGCTGTCGAGCATTTCGTACAGGCGCGAATTACGCGAGATACGCGCGATTTCCATGTGGAAGTGTTCGTCAGCTTTGGCGATTTCCGTCCAGTCGGTGATTTCACTGGCTTCGGGTTGTTTCTCGCTGACGTCTTCCCAGATAGCCGCCGTCACCGCAATCTCTTCGTCGGTTGCACGCTGGCAGGCAAAGCGGAATGTCGCCTGTTCAATCACCATACGCACTTCATACAGTTCGCGAACGCCTTCCGGCGTGATGTCGCGGGCATAAAATCCACGGTTGGGCACAAAACTCATGAAACCGTCTTTGGAAAGCCGGTTGAGCGCCTCACGTACCGGCGTTCTCGAGACCCCGAGCTGACCCGCCAGTTCGACTTCATTAACCCGTTCGCCCGGGCGGAAGTGGTAATCAATTGCCAGCAGTTTTACTTTCTCGTAAACCTTCTCGACGCTGTCCGCGCTGCGGGACTTTTTTTTGGGAACAATCACTGAACCTCCGGCTCTGCTTAATTTTCTTCTTTTAATCTTTCTTTACGTCTATTTAAAATTAAAGCAGTAATTAAAAACATCGATGTGGATTTAATTGATAGCACAGCCCTAAAGGCAGCTCAACACAAGATTGCATACACTTTTGCACTCACTTTAACAAATCACTATTTATCATAAGCTTATTCACTATAGAATATTTAGCCCTTTGTTATTTCCGAATTAAAAAATTAATTGCACTGTTGCAGTGCGGTTATTGCTCCAAAAAAGTGAAAATAAACTTTCTGCTTTGATCAGCGGTTTCATTTACTGCGAAAATAATTACCTTGTCTGATTTACTTTTTAATTTTTTAACACGCCGGTTCTCCCTGTTTTTCATCATTATTTGATTTCTCAGCGCTCATTATCCGGCCCGGTTGCGCTGCAAAATTGCGCACATGGCATAGAACTTGCCTTTGAACATAAGTGTATGCACTTGTTTATTCACTTAAGCGTGCATCACTTTGCGTCACACCAGGGGTACTTACACGACATCCGCTACGCCCGATCAGGGCTCTGACGATGCCGACATCCAAACGCTTCAACGTGTTGATAAAAGAACCGGAGATCCATAATGAAAACTCGCTTTCGCCGTATCGTTATCCTGTCTGCGCTGACCAGCGTGCCACTGTTAAGTGCCGTTCACCCTGCTTTCGCAGACATCAAACTGGGGGCAATCCTGCCACTGACGGGCACCAGCGCCAGCATTGGCGAGGATCAGCGTCGCGGCATTGAACTGGCGGTTGAGAACCTCAATGCCAAAGGCGGTGTCGCCGGGCAAAAACTGGATGTCGTGGTAGAGGATTCAGCGGGTAGCCCGGTGACCGGGCTGAATGCGGTCAGAAAACTGACACAGGTGGATAAAGTGCCGCTGGTGGTAGGCGATTTTTCTTCCAGCGTGACCATCCCTGTGGGTCAGTATCTGGTGAAAAACAATCTGGTCCACATCAACATTTCCGGTACCAGCGCAGATGTCCGCAAAATCGGTAAATCCTCTTACAGCGTGATTGGCCTTGATGATCTTTCGGCACGTTTTTCCGCCGACGACGTCTGGCAACAGGGTTACCACAACGTCGCCTTTATTGCGCCGGACGGGGCTTATGGCCAGGGCATGGCGCAGCAGTTCAAACAGGCGTTTGAAAAACTGGGCGGAAAGGTGGTGGCCAAAGTGCTGTATACCAGCGGTCAGCCTTCTTACCGCCGCGAGCTGGAGCAAATTTCCCGTGCCAAACCTGACGCTTACGTCTACACCAGCTACGGCCAGGATGCGATTGTCCTCAACCGCGAAGCCTGGGAACTGGGGCTGGGCAAAACACCGTGGTACGGCATGTATCTGACGATGGCGATTGCTGATTCACCGGCACAATACACCAACGGGCAAATGGGTATGGAAGTCTCCGGCATGGCGCAGCAAACCGATGGACAGAGTTACAACGCGAACTATCAGCAGCGCTTCCACGAAAAACCGCGTTCCGTTTACGGCAGCTACGCCTATGACAGCATCATGCTGGCCGCTGCGGCGATAGATAAAGCCCACGACGCCAGCCCGGCCGCGCTGGTGGCCGCGATGAAAACCGTCGCCCCCAAATTTACCGGCATTACCGGCACCCTGAATCTGGATGCGGATAACCAGCGCCAGACCCAGCCCTACCTGAAAGTGAAAGCGCTCAACGGCGAACCGGTGGCGCGATAACGCGATCGTTTCCTTCTGTTTCTTTGTTCAGGAAAGCATCATGTTTCAGTTTATTGTTGATACGTTAATCCGCACCGCCGATTTGTCACTGGTCGCGCTCGGGCTGAGCCTGGTCTACGGCCTGGTGCGGTTTGCCAATATCGCTCACGTGCAGTACGCCATGGTCGGAGCTTTCCTGACCGCTGGCGGCATGAAAATGGGCATGCCTTTTCCCCTGGCGGTGCTGTTTTCTGCCCTGTCTTGCGGTGTTTTAGCCGTGCTGCTGCATCACTGGGTGTTCCAGCGCCTAATGGGCGCCGGGGCGGCAAATGCCATGATCGGCTCACTTGCCGTCTCGATGGTGATGATTGCACTGATGTTAGGCGTCGAAGGATCGGCGCCTGTCAGCTACAACTTACCTATTGGCAGCACCTGGCAATGGGGCGGGATCCGCATTTCAGCCGACGAATGCTGGAGCCTTGTTTCCACCGCCGCCATCATTGTGATTTTCAACTTTCTGCTGTTTTTCACACCGCAGGGCCGTTCCATCCGGGCGCTGGCCAGTAACCGCGAACTGGCCGCAGCTTCCGGGCTGAATGCCAATGCCATTATCCACACCGTCAATATGATTTCCGGGATGATCGCCGCCGTCGGCGGTTCCCTGATTGCTATGAACGGCAGTGCGTATATCAACCAGGGCAATGATCTGATGTTGCCAGTATTAGCGGCGGCTATTCTCGGCGGGCTGGGTAACCCGATGGGGGCAATTTTGGGGGCACTGCTGATTGCCGTCACCGAAACGCTGGTCACTAACATCAACTGGGGATGGCTTTACGGCGAAGACATGGTGTTTATGCCGACCACCTGGATCAACGCCGCGTCATTTGTGATGCTGCTGTTAGCCCTGCTGTTGCGTCCTTATGGCTTATTCAACCGGGAGGTGCGCCGTGTCTGAGTTTCTGCTGCATATTTTTTGCATCGCCGGCATTTACGCGATGATCGCACTGGCCCTGAACCTTCAGGCCGGTTATGCCGGGTTGCTCAATTTCGGGCATATCGCGTTTGTCGGTATCGGTGCTTACGCCATCGGGATCGGTAGCCAGTTTTCGCTGCCGTTGTGGCTGGTGATCCCCGCAGGGATCGCGCTGGCGATGGCGGTTTCCGTCGCGATGGCGCTGCTCGGGCGTCAGCTTTCTGCCGATTACTGGGGGATTGCTACGCTGGCGCTGGCGGAAATCATCCGCATTTCGGTCGTTAACGAAGAAGGGCTGACCGGCGGCGGTCAGGGGATCGGCAATATTACCGCCCCGTGGAGCACCGGCCTGCAACAGCATGACGTGCTGGTCTTCACTGCGTTAATCCTGTTGTGTATCGCTGTTTGCACCTTTATTTCTCTGCGTTTTGGTAACAGCCGTTTTGGCCGGGCTTTGCGGCTGATGCGTGAACAACCGCAACTGGCCATGTGCATGGGATATTCGCTGCTGTGGCTGAAGTGCCGTGCGCTGATGTGCAGCGCAGTAATGTGTGCCATCGCGGGGATGTTGCTGGCCTGGTACACCAATTATGTCAGCCCGGATTACCTGCTTTCTTCAGAAACCTTCCTTATCTGGAGCATGGTGATGATCGGCGGGATCAGCAATGTGCGCGGTGTACTGGCAGGCGTGGTCGTGGTCGAAGGGTTATACAATTTTATTCCCTTCGCCAAAGATCTGCTCCACATGAGTTCTGACCTGACCGGCGCGTTGCGCCTCGGTTTAGTCGGGCTGGTCATGTTGATCGGGTTGTTATTACGTCCGGGCGGAATTTTGCCTGAAAAACTGAGGATACTGCCATGACAACGCTGCTTACGGTGGACGCGATCAGCAAGGCGTTCGGGGGCAACCAGGTGCTGAAGTCCGTTACGTTTGGCCTGCAAAAAGGCGAGATCCTCGGGTTACTTGGGCCAAACGGATCCGGGAAAAGCACGTTGCTTAATGCCATTTCCGGGTTCACCGCCATCGACAGCGGCACCATTACGGTTGGCTCAGAACGTATCGACAAAATGCCACCGCATCGCATCATCAGGGCCGGTATTGCCCGCACTTTCCAGCTTCCGGCCATGCCGGCAAAAATGACCGTCATGGAAGTGGTGATGACCGCAGGCACGCGCCATCACGGTGTCTGGAATGGTTTGTTATCGCTGCCCTCAGGCCGGCGCGCGGAGAAGGAAGACCACCAAAAGGCCACGGAGTTACTCGATACGCTGTTGCTGACTAAAGTACGGGATTTACCCGCTGCGGCGCTCTCCGGCGGCCAGAAAAAACTGTTGGGCATTGCCTGCGCGCTGATGGGCGACCCGGCTATTTTGATGCTTGATGAACCGATGGCGGGCGTACACCCGAAACTGCGCCAGGAGTTGGTTGAAACCCTGAAAACCCTGAGCCGTACGGGAATTTCGCTGATTATCATTGAACACGATATGCATTTTATTAAGTCGCTTTGTGAGCGCTGCATCGTGCTGGATCGCGGGCATATTGTCGCCACCTGCCATCCTGATGATTTATCAAAAAATCAGGACGTGCTGGATGCGTATCTGGGTGGCGCAGGCCGTGCCCTGAAGGAGGCCGTATGATCACAATCAACGACGTCGTCGCCGGTTATACGCCGGGTGTCGATATTTTGCAGGGCATTTCTCTGGAAGTTGCACAGGCCGAGATTGTCACGCTGCTCGGGCCAAACGGCTGCGGGAAATCCACCCTGCTCAAATGCATCGCCGGGTTTCTGACGCCACGTAACGGAGAGGTTCGCCTTAACGGCGAGGAAACCGGCGCGATCCCCATTCACCGGAAAGTGCGCGAGTGTTCACTGGGGTTCGTTCCGCAGCTCGATAACGTTTTTAACAACCTGAGCGTGGCAGAAAATCTGCAAACCGGCGGGCAGTTTTTACCACCGGTAAAACGTAAACGGCGCATGGAACAGCTCTGCGAGCTTTATCCGCTGCTGCGTAAAAAGTGGCAGGTACCAGCCTCGGCGCTGTCGGGAGGCGAACGCCAGATTCTGGCCCTGACCCGCGCGCTGATGCCCGAACCGGCGATTTTGCTGCTTGATGAACCGTCCGCCGGGCTGTCCCCTAAAATGCTCGATGAAGTGTTCAGCGCCATTCAGGCCATCCGTGAGCTGGAAAAAGTCACTATTTTGATGGTGGAGCAAAATGCGATGGAAGCCCTGCACATCTCTGATCGCGCATATATTCTTGCGCTGGGCAAAGTGGCGCTGACCGGCGATGCCCGCGATTTACTCAGTGACCCGCGCATGAGCGAACTTTACTTCGGAGGACGAACCGTTTAAGCCATGTCTTTATTCTTTAATTTATTACGATTTACAGCCAGGAGCGTTCGTTATGTCTGAGTTAATCCCCGTTGTTGATCATGCGGTGATCAACGTTGATGACCATCTGGATGACGCACAGGCACTGTTTGTCCGCATGGGATTTCAGCTATCTGCGCGCGGGCATCATTCGATGGGGTCAAGCAATCATCTGGCCATTTTTGGTGAAAACTATCTGGAACTGCTGGGCTATGAGCCGGAGATAGCCGGCAAAACCGCCGCGCCCAAAGGCCTGTGGCAACCGCCCGTGGGGCTGGTCGGGCTGGTCTGGAAAACGCAGGACGCCGACGCTATTTATCAGCATTTGCAAAAATGCCAGCTGGATGGCGAACCGCCGACGGCGTTTTTCCGCCCGGTGACGCTCCCCGACGGGCATGTCGTCGAGGCGCGTTTTTGCATCACGCGGATTAACAGCCAGCGCATTCCCAACGGGTTCAGCTTTTTCTGCCAGCATCTGACGCCTGCCGCCGTCTGGCAACCCGAATGGCAGCAGCATCCGAATGGCGTGCAGGATCTGAGCAGCTTTGTGATTGTGGCGGATGCCCCGGATAGCGCCGCGCAGGTTTATTCACAGCTGTTCGGCCCGGAACATGCCATGCAGCAAAACGGCGAAGAATATTGCCTTCAGGCTGGAAAAACCACGCTGAGAATAATTACCCCCGCACAGTTGCAGCGGGAAGGTTTCGCCCTGCCCGATGATTACAACGGGCAACCGAGAATGTGCGCACTGGAGTTTCGGGTATCCTCACTCGCCCAAACCAGAGCCTGTCTGGAGAAAGGAGACATCCGCTTTAGCACAAGCAACGGCACAATGATTGTTTCTCTCTCTGAAACACTTCATGTCGCACTGCGCTTTCACGAGTAAGGTGCAAGGTGCAGGCCTCACAGCCTGCACATGTTTTTTCATTTTAGGAATTTGCCCAGTATTTGCTGAAATATTTAACGAACCGGTGTGAAATATAAATCTTCTTTCATCTGCAATTGGGGAACCGCACATAACAACATCATATAAAAAATCACAAACTTGTATTCACCACCGCAACCCCCGTAAATTTAGCTTAAGAGAGAATCTACCGCCATCCAATAAAAAAACCGTCTAACAACATAAAAATTACATTTATATTAATTCAACAATAAAATTAACCTTTGTTATTTTCTGACATCATTGCAGGGTTTTGAAATTTAAATATCACTGGTCAGTAACAAAAAATATCGGCATAGTAGGCCGGTCATGGAATACGCATCCGATAATCTGGGACTCGAGACAAAATCACACAGCAACGTAACAATATAACAACGATATTTATAATATTATTCATAGTTCCAGAGGTTCCACAATGCGTGTAAACATGCCAGTGACACAACGGGAATATAAATTAGATCCCGGCACCACGTTAATGTCCACCACTGATGTTAATAGCCGAATTATTTATGCTAACTCAGCGTTTATTAACGTCAGCGGGTTTTCCGAAGATGAACTGATCTTCAAACCTCATAACCTGGTGCGTCATCCGGATATGCCGGTGGAAGCCTTTGCCGACATGTGGTTTACCCTGCAGCAGGGCGACAGCTGGACCGGTCTGGTGAAAAACCGCCGTAAAAGCGGCGATCACTATTGGGTGCGTGCCAATGTAACCCCGGTTTATCACCGGGATAAACTGACCGGATATATTTCTGTACGAAATAAACCCGATGAGCAGGAAATTAAGGCCGCAGAAGATTTATACAAACAAGTGAGAGATAAAAACGCCGGAAGCCGGAAGTTTTATAAAGGCCTGGTCGTGCGCACCGGTTTATTTTCGTTTTTATCTGTATTACAAAAACTTCCCGTTAGCTGGCGTTTACGTTTGCCGCTATTTATCGCGGGCCTTTTCCCGCTCTTATTTTCTTTAACGGGTCAAAGTATTACGTGGGTTGCCGCAGCAACAGTGGTTATTTTACTGGCTGCCGATTTATTCCTGCAAACACAAATCCGCAATCCGATAAAAAAGATTCTGACGCAGGCACAGGTAGTGGTCTCCGGTAAAAAAGCGGATTCCGTTCACCTCAACCGCGTTGATGAAATAGGCCTGCTGATGCGTTCTATTAATCAGTTTGGGCTGAATTTGCATTCGCTGGTAGAAGATGTCGGTGCGCAGGTTGGTGGGATTACAAACATCAGTAACCTGATGGCGAAAAACAGCACCGCCCTGAGCGCACGGACGGAAGAAACCGCTGCCAACCTCCAGCAGACTGCCGCCGCAATTGAAGAAATCACGGGTGCCGTTGAGCAAAGTGCTGACACTGTCGTTCAGGCCAGCAAACTGGCAGACAGCGCCACCCTGGTGGCGCAAAAAGGCGGCAAAATCATGCATGAAACCATTGGCATGATGCAGTCGATCTCCCACGCCAGCAGTAAAGTGGTGGACATCATTTCCGTTATCGACGGTATCGCCTTCCAGACCAATATTCTGGCACTTAACGCAGCCGTTGAAGCGGCAAGAGCAGGCACCGAAGGGCGCGGATTTGCCGTTGTCGCCGCAGAAGTTCGCGTCCTGGCTCAACGTTCCGCGACAGCAGCTAAAGAGATTAAAGCGCTAATCGAAGCCAATATGCACAGCGTAGAGACTGGCGGACAGATGGTCGAAAATGCCGGGAAGCAGATCAGCGAGATTATTGGTGAGGTGGTGCAAATGTCGGGGCTTATCAAAGAAATCAGCCATGCCACACATGAACAAACTTCTGCGCTGACGCTGATTAATACTTCGCTGGCACAAATTGAAACCATGACACAAAACAACGCCGAAATGGTGGCTCAGTCTTCAGAATCTGCGGAAACCCTTAACTGGCAGGCGACCCGGTTGAGAAGTGCAATCGACGTGTATGGTGGGCAGATGACCAGAATGGAATCCCGAACCTCATTACTGAGCGGGCTGGATGAGGTCGCCGTCGGGTAAATACCGTTAAACATATGCAGGCGATATGTCACCTCGCCTGCATACATCATTAAAATTTACTGATGATCGCGGCGGTATAACTCCCATTCGTCGATGTACCGGCCGTCACGGAACACGCAATCCGCCCGGACGCCATGCGGCGTTTCGACATTCACCGATCTGCCACCTCTTTCATGGCAATACACCGCAGCCGGGTTAGCCATCCCCGTCTGATGTTTTTCGTGTTTATGGGGGTAACTCACACAACCCGCCAGCGCGGAAACCATGATGATGAGAAAGAGTTTTTTCATTCTGAGCCTTCGTGAAAAGAGAAAACAACGCAGAGATTTTATTCCTCCACGCTTTCCGTTTTCTACTCACAGTTTCCTAAAAATGCGCACTTTTTCTGACGGGAAACACAACGCGAGCGCCTCCGGCATGGAAACCCGGATCAGATATCAATGGTTTTACCCTTCGGGTAATGCAGTATTTTCTTCATCGTCATCAGCACTTCATTAGGGTTCATGAGCAGTGAGCTGATCCTGACATTGATGACGCGACAACCGGTAAACCGGTCAGGGTTATCAATGACAATATCGGCAGCGATAATGACAAGATCGGTGGTTTCAATGTCTTTTTCAGACAATTTATTTTTAATCCCCAATACGCCCTGTGTTTCGATTTTGACGCCAAAATCATACTCTTTTGCCAGCTTCTCGAGTTTTTCCGCTGCCATATAAGTATGCGCAACACCGGTGGTACAGGCGGTGATCGCGAGGATATTAATTTTTGAGGTTCCTGTTTTTAACGACATATCGCCTCCTTATTTTGATTTATTCGTGAATGAGTGATTACGGTTGATTTTTCTGTATTCAAGAGGCGTGCACTCATTGATTTCTTTAAAAACCTTACAGAAATAATTGTTGTCCGTGAACCCACTTTTCACAGAAATTTCCCGTATTTTCAACGTGGTGTTCGTCAGTAACAGCCTTGATTTGGCGATACGCGTCTGCGTCAGGTATTCATTAAATTTGCAGTCAGAAGATTTTGCAAACAGCCTGGAAAGATAGCTGGGTGAAATATTAAAGAATGTGGCGACGGAATCACGGTTAACACCACTGTCGAAGTTGTTGTCGATATATCGTTTAATATCCTCTATCAGTGAAGAATTGAGGGCTACGGAAGGCGAATGGTTAAGCTGATCATAGATATTATTCACCAGTGCCAGCACCAGATGTGAAAAGGTTTCCGTCGTGGAATCCTGCTCCCAGGCAAGTTCTTCGGTGAGCTGAAGAATAGGCTCGCGGATATTCACACTGGCATTCTGTAATGCGAATTTCTCCACTTCTTTGAACTGATGACCATCCCAGTTAATGATGCTAAAACCAATGTCCTGCCGCGAAAATACCAGCGACAACGAAATCACCGGTGTTGACCAGTCCGGCAAATTCCAGCCATTGGCCGGAATATACGTCATGGTGCCGACCGGTTGCTCAAATTTGATAATTTTATCGGAGCCTTTTGCCACTAACATGTTCATTACGCCTTTCACTGTAAGTTCCAGGCGGGGCAAATGCAGGCGATAAGCCATTCCCGGTGGCTCAGCGCGGCCGTTCGCGACGAATACCGAACTGGCATTCGCGTAAATGCTGCTGAATTCACTGAGTATCGATTGAATAAATGCGCTCATGGCCTCTCTGATCCTGCATCTGCCGGGTAACTCCTCACTATTACATAGTCATTAACATAACGTTATTGTGTTTTACTCAAGCTTTACGACATGACTCACAGAAGTTCAGCGTTCTGTGGCTTCAGGCCAGATAACGCTGAACTTTGCCGCAAGGAATACGTCTGTTACAGTCAGACAATACCGAGGTTTTCGGCGATTTTTAGCATGATTTTATCCGCGTGTCGCACAGCCGTATTAGACCCTACACGGACTATTTTTTTATGCGAAAAACGGTTTTCATCTTTAATGCTGACATCATTCGTCAGTATCACCATATCTGCACTTTCAATATCAGTGGAGTTTAATTCATTCTCCACGCCACTGGCCCCTTGTGTTTCGACTTTAATAGACCACCCTTTTTTCTGTGCGGCAGTTAATAATGCTTCCGCCGCCATATAGGTGTGCGCAACCCCTGTAGGACAGGCCGTTACAGCAATTAACAGAGTCATATTTTAATACCTGAGAGGATATGGAGTGTAAATTACGCCTTATAAACTCGACTTGTCAGCCCCGGCATATTAAAACATTCAGCTTCATTCTGAATGACATCTTTAATTTTATTCACCACGTAAGGTTGTGGTTCGATACCGAAACGCGAAAGATTAGAAAACATTTTTTTCATTTCGGCGACAACGTCATTTTTCTCGTAATTGTAATGCCCACTTAATTCGAGAATTTCTTTTAATAAATCCGGTTCATTAAATATCTGCTCTTCAGATTTATTTTTATGTTCATCCGTGATCCACTTTTCCCATTTGTGGCTCAGCACACAAGCTCGGGTCAGCACCGTTTTAAAATTCGACGCGGCCGGGATCAAAGATTTAGACGCGAGATCTTTCTCCACTTCATGCAGTGTCAGATAAGCACGGGTTTCCCAGGTGCCGTAAGCCGGGGCCACATTCATGGCGGTAATCCCCAACCCAGGATGTTTGAGCAGAATATCATCCGGCAGATAATCGCCGTTATGTTCTTTCAACCCGACGCCGTAGCGGTTACTGATATCGGATAACTGACTGGCCTGAACATCATTAAAGTGGCCGACGTTACGCGTCAGACGCGTCAGAGTGCCGGTCTGGCCCACGATAAATAACGGACGTGGCAAACCTGCAACATCGAGCCGCGTATTGAGTTCAATAATAAACTCTTCAAACGCTTCAATGGACGTCAGCCCGCCATTCGTTTCTTCGGTTCCCACTTCATAATAAAACTGCTTAAGTCCCTTTTTCTGACGATAGTCTTCGCAGAACTGAATCAACTCCACCGTGCGTTGCAGAACAATTTCGATATCAATCGCCTTGCCGACGACATACGGATCTTTAGTCGGGTCGATGTGTAACAGATCGAAACCGGCGTCCATATCCACTTCGTAAGAACGGCGCGCCAGTACCATGGCTTCGCTTTCAGGGATATGATCTTTACGTTCTTTATCACGCTGCCACGGGCCGCCGTGGTCACGACACAGGAAGTAATCACCGTCAAAACCCACTTTTTCCGCGACCGCTTTCAGGTCGGCCGCAAAGCGGAACTGATCCCAGTTATTGACATACCCGGCACCGAACTCATCGGCATCCACCTGATTACGGCTGGCAATAAACATCAGTGGCAAATCTTTCTCTTTTCCCAGTTCGAAACAAGCCTGGATCAGCGCAGGTGACATCGGTCCAATCCCCAGCATTGAGGATTTCCCGCCTTTAACGATGTAGTCAACGTACTGCTTAAGTGTGTTTTTCATAGTTTCTCCAGTTGTTAATCAATCGAAAGAAATATCGAGTTCTTTCTCTGCTTTAAACTTCGGTTTCATTACGGTTTTCAACACCTTTACGGCGACAGCTGTCGCGACTGAACCACAAATCACGGCGATAACGTAACCGACGGGATTGCCGATAATCGGCAGAACGATTAGCCCGCCCCATGGCGCGGCATTGGTGGCCCCAAACCATAACGAAATGATGGAGCCGACGGCGCCGCCGAACATGTTCGCGGGAATAACACGCATCGGATCAGCGGCGGCAAAAGGAATGGCGCCTTCGCTGATGCCGATCAGCCCCATGACGAAAGCGGGTTTGCCCGCTTCACGCTCTTCATCATTAAAAATGCCTTTGAAGAAGAACGTCGCCAGCGCCAGACCAAGCGGAGGCGTACAGACCGGAACGGCGACGGCGGCCATGAGTTGTGGATTGGTGGTGATGAGTGCGACGGCAAAGAAGAAGGCGGTTTTATTGACAGGCCCGCCCATGTCAAACGTGATCATGCAACCAAGAATAATCCCCAGAACCACGAAAGATGCCCCCTGCATACCCGCCAGCCAGAGGCTCAGGGATTTCATGATCCAGGCCACCGGATCCCCGACGACGTAATAAATCGCGATGCCGGTAATAAAGGTGCCGACCAGCGGAATGACGAAAATCGGCAGAACCATACGCAGAAAATCAGGCACTTTCAGGCGGGCAATAATTTGCAGCAACATCCAGACCACCAGCCCGGCGATAATCCCCGCCAGCATACCGCCAAGGAACCCCGCGCCCATCTGGTTAGCCAGATAGCCGCCGATTGCCCCCGGTGCGATACCCGGTTTTTCGACCATTGAGTAAGCGATAAATCCGGCAAGGATGGGGATAAACAGGCTCAGGCCTGCGATGCCAATGACCGACATCGCTTTAAGAAAGCCATGGTCGGGCACGGCAGCCTTGCCGTTTAACATCACCGACAAGGCCAGCAAAACCCCTCCGGCGACCACAAAGGGGATCATGTATGAAACGCCGGTCATAAAATGACGCTTGGTATTTTTCAATAAACTGAGCATAGAGACCTCATGTAGGGTGAGAGGTAATGATTATTTTTAATAATTAGAGTTCTACGTCTATTGCCTGAGCGACTGTCTTATAAATCTCACTGACCGTTTTACTGCGGCTTATTTCATTTCTGAAATCCTCATTCATTATTTTTCGGGCTAGCTGGGAGAAATACTTCATATGTTCATTGTCGGAACTGTCCTTGCGAATAGTCAGCATAATAACGATATTCACCGACTGCTCTGCCCACTGAACGGGCTCCTGTAATTTGGCAATACTGATCGTTGAATGGGAAATATAATCTGACTTTGTATGGGGTATTGCGAAACCATATCCCACGGCAGTAGGAAATGAGTCCTCACGTTTCCAGACATCTTCGGCGAGTTTTTCACGGTTTACCGTTCTGCTCTGTAACCAGAGGTTATCCGTTAAAGTTTTAATCACTTCATTACGGCTGCCAGCCGCAACGTTATTCAAAATACAGCCCTGCGTCAGGATGGGGCGTGAAATATCCACGGCAACATCCGGGTGGGTAAGAAGAGATTTCACCTGAGAGGAGTTCCCGGCGGCCAGAATTTTCGCCACCAGCTGCCGGCACTTCACCTGGTTCAGCCCTGAAATATCATTTTTGATCGCAGGGATCGCCGAAGCGCTCATGCTTAATTCGTCAAACCCCATTCCGGCCAGTACCGGCAGCAAAAGCGGATCCGCCGCCAGTTCGCCACAGATGCCTATCCATCGCCCTTCACGGTGTACCTCGTCCACAGCAAATTTCAGGGCGCGAAGGAAAGCCGGAGAATAATTGTCGTAAACTTTCTCAACCCGCGTATTTCCGCGATCGGCGGCGAACAGGTATTGAGTAAGATCGTTGCTGCCGACACTGAAGAAATCGGCGTAACGGGCAATTTCGGTCACAGCAAACAGTACCGACGGTACTTCAAGCATCACGCCCATTTCGATAGCCGCGTTAAAAGGCAAAGCGCGTGATTTCAGCCCGGCTTTAACCTCTTCCAGCACGCCACGGCACCAGATCACTTCATCGACAGAGGCGATCATCGGGATCATGATTTTTGCATGCCCGGTTGCTGAAGCACGGAGGATCGCCGTCAGCTGGGTCTTAAACAAGCTGATAAATTCGGGATAAATACGGATTGCCCGGTAACCCAGAAAAGGATTTTCCTCTTCGGGAATATTCAGATATTCAACGGGCTTATCCCCGCCGATGTCGATCGTGCGAAATATAACGGGCTTTTCATTTGCCTGCTGCAGCACTTCACTGTATTGCCGGACAAGATCTTCTTCAGAAGGCGGTTGCGGACGATCCATAAAAGCCATTTCGGTCCGGTATAACCCGATACCGTCTGCACCCTGGTTAAAAGCATTTTCCGCTTCCGGGCTGCTGCCAATGTTCGCCAGCACATCCAGACGATGACCATCGTCAGTCAGGGCCAGATCCTGCACTTTGGTCAGCATCTGTTTTTGTTTAACCGCGCATACCGCAATCTCACTTTCGTAATAGCGGAGTACCGCCGCATCCGGCTCAGGAATTAACAAACCCAGATTGCCATCCAGCACCATCCTCTGCCGTTTTTCGCCCGCCATCAGGACATCATCAAGATCGGTAATGGTCGGAATCCCCAAAGAACGGGCCAGAATCGCCGTATGCGATGTTTTGCCGGTATGAGAAAGCACCATTCCTGCCAGAAGTGATTTATCGAGCGCTAAAAATTTCCCGGGAGTCAGACGGTCGGCAATAAGAAGCGTCGGTTCAGTAAAGACTATTTCAAGCTGTGGCAACGCCAGTTCCCCGTGCATTTTCATCAGAAGTTGCAGGGTAATATCCATGACATCCAGCATCCGTTCTTTGATGTATTTACTTGCGGAGTGGCTGAGAATTTCACAGAACGCACTGGCAGCGGAAACAACGGCAGAATAGGCATTCATCTGCTGGTCAATATTGGCTTCAACCTGAGTAGAAAATGTAATATCGCTAATAATCGACAGGTGGGCTTCAATAATATCGCGCTCCACCCCACAGATATTTTCCAGACGGGTAATTTTTTCATTTTTTAGCGCATTGATCCCCTCGCGGAAACGCGATATTTCTTCTTTTTGCCCGGCAAATTCTTCAGGTGCCAGATTTTCAAGCTGAGCGAAACTGATACTCTGGCAAATCAGCGGACGGGCAATAGCGATACCCCCGCAGATCCGCGTGCCGTGTAAATAAACCGGATGCATTTCACGTAAAGTGCGTGGCAGTGACGTATCAGCGGCCGGAAGGTCGGCCAGTGAAGCCTCTTCGAGGTGGCGCAAATTATCCAGTAAATCAGTTAGCTGCAAACTGGCATCAAACTCATCCTCGCCGCATACCGTAATCTCGCAAAGATCGTTCAATAGCGTATCAGTGCCCACCAGTGCCAGCGCACTTTTTGCATTGGCGGTAATTCCGGTACGGGTGTTTTCCCAGCGAATATCTGCACGGAAGGTATTGCACAGGCGCTCAATATGTCCGGCAGGCCGGGCATGGATCCCCTCTATCAATTTACAGGTATAAATTAATTGCTCAGCCATAACTTCTCCGCGTTAAGATCATTTGACGGCGTTGTGTTATTTGCCATCCATGACTCTATCCTCGTGGGAGAATGGAAACCTTAAAATAGTAATATTGTGTCCTTTGCTGTATCTGAATTTCATAACTACAAAATTGTGATTACCCTCCCAATTTTAATTCCCACAATAATATCGTCAACAATATGATTTTAAAGAAATAATCTATTATTTTATTACAAAGTTATTTTTTGAGATCTTCATCACAGGTTAAGAAAAACGCAATAAGGTCATTTTATTTATATAAAGACACTTTTATTACCCTTTTAATTGTCATGTTGCTCACTAAGATGAGGTCAGACATTATTTAACAGGGTGGAAATATGCACTGTAACGCGCTGATGTTTGATCTGGATGGAACACTCGTGACGTCTCTCGATTTTGTCGAACGTTCGTGGAATCGTTGGGCCGGGCAATATGGGCTGGATAGTGAAGAAGTGCGTCATTTTTTACACGGAAAACCCGCGATGGCGACCTTGAAACACTTTCTCCCCGATGCAGGAGACGCTCAGTTGCAGGCTATTTTTCTGACACTGGAACACTATGAAGCGACGCATACGGAAGGAATTAATGCCCTGCCCGGCGCGCGGGAATTTCTTCTGCAATTAAATACGCTGGGTGTTCCCTGGGGGATTGTGACGTCGGGTTCACTTAACGTCGCGTCTGCGCGTATCACCTGTTCGGGTTTGCCTTTTCCACCAGTGCTGATCACCAGTGAAAGCATTATCTGGGGCAAGCCCCACCCGCAGCCATTTTTGCTGGGGGCCAGCCGTTTGGGGGTTGAACCGTCAGAATGTGTGGGATTTGAAGACTCCGTTGCAGGGTTAACATCGGTACAGGCTGCAGGCTGTCAGGTGGTGGAAGTGAAAACGCCACATTCCGGGCTGCACAATTTAGGGGTGAAACCCGTGATTGAGGATTACCGCAGATTGCGGATCAAGCCGCTATACGACCATTTTTATCTGAGTTTTCATTAAACCTCAGGGCATCAGTTTACGGATGCTTGCCGCACAAACCACTTTCGGCGGGGATCCCCGTGGCTTCCATTCCTCCGCAAACAGTCACACATTAAAAAAATTCTGCCAGATCACATAACCTGAAAATAAATGTGGCTATTATAATTTAACTTAAATCTTAAATTATTCTGGTCTAAACCCAATGTGACCGGGAGGGAGGTGGGATGGAAAGGTACCAAAATCGGGGGGGGAATTCGGGTATCGTCGCTTTCATAACAACGGAAGATTCAATTACGATAAAGTTTAAAGATGGCTGGCACTATATCTACAACTCTATCCGACCCGGGCTGGCAGATGTGGATCGCATGAAAGCGATGGCGAAGGCCGGCAGCGGTCTCCATGCTTTTATCAATCGCAAAATCCGCAATAATTATTTTCACAAATATCACTAAACGCCCCACGGCTCTGCGCCGTACACACGAAAAAGGCGGCAACTGCCGCCTCTTCTGCATACTGCTGTGACATCTTATTTGTAGAGTTCAGCAGTACCGTACAACTGGTTATTACCGGAAGCACCGATAATACGGTAGGAACTGGCACCGGCCTGTTCAGCTTTTGCATTCAGTTCTGATTGCAGGCCAGACAATGAACCGCTGGTAGATGCGCTAACCATACCCAGAGCCTGCTGACCGGCCGGGGCAGACTGAACTTCTGTTGCAGCCAGGGTTGTGAATGATGCAGTTGCCAGTGCGATAGCGGCGAAAGTCATAGCGATAGTTTTCATGATAATTTCCTCAATTCGATTATTTGTGCCTTGCAGACATTGTCATCAACGTTTTTGTGCAAAGCTGTTTTCTGTCCGATCTCACATCCAGTCGGTTTATCCCCCAACTTAATGCCTTTTACCCTTGATTTTCTTGATTATTTATAAAGCTCAGCAGTACCGTACATGTGGTTTTCACCAGAAGCGCCGATGATGCGATATGACGTTGCGCCCGCCGCGTTTGCTTTGGCATTCAGTTTTGACTGCAGTGTGCTCAGGTCACCGTTAGATGAGGCGCTTACGATACCGGCTGAATGCAGGGTAAGAGGCGCGGATTCCACTTCTGTTGCGGCAAGAGTCGAGAAAGAAGCAGTTGCCAGAGTCAGGGCGGCGATTGTCATTGCGATAGTTTTCATGATGTTAATTCCTGTTCGTTAATTTGGTTTGGGATGCCTTCTTCAGGAACCCCGGTTTCAGGTCAACGTTATTTATTAATTAACGTTCGATAAGTAAATACTAAAGGCCGAGGAGACTTTGTGCAAGACATTTATTTAATGGTCGTTAACTAAATGTGCGATCGGCACTCAGCCCATGATCCGGGGGAAGAGACAGAAAATTGAGAAGCCGGAAGGAGACGGCAGAAGCGCAAAGACGCTCTGCCGGATAAGATCAGTGGTTTGCGATGGCGAGATGCAGGGTATCCATTTCCTGATGCAGCTGATGTGCTTCAATCTGGCCAGGGGCTGAAGGCGTGCCCAGCATGCCGAAAGTCAGATCATCACCAAACACTTCACCGGAAAGACGCGATACGGCCCCCAGGCCACCCATTGACATGGTCAGTAATGGTTTAAGGGAATATTTGTCGCGGATTTGCCCGGTCGCATCCATCAGTCTGGCGACATCTTCAGAATTATGCGGCATGACGGCAATTTTCAGGATGTCAGCGCCCATACTGTCTTGTTTACGCAGACGGGCTACCATTTCATCTACAGAAGGCGTCTTGTGGAAATCATGGCTGGACATCACCACTTTGATCCCCGCTTTATGGGCAGCTGTGACGACCTGGTTGACGACTTTCGCATCGCGGAACATTTCGACGTCCAGTATATCAATGAAGCCGTCTTTAATGAGCGACAGATAGAGATCACCATAAGCTTTGTCACTGATGGTTTTCACGCCACCTTCAGATTTTGTACGGAATGTCAGGATCAGCGGTTTGCCATCCGCAGCAGCGGCTACCTGTTTTCCGAGCGCGCCCACTTTTGCAGCGTCGTCAGCAAAATCGAGATAATCGATCCGGTATTCAATCAGGTCAGCATCAGTGTCTGCACCGATGGTTTTAGCTTGTTGCAGTACCTGATCTGCCGTTGCTCCGGTAGTAGGGATGATAATTTTAGGTGTGCCTTCACCGATAACCGTTTTACGAATCGTGATTGGCTCAGCGTGGCGCTGCATAACCGCAGCCGCCGGTGCACTGGTTTGTGCTGCCATTACCGCACCCTGGACACTAAGCAAAAGCGAAATCGCTAAAATTGTTTTGGTAAATTTCATCATAGTTTCCTGTTGAACATCGTGACGCGTCAGCCGGGCGGTAATAACCACCTGGCGACGTTTTTATATTTGCAGGGAATGCACTCTGTCAGGACAAAATTGGCTATGACTTATTATTTCAGCGCGGTCGGTTTACTCAATGGAGAAGTCGCACCGTCGTTGGTGGTCGCCGTTGAGGTGATGTTTGCGACCTGCAGGTCTGACGCGATATTAATCTGGTCATGAATGACGCCCTGCCCTTTGGCATTAATTGGCACCATCTGATAACCCAGATAATTTTCAGCTTCGTCTTCGGTAGATTTGCTGTTAGAGAAGAACTCGACGCGGTACAGCGTATTGGCTTCACCTTTCACCTGACCCTCAATGGTCAGCGCGTTCTGGGTACGGCTTACGCGGGTAATGGCCGGTGCCTGTTGGTCTTTATTCGGGGTTTTCTCGCAGTCTGCTGACTGACCGTCAATCGCGCAGATTTTTTCGAGTTTGCTGGTGTCATTACTGATGCCACCGCCACGGTTGCCGATAAAGGCAGCGTGTTCCAGGCCCGGTACATTAAAGACAATCGCACCGGCATACCCGTCCAGGCAGCTCCCGCCAGCAAAGCAGCGTTTCACAGGTTTACCGTTGTCCACCATGATGTTGGCTGTGATGCGGTTAACCGCAGGCCCGGTGATACGGTTAATCCCAAATGTGCCGTTTTTACCCGGCTCACCCTGCGGACGTACGGAGACCGCAACGCGGTTGCCGGTCATGATATTGCTGTCAACGATATTCCCGGTGCCGCTCAGCGTGACGGCGGAAGACAGGTTGGTGAACGTGTTACCGGCAATATAGTTGCGGTTCCCCCAGTTCAGTTGCACGCCGTCGGAATAGTTTTCGAAATGGTTATGAAGCACTTCGTTATCATTCCCCCACAGCATTTCCAGCCCCTGAGAAGGTTCTTTATTATTCACGTCATCGGTCGTAATAAAGTTTTCCGCAATCAGGTTAAATGATGCACCGCGCGTGGCTTCCATCGCGTCGCCATTATTAATGAAGGTATTGCGGATAATTTTATTACGCTCGGTGGTGGTCGCCGTGGAATTCCCCTTGCCGTCATCACCGGTCATCATGATCCCCGCACCACCGTGGTTGCCCACGATACGGCTGTCTTCGATGACGTTATTTTTGGCGCGGTTAATCAGAATACCGATGCAGAAATTACGGACTTCGACGCCTTGTAAGGTGACATCATGGGTATCGCGTAACACCAGGCCAGGCATCGTGGTTGTGCGAACATTCGCGCCGTACTGGCCGCTGACCGCGCCAGGACAGGATTGAGGTTCGTTACCTTTGATGTAACCGGAGCCATCAATGGCGGCGTATTTACCATTTTTCTGCCAGTCGAGGTTAATGATATCCACCGGCCCGAGAATTTCCGGCAACGGTTTAACCGGCTTAATGACTAACGGCTGGCTATCAGGAGACTGAAGCTCAATGCGGTAATGTCCGGGATTCTGGTTATTTTTCTCCAGCGCCCAGCGCAACGTACCTGCACTGCCGTCATCAGCTGATGAGGTCACTTTTAAAACTTCTGGTGTGGACGGAATATTCTCTGCTGCATAAGTTGCGAAAGGCATGAATAATGCCAGCGCAACGGAAATTTTATTTTTTATCATGACAGAACCTGTTTCTTCTTAGATAAAAACGCGTTATTCCCCGCAAATGCGGATGTCGTTAATTGCTGTATGCATATCGTTTAAAAAAAGTGAACCCACAGGCTGGAAATTGGCATCGCCAGCACCAGCGCCGGTAACATATTGGCGACGGGGAATATTTTGATGCCGCAAATCCGGAAACCGGTCGCGAACATTAAAACACCCCCGACGGCAGAGAAATCGGCCTGCATCTCGGGCGTGGTCAGCGGCAGAATAAATACCGCGCCATAGGCCAGCAGTAACTGGATGATTAGTTGCGGAACCGCTACCACGGCGACGGCAAAACCGAGCGTGGTGGCGAAAATTGCCGCCGTAAACAGATCCAGAAACGATTTAGCAATAAGCACACTGGTATCGCCGGTCATGCCTTCATGCATGGAACCGAAAATCCCGGTGCCGCTGGCGCAAAACAGCACGATAATCGCCACGTAGCTTTGCAAAAATTTCTCCTGAGACTCCTGATCGCCCTGTTCGGACTTCACAAAAATCTCAACCAGGCTGCGTGCTTTGCTGCCCAGTTTGCCGATGCCTTTCTCCAGATAGCAGAGTTCACCCAGCAGTGCGCCGAGAATAACCGACAGCACCATGACGGGCATATGGCTGACTTTGACTACCAAAACGACGCCCATACACATGGAAGCCGCCCCGAAAATCAGGGGCATAGAGTTACGCAGGCGTTCCGGCAGGCGGTTGCTGAGCAACGCGCCGACGATACCCCCGAGCAATACGGCGGAGCCGTTGATATAAGGTCCGATAATCACGAGTCTTTACTCCTGGTCATTAACTGCATGTTTTCGCCCCAGCGAGGCAGATCGGCACAATCCAGATCCAGCAGACCCAGCGCGCGCGCCACGCTATGCGCAATAATGTCTTCAACACTTGTCGGCCTTGCGTACAGGGCAGGTACCGGCGGGAAAACAATCCCGCCGGATTCAGTCACCTGCTGCATGTTGCGCAGATGCCCCGCATGCAGCGGTGTTTCACGCACCATCAGTACCAGCCGGCGTCGTTCTTTTAAAACGACGTCCGCCGCCCGCGTCAGCAGGTTATCCGTCAGGCCGGTGGCGATAGCCGCCAGGGTATGCATCGAACAAGGCGCCACCAGCATACCGAGCGTACGGAATGATCCGCTGGCAATCGCCGCCCCTACCGCGCGGAAGGGATAAACCACATCCGCCAGTTCCGCCACGTCCGCTTCAGTCAGCGTGGTTTCGTGCTCACGGTTGAGGTGGCCGGCCGGGGAAATGACCAGATGCGTTTCCACATCGAGCTGGCGCAGGTAACGTAACGCCTGAACGCCATAAGAGAACCCGGACGCGCCGCTGATCCCGACAATAACGCGGGGTTTCTGTGGTGCCTTAAATGCAGACCCTGACATGCTGTCTCCTTATTACTTATTGCTGGTTACTTTTTAGTAAAACCTGGGATAAAGCGGTTTACGTCCACTTCGAGGAACTCGCTGCGGTGGAAATTCGCTTTCAGGTTATAAGGTACTGTGCAGTCGAAAATGGTTTT
The DNA here is from genome assembly GCF_002834385.1 of Rahnella sp. AA. Taxonomy (GTDB): domain Bacteria; phylum Pseudomonadota; class Gammaproteobacteria; order Enterobacterales; family Enterobacteriaceae; genus Rahnella. The sequence continues at coordinate 766,923 of NZ_PITQ01000002.1, forward strand.
GCAGGCAATACCGTGGTCTCGTACCGACGGGCTGAAAGCCGGATCGGAAGACGGGTCGAGCGGATGGCAGCGCACGCCTGGAATAAAGACGGTGCTGACGTCGCCCTGATAGCGGGTGGTCATCGCCCAGATAACGTCATTGAGATCAAACACATCGACGTCTTCATCCACCAGCATGACGTGTTTCAGCTCGGAGAATGCAGCAAACGCCAACAGCGCAGCCTGACGCTGACGGCCTTCGTCAGCCGCAAAACGTTTTTTCACCTGCAATACCGCCAGGTATTTACCGGTACCCGGAGACGGGCAGTGAACGTTTTGCACAAAGCCTGGCAGAGCGCGTTCGACCATCTGCAAAATACTGGCTTCAGTCGGGATACCCGCCATGTTGGTGTGTTCATCACTCGGCCCGATACAGGTTTGCAGGATCGGGTGGCGGCGGTGAGTAATCGCTTTTACTTTAATCACAGGCACTTCGGCCTGCGCTGCACCGGTATAACCTGGGAATTCAGGCATGGCTTTGCCGGTATTGGTGTTCTGGTCTTCGCGAACGCGATAGTTCGGCACCAGTTCACCTTCGATAACCACTTCTGCGTTAGCAATCCCGCGCGCATTGACGGTCAGGCTATCCACCAGTTCGACGGCCTGATTGCGCAGGCTGCCAGCGATAGACAGTTCGTCAAAGCCCAGCGGTGTGGTAGGCGGCTCAAAACACGCACCGATTTCAATGGCAGGGTCAACGCCGATGCTGATGGTGATAGGCAGTGGTTTGCCTGCGGCTTCGGCTTTCTGACGGAAAGTATCAAGGTGACGGCCAGGCACGAAATACATGGAAATTTCGTCTTTGCTCTGAACGCACAGGCGGTGAATGGTAACGTCATGCTCGCCGGTTTCAGGGTCAGCGGCATAACACATGCCGAGAGTGAAATACGGGCCGGCATCTTCCGGTGTATTGGTTGGCGCTGGCAGGATTTTCAGGATATCAAAACCCGGATCAGTCGCCAGATGAACGACTTCCTGACAGACCGCTTTTTCGCGTGGAATGACGATTGGCGGAATAGGATTTGATACGGAATCTTTCAGCATAAACGCCAGGTTTTCCGGCGTGGTGCCAAACAGACGCGCAACACGTTTACGGGAAGACAGCAGACCAATCAGCACCCGCATGTCGTTATAGCCTTTGACCTTATTAAAGATCATCGCCGGCCCGATTTGAGTCGGACGTTTGACGGTGCCGTGTGCACCTACGTAGCGGTATACACCGGATAACTCCGCGATGGGGTCAACGGGTTCATCGGTGTAGATCAATTCGTCGTCGTACTGGCTTAATACTTCCAGTGCGGAGCGAAGATCAGTCACTTTTTTCTGTTCTTCAGACATCTCAATGGCCCTAGAATTCGTGTAATCGGGTGATGGAGCGGTGCGTTAAGCCCCGCTCCATCCTGGAGACAGAGGAATAAAATTCAGTGATGTTGTACTGATTTCCTCCTTACTGCCTGGCCAGTTTGCAAAGGATTGGTGATAAGAGTCCAATAACAATACCCGGCTCTTTGATAAGGGATTATTATGAAGAAAATGCACCGGAGGACGTATGGATTACCGACAATTACACTCATTTGTAGTGCTGGCAGAAGTTCTGCATTTTGGTAAAGCCGCCCTGCAACTCAACATCGCTCAGCCCGCGCTGAGCCTGCACATCAAAACCCTTGAGCAGTCACTGGGGATCCCGCTGTTCACCCGCGACAAGCGCCATGTGGCACTGACTTTCGAGGGGCAACAGCTGGTAGAAGAAGCGCGGATCGCCATCAATCATTACGAGAAATTTCTCGAAAATGCGCGCAGTTTACGGCTGGGGCATCAGGGGCAACTCAAACTTGGCTACGTAGGTTCTTCGATTCTGGACCCGGCACTGGCACTGTTAATTAATGGTTACCGCAAGAAGAAACCCGGTATTGAGATCGTTATTGAAGAACATAACGTTCACGAGCAACTAACACTTCTGCTCAATTATCAGCTGGATATCGCACTTGTACGCTCACCGGTACCGCGCTTTCCGGAACTGGACTATCTCAACATCGCGACGCGACCGTTGATTGCCGTACTGCCACGTAACCATCCTGCCGGTTCAGGGCAAAAAATCGCCCTGTCCTCCCTGGCGGATTCCCCGTTTCTTATCCAGAAGGATCCGCCCGGCGTAGGCCTTGGCTGGTCTGCGCTGAATGCCTGTCAGCAGGCCGGGTTTGTGCCACAAAAGATTCAGTTTACGCGGGATGTGTCGGTCGCCATCGGGCTGGTATCGATGGGAATGGGGGTTACGTTAGTGCCTGAAACGCAAAGATCGGTGATGCTGCCGGATGTGAATTACTGTTTCCTGAGCGACCCCGGTGCGACATCCACGCTGACATTAAGCTGGCAGCGACACCAGAAAAATAAAGCTCTGGCCGATTTCATCAGCTATGCAAGAGAGCTCACGGTACCGGTACTGATTTAATGGGGTTGAGCAGGGTTCAGAATGTAAACAAGAGGTTCCCGGCAGAATCTCTTGTTTAATTTCATCATCACCTTTTTAAAATGCCCCCGCAGAAATGATTGCAAAAGAGAGTAAATCAAAAAAGATGAAGCATTAAATTTCGGATACCTAAAATAATAAAGATGAAAGCATTGAATCTATACCCGCCGGGGTTCGTTCAGGAATAATACAACTGGTTTTAATCTTCTCAGGATAGCGACAGAAGTCGGAGAAAATAACGAAAGTTTGCCGGTATCAGTACAAAATACGTCTCCTCATGCCGCTATAACAGACTGACATCAATATCAACAGCCGCTCAAAAACGTGGCTTTTCATAAAATCAGGCATACAGGAGTATGCTTGTCGTTATATTTAATTTTTTTTCAATTTATCGCTAAAGGTTTCGGTTTGTGTGCCGATATGTACCGGATACTTTATCGATAAAGCCCCCTGTTGGCAGAATATATCGTTATTCAGACATGCATAGCTGAATGGGAAAGTAAGAAAATCGTTGTTGGGAATAACACCCCGAAAAATGATTATAAATTAATCACCATGTCGCAACATTGATAAATCGCTCTGGCTTCCAATGAATTTTTTACATCAATGATATCGATGGTCAGCACAATAACGTCTAACGCTGTTCTATTTGATAATTTAAGGATAAAACGATGGTAAATAAGTTTAATCGTAGCGCAACCTGTGTTCTGGTTTCTATTACTCTTCTTCTGAGTGGCTGCGCCAGCACCGGCAGTTCTCTCTTGTCTGATACCAAACCTGATGCCCGACTGACCAGCGGTGAACAAGCCAAATTCTTTAGCGCATCCGGCGCTCAGGGCTGCGGTGTGGGCGCTCTGGCGGGTGCTGGCCTTGGCGCTCTGGCCGGTGCGATGGCAGGCGATACTAAAAAAGCCGTTGCCGGTGCGGCTATTGGTGGCGCTGCCGGTTGTGCGGTGGGTATGACGGCCAACTACTACCTGGACAGCCTGAAGAAAGATTATGCCACAACCGCCGATCGCCTGCAGGCAATGGACTCAAACATCACTAAAGATACTGCTGATGTAGAGAAAAAAGCCGTCGTGATGAAGAAGGTTATCAGTGATAACCAGAAAACACTGACCCAAATAAGCCTGCAAAAAGATAAAGCTGGATTTGATAAAGCAAACGCCACGAAACAGCTGTCTCAGATTGATGCCAATATCAGCGAGATGAGAGGCACTATTAAAGCGATGAAAGACAGAGCTGCAGGTTATAAAGTCGCCCTGCAGGGACAGAAGTCAGATGCAACGTCAAAAGCAGATAAAAACAAACTAGAAACACTGAACCAAAAATATAGCCAGCTTAATAATGAAATTGCCGCTCTGGAATCCGAAGCGAACGGCATGTTCAGTCAGCGCCAGGCTATTTCACTGGGTTAATAATTACGGGTCGGTATTATTATCGACCCTTATTATTCTATTTGTGATCTCATCCTTTTATTAATTGCCTCTGTTCATGGAATGCTTCATGAAAAAATACGTACTGTTCGCCTCATTATTACTGGCAGGCTGCGCAACGTCTCCCCAGGACTGCGATTTGCATGCTCAAGACCCCAGCTTTATAACCAAACTGAGTTGCACAACCTCCGGCGGTTACAGACAAAAAGTCGATGCGCAGGAGCAACAAGTATTGCAGAGCCAGCGGGAAAATAATCTCGCTAAACAAGATCTGGCGAATACAGAAAATAGGGAGCAAGCCTCTCACCAGCAACTTGAAAATGAGCAAGCCAAATTAGCGGCTGCACGCTCAGATTTAGCACAAACGCTGAAGCGCCTTCAGTCAGGCAAAGTGCAGAACAAGCAACGCCAGCAGGAAATTAAAAAACTGCAGGAACTGCAAAAGCAATCTCAGCAAGCCAGCAGCGACAGCGAAATTGCCGCCGTTGAGAAAAAAATCGCTGACGCCAAGAACAGAATTCAGGCGCTTGAGCAGGCGAATACCCTTCGCTAAAAGCGCAGTTGACGTGGCGCTCCCGGTGGCCGCCACCTTGCACGAAATGGACCAAGCGATAGCAGTGACATAACGATGCTGATATCGCTTACGGATATGCCGACAGTTGCCTGTAAAGCGACTGAGGCCAACGGCAATAAAAACGATTCCAGGTTATGCAACGACTAACGAGCGCAGCGCCAATTGATGATTCTACTCTGGCAACTTACGAGGAGACGGTCGCGATTATCCACCGTCACCTGCCGCCTTCTCTTGCACTGCTTTATGCTACCGCACGCCGGGGCTTTGAAGGCAACCTTGAGTGGTGGACCGCGCGTCAGGGGCTGGCGAAACCGCTCTCCTCACTGAGCGAGGCTGAACAGCTCACCGTTCAAAACAAGCGCCAGCAATATCAGGGGATTCTTGCGGGCCTGATTGAACAGCTTGCCGCCCGTGGGGAGGAGAAATCCGCGCATGCGCTGCAGATGTTACTCACCCATTCTCAGGGGTTGACCTGTTATGGCGTGGCTGGCGAGCCTGTATTAATCAACTGGGCGATTCCTTCGCAGGCGCTTCCCGCGCAGCAAACACCACACTTTGCGGCCACGTTGCCCTCACGGCGGCGCATATGGCCCTGGCTGTTATTACTGCTTTTACTCTTACTGCTGGCGCTCGCCTGGTGGGGATATAAGCACCTTGCTCCCCCTACCCCTGCGCCAGCAACGCCCGTTGCGGTTGCCCCGGCGGCGCCAACACAGGCAGGTACTCAGCTAACGCAAGATAACCCGAGTATCAATCTTGCGAAGCGCAAGGACTTTGGGCGAATCAAAGTCAACCTGACCTGGCAACAGCACGCGCAGCAATACCCTATCGATCTGGATATTGCGGCATTTGTTCGTTTCAAGAATGGGGAAAAAAGCGCGATCGAAGCACTCAGTAAATACTTCGGTGACTACGAGAAACCGCCTTACATGATGCTGCAAAAAGATCTGCGCGACGGTGATGATCAGGATGGTGAATGGCTCTTCATTAACGGCAGCAATTGGCAAGATATTGATGAGGTGCTGATTTACAGCTTCATCTACGGTGGCGCAGATAACTGGCAAGGCACCAATGCCACCATCACCCTTTATATCCCGGATCAGCCACCCATAAGCTCCACACTGACTGACGGAAACGAACGCAATAATGTCGCGGCGATCGCCAGATTAAAAAATGTTGATGGTGACATCAAGGTTGAACGCCTCAACAACTTCTTCCGCGACAGGGAGTCTTTAGACAAGCATTTTGGCTGGGGTTTTAAGTGGACGCCAGGCGCAAGCAAAAACTAGCCGTATCCACCATGACTTGCATTAATTCACAGTCTTATAAGGTTTAGACAATGCGAAATTCGATTCAGGGACCACTGTTACGCACTGGGCATAACTCTTCGTTTAAGGCGCTTGGTGAAACCGGTTATCCCGTGTTCAAAATGGCATTTCAGCTACGTGAAGCCATCTACCGTCTGGATGCCGGACGCGATCTGGCCCGCCACCTTGCGGTACCGCAAAATGACCAGGGAGGCGACAGAACGGACTGGTACAGCAGCTTCCCGGGGGACGTGATCCCCTGGAGCGGGGCAAGCGAAAGCGAGCGGGACTCAGCTCGCCAGCAATTCAATGAATTCCAGATAGCCGTGCAGGCCTTAAGTGAACAGCAGCTCAACACAGAACAGGCCGGAGCCGGTGGCGATCGTCGGGTATTTGCTCAGTTATTGAAATCGGTCGTTCATTTCCCTGACTATGATTTTGTCTATCTGGTTAACGGCGTGCTCGTGATTACTTTTTGGGGGTTTATTCACCCGACAGGCGAGCAGCGTAATCCCATGCACTGGCTGGAACCGTCTTCCGTTGCGCAGCTGGCACCCGTTCCCGCCGCAACCAGGCCTGTTATGCAACCCGTAATGCCGCCAGAAATCCTCCCGGCATCATCCGATATTCCGGTCGTGGAGACCGTTCGCCGGAGCCGGCGCTGGAACTGGAGCTGGCGTTGGAGCTGGCGTTGGTTACTTTGGTTAGTCCCTGCGCTGCTTCTGCTGGCTCTGTTGCTGGGTTTGCTCCGCGGTTGCGTGCCCTCTCTTTCCTTACCTGGCCTGCCGGGTTTCCCGGGGGAGAAAACGCTCTCTCATACAGACAGTCACGTCGCATCTCCTGATGTCACCGGGGTGAATGCTGCGGTACATCCCGGCCTGAGCACGCAAAAACTGGCGGGTGAAGAAAGTCCTGTTGCAGGCACCGCTGAATCAGAAAAAAACCTTTCAGGCCAGCCATCCGATACCGGGCAGCCCGCCAGCCCTGACGCCCTTTCCACACCCGATGCCAGCAATGTGGCCGGTGACACGCCGCAACCACTGAACGAGGCCAAAGAGGGAGATGCAGCCCAATCAGCCGATCCAGCTCAGCCGGACGGCAAAGAGGCTCAGAACGATGAACCTGCGCAACCCGCTACCACGCCTGACGCCCTGCCGCCAGCAACGCCGGCTCAGGGAAAACCGCTGACACTCCCGCCCGACCTGCCGGATGGCCCGGCGCAGTTTCTCAATGGTCAGTGGCGTGCTAACGGTGGCATCCAGGACAAGCTCACCGGTCGGCCGTTGCAGTTGCAATACAACTTTGAACACGGCAATGGCACCGTCCGCGTACGTCAGTCCAGTGGCGTAACCTGCACAGGTTCCGCCAGGGGCAATCTGCAACAAGGGGCCCTGAGCATTACGACTCCCGAACAAATGAAATGCAGCGATGGCTCAAACTTTATCGTTCCAAACATAGAGTGCAAATCACCAGCGTCTGGTCACGCCGATTGCGTCGGCAGCAATGATGGGGACAAAACCTTCCCTATTCGCATGCTTCAACCCAACACCTAAACAGGGGCGGATTACATTATGTTGCCTGAGATTGTTTCTTATGATCGTCAAATTACACTGGTCGGCGACTCCGGGATCCAGTTTATGGATTTTGGCCTGACCCTCCCCGGTCGTCTGCCTTCCGGTGAATTTGTCCAGCTCGCCAACGGTGTGCTCACCCGTCTGATCTACAACGAGCAGCGCGATTACCATTTCTATCAACCGGCTCCTGACAATATTGAGAAGGCCAGAAGCCAGTACGATATTCCCGTTGAAAAGAGCCTCAAATTATTCGGAGGCACCTGGTTGCCTCTCCCTTTATTTCGTTTTAGTCCGCCGAATATTTATCAGGAAGGGCCACTCAACTGGGCACGTTTCCGCATAGTGAAACTGACTGAACCCGACATGGATGGTCATAGTCACCGAATGACGCTGGCTATCGATACCCGCATCATGGCCAAACAACAGGCTGCCGCCGACCTGAGCCCACATCAGGAAGACGTGAACGCTGGCGCGACATTTGCCGTTGCGACGGCGACGTATGCACTTAACTGGTATCTGACTCAGGATTGGGTAAAAGACTGGCTTAAAGAAGTGTTTACTGACGCCAGCAAAAGCCGTGACATTGACGAGCGCGAGCAAGAACTCGCCGAGCAATATCCTTTGGCCCACTATCTCAACCTGCTGTCACTGATGGCTATTCCGGTTGAAGGCCTGCAAACTCAGAAAGAGCCAACCATCGAGCTGCCGCAATTTCGTGTGATTGCCAACCGGGAAACCAACGCCATCAGGCCGATATCGGTCGATTTGATCCTTGATGTGGGCAATTCCCGTACCTGCGGCATTCTTATCGAAGATCACGGGCAGTCCGGTTCAGGCCTGACGCAAAATTATGTTTTAAAACTGCGCGATCTCAGTTCTCCCGAGCATGTATATACCGATCCTTTCGAAAGCCGGGTTGAGTTTTCTCAGGCCTTTTTCGGCAAAGACCATTTCTCGGTCCGCAGCGGTCGTCATGATGCTTTCCAGTGGCCAACCATTGCCAGAATCGGCGGTGAAGCCGGCCGCTTAGCGGCCCGTCGCCGGGGCAGTGAAGGGTCCACCGGAATATCCAGCCCCAAACGTTATCTGTGGGATGAGAAATTCTATGGTCAGGGATGGCGCTTTAACGGCAGCTATGTACAAGACACAAATCCCCTCGCCACCGCAGCTCCGTTTGCCAACCTGATCAATGAGAAAGGCCAGGCGCTGCATACCATTGAAGATGAGATGGATCGCATTCCCGTCTTTACGCCGCGCTATTCACGCAGCTCTTTGATGACCTTCATGTTGTCGGAAGTACTGACTCAGGCTATCAGCCAGATTAACAGCCCGGAACAGCGTATTCGCCAGGGGCATGCCGGTATCCCCCGCCAGTTGCGTAATATCATTCTGACCGTTCCGCCGGGACTGCCAATGGCGGAACGCTGCATCCTCGAGGACAGAATGCGCCAGGCGGTCGGTCTGGTCTGGAAATCCCTGCGCTGGCATATCGGCGAAAACGATCCTGATGTTGATAACCAGCCGGGTTCACTCAACAGGGAGAATATTAAGGTCCCGTTGCCTGAAATCCGCGTGGAGTGGGACGAAGCATCCTGTGCCCAGCTCGTATATTTGTATACCGAGATTAATCAGAATTTCGCCGGTCACCCGGAAGTGTTTTTCGACACCATCGGGCGTCCCGACCGCAAAGATCGGGAAGCCATCACCATTGCCTCAATCGATATCGGCGGCGGAACGACTGACCTGGTCGTGACGGATTATCGTCTGGATCGCAACGGTTTGTCCGGTGGCGGTGCCAATGCGCATATCATTCCCCACCAGCGCTTTCGTGATAGTTTCAAAATCGCAGGCGATGACATTCTGCTGGATGTGATTCAGTCCTATGTGCTGCCAGCTTTCGGGCAGGCACTTCAGGAAGCCGGGGTTTTCTCGGTTGAAACCCTGATGTCTCAGTTGTGTGGCTCGCAAAATATCAGCGCAGCCGAAGCCGTGTTACGTCAGCAGTTGAGTTTACAACTGTTCGTCCCGCTGGCTCTGCACATCCTTAGCAGCTACGAACGCTATGACCCGCAGGATGAGCAAACCCACCTGCTCATCAGCCAGCAGGTTAGTGAGTTGCTGCCGGCTGGCAGCATCAGCGAAGAAGTCGAAGGTTTTGTCCTGCGTGAAATACAAAAAGCGGGTGGTAATAATAGTGGCTTTAAACTGACGAATATCAGCCTCCACCTGCCCCTGACAAAGGTGCATAACGATCTGTGTTCGGGCAAATTCAATATCGATAAAGTCCTCACCGCCTTGTGCGAGGTTTTATCCTGCTACAACTGCGACATGCTGCTGCTCACAGGCCGGCCATCACAATTGCCGGGGATCCAGGCCATCATTCGCCGTAATCTGCCGTTACCTCCGGGCCGTATTTTGGCCCTGCATGGCTACCAGACCGGCACCTGGTATCCGTTCCATAAAAACGGTCATATCGACGATCCAAAGAGCACGGCATCCGTGGGCGCGATGTTGTCGCAACTGTGCGCTAATCACAGCATTCCTAATTTCCATTTCCGCACCTCGGCGCTTAAGCCTTACTCGACCATCCGCCATATCGGCATCATCGATATGGATAGCCTGATCCGCGATGCCGATATCATCTACCGCCATATCGAATCGGAAAATGGCCAGATCAAATTACCGGAGATACCCCATGAGGACGGAGAGACCACGACGCAGAGCATCATCATGCGTGGCGATCTGCGCCTGGGTTATCGCCAGCTGGATGCGGAGCGCTGGTCCGCCGCCCCGTTGTATACCCTGCGCTTCACTGAAAAAGGCCGTAAAAGATTTTCGGAGGCGAAGTCTGATGATAATGGCTCACCTTATCTCAAAGTAAGGCTGGCTATTGCGACCAATCAGGCAAGCAAAGCGCTCAAATTGGGGCTGATCAGCGATCGCCTGATCATCGCTGATGTGAGCAGTAACACCGATAAATCTTTTACCAGGAGCGACGTGGAACTGGAACTCAATACCATGCCCGATACCGGACTCATTGACAGCCGGCACTGGCTCGACAGCGGGAGTGTTAAAAAATAATGAGCAATGAACAAAATCCCCTTAAACAAGGTTGGGCAGCCATCTCGCAGGGTTGCCTGAATGCACTCGGCTGGGTAGACACCGTGCGAACGCACTCCCGTCGCCTGGATAACGAAGCTGACAAGCTCAATATTGAGTTATTGCGTACCCGTAATCACGCCAATGGCCTCACCCGCGTGGCGACCACACCGATGACGGTGGGTTTTTTTGGTATCTCGCAAGCGGGCAAGTCCTATCTGATTTCCGCACTGGCCGCGGGCAGTAACGGCGAGCTGGAAGCACGGTATGGCGGCGAACGGGTAGACTTTATCAAACAGGTGAACCCTGTCGGAGGGGGGAAAGAGGCCACCGGCCTGGTTACCCGTTTCACGAAACAGGCCACCGAAACCCCGCCCGGTTATCCGGTACCCCTGCGCCTGTTTAGCGAAATAGATCTGGCGAAGATTTTGTCTAACGCCTGGTTTAGCGATTTCAACCACGAGCAGTTGAGTTATCAGCTTGATGAAACCCGCATTGAAGAGCGGCTGCGCCCTTTCCTCACGCGCGCAGATCAAGGTCAGGCAAACAATGGCGTCAGCGGAGAAGATGTCGTTGCGCTGTGGGACTATCTCAACACTTCATTCAGAAAATCAGTGGAAAAACTGGAGCATGCCTACTGGCCACAGGTGCTTAAAATCGCGCCAACGCTCAGTTCGAGCGAACGGGCAGATCTCTTCTCTCTGTTATGGGGCGAGCTGCCAGAACTCACCGAAACCTATCGTTCGTTAGCGAATATCCTGACGAGACTCAACCATGCAGAAATGGTGTTTGCGCCGCTGGATACGCTTATCGATCACAGCAGCAGCATCATGAACGTCGACAGCCTGAATCGCCTCGGTTCGGGCGGTGATCGCGAAGTCGAAATACGTTTCTGGAAGGACAACCCGCAGACCGGCAGCGCCACCCTGCGGCAGGCTGAGTTGGCGGCACTCACGGCAGAACTCATTTTCCCGCTGGCTGAAGTGGGTAAGAAGAGCTTAATGGAGGAGGCCGACCTGCTCGATTTCCCTGGCTATCGGGGGCGCCTCAAGATAACCACGCTCAAAGAAGCGGGCCGGGACGGTCTCAGCCCCGTATCGCAGTTACTGCTACGCGGCAAAGTCGCCTACCTGTTTGAGCGTTACACCGATAATCAGGAAATGAACGCCCTGGTCGTATGCGCCAGCGCGGTTAGCCAAAGTGACGTTACGGATGTCGGCCCGGTGTTAAACCGCTGGGTCGAAAAGACTCAGGGCCAAAATCCGGAAGACCGGAAAAACAGTAAACCGGGTCTGTTCTGGGCCATCACGATGTGTGATAAGCGCATCACGGATGGCCTGACGCATACGGAAACTCAGCTGAAAGACGGCCTGGAAGGCATGATGCATATCACGCTGCTTGAACGCTTTAAGCAGTGCAACTGGCTGACAAAATGGACGCCGGATACCCCCTTTAACAACTGCTTCCTTGTCCGGAAACCCGGCATGGCAAACCCCTTCCTGACGCTGGAAAGCAAACCCGGCGGGGAAAATGCCAAACCTAAAGAAGTGGCTTTAGACCCACTCTATAAAGAGGCGCTCGACAAAATGGGCAGCTTCTTTATCCGTGGGGAAAACGTCAATAAACACGTTGCCGAACCGGAAGCCGCCTGGGAAGCCATGCTTAAGTTCAACGATGGGGGGATTTCCCGTCTTGCCGAAGCGCTGAAAGGCGTGGCTTATCTGGATTTCAAACTGAAACACCTGGGTGAACAGTTACAGAAGTGCCGCATTAAAACAGGCGATCAGCTGCTTGGCCGCTGGTATATACAAGACAGCGACGGCCAGTTAGTGAAAAAACAGGCCATCGCCAGAGAACTGTGGCAGGGTTTATCCGCCAGCCCGCACAGTATGGGTGAGATGATCAGCCGTTTAGATCTCCCCACTCATGAGCTGAACAATATCTATCTGAGCATTCGTAATCAGGAACCCGAGCCGCAGGCTGGCGTTCCCCACGCCCCTCAGAATGCATTTGCGGCCAATCCGTTTGGAGACAATCCGTTTGCAGACAATCCCTTCGCAAGTTCGCCTGCTGATGAACAACCCGCCGTCGCTGAATCAACACCCGCGCCGCAAAGGGTTGGGCAGGATGACGAGTTTGCCCAGCTCGCCTTCAAGGCGTGGGTAGCCCACCTGCGAGAATTACCGCAGCACCCCCTTCACTGGCAACAGCTTGGTATGAGCGGTGAAATCATTAACCTGCTTTGCGAAGAGCTGATCACCGCAGCCACGCGCCTGGATCTGGAAGGCACGTTGAAACACGCGCTGGCAGGCCAGGAACAGGCAGGCACGCGCCGCAATCAGCTCATGGCCCGTCAGGTACTGCGGGCTCAGTTGGCTATGCGTGATTTCATCGCCTGGTTTGGTTATCTCTCGCTGCCACCGGAGCAGGTTCCCGATAGCTATGTGGGTGAGAAGAATAAGGTTTTTGTCCGCCAGAAATCGCTTATCAACGACGAACTGCCACAACTGGCCCCTGTCGCCCCTCAGCCTGGGATCGCCTACATGGGGGACTGGCTCTCGGCGTTGATGAGAATTATTCAGGACAACGCCGGCCATAGCGCTACCCGCGATATTTCCGTCGAACATAACCAGAGTCTTGGCGTGATTATCAGCCAACTGAAACAAGAGAATATGCCATGCTAGCCAAAATCATCGCCTGCCAACCGGCAGCACCCGGGAATGCACAACTGATGATTCGCCTGCGCGGCGAACCCGTCATGTTGTCTGACCTGACCTTTACGCTTTGCAACAATGAGCAACACTACCTGCAGCCGGATGCGAGCTGGAGCACGAAGCCACACTCGTTTACCGTCAATGACGGCTATCCGTTATCCGGTGGCAGTGGTTTTCGTATTGGACCCCCTCTGCTTGACCCGCTGCTGGCAAATGCCAGCCAGGTACAAATCCAGATTACACTCGCCTCAGGTGAACAGCGCAGCACCACGTTACAGCTGGTGCGCGATGAGTTGTTCTCATCCGAAGCCAGGGGCCAGACCGGTGAGTATGGCGGCAGTAGCGTACTGAGCGCCCCGCAGCTAAAGGCCGGTTGTAATTCACCTTTGTCATCGCCGGCAGTTTTACCCAGCTTGCAGCCGGGGGTCGTGAGCACCCGCTGATATAAGGTTTTTTTCCCGTCCTGCAGCAGCGGTTTGTCG
>NZ_PITQ01000029.1 GCF_002834385.1 Rahnella sp. AA
TGTCTATCCCAGTTTAAAATGTCACCTTCAGTTCCAAAGTTAAAATGTCACTTTTGTTATTGGGAAAGTCTGAAAGAATAGGGGGTTAGCGTTTCAAACTGGCCCTGAATTCCGATGGATTAACCAGTACCGGATTGATGGCTTTCAGCTGTTCCTGAACTCTTGCCTGAGCACGTCTTTTGGGCATTTTCTTGCTGCGCTCTCTTTTCCCATCTTTCTCTCTTTCATCCTGATGTACTTGTGCCAGCTTCAGCACTGCACCCAGCCGCTTGTTGTCTACGATGGTGCCCTGGTCAACGCAGGCCAGCTTGTCGAACGCCTGATACGAGAGTGTTCTATGAGCATATTTGAACGCCAGTGTGCCGTCTGGATAGTCGAAAACTTCAATTTTCTTGCCAGAAATACGTGTGTTTTCTTCAGTAGGGTCAAGAAGATAAAGGATTTTATCGTACTGAAATGTCAGTGATTTCGAGACGGTCCGAAGATCATGCCACGCGAAGATATCGGCCAGTTCAACTGACGTTTCCTGTACAGGACGGTGGAGATTTTTGGGGTATTTGGCAGGCCTGGCAAAGCGCCGGTTGAAGTCACTGACAAATGTCTCAACCCATTGATTAGCTGCTTCAATTGAGCTGATATTTTCCAGCCGCATCTCCTTTACCAACCGGTCCTGCAGCGTTTGATTGGCCCGCTCAACGCGACCTTTGGCCTGAGAGCTATTGGCACAAATCAGTTCAATGGCCATATCATGTAAAACCCGGCCAAACTGAGTGACACCGGTGCGGCGAGTTTCAGCCTGACTGACGCGGAACACGGCGTGTTTATCGCTGTAATATGCGACGGGTTTACCATGTTTTTCAATATATTGACGTGTTGCGTTCATGTAGTCGAAGGCTGATTCAGTTTCGCAAAAATGCAGATGCATCAGACGGCCAGTGGCATCATCGATAAATACCAACAAGCAGCATTTATCAGCGCGGCCTTCGAACCAGTCATGGTGAGAACCATCAATCTGAACCAGTTCACCCAGACAGTCACGTTGATAACGAGGCTGATAAACCCGGGGCTTACGGCGTGAGTGTGGTACCCAGAGTCCGTCTGCGGTCATCCAGCTGCGCAGTGTTTCAACGGAAACCCTGAGGCTATGGCGTTCCAGAAGCTTCTCGGCGGCTAACGTAGGGCCGAAATCGCTGTATTTTTCACGTAGCAGCGTCAGGATTTTAAACCGGAGTTCATCAGGGGCACGATTGTTTGCGGGCTTGCCGCGTTTTCGGGATGACAGTCCGGCAGCGCCGTCAATTTGATAGCGACTGAGAAGGCGTTGCACCTGACGAACACTGAGGTTCAGGAGTTTAGCGGCACGCGACTGCGTCAGGCGCTTATCGCATAGCTGCTGTAAAACAGGGATTCGATCGAGTTCTTTCTGGCTCATGGTGACCAACATAATAGTGATACTCCTGGCTGCCTGAATAAGAACAGGCTAACCGGAGTACGACATTTTAACTTTGCTAAAACACGACATTATCGCTTTGCACTAACA
>NZ_PITQ01000030.1 GCF_002834385.1 Rahnella sp. AA
ATATAGTCATTCGCACCCTGAGAATTACACTATTAAGTGATTCAGGGTATGCGCTTGCTGGTTACGAATATTGAGCGAGAATCATGCGATGATCGCCGCTTTTCTTTCGAGCCAGTAGGTGCTCCACGTTCGCTAACGAATACTCAGGGCATGCAGATAAACTGCTGGCTATATTTCTTTCGAAGAGCGTGGAATGCATACCAATCCCCTATAAAAAGGAGTTGGTGATGACTGTGACTAATCAATTTGCTGCGCACGTTGGTCTGGACTGGGCGGATAAAAAACACGATGTCTGTGTTCAGTTTAAAAACGGTGAACGCGTATTCGATGTGATTGAACATACAGCAGAAGCGCTTGATGCCTGGCTTACTGAGTTACACCAAAAAGTAAAAGGCAGAATCGCCATAGCTCTCGAGCTGAAGAAGGGCCCCGTGGTATATGCTCTTCAAAAATATCCCTTTATCACCGTTTTCCCCGTCCACGCGTTGTCCCTGGCTCGTTACCGGCAAGCCTTCTCGCCCAGCGGCGCTAAAGATGACCCGCAGGATGCAGAGCTGGCATTAGAGTTAATGCTGCGTTATCCCCAAAAGATAAAAGCTATTGAACCCGACAATGCGGATATTCGCTTACTTCAGCAACTGGTTGAGCAACGTCGTCAGTTGGTTGAAGACAAACGCCGCTTTGTGAATCGGCTCATCAACACGCTTAAACAGTATTATCCTCAGCCACTGGAGTGGTTCTCACATCGGGGTAGCTTACTGTTGTGTGAGTTGATTATCCGGTGGCCCAGTCTGCAACAACTGAAACGAGCCAGGCGCGACACGATCCGCAACTTTCTCAATGCCAAAGGTGGCCGCGCAATGGCTCTTACCGAGCAGCGTGTTGCGAGTATTGATAACGCGATCCCATTGACGACAGACCCGAGTGTTATAGAGGCTAATGCTTTGATGGCAACCGCACTGGCGACACAAATTAAAGTCGTGAGTGAAATCATCAAAACCTATGACGAACGAATCGAAACGCTGTTTGACACATTGCCAGATGCGGGGCTGTTCAAATCACTTCCGGGCATGGGGCCGTGTATGGGCCCACGGATGCTTGCTGCGCTTGGTGATAACCGTGATCGGTTTAACAACGCTGAAGAAATTCAAAACTATGCAGGTATTGCACCGGTGACCGAACGAAGTGGCCAGAAATCCTGGGTTCACTGGCGATGGCAATGTGCCAAGTTCGTCAGGCAGACCTTTGTTGAATGGGCGGCCAAGACGGTTAACTCATCATACTGGGCCAGACTTTATTATCAGGGACTGCGAGAAAAAGGAAAATCTCACCAGTCTGCAATCCGGGCTCTTGCCTTCAAATGGATAAGGATCATTTATCGCTGCTGGAAGACCAGAACCCAGTACGATGAAGC
>NZ_PITQ01000031.1 GCF_002834385.1 Rahnella sp. AA
TGTAGTGGTCAACAAAAACTGGCCACAGCTTTAGAGTTTTTCCAGAACAATCGTTCTGATTCATTCGGCGTCAAACCACCATTATATTGATGAGGTCTGAGCTGGCTGTAATATCCTGTGATGTAATTCGTTATTGCCGTGCTGGCTTCGCTAAAATTCGCGTAGCCATTATCCGGTACCCACTCTGTTTTCAGGCTTCTGAAGAACCGTTCCATTGGGCTGTTATCCCAGCAATTTCTCCGGCGACTCAGGCTTTGCTTTATCTGATATCTCCACAGTAACTGTCTGAAATTCCTGCTGGTATAGTGACTGCCTTGATCCGAGTGATACAGTAAATTAGCCGGTTTTCCCCGTGCTTCCCAGGCCATCGACAGGGCTTTACCTGTCAGTGCGGAATCAGGGAAAAATGACATCGCCCAGCCAACCGGTTTACGGGAAAACAAATCGAGTACAACAGCCAGATAAGCCCAGCGTTTTTCCCGTCCAGATATAAGTCACATCACCACACCAGGCCTGATTAGGCTCGGTAACAGCAAACTGGCGATCCAGATAATTAGGGATCTCAATGTGTTCCTTAGACGCCTTCTTATAACGATGGCCAGGTTGCTGACAGCTGATAATATTGAGCGCTTTCATCAGCTTTGTTGCCCGCCAGCGGCTCAGTTTTATACCTTTGGTGGTGACCATTGCGGCAATGCTTCGCGCTCCTGCTGAACCGTTACTTTCGCGATAAACTTCACGCACAAGGCTCAGTAATGCCACTCTCGTGGCGTCAGGCTTCCTGGGCTGCCGCCAGTATTTATAACTGCTGCGATGAACCCCAAACACGTTGCACACAACGGCAACAGGAAACCGCGCCCTGAGTTTCTCAACTAATGAGAATTTTTCAGGGAGTCTGACATCAAGAGCGCGGTAGCCTTTTTTAATATATCCCGTTCCATTTCAACGCGTTGAAGTCTTTTCTTCAACTCACGTATCTCAATCTGCTCAGGTGTCATGGGTGAAGCTATGGGTGATTTTCCCGCTCGCTCTTCTTTCAGTTGTCGAACCCATTTATCCATCGTGGATTTGCCGACATTCATCGCAGTGGCAGCGGCGGCAACGGTGTAATGCTGATCGAGTACAAGCTGGGCAGCCTCGAGGCGAAACTCGGGGCTAAAATTGCGTCTGTTACGTCCGGTCATAATGTCACCTGTTTTGACTATGAGGTGATGATATCACCTCTATTCAGGTGGCCAAATTCACTATGCCACTACAA
>NZ_PITQ01000032.1 GCF_002834385.1 Rahnella sp. AA
TAGGGATAAGGCATCGCCGGCCGTCGATGACCAGGAAGAAGAGATAAAGCCCGGAGAGGAAGAGAAGGTAAGGAAAGAGAGAGACAAGCCCCCGTAACATGCCGGAGAAGAGTGGCGGCGCAGCCGCTACCTGTCTCAGGAACTGGCGGGCGCAGCCCGCTGGGTTTTGTTTCCAATGAATTGAAACGCACAGGGACAAGGTATAATCGCCCTCCCCCTGTGTTATTCAGCACACTCTGATTTCTGTGTTAAAAATGACCTTGTAGTCCGTGTGCTGGTCGCCTTTGTGGAACACGTCAAGCCGGACAACATTATGAGCAACGTGATTCATGATCATCAGTTGCTCGACGGCGCAGTGCAATGACTGTCCTTCAGGCAGCGGGAACCACAGGTTGGAATTTGCACCGGACAATACCGGATGCGAACAAAAATGAAGCCCCGTACCCGTATCGAGTTCAGCAACAATTAACATGACGCTTTCATGTGGGTTTTGTACATCGCTAAACTGACTCATGATTTCACCCTCATGGCCGTAAATTTAAAGCCCTCGTCTTCAACCAAAATACAAAGATCAGCGGGTTTCTTGGTCAGGAAGTCCATTAGTTGGGGAGAAAATTCCAGCACGTAAGAGGCATCTCCCCCTGCGAAAACGTCCTCCATTTTCAAAAACCAGTCGTCTTCATCTTCCCCTTCTTCAACGGGTTCATGGGGATCAAACCCCTGCGCATAAGCGAGATCGCGTTTCCCGCTGGCATTCAGCGATGCGTTTTGTGCCATCAGATATATACCTTCATCCCTGACCAGCCAAAGCTCACCGACATTCTTTTGTATATCAGCCAGCACAGGTGCCAGCGCGGCGGCGGAAAAATGCAGTTTACTCATCGTTATCGCCCTTTTTCAATGAATTGCCGATCAGGCTTCCCAGTGCTTCCATCGCCCCGTGAACAAAATAGACACACGCATCGCGACGCGTAAATTTATCGCCGTAATGCGCGTGCGCAGCTTCCTGACAGGCCACGTTGTAATGCCCTTGGTCGATAAGGTGACCGAAGGTTTTCGCCCCCCATCTTTCGGGTGGGGTAGTCGTGGCGGTTTTTCTGTTGACGTTATGTGTGTGCATGCTGCAATCCTCTCCAGGGTGAAAATTCATCTAACGGTATGGGTCTAGTGCGCGGCAAAGGGCAA
>NZ_PITQ01000033.1 GCF_002834385.1 Rahnella sp. AA
TTTGAACGTACAAAACCGCACGTTAACGTTGGTACTATCGGCCACGTTGACCACGGTAAAACTACCCTGACTGCAGCAATCACTACCGTTCTGGCTAAAACCTACGGCGGTTCTGCACGCGCATTCGACCAGATCGATAACGCACCAGAAGAAAAAGCTCGTGGTATCACCATCAACACTTCACACGTTGAATATGACACCCCAGCTCGTCACTACGCGCACGTTGACTGCCCAGGGCACGCCGACTACGTGAAAAACATGATCACCGGTGCTGCTCAGATGGACGGCGCGATCCTGGTTGTTGCTGCAACTGACGGCCCTATGCCTCAGACCCGTGAGCACATCCTGCTGGGTCGCCAGGTTGGCGTTCCTTACATCATCGTGTTCCTGAACAAATGTGACATGGTTGATGACGAAGAGCTGCTGGAACTGGTAGAAATGGAAGTTCGTGAACTTCTGTCTATGTACGACTTCCCAGGCGACGACACTCCGGTTGTTCGTGGTTCAGCGCTGAAAGCACTGGAAGGCGACGCAGACTACGAAGCAAAAATCATTGAACTGGCTGGCTTCCTGGATTCTTACATCCCAGAACCAGAACGTGCAATCGACAAGCCATTCCTGCTGCCAATCGAAGACGTATTCTCCATCTCCGGTCGTGGTACAGTTGTAACCGGTCGTGTAGAGCGCGGTATCGTTAAAGTCGGTGAAGAAGTTGAAATCGTTGGTATCAAAGATACCGTGAAATCAACTTGTACTGGCGTTGAAATGTTCCGCAAACTGCTGGACGAAGGCCGTGCAGGCGAGAACGTTGGTGTTCTGCTGCGTGGTATCAAACGTGAAGATATCGAACGTGGTCAGGTTCTGGCTAAACCAGGCTCAATCAAACCACACACCCAGTTCGAATCAGAAGTTTATATTCTGAGCAAAGATGAAGGTGGCCGTCATACTCCATTCTTCAAAGGCTACCGTCCACAGTTCTACTTCCGTACAACTGACGTGACCGGTACCATCGAACTGCCAGAAGGCGTTGAAATGGTAATGCCAGGCGACAACATCAAAATGGTTGTTACCTTGATCCACCCAATCGCGATGGATGACGGCCTGCGTTTCGCAATCCGTGAAGGCGGCCGTACTGTAGGCGCTGGTGTTGTTGCTAAAGTTATCGCTTAATCGCTGATA
>NZ_PITQ01000034.1 GCF_002834385.1 Rahnella sp. AA
GGCCGCAAGGTTAAAACTCAAATGAATTGACGGGGGCCCGCACAAGCGGTGGAGCATGTGGTTTAATTCGATGCAACGCGAAGAACCTTACCTACTCTTGACATCCAGAGAATTCGCTAGAGATAGCGTAGTGCCTTCGGGAACTCTGAGACAGGTGCTGCATGGCTGTCGTCAGCTCGTGTTGTGAAATGTTGGGTTAAGTCCCGCAACGAGCGCAACCCTTATCCTTTGTTGCCAGCACGTAATGGTGGGAACTCAAAGGAGACTGCCGGTGATAAACCGGAGGAAGGTGGGGATGACGTCAAGTCATCATGGCCCTTACGAGTAGGGCTACACACGTGCTACAATGGCATATACAAAGAGAAGCAAACTCGCGAGAGCAAGCGGACCTCATAAAGTATGTCGTAGTCCGGATTGGAGTCTGCAACTCGACTCCATGAAGTCGGAATCGCTAGTAATCGTAGATCAGAATGCTACGGTGAATACGTTCCCGGGCCTTGTACACACCGCCCGTCACACCATGGGAGTGGGTTGCAAAAGAAGTAGGTAGCTTAACCTTCGGGAGGGCGCTTACCACTTTGTGATTCATGACTGGGGTGAAGTCGTAACAAGGTAACCGTAGGGGAACCTGCGGTTGGATCACCTCCTTACCTCAAGATACGCATTGTGCAGTGTCCACACAGATTGTCTGATGAAATTAATGAGCAAGAGCACCTGTTGATGCGGTAAGGGTAACCTTACGCTGATGCGAAAAGTGCCACACCGTTATACGGTCTGGTACGGATTTTTCGTGTCCCCATCGTCTAGAGGCCTAGGACACTGCCCTTTCACGGCTGTAACAGGGGTTCGAATCCCCTTGGGGACGCCACTCCGGTAATGTGTGAAAGACATTATCAATGAATATCTTAAAGATGACTTTAACGAGTCGTGTTTAAGATATTGCTCTTTAACAATCTGGAACAAGCTGAAAAATTGAAAGTTTACAGCTGAACATCACTCTCCGTAGAAGTACTGAGTGGTGATTAGTCTGTAACAGAGTCTCTCAAATAATCGCAGCGCGACGTTG
>NZ_PITQ01000003.1 GCF_002834385.1 Rahnella sp. AA
ATAAATTAGGTTCCTCACTGAGTAGTAAATTTAGTTGTAACGTTGATCTGATGCCGACTAAACCAAAAAATCAAGGATGACCATGAAAAAGCTAACATTACTCTCAGGTGCACTAATATTTTCGCTGTCCAGCCTGAATAGTTGCACCGTGCCACCGCCTCCGGTGCAAGCATCGACGCAGCCCGAAAAGCGGGCAGTACAGACCATCCCTAACCCACCGCAGGTGATTTATCGTATCGATAAAAATCGCTATCTCACGCTGGAGGATTATACCAACTGCGATGATGGCTCAATTTATTATCATAATGATGTCAAGAAGATAAAAACGAAGCTTTGGTTCCTTTCCAAAGGAACAATGAATTATAAAGGCAAGTTTATCTGGGCCGCGAAAAACGATGACATGCTGGCGATTCCATTTGTTCGTGGTGATAACGATGCATGCGGCGACTCGCTAAGAGGCTGTGCTTACAGCATTTTGTCAGCAAGTATCGATGGTGGGAAAAAATTTAGTGATATTAAATTTGGTGCAATTAATAGCTCAAGCTCTAAAAATCACACAATCGTTGTGACTGATGATGCAATTTACTTCAAAAGCAACCTATATCCATCTACTGATAAGTATGCAATCAATAGCAATGGCGAGTTTTATAACGTAAGGCAAGCCTGGATCCAAGATGAATTTTACAAAGGGATGTTGAAGTTAGGTGTTCCTGAAGACGTTTTGGATAAAAAAAATCCAATGGGTTATTCCGACCGCTGGCTAACAAATAAGTATCACTATTCAGATGCACAGGTAAATGAGCTAGGTTTAAAGGCTAGTGCGCTTTTTGATAAATATAATAATTCTCCGCATACCGAAAAACTTCCCGATATAAAGATAAATAATATTGCCAGTGAGCAGTTTAGTTGTAATTCCGCACTAATTCCTTCCCAGCCAAAAAATCAAGGATGACTTATGCCTGAAGCCTATCAACATGACGAGCCTACTCGTTTGCTAAACAGTGAAACGACACCTAATGGTATTCAACAAGCCAGAAGTACTATGAGCCCGCAAAATGTTTGTGTTCGGGGGGAGGTAAGAAAAGGTATTCAACTCCCAGGCTTGGTTATCTTTGTTCACGGCGTAAACTCAGAAGGTGAATGGTACAAAACAGCCGAACAATATCTTTGTGAAGGCCTTAATCGACGTCTTGGTCTGGAAGGCTGTGAATTCGCTTTAACCCCCATAACATACAATGAAGACAGTGCATTTCCAGTACAGGTAATTACTAAAGGCCGTTCCCCTGTTATACGCTTCTACTGGGGCTACTCAGCAAAACCAGGTACCGAAAAGGATTTCGTCATACCGCTAAGGACAGAAAAAGGAGTTAGCTGTACAGATCTCAATGATGAAGAGACCAAAAATAGTAAATATCCTTTTTTCTGGGGAGGAGGTCCCTTCCAAAACGGTTGTACTTCGTTGTATTCGTTGTGGAGTAAATACGGCTTCAGTAAATGGGTCAAAAAAATCCCGATCCCGTTCAGTACGCAGTTTATCAACGAGGAAACTGACCGTCTGTTAGCGAATGCACCGCCGCGTGAATATTATTCTCATGCTGCTGAACGACTGGCAAATTTGGTGAGAAAGATCCGTGAACTCAGCCCGAAGGATACCGTCACCGTTATCTCTCACAGTCAGGGCACGATGATTGCCGCCGCAGCGGCCGCAATGGAGGGCGCCGCGCCCGATGCGCTCTTTGTAATGAATTCCCCGCTCTGTCTGGAAAGCAAAGGGATGGACTATCTCTCTTACCCGTTAGCGGAATGTATTTCTGATGCCGCGAGACGCGTCACCTTTGCTGATATTGTCGGCAAAGTGGCTGAAAATAAGGACCGGCTTAAAAACGCCGATCCTAAGAAACTCGTCTGCGGTCTTGATGGTGCGTGCGAAAACTGGCAACCGGATGGGAAAACCTCAAACCCTGACGTTCCTGAGCGCGATAATCACGGACGCACGTATATTTATTGCAGCCCGCATGACCGGGTAATGGGGTCGTCACCGTTATTGAGTATCGGCTGGCAAGGGCTTCCCAATACGAAAGCCAGCAACTATACCCAGCCGCACCCGGTTTTTGCGATGGTTCCGGAAAAATCCCTTTTCGTGCGCATGCTCGCCCGCAATATGGCCTGTGGTGAAGCGCCTGATGCGCAAACTCCGTTTGGTACGTTGCCGGATATGAGCAGGGACTGGAAACCAGATGGCGGCAAAAAATTCTGGGACAGTAATGACTCTGTGTTTAGTCGTCAGGCATGGCCAAATCCGGACTCAAACCAAAAGCTGTTTATCAATGCCGAACAGGTCCCTCAACCTATTACTGCGGAGCAGCTGGCTGATTTCGATAAAGACCGCAAACATATTGAAGACTTACCCGCCGATAAAGCGGCGCATGAGATCTATCTGGCCGACAAGGACTATGACGATTATGGCTACGGATGGGGGAATAAAGATCCGGCTTCAAAGGGTTTCAACGACAATACCTACAAATATTACATCAAACTCTATGGCTTCAATGAGCGTAAAACCTTCCCCGCTCCACCTGGCTCTCCCTATGATAAACGCAATGTTGACAGGGAAAGCGTTGAGCATATGCGCTCGCGTATCAGCCAATATATTTCCCGGCCTGCCGACCACAGTGATTTGCCCCAAAACCCGTTGTTTCTTCAGCAGGTGGTAGCCTACGACTTGCCGATAGGGTTCTGTAATATTGGTCAGAAAGAAGAATGGATGCTGATGTTAAGGAGAATGGCTGACTGGACATATCAAGGTAGCGATTCTTATTACAAAACAGGCATATTCACGCCACCTAAGCTTCCCCCCATAATCCGTAAAGACGTAGATACCGATGCCCGGCAGCGTTATGACGACGCGGTGAAAAAGGCCGAGGCTGACAATATCGCGTTAGTCCGGGCACAGAAACCGCAGGGAGAACTCGCATGAAAAATGTGGTGGTTCTCGGGGATAAAACCTCCCACGGCGGCACGGTGATCTCTGCTTCATCAACGTTTGAGATTGAGGGAAAAAATGCGGCACTGTTACATGACAGCGTGAGCTGCCCTGAACACGGCCCAAACCGCATTATTGAATGCGCGCAGGGTTATGAAGAACAGGGAAAAGGCATTGTAGTGCAGGGCTGTAAAACCGAATGCGGTTCGGTGGTGTATGCCAGCCTGACTGATGCAGGGTTCGAATAATGGGCTGGTCAGTTCCTCAGGCTAAACCTCAGCAAAAGCCACCTGCGTGGTCGCCGTGGGTGTGCGTGTTTATCTTCCTGACGGCTTTTGCACTGGCATTAGTCTGGATCGTGCTTGATACGCCATCAACCGGATTGTATCCGTTGTCTTCAGGTCATTATCTGCCGCTGACCGGTTTCACGCTGGTCGGAATACTGGCGTGCCTGTCGCTTTATCTCCTCTCATGGGAGGTGAGTGCGCTGATGTATTACAGCTGGACACACTGGCAGGCAAATACCCACGCGGCATGGCAAAACTGGACACATCAGCATCTGCACATTGTTGATAGCGTGAACTTCACCACCCGCCTGGATTTATACCCGCAGATCGCGGGTTTATCCCGCGATGAAGATGATGAAGAGGAACCTGCCGTGTTGCTGTTTCCTGAGGACGATGCGCCGCCGGGTATTTATCGCTTTGAAATCATCTGCCGCCATATCCTGACGTCGTTTGAAGCCGCCATTAAAACGCTGAATCTGCCCGGGCAGGGAACGATCAACCTCTACGTGCAGACACAAACGGAGGTAACTGAAACACACATTCTCTACCTCGAAGAACTCTGGCAAACGCTTTATCCCGAAAACATCTTGCAGATAAAACCTGTCGGGCCGCAGGCGTCTCTGGAAACGCTGGGATCCTGCTTAGACGCACGCATACCCTCTGTCGTTATCGCCATGCAGTACTACGACGGAGTGGAGGAAAAGCCTCTTTGCGAAATCGCGACCGGCCTGTTGCTATCACCTGCCAACCAGCTCAAACCTGATGCACAAAAAAATACCCCGCAGCTCTTCAGGGCCATGCCATTAAATCTGAAAAAACTGCCGGAAGATTTGCGGGAACTGCGCGATATGACACAACAACCGGCTGATTCACTCCGGCTGGTGTGGTTCTCCGGGCTGACTGACACACTGCGTCAAAAGCTCAATGCCGTTATCCATGACCTGAAATTGCCACTACGCCACGAAGCTCCGATGGGCGGGCAACTGGATTTCGACAAGGGGTGTACCGGGTATGGCCCTCTTTCAGGCTGGCTGATGCTAGGCGCCGCCGCCGACATGATTAAGCGTGGTCAGGGCAGCCAGTGGGTATTGGCTGCTTCAGAAGAATCTGCCTGGGCAGTCGTTGTCGGGAATCGAGCGCCGGTTCAGGCCGACTATCAAAGCCAGCTACCTCGCGATGTTTACCCTGCCGGATGCGTGGTCGCTTCACTGCTGTTCAATCTGGTGCTGTTCTGGTCCCTCGGCCATGCCTTCCCGGACTGGCTGTTTTCTTTCTGGGGCGCGGTCACGCTGATCCTGACACTGGTTGTCACAATGATTGGCAGCGCCGTTGGCCTGCGGGTCATACTGAATCGCCTGCTTGAGCCAGGCTTTATCCGGTCTGCACAGCAAGGAAGCTGATTGTGAAGAAAATGATTAAGCCACTGGGAATACTGTTCCTGCTGCTGGCTGTTGCGATTGCGATTATCAGTGTGATCCTGCAACTCAGCGTGTTTTCTTCGTCCGCAAATGGCCCGGGTATTTCAATATCAGTTCTGGTCATCACGCTGATTATCACGCTTATTGTCCTGTCATTGAACCTTGTCACCACGTCGGCCAACTGGCGGGCGCCTGTGCATCCAAAGCGCGCAACGGCGGATACCGAATCGGATCGCCCTGTTCAGGCTTCCATTGACGTCAGCCGGTTGAAATCTGCACTCCGGCATCGCTACGGCCTTCGCTGGAAACGCAAACTCCCCTGGCTGCTGGTGATGGGTGAAATGACCGATGTTGAAGCGGTTGCCCCGGGGCTGACTCAATCTGGCTGGATGACGGTCGGCAATACCCTGCTGTTATGGGGCGGGTTGCTGGCCGCAGGCGGCAATACCGCAGACCTTCAGGCGTTACGCCGTCTGCGTCCTCACGCCCCTGCCGATGCGCTGGTCTGGGTCAGTCATGAGGCGCACTATACTCAGGCGGCGCAGGCTGACGCGGTGCTTCGCGGTTACGAAATCGTCCGCCATCATCTGCGCTGGGAGCTGCCGGTCTATCTGCTGGACCGGCGCGAAGAGAAGTGGCCGCAACCCGAACGGCCGGTGCAGCTGGTCGGGGTGTTCGAGAACAAAAGGCTGACACCGGAGTCTTTATCGTCTTCTGTCGATTCACTGCTCCCCGAACTTCGCGCACAAGGCATGGCACAAATCAGTGAAAACCTGCGTCATGCGTTTTTGTTGCAACTGGCCAGCGATTTAAAAGCACGTCTGGCTGGCTGGGCGGCAGCTTTTAAACCCCTGCTGAACAGCTATCACCCGTTGCCTCTTTACGGCGTGGCGTTTTCACCGGCGCTTGTGTTACACACCTACAGCCCGCATGAACATTCGGATTCTCCAATCTGGCGGGAGTTGTCTGCAGGCATTCACCGCCGCGCCGGTCGTCCGGTTGGAATAACGGCGCGAACAGTGGCGAAGTGGAGCGCCGCGACCGCGATGCTGGTGTTGGCCATCGGTACAATCGTGTCCGGCATCAGTAATTACCGGCTGGTGACCGGCAGCGCGGAGCAGGTCCAGCAGGCGAAAAACTCGCCCTCACCTGCCGTCTTGTCTTCATTACAACAGAAAGTGCAAACCTTACTGACTCAGCAGGAACAGGGCACGCCGCTGTACCGCCGTTTTGGTCTGGACGTTACGGATTATCTGCTTCCCACGCTCTGGCCGGAATACTCGGCGCTGGCGGAGAGGCTTATCGTTCAACCGGCGCAGAAGCAGCTGAGCGCGACGCTGGTATCATCCACGCCGTCTTATGACGCCCTGAAAACCTACCTGATGCTGGCACATCCCGACAAAAACACCGGTGCTGAAGCACAACAGTACTTAGCGCTGCAACTGACGCCGTTGCTGAATAACATCGCGCCGCAGGATATTGCTTTTTTCGCCTCACAGCTTGCGCTTCATCCTGGCTGGAAAATCACGCCTGACACCACGGCGGTCGCTCAGGCGCGGTCGGCCTTGCTGAACGCCATGAGCGGCGCGGACGCTGAACAGAAACTCTATGGTTCCCTGATATATCGTACTTCGCGCAATTTCGGCGATTTGTCTCTGACTCAGTTGCTTGACGGTCAGGAGACTGGCGGGATGTTTACCCTCGCGGCAGAAGTGCCGGGCAGCTTTACCCGTCAGGCGTATGAAGGTGCGATAGCGCCGGAAATTGCGGCGCTGGTCATACAGCGTCAGGAGCAGGTCAGCTGGGTGCTGGCAGAGCCGGAGCATCCTGTGGAAACCTCGCTGTCACCCACGGCTTTGGGCGAACGGTTAACGGCGCGCTACTTTGCCGAGTACGGCACTGCGTGGCAGAAAACGCTGAACCAGCTGAAGGCGCATACGGCGGCGGATCCGGCGGGACAGCTGACGCTCGCCTCTGATGTCAGCCGTTCACCACAGATAGCCCTGATGAAACAGCTGGCCTGGCAGGGGCTGGCAGGCAGCCCGAACGCACGGCGCAATGAGCTGAATCCCGCGCTGCAACCGGTGTTTGGAGGTATCGTTTCAATGGCGAGCGGTGCCGGTAAAAGCAACGGACTTACGTTATCTGCGTGGCGGTCACAAACGGCTGGCCTGCGTGACAAAATGCGCAACCTGTCGGCGGCCAGCGGCGGCACGGCGGCGCTCTCACAATCGGTTTTTCGCGGCACGCAGATTGATAACACGGTCTCTGAGTTACCCGCCCGCCTGAGCGTTCAGCTGGGCAGCGGCTGGCAACCGATGGCACAGGCACTTTTTTTATCGCCGCTTAGCCAGACATGGAAAGGCGTGATGACCACCGGCGTGAAGGGTATGGATGCGCAGTGGCAGCAGGAGATTGTCGCAGCCTGGCATAAAGAATTCGATAACACCTTTCCGTTCACCGGCAGCCAGAAAGACGCGTCGCTGGTGGCGCTGAATGATTTTATCAACCCGCAAACGGGCCAGATTGTCAGTTTTATCCGCGGGCACCTGAACGGCGTGCTGGAGTACAAAGAAAACCGCTGGCAGAAGGCCGACAAACTGCCGCCGGGGCTGACGGTCAGCCCGGCCTTTCTCAGTAAGCTGAATCAGCTCGACCGTTTAGGTCATGCGCTGAACGATAACGGCTGGGGTTTTCGTTTCAAACTGCAGGCGGGCACGGCCAGAGACGTGGTGCAGACCGGGCTGAGCATCGACGGTCAGAGACTGGTGTATTTTAATCAGATGCCGTTCTGGGCGGATATTCAGTGGCCGGGCGACACCTATTATCCCAATGCCGAACTGGTGTGGACCAGCGTGCGCGCAGGTGCGCGGCTCTATTTCGATACGCCGGGTACCTGGGCGTTTTACCGCCTGCTGAAGAAGGCCAAAATCTCGCCGGTGGACGACACACATTATCAGCTGACCTGGACCGCCGAAGACGGCCTGCCGCTCAACTACCGGCTGGCCTTTACCGCCGGGAACGACCCCGTCAGTTTGCTGAGCCTTGATGGCTTCCGGCTCCCTGACACGATATTCCGTTAACACAGGTAACGACATGGAAGACGATTTCTTAAAATATTTTGACGGCGAAATGCGCTACCTGAAGGAAGCCGGGCTGGAGTTTGCGAAGGAATTTCCGGCGCTGGGCCGTACGCTGGGTCTGGACGGCAGTCCGGTGCCGCGTGATGAATCGGTCGAGCGGTTGTTTCAGGGCTTTTCGCTGATGATGGCCAAACTGCGGCAGAAGATTGATGACGACATTCCGGAACTGACCGAACCGCTACTCTCGCATCTTCTGCCGGTGATTAACCGCACCCTGCCCTCAACCGCCGTGGTCGAACTGACGCCCGCCGCGCCGGAGCTGCACGTGCGCGAAGAGGTATTACCGGCAGAAAGCGAACTGTTCACCCAACCACTGGGCAATGACCGCCAGCGCTGCGCCTACCGCACCGTCCGCGCCATGAAAGTGCATCCGTTTGCGCTCGATAATGTGTCGCTCTGCACCCTGCATGAAGGGCAGCAGGCGCTGCGGCTGCGTTTCACCCTGCCCGCGCTGACCGAAGTCCGCCCCGCCGACTGGCAGGATCTCAGCCTGTATCTCAATGGTGACCGCGTGCTGCAGTCGGCGCTGTATCTGGCCCTCAGCCGTCAGGTGAAACGGGTGAACGTGCGGTTCTGGCAAGAATCAACCGAGCTGATGCCGGTGGACGCGCAGTTTATCCCGCGCTGGCAGACCGAAAGTGATGCAAGCCTGTGGCCGGAGAGCGACAGCCCGGCGCTGTGCGGCGAAGTGCGCCCGTGGCTGGAGTATTTCACCTTCCCCGAACGTTATTTCTTTATGCAGCTGCGCGGGCTGGAAACCCTGAGTTTTCCGCCGGAGACCACGGCATTCGATATCGAGGTGACGCTCAGCGAGCGCTGGTCATACGATTTGGCCGTGCCGCCGGACGCCATCCGCATGCACTGCGTGCCGGTCATTAATCTGTTCCGCCTGCTGGCTCAGCCGCTAACCGTAACCTCGGCGGTCAGCGATTACCGCCTGCGACCGCACCGGCTCAGCGATGGTCACACGGAAATTTACGCGGTAAACGATGTCGCGGAAGTCACCGAAGACAACGCCGAATTCAGCTATGTGCCCTACAGCCAGTTCCGCCAGAAAGGCGGGATGCTGAAATATGAAAAGTCCTGGCCCGACCGTTATTACCACACCCGCATGTACCGCGGCACGTCCGGGCTGAACGAAACCATTCTGATGCTCGGTGGCAGGACGCACGCAGAACAGGACGGTCTGAAAATGCGCCTGAACATGACCTGCACCAACGGCGCTTATCCTCGCATGGCGTTACAGGAAAGCATCTTCGATGGAGAAATGGCCCCCGGTAATCTCAAGCTGAAATGTGCGACCCGCACGCGCCCGTCCATGCCGTATTACCCGCCGGCCGCCGGACTTTATCAGTGGCAGGTGCTGTCATTACTGCATCCGCAGGCCATTGCCGGACTGATGGAAACCGATACGCTGCGTCACGCGCTGACGCTGCTGGACTGGACGCATGATCAGGATAATGCCCGCCGCATTGCGGGCATTACGCACGTCGGATACACGCCCTCCCATTACCCCGCCGAAGGCTGGCACGGTGTGGCGATCCGCGTGACGCTAGATGAACATCAGTTCTTCGGGCAAGGCGACGCGCTGCTGTTTTGTGAGGTTCTGGAGCAGTTTTACACCCAGTACGCCGATGTCCGCCGCTTCACGCAGCTGACGGTGACGCTCAGTCAGTCCGGAACAACGTGGACGTGGCCGGAACGACGCTTAAAACGGATTTTATTCTGATGACGACGGATGATAACGAAAAGCGTCTGAAGGAATTCTGGCGGGACAAGGACGGCAATGACCGGGCGCACGCCTTTAATTTCTATCGCTTTTGCCAGCTGCTGGAAAAACAGCTGTCAGATCAGAAACCGATCGGCAGCACCTTCACGCCGAAAGACGACCCGGTGCGTTTTCGTCCGCACCCCGGAATGGGTTTTCCGGCCAGCGAGCTGAAAGCGGTAGAAACGGATCCGGAACGACCGGACGCGCCGCCGACGGTGCGCACCACGTTTATGGGATTGTACGGCGTGGATTCCCCGCTGCCGACCCGTTACATCGATGACATTGCCCAAAAACGTGAAGGCCATGAAGCGCTGGAAGCCTTCTCAGATATCTTCAACCACCGGATGATGACGCAGTTTTACCGCATCTGGCGAAAGTACAGCTATCCGGCCACCTTTGAAGACGGCGGCACGGACAAAACATCGCGCAGCCTGATGGCGCTGACCGGTATCACCGACAGCGGCGATGTCCCCGCCTCGCGCCTACTGGCATTACTGCAGCCGCTGGTCAGAACTACCCGGACGGCGGAAGGAATCGCCAGTGTGATCCGCACGCAGGCCCCGAATACGCAGGTGACAGTCAAACCGCATAAAGTTACGCGTATGCCCGCCGGTAAACGGGCGAAATTCTCGTTTTCAGATCAACAACGGCTGGGTGATCACCCGGTACTGGGCAGTCAGACATCGGATGTGAATTACTGTATCGGTGTTGAAATGCTTACCGAAGACGCGGCAGAGGCCAGAGGCTGGTTGCCCGGCGGCCTGCTGAGTAAGGACGTATTCGAGCTGCTGCGCGTTTATCTGGGCTGTGATTACGATGCCAGCCTGACGCTGACTATCCCGATGAAACTCGCACCGTTGCCGCGCCTCGGCGACCGTTCACTGCTGATGGGCTACAACGTGGTGCTGGGGTTGCGGGAGGATAATCTGGATGAAATGCCGGATCAGGTGACAATGAAACTGGGGCGGATCCAGGATAAAAAGAACTGAAGTAAATACGCAGAGGCGGCTTTCTTTTTTCCTCCCGCACGATTGTGGGATATATTGGACGCACGCTCTTAAAATCATCTCTTTGTAACGGATAACATCGCCATGGCACTGATCCCAAAAAACTACTCGCGTCTGGAAAGCGGGTATCGTGAGAAAGCACTCAAAATCTATCCCTGGGTCTGCGGACGCTGCTCGCGGGAGTTTGTGTACTCCAACCTGCGTGAATTAACGGTTCACCATATCGATCACGACCATACCAATAATCCGGAAGACGGCAGTAACTGGGAGTTGTTGTGCCTGTATTGCCATGACCACGAACACTCAAAGTACACGGAAGCTGACCAGTACGGCACACGCGTTGTCGCGGGAGAGGATGCGCAAAATGATGTTGATGCGGCAACCTATAATCCCTTTGCCGATTTAAAATCGATGCTTAATAAGAAGAAGTAATGTCAGCAATGTCGGCCTCTGACGCAGGGGCTGACAGCAACAGCGCCCGCCCCTCACTACCCCGTCGGTAATCCTCCTTTTTCTTCGCGCTGCTACGGGTTGTTCAACCGGCGAAGATGAACATCTCCCCTGAATCTACACCTGATCATGAATATCGTTCATGTTTAAT
This sequence comes from Rahnella sp. AA, assembly GCF_002834385.1. Taxonomy (GTDB): domain Bacteria; phylum Pseudomonadota; class Gammaproteobacteria; order Enterobacterales; family Enterobacteriaceae; genus Rahnella. Next base: position 11,211 of record NZ_PITQ01000003.1, read on the forward strand.
GAAATTAAATCACTTTTCCTCAATCAATGACTCAGGCATAAATTATGCATAGCAATTATCTCCAGATATAAACCAGGGCGCCGGATGACAATGAATAAAAAATTTGCATTTACTATTAAGAGCATTCGCTTCGACGAAAATTATAACCCTTCAGAAAGTACGCGTATTACGACTAACTTTGCTAATTTGGCCCGAGGTGAGAAACGCCAGGAGAACTTACGCAATACCCTGGTGATGATTGACAACCGTTTCAATTCTCTGGCGCATTGGGATAATCCTAACGGAGATCGCTATTGCGTCGAACTTGAAATCATTACTGCTCAGTTGAATATTGCTATTGAAGGTAAGGCCGACGCCTTCCCGGTGATTGAAATATTAAAAACAAATATCGTTGATAAAAAAACCAACGAACGCATTGAAGGTATTGTCGGGAATAACTTCTCCTCTTACGTGCGGGATTTTGATTTTAGCGTTTTGCTACCAGCGCATAATAAGGATAAAACCCAGTTTTCCCTTCCGGACAACTTTGGTGAATTACACGGAAACATATTCAAACAATTCGTCAATTCAGAGACTTATAAAAACAGTTTCAATAAAACGCCAGTTATCTGCCTGAGTGTTTCAAGTAAAAATGTTTATTACCGCACGGGAAATGAACATCCTGTATTGGGTATCGAATATCAGCAGGACGAACTTTCACTGACAGATGAATATTTTGCAAAAATGGGATTACATGCCCGCTATTTTATGCCTGCAAACAGTGTCGCGCCTTTGGCCTTTTACTTCACTGGCGATTTGCCCAGCGATTACACTAATCTTGAACTTATCAGCACCATCAGCACGATGGAAACGTTCCAGAAAATTTACCGACCTGAAATTTACAATGCTAATTCCGCCGCGGGGAAATGCTATCAGCCCAGCTTAAATTTCCAGGATTATTCTTTAACTCGAATTGTTTATGATCGAGAAGAACGTAGCCACTTAGCGATTGAGCAGGGAAAGTTTACTGAAGAGAACTTTATTAAACCTTACCAAACTGTTCTTGAGCAGTGGTCCGCAAGTCCCGTTCTTTGATTAACTAAAACACAGGGTCATCTATTATGAAAAAGTTATTACCCACTTCAACGGCGGGCAGTTTACCTAAACCTTCCTGGCTGGCACAGCCTGAGGTACTTTGGTCACCCTGGAAACTGCAAGATCAGGAATTAATCGACGGTAAACAAGATGCCCTGCGCCTGTGCCTGGAAGATCAGCAGCAGGCAGGCATTGATATTGTCAGCGATGGCGAGCAAACCCGTCAGCATTTTGTCACCACGTTTATCGAACACCTTAACGGCGTTGATTTTGAGAAACGTGAGATCGTTAAAATCCGTGATCGCTATGATGCGAGCGTGCCGACCGTCGTGGGACCCGTGAGCCGCCAAAAGTCGGTGTTTGTTGAAGATGCCAAATTTTTACGTCAGCAAACAGACCATCCTATTAAATGGGCCCTGCCGGGTCCCATGACGATGATCGATACGCTTTATGATAACCACTACAAAAGCCGTGAAAAACTCGCCTGGGAATTCGCTAAAATTCTCAATGAAGAAGCCAAAGAATTAGAAGCTGCGGGTGTCGATATTATTCAGTTTGATGAACCCGCATTTAATGTTTTCTTTGATGAAGTGAACGATTGGGGAATTGCCACGTTAGAAAGAGCCATTGAAGGGCTTAAATGTGAAACGGCTGTGCATATTTGCTACGGCTATGGCATCAAAGCCAATACAGACTGGAAAAAAACGCTGGGAACAGACTGGCGACAATACGAAAAGATTTTCCCGAAATTGCAAAAATCGAATATCGATATTATTTCACTGGAATGTCATAACTCGCATGTTCCTATCGAACTGCTGGAACTCATTCGCGGTAAAAAGGTGATGGTTGGCGCGATTGACGTGGCAACCAATACTATCGAGACGCCTGAAGAAGTCGCCGCGACGCTTCGAAAAGCATTGCAGTTTGTCGACGCCGACAAACTCTACCCTTGCACTAACTGCGGCATGATCCCTTTGCCACGTGGAGTCGCACGAGGCAAACTGGATGCGTTAAGTGCAGGCGCAGAAATCGTACGCAAAGAACTTTTGGCTAAATAACGCCACCAGACAGTCAAACGCCTGAACAACTCTCTGACCGGGTTGAGCGATCAGAACGATCGCTCAACCGGTATCTCACTTTTTTCATCCGCATGTATCCGGTCATAGGCCGCCTGAGCCTCTTCCAACGCCGGGCCAAACTTCAACGCCCAGTCATACAACGCCACAAACGGCTGCTGCAATGTTTGCGCCAGCGGTGTGAGGCTGTATTCCACGCCTACCGGCGAGGTCGGTAACACCTCACGCCTGACCAGTCCGTTTCGTTCAAGCCGTTTTAAAGCATCGGCCAGCGCTTTATGCGTAATGCCATCCAGCCGGCGGCGAATTTCATTAAAACGTGAAGGCCGGGTGCAAAGTACCGTGAGAATTAAAATCGACCATTTATTGGTGATGTGCTCAAGCACCGGGCGCGTTTTTCCTACATCTCTCAAGCTGTTACCGTCGATTTCTGCCATGCCGATATACTCCGCTATACCTGATATCAATAAAGTGCGTAATTGTTATCTAGTATAAATTTTATATCATCTGTTTTCCAACCCAACGGGAGATGACAGATGAGCAGATTAGAAAACAAAGTGGCCGTGGTATTGGGCGGCGCGAAAGGTATTGGTCTGGCAATCAGCCAGCGGTTCGCCAGCGAAGGCGCAACAACCTGGCTGACCTCACGCCGGGAAGAAGAGCTTAAAACGGCCAGCGGGAAAATATCAGGCACTTCAATCCCGCTGCGTGCTGATGTCAGCCAGCCTGTCGAACTGACCCGCATTATGCAGACCATTAAGGACGAATCGGGTCAGATTGATGTGCTGGTCATCAACGCCGGAATGTCGGAGTACGCCACCATCGGCGAGATCGGCGAAACGCATTTTGATCAGATATTCGGCCTTAATGTCCGCTCGCCGGTTTTTGCCTTGCAGGCTGCATTACCTCTGCTAAAACCCGGCGCCAGCGTCGTGCTGATAGGTTCAATCGCTGATGTCATTGGCACTCCGGGATACGGCGTTTACAGTGCGAGTAAAGCGGCGTTACGCTCTTTCGCGCGAACCTGGACTCGCGAACTTTCTGCACGCGGCATCAGGATTAACGTGGTTGCACCCGGCCCCGTGGATACTGAAATGATGGCGGCAGCCTCTGATGAAGTGCGCGAAGGATTAACCGGTGCAATCCCGCTGGGAAGGCTGGGCAAACCTGAAGAAGTCGCCAGTGCCGCACTCTTCCTTGCGAGCGACGAGAGCAGCTATATTGCCGGTGCTGAAATCTGCGTGGATGGCGGCCTGACGCAGGTCTGATACGGTTCTCTCTTACTTTACAGCTATCCCCGGATAGCTGTTTTTGCCTGTTTATCTTTACTTAAATCTGATGGGGCAACGTCTGCCTATTTTTAACAGACTGCTCGTACAACTGGAATGTCATATGATGAGGGCCAAACTATATTCTACCGTTCCAATTGTTCGGATAACGCTGCCATGACCATCAATCAGTACGAGCAAATCTACCAGACGCTTAAACATCAGGGGGCCCCCGCGTGGACCGATAAGGGATACGCCAGAGCGTGGGAAAACCTCTGTATCACACTTGCTCGTATACAGGACTCCGGCATTCTGCCTGCACCGGGGGCCATTTCTCTTGAACTGGGATGTGGCAACGGAGCAATGGCTTCATTGTGGTTATCACGCCACGGATATCAGGTTTACGGCGTGGATATTTCGCCAACGGCCATCGGGTGGGCAACCGAATCTTTCAGAGCACAAGGTCTGGAAGGCCATTTTAACGTGGCGGATATCAGCGCGCCGGTGGCGTTGCTTTCGCAGCACTTTGATCTGATTTATGACGGAAGTTGCCTTCATTGCCTGACGGGCGAACAGCGAACACACTGCTTTGAAAATATCCGTCATGCCCTGAAGCCTGAAGGAATGCTGATTATCAGCAGTATGTGCGGTGAACCGAAGCGGGACGAAGACCGCCTGAATTACGATGCTGAACGTTTTCAGCTCAATAAGGATGGTCAACCCTGGCGTACATTGTTGCCACTGGACCTCCTGCAAGAGGAGATCACAGCACAAGGTTTTGTTATCGCACAGACACAGGTGCATGAAAACCCGTGGTGGGATCATGCAACGTTGTGCTGCTATCTGAGGACGTGATTACCCTATCTGGCGGTTTAAATCCACGGGAACTGTTGCAATGCCGAGATCAATAACCACTTTCCCCTTCGTCCGTCCAGACTCCACGTAGGTTAGTGCCTCTGCCGTCTGCTCAAAAGGGAATACCTGGTCGATGACAGGACGAATAACCCCTGATTCGATCAGTGCGGTTATCTCACTGAGCTGGCGTCCGCTGGCACGCATAAAAAGAAAGGAATATTTTACACCCTGCCGCTTTGCCTTCTTTCTGATGCGGTAGCTCATCAGCCGCATAATTTGCCGGAGATACCACGGCAAACCCTGTTCAGTTGCAAATTCTGGCGTTGGCGGGCCGGATATCGAGATAAGCTTGCCCCCGGGTTTCAGGATGCTGAGCGATTTTTCAAGAACGTCCGTTCCCAGGCTGTTGATCACCACGTCGTAGTCACGATCGCCGTTTTCAAAACTTTGCGTCTTATAGTCAATGACCACATCCGCGCCCAGCGTTTTGACCCATTGAACATTTTTTTCACTCGTCGTGGTGGCAACAAAGGCACCCAAATGTTTGGCGAGCTGTATCGCAATCGTTCCGACGCCTCCCGATCCCGCATGAATAAAGATTTTCTGCCCTTTTCTCAACTTGGCGACATCAACCAGCGCCTGCCATGCCGTCAGGCTCACCAGCGGGACAGAAGCCGCCTGCAAGAAATCCAGATTGTCAGGTTTAAGCGCCAGAGCACTTTCCTTAACTGCAATAAATTGTGCGAAAGAACCGATGCGCTCCTGATCAGGCCGGGCATAAACTTCATCGCCCGGCCTGAACGCATGAACGGCAGACCCTGTGCGCACAACGACACCGGCCACATCGTTACCCAGAGTCAGTGGCAGCCGGTAAGGCAGCAGCAGTTTAAATTCGCCTGCTCTGATTTTATTGTCGAGGGCGTTCACACCCGCCGCGTGAACGCGGATGAGAACGTCATCGTCCTGCATCTGCGGCTCCGCAACCTCCGCTATCCGCCCGCTGTGGGTGCCGTACTTATCGATGATGAATGCTTGCATACTTTGGTCGTTATCCCCATGCAGAAACGATATAAATGATATTCGTCATTTATATATTCAAAATTAAACCGACAGTTTTAGTCTAAACAACATGTCGGTTTACAGGCGTTATTCAGAAACTCAGACCAGTGCGCCCAGATCTGCCGCGTTAAAGCCTTTCAGCTCTGCCAGTTGCGCATTTTTCACTTTCTGCACCCAGTGCGCGTCTGAAATTAATGCACGCCCGACGGCAATCAGGTCAAACTCTTCACGTTCCAGCCGCGTGTAGAGATTGTCCAGAGCCGCTGTGCCTGAGCCTTCACCACCGAAAGCGGCAAAAAAGTCAGAATCCAGCCCGACGGAGCCGACGCTGATGGTAGCTGCACCGGTCAGCTTCTTCGCCCAGCCTGCAAAATTCAGCCCTTCAGTGCCATCGATCTGTGCAAATTCTGGCTCCCAGAAACGGCGTTGTGAGCAGTGAAGAATATCCACGCCAGCCTCAACCAGCGGAACCAGCCAGCTGGCCATCTCATCCGGGGTATTCGCCAGACGCGCTGCGTAATCCTGTTGTTTCCACTGGCTGACCCGAAGAATTAACGGGAAATCAGGCCCCACGGCAGCACGAACTGAGCGGACAACTTCAGCGGCAAAACGAGCACGTTCGCGAATCGTTGCCCCGCCAAATAAATCAGTGCGTTTATTGGTGCCGGACCAGAAGAACTGGTCAATCAGATACCCGTGCGCCCCGTGCAGTTCGACCGTATCAAAACCCAGTCGTTTAGCGTCTGCCGCCGCGCTGGCGAAGGCAGCTACGGTATCGGCAATATCTTCTTCCGTCATTGCCACGCCACGGGCTTCATCCGGCCCCACTAAGCCGGACGGGCTCTCAACCGGTGCGTCAGGTTCCCAGCCACGGCCATGCGTTGAACCGGTGTGCCACAGCTGTGGCCCGATGCGGCCACCGGCGGAATGGACAGCTTTTACAACAGAATCCCAGCCAGCCAGGGCTTTTTCGCCGTGGAAGAACGGGATCCCGGCCATGTTTCTTGAGGCCGGGCGGTCGACCACAGTACCTTCTGTGAGGATCAGCCCCACATCGCCCTGCGCGCGTCGCCGGTAGTATTCTGCATTCGCTGCACCGGGGATCCCGCCTTCCGCCATACCCCGTGTCATGGGGGCCATGACGATTCGGTTAGGCAAAGTCAGGCCTTTCAACGTAAAAGGGCTAAACAGAATATCGCTGGACATAAATCTTCCTTCTGAGTGTTGAAATCATTGAACCCGGATGGGATGAGAGGAATTACCCCGAACCCATTTAAATGATGGTTATCATTTATTTTGGATGTTATGATCATGCCTCACCACTGTCAACGATGAAGATTTCAGTACGGCAAACGGATTAGGGAAAACGATGTCAGGGATTTATTGGTATCATCGCGTATAAAGTGATGTTTTTGGAGGATAAGATTTATGCCACGGGTATCGAAACAACAGATGGAACTCAACCGCGAGGCGATTATTCAAACGTCTTCTCAGCTCTTTCGCGCCAGAGGGTTAAACGGCGTCAGTGTGAATGATTTAATGGCAGCTGTCGGGCTAACCCACGGCGGTTTTTACGGACACTTTGCATCCAAAGACGAGCTCGCGGCTATCGCAAGCGGTAAGGCACTTAAGGACTCAGAGGCCCGCTGGCTTGGGCTCAGCAGCCAGCCAGGACAGGATAATCTGCGCACATTGGTCGAATTCTATCTCTCCCCGGCCCACCGGGATAATATCGCGGAAGGCTGCGCCCTTACTGCGCTGGCAAGCGATGTCGCCCGTGAAAGCGATGATAAACCGGTCTGCAAAGTCTATTTAACCGGGGTGAATTATATGCTGGAAAAACTGGCTTCTTTCTCGAATCTCGACGATGAGGCATCGCGCAGAGCCGAGGCACTTAAACAGTTTTCATTATTGTCCGGCGCCCTGGCATTAGCGCGTGCGACCGCTGGCGATAAAGTATCAGATGAGTTTCTCGATGCGGCCAGGAAAGCCTTGCTGGGGGAATGACGGGATCCATCACGACCGGCATTGCCTATGACAGCAGCTTTTACAGGTCGCAGGACAATACGTCTCTGACCATGCCTTCCGGCGCTGCGTGGCGGTTCAGTGCCGGGGTGCAATACCAGCTCATCCCGGCCTGCAAGACAGGATGTGAGAATGGGTTGCGCGCTCTCCTGGTCGCCCCCGGTCAGAACCGGAGGCTGAGATATTTTTTTCAGAAGGGCACGGTATTCGTCAGTACTAATGAAAAGACCATGATTAATGAAATAATCACAACCGGTGTGAATGAGAAACGGATATGATCTTTCAGCTCGACGCCGGTTAAACCGATGGCCAGATAGGTTGTGGCAAATACAGGGCTCAGCATCATCGTGATATTTTTCCCCACCACCATCGTCAGCCCCATTTGCTCCCACGTCAGCCCGTAGCTTGTGCCGACTTTCGCGACCAGCGGATAGATCCCGTAGAAGAATGCATCCGGGCCGATGACAAAGCCGATTAACCCGCCTAATACGCCCATGATGATATGCAGATGCGTTCCCAGCGCGGCGGGCATGACATGCAATACCACATCTGCCATTTCCGTCAGGATTGAGTGCTCACCACCGCCCCCCAGAATACCGACAAATGCCCCCGCGGCCATGACAGTGCCGGATATCATATAGGCAGAATAAGCATATTTTTTCATCACGCCCTCCTGCAATTTCAGCGACCGGTGGTTAAAGATCATCGCAACTGAAAAGGCGCACATGAAAATGACGTAGGCCTGAATTTTCGTCACCAGGAGCAACACGGTCACACCGATGACCAGCAACACGTTCATGTAGAACAGCGCTTTATTACCTGGTGCGGCGTTATTATGCACATCGCCCTGCACATATTTTTCCGGTTCGGAAACATTCTCGGGAATATCCAGACCGAGGCGAATACGCTTTTGTTCGCGAACGCCAAGGAAGGCCCCCAGAAAAATAATACATACCAGCCCCACCACCTGAGTCGGGATCAGATGATGGTAAAGCTCGTTAACGTCCAGGCCTGAAACCGCGGCCACGCGCGCAAGCGGGCCTGCCCACGGCGTGATATTTGTCACCCCCATCCCGGCGGCGAGCATACACAGCAACACCACGGGGCGGATCCCCATCTTTTTATAAACCGGTAACATCGCGCCGACGGTAATGAGCACCGAAGGCACCGAGGAGCCATCCAGATGGGCTACGGTGGCAATAAACCCCGTGACAATGACAATAGCGGTGACGTTATTCCCAGCCAGTTTCGTCAGCCAGTTAACCAGCGGCTGAAATACGCCCGCATCAGTCATAATACTGAAGAAAATAATTGAAAATGTAAAAAGTACAGCATTAGGTGCCGTTTGCATGACACCTTTAATGATATATTCATTCATTTCTAACGGTGAGTAACCGGCACAAAAACCGGCGACCACTGACAGGAAAATAAACAGCGAAATTGGCGTTGCTTTCCCTTTAATTAAAAAGAACATCAGACAGGCTATGAGCACATAGCCAACCAAGGCAAGGTACATTGGATTTTCCTTATTTTAATTCTTTATATTTTTATAAATAACGTCAAACAGGACAGCCCGCCTGACGTAAAATGGAATTAAACCGCTCAGGATCACTGGTGCCATTTTCATTACTTTCCCGGATTTTGGCCTCTTTACACAAATGCGCCAATGCTTTGGTCAGGATATTTTCGGCCTGTGACGCCGATATAGCAACCGCACCGTCACTGTCAGCAATCACTAAATCGCCGGGGTTCACTACCATTCCCGCGCAGGTTATAGCGACATTCACCATGCCCGGCCCCGATTTGTCAGGCCCGCGATGCGTGTGCCCTTTCGCAAATACCGGGATCTGACCGTCTGCCCATTCCGCCAGATCACGGATAGCGCCATCAACAACGAATCCGGCAATCTTTTTAGTGATTGCTGTCGTTCTGATCAACCCGCCGATCAGTGCCTGAGTCAGATCGCCACCGCCATCAATCACAATGACATCACCGGGTTGTGCCATTTCCAGGGCTTTGTGAATCATTAAATTATCACCCGGACGCACTTTCACCGTAATTGCCGGGCCACAAATCGTAATACTTACATCATCATGGTAACGGTGCATATTCATGGTGCCGGTATTACGCCCCATGCAGTCTCCGGCAACGGCAGCAGGCACCACTTTGAAGGCTTCAATGGTTTTTTTATCAATCACGTTCAGCCGTGGTGCAATATAAAAACCGGCTGGCCAGTCGGCATGTTCATTACGCATAGCAATCCTCAATCTTGAAAAAATTCCGGGATATTAACCTCATCTTTGCGTGGAGATTATTGACCCTTCGACCTATGCCTTCTAATATATTTTTTTATTAAACCTATGAATTTAAGATATAGATGATGAATAACAGAGACTTAGATTACTTTGTTGCGGCGGCACAGATAATGAATCTGGGATTAGCATCACAAAACCTGAATATCACGCAGCCTGCGCTCTCGAAGTCTATTTCACGGCTGGAAAAAGAGCTTGGGGTAAAACTCTTCAAGCGCGCCGGACGCGGGCTGGAGCTCACTGAAGCGGGGAGATTGCTTTACCAGCGGGGCTTATCGCTGCAAAGCGCGTATAACGAAACCACGACGGTGATAAAGGAGCTGAGCCGTGGCACCGGCGGTATTGTCCGTATGGGGATTTCCGGTTCTGCGACACAATTTCTGTTACCGGAAATGTGCAAAGTGCTGCAATCAGAAGTCCCCAATGTGAAACTGGAAATTCAGATCGGCATGAACGACGTCCTCTACCATCAGCTCGAGCGGCATGCGCTGGATATTGTGATCGGTCCTCTGATTAACTATGAGCGGGCGTTAGTACAGCTCCCGGTAACTGCGGACCGGGTCGTGGTGGCCGCATCACGCAGCCATCCTCTGGCCGGCAAGCCAGCGTCCCTGCATGACCTTAGCCGTTACGGGTGGATTTTACCGGCCAAAACCGTCTCTATGCGACAATGGCTGGACCGGGTGTTTTATGAGAATAATTGCCCGGTACCTGACGTTAAAATTGAGATCAGCTCGCTGGCCGCCGTGCCCGGCCTGATAGCGAAAAGCGGGTTGCTGAGTTTTTTGTCGGAAAACAGTCTTAAGGAAGAAGAGTTCGCGTCAAGATTAATTCGCATCGATAATGATCAGCTCATCATGGAACGACGCGTTGGTATTACTTACCTTGAGGATGCATTCCTGACGCCGGCAACACAAAAGGTTGTTGAAGTGACACAAATTTTAGGGCAAAAAATGGGGATAACGCCCCGCCGCCATAATGATCCACAGTGAGACCCGTAGCCGCGATAACCGAACCTCACGCTGCGGGTGATTTAAGATATTTTCAGGGCTCAAATCCATAAAACCTTAAATAGCGTTCATGCGACTATCTTGCGGCTATTTGGGGAAGTAATTAACGAGCAAAGCGCTCCCTGCATTCAAACTGTTGATAAGGAAAATATTATGACGACCTTAAATGAGAGACTGGCATGGCGCTATGCCACTAAAAAATTCGATGCGACCAAAATTGTGCCGGCAGACAAGCTTGAACGCATCATCGAGGCCGTCCGCCTTGCCCCCACGTCAAGCGGCCTGCAACCGTTTGAGCTGTTTGTCGTCACCAACCCGGAAGTTCGCGAAAAAATCCGCGCCGTTGCGTGGAATCAGGCTCAGGTGACTGACAGCTCTCACCTGCTGGTTTTCGCAGCATGGGATGACATCACCGAAGAACGCGTGAATATGATGTTCGATCTGACCAACGACGTACGCGGTTTCGTCAACGAAGGCTGGGAAAACTATCGCAAAATGTTGCTGGGGATCGTCGCTGAGCGCGGAACCGAAGCAAATTATCAGGCCGCTGCCCGCCAGGCTTACATCGGCCTGGGTGCTGCGCTGATCGCCGCCGCTTTCGAAGAAGTGGACGCCACCCCGATGGAAGGTTTTGATCCGGCTGCCGTGGATGAAATCCTCGGTCTGAAAGAGAAAAACCTGCGCAGCGTGATCATCCTGCCAATCGGCTATCGCGCACATGAAGGCGACTGGCTGGTTAACCTGAAAAAAGTCCGCCGCAGCCGCGACAACTTTGTGACTGAAATTAAATAATTTCTGAAGAACCCCGTCTTTACGGCAGCGAAGTGGGCGTATTTCGCCTCAACCTGCCGGTAAGGATGGGGCTCATTTTACTGACAAAGCTCCCTCTGTATCCCTTCACGCAGCGATCTGTCCTCTGATTCCCCGCACCTGCCCGGCCTTTGCAATTCATCACCCGAAAACATCGCATCATTTTTTACCCGAAAAGCTAAAGATTTGGCATAAGGTGCCGATGATCCCCACGCTGGCTTTAGGGTCATTTTTCTAGAAAAAAGAAGCAGCCTGGAAAACCACTCATCGATATAGCTAAAAGCAATCAATCAATAATGGGTTATGATAAAGGAATATATAAATGGCACCACACAACGCTAACCGTGGAATTTTAGTCATAGAAGCCCCCTGGGAACTGGACGAAGGTGATTCCAACCGTTCTTCTGTCGTTCCTTTCATTGAGGGTATTGCGAAATTTGTCGGTGATACCGAAGTTTATTACGCAAATTTCTACGATAAGAAAAGTTTCAATTATGCGCTGGATTGCTTATGCAAACGCCCTTTCAAAGATACCCTCGTTTATATCGCGGCACACGGTAACCGGAAAAAAATCAATAATGTTGATATGCAGGAAGTGTTGCGGGCAATCGGGAATAAATCTAAAAAATACAATATTACCGGTGTAATATTAGGATCCTGCTATGTAGGCAAAAATACCGATCTTATCGAGGCAATGACGACCGGCAATAACCTTCGCTGGTGTTCCGGCTACAGTTCAAGCGCTGAATGGTTGCCGGCCACCATGGTTGACTGCGCTATTATTAGCCAGATACTGCAACTCGATGATCCTGATTACAAAGATCGTGACGAAATGATCCGCACTTTTGCCGATGCCATCGCACCATTTAATGTTGACTATGTCATTGGTGAGGATAATAAAGGCAGGGCCGTCGTGCTGAAAGACTCACTGCAATTTATTGTTCAGCCTGGCGGACAGGGCTATAAACCCAAAACGGTATCCGGCGATGTATTTTCCCTGGCCGGCCCCGCTGATGACGAAGACACGGCAGATCAATAATCATTGAAAAACCCGATTTATTTAAAGTAAAAAGAGCCGCGTATTTATACATTCACCAGTCTGCGCTAATGTGAAAGTTATGTTTCATAAGGACATATAATGACCACGTCGATTCATTCACCCCATATGATTTATCAGCGAATCGCTAAAGAAGTTGAAATAATACTGGACAGCTTGTCATTGACAACCTCTGATGACTCTTTGCAGCAAGCCAATAATAACGCGACAGAAATTCTTCAGAAATTTCAAATAAACCTTAATAATAATATTGCCGAACTGCAAAAAAATGCCGAGTGGGATACTTTCACGATTGCTTTTTATGGCGAAACAAATGCCGGTAAATCGACCTTAATCGAGTCACTGCGTATTATCTTAAAAGAAGAAAGCAAAGTGGCTCAGCAACGTGCGTTTATTGCGTTTCAGCACAAGCATAAGCTGAGTGACGAGAATATATCCAGACTGAAAACAGCGATGAGCGATCTGGACCTCAAAATCAGGGAACTGGCGCAGGCTGCGGTTGCTGTTAAAGAGCGCTATGCTCAGCAGGAAAGCGAGCTTCAGGTCCACATTGATACGCTGGCCTCTCTGATAGCGGCACATCATAAACAAAGCAATCTCTGGCAAAAATTTCTTAACTTGTGGGTGAAAACGCCGGAGCAAAAAGAACAGGCTCATTCGCGTGAAAATCTTCTGCTACTCGGGGGGGATAAAAGTCGCGAGCTTGGCGCAATAACCCACAACCAAAATGCGGCTGAGGCTGAAAATAAAGCACTGGCGCTGGAATACGCCGGAATGGAAGCGCATTTTTCACATCTGAATACGTTGTCTGATGGTGTCATTATTGGCGACGGACGTTCCGATTTCACACTCGATACAACGCATTATCACTTTACCGCCAATAATCAAAAATTTGCCTTGCTGGATGTTCCGGGCATTGAAGGTAAAGAAAATAAAGTCCGTGAACAAATTCACTCAGCAGTGCAAAAAGCCCACGCCGTCTTTTATGTCACCGGCAAAGCCACCGCCCCGCAAAAAGGAGATGACAATACACAAGGGACGCTGGAAAAAATCAAAGAACATTTAAATGCACAGACTGAAGTCTGGACACTGTTCAATAAGCGAATTACTAATCCGCTTCAGCTAAACCGCCCGACGCTGGTGAGCGAGGATGAGCAGGAAAGCCTGACCGACCTCAATACCAAAATGCAGGAACAGCTAGGCGATAATTACCGGGACGTAGTGCCGCTCAGTGCCCTTCCCGCCTTTTTGAGCGTCGCGGAACATCTGGTACCAAATACCGAAAATGCGAAAAAGCGCGAAAAGCTGCTGGAAAAATATGATGTGCCACAGGTACTTGAAAAATCAGGAATGACCGCCTTTCTGACGCTGCTGACTCAGGATCTCGTCGCGAACAGTAAAACAAAGATCATGCGTTCGAACCTCAGTAAAGCCAGAAACACGGTTCAGTCCGTCATCATTAAGATCTCTGCACTTCGGGAAGGAACCTACTGCCCGATTGTCCGGCAATTAACCGAAAATGCTCAAAAAGCTGACGAGCGCCTCAACACTGCTCTCGAATCACTCAAGGCCCGGCTTAAAATAGAGGCTGAATCGGCGGTTGATGCCTTCCGCAATACCACCCGTGAAAAAATTTATGAGGTTATCGAAAAGGACATCAGCAACGATGAATTTAAAGATGCGCTGGATGCCTGCATTAAAAAACAACATTCCAGTCTGGAAAAATGCCTGCCGGAACAACTGAAAAAAGAACTGGAAATATTTCGGGAGGAAGTTTCAGGTATTATTACCCGCTTCCAGCAGTTTGCCGGAGAAATCGTATCCACTTATTCCAGTTTGAAAATTGATAATAATTTTGATTTGAAAATAGATATTGATAATGGTCTGAAGCTCACCAGCCTGATAGCAACACTCGCGGGTAGCGCGTTGCTGTTCTGGAACCCCGTTGGCTGGCTGGTTCTGGCACCGGCCCTGGCGGGCATGGCATTTGCCGCTTATAAAGCAGTGCGCAGTTTCTTCAGCTCAGGATATAAAATGTCCCAACAACGAAAATCTGCGGATGAAAACCTTGAAAAGGTCGAGAAATCAATAAGATCATCAATTTTTGAAGGGTTGGAGAAAGCCTACCCTGAACTGGACAGTAAAGTCGCCGGGTTGAAAACTATGCTTAAAGAACCGGCACAGCAGGCCTCTGAAATAGAGCGCGTATTACACGACACCGTGACCAAACTCACCGCATTATCGTACAGCCTGATACCTGAAGGAGAAAAATAATGGAAAAAACGCTGAATGCATTTAAATCCCGACAATCCCGGGCCCTCGATATTTTAAATAGCCTGAGCGCTTTCCTGAAACAAGGCGAGGAATTCGGGATCCAGATGGATACGCAGTTAAATAATAAGCTGCAAACGGCGATTCACACCGCCGCCAATGAAAAACTCAAAATTGCGCTTATTGGCGGGTTTTCTGAAGGTAAAACATCCATTGCCGCTGCATGGATGGAAAAGCTGGATAAAGCCAGCATGAACATCAGTCATCAGGAGTCCTCCAACGAGATCAAAGTTTATGATGTCGGTTCGGATTTCGTCCTGATCGACACCCCGGGGCTGTTTGGATTTAAAGAGGACAGCGATTCAAAGGAAAAATATAAAGACATGACGAAAAAGTATGTGAGTGAAGCACATCTGATTCTGTACGTCATGAACTCCACGAATCCCATTAAAGAAAGCCATAAAGAAGATTTGCTCTGGCTATTCCGGACACTGAACCTGTTGGATCGCACGGTCTTTGTGCTGAGCCGTTTTGATGAAGTCGCCGATGTAGAAGATGAAGCCGAATATCAGGCCAGTGCAGCCATTAAATATCAGAACGTGACATCACGTTTGCAAGATTTGATTGCCCTGACGCCAGATGAGCAGAATAAACTCAGCATCGTTGCTGTCGCGGCTAACCCCTTCGATATGGGCACGGAGTACTGGTTATCTAACCCGGATAAATTCCGTTCTCTTTCCCATATTGCCGGTCTGCAAATGGCAACAACGGAGAAGATCCAGCACAATGGCGGCGCGATGGTGCTGGTAGAAGAAACGCGAAAAAGCGTCGTCCGGGACGTCCTCACCCGGCAGTTGCCGGTGGCCATTGAGCGGGATGAAAAAATTCGCGGCGAAGTGAAAAATCTTAGCGTGATGAGCAGCCAGCTGAAAACGCAATTGGGTGCCGCAAAGGGTCATATCACTAATGTCAGGGTTGGCCTGCGCACATTTGTGAACACATATTTTACCGATCTCATCCTGCAACTGCAGGGGCAAAGCATGGAAACTTTTGCTGATTTCTTTGAACGCAAAATTGGCAACGGGGGCATAATTCTTTCAACACATTTGCAAAATGAATTTGACCTACGTTTGCAATCCGTCTCGCACGAGCTCAATAAAATACGCCAGAGCTATGATAATGAAGTTAATCATTATAACAACACGCTGACCAACTTCGGCAGGCAAGGCCTGGACTATGTGGTGAAGAGCAAAATGGTCAATAACACGACCATTATTGCCGCCCGTGACGGGATCGCTTCCGTCGCTAAGGCGGTCGGACTGGATTTAGGGAAAATGCTAAATTTCAAACCCTGGGGCGCGGTTAATCTGGCGAAAAACATCAACGGCGCACTGGCGATTGTCGGGCTGGCAATAGAGGCATGGGATAGCTGGGAGGAAGCCAAACGTGAGAAAAAATTCGTTGAAACGATCCTTGTCATGAAAAATAACTTCGAACAACAGCGAGAGGAACTGCAGGATTTGCTAAGCGCAAGTGACTTCGAAGAGAAGTTTTGTGGTGATTACATCAGCCTGCAGCAGCAAATCAGTGAACTGGATCAGACGTTGTTGCAGAGCCAGGAGCGCCAGCGTCAGTTCGAAACATGGCGTCATCAGGCCGAAGCGATTGATGCTGAATTCACCCGCATCGCCTGATACTTCCGGTGCGATTAAAACTCCACGCAGCCGCGTGGAGTGATTTCAAAAATTACTTTGGCTGGTAGGACAAAATGCCTGCCACACCGCCCCCGCCGCCGTCTTTCGGATGGTTAATACCGTCAGTCACCTTCAGTGAAGAAAAATCAAACGGCGATACGCCGTCTATACAGGCAACATTCACGGCGAACTGTTCCGGGTTCGAACGGCTCTGGTGGAATGTGTAGATACCGCAGACGGAACAAAAGTAATGGGCAACGGATTTGCTGTTAAAGCGATATTCCGTCAGCACCTCTTTACCTTTCACGATCTCAATCTCCGATGCGGCTGCAACCACGGCACCGCGCATCCGGCAGAATGAACAGTTACAACGCCGGGCTGTATTCAACCCGTCAATCAGTCCGACCTTAAATACAACCGCGCCACAATGGCAGCGGG
This sequence comes from Rahnella sp. AA, assembly GCF_002834385.1. Taxonomy (GTDB): domain Bacteria; phylum Pseudomonadota; class Gammaproteobacteria; order Enterobacterales; family Enterobacteriaceae; genus Rahnella. The sequence goes on from NZ_PITQ01000003.1 coordinate 28,160, forward strand.
CAGGCATTTTATCTGACATAACCATCTCCACAGAAAACGGAACGAAGGGATATTTGCATAAATTAATATAACCAACTGCATTAATGAATCCCACTCATATGCCTATGCTCTTTCGGGGGATTATCCTTTGCAGATTTACCGGTAACATACGTTTCTTTATTGAAAACCAGAAGAATAACGATGAATGAATCTCACGCGCGAGCACAAACTGCCACCGGAAAATCGGCCGGACTGACTTTTATTATTATCCTCAGCGCGTTAATGGCGTTCACCTCTTTGTCTACTGACATTTATCTGCCCGCAATGCCCCTGATGGCAAAGGATCTGCACGGTAATGCGGAGCTGACCATCACCGGTTTTTTAATCGGTTTTTGCATCGCACAGTTAATCTGGGGGCCGATCAGCGATCATTTTGGCCGCCGGCTGCCACTGTTTGCGGGAATGGCCTTATTTATCATCGGCTCTGCAGGTTGCGCCCTGGCTGACAATATTCCGCAAATTGTTTTCTGGCGTGTTTTTCAGGCACTCGGTGCCTGTACCGGCCCGATGCTGGCGCGGGCGATGATTCGTGATCTGTTCAGCCGGACACGGGCGGCACAGATGCTTTCTACACTGATGATCATCATGGCCATCGCGCCGATTGCCGGCCCGCTGCTGGGCGGGCAAATGATTAAATTCACCACATGGCACACCATTTTCTGGCTACTGGCTGTGATCGGTGCACTGATGTTTATCTCTTTATTCTGGCTGCCGGAAACGCTCACGGAAGAAAAACGGGTAAAAGCCTCCCTGCCCGGCGCATTTCGCAACTACTATGCCCTGCTGACGAACGTCAGATTCATGCGCTTTACGTTATGTCTGACCTTCTATTATGTTGCAGCATACGCCTTTATTACCGGCTCACCTTTTGTCTATATCACCTATTTCGGCGTGGATCCGCAGCACTACGGCTGGCTGTTTGCCGTAAATATTGTCGGGCTGATGGCCGTAAGCCTGGCAAACCGCCGTCTGGTCCATCTCTATCCGCTTGAAGTGCTGCTTAAACGCGCCGTGCTTATTGCCGCCCTCGCCGCCCTGGTGCTGGCATTTGCGGTAAAAATGCAAACCGGCGGCGTGGTCATCATCGTCATCACGGTATTTGTCTTCTTCTCAATGAACGGTGTGATAGCGGCAACGTCAGCTGCTGCCGCACTGGATGAAGTGCCCAACGTGGCGGGCTCCGCGTCAGCGCTGATGGGCTCACTGCAATATGGCAGCGGAATCATTTCATCTTTACTGCTGGCACTGCTGAGTGACGGTACGCCGTGGACAATGTCGTGGATCATTGCCCTGTTTACCGTCATCAGCGCCGCCATTGCCCTGACTACGCGGGTTTCAGTCAGAGCGGATTAACGCTGACCCGCAGATTTTCGGGTGAATTGCTGTTCAGTCATGGTCATTCCCCACTGATCGCCCGACCATTCATTGAACAATTCAAAACCAAAAGACTCATAAAGACGCCGCGCGGCATTGAGGCCACTGAAGGTCCAGAGCTGAACGGCGTCGAACCCGCGTTTATCACAAAACGTCATCGCCTCACGGAGCAACGTCCTGCCTGTTCCGCTTCCCCGGCAACCCTCATCGAGAATAAACCAGCGCAAATGCGCTTCGTTATTTCCGAGATCCTGACCATCAATGGCGACAGAACCAATAATTTTTCCGTGGCTGACGGCCAGCCAGATTTGATTGCAAGGCTCATGTAAACGTCCCGCGAACTCAGCCAGCCCTGACGCGACTTTACCTTCAAAGAAATGCCCGAATCCGTAGTTTTTCGCATAATACATGCCATGCATTTCCGCAATCCGGCCTATCATGCCGGGCTGGTAGCCGGTGATAATTTCAATATTATTTAGCGGCGAGGCACTATGCACACTGCGGCAGCGCTCAAGTGCACGGGCGTAAGTCGTCAGCCCCTTCGCCACGGCTAACTGCTGTGTATCATCAAGTTTTTCCAGCGCGTTAATCACCCGCATCGCGCCATAGTCATTTATCCGGCTGACCGTCTGCCGGCCCTTTTCGGTCAGTTTCAGTTGCTTCACTCTGGCATCATGAGCAGAGGGTTCTTCCCGCAATTCCCCTGCCGCTAACAGCCGTGAAAGCATCCGGCTGACGCTGGACTTTTCCAGCCCGAGGATCAGCACCAGTTGCGCGGCAGTCATTGCGCCCTGATTTTCAATTTCCACCAGGCTGTGTACGGCAGAAGGCGAATAGTCAGTGGCCGCCAGTGTTGAATTCATAAACCCCAGCTCACGCACCATAAGACGCGAGGATGAGCGGATTTCTTCTATTAATACCGGGTCAGGCATGCGTTATTCTTTTATGGATAATAAACGGTTGTATAATACAACCATCTTCCGCATCCCGCTGTCAATACGCAGGATCAGATTCCGGATGACAACCCGGCACGTTCTGTGCAGGATGAGACTTTTGTTTTCCGGGGATTATGCATGAACGCAAAAACGGCATCGTTAGAAGGCCGTATCCGCCAGAACTGGGATCAGCTCTCGTTGCACGAGCAACGTTTAGCTGACGTCCTGCTTGCGGCGCCAGGCCAGTTAGCAATGAACACCGCCACCGAACTGGCACAAAGCGCCGGGGTATCCAAAGCCACCGCAACGCGCTTTTTCCGCCACATCGGATATGAGAGCTATGATGCCGCCCGCCGTCAGGCGCGTGAAATGCAAAACAGCGGCTCGCCTTTGTATATTCAGGCCGCACCCAGCGCTTCGCCCCCTGACAGCCTGATGCAAAACCATCTGGAAAAAGAGATTTCTAACCTGGTGAATACCTTCCGCTCGCTGGAAAGCGATCAGATGGCCGCCTGCGTGGAAACCATTGCCAAATCGCGCCGCGTGGTGGTGATGGGATGGCGTCACAGCCAGAGTATTGCAATGCTGATCTACCGTGACCTGATCCACGTTCACCCGGATGTCCGTTTGCTGCCGCGCCCCGGCGATTCGCTGGCAGAGCAACTGGCCGCACTCGGGCCGCAGGATATAGCGATTTGCGTCGGTTTGCGCCGGCGAATGCCCGCACTGGAGGCCGCCATGGGTGCCCTGCAGGAACTCAATGTGCCGATGCTCTATATCTCCGACGTTCTGGCGGGCAAACCGGCAAAGCACGCCCGCTGGGTATTTCGCTGTCACACCGATGGCAGCCTGATTTTTGACAGCACCGTCGCGCTTTCCGGCGTGTGTAACCTGCTCTGTTCGCTGGTAGCACGCAGCATGGGGAAATCTGGCAGCGACCAGCTTGCCGCCATTGAAGCCCTCCATCAGAGTCTCGACGAACTCGAATAACACTGCGCCATGCCGGTGCATGGCGTGAACAACTCCCCCCAAAACAGTGCAATATGGCATTCTGACGCGCCGCCTTTGTTTGGCGGCGTGAAACCAGAGAAATTTAATTACCAGATAAAGAAACAAATGTTTCTTATTGATTCTCTAAGAAAAAAACGTTTCTGGTTATTTTCATCTGCATGCTGGTTAAAAAAGTGGCACGAAACCTGCTCTGTTGTGAATGACATTTCACCAACACCAGGGAACTACCATAATGAAAAAAACAGCACTGCTGATCGCCACTTTGCTCACGCTCGGCGCAGCAACAACCGCTCAGGCTGATACGCTTTCTGATATCAAGAGCAGCGGAAAAATCACCGTTGGCATCGACCCGACCTTCCCACCTTATGAATTCACCAATGACAAAGGCGAGATCACCGGTTACAGCGTGGCGATCATGCAATCGTTCGCCAAAGACCTGGGTGTGAAACTCGAGTTTCAGAAAACCGCCTTCAGCGGCATTTTGCCTGGCCTGATTTCAGGGTCGTTTAATGCCGAAGGCTCTTCCCTGAATGTGACCGCCGAGCGCGCGAAAAAGGTGCTGTTCACCGTGCCTTACAGCAAAACCGTTAACGGTGTGCTGGTACGTGAAAGTGAGGCGAAAAAATTCAGCGGCAAAACGCTGACCCCGGAAGATCTCTCCGGCCTGAGCGGCGCGGTGAAAAGTGCCAGCGTGCCGGAGCAATTGCTGAAAGGGTTTAACGAGACGCTGACCAAAGAAGGTAAAAAACCGATCACGATTATCAGCGTGGATACGCTGGATCAGACAGTCAGCACACTGATGACCAAACGCGCTGATTTCGTCTTCGACGATATCTCGGTTCTGGCACCGATCGTCAAAAAATACCCAAATAAAGTGGTACAGGCAGGTGAAGCCGGCCCTTCTCAGTGGATGGCGTGGGCGACGCGTAAAGATGACACCAGCCTGAACAAAGCCATCAGTGACCACATTCTGGCGATGCAAAAAGACGGCGAACTCAGCGCGCTGCAAAAACAATATCTCGGCACCACTTTTGTTGTGCCCGCCAGTAATTTCATTCCCCAGGAGTAAGTTATGTGCCAATCCATGCTGACGGTTCCCGCCGGTCACGGCAAAACCTTCAAGGTGAGCAAAGGGCAATTTATTACCGTCATTGACGCACAGGGCCAGCAGGCCGCCGATTTTGTGGCGGTCAGCGCTGATGACCTCAGTGAAAAGCTTTCGCCGGTGCATACACGCCAGCACCTGCGCTCACTGTTCTTTAAACCCGGCGACTCACTCTGGTCGAGTGCAAACCGCCCGATGTTGCGCATTGTCGCCGACACTATCGGCATTCACGATGCCAACGTACCGGCCTGTGACCGCACCCGTTTCAGCATCGATTTTGGCGTTGAGGGCCACCGTAACTGCGTCGACAACCTGCTCGAAGGTATGAAGTCGCACGGTGTGACTTACTTCACCCTGCCGGAGCCGTTCAATCTGTTCCAGAACGGCCCGGTCACCGCCGATGGCCGGATGGAAGTCACCGACCCTAACAGTAAAGCCGGTGACTGCATCGTGTTTGAAGCATTGTGTGACCTGATTTGCGCCGTTTCATCCTGCCCGCAGGACATCATCCCGGGCAACGGTTTGCAGGTAACGCCAATCGATATTCAGGTCAGCAATCATTACCACGGAGAGATTCAGCATGCTGTTAATGCGTGAGGCCTGGGCCGAAAGTGAAGTGCGTCCGCTTGCCGCACCGGTCGACATTAAAGCAGGCGAGACGGGTTCCATCCGTGTGCTGCGTGGTCAGTTACTGCGCATCACCGCACTGGGTGAAGGTGCCGTCGCCTCCCTGTTTGGATTCAGCCTGACCGATCCCGACGTCTGGTTGTCCGTCCACCACACCCGCGTATTCAGCAACAGCTATCTGCTGGGTTCCGGGATGCGGCTGGTGAATAACCGCCGTCGTCCGGTCATGGTACTGGGCAAAGACAGCGTGAAACGCCACGACCTGCTGCTACCGGGTTCCACCACCGCATGGCTGGCAGAGCAGGGTTATCAGGGCGAAGGTTGCATAGAATCGGTGAGCAGCGAGCTGGCTCGTCTGGGTATGCAAGTTCCGAAACTGCCAGATCCGATCAATCTGTTTATGCATGTCCGTCTGACGCGTGAAGGTGAAATTCTGCCTGAAGTCAACCGCACCCAGCCGGGCGACAGCATCACCTGCCGCGTCGTTGCTGACACCCTGTTTATTGTTTCCGCCTGCTGCACCGGCATTGAAGGCAACGATCAGCCTGCTCCGCTGCGGCTGTCAGTGGCGGAAAATTTGTCCGCTTTTGGCGAGGAATAACGCATGTTGGGGCTGAGTGAACAGGTCATTGCCGCCTTTCCCGAATTAGGGCGTGGCCTGCTGATGACCGTGATCCTGACAGCCCTCGCGGCGCTGCTCAGCATCGTTCTGGGGCAGATTGTCTGTTTTCTCCAGCTCCGCCGTGCGTGGCCGTGCCGTGCGTTCGGGCGGCTTTATGTCAGCCTGATGCGCGGCACACCGGCCATCGTGCAGCTTTTTGTGGTGTTTTTTACCCTGCCGCGTCTGGGGCTTGGCGGACATCCGATGCTCGCCGCAGTCCTGGCGATCGGGATGAACAGCGGTGCTTACGTCGCGGAAATCTTGCGGGTGAACCAGAGCCTGGTCACCCGGGGTCAGCGCGAAGCGGCCCGTACGCTGGGGCTGAGCCGCTGGATGACCTGGTGGTTTGTGATCAATCCGCAAATCCTGCGCGCCAGCCTGCCAATGCTGGTTAACGAGTTTACTATTTTGCTGAAAACCACGCCGCTGGCGTCAGTCGTGGCACTCACCGAACTGACCTACGCCGGGCAAATTGTGATTGCCCGTACCTATGACGCGACGCAGGTTTTGCTGCTGGTTTCAGCGGGATATCTGCTGATTGCGCTGCCGCTGATCGGTGCCGTACGCCACCTCGAAGCTAAAAGGAGAGCGGCATAATGGACTGGCAGGCAATTATCACCTCTTTACCTTCGCTGGGCGACGGTATGATCGCGACGCTGAAACTTTGCGCCATCGCGGCATTTTGCTCACTGGCGTGGGGCACGCTGATGGCGACCGCCCTGATGCGTGCGCCCGCTTTCTGGCAGCGGATCCTGCAGGCCTACACCAGCCTGACGCTGGCACTGCCGCTGCTGATCGTCATCTATTTGCTCTACTTCGTTTTGCCGGAATACGACATCACGTTCAGTTCGCCACAGGTTGGCGTGCTGGCGCTGACGTTGTATTACGCGCCGTATATCGCACAGGTGATCCGTTCCGCGGTTGAGGCGTTACCGCGCGGCCAGTGGGAGGCCTGCCGGGTTCTGGGGCTGAGCCGCACCGAACAGCTGCGTGACGTAGTTTTGCCACAAACACTGCCGCAGATGTTATCGCCGCTGGTCGGGCTGATGATCGGCCTCATCAAAGATTCCGCCCTGCTGTCGATTGTCTCGGTGCAGGAATTTATGTACGCCGCCAAACAGGCGATTTCGGATACTTACGCGCCGCTGGAGATCTATCTCACCGTGGCGTTGTGTTACTGGGTGCTGAACAGCCTGATTGACTGGCTGGCGCGCCATATTGAATTTCGCATGACGCGCTATCGTCGCGGCCTGCAACATTAACCAGGAGAAAAAACATGTCAGCTGACCTTGAACATCGCGACATCCAGCTCATTCCGGCGCGCCACGGCAAAGCGGTGCATTTGAAAAAGGGCGAAGCGGTGCAGGTGGTGAATTTACACGGAACCCAGGTGGTCGATTGCTGGGCGTATAACGCGGCGGACGTCAGTGAATATATGTGCATGGAAGCCACGCGGGTGTGGAATCAGCGGCTGAATCCGCAGGTCGGCGACAGCTTTATCACCAGCCAGCGCCACCCTATTCTCACGCTGGTGGCCGACACGTCGCCGGGCGTCCACGATACCTTTATGGCCGCCTGCGATGCACGTCGTTACGAACTGCTCGGTTGCACCGAACCGCACCGCAACTGCCACGACAACCTGTTCGAAGGCATGGCGGAGCTGGGTGTTAATTTGCCGCACGGCAACCTGGCGTCGTTCAACATTTTCATGAATATCCAGGTTCAGCCCGATGGCCGCACGCTGAAAACCCTGCCGGTCGTCACACGCCCGGGTGATTACATCATTTTGCGCGCCGAGATGGATTGCTATGTCGCCTTCTCCGCCTGCCCGCAGGATATTGTCAGCATTCAGGGGCAAGGCGATAACACGCCACGCGACGCCGAACTGCGCATCCTGACAGCGGGGTTCCCGCAGGTGAAATTGCAGGGGGCGTGGGTGCCGGAAGGGGTTTGAGGCCAGCAACCTGGGCTCACCGCCCAGACTGGCTTCAGGCCAAAATCAAGACCTTGGGCTCGCCGCCCAAACTGGCCCAAAGGGCGCGTTATCGCGCGCGCCCTCTGGACACCCACGCTTTTAACTGCGCGCTACCGCTTGCTGGCTATGTTTTAGTAACTTCTGCTATTGCCGCAAAATCCCGCCGCTGCGCGGTTCCCTTCACTCGGGTTTCAAACCGCGCGAAAAGAGTCGCGGTTTTCCACCTCTCCTTTCAGCGTGATTTTTGAAAGCGGCGAGAGGCTATGTAATTCGGCAGATTTGCTTGTTTTTTTGCCGGTCATTTTTTTGGAATACAATTTAATGAATGTATATTTGTTTTCGCTTCCCCCTGCGAAGGGGGAGACGAAGTTTTATTTGCAAATCCAGCAAATAAATATTTAGGGATACTAATTCTTCTCAAATGAAATTTCATTCATACGCTGCACAGACCCTTATGTATACTCACATAATTAAGAAGAACAGATAATTTTTCAAATCTATACATCATCCATAATGCATAGATTCTTTGCATTATACCCACGCAAGCCACCGGAGTATATTAGCGGGCATTAGAAAATGCTAAAGAATGGCGATAGAAAATTTAGAAAAGAATGTAATAACTTACTGTTTAATGGACTAACATGACAGATACTGATGATATAGCAGATCGGATAGCGGAAATTATTTTATCTCCAGAAACTATCACGGGGTTAGTGCATGGTGCACTTACTGTTCCTCTCGATTTCGGGTATCTGGTGTATGGGGTTTTTGATACAGATTCCCACTACAAACACGAAACCACCAGAATAAGAATGGCTGATGCCATTAAAAATGACATTCTTAATTATGAAAATATAACTAATGCTGTGAGCATGGTATTTAATACGTTCAATGAATATCTCTCTGAGTCAGCGCAAGATAAAGTGTATCGTAATGTCATCGCATCAATCATTGGGAGGATGGGAACCAATACAATAATATCGATCACCACTGCCGCCGTACTAGAGCGTGTTTCTTTTATAACAGCCACTTTTAAATCAAGACCCATAGCCGCGCTAACCGGTGTTCTGCTCATTGGCGGCATGATGGAACGTTCGATAAGAACGTCAGAAAGGTTGGAACAACAGAGCCCAGACATATACAAGATGCTAAGGCAACGAAATTACGATCTTCTTTATTTTTTATTTGAAGCCTCTGCACAACCCTTCGTTGATGCGATACAAGTTCGCGTTACGCAGGGAGCGCCTGCATTCAGAAAAATAATGGAAAAATTGAGAGGAAAACTGAATGCATGACAATCGGCTATTTTTTAAAACTGTCAAATCCATACTTAATGCATTAAGAAAAACTCTGTCATTTTTAGTTTACTATGCACTGGAATTTTTATATCCCTTGTTGGTAATAATGGGCTCACTACTGTGCATTATGAAGCTTGAACCATGGCCTGCGAAGTTTATTGGCATGGCTCTCTGGCTGGTCTTTCTATACGGATTATATAATATTATTGATAGGTTTTTCGGGAAAAATTAAGAACATCACAATTCACTTAAAAAGGTTCTCGTATGTCAAATCCAGTTTATCTTTGGTTAAATGACGAAAATGGCTCTCCAATTATTGGAGAGTCGTTAGTGACAGGGAGAATTGGCTCAATTGAGATAAAATCGCTGAGTCATAATATGCATATTCCTGCGGATGCACACACTGGAAGATTAACAGGCACCCGAGTTCATGAACCGATTACACTGCAAAAGGAATTTGACCGAGTAACGCCTTTTCTGTATCAGGCCTTAACAAATGGGCTAACGCTCAAATCAGCAGTCCTTAAAATGTATCAAATTCTGGATGCCGGGATAGAAAGCGAATACTTCAATATTATTTTGGAAAATATAAAAGTAACTGCAATTACCCCGAACTTGTTTCCGGGTGGGATGACAGGAACACATTTAGAAAATATTCAATTACGCTATGAATCAATTACATGGAAACATTGTAACGGTAATATAATACACAAAGATTCATGGAACGGACGGATAACCGCATAGATAAAACGATATCCAAAAAATATGACAACATCACTCTGAACATCAAAACCCAGTCATCCCTCCGGGCTTTGATGCCTGTATTACTGCCCTTCCCGCGTCGTCTTCTCCAGTCCCGCTTTCAGATCTTCTTTCGACATCAGCACGCAATAGGTCGGCGTACCGCGTTCAAAGCGCCAGCCTTCAGAGAGTGCGCCTGCATCAACGACGTCGAAACCAAACGCATCGTATAAACCGGTCACAAGCTTTTTCGTTTCGGCGTTGTCACCGGCCAGCGGGAGTGCGCGGCGTTGCGGGTCGCTGGCGGGTAAGCCTTCGTTTTCAAGATCGATCATCCGAATCGAGTTGAACGCCTTAGTGATGGCCGCACCCGGCAGGAAACCGGCGAGATATTCGCTGGTCGTCGTAGCGTGGTTATCCAACTCGGGCACCTGACCGTCGCGATCCGGGTAATAATTTACTGCGTCGATGACCTGTTTCCCGGCGAGTTCGGCGGCCGGTAATTGCCCGATGGCAGTCAGCGGCACGGCAATCACCACGATGTCACCGAAAATTGCGGCTTCCGTGGCAGTACCGATTTCACAACCAATCATTGGTTTCAGGCTGAACAATGTCTGCGGCCCGCGTGAATTACTCAACATCACCTGATGCCCCGCCTTTAGTGCCAGTTTGGCGACTGCGCGGCCGACAAACCCCGCGCCAATAATGCCTATTTTCATGATTTCACCTTTCATTTCGTTGCAGAAAGATAAAGAATAATTCAATACTCAGTGTTGATAAATCGCCGTCATCGATACAGACAAACAACAAAAAGGAGCGAATCTTGGACCGGTTAACCAGCATGAATGTGTTCGTCAGGACGTCCGAACTGGGCTCTTTTGCCGCCGCCGCAGAGGCATTGCGGATTTCACCGCAGATGGTGGCGAAGCACATTGCCCGGCTCGAATCGCGGCTGGGCACGGTGCTGATCAACCGCACCACGCGCCGCCAGCACCTGACCGATATTGGCCGCAGCTACTATGAACGCTGCAAACTGGTGCTGGCCGAGGCAGAAGCCGCCGATGCGATTGCGCTGGAAATGAAAGCCACGCCCTCCGGCGTTATCCGCGTGAATGCGCCGGTGACTTTCGGCTCTTCGACCCTTGCGCCCTTTATTACGCAATACCTGGATAAATTCCCGGAAACGCAGGTGGAGCTGACGCTGACCGACCGGATGGTCGATCCGGTCGAGGAGGGTTATGAGGTGATTTTGCGCATTGGCGAACTTACCGACGGCCCGATGATTGCCAGCCCGCTCCGGCCTTACCGGCTGATTGCCTGCGCTTCGCCGGGCTATCTGGCGCAGAACGGTGTGCCGGATACGCCTGCCAGCCTGGCGCAGCATTCGTGTCTGGTTTACGGGATCTGGTCACCGCAGGATCCGTGCCGCTGGATATTCAGCAAGGACGGGAAAACGCATGAAGTCCACCCCGCCGGGCGTTTGCGTGCCAATGACTGGCGTGCCTTGTTGCATGCTGCGGTCAAAGGTTACGGCGTGACGCTGGGGCCGGAAGATGTGCTCAATGAGGAAATTACGCAAGGACGGCTGGTGCAGATTTTGCCGGATTACACCGGCCCTTCCCGGCCGATGCATGTTCTGACACCGGCCGGGCTGAGGCAAACTGTGAAAATCCGCTGCTTTATTAATGCGATTAAAGAGGCGTTTGGCTGAATCGCACCGTCATAGATTTACGAATCTGCCCCGACAAAAGCCGGAGGCTGAAACGCCGTCACATCCGGCAGTGGCGCATCCCAGCGTTCAATCTCAATCCAGCAACTTTGCGCGGTACACCCCTGACCAAGCCGCGAACTCCCGCGATCTTCCGTCAGTACGTTCGGATTGCCGTGCTTATCGATTGAATCCGGCTGCGTCGGATCCTGCGGGTCATACCAGGCCCCGGTAGACATCTGCACCACGCCGGGACGCAAATCTTCCGAGATATGCACGCCCGCTAAAATCGCCCCGCGATCGTTAAAGACGCGCACGATGCTGCCTTCGGTGATGCCGCGCGCCGCTGCATCCTGCGGGTGAAGCCACAACGGTTCGCGATCCTGCACTTTGGTGCTGCGGCTGACAGCACCGTGATCGTACTGGCTGTGCAGACGCGTACGTGGCTGGCTGGAAAGCAGATGCAGCGGCCATCGGGCGCTGAATGCCTGCTGTTCCTGCGCATCCTGTTCATACCAGAACGGGAAACCGGGACATTCTTCGTAATCAAAACCGGCGACAGTCTGCGAAAACAGTTCGATTTTTCCCGATGGCGTGGCGAGCGGCGAGCCTTGCGGGTCATCGCGAAACGCCTTCAGGAAGATCTGCGGCGCGTCCGGGCGCGCGTATTCCATTTTTCCCTGTTGCCAGAAATCTTCAAAATCCGGCAGTTCGATACCGTCGGCTTCCGCGCGCGGACGCGAGATTTCATAGATATGGCGCAGCCATTGCGCCGGGTCGCGCCCTTCGCTGAATTCCTCGCCAAAGCCCATTTTGCCCGCCAGTTCAGCGAAAATGCCGTAGTCACTTTTCGCTTGCGCGAACGGCGGAATATGCTGGCGCATGGCAATCATAAAGCCGTCATTGCTGGCACTGCCGATATCTTCACGCTCCAGCGACGTCGTCACCGGCAACACGATATCGGCGAATTTCGCCTGCGCCGTCCAGTACTGTTCGTGAACCACAACGGTGTCCGGTTTACGCCAGGCATTGATGAGCCGGTTGATGTCCTGATGATGGTGAAACGCGTTGCCGCCCGCCCAGTACACCACACGGATATCCGGATACCGGCAATTTTTGCCATCAAACTGATATTCCGCGCCCGGATTGAGCAGCATGTCGGACAGTCGCGCGACGGGAATATGTTCGTGCACCAAATTTTTGCCCATCGGCAAACGCGGGCCGGAGAAAGTGCGACGGTCGGAACCGGCGAGATTAGTCGAGGCATAGGCAAAACCCAGCCCACCGCCCGGCGTACCGATTTGCCCGAGCAATGACGCCAGCGCCACTGTTGCCCAGAAAGTCTGTTCGCCCTGCCTTGCCCGCTGCAATGACCATGCGATGTTGATCATCGTGCGTTTTTCCGACATCTCACGCGCCAGCGCCCGGATGCTTTCCGCGCTCATACCGGTCAGGGGCTCTGCCCACTCCGGCGTTTTGGCTTTGCCATCTTTCGTGCCGGTCAGATAATCGCGCCAGGTGTCGAAGCCGACCGTATGGCTGGCAACGAAATCCGCGTTGTAGCGGGATTCGTCGATCAACACATAGCTCAGCGCCAGCAGCAGCGCGGTATCGCTGCCCGGTTTGAGGGACATCCACTGCGCGGATTTCACCGAAGACAGATCGTTTTTCACCGGGCTGACGTTGATAAAGCGTGTGCCAGTTTGCTCCATCGTCTGAAGCCAGTATTTCAGGGAGTGATCGTTCGCGCCGCCGCCGTTAACCTGCGCATTGCGCCACGGCAGGCCGCCAAAGGCGACAAACAGCTCGCAGTTTCCGGCCAGAACTGACCAGTGCGTGTGTTGTTTTTGCAGAACATCCAGGTCGCCGATGATGTGCGGTAACAGGCGCTCGGCGGCGGCCAGGCTGTACGTGTTGGTGCTGCCGGTGTAGCCGCCAAACTGGTTGAAGAACCGGTGCATCTGGCTTTGCGCGTGGTGGAAACGCCCGGCGCTGGACCAGCCGTAGGAACCGGCATAAAACGCGGAATTGCCGTGTTCGGTTTTCACCCGCTGAAGTTCACCTGCGATGAGCGATAGCGCGGTGTCCCAGCTGACTTCTACAAACGGCTCTTTCCCGCGCCCTTCGCGTGAGGCCGCGCCGTGTTGTAAATAGCCGAGGCGCACCGCGGGGCGGCGGATACGGCTTTCACCGTCGACGCCACCGACCAGCGACTGGCCGATTTCAGACGGGTTGCGATCCCATTCCACCGGTTTAACAGATTTCAAAACACCGTCATCCGTGGTGACGCGGTACGTCCCCCAGTGCATAACGGCCAGATCGTGATTGTTTTTCATTATTAGCAGGCTTTTATTATTGGCAAAGATTGGCAGGCAAAAACGCACATTAACATGGCCGCAACCGTGCCGCTATGCCATCGGTGTTATTCCCACTTTTATCATGTACTTATCTTTTTTTCACATTAGACAAAATGTTACCCATTTTTTAGGATTACGCCCCTTTGGGGCATTTTTCGACCGCTTCGGGTGGTCAATAGCAGCAGGGTATTTACACCGTTTCAGCACATAAAATTAGGATAATAAAATGTCAACTTCCTGGAATCGTCGCGATTTTCTCAAATTTTCTCTGGCCGCCGGAGCCGCCTCAGGCATGAGCCTGACGCTGCCCGCTCAGGCTGCCGACAACACGCCGAAAAAAGGCGGACACCTCAAACTCGGGATTGACGGCGCGGCCACCACCGACCTGCTGGATCCGGCCACCTGGATAAGTTCCTACATGATGGTCGTTGGCTGCGCGTGGGGCGACACGTTAGTGCGCACCGATCCGGCCAGCGGCAAAGCCATTCCCGGCCTGGCGGAAAGCTGGGAAGGCAGCGAAAAATCAACGCGCTGGGTGTTTACGCTGCGCAAAGGCGTGCTGTTCCACAACGGACAACCGCTGACCGCCGACGATGTGGTGAAAACCATTCTCCGCCATCGTGATCCGAAATCCCGTTCCGGCGTGGTGGCGTACCTGTCGTCCATTCAGTCGGTAACGGCGGAAGGCGATAAAATCACCCTGACGCTCAATGAAAGTAACGTTGATTTTCCGCTGGTGCTTTCGCTGTGGAACCTGCAAATCCAACCGGGTGGCGGCGTAGAAAATCCCAATGCTGGCATCGGCACGGGTCCTTACCGCATTGTGAAATTCGAAGCGGGCGTCTACACCCAACTGGAGAAAAACCCGCACGACTGGGACAGCGAACGCGGCCACGTTGCCAGCGCAGAAGTGATTGCGATTAACGACGCGTCTTCCCGTGTGGCAGCGCTCTCCACCGGCAAAGTACATTTCATCAGCGGCCTGAGCCCGAAGATTGTGGCATTGCTCAAAAATGGCCCGGTAACGGTTTACAACACGCCGGGGCGCGGACATTACACGCTGCCGATGATGGTTAATAAGCCACCCTTCGATAATAACGATCTGCGCCTTGCGCTAAAATACGCCATCGATCGCCAGCAGATCCTCGACCGCGTGTTGGGCGGCTATGGCTCGCTGGGCAATGATTTTCCGGTAAACAAGGCCTACCCGCTGTTCCCGGCCGATATCCCGCAGCGTCAGTATGATGCAGAGAAAGCGGCGTTCCACTTTAAGAAATCCGGTTACACAGGGCCGGTTGTGCTCGACGTGGCGGAAGGCGCATTTCCCGGCGCGGTTGATGCTGCCACGCTTTTCCAGCTCAGCGCGCAAAAAGCCGGTATCAAAATCGATATCCGCCGCCAGCCTGACGACGGCTACTGGAATAATGTCTGGCGTAACAAGCCGTTCTGCGTATCGTCATGGGGAACGCGTTTAACGCAGGATCTGATTTACTCCCTCGAGCTGGGCCCGACCTCCGCCAGTAACGAAACGAACTTCGCTAACCCGCAGTTTGCCAGCCTGCTGAAGCTGGCGCGAGCAGAAGAAGATGAAGCCAAACGTCGCGCGCTTTACCACGATATCGCGCTGATTGTGCGCGACGAAGGTGGCACGCTGCTGCCGGTATTCAATAACTATCTGAACGCCAGCAGCAACAAACTTCAGGGCTATACCGAGGATGTCGGCAACGACTTATCAAACGGTCAGGTAATTTCACGCGTCTGGCTGAACAGTTGATGAAAAGAACTCTGGCTAACGGGGTGAGTTTTGCCACACCCCGTCATCCGCTGGCACGCGCATTAGGACACCGCCTGTTGCTGGCGGTGATTTTGCTGTGGGGCGTTTCGCTGCTGATTTTTATCGCGGTGAACACCCTGCCCGGCGATTTTGCGGCTACCTCGCTGGGCAGAACCGCCACGCCGGAAGCGATGGCCAGCATCCGGCAAAGTCTGGGGCTGGATAAACCGCTGGTGACGCGCTACTGGCACTGGGTGGCGCAGATTTTCCACGGTGACTTCGGGCTGTCGTGGGCCAGCCAGCAGCCGGTCAGCGCCCAGCTCGGGCACCGGTTGCTGAACTCATTATGGCTGGCGGGTGCTTCGGCGCTGCTGGCGGTGCCCGTCGCGCTGCTCGGCGGGTTATTTGCCGTGCGCTATCTGCACCGCCTGCCGGATCGACTCATTACACTGATATCGCTGCTCATTCTTTCCCTGCCGGAATTTTTCATCGGTTATCTGCTTATTCAGATTCTGGTGTTGCACGTCGGCGTGTCCACCTTCCCTTCAACAATCTACGACGGCATGACCCTGCCTGACCGGCTTTCCGCGATGCTTTTACCCGTGCTGACGCTGGCGATTGCCGTTCTGGCGAACATGTTACGTTCCGCGCGCAGTGCGCTGATGTCCGTCACCAACACGCCGTGGATGGAAACCGCCCGCCTGAAAGGCCTGCCGCCGTTGCGTATTTTGTGGAAGCATGCCGCCCCCAATGCCATTTCGCCCGTGCTGACCGTGATTGCCATGAATCTTGCCGGGCTGATCGTGGGCGCCATGATCATTGAGGTAATTTTTGTTTATCCCGGCGTAGGTCAGTACATGGTGGATGCCGTCACGGTGCGCGATATTCCTGTGGTCGAAGCCTGCGGTCTGGTCTTTGCGGCGGTCTATATCCTGCTTAATTTGCTGGTCGATATGCTCGCGATGGCGGCGAATCCCCGCCTGAGATTTCCAAAATGAAAACGTTGTTCTCTTCTGTCAGCGCTATCACCGGCGGCGTTTTGCTGGTGGTATTTATCCTTGCCGCCCTGGCGGCTCCGTGGCTGGCGCCTTTTGAGGCCGGTCAGATCGCCGGTGACATCTGGCAACCCATGAGCGCCACGCACTGGCTGGGTACCGATAATCTCGGGCGGGATTTGTTTTCCCGCCTGCTTTACGGCGCGCGCCTCACGTTGTTTTTTGCCTTTGTGATTTCGGCGCTGGCGACGTTGCTCGGCACGCTGCTGAGCTTTCTGGCTGTCAGCGTCGGTGGCGGATTTGAAATGCTGTTGTCGCGGCTGAACGATCTCTTTATGTCGCTGCCGTCACTGATCATTGCGCTGGTAGCGCTGGCTGTTTTACCGCAAACCAACCTCACGCTGGTGGCCGTTCTGGTCGCCATCGGCGCTACCCGGGTTTACCGGTTGGGTTACAGCCTTGCGTCGCATATTTCCGCCACGGATTATATGGAAGCGGCAATACTGGCAGGCGAAACCCACTGGTATCGCATCACGCGGGAAATGCTGCCGAACGCCCGTTTCCCGCTGCTGGCCGAATGGGGAATGCAGTTCAGCGCCAGCATTCTGTTCATCTCCACGCTGTCTTTTATCGGGCTGGGCATTCAGCCACCGGCCGCCGACTGGGGGGCTATCGTCCGTGAAAATAAAGATGGCATTTTGTTTGGCGTCAGCGCGGCCTTCTATCCGGCAGTGGCGATTTCCCTGCTGGTGATCGCTATCAACCTGCTGGTCGATGCGCTGAGCAGAAAACTGCAACAACAGGAGATTCTGTAATGTCTGACGCCATTTTGCAGGTGCATGAACTCAGCGTGGGCTTCGGGGAAACGGTGCTGGTGGACAAAGTTTCTTTCACATTGCGCCGGGGCGAAGTGCTCGGGCTGATCGGAGAATCGGGTGCCGGAAAATCCACGCTCGGTCTGGCAGTCATGGGGCATTATCGTGGCGCGTTACGCCCGCTCAGCGGCGCGATTACGTTTCTCGGCAACGTCTACCGGCCGCAGGATGCGACGCATTTAGCCTTACATCAGGGCAAACGGATTTGCTATGTGGCACAGTCGGCCAGTGCCGGGTTTAATCCGGCGTTAACCCTCGGTGCGCAGGTGACTGAAGCCGCCTGTTTTCATGGTGTCATCAGCAAAACTGCAGCACAGGAACGGATGTTGCAGCTGTTTGGTCTGCTTGGATTACCCGACCCTGCTCAGTTCGCCCGTCGTTATCCCCATCAGGTTTCCGGCGGGCAGTTGCAGCGCGCAATGACCGCCATGGCGCTGTGTTCATCGCCGGACGTGATTGTGTTTGACGAACCGACCACCGCGCTGGATGTCACGACCCAGCTCGACGTGCTGGCCGCCATCCGCCGCGCCGTAAAACAGACTCACACCGCAGCGTTATATATCTCGCATGATATTGCCGTGGTATCTCAGATTGCCGACAGCCTGCTGGTGCTTCGCCACGGCAAGCCGGTTGAAAGTGGCCGCACGGCGGAGATTTTGCGTGCGCCTGCACAGGCTTACACGCAGGCGTTGCTCAGTACCCGACACCCCGCACCGCTGGCTACGCCTGCGCAAACGGCACCCGTGCTGGAACTGCGCAATCTCACCGTGGGATATGGCAGCGGCGAGCCGGTCATTTCCCGGTTTTCACTTTCCCTGCCGCGGGGGCAAACTTTCGCATTAGTCGGCGAATCGGGTTCGGGGAAATCTACCCTTGCCCGCACGCTGGCCGGTTTGCAAAAACCCACATCCGGCGAGCTGTCGCTTGAAGGTGAAGCGCTGTCATTTGACTGTCAGCGCCGGACACCCGCGCAGCGTCAGCGGATCCAGTACATCTATCAGAACCCGGACACCGCGCTGAATCCGCGCCATCGCGTACGCGAACTGGTGGGACGTAACGTGGCCCGGCGCACCGGTTTACGCGGCGCGGCGCTCAGCGAGCAAATCAGCCAGTTACTCGGGCAGGTCGAACTCTCACGCGATCTGATTGATCGTTTTCCGTCTCAGCTTTCCGGCGGCCAGAAACAGCGTGTGGCGATTGCCCGGGCGCTGGCGGCTGAACCGGACATTCTCATTTGTGACGAACCGACCTCAGCGCTGGATCCTCTGGTCGCGCAAGGCGTACTTGCGCTGTTCCGGCAGCTTCAGCACTCCACCGGTCTGACGCTGCTTTTCATCACCCATGACATCGCAACCGTGCGCAGCATCGCGCATTCCGTCGCCGTCATGCACCGGGGGAAACTGGTGCGTCACGGCCTGAGGGAAACGGTGCTGGCACCGCCTTTCGACGATTACACCGCGCGCCTGTTACAGGCAGAACCGACTCTCGAACCTGGCTGGCTGGATAACGTCTTAACGCAGCAGTCACCCGCTCAGACTTTTTTATTACAGGAAATTCCGACATGACGCAGACAGACATCGCACAACGCGCCCGTTCACTTTTTTCCGGTTCGCTGGTGTGGGACGGACACTCCGGTTTTATGCCCGATCCGGCGGCGGATCTGAATAATTTGCAGCTCTGGCGCGATGCCGGAGTACATTATCTGTCGGTGGATGTCGGGTTTGACGTCCTGCCGTGGGAGCAGACAGTGCGGAATCTGGCGGCCTTCCGCCACTGGATCCTCGACCACGCCGATGATTATCTGCTGGTCAGCCAGCCCGAAGATATTCTCACCGCGCGCGCCGCCGGAAAGCTGGCAATAACCTTTGATATCGAAGGCATGAATGCGCTGGATGGGCGTGTGGAAATGGTCGAGTTTTATCATCATCTTGGCGTGCGGCAGATGCTGTTCGCCTATAACCGCAACAATCTGGCCGGCGGCGGCTGTCATGATGAAAACACGGGTTTAACCACGTTTGGCAAGGAAGTCATCGACGAAATGAACCGCGTCGGGATGTTTGTTGACGTATCGCATTGCAGCCTTCAGACCAGTCTCGAGGCGATCGACTATTCCCGCAAACCGGTAATTTTCTCCCATTCGAACCCGAAAGCCGTTCACGCGCACGGACGCAATATCAGCGACGAGCAAATCCGCGCCTGCGCGAAATCCGGCGGTATTATCGGCGTTAACGGTATCGGGAAATTCCTGGGTGCCGGTAAGCCGGATGCCGCCCTGTTTGCCCGCCACGCTGATTATCTGATTAACGTCGCCGGGCCCCGCCATGTTGCCATCGCGCTCGATTATGCCTTCCCGGTCGGTAACGCCAGCACCGATGAAATTCTCGCCGCGCACCCTGAATACTGGCCTGCGGAAGAGTATTCAGGCGTCAGTGATTACGTCGCGCCGTCTGCGCTTGAAGAGGTCGTCGGGTATTTACTGCAATCCGGCCACAGCGACAAAGTGATCAAAGACGTGCTGGGCGGGAATTTTTACCGGCTGGCGGAGGAGATATGGCGCGGGGAGTAGATCAGGTCAGGATTGTGGGTTTCACCCAAACTGGCTTCAGGTCAAAATCAAAACCTTGGGTTGCCACCCAAACTGGCCTTAAGAGGCGCCTATCGCCGCGCCTCTTAAGAATCTCCGGCTCTTTCACTGCGCGCTATCGCTCGCTGGCTATGTTTCAGCTACTACGGCTAGTGCCGCAAAATCCCGCCGCTACGCGGTTCCTTCCAGTCGGATTACAAACCGCGCGAAAAAATACGCGGTTTTCCACCTCTCCTTCCAGCGTGATTTTTGAAAGCGGCCAATGGCTTATCTAAATTCAAATGCAGACTGGTTTTAATCTTCTAAAAAGGTGAACTGGCGCGCTCAGAAAGCTTGCTGAATGAGCGTTTCGAGACCTATGGCTCGAAGACCGAAATGAAGGCACCGCGTAGCGGCAAGATTTCGCGCCACGCGCCGGAGTAACAGAACATGTCCATCGACCCAGCGATAGCGCGTGTTGAAAAAGACGTGGAGATTCCAAAGAGGCCCCGTCCTGGGCCTCTTTGGTCGGTTTCGGCGTCAGCCGCTGAGCGATCACTGCAATTGAAAAACCGAAACTTTCTCGATCCAGCTGTCAGCAGCTATACCCGCTTAAGCGCACAACGCGTATTGTTTATCCTTTCGAAAATGCTGTCGCCTTCCTCCCCGCCAGGGTCCCGAAGATGATGATATCGGCCACGGCGTTGCCGCCAATCCGGTTTGCGCCGTGGATGCCGCCGACCACCTCGCCCGCCGCCCAGGCGCCGGGGATGATTTGCTTCTGCGCATCCAGAACCGCGGTATCCGTGTTAATAGTGACGCCACCCATCGTATGGTGGACACCCGGCGCGACGCGGATCGCAAAGAACGGCCCCTGATTAAGCGGGTGACGCAACGCGGTCGTCCGCCCGAAATCTTCGTCATTTTTCTCCACCACAAACAGGTTGTAGCGCAGCAGGGTTTCCGATAATGCCTGCGGATCCATATTCAGTTTTACTGCCAGCTCTTCCGGTGTCGGGGCGCTGAGCACAAAACCTTTGGCGATATATTCATCAGCCGCTTTGTTGTTGGCGCGCACCTGCTCATCAAAGATGACCCACGCACTTTTCTCCGGCAGCGCGATAATCTCTGCAGAAACTTTGTCGCGTGTTTCCATCTCGTTATAGAAACGCTTGCCCGCCTGACTGACCAGAATCGCCCCGCCGCCGCGGATGGCTTCAGAGATCAGATAGGACGTTGTTTGTTCCACCGTCGGGTGGATCTGAATTTCGCCCATATCAACGGTGTCTGCACCAATCTTTTGCAACATCGCAATCCCGCTGCCGGTCGCGCCTTTGTGGTTGGTCGTAACAAAGCCGTCCAGCTCCGGACGGTAGCTCACCACCATTTCACGGTTCGCACTGAAACCACCTGTAGCGACGATGACGCTTTTCGCATTCAGGATGCGGGTATCGTTGTATTCGTCCACCACTTTAACGCCGGTCACCACACCATTTTCAAACAGGATCTCATCGACTGATGTCTCCAGCAGAACTTCAATTTCGCGTTTATTGATGTTTTTCACCAGCCCGCTGATCAGGAACCCGCCTACCGCAGAACGGTCTGCCGGACGGTGTGTACGGTCGATGCTCATCCCGCCGGTAATGGTGATGTCGTTCAGTTCGATCTCTTTCGCCGCCAGCCATTCGATGGCTTCCGGTGCCAGCTCGACGAATTCGCGCAGCAGTACCGGATTGTTTTTAAATTTGCCGCCTTTAAGCGTTTCGTCATAGAACAGGTCTTTGCTGTCTTCGATACCTTTGAGTTTCTGGAAGCGGGTTTCTGCCGCGTTCATCCCGACCGAGGCTTTGATCGTGTTACCGCCAATGGTCGGCATCTTCTCAATGATCACCACATGCGCGCCGTCATCGTGCGCCTGAATCGCTGCCGCCAGCCCTGCGCCGCCGCTGCCGATGACCACAACGTCAAAGTTTTGCGGTGCCTGCGGATTACCCCCTTCTTCAATCACATGTTCTTTACTGGACGTCGCCATTGCGCGCGAGACAGCTTTTTTCAACGCCTCACTTTGGGTGGTCGCACCGGTAATGGCATCAACGTGCGGGCTGTTGGCCACCAGCATGCGGGTACGCAAACTTTCAAAAGTGGTGGTGAAGTCCACATCCAGCGAATCGTCTTTCACCAGCGCAATGTCGGTGATACGGTCGGTGTCCAGCGTGACGCGGATTTTCAGCTTCAGCGCTTCGGCTTCGACTTTCTCCTGATAAACCCCGGCTTTGTATTTACGCCCCGTCACGCTGGTGTCGCGGATCATGGCGTCAACCAGTGAGAAGCGCCACAGCGGCTCAGGAATATTCAGCTCTTCACGCTTATGGCTGTCGATGTACAGTTCAAGGTGATCGTTGTTGATAATGCGGTCGGCCCAGTCCGGATAGGCAATACAGGCTTTGCCCACGGCTATCAGGTCAAAGCCGTGTTCCAGCCCACGTTCCGCATCCGCTTTGTTCACCACGCCACCCACGCCGATGACCGGGATTTTCGCCAGCGTGTCAGAACGCATCGCACGGAATTTGGTGATAAGCGGGGTCGGATCCTGAGTATCGACAATGGACGGGCGCAGCAACTGGCCGACGGAGAAATGCACATAGTCCAGCCCGCGCGCCGCCAGCTTTTCCAGCAGATACATCGTGTCGTCAAAGCGGATGCCGGGCACTTCCAGCTCTTCCGGCGAGAAACGGTAACCGATAATAAAGGAAGCATCGGCAAAGCGTTTCGCCATTTTGTGGGTGATTTCCAGCACTTCCAGCGGGAACAGTGCGCGCTTATCGCGGTCACCGCCCCATTTGTCGGTACGCTGGTTGGAGTTCGGGGAATAGAACTGCTGAATCAGATACGTGTTGGCACCGTGGATTTCCACACCGTCGAATCCGGCTTTGATCGCACGGTTCACGGCATCACCAAATTTGGTGATCATGGTTTCCACTTCTTCACCGGTCAGCTCTTTCGGGGTGGTCGCCCCCTCGCGCGGCGCAGCGATGGCGCTTGGCGCAACGGGCGTACGGCCGCCAATCAGTTCCGGTTCAACCATCCTGCCACCGTGATAAATCTGCAGGATCGCTTTTGAGCCTTTGGATTTTATCGCATCAGCAATTTTCTTCAGACCGGAAATTTTGTTGTCGCTGTCGATGGCGATGGCGCCAGGGAACGCCGGTCCCATACGGTCAATAAAGCAACATTCCACAATAATGGTGCCGATACTGCCCGCCCGGTCGCGATAATACTCCACCAGTTCACTGGTCACCGTGCCGTCGTAAAAACCGGTGCAGGTGGTCATAGGGGCCATCAGCAGGCGGTTTTTCAACACCGCGCCATTGGGCAGCGTGAGCGGGTTAAGTACCGGGGTCAGCTTATTCATTATGATCAACTCCAAAATTTAAAAAGTCTTTAATTTTCCATGGCCGCATTACTTAACGTTGAATTAAGCAATCCGATGCAGGTGATGAATATAAAAATTTATTTGCTTATATAGGTGATAAATGCCGTTATAACTTTTGAGGGAACAGGAGTTGTCTATTTAACCGATATTAACGCAAATACCTCCTTCAATTGTTAATGATGGGTTGACAAAAATCAACTTTTGTTTAACATAAAAAATCCTTCCTGTAAAATCAGCGAGTTGAACCCTGAGTTTTGCTTTTACGAAAATTTACTCTACATTCTCATAAGAGGAATTTTTTAAAAGAAAAATAACCACACCTTTTATGCAGTTATTCCGCTAAATAAAAATTAATTCATGGGGCAATCTCAGCTGAAGTTAATCGTAATGTCTTAATCACGTCATACCAGATTCATACGGATTAAGTATTAGGTTACAAATTTCGGGTAAAGAGAAATTAATGTATTTCCAATGTCACAGTGAAATAACGCAAGCCCATTCAAAATGAAAAGCAATTGCAGGTAACCGGGGCGTAAAGCTCACACTCAATAACTGGCAGACAAAAAACTATGAAACCCACATCTGATTTGAATGATCCTAACAAGGCCGTTCCTGCCCCGTCGGGGCAAAAAAAACACCTGATCATGCTGTTCCTGCCTGTCGTGGTGGCAGTGCTGTTGTTGCTGACACCCGTACCGGCAGGGCTTGAGCCTTATGCCTGGCACTTCTTTGCCATTTTTGTCGGGGTGATTGTCGGCTTAATCTTCGAACCCCTGCCCGGCGCAGTGATTGGCCTGACCGGCGTCGTCGTGATTGCCCTGTTCAGCCAGTGGCTGTTGTTCAGCCCGGAAGAAATTGCTAACCCGAAGTTTAAAATGCCAACGGAAGCCTTTAAATGGGCAGTGAGCGGCTTTGGTAACTCGACGGTCTGGTTAATCTTCGGTGCCTTTATGTTCGCCGCCGGTTACGACAAAACGCAGTTTGGCCGCCGCCTGGCGCTGATCCTGGTGAAATATCTCGGTCGCCGCAGCCTGACGTTAGGTTACGCGATTACCTTCGCCGACCTGCTGCTGGCGCCGTTCACACCGTCCAACACCGCGCGCAGCGGCGGGACCATTTACCCGATTATTGCCAACTTACCGCCGCTTTACGGCTCCAAACCGAATGACCCGAGTGCACGTAAAATCGGTTCGTATCTGATGTGGGTCGCCATTACTGCGGCCTGTATCACCAGTTCGATGTTTTTATCCGCGCTGGCCCCTAACCTGCTGGCGCTGGCGCTGGTGAAAAGCATCGTCGGGTTCAATATCTCGTGGGGGATGTGGTTCCTGGCGTTCCTGCCGCTGGGCGTGATTCTGATCCTGGTTATGCCGCTGCTGGCGTACTGGTTCTATCCGCCGGAAGTCAAAATTAATGATGAAGTACCAAAGTGGGCGAAGGCTGAGCTGGAAAAACTCGGGAAATTGTCACGCAACGAAATCCTGCTGTTGATCTTCGTGTGTTCTGCGCTGCTGATGTGGATTTTTGCCGCTGCCTGGATTGAACCGGCGCTGGCAGCATTACTGGTGGTGGTGCTGATGCTGTGGACCGGCGTGCTGAACTGGAACGACATTACCAGCAACAAACCGGCCTGGAATACTTTCGCCTGGTTTGCCACGCTGGTCGCGCTGGCGGATGGCCTGGCACGCGTCGGCTTTATCGCCTGGCTGGGTAAAGAAGGCGGCCAGTTGCTCAACGGTTTCGACCCGCAGGTGGCTGCGGTCATGCTGCTGATTGCATTCTTCCTGCTGCACTATCTGTTCGCCAGTACCACGGCGCATACCACCGCACTGTTACCGGCGATGCTGACTATCGCAGCGGCCATTCCGGGCATCAATATGCCGGTTTACTGCCTGATGATGGTGACATCGCTGGGTGTGATGGGAATCATCACCCCGTACGGTACCGGTCCGAGCCCAATCTATTACGGCAGCGGTTATCTGCCGACCAAAGATTACTGGCGTCTGGGCACCATTTTCGGTGCCATTTTCCTCGGCGGCATGATGCTGATTGCTTACCCGTGGATGGTGCTGATGTTCTGATAAACGCTGCGGCGTTCTGAGTAAAAAGGTGCACTTTTGTGCACCTTTTTTGTGGGCGTGATCTGTCAGTACAGCGCTGAATTATTCCTGTGAAAAATAGTGCTCCACCAGAATAGCCGCGCCGTCATCAATCGCTTTATGGATCAATTTAACGCAGCGTTTGCCATCGCCGGCTTCCAGCGCCAGCAACAGCTGGTCGTAGTTGTGCTTTCCTTGTGTCATCGGTGAAGACTGCGGATAAAGATAGTTAAAGCACGGGCCAATTTGTACCCACAGTTGTTCGATGAGGGCGGTCAGCGTCGGCATTCCGGCCATTTCATACAGGGCAAAGCGAAACTCGCGATTATTCTGCAAAGCCTCTTCAACGTTGTTCTCCGCTTTTGCTGCCATAAATTCTGCATTCAGCGTCCTGAGCAGCGCAATGTTATCTGCGGTGATGCGCTCGCAGGCCTGCGACACGGCCAGACCTTCGAGGTTTTTGCGGATCAGCGTGATTTCCTGATAGCGCGACAGCGCAATTTTTGGCACCAGAAACGCCTGCGCGGGCGTGGCATCCAGCGCACCGGCGGAGACCAGCCGCAGTAACGCTTCGCGCACCGGCGTGACGCTGGTGCCCAGCTGGCTGGCAATCTCTTTCGTGACCAGTCGCGCGCCCGGCTTGAGTACACCGACAATCAGCGCTCCTTTCAGTTTGGCTTCAACCTGCATGGTCAGGCTGATTCGCTGCGCTTTTTCCATCTCAAACATGTGACATTTCCTTTAGCAAAAATTTGTCTTTTCTTTTGCGGTTTAAAGTCTGGCTTGCCAAAAATACATTATATAGGATATATCCTGTATTAAGGAATTGGACATTGATTAAACGTTTTCGACGCAGTGACTTCACTTTAATTCCGTCAACGCTTCTGGCGGCTTCACTTTGGGAATGACCGTAAATGAGAACACCTGCATTCAAACTGGCTTCACTGGCCTTGCTGCTTGGCCTCACGACTCCGGCGGTTTTCGCCTCTGAACTGGTGATCGCGCAAACCACCTCTGCCACGGCGATGGATCCGGGGTTCCTGAAAGAATCCGCCACGTTGGTGGACAACCTCTTTGACACGCTGGTGCTGCGCGATGCCAATATGCAGTTGCAGCCAGGGCTGGCGACCAGCTGGAAATCACTCGACGATACCACCTGGGAATTCACATTACGCCAGAGCGTGAAGTTCAGCGACGGTGAACCCGTAAACGCGCAGGCCGTCAAATTCTCCATTGACCGTATTCTTGATCCCGCAAACCATGCGCCAACCATCTCTTATATCCGCACAATCAAATCAGTGGAAGTCACCGGCGATTATCAGGTGAAAATTCACACCAGCGGCCCGGATCCGCTGCTGCCCACGCGGATGAGCCGTTACCCGACGTACATCGTGCCACCGGCGTATGTCACCAAAGTGGGCGCGGCTGAATTTGCGCGTAAACCGGTCGGGTCAGGTGCGTACACCTTGCAGACGTTTATCCCCGACGAAAAAGTGGTGATGCAGGCGAATCCTGATTACTGGCGTGGTAAGCCCGCAATCGATACCGTTACCTGGCGGCCAATTCCTGAAGCCACTGCGCGTATCACCGCCCTGCTGACCGGAGAAGTTCAGCTGGTGGATGGCGTTCCGGCCGATCTGGTTCCTGCGCTGAAAAACAAACCGGGCGTGCATCTTGAACAGGTGAAAAATGGTGGACTGACGATTTACCTCGGGCTGAAGAACGACCAGAAACCGCTGAACGACGTGCGCGTACGTCAGGCGCTGTCTCTGGCGCTGAACCGCACGGCGTATACCCGCGATTTGCTGCACGGTTTCGGCACACCAACCGGCACGATGGCCGGGCCGAAAGATTTTGGCTATGACGCGATCCCGGCACCGGCGCAGGACGTCGCGAAGGCGAAATCCCTGCTGGCCGAAGCCGGTTATCCGCAGGGCTTCACCCTGAAATTCCAGGCACCGCGTCGTTATATTGCCAGCGCCGATGTGGCACAGGCGATCGTGCAGGATCTGGCGGCGATCGGCGTGAAAGCTGAGCTGGAAGTCCCGGAATGGTCGGTCTATACCCAGCAGGTGGCGGCGCAGAAACAGGCTCCGCTGTACATGCTGGCGTGGGGTTCCACGCAGACGCTGGACGCCGATGCCGCGCTGTATCCGATCCTGCATTCCGGCGAACCGTATTCCACGGTGAACTCACCGGAGCTGGACGCCCTGCTTAACAGCAGCCGCACCACGGTTGACCCGGCGAAACGCGAGAAAATTTTACAACAAATCCAGCAGGTTGTGGCCGTACAGCAACCGCTGATCCCGCTTTACAAGGAAGATTCACTGTATGCCAGTGCGGATAATGTGACCTTCAAAGGCCGCGCAGATTCCCGCATTCCGCTGTTCGACCTGAGGCTTAAATGATTTCACTGCGTTCGGCTTTGCAGAGAAAACCCCGTCGTCGCTTTTATGGCGACGGTATTCTCGGCGGCCTTTTGCTGTTGCTGGTCATCATCCCGGCGCTTCTCGCGCCGTGGTTACCGCTGCCGGATCCGCTGAAGAACGATCTGGCGGCGGCGTTTTCTGCGCCCGGTGGCCAGCATCTGCTCGGCACCGATCAGCTGGGCCGTGATTTATTGTCGCGCATTCTGGCGGGCACGCGCCTCTCCCTGATGGTGGTGTTGCTGGCAGCGGTGATTGCGGCGGTGATCGGTTCGGTGCTTGGCATGATTGCCGGATATGTGGGTGGCTGGCTGGACGCGCTGATTATGCGCCTGATGGATATCCAGCTGGCAGTGCCGTTTATCCTGCTGATCTTACTGGTGATGGCGCTGTTCGGCGCGTCCCTTACCAATATCATCCTGATCATGGGCGTTACCAGTTGGGCAATTTATGCCCGCGTGGCGCGCGCCAAAACGCTGGAAATCCGCGAGCTGGAATACATCGAATCCGTCAAGGCCATGGGCTTTTCGACGCCGCGCATTTTGCTGCGCCACGTTTTACCCAACCTGATGACGCCGCTGATTGTCCTGCTGACGCTGGATATTCCGCGTCTTATCGTGCTTGAGGCGTCGATTGGCTTCCTCGGTATGGGCATTCAGCCACCGACGCCGACGCTGGGAAATCTGATCGGCGAAGGCCGTTCTTACATGCTGCTCGCGCAGTGGCTGGTGCTGTATCCGGGGCTGGTCATTGCCGCGCTGGTCATTGGCTGCAACCTGCTTGGCGACAGCCTGCTGCGTAAAACCCACACGAGGCTCGACTGATATGCTGCGTTATATCCTGCAACGCCTCGGGCAATCCGTACTGGTGATGTTTGGCGTCTCACTGCTGATTTTCTACAGTTTGCACCTCACGGGTGATCCGGCGGCGGTCATGATGCCGCCCGGCTCGAGCCAGCAGGAAATCGAGAATTTCCGCCACAGTATGGGCTTTGATCGCTCGCTTATCTGGCAATACTGGCATTACCTGACGGGCGTTTTACACGGCGATCTCGGCGAATCCCTGCGCTACAGCCAGCCGGTCACTGAGTTAATTGGTCAGCGCGTTCCCGCCACGCTGCTGCTCGCCGTCAGCGCCCTGCTCTGGAGCACGGTTGCCGGTTTGCTGCTCGGCATCGTCAGCGCGCTGTACCAGAACACCGCGTGGGATTTGCTCTCGCGCCTGCTGGCGTTCAGCGGTCAGGCAATCCCGGTTTTCTGGCTCGGCCTGCTGCTGATTATTGTGTTCAGCCTGAACCTGCGCTGGCTGCCGTCCGGCGGTTATGGCAGCGCCAGTCAGCTCATCATGCCCGCCCTGAGCCTCGGCGCGTATTACATGAGCGCCATTGCGCGCCTGATCCGCGCCAGCCTGATTGACGTGATGCAGCAGGATTACATCCGTACCGCGCGTGCCAAAGGGCTGAGTGCCTGGCGGATTGTCGTGCGCCACGGGCTGCGTAATGCGCTGATCCCGGTCATCACCGTGCAGGGGATGTATTTCGCCTCGCTGCTCGGCGGCGCGCTGGTGACGGAAATCATTTTTGCCTGGCCGGGCATTGGCCGCCTGGCCGTACAGGCCATTCAGAACCGTGATTTCCCGCTGGTACAGGCCATTGTGTTGCTGGCCGCGCTGGTGTTTGTCGGCATCAACCTGATTATCGACCTGCTCTATGTGGTACTGAACCCGAGGATCCGCCTGTGAGTATTTCAATTACGCCGTCGATTTATCCGACGCTGGATTTGCTGTCTGCCATCACGCCGTTTACCAGCGTATCCGGCCAGCTGGGTCAGCAACGCGCGCTGGCGCACTGGCTGGAAGACTGGATCCGTACCGAACTGGGCGGCGTGCCGGTGATTTCTGTCAGCGAGCAAACGCAGCAAGACGCCCCGCCGCTGGTGCATATGCGCATTGACCGGCAGGCGGAAAAAACGCTGGTGCTTTACAACATGTATGACGTGATGCCTGCGGACAATGCGGGCTGGGAGTTTCCACCGTTTACCGGCGGCGTGACCGACTGGCCGGGCGTCGGTGAAGTCTTTATTGCACGCGGTGCCGAAAACAACAAAGGCCCGCTGGCGGGCATGCTGATGGCAGTGAAATCACTGTGTGAGAGCGGAAAACTCAACGTCAATCTGGAAATACTGCTGGAAGGTGAAGAGGAAATTGGCAGCGGCCAGCTGCGCCGCTATCTGGCGCAGGAGCCGTGCCCGGTGTCTGCCGCCGGTGCGGTCTTTTTCCCGTCGCTGTGCGAATACGGCGGCGGCGAGCCGCGCGTTTATCTCGGATTCAGCGGGCTGAGCGGAGGCCGCTTAAAAGTCAGCGGCGGCAAATGGGGCGGCCCGTCTGCGGCGATCCACGCCAGTAACGCCAACTGGATTGCCAACCCGGTCTGGCGTCTGGTGGCTGCACTCAATGCCATCGCCCCCGCGCACAACAGCGGTGTGATTGCCCGTCAGGCTATTGATGAAGAAGCCAACCGCCTGCTTTCCACACTTGCCGCACAGTTCAGCATTGCCGACGAATTGACGTTTCGCCGCAGCGAAACGTTATCCGTCAGCGGCGATACGCTGGCCTGCCTGCAACAGCTGATCAACGGCGCAGTGCTGAATATTTCGGAAATCCGCAGCGACCCGCTGGAATCGCGCGGCGTGATCCCACGCAGCGCCAGCGCCGAGATTGCCCTGCGCGTCCCGCCGGGCATCGACGGTGAAAGCCTGCTGGCGGTGATCCGCCAGACGCTGTCCCGCCCGGAATTCAACGGCGTGGAACTGGAACTCGACGACTGTTATCCCGGCCACCGTTTCGCATACCACAGCCCCGGCGTTGACGCCCTGCTTGCCAGTTACGCAATGCAGGGCGCGAAACCGCAAATCTGGCCGTGGGCACCCGGCTGCGCACCGGCTTACACCTTCGCCCGCGTGGCACCGGCCTTCCTGATTGGCGGGCTGGGGCGCGGCGGCAACGCACACGGCGTGAACGAA
Source organism: Rahnella sp. AA (assembly GCF_002834385.1). Taxonomy (GTDB): domain Bacteria; phylum Pseudomonadota; class Gammaproteobacteria; order Enterobacterales; family Enterobacteriaceae; genus Rahnella. The sequence goes on from NZ_PITQ01000003.1 coordinate 59,176, forward strand.
TTCGTCACCCTGCGCGGGCTGGAACGTTTTCAGCAATCGGTCACTGACTGGATCACCGGATTCAGCGATGACACCCCTTTTTCTACACCGGCGGTATAAGCCGCCGGTGTTTTGCGTCAACTCCCGGGAAAGTTTTAAAAATAAACCAGCAGGATACTTACCATGAAACAGTCCGATGATTTTGAAAGAGTGCCACTGGGGTTTTTCCCCACGCCGCTTGAGCGCCTGACGACACTGGGCGACTCACTTGGCATCACGCTGGATATCAAACGTGATGATTACACCGGCTTTGGCGGCGGCGGCAATAAAGTCCGCAAACTGGAATATCTGATGGCCGACGCCTGCCGTAAGGAGGTTGATGTGGTGATTACCACCGGCGGACATCAGTCAAACCATGCGCGCATGGTTGCCGCCGCTGCACGTAAGTTCGGCATGAAACCGGTGCTGGTGCTGCGTGGCAATCAGCCCGATACATATCAGGGCAATCTGCTGCTCGACAAACTGTTCGGTGCGGAGCTGGAGTTTCTCGACCCCGACGGTTATTTCACCCAGATTGAAGGCGCAATGAACGCCCACGCCGAAGCCGCACAGGCGCGCGGAGAAAAGGCGCTGATTATTCCGCTGGGGGGTGCCACACCGCTTGGCGCACTGGGATATGTCCGCGCCATCGAAGAAATGGACGCTCAGTTGAAAGAACGCGGCGAACCTGCGCCGGACGTCATCGTTGCCCCAACCGGTTCCGGCGGCACGCTGGCAGGTTTGTACGTCGGTGCGCGCCGTTACTGGCCGGACACCAAAATTATCGGTATCAGCGTCAGCGCTAAAGCCGAATGGTTCCAGACCCGCATTTCAGCCATGGCGCAGGATTGCGCTGACCTGCTCGAATGGCCGCAAAGCTGGACGCCGGAAGATATCTGGATTGAAGACGGTTTTGTCGGCACCGCGTACGGCGTGCCTTCTGACGGTGGTATCAACGCCATTTACCGCGTTGCGCAGGCCGAAGGGGTGCTGCTGGATCCGGTCTACACCGGCAAAGCGATGCACGGCTTAATCAGCCTGACGGAGCAAGGCAAAATCAGCGCAGGTTCGCGGGTGATTTTCGTTCACTGCGGCGGTTCACCGGCCCTTTATCCGTTTGCACAAACGTTGCTGGAGCACTGAACATGACACCGGGTTTTCGCACACTGAGCCGCGCGGACGTGGTGGCGCTTGGCGGCACCGATCCGCAGGCCGCGCTGGAAGATATCTGTGACGTTGTCACGCTGATGCGCCAGAATGCAGCGCAGATGCCTGCGGAAACCCACGTCAGTTTAGGCACGCCGCGCGGCAAAGCGTATGCGCTGCCCGCCAGCGTTGGCGGGCGGTTTAACGCCGCCGGGGTGAAATGGACCGCCCATCGCCCGGACGCGCAGGACCAGCTCCCGCAGGCGATGGCGCTGACGCTGATTAACCGCGCCGATAACGGCCAGCCGCTCGGGCTGGTGGAAAGCGGCGCACTGACCGCCACGCGCACCGCGGCGGTGTCGGCCCTTGCGCTGCGTCATGCCGCACCGCGTCCGGTTCAAAGTGTGTTACTGCTCGGTGCGGGTGTTCAGGCACTGGCGCATCTCGACATGCTTCGCCAGTTGTTCCCCGATCTGCGCCAGGTCAGCTGGTGGGAACGCAGTGCGTCTGCGTTGCCGGTGGATACCGCGCAATTCCCCTGGCCGCTGATTCGGGTTCCCGATCTTCACAATGCGCTGGCACAGGACGCTGGCGCCGTGATCACCTGCACCAGCGCCGCCGAACCGCTGCTCGGGCCGGAAGCGATCCGCGCCGGTCGTCTGGTGATTCAGGTCGGTTATCACGAAGTGTCCTTTGCAGCGATTAACCGCTCGACGCGCGTGCTGGTGGATTTATGGGGGGATTTCTGTGAAACCAGCGCCAAAAGCCTGTTCCAGATGTACCGCGCCGGAAAAATCCTGCCCGAACACGTGGACGCCGATTTAGGCAATCTGCTGCTCGACGGCTGGCGACCGGCGGCTGACGACAGCGTGTATTTCTCTTCGTTTGGCCTCAACGTTTTTGACATTGCCCTCGCATCACGCGTTTTAAAACTTGCCGCAGAACGCGGAACCGGCATGCTTTTGCCGCTTTTCCCGGAGTAAGATTTTGGCTGTTCATCCTTTACCTACACCAAAAAACCTCAATCATAAAGTGCTGATCAGCGCCGCAGAACTGCTGTCGCGCCGCCAGCTCGGGCAGGAATTTGCCCTGATTGATGTACGTGAATTCCCGCAGTGGCAGGCAGAAACGTTGCCCGATGCGCTTCATCTCAACGTGTACGATTATTTTATTCCCGACAGCACCGTTGCAGGTATCCGGGGCATGGCGGATGCCTTTCACCGGGCATGGCAACAACTGGCTATCAGTGACAACGTCACGCCAGTTTTTTTCGAACAACAGGTCGGCATGCGTTCCCCGCGCGGCGCATGGTTTGCGCAGTTCGGCGGCATCGAAAACGCGCTGATACTGGACGGCGGACTGGACGCCTGGGCACAGGCAGGCGGCAAATTACAGCCCGGCACCGGACGCAGCGCGGTGGTCAGCCCGGACAATCCGAACGCATTCACCTCCTCTTTTTTTCAGAAAGGCCTGACCGCCACCCGCGATGAAGTGCTGAACGCGCAGGCTAATGGCGCGCAAATTCTGGATGCGCGCCGCCCGACGGAATTCAGCGGTGAATTTGCGCATGAATGCTGTCATCGCGCGGGCCGGATCCCCGGCGCGACGCTGCTTTTCTGGGAAGATGTGGTGCAGAGCGGCGCATTTCTCAGCGCGGAGGAAATCCGTCAGCGGGCAGAAGCCGCAGGCTTATCGCCTGACCGGCGGGTGATCATTTATTGTCATCGCGGCGCACGGGCGGCTACGGTGTACACCGCGCTTCAGCTGGCCGGTTATCGCCAGCTGGCGGTGTACGTAGGGTCATGGCATGAATGGGCGGAGCACCGCGAACTGCCGTTGCTGACGGGCTGTTAACCTGCCCGACGCAGTTGCAGCGCCCGCGTGATATCGGGCGCAGCAGCCAGTAAGGTTTGCGTATAAGGATGTTGCGGCGCACGCAGAACCCGCGCCGTATCGCCGCTTTCCACGATTTTCCCGTGATACAGCACCACCACGCGATCGCACACCTGTTTCACTGCTGCCAGATCGTGACTGATAAACAGCACCGTCAGCCCAAGCTGCTGGCGTAACTGATCCAGCAGCGCCAGAATCTGCCCGCGAACGGAAAGATCCAGCGCCGAAACCGCTTCATCCGCCACCAGCAGTTCAGGCTCCAGCGCCAGTGCGCGGGCGATTGCCACACGCTGACGCTGACCGCCGGAAAACGCGCCGGGCAGACGGCTGGCGTGATGCGCTTCCAGCCCGACGAGTTTCAGTAATTCTTCTACCCGCGCCTGAATCAGCGCCGCAGGCCGCAGTTTATACACGCGCAGCGGTTCGGCAATCTGTTCACCAATGGTGATTTTAGGGTTCAGGCTGGCGTAGGGATCCTGAAAGATAATCTGCGCACGGCGGCGCATTTTCTGCCGCGTTCCGTGGCTGGCCAGGGTCAGCGAGACACCGTCAAATTCGATATCGCCACTGTCGGTGTCCGTCAGGCCAATAATGGCGCGCCCGAGCGTGGTTTTGCCGGAACCGGATTCGCCAATCAGCCCGAGAATTTCACCCCGGCGGATATCAAGCGTGGTCGGGAAAAGCACCGTCTGGCGTTTCGCCGGTACAAAAGGCAGACGCTGCGCCTGCGGATAGCTTTTGGTCAACCCACGCAACCGCACCAGCGGCGAATCCGCGCTGATTTCACCGGTCTTTTCACGCGGTTCGGGCTGTGATGCGCCAATCAGTTTGCGGGTATACAGCTCCTGCGGATCTGTCAGCAACTGCGCCACCGGCCCCTGCTCGACCAGATTCCCCTGATGCATCACGTAAGCGCGGTCGGCGTAGCGTGCCACCACGCTCAGGTCATGCGTGATCAGCAAAATGCCCATGTCCATTTCCTGTTGCAACTCCTGCAGCAGCGTCAGAATTTGTGCCTGAATGGTGACGTCCAGCGCCGTCGTCGGCTCATCGGCAATCAGCAACGCCGGTTTACAGCTGATGGCGCTGGCGATCATCACCCGCTGGCGCATCCCGCCGGAAAGCTGATGAATATACTGCTTCGCGCGCTGTTCCGGGTTCACAATCCCGACGCGGCCGAGCAGCGCAACCGCTTCACGGTGCGCCTGTTTCCAGGTCAGTTGCTGATGCCGTACCAGCACCTCGGCAATCTGCTCACCGACTTTCAGCACCGGATTCATGCTGGTCATCGGCTCCTGAAAAATCATCGCCAGCCGTTTCCCGCGCACCGGCGCGTCAAAAGGCATCTGCGGGCTGGCAATCTTCTGATCATCGAGCCAGATTTCGCCACCGGTCATATTCACGCCGGGCGGCAACAACCCCATCAGCGCCAGCGAACTCAGGGTTTTCCCCGAACCGGATTCCCCGACCAGCGCCACAATTTCACGGCGGTTCACCTGTAACGAAACCGGCTTCACCAGCGGTAAACCGGCGGCGGTATGAATGGCGAGAGAGCGGACATCGAGAAGCGGCTTGGCGATCGTCATGAGCAAATCCGGCGAAGAAATGAACTTAGAGAATATATCGTATATCTTTTAGTGACAACCCGAATACCCGCCATTGGTTAGACGGATTTTAGCGGGGTTATAGCGGTTTGGTTGGTGGATGGGCACAAAAAAACCGGCGAAATTCCGCCGGTTCATTCTGACTCTCATTTTAATTCTCAGACCTGCGCCATCCCGCCGTCGACGAAGAGTTCGACGCCGTTGATAAAGCTGGCGGCATCAGAGGCCAGAAACGCGACAGTTTTGCCGATTTCTTTTGGTTCGCCTAAGCGGCCTAACGGAACTTGTGCGGCCAGCGCATCGTACAGGCCCTGACGATGTTCTTCCGGAACCAGGTCGCCTAAGCCCGGCGTGCGGATCGGGCCCGGGCTGACGACGTTGACGCGGATGCCGCGGTCTTTCAAATCCAGCGCCCATGAGCGGGCAAAGTTACGCACGGCGGCCTTACTGGCGCTGTAGACGCTGAAACTTGCCGTGCCCAAAACCGACGTGGTGGAACCGGTCAGAATAACGGAAGCGCCATCGGTCAGCAGCGGTAAGGCTTTCTGAACCGTGAACAACACGCCGCGGACGTTGGTGCCGAAAATCCGGTCGAAGTGTTCTTCGGTGATGCCGCCCAGCGGTAGCATGTCGCCGCCACCGGCGTTGGCGAACAGAATGTCCAGGCGTCCGGCGGTTTTGGCGATTTGTGCATAAACCGCATCAAGGTCGGCCAGAACGGAAGCGTCGGCGCGGATGCCCGTTGCCGCAGCGCCGATTTCAGCGACGGCGGCGTCCAGTTCGGCCTGACGGCGTCCGGTAATAAAGACCTGCGCGCCCTGTTCTGCCAGCTCTTTCGCTGTACCCAAACCAATGCCGCTTGTCCCGCCGGTGACCAGTGCAATTTTACCGTTCAGTGGAGTTGTCATTTTTCATTCCTCAAAGTCAGATTAGGTTACGTCGCCTGAGGTTTGTGACCGTTGTCTGCCGCCTCAGGCATGGCTGTAATTTAGCGCCTGACGGTTTATTGAAAAATAGCGAAAAATGAAAATGACTATTCCCGTGTGTGTATAATCAATGCTTCGGATAGCCGGCGGGAAAAGCGTGTGGATCAGTTAACGGCAATACGGGCATTTGCCCGGGTGGTTGAGGCGGGGAATTTCACCCGTGCGGCAGATTCTCTGGATATGCCCAATGCAACGCTGAGCAAAATGGTGCAGGAACTGGAAGCGCATCTCGGCGTGCGCCTGTTGCAGCGCACCACGCGGCGCGTGACGGTGACCCCGGAAGGCAGCGAATATTATGAGAAAACCGCACGTATTCTGCGCGATCTGGAAGATGTCGATACGTCGTTTAACGCCGTGCGCAGCAAGCCGCGCGGGCTGTTGCGCATTGACGTCGGTGGCTCAACGGCGCGCGATGTGCTGATCCCGTCACTGGCCGATTTTATGTCGCGTTATCCGGAAATCCGTCTGGATCTGGGTGTCTCAGACCGTTCGGTTGATCTCATCAGTGACAATGTGGACTGCGTGATCCGCGGCGGCCCGCTCGACAACTCTTCGCTGATTGCCCGCAATATCGGTCATGCGACGCTTGTCACCTGCGCGACACCGGCCTATCTGAAAGCCTTCGGCACACCGGCTTATCCGGATGAGCTGAAAAACGGCCACCGGCTGGTGAGTTATCTGTCGCCGCAGAATGGCCGGGCTTTTCCGTTCCGGTTTGAACACGAGGGCGATAAAGCGGAAATTAAGGTCGATCACCGTATCGGCGTGAATGAAAGTAATGCCCATCTGGCCGCCGGAATGGCCGGCCTGGGGATTATCCAGACGTTCAGCTATTCCCTGTGCGAGGCGCTGCAACGCGGAACGCTGGTGGAAATCCTTGCGCAGTGGCGGCCTGCGCCCTATCCGTTCCATGTGGTGTATCCGCAAAACCGCCACGTTCCGCACCGCCTGCGCGTGTTTATCGACTGGCTGGTGGAAGTGTTTCCACAAAAAGTGGCACCTCCGTTTTAAAGCTTATCGTAACGAACCCCGCCGCGGGATTTGTGCTCCTTCGGCGTTTCATTCAGCGACACCACGATGTATTCATCAGGCACGCCGGTGACGTCTTTCACCACCTGAAAAATCCCTTCGAGCAATTTGTCTTTCTGTTCCTGGGTCCGGCCTGTGGCAAGGTTCACAATGACTTCTGGCATAGTTATTCCCCTGTTTATACAGTATGAAAAGTTATCGAATTTACGGACGTTTGCCGAATTCGCACTCCAGCTGCGTCCAGGCTCTGGCCTGTTCGCTCAACGTGAAGCCCAGACCCGGGCGGTCTGATATCCACATCCGGCCATCACGCAGTTCAAGCTGCTCGTTAAAGAGCGGGTTCAGCCACTCGAAATGTTCCAGCCAGGGTTCAACCGGATACGCGGCAGAAAGATGCAGATGGACTTCCATCGCAAAATGCGGTGCCAGTTTTTTACCGTGCCGGGCGGCCAGATCCATGATTTTTAAGAACGGGGTGATCCCGCCGACGCGAGGCGCATCGGGCTGTACGTAATCGCTGGCATTGCCCAGGATCAGCTGTTCATGTTCGCGGTAACTGGTGAGCATTTCTCCGGTGGCAATCGGCGTGTCGAGCGCAGCGGCCAGCGCGGCGTGGCCTTCCACGTCATAGGCATCCAGCGGTTCTTCAATCCACACCAGATTGAACGCTTCCATTTTCCGGCCCATGCGGATGGCGGTTTCGCGATCCCATTGCTGGTTGGCATCGACCATCAGCGGGAAATCATCGCCCAGTTCCTGACGCACGGCGGTCAGGCGGCGGATATCTTCGCGGGTATCCGGCTGACCCACTTTAATCTTAATGCCGCCGATACCGCTTTCGCGGGAGATCGCGACATTTTTGATGACCTGCTCCAGCGGCGTGTGCAGGAACCCCCCGGAGGTGTTGTAGCACTGCACGGAATCGCGGTGCGCACCGAGCAATTTCGCCAGCGGCAGTCCGGCGCGTTTCGCTTTGAGATCCCACAGCGCGATATCGATGGGCGAAATCGCCTGTACGGCCATGCCGCTGCGGCCAACGGAAGCCCCCGCCCAAAGCAGTTTAGTATAAATCTTGTCGATATCGTTCGGATCTTCACCCAGAAGGTTGTCGGCAATCTCTTTAGCATGGGCATAAATCCCCTGCCCGCCGGCGCGTTTGGAGTAGCTGAACCCGACGCCCTCAAAACCGTCGCGCGTGCGGATTTCTGCAAAAATAATCGCCACTTCGGTCAGCGGTTTTTGCCGCCCGGTGAGGACTTTTGCGTCACTGACGGGCGTTGCCAGAGGCAGAATCGACAGCGAGATTTTCACCCACGCAATTCTGTCACCGGTTTCTGCTGCCGTTTTTGTTCCTGTCGCTTTCGCGTAAGTCACTGCCTGAGAATTTGTTCCGGAATCCATCTGATGAACCTCCACGTTAGGTGATCATTTAAAATGATTGCGCAATCATTGATACACCTGCGGATTTCCTCTGGCTATAAACAGCGCGGATAAATTTGTTACCGATCACAAAAACTGTTTCAGTGCAGGCGGTGAGCATGATTTGTATTTCAATCCCTGCGATACTGTTTTTCTGCTGGTTTCACACAATGATGTCGCAATCATTTATGAAAGGTAACGCCGTGAAAAACGCTTCTGACGCTAAAAAAATGCCCGTCCGCCCCCCGACGCTGGAAGATGTCGCCCGCGCGGCGGGGCTTTCGCCGATCACGGTGAGCCGCGCGCTGAATACGCCGGGTATTGTGCGCCCGAAAACCGTCGCGAAAGTCAAAGAGGCCGTGCAGCTGACCGGCTACATTCCTAACATGCTGGCCGGAGGCCTGGCGTCGCGGCGCAGCCGGCTGATTGCGGTGGTGGTACCACAAATCAATAACAGCATGTTTATCGATACGATCCAGGCAATAACCGATGAGCTGGCGCTGCGCGGCTACCATATGCTGCTGTGCGTTTCCGGCTACAGCGCTGAAACCGAAGCGGATATTGTCGCCACCCTGCTTTCACGCAGGCCTGATGGCATTGTGCTGACGGGCATTCACCACAGCAACGAGCTGAAAAAGTGCATTCTGAATGCGGCGATCCCGGTGGTCGAAATCTGGGATCTGACCCCGACGCCGCTGGATATGCTGATCGGGTTTTCCCACGAAAAAATCGGTCATGCCGTCGCCGGTTATTTGCTGCAAAAAGGTCACCGGCGGTTTGGCCTGATGTGGACACCGGATCAGCGGGCCGGGCTGCGCCACAAGGGAATGATGGAGGCGTTTGAACGGCAAGGTTCTGTTACGTTTCAGGAGGTTTCCATACCGTTGCCCGCCACTTTGCGCCGTGGCCGTGAAGGGCTGGCGCAGCTTATGGACAGCGGCGGAGCCTTTGATGCGATCATTTGCAGCTCTGACACGCTGGCGCACGGTGCCATCATCGAAGCACAAGACAGGGGGCTCTCTGTGCCGGAGGATGTCGCCGTGGTCGGCTTTGGTGATCTGGATTTTGCCGGATGTACCGCCCCGTCGATCACGACCATCAGCATCGATCGCGGAAGAATAGGCCGGGAAGCCGCCACCCTGCTGGCCGATAAAATTGAAGGTTTACCGGTCGTGAATAACGTCGTGGATATCGGGTTTACGTTAATAGAAAGGGACTCTGCGTGACGTTGTCACTAAAAAGCCAGCGCGATGGCTGGCTTTACGTTGCTTACCGTGGAAAACCGTTACGCCTCAAACATTTCAGCGCCAATATACGAGCCTTCTTTCGGTGCAGGTGGCACAAAGAAAATCCCCGAGCCGATGTGCGAAATATATTCGTTCATCGCATCTGACGCGCCCAGACGGGTCTGAAGTGCTTCAAACTGCGCGGGGTCTTTCTGATAGCTGATAAAGAGCAAACCCGCATCCAGTTGCCCCATATTGTTCAGGCCGTCTGTATAGTTATAAGAACGACGCAGAATTTTAATGCCTGCATTATTCTCATGCGCGGCAAGGCTGATATGCGCAGTGGCCGGGATCACCAGATTGCCATCGGCATCTTTCTTTTTAAAATCCGGCGTATCAAATTCTTTGGTTCCGCTGAGCGGCGCGCCGGAAACTTTATGACGTCCGAACACATTGTTCTGATCGCTGACACGGTCAGTATCCCAGCTTTCAATGTGAATTTTTATTTTCCGCACCACCTGATAACTGCCCTGCTGCTGCCATGCCGGGCCGCCATCTTTGATCCAGACAAATTTGTCGAAATCCGCTTTTTCGGTGATGTTCCGCGTGCCGTCTTTATACCCGAACAGGTTGCGGGGCGTTGACTGGCCTTTACCCGCAGAAGCCCGGCCAAAGCCCATCACCGTCCAGCGGGTTTGCGCAGCGCCGGTGCTTTTCGCGATACGCGCCAGGTCGCGGATGGCGTGGTAAGCCACCTGCGGATCGTCGGCGCACGCCTGCAGGGAGAGATCGCCGCCGGTCAGTTCCGGTTGCATATCATCGCTGGGCAGTTGCATCAGCTCACGCATCAGCACCGGTTTGTGCTGCGTCAGCCCGAAGGTATCGGTGAACACCCGCGACCCCAGCCCCACCGTCACGGTCAGTGACGCCGGTCCCAGATCCATCGCTTCGCCGGTATCCATGCCGACGCCGCTGTCCCTTGCCGGCTCAACCTGTCCGATCGTGCCACCTTTCATCAGCTGGGCAATCGCCGATGACCAGCGCGCCAGCAGCACCTGCAAATCCTGGCGGCTGGTGGTGGTCAGATCAAACGTCATATACATAATATGGCGCTGCGGCGCGGTGCTGATACCCACCTGTCCGCCTGCGCCATAAAAATCGTGCTGCCGGGAGAGATCAACCATATCGTCAGGATCATGGGCGGCAGCCGCCTGACCGTGCGCATGGGAAACCGTCGGGATCGCCAGCGCGCTGGCCCCCACGACGGCGCCCTTGAGCAAATCACGGCGGGAGAACTTACCGGCCTCCCTGGCCGGTTCGAGTTTTTCGCTCATTCAGTCAGGCTCCTTTATTAGCCGCCACTTTTTCACCGATTTTAGACAGGGGTTCTTGCAACGCCTGAATAGTACGGCTCAATTTAGCGGCATCAGCGGCTTTCAGTTCAGCGGTGTAATACTTGTAGCCACCCGGGACGGTGGAATCACGGTAAGTTTCCAGCATGTCGTGCACGGCAGCAAACTGCGCGGCGACCTGTTTGGTCAGTGCCGGATCGATTTTTTCCAGACCCGGTTGCAGATAGGCAAAGGCTTGCTGTGCCCCTTCTACGTTACCGGCGAAATCGACCAGATCGAAATGGCTGAAGGCCTCTTCTTCACCGTTGATTTTGGTGTTCTGAACTTCTTCGAGCAGATCAGCTGCACCGTTTGCCAGATCTTCCGGTTTGTAAGTCAGCGCTTTGGTCAGGGTATCGAGCTGAGCCACGTTTTTCTGCAATTCAGCCGCCAGCTGTTTGGTTTCCGGAGTGATTTTGCCCTGACCAAACAGGTCACGCTCGATCGCATGGAAACCATGCCAGCCAGCTTTCGGGTCAAGGTTCGAAGCACGCATATCAATCAGGTAATCGAGGTTACCGGCGTTATCCGTGGCTTTGAAACCAGGCAATACAAACCCGTTTACATCAGATTCAATACGTTCATAGAACGGGCGCGCTTTCGCGTAATCGGCTTTGGCCGTTGCCAGGTCACCGGCGTCAATATCCGCTTTCAGGCGGTCAACCCCGACCACCATCGCATCAACGACGCCATTCACATAAGTCGCGTAATCCTTAGTGCCCTGCGCCAGGATAGTTGCAGTGCTGCCAACCGGCTGCGCGGCGCTTTTACCGGTCACGGTAAAGTCGATCATTTCGCGTTTCGCACCCGGGCAGTAGATTTGATATTTGCCGCCGTCGAGGGTCAGGGTGAATTTCACCGCAGGCAGACCCGGTGCCATATTTTCTTTTTCGCCCAGGATACGGTTGTTGCTCAGCAGTTCTAATTCCGTGATGGCTGTCGCCGTTTTATTCACCACGTTAAAGGTGACCGGGCCTGCTTTCGCAGAATTATGATCAACCACACAAGTCCCACCGGCATCACCGGTCATGGTGATGTTGACTTCGGACACCCCATTTTTCACCGGGGCTGGCGCAGCGTTAGCCGGTGCCTCAACGGAAAGCATCAGCAGTGCCGTCAGGCCCGCAGCGGTCATCAGAGATTCTTTTTTCTTAAACATCTTTTTACGCATGAATTTCCTACCCTTTATTTATTTTTTGGCAAATTGGTGTGTGGTTGAGAACCGAATGAAAGGCGATATTCATCAACATCTGATGACCTTTCGTTGCGCAGTCTCAGAAGAACCCGTACAGCAGATACAGCAAAAACCAGAGCCAGCGCCGCCAGAATGGCTGGCAGCATGTAAGCCCAGAAACGATAGGTGTCCTGATAGATTTGCATTTGTTGCAACGCGTCGGAAACGCTCTGCTGGTAAGCGCTGCTGACCTGCCAGTTACAGGCCGATACGGCAGATGTCGGGTTACGCGCGGTGATGGTCCGTGGCGATTGCAGACCGCTGCCTGACAACGTGATCAATTCATCGGCCTGCCCGCTGGCGTTCAGTAAAACCCCCTGCGACACCGAAGCCTGGACGGTGCACTGTACCGACCACTGCGCCTGATAAGGCCCCGGATGCATCGCCGGGTTCAGACCGATTGGGATGCGGTTACCATACAGCGCTACCAGCTGATCGAGCGTCAGCACTGCCGGTGCATCCGGCGGGGAAAATGCGCTTTTGGTGGTCCACTCCCGGGTTTGCAGGCTGCCGTGATTGCCGGTGGTCGAGGCCTGCGGCGTAAGCGCGATCAACGTCGCGTTCTCTCCGGCGGGTTTCACGCGAAGCTGGTAGCCGTTATTGCCAGCCGGTAACAGTTTTAGCTCACCGGCTGGCGCCGGATCCTGCGGGTCGCTGCTCACCAGCGGAAGGGTTTGCGGGAGTTGCAGTTTAAAGGTCGGATAAAACAGACACAGCGACAGCGCCGCTATCGCCATCACTGCGGCACAGGTCAGTTGCAGACGGGCAGCCGTTTTTGGCAACGGGCGGTGCCGCGCGGGCCAGTAAACCATCACTGACACAATCACGATGTAGAGCAGCCATGCTGCCGTCTGGATTTGGTTCGGGTCTGACGGGATCCCCAGCACGCCGGTCATGAGCGCCGATCTGATAGTGCCAGGGGGAACCAGCCAGCTAAGATCAGCAACGCGTTGCTGACCGATATTCAACCAGCCAGCCTCGTGCGCGGTTAGCAGTGCCGTGATAATCAGCCCGCCCGCCACCAGGATCAGAAACAACCCGGTAAAACGGAAGAAGCGGGATAAGTTGATGCGTATTCCGCCGAAATAAATGCCGCAGCCGATGACAACTGACACCAGCAGGCCAATGACTGCCCCGACCGCCGCCCACATGGCTGACTGGGCAACGGAGAATGTCGCCAGCAGAAAAACGCTGGTTTCGAAACCCTCCTTGAGCACCGCGAGAAAGGCCATACTGGCCAGCGCCCAGGCACTGGACTGGCTGATCGCCTGTGCGGCGTCGTTTTCCAGCGCCGTTTTCATGTTGTGGGCGTGCGTGTTCATCCACATGATCATGCCCGTTACAAAGAAGACGGCGATCGCGCCGATTACCGACTCCATCGCTTCCTGGCTGGCCTGCGGCAAAGCGCGTTCAGTCATATCCAGCGCCACACCGACAATCACCGATAACACGACGGCCAGACCAACGCCGACCCACATGGCGGTCAGGCTTTTACCATTTTTGCGTAAAAAAGCCGCGATGATCCCGACGATCAGTGAGGCTTCTAAACCTTCACGCAGACCGATAATAAATGTGGCTAACAATGGGTTAACTCCCAGGCAACAAGACGCATTATCAAATTATTAATGATAATTGATATCAGTTGGTCTACTAGCTGGGAAGAAATTGAGTATGTAGATTTGCAACAGAGTGATGTAGAAAAATCATTTTTACTAAAATACTGCCTTTTTTGTAACCAAATAATAAACCCGGCTTATGGCTGGCTCTGACATTTGCGCTTCAGGCTGATAATTTGCTTTACCGACTCCGGCAAACTGATGGTCCGGAAGATATCCCGCATCATCAGCGCATCGGCTTTGAGGCCCCGCAGCCAGCCCATTTTACTGGCTTTATAAGGGCTGATGACCGCTTCCCAACGAACAACCTGCACCCGCAGTTGCTCCGTGATCCACAGCCGGTTGATCCAGACTTCCAGCCCGAAATGCGCCAGCGAGCGGATCTCATCCAGACGGGCACTGACCAGATCCCGCGCGAATACCCGTTCGCCGGAAATATAGTCCAGATCAATCACACGCCAGATCCAGGGGCTGTTCCGGCGCAGGCTGATCGTGACATCCGCACGGTACTCCACGACCGGTTGTATCAGGGCGGTAATATCATCATAAGTCAGGCCCACCAGGTCAGCGTCCAGCATTAACACATGGCTGCCGGTGGCTGCCGCAATGCCCTCAGCAACGGCGTAACTTTTGCCCTTATTGCGGGCCAGGGTAACGACCCTGACGCCCTTAGCCTGCGCAATTTCAGTGGTGTTATCCGCAGAGCCGTCATCCACCACGATGATTTCAAACAACAGCGGATGGTTGCGCACGGCATCCAGCACCTTTTCAATGCGCAGCGCTTCATTATGGGCGGGAATAATACAGCTCACTGTTATCATTTTTTCGACCTCAGCCACATGACGCCTGCCGCGACCAGCACGATAAGCAGCCCCAGCGAGACGTACAGGATCCAGTTGTTCACCTGCGCGATGATGTCGCCGAACATCCAGCCGATCGCCAGCAGGAACAGGCTCTTGGGAATGGCGGCGATGATGTTGTAGAAGAGAAACGGGATCACGGGCATACGCGCCATACCCGCGCCGGTCAGCACCAGCGCACCGGCAGAATGGGTCAGCTTGGCTAACACCAGCAACCGTCCGCCTTTGCGCTCGAAACTGCGCACCATTTTTTCCAGCCTGGGCTGCGTCAGCCCGAGGCGCGCCAGCCAGCCGGGCGGTTGTCCGTCCGGCCCGATAACCCAGCGCCCGAGCGAATAGAAAAGAATATCGCCGAGCACTTCACCCGCCATCACCACGATTAAGACCGTGGCTAAACTGAAGTAGTTGAGGCGCACAAAGTAGCCGGCAAGTACCGTCACAACCGGTCCTTCGATAATCGCCAGCGGTGTAAGAAACAGCAATCCGTGCGCTTTAATCAGTGATTCAATGGTTTCAAGAGCAAACATACGGTCCTTATTTTCCCGGCGACTGACTCGCAGGCGCGGGTAGTTTTTCCACTAACAGCGTTTTCTCACCGGAGAGATTGCCGCGCCAGCTGAAGCCGCGTCCCGCCCAGCACCCTATCCACAGGGCGGGCAGCAGGATATCGCGCAGACACATCGCCAGAATATCCCTCATCTGATGCGGCCAGCCGAGCGCTTTTGCCAGCGCCCATTCCGCGCCGAACCACAGCACAAAAAGCACGGCAGGAGCGATCAGCGGCAAATCACCGCTGGCGGTCAGCCAGGTGACGGCAGCCAGCGCCGGCAGGAAACCCATAAAAATTTCGGGTATGAACAACCCCAGAAAACCGTCCCGGCGGATACGCGCCCAGCGCAGTTGCCTGCTCCAGACCGCGTCCAGGCTGCGATGCCCGATGGGTTGTGCAAAAGGCTGCGCCGGCAGACGCACCTTCAGCCCGGCGCGGCGTACCAGTTTGGTGGACGCCACATCTTCAGCGAGTTCACCGCCCAGCGCCGCCAGACCGCCGCCATTATCAAGCACCTCGCGCCGCCAGCACAGCGTTTTCCCCTGTGCAAAACCGTTACCCATGAAATCTGAGAGAAACTGCCAGCGGGCCTGATAGGTATTCAGCATTGCCGCTTCCACGGAACCCCACAAATTTCCCGGGCGAATGCCTGTCGCAGGCGAACTCACCAGCCCGGTTTTTTCATCAAAGGTGTTCGCCAGCGAACGCAGATAATCCGGCGGCAAAAGCAGGTTGCTGTCTGCCATCGCCACCACATCAGCCGTCGTGTTTTCCCACGCTTTATGGAGATTGTTCACTTTCGGATTCGCCGATATTTTGTCGTCACCAGTCAGCAGGCGCGCCCTCTGATGTGGATATTCTGCAATCAGTTTTTCCACCAGCGGGATCACCGGGTCAAACCGCGACGCCACGCAGAACACGATTTCGTAATCAGGGTAATCCTGAGTAAAGCTGGAACGCAGCGTTTCCTCTTCAAAGGCGTTAAGCCCGCACAGCGGCCTGATCAGTGCGATAAACTCTGCGGTTTCCTGCGTTTCATCCCTGCGCTCACGGCGGCGCAACCGCCAGTAAGCGATCGCCAATGACGTGAATTGCAACGTAATAAGAAAACTGCCGAAAGTCGCGGTTAATGCGGTATTTAAAGCCATGATGATGCCCCTTCATTCTGACGCACAGGTGATAACAGAGGTGCAGTGCCCTGATGCTCAGCGCCGGGATACTGCCCCCAGTCCAGCATGACGAGCTCTCCTGATGAATCTTCCGCAATGGCGCTCATGCTTTGCACCCAGTCACCACAGTTGGCGTAAAGCACGCCTTCCCGGTGCTGTAACACGGGCCGGTGCAAATGCCCGCAGACGATGCCGTCAAATCCGCCGCCGCCAGCGAAACGGATCAGCCGTTTTTCCAGCAGTTGTTGTGAGCGCAGAGAAATAGCGCTGCCTGCACGCGTAAACGGCAGGATAAGCTGGCGGAAAACCGGCATAGCGCTGATACGCTGCAACAAACGGGATACCCGTGAACGGTGTAATAACCCGTCAATGCTGCTGCCCAGCCGTGAAAACGTGTAGGACCGCAGGGGCCAGAAATCGCAACAATCGCCATGAACGACCAGATAGCGTTTGCCCTCTTTCGTTTTGTGAACCACTGAGCTGTGACAGGAAATAACCGAATTGAGCCGGGAATGGGATGAATGCAGGACTTCGCTCATGGGGTCGTGATTACCGGCAAGATTAATCACCCGGACACCTTGCCGGACCCGTTCACACAGTAAATCAATAATCAGATCATGCGTTCGCGTCCAGTGAACGGCACGCGGGTGCCAGATATCGAAAGTATCGCCGACCAGATAAATATGGTCAGCTTCATGATTTTTCAGGAAAGTCAGGAGCTTATCAGCATGGCATCTTCTTGAGCCCAAATGGAGATCGGACAGGAAAAGGCTCCGAAAACGCGTTGGTGTGTTGGCAAGTTCATATCGTGACATCACATACTCCGGTAAGAATTCCAGATTTCCGGCAGTCAACATCGCTTGGAAAAAGGTAAAGCGGTAACGAGGTAATAAACATCCTAAAGGTGTTTCGTTAAGGAATTCTTAAGGGGGAAATACGGTACTGCGGGGATGAATAATATAAGCCGTAAGAAAATGTTTTTATTATCTTCGGTTCGGATTTTTCTTAGTGCCATCAACAAACTGAAATATTTCCGCAGTATTCTGTTCATCTTCTTCGTGACCGGATCTGTCAGAGAATGGAACGCACAGGCTATCTGCAAAGACATTTCACCCCCGGTTCCCGTTCGCTGACCGCACGGGAATTGTGTATTGATGTCCCTTTTGTGACCCCTGAAAGTGACAACCTGCGGGTGATGGAATTATTTACCCAACACCATTCGCTGATCAGTTTGCCGGTCGTTGAAGGCACACGGCCATTCGGGCTTATTAACCGGCATATCTTTCTCTCCCAGATGGCCCGGCCTTATTTTCGTGAACTCTATGACCGGAAAAGTTGCATTGCCTTCATGGACAAACACCCGCTGGTGGTGGATTCATCCAGCACTCTCGATGAACTTGCCCGGCAAATGGTGGAATCCGGCGACCGCTCGGTCACCGATGGTTTTATCCTCACCAGGGGGGGTGATTACATCGGTATGGGGCTTGGGATCGACGTTATCAAAACGGTGTCGGGCATCCAGAAACAGCAGCACCAGCAAATCATGCAAAGCATTGAGTACGCGCGGGTTATCCAGGAGTCGATGCTGAATAAATCGCATCAGAATCTCGCCACCAAACTCAAAGACTGGAGCCTGGTCTGGCAGCCGAGAGACTGTGTCGGAGGGGATTTCTATGCTTTCCACGAAGTAGACGGCGGCTGGTTATTGTTTGTCGCCGACTGCACCGGTCACGGTGTTCCGGGGGCATTCATGACCGTTATTTTGTCTTCCGCGCTGGATAAATCCCTCAAAGAATGCCCGGCTGACCGTCCGGATTTATTGCTCGGCCACATCAACCATTTCATTAAAGAAACCCTCGGACAATCGCACCAGTTGCAGCAAACCTCAACCTCTAATGACGGCTGCGATGCCATGGCCGCCTTCATCGACCCGCATCATCATCGTATGGTCTGGTCGGGTGCCCGGGTATCAGGTTTCTTGCTGCCATCCGGAAGTGATGAAGCCGTTGCCCTCAGTGCAGACCGGATGGGTGTCGGGTATACCGAAACGCCCGCAGATTATTGCTGGACGCGGCATGAAACATCCCTTAACCCGCAGGATTTATTGTTTATTTTTACCGACGGTCTGACTGATCAGATTGGCGGAGAGCGCGGCATTATGTTTGGTAAGAAACGGATCAAGGCTTTGCTTGAACAGCACCGCTCAACGCCGGTCCCCGAACTGTCGGACGCGCTGATGCAGGCTTATCTCGACTGGCAGGGCAACCAGCAACGCCGCGATGATATGACCTTTTTAGGTTTTCGTTATTGTGGCCTGTAAGGCCGGCAACGGTAGAGTCTATTTATGAAAAGCAATCCTATTTTCACCGGGCATTTCAGCGCTCCGCATTACGACGTCGTGGCGCTCCAGTACACAGGTTTTTTCTCGCAAAACAATATCACGGCGATGGGCGAAGTGATCCGTCTGTACCTGGAACAGCATGAAGCATCCTCCAGCACGCGCCGTAAGCTGTTTTCCACCTTTATTGAGATGGTTCAGAACATTCTCCGTTATTCCTCAGACAGCCGTGCGCTGACCCGCGAAGACGATGAAATGCGCTTTGGTTCGGTTGCGCTGGGGATTGATAACGGAAAATATGTGTGTGAGAGCACCAATCTCATCAAAGCCGAAGACATCCTGCGGTTGCGCCAGTGTCTGGAGACGTTGAAAACCATGAGCCCCGATGAAATAAAGCTGACCTATAAAGCGACGCTGCGCACTGAAAGCCCGGCATGGAGTAAAGGCGCTAATATTGGTCTGCTCACCCTCGCCCGCGATGTCAGTGAACCTCTGGAATTTACTTTTAGGCAGGTGGAATCATCCGAACTCTCCACCTTTCATTTGAAAGCTGTTATCTAAAAATGAGCGCATCACTATGAATAATATCAGCATCCCTGCGACTTCCTGCACGCCGGAAGTTGAATTTGATTTTGATGGCCGCATCCTGTCGCTGGCAGGAGAATCTTATCCGGAAAATGCGGCGGCTTTTTATCGCCCGCTGGTCAATGCGCTGGAAAACTTTGTGACCACCCATTCGCAATACACCGGTTCCGCGCTGACCCTGCATGTGGCCCTGAGCTATTTCAACAGCTCCAGCACCAAAATGCTCTTTGGCTTGTTAAGCACACTCAAT
Organism: Rahnella sp. AA; assembly: GCF_002834385.1. GTDB lineage: Bacteria > Pseudomonadota > Gammaproteobacteria > Enterobacterales > Enterobacteriaceae > Rahnella. Next base: position 78,490 of record NZ_PITQ01000003.1, read on the forward strand.
AACGGCGCTGTCGCCGGTATCACCACGGCGCTGCACTGGTATTACGACCCGGAGGATGATATTTCCGAGGAATTCGGCCAGGAGCTGAGCCTGGATTTTCCTGCCATCGCATTCCACCTCCACTCGGAAAGCTACCATGACGAGCTTAGATGAGTTATTCACGGCTGAAAGCGCCATCCTGCAAGACAATCGCGAACTGGCTGAGACGCACGGGCTGGACGCGGAAGTTTATCGCGACGCGCTGCTCAAACTCACCGCGCATTATCAGAAGATCATGAACGAATCTTACCGTCTGATACGTCGCAGCGACCGCGCCGAGAGGGATCTGAACCAGCTCAATGAGCGGCTGGAATATGAGGCCACGCACGACCCGCTGACGCGGGTCTATAACCGCAGCGCCATCATTGATCAGATAACCAAAGCCCTGAATACGGGAGAAGCCGGGCTGATTTTGCTCGACATCGACCACTTTAAGGCGATTAACGATCAGTACGGTCATCCGGCGGGCGATGCGGTGATTTGCGGGTTGATCCGTCGCATTGAACAGTCCGTGCCGGAACTGGGCACTATCGGGCGCGTCGGCGGCGAAGAGTTTACCATCCTGCTGCCCCGCTATACCAAAGCGCAGTCGGTGATTGTCGCCGGTTATATTCATGCGCTGCTCAACGCATCGCCGCTGGATTTACTGCCGAATCAGCTGGTGACGGCGAGCCTGGGAGTGAGCTGGGGAAAACAAAACAGCAGCTTTGATACGTTATACAACGATGCAGATGCCGCGATGTATGAAGCAAAAAGGCGCGGCAGAAACCGGGTTCATTGTGGATAACCATTCACCTGCATGCGTGTCTGAATACGTTCAGATGCCATGCAGGCATCAATAAACCGGGTCATTTTAGCCAGCGTGATCTCACGGTAACTTTCACAGAAAATATCATGCCGGGCGCCGGGAATATTATCAGCCTCACAATGTATCCCCCTGAGATGCTCCCACGCAGTTTGCGTTTCTTCGGCCAGCACGGTGGTATCCTGTGTGCCGTGCAGCCAGAGCGCCGGTAAATTGCCGAATCCGGGCCCCTCGTTAATCAGCATCAGCATACGCTCCATTGCCGCCAGGGTGCGGCGCATGAATGGCCCCACTTTTTCGCCCTTTTTCACCGTTTTACCTTCGCGCAAAAAAGCCTGCTGCGGTATGGCATATAAATCAGTGATACGCGTCCGGCTTCCCAAAAGCGGTGCCGACAGTACCAAACCCCTGACTTCCCCGCTGTTAAGCTGCACATAGCGCGTCGCAATCATGCCCCCCATCGAGTGCCCGACCACATACAGAGGCAAATCCGGATACTGACAACGAACGCTGGCGACGACATTCCCGACATCATTGACCACGGCGTCAAAATCTTCGATAACCAGTCTTTCCCCCTGAGAAAGCCCGTGTCCCGGATGATCCGGCCCAAAAACATACGCCCCGTGGGACTGAAAATGTCTGGCAACGTTTTCGTAATGACCAATATGCTCGCTGTGACCATGCACAAGGAGCAGCAGATAACGGGGCGACGCGGTGATCCACTGATACACCGCAATTGCCGCCGCACTGCCCTGAATGTAGTTAAGTTCAAAACCGGACACAGGCTCCCCCTTCAACATCAACGCGGATAAAAACATCGTTTATACGAGGGTAAACCGTCAAGGTTACAGTTTGCTTATGTCGAACCAACGCCAGATAACCATTGCCAGCAATAAATGGACCGATGCACAGGCACACATCATGATCGCCAGCGGAGAGTGTAAAGATTCACCTGCGAATGTTGATGGTAAGGGAGCGAACTCATCAGCGGTGTATCCGCTCCCTCAGGGCTTAGTTTTTCTTAAATTCCATGCGTTTAATTTCACCCACCACCAGCAGATAGCAAAGCATCGACATCAGCGCTGAACAGCCGACAAAAATCAACGCGCTGTTAAATGAATGCAATCCTTTCACCATATAACCGATGAGCAAAGGCGTGACAATAGAAGCCACGTTGCCAAAGATGTTGAAAATCGCACCGCACATCCCGACCATTTCTTTTGGTGCGGTATCGGCGATCACCGGCCAGCCGAGTGCCCCAAACCCTTTGCCAAAGAACGCCAGCGCCATCAGTGCCACCACGACCACATTATTGTTGGTGTAGTTACATAAGATAATGCCGGAGGCCAGAATCATGCCGCAAACGATCGGTATCTTGCGCGCGGCGGTTAATGAGAAACCGCGTTTGAGCAGATTATCCGAGACTACACCGCCCAGGATCCCGCCGCAGAAGCCGCACATCGCCGGGATTGAGGCAATCATCCCGACTTTAAGGATAGACATGCCCTTTTCCTGCACCAGATAGATGGGGAACCAGGTCAGGAAGAACCAGGTGATGGTATTCAGGAAATATTGCCCAAAGAAAATACCGAGCATCATGCGGCTGCTCAGCAACTGGCGCACATAGCTCCATTTTGGTCCCTGTTTTTCTTTTTTGCTTTTGGCCTGATCCATATTGACCACCGCACCGCCCTGCTCAATGTATTCAAGCTCACCGGCAGAAACCCCCGGATGCTCAAGCGGATTACGGACAAATTTCACCCAGAACAACGTCAGCACAAAACCAATCACACCCATGACGACGAAGACATTTTCCCAACCCCATGCGTAAGTCAGCCAGCCGAGGAAAGGTGAAAATATCGCGAGGGAAAAGTACTGTGCTGCGTTAAATATTGAGGATGCCGTTGCGCGCTCTTTGGTCGGGAACCACGCCGCTACCATACGGGCGTTCGCCGGGAAAGCCGGTGCTTCAGCAAAGCCTAATAAGAATTGCAGTAAGAACAGTGAGCCGACGGCGTAAGCCACCGGGAACCAGCCGACAAAACCCTGAACTAAAGTGAATAAAGACCAGAAGAACAGGCTGTAAGTGTAAACCTTAATGGTGCCAAATCTGTCGAGCAACCACCCGCCGGGTAATTGCATCAGCAAATATGAAATACCAAATGCCGAAAATATTTTCCCCAGATCCACAACGTCTAAACCCAGGTTTTTAGAAACTTCCGTACCGGCAATAGACAGTGTTACGCGGTCGGCGTAGTTAACAGCGGTAATAATGAAGATAATAAGTAAAATAATGTAACGCACATGCGTTTTTTTATTTCCTGATGCAACAGATTCAACACTCATGGTTCCCTCTCTATAATATTTTCCGGCCATAATCAAACCTGAATTAACTTTTATCGGATTTGAAAAACACCAAAGCCGGGGCTTTTCATCCCTGTTTAAATAAAAGTCCTTTAGGAAGATAGCGCCTTAACTCACCCGTATTGTTGACGCAATTAATGTTCGCCAGGGTTATCTTCAGAGAGTGGGGTCAGTATAAAAAAGAGGAAAGCGAATTAACACTGTGCGAACGCACAATAATACGCGGTGAATTTCAGCAAATTTATTTGCATTTTCACACCGGGTTAAAAATGTGATCACACAGCGTTACCGGCTCGCAATATGGCCTTCAGAGGGTGATACAGGTCACACTTTATATTTCATCTGCCATAATACTTTCGGTTTCTCCTGCGTAAAGCAGGTCAATTGCACAATGGGCATTTTGAGGTTCTGCTTTATAATTGACAGCATAGACCCGTAATAATTGACGCAGTGTTAGCCCGGAATTCAGAGATAAACGTTAGAGCGCTTTCTTTTGCAAAAAAAAGATTTACCGCAGGAGTCTTTAATAAAGGCAGGAATGCTTTAGCAATACGTGTGATTTAAACGGAGAATTTAAACAAGGCGTTTTATATTACGTCACAAATACTGATATACCCGCGGAGAATATTTCTCCGCGGGATATTATTGATTACGCCGTTGCCCCGGCCACCGCTTCACGGGCAAGATCGGTAATACGCGCATAATCGCCGTTTTCCAGCGCATCGGCTGGCACCAGCCAGGAGCCACCGATGCACAACACGCTCTTCAGCGCCAGATAGTTGCGGTAGTTCGCCAGTGAAATTCCGCCTGTCGGGCAAAAACGTACCTGCGGGAACGGGCCGCCGATCGCCTGTAACGCTTTCACACCACCGTTCGCTTCCGCCGGGAAAAACTTGAACTCACGTAACCCGTGATCCATCCCCAGCATCAGTTCTGAAACCGTAGAAATCCCCGGAATCAATGGAATAGTCCCGGCAGTCGCTGCGCTCAGCAGGTCATCCGTCAGGCCAGGACTGATGGCAAACTGCGCGCCAGCGTCAGTCACCGCCTTCAGCTGCTGCGCGTTCAGTACGGTACCCGCGCCGATGATCGCCTCAGGTACCTCTTTGGCGATAGCGCGGATAGCCTCCAGCGCGCAAGCGGTTCGCAGCGTCACTTCCAGCACGCGAACACCACCGGCGACCAGCGCTTTCGCCAGTGGAACGGCGTGTTCAAGTTTATTGATGACAATAACCGGCACCACCGGCCCTGCTGTCAGGATCTGTTCTGCACTTGTTTTCCAGTTTTTCATTTTCTTTTCTCTTCAGTCATCACATCGGCATTAAAATTTGATACAGCACGCGCCCTGTTCCGCGCCGGAAAGCTGGCTGCGGAGCGCACCGAAAAGTTCACGGCCACAGCCGGTATGTTCAGCACTCAGGTCCGGCTGGTACGCCGTGCGTTTTGCCAGTTCGGCGTCGTCCACCATTAACGCCAGCTCACCGGTACGGCCATTCACACGAATGATGTCGCCATTTCGCACTTTCGCCAGCATGCCGCCGGTACAGGCTTCCGGTGTGACATGTATGGCAGAAGGCACCTTGCCGGATGCGCCGGATAAACGCCCGTCGGTGACCAGCGCAACCTTAAAACCGCGATCCATCAGCACGCCGAGAGGCGGCATCAGTTTATGTAACTCCGGCATGCCATTGGCCTGTGGCCCCTGAAAACGCACGACGACCACGCAGTCCCGGTCAAGCTTACCGGCCTCGAAAGCCGGAACGATGTCATGCTGGCTTTCAAATACCACCGCAGGCGCTTCAATGATCTGATTATCTGCCGGTACTGCAGAGGTTTTCATCACCGCACGCCCCAGGTTGCCGGACAACACTTTGGTGCCACCATGATGCTCAAACGGCGCGGAAATACTGGCGATCACTTTCGTATCCAGCGAGCTTTCCGCACCTTCCCGCCATGCCAGTTTGCCGTTATCCAGCCACGGTTCCTGCGTATAACGTTCCAGGCCGAAACCGGCCACGGTGTTGACGTCCTGGTGCAGCAGGCCATTTTTCAGTAATTCACGCACCACCAGTTGCACACCACCCGCGGCCTGAAACTGGTTAATATCCGCCGGGCCGTTCGGATAAATACGGCACAACAACGGCACGGCGTCGGAAAGCTCAGAGAAATCATCCCAGTTAATGATGATGCCCGCCGCACGCGCCATGGCCACCATATGCATGGTCAGGTTGGTAGAGCCGCCGGTCGCCAGCAGTGAAACAATCCCGTTCACCACGGTTTTTTCATTCACCATCAGGCCGAGCGGTTGATAGTTACCGCTGTTTTCGGTCAGACGTGTTACCTGACGCGCCGCCGAATCGGTCAGCGCATCGCGCAATGCGCAATCCGGCGGCACGAATGACGAACCCGGCAGATGCAACCCCATCACTTCCATCACCATCTGGTTGGTATTGGCCGTGCCATAAAACGTACAGGTACCGATGCCGTGATACGACGCGGCTTCCGCTTCCAGCAGCGCCTGGCGATCCACTTTACCTTCGGTATACAGCTGGCGAATGCGGACTTTTTCTTTGTTCGGTAAACCGGTGCTCATCGGCCCGGCAGGAATAAAGACCGCAGGCAGGTGCCCGAATGACAGCGCCGCCATGACTAATCCCGGCACAATTTTGTCGCAAATCCCCAGATACAGTGCGCCGTCGAACATATTGTGGGAAAGGCCAATGGCAGCAGACATTGCAATCACATCACGGCTCATCAGCGACAGCTCCATGCCGTCCTGCCCTTGCGTGACACCGTCACACATTGCCGGTACGCCACCGGCGACCTGCCCGACGGCACCCACGGCTTTCAGCGATTCTTTCAGGCGTTGCGGATAATGCTCGTAAGGCTGGTGGGCCGAAAGCATGTCGTTGTAGGCAGTGATAATGGCGATATCACTGCGGACCATATTTTTCAGTGCATTTTTTTCATCCGGCTGACAGGCCGCAAAGCCATGTGCCAGATTGCCGCAGGCCAGTTGCGCGCGGTGCACCGTTTGCGAACGGGCAGATTCCATACGCACCAGATAGGCTTCACGGGTTGCGGCAGAGCGTTCGATAATGCGCTGCGTGACGCGGGATAAGGTTTCGTTAATCATATCGTTCTCCCTTTTTAAAGCATCGTGAAGGCAATCATGCCGATGATCCCACCGGTCGTGCCCAGAATGGTTTCCATCAGCGTCCAGGTTTTCAGCGTTTGCAGCTCACTGGCCCCGGTGAATTTGCCAAACAGCCAGAAACCGGCGTCGTTAACATGGCTGAGGACGATGGAACCGCCGGTGATACAGATGGCGAGCGCAGCAAGCTGGCCGCCGTTCAGCCCCATCTGATGGGTCACCGGCATCACCAGCCCGACCGTTGTCAGGCAGGCCACCGTGGCCGAACCCTGCATCACGCGCACGACGGCGGCCAGCACAAAACAGGCAACGGCTATCGGCAAACCGGTACCAATCAGCGCATCACCAATCGCCGGGCCAACGCCGGAATCGACCAGAATTTGTTTAAACACCCCGCCCGCACCGGTCATCAGCAGGATGATCCCGGCGGGTTGTACGGCTGCAGAGCAAATTGCCAGCGTCTGCTCATTGGTCATGCCGCGTGGTTTTGCCAGGCCGTAAATCACGATCAGGCAGGCAATCAGAATGGCGGTGAACGGATGTCCGATGAATTCCAGCCATTGCTGTAAATGCGAACCCTGCGTCACGAAACGCGCGCCGATGGTTTTCATCCCAACCAGCACCAGCGGGCAAAGCACCAGCGCCAGGCTAAAGCCAAAGGACGGCAGATTCTCTTTATTCAGCGTCGGCGCATTCTCTTCCACCGGCATTGGCCAGTTAACGCGTTTGCTGATGAAATTGCCGAAGACCGGACCCGCAAGCAGCATACCGACAATCGCGGCCACCAGACCGATGGCAATCATCCAGCCGAAATCAGCATGCATCTGCGAAGCCAGCAGCATCGGCACCGGACCGGGCACCAGGAAGCAGGCGGCGGCGGCCACACCGGCAAACAGCGGGATTGCCAGCCGGACAATATTGCCGTCAGTGCGGCGTGCGACGGCAAACACAATGCCGATCAGCAACACAATGGCGACATCAAAGAACAACGGCAAAGCACAAACCAGACCGGCGATACCCAGCGCATAGTTGGCCTTATTCTTGCCGAATCGTTTCAGTAAATGGGCCGCAATTTGATCGAGCGCGCCGACTTCATGCAGGATCTTGCCAAACATGGCACCCAGCGCGACGACAATCGCCAGAAAGCCCAGCGTGCTGCCCATCCCTTTTTGCATGGTGTCAGCGATGGTATCGATCGGCATGCCGGAAAAAATCCCGGCTGCGATCGACACCAGCATCAGCGCGACGAAAGCGTGCATACGCACTTTCATCACCAGGAACAGCAGCAATAAAACCGAACCAAAGGCGGTTCCGGCTAAGGTAATTGTATTCACGCGCATTGCTCCTGGGATTGAAAACTGTGGATGTGTTGCAGGGTTTCTGCGATCACGTCGTCGAGGGGCTGATTGATATTGATGGTAATCACATCGCTTTCTTCCGCACCGGGCTGCTCGAGCGCGGCAAACTGCGAAATCAGCATCTGAGGTTTAAAAAAGTGGCCTTTGCGTGCGGCCAGACGCGCTTCAATAACGGGCATTTCGCCATTCATATAAACGAACGACAGATTGCTGTTCCCGGCCCGCAGGCGGTCACGGTAACGCTTTTTCAGTGCCGAGCAGACAATGACCGACACGCTGTGGGTCCGCTGCATCGCAAATGCGGCATCGTTCAGGGCAGCCAGCCACGGCGCACGATCTTCATCGTTGAGCGCGTCACCGCCTGCCATTTTGAGAATATTGCTGCGTGGATGTAAAAAGTCGCCGTCAAGGAATCCGGCGGAAAGCTGCTGCGCTACGGCGTTTGCGACGGCAGATTTTCCACTGCCGGACACGCCCATGAAGATATAGATACGATTATTGTTTTGATGAGTGTTCACGACTTAGCTCCTGGTATTGGATGTTACCGGTAACATGTTATCGGTAACATTATCAGAGGGATTCTGGCGTCTGACAATCGGTGGCGGCGGCTGAAAACCATAAATGTGATCGGGTTCAAAGTTAACTATTAGCAATGAAACATTTTTTGTAGGGGTATTAACAGGCAGGTAACACAGGCACATAGCACACCCGGGTAAGTCTCACAGAATATTCATTCCGGCTTGTAATAATCACATTCCTTGTCTATTACTTAAACCACGTAATAAACCGCTGTTTTTGCACCGGCTTATTGCTTAACAGGATAATTATTGACGACTTATTCCGCCGGGTTTCCGGTACTCAAACTTCTGAGGCAAAAATGAAAATATCTCACGCATTGTTGGCAGTGGCTTTAACCGGTGGCCTTTCCTTTAGCGCATTTTCTGCTCAACTTTTGAAGAAAGCAGATTTTGAAAAAGTCGCTTCTCAATATACAAAAGTCGGTTCAGTCACCACCTCGAATAAAACGTCGCAGTCGGGCGCAATTGAAGATCTGTCCAAGAAAGCGGATAAAAAAGGCGGCGACGTTTTTGTATTAACATCGGGTAATACCAACAATAAAATCCACGGCACCGCTGACGTGTATAAGAAAAAGTAAGTTATTCTGGTTATAAAAAAACCACGTCAAGGCGTGGTTTTTTTACGTTATGATGATGCCGGTATCAGGCGGCAAGTCCTTCCGGCCAGCGCTGCGTCGGGTACAGCGCCATCCGGATGTTGAACAGATGGAACAGCGGTTTAAATAGCGTCATGTCATTACGGCATAGCGTTTCGAGCTGGATCAGCACGCGATTTAATTCCTCAAGCAGCGATTCAGGTGGTGCGATATAGATATTTTTCAGCCGCATTTTGATGTATTTATTAATTTCAAACATCAGCGCGTCCGTTTCCAGCGTATGGCTTTTTAAAATAGCCTGATGGCGGGCATAAAAATCATAACAATTGACTCCCAGCCAGATTTCCGTAATCAAATTCCCGCCCAGCGCGACATTTGAAATCGGATCCACCTTATTACGTGGCAAAATAATATTCACTTTATCGATCATGCTCGCGACATATTGCTGACGCCCGCGCAGTGACGATGCGTTAATTTTTATCTCGTTGGTAAACTGCAGCAGTTCTTTAATGCCTTTACGCAATGCGCGTTTTGCCGTCCACGAAGGCCGTTTATTGCGGATAAGCGCGGTGGTCAGCAGCGCAATCGCAATCCCCACCAGCGTGGAAATTGCCGCATTAACGATAACCAGCAGATCGGGCTTGAAGTCATGGCTCATGCCGATAAAACCGGGGATCTGCGTGGCAATAATCAGGCCGATAAAATTGGTTGAAGGATTGGCGATCACCAGCCCCAGCGCCAGCAAACCCGGGGCAAGGCAGATGATCAGCGATTCAAACGTCACCGACAGCGGGATAAACACAGCGGCGTAAACAATGCTGATAAGGATCGCTATCAGCACACCTTTCAGGAAAACTTTGATTGAGGCAATCGGGCTGTCGAGCGAGGCAAAGAAGGAGCAGATAACCGCCGCCATCATCGGTGCGGAAGCCCCGTCGCGCCAGCCGGTACCAATCCAGAACAGGCAGCCGATCATTGTCGCAGCAAAGGCGCTGAAGGCTGACAGCAAAATCATTCCTTCATCTTTATGTTTTCTGATGAGTTTGAGTTTGCTGCTTTTTTTCTCTTTGCTGAACTGACTCACGCGCTCGGTCACGCCGAAATACGATTCCGCAATGTGGATAAAATTCTGCAAACGCTCCAGCAAACCAATAAACAACAGCCCCTCTTCCGGCGTCATTTCGCCGCGGTCGTAGCACGCTTTGATTCTCTCCTGAGACGCACGGATATCCTCCTGAATCACTTTCGCATGACCGCTTTGTTCCGGGCTGTTCAGCCACAGCAGAAACTGGCTGAACGTTTCGCCGACAAAATCCGGGAACGCAATGCCCTGCTCACCCAGCAGGCTCAGCCGTTTTTCTATCGCCGTCAGGGTCGGGATCAGATACGACAGATGCTGATATTGCGCGGTCACCAGGCGAATTAACCTGCGCGCGGAGTCACCTTCAAAAACGCAGTGCGTGATCAGCGCTTCCACGCTGATGGGGTAATTCGCCATTTGCACCAGAATGTGTTCGCGCTCCGGCGACGTTTCTTTCGGGGTGGCGGTCAGCAGTTCGTTGCAGAGTTTTTTAGCACTTTCGTACCAGTTGCTGACGCTGTTTTCCAGCAGATTACGCATACGGACCGGGAAAATCAGCATGTGTATCAGGCTGCTGCACACAATCGCGACCGTGATTTCTTCCACGCGGGATATCACCGTATAGGTAATCGACATCGGTGTATCGACATCGGCAAACCCCATAATCGCCGCGCTGTAACCTGCCAGCATGAAGATATAGCTTTTCGGTGTGCGGTCATGCAAAGACAAATACAGGCAAAACGCCACCCACAGCGACACGCTGAGGCTGAAAAGAACCGGATCGGTAACGGTGAAGGGATACACCAGAAAAATGAAAACGCCGCCGAGAACAGTGCCGAAAAAACGATACGTGGCTTTAGAAAGCGTCGATGCGGAATAGAGCTGAGAAATGACATAAACCGAAACCATTGACCAGGCGGGTTTATCAAGATTCAGTTCCAGCGCTATGTATAAGGATAAAAATGCTGCAATACAGGTTTTGATTGAGAACAAAACAGCATTTTTTGTTAACCATTTCATCGTAAAATCAACAACTCAGCGTATTTTAAAACAGCATTTTATACTGTCCGAAAGATTACGCCCTTTTCAAGAGTGTAACAAAACATGCGAAACTATTAGTCACCTTACAAAATTTCCTGCGTGATTTTACCGGCCTTTCCGTTCAGGTACAAAAATCCACGCCGCAGCGTGGACTGTAGTGTGCCGCTAAGAGGATTCAGAAAGGCCGGATAACTGCCAATATCCCGATGATAATGACGCAGATGGCAATGATCCCCGCAGCATTACGCAATAACGCAAAATCTTTTGCCGGCTGGCCGGTGGCGCGTTTACGCAAATCACCCGAGAGCAAACCGTGAAGCGCCGAGAGGAAGAACACCACGACAATTTTAATCAGCAGCCAGGCATGCGGGAATTTGCCATAGCTGACTATCATCACAACCCCGGCAATCCACAGCACAATCATCGCCGGGCTGGTCACACAGCGGTTCCATTTACGGACGGTGTCGAGTAACGCGATTTTGCCCGCGTTATCCTGCATTCCGGCTGTTTTAGAAAACGTAATGGAAACCAGCGCCATCGCCAGCATTCCGCCAATCCACAATATCCCGGCAATAATGTGCAGGGCATTCAGCCACTCATGAAGCATGTTTTATTCCTTCTAAAGTTAACGACAATGCTGGTGCGCCGGACAACGTCAACCCGCTGTCTCTTCACGGCTTTTGCTGAATTATGTCCTTTTCCCCTGATAAAGGCACGGGTAATGTCCTGGCGTTCTCACTTGCCGGTCTTTCCGTTATCTTTCTTTTTGAGCATTGAGTAGGTAGACTGGTATACCTATTTAATGCTCAACCAGGATGAACCACCTATGTCACAACCTGAAACGCCACCGGAAAGTGCCCGCGACCGCCTGCTCGGCGCGGCGGGAGTCCTGTTTTATAACGACGGCATCGCCGCCACGGGTATTGATGCCATCGTGAAAAGAGCCGGTGTGGCGAAGAAAAGCCTCTACAACAATTTTGAATCCAAAGCTGAGCTGGTCGCGACGTACATCACCCTCCGTCACGATGAATGGCTTGGGCTTTATGCGCGCCGGGTAAAGGACGCCGTCACACCGAAAGATAAAGTGCTCGCCGTATTTCTGGCCTATGAAGATCACGCAGAATTTGCTTATGAGCACGGATTCCGTGGCTGCGGGTTGCTGAATGCTGCCGCCGAACTCCCTGCCGGTGCACCGGGAAGGCTGGCCGTTCGCGGGCACAAAGAGCAGATCGAATCGATTGTGACGGCTCATCTGCTGGAACTGTTCGCCGGTAATGAAGCAAAAGCACAGCGAACGGCACGGCACTTTTCATTCCTGCTTGAGGGGGCGATTTCCCGCGCCGGGCTGGAAGGCAATGGCGAATGCGTGCGTCAGGCGATGGCGATGGCCGAAGAAATGATGGAGGCACCATGATCAGCACGTCCGCAGAGCGGTTACTCGGTATTCTGGCGGTGGTGTTTGCCTCCGTGTTATGGGGCTCAACGGGTACGGCGGCCACGTTCGCCCCGCAGGTCAGCCCGCTGGCGATTGGTGCGGTGGCGATGGGGGTCGGTGGCCTGTTGCAGGCGGCGATTGCCGCACGCGGCATTCTCGGGCACCGCGCGGTGCTGTGCTCACACTGGCGCATTCTGCTGACCGGTGGCCTGTCCGTGGGCATCTATCCGCTGGCTTTTTATGCCTCAATGCATCTTGCGGGCGTGACCGTCGGGACCGTAATTTCCATCGGTTCCGCTCCTCTGCTTTCTGCGCTGATTGAATATTATCTCGAGGGGCAGCGGCTGACGCGGCGCTGGATGACCGGCGCGGCCATTGGCGTCGCGGGGATGGTGCTGTTATGTCTGGCGCAAAGCAGCGCGCATGCCCTGTCCGGCCAGCAACCGCACGCGCTGGCGGGCATGGCGCTCGGCCTGCTGGCCGGGCTGACTTACGCACTTTACGCGTGGGCGGCGCGCCAGCTGATGCAGCGCGGCGTTCCTTCGCGGGTGTCGATGGGCGCAACGTTCGGCCTTGGCGGTCTTTTGCTGATGCCGGTGCTTTTCGTTACCGGCGCGCCTTTGCTGGCTTCCTGGAATAACGCCGCCGTCGGCGCTTATATGGCGCTGATCCCGATGTTTACCGGTTACGTGTGTTTCGGTTACGCGCTGGCGCGTATTCCGGCCAGCATGGCGACCACCATCACGCTGCTTGAACCTGCCGTCGCGGCGGTTCTGGCGGTGCTGATTGTCGGAGAACGCCTGCCTGCAATGGGCTGGGCCGGCATCGGGCTGGTCGTCGCCTGCCTGATTTTTATCACCGTGCCGCTCAGAAGAAGAAAGGCATTACTCACCCCGGTCTGAAACAAAATCACGCCTGTCAGCAGGTTTTCTGCCTCACAACAGGCGTGATTTTGATATTTCACAATCAGATGTGAAAACAGTAAACACGCGAAAATAAAATATTTCCCTTCAATATCAATATTGATACAAAAAACCCACCGCTTAATCACATCGTTATTTCTGTGATTTCACAACTTTTAATGTGAAATTGAAATGCCTAAACTGTTAAACATCGAACAGATATCGTGTTCAGTCATTTATCAGGTGGTCAGCGTGCTGAGTGCAAACGAACGTCGGGATTTTATTTACCGGCATATTCATGAAAATCAGGTCGCCTACTACGATGAACTGGCGACCCTGATGAATGTCTCGCACATGACCATTCGCCGTGACGCCTCTCAGCTGGAACGTGAAGGCAAAGTTTTGCGCGTTAACGGTGGCGTCCGCTTGAGTGAGTTTTTGCATCAGGAACTGCCGTGGCAGGAAAAGTCCTACCTGAACCACAAAATTAAAAAAGAACTTGGCCAGTGCGCAATGCGCCGCATCACCGAAGGCACCATTATTTATCTGGATGCCGGTACCACAACGTTTGAAATTGCCTGTTGCATTCCGGCTAATTTCCGCCTCACCGTCGTGACCAATGATTTCTCGATTACTCAGTTATTAATGAATAATCCGGCCATTGATCTGTTTCATGTCGGTGGCCGGGTCGATAAAAGGAATTATTCCTGCGTCGGGCTGAGTGCGGCGAATTTTGTTAAGGCCCTGAACATTGATCTGGCATTTCTGAGTACCAGTTCATGGGATTTAAAACACGGTATTTCCACCCCTTATGAAGGAAAGGCGGAAGTTAAACAGACGGTTATTTCAGTCGCAAATCGCAGCATTTTAATTTCCGATAGCAGCAAATACGGTAAATACGGATTTTATTCGGTGTGCCCGCTGAGTACGGTCGATGAAATTATTACAGATTCGATATCCAAAGAGTGTAAACAGGCCTTATCCGATTTAACCTCACCCAAAGTGACATTTATCGATATTTTATAAAGTGAGAAAATAATGAAAGCAGAAAATAAAATACGCGAAGAGATTTGCTTTGCGGGGGAATCCCTGTTTAAAAGAGGCTATACGGTCGGTTCTTCCGGTAATATCAGCGCCCGTCTTGATGACGGCTGGTTAATTACGCCAACGGATGCCTGCCTGGGGAACCTGGATCCTGAAAGAATTGCTAAAGTGAATCACCAGGGGGAATGGGTGAATGGCGATAAGCCGTCAAAAACATTAAAACTGCATCAGGGGATATATCAGAATAACCCGCAGGCGCATTGTGTGACTCACACGCATTCGACCAACCTGGTCTTGCTGACACTGTGTGGCGTCTGGTCATCTGAGGCTATTTTACCGCCGATTACGCCTTATCAGATTATGAAAGTCGGCAAAATTCCGTTAATTAATTATCACCGCCCCGGCGCTCAGGCAGTCGCGGACATCGTTGCCACGCTGGCTAATCAGGTGCGTGGCGTGATGCTGGAACGGCTTGGGCCGGTCATCTGGGGTGACTCCGTCTCTCACGCCAGTTTCATTCTGGAAGAGCTGGAAGAAACGGCAAAATTATGGCTTAAAGCAGAAAGAAAGGTCAGCCCGCTGCCCGATGAGGCGATAAAGGAACTGTGCGCCGTATTTGGCTGCCGCTGGTAATAATAATAATCTTATCCGAACCCTAACACAGCAACCCTGAATAATGCGTGTCGCGGAAAAATTTTCTGCACCCCTGCGGCGCAAAATATCACGGGCTATAAGGTAAATAACATGACCGCATATGACATCATGCCACGGGTGGCCTATTTGATCGCCGTATCCATGCTGGGATGGTATACAACAAGAAAATTCAAAGTCAATTCGCAGGATATTGCGAAACTGCTGATTTATATTTTTTCACCGATTGTCTGCTTCGTGCTAATTCTAAACTCTCCGGCAAACATTGGCTATGCTATGTATTCCGTCGTGTTTTATGTGGTCTCCTGTATCGCCGCGTTTCTGGCGTATCTGACCGGGCGTTTATTGTGGAAAGATAACCGTGCCAATTTATTTGGCGCAGCGGGCGGCCAGGGTAATGTCGGGTATTTTGTATTACCTTTGGCAATCGGCCTGCTGGGGGGAACACCTGACGGTGCAGCCGCCATCAGTATTGTGGTTTTTGCTAAAGTCGCCTCCAGTATTTATGAATTCACAGCCGCTTATTATATTACCGCCCGTGGCCGTTATTCGATTAAGAACAGCCTGATTTTGGTTTTAAAAATGCCGACGCTGCATGCGGCCATTCTTGCCCTGATTTTGAAATATTTCCACTTTGAGCTGCCGGGCATCATTAAAAGCAGCGTCGACGGGTTCGTTGGCGGTTACTCAACCCTCGGCATGATGATTATCGGGATGTCACTGGCGCGTTTCGACAAATTAATCCCTGACTGGAAATTTGCTATCTCCTCCATTCTCTGGAAACAGGGTTTGTATGCGCTGGTCATCATCGCCATCTTCCGCTTGTTTAATCTGAGTCACTATGAATATGTGGTGATGGTCATGCTGGCCTGTAACCCGCTGGCGGCCAACATCGCGGCGGTGGCCTCTGCACTGGATGTCCATCCGGAAAAAGCAGCGTTCGCCATTATGCTCAGCACGATCCTGGCCGTTGTCACGGTGCCACTCACCATCTGGCTGGCGATGTGAATCGCCAGACATTTTACTGATAAACGATTTTATTCACGAATAAAGGAGTTTCTTATGTCTGCTTCTTCAAAAGCACTTACGCTGCAAAGCGGTCTGGTTGTCCGCTCCCCTTTTGACGCCACATTGATGGATATTTATCGCCAGGCCCACGGTGAGGTTGATATCACCTGGACACCGACAACCGTACTGATGAAGAACATCGAAAACGGGCTGACCGGTGATGTGGTTATCGTGACCGATCAGGCCATGGATGAGCTGGTCGCCAAAGGCGTCGTCGATGCGGAAAGTTGCAAAAAGCTTATCGTGTCACGCATCGGCTTTGCGGTAAAACAGGGCGAAGCGAAACCTGATGTTTCAACGCCGCAGGCACTGACGCAGACCCTGCTCGACACCCGCTCTGTTTGTTATTCCATTGGCGGAGCCAGCGGGATCCACTTCAAAACGGTGCTGGGCCGCCTGGGGATCGAAGCGGAAGTGGATGCCAAAGCCTGCCCGATCCCGGAAGGCTTCACGGCTGAAAAACTCATCACCGGCGAAGCCAGCCTGGCCGTTCAGCAAATCAGCGAACTGCTGGTGGTCTCCGGCATTGAAATCGTCGGTCGTCTGCCGGAAGAACTGCAAAAAGTCACGTCCTTTACTATCGGGCTTTACAGCCAGTCACAGCAAAAACAGAAAGGCGCTGCGCTGATTGAGATTGTGACGTCACAGGCTTCAAAAGAAGCCTACGCCCGCTTCGGGCTCGATTGCCGCTTCTGATACCAGCGGAGCACGGGAGAACAACATGTCTAAAACGATTGTATTGTTGCACGCAACGCCGGTGGCGATGCAGCCCATCAGTGATGCCATGGCTGAGCTGTGGCCGGATGCCACACCGGTTAACTTGCTGGATGACGGCTTATCCCTGGAGCGCGCGAAAGATAAAGAGTTAACCGAAGCCCTGACCGCACGTTTTATCCGTTTTGGCGAATATGCCCGTGATATGGGTGTGGATGGCATTCTCGCCACCTGCTCCGCTTTTGGTGAAGCATTGGAAAAACTGGCCGACAAGCTGGATATTCCCGTGCTTAAACCGAACGAAGCCATGTTTGCCAGCGCTATTGCCGCAGGCAACCGCGTCGGCATGGTGGCCACTTTCCGCCCGGCAATCGCCGGGATGGAGAAAGAGTTTTATGACATGGCTGCAAGGCTGAATAAAACGGTTTCGCTGACCACCGTTTGTGCCGAAGGCGCAATCGATCAACTGCGCGCAGGCAACGACAGCGCTCATAATCAGCTTGTGGCGCAATACGCCCGGCAACTGACAGAATGTGATGCCATTATGCTGGCTCATTTCTCCACCTCCCGCGCGCTGAAAGATGTTCAGGCCGTCACTGATGTGCCCGTACTGGCCGCGCCGCAGGCTGCCGTCACCGAGATGAAAAAGCGCGTGATGCAAACTGAAGGAAACACGACATGCTGATAGGTATCATCGCCGATGATTTCACAGGTGCCAGTGATATTGGTGTGACGCTGGCGAAAGGCCTGGCGGACGAAGGTGGCCTGAAAACCGCACTTTATATGGGGATCCCTTCTGTTCCCGCCGTGCCACACATTGCCGCTGGCGTGATTGCCCTGAAAAGCCGTTCACTCCCCGCTGAAGAGGCCGTTGCACAGTCTCTCGCGGCATGCGAATGGCTGCTGCAACAAGGCTGCCAGCAGATTGTTTTCAAATATTGCTCAACGTTTGATTCAACACCTGCGGGCAATATCGGCCCGGTGGCCGAAGCATTAGCGCAAAAGCTTGGCGCGTCGGGCGTTGTCGTCTGCCCGGCGTTTCCGGATATGGGCCGTACCCTGTTTCAGGGGCATCTGTTTGTCGGCGAACATCCGCTCAATGAATCCGGGATGGAAAACCACCCGCTGACGCCGATGACCGATCCGGATATCCGGCGAGTACTGGCGGCGCAATCTCAGTCCCCTCAGGGTTTTGTCGCCTGGCAGCAGGTTCAGCGCGGCAGCGCTGTGCTGCGGGAAGCCCTGGCCTCGCAGGCGCAGGCGGGGAATTGCCTGGTGGTCGCTGATGCCATCACTAATGCAGATTTAATTACTCTCGGTGCCGCCTGCGACAACGCACGGCTGTTGACCGGCGGTTCGGCGATTGCTCAGGGTTTGCCGCATAACTTTATCGCCCGTGGCGAAGCACAGGGTTCCGTACCGGAAAATATCGGCGTGACGGGTCCCGGGGCCATTCTGGTTGGCAGTTGTTCGCGAATGACATTGCGCCAGATTGCCTGGCACGCCAGGTCTCACGCGGTCATGCAGATTGATGCAGAAGAGCTGATACAGGGCACCGTTTCCCTGACTCCGTTACTGGCGTTTATCGGCGAAAACCAGCACCGCGCCCCCCTGATCACCACGTCCGGCGAAGTATCACGCGTCACCGCGTTACAGGATAAATATGGCCGGGAAAAAGTGGCGCACGTCATTGAAGATTTCTTTGCCAGACTGGCGGTATCTCTGGCGGATGCCGGGGTAAAACGCCTGGTCGTCGGCGGCGGTGAAACATCCGGTGCCGTGGTGAAAGGGCTGATGCTCGATTCCGTCGTGATCGGGGCAGAAATCAGCACCGGCGTTCCGGCCCTGCTGGCAACGCGTCGCGCACAACCTATGGCGCTGGCCTTAAAATCAGGCAATTTCGGCGGTGAAGACTTCTTCAGCGCCGCATTTCAGACACTGGCCCCTTAAAGGGGCCGGTTTTATCCCTTTCAGCCTGCGATTTCTGTTATCACGATACAGTTAGCCCCTTCTCCTCCCGCACATTGCCCCAGCAGCGTGAGCTCACCGGTTTGTGTACAGACGCGATACAGCGAAACTGTGCGGGATTTCTCCCCGCAGCTCAGCAAATACTGCCCGTCGGGCGTGAGCTGAATACTACGTGGCTGTTTCTCCGTATCTGTCTGTGCGCAGCACTCCAGCGCGCCCTCTGAATTCCGGTGATAAATCAGGATCTGCCCGGAAGTTCTTTCAGCGATATACACAAACCGTTCATCGGGTGTGACCTGAATTTCAGACGCCCAGCAAAGTTCTTTGAGCAATTGCGGGTCAGGCTGAACCGCCGCCGTGGCATTGGGACGGGGAAACCCGTCTTTCAGATGGGCCAGCGCCTGCGGGCGCGCGGACACCGTATCGCACGTCAGTTCACCCGTTTGTGCGCAGCGGTGAAATGCCGCGACGGCACCGGTGAACTCACTGATCACATACAGCCGGTCGCCCTGCCGGTTAAAGCAAAGGTGTCGAGGCCCGAAACCGGGGGCGATCGTGATACCGCCTTGCGCAACCAGCGTCTGGCCCTGCCAGCGGAAAATCTCAACCCTGCCGGTAGACAGTGAGGTCACATAAATAAACTGGCCATCCGGGGAGACCGCCGCGCAGTGTGCATGAGGGATGTCCTCCAGGGTCTGAATAAGCCGGAGATGCCCCTGTTTCAGCGCGGTAAAGTCATACACCCGCAACTGGCTGGTAGCATAGGAGACACCATAAAGATAACGCCCGTCCGGTGAAATGCTCAGATGGACCAGATTATCCGCGATACGCGTACACCTCTCATCGCGCAGATAATCAGGCTGTTGAAAAAGTGAATAGTGGATGAACGCCGGTGGCTCACCGCGCGTGTGGATAAACAACGTTGTTTTATCCGGTGACAGCGCCATCGGCATGGCTTTATCGCCGGCAGCCTGATGACGGTAAAGCGAAAGGGAGCCATCCTGAATCAGGTAAGAATAAAGCGTTCCGTCGGTAGCATTCGAAATAACAGCAAGAAATGAAGGTGCCTGCACAGACATGATCTGCACTCCGGGTTAGCAATAAAAAAATGGCCAGAAATCCTGACCATTTTTATCATTAATAACGCGTGTTATACAGCGGCCGGGGCTTCCAGTGATGCCATATCAATGACAAAACGGTAGCGGACGTCAGCCTTTTCCATACGCTCGAAAGCTTCGTTGATTTCATCCATACGGATCATCTCGCAATCCGGAAGAATGTTCTTTTCAGCACAAAAATCGAGCATTTCCTGCGTCTCGCGGATCCCACCGATTGGCGAACCGGCCACGCGACGACGGCCCAGCAGCAGCGGCACGGTATTAAACTCTTCCATCGGCCCGACCTGCCCGACCAGCACCAGCGTGCCATCCACATCCAGCAAAGACATGTACGGCGTGATGTCGTGTTTAACCGGAACGGTATCGATGATCAAATCAAAATGATCGTGTGCCTGTGCCATCGCATCGCCGTCAGCGCTGACCAGAAGACGGTTCGCGCCCAGTTCCAGTGCATCCGCCTCTTTGGCATTTGAACGGCTCAGCACGGTCACATCCGCACCCAACCCCACCGCCAGTTTAACGGCCATATGCCCCAGCCCACCGAGTCCAATCACCCCGACGCGGCTGCCCGCGCCGACATTCCAGGTTTTCAGCGGTGACCAGGTTGTGATACCCGCACACAGCAGTGGCGCTGCTTTGGAGAGATCCAAACCTTCCGGCATACGCAAACAGAATTCTTCACGCACCACTAAATGCTTGGAATATCCCCCCTGCGTGGGCTCTTTGGTAAAACGATCATAGCCCGCGTAAGTTCCGGTGTTGCCTTCACGGCACAGCTGTTCCTCACCTTTTTTACACTGATCGCATTCCTGACAACTGTCCACCATACAACCGACAGCCACATGATCACCGACTTTGTAACGTGTTACCTGGCTCCCGGTCTGCGTGACGCGCCCGACAATTTCGTGACCCGGAACAATCGGATAGTAGCTCCAGCCCCAGTCATTTCTTGCCGTGTGCAAATCGGAATGGCAAACGCCGCAATACAGAATTTCCATTGCCACATCGTTGTCACGCAGGCCACGGCGCTCGAAGGCGTACGGGGCAAGCGGTTTTTTAGGATCGTAGGCCGCAAATCCAACAGTTTTCATCAGTAAACTCCTGAGTCGTTAATGACCTGGTTACTATAGAATTTACCGCCGCCGGAACAAGCCACAGTTCTCTTTATTTCTTGCCTGATCCTGCCAGATACGCCGGTCAGGCTTTTCGCTCAGGCAACTGACTCAGCCACTGACTGCGGTACTCCGAGGGGGAACGCGCGGTACTTTTGCGAAACACGCGACAAAAGTAGTTACTGTCCACAAAGCCACAGCTGGTCGCCACTTCTTTGATTTTCAGCTCATAGCCTTTAAGCAGCAGTTTCGCCCTTTCCAGACGGACATGATTTAAATATTCGCTGAAACCGGTATCGCCGGATTTGCGAAACAGATGTGAAAGGTAATTCGGGGTGATATGAAACCGCTTCGCGACATTTTCACGCGTCAGGGAGAGTGAAGCATTCTCTTCAATGTACTGTTTGATCATCTCAAACAGTGCACCGCTGCGGGTCAGCACCTGTGCCCGGTTGGCCAGTTGCTCCTGACAGTGGCTCAGCAGCCCCGCCACGATGCAACGCGCGGTCTGCTGATCTTCCGGGTTCGACACAATTTCATTCATGGCCTGAAGGAGGAACGACCCTACCCGCGGGCCAAGGCGTGACACGCTCTGCTTGTCTGTTCCGGTAAATTTGTCGCCGTCCCAGAACTGCAGGCTGAACCCCAGTTTTTCTTTGCTGAACAGAATACTGAGCAATATCGCGGGTTGCTGCCAGACGGTCAGGTTCCATTTCCCGCCGGGGATATAAAAGGCATCCCCCTGACGCAGCAGCCCCTTACTGGCAGAAATACTCCGGTCATGTACCTCACCTTCCACGACAAATTCAAGGCGCGCAAAGCTGACCACGCAAGCCAGTTCAGGGGGAGGCTGGGAATTATCAGGAAACCGGACAGCCAGAGCATCGCTGCCGGAAACCGACCGGAAAAGGGTTTCTATGACATCAGGCAGCATAACGGTTTCTCTGTGATTTCTTTTCAGAATAACATATCCGTAACAAGTTAGGGGTTACGGAGAAACCGCAGACTGTGACCGTGCTCAACGCATTTGCATAAAAAAGCCTGAACGTCGGTTCAGGCTTTTGGCGGTAAACGGGGTTCAGAGAACATCAAGCAGCCATTTCTGCGCAGGTGTCAGGCGGTTAGCCGTTTCCGGTTTCAGCCATTTACGCTGATCCTGCTGCTGCGCATCTTCGCGATCAATATATAAGCTGTGTAACACCCGGCGACGCGTGCCGGCATGATTATTTGTCCCGCCATGCCAGGCATGAGCGTTATAAATCATCACACTGCCTGCCGGTGCCTCAAAAATCACCTCATCAGGATGCGGTAATCCGACATCCGCCAGCACATCCTCCGGCAGTTCAGGCCGGTGATGAGTACCGGGGATGATTCGCGGCGCGCCGTTTGCGGCACTGAGATCGTCAACCGCTAAGATAGCGTTGACCAGATGCACTTTCGGGAAATCCGGACGCGGCTTTTTCCAGTCAGCATGCAGTGGCTGATGCCCGCCACGGTGCAACGCCTCACGGCCATTTAAGCTCGAAACTTTAAATGCGCCCTGAAAAATATGGTGGCAGACAGAGAGGATCAGCGGATGCGACCACGCTTTTTCCCAGACCGTTCCTTTGTTGATCATGTTAGCGATACGGGTGGCGGTCGCCTCCTGATGGTGCTCAACGGCAAGGTTATCGCCCTCTTTTTCCACCAGAAAATCAAACGTGGCGCGCATGTCTTCAAGCCAGTCTTTATCGATAACATCATGAATAATAATGTAACCCCGGGTTTCCAGCTCATCAGCCTGCGCCGGTGACAGCGGTTGTGTTGCGCCCAGTGCTGCAAGATATGACTCAGATGAATTATTCATTTCCGACCTCTTCAGTTAACGTTTCCGTAACATGAAAGTACGGGAATTTTTATAGGAAAAAACGATGCAAATCCTACAAAAAACTGGATTTACGTGTGATCCGCAAAAAAGCGTGAAGCAGATTCACTCCGGACGCGGCGTATTTTCCGGTGCAGACACCAGCAACTGCGCCTTCAGCCTGTCTTGTAAAAAATCCAGAAAAACGCGGGTCACTTCGCTGCGCTGGCGGTGCTGCGGGTAGATGGCATGCAGGCTCAGCGAACCGGGATGGAATGCATCCAGCACACGAACCAGAGCGCCATACTGCAACGCCGGGCCGACAATAAACTCCGGCAACAAAACCAGCCCCAGGCCGGCAACCGCCGCATCACGCAGGACTTCTCCGTTGTTGCTCACAATCGGGCCGCGCACGTCAAACAGCCTGCGCCTGCCGTTATGCTCCAGTTCCCACCCGGTCTGCCCTTCACGGCCATAGCGCAGGCAGTGGTGATGCAGCAAATCGTCGGGCGTTTCGGGGGTTCCCATACGTTGCAGATAAGCCGGGCTACAGCAAATCACGCGTTTCAGCTCACCGAGGCGGCGCGCCACCAGTGAAGAATCCGCCAGATTGCCGATACGCAGCGCAATATCAAACCCTTCACCCACCAGATCCACATACCGGTCAACCAGCTCGATCTGAAACTGAATAGCCGGATGCTGGCCGAGAAACTCGGCAATTAAAGGCGAGAGATGGCTGATCCCAAACGACATCGGAATACTGATGCGGTACGACCCTTGCAGCGTCTGGCGTTTAGGCGATACCGCCCGCTGCGCTTCTTCAATATCATCGAGGATCCGCTGTGCGTGCTGCGCAAAGAGTTGCCCGGATTCGGTCACCGACAGTTTGCGGGTATTGCGGTTAAGCAGGCGCGCGTTTAATCCGGCCTCGAGCGCCGCCATCCGGCGGCTGACATACTGCTTTGACAGCAGCAACTGTTCAGCCGCCGCAGTGAAGTTCCCTGCCTTTACCACCGCAACGAAAATACGCAGATCTTCTATTTGCATCCCACTCACGCCTCTGTTTTGCACCGCGATTATTGTCAACTAAAACGTGACAGTGATAGTCATTCCACCTCATTGTTGAGCCATTTAGTTTACGTGTATTCTCTGTTCATCGGAAGCGCAAACGCACTTCCCCCCTGACACACTGAGGAGTACACCATGATCGAACAACGTCTCTCTGAACAACGCGGCTTAGGTGACCACGGCTGGTTACATTCCCGTCACACCTTCTCTTTCGCTAACTACTGGGATCCAAAACAGGTCGGCTTCTCAGACCTGCTGGTGATCAACGATGACCAGGTGGCACCGGGTCGCGGTTTCGGGGCGCACCCTCACAGCAATATGGAAATCATCTCCTATGTGCTGGAAGGCGCACTCGAACACAAAGATTCGATGGGCACGGGTTCAGTCATCGTACCGGGCGACGTTCAGCTGATGAGCGCAGGTTCCGGCGTAACGCACAGTGAGTTCAACCACTCCGGCGACGAAAACGTGCACTTCCTGCAAATCTGGATTGTGCCATCTGAAACGGGCACCAAACCGGTCTACCAGCAGGTGTCCGTCGCAGAGGCGGATAAACGCGGACAGTTCCGCCTGATTGTTTCGCCACAGGGTACGGAAGGCTCACTGACCGTTCGTCAGGACATGAAAATTTATGCCGGTTTATTTGATGGCGCAGAACAGGCCACGTTTACGCTTGATGCCGACCGCTATGCCTACATCCACGTAGCACGCGGTAATATCAAAGTGAACGGTATTGAGTTCAGAACCGGTGACGGCGCACGTATCCGCCAGGAAGATAAACTCACCTTTACCGATGGCGAGCAGGCAGAAGTGTTGCTGTTTGACCTGCGTCCGGTCGAAGTGAATCATCCGACACGGTAAGATAAATGGCATCAGCCACCTCCCCGGTTAAGGAGGTGGCGATGTTCCATGAGGATTTTTAGAAAAATCCCCCACCTGTATTTGCAGACCGCAAATAACGGCTAGAGCAATGACCAGCTATACGGGCTGTAAGCTGCAATTTTGGCATCCAGGTGATTATCTTTCGGCAACCAGACGGTGGTATTCCCCTGCGTTAAAGAGGCATAAGCAGGCGCGACCAGTATGGATGTCATGCTGCGGCCAAAAATAACCTTCCAGAGATATTGAACATAGGAATAATCAGGCCTTTCGCGGATGGCCTTCTCTTTCGTATACTCATTTAAATACCATGAAAGCAGACCATTTCCGTCAGTTCGGGAAACAAGATGGAATTTTAAGTGATAGCTTTTCCGTTTAGTACCGCTGGCTTCTACATCAACCGTAATTTCACCGGTATAAGGTAATTCCCCGAGGTAAGGGTGTTCAGGCCTGACATGTTTTGCCACTAAAGCACCTGACAAAGACATCTCCTTCTCCGGATTTAATGCTTTCAATGCAAATGCCATTTCACAGCCATCATTGTAGTAACGCGGTTCAAAAACCACATCTCCCTTAATAAGGTTTCCGCGCATACTGACAAAATTTAAAATAGATTCAGGTGGGCAAAGAGCCTTATCATTATAATGAGACGTTATCCGGATATCCGATAACGGTTTGTCGCCCGGATTCATCACAGAAAAATTCACCGGCACGAGCAACGTATCACGCTCAGTGACCGCTGAACCCGCCGCCACATAGATGTCTACCGGCTTATCTTCATCCAGCGCATGCCCGCCATAGCTCAGCACAACCTCCGTATCGTGGACATAATCATTATACTTATCAGTGAGAAATAATCCCGCAATGGTGGTGAAAACTAAAGCCAACACCCACTTTACCACTTTCCCGGCCTTTTTCTTATTAATCATCACGCCTCCTTAACGCAATCGAATAAACAGTAACAGACTGAACCTGTATATTTTACCGGCCTGTACCCTTAAGCCTGACAATAGTATTTTTACAGATAAAAATCAGAATTGGGGAAAAGAAAACCACCAACAAAATCCATTCAGCATAATAATTCAGGCCAATAATAAAATTGACATTCATTCTATCCATGACCGCTGGGAATTTAATGATGACATTGAAAAAAACATAATCCAACAGATGGAAAATAATCACACTCAGACAGTAATGCAGGATCGTACATGCTGTGAACCCAGGTAAAGATATTTTTGCCAGACTCCCGTCAAACACAAAGATGTTTTTAATTGAAAAATAATACCCTGAAAGCAACTTTCTCACCGAACTTTGCTTACTGACGAAAATAAAATAAAAAGCCAGCACTGACAGGGTCAGGTAAGTCACTGACCTCGCAACTTGCATTCCATTAAGGTAATGATAATAGATTGACAATGCGTAAATATGGTAAGCAAAAGCTGCAACTGATAACGCAGATCCCAACACTTTCAGATAGTGAATTTTCACATTCCTCCCCAGAATCAAATAATTCAGCTATTTCCCCGACAGACTATCAGGTCAGAACATGCATTCTTATCGGAAATTTTGAAAAAAGCTTTAGCAAAAATAGCAAGATTACACCATGGTGCGAAATGCTCATTTGTTCCCCTTCCCTGACGCAGTCACATTTAATTCCCCCCGTTTTAATTAGCTAACTAACTGATAATCCACTAAACAGCTGATAATGAAACATTTTGATGCATTTCGCGCATCAATGTTTATCGCCCGCTGGCCGTTAGTAAAGTCACTACTAAGTGAATGGATTTAAGGGGTTGGCATGAGAAACATAGGATTTATGGGTAGATTACGCATTGCATTAGCCATGGCACTAGTGGGTTTGCTGGTGCTGGGAACGTGGTCGGCCTTTGAAGGCCGCAATGTGATGCTCAAAGAAAGGGAAGACGGCGTCCGCAATATGGTGCAGGCTGCGCAGGCCATCGTTGCGGACTATGCCGCGCAAGCGAGTCAGGGCGTGATGCCGCAGGCCGAAGCGCAAAAGCAGGCGCTGGCGAAACTGAAATCGATGAAGTACGGCAAAGACGGCTACATGTTTGTTTTTGACAGCAATCTGACCTTACTGACGATCGGTAATCAGTCACTGCAAAAGCTGGAAAATCAGAGTGTGAGGGATCGCACCGATCCGAACGGGCTGCTCTATTATCAGGCGTTTCTCAAAACCGGTGAGGCGGGTGGCGGCTTTGTGAATTACGTCAGTAACCTGCCGGATACCGGCAAAACGGCGGACAAAGTCAGTTACGTCGGCAAATACCCGGCATGGGACTGGTATATCTGCTCCGGCGTCTTTCTCAACGATGTGCAGAACGTTTTCTATAAAAGCCTGATCCAATATTTCCTGATGATTTTACTGGTTGGCCTTGCGGTTTCCGCCGTGATGTTGCTCACCATGCGCACCACCCAGCGCAGCCTGGGCGGTGATCCTTTGTATGCCCGGCAGATCATCGAACAAATCGCCGACGGCAATTTAAATACGGACATCAGCCTGCGTTCCGGCGACAGCGCCAGCCTGCTGGCAATGATGGGGAAAATGCAGCAGCGCCTGGCCGAAATCGTTGGCGATGTCCGGCGCGGTGCCGATCAGATGCAACTGGCGTCGCAGGAAATCTCACAAGGTAACGATGACCTTTCCCGCCGTACCGAAGAGCAGGCTTCTTCTTTACAGGAAACCGCAGCCAGCATGGAACAGCTCACGTCAACAGTGAAACTCAATGCTGATAACGCCAGGCAGGCACGCGATCTGGCGGCGGATACGCGGGCTCTGTCGCAAAAAACCACCCAGACGGTCGATGGCACCGTCTCCACCATGCAGGGGATTAATGATCAGGTGGGTAAAATGGGTGACATTATTTCCACCATCGAGAGCATTGCCTTTCAGACCAATATTCTTGCGCTCAATGCTGCGGTAGAAGCCGCCCGCGCGGGCGAGCAAGGGCGTGGCTTTGCCGTCGTGGCGGCTGAAGTCGGCCAGCTGGCGAAAAGCAGCGCCAGCGCGGCGAAAGAAATCAAAGCTATGATCACCCTGTCAACGGAACGGATCGCCACCGGCAGCAATATGGTGACGCAGGTCGGTGAATCGATGCATGCCATGATGAAATCTATCGCCAATGTCTCGGATCTTATCTCTGAAATCTCTGACGCTTCCAATGAGCAGAGCAAAGGCATTCATCAGGTCAATATTGCTGTCACGCAAATGGATCAGGTGACCCAGCAGAACGCCGCGCTGGTTGAGCAAGGTGCGGCGGCAACGTCGTCACTCAACGAGCAGGCGCAGGAACTTCAGCAGGTCGTTTCTCTGTTTAAACTGGCCTGACGGCGTCAGCCACTCAGCAACATCACGCGTCTGTCCCCGCCCGGGGACAGATTTTTCAGTGCCATCAGACCGGCTTTTTGGTTGCAGGATTCAGACATGATGTATTTCAGGTTTCGCCCCGGTCATCAGGGGCGCGGGAGCCACTTCGCCTGATACTTCCGGCGGCGTTTCCTGCCGCATAGCCAGCGTAAAGCCGAAAGTATTGATACCGCCACGACTGCTGGCAAACACATCACCGTGGTGCATTAACGCCACTGCCCGTACGATAGAAAGCCCCAGCCCGTGGTGAGTGTCACTGCGCGTGCGCGACGAATCTGCCCGGTAGAATCGTTCAAACAGACGTGACAGATGCTGCTCGTGTATCGGCTCACCGGCGTTGCCCACGGCAATGACCGCCATCCCGTCATTCTGCGTCAGTGAGACGGTAACACAGGAATGTCGATCCGCGTGGCGGGCGCTGTTTTCCAGCAAATTGGCCAGTGAACGGTGAAACAGACGCCGGTCAATACGCACGGTGACATCCCCTTCTACCGCAATATTCAGTGATTTTTCGGCAAATGACGGCTCCACGTATTCCGCTGTTTTAAGCGTTTCCTCCCGCAGCGAAACGTCCGTCAGCTGCGTGGCGTGCTCCCCGGCCTGTGCATGCGAGAGAAAAAGCATATCGTTAACAATGGATGTCATGCGTGCCAGCTCTTCAAGATTGGATTCCAGCAGGTCTTCCAGCTCACTGATTTCCCGCTCACGCGATAATCCCAGCTGAGTCTGGCCGATGAGATTGGTCAGCGGCGTGCGAAGCTCGTGCGCCACATCGGCATTGAAACTTTCCAGTTGTCGCCAGGCAATTTCCTGACGTTCCAGCACGCCGTTGAAAGAACGGGCAAGCTGCTGGAGTTCGTCGGGCAACAGTGCGGTGTCCAGCCGCTGGCCGTGATTTCCGGGTGCCAGAGTTTGCGCCTGACGGCTCAGTTGTCTGACCGGCCGCATCCCGATACGGGTAATGGCAAAGCCCAGCAGCCCGACCAGAATCAGCCCGATAACCGAGATAATAATCAGCGTACGGGTAAATTCATTCAACGTGCCGATATAAGGTGTGGAATCGATAGCCACCACATAGCGCAACGCCGGGCGTTCACCCCGCGCAGGAATCTTTGTGATCAGCAAATACAGTGAACATGCCCCTTTATGCGCGCCGGGCACTTTATTATAGCCATCACTCAGTACGTCCCAGTCGACGCCCGGCGGCGGAGCGCCACCCACCTGAAAACGCGGATCGTCACTGAGGATCCAGTACTGCACCCTCCGGCCTTCGGTGTCCGACAGATCGGCAAATTTTGCAGGCAGCGGCTGCCAGTCCTGCACCGTCGTGCGGGCCAGGATCCACGGCTCCATTAATGAAGTCCGGAACTGGAGTTCATTGTGCATTTGCTTTTTCAGCGATTCATGCAGCGAAGTGCGCAGAAACAGGGCATAGGCCGAGACAATCAGCACCGCTGCCAGGGTAAACATCAGCGCCAGACGTACGGAGATCGAGCGTGTAAAGTTAAGCTTTTTCATTCAGGGTTTAACCGGGCGTTCAGGTCGGGTTTCAAGAACATAGCCCATCCCCCGGACGGTATGCAGAAGTTTGACCGGATAAGGCAGATCAATTTTTGCCCGCAGACGTTTGATTGCCACCTCCACCACATTGGCATCGCTGTCAAAGTTCATATCCCAGACCTGTTCTGCAATCATCATTTTTGACAAAATTTCCCCCTGATGGCGCACCAGCAGGCTCAGCAGGGCAAACTCTTTTGCCGTCAGCTCGACCCGCTCACCCGCGCGGGTCACACGGCGAGACAGCAAATCGACGTGCAGATCATTAATCTGCAACTGGGTAATATCGGCCCCGTCACTCGGACGGCGGCGCAGCAGCGCCTGAATACGCGCGACCAGCTCAATCAGGGAAAACGGCTTTGGCAGATAGTCATCCGCTCCCCGGCGCAGCCCTTTGACGCGTTCATCCACCGAGCCACGCGCGGAAAGCATCAGCACAGGTGTCTGTTTCACGGCGCGCAGCCCTTCAAGTACGCTGTAACCGTCCATTCCCGGCAGCATGACATCCAGGATAATGGCGTCGTAATCATATTCTGTGGCAAGGTGCAGCCCTTCAATTCCTTCTGCAGCCACGTCCACGGTAAAGCCCAGTTCGCTCAGCGCCCGGTTAATATAGGAAGACGTTTTTTCTTCATCTTCAACCAACAGTAGCCGCATATTGACTCTTCCCTTTCGCCCGACGGCGGTAATCATACATTTTTCTAATTTTAGCATTTCAGACCGTCGCGAAGCTGACATTTACCTGACATTTCTGTCAGGAAAGAATGTCGTCTGTTTTAAATCAGGGAACGTTGAAACAGGGATTATTAAGATCGGCCAAATTTAACAGGAAGAAGGGAATTTAAATATTCAGGAAGCACATTCCGATAAGACATAAAAAAAGGCGACCGGAGCCGCCTTTGAATACACTTCTCAGACAAATCAGAACTGGTAAACAATACCGACAGCAGTCACGTCATCGGTGCTGATCCCGGCTTCGCGGGTGAAGCTATTTTCATCCACCAGGTTAACCATGTAATCAACAAACATATTAATGTTTTTGTTGAAATAATACGTCGCACCGAAGTCTACGTATTTAACTAAATCCTGATCGCCGTAAGTACGACCAGAAGCAGAACGGCCCAAATCTTTACCTTTATTCACATCATAAGAAATGAACGGTTGCAGACCGAAATCAAACTGATAGCTGGCATACAGCTCCATAATTTGGGATTTATTGGCATAACCGTAAGCACTGTCATCTGAAACGCCCCCGAAGCGGGAAGCATTATAAGACTGCGTATACATCGCACCTAAATAAACACCGTGGGCATCATATTTAATTGCACCGGAATACGCTTCTGCGCGTTTACCATTCCCCATAATCCCGGAGGTCCGGCTATTTTGTTCAATGGTACGGTCGGCGCTGCTCATTGCACCCACAACGCTGACGCCTGCGCCGATATTATAGGTGGCAGACATCCCGTAGCCGTCGCCATTCTGGCGTAATACGCTACGAACACCCGGCTCACCGCCGCCGTCATTTTTACCCTGGTACTGAATCGCAATATCCAGACCATCAATCAGGCCGTAGAATCCGCTCTCACGGTAGGTGGCGACACCGTTTGCGCGGCTGAACATGAACTGGTCAGAACCGTAGGTCATGGCATCAAATTCAGGCTGCATATCGGTAAAGCCGAGGGAGTCGTACAGCACGCCACGGTTACGGCCATAGTCGAATGAGCCGTAATCACCGAATTTCAGGCCGGCAAATCCGTAACGGGTTTTAGGTGTTGCATCCTCGTTTTCAGCAGAGCTGGCATCAAACTGGGACTGCCACTGGCCGTAGCCGGTCAGCTGGTCGTTGATTTGTGTTTCACCACGGAAACCCAGGCGGACATACGTCTGGTCGCCATCCATACTTGGATCACGGGAGAAATAGTGTTCGCCGGAAATCAAACCGGTGATGTCCAGTTTGCTGCCGTCTTTATTGTAAACTTCTGCTGCGTGAGCTGTGCCTGCCAGCAGTACCGATGACATGGCTAAAAAGATCGCTTTATGCTTCATCATAACCCTCAATGATTGATATATCGCCGCTGCTAATTTATTGAGCCTTGGGCAAAATAAAGTTTCGAGCCTTAACTATCACGCCAGGCCCATTTATTGGTTATTTCGTATCACAGTGAAAACACTGCGTATTTGATTTATCATTTTTTATTCGCGGGTGTAAATAAATGTTTTATTTTGTCAGCACAGATTGATAAATATCACACGGTGAAATTCAAATCGCACATTTTGATAATCCAACCTCGCAGGCAATCGGTTACTTTGAGTCGCTTCATTATTATTATTGGCTTTTTATTGGCCTGATTTAGATTATTTTAATTATATGCTTTTCATATAACCGAATATTAATTTATTCGGTTTTTTGTTCATTCTTTTAAAATACTTTGAGATAAGAAAAACTTATATTACCTCAGTCGGGATATCGCATTGATTAGACTAACTGACAACGTGCGTTGTGAATTTAGGTTAAATCAGTGTTTTTTTGTTTTCTGTTATTCATTTTATAAGAATGAAAATAGATAAATGTTCTGAGGCTATAATGATGATAATACGCGATGAAATCGTTCGATCAATCATGTTATGGATTGACGACAATATTGATAAACCGCTTAAAATAAATGATGTGGCGGAGAAATCCGGATATTCCAAGTGGCACTTGCAACGCGTTTTTCATGAGAAAACGGAACAAACTATTGCGAATTATATCCGCGACAAAAAACTTGAAAGTGCTGCCTGCGATCTCATCAAAAAGACTGATTCTATCGTTGATATTTCTTACCGGTATGGTTTTGATTCGCAACAATCTTTCACCCGCGCGTTTTCCCGGAAATACCATATTTCGCCGGGGCACTGGCGCAGAAGATTCAATGATTACATCGGGAGTTCATGAACGACGCACTTCCCGCTGAGGCATGTGCCTTTGCACTCAGCGGGACAGAGGCTTACCGGGCGGGGCTGAGCCTGCCACACGCGGCCGCAATGCGCCGCCCGGCTTCGGCTACCGTGGCGTTATCGGTGGCAATCGATAACCGGAAATAAGGCGACAAGCCGTACGCACTGCCGCCCACGCCGGAGACGCCATTTTCTAACAGATAGTCCATCACGTCGGCTTCATTTTCGATTTTCGCACCGCCCGGACGATAGCGCCCGATAAGCCCTGCACAGCGGCAGAAAACGAAGAAACCGCCCTGGGGCACCCGCAATTCAAGGCCGTCAACAGTCGCCAGAATGCCGGTGATCGCGTCACGGCGCTGCTGATAGGCCGCCACCTGTGGCGCGAGGAAATCCAGCCCGCCGGTGTACGCCGCCAGCGCTGCGGCCTGGCTGACAGAACTTGCGCCAGAACTGATTTGTGACTGCACCACGGTCATGGCGGTGATCAGTTCTTTCGGCCCGGCACCGAAACCGATGCGCCATCCGGTCATGGCATAGGTTTTAGACACGCCACCGACCAGTAAACTTCGCGCCTGAAAATCGTCCGCCACGTTCAGCAAATTACGGTGTTCGCGGCCATCAAACAGAATGTGCTCATACAAATCATCGAGCATGACCAGCACCTGCGGATGCTGGCGCAACACATCGGCCAGCGCCTGTAATTCTTGCGTGCTATACACCGCACCGCTTGGATTCCCCGGATGGTTGAGCACCAGCCAGCGCGTGCGCGGCGTAATGCTGGCCGCCAGTTGCTGTGGAGAAAGCTTATAACCCTGCTCCAGATGGCACTCCACAAACACCGGCGTGCCGCCGTTAAAGCGCACGCTGTCCGGGAACGTCGGCCAGTACGGCACCGGCACAATCACTTCATCGCCGTCGTTTAACGTCGCCGCAAACGCGTTGAAAATGACCTGCTTCGCGCCGTTGGCAATCATCAGGTTTTCGATGCCAAATTCCAGCCGGTTTTCCTGCTGCAATTTACGCTGCACCGCCTCGCGCAGCGCCCGTATCCCGGGTGTTGGCGTGTATTTAGTTTCACCGCGCGCGATGGCCTCATACGCCGCCTGCTTAACGTGCTCCGGCGTATCAAAATCCGGCTCGCCGGTGGTGAGATCCAGAATATCGACACCGGCCTTTTTCAGATCATTGGTACGCTGCTTTGCCGCCGCGTTGGCGGAAAGCGAAACGCGCTGCACGCGCTGTGACAACGAAACTGTCATACCTTTATCCTTATATCAGAGCGCGGGCAAACCCAGGTTTTCGCGCAAAGTGCTGAATTCATACTCTTCGCGGAACAACCCGCGACGGCGTAATTCCGGGATCACCAGCTCGACAAACAGCGAAAGCTGCTCCGGCATGATGGCAGGCATAATATTGAAACCGTCCGCGCCGCCCTGCTCCAGCCAAAGCTGGAAATCATCGGCGATATCTTCTGCTGTCCCCACCAGAACGCGGTGTCCGCGTGAACCGGCAGCAATCGCAGCCAGTTCACGCAGGGTCAGATTCTCGCGGTATGCCAGATCCGTCAGCAGTTTCACGCGGCTCTGATTGCCTTCACCGGCAGGCACGTCCGGCACCGGGCCGTCGAGCGGGAACTGGCTGAGATCCATATTAAAGCGGGTTGAAAGCTGACGGATGCCGTTATCGATATCCACCAGCGAATTGAGTTCACGCCAGGTTTCACGCGCTTCTTCCCGCGTGCGGCCCACGACCGGCATCACGCCGGGCAGGATCAGCACGTGATCCGGATTACGCCCCGCGTCTTTCACCTGCTGTTTCTGCGAACGGTAAAACACCTGCGCTTCTTCCAGCGTCGCGGCGGCGGTAAACACCACTTCGGCGGTGGCGGCCGCCAGCTTCTGGCCGTCAGCGGATGAACCGGCCTCGATAATGACCGGACGTCCCTGCGGTGAACGGGTGATATTCAGCGGCCCCTGCACCTGGAAATATTTCCCGCGATGATCAATCGGCTGAATTTTTTCATTCACGAAATACTGGCCGCTGTCTTTGTCCGGCGCCACCGCGCCTTCCTGCCAGCCTTCCCACAGCTTAAACGCCACATCGAGAAACTCGTGCGCCACGGCGTAACGCTCG
Source organism: Rahnella sp. AA (assembly GCF_002834385.1). Classification (GTDB taxonomy): domain Bacteria; phylum Pseudomonadota; class Gammaproteobacteria; order Enterobacterales; family Enterobacteriaceae; genus Rahnella. Next base: position 113,326 of record NZ_PITQ01000003.1, read on the forward strand.
GCGTGCATCGGCATATCTTCCCGGCTGAAATTGCGCGCCACGTCGGTGGAAAACGACGTCACCACGTTCCACGCCGCACGGCCATGGCTGATGTGATCCAGCGACGAAAAGCTGCGCGCCAGATTAAACGGATCGGTAAATGTGGTCGATGCGGTCGCCGCCAGCCCGATGTGACGGGTCTGCACTGCCAGCGCGGCCAGTAACGTCAGCGGCTCGAGGCGCGCCATGGTAGAAGGCAGGCGGTAAACGCTGGTCGCCAGCGCGTCACCGATGAAGAACATATCGAACTTGCCTTCTTCGGCTTTTTTGGCGATCCACGTCAGCCATTCAACGTCCGTTGGCGAACCGAGCTTTTCGGTTAAACGCCAGCCGCTGACGTGATGCCCGAGCGGTTGAACAAACAGGCCGAGGCGCAGCTTTCTGGTGTTTTCTGAAGAAGAAGTCATGAAATGTTCCTAAGAATAATGTTGATTTTCTGTCGCCCGCAGGGCTTTTTCGATGTGTTCAGCGGCCATGGAAAACGGCAGGCGCGCCGCGTTTTCGGCGGAGAATTTCACTTCACGGGCAATAGATGAAAGGATTTCATCGCGGTTGCCGTTGAGTTCCGGCAGCGCCAGCGGCGCATCGTACTGCCGCAGCAGCGCCAGAAGTGCCGGCTCCGGTTCGCCGTTGTCGCTTTCCATCAGCGATTGCACCAGCAGACCGAAACCGACTTTCTCGCCGTGCAGCCAGTCGTGCAGTTCAGGCTGATGGGTAAAACGGTTGTGAATGGCGTGCGCCACGCCCGGCGCGGGCGTTTCATCACGCATGCTGTTGGCCATACCCGCCGCCGCGATATTGGCGTCGATTACTTTAATCAGCGCCGGAGTCACTTCATGGCGGGCATTATCAAGCACTGCCTGTGCGCCGTATTTATCAAAGGTTTCCACCGCCAGTTTTGCCGCCTGAACCTTGAGATTCAGCGCCAGGCTGTCGTCGCTTTTCTGTTTATACGGCCGGAATTCGTACCATTTCGCCAGCGCATCCACGATGCCCGCTTTCAGATAACGAACGTCGTTTTGCGCGATGACTTCGCTGTCCACCAGCACCATCAGCGGCATGCGCGACAACGGCTGGCTGCGGACGTGCCCGCCTTGCGCATTGTAAATAATGCTGACCGGCGACCAGGCGGCGCAGGTCGCGGCCACCGTCGGCAGCGTCACCAGCACAATGTCATCAATCAGATTCGCGATAGCTTTCGCGCAGTCCAGCACGCGTCCGCCGCCGATACCCAGCACCAGCGTGGCGTTTTGCGCCCGCACGGCGTTGAGATGTGTTTCGATCGCGGCATCGGTGCATTCTGTGGTCAGGAAATTCACCTGCCAGCGGATCCCCGCCTCACGCAGGCTGTTTTCCAGCTGCGGATTCACCGCCTGCCACGCTTTCGGGCTGGTGATAATCGCGATTTCAGCAGAGTGCGCGGCAAGAAGTTCGCCGGCACGGGCACGCAGCCCCGGCTGATGGTGGTAGGTTTTCGGTGATTTTATAGCGAACACGATGATGCCCTATTCTCTGGTCAGTAATTGAATAAACTGCCTGCCCGTAATAAACAGGAATTTGGATATGGGATATATTAAGTCGTTATATAAAGCATCGTACGAGAATTGAAAAAATAAACAAAGCGCTGATTACGGATCCTTATTCACTAATTCGCAATAGAATAGATGAATTTTCGCTATAGCCTATAAACTCCTTGCATCCTGTGCTGGATCAAAGAAATGATAGCGCCAGACGGGGCTAATTTAACTCAATAAAAACAGATGCATCGGGCCATCACCCGCGCCGGGCAACCTGTTTTCATTATTGTTTTCAAAACAATGTTAATTAACCCTTTATATAAGAAGAGAATATTCATGGCCTCACATCCGATAGATTTTCTATTACTTGGTAACAATTTTGGCACACCAGAAATGCGGGAAATCTGGTCAGAGAAAAACCGTCTGACACAGCAAATAAACGTTGAGGTCGCGCTGGCATTAGCCGAAGGCGAACTCGGCGTGATCCCGCAACAGGCGGCTCTTTCGATTGCGGAGCTGGCCGACGCCAGCCTGCTGAATATTGATGAAATCGCCACGTCCGGCGCGCAGATGAAACATTCGCTGATGCCGGTGCTGACGGCGCTGCAAAAACAGTGCGGCGAAGCCGGTGAATACATTCATTACGGCGCGACCACGCAGGATATCGTGGATACCGCCACGGTTTTGCAACTCGCCCAAACCCTGAAAGTGATCGTGCGTGACAGCACCGCGCTGGCGGAGGTGCTGAGAAATCTGGCACGCGAGCATCAGTACACCCTGATGGCAGGCCGTACCCACGGAATGCAGGCGCTGCCGACCACCTTCGGCTTTAAAGTCGCCGTCTGGCTGGATGAATTTATCCGCCATCTTGACCGCCTTCAGGCCATTACACCGCGTCTGTTAACCGGCAATCTCAGCGGCGCGATCAGCACGTATGCCGCGCTCGGCGAAGCAGGGCCGGAAGTCGAACGCCGCACGCTGGCACGCCTGAACCTGAACACGCCAAATATCGGCTGGCAGGCGGCGCGCGACCGTTTCTCCGAATACGCCAGCACGGCGGTGCTCATCAGCGGTACGCTGGGCAAAATCGGCAACGAACTTTATAACCTGATGCGCACGGAAATTAATGAAGTCGAAGAACCGTTCAGCGCCGGGAAAATCGGCTCAACCACCATGCCGCATAAACGTAATCCGGCGGCGATTGAAGGCTTAGCCAGCCTGACCGCTCCGCTTTTACACAGTGCGTCACTGATTTATCAGTCCATGCACGTCGAGCACGAACGCGATGCCATGAGCTGGCGCGCGGAGTGGATTGCCCTGCCGGAAATCTCGATTTATCTTTCTGCTCAGTTGCAAAATGCGCACGCCATTTTGTCCGGCCTGACGGTCAATAAAGCCCGCATGCTGGCGAATTTGCAGATGCAGGACGGCCTGCTGTTGTCAGAAAAAGTCATGTTTGAAGCCGGTAAAAAACTCGGCAAACAGACAGCGCATCATCTGGTTTACGAGTGTGCTATGCAGGCGTTCGAGAACCGTCTATCTTTTAAAACCGTGCTCTTAGCGCACCCGGTTCTGGCCGCCAGTATTACAGAAGAAGATTTAGACCACTGGCTGGATCCGGCAAACTACATCGGCTGTGCGCCGCAAAAAGTGGATGACGTGATCCGCTTCGCCGAACAGTCCGGTCATTTATCACCCCCGGAGAAACCTGCGATATGACCCCACATTTCCGGCGGCTGAACTCAGACGACAAACACGAATATCTGTCGCTGATGCTGGCCGCCTATGCCCCGATTAAAGCCCTCGGTATTCACTTTGACGCCGCCACCGCCGATCTGGCGCGGGTGACAAAACACCTTGACGAACACGCAGTATTTGCCCTGTTTGACGGCCAGCGCATGGTGGCGTCGGTCACTTTGCGTTTCCCGTGGGGCACGCTGCCGGGGCCAATGGGCCTGCCGCATATCGGCTGGTTCGGAACGCACCCGGAATATAAAGGCCAGAATCTCGGCAAACGGCTGCTGGAGTGGCTGGAAGACCACATCCTTATCGGCGAACTCAAAGCCCCGGCGTATTCACTCGGCACCGCCACCAGCCACCCGTGGCTGCGCGAAATGTACATCAAACTGGGCTTTCAGCCGGTCTTCGAAAGAGACCTCGGCAAAGGCCATATCACGCTGTATCTGAAAAAGATCCTCGACGAAGAACGCCATGCCGGATGGCTGGCGCGTCAGCCTGCTTAAGGAGTTTTACATGTCAGACATCGGTCAGGAACATCAGGCTCTGGCGAAATTCATTCAGGATTTTCGCCATAACATGCACCGCCATCCTGAGCTTTCCAACCAGGAATTCGAGACCACGGCGCGCATCAAAGCCGTGCTGGAAAGTCATCAGATCCGCGTTCTGAATCTGCCGCTGAAAACCGGCCTGGTGGCCGAAATTGGCGGCCATAAAGCCGGTAAGCTCGTGGTATTACGTTCCGATATCGACGCCCTGCCGATAGAAGAAAAATCGGGTGTGGAATATACCTCGGAAAACCCCGGCGTCATGCACGCCTGCGGCCATGATTTCCACACCTCGGCGGCGCTCGGCGCGGCGATTTTGCTCAAGGAACGCGAGGAAACACTTTCCGGCACCGTGCGCATTTTATTCCAGGCAGCGGAAGAAACCGGCCACGGCGCACCGGCGCTGATTGAAACCGGCGCGCTCGACGACGCCGCCGTCATCTTTGGTATTCACAACGACCCGACGCTGCCGGTCGGCGTAATCGGCAGTAAAGACGGCGCACTGACCGCGGGCGTCGACCGTTTTGCCATCACTATTTCAGGCACCGGCAGCCACGCCGCCCGCCCGCATGAAGGCAACGACCCGATTATTATTGCCGGGCAAATCATCGGCGCATTGCAGACGCTGATTGCGCGCAACGTGCCGTCAGATCACAACGCGGTGGTGTCCGTCACGCAGGTGCACAGCGGCAGTACGTGGAACGTGATCCCCGATTCCGCCTGGCTTGAAGGCACGGTGCGTTCGTTTAATCAGGACACCCGCGAACTTATCGAACGCCGTTTCCGTCAGGTGCTCAAAGGCATCGCCGCTGCCTTTGATACGCAAATTGAACTCGACTGGCAGCCCGGCCCGCCGTCGGTGGTGAATACCGCTGAATGGGTGGATTTTGCACTGGCGCAGGCCGCCGGTTCGGGCTTTGAAGCCCGTCGCGTGGAAGCCAGCCCGATTGGTGAAGACTTCGCGTTCTATCAGCAAAAACTGCCCGGCGCATTTCTGATGATTGGCTCAGGCGGCCCGTTCGCGCTGCATCATCCGGAATTTCGTGTCGATGACCGCGCGCTCTTCCCGACCGCACATTACCTCGCGCAACTGGCCGTTAACGCCCTTGAACACCTCAGCCCGAAGGCCTGAAACAGGAAAAAGCATGACACTGACTTCATCGCTGGCAAAGCTTATTGTCAGTGCGCGCCCCTCCGCCGAAGCGCGTGAAAATGCCCGCGAAGGGCTGCTCGATTTTCTGGCCGTCACCCTGCCCGTTGTGCGTGGTGAAGCCGGCGATTCCGGGCTAAAAAGTTTGCAACAGGTTTACCGTGCGGACGATGCACAGACGCGCGCTGTGCTGCTCGGCTACGCCGGTCATGCGCTGGATTTCGATGATTTCCACCCGGATTTTCGCGGTCATCCCGGCGTGGTGATTTTGCCTGCTTTGCTGGCGCTGGCAGCCGGTCGACCCGACATCAGCGGCGAGCAGTTTCTCAATGCGTGGGTGACGGGCGTGGAAACCGCCGGTCGCCTCGGGCTGGCCGCCGGTTCGCAGCATTACAAACTGGGCTTCCACAATACCGCCACGCTCGGCACGATTGCCGCGGCGGCGGCCTGCGCGCGGCTGGTCAGCGCCAGCGAACCGGAAACGGCCCTTATTCTGGGGACGGCGGCTACGCAGGCGGGCGGTTTACGTGCGCAGTTTGGCAGCGCGGTTAAACCGCTGCACGCCGGGCTGGCGGCGCAGATCGCAGTCACGGCCACCCTGCTGACGCTGGCCGGTTTTCACAGTCAGGCAGAAAACGTGCTCGACAGCTTTTTCACTGCTTACTGCGCCGGTCAGCAGCAACCTGAGAAACTCACCGAAAGCTGGGGCGCGCCGTGGCGTATCGTCTCACCGGGGCTGGAATTCAAACCTTATCCGACCTGTGGCGGTACGCACAGCGCCGCCGATGCCGCGCGGGCAATCCGCCATGACTGGCTGCAACAGGGGAACTCAGTCAGCGACCTGAAAAATGCGGTGGAGCGGATTGAAGTGTCATTCCCGCCGGGCGGCGATATTGCGGCGTCGGTGCGCGTGCCGTCGAACGGTATTGAGGCACGTTTCAGCCTGGAATACGTGATTGCCGCCAGCCTGCTGCGCGACGCCTTGCTGATACAGGATTTCTCAGAAAACCCGCCGGATACCGAAATCGCCGCGCTGGCCGCCCGTGTCACGCGTCATCCGGATGTCAGCGCCCCGCCGGATGAGCTAAACCCGGCAGCCCGTTTTCATCAGGTGACGGTATTTTTACGCAACGGAGAAACGCTGCAAAAACGCTTTACGCGTCAGCAAAGTCTGGCGATTGCGTTCGATTTACCGGGCAAATTGCGCGCCTGTTTGCCGGATATGACGGACGCACAGCGTGCCAATATTGTGGCGCTGAGCAGGCTGGAAAGCCGCGACAGTTTGCCGCAGCTGTGTGACTTACTTTTTGGTGCAGGAGCTACAACACGGTAGACAGGAAATGGCGGACACGGACGTTCTCCGCTTCATCCAGCACGGTTTTCACCGGCCCCGATGCCACGATTTTTCCGCCTTCCATAAAGATGACGTTATCGGCGACTTCACGCGCAAAGCCAATTTCGTGCGTCACGATCACCATGGTGATCCCCGAATGCGCCAGTTTTTTGATGACCTGCAACACTTCGCCCACCAGTTCAGGATCGAGTGCCGACGTCGGCTCATCAAACAGCATCACTTCCGGATCCATCGCCAGCGCACGGGCAATCGCCACGCGCTGCTGCTGACCGCCGGAAAGCTGCTGCGGCCAGTCATCTTCACGGCTGGCTAACCCCACCTGTTGCAACAGCGCGCGGGCTTTAGCGAGCACCTGCTGGCGGTTTTGCTTTTTCACACGCTGCGGCGCATCGGTAATGTTTTGCAGCACCGTACGGTGCGGGAACAGATTAAATTGCTGAAACACCATGCCGGTACGGCTGCGCTGTGCGGCGATTTTCCCGCTGCTCAGCTCATACAGCGCGTTGCCTTTTTGCTGATACCCGACCAGTTCACCACCGATACGGATGGTGCCGCCGTCGAGTTTTTCCAGATGATTAATGCAACGCAGCAACGTGGATTTTCCGGAACCGGACGGCCCTAAAATCACCGTCACCGACCCCGCCGGAATATCCAGGCTGATTTCATCGAGAATGGTGTTTCCTGAAAAACGTTTGGTGACTTTCCGGAATTCAATCGCCTCACCCATGGCTGGTTTCTCCTGCATTCAGGCCGGTATTCACCGCCCGCGGCGTCTCATCACGCGGTTTGGATTTACGTTTCACCTTGCGGAAACTGCTGCGGCTGAAATGACGCTCGACGTAGTACTGAATCACCGAAAGCAGCGACGTCAGCACCAGATACCACAGTGTCGCAACCAGCAACAACGGGATCACTTCATACGTGCGCTGATAAATAATCTGTGCGGAAAACAGCACGTCTTGCAGGGAAATCACTGACACCACCGCGGTGGTTTTCAGCTGACCGATCACTTCATTACCGGCTGGTGGTAAAATCGCCCGCATCGCCTGCGGCAACACGGTATGACGGAATATGGCCGCCGGACGGTAACCAAGCGCACGCGCGGCTTCAATCTGGCCGGTGCCCACGCTCTGGATCCCCGCACGGATAATCTCAGCGGCATACGCCGACTGGTGCATCACCAGCGCAATCACGGCGGCGCTGAACGGGCTGATTAATGAGTTGGCCGACGCACTCCAGATTTCCCCTACCCACGGCAGCGAAAACGAAATGTTCGGATACAGCGCGGCAATGTTGTACCAGAGAAACAGCTGAACCAGCATCGGCACGCCGCGGAAAAACCAGGTATAGCCCCAGCTCACGGCGACCAGCACCGGATTGGACGATAACCGCATCAGCGCCAGCACGGTGCCACCGGCAAAACCGAAAATCACCGAAATGGCAGTCAGCTGCAACGTCATCAAAACGCCCTGCAAAATCGACGGACCGGTGAAGTTTTCGGCAATCACTGACCATTCAAAACGCGGGTTATTGAGCATGGAATGGGCAGCGGCGCCCAGCACCAGAACGACGATCAGGGCGCTTATCCAGCGCCCGATGTATTTCTTACCGACGATCCGCAGCTCTTCCGGCTGCTGACCGTGTGTTTCAGTGCTCATCCGAAAATCTCTTCATTACGTTTGGATTCTTTCACTGCGCCAAAGCCAATCGACCATTTATCGAGGATCTTCTGATAAGTCCCGTCTTTAATCAGCGAGTTAAGTGATGCCTGCACGGCCTCTTCCAGCGCAGATTGTTTCGGGAACGCAACCGAAACCGGTGCGTCATCCACATGAATGGTGCCGGACAGCGCCAGCGGTTTCACCTGGCTGACCTGATACGTCAGGCCTTCATACGGGCCAAAGAACATCGGCACGCGACCGCTGACCACGGCCTGCACGCCCGAAGGACGGTCAGGGAAGACGGCAATTTTGATCGGCTGTTTGCCTGCATCGGTACAGGTTTTGCTGGCCGCTTCGAGACGCCCGATTTGCGTCGTGCCCGCACCGGCACCGATTTCCTGCCCGCAAACGGCATCAAAAGACGTAAACGGCGCGATATTGGCGTCTTTACGGGAAATCACGCCAAGGCGCGACGCATCGTAATAACTGACAAAATCGACCTGCTCGAGGCGTTTTTTGGTGGCGTTAATATTGGAAAGCGCCACGTCATAGCGGCCTGATTTAAGCCCCGGAATGATGTTGTCGAAACCGCCGGTATCCTGCCAGCGCACTTCCACGCCCAGACGCGCCGCAACGGCATTCATCACGTCAATTTCACGGCCCGCGAGGGTTTTATTGTCTTCCTGGAAAAACGTGGTCGGCGGCGTATTCGGGTTGGTGCCCGCGACAATATATCCGCGTTTGGCAATATCGGCTGGCAGTTTGCTTTTCAGCGATTCATCGGCGGATACATGGAAAGTGGTAGAAGACGGAACAATTTGCTCGGCTGCCCACGCGGTAGATAAATTCCCGGCAATCAGCAGCGGGAGCAATAACTTGGATAATGTCATGACGGGACCTTTTTCCTGGTGTAATACCTGTGAAAAACCACAAATATAATGTGGTAAAAGCGACAAGGTCATTGCTGTTTATATTTCATATCTGAATTAACGCCCGACCTGCCGATAGAACTGATTTTGCGGGTATATACCTTTTGGTGACAAATGAGAAAATGAGATAAGGATTTCACAAATATGGGAATGGTTATTACGTTCGCGCGTGGGTAATTCAAAACCTTGGGTTTCCCCACCAAAACTTCAAAACCTTGGGCTCGCCGCCCAAACTGGCCCAAAGGGCGCGTTAACGCGCGCGCCCTCTGGACTCCCACGCTTTTTAAGTGCGCGCTGCCGCTTGTAAAGTATGTTTCAGGTACCACAGCTATTGCCGCGAAATCTTGCCGCTACGCGGTTCCCTTACTCGGTTTCGAGCCATTGGTCTCGAAACTCTCGCTCGGCAAGCTTTCTGAAAGCGGCCAGAGGCTTATCTAAATTCAACGGCATTCCGTTTTCTTGCTTAACTTATGATGAAAACAGTTACTCATTTTTAAAAAACAATCAGCGGCAAGGTTGCGAACTAAAAGCCTCTGGCCGCTTTCAAAACGACGTTGAGTGAGCGGTGAGAAACGGCGAGAGTATTTTCCGAGCAGGTTCGAACCCGAAGCGAAAGAACCGCGCAGCGGCGGCGTTTGCGGCACTGGCCGGAGTTGCTGAAACAATGCCAGCCAGCGGCAGCGCGCAGTTGAAAAGCGCGGAGTCCGGAGGCCCGCGCGTTACCGGGTCTCTGGTCGGTGTGGGCCGACGCCCACGACCTTGAACTTGAACTTGAACTTGAATTTAAACTTGACGTCCCCCCGCACGTGCGCCCAACCCACAGGTTTCCCGATTTCCGCAACTCCATAGCTACTATTGTTCTTTTACATCCCTTCCCCCCGACTTTAATAATCGTTGTTAATGATGTGTTGCGATTACAAGGGAAAACGATGGGATACCGCATTAGTTTGCTGGAAAAAAGTCCGCTGGATGAACATGAGGATGCCGCCGGGGCGCTGCGCCGGACGCTGGAACTGGCGAAGCTGGCGGAGCGCTGGGGCTATCACAGGTTCTGGCTGGCGGAACATCACAACACCGACAAACTCGCGATCTCCTCGCCGGAAATTGTCATCGCCTGGATCCTCGCGCATACGCAAAAACTGCGGGTCGGCTCGGGGGGCGTGATGCTGCAACATTACAGCCCGTATAAGGTCGCCGAGAATTTCAATCAGCTGGCGTCCCTCGCGCCCGGTCGTGTCGATATCGGTATCGGCAAAGCGCCGGGCGGATTGCCGCTTTCTACCCACGCGTTGCAATACGCTGTCGATCCGGCGCGTAAAGGCGAGTTTGCCGATCAGCTGCGTCAGCTCGATGACTGGCTCTCTGTGCCGGTTCGCGGGCGCGGTGTCGATTCCCTTTCGGCCACGCCACAACCGCCGCAGTCGGCATCGCGCTTTCTGCTCGGCGCGAGCGAACAAAGCGCACGGATGGCGGCCAGTCTCGGCTGGGAATTTGTTTTTGCCGCGCACCTTAATGCCGACGAACGCGATATTTCCAGCGCCCTTTCCGCTTATTCCTGTGAAAGCAACGGCAGACGCGCACTGCTCGCCGTGCCGGTGATTGTTGCCGACACCGCCGCTCAGGCCGCACGGCTGGTGGATAACACCCAGCGTTACCGTGTGACCGGCAGCGACGGCCAGAGCGTAAACGTCGGCAGCCTCGAACAGGCGGAAACGTATATCCGGCAATCCGGCGCGGCATCGCATCAGATTGAAGAACGCCAGTCGGACGTGCTGCACGGCACCGGCGAGGACGTTCACCACCAGCTGGAAGCGTTGCAGGCCCGCTACGGCGTGGAAGAATTCATTATCGACACACCGGTCGCTCAGCCACAGGCGCGCCTGCGTTCACTCGAACTGTTAGCCGCGTCCAGCGTGGCGCTGGCATAAGGAACCGAACATGAGTCATCTGATCCGCCTTGCTCAGGAATCTGAAGCCGCGGCGCTGCATTCGCTGCTGCAAAAAGCCTATGAACCGCTGCTCGAACACGGCATCCATTTCACCATCACCCGCGCCAGCGTCGAGGATGTGCGGGATGTGATCCGCAATGAAACCACGTATGTGCTGGAAAAAGACGGCGAGCTGACGGCCACGCTGACGACCCGTTTTTTGTGGACACCGGCGAAAAATCATCTCGCGCCCTGGCCTTTCGTTCACTGGTTTGCCGTGGCGGAACACGCCAAAGGGCAAGGTTTTGGCGGCGAGATTATCCGTTATGTCGAAGAGACGTTTTTGCGCGACACGCTGAAATCCCCCGCCGTGTATCTGGCGACCGCCATCAGACACCCGTGGCTGACGGATTTGTATCAGCGCCGGGGTTACGAGCCGTTTCATACCGCGACTAATCCGCTGGGCGTCGAGCTGGTTTATCTGCGAAAAGTGCTGATTCAGCAGGCTTTCGACGCGCAGGAACAGGCCCCGCTGGTGCGCTCCATCGCAGAATTACGCACGCTGGTTTGACCGCGCTTCAGCGCTATTTAATTCACGAATGCTTTATTTCTGAGAGCCGTCCATTAAAGGGAAAGAAAATGACTCAAAAACAAAATATACGTCTTGGCGCTATTATTCAGGGCGCATCGGGAAATATGTCCGCATGGCGACACCCGGATGCCATTGCCGACGCCAGTATTAATATTCAGTTCTGCCAGCAATTAGCGCAAAGAGCCGAGCAGGCTAAATTTGATTTCTTATTTGTGGCCGATGGTTTGTTTATTACTGAGAAATCAATCCCGCATTTTCTTAACCGTTTTGAACCGATTACGCTGCTTTCCGCGCTGTCGCTGGTGACACAAAAGATCGGGCTGGTCGCCACGCTTTCCACCTCGTACAGCGAGCCGTTCACCGTCGCGCGCCAGTTCGCCAGCCTCGATCATCTCAGCGGCGGCCGCGCAGGCTGGAACGTCGTGACTTCTCCGCTGGAAGGTTCTGCCAAAAACTTCTCACGCGACAAACACCCGGAACACGATGAGCGTTACCGCATTGCCAGCGAATACGTCAGCGTGGTCAAAGGATTATGGGATTCCTGGGAAAAAGACGCGTTTGTACGCAACAAAGCCACCGGCCAGTTCTTTGCGCCGGACAAACTGCATACGCTTAATCACCACGGCAAATATTTCTCGGTACAGGGCCCGCTGAACGTCGGCCGCTCTCCGCAGGGGCGTCCGGTCGTCTTCCAGGCCGGTGCTTCCGAGCAGGGAAAAGCCTTTGCAGCAGAAGCCGCCGACGCGATTTATACCCGTCAGGAAACGCCGGAGCTGGCACGCGAATTCCGCGATGACGTCCGCCGTCAGCTGGTCGAAAATGGGCGTAATGCTGACGACATCCGGGTCTTCCAGGGCATCAGCGTGATTATCGGTGACACCGTCACGGATGCCGAGCGTAAATACCAGGAAACCGCGCAACTGGTGACGCTGGAAAGTGCGCTCGATTATCTGGGCCGTTACTTTGAACATCACGACTTCGCGCAATACGACCCGGATGCGCCGTTCCCGGACATCGGCGATTTAGGCCAGAACAGCTTCCGCAGCACGACCGATGAAATCAAACGGAATGCTAAAGAGCACGGGCTGACATTACGGCAAGCCGCGCTGGAAGCCGCCACGCCGCGCCCGACATTTTTCGGCACCGCCGAACACGTTGCCGACGGGCTGGAGCACTGGTTTACGTCAGGGGCAACGGACGGTTTTATCGTTCGGGGTGGCACGCCGACGGCGTTTGATGACTTTATTGACTCCGTCATTCCAATTTTACAGGCACGCGGGTTGTATCGTACCGAGTACGAAGAAGGGACGCTTCGCGGGAATCTGGGGTTACGGGAGCCGGAGAATCAGTTCACTGAGGTTGTGTATTCTGATGCCCTGACGGTTTAAATTTTTGCTGAGACCGCAGCAAAAGGTGGTTTATCACTTGCAGTGAGGGGCAATAAATTGACCGAGAAAGTTTTGGTTTTTCACTTGCTGTGAGGGCCGGTGTTGACCGAGAAAGTTTCGGTTTCTCACTTGCAGTGAGGGCTGGATCTAGATCGAGAAAATTTCGGTTTTTCAATTGCAGTGATCGCTCAGCGGCTGGCGCCGAAACCGACCAAAGAGGGCTATGACGAGCCCTCTTTGGAATCTCCGCGTCTTTTTTACTGCGCGCTCCGCTCGTTGGCTATGTTTCAGCAACTCCGCTAGTGCCGCAAACGCCGCCGCTGCGCGGTTCTCTCGCCTCGGGTTCGAACCTGCTCGAAAAAAGACTCTCGCTGTTTCTCACCACTCACTCGACGTCGTTTTGAAAGCGGCCACAAACTTTCTAGTTCGCAACCTCACCGCTGATTGTTATTTATAAAATGAACCGACGTTTCCACTAGAAATTAAGTAAGAAAAGAGAATGCCGTTGAATTTAATTATGCTTCTGGCCGCTTTCAGAAAGCTTGCCGAACGAAGTGTTTCGAGACCTGTGGCTCGAAACCGAGAAAGGGAACCGCGTAGCGGCAAGTTTTCGCGGCAATAGCTGCGGCACCTGAAACATAGCCAGCGAGCGATAGCGCTTGTTGAAAAAGCGGGGAGAGATCCAAGAGAGGGAAAGCACTTCCCTCTCTTGGTCGGTTTCGGCGCAGTGAGTTAAGTGATCACAGTTATTGAAAAACCGAAATCTTCTCGATCCTTCGTCAGCGTCACACTGCAAGTGAAAAACCGAAATCTTCTCGATCAGCAGTTCGCTGCAAGCGATAAAACGAAACTTTCACGGTCAGCTTTTATAAAGCGGCTCCGGCAAACCAAGATTTGCCCGAAAATCCCCCCCGTTGTAATCACGGTCGATTAGCTCCCGTTTCCGCAACTCCGGCAATAACCCGTTCAACAGTAAATCCTCCTGATCCGCCTGCCCCAGTCCATGTAATGAAATCACATCCAGCACACCCGCGCGGTAGCGCTCTTCTATGGCGTCCGCCAGCGATTCCGGCGTTCCGGCAACAAACCAGTGGCCGGTTTCCTGTGCCTGGATGATCAGTTCACGCAGCGTCAGCCCCTGTAAGGCGAAACGTTTGAAAATTTCCGCACGCCCGCGACGGCGGTTGACCTGTTCGACGTCCGGAAGTAACCGCAGCGGGATCGGCTGATCCAGCGGGGAATCGCGCAGGTCTATTTCACCGCCGAGCATGTCTGCAACCTTGAGCCGCCCCTGCTGATAATCAATCCGCTCGTGCTTTTCAAACAGACGTCGCGCCACGTCTGACGGGCTTTCGCCGATGATCGAATGGAACGAGTTCATGATCAGTGGCCGGTTTTCGCGGCGGCCATATGCATCGGCGTGACGATGCACGCGCTCAACAAAGGCTTTGGCATCTTCCAGCGTCGGCTGCGAGGTGTAGATCACTTCGGCGTATTTCGCACCGAGTTTCAGGCCTTCTTCGGATTGCCCGGCCTGAAATTGTACCGGCCTGCGCTGTGGCGGCGGCGGTACGTTCAGCGGGCCCTGCACGCGGAAAAAATCCCCGTGATGATTAATCGGGTGCAGTTTACGCGGGTCAATTTTCACCGAGCCGTTCTTACTGCGCGTCACCGCGTCCGGCTGATTGGCGTCAAATAATGCATTGATGACCTGAATAAATTCCGTCGCGCGGGCGTAACGCACTTCCGGCGCGGGAAGCAGAATGTCACCAAAGTTTTCCTCACCCACCGAGGACGTCACGGCGTTCCAGCCCGCTCGGCCACCGCTGACGTGATCAAGCGTGCCTATCAGTCGCGCCAGATTGTACGGGTGCTGATAGGTGGTTGAAACGGTGGCGATCAGCCCGATTTGTGACGTCACCTGGCTGAGCGCGGCGAGTGTGACAATCGGATCCTGGCTGCCGGTTGAACCGGAAAGCCCGTCGGGATCCGCCTGCAATAAATCGGCGGTAAAAAGCGCGGTGAATTTCTCTTTCTCCGCTTTTTTAGCCAGCGCAACAGCGCGGGAAATACCGGTATCCGGGCGCGGATCATCAGAGGCGTAGATCGCGCTCCCTGCTCCGGCCAGGGTTTTTAAACGTCTGCGGGATGAACTGGTCAAACTGATCTCCTTTAACGGGAAAGATAAACCTGCGTTAAAAATAGAGAACAGAGGTGATTAAGCCACGAAGAAAAAAGCATTTCATAACCCTGAATATGGATAAGCCGGGTTTTCCTGATTATTCCCTGACTGATCAAAAAAATAATTTCCCGCTAAGTCATTTATTTTCGCTGATAAGCAAATATTGTGATTTTACAACTTAGTAACCTGCCCTTAATAATTCCTTTCAGCCGCCGGTTAATAGCGCGGCATCCTTATTATTTATGCGCTTATTCAAATAATTCATGATTAATGACCTGACGGGAAATGTATGAAATCTTTTGCTGGTGTGCGTTCTCTTTCTGCTTTAACACTTCTGGTGCTTTCTTCCGGGCAGTCGCTGTATGCCGCTGAACAACCTCAGCAAGGCGGAAGCCTGACGTGGGGCGTCGAAACCGAGCCCAATACGCTGAATCCGCAATTAAACGGGCAATCCAAAGCCGAGCTTATCCTGCGTGTTGCCTATGAATCACTGCTGGCGCGCACGCCGGACGGCGCGTATATCCCGTGGCTGGCGACCGGTTATCACGTTTCCGATGACGGCAAAACTTACACCTTTACCCTGCGCGATGACGTGAAGTTTTCCAACGGGGAAAAACTGACGTCCGCCGCCGTGGCAGAAAACTTCCGTCATGCACAGGATCCGGCGTATTGCGCAGGTTCGAGTATTTGTGCGCTGGCCGGGCGAATCGATACCATCGCCACACCGGACGAGCACACGGTTACCCTCACGCTGAAGCAGGTTTACAGCCCGTTCCTCTCGTTTGCTTCCGGCCTGAAACTGATCTCACCGTCGTCGTGGACATCACCGCAGCTGAAAGCCGGTGGCACAGATATCGCAGGCACCGGCCCGTTCATACTCAGGCGCTATGAGAAAGGCCAGCAGATTGAATACGTGCGCAACCCGGATTATCACTGGGCGTCGGCGAATGCGAAACATCAGGGCCCGGCGTATCTCGAGAGCGTAACGTACCGTTTCCTGCCGGAATCTTCCGTACGCACCGGCGCGCTGCTTTCCGGTCAGGTGGATGTGATTGAAGGCGTGTCAGGCAACGATGCAGGCGAATTCAAGGACAACGCGGATTTCAGCTATCAGCACGCGCTGAACACCGGCACGCCGTATTCGCTGTTTCTGAATGTGAAATATGGCCCGACGCAGGAAGTGAAAGTGCGGCAGGCGATTTTACAGGGGCTGGATATTTCTCCGATTCTGCAATCGATTTATCGCGGCGAACGCACGCGCGTCTGGGGCATTACGTCGCCGGTTGACCCGCTGTATGACGCCAGCCTGACCGGCAAATACGGCAATAATCCGACGCTGGCGAACCAGCTTCTGGACGAAGCTGGCTGGAAAACCAAAGGCGCTGACGGCATCCGCACCAAAGACGGCAAGCCGCTGAGCATCGAAATTATTCAGGCGCAGGCCACCGTGCGTGATCAGCGTGACGTCCTGTTGCAGGCCTTGCAGGCACAGGCACGGCAGCGGCTGGGCGTGGATCTGAAAATCCGTTACGTCGATTCCGGAACCTATACCGAAGTCAGAAAAACCGGTCAGTTTGGCTCCATTGCCAACTCCAATACCGACACCGACGGCATCGATATCGAGAACCATTACCTGCCTATCAATGCCGGTGGTTCGATCAACTACAGCCGCACCGATGCACCGGAAATCATTCCGCTGCTGAAAGGGGCGTCGCAAACGCTGGATAACGCAGAACGCAAAACCTACTACGGCCAGTTGCAAAACTTTGCCGTGTTGCAGCAGGCGCTGGCGATCCCGCTTTACGAGCCGGAAGACCAGATTGCGGCGGCGTCTTACGTTCACGGCGTGGGTTTCAGGCCGTTCAAACAGATGCCGGAAAATGCCTACGACGTCTGGCTGAGCAAGCATTAATCAGAAGTAAGGAGCTTTATTATGTCGGCTGAAAGTACCTTTATTCCCCCGCAGCGGCCTAAGTCAGCGCCGTCATGGCGCGGTCGCGTTGTCCGGCGGCTGCTAAGCGGCGTGCTGGTGCTGTGGGCCGCGGTCACGCTGTCTTTTATCAGCGTGTATCTCGCACCGGGCGATATCGTCAGTTTGCTGATGGGCGAACAGGTACAAACACCGGCGATTGAAGCGGCGATCCGCGCCGAATGGGGGCTGGATCAGCCCCTGTACATGCAATATCTGCACTATCTCTGGCGCGTTTTGCACGGTGATTTTGGCCGTTCTTATATGCTCAATACCGACGTCAGTTCGCTGGTGTTATCGCAGCTGTGGCCGACGCTCAAACTCACCGGTCTGGCGCTGGTCGTCAGCCTGGTGTTTGCCGTGGTGATGGCCGTCGCGACCGCGCACCGTCGCCGGGGGCAACGCATTGCGGGCGGCATCGAGCTGGTTCTGGCCTCGACGCCCTCTTTCTGGCTCGGCATCGTGCTGCTGTTTATCTTCAGCTTTACGCTGCGCTGGTTCCCGGTGGCGGGCGACCGCAGTTTTTCCTCGCTGGTTTTACCGGCGTTATCCCTCGGACTGGCGCAGGGCGCGGTGGTTTCTCAGGTACTGCGGCGCGGGCTGGAAGATGCGCTCGACGAACCCTTTGTGCTGACGCTGCGTGCGTGGGGGCTGGGCAACCGCATTATCCGTTTACGTCACGCGCTGCGCCACGCCGCCCTGCCCGCCGTCACACTGACCGGCTGGCTGATTGGCGGTTTGCTCAGCGGCGCGGTGATCACCGAGCAGGTATTTGGCCGCCCGGGTTTGGGCAAAATCACCGTCGATGCCGTTCTGGGTAAAGACCTGCCGGTGGTGCTGGCGGTGGCGATTTTCTCCGCGCTGGTGTACGTCGTGCTGAGTACGCTGGTGGATATTTTGTATCTGTTTATCGACCCGCGCCTGCGGGATAACGGCCAGAATGACGGAGAAAATGCATGAGCCAGTTACTGATTTCAGGCGGCGTGAAGCGCCGGTTTTCCACCGGTTATATTCTCGCAGCCGTGTATTTGCTGCTGGTCGCGTTGGCGGTGATTTTCCCCGCGTGGCTGACGCATTTTGACCCGCTGAACGCCGATCCGGTTAACGCGCAGCTTCCACCTTCGTCTGAACACTGGCTGGGCACCGACCAGCTCGGGCGCGACGTGCTGGCGCGCATCATTTACGGCAGCCGGTATTCCCTGCTGATCAGCCTCGCGGCGATGGCCGTGGCGGTCAGCATCGGCAGCCTGCTCGGTTTACTCGCCGGATTGTTCAAAGGCCCGCTTGATGAACTGATCAGCCGCGCCGTGGACGTGGTTTCCGCGTTCCCGGATTTACTGCTGGCACTGATGCTGATTGCGTTCACCGGCCCCGGCACCACCAATCTGATCTTCGCGCTCGGCGTCGCTTCCGTGCCGCGATTCACCCGCGTGGTGCGGGCGCAAACTTTTGTAGTCATGTCCTCCGGTTACGTGGAGCAGGCTCGCACCCTGGGCCTCAAACGCCACGTTCTGGTCTGGCGGCATGTGCTTCCGCACGCTATCGCGCACGTTCCGGCGCTGGCTACACTCGGGCTGGGCACCGCAATTATCGGCACGGCAGGTTTGAGTTTTCTCGGCATGGGGCCGCAACCGCCGACCGCTGAATGGGGGCTGATGCTGGCCGAAGGCCGTAATTATCTGCGCAATGCGTGGTGGATTGGTGTCTGGCCGGGCGTGGCGATCACCCTGACGGTAATTTCTGTGAACACGCTTGGCCGCTACTGGCAGGCCACTTTTGAAGGGAAACAGCCATGAGCGACGAACTGTTTATTGATATCCGCAATCTTTCGATCTCCTTTCCCTCAGCAGACGGCGAAAAACCGGCCGTCAGCGGCCTGAACTTACAGCTTAAACGCGGGGAATCCATCGCGTTCGTCGGAGAATCCGGCTCAGGGAAAACTGTCACCGCCCGCAGCCTGCTGGGGCTACAGGACGCCAAAGCGCGTATCACCGCCGACCGTTTTGTGATCGACGGGCAGGATATGCTCGGCGCCAGCCAGCGCCGCTGGCGTAAAATTCGTGGCAGCAAAATTGGCTATGTCTTACAGGATGCGCTGGTGTCGCTTGACCCGTTGCGCCGCATCAGCCAGCAGCTGCGTGATGCGTTGCAGGCGAACCGCGCCGGTAAGCCGAACGAGCTGTATCCGCAAAGCATTTCGCTGCTCAAATCTGTTGGCATTCCTGATGCTGAAAACCGGCTGACGGCGTATCCGCATCAGCTTTCCGGCGGGCTTCGACAGCGGGTGCTGATTGCCACCGCGCTGGCCGGGAAACCCGGTTTGCTGATTGCCGATGAACCGACCACGGCGCTGGATATGACGGTGCAGAAGCAGATTCTGGATCTGCTGCAACAGCGCCGCGACCGGGGCGAAAGCCTGCTGCTGATCAGCCACGACCTTTCCGTGGTCGGGCAACTCGCCGACCGGATCCTGGTTATGCATCAGGGCAAAGTGGTGGAAGAAGGCTCCGGCGAAAAACTGCTGAGCACGCCCGATCACCCGTATACCCGCCAGCTGCTCGCCGCCATTCCCGGCCCTGCCACGCGCGGGCTGAAACTCTCCGGCGAGAGCGGCAGGCCGCTGCCTGCCAAAAATATCGCCACCGGCGAACCGGTGCTGGACGTGCGCAATCTGAGCAAGCATTACGCGGACAAAGCCGTGGTTAACCACGTCAGCCTGACGCTGGCGGCGGGCGAAACGTTGGGGATTGTCGGTGAGTCCGGCTCAGGGAAAACCACGCTGGCCAGAATGGTGCTCGGCCTGACTGAACCCGGTTCCGGCACGATTACCATTCAGGGGCAGCGCTGGAGTCAGATCCCCGAATCCGTCCGCAGGCTGCAACGCCGCGGGATTCAGCTGATCGCACAAGATCCGCTCAGCTCTTTTGACCCGCGTTATAACGTGGAAAAAATCATCGGGGAAAGCCTCGACAGCGTGGGCATTTTTGGCGATGAACGACGCCGCCGCATCCTTCAGTTGCTCGATGAAGTGCAGCTCGGCGAAGGATTTTTGCGGCGTTATCCGCGCGAGCTTTCCGGCGGTCAGCGCCAGCGTGTTGCGATCGCCCGCGCGTTTGCCCCGAATCCTGCATTACTCGTGGCCGACGAACCGGTGAGCGCGCTGGACGTTTCCGTGCAGGCGCAGGTGCTGGATCTGCTGGCCGAAATGCAGGCCGAACACCGCACCGCGCTGCTGTTTATTTCGCACGATCTCGGCGTGGTCCATCACCTGGCGGACAGGGTGATGGTGATGAAAGACGGCAGCGTGGTCGAGCACGGACAGGTCGATGACGTCTTCCACCGCCCTGCTCATCCGTGGACCCAAAAGCTGATTAATGCCCTGCCGGTGGTGAGTTCAAACCGGCAAACGGCGGCAGAGTTTTAAACGCCGTTCAGACAAGCCGTTTGCCGTCTTTATCCACCACGCGTTCGCCGTCTTCTTTGGTGAACGCGCCTTTCTGCGCATCCGGAAGAATATCCAGAACCTTCTCTGACGGGCGGCACAGCGCGGCCCCGAGCGGCGTCACCACGACCGGGCGGTTCATCAGGATCGGCTGCAAAAGTATCGCGTCAATAAGCTGCGCATCGGTGAAGTCCGGATTATCCAGCCCGAGTTCGCCGTAAGGCGCGGTATTAACGCGTAGCAGTTCCCTGACAGAAATGCCCATCGCGGCAATCAGTTTCACCAGTTCTTCACGCGAAGGCGGTGTTTCCAGATACAAAATGATTTCAGGCTCAGCGCCGCTGTTGCGGATCAGTTCCAGCGTATTACGCGATGTGCCGCAAGCCGGATTATGGTAGATCGTTATATTGCTCATTTTTCATGACTCAGTGGAGAGTAATCGACAAACGCAACGCCAGCGCGCTGAGCGTGATAAACAGAACCGGCAGGGTTAGTACAATTCCTGTGCGGAAATAATATCCCCATCCGATATTGATATTTTTCTGCGACAAAACATGCAGCCACAGCAAGGTCGCCAGACTACCGATTGGCGTTATTTTCGGCCCCAGATCGCAACCGATAATATTGGCGTAAATCATCGCTTCTCTTACCACACCCTGCGCCGTACTTGCATCAATGGACAACGCGCCAATCAGAACGGTGGGCATATTGTTCATCACGGAAGAAAGAAAACCGGTCACCAGCCCCGTTCCAAGCGTTGCCGTCCACAACCCCTGACCGGCGAAAACATTGAGCAGTTCCGTCAGGGCATTGGTTAATCCGGCATTGCGCAGGCCGTATATCACCAGATACATCCCCAGTGAAAACACGACAATCTGCCACGGTGCGCCTTTGATCACTTTTCTGACATTGATCACCCGGCCTTTTCTTGCCGCAATCAGGAGCATAATCGCCCCGGCAGCAGCAATTGCACTGACCGGAACACCCAAAGGTTCAAGAATAAAGAAGCCTGCGAGCAGCAAAATCAGGACACCCCAGCCGATACGAAATGTCAGCAGATCTTTAATCGCACTCGCGGGCTCTTTCACTTTCGTAATATCGTAGCGTGCCGGGATATCCTTTCTGAAATAGAGATGCAGCACCCCCAGCGAGGCGGCCACTGCCGCCAGATTGACCGGGAGCATCACCGCCGCATATCGGTCAAAACCGATGCTGAAATAGTCAGCCGAAACGATATTCACCAGATTCGATACCACCAGCGGCAGGCTTGAGGAGTCGGCGATAAATCCGGCAGCCATAATAAATGCCAGCGTCGTTGCGGGGCTGAAACCCATGGCAACCAGCATCGCGATGACGATCGGCGTCAGGATCAGCGCGGCGCCGTCATTGGCAAACAGAGCCGCAACCGCAGCGCCAAGCAGAATAATGAAGGTAAAAAGCACCCTTCCATTGCCTTTTCCCCAGCGGGCAACGTGGAGGGCACACCACTCGAAAAAGCCGGACTCATCAAGCAGAAGGCTGATGATGATGACCGCAATAAATGCCCCCGTGGCGTTCCAGACAATATTCCAAACGACAGGAATATCACTGAAATGAATGACTCCGCTCAGAAGCGCTAACAGAGCGCCAGCACCGGCACTCCAGCCAATGCTCAATCCGCGAGGCTGCCAGATGACCAGAATAAGCGTGAGTAAAAAAATCGACCCTGCCAGAAGCATTCCACACCTCAATCACATTCGAATTGGTGAATATATCCCTGTCATGAACAAGACGAGAGTTTACTGTTGTTCAGTGAAATCCGGATATCTTCACGCTCGCAGTTCCACGCTGTGTCGATGACAGCCGCTGCCCAGGCGGGCATATGCGGAGATAAACGGTAATACACCCATTTGCCTTCACGGCGGTCAATGACCAGCTCCGCTTCGCGTAACAGCGCCATGTGGCGGGATATTTTGGGCTGCGACTCCTGCGTAACTGCGCAGAGATCGCAAATACACATCTCCCCGGCCTCTCTCAACAGCATCACAATGGTTGAGCGGGTTTCGTCGGCGAGCAGTTTAAAAAGCTGAACAGGATGCTGCATCTGTGACTCCGATAGCGATTGACAACATATATGATAATTCATATATGTTATAAATCAACCCTCTCTTTACAACGGATGAACACCATGTCTGATTTACCTGCGGTTAACCACGAATACTTCGACGACGCTATTGCCAGTAATCTTTCGGATGACGCCTCGCCAATGCCACGTTTTCTGATCCTGTATGGATCCGTGCGTGAGCGTTCTTACAGCCGGTTTGCCGCAGAAGAGGCCGGTCGTTTGCTGACGAAAATGGGTGCAGAGGTGAAAATATTTAACCCTTCCGGCTTGCCGTTGCCGGACGATGCACCCGACACGCATCCCAAAGTGCTGGAGTTACGCGAGCTGGTGAGGTGGTGCGATGGCATGATCTGGAGTTCGCCGGAAAGACATGGCGCCATGAGTTCGGTGATGAAGGCGCAGATAGACTGGATCCCGTTGAGTGAAGGCGCGGTTCGTCCGTCTCAGGGGAAAACACTGGCCGTTATGCAGGTTTCCGGCGGTTCGCAATCTTTCAATGCGGTCAATCAGATGCGGATCCTGGGTCGCTGGATGCGGATGTTCACTATTGCGAATCAGTCCTCCGTCCCCAAAGCCTGGCAGGAGTTTGACGATGCGGGCCGGATGAAGCCCTCTGCCCTTTACGACCGGATTGTGGATGTCACCGAGGAGTTATTCAAAATAACGTTAATTCTGAAACCCCATACGGCGTATCTGGCTGACCGTTACAGCGAAAGAAAGGAAAGCCATCAGGAACTCTCTGCCCGTGTGAATCAGGCAAAAATCTGAGATTTCACAGATGGCTTTATGGCTTGTTTACGCCCGCAATGCCTGACGGCGTTTAATCGATTTGCCCGCAAGATACGCCAGTGATGCGCACAGCAGGTAATACATCAGGCCGACAAACAGGAAGATTTCCGCCGGGTAGATTTGCACCCGGTTATTCACCTGCCCCGCGACGGTGGTCAGCTCCGGCACATTGACGATAAACGCCAGCGAGGTGTCTTTCACCAGCGAGATCAGCAACCCGAGATATGACGGCAACAGGTTCGGCCACGCCTGCGGCAGCAGGACATTGAGCAAAACCTGGCTGTAACTCATGCCGGACGCAATCCCCGCTTCGGTTTGCCCGCGCGGCAGTGACTCCAGCCCGGCCAGCGTGGAGTGCATCACCGCCGCCGAGGTAAACCAGGCTAGTGCGATAATCACCGTCAGCGGGCCGGGGATCGAGCCGCCAAACACCACCGGCAGCAGGAAATACAGCCAGAAAATCACAAAAATCAGCGGGATGCCGCGAATAAACGACGCCCACAGAAACAGCAATTTTCGCGTCCAGCCACCGAAACGCCAGGCTAACGCCGCCATCGCGACGCCCAGCACTAACGCCAGCACACCAGCAGAAACAGCCATGATCAGCGTGAGCAAAATGCCGCCCGGTTCGCCGTCGGCCAGCCTTCCCCACAGCATGTAGGTAAAGTTATCGTGCAGAACCGACCAGTCAAATTCCATCGTTCACCTCCGCCTTCTGCGCGGCCTGCGGCCTTTGTTGCGGGCGTTTCGGGCCAAATATTGTCATCAGCCCGCCAAGGATCATCCCCAGCGCCAGATACAGCAACGTGCCGACCGCAAAACCTTCAAAGGCGTGCGCGTTGTAACTTTCAATCTGGCTGATCTGATACGTCAGCTCGGAAAATCCGATGCCGGTCGCCAGCGAGGAGAGCTTCATCAGGTTGAGATACTGCCCGGTGACCGGCTGCCACGCGTTGGTCAGCGCCTGCGGTAACAGGATCGAAAGCAGCAGCGTTTTGCGGCTGAAACCCTGTGAAATCGCGGCTTCGGTCTGGCCTTTCGGCACGGAATTCAGCCCCGCCTGCACTTCTTCCACCAGAAACGCGGCGGTGAATAATCCCAGCCCCCACGCGGCGCACAAAAACTCCGGTGTGAGCCACGCGATATTACCGGGGAAAACCGCCCACACGTGGGTATCGCCGATGTAAAAACGCCAGCTTTGCGGCAGCGCGCCGTACGCGGCGAAATACCAGAAAAGCAGCTGAACCAGCAGAGGCGTGTTGCGGAAAACCGACACAAACGCCGCTACCGCGCCGCGTGCCAGACGCGACTGACTCAGGCGCAGCGCGATCAGTAACACCACCAGAAGCGTCGCCAGCACACTGCCTGCAATGCTGACGTAAAACGTGGTGAGAAAGCCGGAAATAATCCACTGCAAAGGCTGGCCGGTGAGCACGCCAGCCCAGTCGGGATGCCAGATCATTGCCCTGCTCCTGTTTCAGGATGCAGCGGGAACAGGACTTTTTGCAGAAAACGCTGCGCACGCGGATGCTGCGGCCGCAGGAAGAAATCCTCCGGTTCCGCCTGTTCCAGGATCTCGCCGCCGTCCATGAAAATCACCCGGTCGGCAATTTCACGGGCGAAACTCATTTCATGCGTCACCACAATCATCGTGATGCCGCTTTTCGCCAGTTCCTGCATCACCAGCAGCACTTCGCCGATCATCTCCGGATCCAGCGCCGATGTCGGTTCATCGAACAAAATGATGTCCGGATCCGTCACCAGCGCCCGGGCGATCGCCACGCGCTGCTGCTGTCCGCCGGAAAGTTGCTCGGGATAATGCTGCGCTTTGTCCTGCAAACCGACGCGGGTCAGGAGCGCCAGCGCTTTCGCGCGCGCATCACTTTTCTTCCAGCCGTGGACTTTAATCAGCGCGAGGCTGACGTTGTCCTGCGCGGTCAGATGGGCGTACAGGTTGAACTGCTGAAACACAAAACCAATGTGCGTACGTAATTCGCGCAGTGCCGGTCCGTTCAGGCCGCGCGTCGGTTTGTTGTGGATGAGGATTTCGCCATCAGTGACGGTTTCCAGCTGATTAATCAGGCGGATCAGCGTGGATTTCCCCGAGCCGGACGGCCCGCAGACCGCCACCACATCACCGCTGGCGACGCTCAGACTGACATTCCGGATCACAAGGTGATGACCGAAAGATTTACTGACCTGACGAAACTCAACCGCCGTGGTTTTCGCGGCGTTTGAATGTGAAAAAACCGCAGACGTCGCTGCGGTTGATAAGGTGTCTTGCTGCATGTGCATTACCTTGCAAAAAACAGATTATTTGGCTTCGATTTTAAACAGACGTGGCTGTGGAGATTTTGTCTGCGGACCGAACCAGACGTTATAAATGCTCACCGCCTGACCGTTTTTCTCCAGATTCAGCAGCTCGTCATTCACCACTTTCAGCAGGCTGGTTTCGCCTTTTTTCACGCCCACGCCAATCTCTTCTTTGCTCAGTAATTCAGGCAAAACTTTGTATTTTGCCTTGTCCGGCGCGCCATCCAGCAAACCGGCCAGAATGGTGCTGTCCTGCGTAATCGCCTGCACGTTGCCGTTACGCAGCGCAGAAAGTGCCAGAGGAATATCGTCGTAAGACAACACGCGCGATTGCGGGAAGCGGTTATGCAATTCCTGCTCGCCGGTGGTGCCTTTCACCGCACCGATACGCGCCGTGGCGTAGGCATCGAGTTTATCCGGTGAATTGGCCGGCACCAGGAACTGCTGGCCAGTCACAAAATAAGGGATGGAGAAATCGACCACTTTCGCGCGTTCCGGCGTGATGGTGATATCGGCGACAATCAGGTCAGCTTTGCCGGACTGCAATAACGGAATGCGGTTCGCCGGATTGGTTGGCACCAGTTGTAATTTTACGCCCAGCGTTTTAGCCAGCGCTTTTGCGAAATCGACGTCATAACCGACAATATCGTGGCTTTTTGTATCAACAGAGCCAAACGGCGGATTGGAATCGAATGTCGCGACTTTCACAACACCGGCTTTTTTGATATCCGCCAGCTGGTCAGCGTGCGCGGTAAAGGTAGTGACTGTGCTGATTGCCAGGAACAGGCCGGCAGCAATTTTAGTTTTTTTTAAGTTAACAACGGCCATCGTTTTTCCTTATGAATAGTCTTCAGGAGGCTTACGCCTCAAATTTTTAATACGGGGGAATAACCTGTTTTTCTTTTGTAGGTCAGAGAATTGCATAAGGAGGGAAGAGCGACTACGAATTAAAACATATAAATATGGACGAATAATGCATAAGAAAAACGTCTGGCAAGGTGCACTACCGGCGCCAGGCCTTAAGATCAGCCGGAACATCAATATCCCGCACGCATCCCGGCTCCGTGCAGTCTGTTCGCTGCGGCGGACAGGCGCGCAGCAGTTCCCGCGCGCCCTCTTTCCCCTGCAAAGCCAGCAAGTCCTCTATCACCGGCGCAGGGAACCCGACCGGATGCCCTGGTTGCCCGAGATAGAACGGCCTTGCACACCGCCCTTCCTGCACTGCGCTGGCAATCGCCCGGTAAACCGGCAACATAATGCCGGGCAAATCCGCCAGCGTGATCAACCAGCCGTTGGCTTCGCGGGTGGCCTCTACGCCTGCACAGATGGAATCGCCCTGACACTGGCTGTTCACGCTGACAAAAGGGATATTCGCCTGCTGACAAAAAGCCTGTAATTCCAGCGACTCAGGCCGCACAACCACCACCACCGGTAGCCCGCTTTTCAGCGCATTGCCGAGGCTGTGCTGAAATACCGTCAGGCCAGTGCCGTCAACGGTTTCCAGTAACTTGTGCCGGCCTGTCGCCTGCCGGTAGCGGCGGCTGAAACCTGCTGCCAGTAAAATAATGACCGGGTTATGCATCACCGCTCCTGCGGACGTTATTGTTTACGCTGATCGGCCACCTGTTTCGGGGTTACCGAGCCATTTTTATCCCCGAACTGGCGCAGGACGTAATTGGCCACCGCGGCCACTTCATCATCCGAGTATTTAGCCCCAAAATCAGGCATCAGCACCTGTTTACCGTCTACCGTCAGCTGGGTCCCGTGCAGAATTGCCTGAACCACACTGCGCCCGGCCGGGTCATTGACGGCGGTGCTGCCTTTGAGCGAAGCATAAGGCGTCTGACGTCCGTCGCCATTCCACTGATGACAGCCGCTGCAGTCACCGGCAAACAGCTGGCGGCCCGGCGAGTCATCCTGATCACCTGGCAGGACCGCTGTGGCGTTCATCGCACCTTTCGGTTGCAGATTCACCTGGCTGGACGTTTCTGTTTTCACCGGTTCGATATTGCGCAGGTATTTCACCAGCGCAATATTGTCTTCCTGTGTCAGGAACTGCGTGCTGTTTTGCACCACTTCAGCCATCGGGCCGGAAGCACTGCTACGCCCTTCTGCGTGCCCTTTTGCCAGAAATTGTGAAAGCTGGGCGTCACTCCAGTTGCCAATTCCGGTGTCTTTATCTGGTGTGATATTTCCGGCTAACCACCCCTGAACGACTTCACCGCTCAGGCTTTTTCCCTGATTCAGGTTAAAGGCAAAGGTGCGCGGCGTATGGCATTCCGCACAGTGCCCCAGCGCCGTAGCCAGGTAAGCGCCCCGGTTCCACTGTTCGTCTTTTTGCGGATCCGGTGCAAAACGCTGGTTATCGAAGAACGCCAGATTCCAGAACTTCATCCCCCAGCGCTGATCAAACGGGAACGACAGTTCGTTGGCGCGGTTAGCCTGTTTCACCGGCGGCAGGCTGAACAGATAAGCTTTGATCGCCAGCACGTCATCACGGCTCATTGCCGTGTACGAGGTGTACGGCATGGCCGGATACAAGTTACCCTGAGGCCCGGTGCCTTCGCGCACGGCGGCGACAAACTGGTCATCAGTCCAGTTACCGATCCCCGTTTCTTTATCTGCTGTAATGTTGGTACCGTAAATCGAACCAAACGGCAGTTTAAACCGGAAGCCCCCGGCAAAGGGCTTACCGCCCGGTGCCGTATGGCAGGCAACACAGTCTGCCGCGCGCGCCAGATATTCACCACGTTTTATCGGATCCGTCATGCTGGCAGGCGCACCGGCAACGGGCGCTACAGGTTCGCTGCCAGACGGACGCAGCATCACATACGCCACGTAAATAAGCGCAAGGATAATCAGGGTGATGATCAGCCAGAACAGGCGTCTGAGGGACGTTCTCATCCTTTCACCTCCGTCGCCAACGCGTCTGCCGCCTGATGTATTGCCGCGCGTATGCGGACATACGTAGAACAACGGCACACGTTCCCACTCATCGCCGCATCAATATCGGCATCGGTGGGATGTTGTTTCTGAGCCAGTAACGCCGTCGCTGACATGATTTGCCCTGACTGGCAGTAACCGCACTGCACCACGTCGAGATCCACCCAAGCGGCCTGCACGGCTTTACCCGCCTGCGTTTCACCGACAGATTCAATGGTTGTAATATGTTTTCCCTGCGCACTGGCAATGGTGGCCTGGCATGAGCGCACCGGTACGCCGTCAATATGCACAGTACATGCGCCGCACATCGCTACGCCACAGCCGAATTTCGTGCCAGTCAGCCCCGCTTCGTCGCGTAAAAACCACAACAGCGGCATCTGGTCGTCACCCTCAAACTCAATGGTTTTGTTGTTAATGATTAAAGTTGTCATGATGCTCCCCGGAATTAAACGGCGTCAGAATGGTCAGGACGATGAAAAGGCAGGCTCAGCGAACTGCGCGGCCTGCCCAGCAACGCCAGCGCATTGCCGACAGCGGGCGCAATAGTCGGCAACCCGAGTTCCCCGACGCCGCTTGGCGCCTCTGACGACGGAACAATAATCACCTCAACTTCCGGCATTTCATTAATGCGCAGGGGGCGATAGTTGTTGAAGTTAGACTGGTCGATCACGCCCTCTTTCATCGTGATATTGCCGTAGAGCGCAATGCTCAGCCCGTAGCCGATGCCGCCTTCAATCTGTGCTTTGATCACATCGGGATTCACCGCCACGCCGCAATCCACCGCACACCAGACCTTATGAACTTTCGGTACGCCGCCATAACCAATCGAGACTTCGGCAATTTGCGCCACCCGGGTACCAAACGCTTTCGCGACTCCCACACCGCGCATTCTTCCCGGCGTTGAGGCCGGGCCGCTCCAGTTTGCCGCTTTCGCCACCGCGCGCAGAACACCGGCCTCGCGCGGAGCATCGCCCATCAGCGCCAGCCGCCCCTCGACCGGATCCTGGCCCGTCTCATGCAACAACTGATCGATAAAGCTTTCTACCGCATGGCCGGTGTGCGTACTGCCCACCGAACGCAGTGAAGTCGTCGGCACTTTGCCCGGTATGATGTGGGCATCGCAGCGAAAATGATCGAAGGTATAGGGAAGTTCTTTCGCCCCTTCCACCATCGTGCGATCTACGCCCTTGCTGACCATTGCGCCAAAGACGCTGCCGACGGCAAAGGAATGCCCGGCCACCGTGTTGGTCCAGGCAACGATTTTGTTATCTTTAATTGCTGCACGAAAACGATGCAGCATCATCGGCCTGTACCAGCCATTGCGGATATCATCCTCACGGGTGTAAATCAGTTTGACGCCCTGACCCGGTCCGATGGCTTTTGCCACTGCCGACATGTCAGAGGCCAGATCCGGGCCGTTAGTCTTGTTACCTAAGTCAATACGACGCCCAAAACTGCCACCGGCCAGAAGGGTTTCGATGTGGATCTTTTCAGGGGGAAGTTTGAAATATTCGCAAAACTGGTTCTGATCGATAGTCTGGATCTGACAGGCATATTTCGCGTGCACGCTGTCACCATCCCAGAACAGATAACCGGCCAGCGGTTCCATTGGCGCGTGCGCCAGATACGGAAAGGTGTATTCCGCTTCAATCACCTTGTCTGCATTTTTGAGCGCGTCGTCAGGGTTGCCCTTTACCGCAGCCACTTCGCCCGGCGACTGAGCCTTCTCGCGAAACTCGGCAAAAATCGCCTCTGTGCTGCGTTTTTCTGCCGCTGTGTCGTCCCATTCCACCTGAAGTTTTTCGCGACCACGTATCGCAGCCCAGGTGTTGCGGGCATACACGGCGACGCCGTTGTCCGTGGCTTTAACATCCACCACATCCGGGGTTTTCAGCGTTTCGCTGGCATCAAATGATTTGAGTTTACTGCCAAACTGCGGGGGCTTTTTCAGCGTGACCGTCAGCATGTCTTTTTCGTGGATGTCCTGAGAAAAAAAGGCCGAGCCGTTGGTTTTGGCGACAGAATCCACACGATGTAAGCCGCTGACTTTGCCAATCAGCGTAAAATCTTTCGGATCTTTGAGCGCAACGTGCTGCATATCCGGAGAAGGCAGCGCGGCGGCGGCAGTGGCGAATTCGCCAAATCCGCCCGATTTTCCCGTTGCGGCATGCGCGATAATGCCGTTATTGACGGTGATTTCTGCTTCCGCCACCTGCCACAACTGCGCGGCGGCACGCACCAGCATCAGGCGCGCGGTCGCGCCCATCTGCCGCATCTGATCATAGGCATTGGCGACGGAACTGGAGCCGCCGGTTCCCTGGATCCCCATTTTGAGATTTTTGTAGACGGGGGTATCAACCGGCGCAGCAATTACGCGTACATCCGCCCAGCTGGCGTCCAGTTCCTCAGCCACCAGTGTCGCCATTCCGGTATAAACGCCCTGACCGACTTCGGTATGTTTACTGAATACGGTGACGATGCCATCCGTGCCAATCTGGACAAACGCATTGGGTCTGAATGTACCGGCGGCAGATGTTGCCTCACTGGCAGCAAGGCCGCCGGCCTTCGCCCCTTTTGCCGGCAGCCAGGCACCGACCACCAGCGCGCCAGCCCCGATAATAAAGCGGCGTCTTGATAACTGAACTTCAGGATTCTTCATTGCAGATTGCTCCAGAAAGCCATTCTTATTAACGGTTATAATTATGATTTTATAAATACTGAGATTATTTTAAACAAAATACGGGTGAGAAAAGCGATGCGGAAATTATAAAAAACGCTATAAATCATCATGATCATTTTTAATATAGCAGGGTTACGGGAAAGTGATTACCCCGATAATTCGATTAGGCTTATGAGCGATATTAATCAATCCATCATTCTTTTTCAGCATAAAACAGATTTCAATAAAATTATTATAATTCATTGAGATAAAAAACACCCACCGGTGTGAGACTGCGAAAAACCATTGGCAATATATAATAAATTATATTACGAATATTATTTCATCTTGCCGCTGACAGTGAACTTCGCTATTAATGACGCAAAGTCAGCCCTATTTACGGATGTTAACCGATGCAAAGTCTGGATATCAGTGTTATCAGTCAGTCTGCCAACTGGATTAAAGAACAACCAATCTGGTTATGCACGGTACTCAGCACCTTTGGTTCTTCACCCCGTCCGCCGGGAACGTTAATGGTGATTAACGGCAGCGGACATTTTTGCGGTTCATTATCAGGCGGATGTATTGAAGACGATTTTATACAACGCATCCGGGATGGGGATTTTCGCGAGCCGTCTCAGGTTGTGCGTTACGGCGATGGCGGCTTAACACCGGGCCGTGCGCTGCCCTGCGGCGGTGTCCTGGATATTCTGATTGAGTATCTGGAGCCGACGGCGGCTAATGCTCTCTATATTGCACAAATCCGTCAGTCGCAAAACCGTCACGTCTCGCTGAAGAAGCAGATAATCCCGCCCTTCGCCTGCCATTCCCTGACGGAAGAAGTGTGGAAAAGCAGCACCCTCGTCGGGCGCAACGACAACGGAATTACGATCACCATCGCTTGCGCGCCATGTATCATTATCGCCGGGCTTTCTGCCGTTGCGGTGTTTTGTGCCGAATTCGCGTCAGGCCTGGGGTTTGAAACAATCATCTGCGAACCGCGGGAGGATATTCTGGAGAACTTCCACCCGCAAATCGCCGGACGCTTCACGCTGGAAAAGGTTTTTCCGGCACGATATCTCGAACAGCACGGGTGCCACCCGAATACGGCAATCGTCGCATTAACCCATGATCCACGGATGGATGACCTGACGATGATGGAAGCCGTGAATACTGACGCCTTTTATATCGGCGTCATGGGTTCACTGCGTAACAGCCAGAACCGTTTAAACAGGCTGAAAACCACGGCGGGGATGACCGGAGACGAACTGGCGCGGATCCACGCCCCGGTGGGTATGGATATTGGCAGTAAAACACCTGCCGAGATCGCACTGGCCGTGATGGCAGATATCGTACGGGTGAAAAATCAGCCGGAGAGATAGAGATAATGCGGAGCAGCGTCTCCCCCTTTGCAGGGGGAGAAAGTGAGTTAACATTATAAGTTAAAAGAATAATTTATTTTTTAAGAAATTTTTTATCCGTTTTTTATCCTGCCAAAAAACTTTTGTAAAAAAAGCTTCACCACATCGCCAAACCGCACGACAAGTCAACATACTTCGCAGACTTAAACGAAAAGCTAATTTTTGAAATAAATTCCATTAGCGTGATATATAGATTTTTTGCATTATATCCATATCAATTTTGAGGGTATATTGGGATTAAACAAATACAGGAAAGGACTCGTTATGAAAAATGGAAAACGCATTCACTTTTACTCTCCGGAAGAAAAAAACTATTTGTCACGGATGAACTTGTTCAGGGAAAACGAATGGATTGCTTATTATCTAAAACATGATAATGCAAATTAAAAGGGAATTAAAATGAGCATAGGATATTTCTTGGTCTTAGGCGATGGCACATCATGTGGCGGCAAAATATTAGAAGGATCCCCGTATGTAACATTTCGTGGCTTACCTGTCGCATCTGCAGGTGCAAAGGTCACTTGTGGTAAAAACCCCGGAAAGCTATATCACATTGCGGGAGGGATACCGAATATTATTGATATGGGGTTGCCACGCGCAGGAACATTAGATAGTAGAAGTTCATGCCCTTGCAAAGCTTTTTTAATACCCAGCATCCTTAATGCTTCTTACTATCCGATGGCAGAAAAAGTAAAAGTGGTTCGCGCCTCTACTCAGGAGCCAGAACAGCATGCACAAACTATTAAAAAAACGATGGTATCAGATTCCAAATCTGAACCAGTAGCACCAGGACCAAAACCAGAGCGCGAACCTGCAGAGCCGGGATTCTGTATTGTCGATCTACCAGCCACTGTGAAAGATTTTGGGGACTATCTTTTTTATAACCCGGTTGAAGGGGCGCGGGAACTATATGATGCTTTAAATGGCAGTGGTTATATAAAACCCGCATCTATTTTATTACTGGTTGACCCACTGAAACAAACGCCGGAACAGGTTGAAGTTTTAAAAACGGCTAAAGCAAGGATTGATAAAGCCCTTGCCCCGCTTACAAATGATGAAGCAAATTTTTTCCATAAACACAAAGATGCTATTGAGGCATTCACTGGTTACGGAAGCAAGATTTTAGGTACTGTGTCAGAAGTCGGCGGTAAGTATTTTGAAGAAATAGAAAAGGTTTTAAAGGATATTCATAAAACTTATGAAAATGCATTTATAACAAGGGGTGCATTATTTGGTGAACAGTTCTATGTAGCAAGAACAATGCAGTTCAAAAAACTTAATTTATTGCTTAATAATTTTATGAAGTACAAATTAGGAATGCACCAGTATGATGATATTAGAAAGGCGCTAGGTTTATCAAGCAGGAGCATAATGCATCACTGGTCACAAACAGGTGTCTCAGACATTGAAGGTTATGCCACATATATTGAAAAATCAGCCAAACTCGTGAAAGCCATGAAAACACTAGGTTATATTGGCATTACATTTGATTTCGCCAATACCGCAAAGACCATATATGATGCATGCTCTATAGGGAGAGAATCAGAATGTAGGAAAACAAGCTTCACAGAGATAGGTAAATTTGCAGGTTCACAAGGTGGTAGTTTAGCAGGGGGCGCTATGGGGGCGGGAATTTCTGGTTCAGTTTGCGTATGGGCTTTAGGATTTACAACCGTTGAAATTGGTGGGACTGGAGCATTGTTTTGCTCAGCGATAGGAATGACCGGGGGGCTTATAGGTGGAAAAGTGTTAGGCTCATATGGTGAAGATTTAGGTAGCGCCGCTGGTAAAGAAATATATGAGGCATTTTATAATGAATAGTAATCTTGCAGTTTACCTATTTATTGCCTTGTTAATTTTAACAATAACTTATGTTATTTTAACTTACTTCAATTCCAGATTATATAATGAAGTATGCGAACAATATAAAAATAAATATGGGGAAATAAATCCAAGCGCAATTTCATTTAAATATTTCAACTTTAACTTTATTTATATAAACATGCCAAACGAAAAGTTTAAATTTGTTTATTCCCCTTTGCTTCTGAGAAAGCATTCACCACTAAATAAAATAGACAGTGGTAAATGGTATGAATTTATAAATACCCGAAAAACCTCAGTTAAAGTTTGGTTTTACGCTGAACTTATTACACTTTTACTTTGCATGACAATATTCTTTGTACTCCTGACTTGTTACACCGTATCAAAGACAACTGGTTAGTTTCTCAACTATTCTGTGAATTCAGTGGTACCATTAATTTAATTGCACCACTGAATAACTCTACTCCATGATTTGCATGGGAATATTTTTAAGATGAAAAGTTGCTCTCGCAGCGAATTAATCGGGTTGCTACCGAAATAGTTCATTATAGACTTCCTAAAAAAATGGCCCAACAGGAACCATTGGATAAGCAATAATTAATTAACGCGGATTTTTGTGTCTGTCAGTGCCATGAGTACGGGTTTCCTTTTGTAGAAGTTGCCCGATTCTTTATACGGTTAGATCTGTGCTGTCAAGCAATGGCAGGGAGTTGCAAAAAACTCAATAAGCATTATAAAACAACAAGTTGACTTGGCTTTGCAACCCCTTACAAAGGCGTGCAACGCTAATACTCCCCCTTTGCAGGGGGAGACGCGCGGATTAATCCGCGAAGGCGGCACTGTGAAAATCAATCTCCCACTGAAGCACCCTGCCGTATAAATCTGACAAGGCGTTTTTTTGCCCGTCATCCAGCGTTTGCGCGCAGCGATTCAGCTCCGTTTTCAGCCAGTCTGCCTGCTGGAAAAACGCATCTTCAGCATGCAGTTCGACCCAGCGGCGGATATCTTCATCGCTCTGGCTTTTCTCACTGACGCGCTGACACCAGGTGTAATACATCCACTCCGCGCCGAACATCAGTATGATGAATTCCTCATAACTGCCGTGGCGGGCCACATCGAGCATGCCTTCGCGAAAACGGATTACGCCCGGCAAATCATCCGGATAATCTGCCGGATTAACCTGCCGCTTTGCCAGTACCGTCTCAAACCAGGCAATTTGTGTGTCCACCAGCGCATTCAGCACACCAATCAGCCAGCGTTGCTGACCGATACCCGGCGCCTTGCTGATCCCCAGCGCAAAGATCGCAATCGCCGTAGAAACAAACTGACCTTCGAACACCAGATAGCGGTTAAACACGCTGGCGGGCAACCGATTCTGCTCAATATCGCACACAAACCGGTGCTGCTGCATGGCATGCCAGCGTTCCTGATGCTCACGCAGCAAACGGTCACTGAAAACTTCCATCGCTACACCTCCAGCGCTTCACGGGCGGCGGCCATGAAATGTTTCACGCGCGCCAGTTCCACATCATTCCACCATACGCCGTCCACTTTCAGCGCACTGGCGACGATCACCCCCTGAGTCCGGGAGAGAATTTCCACCACGTTATCCGGCGTGACGCCCGAACCGACCAGCAGCGGCAGCGCGGTTGCACTGCGGATTTCGTCAATCTCACTGAGCGTGGCGCTGTCCCCGGTGCGCTGGCCGGTGGCGATCACCGCATCGGCTTCGAAGAAGTCAACATCCCGCGTCAGCTCTTTAATCGAACGATCGGCAACAATCGCATGGCTGCCGTGCTTAACGTGGCTGTCCGCAAAAACGCGGATATGCTCAGCGCGCAGCTGGCTGCGGTAGCGCAGCGCCCTGGCCGCTGCCCCCTCAATGAACCCTTCGTTAGCGATGTAGGCGTTCGCCCACTGATTAACGCGCACAAAATCGGCTCCACCGGCCAGCGCCGTTGCCAGCGCCGGAACGGCGGCATTCGCCAGAACGTTAATCCCCAGTGGCACGTCAAAACGGGTACGGATCCGGTCGGTGATCACCGCCATCAGTGCAGCGGTTTCCGGGCCAATATCCTCCGGTTTTGAAAAAGGAATATCGCCATGGTTTTCAACAATCAAACCGTGAACGCCGCCGGAAATATAATTATCCGCATCACGAAGTGCGCGTTCAATTATATCACTCACCTTTTTTCCGCTGTATTTAGGCGAGCCAGGGAAAGGGTCGCAATGAATAACACCAATCACGGCTTTACTTCGTGAAAAAATAGCTTGTATTGCGCTGATTTTTTCTGCTGATATAGAGGCCATCTTCTTAATCCCGTTTAAGGAAACACTATGCGTGTTTATGTTGTTGGTAATATTACCGTCGATGAAATTTGGGCAATACCTGATATTCCCATGAAAGGTTCTTCTATTCACGGGAATAAAATCTCACAAGATATCGGTGGTAAAGGCGCAAATCAGGCTGTCTTACTTTCCCGTTGCGGAATTAAAACAACATTAATTGCCGCCATTGGAAATGACATGAATGGCCGCTGGATTTCGGGACAAATTCGTCACGAACCCTTGCAGCTTTTGCCTGATTATTTATTCCCCTGCAACAGCGATACCTCTCTCATTTTTCACTGTGCCGATGGCGATAATGCCATCATCACGACCACTACGGCGGCAGATTCCCTGAGCATCGGGAATGTCACCCTGGCATTGGCGGAAGCCGTGCCCGGCGATATTTTGCTGCTTCAGGGCAATTTCTCTTATGAGAAAACCCGCGATTTGCTTCAGTCAGGCAAGCAGCACGGCATGACAACGGTGTTTAACCCGTCACC
The DNA here is from genome assembly GCF_002834385.1 of Rahnella sp. AA. Classification (GTDB taxonomy): domain Bacteria; phylum Pseudomonadota; class Gammaproteobacteria; order Enterobacterales; family Enterobacteriaceae; genus Rahnella. The sequence continues at coordinate 150,640 of NZ_PITQ01000003.1, forward strand.
GGTCCGGGCCGGTTTCAGCCAGTTGTGGCCCTGGGTCGATATCGCGGTGCTCAACCAGCCGGAGGCCGAAGAGCTGCAACCGTCTGGTGTCAGCACGCTCGTGGTGACACAGGGTTCACGCGGCGCCACGCTGACCAACACAACACACCAACATTTCAGCCCAGCCACTCCCGTACAGGTGGTGGATACCACCGGTGCAGGCGATACTTTTCTCGCCGTCATGCTGGCTTCATCGCTGCTGCGTAATACAGATATCGATGCGCTTTCGCTGGCGCACGCCAGCCAGGCTGCGGCCATTACGGTCAGCCGCCAGGGCACGTACAGCGCTTTCCCCGATACAGCCGAGCTGGCCACCCTGTTTGCCCGCACAGAATAAACGGGTAAACCGGCCTGCATTTTTATGTGCATGCCGGTTCTCCTTTTATTTAAACATTGCGCGGTAAGCCCCGACATTGGCTTTGGTCACCACGGTCGCCGGAACCAGAATTTTCTTCGGCACGGTTTTACCTGCGGTGATGTCATTGAGCGCTTTCAGCGCCTGTGCGCCCATCTGTTCAGGATCTTGCTGCAAAACAGCCACCACGTAGCCGCCGTCAATGCCGCCGATCGCTTTTGCTGTCAGATCCCAGCCAAAAACTTTGATGTCTTTCTGACGCCCCTGGTTTTCGACTGCGGCAATCGCACCCAGCAAGGCAGGCTCGCCGGTGGCGTAAATCGCCGTCATATCCGGGTTACCGGTGATCAGGTTTTCCGCTGCAGTCATGGCGTTATCCTGAATATTTTGTCCGTCAACCACGTCAGCCACGGTGATCTGTTTATTGGCTTTAATCGTATCGACGAACCCTTTCTGGCGGTCGTTCTGGATGGCAGAATTCAGTGCCCCCACGATGCCAATACGGGCTTTACCTTTCATGTCTTTTTTTACGTAATCCAGGAAGTAATTACCGAGGATTTTACCGCCGGCAATGTTATCCACGCCGACCTGAGATGCCTGCGGGCCGTCAGGTAATACGGCATCGATCGCAATGACCGGGATTTTTGCAGCAGCAGCCTCTTTAATCGCCGGCATAATGCCGTTCACGTCAATGGCATCAACCAGAATGCCTTTCACACCTTGCTGAATATAGTTTTCAATTGCATCATTTTGCGCAACGGGGTTATCTGTGGCGTTAAATACCACCAGATTTTTTCCGCTGGCCTTTGCAGCTTCCTGTGCCCCTTTATTCATCTGATTAAAGAAAAGTGCCTGCTGGTTAATTTGCACCATCGCATAAGTCGGTGCAGCGGCCATTGCGTTAGTCATATAACTGCCCGATGCCAATATCGCTGTCACCAGCGCTAAAACACGAAATTTTCCGGTGTTAAATAACATCATTTTTGTCCTCATTGGGATTGCGTTATAACCAGCATTGCCCCGGCGTAAATACGCTGAGCAGTCAGAGTGTTGGCAGGACAAATAATAAAGTGAGCGCAGTATAACCTGATCAAAAAAAACAGGCTGATCGCTGAGGCCGCTAAAAAACATTTAGGCAACCGGTCCGTTTCGGCGCACTGATAAAATGGTCTTTATCGGTTGGGAATTGCTTCCCGGGTGGTGCAGGTAAACTGCCTATTACAATTCTCCGCGACTGAAAATTTGTCAAGCGTTAATTTCAACCTGCGTTTTATCGCCGGAAAATGCTATAACTGCTGCGTTTAATTATGTTACAGATATCTTTTATCCAACGTGGCCTGATGATGAAAAAACGCGTGTTGTTATCCGATGTTGCCAGTCTTGCCGGTCTTTCCAAGGCGACGGTATCGCGTTACATGAACAACAGCATCGTTCTGCCCCAGGCCACGGTCAGCCGGATTGAATCGGCCATCACTCAGCTCGATTACCGCGGCAACAGCCTGGCACGAAGGCTGAGCAAAGGTGGCAGCGAAACGCTGGGCCTGGTGCTGCCGGATATCACAAACCCCTTCTTCGCTGAGCTGGCAGATGCGGCCGAAGAAGCGGCATTTGAGCACGGTTACAGCCTGGTGCTGTGCATCACCCGTAACAATCCTGAAAAAGAGAGTCAGTTTATTCACTGGCTGGATACCTGTCAGGTCGATGGTTTGTTGTTCACCACCAACCGGCCTGATACCGGCATGCTGCGTAAGGAAATTCAACGTCATCAACGCATTGTGTTGCTGGATGAGGATATTCCCGGCAGCTGCGCGCCAAAGGTTTTCGCCGATAACGTGCAGGGCGGCATGCTCGCCACGCAGCACCTGATTGCCGCCGGGCACCGGGAGATTGCGTTTATCGGCGGCCCCGATGCGCTGATGAGCGTACGCGAACGCTATCAGGGTTTCTGCACCGTTCTGGAGCAGGCAGGTTTGCACTGTCCGCCCGAGTGGGTGATGTACGGCGACTATCAGCGTGAGTTCGGCCAGCGCGCGCTGCACCAGCTGTTCAGCCATAAAAAACGCCCCACCGCGGTCTTTGCCGCCAGTGACTTTTTAGTCCTCGGCATGCTTGATGGCCTGCGCGATTTTGGCCTGCGTGCACCGGATGCACTTTCGCTGGTGGGCTTTGACGATGCCAGTTATGCCGATTTTACCCAGCCACGTATTTCCACTATCCGCCAGCCCGCACGGGAGCTGGGCCGCACAGCCGTCAGCCTGATGCTGCGGCTGCTCAATGGCGATGAAAATGTCCCCGCCGAAACGCGTCTTCCGGTCAGCTGGATAGGCCGCGATTCCATTCAGCCACGATAAAAACGCCCGAACAGCGCAACTTATGCACGCTTTTGGCGCAAAAAATGGGCGAAAAGGTTAATCAGGTAAACCGGTTTACCTGACAATATAAAATTATTTAACGTAATTACAACCAGTTAGAAACCCCCTGTTCATCTTCATCTCCGCTCTGGCATGGAAGCTGCTTAGTTCCCTGTGGCGAACAAATAGTGCAGCGTTTTGACCCGGAGGGCGTGGCAACAATTCTGTCATTTAGGTAAACCGGTTTACTAGATTGAAAACCGTGAATGACGGAACATTTTTCTTTTTGCTTCAACCTCTTACCCTTATGTCTGGCAACAGGAGTTTACGATGCAACAGACGAAACCCGCAACGGCGCGGGTAGAGATGGTCAATATCACCAAGACCTACGGTTCGATCCGCTCACTGCGTGGCGTGAACCTGAAACTGGAGCCTGGCGAAGTGCTGGGGCTGGTTGGGGATAACGGTGCAGGCAAATCGACACTGACTAAAGTGCTGTCAGGTGCGGTGGTGCCCACCAGCGGCGCTATCCGCATTGATGGCGAAGAGATGCATTTTACCAACCCGGCGGATGCCCGCCGGTGCCACATTGAAATGGTTTATCAGGATCTTTCACTGTGCGATACGGTCGATGTCGCCGGGAATTTGTTTATGGGGCGTGAACCGCTCAGACACGTACTCGGCATCCCCTTTCTGGATCAGACCAAAATGCACGCAGATGCGCGTGAAATGCTCAAAGGCCTGGGGATTTCGATTCCGGATACCCACCTGCTGGTGCGCAATCTCTCCGGCGGACAACGTCAGGCGATTGCCATTGCGCGTGCCGCCGCCTTCGAACCCAAGGTGCTGATTATGGATGAGCCTACGGCGGCACTGGCCGTGGCAGAAGTGGAAGCTGTGCTGGAACTGATCCGCCGCGTCAGCGCACGCGGTGTCAGCGTCATTCTGATTACCCACCGGTTGCAGGATCTGTTCCTGGTCTGTAACCGCATCATGGTGATGTACGAAGGGACTAACGTGGCGGAACGTCGGGTAGCAGAAACCAGCCTGGCAGACATCGTCAACCTGATTGTCGGTGAAAAATTCACTGCGCAGTCCGCTGCCCCACATTGAGGTAAACGGGATGAGTATGATCAACTTAAGCGGTTCACGCGTAATCCGGCATTCGCTGCCGCGCCGCCTGCTGCATAGCCACTCCGGCGTTGTCAGCATTGCGCTGTTTTTTATCTTTTGCTGCGTGGTGTTTTCGCTTATCACCCATAGCTTTCTCAGTGCCACTAACTGGCTGAATATCATCCGCCAAAGTGCACCGTTGCTGATCGTCGCTGCCGCCATGACGCTGGTGATCACCACCGGCGGGATTGATCTTTCCGTCGGCTCGACCCTGGCCCTGGTCGGTGCGCTTTCAGCCATTGCACTCAACAACTGGGGACTGCCCTGGCCGGTGGTGTTAATCGGCGGGCTGGCGCTCGGCGGGCTGGTCGGTGCCATCAACGGATTCTTTATCGCCTACGAAGGGATCCCCGCGTTTATTGTCACCCTCGCCATGCTGGCGGTGGTGCGCGGCGTCGCGTTGCTGATTACCCAGGGCTATTCCATCCCGATCCCGGCGGACAGCCTGTTCAGCTTTATGGGGCGCGCCTGGGTTTTAGGTATCCCTATGCCCGCGCTTATCGGCATTGTTTTACTGCTCGTGGCCCACATTGCGCTGAATCACATGCGCTTTGGCCGCTATGTTACGGCCATTGGCGCCAACGCGGAAGGTGCCCGCCGCAGCGGGATCAACACCAAAGCGGTGACGATGCGCGTGTATATCATCAGCGGAATGGCCGCCGCGCTGGCCGGGATGATTATCACTGCCCGTCTCGGCAGTGGTTCGTCTAACCAGGGGGAAGGCTTTGAGCTGCAGGTCATCGCCGCCGTCGTGCTGGGCAGCACCAGCCTGTTTGGCGGTTTTGGCACGATCCTCGGCACCCTGCTGGGCGCAATGTCGATTGCCATTATTCAGAACGGCCTGATTTTGTCGCACATTTCACCGTTCTATACCCAGATAGCCACCGGCACCATCATCCTGCTCGCCATCTGGCTGAACACCCGCATTCTCAACCCGACGCGAACACCGTCAAAAGGATAGCCGATGAAAGGGTCTATTTTTCGCCACGCCGCCCCCCTGCCCGTGGGCGTGAAAAGCGGCCATGTGATGACCGTACTGGGTCCGGTTCCGCTGGCCGACATGGGCGTCACGCTGATGCATGAACATATTTTGCTGGATGCGTCCGGCAAATGGGTCGCCCCCTGCTGTTGCAGTGACCGCCACGTCGCCGAGATGCCGGTGAAGATCGAAAATTTAGGTGAGCTTTCGCTGAATCCGCTGATGAGCCGCGATAACTGCCAGTTATTCGACGTAGATGTGGCGATTGAAGAACTGATGAAATACCGCGCGCTGGGCGGGGAAACGGTGGTGGATCCGACCAATATCGGCATTGGTCGCGACCCGAAGGCCTTGCAGCGGATCTCACGCCTGACCGGCCTCAATATCGTGATGGGCACCGGGCTGTATCTCGAGCCTTCACACCCGGAATGGGTCAAAACGATCTCTGTGGAACAACTGGCCGAGAAACTGATTTATGACGTGGGCGGCGCGCAGGAAAAACCGGAGGTGATAGCCGGTCTGATTGGCGAAATTGGTGTATCGGGCCGTTTTACCGCCGATGAGGAAAAATCCCTGCGCGCCGCAGGGCGTGCCAGCGCGGCCACCGGTGTGCCCATAGAAGTGCATCTTCCCGGCTGGGAACGGCTCGGCCACAAGGTGCTGGATATTCTTGAGCACGAAGGGGCCGACCTGCGCCATACCGTGCTATGCCACATGAACCCGAGCTTTGCCGATAAGCAGTATCAGCGCGAGCTGGCGCAGCGCGGGGCATTTCTCGAATACGACATGATTGGCATGAACTATTACTACGCCGATGAATCCGCACAATCCCCTTCGGACGAAGAAAATGCGCGGGCCATTCGCGAGCTGATCGATGACGGGTATCTGAATCAGATCCTGCTCTCGCAGGACGTCTTTTTGAAAACCATGCTGACGCGCTATGGCGGCCACGGCTACGGCTACATTCTTAAGCACTTTGTCCCCCGTTTGCGCCGGCATGGCGTCAGTGGCGAACAGCTTGAACACCTGATGATCAATAACCCGCAGCGCGTATTTGGCGGGCAATAAGGAGCAAGGCATGCAGAAAAAAATCCTGCTGGTGGGTGAATCCTGGACCAGCACGTCAACGCACGTAAAAGGTTTCGACCAGTTCGCCACTGCGACCTGGCACAACGGTGCCACCGGTTTTCTGGCCGCGCTGGCAGACAGCCATTACGCCATTACACACATGACCGCGCATGAGGCACCGGTCAGTTTTCCGCTCACGCTGGCACAATTGCAGGAGTGGGACGCCATTATTCTTTCCGATATCGGGGCTAACACGCTGCTGCTGCACCCGGATACCTGGCTCAAAAGCCAGCGCACCGCCAACCGCCTGACGCTGCTGCATGATTACGTGGCAGCGGGCGGCAACCTGATGATGATAGGGGGCTATTACAGTTTTCAGGGCATCAACGGTGGCGCACGCTATCGCAACACCGCCGTGGAAAAAGTGCTGCCGGTGCGCTGCCTGGCCTGGGATGACCGCGTCGAAACACCGGAGGGGGTTTACCCGGAGATTAAAGAGCCGCACGCCGTTTTCACGGATATTTCCGGCGACTGGCCGTGGCTGCTCGGCTACAACGAGGTGGAAATGCATCCCGAAGGCCAGCTGCTGGCAACCGTTGCCGGCACGACACACCCGCTGGTGGCGGTGCGTGAATATCAGAAAGGCCGCTCTCTGGTGTGGACCAGTGATATGTCCGCCCACTGGTTGCCGGAGGAGTTCGCCGCGTGGCCGGGCTACCGCCAGCTGTGGATTAACTGCCTGGACTGGCTGACGGAGAAATCCTGATGACGTCCGTTACCCTGTCACTTGCCCGGCAACTGCTGGGCTTTAATACCATCAACCCGCCCGGTGATGAAGCGGCCTGCATGGCGTTTTTGGCTGACTGGCTGGAGAAACGGGGTTTTGACGTCACGCTGCAACGCTTCGGTGAGAAGCGTTTCAACCTGATCGCACAGATGGCGGGCAGCATGCCGGGGGAACCGCTGGCTTTTACCGGCCATCTGGACACCGTGCCGCTGGGCAATCAGGCCTGGCAGTTTGACCCTTTTGGCGCGGATGTCACCGGTGACCGGTTATACGGACGGGGTTCGAGCGATATGAAAGCCGCCGTTGCCGCTTTTGCCGTTGCCTGCACGGTGCATCAGGCCGTTATCCGCGCAGGAAAAGGGGTGCTGATGGTGATTACCGGCGGTGAAGAGACCGGCTGCGATGGCGCGCGGGCGCTGATTGATGCCGGTGTGTTACTTCCCGTCGGCGCACTGATTGTCGGTGAGCCGACGGCAAATTATCCGGTGATCGGCCATAAAGGTGCGTTATGGCTGCGGTGCGAAACCCGGGGTAAAACGGCGCACGGCGCGATGCCTGAGCTGGGCATTAATGCCATTTATCTGGCTTCGGAGGCGCTGACGAAGATTCAACATTTTGAGCCGGGCGCACCCCATCCGCTGATGAAAAAGCCGACCCTGAACGTCGGGCGGATCAGCGGCGGGCTGAACATTAATTCTGTTCCGGATCTCACGCAGTTTGACGTGGATATCCGCACGGCGCCCAACCTGCAACACGCCACCATCCGGCAAAATCTGACCACCGCACTGGGTGAAACGGTGACGATTTCCACGCTGGTTGATTTGCCTGCCGTGCTGAGCGAAGAAGGGAACGTCTGGATCACCCGCGTTTACCAGCGTTGCCAGACATTACTGGGACAGCCCGTCGAAGCGAGGATTGTGCCCTACTTTACCGACGCCTCGCTGCTGCTTCCGGCGCTCAACAATCCGCCCTGCATTATCCTCGGGCCGGGTGAGCCGGGTATGGCGCACCAGACTGATGAGTACTGCCTGCTCAGCCGCCTGTCGCAGGCCGAAATGCTGTACGGCGAGCTGATTCTGGACTGGCAGTCATAACCTCAACGCGTTTTTCTCCCAAAAAAAAGCGTCCTGTTAGCGCTCAGTTTCCTGAACGCTAACGGACGCCTCTATCGAAATCCGATTTAAACCATTATGGCCTGATGCTAATGTCCCGGAAATAATGCAGATTACATGCCAGTTTTATGGCTTAAAATTAAACCTTAAACATCAGAAAGTTAATAATCCACCTGGCATTTCTGGTGATTTTTCGCACTACAACGGGACATTCTGCACTGCCGGATGGCAGAAAATTCGCCGTATCTATTCCTCCGGCGCAAAACAAACGGCCCATTCATAACACTCTTCACAGCTGGGGGAACGGCAGGTGATTTCCCCAAGGGATCGCATGCATTGCTGGCGGTAGAAAAATTTCTTCCAGCGCATATTCTGGTGATTCATTTCCACCAGTTCAGGGAAACAGGCCGCCATCAGTTCGCGTAATTCAGCGCGGGAATCTAACCCGAGATCTTGCCAGAGATGATCAAATGCCATTGATGCTGTGGCGATCAGCTCATGCATGGGCGCGGCATCCGGCACCTGTGACTGCCACAGCCACTGCGCCAGCTGCGCACGCTCGTTCCCCCGTGACTGCTGCAGCAAACCGAGCAAATTTTGCTGCTCGAGTTGCAACGTCGACAGCACCGGTGTGGACCGTCCGGTACGCTGCAACAAAGCCTGCCACGCCTCGTCTTCCAGCCCCATCTGCGGGGGAAAACGGGAGCGCCCGGCCAGATGCAGCGACAACAACCTTCCTAACCACGCCTGCGCATCTTTCATCACGCCACCCCGCGTATGCTGATTTCACCCCCGGCCAGCTTGCGTTGCTGCCACCATTGCGCCAGCACGGTTTCCACCGGCTGCCATGCACCTTCAACCTGCGGCTCGATGCCTGCCGTCTCCAGCCGTTTCCACGGTGTCATGCCAATACGGGCACAAAATACCGCTTTCACATCGGCCAGCAGCGCCAGTAACGCATCCATATTCTGCGCCGCATCTTCCGGCTCACAGTCATCAGGCGAATGGCAGTAACGCGGCGTAAAACGCTGCCCGACCTGCACGATGCCAGCCGCCGACAGGCTGTACAGCGTAAAGCGCTCGGCGTGCCCGAAGTGCTGATCGACGGCCTGCCCCTGTGTGGTCGCGACCGCCACCAGGCAGGCGTCCGGTTCTTCAGATTCCCCCTGAGAAACAATGCTGGCATGAAGTTGCGCACGCTGATGTAAAACCGGCAAATACGGCGGCGGATTGACCGGCACAGAAGCCAGCGGGAATGCCGCGTTGCGGTCTTCGCCCAGCATACCGATAGCATCGGCGCGGCACTGGTGGCAATGCGTCATCTGCGGCATGGAAATCCCGCAGGATTTCCTGACCTCCGCCACCATTTCGGCATCCGGCTCGGCCTGCCCGCTCAGCCCGAACACGGTTCCGTGCTCCGGGCGTGAAATCAGCGGCATGATGTTGTGTAAAAACGCGCCCCACTCCCCGACCTGCTGACTGACGGCCTGCATATGCCGGTCGTTAATGCCGGGTATCAGCACGGAATTGATTTTCACCAGTACCCCTTTTTCGATCAGTTTTCTGATGCCTTCTGCCTGACGTTCAATCAGCAGTTCTGCGGCCATGCGCCCGGTTAAACGTTCGCCTTCATACCAAAGCCAGGCGTAAATCTGTTCCGCCACCGCAGGGTCAATCGCATTCATCGTGACTGTGACGTGATCGACGCCAATATCCACCAGACGGTCGGCCACATCCGGCAGCATCAGGCCGTTGGTCGACAGGCAAAGTTTAAGATCAGGCAGTTGCTGGCGCAGCAGTTCGAGCGTCTGGAACGTGCGGCCAATATTCGCCAGCGGATCGCCCGGCCCGGCAATGCCGACAACGGAAAGCTGAGGGATTGCCGCCGCCACCTGGCGGGCTTTGGCGACAGCCTGTTCGGGGAGTAACAACTCCGATACGACACCCGGACGCGATTCATTACTGCAATCGTATTTCCGGTTGCAGTAATTGCATTGCAAATTACAGGCGGGCGCGACGGCCAGATGCATACGGGCAAAACGGTGATGACCGCTGACCGAATAGCAGGGATGCTGCGCCGCCTTGCTGGCCAGTTGTTCATTAACACGGGTCTGGCTTTGGCCGGAGCAACCCGCAGAGGAAGGACAGGATGTCATAGCGGTGAACCTTAATCAGCAGAAGGTTCTGGATATTTGCAAAGGTTATACCGAAGAGGAATGCTGTAAAAACCGTGATTTATTAATGCGTTAAATTTAGTACAGGTCGTTTTCTTTTGTCAGGTTCACCGCGTTGTGCCGACATTGTCCCAAAAGCAACAAGGCCGGCAAACGCCGCGTGCGGTTTGTCAGGTTAAATACGGTGCATGTTGATATCCATAATCTGAATCCGGTATGCGATCTGCCTTGGCGTCATCCCCAGCAGCCTCGCCGCTTTGGCCTGCACCCAGCCTGTTTTTTCCAGTGCGGCAATCACGCGCTGACGCTCGTCGAGTTCCTGATCCAGCCAGCTTTCGTCTGTCGCGACCGGCGCACCCGCTTTGACGGTCAGGGCCGGTGATTCATGGTGATTGAACAGGATGACGTCGCGGTCAATCAGCCCCTCATCGGTCATTACCGACGCCCGTTCGAGGCAATTTTCCAGTTCACGGACATTGCCCGGCCAGCTGTAGGTCATCAGCAGGCGGATGGCGCCGTCACTGATATGCAGCTCCCGCCCCTGACGCAACGCGATCTTTTTCACCAGAAACGGGGCCAGTTCAGCGATATCATCCAGCCTTTCGCGCAGCGCCGGTAAGGAAACCGGCATGACGTTGAGGCGATAATAGAGGTCTTCACGAAAATTACCGGCCCGCACTTCTTCCTCAAGATTACGGTTGGTGGCGGCAATAATCCGCACATCCACTTTCAGCGTGGTATCGCCGCCGACCCGCTCCATTTCCCCCTCCTGCAAGATGCGCAGCAGCTTTGCCTGGAAGGAGGCGCTGGATTCACCGATTTCATCTAAAAATAACGTGCCACCGTCTGCCAGTTCAAAGCGACCTTTACGCGTACGGATAGCGCCGGTGAAAGCCCCTTTCTCATGGCCGAACAGCTCACTCTCCAGCAAGTTATCCGGCAACGCGGCGCAGTTGAATTTCACAAAAGGCGCGGTGGCACGCGGCGAGTTGTAGTGAATGGCGTTAGCAATCAGCTCTTTCCCGGTGCCGCTTTCCCCCCGCACCAGCACCGTCGTATCCCATTTTGAAACCTGCCGCAGGATATCCATCGTCTGGCGCATCGCCTGGCTTTTCCCCACCATCTGCTCGAAACCGAACTGGCGCGGAACGCTGCAACGCACGGGTGTTTCAGCCGGCAGAGCCTCCGGCGGATGGTTCGCCCGCAAAGGCTGGCTGATGAGATTCGCCACCATTTCCAGAAAGCGGGTGCTGGCAGGGAGCCGGTCTTCGTGCAACGCCATCGGCTGTGCCACCAGAACGCCCGCAGGCTGGCTGTCCGGGCCGGGGATCGGCACGCCAATCAGCGGCAGGCTGTAATCATAAATATTCAGGCGATCGAGAAACCGCTGATCGTCGGAGATACGCGGCAGCACCAGCGGTTGCCGCTGGCTCATGACCGCACCGATCACCCCTTCACCCACACGGTAACGGACATGGCGGGAATCCTTTTTCCGCTCGCCATCAATGCCGTGCAGGGATTCCACAAATAACGCGTTACGCTCTTTATCGAACAGGCACACCATGCCGTATTGCATAAAAGCATGTTCGTGCAGGACTTCCAGAATCGCTTCCAGCGCCCGCTCGGTATGACTTTCCTGGCTCAGCGCCACGCTGATGCGGTAAAGCGCCGTGAACTGCGCAGACATATCAAAACGCCGGACAACCGGGCCTGCGGTGGGTAACTGTGTCATTTCAATCCTCCTTTCAGACCCTGCAGAACGGGCAGGCGTAGCGTCAGCGAGGTGCCGCCATCGGGGCGGGTCGAGAGATCTAAAGAGCCACGATGATGAGCGATAAGCGTCTGGATCAGACGCAGTTCCATTCCATTTCCGGGGCGGGAAAACGCCGCTTCCGGGCGGGCATAGCGCACCTGCTCACGCGGTACGTTATCGGTGATGTAAAAACACAGCCACCCGTTATCCTGTTTCGCCACGATATTCATGACCAGCGACAACGACGGCATGGCCTGCGCCTGGGACAGCGTATGATCAAGCCACAGGCTGAGCGCCGTGAGGATTTGTGTCCGTTGCCCGAAAGCCTGTAAATCAGGAGGGGTGACAACGTAACGCAATTCCCCTTCACCTAAAAACCGGCTGTCGTACAGTGCACTGAGATCATCGAAGAATTCTCCGAGCGACCAGACGGCCAGCGGTTCAAAATCCAGCGACGGGCGGCAGGCCTGTAACCGGCTCACCGCCTGCTCACCTTCGCGCCAGGCAAATTCCAGCGCCATATTATTGCCTTCTTCGCCATTAAGCCGCCTCGCTGCCGCCAGCATGTTGATTGGCCCGTTGAGCTGGATCAGTGCGGCATCCAGGGATTCGCGGATCGCCGCCAGCAGTTTGCCGTTAGTGAGCTTTTGCTTCAGGCGATCAAGATAGCCCTGTTGCTGTCGGTGGTGCTGATCGGTGCAATCGGTGAGCACAATCAGTTTTCCGGGTGATGTAATGCCGGTAAAGAAGCGGCTCGCCTCTTCGTTAACCCCCTGAATCGCCCACTGTCCGAAGGAAAACCACCGGATACCGCCGCGGATTGACACGGGCACCGGCTCACCGCTGTTCAGCTCATCTTTCAGTTCCGGATAACCCATTTCGGCCAGCAGTTCAGTGCCCCCGCAATCCGCGCACAGGGTTTTGTAAGCCAGATTATCCATCACCACTTTGTCATGCTCATCGACCACCACCACCGCTGCCGGGATGTTATTCAGCACCTCGGTAAACAGGGTGATGTGATTACGCAGGCGTTGCTCCAGCGCGTATTTCTCGCTGATGTCTTTATGCATCCCGAGATAGTGCTCGACGCGCCCGTCAGCCCCTAAGATCGGCGTAATCGTGACATCCGCCAGATACAGTGACCGGTTATTACGGCGGTTAATCAGCTGGCCGCTCCAGGGGTTTCCCTGTAACAGCGTTCGCCACATTTCTTCATAAATGTGCTTCGGCGTCTGCTGGCTGGCCAGCAGACGATGGTTCTCCCCTAAAAGTGTCGCCAGTGCAAAACCGGTCTGGCGGCAAAATGCCGGATTGGCATATAAGATCCGCGCCTCCGGGTCGGTCAGCGAAATCGCCACCGAAGATTGTTCAACCACGGTATAAAACAGTGAAGGATGTTGCAGCGACAGTCGGCTGGCGATATTCCCCTCTGGAAACGATGTTGATAGCGCCGTTAAGCTCATGTCTTTCTCCCCTTTGTTGCACAATGCTGGAACCCAAATCACAGATAAAACCTCAGAAATACCCGTGCAATTTGCAGGCCTTTTGCAGGGGCATCTCACCAAAGCTTGATCTGAACAGGCTCTTTTGGGGATTAAGAAGTAAAGTTTGCGGTTTTCAGGGCGCGGGAGGGCGAAGAAGTGCGTGGTACAAGGCCTGAGAGGAATTTCCTTTGCGCTTTTATAAGGCAAACGCAAAGGGAAATGTGCAATTTTCGTGCAAAACGGGCATGACGGAAGGATGATAATACCGGCTCAGGCCGGGATCAGTTGTTGCAGCCACGCCCGCTGGTAATGCTTCTGTTGCCGTGCCGTGAGTTGCTGGCGTACCAGCGCTAAGGCTTCCGCTTTTGGCACCGGCTGTGGCAGGCGGATTTCTTCACACAGGAGCAAATGCCAGCCAAGCTCTGTTTCAACCGCCGGGCTAAGCTGACCGGCCTCAAGACGAAACAACATTTCATCCAGTTCAGGATAAAGAATGCCGCGCCCGACCCAGCCGAGAACACCCCCACCCATTGCGCTCGGGCAGTGGGAATAGCGCAGTGCCTCGCGGGCGAACAGCTCCTGCCCGCTGCGTAACCGGCTGGCAATCGCCTCAATCTGGTCGAGAACGCCCTGTGAATTGCCTTCAACGGTGAGCAACAGATGGCGGGTATAGCGCTGTTCCGGGCGGATAAAATGCTGCGAGTGCCCGCGATACCAGGCTTCTACCTGTTCGTCGTCCGGCAGCGGTGCCTGCTGCTGCACCCAGTTCAGCTGCTCACGCAGCAGCGTCTGGTGGAGGACCAGTTCTTCGATTTCCTCCCCCGTCAGTGACAGTTCTGATAATTCTGCCGCCAGCGCCTGGCGCGTCATTTCAATCGAGTGCGGTTCAATCTGCAAAGAACGCCCCAGAGCGGCCTGCGCCACGGCCTCTTCTATGACCTGCTGGCGCTGCCAGGCTTCAATAAATTGCTGGTACTGCGCGGACGTTGCGCTAAGTTCATCGCTCAGGTTCATTTGTTTCGCCAGCTTCCAGCGGCTGTAACGGTGCCACACGGGGGTACTCATATCCGCTCCTCCTCCAGATTCAGTGCATGCTCGGGTACCTGAAATATTCGCTGTGCGAACAGCACCTGGTAATGAAATACGTTATCCAGCGGTTCGCAGCCCATCACACGCCCGATACCCCCCAGCGGCATCACTACCTCACCGCGAATGACCAGATCACGCCGGGAACTGACCCGGTCGCCATATTGAAAAGCGCCCGCCAGCCAGGGCGCGTCGGCGGCAATCAGTTCCTGTTCACGGCACCCCACAATCAGGTCATCGTCCAGGAAATGAACCTGATAAACGATGGTGTCCTGCAAAAACACGCCCCACTCGCGTACATACCCCAGGCTGCCGCGCCGGATCAGTAAATCCCCACGATTTTTACCGGCGAAAGTTCCGTCATCGCGCACAATGCGTGTGACCCGCACCTGCTGATCAACCTCAAATGCCGGTTTCATGGCCGCAGCTCCAGCAGCTCTTCCCAGCCAATAAAACTGGCATTATTGCGCTGATAAACAGCCAGCCCGGACTGCGTCGCCAGCGGTCCGGCGATTGTCTGCGCGTAACTTTCCGCCAGCAAACGCCGCGCCAGTTGCCAGCTGGCGCGATCTGAGGCGTCTTCATCAACAAAATGCACCGGCACCGCAGCCGTCAGCCGCTGATTAAACTGCACCATAATGTGCAGATGGCGGCTGCGCAGCATCACCGGATCCACCTCCAGTTCAAAAAAATCAAAAAAGGCTTGTGCGGAATCCAGCTCTTCAACCCCTTCAATACGGGTAAACCACTCCATATCAGCCTCCCTGAGCCTGAAGATGCCCTTCAAAAGAAAACTGACCTTCCGTCCGCTGCTGGCACATGGCGATCACTTCATCCTCGCTCGGGTTGCGTTTGAGATGCTCGGCAAAGCGTTTGACTTCCGTCAGTATCGACATCGTCTGTTTCTCGTTGAGCGAATACCCCAGCCGCGCACAGATGCCGCTCACCGCCTGCCTTCCGGAATGTTTACCGAGCACCAGATTAAATTCACGCCCGACCAGTGAAGGTTCGATGCCCTGATAGCTGCGCGGATCACGCAAAAGCGCAGCCACGTGTAACCCGGATTCGTGCGTAAAAACCTGTTCACCCACCAGCGGGTGCTGGACATCAATAGTCCGGCCTGCGGCGGCGGCAACAATGCGACACAGCTCCGGCAGCTCGGTGAAATCAATCCCGCAATCAAGATTCAGGCAGCGTGAAAGTGACAGCGTCACGCTTTCCAGCGCGGCATTTCCGGCCCGTTCCCCCAGCCCCAGCACGGTCGTATTCACATGCGTGGCACCGGCCCTGACCGCAGCCAGCGTATTGGCGGTCGCCATGCCCAGATCGTTATGCGCATGCATCTCCAGCTCGCCTTTCCAGTTTTCGCGCAGCCGGGAGATCCGGGCGAACGTGCTGAACGGATCCAGAATGCCCAGCGTATCCGCAAAACGCATGCGCTCAATCCCCAGATCGGCGGCCACTTCCGCCAGCATGCTCAGGGTTTCATCGGCAGTGCGTGAGGCATCTTCACATCCCATACTCACCCGCATACCGAGACGGCGTGCCAGCTGAACCAGCGGTTTGAGCGAGGCGATCACCGCCGGCCACGGCTGATGCAACTTCTGTTCACGCAGCAAATCCGATGCCGGTACAGAGATATCCACCCAGTCCATGCCGACCCGCGCGGAGTCGTGAATCTCTGCCGAATTCATCCGGCACCACGACATCATCATGGTGTCCGGCAGTTGCCTGCGCAGGATAGCCAGCCGGACGCACTCTTCCTCACCAATCGCCGGCGTACCGGCTTCCAGCTCCCGGACACCCGCATTCACCAGCGCCTGCGCAATTTCCAACTTTTCACTGGCCCGGAAAGCCACGCCGGGGCTCTGTTCACCATCGCGCAATGTGGTGTCATTGATAGTGACAGCCGGTGGCACAGTGCCGGAGTTAACTTTTTCTGTTTCTAAAGCCGCCATAGCCAACCCTCTGCCTCAGCCATACGTCGGAGAAAAAATACTGCCCTGGGCGACTTCCGGTTTTCCCTGCTGCCAGTAAGGTGACAGCGTGCGCAGTCGCGCAACAATATCCGGCATCTGTTCAATCGCCCATTCGATTTCCCGTTCACGGGTAAAACGTGACAATGAGAAGCGGATACTGCCGTGCGCAGCGGTATAAGGGATATTCATCGCACGCATGACGTGGGAAGGTTCAAGCGAACCAGACGTGCAGGCGCTGCCGCTGGAGGCGGCAATGCCGCAATGATTGAGCAACAGCAAAATAGCTTCGCCTTCGATATATTCGAACGCAATATTCACGGTATTGGGCGTGCGGGGCTGGTTTGCGCCCATCAGCAGCGTATGCGGAATACTGCTAAGCAGGCCGTTTTGCAGCCGGTCGCGCATTTCCTGCACCGATGCCATCATCGGCAGATGTACATCTGCCAGTTCGCAGGCAGCCCCCATGCCCACAATCCCGGCGATGTTCTCCGTCCCGGCGCGGCGTCCGCGTTCCTGATGCCCGCCACGCACCAGCGGGCGGAAACGGGTATTGCGGCGCAGGTAAAGGCAGCCGCAGCCTTTCGGCCCGTGGATTTTGTGCGCCGAACAGGAAAGCATATCGATATCCGTGGCACGCAGTGAAATCGGGATCTTACCGACGGCCTGCACCGCATCGCAGTGAAACAGAATGCCGCGTTCGTGCGCCGCGCTGGCCATTTCCGTCACCGGGAACAGCACGCCGGTTTCGTTGTTTGCCCACATCATGGTGACCAGCGCGACATTTTCACTCAATGCATCGTAATAATGGGCCGTATCCAGCGCACCTTCTTCGGTAACACCAATGCGGTGGATCATATATCCCTGACGCTCCAGGTGTTCGCATACCGCCAGCGTCGCCGGATGTTCCACTGCTGTGGTAATAATTTCACGGCGTTCCGGCGCCAGCGCAATGGCCGAGTAAATGGCAGTCGACGTGGCTTCCGTCGCGCAGGAGGTGAAAATAATTTCGCTGGTATACGCCGCACCCAGCAGGCTTGCCACCTGCTCGCGCGCGCGTTCAAGCCCGGCGCGGCACGGCTCGCCGAAATCATGAATCGAGGACGGATTACCGTAATAATCGCGCAGATAAGGCATCATCGCTTCCAGCACCATCGGGTCGATGCGGGTTGTGGCATTGTTATCCAGATACACATTTTTCATTGTCTGTTCCTCATGGCCGGGCGGACATTGATGTGGCAAAGACTAGGCTGCGCAGACAACGCGCATATAACGCCCCATACGTTCAACCAGTTTCTGTTGCAACCAGGCCAGCGTCATATCGGTCATCATGCAACCACTGCAACTGCCGGAAAGCTCAACCGTCACTTCCTGTCCTTCAACACGCACCAGCGACATATCGCCCCCGTCCGCCTTAATGTGCGGGCGCAGTGATGCGACCACTTCTTCTACCGCCAGCCAGTTTTCATCCCGTGCGGCGACGGCCACCGGTGTTTTCACCGGATGTGTTTTCAGGATCTCTTCCAGGCATAACTCGATTTTTTCGTGGCATGAGGTACAACCGCCACCGGCTTTGGTGTAATTGATCACGTCTTCAAGCGTGGTCAGGCCATTGGCAATCACGGCGCGGCGGATCTGTGCTTCATCGACGGCAAAGCATTTGCAGATCAAGGCACCTTCCTCATGGTCTTCATCCGGCGCTTCCCCCCGGTAATGCTTGATCGCGGCGCGCAGCGCTTCCTGCCCCATCACCGAGCAGTGCATTTTTTCCGGTGGCAAACCATCAAGATATTCAGCGATTTGCTGGTTGCTTACCTGCTGAGCCTGCGTCAGGCTGCGGCCAATGATCAGTTCGGTCAGCGCCGAGGAGGAGGCAATAGCACTGCCGCAGCCGAACGTCTGAAACCCGGCATCGAGAATAATTTCAGTCTCAGGATCGACTTTCAGCATCAGGCGCAGTGCATCACCGCAGCTCAGCGAACCGACGTCACCAATCGCATTCGCCTCATCCACGACCTTGGCGTTACGCGGATTAAAAAAGTGTTCTTTAACTTTCTCAGAATAATTCCACATGTCTTTAACCCCTTTGATTAGCCCTGTTCGGGAGATGTCGCACAACGGCTGCTTTCACAATTGCAGGAGGAAACAACGGGCAGAACGACGCGAATACCCGCACGCTGATCCTGTTCTGCCGCGGTCAGCGTCGCGTTTTGCAATAACGTCCAGTGCAGCGGATCCGCCAGCAAACGCAGGCCATTAAGCATTTCAACGTGATCACGCGGCAAAAACGTGGCGCTCCAGTGCATTTTCACTTTCCAGCCACCACAGGGATCCCCTTCCAGCGCCATCCGCAAGCCTCCGCCCTGTGGCGACAACTGGCGCTGCAACGCCAGCAGGCGGTCAAAAACCGGGGTATCAATAGCAATCATGGTGTCACCTCCAGTACGGGTTTCTTACTATTGAGCAATTGTGATGCCAGTCACATTTTTAGTGTTATTTCAATCACATAACACCTGGCGATATAAACAATGCCCACACAGATGTCGCGATATTTGTCAGGTTTGTCATACAGATGACACAGTGCTCAGGGCACTTTCCCTGCACGAACCGGGTTTTCACAGCCGGTCGTCCTCCTGCCATTCGTCCCCCGCCAGCAGTTTGTCGAAACGTCCGGGATCCCGCTGACGGCGCGTCACCTGGCGCTCTGCCGCTGACCAGTGTTGTTGCGTTTGTTTGAGCAACTGAGCAATGTCGGTGTCCTCCGGCACTTTGATGGCCCGCACCCCGATTTCCAGCAACTGGCGGAAAACGGAATCGCCGATAGCCAGGCAATAAAGCGTCACACAGTCTTCCAGCGCCGCCATCCGGCAGGCGATTTTTTCCTGCTGGTGGCCGGAGTGCGCATTGAATTCCGCCACGCGCAACAGCTGCACCTGATCTTGTTTTACGCCGTACACCACCAGACGGGTGGTGGCACCAAAATGCTGATCGACGTGGTGATAATCCGAACTGGCAAAGGCGACCTGCATGGGCCATTCGGTGGCGCTGACGGTATCGAGATAACGATTAGTGCGAGCCATAGCTGGCCTCCGGCATCAGGTTAAAGCTGAACACCTGCTTAAGCGGCGAATGGTAGGCGGCCAGCATGTGATGCTGTTCCTGCACCAGGTTGGCGAGCTCAAACAGCGTGTCGCGGATCCCCGCGTAACCCTGCCGGACCCGCCGGAATTCGCCGAGCCGGTCGTAGAGCGGAAAACCGGCACGCACCAGGGCGATGCCGTTTTTTTCGGCCAGCGGCGCGGCGTGGGAGTTAGCCACCAGCAACGACGCCGGGCGGCTATCGAGCTGGGTTTGCAAATCTTCCAGATCGCCGATCACCACCTGCTCAACCGGCAAACCGGCCAGCGAAGGCTGATTGACCGGCGCAATGACCGGCCCCACGCTCATCCCCTGGCTTTGGGCAAAATCACACCAGGCCACCAGCAGATCGGCCTCAGCCGCCAGTGCAATACGTTGTGATTGCAGCCAGGTGTGGCAGTCGATCATTGCGTCCAGCAGTTGCCCGCGCTGGCGTTCAATCCAGGCGGGAACTTCGCGGCCTGAAATCTGATGCAGATGCCGGATCAGGTTGTCGGTATTTTCCAGCGTCATCAGGTGCGGCAGATTCAGCGCCATCCCGCGGCTGCGCATTGCCATCAGGCTGGCAGCACAGTTAAGCGAACTGCCGACGGTTATGGTGGTCAGGCTTTGCCCCATTTGCTCAATCTGGCGCTGCGGCGTGCCCCCCTGCGTGACCGGATGGAAATCCCCGTTAGCCAGATGCCCGTCCAGCGACTGCGATAAATCCGGCAGGATCACCGGTTGCAGGCCGAAGGCTTCGACATAGCTGCGCAGCAGTTCCAGATCTCCCGGCGTCAGTAAATGGCTGACCAGCAGATTGACGCGTTTATTGCGCGTGCCGGTCGGGGGTTTTTCCGGCACCCACTGGGTGATCACGCTTTCCATCAGCGCGCTGTAGCCGTTTTCCAGCGAGCCATAGAAATCCGGCGTGTTCACGGTCAGGATCGCGATATTGTTAAAGCGAGGTTCTTTCTGGCGAAACTCGCGTAACGCCATCGACAAATCGCTGCCCTGCGCTTCCGAAAGCCCGGTGCTGAGGATCACAATGGCTTTCGGATTACTGCGCTGACACAGCGTGGTGAGCGCAGTACTGACGTTGCCATCCGACCCCATAATGGTGGTGGTCGATTCCATCGCCGTGGATTGCAACGGGATCGGATCATGAAAATGCTGGATAAAAAAGACCTTGGCGAACGCGCTGCAACCTTGCGCGCCATGAACCAGCGGAATGCAACTTTCCAGCCCCTGACTGGCCAGAATTGCCCCGAGCGGTTGCCCGCTTTTAATGGGCGTAGTCGCCAGGGGTTTGGAATTACGCAGAATTTGAGCCATACACATCCTCCAAAACAATGATTGAGAGCAACGCTTCTGAAGCCCTTTTTAGCGCCACGGCGCCAGACGGTTGACCTGCGACCAGATCGGGCTTTCCATCGTGACGCACAGTTGTTCCGCCAGATTGACTAATCCGGGATAACCGGCAAAGGCGTGTTCACGCTCCTGATTGATATCCAGGAACGGCAGGCGGGCTTTGTAGGCGGTGTACATGTTGCGGCCACCGGCGATCATGATGTCGCCGCCAAAGCGGTAGAGGGTATCGAGCAGGATCCGCGCATTGCCTTCATCAAGCATCAGCACGTCTTCACCCATCAGTTCGCGGATACGTTGTTTGTCTTCTTCGGTGGATTTACGGGTGCCGGTCGCTACAACCGTAATCCCCAGATCCTGCAAGGCGGAGACAACCGACCAGGATTTCACCCCGCCGGTATACAGCAGCGCTTTACGGCCGCTGAGCCTCGCGCGGTAAGGGGCCAGGAGCTTTTGGGTCGCCGCTTCTTCCCGTTCGATCAAACGTTCGGTACGCTCTTGTAAATCCGGGTCTTTCAGCAGTGCGGCAATGGTACGCAGGGAATCCGCCATTGCGCGCAGACCGTAAAAACTGCCCTCGAACCACGGGATTTGGTAACGCTCTTCCATCTTGCGGGCAACGTTGATCAGCGCCCGCGAACACACCAGCATATTGACCTCACTGCGGTGCATGGTCTGGATTTCGGCAAATCGGGAATCTCCCGACAGGCTGCACAGCACGCGGATACCCAGTTCATCGAGCAACGGCAGAACGTGCCAGAATTCACCGGCGATATTGAATTCACCGATCAGGCTGATGCTGTGGCGATGCGCTGCGGGCACCGGTGAACCTTCCGGCCAGGGGGCAGGCTCGCGCTGGCCGATCACCTTTTTCACCATGACTTCCCCGGCGATACGGTTGCCGAGATTTTTGCTGCCATAGAATCCGGCGGCATCCACGGAGATAACCGGGACACCGGCCGCCGCAGAGGCCGCACGGCAGACGGCTTCGACGTCATCCCCCTCCATTGCCGGTACGCAGGTGTTGTAGATAAACACCGCCGCCGGATGGTAATGGCTGACAATATGCTGAACAGCGTGAAACAACCGGCGTTCACCGCGCCCCATGATCACATCCTGTTCGCTCATGTCGGTGGTAAATCCCATCCGGTTGACCGACGGCCCGGAACTGCGGCTGCCACGGTTATCCCAGGAGCTTCCGGTACACCCAATCGGGCCATGAACCAGATGCGCGACGTCCGCGACCGGCAGCAGGGCAATCTGCGCGCCGTCAAAGGCACAACCGCCCGCCGTCGCCCCCGGTTTGGGCAGGCTGCAGCCTGATTTTTGCTTGTGGTTATGCTCACAGGCTGGCTCATCAATCAGTGCCAGTATTTCTTTTGCCTTCATCGCAACCTCGTCATGACAAATAAGTATCAGTGAGAATGTTGCAAGGAGCAGGCCAGTCGTTACGCTATGATTTTGAAGGGGATTTATTTGTCGCGTTTGTGACAAACGACACAAAGGACACAAAGAAGACACAGGGAACAGAAGTAAACCGGGAATGGGTGTAGAGCGTAAGGAAGGCCCGGTCAGCAGGCCAGGCCTTGTACTTCCGTGGGTAAAATTACTTAATCTTACGGGCGTTGTCTGCCTTCCATTCCTCATAGCTTGCTTCGAGGATCCATAAGCAGGTTGCGCCCTTGTCCGTCCCCAGCAGGGCCAGGCGGGTGTGCTGATAAAAATCCTCAACCACCGGAGCTGTTTGCTCAGCCGGAACGCCGCAAACAATATCCGTCCCTATCATATGAGGCCATGTTTTAGCGTCAATGATACCGAGCATGTCCAGAACGCCCGGGGCGTTTTTCGATAGCGCCCTGGCCAGTGCATCCTCCAGACTGATGGCCTGCTTAACGTCCGCCGTGGCCGCCAGTTCCGGGACTTTATCAAGCCAGGTTTGCTCGCCCGACCCGATACCTTTCAGCGAAGCTGACCAGTCGGTGGCATTTCCCCCGGCCCAGACCAGCCAAGGGAACAGCCCCAAAAGTATGAGCGGCTTCATCGGACTACCTCAAGTGTCCCACCTTCACGCAGAACACGTCGCCGGGTTGCCTGGGACATAATAATACAGCCCTCAGACGCGAAGCCCGCAGGCTTGTTGACCCTTTCCCCATGAATGCGGAACGCCGAACGGCCAAAAGAGTCCCCGGATGTCTGCTCCAGGATAATGGTCACCGGGCCTTTTGATATTGAGTGCCCCGCAATTCTGTACGTTCCCCGGGGAAGCGGCCCCAGCCCTTTGACCTGCTGGCGGTCGGGGTTGTTTTTGTTGGTCAGGCTCCGGCCTGCAACATCGACAGAGCCGTAGATATCCGCGTCACCGTCGTCTTTGAGCCATAGATAAGCTGGAATAGCCATAGTTTTAAACTCCATTTTAAAAAGGGAGCCAGCTCGAAGCCTGCTGGCTAACCTGCTGTTTCGCAGTGGAATCAAACTACCCCTAAGCCAAATTATCGTCAATTTTTGTACAGTCTGAAAATCACGCCACCCGGGGCGCAGGCCGCGCCCCGGGTGGGAACCTAACTGAACAGACGGTTTTCCAGCGGATTGATTTTCCCCAGCCGGCGCGCCAGCCACGGCGGCATGTTGCCGGTCAGCATGTTTTGCAATGCGGCAAGCTGCGATTCAATACTGACACCGGGCACCACTTTGACGGGATGAATATTGTGACGGATGATCCGCGCGGCCGCCGGGCCGCCAATGGCTTCGCAGAACAGCAAATGACAGTCATTGATCAGACGGGCACGAGTTTCATTCGATTCTTCACCGTCCTGAGAGGCCGGTGTACGGCGCAGTGCCATCAGGTACGGCCCGTCGCTGTCAAAGGCATAGATGAAAAACAGATGTGACTGACCAAAATGACCGTTTACCGTGATGCCATCCAGAGACGAAAATGCCACCCTTAACTGCTGTGGCTGGCGGCGATTTTCCGTGAGGGTCAGATGCGGCGGTAATTCGCCTTGCAGGCAACTCATCAGCGACTGCCACCGGTTGAGCGTGATGGTGGCGCTGTCTCCGGGAAATGTGGCCTCGAGTTCTTCCAGACTCAGAGACTGCAAATGCGCCAGCCCGATCGTTTCATCATATTCCCGCCCACCCCGGGTGAGCCAGGTGAGCACATCAGGCGGTGGAATTTCGGGAAACACTTGCACCACGGCGAATAAACGCCAGAACAGCAGATCGTCTTTTGACATCGGATTCACTCCTCTCAGAGTTCTGAACGGGTTGCCCGCAGGCTGATGGGAAAGGTCGGCACCGCAGGCTGAGGTTCAACATAATAGGTTTTTCCGCCTTCAAGGCAGACGCGTCCCCCCCACCGCTGCGGGTGGTTGTGCTCCAGTTCTGTCACTTTGGCTTCCATATCCTGTTTGGCGATATAGCAATAAAGACTGTCATTACGCAGTCGGAAAATAACCATCGGCACAGGCACCTCCTGGCGTCTCGCGCCCCATCGGTAAAGGGAAAAACCCCGGAGCGCGAAAGCACCGGGGTCAGGGGGAGTTAGCGGATCAGGTCGAAGTTGTAGTCGGTTTTACCCAGCTTCATGGTTTCGCGATCCAGCTGCTCCAGCACGGCGTTCACCAGTTGGGTCAGCACGCTCATTGCGCCTTCGTATCCCCAGGTCGTCTGACGGTGCAGATGATGCCGGTCGAAAATCGGGAAACCGATGCGGATAAGCGGAACTTCAAACTGTTCACCCTTCGCCAGCGTGTCACGCTGAATGAATTTCCCGTACGAGTTGCCGATCATGAAATCCGGTTTGCGCGTGAACATCAGCGAACGGAAATGCCACAGATCACAGTTCACGTACACTTCGCTGTCCTGCCCGTAAGGTGAATCCGCCAGCATTTTCTTCATCGCTTTCTGCCAGCGTTTGTTGCCGTTATGGCTCAGGATCGTGGTCGGTTCACACCCCAGTTCCAGCAGGAACGCAGTCATGCCCATCACGAAATCCGGATCGCCGTACAGGCCAAAACGCTTGCCGTGCAGCCAGGTGTGCGAGTCAAGCATCATATCGACCAGGCGGCCACGCTCGGTTGCCAGGGCATCAGCAATCGGTTTGCCGGTCAGTTCGCTCACCGCCATCAGCAAGGCATCGGTGGCGGCCAGGCCGATAGGCACGCTGACTTCCGTCGCGGGTTGATTCCAGTCCCCCTGCACCAGTTTTTTGGTTTTCTGCAACTGCCACGGCTGCAACAACAATGTGTCGATAGCATCGGGCGCATCACGCATTTCATCTTGCGTGGTACCGCCTGCGTACATGCGGTAATGACCATCTGCCGGGGTATCAAGAACTTCGGACGGATCAGACAATACGCTACATTCAACGCCCATCTGTTCCATCATCCGGTGGATCACCCGGTAATTGCCCAGATAGGTTTCAAACCCGGTGACGACGTTGAGTTTAGCCAGTTTGCCAGGCTGATATTCACGCGCAGCATCGGTGGTAAATGTGCGGGCAAAACCTTCAAACATGTTGTCCCAGCCGGTCACATGGCTGCCCAGGAAGCTCGGCGTGTGGGCATACGGGACAGGCATACTGGCATCAACAAAACCGTCTTTCTTGGCGTTGGCAATAAAAGCCTGCAAGTCATCACCAATAACTTCGGCCATACAGGTCGTCGATACGGCAATAATGTCCGGTTTGTATAACGCGCTGGCGTTTTGCAGACCGGTGTTCATGTTGTTATTGCCCCCGAAAACGGCGGCGTCTTCGGTCATTGAGTCGGAAACACAGGCCACCGGCTCTTTGAAATGACGGTTAAAATAGGTGCGGAAATACGCCACACACCCTTGTGAACCGTGAACATACGGCAGCGTGTTGGCAAAGCCCAGCGCGCAAAGCACTGCGCCCAAAGGCTGGCAGGCTTTGGCGGGATCGACTGTCAGCGCTTCGCGCGTAAAGTTGAGATCCTGATACTCCTGCGTGGTCGTCCATTCGAAAACTTCACGGACTTTCGCGTCGCCGTAGGCTTCTTCAAGCGCACGCTTCTGGGTAAACATACTCTGATATTCATCCTGCTCGAACAGCGGGAAACAGGATTTTGGGGTGCCAAGATCTTGACTCATGTCTCTCTCCTTCCGCGCCACAAATCTGTGAACTGACGGAATCTCTGCGGCCTGAATCAGGCCGATTTCAACCAGGGGGCGGTCAGCTGGCTCCAGCCCGGATTGTTCAGGGTCATATCCATGTCACGCGCGAAAATACCAAAGCCGTCGTAACCATGATAAGGGCCGGAATAATCCCAGGAGTGCATCTGACGGAACGGCACACCCATTTTCTGGAAGATGTATTTTTCTTTGATGCCTGACCCGACCAGATCGGGTTTCAGCGCTTTCACAAAAGCTTCCAGCTCATAGCTGCTCAGATCATCGAACAGTAATGTGCCTTCTTTAAGCATCGGCAAAGTGCGGTCATAGTCATCGTTATGGCCAAATTCATAACCAGTACCGATGATCTCCATCCCCAGATCTTCATACGCCCCGATGATGTGACGCGGGCGCAGACCACCGAGGTACAGCAGCACTTTTTTGCCTTCCAGACGCGGACGGTATTTGTCGATAACGGCCTGAGTTTGCGCCTGATATTTTTCAATGACGGCCTCAGCGTTTTTCTGGATGGTTTCGTCAAAACGGGCAGCGATTTCGCGCAGGGATTCGGCAATTTTGGTCGGGCCAAAAAAGTTATATTCCATCCACGGAATGCCGTGTTTTTCTTCCATATGGCGGGAGATATAGTTCATCGAGCGGTAACAGTGCACCAGATTCAGCGCCACCTTTGGGGTGTTTTCCATCTCAACCAACGTACCGTCACCGGACCACTGTGCCACCACGCGCAGCCCCATTTCTTCGAGCAAAATACGCGATGCCCAGGCGTCACCGCCGATGTTGTAGTCACCGATAATGGCAACGTCATACGGCGTGGTTTCAAAGGTGTTGCCTTCGCGGTTATCCAGCACCCAGTCGCGGATCACGTCGTTAGCAATATGGTGGCCGAGGGACTGCGAGACACCACGGAACCCTTCACAGCGCACCGGCACAACCGGCTTACCGATTTTGGCACTGCTGGCTTTCGCCACCGCAGAGATATCATCCCCGATCAGCCCCACCGGGCATTCGGACTGCACCGAGATCCCTTTGGTGAGCGGGAATAACATCTCCAGTTCGTCGATCAGTTTGTCGAGCTTTTTATCGCCGCCAAACACGATGTCACGTTCCTGAAAATCACTGGTGAAGTTGAGGGTGCCAAAGCTGTTAACGCCGCTCCAGCCGGTGTAATAGTTGCGACGACCGGCGCGGGAATATTGACCACAGCCAATCGGGCCGTGAGAAATGTGCGCCATATCTTTGATCGGGCCAAAGACCACGCCTTTCGAACCGGCATACGCACAGCCGCGCACGGTCATGACGCCCGGCTGAGATTTGCGGTTAGAGACGATACACTTACCGACGCTTTCCATCGCCGGATCGGTGGTCATCATGTGTTTCTTACGATCTTTGAGCGCTTTCTCGGGGAAGATCTCCAGCACTTCCTGGATCAGCGCCTCATTGCGTTCGCGTGTTTCACTGGTCATAAAGACTCCACTGATTGCCTGAGAAGATGCACATTCCCTGCGGTTTGTGCATCTGCGGTTAAAGGGGAAGCACTCACGCCTCTTCGGCAGCGGTACGACCGACGATAGTCAGGTCTTCTTCTTCCATAATGCCGAATTCCATTAACAGGGCTTCCAGCTCGTCCATGGTGACCGGTGTCGGTACAACCATTTTGGTGTTGTTGACGATTTTGTTCGCCAGCGTGCGGTACTGATCGGCCTGCGCGCAGGTCGGGTCATATTCGATGACCGTCATGCGGCGTATTTCAGCCCGCTGTACGATGTTGTCGCGTGGAACGAAGTGAATCATCTGCGTGCCCAGTTTTTCAGCCAGCGCGATGATCAGTTCATCTTCGCGGTCTGTCTGACGGGAGTTACAAATCAACCCGGCCAGGCGCACTTTGCCTGATTTGGCATATTTCACGATGCCTTTGGAAATGTTGTTGGCGGCGTACATCGCCATCATTTCACCGGAGCAAACGATGTAAATTTCCTGCGCTTTGTTTTCGCGAATCGGCATTGCGAACCCGCCACACACCACGTCACCCAGTACGTCGTAAAACACGAAGTCCAGATCCGGCACATACGCGCCTTCTTCTTCCAGGAAGTTGATGGCGGTGATAACACCACGACCAGCACAACCCACACCCGGCTCAGGGCCGCCGGATTCGGCACAGCGAACGCCGCCGTAGCCGATTTGCATCACATCTTCCAGCTCCAGATCTTCCACAGAGCCCACTTCAGCCGCCATTTCCATAATGGTATTCTGTGCTTTCGCATGCAGAATCAGGCGGGTTGAGTCAGCTTTAGGGTCACAGCCGACAATCATGACTTTCTTCTTCATTTCGGCCAGAGCCGCTACAAGGTTCTGGGTGGTGGTGGATTTCCCAATACCCCCTTTCCCGTAGATTGCACATTGACGCATTGCCATCGTTTTCTCTCCTGTAGTGTCCAGTTGACGTACAGGTATGTGCAGTGTTTGTACCAATGTGCCCAACGTGTGTTGCCATTGAAAAACAAGGGGTTTTATTTGCCACCGCCGACAGGCTTAGAGGCAGAGAGAACAATCTGCGTACAGTTTGTTGTAAAGCGGACAAGTGAGATGGGTTTAGCCCGGGCAACGCCTCCCTGGTGAAGGGAGGCGTTGGGTTGACGTATAAAGGTAAAATCAGAAAGTTGAAGCATGCCCTGACAGAGGTTTAGTCTCTGACTCTGTTCCCTGCTCTGGCGCCTGAAAGGCTTCGCCTGATTTGCGGCGTTGTTCCAAAATTGCCAACACTTCAGCATGTTTATCTTCAGTAAAATCAAAGAACCACATGAAGCCGATACGAATTAATGAGCCGATTGCAGGCAACAGGCTGATACCAAAGAACAGCCCGTTGAGCACGTTTTCCGTTTGAAGTGCAGCCTGAGGGACGTAATGAATCGCGGTGAGAAATATCCCCACCAGCCCGCCACCGACGGCAACAGACATTTTACCGGTGAACGTCTGACCGGAAAACGTAATGGCCGCACAACGTTTGTTGGTTTTGTATTCGGCATATTCGATGGTGTCGACGATCATGGCCGACGTGAACAGATTGCTCATCATCACAAATACCGTGCTCAGCCCCAGCAGAATAAACAGCCAGGTCATGTTGTGGTATCCGCTGAACCACAAGACAATGCGTACCACAATATCCAGTGCGCAAAGCACAATAAACAGGGTGCGTTTTTTATAACGGCGCGTTAATAACGGTGCGGTCAGACAGGCAATCGCCGCTAATATTCCCATCACGCCAATTGCCGCCTGCAATGCCCCATCGCCCATATTATAAATAAAGAAATAGATGTAAATGCCGTTAGCGATATTGTGCAGGACGCAGAAAAAGAATGCCGCCAGAACAAAAAACAGTGGCCGGTTATTTTTCAGGTTATGGAACGTATCGCGCATGGTGACTTTTTCACTGCTGGGCGGCACCCGTTCTTTGATATTCCAGAACCCGTTGATCATCAGCAGCAACCCGATCACCATCATCACCACGGTCGCCATAAAGTAACCGTGGTCACCGGAGCCCGGCGCGAAAAACGCCGTCAGCCGGGGGAAGAAGATCGACGCACACGCGATACCGGCATTCACACCCAGTACGGCGGCGGTGACCGCTTTGGTGCGTTCTTTCGGCTCTGAGCTCATCACCGAACTCATCGACCAGAACGGAATATCCGAAATGGCATACAGCGTGCCCCACAATATATAGGTCGCACCGGCATAAAGAATTTTCGTTCCCATCGGCGCATCAATATTATAAAACGACGCCAGCGTGACCAGCGTAATCAGGAAAGGCGCCAGCAACATAAAATGGCGGAATTTCCCGAAGCGGGTCTGGATGGTATCCATGACGCTGGCAAACAGCGGATCATGAATCGCATCCCATGCACGGGCGACCAGAAATATGGTACTGGCCGCCAGCGCGGAAATACCCAGCACGTCGGTATAAAAATAGTTAATAAACGAACCTACTAACCCGAAACTGAAGCATTGCCCCAGCCCGTAACCAAAATAAGACCACAATTCCCTGGACGGGATTTTCATTGAAATCGTCATTTTTATTCAGCCTCGCACTTCCCTGTGCAGCATGTTGAAGGGTTATTTCATACGCGTTAAACGGCGGACCAGATCCATTTCAGCGCGGCGGAACGGAATACCGTATTCGTCCAGCACATCGTGGAACCACAAATGGGCGTAGTCGTGATTGCCCTTGCGCACTACCGGCCACGGCAGCGTGGTCTGGGTTTTTCCGCGCACCAGCCCCCACTGATAACACCCGGCGTTGAAGGCGCTGAACAACGGCAGTTGCTCTTCGATAACGCTGCCAACGTGGCGCGCCAGCCATTCTGTGCACAGCATCGGGCGGTTGAATTCTTGCCAGAAACGCAGCGCCTGCAAAAGTTTTGGCGTGGCGACGTAGGCGTGAAAACTGATGACATCAGAGAGTTTTGCCGCTGCTACATCAATCGGATGCGTGAAAAACTCGCTTTCCGGCTGATCCGGATCCTGCGAGAAATGCCACGCACCGACGGTCAGCGGTTGCTGCGGGTCTTCCTCACGTGCCCAGATAAACGCCTTTTGCATCAGTTCCAGCGCGAAAACTTCCAGCTTTTCGTCATACAACACTTCTTCCAGTCCGGTCGCAAACGTGCCGCGATTCCCCGGTTCGTTGTACAAATCCCAGATAGCGATGCGGGCGTCAGTGCGGAAATGGCGGATTATGTCGCGCACGTAATCCTCAACCTGCGGCCACATTTCGCGGTTACACACCACGTCGCGCCCCGGACTTGCCGCCGCCTGGCTGTTGTGTTTTCCCGGTTCCGGCGCTTTTTGCGGCCCGAGATACGGCTCGTCACCGGAAAAACCGCAATCGTCCATCAGCGTCAGCATCACTTTTATCCGGTGACGCGCAGCGATATCCAGAAACTGATCGATGCGCGCCAGCAAACCGTCGCGGTCATCCTGCCAGACGATAAACGGCAAATTGATGCGCAGCTGGTTGTAACCCGCGTCGTGCGCCCAGCCCAGTTCCTGATTGATCGTCACCGCATCAAAGGTTTCGCGTTGCCAGAGTTCCGTCCAGTTCACCGCTGTACGCGGTAAATAGTTGAATCCGCAAATCCATCCCTGCTGCTTGCTCCACTGCGCCGCCTGCTGTTCATTCCATTGCTCTTTCATCGCTCTTTCCTCGCGTTATCACTCATTGACTAATATTATTAGCTAATG
Source organism: Rahnella sp. AA (assembly GCF_002834385.1). Taxonomy (GTDB): domain Bacteria; phylum Pseudomonadota; class Gammaproteobacteria; order Enterobacterales; family Enterobacteriaceae; genus Rahnella. The sequence continues at coordinate 181,848 of NZ_PITQ01000003.1, forward strand.
TTTATTACCTGACTGACATTGCTGCAAATCCGTCATGCGGGTTCTGCAATTGAGATCACACTCTTTTTAGCCAGACTGCGTGGCGGTCGGGCAAAAAAGACCGCTGTGATATAGTGAAAAAGGAGAAATAAATGGCAGACGGGAAAAGGGAAATGGAGAAGAAAAACAAAGTCACGATGAGTGATATTGCGCGTGAAGCCGGGGTTTCGCAGGCCACCGTCTCGCTGATTTTAAACAATTCACGCTCGGTCAAACTCAGCGAAGAAACACGCCAGCGGGTGTTCAATACCGCACTTTCGCTGGGTTATAAAAAAATGCCCGCGCCACACAACGACAACGGACAGGAAGAAATTGCGCTGCTGATCAACGCGATGCCAGGTTATGACCCGTTTGTTGATGCGCTGAGCGAAGCCCGTGAGGCCGCCTGGCGGCAGAATACGCTGCTCACCGTTTATGATTACGGCGATGATGCTGAACTCGCGGTGCGGATTATTTCTCAACTGAACCAGCGCCGCTGTGTCGGGATTATCATCGCCTCTCCGGTGACTCAGGCGATTGATTTCTCACCCTTTGTTAACCAGACGGCGCTGCCTGTCGTTCTGCTGAATGTCTATGATCGCACGTACCCGCTGCTGCCCACTTTCCTGCCGGACGACCGCGCAAACGCATTGCAAATTACCCGCCATCTTATCGATCAGGGTGCCACGCGGATTGCGCACATCATGGGCGATAACTGGATGGAAGCGTGCGAAAAGCGTCTCGAAGGTTACCGTGAAGCCCTGACGCAGGCGGGAATGACGCCCGACGACCGGCTGGTGCAGGCCACCAACTGGTCACTGAATGAAACTTATCGCGCCACGTTACAGCTGATGGATCAGCCCGAACCGCCGGATGCAATTTTCTGCTCCAGCGACTGGATGACCATCGGCTGTTATCAGGCGCTGACCGAGCTGCATCTGCGGATCCCGCAGGACATTCTGATCGCCGGATACGACGACCAGCGCATCGCCGACCAGATGACGCCAAAACTCACCAGCGTCCAGTTGCCCTATAACGAATTAGGCCGGATGGCGGTGGAATATTTGTGCTCCGGCGAAGACGCCGCCACGCGCGTCATTATGGCGGGGAAATTAAAGGTGCGGGCGAGCACGGCGGCAATATAAACTGAAAATCAGACCGGTTTGATGGAAATAAATGCGTCTGATTTTGTTTCAGATCCCGACCTGCAACGATATCAGGGTGTAGTGATTTTATTTATTTCAAACAAACAGATAGCGTTCACATCCATCTCAACGCTCACTTTCCAGCATGCCGCAATATCCTCATCATACAGATGAAGATCGGGCGCGGAATGTACGTCGATAAAAGCCATAACCTCACTGTCGCGCCCAAAGCGCGTTGGCTGGCATTCAAACTGATGACAGAGCGCACCATGTTTCTGGTCAAAAAGGTGCCTCTTGATCTGATAACTGCCCTGTTCCATACCGGTTACGGCCACGTTTATCTGTTTGCGAAAGCCGGTCATCAGATGATTTTGCAACGACAGGCTGGGGTTGAAACTGACACTATGGGTGAGTAATACCCGATATCCCTGCGCTTTGCGCGTCACGATGTAGTTGTCACCCCGCGCTAAAACGACACCGTTTAGCCGCTCACGGAGCCGCAAGACATGAAACATCGGCCTGCGGGTGCTGCCCATATAAAATAATGACAAGCTGCTGGTATCGATTCGTTTATCTTCCCGCGTTTCCTTTTGTACTTCTGAATTGATCCAGAACCCCACAAACGCTATCGGTAAAGGCAGTGAGAGAAGCGTATCCATCAGCAATGCACCACGAAAAAATGAACCATTGGTGAGACGTGTATCGCCGGTTAATGTGTTCCAGGTTTGTAAAAACAGCGGGACAGAAAGATCGTGTTTCTTCAACTGCCCGAGAATATTTCTGGCATGTTGCTCAACAAAAAATTCAGCACCAGCGATATCTTCTTTAGCAAACCCGTCATGGCTGACCTTGTCATTTGCGTTCGCAGAAAATCCTAAAAAATCGATGTTCCTGATGAGGTGGCTGGTGAATAACGGCACCTGAGCCATTGCTTCTTTTTCTAACGGGAAAGGATAAAACACCCCGGTTTTCATCCGCGGCAATATCGCTTTAATCTTGCTACGCAAGCGCAAAAAACGGGCTTCAGAATCGGCGAAAAAATCAACGTTCGGGTGATAACTGAATGCCCATGAGCTGACATAATCATCGCCAAACTGCGTGATGTTATGCGCGACAAAATCAAGAAAGCGGAGAGTGCAACTGCGCATGTCTTCTTCAGACAGTTGAAAATGAATACTGATCAGCAGCGCAATCCCCTGCTTTTTGAGGAATTCAACGGCCATATCGGCGTTGGCATAATGTGAAAAGGAAGGGCATATTTCATCGGTTGGGAACCCCTCGGGCAGCGTGTTTTCCGAAATGATATGTTCAACGTGAATGTATTGCAGCGACATCTGTTCCCGCGCAGTCATAACCTGCTGTTGCACAGGCGCTTTCAGGAGTTCTTCGAGCCTGCCAATGCTTACGATATAGCCCGGATGCGGCAATTCCAGGGACACATCATCAGATGCAGGAAGTTCAATCATCCATTTTTCCGTGGACAGGGGTTCCAGCTCCGCCATTTGTTCATGCGCAGTCAAACTATTGCCCAGAAGTGCCAAAAGCTCTGAGGGGCGGATTTCCCCAAAACGTGCAGGACGTTCAGGCGGAGTCCTCACGGGGAACTCAAACCCTCCGGTCACCGGGGATTTTCCCTCGCGATAGAGCGAGCGATATTTGTTTGGCGTCATCGCGTATCGGGTTTTAAAAAGCGCAGTGAAATTGCGCGTATCGTAAAACCCGTTCTCTTCCACAATTTGATAAAGTGGCTTGTCTGTTTTTTCCAGTGCGTCTATACAGCACATAAAACGAAGTTGTGTCAGGTAGGTTTTAAAGCTGATGCCGACTTCCTGAGAAAATAACCGGGAGAAATAAGCCGGAGAGGTATGGCTAATTTTTGCCAGAAGTGAAAGCGACAGCGGTTTATTGTAATTATCTTGCAGGTAATCGAGCGTGTTCTTAATTCTTACTGAATGCGTTTTTTGCTGAGATTCCGCGATGTGTGTCCTGCTTTGCTTGAAATACATAATCAGCAGGCTCAGTAAATTTGACAGAAGAGCGTTGACCTCAAGCAGACCGGTTTCTTTATTGCTTTGTAATTTACTTATAGCGAGACGCATTATTATTTCGCGTAACAAACCACGATGTTCGTGGCCTTCCTCAACGTCAAGGCAAAAACGGGCCGCCGCATAATTTGTATAATAACGAGAGAAGTATCGATGTGAAATATTCACTTTAATGATGATATTTCCCGTTTCACTGTTGATCTGGTAGCGTTCATATTGGTTAACGACCACCATTTCCTGCTGCCGCAGCGATAATTCTGCGCCCTGCAACACTACCGCTGCCTCTCCTTGCAAAATACAGAAAAGCGTGACGCCATCATACCCCTGGCTCTCTTCCTCGAAAATATTCACAATATCGACAGAATAATTTTTAAATGTTTTCTGATGCATGCTTATCCCTCTGCGTTTATTTCACCCTGCAGGAAAAGACACGCCAACAAATGGTGCATCATTTTTCTACATTCCCGCATATGGCACTGTAAAGTGCGCAAAATTTGCTGCCTATTGGGAAAGTAACCGCCTGTTCCCATTTTCAGGCCGCTTTATAATGCAGGGAGTCCATAAATAAAAGTGAAGGAAAAAATGCTATGTCCAACATCAGGGAAATACTCGAGAAAAACAAAGAAAATTATGTGACATTAAGACACCAATTACATAGTCAACCGGAAACCGGTCTTGACGAATTTTATACCAGTAATGTCGTTGCCGAAAAGCTGGCAACCTGGGGATATGAGGTTCACCGGGGCATGGCTCAGACCGGTGTTGTCGGCACGCTGCGCGCAGGCAATGGCAAAAAAGTGCTGGGGCTACGGGCTGATATGGATGCTTTGCCCATGCAAGAGCACAGCGGCAAAGCCTGGGCCAGCCGTGTTGATGGAAAATTCCATGGTTGCGGGCACGACGGACACACCACCATTTTGCTATTTGCGGCAGAGTATCTCGCTAAAACGCGCAATTTTAACGGTACCCTGAACGTTATTTTCCAGCCGGGTGAAGAATTGCTATACGGCGGGAAAATAATGCTACAGGACGGCTTATTTACGCAATTTCCCTGTGATGCGATCTTTGCTTTACATAATATGCCTGGTTTGAAAAAAGGCACATTTCATTTCAGAAAAGGCGCGATGATGGCCTCTTCCGATACTATTGAAATTGAAGTGACTGGCGTCGGGGGGCACGGTGCATATCCGGAGAAAACCACGGATGCGGCAATGATTGCCTGCCACATCGTTGTCGCGCTGCAAACTATTGTGTCGCGTAATCTTATCCCATTTGAACCTGGTGTTGTTACGGTAGGCAGTATTCAATCCGGGCAGGCACCCAATATTATTAATGCCAGCGCACGTTTACAACTTTCAGTCAGAGCGCTGAACGGAAAGGTGCGCAATTTACTGGTGAAACGCATCACCGAAATTGCAGAAGGACAAGCGAAAAGCTTTGGCGCAACGGTTAAAATACTCCACATAAACAGCTGCCCGGAATTAGTTAACGGCTGCGATGCCACTGATTTCGCCATCAGCGTGGCAAAAGAGTTAATGGACTCCGCCATGATTTGCGAAAACACGCACCCCATGATGGGCAGTGAAGACTTTGCTTTCATGCTGGAAGAAAACCCCAACGGCAGCTATTTAATGATAGGTGCAGGTGATGAACCAGAATGCTGCCCTGTGCATAATCCCGGTTATGATTTTAATGATGACCTGATTATTCCTGGCGCGACCTACTGGTGTTCATTAACCGAAAAATTCCTTAAGTAATAAAATACCGGAGAATGACTCCCTGTTAATTAAGGGCGGGGAGCTTTTGCCATGTACTCAGTGAACATGGCTATTTTTATATTTAATGAAGAGGCCTCTCTATGTCACCCACAAGACTCAATAAATATCATACGCCATTTAAAGGCGGTGACAGGTTAACGTTTGGCATCGTTCTGGGCGTATTAACCTTCTGGCTTTTTGCTCAGTCGATGATGAATATTGTCCCGGCCATTCAGGAAGACATCGATATCCCTTCTGCTTCACTTAATCTTTCTATCAGCCTCACTGCTTTATTTTCCGGTTGCTTTATTGTGGTGGCCGGTGGCGTGGCAGATAAAATTGGCCGCGTTAAAATGACCTACATAGGTTTTATCTTAAGCATTGTCGGCTGCCTGCTAATAATATTCGCCGATAATACCCTGCTCTTTGCCGCCGGCCGTATCGTTCAGGGGCTCTCTGGCGCTTGTATAATGCCCGCGACGCTTGCGCTGATGAAAACGTACTACGAGGGGAAAGATCGTCAGCGGGCATTAAGTTTCTGGTCGATTGGCTCATGGGGAGGTTCCGGCGTTTGCTCGCTTTTTGGTGGTGCGGTCGCCACCACCATGGGCTGGAAGTGGATATTCATCTTTTCAATATTTTGCGCATTATTAGGCATGCTGCTTATTCGCGGCACGCCGGAAAGTAAAGTCGCCGGGAAGAATCAGCCCCGTTTTGACTATTTCGGCCTGTGCGCATTTGTAATCATGCTCATCTCGCTGAATCTGCTGATCACGAAAGGCAGTTCGCTGGGGTGGGTAAGCCAGCCTATGGTCATTCTTTTCGCGGTATTCATTGTTTCCGGCATCGTATTTTTCAAACACAGCTTTGCCAAACAACAAGCCAGTTTCATCGATTTTTCGTTATTCAAAAATAAGCCCTATGCTGCCGCAACTTTCTCAAACTTCATGCTCAATGCTGCGGCCGGAACATTATTAGTCGCCAGTTTGTACGTGCAGCAGATTCGTGGGTTCAACGCGTTCCAATCAGGAATGCTGACAATTGGTTATCTGATTGCCGTGCTTGCCATGATCAGGGTTGGCGAGAAATTACTGCAAAAAATCGGCGCCAAAACTCCCATGATGTTAGGCACCTTTATGACGGGGGTTGGGATCGCATTGATGGCGCTGACATTTTTATCTAACACGTATTATGTCGTCGTCGTATTAATTGGTTATATCCTGTTTGGCCTCGGCCTTGGGTTCTACGCCACGCCTTCGACAGATACCGCCATTTCCAGCGCGCCCGCGGATAAAATAGGGATAGCTTCGGGTATCTATAAAATGGCGAGTTCATTAGGGGGAGCCTTCGGTGTCGCCATTTCAGCGTCGGTTTACACCGCATTACAATACGCTGGCGGCGCGGTTGCTGCGACGGCGGGTTTACTGGTTAACGTATTGTTTTGCCTGCTTTCGCTTATCGCAATTATTGTTATGGTTCCCAAAGAACGCGGGAAATAAACGCCGTGTATCCCGCGTTCATAAACTGTGCTGCGCTTTCGTCAGGGCAGCACAGTTTTTGATTTACCCCAAATCCGCCCCGTTGCTCGCAATCACTTTCTTGTACCAGTAAAACGATTTCTTACGGGTTCTTGCCAGCGTGCCGTTGCCGCTGTCGTCGCGGTCGACGTAGACGAAGCCGTAGCGTTTGCTCATTTCGCCGGTGGAGGCGGAAACCAGATCGATGCAGCCCCACGAGGTGTAGCCGATGACCGGAATGCCGTCGGCGATGGCCTCCCCCATCGCATTGATGTGTTCGCGCAAATAGCTGATGCGGTAGTCATCGATGATTTCGCCCTGCGCGTTGATTTCATCTTTTGCGCCGAGGCCGTTTTCCACCAGGAATAACGGTTTCTGGTAACGGTCGTACATCATATTCATGGTGATGCGCAACCCGAGCGGGTCAATGCCCCATCCCCATTCGCTGGCCTCAATGTGCGGGTTTTTCAGTGATTTTACGATGTTTGCGGCGCTGCTGTTGTTGTCGTTCATGTCAGCGGACGCACAGCGCGAGGCGTAATAACTGAAGGAGACAAAATCGACGGTGTTTTTGAGGATATCGACGTCGCCCGGCTGCTTATCGATAACGATGCCTTTTTCAGCGAACACGCGGCGGGTGTAAGACGGGTAAGCGCCGCGCGCCTGAACATCGATAAAGAACAGGTTTTCACGGTCTTTTTGCAGCGCCGCCCAGACATCTTCCGGCTTGCAGGTGCGCGGATAGAAATTCCCGCCCGCCAGCATGCAGCCGACCTGATTTTCCGGGTTCACTTCATGAGCGATTTTCGTCGCCAGTGCGCTGGCAATCAGCTCATGGTGCGCGGCCTGATATTTAACCTGCTCCTGATTTTCGCCCTCTTCGAACACTAAACCCGCCCCTGAGAACGGGCTGTGCAGCAGGATATTGATCTCGTTAAACGTCAGCCAGTATTTCACCAGCCCGTCGAACGCTTCAAAACAGGTGCGCGCATAACGGGCGAAAAACTCGACCATTTTGCGGTTACGCCACGAACCGTACTCAATCACCAGATGCATCGGCACATCAAAATGGCACAGCGTGACCAGCGGTTCGATGCCGTATTTTTTGCACTCGGCAAAAACGTCGCGGTAGAACGCGATGCCTTCCGCATTTGGCGTTAACTCATCGCCGTTGGGGTACAGACGGCTCCAGGCGATTGAGGTGCGGAATACGCTGAACCCCATTTCGGCCATCAGCGCGATGTCTTCTTTATAGCGATGATAGAAATCAATCGCCTGATGGCTCGGGTAAAACTCTGTCGAGTCCAGACGGAAGCGCTTTTCCTGACCGGTTTTTACCGCCAGACGGTGTGCACCGTGCGGGATCATGTCTACCGTCGTCAGGCCTTTCCCGCCTTCAAAACTGGCACCTTCGGCCTGGTTGGCGGCAATCGCGCCGCCCCATAAAAAGCCGTCAGGAAATAAAGATGCTGTCATGAATTACTTCTCCTTTAATGTGAACGCGCTGCGTTGGGTGCCACCGGCAACGGCGCAGGCGTGGTGGTCTCTGCCGCTTTGCTTTCTTTCGGCGTCACGGTTTCCACGGGAATATCTTCAAATCCGAGTAACAGGGTGATGACAAACGAGAGCACCACCGCGAGGATCATGACGCCCGCCACCCAGACAAGGGTCATCGGATTGGACGGGTCGAAGAACTGGACGCTGGTAAACAGCCCCGGCGACGCCATCGAATGGCTGGCGAGGCCGCCTAAACCGGCAATGCCGCCGCAGATAAAACCGCTGATTAAGCAGGCGATGAGCGGACGTTTAAGCCGCAGCGCCACGCCGTAAAGCGCAGGTTCTGAAATCCCGGCCACAATCGCAGAAGCCGCCGCCGCCAGCGCGGTCTGACGCAGTTCCGGGTTTTTCGTCCGCCACGCCACCGCCAGCGATGAACCGCCCAGCGACAGGTTTGCGCCGATTTCTGACGGCATGACCATGCCTTCTTTTCCGGTTTCCGCAATGGTCTGAATAATGGTTGGCGTGAACACGCGGTGCATGCCGGTCATCACCAGCAGCGGCCAGGCCGCGCCCATAATCGCCACCGACAGCCAGCCGAGATAGCTGTGAACGGTGTACACCACCGCCGAAATACCGGTACCAATCCAGATGCCCAGCGGCCCGATCAGCACGATGGCGATCGGGGCGGCAATCAGCATAATCAGCATCGGTTTCAGGAAGTTTTTGGTGACGACCGGCGTAATGCGGTCTACCCATTTTTCGATGTAAGACAGCAGCCACGTCATGCACAGCGCGGGGATCACTGTGTAGGTGTATTTCACCGCCGTGACGGAAATGCCGATGAATTCGACTTTCTGCCCCTGCGCGGCTTTTGCCATCAGGTCGATAAACGCCGGATGTACCAGGATCCCGGCAATCGCAATCGCCAGCGACATGTTGGTTTTGAATTTCACCGCCGCCGACGCAGCCACCATCACCGGCAGGAAGAAGAACGCACCGTCGCCGATGGTATTGAGGATCACCAGCGTCGACGCGCCCTTTTCAAACACGCCGGTCATATCCAGAATCATCGCCAGCAGTTTCACCATCGAACCGCCGATAATCGCCGGGATCAGCGGTGACATGGTGCCGATCAGTGCATCCAGGATCCCTGCGCCAATCCGTCTGAACGTAATCTTGTTTCTGACAGGCGCATCACTGGCCGCAGAAAACCCCTCCGGCAACAGTTTCAGCACTTCGGCGTAAGCCTGTGACACGTTATTGCCGATGATCACCTGGCACTGTTTTTCATTGCGCACTACGCCCATCACGCCGGTGATGGATTTTAGCGTCGCCGCATCCACGGCAGATTCGTCATTGAGCACAAAGCGCAGCCGCGTCATACAGTGCGTAACCGCTGCCACATTCCCTGCACCGCCGATTGCCGTGACAATCGATTGTGATATTGCTGCAAAATTCTTAGCCATGAGCGATAACTCTCTCAGATTCATAGGGTTATGAATAATCTTCTTTCCGGAAAACCTTTTTTATGAAACGCCGGGGTTCTTTTCCGAAACAGTAGGTAACCGGTTTCACATGAGAATGTTCAGTTCCTCTCCTGACTTCAACAAAAAATGATAACGCTGTTTCATTTTTGTGATGGTGATCTCCCGCCTGACCTCCTCTGCGCCAAAAACGTCGCAAAACGCGTGGAATGTGTAGAATGACAAATCATTTTTCTCTTTCAGGTGTGCCTGATGTCGACAATGCAGGAAGTGGCAAATAAAGCGGGCGTATCAAAAGCCACCGTTTCCCGTGTGCTTTCCGGTAAAGGCTATGTAAGCCAGGAAACTAAAGATCAGGTGTTTAAAGCCATTGAAGAGGCCGGATACCGCCCTAATTTACTGGCAAGAAATCTGGCGACCAGCAAATCAATGTGTATCGGTCTGGTTGTCACAAACACGTTGTACAACGGCAATTACTTCAGTGAGTTAATTTCCCAGGCGGCCAAAAAGCTTGATGCGAATGGCCGTCAGCTTATTCTGGTGGATGGCAAGCACAGCGCTGAAGAAGAACGGGAAGCCATTCAATTTCTGCACGATTTACGCTGCGACGGCATTATTATTTACCCGCGTTTTTTATCGGTCGATGAAATGGATGAAATTATCGATAAATATAAAAAACCGGTCATGGTGGTTAACCGTAAATTACGCAAACATCAGAGCCACTGTATTTATTGTGACCACAAAGGTTCTGGTTTTCAGGCTACGCAGGCGCTGATTGAACGCGGTCATCGCAATATTGCATTTATTACCGGCTCAATGGATTCCCCGACTGCGATTGAACGCCTTTCCGGTTATAAAGAGGCCCTCACCGCAGCGGGTTTACCGGTACGGGATTCGCTGATTGTTCAGGGGAAATGGTCTGCCTCCAGCGGCGCGGCGGCCACAGAGACTTTGCTGGCGGCGGGTGACTCTTTCAGCGCTATCATCGCCAGCAATGACGAAATGGCGATTGGCGCGATGAAAAGGTTAAACGACGCCGGAATGGCAGTCCCGGCACAAGTTTCGGTGATCGGGTTTGATAATATTCCGACCGCACCGTTTCTTATTCCGGCGCTGTCAAGCGTGAGAGATCCGGTGAGCGATATGATAAGCGAAGTCATCAGCCAGATGATTTCAATGCTCGATGGCGGCTATTTGTCTGAGCAGAATAAGTTCTCCTCCGTGCTTATTTTTCGGGATTCCGTGGCTGACGGGCCGTTTTCTGTCAAAAAATGAGCGCCTCGTAAACCCGCCCCTTTATACGCTGCGGGTTTACGGACTTCGCCTTTTTCAGGCTTTTACAGCGCTGACCGGCTCCGCATGCAGCGCCGGAGGCTTATCGTGCAATGAGTAATTTCGCAGAATAAAAATCAGGCTGAGGATCAGCAGCGCCGGGATCACCGTAAATATCAGGCGAATAACCAGCACGGCATCGTCGGCCTGATGCGGGGCTTTCCCGACGTATCCGCCCCAGGTCAGCATCCAGCCGATGGTCGCGCCGCCAATGGCAATACCCACTTTGATGGCAAATAAGTTGGTGGAAAACACCAGCCCGCTGAGGCTGCGGCCCATACGTTTTTCAAGGTCGTCGATAATATCGCTGAGCATACTCCACTGTAACGGCGTTGCGCTGGAGTTAATCAGATGGATCACGCCAATCAGCAGGCAAATTACCCAGACATGCTGCGCCCCGACGAAAAATAAGCCGATCATAATGATAGCCTGTATACACATCGCCAGTTTATAAGCAAAAACGCGATCCAGTTTTTTATAGACTACCGGGGTAAGCAGCGAGCCAATAAATTTCGCCCCCAGAATTATGGTTAATATGACACTCACGAGATCAGGGCGGTTAATATAATAATTCACAAAATAAATAGCCCCGCCGGTTTTTAATATCCCCGCGACCAGATTGACCACATTTAATGTAAACAGGCTCAGCCAGTTTTTATCTTTCGCCAGAACACCCAGATCACTCATGACACTTTTCATCGAACTGGCTTGCATATCCACCGGCGGAATCCGGGTTTCGCGCGTCATAAAGAAACACATCAGAAACAGAACAGTGCTGATGGACCCCATAATGATCATGGCGTAAAAATAGCCCCGTTGCAGATTGTCACCGCCCAAAATATGCGTGAGCGGCATCGCAACCGACGAAACAACCACCCCGCCCAGCGCGGCGCAGGCGAAACGATAGGATTGCATGGATACCCGTTCCACCGGATCGCCCGAGAGATTATTGATCATCGCGCAATAGGGTACGTTAACCAGCGTGTATAACATTGACAACGCGGTATACGAAACCCAGGCATAAATAATTTTCCCGGTATCACCGATTGCGGGCGTATAAAACGTTAATGCGCCACAAATTCCAAAAGGCAACGCGAACAATAATAAATAAGGCCTGAACTGACCGAGACGATGGCGGGTGCGATCTGCCAGTGAGCCAATAAATATATCAAACAACGCATCAAACACCCTGACAAATAGAAACATGGTTCCCATATGAAATGCATCCAGCCCGTACACATCTGTGTAAAAATAGGCCATGAATAACATAATCGTTTGCCAGATAATATTACTGGCACCGTCACCCAGGCCATACCCCACCTTGCCAGGAATTGACAATTTTTGCGTAGTCATACGAACCTCAATAAAAGAGCAGGCATTGGCTGCCGGATGATAGTTCCGGCAGAGGGAATTTATTTATTCTGAAATAATAAACGTATTCACTGACTGTGGTTTTAACCCGACCATGTAATGACGACCTGCCAGTGCAAAGACCAGTTCGCGTTCTGTCTGACGCGGATTATTGACCACGATTACCGTCTCATTCTGTGGATTGCGGTAGCAGACCGCGTTAGCGCTGTGGCGTCCCGTCACATTCACCCGTTTTGCGCCCGGTTTAATAAAATGAGAAAAATGGCGCATGACGTAATATTCAGGGTTATAAGTCACCGTTTTATTTTCTGTATCAATGGAAATCATACTGTTTTGCTTCCAGCCCCAGGTACTTTCGCCGCCCTGCGCCAGCACCATATTCCAGTACACATAGCTGTCAGCACCGGCTGTCAGATAATGGCGCAGCAACTCAAAAACGTAGTGCGCATGCTCCCAGCTGTTATCGCCAGTTCCGCACTCATTTTCGGTTTGCATATAGCGCAGCTCAGGGTAGCAATCCACATTGCGTGCAATCGCATTTTTGCCAGCCCACTGATAACCGACACCCGCAACGTAATGGTATGTTTCGGCATCTGACAACACAAAACCGGCGTAATCATCATAGTCCTGCCCGACTTCTTTCTTGAAATTCGGTGCGTTAATGGTGCCCAGCCAGATTTCGGCTGGCACATGATGCTGATGAAAGCGCGGCCCGAGGTAATCGCGTATAAATATCTGGAGTTGTTCACCACTCCACAGACAGGTTGGATAAACCGCCGCGGCTACCACTTCGTTCTGAATGTGCACCTGCCGGATCTTGACCCCCTCATGCGCGTAAGCGGTGACAAATTTCTCAAAATACAGCGCATAGGCTGAGAGTGTTTTGGCATCGTCTTTGAGCTTTCCGCCGTTATAGCGTTGTGGTGTTTTCATCCAGACGGGCGGGCTCCAGGGAGAGGCGAATAACGTCAGCGCCGGGTTGTACTGTAGTGCGTGCGTGATGTAGGGAAGCAGACAGCCTTTATCACGCTCAATGGAGAAATGCTCCATGGCGTAGTCCCCTTCAGTTTCGTTAAAGCTGTACCAGGCCCGGGCATAGTCGCTGGCTCCCATCGGAACACGCCCGTGAGTGAAACAGCACTCGCCCTGCGGGTCAAACAGCGCCGCCAGGATCGTATCCCGTTGTGCGTCATCCAGCGTGCCGAGGGCGTCCCACCCCAGCTCATTAAAACATCCACCAAAACCCTCATGAACCCGCGATGACAAATCTGTTATAACCAAGGTCGCCTCTGAACTGGCTGGCCGGAGTTCGGTGCCCGTCCCCCATGCCTCATCGGGTGTGGTGAAAATATGCTTTATTTTCAATTCTCTGGTCATTTATTTCTCCATTACGCTTTTATATTTTGACGGGTAACAAAACCTGAGTCACAACAACTCAGATGCCATACCGATAAAATTAAGCGCAATGGCAGATTAAAAATGTATAAATCCCCTTTCTCTGTATAAGAAAATTGCTCGCTATGTGGAATCAGGATCACTTTTTCGAAAAAATCGATAATCTGGAACGCGATGGTTTTATGTTACGCGACGGTGAAGGCGTGCCGGAGAATGGGGTATTTATCCGCCCGCACATGCATCTGCAATATGAAATTATGTGGTTCCGGCAGGCGAGCGGCGCGTATACCCTCGGCAATGAGAAATTTCCGCTGCGCGATAACACGCTGGTAGTGGTTGCCCCGCTGACCTTGCATGATATGGAACTGAATTACAGCGACGGCCATGAGCGCTTTTTATTGCAGTATGACGCAAGCCTGCTCAACCATCTCAAAGTGCCTGGCGCTCGCCGTTTTACCAGCCACAGCGGCGTCATCCCGTTATCTGATGTCGACGCCAGCCGGGTGCAGATGTTGTTTAGCTGGTTGTCCGAGCAGGTTCACCGTGGCGTGCCGCAGGAAAGTATCGCTCCCCTGCTGAACCTGCTTTTTTCAACGATCTACCAGCACGCTGCGCAGGCTGTCTTTGCCGTGCTGCCCTCAGGGGCGGAAAGTACCTTTGATAAGATCATCCGTTTCGTCGGTCACCTCGAAACCTTGCCTACAAACATATTCTCGCTTTCAGAAGCCGCGCATCACTGCGACCTGTCGGTGTTTCATTTTTCGCGCAGCTTTAAAGCCATCATGCATGTGAATTTCAAAGATTATCTGCTGCGCCGGAAAATCGCCCGGGCTGTCCATCTGCTCACCCAAACTGACATGGCCGTGACTGAGATTGCCTACCGCTGCGAATTTACCGACAGCGCCTATTTTTGCCTGAAATTTCGCCTGATTGTCGGCGTGACGCCTAAAACCTATCGCCAGAACAGCCGCACCACGAAACAGCTTTCCTCGCGGCACGATAAGCCAACACGTTAGATAACGTCACGTCCCGGATATCCATCAGCTTTGCGTAAACAAGGTATAAATTTTCCGTTAAACACAATGAATTAAGCCTTCTCCTGATTGTCGTTTCCATTTCTGCCCTGCACAGTGCGCGTGAACAAGAACCACCGTTATTACGGGACAGAGGAAATAAAATGAAGACGTCAGGAATCATCACGCTTTGCGCACTGCTGTTAACCGCCAGTCTGACTGCTCGTGCTGAAGACCCTCACCATGAGCCAGTTAAAGAGCCACATCCGGTACACAAAACGCATAAACCGGTCATCAAACATGAGGCACCGCACCGCAAAGAAAAACCGGTTCCCGTGCATCATAAAATGCAGCCGAAACCGCCCGTGAAGCACGATATGCATCCGGATCACGCATAAAAATAACGAGAAGCCGCATCATGTTGCGGCTTTTTTATGAATTCTTTAACCATCTGTAACCATTAAACATTTCGTGCCATTTTATTAAAGTTCACACCATAACCTGCCGATAACGTTTCTGATAGCTAAAAACCAAAAACTCAATTTCACTTAAGTCCGATCTTTTTGCTGAAAACGCTTAATTTTAAGCATGTTAGAAGCAAAATTTGGCGAACTAAGAATTATCTTATGCTAACGTTTCACACGCACCACAGCAAAAATGCGCCGGGAACAGGCGCGCTATTTAGCCGGACTCTGATTTGGATGGACCCCGTGCAGAGACGGCCAGCTATCAGGCAAAAAAAATGAGCGAAGATTCTGATGTACTATATCGGTTGCTGGTTCAACGCGTAGAAGACTACGCCATTTACATGCTCAAACCCGACGGCACGGTAGCGAACTGGAATGCCGGTGCGCAGCGTGCGAAAGGCTATTCGCCGGAAGAAGTTGTCGGTAAGCATTTTTCTTGTTTTTACACCGAGGAAGACAGGTTAGAGGGATGGCCCCAGCGCGGGCTGGAAACGGCGCGCAAAACCGGTCGATATGAATCCGAAGGCTGGCGGCAACGCAAAGATGGCTCGCGCTTTTGGGCTCACATCATTATTGAGGCCCTGCGTGAAGCCGGTAAAATCATCGGGTTTGCCAAAATTACCCGCGATGTCACTGAACGTCGTGAAACAGAACAGGCGCTGCTGAAGGCGAAAGAACTGGCCGAATCTAACAGCGAGCAACTCTCTTCCCTGTCGCAATTCCTGAATACTGTCATAGCCAATATCCCTTCATCGGTGATTGTCGAGAATGCCGTCTCACGTGAAATCTTGCTGGTTAACCGCCAGGCTGAGCGCCTGCTGGGGATTTCACGCGACAAAATGCTGGGCAAGCGCCCGCAGGATTGTATGGGTATCGGGCTCAGCACGTTCATTAATAAGCAGTCGGACGAATGCCTGCGCGCCGAAGGCGTACACAGAAGCGAGCAGCAACTGCTGACGGCTATCGGTGACCGGACATTGCAAACCACCAGTTCGGTTATCCGCGGGAACGATCCGCAGACCAGTTATGTGATGATGATCGCCGATGACGTAACCGATCAGCAGGCCGCTCACGCCCGTATTCACCATATGGCGCACCACGATAACCTGACCAGCCTGCCTAACCGCATCCTGTTCAGCCAGCGTCTCAACGAGGCGTTGCAGCGTGACAGTTACAGCCACAGCCATACCGCCACCTTATGTCTGGATCTGGATAATTTCAAAAACGTCAATGACGCACTCGGGCATCAGATCGGTGACGAACTGCTGCGTGCGATCTCCAAACGTCTGCGCATGACGCTGCGCGATGACGATACGCTCGCACGCATTGGCGGGGATGAGTTTGCCGTGGTGCTGCCGGGGCTGAAAGATATCGCTGCCGCGCATCAGATTTCCAAACGCCTGATCGAATCCGTACGCCCGCCGGTCATTATCGACGGACATTCGCTTTCCGTCGGCCTGAGTATCGGTATTGCACTGGCTGATTCCGCAGAAAACACGCCGGATCAGTTGTTACGCTGCGCGGACATGGCGCTTTATGAAGCCAAGCGCAATGGCCGTAACCGCTATGAAGATTTCCGTATTGAGATGGACGCGGCTGCACGTAAGCGTCGTCTGGTGGAAATGGATTTACGCGATGCCATCACCTGCAATCAGTTGCGTCTTTACTACCAGCCGATCACCGATGCAAGGCATGATGAAGTGATTGGTTACGAGGCCCTGATGCGCTGGCATCACCCGGAAAACGGGCTGATCATGCCGGTTGATTTTATCCCTATCGCGGAAGAGACAGGGCTGATTCACAGCCTGGGGTCTTTTGCGTTGCATGAAGCCTGCCGCGAAGCCACCACCTGGAAGGGCAACCAGACTGTTGCCGTGAACCTTTCGCCGATCCAGTTTAAAAACAGCGGGCTGGTTTCCGTTGTGGAGTCAGCACTGGCCGCATCAGGGCTTGAGCCATCTCGTCTGGAAGTGGAAATTACAGAATCCGTTCTGCTCGATAACACTCTCGGGAACATCAGCACGCTGCGCCAGCTGAAAGCCCTTGGTGTACGCATAGCGCTGGACGATTTCGGCACCGGTTACTCTTCGCTCAGCTATTTGCGGTCATTCCCGTTCGATAAAATCAAAATCGACCGGTCATTCATTAATGACATGCAGGACAGTCGCGAGGCGCTGGCAATCATCCGGGCGATCACCGGCATGAGCCGCAGTCTGGATATCCAGACCACCGCCGAAGGCGTTGAAACCGATGAGCAATTCCGGCGTCTGAAGGAAGAAGGTTGTACGCTGTTCCAGGGGTATTTCTTTGGGCGGCCTCAGCCCTCAGAGTTACGATTAACGGGATTTTCACCCCTCTGATGATAGGTATTAAACACCCGTCGGGGTAGGAGTAATCGGGAGATAAACGTTTCATTTAGCGGTTAATTCTGGCGATGGGTTTTTCACTTGCCGTGAGGGCTGGATCGAGAAAATTTCGGTTTCTCAATAGCAGCGTTCACATAGCTCGCCGCGCCGAAACCGACCAAAGGAGGAAAGGACTTTCCCTCCTTTGGATCCCTCCCCGCTTTTTCAACATGCGCTTTCGCTCGCTGGCTATTTTTCAGGTGCTTCAGTTATTGCCACGAAAACTTGCCGCTGCGCGGTGCCTTCATTTCGGTGTTACCCGGCCTGCGGGTCGTCACTTCGTGACGTTGTCTCGCTTCGCTCGGCTCAAGCCTTTCGGTCTCGAAACACTCATTCAGCAAGCTTTCGGGAAGTGGCCGACGGCTCATCTAAATTCAATGAGAGACTGGTTTTATCTGGCAGACCTCCAGATAGTAAATATTTTTTCGAGAACCATCATTATCGCAATTGTTGGGATCAGCCCGGTAAAAAACAACATCAAACAAAAAATATCATCCTGTAAATCCGGGTAAGGCATGGAGCCGTAATCGGGTCTCATGAATTCATGGAAAAAATCAGCAAAAGCGAGAGATTGCGTAAACTCAAAATCGATTAGCCACTGCGGGAACGGGGAAAATATGTAGTAATCAATAAATATAAATAACGCCACCCGAACTGCAATTTTAAACCATAATACACGGCGCATTCATATCCCCTAAAACTTCAATTTCCCCATAGGCTTTCTGATGAATAATCGGGATATCTGTGACATGTGCACGCATAAGAGCATAACGAAGCATGTCAAAGTCGTTTTGGTTGTAAAATGTCACACAACCGTCAGAAACACCGGTGCCGTCTGGCCGTAAAGGATGTAAACGAAAGCTATTTCGCAACGTTTCATCAATGTAGCTGGAGTCGTCAATCAACCCGTCCTGGCGATATAAGGCAAACCACGACGAATAATCATTACCGGTACGATAATGCTTTTCCTGTTCCTTCAACCAGGAACGTAGTCCGCCACGAGGTCGATCCACAATCCAATATTTACCTGTTGGGATTGGACCATTTTGATATCGGGCACATCCAATTCTATTTGTGTGTGGAAATAGCCCTGAGAATACTGGAAATATCCCGACGCCTGCGCAATACAATTTTGCGATTTTGCCACCGTCAAAGAGTTGGTTGAAATCCACCTTGCATGAAATCAATATCTGCCACTCCCTGTTATGCGTAAACTCTTGAGTTCCATGTATCTGTAAAGCTGATATTCCCATCAAGATAAAGCCAGGTGATCTTTTCGTAACCCAGCCCTATTGATTCCGTGGGTGCGCTGACATGCCCGCTAGGATCTTTGAAGTTATGCATATGTGGGTTGATATTGAGAAGCCGTACGCTTTCCATCACGATGTGCAAAAATTCTTCTTCCATCCCTGAATCGTTTATCCGATACCATTTAATAATAGCTTTCTGAAGCTTTTCACTCGTAGCAACGCCTCGGTAAATATAGGGGGTCGATTTATCAAACTCTTTCACAATGCCCATCGATTGATGCACACGCGTAGATGTCAATCGGCCAGTGTTTCCATCAAATGGCACCGAAAGACCATGTGTGAAACTTTGTACCTCAATGGCCCCTTCTCTTCCAATCACCAGAGAGCCGCCATTGATTAATGCACCACTTTGGTCGTATAGCCATAAATAAGCCGGGATTGCCATTTGAATCACCCCCCTCCATTTGAATTAAGTCGGATTCTAGCCCTATAGCCATATTTTATTCATGGTTATTTTTTGATTATCTTTACCCACCTCTCAATAGTTCTGATAAAAATTTCCCTGTTTGAAATTTTCACTTTTACGGCTACAAAATGCCCTTAAATTTTTTACCAAAGAGACGCTAATAAGAAACAGGAATCACCTCCCGATTTTGAATTTAAAAATACCGCCAGCCTCTTTCAGAAAACTTGCCGAGCGATAGCGCGCAGTTCCCCCTTCTGAACCAATTCAAACTTGTTCATTTCTTTGACCGACCTCTCATCCCTAAAATTCCTGCACCACAACAACACAGTAACATTCCTGCAACGCACTACACTTGTGCATACCTGCAATATTTCAATAAGTTAACGCTCTAGTTTGAAACTATTTGTCAGAAACGCTCAAGTTTCAACCATTTGAAATCTAAAACAAATTCACATCTATGCGAAATTCTCATCCGAACCATTACAAAATTGGTTCGGAAAATGCAAAACATCACTAACAGACATATTTGATAAGGGAAGCGTGCCGCATGACCGCAGAATCTGAAAATTATCCTCCGGCTGGCGGAACGTCGAATTCAGCGCTGGAGCAGTTGCGCCAACTGATTCAGCAGCATCCCGATCACACGCAACCGCTGCCCGCTGAGCGCGATCTGATGCAGAGGTTTAACGTCGGTCGCCGTGAAGTCCGCCGCGCGCTCGACGTGCTGGAAGAAGAAGGTCGCGTGTGGCGCAAACAAGGCAAAGGCACGTTTATTGGCCCAAACGGCCCCGCTCAACCGCTGATCCTGCAAGCGCTACCCAGGCAGTCCAACTTGCAGGAAGTGATGGAAGCGCGTTTGCAGATAGAACCGGGGTTAGCGAAATACGCCGCCCTGCGCGCGACGCCGGAACAGGTCCGGCTGATGCGCCGTTTGCTGGACAAGGTGAAAACCATGTCACGTGGCGATCCGGATCAGATCGAGCTGTGGGACAGCGCCTTCCACCGCGCCATTGCCGAGGCAGCCGGCAACCGTTTGTTACTCGGTTTATTTGATGCCGTTGATGCTATCCGCCGCGATCCGAGCTGGCTGGCCGTGCGCAACGCCGCACGAAATCAGGAACGTCTGAACCGTTACGACGACCATCACGAACGCATCGTAGAACACATTGCAGCACGCCAGCCGAAAGAAGCGGCAAAAGTCATGCGCGAGCACCTGCTGGCGCTGCAACAGGCGTTTCTTTCCACCCTGAATGATGATGAGGATTTTACTGATGACTGATCAGGCCGAACCTGCCCCGCCGCTTTTACATATCAACAACCTGCAGGTGCAGTTTTCCGGCTCTCCGGCCACGGTGCTGGACGGTATTTCCCTGCAACTTGAGGCCGGTAAAACACTGGCGCTGGTGGGTGAGTCCGGGTGTGGAAAAAGCGTAACGTCACTGGCGCTGATGGGATTACTGCCTGCCAGCGCGAAAGTCTTACAGGGCGATATCCGCCTTAATCAGACCTCCCTTCTCGGGCTTTCTGAACGTCAGTACGCGAATTTGCGCGGTCAGGAACTGGCAATGATTTTTCAGGAACCGATGACGTCTCTCAATCCGGCTCTGCGGCTGGGCGAACAGCTGGCTGAAGCCGTGATCCGCCATCAGGGGCTCGGCAAAAAACAAGCACGCGCTCAGGCGCTGGAAATCCTTAAAAAAGTGCAGATCCCGGCACCGGAACTGCGCATGGAAGCCTATCCGCATCAGCTTTCCGGCGGGATGCGTCAGCGCGTGATGATTGCGATGGCGCTGATCAACCGCCCGCAACTGCTGATTGCCGATGAACCGACCACCGCGCTGGACGTCACCATTCAGGCGCAAATCCTCGCGCTGCTTAACCGTATTCAGGCAGAAACCGGCAGCGCGCTGCTGCTGATCACTCATGATCTTGGCGTCGTCGCCGAAGTGGCTGACAGCGTGGCGGTGATGTACGCCGGGCAAATCGTGGAACAGGGCGCGGTTGAAGATATTTTTAACAATCCTCAGCACCCTTACACCATCGGGCTGATGGGGTCGATGCCGTCGCTGGCGTCCCGTCAGGGCGCGCTTTCTACTATCCCCGGTGCGGTTCCGCTGCCACGCGATATGCCAAAAGGTTGCCGTTTTTCAACACGCTGCCCGTTTGCCGAACCGCGTTGCCAACAGGAAAGGCCACCGTTGCGCGCACTGCCTCAGCCCTCTCACCGCGTGGCCTGTTTTTACGCGCCGCTGGAAAATTTCTTCGCATTAACCGCTAAAGGAGCCTGCGCATGAGCCTTGCACCCCGCCCCATTCTGGAAGCCGCCGGGTTGAGTAAAGTGTTCAAAGGACCCGCGTCATTGTTTGGCAAACCGAAAATTGTCCAGGCGGTCGATCGCGTTTCGCTGCGCGTCTGGCACGGCGAAACGCTGGCAATTGTGGGGGAATCCGGTTCCGGGAAATCCACGCTGGGCCGGTTGTTGTTGCAGTTACTCAACGCCAGCGAAGGTGATGTTTTTTATGAAGGCGAGAATCTGCGGCAGTTTTCTGCCGCTCAGATGAAAAACCTGCGCCGCGATTTGCAGATCATTTTTCAGGACCCGTTTGCCTCGCTTAACCCGCGTATGACGGTAGAAGAAATCGTTGGCGAACCGCTGTGGCTGCACAACATTGTCAGCGGCAAAGCCGACCGTCAGGCGCGGGTGCGCGAACTGCTGACCACCGTCGGCCTGCCCGCCGCGTTCAGCAACCGTTATCCCCATGAGTTTTCTGGCGGACAGCGCCAGCGCATTGGTATCGCCCGCGCGCTGGCCTCATCACCAAAACTGCTGCTCGGCGATGAGCCGGTTTCTGCACTGGATGTTTCAGTTCAGGCGCAGGTGGTGAATCTGCTGGAAAACCTGAAACAGCAGTTTGGCCTGACGATGATTGTCGTCGCCCACGGTCTGGCGGTGATCCGCCACATGAGCGACCGCGTGGCGGTAATGTACCTCGGGCAAATCGTCGAACTGGCCAGCACGGACGATATTTTTGATCAGCCGCTGCATCCGTATACGCAGGCGCTGATTGCCTCCGCCCCGCTGCTGACGCCCGGCGTAAAACGCCCGGTGCCGCTGCTTCAGGGGGACATGCCCAATCCGTCCAGTATGCCTTCCGGCTGCCGGTTTCATACCCGCTGCGCGTACGCCACCGACGAATGTCGTCTGGTCGAACCGCCGCTGGAAACCGTCAGCAATAACCGCATGGTGGCCTGCCACCGCTGGAGTGAATTACAGCACGACCGGACTTCCGTGCTGGTTCCGCCGCCATCTGCCGCTTTTATCTTACGGCGTGCGCTGTTTGAACAGGCGAGCCAGTCACGGCTTTCATCCTCAACGTCAACATCAACACTGGGAACCCGACCATGAAATTTTCACCCCGCTTAAGCGCCTGCATTCCGGCGTTACTGTTGCTGACCTCCGCTGGCCTTGCGCATGCAGAAAGCACCCTGCGTATCGGCCTTGGCAGCGATCCGGACATGCTGGATCCGGCCACGGCACGCACCTATTACGGGCGTTTTGTGTTCAGCGCGATGTGCGAACGGCTGGTGGATGTCGATCAGCATCTGCAGATCGTGCCGGGTCTGGCGAAAGACTGGGCATACAGCGATGACGGCAAAACGCTGACGATGAATCTGCGCGAAGGCGTGACGTTCCATGATGGCGAAAAATTCGATGCGGCGGCGGTGAAATTCAATATTGAGCGCTATCTGACGTTGCCGGGTTCCCTGCGCAAAAGCGAGCTGTCTTCGGTGGATTCCGTGGAAGTGACTGCGCCGTACACCGTGGTTTTCCACCTGAAAACCGCCGATGCCGCCCTGCTGATGCAGCTGACTGACCGTGCGGGTACCATTCTTGCACCGGAGGCGACGGCCAAAGGCAATGTGGCCGCGCATCCGGTGTGTTCCGGCCCTTATGAATTCGTCAGCCGTGTGCAGCAGGACCGTATCGTATTGAAACGTTTTGATAATTACTGGAACAAAGGTGCCTATCACTTCGATAAAGTGGTGTTTCTGCCGATCCCGGATGCATCCGTACGTCTCGCTAACCTGCGCGCGGGGGATCTGGATATCACCGAAGGGATCGCGGCCAGCGATACGGCGACGGTCAAAGCCGACAGCAACCTGCAACTCGCCAGCACCACCGGCCTGGGCTATATGGGCCTGACCCTGAATATCGCCAACGGCACCACCAATACCAATACGCCGCTGGCGAAGGATGCCCGCGTACGCCAGGCGCTGTCGCTGGCGATTGACCGCGACGCCCTCAATCAGGTGGTTTTCCAGGGGCAATACACCCCGGCAAATCAGGCATTTTCGCCTGCCAGCCCATATCACGCCGATATTCCGGTGCCCAAACGTGACATTGAAAAAGCCAAAAAATTACTGGCCGAGGCAGGGGTGAAAACGCCGCTGACCATTGATTTCCTGGTGGCGAATAACCCGACGTCCCAGCAGGTCGCACAGGTGCTTCAGGCGATGGTCAGCGAAGCGGGCATCAACCTGAATCTGCAAATGACTGAATACGCCACGCTGCTTGACCGCCAGCAAAGCGGCGCTTTCCAGATGAGCATGTCCGGCTGGTCCGGTCGTCCGGATCCTGACGGCAATATTTTCTCGTTCCTGAGCACCAAAGGCGGCCTCAACGACGGCAAATACAGCAATCCGAAAGTCGATCAGTGGTTGCAGGAAGCCCGTCTGACCAGCGATGTGGCGCAGCGTAAAGCGCTGTACAAACAGGTGGTTGAGCAGGAAAACATCGACGATCCGCTGGTCTATCTTTATTTCGAACCGCGCATTTTCGGTATCAGCAAGAAAGTCACCGGTTTTGTGCCATACGCCGACGGGTTAATCCGGTTGCAGGGCCTGGCGCTGAACAAATAATTGCCGAGGATTTCTGATGTTAGAACTGGTGGTTAAACGGCTGATATCAGCCATACCGACGCTGTTTCTGGTCACGCTGATGGTTTTCTCAATGCAGAAATTACTGCCGGGCGACCCGATCACGGCGATGGCGGGCGAAGAACGAGACCCGGCGGTGATTGCTCAGTTGCGCGAGCAATATCATCTCAACGATCCAATCCCCAGCCAGTATTTCCACTGGGTGGGTAACGCGCTGCGCGGTGACTTTGGTACGTCACTGCGCACGCAGGAACCGGTGTTGCAGCTGATTGCCAGCAAACTGCCGGTGACGCTGGAGCTGTCGATGCTGGCGATGATTGTCGCACTGATTATCGGCATCACGATGGGTGTGCTGGCGGCGGTCAATAAGGGCACCTGGATTGATAACGGCACCAACTTTCTGGCGCTGTCGGGGATTTCGATCCCCCATTTCTGGCTCGGGGTTCTGCTGATTATGTTCTTCTCGGTCAAACTGCACTGGCTTCCGGCGTCCGGCTACGTGCCGTTCTCGGAAGATCCGCTGCAAAACCTGAAAACCATGCTGCTGCCTGCGGCGGTGCTCGGTACAGGGCTTTCTGCCACGCTGATGCGCCATACCCGCGCAGCGATGATTGCGGTGCTGAAGGCCGATTACATCCGCACGGCACGCGCCAAAGGGCTGTTGCCGAAAAAGGTCATCATGAAACATGCGCTGCGCAATGCGCTGGTGCCAATCATCACGCTGACCACGTTGCTGTTCGGTGAACTGCTGGGCGGCGCAGTGCTCAGCGAGCAGGTTTTCACCATTCCCGGCTTCGGCAAGATGATTGTTGATTCGGTCTTTAACCGTGATTACGCGGTGGTTCAGGGCGTGGTAATGGTCGTGGCGGTCGGTTTTCTGCTGATGAATCTGCTGGCCGACGTGCTGTATGTGCTGGTTAACCCACGTATGCGGAGAGCCTGAAATGAGTGTTTCCGTTATTACCGTGACCACCTCACTCAGCGCCCGCGAGCCGAACCGCGTCCTGCGTAAGTTTTTGCGTAATAAGAGCGCGGTCATCGGCGCGGTGCTGGTGCTGACTTTCGCTTTGCTGGCACTTCTGGCACCGTGGATATCGCCGTTTGATCCGATCAAAGCCGATTTCATGGCGGTGCGCAAAGCGCCTTCCGCCCTGCACTGGCTGGGCACCGACGAGCTGGGGCGCGATATCTTATCGCGTCTGTTCTGGGGCGCGCGCACTTCGCTGATGGCCGGTTGCGTGTCGGTGATTATCGCGATTGTGATTGGTGTACCGCTGGGCCTGATTGCCGGTTACTGGCAGGGCTGGCTGGACGGGATTATTTCCCGCGTAGTCGAAGCGCTGCTGTCCTGCCCGTTTCTGGTGCTGGCGATTGCGCTCGGCGCATTTCTCGGGCCAAGCCTGGGCAATGCGATGATTGCTATCGGGCTTTCTGCGATGCCAATTTTTGCCCGTCTGACCCGTGCGCAGGTCATGAGCATCCGCAATGAGGAATACATTGAAGGCGCGCGGGCAATTGGTCTGCCTGACCGCTGGATTTTGCTGAAATATGTGCTGCCCAACGTGCTGTCACCGATTCTGGTGCAGGCCACGCTGGCGGTGGCATCGGCCATTATTACCGAAGCCAGCCTGTCGTTTCTCGGGCTGGGGCAGCAACCGCCGGACGCCTCGTGGGGTGCGATGCTCAATACTGCGCGCAGCTTCCTCGAACAGTCGCCGTGGATGTCGATTTTCCCCGGACTGGCGATTTTTATGACGGTACAAGGTTTTAATTTGCTGGGCGACGGGCTGCGCGATGCGCTCGATCCCCGCGCTGAATAATGCGTTTTCTAAAAGGAATAAAGATGTCTGAGAATTACGATTTTAACGTCGCTTATCCTACGTTGCGCCCGACGATGATGGGGGCCAATGCGGTCTGCGCTTCCCAGCCTTTGGCCGCACAGGCCGGGATGAAAATGCTGATGCTCGGCGGGAACGCCGCCGACGCCGCCATCGCCACTGCGATGGCACTCACCGTACTGGAACCCAGCGGTAACGGCGTGGGCAGCGACGCCTTTGCGATTATCTGGGACGGCAAAAAAGCTCACGGCCTGAACGCGTCTGGGCGCTCTCCCGCCGCGTGGACGCCGGAATATTTTGCAGCCAAAGGGCATGAAGCGGTGCCAACCTATGGCTGGGACGCCGTCACCGTGCCCGGCGCCGTCTCCGGCTGGGTAGCCGTCGCGAAACGCTTCGGCACCCTGCCGCTGACCACGCTGGCACAACCGGCGATCGACTACGCCCGCAACGGCTTCCCGGTATCGCCACTGATTGGCCGCCTGTGGGAAATTGCGGTGAAAAAATTGAGCAACCAGCCGGGCTTCAGCGAGTGTTTCGCGCCTGAAGGCCGCGCGCCAAAAATCGGCGAAATCTTCCGTAATCCGCAGCTGGCCGACACGCTGGAGCTGATCGCCAAAACCGAAGGAGAAGCGTTCTACCGTGGCGAACTGGCCGATAAAATGATCGCCCACAGCCGCGAATTTGGCGGCGCGATGACGCACGATGACCTGGCGAATCACCAGGCCGACTGGGTAGACACCCTGCAACAGTCTTTCGCGGGCGGCTCGGTTCACGAACTGCCGCCAAATGGTCAGGGCATCGCCACGCTGATTGCGCTGGGCATTCTCGATAAGCTTAACATCGGCGATAAACCGGTGGATTCCGTCGAAACCACGCATCTGTGCATCGAGGCGATGAAACTGGCGCTGGCCGATTTAGATCAGCACGTTACCGACAACGACCATATGCAGTTCGACCCGCAACTGTTCCTGAACGATGCATATCTGGAAGAACGTGCGCGCCTGATTGACCGCACAAAAGCCAGCGACGTGACCTACGGCGCACCGCGTCCGGGCGGCACGGTTTACCTCACCGCCGCCGACTCCAGCGGCATGATGGTGTCATTTATTCAGTCCAACTATATGGGTTTCGGTTCCGGCGTTGTCGTACCGGGAACCGGCATCAGTATGCAAAACCGGGGTTGCGGCTTCACGCTCGATCCGCAGCATGCCAACTGCGTTGCGCCGAATAAACGCACGCTGCACACCATTATTCCGGCATTTGCGCAGGACGGCGAAGGCAAACCGCTGATGTCCTTCGGCCTGATGGGCGGCCCGATGCAGGCGCAGGGGCATCTGCAACTGGCGCTGCGCATTATGCTGTACAAACAGAATCCGCAGGCCGCCATCGACGCACCGCGCTGGCGGATCAACGGTGGCCGTCAGGTGGCGATGGAAGCCACTTATGACCACAATACGCTGGCGGCGCTGCGCGCAATGGGGCATGAGCTGATTGTGGAAGACCCGCTTGGCGGCCATTCGTTTGGTGGCGCACAGGTGATTGTGGCAAATCCGGCGGGCGGGTATCTGGCGGGGACAGAATCAAGGAAAGACGGCCAGGCATTGGTGATGTGAGAAATTTTCGGTTTTTCACTTACCGTGGGGAGCTCATATAAGTCAACACCTTGGGTTGCCACCCAAACGGTCCTCAGGTCAAAATCGACGTCAAGGTCGTGGGCGTCGGCCCACACCGACTTGGGGGCGGCATATCGCCACCGCCCCCAAGACCCCCGGGCTCTTTCACTGCGCGCTACCGCTCGCTGGCACTGTTTCAGGCACAACAGCTATTGCCGCAAAATCCCGCCGCTCCGCGGTTCCCTCCACTCGGGTTACAAACCGCGCGGTAAAGATACGCGGTTTTCCACCTCTCATTACGGCGTGATTTTTGAAAGCGGCCACAAACTTTCTAATTCACAACCTCACCGCTTATTGTTATCCAAAATGCCGTTGAATGTAGATAAGCCTTGGCCGCTATCAGAAAGCTTGCTGAATGAGTGTTTCGAGACGTAAGGCTCGAAGACCGTAATGAAGGTACCGCGCAGCGGCAAGATTTCGCGGCAATAGCCGGAGTTGCTGAAACATAGCCAGCCAGCGACAGCGCGTGTTGTAAAAAGACGCGGAGAGTCCAGAGAGGGGCCGTCCTGGCCCTCTCTGGTCGGTTTCGGTGCGAAAAACCATGTGATAACAGTTATTGAAAAACCGAAATTTTCTCGATCCAATTAAAAACTAAAATCGGTGTGGGCCGACGCCCACGACCTTGAAGTTGAAGTTGAAGTTGAAGTTGAATTTCCCCTTTGATCCCACATCCTCTGTGACACCCCTTCCAAATTTCACCTAAAAAAATGTAATTCGACGCCGGTCGTTTAAAAATTTGAAACACCGTTCTATAAATGGAGTGTTGAGTTTTTCGCACTTTCATATGGAGAACAAATCTATGACCCGTCCACTGTTTCATGGCGTGATCCCGCCGGTTTCGACCATCCTGAATGAGAATGAACAGCTTGATCGCCAGGGAATGGCGCGTCTGATTGATTTCGCCATTGAAGGTGGCGTTAACGGTCTGTTTTTCCTCGGCAGTGCGGGCGAATTTGCGCATATGTCCCGCGAACTGCGCCACGAAGTCGCCGAATTTTGCACCAGACACGTCGCCGGACGCGTGCCGGTGCTGATTGGCGCGGCGCATCCCGGCACGGCGGAAACGCTGGCGTTTGCCCGGCACGCCAGAAGTGTCGGCGCGGACGGCGTAGTGGTGGTGAACCCGTATTACAATCCGATTACGGAAGAAGCGTTGTACCTGCACTACAAAACCATTGCCGAAAACGCCGGCCTGCCGGTGGTGATGTATAACTATCCGGGGCTGACCGGCCAGTCAATTCCCGTAAATCTGATTAAACGCCTGGCGCTGGATTGCCCGAATATTGTCGGCCTGAAAGATACCGTCGATAGCCTGAACCATATCCGCGAAACGCTGGCGGCGGTCAAACCGGTGCGCCCGGATTTCGCGGTGTTTTCCGGCTATGACGAATACCTGTTCGGCACGCTGATCCTCGGCGGTGACGGCGCCATTCCCGCCAGCGCAAACTTTGCGCCACAGCTCACCTGCGGTATTTACCGTGCGTTTAAAAAAAAGGATTTCGCGACCGCCGTTGAGCTGCAACAACGTCTGTCATTCCTGCCGCCGCTGTATTCGCTGGATACGCCGATTTACAACGTCATCAAATACGCCATCTCGCAGGCCGGCATCGAAGTGCCTGTTTATTCGCTGAAACCGGCGTTGCCGCTGAGCAATGACAAACAGAAAATCGTCCGTGAAATCCTTAAGCAGGCGGGCATTCTGAACTGATTGAATACCCTGACATCCTCCCTCCGCGATGAGGGAGGAACCCCCCTGACAGATCTAAATCGAAATCATTACTATTCCTGTTTGATATTCGTTACTCTATCCGCATGATTTATCGAACCGAATATCTTTCATAACGTCATGATGCAAACACTTCTCGACAGTTTCCGCGATACGCCTGTGAGCTGGGTGGCCGATACGTTTAAGCCGCTGACGCCGCTGGTCACCAACGCGATACCGATGTCACATCTGACCACCGCCGAAGGCTGCGGCATCGTGCTGAAACGCTATCTGGATGCCAATGCCGCCGACGCCGCCCAGTGTGATAAACGCCGGGCGCGCATTTCGATGTGGTCACAGTGGTATTTCGCTACCCTGCTTCCGGCCTGGGTGATTGTGTCGTTACGCCACGGTTGGCAGTTGCCGATTGCGGCTGAAAATGTCTATCTGTGCATGCAGGAAGAAGGTTTACCGGCACAGATTTACCTGGACGGTGAAGGCGAAACGCTGATTTCGCAGGAGCCTATGGCACGGTTTGACGTGATGATCGAGCAGCAACTGCGCCCGATTTGCGAAGCTCTGGCAGAATTCTCCGGCCTGAAACCCGGCATTTACTGGAGCAATGCGGCCATCCGCGTCGGCTGGGGCGTGCAGCAGGCTGAGCTGGCCAATGCGGATATCTCCGATGGCACGGCACTGATGGAATCCCGCGAGCTACGCTACGGCGGCAAAAACCCGCTTTTTCAGCCGATGCGTGCGGAAAACCCGGCAGACCCCGAAAGCCCGCAATACCGTAAACAGTGCTGCCTGCGCTACGATCTGGAAGACCACGCGATGTGCCCTTCCTGCCCGTTATTGCTAGCAGAGCGTAAATCCGGCAAAAGACGCAAAACCGTCGCGGAGTAATTTGCTGATGCGCCAGCCACTTACCAAACGGTAATAAGTTAAGCGTAAAAAATGATTGGATCTTAGTCTCATATAATTATAAGAATTACGTTATATAGACCAACGAGGCATTCATCATGACAATGAAAAAACCTAAGAGCTGGCCATCCGCTCTGAACTCGCTGGCCTCAGAGGTTATTGATACTCTGGCGCAACCCGTTAACCGCGTATGGAACACGTTAACCGGCAACCAGCAGCCGCTCAGAGCAAGGATTGTTCATCGTTATGCGATTCCGTCTACCCGTACCATCAGCGTAACGGAAGGATTCTTCGGGTTTATTCCGGTGGAATCTTATGAAAATGAACGTTTTATTCTGGAAGTCGCGTACGCCGACAAACAGTATCAGGTAGAAGTACCACGCGCTTACTACCAGAGAAGTAACATCGGCGACGGTATCGATATCCACACGCTGTAACGCCCTCTTCTTTAAACAGGCTGCACCTTCACGGGCGCAGCCTTTTTTATGCGCTGAACTCTGCCGTTTCTGCCAAAAAATCTGCCTTACCCCACAGATTTCGCTTTTATTTTGTTCAATACATGAAAATTATTGACATAATAATCACCTGAATTTAGAAAATTATTTACATTCTATTCCCACCGTTTGTTTCCTTTTATGAGGTTAATGATGACCCGCACCGGACAGCTTTCCCCTGCCTCTGCCAGCCAGTCACGCCGCGCGTTAGTCGCCGGTTCGGTGGGCAACTTTATCGAATGGTACGAATTTGGCGTTTACGGCTATCTGGCGACACTGATCGCCGGTAACTTTTTTACCCTCGAAGGCCAGACCGGCATGACCGGTTTGCTTCTGACGTACGCGTCGTTCGCGCTGGCCTTTTTCTGCCGCCCGATTGGCGCCATTATCTTTGGCCGCATCGGCGACCGCATTGGCCGTAAGCCCACGCTGATTGCAGTGGTGTTACTGATGACGCTCGCCACCGCCATCATCGGTATCCTGCCGACTTACGCTCAAATTGGCGTCACCGCGCCGCTGTTACTGACACTAATGCGTATGTTCCAGGGCCTGTTTGCAGGTGGTGAATTTGGCGGCGCAGTTTCACTGATGACGGAATTCGCCCCGAAAGGCAAACGCGGGATTTACGGCGCATGGCAGTCTTTCACCGTGTCACTCGGCCTGCTAACCGGCGTGGCGCTGGTGGCCATTCTGGTGCAGTGGCTGCCGGATGCTGAAATGAAAGCCTGGGGCTGGCGCATTCCGTTCCTGCTGGCCCTGCCGATGGGGCTGGTGGCACTTTATCTGCGTCTGAAACTCGACGAAACGCCGACCTTTATTGCCAGCCAGAAACCGGAAAAAAACGCGCCGCGCACGGAGGAAGAAAAAGCCTCAGCGCTGGCGACCGCCAAAGCTATCGCACTGGGGATTGGCCGCATGATGGGCTGGTCGGCAGGCGGTTACACCTTTCTGGTGGTCATGCCGTCTTATCTGCAAACCTCGCTTCAGGCCACGTTTTTACAGGCACTGGTCGCGACCGTGCTGGCGAACGTCGGTTTCGCGATTGCGATCCTGCCATCGGGCTGGCTGAGCGACAAAATCGGCCGCAAAAAAGTGATGATGATTGCCGTGCTGGCGGTGATTATTCTCAGCTTCCCGCTGCTGCATCTGCTGCAAAACCCGGAAAGCAGCCTGCTGGCAAAAGGCGTCGCCGTGCTGATTGCCGGTGCAACCATCGGCATGATTGCAGGCCCCGGCCCGGCGATGCTGGCGGAAATGTTCCCGACCCGCGTGCGTTATACCGGTCTCGGCCTGTCTTATTCGCTGTCAAACGCCGTGTTCTCCGGCTGCGCAGGGCTGATCATCACCGGCCTGATTAAAGAAACCGGGAATCTGGATATTCCTGCGTATTACGTGGTGGCGACCTGCGTGGTCAGCCTGTTTGCGCTGATGACGCTGCGCAAAGACGACCATCTTCGCGAACTGGAAAAATAACCGATGAATCTGCAATCGCGCTTACAGGCTTTGCAGGGCAGCTTTTCACCGGCTGAAAAGCGGATTATTACCCTCATTATGCTGAGCCCGCCGGATGTCGCGAAATTGAGCGTCACCGCACTGGCGAAGCTTGCCGAAACCAGCACCGCCACGGTCGTGCGAACCAGCAAACGGTTAGGGTTTGAGGGGTATCCCGCGCTGCGGCTGGCGCTGGCGGCAGAACTGCCACTTGCGCTACCGCCCGCTGAATCGCCGCTGGCGGCAGACATTAATGAAACCGACTCCCCGAAGCAAATCCTGCATAAGCTGCTGGCGTTTGAGGTAGAAGGCGCGACGGCGACGGCGCAGTTGCTGAAAGGCGAATCGCTGGAAGAAGCCGTTGCAGCGCTGGCTCAGGCGCGGCGGATTGACGTCTACGGCGCAGGCGCGTCTTCGCTGGTGGCACAGGATTTTTGCCAGAAACTGCGCCGCATCGGTTTTATCGCCCAGACGTTCGGCAGCACCGATGAAAGCCTGGTCAGCGCCTGTCAGTTAACGGCGGCAGATGTCGCGCTGGCGATTTCCCATTCCGGCGAAACGGCGGGCGTCCTGGATGCACTCCTGCACGCGAAAAACACCGGTGCGACAACGCTCGCTATCACCGCCAGTGGCCGGTCACCGCTCGCGCGCAAAGCCGATATTGTGCTGCTCACCAGCAGCCGCGAACTGGGTTTTCGCGCCGCCGCGATGGCGAGCCGCACCAGCCAGTTGCTGATTATCGATTGCCTGTATATCGGCGTCGCGCAGCGCTTCCCGGGCGCGCGGGAAGCCTTACGCAAGACCCATGACGCCGTGCGCCAGCGCCGCCGCTGATATTCCGGCACTTCACAACACGCCTTCTATACTTCATAAAACACTCCGTTTTATGCGTTTATCTGAGGGCAGCCATGTTCACCCACCGTTTGGTTTTTCCTGCCAGCGTGCTTCGCGGACGCGGCGCGATTAAACATTTAGGCGCAATGTGCGGACGTCTCGGCCAGCGGGCCTTATTGGTCGGCGGTAAACGCGCGATTGACAGCGTTGAAGCTAAAGTCGCCGATCAGCTCGAACAACAGATGGTCAGTTATCTGGGCAGTGAAATCTTCAACGGAGAA
Organism: Rahnella sp. AA; assembly: GCF_002834385.1. Taxonomy (GTDB): domain Bacteria; phylum Pseudomonadota; class Gammaproteobacteria; order Enterobacterales; family Enterobacteriaceae; genus Rahnella. The sequence continues at coordinate 215,191 of NZ_PITQ01000003.1, forward strand.
TGTTGCCAGCAGGAAATCAACCGGCTGGCGGACGTTTTCCGCACGCAAGGCGTTGAAGTGATTATCGCCACCGGCGGCGGAAAAGCGCTGGATACCGCCAAAGCGGCGGGGGTCGCCTGCAATATTCCGGTCGTGACATTGCCGAGCATCGCGGGCACCTGCTCCGCCGTTACTTCACTGGCGTTTCGTTATCATGAAGATGGCGAGTTCCGCGATATGTTTCCGCTCCCCTGCGGCCCGGCAGCCGCCGTTATCGATGCTGATTTGCTTGCAGCCTCCCCGCTGGCCTGGCTTTCAGCCGGTATCGGCGACACGCTGGCAAAGTGGTACGAATACCGTGCTATCAGTGATCTGACCCAGCTCACCGGCCTGGCGGGTGTCGCGAGAACCAACAGTGAACTTTGCTATACGCTGATCGAACACTTCGCCGCCGACGCCTGTTTCGCGGTACAGGACGGCAAAGCCAGCAACGCCCTCGAACAGGTGCTTGATGCGATTTTCCTCTACGCCGGGCTGACATCCATCATGAGCAACGGCGCACACACCGGCGCGTCTCATGCCTTATACGAAGGTTTCACTGCCTGCGCCAAAACCCGTCACGTCGCGCACGGTCTGCTGGTCGGCTACGGAAATCTGTGCCTGCTGGCACTGGAAGGCCGCAGCGATGAGGAGCTGCAAACTGCCATAGCCCTTGCACGTGCCAGCGCAATCCCGACGCAGCTTTCGCACATTGCGCAAGGCCTGACGGAGCAGGATCTGGCAGCAATCATTGACCGGAGCCTGAGTACACCGGATATGGCAAACATGCCGGGAGATATTTGCTTCGCAGATGTGAGAAGTGCAATTGAGAGAGTGGAAGGACTCGCCGCCCAAACGGGTCTTGGTTTTAAATAACTGATCAAGTTTCGGTTTCTCACTCGCCGTGGGGCTGGATCGAGAATATTTCGGTTTCTCACTCGCCGTGAGGGCTGGATCGAGAATATTTCGGTTTCTCACTCGCCGTGAGGGCTGGATCGAGAATATTTCGGTTTCTCAACAACTGTTATCACATGGCTTTTCGCGCCGAAACCGACCAAGCGAGGGAAGTGCGTTCCCTCTCTTGGATCTCTCCCCGCTTTTACAACACGCGCTCCGCTCGCTGGCTATGTTTCAGTTGCCGCAGCTATTGCCGCGAAAACTTGCCGCTGCGCGGTACCTTCATTTCGGTCTTCGAGCCTTACGTCTCGAAACACTCATTCAGCAAGCTTTCTGATAGCGGCCAAAGGCTATTAAGTCAAAAGCTGATCAAGCATATATTTTCTTTTTATTCTGAAACGGTGAGGTTGTGAATTAGAAAGTTTGTGGCCGCTTTCAAAAATCACGCCAAAGCGAGAGGTGGAAAACCGCGCATCTTTTCGCGCGGTTTGTAACCCGAGTGGAGGGAACCGCGCAGCGGCGGGATTTTGCGGCACTAACGGTGGCTGCTGAAACAGTGCCAGCGAGCGGTAGCGCGCAGTGAAAGAGCCGGAGATTCTTAAGAGGCGCGGCGATAGGCGCCTCTTAAGGCCAGTTTGGGTGGCAACCCAAGGTCTTGATGTCGAATGAAGGATTCAAAAAGCCCCCTTTTTAAACCACAATCACCGCTCTCGGCAGTCGACTCATCCTTACTCCCCCGTCTTCCGTCACCACCACCGTCTCACTAAATGCAATCCCCGCGGCTGAGGTGTACATGTGAAAAACCATATTCTCTTCCAGAATCCAGTCAGCCGCTGGCGTGAAGCAGTGCGAGAAATCGCTCGGGCGCGGGGTTCGCGTATAAAGCCCCAAAGAATAACCGGTGACATTGCCGTATTCCGCGCGCAGCCCGGCTTTGAGAACAGCGTTACGCAAAATCGCGTCCACGTCGCAGGCTCTGACGCCAGGTTTCATGGCGGCAATTTGGGCATCCTGCATCGCAATAAGCTGTGTGGCGACGTTTTGCCGCGCCGGGCTTAACCCACCGAAAATAAACGGGCGCATCAGGCGCGCGCTGTAATGCCGGACTTTCGGGATAAGCTCGACGTGCAAAATATCATCATCACACAACTGTTCTTCATGCGTCTGCGCATGCAGGAAGCCGCTGTCTCCGCCCGAAAGAACAATCGGGCCGGTTTCTCCCGTGTCCGCCCCTTCGGAGAGGAAAATGCGCGCGGCAAGAGCCGCCACATCACGCACCCGCCAGCCCGCTTTCACCTGCTCTTTCAGCGCCAGAAATGCCCTGTCGGCGATATGTGCCGCTTCGCGCAATGCATCCAGTTCATACGAAAACTTAACCTGCCGCAGCCGGTCACTGATGCCCGGCATTGGCCGCCAGATAACGTCAGGCAACCGTTCAGCAAGCTGGTGCCAGGTTTCCACCGTCATGCCGTAAGAATGCGTATCAGCACCCAGATAAGTCTGCTGATAACCCCGGGCCATCAGGCTCCCGGCAACGCATTCCCACGGATCCTGATGGTCATCATAGGTGACAATGTCACGTAACCAACTACTGCGTCTGCACGGTGCTTCGTCGAGCTTGCGCAGAACCATCCACGGCTCGCCAGTCAGCGGGACCAGACAGGCGCGGTACATCGTTTCCGAAACGGTATAACCGGTTAGCCAGGCCAGCAGTTCACCGCTGTCAACCAGCATCACTTGTGCATCCGCCATTCGCATGGCGTCCCGCAGCCGGCTTAATGCGGCCAGATTCACGGCCATAGACATCGGCTTCTCCCCCAGTGTTATGCTTCGTCGGGCTGACAAATTTCAAGGATCGCCAGCAGGTAAACACGCACCGTATCCAGGAAATCTTTGATGTGAACGCGCTCGTCCGGCATGGTGTTAAACTTACCGCCCGGCCCGCAAACCACCCCTTCCATGCCCAGCATCTGATAAAAATGTGCCGCATCGGTGCCATAAAATGCCGGGGGCGTAATCACGCCCGTCGGCTGTTCTTCACCACGAACCGCCTGATAGGCACGGTTGACGGCTTTCACGATCGGAGACTCCACTGAGACTTCGAAGGGCAACATGGTCGGGCGATGACGTTTGCCATCATCAAACAACTCAGCCTGCAAGCCGGGGAATTCAGCACACAAATCATCGAGCAGCGCCTGTAAATCGGCCAGCACGGTATCGACCGTCTGCCCCGGCGCAAAGCGCGCCGAGCCGCTGAGACGGGCAAAATCCGCCACCTGCGGCGGACGCCACTCTTGCAAATCACGCCCCAACGCACCGTGAACGGTACCGATATGGCCGCGATTAATTTTACGGTGGTCGTCCGTTTCTGCACCGGTAAACGTGATGTTGTTAATACGCGGGATCAGCGCGATCGCCGCCTGAATGGCATCGACCGCTTCTTCACGCTTGGAGAGATGGCGCGTATCACCGGTCAGTTCGATGGTAAACATCAGCGACCCGGCGTGCATGGTCATGGCCTGCACGTCAGTCGGCTCCGAGTTGATGAAATAATCCGCTTTCACGCCCTGCTCGATGGCCGCAATGGTGCCGATCCCGCCCTGCAATTCCCCCACCACATAAGTGAGGATCACATCGCCTTTCAGTTTCACACCGTTGTCGATAAGCGTTTTAAGCGCGCAAAAATAGGCCGCATCGCCGGCTTTCATGTTGGAAACGCCGATGCCGTAAATAAATTCATCGTCAATTTTTCCTTCCCACGGATCGACCGTCCAGCCTTCGGTCACCGGGTTGGTGTCAAGGTGGCCGTTGAACAACAGGCTTTTCCCGCTGCCGGTTCCGCGCAGCGTACCGATGGCGTTCAGACGCTCACCCGGAACGGGTTGCAGTTGCGTTTCCAGCCCCAGCATCTGCATCTGACTGGCCATATATTCCGCCAGTTTCCGTTCGCCGTCGGTTTGGCTGTAACTTTTGTGCTGGACCATTCTCGCCAGAAAATTCAGGCAATACTCGTCGTCAATTGCAGCCAGTAATTGTTGAGAATTCATAGGTAACCCTTTCAATTTCAGATATTTTATTTCACAGCCGTTTCTGGCGCATGCACCGCCGCCAGCAACGCCCTGGTATAATCGTGGCTGGCGTGCTGCGCCATCGCATCCCCCGGCAGCACCTCCAGTAAATCGCCGCGATACATCACTGCCACGCGGTGTGCAATCTGGCGGATCAGATTCAGATCATGGGTAATAAACAGGTAAGCCGTACCGTAGCGACGGCGCAATTCCAGCAGAAGCTCAATGACCGTGGCCTGTACCGAAACGTCCAGCGCAGCCGTAATTTCATCGCAAATCACCAGCTCCGGCGGATGGGCGAACGCCCGGGCAATCGCCACGCGCTGCTTCTGACCACCGGACAGTTCATGCGGAAAACGCCGGGCGAAACTGGCGGGTAGCCGCACGTCCTCAAGTAAACGAGTCACCGCCTGCGCTTCGGTTTCCCCTTTTGGCAGGCCGTACAACCGCAGTGGCCGCGCGATGATTTCGCCGATGCGCTGCCGTGGATTGAGCGAAGCATCCGGATGCTGGAAAATCATCTGCACACGGCGACGGTAGTCTTTATCCATTTCTGCACGGCCAAAAAGGTTGTAGCCGTTAAAATCGATTTTTCCGCTAAACGGCACCAGGCCGGTCAGGGCTTTTGCCAGCGACGATTTGCCGGAACCGGATTCCCCGACAACACCGACAATTTCACCGCGATGCACCGTCAGGCAGATGTCCGATGCGGCGCGTGTTTTACCGTTTTCACGCCGGAACAGTTTGTCCAGCAGGCCGTGACGGCCATAGTCGATATTGATGTTTTCCAGGCTAAGCAGGGGCTGAACAGAAACCGGTGCCGGGTCAGTCAGACGTTGCGCCGGATCGGGCACCGCAGCGACCAGCTTTTGCGTATAGGCGTGCTGCGGTGCGAGGAATAACGTTCGCGCCGCGGCTTGCTCAACGATGTGGCCTTTTTCCAGCACACAGACACGATCGGCAACAGCTGAGACCAGCGCCAGATCGTGAGAGATATACAGCGAGGCGACGCCCGTTTTTTCACGCAGGCGGGCAAACAGCGCCAGAATCTGCGCCGAGCTGATCACATCCAGCGCGGTAGTCGGTTCGTCGAAAATCAGGCATTGCGGTTCACAGGCAAACGCGGTGGCAATCAGCACACGTTGCTTTTCCCCCCCGGACACCTGATGCGGATAGCGTTTCATCATCGCTGCCGGATTTTTCAATTCAACATCACTCAGCAGCCGGATGCCCAGCTCCAGTGCCTGTTTCGCATCCAGCCCGCGATGGCGGATCAGCACTTCGCTCACCTGCTCGCCCAGCGTCAATGTCGGGTTAAGGGATGCACTGGGATCCTGAAAGATCATGCCCAGTTTGCCGCCGCGCAGATTTTCTATCTGCGGTTTCGGCATCTGACAGAGGTCCTCCCCGGCCAGCAGAATTCGCCCGCCGCGTTCACGGGCGTTAGCGGCCATGTACCGCATGATTGACCAGCCCAGCGTGGTTTTGCCTGAACCGGACTCACCGACCAGCCCGACCACTTCGCCACGCTGAACGCTAAGGGAGATATCCTGCAAAACCTGTAATGGCTGTCCATCGGGCAACTGGTAATCGAGGCTGTAATTTTCAATGGCTAACAGGGCTTCAGTCATCAGTGGCTCCTCGGATTGAGCGCATCACGCAGGCCGTCGCCCAGCAGGTTAAAACCAATCGCCACCAGGGCAATCGCCACACCGGGGATCAGCATCATCCACGGGGCATTAAAGAAATAGGCGCGGGCTTCGGACACCATCAGCCCCCACTCCGGCTCTGGCGGCTGCGCACCCAACCCGAGAAAGCTCAGGGTAGCGAACAGCATGATGGCGAAGGCCACGCGGATCGTCGCCTCAACGATAATAGGCGCGACAATATTGGGCAGCATTTCACGCAAAATGATGTAGTGCGTGGCTTCACCCCGCGCAATGGCCGCGCTGATGTAATCCTGCTGACGCGCCGCCAGCGAGACGCTGCGGGCGATGCGCACCATGCCGGGAACAAACGCGATGGTGATAGCCAGCACGGCATTGAAACTGCTCTGGCCGAGCGTGCTGACGATTAACAAGGCAAACAGCAGGCTCGGAATCGACATCACCGCGTCCATCGTGCGCATAATCGCTTCGTCTGTTTTGCCCCCCAGATACGCGCTGGCGGTGCCGATCACCGCGCCAATGACCATTGAAATAAAGGTCGCCAGCAAAGACAGCACAATCGTGGCCCGTGCGCCAACCATGACACGGCTGAAAATATCGCGCCCTAGCTGATCGGTGCCAAACCAGTGATCCAGAGAAGGCGCTTTGTAGCGCGCCAGAATCGAAATAGATTCCGGATCATAAGGCGCAACATGCGCCCCACCGCACACCATCAGCGCGGCCAGAAATAAGATAAACAACCCGACAGCGCCCTGCGGCGAACGGATTAAATGCTTCATCACATCACGCATAACTGATCCGTTTATCGAGGAAAACATAGGCCAGATCGGCCAGGAAATTAACGACGGAATAGGTCGCCGCCAGGATCAGCACGCCGGCCTGAATGGTCGGCAAATCCCGTGCCTGCACCGCCACAATCAGCTCACGGCCAATCCCGGGGATCGCAAAGATTTCTTCCACGACGACAATGCCGCCGAGCAGATAACCGACATCGAGTGCCACAATGGTAATCGTCGGCAAAAGGCCATTACGCAGTGCGTGGCGCCACAGGATCCGGCGGCGGGACAACCCTTTCAGGTGCGCAGCGCGGATATAGTCCGTCTGCAAAACGTCAACCATTTCCGAGCGAACCATACGGGAAACGTGGGCAACCAGAATCATCGCCACGGTGACGGAGGGCAGGATCAGATGGCTGATACCGCCCCAGAAATCCTCGGTCAGCGGCACGTAGCCCGTAGCGGGGAGAATTTGCCAGACATCAGCAAACAGCAGCAAAAGCAGCGTGGCAGTCACGAATTCCGGAAACGAAATGCCGACGTACGACAGCACGCTGACCAGCATATCGGCCAGCTTTCCGCGTCGCACCGCCGCCCAGATGCCGAGCGGGATGGCGACGACCAGCATCAGCAACAGCGCGCAGGCCGCCAGCAGCAACGAACGCCCGAGTGCGGCCATAATCACAGGTGCCACCGGCAAACCGTTGCGCATCGACTGGCCGAAATCACCGTGCAGCACGCCACTGAGCCAGTGCCAGTATTGCAGCCACGCCGGGGCATTCAGCCCCAGACGCGCACGCACTGCCGCCAGCGCTTCCGGCGTGGCGTTCTGGCCCAGCAGCGTGACGGCAGCATCTGCCGGTAAAAGTTGCGTGATGCCAAACACCAGCAGCGACACCACCAGCAGCGTGTAAATCACCAGCATGAAACGTTTAAACAGATAACTCGCCGTCACAATAAATGCCCCCTGTTATTTCCGGGTCGGGGCTTTCGCCGTCAGCCACACATGATCAAGGCGGAATACGGCACCGCGCGGATGCAGCTGATAACCGGCGACGTAATCACGCCCTGCCGCCAGCAAATCAAAGAAAGCCGGGATCAGCGAAGGCACTTCGTCATGCATCAGTTTCTGCGCCGTAGCATAAAGCCCGGTGCGTTTTGCCGGGTCGGCGGTTTCACGCGCGGCTTTTACAGCGGCATCAAACTCCGCATTGTTCCAGCGGGTTTCGTTCCAGGAGGCGGTTGAGGTGTACAACAGCGAGAAAACGGCGTCCGGCGTCGGTTGCATATTGTAGAAACCGACATAGAAATTGCCCTTTTTCCAGACCTGATCGAGATAGGTACTGTGCGCCATTGTCTGCACATTGATACGAAAACCGCCCGGTTTAGCCATTTCACGCAGCGCAATACCGAGCTGTGTGCGGGTTGATGGTTTATCGGACGCAATCAGCGTCAGATCCAGCCCGTCAGGATAGCCGGCGTCTTTCAGCAGCGCTTTAGCTTTGGCGTAATCCGGCGCTTTCAGAGGTTCGTTCAGATAATACGGATAAGCTGAGTTCAGCGGCGTATCGTTGCCCGGCGTGCCGTAGCCTTCGGCCACGAAATCGACGGTGGCTTTGCGATCAACGCACAACGCCAGTGCCTGACGGACACGCACATCGTTGAAGGGTTTAACGTCGCAACCCATATTAACGTTGAGGAACTGGCCGGACGGCACGCGCAGCGGCACGACACCGGCGGATTTCGACAGGCGTGCAAATTCGGTAGACGCCGCGGACAACATCAGATCGGTATCACCGGCAATCAGTGCGGAACCTTCGGCGATAGCGTCCGGGTAGACCACCACTTCCACGCGGTCCAGATGCGGGCGGGACGGGTCGTAATAATGCGGGTTACGCTCAACGACAATCAGGCGTTCGGGGTCAAATGACACCAGTTTGAACGGCCCGGTCCCGATGGCTTCTTTGCTCAGGCGTTCCAGCTGCCCATTCGAAATCGCCGCAGGAATAATTTTGGCATCGGGGTACGCCAGCATGACCGGCAGATCGGCGTAAGGCCCGTCGGTACCAATCACGACTGTACTGGCATCCGGCGCGCTCACGGTTTTGATGGGGCCGATATTGTGCTGGCCCGGCGAGGCATTTTTTGCATCGAGGATAGCGTTCAGGCTGGCAAGCACGTCGGCAGAGGTACAGGCAGAACCGTCATGGAAACTGAGGTTTTTTCGCAGGGTGAACGTCCACTGCGTTAAGTCATCACTGGCTTTCCAGGATTCGGCCAAATCCGCTTCGGCTTTCATGTCCTGCGTCAGACGTGTCAGGCCGCTGTAAAGCAACTCAGCCACCAGATATTCCGGGTTAACCCGAGCCTGTTGCGGATTAAGCATTCCCGCCGCCTGATCGACGCTGATACGCAGCACGCCGCCCTTGCGCGGTGCACCGCTGGCATCGGTGGCGCTGGAAACGGCAGCGGCAACATTCCCTGACCACGGCAACATGGCCGCGCCGGTGAGAATAGTGGATCCTGCGATAAACTGACGGCGGTTAACGCCTTTCATTGCACACATTATTAAACCCTCTCTGCAGAATGAAAAAAGCCCTGGGTTGGCGAATTTTCTGTGGGAATAAAATCAGAAGCTAAATAAGCAAGAATGGACTGCGATAACGCGACTACGTCCTGCATCGTTGTGTATTCGTCCGACGCATGGATACGGTTTTCCGGCCGGGCCAGCCCGCCGAGTAAAATTTCCTGAATGCCTGCCTGCTGAACCCAGCCCATGTCAGAACTGGTCGATGATCCCCACACCGCGAAATCGTTTGCGTGGAAGCCAAAACCCCGGCTCAGCGCCGCAAGCCAGCGCGGCCAGTGCGGGCCGGTCGGATCGCTGACCGGTGCCAGATGCCCGATAAGGTGATACTCCACGTTCAGTGCTGCAGAATTTTTCATCGCCTGATCAATGCAGTCGGTGAGTTCTTTGAACACCACGTCAAAAGGTTCTTCCGGCGAATAGCGGCGGTTAACCAGCACCTCAAAACGGGCGGGAATGGTGGAGCCTTTACCTCCGCCCTGCGCGGCGGCGAGCGTGAGGCGCGACGTCAGCGGACGCCCCTCAAAATGCGGCGGCGCAGGCATTGCTGAAGCACGCTGTTCAACGTCACGTTTCAGCGCGTACAGTGCATTCATCAGCGGCAGGCTTTCTTCGATGGCATTAATCCCACCTACCGGATCGCCGGAATGCGCCGAGCGGCCGGTGATAGAAATTTTGAGATCGAGACTGCCGAAACAGCCGCCCCAGATACGCGGCACCGCTCCGCCATTGAAGCTCAGCATATGGCCGGAAAATAGTTTTTGTTCGGCAAGATAGCGCACGCCGGGATACAGCCCGCCTTCTTCATCGGTGCATAACAGCAGAACCGGATTAAATTTCAGCACCAGCCCGTAACGCTGTGCCGCGCGGATCGCCGCCAGCGTCGCGACAATAGTTCCCTTCATGTCAGCCGCGCCGCGGCCAATCAGTTTGCCCTCCGCCTGCGTCAGTGCCAGTGGCGGATAGTTCCAGCCATCTCCAGCCGGAACCGTATCGACATGGAAATAGAGATTGCAGGCCTGCGCCGCTTTACCCGGCAAGGTGGCAATCACGTTGACCCGTTCGCCCTGCGCACTGCCGTCCGGCGTTTGCCACAGTGATTGCGGCACACTGACCCGCTGGCACTCAAAACCCATCGGTTCGAGCAGAGTTTCCATCAGACGGGCAAAAGCCGGATAACCGGAACCTGGCGGGAAGCAGGTATCAACCTCCAGCATCTGGCTGAGATCCTGTAAAATGGCGGCTTCGTCCTGCCGGATGGAGTCCAGAGCAATTTGCAAACTTCCTTCACACGACATGCTATACTCGCTTTATTCTATTTCTATATAGTTTATAGATAAAGCAGATGTCCGTTCAGGTCAATAGGTAATCAGGTATGACACAAGAAAATAAAACAGAGCAGGACGCTTCCCCTTTTGCCCGTCTGAGTGAGAGGGAATCCGCACCGTTATACGAAGTGGTGAAACGCCATATCAGCGAATCCATTCTGATTGGCGATTTACCGCCTGGCACGGTTTTGCCGAGTGAAAATGCGCTGGCGGCAGACTTCGGGGTTTCCGTTGGCACTGTGCGCAAGGCGCTTTCAGCGCTGACCACGGAGGGGATGCTGATGCGCCGGCGCAAAACCGGCACGGTTGTCACCGGCTGGGCACCGCTGCATAACCTGAGCTATTTCTTTCAGTATTTCCGCATGCATGGCCGCGACGGTGCCCTGCTCAATTCCGAAACTATTTTGCTGGATTACCAGACCGGGGAAGCCAGTGCGCACGAAGCGGAGAAACTGCAAATTGGCTGCGGTGCGGCAGTGATCCGTCTTAAGCGTTTACGGCGCGTTAAGGGGATACCGGCGATGCACGAACGGCTGGTTTTACCGGCTGAACGCCTGCCCGATTTCCCCGCTGCTGATGCATTACCGCCGTTGTTATACCGGTTCCTGCTGGAAAAATACGGCGTGCGCGTAGCCGCCGTTCGCGAGCAGTTAATTGCGGAAATGGCCGATGCCGACGACCTGAAATGGCTGGAACTGGAAGCCCCGCACGCGGTGATGGTGATTGACGAGGTGTCATTTGATCAGAGCGCAGTACCGGTGATCATGGCGCATCACCGGTTTAGTACAGACCATTTTATGTATGTAAATGAGATCCGGTAGAGGCAACGGGGCGGCTTTAAAAGCCGTTAAGTTTTGGTTTTCTCACTCGCCGTGGGGCTGGTAACGGATCGAGAAAATTTCGGTTTCTCAACAACTGTTATCACATGGCTTTTCGCGCCGAAACCGCCAAAGAGGGAGGAAAGCGCCTCCCTCTTTGATCTCCCACGCTTTTTTAAAACACGTGCTGTCGCTTGCTGACTATGTTTCAGGTGCCACTGTTATTGCCGCGAAAACTTGCCGCTGCGCGGTTCCCTTTCTCGGTTTCGAGCCACAGGTCTCGAAACGCTTCGCGCGGCAAGCTTTCTGAAAGCGGCTAATGGCTTTTTCAATTCAAAAACGGTCTGCTTTTATCTTTAAGAAAGGTAAACTGGCGCGCTCAGAAATTTTGCTGACCGAGAGTTCGAGACCTCAGGCTCGAAGCCCGTAGGGAAGGAACCGCGCAGCGGCAAGATTTCGCGCCACTCATCGGAGTAACAGAACATGTCCATCGTTCCAGCGGCAGCGCGCAGTTAAAAAAGCGCAGAGTCCAGAGACCCGCGCGTTACCGGGTCTTTGGTCGGTGTGGGCCGACGCCCACGACCTTGAATTTGAATTTGAATTTGAATTTGAATTTGAATTTGAATTTGAAGCAGACTCCGAATCAGGGATTCAAAAGCCCCCTTTTGTCCTCCCCCAGCTCCCACAATTTCCTGCGAATCAGCTGTTTAAGCTTTAACGCCGCCTGCGAAGCAGGTTGATCCTTCCTGCTCAGCAGGATCACCTCAAACGGCAGTGCCTCCACGACAGGCACAATCTTCAACTGATCGACATACCGCCGGGCGGTAAACGTATCAACAACGCCGACACCGCCGCCTGCCAGCACCATGTCGGCAATCACGGAATAGGTTTTAATGAACAAGGCTGAATGCGGCATCAGGCCGTTTTCACGCAGGACGCGGTTGAGCACCTGTCCGAGCGGATCCTGCTGCTGGAGCATCAGTAAGTCGTTTTCACATAACCATGCCAGCGACACCGGGCCTTCGACCTCAGAATCTTTCGGTAATAACGCCACCATGTTGGCCTGATAAATCGACTCAGCGACCAGCTCCTGCGTGGCCTGCTCGCCGAACGCCAGGGCGAAATCCATTTTGTATTGCAGCAGATCCTGGCTCAGCGTATTGAAATGCCCGGTCACCAGTTCGACGCTGCCGCCGGGCGTCTGGCGGCGAAAATCTACCAGTACCGGAGCCATCACGCTGTGCCCGAGCGCGTGCGCCGAACCGATGCGCACGTGCTGGCCTTCGCCCTGACGCAACTGCTCCGCCAGTTCGCCAATCGCCTGAATATGGCTGAACAACGCCTCTACTTCCGGCATCAGACGGCGGCCTTCGGGCGTGACGATCAGCCCCTGCGGCGTGCGGTCAAAAAGCGTAAAACCCAGTTGCTGTTCGGCATGGTTCAGTACGCGGCTGACGTTGGGCTGCGAAACGTTGAGCAGGCGGGCCGCACCGCTGACGCTGCCTGCCTGTAATACCGCCTGAAAGACTTCAATGTGGCGTAAGCGCATTTATTTCTGCGTCGTCGCAAGGTAAGAAAACGCGCTTAACAGGCTGATAATATTGGCGACGTTCGGGCTGTGATAGCCCACGGTGACGGCGTCAATACGCTCAACCCCCGGGATCAGGCTGAATAAGTCGGCCAGCACCGGTCTGGCGGCCATCAGCTCAAGATGGTACGGGCCGCTGAATCTTCCGGCGGTGAGCGGCGCGGGTTTGCTGACAGCAATCGTCGCCTGTTTACGGATTTTTGCGCAGGCAATTGACGGGCTGTCGGATTCGGCAGCGTTGGCGGAAATCGCGCGTTTTACGCAGACGTACTGGGATTCCGGGTAATGACGGCGGATCCAGGTTTCGAGATGATCGTCACCGGTCACCAGCCACAGCGGAACGTTCAGTTCGGCACCGGCGGCGGCGTACAAATCACTTTCACCGACCACGTTGCCATTGAGTTTGACGCGGTAGAAGGCACGGCCATTAATGGTATGCGCCAGCACGCCATTTTCCCCGGCGGCGGTGTGGTAGCCGACAAACATCAGTCCGTCGTATTGCTGCTGTTGCAGGCCTTCAACCATCGATAATCCGCGCGGTTTACCCTGCACCAGCCGGGCGCGCGGGTCGATTTTTTCCGCACGCAGGTTCTGCATCATCGCGTGGCTGTCAGCGACCGTGACTTCGGTTGCGCCACCGGCAAATGCACCGTCAATGGCCGCATTCACTTCGCCTTCCATCAGCGCCCGCGCGGCGTCGTAATCCGCATTGCCCGGGCTGCATTGCTCGGGGCGCATCACGCCCGCAATACCTTCGATGTCAGCAGAGATAAAGATTTTCATTATGGGTTCCCTTTCAGTTTATTTGCTCCTCCCCCTGCTAAGGGGGAGGTCGGGAGGGGGTTTGGCAAAAGACTACTTTGCCAGATTATCAAGGAGATAAGCCAGCCCCAGCCGGTAATGTCCGTCGAATCCGCAGACGGTTTCTGCACTCAGTAAGGCATCAATAATAGCGTGTTCTGTAGCATCTGCTGCCAGCGCCAGCAGCGGTTCTAATCTGGCATCCGGTAACGTGGCACCTTCACGCTCAGTTGAAAAGGCCAGTGCGATATCACCGGAACCGTGGCCCCAGTAGCTGCCCAGACGCCCTAACCCGGCTCCGGCGCGTTTGGCGATCCGCCCGAGCTGGCGGCTGTCGAGATAACGGTCGCAGGCCATGATGATAATGATGGAACCGGCGTCCACCTGCGGAGCAAGTTGTGGCTGGATTTGCGCGATGGCGCCCCCGACGCGCACGCCGTCGAGCGTCAGTTCGGACAGCTTGCCGAAATTCGCCAGCACCAGCACGCCGAGCGTTGCGTTAAGCTCTTCACACCAGCGCGATGCCGTGCCGATCCCGCCTTTGAGGCCGAAACTGCTCATGCCACGCCCCGCCCCCACGCTGCCACGGGCGAACGTTTTTGCCGCGCCGTCGAGTGCGGTCAGCGCGTCGTCTTCGCTGACCGCCATCGCCTGAATATCGTTAAGATAGAAGTCATTACATTCCAGGATCACCGGATTAATGGTCGCGTCCGGTCGGCCAATTTGCGGGAACTGTTCGCAGCTGCGCTTCACCAGCGCGTTGAACAAGGTGCCGGTGGCGAAGGTATTGCTGAGCAGAATGGGCGTTTGCAGTTCGCCCAGTTCCATTATCTGAATCAGTCCCATGGGTTTGGCAAAACCATTCAACACCGCCGCGCCGCACGGCAACGGGGTTTCATAAAGGTTATCGCCCGGCGGCACAACCGCGGTGACGCCGGTCTGGATATCCCCCGCCGCCAGCGTGCTGTGGCCGACGGTCACGCCCGCGACGTCAGTGATGGAATTGGCCGGCCCGCAGGGAAAACGCGGGTGAAAGATCTGACGCGTTTTGCGCCAGCGTTGCAGCAAGGTCGCCAGCGCCTGCTGCGTGAATTCGTCTTCATTATCTTGCAGGTGCATCACTCTTCCGTTTCATGTCATGAATTCAGTCAGAAATTACTTCTTCAGTTTAGGATCAAGCGTGTCACGCAGCGCATCGCCGAGCAAATTAAACGCCAGAACCGTGAGGAATATCGCCAGACCCGGGAAAACGCTGACGTTCCATTTGCCCGCCATCATCATGTTACGGCTCATCGCCAGAATATTGCCCCACTCCGGCACGTCCGGTTCCGGGCCAAGGCCGATAAAACTCAAACTGGCGGCGGTGAGAATGCTGGTGCCGATGCGCATGGTGAAATAGACAATCACGTTCGAGAGCGTGCCCGGCAGAATATGGCGCAAAATCACCACGCGGTCAGGCGCACCGACGCAGCGCACTGCTTCCACGTAGGCACTTTGTTTGATGGATAACGTTGCCGCGCGCACGATGCGGGCAAAAACCGGCACGCTGAACACCGCCACGGCGATAATCACGTTATTCAGCCCGGGGCCGAGAATGGCGACCACGGCTATCGCCAGCAACATGCCTGGGAACGCGAACAGAACGTCGGATCCGCGCATGATCAGCATGTCGGCCCAGCGGCCATAATAACCGGCCAGCAACCCGAGCAAAACACCGGCAATCATGCCCAGCGTGACCGAGAAAATGCCGACGTAGAGCGAAATCCGTGCGCCATAAATAATACGGCTGAGCACGTCGCGGCCTAAATCATCGGTGCCAAACCAGTGTTCCGGCGTCGGGCCGACGCCCAGCGCCATCCAGTCCGGCGTCATCGGATCATAAGGCGCGAGCCACGGCGCAAAAATGGCCACCAGGATCAGCAGCAGAATGAATCCGCCGGACACCAGTGCCATCGGATGGCGGATAAACGTCTGGAAAAAGTCGTACCACGGCGAGCGGATATCATCACTCTGCGCAGCAACCGCTGCCGGTTGGTTTTCTCCAGGCACTGAGACAGGATCGGTCATATGCAGCTCCTAGCGCAGGCGAATGGCAGGATTGACGACGGCGTACAGCACGTCAACCAGCAGATTAATGAGAATAAATTCAAACACAAAAAGCATCACCAGCGCCTGAATTACCGGCTGATCCTGCGTTTTGATGGATTCGATCAGTAACCAGCCCAGCCCGGGCCAGCTAAAGACGCTTTCAACAATAATCGAGCCGCCGAGCAGGAAGCCAAACTGTAAGCCCAGCATGGTGATAATCGGGATCAGCGCGTTGCGCATGATGTGTTTCCAGGTCACCAGCCGCGCACGTAAGCCTTTGGCATTGGCGGTGCGGACATAATCTTCCTGCGCGACATCGAGAAACGCCGAACGGGTGAAACGCGCCATGACCGCCGCGACCGAAGAACCGAGCGTAATCGCCGGTAAAATGATGTCGGTCGGCTGGTTAAATCCACTGACGGCAAATATCCCAAACGGCATCGCAACAAACTGAATCAGCAGCAATCCGAGCCAGAACGGCGGCATGGAAATCCCGCCGACCGCCATGCTCATCAGCGTCCAGTCCTGCCATTTACCGCGTTTAAGCGCTGACACCACGCCAATCACCAGCCCCAAAACCACTGACCAGGCGAAACCGGCCAGCGCCAGCAGCAGCGTGGGCATAAATCCGCTTTCGATCACGCTTAACACCGGCTGACGCGTGCGGTATGTCGTGCCCAGATCACCATGTACCATACCGTCGAGCCAGTGCCAGTACTGCGCCGGAAGCGGATCATTCAGACCAAGCAGTTGCCGCGCTGACTCAACCGCCTCAATCGGCGCATCCTGACCGGCGTAAATACGCGCAGGGTCACCCGGCAGCAGCTTGATAAATCCAAATACCAGTAATGACACCACCAGTAAAACAGGGATCATTTCCAGTATCCGGCGGAGAAAATAGGTCAGCATAAATGTGTTTCCCTGAGCCTGGATATTGATGACGGTTTACTCATCCCCGGCGCAGAAGAGAGAGCTGACCGAAGGTCTGGCCTTTGCTCCTCCCCCTGCGAAGGGGGAGGGAGTAAACCGCATACACGTTCTGGCAATCAATTACTTAAACTGTGCCTGATTGAAAATCAGAGAACCGTCGGCCAGCATGTAGACGCCGGACAACGCTTTGCTCTTACCGACCAGATTGTCCGGTACACCCAGATACGCCACCGGCGCATCGGCCCACAGCAGTTTCTGCGCATCGGCATAGGCCGCTTTACGTTTTTCAACGTCGGCGGTTTGCAACCCGGCGGTGATCGCCGCATCAACCTGTTTGTTGCTGTAGTACGACACGTTGTAGGCCGACGGGATCCACGATTCGGTAGCGAACAGCGGGCGCAGCGCCCAGTCAGCATCACCGGTCGAGGCCGACCATGCGCCGTAATACATTTCGACTTTCGCATCTGCCGGTTTAGGCGTGCTCCACAGACGCTGCGTCAGGGTTCCGGCATCCATCGGCACCAGCTTCACGCGCACACCAATCAGCGAGAGTTGCTGTTTCAGGAACTGCGCGCTGCGAATGCGGTCGGTTTTATTCGAACTCCACATTTCCACATCGAAGCCTTTCTCATAACCGGCTTCTTTCATCAGCTCTTTTGCTTTGGCGATGTTGTAGCTGTAATCCGGCGTGGTTTGCTTCTGGTAGAACTGGACGTTTTTCGGCAGCGGCGACGTGGATGGTGACCCTAAACCGGCGAAGCCCACTTTCAGCCATAAATTACGGTCAATGGCGTAGTTGATGGCCTGACGGACGCGCACGTCGGAGAACTCTTTTTTCTGCGTGTTGAAGGCGATGTAATACAGGTAAATGCCCGGATCCTGCGCGATATCGAGTTTCGGATCGCTTTTCACGGTTTCTACCAGATCAGACGGCAGTGGATAAACGGCATCGACGCCGCCGGATTTCAGTTTTGCCACCTGCGTGGAATCTTCCGGCGTCGGATACAACGTTACGGAATCGACTTTCGGCCAGCCTTTTTGCCAGTAATTGTCGTATTTCACCAGCTTGACGTCTTTGCCCTGCTGCCATTCGACGAATTTAAACGGCCCCGTGCCGACCGGATGTACGCTCAGATCCTGCTCGTTCGGATACTGTTTTAACGACGCCGGGCTGTGCATGACCGCAGACGGGTGAGCCAGCGTGTTGATCATCGCGCCAAACGGTTTATTCAGCGTGATTTTGACCTGATAAGGGCTCGTCACGTCTACCGATTTGATCATGCTGAACAGCGAGTTGCGCTTCAGATGATTCGCCGGATTCGCCAAACGATCGAGGTTGGCTTTTACCGCATCGGCGTTAAACGGCGTACCGTCCTGGAAGGTCACGTCGTGACGCAGGTTGATGGTGAATTCGGTGGCGTCGCTGTTGCTGGTGTAATCGGTCGCCAGCACCGGCACGACGGCCATTTTGCTGTCGAACTGGAACAGGCGTTCAAAAATGCCACTCTGGATGGAGTAGCTCAGCGTATCCGTGGTGTCGTGCGGATCAAAACCGGTCACGTCGGCATACATAGAGATGCGCAGATCTTTAGCCTGTGCTGAAGCGGCAAAACATAACGCCAGCCCTGCTGCCAGCAGGCTTTTACGCAGAAACGTCGAGTGCATGGTCTTCTCCTGTGTGTTCCCAAAAAGAAATATGATTTATCCCTGTGCGACCCAGTGATGTTCGCTGACCCGGGAATATTTAAGTTTTTCTATCTGTACACCTGCCGGATGCACCGGCGACTTTACTTCCACATCATCAAAATTACGGAGCGCACGCTGTGTCGGATCGGCCACTGGCACCGAACTGAGCAGGCGTCGGGTGTAAGCGTGTTGAGGATTGCTAAATACCGCATCGCGCGGGCCAATCTCGACGATCTGCCCGCTATACATCACCGCGACCCGGTTGGCGATGCGTTCCACCACCGCCATGTCATGCGAGATAAACAGCCAGGCCACGCCGGTGTCGCGCTGTAAGTCCATCATCAGATTGACCACCTGCGCCTGAATCGAGACATCCAGCGCCGATACCGCTTCATCTGCAATAATCACCTGCGGCTGCAACGCCATCGCGCGCGCAATAGCAATACGCTGGCGCTGGCCGCCGGAGAATTCATGCGGGTAGCGCCGTGCATGAGAAGGATCCAGCCCGACACTTTTGAGCAACTGATTCACCACCGGCGTGGCATCTGCCAGCGACTTTTTCAGGCCGTGGAGCAATAAAGGTTCTGCAATAGAAAAACCGACGGTCAGGCGCGGATTCAGCGAGGCGTACGGATCCTGAAAGACCATCTGAATCTGGCGGCGTACGGCCTGAAACGGCGTGTCGCGCATCAGCGTAATTTCTTTGCCTTCCAGATGAATGCTTTCCGATTCGCTGCCGACCAGACGCAAAATCGCCCGTCCGGTGGTGGATTTTCCGCAGCCACTTTCCCCGACCAGCGCCAGCGTTTCCCCCGGCCAGATAGAGAAATCGATTTGCTCCACGGCGTGCACTTCTTTGGTCACGCGCGACAGCACGCCGGAACGGATCGGATAGCAGACCCGAAGCCCGCGCACGTCGAGGAGTGGCGGTGCGTCGTAATCTGCGGTTTTCTGATCACCTCCGGCGGCTGAAGTGTGAGGTTCATCACCTGCAATCGATTGCTTATTTGCGCCATTTTTAGGGGCGCTGAGCAGCGGAAAACGGCGTGGCCATTTCAGCCCCTGCATGTCACCCAGTTTCGGCACGGCAGCCAGCAGCGCGCGGGTATAAGGGTGCTGCGCGTGGGCAAAAATTTCGGTCACGCTGCCCTGTTCGACCACGTTGCCCTGATACATCACCACCACGCGGTCGGCAATTTCGGCGACAACGCCCATGTCATGCGTAATAAAGAGCACGGACATGTCGGTGCCCTGTTGCAGGTCACGCAGGATTTGCAGAATGCGCGCCTGAACGGTGACATCCAGCGCAGTCGTGGGCTCGTCGGCAATCAGCAAGGCCGGATCACAGGCCAGCGCCTGCGCAATCATTACGCGCTGACGCATCCCGCCGGAAAGTTCGTGCGGATAACATTTGAGAATGCGTTCAACGTCGGGGATACGCACCTGTTTAAGCAAGTCGCGTGCAATATTAAGCGCATTGGCTTTGGTCGCCATCCCGTGATCGAGCAGCCCTTCCGTGAGCTGATCGCCGACCCGTAATACCGGGTTCAGCGACGTCATCGGCTCCTGAAAGATCATCGACATTTCACGGCCACGCAGCTTACGCCGGGACTCATCTGACAGAGAATTGAGGGCGTGCCGGGTGCCGTCGCGCCCGAAGAAATTGACCGTGCCGCCGTCGATATGCGCGGAATCCGGCAGCAACCCCATGACGCTCAGTGACGTGACGGACTTACCGGATCCGCTTTCGCCGACCACCGCCACCACTTCACCTTTGTTAATAGAAAAGGAAACGCCTTTCAGCGCCTGAGTTTTGCCCTGCCGGCCTGAAAATGTCACCGACAAATCGTTAATCTGCAAAATTGGCGATGGCTGTTCATTAATCAAAAAACGTCTCCTTTATATAGCAGTTAAAAATCAGAGCCAGACTTCGCCATTCTCGTAGCGCAATGCCGGTTCGGCGTCCTGCGCCAGCCAGATCGGGCCATCCAGATCGACACGTTCGGCCTGAACCGCCACCGGCAGCGCGGCTTCCATCGCAATGGAAGACCCGAGCATGCACCCGACCATAATCCGCAGCCCCAGACGGCGGGCTTCTTCGGTCATCGCCAGCGCTTCGGTCAGCCCGCCGCATTTATCGAGTTTGATGTTGATCATCTCGTAACGGTCGCGCAAACCGGCGATATCCGAACGTTCGTGACAGCTTTCGTCGGCGCAGACAGGGATAGGATGCAAACAACGCACCAGATCTTTGTCGTTACCTGCCGGAAGCGGTTGTTCAATCATCGCCACGTTATATTCGTGCAGCGCCTGAAAAAGGCTGCCGAGATCCAAACCCTGCCAGGCCTCGTTAGCATCCACCACCAGCGTCACCAGCGGTGCTGCCGCGCGTATAGCGGCGACTTTCTCAATAATCTGCTCACGGTCGAGTTTGATTTTCAGCAACTGTGCGCCACCTGCGGCGGCCACTTCAGCGGCTTTCGCCATGTTCTCCACGGAATCCAGACTCAGGGTTTCTGCCGTGATAACCGAAACAGGTTTCGGCATATCAAGCAGTTGCCACAAGGTTTTGCCCTGTTTTGCCGCATCCAGACGCCACATTGCACAGTCGAGGGCATTGCGCGCCGAACCGATCGGCATCACTTCCTGCAACGCTTCACGGGTCAGCCCCTCTTCAACCCGCGGGCGGATTAAATCCAACTGTTCGCAAACGCTTTGCGGGGATTCCTGATAATGCGCAGTGGGCGTGCATTCGCCGGTTGCGGTAAATTCACCGTCAGTCAGCGTCACCCGCACCACCGTGACAGCGGTGCGCGTACCCCGGGAAATTGCAAATGGCTTCGCCAGCGGCAATTCGACGGACCGGAAAGTCATCTCAGTCATCAGCCGTTGTCCCTGATCCATTGCGCAATATTTTTGATGCCGAAACGTACCGGATCGGTGGCAGGAACCCCGAATTCTTTGCTGATTTCCGCCAGCGCGATTTTGGCTTCTTCTTCACTCACGGCAGAGGTGTTCAGCGAGAAACCGGCGATCTTAACGTCCGGGCTGGTGAGACTGGCTGCGGCCAGATTAGTGTCGAGACACTGACGCAGCGTCGGCATAAACTGGTGCGGCAGATGACGCATGTGCGGGCGCCCCAGTTCATGACACATTACTAATAAGTGTGCCTGCGCGCCGTGGATCAGGCCCATGCTGACGCCTGCAAAAGACGGGTGATAGAGCGATCCCTGCCCTTCGATGATGTCCCAGTGGTCATCTTCATTAGCCGGAGCCAATGCTTCGACCGCACCGGAAATAAAGTCCGCAATCACGGCATCAATCGCGATACCGGCACCGGCCACCAGCACGCCGGTTTGCCCGGTAGCACGGAAATCTGCTTTCAAATCCAGCTCACGCATGGCCGCCTCAAGCGCCAGAGAAGTGTACATTTTGCCGACGGAACAATCGGTGCCGACGGTAAGAATGCGTTTGCCGCTGCGCTTCTTGCCGGTGCCGGTATCCAGCTCCGGTTGCATATGGCGCACATCGAACAACTGCACGTTATGTCCGGCGGCAAGTTCCACCAGTTCGGGGATATCGTTCAGCCCCTGATGCAAACCGTTCGCTACGTTCAGCCCGGCGCGGATCGCCGTTTTAATGGAATCAATCCAGTGCGCAGGTAATTTCCCACCCGAATTCGCCGTCCCCAGGACCATGGTTTTTGCACCCTGCGCTTTTGCTTCATCGATGCTCAGATCCGGCAACCCCAATGACACAGAATCCGTTGCCAGACGAATTTGTCCGACACAGGCTTCAGGGCGCCATACGTGTATCCCGCGCGCAGTTTTCGCCGCCAGTGGATCCATAACATCGCCCAGGAATAACAGGTACGGCTTCGGTATTTGCTGCATGTCAGTTTCTCCGGAAATGAATTTTAGAATGTGTTTTAAGTAAGACCGGAGGACACTATTCCACGGGGGGCACAACGCGGCGAATACTTGTTTAGCGCTGGGGTATAACTTCAGGTTATGGGTATTAGAATATTGAATTTATGGGGATTATTTCACATAACGAGAAAAAGCGAGTGGCGGGGGATTCACGGGAAAGCAGCAATAAAAAAAGGCAGAGCCAATGAACTCTGCCTTTGCGATTACCTTTTTCAGACACAGAATGGGGTAATAATTTTCAAACCAACTTAGAAGCGGTAAGTCAGTGCTACAGCAACAACGTCGTCAGAGCTCACGCCCAGTTTGTTGTTGTCATCAATCAGGTTGATTGCATAGTCAACATAGGTGTACATGTTTTTGTTGAAGTAGTAGGTTGCGCCCACTTCAACGTATTTGACCAGATCTTCATTGCCAATGTTTTCAACATCTTTCGCTTTAGACTGAACATAAGCAACGGAAGGGCGCAGGCCATTTTCGAACTGGTACTGTGCTACGAATTCGTAACCCTGAGTTTTGTTAGCGTAACCGCCAGCAATTGGCTGCTGGTTGCGGGTTTCGTTATACATTGCGGCCAGATAAACCTGATTAGCATCATATTTCAGGCCAGTTGCCCATGCAGACGCTTTATCACCACCACCGATTGCGGAAGCGGCCTGGTTATTGGTACGGTCAGAAGAAGAACCCGCGATAACAGCACCGATACCTGAACCTGCGATATCAGAATAATCGATGGATGCGCCGTAACCGTCACCGTTGGCACGCTTATCAGCACGGCCGTCGTTTTCGTTTTTAGCCTGGTATTGCAGGGCAATATTCAGACCGGTCACCAGGCCAAAGAAGTCCTGATTACGGTAAGTAGCCAGGCTGTTAGAACGGCCTACCATGAAGTTATCAGAGTTACCGGTATCGCCACCGAACTCTGGCAGCATATCGGTATAGCCGATTGCGTCGTATACCACACCGTAGTTACGGCCGAAATCGATAGAACCGAAGTTTTTGATTTTCAGACCCGCGAAGCCCAGACGCGTTTTAGTCCCTTCAGTCCCGCCATGGCTCACGCCGTCGGAATCAACGCTGGTCGCTTCAGCGTGGTTAGCCTGAATGTTATATTCCCACTGGCCATAACCGGTCAGTGTGTCATTAATTTGAGTTTCACCCTTGAAGCCCAAACGCGCATAAGTCAAATCGCCATCTGAGCCTTTGTCATCAGAGAAATAATGCTTAGCGGTTACACGACCGTAAAGGTCCAGTTTATTACCGTCTTTATTATAAATTTCGGCTGCATTTGCGGTAGAACCCACTGCAATTAAAGAGACCGCTAAGGCCAGCACACTGCGCTTCATCATTATTTAAGTTTCCTTGATTTTTTATAAAGGAGTTCTCATGCCCGCTTTCTTTTATATGGCGGGAATATCGGGCTGTGAGTATTTGTACATGTTTTAAAATGCGTCTGTCTGTAAAACGATTTGAACCTTAACACTGAGCACAAAAAGTTAAAATGGAAAAGTTCGACTCATTAAGTCTTTTTTGCGTAAAGAGTTGTAACCAAACATTTCAAACATAAGTTCACAACCCCCTGATTATATGCGGTTTTCGCATAACGTTTTGCACCAAGATTGTGCGATGCACTTTTTTGGCGCAATAAACCTTTCGATTTGTAAAGTTGTTGCAAGCCAGATCACCTTTATCAAAAGGTTTTTTTCTGTTAACAATCGTTAATGAATTAACAGAGTAATAAATCACTCTGCATTTAAATAGTGCATAGCAGGGTAATTATATTCATGATAAGTTCATTATCGAATTAATAGAAAATGCAGCCATAAGATTTATGTACTACGTAATTTTTTTTGATTTAGGATTTTTAATAAAATAACTGAACAAAATAAAACCAAATTTGATTATTGAATAATGACGGGCGTGATTGATTTGGACGAAAATAAAGATTTCACCAATGCCCGTATTGGGTGATTTTTATTCAAAACGGGCTTTGGTTTTTAATTCCTCCCTTTTTACCCGGGAGGCAGTGACATATTTAGCGAAACTGTGCGGCGTGGAGTTGTGCGTACCGGCCCTGACGGGCCAGCAGAGATTCGTGGGTCCCCTGCTCAACGATGCCTTCTTTATCAACGACGATAATACGGTCTGCGTTCTGAATCGTCGCCAGCCGATGTGCAATCACCAAAGTGGTTCTGCCTTCGGACAGCTCGGCCAGCGATTGCTGAATCGCCTGTTCGGTTGCGGTATCCAGCGCGGAGGTCGCTTCGTCAAGGATAAGGATCGGCGGATTCTTGAGAAAGATACGGGCAATGGAAAGCCGTTGTTTCTGCCCGCCTGAGAGTTTAACACCCCGCTCACCGATCACCGTGTCCATCCCCAACGGCAACGCGTCGATCACATCGTCAAGGCGCGCACGGCTGGCGGCAAGACGAATTTCTTCTTCGCTGGCATCCAGCTTGCCGTAGGCAATATTTTCGCGGATTGTGCCGCCAAACAGGAAGACATCCTGCTGCACAATGCCGATGTTGTGGCGCAATGAGGTTTGCGTCATATCACGGATATCAATGCCATCGATGGTGATACTGCCGCTGTCAATTTCATAGAAACGGGGCAGCAGCGAGCACAGCGTGGTTTTCCCCGCACCGGACGGCCCGACAAACGCCAGCGTTTCACCGGCATTAATCGACAGCGTGATCCCGTTCAGAATTTTACTGGCAGGCGTATAGCCGAACACCACATTGTCATAATGAATGTCACCACGCAGATGGCTGACAACCTTCGCATCCGGGCGATCCACGATATCCGGTGCCGTATCGATAAGCTGTGTGAAGCGTTTAAAGCCAGCAATCCCTTTCGGATAGCTTTCCAGAACAGAGCTGATTTTCGCCACCGGACGGAAAAACACCTCCACCAGCAGCAGGAAACCGACGAAACCGCCGTAGGTCAGTTGGTCATTGATCACGTACCAGGTGCCCGCCACCATCACAATCAGCTGAACCAGCCGCGTGCTCAGATAACTCAGCGTCAGGCTGGCGGTCATGATCTGATAGGCTTTCAGCTTCGTCGTCCGATATTTATCGTTGTCATGCGCGAACAGTTTTTGCTCATGTTCTTCGTTGGCGAAGGCTTTCACCACGCGGATACCGCCGATGCTTTCTTCTATACGGGCGTTGAAATTCCCCACCTGCCCGAACAGCCGCCGCCAGGTTTCCGTCATTTGCGCCCCGTAACGGCTGACCATCCAGGTCATCGCGGGCACAATAATGATGGTCATCAGCGCCAGTTGCATATGCACGGTTGCCATCAGAATAAAGGCCCCAATGAAGGTCATCACCGCGATAAACACGTCTTCCGGCCCGTGGTGCGCGACTTCCCCGACCTCTTCCAGATCTTTGGTCACATGCGTAATGATGTGGCCGGTTTTAGTGTTGTCGTAATAACGGAAAGAGAGTTTCTGTAAATGGCTGAAAGCCTGACGGCGCATGTCGGTTTCAATCCCGACGCCCAGCGCGTGGCCCCAGTAGTTCACAATCGCCATCAGCGCGGTGTTAAACAGGTAAATCAGCAGCAACCCGACCGTCGCGCCGATGATCAGCACCCAGTCATGGGCAGGCAGAAGCTTATCAATGAAAGTTTTGATCGCCATCGGGAACCCCAGTTCCAGCAATCCGGCGAGGATCGCGCATCCGAAGTCGAGGAAGAACAGTTTTTTATAAGGCGCGTAATAAGAGAAAAAGCGGCGGAGCATCATGCATCCTCATGGAATAGCCCGGAGGCGAAGCCGATAGTCTAGATGAAAACTTTTATCAATCAGAGAGTTTTATGGGCCTGCTTTCTGTACGGATTACCGGAAATTCAGCGTTCTTTTTTGATCTGGCGATAAAATTGCGTGATACTGTTTAAATACACAGTGCGGCATTTTTTGGCAAATTAAGGGAACATCATAGGAGCATTTACCGGTTTTACGCAGCCTGGCCTGACCTTCCTGCAGACACTTCGTCAGAACAATAATAAAGAGTGGTTCGATGAAAATCGTGATATCTATCAGGAACATCTTCTCGACCCTATGCGCAAGCTGGTCGAGGATCTGAGCCAGGATATGGTGGTCATCGACGATCTGTTTGAAACCCGCCCGGCAATTGGCAAAACCATCTCCAGAATGCACCGCGATACACGCTTCTCTCACGACAAATCTATTTATCGTTGCAACCTCTGGCTGACGTTCAAACGGTCACGTAAAAACTGGACCGATGCGCCGGTGTACTTCTTTGAATTCGGTCAGGACTGGTGGCGTTACGGGCTGGGTTATTACAGCGCGTCGAAAACCACGATGGATCTTTTCCGCCAGCAGCTTCTGAAAAAGCCCGCAGAATTTCTGAAAATGGCGAAATGCATCGAGCCGAATTTCACCATCGAAGGCGACAGCTATAAGCGCCCGCTGATTAAAGATCAGGATCCGGCGCTGGCGGCCTGGTACAACAAAAAATCCTTTGCGCTGATAAGTTCACACAGGGATATGGAGCCGGTTTTGAGCAGCGAATTGGTGGGGATCCTGAGGGCTGATTTTCTGCGCATTGCACCGTTATATCAGATGCTGATGGGGATCGAGGGGATGAAGAGGAATCAACTGCCGTTGGGGGAAGAATGATGTTCATGGGCTCGCCGCCCAGACTGGCCCAACGGATTGAGACCATTTCGGTTTTTCACTTGCAGTGAGGGCTTCATCGGGATCGAGTAAATTTCGGTTTCTCACTCGCCGTGGGGGCTTCATCGGAATCGAGAAAATTTCGGTTTTTCACTCGCCGTGAGGGCTTCATCGGAATCGAGAAAATTTCGGTTTCTCACAAGCCGTGGGGGCTTAATCGGAATCGAGAAAATTGCGGTTTCTCACGAACGGTGGGAGCTTAATCGGAATTGAGAAAATTTCGGTTTCTCACGGACGGTGATCACTTAACGCGCTGCGCCGAAACCGCCAAAGAGGGAGGAAAGCGCCTCCCTCTTTGATCTCCCACGCTTTTTTCACTGCGCGCTGCCGCTGGAACGATGGACATGTTCTGTTACTCCGACGAGTGGCGCGAAATCTTGCCGCTGCGCGGTTCCTTCCCTACGGGTTTCGAGCCTGAGGTCTCGAACCCTCGGTCAGCAAAATTTCTGAGCGCGCCAGCTTACCTTTCTTAAAGATAAAACCAGACCGTTTTTGAATTGAAAAAGCCATTGGCCGCTATCAGAAAGCTTGCTGAATGAGTGTTTCGAGACCTCAGGCTCGAAGACCGAAATGAAGGTACCGCGCAGCGGCAAGATTTCGCGGCAATAGCTGTGGTTGCTGAAACATAGTCAGCGAGCGACAGCGCGCAGTTAAAAAAGCGCAGAGTCCAGAGACCCGCGCGTTACCGGGTCTTTGGTCGGTGTGGGCCGACGCCCACGACCTTGACGTTGAAGTTGAAGTTGAAGTTGAAGTTGAATTTAACTCCCAACTCCCCCGGTTACCTCAACCGCCATCCGAACATATATCTCCCGTAATTTCCCGGTAATCTCCCCCGGTTTCCCATCTCCGATCGCTTTCCCGTTCAGGCTCACCACCGGCCAGATAAAGGTTGTGGCGGAACTGATGAAAATTTCCCGCGCATTCTGCGCCTCTTCCAGAGTGAACGGGCGTTCTTCAAATCGCAGATCGTTTTGTTTCGCCAGTTCGAGCAGTGCCTGGCGCGTGATACCGTGCAGGATATGCGTGCTCAGCGGACGGGTGATCAGCGTGCCGTCGGCATCGACGATCCACGCATTGCTGGAACTGGCTTCGGTGATCAGCCCGTTTTCCACCAGCAGCGCGTCGTCCGCATCGTGTTTATGTGCGTATTCTTTGGCAAGGCACGGCGCTAACAGACCGACGGTTTTAATATCGCGCCGATGCCAGCGGATATCATCCACGGAAACCATGCGGATGCCGGTTTTGGATTTCGGATGATCAATCAGCGGACGGGCCTGCGTGAACATCAGGATAGTCGGGCTGACAGTTTCGCCGGGAAAATCAAAGTCACGGTCGCCGCTGTTACCACGGCTGATTTGCAGATACACCGCCCCTTCCCGCAAATTATTTTCGGCGATTAGCCGGTTTTGCAGGATTTCGATTTCTCCTGGTGCGCAGGGTAACCGCAGATCCAGTGCCTGACACGAACGCACCAGCCGGGCCAGATGGGCGGCATTATCCAGCAACCGGCCATTCAGGACGGCGCTCACTTCATACACCGCATCCGCAAATAAGAAACCGCGGTCAAAGACAGATACCTTCGCATCCTGCTCGGCAACAAACTCCCCGTTGAGGTATACCGTTCTGGTCATGTTATTTTTCCTGGCCAAATTGAAATAGGATTTTTATTAGCTTAACTGAGTCACAGGAATAAACTGCGTGAAAACTGAGCGGGCGATGTTGACGTAACGCAGGTTTCTGGCTGCCGGCGCATAAAAAAAGCGCTCCGTTGAGCGCTTTTCAGAAAGTCACCTGAAGGTGTCAGATTTCGCCTTTCTTCTTTTTATTGCGGATCACCAGCCAGCTGATCAGTGCCATCGCTGCGCCAATAAAAATAAACCAGATGCCCAGCAGCAGTTGGGGCGCCATTTCACCCGGTGGGGTTTCAGGGCTGCCGACCACCAGACCGTGGATTGTGGCAACAACACCAATAACAAATAAAATCATGCTGTTGCGTAATAAACGGCGGGCTACGGTCATAGGTTGTCTTGGGGTGGCCATCGGATGCGTCCTTGAGCAAAAAATAAAGATAAGGGCGCATCATAGCGCCCTTCGTTTTTATGTCAAAACAGACCGGTCACATTCAGCGACGATTGCGCACCAGCTGATAACGCCGCGTCAGATATTCCACCGGCGCACTCCAGATATGCACCAGACGGCAGAACGGGAACAACAGGAACAACGTCATCCCGAGCACCAGATGCACGCGGAAAATAAACGCTACGCCGTCCAGATGCGCGGCCGCACCGCCGTGGAAAGTCACCACGGACTGCGCCCAGCCGACCAGTTTCATCATTTCGCTGCCGTCCATATGTTGGGCAGAGAACGGAATAGTGCCAAGGCCGAGCGCGCACTGGATCACCAGCAATGCGATGATCATGATGTCACCGAAGCTGGATGCTGCACGTACGCGCTCATTGCTCAGACGACGCCAGAGCAGCATGCCGCCGCCGACTAAAGTCATCACGCCACACGCGCCACCAGCAAACATCGCCATTTGCTGTTTCACCGGTACCGGCAGGAAGGATTCGTACATCCAGTGCGGCGTCAGCATCCCGAAGGCGTGCCCGGCAATAATGCCGAGAATACCGACGTGGAATAACGGTGAGGCTATGCGTAAGGTTTTTTTCTCCAGCAACTGGCTGGAGCCCGCGCGCCAGCTGTACTGACCGTAGTCATAGCGCAGCCAGCTGCCGACGAGAAAGACCGTGCCGCACAGGTACGGGTAAATATTGAAGAAAAAATTGTTGAGGAAGTCAGTCATTTGCGTGGTTCCCCCGCATTCATGTCATCAAGGTTCAGATACTGCGGCGCAACCGCACCGGCAAAGTGCTTCTGGCGCGCAGCTTCTTCACCGCCCGCACAGCTTTGCTCGCCGAGGAATTTGATTTGCTCTTCTTCCCAGACGGCGTCCAGCGCAGCCGGGGTGTCGTCACGCGCTTCCTGTTTAATCCCTTCACGTACGTTTTCCGTGGCGATGTCGCTGCCGGAAAGCGCCAGCAGCAGATCAAACAGCTCCGCATAATGGCTGTCGCGTTCCTGCAAACGGGCGCTCAGCAGCGCCAGAATCGGTGCGATATCACGCAGGCCGCCGCAGGCTTCCTGTTCATCACGCGTGGTCAGATATTCCAGATAAAGCGGCAGGTAATCCGGCAGCTCGCGGCTGTCGATTTCCAGACCGGCTTCACGGTACTGCCCCATCAGATCGACCATGGCCTGCCCGCGGTCACGAGATTCGCCGTGAACGTGTTCAAACAGCAACAGCGAGGTGGCGCGGCCACGGTCAAACAAACCGGTGTACGCCGACTGTGCGTCGAGTAAATCTTTCTGGCAGAAATCCGTGATGTACAGCGCCAGATCCAGGCGCTGCTGAGAGCTAAGTTCCGCAGAGGTGGTCACCGCTTCAAGCAGTTCCATCTTGTGCGTCCAGAGATCTTCCGACGGGTAATCCAGCAATAAGCCAATCAGTCGTAAACTGTTCATTAGCCTTTCCTTTCGGTTTTCGCGCCAATGTCTATGGCATCGATGCGTTTGCTGTTAAACAGGTTGAATTTGGTATCGCTACCGTGGCAACCGTCGCCAAAGCTGAAACCACAGCCCTTCGCTTCCGGGAACGCTTCGCGCGCCTGTTCGCGGTGGCTCGATGGCACAACGAAACGGTCTTCGTAGTTAGCAATCGCCAGATAACGGTACATTTCTTCCGCCTGTGCCGCCGTCAGCCCGACCTGCTCCAGCGCGCTGGTATCCACCACGCCTTCCACGCTTTCGGCACGTTTGAAATGGCGCATGGCCAGCATACGTTTCAGGGCGCGCAGCACCGGTGCGGTATCGCCCGCGGTCAGCAGATTCGCCAGATATTCCACCGGAATACGCAGGCTTTCGACGTCCGGCAACACACCGCTGTGCGGCAATGCGCCCGCGTCGGCGGCGGACTGAATCGGTGACAGTGGTGGCACATACCAGACCATCGGCAGCGTGCGGTATTCCGGGTGCAGAGGCAGCGCCAGCTTCCACTCAATCGCCATTTTGTAAACCGGCGACTGACGCGCGGCGTCCATCACGGAGAGCGGAATGCCGTCGATCTCAGCCTGCGCAATCACTTCCGGATCGTTAGGATCCAGGAAAATGCTCATCTGGCTTTCGTACAGATCTTTTTCGTTTTCTACCGATGCGGCTTCTGCAATACGGTCGGCGTCATACAACACCACGCCAAGGTAGCGGATGCGACCTACGCAGGTTTCGGAACAGACCGTTGGCTGGCCGGCTTCAATGCGCGGATAACAGAAAATACATTTTTCTGATTTGCCGCTTTTCCAGTTGAAGTAGATTTTTTTGTACGGGCAGCCGGTCAGGCACATACGCCAGCCGCGGCATTTGTCCTGATCAATCAGCACGATGCCGTCTTCGCCACGTTTATAAATCGCGCCGCTCGGACAGGTAGCCACGCATGCCGGGTTCAGGCAGTGTTCGCACAAACGTGGCAGGTACGCCATGAAGGTGTTTTCGAACTCGCCGTACATTTCTTTCTGCATATTGGCAAAGTTCTGGTCGGCAGAACGCTTGCTGAACTCGGTGCCTAAATCGTCTTCCCAGTTCGGGCCGCCGACGATTTTCTTCATGCGTTTGCCGGTCAGCAGGGAGCGCGGACGCGCCACCGGCTGATGTTTACCGTCTTTCGCGGTGTGCAGATGCTGATAATCGAAATCAAACGGTTCGTAATAATCGTCAATTTCCGGCATATGCGGGTTGGCGAAAATTTTATGCAGCAGGTTGGCTTTGTTGCCCATACGTGGCTGCAATTTGCCGTTGATTTTACGGATCCAGCCGCCCTTCCATTTTTCCTGATTTTCCCAGTCGTGCGGATAACCCAGGCCCGGTTTGGTTTCGACGTTATTGAACCACGCGTATTCCATCCCTTCGCGGCTGGTCCAGACGTTTTTACAGGTCACAGAACAGGTGTGGCAGCCAATGCATTTGTCGAGGTTCAGCACCATGCCGACTTGTGAACGAATTTTCATTTGGCTTTCTCCTGACCTTTTTTAGGGAGCACTGCGGCCTGCACGTAATCGTTGCCTTCATCGTCTAACCAGTCGATGCGGTTCATTTTGCGGACAATCACGAACTCATCGCGGTTAGAACCGACGGTGCCGTAATAGTTGAAACCGTAAGAAAGCTGCGCGTAACCGCCGATCATGTGCGTCGGTTTCGGACAAACGCGGGTCACGGAGTTGTGAATACCGCCGCGCTGCTGGCTGATTTCGGAGCCCGGAATGTTCACGATACGTTCCTGCGCGTGATACATCATGGTCATCCCCGCCGGTACGCGCTGGCTGACCACCGCACGGGCGCTCAGTGAGCCGTTGGCGTTGAAAGCTTCAATCCAGTCGTTGTCTTCGATACCCAGCTTTGTCGCATCGTCTTCACTGAGCCAGACAATCGGGCCGCCGCGACCTAAGGTCAGCATCAGCAGGTTGTCGCTGTAGGTGGAGTGAATGCCCCATTTCTGGTGCGGCGTCAGGAAGTTCAGCGCCATTTCCGGATTGCCGTTCGGTTTCGCATTCAGCAACGGCTGCGCCGCGCGGGTGTCGATTGGCGGACGGTAAACCAGCAGGCTTTCACCGAAAGCACGCATCCATTCGTGATCCTGATAAATCTGCTGGCGGCCTGACAGCGTGCGCCAGGGGATCAGCTCATGCACGTTGGTGTAACAGGCGTTGTAAGAAACGTGTTCGTCTTCCAGACCAGACCAGGTCGGGCTGGAGATGATTTTGCGCGGCTGAGCCTGAATATCGCGGAAGCGGATTTTCTCGTCTTCTTTATTGAGCGCCAGATGCGTGTGGTCGCGGCCGGTGTTGGCACTCAGCGCCGCCCAGGCTTTCACGGCAACCTGACCGTTGGTTTCCGGTGCCAGCGTCAGGATCACTTCGGCAGCGTCGATAGCCGTTTCGATGCACGGACGCCCTTTCGCTGCGCCATCGGCCTTGGTGTAGTTCAGCTTTTTCAGCAGCTCAACTTCACTGTCGGTGTTCCAGCTGATGCCTTTACCGCCGTTACCGAGTTTTTCCAGCAATGGCCCGACTGAGGTGAAACGTTCGTACGTATTCGGATAATCGCGTTCAACGGTCATCAGATGCGGCGCGGTGCGTCCCGGGATCAGGTCGCATTCGCCTTTTTTCCAGTCTTCCACGCCCAGCGGCTGCGCCAGTTCGGCGGCCGAATCGTGCTGGATTGGCAGCGTGACCACGTCGGTTTCCACGCCCAGATGCCCGACGCAAACCCGTGAGAACTCTTTGGCGATGCCTTTGTAGATTTCCCAGTCACTTTTAGAATCCCACGCCGGATCCACCGCCGCAGACAGCGGATGAATAAACGGATGCATATCCGAGGTATTCATGTCGTCTTTTTCATACCAGGTTGCGGTCGGCAGAACGATGTCGGAATACAGACAGGTGCTGGACATACGGAAATCGAGTGTCACCACCAGATCCAGTTTGCCTTCACCGCCCTGCGCCTGCCATTCGACTTCTTCCGGCATCACGCCACCCTGAATGCCCAAATCTTCTCCCTGAATACCGTGTTCGGTGCCCAGCAGATATTTCAGCATGTACTCGTGGCCTTTACCGGAAGAACCCAGCAGGTTGGAGCGCCAGACGAACAGGTTACGCGGGAAGTTCTGCGGATTGTCCGGCTGTTCCGCGGCGAAACGCACGCTGCCGTCTTTCAGGGCTGCGACGGTGAAATCTGCCGGAGACTGACCGGCGACTTTCGCCTGTTCCGCGATGTGCAGCGGGTTAACGTTTAGCTGCGGCGCGGATGGCAACCAGCCCATACGCTCGGCGCGCACGTTGAAATCAATCATGCTGCCGGTGAATTTTGATTTATCCGCCAGCGGGGACAACAGTTCCTGCGGCGCGACGGTTTCATAACGCCACTGGCTGGAGTGGTTATAGAAGAACGAGGTGCTGTTCATGTGGCGTGGCGGACGCTGCCAGTCGAGGCCAAACGCCAGCGGCTGCCAGCCGGTTTGCGGACGCAGTTTTTCCTGACCGACGTAGTGAGCCCAGCCGCCGCCGCTCTGACCGACACAACCGCAGAAAATCAGCATGTTGATCAGGCCGCGGTAGTTCATGTCGAGGTGATACCAGTGGTTCATCCCGGCACCCACGATGATCATCGAACGACCGTGAGTTTTGTTGGCGTTATCGGCAAATTCGTTAGCGATACGCACGATGTTGTGCTGAGAAACACCGGTGATTTTTTCGGCCCAGGCTGGCGTGTAGGCTTTGATTTCGTCAAAGCTTTGCGCGCAGTTTTCATCATTAAGGCCACGTTCGATGCCGTAGTTTGCCAGCGTCAGGTCATAAACGCTCGCCACCAGACCGGTGGTACCGTCAGCCAGTTGCAGGCGTTTCACCGGCAATTTGTGCATCAGAATTTCATCCAGCGCCACGCTGTTGAAATGTTCGCTGACTTCGCCGCCGAAGTACGGATAACCGACGTTCACGACTTCATCGTGATTATCCAGCAGGCTCAGTTGCAGGCTGACGTCTTTATGGTCTTTGCCTTCGCGTGATTCCAGATTCCACTGGCCTTTTTCGCCCCAGCGGTAACCGATGGAACCCAGCGGAGAAACCAGTTCACCGGTGTTTTCATCAAAGGCGATGGTTTTCCACTGCGGGTTGTTTTCCTGCCCGAGGTTGTCCACCAGATCGGACGCACGCAACATACGGCCAGCGGCATAAGAGCCGTCTTCGCGCGGTTCGAGCATGACCAGCATCGGCATGTCGGTGTAACGGCGCACGTAGTCGGTGAAATACTGACTTGGCGCGTCAACGTGGAAGGATTTGAGGATCACATGGCCCATTGCCAGCGCCAGCGCGCTGTCGGTGCCTTGTTTTGGTGCCAGCCACTGGTCGCACAGTTTGGCGATTTCAGCGTAGTCCGGGGTGATCGCCACCGTTTTGGTGCCTTTGTAGCGCACTTCGGTGAAGAAGTGGGCGTCCGGCGTACGGGTCTGCGGAACGTTGGAACCCCAGGCAATAATATAAGAAGAGTTGTACCAGTCAGCGGATTCCGGCACGTCGGTCTGCTCGCCCCAGGTCATCGGCGAAGCCGGTGGCAAATCGCAATACCAGTCGTAGAAGCTCAGACACACGCCGCCAATCAGCGACAGATAACGCGCGCCGGACGCGTAAGACACCATCGACATCGCCGGAATTGGCGAGAAACCGATAATGCGGTCAGGGCCGAAAGTTTTTGCGGTATAGACGTTAGACGCCGCAATCAGCTCATTCACTTCCTGCCAGCTCGAACGGACAAAGCCGCCGCGTCCGCGCGCCGCTTTATATTCTTTGGCTTTTTCAGGCTGATTAATAATCGAACCCCAGGCGTCTACCGGATCGCTGTAGGTCAGTTTGGCTTCGCGCCACAGCTGGATCAGCTTTTTGCGCATCAGCGGATATTTCAGGCGGTTGGCGCTGTAGAGATACCAGGAATAGCTGGCACCGCGCGGGCAGCCCCGGGGTTCGTGGTTCGGGAGATCCGGACGGGTTCGCGGATAATCGGTCTGCTGGGTTTCCCAGGTGACCAGGCCATTTTTGACGTAAATCTTCCAGCTGCATGAACCGGTACAGTTAACACCGTGCGTGGAACGGACCACTTTGTCGTGCTGCCAGCGGCTGCGGTAGCCGTCTTCCCAGTCACGATTGGTATTCAGCGTCTGGCCGTGGCCGTCAGCGAAAGGTTCAGCTAACTGTTTGAAATAGCGAAACCGGTCAAGAAACTTGCTCATCCGGGACTCTCCTGTGCAAAGGCCTGAGGCGCTTTGTCATTATGTGAATGGCGGGGAATACAACTTCATTGCTCAATATGGCCTCAGGGTATGCACCCCACACGCGCGTCTACTTGATTGCGATCAACGCCTCGACGTCATGTAAATATTTATATAACGACAAATACCCCCAAAGAGGTAACCGGAGATTTTTGTATAATTCATTGATTTTTAATAAATAAAAATAATAACTTTAGGGAATTAGTCACATTTATGTCCGGGCTGGAAAATTGGGGGTAAAGCGCGGGGAATATTACAGAATTGTGAAATTAGCATTCCGGTTATTGTATTTATCCGGATTGCTGGCGTAATGGGAGAACCTGTTTTTAGCCACCAGAATCTCTTCATGCAGACAGAAAAACCCGCCGTACTCAATTTCAACGATGAAGTGACCGGTATGATTTACGGCTTCGTTTTTCGCCCCAACAGGCAACCCGAACGCGTTTCTTCCAAACAAGTGCAGGAGGCCTATCAGGAAATCTGTCACGATAAAGGGTTCGTCTGGATCCACGTCAATCTCAACCACGCCATGTCAGAAAAATGGCTGAAAAAACACTTCGCGGTGGGTGAAAACTTCTTTGAGGAAATACGCGAAGGTTCGCGCAGTACGCGCATTGAGCGCCTCGATGATCAGTTGCTGGCGGTGCTTAATGACGTCATTTTTCACCCTGATGAAACCAGTGATGATGTTTCAACGCTGTGGCTCAGTTGTCACCAGCAATTGGTTGTAACAGCGCGCCATAAACCTGTCCGACTGATCGAACGGCTTTTCAAACGGCTGGAACACCTCGATATCAGTTCCCCCACGGCACTTCTGGTGCATTTACTGGAAGAACAAGAAGACTTGCTGGAACAGATTGTCCGGCGAGCCAATCAGTATGTGGACACGATAGAAGAACGTCTGCTCAGTCATCACGTCAAAAAAAATCGCGCAAAACTGGGGAGTTTGCGCCGTATGCTGCTGCGCTTTCAGCGGTTGCTGGCACCCGAACCCACGGCGCTTTTCCGCCTGCTCAACCGGCCTCCGGCCTGGATTGCGCCCGGCGTGGTGCAGGATTTGCGTCAGTTTGCCGAGGAGTTTTCTGTTGTACTCAATGACCTTATTGCGCTGACCGAACGTATCCGCCTGCTTCAGGAAGAGATCACTTCACGCCAGATGGAACAAAGCAACCGCACGCTCTACGTGCTGACAGTGATCACCGTTCTCGCCTTGCCCATCAACATTGTGGCAGGCTTCTTCGGCATGAACGTGGGGGGAATTCCACTCGCCAGTAATCACCACGGTTTTATCCTGCTGGTGGTGATTGTCGGGCTGTTCACCCTGCTGGCGGGCTGGTATGCGTTTAAGCGCAGGGATGAAGGTTAAAGGAAGTCTTTGGCTTTATTGAGCAATGCGGCTTTGGTGATCACGCCCAGCAAACGGCGCGATTGTGCGTTTTCCAGCACCGGCAGGCGTTCGAGCGGTGAATTGCTGAACATTGCCCAGGCTTGTTCGTAGCTGGCATGCTGGAATAACGTAGTAAACTCCTGCTCGATAAACGGGTCGATCGGGCTGTCAGATTTCACACTGCCATCAATGAGCCCGCTTGCCACGACGTTGGTGGGCACCACGCCGAGAAAACGCTCTTCCCGATCCACCACGTACACATACCGCGTGCGCTGTTTCAGCCCTTCACTCACCACTTCTGAAAGCGTGGCGTCAACGTACATTTTTGAGCACGGTGTAATCAGCGAGGCCACCGTGCTGTATTCAAACGCATTTTTGGCGGCGAAGCGCGCGTTGTGCCGCGCCAGCACCGGATAGGTTCCACCCACTTTCAGCCGCGAGGCGACCACGTAAGAAATCGCCGTCGCCAGCATCAGCGGGAATAACAGCGAACTGTTGAGCGTCATTTCAAATGCCATCATGATCGACATCAGCGGCGCATGGCTGGTTGCCGCCAGCAACGCACTCATCCCAATCGCCGCATACAACCCGACCGGACCGGGATCAAACCCCAGCCATTGCAGAAAAGTACACACCAGCGCCCCGCCCGCCGCGCCGATCAGCAGCGACGGCGTAAACAAACCGCCGACCGCACCGGAACCGATAGTGATCGCCGTCGCCACGATTTTCAGCACCAGCAACATCAGCAGCGGCGTCTGTAAATCGCCGTTATTGAGTATTAAATCAATCACTTCAAAACCGTTTCCAAGCACCAGCGGCGAGATCATCGCCACCAGCCCGACGCCCAGACCACCCAGCCCGAGGCGCAGCGCCGGATGGGAAATCGGTTTCATCCAGTCGCGGACTTTATCGATGGATGAAATGAACAACGGACCGAGAATGCCCGTCGCCACACCGATGAACAGCACCGTGAAAATCGCGCCAAACGACGGGCTGAACGACACGGAAGAATACAGATAAAGCGGTGCGTAATCGGTCAGGGAACGCACGGTCAGCACCGCCACCGACGCGGAAATAAACAGCGGGATCAGCCGCTGAACGGCGGTCACGCCAAACGCGATTTCGGCAACAAACAACGCACCCGCGAAAGGCGCGTGATACACCGCCGCCAACCCGCCCGCGGCGGCCATGGCGATAATGTCGGACTGATGAACGCCCTGAAAACGCGAGAATCGCCCGAGAAGGCTGCCGCTCAGCGCGGAAAGCTGCACCATCGCGCCTTCACGCCCGATAGAACCGCCGCTGGCAATACTCGCCAGCGATGAGAACCCGCGCAGCAGCGTGCTGACCACCGGGATCCCCGGCAAACGCCGGTCAATCACATCGAGATAATCCGGCATCTTGCCGTGTTTGCTTTCGTGACGCAGCGCCCACAACAAAATGAATCCGGCAATCACGCCGCCCGCCGTGGTGATCACCGGCCAGACGATTCGCGGGTATTCGCTGAACGCTTTGGTGATATCGCTGCCGTCGGTAAACATCAGACCGTTGATACCCGAAATCGCCCCACGAAACGCAATAGTGACCAGCGCGGCGACAATCCCGGCGGGAATGGCAATCAGCAAATTAATCAGGTCGCTTTTTTGCAGGGATTCAAGATTTAAGGCTTTCAGGCTCATAAGGTCTCAGTGGTCTGAACGTGGGCGGTGGTAAGAGTATCAATTTACAGCAAAACGGTGAAATTTTCGGGTTTTCACGCGTTTTCAGTTCTGAACGACAGGATCCAGAATCCGGTGAATATCTGCCAGAACGTGATGGGATAAACGGACATCCGCTCGATAAGACCGGTGGGCAGGATGTCGAACGAGATTGTCACCATACTGACCAGCCCGATTCCACTCAGCGCCAGGCTGAAAAGTGAAAATACCCGCCATCCTGCACTGCGAAATTTCATCCAGCCCGCCGACAGCAAACACACATTGCCGCCCGCAATCGCCATCACCGCGCCCGCCTGATGAACTGTCACGCCGCCCGTACTACCACCGCTGTGGAACAGCGCAATCAGCACACCGCCGATGGCATGTAGCAAACCGGAAAGGATAAATACCTGTCGGCCCGCACCGGGAAATATTGGGCGTAACAGCCAGCAGGCCATAAAGAACAGAATGCCTTCGGCTGCGAAACCAGCGTTCATCACGTTATGCAGCGGTGAGCAAATGTCGCGGCCGTCGGGCGTCATGCCACACGAGGCAATACCCAAATCGCTGATGTAATTATGCAGATAAGAATAGGAAGGATCCCGCCAGCCCGTGGAACTGATTTTTTCAGCGAGCAGATACAGTATCCCGCCAACGGTGAAACATAACGCACCCTTCTTTTGCCAATTTACGTTGGTTTGCATGTGGGCCTTAGAACTTACTGGATATTATCGGCAGACCTTATACCACCCGAAACAGGAAACTTTACGCTACGGTTGCCACAAAGCTTTTTAAAAGTGCGATGCGGTGGGTATCCGGATTAACAAGAATGTCATTGTTGATGGCCAGCACCACGCCCTTGAGCAATTCCGTGGTGTTCGCAATGTTTGAGAGAGATTTTAGCTCACTGATGTCGTTGTGGATTTCACGGCCTTTCAGCGAAAGGCGTTTATTTGCCAGCCCTGTTGCCAGCTCTGACGTCAGAAGCGGCAGCAGTTGCACGGCAGCAGAAGGATTGACGGCCAACTGATGAATGTAATATTTCACCAGCAGCGGCACAAAATCAGGTGCCGCGCCTAACCGGGCGCTGGCAAGATTTAAAATATCAATCATATGCGCAGGCACCCGGCTTTCAACTGCCCGGCGCTGCGATTCGAGCTGTCTTTTAATCGCAGGCACCGACTGGAAAGGGATTACAGCCACGCTGTCACAGGTTTTGCAAACACCTGCCACCACGTTTTTCACCACACCCGTTCCGTCGTTGAAAGGCACATCACGCAGCTGAAACACTACCGTCTGAAAAGACTGACACACCGCGCATTCAGCCGTTTTCTCATCACCCACTTTATAAATCTTCATATCTTCCCTTAATGGTGAACGCTGATAAAAATGCTGTCGGCCCCGCCGAAATACCATTTGATATACCAGCTCAGACCCGAGCAAACGACCGTAATAATGTGCACATTGATACGGCTATCCAGGTGATGAGGGCTTACCCTGTGATCGTCCCCACCCGCACGGGTGATCACAGCGATCAGCTCGTACGGCGTCACATCTCCCGTACTTAACAGATTTTTAATGTCCACATTATGGCGGACAGCAAACTCTATATTTCCCTCACGCAAACACTCAATCACCCTGCGTTTTATATCCTTAAACTTCATACCGCCCCAAATGTACGCCGAATGTCGTACACAATCAAATGATCATTTTGACTTTCCATCAGCCACGATGGCACCTGGTGATTCAGGGCGCCATCTTACGCAGTGAAAATAACTAAAAATGATATTTTTCAAAATATTGGGAAACGTTACGTAAAATAAAATGCAACCGATGTAAGGCATAAACGCAGGGAATGGATGGTCAATTTCTATATAGAAGGAACGTGGATTTGCGGGGTAAATACGGGGATAACAGCCGGTGTTATCCCCGGATGGTCTTATTCTTTCGTTACGGCATCCAGATACAACTGACTGCCCGCCACGTTCTGGCTTGCGCCTTTCACGTTATCTCGGATTGCCACCAGCAATTTACTTTGCAGCGCCACCACAAATGGCGAGTTCTTTTGCAGTTCGCGTTGTAAATCGGCGTACAGCGCTTTGCGTTTGGTCGGATCAGATTCCGCCGCTGCCGCGCGCGTTTGTTTGCTGATTTCCGGGATCACCCACTGAATACGTTGCGCCAGCGTTTTCGGGCCGTTTGGCACGTTATAGGCAAAGGTGCTGGCGTTGGTGTTCGGGTCGAGGTAATCCGCGCCCCAGTAAGTGAAGATCGACTGGAATTTATGCGCACGCATGCGGGTCAGCACGTCGCTTTCCACCAGCGGATGCACCACTAAATTGATATCCGCTTTGGCAAAACTGGCCTGCAATGCCTGAGCAATATCAGAATACGGCGGCTGGTTGATCACGATTAAATCGATTTTAGTGCCCGGCGCAATCCCGCCTTTGCTCAGAATCGCTTTGGCTTTGGCGACATCGTATTTAAATGGCTGATCGTCAATCGCGCCCGCCAGACCATCCGGCAGGAAGGTCTGATGAATCCCGTACTGGCCTTTCAGCAGGTCAGTAGAAATCCCCTGATAATCGACCAGCCAGCGCGCCGCTTCCCACAGTGCCGGGTTTGCCAGCGCCGGTTGTGTGGTATCGCCAACGTTAAACGCCAGATAGAACACTTTGGCCGCCGGGAATTGCGCAACGTGAACGCCCTTCTCTTTTTGCAGCGAGCTGAACTGATCCGCCCCCAAATCGTAAGCCACGTCCGCATCGCCATTCAGCACCAGCAGACGACGCGTTGACGGATCACCCACATTTTTAAACAGCACATTCTCAATCTTCGCCAGCGGTTTGGCATTCGGGTTACGTTTGAAAATCAGTGCTTCGTGCGGCACATAGTTACGCACTTCAAACGCGCCGCTGCCCGCAGAACGTGAACGCAGCCAGCTGTTGCCGAAATCGTTCTGATCGACGTGTTCTTTCAGCAATTTGCTGTCCACAATCCCGGCGACCGGCGCGGACAGAATGCTCAGCACCAGCCCGCTGCCAATATCGGCCGGCCAGCTAAGCTGCACTTTATCGTCCGCTATTTTTTTCAGATTGCCGTCCACGTTATCCGGCGTCCAGCCCAGTTCACCGAGAATGAACGACGGGCTTTTATTGAGTTTCACCACGCGGGTAAACGAATAAATCACATCGTCGGCCGTCACCGGATTGCCGCTGGAAAATTTCTGGCCAGGCTTGAGGGTGAAGATCAGACTGTGCGCGTCCGGCCCGGGTTGCCAGCTGGCAGCGGCGTCCGGGTCGAGCTTATCGGGATGCTGCCGGTCGGACTGCACCAGTTGCTGATAAAGGTTAACCAGATTGCCGGAACTGACGGTTTCAAAACTTTCCGCCGGATCGAGGCTGATAATGCCTTCAAGCGAACCCGCGACGACCAGCGTATCTTTTGGCGTCGCCGCATCCACACGGGTCACGGCCATCATCAGCAGGAATAACAGGGAAGGAACACGTACTTTCATTGAGGTCGATCTCCACAGGTGAAAAGACAGTTTTTTTCGAGTGTAGAGGGGCAACGTCAAGGCAAGAACCATGAAATAAAGCTATGTATTTTAATAAAATAGATTAAGGAATTAAGAATTCGCCCTTACTCATTCACATACAGAGGATAAAAGCAGACCCGAATTCTTGTTTAGAAATGTGGATATGGCGCGCTCAAAATCTTGCTGAACGGAGCGGGCTGGAGACCTTAGGCTCCAGCACCGGGTGAAGGCACCGCGCAGCGGCAAGATTTGCGCCACCCGCGAGGGTCACAGAACACGTCCGTCTTCCCAGCGGCAGCGCGCAGTGAAAGAGCCCGGGGGGTCTTGGGGGACGGCGGCGATATGCCGCCCCCCAAGTCGGTGTGGGCCGACGCCCACGGTTTTGAATTTGAACTTAAAACCCCAAACAGCTTCAGCTCAACACATACCCCTTCGCCATATGCACCGCGCGATCACACATATGATCAATCACATCCGCATCATGGCTTACCAGAATCATGGTCAGATCGCTGGTCGCTTTCAGGTCATTCAGAAGATTGAGTATTTCCGCCTGTACCGACATATCCAGCGCGGAGGTCGGTTCATCGAGCAGCAGCAGTTTAGGTTTGAGCAACAGCGCACGCACAATCGCCACGCGCTGACGCTGGCCGCCGGAAAGCTGGTGCGGATAGCGGTTCATCAGCGCCGGATCCAGCCCGACCTGACGGAAACCTTCGGCAATTTTCTGTTCGATATCCTGCTCTTTGAGGATTTTCAGCGGCTCCGCCAGCGTGCGCAGCAGCTTGTGTTTCGGATGCAGCGAAGCATACGGATCCTGAAATACCATCTGCACATCACGGCGCAGGCTGCCGGTAAACGGTTTGCCCGGTTTCACTTTGTGATCCAGCAGCGTCAGGCTACCGTCCCAGTTGCCGTTCAGCCCGGCGAGTACCCACAGCAATGAGGATTTACCGCAACCGGACGGCCCGACCAGCCCGAAACATTCACCTTTACTGATAGTGAGATTAACGTTGTGCACGACGGTACGGGTTTCATAACCCTGACGATGCGACACGCTCAGCTTATCCAGTTCCGCAACGATTTCAGTCATGGCGAGGTTCCTGTTTTAACGATTCCAGCAGTGCACGATCCAGCACCGGCAGGCGTTCCCCGTGCGTAAATTTACTCGGACGGCATGACCACAACGTATGTGTGTACGGATGCGTGGCCTGAGCCAGCTGGTCTGCCGGCAGTTCATCCAGCAACTCGCCCTTGTACATCACCAGCACACGCTCACAGTATTGGGCTACCTGTTGCAGGTCGTGGCTGATCAGAATCAGCCCCATATTACGTTGCTCAACCAAACGCTCTATCAGCCCGAGAACCTGTTCACGCATGTCGAAATCCAGCGCAGACGTCGGTTCATCCGCAATCAGCCATTGCGGATCGTTGATCAGCGCAATCGCCAGCATCACGCGCTGGCCCATCCCGCCGGAAAGCTGATGCGGATATTGCTGTTGCAGGAAGGCCGGATTCGGCAGGCCGACGGCGTTAAGCATGTCCGCAACCTTTTCCTGTCGCTCTTTGCGGCCAAGGCGCGTATGCAGGCGCAGCGGTTCTTCCACCTGTTTACCGATTTTCTGCGTCGGATTTAGTGCATGTTTCGGATCCTGCATCACCATCGACACGCGGTTTCCGCGAAGACGGCTCCACTCGCGTTCTTTCAGCGTGGTCAGATCATGGTCACCGAGCGTCAGCTCAGAAGCGCGCAGCTTACACGGATGCGGCAATAAGCCCATCAGGGCGCGCGCGGTCAGGGATTTACCGGAACCCGATTCCCCCACCAGCGCCACACGTTCCTGCCCGACGCTGAAAGATAGCGATTTCACCAGTTCCAGCGGGCGTTCACCCGGCAGATAAATGGTGAGATCTTTCGCCGTCAGCCGGTCGGTATGCTGCGTTTTTTGCTGATTATTTTGCTGATGAAGCGTCTGAGCATCAGTTGCCATGTCGTGGATCCATTTTGTCACGCAGGCCGTCGCCCAGCAGGTTGAAAGCCAGGCTGGCAAACAGAATTGCGCCACCCGGCGCAGCCGCTACCCACCACTGGTCGAAAATCACTTTACTGCCTTCGGCCACCATCGAGCCCCATTCGGCGGTCGGTGGCTGAATACCCATACCGA
This sequence comes from Rahnella sp. AA, assembly GCF_002834385.1. Taxonomy (GTDB): domain Bacteria; phylum Pseudomonadota; class Gammaproteobacteria; order Enterobacterales; family Enterobacteriaceae; genus Rahnella. Next base: position 259,727 of record NZ_PITQ01000003.1, read on the forward strand.
GGAAACCCAGACCGGCAGAGGCCAGAATGATGCCGCCGAGGCTGAGCGCCGCACGCACGACCGCGCTGGGCAGACACAGCGGCAGAATATGGCCGAACATCAGACGCAAACCGCCGATGCCCTGCATTCTCGCCGCCGCCAGATAATCACTGCGGCGCAGCGCCAGCGTTTCCGCCCGCGCCTGACGCGCAAACGGCGGCCAGCTGGTAAAGGCCAGCGCCAGCGCGCCGTTCATCAGGCCAGGACCCATGATGGCGACAAGTGCCAGCGCCATCACCAGGCTTGGCAAAGACATCACGATGTCGGTCAGGCGCATCACAATACGTTCATACCAGCCACCGATATAACCGGCACTGATGCCGATCAGCAGTCCAACGGGAATGGTCAGGATCAAAATCAGTGACACCAGCAGCAGCGTCGGGCGCGCACCGTAAATCACGCGGGAAAGCAGGTCGCGGCCAAAGCCATCGGTGCCCAGCCAGTGGGCGCCGGACGGCGGCAGCAGGCGTAATTCGATATGCTGAATATTCGGGTCAAACGGCGCAAGCAGCGGCGCGAGCAGCGCGGTCAGCACCAGAATGGCGACCAGCACCAGACCGATGGAGAACGCGGTAATCCGGCGCGCGGGCTTCCAGACGTTAGCCTCAGCTTCAACCTGCACCGGTTGTTCAGGGATCATTTGTTGTGTCATAAGCTAAAGCTACCGGGTCCGCGGATCGAGCAAATAAGTAAGGGCGTCAGCCAGCGCATTGAGCAGCACAAAACAGGTGCCGATCAGTAATGTTGCGCCGAGAATGGCCGGGGTATCCGCCGCAAACAGCGCAGTGGTCAGGTAACGTCCGACGCCAGGCCAGGCAAACACCGTTTCCGTCAGTACCGCCCCTTCCAGCAGGCTGGCGTAAGACAAGGTGAGCACGGTAATCAGCGTGCCCAGTACGTTCGGGAAGACGTGGCACAGCAACACGCGCACCCTGCCTGCGCCTTTCGAGCGCGCCAGAATCACGTATTCTTTGTTCATTTCGCCCAGCATGGACGCACGCAAAAGGCGCGTAATCCCTGCCATCGACAGCATCGCCAGCACCGTCACCGGTAACCATAAATGGCTGATCGCGTTGTAGAACATTTCACGGTCACCGGACAGCCAGGTATCAATCAGCACAAAACCGGTGCGCGGCGTCATGGTGTACATGTACAGATCGTCGAGCCGTCCGGGGCCGCCCGCCCAGTGCAGCACGGCGTAAAACAGCAGCAGGCCGAGCAGACTTAACCAGAAAATCGGCACGGAATAACCGAGCAGCGAAACAAACCGGGCGATGTTATCCAGCCAGCTTCCGGGTTTCCACACGGCCAGCAGCGCCAGCAAAATTCCCAGTGTTCCCCCCAGCAAGATGGAACAGGTTGCCAGTTCTACCGTCGCCGGAAAGGTACGCATCAGGTCGCTGGCGACCGGCTGCGCGGTGATACGGGAAATCCCCATATCGCCATGCGCGAGATGATCCAGATATCTGGCGAACTGCACGGGAACCGACTGATCCAGCCCCAGATCGCGGCGAACCTGCGCGTAGGTGGCTTCACTGGCGTGATCGCCCGCGACCTGCAACGTCGGGTCAATCGGGGCGAGATGGGAAAGCGTAAAGGTGAACGCCAGCAAACCGAGCAACGTCAGCGCCAGCGAAACCACGCCGGTCAGCAAACGGCCTGACCAGCGCCAACCCTGCCGGACGAATCCGGCGGGCGTTGAACTGTCTGTCATTACTTAGTGACCTTGCTGTAGAAGACCATGTCGGGGTTAATGCCCTGAACATATCCTTTGATGTTGTCACGCACGGCAATCAGGCTTTTGGCCTGTAAACCGACGACAAACGGTGAGTTTTTCTGCACTTCAAGTTGCAACTGACGGTAATCCGCCACGCGTTTTGCCTGATCTGGCTCTGCAATAGCGGCCAGCGTCAGCTTGTTCAGCGCAGGAATTGACCAGTTGGCACGCCATGCCAGCGTTTTGCTGCCGTCTTCCGGGTTGAACGCAAACGCAGAGGCGTTGGTGTTCGGGTCAAAGTAATCCGGGCCCCACGAAGACATGTACGCGTCGTAATCGTGTGATTTTACTTTAGTGGAGATCTGCTGGCTTAAGCCCGGATCCAGTTTCACGGTCACGCCGCCCTGTGCAAAGCTGGCCTGCAAGGCCTGCGCGATGTCCAGATACGGTGGCTGGTTTGACGTGGAGAGCGTGAAGCTCACATTCGTCAGACCTGCTTTGGCCAGAATCGCTTTGGCTTTGGCCGGATCATAGGTGTAAGGCGTGTCATTCACCGCACCCAGATAGCCTTCAGGCAGGAAGGCCTGATGCACCTGGAACTGATTTTTCATCAGATCATGCGCGATGTGGTTGTAGTCGAACAGGTAGCGCGCCGCTTCCCAGAAGGCCGGATTACCCAGCGCCGGAGAGGCTTTGGCGTTAAATTGCAGGAAATACAGGGAAGCATAAGGCACCGCCAGCGGCTTCACGCCCTTCTTGCCTTCGAGCGCAGCCATCTGGTCGGAACCGAGGTTGCGCGCCATATCGGCATCGCCCTGCTCAATCAGCAGCCGGCGGGCAGCCGGATCCGGCACGTTTTTAATCAGAATCGTTTTCAGCTTCGGCGCGCCTTCCGGCGAGGTCGGGTTCGCGGAGAGAATCACCACTTCATGCGGGATATAGTTACGGATCTGATACGGGCCGGAACCGGCGGAATGGTTGCTCAGCCACTGGTGACCGAGATCGTCAGCGGCGGCATTGGTTTTCACCAGTTTGCTGTCAACGATGGAAGAAACCGGCGCAGACAGCAGGCTCAGCACGAATGACGGGCTGACATCGGCGGTCCAGCTGATTTTGACGTGATGGTCATCGATTTTAGTCAGGAAAGTATCGACGTTTTTGTCGGTCCAGCCCAGTTGCGTCAGGATGAATGAAGGCTCAAGGTTCAGCTTCACCACGCGCGACAGCGAGAAAATAACGTCATCGGCGGTCAGCGGATTACCGCTGGCGAACACTGCTTTTGGCGACAGTGTAAACGTCAGGCTGCGGTTGTCTTTCGCCGCTTCCCATGAAGTCGCCAGCGTCGGTTTTAAATCGATTGGATTTTTGGGGTCTGACTGCACCAGACGCTGGTAGATGTTGTTGAAAGCCTGAACCGTCGTCAGCTCAAAACCCTGCGCCGGGTCAAAGCTGGAGGTGTCATCAATGGATTGCGCGATAACCAGGGTATCCGGCGGCGTCGCAGCCTGCACAGAGAAAGTAGCCGCAATAGCCGTAAACAGGACGGACGGTAATAAAGCTTTCATCAAGACAGACTCTCCAAAGTAGCGAAATTGCTAACGTTGCATCAGTGTAAAGTTTCTTCAAGCTACCAGAAAGTCTGATAAATACTATCGTTATGCATATTTTGCATAACGTTATCTGTTAGGTTATTAAAGCGTCGGAACGGGGGCTGGCGGGGAATGTTACTGGACAAAAAGTGTAAAAATACTCCCTTTCCCGGTGTGGGAAAGGGAGTGCGGTGAAATCAGAAGTCGTAGGTCGCGGAGAGTTTAAATTCACGCGGGTCGCCCTGCGTCAGATAACCCCCTGTGGCTGACGCCCAGTATTTCTCGTTGGTGACGTTTTCCAGATTTGCACGCCAGGTCAGTGTGTTTTGTCCGACCGGCATCACGTAACGTAAACCGAGATCCAGACGCGTCCAGCCGTCCACTTTCAGGCTGTTTTCTTCATCAGCATATTGCGAACCGGAGCGGATCACTTTGCCCAGAGCCGTCACGCCGCTGCCGCCGGGGATGTCCCATTCGCCGCCGAGCACCCACTGATAACGCGGAATACCCACGGCATCTTTGCCGTTGTAAGCGCCGTCCTGCGTTTGGGTCATTTCCGGGTTCATCCAGGTCACGCTGCCGTTCAGACGCACGCCCAGCACCGGTTCGCCAAATACGTTCAACTCTACGCCACGGTTACGGACTTCACCGTACGTGCCGTATTCATAGGTGTCGCCGGTCGCACGGTACATACCGACCGGTTTCTTGATCTGATAAAGAGACAATGTGCCCGCGATACGGCCAAAGTCCGTTTTCACGCCGACTTCATCCTGTTTGGAGGTTTCAATGCCGGACGCCTGTCCGCCGTTGGAGACCACTTTGCCGTTATAGGTGGTGCCTGACACCTCACCGGCCTGCAACGCTTCGATGTGGTTAGCGTAGAAGGAAACGTGTTCCCACGGTTTCACCACCAGGCCAAAGGCTGGCGTAACTTTCATCTGCTCAAAGGAGTCACTTTCAGTGCCGGTATAGCTGTAATCCTTCACGATGACGTTCTGGCGGCGCAGGCCGGCAATCAGTTGCAGACGGTCGTCGAGCATCGATAAGGTATCGGAAACCGACACGCCGACGTTCTGGACACGGTTACGGATAGCGGGGTCCCCCATATTGCCCCCCGCATACAGGGTAGCCGGTGAGCTGGCGTCAACCGGATCATAAATATTGGTGTTAATCGATGACGCCGACATGGTGTACGCGGTTTTGTATTTACGGTATACGCTCGACATCCCCAGGTTCACGCTGTGGCTGATAAAGCCGGTGTCAAATTTGCCGCGAACACCTGCCTGCGTGGCAACGCTGTCCGATACATAAGGCACAGTGAGACGCCCCATCGTGGCGTTACCGTTGTCATCTTTCAGCGTTGGCGAGCTGTAGTTGCCGTATTCGCGATCGTGGTTCATCCCGACTGCGCCATAAACGGTCCAGTCATCAGCCACGTCATACTCAGCTTTCAGCATGCCGAATTCATTTTCCAGGTTGCTGGAAGCAAAATCCTGCCCGTAGTTTTTAGTCGCAGAAGGCGCATCCGGCACTTTAGTGGCGTTACCGAGATACACCACCGGACGCCCGCCGTGGACAGTCTGTTTAGTCACACCGAAATCAAAGGAAGAGCGGAAACGATCGCCGCGATAATCAAGTCCGATTGACCCCATCGTCAGGCGGCGATGCTCATCATTAACGGCCGTTTCGCCTTCACGGTTCACGGCGTTGACGCGCACGCCCCACTGATTGTTATCACCAAAACGACGTCCCACATCCACCGCGCCGCCCACCTGAGAAGATGAGGTGTAATCGACGGTTACACGGTTGATTGGTGCATCCGTGGCACGTTTCGGCTCAATGTTTACGTTACCGCCAACGCCTGTGCCACCCGGCGGTACGCCGTTAAGAAATGCGCTGGAACCTTTGAGCAGCTCCACGCGGTCTGCCAGTTCCATCGGAACCAGCTGGCGCGGCAATACGCCGTACAGGCCGCCGTAGGAAATGTCCTCGCCGTCTAGCGCAAACCCGCGAATGTTGAAAGTTTCGGCATAGTTTCCGTAGCCATAACCGGTCTGAACGCTGGCATCGTTGTTCAGGACATCACCCAGCGTGCGGCTTTGCTGATCCTGAATCAGTTTGTTGGTGAAACTGATGACATTGAAAGGCACATTCATGGCGTCCTGCTGGCCCAGCACGCCAAGCCGCCCGCCGTTCGCAACATCGCCGTCCAGATAAGCCGGAACCGGTGTCTCGCCGCCCGCTTTAAAATCGCTTTGTGCGGCAGTGACGGTAATGGTGTCGCCGGTTTTAGACGACGCCGTATTAGCAGCGTCAGTCGCAGGTGTGGTTGTCGTGGCCGCATATGCAGGCAGCGTAACCGCCGCCAGTGCGGCTGAGATCACCCCTGGCAGCAATTTACGGGCGAAAACAGGCGTGTGAAAAATTTCACGTTGAGCGCGCATTGAGGATTCCCTGAAAAGTTCAATCAATAATGAGAATAATTATTAAAACCATTCGAATTATGCTCAGGCGTTTTGCAATTGCAACCGACTTTTCGTTAAAAAATCATAGTAAACAGGATGTTAATGGGGATTTTCAGTATCGCAGGGAAATCATAACGGCAGGAAACTAAGGCTAATCGCTTGAATTCAGAAAGATAAAAATAACGGCGGAGGAAGGAAACGCTGCGCAGGGAGCCTGCGCAGCGGAATAAAGACGTTTCAGGAAAAATCAGCTCAGGCCGGGAACATCAAAGCCAGGTGAAACCGAAAGCAGCATTCTCACCTGTCTGACCAGCTCGCTCATGCAGTCATCCCGCATGCCGTAATTATTGAGTTCTTTTTCCAGCGCAAACAGATACTGCGCGTTAGTGCCCAGCGGACCACTGGCCTGCGCAATCAGCGGCGCGATGACCTGATAATCTGTATCAGCTTCATACTGCGGATGCGAAGGATCCATGATAAACACCAGCGCGGTGACTTTACGGCCATCATCGAGATCAAGCTCACACCATGTCGGACGGTAACAACCGGTGACCATTTCGCGTTTCCACAGCAGTTCCAGCTCTTCAAGAAGTCTGTCTTCAGGCAGCCTGAATGCCAGACCTGTGGTCTTCCCGCCGTCACGCAGCGCCAGCATACGCCCCGGCTGGTCATGGGTGCCGCGCCCGGATGTCAGACGTAAACAGAATGCACGGTGATACCCCTGCAGGGTGGCAGGACGCGCCTCTTCGGAATCAAAGACCGGGTTCCACATCAGCGAACCGTAACCGAAAATCCACACGGGGCTGTTGTCAGGGCGACGCGTCAGCGTACAACCCAGAGAGGCAGCGCGTTGTTCAGGGGTCAGTAGCATCGATTCATCGATACTGCCGAATGCTGTTTTACAATCTGCGTTACGCAGGAAATCTCGAGTTAACATTCATTCCCCCTTCGGTACGACTTACTTTTGAACATGCCATGCTGTTGACGCTGTGTTCTCCGCTATCGTGGGTTTCAGTTATGTGTGTTATCGGACAATATTTGCGCCGGCTTGAGGCGGCAGGTCAGGTTTATTCAGAAACCAGTTATGTCCCTACTTGTTGAAACCTTATTCGTTTCTTTCGTTGCAATCAAGGTTGAGAGCGATCACAAAACGAAAATAAAGTGATTATTTTATGAACATTGTATGAATGTTGACATTTTAGAGGGAAATAAGACAAAAACAGGCAGAAAGCGCCTGATGTGGGCAGGCCCTTCAAGGTATTCATAGAAGGGGTATTTATTATGTGCGGTGCCTGCGCACAAGAACGTGTCTGGCTGCTACCCTCAATGGATCCTGACTGATGAGTTTGCGTTTTTGCACTTAATGAGTAAAAAACGCCAATATTCACAGGGCAATCTTATGGGTATAGCAATAATTTACATAAATTGACGCATCACCGTCATTAAAAACATAAAAATATTCAACTAACTGTATTTTAAGGATTAAAATTATTAACAATAAAAATTAAGTAAAGAAAAACCAACAGTTAATGCAAATTACTCATCAACAAACAATCATTAAGTGTATTTATCATGACTAACATCAATTATTTTCTGTTAACAGATTAATTTATCTACTATACTTAATGAGTTACACTTTTATGCTGCTATGCATTTTACTGACATCCGGGGACAGGCGGCTGTTATTTTGTGAACATTTATAAGGAGAATAATCACCATGGTGTCGTCACAGGAACATCCAAAAATCAAAACCCGCCATCAGGAATATTCCCTGGTGTTTCCCATTGCTGCACTTATCGTTCTCATCCTCTGGGGCAACAGCAGTAATTTTGTTTCAGTCGTAGGCATCAATTTATTAGCGCTGGTGGGTATTCTCGCCAGCGCCTTCAGCGTCGTCCGTCATGCCGATGTCCTGGCTCACCGCCTGGGTGAACCCTACGGCTCACTGATCCTCAGCCTTTCGGTCGTGATCCTGGAAGTCAGCCTGATTTCGGCGCTGATGGCAACGGGCGATGCCGCGCCTGCACTGATGCGTGACACATTATTCTCCATCATCATGATCGTCACCGCCGGTCTGGTGGGCGTCGCCCTGCTGCTGGGTGGGCGTAAATTCGCCACACAATATGTGAATCTGGGCGGGATCAAACAATACCTGATGGCCATTTTCCCGCTGGCAGTCATCGTCCTGGTTCTGCCAGCTGCCTTGCCGGGCGGGAATTTCACAACGCCACAGGCGCTGTTTGTTGCGGTCATTTCTGCCGCTATGTATGGCGTATTCCTGCTTATCCAAACTAAAACGCATCAGAGCCTGTTTATCTACGAACACGAGGATGAAGGCGAAGAAGATGGCCACGGGAAGCCGTCATCCAAAAGCAACCTGACGCACACCTTGTGGCTGCTCGTCCATCTGGTGCTGGTTATTGCGGTCACTAAGTTCAATGCCAACCCGCTGGAACACTTGTTGACCGAACTGAATGCGCCTGCGCAGTTCACCGGTTTTCTGGTGGCACTGCTGATACTTTCGCCTGAAGGTCTCGGCGCACTGAAAGCCGTGCTGAAAAATCAGGTGCAGCGCGCGATGAATTTGTTCTTCGGCTCCGTACTGGCGACGATTTCCCTGACGGTTCCTGCGGTAACGGTGATAGCCACGCTAACGGGCCAGAAATTGATCTTCAGCCTTGATCCGGCAAATATTGTCGTGATGCTGGCCGTGCTGATCCTGTGCCAGATTTCGTTTTCCACGGGCCGCACCAATGTATTAAACGGCACTGCGCACCTGGCTTTATTCTGTGCCTATATGATGCTGATTATGCTTTAACTGCCCTGCTATTCACGTTTCAAAAAGAAAGGCCGCTCTTCTGAGCGGCCTTATTTAATGAAACAGAGGAGGAATTAAGAGTAGGCGTGCAGGGTACGTTTACACAGCTCCGAACGCACGCAGTCCTCTTTGTCGAACTGAATGATGCCAACCATCTCGTCTTCTTCAAAGCGAGACATTGCATCGCTGAGCCCCGATACTACCCCACGCGGCAAATCGCACTGGGTAATATCACCGTTAACAATCACCGTCACATTTTCACCGAGACGGGTCAGGAACATTTTCATCTGGCTGGCCGTAACATTCTGAGCTTCATCCAGAATCACCACTGCATTTTCGAAAGTACGCCCGCGCATATAAGCGAATGGCGCAATTTCAACCTTCCCTATTTCCGGTCGCAAACAATATTGCAGGAATGATGAGCCCAGGCGACGTAATAAAATGTCGTAGACCGGACGGAAATAAGGCGCAAACTTCTCAGAAATATCACCAGGCAGGAAGCCGAGATCTTCATCGGCCTGCAATACCGGGCGCGTAACAATAATCCTGTCGATTTCTTTGTGAATTAATGCCTCTGCCGCTTTCGCAGCGCTGATAAATGTTTTGCCACAGCCCGCTTCGCCAGTGGCAAAAATTAACTGCTTATTCTCTATGGCTGATAAGTAATGACCCTGAGCTTCAGTACGTGCTTCGATGACGGAAGTATCGCGACTGTCGCGCGCCATTCCAATCGACTCCAAACCGCCCATCTGTACTAATGACGTCACAGATTCTTCCTCGCGCTGGCGGTGACTGCGTGAATCGCTACGAATTACACGTTTTGCTTCACGACGAGCTTTGATCACTGCTTTCTGTCTTCCCATAGTGGCACCTTACAGTTTGATTCACTTAACGCTAAGGCATAATGCCCGCACGGTTATGTTTCACTAACAAATGAGGTTTTGGTCTCCTTTTAGACCAAGTAGAGCCAATGAATAGCGTGAAGAGGAAAATAAACCAAAGTGATTACGCAATAATCTTTTGGCTGTTTTCTGTTCACAAGGAGGCATTGTCAGTAACGACAAACCGCTGACCCGCACAATGGAATTGCCAGAATAAGAACCAGTGCGTTTCGCATGAGTTTTGACGAAAGTGAAGGAGTCAGTTAAAGAACAGGGTTGTTGCTTCGTGGATGAAAACATCAGTGGAAAACGACAGGAAAATACTGAAAATATTTGGCTTAATATTGGAGAGTCGGATGCCTTGCCCTCGTTTGCTTTTAAGCGACAACAACGAGTGAATGAGTAAAGCTTGTTATTTTCTATCACCAGCCCAAACATGGACTTTACCATTCGCGCTCCCCGCAGTGTTATTAACGGCATCTGCCGTACACCTCGTGAAAACTACCGCTTAATAATTTCAGTATAATGACAGCTGAAATCTTTGCGTTACCAAAATGTAAAAAAGTTTGTGGGTGACGTCAATAGGATCTTGAGGATCTTTTTTGCGATCCTCGCGCTGGTTATTTTTTATCCGTGATTTTACTGCATAAAGTAAAGCAGGCGACCGACCCGCTGACGGCAAAAAGGATCGGAATCAGGAAGTCATGATCCACCCGCGTGAACTCCATTATCAGCACAACGGCGGTTATTGGCATTTTCATTGATGACGCCAGAAATGCCGCCGCGCCAATAATGGCAAATGCCCCGAGCGATGTCCCCGGCCAGAAAATATTCCACAGCGCGCCCAAAATACAGGCCAGCAATGCACCATTGGATAATCCCGGTGTCAGTAATCCGCCCTGCGCCCCGGCGCGTAATGTGCCCCAGGTAATCACCAGTTTGCCGATAAGTACGGTTGCAGCCAGCGCCACGGTAATCTGATTATCAAAACTCAGCTGCGCCGGGCCTTTGCCGTTGCCCAGTAATTGCGGAAGCCAGCCCGCCAGAATGCCGATAAACGCAAAATTAAGCAGATTATAAATAATCAAACGCGCATCACGCGGAGCCTGCGCTTTCGCCCGGTTGGTCATTCGCGTAAACCCGTAAGCCGCAATGCCAAACACCGGCCCCATGACTGCCGACCAGACCAGCAAGGCGGGCGTGGTATTCAGCTGCATCAGGTGATATTGCGATTCGTTGCCCAGCCCGATCCACGCCACCAGCGCGGCGATGGAAGATGTGGCGATCGCAGGCAGCAGCAGCGGCCAGCGGAATGCGCCGAGCAACACTTCCAGCACAAACACCGCGCCGCCGAGCGGGACGTTATACACCGCCGCCAGCCCCGCGCCTGCACCGCAGGCAATCATGATTTGCGTTTCGCGCGCCGTCAGCCTGAAACGCAGCGACAGCCAGTTTGCGCTGACCGCACCGATTTCGCGTGGCGCGACCTCACGTCCGAGCGGTGAACCAAGCGCGACGGTGATGATTTGCAGCAACGCATGAATTGTCGTGCTGACAAATGGCATTCGCGGATTTTCTGATTTCACCGCCGTGGCGATGCTCACCAGCGGTTTTCCCCAGCGGTACAGCGCCCACCAGCCTGCGCCAGCAATCGCACCACAAACAATCAGCACGATAAGCCGCCGGCTGCGCGTCGCGTCGCTGACGCCCTGCAAAAAGCTTTCGCTGCTGATGATAAAATCCGGGCTGTAGCCGAAGGCCAGATGCTGAATGTAGTGCAGGATCAGCGCAAGCATCATGCCACCGAGACCGGCTAACACGCCGGTACACAATGTCGCTGACGTCAGCCGCCATAGCGGGCTGGAAACTTCGGGATTATTCAACTCTGACACTCCGCATTGTTGCCTGATGTTTGGGTTACCTGAATAGCTTACAAAACATCAGTTAAACCGCACGTCAGCTCAGCAGATTATTTTTCTTTTCATTGAGGAAGTAACTGTTAATCCCTTCAGCCAGCGCGTGGGCCATTTTCTCCTGAAATGCGGGCTCACCCAGCAGTTTTTCTTCCTGCTTATTGGTAATGAACGAGGTTTCCACCAGCACCGAAGGTATACGCGGGGATTTTAGTACCGCAAAACCTGCCTGCTCCGGATGCGGGCTGTGCATGTGATGAACTTTGATAATATTGGCCGCCAGATGGCTGCCGAAATCCATGCTGCGGTGAATCGTTTCATGCTGGTCAAGATCAAACAACGTTTCTTTAAGATACTGATCGTCGGTCTTAAAATCGTTGTCGTACAGTACATCTACGCTGTTTTCGCTTTGCGATAAATATTTGGCCATCGCGCTCCCCGCACCATGTTCTGACAGTGCAAACACCGACGCGCCGGAGACCTGTTCGTTGGTAAATCCATCCGCATGAATCGAAATAAACAGGTCGGCCTCATGCTGATGTGCCAGGCTGACACGGTGATAAAGCGGGATAAACACGTCATCCTGTCGCGTCAGCACCGCGTGTATACCGTGCTGCTGATCGAGCAAGGTTTGCAGCCTTTTGGCAATATGCAGTACCACATGTTTTTCGTACGTCCCTTCAGTGCCAATCGCTCCCGGATCTTTGCCCCCGTGACCGGGATCGATCATAACCAGTAACGGCTTTTCTGAACGTGGCACCGTGGTCGTCACCGGCACGACCTGCGCGGCGCCCGCTTCCGTTATTGACACTTTCAGTACGCCATTTTCAGTGGTCCGTGAGATCTCTGGTTTACCGTCTACCTGCAACACGATACGCGCCACGTCAGGGCTGAAATGCGCGATACGCCCTTCTTTCACCCACGAAAATTTCTGCCGGACCACCGTCAGAGAATGCTCCAGTTCCGGTGGAAATGACGTCATCGGCATATCAATGACTACGCGTTCCGGTGAGCCGAGCATAAACACACGGCACCGTTTATCAGCAACGGGCAGTTCAAGGTGGATCTGGCTGTCATCCGAAGTCATAGCAATGCGCACAATCTTTTGCGCGGCATACAGGCGCGGTGCCGTAAGTGAGAGCCCGATACCGAAGATCAGCAATTTTCTGCGGGCGTGATTGATGGTCATAACAGTCTCAGTACTGGCATCATGATAAAAACATTTTTACGATTTATCATCATGACATTACGGACGTTTTTAGGAATTAGCGGGAGTATTAACAGAAAGTGAATTGCGTAAGCAGGCGTAAAAAAGATTTCCGGATAAACGCCTTCCCGCAACAGGAAGGCGTTCGCATTACGCTTCGATCAGCGTCTGCCCGAGATAATGATTTTCGTCTTTTACCCCCGGCAGCGTGAAGAAGAAACCGCCGCCATTTGGCCTGATATACTCTTCCAGTGCTTCACCGTTCAGACGCTTTTGTACTGTCAGGAAACCTTTTTCCAGATCATGCTGGTAACAGACGAAAATCAGCCCCATTTCCAGTTGCCCGGACGAGGTGACGCCCTGCGAATAGCTGTAACCGCGTCGCAGCATCAGGTTTTCTTCCGTCTCTTTGGTTCGCGGGTTGGCAAGGCGAATATGAGAGTCGAGACGGATAGTCTCCCCGTGCGGATCCTGAGCATAATCAGGCACATCATGTTCTTTTTCCATGCCGAGCGGCGCGCCGGTGGCTTTGTGGCGGCCAAAAATCGACTGTTGTTCCTGTAACGGCGTGCGGTCCCATGATTCGACGCGGAAGGGAATCAAACGCGTCGCCTGATAACTTCCGCCCACCGTCCAGCCCGGCTCACCCTGACCGGCGGTCACCCAGACCACTTTATCCATCAGTGGCTGATCTTTGGAATCCGGATTGGCTGTTCCGTCCTTAAAGCCCAGCAGGTTGATCGGCGTCTCTTTACCCTGGCTACGCGCGGCGTGAGAAGAAATAAAACCATCGCGACGCCAGCGCACACTGAGCAAATCCGGCGTGTATTTGATGATGTCGCGCAGCGCATGCACCACGGTATCGTTGTTGTTCGCACAAATTTGCAGTGACAGATCGCCGTGACAAAGTTTGGCATCGAGAGAATCGTTCGGGAAGCGCGCCATGCGCTGTAATTTCAGCGGCTTATGCGGTGCTAATCCGAAACGCTCATCGAACAGTGATTCGCCGACAGACAACGTCATGGTCAGATTATCCGGGTAAATTTCAGCCCCCATCACACCTGAATCCATCGGCGGGAATTTCGGATCAACCGAAGGTGTCGTGCCGCCGGTAGTGAGGAACGCAAAGCGGGTGTCGAGCAGACGGAAAAGACGCTCGAGATCGGCTTTGGTGGTCGCGAGTACATCAAACGCAACCAGCATCATCGACGCCTGCTGCGGCGTTAAAATCCCTGCCTGATGCCCGCCGTAATAAGGCTGCTTGCCCCAGCGTTCATCGGGAGAAACGGTGCCTGGTGTGTACTCTTTTTTGGCACCCGGTGTTTTTTCTGCCTGCGCACCGGCCGCGCCGCCGAGGGCAAATGCCCCGCCTAACAATCCCACGCCTTTCAGTAAACGGCGGCGTGAAGAAGAAGTCGCGTCCTGTTGTACGGACTTATTATCGTTTTTATTGCTCATTGCTATGCCTCAACTTCATGACACTTTGCACTATGCAAGAGAGCGCCTGAGCGCTCTCTGCTTATTCCCACTCAGGGAATACCCTAAATAATTCACGTTGCAGGAAGGCGGCAAGCTCATGAATCCCCGGGAGCAGGGACGTACCCTGTGACCGGGGTGAATGAGCGCAGCCAACGCATCTGCGGCGCGAAGTATGACGGGTATTTAATCCAGACCTAAAACGCCACGCAGCCTGGCTAAATCTTCTGCCAGCGTGGTGATCGGCCCTTTCATCGCATTACGGTCGGCGTCGGAGAGTTTTTCGTAGTTCTCGTAACCGTCTTTGGTTTTGTATTTATCCAGCAGGGTATCCACGGTTTTAAAGTTCGCGTCGATTTTATCCAGCAGCGGTTTGTCGGCTTTTTCCAGCAGCGGACGCAGCAGGTTCACGATTTTCTGCGCACCGTCGAGGTTAGCGCGGAAATCCCACAAATCGGTGCGGCTGTAACGGTCTTCCTCACCGCTGATTTTGCTGGCTGCCACTTCTTCGATGAGACCCGCTGCGCCGCCGACCACTTTGCTTGGCGGGAAGGTCAGCTCGGCAATACGTTTTTGCAGATCAACCGTGTCGGCATACAGCTTGTCAGCAAACGGTTCGGTGCCTTTGGTGGTTTTGTCCGCGAAGAGAATTTTCTCCAGACGGTGGAAACCGGTGAAGTTAGGATCTTCGGCTTTTTTCTCGAAGTCATCTTCACGGGCATCGATGCTGCCATCGAGATCAGAGAACAGCTCGGCGATAGGTTCGATACGCTCGTAATAAACGCGGGTGGACGCATACAGTGCCTGCGCTTTCGCCAGATCGCCTTTTTTAACGGCTTCTGTGAAGGCTTTGGTGTGAGAAACCAGCTCGGCAACCTGCTGGGTAACATACACTTTATATTCTGCAATCGGCCCCACCAGCGCCATAGCATCGGGCTTACCGGCAGCGTCAGCACCTTCCGCCGTCACGGTCAGTTTGCCTTTCGGATTGCTCAGCAAGCCGCAGGTCATGTCGTATTCGCCCGGTTCAAGATTGGCGGTCATTTTCTGCGTGAAGCCCGGTGCCACGTTTTCACGTTCTTCCACCACCATCACGCCTTTCAGAATTTCCCATTCCAGGTTTTTCTGGCTGTCGTTATGGATAACAAACTGGGTTTTACCGGCTGGCACGGTCAGCGCCATCGGTTCACATTGTTTGTCGTTAACGGCAATCTTGACCTGACGGACATCAGCCGCCAGCACGTTAGCGCTCAGCGCAAAAGCGGGCAGTGACAGCAGCGCGACCTGTAAAGCTTTACGGCGAAACAGCGGGGATGAATATGGCATGTACAACTCCGTGACAAAGGCAAAGTGATGAATCAAATGTATAAAATCAGCGTTGTGTTTTTTGTCCGGCAGAAGCCGGAGCCGTGACCGCTGATTTTCCCTGAGGCATAAAGAACAGGAACAGCGCGGGGATCAGATACAGGAAATACACCGCGACTTCACTGACGGTCGGCGCTTCCTGATAACCAAACATCCCTTCCAGCAAGGTGCCGAACAGAGAATGTGTGGACAGCGTGCCGCTGAAATCAAACGCGATATCCTGCATTCCGTTCCACAAACCGGCTTCGTGGAACGCACGGATAGCACCGGCCGCCAGACCCGCCGCAACGAACAGAATAAACAGGCTGGTCCACTTAAAGAACTTCGCCAGATGCAGCTTCACGCCGCCGTAGTAAATCAGGAAACCCAGCACGATAGCCGCGCCCAGACCGAGTAACGCGCCGATGGGGGCTTCAATGCCGACATCCTGCTGGAATGCCGCCAGCAGGAAAAATACTGACTCCAGCCCTTCACGCGCGACCGCGAAGAACACCATCGCTACCAGCGCCCAGCCCTGCCCGCGTCCGGAATTAAGCGCGTTATCAATCGCACCTTCCAGATGCACTTTGATGGAACGCGAAACCTTACGCATCCAGAACACCATGTAGGTCAGAATGCACACCGCCACCACGGCCACGATGCCTTCAAACAGCTCCTGCTGCTTTTGCGGAAACTCACCGGTGGTGGCGTTAATGAACAGCCCCAGCGCCAGACACAATGCCGCAGCAATGAACACGCCAATCCAGACCACACCGAGCCACTGCCCGCGCTGCGTCCGTTTGAGGTAACTGGCGATCAGGCTGACAATCAGCGCCGCCTCCAGCCCTTCGCGAAACATAATGAGAAACGGAACGAACATAGCGGAAACTCCCGAGCCCTGAATTCTGAAGACTGACAGGTATGTAAGGACTCTGTAAAGAAAAGTAAAAAGAAACGATATTGATTATCATTCCTGGAAAAAGAAATACAAGAGGTGACAGACTCTTTTTTGAAATCAGGCGGGGAAATGAGCACGAAAAAACAGAAAACCGGGATCAGGGCGATCCCGGTTTGCAGCGATAACGCGGGGAAAATCAGATGGTGTTGTATTCCGCTTCGGCAGCGTTGAAGCGCTCTTCGACTGCTACGGAAGGTTTACGCCCCATCAGGCTGACCACCCAGATGGCGATCGAAGCAAAGATAAAGCCGGGAATAATTTCGTACAGTTCGGCCCAGCCGTAGCTTTTCCACAAAATGACCGTCGCGGCGCCGATGACCATTCCGGCCAGCGCGCCGTTGCGGGTCATGCGTTTCCACATCACGGAAATCAGGATCACCGGCCCGAATGCCGCACCAAAACCTGCCCAGGCGTAGCTGACTAAACCGAGAACGCGGTTTTCAGGGTTGGCGGCCAGCGCAATCGCCACCAGCGCGACAACCAGCACCATCGCACGACCAATCCACACCAGCTCACGCTGGCTTGCGCCTTTACGCAGGAACGCTTTGTACAAATCTTCAGTAATCGCGCTCGAACAGACCAGCAACTGGCAGCTCAGGGTGCTCATCACCGCCGCCAGAATGGCCGACAGCAAAATCCCGGCAATCCACGGGTTGAACAGGATTTTCGCCAGCTCGATGAACACGCGCTCACCGTTTTGCGTCACGTTGCCCGCCACTGCCGGATTATTGCTGAAATACGCAATCCCGAAGAAGCCCACGGCGATGGTGCCCGCCAGACACAGAATCATCCACGTCATGCTGATACGGCGTGCGCTGCGGATAGTGTGATGCGAATCGGCGGCCATAAAACGCGCCAGAATATGCGGCTGACCGAAATACCCCAGCCCCCAGCCGAGCAGGGACAAAATCGCCACCAGATTCATATTCTTGAACATATCGGTGTATTCCGGGTTTTTCGCCTGAATCACCAGCATCGAACTGTCAATGCCGCCGACCGCGAGGATGACAATCACCGGTGTCAGGATCAGCGCGAAAATCATCAGGCTGGCCTGCACGGTGTCAGTCCAGCTGACCGCCAGAAAACCGCCTATAAAGGTATAAATAATGGTCGCTGCGGCACCCGCCCACAGCGCGGTCTGATAAGACATCCCGAAGGTGCTTTCAAACAAACGCGCACCGGCAACAATCCCCGAAGCACAGTAAATGGTGAAAAACACCAGGATCACAATCGCCGAAATAATACGCAGCAATTTACTGGAATCTTCAAAGCGGTGCGTGAAGTAATCCGGCAGCGTCAGCGCATTATTGTTGGCCTCGGTGTGAACGCGTAAGCGCCCCGCCACCAGCTTCCAGTTCAGATACGCGCCAATCGTGAGGCCGATGGCAATCCAGCTTTCGGAAATACCGGAAAGAAAAATCGCACCCGGTAAACCCATTAACAACCAGCCGCTCATGTCCGAAGCGCCGGCGGAAAGTGCCGTCACCACGCTGCCTAAACTGCGGCCACCCAGAATATAATCATCAAAGTTTTTGGTCCGTAAATACGCGATGAGCCCTATCAAAATCATCCCGAAAATATAAACACAAAACGTCACCACCATCGGTGTGTTCATTGTCATGTCTTTCTCCACTTTCTTATTTTTTGCGATACGTGTTTGCAATGCAGACCGGCATCTGTCTGTCCTGACACGCCTTTTTCAAAAGGCGGCCAACATCATGCCGGGGCGAGATGATGGCTGAAACCCGCGAAGGATGCAGCATGACTCTCCATTTTTTTTCTTTTTCAGCGTACTTAATGTGGTTTTTATTCAAATTAACTGTCGGTCGCGATACTGGTTGAGTGATCGCCACATTTCAAATGTTTTAACATTTTGGATACGTAAAATTTACGACGCATCACACTTATGATGAGAGCGGGTTGCACGTTACATTTTCAAAAGTTGCACCTTTAACATTGAGGTTATTAAGGCAGTCACCAGGGAAAACCGGCCTTTCCCGCGTTGATTCAATGTTAAAAATGCCAAATAAATCACATCAGGCATACTTCGTGCATTAACAGGGTTGCACAAGGTTGCAACATGGAAGATATTGCTTGCCATAAAGATAATGAATTCACCTGAACCTTTTCATATGGAGTGGTTGCGCATGGGTATGACGACGATGGGCGTGAAGCTGGACGAAGGCACACGCGACAGGCTAAAAATTGCGGCACAGCAGATTGACCGCACGCCGCACTGGCTGATCAAACAGGCGATTTTTTCCTATCTGGAACGTCTGGAAAATGGCGATTCGCTGCCGGAGATCCCGGCGCTGAACGGCGCAGCGGCTGGCGATGCGGAAGATCCCGCCGGTCAGCCGGTGCAGGAAATACATCAGCCGTTCCTTGATTTCGCCGAGCAGATTTTGCCGCAGTCAGTCAGTCGCTCAGCCATTACCGCCGCCTATCGCCGCCCGGAGCCGGAAGCCGTTTCCATGCTGCTCGAACAGGCCCGTCTGCCTGCCCCGCTCAACGACGCGGCGCTGAAACTGGCCGCCGACATCGCCACCAAGTTGCGTAACCAGAAAAGTGCAAACGGCCGCGCCGGGATGGTGCAAAGCCTGTTGCAGGAATTCTCCCTCTCCTCGCAGGAAGGCGTGGCGCTGATGTGTCTGGCCGAAGCGCTGTTGCGTATTCCCGATAAGCCAACGCGCGATGCGTTAATCCGCGACAAAATCAGCAACGGTAACTGGCATTCACATCTTGGCCGCAGCCCGTCGCTGTTCGTCAACGCCGCGACCTGGGGTCTGCTGTTCACCGGCAAACTGGTGGCGACACATAATGAAGCCAGCCTGTCGAAATCCCTGAACCGGATTATCGGCAAAAGCGGCGAACCGCTGATCCGCAAAGGCGTGGACATGGCGATGCGCCTGATGGGCGAACAGTTCGTGACCGGCGAAACCATCGCGGAAGCGCTGGCTAACGCACGCAAACATGAAGAAAAAGGTTTCCGTTACTCCTACGACATGCTGGGTGAAGCGGCGCTGACCGAAAAAGACGCGCAGGCGTATTTGCAGTCGTACCAGCAGGCGATTAACGCGATTGGTAAAGCTTCAAACGGCCGTGGCATTTATGAAGGGCCGGGGATTTCCATCAAACTTTCCGCCCTGCATCCGCGCTACAGCCGTGCCCAGTACGAACGCGTGATGGACGAACTTTATCCGCGCCTGCTTTCCCTGACACTGCTGGCGCGCAGTTATGACATCGGCATCAACATTGACGCCGAAGAAGCCGACCGTCTGGAAATCTCCCTCGATCTGCTGGAAAAACTCTGCTTTGAGCCGGAACTGGCGGGCTGGAACGGCATCGGCTTCGTTATTCAGGCTTACCAGAAACGCTGCCCGATGGTCATCGATTATCTGACTAATCTGGCGCAGCGCAGCCGCCGCCGCCTGATGATCCGCCTGGTGAAAGGCGCGTACTGGGACAGCGAGATTAAACGCGCCCAGATGGACGGTCTGGAAGATTATCCGGTTTATACCCGCAAGGTTTACACCGACGTTTCCTATCTGGCCTGCGCCCGCAAACTGCTGGCGGTGCCCAACCTGATTTATCCGCAGTTTGCGACACACAACGCGCACACCGTGGCGGCAATTTATCAGCTGGCCGGTAACAACTATTATCCCGGCCAGTACGAATTCCAGTGCCTGCACGGCATGGGCGAACCGCTGTACGAACAGGTTGTCGGCAAAATCAGCGAGGGCAAACTGAACCGCCCTTGCCGCATTTATGCCCCGGTCGGCACGCATGAAACGTTGCTGGCGTATCTGGTACGCCGCCTGCTGGAAAACGGTGCGAACACCTCCTTTGTTAACCGTATCGCTGACGCCACCTTGCCGATTGACGAACTGGTGGCCGATCCGGTTCTGGCCGTCGAAGCGCTGGCCGCCAGCGAAGGTCAGGTCGGATTGCCTCATCCGCGTATCGCGCTGCCGCGCAATTTGTACGGCGACAAACGTGTGAACTCAGCCGGGCTGGATATGTCGAGCGAACACCGTCTGGCGTCGCTTTCCAGCGCCCTGCTGCAAAGCGCCAGCCATCCGGTGAAAGCCCAGCCGATGATTGATGCGCAGACCGATGAGGGCGAATTCCTGCCGGTCATTAACCCGGCTGAAAACGGCGATATCGTCGGTTACGTGCGTGAAGCCACGCAGGACGAAATCAGCCGTGCGCTGGATGCATCCACTGCCGCCGGTGCCATCTGGTTTGCGACGCCTCCCGAAGAGCGCGCCGCAATCTTGCAACGCGCCGCAGAATTGATGGAAGCACAGTTGCAAAGCTTGCTTGGCGTGCTGGTGCGTGAGGCCGGAAAGACCTTTAATAACGCCATCGCCGAAGTGCGTGAAGCGGTGGATTTCCTGCACTATTACGCAGGCCAGATCCGCGAAGACTTTGCCAATGATTCGCACCGTCCACTCGGGCCGGTGGTGTGTATCAGCCCGTGGAACTTCCCGCTGGCGATTTTCACCGGCCAGATTGCCGCCGCGCTCGCCGCAGGCAACAGCGTGCTGGCAAAACCGGCTGAGCAGACGCCACTGATTGCTGCGCTGGCCGTAGGCATTTTGCATGAAGCCGGTGTTCCCGCTGGCGTGCTGCAACTGTTGCCGGGCCAGGGGGAAACCGTGGGCTCACAGCTGGTGAACGACGAGCGCGTCCGCGGCGTGCTGTTTACCGGTTCCACCGATGTGGCGGGAATTTTGCAACGCAACATCGCCGGTCGTCTGGATCCGCAAGGGCGCCCGACGCCGCTTATCGCCGAAACCGGCGGCCTGAATGCGATGATTGTGGATTCCTCCGCGCTCACCGAACAGGTGGTGACGGATGTCGTGGCGTCAGCCTTCGACAGCGCCGGTCAGCGCTGTTCCGCCCTGCGCGTGCTGTGTATTCAGGACGACGTCGCCGACCATACGCTGCAAATGCTGCGCGGTGCGATGGCCGAATGCCGCATGGGCAACCCTGAGCGGTTATGTACCGACATCGGGCCGGTGATTGACGCCGAAGCCAAAGCCGGTATCGAGAAACACATCGATGCCATGCGCGCCAAAGGCCGCACGGTGTATCAGGCCACGCAGGAATTTACTGCCGATCAGCAGGAATGGACGCGCGGAACCTTCATTAAACCGACGCTGATCGAGCTGGAAAGCTTCGATGAAATGAAGAAAGAAATCTTCGGCCCGGTACTGCATGTGGTGCGTTATGCCCGTCAGGAACTGGATAAGCTGATCGGTCAGATTAATGCCGCGGGTTACGGCCTGACGCTGGGTATTCATACCCGCATCGACGAAACCATCCACCGCGTGACGCAGCAGGCGCACGTTGGCAACATGTATGTGAACCGCAACATGGTCGGCGCTGTCGTGGGTGTCCAGCCGTTTGGCGGTGAAGGCTTATCAGGTACCGGTCCGAAAGCCGGTGGCCCGCTGTACCTGTACCGTCTGCTGAGCAGCCGCCCGCAGGACGCCGTGCAGCAAACGTTATTGCGTCAGGATCGCGAACTGCCGCTCGACACGTCTGTACGCGAAGCGTTACTGGCACCGCACCGCGCGTTGCAACAATGGGCAACGGAGCAGAAACATCGCGAAGACCTGATTGCCGTCTGCGAGCGTTTCGCGCACACCAGCCAGGGCGGCACATTGCGCACCCTGCCGGGGCCGACCGGGGAACGTAACACCTACGCATTGTTGCCGCGTGAGCGTGTTCTGGCGTTGTCAGACAATCAGGATGACGCGCTGACCCAGCTTGCCGCCGTCACCGCGACCGGTTGCCGTATTCTCTGGCCGGATGCGCCGTTACAGCGCGAACTGTTCAGCCAGTTACCGAAAGCGGTACAGGAACGTGTCGATTTCGCCAAAGACTGGCAGAACGATGCACCGGTATTTGACGCGGTGATTTACCACGGCGACGCTGATCAGCTACGTGAACTTTGCCAGCTTATCGCCAAGCGCCCGGGCGCGATTATTTCAGTACAAGGGTTTGCACGCGGCGAAGATAACATCCTGCTGGAGCGTCTGTTGCATGAGCGTTCGCTGAGTGTGAATACCGCAGCGGCTGGCGGGAATGCGAGTCTGATGACCATCGGGTGATAGATTGCAGAAGCCGCTGCAACTGGGCGGCTTCTCACTTGCAGTCAAACGCTGTCGGCGGACCGAGAAAGTTTCGGCTTTTCACTTGCAGTGATCGCTTAACTCAGGTCAAAACCTTGGGTTGCCACCCAAACCGGCCTCAAGGAGCGCCTGTCGCCGCGCCCCTTGAGAATCCCGGGCTCTTAAACTGCGCGCTACCGCTGGCTGGCTATGTTTCAGCAACCACTGCTATTGCCGCGAAAACTTGCCGCTTCGCGGTTCCCTTACTCGGTTTCGAGCCACAGGTCTCGAAACACTTCGCTCGGCAAGCTTTCCGAAAGCGGCTGGAGGCTTTTTCAATTCAAAATCAGCCTGCATCTATCTTCCGAATTACATAGCCATTGGCCGCTTTCAAAACGGCGTCGAATGAACGGTGAGAAACAGCGAGAGTCTTTTTTCGAGCAGGTTCGAACCTGAAGTGAGAGTACCGCGCAGCGGCGGCGTTTGCGGCACTAGCCGGAGTTGCTGAAACATGGCCAGCGAGCGGCAGCGCGTGTTGAGAAAAAGCGTGGGAGATCAAAGAGGGAGGCGCTTTCCTCCCTCTTTGTCGGTTTCGGCGCAGCGTGTTAAGTGAACACAGTTATTGAAAAACCGAAATTTTCTCGGTCAGCTGTCAGCCCTCACTGCAAGTGAGAAACCGAAATCTTCCCGATCCAGGGACTGAAAGCCGCAATGTGCAGCGGCTTCTGCACAAGACTGAATCTAGTGCGCCAGAAACTTCTCCAGAAACTGCTTAGTCCTCGCCTGCTGCGGGTTCGAAAACAATTCCTTCGCGGGGCCCTGTTCTACGATTTTCCCCTGATCCATAAAGATGGCTCTGTCCGCGACATCCCGCGCAAAGCTCATCTCGTGAGTGACGATAACCATCGTACGGTGCTCGAGCGCCAGTGCGCGAATGGTATTGAGCACTTCACCCACCAGTTCCGGGTCGAGGGCTGAGGTCGGTTCATCGAACAGGATCACTTCAGGGCTCATCGCCAGCGCACGGGCAATCGCCACACGCTGCTGCTGACCGCCGGAGAGACGGCGTGGATAAGCATTTTCTTTGCCGTTTAATCCGACTTTTTCCAGTAACTGACGCGCAGTGGCAATGGCTTTTGCTTTCGGCTCGCCCTTCACAATCACCGGCCCTTCAATGATGTTCTCCAGCACCGAACGGTGCGGAAACAGGTTGAAGTTCTGGAACACAAAACCGACCTGCTTGCGCAATTCCCGGACTTTGTTTTTTTGTTTGCTGATTGGTTTGCTGGCATCAATTTCGATACTGCCGACTTTAATCGTACCGCCGTCCGGCTCTTCCAGCAGGTTTATGCTGCGCAGAAGCGTCGTTTTACCCGAACCACTCGGGCCAATAATTGCCACCACTTCTCCGGCATTCACCTGTAAATCGATACCGTGCAGCACCGTTTGTCCGTGAAATTTTTTCGTCAGTTGCTTTACGTCAATGGTGCTCATGAAGGCTCCTGATCCTGGCGGTTAACGCGGTCTTCCAGACGGTTTTGCAGGAAGGATAAAACGGTCGCCAGCACCCAATAGATGATGGAGGCAGCCAGATACATCGTAAAGACTTCCAGCGTGCGCGAGGTGACCAGCTGCGCCTGACGGAACAGTTCCGGTACCTGAATCGTCGCCGCGAGAGAGGTATCTTTCACTAATCCGATAAAGCTGTTGCCCAGCGGTGGCAACGCAGTCCGTGCCGCCTGCGGTAAAATCACGCGGCGCATCGTCTGCCAGGGGTTCATGCCGATACTTGCCGCCGCTTCCCACTGCCCCTTTTCAATCGACGAAATCGCCGCTCGCAGGGTTTCAGAGGTATAAGCCGCAGTGTTTAGTGAGAGGCCAATCATCGCCGCCGGAATAGGATCCAGTTCAATACCAAACTGCGGAAGACCGTAGTAAATCATGAACAGCTGAGCGATCAGCGGTGTGCCGCGAAACACGGACACATAAAAACGTGATAGCCATGACAGTGGCCAGAAATGCGAAAGGCGCATCAGCGCCAGCATAAAGCCCAAAATTAATCCGAACACCATACCGCCCAGGCTTAGCTGGAGCGTGAACAATGTCCCTTTCAATAAAAATGGTGCTGAATCCAGCACCAGTTGAATACTTTCTTGCATCCGATAACGACCTTATGGATTGTCGGAAATTACTTCGTCACATCCGCGCCGAACCACTTCTGGGAAATCTTCGCGAGTGAACCGTCCTGCTGCATTTCAGCAATGGCTTTGTTGATCGCGGCCAGCAGTTCCGGGTTGTCTTTACGGATTGCAATGCCGGATTCCTGGCGGGAGAACGGTGCGCCAGCCACAGCCAGGGTATCACCGGTTTTCTTCACCAGATCCAACGCTGCCAGACGGTCAACCAAAATAGCGTTGATACGGCCTACACGAAGATCCTGATATTTCGTCGGGTCATCATCATAAGTACGGATATCGACACCCGGCACGTTAGCACGCAGCCACTGTTCGTAGTTGGTTCCCAAACCCACACCGACTTTTTTACCTTTCAGATCTTCAGGTTTGGTGATGCTGCCTTCTGCGCCTTTCTTGACCAGAGCCTGAATACCGGAAACGGTGTAAGGCGTGGAGAAGTCGTATTTTTTCTCACGCTCCGGAGAAATAGTCACCTGGTTGATGACCACATCAATGCGTTTGGATTCCAGAGACGCCAGCATGCCATCCCATTTGGTCGGCTGCAGTTTCGCCTTCACGCCCATGTGCTGAGCCAGCGCATCGGCAAATTCCACTTCAAAACCGGTCAGTTTGCCATCTTCACCCTGGAAACTAAACGGAGGGTAAGTGCCTTCAAGACCGACGATCAACGTGCCGCGATCTTTGACTTTCTTCAGTAGACCTTCATCAGCAAAGCTGTTGCTGACCAGACCGGTGGTTAATGTCACAGCCACTGCCCCGAGGACTAAACGACGACGTAACGCTGAAAAACCCATGTTGACCTCATGATTTATTGTTAGTTATAGAAATTTACAGCCCCAATGATTTTGCGCACAGTAGCACCGGCGGCGACAGTTATCAGGAATATAATTCTATAATCTTAGCGCAAAAAAGCATAAGCGCACTTTAAAGCATTATACCTGCGGATGATAAGCAAACAGTGCCGGTGCACCACCCGTGTGAATGAATAAAATAGGGCCTTCATCCGGGAATAATCCGCGCGCGATGCCATCGAGCAAACCGGCCATGGCTTTACCGGTATACACCGGATCCAGCAGCATCGCTTCCTGCTCCGCCAGCAGTTTCACTGCGGCCATCCCCGCTTCATTAGGCTCACCATAGCGCGGCGCAAAATACTCATCCCACAGGACAACCGGCTGAGCTTTTTCATCAAGCTGCAGGTTTGCTGCCACGTCACGCGCGATAGCCTCGACTTTAGGCCGCTGATCTTTCGCTGAACGTGAGACTGTCACGCCAATGAGCTGTGTGTCCGGCATTAAATGGCACATTGCCACCGCCAGCCCGGCATGTGTTCCCGCGCTGCCAGAGGCGACAACCACTGCGCTGAAATCGACAAAGCTGGCCGAAGACTGTTCCGCGATTTCCAGGGCACACTGCACATAACCCAGCGCCCCCAGTGCATTAGAGCCACCGACCGGGACGATATAAGGGCGAAAACCTTGCGCTTCCAGGCGTTCGGCCTGCTCTGCCAGTTGCGCCATCGGGTCGTGAAGCGCATCGCACATCACCACTTCGGTATTAAACAGATCCAGCAACAGGCGGTTGCCGTTAGTCAGATAATTAGTTTGCACGGTGCCGATCGGGTTCTCCAGCAGCGCGACGCATTTCAGGCCGAGTTTGGCCGCCACGGCCGCTGTCTGGCGAACATGGTTAGACTGGATAGCACCGGCTGTGACCAGGGTATCTGCGCCTTCAGCCAGCGCGGCAGCGGCCAGATATTCGAGTTTTCTGAGCTTGTTGCCGCCCATCGCCAGCGGCGTGATGTCATCACGCTTGATGTAAATATCGCGCCCCACGAATTCCGACAGGCGGTGAAGTTTTTCCAACGGCGTCGTGCTGCCTAACAAATCGAGTCTGTCGAAGGCTTCCAGCCGTTTTTTAAGCAAAGCAATTTTAGCAGGCACAATGTTCCCCTGACGCGCAGCTTCTGGCTGCACGAAGTCAATGTAGTCGAAGTGGGTTTGATTTTAGAAAAAGGTTATTGAATAAGTATATAAAGAATTTATAGAAACTGCGGACAGATTCAAGACAAAAAAACAGGCTCCCGAAGGAGCCTGTTGGTGCATTGCGTGTCAGTCTGTCAGAGCCCCGCTTACGCGGATTTTTGCCAGGCCAGATACTGGTCGTATTTGCGCAAGGCAATACGGTAGTTATCGTGGCCCGCCACCGGCAAATCACTGATGATTCGCTGGTGGATACTGTCCCCGGAAAGCTTATCCAGTGGATAGTTATTGGCTACAAGGATTTCATCCAGACGGCGTAGGCGGACAACATATTCGCGCACCGTACTGTGATTCATCTCCGTCTGCTCAAACAGGTATTGCTTAAACGCCATGATGTCAAAGTATGACGAATGGCTGTTACAGCTTATCTCACTGCAAAAACGACACAGAGCGGTCAGTTCCTGCGACAGGTTGTGCCACACGTCATCATCAATAGGCTGGTCCATCTTAGCGATGGCCTCTTTATTGATGATTTGCCCGCGAAACACCAGTGCCATCCTGTCTAGTTCTTTTGCACACTGTGAGCAATGAGTCTGACTGTGTTTAAAATCTTTAAGATAACGGCTTAAAGGCCTTGTTTTGATTCCCGCTGGCATAAATTTATTCCTGATAAGGGATATAAAATGTATAACCGGCCAGGAAAAAGCGGATCAGTGGTCATTAGCCAGACGGCTGCGCAAGCGCTTAATCGCCTGACTGTGGAGCTGGCTTACTCGGGATTCCCCGACGTCCAACACCGCCCCGATCTCTTTTAAATTCAACTCTTCCTGGTAGTAAAGCGTAAGTACCATCTTTTCCCGTTCTGGTAACGCATCGATGGCTTCCATCACCCGGTGGCGTAAATTGCCCTCCAACAGATGATGTAACGGGTTGGCCTCTTCGTGCCCTTCCATCAATGCCTCGGCAGTATCGCCGTGCTCTTCGCGCCATTCGTCATAAGAAAACAACTGGCTACTGTTCGTATCCATTAATATCTGCCGGTATTCCTCAATGGGAATATCCAGTGCCTGCGCCACCTCTCCTTCACTCGGCGGTCGCCCTAATTTTTGTTCTGCGTTATGCATCGCCTGGGACACTTCACGCGCATTACGTCTGACGCTGCGTGGAACCCAGTCACGGCTTCGCAGCTCATCAAGCATCGCGCCGCGAATGCGCTGAACGGCATACGTCGTAAACGCAGTCCCCTGCATCGCATCAAAACGCTCAACCGCATTTAACAGGCCGATCCCTCCCGCTTGCAGTAGATCATCTAGCTCTACGCTGGCGGGAAGCCGCACCTGCAAACGCAGGGCTTCATGGCGCACAAGTGGAACATAGCGCTGCCACAAAGAATTTTTGTCTATCACGCCGTCGGCGGTATACAGATCGCTCACTGTCGTAACCTGGCAAATTGAGGGTCAGTATCATTGTGCCAGTGCTAACCGCTGTTCAATCGGCTGAATAAGGCCTGAAAAGCGCGGTTATTTTGATTATGTCTCGCACATTCTGTTTCAGATTAACTGCCCGTGGCGCGAAAACAATTGCTTAAAAAACAACCATAACCTAAAGATTATCCTAAATTATACCAGCGAATGCGTTTCATTAATCCTTTTAAAAGGTAAATTTTGGTTAAAAAAAACCCCGCCGAAGCGGGGTTTGTTCTGTTTGTAACCGTACTGCGTATTTTGTCTGCGAAGACAATTATTGCAGCAGGGACAGTACAGACTGAGGAACCTGGTTAGCTTTAGCCAACACTGAAGTACCAGCCTGCTGCAGGATCTGCGCTTTAGACATTGCAGAAACTTCAGTTGCGTAGTCAGCATCCTGAATACGGCTCTGTGCAGAAGACAGGTTAGTGGTGGTGTTGTCCAGGTTAGTGATTGCAGAATCGAAACGGTTCTGAACCGCACCCAGAGATGAACGGAATTTGTCAACTTTAGCGATTGCGGCATCCAGAGCTGCCAGCGGATCTGCAGTTGCAGTACCGGTGCTGGTAGTGTCGGTGGTCAGTTTGCCTGCGCTGCTAACATAGGCAGCTGCGCCCACAGTTTCAGCATATTTGCCCGTTGCGCCAGCACCGTTTGCAGCAACAGTTACTGCGCCGGTGTCTGCATCAACTTTATAGTCGATAGCAACAGAACCAGTAGTCGTCAGATCACCATCGTTGTCCAGGTAGGTGTTAGTTGAGCTACCAGCGCCCGCAGCAGTTGCCGATGCGAAGTTAGCAGTGAAGCTTGAAACACCGCTGTTGTATTTGATAGTTGCACCAGTTAATGCAGCATTACCGGTGTAAGCAGCAGCAACGTCAGACTGTACAGCATCAGCAGAAACAGTTTTGGTGTAAGTCAGACCTGAGTTGGCACCCGCAGCAAAGTTGTAGGTGGTATCACCCAACTTCACAGTACTTGCGCCAGCAGTCGTATCTGCTTTACCAAACAATGAATTCAGTGTAGCTGCAGCCGGTGCACCCGCGTTGTTGGTGGTCAGGTTGCCGTCAGCAGAGATGTATGCTGCTTGTCCGCCGATGGTGATATTACCGTTCGCATCAGCAACGAAATTAACGCTGCCTGTAGCCGCAGTGTAAGTACCGCTTACAGTGCTGCCTGTTGCTGGTTTCAGGGAGTCAGCAAAAGTAGTAGTTGGAGCGCCGGTTGCTACAGTTGCAGTCGTGGTGAAGTTACCTTTAGTCGCATCATATGTGTATGTTGCACCGCTGGTACCTGTAGTAGTGACGACGTCACCTGTGTTCAGTTTGCTGAATGCCTGAGATGCAGTCATTGCGGCAAAGTTAGTGGTAACAGTATAAACACCACCAGCCAAAGTACCGCCAGCAGAAGTCAGGTCACTCACGGTCGCTGCTTTGTTAGCGATAGTGCCTGAACCATTCACGTTGAAGCCGTTCAGACCCAGAGTTGTTGAGTCAATTTTCTGCAGGTCGATAGAGATAGTCTGACCGTCGTTTGCGCCAACCTGGATTTTCATAGTCTGGTCAGAAGCCAGAACGTTCACGCCGTTGAACTGAGTCTGGCCGGATACGCGGTCAATTTCAGACAGACGGGAAGTGATTTCGTCCTGGATTGAGCTCAGGTCAGATGCTGAGTTGGTGCCGTTAGCAGCCTGAACAGACAGTTCACGGATACGCTGTAAGTTGTTGTTGATTTCGCTCAGTGAGCCTTCAGTGGTCTGCGCAACAGAGATACCGTCGTTGGCGTTACGTGAAGCCTGAGTAAGACCGTTGATGTTAGAAGTGAAACGGTTGGCAATCGCCTGACCAGCAGCGTCATCTTTTGCGCTGTTGATACGCAGACCGGAGGACAGACGCTCAATAGCGGTGCTCAGAGCGGACTGAGATTTGTTCATGTTGTTCTGAGTCATCAGAGACAACGTGTTGGTATTGATAACTTGAGACATGAGTGTGTTCCTTCAAATCTGGTTAAGGGGTTCGGGCTTATTACCCACGGCGTTCATCACCGTCCAAACTTGTATCGGCGCTACACCAGCAACCTTTAGAATTATTTCTTAAAAAACTCGGTTTTCTTACTTTGAGAATTACCCTTCCTTATACCGCCTATTCACGCCATTACTTTTTGTTGCTTTCTATTAAACTTTTTCTCCGTCGTGCCGATAGGGCTTAAAGACTCTTTTATACCTACAGTATTTGGAGTTGCAGTAAAGCGGCGTGGGTGCGAGCCAGTCACTGGCATCAGTCAGTATGTTTGGTGGACAGACACTGCGTAGGCAATTGCAAATTCATAAACTTAAGGCAATCCAACGGTAAAGGATAATTATGGCTACTTCAGGCACGATCTCTTCGCTAGGTATCGGTTCAGGTTTAAACCTTTCAGATCTATTGGATAACCTGACGACCGCAGAAAAAACTCGTCTTACCCCAATTACGACGGCACAGACGAAATATAGCGCGCAGCTGACAGCCTATGGCACCATGCAAAGCGCCCTGCAGACCTTTGCGGATGCAGCCACCGCGTTGGCGTCAGCTAAGACCTACGGCACGACGACGGCAACCTCAAACAATACTGCCGCATTCAGTGCGACAACCACGACGGGTGCTGCTGCAGGTAAGTACACCATTGCAGTCAGTGATCTGGCGGTAGCTCAGACACTGATTTCCGCGCCTCAGACCAGCAACACCACTGCACTGGGTGCAACCACCTCAGGCAATTCGCGCACACTGACTATCAGCCAGGGCGATGGCAGTAAGCCACTCAGCATTAACCTGACTGACAGCCAGACCTCGCTGACCGGCGTACGCGATGCGATCAATAGTGCCGCTGGCGGTGTTACAGCCAGCATCGTCAAAGTTTCCGACAGCAGCTACAAACTCGTACTGAGCGCAAACAACACCGGTACAGACTCAGAAATGACTGTCAGCGTCAGCGGTGATGACACCCTGAACAATATTATCGGTTATGACTCCTCCACCGGCACCAGTACTGGTGGCACGAACGGAATGAGTCAAAACACGGCAGCAGCTAACGCAAAGCTGACGTTTAATGGGATCGATCTTGAACGTCAAAGTAACACCATCAGTGATATCCAGGATGGGATTACGTTAAATCTGACCGGGACTACCACCACCGATGCAACGCTGACCATTGCTAAAGACACCAGCACTGCGTCAACAGCCATTACGACTTTTGTTAATGCATACAATTCACTGCAGGATACGTTTAGCGGTTTGACGAAGTTCACCGCTTCAACCCTTGACTCTGGCACTCAGGACTCATCTAACGGTGTACTGTTGGGCGACAGCACGTTACGTACCATCCAGACGCAGTTAAAGTCCGCTCTTGGTGGCTCAAACGGTTCAAGTTCTGTCAATACTCTGGCCAGCATCGGGATTACGAGTGATCCGACGACGGGCAAACTCACTATCGACAGCACTAAACTCAGCACAGCGCTGTCCAGCAGCACCAGTGCGGTACAAACGATGATGGTGGGTGACGGTAAGACCACGGGCGTAATGACAAAGATTGCCAACCTGAATACTAACTTCCTGAACACCAGCACCGGCGTTATCGCTAATGCTGAAACTTCAGTGAATAACACGCTGAAAAGCCTGACAACGCAGTACAACGCGGTCAGTGACAGTATCAACGCCACCATCGCGCGTTACAAAACCCAGTTCACTGCCCTTGATGTGGCTATGACCAAGCTGAACAGCACGAGTACTTATCTGACTCAGCAGTTCGCAACAACCAGCAGCTCAAGCTCATTAGGACAGTAATATATGTATAACGCTAAAGGAACTCAGGCCTACGCACAGGTAGGCCTTGAAAGTGGCGTGATGAGCGCCACACCTTACCAACTGGTGACGATGTTATTCGACGGGGCGCGCAGCGCCCTCATTCGCGCCGGTATTTTCATGCAGCAGGGCAGCATTGCGGAAAAAGGCAAATCGCTGTCTATGGCGATTAACATTATCGACAGCGGGCTGAAAGCCGGGCTAAGCCGTGACAAAGGGGATCCTGAATTAGTGGATAATCTGGAAGCACTGTACGCCTACATGGTCCGTCGTCTATTGCATGCAAATTTACACAACGATCAAGAGGCCATCACCGAGGTGTTGTCCTTGCTTGAAAACATCGCCGATGCCTGGCGGCAAATCGGCCCAAACTACCACCCGTCGCAGGACCAATATAATGGATCAACATCAGTATCTGGTTAATGAATATCAACTGATCCTGTCTTTGAGCGAGCAGATGTTGCGGCTGGCGAAAGAAGAAAAATGGGATGAGCTGGTCGAGCTCGAAATGAGTTATGTCAAAGCAGTAGAAGCCACCACAAAATTACCGATGTCAGAACAAACATCGGTAATGATCCAGAATGATATTCGTCGCTATTTGCGCATTATTCTGGATAACGAGAATACGATTAAAACATTATTACAGGCCCGGATGAATAAACTCACCGAGCTTATTGGTCAGTCGGCCCGACAACAACAAGTGAATACGACTTACGGAAAGATCGATCTCCGTTCGATCGCCTTTGGTGATCGCCAATAACTATTAATGCTCTATTTTTTTTACTTTTTTCAATATTTCTTGTGCGACAATAAGTTTTCAGAGGCAGAGAGTATCGGGCTGCCAGGGCTGGCTCTCTCTGTTTTCTTCCGTAGCTCACGTGCATTAACCGGCAGCCTGTTTGTAATAGCATAAGCGGGAAATTTTATATCAGGCAGCAAGCAACAGATTGCGGTCGTCTTTTTCGGGCATCATCAGCATGGTTCGTAAAATAAAAGTGACTCCAGGGATAGGGACCATTTCTCTGCTTATTCAGCATAGTGAACTTTTTATTCACGACATTTATATTAATAAGCCACAACTGGTTCTCATTCAGAATGGAAGCCTTTCAATTACCTGCCAGGAGCAGATGGTCACGCTGCAATCTGGAGAAATGCTGGTACTCAACAGTGGACAAACGCTGAGCCTCACGCACCACTTATCCGAAAATGGCCCTTTCAGCTGCGCCATCATGGCATGGGATCATCAGCTTCTGGGCGATGCCGGGCTCCATGCCACCGGGTTTAGCCCACCCCTTATCGCTGTTGATACCCTGCAGGTCATCCCGCATATTCCCAGCGCTTTTAAACAAAGTTTCACCGATACTCACACCGCCATTCTCTGGCATCACGGCCTGCCCGCCCCCATAACCCGCCACCGGATGCTCGAACAGCTATTGTGGTTATCACAGCTCGGTGTGCGTTATTCCCTTCAACACACTGAAAGCGTGACACAGCAGGTTCGTGAGTTATTAATCAATAATTTGCATAAATCGTTTACAGCGGCCGAAGTCGCTGAGCATCTGATGATGAATGAAGTCATGCTGCGCAGGCGCCTGGCGGCGGAAAACTGCGTTCTGAGAAATCTTATGATTGATGTCCGCATGACACACGCCCTGCGATTGTTACAGTGCACCGATCTGGCGATTTCACATATTGCGCATCAGGTAGGTTACGAAAGTGGCTCACGCTTTGCCGAGCGTTTCCGGAAACGTTTTGGATTCGCCCCCACGGCAATTCGTGGTCACCTGCGTCCCCTTTCAGCCCCGGTTTCTGTCTCAATTAATGAGTGATAACAATTCACGCCAAAGCGAAACAACATAAAACCTTGAGTAACATCACACTATAATTGATTACCAGATGTTAACGGAATATCATACACGCCGTCATTTTATCTGTAGTCAGGGGTTGGAAGTGCACGTTTGGTGGGAAGTGATTAAGACGATTTACTGGGGTGGACTGGGTATTGCGGTATTGGTAACACTGCTGGTAAGCCGGGATACGATTAAAATAAGACTGCTGACTTCCGGCATCATCGGGTTTACCTGGCCAATGAGCCTTCCGGTGGTCCTCCTGTTTTCCCTGTTCTGAGCAATACGGCATGATCGTCGCATAAAAAACCCGGCGTTTAACCGGGTTCCGATAACTGTATCTGTGCGCCGTTATTTGCGGGTCTGTACCCAAAAACCGTGAATTAGACCCGGCAGATAACCACAGAGCGTCAGAATGATATTGAGCAGGAAGGCCCAGCCAAAACCGTTGCCGATCAGCACACCCAGCGGTGGCACCAGAATGGTGATCAATACTCTCCAGAATCCCATTTTACTCTCCCTTTGATTATCATTGAGTTAATGATAGCTCAGCAGGATCACAACGGGCATCAGATGAAACCTAATTGATCAGCTCGAGCATAATCTCAACGTCACGACGCGTTTTCTCCAGCAACTCGACGTCCCCGCTTTTGTATTCAGCATCGCTCACCTGGTGGATTTGGCGCATTTGCCATCTCACCTGATTTTTTTGTTCCTCCGTCATACTCCGGCACATCACAATGATAAAATTGCGCAGCATCAGATGTTGCATGGCCGTTTCTTCAGCGTGCTTGTTGACCGACATGACCAAATCTATAACATGTTTTTCTGCCATTGCAGGTTCCTGCTGGAGTGAGAAAGTCAGTCCGGTCAGACTAGCATGTGGCGTCTGTCGTTAAAGACGACAGTTGATGAGATTTAACCCGCTATTTCGGCGTCTAGAATACCCACGGACACACCTGATATGTTTTCCACCGATCATGTTTTTCAACGTCTGGCCTTATCCCCGTTCCGCCAGCGCTTCCATCTTGGCCCCCGGGAGTATCTTTATTGCCAAACCAAAGGCCCGGATACCCTCAGTCAGCACGCCGCTGATTTTATCGCCCGCAGGCTCGCCCCGGCGGAGCCGGAACACGACGGAAAGCAGACCCCAATGCGCGGGCACCCTGTTTTTATTGCACAACATGCGACAGCGACCTGCTGCCGGGGATGTCTGGAGAAATGGCATCAAATCCCCGCCCATGCCGAAATGACAAAAATGCAGCAAGATTATGCGGTTGCAGTGATCATGCGCTGGTTAAATCTTGAAATGCAGCGCCCCGCACCGGCCACTAAGCCGCAGAAATTACAGCAAAAAAGACCGGCTAAGCCGGATGAAGCACAACAGTTAGATCTGTTGTAAGAGGTATGTCACAGTCATTAAAAAATAAAAGGTGACTTTCATCACAATTCCCCTGTATTTAGATATCTATACCGCGTCGTACTCTATAATTTTAAAAATATAATAAATGCGCCGGGCAACCGCCAGCACACCCTTTTCTTGTTATTTTTTTGCAGTCTTTCAGATGAGCTTTCCAGGTGAAACGAGTTTTACACTTGTTGTCAGGATCATTATCCCGTTGGGAAAAGGAGGATGCATGTCTGAATATCATTATTTACTGGTTGGCGGAAGCCGCAACGGGCAACGCCATATTGATAAATGCCATCAGTTTTCATTGTGTTTTTGGGAAGATGTATCACAAAACGCAGAGCGTGAATTTTACGGTAAGCAAAATGAGCGCTACAAAGTCAATCCGGAAAAAGGAGCAGACGGGAACTGGTATCTCGTTGGCTATTGTGGGAATTGTTCAAAAATCAAGGCTGATGAACTGTCCACCCAGGCGCTTACTCAGCACGTGAAGCCCCTGATGTGACATCGTGAACAGGATTCAAACCCGTAAACCCCGCCACTAACGCGGGGTTTTTGCTTTACCGGCCCGGCAGCGTGTTTGCCCGGGAAATCAGGCAGCCATGCCCTGAATGTTTCTGGCAAAAAAGGCGACGTGCCCGCCCAGCGTAAAATGCGCCTCGTGGTGTCCCAGACGCCCGAGCGGGGCGATACGGACTATTTCCCCTTCAAATTCACCATCATGAATACTGGTAATCGCCACATCGAGCTGATAACTGGCCGGATGCACGCCGACCGGAAACGTCAGTAGCTTAACCCGATCACCGACCTGAAAACGGGTAAGCAACGGCAGAGGTGCCTGTTCAAACAGATCCTGATCCATATGTGACTCCTTGTTTTCCAGTGGGATTCATTAGAGGATAGAATATGTTGCAGCGTCCTGCCGGATACCGGCGTGAAGCACTTCTCTCTTTCGATATTTTTATAAAAAACACGTTCAACATTTTCCAAAAACACACCATAAGGATCTCGCGTGAAGAAATTAACGCCACAGCAATGCATCATACTGACCGGGTTTACCGGCATTCTGCATGGCGAATTTGAATGGTTTCACGAGGACTTAGAAAAACGGCTTGGACGTGAGGTGCAAACTTCAGAATTGGGGTATCCGGAGTTTATGCAAGAGTGCCGCGTTCTGTACGAAGAAGACTTTGGCAATCTGATGCCCGACTAAAAATAAAAGGCCGGGCAAACTGACATCATTTGCCCGGCCTCTGACGCCCGGAAGACCCTAACTCACGCTAAGGTTTTACGATACCACGGATAAAATGCTCATTTACTCTGATCACATTCCCCGTTTCTACGTTAATAACCTGGTACTGCACCGGCGTAACATCATCCAGAACAGCAATAACTTCAAACAAACCTGGTGTAAAAGTAAGCGTGACAAAAACGCCAACAGGATAGACAGCCATAATTTTATCCTTACAATCAAACTCTTATAATTTACTTCCTTTTCCCCCAAAAGTGACAATATGCTTCACATTAATCACCCTGAGTTATTTCGTTGTATACATTAATCACTCTGGATGAATGTTACATAAAAGAAGTAGATATAACGTATAAAATGAAGCGGGCAGCTGAAAATCAGACAACTCTGACAGACGCACAAAAAACATAATTAAATTTTACAATCTTCTTGCATCCGCATGACGTTCAGCCCGCATAACCGCCCCGCAGTCCCTTGTTTTCGGAATAATTTCAGTTAAAAATATAAATCCATTTTGTTGCATTGAGAGCCCACGCTGTGAGTGCCCAGATTTTTGAAACCGATGTCACACACCCGCATCTGACACGTCTTATTGCTGAGCTGGATGCTTACCAATACCCGCTCTATCCGCCCGAGTCTTTTCAGGGGATTGACATCACTGAACTCAATGAAGGTGAGATCACCTGTTTTATGGCGCGCGTGGACGATGACTGGGCGGGCTGTGCCTGCCTTTTTATCACGAAGCATGGTATTGCAGAGATGAAGCGGGTTTACGTCAACCCGTTGTTTCGCGGGCAAGGTATCGCATCACTGCTGATTGCCGCAATGGAAAAGAAACTGAAAGCGTTGGGATACAAAGAGTTATTTCTGGAAACCGGCGTATTTCAGGAAAAAGCCATCACGCTTTATGAAAAGCTCGGTTATTCGCGCACTGAAGCTTTCGGCGATTATTTGCTGGCACCCGACCCACTGAGCGTCTATATGATGAAATCGGTCAGATAGTAACGGGGAAACGTCGGACACAACGAAGAGATCTCCATAACGCTGCCGTATGACAGTGTTATGGAGACGCGAAAAGCCTTTTACATCAGTATGTTGCTTTTCGTTGCAGAGACATCATTAGAGGGAATAACCCATTTTTTGAACGTGATAACAAAGAATTCTTTGCCTCGGGTGATTTTCGCACCACGGTCACCACATTCCAGCGCAAGTTTGAAAAACTCATCGCTATTAATATCAAAAGCCAGCTCGACTTTTTTCACTATACCGGAATTAAGCAGGTCTTCGGCTTCGTGCAATGATTTGGCCTGAATGACTGACATAAATACCTCGTGATAACGGAAGGGAGTTGTATTTGCCCCAACATGCTATTTCACTTTTGTTTCGTAATTATGACAGTCTCGTGAACCTTAGGAATATTGCCACTTCAAAGCACAAAATTTCCTCTTTGTATGCGCCAGATCACACTATGTAAGACGAAAGCGCGGGTCTGGCATCGGAGTATCCGGCAACTGAGTCTGGTTGTTCATTTCACGCAAATTGATTTCAATATTGGTGCACATGGCATCCAGCGGCAGATGGTTATTAGCAAGCCCGAACGGCATTTCAAGTTCTTCTGCCAGCGTATCCAGCGACAGGAAACTGTAGGAAATAAACCCCGATACCAGCAGTGTCATGTAATGCAAATCCACCACCAGCGCGAATGGCAGCAGGCTACAGAACAAGTACACCGTGCGGTGCAGCAGCAGGCCATATGCAAACGGGATCGGCATACTCACGATACGCTCACACCCGCCCACCACCTGTGAAAGCTGCAACAGCGTGGTATCCATGTGGGTATAGACGATATCGGACAACTCACCGCTGCGGCGTTTCTCCGCCAGCCATTGTGACAGGCGCAACTGCACCATATTGGTTGGCGCACGTCGCGAAAGAATATCCTCCGCATCCTCACCCAGCAAACGCTCGAGATCAGGCCGGGGCTCGCTGTGGCGCAGCTGATGTTTAAGGCTGTAACAAAAAGCCAGCAGCAAGGCGGTAACACGCTGTGCCTCGCCCGGGCAGATTGCCATAATCTGGCTTTGCAATGTCCGGCAGGCAATCAGCAACCCGCCCCACAACTGCCGGGCCTCGATATAACGCGAATACGCGACGCTGTTACGGAAACCCAGGAAGATCGCGATCGACACACCGAGCAGGCTGAAAGGGGCCAGCGTTAGTTTGACGCCCAGCGTCTCATACCAGGGAAGACTGAGAATGGCGGCAAGTGACATCAGCAAGTTCAGACTCAATCGGAACAGAATGCTGGGCAGGACAGAGCCATGCCAGGCGAACAAACGCAAGAACCAGTGACGTGGAGGACGGATTATCATTTTGAGCAGGTGCTTTATGCAGGTGAAGCGATTTTTTTTGCGATTTTGGCAAATAAACCTGCACATGCAAAGGACAATTTTGTGACATTGGTAACATTTATTTTGAAATCCGCTGTTTTACGTTACATCCGCGAATTTCCGGGGGAGATGCCTGAGATACGTCACTGCCTCTCCTCCCTAAAAGCAAGGTGCGGTG
Organism: Rahnella sp. AA; assembly: GCF_002834385.1. Classification (GTDB taxonomy): domain Bacteria; phylum Pseudomonadota; class Gammaproteobacteria; order Enterobacterales; family Enterobacteriaceae; genus Rahnella. The sequence goes on from NZ_PITQ01000003.1 coordinate 298,807, forward strand.
GTTTTCACCCGTGGAATTGATCTATCTGGGAAGAAAATACTACACCGACATGTTCATCATATGAGGATTAACTTTCTGAAAATAAAGAATAACTAGTAAGAGCAGGTAGAATACAGACGATTAACGCGAGCCAACATTCAAAGCAGGATAGAGAATGTAAGTTCGCGTTAATTTTTTGCCCCATCCATGCCCCATTAGATTTTCACTCCCCCTTCAACACGAACGCATCCATGTTGTCGGCGTCCTTTTGCTGATCGCCTATCATGACAAGCAACGTCATCCCTTCCCTAAGCGACACCGGTCGCTCAACAACAAATCCGAACCAGTTATCGTAAGCCTGTCCTAACCAATAGCCGCCGCCGTGCTCCTTCAGTCTCTGAAAGAACACGTATGTCCCCGGTCTGATGTGACTTCGCGTCTCCCCGCGATACACCACATCATAATTTGAGTTTTTGCTGCTCATAAATCACCCCGCAAAATACTGTATGTATAAACAGTATAATCATGATGCGTTTTAGTTGTGAAGGGCTGATCTGGGAGAAAATCTTAGAGGGCTGATCTAGAAGAGAAGAAAGTTTACGAGCCTGTTTGAACTGTCGGCAACACAGGCCAGGTGATATCCGGGGCGGTCGATAGATCGAGGCGATTAAGCGCTACGCGGTACTGTTTCCATTTTTTGAGCAATGCCGTTTCGTCGTCCGTAGCTTCATCGAGATCAACAGCATCCTGCAGAGGTGCAATCGTAATAGTCGCTGCGGCCATCAGCTCATCACGCTGAGAAATGGCAGGCGAGAGGTAGTCAACTGGCGGAATGATGCCAGTCTCTACCCAGTTACCACCTGCCCACTCACCTTCAGCGTTGCGTGTGGCTCCTTGGTACTGAGCATTATAGTAGCCGTCTCCCACCAGATCTTTCGTCCAGTTAGTTGGCAGGTCTTCACCACTTAACCCAACGATAAAATCATTAATAAAAAAACCACCATTATCCAGTTTATTTAATTTGGTCATATTATCCATGAGGAAAGATCTCAGTTAATTGAGCGTGTAACAAAGGTTAGCAATGACCCCATTCCCGCCAGCCGGGGATGCTAATTTCACTTCTCCAGCCGAATTTACATAAATTGATGTGGCGTTCAATGGAAGCCCAACGGACGGAGCAAATCTATTTCCGTTCGGTGCAAGATTCGTTGGGATGTTAAATAATGTTGTTCCGGATGCCTGGGTTCCGTTTGCTAAGTTCACTTCGATATAAACCAGTCCGTTCATTTTTCGATACGCGGTTCGCCCGCCCGCGCCCGAGTTATTTGCCCAGCCATTTATTGGCGTCGGCGAAACCCATGATGTTGTAGCCAGGGTAGTGTCGTTATAGGTATTTGAGAGTGTTGCAGCCTTTGAATAAACATCCAAAGCAGCCTGTGCATCGACTTGTGTTTTGCCCCCAGTCCCTCCTTGAGCAATGCTTAATGCCGTAGTCAGTCCAGACAATGAAGTGATATCACTGTTTGCTCCTTTTGCCGCTTTGTTACCAATCGCTGTTGTGTTTGTTGATATTTGGATTGCGATGCTATTCCACGATGGTCCCGTGAATGTTGACCCGTCCGGCAGAGTAACCGTGATGTTCCCTGCACTGCTGTAAACTGCTTGCCAGTTTGCCTTATCCAGATTGAGGCCACGAATGGCCTTTGCCACATCTGCGGCCACCTGCGCGGTGATACCGACCAACGTTGCATTTGGTACCGCCGTCCACGCAAGACCTGATGCGGTCGGGCCACCATAGTTTTGAGTGAGCGTAAGTGAGGTTGCGGATTCAATAGACTTAACACCGAGCGTATAAGTCACTCCGCCGACGATAACGACAATGAAATCCCCAACCTTTAAATCTGTCGTGAATGCAGTGCCGGTACCGACTGCTGTTGCTGAATTATTGGTTAACGCTATTGTGCCTGCTGACATGCTTTTCTCCGGACATAAAAAACCCGCCGGAGCGGGTTTAGTATGGATTTGGTGTGGCTACTTATCGCACGTCGTGCGACTGAAATTTGTTTTGCTGACCCAGCGCCAGCCGAACGGATCACCAGCTTTATACTGGGTCTGACTGCCAACTTGCCGAACGCCATAAATCTGCACAGTGGTTTCCTGTCCTCCGATCAGGGCGGTACCAGAACAAACGGGTTCCTGCTTTTCAAGCACGCCGGCACATCCGGATGCCAGCAAAACAATGGTCAGCACCATCAAAATATTCTTCATGTTTCCGTCCCTTTTAACTTAGATAAAAGGACAGTAGCAATGAATATTATGGCGGTATAATTGGTTATATAGATCAATTTTATGAGATTGATCGTTTATAACGATCGTTTTCGCTATTTATTGATTAATAACGGGAAACATCAATTGCAAATATCTGGTCTCTGGAATTTGAATAACCAACATTGTGTAATTCTTCACCAGGCGCATCCCTCTGACCCGCCGTTAACCGAGTAGATGAGCCGTTATAATATGCCGAGGTATCAATGGGAGAAGACCAGGGGCGCGGCTGTGACGTTCCCAAAACGCCGACAACGATGCCCATGACGCGCGGCAGAACCGCCCACTTTCCTGCAACGGTCTTATCAACGAGATAGCCAATGTCATTTGTAGAACCGATGGTGCCGTATCCAACCGGCGGATTCATCACTTTCGTTTCATTTGTCAGAATGCACTGACCGGCAGCATTCCATATAGCAACCCCCCATTTCGGTAAAGGCTGCGGGATGACATATCCAAAAATATAAATGGTCACCGTGCCCGGACTTCCGCCGACACCTGATACTGAGTAATTTAGGGTATAAGTCGAACCAACCTTTCTGATATAGAAAAGCGTATTTGCCACTGTGGCGTGGCAGGCAATAATAAACGGTGAAGAGGAGTTCACCGGCAAATTGTAGGATCCCCCCGTTGAAGGTGTTAAAACAATTTTCTGCACAAGACACATCGGCGTTGTGTCCAGTGTAATCCACGGATTCCCATACTGATCCGCGAGTAGTGCTCCCCATGTCGCCATTATGCTTTCACCAGATAAATAATTAACCAACACTCATCAGCTGTATATGTCCCTGCTGAATAATCTCCATTCGCATCGCTGATGGTTATCGTGCCGCCTGAGCCCGTTATTTTCCTGCGCGAGCTAGAGTAAGCATCACCGGTGATCGGTGACTGAATGGCCGTAACCTGAAATCCCGCTGGCACTGAGTATGAATAGGTGCCGGAAACTTGCCCGGCACTTAAATATACGGTTGCCACAACAAGCACTTGAACGATGCCGGTGTTATCCGGGTTTTTGTTAGCGTCCCATGTTTGAATGCCCCAGTCCGCCATTACCAAACTCCCGTAATTAAACCAAACTGAACACGCAGCACGCCGTTATCATCTTTTGCACTGATCGTTGTATTAGTCTGTTTCATTGCACCAGCGCCGCCAGCATTTCCAAGATTGATGAAAGTCCCTGATTTACTTAGCTGCCAACCCTGCGTCAATCCGTCATAGTTGTTCGACTGAATGAAATTGCCGATCTTCGCGTTCGTTATTGTTCCATCCTGAATGAACGCATCACTGATAAACACCTGACCGTTAACAACAGCAAAAGGTGAATATTGCGTGGCGCCCGAGCCTGACATCAGCACAAATTGGTTTGCGTTAAAACCAACGCGTGTCACTACAGGCTGACCAGCCTGCGCAAGCACGGCGATCGACATCCCGGCGTTATACATCACGCCATTAATACGAACGCCAGTTTTTAGGGTGTAAATGGCAGAGGCACCATCTGCATCAACAACCGCAGTTAGTTTGTCTTCGAGTGACGCCGTGACTTCACCAATCTGTGCCTGCACCTGAGTGGTCAGGTCTGCCATCGCCTGGTCAACTTCAGCAATGGTTGTTTTGACCGTCAGAATATCGGCCCTCACCTCACCGTTCTGAGCGAACTGATGATCAACAGTCGAATTTAGGTTTAAAGCATTCTGCAGGATGGCATCGATGTTGGTTTCAATGTCGCTTGTCAACCGGTCACCGTCGTCAGAATTCAGGAAGCCATCGGCAATATCACCCAAATAATCATCGGCGTTGTCGTTCGCCATGCCCCGGATCCAATCGGTGTAACCCGACTCGTTACCAATTTTGTCTACCAGCTGCGCGCGGTACCAAAATTCTTGACCAGCCTTAAGCCCTAATTGGGTGTAGGTGGCCTGAGGATATGGCACGTCGGTAAGAAGTAGCGGATCTGACTGGTCGGAATTTGGCGAGTACTGGATTTCTGTTTTCAGCGTATCAGCTGAATTTTCTGGGAATCCCCATTTCAACTGGATACCCCAGTTTATGCCCGTGGTCGAAAAACCTACTGGTTTCGCAGGCATCCCGACTTTTCCGGTTAATGCGGTCAATACCGAATAACCCCACGCGGAAGATATTTCTGCGGCATTAATGGCACGAACACGGACCAAATAATTACCGGCATAAATCCCTGACACATCGAACGAATTAGTTGAAGAGCGAGCAACAGAGATCCAGTTTCCATCATCTTTACGCCACTGTGCTTCATAAGCGATTGCGCCAGTTGCCGTGTCCCAGGTCGCATGAAGCGTAGCCACCGATAAGCCCTGTATGACAACCGACGTATTGCTAACGATTATGTTGTCAGGCACCGCCTGTGTGCCGGGCGGAATAACGCTAATCGGACGCTCATCGATAACAGCACCAGTGTCGATGCGGTCATATTTATCAGGATCGTGATAGGTAGCGGTGATGGTGAAAGTGTTGTCGTTGTTGTCTTTGCGACCGACAACACGATATTGCTGAACGAAAAGCGAGTCAGACTCAACTACCCATACAGATTCGGCTTCTGGAGTCTCGCCGAATGCAGTGTTGACTGTGACAACTTTCCCACTGACTGACTGAATTGTCCGGCTTTGCGATATGCCTGAGGGCAGATTCGCAAGTAAGCGATCACCGGCAACAGCATCAGGAGTGCGATCAAGAGTTATGACGCGCCCATTCACCGCACTGATTCTACCGCCAGTCACTTTGCCGGAAAGCAACTCATCTGCAACACCAATAATGTAGCCAGGAAGAGGGATCATCCCATCGAGGCCGACGCCAAACGAAACCATCCTGTCTTTGTTATTTGTCAGGATCCCCCAGCGCCCTTTTCGGTTTGCCTCTGACTGGCGGGTGCAGCCAATCGCCGTAAGTTCAAGCTGATTAAAACCGTAGCGCGTTACCAAATCCTGCTCAAAAACCGGCTCCATGGCGTCGCTGTAGGCGTTATCTGGATCAGACCATGAAACCAATGCTGTCGTGTAGCGCGCCTTGGTGGTGCTGCTTGAGTACGTAAAGCGCCCATCAATTACATTCGCGCGAGTGTAGTTGTAATCGATATCACGCGGCATATCCGCCAGCGCAACCAATTGGTTATTACCCCAATAAGTCATTCCTCGGAAGATGGCGGCAAAATCACGGATTACGTTGAACGCGCTGTTCCGATCCTGCACGTAAACATTGCAGACGTAGCGCGGCTCTGTACCACTACCACCTTTCCCGTCCGGTACCATCTGATCGCAATATTGCGATATGCGGTAAAGTTCCCATTTATCGATATTGTCAGCAGTAAGTCGCTGTCCAAGCCCAAAGCGGTCATTTACGACGATATCGTAGAAAATCCAAGTCGGGTTATCAGTCCACGCCCATTTAAAGGTTCCATCCCAGGTACCTGTATATGAGCGGGTTACAGGGTCGTATGTTGTCGGAACGCGAACGATACGCCCTTTCGGTTCACAAGAAATTTGCGGAATAGAGCCATTGAACTGGCTTGAGTCAAATTCGACATAAAGCAGTGCAGTATTTGGATAGCGGAGCTTGGCATCGATGACTTCGGTATAACTCTCAATGGTCATCTTATCGCCGATCAGAGAGCTCGTTGAATCAGCCGATAGCCGACGGACCCGAAGCGTCCACGTTGTGCCTGACTGAGGTAAATCGATTCGGCGGCTTCGCTCATAACCGGTTGTCGTCTTACCACTCACGGACTCGGTTAAAATATTCTGCCATGTGCCGCCGTCAATCTGCAGGTCAATCGCGTACTGAACTGTATACCCGTTGATATCGCCAGCGCTCGTCTGCTGATACAGGGAGAGCCATTTCAGGCGAACGCGAGCGGCAGAAAGCTGCGAATTGTTGAAGGTGTGTGTCCACGGCTTTACCGCGGTAATCTCAGTGCTAACGCTGATTTCGTTTTCGGTACCGGGTACACCCTGAATATATCTTTGATCCTGGGTGCCCGGGCGAAACTCCCACGCTACACCGCTGAAATTATTGCTGCCGTCCGCATTGGTGAGCGCCGTTCCATCAAGAAAGATGCTGGTGCCATCCAGCTCGCCGCCGAGTTCTCCCTCAGCCAGCGCCAACAAAACCTTTGCCTTCGCAACAGACTGAAGGTCATCCGGTGCCTCAGTTGGGGTTCGGGCAGATGAACTGCCGCCTTTTCTGCCTTTAATTACAGTAGCTGTCGCCATATTGGCCCCATAAAAAAAGGCACCCCGAAGGATGCCTGTTTAAAGATAAAAGCTTTATTGCTGGTCTTCCGCGTAAATCCCCGCCGAGATAACCGCGCCACCAATCCGGCGCTTGCCGTAGAACAGTGGCACAGGATTGCCCTGCGCGGTTGTATTGGTCACGCCGCCAAATGCATATGAAGCTTTATTGTCGGCATCTTGTTTCACGGAAAGGCCGCCAGCCTGCGGGGAAAGCATCTGGATGACGCCGCCGAGGGCCATAGATGCGCCCATCGCATATAAGAATGGTGAAGCCGCAGCAAAAGGCGTGAACGAAGCCACAAATGCTACGGCAATAAGAGCTGCCCCCAATATTGTTTGAAAAATACCCGCTTGTTTACTGCCAATAATAATCGGCACAATTCGGATTACCTCCCCAGATACAGGGAAACCAAGGTCGTCTTCGCCTAAATTCTTTTTCCCGCGAAATACAGCGTATGTAACCCCCCTTGCCTTACTGTTATTAAGGTAACGCTCGAAGTCATTTATAGTGCAACAAAGAGCTCTTATAGCTTCACTGGTTGTTTTAACTGCACGGTTGTGAGTTTTTCCGAATATCTTCCCAAGGGATCCCCCGAGGTGGATTTGTGTCATTATTTCTTTCATTTATTTTTTTCCAAAAAAAACCACCTCGTAAGGTGGTTTAGTTGATAAGCAGGATTTAGAGGGTTGTTGGCTTTATATCCAGATTTGCATTTCCATCAGAAAAAACTCTAACCACTTTGGTTTTATTTGCCTTCAGGACGACAGTTCTTTCCTGTCTATCCTTGCTCATTGAGCATAAAGCAGCTCCATCAAACGCTGCGCCAACATCATACTCGCCACCATTCAGATAGAATGTAGCCTTCTCAGAAGAATTCAGTAATGCCGCTTTTTCACCATTTATATAAACGGCGGCATAACACCCGCTTCCAACGATACCGCTGTCACGGATCACGATAAGTTTTGCGTCACCATCATGCGCCGTTTGATATTTAAACGTTCTTTCTACTGAAACTTGCTTTGCATCATTAAGCGGCACCGCACTTGTGGAACACCCCACCAGCCCGAACGCCAGCACTGCTATGTGTAGTTTTTTCACATTAAGACCTATTGCTCAATTTTTGGAGATGAGTAACCAGTGAGGTCAAATTTAAACTGCTTATTTCCGGCTTGATAAAATTCAGCCTCAATAATCAGTTTTTTGTGAGAGCTGACATTTTTAATGAAGGATGCCGAGTTTTCAAAGAAGATCACATCAGAACTTCCATCTGCGGCTTCTGTCATTGAGTACTGCTGAATTTTTCCATCGTCAAACTTCACAGAAATGTGGCAGTCATTAAATGAATTGCACAAGAACTGGCCCTTGCTCATAACCAAAACGGCCTCAGTAGGTTTCAGGTCATCTGGTTTTTGCCCGTCTTTGAGCGTGACTTTCTTTGAGCGGAGAACAATAGTCATCTGTGATCCGCCATTATACGGAAAATCAAAATCAACAGAGTTATCAGAAACAGAACGCACAAACTTCTGCGCAGTACCTCGCATCTCATCATTCTTGAAGTAAGTAGACCAATCATTAGCGAACGATGAAGCACTTGGGAAAAGGAGGAAAGCCGTAGCACCTAAAAATAAATATTTCGTCATTTCATACCTTTCTTATAGACAAGTTACAAGTGGTAACATCCTACCACCGGAATGACGTAAGGCAACGCAAAATGGTTAGCCGTGGTTCTTGATTATCAGGTGTACATCTTGAGCACACCGCACAGCAGTTGATCCATCACTAGCAGGTATCAGGATATTCAATTTATAGTCAGCCTTGGTTCTCAGTACCTTTGCCATACTGAGTAGCCCAGCAATCTCTCTCTGTGAGACGCTTCCCATTTCAGGGTTCATTTCTTGCCTGTAGTAATCAATCAACTGAGCATGAACTCCGCCGCGTCCATTTGGCGCTTTAATCTTGGATGCTATCTGAACATCACGAGCCAACAAATAAGCGCCATAGTAAGCCCTACTAACACGATTTCTAAGTGTCATTTCGTGGCGGCAGTCTTCAAAAGAAAGGGCAGACTTAAGAAAATCATCAGCAGTTACTGGCATCATAACCCTCGTTGCTTAGTAACTTCATTAGAAAATATTCCGACAACATCCCAGTTTGTGCCTAAAGTCGCCGCCCGTTTTTTAACTAATGCAATATTCAACTCTGCACACTCTTCCGGAGTAATGCCTGGAGGGGTAATTTCCAATACGTATGACTTTTCCCCTTCATCTTCTATGAGATAGAAACTACTCATGGCATCAATTTGCTGCAAAGGCTTAATCATTGAGTGCATCATTTTTCCCACGTGAGAAATCTCATCAGCAAATCCGGAGTTCATAGCCAGAGCGGCCTGTTCGACAGCAAGTGGCAAGGCAGAATTATCTTCATCGCTTAAATCGAAATCAGGATTACCCATCAGCGAGTACTTGGCTAGGTATTTCTCAAAAGCTTGATAATCACCCAAGCCTCTAGCGTAGTAAATTGTATCCCTCACCATCTTCGGCGAGTTGGTTTTCTCTGCTGCTCTCACGGATAATTCAAATGCCTTCTCCAGGCCCATTGTATATAGCGTGCAGAGAATATAGTTACCCCATGCTATAAAATCAGAAGGCCTCTCCATTATGACTTCTTCTGCTAATCTTGCGCCCTCTTCGTTTTCTCCTATCGAGAAAAGAAAATAGAACCGAGCAGCTTTGTAATAGTATGGATCGTTCACTTCATCGATTTGTGCGTCGATTCGACGTCTAATAAAATCAGTGTACTCTGCCTCCCCCTGTAGATAGGGAGTGATTTGAGATATTAGCGCGTTAATCGACTCAACTTCGCTTTTGGGTTTTGGTGGCAGCATAATGGCGCGTAATTAGATAAATTCTCTCAATGCTAGCATCGAAAAACCATTCTACGTTACTGATCGTTTGATCACCGCTAACCCGTGGCAAATAGTACTGCTGGCAATAAAAAACCCCGCCAGAGCGAGGTTGGATGATGAGTATTCCAAGCAAAAAGCCACCCGTAGGTGGCTTAGTCATGTCATTTGGATTCGATCTAATTGACTTCTAGAATGTGCGGGTCATTTGTTAAGAACGGATCCTTACGCTGTATTGTCGCAAGGGTGATTCTAGCCCATGGCTTGTTATACTTTCTTGTTAACTCAATGAAACAAGGGATGTTTATCTTTGATGCCTTGCACTTTATAACAAAAGCAGTGCCATCGGGGAATCCCTGTATTGTTTTGGAATGTGAAGCCTGTACCTTTTTGAATATATCTTCCAACTCAGGCAACGTAATTGCTGGGTTATTACGCTGATCATTAACTCTATCAATAGCGAAATGACCAGATATTGAAATTTCAAGGCAGTCTTTGTCGAGGTCTTCATTTACCAGCGCCTCAAGATCGTCTAAACCTTGACGCGAAATTGTCATAGATGGTCAGCCACGACTTGCTCAAGTCTCTCGTTAAGTTCAGCATCACTATCGGCAACAACAGTCCCAATCAATTTGCTGTTGCTTCGAGTGCCAAACCTCACGTCAAATTCTTTGTTATCAAAGCTATCGACAATCACACATCTGCCGGCTTCATCTTGGAATGAGGCGTAGTTCTGCTGAACAAGCATATTGAATTTGAACATAAAAATCTCCTTAGCCGAGACTATTGGAGCCAACTGGAATCTTGCTTAGCAAGGAAAATTTGGATGATAGACATCAAACCTATGTATCGGCACGAATGTCACCTTTCTTGAGTGTATGCATGCCTCATGGGGTTTTCAACTAAAAGTTGATTAATTAAAAACCAAATATGGGCATTACTGCCCCCGAAAACCCTCCGAGGAGGGTTTGTTAATCACGAAACTGGGTCTTCTGGTAGATACATCCAGTGGCTAATTTCAAGGCGTGAATATTGAGTGCCTCCATTAAGCACAACTCTTTCAAAACCGTTAACTTTGTTATAGTTGGCAACACCTATGCCTTTATTTGAAGCCACAATAACCATTTGAAATTGAGACCGGGTCTCGGGTAGAGAATCTCCGACTGAAATCCACTTCATGGGAATAACTCCATCAAGTAATGAAGATTGATGATAGCACTAACCTCAAAGCAAAAAGCCCACCTAAATGAGCTACATCAGATCTTTGTGCCTGACTATTTTCATCGTTCTTTCCCGCCAATACCCGCCATACGGCACGCGCTGGCTAAGCCTTCCGTACATATGGTGCAACAACATGTTGCCTTCGAGCAAGATCCCCGCATGATTCCATTTATCGGATTGAATCTGCATGATCACCAAATCCCCTGCTGCTGGCGCTCCGGAGAACTCGCGAAACCCGCATTCGTACCAGCACTCATGATAGAAATTATCCGGATACTGCTTTTCCCACCAGGGATAATCAACCCGGTAGTCAGTCAGCTCAATACTGTGCGTTTGCCGGAAATAGCTCATCACAAGGCCCCAGCAGTCCGAGTGTCCGAGCACGAACGGACGCTCGAGTAACGGCAACTCACCACGCGGCTGAATGGTGCGTAAGTCTCCTTCCGGCCAGCTCACGATGTGCCAGGGCAATTCAGTCGCATCACATTGGGCTTTGTCCAGTTCGCTCGGCTGAGTCGTTGCATCCGGGTGGCTATGCACAATGCCGATCACTGCCCCCCAGTCCTCTGCGTCGGCATATCCGCCGGGATCGAGATGGAAATGCTCTGTCGGGTCTACGGACAGATTGCGGCATGGGAAATATTTAGTTATCCGCGATTTCTGCGCCAGCACGCCGCAGCACTCTCGCGGATACTCAGCTTCAGCATGCGCCATAATAGCCTGAATCAGTTTATCGTCCATCGAGTTAACTCTTCAGTAAGCTGGTGCCGGGGAAACCACCGAAATCGAGTTCATTATCAGCGCCAAACCGGCATTTACAACCAGTCAATGTGCCGGGGCAGACATCCTTAGAAGGGTCATCAACCGGATTACTGAATTTGTCGAAATAGGCCGCCCCGGAATAGGAACAGCCATTACCCGTGCGATACCAGCCGTTTATAGCCCACGTACAGATCGCGTGTATTTGCCGCTTGGGCAGGATTTCCCCCTGCAAATCCATCGGGCTGCTTAAAGTAAACTCGACTACCTGATTGTCTTCCTGGCTCTTACTGTCGATATAGAAAACACTAAGCTTTTCCTGCGTCGGATCAGCAGTCGAATTTCCATCCGTAAAGTTTCTCGCATCCAGATAATGCTTAAACGTGTCATGAATGGTGACCTTTGCCTGCAACATATCGTCATAAGCCAGGCACAGTGCTGTGATGCTGCTATTCAGGTTAGCGACCGTCAGTTTGGGTTGTGCTGATGAGCCGTCAGTTGAATCTTCAATCCCATCGATTTGTGTCGGCCACGCTGAATACTCGATTCCCTGCCACCAAACTGACTTCGGCAACAGTTTGGTTTCATCGCCGCCTGCGGCCGCAATGTCTTCCGGCGTATGTGGTATCGTTTCATTGTGAAACCGTAAAATATCTGCCCCAAAAGCGGAACCATCGACTTCGTACAGCCGCAGCTTGTTTCCCGGCTCCAGCTTCTGGACATCAGAATTCATTACCATGTGATCGCCTGCTCTCAGACCGAATAAGCCTGCTCAAAAGTGAATGAAACACTCATCGCAGTACCGCCAATCGGGTTTGCTTTGATAGAGTCTTTCGTAACGCGATAAAGACCAGCTACGCCATATGGCGGCGTCCAGACGCATGATTTCGTGACGTGATTACGTACAAACGTAAGGATGGGAGTGATGTCCTTTTCGCGCCCCTGAAAAGTAAGCGGCCATGTCTGGGTTTCCGGATTAATGCCATCTCCTGCAACCTGCTTATAGCCGCTGTCGAACTGTGCAGATCGTGTCCGCCAGTCATAGGAACCTTCCGGCGAGCCCTGGACGCGCCAACTAAACGTGTCGATTGCCATAAATTCCCCATAAAAAAACCGCCCGAAGGCGGTTAGCGTGAGTTTTGTGCGTTGTATATAAGGCCGCCGGGACGCAGCGCCTTAGTGATGCCATCTTTGACAGATTGATCAATCACCTGCTGATAGGCCTTGCCAATTGCATCATTGTTTCCCGACGTCTGTTGCTGATTACTGCCTGCCTGTACAACAACAGATGTCTGAACAATGGTCGAATTCGACTGGCTGCCTGCCAGGCCAAACATACCAGCTTTTGCTCCAACCAGGCCACCATCTGCATAACCTCGCATCATTGAATACAGATTATCGACGCCAATCCGACTTGTGGCTTCTTTGGTCATGACGAATTCGCCGCGGTGAACGATACCGGCTGGCGCGTATTTATCGCCTTCACCGGTGTAGCCACCAGAATCAAACGACAATCCGCTATAAGCACCTGACGAAAACGAACTGCTGGAGGCTGCGGTGGCTGATCCCGCGCCTGCCGCGAATGAACTGCTAATCCACCCCATTGCAGCCTGAACGGCCTGGGCCAATAGCAGCTTATTAATGATGTCAACGATACTGGTCAGGAAGGATTTGGCAAAATCCTTCAGATTAGCTTTACCCGTAGTCACCAATGAAGTCATCATTGACGACATGTCACTAAGCGTTGTTTGCGCCAATTGGCTGGTCGCAGTAAACACATCGCTCGCGTTTTCCCCAAACTGAGAAATCCCCTGGTTCATTCCCGCAAGCCAGTCCCCCTGATTGGCATCTTCCTGATCCCAACCTGAACGCAAAGCATCTTTCGCCCGATTGTATTCGGCAGTAATCTTGGTTAATGCTGCCGGATCAGTGATGCCATCGGTCTGTTTACGAAACGTATTATCGAGCTGAGTTTCCTGATCAACCCGCCCGGCTTGTTTCGTGGTGAGCCCAAACTTCTCCTGATTCTGTGCATTTTTACTGACAATCGACGTCGTGTAGTCCTGCATCTGCTTTAGCGCCTTTACAGCCTTCTCTCTTTGAACGTTTTCGCGAGAAAGTTGTGCTTCCAGCTGCAGGCTGGCCGTTATTTCCCCGGAGCGCGCCAGTAAAGACTTCTGATCAGCTGTCAGGATTGTTTTGCTCTTCAGATCAGCAATCTGTTGAGTGAACTTCGCCAGTTGCTGCTCCTGGCTGGTCAGCGTCAGGCTGGCCGAGACCTGATCCTTAAGCGCAGCGACGCGTTGCTGGCTTGCCAGCAGTTCACGCGTACCGGCATCATCCTGAAATGCCTTTTGCTTCGGCGTTTTCGGGACCTGACTCTTTTTGGCTTGTTCGACTTCCTTTTCTCTGGCCGCTATCAATTTTCCGGCGTTTGCTATCGCCTCTTTATCACCAGAGTCAGCAATGAGTTTTGCCTTCTTTCTGGTTTCAGTCAGCCGGGCTTCCGCTCCTGCCACACGGTCAGTGGCTAAATACTCTTTATTTATCCAGTCAACGCGCTCTTTTGTTGCCAGGTTACCGGCGATGGTTGCAGAGGTGACATCTCCGAGTAAGGTCTTTTGCTTATCAATGAGCGCTGCCGCAGGATCATAAGCACCACCCAGAGATACGTTTTGCTTTGACCCGCCGCTACCAGCGTAATAGTTACGCTGCTCCTCAATAGCTTCGTTCCAGGCACTTTTTATGCCAAGAACTTTCAGCTTATGATCTTCGATAATTGAATTCAGGCCGCTGAAATCAGCGCTATTTTTATAATCATCAGCATATTTTTTGGCATCTGAATAACCAATGCCGACCGATAGCATTTTGTTAACTGCCTGGTCTGCGCCGTCACTGATGGTGATAAAAAGTTTGCTGGTATCATCGACCGACTGATTAGAAGCATCAGCAATACCGATAATGTTGAGTGCTAATTTTGTAGCCGCATCACCAGTCACGCCGAGGGTTTTAGTTACCGTGGTGGTGGTGTCATCGATGACCTGTTTTGCCTTGTAAATTGCAAGATAGGCTCCACCAAAGACCACCGCTGTACCGGCAATGAGTAAATTCATCGGGGAAATAAATGTGGACAATGCTTTCGCTGCAGCCCCAATGCCACCGAACGAATCTTTAATCTGGCCGCCCTGTTGAATAGCAACCATATAAACAGGCATACCAGAAGCCAAGGATGTGACGACATCAGTTAGCTGCGCGGGCAGTTGGCGCATTGCCTGCCGGTATTGCCCGGCAGAAACCGCGCCATTCTTCATGGCTGATTCCTGCTCTTTCAATCTGGCAATAAATGGCGTGACTTGCGTTGTTACACCTAATTCAGCAGCTTTTAGCTCAAGAATTTCGGCTCTGGTTTTGCCTATAGCGTTTGCCTGGTCGCTCAGCGACTTGATGAAACTTTGCCGGGTATTAGCCGCACGCTGCTCTTCCTGCGCGGCTGACCGTTCAGCGGCTTCCAGCTCAGCGATAGCCTGCTTGAGCACGCGTGATGATTGGGCCGACAAACGTTTCTGCTCAGCATCTCGGCGTGTTGCATCTTCCTGCTGCCGCATCGCTGCAATAAGCGGTGCAGCCTCCTGCGTGATACCAAGCTGCGAGGCTCTGTATTCCGCCGCCTCTGATGCTGACGTTTTATAGAGGGCATTCTGATCGCGCAATTTTGAAAGAAAAGTCTCTTTCGCAGCTGCGGCGGCTTTGTCTTGCTGTGCCGCTGCGGCGGCTGCCCGGCCTTCCTCGGTTCTGGCATCAGCAGCGCGCCCAAGCTCCTCCCTCGCCTGCTGAATGGTACGGGCCGCGTCGCGGAAGGTGTCACTGTCGATCAGCCCTTTGGCATTGAAACGCGACAGCTGCTGCTCCATGTTGTCGAGCTTTTCGAATGCGGCCGTTACCGGATTGATCTGGGTAAGCAACGTGCGCAGCTCCTGCTGCTGCTGGGCGGTAGCCTGCGCCACGCCCTTAGTGCTGGCTTCGTTCTGCTTCAGCCCCTCAGTGAATTCGCGCACCCGCCGGTGCGTGTCTTCCACTTCGCGCGCCACCTCAGCCGATACTTTGGCTGCGCCTTTGCCGCTGGTGCCGAAGTTATCTGCTCCCTTTGCCGCGTCGGCAGCCGCATCAGCAAATTTATCCAGCTCGTTACTGCCGCGCTCGACGTCGGAGGTGTTGACCTTGAGCGAAATCGTTGCAATATCACCAGCCATTACGCCCCCTTATGCATGATTTTTAATGCCGTTCTTTCCATTACCCGGATGTCATGCAGCGCGGTTGCCTCGTCGTCTATACCTTGCGTACGCATCAGCCAAGGCAGACAGTTATAATCCAAACCGGTCGCCCCGCTCATACCCACCCGCCATTGCGTACTGGCTGACTGAAACACGTCGAAAGCAGGCCAAACGTCGGGCCAGACATCGATGATGACATCGTCAAAATCATCCGCAGTCAGCCCCATGCCAGCCAGTTCTTCCGTAGTGGGATCAGGCGTATAGAACGCCGATGCAACCGCTATCAGTTTTTTTCGCGATTACCCAGCAATTCGGCGTAGTACGCTTTCATGACCGCCTCACCGGCGCGCGGATAGTTATCCAGCAGAATTTCAACATTCTCCTGGTTGAATTCGTCAGGCAACGCCCAGCCTTCAGTGATTTCGAGTAGGAACTGAGAGATGTGTTTACCCTCGACCTTTTCCAGATCCGCCAGTTCTTTGATCGGGCGATGCTTAAACGTGAAGGTCACAATCCCCGGCTCGTCACCAGGAACAGGAATAGTCACATCAGCTTTAAATGTTGGATTCGGTTTTAATTTAAATTTGGCTGCCATAGTGGCCTCAGTAAAAAGTGAATAAAAAGCCCGTTTCCGGGCTCAAATTAGAAGCTGTTTCAGCTGGAAGGCTCAGACGTGCTGTCTTTATAAAAAGTCATGTCTCGCGACTGCACGGCAAAGGCGGCCTGAACGGTTTCGACAGCATTCACCGTTGTGGTCGGCTGTGGGTCAAAGGATGGGGTGCCTGACCAGTAGCGCATTTCTTTGGCTTTCGGCACGTACATGCGCAGCGGCAAAGTGTCACCACTTCGGTCGCCGGCGGTCAGCACGCTGTAAATAGGCAGAGTAGAATCATGCGCCAGCGTGAAGGTTTGCGTTTTCGCCGCTTTGTAGGTGGCGAGGTTGCGCTGACGGTCATCTGACAGGAACTGAATCTGCACATACTGCTGATCGCCGCCGCTGGATGCGACTTCTGTAATCTGCGGGATCTCAGTCCATTCGGTGACTTTGCTAAGTGAGCCGATACCAGCGCCAGCAGCAAAGAAATTGGTGTCTGAGGTATTGAGCACATCGATGGTGACCGATGTCGTCGTCTGACTTGAGATGCGTGCAACCAGGTTGTCGATAAGCCCCCAACCGGAAGAAATAAGAACGGTATCATCAACAGCGAGACCGTGATCGTTGGCAACAGTAAATACCGCGCCTTCTGTGTTTGATACTGCAGTCACTGCCACTGCGGCAGCGAGTTTTGACCCGACAAATACAGTCGCGCCGTTAGGCAATGCAAAAGAGCCCATTGGGATTCTCCGTTAAGAAGGAATTTAAACCGCCAGCAGGCGGCGCTTATGAGACGTCAGCGCGATAAGACATGCTGACGGGGATGGTGTAAGAGGTATCAGTGGATATGCCCGCGAAAGCGCTGGGCGCGCTGTTGATGAAACAAGTCAGTTCGCCGTCACTCATTTCCTGATTTTCAGGGAACAAGTCGATCAGTTGTTCAGCAATGGAACCACCGGCAGATTTTCCGGTACCGGCAGGCGCGATCACATTAATCTGGTAGACGCCACGAAACACTTTGGCCTTTCGACTTAGGTCGATAGCCGTCGTTGTCGCTGGCATAACCTGAGATTCCAGATAGATGCCATCCGGAGGGGTAAACTCGATATTATCAAAAGCGACCTGCAATCCCTGCGTTTCAGCCCAATTTCCAAGCCGCGCTTCTAGCAATTGAGTAATAGCTTGCTGGCTCACGGCGCCACCTCCTGTATTGATTCAGTAAAGAATCGCTGAAACTCTTCAGCTGTGATGCGTACCATGCCGCCCGGTGCCTGTTTCGAATGGCCGAATTCCAGCAGATAGGCATATGGCACGTTGTTGCAGAAGTAGATGGATTTGGTGCCCACTTTGAACGACGCCATGACCAGGCCGCCGGCCGATTTTGTCGCACCGCCATTTTTATCGATGACCCCCGTCTCGCCAGTGGCTGGCGCATCTAGCGATACCTGCCAGTTGCCACGGAAGCGCCCGCCGGTATAGCCCGGAGGTGCTTTAATATCCATGCTGTCACTGACTCGTGCATTGCGTTTCAGTCGGCCAGTTTTCGTCAGATTGGCGGCATCACTCTTCAGCGCTTCGTTATGGTCGAAAACTTCTTTGTTATATGAAACAGCGGTCTGGTTTACTGCCCAAACCTCAGGATTACCCACCGGTGACATATCAACGAGACGGGCAAGAATTTTTATACCAGTGGCTCGGATAACTTCTTCCTGATTAGCTTTGGCCGTAGCCACAAAGGCGTTGATCGATGCCATGAACGAATCGTTATCAGCCATGACTACGCCCTCAGTTGCGCTTTATAACAAATCAGCGTGGCGGCTGGTTTTACTGGTCCCGGCAACACAACACGATACTTTTTACCGTCCACCTCGATCCGGTCATCAGTTTTAATTTCGACGGCATATGTCGCGGTTAGCTTGATGTCACCATTTTGGATCCGCGTCCCGTCGATTTCGCCTGGTGCGTAAGCCGTGATGACACCGGTTGGCGTTGCCGTTTCTACTGGCATGGTGACTTCTTTGCCCCCTACCATCTTCACAGTACCACCGCGAGTGAGGGCATATTGCTGGCCGTTCTCGGTCAACAATCTCGTTGCGGTAGCGCGCATTCGTAGATAGTTGATCGCCATGTCAGCCCCGCATTACGTCAAAATTGACGGATGACGACGCGCCAGTCAGCCCGCGCAATAAACCAGAAAGCCAACTGAAATAAGGCGCTGATGTGCTACTGCCTTCGGCATATGACACGCTAACAGCTCCGACGACTGTTTCCTGAGTGACCTCTCCGCCACCGGAGAATGTTGGGGAAAGGTCGACAGTTTGGGCCTCTATCGCCAGCCGACACTGAGCCTGAATGACTTTTAGGGGAATACCTACAACAGCCGAACCATTCAGATTAATACCCGTACGAGGCCACGCCAAAGGCTGAGTTGCTTCTTCTGGTTTGCCTCGCCAGGTAAGCCCTTCGAGATAGTCCATCGCCTGAATAAGCAACGTTTCGATTTCTTCGTCGTCTTCCGGCAATGAATTTCCCCGGGCAGATGCAAAGTTCTTCAAATCTGCGACGTTCGTGTAGCTGTTGAATTCCGGCGATGTCGGATCTGTAATTATCATTGGTAAAGCCTCCACGCTTTTCGACGTTCAGTGCGGGGAACATTGTCAGGATGACTCTCGACGCTGCTCTCATCCAGATGATCAACCAGCGAATAACATGGATAAATCACCGCACCACCGTAGGCATCGCCGACCGCGTAATCTGCTGCCTTCGCATAGTTCCAACGGCTCAATATTTTATCAATGACCTGTTTCGGTGGGCTGTAACAAACCCCGTGGATAAGTCGCGGCAACGTGACAAAATCTGACCGATTTTTGTCGGCGTTAATCAGTTTTCCTGCGATTGCCATTTGATATTGGGGTGGCCGACCGGTACCAAGATAGAAGCTGATGAGGTCATCAGGAAAGCGGCCTAGCCAGTCAGTAACAGTTTCAATGAAGCCAGAAACAGGGATCGCATCATCCTCGATTACGACAACGCGACAAGCCTGCCCACCGGCCCACTCGATGGCGCGCCGGTGATTCCAGTTACTGCCGTGGTCGCCTTCATCAATCAACAGGTGTGCGCTCAGCGTGTCAGCGAGGCGAGTCGCCATGTCTCGGCGCTTGTTGTGGCCTACAACACAGAAGGTCACTTGTGCCGATACCATGCGAACTCCTTACCAATACCATCATCAGATTTAAAGACGGTGTGTACCTTTGGTCCGGTAACAACACGATCACCGAAGGACTTTGCAGCCATGCCGAAAGCGCCCATATCAACCTCGGTCGCTGGCGCTGTTTCCATCTTCCAGAACCGCTGGCTTTCGATGCGGCAATGCAGCCTGATAATCCGGTGCGCAAACTCCATCACGTCAGCACGCGAACCGCCAAGGAGACCGGCGTTAAGCAGTGGGTCATCGCGGTGATGGTCGATGAATTCACAGTACGCGCGCCCGTGGTGATTGGCTTTCATCCATCCGTCGGCATAAGTCTTGTGCTCAGAGCCAACGTATATCTTGCCGGGTACCATCTCAGCCCAAGGCTCACGTAACATCTCAACGTCAGTGCCATCAGTACACCACACGAACCGGTATTCAGGATGCGCTCTGAGGTACTGATAGATGTGAACCCAGCGGGCAAAGTACGGGCTCATCTGAACCGCGGGCACCATAACCAGAGACGCGCCAGCAGGTGCAGCATTGAGCTGGTCAGCCAGCACCACAGCGTCTGCGCCGCGAATCGAAGATGACCAGGCAAAAAGAACTGATTCATCTGGCTTCATTGCAGCTGCACGCTGGGGATCTGGCTGACTGGTCAGCAGTGTCGTAATGACCACGTCACGTTCGCGCCGATAAGGGGCAAAGCCGGTATAGCCGCTGTCCCGCCTGCCGTTGTAAATTCCGACATTGCGCTTTACCAGCGCCTCACGGTCAGGCTGAGGGACAGAACGTTCGACAGCCGCATGCTCATCCAACGAATGAATCAGCTTTTCAGAACCAATTACATCAGCGAATGCCCACGTTGACAGGCCAGCGTTATGAATGCGCAGCGCCAGATCGGGATGCTCGTACATGCCACGACCATAAACCGGGTCAAAGCCGCCGACCTTCTCAATCGCGCTGCAGTGGTAATAGAGCATCACGCCTCGCTGGCCGGTATATGCAACATGCTGGTCATCGCGATACAACACTGCCATATCCTTCAGCTTCTGCGCGCCAGCCAGATCAAGAAATTGATAAGCCAGGTGAGGTTCGGGGGATTCGATGTAAGGAACGTGCCAGTTATCACTGATCGGATAAGCGTCGTCGTCCCACAGAAAAATGTGCTCACAACCGGCATCAATCAGAGCCTCAAGGCTCCGGTTCTTCGAAGCAACAATCCCGAATGATTTTTCATGCCTGATTATTTCTATATCGACAACGCTGGCCGCTGGCGCGGAACCGTCATCAATAACAATGAGCTTAGCGCCAGCAGGCAGGTGCTTCAGGTGCTGTTCAATCGTCTTTGCCAGAACAGCAGGCCGGTTGTGCGTGGTGATGGCAATGCCAATACGCGAACCGCACGCAGGCGCATACGCGACACCATTAATAGTGACCTGCATATTGGCTCCCATAAAAAAACCGCCCGTGGGCGGTTATCATTTAGACTGAATATCTGCTTATGAAAGCATTCTATTTCGGTTGTTTAATATTAGCAGCCCATATATTAATTCTTTTATCTATGACCAGAGTAAAACCTGAAGTTAGATTAAAATAAAGTTCTTTTGCTCTTTTTGAATTGGAAATGGTGTACGTAATGATGCTGCCATGCCCTACAGGCTTGCAACTATAATCCAATTCCTCTTGTTTCATGTTAATCCATACACTTGCTGTTTTTTTATCCAGATCGCAATGTTGGTCGCTCATGAAGGATATCACCATAGTGGACCAGTCTGTTCCAGGCCCAACAATACTGACTAAAACAGGCTCATTACTTTCTGTCTGTGTTGTTCCGTATAACACCCCATCAGAAGACCGCCATACATTATATTCATTAGGAACATATGCTGCATATGAAGAGCTAATAAATCCGACACACAACAAAACGGAAATCATCCTTTTCAAAATAGATCCTTGCCACTAGGAATTTTCTTATATTGATAAGAAAAATATCACTTTAGAAAAAAAATTCAAAGTGACAACACTGAACATAATATTTTATCCCTCATTATTTTGTTACAGGCTTACTTAATTCTATAGCCACTTAATCATCAAGCGCTGAATAGTTGATAATTTTTAGAACAAATCGTAATCACAAGTTAAACTTGCAGCGTTTCTGAGCTTCAGTGGCATAGCCATAAAGGTATTGAGTCAGTTGGTAGTCTCTGCTGATTTGCTCTCTAACATTGAGAGCAACTCCAGCATCTTATGACTATTTTAAAAGGGGCCAAAGCCCCTTTACGGTTAACGTCTACGAACCGGCTCCGGCTGACAATACTGCAGCAAATGGAACCTGCTTACGGTCAAAGACACGCTCCCAGTTGGTGGCAGTTGCCATCTGGGTATAGGTCGGGGTTAGGTTCGGGTCATCTTCACCTTTCCAACTGAAACCAGCGGGCTGGATGATGTAGGTTTTTCGTTCCCACAAGACTTCCGCACCACCGCCATTGCCTCCATCAGGCTTGCGTTGCAATTCTGTTGGGGTATGCGGAGTACCGACGCCATAACCGAAAGCACCAGAACCGAAGAACACTGACAAATAGCCGCCATCGGCTGTTTTGAGGCTGTCATCCATGAAGATTGGCTTACCCAGGTAAGTACGCAGGATAATCTGGCCTGTGGAGTCGCGCAGATATTCAATCAAATCCTGCTCAGCCATTTGTTTCATGACTACGGAGTGCGCACCTAGTGCAGAGAAACCATCAGCGGCGTCACCTGCTGTATAAGCAGCGTCGATGAAGTTTTGTGCACTGATTGTTGCCCCCGCCTGAATAACCATGTCGCTGTCGTCATTGGCGATATTCGAGGCAATAATGCCGCGAGCAGTACCAATTAGATAACGCTGCCATTGGCGAGTCCAGTAGGTGCCGAAACGGTTGCGAATCTGTGTCATTGGGTCACTGTTTGCTAACTCAGATGCTAAGTCAGCCACCCCATAGCCCTTGTTCAGGAACAGAGTACGAGAACGCATGCTGCCCTGAGTGGCTTTACCAACTTTACCGATTTCATCCGGATCATCAGTGGAAGCATTCGGCGCTTCATCAGCGTCCAAATCCTGCCAGTAACTGATAGTGGCGGTGCCTTGACCATTTTGAGCCACTGCGTCGAGCGCTGGCAGGCGTGTGATAATTCCTGAGTCGTATACAGCGGTTCTCTCCGGGCTGTTAACCGGTGCGATTGTTTGGTAGTAATCGCTGATGAAAATGTCTGAAAGACGTGTGGAAGCCATGCGGCGTTACCTCTTAATGATTTTGGGTTGCCTGGAGTCGCTTGAACTCTTCAGGGTTTTCTTTGAATAACTGAATGCGTTGCGCCTCAGTGAAATCACTCCATTTTTTGCCTTCGCCGCTGACGATGGACGGGCTTCCATTACCTCCGGTGCCGGATGCCCTACTTCCGATGACAATCGGTGCAAACAATTTGTTGCCTCGGAATTCTTTCTCTAAATCTTCAAGCGTTGCCGCTGATGGCTTCCCTTCAGCGTCAATAATGCGCGTCTTGCCATCCTCAACAAGGAGGCGTGATTTGATGTGGGGCATGATTACAGCAGCGCTGTCACCTGCTAGCTTTGTTGCCAACGACTGCGCAACGTTATCAACCAAAAGCGTGGTCAACCGGCTGTCGCGCTCTTCAATCTGTGAGAGGAGTTCTTTTTCGCGAACAGTCAGTTTTTCTTGCCAGCTTTTCTCCAGCGTCTCGATGTCACCTTTCTTGCGAGCCTGCTCTGCCGCCAACTCTTTGGCCTGATCATCTTTTTCTTTAGCTAATTTCTCGGCCGCCTCACGGTCTTCACGCCATTTGGCCTTTTCTTTCAGCAGTTCTTCGTTCTTACGTTGTAGTCCGTCAACGTCAGGAGCGCCGTCAACTGCTAGTTGATAACCATCGCCTTTTGCGACATACAGGGCTTTAGCGGATTCGTCAAGTGCTTCAAATTCTTCTTTGGTTAATACAAATTTAAGGGCCATCTTTAACCTCTGGTCAGATGTTTGCAGCCTCTGGCCGCGGACAATAAAAAGGCCACCCGAAGGCAGCCTTGTGTAATTACTTATCGATACTAAAAACCAGCTTTCTCAAAAGCGTCCGCATCAATTTCTTTCAGCTTATCCAACGTTATCCACTCGCCTTTGTCAGTGAAGAAATCCGGCACCTTCATGCCACCGCTTCGCAAAAGCCTGGCGCGTGTATCACCCAGCACCTGCACCTGACGATAGAGAGATTGCTGGCTGAGCCATTCACTGTAAGTCGTGTTTGCCGGAACCTGCCCATCCATGCTGGCGCGCGTTCCCGCGTCCATTTCGTCTGCATCAATCCCCATTTCACGCCATGATTTCGTTACCAGCGTTTCGGTCGAGCGACAGCAAAAATGGATGCGCCCAGGCCCCTGCAGATAAGGGACTTTGTGTCCGATAGGCTTATTTTCCAGCGAGTACTTCAGCCGATCCCGAATGATGCATGTTGGCGTAGTTTTGTTGTCCAGCGTCGAAAGCCACTGTTTACAATCTACGATATCGCTGTTGTGCTCTGCGAACTGAGTGCGCGCCGTTGCAGCGATATGATTGATCGCCGTCTTCGTGATGCTGGTGGCGTTGGCTCGGCTGATCTGAATTGCGCCGTCCTGATAGTTATTCGTTGCAGTCCCGCGAATATTTCTGGCGATTTTGTCAGTCGATTGCCCGGTTAAATATCCCGTACGGACAGCGTTGGTGATCCGCGCCAGCCGGTCACTTTCCAGATTACTCGCCCACTCACTCAAGAGGCGCCCCTGAAATGGCTGGGTCATCGCGGCTGCATATACCTGATCGGGTGTAATGGCCGCTAATGGGAAGCTATGCGTTACCGGCGCAGGAATGAGGGATTCAAACAAACTCAGATGATATCCGGCTTCATGGTCTGCAAAGGTCTGTAGCTCCTCGCCCAAGTTGGTGAATGCGGCCTGAATGGCGGTCTGGTTTATCTGCCGGACACTGCCTAGCAATCCTTCCAACCGCCTCACAGTGAAGCTATTAGGTGAAAGGTCATCCAAAGCCACCTGCAAACGAATCGAAAGTTCAGCATCGCTCTGGTTGAGTATTTTCACCATTCTTTTGGAGACGCCTGTCGAATAGCGACTGACAAACAGTGCGTGACTTATTGCCTCATCACGCAACCTATCGTTGACTGTCATTGGATTCTCCAGGCAGTAATGATGGTGTCTGGTTTAAAAGCTCATCAACTACCTGCTCAGGATTTTCATCCTGGCCGATAAGACCAATGCGTTGCTGGTAGCGTATAAAGTCAGAAAGTCGCATTTTCCCGGACTGCACGGCAGAGAGAAGCGCGGTAATTGCCTGAGAGTCTAGATTGGCTATTTCATACTTTTTGTTAAGTTCTACAGCTCCTTCACCACTTCCTGCGAACTGGATGGCAAAGCTCAAGGCACGATTGAAAGCCTGCTCCACATTGCCAGCACAAAGTGAAAGGATGGAGTTATCGGTTTGTGCCTCGTCACCTGCTTGAGTAGCAGTTCTGGCCGAGGTGTTACGCTCTACCAACTTTGCACCGAGCATTGCCATCTGATTTTCTCGGCGCTCAGCAAGGGAAATTAAAATATTTCTCTCATCAGGTTGAGCGAACTTCAAATCACCACCAACTGGGAGAAGCACCCCTTTACGGGAGCCAACTTTGAAACCATCTGTAAGGTATTTAGCTGCCCACTCATCGGTAAGACCGGTCAAGGCAACCATTGGCTGGCCCACGGTGTGGGCTGCCTCAGCAATATCAGCCTCTGCCTGATAGTGTTTAATATTCACGTAAGCAATATCGGCTAATGGCGGTGAGTCTGGCGTGTGGTCATTGTTATTCGCGCCAATCCATGACCAGGGCAATTCTGTTAACTCCGTACCATTTGCGTCCTTAAGCTCCATCGAGACAGAACCTGTAATGTCTGTATCCCCCTCATCCCATTTGCGGGAATGAGCGACTCCGTTGATTAATCTAAGCTCGATCCAACGCTTTTTTAACGTAAGCGCAAAGCCATTAGGATCATCAACAGGTTCGACGTAATGAATAACTACCAGGGATGTTTTACCGTTAGTAACACGCCAGTTGATGATTTCTTTGGCAGTGAAGAGTTTGAGCACCGGTCTACCTTTGGTTGCCTCGGTCTGCAACCCTGAACCAGTAAAGTCTGTGAGTATACCTGCTCGACCGCGCTGGAGATTTTGGCCTAGTGCATCACGGATCATCTGCTCAAGTTGCTGCCCCTCTCCGTCAGCATCGGATTCTATATCTTCAATACCCCCAGAAAGCTCAATTTTGGGAGGCTTATTAAATGCTATACCCAACATTCCTGACTGGGTTCTGCCTGTTGCATTGATGAATGCCGCACGCATCAGGTATGCATCGTACCGCTCACCTGTTGGGTCATCATTAAGGTGGTCACTACTTGGGTGAGGGAGATACTTGGTGCGTTTTTTCTTAATCTTACGCTCGCCATCCACGCAATCGCCGATCATCTCCCATTCGGGCATGAATTCAGCGTATGCCGGGTGACGATAGTCAATATCTAGATCGGCCATATTATTACCACTTGAAAGGAATAGATTTGGCAGGCTTAACCCTGTTTTTCTTAGCTACGGCAAAGTAGCGGAACGCATCAGAGCCGTGAGATGTGTGGTCATGTAATGGCTTGTCTTTCCAGCAGCCGCGCTTGTCATCCCACTCCTTCCTATACCCTTCCAGATGAGTGATGCCTTCTGCGCACTTCTCATCATCAAAGACACATTTCGGGAGGATTTCACGCACGGACTCAATGCCGGTATCAACGCCGGTTTTCGGCACCACTTTGAACGTCATGGAGTAGATCTGACCGTCGATTTCGTAGCCTTCGCGAGCCAACTCTTTTCGGGACTTAGCATCAGAGCCGAATTCACGGTTTTCGATGTCGTGTGGTCCCCAGTGGTCGCCATACTCATAGCCACGGTCTTTCAGCACCTTCATGTAGTGCCTCAGCCCTTCGCCGGAGTTTTCGTAGTAGTCGATGACGTGGAACTCTTCGCCCACCTCACGCACGAACCAGATGGCCGTTGAGTCACCCACACCGATATCCCAGAACGTATGAACCGGCAGGTGTGAGTTATCAGGCAAGGTGCCAATGCGCTTGTTGGTATAGAGCCAGCGGAACTGTTTGGCGTAGTACGCGCCTTCCACTGATTGCTGGAATGCCTCAGCGGGTATCGTTGGATATTCCCGCTTCATATCGTCGCCGAGTGTCTTCTCTTTGGCGTAGTACCAAGCTTTCTGGCGTTCGTTAAGGTGAACGCCGTGCTTGGCTTCCATCTCTTCGAAGTAATCAACCAGCCGCTGCGGGATGGCCTCTACAGGGTCGATTGCATAAAGAGGATTCTTCCACCAGGAGAAGAAAAAAAACTTCCAATCGAGCGCGGATAATTTCTTATTCTGCAACTGTGCCTTTTCTGCTGTCTGGCAGTAATCGAAGAAGTAACCGGCGCGACCTTCAGCCGTGCTTTCGATAGTGGCAAAGCATCCGGTAGATACTGCCTCAAACGCACCTGTGACAATCTCACGGGCTTTGTCTGGATACTTAGCGCATATCTTGCCGAACTCTGATACGTGCAGGTAGCGCAGCGTACCACCACGAAATGAGGTACTGACGTAGAGTGAGCCGCCCTTCCTGAACACCAACTCCCCGGCAGAGTCATTGCTTGCCGGGTTAGCGGCTTTAATCTCGTCGGGTAACTTGTCGTATGCGTACTTCACTTTTTCGCGGAACAGTCGCTTGGCGTCGTTCAGCGTGTGGGCAATCAGGGCGCACTTTGCAGACTCGAACAAGGCGGCATCCAGCTGAATGATACAAACTTCAGTCGTGAAGCCGAGCTGGCGAGCCTTAAGAATGATGTTGCGGGTATGGATACCTTCGAAGTACTCGCGCTGCTCAGGTGTCATCCTGAAGCGTACCGGCTTGCCTTCTTTATCGGTGATCCAATAGAGATTGTTCAGTCGCCAGTCTTTGTCAGCCAGCAACTTGAGATGCTCAGGTTTCATCACGCCCCCTGAGACAGTGAATCCATCAGGTCTGAAAGTTTATCGACCACGTTGTCGCCGGTGCTGCCGTCAATGTCGTAGGCCTGACGCTCAAGTCCAATAAGGTTCTTCAGTGCATCGCTAAGCGCTTTCACTGACTTCACTCGCTCAGGCATGCTGATGACCTTGTGATAAATCTCGCTCAGGCGGTCTTGTCCCTTGTCGTCTGGATTGAACATCAGTTCACCCAACTTTTCTAGAGACGCAAGGTCAGCGCTTTCGGCTGCAAGTTCATCAAACAAGGCATTCGTGATACTTCTCGCCCGGCGAATGTCTCCTCGGTGCTCCATACGGACGTTGGCAATAACCTCAGCTGATGCCTCAATTAGTTGCCGTTCCGAAATAGCTCTCTCCGTGGAAACCTGTTTGGAAACCTCACGTTTGGAAACCAGTGCATCAGCCTTGGCTTTTATCTTTGCCTTGAGGTCACGCTCCCATCCTTCCTTCTTTGCCTGCTTGTTTATCGCAGTGTGGGAGATGCCGTGATGCGATGCAATTTCACGGACAGACATCAAGCCAGCTCGGTATGCCGATTCGATGGCCTCCCAATCTGGTTTGGTCATTCGTTATTCCTTACATACTGTATGTATTTCCAATTGTAAATTTAACTTAGTGCCTGTATTTATGTTGGGTCGCAATCACGCGGCATAAAATTAAGGATGCATCATGCCTCAGCTCGAAGGTTCAATTGACGGTGGTTTTAAGCTTCAGGAAGAAGTTTCAAAATTAGAATTTAATCAAGACGGCCTTGTCATTGATCATACTGTCACCGTGAATGGTGTTACGCATCGCATAGTCAAATTTGATAATAATGGCTGCGTTAGCCTTCATTTTGATGAGGGTACGGGAAAGAACTTTTCCGTAAGCTCATTTGAGGTTACCACTCAAGTAAAAACTGACCCGCTAAATGACAAAAAGGCGATTATGGTTTTCTCTCGCCTTGAGAAGTGATTTTATGAACTTGGGCGTATTTTACGCCCTTTATCAAACGCTCACCTTTGTTACGACTTGGTTTCTATTGTCTTAATTGCTCTTATTTGATTTGTACAGTCTTCCAGAGCACCCTGCATTAGTAAGTTGAGCACCACACTATCTGCGTAGGTCATCTCATCAGGGATGTCTGGAATCCGGCAGTCAGCCAGCAGGCTTTCCGGCAATGGCAGGCTTGGTATCTTTACCGCTTCGTATTCTGTCTGCGTTCTCACGCAGCCTGTTAACAGCATCAGCGGGAACAGGAGCAATAGCGCATTTGTCTGACGCCAGATACTTCTTGATTTCATCCTGTAGTTTCCTGTTTTGCTGTGCAGTAACCGCCCGTTGTTCTGCTACCTGGCTAACCACTTCGTTTTGACTTCGCACAGCATCGGTCAGGCTTTTGACTGATTCAGCCAAGCCGTCGTTCTTACTGTGGAGAGTTGCTATCTGAGTGTCTTTAGCGTCGTTCATTTGCTCAAGACGTTGGTTAGTGGCGGTGAGCTGTGAGTTGCGAGTGTTCAATCCCCATAGGGCGAGGCAGAACAGCGCAACAATGAATATGCCAATGTTGTTTCGGATAAAGCTTATTACGTTGAGCATAGAATCCCCTTAGCTTTGAGTAGCCGGGATTTCCTGTCTTCCATTCCATTCGTGCCGCCGTTAATGATACGGGTGATGCGGTCAACATCATCCGAGTCGGCAACTTCGTTTAAACCGTTATTCTTCCACCATGCCGCTGCTGATTCTGCGGCAAGATTTGGCTCTGTCAGCTTTTCAGGATTGTTGACGATATCCACCCGCAGCTGATTAACGAGCGCCGAGTAATTAGCGCGACCGGTAATCTGAATTAATCCCCGCCCCCGATATTTGTAGCCGTCACCAGATTTCACATCGCCGTTGCCGTTTCGGTTTGCGTAGATGATGCTTCCGATCATCTTCTGGTCTGCGGGGTGTGATTCAGTGCGCCCGTATCTCTCGGCGTCTGCTGGGGTGATTCTTTTCGGGAACATCGCAGTTAATGCGGAGGATTTGTAATTTAGGCTTTCTTCAACAGTCGCAAACCCTGATGACTCATGACCGGCCTGTGCAATGAAGTGAGCCATACGGAGCGGAGTATTGATTCCGTACTTCGCCATTGCGTTCACTACTGGCTGATACCACTTATTCGCCAGTGCATCATTCAGGCCGGCAGCCTGTTGAAACTGTTTAACTGTCAGCATTTGCGCCTCCGTCACTTCCTTCCATGCCGACGCGCTTTCTCACCGAAGAGAACAACGCATCAACGCCGATGTAACCAACGAAAGCTGAGAAAGGCCAACAGAGCTCAGGCGGGAACGTCCATCCGAATATCGCGCATAAGGCTGTAAGGGTCGGCTGAGCGAAGAAACATAGAATCCCGCACATCACCGCGCCGGTCATACGGTCACGCCATACAGTCTTTTTGTTTCGTGAGGTGGCTAGTATCGACATAACGAATGCCAGAATGGAGTAACCAGCCTCATTACGATGATTTGCCAGCCAGGCGATCATGGCCGCCCATGTGTCGGGTCTATCTGGCATATTCTTCATCCGGTAACCTCTCGTAGTGGCAGGCTGTGAGTAGTCATAGGGAATAGAGCCGCTACCGCATGGTTTCATGAGGGTGAGGTGACTGATTGGTCGGGCTCTAAATTTGGGCAATAAAAAAGGCCGCCAGGAGGCAGCCTTTAAAGGATATTTCTAGATTTAAACTTCGAGTCTCAAGCTCTTACCCATAGCTACTAGTGCAGCGTGGATAGTGTCTATTTTCGTCGAATGTTTTAGGTCAAACAGGCGCGTGACTTCCTGTTTTTTTATTCCCATACGATACGCCAGCTCTACGCGAGTAAAGCCGGAATCAATGAAAGTATTTAGCATTATTACTTTCGCCGTAATACTTGGTGGCACTTCCACAAAATCGCCAGTGATTTCACCTGGCATCGGGATTTTCTGGTTGTCTTCGAAGTAGAACTCGAAGGCAGTTACCAGAGCATCTAGCCCCGCACTTAGTGCTTCCTCTTTCGTATCACCCTGCGTTAACGCTTCAGGGATATCTGGGAATCTGACGACATATCCACCCGTATCGGGCTCTAACTTTATCGGATATCGCATTTTAGTCTTAGTGAAGCTTCTGAGTAACCAGCCCCGAGAGGCTGGTTTATTAGTTCAGGCCTAACTGCTTGAGTATGGCCTTTCTTAGTGGTTCTTTAATCTCAGAGCTGGGATGCCTTGGCATTACGCTTCGATTCCCGTTTAGTCTCAGCTTCAAGTGGTTAGTACCGTTTGAAACTTCAACTCCCTGCGATTCAAGCCACCGCCTAAACTCGCTTTGCTTCACTACTCCTCCTGTTTGTTGAACATGTGATTATAGTAATCATTAATGCTTACCACGTCAACATTTTTGTTTACTGGAGGGTTGGTGCTTTTCGGTTAAGTTTATCCGAAAATGTTTTACCTATAGATGCGAATTCGAGAAAGTAAATAAACGCCACGTGTAATTACTTGATAATCTTAGTTTTGGCAGATTCGCAATGAAATCACGGATAATCAAAAAGATTAATGATTTTTAAGTCTATGCCGATGATCAATTAACTTTTTAGAAGGGGGTAAATATGATTACAAAAAGTTTAAAGTTCCGCATCGAATCATCATTAGTACAAAGATTTAGAAGTGTTGTAACAACAAGCCAATTGCACTGCGCACTAATGAAGATATCCGAAGGTACTTTTACATTCCCTGCTCAAGCAGTAGGTAAGAAAGTAAGCGTTTATGTCGTTGTATTTAATGCGTCAAGAGATCCACAAGCTAGTAAAAAGGCATATGCCGCGATCGCTCAAAACTTTAACACTATAAAGATTGATCAAGACCACTTTTACCTAAGCTAATAAATAGAAAAGCCCTGATCTATTAACTCAGGGCTTTCATTATGCTTTTCACTCACCGTAACAGATTCACGGATTTCTAGTGTTAGAGGAATATAAACCCAGTTTCGGGAAAATGCAACTTTTAACTGTTTGGATGATCAGTAAATAAAAAACCCCGCCTGAGCGAGGTTGGAAGATTGGCGGAGATTTCCGCCGATTAGAAAATCTTTCTTAAATCTACGCCATACACTGCAAGCCAAGCTTCGCGAGGCCACGACTTCACAGTGCCAAAGCGTTTATCCTCAACCTCTTTTGGCTTTACTCCGTTTTCTCTGCACCACTTGCGAAGTGGTTGCCACTTAAATTCCAGGTCTGTTTTCTTTTCTACCGGGATGATAGCTGCATGTTTCTTACTTTCGCCGATCTTCTCTGCAAGCTTGTTCTTTTCACGTACTGCAGCTGATGCAGTTGCCATTGCTGTAGCTTCACGTTTTTCGCCAATCCAGGCTTTAGTTTCAACGGCCTCATCACGCTCAGCTGTGATCAGTTCTTTTTCCGTTTCAGACTGAACGAGTGCTAACAAAGCCTCTTTATAGTTGACTGGAAGTGCCCGCTGACTGATTTTTTCTTCGAGACTATAAATGTGTCGAATAACAGTCATTCGCAAAACAGCGCTGTACCCCGTAAGCAAACACTCAACATGAGGCTTATCGAGTCGAAAGCTTGATACGTAACCGCGTGAGTCAACCGTAATATCGACGCCATCAACCAACGTAACTGTTTGATTTTTCTTATGACTCAGATTTGAGCCATCTTTTGTAATGCCGTACAGGTCTTCGAGCATTTCCCAGATATCGCGGATTACATTCTTATGCTCCTTTTTCGTGAGCTTAGATATCTCGCGACTTGACATAGTGACATGTGATCTGTGGTCTGCTATCTTTAATGCAGTCATTCGACATTCCTTATGTGATAGTTAGGGCATGTGACATACGCCAGTAGGTGCAAACTACTGGCTTTTTTATTGCTGTATGCCAGAGCAAACGCGCCATCCCATACGCCTTTCAGTGAACCCCTTCCTTTCCATTCAAGCGATCTAACATCCCTTGTGCGTTTCGAGCATGAAATCCGTTCATGTCGATATTTTCAGTTTCGCGAACCAGACTATCCCGCGCCTTGTCGATCATGTAGTGACTTTCGTTTGCCATGTCGTAGAAGAAACCATGGTGCGGAGAGCCGAGTTGGTGCAGTGCCGGGTAAACCTGTTTAGCAACACGGCGGCCTTTGTCCATCCATACCCACATGTAGGAAAGGTTAATCAGTTCTTCATCCGTGAACTGCTTGGCAATTGGTGAATGAGCGACTTCGCGATCCAGAATGTCGAGCACCCAGCGGCGAAATTCTTTGGCTACTGGCGTACGAGCGAACATTGCAATCAGGTGTGCACCACGTAGAGAGAAAACTCGCACCTTCATACGGCGCGATGACCCATTAATCCCATTGGTCACTGATTCGATGACCATTGTCATTCCCTGGGAAAATTCGTCCTCGTACTGCACAAAAAGGTTAGAGATTGATTTAGTGCTCTTGTATCCCAGCGCCTTTGCCACATCTGCTGAAGTCAACCAAACCCCATTAACATCTTTCACAGGTATAAGCGCTGTGCCGTGGAAATTAAGTTCTGAATTCGCTATACTTTTCATGTCGGTTACTCGCTTAAGGTTTCTGACGCCGAGGCCCTGACTATCGCAAGTAGTTAGGGCTTCACTGTTTTTAGTTGCCACTCAAAAAGCCCTCTTCTCTCAAGCTTTTCTCCAAACGTTTAATCACCTCCCCATTGAGGGAACGGCATTCTTTGCTTGCTGCAGATTTAAGTGCGTCTTTCAGCCAGTCAGGGAAACGAATTCCTGTTGGTGGGATGTTTCGTGCGTTTTCCATATCAAACCCTCTTCACTGTGATAATTAAATACTACACCGTGTGTATTTTTTGTCAAAGCGATTTTGACTACACTGTGTAGATTATTTGCAACTGTAACTTGGAGTAGAAATGAAGGGTATGCGAAGCATCTCTCCCTTGGGCGTGAGAATTCCTGATGAGGTTAAAGAAAAGATCCAAGAGAGGGCAAAGGCCAATGGTCGGTCAATGAATGCAGAGATCGTTCAGATTCTAGAGGATTCAGTGAATGGAAGTGGAGATTCTAACGATGTAAAACACTTGAAAGATGTAATGACAGAAATGAGAGTGATACTTCATCTTAAAGATGAGCTCATCTTTCAAAAAGAAAGAACAATAAACGCCTTACTTCAACAGGTTGAGTTTTTTGAAAAATTTCTTAAGGACAGCTTTGGCATTGAATTTGGTAAAAACAAAAATAGCTCAGAGAGTAAGCCAAGTGAGCCTAGCTCCAATTCAGATGATGAAAAGAAATAAGCCAATGAAGCAAAAACCCTCCGAAGAGGGCTCCTTGCTTGTCACTGAGTGACCTTCTTCAGTGCCGAATTAGCCCACTCCTCTTCAATTTCTAACTTTGTTGAAAGTCCGTCGTAGAACGGCTTAACTGACTTCTTCCAAGTATCCAGGGTGATCGCATCGGTAATTTGACAGACTGCGCGGTGGACATCAGTCGACAGGATTCTCTCGAAACCTCGACTGTTACACCGCTTGCATTTGCACTTCACCGGTACGCCCTGCCGCTTAGTTTCCTCTCGGTCTACAGCCTCACCTCGACCCCGGCAGTCGCTACATGCAGTTGATAGCGTGCCTTTTCCATTGCACTCTTTGCACAATACCCTCACTTGCTCGCGAATCTCTCGGCGCACTTCGTATTCCGATGGTATTACGCCCTTCGCTCCCCATTTTATTGAGGTTCGCATTACGTCCTGAGCAACAAAGGGAGTGTGTGATTTGGTAGTGAATACCTCAGCGTCAGTGAATCCCTCACCGTTACAGCATTCGCAAGGCTTTTTGCTGGACGCCGCCCGGCAATAATCCAAGTAGGCATAAGTTGCGAGAGTTTGCACAACTGCTGGTTTAATATCGCTATCGAGTTTGCGTAAGGCTGCAACCTTATCGCAGGTTTGTAATGCATATTCTGTTAACAGCGTGACGGCGCGTTCTGCGTCGTTTTTACTTACCCCTACCTTCCCCATAAAAGCGCTGAATCCCATCGGCGCAATAGACTGAACCATTCCCATGGCTGCCATCTGATCCGTGCCAGTTAGAGCATCAGATTTAGTAGCTGGTGGCATGCCTTCGAAATTGGCCGTTTTCGGGAAGTGGTATTTGACTGTCGCTTCGAGGTTCATACCTTCACCTTATTGGCATCTGACCTGTTGATGATTTCGCGGCGCTGCTCACGAATACGATTTAGCTTTTGTTCGATAAGCTTTTCTTCCTCGGCGAGCCGGGCGAGTTCGAATCTGTCGTATTGGGTCATTTTTTTTGGTATTCCATTGATGTGCTTCAGAAGGTCGTGCGACTTAATTGCCTTCCTTACGCAGAAATTGAAATAAGCCCAGCAGATTCTTGCTGCGACGCACATCCAGACCATCGAGAACAGGATTGCGCTACAGACGCCGAGGAAACTGAAAATTGCCACTAAATGTTCACCTGTCATTTCTGCCACCTGATAGCTGCGTCCAGTTCGCTCTGAGGGATTTCCAGCAGAGTTTTCTTCTCATTAGGCTTGAGATTGCGAGCGCCCATAAAGACAATGCCGGAGGGTGTGCGTACAGCGGCCACGTTGCGAGGTCGGTACCATTCGAGTAGAGCAATGGTGTTTTGAATACTCATGCTGCCTCCGATAGTTTCTTTGATGCTCGCAATTTCGCTCTGTACGTGGCACGCATGCCGTCGAGTTCTTCGCGGGTGTATCGGTGAGGGGCGTTGTTGTTTTCAAGCGCCTCGACACGCTCAAGGCCGATTTTCAGTACCAGTGCGGCTCGATAAGGAATGGCATTGCTTGATAGCTCGGCATTGCATCGATGACATTGCTTGTGGATATTGTCCTCGTTGTATCTGAGGTGTGATGCCGCGCCTCTTGACCTGTAATGTCCCGCTTCCCATTGCACTGTTTCGTATGTCCCGCAGCTGATGCATGGCTCGTCAACGTCTCGGCCTTTGGTGATGTAGTCATTCACCACTCGCTGAGTCATATCTTCCCAGTGCTTCAGCGGCTTCAGATTGGCCTTGCGTTCACGCCATTGCTCACGACCTTCTTTTGCAGACGCAGCTTCGGCTTTGGCTTGTTTCTTGGCTTCGGCGCGTTTGCCGTAGATGACGGCGCAGGGAACGGAACAGGTTTTTTGAGTACTTAAGAAGGGGGAGAACTTGGTGGAGCAGATGCAGCAGGTTTTCGGTTTTGGTTTCTTTGGCTCTTTGCGTAGCCTCGGATCTTTAGCCATGACTCAGTTCCTTTTTTTTCTCATACTCATGGCTGAAGTCGTCGCCGTCGATTGGCATTAGATGATTTATCCAGAAAAATCCCCAACCATCTAATGATGACCCATCAGCAAGCGGAGTAATGATCCTTGAGTCTGTACACATCCATTTTGGCCTGACAACATTAAGTGCTTTCCTGCCGTCAGGGCCAGTTGCAGCCTCTCCTGGCATTACTAAGCGAACAGTTCTAACTTCCATCCCAAATAGCTCAGGATTGCCGCCTACCACCATAGCTAGGCCTCCTGCTTTTAATTCACTCATCACTCTCACTCCTCAGATGCTCAGAAACCTCGACTCCCGTCATTTCCCACCAGTCGCGACAGTCTTCGCAGCAATAGACTTCATCGTCACTGAGTGGCGTTCCGCAGCCAGCACATAGCGAATCTTCATTCATCGGGTAAGCCTTATGCGGTTCCACTTGGCCTGTAATAGCCCGTGTACGTAGTCGAAAGTTTCTATCTGGTTTGCTGCTGGGAGGGTCTTGCGTTTCTTGCGGTGGGATACTTTGAAGATTGCGTTGTTCTCTATTCGTTGCCAGGGTGAATTAGCCATAAAGCCTCCGAGCCATCACCTGTAATACCGGCAGAATGCCGAAGTTATGTTTGCACTCTTCGAATACTACATTCACTCCAGCCGGGCGCTTTCTGCTCAGGAATATCATTTCAGGTTCTGCCGATGCTGAGCGTCTGCATTTGCTGACAGGAGCCACCTCTTTCATTGAGATAGGTTCTGACTCAGCCTGTGAGGCGTTGTATTCGTTCATGCGCTCCTCGCTAATCCAGTAGCGAATAGTCGGACCAGTACCGAATCGATATATTTCACCGAGCCTGACAACCCTCGTCAGCAGGTCAGCCGTGAACGTGTCTTTCAGTCCAAGCTTGTTCTGGACATCTACGCGCCGAACTCCGTTATGTGCTGCCACAAAGTTCTTGATGATTTTCTTTCTGGTTTCGAATAATTCGATGCTGTCTTGAGTGTTCATCATGCAGCCCTCTTGGTTTCGCCAAATCTCCGAGCCCACTCCAATGCCTGACGTGATTCATCAGACCACCTGACGCCCTGCTCCGCACCGAATGCGTTAATCAGCTCTATCAGGTTGCTGAGTTCGCCGACTGTCATCTTGCTGGTTGACTGCCCGAGAACGACAAAGCCATCACCGGCCAGATTCGGCACCACATCCTGCTTAGTCAGCGCGGCGGTGAAAATATGCTTCCACTGTTCTGTGGTGAGCTTTCGACCGTGCCAGTTAACCTGTTCGCTGATGTCAGACAAAGTTGCCCATAAACGTGCATTTTGCTCCAGTGAGCGGGTACGCTCTTGGATAGTTACGATGAATGGTTTGTCTGGATTAAGCGGAGTGTTGCGGAGGTGGTTTATTGCGTTACTGAGGATTTGTTCGTTGCGTAATTGGTAGGTTTGTTTGGTCACTTGTCACCTCACGGCTTAGATTTCCATTTGAAGTTGCATGCTGAACCTGTCGCGTTTCTCGCAATAATTAAGGCATGACATGCTGTTAAATGACTCGATACGCTCGACTAAAATGCTTGCCCGCGTTTCTTTTGACTGGGGCGAATAAGTACCCTTCCACGCGCTATCAATCCCAATGTTCCTGGCTACGTTTGTGCTGTCAGCTGATGCCAGCGGTAAGCGAGTGAAGATTGTCGGGTTAAGCATTCTCAGGCCGTGTAGCTTGGTTATTGGCTGCCCATGCTCATCAACAACGTGGCGGATAATGTCCTTCAGGCGTGCCACCGCTTTGAGCGGGGATTTAACGTCGTACTCTCCGCAGCTGCCAATGGCTACTCGTGGGTACTCATTACAAAGCCGAATGAAGCGGTCATCTGATTCGTTCATGTGCCAAACCGGAACACCTACAAATGAGCCATGCGGCCACTCTGCCAGTAACGCATCGTTTTCCTCAGCGCCTCCATCAATCACATCTGGGATGATTGCGAAATCTAGGCCGGGGTGATTTTTCCAGCGTTCTACGAAAGCGTAATAATCAGACCAATCGATTTTGTTCTTACCAGCTGCTTTCCATGCAGTGAATGCGCCGTTGTCCAAGGCGAATGACTGACAGATTTCAGAGGCAAGATTCAACTGACTAGCATTAGCGAACGAGATAAAAGCGTGTCGCCCTTTCCATGCCTTCATTGCGCACGGGTCAGGCGTTATTGGCCCACCGTGATAATGGATCATCATTCACTCTCCGGTTTAGGGGCGGCGGCGTGAAGCAATTGCCCTTTGTATGTGATGTATGCAACCACTTCGGCCTGCTTTGCTGCTCTACGAAATGCCAGCAACTCCCGATAAGCATTCGCTACTGGATTGTTGCCGTGCGTCATTCCTTCAAGGTCTTCGTCTGTGAATGCATTGGTTCGGTCAAGCGCTGCTGATTTGGCCTGCTTAGCTGATAGGGCTATGCGGGCAAGCGCTGCAAGCTCAGATGCCTGTTTAAATCTTGAAAGCTCAATCAGTCTTTCTTCGCTGAACTGCTCTAAATCGTTATTCATCATCACCCTCGTCTGCTTCTGCTTCATATTCCAGAAACTCGTAGTTGTTGCTGATTAGCTCACAACCGGCCATGAAGTAGCCCAGCGCTTCGGCTCGTTCCGTGTCGCTCTTGAACTCTGCCAGCGGGTAACGTTCGTAAAATTTGTTAATGCATTTTGCTATATTCATGGCTTAGGTTCCTGTTCAAAGAGTTCCATCAACGCCTTAGTGTTAATTTCAGAGTGGTAGCGGCCTTTGCACTTCACCCACTTGCGGGCAGCTTCGACAACCTTCTCTTTCCATTCGTTGTGAGCAGCAGCCTTTGACCATGCTTCGGTCATCTCGGCTTCTTTGCTCCACTTTTGTTCGCCTAAGTTCATTTGGTCATCCTTCGATGTGAATTCTTGGTAGGGTTAGCAGGGAGAAAATCGCGAAGACTATCCATGGCCATTTGTCGTTGATTGCCAGTCTCCATGAGCACATAGCAAAGAACAGTGTTGGCATCATGGCGATGGCTGCCATGGTCAGGTCTTTCATTCCGTCTTCCCCTTAATTATGATTCCGTGGGAGGTGATGGCCTTTGTGCGCCATTTCTTGAATGGTTTAGTGTCCATCAGAATTCCCCCGATTCAATTTTCCCGCAATGCACGCAGAGAGTAACGATATGAGTCCAAGCCTTGTAAGGCAGCGTGCTAGTTGAGTGTGAGTATTTCGCGCGCTTGGTTGACTCAACAATCTCAGCCTGATGCATGCCGAAAAGGCACTTCCAGTTTCGTGTGTCGATTGGCTTTTCCATCAGAATTCCCCTTAGCTGAAATAAATTTTGCAGCCGCAATGTGGGCAGGCTGGCTCTTTTATTTTCAAACGATTTGTTTTAGTGAGAGGTGCGGTAGAAGGATCATAAAGCTTTAGGCATCGATAACAGATGACCATCACTCGCCTCCCCGCCATGACTTGTTGTCAGTCGGTTTATTTGTGTTTTCCGCGTAACGCTTTGCAGCGTCTGCCTGATCGATATTGACGAAGTGACCATTCTTCCAGCCCATGTAAAACGTCTTTGGCTGCCCAGACCGGTATTTGCCCACGATGATTTCAGCGATGCCTTTCATGTTGCTGCGTTCGTCGTAAATTTCATCTCGGTAAGGGAAAATAATCACGTCTGCATCCTGCT
Organism: Rahnella sp. AA; assembly: GCF_002834385.1. Classification (GTDB taxonomy): domain Bacteria; phylum Pseudomonadota; class Gammaproteobacteria; order Enterobacterales; family Enterobacteriaceae; genus Rahnella. The sequence goes on from NZ_PITQ01000003.1 coordinate 338,395, forward strand.
CAATGGAGCTGGAGTCCTTCAGGTCACCCAATCCGGGACGCTTATCAAGGCGTGACTCAACGCCGCGGTTAAGCTGGGATAGAAGGATTACGGGAACCTTGTTTCGAAGACAGAACTGTTTTAGCTTGCTGGTGATGTCGCCGATGGCGATGTCGTTACGCTCTGCCTTGGATTTCTTCATCAGGCCGAGGTAGTCAATCGTCAGGAGGCTAAGGCCGCCGTCCATGTTCATGCGCTCAGCGTGAGCAATGATTTCGTCTACCGTGAATGACCCGTCGATAACGTAGTTGTCCTCGTCCATCAGGGTGCCGGTAGCCGCTGTCAGTCTGGTGTATTGCTCATCCAGCATGTTCAGTGGGTTACGCAGCGAACCAACCGACAGCCCAGCTCGGTCAGCAACGTGGCGTTCGACCACCTGCATGTCAGACATTTCCATCGACACCAACAGCCCTTTCCCCTTCTGCCGGCCAATTGAGTTACCGATGTTGATTGCCAGTTCAGTCTTACCCATGCCCGGGCGACCGGCTACGATGATCAGGTCTGTTCGGTCGAAGCCGCCGTACTCATCATCCATCGCATCAATGCCAGTTTTCAGGTACATGCCAGACTCAGCACCTTTCATGCGTTTCTCCAGCACTTCCATGTAATCGTCCAGCATGTCGCCAATTCTCCGCGGTAAACGGTCGTTGGTTTCAAACTGAAGCTTGGAAAGCATCCCTGATACTTCTGCCAGACGTTCACCCAAATCATGCGTTGATGCGCCCCGGAGTAGCTCAGCTGCTTTGAGTAGTTCAGCCTCACCCTGTCGCAGCATCCAGCACTGGCGAACACGCTTAGCCCATGCCTTGATGTTTGCCGCGGAACGGCAGCGAGTAGCCACTTCAAGTACGAAGTCTTTCGTCTCCGCAGGAACGCTGCTCTGCACGGTGAACATGTCTGTCGGCTCGGCTTTGCTCAGCAGAGCGACGATGACGGTGTACATGCGGCGAAGGTGAAAGTTTTCAAAGGCTTCGGCAGGAAGTTTCCCGGCGATGTCTCGGCAGTCGATGTGATCGCCTTTCACGATCATCGAGCCTACGAGTAGCTCCTCGAATTCATAACTCTCCATGTCAAACCTCCTGACTGATGATTTTGTCGATAATCCGCTGAGTCAGCGCGGTGTCTATCCCGTACTTCCTTCCGGCTGGGTTATCGCCCATGGCATACGGAGATGGTTCATAACCGAACTCAATGTAACCGTTGATGAACGTGTCGATGTCAGCTGGCGATCGTTTGGTCTGCTTGCAGTGCAGCAGGTGGGATTCATACAGGCGCTTAATGCCTTTCTCGGTGGAAATGCTGATGCTGGTGATGCGTGGCAGTCCGTGCTTCTTGGCTTTGCAGTTCCAGGTGTCTTGGAAACGTTCACGGTCGAATGTGAATTTTGATGCTGCCTGTTTTTTGGGTTTGGTTTCTTCCTGCTCGACCAAACTCCCCTCTGGGGATTTAGGGGTAGTTTCTTTTATCTTTTGTATATTGTCTTTTGTGGTTAGCAACTTCTGCTTAGTTTCAGAAGCAACTTCTGCTAAGGTTTTCTTAGCAGGTTTAGCTAATGTTTTGCAGAACCCGTTAACCTTTGTTTTCCACTCGGCGACATTGGTGTTCATGCCAACCTTTCTGCCTTCCTGAAGAAGGACTTTCTTATTGATAAGCAAGTTCTTAGCAGTAGAACAATGCGTGTGATGCTTGCCTACCATTCCCTCTAACTGCTCGTTGCTGATCCAATCCATTTTTTTGCTGTAGCCGTATGTCTTCCGCCACACAGCGAGAAGAATACACAGCTCTGTTTCGCTCAATCCTGAGGCCATAGCAGCATCCAGCAGATCGTTAGCCACCCGAGTGAACCCATCCTCAAGTTGTGCCACGCGAGTCTCCATAACCTCAGGAGAGGTGGTTACTAGCTGTAAATGTCTAGCTGCGTTGCCCATTCTTCACCCCTGCTTTAGCCAGTCTGAAACAACCAATAAACCTTTCAGCGAACGGCTTGTTTGTGGCGGCTGCCATTACGATTGGATCGGGTGAGTCTGGATAACGCCGCTCCTCTTCTTGCTTGAGTTTTCTGCTCTTTTGCATATAATGACTCCTGTGAATATGAACAGTTATTTGCAACTACGCCTCGAAGTGTTCCAAGCACTCCGGGGCGTTTTCTTTTGTGAGTAACCGCGCTACTGACTTAGCCAGCTTCGACAATTCCTCGTCCTCTACTCCCCATTCCAAAACTGCCAGGAGCATTCCCATCTTGGGGATCATCGTTTCTTTCCATCTGGTGATTTGTGACTCGTTAACGCCTACTGCTTTTGCGACTGCTCGCTGACCACGAATAGCTATGCCATTCATAATCTTGCTTGTTATTTCATTCGCTTTATTGCGAGTGCTTGCAATGTCCATGCGTGATACTTCCGTTGTTGGTTAGTTGTGAGTTTGCGTGATCAGCCCGTGGGGATGACCACAGTTAGATTTGGTATTTTTGACTTCGCTTTGCAGCGACGTAGGACGAATGTCCATTGTGAAAAGAGCGGTGTTGCTATGCTGCTGTAGCTCGCACCTGTGCGAACACTAAATTCTCTTTTGTTACCGGATCTAAAGCGGTGAATTCTTTAGTTGCCGCTTCAATCTGTTTCGCTTTGCCGGGGGAGGCGCGACGAAATCCATATGCGATTTGATCTAGGTAACCAACTGAGGTATTTGCGAGGATTGCAAGTTTTGACCACTGGTCAGAACTTGCTTCCTTTCTCCATCGGAGCAAATCGTTGTTCATGGTCTTGTCCTCTTGGTTATTTCAAAGACAAGTTTATCGTTATGATAAATTTACTGCAACTGATATTTATCAATTTGCATATTTATCACACTGCTAAATAGTGTGAGAATTGGCACATGGAAACTAAAGACATCAGGCGAGCAAATCTTGCAGCCTTACTAAAAGAGCATCTAGCTAATAACCCTAAATCTACGAGGGCTGACTTTGCAGTTCTAAGTGGACTGGCTCCGGCTCAGTTGAGCCAGTTAACGGGAGAGAATTCTTTCCGAAACATTGGGGGTAACTTAGCGAGAAAGATTGAATCATCTTTGAACCTGCCAAATGGGTGGCTGGATACACTGCAAGAAGATGCAGGGGTTACATCTAATGTCTCATTTGCCGGTTCATATGCTCCTGGAAACAAATACCCTGTTATTAGCAAGGTTCAAGCTGGAGCGTGGAGTGAAGCTGTAGAGTCTTACTCCATGAAAGACATAGATCTATGGCTAGAATCAGACGCTCATATTCAAGGGGATGCTTTTTGGCTTGAGGTGGATGGGGATTCTATGACTTCGCCTGCAGGTCTTAGCATCCCAGAAGGGACATTTGTTCTTTTTGACACAGGCCGCGATCCGGCAAATGGCAACCTAGTGATCGCCAAACTCACAGATTCGAATGAGGCGACGTTCAAGAAGTTGGTTATTGATGGTGCGCAATGGTATCTGAAAGGGTTGAATCCAGTCTGGCCGCTTGTTCCCATTAATGGAAACTGCAGAATCATAGGTGTTGCCGTAGAAACTAAGCTACGCCTGCTTTAGCTTTGGGCTGGTTAAGGTGAGAGGTCGCAGAGATGCGGCCTTTTTTATTGGATGGAATTACAGATGTGAAAAAACACAGCATAAGCTGATCTTTTAATTGAAGTTTTTATGTGGTGTCGATATTATCCCGAGGTTATATGGTTATTTCTTGATCGCCATATATAGGACGGCCCCAACAGGTATGAACTGTCAGGGCCAATTTGAAAACAGGTACTAGTTGCTTTCTTGAGATCTCACCGCTGAGAGTATCCCATGAGAGATCCCATGTAAAGTAGCCTGTGCCTATTGTTTATAGGTACTTTGCATGTCTTATATTTGTAAGAAGAATCACCGATACAACCCTATGTTTAGCGTTCTTCCGGAAAATCAGGGGAATACTGGACGCCATAAATGCCCCGGCTGCGCTTTCGAGCTGGCTATGCTGAACAAGGCAAAAGGTATTCCAGCTTCCAATGAAGATTCGGTTCTAGCTGAGCTGCCTAGCAGTCAAGCTGGAGAGGTTCGCCACAAGGATGCATTCGAAGCTTATAAAATGGCTTATCAGTACTAACAGCAAGAAATCTAACAACCCGGCCACTGCGCCGGGTTTTTTGTGCCTGAATCCCTACCCGGTCGCCACCCAATAGACAGTATAAACGATTGAATATAATCCACACGTAGGGAAAACGCCCCGTTTTGGGTGTCAATAGGTCACCACCCTGATCTCTGCTCATGTGATAGCCCACAGGCCATTTTTTTAATTACGAAAACAAAATAACTTAAGTCAAATTTACGCCATAGGCTATCGTTAACTAAGGAGTAACCCTCCTGTTCCGAGCTAAATTTTTTGTGATGTTTCACTAGCCCTCTTCCTGAGGGCTTTTTTATGCCTAGTGGTACCTTTTGTACTGCTCCTCAGCAAATTTGATAGTGCCTTTCCTAGCGTCAATGTTTTTGATGCAGACTTTTAGCTCTCCATTGATGCTATCAAAATCCTGAGCGTGGATACCTTGCTCTACCTTAGAGAACTCATTCATCAATGCATCATTCGTATCGGTAATGCAGTCAATTTGCTGTTTTAAAAATTTAAACTCCATCCACTGTACACCGTAGATCGATGTTGGGATGCCTATAACCAGTCCGATTACCCAGATAATTAACCGCCCTCTCATGCTCATAAAACCTCTCATCCACGTCGTGGTAAAGGCGATATCGACAAGAGGAAGGATTTCTGCAGCGAAATTACCGTAATTTACAATGACCCAGAAAGCAAAATCCCACCTAAGTGAGCTCGTTTGACAGCCAGAAAAGCCGAAATTATATTTTCGTTGCAAGACAGCAGCCGGCCAAGTACCTAGAGGTGGAATGTGCTGGCTGGTTTGCTTCTTACCTATCTAATCAGGGTATCCCTCTCTATTCTCACTGCAAAGATTTCGTTATATTATCTTCCAATATTCACTTTATCTTACATTTACAGCAATGGATCTGCGATGCGCTATGCGCTGTTCGCCATACTCTTAGTTCTGCTCATACTGATTTTTTTAATGGCCGGTAGTGACGAGATACATCACGCCTTGAAAATGCATGCACATTGGGTCTTGGGGCACTGTGAGCGCTAACCTTTGGCGTGAGTTACGGTTTGGAAAAACAATGGATAGGTGACTGATGGAGGGCAAATGTCTGTTTACTCAATAATTGGCTTAGTTCTAATGATTTGGGCATTACCTACCCTAGTTTTTGCTATCTACAGAAAAGACCGAGATCAGATAATCCGTGCCAGTAGAGTTACATGCATAGCAGTTCTCATTATTGCGATTGGATATGTTGGGCACTGACTGAAAGCCTAGGTGGTGAGGTCGCAGAGATGCGGCCTTTTACTCCTGCGGTTTTTTGGTGCTCCTGCACTTTTTCATTGCTCCTGCGGTTTTTTGGTGCTCCTGCACTTTTTCATTGCTCCTGCATGCTCAGCGTGATAGTTTCTGATGACAAAACACTCAGCGGGGAAGATCATGGCAACGGATATTCAGAAAATTTTGGACAACCATTCAAAGGTTGTTGAAGAAGGTTATATTTATACTGGTGAACTGAAATATAGAAGCTATGCAGTAACAACATTGCGTGGTGGCGTTGGTAAATCAACGCTGTCATTTAATTTGTCTTTCGAGATATCCCGCAAACACTCATTGCTGATTGCTGACTTGTGCGCACAGACAAATCTAACTGAAAATATTCTACGCGGCTCTGAGCACCGAGTGAATATTCTAAATGCGCTTCAGCCTGCGCTGCTAGGTTCTGCATTCGGTGACGTTCCAGATGATATTTCATACAAAGTGAGTAGCTATTGCGATTCATTTAAAGGCGGCAAACCGGCATACATCATCCCAGGAAGCGCGGAATTATTTGCATTCCCATCAACCCTTTATCAACAATTACAAATAGCGAACGCGCAAAATAATGCTAAGGCAGTAAATAATCTTCTGGAAATCCTTCACAAAGTGCTAGAAAAAGAAGCAAAAGAGAAGAATCTCGATAAGATCATAATGGATACTAGTCCATTCTATGCAGGTGGAACCCATTTAGCTTGGTGTGCCGCTGATGCTGTAATTATCCCTGTCCGGGTTGATGAGCACTCTATTGAGTCGTTACAACTTACATTAGATCTTCTCTCGAATACTAATAAAGACTTTAAAATATGGGATGAAAGAGCAGGAGGGAGAAGGACGCCAAAAGTTGCTGCAATAGTAATGACAATGGCTGGAGCCAAAAGTCAGAAAAAATTCACACCTGACAGCGCGTCTCGGATGTATATAGAACGAGCCTTAGCAATAGCAGAAAAATTCCCACAGCTTTTTGATTTTGATGATCCGAGAGACGCTTTTGTCATTACAGATGACTTTATGTCTACAGGGCGCATAAGTGGGGCAAAAAGCATTCCAATCGCTGAGTTAAAGGTTAACTCATTCCACTCAGTTGAAGGGAAAAGACTGCAAGTCAACAGCTCAGCTGACCGTTATAAAAAAGAATTAAAATATCTAGTAAGTGTCCTATAACTCTATCCTACCAACCCGGCCACCGAGCCGGGTTTTTTGTGCCTGTAATCCGCTAAACACCCCCTCCACCACCAATTCACCACACCTTTATGCAGGTGCGATGAGGCACGCCTGAAGGAAAATAAATAAATTATCAATTTAATCAAAATGATAATCCCAAAAGACAAATAATTTATCATTTTGCTATTGCCATTAATTTATCATTTCGATAAAGTTATCCCATCGAAACGAAACGACCCGCTCGATACGCTCTTTGAACAACGGTGAGGATCACCTACGTGGCCGCAAGGCCAATTAATACCAAAGCGTGACTTTTGGGATGAGATGAATGCACCAGGCATTTCACCACCAAAACTCACACAGGAGGTTTTATGACACGCAGAACGCAATTCACTGGCACAGCAGATAGTCGTCGTCGTGAAGCTCGCAAGCACTTACAGGCGCTGCCAGTTAATGACTTCTCTACCGGTCTGGATGCATCACCGGCAGCACCTAGCAAAGCTGAGCTGACCTGCAAACGTAAGCCAGCGATGAGAGCGGTAGTGGCGACCATCACCACTACTACGAAGCATTACCCGAGTGCAGACAATATGTGCCTTCCGCAAGTGGCCGTCTTTGCAGCCGGGTACCGTAAATCTGAAGTAATTACTGCACGCTAATAGCGAAGAGGCGCGTTACTTTTTGATGTTGTACTTTGTGATGCTTTTCTCGCTAATTTTATAAAGACCCTTCCTTTTAATTTTCACTCCGCTCTTACCAACAACTGTAGCCACCAATGTGCTGCAACGAACTGAGTGCCCATTGTCTATTACGAGACTAATCACATCAGAAGGCTCCATAACTTCAATGGTGCCGTCCTTTTTATTCATGCCCGGAGGGACTAAGTGGAAAGCCGCTTTGCCAGAAGTTTTCCTAGTTATTTTTACTGGATAAAGCACATCGCCACTTTCATGGATAAGTTCTAATTCATCGAGATAAGTCATGATTTTCTCCTTGGGTTGATGGACGTGAATCTACAAATCGGTGGTAGGCAACGCAAGATTAAATTAACGGGAAAATGAATATAGCCTGCCAGAGTGTGTATCTGTATGTATTTAAATGATTTATCTGTGCTATGCCGGCCAAAAGAAATGCACCTTATTTTCGCCGCCGGTCATCGCAGCGATAAATACGAGCATCCATATCACGTTATTAAGGGGTGAGAGAGACATGAAAAACTGGAAAAAATGCAGCGAAGAAATGCCGCCAAAAGACAGATTGATTCTGCTTTGGGTGGATGGAGATTACGAGTTCGGGTTCTTGCGTGATGATGACTACCACATCTTCACTGATGGCAAATTGAAGAAGCGTTATGAGCCGCAGGAAGTAACGCACTGGCTTCTTGCCATGCCTCCAGCCTAACCCCCACCCCGCATCACATAACTAACTGAGACTACCGATATGAACTCTACTGAGTTAGCGAAAATTCTTGAAGAACACAAGGTCTGGGTAACGTCGCTTCGTGAAAACGGATCACGTGCCGAACTGTACGGTGCCGACCTGCGCGATGCCAACCTGCGCGGTGCCAACCTGCGCGATGCCGACCTGCGCGGTGCCAACCTGCGCGATGCCGACCTGTGCGGTGCCAACCTGTGCGGTGCCAACCTGCGCGATGCCAACCTGCGCGATGCCAACCTGCGCGGTGCCGACCTGTGCGGTGCCAACCTGTGCGGTGCCGACCTGTGCGGTGCCAACCTGCGCGATGCCGACCTGTGCGGTGCCAACCTGTGCGGTGCCGACCTGCGCGATGCCGACCTGCCTGATCTAACCTACGTGATTATGGGTGAAGAGTACTACCTGCAAATCAGCAATGGCGAATATATCAAAGCCGGTTGCCAGAACCACACAGCAGAAAAGTGGCGGTCATTCACTAAACGTGAAATTGCAGAAATGGATGGCAAACGGGCACTGAAATTCTACCCTCGGCTACTGAAGATTATCGACTTCTATCTGGGCGAAGGTGCTCACCCTGAATGGCTGAAAGAACCTGAATCAGCAGAAGTAGAATAACCCCTTCGTAACACCCCACCGGAGTCATCCCCATGAAGCTGTTCAACACTTTAACCGGTGAGCACCTTGACGTTTCTAGGGTGGCTAACGGTTACGAATACGTAATTAAAAATGAAGCAGAACGTTCATCTGTTCGAATGAACCATGAGCAGTATGAGAAGTTCTTGCGTAAATCTGAAATTGAGAGAGTTGAGGAGGAAGTATGAGTGAGTGGATTAAATATTCAGAACGCAAGCCCGAGGTGCGTGGTGTTTATCTTTGGCGCATGGCAAGCCGCGCAGTTAAAGGCATTAACGTGATATCCAGATCTGAATTCAGGCTGCGCGGTGCGGGGCATGAAGACGTTTTGTCTCCTTCATTTGATTATTGGAACGGGTATTCGGTAACCGTTCCGGGCGAATTACAGTGGCGAGAGGATGATGGTTTGCTTCCAGATATCTCATTCGAATTTTTGCCGAAAATACACCAATGCCCTTTCTGTAAAACCACCCCATCGATTAAGGCATTTGAGTGGAACAACGGATGCAGATTGAACCCTGAACCGTACATCCTCAATCAATTCCAACTGAAATGTTGTAAATGGATTGCAAAAGTCACGTTCGACAGCCCGGTGAAAGCCATTGAGGAGTGGAATGCAATCGTCTCGAAGTGAGCCCCTTCCTGCTGCGCATTCACTGAGTGCGCATCGTGATAAGCGCCCTTATCAACTTAATGCTGTGAACCACTTCGCCCTGTCACCCCGCAGGGCTTTTTTATAACTGGAGATAACCATGTCATTAGCAGAATTAACTTTCGACTGTTCAACCGTTGCCATTGAAGCCGTTCGTTATGGCACAACACGCGTGGTGGCTGACGGTGTGGACGTAGACGACTTGATGTCTCAAATAAAGGCCGGGGGCGAGCTGGATGCCGCACTGGATTCGGTCGGAGAGAGCGATGTAATTACTTGGCTAGAAGAGAATGGATACACAGTTACCAGTAATGACGATGCCGCCTAACCGCGGCTTTTTTAATGGATGCAAAAGCCAGTTCAAGAGCTGGCTTCTTCATCACTTAAATCAACTAAACGGAGTATCAGATGACAGATTCAAAATACGAAATTGTGCCGGAGAAGTTGTTTGATTTCTCCGCTGGAGTTTATTGCGGTGTCCTGATGCCGGAATCAGTAATGAAGAAACTCGCAAAATTACAGGCCTCATACCTTCAGGATGTTCAGCGACTGCTTACAGAACACAAGTCTGAGCTTTATCCATCTTCATGGACTTTGTATTACCCAGAGGGCAAGCAGACTAGCGTCTACTACGCCGAAACGGGAAGTGCAGTTGGAGTTGGCGATATAGAGCGCCGCATTAAGCACGCAACGTTGGCACACAAACCAACACTGCGCCCATTAGTTTTCAAAGCAAATTCTATGGATGAAGCCAAAGAAATGGCTGAGTCGCACTACGAAGAAACTCACATTTAATTAAACCGGAGTATCCCATGCAATATTCAATTGCCGGGGCTTCCTGCATGGGACGCCCTTTTGACGCTTTCAAATCCATTCAGCATCACCCTTCAAACTGCCTGACATCTGCGAGCTTCACCCCGCCACCGCACAAAAGCTGGCTCGACCGCTTGGTTGATTTTCTTCGCTCTCCGGGGAATCCGTTATGAATATAACTTTTGAATGCGCCGACGTGAAGATTTCTGGCGGCACTATGGGTCGCGGCGTGAAGATTGAAGTTGAAGGCGCTGAATTGCACTACACGCTACCAGACAAAGAGATGTTGGCCTTCATGGATGAGGCAAACATTCGCGAGTTCATGGAGTCTCGCGGTCATCTTGTGGTGATGAGGCAGGAGGATGCGGCATGACCTGGACTAATTATGACTACCTGCGAGATCAGCGTGAAGATGAGGATTTCGCGATAGAGCATGCGGAATTGAATGGCGCGACCGAATTTTTCACAGATGAAATGGCACAGCTCGAAGCCATTGCCGATCACCGAACCATTAATCAAGTAAAGAGGATAATGGAGGCACAGCGTGGATTTAAATAAATTTGATGAACCATTCGCTGCCGAAGATATTGAGTGGCGAGTGCAGCAATGCGGCGTTACTGCAAATGGAAAGCCTTGGGCTATGGTTCTGGCCTATGTGACCAATCGGGCGATCATGAAACGCCTTGATGAAGTCTGCGGCAAAGCAGGATGGCGGAATGAATTTACTGCCGCTCCTGACTCGGGCGTGATGTGCGGTATTTCCGTGAAAGTAGATGACGAGTGGATCACCAAGTGGGACGCAGCAGAAAACACGCAGGTTGAGGCAGTTAAAGGCGGCATGTCAGGAGCTATGAAACGCGCAGCCGTACAATGGGGTATCGGCAGATACCTGTACATGCTGGAGGAAGGATTCGCCGAAGTTAGCACTGAAAAGCGTAATGGATGGAATCGTGCAAAGACTAAGGAAGGTAAACAGATTTTCTGGATGCCGCCGAAACTCCCCTCCTGGGCGCTTCCATCTTTAGCGGAAACGGCGCAGCCACAACAAACTCAGGAAAGAATCCCAGATGAAATACTCAAGGACTTCACAAGCCAAGCCTCAGATTGTCAGAACGTTGAAGAACTTAAAGGGATTTACACGCCAGCATGGAATGCATTAGCAACATCACCCGAACATCAAACTAAGTGCGTTGAAGTATTCAAAACGCGCGGAACCGAACTAAAGAAGGCGGCATAAATGGCGAATAGCGGAATAAACAAAGTGATTTTAGTCGGCCGACTGGGGGATGACCCCACCATCCGTTACATGCCCAACGGCGGCGCGGTTGCCAACATGACGCTGGCAACCTCCGAAAGCTGGCGTGACAAAGCCACCGGCGAGCAGAAAGAAAAAACGGAATGGCATCGCGTAATTCTGTTTGGAAAGCTGGCGGAGATAGCTGGTGAATACCTAAAGAAAGGGTCTCAGGTCTACATTGAAGGGAAACTGAACACACGGAAGTGGACAGATCAGGCAGGCGTCGAGAAATACACCACAGAGATTCACGTCAATGTCAGCGGCACGATGCAGATGCTCGGAGGCAAAGCAGATGGCAGTAGGCCTGCACACAGCGGCACTCAGCAATCACGTCCAGCGCAGCAAAGCCAACCGGCAGCCCAGAACAACGAGCCACCAATGGATTTCGACGACGACATTCCGTTCTAAACCTCCCGTTCACTTAAATCACATAGCCGATCCCTGCTAGGGGTTCGGCTATAAAAAATTCACAGGAAACCATATGAACATCTTTCTCGACATCGAAACAATCCCATCCCAAGACGAAGCTTTTAAGCAGAAAATTGCCGATTCCATCACCGCGCCCGGACAATACAAAAAACTTGAAAGCATCAGGGAGTGGTTGGACGCAAATCGCGAATCCGCAGCCGAAGAGGAATGGCGTAAAACAAGCTTTGATGGAGGTCGCGGTCAAATCTGCGTTATCTCAGTAGCCGCAGGAGACTCTCCGGTAGAAACCTTCTACAGCGAAGACTGGGCGAATTCTGAGCCACAAATCATCGCTGGCTTGTTCGACTTCCTGAATCGCAATTACGACCCATCACGGAATATCCCACCGACGTTCATCGGGCATAACGTCGTGGCTTTCGATTTACGCTTCATATTCCAACGGGCCGCCGTTCTTGGTATTGCACCGCCCCGCTTCATTCCATTCAGCGCACGCCCTTGGGATAAGTCAGTTTTCGACACGATGATCCAATGGGCTGGGCATAACGGTCGCGTCAGCCTGGATAAGCTTTGCGAGGTGCTGAACCTGCCAAGAAAAGGCAGCGAGATAGGCGAAGAGATTGACGGAAGCATGGTTTGGGATTTCGTCCGCGACGGGAAAATCGCTCAGGTAGCCAAGTACTGCGAAGGCGACGTTGATCGTGTGCGTGAAATCTTCAAGCGTCTGACATTCTCCAGCGCAGCCTGAAACTTTTCAGCCAAGGATGGCAGCCTAACCCTCTTTCAAGGAACACATTATGAGTGAAGTAAAACGCTATGAAGCAGAATCTGACCCACAAGACGGGCCATGTTCAATATGGATGGAAGAATCCGCAGAAGGCGCGTACGTCACATACTCGGACTATCAGAAACTGGTGGCAGATGCAGATAAATCTCTTAATGAAAATCTGCGCTTAAAGGAAAAGATTCACGCTCATGAGCTTTATATTCGCGCTCTTGAAGTTGAAAGAAAAGCCTTTGAGAAGTCCAGCGAGACTATTCATAACTTGGTGGCTGAAAATTCTGCCCTGCTTAAGTTCATCAAAGATGATTGTTTTGTCTATACGAGAGATATCGGTGAGCCAAGTGATGCTAATGATTTCAAACCAGAAACGCCAGTAACCGAAGCAGCTATATCTGATATTAAGGCACAAGGTGTGGATGATCTTGTGGCAAGAAGAACAGCGGCAGCACGCATAGCAATGGAGCATAACGATAAAGCTAATTCTGTGGCACTAAGCGGCGAAGCGGCACGCGCTGCTATGTTTGCTGACGATCTGCGCGCTGGTAGGAAGGGATGATGATCGCTTATGAAGCAAGTCTAAGAGCGCTGGTTATTTCATTGCGCGGGCGCATGAACGCTATGGCTGAGTATTCTCTTTGCGATGAAGAACGCCGAGATTGGAATCTCTGCTCTGCTCAGGTTGATGCTTTAGAGGCTGAAATATCTTCTCTGGTGAAGGAGCAACCTCATGACTGAGACAACCAAACTAAAACGCAGACCAAGCATCACCGATCACCTTACTGATGAATACATAGCGTGCTGCTTTGGTAACACTAATTTCGGTCGAACAGACTACCGCAACCTTTTGGCTCATAGCGTACTTAAAAAGGCTTGTGACAGTCACTGTGGTCACACCATTACATGCATCATGAAACAGATGGGGTTGATCACCAGGGTTGCTGAAGTGCCTACAAAGCTTGGCAAACAGTTCCTTATTGATTGCTACTACCGTGCGGAGATATGCGTATGACTGATACAACAGATATATCGGCGCTGCGTGAGCAAGCCGAAACAGCGAAAGTTTGCGGCGGCATGTTCGCAATCTCCGGTGAGCAAGCGTTATCACTACTCGACCAGCTCGAAGCAGAACGCCAGCGGGCTGATAAGGCCCAGGCTGATATGCAGTTTGAATGTGATGCGCATATCGAAACTGCTGAATCATGGCGTGAATGGAAATTACGAGCAATCACCGCAGAGACAGAAATCGCAGCGCTGAAAGCCCGGCTGGCTAATCCAGTTGTGCTGGGTAGCTCTGATGTTATGAGCCGTAATTTCGCTATCAAAGCAATCATCGCAGCCGGTTTTACGGTTAAGGGGGAGTGATGGCAAAGCTCACTGCAAAAGAAAAGAAATGGGTCGCAGAGGTGCAAGCCGTACTCGACCGATGCCCGTCAAAGCGCATCGGTTTCGCGACAATCGGAGACCCGAATTTAACGCTGTTCGACGTGACGCGCTACAACGAAATTTGCGACGAGTTAGATAAGGGAGGCCGCGACTTCATCCCCTGCGCAGACAAGCTGGGCGCTACATTTGACATGAGCCTAGATTTTCCTAACCCCGTAGAAAGTACAGCAGGATAGCCGCTTAACGCGGTTTTTTTACGCCTGAAATTCGAGGTATCCCCCGATGATCACAGTCAAATTACCCCGCATGCATTTCTACGCGGGTCGAGTAGACACGGATGAATTAAGCCAAATACTCAGACAGGGATTGTGGAGCATGACAGGAGTCGAGCCAGCTGATGTGCGGGTTTCACTGCACGAAGGGACGAACATTCTTGCATCCGGCTGTGATGTCGGGGCGGTGACCAAAATACTGAAGATTGGAGAGAAACATGGCCGATGAAATTGATAACGCAGCAGCATTAGAAGAACTGGAGCGCGAGATTGCCTTGCTCAGCCGCTCACGCGACTTCCTGAGATTTACCGGAAAGTGTCACTACTGCGAGCATCCACTTTTGCGGGGTAACTTCTGTGATTCAGGATGCAGGGATGATTACGAGCTTGAGAAGAAACAGCGGGCACAGCGGAGGCATGCGGCATGAAATACGAAATTATCAAAGGCAGTGAGAAGGATTTTGCATCAGAACGTGATGATGTTTTGGTTATTCATGATCTTATTTCTGGAGATGTAATGGCGGAGAGGCGTTTATCGGCGTGGGATGGGCAAGGCATCCCTCCGGTTGGAGAAGAGGTCAACTTTTGGGTCGATGAGGAAAGCAAGTACCGTAAAGGTGTTGTTGTCTATTCCAGCGAAAAGGGAGCGACGGTAGACATTGGGTATCTGGCATCATCTGGTGAGCATGGAGATTTTGCATTAATAACAGCCGAAGATAGAAAAAGAGAGTTAGCAATTGCTGAGCTTTATAAAATCGGCAGCATAACAATGGATGACGCGAGTGAGCTTTATTCTGCAATATCAGATGGCAAAATCCCGGGTGTAAAACTGGAGTAGCCCATGACTCCCGAAGAGGTCGACAACGCAGCCAGAATCATCGCAAAGAAACTCCTCACCGAACTCCGCAGTAAAGACAACCACCACACTCTCCGTCAGCTACTCGATAAATACGCCAATCAAGCCAAGCCACTTTGTCCATCAGGTCATGAAGTGTGGCTATGGCTTTGCGTTTGGGTTCATCGGGTGGCTGAGGGTAAATAGCAGAGGTAAGCATGGCACTGATCACTCAGTTAACTCCCGCTAAATGGGTAACAGAAGATGTCCTCATTGCAATTACTGGTCTTCGCCCGGGGACGATTAAGCGGGCAAGAGAGAAATCATGGCTACAGGGTCGGGAGTATCTCCACTTCGCTCCTGAAGGTGATCCTAAGCCTAACAGCGAGTGCATGTACAATCATCTTGCTATCGAACAGTGGATTGAGCGTCAGGCCGCAAATCAGCCGGATGCTTTAGTTCGCAAGAAAGCTTAACCTGTTCACCCACTGAAAGCGGAGGTGAGATGTGGCTGAGATAAAATATCCTACCGGAGTAGAAAGCCATGGAGGGTTTCTGCGGGTTTGGTTTATATACAAAAACACGAGAGCAAGGGAATCGCTGGGGGTGCCGGATACGGCGAAGAATAGAAAGGTCGCAGCGGAGCTGAGGGCGTCAGTAGTTTACGCAATTAAAACGGGGAATTTTGATTACCAGAAGCAATTCCCCTCCTCCATTAACTTAAGGAAATTTGGACTTGCATCAAGACAGGTAACCATCGGGGAGCTTTACAAAAAATGGCTGGAATTGAAGGAAGTTGATTTATCGGCGAACAGCCTTGGGCGGTATCGTTCGAGAATGAAGGGAGTCCTTCTAGCTCTTGGTGAGAACATGATTGCCTCATCAATAAGAACAGAGGATTTGATTAGACTTCGCAACTCTCTTCTCACGGGCACTCAGCAACTGGGATGTGGCGTCAAGACAGAGAAAGTTGGAAGGTCAGTAAGAACAGTAAATGGTCAGATGAGCGATCTGGGTGCGGTTCTGAAATTCGGACATGACAATGGTTATTTACCGTCTAACCCAATGGGGAATCTAAAGCCGCTGAGGAAGTCAAAAGCAGAACCCGACCCGGTTACGAGAGATGAGTTCTTGCGGATCATCTCTGTGTGCGGGCACCGGCAAGTGGCTAACTTGTGGTCACTAGCTGTTTACACTGGACTGCGTCATGGGGAGTTGTGCGCCCTCGCTTGGGAGGACATCGATCTGATAGCTGGAACTATCAAGGTTAAACGCAACCTCACAGCGGTTCATGAGTTTACCCCACCGAAAACTAATGCCGGAACGAGAGAAATTCATCTCATTCAACCTGCGATAGATGTTTTGCGTGATCAGGCTGAAATGACCAGGATGGCAGCGAAAACGAGAATTGAAGTTGTGCAGCGTGAGTACGGAAAAAAGGACATCGAAGATTGCACCTTCGTATTTAATCCGCAAATCAGCGCGGTCAACAATCGCAGCGGCACCTACTATTCCGTGTCGTCTATCGGTCAGTCTTGGGATACAGCTTTACGCCGAGCTGGAATCAGACATAGAAAAGCATACCAGTCGCGTCACACTTACGCGTGCTGGTCACTATCTGCCGGAGCGAACCCGAATTTCATAGCGAGCCAAATGGGGCATACATCAGCTCAGATGGTTTACTCGGTTTATGGAACTTGGATGAACGACAACAACGGAGAGCAGATTGCGATGCTCAACCAGAAATTAGGAGAATTTGCCCCATCCATGCCCCACAAGAAGACTGGCTAACCGATTAATTAATTTAAATCATACAGATATACAACCTACACCGACATGTTCATCACATCCTGGTAAGCCGTCACCAGTTTGTTTCTCACCTGAATGCCAAGCTGCAGTGAAATCGAAGATTTCTGCAAATCAACCATCACGTCGTTCAGGCTGACACCGGGAACGCCCATTTCCAGCTTCTCAGATTCCAGTTTTGCGGTGTTTTGCGTCTCACTGATCTTGCCCAATGCCGCTTTTAACTCACTGGCAAAACCCGCTTCAGATGCGGTATCGGTCTGTGGCGTCGCGCCGGCCTGGACAGCAGTGGCCTGCAACTGCTGTAAAACGCTCTCAATGCCTTGAATTGACATGCTTTCTCCGCTTATCACTGTGTCGATGAACAAATGACTTCTTTCATGGAATGACACCCTATCACATCAGTTTTTTCCTAAACGCGGTAATTGAACCTAAAAACCATGGCTTATCGGGCCATTAACTTTGCGTTATGCGGCAAATAATGGCTCACCTAGAAAATAGGCCTGCCTGTATGGAGGACTGAAAAATGTCACGCTTCAACGATTGCGCACTTGGGAGTCTGTTTTGTTAAGAGACAACATGAACACCACCATTCAACAGCTAAATAGGGATCTTGTATGAGTTCCGCAATAGCCGGCGCAGAAACCTCCCGAAGCGGTTTTACTGCGTTGCTTAATCGCCTGCGCGCCAACCCAAAAGTTCCTATCGCCATCGCCGCTGCCGCTGCTGTGGCCATTGTTGTTGTAATGATGCTGTGGGCCAAACAGCCTACGTACAAGGTGCTGTTTAGCAACCTCAGCGATCAAGATGGCGGTTCCATCGTCACCCAATTGACTCAAATGAACATCCCTTATCAGTTCTCTGATAACGGCGGTGCTCTGCTGATCCCTGCCGACAAAGTGTATGAAACCCGTCTGAAACTGGCTGCGGCCGGCTTACCGAAAGGCGGCGCAGTCGGCTTCGAATTGATGGATCAGGAAAAGTTCGGTATCAGCCAGTTCAGTGAGCAGATTAACTATCAGCGTGCACTGGAAGGCGAACTCTCCCGCACAATCGAGACCCTCGGTCCGGTTGGCAGTGCGCGTGTTCATTTAGCGATTCCTAAACCTTCTTTGTTTGTCCGCGAACAAAAAAATCCGTCAGCCTCTGTCACCCTGAACTTACAGCCGGGCCGTGCGCTGGATGATGGCCAGATTAACGCCATCGTTTATATGGTATCGAGCAGCGTTTCGGGTTTACCCCCTGCCAACGTGACCGTTGTCGACCAAAGCGGACACCTGCTGACACAGTCTGATAACAATGGCCGTGACCTTAATGCTTCCCAGCTGAAATACGCCAACGAAGTCGAAGGCCGCCTGCAACGTCGTATTGAATCCATCCTGCAACCGGTTGTCGGTAACGGTAACGTTCACGCGCAAATCACTGCGCAAATCGATTATGCAAGCCGCGAACAAACGGATGAAAATTACCAGCCAAACGGCGCGCCGGATAAAGCTGCTGTTCGTTCCCGTCAGCTAAGCACCAGTGACCAGATTGGCGG
Source organism: Rahnella sp. AA (assembly GCF_002834385.1). Taxonomy (GTDB): domain Bacteria; phylum Pseudomonadota; class Gammaproteobacteria; order Enterobacterales; family Enterobacteriaceae; genus Rahnella. Next base: position 356,893 of record NZ_PITQ01000003.1, read on the forward strand.
ATCTGCCGTTGGCGGCGTGCCGGGTGCATTAAGCAACCAGCCTGCACCTGCAGCAACCGCACCAGTGACTAACCCACCGGCGGCAAATAATGCCAATGCAGCGAACGGCGCAAATGGCGCAAACGCCACCGGCAATAACGCACAAAATGCTTCAACCAGCGCAAATTCTAATGTGCCGTCTAACCGCCGTCGTGATGAAACGACTAACTATGAAGTTGACCGCACCATCACCCATACGCAGCACAGCGCCGGTGCCGTACAGCGCCTGTCCGCGGCGGTGGTGGTCAACTATCAGATGGATGCAAATGGTAAAGCGCAGCCTCTGACGGATGTACAACTCAAGAAAATTGACGACCTGGTCCGTGAAGCAATGGGCTTCTCACAGGAACGCGGCGATACGCTGAACGTGGTGAATACACCGTTCAACGAAGCGGCTGATAATTCCGGTGAATTGCCGTTCTGGAAACAGCAAGCGTTCTTCGATCAGTTGATTAATGCCGGTCGCTGGTTGCTGGTACTGATTGTTGCCTGGCTGTTGTGGCGCAAGATTGTTCGTCCGATGCTGCGCAAACAGCAGGCAGAGAAAGAGGCGGCAACTGCTGCGGCGCTGGCAGCTTCACAGCCACAACCTGAAGGCAGCAAACCGGTCAAACTCAGCAACGATGAGCTGGAAAAACGTAAACGTTCACAACAGCGCGTCAGCGTCGAAGTACAGACCCAACGTGTTCAGGAGCTGGCTGATAAGGATCCACGTATCGTCGCCCTGGTTATCCGCCAATGGATGAGTACCGAACAATCATGACTATGACCGGAACCGAAAAAAGCGCCATTTTGATGATAACCCTGGGTGAAGACCGTGCGGTGGAGGTGTTCAAACACCTCTCCCCTCGTGAAGTTCAGCAAATCAGTGGAGCGATGGCCAATATCCATCAGATCTCCAACAAGCAACTGGCGGAAGTGCTGAACGAGTTCGAAGATGAATCCGAGCAGTACGCGGCACTGAGCGTCAATACCAGCGAATACCTGCGTTCGGTACTGACCAAAGCCCTGGGCGAAGAACGCGCCTCCAGCCTGCTTGAAGACATTCTGGAATCACGCGAAACCACCAGCGGCATGGAGACATTGAACTTCATGGAACCGCTGATGGCGGCCGATTTGATCCGCGACGAGCACCCGCAGATTATCGCCACTATCCTCGTCCACCTCAAACGGGGCCAGGCTGCCGATATTCTTGCCCTGTTCGACGAGCGCCTGCGCAACGACGTGATGTTGCGTATCGCGACCTTCGGGGGCGTCCAGCCAGCCGCGCTGGCAGAACTGACCGAAGTGCTGAACAACCTGCTCGACGGCCAGAACCTCAAACGTTCGAAGATGGGTGGTGTTCGTACGGCTGCGGAAATCATCAACCTGATGAAAACCCAGCAGGAAGAAGCCGTTATCGAAGCGGTTCGTGGTTACGACGGCGAGCTGGCACAGAAAATTATCGACGAGATGTTCCTGTTCGAAAACCTGGTGGACGTGGACGACCGCAGTATCCAGCGCCTGTTGCAGGAGGTCGAAGGCGAATCGTTACTGGTTGCATTGAAAGGTGCGGAACAACCGCTGCGCGACAAGTTCCTGCGCAACATGTCACAACGTGCCGCAGATATCCTGCGCGACGACCTGGCAAACCGCGGACCGATGCGTATGTCTCTGGTCGAGAACGAACAGAAAGCCATTCTCCAGACGGTTCGCCGCCTGGCAGAGTCCGGAGAAATGATGGTTGGCGGCGGCGAGGATTCCTATGTCTGATAACCCCCAGCCGGAAAAGAAAACAGCAGAAGAGCGTCATGCTGAACGAATTAACGCCCTGCCGTGGCAGCCCTGGAGACCGGGTGATCTGGCAATGCCGGTATTCACCACCCCTGATGAACCTTTGCTCACTGAAGGTGAAGAAGAGCATGACGACGGATTACCAAAACTTCAGGTAGACCAGAACGAATTGCTGAATTTGCAACGCCGCGCCGAGCAGCAGGGCCTTCAGCAAGGCCTGGAAGCCGGCCAGAAACAAGGTTATGCGGCGGGTTTTCAGCAGGGTTTGCATGAAGGGCAGCAACAGGGTTTGCAGGAAGGCCAGCAGCAACAGGCCGTTTTGACAGAACACTGGCAGCATATGGTGTCTGATTTCCAGCAAACGCTGGATGCGCTGGACAGCGTGATCGCCTCACGGCTGATGCAAATGGCGCTGACCGCTGCCAAACAGATTATCGGTCAGGCACCGATTTGTGACGGTTCTGCCCTGCTCACCCAGATCCAGCAACTGATTCAGCAGGAGCCGATGTTCAAAGGTAAACCGCAGTTGCGCGTTAACCCGGCTGACTTTGAACGTGTTGAACAACAGCTCGGCGCAAGCCTGAGCATGAACGGCTGGCGTTTATTAGCCGACAGCCAGATCCACGCCGGTGGCTGTAAAGTCAGCGCGGAAGACGGCGATATGGATGCCTCGCTGGCGACACGCTGGCATGAGCTGTGCCGTCTTGCGGCACCGGGAGATCTCTGATGACCGCCCGTCTGAGCCGCCTGCTGAAAACACTGGATGACGCGGAAAAGCGTATGGCCCGCACGCCGTCCGTTCGCCGCTACGGGCGTCTGACCCGTGCGACCGGTTTGGTCCTTGAAGCGACGGGTTTGCAGTTACCGCTGGGGGCTACCTGCCTGATTGAGCGCCATGACGGCCCGGTCGTGCAGGAAGTCGAAAGTGAAGTCGTGGGTTTCAATGGTCAGAGCCTGTTCCTGATGCCACTGGAAGAAGTGGAAGGGATTTTACCTGGTGCGCGGGTGTATGCCCGTATTTCGGCCGATGGCCATACGGCGGGTAAACAGTTACCGCTGGGCCCGCAACTGCTTGGCCGCGTGCTCGATGGCAGCGCCAAACCGCTGGATGGCTTAGCGCCACCGGATACCGGTTATCGCGCAGCACTTATTACGCCGCCGTTTAACCCGTTGCAGCGCACGCCGATCACCGACGTGCTGGATGTAGGTGTCCGCGCGATTAACGCCCTGCTGACGGTGGGTCGGGGACAACGTATGGGCCTGTTCGCAGGTTCCGGCGTCGGTAAGTCCGTCCTGCTCGGCATGATGGCCCGATATACCAAAGCAGACGTGATCGTAGTGGGCCTGATCGGTGAGCGTGGCCGCGAAGTTAAAGATTTTATCGAAAACATTTTAGGTGACGAAGGTCGTGCCCGCTCAGTGGTTATTGCTGCGCCCGCCGATGTTTCGCCGCTTTTGCGTATGCAGGGTGCCGCTTACGCCACGCGCATCGCCGAAGATTTTCGCGATCGCGGCCAGCATGTTTTGCTGATTATGGATTCCCTGACCCGTTATGCCATGGCGCAGCGTGAGATAGCACTGGCGATCGGTGAACCTCCGGCCACCAAAGGGTATCCGCCTTCCGTCTTTGCCAAACTGCCTGCGCTGGTTGAACGCGCGGGTAACGGCATCAGCGGCGGCGGTTCGATTACCGCGTTTTATACCGTGCTGACCGAAGGGGATGACCAGCAGGATCCGATTGCCGACTCAGCACGCGCCATTCTTGATGGCCACATCGTGTTGTCGCGCCGTTTAGCAGAATCGGGCCATTATCCCGCTATTGATATTGAAGCCTCAATCAGCCGTGCCATGACATCGCTGATCGACGACGTCCAGTACGGTCGGGTACGTAACTTTAAGCAATTGTTGTCCAGCTACCAGCGCAACCGTGACCTGGTCAGCGTCGGCGCTTACGCCGCAGGCAGCGACCCGATGTTGGACCGTGCCATAAAGCTGTATCCGCAGATGGAGAACTTTCTCCAGCAGGACATCATGGAACGCAGCACATACGAAGACGCCTGTCTGGAACTCAATATGTTGTTCCCGGGCTAATTCATTAATAAGCAGAGGCATAAATGGAAAGTTCATCGCCGTTAATAACTCTTTGCTCTCTGGCGCAGAAAGCGCTGGATCAGGCGACCAGTCATCTGGGCCAAATCAGGCAGTCGCACCACCAGGCTGAAGAGCAGCTCACCATGCTGCTCAACTATCAGCGTGAATACCGGGAAAAGCTCAATTCCACGATGACCGGTGGGATCGCGGCAAATACCTGGCAGAACTACCAGCAGTTTATCAGCACGCTGGAAGTCGCCATCGAACAGCACCGCAAACAATTACAACATTGGGATCAGCGGCTTAATGCCGCCGTCAACCAGTGGCAGGACAAGCAGCAGCGCCTCAATGCGTACCAGACGCTGCAGTCCCGGGCCAGCGAACAGCAACGTTCGCTGGAAAACAAGCTCGATCAAAAGCAGAACGATGAGTTCGCCCAGCGCAGCGCACACAGGAAGAAACAACCATGACTCTGAATATTTTGCCTGCAGCCGTCACGACGGCAAAGACTACCGCAAGCGCGGCTTCTGGCGGTTCTTCTGCCATCGCGACATCGGCGACCGATATTGCCACGACCGGTGATACGGGCGCGGCAGCCACCCCAGCAGATTTCGCCACCCAGCTTGAAGCACAACTGGGCACGAAGGTCGATCCTAAACTGACCAGCGCGCTGGAGAAACTCAGCCAGCAAATTACAGCCAAAGGCCAGACTGTTGATGAAACAACGCTGACCCAGGCCGTGGCCGCCGCTGAAAAAAGCGGCAGCCTGACGCTCAATGACAGCGATCTCAGCAAAATGATTGCGGCGATTCAGATCCTGCCCGCCGGCAGCCTGAAAGGTGCGGATGCGACATCCGCGAAAAACACCGCCCTGAGTGATAAAGAAAAAGACGGCACCACTGACGCCAGTACAGATCTTTCTGTTCAGTCGCTGCTCGCCCAGCTGGCAGCTCAGCAGCAACCGGTTCAGCAGGTACAGACGGTTGCCGCCGCCGCGACCCAAGCCACCGGCAGCGATACTGCGCGTGCGGATAAGCAAAGCACACTGCTTGCCGGCCTGACGGCGACGGCCTCTTCACTGCTGACCGGTGACAGCAAAACAGCGGTCACAGATACCGATCCGAAAGCCGCCGTGAATACCGCAGCAGCGTCATCTCAGCATGCCAGCAGCAAAGCAGCGACCACCCCCCCCGATTTCAGCAGTGCTCTCGCCTCGATGAGCGCAGCGTCTGGTAATGCTGCCGCGTTGCAGCAGAGCGATAGCCGCACACCTGACAGCAATGCCCAGGCACTCAATCAGATCAATGCGGCGGCGGTTGCGGTATCTTCTGCACCGGTTTCAACGACGCCAACCACCACCAGCGCGGTGGCCGCACCGTCAACACCGCTGCTCAACGCACAGCTGGGTACGCCTGAATGGCAACAACAACTTGGCCAGCAGGTCATGATGTTTAACCGCCAGGGGCAACAGACCGCAGAACTGCGCCTGCATCCGCAGGATCTGGGGTCTATCCAAATCAGCATGAAGATAGAAAATAATCAGGCGCAGTTACACTTTGTTTCCGGCCACAGCGGTGTACGATCTGCGATTGAAGCCGCCATGCCTGAGCTTAAAACTGCGCTGGCAGATAACGGCATCAGCCTGGGCCAGAGCAGTGTCGGCAGTGACAGTTCACAGTGGCAGCAGGCACAGCAGCAAAACGCTCAGTCGGGTTCGCAGCAAGGTGACGCAGCGAGCTGGGCGGCATTCAATTCCGGCAGTGGTCTTTCTTCTGCCAGTGATGCCCTGCCGGTTCCTGCCTCTATTGCTCAGCGGATCAGTGGCAACAATAGCGTAGATATTTTCGCATAATCGTTACCTGATGTTTCAGCTCTGCCTGTAAGGCCTTAATTCAAACGGCAGAGCTGACCTTGTTTTTCCCGCCTATTCTGACTATTGAACAACAGGATAAACGGGATAATCATTGTCAGAATTGACTCAGCAGTTTGGTTGCTCCCTCGCTACTCTGCTCATACTTACAGGAAATCGCCTCATCCATGTCTGACTCTGCTCTCTCGGCGTCGCGTAAGAAAAAGCGGCCGTTAATGATGATTCTGCTGTTACTCATTACCATCGGAGCCTGTGGTGCGGCCGGTTACGCCTGGTGGATGTTGCACAAACAACAGCCTGCAACTGGAGCGCAGGCAGCACAGGTGAAAAATGATGTTCCGCCTGCAGCCCCGATTTTCCTGGCGCTGGATACTTTCACTGTCAATCTGCAAACCCCGGATAACGATCCTGACCGAGTACTGTACATCGGCCTGACATTGCGTCTGCCAGATGAACAAAATCGGGCTACTCTGACTGAGTACCTGCCAGAAGTTCGCAGCCGCCTGCTGTTGCTCCTGTCCCGTCAGAAAACTGCTGATTTGGCCAGCGAAACCGGGAAACAACAGCTGGTTCAGGACATCAAACAGGTTCTGGACGCGCCACTGGTCAAAGGTCAGCCACCTCAGGTGATCAACGACGTGCTTTTCACTGCTTTCATACTGCGATAAACAAATTATGGGCGACAGCATACTTTCACAGGCCGAGATCGACGCGCTGCTCAATGGTGACAGTGACAGCGCACCCGAAGGGGCGTCTCCTGCTCCCCAGACCTCCGGGTCTGGCGATGATGTAAAACCTTTTGACCCCACGACGCAGCGCCGCGTTGTTCGTGAGCGGTTACAGGCGCTGGAAATCATTAACGAGCGTTTTGCCCGTCATTTCCGTATGGGGTTATTTAACCTGTTACGCCGCAGCCCGGATATTACGGTAGGGCCGATCAAGATCCAGCCATACCATGAGTTTGCACGCAACTTACCGGTGCCGACTAACCTGAACCTGATCCACCTGAAACCTTTACGTGGTACTGCCCTGTTTGTGTTTGCACCAAGCCTGGTCTTTATCGCGGTCGATAACTTGTTTGGCGGTGACGGGCGCTTCCCGACAAAAGTCGAGGGGCGTGAATTCACCCACACCGAGCAACGCGTGATTAAGCGCATGCTGACGCTGGCACTGGATGCCTATGAAGATGCCTGGAGCGGTGTCTACAAACTGAGTGTTGAATACGTTCGTGCCGAGTTGCAGATCAAGTTCACCAACATCACCTCTTCCCCGAACGATATCGTGGTCACCACGCCGTTCCATGTGGAAATCGGTGCGCTGAGCGGTGATTTCAATATCTGTATTCCGTTTAGCATGATCGAACCTTTGCGTGAGTTACTGACCAATCCGCCGGTGGAAAACTCCCGTCATGAAGAAAGCCAGTGGCGTGAAAATCTGGTGCATCAGGTTCAGCAGTCCGAACTGGAGCTGGTCGCGAATTTCGTCGAAATCCCGCTGCGCCTGTCTCAGATTCTGAAACTGCAACCCGGCGATGTACTGCCGATTGAAAAGCCCGATCGCCTGATTGCCCACGTTGATGGCGTCCCGGTACTGACCAGTCAGTACGGTACCTTAAACGAACAATACGCCCTGCGCGTTGAACATTTGATCAACCCAATTTTAAATTCTCTAGATGAGGAACAGCCCCATGAGTGACACCAATAAACCGTCTGACGCCGGATCGGATAACGTTGACGATTTATGGGCTGATGCGTTTAACGAACAACAGTCTGCGGGTGGCGCGAAAGCGTCAACTGACGGTGTTTTCGCCGCGCTGGGTGCCCAGGACGGAGCAGGCAGTTTGCAGGATATCGATATGATCCTCGATATTCCGGTGAAACTGACTGTGGAATTAGGCCGCACAAAAATGACCATCAAAGAACTTCTGCGTCTTTCGCAGGGCTCTGTGGTGGCGCTGGACGGCCTGGCCGGTGAGCCGCTGGATATTCTGATTAATGGCTATCTGATTGCTCAGGGTGAAGTGGTTGTCGTCGCTGATAAATACGGCGTGCGTATCACCGACATCATCACACCGTCTGAACGCATGCGTCGCCTGAGCCGCTGATGAGCCAGAATGCCGCGACGGATTCTCCGTACATTTCCGGCCCGGTAAACCATGCCACCACGCAGGTATCGCCTCAGGCCATGCCTGCCGGTTCAGTCCTGACGCAAGTCAGCACCGTGCTGGGCGGCATTCTGCTGCTGATCCTGTTTATCGGCTGGGTTATTAAGCGTGCAGGTTTCGCGCCGCAGTCAAAAAATAACAAGCTGCTTAAGGTGACCGCCAGCGTTCAGGTTGGCCGCAGTGAGAAAGTGGTGATCGTTGAAGTGGACAATACCTGGCTGGTGCTGGGTGTGACGGCGCAAAACATCACCCCGCTGCATACATTAAGCGCACCTCCGGTTGAACAAACGCCGGATGCGGGCAACACAAATCATCAGCCGGCTGATTTCCGCCAGCTCATGCAAAAAATATTGAAACGTCCAGGAAAGCAGGCATGACTCTGTCCGTCGTGAACACATCGTTGAAAACTGTTCTTACCGCTGTCCGACAGCGCCCTGCCCGCCTGCTTACCCTACTGTGCCTGCCGTCGCTGTTGTTAATCAGCCCGGCTGCTTTCGCACAACTGCCTGGCATCATCAGCCAGCAGATGGCTAACGGCACGCAGAACTGGTCTTTGCCTATTCAGACTCTGGTCTTCATCACCACGCTGACGCTGCTTCCGGCGATGCTGCTGATGTGCACCAGTTTCACCCGAATTATTATCGTTCTGGGCCTGTTGCGAAATGCGCTGGGTACGCCGTCTGCACCGCCAAACCAGGTGCTGCTGGGCCTTGCCCTGTTTCTGACATTCTTCGTCATGGCACCGGTATTCGATAAAATCTACAGTGATGCCTATCAGCCGTTTACGGAAAACAAAATTACTATGCAGGATGCGATGGACAAAGGTGCCCAGCCGTTGCGCCAGTTCATGCTGCGCCAGACCCGTGAAAGTGACCTCGCGCTGTATGCACGTCTCGCGAATGTCGCACCACTGGCCGGCCCAGAGGCCGTGCCGATGCGTATTTTGCTCCCGGCATACGTCACCAGCGAGCTGAAAACTGCTTTCCAGATCGGCTTCACCGTATTCATTCCATTTATGATTATCGACCTGGTTGTCGCCAGCGTGCTGATGGCGTTGGGTATGATGATGGTTCCACCGGCATCCATCTCATTGCCTTTCAAGCTGATGTTGTTCGTGCTGGTCGACGGCTGGCAGCTGCTGTTAGGTTCGCTGGCCCAGAGTTTTTATAGTTAATTCCATCAGTAAACCTGCCTGACTTGATGGGCGTCTTGCTCCTCCCCTTCGCAGGGGAGGGAGCTAAACCATCTTCTTTATGAGAACTATGCAATGACTCCAGAATCGGTAATGGCATTGGGCAACGAAGCGATGAAAGTGGCGTTAGCCGTCGCCGCACCTTTGTTGCTCGCGGCGCTGGTCACCGGGCTTATCGTCAGCTTGTTGCAGGCGGCCACGCAGATCAACGAACAAACGCTGTCTTTTATCCCTAAAATCCTGGCTGTTGTGGCAACTATCGTGATCGCAGGCCCGTGGATGCTCAATCTGTTACTCGATTACATCCGTACGCTGTTTACTAACCTGCCGTATATCATTGGTTAATCTATGGTTTCCTTCGACAGCACGCAGTTAGCCGGATGGCTGAGTATGTATTTCTGGCCTTTGCTGCGGATTCTGGCTCTCATCAGCACAGCGCCCATTACCAGTGAAAAAACCGTACCGAACCGGGTAAAACTCGGGCTCGGCATGATGATCACGTTTCTGATCGCGCCCTCGCTGCCACCTGTCGATACCCCGATATTTTCCACACCCGCCCTGTGGCTGGCGATGCAGCAGATTATGATCGGCACTGCGCTGGGCATCACCATGCAGCTGGCGTTTGCGGCAATACGTATGGCGGGCGAAATCATGGGTTTGCAGATGGGGATTTCATTTGCAACGTTTTACGACCCCAGCAACCGCCTGAACACCCCGCTTCTGGCGCAGTTTCTGAACCTCCTGGCCGTCCTGCTTTTCCTGAGCTTCAACGCCCATCTGTGGCTGATTTCCCTGCTCGCCGACAGCTTCCATACCCTTCCCATCAGCCCGAACCCGGTAAACGCCGAAGGGTTTATGGCGGTGGCAAAAGGGGGGAGTATCGTATTCAGCAGCGGGATGATGCTGGCATTACCCATTATTACCCTGCTGCTGACGCTCAACATGGCGCTCGGGTTATTAAACCGTGTTACCCCTCAGCTTTCCGTTTTCGTCATCGGCTTCCCGCTGACGCTCAGTATCGGCATTCTGGCTATCAGCCTGATGATGCCGATGCTCGCGCCGTTCAGCGAGCATCTGTACAGTGAAATACTCGATAAACTGGTACTGATCATGAACCAGTTTGCGGCGGATTAGTTCTGTAACGTCCCTTTCTCCACAAACTGCATATCCCCGACTTTGCCAACGGTGAATTTACCGTCTTTGTCAGCGATCACCGTGACGCTGGCGTTTTGCAAAGGCGCGCGCAGGTTTTCTTCAGGCGTCATGCCTTCCAGCATCGCCATAATCGCCATACCGTGCGACACAATCAGAACGTTACCGCCGCCCTGTGCACGGGTTTTCCGGGCGATGTCATTCAGTGCGGCCTGCATTCTCGCCTTCACCTGTGCGGCATTTTCGGTGGTGTGCGAAGGGTCAACGGCGGCCAGCGTATCCATCATGTTTTTCAGGCTTATCTGCCCTTTTGACAACCCCTGCGTCAGGGACGCGAAATCCGCAAAGCCGAGTTTCTTTGCCACGGGTTCCCACATCACCGATTCATGTTCACCTTCATAGCTGCCGAAAAACGTTTCGCGCAGGCGCTCATCCTCCCCCACCGGCATTGTCTGTCCGGCTGAGGCCAGCACGATTTTTGCCGTCTGACGGGCGCGTCCTGAGTCGCTGGAATACGCGGCGACAAAAGGAATGCCTTTCAGGCCGCGCCCCAGATCTTCCGCCACGGAAACCCCGGCGGCGGTTAATGGCGTATCCGACCAGCCCTGCACGCGGTGCACCGTGTTAAACAGGGTTTTGCCGTGACGCGTGACGTAAAATGTGACGGTTCCGCTTTGCGCAGTCACCTGTACCGACGATGCCGGCACAGGTGCGGCCCGCGCAGTGATAAAGCCGAAGAGTAAAAATGCAACCAGTGTCTTCCAGAGCGTACTTTTCATCATTACTTCCTTTTATGTGTGTTAATCAAAATATATTGAATTTGTAATCCAGACGAAATTCCGCCGCAAAACTGTCAGCACTTTTAATATTCCCGTGATGATCGACAATCGGTGCGGTGCCTTTATGCTCATAAGTTCTGCCCGGCCCAATCATGGCGAAAACCGATAAGTCCTTGAGTTTTTTCGATGCCGGTTTCCACAGGGTATACACGTTGAATTCCCCTTCCTTTACCGGCTGCCCTTGAAAATCAAGAAAACCGTAATGCGTATTGATACCCAATACCACTTCCGGCGTGATGTGGTAGCCGACATCCAGCGACAATACCTTTTCCTCATCGCGCATATAATCCAGCCCGGCCGTTGTCATGGAATTAAACGTGCCGCGCGAGTTTTTACTCATATGGCGGGGATACATACCGATCCCGCCTTCTTTATTCGCATCGGTATAAGCCAGCCCGCCTTTTGTCGTCCAGCCGTTATATTTCCACGTCACGTCCGCCGCATAATGATTGGCGCGATGATCGAAATCCTTTTTGCTGTTCACCATGCTGTCCCATTTATCCAACGCCTGCGTCATATAAATCTGCACGCCGTAGGACAACGTTTTATTTTGCTTCAGGTTCAGCTCAAATCCGTTTCTACGCAAATAGTCTTCACTTTCACCGTAGAAATAAAGCGCCGCCATATTGTCAGTTTTGAACTGAACATCACCGGTATAAATGGAATCAATCTCTTTGCCATCGCTGGTCATGAAATTTACTTTATCCGGTGAATCACGGTTCAGCGATTTGGTCAGATACGCCAGCCGCAGGCGGTACGCGTCATACGTGAGGTCACCGCTCCAGCCGTTGTAGGTGTTGGGCGCGGCGCGCATTGACGTGGTCAGTACGCCCAGCTTGATGAGTTTCCAGCCGCCATAAAGATTGCCTTGAACGCCTGACTCCGAAAATTTCGCTTTACCAAAAAACTGGCCAAGTTTATTAAAACCTTTGGCCTGGCCGCCGTCGTCATACAAAATACCTCTTGACGCAAAGTTATCCGCAGCCGCCAGTTTAATCACACCATAATAAGAAGCATCCACACCTATAAAATCCGCTAAATAGCCGGACTTATAATCCAGCGCAAATCCCTGCCCCCACGCAGAATGAATATTGCGTTTATCTGTTTCACCCTCATCAAGATATTTCCATATATTGTGCGTTCCTAAATCGAGCGAGCTGTTTTTTATAAAGCGTGTTTCTGCGAGATCATCAACACCGGCGAAAACCATCGCAGGTGAACAAAGAATGCCGGTAACCAGTGCCAGAGCGTGCTTTTCCATAGCCAATTTTCCATCAGACAAAAATGTTTCAGGGTGCATTTATAAAAAGCAAAAAAAAACCTGAGCCGATATCCCCGTGAAGCGGGAAATTCAGTTCAGGTTTTGCCTGCTGATGCAGTAACAATCCGGGAGCAAACATAACGGGTTTAAAAATAAAAAACAATGCGGCAGGATGATTTAAAAAATTAAAAGAAGCTTTTGTGAATCGTATCAACTTTATCCGGTACGGTATAAAGATTTTCCGAATACTCAATGAAATTAACAGCCAGATTATTGATATTCCCATTTTGGATAAGCCGATAATACAGAAAAGTAATACTATCAGCTTATTAACTGGATTATATTTCCCGCGTCAGCAGCGCCATCACCTCGTAATGTGCGGTATGCGGGAACATGTCGAAAAGCTGGACACGGCGGATACGATAACCCGGCAACAACGCCAGATCTTTCGCCATCGTCTGCGCATTGCAACTGGAATACAAAATGGTGTCGAGTGACATCTGGCTCAGATAGTCGCACAAAGTTTTACCAATCCCGCGCCGTGGCGGATTCACCAGAACCAGATCCGGAACCTCGCCTTTCCCGGTCGCAAAGCCGGTGGAATCCAGTGCCTGAAACTCGACGTTTTTCAACCCCAGACGGCTGGCAGATTCTTTCGCACAGGCGATGGCTTCCGCGCTGATTTCGATGCCGGTCAGTTTCATCTCTGGCGTGGCGCAATGCAGGCCAAAACCGCCGACGCCGCAGAATAAATCCCACATACTGGCAATATTGCCGCGCTCCTGCACCCAGTCACGCGCGGTGGCGTAAAGCCGCTCAGCAACCTGCGGATTGGTCTGGAAGAAGCTTTGCGGGCGGATAAACAGCGGCACATGGTTAAATTCTTCTTCCAGACGTTGTACGTCCGTCAGCGATATTTCGATGTCACCTTCGAGGATTGCCATATGCACCGGCTGGATATTGGCAGATATCACGGTCAGTTGCGGCAATTGCTGTTGCAGCCACGGCAGCGCAGCGCGCAGCTGGGCAAGCTTCGTTTCTGAACGCAGAACAAAACGCAGCATCATGCCACCATCTTTCTGGCTTTCGGTCAGCAACAGGAACTTCAGTTCGCCACGCTTGCGCGCCACGTTGTACGGCGTCAGACCCGCACGGGCGATAAAGGTTTTGAGCACGGAAAAAACGGCCGGGAAACTGGCCGGATACAGCGGACATTCGCATAAATCTACCGGCGTGCCGTCGCGGTGTAACATGCCGAGCAACGGGCGCTCCACGCTGCCGCTGACCACCATTTTTGCTTTATTACGAAAGGCACTTTCCTGCCCGGTCACCGGTTCACGCCATTCCCCGACCGGCAGACCCTCCAGCAGGTTATGCAAATCCCGCTGTTTATCGGCTAGTTGTTGCGAATAAGGTGTGTCGAGCCACTGACATGAGCGGCAGGTTCCGGCGGTATAAAGTGCGCAGTGCATGAAAAAGTTCCGGTCATCGAGTACGGGGAAAATCTGGCGCGCAGTGTATCACCACGCGGCCTGAAAGGCTCATCTGCGCGAAGGGCTATTTACGTCTGGCAAAGTAGCGGCGGCTGCTGGCTGGCACGAAAAGCAGAAGCAGAACCACAATATCGGGGATTTTTTGTACCAGCAGCGCGGTGAGAAACTCGCCCTGTGTTTCGACATCAAAACGAAAAATGCGCGGCCCGAACCATTCGAAAGACGCCAGCAGCATATAACCCACGACAATCACCTGGCAGCCGATAAACGCCCTGCGCCCCCAGATGCGTGCACGCATCATCGCGTACGCTGCGCGGCATTCAGTCAGCACAATCAGCAGGCTCGCCAGCAGGATAAAACAATTCAGCCACGACTCTGCGCTGACTTCGATAAAGCTCATCAGCCCTGAAAAACCCATGGCGTCAAACAGCAAAATAAACTCAAGACAGCGCGTGGCAACAATCGCCGAGGCTGCAATCATGACGGGAACAGGGATAAATGCCAGTTTCATAAATCCGTTTGGGCTCTCCATTTACGTTCAGGGCGGAAAAATCCGCCCTGAAAATGATCTTATATTTAGCTACGTGCTGCGCGCTGGATATCCTTAATCCGCTGCTTCTCGGCTCTGGACATAAACCACCACGCAATCATACCGATGATGCCCACGACCAGCAGGATAAGCGTCGCCAGTGCGTTGATTTCCGGGTTAACGCCCATACGCACGCTGGCGAAGACCAGCATTGGCAATGTCGTGGCTCCCGGCCCGGCGACAAAACTGGCGATAACCAGATCGTCGAGTGACAGCGTAAACGCCAGCAGCCAGCCGGAAACTAACGCAGGCAGGATCATCGGCAGCGTAATGATGAAGAAAACTTTCACCGGCCCTGCACCTAAATCCATCGCAGCTTCTTCGATGGAACGATCCAGTTCACGTAATCGCGCCGACACCACCACGGCAACGTAAGCGCTACAAAACGTCACATGCGCCAGCCAGATGGTGAACATGCCGCGCTCAGCCGGCCAGCCAAAGGCGTGCCCCATCGCCACAAACAGCAGCAGCAGCGCCAGACCGGTGATCACATCGGGCATAACCAGCGGTGCGGTCAGCATAAACGCAAAACCCGTCGAACCACGAAAACGCTGGAAGCGCACCATCACGACCGCCGCCAGCGTACCGACAATCACAGCCATGGTGGCGGCCGCCGTGGCAATCGTCAGGCTCATTCCCACCGCGCTAATCATCGCAGAATCGTGGAAAAGCTGAGTATACCAGCGGGTAGACCAGCCCGCCCAGACCGTAACAAGCTTGGAGCTGTTAAACGAATAAATAACCAGCATCAGCATCGGCGCATACAAAAACGTAAAGCCGAGTACGAGAATAAGAATTCGCCACGGCGAACGAACAACCGGTAACTGATTCATTCTTTTTCTCCCAGGTCTTTATTTTGGTATTTCTGGAACCACAGGATCGGCATGATCAGCAGCAATAACATGACCACCGCCACCGCAGAGGCCACCGGCCAGTCGCGGTTGTTGAAGAATTCCTGCCACAACACGCGTCCGATCATGTTGCTGTCCGGGCCACCGAGCAGTTCAGGGATCACGTACTCGCCGACCGCAGGGATAAAGACCAGCATGGAACCCGCAATAATCCCGCCTTTGGTCAGGGGCATAATCACTTTGAAGAAGGTTTTCATTGGCCGCGCACCGAGATCGGACGCCGCTTCCACCAGCGAGTAATCCATGCGGGTCAGCGCGGTGTAAATCGGCAGGATCATAAACGGCAGATACGAATAAACAATCCCGATATACACAGCCAGATTGGTGTGCAAAATCACCAGCGGCTGATCGATGACGTGCAGCCAGAGCAGCACGTTATTCAGCACGCCGTTGTCTTTGAGAATGCCAATCCAGGCGTAAACGCGGATCAGGAATGATGTCCACGACGGCAGGATCACCAGTAACAGCAAAATGTTACGCATTGATTTGCTGCTGTGCGCCACAGCCCAGGCCAGCGGATAGCCGATAAGCAGGCACAGAATCGTGGAAATGGCGGCCACTTCCAGCGATTGCAGATAAGCATCGATGTACAGCGGATCCTGCGTTAATCCGATGTAGTTACCGATATTGAGCGCGATATCCAGCATGCCGTCTGACCAGGTGACCAGATCGGTATACGGCGGAATGGCGCGCGCCATCTCGGCAAAACTGATTTTAAAGACGATTAAAAACGGCAATAAAAACAGCAGCAGGAACCACACCAGCGGCAGCAAGATCACCAGCTTGCGACCATGACGTTGTTGCAGGCGGCCAGTCAGGGCTTTGAATCCGCCCGGAGGTTTAGCGGTTGTCACTTCAGAGATCACAGACATTGTCGTCCCCTTAAACCGTCAGCACAACACAGCTGTCGGCTTGCCAGCACAGACGCACTTCGTCGCCCCAGGTCGGCATGCCTTTGCGGAAACGGTGACCGTTTTGCAATTGCGCCGTAATCATCTGGCCGCTGTGCAATTTGACGTGATAAATCGACAGGTCACCCAGATAGGCGATGTTCACGACCTCACCCACCGCAAAGTTGCAGCCGTCTTCCGGCACCTCTTCGCAGAGCATGATTTTTTCCGGACGTAGCGCGACAAACACCGGCACACCGTCCACCACCGAAACATCCTGGTCGACTTTCAGCGGGTGCAACAGCCCCGGAGAGCTCAGCACTAACGCATCATCCAGACGTTCTTTCAGCACGCCTTCAAACACGTTCACTGAGCCGATAAATTCGGCGCTGAAGCGGCTGGTCGGGTGCTCGTAAATTTCTTCCGGCTCGCCGATCTGCACAAACTTGCCGCGGTTCATGATGGCAATACGCCCCGCCATGGTCATGGCCTCTTCCTGATCGTGTGTCACCATCACACAGGTCGCGCCGACGCGCTCAAGAATATCGACCACTTCGAGTTGCATGCGGTCACGCAATTTTTTATCCAGCGCGCCCATCGGTTCGTCGAGCAGCAATAATTTTGGCCGTTTTGCCAGGCTGCGGGCTAATGCCACGCGCTGGCGCTGACCGCCGGAAAGCTGATGCGGTTTACGTTTAGCGAATTCCTGCATGTGAACCAGCGTCAGCATTTCCGCCACGCGGCTTTTGATTTCCGCCGACGGCAGTTTGTCCTGCTTAAGCCCGAACGCGATGTTTTGTTCGACCGTCATATGCGGGAACAGCGCGTAGGACTGGAACATCATGTTGATCGGGCGCTGATACGGCGGCACCTGCGAGAGATCCACGCCATCGAGCACAATCTGCCCCTGCGTGGGCTGCTCAAAACCGGCCAGCATGCGCAAAAGTGTCGATTTCCCACAGCCGGACGCGCCGAGCAGTGCGAAAATCTCCCCTTTATAGATGGTCAGGCTGACATCATCCACGGCGGCCTGGCCGTCAAAAGACTTGGTTAAATTGCGTATCTCCAGCAAAGGCGTGAAGCCTTTCTGGGACTTAGGCTGAGGGCGGGGAATGGCGTCGTTCACTCAGAGAAATCTCCGGTATCAAAATGAAGCAGTATCAAATAAGCATAACAGTCAGGGGAAAAAGTGCCTGATCTCTATACCCAAAAGCGGCCTGGAACAAAATGCCAGCGGCCCCGCAGTGATTGTGCGGAGCCGCTGTAGTCTTCCTGACCTTTTCTAAAACGGGTACTACTTGCCGGTTTTGACTTTCGTCCACGAACGGGTGATGACACGGTCAATCTTCGGATCCTGAACTTTCAGGCTGAAGAGTTTAGCCTGCACATCTGCCGGTGGATAAATGCCCGGGTTATTGCGCACATCTTCATTCACCAGTGGCGTAGCCGCTTTGTTGCCGCTCGCGTAGTAAACGGTGTTACTGATTTGCGCGATCACTTTCGGTTCCATCAGGTAGTTGAGGAACTGATACGCTTCGTCGAGATTTTTAGCATCGGCCGGAATCGCGAAGACGTCGAAGAATGCCAGCGCGCCCTCTTTCGGAATGCTGTACGCCACGTTCACGCCGTTTTTCGCTTCTTTCGCGCGGTTAGACGCCTGCATCACATCGCCCGCCCAGCCAATCGCCACACAAATGTCGCCGTTGGCCAGATCGTTGATGTACTGGGAAGAGTGGAAATAACGAATGTTCGGACGCAGTTTCAGCAGCAGATCGTTGGCTGCGCCGGTGTAATCCGACGCTTTGGTGCTGTTCGGATCCAGGTGCAGGTAATTAAGCACAGTAGCGTAAATTTCTGCCGGTGCGTCGAGGAATGAAACACCGCAGCTTTTCAGTTTCTCTAAGTTTTCCGGTTTAAGCACCAGATCCCAGCTGTCTACCGGCGCATCTTTACCCAACACCGCTTTCACTTTATCAACGTTATAGCCGATGCCGGTAGTCGCCCAAAGATATGGAATCGCATATTTATTGCCCGGATCATGCTGCGCAACCATTTTGAGCAAGTCAGGATCGAGGTTTTTGTAGTTTGGCAGTTTGCTCTTATCCAGCGGCTGGAAAACACCGGCTGTCAGCTGGCGCTCGAGGAAACTGGCCGAAGGCACCACCAGATCAAAACCGGTGCTGCCGGCCATCAGTTTGCCTTCCAGCACTTCGTTAGAGTCAAAGACGTCGTAAACCACTTTAATGCCGGTTTCCTTCTGGAAATCTGGCACGGTGTTTGGCGCGATATAATCGGACCAGTTATAGATATGCAGCGTTTTTTCTTCCGCAGACGCTGTGACGGACGCGGCCATAACCAGACCGGCGACAACACCCGATAACCACTTTTTACGCAGGGTGAACATCCGTTACTACCTCCAAGACAGGGGAATATAAATTGAATTTGTATCACTCAAGCTGATACAAAACCTTTCACACTAAGGCCAACTGCCGTCCACGAATGTGAATAGGCATTCAACGTTGACGCATACGCTGCCTGCGAATTAACCGTTTGGTTTTACGACGTAATCACGCTTGATGCAGAGTCAGAAGCATAGCGCCTGCAACCCCTGTGTACCAGCCTCCTGAGACAAAACCGGCGTTTATCGATTATTTATGCAGATTTGCTCTATACCGTCTGGCATTTTGCCTTTTAACAAAGTGAAATATCCGGCAACACTGGCACAAATGCAGCATAACTTATGGCGAAAGAGAATAAAGGCAGCGGAGCCGCAACAGACACGGCTCGCAGGAAAGGATCTTCAGAGGGGGAAATGAATACCGGAAAATGCCCGACCGGTATTAATGTAACAATGGCACGTTCACGGCAGTGACCGGCGTACCTTCTTCATCATCATCACCCAGAAACAGCAGGTCATTGGCATGCGCTTCAAGAATAATCATCGACATTTGCTCTTCTGCCTGTTGCAGGAAGAAAGCAAACTGCTCTTCGGTGACGCCCACGGCAATGGTCAGCGACTGGCAAACAATCAGTTTAGGAAGATTGTCATCCTGAATATCAACGAATGCCTTGATGGTCAGCGAGCTGGCATTGATTGAGCTTAAATCAGCCACCAGCGGGATCAACGCCGTCGGTTTCACTTCAGCCAGCGCAGAGAATAAAATCACGTTGTCCACGATATCGAGTTTGGCATCAAAAATGCCATCAAAATTCTGCATATGCGGCAAATGGAGAGCCTGACAGGAATCACACTCGAAAAAAGAGATGCCCAGCTGATCCAGCCAGCGCCGCAGCAGCGCCAAATCAGGGACGATGAGCGAATCCATAAAATGCCTCACGAGTTCAACACAACGAAAAAAACACCCCCCTTCGTCGCATTATCAGCCTTACGAAGGGGGTCATAGCTTACGGAATATTCCCTGCCAGCGCTACGATCAATGGCCGTTTGATGCACATTAGTGCCCGAAATTAAGATTTAACCGCCAGATTTCAGACGGAATCCGGGACGCGCTCTTTGTTCGATATAGTCGATCATCATCCCGGCAATATCCAAACCCGTTGTCGTTTCAATACCTTCCAGGCCAGGCGATGCATTCACTTCCATCACCAGCGGCCCGCGGTGGGCACGTAAAATATCGACACCGGCGACGTCGAGCCCCAGAGTCTGCGCGGCTTTCACGGCAATATCTTTTTCCTGTGGTGTGATCTTCACATTCGTCGCCGTTCCGCCACGATGAAGATTCGAACGAAAATCACCCGGTTTCGCCTGACGTTCAATGGCGGCAACCACTTTGCGCCCCACCACCAGACAGCGGATATCGCGCCCTTCGGCCTCACGAATATATTCCTGCACCAAAATATGCGCATTCAGACCCCGAAAAGCGTCGATCACACTTTCCGCCGCCTGACGGGTTTCCGCCAGTACCACGCCGATCCCCTGTGTGCCTTCCACCAGTTTAACCACCAGCGGTGCGCCCCCCACCAGTGCAATCAGGTCGGAAGTATCATCGGGCGCATTGGCAAAACCGGTGATCGGCAAATCAATACCTTCACGCGCCAGAATTTGCATTGAGCGCAACTTATCGCGCGCACGGGTGATCGCGACCGATTCGTTGAGCGGAAAACTGCCCAACATTTCGAATTGCCGCAGCACTGCCGTGCCGTAAAACGTAATGGCAGAGCCGATGCGCGGGATCACTGCGTGATACTTATCCAGCTGACACCCGCGATAATGCACGCTTGGCGCAGCAGGATTGATATTCATATAGCAAGACAGAGGATCGATGATGTCGATCTCATGTCCACGGGCCTGCGCAGCCTCCTTAAGACGTTTACACGAATACAGTGATCCGTCACGGGAAAGAATTGCAATTTTCATCCGACACTCCATCGCCGTTTAGCGTGTTGCCCAACCTTGCTTGTGCAGTGCGTCCAGCATAAACGGACGCTGTTCCTTTTTCAGAGTACGTATAATCAGCGCGCTCCAGGTATCCCGGCGGGCATTACTGTCACGCTGCAGATAGTACTGGCTCAGCTCTTCGTCATATTGCGCCAGCACAGCCATGTCCACCGGCTGATAGCTGTTTTCATGCACCATTAAAGACTGCGGCATGCGCGGTTTAACCTGATGATCCTGCGCAGGTGTCCCGATGCAGAAACCAAAAAGTGGCATGACAAATTTTGGCAATTTAAGCAGAGCAACCACGTCCTCCACCTGATTACGGATGCCGCCGATAAACACGCCGCCCAGGCCCAGAGACTCTGCCGCCGTCATCGCATTTTGCGCCATCAGCGCCGTATCCACGCAGCCAAGCAGAAGTTGTTCTGCCAGGCCGAGTTCAGCTTGCGGATTGATCTGCTGATTGCGGTTGAAATCTGCACAGAAGACCCAAAATTCAGCGGCACTGGCCACATATGTTTGGCCACCCGTGTATTGCACCAGAGTTTCACGAAGAGCGGGATCGGTGACACGAATAATCGAAGAACATTGCAAAAAACTGGAAGTCGATGCGGCTTGTGCAGCAGCGATAATCGCCTCACGCTGTTCATCAGATACCGGCTGGTCGGTAAAAGCACGAACAGAACGGTGCGAGCGCAGAAGATCGATAGTCGGCGTCATTAAAAAATTCCTGAGCAGGATGAATGTAAAAACAGTTGCAGCAATCATTCATGCTGTGAGCACGGTTTGCAAGGCTTGCGATATCAATTGGTGCAACAATATATGCTGTCAGAAAATGACCGCCGGTTCATTTAGATAGGTCAAAGGTATCGGACCGACAGGTAATTCCTGCTTTTTTTTATGGTTTGTAACAGGCATAGTAGCGACATCAAAAAGGTGATGTGAGTAACAAAAATAACATTTCCCTTTCATTTATCTCGTTGGTATTAACAAAGGAGTCTCCATGTTTGCAGTAATTTTCGGGCGTCCTGGTTGTCCTTATTGCGTACGCGCTAAAGAGTTGGCTGAAAAACTGACTGAAGAACGTGATGATTTCAATTTCCGCTACATTGATATCCATGCGGAAGGCATCACGAAAGCCGACCTGGAAAAAACCGTGGGCAAACCGGTTGAAACGGTTCCACAAATTTTCCTCGATCAGAAACATATCGGCGGCTGCACTGATTTTGAAGCTTATGCGAAAGAACATCTGGCGCTGTTCAGTAACTGATTCGTAATAAAAGCAAAGATTCACACAGCCAAAAGGCGCTCACTGAGCGCCTTTTTTATTGCGTTGAAATCATCGGCTATTGCTGCCTGAATTGCCGGTACGCAATGATCAGCAGTTGTACAAGCATCGCTCCCAATACACACCAAAATATCGCGCTGGTGGCGTAAGCCACTTCCTGTACCAACGGACGGACTCGCGGATAAAACACCATGCGCAGTAAAAAGCAAAGAGGAATGGACGCCACTCCCCCCACAAAAGATGAAAATATCGCCGAACCGCGGAAAATCAGGGCAGTAATAACCCCCGGAAGTAAGAATAACAGCAGGCCATATTCCGGCCCCGGCGCGACTCTTCGATCAATAATCCAACCATTTTTTAAAAAAAGAAAAATAACCAAGAATATAATGCAACAAATTAAAGGGGCTAACACCTTTCGCCAAATTGCCATTTTACTTCCTCCTTAAAGTTGGCGAGATTTCGCGTACCGCCTGCACGGCGCGGAATGCGCTCTTTTTACCTGACAGAGCCTTACTGGCCCACTTCCCTGAGGTGTCACGCAGTCCCGCGAAACACAAAAAAAGCTTTCAGAATTTTTATACGGGCTTTTCTCTGGCTGAACAGGCGTTCTGTGACTAAAATGACGCCCGAAACGTATTTCTCACCCAGTTGCATCGGTGAAAGCCAGTGTTACTCTGGGTGGGAATATTCCGTTTCTGAATTTATCCTTTACATTCGCCCATATCAAGAATTTGTTGGTAAACAATAAGTTATCCTTGTGAATATAAACGTCGCTAGTTTGTTAAACGGGAATTACATCCTGTTATTATTTGTGGTTTTAGCATTAGGTCTCTGCCTGGGGAAAATTCGCCTGGGTTCCGTTCAGCTTGGAAATTCTATTGGCGTATTAGTAGTTTCACTGCTTTTAGGTCAGCAGCATTTCAGTATTAACACTGAGGCGCTCAACCTCGGTTTTATGCTGTTTATTTTTTGTGTGGGCGTTGAAGCCGGGCCAAACTTTTTTTCTATATTCTTCCGGGATGGCAAAAATTACTTCATGCTCGCGCTGGTGATGGTCGGTAGCGCCATGTTGCTGGCACTCGGGCTTGGGCGGTTGTTCAGCTGGGATATCGGCCTCACTGCGGGCATGCTCGCCGGTTCGATGACATCCACACCGGTTCTGGTCGGCGCAGGTGATACGCTGCGTAACACCATGAGTGGAAATAACATTCTGGGCCCTGAGCTCGATAACCTGAGCCTGGGGTATGCCCTGACCTATCTCATCGGCCTGGTCAGCCTGATCTTCGGCGCACGCTATCTGCCAAAGCTGCAGCATCAGGATCTCCCCACCAGCGCCCAGCAAATTGCGCGCGAACGGGGCCTGGACACCGACAGCAAGCGCAAAGTGTATCTTCCGGTCATCCGCGCCTACCGCGTCGGTCAGGAGCTGGTCGCCTGGGCGGATGGCAAGAACCTGCGTGAACTGGGGATCTATCGCCAGACAGGTTGTTATATCGAGCGTATCCGTCGCAACGGCATTTTGGCCACGCCCGATGGTGATGCGGTGCTACAGGTGGGCGATGAAATCTCGCTGGTCGGTTATCCGGATGCCCATTCACGCCTCGACCCGAGTTTCAGAAACGGCAAAGAAGTGTTCGACCGTGACCTGCTCGACATGCGTATCGTGACCGAAGAAGTGGTTGTAAAAAACAATCATGCCGTCGGTAAGCGCCTGAGCCAGCTAAACCTGACCGATCAGGGCTGTTTCCTTAACCGGGTGATCCGCAGCCAGATTGAAATGCCTATCGATGACAGCATCGTGCTGAACAAGGGCGATGTATTGCAGGTCAGCGGCGATGCAAAACGCGTAAAAAGCGTAGCAGAACGTATCGGCTTTATTTCCGTTCACAGCCAGCTCACCGATTTACTGGCGTTCTGCGCCTTCTTTATTGTCGGTCTGATGATTGGCCTTATCACCTTCCAGTTCAAAAACTTCAGCTTTGGCATTGGAAATGCAGCGGGTTTGCTGTTCGCCGGTATCATGCTCGGCTTCCTGCGGGCTAACCACCCGACTTTCGGGTATATCCCGCAAGGTGCGCTGAACATGGTGAAGGAATTTGGCCTGATGGTGTTTATGGCGGGTGTTGGCCTGAGTGCCGGTGCAGGCATTAATAATGGCCTCGGCGCGGTCGGGGGGCAAATGCTGCTTTCCGGTCTGATTGTCAGCCTGGTACCGGTGGTGATCTGCTTCATCTTTGGGGCATATGTTCTGCGGATGAACCGTGCGTTACTTTTCGGTGCCATCATGGGCGCACGAACTTGCGCACCCGCAATGGAAATCATCAGTGATACGGCGCGCAGCAACATTCCGGCACTAGGTTATGCAGGAACCTAC
The DNA here is from genome assembly GCF_002834385.1 of Rahnella sp. AA. Lineage (GTDB taxonomy): Bacteria > Pseudomonadota > Gammaproteobacteria > Enterobacterales > Enterobacteriaceae > Rahnella. The sequence continues at coordinate 381,218 of NZ_PITQ01000003.1, forward strand.
GCAATTGCTAACGTATTATTGACACTTGCCGGGACCTTAATCGTCATTATCTGGCCTGGTGCGTGACGTAACTCATTGAATTTTAATGTAGCAAAAAAAAATCAATAATTTTTTTGAATTTTTGCCACATCGGACGAACTTTTAAAGCGGGTCGCAGTCTTAATTTATGCCACTGCTTTTCTTTGAAGTCCCCAAATTTGGAGAGCCCGTTAATCCCGCCTTTTTAGGTTCAAGATTATCGGGTTTTTTCTTTTCTGCTTTTAAAACCCTTTAAATTCAAACTGATAACTTCCATCTTAATAGCTTATGGCGACAAAGTGGCGACAGCGATTATTTTTATTTTATTTCCTTACACTCACTATGGTAATGAGCGTTTCTACAGCACAACCCATTGATGTCCGGAAATTATACGAAAATGAATTAATATCAATTCATCTGGGCATCGAAGATTTTGGAGAGACAAAACATACACGACTCCCAATCTCGGAAGCCGTGTGTTGCTAAACTCTAAGTGGGTGGATAAGCAAACAGCTCAATAGAGGGGATATATTCGGTGCCATCAGAGGTGTACAAAACTGAATTAGTAAAATCGAAAATCCTTCCAGTGATTCTTACTGTTACCAGACGGCCAATTTTTGTAACACTGGCTGCTCCGCTATCAGATGTAAGAAACGGAGCCATTGCCCCCAGAATTTTTATGGGATCCCCTGTTATGTTTCCGGACAAGTAGTAGCGATATACCTCGGAAACAGTAGCCCCTCCCCCCTGATATTTCGTTACGTAGACCCATGTGTTTTCGTTTAGTTGCTGCGATTTGAACAGCGCATCATCATAGGGTGGACCCGTGTAATGCTGATAAGCGACATAGCTTGCCACTAGCAGTAACAAAACGACGGTTACTATACGGTGAACCCATTTAATAACCATGTTGTTTTGCATAATCAATACCCTGTTTAATCCATCTTTGATCAGCCGGGTCATCTCCGTAAGGCGCTACGCCGTACCAATTGCTCCATTCTTTTCTGGAAGAACCCGCCATACTTTGTGCAAATCCACCGCCCATTAGTAAAATATCTGGCGGAATACCTGCAACATATCCGGTAGCGCCAAAATTGAAATTTCCAAAATCAGCCAGCTTCCTATTATGTTGCTTATAGTCCCATACCCCTCGGTTTCTAACTTTCTGATAAAATCAGTAATAAGTTACCGGGGTTGCCATTCCCTTACTCATACCACGAGCTTTTGCTTCCATAATATTTTTATTTAGAAGACTAAAACCAGCAGCTGGCATTATAGGAATAATCGCCATAATGTTTAGGTAGTGATTTTGGTGCAGGTGCCGGTAATCGCCAGTGCATTCAGCCGCGTGCCGGTATTGCTGTGAGTATGCACGGCCGTCAGCTGTGCCAGCTGTTTCACCACGTCCAGAGGATCAAACCAGTTGGCACATGTTGACCGACTGGCAACAACCCGCGCAATCACTTCCTGACGCACACCGGCCACGCTGCTGCGTGACTTACCGACCCTTTCAATCAGTTAGCTAGTCACATTGGTTTCCGCATTGTCCTGGATACTGGCCACATAATTGGCCTGCGTGGCCAGGCTGTTGCCCTGGAGGATCGCTACAAACTCAAACCCTTATCATAGCGGTTTAGTACGCTACTACCGGATGAAATCCGTTAGTTCTTCTTTTTTATCAACGAGGTATGGCGGGAAGTGTTCATCAGTCACAGGCAACACCTTCATTACTCTCGGCCTGTTCCATAAATCCAGATTGTTCTCTACGCATCGGCGTATATGGTCAGGATTATTAAATTCAGGGGTATTATGCTCGGTATGGGAAATCGTAGACATTTTTTCAGAAATCCTCCGGTCACTCATTACCCACGAGAAATGCCACCCTCCGTTATCGATAATTTTTGTTCTGTACTTAAGCCAGTTCCAGCGTAGCCAGCTATCACGAATAGGATTCCCCCGCCGTTTAACGTTTCTCAGCAAGTCGGGCTGGCTGCGGAAAAATCCCTTTAGTCTCTTAAACTTGACCATTTTGGGGAGTTTGCATTTGCGCGGAGAGCCATCGTCATTCATTACCTGAATGTTGAATTTGTAATTGTAGAAATTCTGATAGATTGTTGTGCAAATATGCGTCGGGCTGAATAGGGACAGGCATTCAGGTTTAATTATTTCGTCAACGTCGGAAATAATAATAACGTCGTCGTCCTGTGCATGCTTTAAACCCAGCATGATCGCATTACGGGCTGTTGTTTCATTCGCCCACGGATCAGATTCACCCGCTTTTACAACTGAGCTGTTCGATTTAAATTGATGAGTATGAATACGGGGGATTTCTTCATTAACGACATAAATTATCTTGTCTTTAAACTTCTCAAATTTACTGAGATCGAAATGGAGACTTTCCCGTTTCTTCCCGGCAAAAGTGTAACGCGATTCCACGATGACAAACCTGTCTACATGGTCACAAAGCGTGTTGAGGCGTATATCAAGAAGAACATCTTCATCATAAAACAAAAAACAGTCGTAAATCATTAGCCAACATCCTGTTAGAAAAACGAAAATGAGCCGAAATATTTTGAGCGAAATAGTATCAAAACTTTTCAGTCAGTTCCTTATTGAAATCGTCCTGATTCTCTAAACCGGTGCATTACGACCGCCATAGCGCGTTATCTTTCATTCTCAATCACCCGTAACAGCGTCCCGTCGATATCGATCATGGCCCCCATTTTCAGCCCGAACGGCTGCATTTTGGGCAGGTAAATGCACGGATGAGATTTGGTATCCTGCCCTATACCAGCGGCAATAAATGCGTCAAAAATGGCATCCGTATCATCAACGCGCAGGCAGCAACTGAACCAGCTGGTGAGCGGGTCGAGATCAACATGCAGGAAGAATTCCAGCGTAATCCCACTACGGGTCATGATTAACCAGCCATCATCCACATAGGTTGGCGTGAACCCCAAACTGCCGTAAAAACGTTGGGTTGCGTCGAAATTGCGGGAAGGGAGATTCGGCGTAGCGTAGTCGGTCATGGTTGCTCCGGCTGTTTCCATAAATTAGCTGAATTAATGCCTGACAAAGTCACTACATAATCCGTTCAAGGCGCTGATCTTTACCACCAAGGCGTCCGTCGGTCTGATTCCACTCGTTCTCATACGCCTGATAAGCAAATACAAAAGCAGCATGACCATCTTCGAACAGTTCATCCGGGCGTTTATGCCAGCCGGAATAAGGGTCATAGCGCAAAATTTCGTAGCCACCATCCACAGGATGAAACAGATAAGTGTAGTGTTCACACAGTTCAGGGGCATAAGGGATGCTTTCTCCCGCTTCGAGTGTGATAAACAAACCGCCGAGGCGTAATTTAATCATTGATATCCTTTTTCATGATCCACAATGGCGTGGATTGCGTCGCAGTAATGTAGGCAGTTTCAGCGACCTGATGCATGCGCTGGCGCTGATAAAATCCGATAGCCGGGAGATTACTTTGCAAAACCGTCAGCCACAAGCACGATTGTCCGTTTTCACGGGCGGCGGTTTCTACGGCACCAAATAACATCACGCCCAACCCGCGCGCCCGGCTTTGGGGTTTGAAATACAGTTTGCATAACTTCGCCCCACGCCCTTCGGCGCCCTCAACAGGCTGATTGAAATGCACTTTTGCAAAACCAACCGTGTCGCCCTGTTCCTGTAACACCAGCCAGCGGTGATCCGGGCTCTCAAGCGTGTTTTCCATTTCTTCGTTACTGAAATCATCGGCCAGAAACTGTTCCAGCTCGTCGCTATTTTGCCACAGGTCACCAAAGTAGTGGCGATAGGTCTCACGGCCCAGCGTTTGCAGTTCGCGCTGGTCGGCCAGTGTGGCCTGACGAATGTCCATTTTGCTGCTCTCCTGTCTGGTTTTTACTACAATGTTCAGGCCAAAGTGGATTGGCAATTAGGTTTATTTTTATAGGAGTCATTCAAATGACGCAAAATATTTACGATGACCCGGCCTTTTTTGAAGGCTACGCGCAACTCGGGCGCTCGCAGTTCGGGCTGGAAGGTGCGCCGGAATGGCCTTCGCTGAAAGCGATGCTGCCTGATTTGCAGGGCGCGCGTATCATCGATCTGGGTTGTGGCTACGGCTGGTTTTGTCGTGCAGCACGCGATGCCGGTGCCGCTGAGGTTTCAGGGCTCGATGTTTCTGAAAAAATGCTGGAAAAAGCCCGTTCAATGACCCGCGACGATGCGATTCATTATGCACATCAGGATCTTGAAAGCCTGACGCTGCCCGAAGCCGCTTTCGATCTGGCCTACAGCTCACTCACGCTCCATTACATCGACGCCCTGCCCGCGCTGCTGCGAACGGTGTTTCACGCACTCAAACCCGGCGGTAATTTTGTGTTCTCGGCTGAGCACCCGATCTATACCGCACCTTCCAGCCCGGCGTGGTTGATCAATGAAACCGGGCAAAAAACCTGGCCGGTCGATGGTTATCAGCATGAAGGCAAACGTATCACAAACTGGTTTGCCGAAGGCGTGGTCAAACAGCACCGTACGCTGGGGACCTACATCCGTCTGCTCACTGATGCGGGTTTTGTTATTCGTGAACTTAATGAATGGGGCCCGTCAGCGGAACAAATCGCCGCACAACCGGCGCTGGCAGAAGAAGCTGAACGTCCGATGCTGTTCCTGATGTCCGTCCAAAAACCTCGCTAATCGTCTTCTCAGACACTTTTCCTTTCATTTTTTCAGTCAGGCAAATCTGCCGGGAGGCTCGTCCTCCTGCCGGCTTAAGGCTTCCTTAAGTTCTTCTCTTTACACTCTTTTCATCGTGAAACTATACCGTCATTCAATGAATCACGGATATTCAAGCGATACCCCCTTTACCTGACTGATAGCACAAACTAACGTAACACAACTTTTTTATGTGTTGTCAGCAGGTTACCGTAACTTTTTGATGGCTATTTTGGCCTGTCTGTTTGGCTAATAAATACGAGGGTAGTTTTTATGGAGCAGCTGAACCATCTGGTTTTTCTATGGATTAACGCGACACCGGCCTCGCCGAAAGCGCTGATCAAACTCGCTACTTTTTTGGCGAATGACCTGATCATTATCGTTCCGCTTCTGATTGTCGGATTGTGGCTTTGGGGCCAGCGTGAAAACATCAGCAAACAGCGTGAGCTGGTCAGCAAAACCACCATTGCGCTGCTTTTTGCAATGACTGCCGCCAAAACGTTATCGGTGCTCTTCCCTCATGCCCGCCCTTTCGTTGAAGGTTTTGGCTACACGTTCCTTCAGCACGCCCCTGACAGCTCATTCCCAAGCGATCACGGCACCGCGATCTTTACTTTCGCACTGGCTTTCCTGTTCTGGCACCGCCGCTGGTCAGGCGCAATTCTGCTCGCAGTCGGGGCGGGAATAGCATGGTCGCGCATTTATCTGGGCATTCACTGGCCGCTGGATATGCTGGGTGGATTGCTGGTGGGTACTTTGGGTTGCCTGTTCGCGCAACTGGTGTGGAATCTGTTTGGTGAGCCGATTAATGCGCTGATGTGCAAGGTTTACCGTTTCGGATTTGCTTTCCCGATTAAAAAAGGTTGGGTCCAAAATTAATCCCCGCGCTACCCTGCAAAAAAAAGCGAGGCCACATTGGCCTCGCTTTTTATTATTGCGTTAACGGCGGATTATTTGCCGAAGATACTGCTAAACACGCCGCTGATTTTCATCATGACAAAGTCCCAGATCCGTCCAAAGAAACCGGCTTCCTTCACTTCCTGCAATGCCACCAGCGGGCGCTGTTCGATGACTTTACCGTCCAGGCTGAAATCCACCGTCCCGACAACCTGATTTTTCGCCAACGGCGCTTCAAGCTGTGGAGTCGTCAGATTAAAACTGGCCTTGATGTTTTTCAGCTGACCTTTCGGCATGGTTAGCGAGGCGTTCTCCGCCACGCCCAGCGGCACCATTTTCTGATCGCCAAACCAGACACGCTGACTGGTGAAAGCATCACCGGCTTTAATCGGTGTCACCGTTTCAAAGAAACGGAAGCCCCAGGTCAGCAGGCTTTCGCTTTCGCTAAACCGGATACGGTCACTCGGCGCACCCATGACGACAGCAATTAAACGCATACCGGTCGGGTCACTGGCCGAGGAAACCAGGTTGTAGCCAGCTCCCGAGGTATAACCCGTTTTAATGCCGTCCACATTCAGGTTTGAACTCCACAACAGGCGGTTGCGGTTGATCTGTTTGATATGGTTAAAAGTGAATTCTTTCTCTTTGTGCAGCGCATATTCATCCGGTGTATCGCGGATGAGTGCCTGGGAAAGCAGTGCCATATCCGTTGCGGAAGTGTACTGCCCGTCTGCATCAAGCCCGTGAACGGTTTTGAAGTGCGTGTTTTGCAGTTTCAGTTGTTCGCCGTAGCGGTTCATCAGATTCACGAATGAATCCTGGCTGCCTGCGACAAAATCCGCCAGCGCAATACTTGCATCATTGCCCGACTGGATCACGATGCCTTTATTGAGCTCTGAAACCGGTACGCGGTCACCGGGTTTAAGGAACATCAGGGAGGATCCGCGCAACACCGGATTGCCCGTTGCCCAGGCATCATTACCGACAGAAACCAGATCGTCAGATTTAATCTTGCCGGATTTGATCGCCTGCCCGACAACGTAGCTGACCATGATTTTACTCAGGCTGGCCGGGTCCAGACGCGCATCAGGGTTAGATTCGGTCAGGATCTTCCCGCTGTTGAAATCCATCAGCACCCAGGATTTGGCATTAATCTGAGGGGCGACGGGGCCGTTATCTGCCTGAGCAGCAGGAAGCGCCAGCAGCATTACTCCACCGCCCAGCGCGTAAATGAAAGTCCGTTTGAATTGGGAAGAAATTGTCATAGGTATCAGCGCTTTTGTCCGGGTAACTGAAATTTATCTTATCTTTCAATCAGATTGTGCAACTCTGTCAGGTGTAAAACCTACTGCTTTCCGGGTCTGGAATAAACCTAAATAGTGTAAAGATCTAAAGAATAGTAAAGATTTCCGCTGGTTGCGCAGATTCAACTGACGAGAAAAACAACAGTCAGCACTTGACCATTGGATTCATGTGCGGCAATTTGGCCTGCATATACATACAAAATATCTATAACAATAAACGGCTTAATCGCAACGGTGCATCAACGTTTGTGAACAAGTCACAGGGGCAAAAATGATAGGTTTAGTCGTAAAAGCGCTCTTTGGTGCGCTGGTCGTTATTCTGATCGGAATACTCTCAAAAACCCGCAATTATTATATCGCCGGTCTGGTGCCGTTATTCCCGACTTTCGCCCTCATCGCCCATTACATTGTCGGTACGGAGCGCAACGTTGAAGCCCTGCGTACCACTATTATTTTCGGTTTTTGGGCGGTGATCCCTTATCTGGTCTATCTGCTTTCACTGTACTTTTTCGTCAACTCAATGAAGCTGCCTTATGCATTGTTCTGGGCAGTTGTGTGCTGGTCTCTGGCGGCCTGGGTGCTGCTCAGCCTCTGGACACGCTTTCATGCCTGATGGTGAATATCGAAAGCCACGTGACAACATCGTTCATAAAACGCCCGAACACAGAAATTGCGCTACGCTGAATAAAGACTGTCAGATTAGGGAATCCGCCTCATGGATCTCGCCATTTTTGAGCTCGACCATACTCTGATTTGTGATGACAGCCACAACCTGTGGCTGCACTGGCTGATTTTGCAAGGTTATGCTTCGCCTGATGAACTGAATCACTACCGCCTCTATGTCTCACATCCCCAAAAAACTGATGTCAGCGGGCATTTCTGCCCGCAGTACGCTGCACATTACACCCATTACCTTTCGCAGACATTGGCTCCCATGAACGGCCTGAGTTGCACAACGGTGGCAAACTGGGTTCAGCGATTTATCCATCGAGATATCATGCCACGCGTTTATCCTCAGGCACGCGAAAGGCTGGCATGGCACCGGGGACGCGGTGACGAGATCCTGATTATTTCAGCCTCCGGTGAACATCTTGTGATACCCATTGCCCGGCATCTGGGCGCAAATGCGGGTTTGGGGCTGCAAACCGGCATCAGTAATCAGCGGTTCAACGGCGCAACCGAAGGGCAATTACCGTTTCATCAGGGCAGGCTTGAACGGCTAAAAACCTGGCTCAGTGCACGACGCCCTCTGCGGTATAAGCAAGTTTTCGCCTACAGTCATACGTTGTACGATCAACCATTGCTGGAATTTGCGGATATCGCGACGGTGGTCAACGGCAGTGAGACCTTTCAAAGACTTGCCGCCGAGCAGGGCTGGTATCGTCAGGAATGGGTTCGTTAGCTGCGGCGGCAGGCGCGGGCTGACAACTACAGGCCAAAATCGCGGGTAAACGCTTCGTTTTCGCGCGTGAGTTCATCGCGGACAAAATCGATAAACTGGCTCAGCGCGGCAGAACGCCGCTTTCCCGCCGGTGATTGCAATTGTAATGTGCGCTGGCTCAGCTGTTCAATGTTCACCGGTTTGACCCGCAAATTATCGCGCCGCGCTTTGTACATAATGGAAAAATGGCTGCACGCCACAATCGCCCCCGGCGTCTGCACCATAAAATCGTAAAGCGTCGAAAAACGGTTACAGCTCACTGCGGGTTCCAGAAAAATTCCGCTCATCCGGCACGACAAATCAAACAGCTGGCGGATGGTGCTGCCCTGCTCGTTCATCGCCAGCGGGTACGGATGCAAATCTGTCAGCAAAACGTCTTTATCCGCCAGCGGATGATCCGGACGCATCACCATGCGCACCGGCGCGGGGAAAGACGCCATGATATCCACGCCGCGCTCCGCGACCAGGCTGAACTGTAACGCCAGTTCCACTTCGCCTTTGTGGATCATCTCCGACACTTCCACCGCCGTGCCGACGTTAAGATAAAACATCACGCCCGGATTAATCAGCCGAAAGCGCGAGAACAGTTGCGGCAGCAAATCGAACGCCAGGCCATCTGTGCAGGCCATGCGGATCACCGTCCGGCGAACCGCATGCAACCCCTGAATTTCCGCGACCGCATGTTCCATATCCATCATGCTTTTGCGCACATGGTTTTCCAGAATCTGCCCGGCGTCATTAAGCACCATTCCGCGCGCATGGCGTTCAAACAACGGCGCGCCGATGCGCTCTTCCAGACGCTGGATCTGACGGCTGATGGCCGACACTGCCACAAATAATTGCTTGCTCGCCGCGCTCAGCGAGCCGGTATTTGCCACCGCCAGAAAATAGCGAATCTCCGTACTTTGCATGACCGTATTGCCTCATAACTGTGCAGATGAGCATTACAATAAAAGCAACGCTAACTTGCAATTATTATTATTGTGGCAACGCTGACACAGCGCTTAGAGTGAAACTGCTAAAAAAACCAACAATAAAATCACAAACACACCAAAAGCAGGATCCTCATGACAGCGGAAAATATCGTTGAACAGGCATTAGCCTGGTTCGATCAGGGTGAATATCAGCGCACGCTGGCGCGCAGGGTGGCAATTGCCTCCGAAAGCCAGAGTAATCAACGGGACGTAGAACTGGCGCGTTATCTCGATGAAGAGATTAAACCGGCACTCGCGGCAATGGGTTTCAGCCTGCTTAGCATCGAAAATACCTTCGCCGCTAACCGTCCTTTTTTGATCGCAACCCGTATTGAAGACGATGCGTTACCTACAATCCTGAGTTACGGGCATGGCGACGTGGTGTTCGGCGACGACGAAAACTGGCGCAACGACTTATCGCCGTGGGAACTCAAAGAAGACGGCGACCGCTGGTACGGACGCGGCAGCGCGGACAACAAAGGCCAGCACAGCGTTAACATTGCCGCGCTGGAGCAAATCTACAAAGCCCGTGGAGGAAGCCTCGGTTTTAACTGCAAACTGCTGTTCGAAATGGGTGAAGAAATCAGCTCGCCAGGGTTGGCAGAGCTGTGCCGCGAATATAAAGAACAGCTCAGCGCCGATATTTTCCTCGCCTCCGACGGCCCGCGCCTGAGCGCCGTGCGCCCGACGCTTTTCCTCGGCTCACGCGGCGCGGTGAACTTCCGTCTGACCATCAACGCCCGCGACAACGCTTATCACTCCGGGAACTGGGGCGGGCTGCTGACCAATCCGGGAACGCAACTGGCAAACGCGCTGGCCTGTCTGGTAAATCAGCACGGGCAGCTGCAGGTTTCTGCGCTGAAACCGCCTGCGGTCAGCAACGCTATCCGTGAAATTCTCAGCGATGTGGAAGTCGGTGGCGGCAAAAACGATCCGCAGATTGACCCCTGCTGGGGCGAAGAAGGCCTTACGCCGACGGAACGTCTTTATGCGTGGAATACGCTGGAAGTACTGTCATTCCTGACCGGCAATCCGCAGCGCCCGATGAACGCCATTCCGGGCTCGGCGACGGCGGTGTGTCAGCTGCGTTTTGTCGTCGGCACCGATTGGCAGAATCTGGCAGAGCACGTCCGTGCACACCTTGATGCACACGGTTTCCCTCAGGTTGAGGTGGAATTTATGCGTGGCTCACCGGCCACCCGCTTCGACCCGACCGACCCGCTGGTGGGCTGGGCGCTGAATATCATGCAGGAAACAACCGGCAAAAAGCCGGCATTGCTGCCGAATCTCGGTGGTTCTCTGCCTAACGATGTCTTCGCCGATATCCTCGGTTTACCGACATTATGGGTACCGCACTCCTATCCGGCCTGCGGCCAGCACGGCGTGAACGAACATATGCTGATTTCTGTTGCCCGCGAAGGGCTGGCGATCATGACCCATTTGTTGTGGGATCTCGGCGAGAACGGCGCGTCCGTACTTGCCCGTCACCACGCCCATATGGGAGGTGCGCAATGAGCCAGTTAAGCGCCCCTTCCGCCCCTGTCAGCACCGCGGCTGAAAAACCAAGCCTGATGAAAACCCTCTTTGCGACCTGTATCGGGAACGCGCTGGAATGGTTTGATATCGCGATTTACGGCTTTTTCGCCAGTTACATCGCTCACGCGTATTTCCCGACCACCGATCCAACCGTATCGCTGTTGCTGGCGTTCGGCAGCTTCGGCGTTTCATTCCTGATCCGGCCGCTCGGCGCAATCGTTCTCGGCGCATATGCCGACAAACACGGGCGCAAAGCGTCGTTGCTGTTGTCGATCAGCCTGATGATGATTGGCGGCTTGCTCATCGTCATCACGCCCTCCTACGCCACTATCGGCATGGCGGCACCGCTGCTGATCCTGGCAGCACGACTGATTCAGGGCTTTTCCGCGGGCGGTGAGTTCGGCAGTTCAACGGCGTTTCTGGTTGAGCATTTCCCTGAGCGCAAAGCGTTTATCGCCAGCTGGCAGTTCGCCACGCAGGGCGCGAGCACCTTGCTGGCGTCGGCATTTGGTCTGGGTTTGTCTGCCATTCTGAGCGAAACGCAGTTGCAGGACTGGGGATGGCGTATTCCGTTCATCTTTGGTCTGCTGATTGGCCCGGTCGGTTTGTATATCCGCCGTCATATCAAAGAATCGGAAAGCTTCAGCAAAGCGGAGAAAACGGCGTCGCCGCTGAAAGAGATTGTGCGTTCGCAAAAAGGCCTGTTCTTCACGGCTATCGGCCTGATGGTGGTTTCCACGGCGATCAACTATATGCTGAACTATGTGCCGACATACGCCACGAAAACGTTGCATCTGCCTGCATCAGCGGGCTTTAGCGCCACGTTATCAGCAGGGATCATCCTGACCGTCGTTACGCCGGTTATGGGGCTGTGGGCGGAGAAAATCGGGCGTCTGCCGCTGATGTGGGGCTCACTTATTCTGCTGTTGCTGACCATTTATCCGGCCTTCTGGCTGATGCTGCAATACACCTCTGCGCTGTCTTTATTGCTGCTGATAAGCTGGCTGGCATTGCTGAAATCGGTGTATTTCTCCACCGTGCCGTCAATGATGGCGGATTTGTTCCCGATCACCACCCGCGCCAGCGGCATGGCGATCAGCTACAACGTCGCAGTCACCGTGTTTGGCGGCTTTGCGCCGTTCATCTGTACATTGCTGATTTCAGCTACCGGCAGCAGCCTGGCGCCAGGTTACTACCTGATGATCGTCGCATTACTCAGCGTCTGGTCACTGTTTAAGGCGCAGAAAACTCAGCGCTGATTGCCTCTGCAAACACCCGCCGGCAGGCTATGCGTTTGTCGCCGGGTGTTACTTTTTTCGCTTCGCTTAATGCCTTCCGGTCACTTATAGTCTTAGCCAGTGAATACCACGCTATTAGCCTTTCTATATTCAAAAACAAGGGGTTCCGGATGCTCACCGTATGGGGTCGCGAAAATTCAAGTAACGTCAAAAAAGTGTTGTGGTTGCTGGATGAACTGAATCTGTCGTACCAGCAGATCAACGCAGGCGGCGTTTATGGCAAAAATCATGAACCGCTGTATCTGTCGCTGAATCCGAATGGTCTGGTCCCCTGCCTGCAAGATGATGATTTTGTTTTGTGGGAATCCAATGCCATTTTGCGCTATCTGGCAGAGCGTTCCGCTCAACAAGCCTTCTGGCCAGCCAGCCTTCAGCAACGCGCCGCTGCCGATAAATGGATGGACTGGTGCAGTAACTCCCTGACCGTTCCCTTTCGTCAGGTGTTTCTGTCGCTGATCCGGACTCCCGAAGCGGAGCGGGATATGGCGGTGGTCAGCGCAGGGATGGCGGCGTTTGAAAAATACTGGGCCATTGCGGATGCCGTTCTGGCAAAACAGGCATGGTTTTCGGGAGATCATTTTGGCATCGGCGATATCCCTGTCGCCTGTTACGCCGACACATGGTACAGGCTGGATATTGAGCGCCAGCGCCATCCGAATCTGGAACGCTGGTATCAGCAACTGACACAACGTCCGGCATTTCAGAAACGCGTCATGTTGCCCCTGAGCTGATGCGTTTCGCGGCACCTGAGGCGATCATCACGGATCGCCTTTTTTCATGTGCCATCAGCTCTCCGGCGTAATCCTCAGCAACTTCCCGTCGCGTTCATCGGTCAGCACATAGACATCTCCATCTGGTCCCACCTGAACTTCGCGAATGCGTTCCTGACGATCGCCAAGCAGGCGCTCTTCAGGAACGACCTTTTCACCGTCAAGAGTCAGCCGGATCAGCGATTCCCCTGCCAGCGCACCAATAAACAGCGAGTTTTTCCACTGCGGAAATTTCTGTGCCTGGTAAAACGCCATACCGCTCAGGGCGGGAGAAATTTCCCAGTAATAAATCGGGTCCTCAGCCCCCGCGAGTACTGTTCCTTTCGCTTCCGGGATCGGCTGCCCGGAATAGTCGATACCAAACGTCGCCAGCGGCCAGCCGTAGTTCTTCCCGGCTTTTGGCAGATTCACTTCGTCCCCGCCGCGCGGCCCGTGTTCCGTTTCCCACAACGCACCGCTCCGGGGATTTACTGCCAGCCCCTGCGGATTGCGATTACCGTAAGTCCAGATTTCCGGTTTCGCGTTTTTATCTGTGACAAACGGATTATCCTGCGGTATGCCGCCTTCCGGCGTCAGACGTAAGATCTTGCCCTGTAACTGATTCAGATGCTGAGCGTTGATACGCTGATTATTGTCGCCAATGGACATGAAAATATTACCCTTCGCATCAAAAGCAATCCGCCCGCCAAGATTAATACCGCTGCGCAAAGCCGGTTGCCCGACATAAATCACTTTAAAATCCGTCAGGGTTTTATTGTCTGCTGAAAGCGTGCCGTAACCCAGCGCCACATGAGGCTCTCCCTTTTCACCTGGCTGCGCGAAAGAAAGATAAACCCGGCGGTTTTTCGCAAAATCCGGGGAAAGACGCACGTCCCACAAACCGGCCTGCCCGGCCACCCAAACCGGCGGCACACCTTGCAGCGGCGTTGATAATCCGCTGCCCGCCGTCCACAAGCGCAACTGACCGCTACGCTCAGTGATCAATGCACCCTGATTATCCGGCAAAAAAGCCAGTGACCACGGATGATCCAGCCCCTTTGCCAGCTCAGTGACACTTACGCTGGCCGTGGCATAAGGAACCGGTGATTTCACTGTGGCAAACGTGTTGCCCGTCAGAAAGACGGTGGAGAAAACGAATAAAGCGGCGGCGCGGAAAGAAAATGACATCAGGCTTCTCCCGGAGGCATTGATCAGCATTAAATGTTCAGTTTAGGCCATGTGACTGATTTTGCTCAGCGTCATTCAGCGGTCTATAACCAACAGGAATAACGCCAGCTGGAAATATACTATCAACAAAGCATTCCCTCCTTCTTAACATATCGGTAGACTGCGTTATCAAAATGGACGTCCAGACAGACGGACTTCCAAACATCCTCAATTTGGTCCGTTCTTTTTGTTCCGAATTTTTATTCCCAAAACACCTGTGAAACACACATCGAACCCGACGACGGAGTTGTTAAATAATGAAAAAAATATCCGCATCCCTGCTGGCATTAAGCTTGTTCTCCGCTGTACCGGCATTTGCCGCTGATGCACAGCTCGCGCCTGTTCCGGCTGCCATTGCGCAACACAACGGGCCGGTGCGCATAGCCGTTATCCGTAACCTGGGTTCCGATGACAACACCACACAATTTCTGGCGGGTGCTATCAAACAAGGCCACGCACTGGGCTTTAAAGTTGACACTTTCCTGAGCAACGGCGACGACGCCAAGTTTCAGGATTTCGTGAATCAGGCCATCAGCCAGAAATATGACGGCATTATCCTGTCACAGGGTCGCGGCCCTTACTCTGAAGCGCTGGCAAAACGTATTGCCGCTGCTGGCATCGCGGTTTCCGCGTTTGATACCGAAGTGCCGGATACCATTCCGGGCGTCACCGTCACCCGTCAGGACGATGCTTCCCTGGCAAAAGCCTCGGTCGGCCAACTGGTGAAAGATTTCAACGGCAAAGCCAATATCATCAAATTGTGGGTTGCCGGTTTCCCGCCGATGGAACGCCGCCAGAAAACGTATGAAGCCATTCTGAAAGAGAACCCGGGAATTCATCAGCTGGAATCCATCGGTGCAGTGTCTTCTGACGTTCAGGGTGATACGGCCAATAAAGTGGGTGCCATACTGGCGAAATACCCGAAAGGCCAGATTGACGCTATCTGGGGTGCCTGGGATGCCTTCAGTCAGGGCGCATATAAGGCGCTGAAAGAAAATGGCCGGACGGAAATCAAACTCTACAGCATCGATGCTTCGAACCAGGACCTGCAACTGATGCGCGAGAAAGGCAGCCCGTGGCTGTTCACTGCGGCGGTTGATACGCAGCTTATCGGTGCAGTAAACCTGCGTATTGTTGCGCTGAAAATTGCCGGTGAGAAAACGCCTGCAACTTATGAATTCCCGGCGCAGACGATCCCACAATCTCTGCTTCTCAGTCAGCCTGAAGGCATCAATGTGAGCGGGTTGAGCAAAATCATTCCAGGTTGGGGTAAATCTGAAGATTTTACCGCTCCGTGGTTCGCGACTCTGGAAGCTAAATATAAAAAGTAACCCCTTCAGACCTCCCGGAGACGGGAGGTTTTTACCGCACTTTCCCGCTCAACATTTCCCCGTTTGCCCCCTGCGATCACAGAAATAAAGAAACATAATTTCAGAAGTAAAAATCTCAATAGCCGCAAGCCCTTACAACCGTTAAAACCTGTACTCTCCCTTTTCATATGGACATTGAAGTAATGAGTACAGAAATCCTTTCGGCCAAGGAAAAGATCGGATATGGATTAGGCGACGCCGCCAGTCATATCATTTTCGATAATGTGATGCTGTACATGATGTTTTTCTACACTGACATCTTCGGCATTCCTGCCGGCTATGTCGGCACGATGTTCCTGTTGGCCCGCGCACTGGATGCAATTTCTGATCCCTGCATGGGATTACTGGCTGACCGTACGCGCACCCGTTGGGGTAAATTCCGTCCTTATGTTCTGTTCGGTGCGATTCCATTTGGCATCGTGTGCGTCTTCACTTACACCACACCAGAGTTGAGCATGACCGGCAAAATGATCTACGCCGCTGTCACCTATACCCTGCTTACGCTGATGTATACCGTGGTCAATATCCCGTATTGCGCCCTGGGTGGCGTGATTACCTCTAACCCGACGCAGCGTATTTCTCTGCAATCCTATCGCTTTGTTCTGGCTACCGCAGGCGGCATGCTGAGTACCGTGCTGATGATGCCTCTGGTTAAGCTGATTGGCGGTGAAAATCAGGCGCTGGGCTATCAGGGCGGGATTGCCGTTCTGGCGATTGTCGCCGCGATTATGCTGGCTATTTGTTTTGCCACCACCAAAGAACGTATCGATCCGGGCAAACCGACCGGCACCATGCGCGAAGATTTGCGAGATATCTGGCACAACGACCAGTGGCGCATTGTCGGCCTGCTGACCATCCTCAACATCATCGCAGTCGCGGTGCGCGGGGGGGCCATGATGTATTACGTCACTTATATTTTGGGTAATCCGATGCTGTTCGTCTGGTTCCTCGGCGTTTATTCCGTCGGCAACCTGTTTGGCAGCGCGCTCGCCAAACCACTGACCGACTGGAAATGCAAAGTCAGCGTGTTCTGGTGGACCAACGCTATTCTGGCCGTGCTCAGCCTGGCGATGTTCTTCCTGCCAATTCACGGCAGCGTCATTATGTTTATCTTCATCTTTGTTATCGGCGTACTGCATCAGCTGGTGACGCCAATTCAGTGGGTCATGATGTCTGACACTGTCGATTACGGAGAATGGAACGACGGCAAACGTCTGACCGGCATCAGCTTCGCCGGTACGTTGTTTGTTCTGAAGCTGGGCCTGGCACTTGCAGGCGCGATGATCGGCTGGATGCTGGCCGGAGCGGGTTATCAGTCCGGCGCGGCAACGCAAAATACCGCCACCATGACCTGTATCATTGCGCTGTTCACGCTGGTTCCCGCTATCTGTTATCTGCTGAGCGCCATCATCTGCAAACGCTATTACATTCTGCGCACACCGCTGCTGCGCCGCATTCTCGACGAAGTCGCACAGGGTATCCGCCGCAATCAGCAAGAATTCATGAAATAAATTGGGTTTAGAAGAAGTTTAAAAGGAGAACGACATCATGAAGATCAGTGATGGTAACTGGTTGATCCAGGAAGGTTTAGCACTCACTCACCCGCTACAGGTGTTTGAAGTGCAGAGATCCGGTAACGAGCTGGTGATTTATGCCGCGCCGAAAGATGCGTCAGAGCGCGCCAGTCAGCTTGATTCGCCGCTTTTTACGCTGCGCTTTTTCTCACCACAAACGGGCGTAATTGGCGTACGGATCACCCATTTTGACGGCGAAACTCACAAAGGCCCGCACTATCCGTTATTACAATCCGACACGCCGGAACTGCGCTTTGAGGACAATGACGACTTCGCAGCATTGCACAGCGGCGAGCTCAGCGTGCGCGTCACCAAAGGCAATGACTGGACGCTGGATTTCCTGCGTAATGGCCGCAGGATCACCGGCAGTGTTGCCAAATCTAACGGCTATGTGCAGGATTCGAAAAACCAGAAAAACTACATGATGGAACGTCTGGATCTGGGGGTGGGCGAAACCGTATACGGGCTGGGCGAACGCTTCACTGCGCTGGTCAAAAACGGTCAGACTGTCGAAACCTGGAACCGCGATGGCGGTACCAGCACTGAGCAATCCTACAAAAACATTCCATTCTACCTGACCAACCGCGGCTACGGCGTGCTGGTGAACCATCCGGAATGCGTGTCATTTGAAGTCGGCTCTGAAAAAGTTTCCAAAGTACAGTTCAGCGTGGAAGGCGAATATCTCGAATATTTCGTCATTGATGGCCCGACACCGAAAAAAGTTCTCGACCGTTATACCCGCCTGACCGGCCGCCCTGCGCTGCCGCCCGCCTGGTCATTTGGCCTCTGGCTGACCACATCGTTTACCACCAATTACGATGAGGCGACGGTCAACAGCTTTATCGATGGCATGGCCGAACGCCACCTGCCGCTGCACGTTTTCCACTTCGACTGCTTCTGGATGAAAGCTTTCCAGTGGTGTGATTTCGAATGGGACCCGCAAACCTTCCCGGATCCGCAGGGCATGTTGCAGCGCCTGAAAGCGCGCGGGCTGAAAATTTGCGTGTGGATTAACCCGTACATCGGGCAGAAATCGCCTTTGTTCCACGAAGGCAAAGAGAAAGGTTATCTGCTCAAACGGCCTGACGGGCGCGTATGGCAGTGGGATAAATGGCAGGCCGGAATGGGCATTGTCGATTTCACCAACCCGCAGGCCTGCGAATGGTATGCCGGTCATCTGAAACGTTTGGTCGATATGGGCGTGGACTGTTTCAAAACCGATTTTGGCGAGCGAATTCCGACTGACGTGGTTTGGCTCGACGGCTGCGACCCGCAGAAAATGCACAACCACTACGCGTTTGTGTACAACAAACTGGTGTACGAAACATTGCAGGACAAACTCGGCGCGTCCGAAGCCGTGCTGTTTGCCCGTTCAGCCTCCGTGGGCGCGCAGCAGTTCCCGGTTCACTGGGGCGGCGACTGTTACGCCACTTACGAATCGATGGCGGAAAGCCTGCGTGGTGGCCTTTCCATCGGGCTCTCTGGCTTTGGTTTCTGGAGCCACGATATCGGCGGTTTCGAAAATACTGCGCCGGCACATATCTACAAACGCTGGTGCGCCTTCGGCCTGCTGTCGAGCCACAGCCGCCTGCACGGCAGTAAATCTTACCGTGTACCCTGGGTTTATGACGACGAAGCCTGCGACGTGGTGCGTCAGTTCACACAGCTGAAATGCCGTCTGATGCCGTATCTGTATCCGGCGTCTGCGCAGGCCGCGAGCCACGGAACACCGGTAATGCGCGCCATGATGCTTGAATTCCCGGAGGATCCGGCCTGCGATTATCTTGACCGGCAGTACATGCTGGGCGATAACCTGCTGGTCGCGCCGGTCTTCAGTGAACAAGGCGACGTAGATTTCTATCTGCCGCAGGGCCGCTGGACACACCTGCTCAGCAACGATGTCGCCGAAGGCTCACGCTGGCACCGGCAGCAGCATGGCTTTGACAGCCTGCCGTTGTATGTGCGCCCGAATACGCTGCTGGCGCTAGGCAGCAACAGTGAAAAGCCGGATTACGATTACAGCGAGCGGCCGGAATTCCACCTCTTCGAACTTGAGGACGGGGCGGTGGCGCAAAGTGTGATCACTGACCTGAATGGGAAAGTCGTTTTCAGCCTGAAAGCCCATCGGGCTGAAGGGCTGATTACGATAACTCATGAGGGGCAGGCGCGGGGATGGACGCTGTGCTTGCGTAGCCTGAACACAGTCAGGGAAGTGAGCGGTGCGGCCCACAAACCGGTGGAGATGGGGCTGATGCTGACACCTTCAGCAGGTTCAGGCTCTCTGGTGATTACGCTGTAGTAAATCAACCAATATCGCTGTTATAGCTGCCCTGCTTAGAGATAAGCAGGGCATTTTTTATAGTCTGGTTACAGCTCCTGATAGACGCTTTCACCGTGAATACTGCGGTATTCTTTGGGCGTCATTTCATACCCTTTGCGGAAAACCGAATAGAAATATTGCAATGACGGATATCCGCACATTTGGGAGATCTCGTTAATTGAAATCGACGTGGCCGCCAGCAGATTACGGGCACGGTCGAGTTTTTCTTCGTGGATCACACCGTGAATCGTTTGCCCGGTTTCATCCTTAAAACGTTTCTCCAGGTTTGATCGCGACATCCCGATAGCATCGAGAACCTGTTCTACTTTGATGCCTTTGCAGGCGTGGTAACGGATGTAATGCATCGCCTGAATGACCGCCGGATCACGCAGTGAACGGAAGTCCGTTGAACGCCGTTCTACAACCTTAACCGGTGGAACCAGAATACGTTGCAACGGCAGGTCACGCTGGCCCAGCAACTGATGCAAAAGCTTTGCCGCGCGATAACCCATCTGACGAGTGCCCTGCACCACGGATGACAATGCCACGCGGGAGAGATAGCGGGTCAACTCTTCGTTATCGATACCAATGACGCTAAGTTTTTCGGGCACGGGTATGTTCAGGTGCTCGCAAACCTGCAATAAATGGCGGGCACGGGCATCAGTGACGGCGATAATTCCAGTTTGCTGCGGCAGGGTTTGCACCCAGTCTGCCAGCCGGTTCTGAGCGTGTTGCCAGTTCTCCGGTGCCGTTTCCATTCCCTGATATACGACGCCCTGATATTGTTCGGCAGATACCAGTTTCCGGAATGCAAATTCACGCTCCTGCGCCCAGCGTTTTCCGCCAGCATCCGGTAAGCCGTAAAAGGCAAAACGATTGATGCCCTTTTCTTTCAGATGCATAAAGGCCGCTTCCACCAGCGCGTAGTTATCCGTCGCAATGTAATGCACCGGCGGATAATCCTCTTCACGATGATAAGAGCCCCCTACGCCAACGATAGGGACATTCAGCCCTTTCAGTAAGGTTTCAATTTCCCGATCGTCAAAATCGGCGATCACACCGTCCCCTAACCAGTCTTTTATGTTGTCTATGCGGCAGCGAAAATCCTCTTCAATGAAGATATCCCAGTCACTCTGTGAGGCTTGCAGATATTCACCAACACCTTCCACCACCTGACGGTCGTAGACTTTGTTGGCATTAAATAACAGTGTGATCCGATAACGTTTTTCAAACATGCCTGTTTCTCACTGGTAATCAAATAAGCTAAAGCCTCATTCATTAAGGCAAATGAATGAGGCTGATTGCGTTGGTCAATAGCACAACACCGTGGCTGGCGTAGGTTTAGCATAGTGAATATGTGAGGATCCTCAGGTTTTCCTGGGGAACTGCCTATAAACACCTCACCTTTTGCCGGTTTTATGCCCGCCTTTTGGTTGCGGAATCCATCCACACTGCCAGCAATAAAATTGCGCCTTTTACGATGTACTGCCAGAACGTCGGGACATCCAGCATGCTCATGCCGTTATCCAGGGAGGCCATGATAAATGCCCCCATAACCGCACCCGCAACGCTACCGACACCGCCCGCCAGACTGGTTCCACCAATCACGCACGCAGCGATGGCATCAAGCTCGGCAATATTCCCGGCTGAAGGCGAACCTGCCCCCAGACGGGAGCTGAGGATCAGCCCGGCAATCGCCACCATCAGGCCATTAATAGCAAAAACAGCCAGCTTACTGCGCTCAACGTTGACACCTGACAGGCGGGCGGCTTCGATGTTGCCGCCAATGGCGTAGATACGTCGGCCAAATGCCGTGCGGGAGGCCATAAACATGCCACCCAGCATCAGCGCCACCAGAATCAGCACCGGCGTTGGTACCCCCCGGTAATCGTTAAGCAGGTATATGGCACCCAGCGCGATAACAGCCGTCAGTGCCTGACGGGTCACATCATTTCTGGCTGCACTCAGCGATAACCCCAGCGCTGCGCGCTGTTTACGACGACGCCATTGCCAGCCAATAAACAACACCAGCGCGAGAGCGCCGAGACCAAAACCGAACGAATCCGGCAGGTAACTTTGCCCGATTAATGACATCGCCGGAGTGGTCGGAGAAACCGTTGTGCCACTCGTAATACCGATCAAGATGCCACGAAACGCCAGCATTCCGGCCAGTGTCACGATGAAAGACGGCACTTTTCTATAGGCCACCCACCAACCATTCCAGGCCCCCAGCAACAGCCCAAGCACTAATGTCACCACAATAGTGAGCGGCAATGGCCAGCCCAGCCAGACATCAAAAATTGCCGCCACACCGCCCAGCAATCCCATCATTGACCCGACGGACAAATCGATTTCTGCTGAGATAATGACAAATACCATACCGACCGCCAGAATGCCGGTGATGGCCGTCTGACGCAGCAGGTTTGAAACGTTACGGGCGCTGATATAGGCACCTTCAGTGGCCATGCTGAAAAAGATAATAATCACGGCGATAGCCGCCAGCATGACGAAGACTTGCAGGTTTATGCTTTTAAGTTTCTCTACAGGCAATTTGGTATTGACCTCACCACCGTCTGCGGATGCCGGCGTAGCACCTGGCTGGGGAAATTTAGACATAATCTTCACTCCTCAAAGCGGCTTCCATGACCTGCTCCTGACTTAAATTGTTGTTATCCAGACAGGCTTTCACCTGCCCCAGATGCATTACTACTACCCGATCGCTGAGCCCCAGAACTTCCGGCAGTTCGGATGAAATGACGATAACCGCCATCCCCTGCGAGGCCAGTTGGCCAATGAGTTTGTAGATTTCATGCTTTGCCCCCACATCAATGCCCCGGGTCGGCTCATCAAGGATCAGAATTTTGGGGTTGAGTAGCAGGCAACGCGCCAGAATGGCCTTTTGTTGATTACCTCCGCTCAACCGTCCGATGGGCATTTCAGGAGTGGGTGTTTTAATTTTGAGCTGTTTTACTGATTCGCTGATGGTGTGTTGCTCCTGCGCTTCACGCAAAATACCCCCACCACTGAACTGGCTGAGTGCCGCCAACGTGATGTTGCTGCCTACCGCCATAACCGGCACGATCCCGTCGCGTTTACGATCCTCCGGCACCATCGCCAGCCCCTGACGCATCGCATCACGGCAATCCGTAATCTCTGTTTTGCGCCCTTCCAGCCAGATATCCCCGGACCAGCGCCCGGGATAGACGCCAAACAGGCACTCCATCGTTTCGGTTCTGCCTGCGCCGACCAACCCCGCTACGCCTAACACTTCGCCCTGGCGCAAGGTAAAACTGGCGTTATCCACACGCCGGATATGTCGGTTAACCGGATGCCATGCGGTAAGATTCTCAACACGTAAAATCTCCTCGCCGATCAGGCGTTCACGCGGAGGAAACAGCTCCGTCAGTTCACGGCCAACCATCATGGCGATAATCTCTTTCTCCGACGTACTGTCCGCACTACAGGTTGCAATTTGCCTGCCGTCGCGGATAACGCAAAGCTTGTCGGAAATGGCTTTAACTTCAGTGAGCTT
Organism: Rahnella sp. AA; assembly: GCF_002834385.1. Taxonomy (GTDB): domain Bacteria; phylum Pseudomonadota; class Gammaproteobacteria; order Enterobacterales; family Enterobacteriaceae; genus Rahnella. The sequence goes on from NZ_PITQ01000003.1 coordinate 404,174, forward strand.
GTGAGAAATATAAATACAGGCAATATCGTGATGCCGCAGGTCGCGGATAATATCGAGTAAAATGGCTGTTTCACTTTCCGTCAGTGATGCGGTCGGCTCATCCAGAATCAGCAGCCGGACCTGTTTGTTCAGCGCTTTGGCAATTTCAACCAGTTGTCGCTGGCCCAGGCCCAGGTCACCGACCAGGGTGTGCGGGTCAATATTGAGTTTTACTTGTGCCAACATACGCTGGCAGCGCAGGTACATTTTATCGGTATCGAGCATGCCATACCGGCCCCACTCGTTGCCCAGAAACATATTCTCCAGCACGCTGAGTTGCTTCACCAGAGCCAGTTCCTGATGAATAATTGCAATCCCTTTTTGTTCAGTGTCACGGATCCCTTTCGCAGTAAGCCTCTCTCCTGCAAAATAAATATCACCGTCAAAGGTTCCATGCGGGTAAATACCGCACAGTACTTTCATTAACGTTGATTTCCCTGACCCATTCTCCCCACACAGTGATAATACCTCACCGGCTGACAGCGTCAGGCTGATATTATCGACAGCTTTCACCGCACCAAATTTTTTGGTGATATTACGCATATCCAGCAAGGGTAATTTTTCATATTGTTCTGGCATTTTGACCTCCACCAGAAACAACACCTCGCATGGAAGTGTTGTTTCGGAAGAAAATATTGAAAAATTACAGATCAGTTTTCTTATGGAATCCGTCAGCCACCACGGTGCTTTCAATATTATTTTTATCAACCTGAATAGGCGTCAGCAAATATGAAGGCACTTCTTTTTTACCATTATTAAGTGTGGCATTCGATTTCGGTGTTTCGCCGTTTCCTAACTGTACGGCAATTTCTGCAGCGTCATTCGCCAGTTTTGTAATCGGCTTATAGACCGTCATCGTTTGTGTGCCAGCTTCAATACGCTTAATTGCAGCAAGGTCAGCATCCTGACCCGAAATCGCCACTTTACCCGCCAGGCCTTGCGCGGACAGAGCCTGAACGGCGCCACCGGCGGTGGCGTCATTTGAGGCCACGACGGCGTCGATCTTGTTGTTATTCGCGGTCAGCGCATTCTCCATGATTTTTAAGGCATTTTCAGGCAGCCAACCGTCCGCCCACTGATCGCCGACGACCTTAATTTTTCCGTCTTTAATTAGCGGGTTAAGAACTTTCATCTGACCTGCGCGGAACAACTTGGCGTTATTGTCCACCGGTGATCCGCCCATCAGGAAATAATTCCCCTGAGGGACCCGCTCAACCAGGCTTTTCGCCTGAAGTTCACCCACTTTTTCATTATCAAAAGAGATATAAAAATCGATATCCGCGTTATTAATCATACGGTCATAGGCCAGAACTTTGATCCCTTCCCGCTTAGCCTCCGCGATCACATTGCTCAGTACTTCACCGTTATAAGGAATGATCACCAAAACATCGACACCGCGGTTAATCATATTTTCGATTTGCGCCATCTGCGTTTCTTCGTTGCCGTTGGCGGATTGCACAAAAACATCTGCACCCAGCGTTTTGGCTTTAGCCACAAAGATATCGCGGTCTTTTTGCCAGCGCTCCAGGCGTAAGTCATCAATAGCCATACCAATTTTAATTTCTTTTGCAAACCCTGACTGGCTAAATAGCACTAATGCGGCACAGGCAGAAAGAATTATTTTATTCATTTTCATCATGTAGACCTTTTATAAGAATAAGTAGAGGCAGAGAAATTCGTACAGCAATGACACAAAGATTGTTGTCGCTGGGTAATTAATCGGCAATTGCAGATTTTAATCCCTGCATTACGATTTTTTGTTTATTTCAGGAACTATGATGGGGATCATGGTTTGATGTTAATACACACAGGATGAATACTTTTATTATCGAGACATCACGAAAAATGAATAAAAAATGGCAATAAAAAGGGGTATTTATGAGATCTGCCGCACACTTAATAATTCTATTAAATTGAGTGTGAAATAACGTAATTGTTAGATGAAACATCAACTCCGAAGATAGAGCCTCAGCCTCCCAGTCCCGCTGGGCCCGTTTTCAAGGAGTTTTCAATGCACGCATATTTCGACAAGCTCGACGCCGTTCGTTACGAAGGTGCTAACAGCACTAACCCGCTGGCATTCCGTCATTACAACCCTGAAGAAGTGATCCTCGGCAAAACCATGGCTGAGCATCTGCGTTTCGCCGCGTGTTACTGGCACACATTCTGCTGGAACGGTAATGATATGTTCGGGCCGGGCGCGTTTGTTCGCCCGTGGCAACAGCCTGGCAATGAACTCGAACTGGCAAAAAGCAAAGCTGACGTGGCTTTTGAGTTTTTCCAGAAACTGAATGTACCTTATTACTGCTTCCACGACGTGGATGTATCGCCTGAAGGCGCATCGATCAAAGAATATGTGAACAATCTGGCCGTCATGACCGACGTCCTGGCACAAAAGCAGGAATCCACCGGCGTTAAGCTGCTCTGGGGTACAGCAAACTGTTTCTCTAACCCACGCTTTGGTGCGGGCGCGGCAACGAACCCAAACCCGGAAATTTACACCTGGGCCGCCACGCAGGTGGTCAATGCGATGAATGCAACCAAACGCCTGGGCGGAGAAAATTACGTTCTGTGGGGCGGCCGTGAAGGTTACGAAACCCTGCTGAACACCGATCTGCGTCAGGAACGTGAGCAACTGGGCCGCTTCATGCAAATGGTCGTTGAACACAAACATAAAATTGGTTTCCAGGGGACATTGCTGATCGAACCTAAACCACAGGAACCGACCAAACATCAATATGATTATGATGTGGCCTCTGTGTACGGTTTCCTGAAACAGTTTGGGCTGGAAAAAGAAATCAAAGTGAATATCGAGGCAAACCACGCTACGCTTGCGGGTCATTCATTCCACCATGAAATTGCCAACGCAATTGCACTCGGAATCTTTGGTTCGGTCGACGCCAACCGTGGCGATCCTCAGTGTGGTTGGGATACCGATCAGTTCCCAAACAGTGTTGAAGAAAACGCATTGGTCATGTACGAAATCATTAAAGCAGGTGGTTTCACGACGGGTGGCCTGAACTTTGACTCCAAAGTCCGCCGTCAGAGCACGGATAAATACGACCTGTTCTACGGCCATATTGGCGGCATGGACACGATGGCTTTGGCCCTGAAAGTTGCTGCTCGCATGATTGAAAGCCGTGAGTTGGATAAAAACATCGCGCAGCGTTATGCCGGCTGGAATACAGAATTAGGCCAGCAAATTTTGCAAGGTAAAATGTCACTCGAATCCCTGAGCCATTACGCACAGCAAAATGCCATTAATCCTCAGCATCAGAGCGGTCAGCAGGAGCGTCTGGAAAATCTGGTTAACCGCTATCTGTTTGGTTAATTCGCAAAAATGTGTTTACGCCCTGCCCCGTCTGATGCGGATTTGCAGGGCGTAAATCGTTTAAAAAGACAGGTTGATAGATAAGGGAAACATCATGTATCTCGGTATAGATCTCGGCACCTCCGGCGTCAAAGCCATATTACTTAGCGAAGAAGGCCAGGTTGTTGCCAGCCACAGCGAGGCACTCACCCTTTCCCGTCCACATCCGCTGTGGTCTGAACAAAACCCTGCCGACTGGTGGGCTGCCACAGATCAGGCGATCTCTGCATTGGCACAACAATGTTCCCTGCAAAACGTCAAAGCGATTGGCCTGACGGGCCAGATGCATGGCGCAACGCTGCTGGATGCGCAACAACAGATTTTACGTCCGGCCATTTTATGGAACGATGGCCGCAGCTACAGACAGTGCCAGAAACTGGAAGCGACCGTTCCCGGTTCGCGCCAGATTACCGGCAATCTGATGATGCCCGGTTTTACTGCGCCCAAACTCCTCTGGTTAAGCGAAAATGAACCCGAGCTGTTTGCCAAAATCGACAAAGTTTTACTCCCAAAAGATTATTTGCGCTGGCTGATGACCGGCGTTTTCGCAAGCGATATGTCAGACGCGGCGGGGACGATGTGGCTTGATGTGGCTAAACGTGACTGGAGCGACGAGTTATTGCACGCAACCGGGCTGGCGCGCGCACAAATGCCAGCACTCTTCGAAGGCAACCAGATTACCGGTAATTTACTGCCTGCGCTTGCCTCGCGCTGGAACATGGATTCCGTACCGGTTATTGCGGGGGGTGGCGACAATGCTGCGGGCGCCGTGGGTGTCGGGCTTTATAAAACCGGGCAGGCGATGCTTTCGCTGGGGACTTCTGGTGTTTACTTTGCCGTCAGCGAGGGTTTCCTCAGTAACCCGCAACAGGCGGTGCACAGTTTCTGCCATGCCTTGCCGGATACCTGGCATCTGATGTCCGTCATGCTCAGCGCGGCCTCTTGCCTGGACTGGGCGGCGAAACTGACCGGCACTGCCACCGTGGCTGAACTGATCAATCTGGCTGAAAATACCCAACCCGCTGATTCCCCGGTCTGGTTCTTACCTTATCTCTCTGGCGAACGCACGCCACACAACAACCCGAATGCCAAAGGCACATTATTTGGCCTGACGCATCAACATGGCCCCGCAGATATTGCCCGTGCCGTGCTTGAAGGTGTCGGTTTTGCTCTCGCCGATGGAATGGATGTATTACACGCCACAGGTTTGAAACCTCATAGCATTACCCTCATTGGCGGTGGCGCACGCAGCCCTTACTGGCGACAAATGCTGGCCGATATCAGTGGGGAAACGCTGGAGTACCGTACTGGTGGTGATGTCGGGCCGGCACTTGGCGCAGCGCGGTTAGCACAAATCGCGATGAATGAAGACAGGCCGTTGTCGACATTTTTACCGCCACTGGAATTGGAACAGGTGCATAAGCCTGATGTGCAACGACATGCTGAGTATATGAAGCGGCGGGAAGTCTTCAGGGAATTGTACAAACGACTCGAAGATCTGATGTGAGAAGTGGTCTGTTTCGGGCTGGTTTTACTCCTTCACCAATGAGGGTGAAGGAGTAAAACGGTTCGGCAATTATTTAACGCTTGCCATCGGCGGATCGATCGCCACTTTGCCTTTCACCGCTTTGTTCTTCACTCTTCTCGACCACATAGCCGTCAAAATCGGCACTAATATCGATGTCACGATCACAGAGGTCGCGACCAGCGCAGTGGCGGCTGGAGCGATCGGCTTAAACTGTGGCACCATTTCTGCGATCAGCACCGGCGTCGCTACGGCAGCCCCTGCAGAGCTGGATGCTGCAATCCCTGCGGTACCATCACCGCCGCCGATGAATTTATCCGCGAGGATCAACGGAATGCCGGTGATGATAATAACAGCGACGCCCAGCATCACACCCAGCAGACCCGTTTGAGCAATCACACTCAGGTTGATGGTGTTACCCAATGCAAAGGCGAAGAATGGGATCAATGTTTGTACCGCTTTACTGAAGAATTCACGCAACTCGGGGTCCAGGTTCCCTAATCCAAAACCGACCAGGAATGGCAACACTGCGCCCACAAATACGTGGGGTTCGAAAGAAGCAATGCCAGCCGTGCCGAGAATGATCATCGTCATCAGCGGACCGGATTCCAGAGACATCAGCACGAATGCGCCCGCCTCTTCTTTCGTGCCGTACTGTTGCATGACCGAGGCATACAGGCCGCCGTTGGTCATATCCATTGCGGCGACCAGTGCCAGGACGGAAAGCCCGGCGAAGAAGCCAAACTCAACACCATTTTCGGGCATAAATCGCGATGCCACCGCGGCCACAACCCATGCAACGGCGATTTTAGTCACCACCAGCGTCCCGGATTTACGCAGCACAGTACCGGTGGCACTGAGCTTGATTGAGGCCCCCATGCAGAAGAACCAGACGGCCAGAATCGGTACAGTCCCGGTCATCAGCCCATTAGTGAATGAACCGAAATATTTACCCGAATCCGGCGCAAATGTATGGCACAGCGCACCAAGGAAGAGAGGGACTAACATCATTCCGCCAGGGATTCTTTCTATCGCTCGTTTAATGTGCATAATTTTTCACCTGATTTTAAAGTATAGGGCTTCTGAATTTCGCTACGATATCCATTTACCAGGTGTATAAAAGTGATCCGCTGCATAAAATGAAACGATGTTTCTATTTTTTAGATCTCCGGTTTTAATAAAAACCGCAGTCAATATTTAATTTCAGACCGAAATCACAATTCCGAATCATTTTCGGATTACACAGGCAAACTGCCTGAGCCATAAAACAAAAAACCCGCAACAGTGGCCTGTGCGGGTTAGGTAATATCCAGGGGAATATCAGTTGATAGACAGGCTGCTGAATGCCTGACGCCAGTCGGTATCAAATTTTTCCACTGCTGATTTTACTGCTGGGGTATCAAGCAGTTGCTCGGCAACATCAACAGGTAAAGTGATCGACTGGCAGCCCGTCAGCAGGCACTCAATCGCCTGACGTGGCGTTTTGAAACTGGCGGCTAACACTTTCGATTGCGGGGCATGCAGGCTAAGCAATGTCTGTAATTCCCTGACTGTGGCAATACCGTCCCCACCCTGCGCATCCAGACGATTCACGTAAGGGGCAACATACTCTGCACCGGCCAGCGCGGCTAAGAGCCCTTGTCCTGCGCCATAAACGGCCGTGCCCAGTGTCGGAATAGTCAATCCTTTTAATTTTTTTATCGCGGCCAGGCCTTCGCTTGTCACCGGGATTTTTACCACTAATCCGGGGATCCGCTGCGAAAGCAGCAAAGCCTCCGCGACCATTTGCTCAGCATCAGAAGCCATCACTTGTGCAAATAATTTGCCGTGACCGCCCAGAGCATCGCGCAGCGCAGGCAGTACTTCCCATAACGATTTCCCCTCTTTAGCGACAATACTCGGGTTAGTCGTCACGCCTTGCAGCGGCAGGATGCGTGACAGACGTTTTACCGCAATAACATCGGCAGTATCGAGATACAGCTCCATAACTCTCTCCCGGAAACTTGTGAGTGAATGCAAAGTTCAGAGAGTGTACGCCTGCAAGCCCGTTGTTTGTTGATCGCTGTCAAAATCACTTTCATATGAAAGAATATAAATTACGAAGGAAGAAATCTAAGAAAGGACTTCAAAATGATATTTAATGTGCAGCGTTATTCCACCCATGACGGCCCGGGGATCCGCACTGTCGTATTCCTGAAAGGATGTTCTCTTCGCTGCACGTGGTGCCAGAACCCGGAAAGTCAATCGTTAGCACCTGACGTACTCTTTGATTCCCGTCTGTGTACTCCGGGGTGTAGGGAATGCGCAATACACTTCCCACATGCCGTCACCTCAGAAAACAACGGGATCCGGATCCATCGGGAAAAGCTTCTTGTGAGCGATTTGTGTCAGATAGAACAAACCTGCCCGGGCGGCGCGCTCAGTGTTTGTGGTGATGAGACGGAAATGGGCTCACTCATGCAGCAAATTTTACGCGATACCCCCTTTTATCAGCGCACAGGCGGCGGTGTAACGCTCTCAGGTGGCGAACCTTTCATGCACCCACAAACGGTGCTGGCGTTGTTGCAACGTTGCCAGCAGGCAGGGCTGCATACTGCCGTGGAAAGCTGTCTTCATGTGCCATGGAAATATATCGCGCCTTCTCTTGGCGCACTGGATTTACTGCTGGCGGATTTAAAACACGTCGCCGATAAGCCTTTCAAACGCCTGACCGGTGGTTGCGCAAAACGGGTAATGGACAATTTTCGCCGTCTTGCCGCTGCCGGGCAAAAGCTCACCGTTCGCGTCCCGCTGATCCCCGATTTTAATGCAGACCGGGCTTCAATCCGCCAGATCGTCGATTTTGCCGCTAATGAAACCGGTTGTGAGGACATTCACTTTTTGCCCTACCACACACTCGGCATCAATAAATATGTCCTGCTTGGGCAACCCTATCTGGCTCCGCGCCAGCCATTAAATGACCCCGACCTGCTGACGTTCGCCGAAGAATACGCCATCGGAAAAGGGCTCCGTGTACAGCTAAAAGGATAAAAACATGACCCTGCTGAATCTCAATACCCTGTCTGCGCGCATCCGGTCACACAAAGAGGCCCTGATTCATATTGTGAAACCGCCGGTATGCACCCAGCGGGCACAACATTACACACACATTTATCAGCAGAATGCCGACAAACCGCTGGCTGTGCGCCGGGCACTCGCGTTGGCGGAGCATCTGAGTAAACGCACTATTTGGATCAAACACGATGAGCTGATCGTCGGTAACCAGGCGAGCGAAGTGCGGGCCGCGCCCATTTTCCCGGAATATACCGTCGGGTGGATTGAAAGTGAGATTGACGCGCTTGCCGACCGTCCGGGCGCAGGCTTTAGCGTCAGCGAAACCAACAAAAGCATTTTGCATGAAATCTGCCCGTGGTGGCGCGGGCAAACGGTGCAGGATCGCTGTTACGGGATGTTTACCGACGAACAGAAAGCCCTGCTCGACAGCGGTATTGTGAAAGCAGAAGGTAATATGACGTCCGGCGATGCACATCTGGCCGTCAATTTCCCGCTGTTGCTGGAGCTGGGATTAGATGGCCTGCGCGATAAAGTTGATGAACGCCGCAATCGTATTCAACTGACCGACTGGGAGGATTTGCATAAAGAGCAACTGCTGAAAGCCATCGATATCACTCTGTCAGCCGTCAGCGACCACATTGCCCGTTTCGTGCAGCTGGCAAGAGAAATGGCTCAAACAGAAACACGCGAAAAACGCAGGGATGAGCTGCTGGCGATGGCTGCAAACTGTGAAGTGATTGCTCATCAGCCACCAGAAAATTTCTGGCAGGCATTGCAGTTGTGTTATTTCATTCAGCTGATATTGCAGATCGAATCCAACGGTCACTCTGTCTCATTTGGCCGCATGGATCAGTATTTGTATCCTTTCTACCGCCGTGACGTGGAACTTGAGCAGACGCTTGAGCGCGACCACGCCGTTGAGCTGTTACAAAGCTGCTGGCTGAAATTACTGGAAGTGAACAAAATCCGTTCCGGCACACACTCCAAAGCATCCGCAGGCAGCCCGTTGTATCAAAACGTCACCATCGGTGGCCAGTGTTTGCATAACGGCGTGGCGTCTGATGCCGTGAATCCGCTTTCTTACGCTATTCTGGAATCGTGCGGTCAGTTGCGCTCTACCCAACCGAACCTCAGCGTGCGGTATCACGCTGGCATGAGCAGTGATTTTCTGGATGCCTGTGTGCAGGTGATCCGCTGCGGCTTTGGGATGCCCGCGTTTAATAACGATGAAATTGTCATTTCGGAATTCATCAAGCTTGGGGTAGAAAAACAGGATGCCTATGACTACGCGGCCATCGGTTGTATCGAAACGGCCGTCGGCGGCAAATGGGGTTATCGCTGCACCGGGATGAGTTTCATCAACTTTGCCCGCGTGATGCTGGCGGCGATGGAGCAAGGCCGGGACGCAAAAAGTCAGTCCCGCTTCCTGGCGCAGGAACGCGGTTTGTCACAAGGAAATTTCGAAAGTTTCGAACAAGTCTTTGCACAATGGGATGCGCAGATCCGCTATTACACACGTAAATCCATCGAAATTGAATGTGTCGTCGACACCGTGCTGGAAGAAAATGCCCCCGATATTCTGTGTTCTGCGCTGGTCGATGATTGTATTGAACGCGGAAAAACCATTAAGCAAGGTGGTGCAAAGTATGACTGGGTTTCCGGCTTACAGGTCGGGATTGCCAACCTCGGCAATAGCCTTTCCGCAGTGAAAAAACTGGTTTTTGATCAGGGGATTGTCGGGCAGCAGGAACTGGCCGCCGCGCTGGCATCAGATTATGCCGGGATAGACGGCGAGCGGTTGCGTCAGCGCCTGATTAATGGTGCAGAGAAATACGGTAACGACCATGACGAAGTCGATCACCTGTTGGTTCGCGCCTATCAGTGTTATATCGACGAATTATCAAATTACCACAATACTCGTTTTGGCCGCGGTCCGGTCGGCGGAACATATTACGCGGGCACATCGTCTATCTCTGCGAATGTCCCCTTCGGGGCGGCCACTACCGCCACACCGGATGGCCGCAAGGCCTTTACACCCCTGGCAGAAGGTGCCAGCCCGGCTTCGGGTACTGACCATCTCGGGCCGACAGCGGTCTTTAACTCACTGGGCAAATTGCCGACTGAAGCCATTCTCGGCGGCGTATTGCTGAACCAGAAGCTCAATCCGGCGTCATTGGAAAATGAAGGTGACCGTCAGACATTAATGTTGATGCTGCGGACATTCTTTGAACATCATCACGGCTGGCATGTGCAGTACAATATCGTTTCTCGCGAAACGTTACTAAAAGCGCGCAAAGAACCCCAAAACTATCGCGACCTCGTGGTGCGTGTGGCGGGGTATTCCGCGTTCTTTACGGCCTTATCGCCGGAGGCGCAGGATGATATTATCGCCCGCACTGAACATTCGCTTTAATGTTCGCATCTGACATTTACCTTTAAGGGCGGTTCTGGCCGCCCCTCTTTTCAGGCAATCATGAACGACAGACAGCAAATTATTCTGCAGTGGGTTAACGATAAACAACGGATCAGCGTCAGCGAGTTGTCACATATTTGTCAGGTTTCTGAAGTCACAATCCGGCATGACCTTAACCTGCTGGAACAGCGGCATTATCTGCGCCGGGCGCACGGTTTCGCCGTCGCAATTCAGACCGATGATGTTGATACCCGAATGATGTCGAATTTTGCACAAAAGCAGAAACTGGCTAAGTTTGCTGCCTCGTTAATTCGCGACGGAGAAACGGTATTTTTCGAAAGCGGCAGCAGCATCGCTCTGCTCGCGCAATATCTCGCCGACAAAAAAAACCTGACGGTGATTACCGTCAGCAGTTATGTGGCATCGCTACTGAAAAGCATGCCGTGTGAGGTCGTACTGCTAGGTGGAATGTACCAGAAAACCAGCCAGACCGTGGTCGGCCCGCTGACAAAACTGTGTCTGCAGCAAATGAATTTCAGCAAGGCCTTCATGGGGATTGATGGTTTTACCGATACCACCGGCTTTACCGGGCGTGACATGCTGCGTGCGGATGTCGTCAATTCGGTTGTCGCAAAAGGGGCAGAAAATATTGTACTAACGGATTCATCAAAGTTCGGCCAGATTAACCTCAATCCGCTTGGACCTGTCAGCGCATTCAACCATGTGATTACCGATGACAGGCTCCCAAATGAATATCAGCGGCAGCTGGAAGCCGCGGGTATGAAAGTCAGCCTGGTTGGCTGACTGCCTCATTTTATCCTCTGCGTGCCGCTTGGATTACTGGCCGTAGTAAGCATTCTTGCCGTGTTTGCGAAGGTAATGTTTATCCAGCAACTGCGGCTGCATATCCGGTAATTGCGGTGTCAGTTGGCGGGAGAATATCCCCATATAAGCGATTTCTTCCAATACCACGGCATTATGCACCGCATTCTCCGCATCTTTTCCCCAGGCAAAAGGGCCGTGCGAATGAACCAGAACCGCAGGGATATCCGCAGGCGACAGATTCCGCTCTGCAAACGTTTTGACAATCACTTCTCCGGTTTCCCATTCATAACGACCTGCAATTTCCTCGTGGGTCATCAGGCGTGTGCAAGGAATGTTACCGTAGAAATAATCGGCATGCGTTGTGCCCCACGCAGGTATGTCTAATCCCGCTTGTGCCCAGATGGTCGCGTGTCGCGAATGGGTATGCACAATGCCACCAGCCTGCGGGAAATTCAGGTAAAGCACACGATGGGTATCGGTATCAGAAGACGGCTTTTTACTACCTTCAACAATTCTGCCGGTTTCCAGCTCCACCACCACCATATCGTCCACGCCCATATGATCGTATTCAACACCAGAAGGTTTGATAACAACCAGCCCTTGCTGACGATCAACCGCACTGACATTCCCCCAGGTAAAGGTCACCAGATTGTGGCGCGGCAATGCCAGATTGGCTTCCAATACCTGCTCTTTCAGTTGTTTAAGCATCTTGGTTCCCTCTTTTACGATGCTTTATTGTCTGGTCGGCGGAAGATCGCAGGTATGGGGCAAATCGCTAAAGAGTGCGTACAGATCTGCTGCAAACGTAAAAGTGCCCATTCATCCCACAAACAGTGAAATGCCTGCCCGGCTTTTTAGTTTTTTGTGTGGTGAGAAGACGGGCTCGTGGTGAATTAAGATTATTCACCTAGTGAATGAATATCAATTTCACTATTTTTAATTAACGGATGCACAACTGCGTCTGGATAGGAGAAACATAATGATGATTGTAAATAAACGCGTTGCCGGTATTGCACTGGTTCTGACTTTGGCGATGTCTGTTACCGCTTGTGGTAATTGGTCTAAACGTGACCGTAATACCGCAATTGGTGCCGGTGCCGGTGCGCTGGGTGGTGCAGTGCTGACGGACGGCAGCACGTTAGGGACATTAGGTGGTGCGGCTGTCGGTGGTATTATCGGGCACCAGGTCAGTAAATAAAACGGCCGGTGATAATAAGTTCTATTGAGTCGCATCAAAAACGTCAGCGTAAGCAACGAATAAAGCTAAAAATAGGATTTGGCAGTTTTTCAGGTCAACTTTATTGCCATGGAATGAATGGCAAACAACGTAAGTTAGCGTTGTGATATCTCGAAAGGTAAAGCAAGATGCTGCACCGTCATGGATGCAGCATCTTATTGTTTATAGCCAACGTCCAATAAATAAATCAGCCACCCGCAAGTTTGACTTTCATCCCTTTGGCTTCAAGCAGTTGTTTCAGCAAATCACGCTTATCACCCTGGATTTCAATCACGCCCTCTTTCACCGAACCACCGCAGCCGCATTTCTTTTTCAGTTCAGCAGCCAGTTTATCCAGCGCCACGTCGTCAAGATCAACACCGGCGATCAGACACACGCCCTTGCCTTTTCGTCCGCTGGTCTGGCGCTGAATACGAACAATGCCGTCGCCTTTCGGGCGGGCCACAATCGCTTTCGGCTCGTCAATTCTGCCCGTGTCGGTCGAATACACTAAGCGGCTGTTGCTGTCATTATTCATGCATTTATCCTCAATCGCGCAAAGAGGCACGGATTTCACGCAAGGTTTGCGCCGGTTCGGCTGATTGCGTAATAGGACGTCCAATCACCATGTAATCTACGCCTGCGGCCAATGCTTCCTGCGGCGTCATCACACGGCGCTGATCGTCAGCTTTACTGCCTGCAGGGCGGATACCCGGCGTCACCAGTTTGAACTCCTGCCCCAGCGCTGATTTAAAGCGCGTGGCTTCCTGTGCGGAACATACAACGCCGTCCAGCCCGCAGTCACGGGTCAGGCGCGCCAGACGTTCGGCGTAATCTGCCGGAGATAAAGTGATGCCCAGATCCGCCAGATCGCTGCCTTCCATGCTGGTCAGCACGGTGACGGCAATCAGTAACGGCGCGTCTTTACCAAACGGTAGCAACGCTTCTTTGGCCGCCGACATCATGCGCGCACCACCGCTTGCATGAACGTTCACCATCCAGACTCCCAGATCAGCTGCGGCCGCGACAGCGCGCGCCGTGGTATTCGGGATATCGTGGAATTTCAGATCCAGGAAGACATCAAAACCACGTACCTGCAGATCTTTAACCATCTGCGGACCAAAATGGGTAAACATCTCTTTACCAATTTTCAGACGGCAATCGCGCGGATCAATTTTATCTGCAAATGCCAGCGCCGCTGACTTATCCGCGTAATCTAACGCGACAACAATAGGTGATGAACTTAAGTCTTTATTGTTAATTTTATTTTCGGACTTCATATCGTCAGCCTCGTGTCAGTTTCAATTCAGGAAGGGGAAATATTTTTTTGCCGCCCGCATTTTACATGGCAAGTCACCGAATTCACAGCTACACATAATGTGACAGTTTTATTAAATTTTTATTAAGCACTAGACGCCGATACAACGCTGGCATAACTTGTAAATTTACTCTAAGGAAAGGCTGAAAAATGAGTGAGATAACAACGCTGACCGTCAAAATTCCGGTCGAATTAAAAGAATTGATCAAAAACGCCGCCGCCGAAGCGGAACATTCATTAAGTGCAGAAGTGGCAGCACGCCTGGAAGAGAGTTTTAATCCTACAGCGCCGAAAGGTAAAAAAGCAGCAAAAGCCATCGAAGATGAAATTGACAATCAACATCTTGCAGAAGACTCTGAACCCGCGCTGACAGCAAAAGAGATTAAGAAATTGCGTACTTTGCTGAATGCCCGCAAAACCAGCAGTAAGAAGAAGTAATATTGCGTAATTTCCCCCTGATAATTCAGGTTACAGGGGGAAGTTATTGACCATCTAATCCACGTATTGGTTTTATCGTCGCCCAGCCACGGCAAGATGGGCAATGCCAGTACAGCGAGTGCGCCGTAAAACCACATTTATGACAGCGATAACGGGGTTTGGTACGAATTTGTTCGCCCACCATATCCCGCAGTAAGACCAGACTCTCTTTCGCACGCCCTTCTTCTGCATCCGCCAGATGGTAATCCATCAGGTGATGGAACACGCGCATGGTCGGATGGCGCTGAAGCTGACGATTAATGTAGTTCTGCGCGGTTTCCCGGCCTTCCTCGTCATGGATAATTTCAGCCAGCATCAGTTCTGCGGTAGCGCCGGTATTTTCATCAACGCAGCGTTTGAGGAACTCGGCCCACGCCAGCGTATCACCCAAATTCTGATAGCACTCCTGCAGCATCGGCAACGCTTCGCTGACCAGCTCTTTGTCCTGTTCCAGTACACGCTGTAACGCATCAACCGCTTTACGATATTCCCCCTGCGCCAGGAAAATACGCCCCTGCATGACAGACACGCGGGCACAGAGCTTATCAGCCGCCGCTGCTTTTTTCAGCAGGCCGGTAGCCTTATCGAAATCATCGGAAACCATGGCCTGCAGCGCCAGTTCACACCAAAAGTGCGCGATTTCTTTGCGGCGGTTTTCTTTGCCCAACTTGACCAGACGTTCAGCCACATCAATGGCGTTCTGCCAGTCACTGGTGGCCTGGTGAATGATGAGTAACTGTTCCAGAGCAAACAACTGGAAATCTTGTTCTTTCACCAGTTGATTAAACATATCTTCCGCGCGGTCATAAAAACCGGCAGCCATGTAATCACGCCCCAGTTGCTGCACGGCCAGAAGCCGCTGCTCAAAAGTCAGTGAGGCACTTTCCATCAGTGACTGATGAATACGTATTGCGCGATCAACTTCACCACGTGAACGGAACAGATTGCCCAGAGTCAGATGCGCTTCGACTGTACTGCTGTCCTCTTTCAACATTTCAAGGAACAGGTCGACCGCTTTATCCTGCTGGTTGGAAAGCAGGAAGTTAACCCCTGCGACGTATTCACGAGACAGGCGGTTAGCATTTTCCTGTTTATCCTGCTGAGAACTTCTGCGCCCCATGTACCAGCCATAGGCTGCCGCAACGGGCAACAACAGAAACAGCAGTTCTAACATAGAGGGTTATTCCTTGCTGACATCATAAGAGGCGGCTGGCGGCGTAACGGCGGCCGTGGGTGCAATTTGCTGCTCGAGACGCTTGATTTTGCGCTGTGCCCGGCCCAGTGACAAACGAACCCGAAGGTAAAACAGACCACAGATCACCCAGCCAAGAATGAAACCCGTGGCAAACAAGACGGCAAGCAATGTTGAGACGCGATAATCACCCTGTGCCAGCAAATAATTGAAGGTCACAGTCTGATCGTTATGGGCCCCCAAAGTGATAGAAATCACAACGATGACCAGTAAAAATAAAAAAATCAGCAGATATTTCACATTCATTCCTGTAATGCCGGATGTACCGGATGAATTATGCCAAAAACTCTCGTCCCGACCTAATAAGTTAGCATTTCCGAACAAAGCAGGGAAACATTGCGGTGGCTTTAAATGCACTCAGCAGAAACTTCATACGCCATGTGTGTGGTGTAACAAGCGCTGCTGTAATTTGGCCTATGGATGATAGATGGGGATGAAAAGCACTAAATTAAAGGGGTTCAGTAAGAACCCGCATTAATTCAGATGGATACCCTTCACTCACGCTCGGTGATTTCTTGTTTTTCAGCCGGTGGAGGCGTAAGTGATCCGATATAACGCTGCGTGAACCAGCAGGCTACTGTCACCAGGATCCAGCTAATCCCAACGGATGCCATCAAATCGCGTGGCCAGTGCATCCCCAGAACCAGACGGCTTCCCATGACGGTAACCGCCCACACCATCAGCACGCAGACCGTTTTGTAGTGTTTACGGCGCCACAGTAACCCGACGCCTAACAGTGCCCAGGTTGCGGCAAACATGGTGTGTCCCGAAGGAAATGCGTAGCCGGTATCATCCTGCCAGCTTTTGTTCAGCCAGTGCGGGATTTGCGTGTCACTGGCTAAAATCTCTTTAACTTGTCCGCTGCGCGCTTTGTTTTTGAGTGCATAAAACGCATCAACATTCATCTGATGTGAGGACCCCAGCCAGGCAACATAGGGCCTGGGTTCGCGCACATCATTTTTAATAATATCTTTAGCAAATTGCCCGACCAGTACCGCCACGGTAATGATAATGATTAACCCAATCGCCGGTTTAATCCGAAAACGCAGACACCAAAGGAACCATGCGCAAAGGATTACCGTCGTGATGATCCCCCATGGCTGACTCACCGTTTCAGTCACCCAGTAAAGCGGGCGCAGCAGGGTCGGGTTTTGCCCCGGCGTCCATAACCAGCCACTCACCCAGACGACTGCCGGCATCAATATTAAAAGAACCGCGCCGAATGCGGTGCGTTTGGCGATATCAAACATAGTCGTCCCTTCAGTCATTCGTAAAAAGAGTTGGAGTGTACCAATGTTGTTATGGCTTCACATTCCTTAAGCACCGGTTGTTGAGGAAACGGTGACATACCGTAATAGTGCCGGCGCGCGGACAAAGCTAACGCGCCAGCGACTTGAAATATGAAGGGGATCGTTCATAACTAATGAACGAGTTGTTCTAATATTCCCGCTAAAATATGAACCAAACTGTGGCAAAATAGTGCCCTGCTTTCATGGAAAGGCACCGATTCCCTATCCTGAGGCCGCATCTGAACGTAGGATGCGCAACAACAAGTAAAATACTCACTGTAAATAAAGACTATTTGTGGTTTTTTTGGAGCGTAAAATGCAGCTGAAACGGGTGGCAGAAGCCAATCTGCCAACACCTTGGGGCGATTTCCTGATGGTGGGTTTTGAAGAATTGGCCACCGGGCACGACCACCTGGCGTTAGTTTTTGGCGACATCTCCGGCGAAACACCTGTCCTCGCGCGTGTTCATTCTGAGTGTCTGACAGGTGATGCCTTATTCAGCCTGCGCTGTGATTGTGGTTTTCAGCTTGAAGCAGCACTGAATCATATTGCCGAAGAAGGTCGCGGGATCCTGATGTATCACCGTCAGGAAGGCCGCAACATTGGTTTGCTCAATAAGATCCGCGCTTACGCCTTGCAGGACAAAGGCTACGATACCGTTGAAGCTAACCATCAGCTTGGGTTCGCCGCCGATGAGCGTGATTTCACGCTGTGCGCCGATATGTTCAAACTGCTTGGCGTTGATTCTGTCCGCCTGCTGACCAACAACCCGAAAAAAGTCGAAATCCTGACTGAAGCCGGGATCAACATCACCGAACGTGTCCCGCTGATCGTTGGCCGTAATCCGGAAAACGAACGTTATCTGTCGACCAAAGCCGCCAAAATGGGCCACCTGCTCGATAAGTAACTTTTTCAGGATATTACAAAAATATTAAGGGCACCTTAACGGTGCCCTTTTTCATGGCTTTTTGGCAGGAAACGGATTCAGAGCATTTTGCGGATCACGTAATGCAGAATGCCGCCATTCTGGAAATACGTCAGCTCGTTGCCCGTATCAATACGGCAGCGCGCATTCACAATTTCCGCACGTCCGTCAGCAAAGGTGATATGTACTGCGACGTCCTGCCCCGGCGTCAGGCTTTGCAAACCGCGCACGCTTACCTGCTCATCACCGGTCAGTTTCAACGTTTTTCGCGTCACGCCCTGAGGGAATTCCAGCGGTAAAATCCCCATGCCGATCAGGTTGGAGCGGTGAATACGCTCGAAGGATTCGGCAATCACAACGCGTACACCCAGCAAACGCGGCCCTTTGGCTGCCCAGTCGCGACTGGAGCCTGAACCATACTCTTTACCCGCAATCACCGCCGTCGGGACATTTTCGTGCTGATAACGCATTGCGGCGTCATAAATGGCCAGCGGATCCTGCGACGGAATATGGCGGGTATAGCCGCCCTCAACGCCCGGCACCATTTCGTTCTTGATACGGATATTGGCAAATGTCCCGCGCATCATCACTTCATGATTACCGCGTCGCGAACCGTACGAGTTAAACGCCTTCGGTTCCACGCCGTGCTGTTTCAGATACAATCCCGCCGGGCTTTCAGCTTTAATATTCCCGGCGGGAGAGATATGGTCGGTGGTGACGGAATCCGCCAGAATCGCCAGAATACGCGCGTCTTTAATATCTTCCAGCGCATCAGGCTCTGCTTTCATGTCGCTGAAGAACGGCGGATGGCGGATATAAGTGGAATCCTCCTGCCAGGTGTAAGTCGGCGTGCCTTCCACCTGAATAGCCTGCCAGGTCGCATCGCCGTTGAATACTTCGGCATATTCCTTGTGGAACATAGCCGTTGTCACCTGTCCGACCGCATTGGCAATCTCTGCCGATGATGGCCAGATGTCTTTCAGATAAACCGGTTTGCCGTCAGCATCTTCACCCAACGGGTCGTGTGACAGATTGACGTTCATATTCCCGGCCAGCGCATATGCTACCACCAGCGGCGGCGACGCCAGCCAGTTGGTTTTGATCAGCGGATGAATGCGTCCCTCAAAATTGCGGTTACCAGAAAGCACCGCACCAACGGTCAAATCACCGGCTTTGATCGCCGATTCAATCGGTTCTGGCAGTGGCCCGGAATTACCGATACACGTTGTACAGCCGTAGCCCACCAGATTGAAACCCAGTTTCTCCAGCCAGGGCATCAGGCCAGCCGCATTAAGATAATCGGTCACCACTTTGGAGCCCGGCGCTAATGAAGTTTTCACCCAAGGCTTGCTGGTCAGCCCTTTTTCTGCGGCATTTTTAGCCAGCAAACCCGCAGCCATCAGCACAGTGGGGTTGGAAGTATTGGTACAGGAGGTAATCGCCGCAATCACCACCGCGCCGGTCGTGAGCGTGTCATGCTGGCCTTCCAGCGTGAAGCTTTCTTTGTCGCTGCGCCCCGGTTTGCCGTTGCTCAACTCAAGCTCGGTTGCCGCTTTAAAGGCTTTCGGCACATCGTGCAGCGTTACCCTGTCCTGCGGGCGTTTCGGCCCGGCAAGGCTTGGCTCAACGCTGCCCATATCCAGCGACAGCGTGCTGGTGAATACCGGCTCGTCGCCGGCATTGCGCCATAATCCTTGTACCTGCGAATAAGCTTTGACCAGTTCGATTTGCTCGTCGCTGCGCCCGCTGAGTTTCATGTAGCCGAGTGTGACGTCGTCCACCGGGAAGAACCCGCAGGTTGCCCCGAATTCTGGTGACATATTGGCGATTGTTGCGCGATCTGCGAGCGGTAAATCGGATAATCCGTCACCATAAAACTCGACGAATTTCCCGACGACGCCGTGCTTACGCAGCATCTGAGTCACGGTCAGAACCAGGTCCGTCGCGGTAATACCTTCACGCAGCTTGCCCGTCAGTTTGAAACCCACAACGTCAGGGATCAGCATAGAGACTGGCTGACCAAGCATCGCCGCCTCAGCTTCGATACCACCGCAACCCCAGCCTAAAATACCCAGACCGTTGATCATGGTCGTATGGGAGTCGGTGCCGACTAACGTGTCAGGATAGGCAATGGTTTTACCATTCTGTTCTTCGTGCCAGACGGTTTGCCCAAGATATTCAAGGTTAACCTGGTGGCAGATACCCGTGCCGGGCGGCACCACGCGGAAACGGTTGAAGGCTTTTTGCCCCCATCGCAGGAACTGATAACGCTCGTTATTACGCTCCATTTCCAGCCGGACGTTCTCGTCGAATGCCTTAGTGTCACCAAACTCATCAACCGTCACCGAGTGGTCGATAACCAGATCGACGGGTGACAACGGGTTCACCTGTTCGACTTTACCGCCAAGTCGCTTCACGGCCTGGCGCATGGCGGCCAGATCCACCACCGCAGGCACACCAGTAAAATCCTGCATGAGGACGCGTGCCGGGCGGTAGGCAATTTCACGGTCTGCATGACCCGTTTTTTGCCATGAAACCAGTTCTTGCAGATCACTTTCCGTGACGGTGTCACCATCAACGTGACGTAGCAAATTTTCGAGTAATACCTTGAGGGATTTGGGCAAGCGCTGGATGTCTCCCAGCGTTTTGGCCGCGAGTGGCAGGCTATAGTAGTGAAACTCCTTCTTCCGGACTGCCAGTTTATCCAGACTTCCATTACGAATATCGGACGACATAGCTTCTCCTTTTACTGCTTATTTCTTATACCAGTGTGGATTATGTAGGAATAACCCGCTGGCTTATAAGTTCATCTATAAAGATAACACAAAATATTGTTAACAATTTCATAACAGCCCAAAGTGATCATCAAACAAAAAAAATCCCCCAGAACCGGATGCCGGAACTGGGGGATAGACGCCCGCAACGTGATATGACGCTTTATTTTGTCGGCAATTTGATGTCTTTAAACATCTCTTCGATATCTTCGTTGGAACGCAGGGAAATCGCGGTATCGACCACATCGCGTGTCAGATGCGGCGCGAAACGCTGGATGAAATCGTACATATAGCTGCGCAGGAACGTGCTGCGGCGAAAACCGATTTTCGTGGTGCTGTACGTGAAGATATCCCGTGCATCGACCGTGACTAAATCTGGATCCTGAACCGGGTCGACTGCCATGCTGGCAATAACGCCCACCCCCAGGCCGAGACGAACATAGGTTTTGATAACATCAGCATCCGTCGCGGTGAAAACAATTCGCGGCGTCAGGCCTGCGCGGTTAAACGCAGTATCCAGCTCTGAACGGCCCGTAAACCCGAAGGTATAGGTAACAATCGGATAGGCGGCCAGCTCCTCGATGGTGACTTTTTCTTTACCTGCCAGAGGATGATCCGGCTGAACCACCACGGCGCGATTCCAGTGGTAACAAGGCAGCATAATCAGGTCGTCATAAAGATGCAGCGCTTCGGTTGCGATCGCAAAATCCGCGTTACCTTTTGACACGGCTTCAGCAATTTGTGTCGGAGACCCCTGATGCATGTGCAGCGAAACGCGCGGGTATCGCTCGATAAAGCCTTTAATCACATTCGGCAAGGCATAGCGCGCCTGTGTGTGCGTCGTCGCGACGTAGAGCGAACCTTTATCCGGATAAGTGTGCTCACCGGCAACAGCTTTGATGGCGTCCACTTTAGAGAGCACTTCACGGGCAATACGAATAATCTCCTGCCCTGCGGGGGTGACCTGTGTCAGATGTTTTCCGCTGCGCGAAAAAATCTGGATCCCGAGTTCATCTTCCAGCATTCGTACTTGTTTGCTGATCCCTGGCTGCGACGTGTACAGGCCTTCTGCCGTTGAACTGACGTTCAGATTGTGATTAACAACCTCCACGATGTAGCGCAGTTGCTGCAATTTCATATGTCATACCACCCTGGTTTCAAACCCTGTCACCATCCCTGTTCATCCGTTGGCTGAACAGACTGGAAATGATTTTTATTGAATGCCCGAAGTCAGTAATACATCGCTTTATGTCTCTGATGTATTAGCTTATTACATATATGAATAAAAACAAATTTCATATAACAATTATATCAAGAACTGACACATTGTATAGCCAGATAACATAAGGATTACAGCAGGCGGCAATACCCTGAGAAGATATTCGCGAGAAACCTGTCGATGATAGATCTTAATGCAATAAAAAAACCAGCCCGGAGGACTGGTTTTTTACAATCAAATAACAACAGGTTTCAGCGGGCTTCGACTAAATGATTCACGTTGCGCGAAGGCGGCAACCCGAATCATGGCAAAACTACTTCTTGCCTTCGACCCATTTGCCGTCAACATAGAACGCTGTCCAGCCAGTGGCTTTGCCGTCTTTTTCTGAAGACACGTACTGCTGCTTCGTTTTACGGCTGAAACGCACCATCGATTTATTGCCTTCCGGATCAGCAACTGGCGCATCGGCCAGATAGCTCAGTTTCTCCGGCAGACGATCTTTGAAACGCTTCAGTTCTTCCACCAGCGGCGCACGGGTTTCGCGCGATTTAGGGAAAGTATTGGCCGCCAGGAAAACACCCGCCGCGCCATCGCGTAAGACGAAATAAGCGTCAGATTTTTCACAAGGCAGCTCCGGCAACGGAACCGGGTCTTCTTTCGGCGGCGCGACGTCACCGTTACGCAAAATCTTACGGGTATTTTTGCACTCGTCGTTGGTACAACCCATGTACTTACCGAAACGTCCCATTTTGAGGTGCATCTCAGAACCACATTTTTCACACTCAACGATCGGGCCGTCATAGCCTTTGATGCGGAACTCGCCTTCTTCGATTTCGTAGCCATCACATTCCGGGTTATTACCACAGACGTGTAATTTGCGCTGGTTATCGATGAGGTAGCTGTCCATCGCCGTACCGCATTTGCCGCAACGGCGTTTAGCACGCAGAGCGTTAGCTTCCGCTTCATCACCTTCAAGAATGTTGAGAACTTCAGCATCCGCGATCAGGTTGATGGTGGTTTTGCAGCGTTCTTTCGGCGGCAACGCATAACCGGAACACCCGAGGAATACGCCGGTACTGGCTGTACGGATACCCATCGGGCGGCCACAGGTCGGGCATTCGATGCTGGTCAGAACCATCTGATTCGGGCGCATACCGCCTTCTTCAGGATCCTTCTCTGCGGTTTCCAACTGCTTGCTGAATTCGGTGAAGAATTCATCCAGCACTGCTTTCCACTCCGCTTTGTTGTTCGCGACCTGGTCCAGCCCGTCTTCCATGCGTGCGGTAAAATCGTAATTCATCAGTTCGCGGAAATTGTCTTCCAGACGATCCGTGACGATTTCACCCATTTTTTCCGCATAAAAACGGCGGTTTTCAACGTGTACATAGCCCCTGTCCTGAATGGTCGAAATGATCGACGCATAGGTAGACGGGCGACCAATGCCACGTTTTTCCAACTCTTTCACCAGTGACGCTTCGCTAAAACGTGCAGGCGGTTTGGTGAAGTGCTGGGTTGGCAGCAGTTGCTGCAACTCAAGATCGGTACCTACTTCAATTGCCGGCAGCGTTCTGTCTTCGTCGCCTTTACGCAACGCTGGCATGACTTTCGTCCAGCCATCGAAACGCAGCGTACGGCCTTTGGCGCGCAGGGAATAATCGCCCGCTTTCACCGTCAGCGTGGTCGAATCGTACTGCGCCGGTGTCATCTGGCAGGCCACAAACTGGCGCCAGATCAGCTGATACAGACGCTGCGCATCCGCTTCCATATCTTTGAGTTGCTCAGAAACAACAGCAACGTCAGAAGGACGGATCGCTTCATGCGCTTCCTGAGAGTTCTCTTTGTTGCTGTACTGCAACGGCGCTTTAGGCAGGTATTTATCGCCAAAGTTTGTGCCGATGTAGCCACGAACCATTTCTACAGCGTCCTGGCTCAGGTTGGTGGAGTCAGTACGCATATAGGTAATGTGACCGGCTTCATACAGACGCTGCGCCATCATCATGGTTTTCTTTACGCCAAAGCTCAGACGGGTACTTGCCGCCTGCTGCAACGTGGAGGTAATAAACGGTGCGCCCGGCTTGCTGCTGGTCGGTTTATCTTCACGATCCACTACGGTGTAACGCGCTTTCTCAAGCAGCGAAACCGCCGCGTGAGTTTGCTCTTTATTCACCGGTTTGAACGGTTTATCGAGGTGGTGCGTCACTTCCATTTGCAGAGCGGTTTCTTTCTTCGCCAGCAAATCAGCGTGCAATTCCCAGTATTCTTCCGGCACGAACGCTTTGATTTCTTTTTCGCGCTCAACCACCAGACGAACTGCCACGGACTGAACACGGCCAGCGGATAAACCACGGGCAATTTTCTTCCACAACAGCGGGGAAACCATGTAACCCACCACGCGGTCCATAAATCGACGCGCCTGCTGGGCATTAACACGATCGATATTCAGCTCGCCCGGTTCTTTAAACGCATTCTGAATCGCGTTCTTGGTAATTTCGTTAAATACGACGCGGCTGAAACGTTTGTCATCACCGCCAATCACTTCCCGCAAATGCCAGGCAATCGCCTCTCCTTCGCGGTCAAGGTCGGTTGCGAGATAGATGTGGTCAGCTTTTTCCGCTAACGCTTTTAACTCAGCAACCACTTTTTCTTTACCGGGAAGTATTTCGTATTGCGCTTCCCAACCATGATACGGATCGACGCCCATGCGATTAACCAGCGCCGTTTTCTCATCCTTTTTTACTTTTTTCTTTGTTTTTTCTTCGGCTGAGTCGGTGGTTTTTTTTGCAGCGGATCCACTGGTCGGTAAATCGCGGATATGACCGACGCTGGACTTAACCACGTAGTCATTTCCTAAATATTTATTAATCGTTTTGGCTTTTGCCGGGGACTCAACTATTACGAGAGCTTTGCCCATAATTACCTTTACCTGAATGATTCTTCATCATCTGAAGAAGATTTTGTCTAGTTATGCCGCGGCACAATATCACGTCTTTTTTTATATTGCGGCAGTGAGTCAGAACGTCAACTCATTTCTTTTAAAGAAGGAGCGAACTGACTTCCAGAGGTTCAAAACACTGATTCTGCGAGGGATTAACCAGACAGGGCTCAGCAGAATGTGCCCGTTTTTACGTCAAATAATGACCAAGCGTAAACAAAACATTCCACCTGAAGCCACAAAATCCCACACTCTACCTGATAAAAATCGTCACGCAAACTAATTAACACGTAAACGCCCTTTTCGCCAATGCGCTCAAAATATAAGCGAAAGGCAAAATGGATTACCCCCAGCAGATTTGCGGTTTTGTAAGCAGCAGGATTACAATAACGCCAGCAATTATAGTGGGGAGTAAATATCATGCACGAAAATACATCGGCAATTAGTCGCGAAGCTTTACTGACCGAGGCGAATAAGGTTATCCGTGAGCACGAAGATTTCATACACGGAATGCTGGCGACAGAAGTTGAGCAAAATGGCAATGTGCTGGTTTTCCGCGGGGAGTTCTTCATGGATCAGGACGGTTTACCCACCCGAAAAACCACCGCAGTGTTTAATATGTTTAAGCACCTGGCCCATCTTTTTTCAGAAAAATACCATCTCGAAGATTGAGATAAAAAAGCCGCAATAAAAGAAGGCGCAACCGGTTAGCTTTCGGAGTAAACCGAGCCGATAAAAAAAGGGACCGAAGTCCCTTTTTCTTTACGCGTTTAATGAGGTAAAGCGTTTACACTAACGGCTTCTGACTGCGCTGCAACCAGCGCAGGAACAGACGGTCTGCACTTTCAGCCGCGCTGCCGGTGAATCTGTCCATCATGCGTTTCCGACGGGCATAACGCACAGCAATCACTTCATGATTTTTCATTTCTGCAATCAGTAAATCATCACTGGTGCCGATGGCATCAATCAGGCCGTTTTCGCGTGCCTGCGTGCCAAACCAATGTTCACCGGTTGCCACAGCATCGATATCCAGCGACGGACGATTCTGATGCACAAACTCTTTGAACAGAACGTGAGTTTCATTCAGGTCTTCGCGGAATTTCTCGCGCCCTTCTTCGGTGTTTTCACCCAACAGCGTCAGGGTACGTTTGAATGCCCCCGCCGTATGCAGTTCGATATCAATATCGTTCTTTTTCAGTAAGCGGTTAAAGTTAGGGATCTGCGCAACCACGCCAATCGAACCGATAATAGCAAACGGCGCGGCGACAATGCGGTCAGCCACGCAGGCCATCATATATCCGCCACTGGCGGCAACTTTATCCACCGCCACCGTCAGGCGGATCCCGCTCTGACGCAAACGAACCAACTGTGAAGCCGCCAGGCCGTAACCGTGAACCACGCCGCCCGGGCTTTCCAGGCGCAACAGCACTTCGTCTTCCGGCGTGGCCACCGCGAGTACCGCAGAGATTTCTTCGCGCAGCGAAGTCACTTCATGCGCATCCATACTGCCTTTGAAATCGAGAACGTACAGGCAAGGTTTAGCCTTCGAGCCGCCAGCCTTTGCCTGCAACTTTTTCTGTTTGGCTTCGACTTTATCTTTTTTCTTCAGTTCTTTGCTGTGTAATTTCAACTCAGCCGGATTCATGCGTGCACTGCGCATTTCGCGCTGCATCTCACGGTACTGCTCCCCTAAATCGACCAGACGCAACTCCCCTTTATCCTGAGATTTGCGATGACGAAGACCAACCACCAATATCACCAGCGCGCCGATCGCGATCACTACGGTCACAACTTTGGCCAAAAACAGCCCGTAAAGAGAAAGTAAATCCACAAAAACCGCCTTTTCACTGTGGTCAGAAAGATGCTGAACATTCTAGACAATCGCCGCTGCGGCGTCTTGTTTGAATATGACATTGTCAATCGTACGTAAATCTGAGTGCGTCTGTGTTCCAATTTTGTTACAAAAGAGCTGTCCGTTTTGGGGTTAATCATTGAAACTCCTGCCCATTTAAGGCATATAACCGGTGATCAATTCCGAAACACCCCCAATTCACGCCAAAATGCCGGAAGGTGGTTGAGCGCAATTTCTCCCCCATCCTGCATTTTTGATACTCAGAGCGCCCGATGTGATGCCGGCCATTGCCGCCACATCTGGCCCGTATATAAGGACCGACCATGCACTATCATCCGAAATCTGATTTGCTTAATCACCGTATTATCCTGGTCACCGGCGCTGGCGATGGTATTGGTCGGGAGGCGGCGCTGACGTATGCCCGCTTTGGTGCGCAGGTGATTTTACTCGGACGTACCGAAAGTAAACTGGCCAGCGTTCAGCAGGAAATTACCGCCAGAAACCTGCGTCCCGCGTACATTTATGCACTCGATTTACTGAGCGCCAGCGAACATGATTGCCAGCGCGTCGCCAGCCAGATTGCCGAATGGGTGCCGCATCTCGACGGCGTTTTACACAACGCGGGGTTGCTGACGGAAATCACGCCAATGGCTGACATTCAGTTGCAGGACTGGATGAACGTTATGCAGGTGAACGTTAACGCGACGTTTATGCTGACGCAGGCATTGCTGCCGCTGCTGCTCAAATCGGCCAGTGCGTCACTGGTATTCACAACGTCCAGCGTCGGGCGCGAAGGCCGCAGTGGCTGGGGTGCCTACGCGGTATCGAAATTCGCGACCGAAGGCATGATGCAGGTGCTGGCGGAAGAACATAAACACACCGGATTGCGGGTGAACTGCATTAATCCCGGCGGTACGCGAACCAGCATGCGTGCCAGCGCGTTCCCGGATGAGAACAAAGACAAACTTAAGACACCGGCTGATATCATGCCGCTGTACCTCTATCTGATGGGTGATGACAGCCGTCGGAAAACCGGTACCAGCTTTGATGCCCAGCCTGGCCGTAAAGCCGGTCCAGCAGAGTAACGGAGCCGAATATGACTGAAGATCGCCACAAGCAGCGCCAGCAAAAGCTGAAAGAACAGGTTGATGCGCGCATTGATGCCGCAAAAGAACAGCGCGGCATTTTGATTGTGTTTACCGGCAACGGCAAAGGCAAAACCACCGCCGCTTTCGGGACGGTGACCCGCGCGGTCGGGCACGGAATGCGTGCGGCGGTGATCCAGTTTATTAAAGGTGAATGGCCGAACGGCGAGAAAAATCTTATGGAACCACACGGCGTTGAGTTTCAGGTGATGGCAACCGGTTTTACCTGGGAAACACAGAACAAGGAAACGGATACCGCTGCCTGTCAGGCCGTCTGGCAGCATGGGAAGCGCATGCTGGCCGATATCTCACTCGATCTCGTCGTGCTCGATGAACTGACGTACATGGTCAGTTTCGGTTATCTGGATTTGCAGGAAGTGGTTGATGCGCTGAACGCCCGTCCGGCGCACCAGACGGTGATTATCACCGGCCGTGGCTGCCACCGTGATCTGCTGGAACTGGCCGATACCGTCAGCGAACTGCGTCCGGTGAAACATGCTTTTGATGCGGGCATTATGGCGCAGCAGGGTATTGACTGGTAACACCCTGCTTTTCTTTAAAGCGTCAATCTCAGAGCGTGATCTGACACTCCTCCAGCGTCGCCATTTCATTATGAATCGCGCAGGCGGCATCAATCAGCGGTAATGCCAGCGCAGCGCCGCTGCCCTCACCCAGACGCAGGTTCAGGTCAAAATACGGCTGCAAACCCAGCGCCACAAGGGCTATTGTCGCGCCCTGCTCGGCCGAAAGATGTGACGGAATAAGATACGGTTTCAGCGCCGGTGCCATCTGACAGGCCGCCAGTGCCGAGGCGTAAGACAGGAAACCGTCCAGCACCACCGGAATTCCCGCCGCCGCCGCACCGATCATTGCGCCCGCCATACCGACAAGTTCAAACCCGCCGACTTTCGACATGACATCCAGCGCATCCGAGGCGTCCGGCTGATTCACCGCGATGGCTTTTTCCACCACGCTGATTTTATGGGCCAGCCGCTCCGGCGGAAGATTTGCGCCCAGTCCGACCGTTTGCGCAGGGGCTGCGCCGGTGAGCACCGCCACCATTGCTGCCGCTGGCGTGGTGTTTGCCATGCCCAGCTCACCGACAGCCAGCAGGGACAACCCGCTTTCCGCTTTCGCAATCACGCGCTCTGCGCTCCAGACCAGCAATGATTCCGCCTGTTCACGGGTCATCGCCGGGCCGGCTGCAATATTGCCGGTGCCTTGCGCGACTTTGTGGTTCAGCGTGCCGGGAATGTCCGGGCCGAGTATCCCGCAGTCGACCAGCGTCACCTGTGCTCCGGCGTTACGCGCCAGCACGGAAACCCCGGCTTTTCCCTGGACGATATTGATGGCCTGAATTGCGGTGACGACCTGCGGCGAAGGCGTTACGCCTTCGTGCCAAACGCCGTGATCGGCGGCCATCACAAGAATTTCTTTGCTGGGGAATTTCAGCGGTGCTTTGCCGCGAATCGACGCCAGCTGGATAGCCAGCTGCTCCAGACGCCCGAGACTGCCCAGCGGTTTAACCAGGCTGTCCAGACGTTCTGCGGCAGCCCGTGCGGCCTCTGCGTCGGGTTCAGCAATCTGACGGATGATATTTGTCAGCGAAGCCATCGGTGTTCCTTATCGTGATCAAAAAGTTAAATACCGCTGTCGTTGAAACGTTGGATAACACAGGCGCCCGGGCTTAAATCGATTTCGCACAGACAGCCTTGTTTAAACGGAAAGCGCCACATGTCAGCGGGCGCGAGTTTGAGCATCATCGCCAGCAACAGGCTGAGCGAACCCTGGTGCGCCACAATAGCCACGCGGTTTCCCTGCGGACGCAGGTGAATTTGCTGCAACGCCTGACGGATCCGCCCGGTGAATTCGGTGAAGGATTCGCCCTGAGGCACTGCCGCTTTTTGCCAGTCCTGACACCACTGCTGATAACCTTCTGCCTCCGAGGCTTCCAGCTCTTTGTGATGGCGCATTTCCCATTCGCCAAATCCCATTTCCCGGAGCAGAGGCTGGCTTTCTACAGCGATTTCACGCCCTTTAACGATAAATTCAGCCGTGGCCAGGCTGCGCCGCATGCCGGAGTGGATCACACAATCGAGCGGTGTTTCCGCCAGTTGGCGAGCGACGTGCTGCGCCTGCGTTTCACCCTGCGCGGTCAGCGCGATATCGCTGCTGCCGCAGAAAACGCCATCAACGTTAGCCTGAGTTTGTCCGTGTCGTATCAGATATAGCTTCATTATGTTGCCTCAGCGCCACAACAGGAAAAACAGGAATACCAGCTCGCTTAATTCACACGCGGCACCCAGCGTATCACCGGTTTGCCCGCCTATACGGCTGGCGACAAAACGGCGGAAGGCGAAGGTAAAACACAGCGTCATCAGCAGGGCAAACAGCGATGAAAAACCGGCGATGCACAGAACCAACGCGGCCATCAGCAGTAACGTGATATAAAAACGCCCTTCGCTGATTTTGCCGATAAACAGATTGCCCATGCCCGATTCACGGGCGTAAGACTGCCGGAACATCATGACGGACATCATTCCCCGCCCGATAACCGGCGCCACAATAAGAGCGGCAAACACCGCCAGACCGTCAGCGCTTATCTGATAAATCAGCGCCGTACGCAGCAAAATAGCGACAATCAGCGCCAGTGCACCGTTGGTGCCAATGCGACTGTCGCGCATGATTTCCAGAATACGCTCACGGCTGCGAACCGAAAACAGCCCGTCGCAGGTGTCCGCCAGCCCGTCAAGATGCAGTGCGCCGGTCAGCATAATGTGAGCGATAACCGCGGCAACCGCCGCCGGAAATGCGCCGACGTGCGGAACCAGAATTCCCCAGACCAGCGCAGAAAGCAGGCCGACAACCAGCCCGGCGAAAGGGAAACACACAATCCCGCGCGGGTAATCTTTCATTTCAACACCGTCACACCAGCGTTCTTTGACCGGAATGCGGGTGAGGAACTGCAACGTCGCGAGAAACAGACGCCATGTCATCATCGTAAGATCCTTTTTTACGCAGACGTTTTTACCGGCACCGGGATCCCGGAGACCACCAGATAAACGTCATCTGCCGTTGCCGCCAGTTGCTGATTCGCCCGACCGGCGATATCACGAAAACGCCGTGCCAAAAGATTATCGGGGACAATCCCCATACCGACTTCATTAGTAACGATAATCACTTCCGACTCAGAATGCAGAGCCGCATCCGCCAGCTGAGTGATTTGCGTCAAAATATGCTGTTCGATAGCGGTGAAATCCATCGCTTCCGGCTCTGCTTCACCGGCCATATCAAACAGCAGATTCGTAATCAGCGTGGTGACGCATTCAATCACGATCGTCGGGAATTCAGCTTGCTTCAACCGCACCACGTCGCCTAAATCACGTTGGCTTTCAAAGGTATGCCAGTGCGACGGGCGTTGCTGCTGGTGAAAGCGGATCCGCTCAGCCATTTCTGCATCGGTCACCGCAGACGTGGCGATATACAACACGTCTCCGCCACGTTTTTCGGCGATCTGTTCGGCAAAACGGCTTTTACCGCTGCGCGCGCCGCCGGTAATCAGCATCATAATCGGCTCCCTTTAAGTTGAGCGAATAATCACGTTCCGCCCTGATTTTTGAGCAAAAAAAACCGCAGCCGGTGAGAGCTGCGGTTTATGAGCATAACGGTTAGCGGTTCGCTTGTCAGCGATTAACCCCGTTTTGCCGGGCCAGTGGTGCGACGGGCTGGCGCCACCGCCGTATGGCGTTTCACGGCACGGCGGATCTGGTTAGCTTTGACACGACGACGATCGCGCTCAACCGGCAGTTTGCTGACGGTTTCTTCGGTCATATCGACCAGTGTGCGCAGATAGTTGATATCCGGCAGATCCAGCTCTTTATAGCCGCCGCGAGGCAGGCCTTTCGGCAGGTTCAGATCACCATAACGCACGCGGATCAGACGGCTGACCTGGACGCCAACGGCTTCCCAAAGACGGCGAACCTCACGGTTACGCCCTTCGGTCAGGGTCACGTTGTACCACTGGTTCAGGCCTTCGCCACCCTGGAATTTGATGGAGCGGAAAGCGGCAGGGCCGTCTTCCAGCTGCACGCCACGGCTCAGCTGTTTAATCTTTTCATCATCAACCTGACCGAATACGCGTACCGCATACTCACGTTCCACTTCACGGCTCGGGTGCATCAGGCGGTTAGCCAGTTCACCATCGGTGGTGAATAACAGCAAGCCAGAAGTGTTGACGTCCAGACGACCGACTGCAATCCAGCGTGAACCGCGCATTTTCGGTAAACGGTCAAAGACGGTCGGACGCCCTTCCGGATCACTGCGCGTACACAGTTCACCTTCCGGCTTGTAGTACGCCAGCACGCGGCAGACGGTGTCCTGAGATTCCATCACTGACAGAATGTGGCCGTCGAGACGAATTTTTGTCCCGCCGGTCACTTCAACACGATCGCCCAGCGTCGAGATTTTACCGTCAACGCTGACGCGGCCAGCCTGGATCATCGCTTCCACTTCACGACGTGAACCATGGCCCGCACGTGCAAGCACTTTCTGAAGTTTTTCTGTTTGCCCTTCAGTGCTGTCCAGCGCGTTTTTCGGCTTCTGGTACTTCACTTCTTCTTCATCACTGTTTTCATCAAACAGGTGTTCAGCTTTAGGCTTAGTGCCACGCGGTTTCAGCGGACGCTTTTTATCATCGCGCGCATTGTCCGGGCGTGCCGGTTTGCCCATGCGGGGTTTTTCAATGCGGGAATCAGAACGTGAATCGCTGCGACCTGCATCTGCACGCGGTTTATCGGTACGCGGTTTGTCAGAACGTGGCTTATCGGTACGTGGCTTTTCACCACGTTTTTCAGCCCGCGACGGTTCCGGACGGCTTTTCGCTGCGCCGGAATTTCTGCCGCTTTTAGGCTTGTCACCAGACGAACGTGCCGGTTTGGATTTGTCGCTGGTGTGCTTCTGGGAATTATACTTCTCGCTCATTGAGCAGCCTCATTTGTCGCCTTCACAGGCGTCGGGGGGAGCCGGCAGCACAATGTGACCCATTGCCTGCCCGCCAAAATTCGTTTATTACGCTTGAATACAACGACTTACAAAAAAGTCAGCCCGCCATTATACACATTTATCCCCAATTTGTATCCTGCTAAGGGATTTACGGGCTGATTATTTTTCAAACAGCAGTTACCGGAACGGTGCCGGATCACCTGCGCCTTCACGTACCACTTCCGGCGTTGACTCCGTCAGGTCGATTACGGTGGTCGGTTGTTGTCCCAGCGAACCGCCGTCAATAACCAGATCGACCAGTTTACCGAGGCGATCTTTGATGTCTTCCGGATCAGATTCTGCAAAGTCATTACCCGGCAGCATCAGCGTGGTGGACATCAGCGGTTCACCCAGCGCGTCGAGCAGCGCAATCGCAATCGGGTTGGACGGCACGCGTAAACCGATAGTCTTACGCTTTTCGCTCATCAACCGGCGCGGCACTTCTTTCGTCGCTTTCAGGATGAACGTGTAGTTGCCCGGCGTGTTATTTTTGATCAGCCGGAAGGCCGAATTATCAACGTAAGCATAGGTGGAAAGCTCAGACAAATCGCGGCAGACCAGCGTGAAATTGTGGTTGCCGTCCAGCTGACGGATACGACAAATACGCTCCATCGCGTTCTTCTCTTCCAGGCGACAACCCAGCGCATAACCCGAATCCGTCGGATAAACGATCACATTCCCTTTGCGCAGCAGTTCAACAGCCTGACTGATCAGACGCGGCTGCGGATTTTCAGGGTGGATATAAAAATATTGACTCATTGTTCCCTCTCAATGCTTTTCAGACCTGCCATTCGCCACAGCCACTCGAAACTTTGTGACAAAAATGCATCAGGCCCCTTCAATTTCAGGCACTTTCCCGGCCACTGGCCAGTGTTGCCACACAGGTTCCACGCCTGCGGGAAGCCAAAGTTTGCGCCCCAGCTCGATCCAAGAACAGGGCTGATGAAAATCGGAGCCCTGTGAAGCCAGAAGCTGATAATCGCGGGCGTATGCGGCAAGCTGCGTTCGCTCATGCGGCCCCTGCTGACATTGGGCAACTTCCATTGCATCCCCCCCCAGCTCAGCAAAGAACGCAAGCAGGCGTTTCAGCCATTTGGTCGACAGGTCATAACGCCCCGGATGGGCGACAACAGCCTGCCCGCCGGACTGATGAATAGCTTCAATCGCTTGTTCTATTGTACACCACTGCGGAGGAACGTAGCCGGTCTTGCCCTTCGCGAGGTATTTTTTGAAGACCTGCGCGATATTGTCAGCCGCGCCGAATTCCACCAGATAGCGGGCGAAATGTGCGCGCGTGACCGCCCCGCCTTGCGCCAGATGCAACGCACCTTCCCATGCCCCCTCAATGCGCGCTTTCGCCAGACGACGCCCCATTTCCTGAGCACGCTGCTGACGTAGTTCGGCCTGCGAACGTAATAAATTCACCATCGCAGGATGCGCCGGATCGATACCCAGCCCGACGATATGAATTTCATGGTTTTCCCACAATGTGGAAATTTCGACACCGTTTATCAGCTGCAACGGCAACTGATTGTCCGCGATCGCCTGCGCCGCACGCGCCAATCCTTCCGTACTGTCGTGATCGGTAATCGCCAGAACCCCCACGCGCATTTCGACCGCGCGGGCGACCAGTGCTTCAGGCGTCAGATAGCCGTCAGATGCGGTGGTATGACTATGAAGATCATAGAGAGTAAATGCAGTGCTGGGTATCGGGTCATCTGCTGAAGGCGAAGTATTTATGGGTAAAGTCATCGTCACGTGGGGAATTAACCTGTTTCTGAATGCGGTGCATATCATAACGCGTTAACCCGGTGCACGTCAGGGATGATTTCACGCAGCCTTGCGCACTGTTACGGTGCTATGACGATACGCCCGCACTAAAGGTGTGAAATTGGGCAAAAAGAGGGTTGACTTTGGCTTCATGAACTAGTTTACTAGTACGCAAGTTCACGGAGTCGTTCACAAACGAACAACGTGACAAACCGATTCAGAAAGCATACGTTTTTTAAACGATGACTTTCACAATAAACATAAGAGTGTCTGATGATGAAAACTCACATGATGGCGGTTCTCAGCTGGTGGCGTACTTCCCCTTGTCGGGCGGAGTAATCACGCATAGCTGTCATCAGACGCTGCAAGATTTCCGAAGCCCGCTTAACGCGGGCTTTTTTGTGGCCGTCTATTTGAAAATGTTCAGAAAATTTCAGGAAGCAAAATGACTATTCAAAAACCACGTTTAGAATTGCTGACCGCACAAGGATGTTACCGTGGCGACCCGACGGCCATCTTCCATCAGCTGTGCGGCGCGCGTCCGGCAACCCTGTTGCTGGAATCCTCCGAAGTGACCAGCAAGGAAAACCTGAAGAGCCTGTTGATTGTCGACAGCGCCCTGCGCATCACCGCGCTGGGTTCCCGGGTTTCCATTCAGGCACTGACCCCGAACGGTGCGTCTTTGCTGCCGCTGATTGACAGCGCGCTGCCGTCTGAAATCCGCAATGACGTTCGCCCGAATGGCCGTGAACTGACTTTCCCGTCCATCGACCAGATGCAGGATGAAGATGCCCGTCTGCGTTCCCGCTCTGTTTTCGACGCACTGCGCAGCATTCTGACTTCGGTTGAATCCCCGGCAGATGAACGCGAAGCGATGTTCCTGGGCGGGTTGTTTGCCTATGACCTGGTCGCCGGTTTTGAAGATTTACCGCAGTTAGCGTCTGACCAGCGTTGCCCGGATTTCTGTTTCTATCTGGCAGAAACCCTGCTGGTGCTCGACCACCAGAACCGCACCTGCCGTTTGCAGGCAAGCCTGTTTACGCCGTCTTCTGAGGAAAAACAGCGTCTGCACGAGCGTCTGGAACAGCTGCAACATCAGCTGCAATTGCCGCCACACGCCATCCCGCACCAGAGCGTGCCGGAAATGCAACTGAGCGTGAACCAGACCGATGAAGTGTTTGGTGCCGTGGTTGAGAAAATGAAAGTGGCAATCCGCGCCGGTGAAATTTTCCAGGTTGTGCCGTCACGCCGTTTCTCCCTGCCATGCCCTGCTCCGCTGGCGGCCTACGAAACGTTGAAAAACAACAACCCAAGCCCGTACATGTTTTTCATGCAGGACAACGATTTCACGCTGTTCGGCGCGTCACCGGAGAGCGCACTGAAATACGATGCCACCAACCGCCAGATTGAAATTTACCCGATTGCCGGTACCCGCCCGCGTGGCCGCCGTGCTGACGGCTCGCTGGATTTGGATCTCGACAGCCGCATCGAACTGGAAATGCGCACCGACCATAAAGAGCTGGCCGAACATCTGATGCTGGTAGATTTAGCGCGCAACGATCTGGCGCGTATCTGCGAACCGGGCAGCCGTTATGTCGCTGACCTGACCAAAGTTGACCGCTATTCCTTCGTGATGCATCTGGTGTCCCGCGTTGTCGGCACGCTGCGCGCCGACCTCGACGTTCTGCACGCTTATCAGGCCGTCATGAATATGGGCACGCTGACCGGTGCGCCGAAAGTCCGCGCCATGCAGCTGATTTCAGCGTCTGAGCAAACCCGTCGCGGCAGTTACGGCGGCGCAGTCGGCTACTTCACCGCACACGGTGATCTGGATACCTGCATCGTTATCCGCTCCGCGTATGTGGAAGACGGCATTGCCACCGTTCAGGCGGGCGGCGGCGTGGTGCTCGATTCCGTACCGCAAGCCGAAGCTGACGAAACCCGTAATAAAGCCCGTGCCGTGCTGC
Source organism: Rahnella sp. AA (assembly GCF_002834385.1). GTDB lineage: Bacteria > Pseudomonadota > Gammaproteobacteria > Enterobacterales > Enterobacteriaceae > Rahnella. The sequence goes on from NZ_PITQ01000003.1 coordinate 440,576, forward strand.
GCGCCATCGCCACTGCCCACAATGCGAAAGAGGTATTTTAAGATGGCCGACATTTTACTCATCGATAACGTGGATTCCTTTACGTACAACCTGGTCGATCAGTTGCGTTCCAGCGGCCATAACGTGGTGATTTACCGCAATCAGATCCCGGCTGACGTGATTATCGAAAAACTCAGCCAGCTGGAAAAACCGGTGCTGGTACTTTCTCCCGGCCCGGGCACGCCGTCTGAAGCAGGCTGCATGCCGGAGTTGCTGAAACGTCTGCGCGGCCAGTTGCCGATTATCGGTATCTGTCTCGGACATCAGGCGATTGTGGAAACCTACGGCGGTTTCGTCGGCCAGGCGGGTGAAATCCTGCACGGTAAAGCCTCTTCTATTACCCATGACAACGAAGCGATGTTCGCGGGCATGAATAACCCGCTGCCGGTGGCGCGTTATCACTCACTGGTTGGCAGCCAGATCCCGGAAGGGCTGACCGTTAACGCCCGCTACGGCGATATGGTGATGGCGGTGCGCCATGAAGAAGATCGCGTTTGTGGCTTCCAGTTCCACCCGGAATCCATTTTAACTTCACAGGGCGCACGTCTGCTTGAGCAGACACTGGCCTGGGCTTTGGCGTAAGGAGAACTGTCATGAAAACGCAAACTATCCCCGGCATTCTCGAAAATCTGTATCAGGCTCAGGCGATGACACAGGAAGAAAGCCAGCAGTTATTTACCACCATCGTGAACGGTGAGCTGGAACCCGCGCAGTTAGCGGCGGCGCTGATCAGTATGAAAGTGCGCGGCGAGCAGCCCGCTGAAATAGCCGGTGCCGCAAAAGCGTTACTGGCACACGCCGAACCGTTCCCGCGCCCTGATTATCCGTTCGCGGATATCGTCGGCACCGGCGGCGACGGCACCAACAGCATCAATATTTCCACCGCCAGCGCCTTTGTGGCAGCGGCCTGTGGCGCACGCGTGGCGAAACACGGCAACCGCAGCGTATCCAGCCGTTCAGGTTCATCGGATTTACTGGCCGCTTTCGGCATTCGCCTGGATATGCCTGCGGAAGAGTCCCGCGCAGCGCTGGACGACTTGAACGTATGTTTCCTGTTCGCACCGCAATACCACACCGGTTTCCGCCATGCGATGCCGGTGCGCAAAGCGCTGAAAACCCGCACGCTGTTCAACGTGCTCGGCCCGCTGATTAACCCGGCGCGTCCGCCACTGGCACTGATTGGCGTGTACAGCCCGGAACTGGTGAAGCCGATTGCAGAAACCCTGCGTGCGCTCGGTTACCAACGCGCAGCGGTGGTTCACGGCGGCGGAATGGATGAAGTGGCGATTCACTCGGCGACACAGGTTGCTGAACTGAAAGACGGTGAAATCACCACCTATGAAGTGACGCCGCAGGACTTCGGGCTGGACAATTATCCGATCGAATCCCTGCTGGGCGGCGAGCCGGAAGAAAACCGTGACATTCTGGCACGCTTATTACAAGGTAAAGGTGATCCGGCCCATGAAGCCGCGGTAGCCGTCAATGTGGCGATGTTACTGCGTCTTTTCGGTCAGGAAGATTTGAAGCAAAACGCTCAACAGGCTTTAGATGTCATGCGCAGCGGTGAACCCTACCAGCGCGTGACTGCATTGGCAGCAAGAGGATAAGTGATGCAGCAGGAAACCGTGCTCCACAAGATTGTTCGCGATAAGGAAGTTTGGGTCGCGGCACGCAAAGAACAACAACCGCTGGCCAGCTTTCAGAACGAAATAACTCAGAGCCAGCGTAGTTTTTATCACGCGCTTCAGGGCGCAAGAACGGCTTTTATTCTTGAGTGCAAGCAGGCTTCCCCTTCCAAAGGAAAGATCCGCGATAACTTTGATCCGGTAGAAATTGCTGGTGTTTACAAAAACTATGCATCGGCCATTTCCGTTCTGACGGACGAAAAATACTTCCAGGGCAGCTTTGATTTTCTGCCGCTGGTGAGCAAAACCGTCACGCAACCGGTGCTGTGCAAAGACTTTATTATCGACCCGTATCAGATTCATCTGGCGCGCTTTTATCAGGCCGATGCCATTTTGCTGATGCTGTCCGTGCTCAACGATGAACAATACGTGCAGCTCGCCGCCGTCGCGCACAGCCTGAATATGGGCGTGCTGACCGAAGCCAGTAATGAAGAAGAGCTGGAACGTGCGGTCAATCTGAAAGCCAAAGTCGTCGGCATCAACAACCGTGATTTACGCGATCTGTCGATTGACCTGAACCGCACGCGTGAACTGGCCCCGCGCGTGCCACATGGCGTCACGGTCATCAGCGAATCCGGCATTAATACCTACGGCCAGATCCGCGAACTCAGCCGTTTTGCGAACGGTTTCCTGATTGGCAGCGCGCTGATGTCAGAGCCAGACCTGAACACCGCCGTCAGCCGTGTGCTGCTTGGCGACAACAAAGTGTGCGGCCTGACCCGCGCGCAGGATGCGAAAGCCGCGCATGACGCCGGAGCGATTTACGGCGGGCTGATTTTTGTCGAAGCCTCCCCGCGCTTCGTAACGCAGCCGCAGGCGAAAGAAGTGCAGAACGGTGCACCGCTGAAATACGTTGGCGTATTCCGTGATGCGCAGCTGACTGACGTCGCGCAAACGGCTCAGGCACTGAACCTTACCGCCGTACAGCTTCATGGCGATGAAGATCAGGCATATATCGACGCCCTGCGCAGCGAGTTGCCTTCTGCGGTGCAGATCTGGAAAGCGCTGAGCGTGAAAGACACCTTACCGGCGCGCAATCTGAATCACGTCGACCGTTACGTTCTCGATAACGGCAAAGGCGGAACCGGCCACCGTTTTGACTGGAGTAAACTGGCCGGACAAGACCTGAGCAATGTTCTGCTGGCCGGTGGCCTGAGTGCTGATAACTGCGTCGAGGCCGCGCAACTTGGGTGTGCGGGTCTGGATTTCAATTCAGGCGTCGAGAGCGCACCGGGCATAAAAGATGCGGGTAAAATTACCGCCGTATTCCAGACATTGCGGGCATATTAATTCCCCGCAATGCCGCAAAAATTGACAGACAGGATGGAATCACATGACTTTACTTAATCCCTACTTCGGCGAATTTGGCGGCCAGTACGTCCCGCAAATTCTGATGCCTGCGCTGGCGCAGCTGGAAGAAGCTTTTGTCAGCGCACAGCGCGACCCGGCGTTTCAGGCTGAATTTATCGATTTGCTGAAAAACTATGCAGGCCGCCCGACGGCGCTGACGTTGTGTAAAAACCTGACCGCTGGCACCAAAACCAAGCTATACCTCAAGCGTGAAGACTTGCTGCACGGCGGCGCGCACAAAACGAACCAGGTGCTGGGCCAGGCGTTGCTGGCAAAACGCATGGGCAAAACTGAAATTATCGCTGAAACCGGTGCCGGTCAGCACGGTGTAGCGTCCGCTCTGGCCTGTGCCCTGCTCGGCCTGAAATGCCGCATCTATATGGGTGCGAAAGACATTGAACGCCAGTCGCCGAACGTGTTCCGTATGCGTCTGATGGGCGCTGAAGTGATCCCGGTTCACAGCGGCTCTTCCACGCTGAAAGATGCCTGTAACGAGGCACTGCGCGACTGGTCTGGCAGCTACGAAACCGCTCACTATATGCTGGGAACCGCTGCGGGTCCGCATCCGTATCCGACGATTGTGCGTGAATTCCAGCGCATGATTGGCGAAGAAACCAAAGCGCAAATGCAGGAACGCGAAGGCTGTCTGCCGGACGCCGTGATCGCCTGCGTCGGCGGTGGCTCTAACGCCATCGGCATGTTTGCTGATTTTATCGATGACACCAGCGTGAAGCTGATTGGTGTTGAACCGGGCGGCCTGGGTATCGAAACCGGACAACACGGTGCGCCGCTTAAACACGGACACGTCGGCATCTATTTTGGGATGAAAGCCCCGATGATGCAGACTTCAGAAGGCCAGATTGAAGAATCTTATTCCATTTCTGCCGGTCTGGATTTCCCGTCTGTCGGGCCGCAGCATGCTTTCCTGAACAGCATCGGCCGCGCGGAATATGTGTCGATTACCGATGATGAAGCGCTGGACGCCTTTAAAGAATTGTCCCGCCATGAAGGGATTATTCCGGCACTGGAATCTTCACACGCGCTGGCTTATGCGCTGAAACTCATCAAGGAAACGCCAGAGAAAGAACAAATTCTGGTGGTGAATCTTTCTGGCCGCGGCGACAAAGATATTTTCACCGTACATGACATCCTGACTGCCCGGGGAGAAATTTAATGGAACGTTATCAGCAATTATTTAAGCGTCTGGAAAGCAAGAAAGAAGGTGCCTTTGTTCCCTTCGTGACGCTGGGCGATCCGGGCGTTGAGCTGTCGCTCTCTATTATCGACACGCTGATTGAAGCCGGTGCCGACGCACTGGAGCTGGGCATTCCGTTCTCTGATCCGCTGGCCGATGGTCCGACGATTCAGAACGCCAACCTGCGCGCGTTTGCCGCCGGTGTCACGCCAACGCAATGCTTCAATATGCTGGCGCGCATTCGCGAAAAACATCCGGATATTCCGATTGGTCTGCTGATGTATGCCAACCTGGTGTTCCATAACGGTATCGAAACTTTCTACCAGCGTTGCGCCGAAGTGGGTGTTGACTCTGTGCTGGTAGCGGATGTGCCATTTGAAGAATCTGCTCCGTTCCGCGCGGCGGCGCTGCGCCATAACATCGCGCCGATCTTCATCTGCCCGCCAAATGCGTCAGACGATTTGCTGCGCGAGATTTCCTCTCATGGCCGTGGTTACACCTATTTGCTGTCACGCGCAGGCGTGACCGGGACGGAAAAACGCGCGCTGACGCCGCTGAATCATCTGGTGGATAAACTGCGTGAATATAACGCAGCGCCGCCTTTGCAAGGCTTCGGTATCTCTGAGCCATCGCAAGTCAAAGAAACACTGGCCGCAGGCGCTGCGGGGGCGATTTCCGGCTCTGCTACCGTACGCATTATCGAAAATAATCAGCACCAGCCTTCCGAAATGCTGGCTCAGCTTTCCCGTTTCGTCAGTGAAATGAAAGCCGCCACCCGCGCGTAACCCGGTTCGTTCTTTATCTCAAACGGCACCTTTCATAATTTAGGTGTCGTTTGTTTTTAATTTTTATGATTATTTCCCCGCTGGTTTGTATAAAAGCCACCAATACACCAAACTAAAATAGCTCATCAGGCTCATGATAATCCGGCAGTTGTGACTACCGATGGCATGAGTCTTTCCGAGGTTGTCAATTTTGGTTTTATAACAAAGCATGGAGAGTTATTTATGAAGCTATTCAAGACATTGTCCGCATTCTGCATGGCAGCCGTTGTGGTCATGGCCGTTGCAGCCTGCGCACCCACAAAAAAATCAGAAGGAACCGGTGGTTACATCGATGACACCGTGATCACCACCAAAGTAAAATCAGCATTGCTGGCCGATAAAACCATCAAATCCACTGAGATCAGCGTCGAAACCTTTAAAGGTCGCGTACAACTGAGCGGCTTTGTGACGTCGACGGCGGATGCTAATCGTGCCGTTCAGGTAACACGCGGCGTTGCTGGTGTGCGTTCGATTGAGAACGACATGCGGCTGAAATAATCCCATCGGGATGAAATGCGAAGAGGCGCCAGAGCGCCTCTTTTTTTATACCGTCTTTCTGAAAATCAGAAACGATAGCCGACGCCAAACATAAAGACCCACGGGTCAATCCGGGTGTTGATGTTTTGCTGCTCACCACCGGCTTTGAATTTAACTTCGGTATCAATATCCATCCACCAGACAGACATGTTGATTAGCCAGTTATCATTCAGGTTGTAATCTAAACCGGCCTGCGTCGCCACACCCCAGGAATCTTTAACACTCAGATCAGAGAGCCCTGCGTCACGTCCGGTCTGGTTGAAATTGGTGTCAAAGAAGGTGGTGTAGTTAATACCCACACCGAGGTATGGGCGCAGTTTGTCCTGCTTATCCCCAAAGTAATACTGCGCCATCAATGACGGCGGCAACTGCTTCACTTCAGCGATAGTTCCGGTGCTTTTCAACCCGACTTTGTGCTGGAACGGGGTCGCAGCCAGCAACTCCATCCCGATATTGTCGGTGAACATATACCCGAGAGTTAACCCCATCTGGGTGTTGTTATTGATGTTAAAAGACCCCAGTCCCAGCACATTGTCAGAACCTTCGGTTGGACGAACGGTGGCTGTCCCTACGCGAAAAATCACATCTCCTGCCTGATGTGCGCTCGCTACTGCCGGAAATGCCGCTGCCGCAACTAATGCCCAATACGCTGCTTTCATTATCCCTTCCCTTTGTATGGATTAAGTATAAACCGCGTGAATAATACCTACTCTTTGGTAGGGTTTGATCTACGCGGGATCACATCTTTAAAACAATTTTCGAGAAAATGCATCTTTAGCAATTAGATCTAAATCTATAAAAACAAAGGAATTGATCTAAATCAAAAACGAGGGAATTTGGTTGTTTTGTGAAGAACTGAAATTTCAGTTGCTAAAAAAAATACCGCTGAGTAATTTGCTTGCTCAATGTTAGTTTTGGTTTAGTGCCGTAAGGAGTCGGTAGCTTCCCAAGATGAGCGAAATTAACAATCCTTGCATGACCTGTGGCGCATGCTGCGCCTATTTCCGTGTTTCATTCTACTGGGCTGAATCTGACGAGTCAGGCGGTGTGGTTCCGCAGGAATTAACAGAACAGGTCACTCCGTTTCTAAGTTGTATGCAAGGCACGAACAGCAAATCGCCGCGCTGTGTCGCACTGGAAGGAGAAGTGGGTCAGTCAGTTTCATGCTCTATTTATCTTAACCGCCCGACACCTTGCCGCGAGTTTGATCAGTCCGGGCTCAATGGCAATGCCAATCAGGCCTGCGACAGGGCCAGGGCACGTTATGGGTTGCCGCCGCTGGATATTGATTTAGCTACGATTGATCTCAATCACCTCAGTTGCGTGTAAGCAGAGATTGATCAGGCGAATTGATAGGAAATCAGCGCAAAACTATCGGCGGGATACATTTAAAGGGTACAATCCCCGCCTTATTGATTTTTGCTTGTTTGCCAAGGAGCGTCCATGTCTATCACGGCCAGTACGTTGTACCGTGACAGTTATAATTTTATGCGTAATCAGTTGAGTAGCGTATTTTCGCTCTCCCTTCTGGCCGCATTGGTTACCGTCATTTTAAGCTGGATTTTAAGCCCCTCGGCTGAGCAGGTTGATGCAATCGGGCAACTGATGAGCAATATGACCAGTATGAGCCCCGCCGATATGATGGGCTATCTCGAACAACAAATTACGCCGGAGCAACAAAGTGCTGTCTTCCATTACAGCATCGCGGCTTTATTTTCGACGCTGGCAGGAAATGTCCTTTTGGTCGGCGGCGTTTTAACGCTTATCCAGTTAGTTTCGCAGGGTGTACGCGCCAACGTGATGCAAGTGGTGAGTGCTTCGCTACCCGTATTACCTCGCCTGGCTATTCTGCTCTTAATTTGTAGCATCCTGTTTCGCTTCGGTCTGGCGCTGCTCTTTGTCCCTGCGTTCCTGATTGCCATTGCCTGGGCCATGTCACCCATTATTGCCTGTAAAGAGAATGTGGGCGCCTTTAAAGCAATGCGGCTGAGCACGCGACTGTCATTCAGCAATCTCCGTCTGGTTGCACCGGCAGTGATGCTGTGGATTGTGGCACAAGTCGTACTGATGCTCTTTGTCGGAGTACTGAGCGCATTGAGTCCGATGATTGGCGCGGTGATCCTCAGTGCGTTAAGCAATATGATCAGCGCATTTATGCTGATTTATCTGTTCCGCCTTTACATGAAATTACATGTCTAATATAGACATAACTTTTTCAAGGGCGCTCAGGCGCCCTTTTCTTTTGTCCACGAAATGATTCCGGTATAGTCATCCCATACATAAAACATGGAATCAAGCATGAAGCAGCTCCTCGATTTTCTTCCCCTGATTGTCTTTTTTGTAGTTTATAAGCTTTATAATATTTTTGTCGCTTCGGGTGCGCTCATTGCCACCACGGCATTGGCACTGATTCTCACCTGGGTGATATATCGTAAAATTGAAAAGATGACGTGGATTACTTTCGCCATGGTCACGGTATTTGGCACCCTGACATTGGTCTTCCACAATCCTGAATTTATTAAATGGAAAGTGACTGTTATCTATGTTGTGTTTGCTGGCGCATTGTTGGTAAGCCAGATCATTCTGAAAAAACCCCTGATCCAACGGATGCTGGGTAAAGAGCTGACGCTTCCAGACGCCGTGTGGAACAAACTGAATGTCAGCTGGGCGATCTTTTTCCTGCTGTGCGGGTTGGCAAATATCTACGTAGCCTTCTGGTTACCGATGGACACCTGGATCAACTTCAAGGTCTTTGGCCTCACGGCGCTGACGCTGGTATTTACCCTGCTGAGCGGTGTGTATATTTACCGGCATATGCCGGATGAAGAAAAAAAATAAGCATTCTTCTGCATGGGCTTTCGTTGAAAGCCTTCGTCGTTTTGAATAAAAACATTGATCACTGTGAAGCAATCAAATATGAACGAGAAACAGAGTTTACCCAATGGTGAAATGGTGTTACGTACGCTGGCAATGCCTGCAGACACCAATGCAAACGGCGATATCTTTGGCGGATGGCTGATGTCACAAATGGACATGGGCGGTGCGATTCAGGCGAAGGAAATCGCCAAAGGCCGCGTCGTCACGGTTCGGGTAGACGGCATGACGTTCCTCAAACCCGTTGCCGTCGGTGACGTCGTGTGCTGCTACGCACGCTGTATCCGTACGGGTAACAGCTCTATCACGATTAACGTAGAAGTCTGGGTGAAGAAAGTCTCTTCTGAACCCATCGGGCAACGCTACAGAGCGACTGAAGCGGTATTTACCTATGTTGCTGTGGACGATGAAGGGAAATCACGCCATTTACCTGACGGTCGCAGCAATTTCAGCGTCGATGCCGACGGCGTTTCTCAGGATTAACCCGCCATTTAAATATATTAAAATGCAAAAAGGTCGCCTTCAGGGCGACCTTTTTATTGAGACAAAAATGCGGTGCTTACCGTTTATTCTACGCTGCTGCCGCCTTTGATCCTGAACACCAGATTGACGATTAAGTTGCTGGCTGCTTTAGGTTCATAACGCCATTTGCTCATCGCCTGCTTCACCTCACGCTCAAACATGTTGCGCGGCTCAGCGGACATGATTCGGATATTTTGCACACGCCCGTCACTGTCTACATCAAACTGCACACGCACACGCCCTTCAATACGAAGCGCCAGCGCACGCGCCGGGTATCCTGGCTGACCACGTTCCAGAGGTCGCGGCCCGGTGTTGTTCTGCGCATTGGTTGACGCTGGCGGCTGGCTCACGGGCTTGGTAACAGGCTGATTGCTGGTGACCGGTGCGGTTTGTACCGTCTGCACCGGTTTTTCTGCCGGACGCTCTACAGGTTTAACCTTCGGTTTTACCACGGGCTTTTTCACCGGTTTTGGCTTCGGCTTTGGCGGTTCCGGGATCACAACAGCTTCCGGCGGTGGCGGCGGCTCAGGTGCCACTACGGGCTCAGGTTCAGGCTCCGGCGGTGTCGGTTCCGGCTGTGGAGGCGGCGGAGGTGGCGCAAAATCGGCCGGATTGACCATCGTCACGCTCATGACTTTTTGTTCCTGCGCGGGCAGCTTTATTGACTCGCCCACTGTCATATATAAAACGCCAGCAATGACAGCAACATGCAAACTGACAGCAAGGGCGACAGGCACTGTAACCTTGCGGATAAATCTAAACTTTTTTAGCGGCATAATGATTCATTTTCCCCGTGAAGCCGCAAGTTTAAATGTAAATAGCAATCATATTCAACACCGAGATGACAACTATTCTCAAATAACCTTTGCTTTGATCCGACTCAAAGCACTTTCCCCGCGCTTCAGGTTTAGCTATGGTAGCCTGGCAAAAAGTCCGGCAGCCCTTAGCGGCCAAAACTTGTTCAGTAAAACCTCATTTTAAAGGTGACTCATGCTTTACGTTATTTATTCTGAAGATGTTTCCGATTCACTGGAAAAACGTGCAGCGGCGCGCCCTGCGCACATTGAACGTTTGAAAAAATTGCAGGAACAAGGCCGTGTTTTAATCGGCGGGCCAACTCCGGCTATCGACAGCGAAGATCCGGGCGCTGCGGGAATGACCGGTTCACTGCTGGTCGTCGAATTTGAAACACTGGAAGACGCTAAAGTCTGGGCCGATGCTGACCCTTACGTCGAAGGCGGCGTCTATAAAGCGGTCACCGTAAAACCGTTCAAACGCGTTTTCTGATTGCCGACGGGCAGTATCAGGCTGCCCGCCTTCTGCTTATCCGCGCTTCATCCCTGCCACTGCCCTTCATTTAACCAACTTTACTTTTGCTTACAACAATTGATTGTCTAAATATCCGGTTACCTGAACATTCACTGCATCACTTATTAATCAATACCGAGCGGAGAGCCCGATATGCAATGTCCTGTATGCAAAGAAAGTCAGCTGGTTATGTCAGAACGTCAGGGTATAGAAATCGACTATTGCCCGGACTGCCGTGGCGTCTGGCTCGACCGGGGAGAGCTGGATAAAATCATCGAGAAGTCCGCGGTGATTCAGCAAACTGAACGTCCTTCCGCTCCGCGCTATGAAGAACCCGCGCGCCGCGACGATCATCGTCATCACAGCGGACATGACAGCCGCGGGCACTATTCCTCGCAAAAGCCGTATAAAAAGAAGAGTTTTCTTTCAGAACTTTTCGACTGAGTAACGGAAAGTGCGCGCCGTAGCAGAAACGCTCTGGCGCTATTTCCCCAAAGCCGTCACATTGCTTTCATCCGTTGTGTGTTAGGATGCCTACCCCTGCCCACGAGGTAAGCACTATGTCATTCTTCGACGGATTGAAGTTTCTAACCAGTACGACCACGAAGGTCACCTGCCCGGAGTGCGGTTATATCTCTGAACAGATGAGCGCCAAGGTACGCAAAAACTCCACGCTGGTGTGTAAAAAATGTGGCGCACTATTTCACCCTAAATCACGCTAATCACGAATTCCATTCGTAGTTCACCGCATACAGTGACAAACGCTGGTGCTGTTGATGGTGAATCTGGCGAATGCGGTAGATATGACGATAACGTCTCGACTGCCCCTCAAGCCAGCGGCTTCTCCGGCGCTGAGTCTGGCGTAACATACGCCACCGGCCGACTTCATTTTTACTGCGTTTCATTCACTTGTGTCCCGTAATGCCCGTCGCTGCTTCTTTAAAGGAAGAGTTTCTTTTACAGAAAGTGTATTTAGCGGAAAAACTGCGGTGACATTATAGGCCGATGACGTTGTGAGCCAAGTCTTGTTTTTGCCCTTGTTCGCCGTTATCAGCTAACCTTGATGTCATAAGGATGACAATTTTATTAACCGGATACAGATTTAAGAGGTAGCCGATTGATTGGTAGAATAAAGTTAGCTAAAAGATTTCCCTTTTCACCTACACTCACGCCGATGGCTTGCGAACAGGATTTTTCGCCTTTATGACAACATTCTATACGGTAATCAGCGGGCTACTGGTTTTCGGTTACTGGTTACTGATTGCCGGCGTTACTCTGCGCATTTTGATGAAACGACGTGCGGTGCCTTCCGCCATGGCCTGGTTGCTGATCATCTATATCATCCCTCTGGTGGGCATCATTGCTTATCTTTCCTTTGGTGAACTGCATTTAGGAAAACGCCGCGCAGAGCGGGCAAAGGCGATGTGGCCTTCAACAGCCCGCTGGCTGAATGATCTTAAAGACTGCAAACGTATCTTCGCCACCGAAAACAGCGAAATTGCCGCGTCATTGTTCCAGTTGTGCGAGCGCCGCCAGGGCATTGCGGGGGTGAAAGGTAACCAGCTGCAACTGCTGACCACGAGTGATGATGTACTGCACGCGATGATGCGTGATATTGAGCTGGCTCGCAGCAACATCGAAATGGTGTTTTATATCTGGCAACCCGGCGGGCTGGTGGATCAGGTGGCAGAATCGCTGATGGCGGCCTCACGCCGTGGTATTCACTGCCGTCTTATGCTGGATTCCGCAGGCAGCGTTGCGTTCTTCCGCAGCCCTTATCCCGCAATGATGCGCAATGCCGGTATCGAAGTGGTCGAGGCACTGCAGGTCAATCTTTTCCGTGTATTCCTGCGCCGTATGGACTTACGTCAGCATCGGAAAGTCGTATTAATCGACAATTATGTCGCCTATACCGGCAGCATGAATATGGTGGATCCGCGCTTCTTTAAACAGAATGCCGGTGTGGGCCAGTGGATTGACCTGATGGCACGTATGGAAGGCCCGGTGGCTACAACGATGGGGATTGTGTATTCCTGTGACTGGGAGATTGAAACCGGTAAACGCATTCTGCCACCAGAACCGGATCTCAACCAGATGCCGTTCGAGCAGGAAAGCGGCCATACGATCCAGGTTATTGCCTCCGGCCCGGGCTTCCCGGAAGATATGATCCATCAGGCGCTTCTGACAGCGACCTATTCGGCACGCGAAAGGCTGGTCATGACCACACCTTATCTCGTCCCAAGCGATGATTTGCTGCACGCGATTTGTACCGCAGCACAGCGCGGTGTAGATGTCAGCATCATCCTGCCCATGAAAAATGATTCGATGATGGTGGGCTGGGCAAGCCGGGCTTTCTTCGGTGAGTTACTGGAGGCCGGTGTCAAAATCTATCAGTTTGAAGACGGTCTGCTGCACACCAAAAGCATTCTGGTTGACGGCCAACTCAGTCTGGTCGGCACAGTAAATCTTGATATGCGTAGCCTGTGGCTTAATTTTGAAATCACGCTGGTGATTGATGATGCCGGTTTCGGTGATGATTTAGGGAGAGTGCAGGACGATTACATCGCACGCTCACACCTGCTGGATGTTGAAGCCTGGCTTAAACGCCCCTTCTGGCATCGTATCGTAGAACGTTTGTTCTACTTTTTCAGTCCGCTGCTGTAAAAGCCGCGTCGGGCGTGGTGTAATACACACAGTACCGGCTTGTATGAGCCTGAACACATTCATCTGTAAACGAGAATTAATATGGACCTGAATAATCGCCTGACCGAAGACGAAACGCTTGAACAAGCTTACGACATCTTTCTGGAACTGGCCGGAGATAACCTTGATCCGGCAGATATCCTGATCTTCAATCTGCAATTTGAAGAACGCGGCGGCGCTGAATTATATGATCCGGCGGAAGACTGGGTTGAGCATGTTGATTTCGACTTAAACCCGGATTTCTTTGCTGAAGTCGTCATTGGACTGGCAGATGCCGAAGACCAGCCGATTAATGATATTTTCGCGCGTGTTTTATTGTGCCGCGAGAAAAATCATAAGCTGTGTCACATCCTCTGGAAAGAATGATTTGTCACTCCGGACGAAAAAAAACCTGCCAATGGCAGGTTTTTTTATGCGTCAGTTTTGGCGCCTGGTCATCAGAGCGGATCTACTTTCAGGCAGGAAACCGCATGGCGGAAACTGCCTTCCAGCAACGGACGGGTTATCGCACATTCCGGTCCGGCAATCGGGCAGCGCGTACGGAACACACAACCGGATGGCGGGTTGATCGGCGAAGGTAACTCCCCTTCCAGCAGTTGGATGGTTTTGTTGCGCTCTTTGTCCGGGTCCGGAACCGGCACCGCAGACATCAGCGCGCGGGTATACGGATGCTGAGGATTGTTATACACCTCGTCATACGTTCCCAGCTCAACCGCATGGCCCAGATACATCACCAGAACACGGTCAGAAATGTGTTTAACCACCGCCAGATCGTGCGCAATGAAGATCAGTGACAGGCCCATTTCACGCTGCAATTGCTGCAACAGGTTGACCACCTGCGCCTGAATGGAAACATCCAGCGCCGAAACCGGTTCGTCACAGATAATCAGTTTTGGCTCAAGGATCAGCGCCCGGGCAATGCCGATACGCTGGCACTGGCCGCCCGAAAATTCGTGAGGATAGCGGTTGATCAGGTTAGGTAATAACCCGACCTTCAGCATCATAGCCTTCACTTTTTCTTTCACCTCGGAACGAGGCATTTTCGGGTTATAGGTTTTCAGCGGCTCGGCGATGATTTCGCCGATAGTCATACGCGGATTCAGGGACGCCAGCGGATCCTGGAAAATCATCTGGATATCGCTGCGCGTGTGACGCCATTCGCTGTCAGACATGTTCAGCAGGTCTTTGCCCAGCCAGGCTACACGCCCGTCTGTTGCTTTAACCAGGCCGATCAATGCGCGGGCAAACGTCGATTTGCCACAACCTGATTCACCAACGACGCCCAACGTCTCGCCTTCATAAAGACGCAGCGTCACGCCGTCTACCGCTTTCAGGGTTTTAGACGGCTGCCAGAACCATTGCTTGCCGTCTTTGATATCGAAATGAACTTTCAGATCCGCGACTTCGAGCAAAACCTTTTTCTCAGGCGCGAATGCATTCATTGCCGCACTGTTCATTACTGTGTTGTCTGTCATACCAGTTCCTCCAGCGGCTTGTAGCAAGCACGTAAGCGACCATCACCGAAACGCTCCAGCGGCGGCGCAGAGGCACAAATATCCATGGCATGCGGGCAACGGGGCTGGAACGGACAGCCTTTTGGCAGACGCAGCAGGTTCGGCGGGTTGCCCGGGATAGTCAGCATCGCCCCACCCTCGGCATCCAGACGCGGAACCGCATTGAGCAGACCGATGGAATACGGATGGCATGGCTCGTAGAACACGTCGCGTGCGCGGCCATATTCCATGGTACGACCGGCGTACATCACCAGCACTTTGTCGCAGATACCCGCGACAACGCCCAAATCGTGGGTGATCATGATGATAGCCGTATTGAATTCAGCTTTCAGCTCGTTGAGCAATGTCATGATCTGTGCCTGAACCGTTACGTCCAAAGCGGTTGTCGGCTCATCGGCAATCAGCAATTTCGGGCGGCACAATAAAGCCATTGCAATCATCACGCGCTGGCGCATGCCACCGGAGAATTCATGCGGGAACATTTTCATACGCTTGCGGGCTTCCGGCATTTTTACCGCATCCAGCATGCGGACAGATTCTTCAAACGCTTCACGTTTGCTCATCTTTTTATGCAGGATCAACACTTCCATCAGCTGCTCCCCAACGCGCATATACGGGTTGAGGGAAGTCATCGGGTCCTGGAAGATCATTGAAATCTGCTCTGCGCGCAGCTTGTTCAGCTCATTTTGTGGCAGGTTCAGAATTTCGCGACCGTTAAATTTTGCCGAGCCACCGATACGGCCGTTGCTGGCCAGTAATCCCATCAGCGCAAAGGCAGTCTGAGATTTGCCGGAACCGGATTCCCCGACAATACCGAGTGTTTCGCCGGCACGCAGATCGAAGTTAAGGTCGTTAACGGCGGTAACATCGCCATCCGGTGTTTCAAAGGTGACGCGTAAATCTTTGACATCCAACAAAATCTGGCTGCCCTGTGCCTGTTGTGATGCTGCCGCAGGCATATTTTCAATGGTGCTCATGGTTGCACTCCTTAACGATCTTTCGGGTCGAGGGCATCACGCAGGCCATCGCCGATAAAATTGAAACAGAACAGAGTGACAACCAGGAAACCTGCAGGGAACAGCAGCAACCAGGGTGAAACTTCCATCGAGTTGGCACCGTCGCTCAGCAACGCGCCCCAGCTGCTCAGCGGTTCCTGCGTTCCCAAACCTAAGAAGCTCAGAAAGGACTCGAACAGGATCATGCTTGGCACCAGCAGTGACGCGTAGACAACGACAACACCCAGCACGTTAGGAACGATATGACGCAAGACGATATTGCGCGTGTTCACACCACTCACCAACGCGGCTTCGATGAATTCTTTACGTTTCAGGCTGAGAGTCTGGCCGCGAACGATACGCGCCATATCCAGCCAGGACACCATCCCGATCGCCACGAAGATCAACAAGATATTTTGCCCGAAGAACGTCACCAGCAGGATAACGAAGAACATGAAGGGGAAAGAGTTGAGGATTTCCAGCAGTCGCATCATCGCGGAGTCTATTTTTCCACCCAGATAGCCGGATAAAGATCCATACAATGTGCCGAGGATCACTGCCACCAGCGCTGCGGCCACACCGACCATCAGGGAAATACGCCCACCAATAGCCACACGCACCAACAGATCACGGCCTGATGAGTCAGTACCGAAGAAGTGGTGTGAAGCCATATCGGGTGCCGCGGACATCATATTCCAGTCGGTATCATCATAGGCAAACTGAGACAGCATGGGCGCAAATGCTACAAACAACGCGATAAATGCCAGCACAATGAGGCTGGTTACCGCTGCACGGTTGTGCATAAAACGGCGCCGGGCATCTTGCCACAGGCTGCGGCCTTCAACTTCCAGTTTTTCACTGAAGTTTTCCACGACGTCGCTATTTTTCTTACTTAACATCATTGACGTGCTCCGGCATTAATAACGGATTTTCGGGTCGATGACGGCATACAGCACGTCGACGATCGCATTGAACAAAATGGTTAATGCGCCCACTAAAATGGTCAGGCTCAGAACCAGTGAATAGTCACGGTTTAATGCACCGTTGACAAACAGCTGGCCGATGCCCGGCAATCCGAAAATGCTCTCGATAACCATCGAGCCGGTAATGATCCCAACAAACGCAGGCCCCATGTAAGACAATACCGGCAGCAGCGCGGGTTTCAGTGCGTGACGCAGGATGATGCGACGCAGTGGTAAGCCCTTTGCGCGTGCTGTGCGGATGAAGTTGGAGTGCAGAATTTCAATCATAGAACCACGGGTGATACGCGCGATACTGGCGATGTAAGCCAGTGAAAGTGCCACCATCGGCAGGATCATATATTTAGCCCCTCCGCCATTCCAGCCGCCACCCGGCAGCCATTTCAGCGTAATGGCAAATATCAGTACCAGTAACGGCGCTACCACGAAGCTGGGGATAACCACCCCGGTCATCGCAACGCCCATCACCGTATAGTCCCATTTGGTATTCTGGTTCAGCGCGGCGATAACTCCCGCACTTACGCCAAACACAATCGCCATGATAAATGCAGCCAGACCCAGTTTCGCGGAAACCGGGAAAGAAGCGGCAACCAGATCATTAACGGTGTAATCCTTATATTTGAACGACGGGCCAAAATCGCCTTTCGCCAGTTGTTCTAAATAGTGGAAATACTGTTTATACATTGGGTCATTGAGGTGATATTTCGCCTCAATATTCGCCATCACTTCTGGTGGAAGATTACGCTCACCCGTAAAAGGGCTGCCCGGTGCGAGACGCATCATAAAAAATGAAATGGTGATCAGAATGAATAGCGTCGGAATCGCTTCCAGACAGCGGCGTAAAATAAACTTTAACATTGCCCGTACCTGTTTCTAAGCCTGTCACTACAGCTTGATAGTTTTGGCTTGGTCACGACGGCCATCAGAAGATGCCCGTCGTGGTGGCTCTTTGCTTTAGTACCGAAATTCGGTATTAAAAACATGACCTTCATCAAAAATATAATGAGCAGGGCAGCTCGGGGATGCCCTGCCCGTACACTGATGGATTAGTGTTTGATGATGTACAGATCTTTGACGTAGACGTTATCCTGCGGATCTTTACCGGTGTAACCGCCAACGAATGGTTTCACCAGACGTGCGTTCACGTAGTAATAGACAGGAACGATCGCAGAGTCTTTATCCAGCTGAGTTTCAGCTTTCTGATAAAGCGCGGCACGTTCTTCGTCAGTTTTCACGGTCAGAGTGTCTGCAATGTCTTTGTCAAACGCGGCGCTCTTATAATGAGCCGTGTTGTTGCTGCTATCAGACAACATTGTGTTCAGGAAAGAGGAAGGTTCGTTGTAGTCAGAACACCAGCCCGCGCGCGCGATATCGAAGTTACCCTGATGACGGCTGTCCAGGAAAGTCTTCCATTCCTGGTTAACGAGTTTCACGTCAACACCCAGGTTTTTCTTCCAGATAGCAGCGGCAGCGATAGCCAGTTTTTTGTGCAGGTCAGAAGTGTTGTACAACAAGTCAAAGGTCAAAGGCTTAGCCGCAGTGTAGCCCGCTTCGGCCAGCAGTTTTTTAGCCTGCTCGTTACGTTGTTCCTGCGTTTCTTTGAACCAGGCCGGAGGGGTCAGTTTTGCACCATCAGTGTAAGGAGGGGTGTAGCCATAAGCTGGCAGATCGCCCTGCGCTTTTACTTTATTCACGATAATGTCGCGATCCAGACCCAGTTTCAGTGCCTCACGTACGCGTGAATCAGTGAACGGGGCTTTCTGGTTGTTGATTTCGTAGTAGTAAGTACACAGATATGGGTCAACGTGAACTTCGGTCGGGATCTCTTTTTTCAGTTTCTGGAACAACTCGATCGGCATGTTGTTGTAAGTCATGTCGATCTCACCGCTGCGGTAGCGGTTTACATCCGTAACTTCAGAAGAAATTGGCAGGTAAGTTACCTGATTGATAACAGTTTTTGCGTTATCCCAATACGTCGGGCTACGTTCCAGAACGATACGTTCGTTAACGGTCCAGGTTTTCAGCTTGTATGCACCGTTGCTCACATAGTTTTCTGGTTGGGTCCATTTATCGCCAAATTTCTCAACGGTTTTCTTGTTCACCGGTTTCATCGCAGTGTGAGACAGCATTTTTACGAAATAGGGAACAGGTTCGGTCAGGGTCACTTGCAGGGTGTGATCATCCAGGGCTTTTACGCCCAAGGTATCAGGGCTTTTCTTACCGGTAATGATGTCATCGATGTTTTCGATATGACCATATTGCAGGTAACTTTCATAAGGCGAAGCCGTTTTCGGGTCAGCCAGGCGCTGCCAGCTGTAAACGAAATCTTCTGCGGTAACAGGGTCGCCATTGGACCATTTTGCTTCCGGACGCAGGTGGAAGGTCCAGACTTTAAAATCTTTGTTTTCCCAGCTGGTTGCGACACCAGGAATGACGCTGCCATCTTTGCTGTCGGTGTTAACCAGGCCTTCCAGCAAATCGCGAATAACGTTAGATTCCGGAACACCTTCGACTTTGTGCGGGTCGAGAGACTGAACTTCAGAACCGTTGTTACGCACCAGTTCCTGTTTCGCTGCCAGCGTTACTCCAGCAGGTACATTTGCTGCAAATGCATTGTTAATTGAGATCGCACCCACTGATGCCATGATGCAGGCAGCCAGCAGACTTTTTTTTGTGATGTTGGTCATTGTTATTCAACTCCAGTTTTTATTATGAACTTGCGCGCTCTGGCGCAAGATAACCCCTTGCTGGGTCAATGGGTTTCAAAAGCAGGAACGAATTGCTCAAGAAAAGCCCCCCATGTAGTCTCCATCTTACGATGGCTATCCCCTATTACTGCATGTTGCTATGAAGCGTCAGGCGGTTGTGCGCCATGCGGCTTCTGAGATCGTTAAGGAAGATCTCCCCCATTTGATTCACCTCGTGCGCGGCAAAACTGAGTTTTGCTGCAAACCAGGTAATCACATACTGTTATTGCGAACCTGAACAATATTATTTTCTTATTTTCCGGGCTTATGGCGAAAGAATATCCTTCGCCGCTAAGCGCTCAAAAATCAATTAAAGAGAAAAAGCCTGAAGATTTGTTTTGCTGAACAGGGAGAGTCAACGTCAGGTTGTTTAATGTCGTCGTCTCAATGCCTGGCTTCCTGATCGCAGAAAGCAACTGAGGATAATTTTGTGGAACGCAATGCGACACGACACTCTCCGAAAACAAATGAAATCGCTTCAATCTTTTGTGCCTGGCAAGATTCATTCTCACTTAGAGCATTGCTCTAAACAAAACTCCATTTTTGAAGACTGTTTGAAAATTATCAGAAGCCTGATAATGGTGCCAATAAATTTTGCAAATATGTTACGTAATTCTCTTTTACACATTGCAAACATTGAATCCGCCCTGGACCAATTCAGTGTAAAATGCAGGTCAATATATTGTTTTAAAACACTTTTATAGCAAAATCCATGATCAAATCTGCGCGATGGATTGCTCAAAGACTTACCTGACACAATCAGTCAACAATCAGATATTTTCAAGGATAAACGCCTGTGAACTGCTGTGTTAACACTAATAACATCTCGATACAGCATGTACAAGCCTTACAGAATGATGTGGATAAATTAACGTCAATTCGGGCATAAAAGAGGGAGTTTTAGCTAAAAAATAGCTAAGTTTATTAGGGGAAATGAGAGCTTGAGTTGAAATGACCAATGAGAAGCGAATTTGCGCCACATTTGAGTGCAATCGTTCTAATTTAAGTCATTAGCTGCACTATATTAATGCATTGGATTATAAGAGCGCTTAATAATTATCACGAAAACCTGTCAGTGATTTCGTGATAATCCGTCAGCTAGCAGGTTAAAGAAGACCGGGGAAAATAGCTTTAATACCTGTCACTATAAATTCAATCCCGAGAGACATCAGCAGCAACCCCATAATGCGGGTAATCACGTTGATGCCCGTTTGTCCCAAGAGGCGGACAAGCAACGGTGCAGCACGGAACAAAAGCCAGCAGCAAAATGCGAAGAAAATAATTGCTGCGGTCAGCCCCAGCAAGTTCTGCCAGCCGTTGTAGCGGGAACTCCAGACAATCGTCGAACTTATCGCACCCGGGCCGGCCATCAGAGGTAGTGCCAGCGGAACCACGCCCACATTTTCGCGGATTGCGGTTTCTGACTTCTCCTGTTTGTTCTGTTTATCCTCACCCAGCTTACCGCTGATCATCGACATCGCAATCGTCACAACCAGGATCCCGCCGGCAATACGGAAAGAATCGATTGAAATCCCGAACAGGTGAAGAATCGCATCGCCGAGAAAAAGCGCAGTCGACAATATAATGGCCACTGACAGGTTTGCTGTCATGTTGGTCTTATTACGCCCCGCCGCTGCCTGATAGCTGGTCATACTGATAAACACCGGCAAAATCCCCACCGGGTTGACCAGCGCAAACAGGCCGACGAAAAATTTGATATACCCTGAAAAATCTAATAAAGATTGGCTCACGCAGAACTCCGCACAATTATGCCAGCAGATGAAGGTTTTGATGGGCGCTAATGTACTGGAATCCCCGTAAAGGCGCCACGCCGTTTCATAGTTTTTATCACCAGATTTCCAAATAAAGGCAGTGAATAAGACTTTTGTTAAAATTGAGTTTTTTTATTGATAACTTTAGCTACTAAACTGTATTATCAATGAGCATATTTGATAATCATTCTCAATAACATCCTGCTGAAAGGTGTCAGCATCGGTATTTAGTGATCCAGATCAAATTAACACTGCCTACAAATAGGTAAGCTCAGTACATAGTCACTCAGCGTTATTTGAAGGCAAAACGCTCAGTGATAACGGTGATTTAAAAGATATCTGCTTTATCCGGTGCTTCACAACTGAAAGCTCTTTAAGCAAATAAAGAGGCAAAGACAACACATTGAGAAATAAGATTTTAATTAGTTTCTCACGGTGACTGATAGCAGGTCTATACTAGTCTTTGGCAGATTATTTACTAAAAGAGTTTAACTTTATCAGGAGAGCATTATGGCTGTAACAAATGTCGCTGAACTAAACGCACTCGTTGCTCGAGTCAAGAAGGCACAGCGCGAATATGCCAACTTCAGTCAAGAGCAAGTAGATAAGATTTTCGCTGCCGCCGCTTTAGCTGCTGCCGATTCTCGAATTCTGCTGGCAAAACTGGCTGTTGAAGAATCCGGAATGGGTATCGTCGAAGACAAAGTGATCAAAAACCACTTCGCCTCTGAATATATCTACAATGCTTACAAAGATGAAAAGACCTGTGGCATTCTGGGTCAGGATGATACTTTCGGTACCATCACTATCGCTGAGCCAATCGGCCTGATCTGCGGTATCGTTCCAACCACCAACCCAACTTCCACTGCGATTTTCAAAGCGCTTATCAGCCTGAAAACCCGTAACGGCATCATCTTCTCCCCGCACCCACGTGCAAAAAATGCGACCAACAAAGCTGCTGATATCGTGCTGCAAGCCGCTATCGCTGCAGGTGCACCAAAAGACATCATCGGCTGGATTGATGAACCAAGTGTAGAACTGTCTAACCAATTAATGCATCACCCTGACCTGAACCTGATTCTGGCAACCGGTGGTCCGGGCATGGTTAAAGCCGCATACAGCTCCGGTAAACCCGCCATCGGTGTAGGTGCAGGTAACACCCCAGTTGTTGTTGACGAAACGGCTGACATCAAACGTGTTGTTGCTTCTGTTTTGATGTCTAAAACCTTCGATAACGGCGTAATCTGTGCTTCTGAACAGTCTATTATCGTCGTTGATTCAGCTTATAACGCAGTTCGTGAACGTTTCGCTTCCCACGGCGGTTACATGCTGCAGGGCAAAGAGCTGAAAGCGGTTTCTGATATCATCCTTAAAAATGGCGGCCTGAACGCAGCCATCGTAGGTCAGCCAGCAGTGAAAATTGCTGAAATGGCCGGTATCAAAGTTCCTGCTAACACCAAAGTGTTAATCGGCGAAGTCAGCGTTGTTGACGAATCCGAACCGTTTGCACACGAAAAACTGTCCCCTACCCTGGCAATGTACCGTGCTAAAGATTTCGAAGATGCGGTAAACAAAGCTGAGAAACTGGTAGAAATGGGCGGTATCGGCCATACCTCTTGCCTGTACACAGACCAGGACAACCAACCAGAACGTGTGAACTATTTTGGCAACAAAATGAAAACCGCACGTATCCTGATCAACACCCCTGCTTCACAGGGTGGTATCGGTGACCTGTATAACTTCAAACTTGCCCCTTCTCTGACGCTGGGTTGCGGTTCATGGGGTGGTAACTCCATCTCTGAGAACGTCGGCCCTAAACACTTGATCAACAAGAAAACTGTAGCGAAGCGAGCAGAAAACATGTTGTGGCATAAACTTCCGAAATCAATCTACTTCCGCCGCGGCTCACTGCCAATTGCGTTGGAAGAGGTGGCAACGGATGGAGCGAAACGCGCCTTCATCGTTACCGACCGTTACCTGTTCAACAATGGCTATGCAGACCAGATTACCAGCGTTCTGAAAGGTCACGGCATTGAAACTGAAGTGTTCTTTGAAGTTGAAGCGGATCCAACACTGAGCATCGTTCGTAAAGGTGCTGAGCAAATGAACTCCTTCAAACCGGACGTTATTATCGCTCTGGGTGGTGGTTCCCCGATGGACGCCGCGAAGATCATGTGGGTTCTGTACGAACATCCGGACACTCAGTTTGAAGATTTGGCGCTACGCTTTATGGATATCCGTAAACGTATCTACAAATTCCCGAAAATGGGCGTGAAAGCAAAAATGATTGCTATCACCACCACTTCCGGTACAGGTTCTGAAGTCACGCCGTTCGCCGTTGTGACCGACGATGCGACGGGTCAGAAATATCCACTGGCTGACTATGCGCTGACACCTGATATGGCTATCGTTGACGCGAACCTGGTCATGAATATGCCGAAATCACTGTGTGCCTTCGGTGGACTTGATGCGGTCACTCACGCACTGGAAGCTTACGTTTCTGTACTGGCTAACGAATATTCTGACGGTCAGGCTCTGCAAGCGCTGAAATTGCTGAAAGAAAACCTGCCAGCCAGCTACAAAGAAGGTGCTAAAAACCCGGTGGCTCGTGAACGTGTTCACAATGCGGCAACTATCGCGGGTATCGCGTTTGCCAACGCCTTCCTGGGTGTTTGTCACTCAATGGCTCACAAACTGGGCTCTGAGTTCCACATCCCACACGGCCTTGCTAACGCCATGTTGATTTCTAACGTGATTCGCTACAACGCCAACGATAACCCAACTAAACAGACTGCTTTCAGTCAGTATGACCGCCCGCAAGCGCGTCGTCGTTACGCAGAAGTCGCTGACCATCTGGGTCTGGGCGCTCCTGGTGACCGTACTGCACAGAAAATTGCAAAACTGCTGAACTGGTTGGATGAAATCAAAGCGGAACTGGGCATCCCAACGTCTATCCGTGAAGCTGGCGTTCAGGAAGCAGACTTCCTGGCTAAAGTTGATAAGCTTTCTGAAGATGCGTTCGACGACCAGTGTACCGGTGCTAACCCACGTTACCCTCTGATTGCAGAACTGAAACAGATTCTGATGGATACCTACTACGGCCGCGAATTCAGCGAAGAAGTTACAGAAGAAGTGGTTGTTGCAGCGCCTAAAGCTGAGAAGAAAACCAGCAAAAAATAACTTGCTGAGATTCTGATAGCAAAAAACCCGCCGAAAGGCGGGTTTTTTATTTCCGAAAACATACCTCGCCGCACTATTTTTCCGGAGGCGTAGGGGTAGATCCGCTTCAGAAGCCCTGTAACGCCCTCAGGCAGGCGTTGAGTCATTCTTAATGTTGATAGCGGCCATTGCCTCTTTGTAATGCTTACGGCACACGGAGACGTAGCTTTCATCGCCGCCAATCACAACCTGTGCTCCATCGTGCAGCGCTTTACCATTTTCATCCAAACGCAGATTACGGTTTGCCTTGCGCCCGCAATGGCAGATAGTTTTAAGTTCAACCAGCTTATCCGCCCAGGCCAGTAAATATTCGCTCCCCTCAAAAAGCTCCCCACGAAAATCCGTCCGCAGACCATAACAAAGCACAGGGACATCCAGCTCGTCCACAACGTCTGTGAGCTGCGATACCTGCGCTTTGGTAAGGAACTGGCACTCATCGATCAGAACGCAGCTCAGACGCTGTGAACGGTTCTCCTGCTCCACAAGCTTAAAGAGTTCAGTACCTTTATTATAAAGCTCGGCAGGCGATGAAAGGCCGATTCGGGAACTGACTTTGCCGATACCAAAACGGTTGTCTAATTCCGCAGTTAACACCAGCGTGCGCATGCCACGTTCTTGATAATTATATGAAGATTGCAGCAGCGAGGTAGACTTACCGGCATTCATCGCCGAGTAATAGAAATAAAGCTGAGCCATGAAGGAGTGATCTCATTATGTATTGGATGGCGTAAATTTTCGGCATGTATTGTACCACAGGGCTTGCGGACTATAACAATGACTAACTGATTCCTTTATCTGCACGGGGAGATTCATTTTAGTAAAAAAATCACAGAAACTTACAATCAAAAATTATAAAAATAACTGATGATTATTCGTTATCACCGCACCCGGCGCACGCCAGAATTGCGTATTTTATATGGCGGCATGACAGATTTATTGATTTGTCTATACATTAAAAAACGGGGAAACAGCAAGCCCAGTGCCCAAGTCTTTACATCTGACATCAACATCACAAGTAAGACTTTTCCATATCCTTACATTACTTAACTTCACCTATCCTTTAATTTGTGAACAATCGCATACTTATAAAACTGCCTGCGTGAAGCCACAATAGACGTCAACAGTGTATTGAAAATAGGGTTATCGCCCACAGATAAATAGTGTGAACTGACCTGCCTATATTTTTTCATGCAGAAACATTATTTGCATTAAATGCGTAAATTAAGGTCAGGCAAACAAATTGGCTATTGCAGAATACAGAAGAGCATTCTATTATTAGCCAAACGCCCCCCACCAATATAATTTGAGACTAGTATAATGAGCGAAGCATTAAAGATTCTGAACAACATCCGTACTCTGCGCGCACAAGCAAGAGAATGCACTCTGGAAACTCTGGAAGAGATGCTGGAAAAATTAGAAGTTGTTGTGAACGAGCGTCGCGAAGAAGATTCTCAGGCAGCTGCTGAGATTGAAGAGCGTACTCGTAAACTGCAACAATATCGTGAAATGCTGATTGCTGACGGTATTGACCCTAACGAATTGCTGCAAACTATGGCTGCTACTAAAGCCACTGGTAAAGCAAAACGTGCAGCACGCCCTGCTAAATACAAATACATCGATGAGAACGGCGAAAACAAAACCTGGACTGGCCAGGGCCGTACTCCAGCGGTAATCAAAAAAGCAATCGAAGAGCAAGGCAAATCACTGAACGATTTCCTGCTGTAATTGCCCTTATTAACTTAAATGTTAATATTAAGAAACCCATCATAACGATGGGTTTTTTGTTTTTTTAGTGCTCAGTAAATACCTTGCCTGATACAAAACCCTGTTAAGAAACATCTCATAAAGTGTTATCTATAACTATCTATAAGATTTAGCTGATTCAATAAAAAAGACTGCACCAGGCAGCCTTTAAGAAAAGCTCACGGGTTCACATTACACCTGATAAAAGCCCCGATACCAGTCAACGAAGTTCTGTACACCCTGTTCAACAGACGTTTCAGGTTTAAAACCAATGGCATGGTATAGCGGCAACGTATCTGCGCTGGTTTCATGTACATCACCAGGCTGCATTGGCAACATATTCTTACCGGCTTCAATGCCTAATGCTTTTTCTAAGGCGCTGATATATGTCATTAGCTTAACCGGGTTGCTGTTGCCGATATTATAAACGCAATAAGGCGCGGAACTGCCAGCAGCAGAACCTTCTTCAACCGTCCATCCGGCATCAGGCTGTGGAATAACATTTTGCAAACGAACGACGGCTTCAGCTATATCATCGATATAAGTAAAGTCGCGGCACATTTCACCGTGGTTATAAACATCAATATTCTGACCCGCAATCATCGCCTTAGTAAACTTAAACAAGGCCATATCAGGACGCCCCCACGGGCCATATACGGTAAAGAAACGTAACCCGGTGGTGGGAAGTCGATAAAGATGCGAATAGGTGTGAGCCATTAATTCGTTGGCTTTTTTCGTCGCAGCATAAAGCGAGACAGGATGATCAACAGAATCATCCGTTGAAAAAGGCTGTTTTTTGTTCAAGCCATAAACAGAACTGGAAGAAGCATAAAGCAAGTGCCCCACTTTATTATTGCGGCATCCTTCAAGCACGTTCACAAACCCGATGAGGTTGGAATCAGCATAAGCCAAAGGATTTTCGATTGAATATCGGACACCGGCCTGCGCAGCCAGGTGGATTACACGTTCAAAACGTTGTTCCGCAAACAATGCCGCCATGCCTTCACGGTCAGCTAAATCCAGCTTAATAAATTCAAAGCCATCTTTATTTTCCAACTGGGCAAGACGAGCAAGTTTCAGGTTGACGTCATAATAGTCATTCAGATTATCAAGACCGACAACTGAATGGCCTGCCGCCAGCAAACGTTGTGACACATAGAACCCAATAAAACCCGCAGCGCCGGTTACCAGATATTTCATGAAATCTCCTTACAGAACCGGATTGATTGATGCACCACGGCCAATACCGTAGTAAGTAAATCCGCGTTTCTCCAAACGTTCAGGATCGAATAAGTTTCGACCATCAAAAATAACCGGCGCTTTTAATGCTTTTTTGATTACATCAAAATCAGGGGCACGGAAATTTTGCCATTCGGTACAAATAATCAACGCATCTGCGTTGTGCAATGCAGACTCTTTGGTGCCCATTAATTCCAGATCGTCACGGTGTCCATAAATTCGCTGGGTTTCATTCATGGCTTCCGGATCGTACGCTTTGATTTTCGCACCTGCGGCCCATAGCTGTTCCATTAAGACACGGCTGGATGCTTCACGCATATCATCCGTATTAGGTTTAAACGACAGTCCCCAGAGTGCGAAAGTTTTCCCTTCCAGATTATCGCCAAAATGGCGCTGGATGAATGCAGGCAATTTATATTTTTGCTGGTAATTCACTTGCTCTACGGCCTGCAACAGCTTCGGCTGATACCCGATGTGTTCAGCAGTGCGAATCAGCGCCTGCACATCTTTCGGGAAACAGGAACCGCCATAACCACAACCAGGGTAAATAAAGTGATAACCAATACGTGAATCTGAGCCGATCCCCTGGCGCACTTTCTCGATATCAGCACCCAGCAGTTCCGCCAGATTTGACATTTCATTCATAAAACTGATTTTTGTCGCAAGCATACAGTTTGCAGCGTATTTGGTTAGCTCAGCACTGCGGATATCCATCAGGATCATGCGATCATGATTACGGTTGAAGGGCTCATAAAGCTCGCGGATCGGATCAATAGCGTCCGGATTATCCGTACCGATAACAATACGCTCAGGTCGCATGCAGTCAGCAACTGCAGCGCCCTCTTTAAGAAATTCAGGGTTAGAAATCACATCAAAAGTGATATCAACACCGCGCTCTTGCAGTTTTTCGGTCATCACTGCGCGGACTTTATCAGCAGTACCGACGGGCACTGTTGATTTATCGATAACGACTTTGGGTTCTGTCATATGCTCTGCAATCGTGCGGGCAACGGCAGTGACATATTTAAGGTCAGCAGAACCATCTTCATCCGGCGGGGTGCCCACAGCGATGAACTGAACGGTGGCATGCGCCACGCCATCAGCAGCATTGGTACTGAACAGCAGACGCCCGGCTTCATAGTTACGCTGGACCAGAGGAGTGAGGCCTGGTTCAAAAATGGGGATCTGCCCGTTCTTCAGGTTTTCGACCTTTTTTGCATCAACATCGATACACAAGACTTCGTGCCCGACTTCTGCAAGGACCGCCGCCTGAACAAGTCCGACGTAACCGATACCAAAAACTGTTACTTTCATCAGCGAATTCCTATTTGTTATTTTTTAACAGCGTAAAATAGACAGCCAAAATTCCGGTACGCATTATACCAGCTTCAACCATAAGTGCGCCTGCAAAGGCATATTTTGCATAAGATACGTCTTAGATGAATGAAATTAAACGGGAAGACAAAATAGCGTGCGGAAAAAATGCTCAATATTATTAAGGTATTATTCTACATAGCGTTAAATTTGTTCACTCAACCGACAGCATTAACCTCAGACGCCCACCCGATCCCCATACCTGACACTGCCAGGCTTCGCATTTCTGGCTGATTTGATTAGAGTAAGTCGCGCCCGTTGTGCCCAAAGGGACGCCGTTACTGAGCTGGATCATATTGATTCCGGTATTGACGTTAGCATGCAATCCCGCAGAAACCAGAATGAGGTTTTTGTATTCGGCATGATAATAACCCAGCAGCAGGGGGAACTGCCCGGCCAGGCCAGCTTGTTTAAATAAATGATTAACTTGTTTAAGCAACGTAGACATTTGCGGCAGGCGTTGATGTTGATCGCTTAAATGCTCACGTAATAAGCTGTTAAAAATAGCGCGCAGTAATAACGCGGCCAGAACCCCATTCTCGCTGGCACGGGTGACATCAAGGCAGTAAAAACCGAGATCTTTTGATGAAAGAGCCGCGATATCCAGCACTAACCCCGGATTTTCTGCCGTCGTCAGTTGCCGGTAATTAATGCGGCAATGGGCGAGTGTTTGCTGGACGGGAGGCTGCAGCTCCTGCAGCAGACGTTGCGCCTCGTTAGGATTACGGCACAGTGCCTCCCAGTCCTGAACCAGCGAACTTTCCTCCATAGCCTGAGAAGAAAAAAGCTTTGGATAGAGGGACGACAGCAATGCCTCGCGCAACCGCTGAAGATCGGTAATCGGTTTGAGCAAAACATCCTCTACGCCAAGGCGCAGCATCGAAGCAACGTCGGTCATTTTATCTGTAGCAGAAATCACCAAAACCGGGATTTTATTGCCCTGCAACCTCAGATTTTCGACAAATTCCATCCCGCCCATTTCAGGCATAGCCAAATCACAGAGGATCAAATCAGGGGGATAGTCTTCGACCAGAGACAAGGCCTCAAGACCGTTTTCGGCTTCAGTAAACGTTGCGCCCAGGGAACTTACATAGCCAGCAAGGATGGATCGGAAAACCGCTTCGTCTTCAACGATAAGGATATGCTTGCTTGTAAGTGGCTTGTCCATCAGGGTCCCCCAGAATTTCTTATTCTAATAGTGGCTCATAAAGCCTGTTTTTGCTTGGCAGAATTGTCAGATTCCACCAAACACGTTTTAACCCGTTCAGAACTGTCTATTTTTTATCAGGGGCAGCAACTGTTCTCTCTGTTTTTCAACCGCAAGCCGCCCGGCCTCAATGGCTTCTTCTGCCCGGTGGAAATCCAGCGTTGAAATTTGCGGGCAATAAGGCTGGATCAGCACATCCGGCGGATCTCCCGCCATGCGGTTACGTTTCAGACGATTCTCCAGTACCTGAATTGAGGTCGACATAATTTCCATCGCCGAAGGACTCACATTCGGTTTCCTGGAATTTGGCCTGGTTAAACGCTGGCGAATTCTGTCACGCCAGCTCAGCTCTTTCTCAGTATCCAGTGCTTCGCCGGTAGGTTGTACGGTCAGTAGATCCTGCTGCATCAGATGTGCGTCATGCTGCAAATCGACGGCAATCACGATATCCGCCCCTAATGCACGCGTCAGCGAGACGGGCACCGGATTCACCACGGCGCCATCAACCAGCCAGTAACCATTGTGCCAGACCGGAGCCAGCAGGCCGGGCATGCTACAGGACGCACGCACTGCCTCGGGCAAATCGCCTTCGGTCAGCCACAGCTCGCGCCCGGTGCTCAGGTTAGTCGCCACCGCGCCGAATTTTTTCGAGCACTTCTCAAAATCAGTGATGCGAATAATCTGCCCGACGGCATTAAACACCCGTTCGCCGCGCAACAGGCCGCCGCGTTTCCAGGAAAAATCCATCAGGCGCAAAACGTCCCAGTAACTGAACGAACGTACCCAGTTTTCCATCGACGGCAACCGGCCACTGACGTACGCCGCCCCCACCAGCGCACCGACGGAACATCCGGCCACCACATCGACCTCAATATCCATGTCTTTCAGGGCATTAATTACGCCAATATGTGCCCACCCTTTCGCCGCACCCGATCCCAGGGCAAGGCCAATGGTGACTTTTCTGCTCATCTGATGACCTTAATATTGCACATCGCGTTAGAATGGGCCGGGAAGCGCGTTGTCACCCGGCAAGTTTGTTAGGTAACATATCACTTTGGTGCATTCAATAGCGCAACCTGCGCACCGGCAGCCGATTCAGGAGTTCCCGTGTCACAACTTTGCCCTTGTTGCAGCAACCTTTCTTATGAAGAGTGCTGCCAGCCATACCTTTCTGAGACCAAAGTGGCGCCCACTCCGTCTGCCTTAATGCGTTCGCGATACACGGCATATGCCCTGAAAAATGCGAGTTATCTGATCGCCACCTGGCACCCGGACTGTCAGCCCGAACAATGGCGCGGCAGTTTACAGGAAGGCTTCGCGAATACGCACTGGCAAGGATTGCAGGTTATTGCATCGCAGGACGGACGTGATGCCGGCGAAGGCTTTGTCGAGTTTGCAGCACGTTTCACCGAGCCCGGTGATGAGAAAATTCATCTCATCCATGAACGCTCGCGATTTCTTCGTTTGAAAGATCGCTGGTACTATATCGACGGAATTAAACCGCAGACAGGCCGCAATGACGCCTGCCCGTGCGGATCGGGTA
The DNA here is from genome assembly GCF_002834385.1 of Rahnella sp. AA. Taxonomy (GTDB): domain Bacteria; phylum Pseudomonadota; class Gammaproteobacteria; order Enterobacterales; family Enterobacteriaceae; genus Rahnella. The sequence continues at coordinate 471,946 of NZ_PITQ01000003.1, forward strand.
AAAAATATAAGAAGTGCTGCGGTAAATAAACCGGCTGCTTAATTAATACGAGAATTCGACAGGATCCACACCCTCATGCCGCAACAGAACGTACAAACTAAGGTGTTACGCACCATTTGCCCTGACGCAAAAGGTCTGATCGCCAAAATCACCAACATTTGCTACAAACACGAACTCAACATCGTGCAAAACAACGAATTTGTGGATCACCGCACCGGGCGCTTCTTCATGCGTACCGAGCTGGAAGGGATCTTCAACGACAACACGCTGCTGGCCGATCTGGACAGTGCGCTGCCTGCCGGTTCAGTGCGTGAACTCAACAGCACCGGGCGTCGCCGCATCGTGATTCTGGTCACCAAAGAAGCGCACTGCCTTGGCGACTTGCTGATGAAAGCCGCTTACGGCGGTCTGGATGTGGAAATTGCCGCCGTTATCGGTAACCACGATACGCTGCAAACACTGGTTGAACGTTTTGATATTCCGTTCCATCTGGTCAGCCACGATGGCCTGACCCGCGAACAGCATGACAGCGCCATGATTGCGCAAATCGACCAGTACCAGCCTGATTATGTGGTGCTGGCGAAATACATGCGCGTCCTCACGCCAGGTTTTGTCCAGCATTACCCGCATCAGGTGATCAACATTCACCACTCGTTCCTGCCGGCCTTTATCGGCGCACGTCCGTATCATCAGGCTTACGAACGTGGCGTGAAACTGATTGGTGCCACGGCGCACTACGTTAATGACAATCTGGACGAAGGTCCGATCATCATGCAGGACGTTATCAACGTCGATCACACCTATACCGCTGAAGATATGATGCGTGCAGGCCGTGACGTTGAGAAAAATGTGCTCAGCCGCGCGTTATACCGCGTGCTGGCACAGCGCGTATTTGTTTACGGTAACCGCACCGTTATTCTGTAACCCGCGCGCCTGACGGTGCTTTTCGCTCAGAGAAGCACCGTTAAGGGCAAAAAAACCGCAAACGAACTTTTTTATCGCTTTCAGCGCTTTACACATCCGTTTCATTTGGTATTATGCGCCCCGTTCGCAGCTAACCGCTGTAACGAGAAATCATCCATGTAGCGCATGATGATTTTAAAAGAGTAAAGACCACGAAAATTGTGGTGGGGTTCCCGAGCGGCCAAAGGGAGCAGACTGTAAATCTGCCGTCATCGACTTCGAAGGTTCGAATCCTTCCCCCACCACCATCTCAACGGCGCCAGCCGCTGAGATAGCCTTGAAACCTTCGGTGTTACTTCTAAAACGTCCCAAATTCAAACCTGAACAAAATGTCCTGCTGATACTTCCTGATACTGCCTTTGCGGTGGAATATAACCGTTATCGCGCACCGGGCTTTTCAGCTCATCGACCTGCATCTGTCGTTTCAGCATTCTGCGCGACGGATCCGGCACCGGCACTGACGCCATCAGCTTGCGCGTGTACGGATGCTGCGGATTATCGAATATCGCCGCACGCGGTCCGATCTCAACAATTTCCCCCAGATACATCACCGCCACGCGATGACTGACCCGTTCCACCACCGCCATATCGTGCGAAATAAACAGATACGACAGATTCATGCTTTCCTGCAAATCGAGCAGCAGATTGACCACCTGCGCTTTCACCGACACATCCAGCGCGGAAACCGATTCGTCGGCCACAATCACTTTGGGGTCTAACGTCAGCGCACGGGCGATACAAATTCGCTGACGCTGACCGCCGGAAAATTCATGTGGAAAACGACGCATCATATCCGCCGACAGCCCGACTTTTTGCATCAGCGACGCCGCTTTTTCACGCGCATCACTGCGGGTATGCAGTTTGTGTTGCAGCATCGGTTCGATCAGCGCGTCGCCAATGCGCATACGCGGATTCAGGCTGGCAAACGGATCCTGAAAAATCATCTGGATGCGCTGACGCATTTGCAAAATATCGCGTTTACCCAGATTCATCACATCAAAACCGTCGAAATCAATCGCACCGCTGTGCGGTTTCAGCAAACGCGTCACGGCGCGGCCCGTCGTCGATTTTCCGCAGCCGGATTCCCCGACCAGTGAAAGCGTTTCGCCCTGGAATAATTCGAAGCTGATATTTTCGACCGCATGCACCGCGCCGACCTGACGGCTGAATACGCCACCATATACAGGGAAACGCGCGCTCAGATTCTTCACCGAAAGCAGCGGCGCCTGCCCGGTATCGACCGTTCCGGCCACTTCCAGCGGCGTATTCGCCTCACCGGTTTGCAGATTGATTTGCGGGAAACGCAGCGGCCAGTCGCGGCCGCGCATCGACCCGAGTTTGGGCACCGCGGCCAGCAGCGCGCGGGTATAAGGATGTTGCGGGCGATGGAAGATATCTTCTGTCGCCCCGCTTTCCACCGCTTCGCCGCGATACATCACCAGCGTCCGGTCAGCGATTTCCGCCACCACGCCCATATCGTGCGTGATGAATAAAACGGCCATGCCCTCCTCTTCTTGCAACGTCTTGATCAAGTCCAGAATTTGTCCCTGAATCGTCACGTCCAGCGCCGTTGTCGGTTCATCGGCAATCAGCAGTTTGGGTTTCAGCGCCAGCGCCATAGCAATCATCACGCGCTGACGCATCCCGCCGGAAAACTGATGCGGGTATTCATCAAACCGTTTTTCCGCATTAGGAATGCGCACCTTCTCCAGCAGTTTCAGCGTTTCCGCCCGTGCCTGCGAAGACGACATTCCCCGGTGGCGTTTCAGGCTTTCGGCGATTTGCCGCCCGATGCTGAACGTCGGATTGAGCGACGTCATCGGTTCCTGAAAAATCATCGCCATCTCGTTGCCGCGAATATCGCGCATTTCCTTATCCGATAACGCCAGCAAACTGCGCTGATTCAGCCGGACTTCCCCCACAATCTGGCTGCTTTGCGCCTTCAGCAGGCGCATCACCGACAGCGACGTTACGCTTTTTCCCGAACCTGATTCGCCGACAATCGCCAGCGTTTCGCCAGGATAGACGTCAAACGACAAATCGCGCACTACCGGCAGCCAGTCGTCCTCCCCGCGAAAGGAGGTGGTCAGATGCTTAACGCTCAGCACGGGCTGACGGTTTTGCGGCTCGTTCATCTTATTTGCTCCTTGCCGACAGCTGAACCTTCGGCACATAGCTGAAATCGCGGTCAAACGGGAAGGTTTTGCGCGCCTTGCGGTTGCGTGGCAAACGCTCGACGAACTGATCAACTACGCCGTTCGACAGCGCCATCAGATTCGGGCTGGCAATCGGCGCCAGCTCCGGCGACAGATAACCGGATTTCACCACCACGATATCGGCGGTATGCGGATCCAGCTGCAGCACGGTGAAATCGCTGATGTTGTGATACGGGCGTCGGCGCGCCGACACCACCACGTCAATGCCGCCAGTGCGCAATACCGCCTGACGGTCAGCCGGTGCCAGCGCATCGAGCAGGAAAATCACCTCAAACTCGCCTTTCACCTGCGGGCTGGAGTGATCCAGCGAAGCGCCCAGCGTCAGCGTTAATACTGACCCGACACCGGCGTTAAACGCCGCATCGGTCGCTGGCGCGTCAGCAATTCCGGCCACTACCACATTTTGCGCATACTGCTTAATCAGTTCCTGCAGCACGTCCGCACGATCACCGACGCCGCCGCCGGTCGGGTTATCGCCGGAATCTGCCAGCACCACCGGACGGGTTTCGCAGGCAATCGCCTTGCGCACGCAGGCTTCCACCGTGTCGGTTTCACAACCGAACACGAAATCTTCACGCGCATCCCAGTAAGCCTGCGCCAGGGTTGTTGCCTGAACTTCGAGCACCGCACGGTCAGTACCGGTCATGATCACCGCCGCCGTCGCACGCGGTTCATCGGCCCAGACGTAACCGACCATCAGCGAACTGTCCCACACGCCGCCCACTTCATCCATTTCCGGCAGACGGGCATACAAACTTTTCGCCGGTTCATCTTCCGTGCTGGTGCGTTCGCCCGGCAGCACAACCGGCACCGGCACCCACAGCAGTGTCGGTTTTTCCCCGGTTTGCAGATGCTTCACTAACATGGCCACCGAGCGGCGCATGGTTTCTTCCACGTCGATGTGCGGCGCGGTGCGGTACGTCGAAAACATATCAATGGCGTCGATAATTCGTTGTGAGACATTGCCGTGCAAATCGTAACTGACGCTGATCGGGCAATCCGGCCCGAGCGCTTTACGCGCGGCGGCAATCCAGTCGCCTTCCGCATCTTCCAGCCCCTCGACATACATGGCGCCGTGCATCGCCAGATACAGGCCATCAAACGGTTTTTGCGCTTCCAGCCCGGCCAGCATTTCCGCTTTGAATTTGTCGTAAGTCGCCCGCGCGACCGGCCCGCCGGCAATGGCGCGGGCGTGGATTGTCGGCAAAAACGTCGCCGGATAATCTTGCAGGAAACGAAAACGCGGCGACGCCAGCAGCTGCGCGTCACGAACAACAGTGAAATCCTTTTCCTCGTTGAGAACCGGGTTGTAAGTGCTGCATTCAATATGAATACCGCTGACAGCTATACGCATGTTGATGATTCCTCAGACTGGTTTCAGGCCGACAAGAAAGCGGTGCGCAGCAATGCTTGCCGCCGCGCGCGCCCAGGTGTCGTCGTTTAGGGTGAAAGTGCGAACCGGCGTTTTCCCGGCATTACCCGGCAACACGTTGGCTTCGATAGATTGCTGAACCACGGTGCCGAACAGGCCGGAAAAATCCGCGTCCTGATGGGCGATCAGGATTAAATCCGGATCGTTAATCTGAATAAGGTGGGATATCGCCAGGCCGAGCGCAGAACCGGCGCGATGCAAAATGCGGATAGCCGCGCTGGTGCCCTGCATCGCCTGAAGTTCCAGCCCGCCGATGGTCGTGGCGTCGAGCCCTTCGGCTTTCGCCATTTCCGCAATCGCATTCAGCGAGGCCAGCGTATCCAGGCAACCGCGCTTCCCGCAGCGGCACGGCGAGCCGTTCAGTTCCAGCGTGCAGTGGGCAATTTCCCCGGCACCGCCGTGCAGCCCGCGGTGCAGTTTTCCGGCAATGAAGTGCGCACTGCCGATCCCCGCACCGTGGCTGACCAGTGTAAAACTGCTCAGATCACGCGCCTGGCCGAAGTTTTTCTCACTCACCGCCAGCGCTTTGGCATCGTTCTCAATCGCCACGTCCATGCCGGTGGCCTGAGAAATCAGCTTCGCCAGCGGCACATCGCGCCAGCCCAGCAGCGCCGACTGCACGCAGGTGGACTGATGTTCATCAATCAGGCCCGACAACGTCACCCCGAGCCCGACCATTTTTTGAGCCGCTTCCGGGTGCGGTTCAAGGAGTGCAGGCAACGCTTGCGCGATGTTTTCCGCCAGCCGCTGCGGGTCAGAGTCCGCCGCAAAAGATACCCGTGAGAGAATTTCGCCGTGCAGATTAATCAGTGCCATCTGTGCCGGGTTTTGCAGCAAAGAAACGCCCGCAAACCACGCGCCGTCCGGGTGAACGACCAGACGCACCGACGGCCTTCCCTGCCCGCTGCCTGGCACCGTTTCGGCCTCAAGCAGGAATCCGGCGTCGATCATTTCACGAACCACACCGCTTATCGCCGCTTTGCTCATCCCGCAAAGTTGCGCCAGTTCTGTACGGCTTAAATTCCCGGACGCATTCACCGCACCCAAAATCTGGCGTTGCATGGTTGTTAACATATTCGTTTTGCCGCTCTCAGTTTTGGCTCATCTGCATTGACATTAAACGGTAGAAATGGATAGATCAATGCCAATTAGTTCACAAAATAAACTAAATGTTCCGACATAAGTATTTCATATGAACTATTTGTTAAAAAATGTCTTGTAATGAGATCTGTCGAATAACGCAATAAAACGACACAGCCAGAGCCACTTAATCCGATTTTTCACGCAGAGGGCAGAACATGAAGATTACCCGTTACATCCGGCGTCCCGTGCAGTTATCACTGCTGAGCAGCGCCCTTCTCGCCGCGTTTTCGCTGCCGGTTTTCGCCGCCACGCTGAACGTGATGCAAAACGAAGCGCCGCGCAGCATGGACCCGGGCAACCAGACCGCCACGTTTACCGGCACGGTGTTGGATCCGATGTACGAAGGTCTGCTGCGCATGTCGCCTCAGCTGAAACCGGAAGCCGCGCTCGCCACCTCATGGAGCAGCGATGAAAGCGGTCTGGTCTGGACATTCAAACTGCGCAGCGGCGTGACATTCCACGACGGCACGCCGTTTAACGCCGACGCCGTAGTCGCCAACTTCGCCCGCCATCTCGACACCAAACGCGGGTTGGCCGCCAGCGGACGTCTGCGCACCTTCCTCGACAGCGTCACCAAAACCGACGAATCCACCGTTGTCTTCAAACTGAAAAAACCGTATCCGGCCTTCCTGAATTTACTCACCACCGGCGCGTGTCTGATGGTCAGCCCGGCGGCGGATAAAACCGGTACGCTCGACAGCAAAGCCGTCGGCACCGGCCCGTACAAAATGGTGCAGTACAAAACCGGCGAATTCGTGCTGGAAGAAAAATATCCGGGCTACTGGGGTGATAAAGCCGCCGGGCCGGACGACATCAAATGGACGTGGAGCGCCGAGCCGTCAGTCATGAACATGGCACTGCAGGCCGGTGAAACCGACGTCATCAACCCGGTGCCGCCGCAGTTCGCCCGCGTGCTGAAAAACAATCCGAAATTCAGCCTGCACGAAAGCCCGGGTGCCGCCGTGTTCTGGGTCGCGCTCAACACCGATCTCAAACCGCTTAGCGACGTTCGCGTCCGTCAGGCGCTGAACTACGCCACCGACCGCGACGGGCTGGTGCGCGCCATCATGTCCGGCTTCGCGCAACCTGCGAATTCCCCGCTGGCACCGGTTACCGCCGGTTATGACAAAACGCTGAATCCGTATCCGCTGGATCTCGCCAAAGCCAAAGCGCTGTTAAAAGAAGCCGGTGTCGCTGACGGATTCAGCATGTCGATTGCGGTACAGGGCCAGGACGCGCGGATCGGCCAGGTGCTGCAAAGCATGTGGGCAAAAATTGGCGTGAAACTGGACGTGCGTATTATGGAAAGCGGCGTGTGGACCAAAGCCGCGTTTGCCGATCAGGCCGGGAAAAAAGCCGATAACACCGGCGCAATTCTGGCGTCATGGTCTTCCGGCGCGAACGGCGCAGACCTGCAACTTCGTCCGCTGTATTACAGTAAAAGCTTCGCTCCGGGCGGCGCAAACCTCGGCTTCTTTAACGATCCGAAACTCGATGAAATGTTAGATAAAGCCGCGTCAACGCTGGATGAAAATACCCGCAACGCGATTTACGTGGAGGCGCAAAAAGAAATCAACCAGCAGGCGCCGCAGGTCTTGCTGTATTACCAGAATGATTTGTACGCCACCGGCACCGGGATTTCCGGCGTGACAATGATCCCGGGCGGTCAGATCGTGGTCAAAGACGCACAGAAAAAATAACAGCGTCATTTACGGTGGAAAAGAGTGATGAAAGCCTATCTTGCCAAAAAACTTATCGCTTTCCCGATCATCCTGATCGGGGTTTCGATGCTGATTTTTGTGTCCATCCGCGCGCTGCCGGGCGATCCGGCACGCCTGATGGCCGGGCCTGAAGCCACACAGGAAGCGGTGGATGCCATGCGCGTGCGCCTCGGTCTGGATCAGCCGCTGGTCACGCAATACCTGCATTTTGCCGGTAACGTGCTGCACGGCAATCTCGGCGTCTCGTTGCAGTCGCAACAACCGGTGACGCAGGAAATCGGCGAGCGAATGCCGTACACCCTGATGCTCGCCGTGCTGTCATATTTTCTGGCGGTAGCGGTTGGCGTTCCGGCGGGCATGATAGGCGCGGTTTACCGCAACCGCTGGCCGGATTTTGGCGTGATGCTGCTGGCGATTGCCGGGGCGTCTATCGCCAACTTCTGGCTGGGGCTGATGGCGATGAATACCTTTTCGGTGAATCTCGGCTGGCTGCCGCTGCTCGGCGCCACGTCGTGGAAAAGCTACATTTTGCCCTCGGTCACGCTGGCGGTTTTGCCGATGGCCGTGATGGCGCGCATGACGCGTTCGAGCATGCTCGACGTCTTGTCGGAAGATTATATCCGCACCGCGCGCGCCAAAGGGTTATCCGCCACCACGGTTTATTGCAGCCACGCCTTTCGCAACGCGCTGATCCCGATTGTCACCATTGTGGCGCTCAATTTCGGCAGCCTGATTGGCGGCGCTGTGGTCACGGAATCCGTCTTCAACTGGCCGGGCATTGGCCGGCTGCTGGTCGATTCCGTGCGCTACCGTGATTATCCGGTGATCCAGGGCGTCGCGCTGGTGGCCGTTTGCGGCGTGGTGGTGATGAACCTGCTCGGTGAATTACTGATAGCCTTCCTGAATCCAAAAATAAGGTTCGACTAATGTCTGCCATTATCACGCAATTACCCCGTCGCAAGCCGCGCACGCTGCGGTTGTTTCGCTGGTGCTGGCGTCATCCTGCGGTGACGCTCGGCGGCCTGATTGTCGGCCTGATCGTCCTGATGGGGTTGTTCGCGCCGCTGATTGCCCGTCACGATCCTTATGCACAGGATCTGATTGATACCCTGCTCGCACCGAACGCCGATCACTGGTTTGGCACCGACGATTATGGCCGCGATATCTTTGCCCGTGTCATTTACGGCGCGCGGATTTCCATTGTCGAAGTGGTGCTGAGCGTCGGGCTGGCGATGATTATCGGCATTCCGTTAGGGATTATTGCCGGTATGGCCGGTCGTTATACCGACATGATCATCATGTGGTTTATGGACATGCTGTTTGCGTTTCCGGGCATCGTGCTGGCAATTCTGGTGGTCAGCATTCTTGGCGGCGGGCTGGTCAACCTACTGATCGCCATTTCCCTGTTTGCGATCCCGGTCTATGCGCGTCTGAGCCGTAACCTCACGCTCGGTTTAAAGCAGATGGAATACGTCGAAGCCGCGCAGGCGCTCGGGTTGTCGAATTACCGGATTATCGTGCATTACATTCTGCGCAACGCCATCGGCCCGATCATTGTGCAATCGACGCTGACCGCGGGCACCGTTATTCTGGCCGCCGCCAGCCTCTCATTTTTAGGTTTAGGCGTGCAACCGCCGATGCCGGAATGGGGTACCATGATGAGCGATGGCCGTAACTTCCTCGGCATTAATATTTACCTTTCGCTGTTCCCGGGTCTGGCCATTATGCTGACCGTGCTTGGTTTTAACGTACTGGGCGACGGGCTGCGCGACTTACTGGACACACGCTCATGAGTTCTGCGGTTTTCTGCGCCGATATCGGCGGTTCATTTATTAAGTTTGGCGTTTCACGTGCTTCCGGCGAAGTGGAAGAATGCGGCAAAGTGCCGACACCCGTTTCGTCGTGGGATGATTTCGTGGCGGCAATGCAAAACTTCATCACACAGTTTGGCGGGGATTTACCCGTGTCTGCCCCGCTGGCGATTTCCACCGCCGGGCTGGTTTCTCCGCAAACCGGCGAACTGCTGGCGACCAACATTCCGGCCTTCACCGGACGTTCACTGGCAAAAGATCTGAGCGCGGCGCTGAACCGCCCGGTCACCGCCGCCAACGACGCCGACTGTTTTGCACTGGCCGAAGCCCACGCCGGAAACGCGCAAAATCATGCGGTGGTTGTGGCGATTATTCTGGGTACCGGCGTCGGCGGCGGCGTGGTCATTAACGGCCATCTGGTTCGCGGCCACGGTGGCGTCACCGGCGAATGGGGACACGGCGCCATCACGCGCACCGAAGTCATGATTGACGGCGAAACCTACGCCGTTCCGCGCCTCAAATGCGGCTGCGGCCAGACCGGTTGCCTCGACATGCTGGGTGCCGCACGCGGCCTTGAGCGCCTGCATAAGCATTTCCATCAGCAGGATAAAACCAGCCTGGAGATCGTCAGCGGCTGGCAAGCCGGTAATGCGGCCTGCGGGCTGACGGTAAACGCCTGGCTGCAAATCGTATCCGAACCGCTGGCGCTGCTGGTGAATATTCTCGGCCCCTCACGGATCGTTGCGGGCGGCGGCCTGGCGTCTGCGACGGCGCTGATTGCGGCGCTGGATCAGGCGGTGCGTAAAGGTGTTTTGCATACGTATGATCAGCCGCTGCTGGTGCCGGGGAAATTTCTGACAGCTGGCGGGCTGGTAGGGGCATCGGTGATGGGGAGGATAGAAAAATAGTTTTTACTCCTCCCCTGCACTGAACTAAAAACCTAATGCATCGCGCATGCGGTTTTCGACGGTTTGTTTTTGTTCCCGGGTCAGTGCGCGCAGCGGAAGGCGCGGGTTGCCGGCGTCGATGCCGTGCAGTTTCATCGCGGCTTTGCCTGCGGCGACGCCGCCGAATTCCACCAGTACGCGGATCAGCACCACAACGCGATCCATACCCTGACGGACGGCGGTCTGATTTCCGGCGTTAAAATCATCAATAATTTTATGGAACAGCGGCGCGGCGTAGTTATAGGTGCTGCCGACTGCGCCGGTGGCACCAACGGCCAGACCGCCGGGCAGGTGTTCGTCGACGCCAAACGGGATATCGAATTTACCGCCGCTGACGCGCTGGCAGCGCTGGAATTCATACAAATCCGCGCTGTTGAATTTAATACCGGACAGGTTCGGGATTTTGGATTCGCCTTTGATCAGGAACTGCTCCATATCCAGATTCACGCCAGACATACCGGAATGGTAATAATAGAAACCTTTCGACGGTGCCGCCGACGCTATCGCCTGACAGTAATCAATCAGGTCATCCACGTTTGCCGGTTTAAAGAAGCATGGCCCGATAACCGACGTGGCAAAAATATCCAGCGTTTCGGCGTGGCGCGATAAATCCACCGCGTCTTTTATACTGAGTGCGCCGGTGTGCAGCGTAATGCTTAATTTTCCCTGCGCAGCTTTTACCCAGCGTTCGGCGATTTTTTTACGTTCTTCAACTGAACAGTGAATACCTTCACCGGTGGTTCCGCAGACGTAAACGCCCTTCACGCCGTCGTTCACCAGATGTTCCGCTATCTGGTCGATGACCGGAAAGTTCACCTCGCCCTGCGCATCAAACGGCGTGTGTGGAGCAGCAATCAGACCTGTTAATTTTTTCATGTGCTTTCTCATCAATGGGAAGTTAAGGGAATCAGTCCGTTTTTCAGAAACCAGTCAGTTTGTTCTTTTCGTTTTGCGCAATGGCCGCACAAAACCAGCCGCAAATGTGTTCAATTCTCGTAACGGCAGAACCGACGGTCACGGCGTAAGCGCCTGCCGCCATCACCTCGGCGGCCAGCGCGGGGGAGTTGTAACGGCCTTCGGCAATCACCCGGCATCCGGCCTGCGCCAGTTCGCGGACCAGTGCGATATCCGGCGTTTCAGGCACCGGCGTTTGGGTATAGCCCGAGAGCGTCGTGCCGATAAAATCACAGCCAAGTTTTTGCGCCATCAGGCCATCTTCGAGGCATGATGCGTCGGCCATCGTCAGGCATCCGGCTTCGCGGGCGCGCTGATACAACGCCCCGACCGGCACAGGGCGAAAACGCTGCGTGACGTCGAAAGCAATAATGTCGGCTCCCGCGGCGCTCAGCGCGTCCACGTCTTCCAGCCACGGCGTGATTCGCACGTCAGAATCCGGCAGGTCGCGTTTGATAATGCCGATAACCGGCGCATCCGTTGCCCGGCGCACCGCTTCGATGTTGCGGATGCCTTCAATGCGCAGCGCCACCGCCCCGCCGTCGAGCGCTGCACACGCCATCGCGGCGACGATCTCCGGTTTGTCCATGGCACTGCCGGGCACCGGCTGGCAGGAAACGATCAGCCCGTTGCCCAGCCGGGTCAGGAGATCATTCATGTTGCGCTCGTTTATCTTTACCATGAACTTAAAACTCCAATATTAAATTTTAAATGAAGTATAACTCCAATCATGGTAGATCTTTTGTTCTCAGGGCGCAATGGCGCAAATCGCCGTTACCGCTTCATGTTAGTGACCGGCATTCAGTTTTGTGAGGAAAACTCAGATGGGAAACGCTTTAGCACTGGATATAGGCGGGACAAAAATTGCAGCGGCCATTGTGGCGGAAGACGGCACGCTGTCGGAACGTCAGCAGGTCGCCACGCCGCACGGTGATGCCACCGGGTTAGCCGGTGTGCTGGAAAAACTGATTACGCCGTGGCGTCACCGGGTGGATCTGATTGCCGTCGCCTCGACCGGCATTATCAGTCAGGGGCGGCTGACCGCGCTGAACCCGGCAAATCTCGGCGGGCTGGCCGGGTTTCCTTTGCAGGACTGCATCCGCGCCGTAGCGGATTTACCGAATGTGGTGCTCAATGACGGACAGGCCGCGGCGTGGGCGGAATATCAGGCCGTGCAGGAAACCTGCGATAACGCGCTGTTTGTCACCGTCTCAACCGGCGTGGGCGGCGGGATTATCTGGAACCGAAAATTATTAACCGGCCGCAACGGGCTGGCCGGGCACATCGGCCATACCGCGTTTGATCCGCAGGGCGGGCTGTGCGGCTGCGGGCGTCGCGGTTGTGTCGAAAGCGTCGCATCGGGCACCGCCATCGGCCATGCGATGATGGAGAACGCCAGTCCGCTGGGCGCGGAACAGGTTTTCGAACGCGCCCGCGCGGGGAACAGCGAGGCGCAACGGGCGATCAGCCGTTCAGCGACTGCCGTTGCGTCAATGCTGGCGGACATGCATATTTCGCTGGATCTGGACGTCGTCATGATGGGCGGCAGCGTCGGGCTGGCGGAAGGGTATCGGGAAAAAGTGACGCATGCGCTTAACCAGTTACCGGCGGTTTACCGGGTTGCGCTGCTCCCTGCGCATCACCGGCAGGACAGCGGTTTAATCGGTGCGGCATTATGGGCCAGAGCCACGCTGTAGCCCTGACCGCCGGTAATCAGGCTTCACGGAGTCAGCCAACTATGTAATGATATGCACCGGTTAAATCATTGTTTCCGTCACTCTTTCCCCCGAGGTGTCCACGTGAAAACGGGTGCTCAACATTTCAAACCAGGTAAAATTCTTGATGCTCTGGGGGCGATGCAAAACAGCCTGACCCGCTCCGCCCAGCGGATTGCGGTTTATATTCAGGCTGAACCTTCCAAGGTTACCCAACTTTCCCTCGCTGAACTTTCCGCCCTGACGCAGGCCGGTGAAGCCACGATTATTCGTTTCTGCCGCACCCTGGGTTACAAAGGTTTTCAGGATTTCAAAATGGATCTGGCGATCGAAGTGGCGACGCGTCCGGATCCTGAAGAAAGCCTGCTGGACGCCGATGTTCAGGATGCCGACAGTCCGCAGGCGATTGCCGGAAGATTGCAGTCGGCGATCAATAACGTGCTGACCGAAACCATCAATCTGCTGTCGCTGGAAAACGTCGAACAGGTGGTGAAACTGATGCGCCCCGCCGACCGGATTTGCATTTTCGGGCTGGGCTCATCCGGTATTACCGCCGAAGACGCCAAGAGTAAGCTCATGCGTATCGGACTGCGCGTTGACGCGGCGACCAACAACCATTTCATGTACATGCAGGCTTCGCTGATGAAGCCCGGCGATGTCGCCATCGGCATCAGCCATTCCGGCACCTCCGCCGAAACAGTGCATGCGCTGAAACTGGCGAAAGAAGCCGGAGCGACCACCGTCGCACTGACTCACAATGTCGGCTCTCCCATCACCGACATGGCCGATTACGTTCTGATTAACGGCAACAAACAGGGGCAATTACAGGGCGACTCCATCGGCACCAAAATCGCACAACTGTTTGTTCTTGACCTGATTTACGCGCTGCTGGTGAAAGCCGATCCGGTGCAGGCGGAGCAAACCAAACGTAAAACCACGCAGGCCATCAGCCAGCACGGAACCCGCTAAAACCATTTCCTGCCGCATTTTCAGGCTTTCATCGCGCTGATCCTTTTTCAGCGCGCCTTCTGACCTCCCCATCCTGCTGCTTATCTTACCCCGTTCAGCATTTCACCTTCTTTATCACACTTTTCTCAGTCAGTGATTGAAATGCCGCAGCGATCTAATACACTCAAATGGAGTTTTACTCCCAATGTAAATTTCATTTGGAGTAATACACGAAATAAACACGATAAAAAATCAGAGACGATGAGCTGCCCCCGACAACAATTTTGCCCGTTACCGACGGGACGTGGAGAGAGCGACGATATGAGCAATTCATTACGGCCCCGTGCTGACAGGCCAGAGATTAAAGCGCCCCGCTGGTACAAACAATTGTCACCCGCGCAGTGGAAAGCCTTCGCCGCCGCCTGGGTCGGTTACGCCCTCGACGGGTTTGATTTCGTCATTATTACGCTGGTGCTGACGGACATTAAACAGGAGTTCGGCCTGACGCTTTTACAGGCCAGCAGCCTGATTTCAGCCGCCTTTATCTCCCGCTGGTTTGGCGGATTAGTGCTCGGCGCAATGGGCGACCGGTATGGCCGCAAGCTGGCGATGATCACCAGTATCGTTCTGTTTTCCTGCGGCACGCTGGCCTGCGGGCTGGCACCGGGTTACACCACGCTATTTATTGCGCGCCTGATTATCGGCATCGGAATGGCGGGCGAATACGGCTCCAGCTCAACCTACGTGATGGAAAGCTGGCCGAAAAACATGCGTAACAAAGCCAGTGGATTTCTGATTTCCGGTTTCTCAATCGGAGCTGTGGTAGCCGCGCAGGCGTACAGCTTTATCGTTCCGGCTTTCGGCTGGCGGATGCTGTTCTACATCGGATTGCTGCCGATCGTTTTCGCGCTGTGGCTGCGTAAAAATCTGCCCGAAGCCGAAGACTGGAAAGAATCTCAGCGCAAAAACCAGCAAAGTAAACAGCACAGTGACCGCAACATGGTCGATATTCTCTATCGCAGCCGTCTCAGTTATCTCAACATCGGGCTGACTCTTTTTGCCGCCGCCGCGCTGTACGCCTGCTTCACCGGCATGGTGTCTGCCCCCTTCATCGTCATGCTCGGTATTGCCTGTGCCGCAGTTTTCATCTATTTCATGGTGCAAACCAGCGGTGAGCGCTGGCCAACGGGCGTGATGCTGATGCTGGTGGTGTTCTGCGCCTTCCTGTACTCATGGCCAATTCAGGCGCTGTTACCAACGTACCTGAAAATGGATCTGGGTTACGACCCGCATACCGTCGGCAACGTTTTGTTCTTCAGCGGATTCGGTGCAGCGGTCGGCTGTTGCGTCGGCGGTTTTCTCGGCGACTGGCTGGGCACGCGCAAAGCCTACGTCACCAGCCTGCTGATCTCTCAGTTGCTGATTATTCCGCTGTTCGCCATCAAAGGTTCAGACATGCTTTTCCTCGGCGGGCTGCTGTTCTTACAGCAAATGCTCGGTCAGGGCATCGCGGGTTTACTGCCTAAACTGCTCGGTGGATATTTTGATACCGAACAGCGTGCGGCCGGTCTGGGTTTCACCTATAACGTCGGCGCACTGGGCGGCGCACTGGCACCCATACTGGGCGCGTCGATTTCCCAGCATCTCAGCCTCGGCACCGCGCTGGGTTCACTGTCATTCAGCCTGACGTTTGTCGTCATCCTGCTGATTGGCTTTGATATGCCTTCCCGCGTACAGCGCTGGATCCGCCCTTCGGGGTTGAGAACGCACGATGCCATCGACGGCCAGCCGTTCAGCGGCGCGGCAGGCGCAAAACGGGCGTTTGAAAAACCGGGATGCGCACGCAGTTAAACCGGCAGACAGCAAAAAGGGCCGCTTTGGCCCTTTTCGTCATTTCACGTTATGACCCGAAAGCCGGTATAAGCAGTGCTTACGCAGCCAGTGGTCTTCTCCGATCAGCGGATGGTCGAAGTCTTCTGCCGGATCGCGCACCATACCCATTTTCCTCATCACGGCCTGCGAGCGCACATTAGGCAATGCGGTATAGGCGACGATTTCTTTCAGCCCCAGCTGAGTAAAACCGGCATCAATGACAGCGCGGGCGGCCTCAGAGCAATAACCTTTCCCCCAGGCATCCACTTTTAAGCGCCAGGCCACCTCGACGCACGGAACAAACGGCAAATCATAGCCGGGCGTATGCAGGCCAATACAACCCATAAGCTCACCGGAATCCCGCAGCTCCACCGCCCAGATCCCCCAGCCACGCACCGCAATCAAATCACGGCAACGGGTGAGCATCTCGTCGCTCTTTTCACGGGTCATCGTGGACGGAAAAAACTCCATCACCCGCGGGTCAGCATTCATTTCGGCAAACGGGTCGGCATCGCTGTCGCGCCACTGCCGCAACGTCAGGCGGGGCGTCTCGATTTTCAGTGGCGGAAAGGCCACCGGAACGCTAAAGGCTTCCATAAATAACTCCTTGTTGTGGCTCGCGGAATAACCGGCGAAGGTGTTTATTACCACAGGCGGCGGGAATTTTGAATTCGCGATCTCATCATCCCGGAAATCTGCGTAGTTAACCCCGTTAAAATAAAGCTGACAAACCGGCACTTTCCCATTACATGTATTCATATCAATGATGAATATATTGGGATCACAAACATGATTTTTCACCGCTATCACGGGCTGGGCAACGATTATCTGGTCTGCCATCACAGCGTCGCCAGCCTGCTGACAAATCAGCAAATTCAGCGCATCTGCGACCGCCATTACGGCATCGGTTCTGACGGATTACTGATCGACATCGACGACACCGAAATCCCGACATTGCGCATCATCAATCCCGACGGCTCCGAAGCAGAGAAAAGCGGCAACGGCCTGCGTATTTATGCCCGTTATCTGTTTGATATTGGCCGCGTCGGGCATACGCCTTTTCTGGTGAATACGTTGGGCGGTCAGGTACGTTGCGAAGTTACCGAAGGCGCGCATCAGGTGATTGTGGATATGGGGCAGGCAAAATTTTCGCCGTCGGCGTTACCGGCGAGCGTCGAAGGCGACGAAGCGCTGGCGTTACCGCTTGTCGTCGGCGGCCATCAGCTCAGCGCCACACTGGTGTCGATGGGCAATCCGCATTGCGTGATATTGGTGAAAAAGCTCGACCTGGATTTAGTCAGACAACTGGGCGCAGAAATAGAAACGCTGGCGATTTTCCCGAAACGCACCAACGTACAGTTTGTTGAAGTGCTGGATCGCAATAACATCAGTATCGGGATCTGGGAGCGCGGTGCCGGATACACGCTGGCGTCCGGCAGCAGCAGTTGCGCCGCCGCCAGCGCCATGTACAAACTCGGACACGTGGACGACAGCGTCACGGTACATATGCCGGGTGGCACACTGGCGATCGGCTTCAGCGGTGATTTTCAGGTCAACATGCGCGGGCCGGTACAAAAAATCGCCTCCGTCACGCTCGATGACGACTGCTTCTGGGACATGCCGGAATAAATTCCCCCTGCCTTTTTCTGCCCGCTCTCTTTTCTTTTTTGCATTGACCTCCACCCTGACGGCAGCCGGTCTGCCGTTCTTCGCCTGTCAGACGCAATAAACAAAACTCATACCTGCATAATGATTTTATGGCAGACAGCGCGCTTTCCAGCCCCTAAGTTGGTTATCAGGAAGTACCACAATGACTAAACAACTCATTGTTTAATAAATAAAATAATTTTAATAAAACCCCGTCGCGGCTCTCCGGCGTGCTCCGGAAGTCAGTGAATATTTTTTCAAAGTTTTAATCCGATCACATATTAATAAAAAAAACAGAGAGCGTACCCTATGAGCAACAACACCATCGTGGATGTTAAAACGTGGATAGACCAACGCCCGATATCGAAATATCAATGGGTGGTTCTGGGGCTGTGTTTCATCATCATTATGTTCGACGGCTACGACGCGGCGGTGATGGGGTTTATCGCCCCGGCACTGATTGAAGACTGGGGCATCAGCCGTGCGGAAATGGGGCCGATCCTGGGTGCTGCCATGTTCGGCGTCGCCATCGGCGCGCTGATTGCCGGGCCAAACGCCGACCGCTTCGGGCGCAAACGCGTTCTGATGTGGTCCATTCTCTGCTTCGCCCTGTTCAGCCTGCTGAGCACTTTCGCCCGCACGCCGATGGAAATGGCTATTTTGCGCTTTCTCACCGGCCTCGGTTTAGGCGCGGTCATGCCCAACACCGTCACGCTGGTCTCGGAATACATGCCTGAGCGCCGCCGCAGCCTGATGATCACCGTGATGTACAGCGGCTTTAATGTTGGCTCCGGTGCCGGAGGCTTTGTCGCCGCCGGTTTGTTACCGCATTTTGGCTGGAAAGCGGTGATCTTCGCAGGCGGCATTGTGCCGCTGCTGATGCTGCCATTGCTGATGTGGATCCTGCCGGAATCGGCGATGTACATGGTGGTGCGCAACGTCGCGAAAGAGAAGATAGCCAAAGTGCTGGCCCGCGCCGGTGGCCTGTTCAGCGCGGAAACCAAATTCGTCCTGAAAGCGCCGGTTATTCAGAAAAAAGCCAAAGTCTTCCAGTTGTTCACCAACGGTTACACCAAAGGCACGATTGTCCTTTGGGTCACGTATTTCATGGGGCTGTTCGTGATTTACCTGCTCAACGGCTGGCTGCCAACCATTATGCGTAACGGCGGTTTCTCGCTGGAACGCGCCGCCATTGTCGCCGGTTTATTCCAGCTCGGCGGCACCTTCGGCGGCCTGATGGTCGGCGGATTAATGGATAAATTCACCGCGAAACGTGTCATCGCCGGTTTCTACATCATGGGCATGATAAGCCTGCTGTCGCAGGGTATCGGCAACTTCGGCCCGGACGTGCTGGCGCTTCTGGTCTTCATCAGCGGCGTGTGTATTAACGGTGCTCAAACCGGGCTTCAGGCGTTTTCACCGGCCTTCTACCCGACCGAAATGCGCGCCACCGGCGTCTGCTGGATGCACGGCATTGGCCGCAGCGGCGCCATTATCAGCTCATCTATGGGCGGTATCCTGCTGGGGATTTTCTCCGGCGAGAACATGATCTTCATTATTCTGGCGTTGCCTGCCCTGCTGGCTGGCCTGAGTATTCTTTTGCACCGCGCGGCACACCCGGCCGAGACTCTCAAAGGCGTTGATATTACTGACATCCCGGAGTTGTCGCGCACCATGAACATCCGCTAACCTTGCGTTAGCCCCTGATAATTAGAAACATAAATACACTGACGCAGCGGCTGCGTTGCGATTACCCTACAAAAAGTTCAGAGGATTTAAGATGGCTAAGATCATAGGCGGTTTAGCGGTTTCACATACCCCGACTATCGGTTTCGCAGTGGATCACAACAAACAGGATGAAAGCGCCTGGGCACCGATTTTCGAGAGCTTTGCGCCGATGCAAAAATGGCTTGAAGAGAAGAAACCCGACGCGCTGGTGTATATCTTCAACGACCACGTCACGTCCTTTTTCTTTGATCATTATTCGGCGTTTACGTTAGGCATTGATGACCAATACGAGGTCGCGGATGAAGGCGGCGGCCCGCGCGACTTGCCGCCGGTGAAAGGTCATGCGGCGCTGTCTCAGCACATCGGTGCCAGCCTGATGGCGGACGAATTTGATATGTCGTTCTTCCAGGACAAACCGCTGGATCACGGCCTGTTTTCACCGCTTTCCGCGCTGATGCCGCATGAAGGCGGCTGGCCGACGCAAATCGTTCCGCTGCAAATCGGCGTGTTGCAGTTCCCGATCCCGACGGCGCGCCGTTGCTACAAACTCGGTCAGGCGCTGCGCCGCGCGATTGAAAGTTTTCCGGAAGACCTGAACGTGGCGATTGTCGCCACCGGCGGCGTTTCCCATCAGGTTCACGGCGAACGTTGCGGCTTTAACAACCCGCAGTGGGACGAACAGTTTGTCGATATGATTGTGAACGACCCGGAACGTCTGACCGAAATGACGCTGGCGGAATTCGCCACGCTCGGGGGGCTGGAAGGTTCGGAAGTCATCATGTGGCTGGTGATGCGCGGCGCGCTGTCTGCTAACGTGAAAAAACTGCATCAGGCGTATTATCTGCCGTCGATGACCGGTATCGCCACGTTGATCCTCGAAAATCAGTCCCGCGAAGCGCCGGTGGACGTGCAGCAGCGTCAGCGCGATAAAATCGCACAACAGCTGGCGGGCGTGGAAAAACTGCCGGGCACCTATCCGTTTACCCAGGCGCGCAGCCTGAAAGCGTTCCGGATGAACCGGTTCCTGCATCGCCTGATCCAGCCCGCCTGGCGCGAGCGTTTCCTCACCGATCAGAACGCGATGTTTGCCGAAAACAAACTGACCGCTGATGAACAAAAACTCCTGCGCGAACTCGACTGGCGCGGGATGATTCATTACGGCGTGAGCTTCTTCCTGCTGGAAAAACTCGGTGCCGTGGTGGGCGTGTCCAACTTACATATTTATTCCGCGATGCGCGGTGAAACGCTGGAGGAATTCCAGAAGACCCGCAATCAGCAAGTTCTCTACTCAGTAGCAGGTAAAGCGAAAGCATGACGATATTTGAGCAACCCAAGATCGACACCCATCATCACGTGTTTGATCCGGCGCGCTTCCCGTACCTTCCGGACACGCCGTACCGTCCGGAAGGGCACGAGATTGGCACCGCCGATTATTACCGCGCGGTGATGCAAGCCTACAACATCCGCCACTCCCTGATTGTCGGCCCGACGTCAGGGTATAACACCGACAGTGCCTGCCTGCTGGATGCGCTGGAAAAAGGCAATGGCCGCTTCAAAGGCATCGCCGTCGTGCCTTTTGAACTTCCGCTGGAAAGACTCGCCGCGCTCAAACAGGCGGGCGTGGTCGGTATCGCCATGAATGTGGCGATGCTCGGCACGGCACCTTTTTTACACCTCGACGGCCTGATGGGGCGGCTGGAAGAACTGGACATGTTCGCCGCCATTCAGGTACAGGACGACCAGTTGCTGGCACTTTTACCGCTGATCAACCGCACGAAAACCCGCCTGCTGATTGATCACTCCGGCCGCCCGGATGTGACGCAAGGTTTGCAGCAACCGGCCTTTCAGGCGCTGTTGCAGCTCGCGGGCCAGCAACGTACCTGGGTGAAACTGTCCGGTTTAGCGAAATTCAGCCGTCAGTCTTTTCCGTATCAGGACGGCCACGCTTATCAGCACGCGCTGCTTGAGGCATTTGGCGCTGAACATTGCATGTGGGGTTCCGACTGGCCGTTCCTGCGCGCTGAACACCGGATGGATCTCGGCACGTTGCTGATGCTGGTTGAACAGTTATTCCCGGATGAGAAAACGCGGCACCAGATCCTGTGGCAGACGCCAAAAGACCTGTTTGGTTTTGCAGATTACTGAAGAAAGGAAGACCCGATGAACTACAAAATTGCCGTCTTTAACGGCCCGAACCTGAATCTGCTCGGCACCCGCGAGCCGGAAACCTACGGTTATGACACACTGGCGACCATCGAAAAACTGTGTCATCAGACCGCTGAAAGCTGTGGCGCGGAAATCGAATTTTTCCAGACCAACCACGAAGGCGATTTGATCGACCGCATTCAGGCCTGCCGCGGCACCGCCGATGCCATCGTGCTGAACGCCGCCGCCTGGACCCACACGTCAGTTGCCATCCGCGACGCGGTCACCGCCGTCAGCCTGCCGTTGTACGAAGTGCACATCACCAACGTGCATAAACGCGATGCGTTCCGCCACC
This sequence comes from Rahnella sp. AA, assembly GCF_002834385.1. Taxonomy (GTDB): domain Bacteria; phylum Pseudomonadota; class Gammaproteobacteria; order Enterobacterales; family Enterobacteriaceae; genus Rahnella. The sequence goes on from NZ_PITQ01000003.1 coordinate 493,543, forward strand.
ACTCATTCCTCTCCGACGTTTCCGTCGGTGTGATCTGCGGTTTCGGCATTCAGGGCTACGAATACGCCATCCGTCAGGCTGTGGTGAATTTGAGCAAGTAAACCGCTAGCCGCAAACCTGGCGGATCTCCTCCACCAGCGCCTGTGCGGCGGGGGAAAGCAGGCTTCCGGCGCGGAACGTCAGGCCGATGGCGCGGTGCGTGTCGGCCAGTTCCACCGGCAGTCTGACCAGTTCGCCGGACTCCAGCTCATGCTCAAGCTGGCGGGCAGAAACGGCCGCCAGCATATCCGACCCCAGCAGCAGCCCGCGCACAATCCCCAGATCGCCGCTTTCCACCACCGGATCCGGCGGCGGCATGTCCATCGCGCGAAAGCTGTTATCCAGCAGCCGTCGTGACGGCGTATCTGCGCGTGGCAATACCCAGCGCGCAACACGCAAATGCGCCTGCATCACCGGTTCATTAAGCAGCGGATGCCCTTTTCTCGCCAGAATTACCATGCTTTCGGTGAACAGCGTTTCCGTCACCATGTCCGCTGCGTAATCGCTGGCTCGCAATGCGCCAAAGATAAAATCCACCTCGCCGGAACGTAGCTCAGACGCCAGCGCGCTGAACGCACTTTCATTGGTAATGACTTTGACGCCGCCATAGCGCTGCGTCAGCCCGATGATCGCCTGTGGCAGCAAACGCGTACGCCCGAGCGGCAGCGCGCCGACCTGTACGGTGCCTTCCAGCACGCCACGGCGGGCGGCAATATCCGCCGGAATATGCCGCAATTCGTTAAGCGTACGGCGCAAATTTGGCACAATATCCTGCCCCGCCAGCGACGGCATCATGCCGTGCGGCGTGCGTTCCAGCAGTGCCAGACCCGCCCCGTTTTCCAGTACCTTTAACGCCGCACTGACCGCGGGCTGGCTCAGCCCGAGCAGCGTGGCGACCGTCTGCATATGCCGGGTTTTGCACAACGAAATGAAGATTTGCAGACGACGGACGTTAAACAGATAAAGCGGCTCGGTTTCGCTGCGCGTCTGTCCTGCTTTACCCTGCAATTTCGCCAGCTGTGACGGGATAAGTCGTAATTCAGCAATCGCACGACGCGCACGCGGCAGCACGCATTTACCAAAATCAGTGAGTAACATTCCGTTGGCATGTCGCTCAAATAAAGGCACGTCGAGCGCCTGTTCGAGATCGCGGATCGCCCGCGTCACCGCCGACTGCGTGCGGTAAAGCTCATCGGCTGCACGCGATACACTTCCCTGATCGACCACCTGACAAAAAGCGCGTATTTGCATCAGGTTACTCAGCATCTCGTCTTGTGCCATCCCCTTCTCCCGTCAGGTTTTTTTTCGTGACATCCCTCAGCAATATAAATAAAACGCATACCCCCTGCAATCAAATGAATTACCCGCCGCAGGCACGGACTGACAGCATGGAACTCAGGCAATCCGATCACCCTAAACCCAGGACCTATTCATGACTCAGCCAAAAAAAGATGAGACCAAAAGTGCATTAGTCGTCAGCGCCCATTCCGCCGATTTCGTCTGGCGCGCGGGCGGTGCTATCGCGAAACACACGCAGGCCGGTTACGCCGTCCACATCGTTTGTCTGTCTTTCGGCGAGCGCGGCGAATCCGCCAAACTGTGGCGCAAAGGCAATATGACCGAAGAGATTGTGAAAGCATCACGCCGCGGAGAGGCGATGGCCGCCGCTGAAATCCTGGGTGCCACCGTCGAGTTTTTTGATATGGGCGATTATCCGCTGCGTGCTGATAAAGAATCGCTGTTCCGTCTGGCCGATGTTTACCGCCGCATGCAGCCGCATTTTGTGCTGACACATTCCCTGAAAGACCCGTACAACTACGATCACCCGATGGCGACCCATCTGGCGCAGGAAGCGCGGATTATCGCGCAGGCAGAAGGCTATAAACCGGGTGAAACCATCGTCGGCGCACCGCCGGTTTACTGTTTCGAACCGCATCAGCCGGAACAGTGCGAATGGAAGCCCGACGTATTGCTCGACATCACCGACGTCTGGGACAAAAAATATCAGGCGATTCAGTGCATGGCCGGTCAGGAACATTTGTGGGAATACTACACCCGCGTCGCCCAGCAGCGCGGCGTTCAGGCCAAACGAAACGTCGGCATCACCAGCACCAAAAACATCGTTTACGGCGAAGGTTATCAGAGCCTCTTCCCGCGCGTGACGGAGGATTTAGCATGAGCCTGATCGGCAAAAAAGGCGTGGTGGTTCGCAATATTCCACGGGCAAATTCTGCTGATGTCACGGCGCTGGCTGCTTTTGGCGTGGCAACCGTTCACGAAGCGCAGGGCCGCACGGGTCTGCTGGATCCGGCAATCCGCCCGATCCAGCAAGATTGCGCAATTTCCGGCAGCGCCGTCACCGTGCTCACCGCACCGGGCGATAACTGGATGTTCCACGTTGCCGTCGAACAATGCCAGCCGGGCGATATTCTGGTCGTCGCGCCGACATCGCCCTGCTCCGACGGATTCTTCGGCGACCTGCTGGCGACCTCGCTGAAAGCGCGCGGTGTGATCGGGTTGGTGGCAGATCTTGGCGTGCGTGATACCAAAACGCTGCGTGATATGGGGTTCCGCGTATGGTCGCGGGCGGTGTACGCGCAGGGCACGGTGAAAGAGACGCTCGGTTCGGTCAACGTACCGGTGGTCTGCGCCGGTCAGCTGGTGTATCCGGGCGATGCGATTGTGGCGGACGACGACGGCGTGGTGGTGGTTCGCCGCGAAGACGTCACGCCGGTGCGTGAAGCCAGCCGCCAGCGGGAAGCGCTGGAAGAGAGCAAACGGGCGCGGATGGCCGATGGCGAACTCGGGCTGGATATCTACAACATGCGTCCGCGCCTGGCCGAAAAAGGGCTGAAATATTTTGATTCCACCGCTGAGCTGGAACAGGCTGAAAAACGCTGAGGAGCCGCTATGCCACAGACCCGAATTCCCTGCCTGTTAATGCGCGGCGGCACGTCGAAGGGCGCATTTTTTCTGGCCGACCATCTGCCGCAAGACCCGGCTTTACGCGACCGCGTGTTGCTGGCCGTTATGGGGTCGCCCGATCCGCGCCAGATAGACGGGCTGGGCGGTGCCGATCCGCTGACCAGTAAAGTGGCCATTATCCGCCCTTCTGCCCGCGCTGACGCCGATGTCGATTACCTGTTTGCGCAGGTTAACGTGGACAAAGCCGTGGTGGACTACGGACAGAACTGCGGCAATATTCTGGCCGCCGTCGGCCCGTTCGCCCTTGAACGCCAGTTAATCGCCGCCACAAACGGCATTACACCGGTGCGTATTTTCATGGAAAACACCGGCCAGACCGCCACGGCGTATGTCCCGGTGGAAGACGGCCAGGTTTGCTATCAGGGTGATTTGCGCATCGACGGCGTACCGGGCACGGCGGCAAAAATCAGCGTGGAATTTGCAGATATCGCCGGTTCCAGCTGCGGCGCATTACTGCCTACGGGCAATGCGCGGGACATTTTCGACGGTACCGAAGTCACCTGTATCGACAACGGCATGCCGGTGGTTCTGCTGCGCGCGGCAGACTTAGGCCGCAGCGGCTATGAAAGCCGTGAACAGCTCGACGCCGATTCCGAGCTGAAAGCGCGCCTCGAATCGATCCGTTTGCAGGCCGGTTTAAAAATGAATCTCGGCGACGTTTCACAGCGCACTGTGCCGAAAATGACGCTCATCGCCGAACCGCGAAACGGCGGCGCAATTTCCAGCCGGACGTTCATTCCGCACCGCTGCCACGCCTCGATTGGCGTGCTCGGTGCCGTCAGCGTCGCCAGCGCCTGCCTGATGCCCGGATCAGTAACCGAAGGATTGGCGAACACACCTTCTGGTCCGACACCGCTTATCAGCGTGGAACATCCGACCGGCGAATTCAGCGTCGAATTGAAACTCGACATGGGTAAATCGGGCGCAGAGCGGCTTGCCGGATGCGGGTTGCTGCGGACAGCAAGGCTGATATTTGAAGGCGTGGTGATGGTATCGGGGGAGGTATGGGGAGGGAAATGACCGGGAAAGTTTCGGTTTCTCACTTGCAGTGAGGTGCTCACGTCTGACCGGGAAAATTTCGGTTTTTCAATAACGGTGTTCACTTAACTCGCTGCGCCGAAACCGACAAAAGAGGGGCAAGACGGCCCCTCTTTTGAATCTCCACGTCTTTCAAAACACGCGCTTTCGCTCGCTGGCTATGTTTCAGCAACACCAGCTAGTGCCGCAAAAACTTGCCGCTTCGCGGTTCCCTTGCTCGATTTCGAGCCATTGGTCTCGAAACTCTCACTCGGCAAGCTTTCTGATAGCGGCCAGTGGCTTTATAAAAGATAAAATCACACTGCATTTTTATTGAAGTAGAGGTTGTGAATTAGAAAGTTTCTGGCCGCTTTCAAAACGACGTCGAATGAGTGATGAGAAACGGCGAGAGTCTCTTTTCTCGCTGGTTCGAATCCGAAATGAGAGTACCGCGCAGCGGCGGCGTTTGCGGCACTAGCCGGAGCTTCTGGAACATAGCCAGCGAGCGGCAGCGCGCAGTTAAAAAGCGCGGGAGTCCAGAGGGCGCGCGCGTTAACGCGCCCTTTGGGCCAGTTTGGGCGGCGAGCCCAAGGTTTTAATTTTAAAGTTAAACCAGTGCCTAAGCTCGCCCGGCCCCCGCCCGATGACATCTCACCACCACCTCGTTTGCCCCGCAAACCAGGTCCTGCGGCATCTGGCATCCATCCCCCGCCAGCGGGCATCGTTCCCGGAAATAGCATCCCATCGGCAGGTTCCGGTTGCCCGGCAACTCCCCTTTTTTATCGACGACGCCGTCATCTAACAGCCGTCCGGCGCGGGGCACGGAATCGAGCAGCAAACGGGTGTACGGATGCTGTGGTTCTGTCAGCACTTTTTCTGCTGCACCCAGTTCGACGATCTGCCCGAGGTACATTACCGCCACGCGGTCACTCATGTGGCGCACGACGGAAACGTTATGGGAAATCAGCACAAACGTCAGGCCGCGCTGGCGTTGCAGTTCCACCAGAAGGTTAAGGATCTGCGCCTGTACGGAAATATCCAGCGCCGAGGTCGGCTCATCGAGCACGATGATGTCCGGCTCTGACGACAACGCACGGGCGATGGAAATACGCTGGCGCTGACCGCCTGAAAATTCATGCGGTAAACGATCCAGATATTCTTTGCGGATGCCAACCTGCTCGGCCAGCGTGGCGGCAAGCTCGCGGCGTTCGCGGCTGCTGTTATGTTTCTGCACAAACACCGGCTCGGTGATAATTCGCCAGACTGGCAGACGCGGATCGAGAGACGATTGCGGATCCTGAAACACCATTTGCATGCCGGAACCGAACCACGAATTATCATGACGCGCCCGGTGAATTTCTCCGCTGCTTGGCTTTTGCAGCCCCATCAGCAACTGGGCGAGCGTGCTTTTACCACAACCGGATTCACCGACAATCCCCAGCGTTTCGCCGCGAATGATATTCAGATCCAGCCCGTTAAGCGCGTGGACGTAACCGGTCGGTTTGCCGCGCCAGTTAAAACTGGCGGGGAAACGCACGCGGACATCCTGCAATTCGACTAACGCTTCAGCAATCATCAGGAAACTTCCTCAGTGCGTTGGATGGGGATTTGCGGATGCCAGCAGGCCACCGACTGACGCGGAAATTGCGGCAACGGCGCGAGCCCCGGCGTTTGGGTGCAGCGGTCATCGGCGTGATTACAGCGTCCGCGAAACGCACAGCCCTGCGGCAGTTTCGAGAGATTCGGCACAGTGCCCGGAATAGCTTTGAGCAGGCTGCGCGGTTCGCCATTTTCCGGCGCGGCCTGCAACAGACCGATGGAATACGGGTGCGACGGCGAGTCGATCACGTCCGTCGTGTTGCCGCTTTCAATCACATGCCCGGCATACATCACGTACACGCGGTCGCAAAGTTGCGAAACGACCGCCATGTCGTGGGTGATAAATAAGACGGCGGTGCCGCTGGCGCGGGCCTTGCGCTGCAACAGGCGAAGAACCTGACGCTGGACGGTGACATCCAGCGCGGTCGTCGGTTCATCAGCGATAATCAGTTCGGGTTCGCAGGAAAACGCCATCGCAATCAGCACGCGCTGGCGCATGCCGCCGGAAAGCTCGAACGGATAACGCGACATCACCTGTTCTGCGTCGGCAATCTGCATATCTTGCAGCAGGCCGGTGGCTTTTTTCCAGGCCTGCGCTTTGCTGATTTTCTGGTGCAGGCAGATCACCTCGCACATCTGCCGCCCGATTTTGCGCGTCGGGTTCAGCGCGTTCATCGGTTCCTGAAAAATCATCGCCACCCTTGCGCCGCGCAGCGTACGCATCTGTTCTTCGCTGGCGTGAACCACATCGGTGCCCAGCATGCGTAATTCGCCGCCCGTCACGGTAAAACCGTCCGGTGGCAGAAGACGCATCGCCATCATCGCCGTGACCGATTTGCCGGAACCGGATTCACCGACCACGCCGACGATTTCCCCGGCACGGACCGACAGCGATACCTGATTGAGCGCTTTCACTTCACCGCCGTAGACCGGGAATACCAGTTGCAGGTTGTCGATTTCCAGAACCGGCGCGTTATTTTGTTCAGCCATTTCAGCGCCCTCTGCTTTTCGGGTCGAGCAGGTCACGCAGACCGTCGCCGAACAGGTTAAAACTGGTGGCGGTGATCAGGATCGCCACGCCGGGGAAGGCGGAATACCACCACTGATCGAGAATATAATTGCGGCCATTCGATACCATCGCGCCCCATTCTGCGGTCGGTTGCTGTGCACCAAGACCGATGAACCCTAAGGTTGCGGCCATCAGAATCGAGGTGCCGATATCGAGTGATGCCTGCACCACCAGCGGCGGCATCACGTTACGCAAAACATGCCAGGTAATAAGATGCCAGCGCGACGCGCCAAACGTGCGCGTGGCCTGCATATACGCCTGATGACGCAGCATCAGCGTCTGGCCGCGCGCCAGCCGGACGTAAAACGGAATGCGCACCACGGCAATCGCCAGCATCGCGTTGAACAGGCTCGGCCCGAGCGCCGCCGCGAGCGCCATTGTTAAGACCAGCGACGGCACCGACAGCATGATGTCCATGCAACGCATAATCAGCGCATCCACCACGCCACCGACCACGCCGGAAAAACAGCCAAGCAGTGAGCCGATGGTGCCCGCAATAATCACCACCGCCAGCCCGGCGGCAACAGATTGCTGGCTGCCGATCAGCACGCGGCTGAACAGGTCGCGACCGACTTCATCGGTGCCAAACCAGTGCGCGGCAGACGGTGCCTGCAAGCGGTCGGTCAGGCTGATAGCGTTAGGATCGTGCGGCACCAGCCAAGGTGAAAAAATCATGATAAACAGGACGATGAGCATGATCGCCAGACCGAGCATCGTCAGCGGGCTGCGGCTCAGCAGATGGAAAGTCCGCCGCCAGGTGGCGAAGCGCGGTTTGACATCCGGCGGCACAATGCCGGCGCGGTGATTATTTACATCAGGTTCAATCACAGACATTCGCTCACCCCTCCCGGCCAATGCGCGGGTCAATCCACACATACAGCAAATCCACGCACAAATTGACGATGACGTATGCAAACGACACCACCACCGCGAAGCCCATCACCGCAGGGAAATCCAGCGCCTGAATCGAATTCACCACGTAAGCGCCCATCCCCGGCCAGGCGAAAACCGTTTCGGTCAGCACCGCGCCGTAAAGCAGATCGCCCATCGCCAGCCCGAGCACGGTGACGGACGGGATCAGCGCATTCGGCAGTGCGTGGCTTAAAATCACCCGCCAGCGCGATAAGCCGTTGGCGCGCGCAGTGCGGATATAATCTTCACTCAGCTGTTCAAGCATCGCAGAGCGGATTTGTCGCGCCACAATGCCCATGTGAACGAACGCCAGCGTCAGCGCGGGCATCGCCAGATGCTGAAGGCTGTTCCAGAACGTGTCCCAGTTACCGGTCAGCAGCGAATCGAGCACATAAAAGCCGGTGATATTGGCAGGCGGATCCAGCCAGTCGTCCAGCCTGCCGCCGCCCGGCAACAGGTTCAGATGTCCATAGAAGAGAATTATCACGCCCAGCCCCAGCCAGAATGCCGGGGTGGAAATCCCCAGAACCGACAGCAAACGCACCAGATGATCGGGGAATTTATTGCGGTACACCGCCGACAGCACGCCCAGCGGAATGCCTAACACGATGGCCAGAAACAACGCGCTGACGGCCAGCTCCAGCGTGGCCGGGAAGAAGGCTTTAAGATCGTCGAGAACCGGCCTGCCGGTGCGGATCGACGTACCCAAATCGCCGTGCAGCAGGTCGCTCACATAACGGAAAAACTGCACATACAAAGGCTGATTCAGCCCGAGTTGCTCACGGATATGTTCGACCATTTCGTTGCTTGCGCGGTCACCCGCCAGCAGACGCGCCGGATCGCCGGGGATCATGTGCGAGATGATAAAAGTGATGACGCAAACGCCCGCCATCACCAGTATCAAACCCCAGCATCGCTGACGGATAAGAGTCCAGAAAGTCATATTTCCCCTTAAAACCCTTCATATTTCGCGCTGCTGATGCGTTGGCTGCGCTCACTCACCCCGGTCACATAGTTCACTATGCTCCCGGGGATTCCTTCACTTACCGCCTTTCCGCAACCCGAACTATTTTGGGTTTAAAGCGGAAATCCTGCGGATAATTACTGCTTACTCATTTGCGCAACATTAAAGACCTGCTCAAGCATCGGGTTGAAAACGAAACCTTTGACGTCTTTGTTCATCGCGACCTGATAGTTTTTCTGGAACAGATAGACATACGCCGCTTCGTCGATGACGATTTTCTGCGCCTGCTGGTAGTAATCCGTCCGCTGTTTCTGATCCGTTACCGACACCGCTTTTTTCAGCAGCGCATCGACGTCAGGATTGGAATAGAACGAACGGTTGCCCGGCAACCCTTTTTTATCGGACTCGAACCAGTAGTTCATGAACATGTACGGGTCGGCGAAATCCGGGCTCCAGTTGCCGATCGAAATATCGTAATCGCCCTGCCCGATACGGTCGCGCATGGTGGCGTTCGCCAGTTTTTCCAGCTTCACGTTGATCCCGACCTGACCGAGGCTGGCCTGCACGGCAAGCGCGATGGATTCCCAGTTCGGATCGTTATCGGAATAGAGGAAATCCAGCGTCTGCGGCTTGTCTTTCACTTTTTCCAGATCGGCTTTCGCCTGTGTCAGATCCAGCGAATACTGTTTGGCCGTCGGGTCAAAACCCCACATGCCATCCGGGATCGGCCCGCGCATCTGTTTAGCGTTGCCGCCGAGAATGCCCTTCACCATGCCCTGATAATCCACCGCAGACGAAATCGCGCGGCGCAAATCCACCTGATTAAGCGGCGTTTTGGCGTTGTTGAGATACAGATAGGTCACGCGCAGTGACGGGAATTCCTCAACCGCAACTTTGTCTTCTTTTTTCAGCGCCGCCAGCTGGTCCATCGGCAGGGAATCGGCAATGTCCAGATCGCCGCGCGACAGTTGCAGACGGCGAGTAGCGCTCTCACCAATAATCTTAACCGTGACACGTTTAAAGGCCGGTTTCGCGCCGCTGTAATGCGGGTTCGGCACCAGCACCAGTTGCTGGCCCTTCTGCCAGCGATCCAGTTTATACGGGCCGGAACCGGCGGTATGACCGGCCAGCCAGGCTTTGCCTTCATCGGCCGGATTGGCTTTGGCAATCGCCGGATTCACAATCCCCGCGCCGTCATTGGCCAGCGTATACAGGAAGGGCGCGAACGGCGTTTTCAGCGTGAACGTCACGGTCAGCGGATCAACTACCGTCACCGCCATGTCTTTTGGAAACGCTTCCGACGGCCCCTGAGCAATTTTCATCAGGCGCTCAAACGACCATTTCACCGCATCGGCATTCACGTCGGTGCCGTCGTCAAATTTCGCGCCCGGTTTGAGTTTGAACGTCCAGACCAGTTGGTCCGGCGAGGCAGTCCAGCTGGCCGCTAAGTCCCCTTCTACCTGCGTGGAGCCTTTGCCGTTTTCAGTTTTGTACTGCACCAGACGCTGATACGCCGGATAAGTCACCGTCCAGTCGTTGTTATCGATTGTCACCGCCGGATCCAGCGTTTGCGGGTCAGCGGCTTTACCGATCACCAGCATGTCTTTCGGAACGGCAGCCTGCGCGGCAAAACTCAAACCTGACAGGGCGAGAAAAATGGCACCGGCGATCCGTGTTTTAGTGGTTTTACGGAATGTGCTGATTGCTGTGTTGCTCATCGGAGAACTCCTGGCTTTATGAAAAGTGTTAAGAGACTTGCAATGATTACGCGGCGTTAACCGGCGGATAGCAGCCGAACCGCTCGTCCAACAACGGATACGTTTTGGCATCCGGTAATTCAAAGTGCCACCACTCGCTGGTGATGCCTTTAAAGCCGCCCGCCGCCATTACGGCGTTGAGCAGTAAACGGTTTCGCTGGATCACCGGCGGTAAATCCGGGTAAAACGGGTGCGAAACTTCGGTCATTTCATCAAATCCCGCGCCCATATCCAGCACGTCGCCCTGCTCATCAAGCAACGTCAGATCAACCGCCACGCCCCGGCTGTGGTGCGAACCGAGTTTGATATCCACGACGTAATCCGGATTCGGGAATGCCGCCCATAAACAGGCCTGCGCCGCCTGCGGCCGGTAGGCGTCGTAAATTTTCAACCGGAATCCCGCCAGCTTCGCGACCGCATTGCAGCGCACCAGCGCAGCGGCGGCATCGGGATGTAACAGGCAACGCGATTCGCGATAAATCGGCTGACCGGTCAGGTTATCGGCTGTGGCATATTTCAGGTCGATCACCGCGTCAGGCAGGCTTTGCGCCAGGTCAATCAGGGCAACGTCGGGTATTTTTGTGTTCATCAATAAACTCTGTCCGCTGGTTTTAGAAAATTACGATTCAAATTGTCCGAGCTGTTTTTGCAAAATCCGGTTGTTCGCCAGCCGCTGTTCCACATCGTTCCCGCGCAGTTCCAGCACCGAAGAACACAGCAGATTGAACAGGCAGCTGAGCGGTGCCATCGAATCCCAGAACTGGCCGGTATCCGTTTTCACCTGTAATAAATCAACCGGATAATCGCGCGCCCACGGACAGTAAATGTCGGTGATCAGCGCCACGTTCAGGCCGCGTTCGCAGGCCGCTTCACAATAGGTTTGCGCCATTTTTGAGTAAGCGCGGGTATCGGTCACCACCAGATAAGGCTGCGCGAATTCCGAATTGAGCGATTCCACGTAAGTGCCGGAAAGCCCGTCGGCGAAATAGACTTTCGGGCGAAGATATTCGAGATAGCTCGCAAAATTATTGGCAATACCGCGCACCGACTGAATGCCGAGAATAAACACCGCGTCGGCCCCGGCCAGACGGCGGCTGACCTGCGCAAAACTGTCGGTCTGCGCCAGCTGATAAACGTGATTAATGGCTTCAAGTTCGAGCGTCAGCGACTGTTGCAGCTTTTCCTGCTGCGGCTGTTTGCTGCGCTCGCGGTAAGCGCCCAGCCGGTCGGTGACCACCCACGGCTGATAGGCGGTTCCGCTTTGCTGACGCAGCGTTTGCTTGAAATCATCCAGGTTGCGATAGCCCAGGCTGCGCAGATAACGCCCGACCGAAATGCCGCTGGTCGCGGCGCTGCGTGCAATACTGTCGGCGGTTTCGAACGGGATTTGCGCCAGATTAGCCAGCAGATAACCGGCAATACGCTTGCCCGTCGGCGTTTGCGCGGAGAATGACGCTTCGATTTGTTCAATCACATCCTTCGCTGGCTGCATCGGTTAATCCCCTGTTGCTTTATTGTCAAAAAACTAGCCGTTGTTAGCAAAATAACAATGCACGGGGTGTGCCAATTTCCAAAAATGTGTGAAATTTGTGCAGCAGATCGGAAAATATGACGATTTAATGAACAGGAAGTGGCAAAGAACGTGCTTGAAAATTGATAAAACCTTGTCTTCCCGTAACCACTGCACAACAATCAGGCAACTTATGGTTGCTTTTAGTGCAAACGGTTTCCGGCAAGATGAGAAAAGAAGTAAAAAAGGATGAGGATTTAATCACTTTGTCTTAACAGTCAACAAGTTGGATATTATGAGAGCACTCAGACAACTTTTTGCGTTAACCCTTTGACATGCCCACGGCCAGTCGCTATTATTCGCCCCGTTCACACGATTCCTCTGTAGTTCAGTCGGTAGAACGGCGGACTGTTAATCCGTATGTCACTGGTTCGAGTCCAGTCAGAGGAGCCAAATTCTTGTTTTCATGCCGCTCTGCGAATCCTTATGTAATTTAGATTCAATAAGTTAGTGTGAAAAGTCTTCCCGATGCATTTTTAGTTTCTCCTCCGCATCGGGAGAATTTGGTGGTCAGATTTGGGGTCATGTTGGTTCGATGACGGAGTGACCCCCAAATGTCTCTTAACGACACAAAAATCCGCAGCTTAAAACCATCCGCTAAACCTTTCAAAGTTTCCGATTCTCATGGCCTGTACCTTTTAGTCAATCCAGGCGGTTCACGTCTCTGGTATCTCAAATATCGAATCAATGGTAAAGAATCCCGCCTCGGCTTAGGTGCCTATCCCGATGTTTCTCTGGCTTACGCTCGTCAGCAACGTGATGGCATACGCAAACTGCTTACGCAGAATATCAATCCATCACAGCAACGTATCGCAGAGAAAGCTGCCCGCTCACCGGAAAAAACATTTAAGCACGTTGCATTGAGCTGGCATAAAAGCAACAGAACATGGTCAGAGAACCACGCCTCCCGTCTTCTTGCCAGCATGAACAATCATATATTTCCTGTGATTGGACACTTGCCAGTAGCTGAACTGAAACCTCGTCACTTTATCGATCTGCTGAAAGGCATTGAGCAAAAAGGTCTGCTGGAAGTCGCAGCACGTACCCGACAGCATATGTGCAGCATCATGCGTCATGCCGTTCATCAGGAGTTGATAGAGAACAATCCGGCGGCAAATCTGGAGGGTATCATCGCCCCTCCCGTTAAACGCCACTACCCCGCCCTTCCGCTGGAGCGACTGTCGGAACTGTTGGCTCGCATTGAGGACTACCAGCAAGGACGAGAGTTAACCCGCCTTGCAGTATCACTCACCCTGCACCTTTTCATCCGCTCCAGCGAACTGCGTTTCGCGCGTTGGTCTGAGATCGATTTCAGAAACAAAATCTGGACCATTCCTGCCACTCGCGAGTCCATCCCCGGTGTCCGCTATTCTGGGCGTGGTGCAAAAATGCGCACTCCACACATCGTTCCACTCTCCCGTCAGTCCATCACTATTCTGGAACAGATACAGGAAATATCCGGGCATCAAGAGCTGGTATTCCCCGGCGATCACAATCCATATAAACCGATGTGTGAAAACACGGTCAACAAGGCGCTACGCCTGATGGGCTATGACACAAAAGATGAAATCTGCGGCCACGGGTTTCGTGCAATGGCCTGTAGTGCCCTGATGGAGTCTGGCCTATGGGCACAGGGTGCGGTTGAACGGCAGATGAGTCACCAGGAACGCAATAGCGTTCGAGCGGCTTACATCCATAAAGCAGAATATCTCGATGCCCGTAAAGCGATGATGCAATGGTGGTCGGATTATCTGGATGCATGCAGTGATGCTTTTCTGCCTCCTTATGTATGGAGCCGGGTGCAGAAAAGATAAATATCCTAATTAGGAATGTCAGTGATTGACGAATACAATAAAAGCAGAACAGGTCGTTTAGTGTTCTGCTTTTTATATTAGCTAGCATCATGTCTTAAACAGAACTTCTCACATTGCTAAAACAAATTAGCCCGCAAAACTGTGGTTGAACCTCCCACATTTCAGTACATCACTACCGCATAACAAGCAGGTTACTTTAAGCAATAGACAGAGGCCTATTCTGGTAATTTCCTTTTTTGTTTGAGGGACTTGGTTCTGCTAATAAAACAAAGAACAAAGTTACATGTTGCAGATGTTAATGGAAAAAAATCATTTATCACAAATCATTAACTTAAACGGGTGAGAAAAATCACCCCAAAAAATGTTAAGGAGTGATGAAGTCAAATTTTCAATGGAGTAAAACAAATGAAATAATAAATTATTGGAGACTGTATGGCTAACGATGTTGTTATTGTATCAGCGGCAAGAACTGCTATTGGTTCTTTTGGGGGAAGTCTATCAAACTTTCCAGCAATTGACTTAGGGGCAGAAGTAATAAAGGGGCTAGTTGATAGAGTCAAAATATCTAAAGAAATTATTCAAGAAGTTGTTATGGGGAATGTCCTCACCGCAGGACTTGGACAAAACCCCGCCCGACAGGCAGCATTGAAAGCTGGACTACCTATTGAAACCTGTGCCTATACCATTAATGAAGTATGTGGTTCAGGTTTAAAAGCAATAGCGTTAGCATACGATGATATTAAATGCGGCAATGCCGATATTGTCATCGCCGGTGGTCAAGAAAATATGGATATGGCCGCTAGAATTCTGTCAGGTTCTCGTACAGGGAAAAGAATTGGCGACTTAAAACTAATTGACACACTTATTAACGATGGATTAAGTGATGCATATAGTAAATGTCATATGGGTGTAACCGCCGAAAATATAGCAAATCACTTTCATATAACAAGAGATGAACAAGACGAGTTTTCTTATGGTTCCCAACAAAAATGTCGAAAAGCTGTTGATGAAGGGAAATTTATTGATGAAATTGTTCCATTATTTTTGGAAAATAATGCTACAGATACAGTTTTTGATAAAGATGAGTTTCCAAGGCCAAATACGACACTAGAAAAACTTCATTCTTTAAAACCAGCATTTGATAAAAATGGCACCGTCACAGCAGGAAATTCGACTGGTATAAACAATGGGGCATCAGCAGTAATTTTAATGTCTGAAAAAAAAGCCAGTGAATTAATGTTGAATCCTATGGTTAGAATCATCGCCTGGGCAGAAGTAGGGGTTGAACCTAGTTTAATGGGGACTGGGCCAATAGAAGCATCTCTAAAAGTGCTTAAAAAAGCAAATCTAAAAATAGAAGATTTAGATTTAATAGAAGTCAATGAAGCTTTTGCAGCACAGGTGATTTGTATAAACAGAAAATTAGGGTGGGACGCTGAGAAAGTAAATGTCAATGGCGGTTCAATAGCATTAGGCCATCCAATTGGTGCTTCCGGTGCAAGGATCCTTACGACATTAATTTTCGAGATGATAAGAAGAAAATCTCATTATGGATTAGCAACATTATGTATTGGTGGAGGGATGGGAATCGCAATGATTGTCGAAAATATTAATAGTTAAATCTTATATTAATCGAGGTGGGCATGAAAGGAAAAATAGCTTTAGTTACTGGAGGAACCCGAGGCATCGGCTCTTCTATAGCTAAAATGCTACATAATGAAGGATTGAAAGTTATTGTTATATCAAAAAATAAATCATTGGGTGAAAAATGGATAAACGATTCTCATGCAGAAGGATATGATGATTTAATATATTTCCCATGTGATATAAATGACTATGCCTCATGTAATAGCCTCATTTCACAAATAATCAATGAATATGGCTCTATAGATGTACTGATTAATAATGCAGGCATTACAAAGGATAGAACATTTAAAAAAATGTCCATTGAAGACTGGTCAATTGTATTAACAACCAATTTAGTTAGCCTATTTAACATCACTCAACCAATTGTAAGTAAGATGATAGAGAGTAAATATGGAAGAATAGTTAACATTTCGTCGGTTAATGCAGAAAAAGGACAGTTTGGTCAAACTAATTATTGCGCGGCTAAAGCTGGAGTTGTAGGCTTTACCAAAGCATTAGCATTAGAACTAGCAAGCAGCGGAATCACAGTAAATGTTGTATCCCCAGGATATACTGAGACCGATATGGTATTGGGGAAAATACCAACGACCACTCTGGGAAATATTTTAAAAGAAATACCAATTAAAAGACTCCTAAAACCTACTGAAATAGCTGAAGTTGTACGCCTACTGATACAAGAGGATTCTACCTACATCACGGGAGCAAATTTCAACATTAATGGGGGTTATTATATGTAGCAGATGTTATTGAAAACCATTAAGGAGTTAATAATCATGAGCTGTGGAATTACAAGTATCGGGCTATATATACCCCCTCAAACAATAACATCATCCCAAATATCTAAAGAAACTGGGATTCCTGAAAGCATATTGATAAACAAATATGGAATTAGTAAAAAGCGAAGAGCTCGCAGTCATGAAACAAGTTATTTTATGGGAATTAAAGCGGCTGAAGATGCTTTGAAAAAATCCGAAATAACCGCTACAGACTTGGATGTAATAATTTGGGTCGGGAGCCAGAATACCGAGAAGTTTATGTGGGTTACGGCGATTAGTTTAGCTTCGGATCTAGGTGCTGATAATGCCTGGGCATTTGATATGACCGCTTTATGTGGATCAATGCTGGCAGGGATATCCATTGCAAAATCATTATTAGATTCGCACCAAGAGTACAGCAACATTCTTCTTGTTGGAGGATGTAGAGACATAGATTATTTAGATACAAACAACCCAAACACACACTTTCTATTAGATTTAAGTTCTGGGGCAGCGTCAGTTTTAATTAGCAATGAAAATTGTAGCAACACCATATTAGGGGATAGTTTCAAATGTGATGGCTCTCTATCTAATATTTGCTATGCAACGCGAGAAACAAAAAAAACACATGGCAATAGTGACATGCAAATAAGATTTCTCATGAATGATTCTGAGAAATTCAAAAACACTTTGAACATGACATCAATAAATAACTTTGAAACTGTGATAAAAAATTCATTGAAAAAATCCAATATGACCCCGAGTGATATTGACTATCTTGCAATTTTGCATATCAAGAGGTCAGCACATGAAGAAATATTAAAAAGAATAAACTTGGAAAATTCAAAATCATTATACCTGTCAAACTTTGGCCACATGGAGCAATTTGATCCCATTTTGTCATTATTTTTAGCAGAATCAAAAGGTTTAATTAATAAAGGAAGTAATGTGGTATTGGTTAGTGCTGGCCTTGGGTTTATTTGGGGAGCAATTGTAATCTATTATAAATAATTTAATAAAATATCGAGGCTAATATGAATAAAATACTTACTGCAAATGATGCTGTAGCAAGAGGCGCGTTTGAGTCAGGTGTTAAGGTCGCTACTGGTTATCCTGGTACGCCATCAACATCAATCATCGATGATATTATGAGGGATTATAAAGATATTTATTGCGAATGGTCTGTAAATGAGAAGGTAGCATTAGAAGTCGCAATGGGGGCATCATTTTCTGGTGCTAGAAGTTTAGCGGTAATGAAGACCGTTGGTTTAAACGTAGCTCACGATGCCTTGATCTCAGCAGCACAATCACAGATAAACGGGGGCCTTGTTATTGTAGTTGCTGACGATGTCGGAAGAATAACCGATGATTATAATGATTGCCGTTATTACGGTAGAAGTGCCGGCGTCCCGATATTGGAACCAAGTGATAGTTTAGATGCACTAAAATTGACAAAACTTGCATTTAAATTAAGTGAATTATACAGTCTCCCTGTGATAATCAGACTTACTACTGTTACGTGTAAAAATAGATGAAAACTATCAATATTCAGCGAGCAAAAACTTGAAATTTAAAAGTAGCTGCTATGCCGTATTAACCACTACAACTATCATGGGAATGAAAAACAGTGATAATCCGAAAGTTACAAGATTCAATAATGATTTTGTTCATTCGATGGATAGATTGACAGACAATTTATCAAATAATAGCAACATCAACCCTATTGAGTTAAAAGATAAAAAAATTGGTTTTATAACATCTGGCGCATCATACCTATACTTGAAAGAAACGTTACCTGATGCCTCCATACTTAAACTTGGCGCTATACACCCCCTACCCATAGGATTGATAAAAAAAATATCCACCTATGTGGATAAATTATATGTAATTGAAGATGGGCAATCTGTCATCGAAAAAGAAATAAGATCCATGGGCATTAACATCGCTAAAGACGTTGATCTCAAAAAATTCCCAGATTTCACATTCTTCACCCCGGAAATAATAAAAAGCAAATTCCTAGTGAATGATATCGTTGCACAACCATTGCAAGACATTCCATTTAGGCTGCCAATGAATTGTGCTGGCTGCTCTCATCTGTTTGTATATTATATACTGAAAAAATATCACCTTAAGGCAACTACAGATGTAACTTGTGGCGGGTTAGGTATTTTTCCACACATCAATGCATTCACTAATGCTAAACATATGGGAAGTTCTATCGGAATAGCGCACGGTTTCAATTGCGCTAATGATGATAAAGAGAACTATATAGCCGTTATAGGGGATGGAGGTTTTTGGGCTACAGGTATAAATGGTTTAATAAATCTTACTTTCAATAAGGGTAATACAAAAGTAATCATCGTCGATAATCAATGTATCGCAATGACTGGTGGCCAGGATGTCCCATCCTCCAGACCTGAATATTCATCGTCACTCGATATAAAAGAGACTTGTCATGCTTTAGGCATTCAAGATGTAATAGAAGTCGATCCTTATAAAATTGATGATTTTGAAAAAGACGTAATTTCCTCACTCAATAGAGATGGGAACGGGGTAATTATCGTCAAAAAAGAATGCCTAGTTAAGTTTAAACCAGAAGTAAAAGGACAGTGTACAATAGATAACGAAGCCTGTTTGAAATGCAAAGCTTGTCTTCAAATCAGTTGTCCCGCCCTGGAAATATTAAAAGATAATGGTGAAGAGAAGATACATATTGACTCTGGTCTGTGCGTGGGATGTAAATTATGTCAAACAAACTGTAAAAATGGGGCAATAAATTATGAAACAATTCAGTAAACTAAATATAATATTTTGTGGTATTGGTGGCCAAGGTATTGTCTCGCTTGCTAAGCTAACTCATAAAATACTATTTATTGAAGGGTATGAAGTTAAATGCTTCGATGTCATGGGATTAGGGCAAAGAGGAGGAAGTGTTTCTTCTCATCTTCGGTTCTCTAAAGAAAAAATCTTATCACCTTTAATACCCGTAGGTCAGGTTGATTATCTAGTCGGCCTTGAACAAACAGAAGTACTGAGAAACATACATTATTTATCAACTGATGGATACTTAGTTGCGAGCGATTACAAGTTAACTTCGCCTAGCGTCAATGCTGGCTTGGAACGTGATACCCCTTACACCGTGAATGATGTATGTGCCACCAAAAAAATAAAAAAAACAATTTTTTATAAAAATATTCTAGAGAGTGAAAACATAAGTTACGTGAATCTTAATTTTTCCTTATTGTCTATATTATTATGCTTGCTAGATTATGATTTAGAGTCTGCAAAAGAGACTATAAAGACAATCATTCCACAAAATAGGATCCAAGAAAATATTCTTGCTTTTGAAAAAGGAATAGATTACTTCAAAAAGCAAGCCTAAGTTGAATCATATAACCCGGAGTTAGAAATGGAGCTTATGAAAGATCGATATTCATCTGTGACAATGTTCCAAATAAAAACACTTATATTTGCAATTCCATTTTTAATGGGATTAGGAATTGATTTATATGTTCCCTCATTACCTGCAATAGCAAACTCATTTAACTCACCGAAAACTGCGGTACAACTATCTATTGCAACATATATGTTTGGCTATGGGATCGGTCAGTTTTTTTTAGGTATAATTTCCGATTCTTTAGGGAGACGATTAATTCTTAAAATTTGCAGCATAGTTTTTGTCTTATCAAGTTTACTTTGCATTTTTTTATCTCCATCAATTTACTGGTTAAATTTTTGGCGATTTATTCAAGGATTAAGTATTGCCGGACTTGCTGTTGTTGCGCGCGCTATGATTGTTGATGTCTTTTCTGGAAAAGATTTATTTAAATTTACGAATTACTTTGGGCTATGTTGGTCACTCGGCCCAATAATAGGCCCTAATATTGGCGGATATTTACAAAATTATTTTAACTGGCAAGCTAATTTCCTTTTTTTTGCTGTTTATGGTCTCGTTCTGGCCTTTGTATCTTTCAATAGATTCCCTGAGACCAATAATAATTTAAAAAAAATAGGTGAATCATTCAACACTGACAATATAAAAACAGTAGCTTTAGATACTCGCTTCTTGATTTATTGTTTTATAGGTGGTGTCGGGTATGGGGTTATTGTACTTTTTAATGTTGTGGGACCATTTTTATTACAAAAAAAGTACTTAATTACTCCTATCCAATATGGGCACTATGCTCTATTGCTCGGGTTTGCATATTTTTTGGGTTCATTAACAAATAAAAAACTAGTTGACACACATAAAAATGGTGACATTTTGATGTTAGGGCTTAGTGCATGTGTTGCAATCAGCATTACATTTTCATTATGGTCACAATATTCTGTCTCTTCTTTAAAAATCATCATTAGCGGTCTCTTCCTTATTTTCTTTTTCATAGGATTTATTGTCCCAAATACTTTAGCTAACTCAATGAAAATTTTCCCATCAAGAGCCGGCACTGCAAGTTCAATTTTCGGTACGCTAACAGGAGTCATAGTTTCGGTAATATCGTCTGTAGGCTCCGCCACCATATTACTGACGGCAAGCTCACTTTTCTTTAATTACATTTTTTACTTCCTCATTTCTGTTTTTCTTTTTTTAATAATAAAGATTAGATTTATTTCAATGAATGGTGATAACAATGAATAGAGAAGTATTTCAATTATCCATCTATGGAGCAACTTTTGTTGGCCTGCTGGATGGTGTTTTAGATTTAGCACAAATTAAAAAGTATGGCGATTTTGGAATTGGTGCAATAGAAAGCTTAGAGGGCGAGCTAACTCTTTCTAATGGTATTTTTTATCACGCAAATTCTGACGGCGACATTCAAACTCCTGAACCACATTTTAAAACCCCAAAGATGACAGTAACGAAATATATTGCTGACAGAAAATTCACTATTGATGAAGAAATTACTTATCCAACTTTTAAAAAAATCTTGATGGGAAAACTACCTTCTTTAAATTACATATATGCAATTAGAGTAAAGGCAACTTATAAATGGGTGAAATTAATGTCTTATCCAAAACAGGTGAAACCTTATCCAACAATTGATGTAATCTCTGGTAACAAGATAATTAATACGATTAATAATATAGAAGGGAACATGATCGGATTTTATACACCTTTACCACTAGTAGATTTATGTGGCCCTAGTTTACATTTTCATTTCTTTGATAGTGAACATAAGCTTGGAGGACATATTGTTGATTTTTGTTTTTCTGGCATCACAGTCGAATATCAATATAAAAACACGTTAAACATTCAACTTCCTGATAATGATGATTTTCATAAAAGTAATCTAGATGGAGTAAAAGAACAACTTGATAAAATAATTTCTTCTTTAGCTAACTCATAAAAAAATTGGAGGCAACATGCTTAATTCAAATGAAATTGATAGTTACACTCAAATATCCACAAGCCAAACATTGTGCAGCGGTTTGTTAGAAACCAATTTCAAAGTCAAAGACTTATTGAATTACGGTGATTTTGGATTTGGCGCTACGGCAGGAATGCAGCATAATATAATGATCTTGGATGGGGAAATAATATCCCCGACACTTGATTTTATTGATGAACATGTAGCTATTAGTTTTATATCACACTTTACACGAGATGGTAACTTACAGATAAATAATGCAATGGGCATTAAGGAACTGCGCAATAAAATTAAAGATAATTTCAATTCAACAAATATCATCCATTTAGTTAAAATTAAAGGTAATTTCGATTTTGTGAAAACTTCTTCATTTCCTAAGTTTTCAAGACCATACCCTGTAATCACAGCTGACATTGTTAATCGATCAGTTAATAGCTGCCATTATTCAACATCAGGTACCCTACTGGCTTTCTGGCTTCCTGAATTTTGCAAATGCATTAATGCAGGAGCAGGAGGATTGCACATTCATTATATAAGTAATGATAAAATGATTTGCGGACATGTTTTGGATTGCAATATTTCGTCAGGAACTGCTGAGTTTTCATCCAAGCACACAATATCATTAAAACTACCTGAAAGCTCTGAATTTCAAAACCTAGAGTTAGGAAGTAATGATGAACTTATCGATAATAGAATAGAAGCCTGGGCCAAAGATGGTGTTGGTGGTAAAGAGCTATGAGGATCTATATGAATGCGGACATTGAAAATTCATTCTCTCGGGAAAAGTACTTTCATCCTCCATAATAATTATTTGTGACCCTTATATAATTTATTAGCATATAGAAATATTTATTGTAAGCCATTGAATTTATTGCATTTAAATTGACATTTTTTTTCACCCTTGCTTTTAAAGGCTTAATGGTATTAATGTAAAGGAAATATATTGAACAATGTTAGGTATATAATGAATTACATACAGTTAAAGAATGGTTATTCATCTCTAGAAGTTTCTGATGACAGGCCCAAGCTGCAGCTTTCGGACATGGAAACTCAGAACACTCTTAAAAGAAACAATCATCTAATTCAAAGTACGAAATCATTCTTAATTCATGTTCTTGACAACATTTTGGTAGAAGATAAATTCATTATTTTAAGTGACGAGACAGGAGCAATAATTAATATAATTAGTGACACCCCTATCATGCAACATTTTTTTGAATGCGGCTTCAAATTAGGCACTAAAATGACTATCGATTCAATAGGAGAAAACGCTCTTGCTCGCTCACTAATAAGTAAAAATATAAATATATCCAGACCTGACCAACATAAAATCAATTTTTTAAAACAATGGACTGAAATTGGAACACCAATTATTGTAAATGATGACATCGTAGGTGCAATTTCCATATATATAAAATTTG
>NZ_PITQ01000004.1:0-257435 GCF_002834385.1 Rahnella sp. AA
GATTTACGGTATTAGTTCGGATCTGAGCTGCCGGTAAATTTGTATGATAAAAATCAAGACAATTATTTTTTAACCTCAATTCGGAGATAGAAACTTGATGTTAATTAATGTAATAACGTTTACGGAAGAATCACATAAAACCGTGCATTTTTAATTCAGGAAAACTAATAAAAAGAGTGACAAGCGTATTCTCTGGAGCGATGAATATCATCAGGAGATAAACAATGAATATCCAGAGTAACCTTTTTGCAAGCATCATGCTCGTTCTGTCAGTGTTCTCTTCAGCACAGTCCATCCCTCTTGCCCGAGCGTTTCATCCTGAGGTTCCCATTCACCACCCTGCCGTCGTCAACTGTTCCGATAGTGCAGAGTTACCCGATGAGAAAATCGTCTTGCCGGTATCCCAAGCATCACGAATGCATTCCTGAAACACATCTTCTTGAAGATGGGATCTGGTGCAGAAATTGCAGGCACCTCTCCCCGGTTTTGTCTTCTCAATTTTTATAGCTCGCTACGACTCAACGGCCGTTATTTAGATATGAGGCAAGGTATTTCTTAAGATTCAACCAAGCGTTAAAGAGCGGACAAAATCGATCAGTTCCTTGCTTTTCCTGAATTTCGGCCAGCAAAGCGTCTAAACTATTCATGGGGAAAGGATGTCGCCGGGCAAGGTGAGAGGCAATCGATGGTGGTTTTGTGGTACATGACACAACATTCAATGAATCACATATAATACCCGAAAATTGGCACTTCCATTACTAAACAACCTTACTCAGAATTATAATTTATTACCCCACAAAAAAATAATTCTTCATAAGCATCGGGTCGTCGAATACTGACGTAATTATAGAAATCAAATCAGAAACATCGCAAATTTAAAAACCACAGAACCAGCCCTGCCATTAAAGCAAAGCTGATTTCGATAAATTAACTTCGCTTTCTAATTTTACCTTCAAGCTCAGTAAGAAATTCAAGGAATAAATTTAAATCACCTTCCACTTCATCAATTGTAGGATTAGGGCCTCCAACTGCTGCAGCACTGTCATGCCCTATGAAATAAGTACTACATTTAGACATGGCATCGTCCACTCTATCTATATCAGTTTGACAAATGTCCATAAGTTTAGATAACCGCTGCGTGGCAATGCCGCGTTCAAAACGTGTAACAACCTTGTTAAGTAATTTCTCCTCTACTAATCTCTCCCACGCCTCGCGCAAATAACTGTAAAACTGATAGCAAGAATTACGAAACTCAGATGTTGTAGTTGTATCACTTTTCTCAAGCCTCTTTAATTCTTGCAACTTAACTTTTAGTACGCCGTATCTAGCGCGCGTCGTCATTGCCTCCCAAGGGGCAGAATCTCTGACTATTCCTGCAAATTTACGTGAACGTTCTAATGCTATACTAGCATATACAGCATCTGTTTTTTCAGCAACCTCAAGTAATAATTTATAGAAAACGATGTTATGAGTTAGCACTACAACCTGACGATTCTTCGACTCTAATACCAATCTCTGAGCCACCCGTCCACTCCATTCATGACTAAGGGAGTTGACTGGATCATCAAATATTACGGCCGATTTTCTCGAATCAGCTTTCATTTCTGCTAAGAAACTAGCGATTGCAATACAACGTTGCTCCCCCTCACTAGCAACGCCCAGAGCACCAATAACATTATCACTTTCATCAGCCAATGATAATTTAAATTGTTGGGCACCAGATCTATTCCGGGACTCAACTTTAACTCTAAAGCGTTCAAATCCAAAACTTTTCAATTCATTATCAAATGCAGAAACAAGTGGCTGTACTACTCCATGCCGATAGATGCCCGATGACAAATTTGAAATAGATGTGGTTCCACACTGAGATTGAATGGCTTCAAGTTTCTTTATTATTTTATGTCTTCTCAAATTAGAAACAATATTATCATGATGGCTAGTAAAATACTTCATATCTTCAAGATGTGTTAAGCCTGCCTCTTTTTTTGAAATAAATTCCAAAAGTTCTTCATCGGATCTAACTGATAACAAACTCGCATTAATACCTTCAATAATTTTTTTTAGGCTTTCAAAGTAATCAAAATTCAAAGGGAGAATGGGTAGGTTTAGAACACCTGTTAGTATCGCTCTTCTACTCTCGAACTTCGAAACCAAATCAATAATTTCATTACCTATGGATTCGTATTCATTGTTCAATAGAGAAATAGCTGCTGGATAAGGCGATAGATCTAATGAAAGAGAATTTAAAGATTTTATCGCATTATCATAGTCGTCCGTTGCAGATTTCGCATCTTGAGCAGTTTGATCCTTTAAATATCTTGAAAGCATATCCATTCTGCTTTCACTCTCCTTACCAACTTCTTGCAAACAAACAGGGCAATACTCACCTTCAATCAGCGGGAAATGTTGGTGTTTCACATCGTGTTCAATGAACAGTTGAGTTGCTTGCCATAATTTCTGCCAATTTAAACCTGCAATATTTTCCAAAGGTAAATTTATAAGTGTTGCCTTGCGAAGCTCTTCAGATAAACCCTCAGCGCTATCCTTTTTTAGTTTAAGCGTACTCAGCGCATCAACAGCTTTGTCGTCCAGTAGATTTATTGCCCTTTCGCAAAATGTCTTTAACGGTTCTATTACTGATTTTCTTTGCCGAAGATTATTTCTTAAGGCTTCTGCCGTCTGAGATTTATATCGTAGAATCTCTCTTTTAAGAGGTTCTATTTTTTCAATTTCTTGCGGTGTTATACAATGATTTTTTATTTCAATTTCAGCTGTTTCGGCTGAAAGGTTACGCAAAAAGTTAGCTGTAACACTGGAAGAACTTAATCCTTCTAGTTTTACGAATCCATTACCAGGCATTAGGTCCTCTTCAATACGAGACTTAACGCTATTTATCGCACTTACAAGCTCTGCAAGTAAATTCAAGCCGATTGGTTTGAAACCAAGAGCATCCTCTTTATTAACATAATGACTTGCAGATGAACTATCAAATACCCTTATGGATTTTAATACTTCGATGCTAGGCGTATTTTTATTCCACGAGATAACCTCATCTTTACCATTAAGAGATACACCAATCTTAGCCTGAGGAGGAACCTGTTGCTTTGAGAATATATCCCCCATTATTTGCGGACAGTCCCCTCGGGTCAAGCATGTGTTTTTTAAAACACTTGAATAACTTGACTTTCCTGCACCGTTATCACCATAAATAATAAACAACCCTTCATTAGGAAAGCTAATAGTCTGATTTTCTGCTAACAAACCAACACCCTTTATATCAGAAAGTGATTTTAATGAAACTTCATATTGCTCAGATGTATAGCCAGAAAAATCCAATTGCTTTGATGATTCCTCAAATATATCATCAGGCTCAAGAAGACCATGCTCCATATGTGCGACCTTCAATATTTCATTTAAATCATCTTGCCTTAGAGTTCCATGCATTAATGTTAACTTTAAAGCATGCCTCCACCAAACTGGTTTTTTTTTGGACCAATCAGCAATACTCTCGATAGGTGTCATACAAGTTCCTTTAGTAATCTAATTGAGTAACCAAGAGCCGTTCTAAGGTAGAAACTATAAAACAAATACCCATATTATTTAATGGTTTTTATCACAAAAAAATGACCCTGACCCAAAATCCTGCTCCATTCAGAAACAGAATTCCGGCATGATAATGACTCCCCTGTCGGCAGTCTGTCTAAAAGACTTGGCCAGAAAGTTATCGACATGTGGGCTTATACTACTCCCACACGAAGATTTCCGAATGGTCTACATCGTCAACTCGTAGATTGAATCGCTGTTTTACAGTTTGCAATGTCATAGGATCATTGAGAAGCTCATGATCAGGGTTTAGGCCGAGAGACGACATAAGTAAAGGTGCGAATCCTAGCTCGAAAGCTGGCAAGTAGCTCAAATCAAAGTCCTCAGGCTTTAATGCTGACTCTGGAGTTTCAGTTTGACGTGAAATTTTGAGTAGTTCCTCAGAAACTTCGGGGGTGATCTTAACATTAATTTTTTCGGCACCTCTGACGTTCATAGCCAACCCGCTTGCTATGCAGAGTAAGTACCAATCCTTCATTCCATCAAAACGCAAGCTCTTAAAAAAGTTAGTAGCGAGTGCGTCAGTTAATAAGTTGCGCACTGTGTACTGAACATTTGGAATTGCAGCTTTGTATCTGTCTGAAATAATTGTCAGTTGCTTATTTCTGTCATAGATTGGCGCGATCCCGGAAAATTCAGGTAGGCAGCAGAATTCAGAACTTATGCCAGTGAATTCGAACGGTGTTTTGGAGCTAAGTTTGATCTTGTCAACAAAAGTACCTTTTGGTGTGAATTCCGATAATACTTCCTCATAGGATCGGAAGCTGAAGCCGATCTCCATAAAAGTTTTCCCCCAAGTGGTGGAATGCGACATAAAATCCCGAGTATTAAACAATGAGAACTTGCCAATTATTTGTACTAAAATTGTACTAAACCGATTTAGATTCAACTTAGATTTTGGTTTTTCTATGGGAAGATCAATCGTTAGACTCCATTCTCTGCCATCGAATTCAGCCTCTCCGATACTTCCGGTTTCATTTGAATTGGCTATTGAAAGCGCTAAGTTCAGATTCGTGGGTATCAGAACAAGATCAGCTTTTTCAATCGAAATTGCAGATAGCGCAATTTGGAGCTGTGACATGAACTCCTCAGCAGCCACAGTGGTCACGTAGTCATTTTTGAACGTGCATCTCCAATTTATTCCTAAAGCAGCCCAGCGAACATCCCGAGTATCTGCCAAGTCCCCCCATGGTCGATCAACGAGCATTACACTTATATCCGACGTTATATCCTCTATTGATCCGTTATTCCAAAACCCTAGACCGCTACTAATTGCGAATAAATCGCCAAAAACTTCAGTAGGCCATTCAGAAAAACCAGGCTCAAGGTTTTCGTAATGCTCCGGTGATTTTCTCTTAAGAAGACCGAGGAGCCCACAGATATGTCCAATATTTTCAGCTATTGGGCTGGAAGGCTTCACACTACCATGCAACAGCTCCGCCGCTCGTGATAGATAGGCGTAATGGGCAAATCCAACGAAATTTCCACTGCTATATACTATCTCTGAAACTGATAACAAAGCATGAGGGAGGCATTGGCCCAATTCTTTTTTGGAGGGATTCGTAGACATCCAGGCGGCGGAAAGTGCGTAGTATTTTGCAGCATAGCAAAGACCTAAGGAGAGAAAAATTTCAGCCATCTTCAGCACAACTCGGATTAACGCGAGCTCATCGCCACCATTATAAAATAGCTTTCTAGCACGCTGGTATTCTTTAAGTGCACCAAGCATATCCTTTTTATTTTCATACTTATCCCCACGTTCTTCAGCATTTCCTCCCGCCTCTTTCGAACCCGAACGTTTCGCTATCAATTCATCTAGGCGAGGGGCAATTTCAGCAAGCTCTGGAGGGTGTTCAAGTAAATCAAGAATATATTCATAATATGCATTAAATTCTTGAGTGGGGAAGAACTTTGTTTTTTCTGCCTCGTCAAGCATTCTATCCCAGTAGCCTGCGACGGTTTCGAGATGCGCTTTTCCTTCCTTGAATATTGATAAATGTAAAATGCCTTGTAGTCGAAGTAGGTCAGCGCGGCGACCTGGGCCTAGCGCATCAATGGTACCAGTCTCGAAGATTGAAACTAGCCGTTCTTGGATCTTAGGTAAACCAGGTGCTGTGACAGGATAAAGCTTCGCGTCATTGGCCCCTATTAGGTAATTTCTAAGATTTACTGCATCCACTAGGTCACCTATTCCTAAGTGGTCTTCTAGATCTGAAAAGTAATCGAGAACTATTGTTTCGAGGTCATCAAATGAGGCCATCCCTCTGATCGAGGCTACAATTATTTCATAGCTCGCCCACCTATGAAGCTCACGTAGTGAATATTCCTCTCGATAGACCTGAAGTTTTTCGATCCACATTTTTAAATCAGGACGAGCGGCCTCATGGAATGTTGAGCGTCTTACGCCAAATTTCAGCTCGAAGAAATCCGAGTAACTGAATGGTAAAGGCTGCTTGTCTTTCCAATTTGCCACGAGCTCCTGATACCAGTCAGGGCTTTCATCTGATGCAGGCATTAAGTCAGAGGGTATCTGAAGATAGCTCTGTGCAATCCAGAAGGTATCACGATCGGATAACAATTCGGCAATTGCCGTTCCGTCAAATATTTGCAGGTCGATCCCCAAAGACTCTGCATCTTTCTGTAGTACGTGTCTCTTTGCAACTGGAAGATTTTCCTCGCAAAAGAACACCATGGCTTTATATTTATCAATAGCCCTCACCCTTTTGATTTCTTTTCTTATTTTAGGTGTGATTGTTTTTTGGAGCGAACATGCAAAGGCAATTTCTCGTTGTCCAGATGCTAATCTTTGAAATGTGCTGTCAGGCGTTAAAGGGATATCGTTATAAGTTTTGAAGGTTTCAAAATCACGACCGCCATCACCACCGGCGCTTACAGGTCCGGTAGCCGGCAAAATATTGCTACATATGCGAACTCTTGCCAAATGCCTAGTGAGGTGCTCAAATTCATGATGGGCATTTTGAGCACCTAATTCTGAAAGCTGATATCGAATATATCTAGTTAACTCAAGAGGGTTTGTCATAATCGTCTCAAATGTGGTTTAAATCTTAATCTGTCTATGGATTACTGTTGCATCTGTCCTGCAATAGTCCAACGGTCTGAGTCAAGAAATTACTCAAACTGTTTGAAAGAGGCTACAACGCTCTTAAACAAGTCAGACAAATTGTAAGCGCACCAATTTTAGTTGCACGAACTTTCTTAGGATTCTCGGGTTCTCAGCCATCAGTTGATTCTCTTTCAGTACTTGGTCATTCTGAAATCCACAAGAGCGTTTCGCTGTTATATTCATCCAGATCTCCAGGATTTCAAGTGCTTCATTCAGCGTACTAAACTGATAAAAATCCGTTTTTTCTGCCCGATACGGCAGACTGAGCTGTCGATAATTACATTTAGTGTCGTTTTGCCCGCTTAATGCATTTCAACATAATGCCATGTGCTTCAGCCCAGAGTGCCAACGTCAGGGAGACTAGCTAATGGCTACTATCCATCCGCATCGTTCCGACACGTAAGAGCGCAGAATGCGTGCCATTTACCCTTGTGGGACGGGTTGTGTTGGGAAACGGTTAACCGGAACCAGATACGGGAACGGAAATCACGCGGGAGAAAAAACTGACACTGCATACCCGGACTTAGCGCCCCTTGCTCCGCAGGGGTGAAACAGTGTGGTAGTGTTGAGCCGGAGACTTGCACTGACAGGAACTTCTAGTAGGTGTTAGCATGCTATACGGCAGGATCGTCTACCGGGGTGGGGTCAGTCCAACTATATGGCAGGATCGTCTACCGGGGCGGGGTCAGTCCAAACATCATTTTTGCCTCCAATTGATCTTAACAATTGTAATTTAGGCATTATGACAATAATTTTGATTTGACACAGCTTTTGTAAATAAAAATAACTAACATTATTGTTAAAAGGAGATAACGATGGGCCTATACCCCCGAAGGGTCAGACTGGCGTAAATGGGATTTGCATGTTCATATCCCAGCCTCCGCCCTTGAATATCACTATAATAATGATTGATAAGTACATCCTACCAATATTTAAATTCTTGGTTTTGAGATTACCATCATAGGAATAACTGATGACTACACAATAACAGGTTATGAGTTGCTAAGAACGCGTAAGGATTAATATTGGATAGATAATATTACTGAGAGACTTCCAAATATTGATTTCTCGCATTACACCTCAAACTGACATTAAACATTCAAGGCACAAACTCTGTCTCATCGAATATACACGCACTTTACATATGCAACTTTTTAAAGCAAATAATTTCATTTGCTTTAAAACACTCATGATTGATATAATAATGTCTTAAATGCAATAAACCATAATGGATTGGAGTTAATATGTACATAGCGATAGATGGAGATGATGTGGGAAGAAAAATTACCTCATCATACTTATCAAATTCAGAAGAGAAATTAGCATGCATTAGCAACAAATTAAATGAAACAACAAAAAAAATATCCAACATGCTATTAGTCAATCGATTTGAGATAATTTTCCAAGCCGCAGATGGTGTTACAGCAAAAACAGACGATGATGTCGATGTCGACCTTAACATTGTATTTGATAAAATAAAATCCTACTCTTTTGACGGGATTACATTTTCGGCGGGTGTGGGAGCGAGTCTAAGAGAAGCCTATGTTGCATTATTAAATTCTAAAAGCAACGGTAAGAATATGATTTCCATTTACAAAGACATATAATGGTGCGAAATGTTTAGGATAATAAGGTTTGACTGGTTGTTAAAAACGGTATCACTAATCTCTTTATTTGTCACAATACTTTCATTTTGGATCTTTAAGGCCCTTCTCTCATCCGACTTAAGCTTGCTCAAATTGCTATCAATATCATCATTTGCATCCATTATCATTAACTTTTTTCTTCTCTCACCAAAAACATCAAGAATAATATGGAGAATAATAAAAATTCTCAAAAAGGATATCTATCCTGATTTAAATGGAATTTGGGTTGGACATATAATTACAGAGACAAATCATGAGTTTGAAGTTCGTGCAAAAATAAAGCAAGCGCTCCTTGTAACAAGGATAGAAATGCACGGCCCCACAGTAAAATCTGTCACTTTAGAAGCGACACCGACCAAGGAGCTGGATAATAACAAATTGTATTATGTATACAAGTCAACCCCTAAAAACCCTAGTTGGAGCGAGTATATTGGCTCGACAATATTCGACGTAATTGAAAGTAGCAATGCCCTTCAACTTTCTGGTCGTTATTATACAGATAGGAAATCCGTGGGGAGAATATCGATTAAAAGAATATCACTGAACACTGACTCTGATATATCTTTTTATTAGCCACAAGAACACTTGAATTACTACGACTCAAGCATTAATTGTTCTTTTAACATAGAAGACTAATTCGCGCTGCTGAGATGTTAATTATTGATAATTCCCTTTCAGCAGTCACTTTTCTTAGTTCAATACTACCCTCGAACATTCCATAAGCTATATCAAGGTCTTATCATAACTGATTGCTATGAAATACACCACTTGTAAGAATTTTCAAGGGAATTTTGATAGGTGTTTTTTCGATACTTCAATTAAGCATCCAAACAATGGCCTCACATTAAATTTTTTAACACTCTAACCATACTCTTAAAAAAGATTAACATCTGAAAGAGATTAACATTCATCAACTTTATCTATTTTTTTCTTTTATACTTTTAATGTCATTCCCGTTTTTTAAACCTAGCCATTCGCCTTTTCTACCTACAATAAGCAAGACCATTGGTTCTGTTGCTATCAGACCGGTCAGCCATGATTTTATGTCTGTATACGACGGTTGAGGAAAATCCTCGGGATGTGTATGCCATTCGCCTAAATAAACAAGAAAGCCATCTGACTGTTTGAACAATTCGTATACTTTCTGCTGATGGTGATCACCCTTTCTTTCAAATCGGTTACGTGACCTGATGTCACCAGGACCAGGTACTGAAATGTCAGTGACTACAATGTGCTGTCCACGGCGTTCTCCGATTAAAACTCCTCCGGCCTCGGTACTGCCATAATACATTTGACGATAGGATTGGAGCAGTCGAACAACTTCACTCATGACCACTACATGGTGGTCACATTCGTCGATAAATACCAATTCATTTATGTTCATTACAGACAGAACAGTTAGGTTGATGTGGCAAAAATTGAGGTCTGAGCGAACGCCCGCCTTCAAGGACATGTTCATTGTAAGTCCACTTTAACTCTGGCTCGAGAGTACTTAACACGGCCATCTGAGCCAGAGATGCCGTTACGTTACTAACTGCCGCATCATAAAGGGTGTAAGTGCTACCACAGCTTTTATTTTTCTCACTTGATATATTATTAAGAGCACTAAACCGCAAATCGGTTCCGTCACGGTATTTAGCGGGGTTAGAAACCATACACCCATAACAGCTTCGGCCATCATCAATAAAGACTTTTGATGCCCGGCCGTTACCATCATTGAACGCGTGAATAATAAATGGTCTTTGTTCCAAAGGAATTTTCCTCACCACCGCAGCGATGCGTTTTGATACCGGGGGACGTCCTGTCGCATCAATGATTATGTCGTACTTCTGCATTACATCTGTGCTGATACGGAATTGTTCATTGAATCCAACAATCTTTGTTTGCAGATGTAATGAATCCTGGAGTCTTGTCGCCAGTGAAAGGGATTTGTACGACCCAAAATCATGTGACGATAAGGTATGGCGACCAAAATTACTGGGTTTATAGATATCATTATCATAAAGATGTAGTAAACCTTTGCCACATCCAGCTCCGTTCCTGAGCAATAATTCAGCCAAATATCCACCAATTGTGCCACAGCCTATCAACGCTACGCGCTTTTCTGAGAGGCTTGCTGCACCTGCTCGTCGGGCATTTCGGCTGAGGAGCGTCGCAATATCAGCACGAATTACTCCCAGTCTTTGATATTCAGTACAAACATTTTTGCCACCTAACATCGTGGCTAGTTTTACTGTTGAGTTTTTAGCTGACTTCTTGTGTCTCCTGAAATCAACAGATTGCGTATTGAACTCAATATAGATAGCAAAGATGTCTTGGTTTAAAACATCAAAGAGAAAAATATACCTTTTCTTACCTTCAGCTTTGATGTGTTCAATGACTCTGTCTCTGGCATTGTGGTCTGATTTTTCAAGCCATTCCAGTAAGTCACGAAATGAAGCCGGTGGCCATTTCATCCCGGCAAGACGACTGGGGTTTACAGAAATGTAGTGTGTGTTGACAGAGATTTCTTTTAATGAATTCCGAGGGAAATACCGTTGCTTGAGCCATGTGGTAATAACGGCTTCCGAGTCCTCTGATGAGGATTCTTCAACCGTTATGTACTCCTGTCTGGTGGTTCCATCAGACAGGGTGGATTTCGCCAGACTGGTTTTAAGGCTGGTCCCCCGACTAGCGTTTGACAGAAGAAAGAGTGTCTCGCTGGGGTGCCAGTATGCGGCAAATTCCCCTTCCAGTTCTCTTTTATCATTTAGCCCTTTCGTGGCAGCGGATACCGAATTAATGAGGGTCAGTTGTATTTGCGCATCAACTTCTTTGTATGTCCCTTCCAGGTAGTTGGAATCCCAGTCTGCTTCCATCTGGTCAACGTAGCAGAGGAACCCTTCCAGGGCTACGTGGGGCATAAGGCAGTTTAGGAACTGCTCCGGTTGTTCAATAATAAAGGCTATCGGTAGTTCTGTGAAAGGGTCTGGGCGAATCACCAGAGCAACGTTAAAGTTACCGGCGTCAGTCACATACTCTTTCGTGTAATATCCTGCACCACGCTCCCTGCTGTGCAGAATAGCTTTTTCAGGGAGATTGCGGGCAAGCGTATAGCGATACCCGCAGCCTGTCATCACTTTATGGAGTTGCCCGTCCTCCATTAGCCACTTACCATTGTTTTGTTGATAGGCTTGAATACGGGATCTTTGGTCGGGGAATTGAGAAATGCAGGAGCAGCAGCAATTGATGTGATTAACGAAGCATTTGTCACGCGTTTCCCAAATGCTTCATTAATTTTACGTAACGCATCTTCTCTGCTTTCTGAACTCTCAGCATCAAGCAAAATCCCGTGTAAACTTTCCATGGTTTCAACGATGGTTCTCTGGTGTACGTTTTGATCACGCTCAGCAGGGAACAACAGCTTTGCGTCAGTATCGTCGGGGCTTTCCAGTCCGTGATTGAATTCCTCAGGCAGTAAACTGGCAACGAGTTTCATGGTCCCTGTAAGGTCGGCACCATTATGAGCCTTTCTGTCGAGGATATTTACAATCGCGGCCATCAGACTGATTGATGATGGACCTCCAACATCCCATTGAGCATCTCGCCAGGCTTTCATAAAGCGACAAATATACCGAAGGTGCCCGCCTATACGATTACAACTCTCGTTGAACCAGTCTTCTACAATTTTAGGGTCACTAATCGACCATCTTTTGGTCCCTTCACGTATCGCTAAATTCACTTTGTCCGACTCAACGACATATGATGCAAGGCCTGCCCGGTTTAAAGCTAGTGACTCAAACATTGAGTCAGATTTTATGAGGTGTGCAGAATCTGCTGCTGTTTGCTTTTCCTGGAATTTATCCTTAGGAATTGCATACATAGGTACGTCGATGTGTGTTTTCTCATGAGGGATTTTAATGCGGCCACAGGTATTCTTTTCTTCGAATGTCCATCCTGCGTTCTCAGCTTCTAACGATTTCAGTGACGTATCCACAAGCAGCAGCAGCAGAGTGTGCCCGATGCTGGGTTTCGATTCAAATACGGTCATTGGCATGTAGGTGCCATCATCGATATCCATTTCCTGCCCTGGATGAAAAGGCCTGTTCAAGGTATCGTACTGAAAACTCCCCTGCGTAGCAAAACGAGGCTGGTATTTGATGAAGTCATCGCGGGCCACATCTTCCATTTCAAAAATAAGTCGCGCGAGATCGGCGCGGTCTGCGGGAGAAAGGTAACGAACATTCGTTTTCTCAAGCTTCAATCTGACATTCTCAAGGGTCAGTGCTTGCCTTCTTACATCAGTAGCGACTTCTCGGGCTTCCTTAAACACATCCCTTGTTCTCTCACGAACTGTCTGCCGAAGCGCTCTCAGTGTATTGGATTCAGTTTTACTCAGTTTGAGCTTACTGATTAAGCCATCCACATTGTGGCTATAGTAATTGTTAAAATCCCAATGCATCAGAGTGTCTCCTGCACGATTGTGCGCTTAAAGGGTTTTGCAGGTGTGGTGAAAAAGGTTTTAAGCTTCTGTAGTTGGGCGAACTGTACATTAGCGAGCTGTTTTCCCCTTGCACTCAGATTTTCCATAGAACTCTTCGTGGCATTATCAAGAGTGATATCGCTGGCTGCTTCATTAGGTATCACTTCATCCAGATTGGTATAGTTATCGAACGCTTCGTAGAGTGTAAGCTCACGCAGGAGCATGCTTTTATGAAGGTGTTGATTAGCCGTCATAGTTGTAAGAACCAGTCGTTTACCTGCACCCCACAGACGGCAGTATCCATTCCACCATTTTTTGCTAAGCAACTTCGGACTGAGTGAATACTCTTCACCGACTGTACCGATGTTGAGTATGTGTATATCTTTATGAGTAACATCAGGAAAATCAGACTTCATGTCCCTGAAAACTTCCAGCAGACCGATATAGCTGGGGTTATTAGCAACCAAACCACCATCCGCAAAATAAGTGCGAAGATCTTCACAATAATGTGGGGCAAAGTATGTTGGTGCGGCCGAGGTTGCTAGCGCAGCATCAATCAGTTTAAGCCCCCCATCGCGCGTAAAATCAGGGTTGTGCGGTGTCTTGAAAAACTGAGGTTTTCCTGTTGAGAGATTCACAGCTGGAATCATTACTCTCCGGGTCAGGTCATTAAACGTGGTTTCACCGCCGATCATCGTTTCAACGGTTTCACGGAGAGGGGTGCTACTGTAAATAGGTGCAACAAGTGATTTAAAAAGATTGGTGATCCCCCATCTTGTTGGAAAAATGTCGTTCGCTTTATCGAAGAAAACACGTTCCAAATCGCGAGCACTCTTGCCTGTAGCGAGGCCTAGCGCAAGTATCCCGCCTATAGATGTCCCCGTGATGAGGTCAAAGTAGTCTCCAATTTTGACTTCACAGCCAGG
The DNA here is from genome assembly GCF_002834385.1 of Rahnella sp. AA. GTDB lineage: Bacteria > Pseudomonadota > Gammaproteobacteria > Enterobacterales > Enterobacteriaceae > Rahnella. Next base: position 13,762 of record NZ_PITQ01000004.1, read on the forward strand.
CTGCCTGAGGGCAATTATCCTCTCTATCTCAGCAAGCACACTGATTGTAAACATCCCCCTAGCCCCACCACCATTCAGGCTCAGTATACGTACACCGTATTCATTGACTGCATTCAATTCAGACATTTCCCTTTCCATCACCTGAAAATATACCTATAAGATGTGTCTGTTTTTTATCTTTTCAATGTACAAATAATCAGTGCTTTTGCAAAAAGTTGAAAGTTCTTCTTTTTAAAAAAATTCATTCATTAAGACTGGTTATCTTAAAATTATTGAATTTAAATCCCAATAAAAGCAGGTGTTAAACTTAAATGAAGAATCTGTCTATGACGTATGCGTAGCTATCTTTTCGCCTGCCCTCCATACCCCTCTGTATTTTCGATAAAAAAGACATATATTTTGAATATATGTTCAATCCGATGTTGATATGGTCATTAATTTGCGCAGAGAAACCAACTCGATAAACGACTGGCTAGGAGCTACTGTATGGTCTGTTGCATTTCAGCACTTGGTGGTCATTCCGGCGGTCTTGACATAAATGAAATTCAGGTTTAGCTTACTTATTAGCCACTTGCTGGCAAAGGCGATCCCAGTCAGAGGAGCCAAATTTAGAGAAGCCCGCTTCAGGAAACTGAAGCGGGCTTTTTGGTTTTGGTGGTTTCTGCAAAGGCGGCTAAGAGCGAGGTGCGGAAGTTCACAACTTTCTCAAATCAAATCAAAAAACTGTTCGCATTTCTGTTTGTAAATCTATGGGGAGCAAGTCAATTGCTGAAAATGTCCTAACTCAGACACTGGTGCATACACTCAATAAAGGATTTCATTGCTGGGCTGACCGTTCTTCCTGCATGGTGGGCGCACAGTGCAGTTATTGACAATGGCGTTTTAGCAAAAGGGAGTTCTTTCAACTCACCTGTCTCCAGTTCTCGTAAGACACTAAAGCGTGGTAGAAATGAGATCCCCAGATTGCCTGCCACACAATTTTTAATGCTCTCAATACTCCAGAGTTCAATCGTATTCTCTAACGTGATCTTTCTTTCACGGAGAGTCGCTTCGAATATCTGCCTGAATACACATTGCGGTTCATTGATAATGAAGCTGACCGGAATATGCTGCTCACATTTAGTAAAATCGAAATTACTGAACTGAGGAGAAGCTACCAGCACCAGTTCCTGTTTCCCGAAATGCTCCATGTGTAACGCTTCATCATGACCAACTCGGTAAAAAACACCAAGATCCGTATTATCATTAATAAGTGAGTCTCTTATTGCATAACAGTTAACGGACTGAAGATACAGGCGAACTTTAGGTGCTTTTATCCTGAATAACCTGAGAACATCGGGCATCTTGTAGGCAAGTAAGGTTTCTCCGACCATCACCCTCAACTCGCCGGTAACGTCTTCTTCACTGGAGGCTAACTGACGTATCCCCTCCAGTACGCGCGTCAGTTCACGAACTCTAGGAAGCAGTAGTTTCCCTGCGGGCGTCAGCGCCATTCGGCGACCAACTTTTTCAAATACGGGGTATGAAAGTTCTTGTTCCAATTGTTGAATCTGAAAAGTGACGGTTGATTGTGTACAGCAAAGCTTTCGGGCGGCCTGAGCAAAAGAACCCTCTTCAACAACGGTTTTAAAAGTAATGAAACGACGCAGGTCCACCGTGCAACTCTCCATCTGAAAACATCGAAATTTTGAAACTCTGATATTCAAAACATTCGCTTTTTTGAATGCTTTGGCGTGGCTAATATGCTCTGGGAACAAGGAGAATACAAGTGACACCTACTATCATCAGTGGTTTTTTAACGTACACATTAATTACCGCGTTAACACCCGGACCGAACAACATTCTGGCTATTAGCTCGGTTAACCAATACGGTTTCCGAAGGAGTCTTCGTACATTGGCAGGGATGAGTACAGGGTTTTTAGTGCTTATGCTGGCCTGCGGCTTATTCACCTATAGTTTGATCAGCATACTGCCGTCTGCTACTCGATGGTTAGTTTGGGCTGGGGCTGCATATATCCTCTGGCTCGCATGGAAAATTGCGAATAGTTCACCTGCCACTTCAGATCATGCAACCAAACCTCTGAGTTTCTGGTTAAGTTTCTGGCTTCAGTTTGCCAACGTGAAAATTATTCTTTATGGAATTACGGCCCTTTCTGCATTCGTGTTGCCTTATACGCAGAGCGTTATATGGGTTACTGCCGTAAGCATCCTGCTTGCCATCATAGGGTGCTTAGGGAATCTGGTCTGGGCTCTTGCTGGTCATATGTTCCAGTCACTGTTTCGCAAGCATGGCCGGTTAGTTAATCGCATCCTGGCTCTTTTGCTCGTGTATTGTTCTATCAGAATGTTTTTCTGATAACGTTTAGGGAACATATCGTTTTGTGACTACCTGCAATGGGCTAAGCATAATTGCGGGTAACGTCCGCTCCTGGCACGCTGCAGCCCTCAAGAACTAGTCTTGCTATCAAGAAAAATATTTAGTCAGTTGCTGGCAAAGGCGAGTCCAGTCAGAGGAGCCAAAAATTAGAGACGCCCGCTTAAGGAAACTTAAGCGGGCGTTTTGCTTTTGGGGATGTTGCGAGATTAGGGAATTATCCCATGTGAAGAGTTTGTGCTTAACGTAGAGTGGCATCCACTTAGCGAAAAAACTTTACCGGATGGATTTACGCAATCGTTCGGTTCCGGGATCACAAACTTCAGAGCTAAAGCAATTCAGATAGTTACAGAAAATAGCCTGGCGCAGAGTGTTTTCGTTTTCAGAAAGAACACCAAATACATTGCAAAGGATGCTAACCATGTCATTGCGCACTTCACTATGCTTACTGTCCCTCCCCCTGTTTACTGGTTGCCAATATTTCCCTCATACAACTTACTTTAATGCGCCTGATAATGAGCCAAACCCCGCATGGGTTCGTATCGTTAACAACACGCAACATGCTGCTATCTATCAATATGAAAATGGTGTCCGCTCAGGGGGCGTCGTCCGGTCAGGTCCCCTGCCATTCATCAACACACAGGATATGGGCATGCCCAAAGCAGGGCAAGATTTGACCTTCGACTACTATGAAACACGCGTCCGGCCTGATATCAAAACGGAGGTGGCGATGATGTGGGAGGGGCCACGCACGAAGTCTTGCTACATTACAATCCAGTTCATCCCAAAAGCAGGGCACTATTATCAGTTTATGCTCAATGAAGGCTCAGGAGATTTATGTACCTCTGCCGCGTCTCTGATCGAACGCGACAAAGACGGCACCGCATGGCATCTCACTCCCAATCCTGACGTGACTTACAAATACAATGGACCTGCTGCAAAAAAACGGTTCAATAACTCCAGCTTCGAAGATCCTAACTTCCACCCGAATCCTGAGCTATACCCCGGCACAGCACTGTAATTTATCATGAGCAAGTTATACCTTGTCTCAGGCAATTTGGCATTGCCCAGGCAGATGAACATATCGGCAGGCTAACTACAGAAGATGCCGTTATGTTGCACTCTGGCTATGGGAGAGAAGCAGGCATAGTTTGCCACACGATTCAGGTTATTGTGCCACAATGATTAATCTCAGAACTGGATTGGAGTGTCGTTGATAATGAGAAGCTGGTCAGGTTCATACGGCCCGTTAACACGGGAATATGAGTTCTTTATACAGGATAGCCGCCTCTATACCGCGAGCGGCATATAATAATGCCTTTTTGCTTAAGTTATTATTTTAACAAAGAGAAATAAAAACATGGAAAAGCCTGAATATAAACAATTAGGAACCCCACAAGATTTAGCCTCTATACTTGCTAAATATATGCTTGCTGATGAGTACAAATTTCGTCAAAACTCAGTCGATGTTAAGTCAAAAACTATTACTGTTGGGTTAGTGATTAAAACAAAAATTGATAAAGGAAATTTGTATCCTTCCAATTTATCTTTTCAAGCGCTTAATGATTTATTTCCAGATTTTCGCATGGTAACATATGGTGATGATAATCTGGGGAAAGGTTTTGGGGAGTTTCCAACTGAAAGGGAATATAACTTACCGGATAAACAAGCTGAAGCCTCACCTCCTGGCCTGCAAGGTGCTTTCATGAAAAAGCTCTTTCTCTGGCAGATGTCTGAATGTGTTTGTAAATATTTGGACCCTATAAAAAAGAAAGAGATGAATAAGCAATTTAAAGACCCGAGAGAAAGAAAGGTATTAAACAAACTCATGAATACCATTAAGAACAAAACCAAAGGTGGAATTCTAAGTAAAAGAGACTTCAAAGAGTATAGATAATTATTTATACAAACATATAAAGAAGAAGGGCCTGGCTTACTTTTTAATTAACCGGCAACATTCGCTCTGCCACAAAGCAGATTGCCAGACATCTTCGGGGACACTGCCACTTCGTGCCGGCTCGTTCTGGCCCCCGCCTGCTTTAAGTAACCCTCCTCTGTTGGTGGTCGTTTATTGGCCCGTTATTGGCAAAAATGCACCCAGCCAGAGGAATCAAATTAACAACGCCCGCTTAAGGAAACTTAAGCCGGTGATTTGCGTTTCGTGGAGCCTGGAAGATAATGGCTCTCACCGATATTACAACAGTACGGCCAAAGGGAATATCTGATTTTCAGATGGTTATCATCCATTATTCAGGGTATCAAAAAAAACTGTGGGGTTTATATTATAAACGTTATTTTAAATAAGGTATTTACTATGAGCTTATCCACTAAAGTCTTTGTAAGTAGCGATTCTCATGATGGTTTTGGCGTCATTTCAACAATCATAATGGGAGAGAAAGAAGCGATGCTGGTCGATGCACAGTTTACCATTGCTAATGCCCACAGACTGGTTGCTGAATTAATTGAAACAAAAAGAAATCTCACTAAAATATTTATTACACATCTGCATCCTGATCATTTCTTAGGGCTTGAAGTGATCAAAGCAGTCTGGCCAGATGCTCAGGTTATCGCTTATAAAAAAGTGGCTGATGACGTAAATGATGCTTATGACTTCAAAATAAACTATTGGGGGAATACTGTTTTAAAAGAGAATGGCGCAAATATTAAATTTAACGTCACCATGATAGAAACCGACATCATTTATCTTGAAGGCGAAGAAATTAAAATCCTCGGCATGATGAGCGGGGATTGCATCACCATTGCGCCGTTATGGATCCCTTCATTGAAAACCCTTATTGCCTCTGATGTGGTATTCGATAATGCTCACGTCTGGATTGCTGACATGCGTAATGAAGAACGCCAGGCGCGCTGGATGCATGACCTCGATGTTCTGGAAGAACTCTGCCCTGACGTTGTGATACCGGGTCATGCTTCGCTCACCCCGTCATTAAGTCCTTCAGCGATCGGCTTCACACGCCAATATATTCATGACTTTAGAAAACAGATGGTTAAGACATCAAATAGCGAGGAACTTATCGCACAAATGGATCGAATCTATCCGAATCTCCCCGTGCGTATTTGTCTGGAATACAGCGCTAAGATTCTCAAAGATCATTACGTCTGGCCGGGTGACTGGCCTGTATCATTGAGGAACATGCCGGTCGAAATATAGCTGAATTTGAACTTTGTTTTTAATCATCACAGGTAAAGCGTCATTCTGATGTTTTACCTGATTTCATATCGGCCCGGTAATGAGCAGGCCAGTACAAATTGCTCCTGGACTTCATTTCAAATTTAAAGGTTTGCGTTCGGATCGAGCGGCTTCTTCGCGGCCTCAGATACCGGCTTACCCAAGGTTTGGTGGAACCAGCTTACGACCTTATCAATGACGGGTTGCTGGTACCTGACTGATTATTATGATTTTTGCTTCCCGCTGACGCTCCGCCGACAGAAAAGTATCATCCCCTCTTTATCGTCATAATTATCCCACGCGTCGGGAGCGATTCCCCTTACCCGAATATATGTTTATCACCATTGCGCATTAGACATCTAAACGTCCATAACTTAGGATCTAACCTCCTGGGATAACGATTTGATGTCACGAATGAAAATTAAAAATTTACCACTTGATCAGAATATCAACGGCTGGGCAGCACTGCGGGGCGATACGCCTCGTCATCCGGCGTTGCGGGGAAAAGTAACGGCCGACTGGCTGGTGATTGGCGCAGGGTTTGCCGGGCTGGCTTTTGCCCGCCGGATTGCTGAGCTTCGCCCGCATGAACACGTCGTCGTGCTCGAAGCACTGGATGTTGCCGATAATGCCTCGGCGCGAAACTCTGGTTTTGTCATTGATTTACCCCACACCGTCGGCAGCACATCGGCCGAGCTGGAACATGCCAATACTTACCGCCGCCTGTTGCAGTACGGGCTTCATCATCTGAAAGATACCGTTGACCAGTACGGAATCGAATGCGACTGGCTGAATTCGGGAAAATATCATTGCGCGGTGAGCGAGAAGTTTGACGGCGAAATTGCGCATTATCAGAAAGAGCTGACCACGCTCGGTGAAAGCTTCGAATATCTCGATAATGCGGCCCTGAAACGACGCCTGGGCACTGATTTTTACCGCAGCGCGGTGTATACGCCAAACTGTATTCTGGTCAATCCGGCGGCGCTGATCGGCGGTTTAGTGGCGACGTTGCCGCAGAACGTCACGGTTTATGCCAATTCCCCTGCGCTGAAAATCGAAACGCAGGGCACCATCCGCGCCGAAACGCCGCACGGCGAAGTCCACGCAAGGAAACTGATGCTGGCGATTAACGGTGCCGCACGCGGGTTGCCGTTGTTCAAAGGCAATGTATTTGCGATGTCGACGTTTGCCACCCTCACCGAGCCGCTGACAACCGGACAGCAGCGCCTCATCGGCGATATCTCTGCGTGGGGGTCAACACCGGTGAATGCGCTGGCAGGTGCCACGCTGCGCTATACAACTGACCACCGGTTTCTGATACGCGAGCACGTTAATTTTGCGCCGGGTCTGGTGACGGATGCGGTTGAAACGGGCCGTCACGCGCGCCGCCATCAGAAACTTTTTGCACGGATTTATCCGCAGTTGCAGGACGTCAATATGGCGTATACCTGGTCGGGTCTGATCAGCATTACGCGCAATGGCGCACCGGTATGGGGGAATTTGTCGGAAAACGTATATTCATCGGCAGGCTGTAACGGTTCAGGCAGTTCAAAACAAAGCGCGTTTGGCCGCTTACTGGCGGAACATGCGCTGGGTGAAGACAACCCGCTGCTTGCGGATATGGAAGCGGTCGGACGCGCCAACTATCTGCCGCCGCGTCCGTTCCTGGATGTGGGTGTAAAAAGCTTTATGGCCCGCGAGCGCTGGCGTTCACGCAGCGAGATGTAGAACCTGATGAAACCGGTCGCCCGTTGGTGGCCGGTTTTTTTAATGGCGTTTATCCACACGCGCCACGAGGCGGTCTCCCAGCCACTGAATGCCGCAGACGATGACAATCAGCACCACGATCACTTCCACCATCACCACGGTTTCAAAACGCTGGTAGCCATAACGAATCGCAAGATCACCCAGCCCGCCCGCACCGATGGCGCCCGCCATTGCTGAAGCCCCAATCAGCGCCACCAGCGTCACGATAAACCCGGACAAAATCCCCGGCAGCGCTTCGGGAATAAGCACATCCCAGACAATACGCAGTTTGCTTGCGCCCATTGCCCGCACCGCGTCAATCAGCCCGCGGTCAACATCGCGCAGCGACACCTCAGCCACACGGGCAAAATACGGCGTGGCGGTAATGGAAAGCGGAACGATAGCCGCCCACGTTCCCAGCGATGTACCCACCAGAAAACGGGTCACCGGGATCAGCGCCACCAGCAAAATAATGAACGGCAGCGAACGGAATCCATTGATAATCAACCCGAGCGAACGGTTAACCCAGTGATTTTCAGCAATACCCCCCGGGCTGCTCATCACCAGAATCAGCCCGAGCGGCAGGCCAGCAACCAGTGAAAACAAACCAGAAACCGCCGTCATCAGCAGAGTTTCTTCAACGGCGTTTAATAACAAATCAAGCATTACCGGAGACATAGCCTGTCAGCTCCACAGTGGCCTGGCGCTGTTGCAACCAGTGTAAAACAGCCTGCCCGGCATCGGCGTCAGCCACCGGTACCGAGAAGAAAAAGCGCACGATGGCATAATGCTGAATATGATCAACACCGCCCTGAATGAGCCGGAACTGGCCCGGGAGTTCAGCCGCCATCTGCGTGAGGATTTCACCCTGACTGTCCTGTCCGGCATACTGTACGCTGTAAATTGCCTGACCCTGACGCTCCGTCGTCAGCTTTTCGGCTAAAGCTTCCGGTAACTGCGGCAGCAACCCCTGCAACAATGTGCGGGTAAGTTGTGATTGCGGATGCGCAAAAACCTGCCAGACTGGCCCCTCTTCAATGATTTCACCGGCGTTAATCACCGCAACGCGATGTGCGATTTTTTTAATCACTTCCATCTCATGGGTAATCAGCAAAATCGTGATCCCCAGTTTCTGATTCAGTGACTGAAGAAGCGCAAGAATTGAGCGGGTCGTTTCCGGATCAAGCGCCGACGTGGCTTCGTCGCACAACAATAACGCCGGGCTGGCAGCCAGCGCACGGGCAATCCCGACACGCTGTTTTTGCCCGCCGGACAACGCCGCAGGATAACTTTTGGCTTTATCTTCCAGCCCGACCAGCGCCAGCAATTCCGCTACCCGCGCCTGGCGACGCGCCTTGTCGAAACCGGCAATTTTCAGCGGCAAAGCCACGTTCTGTTCAACAGTTTTGGCCGACAGCAAATTAAAATGCTGAAAAACCATTCCGACGCGGCTGCGTACTGACTGCCATTCTTTCTCACTCAGCCCGGTAATCGCGTGACCTTCGATTTCAATCACGCCCTCATCCGGTCGCTCCAGCCCGTTGAGACAGCGGATCAGGGTTGATTTCCCTGCCCCGCTGCGGCCAATAATCCCGAGAATCTCACCCCGTTTTACCGTTAATGACACGCTGTTCAGCGCCTGCGTAGCCCCGAAGCGGCGGCTGACGTGGTGCAACCGCACCACGTCTTCAACCGCCTGCACGCCAGTAAACCGGTCAGTTTTTATCGGTATACCCGCGCCGGTGTGGCGGGCATTATCCCTATCCGTAGATGTCGCGGTAAAATGTGCCCCGGTCTCAGTGATTACTGTCATGCTTTCAGATCCTTACCAGGCCGTTACGCCAGTGCCTTTGTAAACCTTATCAAACACTTCTTTAACGGCATTATTCTGATAAGAGCTGACCAGCGTTTTCACCCACGGTGCATTCGCATCCGCAGTTTTAACAGCGATGAAATTGTTGTACGGGTTACCTTTTACCGGTTCCTGTGCGATACGGTCTGCCGGTGTCAGCCCGCTTTTCAGCGCCCAGTCAGTGTTAACAATAGCGGCGTCCAGATCCGGTACGGAGCGGCCAATAATGCCGGAATCAAGCTCTTTGATTTTCACGTGGCGCGGGTTTTCAGTGATATCTGCGGTTGTGGCAAAAATCCCTGCGCCCGGTTTCAGTTTAATCACACCCGATTGCTCTAACAGAACCAGGCCACGCGCTTCGTTTGCCGGGTCATTCGGGACGCCAATCACTGCGCCATCTTTCAGCTCAGCGGCAGTTTTCACTTTTTTAGAGTACAAACCGATCGGCCATACGGCGGTGTAACCGACGCGGACGATATCGTAGTGATTCACTTTGATTTGGTTATCGAGGAACGGTTGATGCTGGAACGCGTTGGCGTCTACTTCGCCGTTTTGCAGCGCTTCGTTAGGCTGGTTGTAGTCGTTAAAGACGACAGGCTTTACGGTCAGCCCTTTTGCGGCAGCCTGTTTGACCACTTCGCGCCAGACATCTTCGTCTTCACCACTCATGATGCCCACTTTGATGGTTGTTTTATCGGCGGCGTGCGCAACGGCAAGTGGCGCCAGAAAACTGCCGGAAATCACCACGGCAGAGGTAGCGGCCAGTAAAATAGTACGTTTAAGGCGAGTCTTCGTTTTATTGAACATTGCTTGCATGGAGTATCCCCAAAATTTAGATGAGAAGCCTGCACAAAGCTGAGTTTCCGTGCAGGAATTTGGCGAGTATACCCATAGGCTTATTTCTTTATAATATTGTTTAAGAGATACATATTTCTGAAATGAATATGTGAAATGGCATAGTAAATCGATAAAAAAGATAACCTTGCGGGAGTAAGGTAAATGACGTGCCGGTGCCATAAAAAAACCCGCCGCAGCGGGTTTTTCTCATTTCAGAGACGAATACTTTTATGACTGCGGATCTACTGGCTGAACTTCCAGCGATACCATCCCGATGCCGAGTTTAGGCGGTTCAAAGCCGCCGCTGGTGCCTTCTGTCGGTTCGGTCGGCTCAGGAGGTGTGATCACGATGCTTTGCGCCGCATCAGGGTTTGTAAACTGCACTTTCACAATGCCGTCAGTGCTCCCGAAGGTGACAAATTGCTCCTGATCGCCAACGCGAACAGAAACCGGTTTGTCGATGTTTTTACCGTAAGCGCGCGCACGTATCACCACATCGAAAGTCTCCGGCAGCGGTTTGACATAGTCAATTTTCACCGCAGGTGCCAGATTGGCATCTGACCAGCGCCCCCAGTTTTCGACCGTGGAAACACCCGTAATCGCTTTCACCTGCTCAGGCAGGCCCGGCACCATAAATGCGATGGACGGCGACTGATAGGTGGTCGCTTCATCATCAATATTCAACGCTGCCAGTGTTTTCTGGTAAATCGCATTGCTGCCCGACGTATCTTTCGAGAAATCGACTTTCCCTTTAAAGGTCTCTCCGCTCACCTGCACGATTGACGGTTTCGCACCAAGGTTGCCGGACGCCACGCACAGGCCGGTATTAAGCGACAGTTCCGGTGCCCAGACGCGACCCATTTCATAACATTTATCGACCCAGACAAAGTTGTCGCTGGTCGCCAGACCGGCGAGCTGTTTTTTGAGCGGCGTAGACAGATACACATCAAACATTGGCTCAATTTTGTCTGAGGTTACTTTCAGAATAAAAGGCGTTTTAATGGTCATACCGGAGAACGTGAAACTGCTGTCTTTGTTGTTCACCGTATAATTCTTGATACTGTTCGGGAAACCCCATTGCTTGATCACTGCAGGTTTCCAGGCATTGACTTTGTCATCGATATTGAGGAACTGCGCCGTCATGGACGTCGCTGAAATACCACTTCGCCCCAGACCGATGTAATTATCACCGCCCATGATATCCAGAACCGTTGCCCCATTATCCAGGGTGCTGCGTTTCGCCGCATTCAGGTCACCGACAGGGTTACGCCCGTCAATCACAAAGAACAGATCCTTACGGTTCTGTTTAGTCAGAATGTTATAAGCCGTGTTGTTCATCGCCAGATGATCCGAAGACACCACAATGATGGTGTTATCGAAATATCCCGATTGCTTGATTTTATCGATAAACGCCGCAAGCAGTTGCTGGCTGCACGCTACAGCGCTCAGTGACTGGTTGGATTTGCCATTCACTTTATAATCTTTACGTGTACAACCCCGGGAAATAAAACCATCCGGGTGATGTGTATCGACCGTCAGCGCGAACAGGGAGAAAGGTTTGCCCTCTTTGCTCAGCTCAACAAATTTCTTGTACGCCTCGTCAAGCAGCGTGTCGTCGTACCAGCCCCAGTCATTTTTATACGCCGGGTCAGCGACGGTCGGGCGCAGTTCGTTATAACCATAGAGATGATCAAAACCGTGGGATTTCAGGAAAGTGCCTTTACCGGCAAACGCCAGTTCCGCTCCCTGATAGAAGTAGTTGGTATAGCCAGCGCCTTTCAGCACATCGCCCAGGCAGACATTTTCCGGGTAGAACGTGGATAACGCGCTGGACGCATTGCCATCAAACGGTGCAAACAGCGGGATACCGCACTGTGAAGCCACCATACCTGCGATGGTATACCCCGTGCCCGGTACCTGTTTGGTGTTCGTAAAATCGATACTTTGTGCTTTATGGCGGCTTAACTCGGTCGTCAGCCCCGGGAACACTTTGTCATCAAAATACGTCCGCTCCAGACTTTCGCCATAGATATAAACCAGGTTCGGCTTTTTCGCCCCTTTGACGATTTTTTCCGGCACTTTGTAGTAAGTCGTAAAGTCTGCGCCACTGCCGGTAATTTGTGTTTTCACCAGACGGGAAATGTTTTGGAACGCCTGCGTGGACCCTACCGAGAATACCGCCAGCACCACGGCCAGCACGCTGTACACCGCGCTGCTGTTTTTAGCACGACGCTGTTTCAGCCCCCACGCCAGCAGTGCAAACACTGTAATCAGCCCGGTAAGTAAGCCAATGAATGGCAAGATATATTTGTTCAAGCCCGCGCCTTTCAGGCTGCTGGTCACGGTATACAGCACGGCGTCGGTAATCCCATCGCCGGTGAAATAGTTACTGCCAATCAGGATGACATTGAGGATGACGTAAAGACCGAGAAAAAACAGTACAAGTGAGAACCAGACACGGCTGGCCGATGCCCGGGTGATATAAAGAAAGATAGAGGAAAGAAATAAAACAAAGGAAATCATCTCAGAAACCATTTCAGCACCCTGCCTGATTAAACAATAAACTCTACGACCCAACTCTGCTGTGTTGAGAGCAGCGCCGATGGTTCAACTCATCGAGTAAATGGACCATTTGCCATTCACTTCATCCTTGAGACAGGAAAATTCATGCCAAAAACGGATAGCGCTATATAGCCCGTTGTTCCGGTAGGATCAACGTCCTGATTGTGCTTCAGGTCACTGATTTATCCGAATAAACTGATCTTCTACAAATTTTTGAAGGCTAACTCCGCATGATAACCCAGAAATTTAACTTTGCAGTCACCTTTCTGTAAGAAAGTCATGGTAGCGAAACAGTATGAGCTAAATGTGGAGGGAGTGAGAAAAATGATTAAAAAATTGGAAGGAAGCCCGCAATACGCGGTATTGCGGGCTTAAAAAAGGAAAAATCAGATTCCGCCTAAATAAGCTTTACGCACCTCCTGATTCCCTAATAATTCTTCACCTGTACCGCTCAGGCGGATTTGCCCGTTGACCATGACATAACCACGGTCTGACAATTTCAGTGCATGATGCGCATTTTGCTCAACCAGAAATATGGTCATTCCATTACGGGCCAGTTCACGCAGCGTCTGAAAAATTTGTTTAACGATAATGGGTGCCAGCCCCAGGCTGGGCTCATCAAGCAGCAACAATTTCGGGCGGCTCATCAGTGCACGTGCAATCGCCAGCATCTGCTGCTCACCGCCGGACATGGTCATTGCCCTCTGTTTACGCCGTTCTTTCAGACGGGGGAATAAATCGAACATGGTTTGCAGATCTTCCGCCGCGTATTTATTTCCCACCGGAATGGTGCCCATCAGCAGATTCTCTTCGACGGTCATATCCGGGAAAACCCGCCGCCCTTCCGGGGATTGCGCAATCCCCGCCGAAGCCACAAAGTGCGTGGATTTACGGCTGATATCTTCCCCGCGAAACAAGATTTGCCCGCTCTGCACACGCGGCTGCCCGAATATCGACATCAGCAGCGTCGATTTCCCGGCGCCGTTGGCTCCGATCAGCGCTACCGTTTCGCCTTCGTTAACCTGTAACGACACTTTCTGAAGCGCCTGAATCGCACCATAGAAAACATCAACTTCGTGAAATTCCAGCATCGCTTCACTCATAAGCTGACCTCGTCGTCTTCATCAGCACCCAGATAAGCGGCGATAACTTTGTCATCATTCTGAATTTCCTGCGGAATACCTTCAGCAATCACATCGCCGTGGTCGAGCACAATAATGTGGTCGGAAATTTCCATCACCATCCCCATGTCGTGCTCAATCAGCAAAACGGTAATATCGTGGTGGTCGCGCAAAAAGCGGATAATTTTGCTCAGCGTGCGCGTCTCCACCGGATTCAGCCCGGCCGCCGGTTCGTCGAGACAAATCATTTCCGGCGAGGTGCACATCGCCCGGGCGATCTCCAGACGCCGCTGCTGACCATAGGACATTTCACCCGCAAGCCGGTTGGCACAGTCGACCAGTTCAACCACCTCCAGCCAGTAAAATGCGCGATCAAGCGCCTGATTTTCTGCCCGACGATAGCCCGGCGTATTCAGCACACCGGCAATCAGATTGCGGTTGGTTTGCATGTGCTGTGCCACCAGCAGATTTTCAATGACCGACATTTCGCGAAACAGACGGATATTCTGGAATGTTCGCGCCAGCCCGGCACGGTTGACCAGATGCGTTCCGCCAAACATTTTGTAGAAGATACGTTTGCCGAGCTGCGCGGGTTTTACCCAGTCATCCGGTTGAAATTTCTGCCCAAGTACCTGAATAACATTGGTCGTGCGGCGCTGCGTATTCAGTAAAATATTGCCGCCTGTCGCTTTATAGAAACCCGTCAGGCAGTTAAACACCGTGGTTTTCCCTGCGCCGTTAGGCCCGATTAATGCGGTGATCGACCCGCGCCGTACCTCAAGATTAACGTCGTTCAGCGCCTTAATACCGCCAAAATGCATCATCAGATGTTCAACGCTGAGGATATTTTCATTCACAAGGGAAGCCGTCATGGCGCAACTCCTTTACGCACGGTAAACCCGCTGCGGCTGATGCGGATTAACCCGCGCGGACGCCAGATCATCATCACCACCATTAAGACACCAAACAGCAACACGCGGTATTCTGCAAAGCTGCGCAACAATTCCGGCGCCACGGTGAGGACGAACGCCGCCAGCACCACGCCGATGGTCGAGCCCATACCGCCGAGCACCACAATAGCGAGGATCAGCGCAGACTCAAAAAAGGTGAACGATGTCGGATTCACAAACCCCTGATATGTCGCGAAAAATACGCCCGCGATCCCGGCTGTTGATGCCCCGAGCGTAAATGCGGAAAGCTTCACCAGCACATGATTCAGCCCCATGGCGCGGCAGGCAATTTCATCTTCACGCAGCGCTTCCCATGCACGGCCAATCGGCATGCGGGTCAGTCGGTGTTTGATAAACAGCACCAGCAATACCACCAGAACCAGCACCGCATAGATGAAAATAAACTTCATGTTCGGGTTATACGTCAGATGGAAAAACTCATGAAACGGCACGCCGCCCTCTTTCGCCCGCCGGCCAAATTCCAGCCCGAAAAACGTCGGCGGTGGCGCAGAAACGCCGTTCGGCCCGCCGGTGAACGACAGCCAGTTAGTCAGCACCAGCCGGATGATTTCGCCAAAACCCAAAGTGACAATCGCCAGATAATCGCCGTGCATGCGCAGCACAGGGAAACCCAATAATGCGCCAGCCAGTGCGGCCATGAACGCCGCCAGCGGCAGCATCGACCAGAAACCCAGACCAAGATACTGATACCCCAGCGCCAGCCCGTACGCACCAATGGCGTAAAAAGCCACATACCCGAGGTCTAACAGCCCGGCCAGCCCGACGACAATGTTGAGCCCAAGACCTAGCAGCACATAAATCAGCCCCAAAATAGCCACCGTCAGAATGTATTTTGTGGCAACAAACGGGAAGAAGATGGCCAGTACAATCAGCAGCGGAATAATCCAGCGCAGATTGCTTTTGTAATCCGGCGGGCGGACATAAACCCCTGCACTGTCTGATTCAAACCGTGCACGCATTTTCTGCCCGGCGGTTGTTTCTAGAAAGGCACTGAGTATGAAACGACCGAGCATCACCGCAGCGATAATCCAGATAAGCCGTTGAGAATGAAAGCTGAAGCTATAACCATCAAGCACGACACCGACCACGGGCCCGAAAATAATCAGAGCCACCAGCCCGGCAAAAATGGAATCCAGTACGCAACGTTTGAGCGAGAAACCGCTGCCCGCAGGAGTTTGTGACATCATTTATTTCCCCTCACACTTTCGTCACAACCGGACGACCCAACAGGCCCTGAGGGCGGAAAATGAGGATCACCACCAGTAATCCAAAAGAGAACACATCTTTGTAATCGGAATTCACCATGCCCGAAAACTGCGCTTCGGCAACCCCCAGAATCAGCCCGCCTAACATCGCCCCCGGCAGCGAACCGATGCCGCCAAGCACCGCCGCCGTGAAGGCTTTGATGCCGATAATAAATCCGGCGTAGAAATCAAAGGTGCCATAATTCATCGTGACTAAAACCCCCGCCAGCCCCGCCATCGCCGCGCCGATCATAAAGACCAGCGAGATAATGCGATCGGTGTTTATGCCCAGAATCGATGCCATTTTGCGATCCTGCTGAACAGCGCGACACATACGCCCGAGCCGTGTGCGGCTGATAATCCACGACAGCACCAGCATCCCGATAAAGGCCGCCACCAGAATAAACAGCTTGGTGTACGTCATCTGAACAAAACTCTCACCAATGTGGAAACGAACGGCACCATCGAGCATGGTCGGGATCCCCTGTTGTCGCGGGCCCTGACTGATTTGTGCGTAGTTTTGTAGGATAAGCGACATGCCGATGGCGGAGATAAGCGGCGCAAGGCGGGTCGAGTTTCGCAAAGGTTTATACGCGATGCGCTCAATCGCCCAGCCATAAACGCCGGTCACCACAATGGTGAACACCAGCGTGCCAAGGATCAGCAGCGGAAAGGAATGCAAACCGAAGAAGGAAAGCAGCGCCAGCGCTATGGCACACAGGTAAGCAGAAATCATGTAAACCTCGCCGTGGGCGAAGTTAATCATGCCGATAATGCCGTAAACCATGGTATAGCCAATGGCGATCAAACCGTAGACCGCGCCAAGAGTTATGCCATTAAACAATTGTTGCAGAAAGAATGAATCCATAAATACGCAGTCTCTTTTTATGGCCGCGCCAGGCTCAGGCGCGGCCAAAATGGCAAATAAGATAGCTTTATTCTTTTACTTCCTGATATTTACCTTTGTCATCCCATTTATAAACGACGTAGTCGGAGACTTTCAGGTCCCCCTTGCTGTCCCAGGATTTTTTACCCATGACCGTATCAACGCTGTTGGCCTTGAGCCAGGCGCTGGCTTTTGCAGAATCGCTGCCGCCGGTGGCTTTAAAGGCAGCGGCAATCGCCTGGACTGAGGCGTAGGAGTAGAGGGTGTAACCTTCCGGCTCAAACTTGTTAGCGCGGAATTTATCGATAACGGCTTTGCCGTCCGGGATCAGACGCGGATCTTTACCGAAGGTCATCAGAATACCGTTGGTGTATTGTGGGCCGCCGGCTGCCGTCACCATTTCTTCGTTCACGATGCAGTCACCGGAGAAGAAGGTCGCCTGAACGCCCTGCTCACGCATCTGACGCACCAACGGACCGGCTTCCGGATGGCATCCCCCGAAGAACACCACATCCGGTTTCTGCGCACTGATTTTGGTCACCAGCGCGTTAAAATCTTTCTCGCCGCGCGACAAGCCTTCGTACATCACTTCTTTCACGCCGCGCTTATTGAGCGCTGCTTTAGTCGCGTCTGCCAGACCCTGACCGTAGGTGTCTTTATCGTGGATGATGACCACTTTTTTGGCTTTCAGCTTGTCGATGATGTAATCGCTCGCGACTAATCCCTGCTGGTCGTCACGCCCGCACATGCGGAACATGTCGCTCATGCCACGTTCGGTAATTTGCGGGTTGGTCGACCCTGGCGTGATGGCGATAATCCCCGCATCGTTATAGACCTCAGACGCAGGCATCGTTGAAGATGAGCAGAAATGCCCGACAACGGCTTGTACTTTATCCTGATCAACCAGACGGTTAGCCACCGCGACGGCCTGTTTCGGTTCGCAGGCATCATCGCCCTGCACCAGTTTAATTTTCTCGCCATTAATCCCGCCTGCGGCATTAATGTCTTCGGCGGCCTGTGTGGCACCGTGCCAGTATTGATCGCCGTACGTCGCATTCGGGCCGGTGAACGGGCCGGCCACGCCAATCACAATATCCGCACGCGCAGAAAACGCAGTGACCAGACAACCGGCCAGTAAAAGAGAGAGAGGACTTTTCATAAATTTCATCGACATCATCATGATCCTTAGCACTGAGTTTGAGTAGAAACCTGAACTAAAAAGACAACTCTGAAGCAGTAATTTGAAATTTAACGCACAAGCCGACAGACAGAGGGTGACCCGCTTGTTCACCGATGGCGAATAACATCAAAGGTAAGAAACATAAGCAAAATATCTGCCAGTGTTACCCGACGTCTTAGAATGTTACGGGTTATGTGAGTATAGATAGTGCCCGGCAAGCGTTGCGGGCAACTGGCAGAAACAACGACGGGATCACACCGCACCGCACTGGTGCTGAAAAGAATAGGAAAATGGCCATACCCGGACGCCCTGCACCAAAATGCAACGAAAACATCGGGGGTTAAATCCAATGTCATATTTTTCCTTTGCTTCTTGCGGCGGGTTGTTTTGTAATGCGGGCAGATGATTACAACGGGAAATTACAGAACAATGAAGAGATTATCCTGCCTGACGGCGCTCGTTCTGGCGATGACATTAACCGGCTGCGCTGGCGATTATGTGATACACACCAAAGCTGGTGACCAGCTTTTCGCCCACGGTGAACCCGAACGCGACCGCGATACCGGCATGACCAGCTACACCGATATGGATGGCGATTACCATCTGATGAATACCAATGATATCGCCGGAATTGTGAAGAAGTAGAGGTCATGCCTTAACCCCGTCAGGGGGATCCCCCATCGCCCTGACCCTATATCACATCCGCTTCAATCTTTGAGATAATCACGCCATCAGTCGCACAGCGGTCAGATTTCCAGCCAATCTCTGCTGAAATATGAATCAGGAAAACATAGCTGTATGCAGTAATAAGGAACAGCTTTCGCAAGCTGTTGGAAAGGATGTCCCGAAGCGGGTAAATATGCCCAACATAATCATTAAGCGGCAAACTGCTAAAGCTCTCGGCTTAGAAAGTCCATCAATATGTTTGAGGATATGCGGTTATCAGGCCGCCTGTGTAAGCTGTCGCGCCGTAAATCATTATGCTTTTCATAAAATCCCTGTACCTGCGATTGAATTGCTCATTGTGAATCTGAGCTGACCGGGATAACCCTTAAATTTTGCCTGACCGCAATTTAGCGGGGCCCTTTCTTTTCGTTCCGTTACCGCCGATGTTTAGTTCCACTGTACGCTGTTCATGATATCCACCAGCTGTAGCTGTACCGCAGGCTTCGAATTTGTTTTATAGGATGTCGTGAAGATAGCCATTTTCCCTTTCACAGGGATCTGATAAATGAACACCTCCCACGTACCATTCCCGTAAGCATCCGTCCTCTGGTATGAAACGGTCAGGGCCGTTTTCTTGGCGACGGGGATGACGTAACAGTACGGTGCCTTCGTTACGACCATGCCTTGTTTTGCAAGAGCTGGAGACATGGTTTTCCCGATTGACTGACACAGTGCATCCAGATCCTGCCTGCTGGCATTCTTAATCTCATCCGGCGAAATGTAATCGTCAGAGATGGAGGCTCTGAATATCGCCTCATTTGAACCAGTGTCAGAGCTGGCCATTGCAGCGATCGGGGTATTTGTAGGGTGATCGTCAACCGCTCCAGCTTTTTTCTTAATCTCCATCACCTGTGCATGGGAGAGTAAAGACCAGCTTTCAGGTAGTTCGAGGCTAACACCCTGTCCGACCCCGTAGCGATGATAGCCTGCCTTTGGCGTGTCATCGTCGGCTGCAGATCCGGCTGGCGCGGCCAACGCAGCACTTGCACTATTGACTGCAGTAGGCTGTTCCTGAGCCTGACCGCCAGAAGAGCTTTCAACGTCATGTTCGCTTTGTATACGAGAAGCATCGGAGGCAATAAAAAAGATGACTTTAATTGCGATGAAAATGCCAATAAACACCAAAATTTTTTTGATTGTACGCACGTAGAAAATCCCAAAGTTAATTTTTTATAGTCAATGATTATGTAAGTATCCCGGTAAACTTGACCATTCATTTTTGGAAATCAGGCCTTATCGCCATCAATTACGATTTGTTTACAGCGGCGTTCTCAGCGTCTGCTCCTGGCATGAAGTCGCCGAGTCGGGCAGCATCAGGCGGCTGAGAGCGGGAAGCGGATTACTACACATCACAGTGGCTCACTATGAAACAGTCACGCCAATTGATACATGGAAATGAAGGATATACTCATGTCCCGACTAATCATTATTGATGGCAATCATATCAATTCGGAGCGTGATTTCCATATTACACTTTTCAGGCTATTGGATTTCGGGAAATATTATGGGGATAATACGGAGATAGTTGCAGGGCGGGATTTTCTATTTCCCGTGTCAACTTAAGTTAAATTAAAATGCAATAAATCTGTTTTTATATAAAAATTTTGGCCTCAGATAATAATCACACAATACCTAAGGGAATTTAATGAAGTTACTTCAAGGTTTGCTTTTTATACTGTCCGTTGCGATAACCGGTCAGGCCAGCGCAGCCACCACCACGCTGACTGATGTACTGGGAAATAAAATAACCTTAGATACGCCAGTGAAAAGAGCGGTATTAGGTTTCTATTTTGAAGATTATATGGCGGTGGGTGGTGAACAGGCGTTTGATCATATTGTCGGCATTTCGCGTGAAGCCTGGCATGGCAAAGTGCCGGCGAACTGGGATATGTATATTAAACACCGTCCTTCCATTGCCGACATTCCGGATATTGGTGAAATCGACCTGCACAACGTGTCGCTGGAAAAGTTAATCAGCCTGAAGCCGGATGTGGTCATTTTAGCCAGCTGGCAGTACGCGGCGTTGAAGTATGAAGTCACGCAGCTTCAGAGTTTGCATATTCCGGTTGTCGTGCTCGATTACAATGATCAGACGGTAGAAAACCATGTGAAATCCACGGAAATAATCGGGGTATTAACCGGCCAGACTGGCCGCGCCAATGAGCTGGCCCGACTTTATAAAAATAACATTACGCTGATTGAAGACAGGATCAGACAGGCAAATCTGCCTAAGCCAAAAGTCTACATTGAGTTTGGTAATAAAGGTCCGGCAGAGTATTCCTTCACCTATGGCGAAAATATGTGGGGCGTGATGCTGCGTCTTGCAGGTGGTGAAAATATAGCAGCGCCTTTTGTTAAACAGTGGGGCGAAATTAACCCTGAGCAGTTGCTGGTCGCCAGACCGGATGTCATTTTTATTTCCGGCAGGGAGAACAATAAAGTTGATACAGCACTGGAAATGGGCATCGGCGTCAATGAAGCCGTAGCAAGAGCTAAACTCAACGGGTTCACTCACCGTGACGGCTGGAGTTCATTACCGGCGATTCAGAATGGCAAACTCTACGGCGTTTATCAGGGCGCATCTCGTACGCTGGTCGATTTCACAATGGTACAATTTATCGCTAAATCTCTTTATCCTGATTTATTTAAGGATATTGATCCGGTGAAAAACTATCACGATTATTACCAAAAATACCTGCCAGTTATGCCGGTGGGCACCTTTGCGTTATCGGCCAGCGGCGGTCAACACTGACTGTTGATCTTGGTCGTTAACAGAAGCCCGGATTATCTCCTAATGCTTGTCAGTTAAATTTTTGACGGTAGCCGTAACGCGGGGCGTTGCGGCTTCTTTTTTACCACTCTTAGGGAGTTTCTCACCCTCCGTCCTGGCACAAAACCGGCTAAAGAACATCAGGCCGCCATGAGCGAAGAGACTGAAGAGCCTGTACGACGTGAGTTCATTTCCCAAAAGATTAGTCTGTTTCACTGTATTTAATGATCGGCTGACATGTAACCGGGAAATTAAGGGAATTCGCAATGAAACAAAGTTCGTGCGCACGGTGATGAAGCTCCATCGCATGATTGATATTATCTCCGGGGCGGATAGTGATTTCAGGTTTTAAAACAATAGAGGTAAAACACCCTTTCTCCCCTTCTCGCATCGTCCCCTCTGCACGATCGAGGTAGGTATAAACACTTATCCCTACTTCAGAACAAAGATGCAGATACCATAATTTATGACAGGCAGAGGCCGAGGCAACAAGCAAATCTTCCGGGTTCCAGCATCTGGCATCTCCCAAAAATGCGGGGTCAGATGACCCTGAAATGATGGCTTTCTCTCCTGCCGAAATCTCGTAGTTTCGATCATATTTTTTGTAGGATTCTGTACCGCTACCTTTGTTTCCTGTCCACTTTACGTTTACCTGATAGTGATGTTCACGCTGGGTCATTTTGGTGCTCCTGGTAGATTAAAAATTGAATTTTTTTTAAAAAGAAAATTTCTTTTCGCTGTTGTGTTTCTGGATACAACCTAACAAATGGTATACCATTATTCCATATTTTTTTGAGGAGTAATTTATGAACCTGACGAGTCTTTCAACAGCGGACTTGCTCGCAAATGAGCTAAGAAAAATGATTAATAATGGCACCCTTCATGACGGCGCAAGGCTGGTTGAAAGGGACCTTGCCAGCCATTTTTCTGTAAGCCGTATTCCGCTGCGGGAAGCTATCAGGCAACTCGAGCGTGATGGTCTGGTGGCAGTTTTTAGAAATCGTGGCGCAGTTGTTCGGACATTAACCATTGATGATCTCAATGAGATTTATCAGTTGCGCGCGTTACTGGAGGGCGAGGCGATTTTTCAAAGTGTCAGCAATCTGAGCGCAGATAATCTGGCGAGAGCTGAACTCACGCATAGCCTGCTGGCTTCAGCGGCTGAATTTGACAAGCAGGGAGCATTAAACCGTGAGTTTCACGATCTTGTTTACAGCGGATGCAAAAATCAGCGACTGCTGACCATGATTAATGACTACCGCAATCAAATTGAGCGATATGAATATCTTCAGCGACAGCTACTTTCTGAAACACCATTATTTCAGGAAGACCATGCGAATATTCTCTCTGCCTGCCAGCAACGTAATGCCGAAACAGCACGAGCTGAAGTCATTCGACATATTCACCTCGCCGGAGAAATGCTGAAAATTTTCGTCAGCAGTCGGTCGAATTAAACGCCAGGAGACAGAAAAGTCCCTGAAGAAGCCCACCCGTGGCACAAATCGGACCTGTGAGTTCCGCAATGAGCGAGGAGCGGACAGATTGCTATTGATTGCACCACAAGGTGATTTAAGCGTCTAATGTGGTTGAAAATCACAGGTCATTAAAGTTAGGTATTTTTTTGCCGATGTAACATGGACATCCATTCAGGGAGGAAGTCTCATGAGAAGTTTGGGTTTATCTGCGTTGCTTCTATTAATTATAGTTCCAGTTTCGTATGGTCAAGAAAATATTCAACACAAACAAACTCAGCCATATGTGATTAATTTTCTTAAAAAAGTAGCAAGTTCATCGGCAAGTTGTGATTTATTCAAAGATTTTTTAGCAAAAGATCCTTCAAATGAAAATAATAAAAAAATGATGTTAGGTTTTTGCGATAGCGATATTGATTTTTCGAAGCCAATATCATTCTCCGAAATGAGCACTCATCACTTTGAGGGGGCGAATTATGTGTGCGGAATCATTTCTGGCCGAACAAAAATCAATCAAAAAATAGGTGCTCGTTTTATCTCTGCAGAGCCACATCACTTGATATTGAACGTTAAATACTCACGCCGTCCCATTGCATACACGATTGATGATAAATACTTAGTTTATGAGTATCACTTGCAGGTGAAGTCATTTAATGAGCTTAACAAAAAATATTGCCAGTGAATGATAATTCAGGCTGATGTTCCAATAAACTATCGGGTGCTTGTGTCCACGCATGGCTCATACAGTTTTCAGCAAGTGAGATATACTTCCGCTCCTGGCACGAAGCTGTCAAGTCGAAAGCGTTAGGGCGCCGCCTTGAGCGAAAAGCGGAAGTTGGCTGAATTGTAAACAGCCAAAGGCCAAAATCACCTGTCAAAATGACTGCCAAAGAAGTAGATATTTGTTTACCTCTAAATGGGTCCCGAGGGACCCTGATATTATGGGTAGAATTAACTTATCGATTCGACTTAATGTTCAGGTTTGTTATAGTTACCAATCCATTCTTTCACTTAGCCATGACATCAATATATCACGCATAGCCGCACCTTCATTATCACCATACAGTGAATAATTACGAACCTGTTCAAACTTTTCGCGTTGTGTTGAGTTCAACTCGACCCGGGTATTCTCAATGCGAATAGGCAAGTGGGGATAAGATGGAATATATTTCTCATCTTTTATGATTGGATCTTCCGGTGCTTCGTAGCGCGGAGGCAGTACGGATTTATATGCAGTCTCATTTATTTCCATGGCCTGCTCAGTATCTTCGCTACGTGGTGCCATTACCAAAGCCTTTAGGGGGCGTAGCCAGAAGTTACTGCTTTTTCCTAGATCGTCACCACAAACATTAGGAACAGCCAAAACATCCATCAACGCAACAAATTCAATATAATCACTTTTTCTGGACTTATTTCTGACGATACTTGTGGCACCCGTCTCATCGGCATCAACATACATAAACAGGTTAAAAGAGTCATGAACATCAGTTGCCTTCAAACCATACTCGCGCTGCGCTTCAGTCAAAATCTCCTGGCAGTTAGTATGATTACATGAATCAAAGGCAAGCGAGTACAGAAGTGAGCTGCATCCTGCATACAACGTATCGGTCTTTGCTGTGTGATTCAGTACAGCCATCAATGGACGTTCCCATGGTGCGTTAGACCAGAGAATATCACCGGTGCTTGGACTGTTTCCATGGATTATGCGGGTGCGTCCCACATGCAGCCGTTCGTGACGGTTATGTAAATTAAACACATTAAAATCTCCGCACTGCCCCCCCTCGGTCTGCTCAATTCTTAGAATCTGCCCTTTTTTAAGCGGTATTGCACGTCCCTGACCTGGTTCAATTAGATACGTCTCAATAATATCCCGCTCCGGAGGTGCGGGTGCATTACCATCAGCAACAGCATCATTAAATGATCTGGATGTATTAAGGGCTTCTAAAATTAAGGATGGCAAGTTGGGGGCAGACCTTTCAGGTCCGATGAAGGTATTCAAAACTTCGATTTGCTGATGGTTCAGTGGTACGTCAATATATTTAAACTCAGACATAGTTACTCCAGTCATTGTAATGAAGATTTAAATAGACTTTCGCCGCTAAATCGATAATTTGCACGGCGAAAAGAAAATTTTTAGACGTCGTTATGCTTTACCGGAGTGACTACTCTTTGTGTCACAATTTTTCCGGAAGAATTTCCCTTATATCCTGGAAATAGCGTTCCCAGTCCTGCGCATCGATTTGCATCAACCTGAAATGACGAAGAAAGAAAAGACCTTCTGTTGCCAGAAATGCTAACCGCGCGCGTGTTCCTTCTTCACCCTCTGCATTAGAGAGATGTTTAAACCTTTCTGCATACCAGTATTGCACTGATGTCAGATATTCCGGAGATTGCAGCAACGCAGCCATTAAGGATGCGGCTCGCGAGTTATTATTGTCACAGGTATCCGCAGTTATATTTATATGTGACAACAATTCCTTATAAACTGATATTGGTGTTTCTTCTTGGAAGCCTCTCTGGACATCATAAAGTGCCAGGCATCGTTTTAGCATGGCTTCTACCAGCATTTCTTTATTGCCAAAACAGGACTGGACACCACCTTTAGTGATCCCCGCAGCCTTCGCGACGGCATCAATCGTCAGGCCGGAAGACCCATGGTTGGCTATGACATTTTCGGCCGCATCCAGTACCGCTTCCCGATTGATGGTTTTTCTTCTTCCCATGGTTAAGCCCCTTTATCAGATATGAGCTCTTCCGGTGCTTTTAATTTCCGGAAGTCAGCTTCAGGCCGATGATTGAACCAACCAGCAGGAAGATAAGCAAGTTTCGGACGATAGAAACTGGCTCGTGGAACCAGACCATGCCAATGATCAAAGTGCCAATTGCACCAATACCTACCCATACAGCATAAGCCGTTCCCAGGGGGATCTGACGAGTTGCCATGTTCAAGCAGAACATGCAGGAAGCAGTACATAAGACAAACACAATCGTCCACGGGATATTTTTGAATCCATCGACAAAACGCAGCGTGGTGGTGAACATAATTTCAAGAACCCCAGCCCCAAGCAAAAATAACCAAGCCATTACCGATCCTCTCTTTCTGTGAAAAATAAGAATACGATCGTATTGTTATCTTTGTCAAATATCCTCTAGGTCAGAGATTTTAAGGCTGGGGAATGATTCAGCTACATGCGTTAGCCAGAGATACAACCGCACTTTTAAGCAGACTGGAGAGGACTCGGACGGATATCAGGGTAAGAACCACCCCCCGGGGGTGGCATCATATGTCAGGCGATTTTTGCCTCATTTTGCAGGGAACGGCTTTTGATGCCTATCACTATCAGACCGCCAGCAATGAGGCAGCAGGATGCAAGTAAAATGGCCTCTTCAAGTGAACCAAACAGAGACAAGCTCAGGGACGAAATCAACGGTCCAGTCAGCTGTCCGGTCGCATAGCCAGAAGTCAGCAGTCCTACAGTACCGGCCAGAGAACCGTTAGTGAGCTCTCTGGCAAAACGCATCGTCAGTTGCATAATTGAGAGGAACCCCAATCCTGTAAGAATCGTTGAAATTAACAGACCCGGTGCTCCAGGGATGATGACTGATGCAGAAACTCCGGCTCCCTGAAAAATCATCGCCAGAGATAAGCTGATTCGCGTATCAAATTTCCCCTGAGACAGGATAACGAGTACAACTCCTGTAACAGCTGAAATCCCGAACAGTGGCCAGAAAAATGCTGAGAGTTGACTGCCCGGAAATGCACTGTGTGCCATCTGGGAAAGGAAGGTTGCAGGCAGAATATATCCGAATCCTGCAAGTGTATAAATTATAATGAGTTTTTTTATGGATGAACTTACTTTATTTTTTGTGGCGGTTGCAGGCACAGATTCCAGTTTTGCGGGTAACTGTCTCCATATTGCCACCATTGCAATCAACGAAACTGCCCCATAGATAATCCAGGATTGAGATGAATTGAGGTGATACTGAGACATACACCAGGCAAGTAGGCCGCTGAGAGTAATACCTAATCCCGGGCCGGTAAACACAGCTGCTGAGAGTCTTGGTGCCTGTCGTGTTGCAAGGGAAAGCTGAGTCCAGGTTGTGACAATAATAAGAGCCCATGCACCACCAACGCCCGCTACAAAACGGAAAAAGCACTGCAATTCGAATTCTGATGTGAAACCAGAAAGAATCGTAACCAACACTGTGCATGCCAGCCCGGCTTTCAGATACCCGACATGACCGGATTTCATTCGGCTTACATGCAGCGCACCAAGAAGATAGCCAATGTAATTCATTGAGGCCAGGATCCCCGCAGTGGACAGCGTTAAAAATCCGTCACTGATCATAACGGGAATTTGCGGAGTTAAAGAAAAACGGCCAATGCCCATCACCGCAATCAAGGTGACAATCCCCGTGAGCATAATTGTTACGCTGCTCTGCTTGATGTTGTTCATCATTACTTGCCTGTTACCTCAATAATTTGTTTTCGATAGATATCCGTTCGTATGACATCCGAGATGAAATTAGCGAGATCCTCTCTTGATATTTCTTCATACGGCAGTGCAAGTGCAGCCTGCACCTGACCAGTCGGCTCAGTGTCAACTAACCGGCCAGGTCGAATAATTGTCCATGGCGCAGAGCTATTTATGAGCCATGCATCAGCCTGTTTTTTATAAGACATATAGGTTTCAAAACCTGCCGAGGTTTCACGCTGGCGACCGGCTTCCGGAAATGCTGAGATGAGTACGTATGAATGCACACCGGCTAATACTGATGCTGCCGCAGTGTCGGCAACCCCCTGATAGTCTATTGCTCGAACTTTTTCTTCATCCTCTGAACGCGCTCCCGCAGTAAACAGAACGGTATCAATACCTTTTAGCCATTCTGCGTGCTTTTCGGGGGATGTCTCATCAATGCTTCCGGTAAAAGTTCTGATACCCTTTTCAGCCATTATTTGCGATTTTTTAGCATTTCTTACCAATCCCGAAACATCACAGCCTGCGTTAGACAAAAGCTTTGCCACCCGGGAACCAATGTCACCGCTAATGCCATAGATAAATACAGATTTCATATTTTTCCTTCGTTTAATTCTGAATATCAGCACTATAATAAGGGCAAATGCTATGATGAAAAATAGAACAGATTATCCTATGACTGTGTGTCATACATGGACTGTGAAATGTTAAAAAATACCGATATTCAAAACTTTCTTACTCGCCATCGAGCCAAACTAAACCCAGAAGAGTTTGGTTTCAGCCCAAATAATCGGCGGGTCAAAGGACTAAGAAGAGAAGAAGTTGCCCAGCTCGCCGCCGTGAGTGTGAGTTGGTACACCTGGCTGGAGCAGGGAAGAAACATCCGTATATCTCCAGTCGCGTTAAAGAGAATCGGGAAGGTTTTACTGCTGACCGACACTGAACTGTCTTACCTGGAGGGAATGGTCCTGGGGGGTAATGAATCGCGCCAAAAGGATGTCACTCTACCTCGTGAAATTACTGCGATGGTTGATGGGCTTAATCCACATCCCGCATTCATCCGGAATGACAGCCTTGATATTCTTTACTGGAATGAATCCGCAAAAAAATCAATTTTTGACTGGTCGGAAATATCTGTATCAGAACGAAACTCGATTAAACTATTATTTTTAAATCCAGATTATCGCAAGAAGATATACGACTGGGAAAAAGCGGCCAGGCATACCGTTTCTGCATTTAGAACATATTACGCAAAAGCGGGAAAGACATCAGAGTTTGAAATTATCATTAATGAACTTCTTTGCAAGAGCCACGAGTTTCGTGACATGTGGGATGATCACAATGTAAATGTCATAGGCTCTGGACAGAAGGAACTTGTTGAGAATAATGGTGTAGTTAATTCATATACCTATACTTCATTAGAGCTTGAACAGTTGCCTGGTGTTTATCTGATTTTTTATTTAAAAATCTAGAGGTGAAAGAGTGTCAAAAAAACGTGTTGCTCAACGAGCATCATTACAATGATGAGATTCAGTTTCAGTTGTACCACTACTAACTAGTTCGTTGTGAAGAACGCCGCCTAACTTTAACAACGTCCGCTGTTGGCACGGAACGGACACGTACGCTCCGCAATGCCAGCTGTGGGCAAGCAGCAGGTTAATTTACAGTGAATGTCTGCGATTCCACTCATCCACCACATCCCCTAAATTTTTTGGGGTATCGTTTCTTATCCAGGCCATAAACGCACGATCAAATCGAAAGTCCGGTCCACATTCATCAATCATGAAACGACGAACATTTTGTGTATTTTTGTAATTTTTATCCACGACAGTGGTGCGCGTTAAAGAAGAACTGTGCCAGTCGATCTTCACTTGTTTACTCCTATATAAACAAACGGTAGCAGCCTCAAAACTAACACACTGACTATTGATCTGTCCGCTTCTGGCTCAAAGCCCCCGGCAACCAAAAGCAACAATAAGTGAACACTGCACTTGCGGCTACAGGGCAAGAGCACTGGAGTGCCGAAACTTATAAGACGAAAGTGGAACAGTAAAAAACCTCACTATTTTTACTGTTCCATACCATGAAATGAAAACTACGCTAACATTCTTCTGATCGCATTAAACCGTAAAGTTCTGGCCGTTTGGGTAATATCTGATGCCGGAGCGAGCAGATCAAAACCGTGATTAACACCATGATACAAATGAAATTCAGTCTGAACACCTGCTAAAACTGAACGCCTGACCCATTCAATATTTTCATTACAGAACAAATCTAGCTGGCCAACATCTATATACGTCGGTGGAAGCCCTGCCATATCGGCTACCGCAGAAGGACTGATATAAGGAAGTAAATCAATTTCGACTTCATTACCCAGGCGTGCAGCCCAACCGGTCGTTACGTCATCAACGGATACCGATAAAAATGGGGTTAATTCCCGACTGGAAGTCGCCGTCTTGTGATCAATCATGGGATAAATTAAAACTAACCCGGCCAGTGAAATCTGGTTATCGCGTGCATAGATTGCAGCAGAAGCAACGATCCCCCCACCACCACTGTCTCCCATGAGCACGATTTTGTTCGGGTCGATATCCAGAGCGGGACTATTTTCCTGTAACCAGATCAGGGCAGCAATGGCCTGTTTCATTTGTATCAGACCGTTTGTTTCCGGTGCCAGACCATATTCGAGAGAAATGAAATCAATGCCACTTTGTGACGCATAGTTACTGACGATTTTTTCGTATAGCCCGACAGTTCCTCCCACGCCAGCGCCACCATGGACATACAAAACTATCCCTTTAGACAACGAGCGGCCTGTAGAGTAACGGCGAGCGCTTAATCGCGAGCCTTCATACGGGATTTCTAGATCAGCGAACGTCAGCCCGCCTGGTATTTCAAGACCTTGATTTATAATGTCATAAAATCCGGCCAGCCGTTTTCTCAGGCTGATTGCATCTCCGGGAATGACCATCGGTAAAACAGCTAATCCGGGCTGAAGAATCGCCAGTTGTTCAGCAAGTTGAGGATCGAGTACATAGTTCATCATGATTCCTTAGTTGGTGTATCAACTCGGATTATGATGTACTGTAAGTCTGTCTCAAATGACATAAAAAGGTGCTTTTAAGACATGTCGCGTCACATTGGTTTTTTGATTTTTGCTGACTTCAACCTTCTTGATCTGAGTGGCCCGCTTAGCGTTTTCGAGACCGCAAATAATTATCTTGAGCGGGAAAACCAATATGTACTTGAGATTATTAGTGTAAAAGAAGGGGCTGTAAAAAGTTCGATCGGCGCAACAATGCATGCTGCTTCTGTGGCAGATAAAGTATTTGACGTATTGATCATTCCGGGGGGGCGTGGTGTTGATAGTGCCAGTCGCGACCCAGACATACTGGCGCTGTTTAAGCGGCGCATTGCATCGCGTTACGTATCGGTATGTACGGGGGCATTTCTTCTGGCAGCAGCCGGAAAGCTATCAGAAAAAAAAGCGACGACACACTGGGCACGCGCAGCAGAGCTTAAGCGATTACACACGGATATAGTGCTTCTGCCGGATGAAATTGTGGTCGAGGATGGAGACGTTTGGTCATCTGCAGGCGCGACGGCAGGCATGGATATTGCGTTAGCTTTGGTAGAAGCTGAACATGGAAAAACGCTTACTCACCTTATATCCCGCATTCTGCTTATCCCACACCGGCGTACACGCGGTCAGCTGCAGTATGTGAATATACAAGCTATCACTCCACCACCACCGCGTATTCAGAAACTACTTGAGTTTATTAGCCTAAATTTGCAGGAAGATTTAAGCGTATCTGCTTTGGCTGATCGGGCGTTCCTGAGTTCCCGGCAATTATCCCGCGAATTTATCAATTATACCGGTCTTTCACCGGCCCGTGTCGTTGAAAATATACGTATAGAGTTTGCACGCAGCAAAATAGAAAATACTAATCTTCCATTATCATCTATAGCAAAAGAAAGTGGTTTTCAAAACCTCTCGCATATGAGCAAAGCTTTTGTTCGACATTTTAATATATCTCCCCGAAATCTGAGAACACGACTTTGATATCGTATTAAATACATATCAACGTAGTTTAGTTAACTTTTCCACCATCAGTCGTTGCGTATCCTCGTATACAGGAGTTATAAATTTTTAATCTATGGGTAAAATACTCCTTTAAAAATTTCTATTTCCAAAATATTTATGATACGCGGGTAATGCTCTTTGTTCCCTTGATTGCAGAAAGGTCATGATACTGACCATTTGAGTAAATAATCATAAATTTCACTTGCCCTGCATAGGCACCATATCCATTTTTAGCATTAACCAGCACAGGAATAACCCAACCATACATTAACATTTCCTTATCCTCGGAAACATTCATGACCCACGAATAGCCTTTGAAAGGCTGGAGAAATTTATAATGGGCACTGTAAGGATCCTTTAAACGATACTGCATATGATTTTGAATACTGCGTTTGTAGTCGTCAGGGAGTGTTCCATAGTTAGCAAGCTGAACTTGTAAAGGATCGGGGGCATGTGATGTTTTTGCACATCCTGCCAGCATTATTATTAAGGGAATAAAAAGAATACTCTTGCGCATGAACTGCATCTCAGTTTTAGTGAAATTTAAAAATTTCTTGTCCGATTGCACACACTAGCACCATCCACAAAATCCGGTCTATATACCATTAATAAATGGATTGTTGATTTACTGGATAAATCCAATTTTTAACGCATGGAAGGAGCTTATTGTTCTCAGTAGCGCACGGATGCCGTGCGCTAAACTGCATCAACTCCAGATACCGGTCCCTTCCACCGCACCACCTTGCAGCGACTCGATGTTTGTATAAGTGAACAAACCATAAAGATAATTGGGATCGCAGAATAAAATGACTAAATACTGCGATGAAGGACCATCGTCGGCGTTAGGATAGACGTGGAACTCAGTGCCCTCGGCAAATAATTCATTAATATCATCATAAAAAAGCGTACCTGCACCACCAGGATCGTTCAGAGGTGGGCTAAGCGAATTCACTGCCTGGCCTTTGAACACGTTATTACCGGGAGCGGTGATCTGTAACTGAATATCCACCTGAGTGGCAGGATAGGTAAAGGTCAGCGTGGCATCGCTATCGCCAGCCCAACTTGCATCGCCGATGTTCCTGAGTCGCTGTTTTGACTCTTCAGACCAGAGGGGAAATTGTTTCAGCACAGCCTCAATGGCTGCTGCTTTTTGTTCAGGAGCAGAGTTTTTCATAACACCTCCTATTTAGCCGCTTCCGCGCCGGATGCGGGCATTATCACTTATTACACATTAATCCTTTTAAATAACGACAATCTTTATTGCATCCAATAGTTCAGTTCTACGACACAAATAGAATTAGGCGCAACTGTCATTTCAGTGCTAGGACTGTTGTTTTCACTGGTACAAATTGGAATGATATAAACAGAAGAGTTCTTTGCCGGAGATTGGGATTGTCCGTTCTTAACGACATGCCCTCCAAGAGCATTTTGAGAGCATGTTGCTCCGGTAGCACTATTTTTTCCAGGATCAATACCACATTTAGCTCTATACACCGCTATCCAGGACTGATTATCAATCTTGGGGTCATTGGTTGAGCCAATTACGTTCCAAAATTTTTGCCCTTTATTCCATACTACTGTTTTATTAAACGTTGAACTGACCTGCCTGTCAATAGATTGCACATCGCTGGTTGCCTGGGTATCTTGAGTATTTATTTTCGAACTGCAACCACTCATTGCTAGTGTAACCGCTAATAATATAAACAAACCCTTCATTTTTATGCACCCTATATTGAGAATTCAAAGGATAAAAATAATATAGTCATTACATTTAAAAAAGATGGACTGCATATTAGGTTTATATCATTTTTGTGATAACCCATTGACCATACAGGTCGTGCGGTTAAAATATTTTCCATAATGCTATATAAATCACATTTTGACATGGAAGAATCTGCATGAGAACAACATTTTTGCGATGTTAATCCCAATTTAAGATAACAACAATCAACCCACTTCCCTGGCAGAAGGCAGTAATTTCTCTAGCCCATTGTTTAACCGTTCAATAACCCCGCCCACCTCCATGCCCATTTGCGCATGAATAATCGCACCGTCAATAAGCATCATGATATCGTCAGTTAATTTATAATCTGCGATCTCAATGAGTGATGTTATTGCCTTTCGGGTCTCAAGCTTGTGATTCCGGCAAACAGATTTAATTTCCTCTTTAATATCTTCGGATTCGGCTTCACTGGTTGCATTAATAAACGCGCACCCCCGAAAAGAGGCGTGACTGAACCATTCACTCAATGTTTCGGATAATGCGTAAGACGGGGAGGTTCTTTCTTCAATTTTATTTTTCAGCGTAATGTAAAACCAGTTCATCCAGGCTTCATGCCTGTAATTTAAATACGCAAGTATCAATGCGTTTTTACTGGGATAATGGCGATAGAATGTGACCTTTGTGACCTTCGCTTGTTTAATAATTTTATCAATACCGGTGGCCCTGAAACCTGAAGCGTAAAATAAATCGTGCGCTGTCATCAGTATTTTTTCACGGGCGGTAATTTTTTTATCATCACTCATTTTTAACGAAAACATAGTGCAAGTGGCCTTCATTAGCGTATTGACAGTGTTATTTCCTCGACGTAAATTACCCTATGTAGACAGACTTGTCTACATAGGAAAACTTTGAGGAATCCTGCATGAGCACACGCCCCCCGTTACCTCCTTTCACGCGTGAAAGCGCAATAGAAAAAGTCAGGCTGGCAGAAGATGGCTGGAACAGCCGCGATCCCGCTAAAGTGGCGCTGGCATATTCAGTGGATACCCAATGGCGAAACCGCGCAGAATTCGCAACCAACCGTGAAGAAGCTCAGGCATTTCTGGAACGTAAATGGAAGAAGGAGCTCGATTATCGCCTGATAAAAGAACTCTGGGCATTTACTGAAAACCGGATTGCCGTACGCTACGCCTATGAATGGCATGACGATTCTGGCAACTGGTTCCGTTCATACGGCAATGAAAACTGGGAGTTCGGGCCAGACGGGCTGATGCAACGCCGTTTTGCTTGTGTGAATGATATGCCTATCAGCGAGTCTGAACGGCTGTTCCACTGGCCTCAGGGAAGACGGCCTGATAATCATCCGACGCTTAGCGAACTTGGGTTGTAAGACTGCAAGAACAGCCAAATTGACTACCGGCAAACCCACATAAAAAAACCGGGCTTTCGCCCGGTTTGTCATGCTCGATTCCGCCGGAAATTAAATTCCGTTTTCAGCAATATCCATCGCGAAGTACGTCAGGATAATATCTGCCCCTGCACGTTTGATCGCGCCGAGGCTTTCGCGCACGACGGCGCGTTCGTCGATGGCACCGGCCTGCGCGGCGAATTTGATCATCGCGTATTCACCGCTGACCTGATACGCCGCCAGCGGCAAACGGGAGGCTTCGCGGATATCGCGGATAATGTCCAGATACGCGCCCGCCGGTTTCACCATCAGCGCATCGGCGCCTTCCTGTTCATCCAGCAGTGACTCGCGCACCGCTTCGCGGCGGTTCATCGGGTTCATCTGATATTGTTTGCGATTGCCTTTCAGCACGCTGCCGCCCGCCTCGCGGAAAGGCCCGTACATTGAGGACGCGAATTTGGTGGAGTACGCCATGATTGACGTATCAATGAAACCGGCTGCGTCCAGCGCGCTGCGGATGGCCTGAACCTGACCGTCCTGTGCGGCGGAAGGCGCGATAAAATCGGCACCGGCAGCGGCGGCAACGACAGCCTGTTTGCCCAGATTGATGAGCGTTGCGTCGTTATCCACGCCGTGGTCGTGCAACACGCCACAGTGGCCGTGCGAGGTGTATTCGCAGAAACAGGTGTCGGACATCACAATCATTTCAGGCACGGTGTCTTTACAGATACGTGCCATACGGGCGACCAGACCGTTTTCATTCCACGTGTCGCTGCCGGTCGCATCCATGTGATGTGAAATACCGAAAGTCATCACCGAACGGATTCCCGCGCGGGCGTAGCGTTCAATTTCAAACGCCAGACGCGATTCGGGAATGCGCAGTACGCCGGGCATGGCTTCGATGGGTACGTATTCAGAGGTCTCTTCTTCTACGAAAATCGGCAGTACCAGATCGTTGACGCTAAATTCAGTTTCCTGAAAAAGAGTGCGCAGGGATTCGGACTGTCTCAGGCGGCGAAGGCGTGAGCTCGGGAACTGATTCGACATGAAAACTCCTAAAAATTAATCTGTTGCGCTGATATTTTTTGGAAACAGGAGCGCAGACAGTTCAGACGGCAGGAGGCAATGCAGCGCCGTCAGACGATGAAGCCCGCATTTTATAATAACTTTTAAACAAATGATGAACTTTCCGTGAGGAGATGTAACAGAGGCCGCATTTTTGGAAAGGCGATCCCCATTCAGAGGATCGCCGGAGTGAAGATTTAACCGAGTTTTATCTCACGATCGGCTGAGGCAATCGTCGATGGCCGGTGCGCGATGAATATCCGCGTGATATCCAGCTCGCTTATCGCCTGATTGATGCGCGCTTCATTGTCGAGATCCAGATGGCTGGTGGCTTCATCGAGGAACAAAATGGCCGGACGGCGATACAACGCACGCGCGATCAGCAGCCGTTGCTTCTGGCCCCCCGACAAGCTGCCGCCCAGTTCGCTGATCAGCGTTTCGTAGCCCATCGGCATCCGTTCGATGTCGTCATGGATGTTGCAGCGGCGCGCGCAATCCATGATCCGCTCTTCGTCTTTCGCCTCGTCAAAGCTGGCGATGTTCTCGGCGATAGAACCGGCGAAAAGCGTATCATCCTGTAACACACAGGCGATGCAGCTGCGGTAGTTATTCAGCCCGGCGGTGGTGATATCCATGCCGTTGATCAGAATGCGGCCTTCGGTCGGCGAGAGTAAACCGGTCATGATTTTCATCAGCGTGGTTTTCCCCTGCCCCGACGGCCCGGTGATCGCCACACTTTCCCCCGCCGCCACTGACAGGTTCAGGCCGTTAATCAGCGGCGCGGAAAGGCTGTCGTACTGAAAGACCAGATCCCGCACGTCCAGTGACGCCGCTTCGCCTGCCCGCAGCAACTCGCGCTCGGGCAGTGATTTCTCGGTATCCGTCAGCGCAATATCCGCAATGCGGTCGCGGTGCAACGAAAGCATCCGCAGCTGTAGCACCATGTTCAGCAGATTCGCCGCACGTTCGGAAAATTGCCCGCGGTAAGTATTGAACGCGACGAACATCCCGAGCGTCATATGCCCGTCAACCACCTGCATCGCGCCCAGCCACAGCAACGCGACCTGATCGAGCGTGGCGATCAGCGTGTTACCGCCAGTAAACATCATTTCAAACTTGGTTTTACGCACCGTCGCATTGGCGTTATCCACGTTCAGGTTGAGCCAGAAGTTGGCCCGCGCTTTTGATAATCCAAGCGCTTTCAGCGTGCTGATGCCGTACAACGTTTCCATAAAGTGCGAACCGGCGCGCGCGCCTTTCACGATTTGTTCCTCCGAAACCTGACGATACGCGTTGTACGTTGTGAGGCGAAACACCACGTAAACAGCGGTAAAGCCGAGGATCACCCAAATCAGCCAGCCGCCGTAAAGCACCATCATGACGATCAGCCCGACCGACATGATGCCGTCGATAATGCTGTTCACGACGTTAGTGGTCAGCGTGGTGCGCAAGGTGTCGAGCGAGGTAAAACGCGACTGAATATCGCCGAGTTTGCGCTTTTCGAAGTAGTCGAGCGGCAGTTTCAGCAGGTGATCAAACAGCCGCGCTTTCCATTGCACGTCAATCAGCGTACTCATGACCAGCGACGTCCAGGCGCGCAACATACTGACGCCGGTGCGGAAAATAATGAAGAACAGTAAACCGAGGCAAATCAGCGTCAGCAGATCCGGGTCTTTCGCCGGGATCACGTGGTCCATCACCAGTTGCATCCCGACCGGCAGCAGCAGATTGACCGATTCGATCATCAGCGACAGGCAGAAAATCTTCGTCAGCGCGGGTATCAGGCCGCTGACGTTGCCCATCATTTTGCGCAAATCCAGCCGGACGCGCGGTTTTTCGCTGGTGAAACCGCTGTCCGGCCACAGCTCCAGCGCGACGCCGGTGAAGTGCTCCGAAACCTCACGCATGCCCAGTGAACGCCGCCCGAATGCCGGGTCATGAATAATCACTTTGCCCTGTTTCACGCCAACCAGCACCACGAAATGGTTGAGATCCCAGTGCAAAATGCACGGTGTTTTCAGCGCGTTCAGCTCGTCGATGTCCAGCTTCAGCGCGCGGGATTTCAGTTCATTGGCGGTGGCAATATCCATCAGTGTGCGCAGCGTTGCGCCGCGCGACGAAATGCCATAGCGCTGACGCAGGCTTTGCAAATCAACGTGTTTGCCGTGATAGCCGCATACCATCGCCAGACAGGCCAGCCCGCATTCGGCGGCTTCGGTTTGAATGATTTGCGGCACCCGGTGGCGCCAGCTGAAATGCAGGCGGTCAGCCAGCTCGCGTACATTATCGAGATTCATTGATTGGCCCCACCACGCTTTTCTTCATGCTGTAATACGGAGACAACATCCACTGATACAGCGGCCTTTTCTCCAGGAATAGGGTTGATTCGGCTTTCATGCCGCTGGATAAATTCAGCGTTTCGCCGTGCCAGTTCATGGCTTTTTTATCCAGTGAAACAATCACTTTGTAATACGGCCCGCTGACCGTGCCGTTGGCCGTACGCGGCGCACTGGCGTAGGTATTCAGCTCCTGTTCGGAAACGGGTGCAGAAGAGATCGATTCGACCTTGCCGGGGAACTGACCATATTTTTCAAACGGATAGGCTTCGTAGCGGATGTTGATATGTTCACCGGCTTTCACGTATGGCACGCTTTCATTTGGCAGCCACGCGACCAGGAAAAACGGGGAGTTTTTAGCAGGCACCAGCTGCGCCAGGCTGTCACCGGCATTAACCATCTGACCCGGCGTGACGCTTAGCGAGGAAATTTTGCCGGACGTCGGCGCGGTGATCAGTAAAGAACCTTTCGCATCAGCCTGCGCCAGCTGGCGTTCCAGATCGTTGCGCTGATAACCGTATTGCGAAATCTGGTTATCAAATTCGGCGGCGCGCGTGACCAGCTCGCTGCGCAGATTGGTTATCTGTAAGGCTTCCTGAATTGCCTGCGTGTTCAGGCTCTGGAACGAGGTTTGTTGCTGATAAAACAGGTATCGCTGGTTGTTCAGCTGGTCAGTATTGATCAGCCCTTTTTTC
The DNA here is from genome assembly GCF_002834385.1 of Rahnella sp. AA. Lineage (GTDB taxonomy): Bacteria > Pseudomonadota > Gammaproteobacteria > Enterobacterales > Enterobacteriaceae > Rahnella. Next base: position 52,482 of record NZ_PITQ01000004.1, read on the forward strand.
TGATACGCGCCGTAGTTCTGCATACTTTTCTTCATGGCATCCAGCCCTTCCTGCGCGGAATCCACCATGCTTTGTGACACCTGATGCGCCTTCTGGTACTGGTCCAGCTGCTGTTGCAGGTTTTCCAGCGTTTCCTGCTTATTGTGCTGAAGCTGCACAATGATGGCATCAATTTGCTCACGTTGTTTTTTAATGGCGGCCAGCGTGGTGGTGCTGACATTCCCCGCCTGCGTCACCCGGCTGACGTCGATTTCATACAACGGCTGGCCTTTTTTAACCGGTTTTCCGGTATCAACATACAAGCCGGTAACCACGCCCTGTTCCGGGCTGAATAAATTGATGCTGTGCGGCTGAGTAATAATTTCACCGCTGACATTAATACGTCGGGTGTAATTTGCGAAGATGAGAAACATCAGTAAAGCCAATATAAAAATAGCCGTCAGTGACGTCACAATCCATAAAGGCCAGCCGGCGAGCAATAAAGCCTTACCCGCCCAGTGGCTTTGCTGATGATCATTCACCTCTTTGCGAAAGAGCATATTTTGAGATCCGGAAAAACAGAATCCCAAAAAGATAGCAGCCAGAAAACTGCCTGACACCGCGATTACTCTGAAACAGGGTAATCCTTTATTTTCATGATTAAATTATCACCATGCAGCATTACCGGACGGACATCATTTCAGTCATACGGAATTATTAATACCGAAAGTGAATAAGATTAATTTTTGTCCGGAAAATTAATCATTCAGTTTTTCACGATTATTAATGACCTTTAAAAACAGTAAGTTATTTTCAATATCTTACTTAGGAGATTATTCCTAGTCTAATTTCTGCCGTGGTGCTCTAGGCTTAATCCCCGTGAAGACATTGCGTAGAAATTATCTCCATAGCATTACTCAATGTTTTCATCGCCCCCGAATTTCCGGGGACTTGCTTTAACAGATTAAAAGGAAGGCCTAAGATGAAACAATTAACAGAACATGATATTGAAATGGTTAATGGTGCGGGTTGGTCGGAAGATATCAATAAAGTTGCCGATCGCCTATCAAGCTTTGGTCAGGACGCGGTAAGTGACACCAGTAATGCGGTGAACAAGGCGTATTCACAAATTTCCGATGGTCTTGCTAAAGCACAGAACTATCTGACAACCTAGTTTTCAGTTTTTAAAGGTTAATCAGAGTAATACAAGCCCCCATTTATTTGGGGGCTTTTTTATATCAAAACGATCAAACACCGGATTTGGTTTTATCCGTTCTCACCATGCTGTTTTTCAGCTTCCCGACCAGTTCCTTACGGAAATCACCGAGCTTTGGTTTGTCACCGTCCAGCCACGGCAGCGGGCGACACAGTTCCATAGTTTTGATACCCAGACGCGCGGTCAGCAAACCGGCACCGATACCCTGCGCAGCTCGGGCCGAAAGACGCGCAGCCAGATCCTGCGACATCCAGTCCATCCCCACTTCGCGCACCAGCTCAGACGCGCCGGCAAACGCCATATTCAACAGCACCAGACGGAATAACCGGATGCGGCTGTAATAACCCAGTTCGATGCCGTAAAGCACCGCGATGCGGTTCACAAGACGGAGATTTCGCCAGGCGATAAAGGCCATATCCACCAGCGCCAGAGGGCTGACGGCGATCATCAGCGCAGATTCCGCGGCGGAATGGCTGATTTCCCGGCGCGCCTGCGCATCCAGAACCGGCTGCACTAACCGGGCATAAAGCTCGACCACTTCGCGGTCGTTTTGCGTTTCATGCAGTGACGCCTGCCAGCGCTGCAATGCCGGATGGCTGTTATCCAGCCCGGCCTGCGCAGCCAGTTTTTCGCAGAACGCGCGCCCCTGACCCAGCCCGTGGCTGTGCAGTAAATCGCGCGCCACATCGCGTTCATCAGCGCGCTGACGCAGACGATACAGGCGACGCCATTCAGTTGCCACAGAGCCCACGCCCGCAACGATAATCAGGCCGCCCGCCGTACAGGCGCCGAGCGCCACCCAATCCTGCTGAACCCACGCCTGATGTACCCATTGCACGCCCTGCGCGACGACGCTGATGCCCAGCACCGCAACGCCAAGGCGCACAATTTTGCCCCATAAACTGCGGCGCGGTTTGAGTGCGCGGCTGAGTACCGCTTCGGCTTCGCCCTCTTCCTGCTGTTCATCGGTTTCGGCGGTCACCGGAATAAAGCGTTCTGAAATCGTTTCGTCAAAGGCCAGCGCCGGTTTGATCACCGGATCCGCAGGCGCTTTTAATTCCGTTTCAAAATCGATACGCGGTTTTAACGGTTCGCTCATCGCATTTTATCTCCCAGTAAAAACTCCATCACCGCATCCAGACGGATGTGCGGCAACGGTGTGTCCACGCTCATTTCGCGCGGACGAAACTCGTCAAAATGAAAACCCTGTTTTTGCCAGAACGCCGCGCCCGGCAAACGTGCAGGCACTTCGCCGGGGAACACCGTCAGCGGCGCGCAATCCTGTAAACGGTGACCTTTCAGCGCGGGCAGGCTTTGCCCCTGATATTCCACCATGCCGGTTTCAGTCGCCTGAACGGAAGCCAGCCCGGCGCAGTCCATGCTGATGCCTTCGAAGGCCGCATTTTGCCAGGCTTCCTGTACCAGTTGCTGCAACAGCGAAACCAGGTTCGCATGCTGATCGCCGGTGATGTGGTCGGCTTTGGTGGCAGCAAACATCAGTTTGTCGATGCACGGATTAAACAGGCGGCGGAACAACGTGCGTTTACCGTAGTGGAAACTTTGCATCAGCTGCGTCAGCGCCAGGCGCATATCGTTAAACGCCTGCGGCCCGCTGTTGAGCGGTTGCAGGCAATCCACCAGCACAATCTGGCGGTCAAAGCGGACAAAGTGTTCTTTATAAAAACCTTTCACGATGTTCTGGCAATAATAATCAAACCGCGCGCGCAGCATGCCGAGATTGCTGTTTTTATCCGCCTGCGCCAGCTGGGCGTCGCTGTACTGATGCATTTCCGGCCACGGGAAAAACTGCAATGCAGGCGCACCGGCCAAATCGCCCGGCAGAACAAAACGCCCCGGCTGGATGAAGTGCAGGCCTTCGGTTTTACAGCGGATAAGGTAACCGGTATACGCCTGCGCAATCGCGCCCAGCAGATTTTCATCGGCGGGTGCCAGCGGGTCGCATTGCTGGCACAGTTCCAGCCACGGCTTCGCCCATTCAGCGCGATCGCCCTGTAACAGCCCCGCCATCTGGCGTGACCAGTCGAGATAATTTTGCTCCAGCATCGGCAAATCCAGCAGCCATTCGCCCGGATAATCGACAATTTCCAAATACAGCGTCGAGGTATCTTTAAAGTGGCGAAGCAGGGAATCATTGGAGCGGTAACGCAGCGCCAGCCGGATTTCACTGACACCGCGCGTTGGCGTCGGCCACGCAGGCGGCGTGCCGTAAAGTGACGCCAGACCTTCATCATAAGCAAAGCGCGACACGCCCAAATCACGCTGCGGAACGCGCTTTACGCCAAGCAGACGTTCTTCCCGCGCAGCCGAAAACAGCGGCAAACGTGCGCCACTGTGCATGTGTAAAAGCTGGTTAACGAATGCGGTAATGAAGGCTGTTTTTCCGCTGCGGCTTAAACCGGTGACGGCCAGCCGCAGATGTCTGTCCATCCCGCGATTGATCAGTGAATTAAACTCGTTTTGTAGTCTTTTCATTGCTCTCCCTGGCGTAGCGCCCAAACAGCGCGGTCAAAATTCGTTTAAATAACGGTTCTAATAGTAGTGCCAAAACGTACCTGAGTGGGCCTTTTCCCACCACGCCCAGCACACGCGCTGCCAGCCCGGCCGGGCCAAAGGTCAGCGCCAGCGTGATGACCACGCTGAGAATTTTGGAAAACCAGCTGCTCTTACCCGGCAGCGGGGAATTCAGGTAACGGGCCATAAGGTTTCCTTAAGCGGACGTGAGGGGAAAAATAGCAGCCGGAGCGTTGTCCGGCGGCCAGAGGCGTAGCGAAGAATCGGGCTAAAGCTGGCGGAAGCGGCTGCGTACGCCAAAAGTTTCTGAGGTGACGTAACGTTCAACCTGCCGCAAACGCTGCTCGCTGGCTTTCAGCTCGCGATCGGCTTCCTCGAGCAAACTGCGCGGCGATGGCGCGGTCTCTTCGTCATATTCGCTGGCCGGAACCGGATCCAGCACGTAACTCAGAATGATGTAAGCCACCAGCGTGAACATGAACAGGCCAAAAAACACCGACAATACCGCCATGATGCGCAGAAGTTTGACCGGTACGCCGAGATAGTGCGAAAGCCCGGCCAGCACGCCCTTCACCACGCCCTCTTCCGGCACGCGGTAGAGTTTTTTCTCAGATAAACGCGTCGCCATTATGATTGCCTCCAGCCCGGATGTTCGGCGTCCAGAATTTCTTCCAGCGCCTGAATACGTTCGCGCATGCGCTGCGCTTCATGTGTCAGGCTCGAGAGACTTTGCATCTCATGCTGACTGAGCTGACTGCCATTTTGCTGGCGGTTGCTGTAGTGAAGCCATAACCAGACAGGCGCCACGAATAAAACGAAAATAGTCAGCGGAATTGCTAAAAACAGGAAGCTCATTATTTATCCTTAATTCTGATGAGTCTTATGGGTGCGTTACCCCGCATAACCTGCCTGCGTACAGGCAGGTTTGCCGGAAAATTACGCGTCCTGATTACCGTTCATTTTGGCTTTCAGGGCAGCAATTTGCGCGCTGATTTCATCGTCGGCTTTGAGCTCAGCAAACTGCTGATCCAGCGATTTCTTTTTGCCAATACTGACACTTTCCGCTTCTGCTTCCATATGATCGATGCGGCGTTCGAACTGCTCAAAACGCGCCATCGCTTCATCAATTTTACCGCTGTCGAGCTGACGACGAACGTCACGCGAAGAGGCTGCCGCCTGGTGACGTAATGTCAGCGCCTGCTGGCGGGCACGTGTTTCAGTCAGTTTGCTTTCCAGCTCGCCAATTTCTGATTTCATGCGTTCCAGCGTTTCTTCTACGACGGTCACTTCATTTTTCAGCGTCGCAACCAGCTCGGACAATTTCTGTTTCTCAATCAGCGCTGCACGCGCCAGATCGTCTTTGTCTTTACGCAGGGCCAGTTCGGCTTTGTCCTGCCATTCAATCTGCTGGGATTCACCCTGATCAATGCGGCGGATCAGCTGTTTCTTTTCTGCCAGCGCACGGGCGGAGGTTGAACGCAGTTCCACCAGCGTGTCTTCCATTTCCTGAATCATCAGACGAACCAGTTTTTGCGGATCTTCTGCTTTATCCAGCAAGGTGTTGATGTTGGCGTTAATGATGTCAGCGAAGCGAGAAAAAATACCCATAATCGAAATTCCTCTTTGATTCTGTTTGGTTTCCGGCCAATTGTTTACCGGTTAAAGCCGCAGGAAAATTTTCATCCGCGGTGATAAACCTATATCAGGATCCGTGCCAACTTTTTAAAATCATTATCTTCATGAATAAATTGAATTTTTTATTTTCGTCTCTGCTATGCTTAATTTCCAAGATGATTATTTTCACTAAGAGTTAGTGTGTTTCACCACACAAGGAAAGCCTCATGCCTGATAACACAGACAATTTACTCGGCGAAGCCAATGCGTTTATCGAAGTACTGGAACAGGTTTCGCAGCTGGCGAAGCTGAATAAACCGGTGCTGGTTACCGGTGAACGCGGCAGCGGTAAGGAACTCATCGCGCACCGTCTGCATTATCTGTCACCGCGCTGGCAAGGGCCGTTCATCTCGCTGAACTGCGCCGCGCTCAATGAAAATCTGCTGGATTCCGAGCTGTTCGGCCACGAAGCCGGGGCGTTTACCGGCGCGCAGAAGCGCCATCTCGGGCGCTTTGAACGGGCAGACGGCGGCACGTTATTTCTTGATGAACTGGCGACCGCGCCGATGCTGGTCCAGGAAAAATTATTACGCGTGATCGAATACGGACATCTGGAACGCGTCGGCGGCAGCCAGCCGTTACAGGTCGATGTGCGGCTGGTATGCGCGACGAATGATGATCTTCCGGCACTGGCCGCCGCCGGAAAATTCCGCGCGGATTTGCTCGACCGCCTGGCGTTTGACGTCGTTCAGCTTCCGCCGCTGCGTGAGCGCCAGCAGGACATCATGTTGCTGGCTGAGCATTTTGCCATCCAGATGTGCCGCGAACTCTCCCTGCCGCTGTTCCCCGGTTTTACCGAACATGCCCGCGAAACGCTGATGCGCTATCGCTGGCCGGGCAATATCCGCGAACTGAAAAACGTCGTGGAGCGCTCGATGTACCGGCACGGCACCAGCGATTTTCCGCTGGATAACATTATTCTGAATCCGTTTGCTCAGCGGGCAGCGTATTCCGCACCGGAGGAACCGCGTGAGAGTGTTTCGTTACCGGCGTTGCCGCTGGATTTAAAACAGTGGGTCACCGGTCAGGAAAAAAATCTGATTGAGCTGGCGTTGCGGCAGGCGCGTTTCAACCAGCGCAAAGCCGCTGAGCTGCTTAACGTGACGTATCATCAGTTACGCGGAATGTTGAAAAAGCACGGAATACAGGTGAATGCGCAGGAAAGTGACTGAATAACAGGCAAAAAAAAGCCAGCACCCGAGCTGGCTAAGTAATACTGGAAGCAATGTGAGCAATGTCGTACCTCGCGATTAACGCCCCTGGCGGGACACCTCTCGTTCGGTGAAATGAATGATAATGGTTCTCAGTATCGTCTGTAAAGTGTTTTGTTGAGAATATTTCTCATTACCACACTGTTTTTACGGCTACTTTTTGAACAACCTTACCGTCATTACGGACTACCATTCCGGGAAAGGATCGGCCATCGCCATCCAGCTGTCGATCCCTTCGGCCATTTGTTGCTCACTCAGCAGGCACGCATCCAGCCGGTGAATAATCTCTTCTTTATCCAGATGCTGGCCGATGAATACCAGCTCCTGACGCATATCCCCAAACGGCTCAACCCACTTTTCCATGATTTGCTGGCGGGTTTCTTCATCCTGCGGCCAGTCATTTTCGGGCAATGCGCGCCAGAAAATCCCCGCCATGCCATAACGCGCGATCCCGCCCGCCTGGCTCCACTGCCCGGCAAAACGCGGACGCGTCGCCAGCCAGAAAAAGCCTTTCGACCGCAACAACGTCCCGCCTCCCCAGTCCCCGTGTACCACACGGTAGAATCTATCCGGATCAAAAGGCCGGCGCGCGGTGTAGACAAAACTGCTGATGCCATATTCCTCGGTTTCCGGCGTGTGTTCGCCGCGCAGTTCCTTCAGCCAGCCCGGAGCCTGCTGCGCTTTGGCGAAATCGAAAAGACCGGTGTTGAGCACGTTTTCCAGCGGCAAACTGCCCGGTGATATAGGGATGATTTGCGCTGCCGGGTTCAGGCTTTTCAGTAACGCGATCACTTCACGCTGCTGCCGGCTGTCGAGCAAATCCGTTTTGCTCACCAGCAACACGTTACAAAATTCAATCTGGTCAATCAGGAGGTCGGTCACGCTTCGCTCATCGTCATCACCCAGACTTTCACCCGCCTCCTGCACACTGCGGGCTTCCTGATATTGCTGCATGAAATTGACGCCATCCACGACGGTGACCAGCGTATCCAGCCGCGCAAACTGCGAGAGACTTTCACCGTTCTCATCTTCGAACGTAAAGGTTTCCGCCACCGGCAGCGGCTCTGAGATCCCGCTCGATTCAATCAGCAGATAATCAAACCGCCCCGCCTGTGCCAGCTCACGCACGGAAATCAGTAAATCTTCCCGCAGCGTGCAGCAGATGCAGCCGTTACTCATTTCCACCAGTTTTTCCTGCTGGCGGTCGAGCGTAATTTCGTTAGCGACCAGCGCCGCATCGATATTCACTTCGCTCATATCATTGACGATCACCGCTACGCGCATGCCCTCACGGTTATTCAGAATATGGTTCAGCACGGTAGTTTTCCCCGCGCCCAGAAAGCCGGAAAGCACGGTGACGGGCAGTAAAGACATAGTTAACCTCGAATCAGAAGACCGCGCAGGCAAAATGCTTCGCCTGCAATTATTGTTATAATATAACATAACAATGCCAGCGCAATTTCAAGGGTTTTCTGGAGGAACGGATAAAATCTGCGCGAAGTGCCGCAGGATTTCACCCTGTTTTGTGCAATGGATTGGGGTACCTCGCAGAGTACGGTACACTTAAGGCATTGCACCTTAACTTTGAAGCCTTTATGCGTCGTCTAACTTTGTGGATGCTTTTACTGAGCAGTTTGTCCACAGCAGTTTTTGCTGAGACTGCTCCAACACATACCAGCCCGACGGTTGCCAGCGCGCCAGTCAAAGATATTCGCCAGAGCGGCTTTGTCTATTGCGTCAACGGCATGGTCAATACCTTCAATCCGCAAAAAGCCAGCAGCGGGCTGATTATTGATACGCTCGCTGCACAGCTTTACGACCGTCTGCTGGACGTTGACCCGTATACCTATCGCCTGATCCCTGAACTGGCGCAAAGCTGGGAAGTGCTCGACGACGGCGCAACCTACCGTTTCCATCTGCGCAAAGATGTGCCTTTTCAGAAAACCAGCGGGTTTACACCTTCACGTAAAATGAACGCCGATGACGTGGTGTTCAGCTTCCAGCGCATTATTGATCCGAATAATCATTTCCACGGCGTTAACGGCGAAGAGTACCCGTATTTCGACAGTTTGCAGTTTGCCAAAACGGTGAAAAGCATCAAAAAGCTCGATGATTACACGGTCGAGTTTCGCCTGAATAATCCCGATGCCTCTTTTCTCTGGCATCTGGCGACCCATTACGCACCGGTACTTTCCGCTGAATATGCGGCCAGTCTGACGAAATCAGGCAATGAAGAAGAAATAGACCGTCAGCCTGTCGGCACCGGCCCGTTCCAGCTGGGCGAATACCGCACCGGCCAGTACGTGCGTCTTGAACGCAACGGGCAATACTGGAAAGGCACGCCGCGCATGGCGCAGATTGTGATCGACATGGGCGTCGGCGGCACAGGACGTTTGTCTAAATTGCTCACCGGTGAGTGCGATGTTCTGGCGTATCCGGCGGCCAGCCAGCTGTCGATTTTGCGTGAAGATCCGCGTCTGCGTCTTTCCCTGCGTCCGGGCATGAATGTTGCCTATCTGGCATTTAATACCAATAAAGCGCCGCTTAACGATCCGCGTATCCGTCAGGCCGTGGCGCTTTCTATTAATAACCAGCGTCTGATGCAGTCGATTTATTACGGCACGGCAGAAACGGCGGCGTCAATTTTGCCGCGCGCCTCGTGGGCGTATGACAGCAATGCGCAGGTGACGGAATACAATCCGGCCAAAGCCAGACAAATCCTCAAAGATCTCGGGCAGGAAAAACTGAATCTGCATCTGTGGGTGCCGACGGCGTCGCAGTCGTTTAACCCGAGCCCGCTGAAAACCGCTGAACTTATTCAGGCGGATTTAGCGCAGGTAGGGATTAAAGTGACGATTGTGCCGGTTGAAGGCCGTTTCCAGGAAGCCAAGCTGATGGAGATGAACCATGACCTGACGCTGACCGGCTGGTCGACGGACAGTAATGACCCGGACAGTTTTTTCCGCCCGATGCTCAGCTGTGCGGCGATTCATTCGCAGACCAACTATGCTCACTGGTGTGATCCGGCATTTGATGAATTACTGCGTCAGGGCCTGTTGTCACAGCAACTTTCGCAGCGCATCGAGTTTTATCAGCAGGCACAAAAAATCCTCGAACAGGAATTACCGGTGCTGCCGCTGGCTTCCTCGCTACGCCTTCAGGCCTACCGTTACGATATCAAAGGGCTGGTCCTGAGTCCGTTCGGCAACTCTTCATTTGCAGGCGTCTTCCGTGATGACGAAGGAAGGAAAGCACCATGATTATCTTCACGTTACGCCGTATTTTGTTGCTGCTGGTCACGCTGTTTTTCCTCAGTCTGGTAGCGTTCAGCCTGAGCTATTTCACGCCGAATGCGCCATTGCGCGGTGCGTCCTTGTGGGATGCTTATCGCTTCTATTTTATAGGGCTGTGCCAGTTTGATTTTGGCGTCTCGAGCATCAACGGCGAAAGCATTACTTATCAGCTGAAAGCGGTATTCCCGGCCACCATGGAACTGTGCGTTCTGGCCTTTGCGCTGGCGCTGTTTGTCGGGATCCCATTAGGGATCATGGCGGGTGTAATGCGCGGAAAATGGCCGGATGTGGCGATCAGCAGCATTGCGCTTCTCGGCTTTTCTATCCCGGTATTCTGGCTGGCCGTTCTGCTGATGTTGTTCTTCTCTTTACAGCTCGGCTGGCTGCCGGTTTCCGGGCGTCTTGATTTGTTGTATCAGTTGAAAACCGTGACCGGTCTGACACTGGTTGATGCCTGGCTTTCGCATTCGCCGTATCGCCACGAGATGATCATCAGCGCCATCCGCCACATGATTTTGCCGATTGCCGCGCTGGCGGTTGCGCCGACCACCGAAGTGATCCGCCTGATGCGCATTTCGACTGATGACGTGCTGGCGAAAAACTACGTGAAAGCCGCTGCAACCCGCGGCCTGTCACGTTTTACTATTATCCGTCGCCATGTTTTACACAATGCGCTGCCACCGATTATCCCAAAGCTGGGCCTGCAGTTTTCCACCATGCTTACGCTGGCGATGATTACGGAAGTGGTCTTTAACTGGCCCGGCATTGGCCGCTGGCTGATCAACGCGATCCGTCAGCAGGACTACGCCGCAATTTCCGCCGGTGTGATGGTGGTCGGCTCACTGGTGATTGTGGTTAACGTACTTTCAGACATTCTGGGTGCACTGATGAATCCATTGAAACATAAGGAATGGTATGCCCTTCGATAATGTATACCGTGAAAAACAGGTTCCCAGCCCGCTTCGTCATACATGGGGGATTTTCTATCGCGATACGCTGTCGATGATCGGCTTCTACGGCGTGCTGGGGCTGCTGTTTCTGTGTGTTTTCGGGCATCTGCTGGCACCGTATGCGCTTGATCAGCAATTCCTCGGCTACCAGTTGCTGCCGCCGTCGTGGTCGCGCTACGGGAATGTGTCGTTCTTCCTCGGTACCGACGATTTAGGCCGTGATTTACTCAGCCGGATGTTAACCGGCGCGGCACCGACTATCGGCGGCGCGCTGGTGATCACCCTCGTGGCGTCGCTGTGTGGCGTGCTTATCGGTGTGCTGGCGGGCATCACGCGTGGGCTGAAATCAGCGATTCTCAACCATATTCTCGATACGCTGCTGTCCATCCCTTCCCTGCTGCTGGCGATTGTGGTCGTCGCGTTTATCGGCCCGAAACTTGAGCACGCCATGCTGGCCGTCTGGCTGGCGTTATTGCCACGCATTTCTCGTACAATTTACAGCGCCGTGCATGACGAACTGGAGAAAGAGTACGTGGTAGCCGTGCGTCTGGACGGTGCCTCGACCTGGCAAATTCTGCGTTATGCGGTGCTGCCGAACATTGTGGCCGTGCTGGCGACTGAGTTTACCCGCGCGCTGTCGATGGCCATTCTGGATATTGCTGCATTAGGCTTTCTGGATTTAGGCGCGCAACTTCCATCCCCGGAATGGGGGGCGATGCTCGGTGATTCGCTTGAACTGGTCTATGTTGCGCCCTGGACGGTGATGCTGCCGGGTGCGGCAATCCTTATCAGCGTTCTGCTCATCAATCTGCTGGGCGATGGTGTGCGCCGGGCGATTAATGCAGGGGTGGAATAATGCCGTTACTCGATATCCGTAACCTGACCATCGAATTTATGACCGCCGACGGCCCGGTAAAAGCGGTTGACCGTGTGAGCATTACGCTCAATGCCGGTGAAGTGCGCGGGCTGGTGGGCGAATCCGGTTCCGGTAAAAGCCTGATTGCCAAAGCTATCTGCGGCGTTACCAAAGACAACTGGCGCGTCACCGCTGACCGGATGCGCTTTGATGATATCGACCTTTTGCAGCTCACTCCGCGCGAGCGTCGGGAACTGGTCGGGAAAAACGTCTCAATGATCTTTCAGGAACCTCAGTCTTGTCTGGATCCTTCCGAAAACATTGGTCGTCAGCTGATTCAGGCCATTCCCGGCTGGACGTACAAAGGCCGCTGGTATCAGCGATGGAAATGGCGAAAAAAACGCGCCATCGAGTTGCTGCACCGCGTTGGGATTAAAGATCATAAAGATATTATGGCCAGTTATCCGTATGAGCTGACCGAAGGTGAATGCCAGAAAGTGATGATTGCCATCGCACTGGCAAATCAGCCGCGTTTGCTGATTGCAGATGAACCGACCAACGCTATGGAACCGACCACTCAGGCGCAGATCTTCCGCTTGCTGGCACGGCTTAACCAGAACAATAACACCACCATTTTGCTCATCAGCCACGACCTGCAAATGATGAGTAAGTGGGCCAACCGGATTAACGTGTTGTACTGCGGGCAAACGGTAGAAAGTGCGGTGTGCGAAGAGTTGCTGAGCGCGCCGCACCACCCTTACACGCAGGCGCTGATCCGGGCTATGCCCGATTTTGGCCGTTCACTGCCACATAAAAGCCGCCTGAATACGCTGCCGGGCGCGATTCCTTCGCTGGAGCATTTGCCGATTGGATGCCGGCTGGGGCCGCGCTGCCCTTACGCGCAAAAAAAATGCATTGAAACACCAGGCCTGCGTCTGGCAAAAACCCATGCTTTTGCCTGCCATTTCCCGCTGAACATGGAGGAACAATAATGGCCGAGACCATGCTTGAAGTTCGTAACCTGAGCAAAACGTTCCGTTACCGCACCGGCCTGTTCCGTAAAATGGATCTCGATGCCGTGAAACCTGTCAGCTTCACGTTGCGTGAAAAACAGACGCTGGCGATTATCGGAGAGAACGGGTCAGGTAAATCCACACTGGCCAAAATGTTGTCTGGCATGGTTGAGCCGAGCGGTGGTGAAATCCTGATTGATGAACATCCGCTGGTGTTTCGCGATTATCGCTTCCGCAGCCAGCAGATCCGCATGATTTTTCAGGACCCGAGTACATCACTCAATCCGCGTCAGCGTATCGGCCAGTTGCTTGAGGCCCCGCTGCGCCTCAACGGTGAAATGGATGCTCAGCAGCGGGAGCAGCGGATCAATCAGACATTGCGGCTGGTTGGCATGCTACCCGATCATGCCAATTATTACCCTCATATGCTGGCATCAGGCCAGAAACAACGCGTTGCGCTGGCTCGTGCGCTGATCCTGCAACCCAAAGTGATTATTGCCGATGAAGCGCTGGCGTCGCTGGATATGTCAATGCGCTCTCAAATCATCAATATGATGCTGGAACTTCAGGAAAAGCAGGGGATTTCCTACATTTACGTTACCCAGCACCTTGGCATGATGAAGCACATCAGCGATCAGGTTCTGGTGATGCACGAAGGCGAAGTGGTTGAGCGGGGAAACACGGCGGAAGTGCTCGCTGCACCGCTTCATGACCTTACCAAACGGCTCATCTCCAGCCATTTTGGCGAGGCATTGACTGCCGATGCCTGGCGTCGCGACGGAAATTAGTACTGCTGACCCCGGATAAATAGAGATTCAGTAGCGTCTATTCCATTTTGCTATGATTTATCGCTTAACATTATTTTATCTCGACAACGGTATCGGCAACGATAGGGTCTGAAAATTTGCCTGATTAACAGGCTTGAAGTAAAGGACCCGTTCATGGAACAACAACGCAAGGCCGCACACAGCGGCTGGTATCATGAAACACAATCCAGCCAGCAGGGTCATTTGCCACTCGATCCGCACGCCGCTAAGGTTCAGGATCGCTTTTTGCTGGGCCTGGATATTCAGCTTGACCCGACACTTCGACAGTTACTGAATGAGCGTCAGGGGCTGCTGCGCGCTTCCCGCGCCTGTTATGAAGTACTGTTCCCCGACACACTGAGCGTTTCACGTACGGAAACACTGTCTTTATATGATCGCCTGAGCAGCGCGCTCACCGTAGCACAGGTCAGCGGCGTGCAGTCTCTCTGTAGCCATTACGCCGCACGACTCGCCCCGCTTTCCAGCCCTGACGCCTCCCGTGAAAGTAATATTCGCCAGACTCACATTACCCAGTTCGCCCGCCTGCTTGCTACCCAACCGACATTAATTACCGCGCCGATGCTTGATCAGCTTTACGACGTCGGGCTAAGTACGCGCGATATTGTCACGTTCACGCAGCTCATTGGTTTTGTCAGCTATCAGGCGCGTGTGCTGGCCATACTGAACGGCCTTCGTGGGCGTGCTGCAGCCGTATTACCTGGATTTCCATCGCCGGAAGGTTGCGAGCAAAAAGGTTTCTCGCTGGCTATGCTGCAATGGACGTCACGCCTGCCGGAAGTAGTGCCAGAAACGGCTAGCCGTCACCAGCAGGATGTGCTGGATTTGATCGCACCCAATGCACGTTCTTCTTCTTTTTATACATTGCTGGTTCATGATGCGGATGCGCTGAGCGAATTTTCGGCCGTGTTTAATAATATTATGCAGGCCGGGGAACGTCCGAAAGCCGCATGGCGTGAGCTGTCGGCGGTGACGACGTCGCAGCTAAACGGGTGCCTGTATTGCGCAGGGATCCACGGCCGTCTTTATCTTGAAGCAGGAGGAAGTGAAACGCTGATTGATGAACTGTTTAGAGAGAATCATCGGGATGACGCCGTTGATTTTGTCTCGCAAAAGCTGGCTGATGCGAAAGAAGCGGCGTTGCTGGGTGCAGTGATTACCTTAACCCGGACGCCCGAACGTTTTGACGCCCGACGCCTGCACGGTTTATCTGATGCCGGTTACAGTGCCACACAATCTGTGGATATTCTGCTGACCGCTGCGCTGTTCAGCTGGTCAAACCGCCTGATTCAGACGCTGGGCGATACGCTCAATAAGTAAATCCGGGCGCATTTTTCATTCATGCTTTACCCCTCCTTTTCGGCAGGATATTCGCCTGCCGAATTCACCAAATGTAAATACCTCCGCCGCCTAACCGCCATAAGTCGTACTAATCTTATTTTCAATCGGAAATTTAGTGTTAAAACGAGAGACAGATCACATCAGATTATTTCCCGCTCAGCTCACATCTTCGCTCGCCACGCTCTGATTCATAAAACCCCGAAATCAATACCGCAACCCAGACATATTCACTGCTTATTCATAATTTTTTAGCTTAAGAATCCATTCATGACTTTCATTGAAAAACAAAAACGAATCATGACTTCGGATTATTATTCATACAACATATTCACATTGTCTATTTAGAAAACATAAACGTTAATTCTGCATAACATTTCGAACATAGTTTAATCATGACGGATAAGTTAAATGTAACGATACATTTCAAACTCCTTGCCTCATTTACGAAGATAGTGAACATTACTTGCCGTCATCCCATCTTATAACAATGCAAAGGGTGCTTATTTCGCGCCACTTATGCGTTTTCGCCATTCACGGGCGAAAGGAATAAACAGAGGTACGAGTGTCAACTGCAAACAAAACTCCAAATAATGAAAGCGTGAGCCTGAACGCATTTAAACAGCCAAAAGCGTTTTATCTGATCTTCTCCATCGAACTGTGGGAACGTTTCGGTTACTACGGCCTGCAAGGGATCATGGCGGTTTACCTGGTCAAAATGCTTGGCCTGAGTGAAGCTGATTCCATTACCCTCTTCTCCTCATTTAGTGCACTGGTTTATGGCTTCGTGGCAATCGGCGGCTGGCTGGGCGATAAAGTGCTGGGGTCGAAGCGTGTGATCGTGCTGGGTGCGATCGTGCTGGCGCTGGGTTATTCATTCGTTGCGTATTCCGGCCACGAAATCTTCTGGGTTTATCTGGGTATGGCGACTATCGCCGTCGGCAGCGGCCTGTTTAAAGCAAATCCATCCTCATTGCTTTCTACCTGCTACGAAAAAGATGACCCGCGTCTTGATGGCGCATTCACTATGTACTACATGTCGGTCAACATCGGTTCATTCTTCTCTATGCTTGCTACTCCATGGCTGGCCGCGAAGTATGGCTGGAGCGTCGCGTTCTCCCTGAGCGTCGTCGGTATGCTGATCACTATCGTGAACTTCCTGTTCTGCCGCAAATGGGTGAAACGTCAGGGTTCAAAACCCGATTTCGCGCCGCTGCAGTTCCAAAAACTGCTGATGGTGCTGGTTGGCGTTGTAGCGCTGGTGTTCATTTCCAGCTGGTTGCTGCATAACCAAACCATCGCGCGTATGGTTCTGGGTGTGGTTTCTGTCGGTATCATTATTGTGTTTGCGAAAGAAACCTTCGCCATGCAAGGCATCGCACGCCGTAAGATGATTGTGGCGTTCCTGCTGATGATGGAAGCCGTGGTGTTCTTCGTGCTGTACAGCCAGATGCCAACTTCCCTGAACTTCTTCGCTATCCATAATGTCGGTCACGATCTGCTGGGCATCAGCTTCCAGCCTGAACAATTCCAGGCACTGAACCCGTTCTGGATCATGGTTGCCAGCCCGATTTTGGCGGCGGTTTACACCAAAGTGGGCGACCGCATGCCAATGCCGCATAAATTTGCGATCGGCATGGTGCTGTGTTCAGGTGCATTCCTGGTGCTGCCGTGGGGTGCAAGCCTGGCCAACGAACATGGGATTGTATCTGTTAACTGGCTGGTACTGAGCTATGCGTTGCAGAGTATCGGTGAGCTGATGATTTCTGGTCTGGGTCTGGCGATGGTGGCACAGTTGGTTCCACAACGTCTGATGGGCTTCATCATGGGCGCATGGTTCCTGACGACCGCCGCCGCCGCGATTATCGCAGGTTATGTAGCGAACCTGACCGCGGTTCCTGCTGATATCGATGATGCGCACGCTTCACTGGCGATCTACAGCCACGTATTCTTGCAAATTGGTATAGCGACCGGCGTGATTGCAGTCCTGATGCTGGTCACCGCATCTAAACTGCACCGTATGACGCTGGATCGTGAAACTGACGAGAAACAACCTGAACTGGCTTCTGCACAGTAAGCGCAGCAAGAATCTGACGATGGTTGACGAACGCCTCCTTCCGGAGGCGTTTTTTTTGCCGGAACCCTACCCCATGTAGTAACGGCCTTTCCCGCTTTGTTTTGCCCGGTACATTGCCGCATCCGCACGTGCCATGAGCGTATCAGGTAATAAAGTCTGGCGGGCCCGCCCGACCGCCACGCCAATGCTGGCAGAAATCGCCACCGGAACACCGGCCACGCGTTCGATGGAGTGCAAAGCGCTCATCAGGCTGATGCAAATCCGGCTAACGTCGCTTTCCGTGTTGACAAGCTGGCTCAACAATACCGTAAACTCATCCCCCGCCAGGCGTGCCACCACATCTTGTGAGCGCAGGTTATCCCGCAAAGTATGCCCGAAGAATTTCAGAATCAAATCACCAAATTCGTGCCCATAGGTGTCGTTGTACGCTTTAAAATTATCAATATCTAAAAAAAGTAATGCGATATCTTTGTCTGCTTTTTCTTGTTGTTTTGCCGCATAAATCAGTGATTGTTGAAACGCACGGCGGTTTGGTAAGCCGGTCAGTGAATCGTGATTCGCTTCGAATTCCAGCTGCGCCTGCAACGCTTTAATTTCACTGATATCGGTCGAAAGGCCATAGTATCCATTACGAATATCATCACAGGGGATCAGCGTGGTGTGGAGAACACCGCCCTGACCGTGGCGGGAATGGTCGGGAAGCTCAATCTCATAGCTGACCGTCAGGCCCTGCAACGCCTGGCGAATATAAGGCTGAATTTTTTCATAACTGTCATAACCCACCACGTCTCTCACCTGCTGTCCGCGGACCTGATTTTCAGCAACCCCATACCAGTTAGCATGAAAATGGTTCACGAAAGTGTACTGCTCGTTTGCATCAACATGGCAAATCAGTGCCGGGATATTATCAGTGATGGCTCGCAGACGATTTTTACTCTCTGTCAGTTCCCGCTCCCGCGTCAGTCGCTGTGCGATTTCCTGATGAAGCTGATCCATGGCTACCTGTAACTCATGGGTGCGGGCAGCAACACGACGCTCGAGATCCTCCTGTAACGAGTAAAGCGCCTGCTCGATGTGTTTACGCTCAGTAATATCACTGATAACGACAATATAGTGATGGGCTTCACCTGCTGCGTTACGGACCAGCGAAGCCGTCAGTGTCACCCATAATGTACTGCCATCAGCCCGCTGCAAAAATTTCTCAACGCTGAAGCTGTTGATCTCACCCGACAGCAATCGGGGAATTAGTACATTTTCGGCGTACAGATCGTCGGGATGGGTCACATCGTGTAACAGGCAAGCCCGTAGCTGATATTCCGCATAGCCCAGCATATTGCAGACCTGCGGGTTAATACGCAGCCAGCGCCAGTCGAGCCCGACTAAAGAAAACCCGACAGCCGCATGGGCAAATGTCTGTTCAAACAAGGCTTCACTTTTTGCCAGATTATCTTCTACCCGTGCGGTGTACTGGCGGTTTTCCAGATGGAAAATATAGCTTTGTACCAGTGCCGTCATATCCAGCAAGGTTTGCTGGTCTTCGTCGCTCCAGTCTCTTGGGCGATCATCGATCAGACACAATGCACCCAACGCGACACCCTCTTTGGAATGCAGTGCGCAGCCAGCGTAAAACACCACATGGGGAGCCCCGACAACCAGCGGATTATCATGAAATCGCAGATCCAGCCGGGCATCCCTGACCACCAGAGGCCCTGATTCGAGAATGGTATGACCACAAAAAGAGGTGTCGCGGGGAGACTGGCTGATATCAATTCCGGTGTGAGACAAAAACCACTGCCGGTCAGCATCAATCAAAGAAACAACAACGGCTTTCGCCTGAAACTGCCGGGCCGCCATCCGGGTGATACGGTCGATTTCCTCAATTCTGGGGGAATCCAATATGCCCAGAGAAGCCAGTATGGCAAGACGAGCCTGTTCATCAACTGCCTGTTGAGGGACTAACATAATGCACTCTCAATGATTACTGGTGAATATTCCACCAAGTCTACTGTGTTTAGCCGGAAAAACGGCTCAGATTCCGCCTCTGTTAGGCAAAAATCAGAATAGTGACAGATCACGAAATGCGTAGTTATTTAACAAATATTGAACAATTTTTGATAAATCAATCCATTAAAGCGAGCTCACCCAATTCACATGTGTGGCATCTGACTGACCCGATTGCTCAGCATCACGGCGGAATTTCTCCCGCATTTCAGAAGGCGTCGTACCATAAAACTCGTGGAAGTAGCGACGCAGCGCACTCAGTTCCAGGCCGCACTGTCGGGCTATGGCCGCCAGGCTTTGGTCAGACATCGATGACGTACGCAGGAGTCGCTTCGCCATAAGTAAACGCCGGCTGCGGATAAACTGCGCAATACCGCCCAGTGGCTCAAACAACCGGTACAATCCTGATCGTGAAATGGCAAAATTTTTACACAGAACGTCGATCCCAATAGGGTTGCTGAGATGCTTCTCAATGTACAAACAGATGCGCTCCAGGCGTGCGCTTTGCTCAAACGGGTGTTCAACTTTTTTACCCGCCACCAGATGTAACGTCTGCAGGAAGACCGATGCGGCTCCTTCACCGGTACTCAGGATCTCCTGCTCCGTCATCTGATCAAAGACCTGTACCATCGTGGCAAAATGGTTGCGCAGGATGATGTTTACCGGCGATGCCGCCGGTATGCGTTTACCATGCAACGAAGCAATATCCACATTAAAATGTAAGCTGTGCTTGGGCATAATGATGTACTGATAAGAGCCCAGGCGTGGCTTCTGGTTGCCAGGGTAGACGTGGATCTTGATGGGTTGTGACATATCCTGGATCAGGATATCGCCCTGATTGAGCGTGAAACGTTCACCGAAACACTGGCAGTCCATTCCCCCGATAATAACAATGAAAATGACGATGTGGTCGGGCATGGAGAACAGGTTGCCATATTGCCGGTTAATATCGTGTTCGCTGACAGTCAGTACCCCACCGATCACACGCCCGAAGTTATAACCAGCAACGCCCCAGTCGAACTCTTCTCTGTTACGATCAGGCAGTTCCAGCTTAAAGCCGGCACTGGACATTCCGTCTTCCCATTCATAAAAACGGGTTTCGAAATCCTGATAAATGTTGGCCGAATCAACGATCTTTCGTGAAGATGAATCGCTCATTTTCCCACCGAAAATTAAGATAATTCTGAAACGATAATCTACGTTATGTTGAAAAATCAATCCTCAGCAGCAATTCGTAATACTTTCCCACCAGCCACTGTTCTTTTTTTTACTCAGAAATGTGAATTAAAATACTGTAAAATCAGCGATTAAAAGGCTTTTATCGGCGAATTGAATTGGCAGGAACTCAGCGATAATAATTTTTGGATCAGTTAATATTATGTTGAAGTTCCTCAAATTCATGATTAGCTATCCTTAAAAAACGACGTCTGCTTTTACTCAGGCCACTCTCACCAGGAAACATCGATGGATCAAAGAAAAGTCTTGGATGAAGGGCGTCAGCTCAAGCGTATGAATGCCGAAACCCGCAGGCAGTCGCATATGCATAAATGGTTTGCGATTGTGGCCGCGCTCGATTGCGTACTGGTCATTTTTTATGATCAGGATATGCGTAATATCGTCTTTTCGGCAGGCGTCTGTGTGGTCTGCACCTACCTGTGGCTCAAGGGCCGCAAACAATCCCGCCGCTATCGCCGTGAATGGGATGAGAAATTCGGTACCAAAAAAAATCTCTGAGCTGTTTTCTCCGGCGATCCCTGGCGCTGATTATTACATTTATAAAGAAATTCCTAATTTTCCTAAAAGTGTTTCCGTCCTGCGGTGTTTATCAGTGAAAATAACCTCCGGCACACCCGCAAATAACAACTCATAGGCTTTATGCATCTCGACGTTTACACGTTATTCATTTTTGAACTTTATATTCTCATCCTGCTGACGGGCGTCATGTTGTTCGCTTGGATTGGTGGCCGCAGGGACCCAACCCTGGGCCTGACCGCGCTCATGCTGGCATTCGCAACTGCCGGAACGCAGCTCAGCAGTATGCGTGCTGATCCTGACAGTATCATTCCCGTCGTTATCAGTAACATGATGATATTACTCTGTTACGGGATCATGTGGTCAGCAGTACGGATGTTCACAGGACGCAGGATTATTTTGCCCGCGGTTTTTGCCGGGCCCATTGTGTGGGCATTTTTTTGCCTGTCACCGGTTTTTTATCACAGCCTTCCCCAGCGGATTTTACTGACGTCACTGTTAACCGCTGCTTATACCCTGATGACCACTCTTGAGATTTGGCATGCGCGCAAACAACTGCATATCACCTTTTGGCCAGCCCTGCCCCTGAGCTTTTTCCATGCCTGTTTCTATCTGGCACGCCCTTTCTTCGATAACGGCCTGCCTTATGCTGAAATGGCCGGAGGCCATAGTAGCGGTTTTTTCGCTATCCTGATTTTCGAAGCCATTCTCTATGCGATTTGCTTGTCTTTCATTATTTTGGCCATGGTGTATGAGCGCGGACAACTCGGCTATAAACAGGATTCATTGTGTGATCCGCTCACCGGGGTAGGAAACCGTCGGGCATTTTTGGAATATGGTAATGAACTGATCAGAAAGCGAAAAAACCAGGCGTTTCCTTTGCAGCTGATATTATTTGATCTGGATAACTTTAAGAGACTTAACGACCAGTACGGTCACGCCGGCGGAGACTCTGCGCTGGTTTTCTTCTGTAATGTGGTTAATTCCACACTTGAGAAAAAAGATATTTTTGCCCGCATCGGTGGAGAGGAGTTTGCCTGCCTGACGATGAAGCCTAAAGAACAGGCGATCCTGATGGCAGAAACGATACGTTTTCAATTAGCGCAGAATTCGCAGCATAATATCCCGATGACGGTGAGCGTGGGGATGGCATTTAGCAAACCTGACCAGGACTCAATATCCCACCTGCTGATCCAGGCAGATCATGCTTTGTATCGCGCAAAATCTGCAGGCAAAAACCGCATTGAACTGAGTTGATCGTTATTCACCCGAATAATATATCGAATACCTTACTTAGGGCGTGACAACCGATTGAATTTTAAAATTTAAAAACAACGGTAATATTCTCATCCAATTGTGAGTGATAATTGCAAAAACAACCTGATGAGTTTATTGGCTTGTGCAGTGCGCCATACCACACTCATTTTCTGCTCGGGGTATTTAACTCATGCTTACTGATATTGCGATATGCCAGGCAGTTCTTGATGCTCTTCCCGAAGCGACGGTGCTTAAAGACGATCACCGAAAACTGGTATTCCTTAATCAGAAAGCCTGCGAGTTTTATGGCCGCCCGCGAGAAGAATTGATTGGTCAGGATGTTTCCTTTTTCACGGATCCTGATCAGGCTGCACGGCAACGCCAGCGCGATAATGATGTCCTGGCCACTGGCGAAAAAACGGTCAATGAAGAAACACTGGTTGACCCATCAGGTAAACGACGCAATGTGCTTGTCCGCAAGTCTCGCGTTACGCTGGAAAGCAGACACTTTATCCTGACGTCGATAATGGATATTTCGCTTCTGCGCAGTTCAGAAGCTCAGATCCGTTATCTGGCACGTCACGATGTATTAACCGGCCTGCCAAACCGCACAGCACTCAGTGAAGAACTTAGCCAGATCGCCGCGCAGCGCATGTATCGCCCTGAGCCCTATGCGCTTTTATTGTTGAATTTGAACGATTTTAACTACATCAATGATACATACGGCTACCAGGCCGGTGATGCCATTCTTTGCGAATTTGGCCAGCGCTTGCGTAATGAGGTCGGCAACAGCGGGACCGTTTCCCGCATTGGCGGCGACGAATTTTCAATTATTTTACGCAACAGCCCGACCAGTGAAATGGCCAATAATCTGGCACTCGAAATCCTGGTGATGATGCGCCAGCCTTTTACACTGACACGTGCAAACCCGATGATTACCCTCTCTTTTGGTATCGTCATGTTTGGTGCCGAGAACATTACTGCGGGTGAAATCATGCGTCGCGGCAATACGGCCCTGCTGGAAGCTAAGCAACGCGGCAAAAATATGTTTTCGTTCTATTCGGAATTGCTCGATGCCAGCAGTGTCAGTAAACGCATTATGGTGAAAGCACTGGCAGAATCTCTGGCAAAAGACGGCGATTTATCCTGCGTTTATCAGCCAATCTTGCGCAGTCGTGATGAAAAAGTAGTTTGCGTTGAAGCACTGGCTCGGTGGAATCACAGCGTTCTGGGTGCCGTTTCTCCCGTTCAGTTTATTGCTCTGGCTGAAGAGACCGGATTGGTTATTCAGCTGGGTGAAATCGTTTTACGCCAGGCGTGCCGTGATATTAAGCATTTTGAGCAACTGAATCTGGCGATTAATGTGTCGGCAGTTCAGCTCGGTGAACCTGATTTTGGACCACGCATACTGGCTGTTCTGGCGGAAGAAAATTTCCCGCCGTCGCGTCTGGAGCTTGAACTGACAGAGACGTCGGTCATGAATGCCAACGCCGTGAGCCTGAGTCATCTGGCTAAATTGCGTAAACTGGGGGTTAAAATCTCCCTGGATGATTTCGGTACCGGGTACTCCAGCCTTAGCTTGCTGAAAGATATCTCAGTAGACAGCGTAAAAATCGACCGTTCGTTTGTGCAGTACGTCACAGAAGTGAATGATACTGCGGCGATAGTTTCCGCCGTATCGCAGCTTGGAAATAAAATGCACCTGAACGTGATCGCAGAAGGCGTAGAAAATCAGCTCCAAAAATCTTTTTTAGTATCAGCAGGTTGCTCGCATTTGCAAGGTTATCTTTTCTCCCGCCCCGTGCCGGTAGATGTGTTAAACACCCTGCTAAGCAACGAAATGAATATGCCTGCGGGTATTTAAAACGACTATTTATAAGCGCTATAGATAACTCAAAACACCTTATTAATTCATTCAATTGGCGCTCGTCCCTGTTTTACTGACATGATCCGAGGCTGATAAATCACGCCGTTTAAGGAATTACATCATGTCATCGTTTTCAGGTATCTGGGTCCCGCTGGTCACACCTTTCCATCAGGGTGAGATCGACTTTACTGCACTGAAATCATTGTGCACCCGGCTGCTCAAACGGGGCGTGGACGGTGTTGTCGTCTGCGGTACTACCGGTGAAGCCCCTATGCTCACCAAAGAAGAACAGCTACAGGTGCTTGACGCCGTATTAGACGTTGTGCCCGGTCATCAGGTCATCATGGGGCTTTCGGGAACGCATATGCCGGTGATCCGTGAAATGCAGAATGCCATTTTAGAGCGCCCTGTCGCCGGGCTGCTCATCCCCGCTCCCTACTATATTCGTCCGTCTCAGCCCGCTCTGGTGGCATGGTTTACTGAGATTGCCGATAACTCTTCAGTACCGGTCGTCCTTTACAATATCCCTTATCGTACCGGCGTACAGATGGAGCTGGATACATTCCGTCAGTTAGCAAAACACCCGCAAATCACTGCGGTCAAAGATTGCGGCGGCAGCATAGAGCTGACGCTTTCGCTGATCGCTGACGGCGAACTGGATGTTCTGTGCGGCGAGGATGTTCAGATATTTTCGACGTTGAGTTTGGGCGGTGCGGGTGCGATTGCCGCTTCCTCACATATTTTTCCGGAAGAATTTGTCCAGCTCATCAGGCAGTTCAAAGAACATGACATCGTCGCTGCACGCAAAACCTTTTTTGGCCTGCTGCCGATGATCAGGCTGATGTTTTCTGCGCCAAATCCCGCAGCCATCAAATACGCGCTATCGCTGGATGGTCTGATGGATAATGAGCTGCGCTCCCCGATGCTTCCTGCACCTGAAAATGTTGAACTCGCAATCCGGGATTTCCTGAATTTGCATTCCCGCTAAAAGGATAAAGTGGCGGGCAGCCATGTCCGCCACTGTGTGCATCAAAATGTGAGCAACTGAACTCGCTGTCACAATTAAAACACTGACTTTTGCTCCCGCCGGTTCTAGGATATAAGCAGACTTTATATAGCCATATCGCTGTTCCGTGAAACAGAGGTGCTCCACGGTTCACGCGGGTGTTCATCCAATGGAGTGTTTATGAAACTGTATTATAAATCCGGTGCCTGTTCCCTTTCTCCACATATCGTCCTTCGTGAAGCCGGGCTCGACTTCAGCATTGAGAAAGTTGATCTCGCAACTAAGAAAACTGAAACCGGTGATGACTTCCTCGCGGTGAACCCAAAAGGGCAAATTCCGACACTGTTGCTCAATGATGGCAGCATTCTGACCGAAGGCGTGGCGATCGTGCAGTATCTTGCAGATCAGAAACCAGACCGTCAGTTAATGCCGGAACAAGGCACGTTGGCACGCTA
Organism: Rahnella sp. AA; assembly: GCF_002834385.1. GTDB lineage: Bacteria > Pseudomonadota > Gammaproteobacteria > Enterobacterales > Enterobacteriaceae > Rahnella. The sequence continues at coordinate 77,783 of NZ_PITQ01000004.1, forward strand.
CCATGCGCTGGAATGGCTGAACTACATCGCGACTGAACTGCACAAAGGTTTTTCCCCGCTGTTCAACCCAAAAACACCTGATGAATTCAAAACGCTGACGCGCGAAGTGATGAGCAAAAAATTTGCTTATGTGAATGCGTCCCTGAAAGGGCAACAGTTCCTGCTTGGTGCACGCTTCAGCGTGGCAGACGCCTATCTGTTTACCGTGATGGGGTGGGCAAAAGCGTTGAAGTTCGATCTGAGCGCACTGACAGATCTGAATGCGTATCTGGATCGTATTGCAGCCCGTCCGGCAGTTGATACCGCCATGACCGCGGAAGGCCTGAAATAAGCGCTGATGTGATCTTCTGACACAAAAAACGCCCCGTCTGCATCAGCACGGGGCGTTTTTTTATGCGCGCATTACAATTTTACTGCCGGGAAGTGGTGGTCTGGTTTCACCATCTTGTCCTGCGCGGCAACGACTTGTAGCTCGTACTCGCCCATTGCATGGGTTGCCAGCATCACTTCATAAACGGCAGCAGTAACGTGCTCCAGTGCTTTATCCAGCGCCTCACCTTTCAGCAGATTCACCAGCAATAATCCGCTGGTCAGGTCGCCAACACCCACAGGCTGGCGCACGCCGAAATCGACCAGTGGCCGGTCGATGTGCCAGGCTTCTTGCGCCGTCACCAACAACATTTCAAAGCGATCGCTGTGATATCCCGCGCGGCTTAAATGTTTCACCAGCACTATTTTCGGGCCTTTGGCGATAAGCTCACGGGCGGTAGCAACAGCCTCTTCAACACTTGCCACCGCATGACCGCTCAGCAGTTCAAGCTCCAGCAGGTTTGGCGCAACGATATCGCAGTTCACCAGCGCCTGGTTGCAATGAAACTCCGCCACGCCCGGTGCCACAATGCAGCCTTTCTCCGGATGGCCCATGACCGGATCACAAAAATACCAGGCATCAGGGTTCGCCGCTTTTACTTTGCGGACAATCTCCAGAATACTCTGCCCTTGTTCTGGTGAACCGATATAACCACTCAGCACCGCATCACAATCTTTCAGACGATCAATTTCCGCAATTCCCTGCGCAATTTCGGTCAGATGGCTGGCGGGCATCACGCAGCCGGTCCAGTGACCATATTGTGTATGATTGGAAAACTGAACGGTGTTCAGCGGCCAAACGTTTGCGCCCATGCGACGCATAGGGAATTCAGCCGCACTGTTACCTGCATGCCCAAAAACGGTGTGTGACTGGATGGAAAGAATGTTTTTCATGAAGAACTTCCGATTGCAACGTCATCGGGGATGATGGCGGGATAACTAAGATCAGAGGACAAAAACGGAAGGCTCTTCAGCCCTCCGTTCTTCCGGCCTAAAACTTACGCCCAAAGCAGCAGCGTATAGTTCTTTTTACCGCGACGCAGCAGGGTATAACGACCGAACAACCGATCACCTTCGGCGAAGTTATACTCGGTGTCAGTTTGTTTTTCGCCGTTCACAGAAACCGCGTTTGAAGAAATCATAGTACGCGCCTGGCCTTTAGACGGTGCCATACCGGCAATCACCAGCGCCTGCTGCAGGTCGGTATCACGCGGTACTTCGAACAGCTCCAGGCCGTCCTGCGCCAGCTGGCCGAAATCGACTTCCGTCATTTCGCTCAGGGAACCGGAGAACAGGCTCTGCGTGATACGTTTCGCCGCCGCCAGACCTTCAGCACCGTGAACCATACCCGTCACTTCTTCGGCCAGTACGTACTGCGCGCGCGGCGCTTTACCACTGGTTTTATCTTCTTCTTCCAGCGCATTGATGTCTTCAATACTCATGAAAGTGAAGAACTTCAGGAATCGGTAAACGTCAGCATCCGCGGTATTGATCCAGAACTGGTAGAATTTGTACGGGCTGGTTTTCTTCGGATCCAACCAGACTGCGCCGCCTTCAGTTTTACCAAATTTAGTACCGTCAGCTTTGGTGATAAGCGGAACGGTCAGGCCGAAGACCTGTTTCTGATGCATGCGTCGGGTTAAATCGATACCGGACGTAATGTTGCCCCACTGGTCGGAACCGCCGATCTGCAAGACCACCTGATGGCGGTTGTACAGTTCTGCAAAATCGTACCCCTGCAGCAGGTTGTATGAGAATTCAGTGAAGGAAATGCCGCTGTCATCACGGTTCAGACGCTGTTTCACCGCTTCTTTGTTGATCATCTGATTAACGGAGAAATGTTTACCGATATCACGCAGGAAAGTCAGCACGTTCATGCCGCCAAACCAGTCGTAGTTGTTCGCGGTAATTGCGCTGTTTTCGCCACAGCTGAAATCCAGGAAAGGAGAAACCTGCTGGCGGATTTTTTCCACCCACTCGTTGACCGTTTCGTTGGTATTCAGTTTACGTTCAGTGGCTTTAAAGCTTGGATCACCGATAAGGCCGGTCGCACCGCCGACCAGCGCAACCGGTTTGTGGCCGTTCAGCTGGAAGCGTTTCAGGCACAGCAAAGGCACCAGATGACCCAAATGCAAGCTGTCTGCGGTAGGATCGAAACCGCAATAGAGTGCAATTGGCCCTTGCGCCAGTTGCTCAGCTAACGCTTCTTCATCCGTTACCTGGGCAACGAGGCCCCGCTCTTGCAATTGTTTAATCAGGTTGCTGCTCGCCATCAAAGACTCCGTTAATTATGTACTGAATGTGTGCAGATTCATGTCTGACATCATGCCGCGCATGTGCCTTTTCTCTCACCTTTACGGGGAACGACATAGAATAAAGCGCCCGTCGTCCGAGCGCTAGGAAATCGCGAGTTTTTTCGTGGTTAGGGTGCGAGGCGGTCTATTTTCCAACCAGTTTCTGTTTCTGCTTCATCGCGCTGATAGATAAACCTATCGTGCAGGCGATGTTCGCCGCCCTGCCAGAATTCCATCGAATCCACTTTGACGCGGAAACCACCCCAGAAACTCGGCAGCGGCACTTCGCCGTTGCTGAATTTTTGTTTCAGTTCGAGGAATTTGCTTTCCAGCACGCCACGTGCCGAAATACGGCTCGACTGCTGCGAAACCCAGGCGCCGATCTGGCTGTCTTTCGGACGGCTGGTGAAGTATTTCATCACTTCCAGCGTCGACAGGCGTTCTGCCTGGCCGAGGACGATCACTTGTCTGTCCAGCATATGCCACGGGAACAGCAGGCTGATGCGTGCATTATTTGCCAGCTGTTGCGCCTTTCGGCTCCCCAGATTGGTATAGAACACCAGCCCTTTCTCGTCATAGTGTTTAAGTAACACGATTCGCTGGAAAGGTTGACCACGTTCATCAACTGTCGCGACAACCATTGCCGTCGGGTCTGCCAGACGGGCATCACAGGCCTGTTTCAGCCAGTGTTCAAACAAAGGCAGCGGTTCCGGGGTTAAATCAGCGCGACGTAACCCGCCACGGGTGTATTCACGGCGCGAGTCCGCAATATCAAACTCTTTGTTATCAGACATATGGATTTAATTGCGTATTGAATGAAGGTAAAACGCATTGTGCACCCGCAGCGTCAGGATCTCAATGTTCCTGACGCGGGGTTCTGGAAAGGGAAATGCGGGGCTACTTCTGCAGGCAATCGTCGATAATCACGTTTTCCCCGCGCTGAACAAAGGCCTGATTGCCTTTCGACCAGAAGGTGTAGCGGCCATCGCTGTAACGGGTTCCTGAAGCGGCTTCGACCTGTTTGAGTTTCAGCTGTTCGCCGTCAAGCACCATGCTCACCTGCTGCGCCGGTTTATCCAGCGTGACAGTCAGCGGTAACGTACCGCATTGGTAATGCAATTCTTCTGTCGGGCTTTCGGCCTGATGGCTAAACTGGCTACATCCTGCCAGCGTTAATCCTGCTAACGAAGCGATAATCGCCTTTTTCATTCAGTGCTCCCTGATGCTCTTTGTTTATCTCCTTTATGTACCACGCCGGCGCGCGCAGCACATTGAGATAAAACCGAGAACGTATCAGGCGCGGGATAAAACGACCGGGTAAATTGCGCCCAGCAATGTTTCGCGGCTTGCGCCGGTCACCGAAGGCAAATTCCCTGGTTGGCCGGACAGCGTTCTGAAGGCCAGCCAGGCAAATGCCAGTGCTTCCATGTCATCGCCACTGATGCCACAGGCATCCGTTGTACAAACTTCGGTCCCCGGCAACATAGCGGATAAGCGCGCCATCAGCAGCGGATTGCGTGCTCCACCGCCGCACACCATCAGACGATCGCATCCACCAGCCAGCTGAACTTGCTCGGAGATGCTCACCGCCGTCAGCTCAGCCAGCGTAGCCTGCACATCTGCTGCTGAAATTTCAGGGGCGCGTGTCAGCTGTTTTTCCAGCCACGCCATATTGAAGTATTCACGCCCGGTGCTTTTCGGCGCAGGTTCGGCAAAATAAGGATCCGAGAGCATTTGTTGTAACAAACGTAAATTCACGCGCCCCTGATTTGCCCACTCAGCGTCTTTATCATAAGGCCGCGCCAGGTGACGCCAGATCCACGAATCCATCAGCATATTCCCCGGACCGGTGTCGTACCCGCGCACTGGCTGGCCGGGTAAAAGCATCGAGAGATTCGCAATACCGCCGACGTTGAGGATCATTCGCCGCTCAACCGGGTGTGCCAGCAAAGCCTGATGGAACGCGGGCACCAAAGGCGCGCCCTGCCCGCCCCATGCCATATCGCGACGGCGGAAATCCCCCACCGTCGTAATTCCGGTCATAGCCGCAATCCGGTTGTTATCTCCGAGTTGCATCGAAAATGTCGTTTCGCCTTTGGGCTGATGCCAGACCGTCTGCCCGTGACACCCGATGGCGGTGACTTCTTCAGGCGAGATATCTGCACTTTTCAGTAACCCCAAAACCGCTTCACCAAACAGTATCCCAAGCTGGGTATCAAGCTTACCCACCTGCTCCAGCGTGACCTGTTGTCCCTGACACATACCCAAAATGGCGTTCTTCAGAGCAAGGGGAATAGGATGCGAATAGCTTGCCTGCTGTGCGACCATGCGTTCGTCGATAGCCGCCAGCACAACATCAACACCGTCCAGACTGGTGCCGGACATCACTCCGATATAGCGACCTGACTTCATTGATAACATCCTTAACTCCGCAGGAAAATGGTCGGCAACGTAATAACCACAGAGTAATCGGTATTTGCCGGATAACGCCACGAGTTACTGAATTTTTATTACACCCTGTGATGATTCCGTGTTTTTCTTGTTACGATTTTTTATTTTTGAAAATACTCACTATGCAAAACAAGCAATAACATCAGTAACTGTGCGTATTTTTGATTTGGCACATTACTGTCTAAAACTGAAACCAGCGTTTATTATTAGTTGAACACGGCTCCTGTATACTTGGAGGAAGTGAAGTGAATATGTTATATGACACCCCTCGACACTGATGTTGAACCGTGTACCGTTTTTTCTCTGCTGTTGCCGCTACTCTTAAGATGTGCAGCAGCACAAAAAAGGAGCTATTTATGATTAAGCGTTTACTTGTCGTCGCACTTGCGGGCGTTTCTCTTGCAGGCTGCGTAAGCGATAATTCTCTGTCTGGCGATGTTTACTCCGCATCTCAGGCGAAGCAGATTCAGCAAGTGACCTATGGGACTATCGTTTCCACACGTGCAGTACAAATCCAGGGCGGAGATGATGCGAATATTGTCGGCGCACTCGGTGGTGCCGTGTTAGGGGGCTTCCTGGGCAATACGGTCGGTGGCGGAACCGGGCGTAGCCTGGCGACAGCAGCAGGCGCAGTAGCCGGTGGTGTTGCAGGCCAGGGTGTGCAAAGTACGCTTAACCGCTCTCAGGGCGTGGAATTGCAAATCCGTCGTGATGACGGCACAACCATTCAGGTGGTCCAGAAAGTGGGCACAACGAAATTCAGCGTCGGCCAGCGTGTCAGTATGGCCAGCAGCGGCAGCACGATTACCGTGTCCCCGGGCGCCTGATTTTTCTGAGCCAAAGCAAAAAACCGAAGCCAATGGCTTCGGTTTTTTTATGGGTGAGACTTTACACGTAGAACAAAAGCGACGCTGTGTGGCGTAATAATAAAACAATCGATTCTTATGATTTGCTTTGCAGGGAAGCAATATTTTTTTCCAACCGGGATAACATTCCCCCCAGTTGTTCGATTTCTACAGAAGACATGCCGGACAAGATCTCTTTGCGGGTGGAATCAATAACCGACTCCATTTCATTGATGATCGGAGCGGCTTCTTCAGTCAGCTTGATACGCTTCGCACGTCGATCGCTTGCGCACGTCTGACGGGTTATTAGCTTCTTTTCTTCCAATTGATCCAGTGTACGAACCAGAGACGGTTGCTCAATTCCTATCGCTTTTGCCAGCTGAATTTGAGACTGCTCAGGCGGTAACATATTGATATTATGTAGTGTTACCCAATGTGTTTGCGTGAGTTCCAATGGTTTTAGCCGATCGTCAATCAACGCACGCCAGGCACGAACTAATCGTGCTAGATCTGACCCCAGATTAGATTCCAATTATCCCCTCCTTATAATTAGCATGCTAAGATAACTCCCCAGAGTTTAGCTTAGTTTTAGGAACTTTAATCGAGAAATTACAATTCAATATATAATGACAGCTGCTATTGCATCCGGAAGCGACAGCTCTGCTCCCAAATTTAAACTTGTTTATAACACAATCACTCGCAGAGATTAATATTGTGAATGCGCAAATGTTCCACTCAGGCTTCTCACTACCGGATCTGGTCCTGGGTGCCTCACTTTATTTCCCCCCGATGTTCAAAGCTTTTTTACTGGGACTGGTAATCTGGCTTCTGATACACCGGCTGCTGCGTGACTGGATTTATTCTGGCGAAGTCTGGCATCCCACCCTGATGGATTTATCTCTTTTTGTGATCTCTATTTGCGCCGCGCTGATACTCATGGTGAACATCTGAAATGAAATTTAAGACACTCAAATATTTCTCTACCGTGCTGGTTTTCGCGGTCGCAATATGCGCAGGTTGGTGGATGTGGAATTATTATATGCAGTCGCCATGGACGCGGGACGGAAAGATACGCGCCGATATTGTGGATATCACCCCCGAGGTTTCCGGACGAATTATTGCAATCGATATTCACGATAATCAGTTTGTTAAAAGCGGTGACCCACTCTTCAGCCTGGATCCCGTTCCTTTTCAAATCGCCGTCGATAATGCTCAAGCCGCCGTGTTAAAAGCCGCCGCCGATTTAGACAAAGCTAATCATGAAGCCCGGCGGCGGCGCGGGCTGGGCACGAATGTCATTTCGGCAGAATCTCTGGATGAGGCGAATATCAGCGCCAAAGCGATGCAGGCACAATACCAGGCTGCGCAGGCCTCATTGGAACAGGCTCGCTGGAATCTGAGTAAAACCCATATTGTCGCGCCGACGGATGGCTACATCACCAATCTGCAAACCCGCCGGGGAAACTATGCCACAACCGGCACACCACTGGTCGGCCTGGTTGATATCCATTCTTTCTATGTTCTCGGCTATTTCGAAGAAACAAAGCTAAAGAATATCCGTGCAGGCAGTGCGGCAGACATTACGCTTTTTAACGGCAATATCCCTTTGCAAGGCCAGGTCGAGAGTATTGGCCGGGCCATTTATGACCAGAGTCTCGACACACCGGAAGATTTGCTGATGAATGTAAAACCGAATGTGCCGTGGGTTCGCCTCGCACAGCGCGTCCCCGTGCGCATAAAACTGGAAAATGTCCCTGAACACGTTGTTCTGGTTGCCGGAACCACCTGCACGATTTCAATCCATCATTAAGGCCCGCTGTGAACCTTTCCTGGCTCGAATGGAAAAATACCCCTTGGGGAAAAGCGACAAGTGGCCAGTGGCGATATGCGCTGCGCAATTCCATCGCAATGGTGCTTTCACTGTATATCGCGTTTGAATTCCAGATGGACGAGCCTTACTGGGCACTGACATCCGCAGCGGTGGTGAGTTTTCCAACGGTCGGGGGTGTTATAAGTAAAAGCATTGGCCGGATTATTGGCAGCCTGCTGGGCGCAATGGGCGCGGTTTTTATTGCCGGCCATTGTCTGAATGACCCCTGGTTATTCACTTTTGCCATCGCCGCGTGGCTTGGCATCTGCACTTACATCTCCAACCACTATCAGAATAACGTTTCCTACGCCTTTGCACTGGCGGGTTATACCGCCGCCATCATTGCGTTTTCAACTGTCGATGTAACTGACACGACGCAGATTTTTGATATCGCCCAGGCGCGTGTCGGTGAGGTTATCACCGGGATTTTGTGCGGCGGTTTTATGATGATGGTTCTTCCAAGCACATCAGACGGTGATGCGTTGCTGACCTCCCTGCGCAAAATGCACACCCAGTTGCTGGAGCACGCGCAATTACTGTGGCGTGCGGAAATCACCGATCAGATCCGCACATCGCACGAGGGTCTGATTGGACAAATCCTGACCATGAATCTGCTGCGCATCCAGGCGTTCTGGAGCCATTACCGGTTACGCCGGCAAAACAATGTGCTCAATTACCTGCTGCATCACCAGTTACGCATGACCAGTTATATTTCCAGCCTGCGCAGGATGTTATTGAGCTGGCCACACCCGCCTGTAAATCTGCCTGACGTCCTGGCTGTTTTACTCGATGAATTGCGTAAACCTGACACTGATAAATATAAGCTGTCGAAAATCCTGTCTCACATTAAGCCGCAGGATACGTCGGATTTCCGTCATCAGGCCTTCTGGTTGCGGCTGCGTGATTTTTGCTGGCTGTACTTGCGGAGTGAACGCTGGTTGCGCAGGGTGGAAAATGCCAATGTGATGGAAATCGAAAATATTCAGCCGCCGAAAATCAGCCACCTGGCACAACATACCGACACCCTTGAAGCCGCTTACAACGGGCTGCGCACTTTCTTATGTATCGTAATCGGTTGTGCATTCTGGATGACTACGCAGTGGGATTCAGGCGCAGGTGCCGTCGCGCTGACTGCCGTAACCTGTGTGCTTTATTCTTCGACCGCATCGCCTATCGGCAGTATCACGCTCTTACTCAAATCGCTCGGACTGTTGTTCATTGGTTGTTTTTTGCTGAAATTTGGCCTGATGGTGCAAATTGATAATTTCTGGGTGTTTTGCGCTTTCTTCCTGCCGATGCTGGTAACAATGCAGATGATGAAGCTGCAATACAAACGGTACGCCGGGCTATGGGGGCAGATGATTGTCTTTATGGGCTCGTTTTTAGCCGTCACTAACCCGCCGGATTTCGATTATGGGTCGTTTATGAATGACGGCGTTGCCAAAATTGCAGGAGTGATGCTGGCGGGAATTGCATTTCAGGTATTACGCCCCAGTTCTGATAAACGTAAAAGCCGGCGTATTATTCGCGCGCTGCGGCGGGACTTTATGGATCAGCTCAGCCGCAGGCCTGCACTCAGCCATTTCCAGTTTGAATCCCTGATTTATCATCGGATGAATCAGCTCAACCAGAGTAAGGATAAACTCTCCCGCACCTGGTTGCTGCGCTGGGGTGTCGTACTGCTCAACTGCAGCCACATCGTCTGGCAATTACGTGAATGGGAAACCCGCTCTGATCCGCTGTCTGCGGTACGTGACGTATGCATTCACTGCCTGAAAGGCGTGATGACGGAACGCGGCGTCAGCCACGGAAATCTGGATGCCACGTTGGCTGAATTGCTGCGTATGAGTGAATCACTTGCGCATCATCCTGAGCTTGCCGCGCGTGAACTGGCAGGTGTGATCTGGCGTTTATATTGTTCGTTATCGCAGCTACAGCAGGCAATCTCTACGGATGATGGCCCGGCGGGTCCCGCACTCACTGCCACAAAACCCACCTGACCGGTACGACTCAAAACGGGTTATGGAACGTCGTAGCCCAGTGCTGCTTTGCGAATGCGGAACCACTGCTGACGGGTCATCTCAAGAGATAATGATTTCAATGCAGAGGTCACGCGCTCGATTTTACCTGAACCGATAATCGGCAGCGGCTGTGAGGGCAGGCGCATCACCCACGCATAAACCACCTGTTCGATGGTGTCCGCGCCGATTTCGTGGGCTACGGTCTGAAGTTCGTTACGCAGAGGCTGGAATTCTGCCTCACTGAACAGGCGACCGCCTCCCAGGCAGGACCACGCCATCGGTTTGATACGCAGTTGCTGGCAGAGATCTAAGGTTCCGTCGAGGATGGCAGGCTGATGAACCGGCGAAATTTCCACCTGATTGGTGACCAGAGAAAATGGCAGGCGCGACTGCAAAAGGCTGAACTGTGCTGGCGTGAAGTTGGATACGCCGAAGTGCTTCACTTTGCCGCTTTTATGCAGTTGGATGAATGCTTCAGCCACTTCGTCAGCATCCATCAGCGGATCAGGACGATGGATAAGCAGTAAATCCAGATGATCGGTGTGCAAGTTGCTCAGCGATTTCTCAGCACGTTCCACGATGTAATGCTTGTCAGTAACATAATGGCCGATTTTATTGTCAGGATTGGCCGTGGTTGCAATACCGCATTTGCTGACCAGCTGCATTTTTTCACGCAAAGAAGGTTTCAGGCGCAGAGCCTGACCAAACGCGGCCTCGCACTGATAACCTCCGTAAATATCAGCGTGATCGGCCGTTGTAATGCCCAGCTCAATATGTTGCTCCATGAAGGCCAAAACCTGCTGCGGCGTCATATTCCATTCCATCAGCCGCCAGTAACCACAAATCAGTGTCGAGAACTCGGGGCCTTGAGGTGAGATCAGGGTACGTGCTTCCATAATGAATCCCTTATGTTTTTTCGATTTTTCGACCAACAGAATACACAACGCCCGTGACGCTGTATTGATTCGAAGCGCAAGAATCGCAAAGAAGCGGACGTCCGTCACGGTTCCGGTGGACAGAAAAAACCTCAGAACAGTTCTGGCTGTTCAGGCAATGGCTCGTCCGGCTGTTTTCCTGCCCGTTGCTGACGCAGCAAACGCTGCTGACATAAACGCAGCACGTGGCGTTTTTCCATGTCAGTCATTTTCATCCAGCCAAAGCGTTCCTCCCGGCTGCGCAGGCAACCACGGCAATAACCGCGCTCATCGGCCTGGCAAATGCCACGACACGGGCTGGGGATATCGAAAAACTCAAGTTGCTGGGCCACATGCCCTCCGCAAATAACGGTGAACTTTTATTCAAGACGCTTTCTGGCTTTCCCGCAAGATGAATTAGCACCACGGGTTCCATTCTTCAAATATCTGCAACACAGAGCTGCTACCGTTCGGTTAGCTGTTTTTATCTGTCGGAAAACGGCCCTACTGTTTCGCATGCAATAACCAAGAAAACAGATGTTTGCCCTCACCTCAGCCGGCACCCGCCGGCTCTTTTTCTTTGTGTTCTTTTATTCATGGATTGAAATGCCACTCAGGACAGCCTGTTTCATGAAAAGGCACCGTGCGCGTAGTCACAGGGCCATCAGATGCGGTAGAAAGAGATCATGAATAATGGGTCGTAGGGTTAATGACTATTTTTAATCTCATACTGATCAATCTGTTAACTGCGGAGTTACTGAAATGTCCAAGCTTTTCACGCCGATCCTTGTTGGCAAAAATACGCTGCCTAACCGCGTCTTTATGGCTCCTCTTACCCGTTTGCGCAGCATTGAGCCGGGGGATATCCCTACGCCATTGATGGGGGAATACTACGCTCAGCGCCACAGTTCAGGCCTGATTATTACCGAAGCCACCCAGGTGTCATTCCAGGCGAAAGGCTATGCCGGCGCGCCAGGGCTGCATACCCCTGAGCAGGTTGCCGCATGGAAAAAAATTGTGGCGGGTGTACATCAGAAAAACGGTCATATCGCTGTTCAGCTATGGCACACCGGCCGTATTTCCCATAACAGTGTTCAGCCTGGCAACCAGACTCCGGTTGCACCGTCAGCGGTCAACCCGAACACCCGCACCAGCCTGCGCGATGAACAAGGTCACGCTGTTCGTGTTGATTGCCCGACACCGCGAGCACTTGAACTCAGTGAAATCCCGGGCATCATCAATGACTTCCGCCATGCTGCGGCCTGTTCTGCAGAAGCCGGTTTCGATTACATCGAACTGCATGCGGCGCACGGTTATTTGTTGCATCAGTTCATGTCTCCGGCATCTAACCTGCGCGAAGACCAGTACGGCGGCAGCATTGAAAACCGTACGCGCCTGACGCTTGAAGTGGTAGATGCTGCCATTGACGCCATCGGTGCCGATCGCGTTGGTATCCGTATTTCCCCGATGGGTCCGTTCAACGGCCTGGATAACGGTCAGGATCAGGAGCAAGCGGCAATTTATCTGCTGGACGAACTGAACAAACGCAAACTGGCCTACCTGCACATTTCAGAACCTGACTGGGCGGGCGGTAAACCTTATACCGCTGAGTTCCGTGCCGTCATTCGTGCACATTATCAGGGCGTGATTGTCGGGGCGGGTGCTTACACAGCGGAGAAAGGCGAAGAGCTGATCGAAAAAGGTTACATCGATGCGGTAGCCTTTGGCCGCAGCTATATCGCGAACCCGGATCTGGTCGAGCGTCTGAAATCTCACGCGCCACTTAACGACCCCAAACCTGAAACTTTCTACGGCGGCGGTGCTCAGGGCTATACCGATTACCCAACTCTGTAATCAATAATAAACTTTTACGCCTTCTTTGCGGCAGCCGATGCCCTCCGGTTGCCGCTTTTTTTGGTCAGTCATTCAGCAACTGAGCGTCGTTTTACGGACAAAGCGGCCGCTATCAGTTAGGCTTGAACTAATAATCATCATCCTGCAACTAAAGAGGAAATTATGCGTTTACTCCATACCATGCTCCGCGTTGGCGATCTGCCGCGTTCAATCAGCTTTTACACTGACGTTTTAGGCATGCGTCTGCTGCGTACCAGCGAAAATACTGAGTACAAATATTCTCTGGCATTTGTCGGTTACACCGAAGAAAGCGAAGGTGCAGTGATCGAACTGACCTATAACTGGGGCGTTGACAGCTACGACATTGGCACCGCGTACGGCCATATTGCATTAGGCGTGGATAACGTAGCGCAGACCTGTGATGACATCCGCAATGCTGGCGGGAAAGTCACTCGTGAAGCCGGCCCGGTAAAAGGCGGGTCGACCATTATCGCTTTTGTTGAAGATCCTGACGGCTACAAAATCGAGCTGATCGAATCCAAACACGCAGGTCAAGGTTTAGGTAACTAAATTCCATCAGGAAAAGCCCTGAACGCTGACAGGGGCGCAACGGCGCCCTTTTTTATTGCCCAATTTTTGCCGCAGCCCTGCAACCGTCGGAAAAATTTGTCATAATGCGCGCTGAATTCGATGAAGATAAGAAACTAATGGCCGAGAATAGTGACATTAACGCCCTGAGAGGCCGCTTTCGTGGTTTTTATCCCGTGGTTATCGACGTAGAAACTGCCGGATTTAATGCCCAAACTGATGCGCTGCTGGAGATTGCGGCAATCACGCTGAAGATGGATGAGGACGGCTGGCTGCAAAGCGATGAGACCGTACATTTCCACGTCGAGCCTTTTGAAGGAGCGGTGCTGGTGCCGGAAGCCCTGGCTTTTAACGGCATAGACCCGACCAATCCTCTGCGTGGCGCAGTGAGCGAGTACGAGGCTCTGCACGAGATTTTCAAAGTCATCCGTAAAGGCATGAAAGAGCAGAACTGTAATCGTGCAATTATCGTGGCGCACAATGCCAATTTTGATCACAGTTTCCTGATGGCGGCCGCAGAGCGCGCCGGCCTGAAACGCAATCCTTTTCACCCTTTTGCCACGTTTGATACGGCAGCCTTAAGCGGACTGGTGCTTGGGCAGACAGTTCTGGCAAAAGCCTGTATCAGCGCAGGAATGGTTTTTGACAGCAGCCAGGCACATTCTGCGCTGTATGACACTGAACGCACCGCAGAACTGTTTTGCGAGCTGGTGAACCGTTGGAAACGTCTGGGCGGATGGCCACTGGCACTTTCGCAAGACGAAGCGGAAGCCGAAACCACACCAGAAGAAAACCCACAGTAAGGCGTTTTCTGCCGCACTGCTGACAAAAAAAGAGCGACAACATGTCGCTCTTTTTCATTTTGCTTTCAGCAATGGAAAGCGATCTTCTGAACTCACTCTTCAGAAGATTTGTATTTCTCAGCCGTTTCTTTAATCAGCTGTTGCAGCTCACCGCGCTGGAACATTTCAACCACGATGTCACAACCGCCGACCAGCTCACCATCCACCCACAGCTGCGGGAAGGTTGGCCAGTTAGCGAATTTCGGCATCTCAGCGCGGATGTCCGGGTTCTGCAGGATATCCACGTAAGCAAAGCGTTCACCACAGGCAGAAAGTGCCTGAACAGCCTGAGCGGAAAAACCGCAGCTTGGCAGTTTTGGTGAGCCTTTCATGTACAGTAAAATCGGGTTTTCAGAAACTTGCTTCTGAATTTTTTCAATTGTTGGAGTGGTCATTTCTTGCTTCCTCAAGCCGGTAGAGGCTGTCACGGTCATTACTCATCACGCGCAGCACACAAAGACAGTGCGCAATCACAATACTTTCTATTGTAACGATGGCAGCCATCAGATAAAAACGCCATTTTTTGTGTGGTCTTTCTCAATAGTGGCATTTTATTAAACAATTTTCAGCGCTTGCGTTCAGGCTCACATATTTAAACATTCATCGAGAATAACATTTTTGGCATTCAACGATAATGTCAGATTTGCAAAATTCCATTCTTTAACTCAAATATTAACTGGATGAAAAACGGTTATTTTTTTGACTAAAAATGGCGGTTATTTCGACATAAAAAAAGCTATTAACTTTTTCTCACAATATGATCTAGAATCGAGGCAATTCGTGCTTTTTTGTCTGGTTCTTTTAGGCAATACTCTGACATCCCTGATGTTTAACCCTACCACTCATGGTAACGAAGCTATGCGCTTACTGTTCACGCTTTTTGTGCTGCTCTTTACCCAGCTGTTCTTAAATATGGCTCATGCGTCGCCGCAGGCTCGCGTCGCTGCCGATCAGCGAAAGAGTCATGTAAACCAGGCCACACCGGAAGAACGCCGAAAGCGAAAAACGGTAGCCGCGAAAACCAGTAAGAAAACCAAAGTCGCACCGGTTTCAGAAACTAAAACTCAGGAAAAGATTTCGAAGAAGAAAGTCAAAAGCACCGAACTGGTTAAGCGAAAGACATCTTCTGAAAAAACAGTGAAAGCCACACGGGCCGAAAGTAAAAAAGAAAAGACACTTAAGACAACGCGGGCCGAGGCGAAAACAGAGAAAGAAACCAAAACCCGAACGCTTGCAAAAAACAGCAGTGAGAAAGTCAGTAAGAAAGAAGCTTATGGACGTCACCGCAAAGGCAAAAAGTTACGTGAAGAAGACGGTAAGCCAATAACACTCAGTGCGACACACAAAAAACGTTATCAGCACGCACAGCAAACCGCGATGACGAAGTTGATGCACCAGGTCGGAAAACCTTACCGCTGGGGCGGAACGTCACCCAATACAGGTTTTGATTGCAGTGGTTTAGTCTATTACGCTTACAAAGATTTAATTCGTATTAAGATGCCACGCACAGCAAATGAAATGTACCACCTGCGCGATGCGGCTCCGGTCAAACGCGCTGAACTGGAAAGCGGTGATCTGGTATTCTTCCGGATCAATAATCGCGGTGCTGCTGACCACGTGGGTGTCTACGTGGGGAACGGCAAATTCATCCAGTCCCCACGGTCAGGTGAAGACATTAAAATCACCTCACTGGGTGACGATTACTGGCAAGATCACTATGTGGGCGCACGTCGGGTAATGACCCCGAAAACGATCCGATAATAAACAATTCGTTAAGTATGAAGTTTCGCTAATCAGCTATCGAATAGCATTTAACGAAGAGTTTCTGCAAGGAAGAGTGTCGGCGAAAAGGGTCACTGCGTAAAATTGAAAAGGGCGATTCCTGTTATAGGTAATCGCCCTTTTTTATTGCGGCTTTCGCGCAAATCAGTTCATGATCGCGGTGAAGCTGAAAGCCATGATCATGAGCAAAGCGCAGATCGTAGTGATCAAAGAAAATTTCAGGTTGCTGTCCATCAAACCCCCTTACGGATCAAGTTGTGGCATTTTCTTAGCCACACTAAATGTGTGCCAACGCATTTTCTCACAATTCGCATTTAAAATCTTGTGTTGAATGACAACGTCACTCTGACAATTTTACTTCCACTTTCCTGCATTATAAGAGAAAATTGTTGGTTACCACGCCTGTGTGCCGGTTGATTTCACCCGAGAGCATTTCACGCCTCACCCTGAAAGGATCCACCCAACGATTTCACTGCCCTTTCCGAAGCCAGCAGTTAAATCCACGCAAGCAAACGATTAACATAATGCTAACGTGCTGAAACACGTGAGTTCAGGAGTCATTGTTTACATGGCAACGATTAAAGATGTCGCAAAGCGCGCTGGCGTTTCCACCACAACCGTGTCGCACGTCATCAATAAAACACGTTTCGTCGCCGAAGAAACCAAAACTGCGGTCCTCCTGGCAATCAAAGAATTGCACTACTCGCCGAGTGCCGTCGCGCGTAGCCTGAAGGTTAATAACACCAAAACTATTGGCCTTCTGGCGACGTCCAGCGAAGCGCCTTACTTTGCTGAAGTGATTGAAGCGGTTGAAAACAGCTGCTTCTCCAAAGGCTACACGCTGATTTTATGTAACTCGCATAACAATCTGGAAAAACAGCAAGCTTATCTGCAAATGCTGGCACAAAAACGCGTCGACGGCCTGCTGGTGATGTGTGCGGAATATCCGGACGAATTGCTTAATATGCTGGAAGAGTACCGCTCAATCCCAATGGTTGTGATGGACTGGGGCGAAGCGCGCAAAAACTTCACTGACAGCATTATAGATAATGCCTTCGAGGGCGGTTATATGGCTGGCCGCTACCTGATTGAGCGCGGGCATCGTGATATCGGCGTTATTCCCGGGCAACTGGCACGTAATACCGGTGGCGGCCGCTTCCAGGGTTTTGTGAAAGCGCTGACCGAGGCCAATATTCCTGTACGCGAAGAATGGGTGGTTCAGGGTGATTTTGAGCCGGAATCCGGCTATCAGGCAATGCACAAAATTCTTATGCAGAAACATCGCCCGACGGCGGTTTTCTGCGGCGGTGACGTCATGGCTATGGGCGCCATCTGTGCAGCCGATGAGTTGGGTTTGCGCGTTCCACAGGATATTTCCGTGATTGGTTATGACAATGTGCGCAACGCCCGTTATTTCTCACCGGCGTTGACCACGGTTCACCAGCCGAAAGAACGCCTGGGGGAAATGGCCTTTACCATGTTGCTGGATCGTATTGTCAGCAAACGCGAAGAATCGCAAACCATTGAGGTTCATCCGAAACTGGTCGAGCGCCGGTCTGTTGCTGATGGCCCGTACCGGGACTATCGCCGCTGATCACCTCCTGACGCCTGCGCTTGCAGGCGTTTTTTCGCAACTGTCACGTAGCCATTCGTGATTCATTGTTTCGGTATCCCCCATATAATCGAGCAACCAGGCCAGTGAAGGCGATGGATTGCTCTGATCCCAGGTCAGACAACACGGGCTATCAGGAAAAGCATTCTCCAGCGCCAGAACTTGCAACCTCTGCTGTTCAATCCAGGGTGCCACACGGTGAACAGGCATCATGCCGACACATAAACCTTCGTTCAGACATTCCAGCGCACACGTCCAGTCGGGAACCACCAGCCGCCGCTGGTTATCCAGCGTCCAGGTGTCGCGTTTGGGCAGCGTTCTCGATGTATCTTCCAGACAAAGCGCCGGATAAGGCCGCAGCTGATCGTCACTCAGTACACCCTGCGTCTGCGCCAGCGGATGTTGTGCGCTGACGACACAATGCCAGTCCATAAAACCCATATCGCGGAAATTGAACCGGCCTCCGACGGGGATCGCCCGCGTTGCGCCGATGGCGACATCCGCCCGTCCGTCAACCAGCGCGTCCCAGACGCCGTTAAAGACTTCCGAATGAATGATGAGTTCGGTGTCCGGAAAATGACGGTAGAAATCAAGCACCAGGCGTCGCGTCCGCGCGGGTTTGACGATACGGTCAACGGCCACACGTAATTCTCCGCGCCACCCGTTCGCGACCTGCTGACACTGACGGCGGGTAGCTATCATTTTTTTTGTCAGAATCCGCGCTTCATCGACAAAAATCTTTCCGGCCGGCGTCAGGACCACATCGCGGTGCCTGCGTTCAAACAATGGAACGGCCAGCCATTGTTCAAGCTGTCGTACGGTATAGCTGATGGCAGAAGGAACGCGGTGCAAATCTTGCGCGGCGGCGCTGAAACTGCCGGTTCTTGCGACGGCATCCACAACCTCAAGTGCGTACTCTGACCACATAATCTAGCCTTCAATTTTTTTGATAGCAGAGTTCAAATATTAGCGTTTCACAAGTCTGTTATCAAAGCGTTAAACTCCGCATCCGATACGATTTCCGCGTCAAATCATCTGCAATAAATAAATTAACGAGACAATGATGAAACCCTCTTTTGGATTTATGCTCTATCTTGCTGGCCTGAGCATGCTCGGCTTTTTAGCCACTGATATGTACCTTCCGGCCTTCAGTGCCATGCAAACCAGCCTCATGACCACTCCGGGCATGATTAGCGCCAGCCTGAGTATTTTTCTCGGTGGATTCGCTGTCGGGCAATTATTATGGGGGCCATTATCCGACCGTATTGGTCGCAAACCGGTGCTGCTCATCGGCCTGACATTGTTTGCGGTCGGCTGCCTGGGTGTTATTTGGGTAGAAAACGTGCGCGCCCTTCTCGCCTTACGTTTTTTGCAGGCCATCGGCGTTTGTGCCGCAGCTGTCACCTGGCAGGCGCTCGTGGTAGACCGCTTCTCAGCCGGTGTGGCCAAAAAAACTTTCGCCAGCATCATGCCTCTGGTCGCGCTGTCGCCTGCACTTGCGCCTTTGCTCGGTGCCTGGATGCTGAATCATTTTGACTGGGAAGCCATCTTTGTTTTGCTGACCGTCGTTGCCACCTTTCTGCTGATTACCACATTTACATTGCGTGAAAACAAACCAGCGCAACAAGTCTTAGCAGACAAGGCCGGGTTTATGACGCTGCTGAAATCGCGCGTTTACGGCGGGAATGTCATGATCTATGCCGCCTGTTCCGCGGGCTTCTTCGCATGGCTGACCGGTTCACCATTTATTTTAAGTGATATGGGATATTCGCCGGGTGTGATTGGCCTGAGTTATGTCCCGCAGACGATAGCCTTCCTGCTGGGAGGATTCGGATGCCGCGTACTGATCAGTAAGCTGGACGGAAATAAGATTTTACCCTGGTTACTGGCCGGGTACAGCGTAAGCATTGTTAGCCTGTTTTGTCTTGCCATGTTCACCGATGCCGGGTTGGTGAGCCTGTTGATCCCCTTCTGTTTGATGGCTTTGGTGAATGGAGCTATCTATCCAATTGTTGTCGCAAATGCATTAATGCCATTTCCTGCTAATACAGGCAAAGCGGCAGCGTTGCAAAATACCCTCCAGTTAGGCCTTTGCTTCCTCGCGAGCTTGCTGGTTTCCGCATTTATTGTGCAACCATTAATGGCGACAGTCAGCACCATGCTGTCTACACTGTTCTTGGTAGTTTTGGGCCGCTGGTTGTCTCTGCATGATGAAAAGATATGCAATGCGGAACAAACGACAGAGCAGAAAGCTCGCACACGGCAGGTCAATTAATCGCAATAATAACCATAAGTAACAATAACTTAATGGACATTTTCATTCGTGACGATTAACTATTGAGAATGCCTGTCAGCGAGCCTATACTCAACAAAACCAAATAAAATAGCATTTTTACAAAACTTTTATTACATACTTAGCTCTGGCGCGCGGATTGCGTCACACTATTTTTCTGTTACGTTTTCAGGGATGATTTCCCTGCCCGTCATCCACCTGGCGAGCAGGCGTTCTTCTAATTTCCTCTGTTGGTGTCGGATATCGGACTAGACGGTAGTCGTCTGTTCTCATAAAGACCTGCAAAAAATAGCCTTTGCTTTTCCCGGCAGGTTAATAAGTCAGAAGAGAAAGTGATGGAGAAGCTATGAGTTCATCGTGTATAGAAGACCAAAGCATTCAGGACAATCAGTGGTATCGAATAGCCAGCGAGATGTTGGCAATGGCAGACATTCAGGTAAATGGTAATCGCCCTTTCGACCTTAAAGTAAAAAACACTGACTTTTTTAAGCGTGTTTTGCAGGAAGGTTCTCTGGGTCTGGGTGAAAGCTATATGGATGGTTGGTGGGAATGCGATCGTCTTGATATATTTTTCCAGCGTGTGCTGCGCGCCGGGCTGGAAAATAAACTCCCCCACCATTTTAAAGACACATTGCGTATCGCAGCAGCACGTCTCACTAACCTGCAATCCCGTAAGCGTGCATGGATTGTCGGGAAAGAACACTACGATCTGGGCAACGATTTATTCACACTGATGCTCGACCCGTATATGCAGTATTCCTGTGGTTACTGGAAAGATGCCACGACGCTTGAAGAAGCGCAGGAAGCCAAGCTCAGGATGATTTGCGATAAGCTGCAATTGAAACCCGGTCAGCGCTTGCTGGATATTGGCTGCGGCTGGGGGGGATTATCTGAATTTGCGGCACGCAATTATGGCGTCAGCGTTGTCGGCGTTACAATTTCAGCTGAACAACAAAAGCTGGCGCAAAAACGCTGTGAAGGATTGGATGTCACTATCTTGTTACAGGATTACCGTGACCTCAACGATCAGTTCGATCGCATCGTTTCAGTCGGGATGTTCGAACATGTAGGGCCTAAAAATTATCAAACCTACTTTAATGTCGCCAAACGTAATATCAAACCTGACGGCATTTTCTTGCTGCATACTATTGGTTCGAATAAAACGGATCTGAACGTCGATCCGTGGATTGATAAATATATCTTCCCGAATGGTTGTCTGCCATCGGTGCAGCAAATCGCGCAAACCAGTGAGTCACTGTTTGTGATGGAAGACTGGCACAACATCGGTGCGGATTATGATCGTACTCTGATGGCGTGGCATGAACGTTTCCAGAAACACTGGCCGGAACTGGCAGAGCGGTACGGTGATCGTTTCCATCGTATGTTCACCTATTACCTCAATGCGTGTGCGGGTGCATTCCGAGCCCGTGATATTCAGCTCTGGCAAGTCGTTTTCAGCCCGGAAGGGGTGGATGGTGGGATTCGCGTTCCGCGTTAAGCTTGCCGTTTTTCGGGTGAGCCTGTAGAGAAAAACCGGACCTGAGCGTCCGGTTTCTTTTATTAAACAATCTGGCAGACAAAAATCACTCTGATTTTTCGATCATCGCCTGCGCCGTTGCAATTGCAGCTTCACGACTGGCTAACACCCGCTCAACGGTATCCACGATTGCCTGCGTCTGCGGATCAATTTCGATATTAATTTTATCGCCAAGACGTTTGGTGCCAAGCGTAGTGCGCTGCAGGGTTTCGGGGATTAAATGCACACAAAAACGCGTGCGCGTTACCTCACCGATGGTCAGACTGATACCATCAATCCCGATATAACCTTTATGTAATACATATTTCATCAGATCTTCATGCGGCATACGGAACCAGATCTGCCGGTTATTTTCTGACGTCAAAATTTTCGCCACTTCCGCCGTACAAATAATATGACCAGACATTAAATGCCCGCCAATTTCATCGTTAAAGCGAGCCGCACGTTCAAGGTTAACCTGATCTCCCTCTTTCAGATCACCCAGATTTGTCAGGCGCAGGGTTTCTTTCATCAGATCAAAGCTGACTAAATCCCCGTTAACTTCAGTGACAGTCAGGCAACACCCGTTGTGCGCAACGGATGCACCCAATTGCAGGTTATCCAACATATCTTCAGGTAGACGAATAACATGGGTACGGAAGTTAGGTTTTTCGTCGATAGACACTACCGTTCCGGTCCCCTGTACAATTCCGGTAAACATAGCCTTTTCCTCAATGTTTAAATCTGCTGTATTAAAAACTCACTTTCGTCAGTTTGCCGCAGAATTAATGGAAAGCCAAACCCTGACGGGAAGAAATAGCACCCTGTGCTTTGATTTCATTATTTAACCAGGCATTAACAGCTTCGTTTGCTTAAAAATACCGACAATGTACAATCTTCGGACTATTTCCCACTCTTTAATGTCATCTTTTGTGGCGTTTTTTATTCAAATAAATCAACAAAAAAGGTGTATCTGTGCAGAAGTACTTTGCAGAGGCGCGAGTTTTATTAGCACTTGCCATTCCGGTCATCCTTGCGCAAATAGCCCAAACCGCCATGGGTGTAGTCGACACAATAATGGCAGGCTCCGTCAGTGCCACAGACATGGCGGCGGTTGCAGTCGGGACCTCAATATGGTTGCCAGCAATTCTGTTCGGACACGGCTTGCTGCTGTCACTGACGCCAACGGTCGCACATTTAAACGGTGCCGGACGACGCGATAAAATTGGCCATCAGGTGCAGCAGGGTTTCTGGCTTGCTTGTGGCGTATCAGTCCTGATCATTGCCGTTTTGTACCAGAGCGATCATATTCTCGGTCTGATGCACAATATTGATCCTGAACTGAAAGAGAAAGCCGTCGGGTATCTGCACGCCATTATGTGGGGTGCACCGGGATACCTGTTCTTCCAGGTATTACGTGACCAATGTGAAGGATTGTCGAAAACTAAACCGGGGATGGTATTCGGCTTTATCGGTTTGTTGGTGAACATCCCGGTTAACTATATCTTCATCTACGGAAAATTAGGTGCACCCGCACTCGGCGGCGTCGGCTGTGGCGTCGCCACAGGAACGGTATATTGGATCATGTTTTTCATGATGCGCTTATATGTACGCCATAATCGTATATTGCAAGATATTGCCGCGCCTTCGCGTTTCGCCAAACCTGACTGGCCGACGCTGCGCCGCCTGATTCAGTTGGGCATGCCTATCGCACTGGCGCTATTCTTCGAAGTCACACTTTTTGCCATCGTTGCCCTGCTCGTTTCTCCGCTGGGTATTGTCGCCGTGGCCAGCCACCAGATCGCCCTCAACGTCGGGTCACTGATGTTTGTTGTTCCCCTGTCACTGGGTGTCGCAGCCACGATCCGCGTCGGCTCAAGGTTGGGGGAATCCTCCGTTGAAGGTGCAAAAGTCGCTGCTTATACCAGTATTGGGACGGGTATTCTCATGGCGTGTTGTACGGCGACGACGGCGATTCTTTTCCGCGAACATATCGCATCACTTTATAACGACGCCCCTGAAGTGGTGGCACTTGCATCACATCTTCTGATTTTTGCTGCGCTGTTCCAGATTTCAGACGCGATACAGGTAATCGGCAGTGGCATCCTGCGCGGTTATAAAGACACACGTTCGATTTTTTATATTACGTTTGTCGCTTATTGGGTACTGGGATTACCCGTCGGGTATACCCTCGGACTAACCGATCTGTTGGTTCCCCGCATGGGGCCGAGTGGTTTCTGGTGCGGCTTTATTCTGGGGCTCACTTTTGCCGCCGTCATGATGACGCTGCGCATGCGCTGGTTACAAAAACAGCCCTGCTTTACTATTTTGCAAAAAGCTGGCCGCTAAGCGGGGCTTTTGGCCTGCTTGCTAAAGCGACCGGCTACAGCACTAAATTTTTCAGGCATTTCACTGGCCGTTATGCCTAAAAAAACAACGCAATGCGCATTCGCTCGACAGTCACACGTAATATGACAGGAAAATGTCTTTTTTCCCTTGCCAGCATTCGGAGAGGTCGTTAATATTCGTCCCCGTCGCCAACGCTGGCTGACAAAAAAGAAAAACGATGCGTCCGTAGCTCAGTTGGTTAGAGCACCACCTTGACATGGTGGGGGTCGGTGGTTCGAGTCCACTCGGACGCACCAATTTTTCTCGCAGTACCGTTGCATGATGTGCGTCCGTAGCTCAGTTGGTTAGAGCACCACCTTGACATGGTGGGGGTCGGTGGTTCGAGTCCACTCGGACGCACCAAAGCAACTTCCTCATTGTTCTCTGCTTTTCAATCTTCCGCCAATATTCAACACACAAAAATATTCTGCATTTTACGCATAGACAACTTTTCAATTTACCTTAAGTCATCCTTTTGTTTTTTTTAAAATTATTTCTTGAATGTAGTATTTTCGACGTTGCAGTGAAGAAACTGTTATACCCCATGATTTTCATTCTGCCCGCATTGGATAATTTCAAAACAACGTTCCGAAATCTGCCCTAAGCTTGCGCCGCATCACGTTTTTTATTTGGTTTCCCGCCCGATTCCCCTCTATAATACGCATCGTCTCTTCGATTGAATGGTTTCAGCCCCTTGATCTGTCGATATCGCACTTATAAAAGCGTGACCACTCCAGTAGCGATGATAAATCGCACAAATCGCTATGCTTTGGCTGAACTTACTACACCATTCCTTTCACAGTCTTCTACGCTTAGTAATGATTTGATTCAACCAGGCTACATCTCAATTCCGCGCAGGCAGCGCTGCTGCCAGGCAAACACTTTTCCAATCCATCACAACTTGTAGATAAAATCGTCATGAAAAAGACCAAAATTGTTTGTACCATCGGCCCGAAAACCGAATCCGAAGAAATGCTGACCAAACTGCTTGATGCAGGCATGAACGTTATGCGTTTGAACTTCTCTCACGGTGATTATGAAGAGCACGGTCAGCGCATTCAAAATATCCGCAACGTGATGGCCAAAACCGGCCACAAAGCGGCAATTCTGTTAGACACCAAAGGTCCTGAAATCCGCACAATGAAACTGGAAGGCGGCAAAGACGCCTCCCTGGTTGCGGGCCAGACTTACACCTTCACCACAGACCAAAGCGTTATTGGTAACACCGAACGTGTTGCTGTGACCTATCAGGGCTTCGCCGCTGATCTGAAAATTGGCAACACCATTCTGGTCGACGATGGTCTGATCGGTATGGAAGTGACTAACGTCACCGAAACTGAAGTGACGTGTAAAGTGTTGAACAACGGTGACTTGGGCGAAAATAAAGGCGTTAACCTGCCAGGCGTTTCTATCGCACTGCCAGCTCTGGCTGAAAAAGACAAACGCGACCTGGTCTTCGGTTGCGAACAAGGCGTAGACTTCGTTGCGGCTTCCTTCATTCGTAAACGTTCTGACGTTCTGGAAATTCGCGAACACCTGAAAGCACACGGTGGCGAGCACATCCAGATCATCTCTAAAATTGAGAATCAGGAAGGCCTGAATAACTTCGATGAAATCCTCGAAGCCTCTGACGGCATCATGGTTGCCCGTGGTGATCTTGGCGTTGAAATTCCGGTAGAAGAAGTTATCTTCGCGCAGAAGATGATGATTGAAAAATGTAACCGTGCACGCAAAGTGGTCATCACCGCAACGCAAATGCTCGATTCCATGATCAAAAACCCACGCCCTACCCGTGCTGAAGCTGGCGACGTCGCTAACGCCATCATCGACGGCACCGATGCCGTTATGCTGTCTGGTGAAAGTGCGAAAGGTAAATACCCGCTGGAAGCTGTGACTATCATGGCTACCATCTGCGACCGTACTGACCGTGTGATGCAGAGCCGTATCGATGGTCAGAATGAAAACCGTAAACTGCGTATCACTGAAGCCGTTTGCCGTGGCGCTGTAGAAACCGCAGAAAAACTGGATGCACCGTTGATCGTTGTTGCAACCAGTGGTGGTAAATCCGCTATAGCTGTGCGTAAATACTTCCCGCACGCCACTATTCTGGCGCTGACCACTAATGAAATCACTGCACGTCAGCTGATCCTCACTAAAGGTGTTGTTACTCAGCTCGTGAACGAAATCGCCTCTACGGATGATTTCTACCGTATCGGTAAAGAAGCGGCGATCGAAAGTGGCCTGGCTCAGAAAGGCGACATCGTTGTGATGGTTTCTGGTGCACTGGTTCAGAGCGGCACAACCAATACATCTTCGGTGCATGTTGTTTAATTAAAACGTGACCAGGAGCATTAATAAACGCTGCAAAATGTGGCGTTTATTTATTCAAAAAGTATCTTCTTTCATAAAAAGTGCTAAAAGCGGTTGCTGCAAAATTGGGATAAGTCCCATGGAATACGGCTGTTTTCGCTGCAATTTTTAACTTTTTCGTAAAAAAAGATGCTTCTTTGAGCGAACGATCAAAATATAGCGTTTACCGGCAAAAAATTATTCTCATTAGAAAATAGTTTGTGTAATACTTGTAACGCTACATGGAGATTAACTTAATCTAGAGGGTTTTATAATGAATCGCACTAAACTGGTACTGGGCGCTGTAATCCTGGCTTCAACTATGCTGGCTGGTTGTTCAAGCAATGCTAAAATCGACCAACTGTCTTCAGACGTTTCTACTCTGAACTCTAAAGTTGACCAACTGAGCAACGACGTGAACGCAATCCGTTCTGACGTTCAAGCAGCTAAAGACGATGCAGCTCGCGCTAACCAACGTCTGGACAACCAAGCTCACGCTTACAAGAAGTAATATTTACTTCTCTAGTTCAATGGCGCACTCAGTGCGCCATTTTTTTTGCCTGTCATTCAGTTAGTCCCCCTCATCCCTTTTCCGTTTACTGAAGATCGCCCTTCTGTTCTCGTGCCCATTTTACGCCTCCTGTGCCACCTCCTGAGCTTCGGAAATGATAAAGGAGCCATTATGGCTCCTTTAGGGAAGATCGCTTCTTAAACGTTTCTGTATAACGTTACTGCGTACTTGCCGTCGTTACCGCGGCGTATCTGCAGACACAGTTTGCGGCGCATTGGCTGCCGGTGGCATATCTGTCGCTTTATCACCCACGCTGACCACGACAGGCATTCCTGAGCGACGCCTGATAGCCTCTTTTACGATCTCGGCGTTGGTATCATCGCTTTTAATGAATTTCTTCATCGCAGCGGTCAGAAGAATCGGTTTGGTTTGCGGATCGTCCTTCTCGGTATGCGACAACGGCTGATGCACCTCGATGTAGCGTTTGCCATCCGGCTCCACGTCAAACTTGATGGGCTGATTGACAATCTGGACACGCGTGCCTTTTGGAACGGAATTAAACAACGCTTCGATATCATCCGGACGCAGACGAATGCAACCCGAACTGACGCGCATACCGATGCCGAAGTTCGCATTAGTTCCGTGGATCAGATACTGCCCGGTGCCCGCAGACAGGCGCATAGCAAACAGCCCCATTGGGTTATCAGGGCCAGCAGGTACCATACCCGGCAACGTGATGCCGTCTTTCAGATATGCCTTGCGAATGTTGGCGGTTGGAGTCCAGGTCGGATTCGGGATCTTCTGGCTTACGGAGGTCACCATTTCCGGCGTATTGCGCCCCAGCTGGCCAATACCAATCGGATAGACAACAACTTTGTCCTCACCTTTTGGATAATAGTACAAACGCAATTCCGCCAGGTTCACAACAATCCCTTCACGCTTGGTATCCGGCAGCAGCATTTGCGAAGGAATTGTCAGTACTGTACCCGCTTTCGGTAAATACGGGTCAGTACCCGGGTTCGCTTCCAGCATCGCAATCAGCCCGATTTGGTATTTAGCGGCCACGTCTTCTAAAGGTTTGCCATCATTGGGAACGACATACGTCGTGTTTTCGCCAATCAGGCGACTGTTGTCCGGTGGCAAAGGGTATTCTGCTGCACTTGCGGTCATGGAATGCGTGGCCATAAGCGTGCCAACTAACATAGCCAGAAGGGGTAATGCGCGTCTCATACTCAGTCCTTTTTCGGCCTGCGCTCAGACAATCTGAGGCAAGACAATCATCTTGTCTTGTAATACTAGCAGCGCAGAATTTTGTGGCAATCAAACCACAGAAAATCAGAAAGTTACCTGAAAGATCTCAGATTAAAACAGCGGAGGATAGTAAGTTGAAAAATCAGGAGTAAAAAGAAAATTCTAAAGATAAGAAGAGAAATCACTTTGCTCATTAGCAGACAATTCCTAATGAGCAAAGTACGGCAACCGGGAACAAAATCACGCCATCTCAGCTGCCTTTGCACGGATAGAACGGATCATGGCTTCCAACCCCTGAGAGCGGGAAGGTGTCAGATGCTGGCTGAGTTCAAGCTCCGAAAAGAACGGGCGCACATCCAGTTCCACTACGTCACGCGGCGTTAAACCCTGGTACAGGCTGAATACAATGGCCACCAGGCCTTTCACGATAGCGGCATCACTGTCGCCTTCAAAGGTCAGCGCGCCACTTTCATCCATACGCATCACGATCCAAACCTGGCTCTGACAGCCAGCAATCAGGTTTGTATCCTGACGATATTCTTCAGGCAAGGCAGCCAGCTGGCCACCCAGTTCAATCACGTAAAGATACTTTTCTTCCCAATTCGGGCATCGGGCAAAATTTCTGACTAATTTGTTTTTATCTGGCAAAGCCATAACGACGTCCTGCTCAGGGCCGTCAGGATTAACCCAACAGCCGGTGAATACGTTGCAATCCTGCGACCAACCGGTCGACTTCTTCACGGGTATTGTACATCGCCAGTGAAGCACGGCACATAGCCGGAACACCGTAGAAGGACATTAATGGCATCGCACAGTGATGGCCAGTGCGGATTGCAATACCGTATTGATCGAGGAAACTGCCCACGTCGTAGGCATGGTGTTTGCCGAGATTAAATGCAATCACGCCAGCGCGCGTTGCCGGGCCATAGATCTGAATGTCAGGAACCTGCGCCAAAGCCTCAAGCGCATAGCTCATCAGCTCCTGCTCATAGGCGTGGATATTCTCCAGCCCCAGTTCTGTCACATAGTCGATCGCCGCGCCCAGCCCCATGATGCCGCCGGTGTTTGGCGTGCCCGCTTCAAAACGCCACGGCGCCGCTGCAAAGGTCGTGCCTTCTGTCAGGCTGACGTGCTTAATCATTGAGCCGCCCCCTTCCCATGGTGGCATCTGGTCGAGCAATTCTTTACGCCCGTAAAGAATACCGATACCCGTTGGCCCGTAAAGCTTGTGCCCGGACCAGACATAGAAATCACAACCCAGTGCCTGGACATCCACCGCATGGTGCATGACAGCCTGCGCGCCATCAACCAGGACGGTAAGACCGGCGGCTTTTGCCTGAGGAATGATTTTCTCAATCGGGTTAACCGTGCCCAGCACATTGGAAACATGCGCCAGCGTCAGCAGCTTAGTGCGTGGTGTAATGAGCTTTTCAAGCTGGGATAAATCCAGTTCGCCTTCCGCCGTGAGGTGCCAGACGTCGATGTGCAGGTCACGCTCTTTCGCCAGCATCTGCCAGGGAACAATGTTCGCGTGGTGCTCCATTTCGGTCAGAATAATGTGGTCGCCTGGCTGCAATAATGCGCGGCCATAGGTATTGGCGACCAGATTAATGGCTTCCGTCGAACCCTTTACGAAGACGATTTCTTCCGCTGACACCGCATTCATAAAGCGAGCCGCCTGAGCACGGACGTTTTCCATCTGCTCAGTCGCTTCCGCGCTCATGGTATGAATGCCGCGGTGAACCGCAGCATAACCCTGTTCGAAGAAAGACATCTCACGATCAATAACCTGACGCGGTTTCTGTGCGCTGGCTGCGCTGTCCAGATAAGCCAGCGGCTGGCCGTTGACTTCACGGCTCAGCACAGGGAAATCGCTACGTACTCTTTCCAGTGGAAAACTCATTACGCACCTCGATTGAGTCGGCCTGCAATACGGGCAATCACGACTTCACGCAGGGTTTCATTCTCAATGGCTTCCGTCAGTTCAGCAGCAAACGCAAAGATGATCATTTGCTGAGCATCCTGACCGCTGATCCCACGGGTACGCAGATAGAAAAGCTGTTCGTCATCGATACGCCCCACAGTGGCACCATGGCTGCATTTCACGTCATCGGCATAAATTTCAAGCTGAGGTTTGGTATCAACCTCAGTGTGCTTGCCCAGCAACAGGTTGTTGTTGGTCATTTTACCGTCGGTTTTCAGAGCGTGCTGCGCCACTTTGATCATGCCGTTAAAAATCGCTTTTGCACGATCGTTCACAATCACTTTGTGCAGCTGATTGCTGTTGCAATAACCTTTGTTGTGTTCCAGATACGTACGGGTATCAGCAATTTCAGCATCAACAGGCAATACCAGACTGTTGATATTCAGATCACTGTTTTCGCCGTTGAGTTGCGCACTGGTGTTATTACGGGTCAGGCCCGCGCCCAGCAGGAAACTGTGGCTGGAAACACGGGAATCGCGCCCGATAACCAGATCGTTATGCGAGAAGTGGAAGCTGGCCTGGCTTTCAAAGGCCAGTTTGTAATGCGTGAAACCGGCATTATCGCCCACTTTTACCGTCATACGCGCACCGGTGAAATGACCGTGATCGTTAAGGCTCAGGTAATGTTCGATCACTTCCGCATTGGCACCGTTTTCAATCTCGATATGATAACGATGATGAACCGTGTTCATTTCGCGGGACTGATCACGACCACTGCTAAGATGCAGTAAATACAACGGCTTATCAGCCTGTTTACCGGCAGCCAAACGCACAGAGAGAGAGTCCTGCGCCAGACTTTCCGTCAGGTGCAAAAAGACTTCAGACTGAATCGGATCCGGCAATGTTTGCTGCCCCGCCGCGTTCAGTTTTTCAATGTCGAAAGCGCCGGTATTTTCATCACTCAGGCTCGCATCAAAACGGCCATCAACGAACACCAGGCGATAGCAATCAAGCGGCAGCGCCAGTGATTTAACATCCGCAACCGTCAGCGCCTGCTGCTGCGGGGCAAAAAACTGATTGCCGAGCAATGAAGAAACTGGCGTATATTTCCAGTCCTCGAGTTTTGCATGCGGAAAACCAAGGCGAAGCACCTGTTGCCAATGTGCATGCGCGTGAGCAGATTGTTCACCACCACGGCTTTCAAAAAGACGGTAAAGTTGCTGCATAGCGTGCGAACTGCCCGCCGCAGGTGCATTACTCTTCGTCGGTAAGCCAGCCATAACCTTGCTCCTCTAACTGTTTAACCAAGGTGAAATCGCCGGATTTAACAATGCGGCCCTGATACAGAACATGCACGTAGTCAGGCTTGATGTAGTCGAGGATACGCTGGTAGTGGGTTACGATGACGAATGAACGTTTGCCGTCGCGCAGTGCGTTAACACCGTTAGAGACGATTTTCAGCGCATCGATGTCCAGACCGGAGTCGGTTTCATCCAGAATGCACAGGCTTGGCTCAAGGGCCGCCATTTGCAGAATGTCGTTACGCTTTTTCTCACCGCCGGAAAAACCTACGTTCACTGAACGGGTCAGCAAATCCGCAGGCATTTTCAGCATGGCAATTTTTTCTTCGATGAAATCGGCGAAATCAAAGCGATCCATCGGAGCCTGTTCGCGGTATTTTCGTACGGCATTCACCGCCGTTTGCAAGAAGAAGTGATTGGTTACACCAGGAATTTCTACCGGATACTGGAAGGCCATAAAGACGCCTTCGCCCGCACGGTCTTCCGGGGAGAGATCCAGTAAATCTTTACCGTTGAACATTACGGAACCTTCAGTCACTTCGTAATCTTCACGGCCAGCCAGTGTTGCGGAGAGCGTACTTTTGCCTGAGCCGTTCGGGCCCATGATGGCGTGTACTTCGCCTGGTTTGATCTCAAGATCAAGTCCCTTCAGAATTTCCTTTTCTTCGACACGGACCTTTAAATTCTTAATGCTTAACATACGTATCCTTGAGTTTGCGCCTGCGCGCTCATAATTCTGTTTATGCTTTTGACTTTGCTGAACTCAAATCTGCCCGGCATGCACGTCACACCACATGACGCCGGGAGGAAAAACGTGCGGTGAATTAACCGACGCTGTGTTCAAGGCTGATCGCCAGCAGTTTCTGTGCTTCAACAGCAAACTCCAGCGGTAGCTCGGAAAAAACATCTTTACAGAAACCGTTAACAATCATGGAAATAGCGTCATCTTCGCTGATACCACGTTGCAGACAGTAGAACAGCTGATCGTCACCAATTTTTGATGTTGTGGCTTCGTGCTCCAGCTGTGCCGTGTTGTTACGCACTTCAACATACGGGAAAGTGTGCGCGGCGCTGTCCGCACCAATCAGCATGGAGTCACACTGCGTAAAGTTACGGGCGTTTTCTGCACTCGGTAAAATTTTCACCAGACCACGATAGCTGTTCTGGCTGTGGCCGGCGGAAATACCTTTAGAAATGATCGTCGACTTGGTGTTCTTACCAATGTGGATCATTTTGGTACCAGTATCCGCCTGCTGTTTTCCGCTGGTCAGTGCAACCGAGAAAAATTCGCCAACTGAGTTATCCCCTTTCAGGATAACGCTCGGATATTTCCAGGTAATCGCTGAACCCGTCTCAGACTGCGTCCACGACATCTTCGAACCCGCGCCTTCGCACAACGCACGTTTGGTCACAAAGTTCAGGATACCGCCGCTGCTGTCTTTGCTGCCGGAGAACCAGTTCTGCACGGTGGAATATTTCACTTCCGCATCTTTATGCAGAATGACTTCAACCACGGCCGCGTGAAGCTGATAGGTATCACGAACCGGAGCAGAACAGCCTTCGATATAGCTGACGTAACTGCCTTCATCAGCAATCAGGATCGTACGTTCGAACTGGCCGGTTTTTGCCGCGTTAATACGGAAATAAGTGGACAGCTCCATCGGGCAACGGACGCCTTTGGGGACATACACGAAAGTACCGTCAGACGCGACCGCCGCATTCAGCGCTGCAAAGAAGTTATCCTGCGCAGGCACAACGGTACCGAGGTATTTACGCACCAGATCCGGGTATTCGTGGATGGCTTCGCCGAATGAGCAGAAGATAACGCCTGATTCAGCCAGCTTTTCGCGGTACGTAGTGGAAACGGAAACGGAGTCAAAAATGGCATCAACCGCCACTTCTTTCCCTTCACGCACAGGGACACCCAGCTGTTCAAACGCTTTTTCCACTTCGCTGGTCAGGTAGTTTTTACCGTCAAGCGCAGGAATGCTGTGAGAATTTTCAGGAGGTTGTTGCGTGGCACCGGGCTGTGAACCACAGGTATCATCGCAACTGCCACAAGATGGCGCGGAATAATAGCTGTAATCCTGATAGTCGAGAGGCGTGTAATACGCCTTCAACCAGTGAGGTTCTTCCATTTTCAACCAGGCATGATAAGCCTGCAGACGGAACTCCAGCATCCACTCAGGCTCATTGCGCTTTGCGGAAATGGCACGCACGACATCTTCGTTGATGCCTGATGCTAATTCATCGGTTGCCAGCTGGGTGAAGAACCCTTCCTTATAGTTCGTCTCCTCGCCGACCCAAGACTGCACATCATCTGGAATTTCTACGTTGCTTCGTGACATGTTGGTTACATCGCTTTGTTTACAATAATCTTAAAGACTGTTTGCCCGGCAGACTTACAGGCCGAAACTTTCACCACACCCGCAGGCATGCTGAGCTTTAGGATTATTGAATTTAAATATCTGATTCAGCCCTTCACGGACAAAATCCACCTCAGTTCCGTCGATGAAAGGCATGGCTTTCAGCGGGACAAACAGCAAAGCGCCGTCATGCTCAAACACCAGGTCATCGCTGGCCGGTTGTTTGGTTAAATCCAGAACGTAGCCAAAGCCGGCACAGCCCGATTGTTTCACCGAGAGCTGGAGACCTTTGACTTCAGGATCCTGCTCCATGAGGTTCTTCACCTGTTTGGCCGCAGAATCAGTCAGGCTCACACCTTGCCATACGTTGTCGTCTAAAGAGAAAGAGCCGACAGTTTCAGTTTGCATCTGTCTTACCTCATATTTTTATGGTCATAGACAAGACCTATTGTCTCTATTCTAGTGATAAGATTTATCACTTCAACCTCTTGTTTTAAGAGGGTATAGCGATTGCACATGAGGAAAGCCGCTCAATGGGCATCGTGTTTACATCTGGCAGCAGGCGGGTCTTGAACACCGCAACCATCAACTGATTGAATAAGTTGTCAATTTTTTGTTAAAAATTAAAATTAACCTTATATTTTGTGTGGCTTAATAGCTTTCATTGTGTCTATTATAAAACATTCATCGGAAATGCCTATTTATGAATTCGCCACAATCAAAATAATTAAAGCTCTTTTTGCTTACTTGCTCTGGCGCAACAAAATCAAAAAAACCGGATGAAAACGTTGATCCGGCGATTTTTTGCCAATATGATACCCATTCTTTGATAATGATTATCATTCAGATAACCCGGAACACTGAGAATGGCTCAATCAGTAAATGCGTGGTTGCAGGGCAAGATCGACGACTACAAATCGAGTGTCCGCGATGCCACCGTGGATTTCTATATGGCGGATGCCGCCTTACGACGTCCGGATGCGCACCTCTGCCAACTCAAACGCTTCAATAGCATTTGCCTGGATATGGCCAATCTGTGCCTGCAGAACGGGGATGATCACAGCTATCTCCATGCGTTATGCAAGCTGCACAACCGCCTGATCCTTGAAATAAACAGTGTTATTCGTTGTGAGCTCTTTCGTGTTCAGAGTTATCATTTTGCCCGGCACACGTTAAAACTCATCTGCCAGTATTATGCCATGTTGGGTATCTGGGAAAAAGCAACGGCATTTCAAACTGACTTCGCCAAGCGGGTTCCCTTCCAGCTTTAATTGATTTTTAACAGTTTTCCACCGCACATCCGGCTAAATAAAAAAGCGGACACATTCATCATGCATCCGCCTTTGTAGTATTTAGTTCTAAACAAGAAACGACATCAATGGTCTATCACCATGGTTGTCAGCCTCGAGACACAGCACAGATTCCCTGCCTGATCAAAAATCTCAATCTGCCAAACCTGGCTACGACGTCCGATACGCAACGCACGGCAAACCCCCCGGACACGCCCTTCTCTCGCAGAATGCATATGGCTGGCATTAATTTCTACGCCTACCACCGTTTGCTTGCCTTCACTGCATAAATAGCCCGCCATCGAACCCATAGTTTCAGCTAATACCACCGATGCTCCGCCATGCAACAGACCAAAAGGTTGCGTTGTCCGCGTATCCACAGGCATTGTCGCTTCCAAAAAGTCATCGCCTAACCGGGTAAACTCAATACCCACGTGCCCGACCATACATCCCTGGCTTTGCCCGTTCAGCATCTCCAGTGTGGCACTTCGTTTCCAGAATGGCATAGCATTTCCTTATGGTTAGGGGATGATTTCCAGCAACGCCTGCAACGGATGGCGAACCCCGTTGCCTTCAATGCGTTTTACCTGGCTGCGGCAGGAGTAACCTGTCGCAAGGCAGCGTTGACGCGGCAACCGCTGTAAAGAGGTATGCCAGGACAGTTCGTAAATCCCCAAAGAATTCTCAAGATTTTTACTTTCATGCCCGTACGTTCCCGCCATTCCACAACACCCTACACTGACATTTTCCAGCTTCGCGCCATAGCGGGCAAAGATGTCCCCCCATTGTTTGCTGCTGTTGGGTAATGCCGTGCTTTCAGTGCAATGGCCGAACAAATACCAGGATTCTCCGCTTTGCTGCTGTGCCGGTCGTTCGCCCAGCCAGTTATCCAGCCATTCATGTACCAGTTGAACCTGGAACGAGCCGCGTGATTCTCCAAGGATTTCCTTGTACTCGTCGCGATAACACAGCACCAGTGCCGGGTCGACCCCCACCAGCGGCATCCCTAACTGCGCTACGCGGTTGAGGAACACCGACGTCTTGCGTGCTGTTTTCGCGAAACGCGTCAGGAATCCTTTGATGTGTTGCGCTTTCCCGTTTGGAGAGAAAGGCAATAGCACCGGTTTGAGACCCAGTTTTTCAATCAACCGGACAAAATCAGCCACGACCTGCGCATCATAGAAACTGGTGAACGGATCCTGCACCACCAGAACGTATTCGCCGCGCTGCGCCGGAGGGATTTTTTCCAGCTCTTCAAGCGTCATTTTACTGGCGCGATGCCCCAGCAACTGCTCGCGTAACGTCGGGGAGGACAGCAAAGGCAAATCCACCATGCCAATACTTTTGCGGCTCATTTCCCTTACCCAGGGCTGCTTAAGAAAGAAGTTAAACAGTTTTGGCGCTTTCGCCATTATTGGTGCATAGCTTTCAACACTTGCGACGAAATGATCGCGCGCCGGGCGCAGATAGCGTGTGTGATAAAGCTGCAGGAAGCGCGAGCGGAAGCCGGGAACATCAATTTTGATAGGGCACTGTGTCGAACACGCCTTACAGGCCAGGCAGCCCGACATCGCTTCTTTTACTTCGTGGGAGAAGTCGTATTCACCTTTGTTGGCGTGCCAGGTATTACGTGTGCGGTCGATCAGGCTGCGGAAGCTGAGACCTTTTTCCGGCAGCGCATTTTCCAGCACCAGCGGATCAACACCCTGCTCAGAAAGCAAACGCAGCCATTCCCGCACCAGGCCGGCTCGTCCTTTCGGCGAATGAATCCGGCTGCCGGTGATTTTCATCGACGGGCACATCGGGCTTCTCGCATCAAAGTTAAAGCACAGACCGTTCCCGTTACATTCCAAAGCGCCGCGGAATGACTGGCGCACTTTCAGCGGGATCCGGCGATCGAGGGTTCCGCGTTTCTGCGCATCGACCTTCATCATCGGCTCATCACATGCCAGAGGTGCGCAAATCTTGCCCGGATTCAGGCGATTATCGGGGTCAAATGCTGTTTTGATACGGCGTAATTCATGGAACAACGCCTCTCCGAAGAACGCCGGGCTGTATTCAGCGCGGAAACCTTTCCCGTGTTCCCCCCACAGCAAACCACCGTATTTCGCCGTCAGGGCAACAACTTCATCCGATATCTGCTTCAGCAACATCTCCTGCTGCGGGTCACACATGTCGAGCGCCGGGCGGACATGCAGCACACCCGCGTCCACGTGACCAAACATTCCGTAACTCAGGTTATGGCTGTCAAGCAACGCGCGGAATTCAACAATATAATCGGCCAGATGCTGCGGAGGCACGCAGGTATCTTCCGCAAACGGTAACGGCTTAGCCTGCCCTTTCGCATTTCCCAGCAGGCCGACGGCTTTCTTACGCATATTATAGATGCGCTCAATACCGGGCAGATCTGCACAAATCTGGTAGCCAATAACGCCACCTTCTTTATCGCTCATCAGCCCGTCCAGGCGCTCACATAACGCGCTCACCTGATTTTCAATCAGGTCGGCATCATCACCCGCGAACTCAACGATATTGAGCCCCTGCATATCTTTGCCTTCAACGTCGGTGATGTAATCACGCACGCTGTGCCACACGATATCTTCACGGGCCAGGTTCAGGACTTTTGAGTCAACGGTCTCAACGGACAGTGCTTTGGCTTCCACCATAAAGGGTGCATTGCGCAGCGCTGAGTTAAAAGAATCATATTTTATATTAACCAGACGCCGCACTTTAGGAATCGGCGTGATATTCAGGCGCGCTTCGGTGATAAATGCCAGCGAACCCTCAGAGCCAGTAAGAATGCGGGTCAGATTGAAGGTTTGCAGATCATCACTGAGCACATGGCGCAAATCGTAACCCGTCAGAAAACGGTTAAGTTTTGGGAATTTTTCGATGACCAGCGCACGATTATCGCGACAACTGTCGAGCACAGTGCGGTAAATACGTCCGATAACGGAATCTTCTTCACCCAATTTATCTGCCAGCGCCGTCGGAATAGCGGTGGTATCCAATATATCGCCGCCAAGGACAATGGCGCGCACACCCAGGACGTGGTCGGATGTTTTTCCATAGACCAGCGATCCCTGTCCGGACGCATCGGTGTTAATCATGCCACCAAGCGTTGCGCGATTACTCGTCGACAACTCTGGTGAGAAGAAATAACCGAACGGTCGTAAATAATCGTTGAGCTGGTCTTTAATTACACCTGCCTCAACCCTGACCCAGCCTTGTTCCGGATTGATATCCAGTATGCGATTCATATGACGGGACATATCAACCACAATGCCGCGGTTCAGTGACTGGCCGTTGGTGCCGGTCCCACCACCGCGAGGCGTGAACACGAGCGTCTTAAAGCGTTCTTGCCCGGCGAGTCGGGCAACCAGTGCGACGTCTGATGTAGCGACCGGAAATAAGACCGCATCAGGTAATAGCTGATAGACGCTATTGTCTGTCGCCATCGTCAACCGGTCAGCGTAAGTTGTTGTAACATCACCCGTAAAACCGTTGCTTTTTAACGCTTCCAAAAAATCGAGCACCAACTGGATGACACCCGGTGCCTGAGAAATCTGTGGGATCATTGAATTATGACTCTGTCTTTGTTGTATGCCTTGCGGGCCCGAGGCGGCCTGCCGGATCTGCCGGGCAGATCCACCCTGTTATTTACCCAGAATAAAAACTAACATACTTCGTTTTTAAGCGCTCCGTCTGGTTAACCTTTGTTGCATATGTTTCATGACGTCCTGCAGAAAGCATTAGCTGCAACAACGTCTTGCAACTAATTGTGAGAGGGACTATCCAAAAACAGCCTGATGTCTCATGCTTACTCTATTATCGAAGTATCTGCCGTTATTTTTTGAGGCTCAAGGTCGATGCCTCTTCGTTTACCCATATGAGAAACATGAATGAATCTCCCAATTATTCGTTACGATTTGCCCCGGATAATGTTTGGCGTATTGTTTATTGCCTTGATGACAATTGCCAGTATCTGGATAGTGCAGCCGTTTATTCTGGGCTTTGTCTGGGCTGGCATGGTGGTCATTGCTACGTGGCCGGTGATGATCAAACTGCAACGCATTATGTGGGGACGCCGTTTTCTTGCAGTCATCATCATGACGCTTCTGCTCATCCTGCTATTTGTTTTACCTATTGCCCTGCTGGTCAGCAGTGCTATTGAAAATGGTGCACCTCTGGTCGCAATCGCCAGTCATCCCTCAACGTTACATATGCCTGATTTCCACTGGCTGAATTCTATACCGCTGGTCGGTCATAAGCTTTACAACGGCTGGCACGCTCTGGTGAACGGCGGCGGCAATGCGCTGATGAGCAAAGTTCAGCCTTATGTCGGACAAACCGCCTCATGGCTTGTCACGCAAGCCGGGCATTTAGGACGGTTTATCGTTCACTGTTCTTTGATGCTCTTGTTCAGTGCTCTTCTTTACAGCCGCGGTGAACAGGTTGCCATGGGGATCCGACATTTCGCGGTGCGCCTGGCGGCAGAACGGGGTGATGCGGCCGTTATCCTCGCCGGACAGGCGATTCGTGCAGTGGCACTGGGGGTTGTGGTAACAGCGATCGTTCAGTCAGTGCTGGGCGGTATTGGTTTGGCCATTGCCGGTATCCCGTATGCGACAGTATTGACCGTTGTGATGTTTGTTTGCTGCGTTGCGCAAATCGGGCCATTGCTGGTGCTCATTCCGGCCATCATCTGGCTCTACTGGTCAGGTGATAATACCTGGGGCACCGTGCTGCTGATCTGGAGTTGCGTGGTAGGTTCCCTGGATAACGTATTGCGCCCAATGCTTATCCGCATGGGGGCAGATTTACCTATGCTGCTGATTTTATCCGGTGTTATTGGTGGTCTGTTCGCATTCGGTATGATTGGCCTGTTTATCGGCCCTGTTGTGCTTGCGGTGTCTTATCGCCTGATTTCACTGTGGGTTAACGAAGCGCCAGAGCCGGATACCGATCCGGAAGAAGCACTGAAAGCCCTCGATGAATAATTGTTTCGCGAAATAGTTTTACCCGGCGTTGTCTTTATTGCTCAAAAGGCAACGCCCTCTTCATTATTTCTCATTCCTTTGTCTATTTAGTCACCTTCAAAAAAACTCTCCTCATCTGTTAGTATGAGAATAATACCTATTAGGAAGATTCTTACAGACTAAATAGCTTGAGAAATCTAGTATTATTAACAGTTCTGATTTCAACCCACTGATTTATATACAGGCTTTACTATAAGCAGGTATACCCCGAATTGCTGTGTGTAGTCTTTGCCTGTCTCCAATGACGGGCTTTTTTTTTATTTTATTAACCTCCAACCGTTAATTACGTTACCTACTTTTTCCGGATTTGAGTCTCAAAAAAAGGCCACTGCCCGAAGGCAACAGCCTTTATTACATTTATTCAAACCTGACGTGGCTATTTACTTGTCAGCTAAAGCCAGCCAGGTTTGTACAACGGTATCCGGGTTCAGCGACAAACTATCGATCCCCTCATCCATCAGCCACTGAGCAAAATCCTGATGATCTGATGGGCCTTGTCCACAAATGCCGACATACTTGCCCTGTTTCTTCGCCGCTTTGATTGCCATTGAAAGTAAGGCTTTAACTGCCTCGTTTCGCTCATCAAAGAGTTCAGACACCACGCCGGAATCGCGATCGAGCCCAAGCGCCAGCTGAGTCATATCATTTGAACCGATTGAGAAGCCATCAAAGTGCTCAAGGAACTGATCGGCAAGTAAAGCATTCGATGGGATTTCGCACATCATAATGACTTTAAGGCCATTCTCCCCGCGTTTCAGCCCCTGACTTGCCAGTTCTTTAACCACCGCTTCAGCCTGCGCCACCGTTCTGACAAACGGGATCATAACTTCAACGTTGGTCAGCCCCATGTCGTTGCGAACCCGCTTCATTGCTTCGCACTCCAGCGCGAAACAATCGCGGAAGCTGTCTGAAACATATCGGCCAGCGCCGCGGAAGCCCAGCATCGGGTTCTCTTCATGCGGTTCATACTTCTCGCCGCCGACCAGGTTAGCGTATTCATTCGATTTAAAATCGGATAAACGCACAATCACACGTTTCGGCCAGAACGCAGCGCCCAGAGTCGCAATCCCTTCCGTCAGACGGGCAACATAGTATTCGCGCGGGCTGTCGTAGCCCTGAATCAGTTTCTTAATTTGTTCCTGCAATTCTGGCGTCTGAGTATCGAACTCCAGCAACGCTTTAGGGTGTACGCCGATCATGCGGTTAATAATGAATTCCAAACGCGCCAGCCCGACGCCTTCATTCGGCAAACAGGCAAAATCGAACGCCCTGTCCGGATTACCGATATTCATCATGATTTTCAGCGGCAACTTCGGCAGCTCATCAACCTCTGAACTTTGCACCGTGAAGTCCAGTTCATCCTGATAAACATAACCGGTATCGCCCTCAGAACAGGACACCGTCACTTTCTGATTTTCTTTCAGTTTTTCAGTTGCATCCCCGCAACCGACAACGGCAGGGATCCCCAGTTCACGGGCAATAATTGCCGCATGACAGGTTCGGCCTCCACGGTTAGTCACAATGGCTGACGCTTTTTTCATGATCGGTTCCCAGTCTGGGTCCGTCATGTCCGTAACCAGAATGTCACCCGCTTTCACATGATGCATTTCGCTGATGTCATGGATGATTTTCACCGGCCCGGCACCGATACGATGACCAATTGCACGGCCTTCAACCAGAACTTTGCTGCTGCCATTAAGCTGATAACGTTCCATCACCTGACCGTTTGAACGAACGGTCTCGGGGCGTGCCTGCACAATATATAACTTGCCGTTATGACCATCTTTCGCCCACTCGATATCCATCGGGCGACCATAGTGTTTTTCAATCAATAATGCCTGACGTGCCAGAGCCTGCACTTCGTCATCGGTCAGCGAGAAACGGGTGCTCAGTTCAGCCGGCACATCTTCAATTTGTACCTGTTTACCGTGCTCCTGGCTCGGTGCATATACCATGCGGATTTTCTTTGAGCCCATTGTGCGGCGCACAATCGCAGGCTTATTTTTTGCCAGCGTCGGTTTATGCACGTAGAACTCATCCGGGTTCACCGCGCCCTGCACCACCATTTCACCGAGACCATAGGCAGAGGTGATAAATACCACCTGATCGAAACCTGATTCCGTATCGATGGTGAACATCACGCCCGCCGCAGCAAGATCAGAGCGAACCATGCGCTGAACGCCCGCTGACAGCGCAACGCCGCGGTGGTCGTAGCCCTGATGTACGCGATAGGAAATGGCGCGATCGTTAAATAAGGAGGCGTAAACATGTTTCACAGCGATAAGAACGGCATCAAACCCCTGAACGTTCAGGAAGGTTTCCTGCTGCCCGGCAAAGGAAGCATCAGGCATATCTTCCGCTGTGGCAGAAGAACGGACAGCAAAGGACGCGTCCGGCTCACCTTCAGAAAGCTGCTTATAAGCGTCACGGATGGATTGTTCCAGCTCAGGCTGGAAAGGCGTATCAATGATCCACTGGCGGATTTGCGTGCCCGCCTGGGTCAGTTGCCCGATATCATCCACATCTGTTTTATCCAGTAATTCGTGGATCCGATGGTTAACGCCGCTTTGATCAAGAAAATCATTAAAAGCCTGAGACGTGGTGGCAAAACCGTTAGGCACGGAAACACCCAGATCAGACAGATTAGTGATCATTTCCCCGAGGGATGCGTTCTTACCCCCGACTTTATCAACGTCGTTCATACCCAGTTGGTTGTACCAGATAACATTGCGTAAATCGGGATCGAGATGAGCCATGAAACAATCCTTTCTTAATTTATTCACAGTAAAAGTCAGTAGGAGTGTAAAACCGGTCGTGCAATCGCTGCCTGAGTCACTTTCGTGCCAATAAGCAACGTTGTCATTTCGAGACTAGCATAATGACCCATAAGACACAGACAGGTGAATCGATCCAGCAAATTAAACTATTTTTGTTTAAGAAAATTCCAAAGCACTAAAATCCACAAACAGACAGTAATCCGCATAATTCCTTATGAATCAGTGATAAGTGCGCATTAGTTTCGCAAGTAAATTAACCATACCAAAGTTGCTGAAGTAATGCTGACGCAATTCATAAAGCTGCGAGATATCGTGGAAAATTTAAAATACCATTTCATTTATTACAGCCATTTTGCGCACTGTCTCGCAGGGATTAACGGAAGGTAACGGTTAAGGATAATTATCCTTTTTATTTCCCGAAATTCTGGTTATTACTTACGGAGTCCCGACAAGGGAAAGTGAACTGATATAAATTTAGGAGCAAAGCGTGGACAGATGCGTGTTTTATATTTCCGATGGCACGGCGATTACCGCTGAAGTGGTAGGCCATGCCGTGCTTTCACAATTCCCGGTCAATTCGACAACTTACTCATTGCCCTTTGTTGAAAGCGAAGAACGGGCTCAGGCCGTCAGCCGCCAGATCAATGAGATTTTCGAAAAAACGGGCGCACGTCCGCTGGTGTTCTACTCCATTATTGCACCGAAGATCCGTCAGATTATTGAAAGCAGCGAAGGATTTTGTCAGGACATCGTTCAGTCGCTGGTCGCACCGCTTCAAAATGAACTGGGCGTGGAACCGACGCCTGTAGCGAACCGGACGCACGGTCTGACCGCCAGCAATATCAGCAAATACGATGCCCGTATTGCGGCTATCGATTACACGCTGGCACACGACGACGGCATTTCTCTGCGTAATCTAGACCAGGCACAGGTTATTTTGCTGGGCGTTTCCCGTTGCGGTAAAACCCCCACCAGCCTTTATCTCGCATTGCAGTTTGGGATCCGCGCGGCAAACTATCCGTTTACCGCCGATGATATGGATAATATTCAGCTCCCTGCCGCACTGAAACCGCACATGCACAAGCTTTTCGGGCTGACGATTGACCCGGAAAGGCTGACCGCTATCCGTCAGGAGCGGGTGGAAA
The DNA here is from genome assembly GCF_002834385.1 of Rahnella sp. AA. Lineage (GTDB taxonomy): Bacteria > Pseudomonadota > Gammaproteobacteria > Enterobacterales > Enterobacteriaceae > Rahnella. The sequence continues at coordinate 121,374 of NZ_PITQ01000004.1, forward strand.
ACAGCCGCTATGCGTCTTTACGCCAGTGCCGGATGGAAGTGTCTGAAGTCGAAGCATTATTTCGCAAAAACCAAATTCGTTATCTCAACAGCACGAATTATTCCGTTGAGGAAATTTCAGCGAAGATTATGGACAGCTTTGGTATGAGTCGCCGTATGTTCTGATTCATTTAATGATTTGGATGGCAGAACGTGCCGAGAGTGATTGAAATCATCTGTTTTTACGTTATTGTGATCGCCATCACTTCCCGGTATTCCTGCCGCAGCGAAGAAACAAATTTTCGAGAACACCATGTCACAAACAGATGAACTGCGTACGACGCGCATCGACAGCCTGATTACGCCTCAGGCACTGGCAGATAAATTGCCAATCTCCTCGTCGGTCGCCCAGCATGTAACGGAATCACGTAAACGTATTGAAAAAATCATCAGCGGCGAAGACCCGCGCCTTCTGGTTATTGTCGGTCCCTGTTCGATCCATGATATTGAAGCCGCAATTGATTACGCCGGTAAGCTCAGCGTATTGCGTGAAAAATATCAGGATCGTTTAGAGATCGTAATGCGCACCTATTTTGAAAAACCGCGTACGGTTGTGGGCTGGAAAGGCTTAATTTCTGACCCGGAGCTAAATGGTTCCTGCCGGGTGAATGACGGAATTGAACTGGCGCGTAAAGTCTTGCTTGCCATCAATCAGTTAGGAATTCCAACAGCCACTGAGTTCCTGGATATGGTTATCGGCCAGTATATCGCCGACCTTATCAGCTGGGGCGCAATCGGTGCGCGAACCACCGAAAGCCAGATCCACCGTGAAATGGCTTCTGCGTTGTCTTGTCCGGTCGGTTTTAAAAATGGGACTGACGGCAATACGCGTATCGCCATTGATGCTATCCGTTCCTCACGTACCAGCCACATGTTCCTGTCGCCGGATAAGCATGGTCAGATGACCATTTACCGCACAGCGGGCAATCCTTACGGCCACGTGATTATGCGCGGCGGCAAAAAGCCCAATTATCATGCGGATGATCTGGAACAGGCCTGCCTGAGCTTGTCTGAGTTTGATCTGCCGCAACGTCTGGTAGTCGATTTCAGCCACGGAAATTGCCAGAAGCAGCATCGCCGCCAGCTGGACGTCGCCGAAGACATCTGCCAGCAAATCCGCAATGGCTCAACCGCCATCGCGGGCATTATGGCCGAGAGTTTCCTGGCAGAAGGCACGCAGCCTATTGTTCCCGGCAAACCGCTGGTTTACGGCAAATCCATTACTGATCCTTGCCTGAGCTGGGCTGACACTGAAACCCTTCTGTCGATGCTGGCTGAAGCGACCGATTCAAGATTCTGAACACCCCGTAGTCATCTTCTTAAGGGCAACATAAGTTGCCCTTTTTAATGCCCGCTCCTGCGTAATTCTTTGTCCATTCAAACGCTTCCTGTGCCTGTCCCCGCAGCTTATCCTCCGTAAATTAAGGGGTTATCTGTAAATAATTACATTCCATCAACAAAAATTTTCTTGATGTGTTTGGGTAATGATTTGATAATGATTATCAAATTGATATTAATTCCTATTACCAGAAATAAGATAAACTGGTCTCTGGCCCAAATATTTTTACAAATCATTCACATAACCACGCGATTTTTTTATCGGCCGAATGGCAGATGACGTTAAGACAACGAGGAGACAGCAATGCATTCAGTTCACTATCAGGACTATTTACAGGCCAAAGAAGCCAATCCCGGTAAATACGCCCGCGATCTGGCGGAGATTTTAGGTATCAGTGAAGCCGAGTTAACGTCTTTACGCGTTTCGCATGATGCAGTGAAACTGGATGTCGATGCCCGTACATTGCTGGCCGCACTGGAAAATGTGGGCGGGACAAAATCCATCACCCGCAATGATTATGCTGTTCACGAACAGCAGGGGCGCTATGAAAACCAGCATCTCAGCGGCCATGCGGGATTAATCCTGAATCCGCGCGCGCTGGATTTACGTCTTTTCCTTCAGCACTGGCTGCACGTTTTCAGCGTGTCTGACAATACCGCTCGCGGCGTGCGCCACAGTATTCAGTTCTTTGATGCACACGGCGACGCGGTTCATAAAGTGTATAACACCGGCGAAACCGACATGGCAGCCTGGGACGCGCTGATTGCCCAATACAAAACTGATATCAATCCTCCGCTGCAGATTGAGCCGGTCACGCCTGTGGCTCCGGCCAGCGCTTCCGATACCAGCAGTATCGATGCTGACTGGCGCGCAATGACTGACGTTCACCAGTTCTTCCAGCTCCTCAAACGTCATGATGTGACCCGCCAGCAGGCTTTCAAAGCGGTGGGTGACGATCTGGCATGGCAAGTCGAAAATGGATCACTGACCCGTTTGCTAAACATCGCGAAAGACGATCAGAATGAAATTATGATTTTCGTCGGCAACCGCGGTTGCGTGCAAATTTTCACCGGTCAGATTGAAAAAGTGATGCCACACGGCGAGTGGATTAACGTTTTCAATGAACGCTTTACCCTACATCTGGTGGAAAGCGCCATCGCAGAAAGCTGGATCACCCGTAAACCGACCAAAGATGGCTTTGTCACCAGCCTGGAATTGTTCGCCGCAGACGGCACGCAGATTGCTCAGTTGTACGGCCAGCGCACCGAAGGCACAGCAGAGCAGACCCAGTGGCGCGAACAACTGGCACAACTGAGCCAGGAAGGCGTCGCCGCATGAAAACGTCTCTGAAAGCGCTGATTGCCGCCGCGGCAATCTTGTCTGCCCCTATGCTCCACGCCGCAGAAAAGCTGGTCAGCATTGGTGGCGATGTGACCGAAATTGTCTATGCCCTCGGCGCAGGCGATGAAATGGTGGCACGCGACAGCACCAGCCTGCATCCGCAGGCGGTTCTGAAACTGCCCGATGTCGGTTATATGCGCCAGCTCAATACTGAAGGGATCCTGTCTATGCACCCTTCCATGGTGCTGAGCAGCGAGCTGGCAGAACCTTCACTGGTTTTACAGCAGCTGGCACAAAATGGTGTGAAAGTCATCCGCGTGCCGGGAACGGCTTCTGTCGATACCGTACCTAAAAAGATCGAAGTGATTGCTGGCGCGCTCAATCGTCAGGCGGAAGGGGCAAAACTGATCGCCACTTACCGTGCTCAGCTTGAGGCCATTCATCACGATGCTTTACCGGTAAAAATCCTGTTTGTGATGAGCCACGGCGGAATGACGTCCATGGCGGCAGGTCAGAATACGGCGGCTGACGCGATGATCACGTCCGTAGGGGCGAAAAATGCCATGCAGGGCTTCAGCCGTTATCGCCCTCTTTCGCAGGAAGGTGTAATCGCCAGCGCTCCGGACATTTTATTGCTGACCTCTGACGGCGTAAAAACGCTGGGCGGTATGGATCAGGTCTGGAAATTACCGGGGGTCGCCATGACGCCGGCAGGTAAAAACAAGCGCGTTTTAGTGCTTGATGATATGTCCCTGCTGGGCTTTGGCCTGCAAACGCCGGTCGTAATGGCACAACTGCGTCAGGCGGCGGAACAAGCGAAATGAGCAGCATGAGCTCCCCAATGCCGTCGCGACGCCGTTCTCCTGTCTGGGCGCTGATCGGCCTCGGTGGTGCTCTGTTGGTACTGGCTATTCTGGCAGCCAATACCGGCGCGATGGCGTTGTCACTGCATACCTTGTTAACGCGGCCTTTTGACGACGGATTATGGCAAATCTGGCTGACCGTTCGTCTGCCCCGCGTGCTGCTGGCCGTAGTGGTCGGTTGCGCGCTGGCCTGTTCCGGAGCCGTTATGCAGGGTTTATTCCGTAACCCGCTGGCGGATCCGGGTTTACTCGGGATCAGTAGCGGCGCGGCGCTGGCTGTGGCGCTGACTATTGTCATGCCGCTTTCGCTGCCGCCAATTCTGGCGCTCTACGGCCACATGATAAGTGCCTTTGCGGGGAGCCTGGCGATTTCGGCCATTGTCTTCGCGCTGAGCCGTTTCGGGCATGGCGGGTTGTCGCGTTTACTTCTCGCCGGGATTGCCATTAACGCCCTGTGCGGTGCAGCGGTTGGCGTGCTGACTTACGTCAGCGATGATCAGCAATTGCGACAGTTTTCGTTGTGGAGCATGGGCAGCCTCGGGCAGGCACAGTGGCCAACGCTGGCAGTTGCCGCGTCGTTAATTCTACCCGCCTGCGTGGCGACATTATTCATGGCGCGCCGCCTGAATATTTTACAGCTCGGTGAGGAAGATGCGCATTACCTTGGCGTTAACGTCCGCCGCACTCAGCTGCAATTATTGCTTCTGAGTGCATTGCTGGTGGGCGCTGCGGTTGCGGTTTCCGGTGTCATCGGTTTTATCGGCCTGGTCATTCCTCACCTGCTGCGCATCCGGCTGGGCGCGGATCATCGCTGGTTATTACCGGGTTCAGCCATGGCCGGAGCCTGCCTGTTATTGCTGGCCGACACGCTGGCAAGAACGCTGGTCGCACCGGCAGAAATGCCGGTGGGTCTGCTAACGAGTCTGCTGGGTGGTCCGTATTTCCTATGGTTAATTTTACGTCCCGGGGTACCGCGCAATGTCTGATCTCACTTCATTGCTGGTTGCGGAAAATCTGTCATATTCCGCAGGGGGGCGTCGCTTAATTGACGACGTGTCACTCAGCCTGAAAAGCGGCGAAATGGTCGCGCTTATCGGGCCAAACGGCGCGGGGAAATCCACGCTGATGCGCATTCTGACAGGTTATCTGACGCCGCAGTCCGGGCATTGTACATTGCAGGGAAAACGACTGGCCGACTGGTCATCGAAGGATCTCGCCCGCACGCGCGCGGTGATGCGCCAGAACAGTACGATGGCGTTCGGATTCAGCGTGCGTGAAGTACTGACGCTCGGGCGCTCGCCTCACGGCCAGCAAAATATGCAACATGCGCTGAACGAAGTGATGCAGCAAACCGGTTGTATGACGCTGGCAGAACGTGATTATCGCCATTTGTCAGGCGGCGAGCAGCAGCGGGTTCAGCTCGCACGCGTGCTGATCCAGCTCTGGCAACCGGCACCTGCCCCGCGCTGGCTGTTTCTGGATGAACCAACGTCGGCGCTCGATTTATACCATCAGCAACATGCATTGCGCCTGTTGCGCGAGCTGACCCTGAAAACGCCACTGTCGGTTTGCTGCGTGCTGCACGATCTCAATCTGGCGGCGCTGTATGCAGACAGAATTATTTTGCTGCACAGCGGCAAGGTGGTCGCCAGCGGAACACCGGCTGAAGTGCTGAGTGAAGAAACGCTTAGCCGGTGGTATCAGGCCGATCTGAACGTCTGCCCGCATCCGGAAACTGCTTTACCGCAAGTTTTCCTGCGCCAGTAAACCCGGCCTCAATGCAAAAATGCCACAACACCGTTTAGGTTTTGTGGCATTTTTTTAACTGCGCGTTAGCTGGAGCAGGAAATTTCCAAATGTTTTCCCCAGTCCGGCGGTAATGCCGCCATCGCATCGTGTTGCGGAGCATCGCTGTAGGGGTCGCGAAGCGCCTGATGCAGCTGAGTCAGCACACTGATATCGTCCTTTTCAGCCTTTTCAATCGCCTGCTGCGCCAGATAATTTCGCAAAATAATCCGTGGATTGCTCTGTTTCATCGCCTGCTGGCGGGCCGCATCGTCGATATTTTCCGTCTGCAAACGCTGACGATAGGAATGGTACCAGCTATCAAACGCTGTACGGTCGATAAACTCATCGCGCAGCGGTGATTCTGCCTGTTGCTGTTCAACATGGCTGAGCAACCGGAAAGTCTGCGTGAAATCCCGGCCCTCTTTCGCCATCAGGCTGAGCAATCCGGTCAGCAAATCGTTATCCCGTTTATCTTCCGTGAAGAAACCCAGCTTACCGCGCATCAGCGTTCCGTAGGCTTTCATCAGCGCCGGTTCGTAACAACCAAGCGCCGCCTGCAATTGTTCGGTGCTCATCAGGCCGGAGAGCGTTTGCGCCAGCCGGTGAAGATTCCAATACGCCACTGCAGGCTGATTATCATAGCTATAGCGCCCCTGATAATCAGAGTGATTACAGATGTAGCCTGGCTGATAGTCGTCCAGAAAACCGTAGGGACCGAAATCAATGGTCAGGCCGAGAATCGACATGTTATCCGTGTTCATTACGCCGTGCGCAAACCCGATACTTTGCCACCGGGCAATAAGCGCCGCAGTTCGTTCAACCACGGAGGAAAACCATTGCTGATAACGCCGTGCTTCGTCAGGTTCACTTTCCAGCAATTGCGGCCAGTGATGGGCGATCACGTAATCCGCCAGCTGTTTTACCTGTTCAGGCTGCTTGCGGTAATAGAAATGTTCAAAGTGACCAAAACGGATGTGACTTTCAGCCACCCGCATCAGCATCGCGCCGCGTTCAGGCTGTTCACGAAAGACAGGTTCATCGCTGGTCACAATCGACAGCGCACGGGTTGTCGGCACCGATAAATGATGAAGCGCTTCGGAGGCCAGAAACTCACGGACAACTGAGCGCAGCACCGCCCGGCCATCGCCCATGCGTGAATAAGGCGTCAGGCCAGCCCCTTTCAGATGCCAGTCAAAGCGTTTTCCACAAGGCAAAACCTGTTCGCCGAGCAAAATCCCACGGCCGTCACCCAGTTGTCCGGCCCATTGTCCAAACTGATGACCGCTATAAACTTGAGCTAACGGCAACATTCCGGGGAAAAACTTTTCACCACACCAGTATTCCCGATGCCCGGCATCGAAGAGGGATTCATCCAACCCAAGCTCTTTTGCCAGCGGTTCGCTGTGATAAAGCAACCGCGAACCTTTTAACGGAGTCGGTTGTAATGCAGTAAAAAATCCGGGTAGCTGGTCAGCGTAATGGTGTTCAAATTTCGGCATAAATCCCCCTTTGCCTCAGTGTAGAACTGAGGCACCGAGATTAACACGGAGAGAATGCAGGGAGATTGCCGCCCCGGGTGCAAAAAAATCCCGGCGCAACACGCGCTGGCCGGGATCTTCACAGGTTAACAAACAGAGCACTTAGTGAAACTGAACCGGCCGCTTGAGCAGACAATCCAATTGCGCGGGATCCACTCCCGGCCACAGCAGGCCTTTTACGCCCTGCACATCCGCCAGACGCAATGCATCAAAGTAATCCTGACTATCCAACCCATCTACCACTATATTTCGGCAAAAACGGTTAACATTTCTAATTAATGATGGCATCACAATCGTAAAGTGCTCACCATCATAAAGCTGCCAGAAGAGATTTTTGTCCAGTTTCACCCACTGGAACAGATGATCAAAAATGGGTGCCATCGTGATATTCCCTGAGCCAAAATTCTCAAGCCATAAGGAAAAATGTTGTTTCAGTGCAACAAGTTGCTCATTGTTCCTCCCTTCAGAAAGACGCGGGAAAGATTCACTCAGATTGAGATGAATAAATGCATGAGCCTTGAACGCATTGCGGAGATTCTCATCCTCCAGCAATAAAGCCACCTGTTTTTCCTCAACGCCGATATTGAGTGTGACCTGGTTATCACTGAACCATTGAGCATGTTCACTCGCCCAAATTTGTTGTTCATTAAGAAAATACTGCAGTTGCTGTTCAGTTAGCAGATTCAGAACCAGCTCTGTTGGCATAACTAACTTACTGTCTGCACTTGAAAAACGGCAAACTAATTCTACGGCGAGTAATTTCCCTTCAATGGTGTAGACCGGCTGGCACAGGTAGCTGCTGTTAAAGGCCGTATCGAATTGTATTTTCATTTTTGTCCAAAACATCCACGGCACTGCTAATTGATTAATAACTTTTTTGACTCTCAATCAGATCATAAAGATACCGGAGCACCGAGATGGAACCGAAACATTAGAATAATTGATATCAAAAAAGAGCTTATCCGGTTGTAAGTGTGCTGCAGTGATTACGCGAACGGCTGCGAAATCAAGTGTTTTGAAAGCTACTCTCCCCTTCACACCTTCTTTTTGAGGTGTATGTCAGTCTGTGAAGGGATTTCAGACTAATCTTATCGTCAGCGATGTAAACGCGCAACTTCGCCTGTGAGCGCTATCATCCCTGTTTTAACAAAAACACCCCTGCAAATTTGTGCTAATGCACAAAGAACATGTTACTAAATATTTTAATCAATGGTTATAGTGTCTTATGAAATATTCTGCAATATGTGACACCGGGAGCGGTGATTATTTATACACACTGCTCATTTTCCTAAAGTGATAATAAAACAGTGATTGGTGCGAAGATGTTGACCACATCATGGTTGTAAGAAGGTTTTATCTGAGGATACAGCCGAATATCGGGCCGGGAATGGCCGATGAAAAGAAATCAGCAACACGCGCCTGAGCGGTGGTTAACGCGATATCCGAAGGCCATGAAAAAAATGATAGCCTCCGGATTTTTCAAATTTATTGAACACAGCGCACAAGCCAGGCCTGCAGCTCTGTAAGCTCCGCCTGCATTGCCGGGTATAACGACATAATCTGCCCGCAGGCCAGAGAAACGTCCGTCGTATGGTAGCGGACCCCGGCTAGCTTGTCCGCTAACGCCAACAGGGGAGCGGGATTGAGGCTGTCCGTAAAAATTTGGGCACGGCTGATGTTGCCCTTCTCGATATCAAAGTGGATATCAACGCCGCCCCAGGTGAAGCGTTCATTTAGCAGATGACTGAAAGCAGGTGCCTTACCGAAATTCCATTCCCAGCTGCTTTGCTTAGCAAATCGTTCAGGGAAACCGGGCAGATCAGGGAAAACGTCTGGCGAGATAATTTCGGGTTCGACACTCGCACCATACCACTCAAAGAAAGCCGCAGTGACCGCTTCGCAAATTTGTTCGTGGTGAATTTCCGGCACAAATTCACTGAGATTAGCCACCCTGGAGCGAACCGAAGTGATCCCCTTCGCCTGCAATTTTTTTACATCCGGGTTGAGATAATTAGCCAGACGGCTGAGATCGGCATTCAGCAATAAGGTGCCATGATGAAAACCACGGTCCGCCGTTTCACGGTAGGCCGAGCCGGAAACCTTCCGTTCACCTTCTCCCGTCTGCACGACCAAATCGTTGCGTCCCGAGGCACTGGCATCGATACCCAGTTTTTTTAATGCATTCAGGATGATATTGGTAGAAATGCTTTTGTCATATTCTGGTTTGCCAGCCATGAAAGTAAAGCATGTGTTCCCCAAATCGTGGAATACCGCTCCGCCGCCACTGCTGCGGCGGGCCAACCGGATACCATCTTCTTCCATCCGGCGGGTATTACACTCTTTCCACGGGTTTTGTGCCTGGCCGATAACCACGGTTTCAGCATTACGCCAGAGGAATAAAACCCGCTGATGCGTTGTCATTTCGCGGAAGATGCACTCTTCTACGGCCAGATTGAACCAGGGATCATAAGAATCGGAAAGCAATAATCTGAGTGGTTTCATCACATATATACATCCTGAATGAGTCTGCCCAGATAATAACAGCAAAAGACACAGATGAAATACGGAGTGAAATCAGGGGAATGTTATTAACTGATACATCAGATACGACGCGCCTGCCAATACACTTTGCGCCAGTAGACATTATCGAGTGAAGAACGTGTTACACCCTGGCTGGTCGAGGCATGGATGAACTGATCAGCAGTATCGTAGATGCCCACATGTAACCCGTTTTCCCCGCTCCCGGTTTTAAAGAAAACCAGATCCCCGGGGAGTAATTCATCACGGGAGACTTTAGTGCCCACTTTGGTTTGGTCCACGGTAGTTCGCGGCAAAACCACGCCAAAACGATCGCGATAAGTGCGGAAAACAAAACCGGAACAATCAACACCACTCGGCTGTAATCCGCCATAACGGTAAGGCGCGCCATGCCACTGGCTGAGTTGATCATTAAGTTCAGCGACAACCGTAATGGAGTCGGCAAATCGCCCGCTCGGGGGCGGAGCGTGGCTGCTACAACCGTTAAGAATTAACGCAGCGACAGCCAGCAGGGAATACATGGATACGGACGACCAGCGCATAGTGCATTCCTTCTTGAATAGCGTCACGGCAGAACCGGAACGCTGTGATTGCGCTGGCCGGATAAGTCGCCGTTATCTAAGAACTAATAGAATTTAGCGCTATTTTATCCGTCATCCAATATTTAATGATAATTTTTATCGTCTCAAATTATCATTAATGGCTTTTTTGGGCTGGTTTGCTGTGTATAACCCATACGCCTGACAGGATCAGCAGGCCACCAAGGGTTTTGCTTAAACTGATGCTTTCATTGAACCAGGGCAACGTGACTGCGGCAATATACACAAGCGCATAGCTCAGGCTCAGCAGTGTATAAGCACGATTCAACGGCAGATAGCGTAGTGCAAAAAACCAGCATCCCATTGAAAATGCATAACCACACAACCCCATAAAAACAGCCACCAAAGCATTCAAATGGCTAATAATAAAGGGAACATCGATTACAGACAGTGAAAACGACGGGATCTGCACCATGCCCCACTTCATCAATAACTGTGCTGCAGTCACCAGCAACACGCTGCCAGCCCCCCACAGATAACCTTTCATAGGCTGATACTCATTAGCGCAATCCCGCACATGATCAGCGCAACGCCGAACCAATGGCGTCTGTCGACAACTTCATGAAAAAACCAGCGGGCACACAGTGTAATCAACACAAAATTAAGGCTCAGCATCGGGTAGGCAAGGCTTAGCGGCAGCAGCTGTAATACCCTCAGCCACAGCAACATAGCGATACCCAACAGCAATACAGCCAACCCCAGCCAACGCAATACGCGTGCCATTCCATCGGCAGCAACCTGCGCAGCCTGCTTCTGACAAAGCTGGCCGGCACAGGTAATCACACTGACCACAAGAACCAGAATAAATCCATTCATGGGAGTTTTTTGTAGAACAGCAGCGCCTGGCGATCGATTTGCACCGTCTGATCTGCCGTAGGGAGGTTCGACTTCACGCCTGTGTTACGGTCAAGCCTGAGGATCACTGAGACATTGCCTTCCTCACGAGCCTTTTGCAGCCAGGCAGGGAAACTGGCCGAGTCAACAAAGCTATCTTTTGCATCAGGATAACTCAGCCCGTATTGCAGTTCGCCCTTTTCATCAAACATCAGAATATCGCTACGTTTCAATGTCCATGCGACTGCGGTGGCAACCCCAACGTTATCCGTCAGGACATACCGGCTATCCTGTAACAGCGCAAGATTCTTGGTCAAAAATGCCTGTGGCTGTTTGGAATCCATCACTTTCTGCGGAATAGCCTGCCCAACCAGTAACGCCAGCACCAGTGGGCAAATTGCCGCCCAATACCACCGCTTTTTCAGATCCGTCAGGGACATTACACCAGCCAACGCCCAGACGGCGAAGCACAAGATCCCGATCATCGCACGCTGTGATTCGGCAGGCGTATAGGTGGCTTTGATATGAAACGGCAGGAGCCCTGAAATAACCAGAACTGCCACAGCCATCAACACACCAAAAACAGTGTTGATGATGCCATTGGCTTTCAGTGCCCGTAATTTCTCTGACTGCCTGATTTGAGCCAGATGATCAGCCATCAGCAGTGCAAGAGGCGCAAAACACGGCAAGATATAGGTCGGCAATTTACCTTTTGCAATGCTGAAAAAAATCAGCGGCATAATTGCCCAACTGAGCAGGAAGAAAAGCTCCGGTCGCACAACGCGTTTGGTCCAGCCATCGCGCAATGCGCCAGGCAGCAAGCCTAACCATGGTAAAGCGCCCAGGCACAATACTGGCAGGTAATACCAGAATGGCGCTTTATGTTGTGCGTTAGACTCTGCAAAACGCTGAATATGTTCAACCCAGAAGAAGTAATTCCAGAAGTCCGGTTCACGGTGAGCAATGGCCAGCACCCATGGCAAGCTCAAGATGACGGCACTGAGCACGGCCAGCGGCCCCCAGCCTAACAGGGTTTTGAAACGCTTCTCACGCCAGATGATCGGCAAAACGGCAATAACGGGTAAAGCCAGCGCCAGAAAACCTTTGGTCATGAACCCCATACCACAGGCAAGCCCCAGCGCTATCCAGCTCAGTGCTTTTTGCGGCGTCCGCGACACCCGCAAGCAGAAATAGCTGGCAACCATTGCAGCCGTCATCCACAGAGTGATCATCGGATCCAATACACTGTAAGTGCCGATACTGAAGACCAGCGTAGTGGAAAGATAGATTAATGTGGCCGTATATGCGGTCTGACGATTTCGCCACATCAGATTCGCAAGCCAGAACACCAAAATGGCGCTAAGCATTGTGCTAAATACCGAGCCAAAGCGCACAGCAAAATTGCTGTCACCAAAAATCATCTGGCTGATATTGTTGAACCAGTAACCTGCAACCGGCTTTTCGAAATAGCGTAATCCCAAAAGATGCGGAACCACCCAGTCGCCACGCTGTAACATTTCGCGGCTGACCTCAGCATAACGGGTTTCATCGGGTTGCCATAACAGGCGGGTATTAAGGGGGACAAGATAAACCAGTGCGAAGAACACCAAAATAATGGTGCTCCACATGCCTTTAATTGTTTTCGACATCAGGAAAAACCTTCTTGCTGACAGCCTAACCAACCTTCCCGGCCAGGGAAACTGGCGCGAACCACTTTGCCTCTTGGCAATGCACTGAGATCCTGTGGCAACAGTTCACCCAGGGCACAAAACTGAATCCCCTGTGCCGCAGCACGGGTTAATAATTCGTCGAACTGTTTTGCCAGTGACATACCTTCAACTTCAGCGTGAATGGTATAAACCGGCACACCATTATCTTTCTCGATTGCATCAAGAATGAAATCATTGAAGTTATCTGCGGTGATTTCCCCCCCTGCGACTTCGTCGTAAGTGGGTAACGTCACGGGGATCTGAACGGTTCCAAGGGATCCATTTCCCAAAACCGGCAGGAAAGGCCGTGTTCCCCGGCAATCACTATTGTAATAGAAGTGGAAACGCTCTTTAACTTCCACTACGCGTTCATCAGCACGCCAGCCTGCCACCGCCGAACATTCAACGTCATGACCCAGGCTTTTTTCCAATGCATCCAGCCCTAGTTGAATTTGTTCTTCCAGCTGTTTCTCGGACCACTTACCAACTTTTGCTTGCCAGCCCTGATGATCCCAGGCATGCAAACCGACTTCGTGACCGCGTTTTGCCGTTTCTTTCATCAGATAGCCAAGATCACGTGCAATCGGCTTACCCGGCCAGGCGGTGCCAGCCAGTAAGATGTCCCAACCGTAAAGAGATGCGGCATTAGAACGCAGCATTTTCCACAGAAAGCGCGGTTTCAGCAGGCGCCACAAGTGGCGCCCCATGTTATCCGGGCCAACACTGAAGAAGAAACTGGCGGTAATTTTATGATTTGCAAGCGTTTGCAGAAGCTGAGGGACACCCTCGCGGGTGCCACTCCAGGTATCTACATCAATGCGCAGACCCACTTTCTTCATGACTGGCACCCTTTCAGGCTTTGTCAGCGTCAGGATTTACTGAGCGCAGGAAGAAATCCAGCGTATCAGCTACGGTTTTATCCATGCCAATTTCCGGTTTCCAGTCCAGCAGGCGGCGGGCATTTTTGATGCTCGGTGTGCGGTGCTCTACATCCTGGTAACCTTTACCATAGTAAGTGCTGCTTTCAACCAGGTTAAAGCCGGCAAACGGAGGGAACTGGGCGCGCAGCGGATGAGCTTCAAAGCTGCTCAACAACATCTCTGCCAGTTCACGAATGCTTGCTTCGTTGGTCGGGTTCCCGATGTTGATGATCTGACCATCACACAGGTTGTCACGGTTTTCGATAATGCGGAACAGCGCTTCGATACCATCGTTGATATCGGTGAAGCAACGTTTCTGCTCGCCGCCGTCAACCAGTTTGATTGGAGAACCTTCAACCAGGTTGAGGATCAGCTGAGTGATGGCGCGTGAACTGCCGATACGTGCTGCATCCAGATTATCCAGACGTGGACCCATCCAGTTAAACGGACGGAACAAGGTGAATTTCAACCCTTCTTTCGCACCGTAAGCCCAGATTACGCGGTCCAGCAGTTGCTTGGAAACGGAGTAAATCCAGCGCTGTTTGTTGATCGGGCCAACGATAAGACGAGAATGATCTTCATCGAACTCTTTGTCATCACACATACCGTAAACTTCTGATGTTGACGGGAAGATGATGCGCTTTTTGTATTTCACACAGTCGCGAACGATTTTCAGGTTTTCTTCGAAATCCAGCTCGAATACACGCAACGGATTGCGGGTATATTCAATCGGCGTTGCGATAGCCACCAGCGGCAGTACGACATCACATTTCTTAATGTGATATTCGATCCACTCGGAATGGATACTGATATCGCCTTCAACAAAGTGGAAATGCGGGTTATCCATAAAACGGCTGACGGCATCGGAGCTGATATCCAGACCGTAAATTTCATAACGGTCTTCGCGCAGCAGGCGTTCACTAAGATGGTTACCGATAAAGCCGTTCACACCCAGAATCAGAACGCGGGTGCGGCGTTTCATTACGGCTGTCGGCAGCGTGGCAACACGCATATCCGGCATAATGCCCAGTTCCAGCGCCAGGCGGGAACCCTGCACATACAGGCCATTTTCGCTCTGCCCTGCCAGCACTTCCAGCGCACCTTCGCCACAGGCAATGGTCAGCGGATCGGCAGAAAGCACGGTGCCTGGCTGTTTGTCATGCTGAGTCGCCAGCGGACGCGCACGCCAGATAGTCAGTTTACGCTGCCCCAGGTAAGAGAACGCCCCCGGATAAGGTTCAGTCACGGCGCGGATGAGGTTATTAATTTCTGTCGCGGATTTGTGCCAGTGAATTTCACCGTCAGCTGCGGTGCGGCGGCCAAAATAGCTCGCCTGCGCTTCGTCTTGTGGGGTCAGGCTGATTTTACCTGCTTTCATTTCAGGCAGCAGTTTGGTCAGCAACTCTTTTGCGGCTTCACGCACTTTGGCGTGCAATTTCAGCGCTGTATCATCAGCGGCAATCGCGACTTTTTGCTGACCAACGATATCGCCTGCATCAGGACGTTTCACCATTTTGTGCAGGGTAACGCCTGTTTCAGTTTCGCCGTTCAGCAGCGCCCAGTTAACCGGTGCACGGCCACGATAACGTGGCAACAAAGAACCATGCAGATTGAAACCACCCTGCGGAGCCAGAGATAAGAGCTCTTCGCTCAGCATATTGCGGTAGTAGAAAGAAAAAATGACATCTGGCTGCAAAGCACGGATGCGGTCAATCCAAAGCGGATGGTTAACGTCTTCCGGAGCATAAACCGGCAGATTTAATTCAGCACCCTGGCGGGCGACGGAAGAAAAGAACTGGTTTTCATTTGGGGCATCAGTGTGGGTAAAGACTGCCTGCACATCATAGCCTGCATCAACCAGAGCCTGTAAACCAACGCAACCAATATCATGGTAGGCAAATACAATCGCTTTCATCACTCTTCTTCCTGACTGTTTTCTTCGGAACGAACGCCGACGACTTTTTGAACGAAATAACGGGGACGCGCGCGAACATCGTTGTAGATACGCCCGATGTATTCACCAAGCAATCCCATACCGACAAACTGCGCACCGATAAACATAAATAACAATGCAAATAGCGTGAACACGCCTTCCGCAGCCCATGCGGGGCCGTTGATAAGGCGCATTAAAATCAGGAATACAGCCAAAACGAAACCAAAGATGGCGATTGCGCTGCCCACGACACTGAGCATTCTCAGCGGAGTCGTTGTCAGGCAAGTGATCAAGTCATACATCAGATTGATCAGTTTCATCAGGCTATATTTGGAATCACCAAATTCGCGCTCGGAGTGTTGAACCGGAATTTCTACCGTTTTGCGCGCAAAGGTGTTTGCCAGAATCGGAATGAACGTGCTGCGCTCATGGCAATGAAGCATGGCTTCAATAATATGGCGGCGATAAGCACGCAGCATACAACCATAGTCACCCATGGATTTACCAGTAGCGCGCTGGATCATCATGTTGATCATTTTGGATGCGGTTTTACGGAACCAGGAATCACGACGGTTAGCACGTACAGTACCCACCACGTCATAACCCTCATCAGCTTTCGCAACCAGACGCGGGATCTCTTCTGGCGGGTTTTGCAGGTCAGCATCCAGCGTGATGACCAGATCACCCGTGACATGACTGAAACCGGCCATGATAGCGGAATGCTGCCCGTAGTTTCGGTTAAGCAATACAGCGATAATATGGCTATCCGGTTGTTCGGCGGCGGCGGTAAGCATATCGCCGGAACTATCGGCGCTGCCGTCATCGACCAGGATGATTTCATATTGCTGTGTCAGTTGTTGACAGGCTGCCTGCGTGCGGGATAACAACGCCGGCAGGCTTTCTTCTTCGTTGTAGACCGGGATAACCACCGAGACTTTACGAATAGGTTCGTATTGCGCCACTACTGCGCCTCCAGAAGGGAAAAAAGAGCCGTAACGACACGATCTACATCACTATCTTGCATATCAGGGAACAGAGGTAAACTGCACAACCGTGCAGAGTTCCATTCACTGTTTGGCAAGCTCAGATGCGGATAGCGCTCGCGGTAATATTTTTGTGTGTGAGCCGCACGGAAATGCAAACCCGTTCCGATACCCTGCTCTTTCAGACGTTCCATCAGAACATCGCGACTGATCCCACAGCGTTCTTCATCAACACGGATCATGAACAAATGCCAGGCGTGGAGATGCGGATAATCAGGCACATTCATTGGCAGGAACGGTGAACCCTGTAATTTATCCAGGTAACGCTGCGCCAGTTCTGCACGTCGTGCATTCATCTGTGCAAGCCGCTTCAGTTGAACAACCGCGATAGAAGCGTGAATATCAGATAAATTGTATTTAAAACCTGGCTCGACAACTTCTGCCTGTGGCTTACGCCCGAGCACCTGACGATCGAACGCATCAACGGCCAAACCGTGGAATTTCAACGCGCGAATTTTATCAGCCAGAACATCGTCATCCGTGGCAACAAGGCCGCCTTCAGCGCAAGTCATATTTTTGATCGCATGGAAAGAGAATATTGCCGTTCCCTGCGAACCAATCCAGCGGTCACGATATTTTGTTCCTGCCGCATGCGCAGCATCTTCGACCACCGGAATGCCGTGCTCATTGGCTACCGCATAAACAGGATCGAGATCCAGCGGCGCACCGGCGTAGTGAACAGGAATGATTGCTTTCGTTTTCGGGGTAATAGCCGCAGCAACGGCCTCTGCGCTGACCATGAGTGTGTCGGGGTCAACGTCAATCATGACAGGTTCTGCACCCAGCAAAACGATCATATTGATAGTCGACACCCAGGTTTGGGAAGGTGTAATCACTTCATCACCAGGCCCTATGCCCAGCGCCATCAACGTGACATGCATGCCACCGGTCGCAGAGCTCACTGCAATCGCATGTTTACAACCAAAAGCGGCAGAAAAATCCTGCTCGAGCTGATATGTCTGTGGCCCGGTGGTGATCCAGCCAGAGCGCAAAACCTGCCCTACAGCCGCTATCTCTTCCTCGCCCATAGAAGGACGGGAGAAAGGCAAAAAGTTTTCCATTACACTATCCTGCTGGTAATAAACTGGTACCGACTGTAGACCGCATTTATTTAACAGTAAGTAAACGCTGCCATAAATTTATGGATCTTATCATGTCGGTTTAATCTTAATTTATCCTTAAGGTTTTTCCAGTTTTATGAAGTTAAACAGAAAGTAAATAGTCTCAAAATAAATAGAATCTCAAACAAAACCTTTAAAAAACAAAAAATTAAATTATATAAATTTTCATGGAAAAATGAACTTTATTAAAAAACGCAATAACTGCTTTTTTTATGACCAATTAAGCGCCCAACTAAAGTTGAAAGCCCAATAATTATATAATTAAGCCGCTATACATTGACCCGGGCTTAATGCGAAACGGTCATTATCCACTTTCGCCCCGCCATAGCATGTATCTGGAATGGCACGTTGTACGCAGCAGTCAGCTTTTCAGCCACCATCACATCAGAACATTCTCCCGTCGCAATGACACATCCTGCGGACATCAGCCAAACCTGGTGAGCATAATGCAGTGTGTGATTAAGATCGTGATCGCTTATCACAACCGAGCGCCCTGCCGCGCAAAATTCGCTAATCAGCTGATCCACTGCCTGCTGTTGGGCGACATCCAGACTGTTCATCGGTTCATCAAGGAACAAGAGCTGGCTGTCCGGATTCACATCAGGCCAGACTTGCACAAACACGGCGGCCAGTCGTACCCGTTGCCATTCCCCTCCTGACAAATGCGTCACCGGGCGGGCGAGTTTGTCGCTCAGGTGTAATACCTCGCATAAAGAGGCAATAACGTTTGCCAAAACAGCAGGTTCTGCGTTTCGCGGTTGATGCAGGGACAAATATTGAAATACCGGCATCAGTGATGCCGGTGTCAGTTGCTGACATAACCACCCACGAAGGCGCGCCAGCCGGGGACCGGGGATCTCATCCAGCTTTTGCCCCGCTAACAGCACGTCTCCCACACCGCGGGACATACCAGCCAGACGCGTCAGCAATGTGCTTTTTCCTGCACCGTTTGGCCCGATAAGATGTATCCGGCTGCCTGGCGCAATCCGTGTACTGAAAGCGTGAAGACGTTCCGTCACAGCAATGTTGCGACATTCAAGCATTAACGTTTTCACCTACAGACTATTTCGCCAGCTCAGCTTTAACCGCTTCCACAAGGATGGGATCTTCCGGTGTCATATCCGGAGCAAAACGCTGGATAACGACACCATCACGGCCAATAAGGAATTTTTCAAAGTTCCACAGGATATTTTCTGGTTTCAGCGGCTGGCGGCCTTTACTGGCAAGACGCTCATAGAAAGCACTATCTTGCGGTTTTACTGCTTCAGGGCGCGCCGCAATCAGGGCGGAATAGAGCGGGTGGCGGTTTTGCCCGTTAACATCGATTTTGCTGAACATCGGGAATTTCACGCCAAAATTGGTGGTGCAAAAGGTTTTGATCTCATCTTCGGTACCCGGTTCCTGCGCACCAAATTCATTACAGGGAAAACCCAGCACCTCAAAGCCTTGTTCATGCCAGGCCTGATAGATTTTTTCCAGGCCCTCATACTGCTTAGTCAGACCACACTGCGAGGCCACGTTCACCACTAACAACACAGAACCTTTATATTCGCCAAGCGTCGTCGTTTCGCCATCAATGGTTTTCAGGGAAATATCAAAAATATTGTTACTCATCGTTTTTATCCTGATAGTTGTGGGTTAGGTAATGAGAGAGCATAGTCGCCCCTTCGTAAATAATCAGCGGATTTGTCCGATCCTGACTAATAACCAGATGAAAACCGGCGCGCCCAGCGTGGCTGTCACGACCCCGATGGGCAACTCCGCAGCGTACAGGCCAATGCGCGCCAATACATCAGCCAGAAGTAAAACGGATGCACCGCAAAGCGCGCAGGCAGGCAGTAAATATCGCTGATCGGTAATGCCTGCAAGCCGCAAAATATGCGGGATAACCAGCCCGATAAAACCTATCACACCCGACAATGCAACACTCAGCCCAACCATCCATCCGACGGCGAGGACCAAAATATAACGCCAACGGGTAAGCGATATGCCCAATTGCTGCGCCTGCTGGATCCCGAGCGAAAGCAGATTCAGCGTTTTCCCCTGAAGGAGCAGCCACAACAAAACCGGCAGCAGCATCAGACAAAGCCATATTTGGCTCCAGTCTGCACCACCAAATCCCCCCATCATCCAGTACATCAGTTGCCGCAAATCGAGATTACTGCTGAAGTAAATTGCCCAGGTCATTAACGCGCTGCAAGCAATACCAATCGCCACGCCGACCAGAAGCATCCGGGCATTGGTCAGAAGGCGTTTACGAGAGAGATATAACAGGAAAAATGTGACGATTAATGCGCCGGCAACGGCGGAGAGGCTCATAGCCCATACAGGTAAAAAACCGTGGCTGCCCATCACACAAAATACCAGCGCAACCCCTGCGCCATTTGCTACACCGAGTAAACCAGGTTCAGCCAGCGGGTTTTCAAAAAGCGACTGCATAACGGCTCCGGCGACAGCGAGACTTGCACCAACAAGAATCACTGCAACAGCACGAGGCAGGCGTAGCTGCCAGACAAAAAGGCGTGCCTCGCTGCTAAGCCATTGGGCCGGCCACAGCCAGTTTTCACCCGCACTCAGGCTAAATACACATATGAGCAACAACAGCAGACTTAGCCCAAACAGCCAGCGGCGACCGTGACATTTCTGTCGTTTTTCAAGAGCAAAATAAGTCTGCGGGATAGGCATTAATAGTAGGTTCCTGAACTGTCTGGAATTTTCTATCCTACCGATATTAAACAGTTAGCTCTACCAGTGAGCACGGGAATGGTGAAATTAGGACGAAAAAAAGCCGGTGACTGAGCACCGGCCTGAGGCAAGATTTGGCTTGCGGGGGTTGAACTAGTGTCCCTGATGACCATCAGGTGGGATAGGCTGGCCATTCCCCTGGTGATTGTCATGCCCGCCCTGAGGGCCATTGCCTCCTCCCTGATGACCATTATTGTCATGACGGTCACCGCCGTTGGAATGCCCCTGATTGTGCGGCTGAGGCCTTGACGGTGGGTTTGAATGCCCGCGCTGTGGCGGCCTGGATTCCCAACGGTCACCATGCCAGTACATTCCATGTTCATTACGATCGCCGTAATGATGCCCCTGATGTTCATGCCACCATTGTGGTGGGCGCCAGTCATAGCCATCCCAGTAGTAACCACGCTGGTCCTGATCTCCGAGATGGAGCGATACACCAGGAACGTTGACGTCAATAGAAACATTTGCCTGCGCAATCACAGGCAAGGCCAGTGCACAACACAGCAATAAGAGAGTTTTTTTCACGATAGGTCACGCCTTGTTTATTTTTTATGACGTGTTTTTTATATCAACAGGGAATAGAAGTTAACATGAGAAATAAGCGCATTTTCGGATAACTTGCCGAGCCCTTACAATAAAAATACAAATATATCCTGATTGAAATAACTCAACAGAATGAAGATTATTATCTATTCAATTCTTATTACGACTCTAACAAATCTTAACGTAAGTCTGACAACAACGCTGTTGCGATCTCTTTATACTCGCCTTGTTTATTCAAACAAAGGAAGTCCTTATGCGTCGTATTTTAGCTTTATTTAGTGTAGCTCTGGTCGTCGTCAGCCTCAGCGGCTGTTTATTCCCGCCATTTTGGGGCCCTGGTGGTGGCGGTCACGGTGGTGGTCATGGCGGCGGTGGTCCGGGTGGGCCACGTATGTTTTACGACCACTAATATAACTTTCTAATCTAACTCTATTATTTTCAGGTCACTCGTCGGGAGAATAAATGCGTGCGCATTTTAACCTGAATATATTGAATTATTTTACTTAGGGGCTTCGGCCCCTTTTTAATTATCACGCCGGCACATCAGATAATAATTGCATTTCTCACTCTGGCCTTGAAATTTAATCTATCAGACTAATCCTGAAGCGCCCACCTCTTTAACACTATCTTTTCACTTTCTGTGCTAATAACTTAAAAGTGTTAAATCCCCTCTCATATTTACGTGAAGGTGCTCACAAAAAGAAGGGAAAAAAAAGGCCGCTTTCGCGGCCTTTTTGATGATTTCACTTATTCTTTCGGAG
Organism: Rahnella sp. AA; assembly: GCF_002834385.1. Lineage (GTDB taxonomy): Bacteria > Pseudomonadota > Gammaproteobacteria > Enterobacterales > Enterobacteriaceae > Rahnella. The sequence continues at coordinate 143,027 of NZ_PITQ01000004.1, forward strand.
TGGCATTCTCTACACGACTTTTCAATTTCTGTCCCGGACGGAAAGTCACCACACGACGCGCCGTGATCGGAATATCTTCGCCGGTTTTCGGGTTACGTCCCGGACGTTGGTTTTTGTCACGCAGATCAAAATTGCCAAAGCCAGACAGTTTTACTTGTTCGCCATTTTCCAAAGCACGACGGACTTCTTCGAAAAATATTTCAACAAGGTCTTTGGCATCCCGTTTGCTCAGCCCGAGCTTCTCAAACAGGTGTTCTGACATTTCAGCTTTAGTAAGCGCCATAGGTTCAATCCCTCAAGGATGCTTGGAATCGCTGTTTTAGAGCCTCTACGCATTTTGCAACGGTAGCGGTGATCTCCTCTTCTTCCAGTGTACGGGCGGTATCCTGCAACACCAGACTGATAGCCAGGCTCTTACAACCCTCAGCTACGCCCTTGCCACGGTACACATCAAACAAGTTTACGCCAACTACCTGATTTGCGCCAACTTTCTTGCACTCTGCCAAAATATCGTCTGCGGGCACGTTTTCAGCCACAACAACAGCGATGTCACGACGGTTTGCCGGGAAGCGAGAAATCTCTTTCGCATCAGGCAGTACGCGGTCTGCGACCTTATTCCACAGCAGTTCGAAGACGACGGTACGACCATTGAGATCGAGTTTACGTTCCAGTTCCGGGTGTACTACACCAATGAAACCAATACGTTCGCCGTGTAAATAAATCGCTGCGCTCTGCCCAGGGTGCAGTGCAGGATTTGATTCAACCTTGAACTGTACGTCGTTCATTTTGCCGGTAAGCTCAAGAATAGCCTCAAGATCACCTTTCAAATCGTAGTAGTCAACTGCCTGACGCGCCAGATCCCAATGCTCTTCATTTTTCGTGCCGGAGATCACGCCAGACAGCATGACGTCCTGACGAACACCCAAATCAGCTTGAGTATCAGGCACAAAGCGCAGGCCACTTTCGAATAAACGTACGCGACTTTGCTGACGATTTTGGTTATTGACGACAGCAGTCAGCAAACCAGACCACAGAGAAAGACGCATTGCCGACATTTCAACAGAAATCGGGCTTGGCAAAATCAGCGCTTCTTCGCCCGGATGCAGTAATGTCTGCACTTTAGGATCAACGAAACTGTAGGTAATCGCTTCCTGGAAACCACGGTCAACCAGAAGATTTTTCACACGTTTCAGCGACAAATTGGCTTCACGGTGTTTGGTCATCACCAGGCTGGCTTTCACCGGTACATCCGGAATATTGTTGTAACCGTAGACACGGGCAACTTCTTCCACCAGGTCTTCTTCAATTTGCATATCGAAGCGCCAGCTCGGTGCGACAGCCACCCAGTGATCACCTTTATGCTGAACCTGGCAACCCAGACGGGTCAGAATGTCCGTTACCTGCGCATCTTCAACGTGATGGCCAATCAGGCGATCCAGTTTTTCACGGCGCAGGGTAATGGTTGCTGCTTTAGGCAAATCAGCTTCTGACGTTACGTCAACAACCGGTCCTGCTTCGCCACCACAAATGCTCAGCAGCAACGCGGTTGCGCGTTCGATAGCTTTGAATTGCAGTTGCGGGTCTACGCCACGCTCATAACGGTGTGAGGCGTCAGTGTGCAAGCCCTGGCGGCGTGCACGACCAGTGATCGACAACGGCGCAAAGAATGCGGATTCCAGCAGCACGTCCTGAGTTTCATTGTTAACACCAGAATGCTCACCGCCGAAAATACCGGCCATCGCCAGTGCTTTCTCATGATCGGCGATCACCAGCGTGTCTTCGTTCAGTTTAGCTTTCGTGCCATCAAGCAAAGTCAGCGCTTCGTCTTTTTTCGCCATACGCACAACGATACCGCCATTGATGCGGCTCAGGTCGAAGGCGTGCATGGGCTGACCGAGTTCAAGCAATACGTAGTTAGTGATATCAACGACGGCATCAATTGAACGCGTACCGCAGCGGCGCAGTTTTTCACGCATCCACAACGGCGTTGGTGCCTTCACGTTGATACCTTTGACTACGCGGCCCAGATAACGCGGACAAGCCTGCGGTGCCTGAACATCGATAGAAATAGCGGCATCGATAGTAGCTTTAACCGGATTCATTTCCGGCTCAACCAGCGGAAGCTGGTTAATCACCGCAACGTCACGCGCCACGCCCAGAATCCCCAGACAATCCGCACGGTTTGGCGTCACGCTGATTTCAATAGTCGTGTCATCCAGTTTCAGGAATTCACGAATATCGGTACCAACAGGCGCGTCCAGCGGCAACTCGATGATGCCATCGTGATCGTCTGAGATCGCCAGCTCAGAGAAAGAGCACAGCATCCCTTCAGAGGGTTCGCCACGCAGTTTGGCTGCCTTGATTTTGAAATCACCCGGCAATACCGCGCCCACGGTGGCAACGGCAACTTTAAGGCCCTGACGGCAGTTTGGTGCGCCACAAACGATGTCCAGCAGGCGATCTCCGCCGACGTTTACTTTCGTTACACGCAGTTTGTCAGCATTCGGGTGCTGACCACATTCGACCACTTCACCCACCACGACACCGTTAAATGCGCCTGCGACGGGCTCAACGCCATCAACTTCCAGGCCGGCCATGGTGATTTGGTCAGATAATGCTTCGCTGCTGATGGCTGGGTTTACCCACTCACGCAACCAGAGTTCACTGAATTTCATGTGATATTCCCGCCTTACTTAAACTGTTTGAGGAAACGCAGATCGTTTTCGAAGAATGCACGCAGATCGGTCACGCCATAACGCAACATAGTCAGACGCTCCATCCCCATACCGAAGGCAAAACCGGAATACACTTCCGGATCAATACCGACGTTACGCAATACGTTCGGGTGCACCATGCCGCAACCCAGCACTTCCAGCCATTTACCGTTTTTGCCCATAACGTCAACTTCCGCAGAAGGCTCGGTGAACGGGAAATAAGAAGGACGGAAACGGATCTGCAAATCAGCTTCAAAGAAGTTGTTCAGGAAATCGTGCAGCGTACCTTTCAGGTTGGAGAAGCTGATGTCTTTATCAACGATCAACCCTTCCATCTGATGAAACATCGGGGTGTGCGTCTGGTCGTAATCGTTACGGTAAACGCGGCCCGGTGCAATAATGCGGATTGGCGGTTGCTGGCCTTGCATCGTGCGGATCTGAACGCCGGATGTCTGAGTACGCAGCAGGCGTTTAGCATCAAACCAGAAAGTATCGTGGTCAGCACGCGCAGGATGGTGACCCGGGATATTCAGGGCATCAAAGTTATGATAGTCATCTTCGATTTCCGGACCAGTTTCGACGGTAAAGCCGAGTTCACCGAAGAATGTCTCAATACGATCAATCGTGCGGGTTACCGGGTGCAAACCACCGTTTTCGATACGACGGCCAGGCAGGGAAACATCAATCGTTTCTTCCGCAAGGCGCGCATTCAGCACAGCAGATTCCAGCGTATTTTTCCGCGCATTCAGGGCTTCCTGAACCTGCGTTTTCGCTTCGTTGATAACCGCGCCCGCAGCCGGACGCTCTTCCGCTGGCAATTCACGGAGGGTAGTCATCTGGAGTGTCAGGTGGCCTTTCTTACCCAGATATTCGACACGCACGTTATCCAGCGCGGCGATATCCTGAGCACTCTCTACGGCTGCCTTGGCATTGGCAACCAGCTCTGCGAGATGTGGCATTGCTTTCCTCTTCTTCTGGCCAATATGGCCCGATGTAAAATAACCGTGATTAATCAGGGGCGCGATTTTGACCCTGAACCTTAACGTATAAAGCACAGATACAAAAAAGCCTCCACGAGGGAGGCTTAGGCGCTACTTTTCGTTTCTTCTCTTACGCGCGAAAGCCTTCCTGAGTCAGGCGCTAAAGTAAAAAAAGAAACGGAAAATAGCAGCATTCATGCTTGCGTTACCTTAATGATTATCTGTCTTGTACAGGGATGTAAACGTAACTGTCAGTATTAAACAACGAATCAGTATGTTTTTAAACAGAAAATATAAAAGAGGGAGCAAGCTCCCTCTTTCACCTGACTTACGCCAGTGCTGCTTTCGCTTTTGCGACCAGAGCGGCAAATACCACTTTGTCGAATACTGCGATATCAGCCAAGATCTTACGGTCAATTTCAATAGAAGCTTTTTTCAAGCCGTTAATGAATTTGCTGTAAGACATGTCGTTCTGACGAGCTGCTGCGTTGATACGCGCGATCCACAGCTGGCGGAACTGACGTTTCTTTTGACGACGGTCACGGTAAGCGTATTGACCAGCTTTGATAACAGCCTGGAATGCAACACGATATACGCGAGAACGGGCACCGTAGTAGCCTTTCGCCTGTTTTAAGATTTTCTTGTGACGTGCACGTGCAATCACACCACGTTTTACGCGAGCCATATGCTCTCCTGAGTTTTATATTCTAGATTAAAAAAAGTGTATTTATGCGTACGGCAGACATGCAGAGACCAGACCCAAATCGTTCTTGGATACCAGGCCTTTTGGACGCAAGTGACGTTTACGCTTAGTAGCTTTTTTGGTCAGAATATGACGCAGGTTTGCGTGCTTACGCTTAAAACCACCGTTGGCGGTTTTTTTGAAGCGTTTAGCGGCGCCGCGTACTGTTTTGATCTTTGGCATTTTAAATTCCACTTCGCATTGTTATTAACATGAATCAGAAAGGCGAATCCAGCATGCGCAGTGCGAACACCGCGCAGCAGGATTACTTGGAAGCCTTACTGTTTCTTCTTAGGTGCGAGCACCATGATCATCTGACGACCTTCGATCTTCGTAGGGAAGGATTCGACAACGGCCAGCTCAGAATCTTCACACAGGTCTTTACGGACGCGGTTAAGCACTTCCATACCGATCTGTTGGTGCGCCATTTCACGCCCACGGAACCGCAGGGTGATTTTGGCTTTATCGCCATCTTCCAGAAAGCGAATCAGGTTGCGTAGTTTGACCTGATAGTCGCCATCATCGGTACCAGGTCGGAATTTGATTTCCTTAACCTGAATAACTTTTTGTTTCTTTTTCTGCTCTTTGGTCGACTTGCTCTTCTCGTAGAGGAATTTGCCGTAATCCATGATTCGACAAACTGGCGGCTCGGCATTCGGACTGATTTCTACTAAATCGACGCCCGCTTCCTCAGCTTTTTCAAGAGCTTCATTCAGACTGACAATACCAATCTGCTCGCCATCGACGCCGGTGAGGCGAACTTCTTGCGCGCGAATCTCTTTGTTAATGCGATTAGGACGCGCCGGTTGAACTCGTTTTCCGCCTTTAATACTTTATTCCTCCAGTTGATGAAGACTTCTGCTGCGGATTTCCGCCAGCAGTTTGTCAACGACTTCGCTAACATCCATGCTTCCTAAGTCTTTGCCGCGGCGAGTACGAACAGCAACTTTGCCTGATTCGACCTCTTTATCGCCACAAACTAACATGTAAGGAACACGGCGCAGCGTGTGTTCGCGGATTTTAAAGCCAATCTTCTCATTTCTCAAGTCGGCTTTAACGCGAATGCCTGCATCTTGCAGTTTTTTAGTTAATTCTTCGACATACGGCGCTTGTGAATCAGTAATGTTCATGATCACAACTTGCACCGGCGCCATCCAGGTCGGGAAGAACCCGGCGTATTCTTCGGTCAGAATACCGATGAAGCGCTCCATGGAACCCAGGATAGCACGGTGAATCATTACCGGGACCTGACGGTCGTTGCTTTCGCCAATATAAGAGGCGTTCAAGCGACCAGGTAATGAAAAGTCGAGCTGCACGGTACCACACTGCCACGCACGATCCAAACAATCATGCAAGGTAAATTCAATTTTCGGACCGTAGAACGCACCTTCACCCGGCTGATATTCGAATTCAATCTTGTTTTCGGTCAGTGCTGCGGCCAGGTCATCTTCTGCCTTAGTCCACATTTCGTCAGTACCAATGCGCTTTTCAGGACGGGTGGACAGTTTCACCACAATCTTTTCGAAGCCAAAAGTGCTGTACATGTCATAGACCATGCGGATACAGCTGTTCACTTCGTCGCGAACCTGCTCTTCAGTACAGAAGATGTGGGCGTCGTCCTGAGTGAAACCACGAACACGCATCAGGCCGTGCAATGCACCAGACGGCTCGTTACGGTGGCAGCTGCCGAACTCGGCCATACGCAATGGCAAATCACGGTAGGATTTCAGACCCTGATTGAAGATCTGAACATGCCCCGGGCAGTTCATCGGTTTGATGCAATATTCACGGTTTTCAGAAGAAGTGGTGAACATCGCTTCTTTATAATTTTCCCAGTGACCGGTTTTTTCCCACAGTACGCGGTCCATCATGAACGGACCTTTCACTTCCTGATAGTCATAAGACTTCAGTTTCATGCGTACGAAGGCTTCCAGCTCACGGAAAATAGTCCAGCCGTCGTTGTGCCAGAACACCATGCCTGGCGCTTCTTCCTGCATGTGATACAGGTCGAGTTGCTTACCGATTTTACGGTGATCGCGCTTACCGGCTTCTTCCAGACGCTGAATGTAAGCATTCAGTTGCTTTTTGTCTGCCCATGCGGTGCCGTAGATACGTTGCAGCATTTTGTTATCGCTGTTGCCACGCCAGTATGCACCGGAAGTTTTCTGCAGTTTGAAATGATGGCAGAAACGCATATTTGGTACGTGCGGACCCCGGCACATATCCACGTATTCTTCATGATGATACAGGCCCGGACGATCGTCATGGCTGATGTTTTCGTCCAGAATCGCGACTTTGTATTCTTCACCACGGCTTGCAAAGGTATCGCGCGCTTCCTGCCAGCTGACTTTCTTTTTAATAACGTCGTAATTCTTTTCAGCCAGTTCGTGCATGCGCTTTTCAAGCAGTTCGATGTCTTCCTGAGTGAGCGTGCGATCTAAATCGACGTCATAGTAGAAGCCATTATCGATAACCGGACCGATAGCCATTTTGGTATCTGGCCACAATTGCTTGATGGCATGACCCAAAAGGTGCGCACAGGAGTGGCGCAAAATTTCAAGACCGGCTTCGTCTTTAGCGGTGATGATCGCCAGTTGTGCGTCGGTTTCAATCAGATCGGTTGCATCAACCAGTTCGCCGTTAACGCGACCAGCGATACAGGCTTTCGCCAGACCCGGACCAATATCAAGAGCAACATCAAGAGGAGAAACGGGGCGATCAAAAACGCGCTGGCTTCCGTCAGGAAGAGTAATGACAGGCATGTTAATTCCTTAATCTACAGTGGTGCCCCACACGACAGAGCACATCTAGAAAAATATTTGAGTTTAATTTCATGTAGTTATTCACGCTATTCGGCTTTACTTTGCCAAATATAGGCACCCTGGAATACATCACGTAATTGTATCGGGATGCGACGTGAAAACAGACAGCGAGTTTACCACCTGTAAAGTGCGAATTTCCAGCAACCTGTGTTGCTTAAGATGGATATTTTTCGTGTAATCCCCTCCGTACAAGCTAAGGTAAACACAAACGCTTTTCAAAAGGGAAATTTATGTCAGAAGTCAGCCTGTTATTTCAGGCCATTGGATTGGGTTTAGTGGTGATTCTTCCGCTGGCGAATCCTTTAACCACCGTTGCTCTCTTACTTGGGCTATCCGGAAACATGACAGCGCAGGAGCGAAATCAGCAGTCGCTGATGGCCTCGGTGTACGTCTTCATCATCATGATGGTCGCCTACTACGCCGGACAACTGGTGATGAATACCTTCGGGATTTCAATTCCTGGCTTGCGTATTGCGGGTGGCCTGATTGTCACATTTATCGGTTTCCGAATGCTTTTCCCTCAGCCACACGTTGAAGAAAAAGTGCTGATGGAAAACAAAACCGAGGAGATGAAACGGCAGGATTCACCGAATATCGCGTTTGTGCCGCTGGCGATGCCAAGCACCGCGGGCCCGGGTACTATTGCGATGATTATCAGCAGCGCATCAACTATCAGAGAAGGTTCAGATTTTCCTCACTGGGTAATTTTAGTCGCGCCGGTGCTGATTTTCTTTCTGGTCAGCCTGATTTTATGGCTCACATTGCGCAGTGCGGGCGGAATTATGCGTCTGGTTGGGAAAAGCGGAATTGAAGCGATTTCGAGGCTGATGGGGTTCTTGCTGGTCTGTATGGGCGTGCAGTTTGTGATTAACGGTGTGACTGAAATTATTGCTCATTTCCCGCCAGCGGCCTGATCAGCAACTGGCGGGAAACGGGGCTCAACGCATCGCCAGATAGGCGCTGTTCACTTTCCACAGATAACGCGGAGCTTGTGGCGCCGGATGTTTCTGCTGCACATGCTGGTAAAACTCTTGCGGGGACATCTGATTAATTTTCGCAATTGCGTATGTTTTATCTTTCGCGAAAGTTCTCAGTAAGGCCCCTGCCCCGTTAACGTAGGCCACCGTCGTTGCATAACGACGGGTTTCCGGGTTACTGATCCCTGCCAGTTGCTGTTGCAGAATACTCAGATACGCCGTGCCCAAGTCGATATTCATCGCCGGGTCTTTCAGTTCATGAGCGCTGGGTTGCCCATAACGCCCTTTCATCCGGTAGGCATCGCGTCCTGCCGTTGAGGCCTTTAGCTGCATTAACCCAATCGCATTCGATCTGCTGACAACGGTTGGGTTATATCCAGATTCGACCTGAATGATTGCTTTAACAAGTGTTTCGTCAACGCCGTAAGTATTTGCCGCCTGGTGAATTACATCACCATAAGGCCCCGGATGCATTAATGAAGTATCACTTTGCGGCGGCGGTGACGGATTCAAAAAATGCGTGGTCTGAACCGGTGTTTCTTTAGCGCAACCCGCCAACAATAGCGCAGCCATCAAATAAAGAATGTTTGGTTTCACGTTATCTCTCTCGCGACTGGGACGAGATGTAGCATATACATCTTCTTCCCACACCTGAATATATTTTTAGTCTATTATTATTATTGTTTTGTTAAACAAGGGGGTTAGAGCTGTGTCGATAAGACAATTCCGGTTATAAAACGCCTTTCACGTCACATATTCTGAAAATAACAGATTCATTGATTACACTCTCAGTTCAGCCACGTCGTAATTTGCATAAATTAACATCACCATCTGATTCAGCCGTGCGCCGGATCGGGTTTTTAAAGCAGAAATCACGCTAACTTAATGAATTATCGGGCCAGTCAGAAGGGGTAATACCATGTGGCAAGCCGTCAATCGTTTGTTGAGTGAACACCTGGGCAGTGCTGAAATCCGCGAACGTGTTGAACTGCCGGGGGGCGAAATTCACCCGGCCTGGCGGCTAAGCTACGGCGACAGGGATGTATTTGTGAAATGTAATGTGCGCGAAATGCTCCCCATTTTCGCAGCTGAAGCCGATCAACTCGCCCTACTTTCCCGCAGTCAGACGGTTCGCGTACCTGCGGTTTATGGCGTCGGCAGCGATCGTGATTACAGTTTTCTGCTATTGGAATATATTCCGCAGAAGCCTCTGGATGCCCACAATGCCTATGTTTTAGGGCAGCAGCTTGCCGCATTGCATCAGTGGAGCGAACAGCTGCAATTCGGCCTTGATTTCGATAATGAGCTGGCGACGTTGCCGCAACCCAACAGCTGGCAGCGGCGCTGGGCGACATTCTTTGCCGAACAGCGCATCGGCTGGCAGCTGCAGTTGGCAGCGGAAAAAGGAATGACGTTCGGCAATATCGAAGATATTACTGCGATGGTCTATGCCCGTTTACAGAACCATCAGCCACAGCCTTCTTTATTGCACGGCGATTTATGGCCGCATAACTGTGGCCTTTCAGAACACGGCCCGGTCATTTTCGATCCCGCCTGTTATTGGGGCGACAGGGAGTGCGATTTAGCCATGTTACCGCTATACCCTAATGTTCCCTCACAATTATATGATGGCTATCAGAGTAAAACTCCACTTCCCGAGGACTTCATCTCAAGGCAACCCGTGTATCAATTATATTATCTGCTTAACCGCAGTAATTTATTTGGGGGGCAGCATCTGGTTGTGGCGCAAAGAGCCGTCGAGAGACTGTTACACGAAGATATTACTTAGCAAGATTAATACTTCAAAGGATAAGGCCTGAATAAGTCGTTTATTCAGGCCTTAGTTATTACGCCACGGGGAATATCTTAAAGATATGCACTGTGTTTCATCACACAATTAAACCTAATAGTTTCAAAATGAAATAGGCAATAACGGCAATAATGATAGGTAAAATATACAACGGAAAATACTGCACCAGAATAGTGTGCCGTGGGATCACAACACGCTCTTCAATCTGGGGACGGGTACGCCCTTCAGCGCCTTTCGCCTGTTCAAGAATCAACTGATCCTGGATGCCTTCACGAATGTGTTTCACCTGACGGGACATTCTTGCACCTGAGGCCTGAAGCGCCAGACCGACAAAAATCAGCCAGTAAATAATGAAAAACATGATATTTGCACCGGTGATCCCCTGGCCTAACGCGGGCACGGGTGAGTTGTACCAAAAGATATTAAGAAATGAAGTGTTGAATTTCACCATGTCTGCCATTACGTGGACGAAATCCAGCATAACAGCATTGATGCCCTGTTCTGTTTTTGTATGCTCATTGATGAAACTAATCAATGAAATCAACGTTGAAAGCAGCGCAGGGATAAAAATGATCCATCCTGCAATCCGTTTAATCACGGCCACACGTCCAGCTTGTTGGTACGTCATGAATTCCCCTTGTTAGGACACCTTAAGCAACTGCCTAAGTTTACCCACAGAAGGTATTCTCCGCCCAATGTTTTAATAAGTTACCCAACACTTTCCCTGAAACGGTGATTTCACCCATACGGCGGCCAATGATAGAGTAAATGCCTATTCACTCTAAGGGAGTCCGGTTTCATGGCTTATGTCCGCCCTGTTAATGCTGCAATTTTCGATATGGATGGGCTGTTAATTGATTCGGAGCGCCTGTGGCTTCAGGCCGAACTGGACGTTTTCAGTGGTCTTGGCGTCGATATTACCCAACGGCATTTGCTGCCGGATACGCTGGGTTTGCGCGTCGATCAGGTCGTCAGAATGTGGTATCGGACACTTCCATGGCAAGGCCCCGATCAGGTTGCAGTCTCCTCCATGATTATTGCCCGCACCATAGAATTGGTAGAACAAACCCGCCCTCTGTTGCCCGGCGTGAACTATGCTCTTGAGCTATGTCGCGATCAGGGGCTGAAAATTGGGCTCGCTTCTGCCTCGCCGTTATTTATGCTCGATACGGTACTGGAAATGTTTAACCTGCAATCCTATTTTCAGGTCCGCGTGTCTGCCGAAAAACTGCCTTACAGCAAACCCCATCCGGAGGTCTATTTACAGGCTGCCGGGCAGTTACAGGTCGATCCTCTGAACTGCGTAACCCTGGAAGATTCATTCAACGGTATGATTGCAACCAAAGCTGCGCGCATGCGTTCAGTGGTTGTTCCTGATCCTGAATACAGTGACGATCCACGTTGGGCACTCGCCGACACAAAACTGTCTTCACTTGAAAAGCTGCTTCCAGCCCATATCCGCTAAGTTTCACGCGCAGCAGCCCTCCGCAGCTGCGCAGCATCCTCCCTTCCCCAACGTTGCCTATTTCTCCTGCAGTATTACCACATGCTGCACTTAATTTCATAAAGCTTGAACTACCTCATAAAATAAATAAAACGTTATTTCATTTTTATTGAATTCATATGCCATTGAACCTATGCTGCGTTTAACAAGGACGAGCCGGGAGCTCTCCTGCTTCTGTACGTTGTCACTGCCACGCTACGCTCAGACTTGCCCGGCACGTCCTCCTTTATTGCAATCCTATGAGGGGCACCGACATGCAAGTTCGTCAAAGCATTCACAGCGACCACGCCAAAACGCTTGATACCGCAGAATTACGCCGCGAATTTCTCATTGAGAAAATCTTCGAAAAGAATACCTATACCATGACTTACAGCCACATCGACCGCATCATCGTCGGGGGTGTAATGCCAGCAGAAAAAACAGTCTCCGTGGGTGATGAAGTCGGTAAGCAGCTTGGCGTGAGTTATTTTCTCGAGCGTCGCGAGCTGGGCGTGATCAATATCGGCGGGCCGGGGCTTATCGTGGTCGACGGAACAACTTATGAAATTGGTCATGAAGAAGCGTTATACGTTGGCAAAGGCGCGAAACACGTTGAATTCAGCAGCGTTGACGCAGCCAAACCCGCGAAGTTCTACTACAACAGCGCCCCTGCACACACGGCATTCCCCAACAAGAAAATCACGCTGGCTGAAGCGTCGCCGCAAACCATCGGCGATGCAGCGACCAGTAACCGTCGTACCATCAATAAATTTATCGTGCCCGACGTTCTGGAAACTTGCCAACTGACGATGGGACTCACAAAGCTGGAAGAAGGCAGTCTTTGGAATACGATGCCTTGCCACACACATGAACGCCGGATGGAAGTGTATTTTTACTTCAATATGGAAGAAGAAACGGCCGTATTTCATATGATGGGGCAACCACAGGAAACGCGTCATTTACTCGTTCATAACGAACAGGCCGTCATTTCGCCAAGCTGGTCAATTCATTCCGGTGTAGGCACGAAAAACTATACCTTCATCTGGGGAATGGTCGGCGAAAACCAGGTATTTGACGACATGGATCACGTCAAAGTCAGCGAACTGCGCTAATTCTCTTGCTCTGCTATCAAACGCAGAGCAAAAACATCTTTTTATGGCTAACGTGCCACAGCAAAAGAGACTCTGAATATGATCCTCAACGCATTTGAATTAAGCCGCAAAGTCGCGATAGTGACCGGCTGTAACACCGGACTGGGTCAGGGTATGGCGCTGGGGCTCGCCCAGGCGGGTTGCGATATTGTGGGCATCAATGTCTCTTCACCTGTAGAAACTGCAAGAAAAATCAACGCCCTTGGTCGCCGGTTTCTCGATCTGCGGGCAGACCTGAGCAGTATTCAAGGTATCCCGGCGTTGATTGAAAAAGCCGTAGATGAATTTGGCCATATCGATATTTTGGTAAACAACGCCGGTATTATTCGCCGGGAGGATGCCATTGAATTTAGCGAAAAAAACTGGGACGACGTGATGAACGTTAACAGCAAGACATTATTCTTTATGTCTCAGGCGGTAGCAAAACAGTTCATTAAACAAGGCAACGGCGGCAAGATCATTAACATTGCGTCCATGCTTTCCTATCAGGGTGGGATTCGGGTTCCCTCCTATACTGCGTCAAAAAGTGCGGTGATGGGGATGACACGGCTGATGGCCAATGAATGGGCAAAATTCAATATTAACGTCAATGCTATTGCCCCCGGGTACATGGCGACCAACAACACAGAACAACTTCGTGCAGACGAAGATCGGAGTAAAGAAATTCTTGACCGGATCCCCGCTGGCCGCTGGGGTGTACCCGAAGATGTCATGGGGCCAGTGGTATTTTTGGCGTCTAAAGCATCCGATTATGTCAATGGTTACACGATTGCCGTAGATGGCGGTTGGCTTGCCCGATAGACTGTTGATACGTGACACTTAAAAGGCGTATTTTTGTACGTCTTTTCCTTTTTTATCATGCCGTTGACAAATAGTTACAGGGTGTCTCTTCCAAGATTGTGACAGTTTCACTTATACTGGATAAAATAACAGTTATTCAGTTCGGAAGCGTCATGACGGCGGAAGGCCATCTCATTTTCTCAATTGCCTGTGCAGTATTTGCTAAAAAGGCACAGCTCTCCCCTGAACTGGCGCAGGGTGACTGGTGGCATATTATCTCCGGGTCCCTGCTTACCTGCCTGTTACCCGATATTGATCATCCAAAGTCAGTTTTGGGTCAGCGCCTCAGGTGGCTTTCTCATCCCATCGCCAGGGCTTTTGGACACCGTGGTTTCACGCACAGTCTGCTGGCTGTAGCTGGCGGAATTTTCCTGCTACGAACACACTTTCCACACGACTGGGTTATTCCTGCCGATGCCTTCCATGCAATGATCATCGGATATCTGAGCCATATTCTTGCCGATATGCTGACACCTGCTGGCGTACCTCTGCTATGGCCCTGCAGATGGCGCTTTCGCCTGCCCGTGATAAACAGTCAGAAGGGTAATCAACTGGAGCGCGTACTCTGCCTGTTCCTGGTCGGAGTGACACTTTTTTGGCCTGACTGGACGCCCATTATTGGTGCAATAAACCCCAGCATTTTTAATCACATTCTGAAAATGTTTATCTGAAAAGTGCAAAATATGGTTAATTTGGCTATTAACCATACCAATCTGAATTAAAAGTTATAACACATTCTTTTTGGATATAAAGTCTGGACTGCCAGGCTGATATTCTTCCCTCCAATGCTTTGGGATGGTGCAATCCCCTCCGGGAACACCCATTTGAATGATCAAAACACTAAGTTTGGAGTCTGGTATGAATTTTCCGCTCGTTATTAACGTAGTGGTTTTTGTTGTCCTTCTTTTGCTTCTGGCGCAAACCCGTCACAAGCAATGGAGTCTTGCAAAAAAAGTATTACTTGGCCTTGCCATCGGCGTCGTATTCGGCCTGGCGCTGCAGTTTATTTACGGTTCGGATGATCCGGTACTGAAAACCTCAATTACCTGGTTCAACATTGTCGGTAACGGCTACGTCCAGTTGCTGCAAATGATCGTTATGCCACTGGTCTTCGTCTCAATTTTAAGTGCTGTCGCGAAATTACATAACGCGTCGTCACTGGGCAAAATCAGTTTCCTGACCATTGGTACTCTGCTTTTTACCACGCTTATCGCTTCACTCGTCGGTATTTTTGTCACCGGATTATTCGGTCTGACGGCTGATGGCCTGGTGCAAGGCACGCAAGAAACCGCGCGTCTGACCGCCATTCAGTCAAACTATGTCGGTAAAGTCGCTGATCTGAGTGTCCCTCAACTGATCCTTTCCTTTATTCCTAAGAACCCGTTTGCCGATCTGACCGGTGCAAGCCCGACTTCCATCATCAGCGTGGTCATCTTCGCGGCCTTTGTTGGCGTTGCGGCACTCCAGCTGGTTAAAGATGATGCAGAGAAAGGCCCGCGCGTATTGGCCTTTATCGATACACTGCAAGCCTGGGTCATGAAGCTGGTTCGCCTGGTGATGAAACTGACGCCATACGGCGTACTGGCATTGATGACCAAAGTCGTTGCTGGTTCTAACATCCAGGACATCATCAAACTGGGCAGCTTCGTTGTCGCCTCCTACCTGGGTCTGGCGATTATGTTTGTTATCCATGCTGTATTGCTGTCTTTCACCGGCGTCAATCCGGCGAAATTCTTCCGCAAAGTATGGCCGGTGCTGACATTTGCGTTCACCAGCCGTTCCAGTGCCGCAACCATACCGCTGAGCGTTGAAGCACAAACGCGTCGCCTGGGCATCCCTGAATCGATTGCCAGCTTTGCTGCCTCCTTTGGCGCAACTATCGGCCAGAACGGCTGTGCAGGTTTATATCCAACCATGCTGGCCGTTATGGTTGCACCAACCGTAGGCATCAACCCGTTTGATCCGGTCTGGATTGCAACCCTGGTGGGTATCGTGACGCTGAGCTCTGCCGGTGTAGCAGGGGTCGGCGGTGGCGCAACGTTTGCTGCACTGATCGTACTGCCCGCAATGGGTCTTCCGGTCACGCTGGTCGCGCTGTTGATTTCCGTCGAGCCCCTGATCGATATGGGCCGTACTGCCCTGAATGTCAGTGGTTCAATGACGGCGGGAACAATCACCAGCCAACTACTGAAGCAGACGGACAAAGCCGTGATGGACTCTGAAGAAACTGCCGAACTGGCTCACCGCTGATTCCGGTTAGCTCAAAGCAAAAAACCGAAGCCAGATAGCTTCGGTTTTTTTATGTCTGCAGTGTTTTTGCAAGGATTCAGAACGGGTAGTCGTGAAAACCAATCTGCTCAGAGATGTTGCGCGCGGCGGTATGCAGCATTTCGACGTAATGACTTTTGCTTTCTTCGGAGAAACGTATCGTCGGGAAAGAAATACTCAGACCGGCAATCACCACACCAAAACGGTCAAACACGGGAACGGCTATGCAGCGAAGCCCTTGTTCCTGCTCTTCGTTATCTTCGCCATAACCCTGCTCGCGCACCTGATCAAGTGCAGTCTGCAAATCGGCGGCGTTCATAATGGTATTTTCTGTACTGCGGGTAAATTCAATTTCCTGCAATAGCGAACTGACTTCTGCTTTGTCTCCCCAGGCCAACAACACTTTACCAATGGCGGTTGTATGCAAAGGATTACGGCGTCCAATGCGTGAGTGCATACGCAGGTTGTACATGGAATCAATTTTGTGGATGTAGACAATGCCATCCTCATCCAGAGCGCCAAGGTGGATCGTCTCGCGCGTCAGGCGGGACAATTCACGCATCTGAATATCTGCGCTGCGGATAAGATCCACGTTTTGCAGTGCTTTCGCCCCTAATTCAAACAATTTGAGGGTCAGCGAATATTTCTCGGATTCCCCTTCCTGTGCAACATAACCCAGTGACTTCATGGTCTGAAGGAAGCGATAGACCGTACTTTTAGACATCATCACGCGCTGAGAAAGTTCAGTAATACCAATCTCACGCTCTTCGCCCAATGCCTGCAAAATGCCAAAGACCTTCAGGACAGAGGAAACGGAATCGGGTTGCTTATCAAGATCTGCGATAGCCATAGGGTGAGTTACCTGCTCGCGTTGTTTTCGTTTCAAAAAAAATAGAACGTAGTTTTTATTATAGTGGAAAGCATCTCTGTGAAGCAATCAACCCAATGATTGATAATGTAAGAACTGTTAAGCCAGTTTCATTCCCAGCATATTGATAAAAAATTCATTACATCGTGTGACAATTGTCACTTTAAGTTGATTAGCGTAGTAATATTCCCCTCTCTGATGACTACGCACTGACAGAACTCATGACTCCAACACCTGCGGACGGGCTTCCTGTTCCACAACGATACGGCGCGATCCTGGCGATCGCACTGGGAATTACCGTCTCTGTACTCGATGGCGCTATCGCTTACGTAGCACTCCCCACCATAGCCAATGATTTCCATGCCAGTCCTGCAACATCCATTTGGGTCGTGAATGCCTATCAGCTGGCAATCACCATCTCGTTGCTTTCACTGGCTTCATTGGGCGATATCTTTGGCTACCGCCGGATTTATCAAACCGGCCTGTTGGTCTTTAGCATCACATCCCTATTCTGCGCCCTCTCAGATTCATTACTGACACTGACTGTTGCACGGGTGCTGCAAGGCTTTGGGGCTGCCGCAATAATGAGTGTCAACACGGCGCTGATACGGATAATCTACCCGCAGCGTTTCTTAGGAAGAGGTGTGGGGATTAACGCCCTGATCGTTGCAGTCTCTGCGGCCGCGGGGCCGACGATCGCCGCCGGTATTCTCTCCGTTGCCTCATGGCAATGGCTATTCGCCATCAATGTACCTATCGGCATTGTCGCTTTGATTCTCGGTCTGAAATTTTTACCCGCCAACTCGACTCGCAGTCAGGGACAGCGCTTTGATGTCACCAGCAGCGTGATGAATGCTCTGACCTTTGGCCTGCTTATCAGTGCAATAAGTGGTTTTGCACAAGGTCTGAATCACACATTGATTTTGGGCGAAATCATCGCGCTACTGGTCATCGGCTGGTTTTTTGTCCGCCGTCAACTCTCCCAGCCTTTCCCGCTGTTGCCGATCGATTTATTGCGAATCCCCATTTTCAGTATGTCATTGGGCACTTCGCTATGTTCTTTCAGTGCCCAGATGCTCGCATTCGTTTCCCTGCCCTTCTTCCTGCAAAATACATTAGGCCTGAATTCAGTAGAAACAGGGCTTCTGCTCACACCGTGGCCACTGGCAACGATGGTTATGGCACCGATTGCCGGTCGTCTGGTCGAACGTTTTCACCCAGGGATGCTGGGCGGAATAGGATTGATTGTCTTTTCATTCGGGCTGTTTTCGCTCTCACTGTTGCCGCCAGAACCTTCGCATCTGAACATTATCTGGCGCATGTTGCTGTGCGGTGCAGGTTTTGGTTTATTCCAGTCGCCGAACAATCATACCATCATCAGTTCCGCACCGCGCAACCGCAGCGGTGGTGCCAGCGGATTACTGGGAACTGCACGCCTTTTAGGCCAGACGACCGGTGCAGCAATGGTTGCCCTGATGTTTAACCTGTTCCCGTCACACGGGACGCACGCTTCGTTAATTCTGGCTGGGACACTCGCCGGTACGGGCGCACTGGTCAGCCTGATGAGAATGACGCAAAAAACCAGCAGCCAGAAAGAAGCTGAGGGTTCTAAACCGTAGGTTCCGGAAAGCAAAATGCCTGGCATAAGCCAGGCATTTTTTTACACATAAACGAGCGGGCATTTATTTGATGTACTGACCGCTACGCAGCGCTTCAATACGTTTGTCCAGCGGCGGGTGAGACATAAACAGCTCACTGAAAGACTTCGATTTACCGTTGATACAAAATGCCATCATGCTGCCAGCTTCCTGCGGCTCATGGCTGGTTTTCAGACGCTGCAACGCTGCAATCATTTTTTCACGCCCTACCAGTTTCGCCGAACCGGCATCCGCGTAGAACTCACGGTGGCGCGAGAACCACATGGTGATAATGCTCGCCAGAATACCAAAGACCAGTTCCAGTACCGTTGCTACCGCAAAGTAGATCATCGGATTGCCGTTGCTTTCTTCTCCGTCACGGTTTCCGGAAAGGAAACCAGAAGCCACCTGCGCGATGATACGTGAAATGAAGATCACGAAGGTGTTCACGATCCCCTGAATCAGCGTCATGGTCACCATATCGCCGTTAGCAATGTGGCTGATTTCGTGGGCGATAACCGCTTCGGCTTCATCCTGATTCATGCTTTGCAGCAAACCCGTGCTCACCGCAACCAGCGAGGCGTCGCGACGCGCGCCGGTTGCGAAAGCATTAATATCTGGCGCGTGATAAATCGCGACCTGCGGCATGGCAATGCCTGCCTGCTGAGACTGGCGACGAACCGTTTCCATCAACCAGCGCTCAGTTTCATTTCGTGGTTGCTCAATAACTTCACCACCCACCGAACGCAACGCCATCCACTTCGACATCAGCAACGAGACAAAAGCACCACCGAAGCCAAACAGCCCGGCCATGATCATCAGCCCCGGCACGCTGCTGGACTGGATGCCCGTCAGGCTTAACACCAGCCCAAAGACCAGCATGACCGCCAGGTTAGTCAGCAGGAACAACGCTATACGCATCATAAAATTTTACTTCCTCATTGTTACTTCGTTGTTATTGGTTGAGTCACACCACCGGCACATAGCCTGCCCGGCTGTACTGATCCTATGGGCTTCTTGCCCAGATTCAAGAGTTCCTGCCCGCTAAAGGTCTAAAATCACAATACTTTACATTTTGAAGCGTTTTATTTCACAACCACCGCTGAAATTTATGGGATTTCTACGCCCCGGCGAGCTTCCCGGCTCGTTTTGGCGCATAAAAAAAGCGCACCGGAGTGCGCTTCTTCATCTGATCACCGGGTGAAGGATTACTTCGCCGCGGCCTGATCGCCCTGAGCTTTTTCCAAACTGCCCAAATCAACGGCAATATGGTCAGCTTCATCAAGATACGGATCCGGAGCCACATAGTCTTTCGGCAAATCGTCGAGAGATTTTAGTGGCTTCTTACCTTCACGTTTGAAGCGTTCATTCAGGCGGCTCAGACGTAATGCATCATCCTCTTTATCCTCTTTATCACGCTGAGCGTAATTCAGAGAAGCGATGTTGCGTTTGTCTTTCAGCGCCTTATAACGGGCGATATCTTGCTGGATATACTGGAACTCAGGATCCTGCGCAATACGGGCTTCGTGTTCTTTCAACAATTCAGGCAGGAAGGGCTTCATATCGCCTAATTTGGTGTAAGTTGCCGCGTTAATGCTATCCCACGGAAGTGCGTTATCTTCGAACTTCTCGCCAGTTTCAATCGACTCAATACCGGTTGGCATCAGAATATCCGGGGTAACCCCTTTACGCTGAGTACTGCCGCCATTGATACGATAAAACTTCTGGATAGTGTATTGCACGGAACCCAGAGCTGGCCATTCAGGGCGCAACATCTGGTCATAAATACGGTTCAGAGAACGATATTGCTGAACAGTACCTTTACCGAAGGTAGGTTCACCCACAATCAGCGCACGGCCGTAATCCTGCATAGCTGCTGCAAAGATTTCAGAGGCTGAGGCACTAAAGCGGTCAACCAGAACGACCAGAGGGCCTTTGTAGTAAACGACGCCATCGGTGTCACTGTCCTGACGGATGCGACCATTGTTATCACGCACCTGAACCACCGGGCCGCTTGGGATAAACAAACCAGACAGGGAAACCGCCTCAGTCAGTGCACCACCACCGTTAGTCCGGAGATCAATCACTAAGCTGTTTACGTTCTGCTTAGCCATTTTCTGCAACTGGACTTTAACGTCATCTGTCAGCCCCACATAAAAACCTGGGATATCCATCACAGCGACTTTCTGAGCACCAACATTTTTGATGGTCATTTTAACTGCGCGATCTTCCAGACGGATTTTCTCGCGTGTCAGCGTTATCACATGGTTTTTGGCATTTTTGCCAGCAGGCAGGATCTGCAGGCGCACTTTACTGCCTTTAGGCCCTTTGATGAGGGCGACAACGTCATCAAGACGCCAGCCAATCACATCAACAATAGGTGTTTGCTTACCGGCCTGAACCTGGCCCACACCCACAATACGATCGCCGACCGCAATGGCTTTACTTTTGGCCGCCGGGCCGCCAGCTACCATCGAGTTGATGACAGTATAATCGTCGTCACCTTGCAATACGGCACCGATACCTTCCAGAGACAGGCTCATTTCGGTATTGAACTGCTCGGTGCTGCGAGGTGAGAGATAATTGGTGTGCGGGTCGATTTCATGCGCGAAGGCATTCATCACCAGTTGGAAAACATCTTCGCTGTTGCTTTGAGTCAGGCGTTTCATTGCAAAATGATAACGCTTGGACAATACATCACGAATTTCCTGATCGTTCTTGCCCGTCAGCTTGAGGTTCAGCTCGTCATATTTGACTTTTGCATCCCACAATTTATCCAGCTCAGCACGATCTTTCGGCCACGGAGCTTTACTGCGGTCAAGTTCAATGGTGTCGTTGCCCGTGAAATCCATCGGGCGCTCAAGCACTTTCAGCGCATAGTCATAACGTTCAAAGCGGCGTTTTTGAGCCAGATTGAATAAAGCATAAGGCGTGGTTAACTGACCGGTTTTCAGTTCCTCACCCAAGGTTGCACGTTTATCTGCAAACTGTGCCACATCGGAAGCCATCAGTACGTTATGGCCATAATCGAGCATGTTGAGGTAACGGTCGAAGATTTTCGCTGAGAAATCTGCATTAAGGTCGAACTGACGATAATGTGAACGGGTAAAGCGCGCCGTGACACGCTCGCTTACCGTTGCATCTTGCGGATCTTGCGTTAAATTAGGGAGTTGAGCGAGAGTCACCGGTGCACTCTCGTTCGCTGCAAAGCTGGTATTAACCAGCCCTGCCCCTGCCATTAACAGACCCGCGATAACGCTTAATCTGACAAATTTGTTCATGCCTGAGTTGGCCTCCGTATCAGAACTGCAAGTGTTCTGCGCGCACAATCATCGCCAGACCCGAAGAGAGCTGAACGCGTACACCGTCTTTGGCAATTTCCAATACGGTTGCATCCATCGCACTCTGACCTGCCCTGACTTTGATTTCCTGGCCAATTTGCAGTTTTGAAATGTCTGTTACTGGCACCTGACGCGGTTCACGTTTTTCCTCACGCGGTGGGCGAGGTGTACGTGGTTTGCGATTTTCCTGACCAGCCACAGCTGCTGCGGGCGCATTTTCACGACGCGGCGCAGGTTTTTTAGCGGACGGACGTGGACGACGTGGCTCAGTGGTTTCACCGGCTTCACGACGTTTAGCCTGTTGTTCTGCACGTTGTGCCTGAACGCGGGCTTTCGCTTCTTCCAACTGTTTACGGGCATGTTCAACGTGCTGCTCTTCGAGAACGCCACATGAGTTACCATCAAGGTCAACGCGTTCAGCGCCAACTTTAACGCCATACAGATAGCGCCAGCTTGAGGTATACAGACGCAGAGCAGAGCGTAACTGAGTTTTACTCAGATTCTCTTCACCTTGCACGCGCTCGACCAAATCCGCAAAGATACCGATCTTTAATGGGCGTGCTTCGCCTTCGGCGGTAAAACAGAGCGGGAACCGCTCAGCCAAAAAGGCGATGACTTCTTTACTACTGTTCAACTTAGGTTGATTTTCCATGAAATTTCCTGATTACAACGGGTTTGCCAACCGGCGCAGGCATGAACAGGCGCCATTATAATGACGCCATTATTAAATGCCACGTTATCCGACGATCAACTTACGATCAGATTGACATATTTTTCAGCATCGCAGTTTTCGAGATGCTTGCAAAGCCCGCTGACTAACTCTGTCAGCCCCTGTTCATCGGCTTCATCGAAGCGCTGATAAACGGTGCTATCAATGTCTAATACGCCGATAACTGTGCCTTTCACCGTGACGGGAAGGACAATTTCGGCATTGCTTGCAGCGTCACAAGCGATGTGGCCCGGGAAGGCATGAACATCACCGACACGCTGTACGGCATTTTCCGCAACTGCGGTACCGCAAACGCCTTTTCCTACAGGAATACGCACGCAGGCAATTTTACCCTGGAATGGCCCCAGCACCAGCGATGTGCCATCCATCAGATAAAAACCTACCCAGTTGACGCCATCGAGGCGTTCAAAAAGTAAGGCACTGGCGTTCGACAGAGTTGCAATAAAATTGTGCTCTCCGGCGATCAACGCGCTCAAATCACGTTTTAATTCCGTGTAGAATGCTTCTTTATTCATGTAGTAACCAATAATAACCTAAGGGCACTGAGCCATTCTGTTGTGCTTAACCTCTATAAAATAAGCATTAAATGCCCATATGAACAAGGTTAATCCTGTGTGACATCAAAAAGACTCACCTACAATAACTGTTTGCCGACTGCATAATACGTTATTTTGTCAAAAAAACCTGGCTGATCTTGGCCTCATGGCTTCGCCTGCCCCCTTACGGGGAAGTGTAATTGTAACAACAGATATTCTTTACTATCCAGGCACTATGAAAATACACACAATTTCAGCTCAGATACCACAGACTCGCTACCAAAGATGCAGCGAATGCGACACCCTGTTCACACTTCCAGCGCTGCAGCGTACACAGACCGCACACTGCCCACGTTGTAACGCTAAAGTGGAAAAAGGCCGGGTTTGTTCCTTACCACGGCTGATCACCATTGCCATCAGCATATTGCTGTTGATGCCTTTCGCCTATACAGAGCCACTGATCAGTATTCGCCTTCTCGGCACGCGTATTGACGCCAGTCTGCTGGAAGGAATCTGGCAAATGTCGCGTCAGGGCGATCCGGTCACCGCCAGCATGGTGGCGTTTTGTACCATCGGAGCTCCGCTGACGCTGGCTATTTCCATTCTTTACCTGCATTTTGGCAGCAAACTTGGCATGAACCTCAAACCCGTCTTGCTGATGCTCGACCGCCTGAAAGACTGGGTAATGCTCGATATCTATCTGATTGGTATGGCCGTTGCCAGTATTAAAGTCAAAGAATATGCCGATATCAATGTCGGCATTGCGCTGGCAGCCTATCTGATGATGACGCTCATGGTCACACTGACGATGATTAACCTGAATATCGAACAGCTATGGGAAGAGTTTTATCCGCAGCGCCCGCCGAAAGGTGTTCCCTCTTCCTTGCGTTTGTGTCTGGCATGTAAATTCACCGGGCAACCGGATGATCGGGGACGCTGCCCCCGCTGCCATGTTCCCATGCGTTTGCGCTATAAACACAGCCTGCAAAAAACCTGGGCGGCTCTGATCGCGGCAATCGTATTTTTAATCCCGGCTAACCTGCTGCCTATTTCAATCATTTACGCTAACGGGCAACAACTGAAGGACACGATTTTTTCCGGCGTTGTGTCACTCGCCACATCAGGAAATATGCCAATTGCCGCGATTGTATTCATTGCCAGCGTACTGGTGCCTTTCACGAAAATTATCGTCATGCTGACGTTGCTGCTCAGCATCCATCTAAGAGCGATTCAGGGAATGAAAACGCGCATCCGTTTACTCCGGCTGATCACCTGGATAGGACGCTGGTCGATGCTGGATTTGTTTGTTATTTCATTAATGATGTCGCTGGTAAACCGCGACCAGCTTTTGTCTTTTACAATGGGACCGGCCGCCTTTTATTTTGGCTCTGCCGTAATTCTGACCATTCTTGCCGTTGAATGGCTTGATAGCCGCTTGATTTGGGATGCACATGCAACAGGAAACGCCGAATACACCGACTGAAGCACGGATAAAATACAGGCGCCGGATTTCACCTTTCTGGCTTCTGCCCTTTATCGCTTTACTGATCGCAGGATGGTTGATTTATAGCAACTATCAGGAACGCGGGACTACCGTCACTATTGATTTCCAATCAGCGGCAGGCATTGTTGCAGGCCGTACACCGGTGCGCTATCAGGGGGTTGAGGTCGGAACAGTAGAATCCATCAGCCTGAGCAAAGATCTGCGCACGATTCAGGTTAAAGTGAGCATCAAAAGTGATCTATCCGATGCGCTACGTGAGGGCACGCAATTTTGGCTGGTCACGCCGAAAGCCTCTCTTGCCGGCGTTTCAGGCCTGGATGCCCTGGTCGGCGGTAACTATATCGGGATGATGCCCGGCCCCGGCAGTGAAAAAGATCACTTTGTCGCCCTCGATACTCAGCCCAAATTCCGTCTGAATACGGGTGAACTGATGGTGCATCTGCACGCGAAAGACCTCGGTTCTTTGGGCACGGGGTCTCTGGTGTATTACCGTAAGATTCCTATCGGTAAGGTTTATGATTACGACATTGAAAGTGGGAATGAAGGTGTCACGATCGATTTACTGATCGACAAACGCTTTGCTTCTCTGGTCAAAGATAATACGCGTTTCTGGAACGTCTCGGGGTTTAAAGGCAATTTCAGTCTTAGCGGTGCAAAAGTTGAAATGGAAAGCCTGGCTGCACTGGTTAACGGTGCGATCTCAATGGACTCGCCGAATGACGGGCATCAGGCTAAAGCCGACCAGGCCTATATCCTTTACCCTGATCTGGCTCAAAGCCAGCGCGGTGTAGAAATCGACCTCGACTTGCCAAACGGTAATGGTTTATCAGAAGGCCAAACGCCACTGATGTATCAGGGTCTGCAGGTCGGCACGCTGACAAAAATAACCTTACAGCCTGATAACAAAGTCACCGGAAAACTGACCGTCGACCCTTCCGTGCTGGACATGATGCGCACCGGTACGCGTATTGAAATGAATAGCCCGAAACTCAGCCTGAATAATGCCAATATTAGCCAGTTGCTGACCGGCAATACGCTGGAACTGATCCCCGGCGATGGCGATGCTCAAAAGCATTTCACCGTTCTCGGCAGCGATCAGCGTTTGCTTCAGGACCCGGGCACCCGCAAAATTCAGCTGGTCGCGCCGCAAAGCTACGGGATTGATGCAGGCCAGCCAATTAAGTTGTATGGCATTACCGTCGGCCAGATTATTGACCGTACACTGACGGATGAAGGCATCTTATTTAATGTCGCAATTAAGCCGGAATACAAGAACTTACTGCGCAAAGACAGCAAGTTTGTGGTGAACAGCCGTGTTGATGTGAAGCTGGGTATCGACGGTATGGAAGTGCTCGGTGCCAGCGCGCAGGAATGGGTCGATGGCGGCATCCGCGTTATTCCGGGCACAAAAGGCGAAGCACTCCAGAAATATCCGTTGTACAGCAACGCGGAAAAAGCCGCTGAAGGCATTCAGGGCGACCAGCCGGGCGCTACGCTCACATTGACCGCAAAAAGCTTGCCGGACATCCAGCCTGGTTCTGTCGTACTTTACCGTAAGTTCCAGGTAGGTCAGATAGTCAACGTCCGTCCTAAAGCAAACGAGTTTGAAGTCGATGTGTACATCCAACCGCAGTACCGGAACCTGCTGACAGAGAAAAGCATTTTCTGGGCGGAAGGCGGGGCCAAAGTCCAGTTGAACGGCAGCGGCCTGACGGTGCAGGCATCACCGTTGGACCGTGCACTTAAAGGCGCAATCAGCTTCGATAATCTGGAAGGTGTCACCACCAGCAAAGGGGTGAAACGCATTTTGTATGATTCAGAGACCTCTGCGCGGGCAGTCGGTAGCCAGATCACACTCAACACATATGATGCCAGTAAGCTCTCTGCGGGAATGCCAATCCGTTATCTCGGTATCACCATCGGGCAGGTGGAATCCCTGAAATTAGACTCTCAGCTTAACCAGGTATCGGCCAAAGCCGTTCTGTATCCGGAATATGTGGATGATTTTGCCCGACGTGGTACGCGATTCTCCATCGTATCGCCTGAGATTTCTGCAGGTGGTGTAAGTAATCTGGACACACTTTTGCAGCCATACATCAATGTCGAAGCCGGCAAAGGCGTTCCGGCACGCAACTTTGATTTGCAAGAGTCAACCATTACAGATTCCCGTTATACCGACGGTTTAGGTATTGTGGTCGATGCCGCTGAAGTCGGTTCATTACAAATCGGTACACCGGTGCTGTTCCGGGGTATTGAAGTCGGAACCGTTTCAGGCTTCTATCTCGGTTCAATGGCCGATCGGGTTAACGTGACGCTGAGGATCAGCAAAAAGTACCAATATCTGGTGCGTGAAAACTCCGTATTCTGGCTGGCATCAGGCTATGACCTACAATTCGGTCTGACCGGCGGCGTATTTAAAAGCGGCACATTCCAACAGTTTATCCGCGGTGGGATTGCCTTTGCGACGCCGCCGACCACACCGCTGACACCGAAAGCCGCCAATGGCAACCACTTCCTGCTTAATCCCGAAGCGCCTAAAGACTGGCAAAAATGGGGAACGGCGATCCCAAGAAATTAACAGACTCAGCACTTTCAGAGGCCACCTTCGGGTGGCCTTTTCATTGCACTCAGGCAACGCACACGCCTTCATCTGCATGTAAATATGCTAAACTCCGCGCAGTAAACACCTTCAGTTCTGGAATCTAACTCTTGTCAAATCTCACCTCTGCCAGCGCCTTTGCTGATAAATTACCGGCCGCCTTTCTGAATGCAACTCGCGAAGTCATGCCCGCAGGCCTGAGCATGGACGATTTTATTGCTGCATGTCAGCGCCCCCTTCGCCCCAGCCTGCGCGTAAATACGCTCAAAATCAGTGTGGCTGATTTCCTTACGCTCGCGCAGGGCTATCAGTGGGATTTAGAGCCGATCCCATGGTGTGCGGAAGGATTCTGGATCAGGCGACATTCGCTTGATGAATCCCGCTTAGGCAATGCCCTGTCTCATCTGGCCGGCCTGTTTTATATTCAGGAAGCCAGCTCAATGCTGCCAGTTACGGCATTATTTGCCGGTGGCGTACAGCCGGCACTGGTGATGGACGTCGCGGCTGCACCCGGTTCAAAAACGACTCAGATAGCTGCACTGATGGAAAATCGGGGCGGCATCGTTGCCAACGAATATTCAGCCAGCCGGGTAAAAGTTTTGCATGCAAATATTAGCCGCTGTGGCGTCAGTAACGCAGCGCTTACCCATTTTGACGGAAGGGTATTCGGCGCAGCGCTGCCCGAAACCTTTGATGCTGTACTGCTTGATGCTCCGTGTTCGGGTGAAGGTGTAATCCGTAAAGATCCGGATGCGATGAGTAACTGGTCTGAAGAAAGCGTGGCTGAAATTGCCGCCACCCAGCGGGAACTGATCGAGAGTGCCTTTCATGCGCTTAAACCGGGCGGCGTGCTGGTCTATTCAACCTGTACCCTCAACGCGCAGGAAAATCAGCAGGTTTGCCAGTGGTTGCTGGACACTTATGCCAGCGCTGTGGAAACAGAATCTCTGGAAGATTTATTCGACGGCGCGCATAAAGCGGTAACGCAGGAGGGTTATCTCCACGTATTCCCGCAGGTTTATGACAGCGAAGGGTTCTTTGTTGCCCGTTTTCGCAAAACAGACTCAATCACCCGCCTTCCGGTTCCCGGGTATAAAGTCGGCCGGTTTCCGTTTTCGCCGTTTTCACGTCAGGACAGCGCGGAAATCATCAAAGCAGCCAACGGCTCAGGGCTTTCATGGCCAGAAAAGCAATATACTTTGTGGCAGCGTGATAAAGAGGTCTGGCTGTTTCCTGCAATACTTGAACCTCTGTTTGGCAAAGTGCGTTTTTCTCGGATTGGCATCCGCCTTGCTGAACGTTTCCCAAAAGGTTTTCGCTGGCAGCATGAAGCCGTGGTGGCATTCAGCGTTACTGACGCCAAAAACAGTTTTGAACTCGATGATGAGCTGGCGCAAAACTGGTGGCGAGGGGTCGACATTTATCCTGAAACAGCACCGTTAACGGATGAATGCCTGGTGACATGGCTTAATCAGCCATTGGGATTAGCAAAACGAATTGGAAGCCGGATTAAAAATAGCCTGCCACGCGAACTCGTGAGAGATGGGGCTGCGCGGCACCTTAAGCTGTCGAACGATTAGTGAATTTAATCCTTTTTTCAAATTTCTGTGCCAAAAGAACTTACTGATGGCGCAGAATATTCTATCTATTCTTTATCTGTAGAGATAAAAATTACGTGTAATCCCTATTCAGGCGAATTCTGTACAACTTAGTCTTTAGGTTAAATCTGGGTGACAAAGTGCATAGAACAATTAACTGAAAAGAATTTTATGCTGCATATATCGGATAAGAACTTATATTATCAATAAAGGTTTATTGAATTATAAGTAGGAATAATCCTACCCTGACATGTATTATTGCCATCAAGATAACGTTGCTAGTGATATATCATTTTCAGATATAAATCTTAATGCCTGATGTTGAGTAAAGACCTGCCAGTCGGAGAAGTATCATGTCGGATGAAATGAAACTCGAATCAGCAGATGGACTGCTCTTGCAGCAAATGGCCAGCCTGCGGGATATTATCGATAACAATTCTGACTGGATCTGGGAAGTCGATGCGCAGGGGCGATACGTTTTCTCCTCAAATAAATGCATCGAATTTCTTGGTGTTCCCCCTGAAAAAGTATTAGGCAAAACCCCTTTTGACTTTATGCCTCCTGATGAGGCCCGGCGCGTAGGCGAGCAATTTGCTGCAATCGTTGAACGGCGTGCCCCTTTTGGCGGTTTACTCAACCGTAATATCCGCCCTGATGGCACTGAAGTTATTCTGGAAACCAGCGGGGTTCCACTGTTTGACGCCGACGGTAATTTTCGTGGTTATCGTGGTATTGACCGCAATCTGACCAGCCTCGACCAGGCTCCGGGCCAGCGCCTTTTTCAGCTTGAAAACATTTATTCTAATGCCCCTGTCGGCCTGTGCTTCATTGACTTGCAAATGCGCTATGTCACGGTTAACGATGCAATGGCAAATATTATTAGCCTGCAACCTTATGAAGCAATTGGCCGTAAAATCGGGGTTTTCCTGCCGGGCCTTTCCCCGCTGCTTAACAATGCGCTGGAACTCGCTTTGCGAAATGAAACAACGCCTGACCGCGAATTCTCCCTTCCCGGTAAGAATCAGGTTTTCTTCGTTCGCATCAAAGCAGCCTACGATAGCCAGAGCCAGCTAAGCGGGCTTTCAGTGGCGATGACGGATATTTCCAGTCTTAAGCGAATGGAAAGAGCTTTGCGTGAAAGCCAGGAACACTACCGCAACATGGTTGAACTGAACCCGCAAATCCCCTGGACCGCCGATCCGCGAGGCATGCTTAATGATGTAAGCTCGCGTTTTCAACGTATTACCGGTATGACTCGTCAGGATATCCTGGCTGACAAGTGGATACAAAGCATGCACGTAGAAGACCGCCGGGCTGCGGTTCAGACGTGGGAGCAATGTCTGAAAACAGGCGCGCCACTGGATATTGAAGTCCGGTTTTGCCACGTAGACCGGGGATGGAATTGGATGCGTATTCGCGCTGCGGCCAGCTACGCCACTGATGGTTCCATCCAGCGCTGGTATGGTACCGCTGAAGACGTCCATGAACGCAAGTTGCTGGAGCTAAAACTGGTCAAAGCAAACCGCCGCCTTGAAATTCAGGCCCGGACAGACTCACTGACCAAGCTCCCTAATCGCCGTGAGTTCAAAAAAGTTCTCAGCCACGAATATATGCGTGCAAAGCGTAACCGCACCCCGCTGACAGTGGTGATGATCGACATCGATTATTTTAAACATTTTAATGATCACTATGGCCATCTTTCCGGTGATGCCTGCCTGCGACTGGTTGCACGTACATTGCGTAAATCGCTGAAACGCAGCACCGATGTTGTCACCCGATTCGGTGGCGAAGAGTTTGCCGCAATTTTGCCAGATACGGACCTGAAAGGTGCATGGATAGTGGCGCAACATATTATGGAGTCCATTGAAGCGCTGGGGATCAAACACAGTTTCAGCGAATTTAACCGTGTGACCATCAGTCAGGGTATTGCGACATATCTGCCCGATCAGGATCCCGGGATAGAAGATCAGTCAGATATTGTCAGCGCGGCTGATGAAGCCCTGTATTTATCAAAAAATAACGGTCGCAACCAAATCAACGCAATGCCCATATCGGTAAGATTTAACCAGCTCTAAGCCTGCTCAGGAGCCGTCGCGCCACCCGCTACGCGGCTCCCACTTTTCATCCCCCCCTTTCATGCTTTGTCATCCTTGCTGTCAGCGCATCCTTAAAAATTCAGCTGGCACTTTTTGTGCACTCGACTATTCTCAAATAAGGCAGACCAACTGGTCATACCTGATGTTATTGAAATCACTCGCGTCACTCTGGCAAGGAGTACCTGATGGGAAAATCGAGTATCAGAATTGGCAGTTACGAAATTGACGATGCGCATCTTTCAACACCTGAGGCAAAAGGCGGTGACAAAGTGCATATCCCCTGCAAGTCCGACCCTGATTTATGCATGCAACTGGATGCCTGGGATGACCACACCAGCGTCCCGGCAATAGTCGATGGCCGTCATTCTGTGTTGTACAAGGAAAAGTATGACGAACAGAAAGATGAATGGATCATGCGACTGGAGTAACACAGCATGGCGAACGAGATTATGTTCGCCATGCCGCTTGCGGTCAGTCGGCGTTTATAACCAATGAAATACCCCGGCCAGCAAAAAAACGGGCAAATGTCGCCACCGGCAGCGTGACATCTTGTTGGGTGGATACATCGTGGCCTGACGGGTTGTGGAAGGTTACAAATTGAGAATCCGCCCGGGTGACCAGCACCAGATGCCCACCTTTATGCGGCGGAACAGATTCGGGAAGACGAATAGAGGGATGAACAGACGCAATGAAAAACCGGTGTTGTTCAAGCTGTCTGGCAATATCCTCAGCAGAAATATCCACCCTAACCTGCGCGCTCAGCCCTAATTCCTCACGAACATACTCGACAAAAGGGGCATAAATAAGCCCTTTAATATTTTCCCCCTCACGAATATATGCCCCATACAAGAGACTGCTCCGGGTGAGTTTCAGAATGGGCACAACCTTGCCTGAAACCGCTGCAAGCACCATTTTCAGACAGCACATGCCGCAAACATGGTTTGCCCATTCAACGAACTCCTGCTGAGTTGAGGCACCAGATTGTGGCCACAAAACGATATCACTGAGTTCAAGCTCACCGGCAATAATCCCTGCCGCGCACTCAGGGTCTTCCCACTGGCTGAAATAAGGTATTCCGGAAAAAGTTAGGGACGAACTTTGGCTAACAGACTTCACTGGCATGACATATTCCTGAACGACAGTTCGACAACATCAGGTTGATCATATGCTAAAAATCCTAAGGCCTGAGCTTCTCTGTCAGGCCACAGAAAAAAATTTAGAATTTCTCTACCATTCTGAATTTCATAAGCAACAGCGGCATCGTCGGCTCAAACATATCGTATTCCTCAAAGAAGCGTTGGTGTTCCTTACGCCAGTAAGCCAACGTCCGGTCACCCTCGCCTTCTTCCCATGCATGCTGTTCAGTAACCTGATCAAAAGGAACTTGTTTTACGTCGGTCAGTTGTACGGCGCATACCGGGTTATTGCGGCCATCGACCACCACAAAGATCTCTCCAGGCTCCGGTTCGGGGTCATCATCAAGGTTTGAACAGGTGGCTGTTTTTGTGCCAGCAATCACGCGCTTAGCCAGTTCGTCTGCTGACGACTCAGTATCACCAAACGACCAGCGTTCTGCGTCCCTGTATTTAAGTGGGATCTGCGGAATCATAATTTATCCTTTTAATAGAGATAGTTCGCTACCATTACAGTTTAACATTAGCACAAAAAAACCCGCCGCAGCGGGTTTTGAAAGCTGAGAATCTGCCTTATGATTTACAATTATCCGGCATGTTCAGGGGCCACTGCCTCACACTACCTGCACCATACAGGACAGTCGTGCCACATTCTTTATCAACCCGCGCAAGTGGCTTTCCGGCCCTGTCGATCATCATCGACATCACCGGTGTTGAAACCACTGCGACTCCGCTATCAAATGGCGAAACGGCGCTGAATACCGGGGAAATGGCAAAATTGCCCTGCACGTCGACAAAACCATAATGGCCATTCGTTTTAGCGAAAGCCAGGCCATCCACAGGCAAGCCTAAATCCGCATAAGAAATGCTGTCAGCCGGTTTCCCCTGCCCGTTGATCCAGGTTTTTGTACCATCAGTACGCGTCAGAACAGCATGATCGTTGACCATACGGCTGGAATGTCCTTGCACAGTCAGAACCAGTTTTCCCGTATTGTCGACATAGCGCGTTGAAGGCTCATTATCCTGCGGATCGTAGGACAATGACCATGCGCTGGCTGGTGGCATAACCCATTTTCCATCAGGCATTGCCGCAACACGCACACCTTTATCATCAATCAGCTCATAGCCTGCAGACGTCGACCTCAAAGCACGCCCCTGCTCAAATGCAGACCCTTGAGTTTCTGCAACTGGCTGAATCTGCCACTCAGCTTGTGCCGATAAGTAGCCTTCTTGCGGTCTACGGGATAATTTTACCCAGTCACCAAGCGCAGTGATACGAGTCTGTTGCTCGTGTAACTCAATATTTCCTTTCCCATCCAGAAGCCAGGATTGCCCAGCAGCGGACGAGGCCAAAATACGCCCGTCGCTGAATTGCGTCACAGACAAACCTGCGGTTGGTTCGATTCTTGCCTTCGCATCATTACCGACGATTTCAGCCAGAACGCCAGACTCCGGCTGTTCAGGTAGTGCAGGCTGCGTGAGTAACCACAGAGCGGTATTTATACGCTTAGCCTTAGCATATTTTGCCCCGAGCACTGTTTGCCCATTACTGCCGAGCACCCCCCATATACCTTCCGTAGTCTGGAATGCAGCAACCCCATCAGCATAACTGCTGACATCCTGATAAGACGGCGGGATAATCGTTTTCTGGCTGATAACATCAAAGATACCCCACGGCGCACCTTCGGCTGCTGTTTCCCGGTAACGGAACCAACCATTACCCAAAGATTCAAGTTCGAACACGTTCGGTAAATCATAATGCTTACCCGCGTGATCAAGCGCGGTTAATTTCCCATCCAGATAATCAAGCGCATAGCCTTGTACAAAAGGTGAGATGTTATCTTCCGTGAGAGGAATAATAATTTTACCCTGCGCATCTACAACACCGGTTCCATCCGCGGTCTTTACAATAAATTGTTCTATATCGCTGCTGCTGTCTGCAGGTTCAATATCTTGCCATTTACTGTCCAGTTGAAGTGAACCATCTGGGCGCAGAAAACCAGCTCCGCTTCTGTTGCCCTCAGACCCCGGACGGATCAGGGCCAGAGGCGATAGTGCAGTAGCAGCTTCGCTGTTCACGTTCAGCGGCTCAATGCGGCCGCCATCCAGGGCACTGATATTCTTCTGGTTGAGTAATGCCTTTCCTGCGGCATCGACAATATTGATCACAGATCCTTGTTCGTTCCGCAGCCACAAACGATGGTTGATGACTTCAGCGTTGGCAATTTGTGCCAACCAACCCACATTTTGCATACCACCGATCATCGCACCAGAAGGTGCCACGATCGCATTGACCTTTTTCTGCTCCCCTTTAGTGGTAACTAAAAAATCACCGGTATTCTGCTCCCAGGGCTCACTGCCCACAGGCAACATAAGAGGTTGTTTGCGTCCGGGGGCATAAAGGGCCAGCCCATCTTTCATCGCCGGATTCAAAACGTAATCGCCTGCAACGCGCAAATTGGCGGCATCAGAATCGCTGAACGTGGCGATGACAGCCGCCGCATTATCTAATAGCCTGATTCCATCTGCTGTCTTTGCCAGCCAAAAAGCCCCCGTTTCTTCACTCACAGCCAAATATTTCTGTTCATCCTGCATCCCGTCAGCACGGATTAATGTTATTCCTTCGGCGCTTTTCGCGAGAGCCACAAACGGATTATGAGGATCTAGCGTGATGCTGGCGTATTGAGGCTGAAGTCGCCAGGTGAGATTACCGTCCACAATGCCGTATCCTTTACTGGCATCGAAAGCGATGAACAAGTCGTTTGCGCCGAATGGCTCAACAATTTCCATTTTATCTGTCGCCACATGACGAACACCATCAGGTGAAAGTAGCACACTGCTAAACGACAAACGCAACCGCGCCGGAACGCCGTCACTCAGGGATGCGTCATCGACTAACGCATCAAGAGCTTTACCAACCTGAACACCTTTACGGTCAATAATTTGTGGTTTCCCACCCGCAACCACAACTGCCAATCCTGATTCGGTAAAAGGCTGTACGCTGTCAAAAGTGGGCTTAATCAGCCAGTTTCCTGCCTGATCAATAAACCCCCACTTGCCTTGTTGCATGGCTGCGGCGACACCCGAGTGATAGTCACCGACTAGCTCAAAAGCAGGTTTAATAACGAGCTGCCCCTGATTATCCAGAAACCCCCAACGTTCACTTGTTGCGTCAGCGGCGGGTAAAAGCACAGCCGCACGACCTTCGTGAACATCGCGGATACATAAATTCTGAACAGCAGGCAACGCATCACGCGCTTGCATACCGGCTTGTGAAGCAGGGCTCAGGGATGAACATCCGACAGGTTCAGCGGCCGCTGCAGAAACTGCCAGCGCCAGAAAGGCCAGTGTGCCACTGGCTGCCAGTGCACAACGCACTGCGTTGCGTAGCCCTGAAGGCTTGCTGACTATCATCAATTACCTCCGGTGCTACATGCAGGTGCGTTGGCAGGCCAAAGATAAGCGCCTTTGGCATCCACAATGACACGCTGATTACATCGCACCTGAATTCTTGCCTGAACGGTACCGTCAGCATTAAGTAAGCTCACTGCCCCTTTGCCACCGGCCCAGGCATGTTTTTCGCTAAAATCATCCGCCCAATCGAATTTAGGCAAAATTGCGAAACGCCCGGTGGTATTGATATAACCCAGCAGGTTTCCATAAGTGGATTTTTTCATTGCAGTGGCAAGATTATTACTCATTGCTCCGACCTGATCGAAATAAGAACCGATAAGCGTTTTGCCCTGTTGATCAACGAAGCCATATAAGCCTTTGTTATCACGTATCGGAATGACACCCGAACTGGCTTTATTTGCCAGCAGACTATCAAGCCCCGCGAAACGGTGGACTTCATTACCGTCGTTGTCGTACAGCACAGTCTCGCCGGTTGCATCATCATTCATTGCCAGCCGGGCCAGAGAATAAAGTGGTTGTGCCTGTTCAAAACCATCTAGCGGAACGGCACCCTGTTCATTGATCAGCGTAGTACGTCCATCGCTCACAGCACGACTCAGATTGAGTGGAGCGATAAAATTAAACTCAGCGGTATAAAGTGGCTGAATTTGCCAATCACCCTGATTATTAATCGCGCCAAAATGAGGTGAGAAACTGAGCATGACCCAATCACCTGATATCGAACTTGAGGATGAAGTAATTTCCTTGCTGACAGGGAAACGTCCCGCACTGTCAAGCAACGCCACCCCACCTTCCGAAGGTTGAACCAGCCAATGATTTTTCCCCACGGACTGAGGTCTGGATAGCAAATCAGTCGCTAATATTTGGCCACTTTTAGCGCTATAAAGGCTGTAGTGGCTGGCAAGGGCCCCACGTTCACCTGGCTGATCATTATCAGAAAGCGAGAATACGCCCTGCCCTAAATACTGGAATTTTCCGCTACGGTCAGGATCAGGTGCTACTGCCCATGTACCATTGACACCGATAACCCCCCACCCCGCATCAGCTTTCGCTAATGCATATCCATCGTTGAAAGATTCGACTTGAGTAAACTGAGGTACAGCCTTAATACTTTTGCTGGCAATGTCCCAAAGCCCCCAACGCTGCGCTTCTTTTTCACCGTCGGTGTAATACAGTAATCCCGAAGACAATCGCTGAGCGTTTTGCGCGATATTTGCCGGAACATCCACAATATTGCCGTGGCGGTCTATCAAACGTCTTGCCTGAGTATCCCCGGTATCGTCAACAGCCCAGGTATAATCGCCACTAAACGGACTGATTTGGCTGAATACCGGCTGAATAATCCATTTCCCCGCCGCATCAACTGCACCCACTTTTTTATTTTCAGTGTGGATGAG
The DNA here is from genome assembly GCF_002834385.1 of Rahnella sp. AA. Classification (GTDB taxonomy): domain Bacteria; phylum Pseudomonadota; class Gammaproteobacteria; order Enterobacterales; family Enterobacteriaceae; genus Rahnella. The sequence continues at coordinate 179,667 of NZ_PITQ01000004.1, forward strand.
AAGAGGTGCCTCGGTTGTATCCTCTTCAACCGAGGCCCATTGAGGATCCGAAAGCACATTACCTTGAGAAGTCAGAATTGCCGGCGGTTTTGCCGCATCACTGGAAGTCAGCACTGCCCATGGCAGAGTGCTTTCCGCATCGCCTGCATCTGGCAAGATAGTCACATCATCGGTCATGACCGTCGTATCTAATGGTTTTAGTTGGTAATCTTTCAGAGCTGCGAGTGTGGCATCGCTAAGTAGCGCAACGCCGTTGTTATCATAAATTTGCACAACCTGTGGAGTCTTGCCCTCTGTCTGCATAATCCAAAGACGGTTGCCCTGACGCAGAACCTGCGGCTTATTCACTTTCAGGGAAACAATCTGATTGTCTGCCCCGATGAGGAGAATACCCTTACTCCCCGTTGCCAGCGTAGCCTTACCCCAGATAAGGATGTTCTCAGACTCATCGGGGGGAATATCTTGTACTTTTTCCAGCTTATTGTTGAGTAACTGTTTGCTGTTGTCACTGCCTGTAACCAGCCAGCTTCCGGATGCCAGCGGACGTACAGATTTATACTGTTCCTTATTGAGTGAAACACCCTGGCGATCAACAAATACCCAGACATTTTTTGTTTTCACCGCAACAACATCACCACTGAGCTGTGGTTCATCTCGGGTTTTCAAGACCATCGGGTCAATATCCCAGGAACCATTTTCGTCCAGATACCCCCAGTATCCCTCATCAGCAGAATCACGTTTCTTGGCTGGAATAAGCCCTGACTGAGGCAAATCAATGGTCATGACATCATCAGGTAAAGAAAGAGAACGGTTGGTAGCAGCATTCCACAGTGCCGGAGGCACCTGTGTCTGGACACTGGCCAGAGCCTTCCCCCTCACAAAGCCACTGCTATCAAGAGAAACGGCAAAAGGCAGCGTTTTAATCACAGCGCCTTTGCGATCAATCAGCGCCAGACGATTGTCTGTAACGACTAAAGCAGTGCCTTGGGCATTGAAATCTGTTGCACGGGTGAAGCGAGGTTCAATGACCCAGCTCCCTTTTTTATCGATATAACCGAACTGGCCGCCTTTTTTAGCGGCAGCCAGATCGTTGGCAAAACCTCGAACCTCACTGAAATCAGGTTTGATCGCCATATGCCCGGATATGTCTACATAACCCCATAAAGGCTCGCGGGAAAGCCCAACCAGGATGGGGGAAAGCCCTTGCTGGAAAGGCAACTGGCAATCTTTCGCCGTTTTTACATTGCTACATGCCCGTAACAGCGAGTCGTCCGCATGTACCGGCAAACTAAAAATAGCATTCAGAACCAGGGGTAATACACTGAAATTTCTGACATATTTAAATTTTTCGGAGCAATTCATCCGATGCCCTTATAACTGGATAAAATAAGAAAGTGTAGCGCACGCTTTTTTTCATCACCCGCAAAAGGGCGCGTGAGACGGTAAAAATCCGATAATAATCAATTTCAAGCAAGCATACATACCATATGCCTATAGGGTGTCAGCTTGCGAAAGAAAAAGCAGCTAATTTATTACTCTGTAACGAATGAATACACTTATTAAATGCAGAGAAAGATAATCTCAACATGTTACCATCGGATTTAATTTCCCACCTGCTGTTAACCTCATAACAACACTCACGCTTTTCTTCTAAAAATCAGACCATTTTCTTTTACATATGCAAACGTGGTGAATAATTAACCTTCAGAAGATTCTTACAATATTTGATTAAAGTCATTATTCCCCCAGCTTTACTCTGGTTTTATAGCTTAAAGGACGTTGTGTGACCAAAATCACTCCCGGTCTGGGTGACGTAAAACCTGGCAGTGTTCGGTTGCCGCGTATTTCAGGTGCTTTATCTTATTTGGGGAAAGTCATGCCTATCGTTCGAGCCAGATTGAGTCTGTTTGGTGGCGACACTGTCGTCATCCATTGTTCAGAAAAATGCCACATTCATCTGATGTGTGAAAATGATGTTGAGCGAAAAGGACGTCACTCAGGTTTTGGCGATATTTTGACGGTCAATGATCAAAATACTGCCTATGTCGGGATTCCTTACAAAGGCGTCTGGAATGTGCTTATAGATTCTCAATGCGACTCTTTGGAACATTCAATCAGCTACATGCCAGCCTGATTACCTGCCGTCCCGCAACCGATACCGCCCATATTGCATCTAAGATGATGTCAGGCTGATGAAGAACATCGACCTGGCATTTCATTCCTGGCGTACTCCCCCGGCTAAATTTCGACATGCTTCAACGTTATAGATTACCCTTCCCTCCGTCTACGCTGAGAATCAAGAATTGCGTAATGTCATGTAAAAAATTTTCTTCGTTACATCAATTACATAATGTTATTAAATTGAACATTCCATAATTAAAAAAACCTCTTTTCTAACCTGATTAATTGATTGCCAGCCGTAATTTCCCATTGCATTCTGTCCAGGGTAATGACGTGGTACCGGTCAACAAACCGGATTTCTTTCAGGCAAAAAATAGATCCTCATAATGAATAATAAATCACTTTGCACCATCGCTGACGTAGCTGACCTCGTTCCACAACTACGAGAAGTTCGCCAACACTTGCATCAACATCCTGAACTGTCTAACGAAGAATCAGCAACAGCCGCTTTGGTTGCTGAAAAATTACAAGCCTTGGGTTATCAGGTTACAACCGGCGTTGGGGGATATGGCGTCGTCGGCTCGATGAAGTTGGGAAAAAGTTCCCGTAGTATTGGGATCCGCGCGGATATGGATGCACTGCCAATCACAGAGCAGACAGGTGTCAGTTATACCAGCCAGCACCCGGGGAAAATGCATGCTTGCGGCCATGATGGCCACACAGCAATGTTGCTTGGGGCCGCAGAACAGCTTGCTCGTAGTAAAAACTTTTCCGGCACGGTAAATCTGATTTTCCAGCCGGCAGAGGAAATTGGTTTTAACAGCGGCGCCGAACGCATGCTGGAAGAGCAACTTTTTGAACGTTTCCCCTGTGATGCCGTCTATGGGTTACATAATCATCCAGGCTATCCCGTTGGTAAAATGATGTTCCGCTCAGGGCCATTTATGGCGGCGTGCGATACAGTGAATATTACTATCCATGGGAAAGGGGGGCATGCCGCACGTCCCCACATGACTGTCGATCCTATTCTGGTTGCCAGCAGCTTAGTCGTAGCTTTGCAATCCGTAATTTCGCGGAATATCGACCCTAATGAGACGGCCGTAGTCACTATTGGGTCTATACATTCAGGACATGCCGCGAATGTTATCCCCGAAACAGCACGCCTTGAGATGAGTGTTCGCTCTTTCGATCAGGAAGTGCGTAAAACCCTCGAAAAACGCATTCGGATGCTGGTTGAAAATCATGCTGCTGGCTATGGTGCTCGTGCCGAAATTGATTATGTGCCGGGATACCCGGTGTTGGTAAATCATGACAAGGAAACAGCATTCGCCCTAGCAGTGGCAAAAGAGCTTCTGGGTGAAGAAAACGTAGTAAATAACCTGCCACCTATTTCGGGCAGTGAAGACTTTGCGTATTTCTTACAGCAAAAACCGGGGTGTTTTCTGCGCCTGGGTAATGGCGATAGCGCAGTTCTGCATAATCCGGCTTACAACTTTAACGATGAAAGCTTGGGGTTTGGCGCAGCATACTGGACACGCCTTGTTGAGCGATATCTGGTTGATTAAGGGCTCAGAGCACTGATGGAAATACCCAGGATATACCTGCGTAATGATGAAGGGGGTCTACTGAGTTACATCTGAATTGATTAATTGGCAACAGTCAAATTACTCATACCAGAAAATTCGGCATACAAATCTGACCTGAGGAATGCTCTGAACTTTGCGTGAAAGTAAATAGCGCTCCGGAGAGGTTACAAGTTGCAGGATAACCTTACTCAGGTTTGACATAAATCGACATTGAGTTTGTTACCTTTATACCCGAAGACGATAATTCTTCTCCTGTGTAAACCATGACCTGTCCTTCATGGTATGTAAGACCCTCGCATTACCCCTTTCAGCCCGCCCCGAGCGGGCTTTTTTTTATCTTCTGTTTTTATCCATAATATTATGAATGACGCCGCCACAGATCTACACAGCGTCACCGAATTTCACGGAGATCTTACTTGTGGGTAAAGTCGATTACCATTCTGCCTTTAATTTTACCCTGCTCCATTTCATGGAAAATCGTATTAATATCTGCCAGCGGGCGCTTGGTGACTTTTGGCACCACTTTGCCCTCTGCGGCGAACTGGAAAGCTTCAGCCAGATCTTCGCGCGTTCCCACCAGGGAACCAACTACCTGGATACCGTCCAATACCAGGCGTGGAATATTCAGGCTCATAGATTCTGGCGGTAAACCGACAGCAACAATACGTCCCCCTGCACGCATTGCATCGACTGCGGAGTTAAACGCCGATTTCGCCGTCGCCGTCACCACTGCGGCATGCGCACCACCGACTTTCTCCTGAATAATTTTTGCTGCATCGTCGCTAAGCATATTGATGGTTAAATCAGCCCCCATTTGCGCGGCAAATTCCAGCTGCTGATCGTTCACGTCAATAGCGATGACCTTGGCATTAAATACATTTTTAGCATATTGCAAGGCCAGGTTGCCGAGTCCACCCAGACCATAAATCGCGATCCACTTGCCTGGCTGAATACCAGACACTTTTACTGCTTTGTAAGTTGTGACGCCAGCACAGGTCACACTGCTTGCTGCTGCAGATTCCAGTCCGTCCGGCACTTTCACCGCATAATCTGCTGACACGATGCATTCTTCTGCCATACCACCATCGATGGTATACCCGGCATTGACGACCTGGCGGCATAATGTTTCGTTGCCCGTTGTACAGTATTCACAGTGTCCGCATCCTTTATAGAACCAGGCCACACTGGCGCGATCTCCGACTTTCAACGAAGTCACTCCGGGACCTATTTTCTTAACAATGCCAATACCTTCATGACCGAGGATCACACCCGTTTTGTCACCAAAATCGCCATTTTTAACATGCAAATCTGTATGACAAACACCGCAACACTCCATCGTTAAAAGTGCTTCACCATGCTCTAATGCACGCAACGTTTTTTCGACGACACCCACAGAGTGGTCTTTATTAACAACAGCAGCTTTCATTTCGTTTTCCTCATTATGTGGCGGAAGCTCAACGGTACAACGGTAGCATAAAAGCTGCAAATGAGAATGAAACTCTTTAACAATCAAATGTAACAGGATGGTGGAAACTTAAATTTCCGCAGATGTGCAAATATCAAGGTGTGAACGCACGCGTCAATCCAGATCACCTGAATCCTTCGGCTCAACTCAATGGGGGTAGAAAGCCTAAATAGGGGATATTGAGGGTAAGTGGAAATGTTTTAAATGGTTGATTCAGTAGTAACTTATTGATTTAAAAAACAGGTAAAAAAAAGACCGAATACGATTCCTATATTCGGTCTAGGGAAATGGCTCTTGGGAGAGAGCCGTGCGCTAAAAGTTGGCATTAATGCAGGCGGTTAAGCCGTACAACTTAAAGAGTAGCTGACGTGTGGCTATTTTCCACCCAACCTGAAACATAGTGATAATAACAATGATGTATTATTCTCACCGTGTGACAACATGCACAAAACATGGGTTTAACATCAGCTATTTGCCAATGGCACGGCGATTCAGCAGAGCGACTGAGCTTTGGCAATAAAAGGAGCCAGACTCATTTTCCCCCCTGGGTTTTGCGGGTCATCCAACCAGATTTTCTCCAGTGGCACAGCCTGAACCTGATGATTTTTAACCTGCTCTTTCGCCACGTCATTCAGGGGATATTGCGCCAGCGTACTATCGTTAATCACATAGAGCGCATTACCCGGACGGCATTGCAACATGACTTCTTCACGGGTGAATGCCCAGGCTTTGCCGTATTGCAGGCGACTGATTGTTTCCAGCTGTGGTGCGGCAAGGCTGCTGGCAGAAAGGGTAAGCAGCACACAGGCAAGCAGTGTTTTCCTCATGATTTTTCCTCGATGATATTAAATTCTTTGTACTTTTCAGCTGTCGTGCTCAGCGCGGGGCAAGAGTGGCGAATAAACTCACCAGTAGCAAAACACCCAACGCCAATCCCCATTCGAACCAGGTCATCATGATAAAACGGCGTTGGGCCTGGTCGGGATCGCTACCCATCAGCGGTACTAACCGGTAGCGATTGTAAAGTGCAACCGCTAGCATCATTGCAACCATAGCCACTTTAACTGCCAGCAAACACTGGTAGAGAGATGTCATGTCTGTCGGCCAGCGCTGCAAAATAATGGCTGTATTGAAGATGCCGGTGAGAATAACCAGCGCGACGGCGACATGCCCCCAGAGCGAAAAACGGATAAGCGTGGCAATCGCATAAGGACGTGTCGCAGGCTGTCGCGTATATAAGATGCAGGTTAGCAGCGGATATAAGCATCCGAACCAGTAGGCAGCGCTGAGTAAATGCACCACGTGGTTGGTTCGCTGCGCCAGTCCCAGTAGTCCATCATGCATTGCGGCATGGCCAATCAATGCCTGGCTCATCAGCAAACCGACCGAGCACAAAAATATCAGCAGATTACGCCCAGGCAGCCAGTCTGACAGCAGAACCAGCAGCATTGCCGCCGCGAGTAGCAAATGCCATCGCCAGACTTCTCCAAATGCCGTGGTCAATACCAGCAACCACACATTCAGGTTCAGCCCGTCACCCCAGCCGTTTCCCATCAGAGCGGCCTGAATTGCAAGCATTCCGACCGACGTCACCGCCGCCAGAATGCCAGACCACATCATCAGCGACTGATTTTTACGCAGCAATACGGCAGAAAAGCCCTGCGGTGCGAGTAAGGAGCAAAAGACGCTCAGCCCAAAAATTTGCATCAGTGAAGCAAAATGCGCGAACCGGCATAGAACAAATAGCGCAGTCAGGCTCATTTACTTAACAATAAAACTGTACTGGCCGTGTGTTTTATGACCATCAACAGAGACAACATTCCATGAGACGATATACTTCCCGGCGCTAAGCGCATCAGAAAGTGGCAATACAACCTGAGTGTTATCATTCGCAGCCAGCGTCATTTTCCCCGTTTTCACCGCTTTTTGGCCGGCATCTGTCAGAGAGATTTTGCTGAAGTTGGGTTCGATTCCTTCACTGAACCCCAGCGACAGCTCGGTCGGGCTGGCCGACAGGATTGAATCTGCTGCCGGAGTTTCTGTTTTGAGATGAGCGTGCGCTAAAGCCTGCTGTGAGATAAATCCGCTCAGCAATACGGCTGAGACTGCCAGACCCCGGCAAAGAGAAGTGGTTTTATTGAACACGATAATTCCTTGGCTTGCTTAACGATGAATTTTAACGCCGACACTTTAGCGCAAACCGTCGCAAAACGTTTGCCAAAAAGGCATAAAAAAACGCAGAGGCCTGAGCGCTCTGCGTTTTTTGCGGGCAAGATCAAACAGGGAAATCAGCCTGCGGGAGCCTGTGCCACCATGTTTTTCAGATCCTTGTCGACAAAGAACAAGCCATTACCCGTGTTGCTAACCAGAGCCAGTTTATCGAGAACAGATTTGAACAGTGTCTCTTCTTCATGCTGTTCAGAAACATACCACTGCAGGAAGTTGAAAGAAGAGTAGTCTTTCAGAGTCATAGACAAATCAGCCAGTTCGTTGATTTTCCGGGTGATCAGCTGTTCATGTTCGTAAGTCTGCTTGAATAAATCAGTCAAAGACTCAAAAGAGACAGGTGGAGCAGCAATTGCCCCCAGCAGTGGCAGAGCACCGGTATCACTGACATATTTGAACAAGCGATGCATGTGGTCCATTTCTTCCATTGAATGCTGTTTCAAAAACGCAGCAGCACCTTCATAACCTTTATCGCTGCACCATGCACTCATCTGCAAATATAAGTTGGCAGAATAAAACTCGAGGTTCAGCTGTTCATTAAGCTGATCAATCATTTCTTTTTTAAGCATGATGCGGCTCCAAAATTAAATTAAGGCAGGTGGACTGGTTTATATACCTGCATTATGCCCGTGCCAGCACCAAATAAAAACACCCGATTTACATTATTAATCAAAGCAGCAACAATTAAATTTAACCATATGATTTAAATCGAATTTATTTAAAATAAAATATACAAAAATGATAATCATTAACATTAAAAATGTAATAAAAAAGAATCATTACTATTTGCAGTTTTAATTAACCCCTCTTTGTTGAATATAATTATCACTCCCTGTTTGGAAATAATTCTTATTTACTTAATACTCTTTTCCATTTAACGATCACGTTGGCGGCAACATAAAAGCCTGAAGACAACATTCCCGCCAGCTATAGCCTCGGGTACAATGCTGCAAAACGGATTATCAGGGAACAACAATGGGTATCAATCTGGCCGACATCAGCAAAGAAGAAATGGATCGCATCAATGTGGATCTTGCTGCCTCAGCGGTGGCCTTCAAAGAACGCTACAACATGCCGGTGGTGGCCGAGATGGCCGAACGTGAACAGCCCGCACATCTGCGCACCTATTTTCGTGAGCGGGTGATGTTTTATCGGGCCGAATCTCACAAATTCTCCCGCTTACCTTACGAACCGAAACAGAAATAGGCCCCGGTGTAAAATAAGCGGAAGTTGCGGCAGATGCTAACGCAGAGCGGCAAAACGCTGATTGGTCCGGATTAGCTGGTCAAGGATGCCCGGCTCGTCAAACGAATGCCCTGCGCCTTCAATAATATGCAGCTCAGCTTCCGGCCAGGACTTCGCCAGATCCCATGCATTTTGCACCTGGCAGGCCATGTCGTAGCGCCCGTGGACAATGACAGCCGGAATGTGGCGAATACGCTCAACGTTTTTCAGCAATTGTTCATCTGTTTCTAAAAAGCCAAAATGCGTGAAGTAATGGTTTTCGATACGGGCAAATGCCAGCGCGAAATTATCTTCGCCAAAAGACGCCGAACCTTCCGCAGGCAGAAGCGTCACCGTCTCCCCTTCCCACAGGCTCCAGATTTTAGCAGCTTCAAGCTGAACAGCGCGATCGTCCGATGTCAGACGAGCGCGGTAAGAGGCAATCACATCTTTGCGTTCTTCTTCCGAGAGGATCGACAAAATACGCTGCCATTTTTCCGGGAAGAAACGGGACGTACCGTCCTGGTAGTACCAGGTCAGTTCCTGCTTGCGCAGCGTGAAGATGCCGCGCAATACCATTTCGCTGACGCGCTCCGGATGCGTTTCAGCATAAGCCAGCGCCAGTGTTGACCCCCAGGAACCGCCGAACACCAGCCATTTTTCGACCCCCGCCATTTCCCGCAGACGCTCAATATCGTCGACCAGATGCCAGGTCGTGTTGTTATCGAGACTGGCGTGAGGTTTTGAACGCCCGCAGCCACGCTGGTCAAACAGCATGACGTCATAATCATTGGGATCAAACAGTTGCCTGTGAACCGATGAGCACCCCCCGCCCGGGCCGCCATGCAAAAATACCGCGGGTTTACCTTCCGGATTTCCGCTGCGTTCCCAGTAAATCTGGTGACCATCGCCCGTATCAAGCATGCCGCTGGCATAGGCTTCCAGGGGCGGATACAACCCTTTTAATTTTGGCATGACATTTCCTGTTCTATTCGGCCAGTGTATTGATTGATGTAGTTGCATCTTAATAACAGCGCATTGATTACCTGCCGACAAGCTGTAATGACCAAAAATCATTGTTTTGTATGCTGTTCGCATACTTATCACGCAATTTCACTACCGGATCCTAAAACTGAGGCTTGTGTAAAGTTTTGCAGGAAACACGATGAGACTTGCAACCGGCACGGATTAGGCAGTAAATAGCAGAGCAACCCAATCCACCAGCTTTAAAGAGAGGCGATTATGAGTAAAGGAATGGATAGCAAAAAAAATGCGAAGAAAAAGCCACTGAAGACCCCTGCTGAGAAAAAGGCTGATAAAAAAGCCAAAAAAGCAGCTGCCTGATAAAGTTACTTCGTAGAATAAACCCGCTGAATGCGGGTTTTTTTATTCCCCCGTCATACTTCAAGCCGCAGATGCGTTAGCTGCACTCACTCACCCGAATCACTGACCCACGTCAGCTCATCGGGATTCGCTCACTTGCCGCCTTCCTGCGACTTGAATTATTTCGGGGGAACCTGTTATTTTTTCTCCGCCAGTGACAGCACAAAGGCATATTCCAGCGCGATATCTTCGTAAGCCTTGAAGCGCCCGGATTTACCACCGTGGCCGGAATCCATATCCGTGTGCATCAGCAGCTGATTGTCGTCAGTTTTGACATCACGCAGTTTAGCCACCCACTTCGCCGGTTCCCAGTATTGTACCTGTGAATCATGCAACCCGGTCGTCACCAGCATATGCGGATAAGCCTGCGCGCGAACCTGATCGTACGGGCTGTATTGCAGCATATAATCGTAATAGGCTTTTTCGTTCGGATTACCCCACTCATCATATTCGCCGGTCGTCAGCGGAATAGACTCATCGAGCATGGTGGTGACAACATCGACAAAAGGAACCTGCGCAACGATACCGTGGAACAAATCGGGAGCCTGATTAATCACCGCGCCCATCAGCAAACCACCGGCGCTCCCGCCCATCGCGTAAACCTGCCCTGCGTCGCCGTAACCTTCAGCCACCAGTTCTTTTGTCACATCGATGAAATCGTGGAACGTGTTGAGTTTGTTAAACAGTTTGCCGTCGTCATACCACTGCTGGCCCAGTTCTGCGCCACCGCGGATATGCGCCAGCGCAAAAACAAAACCACGATCCAACAAACTGAGGCGGCTGCCGCTGAACGCCGGATCCATGCTGCTGCCGTAAGAGCCGTAGCCGTAAACCAGTAACGGATTGGTGTTTGGCTTGAACAATTCACGGCGGTAAACCAGTGAAACCGGGACTTTCACGCCATCACGCGCTGTCACCCAAACGCGTTCGCTGCGGTAATTTGTCGCATCAAACTCTTTCACTTCCTGCTGTTTGAGCAGCGTGCGGGCATGCGTGTCGAGATCAAGTTCAAACAATGAGCTCGGCGTGGTCATAGAAGAATAACCGTAGCGCAACAATGATGTGTCAGGTTCAGGGTTATAGGCCAGCCAGGTCGTGTACGTCGGGTCATCAAATGCGAGAGATTTCTCTTCACCGGTTGTCCAGTGAATTTGTCGCAACTGTGTCAGCCCCTGCTGACGTTCTTCCACCACCAGCCAGTCGCGGAACAAACTAAAACCTTCGAGCATGACTTCAATACGTGGTGCAATCAGCGTTTGCCAATGCGCTCCGGTGCCGTTTTCGCTTTTATAAAGGCCGAAATTTTTACCGTCTTTGTTCGAACGAATATAGAAATTGCCCAGATAATGATCGAGCGCGTACTCATGATCTTTGCGGCGCGACAGGAACACTTTTGGTGTCGCCTGCGGATCATCGGCATCCAGCAGCAGGATCTCAGACGTCGTGGTGCTGTCCAGGTGGATCAGGATGTATTTTTCTGACGTGGTTTTATCCAGCCCGACGTAAAAAGTATCGTCTTTCTCTTCGTAAACCAGTTTGTCCGTTTTCGGATCCGTGCCGACAACGTGGCGGTAAACCTGATACGGCAGCAACGTTTTCTTGTGTTTATGGACGTAATACAGCGTCTGAGAATCATTCGCCCATTCGCTGCTGCCGGAAGTATTTTTCAGCAGATCGTCGGTCCATGTTTCATCATCCAGTTTTTTTATGCGGATGTCGTACTGGCGGCGGGACAGGAAATCTTCGGCCACGGCCATCAGTTTATTGTCCGGGCTGATATCTAAACCACCCAGCGTATAAAACTCGCCGTCGCTGGCACGTTCATTTCCGTCGATCAGCGTCTGCCATTTTTCATTCTCCGCGGCAGGCTGGCGCAGATAAATCGCGTATTCATTACCCGGCTCGTAGCGGGTCTGATAACGGTAACCGTGTTTGATATAAGGAACGGAGTGATCCTGCTGCTCAATGCGCGCGACCATTTCTCCGTAAAGCGTTTCACGCAGCGCCTGATGGGGCAGCATGGCCTGATCGGTATATTCGTTTTCTGCCGTCAGATAGGCCAGAACCTGAGGATCGGCGCGGTCATCGTCACGCAGCCAGTAGTAATTATCGACACGGTCATCGCCGTGCACGCTCAGAGTTTGCGGGCGTTTTTCAGCCTTTGGAGGTGTCATCATCTCGGATCTCTTTGTCCTCTTTATGGTGTGACAAGAGTGACAGGTTTAGACAGGGAAACCAAGAGACGGAACATGCGGGAATTAGCGGTAATGTGCGCCCGGAGCGGTCACGGGCGCGGGCAAAAAACTCAGACCGGCGTGCTATAGGTGATTTCACCGAGCTGGCAGTTGAGCGTGACGTCGTAGGTTTTGTCGGTATGATCGCCGCGGACTTTCAGCGGGATATCCCATTTCTTGTTATCACCGCTGATGCTGCCGGCATCAACCCACGCAACCGGCGTTGAGGTGCCGAGCGCTTTTTTATCCGCATCCCAGCGCGGAATACGGTTTTGCAGAAAATCGCGTTTCACCAGCGCCGCGAGTTCATCTTTCGTCGCATTCGCGCAAGGTGTGACCGTCGCCGTTCTTACTTCAGGCTCATCGGCCTGAGCAGTCTGGATCAGACCGCTCATTCCTGCGACTGCCATTACCGCGCTCAAGATTATCTTTTTCATCGTTCGTCTTCCCAGTCTTTGTCTTTTATTACGCTGACCTTGTCGGAACAATAACCATACATACCGAAAGGTCATCACTTGTGTCAGACAATATAATCATCAACAAGGCAATAACACAACATTAACAATCAGACGAACAATGTAAAACGCGACATCACTCTTTTAGCGCAAAATAATCGCTTTGCAGTTTTTGCCTTTGATTTTCCCTTCCTGCAGGCGTTGCAGGGCTTTCTTCGCACTCTTCTGACGGATAGCAACGTAAGCGTGGATCGGGAACATATCAATTTTACCGACCTCTGCCGCGGTCAGCCCGGCATCGCCGGTCAGCGCGCCGAGTATATCGCCGGGACGGATTTTGGCTTTACGGCCACCGTCGATACACAGCGTGGCCATTTCAGCATCCAGCGCCACTGGCGTTGCCGCCAGCGCCTGCGCGGCAGGTTGCCAGGTGAACCGCTGACGGGTGTAATCTTCGAGCGCCGTCACACGTGGCATTTCCTGCGGAGTCACCAGACTGACCGCCAGACCGCTGGTTCCCGCGCGCCCTGTACGGCCTACACGGTGAACGTGAACTTCCGGGTCGAAAGACAATTCATAGTTAATGACCAGACCTAACTGTTTGATGTCCAGACCGCGCGCCGCAACGTCTGTTGCGACCAGCACACGGCAACTGCCGTTGGAGAAACGCACCAGCACGCGGTCACGGTCACGCTGCTCAAGATCGCCGTTCAGCGCCAGCGCACTGATCCCTTTGCCCGCCAGTGCGTCACACACTTCCTGGCAGTCGCGCTTGGTATTACAGAACACTACGCACGATGTCGGCTGATGCTGGTACAACACCGCAGCCAGCAGGGATAAACGCTGATGTTTATCGGCTTCGATAAACACCTGCTTGATGTCTGCCACATCATCTTCGCCTTCAATTTCCACTTTCAGCGGCTCGCGCTGGAATTTGGAGCTGATGCGTTCAATGCCGTCCGGATACGTCGCGGAGAACAGCAGCGTCTGGCGGGTTTGCGGCGTATAGCTGACCACATCTTCGATATCTTCGCTAAAACCCATGTCCAGCATGCGGTCGGCTTCATCGAGCACCAGCACTTTGAGATCATCCAGCTTCAGCGTGCCTTTGCGCAGGTGTTCCTGAATACGGCCCGGCGTGCCGACCACGATGTGCGGCTGACGAACCAGCGATTCGTTCTGAGGGCCGATTGACTGGCCGCCGCAAAGGGTCAGGATTTTGATGTTCTGAGTAAAACGCGCCAGACGACGTAATTCTTTACTGACCTGATCGGCCAGTTCGCGCGTCGGACAAAGCACCAGTGCCTGCGCCACAAACTGTGAAACAGTGATGCTGTTCAGCAAACCAATGCCGAAAGCGGCTGTTTTACCACTGCCGGTTTTGGCTTTGGCGCGGACGTCCTGACCTTGCAGGATAGCGGGCAAAGAGGCTTCCTGAATCGGGGTCATTTCGGTGTAACCCAGTTCATTCAGGTTGGAAAGTTGCTCAGCGGGCAATGTCAGGACAGAAAAGGAATGCGTGCTCAAGGCGATAACTCTTTATGTGAGGCAAAAATCGGGGCAGCGGCAGGAGATCTGGCGCCATGGTTTGCTAAATGATAACAGAGACGCCCGCAGACTGCCTTAAACAGCAGAAAACCGGCTTAAAAAATCCTGTAAATCCCCTTCTGACGTACGCAGGGAATTTTTCTAACACGCTGCGCAATCGTTTTCGTCTGCGATAATTTCAGATATACTGCGCCGCGAAATTCTTACTTTCCTTCATCAAAGATCTGGGTACGAAGCTATGTTAACCATTGGTACTGCACTGCGCACCGGCGCCACCCGCGTCATGTTGTTAGGCTCTGGCGAGCTGGGTAAAGAAGTGGCGATCGAATGTCAGCGCCTGGGTCTGGAAGTGATCGCCGTCGATCGCTATGCGGATGCACCCGCGATGCAGGTCGCTCACCGCAGCCATGTCATTAACATGCTCGATGGCGATGCGCTGAAAGCCGTTATTGAAAGCGAACGCCCTGATTTTATCGTGCCGGAAATTGAAGCTATCGCCACCAGCATGCTGGTTGAGCTGGAAAAACAGGGGCATAACGTGGTGCCGTGCGCCGAAGCGACGCGTCTGACCATGAACCGTGAAGGCATCCGTCGTCTGGCCGCGGAAACCCTGAAACTCCCGACATCGACGTATCAGTTTGCTGACGACGAAGCGTCTTTCCGCCAGGCCGTCGACGCAATCGGTTACCCGTGCATCATCAAACCGGTGATGAGTTCATCCGGTAAAGGCCAGAGCCTGATCCGCAGCGCTGAGCAGTTACAGACAGCCTGGGATTATGCCCAGCAAGGTGGCCGCGCCGGTGGCGGACGCGTCATTGTTGAAGGTCTGGTGAAGTTTGATTTTGAAATTACGCTGCTGACTATCAGCGCCGTTGACGGCATTCATTTCTGTGCGCCAATCGGGCACCGTCAGGAAGATGGCGATTACCGCGAATCCTGGCAGCCACAGCAAATGACCGAACTGGCATTGCAGCGCGCGAAAGATATCGCAGAGAAAGTGGTGAAGGCGCTGGGCGGCAAAGGTCTGTTTGGCGTTGAGCTGTTTGTCTGTGGCGATGAAGTGATTTTCAGCGAAGTTTCACCGCGTCCGCACGACACCGGAATGGTCACGCTGATTTCTCAGGATCTGTCCGAGTTTGCCCTGCACGTTCGCGCATTCCTTGGCCTGCCGGTCGGGAAAATCCGCCAGTTTGGCCCGTCGGCTTCCGCCGTTATTTTGCCGGAACTGACCAGCAACAACGTTTCTTTCAGCGGGCTGGAAAATGCGCTGACCGGTTTCAACCAAATCCGTCTGTTCGGGAAACCTGAAATCAGCGGTAAACGCCGTCTGGGCGTAGCGCTGGCGATTGCCGATAACGTTGAAGACGCGGTTGAGCAGGCGAAACAGGCGGCTGCAGCGGTTGTCGTTAAAGGCTGATGCCTGAATAAAGATGAAAAAAAACCGGACTCCGCAAAGGGTCCGGTTTTTTTTATGCCTGATAAGTAATGATCAGGGCAGAAATTTACTCGTCTTCGTCATCAAAGATAACGGTCACGCGATCGCCTTTGTGCGTTTCACGGATTTCTTCCGCAACGGTTGCAATGGCTTCGCCGCTGCTCATTCCGGTTTCCATTAACTGGCGGATACGATCGGCGGCCTGTTCTTGTTCGGAATGTGATAATGAAGGCATACCTGTCAGCATGGGAGATTCCTGTTGTACGTTAAACCGGCCCGCAGGCTGCGGGGTTGCACAGTATACGCCTTATTGATGCAAATCGCCTGCGCTGCTTTCAGGTAGCCGAATCTATGTTAGGATCGGCGCTATAATACGATCTAATTGCGCCCGAGAAGCTCATACCTGCCATGCAATCCACCCGTTCCGTAAATTTTCATACTTTGCCTTATCATCCTGATGCACTGCCCGAGCAGTTTTCTGCGCTCTCTGCTTTGCCGTGGGCCATGCTTTTGCATTCCGGCTCTGCGCAGCATCAGCATAATCGTTTTGATATTCTGGTAGCGGATCCGCTGGTCACGCTGACGACGTGCGGTGATATCACGCAGGTTGAGAAAAACGGTGAAGTGACGTTGCGGAAAGACGATCCGTTTGCCTTGCTGGAAGAACACCTTTCGGCGTCAGGTTTGCGGGCGGAAAGCTCGCCTGATTTTCCGTTTCTGGGCGGCGCGCTCGGGCTGTTTGGCTATGATTTAGGGCGGCGTATTGAGGCACTGCCCGACACGGCAGAGCAGGACATCACCCTGCCGGATATGGCGGTGGGTATTTATGACTGGGCGCTGATCGCCGATCACCTTCTGCAACGCCTCACGCTGATTTGTCACGATGATATTGCTGGCCGCCTGCAATGGCTGGCGCAACAGAAGGCCACCGCCGCGCAGCCTTTCCGGCTGAAAGCACCGTGGCAGTCCAACATGACCCGCGAGGCATACGGTGAAAAATTCCGCCAGATTCAGGAGTACATTCACAGTGGTGATTGCTACCAGATTAACCTCGCGCAGCGATTTTCGACGCACTATTCCGGAGACGAATGGCAGGCATTTTTACAGCTGAACAACGCGAACCGTGCCCCCTTCTCGGCGTTTCTGCGTTTGCCTGAAAACACGGTGATCAGTCTGTCGCCTGAGCGTTTCATCTGGCTGAAAGACCATCAGATCCAAACGCGTCCGATTAAAGGGACGTTGCCGCGCAGCGAGGAGCCAGCAGAAGATGCGCGTCAGGCTGAGAGGCTGGCGGCATCGGAAAAAGATCGTGCGGAGAACCTGATGATCGTCGATTTATTACGAAATGACATTGGCCGCGTTGCCACGCCGGGCAGCGTGCGCGTTCCCGAATTATTCAAAGTCGAGCCTTTCCCTGCGGTTCATCATCTGGTGAGCACCGTCACCGCAAAACTGCCGGAAGCATGCCACGCCAGTGCGTTGCTGCGGGCCTGTTTCCCCGGCGGCTCAATAACCGGCGCACCGAAAGTCCGCGCGATGGAAATCATCGAAGAGCTTGAGCCACAGCGACGCAACGGTTACTGCGGCAGCATTGCGTACATCAGTTGCTGCGGCACGATGGACAGTAATATCACCATCCGCACGCTGCTGACGGCAAAAGGGAAAATTTACTGCTGGGCAGGCGGCGGGATTGTGGCCGACAGCCAGGAACAGGCAGAATATCAGGAAACCTTCGATAAAATTGCCCGCATACTGCCTCAGTTAGGAGACGTTCAGCCGTGACTTTGCCGGAACAACACGTCCCCGTGCAGACTTTTCCCCCCGAGGTGGAAGATTTCATCCTGCGTTTTCAGTTGCAGCAACCGCGTCTGCCCGCACCTGCATTGCGCGGAACCCGTCACGCCGCCGTCTTAATTCCGATTATCTGCCGGAAAGAGCCGACAATCCTGCTGACGCGCCGTTCCGATCAGCTGCGCAAACACCCCGGTCAGGTCGCCTTTCCCGGCGGTGCGGCCGATGCAACGGATGCCTCAATTATTGCCACCGCGCTGCGCGAAGCTCAGGAAGAAGTCGCGATTCCTCCTGAACAAGTTCATGTATTAGGTGTACTACCGCCGCAAGACAGCAGCAGTGGCTTTCAGGTCACGCCGGTTATCGGGCTATTGCCGGTAGATGTGCCACTGCATCCGGCAGAAGATGAAGTCGCCGAACTGTTTGAAATACCGTTGCAGGAAGCGTTTGATCTTGCACGCTATCACCCTCTGGATATTCACCGCAGAGGGATCTACCACCGGGTATATTTATCCTGGTATCAGCAACAATTTGTCTGGGGTCTGACGGCGTCAATTATCCGCCAGCTCGCCCGGCAGGTTGAAGCCTGACCTCATCGATTACATAACGATCACACTTTTGCATCAAATAAGTTTATTTCATGCGAAAAAAGAAACTTTTGCCCCTCAGCCCTTTTAAACTATAGATCTATCCATAAGGACGATATTTCACCACTTGTTCATTTATGGAAGCCAGGGATCCCGTTCCCTGCCGCAATCTATTACAGGAGTATTCGACGTGATTAGCGTTTTCGACATGTTCAAGGTCGGGATTGGCCCTTCCAGTTCCCATACTTTGGGCCCGATGAAAGCCGGGAAACAGTTCGCTGATGACCTGCTCGAAAAGGGCATGATGCCTGCCGTTACGCGTGTCGCCGTGGACGTATTTGGCTCTTTGTCACTGACAGGTAAAGGCCACCACACAGATATCGCCATTATTCTGGGCCTGGCCGGTAACCAGCCCGATACCGTCGACATCGACGGCATTCCCCATTTTATTCGCGACGTTGAGCAGCGTCAGCGCCTGCCGCTGGGTGAAACTCAGCATGAAGTCGATTTCCCCCGTGACACCGGCATGGTGTTTCGCGGTGAGAATCTACCGCGCCATGAAAATGCGATGCAAATTCATGCCTTTGCGGGCGACAAAATGATTTACAGCAAAACCTACTACTCCGTCGGTGGGGGTTTTATTGTCGATGACGAGCATTTCGGTCAGCCGGTGCTGGACGAAGTACAGGTGCCTTACAGCTTTAATTCAGCCAGTGAGATGCTGGCAAAATGTAAGGAGACCGGGTTATCACTGTCCGGTCTGGTGATGAAGAACGAGCTGGCGCAGCACAGCAAGCAAGACATCGAGCAGTATTTCGAAAAAATCTGGCACACCATGCAGGCGTGTATCGATCGTGGTTTAAATACGGAAGGTGTTTTGCCCGGCCCGCTTCGCGTTCCGCGTCGTGCCTCTGCCCTGCGCCGGATGCTGGTATCTAATGACAAACTTTCCAACGACCCGATGAATGTCATTGACTGGGTTAATATGTTTGCGCTGGCGGTTAACGAAGAAAATGCCGCCGGTGGGCGCGTTGTCACAGCGCCCACTAACGGTGCCTGCGGAATTGTCCCGGCGGTACTGGCCTATTATGATCAGTTCATTGAATCGGTCAGCCCGGATATTTATCTGCGTTATTTCCTGACGTCAGGCGCCATCGGCATTCTGTATAAAATGAATGCATCGATTTCAGGTGCTGAAGTGGGCTGTCAGGGCGAAGTCGGTGTCGCCTGCTCGATGGCGGCGGCGGGTCTGACAGAATTGCTGGGCGGAAGCCCTGAACAGGTATGCGTCGCTGCCGAAATAGGGATGGAACACAATTTGGGATTAACCTGCGATCCCGTTGCAGGCCAGGTTCAGGTTCCGTGTATTGAGCGAAATGCTATTGCCTCGGTGAAAGCGATCAACGCAGCCCGGATGGCATTACGGCGCACCAGCGAGCCCAGAGTCTCTCTGGATAAAGTCATTGAGACCATGTATGAAACCGGAAAGGATATGAATTCCAAATACCGCGAGACATCGCGTGGTGGTTTAGCTATCAAGGTTCAGTGCGACTGAACCCATTTTGAATCGGGCATTCCTGCGGTTGTTCTTGTTGCGTTATTTTTAACCCATTTACCGCAGGAAATGCCGCCCGGGTGATAGCCGGCAGCAATAAAACCTTCGTTAACAACAACCTGTTGTATTATCGATACATAATAGCAGTGACACTTGCATTATACCCTGCAGGTACGGCATGCTGATTTCCGCCTGAATTTCCCGTTCAGAGAACCTCTTTAATACAGAAAAATTAATGCCAGGGGGTAAGCAGAAACACCATGAGTGACAACGTCACTTATACGGGTTTTCTTTGTCCTGAACAGAGAAAAATAGGGAATTTTCCGCAACTCAGGCTGAGCGTCCGACGATTTACAGCTACTATCAATAAAAACGAACTGGCTGTTACGCATCGGCAAACCTTTAAAAATAATAATTTTGAGCCTGCAATTAACACGGGATAAAAGGATTAGAACGATGCTGTTCTCCCAAACCGGACTTGCGAAGTATCGGTATTACCGCATTGCACTTGCCTGCGCGATGGGGGTATGTACTTTGCTTCTGACTCTTGGCATTCGTATTTACGAACAAGCACAGGTCATCGCAGAAGATCAACAACGCGTGGCATTCCACACCGTTGAAAAACTAGAAAAATTGCTTGAGCCTGCATCTCCGGCAGGAAAAGCTATTCCTATCGATCAGACATTAGGTTGTAATGCGTTGCAACCTGTCATGCAACAAACCGTTGCCCGCATGCAGACACTGCGCTCTATCAGCCTTGTCAGTGACGGAGCCATTGTCTGCTCAAGCCTGATTGGCCCGCTGGATCTCAATTTTAATAAGACACTGCCCGCTCTGGCGCAGGGGAAAACTCAGCTCGACCTGCGCGCTTCCAAATGGAGCCGGGTAGATACCCCGACACTCATTCTCTGGCAGCCTACAACACCGGATAATCTTAACGGCGAGCTGTTTGTTTATAACATCGGGATTTTGTCGAATTTCCTGCTTGAGCCACAACCGCCGTATGCCAGCCATATTGTTTTAAATGTCGGAAAACAAAACCTCGAATACGGCAAAAACGAAATCGTTTCCAGCAATAACCTGCCACAACCGCCTCTGCTGAGTGTTAAATCTGAAAAATATGACTTCTCGGTTTCAATCTATGGCCTGGAAGCCAATGCGCTGGCCTGGAATGAACTGCCTTCACATTTACCTTTGTCTGTGTTGATCAGTTTACTGGCGGCGACGGCGGTCTATCTGCTTTCCGGCAGCCGCATCAGCCTGGCATACCCTATCAGCCATGGTATTTCACACCGTGAATTTAAGGTCTATTGCCAGCCAATAATTAACAGCACCGATGGCCGTTGCATTGGCGTTGAAACGCTGATGCGCTGGAAAAATCGCCGGCAAGAATGGGTTTCTCCGGATGTATTTATCCCCCTGGCGGAGCAACATGGATTAATTATCTCGCTCACGAGATATCTCATCCAGACCGTTGCCGATAATTTGGCCGTATTTCCGGCAACGCCGGGCTTTTACGTCAGCATCAATGTTGCCGCTCAGCACTTCAATAATATGGAAATTGTAGAGGATATACGCAAGCTCTGGATCCCCGCCCAGCCTTCAGTTTCTCTGATGCTGGAACTGACCGAACGAACCCGCCTGCAAGAACTGCGTGCAGCAGAAATTTCGCAACTGAAAGAAATGGGGATTCTGCTGGCAATCGATGATTTTGGCACGGGCCACAGTTCCCTGAGTTATCTCAAAACGCTCAATCCCGATGTGCTGAAAATTGACCAGGCTTTTACCGCGTCTATTGGCACCGATGCCATCAATGCCACAGTGACCGATACCATCATCACACTGGCACAGCGCCTCAACTTAAAGCTGATTGCAGAAGGCGTGGAAACCCGCGAGCAAGTGGATTATCTGCGCAAGCGCAAAGTTGATTCGCTACAGGGGTATTATTTTGCACGCCCCATGCCCATTGAAGTATTCCCGATCTGGCTGGAACGTTATAAAAAATCGACTCAGAACATGGAATTACAGGAAAATCAAAAACCTGCCTGATTTGTATACCCTGGAAGGCTACCTTCTGAGCATAAAAAACGGCGACCTGAGTCGCCGTTTTTACACATCCTATCACGTCAGCTTTACTGCTCTTCGGCCCGGTCATTCTCTGGTTTCACGCGCGTAATACGAACCCGTTCAATCCGATATTCCGACACATCCAGGATCTCGAAACACAGCGAAGCCATTTCAATCACTTCACCCGCAACCGGCATCTGCCCGGACTTCGACAGCAATAAGCCCGCCAGCGAAGCAAAATCATCGTCGGAGCTGACCAGCGTGTTCACATCGAGGATTTGCTGTAACAGGTGCAAATCCGTACCACCTTTGGCAATCCACGAGTCACCGTCAGCAATCACGTCCGGCGTTTCATCTTCGTCCGGGAATTCGCCCGCAATGGCTTCGAGCACGTCGAGCGGTGTCACCAGCCCCTGAATCACGCCAAACTCATTGCTGACAACGACCAGCCGACCTTTCGCTTTACGCAGAACGGCGAGCAGATTGATGACGTCCATGGTTTCCGGCACCACAATCGGCGGCGTTTTTTCCGCAAATGCCACGATATTTTCACCATTTTCCAGTGCAACCAGCAGGTCCTTCGCACGAACGACCCCGATAACGTCATCCAGAGAGTGGCGACAAATTGGGAATAAACTGTGCGGTGTGTCGAGCAGTTGGCTGCGGATTTCAGCCGGAGACTTTTCACAGTCAACCCAGGAAATTTCGGTTCGCGGCGTCATCACGCTGCGCAGCGTTCGCGATGCCAGCGTCAGCACGCCGGTGATCATATGCCGCTCTTCTTCTGCAAACGTTTCGCCAGCCGGTAACACATCGCCCGCCGGTTCATCTTCATTCTGATTCTGACGTTTCCCGCCCATCAGACGCTGAATCGCCTCAGCCGTACGTTCACGCATTGGTCTGTTCGACTGGCTTTTCAGGAAATTGCGGCGCGCAATCTGGTTGAACAACTCAATCAGAATCGAGAAACCAATCGCAGCGTACAGATAACCTTTAGGAATATGGAAGCCAAATCCTTCTGCAATCAGGCTCAGGCCGATCATCAGCAGGAAGCTCAGACACAGCACGACAACCGTCGGATGGTTATTCACGAAGCGCGTCAGTGATTTAGACGCCAGCAACATCACGCCCATCGCAATCACAACCGCCGTCATCATGACAGCCAGGTTGTTCACCATACCAACGGCCGTAATCACCGCATCAAGCGAGAACACCGCATCAAGCACGACAATCTGCGCCACCACTGACCAGAAGCTGGCATAACCGCGATTCTGCGTTCCCTGCTCATCGTGCCCTTCCAGCCGTTCGTGCAGCTCCGTCGTGGCTTTAAACAACAGGAACAGACCACCGACCAGCAGGATCAGGTCGCGTCCGGAGAAACTGAACTGCGCAATGCTAAACAGCGGCGTGGTCAGTTTTACCATCCACGAGATCAGCGAGAGCAGGCCTAAACGCATAATCAGCGCCAGCGACAGGCCGATGATTCGGGCTTTATCTCGCTGTTTAGGCGGCAGTTTATCGGCAAGGATGGCGATAAAAACGAGGTTGTCGATACCCAGAACTATTTCCAGAACGACAAGCGTCAACAAACCGACCCAGATTGAAGGGTCCATCAGAAATTCCATGTCAGACTCCGCAATGAGTTAAAGAAAAAAGACGCAAAGAAACGCCATTCGCTGAGCTATCTGTGGCCCGGCAAACTTTTTTTACTGCAAAATTAACAGATGAAAGCGGTTTCAGTGCGGCAAAAATCAGGCCCATTGGGGCGGATTTGCCGGTGATCATGAGGTGAAAAAGCGAAGAATAATGACGTCGGTGACAGTCCATAGGGAGGGCTGAGGCCCGGTACTCCTGTTCAATTATTTGGAAAATTACTGTATCAGGAATGATTATTTGAAGAAAGTAGGTTTTTTTACCTTCAGCATCATTCCGTAACAACTATGCTGTTTTATTGCCCACGTGAAAGCGTATTCACATTACGTCGTTGAATAACGGACAGTCGTCACAAAAATTATTTTTTCGCACACTAAAATAAATCACGTCGCACAACCTGTTGAGGTTCTGCAATTTTACTGTTTAGCCGTCTTATCAGAAATTAAGGAAAGATTCGTTACGCAAGGATTGCCCTGTCTGCCTCAGGAAAATAAACGGGCGGACATCATCAGCACCATTACTTATGTGCATAACTCTTTCCAAGAGTTAACAGAGGAGGTAGCGAGTGAGTATTGCTATTATCATCGGCACGCACGGGTCAGCAGCTGAGCAGTTGCTGAAAACAGCGGAAATGATTTTAGGTGAACAGGATAATGTCGCCTTTATTGATTTCGTTCCCGGCGAGAACGCCGAAACCCTGATCGAAAAGTACACGGCAAAGTTGGGAGGGTTGGACACCAGCAGCGGCGTGCTTTTCCTGGTCGACACCTGGGGTGGCAGCCCGTTCAACGCCGCCAGCCGCATTGTTGTCGATAAGGAAAATTACGAAGTTGTCACCGGTGTTAACATCCCGATGCTGGCAGAGACCTTCATGGCTCGTGATGATAACCCCTCTTTTGCAGAGCTGGTTGCCATCGCAGTAGAAACTGGCCGTATTGGTGTGAAAGCACTGAAAGCGCCGGAAGCTGCGCCTCAAGCCCCTGCTGCCGCCCCTGCGCCAAAAGCAGCCGCCCCGGTGAAACCTGCCGGTCCGAACGACCATATGAAAATCGGCCTTGCCCGTATCGATGACCGTTTGATCCATGGCCAGGTAGCGACCCGCTGGACCAAAGAAACCAACGTGACCCGCATTATTGTTGTCAGCGACGAAGTGGCTGCCGACACCGTGCGTAAAACGTTGCTGACTCAGGTTGCTCCTCCTGGTGTTACCGCACACGTTGTCGACGTCGCGAAAGCCATTCGCGTCTGGGATAATCCTAAGTATGCCAACGACCGCGTCATGCTGTTGTTCACCAACCCAACTGACGTACTGCGTCTGGTTGAGGCTGGCGTGAAAATCACTACCGTAAACATCGGTGGTATGGCTTTCCGTCAGGGCAAAACTCAGGTGAATAACGCCGTATCCGTAGACGAAAAAGATATCGAAGCGTTCAAGAAATTGAATGACAAAGGTATCGAGCTTGAAGTGCGCAAAGTCTCTACAGACTCCCGCCTCAAGATGATGGATCTCATTAATAAGATGAATTAATAAGCACATCGAATTTGTGCAGATTCCCTCAACGTTATCTGCCTGATGTCCTTGTTTATACTCAGCGTCCTTTGGTCATAGGAGAAGTGCAATGGAGATCACCACACTACAAATTGTGCTGATATTTATTGTTGCATGTATTGCCGGGATGGGTTCGATCCTGGATGAATTCCAGTTTCACCGTCCGTTAGTTGCTTGTACCTTAATCGGTTTTGTTCTCGGTGATGTTAAAACCGGGATCATCATCGGGGGTACTTTAGAAATGATTGCTCTGGGCTGGATGAATATCGGTGCGGCTGTTGCACCCGATGCCGCTCTGGCTTCCATTATTTCTACCATTCTGGTTATCGCAGGCGGGCAGTCTGTCGGTGCAGGTATCGCGCTGGCCATCCCTCTGGCTGCGGCCGGCCAGGTATTAACCATTATTGTTCGTACTATCACCGTTGCCTTCCAGCACGCTGCCGATAAGGCCGCTGAAAAAGGTAACCTGAACGCAATCAGTTGGATCCACGTTTCTGCGCTGGTTCTGCAGGCAATGCGTATCGCAATCCCTGCCGTCATCGTTGCAGTTTCTGTGGGTACTGCCATCGTTCATGATTTGCTGGCGTCCATCCCTGAAGTGGTCACCAACGGTCTGAACATCGCTGGCGGTATGATCGTCGTAGTCGGTTACGCTATGGTCATCAATATGATGCGCGCTGGCTACCTGATGCCGTTCTTCTACCTTGGCTTCGTTACTGCTGCATTCACCAACTTCAACCTGGTTGCACTGGGTGTGATTGGTGTGGTGATGGCGGTTCTTTACATCCAGTTGAGCCCGAAATACAACAAGTCTGCGCAAGCCGCGGCGGCTCCGGGTGTTAACGATCTCGACAACGAATTGGATTAAGGGTGAAGGACATGGTTGATCAAACTGAAGTTAAAAAACTCACGGCCAGCGATATTCGCGGTGTGTTTATGCGCTCCAACCTTTTCCAGGGGTCATGGAACTTCGAACGTATGCAGGCGTTGGGCTTCTGCTTCTGTATGGTGCCTGCAATTCGTCGTCTCTATCCTGAAAATAACGACGATCGCAAAGCGGCCATCAAACGCCACCTGGAATTCTTCAACACCCATCCTTACGTTGCAGCGCCTGTTTTAGGTGTAACGCTGGCGATGGAAGAACAGCGTGCTAACGGCGCACCTATCGACGACGCAGCCATCAACGGCCTGAAAGTCGGTCTGATGGGGCCGCTGGCCGGTGTAGGTGACCCAATCTTCTGGGGTACTGTTCGTCCGGTATTTGCGGCACTTGGCGCAGGTATTGCGATGACCGGTAGCCTGTTAGGGCCACTGCTGTTCTTCGTTCTGTTTAACCTTGTACGCCTGCTGACCCGTTACTACGGCGTGTCTTATGGCTACAAAAAAGGTGTCGATATCGTTAACGATATGGGCGGCGGCTTCCTGCAAAAACTGACTGAGGGGGCGTCAATTCTCGGCCTCTTTGTCATGGGGGCCCTGGTTAACAAGTGGACACACGTTAATATTCCGCTGGTGGTCTCCAAAATCACCGACCAGACAGGCCACACCACTGTCACCACGGTACAGACGATTCTGGACCAGCTGATGCCAGGCCTGGTGCCATTGCTGCTGACCTTCGGCTGTATGTGGCTGTTGCGTAGGAAAGTGAATGCTTTGTGGATTATCGTTGGTTTCTTCGCCATCGGTATCTTCGGTTACTGGATTGGCCTGCTAGGCCTCTGATAACCTGCAAAACCGGGGGAGAAATCCCCCGGTTTTTTTATCGCTGTATTTTGCCAGTTCTGTGTTTTTATCTTGTTTTGCCTGATGGCTGTTAGCTGGAGTTTTTCATGTCTGTCACCGATATTGTCCTCGTCCTGTTTACCCTTTTGTTGCTTGCTTACGCCATCTATGACGAATTCATCATGGGTACCCGAAATGGCAAAACACAGCTACGGGTAAACCTGAAACGCCGCAACAGACTGGATTCCATCATTTTCATTGGCCTGCTGGCGATCCTTCTTTACAACAATATCCATTCAAACGGCACGGCGATAACCAATTATCTGCTTATTGGTTTAGGCCTGATTGCCTTCTACCTGTCGTTTATCCGCTGGCCAAAAATGCTGTTCAAACCTCAGGGGTTTTATTTCGCCAATACATTCATCACCTACGACAGGATCCGCAGCATGAATCTTTCTGAAGATGGCGTACTGGTATTTGAGTTAGAACAGAAAAAATTATTAATTCGCGTCAATGAACTGGATGATTTGGAAAGAATATACAAGTTAATGGTTAATAATCAATGAGATGGATAAATAATCTCATCTATCAGTTATAGCGCTATGCATATTTATGACAACAATACTTAACCTTATTAATAGTAATGCCGCTTAATCCATCACCAACGCTGTTGTTATTTAATTGAATTTAGGGTTCTTTATTCCTTGTAAAAAAGAATGCTCACTACCGTTAAAAACCCTTATTTATTTGTTGTTGTCCGGAATAAAAACATTATGGTAAGGTTGCGTCGTCATTTGGGGAGTAGCCGGTTTTTGAATCAGTTTTAATAACACGTATTCAAAAACGCCCGTATCAACATACTCGTTTTGTATCCTGAAACGTGGTGCGGGCATCCGTAAGGTTGGCGAGACCATAGGCACGTAGCGCCGTCGAGAGGTTGGGGGTGGGTTACGTGTATATGGAACACCCGGCCAGGATCTTCTCGTGAATTTATCCGCTACGCTTATTCTCGCTTTCGGCATGTCGATGGACGCTTTTGCCGCGTCCATCGGTAAAGGGGCAACCCTTCATCGCCCGCGCTTTCGCGAAGCCTTCCGTACCGGTCTTATTTTCGGCGTCATAGAAGCTATCACCCCGCTTATCGGCTGGTGTCTGGGCCTGTTTGCTACCCGTTACATCATGGAATGGGACCACTGGGTCGCCTTTGTTCTGTTGTCCATTCTCGGCTCACGGATGATTTTTCAGGGCCTGAAAGAAAAGCCCGGAGAAGAAACTG
This sequence comes from Rahnella sp. AA, assembly GCF_002834385.1. GTDB lineage: Bacteria > Pseudomonadota > Gammaproteobacteria > Enterobacterales > Enterobacteriaceae > Rahnella. Next base: position 207,544 of record NZ_PITQ01000004.1, read on the forward strand.
CTCTGGCCAGTAGCCACAGTTTCTGGCTCCTCGCAGCCACGGCCATAGGCACCAGTCTGGATGCGTTAGCCATCGGAGTTGGTCTGGCGTTTCTAGAAGTGAATATCATCCATACCGCACTCTTTATCGGTATGGCAACGATGATCATGTCCACGCTGGGAATTATGTTGGGACGGTTTATCGGCCCGCTGCTGGGGAAGTGGGCCGAAGTGTTGGGAGGCATGGTGCTGATCGGTATTGGTCTGAATATCCTGCTTGAACATCTTGGTTACTTAGGTTGAACGAGCAAAAAACAGAATTATTGGCCAGATTTGCGCTGGTGCAGTCTGATCACAAAGTCAGTCTCGCATTCGAACGCAGACTGAGATTTTAAATTCGCCATGACCTCTTCCGTCGCCCGCCATGCGAAAGGCGTCATTTGCAGCAAATCAAACGCTTCAGCCCCTGACAGACGCATATCGTAAGCCAGCGTCTCTGTGCTGACGCGCTCAAAACCCTCCAGCTGTTCATCCAGATCCACGTGCAACTGAACGTCCTGATAAATCAGCCCTTTCAGCTGATATAAATGACGCGGACCAGGTGCGACGGTCAGCACCACACCACCGGGCTTAATAGCACGGCAAAGCTCCTGCGCTTTGCATGGCGCATAGATGCGTACCACCGCGTCCAGAGAGTTATCGGCGAACGGCAAACGATGGCTGGAGGCGACGCAAAACGACGCATTGTGATAGCGTTTAGCCGCGTAGCGAACCGCCACCTTCGCCACGTCAAGCCCGAAGACGTTCATCTTACGACGTTGCGATAAGCGCTCCGCCAGCGCGGTCGTGTAGTACCCTTCCCCGCAGCCAATATCCAGCAGTGTTTCTGCTGTATCAGGCAGGGCATCATCAAGAAGATCCGCCAGACGGTCACGCAGCGGCTGGTAGTGGCCGGCGTCGAGAAAAGCACGACGCGAGAGCATCATTTCAGGGCTATCCCCCGGCTGCTTTGAGCGTTTGTGCTGTACGGGCATCAGATTGACGTAGCCTTCCTTTGCATTATCAAACTGGTGATTTGCCGGGCAGCGCCATTGCTGATTTGTCAGCGCAAGCGGCTGGAAACAAAGTGGACATTGATAAGTCATGCGGAAACCTGCAAGGAAAGTCTGAAAGGGCGAAAATTCGCAATGGTGTTAAGTCTAAAGAAGGCGCACGGCGGTTGCAACCGCTGGAAAATCCGGTGAAAAGCCAGCTACACTGGGTCATGGCATTTTTCTAACCGAGACACGAAATGAGTGACAGCTCCGTTCTGCTCAGCAACATCCCCGGTGTATTGCATGGATTTGGTGACAAAGAAAACCTGCTCCCCGCGCACCTGCAAGCGTATGAAGCGACCCGCCCTGAAAAGAAACAGGTTCATGGCACACGCATTGTAGATGTCGTGCAGCCCGGACAAGACTGCGGTGAAGCGGATGGTTTTATCACGTCAACGCCCGGTATTCTGCTGGCTGTTTTCACCGCTGACTGCCTGCCGGTTATTTTTTGCCGCAAGGATGGCAAGGAAATTGCGGCGATACATGCCGGCTGGCGCGGGCTCATCGATGGCATTCTTGAAAAGATGGCTGAACGGATTAATGAGAGCGGCGATACAGCAGACTGGTTTGCGGCGATTGGCCCGGCGGCGGGGAGCTGCTGTTATGAAGTCAGTCAGGAGCTGGTTGATGATTTCCTGCAACGGCTGGATTTACCTTCTTCACTGATCTCGCCCCACCATCGACATCTTGATCTGGCCGCAATTGCCGAAGCTAAACTACAGGCTCTCGGATTTGCTGATATTGATCATTCTGGTCGCTGTACGATTTGTACGGCGGCAGAATCTGACGGCGGGTACAAATACACCAGCTTCCGTCGTAACAGCCACCAGAGAGCCATAGACCCGACACATCAGGGCATCAGTGGCCGCAATCAGCAATCCGGCATTATGATTTTGTGCCCCTGAGAAATACCGGTTCAACAGGCACAAAAAAACCCGCGCATGGCGGGTTTTTTTACAGCGAAGCGCTGCTTAGATTGCAGTTACGTTAACTGCTGACGGGCCTTTCTGGCCGTCTTGGATTTCGAACTCTACGTTCTGGCCTTCAGCCAGAGTTTTGAAGCCGTTACCCTGGATTGCAGAGAAGTGTACGAACACGTCTTTGCTGCCGTCAGCAGGAGTAATGAAACCGAAACCTTTAGACTCGTTGAACCACTTAACTTGACCTTTGATCTTTGCCATCTTGAGTATTTCCTTTGGATTGTTTAAACCGCCCGGAGGCGTTACATAGACAAACTAGAGTCGTTACTGCTTGAGGCACTAAGATTAGAATCGGCAGAGAAGCGGTATTCAACGTGAACGTCTTTACTCAGAACTTCTATACTGAAAATGCCACACATATACAGAACTGTACCTCGTTTTACCCAGATGCGTTATCACATACTCTGAATTCGATGGCAAGCCATTTTTAATCAGTGATGGACATGTCGCACATATTTGAGCCGGTTAAAGGCACTTCGTGTTCAGTTATGCTGAAATATGTTGATAGACATGCTTTTTTCTGCTTTGCAGTTTTACCTGCATATCAAACAAAACAATAACGACCTGTTTCGATTATTGATCATTTAATGCAGAACCGTAAGCGTAAAAAACATCTTTATTTGAATTTTTATTGTCAGCAGACGCTCAAGGCTTTGATGCCGTACACCTGCCAGCTGTTGTGTAGCGAAACTTCAGCTATAGCAGCAATCATGCGACAGCACGTCTGACAGGCCTGATGGACACTTGTGCTACAGAACGGGCATCCGGCAATATCATTGCCGCGCAATATGACTGGTTATGCAATAATCAATTACGCCATAGATGGATAAAATGGTGCAAAACAAACAGCGAAAATGAATAAATGCACCCAAACCGTGCGCCATTTTTCTTTTTTCGGATATTACCGGGCACCACCAGGTCAGCAGGCAATTCAATTTTATGCCCGGACCGCCATATAATGGCACGCTCTTATTGTGACGTTTTTGACATTATAATGAATTAAAGTTTGCGACTTGGTTAAATCAGCCTAATAGTTGTGCAAACGAGCAAAAAGTTTATTCAGATATTAAATATCATTATGAAAAATTAATATTAATTACCGTGATCAAAATCCCATATTAGCTTTCAATAACATGGCAGCGAAGCGATCCTTCTATTTTGCCGTGGTGAAATAGTGGCCGTTGCACTCCCGTCTGACGTTGTAAAAGGCACTGACTCACTGCGACATAATCTGCTGTATCTTTGGCAAAAATACCGCTATCGGGACGGTTTTTTCTCTCATGAAGCAACCCAATATTCTGTTTTACCGATCGCCCGTGCCCGTTAATTAATCTCGCCACAAACGATAATTAACAATTCCATAACCCATAGATTTAGTATGGGTTATGGAAACACTCACTTAAGTGATAATACTTCTCATTTAATGAGGCAGGCCGTTCTCTAAAATCATTAACGCCTGAATCAAATGATATTCAGTCTTTAGAAATGCTTGCGCCAATTTTTAATGGTTTAAATTCCATTTCAGGTGACTGACTTAGACTTATAGCTTCGGCTAATTCGCTCAGCGGCTGATCGAGTGATTCATCGGCTAATTCAAAAACGCCCCAGTGTATAGGAACCGCTTTTTGACAGCGCAGCTCAGAAAAAACCGTCACGGCCTGCTGGGGATCCATATGCTGCGCACTCATGAACCATCTTGGTGCATAAGCGCCAACCGGAATGGCGGCTAAATCAAAAGGCCCGAGGCGCTGTCCGATGAGCGAAAACTGGTTGCTGTAACCGCTGTCGCCGGAAAAATAGAAGCGTAACGTAGAATTTCTCACGACCCAACCACACCAGAGTGACTGATTGCGATCCCATAAGGTTCGCATACTCCAGTGACGCGCAGGCACTGCCGCAATGGTCAGATCGCCAAACACATGCTCTTCCCACCAGTCGAGCTCCTCGATATAACGCGCACCCCGTCGTTCAAGCCACTGTTTCATCCCTAATGGCACCATAAACTGCACCTCGGGAAAACGCCTCAGCAACTTGCGCACCGTCGCGCTATCAAGATGGTCGTAGTGATTATGCGAAAACAGCACCACATCAATTGGCGGCAGTTTTTTCACCGGTGCTGCAACCGGAGTTTTACGTTTAGGTCCGTAGAAACTCAGTGGCGAAGCACGATCAGACAGTGCAGGATCCATCAGAACATAACGCCCGGCCACGCGCAGCAGTAAGCAGGCATGGCCTAAAAACCATAAACGATCGTCCGTTCCGCTAAAATCCGCTTCCTGCCACCACTGATGAATAAAATGCTCATAGCCCTTCTCTGGCGGTGCGGGCAAACGAAGGGCTTTGCGTTCTTTTCTCCATCGCTTGAGATCACCTTCCTGCCGGTTATGCGGTTCAACATTCGTAAAGCCATCAGGTGTGTGATGAGGTTTAGAGGGATCGTAATAAGGGTTTTTACCGGACATAAGACTCCACTGAAGTACTGTTCTTGTTTCGGCGGCAGCGTTAACCATGATGCGGATTAATTAGCATATTTGTTCAGCATCTTACAGGCAGAAAGTGAAAATTTATGTGGCATTTTAACGACAGGCCGCATTAAGCAAACCTTAATAACTACGTGGTGTACTGAAGTTGTCCATAAGGAGGATATTTATGATCAGGAACACCCCGAAACGCGGCAAAAACATGGCTTCCCGGCTTACGCACATCATGCAAATCCAGACACAATATGCGCGCCTGTGGCTTCACTCGCGCCTTCGCCGGATGACCGTCCCGGATTCACTTAAAATAGCGATCCTGACTTTTCTGGCAGCCGTGACGTTGATGCTGACCGGTACACTGCTGCTGGTGTTTGATGTGGTTATGTTGCTTTCTCAAATGATAAAGCGTCCCTTCCGGCGCGGCAGTTATCCCCGGAGTTCTCTCGTCAGGTCGCGGTTATAAAACAAAACCGTGCCAGATTTTACCCGGCACGGTTTGAAGTTAGGTGGATGTATTCCTGGCTATCAGGCAGGCATACCGCAAAGTTTGGTCAGATTTCTGGCACCGATCATGAGAGTGGCAACATAGGATTGTCTGCGGGTCACAACTTCGACCGCAACACGCGCATCTTTATACTTAATGAGATAGGTCGAAGGCCAGCCCTGGCGACGTTTGCCATAGGCTTTTTCATGACTGTCGATAGCTGCATGAGCAACCACCAGATGGGAAAGAGTTTTATCACCTTTAATGATGCGCTTCATAATGGACTCCGCCTTAGACACAACTGTCAAAATGAGGAAACATTAATCACTTGATACGCATCGCTTTATGCGACGCTTATTCGAATCACTTCTTTGCAAAACTTTGTCACAATCTGAGTATCTCTGCGCTTTTACTTATGCGCAAGTCTTACTAAGCAGGAAACATACCATAGCTGCGCGAAGGGGGCGTTTGCTCTGCGCCTGCCACTGACCTTGCGGGCTGGTAATCTCAGCCAGCCAGAGCGGATCGCTTTGTAACTCTTTAAAGTTGATACTGATTTTATTGGCGCAAATAATCGGCCACGCATCGGAGGGGTTATTGCAATAATCTTTGCCTTTCATGCCACCATAGGGATACCACTTCTCAGGCTCCTCTCCGGTTAACAAAGCAATGTTGTGATTTACTTCACTATCGTTTTCTTCAGACCATTTGATCATCTGTTCTTCCATCCTGCAAGGCACATGCGTGGAGACTACCGGAAGAATAAGACACTATTATGAATGGGAAGCCTGCGCGCAAAACAGCAATGAAAAACCCGCCAAAAGGCGGGTTAACAGAACAAATTATCTCTCTGGAATAAAACCCCGCAGGCTGAGAGCCGAATCATCTTCTGCTTCAACAGAGGGCGCTTTGCCCTTTGCCTGTGCAGCGAGAATTTTGAGCAACTCAGTTTGCTGACGTTGCTGCTCAGCAATCTCTTGCAACAAAGCAATTTGTTCATTTGCTCTGACACTGGCCCGGCTAACAAAAAACCACACCAGTAAAAATAACAGCGCTGAAAGTGCACACAGCACCAATGAAGCCAGGCTGTTTTGGCCCATTGCGAAATCTAGCATTGACTACCCTACCACTGAATGTTCAGAGCGTTCATCTTACCATCCCCGGCAGGCCTGGGAAGTCATTCACAAAAAAACGGTATTTTCTGGCACAGAAGATCGGCAGAAGCAGGTTTTGCGGACAAATATCAGAAAGGAATAAAAGAGGTGATGGCACACACACCCAATTCAAAGTTTCCGCCCTGGTCACAATAGCTATTGAGTGCCAGCAGATAAAGGCCGATGCAAATGAGCAGGAAAAGGACAAACATCACAATTCTCCTGATATTGAAAACAGGTTTTTTCAATTTGATCGCAGGTCTCTTTTGGTTTAAACAGCGTCTATCAGGGCTCAAGGGCGGCGTCCAACATATGACTGAACAGATTGTCATAGTACGACGGAAATCTTAAACAACGATATAACGAAGCGGAGCCAGTTGCATCCTGCGTTTTTTGCAATAATCACATACATAAATCATACATCTAAGTGCATATATCTTATCAATGAATAGACGAAATATCCGTGGTAATGGCTTTATAGAATTGCTTTCAGTGTCCTAACGGGCGATAACATTTAGGACTCGGCCGCAAAGACACCAGCGAAGAATTAATTTCTACTCTGTTAATCAGTATTCCGGAACGCAAGCGTTGAACATCAAAGGAGTTTTTTAGATGGGTATGATTAAAACGATTATCGTACTGGCCGTCATTTATGCAATTTTTCTGTTCTCAGGCTATGGCGTTACCGTCGGTAGCAGTGAGAATGCGGCTGGGCTCGGCCTGAAATGCCAATACTTAACGGCCAGAGGGCTGGTCAACTCGCAATATATCCACTCAGACAGCGGCGTGATTGGTGTGGCAAATTGCCCTATTTTCAAAAAAGTGGGGGAAGTCGTCGACAATAAATAGCCGATATTTCTGCGCAGCATTCGATTGTCCGGCCCGCACAGGCGAGCCGGACAAATACAAATCAGCTGTCGTGCTTTGTAAATTTCAATTCAATGAGAGAAATCGCTTTCTCAATAGCACGTTTAGTCACAGGATCAGCTCCGGCCGGATGTTTGCTGAAATCTATGCTTTTCAGCTGGTGAGACATTTTTTCACGCACTTCAGCTGGCGCAATAATTTCAATCACATCCAAAATTTGCTTAATCACCAGTTGGCATGCCACCAGATCAGATTCGATTTCCTGCTCTCTGTTTAAAGATTCGGACATGAGCTGCTCCTCAGATAACGGTCATTCATAAAAATTATGGCCGCGAGGATATCATGCCCGCCGTCTAAATTCTCATCTCTGCCACTCCTGCCCTTTTCGCGTCGATTAATCCGCACAAATAAACAGCAAACGAACGCCTGCTGCATGTTGTTAACCACACATCAGATCTATGCTTAATGTGATGACAAAAAAGGAGAAGCGCTATGTTCGCACTGGTTTTGACTATTTGTTATCTGGGCGGAGGATGTGAAGACTTCGTCGTAGATGCCTTTAATACTCAGAAACAATGCACGATGGCTATGCATGAGCAGGGCTTGCGTCAGGCTGGCTGTTATCCTGTCGAAGAATTTATCGATGGTTACTGGATCCCCGCACACGAAAATGCCAGCTTCTGATCGGGTGTGAGCTCTTTCGCAGAGCAGTAACAAAAGTCTCATAAAGATTGCTAAAGTGTCAGAAGAGCGGTATGAATATCCTGTTACTCATTGATATTTAACCATATTAACAGGGCAGGAAATGGCAATGACGATACGTAAAACTTATGGCTGCTTTAAGAAACTTCCCCTCGCAGTCCTTCTTTCCAGTGCCTTCCTGGCACCTTTTGCCAGCTACGCGGCGGTCGTTCCCGCGGGTGTTGAACTGGCAGCAAAACAAGAAATTGTGCGCAATAACGGGAGTGAACCCGCTTCTCTCGATCCCCACAAAGTGGAAAGCGATGTTGAATTCAATATTCTGAGTGATCTGTTTGCAGGCCTGATAACCATTGATAGCAAGGGCGATGCACAACCTTCGCTGGCCGGCAGTTGGGAGACGAAAGATCAGAAAACCTGGGTTTTCCATTTACGGCCGGGCATCGTCTGGTCTGACGGTTCAGCAATTACCGCACAGGACGTTGTTTTCAGCTGGCAGCGTTTGATTGACCCCAAAACCGCATCACCCTATGAAAGTTATCTGGGCAGCATGCACGTCCTCAATGCCAACGATATCATCGCCGGCAAGAAAACCGCTGACCAGTTAGGCATCAAAGCTCTGGATAAACAAACGCTGGAAATTACCCTCGACCAGCCACTTTCCTATTTCCTCGGTATGCTGGCGCACCCTTCCCTTTCTCCGATCAGTCAGACCGATGTCGAAAAGTTTGGTGATAAGTGGACGCAGCCCGGTAATCTCGTCAGCAGCGGGCCTTTTAAACTGGACACCTGGACGGTCAACGAACGTATCACTGCCGTGCGCAACCCGAACTATTGGGATAACGCACACACCGTTATCAACAAAGTGACCTATTTGCCTATCGCATCCGGCACAGCGGATGTTAACCGTTACAAAGCGGGCGAGATTGACATTACCAATACCATTCCTGCCCCGCTGTTTGCCTCACTGAAAAAAGAACTGGGTTCACAGGTTCATGTCAGCCCTTATCTCGCGGTTTATTACTACGCGATGAATACACAGAAGCCACCGTTCAACGATGTGCGCGTACGTAAGGCATTGAATCTGGCTATTGATAAATCGATCATCGCCGACAAAGTGCTCGGTCAGGGGCAAACCCCCGCCTGGCATCTGACTCCGGATAACACCGGTGGTTTTACGTTTGCCAAACCTAAAGAAGCCAGCCTGACGCAAGATCAGCGCAATGAAGAAGCCAAAAAATTGCTGAAGGAAGCCGGTTTTGGTCCGGATCATCCGCTGAAATTCAATCTGCTATATAACACTTCAGAAGCGCATCAGCGTATCGCCATCGCAGCCGCGTCTATGTGGAAAAAGAATCTCGGCGTGGACGCCGTTTTGCAAAATCAGGAATGGAAAACCATGCTCGATACCATGCACCAGGGCACCTATGAAGTGGTACGTTATGCCTGGATTGCCGATTACAACGAGCCGTCAACGTTCCTGAATACACTACGCACCGGTAACAGCGAAAACACACCGAAGTTCGCGAATGCCGCTTATGATAAGGCGCTGAACGATGCATTGAACGCAACGGATAAAGCGGATGTTGGAAAAGCCTATCAGCAGGCAGAACAGGTTCTGACAGAACAGTCGCCGGTGATCCCGTTGTATCACTACGTGAGCACCCGCCTGGTGAAACCTTACGTCGGCGGGTTCAACGACAACCTGCTCAATTATATCTACACCAAAGATTTGTACGTCATCAAGCACTAACGCGTTGTACTCAGGTCCTTCCGGCCAGCACGCCGGAAGGAACCCACGTCCCCCTTCCCACCCGATCTTATCCCGCCTACTTGCCACACGCGACGCAGATGGTAGATTGTACGTAAATCACACAAACGGGAGCTGTTATGAAATTCTCGGAAAGTGAGATCCAACCGCTTTGGGATGAAGTGGCGCGTATTATCGGTGATGGCGTGATTCAGATGCGCCACAGAGGGGAGCCTCTGAGCGCCGGTGCGCTGATTGGTTATCTCAATGAACAACTGGCCTGCGCGACGGGCGTTCAGCGTCGCATTTTACTTGGCGCAGCCATCAATATGTTGAAAACAGATCGCCGTTCCTGAACTGAAAGCAAAACAAATCCTCGCAGCCTTTTCGGGCAACGAGTCACGGATAATTTATTCGATTACCGTCACTTAGGCTGCGCTGCACGTCCCTGCGCAAATAAGAAAATGCGCTGCGTAATATCATCTGCGCCGAGAATATTCCCTTTCTGTTCCAGATTTGCTTTGGCGTACGCCACGTCATGAGCCTGGTCCACCATGCTGATCACTCGATCGCGCGTCGGTTTATCCAGAATGCCCAGCAATGTGGTCAAAATTGCCTGATAAGCATTTGAAGCATAAGTCAGTTGTCTCTCACGTTGTTCCAGCGCGTCAATGCGAACCATCAGGGCCTGCAATTGTTCTTGATGCGTCATAGCGGCATCCTTCTTCACGGGTGGAAAATAACCGGAAACAGCGAAAAAAGAAATTTTCGCCGGTTACTGATATTAAGTTTAGCAGACTTAAAAAAAGTGAAGTGCCCGGCCACTGCGGTACAAAGTAAACCTTTGTTCAATGAGCCGTTAACCGGTTCAGCAGTTGTAACCAGCACTTATCCCAAACGACCCGCTGTACGGGGGGTTTTATGGCACATTGCGTAACACCCGCAGTACCTGCTTACAGATAGCAAAATGACAAGCCAGGGCCTGTTATGACACTTTCTGCCACAGCACTAATTGTTCATTTAGGGGAAATCAGGTGAAAAATACACTCTTCGGCGCTGTCATTTGCAGCATGTTGTTGATGAGTTCGTTTGCCCAGGCAGCAGGCTGCCTGAAGGGCGCAGTTGTGGGAGGCGTTGCGGGACATCTGAAACATCACGCGGTCATCGGTGCGGTGGCGGGTTGCGCTATCGGGCATCATCTTGCCGCGCAGGAAAAGAAACAGCAGACAGCCGCAGCAAAATAGGCCATATCTGTCAGGGCAGATTAATGCCCTGATATCACATGAAAATTACTCCGGAGAAACGACCACGCGGTTACGGCCATCTTGTTTCGCTTTGTACAACGCTTCGTCAGCTTTTTTCAGCGATGTATCCGGTTCGCCTTGCAGATAGTGCCAGTGCGCCACGCCCAGCGAAATTGTGATTGGCCGTATACCCGGCAGCACCAGGTTCTCCACATTTTCGCGAAGACGTTCGGCAATCATTTCGGCTTCAGCCAGCGCAGTACCCGTCAGCAGTACCAGGAACTCTTCCCCTCCCACACGGCACAAAATGTCACTTTCACGCGCATTATGGCGGATCTGTTCAGCCAGAGATTTAATCACTTCATCCCCGACATCATGCCCGTAGGAATCATTGATGGACTTAAAGTGATCAATATCGAGTGCAATCACCGAAAACTGCTGGCGTAGTTGTACGACAGATTCCAGCGTCATCGCCAGCCCGCGTCGGTTAAACAGCCCGGTCATCGGATCGGTCTGTGTTTCAAACTTGAGCTTACCGATCTTCTTCTGCAACAAATTGATACCCATAAGCAACGCACGTTTTAGCTGCGTCGATTCGAAATACCATGAAGGTATTTCACGAATATTGGTCGAAATATCGGGTTTATCCATTTCATTTGCACTTCGCGCCAGCAACCACAACGGCCGCGCAATCATCCGTGAAAAGAGCCAGACGCAGACCAGCGTTAACAGCGCCAGCGGAGTCAGATGTTTGAGTACTTTGACCATCAGGCCTTCCAGTGGCCTGAGCGTCGCGTCAGTAGGCCGCTGAGTGACAATTTCCCAGCCGGATGATGGAACAACAGCGTATCCAGCAAGCATTGCCTGCCCGGCCAGGTTAGTTACCATCAGGCTGCCATTCGAATGTTTTCTTACGGCTTCCGTTACGGGCCGTGGCTTCACAATCTCACCGATGCGGCTGGCATCAGGGTGATAAAGAATACGGCGCTCATTGTCGAGCACGGCGATATAAGACCCATCCCGGTAATAATGTTCGCCCAGCAGTTCGTTCAGAATGCTTTTCTGGCGCAGATAAATCGTCCCGGCGATATAACCCAGGTATTTGCCCTCAGGGGTTACAATAGGGGTCGAAATCACAATCACCAGATTCTGAGCGACAGAGATATAAGGTTTACTGATCAGCGGCCGCCGCTCTTTAAGCGCTTCAAGTGCGCCGGGGGTTCGCAGAATATGTCCAACCAGTTGCAGGCTATCAGGCGAGGTCGCCAAAATCTTGCCTTGCGCATTTGTCAGCACTACCGAGTTAAAACTGTCGGTCTGATATTTCAGCCGCGCCGTTTCCGACTGCAGGATTTCGGGATCGTCAAAATGGCTCGCGGCAATGACACTGCTGTAGGCAAGCTGTTTCTGCATGCTTTTTAGAAACTGTTCGGTGCTGGCCGCCAGTTTCGTCGCGTAAACGCGGTTCTCTTCGAGCGTATTGTCGATAAGTAACTGGCGCTGCACGCGATAGCTGGCATAAAAGCTGTTTGCGAGCGTCACGAAAGCGCTCATCACAGCCAGAATCAGAATCAGACGCCGCAGGTCAATACGGAACAAAGAGCTGGTAAGGAGTGCGCGTAACAAAAAGTCAGTCCTGTGGTAAAAAGTGGCTCATATGTAACACCACAGCCCCAGAGGCACAATAAGGGCGAAAGAATAAACCATTATCCACCTGAATCCGCAGAGAAAAATGTTCACCCACGGCATCACACTTAAATCAAATTATTGATATTTTTACGATTAACCCAAATTCGTATTTAGGTCAGCCTTCCTTTTTCTGATGCTCTTTTAACTCAAAATATCAATTCTCTTGCGATAGGTCATTGCCTGGATAATCGCTATATGATTTATTATATAACGCTTGTTTGATGAGGATATTGGAATGCAAAACCATTTTGGGAAAGGGCTAAAAGCGGGCCTGTCTGCAGAGAGCGCGTGGCCTGCATCAAAGGTATCCGGTTATTGTAAAGAGTATCTGCGCGGCTTTGTTCTGGGATATGCCCATAACCTGGCCCAGATCACCGGAGATGACAACACAGCGGCTTTTGAAGCTGGCGTATTGTCGCGCAATTACAGCCTGGACAAAGACCTTGTCGCTGAATTTTTTTCCGCCAGCGCTAAACACCCGTCAAGGGCATTTTTCCTTGTGGGCTACGAAGGGATTGCCCAAAACCCTGACGATATCTTCCCGAAAAAACCCGCCAGTTAATTAAAGAGGGAAGACGGCTCGCCCTCTCTGCCTGCCTTGCTACAAGACGCTGTTCTTATCCTCATCGGGCATTTTAATAATTTCATAAGAACTTCAGGCTTATAATTCAGCGGTAGTACCCCTCCATCTAGTTAATATTTTTGTCCATTTCATTTGCCCGTCGTTAACGCGGGCTTTTTTTTGCCTGAAATCTGGGCATTCTGACGGGCAGGCTGGAGAAAAGGTAAAGCGCAGGTAAAAAAAACGGAGGCATTCAGCCCCCGTGGTTTATTCCAACAAATCAGCCATTACATATTGGCGATCATGTCGTCGGCAAACTCGCTACATTTCCGCAGCTTAGCGCCTTCCATCAGACGTTCAAAATCGTAAGTCACAGTTTTGTTGGCGATAGCGCCTTCCATGCCTTTCACGATCAGGTCTGCGGCTTCGAACCATTCCATATGACGCAACATCATTTCTGCGGACAGAATGATTGAGCCAGGGTTCACTTTGTCCTGACCGGCATATTTCGGTGCAGTACCGTGAGTGGCTTCGAACAGTGCGCAATCAGAGCCGATGTTCGCACCCGGGGCGATACCAATGCCGCCAACCTGCGCCGCCAGGGCGTCGGAGATGTAGTCACCGTTCAGGTTCATACAGGCGATAACGTCGTATTCAGCCGGACGCAGCAGGATCTGTTGCAGGAATGCGTCAGCGATAACGTCTTTAATAATGATGTCTTTGCCGTTGTTCGGGTTCTTGATTTTCACCCACGGGCCGCCGTCGATCAGCTCGCCGCCGAACTCTTCACGCGCCAGCTGGTAGCCCCAATCCTTGAAGGCACCTTCGGTGAACTTCATGATGTTGCCTTTATGAACCAGCGTCAGGGAGTCACGGTCATTGGTGATGGTGTATTCAATCGCCGCACGAACCAGGCGTTTGGTGCCTTCTTCTGAGCAAGGTTTGATACCAATACCACATTCCTGCGGGAAACGGATTTTCTTCACGCCCATTTCGTCTTGCAGGAACTTGATGACTTTGTCCGCTTCAGCAGAACCGGCTTTCCACTCGATACCTGCATAGATATCTTCGGAGTTTTCACGGAAGATCACCATGTCGGTATCTTCAGGACGTTTAACCGGGCTTGGTGTGCCGGTGTAATAACGAACCGGACGCAGACAAATGTACAGGTCGAGTTGCTGGCGAAGTGCCACGTTCAGGGAGCGAATGCCGCCGCCAACCGGAGTGGTCAGTGGGCCTTTGATAGCAACACGGTAATCACGGATCAGGTCCAGAGTTTCTTCTGGCAGCCATACGTCCTTGCCGTACAGTTCTACGGATTTCTCGCCGGTGTAGATTTCCATCCAGGAGATTTTACGCTCGCCTTTGTAGGCTTTCTGAACAGCCGCATCAACGACTTTGATCATGGCAGGCGTTACGTCAACACCGATGCCATCACCTTCGATAAATGGGATAACAGGATTATTAGGAATGACCAGTTTACCCTGAGCGTCTACTGTAATCTTTTTACCTTCAGCCGGAACAACTACTTTGCTTTCCATTAACCTCTCCTTCGAGCGCATTTTTGTTAAAAATTTGTAAGATGCCGGTCGATATTACTCGAATATTTCACGCTAGCCAATCCGAAACATTTTTCAAGTATAATGCGCTAATTCTCTCTAACTTCAATGCCTATGAACCCGCTATCTTTTAAAAATCACAACGTTAAACGTTTCAGCAAAAGGCCTGTTAAAGCACAATCTGCCCCAAAAGGGCCCAGAAAGGTGATTCTTTTCAATAAACCGTTTGATGTACTGCCACAATTCACTGATGAAGCGGGTCGGACCACACTTAAAAATTACATTTCATTAACAGATGTTTATGCCGCCGGACGCCTCGACCGGGACAGTGAAGGTTTACTGGTGCTGACCAACGATGGCAAACTGCAGGCAGAACTGACACAGCCAGGTAAGCGTACCGGCAAAATTTATTACGTACAGGTCGAGGGAGTGCCGGATACCGCCGCCGTCGAAGCATTACGCCACGGTATCACGCTCAAAGATGGTCCCACCCTGCCCGCCGGTGCCGAAATTGTCGGTGAGCCGGAATGGCTCTGGCCGCGCAATCCGCCGATCCGCGAGCGTAAAGCCATCCCGACAACCTGGTTAAAAATTACGTTGTACGAGGGAAGAAACCGTCAGGTTCGCCGCATGACAGCACACGTTGGTTTCCCGACGTTACGCCTGATCCGCTACAGCATGGGCGAATTTACCCTCGGCGACTTACAACCCGGCCAATGGAAGGAGATCCCGCATGTTTAAACCACACGTCACCGTCGCCTGCGTCGTTCAGGCTCAGGGAAAGTTTCTGGTTGTTGAAGAAACCATTCACGGGAAAGTGACCTGGAACCAACCGGCTGGCCATCTCGAAGCTGACGAAACGCTGGTCAGCGCAGCAAAACGCGAGCTGTACGAAGAAACCGGGATCCACGCCGAACCGCAATCTTTCCTCGGCTTGCATCAGTGGCAGGCGCCGGACGGCACGCCATTCCTGCGCTTCGCGTTTGTGATTGATTTGCCAGAAATTCTGGACACCGCGCCACAGGATGACGATATCGATCAGTGCCGCTGGGTCAGTGCCGAAGACATTATCGGATCGTCTCAGTTACGCTCACCGCTGGTGGCGGAAAGCATCCGCTGTTATCAGAAATCCCCGCGTTACCCTCTGGAAATTCTGCACAATTTTAATCTGCCGGAGTAAGCGCGCAGAAAAAGTCTTTCGCACCGGTTGTTGCCTACTGTGAATCAGCAATGCAGCAACCGGCCTGACGTGATAAAATTTCGCGCTTCAGTATTTACGTAGTACCTCTCTGTTCGGGTTTCTGTGGTGTTTTTGTTGCGCGCGGCCTTCATCCTCGTGGGACAAGCATCAGAAAAACACCGTCAGTACCGGACAATTAATTCATGTGTTTCGGGACAATTATGTCTGACAACAGCCAGAAAAAAGTGATCGTCGGGATGTCCGGCGGTGTCGATTCCTCAGTCTCTGCGTACCTTCTGCAACAACAGGGTTACCAGGTAGAGGGCCTCTTCATGAAAAATTGGGAAGAGGATGACGACGAAGAATATTGCACAGCAGCCACCGACCTTGCCGATGCGCAGGCCGTGTGCGACAAGCTGGGTATTGAGCTACACACCGTGAATTTCGCGGCGGAATATTGGGACAACGTCTTCGAATTATTCCTCGAGGAATATAAAGCCGGACGCACGCCAAACCCGGATATCCTGTGCAATAAAGAAATCAAATTCAAAGCATTCCTGGAATTTGCCGCAGAAGATCTGGGCGCGGATTACATCGCGACCGGTCACTACGTGCGCCGCCAGGATATCGACGGCATCAGCCACCTGCTGCGCGGCGTCGATGGCAATAAAGATCAAAGCTATTTCCTCTACACGCTGGGGCACGAACAGGTTGCACAAAGCCTGTTCCCGGTCGGTGAGCTGGAAAAACCGGAAGTGCGCCGCATCGCCGAAGAGCTGGATCTCATCACCGCGAAGAAAAAAGACTCCACCGGCATTTGCTTTATCGGTGAGCGAAAATTCCGCGATTTCCTGGGCCGTTATTTGCCGGCACAGCCTGGCGTGATCAAAAGCGTTGATGGTCAGGTCATGGGGCAACATCAGGGGCTGATGTACCACACGCTCGGCCAGCGCAAAGGCCTGGGCATCGGCGGCCAGAAAGAAGGCAGCGAAGAGCCGTGGTACACCGTTGAAAAGGATGTGGAAAACAACATTCTGTACGTCGCTCAGGGCCATGAACATCCGCGTCTGATGTCCGTCGGGCTTATTGCACAACAGCTGCATTGGGTTGATCGCAAACCGCTGACCGCACCACTGACGTGTACGGTCAAAACCCGTTACCGTCAGGAAGACATTGCGTGCGTCGTCACGCCGCTGGGCGAAGACCGCATTGAAGTACGCTTTGACTCGCCGGTTGCTGCCGTCACGCCGGGCCAGTCTGCCGTGTTTTATCTCGGCGAAATCTGCCTCGGCGGTGGCGTCATTGAACAGCGCCTGCCGCTTCAGGCCTGATACAGCGCCAGCAGGTGTATGAAAACGGGACGCTTTCGGGCGTCCCGCTTTTTTTCTGCCCGCCTGTGACGATCTGCACTGATTCCGAACTGTGTTTAGGGTCAGTTTTATGGCATGATCTGTCGCCATTAGTTTGGGCTATCTTCTTTGTCACTGCGTCTCATCGTTTCAAAACGCTTACAGGAGTAAACGTGGCTAAAAATTATTATGACATTACGCTGGCGTTGGCGGGGATCTGTCAGGCAGCGCGCCTGGTTCAGCAACTGGCTCATGAAGGCCATTGTGCTCAGGAAGAAATGTCAGTTTCACTGCGCAGCCTGCTGGAGATGAATCCGGCGTCCACGCTGGCGGTGTACGGTAATAATGAAGCTAATTTGAAGATGGGGCTGGAAACGCTGCTGGGCGTGCTGAACGCCAACCGTCAGGGGCCGGGCGCTGAGTTAACGCGTTACGCACTAAGCCTGATGGTGCTTGAGCGTAAGCTCTATGCCAACAAAGCCGCCATGAATCAGCTCGGTGAACGTATCGATCAGCTCGACCGTCAGCTGGCGCATTTCGAGCTGGAGTCTGAGACGATGATAAGCTCGCTGGCCTCGATTTACGTCGACGTTGTCAGCCCGGCAGGCCCGCGTATTCAGGTCACAGGTTCACCGGCAATTTTACAAAATTCGCAGGTTCAGGCGAAAGTCCGCGCCATTTTACTGGCCGGTATCCGTTCCGCCGTGCTGTGGCACCAGGTGGGCGGTGGACGCCTGCAACTGATGTTTTCCCGTAATCGCTTGTTTGAACAGGCGAAAAGTATTCTCGCTCATTGTTAATAAGACCCCAGGAGTTGCTACCGATGGAATTATCCTCACTGACCGCCGTTTCCCCCGTTGATGGACGCTACGGTGATAAAGTCAGCGCGCTGCGTACTATTTTCAGCGAATTTGGCCTGCTGAAATTCCGTGTGCAGGTTGAAGTACGTTGGCTGCAAAAACTGGCAGCCTGTGCAGAAATCAAGGAAGTTCCTGCTTTTGATGCTGACGCAAACGCTTTCCTCGACCAGTTAGTGGCCAATTTTGATGTGAATGACGCTCAGCGCATTAAAGACATCGAAAAAACCACCAACCATGACGTCAAAGCGGTTGAGTATTTCCTGAAGGAAAAAGTGGCCGGTATCCCTGCCCTGCACGCAGTGTCCGAGTTCATCCACTTTGCCTGTACGTCTGAAGACATCAACAACCTGTCCCACGCGCTGATGCTGCAAACTGCGCGTCAGGACGTGGTGCTGCCGTACTGGAAGCAGATCGTTGATGCGATTAAAGATCTGGCGCACAAACACCGTGACATTCCGCTGCTGTCGCGCACCCATGGCCAGCCAGCAACGCCATCCACTATCGGTAAAGAGCTGGCCAACGTCGCCTACCGTATGGATCGCCAGTTCAGACAGCTGCAAAACGTCGAAATCCTCGGCAAAATCAACGGTGCCGTTGGCAACTACAATGCCCACATCGTGGCGTACCCGGAAGTGGACTGGCATAAATTCAGCGAAGAGTTCGTGACTTCTCTGGGCATTAACTGGAACCCGTACACCACACAGATCGAGCCGCACGACTACATCGCCGAACTGTTTGACTGTGTGGCGCGTTTCAACACCATCCTGATCGACTTCGACCGCGACATCTGGGGTTACATCGCCCTGAACCACTTCAAACAGCGCACCATTGCTGGCGAAATCGGTTCTTCCACCATGCCGCATAAAGTTAACCCGATTGACTTCGAAAACTCCGAAGGCAACCTTGGCTTGTCCAACGCAGTCTTGCAGCATCTGGCCAGCAAACTGCCGGTTTCCCGCTGGCAGCGTGACCTGACCGACTCCACCGTGCTGCGTAACCTCGGCGTGGGTCTGGGTTATGCACTGATTGCGTATCAGGCCACCCTGAAAGGCGTCAGCAAGCTGGAAGTGAACGAAGCGAATCTGGCGAACGAACTGGATCACAACTGGGAAGTGCTGGCGGAGCCAATCCAGACGGTGATGCGTCGTTACGGCATCGAAAAACCTTACGAGAAGCTGAAAGAGCTGACCCGTGGTAAACGTGTTGATGCGGCAGGTATGCAGGCCTTTATCGATTCTCTGGAATTACCGGAAGAAGAGAAAGTCCGTCTGAAAGCCATGACACCGGGCAATTACATTGGCCGTGCTACGACCATGGTTGACGAGCTGAAATAAGCGTTGGCTTCGTTTAGCAAAACCGGGTGGCCTTAAGGTCACCCTTTTTTATGAATCAATAACACGCTCTCTTTTCCAAAAGCATTCTGTCTCCTCTTTCCATTAAAGCCGTTTATAATTCGTTTATGTTTTGTTGATGTTTCTCCGCCCTGTGTTGAGCCTGGGTTGATTAAAATGTTTCAGGATCATTTAGACTTAACCGCATCAAATTAGTCATCATTTTCCGCGTACTGAGAACAAGGAATCACCATGCGAATTTTAGTCATTGAAGATAACGCACTGCTACGCCACCACCTCTCGGTACAGCTGCGGGAAATGGGTCATCAGGTTGATGCGGCGGAAGACGCCAAAGAGGCGGATTACTTCCTGCACGAGCACGCACCTGATATCGCGATTGTCGATCTCGGTTTGCCGGGTGAAGACGGCCTGAGCCTGATCCGCCGCTGGCGTAGCCATCAGACCAATCTGCCGATTCTGGTGCTAACCGCCCGTGAAAGCTGGCAGGATAAAGTCGCGGTCCTGGAAGCCGGAGCCGATGATTACGTCACCAAGCCTTTCCATCTCGAAGAAGTGCTGGCCCGCATGCAGGCGCTGATGCGCCGTAACAGCGGTCTTGCATCGCAAGTGATTACACTTGCGCCTTTCCAGATTGATCTCTCGCGTCGCGAGCTGACCGTCAACGAAGAGCCGATCAAACTGACGGCATTCGAATACACCATTATTGAAACGTTGATCCGTAACGCAGGAAAGGTTGTCAGCAAAGATTCCCTGATGCTACAGCTTTATCCCGACGCTGAATTGCGCGAAAGCCACACCGTGGACGTCCTGATGGGGCGCTTGCGTAAAAAATTGCAGGCCGGGCATCCTGAAGATGTGATCACGACCGTACGCGGCCAGGGTTACCGTTTCGATATCCGCCAGTAATTGCGCAGCACCCGGCTAAAGGATGCATTATGAAAGGACGTAGTAAGACCCCCTTCTCCCTTCGCGTCCGCTTTATGATGGCGACCGCGGCGGTTGTTCTTGCACTGTCACTGGCCTACGGGCTGGTGGCCGTTGTGGGTTACATGGTGAGCTTTGATAAGTCGGCCTACCGGCTGCTGCGCGGCGAAAGCAATCTGTTTTTCAGCCTCGCACAGTGGCGTGACGGCAAACTGACCATCAATGTTCCGCCTGATCTTGATCTCAATACCCCAACGCTGGTCTTCATTTATGATGCCGACGGAAAATTACTGTGGGCAGAGCGCCGGATACCTGAGCTGGAAGCACATATCGACAAATCGTGGATGAATAAGCCGGGTTTCTATGAGCTGGATACTGACACGCAAATCAGCAGTGAAGTCCTGGGGAATAACCCGAAAGCCCAGGATAAGCTAAAAAACTACGATGACACCGACGCCAATGCAATGACTCACTCCATTGCGGTGAACACCTACAATGCGACGGCACGCCTGCCGGCTCTGAATATTGTCGTTGTCGATACGATCCCGCAGGAATTACAACGCTCGGATCTGGTGTGGGAATGGTTCAGTTATGTCCTGCTGGCGAACCTGCTGCTGGTGGTGCCGCTGTTATGGCTGGCGGCCTACTGGAGCCTGCGCCCCATCAAAGAGCTGATACACCAGGTGGCCGAACTGGAAACGCACGAACGTGAATCGCTGGATGAGAACCCGCCCCGCGAGCTGCACGGACTGGTGCGTAACCTGAATATTTTACTGCACGGCGAACGTGGCCGTTATGATCGCTACCGCACCACGCTGGCAGATTTAACGCATAGCCTGAAAACACCGCTGGCCGTGTTGCAGTCGACCCTGCGTGCGTTGCGTAACGGCAAGCAAATGACCATTGAAGAAGCCGAACCCGTGATGCTTGAGCAAATCAGTCGTATTTCTCAGCAAATTGGCTATTACCTGCACCGCGCAACACTGCGCTCTGAACAACATTTGCTGATCCGCGAAATCCATTCCGTTCCCGCCATTCTTGACGGGCTGTGCTCTGCACTGAACAAGGTCTATCAGCGCAAAGGGGTGGTGATCACCGTGGATATCTCACCGGAAGTCACTTTCGTCGGCGAAAAAAATGACTTCATGGAGGTCATGGGCAATGTTATTGATAACGCCTGCAAGTACTGTCTGGAGTTCGTCGAAATAAGTGCCATTCATACTGAACACGAGCTGGTTATTCTCATTGAAGATGACGGCCCCGGTATCCCGGAAAGCAAGCGCGAAGTGATCTTCCAGCGCGGCCAGCGTGCCGATACATTGCGTCCGGGGCAAGGGCTGGGCCTTTCACTGGCGAATGACATCATCGAGCAGTACGACGGCAAAATTATCATCGGTGACAGCCCGCTTGGCGGTGCCAGTATGCGGGTCAGCTTTAGCCTTCAGCATGGCATTGAGCTGGAATAACTCTCCCATTGTTTTATTCTCCGGCAAATTTCGCTGTTTTAGCCTCCTGAACACGAAATTTGCTGACGATTACCCAACTCAGCCGCAACACCTTCCGTTATAATCCTTTACAGACTCTCCTCTTTTTGGAAAAAAAATGGATTACCAACTCAATCTGGACTGGAACGATTTTCTGGCACGTTACTGGCAAAAACGTCCTGTCGTGTTGAAACGCGGCTTTGCAAATTTCGTTGACCCGATTTCCCCTGACGAACTGGCGGGGCTGGCGATGGAAAACGAAGTAGACAGCCGTCTGGTCAGCCATCAGAACGGGAAATGGAATGTCAGCCACGGTCCGTTTGAAAGCTATGATCATCTGGGGGAAACGGGCTGGTCGGTACTGGTCCAGGCTGTCGATCACTGGCACGAACCTTCTTCCCATCTGATGACGCCGTTCCGCCATATTCCTGACTGGCGTATGGATGATCTGATGATCTCCTTCTCCGTGCCCGGAGGTGGTGTAGGCCCGCATCTCGATCAGTACGATGTCTTTATCATTCAGGGCACGGGCCGCCGCCGCTGGCGTGTGGGTGAAAAAGTCGCCATGAAACAGCATTGCCCGCATCCCGATTTGCTTCAGGTCGAGCCGTTTGAAGCAATTATCGATGAAGAGCTGGAACCCGGCGATATCGTCTACATTCCACCGGGATTCCCTCATGACGGCTATTCGCTCGAAAACTCACTGAACTATTCTGTGGGCTTCCGTGCGCCAAATGCCCGTGAAATGGTCAGCGGCTTTGCTGACTACGTGCTTTCCCGTGAATTAGGCAGCCACCGTTACAGTGATCCGGAACTGGTCGAGCGCGAACATCCTGCCGAAGTGCAGCCAGCCGAGCTGGATAAACTGCGCGGTATGATGCTGGATCTGATCGGCAATCCGGCGCATTTCAATACCTGGTTTGGTGAGTTTATTTCTCAATCACGCCACGAGCTGGATCTGGCACCGCCAGAACCACCGTATCAGGCCGGTGAGATTTACGAATTACTGGACTCGGGAGAAACGCTGGAACGCCTTGGCGGCCTGCGTGTCGTACGCGTAGGTGATACCTGCTACGTCAACGGTGAGGCGATGACCACTGAGCATATCGCGGCTGTCGATGCGATGGCCCGCCACAAAACCGTGACTAAAGAAATGTTGGGTGATGCACTGGACGATCCGTCGTTCCTCGCACTGCTGTGTGCATTGGTTAACAGTGGCTACTGGTACTTTAACGACTGATAGTTATAAAACAGAAAGGGGCGATGTTTACAGCATCGCCCCTTTTTTCATTTTCCGTAGAGGAAAACGTTAGTGTTTCACGGCCTCTTTGGCCGTCAGTTCAGCGATACGCATAATCACAGCCACCGCTTTTTCCATGCCTTCAAGCGTTACAAATTCATGTTTACCATGGAAATTATAACCACCGGTAAAGATATTAGGGCAAGGCAGGCCACGGAAAGAAAGCTGTGCACCATCGGTACCGCCGCGGATAGGCTTCATGATCGGCTCGATATCGCAGTCTTTCATCGCCTGTTGCGCCAGCGCAATAATGTGCGGATGCTGCGCCACTTTATCGCGCATGTTGTAATAGTGGTCGTCCAGCGTCACCTCGATATAACAATCACGATGCAGTCCCTTACCCACCAAATGGGCGATATCAATGATTTTTTGCTTGCGGGCTTCAAACTGCACTTTATCGAAGTCGCGGATAATGTAGTGCATTTCCGCACGCTCTACGTTTCCCTTGATCGTGGTCAGGTGATAGAACCCCTCATAACCCTCGGTGTGTTCAGGCGTTTCCCCGACCGGTAACTCATTATGGAAACGGGTCGCCAGCGATAAAGCATTGACCATCACACCTTTGGCGCTGCCAGGGTGAACATTGTTACCGACAATTTTGATGGTTGCTGAAGCGGCATTAAAATTCTCAAACTCCAGTTCCCCCACGCCACCGCCATCAACGGTGTAAGCCCATTGAGCACCAAAAGCCGGAACATCAAAGCTTTGCGCCCCTTTGCCAATCTCTTCATCCGGCGTGAACGCGATACGTACCGGGCCGTGCGGAATATTGCTATTTTTCAGCCGGACCATTGCAGTAATAATTTCGGCAATACCCGATTTATCATCGGAGCCTAACAGCGTCTTGCCGTCGGTAGTGATAATCGTGTGGCCAAGCAACTGATGTAATACCGGGAACATCACCGGAGATAAAATTTCATCACCATTACCCAGCGCAATATCACCGCCGCGGTAATTTTCCACAATCTGCGGATTAACGTGCTTCGCGGTAAAATCCGGTGCGGTATCAAGATGAGAGATAAAGCCAATGACCGGCACCTTCCAGGCAACGTTGCCCGGTAATGTTGCCATCACGCAGCCTTTATCACTGAGTGTAACCTGTGAAAATCCCAGCTCAGTCAGCTCATTGCGCAGTGCCTGTGCCAGTTTTGTTTGCCCCTCAGTGCTGGGCGTATGTTTAACGTTGGGCTTAGATTGGGTATCGAAAGAAACATAATGAAGAAAACGATCAAGCAACTTATTCATTTGGGTATCCTCAGGCAGCTGGGTTTTATTATGCGCAGCATGAAAACCGTGAATATTGCGTCAGGTCATTTTTCACCAAGTTTAGGGGGATAAGTCTATGGGGCGGGCGCAATTTTTGACTTTACGACCAACAAACCGATAAAAAAGCCCGGCTTATTGCCAGGCCTCGTTTGTTTTCGTTAAAAATTTATGCACAAATTCAGGAACAACCTGACTCGCCAGGCCGTAATGCTTCATGTCGAATTCGCTTTCTACCTGACTGGGTTCAAGATTCAGTTCAACCGCACAGGCTCCACCGATGCGCGCCTCATGGACAAACCCGGCAGCCGGGTAAACATGCCCTGAGGTACCAATAGCAACGAAGAAATCGGCTTTTGCCAGTGCATCGTAAATCTCATCCATGCCAAACGGCATTTCACCGAACCAGACAATATGCGGCCGCAGCGGTGCCGGGAACTGGCAACAATGGCAACGATCATCAACGGTTAAATCGCCCGGCCAGTCCAGAACCTGCCCTGATTGCGTACAGCGCACTTTCAGCAGCTCGCCGTGCATGTGGATCACCCGTGAACTCCCCGCCCGTTCATGCAGATTATCGATATTCTGCGTCACCAGCAGGAAATTATCCCCGAGCGCTTCCTCAAGCGTTGCCAGGGCAAAATGCGCGGCATTCGGTTTGAGATCGTCTTGTTGCAACTGGCGACGGCGTTCATTGTAAAAACGCTGCACCAGCTCCGGATCGCGGCGATACCCCTCCGGCGTCGCCACGTCTTCCACGCGGTGCTCTTCCCACAGGCCGTCGGCAGCACGGAAAGTCCTGATGCCCGACTCGGCAGAAATCCCGGCCCCCGTCAGCACCACCACAAACGGTTTTTTCAGCGATGACGCAGCCATCGAATCACGGTGGAAAATATTCGACCGGAAACGCTGGTGGCGAATACGTTTATTTTTACGAAACCGACACAGACGATGACGTGTGCGCATAACTGCTCCTTACCTTTCTTTTCTGTGTCTTAAGGATTACTGGCCGCCGCTCAGGACTCTTGCCGGGTCGATACGGCTTGCGCGACGTGCCGGATACCAGCTCGCCAGCAAACTCAGAACCAGCGCAGTAACCAGTACGCCTGCGACATCCAGCCAGTGAACTTCAGAGGGCAGGAAGTCGATAAAATAAATATCGCCGGACAAAAACTGATGCCCGGTAATTTTTTGCAGTGCATTCACGATATTGGTGAGCTGGAACGCGGCAATCACACCAATGACCACACCGGCGACACTGCCCACCAGCCCGGCCAGCAAGCCATACCAGATGAAGACCGCGCGGATAAGCCCGTCTTTTGCACCCAATGTGCGCAAAATCGCAATATCGCTGCTTTTATCTTTCACTGCCATTACCAGTGTAGAAACGATATTGAAACATGCTACGCCGATCACCAACACCATTGCCATATACATGATGGCGCGTACCATCTGGATATCACGATACATATAGCCGTATGTGCCAATCCAGCTGCTGATATAAACGTAAGCCTGCGTCACTTCACCTGCGTCGTGCACCAGCTTTTGTGCAGCAAAGACATCGTTCACTTTAATATCAATGCCCGTGACGCTGGTGCCCATGTCCTGATATTGCTGCGCATCGGCCAGCGGCACCATGCCCAGGCTGTGATCAAGCTGCCCGCTGAGTTGTAAAATACCGGTAACCTGCAAACGGATGCGTTTTGGCTGCAACAGTTTCATTTCAGGGTCACTGTTAGGGATCATCACCGTCACCCAGTCGCCCTGCTTCACGCCCACCGCATCCGCAACGCCTTTGCCGAGGATCAGCTGTTGCTGCCCTGCTTTAAAGTTCTGCCAGGCGTTGTTTTGCACAAACTTCGGTGCGGCGCTGACACGCGGTTCGCTCTGCGGATCTACGCCTTTCAGCTGAATTGCGCGCAATTTCGCGCCGTGCTCAATAAGACCATTGAACTGGATGTACGGCGCAGCGGCCACAATTCCCGGGACTTTCTCCACACGGTCGAGCACGCCCTGCCAGTTGTTGAAGGGCTGATTCACCGGGCGGATTTCTCCGTGAGGAACCACCGCCAGCACACGCTCTTTCAGTTCACGCTCAAAGCCGTTCATCGCACTCAACCCGACGATCAGCACCGCCACACC
Source organism: Rahnella sp. AA (assembly GCF_002834385.1). Classification (GTDB taxonomy): domain Bacteria; phylum Pseudomonadota; class Gammaproteobacteria; order Enterobacterales; family Enterobacteriaceae; genus Rahnella. The sequence goes on from NZ_PITQ01000004.1 coordinate 233,935, forward strand.
CAGCGCGATCCCTAACGTTGAAATCACTGAAATCAGTGAAACCATGCCGCTGCGACGGCGGCCACGGCTGAACCGCAGGCCTATCAGTAAAGAAAATGGAATGCCTGACATTACTTCGCTCCCAGCAACATCGAATCCTGCTGCAGTTTGCCGTCACGCATTTCCAGCTGACGCGTCAGCCGGTTCGCCAGCTGCAAATCATGTGTCACCACCAGAAATGCCGTGCCCTGACGCACATTCAGCTCGCCCAGCAGTTCGAAAATACTGTCGGCATTGCGCTGATCCAGGTTACCGGTCGGTTCATCCGCCAGCACCAGAGAAGGATTATTGACCAGCGCACGGGCAATCGCCACACGCTGACGTTCGCCGCCGGAAAGCTCTGAAGGACGGTGGCTGCTGCGATGTTGCAGCCCCACGGCTTCCAGCATCGCCATCGCGCGCTCCTGCACTTCGGCAGATTTCTTTTTGCCAATCAGCAGCGGCATCGCCACGTTTTCCAGCGCGGTAAAATCAGGCAGCAAATGGTGAAACTGATAAATAAAGCCCAGTTCGCGGTTACGCAGTTCTGATTTCGCCGAAGAAGACATCGCGTTCAGCGACTTGCCTTTAAAAATCACTTCGCCAGACGTCGGAGAATCCAGACCACCCAGCAAATGCAGCAACGTACTTTTGCCGGAACCGGAGGTCCCGACAATCGCCATCATCTCACCCGGCTGCATCGCGAAACTCACGTCGCGCAATACATCGGTGTGCATTTTGCCTTCCTGATAAGTCTTACAGAGGTTGTCACACTGCAATAATAAAGAATTACTCATAACGTAAAGCCTCTGCGGGGTGGGTGGCAGCAGCGCGCCAGGAAGGGTAAAGCGTTGACAATAAAGCGATAGCCATCGCGACAATCGCGATGATCACCACCTGAACCGGTTCAATGTCGACCGGCAGCGAGGCGCCATCCAGCATCAGGCCAATGGCAGGCATAATCGTATTGAGCTGCGTGGCGAGCAGCACGCCGAGCAAGGCGCCAAGCAGTGCGCCTATCACACCCGCACTCGCGCCCTGCACCATAAACAGCGCCATAATCTGGCGGCGGCTCAGGCCCTGCGTTTGTAAAATTGCCACTTCCGCCTGTTTCTCCATCACCAGCAAACCCAGTGACGTAATAATGTTAAACGCGGCGACGGCAACAATCAGGCTGAGCAGCAAGCCCATCATATTTTTTTCCATGCGTACCGCCTGGAACAGCTCGCCGCGGCGCTCGCGCCAGTCTTTCCAGCTGGCACCGTCCGGCAGTTTTTGCTGGCTCAGGGTATCGACGTCCAGCGGTTTATCGAGAAATAATCGCCAGCCGGTGACGTTACCTTTCGGGTATAACATCAGACGCGACGCGTCCTGAATGTTCACCAGCATCTGGTAACCGTCGACTTCGCTGTTGGCAGAGAAGGTTCCGATAACGTTAAACAGCCGCTGGCTTGGTACGCGCCCGACCGGCGTGAACTGGCTGACGCTGGTCACCATCAGGCGCAACTGATCGCCACGACGGACTTTAAGCTGTTGCGCCAGCTGATCGCCGAGAATGATGTTGTATTGACCCGGCTGCAGTTCCTGCTGGGCGACGCCAATCAGGTATTTTGCCAGCGGGTCGTGCTGTGAAGGATCCACTCCCAGCATGACCCCCACGGCCACACTGCCCGGGCTTTGCAACACCACGTCACCGGTGGTCAGCGGCACAGCGCTGTTCACACTCTTCAGCGCGGAAACCTGATCGTGGGTGATTTTCTGCGGGTCGATTGAACCGTTCGGTGCCGTGATCAGCGCCTGAGGCATCAGACCCAGAATGTTACCTTCCAGATCCTTCTCAAAGCCGTTCATCACGGACAAGACGGTCACCAGCGCCATCACTCCGAGAGTGATGCCTATGGTAGATAACCAGGAGACAAACCGCCCAAAGCGGTCCGAAGCACGCCCGCGCATGTAGCGCAGGCCTATAAATAACGCGACAGGTTGATACATGACTTCCGTTTTAAGTGCTTGGCCGCAAATAAGTGCATGGCGCAGACTAAAGTGATCAAGGATAATAAAGGCTAGCACCGCTTTATGGAACCACTAACCCAAAGTAATCGGTTTAAGTTTGTGACGCCGTTGACCATTTTATACAGACAACGGGTTGACCCCGATTACCCCTGCAAAGCAAGATACGGTCTGCTAATTGGCCTCCTACAGCCGCCAAAACGAGAACTCCAAACAGCCTATGTCTCAAGATTATCGTTATTCGCTGCCTGAACGCCCGGGCGATACCCGTCAGTTAGGGCAGCTTACCGGCTCCGCCTGCGCGCTTGAATGCGCCCAAATCAGTGAGCGCCACACCGGTCCGGTCATGCTGATTGCGCCGGATATGCAAAATGCCCTGCGCCTGCGCGATGAAATTCAACAATTTACCGATCATAAGGTTCTGAGTATTTCGGACTGGGAAACACTGCCTTACGACAGTTTCTCACCGCATCAGGAAATCATTTCGTCGCGTCTTTCCAGTTTGTATCAGCTTCCGACGATGGAGCGCGGCATTATTATCCTGCCGGTAAATACGCTGATGCAACGTGTGTGCCCGCATGAATTCCTGCACGGCCATGCACTGGTGATGAAAAAAGGCCAGCAGCTTTCGCGCGACAAACTGCGGTCACAGCTGGAACAGGCCGGTTACCGCAGTGTCGATCAGGTGATGGAACACGGTGAATTTGCGACCCGTGGCGCCCTGCTCGATTTATACCCGATGGGTAGCGAAGAGCCGTACCGCATCGATTTCTTCGACGATGAAATCGACAGCCTGCGCATTTTTGATGTGGACACACAGCGCACGCTGACGGAAGTTGACCACATTAATCTGCTACCTGCGCACGAATTCCCAACCGACAAAAATGCCATCGAACTGTTCCGCAGCCAGTGGCGCGAGAAGTTTGAGGTGCGCCGTGACGCCGAGCACGTTTATCAGCAGGTCAGTAAAGGCACCTTCCCCGCCGGTATCGAATACTGGCAGCCACTGTTTTTCAGCCAGCCGCTGACCACGCTGTTCAGCTATTTGCCGGAAAACACGCTGGTGCTTAATACCGGTGACCTGGAAGCCGCAGCCGAGCGTTTCTGGCAGGATGCCTGCCAGCGTTATGAAAGCCGTCGCGTGGATCCGATGCGTCCGCTGCTTGAACCGGAAAACCTCTGGCTGCGCGTCGATGCGCTGCACGCCGAACTGAAAGCCTGGCCGCGCGTCCAGTTGCGTACGGATTCCCTGCCGAAGAAAGCCGCCAACACCAACCTGAGCTACGAGAAGCTGCCGGATTTATCCGTGCAGCCGCAAAACAAAGCGCCGATGGACAACCTGCGCCGGTTCAATGAATCTTTCGCGGGCAGCCTGGTGTTCTCGGTGGAAAGTGAAGGCCGCCGCGAAACGCTGCAAGATTTGCTGGCGCGCATCAAACTGATGCCGACGCTGATTACCCGCATTGAAGAAGCCGAAACTGCCGGTCGCTACATCATGATCGGTGCGTGTGAACGCGGTTTTCTTGATGCGGATAAACAGATGGCGCTGATTTGTGAAAGTGATTTGCTCGGTGAGCGCGTGGCGCGCCGTCGTCAGGACAGCCGCCGGTCGATTAACACCGACACGCTGATCCGCAACCTTGCCGAGCTGCGCCCCGGCCAGCCGGTGGTTCACGTTGAGCATGGCGTGGGCCGTTATCTTGGCCTGACCACGCTGGAAACCGGCGGGATTACCGCTGAATACCTGATTCTGACTTATGCCGGTGAAGACAAACTTTACGTGCCGGTGTCATCCCTGCATCTGATCAGCCGTTATGCCGGAGGCGCGGATGAAAGTGCGCCACTGCATAAACTGGGCGGTGAAGCCTGGTCGAAAGCCCGTCAGAAAGCCGCCGAGAAAGTACGCGACGTGGCCGCCGAGCTGCTGGATATCTACGCCCAGCGTGAAGCGAAAGCCGGTTTTGCTTTCAAGCATGATAAAGAGCAGTACCAGTTGTTCTGCCAGGCATTCCCGTTTGAAACCACGCCGGATCAGGCGCAGGCCATCAACGCCGTTCTCACGGATATGACGCAGCCGCTGGCGATGGATCGCCTGGTATGCGGCGACGTGGGCTTTGGTAAAACCGAAGTGGCGATGCGCGCGGCGTTTCTCGCGGTCTCCAACAACAAACAGGTCGCGGTTCTGGTGCCCACCACGCTGCTGGCGCAACAACATTTCGATAACTTCCGTGACCGCTTCGCCAGCTGGCCGGTGCGCATTGAAATGATGTCCCGTTTCCGCAGCGCCAAAGAACAAAACGCGGTGCTGGAAGATGCGGTCGAAGGCAAGGTCGATATCATCATCGGCACACATAAATTGCTGCAAAGTGATTTGCGCTGGAAAGACCTCGGCCTGCTGATTGTCGATGAAGAACACCGCTTCGGCGTGCGGCATAAAGAGCGCATCAAAGCGATGCGTGCGGATGTCGATATTCTCACCCTCACCGCCACGCCAATTCCGCGCACGCTGAATATGGCGATGAGCGGCATGCGCGATTTGTCGATTATTGCCACGCCACCGGCGCGCCGTATGGCGGTCAAAACGTTCGTGCGTGAGTACGACAGTCTGGTGGTTCGCGAGGCCATTCTGCGTGAAATCCTGCGCGGCGGGCAGGTTTACTACCTATTCAACGATGTTGAAAATATAGAGAAAGCCACGCAGCGTCTGGCAGATCTGGTGCCGGAAGCGCGTATTGCCATCGGCCACGGCCAGATGCGCGAACGCGACCTCGAACGCGTGATGAATGATTTCCATCATCAGCGTTTTAACGTGCTGGTGTGTACCACCATCATTGAAACCGGGATCGATATTCCGACGGCTAACACCATCATTATTGAGCGCGCGGATCACTTCGGGCTGGCGCAGTTGCATCAGCTCCGTGGCCGCGTCGGGCGTTCGCATCATCAGGCGTATGCTTATCTGCTGACGCCGCCGCCGAAAGCGATGTCAACGGATGCGCACAAACGTCTGGAAGCTATCGCGTCGCTCGAAGACCTGGGTGCCGGTTTTGCGCTGGCAACGCACGACCTTGAAATTCGTGGCGCCGGTGAACTGCTTGGTGAAGGCCAGAGCGGCCAGATGACCAGCATCGGTTTCTCGCTCTATATGGAACTGCTGGAAAACGCCGTCGAAGCGCTGAAAGAAGGCCGCGAGCCGTCGCTGGAAGATCTGACCACCAGCCAGACCGAAGTTGAAATGCGTATGCCTGCGCTGTTGCCGGAAGATTTCATTCCTGACGTCAACACGCGTCTGTCACTGTACAAGCGTATCGCCAGTGCCAAAACCGAAGGCGAGCTGGATGAGCTGCGCGTTGAGCTGATTGACCGGTTCGGCACGCTGCCGGACGGCGCGCGTAATCTGTTGCAGATTGCCGTGCTGCGCCTGAACGCGAAAGCGCTGGGCATCAAACGTATTGAAGGCAACGAGCGTGGCGGGTTCATCGAGTTTGGCGATAAAAACCGTGTAGATCCGGGCTTCCTGATTGGCCTGCTGCAAAAACAGCCGCAGGTTTATCGCCTTGATGGCCCGACCAAACTGAAGTTTATGCTCGATCTCACTGACCGGCCAAAACGTCTGAAGTTTGTCGGCGACATGCTCGGGGAGTTTACAGAGCATCTGATATGACGGCTATCGTCATAAAATAAAAAGCCCGGTGAATATTCCCACCGGGCTTTTTTATACTTTATCAGCGCGTCCCGCTACGGTTTACGCAGCGCCTTCACCTGCTCTGGCGTGATATCGCCCGGCAATCCGCCGAACGTTACGCGCAGGTAATTCACCATTTCGGCAATCTGCGCGTCGTTCAGCCGCTCCGCAAAGCCCGGCATCGGCTGCATGCTTTCGCCGTTTGGGAATTCCTGCGCCGGTAAGCCTTCAAGTACCGAAACAATCAGGTTACGGCCATCGGGCTGGCGCAGCGTGGCGTTGTTTTGCATCGCCACGGCAACGTGCGGTTTGCCGGAACCGTCAGCCATATGGCAACCGGAACACTGATCCAGATACGTGATGCGCCCGGCGTCATTGCCGCCCTGTCCGATAGCCACCGGGACAGCCGCAGGCGGTTTGTCGCCCAGCAGATAAGTGACGATCGCGCGGTGATCGTCTTCGGTAAGATGACGGGTGCTGAGATCGACAACTTTGTGCATTTCATCAAACGCCGATCCCTGTGGTGCAATGCCGGTGGCGAGGAAACGGCTGAGATCTGCCGGGTTCCAGCCGCGCTGCGCCAGCGCCTGCGGGGTGATGTCCGGCGCGGTGATCCGCCCCAGCGTTCCGCCCTTCAGGTTGTTATCGGTATGCATCTGACCCAGCGCACCGCGTGGTGTATGGCATTCGCCGCAGTGACCCAGCACATCCGTCAGATATTGCCCGCGCTGCCAGTCAGCAGAATCGCCCTGCGAACTGGCCGGGATCGGATCGGCGCTGCGGAACAGCAGGTTCCAGCCGATCATCGCCATGCGCTGGTTGAACGGGAACGGCATTTCGTTTTCCGGCACCGGCTGATTCACCGCCGGACGCGTCATCAGAAATGCGTACATGTCGTCAGAATCCTTACGGGTCACGCCTTTATACGAGGTGTAAGGCATCGCCGGATACAGATGACGCCCGCCCGGCGCAACGCCTTTGGTCAGCGCCAGATAGAAATCATCCGACGTCCAGCGGCCGATACCGTCATCTGCGGACGGCGTCAGGTTGCTGCCAAAGATTTTGCCGAACGGCGTGTCCAGCGGATAACCGCCCGCCAGCGGAGCGCCGCCGGACGCGGTATGGCACGCGGCGCAGTCGGACGCCTGAACCAGATAACGGCCACGTTCAATCTGTGTGGTGTCCGCCGTGACTTTTTGCACCGGCGCGTCCGGCGTGCGGTTTTCACGCCACCAGAGCACCGCCACAACGATGATAATCACCGCCAGCAGCAGGAGAAAAAGACGTTTTTTCATCACGCGTGCTCCCGGATCAGGCCTGGAGTTTTCATCACGACATCACGCACCGCTTCGTAATACCGCACGTAACCGGTACAGCGGCAGATGTGATTTTCCAGCGCCGCTTCAATCGCACCTTCCAGCTCATTCAGTGCGATTGGATTTTTTTCCAGACGCTCAAGCAGCAACGTTGCCGCATTGACAAAGCCCGGCGTGCAGTAACCGCACTGGAAACTGTAATGTTCCAGAAACGCCTGCTGAACCGGCGACAGCGTGACTTCGCCTTTGTCATCGGTTTTGGCATGTCCTTCGACGGTACGCACTTTTTTGCCATGAAAGAAATGTGCGCCGGTAATGCAGGTCCGCACTTCTTCGCTGGTGCCGCTTTCATGATCGACAATCGCCACGCAGGCGTGACAAATCCCCTGCCCGCAGCCGAGGCGGGAACCGGTCAGCGCTACGTATTCGTGAAGAAAGTCGATCATCATCAGGCCTTCGGGAACATCCAGCGGGCCGTAATGTTGATTGTTGATAGTCAGCTCTAAAGGCTGCGTTTTGATGCTCATTGTAAAACCTCACGAATATTTTCAGCACGGACGGGCAAATCACGGAAACGGTGGCCGGTGGCATGGGCGATGGCGTTCACCAGCGCGGCGACGACCGGGATCATCACCACTTCTGCCATGCCTTTCGGCGGATCGGTTTCCGACAGCGCAGGCAGGATGTCGCTGGTTTGTTTCCAGACGGCGACGTCGCTGGCGCGCGGCAAGTGGTAGCGGTTGAAGTTCCAGGTCCCGTTGCCCGGCCCGTCTTCGTACAGTGGCAGATACTCGTGTAATGCATGGCCGATTCCCATCGCCAGCCCGCCCTGCAACTGGCCGGAAACCAGTTCAGGCACGATCAGATTGCCGCACTCCATAATCGAATGGTGCGTCAGCAACTCAACTTTACCGGTCGCGATTTCCACTGAGATTTCGGCCAGCGTGCCGACCGCGCTGTAATAGGTCACCGACGCGTTATTACGCTGGGTTGGCGGGTAATAGACGGCGTCGCGGTTGAGCGTCTGGTATTCGCCCGCGCCCTGACGCACGGACATCCCGTCGACAGGCACGCGCTGACGGGTATTGTTCAGCGTGAAATCAGCTTCGGCCCACTGCCAGCGGTTAAAGACGTGAACGGTCGCACCGGTCAGGCCTTTCATTTCATAGGCTTTTTTCGCCAGCGTTTCGAGGCTGAGAATTTGCATTCCGTTGGCCGTCAGGCCGCCATCCACCCAGCGCGCATCTTCTTTGCGCACGATGTACGGCGCAGCCTGTCCTCCGCCAATGCCGGTTTGCCAGATGGCCATCGCCGCGGGCCACAGGCCGTGGTCGAAGATCAGGCGCGCCGCTTCGCGGGTGCTGTGGGAGAAGTAATAGGCCGAGTTACTGGCGCTGGACGGCGAGCAGTACGACGGCGACCAGCGCGGGTTGGTTTGCAGTTTATCCTGATCTTCCTGCGACATAATGTACGGATCGCCGCTGGTTTCCACCGGCAGTACGGACCAGTCGGTTACCGAGAAATGCGCCTGTTCAGCCGGTTTCCCCAGCCATTCGGCGCACAACACGGATTGCGACGTGGACATTCCCGTGCCCATTTCTGCTCCGCTGTGCCACAGGCTGATTTGCCCGTTTTCACTGACTTCCACGCGGGCAAAAGAGGTTTCTGCCCCGGTGCCGAAGTCTTTCTGCACACAGCCAAAACCGACGCCGTAGCGCTTGCCCGGATTCTGGCTTTCAAAGTCTGCCTTGCGCTTCTGACGCTCCGTCCATAACGGATGAACAGCGGCTTTTTCCAGTACTTCATCCGCACGGATTGCGCCCGCCGGAATGGCGCCCTGGGTGTTTTTCATGCCGGATTTCAGGACGTTGCGCATGCGGAATGCGATCGGATCCAGCTTCAGTTCAGCGGCCAGTTCATCCATCATCATTTCGGTAGCGGCCATGCTTTGCAGCGTGCCGTAACCACGTGCGGAACCGGCATCCAGCGCCCGGGAGGCCAGCCCGACGGCGGACAAATCACTTTTCGGAAAGTAGTAAATCGACTGCGCAGCGGTTGCGCCGACCATCACAACGGACGGCGTGAAGTTGCTGCGGCCGCCGCCGTCTGCGGTCATCGCGGCGTGAAATGACTGAAGCATGCCGGTTTCGCGGTTCACGGCAATGTCGTAGTTCATATCAAACGCATGGCGCTTGAGCGAAGACTGGAACTGTTCGAAGCGGTCGTTCGCCAGGCGTACCGGCGCGCCGTCACCGTACATCGCCGCCACTGCGCCGTAGTACGGGAAGTTATAGTGATCTTTAGAACCGTAACCGACGGTATAACACGGATGCAGGATCAGCGTTTTCACCGTGCGGTGACCTTTTGCCATCATGCGCGGCATTTCGTCGGCCACTTCCTGCGGTGATTGCGTTGGCACCACCATATGCAGCGTTTGCGAAGCGGCGTCGTACCAGCCGTTGGCGTTATCCGGCTCCAGGGCGGACGTATCCACCGATTGCGTAGTGAAATGGCGCGACATCACCAGCCAGCCCGGCGGTGGCGTTTTCAGCTCGTCAGCCATTTCACCGGCAAAGAACATCCCCTGCTCGTCCAGCTTGCCGCCTTCGCGCCCTTCCGGCCAGACCGGCAGATGTTTGCGCATACCCACCGGGAACACCGGCATATCTTTCAGGCTGGAGAACTTATCGTCTTCATACGCAGTTTCACCACCGACGCGGACAAAGCGGAAAGTGCCCCACGGATCACGTTCCAGTGGCCCGGTTTTTTCGCCGTAACGCACTACGCCATCTTTAAATTTCAGGGCATTTTTAGCGAAACGGAATTTGGCGAAATCCTGATAGACCAGAATCGCCACGGCCTGGCCGAGATAGGCCGGTGTTTTGCCTTCCGGCAGCAACATGTCTTCCCCGTAAAACGCCGGGAACGCCAGACCATCGCGCGCCAGCACGTCGGCAGTGACCAGCTGATCTGGCTGTAAATCATCGCCGAGCAGCGATAAATCTAACCCTGCATAAATACAGTCAGCCTGCGTCACGCGCAGGATAAATGCATGGGCCTGTTTTTGCGGCCAGTGCGGCATGTCTTTGGCGCGGATATCGCGGGCAAAAACTTTTTGCCCCATAACCTTCGCTTTGCCATCGATACGGAAACGGACGCGCTTGTTTTGCGCATCCCATTGTGGTGACTGGAGAATTTTCTCTTCGAACAGCGCGGCGTAGGCCTTGCTGTGCAACGGGGCGAGATAAACAGAGACTCCAGCGATCACCGCGCCTTTGACAAAGCGCCGTCTGGACGGGTTGAAATTGCTCATAAATTTCCTTGCTTCTTATTGTCTTTCTTATTTTCCGGCACTTCACAATCTGTAATAAATCCTGAAAATACCGCTTATAGCGGGTGATTATAGGTATTCAACTTAATTTAAGTCATGACGAATCACACATTTTTAATACTTCATTCACAAACTTGCGCAAAGAAATGGGATAATTATTTGTGTTGCGCAAACAATGAACAAAAGGGATCGACGCAAAATGGCAGGCATTCTTCTTCTCGCGGCGGGTTCAGGAAACCGGTTTATCGCAGCGGGCGGCACAGGCAATAAACTCAATGCGGTAATGGCGAAAACAGCAGAAAACTCTGTGACGATTTTCGACACGACGCTGGCACAGGCGCTGGCCAGCGGAATGCCGGTTCACGTCATTACCCGTCCGGATAATGTACCGGTTCAGGCCAGTTGCGCCCGCGCGAAGGTGCCGGTGACGCTGGCTGAAACGGGCGGAACCGGTGAATCCATTGCCGCAGGCGTGCGGGATACGCCGGGCTGGAACGGATGGTTAATTCATCTTGCGGATATGCCTTTTGTGACGCCGGAGATTTTTATCGCTGTGGCTGGCACCCTGCGGCACGCCAGCGTTGCGCGCCCTTACTGGCAAAACGAGCCGGGGCATCCGGTAGGATTTGCCAGCCCGCTCAGGGAAAAGTTGCTGCAACTGCGCGGCGATCAGGGCGCGCGGGAACTGCTCCACGACCATGAAATGCTGCGCGTAGATTTTAATAATCCGGCGGTGATCCGCGATATCGATCTGCCTTCCCAACTTTCAGCGCGTGTTTTAAACGGAAATTTGTATGCAACATCTTGATATTCAAGTTATTACGCAGGCCAGCGACTGGCTGACGCACCATCCGGTCTGGCTTTGTACCGTGCTGACAACTTATGGCTCTTCCCCGCGAGTGCCCGGTGCGCTGCTGGTCGCCGCCAGCGACGGGCGCTACTGCGGTTCGCTGTCCGGCGGTTGTGTGGAAGAAGATTTCTTACAACGCATCGCGGCGGGCGAATATCAGCAGGCCAGTCAGATTGTGCGTTATGGCGAAGGTGGCCTCACGCCCAATATCGCGCTTCCGTGCGGGGGGTCGCTCGACGTACTGATTGAATATCTCCCTGCCACGGCCGGAAACCGCGAGTATCTGCAAAAAATGGGCATGGCGCTGGCCGGGCATTACGCACTGGATAAATCGCTCACACTGCCTGCGGCCTGCGATCATCTGACGCTGACGACTTACCGCAATTCCACTCAGGTGATGCGCGACGGCGACTGTGTGACGTTACATCTTGCCGCCCCGCCGCAGTTGCTGATCGCCGGGCTGTCAAACGTCGCGCTATATTGCGCAGATTTCGCCTGTGCGCTGGGTTTTGAAGTGGTGATTTGTGAATGCCGCGAAGAGATTCTGGAAAACTTTTTGCCCGCGCTGAAACCGGAGGTCAGGCTGGAAAAACAGTTTCCGGCGCGGTATCTCGAACAGCAAGGCTGTCACGCCAACACGGCGATTGTGGCGCTGACGCACGATCCGCGAATGGATGACCTGACGCTGATGGAAGCCATTAATACACCGGCGTTTTATATCGGTGCGATGGGTTCACAGCGTAACAGCGCCAGGCGGCGTGAGCGCCTGCAGACCATTGCGGATTTCACGACGCAGGATTTTGCGCGGCTTCATGCACCGGTGGGTTTAGCCATCGGCAGCAAAACGCCGGCTGAAATTGCGCTGGCGGTAATGGCCGACATCGTGAAATACAAGAACGGAATCGAGCAGGAAAACGCCGCTGCCTGAGCCTTTGGCGATTCCGCTGCACAAAAAAAGCAGCCTGAGGAAAACCTCAGGCTGCTTTTTGTCTGGCTTACCGGCGAATTACGAACGGGTAAGCTGCAGCTGGCCGCTTTTATCCAGCGGAATTTGAGTGCCCGGATCGTGGTCCATACGAACTTTCCCTTGCTGATCGCCTATTTTGTAGGTCACATCATACCCGAGCGTTTTGTCTGATTTGTCGTACACGGTTTTACAGCGCTGCTGCTGAGTCGTGTACGTATCATTTTCCTGCATACTGCTCTGGACGCGGTTACCGGCGTAACCGCCCCCCAGCGCACCGGCTACCGTCGCGACATCACGCCCGCGTCCGCCGCCAAACTGATGTCCCAGCACGCCACCGGCGACAGCACCCAGTACGGAACCGGTAATCTGGTGCTCATCCTGCACAGGGCGACGGTGAGTCACGGTCACATCACGGCATTCCTGTCGTGGAGTTTTGGTGGTCTCTTTAATTGGCGTCGCGCTGACAACCTGCGCATACTGCGGGCCCGATGAAAAAACGTTCATGCTCGCAACGCCAGCAATGCCCAACGCCGCAGCCACTCCGATACCGACCCCAGCTAACATTGACTTGTTCACAGGACTTCCTCCGAAAATGTTACCGCGCAACTGCGCCCGTTTTGAGCACACCTCAGCGGACAACAACACATCTGAGGTTCGGCGTGCGCGAATCGCCTTCTGTAAACTTATTGTTAATTCTGACCGCCAAAACGTAAGCAAACAATAAGACGAATTCTGTAAATGAGATAAATGGGTGTACGTGCGGGCGTTTCGGAGGATTCTTAGCTGACAAACTGGAGGCAGCAAGATCTTCTGCTGCGGGCAGGAGGTGGTGCTAAAAAATGGAAAAGCCTGTAAGAAACAGGCTTTTAGGTCTGAAACGATTCAGCCAGCTCAGAAAAAAAGCCGGCAGTTCAGAATCAGTGCAGTTTCAGACGCGGACGGATCACACGGTTAATCCCGCCAACCAGCATCATCAGGCCGGTTTTAATGTAACCATGCAGCGCAATCTGATGCATGCGGTACAGGGAAACATAAACCAGACGCGCCATGCGCCCTTCAATCATCATCGAGCCACGCATCAGATTACCCATCAGGCTGCCGACGGTGCTGAAGCGCGACAGAGAAACCAGCGAACCGTGGTCTTTGTAGACGTACGGTTTCAGGCTCTGCCCTTTGCGCTGTGCCATGATGTTAGCAAAGCAGCGGGACGCCATCTGGTGCGCAGACTGCGCGCGCGGCGGCACAAAACCACCGGAAGGCTGCGGGCAGGATGCACAGTCGCCAATCGCATAAATGTTCGGATCACGCGTGGTTTGCAGCGTCGGTTCGACCACCAGCTGGTTGATGCGGTTGGTTTCAAGACCGGCGATATCTTTCATGAAATCAGGCGCTTTAATGCCGGCAGCCCAGACCATCAGGTCAGCATCAATAAATTCGCCAGACTTGGTGTTCAGGCCGTTTTTATCGGCGCTGGTCACCATGGTTTGCGTCAGAACGCGAACGCCCAGTTTGGTCAGTTCCTGATGCGCAGCGCCGGAAATACGCGGAGGTAACGCAGGCAGGATACGCTCACCGGCTTCCACCAGCGTGACGTTCAGCGCATCGCTGTCCAGCCCTTTAAAGCCGTAACTGTGCAGCTGTTTTACCGCATTGTGCAGTTCTGCAGAAAGCTCAACGCCGGTCGCGCCGCCGCCGACAATCGCGATATTCACTTTCTTCTGCTTGTCAGGGCTTGCCGAGAATTTGAGGAACAGGTTCAGCATCTCGTTATGGAAACGGTGCGCCTGATGCGGATTGTCCAGGAAAATGCAGTGGTCTTTCACGCCCGGCGTACCGAAATCGTTCGACGTGCTGCCCAGCGCCATGACCAGTGTGTCGTACGCGATGTCGCGAACGGGCACCAGAACTTCGCCGCTTTCATCACGGATTTCAGCCAGTTTGATGCTCTGGTTTTCGCGATCGATATCGGTCAGCGAGCCAATCTGGAAAGTGAAACCGTGGTTGCGGGCATGCGCCAGATAGCTCAGCGCGTCCACGCCGTCATCCAGGCTGCCGGTTGCAACTTCGTGCAACAGCGGTTTCCATAAATGGCTGTGATTGCGATCAACCAGAATGATCTCCGCTTTTTTCTTGCGGCCAAGTTTATGGCCCAGGCTGGTAGCCAGTTCCAAACCGCCGGCGCCACCGCCGATAATCACAATTTTCTTCATTGGTGATGTCAAAATGACCCCCTCAAATGTGAACCAATTGTTATATAAGAGTAAAAATATTATCCTTATATTACATAGGGTTGCTTAAGTTAAATCGGTATCTGAGACGGAGGATATCATGCGTGGTGATTTGGTCATACCAAAATTGATGTAGGTCAATTTAAATTCATTTGAATAATTTGACTTAGTGAAATGGCATGCATTTTGACTTCTTTAAATCAGACAGTTAGGACACGGGATGTGGGAAAAAAACGTTTTGACGGGAGATTCAGACATAAAAAAACCACCGCACAATGGCAGTGGTTTTCAGCGGTTAATGTTAATCAAATGATATTTTTAAAGGCTTTGATACGTTGCAGATGGGTCGAGATATCCTTGAATTTATGGGTCTGACGCTCGTCCCATTCAACCGGATAATAATGGTGCAATTTCTCCGCTGTTTTGCTGCTGTCGAGCACGCCATCTTCACGGGATAGAATGACCAGACAACGGTCACGGTTTTTCTCACGAAAATCACTGATACATTTTGTGGCGATATCTTCGTACTCTTCCGGCCGGTCAATTTTTCCGGCCATATTATCCTGCGGCGATAAGTTCGGGTTGAACATCACCTGACGGATGCCGCACAGAAAACCGATGCGTTCCGCCCAGAACCCGCCGAGCCCGACTCCGCAGATCAGCGGCAGTTTGTCGGTAGTTTCATGCAGCACTTTATCAACTTCTTTCAGCAAATGTTGCATGTCATGACGCGGGTGTAGCGTGCTGTAACTGATGAAGCGCACGTCCGGGTCAATGAACTGGAGTTGCAGTACTTTCTCGTGGTTACCGGGACTGGTTGAATCGAAACCATGTAAATAGATAATCATCGTTTACCTCATCCTGAATGTGCGTTCACACCCTCAAACCCACGGGGAAATGTTAACGGGTCGCCTGTTTGTGCTCCTGCCAGCGGGCATCAAGCGCCGTTAACTCACGGTTCGCCTGCTTCCAGCGGCTTGAATTCATCAGGTCCTGACGGGCCTGTTTTCCACTGTGCAGCCCCCGATGATACAACTGTGCAACACGCTCAGCGTTGACCGGCGACAGGTTATCCAGCACGCTCACCGCACCTTTTCGGTTATTACAGGCCAGAATCATGTCACATCCGGCGTCCAGAGAAGCCTGTGCACGCTCCGGATAGCTGCCCAAAATAGCCGCGCCTTCCATCGATATATCATCAGAGAAAATCACACCGTCGAAATTCAGCTCTTTGCGCAGAACTTCCTGCAGCCAGTATGGCGAACCACTGGCCGGGCGCGGGTCAATCTGAGTATAAATGACGTGCGCAGGCATCACGGCGTCCAGCAATTTACGCGCATTCAGCTGGCGGAAGATTGCCATGTCGTGCTCACGGATGACATCGAGCGGGCGCTCATCGCGCGGCGTTTCTTTATGGGAATCCGCACTCACGGCACCGTGCCCCGGAAAATGTTTACCGGTGGTTTTCATGCCCGCAGAATGCATACCAAGAATATATTGCTCCGCCATGTCGAGCGCTTTCTGCGGTTCGGCGTGGAAAGAACGTTCGCCGATAGCGGCACTGATGTGGCCGATATCCAGCACCGGCGCGAAGCTGATGTCGATATCCATCGCAATCATTTCTGACGCCATCAGCCAGCCGGACTCCTGCGCCAGACGTCCGGCTTCGTGTGCCTCATTAAGCGCTGCGAAAGACTGGGCAGCAGGCAAACGGGTGAAACCTTCGCGGAAGCGTTGCACGCGACCGCCCTCCTGGTCAACGGCCAGCACCAGACGATCGTGTGATGCGGCGCGGATCTGACGGATCAGTTCATGTAACTGGTCAACGTCATGGTAATTTCGGGTGAACAGAATCAGCCCGCCGACCAGCGGGTGCTGCAAAATTTCACGTTCTTCGGCATCCAGCTCGTAGCCAGCCACATCCAGCATTACAGGTCCCAGCAAAATGGCGCTCCTTTTAAGTTTTCACATGTTAATCATGGACACGGCCAAACAGCCTGACCCGCAATGGCTGCGCCCATTCGCTGTATTTCTTATCAGCGGTCTGCGCCCAGCGGACTTCAAACCACATCAGCATCAGATAATCCACCCACGGCAGCCAGCGTTTAACCTGCTGGCGGAGAAGAGAAAGATCCCGATAGCCGCCGGCCTCTGCGTATTCACGAATAAACGCTTCCTGCTGGTGTGGATCTAAGCCATTGCCGCGGATAAGCGCTGCGATTTCCAGCGCGGTATCGCCATCGGCGGCATATTCCCAGTCAATGATCCGCATGCCCTTCTCCGTATTCAGCAGGTTCCCCGCATGGATATCCATATGAAGAAGCGCCATGTTCAGCGGCACGGGCAATTTCCGTCGCATCATTTTCTGGTGTAGCGCCAGCCAGTGCGGCGTCAGCCTGCGCCGGTCAATATACTGCCAGTAACGGGCAAACTGTCGGTGCAAATCCAGGGGATAACCAGAAAGTGCCAGTTGGTGCAGTTTCACCAGGCTCTGGCTGACTGCTTTTTGCCCCGCCGCAGAGGCAAATGCCGCCTCACTGAGCGGTGTGCCGGCAATCCATTCCACCAGCAGCCACGGCGGTGATCTGAGTCTGACATACGGCCCCAAACTCTGCCGCGCAATATGCCGCAAAATAGCATGTTCACGTTGCCTTTCCACCCCGGAATTCCGACGATCGGAGGACTGATGGCGGGCCAGCATATCGCCCGCCGGAGAAACAATTTTCCAGCTTTCGCCCGTCAGACCGGCCACGGGTGATAAATGAAAACCGGCGGTTTTCACCGCCGGGAAATGCTGTTCAATCAGTTGCTGTAGCTGCGCGTTAATTCTGGACAGCGCCACGACCTGACCAGACAATTTCGCCGCTCGGCGCCGTCAGCAGGCGCATTGACATGGTCGGCGCTTTCACATCACCGCTCACCGTGCTGTAAAGTACATACTGCGCTTTCACTATGCTGGCCAGACCAATAGCTTTGCTGACTGAGGACAGACTGTCATCCGGGGATAATCCCAGTGACTGCTTCGCCGACGCCAATTGTTCAGCAGGAACGACCTGGAAAGTCGTGTTATTCGCCAGCGCATTACGTAATGCGTCTGTCGCTTTCGCCATTTGCAGCGAACCATTCGTGCTGTTTTTTACACCATCGACTAGCAGAACGCTGCCGGGCTGTACACCGTTGGCTTTCAGCATTTTTGCCAGCATCGGCTCAACGGTAGCGGTCCAGTCGATATCGGCAAGCTTAGGCGGTTGCGGAACTGGCTGGATCTGTGGCTGTTCAGGCACCGGTGGATTTACCGGAGGCAATGGTTGTTGCGGCTGCTGAGGTTGTTCAGGCTGCTGCGGCTGCGTTTGTTGCTGGTTTGGCAAAGTACAACCACCCAGGATCAGTGCGGCCATCGCCACAATGAGGAAATACTTTTTCATCAACCTTCTCCGTACAAAAAATTAGAGATAAAGGTAAACACGCACGCTGTACGCATCAAGATTACCGTTTTGCGAACTGATCGTTACGCGGCTGTTGGCCGGTACCGTCACCGTCCGTGCATCAGCGACCGGGAATAAATCCAGCCCCTGTTTATCGTACCAATAGAAACGGTAATGTAAGGTCACAGGATGTGGCTGGTTATTATCCAGTGTGCTGGTGGCTTTTTTCTGCCCACCGGAATCCGATACTGATGGCGTTCCGGGAATAATACCCGCCGTCAGGACGGGAGATTCCATCACCACGCGTTGCTGGTTATTCACTGCAATACCCGGCTTGCTGCTACAGCCTATCAGCAAAACGACCGGTAATAACGCCATCAATAAACGCATGTCTACCCTTACTGACGAGCCAGCAATGGACCCAGTGCACGGCCACCGACCAGGTGCATATGGATATGATAAACCTCTTGCCCGGCGTCACGATTACAGTTGACGATCAGACGGTAACCACTTTCTGCTATTCCTTCCTGTTCGGCGATTTTTGCCGCCACAGTCATCATACGCCCGAGAGCCGCTTCGTGGCTGGCATCGACATCATTCATCGTCGGGATCAGGACATTCGGGATAATCAGGATATGGCTGGGTGCCTGGGGAGATATATCGCGGAACGCCGTGACTAACTCATCCTGGTAAACCACATCAGCAGGGATTTCACGGCGAATAATTTTGCTGAAAATTGTCTCTTCGGCCATCTTAACTGTCCTTAACAAAGTAAAAAGCGTTGTACGCAGTATGGGTTAGAATTTCCATTCCTTTCAACCTGATTACGCTTTTTGATGCTTAATTGACGCAGAAAACGCCACCCGGAGGCGGCGCTGTCTTTATCTGCAAACAGCAGGCATGAAAAAAGGAGGCCGAAGCCCAATGCAGAGGTGCAGGCAGGCGCAACGGTTATCGATTGATTACCGCAGGGAAATTACTTTCATGTCACGGCGGAAAGTATGAATATGCCAATTAAAGAGCGTATGAGCTTAATTAATTTAGCAACTACTGGTAAGGATGTAATAGACGTTCCTGTCGCGGGCGCTGGTGATGGCATTGGGGCGGGTTTACTGGCCTTTACTCACTGCGAAATGCGAGCCGGTATTGATATTGTCGTTCAAGCGACTGACCTGAAAAAGCAAATGGCTGGCTCGGATTTTTGCATCACCTGAGAAGGGGGAATCGACTTCCAAACCAAATTCGGCCCCCCCCAATTGGTGTAGCAAAAGTTGCAAAATTTTATGGCGCCCCGGTCATTGCATTAGCGGGTAATATCGGCACCGGTACAGAAGAACTCCACGAATTCGGGATTGATAAAATATTCAGCATTGTACCCGGCGCGGATAATATCGAAAACCTGTTAAAGAATGGCCCCAAAAACGTAGAAAGGACGTGTGAGAATATCGCCAGACTCATACGCGCTATTTCATACAGTTGAAAATAAGCATAATAAAAAGCCCGCTTCCGCGGGTTTTCTTTTATTTCCTAGTTAGTCATAAATCTGGGTTGCACTTCATGTGATCCCATCCCTGATAACTTTTAACTACAGGGGATTTTTTCGGTAAATTTTGCCAATTGGAAAAATATTTATTTGCATAAATATTTACATAATCTATATTGGCAAATGCAAGTCCCCATCCAGCATATGAACCTGAATCAATATGCCTTTTTTCTCCATCATCATTAGTATAATCAATTCCTGATCCTCCTGACATCATTCGCGGATCATCAAATGGTGCAGAACTGACATAAAATCTTTCATCTTTTGCAAGTAAGTACGCCCGATTATCAGCCACGACTATGGAATTAATTTCTGTATTGTTGATAATCGAACCGCCTACCATATAAGCAACGTCCCATGTTTTCCCATAATCTTTTGATACCATTTGTCCTATACCATCTAAATCAGGAACAACTATATAACTATCGGACGGATTAATATATATTTGATTAAAAGGTCTATAACGATCGAAATAAATTATCGTTTTGTTTCTGCGTTTTGTGTCTGTATACCATAATGCGCCCTCACAATTTATTCCTTTTAATTCTAAATAACGGTGATCGTCATACCGGTAAATAACTTGTGTAGTTGTTTCGGTGGCACTGGCATAACATCCAGACGCGATCAAAACGCCCGTAACGCTGGCGGCAATGCGTGAAATCATTTTCATTTTGTACCTCCTAAGTTTGGATTGCATTTCATGTGTTCCCATCCCTGATAATTTTTAACTTCGGGGACTTTCTGCGGTACGGGTTGCCAGTTGGAAAGAAGACCATATGTTAAATGGTCTAAATCTGTATTTTGAATGAATTGAAGCCCCCAACCATTGGTAATATATCCGGCGCGTAAATGTTCTTTTTCGCCGTCAATAATATAATCAATGCCCGTTCCCCCCTCCATTGCACGCGGATCATCAAACGGCGCAGAACTGGTATATAACCGCCCGTCATTTACGAGCAAATACGCCCGATCATCAACAACAGTTACGGAGTGCAATTCCTTGTTACCTGGGTGATCAAATCCCATTAACCTAACTTGTTGCCATGTTTCGCCATAGTTCTTTGATACCGTCATTCCTGAACCATCCCAACTAGGAACAGCTATATAACGCTCAGAGAGGTTGATATATATCTGACCAAACGCCCGATAAAATTTATCCCAAACTTCTACTTTAATCCCGCGTTTTGTGTCCGTGTACCATAATGCCCCCTGACAATAAAACCCCTTTATTTCTAAATAGCGGTGATCGTCATAGCGATAAATAACTTGCGTCGGTATCTCAGCGGGGCGACCATGACAACTGGACACGATGAAAGCCCCCGCCAGACTGGCGGCAATGCGTGAAATCATTTTCATTTTGCCGTCAGTCCTAAATCTGGGTTGCACTTCATGTGATCCCATCCCTGATAATTTTTAACTTCGGGGACTTTCTGCGGTACGTCTTGCCAGTTGGAAAGAAATCCTGCTGTATGACGATGTAAATCTGTACTCTTAATAAATTCAAGCCCCCATTCGGGGCCGGTATGGTTTGGGCGTAAATGATGTTTATCGCCATATTCATCAATATAATCAATTCCCGTTCCTCCCTCCATTATTCGCGGATCATCAAACGGCGCAGAACTGGTATATAACCGTCCGTCATTTACGAGTAAATACGCCCGATCATCAACAACGGTTACGGAGTGCAATTCCTTGTTACCTGGGTGATCAAATCCCGATAACCGGACGGGTTGCCATTTTTCGCCATAGTTTTTTGATACTGTCATCCCCACGCCATCCCAGCTAGGAACAGCTATATAACGCTCAGAGGGGTTGATATATATCTGACCAAATGCCCGATAAAATTTGTCCCAAACTTCTACTTTAATCCCGCGTTTAGTGTCCGTGTACCATAACGCCCCCTCGCAATAAAACCCCTTTATTTCTAAATAACGGTGATCGTCAAAGCGATAAATAACTTGCGTCGGTGTCTCAGCGGGGCGGCCATGACAACCGGACACGATGACAACGCCCGCCAGACTGGCGGCAATGCGTGAAATCATTTTCATTTTGCCGTCAGTCCTAAATCGGGGTTGCACTTCATGTGATCCCATCCCTGATAATTTTTAACCTCGGGGACTTTTTGCGGGGCGTCTTGCCAGTTGGAAAGAAATCCCGATGTGGAATTTATTAAGTGTGTGTTTTGAATAAATTGAAGCCCCCAACCATTGGTAATATGTCCTGCATCTAAATGCGCTTTTTCGCCGTCAATAATATAATCAATGCCCGTTCCCCCTTTCATTGCACGCGGATCATCAAACGGCGCAGAACTGGTATATAACCGCCCGTCTTTTACGAGAAAATACGCCCGATCATCAACTACGGTTAAAGATTTTATATCTTTATTATTTGGACAGTCACGACCTGTAAATGATATTGCATCCCATGTTTCGCCATAATCTTTCGATACCATACCCCCGTAACTATCCCAGTCAGGAATAACAACATAACGATCAGATGAGTTAATATATGTTTCACTAAACGCCCGATAAAATTTATCCATTACTTCTGTTTTGATTCCGCGTTTTGTATCCGTGTACCATAATGCGCCCTCGCAATAAAATCCTTTTAACTCTAAATAACGGTGATCGTCATAGCGATAAATAACTTGCGTTGGTATCTCAACGGGGCGGCCATGACAACCGGACACGATGAAAACGCCCGCCAGACTGGCGGCAATGCGTAAAATCATTTTCATTTTGCCGTCAGCCCTAAATCTGGGTTGCACTTCATGTGATCCCATCCCTGATAATTTTTAACCTCGGGGACTTTCTGCGGTGGGTCTTGCCAGTTAGAATGGAAACCCATAGTTAAATGTGCTAAATCTGTATTTTGAATAAATTCAAGTCCCCATTTCCGACCCGGATATTGTGGGGTTATATCATAATCCTCCCCATCGATTGTGTAACGAATACCCGAACCGCCCGGCAACAGGCGCGGATCATCAAACGGCGCAGAACTGGTATATAACCGCCCGTCTTTTGCGAGCCAATACGCCCGATCATCAACTACGGTTACGGAGTGCAATTCTCTGTTACCTGGATAGGTAAATCCAACCATTGGGGCGGGTTGCCATGTTTCGCCATAATCTTTTGATACCATACCCCCCGAACTTTCCCAATCAGGAACAGCCATATAGCGCTCAGATGGGTGAATATATATTTCACCAAATGCCCGATAAAATTTATCCATAATTTCCGTTTTGATTCCGCGTTTGGTGTCCGTGTACCATAACGCCCCCTGACAATAAAACCCCTTTATTTCTAAATAACGGTGATCGTCATACCGGTAAATAACCTGCGTCGGTATCTCAGCGGGGCGGCCATGACATGCGGACACGATGAAAACCCCCGCCAGACTGGCGACAATGCGTGAAATCATTTTCATTTTGCCGTCAGTCCTAAATCGGGGTTGCACTTCATGTGATCCCATCCCTGATAATTTTTAACCTCGGGGACTTTTTTCGGGACGGGTTGCCAGTTGGAAAGAAGACCATATGTTAAATGGTCTAAATCTGTATTTTGAATGAATTGAAGCCCCCAACCATTGGTAATATGTCCGGCGCGTAAATGTTCTTTTTCGCCATCAATAATATAATCAATGCCCGTTCCCCCCTCCATTGCACGCGGATCATCAAACGGCGCAGAACTGGTATATAACCGCCCATCTTTTGCGAGCCAATACGCCCGATCATCAACTACGGTTACGGAGTGCAATTCTCTGTTACCTGGATAGGTAAATCCAACCATTGGGGCGGGTTGCCATGTTTCGCCATAATCTTTTGATACCATACCCCCCGAACTTTCCCAATCAGGAACAGCCATATAGCGCTCAGATGGGTGAATATATATTTCACCAAATGCCCGATAAAATTTATCCATAATTTCCGTTTTGATTCCGCGTTTGGTGTCCGTGTACCATAACGCCCCCTGACAATAAAACCCCTTTATTTCTAAATAACGGTGATCGTCATACCGGTAAATAACCTGCGTCGGTATCTCAGCGGGGCGGCCATGACATGCGGACACGATGAAAACCCCCGCCAGACTGGCGACAATGCGTGAAATCATTTTCATTTTGCCGTCAGCC
>NZ_PITQ01000004.1:257533-493157 GCF_002834385.1 Rahnella sp. AA
CGGTGATCGTCATACCGGTAAATAACCTGCGTCGGTATCTCAGCGGGGCGGCCATGACATGCGGACACGATGAAAACCCCCGCCAGACTGGCGACAATGCGTGAAATCATTTTCATTTTGCCGTCAGCCCTAAATCTGGGTTGCACTTCATGTGATCCCATCCCTGATAATTTTTAACCTTGGGGACTTTTTGCGGGGCGTCTTGCCAGTTGGAAAGAAATCCCGATGTAGAATTTATTAAGTGTGTGTTTTGAATAAATTGAAGCCCCCAACCATTGGTAATATGTCCTGCATCTAAATGCACTTTTTCGCCGTCAATAATATAATCAATGCCCGTTCCCCCTTTCATTGCACGCGGATCATCAAACGGCGCAGAACTGGTATATAACCGCCCGTCTTTTGCGAGCCAATACGCCCGATCATCAACAACGGTTAAAGAATGAAATTCTCTGTTATTGGGTTGGCGACCTCCTGACATTGATACAGGTTGCCATGTTTTACCATAATCTTTTGATACTGTTCCGTCTCCGTAATCATCCCAGTTAGTGACAACCATATAGCGCTCAGACGGATGAATATATATTTGACTAAATGCCTGATAAAACTGGTCAAAAATTTCTGTTTTAATGCCGCGTTTTGTGTCCGTGTACCACAACGCCCCCTGACAATAAAACCCCTTTAATTCTAAATAACGGTGATCGTCATACCGGTAAATAACCTGCGTCGGTATCTCAGCGGGGCGGCCATGACATGCGGACACGATGAAAGCCCCCGCCAGACTGGCGGCAATGCGTGAAATCATTTTCATTTTCTGTTTAATTCCTTTTCATTTAACCTTGGCGGCATAGACCACTGATAAACGGGTTCATCAGTGTTATAGGGTTCATTACGTTGCGCAGGTTTAACGCGGGTTCGCGGGCCATAGTCATTCAGTACCCCAAAATCACCGGCGGCTAAAAATTTATCCGGTTTGTTCATGAATTTTTTTGTAGTATCAAATGGAAGTTTTCCGCTTTTATAATATTCATAAGTTCTTTGATCATAACTCCGTCGCCAGTCCGCATCTTGTAACAATTTCCGCCAGAACGCGCCGTTCTCAATTACGTGAGATTTGCACTGGCCGATTGCCAGATCGTAAGCCATTGCATGAGACGGCGCTTTATCACTCATAACGATTGATGAGTGCTGACTCAGTAAGATTGATTCCGCGCCGCCGATTTCTTTTGCGATTTCTTCGTGTGTTTTGGTGCGTAAATATGAAAAATGCCTTGTCCCTGCTAATTCCACTATAGAGGCTTGAGTTATGGTGATTGATGGATTTCCCGCATAAAGGTTATACGTTAAAAGCGCACACTCTTCTTCCGTGAAATTTTTGTTGGTATCCATTGATCTGTATGGCTCATAAATCGATGCCGGTCTGTATTCATGTACCGTTGTTTGACTGGCAAGGTTTGCGCTGGCTATATCCACATCCGGGCCGCTCATTTTTGAATGATATTTTTCCGCCCCTTCGTTACCCTGGCCTTGCAATGCAAACATGAAAGAATCGGGCAATTCCTCCCCCGTTATGCTCACATCACGGAACGTGTAAGCGACATTAACGACGCCATGCATAAAACCAGAATAATTATCACCGGCGTTTGTTATCGGCCCCGCAAACTGGTACGGCTCAGTGCGTTTAACCCCAACAAATTCATCCTGCGCAAAAACGCGCTGACGCAAATTAGGTATTGTGCTGGCGATTTTGTCAGGCACGCCACGCCATCCGAAACCCTGTATAGGCCGCATAGATACGGTCTGATCGTTCGGACAAAAGTAGTTATAAACCTTGCCAAAATTGTTACGCCGGTTACGCGGATCCTGATACCACGCCCCCGCTTTTTTAATGCAAATCGTATCGTATAATTTTTGGGTTTCGGCATCCGTGTGCAACCCGTCCCCCTCCCTGTAATTCTTATTATCCCGCATGATTGCGCAGAAGTTTTTAAACGTTTCTTCACGGCCTTCCGTTGTTTGCTGATTATCCGGCATCCCGTTTTCTAACATGAGATCAGTTAATGAATAAGGGGAATGATTGAAAATGACGCAATCTGCGGGATATTTCCCCCGTTGTTTAAGAATCATATTTGCTAACATGGTGATAATCGTCCCCTGGCTATGAGCGACGACGTTGATCACGTCTTTTGCAGTTATTGGGTTATCGCGAATTTCAAACATCAGATTCGCCAAACGTTGCGCCGCGAATACCTGATAAATCCGGTGCGGGTTGTCGTAAATCGGATGGGTTCGATCACGCGCATCGTTTTGCGTCTGGCTTTTGATTGGTTTCATTATGAAGCCATTTGCACCTGGCCCGAACATGTCCGGGATATTGGTCGTTGCATTGGCAAACATCCCGCCGCATTTCGCGAAATTCAGGTCTAAAACGTTGCAAAAATTATCAATCTTTTTCCCGTCAAACCTTTTTAAAATATGTTCTTCGTATTCCTGAAAGGCGTCATAAGGTAACGGTATTTCCTGACTGCCATACATTCCCCGCATTTTGTCTATATAGTCTTTCTGGTCTTGTACGTAGGTATCATGATCAACCGGCTTGTAACCCCAGTAAAACGGAATGACCGGCGACGCTACATCAGATAACACTTCCTTTTGTTTTTTGTCCGTGACTGTCTGGCGTTTTCCGTCCGCGTCTGTGATTTGGAATTCTTTTTCTGACCATTCGTGACACACTAAATCATCACGGCCTAAGCGCTTATTCAGCCCCGCTATAATTCCGCGTTCCTGATTCTGGTATGCCTCCCCGACATCGTTCACGCCGTGGACCAGGATCACAATGCAGGGCATCGGGCGCGGGACTTCACATTTAGTGACGTAAGACGACGGCCCCGCATCGGTCGGCACGCCGATACAACCGACGGCCAAATACTGCGGCGGGCGTGCAGGGGCTTTTTTATCTGTGCTGTCTGACATAGTGATTTCCTTATTCGTCGTCGTGTATCAGTTTAATGGAATAGCTTTCCAGCTCGGACGGCCTGAGCAAATCCGAATGACCGTTAGCGTCGGTTATTCCTG
Organism: Rahnella sp. AA; assembly: GCF_002834385.1. Lineage (GTDB taxonomy): Bacteria > Pseudomonadota > Gammaproteobacteria > Enterobacterales > Enterobacteriaceae > Rahnella. The sequence goes on from NZ_PITQ01000004.1 coordinate 260,606, forward strand.
CGGTCTTTACGCCATTTTTGAAGATTTCAAATTTCTGATTTGGCAGACCGTGATCCGGTTCGCCTGGTGCGTGGAGTAAAAATTGATGTGACAATTCACCCTCTTTGAAAACGGGTAACGTTTCCTGAATGCTGTCTTTCGGTAAATAACGCACGTCCATAGTTTTAAACGTCACCCCTTGCGGCGCGATGATCTCAACCTCGCCGTTCTTTATGCGCAGCCCGGCCCCGCCGCACATCAAAACCACTTCTTTTTTTGCATTGAAAGAAATACGCCCGCTTGAACTGGTTGTGATCACATCACCAAACGCGGTCAGCTTGATTTCATCCTTTTGCGCTTTTAAATGAATGGGGCCGCCCGCCGCTGTGAGCAGAATCCCCGCTTTACGCACGAACACAGAAACCAATTCCGCCGCCGCGACAGTGAAGCGCCCAAAGGCGTTTAATGAAGTGTCTTTATGCGATGTGGTGATCACGTTTTCACCGGCGCTGATCTGCGCGGTTTTCGGCGTCGTCTGGGCGATCCCCGCGTCACCGTAAAGCGCAATCACCGGCGCGGCCAGCTGGTTAACGCCCTGGCTTAATGCCTGCTGTTTTCCGGCATCCGTGGCGGGCGTGTCGCAGCTGGTGGCACTGGCGGCCAGAGATTTAGCCAGCGTTAATGCGGCGGTCAGCTGGGCAACCGTAGCGGCCATGTCTAATTGTTTGCCGTTGGCTCTCAGCTGGGTTTCTGTGGTGATGTGCAAACCCTTGTCAGCACGTAACGCGCCGTAAAAGTCGGTGCGAACCTCGAAACCCTCCCCGCGTTTCTGGCCGCTGCTGTCAACTAAATGGCCGGTGTTTACCTGCGTTTTGCCGTATTCCGTCGCCAGCTTGATATGTTCCTGATCCCGCTTATCCTCCATCCGCAGTTTGTTATTACGCGGCGTGCGGATCACATTGCGTGTGTTGTTTTGGTTTGTGACTAAATCGGGGTTTGTGGCATCGTGCAGGGCGTGCGCAATGTATGGCCGTTCGGGATCGCCCTGGTCAAAAGCAATTGCAACTTCTGTGTTATCGAGTAAAGGAAAATGAAAACCGTAAGTATCACCGGCATAAGGGCGGGCCAGCCTCACGGCGGCGCTTTCAAATCCCTTTTTCCATTCGGCTAAATCAAAATGAAATTTGATGCGGTAGCGTCCGAACGCGTCAATATGTGCCGTTGCGCCGTTGTATTCCATCGCTGAAACGCGGGCGGGAACCGTGCCGGTAATAACGGGGCGCGGCAGGCGCTCCGGCCTGTAACACACATCTTCACTGTACGGAATGCCGCTTAATTCTGACCTGTACGCATTTTTGCGGGAACCGCTGGCCGTCATGGCCGTTACAACAAAACCGTTTGTGAACGCCGCCGGAAGGTTGCCATCAATGTCTAACTCCTTCCCTGGTGTTACGTCCGGGCTATCTGTTATCGCGGTGAGCCGGGTTTGTGCATTTAAAAAAAGCTCATGCCTGATCCGTGCGTAAAAATAGCTGGTTTCCGCCATCTGGCCGTTGCCGATTTCGTACCGGTTGCCCGGTTCGTTGTGAATGTCAGAATAAAAGTATTGTTCGCCGTGTGTGGTGTCGTCTCCGCGTGTTGCGTCTGCGGTTTCCGTGGTGGTGTCGTAGTTGCGCAGCGGGTAATGATAGTTTTTCACCATCACACTGGCCGTGGCGACGTTATGACGGGCTTTCAGTTCTTTAACAGAATAATCATTGCCAGACATTCCCGCTTCGTTGTAGAGCTTTATATGATTATTTAAAAGGTAAAGGCTTTGACTGTCTGCAAAAACCATCGTCACGATGTCGTCATGTTTTGGATGTTTTTCGAAACGGAACCAGATCCCAACCTCAGACAATAACCGGCGGATAAACTGCAAATCAGTTTCCCCCCACTGTGTGATCATTTCGCGGCGCGGATAGACCCATTTCAATTCGTCGAAATTGATTTCGTAACCTTCAAAATGATGTTCCTTGAGGATTTGTTTTACTAAATCCGGCACGGCAATATCCTGATAAATTGCAGACCGCCGCCGGTTATCCATCAGGGCCAAAGGATGGTATAAAATAACTTCATACAAGGATTCATCGGCTGACGTGCTGATCCGTTCAAAAGACGTTACGACCCCCTCAACCGTCCGGTTTTTTTGCCAGAGTGCCGAACCGGCCATGTATTCCGAATATTCGGGATTCGGTACGCGCATTTCAAAACTGGCGTATTGTTTCAGCAGACTGACGGCGGGAATATCTTTTTGATGTGAAGTAAAGCGGATTGTATACTTATACGGTTCACTTAATGCTTCATGACTGGTAAATGATTCGACATCGGCAATAACATCAGAATTTATTATATTTAATAAATATCTATTCTGACTTTCAATAGGATTGAATATATTAGGGACGAGGGATATCACCTGATCTGACATGTTTTTTCCTTGTGTGCAATTTCCATTTATACCTGGTGTTATTATACCCCCCAATTTCTACCGAAAATAAAAGGATTTTAAAAATGACATCCCCGTTGATTGTAACCGGCGACACGACAACGCATGGCGGAACGTTGGGCGAAGGTGATATGAATTTTTATGTAGACGGTCATTACGCAGTATTAACCGGTCATGGTTTTATGTGCCCGCTGTGTAAAGTAAGGGCTGTTTTCTATTCCGGTGCGCCTAACATTGAAATCAATGGAAAGCAGCGCATCAGGCAGGGTGACGCTGCCAGCTGCGGCGCAAAGGCATTACACAAGGGCGACGGCGTGCCTGAAATGGGGTGATTATGTTTTTATGAAATTATGAAAAATACATAAAAAAAACCGCCTAAGCGGGTAATGCTGATCGGTTAATAATCCGTTGAGCTAACCAGACGGTCATTCACCGCGCTCAGCTCTGTGATTGCTGGCCAAAAACACCCGGTGAAGACGCCATCCGGGTCCTGTTTGATATTACTCAACAACGCTGGCACGAAGAGGCCAGGCCCCCCCTCTGGCATGGGTTGACGCTCAATGCTGTCGATGGCGTTGTCTGGCATACGCAGGACAACGCTGAAAATGCCGAGGCCTTCGGCAAAGCGTCTAATCAGCATGGTGAATGCGGTTATCTTGCTGACTTATAATCTTATTCGCTACCAGATGATCAAGATGGCGTTCAGTCTGAAGGGGGATTATCTGCCGTACCAGTTGAGTTATGCGAGGAAAGTGAGGGAAAAGTGGTCGAAATATCCCTTAAAAAACAATGCCGGCCACCTTAAGTGACCGGCATTAGGCCGAAGCCTCCCTTCTCAGACCCCGACAATGCTTACCATTAATGGCTACGCATGTACTCGTCCATGTCTGTTTTCAGGTTATCGGACTTGGTGCCGAAGATTGCCTGAACACCAGAACCCGCCACAACCACACCTGCCGCACCCAGTTTTTTCAGGCCAGCCTGATCAACTTTGGATACGTCGGCTACGCTGACGCGCAGACGGGTGATACAGGCATCAAGGTTTGTGATGTTTTCTTTGCCACCGAAGGCCTCGACCAGAGAAGCTGACATTTCTGAGCCACCCTGTGTTGAGGTTTCGCTGCTTGAGTCTTCGCGGCCAGGAGTTTTCAGATCCAGTTTAGCAATCAGGAAACGGAAGACGCTGTAGTAAATCACTGCATAGACCGCACCCACGATTGGGAACAACCAGATTTTGCTGCTGTTGCCGCTCAGTACGATAAAGTCAATCAGACCGTGGGAGAAGCTGGTACCGTCACGCATGCCCAACAGGATACAGATTGGGAAGGCCAGACCGGCCAGAATCGCGTGGATCACATACAGGATCGGCGCCACGAACATGAAGGAGAATTCGATTGGCTCGGTGATACCGGTCAGGAACGCGGTCAGCGCAGCGGAGATCATGATCCCGCCGACTTTTGCACGGTTCTCAGGTTTCGCTGAGTGCCAGATAGCAACTGCTGCAGCTGGCAGACCGTACATTTTGAACAGGAAGCCGCCTGACAGTTTACCCGCAGTTGGGTCACCCGCCATGTAACGTGGGATGTCGCCGTGGAAGACCTGACCGGCAGAGTTCACGTACTCACCGATTTGCATCTGGAATGGAACGTTCCAGATGTGGTGCAGACCAAACGGAACCAGCGCACGTTCAACAACGCCGTAGATACCGAATGCCACAACCGGGTTCTGATAAGCAGCCCACTGTGAGAAAGTTTGGATACCTGTACCGATTGGCGGCCAGATGAAGGACAGAACCACACCCAGAATGATGGCAGCCAGACCAGAAATGATCGGAACAAAACGTTTACCCGCGAAGAAGCCCAGATATTCAGGCAGCTTGATGCGATAGAAACGATTGAACATGTATGCCGCAATCGCACCGGAGATAATACCGCCCAGTACGCCGGTATCCGCTAAGTGCTTAGCGGCAATTTCGTCAGCCGGCAAATGCAGAACCAGAGGTGCGACAACCGCCATGGTTTTCACCATGATGCCGTACGCAACAACCGCAGCCAGTGCGGAAACACCGTCGTTATTGGTGAAACCTAATGCCACACCGATAGCGAAAATCAGAGGCATGTTAGCGAAGACTGAACCACCGGCTTCGGCCATAACATGGGAAACGATCATTGGCAGCCAGCTAAAGTTTGCAGAACCGACGCCCAGCAGGATACCTGCGATTGGGAGTACGGAAACTGGCAGCATTAGCGATTTACCGACCTTTTGAAGGTTTGCAAACGCGTTCTTAAACATAATTGAGTGTGCTCCTGAGTAATGATGCTTTTTGTTACTTCATGCGATTTCGCTTAGTAGCGAACCGCTTTGCAAAGGCTCTGAGAGCCTTTTGCTGTCGGGTGTCTAAGCACCCCTTTTAATTTTTACGAAGGGTAAAATAATTCGCTTTGTTAATGTTTGATGGCAGTCACGTTTTTCTGAAAAATGCGGTAACAGTGTATTAAAAACCCGCACTTACCCACACAAAATCCGAAAAACACTCCCCTGGCATCGTGAAAAACGGGGCCAAGATACCCCATTAAGGTGATTAATTACGAGATGAAAAATAAATCCGAGACAAATGACTAAGCGAAAGCTTAGGTCAGGGAAGATGCATCGATGTGAAATAATCGTGAAAAGTTTGCTGTTGTCACTTCGGCCAGCTGTTCGACGCTAACGCCTTTCAGAACAGCCATGTAATCGGCCACATCACGCACGTATGCAGGCTGGTTTTCTTTACCGCGATGCGGAACCGGTGCCAGATACGGAGAGTCGGTTTCTACCAGAAGACGGTCTAACGGCACATAACGGGCGACTTCGCGTAAGGATTCAGCATTTCGGAAAGTCAGGATGCCGGAGAAGGAGATGTAGAAACCGAGGTCTAACAGGAATTCTGCGGTCGGGATATCTTCGGTAAAGCAGTGCAGAACGCCTCCGCATTCACCGGCTTTCTCTTCTTTCAGGATATCGAGTGTGTCCTGACGCGCGTCACGGGTATGGACGATCACTGGTTTGTTCAGCTCGCGACCAATGCGGATGTGCTCACGGAAAGAATCCTGCTGCAATTTCAGCTGATGTGCTTCTTTCTGATAGAAATAATCCAGACCCGTTTCCCCCATCGCCACCACTTTCGGGCCGGCAGCCAGACGTTTCAGCTCAGCGAAATCATAGCCATCATCGATGTTTAACGGGTGAACACCACAGGAAAATGCCACGTCCGGGCGTTCGCCAATCTGCTGTGTCATTGCCTGATAACCGGGCAGCGTCGTTGCAACAGCCAGCATAAATTTAACATCGCGCTCGCGGGCTTTTTCCAGCACGTCATCAACGCCGGAGTGCAGCTCGTTATAATCCAGGCTGTCGAGATGACAATGGGAATCGACTAAAAACATAATAGTTAACTCATTACTTAGTAAAAGGATTCAGCGCGAAAGCGCGGAACTGAAAATAGAGGGGGAAACAGCGCCCTGAAGCATCTGTTCCCATTCCAGCAGTTGTTCGGTCAGCAACAGTTCGCGATTAACCCCCACGATGGAGAGTAACTGCTGGCGGCAGTGCATCCAGGCGGTGACAGACTGTTGCAACGAAACATTAGATTGCGCACCGGCAAGCAGACTTATCAGTGGTTGCTGGTCATGATTAATGATGAATTGCCCAGCCCGTTGCTGCCATTTGATAGCATCAAGCAGCAGCGTCGCCAGCCAGTACAGACGGTCAGCGGCATCGTCATGGTTGAGTTGCGGCAACAGTGAGAGCATATCCTGCTGCTGGCACTGTGTATAAAGCTGCTGACACAGTATCACGCGTTGTTTCCAGCGCTCCGGTTGCAACAGCGCCATCGCCGAAAGCGGCGCACCGTTGCTCAGCCGCAAGGCGGTCTTAATCGCCACCGGATCCGCGCTGAGCTGGCGGTTGATCCACTGTACGGATAACGCCTCTTCCGGCACCGGCAGATGCCAGTAGAAACAGCGGCTGCGGATAGTGGCCAGCAACGCTGAAGGTTCACGGCATCCCAGCAGAAAATAAGTCCCGGCTGGTGGTTCTTCCAGCGTTTTGAGTAAGGCGTTGGCGGCGGCCTCCGTCAGCATTTCCATCTGCGGGATCCACACGACTTTCGCACCGCCCTGCTGCGAGTAATTATACAACGTTTCAATCAGTTGGCGGACAGGGTCGATACCCAGCGAACTCTTACCTTTTTCAGGCAGCAGGGTATGCCAGTCAGGATGGTTTCCGGCGATCATCAGCTGGCAGCTGTGGCATTTACCGCAACTTTTTTCCCCATCTTTATGCTGGCAAAGCAACCAGCGGCTCAGGCCATAGACCAGTGCGTCATCGCCCATTCCCGCCGCAACGTGCATCAGCAGGGAATGATGACCACGCCCGGTCTGATATTGCCCGATTAACTGGCGGTAAGGGCCGCTGAGCCACGGATACCAACTCATGACATCTGGCCTTTTGCAGTTTGTTCATCGAACCAGTTTTTTAACGTCAGTTCGATAGAGGCTTTGACCTGTTCAATGGTCTGCGACGCATCAATGGTTTTGATGCGGCTGTCGGCGGCGGCGAGTTCGAGATAACGCGCACGCGTACGCTCAAAGAAGGGCAGCGCTTCCTGCTCGATACGATCCAGCTCACCGCGCGCACGGGCGCGTTGCAGACCAATAGCCGGTGGTAAGTCGAGATAAAGCGTGAGATCAGGGCGGAAATCGCCCAGCACGGTGTCGCGCAAAGAACTCATCAGTTTTGCATCAATACCGCGTCCGCCGCCCTGATAGGCTTGCGAAGAGAGATCATGGCGATCTCCTACAACCCAGGCGCCACGCGCCAGAGCAGGTAAAATCACGGTTTCAACCAGCTGGACGCGCGCGGCATAAAGCATCAGTACTTCCGCCTTCACGGTAGGTTTTTCACCGTCAACGCCGCGTTTGAACAAATCACGCAGCTTTTCGGCCAGTGGCGTACCGCCAGGCTCACGGGTAAACACAATTTCTTGCACCCCATGCTGGCGCAACGCATTCACAACCACGTCATGTGCGGTGGTCTTCCCTGCCCCTTCAAGGCCTTCGATTACAATGAAGTTACTTTTCATTCTTGTTTTTCAGAGCCTCTAAATACACACGAACCGCCTTGTTGTGGTTCACAAGGTTAGTGCTGAAAGTATGCCCGCCTTTGCCGTCAGCGACAAAATAAAGATACGGCGTTTTTGCCGGATTCGCCGCAGCCTGGAGCGACGCTTCGCCCGGCATCGCAATTGGTGATGGCGGCAAACCGGTAATGACGTAGGTATTGTAAGGCGTCGGCGTTTCTAAATCTTTTTTGGTGATATTGCCGGTGTAACTTTCGCCCATTCCATAGATAACCGTCGGGTCAGTTTGCAGACGCATTCCGATACGAAGACGGTTAATAAAGACAGAGGCCACTTCAGGGCGTTCATCTTTTACGGCGGTTTCTTTTTCGATAATCGACGCCATCGTCACCATATCGGCGGGTGTTTTATACGGCAGCGAATCGGCCCGGCCTTTCCAGATGTCGGCAACGGTTTTTTCCATCCGTACATGCGCACGTTTGAGCAAAGAAACATCGGTCATCCCGGCGGTGTAGTGATAAGTGTCAGGATACAGCCAGCCTTCTGGATTTTTGCTGTCAGTCATCCCTAACGCTGCGGCAATCTCTTCGCTGCTTTTACCGCTCAGCTCATGCTTAAGATATTCCGATTTATCCAGCACCTTCATCCAGTCGCTCAGTTTGAAACCTTCCACAAAGCGAATGCTGAACTGCGCTTCTTTACCGCTTTTCAGCAACTCCAGCATCTGGCGAACGGTCATTCCTTTCTCAAGACGATACGTCCCGGCTTTGAACTCGCTCAGTTCAGGCTCGAGGCGCAATAACCACGGGAACCAGTGACTTGATTTAATCAGTTTTTTATCAATGAGCAGCGTTTCCAGCGCCACACGCCCCGTACCGGCTGGCAGGGTGAAAATGGTTTCGCTGCTGACGTTGATCGGGCGGTCGGCGAACTGCTTCACTTTATGGTAACTCAGCGCCGCCAGCCCAAGCAGGATCAGGACAATCAGGGCGAAAAATTTCGTTTTTTTGTTTTTCATTGTCGGTTCACTTTTTAACAGCTTTGGTGCAGGAAATCGTACAAATCACGTGAAGAATAATGCCGTCTGTCCACCTGCGACACAGGCAAAACGGGCATCAGTGCGTTACAAATTAGGATCTCATCAGCATCGGACAGAATTTCAGGCGGCTCACTGACAATGTGCAAAGCCCACGTGGTCGCTTCAAGCACCCGGAGCAGGTGCTGACGCATAATGCCGTCAACGCCGGACTGCGATAAATCCGGCGTAAAAACCTGATTTCCCTTACGCCAGAATAAATTGGCCGCACAGCATTCTACCAGGCAACCGGAAGTGTTAACGACCAGCGCCTCATTAGCATCTGTCTGGTCCAGATCCATGCGGATCATCACTTGTTCCAGGCGATTCAGATGCTTTATCCCAGCCAGCAACGGGTTTTGGCTCAGGGCCACCGGGCTCAGCGTTAACTTCACACCCTGTTGCCGCCAGAGCGAGTATTGCACCGGATAATCGGAAACGGAGACAATACGGGTCGGTTCGCTGCATCCTGCAGCACTGTAACCACGCCCGCCCTTTCCCCGGGTCAGAATAGCTTTAACAACTGCCTCACTTCGTTGCCCGGCAGCCTGGCGCATTTCATGCTCCAGTGCTCCCCAGTCAACCCCCGTAATCCGCAAAACAGAGGCAGCCTGTTGCATACGCCGGATGTGTTTTGCAAGAAATTGAATTTCGCCGTGGATCACTCTGGCTGTCGTAAAGCACCCGTCGCCAAATTGTACCGAGCGATCTCCTGCCGGCAATGTCGTTTGCGCCACACCGTTAATCCACATGGTTACTTCCTCCGGGCATTAAGGTTCTCTGAGAGAAGAGCCTGCGTGAGCGGGCTTACTGCATCAAGTGGAGCATTCTTACTTTATCGTACCGGGCCACACTGAGAGCTGAAACACGCGGTTTGTTGAGCTGCCGTTTGGCACAAACCGGGTCATTTGTGCAGACAGCAAAAAGGCCCAATAGCGGGCCTTTTACGGACGAACAGGTTTTGACCGGATTCAGATCTTGCGGAATACCAGCGAACCATTGGTACCGCCAAAACCGAACGAATTACACAGTGAGTAATCCAACGCTTTTACCTGACGCGCTTCATGCGGCACGAAGTCCAGATCACAACCTTCATCCGGATTATCCAGATTGATGGTTGGAGGAACAGCCTGATCGCGCAAAGCAAGCAAGGTAAAGATGGATTCCACTGCGCCCGCTGCGCCCAGCAAATGCCCGGTCATGGATTTAGTCGAACTGACCAGCACTTTCTTCGCATCCGCACCGAAGACAGACTTAACGGCCTGCGCTTCAGCTTTATCACCGGCAGCGGTAGATGTCCCGTGCGCGTTGATGTAACCAATCTCGGAAGCAGAAATACCGGCATCGCGCAGTGCATTTTCCATTGCCAGAGCAGCACCCGCGCCGTCTTCCGGCGGTGAAGTCATGTGGAAGGCATCGCTGCTCATGCCAAAACCAACAATCTCAGCATAAATTTTCGCACCACGTTTGCGGGCATGTTCGTACTCTTCCAGCACCATAATGCCTGCGCCATCGCCGAGGACGAAACCATCACGATCTTTATCCCAAGGACGGCTCGCCGCCTGAGGATTATCATTACGGGTTGAAAGCGCACGTGCCGCGCCAAAACCACCCACACCCAACGGTGTACTGGCTTTTTCTGCGCCACCGGCCAGCATGACGTCAGCATCGTTATAAGCAATGATACGTGCCGCATGACCAATATTGTGCACGCCAGATGTACAAGCCGTAGCAATAGAAATACTCGGTCCACGCAACCCAAACATAATGCTCAGATGACCGGCAATCATGTTAACGATGGTTGAGGGAACGAAGAAAGGACTAATTTTACGCGGCCCGCCGTTAACCAATGAGGAATGGTTTTCTTCAATCAGACCGAGTCCGCCAATACCAGAACCGATCGCCGCACCAATGCGTGTCGCGTTCTCAGCAGTGATTTCAAGCCCGGAGTCCTGCATCGCTTGAATACCGGCAGCAATACCATACTGAATAAAGGCATCCATCTTGCGGGCATCTTTGCGCGCGATGAAGTCTTCACAGTTAAAATCTTTTACTAAGCCAGCAAAGCGCGTTGCATAGGCACTAGTATCAAAATGGTCGATTAGGCTAATGCCACTCTGACCGGCAAGGAGAGCGTTCCAAGTGGACTCTACAGTATTGCCGACAGGAGACAGCATGCCCAGTCCAGTCACTACAACTCGACGCTTAGACACGTGTGTCCTCCAGGGAGGGAAAAAAGTAGTAATACCGTGGGATATAAAAAACTTAGGCGGTCAAATGACCGCCTAACTATCTAAACTTAAAGCATGTACGCTTACTGTTGGCTAGCGTTGATAAAATCAATAGCTGCCTGAACAGTAGTGATTTTTTCAGCTTCTTCGTCAGGGATCTCGGTATCAAACTCTTCTTCCAGAGCCATAACCAGCTCAACGGTGTCGAGAGAATCAGCGCCAAGGTCGTCTACGAAAGATGCAGCATTCACTACTTCTTCCTGTTTAACACCCAGCTGTTCAACGATGATTTTCTTAACGCGTTCTTCGATAGTGCTCATACTCTTAAATTTCCTATCAAAACTCGCTTTCGCGATGGTTTTCGTAGTGTATAAAATGTTGAAAAAGATGCAACTAAATCCAGGCTGGTCAAACCACGAATTTGCTCTATTTTGCGGTTTTTACCGCAAAAAACGCAAATAATTTCGTAATTTTTAAATCATGTACATGCCGCCATTGACATGTAATGTTTCACCCGTGATGTAGCTGGCCTCGTCAGAGGCTAAAAAAGCAACGGCGCTGGCAATTTCTTTGGCATCGCCCAACCGGTTGGCTGGAACTGATGACAAAATGCCTGCGCGTTGATCATCTGTCAACGCCCTTGTCATATCCGTCTCAATAAAGCCGGGAGCGACGACGTTGACAGTAATGCCACGTGAAGCGACTTCACGTGCCAAAGACTTACTAAAACCAATCAAGCCAGCTTTAGCCGCCGCGTAGTTCGCCTGCCCTGCGTTACCCATGGTGCCAACAACGGAACCAATTGTAATAATCCGTCCACACCGTTTCTTCATCATAGCCCGCATGACAGCTTTTGACAGCCGAAACACTGAAGTCAGGTTCGTGTCCAGGATATCCTGCCACTCATCGTCCTTCATTCGCATGAGAAGGTTATCACGGGTAATGCCGGCATTATTAACTAAAATATCAATTTCGCCAAATTCAGCTCGAATCGTCGCCAATACTTGCTCAATAGATGCAGAATCAACCACATTGAGCATAATACCTTTGCCGTTTTCGCCTAAATATTCGCCGATTGCTTCAGCGCCTTTTTCGCTGGTCGCGGTGCCGATCACTTTTGCGCCGCCAGCAACCAGCTTTTCAGCGATTGCGCGACCAATGCCACGGCTCGCACCCGTTACCAGTGCAATTTTGCCTTCGAAGCTCATACTCATCCTCTTAATTACTGCTCAAGCGCCGCAGTCAGGCTTGCCGTGTCGTTTACCGCGGCCGCCGTCAGGGTGTCTACAATACGTTTAGTCAGACCGGTCAGAACTTTACCTGGTCCCACTTCTAATAACTGTTCAACGCCTTGTGCTGCCATGAATTCGACAGATTCAGTCCAGCGTACCGGGCTGTATAACTGACGAACCAGCGCACTGCGGATTGCTTCCGCAGATGTTTCAACTTTCACGTCTACGTTGTTCACGACGGAATATTGTGGCGCACTGAAGGTCACATTTTCCAGCGCAACGGCCAGTTTATCAGCAGCAGGCTTCATTAATGCGCAGTGTGAAGGCACGCTGACAGGTAACGGCAGAGCTCGTTTTGCACCTGCGGCTTTACAAGCAGCACCGGCACGCTCAACGGCTTCTTTGTTACCCGCGATAACAACCTGGCCCGGCGAGTTAAAGTTCACCGGCGAAACAACCTGGCCTTGCGCAGATTCTTCACACGCTTTAGCGATGGCATCGTTATCCAGACCGATGATAGCGTACATAGCACCAGTACCTGCCGGCACCGCTTCCTGCATCAGTTTGCCGCGCAGTTCAACCAGAGAAATAGCCTGTTTGAAATCCAGCACACCCGCGCAAACCAGCGCCGAGTACTCGCCCAGGCTGTGGCCGGCCATCAGAACAGGCTGAGTGCCGTTCTGCTGCTGCCAGACGCGCCAGATAGCGACGGACGCTGCCAGTAAAGCAGGCTGTGTCTGCCAGGTTTTATTCAATTCTTCAGCCGGCCCCTGCTGCACCAACTGCCATAAATCATACCCCAGCGCCGAAGAAGCTTCGGCAAATGTCTCTTCAACAACCGGGTGTGCTGTGGCTAAATCAGCCAGCATACCGAGCGTCTGAGAACCCTGACCAGGGAAAACAACTGCTATTTTTGTCATTTTTATCTTCCTGTTAAATCAGAAACGTACCAGCGCCGAGCCCCAGGTAAAGCCACCGCCAAATGCTTCGAGCAGCACTAACTGCCCGCGCTGAATTCTGCCATCACGCACCGCCTCGTCAAGCGCCGCCGGCACGGAAGCCGCTGACGTATTGCCATGACGATCGAGGGTGACAACGACTTTATCCATCCCCATGCCCAGCTTTTTCGCTGTTGCACTGATGATGCGCAGGTTCGCCTGATGCGGAACCAGCCAGTCGAGTTCGGAGCGATCGAGATTATTGGCCGTCAGGGTTTCATCAACAATGTGCGCCAGTTCAGTCACGGCCACTTTGAAGACTTCATTACCCGCCATGGTCACGTAAGCCGGTTTTTCAGGCTCTGACTGACTTGGATAAGCCAGCGTCAGCAGGTTGCCGTAATGACCATCTGCATGCATATGCGTGGAAATAATGCCCTGCTCTTCGGACGCGCCCAGCAATACTGCGCCAGCACCATCGCCAAAGAGGATTACTGTGCCGCGATCTTCAGGATCGAGTTTACGGGACAGCACGTCAGAGCCGATCACCAGCGCATATTTCACGGCGCCGTTTTTAATGTACTGATCGGCAACGCTCAGTGCGTAGGTGAAACCAGCACAAGCAGCGGCCAGATCGAACGCTGCAGAATCCTTGATGCCCAGCATGTTCTGCACCTGGCAGGCTGAACTCGGGAATGCATGTGAAGATGAGGTTGTTGCAACAATGATCAAACCCACGTCGCTCGCGCTGACGCCGGCCATTTCGAGTGCTTTCTCTGCTGCGTGCAGGCCCATTGTGGCCACAGTCTCATCCGGTGCAGCGATACGACGTTCACGAATACCTGTACGGGTGACAATCCACTCGTCGGAGGTATCCACCATTTTTTCTAAGTCGGCATTAGACCGGACTTGCACGGGCAAATAGCTCCCCGTACCGAGAATCTTTGTATACATGTACGATCAGTCACTCTTGGGTAATACAGCTTCAAGGCGCGCGGCGATCCGCTGAGGGACCTGCCGCTGCACCGCCTGCACAGCCTGTTCGATAGCAACAGCAAACGCACGCTGGTTTGCTCCGCCGTGGCTTTTAATAACGATGCCCCGTAATCCTAACAAACATGCGCCATTATACTGGTCGGGGTTGAGATGGCTAAAACGCTTTAGCAATTTCTTCTGTACTATCCGACCTAACCATTTCAGCCACCAGGCCTTCTTGCCACCCTCGCCTGAGGATTTTAACAGTGACAAAAACATCCTTATTACACCTTCCATGGTTTTGAGCGTAACGTTACCCACAAAGCCGTCACACACCATCACGTCAGTCTTACCGGTCAGAAGGTCATTGCCTTCAAGATAGCCGATATAGTTGATTAGTGCGGTATTTTTTAAAATGGCAGCGGCTTCGCGGATGTTATCCAGCCCTTTGCTTTCCTCTTCACCGATATTCAGCAAGGCAACGCGGGGGTTAGGAATACCCACGACCTGCTCGGCCATTACTGCGCCCATAACGGCAAACTGGACCAGCATTGTGCTGTCACACTCAACGTTGGCTCCCAGATCCAGCACCACGGTTTTACTACGCTGCTGATTGGGTAATACGCTCATCAGCGCTGGCCGCTCAATGCCATCCAGAGGCTTTACAACCAGTTTAGCTAATCCCATCAGCGCACCGGTATTCCCGGCACTGACGCACGCCTGAGCGTCACCACTTTTGATCAGTTCCAACGCCACACGCATTGAGCTTCCTTTACTGGCCCGTATAGCTTGCGACGCGCGAAGGTCACTGGCTATTACTGATTCAGCAGGAATTATCCGAATTCGTTCTGTTACAGAAGGATCGGCTTTGGCTAAGAAAGGTGTGATTGCGTCGGGATTGCCGACCAGAAGAAGGTTTAATTCAGAATTAGAAATCAGTGCCTGCAATGAAGCAGGCACTGTGACGGAAGGACCGAAATCCCCGCCCATTACATCTAACGCGAGGGTCAGACGATTCAAGGTATCGCCTTGCCAGCACTTATCACGTGAATAAGTTGCAGGCAAATATCAGCCGATTACCTTGCGACCGCGGTAGAAACCGTCGGCAGTGATGTGGTGACGCAGGTGAGTTTCACCAGAAGTCTTGTCCACAGACAGAGTGGAAGTGGTCAGAGCGTCATGTGAACGACGCATGCCACGTTTAGAACGGGTTGGTTTATTCTGTTGTACGGCCATGGACCTTACTCCTTAAGTACTTTTCTTTAAACTCGCTAATACGGCAAATGGATTTGGTTTCTCCGCCTCTTCCGGCAGTTTACCAAATACCATATCCGCTTCGGACACTTCACAGTGTTCAGATTCATGTACCGGAACGACAGGCAGTGAAAGAATAATTTCGTCTTCAATCATTGCCAGCAAATCGACTTCGCCAAAATCATCGACTTCGATCGGCTCATACGCTTCCGGTAATGCCTCAGCCTGTTCATCATTTTGGACAGGACTAAAACAATACGTTGTGTGAACCTGATGTTCAAACGTCTTACCGCATCTCTGGCATTCCAGAGTCACAGCAACATCGGAGTGGCCGGTAATCACCGCCAGGCGCTGATTGTCGATATTAAACGACAAAGAGGTTTGTACGTCAGAATCCACGCTAACCACTGATTGGGCAACACGCGTAACCTGGTCAGCAGTATAGACACCTGTATAGTCTAAACGCTTCTGGGCTGTGCGGACCGCATCAAGGGTCAGGGGTAATTTTACTTTTTGCATAGGGCGCGCATATTAACTTTGTAACGACAGAGAGTCAAAGAAAAAGGCCTTAAAACCGCACCTTTCACCAATATTCGCTTCCGCAGCGGCCAACAGTTTAAAATGTGTGATTCAATAACGCTACGCTTTGTGAAAAAAAATTATGCAGACCTCCCCGAAAAAAATACTTTTAGCCTCTACTTCGGTGTACCGGCAAGCCCTGCTGGCGAAGACGGGCCTTGCATTTACATGCGCATCGCCAAACATTGATGAAACACCGACTGCGGATGAAAAACCCGATGAACTGGTTAAACGGCTGGCACAGTCTAAAGCCGTCGCACTGAGCGGCCAGTATCCAGAACATCTCATTATAGGCTCTGATCAGGTTTGCTTTATTGACGGACACATTACCGGCAAGCCCCATATTTTCGACAATGCCTTTCGCCAGTTACGTGCGGCAAGTGGCAAGACTGTCACGTTTTATACCGGTCTGAGCCTCTACGATAGCCAGAAGCAACTGGCGCAGACATTGTGCGAAACATTCGATGTCGTTTTCCGGGAATTAACAGACGAAGAGATTTCAGGATATTTACATCGCGAAGAGCCTTATGACTGCGCGGGAAGTTTTAAATCCGAGGGGTTGGGTATTACGCTGTTTGACAACCTTTCAGGACGTGACCCAAATACGCTCATCGGATTACCGCTCATCGCCCTGCTGGAGTTGCTGCGAGCACACGGTGTGAATCCGCTGTTGTAGATGAACAGAAAAGGGGCGCAATCTGTGCGCCCCTTGTTATGAAATGCAGAAACGTTAGCGTTAAGTGCTTTTACTGCGCAGAACTTTCAGGCAATTACGCAGTTTGGCATCCATCGGTGCTTCAATGCGCAACGTTTCACCGGTGTTCGGGTGTTCAAATCGCAAAGCCGCTGCATGCAGGAATAAACGATTCAACCCCGTACCCGCTAATTTTGCGTCAAAACCACGATCGCCATAACGGTCATCAAAAGCAATCGGATGGCCCGCATGTAAGGCGTGGACACGAATCTGGTGCGTTCTGCCAGTTACCGGGCTGGCTTTGACCAGTGTCGCAAACTCGTAACGCTCTTCGATTTTAAAACGCGTTTCAGAAGGTTTACCCTCTGCATTAACACGCACAACACGTTCGCCACTTTGCAGTATATTTTTCAACAACGGTGCCTGCACCACTTTGCAATGTGACGGCCATTCACCGCGCACCAACGCCAGATAATCTTTCTGCATAGTTTTCAGACGCAGTTGTTCGTGCAGGGAACGTAATGCTGAGCGTTTTTTCGCAACCAGCAAAACGCCTGAGGTATCACGATCCAGACGATGAACCAGCTCCAGGAAACGTGCTTCCGGGCGAAGTGCGCGTAGCCCTTCTATTACGCCAAAGCTCAGTCCGCTGCCGCCATGCACTGCCGTCCCGGACGGTTTATTCAGAATCAGCAAATGATCGTCTTCATACAAAATGCAGTCAGCTAAAGCGGCGACTTTATCCAGCTTTGCTGAAACCGGGGCTTCGTCTCTTTCAGCGACGCGAACAGGCGGTACGCGCACCTCATCACCGGCGATTAATTTGTATTCTGGCTTAATTCTTTTTTTATTAACCCGCACTTCTCCCTTGCGCACGATCCGATAGATCATGCTCTTAGGCACGCCTTTAAGGATTTTAAGTAAGAAGTTGTCAATACGCTGACCGGCTTCGTCTTCAGAAATGGGGATTAATTGTACAGTTGGATTCTCAGTTTTCATGGCTCGCGATTCTAAATATCCGGCACGGTTCGCGCCACTCATTTTTATGTGCTTAACTCTTACTTTATCAGTAACCACCGAGGAAAACCTTCACGCTTCACCTGTTTTTAACGAAAGCTAAAGTTCAGACAATGCGGCACATCTCTCATTGAGGTAAATATCTTACCCGCTTGGGAAAAGTCACCTTGCTATCACAGTGCCTGCAATGGAATAATGAAGTCACTTTCGGCGTTGTTTCTCTTAAGTTAGGGAAAACGCAGGAATTATAGATTTGCCTGATCGCACAAAAACGCAGCAATGGCGTAAGACGTAATGTGAAATCAAGCAATTAGCGGGCTGCGGGTTGCAGCTTGGCCGGCAAACGGAATGAGATCTGTTAACGTAAATTCAGAAGCTATTCCCCTAATAAAAGTGCTGCTTTCATAACGCTGGTGCCTTTAACACAGCAAAAGCAGACTTACCGAAATAATGCGCCCCTATGCAAGCGACAGCCGTGAGGTTGACGATTTGCGAGAAGACTCGGGGCCAACGGTTTATCCGGTCATGAGGTCATTTTGCCCGCAGCTCTGTCAATAATGGAATAATAATGAGTAAGTTAAGATGAAAAGAATGTTGATCAACGCGACTCAGCAAGAAGAGTTGCGCGTTGCCTTGGTAGATGGACAGCGACTGTATGATTTGGATATTGAAAGTCCGGGCCATGAACAGAAAAAAGCGAACATTTACAAAGGTAAAATCACCCGCATTGAACCAAGTCTGGAAGCGGCATTCGTAGATTACGGTGCGGAAAGGCATGGTTTCCTCCCTCTGAAAGAAATTTCCCGCGAATATTTCCCAAGTAACTATTCCTCCCATGGCCGCCCGAACATCAAAGATGTTTTGCGCGAAGGTCAGGAAGTGATCGTTCAGGTTGATAAAGAAGAGCGTGGAAATAAAGGCGCAGCGCTGACGACGTTTATCAGCCTGGCCGGTAGTTACCTGGTTCTGATGCCAAACAATCCACGTGCTGGGGGAATTTCCCGCCGTATTGAAGGCGACGACCGTACAGAATTGAAAGAAGCGCTGTCTTCACTGCAATTGCCCGATGGCATGGGTCTGATTGTTCGTACCGCAGGCGTTGGCAAATCGGCTGAAGCTCTGCAGTGGGATCTGACTTTCCGCCTCAAGCACTGGGATGCCATCAAGAAAGCCGCTGAAGGCCGCCCTGCTCCTTTCCTGATCCATCAGGAAAGTAATGTTATTGTCCGCGCATTCCGTGATTACCTGCGCCCGGACATCGGTGAAATCCTCATCGATAACCCGAAAATTCTCGATCTGGCAAAAGAGCACATTGCTGCGCTTGGCCGTCCTGATTTCAGCAGCAAGATTAAACCTTATGTTGGTGAGATCCCGCTGTTCAGCCATTATCAGATTGAATCCCAGATTGAGTCTGCTTTCCAGCGTGAAGTGCGCCTGCCTTCCGGCGGTTCGATTGTTATCGACAGCACCGAAGCCCTGACGGCTATCGATATCAACTCCGCACGCGCAACCCGTGGCGGCGATATCGAAGAAACCGCATTCAATACCAACCTGGAAGCCGCCGATGAAATTGCCCGTCAGTTACGTCTGCGTGACCTCGGTGGTTTGATTGTTATCGACTTCATCGATATGACGCCAGTTCGCCACCAGCGCGAAGTGGAAAACCGTCTGCGTGATGCCGTTCGTCAGGATCGCGCACGTATTCAGATTGGTCGCATTTCCCGCTTTGGTTTGCTGGAAATGTCCCGTCAGCGCCTCAGCCCGTCGCTGGGTGAATCAACGCATCACATCTGCCCACGTTGCGCAGGTACAGGCACCGTTCGTGACAACGAATCCCTGTCGCTGTCGATTCTTCGTCTGATTGAAGAAGAAGCGCTGAAAGAAAATACCAAAGAAGTTCATGCGATCGTCCCGGTCCCTATTGCTTCTTACCTGCTGAACGAAAAACGTGAGTCGGTGAATGCCATCGAAAAACGTCAGGGTGGAGTACGTGCAGTGATCGTTCCTAACGATCAGATGCAAACCCCGCACTACCACGTTCTGCGCGTACGTAAAGGCGAGGAAATCTCTGCGCTGAGCTATCTGTTGCCACAGATTCACGAAGCAGAAATGCTGCAACCTTCTGAAGAGTTGCCAACTGAGCGCCGTCGCCCTGAGCAACCCGCTCTGGCTGCTTTTGCCCTGCAAAGTGAAGCGCCACCGTCCAGCTTTGAGCAGGAAACAGCTGTTGAAGAACCGGTTAAAACCCGTACCACAACGGTTAATGCACCTGCCGCGCCTGCTGTTGAGAAATCCGGTTTTGTCAGCCGTCTGCTGAGCGGGCTAAAAAGCTTGTTCGCACCGGAACCGCAGCAGGAAGTGACACCTGTTGAAGCACCGAAAGAAGCTGAAGCCACTGAAACAGAAAATCGTCGCAACAACGAACGCCGTAACCAGCGTCGTCAGGGCGGACGTCGCGATCGCAACGGTGAACGTGGCGAGCGTAATGACCGCGGCAACCGTGGTGAAGGCCGTGAGAATAATCGTGATAATCGTGGCGAAAGCCGTGACAACCGCGAAAATAATCGCGAACAGCGTGATGATCAACGCCGTAACCGCCGTAACCAGGAGCCGGTTGTCAGTGAAAGCCGTAACGAAGACGTTGAAACTGCACCGCGCGAAGAGCAGCAGCAACCTCGTCGTGAGCGTTCACGCCGCCGTTCAGAAGATAAGCGCAAAACTCAGACTGAAGAAAAAATTCAGGATGCTGTTGTTGTAGAGCAAATCGCCGCGCCGGTCAGTGACGAAACTGAACAAGAAGATCGTCAACCAGCTCAGCGCCGCCAGCGTCGTCAGCTCACGCAGAAAGTTCGCTTCGAGTCAGAAGAAGTTGATCACGAGGAAGAAGCCGCTGCACAGTTGCTGATCACCGGTACCCGCCCTGCGGCTCCGGTTGTTGCTGAACAGGATCCCGTTGAAGCTGAAACGGCTAATACAGCAGAAGGCGAAGAGAATCAGAACGACAACAACCGTGAAAACGGTATGCCACGTCGCTCACGTCGTTCTCCGCGCCACCTGCGTGTAAGCGGTCAGCGCCGCCGCCGTTACCGTGATGAGCGTTACCCGACTCAGTCGCCAATGCCTCTGACCGGTGCGTTTGTGTCTCCGGAAATGGCGTCAGGTAAAGTCTGGATCACTTACCCGGTTGCGCAGTCATCTGAACAGCAGTTTGCAGAAACTGAAGTGCCAGAAGTGCTGACACAGCAAGTCGAAATTGCTCAGGCGAATACGCCGGTTCTGAACGAAACGACTGAAGTTGAAGCAGCACCAGTTGAGCAAACACCTGCGGCTGAAGAAGCACCTGTTGCTGAACCAGTGCAGCAGGAAGCGCCAGCAGCAGAAGATGTCGTGCCGGAAATTGCACAACCTGTTGCCGAAGAACCTGTTCTGGTTGAACCTGAAACTGCAGAGCCAGTTGAAGAGACACCGCGTGTTGAAGTTGCAACGCAAGCGCACGAGCCGGTTGCTGTTGAGCCAGAGCCTGTTGTTGCTGAATCTGAAGTTCAGGCGCCGGTCGCAGAAGAACCTGCGGTTAACGCCGAACCTGTTGCTCCGGTATCACACGCCACAGAAACAGCGCCAGAGGTGGAAACCCCTGTTCATGCTGAAGCTGTTGTCTCTGAGATTGTTGCTGCTGAACCGCGCTTTAAACATCATGCCACGGCACCGATGACCAAAGCACCAGCACCTCAGTATGTTCCTGAAGCTGCCCGCCAAAGCGACTGGGTTCGTCCTGAGTTCGGCTTTGAGGGTAAAGGTTCTGCCGGTGGTCACGCAGCTGTAAGCACTGCGACGGCGCCAGCAACTAAACCTGAAATGCCTTCTGAGTGATGCGTTGAAAATGTTCTAAACAAAAAACCCGCTTCGGCGGGTTTTTTGTTATTAAAGGATAATGACTGGCTGAGTATGCCGTTTTCAGGCCAGAGTCTTCAGGCGCCGGATAGTGAGTTCATCCAGCTTACCTTCCAGGGTTCTGGCGAAATGCTGAAAATGCTCTGTCTTGTTGTGCTGCTTCAGCGCGTCCTCAGAAGCCCAACGTTCGTAAAATACGAATGTTCCTTCCTTATCAAGATCCCCGTGCAGTTCATACTGCAGGCACCCAACCTCCTGACGGCTGGGCTCAATAACGTCAAGCAAAGCTTCTGTTACCTGTTTTTTAAACTCTGGTTTAGTAACAATTGTGGCAACAACTCTGATTTCCATGCTGGTTCTCCTGTTGTTTTTTGTCTTGCTTCCACAGTGCCAGGAAGCACTTTGACTAAAATCTGCTCCCACTATGAACCTTTCGACACATTGATTTCAATACGAACTTTATTTAACAGATGCAACACAACGATTTTACGCTTATTCTTGTTCCCCGCTGTTAATGCTCCCATTACCGCACCTGATTCCCAACATCTTGTCTCTCAATGCCGGAGTTTTGCCTGATGACCGCCACACCGCAAGTATTGAAAATCCGCCGCCCAGATGACTGGCATATTCACCTTCGTGATGATGAAATGCTCAGCACCGTGCTGCCTTTCACCAGCGAAGTCTTTGGCCGCGCGATTGTTATGCCTAACCTGACGCCTCCGGTGGCA
This sequence comes from Rahnella sp. AA, assembly GCF_002834385.1. Lineage (GTDB taxonomy): Bacteria > Pseudomonadota > Gammaproteobacteria > Enterobacterales > Enterobacteriaceae > Rahnella. Next base: position 282,803 of record NZ_PITQ01000004.1, read on the forward strand.
ACTGTCGCAGCGGCAATCGCCTACCGCGAACGTATTATGGCTGCGCTGCCGAAAGAACATAACTTCACCCCGTTGCTGACCTGCTATCTGACCGATTCTTTAGATCCCGATGAAATCTCTCAGGGTTTCGAGCAAGGTGTTTTTACAGCCGCAAAACTCTATCCGGCCAATGCAACGACAAACTCTCAGCACGGCGTCTCGGATGTTAAGGCGATTTATCCGGTACTGGAGCGCATGCAAAAAATTGGCATGCCTTTACTGATTCACGGTGAAGTCACTCACAGCGATGTAGATATTTTTGACCGCGAAGCGCGCTTTATTGATGAAGTGATGGATCCCGTTCGCCGCCAGTTCCCGGAATTAAAAATCGTGTTCGAACACATCACGACCAAAGAAGCGGCGCAGTACGTTCTGTCCGGCAATCAGTATCTCGGTGCGACCATCACACCTCAGCATCTGATGTTCAACCGCAACCACATGCTGGTCGGTGGTGTACGCCCGCACCTGTTCTGCCTGCCAATCCTGAAACGTAATGTTCATCAGCAGGCTCTGCGTGAAGTGATTGCCAGCGGTGCTGAGCGCTTCTTCCTGGGCACGGATTCTGCGCCGCATACCAAAGGCCGTAAAGAATCGAGCTGCGGTTGTGCAGGCTGCTTCAACGCACCACTAGCACTTTCCGCTTACGCGACTGTTTTCGAGGAAATGGATGCACTTCAACATCTTGAAGCTTTCTGCTCCCTGAATGGTCCACGCTTCTACGGGTTACCGCTCAATGAAGGCTTCATCGAACTGACGCGCACGCCAGTCACCCAGCCTGAAGAAATTGAACTGGGTAATGAGTGCGTTGTGCCATTCCTCGCAGGGCAGACGCTCAACTGGAAAGTGACTTCGTACTAAAATACGATTCTCTTCAACTCTGTATTGCACCAACCAGGATTTGACTGTATAAATATACAGTCAAATCTATTCAGGAGGTCCTATGCGTGTTGAAGTCACAATCGATAAAACCAAGCCTCTGCCTGTGGGAGCTTTAGACGCTCTATCAGGTGAATTAAGTAAAAGAATTAACAAACAGTTCTCCGATCGCGAAAATAAAATTCAGGTTCGCTATGCCGGTGCAAATAGCCTGTCCGTACTGGGGGGAGCCAAAACAGATCGTGATCTTATCGAAGAGATTCTCCAGGAAACCTGGGAAAGTGCGGATGATTGGTTTTCAAATCTCAATGATGACTAACCGTATGAATTTTCTAAGAACGTGGCCTCATTCTATACTCTATTAATAATAATCAGGTTTATTAAAACCCGCCGCAAGGCTATTTTTGTATTTCACCGGGCGTCGCAGTCCGGTTTTTTTACTTCTTCCACTGTATAAAAAACAGACATGCGGAAAATTAATTTAGGTTAATCTCCGGATTATTTTGACTCACGGGTTATCGATACAAATTATTTACAATTAAAAACCTTCAAACCCCTCCATAAATTGATTTAACTGTTTATACTGAAATAGCTCACCTGATAATGAGCCGCATTGATCCTCAGATAGTCACTCACGTCAGTCACTACAATATAAGGGGTCTATATGGACAGAAATGATGAAGTTATTCAGACACACCCGCTTGTTGGTTGGGATATCAGTACCGTTGACTCTTATGACGCTATGATGATCCGCCTTCATTACCTGTCTTCAAAAGACCAAACCCCCGAAGATGCTCAGGTAGACAGAACCTTGTGGTTAACTACCGACGTTGCACGGCAGCTGATTAACATTCTTGAAGCTGGCATCGAAAAGATCGAGTCTAACGAGTACGAATACAGTGATCACCGAAAACACTAATTTTTGCCCGGCAGTCTGAGGCACCAGCGATTTTATCCTGGTGCCTTTTTCTTTGCTTTTACCCTGCTTGCCTTCGCCGCCATAAACTCTCTATCATGACCGTAGCCAATTTGTTAAAAAATCTCACCACAGGAATTTTTAGAATATGGATTACGATCTCATCATCGTCGGCAGTGGTTCAGTAGGCTCGGCAGCAGGCTACTACGCCACCCGCTCAGGATTAAAAGTTTTGATGATTGACAGTGCCATGCCGCCCCATCAGGCAGGCAGTCATCATGGTGAAACCCGACTTATACGCCATGCTTACGGTGAGGGTGCACGCTATGTTCCGATGCTGCTGAGAGCGCAAGCTCTATGGGATGAACTGGCGGAAATCAGCGGTGAGAAAATCTTTCATCGCTGCGGAGTACTCAACATTGGCCCTGAAAACTCTGAATTCATTGGTAATGTCAGGCACAGCGCAGAAACTTATAATCTGACTACACACGCCATGAATGCGGCCGAAATCCGCGGAAAATGGCCGTTGTTTACCTTACCCGATGGCTACTGTGGTGTGTTTGAACCCAATTCCGGCTATCTGCAGTGCGAAATGGCTGTCGCAGCCTACATCCGTCTGGCTCGCGAAGCTGGCTGTGCGCAATTGTTCAATTGCCCTGTTGAAAGTATCAGTTGGATGGATGAATGCGTCGAAGTAAAAACTATCGACGGTATATACCGGGGTGCAAAACTGGTCGTCGCTGCGGGTACCTGGGTAACCAAACTTCTTCCCGAGTTACCTGTTAAAACTTTGCGTAAGGTGTTTGCATGGTTTCATGCTGATGGTCGCTATAGTGAAGAAAATCACTTTCCTGCCTTTACCCTTGAAACGCAACAAGGTGATCAGTACTACGGTTTCCCATCAATTGGAGACGCGTTAAAACTGGGTAAACATAACGGAGGGCAGTGGATTTCGGCACCCGAAGAACGAAAACCTTTTGGCCGGTTTGCTGAAGATGGCACTGAGTCTTTCAACTTTTTCCGTCATTTCCTTCCGGGCGTCGGGGTCAGCCTGCGAGGCTCGTCATGTACTTATGATATGACTGCGGATGAAGACTTTATTATTGATACGCTGCCAGGCAGAGAAAATACATTAGTCATTTCCGGCTTAAGTGGCCACGGGTTTAAATTTGCCAGTGTTTTAGGTGAGATAGTTACTCACTTCGGTAACAATCATCCTATTCCTTTCGATGTAAAACCTTTTTCTCTTTCCCGATTCAATTAATGTAAAGATGTTTCAATCCTCGATAATATTTAACGGGGATTGTCATTTTACGTTTATATGTATTATCTCAAAATTTTGTTTTGAACGGGATCAATAGAATGGTATTTCCGAATTGACAGCAATATAGAAAAAAAACTATGCTGGCGCTAGAAATCACAGGAGTGGTTTCTATCGCGTAATGATACGCATAACAAGGAAGTGCTATGAAAATATCCATCATTGAACCCTGTGGTTTTACACGCTTAGGCATTTTTTCTTATCTTGTTGAGAATAATAATCTCGACATTATTGATAGTGTGAATATTTCTCAGGCACTCAAGACGATCCCTGAATTCAAGCCCGATATTATCTTAGTGAATATGACAACATATTGTCATAATGTAGAATTATGTGAAGAACTGAAAACCTTCTTTGAATTCCGCCATACGGCGCGAATTTATTGTTATATTGATGCAAATTATCCTGACTCTGATACCCCGCTGTCCATTACCCGTGAGGTGTCTATTCTCAACAAGCAATCATTAACATACTTATTACAGCGGATTGCGTCAGACCCGGAAGTGTTCATGCCGGTCAATAGCTTTGGGATACCGAAGACATTATTCAGCGATCAGGAAATTCTGGTGATGAGTTACTGGATGTCTGAGATGCCAAACTACCGTATCGCCAGAAAACTGAATATCAGCAGCCGGACCGTATATGTGCATAAACGCCACCTGGCACAGAAAATCAAAGTCCGTAACCGCCTGGAATTCTGCTTTATTTACAACTTCATAAAATATTTATTCTGGCCTATTGATGACATTTCAGTGTCTCCTATCAGTCGCCAGATTAAAGATGATCTTCAGATAATTTACAAAATGTACAGCTGAGTTAATCCACACTGAATACCCTGAACCGTCAGGGTATTTTATAAAATGCCTGCCTTCATCCTGGCGAAAACCACACTTTAAATTTTACGGCCCGGTTGCACTCCGCGCTAAGAGGAATACAATCAATTTAGGATTAGCAGCCTAATTTTGAGCAACCTCATATAATGACACAATCGCTAAGCAAAGATGCAACCCCAACAGAAATTACAGAAACATTGCTTTCCGTAATGCGTCTGATGCGCAAACAAGTGGATGCAGCAATGTCCGCGCAGGGCCTTTCCCTGGCTCGCGGAAAACTTCTGTCCGCCATCGCGCATGAAGGTACCTGCCGCCCCGCAGAACTGGCTCTGGTGCTTCAGCAATCTCCCCGAACCATCACCGATGCGATTGATGCCATGGACCGGGACGGTTTGCTGGTGCGTAAACGTCATCCGACAGATCGCCGTTCACAATTGCTGGAATTAACGGAAGCAGGAAAGCAGGCGTTAGAACAGACTAAAAAACCGAAGCAGGAAGCCATCGACCGGTTGTTTGGCGGGCTGGATTTACCGGCCCGTCAGCAACTCATGGCCTCTTTGCAAAGCATTGAAACGCACGCAGTACGCATTGAAGAGTTAAACAAGCTTTAGCGTTTTCTTGCGGCGCCATCACCCAGCAGAACGGCAATCTTATGCCCGGCGGCCGTGGGTTCCAGCGCTATTTTCAGCACGATGGTCAGCGGCACAGAGAGCAGCATTCCGACCGGCCCCATCAGCCATCCCCAGAAAATCAGGGACATAAAGACCACCAGCGTCGAAAGCCCTAACCCGCGCCCCAGAATTTTGGGGTCGATGATGCTGCCAAAAACTAGATTAATCAGCACATATCCGCCTGCTACGACAATCCCTTCACTGAAGCCGTTGAACAAGAACGCCTGAACAACCGGCGGGATTGCCGCCAGAAAAGAACCAATATTAGGAATGTAATTCAGCGCAAACGCCAGCATTCCCCACAGAAACGCAAACCGGATCCCCGTCGCTGCCAGCAGCGCCCAGACCGCCAGCCCGGTGACCACGCTGATTAACGTTTTGATCACCAGATAACGCGTCACGCTGTCGAGCGCCCGCTGAACGTTTGCCATCCCCTTTCCCGGTTCATCCGACATCTGTTCAATTTTGTACGGCAACTGCGGCACTTCAAGCAGCATAAATGCCACCGTCATCAGTAACAGAAACAAACCCGCCATCGCATTAGACAGATAGCTAATGAGTTTACTGACCAGGTTCAACGTCGCTGCCGGGTCGATATAACTGGCCAGCTGTTCAGGCGATAACGTCAGATCGCTTTGCCCGGACAGTTCCTCGAGATAACTGAGTTTTTCGACGATCAGGCCGCGATACTGCGGCAGCGTGCGCGCAAATTCATTGAGCGTCACCAGCAGTTTGGTGGTCATGAATGCCATCAGGCAGATCACCAGCGTCGCCACCAGCAAAACGGCGAGTGCGCGCGGCACCCGACATTTCCCCAGCAGCACAATCAGCGGATTCAAAACAAAAGCCAGAAACAGCGCCAGAATGAAGGGTACAATAATGTCCGCCGCAGATTTAATTCCCGCGAAAATCACCACCAGCATCGCCATCATTACGACGATTTTCAGTCCCTGAGTCGTCACGATCGTTTTACGCAAATCTTCCTCCTGATGCGGCCCGGTTTTTTAACGGGATTTCACCCGTTCCCGCAGACGCTGAACATGTACATACAGCGACGGGATGAACAAGATCCCCACCGTCGTGGACAACAGCATTCCGCTAAATACCGTGACACCAATGATGTGCCTGCTCATCGCGCCAGCACCCGATGCCAGTACCAGCGGCAAGACGCCCAGAATGAACGAGATTGCGGTCATCATGACAGCGCGGAAACGTTGCTTCGCGCCGTCCTGCGCCGCTTCACGGATAGTGGCGCCCTCTTCCCTTCTGGCTTTCGAAAACTCGACAATCAGTATGGCATTTTTCGCCGCCAGCCCGATGAGCAACACCATACCAATCTGGGCATATACGTCGTTGCTCAGACCGGCCAGATGCAGACCACCGACAGCGCCAAACACCGCAAAAATCACCGAGATCATCACCACCAGCGGTATGCTCCAGCTTTCATACTGGGCAACCAGGAACAGATAGGCGAAAAGCAGCGCCGCGGCATAAATCACGATAGCCTGCCCGCCCGCCTGAATTTCCTGCAACGACATACCGGTCCACTGATGACCATAACCGGCGGGCAGTTTTTCGCTGAGGATATGTTCCATTTGCGTCATCGCCTCCCCGGAACTCACGCCCGGCGCAGCAGAGCCACTGATCGCCAGTGACGGGAACTGGTTATATTGCGTAATAAACGGAGCCCCGAGAGACGGCGTCAGGCTGACCATTTTCCCCAGACTGACCAGAGAGCCGTTATCGCTGCGCACGGTCAGCGCCGAGATTTGATCTGCACGCTGGCGATCTTCCATCTCATTTTGCATCTGCACGTTGAACAAGCGGTTGTTGATGATGAAATCGCTGACGTTAACCCCGCCGAGCGATGTCTGCAACGTACCGAAGATCCTGCTGACCGGAACCTGCAATTGCGCAGCACGATCGCGATCCACGCTGAGTGCAATTTCAGGCACGGACGCACTGAATGTCGTGAAGACGCGGCTCAGTTGCGGATCCTGATTTGCCGCCAGAATAAGCGCCTGTCCGGTCGCAGCCAGTTCCTGCGGTGATTGTCCGCGTAACGCCTGTAAGCGCAAATCCAGCCCGGAAGCCGTACCCAGCCCGGAAATGGCTGGCGGGTTTATCGCCATAATCATCGCAGAAGGAATGCCCGCCATCGCCGGTTGTAACCGTCCGATGACCTGATCCACACTGCTGCGCTCACCCCAGGGTTTCAGCAAGACAATACCAAAGGCAGAATTCGGTGAACTCCCGCCGCTCAGCAGGCTGAATCCGCTGATCGCGATGACATCTTCAACCGCATCATCTTTCACGAGGATTGCCTTCATCGGCCCGAGCACCGTATCGGTACGGTTAAGGGACGCGCCGTCCGGTAGCTGCACATTCACGAAGAAATAGCCCTGGTCTTCATCTGGCAGGAAAGATTTCGGCAAACTGCTGTAACCCCATGCACACAAACCGGCGATTACAATCACGCTCACAATACTGGTCAGCACATTTCTGCTGATCCCACGCGCGGCTTTGACATAGGTATCGCGCACGCTGTCCAGCCCGTTATTAAAAAGCTGGAAGAAGCGCGCAGGTTTCTCCGGACGGGGCTTGAGTAATGTTGCGCACAGCGCCGGAGTCAGCGTTAATGCATTAATACTGGAAAGCACCACCGCCGCAGAAAGCGTCACCGCAAACTGACGGTACAGCGCACCGGTAATCCCCGGCAGCACTGCAATCGGCACAAATACCGCCAGCAGAACTACAGTAGTGGCAATAACCGGTCCGGCAATTTGTTTCAGCGCCAGACGGGTTGCGGCTACCCGCCCGAGCGACGGGTCTTCAACCATCAGCCGTTCGACATTTTCGACCACGACAATCGCATCATCGACCACGACCGTCAGCGCCAGAATAATAGCGAACAGACTCAGTGTATTGGCCGAATACCCAAAGATGTAGAGCACGGCAAAAGTGCCGAGCAAAGAGACGGGAATGGTCAGTGCAACAATGAATGTGGCCCGCAGACTTTGCAGGAACAGGAAAACAATGGTCAGAACGACGATGAACGTCAGTACCAAAGACACGACGATTTCATCCAGCGTCGCGCTGACAAACCGTGTGGAGTCGAATTTAATTTCATAGGTCAGATCGTCCGGGAAATACCCCGCCTGACGTTCCATTTCCGCGCGCACCGCATTGGCCACATTCAGCGCATTGGCACCCGGAGCCGGATAAACCGACAGGAAAGCGGACGGCGTCTGATTCAGCGTGGCGTTGACCTGATAATCCTGTGCGCCCAGTTCAATGCGCGCGACGTCATGCAAACGCACCGTCCCGCCGCTAGCATTTTTACGGACAATAATATTGCCGAACTCTTCCGGCGTACTGAGACGTCCGGCCCCGCTGATGGTGAGCGTTTGTTGCTGCAGGGACGGGCTTGGCGAAGCACCAATCTGACCGGCCGCCGCCTGCACGTTCTGGCTCTGGATTGCCGAACTGATTTCCATGCTGCTGACATCCAGTGCTTCCATCTTGCGCGGATCGAGCCAGATTCGCATGCTGTAGTCACGGGAACCAAACACGCGAACATCGCCGACGCCGTCGATACGCGCTAAAGCATCGCGCAGCTGGATGCTGGCGAAATTGCTGATAAACAGCATGTCGTGGGTATGTTTCGGGGATAACAGGCTGATCCCGAGTAAAATATTGGATGCCTGCTTACGTACGGAAACGCCGGTATTCAGCACTTCCGGCGGGAGCTGAGAGCTGACCTGAGAGATACGGTTTTGTACTTCAACAGCCGCAGTATCAGGGTCCGTTCCGCTGGCAAAGGTAATCGTCAGCGAGTAACTGCCGTTATTGCCGCTGTTTGAGGACATATAGAGCATGTTGCTGACGCCGTTGACCTGCGCTTCAATGGGCGCAGCAACAGATTCCGCCACGTCACGCGCACTGGCACCGGGGTAAATCGCGCTGACAGAAACGACGGGCGGCGTGATGTCCGGATATTGTTCTACCGGGATCACCTTGAGCGCCACGGCACCTATCAGCGCCGTGACCAGCGCGATGACCACCGCAAAGCGCGGTCTTTTAATGAATTGCTCGAGCATCGTTATTCCTTAACCTTTTTTTGCCGGCGTCGCCGGAGCACCTGAGGTGTCCCGCGTATTCACTTTCATCCCGGGCTGGATCCATTGCAGCCCTTCTGTGACCACTTTTTCCCCACCCTGCAAACCTTCAAGAACGAAATATCCCTGTCCGGTCTGTGCGCCCAGGCGGACAGCCCGTTTCTCAACCTGCTGCTCAGCATTCACCAGCAAAACAAAGTGGCCGGTAGCGTCCTGCTGTAAAGCCGCGGCTGGCAGAACCGGAAGTTTCTGTCCGGAGCGCGGTGCTGCCAGCACGTTAACAGAGCCACCCGGCAATAAACGGTGATCCGGATTTTCAACGGTCAGCCTGACGGGCAGCGTGCCGGTTTGTGTATCAATACGGTTCCCAAGGGATTCAAATTTCGGTGTTTTCAGGTACGGCGAACCGTCCGATAAACGCAGCGAAAGCGTCATGTTATCCGCCGCGAAAGCGTCCTCAAGCGAACCGCTGCTCTGGCTGGCACTGAGCACATCGCGTTCGTTAACGGAAATCACCACGCGAACCGGATCGAGCTGAACAATTTCAGTCAGCGCGCCGCTCGCCGGATTCACCAGACTGCCGGTGTGATAATGACTCACGCCAATGCGCCCGGAAATAGGTGCCGTAATGCGGGTAAAGCTTAGCTGTAATTCCTGAGTTTTCAGGGCGGCCTGAGCCTGCGCGACGGCGGCCCGGGCGGTATCGCGTGCGGCAAGTGCGGTATCGACATCGGACTGACTGACCGTCCGTGCATCGCCCAGACGCTGAATACGGTTCAGATGCGTCTGCGCATGTCGGGCCGTGGCGTTCGCACTGTCGAGCTGCGCTTTCGCCTGCGCCACTGCGGAGTGATGCAGCGCGGGGTCGATTTCATAAAGGACATCCCCCTCTTTAACCAGCTGACCTTCCTGGAAAGCCCGCTTAGAAATAAAGCCTTCCGTGCGGCTGACAACATTCACCGCCTGAACAGCCTCAAGGCGGCCAAGATAAGTACGGCTGACGCCATCAGTTTGCGTTGCGATAGTCGATGTCGTAACCGTCGGAACAGATTGCGCATTCGCGACAACCGGAAGGGATAAAAACAGGGCCAGAAGTGGGGATAAAAGTGCATAACGGCATATTGCAGGAAACATGGTGTCACTCTCCGTGTCAGGTCGGATGCCGGTTCTGTAAGGTCAGGAAAGTGCACGCACCGGCTCATATCCATTTTAGTAGATAAAAAAAATCCTAATCAGAATTTTCGGAGATTATAGAGGTGATGACTTTCCATAAACTGATCCCGATCAGTTTGTATAATATCCCGTGATTTCTTTACGTTATATTTAAGGAATATTTAGAATTAATATTCCGAAGAGTCTTATCCGCTAAATCAGATAACGTTTTTCATTTTAGTCATCATCCAAAAATAACAATCACGGATGAAATTAATTTTTTTACTCAAATTTTTAGTAATAAAACAAACTTTACCGTCGATGACAAAACCTGACAAACCCGCACCCAGACTGAACCACAGCCCATCACAGCCGTTCTGATGAATCAAAAACGAATAAGCTGAACAAGATAACCTTAATCAGTTCAAAAATAGTGAACAAGTTAAATTAATCATCTAATTTGAAAATAATAGTTTGCCAGAATGTTTCCAAATGTTTACTTTCCAAAAATAACTCTCACGATGAGCGGCCAAATTATGTTTTGGAAAAATACGACTGTGCGCTTCGGACATATTTCAATTCTGATCCACTGGATTGTTGCGCTGGCCGTTTATGGCCTTTTCGCACTGGGATTATGGATGGTCGGGCTGGGCTATTACGACACCTGGTATCACCGCGCGCCGGAAATTCATAAAAGCATTGGCGTGCTGGTTTTCGCGGCCATGGTATTCCGGCTGGCCTGGCGCTTTATTTCGCCGCCTCCAAAACCGCTGGACAGCTACAGCGCCAAAACCCGGCTCGGGGCCTGGCTCGCGCATGTTCTGCTCTTTGCCGGTCTGTTCGGGATCCTGCTCAGCGGCTATCTCATTTCGACCGCCGAAGGCCAGCCGGTCAGCGTTTTCGGCTGGTTTGATATTCCGGCCACGCTGTTCGGGCTGGAGCAACAGGCGGACATCGCCGGCACCGTACATCTGTGGATGGCGTGGGGAATTGTGATTATCTCTGCGTTCCACGCGCTGGCCGCACTCAAACATCATTTCATCGACCGTGACAGCACGCTGACACGCATGCTGGGGCGCTGAACTGTTTCACCTTGCGATTCACTTAATGGATAAATGGAGAATAACCATGCTGAAAAAAACCACTCTGGGCCTGACACTGGCATCCCTGTTGCTGGCCGCAGGCACCGCAAGTGCAGCGAATTACAAAATCGACAAAGAAGGACAGCACGCGTTTATTGAGTTCCGCATCAAGCATCTGGGCTACAGCTGGCTTTACGGCAGTTTTAACGATTTTGACGGCGGCTTTACCTTTGACGAGAAAGACCCGGCAGCGGATAAAGTGAACGTGACCATCAACACCACCAGCGTGTTCACGAACCATGCCGAACGTGATAAACACCTGCGCAGCGCGGAATTCCTCAATGTGAGCAAGCATCCGCAGGCCACATTTAAATCCACGTCGGTGAAAAAAGAGGGCGATAACCTGGCCGTTACCGGTGATTTCACCCTGAATGGCGTGACGAAACCATTAACCCTCCAGGCGAAATTGCTGGGTCAGGGTAAGGATCCGTGGGGCGGTTATCGCGCCGGGTTTGAAGCCGCAGGCACAATTGCGCTGAAGGATTACGGGATCACCACCGATCTCGGCCCTGCATCGCAGGATGTCGAGCTGATCATTTCCGTGGAAGGCGTGCAGGAGAAATAATCCGCATCGCCAAAACAAAAGGCCCTGACGGTTTTAAATCGTCAGGGCCTTTTTTACGACGGATCAAAAGTTCAGTCGTTTTCCGGTGCCGGAATGTGCATGGTCGTTTGCAACAGCCCTTTGGACTTGTTGAAAATCTTGATCCCATTTTCACGGCCAGCACGCAGCGCACGCTGTTCTTCAACCGGTAGTTTCAGCTCAGTCATACAGATTTCGCTGCAACAACCGTCGAACTTCGCCGCACAGGTCGGGCACTGAATGAACAGCAAATGGCAGCCGTCATTTTTACAGTTGGTATGGTTATCACACGCCGCGCCACACTGATGACAATGCGCGATCACATCGTCAGAAATGCGTTCGCCCATGCGCTCATCAAAGACAAAGTTTTTACCTTTGAATTTAACCGGCAGACCCTGCTCTTTCGCACGGCGCGCATATTCGATAATGCCGCCTTCCACGTGGTACACGTTTTTAAAACCGTTATGCAGCATGTAGGCGCTGGCTTTTTCACAGCGAATACCACCGGTACAATACATGACGATTTTCTTGTCTTTGTCTTCTTTCAGCATATCAACGGCCATTGGCAGCTGATCGCGGAAAGTGTCAGACGGGACTTCAATCGCTTTATCGAAATGCCCCACTTCATATTCGTAGTGGTTACGCATATCGACAAACAGCGTGTCCGGGTCGTCAATCATAGCGTTGACCTGCTCGGCTTTCAGGTACTCGCCGATATTCGATGGATCGAACGACTCATCATCAATGCCGTCCGCCACAATACGGTCACGCACTTTCAGACGCAGAACCCAGAAGGATTTGCCGTCATCTTCCAGCGCCACGTTCAGGCGGATGTTATCCAGCGCCGGATGGCTGGAAAACAGCTCGGTTTTGAACGCGTCAAACTGGCTTTGCGGCACGCTGATCTGCGCGTTAATCCCTTCTTTTGCCACGTAAATACGGCCAAACACATTCAGGCGTGTCAGGCTGATATACAAGGCATCACGAAAAGCTTTCGGATCTTCGAGCTGGAAATACTTATAAAAAGAAACCGTCGTGCGGGGCTCTGTTTCAGCCAGCATGCGCGCTCTGAGTTCCTCGTTAGAAATACGGTTATGTAACACTGGCATGGTGTACGTTCCTGTCTTTCAGGGGGATTTAACTATTGGAAACCAATTAGCTACTTTTGAAGCGGCAAGATTATACATTAAAGCAACACCGGCGACATCTTCCGTTGCAAATTCATGATAAGAAAAACACCTGCTGCTTCTTGCCCTTTTTCTAAATGCGGTAACCTGTTCTCAGATGTTAACCATACTTGTGATCTATACCCAAAATAATTCAAGTTGCTTGAAGGCGGCAAAGCCGTGAATCCCCAGGAGCTTACTCAAGTAAGTGACTGGGGTGAGCGGTTGCAGCCAACGCATAAGCAGCTTGAAGTATGACGGGTATATCCACCACATTGATTTTTTAAGGGGCAGGAAACATGAGCAAGCTTTTTGAACCGATTTCTTTGGGCGGCCTGACGCTCCCTAACCGCATTGTTATCGCACCAATGTGCCAGTACTCTTCCGACGAGGGGAAAGCGACTTCGTGGCACCACGCGCATCTCGGGCAATTGTCATTTTCCGGCGCCGGTCTGCTGATCCTCGAAGCCACAGCGGTGGAAGCCGCCGGGCGCATATCGGCGCAGGATTTAGGGCTGTGGGATGATGAAACTGAAACCGCGCTGAAAGATCTCGTCGACGGCCTGCGCGAAAACAGCAACATTCCGCTCGGTTTGCAGCTCGGCCACGCAGGACGCAAAGCGTCTCACGCCGCACCTTGGAAAGGCGGCGCGCAAATCCCTCAGTCAGCCGGTGGCTGGCAAACTGTCGCACCTTCCGCCATTCCTTTTGCCGAAGGAACAGAAGCCCCCGCAGCGCTTTCTGCTGAACGCATCAGCGAACTGAAAAAAGCGTACGTGGATAGCGTACGACGCGCCGACCGCCTCGGGTTTGATCTGCTGGAACTACACGGTGCGCACGGTTATCTTCTGCACCAGTTCCTGTCTCCGCTTTCCAACCAGCGCACCGATCAGTACGGCGGCTCTCTGGAAAATCGCATGCGGCTGCTGCTGGAAATCTTCCAGGAAATTCGCGCGGCCTTCCCGGCAGAAAAACCGATCGGCGTACGTATCTCCGCAACAGACTGGGTGGAAGGCGGCTGGGATCTGGAGCAATCCATCGAACTCGCCAAAGCACTGGATAAGCTGGGGTGCAGCTATATTCATGTGTCCAGCGGCGGCCTCAGCCAGCATCAGAAAATCTCCGTTGGACCTAATTATCAGGTGCCCTTCGCCGACAGCATCAAACAGCACGTCAAAATGCCGGTGATCGCCGTCGGCTTAATCACTGAACCGGAACAGGCCGAAGCGATTGTCGGCACCGGTCAGGCTGACATGATCGCGCTGGCTCGCGGCATTTTATATAACCCGCGCTGGCCATGGCATGCAGCAGCAAAACTGGGGGCAAAAGTTTACGCGCCTAAACAATACTGGCGAAGTGAACCTCACAGCGTGAAAGGGCTTTTCCTGCCGGAATAAAAATCAGATATCCGGATCGACAAATGACGTGGTCGCGGGCAGCAAAACAGCTGCCCGTTTCATTGACAAAATGCGTTTTCCTGCTGATATTTGATTTGGTCGCTATCGAAAAACGAAGCTGAGTTTATCAGTCACCACACGGTTTCCCATACACTCACTCCTTAAGTGAAATGAGGTATTAGTGCCGTGAATTTTCACCTCATACAAAAAAAGTGCCACAATAAAACACTTTGCTGCAATGAATAACGAATAACACACATTTCATTGATGAATATGTGACGTATTTCTGTGGCGGGCTGCTGCATCAGACAGAGCTTATAAACTTTCTACTTCGATACATTGACGCAGAGAATCTATGACTCAGGTACCTACTTTTAATCGTTCGTTATTGCATCCACGCTACTGGATCACCTGGATAGGTCTGGGGCTGTTGTACGCGCTGGTGTTATTACCCTATCCGGTCATTTATCGCATTGGCACCGGGCTTGGGCGCTTCTCAATGCGCTTTCTGAAACGCCGCTATAAAATCGCGCAACGTAATATCGAATTATGTTTCCCTGATATGCATCCTGAACAGCGGGAAGATATGGTGGTGAAAAATTTCGAATCAGTCGGGATGGGGCTGTTTGAAACTGGCATGGCATGGTTCTGGCCTGACTGGCGTATTGAACGCTGGTTTAAAGTCAGCGGCCTGGAACATATCCAGCGCGCGCGTGAGAATCAGCAAGGCGTCCTGCTGATTGGTGTCCATTTCCTGACGCTGGAGCTGGGCGCCCGTATTTTCGGCATTCACAATCCAGGCGTTGGCGTTTACCGCCCTCATGACAACAAACTGATGGACTGGATCCAGACCAAAGGCCGTATGCGCTCGAATAAGGGCATGCTCGATCGCAAAGATCTCAAAGGGATGATACGCAGCCTGAAACAGGGTGACATCATCTGGTACGCACCGGATCATGACTACGGCCCGCGAGCCAGCGTATTTGTGCCCTTCTTTGCCGTCGATAAAGCCGCGACAACCACCGGGACTTATCTGCTGGCGCGAATGGGCAAACCGGCCATCATTCCGTTTACGCCGCGTCGTCTGGCCGACGGGAAAGGCTATGAGATGATTATCCATCCGCAGGTCGCTGATTTCCCGCTTGATGATGAAGTAGTTGCCGCCGCTTATATGAACAAAGTGGTGGAAGACGAAATACGCCAGGCGCCGGAACAGTACATGTGGCTGCACCGCCGCTTCAAAACCCGGCCACAGGGTGAGCCTTCGTTATACAAGGCGCTCAGCGATTAATGTCATATGCCGGTTCATGGCTCCCTGAACCGGTTTTTTGATTTGCTTCGACAATTTTTTTGACAGACTTCTTCAAAGTTATCAGATTTTATCCCATCCCGTTTAGGCCAATACTCTCCCCATGATTTCTCCACGTGATTACTCCCGCGCCGATTGGGAGCCGCGTGACCACTTTGTGACCTTCAAAAGGAATACATCATGTTGGCTAAACTGAATACTGCTTTTACCCGCGTTACCGATCATCCGGATTTTGGTAAGTTACTGTTGCGTCTCACATTCGGGATTCTGATTTTATTCCACGGCGTGGCGAAAATGGAAAATGGCGTAGGCTGGATTGCCAAGATGCTTCAGGCTGACGGCTTACCGGGATTCATCGCTTACGGGGCTTACATCGGTGAAGTGATTGCACCAGTTCTGATTATTCTGGGCATCTTCACCCGTCCTGCCGCACTGGTAATGGCATTCAACATTTTAGTAGCAGTTTTACTGGTGGTTGCCGGTAAATTCTTCACCGTCACCGATGTGGGGGCCTGGGGTCTGGAAGGCGAAGCGATGTACTTCCTGGGCGGTCTGGTGATCATGTTCCTGGGTAGCGGTCGTTATTCAGTCATGAAAAACGAAGCTCTGCGTTAATCCCCTGTTTTATTGCTGTGTCTGTTTTTTTGTTTGTATTTTAATTCTGTGTCTGTCGCGGCCAGCCTCATCGCTGGCCGTTTTTTTGTATTTTCCTCTTTGTCTTGATCTGCTTCATCCCGCCAAATTTTTTAAACCTCTATTTTAGTTCCTTTGTTACAGTCCATTAACATCATTGAAGCGGATGATAATTAGGCGCATAATTATCCAGCCAATTGATTGTTACTTGTGCTCTGCCTTGTTCACAACTGTCATTCCAGAGCGAATCTGACCTCTTTTTTCGGTAATTTATGACTTCGGCACCTGAATCTGAAACCGCACCAGAACCCATAAACTGGAAACGTAATCTGTATGTCGCCTGGATTGGCTGCTTTCTTACCGGCGCAGCATTCAGCCTGATCATGCCTTTCCTGCCCCTTTACGTAGAAACCCTCGGTGTTACTGGCCATGAGTCGCTGAATATGTGGTCCGGGCTGGTTTTCAGTATCACCTTTTTGTTTTCGGCGATAGCGTCACCTTTTTGGGGCGGGCTTGCTGATAGAAAAGGGCGAAAGATCATGCTGCTTCGCTCAGCACTCGGCATGGCTATCGTCATGGCGCTTATGGGAGTGGCGCAAAATATCTGGCAGTTCCTGATTTTGCGTGCCCTTCTGGGCTTACTCGGCGGCTTTGTCCCTAATGCTAATGCGCTGATCGCCACGCAGATCCCACGTAATAAAAGTGGTTGGGCGCTGGGGACATTGTCTACCGGTGCCGTCAGTGGCGCATTGATCGGCCCGCTGGTCGGTGGTTTACTCGCAGACAGTTATGGTTTGCGCCCGGTTTTCTTCATCACCGCCACTGTCTTGTTCCTGTGTTTCCTGATGACGCTCTATTTCATCCGCGAGCAATTTGTTCCGGTGAATAAAAAAGACATGCTTAACCGTAAGCAAGTTTTCGCTTCGCTGAAAAACCCTAAGCTGGTGTTATGCCTGTTCGTCACAACGCTGATTATTCAGGTAGCTACAGGCTCGATTGCACCGATCCTGACACTGTATGTCCGCGAGCTGGCCGGAAATACGCAAAATCTGGCGTTTATCAGCGGCATGATTGCTTCTGTACCGGGTGTCGCTGCGCTCATGAGTGCACCGAGGCTGGGTAAACTGGGGGACAGAATCGGGCCTGAAAGGATTTTGGTGGCAATGATGGGCGTTTCCGTTCTGCTATTGATTCCGATGGCGTTTGTGCAAACCCCGCTGCAACTGGGGATTTTACGATTCCTGCTCGGTGCGGCTGACGGTGCGTTACTACCGGCGGTACAAACGCTGCTGATTTATAACTGCACCAATCAGGTGGCGGGAAGGGTCTTCAGCTATAACCAATCGTTTCGTGATGTCGGGAATGTTACCGGCCCCTTATTAGGCGCCGCGGTTTCGGCAAGCTACGGGTTCCGCACCGTGTTTTGCGTCACGGCGCTTGTGGTTCTGTTTAACGCCGTATATTCCTACTGGTGCCTGCAACGCCGGCCGCATCAGGCGATGGTCGATTAATACCGGCCAGCATTTTTAAACGACTTATTTGTTTTTATCTGCCTGCGGAGGCATCGGCAGGTGGTCAGGCACTTCGACGACCGCCAGGCGGACTTCGTAATGTTTTCCCGCCGTTGTCGCCGGCAGTACTGAAGTCAGTTTCTGAATCGTTTCTGTTGGATTATCGCTCGCCACGCTTGCACAGAATAATGCCCCAGGATGACAGAGCCCCATCATCGGCGGCGGCGGAGGCAACATACCCTCATGGTCAAATGGCGGCATACCGTGGGCATGTTCCACTGGTGGTTGTGGATGCGTGCTGTCAGCTGCCATACCGGCGACGCTGAAAAACAAGCCAAAACCACACAGTGGCATAAGCAGAGTACGGGAAAGAATCTTCATAGCTGTAACCTTATTCTTGAAAGTTCACCGTCACTCTACCCGCCAATTCTTCCCCGGATTGGCGGTTTGCTAAACTTTTACCCTCTGCCACCGCCCTCTTTGCAAAGCTGAAGTTCTTCTGACATTTCTCTCTAGACGCTCCAGTCCCGCGAGGCCAGCACTACGCGATAACCGTCTAAATCTTCAAACGTCTGCCCATTTTCATCCCAGTACGGATTGTACGAAGGAACAGAAATAAACCCGGCCTCCAGCATCGCGTCACACTGCGCCTGCCATTGCTCAGCCTGCGGAATATAAAACACCAGCAGGTTATCCTGCGTCGGTGCGCGCCCGACGGTTGTGCCGTGATGATGCGTAAACTCCAGATGATAATGATGGTGCGGATGCCCGACCAGAACGCCATCAAAATTCCGATGGTCGCTAAAACTGCCTATCACTTCAAAGCCCAGTCCCTGACTGTACATCGCCGAAATCTGCTCAAGATTATCGGTCGGGCGGGCAATCCGCAGCACTGCATTTCGTGAAACCATAGTAATCATCACTCCTTCAGATCATCGTTCTCCGGTATCAAGACTCAGAGAATAGCAGAAGAACGGCGGCCTGTTTTTTCATCTGAAAACTTGCATCCTGTCAGTTATCGACAACAATAATTTAATCAGAGTTTTCACTGCCAGATGGTTATTACTTCTTCATTCATAACGCTATTTATTATCAAGACCATTGATTATTTCCCCTCATAAAACTCAGGAGACAATGATGAGCATGTACGCAACGCTTGAAGAAGCGATTGACGCCGCGCGCGAAGAATTTATCGAAGCGGCACAGGACAGGATCCATGACGATGAAGAGCCGCTTCCGGATCAGTTCAATCTGCAAAAATACATCATGCAGGATGGCGATATTATGTGGCAGGCGGAATTTCTCAGCGGAGACGGAGACTCTATCGACGCACTGACTTTCCGCAACGGTGCGGCGGCTCAGGCCATCTTTGATGAGGACTATGATCAGATAGAACTTGAAGAAGAATGGGATGAAGAAGCAACGCTGTATGAATGGGACGAAGGCGAATTCCAGCATGAACCGCAACTCGATACTGAAGAAGGGGAAGCAGCGGCTGAAGAATGGGACGACGAGGATGATTATCCCGGTCGCGATATTGACTGAAGGAATTTGCTCAAACTTATTCGTAAGGGCCGTGGCGCGCGTCAATGGGTAACATGAAGGTGTCGACAATCATCGATAGCGGAACATCGATAACAGTGACATAACGCCACGGGCTGTCACGTAAATCCCACTGCACACCGGGATAATACTGATTGCCATGCCCCTGCCCCGGCACGGTCCGGCTGATAATACTGCCGCAACCTGTCAGCACAGTCACCAGTAACGCCAGTGTACATCCGCGAATAACTACCCGATTAATCACTTACCCAACCTGTCGATTCAAATCAAAAGAAGCGCTTTTTAAGCGCTGAACACCGCTCTCAGCTTAGCACGCACAATCACTCCCTTTACGTTAAGGGGAAGTAAAATTTTATACGCTGCAAGCTAAAGAGTCACCTGCAGTCCTTCCTGCCTGATGACCCACGTATGTCTGTGATCGTGAGGCAATAAAAAGGGCAGCATGTTTTCACATACTGCCCTTTCCGTTCGCTAATTAACTCAGGCCGGTTTAACTTCCAGCGTCTGGGTGACAGGGAAAGCCTGCACGTTACGCGGAAGCTGGTCGTAATAAGCGACCCACGCCTGCTGATCGGGTTGCGTCCACACCGCAGAGTGTAAACGCGCCATCAGTACCGGGTCGCTTAGCAACACCAGACGATCAGCCTTACCCAAGTCTTTAGGGCCGACTTTCAGCGCCTGTTCCAGACGGGCACGGCGGCCATTCTCCACCGCATCTCGCAACAGGTGGCGGGATGTTGCCATCGCCGTAGCCAGTGCGTTGAAGCCCGGATCGAAGACCGCATGCATAAAGCCGTTTTGCAGCTTACGTTCGCGGTTAAGCGCCAGATATTCCTCGGTCGCTACCAGTTCACGTGGCGGATCGTACTCTTCCGGGATCAGGAACAACCTGGCTTTCTTACTCTTCATCCCCAGCGTTGCGCGGCTCGACAGTACTGAGACGATCGGCGACAGGATCAGTGAGAAGACGATTGGCGCCAGCCACAACAGGAAGCGTAAGTCCAGCCATGCCATACCGGCAGCCCAGACTGCGCCCAGCAACAACTGAGAACCGTGGCGTTTGAAGGCTTCGCCCCATGGCGTGTCATCATCGTCACGCTGTGGAGAGTTCCAGACCACTTCCCAACCCAGGAATGCACTGACCACGAAAACGGTGTGGAACAACATACGCACTGGTGCCAGAAGAACCGAGAAGAGCATCTCCAGGAACATAGAAATCAGCAGGCGGAATGCGCCGCCAAACTGTTTTGCGCCCTTCGCCCAGATAAGGACGATGCTCAGTAGTTTTGGCAGGAACAGCAGAACCATTGTCGTCGAGAACAGGGCAATCGCCAGCTCAGGACGCCACTGCGGCCATACTGGGAACAACTGACGCGGCTGCAGGAAGTACGTCGGTTCCATCAGCGTGTGCACCACCTGCAATGCGGTGGACAGCGCAAGGAACGTAAACCACAGCGGCGCAGAAAGATAGGACATCACGCCGGTCAGAAATACCGCACGATGAACCGGGTGCATACCTTTTACCAGGAACAGACGGAAGTTCATCAGGTTGCCGTGACACCAGCGGCGATCGCGTTTCAGCTCGTCGAGCAGGTTAGGCGGTAACTCTTCATAACTGCCCGGCAGATCATAAGCGATCCACACACCCCATCCGGCACGGCGCATCAGTGCAGCTTCCACAAAGTCGTGGGACATAATGGAACCCGCGAAAGAACCCTCACCCGGCAATGGCGCAAGTGCACAATGCTCGATGAACGGCTTCACACGGATAATGGCGTTGTGCCCCCAGTAGTGGGATTCACCCAACTGCCAGAAGTGCAGACCAGCGGTAAACAGAGGGCCGTAAACACGGGTCGCAAACTGCTGGCAACGCGCATACAGCGTATCCATGCCTGACGCTTTTGGCGCAGACTGAATAATACCGGCATTCGGGTTAGCATCCATCAGACGGGCAAGGCCGGTCAGACATTCGCCGCTCATGACGCTGTCGGCATCGAGAATGACCATGTAGGCATATTCTCCGCCCCAGCGACGGCACCAGTCATCAATGTTACCGCTTTTACGTTTCACACGGCGACGGCGGCGGCGATAGAAGATTCGCCCGTGACCATCAACGTCGCGGCAGACTTCCATCCAGGCTTTTTGTTCTGCGACACAGATATCCGGGTCATAGCTGTCGCTAAGGACATAAATATCAAACTGATCCAAATCGCCGGTCGCTTTGACTGATTCATATGTTGCACGAAGACCTGCGAAAACGCGCTCCACGTCTTCGTTACAAATCGGCATGATCAGCGCAGTACGGTTATTCGGATTCAGCGGCTCATTGCCCTTCGTCGATGCCGTAATACTGTATTTGTCACGACCAATGAGCAATTGTAAAAAGCCCATCAGTGCGGTCCAAAAACCGGCCGAAACCCAGCAGAACAGAATGGCAAACAGCACCAGAATCCCGGTCTGCAACACGTATGGCAGTAATTGCAAAACCGACTGCAACCAGTCCTGATTCAGCATATCTGCGGGGTCGATGAGCGCCCAGCCCTGATAAGGCAGAATCGTTTTCATATACCAGGTGGCGATCGCCGTTTGTACCAGCATCAGGATCAGCAGGATATAGCGGCGAACGGAACCGGCGTGACGCCAGCGTTTTTCCGATTCTGGCATATGCGAAGTCGTGTGGCGGGAAACCGCACTACGACCCATCAGGTTATCCCAAAAGCGGCCCACCGGGTTGGTGCGCCAGACATCAGGAAACATGCTGGAACGTTTCACCGGTGGCATCGCACTGGCGATAGTACGGCCTTCGTCATCAACCTCATCCAGAGCCCCTTTTGCAAGAGCATCCGGCCAGCTAGCGCCCACACGGGCTTTCACTGATACCAGCGGGGCATCAGGATCGGGCGCGCCAACAGAGGCGGTAACATCACCGCCGAGGCGGTGATGTACGGTAGCAAAAGCCTGCTCTTCCCCAGCCGGGAGCTGCTGAGCGAGCGCCGC
Source organism: Rahnella sp. AA (assembly GCF_002834385.1). Lineage (GTDB taxonomy): Bacteria > Pseudomonadota > Gammaproteobacteria > Enterobacterales > Enterobacteriaceae > Rahnella. The sequence goes on from NZ_PITQ01000004.1 coordinate 305,030, forward strand.
TTTCTGTTCATCAGTAAGCGGCAAAGCTTCTACATAATCTTGAGTAGAGTGCGTTGACTTATTCATTTGCAGGCAGCTGGTAGCTCCAGGTTTCACTCAGTGTTTTGTCGCCATTGGCCAGAGAAGCGCGCATTTCGATGGCTTTCTTCGGATCTTTCACTTTCAGGCGCAGCGTCAGACGCCAGCCCTTCGTTACCGGATTATAGCGGACGGAGTTTTCAACCAGATCGCCGTTGTCACCCACGCTGACCTGAGAAGCCACCGGAGTGTCGCTTTTCAGTGCTTTCAGGTTTGGACCGACAAAATCAATCAGGAAAGCAATGCTGCCATCTGGCTCACGGATTAAGTTCGACTGTTTCACATCACCGGTAGAGCGCATAGTGCGTTCGACCCATGCCAGATCAGGAGAATGCAATTTGTCTTCTTCACGGGTGAAATGCAGACGATAGTTCAGGCTCAGCGGTTTACCCGCATCCGGTAATTGTTCCGGCGTCCAGAAGGCCACGATGTTGTCATTGGTTTCATCAGCGGTAGGAATTTCTACCAGCTCAACTTTACCTTTACCCCAGTCGCCTTTGGTCTCAACCCAACCGCTTGGACGCAAGTCGTAGCGATCGTCTAAATCTTCGAAGTTAGCGAAATTGCGACCGCGCTGCAGCAGACCAAAGCCCTTCGGGTTCTCCATTGAGAACTGGCTGACGGCGAGGTGTTTCGGATTGTTCAGCGGGCGCCAGATCCATTCACCGTTTCCAGCATGGATAGACAGGCCATTCGAATCATGCAGCGCCGGGCGATAGTTCAGTACCGGAGAAGGCTGGTTCGCACCAAACAAGAACATGCTGGTCAATGGCGCAACGCCCAGTTTGCCTACTTTGTCACGCAGATAAACCTGTGACTGCACGTCAACGGTCGCTTCTTTACCCGGATAGACATCCAGACGATAAGCGCCAGTCGCACGAGGTGAATCGAGCAAAGCATAAATTACTAAATGCTTTTCATCAGGATTAGGACGCTCGATCCAGAATTCACGGAAACGCGGGAACTCTTCGCCAGAAGCCAGGGCGGTATCAATCGCCAGACCACGGGCAGACAGGCCATAAACCTGGCCTTTACCGATGACGCGGAAGTAGCTGGCACCCAGCACACTCATAATTTCATCATCTTTGTCTGCTTTATTGATGGGATAAAGCACTTTGAAACCGGCAAACCCGAGGTTCTTCACTGAGTCAGCATCATGTTTAACGTTGCCAAAGTTGAAGTAATCCGGGCTGTATTTGATTTCTTTGACGGAGTCAGCCGTCACTTCGTTAATTTTTACCGGAGTGTCGAAGTACATTCCCTGATGGTAGAACTCAAGCTTGAAAGGCGTGTTCAGGTTTTTCCAGTACGCCTTGTCATGATTGAATTGAATTTGTTGGTAGTCTGCGAATTTGAGATCGCGGAATTGAGACGGAAGATTGCTTTTCGGCGCTTCGTAGCCTTTATCGGCTAACGCCTTCGCTTGTTTGGCAACATCATCTATAGAAAAAGCCCAGGCAGATGAGGTGAACATGGTCATCAACACTGCGGCACTTAGCAAACGGACTTTGATCATACGTGACCCTATGGAAAAATTTTTATCCGACACCTTGTCTCCTTTACGCGCGCTTAACTCACTCGCTGTAACTATTTTAAGGGAAGTGTCAGGTTTCCGACAACTTGAGCAGTCGATGGTTCAGCCATTGATGAACCGTTTAAGCGCTACAGGGTACAAGGATATCAATTCGTTGAAAGTCCGGCTATGGAAACTTGTCCGATAACAAGGCATGTTTTAAAGTTAGAAACTAAACTAATGTCAACGATAGTCATCTTTGCTTACCTGAGAAATTAGCACCAAAGGCAAATTACGCTCTAAAATAGGATGAGCGACTTACAACGGATACGTAATGAAACCACAGAAACCACAACGTGAGTTTTTCTTAGACTCCATCCGCGCATATTTGATGCTGCTGGGTATTCCTTTTCATATATCATTGATTTACTCCAGTCATATCTGGGCAGTAAACAGTGCCATACCCTCGCACGGCCTGACAATATTCAATGATATTATCCACGCTTTCCGGATGCAGGTATTCTTTGTTATCTCGGGCTATTTTTCTTATATGCTGTATGAGCGCTACGACTCACACCAGTGGCTGAAGGTGCGCCTGGAGCGGGTCGCTATCCCGCTGGCAGCGGCCTTCCCGCTGATCACCCTCCCACAGCTTTATTTCCTGATGAAATTCACCGATAAGTTTTCCGACTGGGGAAATATGGATTTCTATCAAAAGATTAACATTACCGTCTGGGAATTAGTGTCCCATTTATGGTTCCTGTTAACGTTAGTTATTCTGACCAGTATTTGTTTTTACCTCTTCAAATTTATTAAAGAAATTAAGACTAATCGCATTCAGAAAATAAAAAGCCGAACCAACACGTTAGGAAAACTCTCAATTATATTTTTATTTATCGGCTTAATTTACGCTGCGTTTAACCGAGGGCTGTATCTTTTTGCACCTGATTTACTTTCTAACGGTGCGTTTAATTTCATCGTTATGCAGACATTGTTTTATCTGCCATTTTTCATCATCGGTGCGTTTGCTTATAAATTCTCCTGGTTGAAAGAACTGTTCCTGAAACCTTCAGCAACGGCTGGCGTGGTGAGCATCTTCCTGTTCGCTGCCTACATGTTCAACCAGCACGTGAATACTCCGCAGCTGTACTCGATGGAAATTGACGCTATCATCACGACCCTGCTGGGGATCCTGATGGTTAACGTGGTGTTCTCGTTCAGCCATTATCTGCTTAACTTCCAGGCTCCCTGGATCACCTATCTGGTGAACTCCTCTCTGTTTATCTATCTGATACACCACCCATTAACATTGATTTATGGGGCGTTTATCACCCCCAAAATCCACAGCGACTGGCTGGGCTTCTGGCTGGGTCTGGTGTTTGTCTTCGGCATCGCGTTCTTACTTTATGAAGTGCATAAGCGCATCCCGATACTACGATTCCTGTTCTCAGGTAAACCACAGCATACGGTGAAAAAAGATTCATCTGACAGCACGCCACCGCAAAACCAGGTTTCCTGACAGATAAAAAGGCGGGCGTGCTATCACACACGCCCGCCTTTTTACTCAAACAATCAAAGTGTTAATGCGAGGCTGTTTCAATGGTTGGGATGACTGACATCCCAACTTTAAGACGCTGTGCATCAGGCTGGTTGGCATCAAGCAGGATTTTCACCGCCAGACGCTGGACGACTTTAGTGTAATTGCCGGTGGCATTGTCAGGCGAAATGGGCGAAAACGTCACCCCTGTCGCGGGTGAAATGCTGTCGACGGTCCCTTTTAAAACCACGCCAGGTAATGCATCAACCTTAATATCTACAGGTTGGCGGGGCTGCACGTCACCCAATTGCGTTTCCAGGTAATTCGCCACAATGTAGGCATTTTTCAGCGGAACGATGGCCAGAACCCGTGTTCCGGCGCTGACATATCCGCCAATACGCAGCGAGCGTTGCCCGACTACCCCCTCTACCGGCGCAACAATTTCGGTATAAGAAAGATTCAGTTTTGCCTGAGCCAGAGCCGTTGTTGCTAAATCGATTGCGGCTTTCGCTTGCGCCTGCTGCGCTTTCAATACATCAACCTGCTTCTCAGCCCCCTGTACCGCGGCCATATCACTTTGCTGGGAAGCCAGTTTAGAGCGCAGATTGGCATCTGACTCATCACGCGCATCTGCTGTGCCCGAACCGTTTTGCAACAGACGTTTGTAACGGTCAGCGCTCTGACGTGCATAGGCAATACTGGCTGCGTCGGCCTCCACCACAGCCTGTGCCTGCAAAATCGTCTGTTGCTGTTTGACCAGCTGCGCTGTCAGACTGAGCATCTGCGCATTCGCAGTTTCCACGTTGGCCTCCGCGGTCAGAACGGCATTGCGATAATCACGATCGTCGATCCGCGCCAGCACATCTCCTGCTTTCACCGTCTGGTTATCCTGTACATAAACATTGGCGAGGGTGCCGGAAATTCGTGGTGCTACCAGCGTAGAATCCGCAGAGACAAAAGCATCGTCGGTAACCGGGCGGCTGCCATCTTTGAGGATCCAGAGGGCAATTCCAACCAAAAATAACACCACCACGGCGGCAATCAGCCAGCTCAGGCGGACAGGTGAGGTTTTTATCATAAGTCTCTTCTCTCGTACTTTCTTATCGTGGAAATCAATTGTTCAGGTGATATTTAATTCAGGAACGCCTCGCCAGAGACTGAGGCGGATAGGCTCGTTTTGGCAGAATCGCAGCTAAGATCACCAGAAGCAGTGCTAGCCCGATAATCGCCATATAGGTATCAGCCAGCCCCAGTACCAACGCCTGCTGCTTCACCCCTTTGGAAAATTGAGTAATGACCTCAGTTGAAATGGCCGCACCATTGCCATTTAAAGGGGCAAGAAAACTGCTATCACCCCCGTATGGCTGGGACAGCAGATAGCTGACACTACCGGCATGATTGAGCAAAATATTTGAATGGAACTGTTCACGGTGGCTGACGAAAACGGCCAGCAGCGAACTTCCCATAACGCTGCCCAATCCGCGGGTTGTATTAAACATCGCCGAAGCAAAAGGCCCCTCCGGCGGCTGCACCACGCTGGTTGCACTCATCAGGATCGGCAATACCGCCATCGGTTGCCCAATGGCCTGCATAATCTGAATCAGATAGAAGTTATCGCGCGCCCATACGCTGGTAATATGCGTGCCCCAGTAACATGAGCCCGCGACCAGCCCAAGTCCGCAGGCCAGCACCCAGCGGCTGTCAACCCAACGCATCGTCAGCACAAACGCGACCAGCGGTGCCAGCAACAGCTGCGGCAAACCTATCGTCAGCGCCAGCGGGCCAACCTGCACCGCACGGAATCCCCCCACCTGTTCCATATAGCTGGAAGGCAGAGCTGAACCCGATAAAAAGAGGAACATCAATCCAAACAACGTAATTAAACCGTGTGCAAGATTATGTCGCCGGAGCATTTGTAGTTTGAAAAGCGGCAGCGGATGGTGCCATTCATTGACCAGAAAAATAGTCAGTAGTGCGAGTGCGGCAAAAAACATCAGGGTAATCATTGGAGAATTAAACCAGTCGAGACGCTCTCCCTGCTGCAACGCCAGCACCAGCAGGGAAATTCCTGCCGGGCCGGTCAGCATCCCCACGAAATCCATCTGCCGGAAACGTTCAAAACGCAAGGGGTCCTGCGGCAAACCGTAACCTATCATCGCTGCCGCCAGGAGGCACGGCGGGATGACTTGCCAGAAAACCCACTCCCAGCCGACATAATCCGTCCAGATTGCCGCCAGTGAGGTCGCCAAATTAGGCCCAAACGTTGCCGTCAGCGCATAAGCGCTCAACCCATATAACTTATATTGCGGCGGCATAAAACGCAGAGCGGAGGTCATCAGCAAAGGCGGTAATGCGCCACCAAATACCCCCTGCACCGCACGCAGCGCAATAAAAACCGGCAGGTTTGGTGCGTACGGCAAAATGGCGGCCAGCAGCAGGAAAGCCAGGGTTACGGCGACGGTAAACCGGCGCAATGAGAATGTCATCGCAAACCACGGCGCCAGCATCATGGCAGAAACCTCGGCGGCCTGATAAGCACCAATCAGCCATGATCCCTGATCGGTGCTGATACTCAGTGCCCCACGAACATCCGCCAGTGCAATATCGGTAACACGGTCATTCAGGCCTGAGCACAACGATGCGATCAATACGCCCAATAGCCCTATAACCAGCCTGAGTGTAAAAGGTGGCGGAGCAGGCATCACCGCACTGCCGGCGGCAGATGCCGTCGTGGTTGACTGATTCATAATTAAGCTCGTTAACTCCACCACTTTATGAGTGCGGCGATAGTGAGAAGGCAGGTTCTGTGTTGTGGGAGTGCAAATACGCGATCAATGTCACTTATTTTTCGGTGCAATGCACCACATTACGATACACATAAAAAATACTATAATACGGTGCACTGTATTGCAATGTGATTAGGAATTGTTTTTCAGCCGGGCAGCCATTACATTGGCAGTTCAGGATCTTGGTAAGGATCACCCGCGGTGACAAAGGAGAAATGATGGCTCAGGAGATTTCGGCAGATGAAGAACGCAGCGGTGGGATCCAGGTGATCTCACGGGCGGCGACGATCCTCAATGCGCTGGGTAAACACCCGCAGGGTATGAGCCTTGGGTCAATCGCCAATGAAGTCGACTTGCCGCGTTCAACTGTTCAAAGGATCGTTGCCGCGCTGGCTGAAGAAGGTTTGGTTCGCTCAGAAGGCAGCAGCGGCGTCCGTCTGGGCCCGACTTTGCTAAAGCTGGTTTCAACCGTGCACACCGATGTCATCGCTATCGCCTCTCCTTTTCTGCGTCAACTTTGTGATTCAACAGAAGAAACCGTTTCGCTTGGACGAGCAAGTGGCCGCCAGATTGCCAATATCCATAGCATCGTGGCAGAAAGAGAACTCCGCGTGGTCCCCCGCGTCGGTCTCAACCTGCCGATTTACAGTACGTCAGGCGGCCGCGCATTGCTGTCGCTGAAAACCGATGAAGAGATCCGCATTATTGTCGGTGATGTGCTGGAGCCCGCGACTGAAAATACTGTGCGCACAGTGGATTCGCTACTGGAAAAAGTCGCAGGCGTTCGCGAAAGCGGGATCTCAATGGAAGAAGGCGAAACGGTGAGCGGTGTTACTACGCTGGCCGTGGCGATAGATACGATCTTAGGACGTTATTCCGTCTCAGTGCTTTTCCCCACCTCCCGCCGCGCTGCCAAAGAGGCTCAGATTCGTGAAGCCTTGCTGGCGTGCAAAATTGCCCTGATTGGCGAAATTGGCAAACTGAGTGAAAAATAAATAGAAACAGGAGTGCTTCCGTGTTTGATATCATTTTGTTGGCCGTAGACGGCTCAAAGCAATCCCCTTTCGTGATTGATCTCGCCTGCCAACTGGCAAAAGGTCAGCAATCAATGGTGTATGTCACTTGCTGCATTGATGAATCTTACGCACTGGAAGATAACGGTGATGCTCCCGGCCAGATCGTCGATTATCCCCCCGCAGAAGAAGAACAAAACACGGCGCGCGCCGTCGTGGGCCGTGCGCTGGAAACACTGGCTCTGGCGGGCATCAACGCGACGGGCAATCTGATTGTAGGGGCTGCGGGAGAAGCGCTTGTCAAAGAAGCAGTGAAAAAAAATGCATCCGTCATCGTCATTGGTCATCGTCAGCTTTCGGCTTTTGGTCGCATGATAAAAGGCTCGGTCAGCGCAGAAGTTATTGCCGGCTCCCCCTGCCCCGTATTAGTCGAAGTCCGGGGAAATTGACGTCTTTATAAGGAAAACTAAAAAAGCGCAGAACGCGCTTTTTAATCATGGCTCACCGTCAGTAATAAGCGTTACCTGATACTCAGCAGCCCCATAGACTTAGCCCATTCACTTATTTGTTGACGATAAAAGAACGTAATATCGTAATCGAGAGCAGTTATCTTCGAAGGCGTCACAGTCCCTAAACATGGATACTCTTGCGGACGATATTCAAAAAGAAAATCATCAAGTTCCTCCTCTGTTAACAGCTTATCGCCTTCAATCGAATCTTGACAGAAGTAAGCTTCCATCATCCACATCCGGTATTCATAATCATTACTAATCAATTGCATAGGGATTATCTCGGTAAAAGATATGTTACATACCTGACAAAAAATCCCTCTGAATTCATGAATATCGTATCAGGCACGCGTAGCGCTCGAGCCATCCATTGCCGATTTAGTATAACAAGAAATTAACATAAAATAATTTGCCAGCAAAATGCATTTACTCTTAAAAGTACGATTTTTAAAATTACTGACCATTAATTAAATTAAACTATAAATTTCATGAATAAATTCATATTTAATATTTATTTGGTGATTAATTACTTAAGGAATATTAATGGCGGGAGGAATATGAAAGGAACAGAATTGACATTGGGGATGCATTTGCATCGCCACTGCCAACCCTGTTCCCAAAATCTGTTTTTGCTGCCTGTTATCTAACGGGTCAGTTTATTATTACCAGCGGCCCGGAGGTGGACCTTCGCGCCAGTGTCCCGGAGGACCATCATGCCAGTAACCTGGAGGAGGCCCTTCATGCCAGTGCTCATGGTGCCAGTAGCGCGGCGGTGGCGGCGGTGCCGGCTCGTAATAGACCCAGTGCCCACGGCCCTCATCACGATAATGGTTATCCCACCAGCCTGGCGGACGCCAGTCTCCACCATCCCAATAATATCCACGGTTGTCGCGATCGCCGATATGCAATGACAAGCCAGGCATGTTAACTCCAAGTTCGACGTCTGCCTGTGCGATGGCTGGCAAAGTTAGCAAAACGGCGAAAACAAAAATCAGTTTTTTCATTGTGAACCTCACAACCTGCTTATCAGGTGGTGACAAATTACCGCCAGCTATCTTCCTGTTCTATAGGAATTTATCCCAAAAAAAATGCCCTGACGATATCCTTACATTTGCGTCAGAACCTCTTGTGAAAAAACCTGCCGCAACGCTATGTCAGTAAAGGAGATTCAGATAAAAAAGACGGCCAGGCAATAAATCACAGACACAAAAAAACCGCCGAAGCGGTTTTCTGTTTGCTGAAAAGTTGTGCAAAATCAGATCTTGCAACCTTCACAGTCACTTTCGTCCTGAACGGCGTCAGGCACTGCCGCTGCTTTTTCGGCCGCTTTCTCTTCGGCTTTTTCCAGTGCAGCATCAATGTCAAAATCAAAAATATCGTCGCTCATTCTCATCACCTTAATTATTCTAAACCGGCCTCAGTATAAACGACACATTCAGACCCGTATCCGTTTTTTGTGCCCTGAGGGAGGGATATCTTAGCTGTCGAAGCCAAACCCCATCTTATGTGCCCACTCAAAGACTTGTTCTTTGTAGAAAAAACGCGGTTCACATACGCCGGGTTCGCCAGGCGTTTGAATCATTACAGCCACGCAAGGGTAGGCTACAGGGCGTGCATCAAAGATAAAATCATCTACTTCCTGATCGGCAAACTCAGAGGTTTCGCTTACCGCGCTTGCCTGGAATATCTCATCCATTATCCACTGACGGTATTCAAATTCGTTGCTGATAAATTTCATCATTCACCTCTGTTCGGCCTTTACTCTACATTTAGTCAGTACCGGATAAAAATTAATAGTGCACGTCACCGCCACAACAGGGGCAAACCTCAGCGCGGGAAACCGACATTTCGGCGCTGCCGTCACAATCCCATTCGACTCTCAAAGGTTTTCCCGTATCGCTATCAGCTTTGATGAAACGATCGAAATGCACAGCCTGCCCGGTCATCGTTTCAGTCAGCAGCAGTTCATCGCCAGCATAAATGCGTGCGACAGCCTGAGCATCCTGCTTTTCGCCTGAAATGATTTTGTGCAAATGATGAATAGTGAGTTTGATTCGTTCCACTGCTGCTCCTGTAACGGCTTAACATCACTTTTCGCACAGATGAAATCCATTCACGAAAATGATATCCAGCCGCTATTTTATCAGAGCACGCAGGGTAACGTCATGGCCTGTTGCCATGTTGAAACGCGGAATTAATGAGCTAACTGTGCTGTTCCGGTAAGATCCGGCAACTGACTTTCAAGCCGCGCCAGATCATACACATCATAAAAGTCGACGAAACCTTTATGGCTGACGATGGATTCAATGCGGTTTTTAACCCGGGTACTTACGCTGGCTGCGCTGAGGATCTGTTCCACAGCATCCGCTGATAATTCCCGGCTGAAATACCATTCGCCGTTATAGCAAACACGCAAATCCAGAACACCGATATCTTCGTAACGGTAAACCGGCTTGATTTCCAGCAGCAACATGACCGACATAAAGATCAGAAAAGCGGTAAAACCGATAAACCAACCGAGCCCCATATACGGAGAAACGTACATAACGATGCCTACTGCGATATAACCGGCCAACATCGCCAGGCATAACCACGGGTGGTTCACGAAAAATTCTGCGTTGATCCGCGCCTTGCCGTCGCGCCCTTCCTGGCGGTTGATGCGATCAATTTCACTGTTTAATACGTTTTTGATTACGTCCATCTCATAACCTCACTGCGTCACGACTATAATGCAATCTGATTCCATAATTTTATCACGACAACTGTTATAGCGCGTAGAGCAGTTTCTGTGAGTAAAACAGTGAACTGTTATAGTTTGGCATTTGTGTTTTCCCCAACATGGACCCCACTCACTGTATGTCAGATAAAAGGAGATCATCATGGCATTATCAATCGTTGAACGACCGGCTAAAAAGCTCGTGAGTTATCGGGTTATTGGCCCTTATCAGGAATCGATCCACAGTGGTTTTCAGCACCTGACGAAATGGGTCGTGCGACACCAGCAGCCACATAACGAGTGGCTTACGTGGTTTCACGATAACCCGGACACGACGCCCGCAGAGGCTTTACGTGCCGACCCTTCAGTTTGTGTGGCGGATAATTTTATTCTGGATGATGCTGAGGGATTAGCGTTACAGACTTTGCCCGGTGGCACTTATGCTGCTTACCACACGACCATTACTGACGGGAATTTTGAGAAAGCATGGCGTGATTTCTACGGGCAACTGCTGGCCAGTAAGGATTATCGTCCTGATGGCAAAGCCTGCTTTGAGCACTACCTGAGCGACGGCTCAAAAAACGGAATTTGGGAAGTCGTGCTTTATCAGTCGGTCGAGAAAATTCCGGCTATCCGCTGAAAGTCTCAGCCAGCAGCGAAATATCGGACTGCTTGCAGAAATCGAGATAAGCCTGTGGTGGCTCAGCATCGCTGACCACCACATTAAAGCGTGCAAGAGGAGCAATAGCTGCGAGCCTCACCTGATCAAACTTGCTACTGTCGGCGACCAGAATACTTTGCGTTGACCGCTCCATTGCCTGATGTTTCATCAACAGCTCATCAAAATTAAAACAGGTCGCGCCGTGCTCAATACTTACACCGGCGGCCGAGATAAATGCTTTAGCAGGCCGGATAAAATCGAGTTCACTGCTGCGCCCGATTGGCATAAAAATGCTGTTACTGGCCTTAAATGCCCCCCCGCATAAAATCACTTCGCAGTGAGGTTTTTCCTGTAAAGCCAGAAAAGTGTTCAGCGAATAACAAATAGCCGTAAATACGCGTGTTTCCGGAATACTTTCAATCACGTATGGCATCGTTGTGCCGCAATCGAAAAATACCGTATCGTTATCCTGTACCAGACTGGCCGCAAGTGATGCAAGACGCCGCTTCTCGGTGACCTGGCGCATTTTCTGTTCGCTGACAAAATAATGTGTTGCCGGGTTATTGCCAGGGTCCATCACAATGTAGCCACCCAGCAAAACAACCGGGGCAGGTTCTGAGCTGAGATCACGCCGGATAGTCATTTCGGAAACGCTAAGCAATAAAGCCGCTTCCTTCAGGTGGATTTTATCGGATTTTTTCAGTGCCAGCAGCAGGCGCTGGATCCTATCCTCACGCTTGTTTTCCATAATGTTATCTTATTCTCCCCGGTTCACAGCCGCTCACTATACCGTTGCCCGTCAGCCACCGCAAACCCGCGCTACACCGGTTTTACTGCAACTGTCGCAAGGTCAGATATCCCCCAAATACGGCACCGGTATCAATATAAAATTGATTGGAAAACTGCATCGCTGGCTCAACGGGTGTGTGGCCGAAATAAAACGCGTCAGCACCGGAAATGAGTTGATGACGGCCCGCCAGCGAAAAATTTACACGATCCCGGTTCCAGATAATTTCATAACCATCCAGCGGTTTACCGAACGCATAGTCATTGCTGGTGTAGTCCGCGTGCGCGATGACGATGAGTTTTCCTTCACAGGTCGCAAGTTCGATAACATGTGGCAATGAATCAGCCTGCCGGATCAGCGTGCGGGCCTTCTTCTGCGCCCGCTCTTCCAGCGAGTAATACCAGTCGCCGCCATTACGTAGCCAGCGGGAAACATTTTCCCCATTCACTGCATCAATCGCCATTTGTTCATGGTTGCCTCTGACGCAAGCGAACCAGGGCTCATTCATCAGCTGCAAGCATCCGACGCTGTCCGGGCCACGATCGGCCAGATCGCCAACAGACAAAAGCAGATCACGCTCCGGATCGAAAGCCGCTTTTTCAAGCTGTTCTCCAAGCAAACTCAGGCACCCGTGCAAATCACCGGCGAGATAAATGTGTCTGTAAGCTGAACCGTTAATACGCTGATACAAGGCAGAAGTCATTCGGACAGGGATCCGTGAGCAGGATGAATTTTTTAAGTGTAATGCATGAATGTGAAGAGAGCGGACAGAGTAAAGCAGGTTTGCACATTTCCCAGACCATCAGTAAGTTGTATGCCCTCTACACTGAGTTGGCGTTGAAATCCACTGATAATTAAATTACCGCTAAGCGACTGACGCCTTTTTGTGCTAGACTACTGCCCGCTCTAAGTAAAACCGGAGGTTTTATGAGTTCCCCTGTTGTAAGCGCTCAAGACGAGTGTCCGTTGTGTCAAAGCACGAATAAGACGTCGGTTAATATGTCGGCGAAAATTGTTACTGTGACCTGCACATCTTGTGGTCGTTACAGTATCTTCCGCAAAACCATGGAAGAGATCTCAATCGACAGGAAGAAACGTGTTGCTTTGCAGGCATTTTTCACCAGTCAGCCTAACTACCACCTGCCTTTATCTATCAGGGCACTGAGCAACATTGATTCACCGGGTGAATTCTGACCCTAAAAACGCCCCTCGGGGCTGTTTTAATTCTCTTTCCTGTTGTTCTCTGTACCTCATCAACTGCAAGACAGACCTTATACTCAGACGCTAACTGATGTGAAAGTGACGAATTCTGTTGTAAAAATATTAAGGCCACTACCGCTCGTGGCTTTTTTATTATGTTTAAGTTTTCATGAATTTCAGGCATAAAAAAACCACCCGAAGGTGGCTATAACGACGTTACTACTTTATTGCTTTTGATTATTCTGTGAATTTTCCCATGGTACCCGGGAAGACTATTACCAAAACATGCCCAAAAAATGGGCATGTTATCTTTCATATTTTAAAAACTAAAGGCGTACTTTTTCCACTAATAAAGTATTAGATGTAGCAGATGGGTAATGGGGCCCCATTTTATCATCCTCGTACATTTCAAGTACTCTGCCACCCTCTTCATTGATGATCTTTAGCAGGTCGCACTGCCGAATTGCATGCATTTCGTAAGATTGACTTGGATGAAGGTGTCCATCCTGCGCCGGAGATGAAATATATTCACTCGCGATAAATTTATATCCAGGAATGTATGTTGGGACCTGAAACAGAGCAATACCATTCAAATTTAAAGACTTAATAGCCCCACGTACTGCCGTACTAATTACAGGAGGTGGCGAATGCTGTAAAACTATAAGGGAAAATAGCAAATCACACTTAGGCAGATATGAATAATCTTCGACTTTGTTGAGAAGCTTGAAAGATGCATTTGTGATATTATTCGCATCAAAGTGAGATCTTGCTGCATCGATCATACTTTTTGAGATATCAACGCCAATTACTTTCGAAAATTTACGAGACAAATGGGAAGTAACGCGCCCAACCCCACAACCTAATTCAACTACCGTCTGTCCTTCTGGCAGTGTAATACCATTACGGATCAAAGTTTTCTCAATCAGATCTACATCACCTGATCCCGTCAGGTAGAAGTCATCTAAAGCTTCCTTACGGTTAGCACTTCGGTATTTTTCAAGGGATAACACAGCCCAGAGAGGATCCTTCTCTCCAAGTTCAGTCCACACGTTTTGGACTTTATTAAAAACCTTATCAAGAATTTCGCTATCTATATCGGAGTCTATTTCTGAAGTCATAAGAGGCTCGAGACCGGACATTGACGGGGTACTGCCCAGTTGTTCTCTTTCTCTGTATTCAGCAGAACGCAGAAAGACGCCTCTCATTTCTGAAACTGAATCTTGATCAAGCCATGCGCTGATTGCTTGTTCGTTCTCAGGCTCTCTATTCAAGAAAATCCTGTATGCCGAAATGACATCGGATCGAGTAATTTTCATTCTTTACGTTTCCCATTGATTTGGCTTTTCACCATCATTCTATGTTTTTTTCATACTGCCACCAACTCAAAATAGCTAATTGACACAAGGGATCATAAAGTTCCCCTCGATGAAGAGTCGTCAACTTCTTGGGATTGGCACTAAAGTAAACAGAGCTGGATTTTCGATGCGAATTTTTGCATCTGGCGCAAGAAAAACGGGGGATTTACCCTCCTGAAACGAAGTATACGCGGCGGTCGGAATAATAAAATCTCAAGCTGGATAGACGGGTAGCTAGCCTGCTCGTGACTTAAAAATATCAAACAACCAGAAATTTTCATGAATTTCAGGCATAAAAAAACCACCCGAAGGTGGCTATAACGACATTACTACTTTATTGCTTTTGATTATTCTTTGAATTTTCCCATGGTACCCGGGACGAGACTTGAACTCGTACAGCCATAAGCCGAGGGATTTTAAATCCCTTGTGTCTACCGATTCCACCACCCGGGCTCCGGGAAAATTGGAGGCGCGTTCCGGAGTCGAACCGGACTAGGCGGATTTGCAATCCGCTACATAACCGCTTTGTTAACGCGCCTTAAATCTTACTACTTGTCTTGCACTTAAACCAATTCTTGAACCAGTTTAAGAAAATTTGGAGCGGGAAACGAGACTCGAACTCGCGACCCCGACCTTGGCAAGGTCGTGCTCTACCAACTGAGCTATTCCCGCTTTAATCAGAACGTACTGATTTTTTTAGCTAATCTTCTGGCATAAGACTGTCTGCCTTCCGATGCGTTGCATTCTACTGACCTGACGGATTGAGTCAATAAAATTATCAGCTTCATGCGATCGTTTGACGTTTTTTACGTCAGTTTGATCAGGGTTCCAGCAAATCGTGACGCGCGGCGTTCAAATACTGGAACATCGACCAGAAAGTCAGCACCGCGGCGATATACAACGCCACCACGCCCACGCCCACAACAATCGCATCAGGCCGCCATAGCAACGCAACCAGCGATAACATTTGCGCAGTGGTCTTCACTTTACCAATCCATGAAACTGCAACGCTGCTTCGTTTACCAATTTCAGCCATCCATTCACGCAGCGCGGAAATGATAATCTCGCGGGCAATCATGGTCGCGGCAGGCAGCGTAATCCACCAGGAGTGGAAATACTCAGCAACCAGGACTAAAGCAATCGCAACCATCACTTTATCAGCCACCGGATCCAGGAACGCGCCGAAACGGGTAGTTTGCTTCAAACGCCGGGCCAGATAGCCATCAAACCAGTCAGTCGCTGCCGCAAAAACGAAAATAAGTGCGCAAGCCAACGGTGCCCACGGATAAGGCAGGTAAAAAGCCAGCACGAAAAACGGTATCAAAACAACGCGGAACAGGGTAAGGCACGTAGGTATATTAAATTGCATAGCGAAGGTAACTGTTTGTCCGGTGTGGATATTATGAGTATGTTGCTACAACGCCCTTAGTGTTTCAACGCATTATGAATCTTTTCTGCCAATGCGGTTGAAATACCCGGCACCTGTGCAATTTCCTCTACGCTGGCATTCAGTAACGGTTGAATGCCTCCCATGTATTTAAGTAAAACCTGACGCCGCTTCGGCCCAACGCCCTCAATTTCTTCCAGCGCACTGGTTGTGCGTACTTTAGCGCGTCTCTGACGATGACCGGTAATAGCATGATTATGTGAATCATCACGAATATGCTGAATAACGTGCAAGGCCGGAGAATCCGACGGCAGCGCAATGCCCTCACCTTCCGGGACAAAGAACAATGTTTCCAGCCCGGCTTTACGGTCAGCGCCTTTGGCGATACCGATCAGCAACGGTTTCGATTTATCCCACTCAACATTCAGCGAATGAAACACATCAAGCGCCATGCCGAGCTGGCCTTTACCACCATCGATAAAAATGACATCCGGGATTTTGTTCTCATCCAGGGCTTTGCCATAGCGACGTTGCAGCACCTGCGCCATGGCAGCATAGTCATCACCGGGTGTAATCCCCGTAATATTGTAACGGCGATACTCTGAACGCACAGGGCCGTTACCATCAAATACCACACAGGAGGCCACCGTTTGCTCGCCCATAGTATGGCTGATATCGAAGCATTCCATGCGGTTAATTTCCGCCAGATGGAGTGTTTTTGCCAGTTCAGCCAGCCGCTGATGGATAGTAGACTGCTGGGCCAGCTTGGTCGTCAGTGCCGTCGAAGCATTCGTGCGGGCCAGTTTCAGGTAGCGGGCACGGTCGCCGCGCGGCTTACTTTGGATTTGCACTTTACGTCCGGCCATTTCGCTGAGCGAATCTGACAACAATTCTTTTTCCGGCAGGTTGAAATCGAGCAGAATTTCGCCCGGTAGCGTGCGCTGCTGGCTGCCCTGCAAATAAAACTGGCCAACAAAAGTTTGCACGACTTCGCCCAGATCGGTGCCACCCGGCACTTTCGGATAGTAACTCCGGCTACCGAGAACTTTCCCCTGGCGGATAAACAGCACATGCAGGCAGGCCATCCCCGATTCGAAAGCGACCCCGATGACATCCAGATCTTCACTGTTGCCCGAAACAAACTGACGCTCGGTTACGCGACGAACCGCCTGAATCTGATCCCTGATGCGCCCTGCATCTTCAAAACGCAGTGCCTTGCTGGCTTCTTCCATTCGGTTAACCAGCTGTGTCACCACTTGCTGATCTTTACCCGCCAGGAACAGACGGACGTATTCCACCTGATCGTTATAATCTTCGTCGCTGACTAACCCTTTAACGCATGGCCCCAGACAACGGCCAATCTGATATTGCAAACAGGGCCGCGAACGGTTGCTGTAAACACTGTTTTCGCACTGGCGGATAGGGAAAAGTTTTTGCAACAGCGCTAAGGTTTCACGGACGGCATAAGAGTTTGGAAAGGGCCCGAAATATTCGCCCTTTGCATGCTTAGCGCCACGGTGTACAGAAATTCTCGGATGATTATCTGCACTGAGGAAAATCAGCGGATACGATTTATCATCGCGTAACAAAACGTTATAGCGCGGCTGATACAGCTTAATGTAGTTATGTTCAAGGAGCAGCGCTTCTGTTTCCGTATGAGTCACGGTGACATCAATTTGCGCGATATTCTTGACGAGTGTTTCAGTCTTGCGACTGGAAACCTGGACGCGAAAATAGCTTGAAAGACGTTTTTTAAGGTCTTTGGCTTTACCAACGTAGATTACGGTACCGCTGGCGTCATACATCCTGTAGACGCCCGGCTGGCTGGTGACCGTTTTCAGAAAGGCCTTGGGGTCGAAACGCTCATCACTCACTGCCTGATAAAGTCTCCGTATTGAGCAAACCATGTCGAATAGCCAGATGGGTTAACTCAACATCGCCGCTGATATTTAATTTACTAAACATCCTATAACGATAACTGTTAACGGTCTTAGGGCTCAAGCTCAGTTGTTCAGAAATTTCATTCACTTTTTGGCCCTTGGTGATCATCAGCATGATCTGTAACTCGCGCTCTGATAAAGAGTCAAAAGGTGTTTCGGATTGGGGTTCTATCTGGCTAAGCGCCATTTGCTGGGCAATATCAGAGGCGATATAACGCTGACCTGAATCCACCAGGCGAATAGCATTCACCACTTCCTGTGGTGCAGCGCCTTTGCTCAGGTAGCCGGAGGCCCCCGCCTGCATCACTTTCGCGGGCAACGGGTTCTCAGTATAAATCGTTAACATGATGATCTTGATATCAGGTGAGAAACGGACGATTTTTTTTGTCGCTTCAAGTCCGCCAATCCCCGGCATGTTCATATCCATCAGAACAATATCAACATCATTGGTACGACACCATTTGACGGCATCTTCACCGCATTGCGCCTCACCAACAACTTTGATGCCTTTGATATCTTCAAGAATGCGTCGTATCCCTGCGCGCACCAGTTCGTGGTCATCAACAAGAAGAACGCTAATCAAAGAGAATTCTCCAAAAAATAAGGGCAACACACCGTCAGGATCTTCAGAACTGCCTTACACAGAACATTAATATTGTGTTCCCGGGCAGCTTATAAATGAAGAGAAGGTGGCAATAAGAGGCCAGCATCAACAAACTTGCCCCCACTACCGCTTACCGGCAGTGTTTTTAAATCAGAAAGACACAGTTATTTATTATAGCCCGCGTATTTTACTCTATTTCGCCTTTCTGACCAAGGAATGTCTTCAAAAAACAACTTTGCTGAATGTAAATGAGAAGTG
Source organism: Rahnella sp. AA (assembly GCF_002834385.1). Classification (GTDB taxonomy): domain Bacteria; phylum Pseudomonadota; class Gammaproteobacteria; order Enterobacterales; family Enterobacteriaceae; genus Rahnella. The sequence continues at coordinate 323,374 of NZ_PITQ01000004.1, forward strand.
CCATCACCTGTATTAATAATTTATAAAAAATGCTTTTCTAATCAACATACAAGCGACAAATCCTGGCGGGCGCTTTACTCAGTAAAAAAATAACCACACGCATTTCCACACCCCGAAACTCTCTTTTAGCCGGGCTGGCTATTTAAGCATCACCCCCTGCTCTCCATATATCTATGATATACCCGATTATTATTTGCAATGGCACGAATTGCTGATGGTTTATATGAATATCTCTGCATATAAAGATGAAAGGTTTTCAACCGGTAATTAAGTTTAGTATTCTTTACCGCCCTGTCGTTCAGGCTATAAGATTAATCCGCTTCAATCTTTTGCGGCTGATAGGGGGAGGTTGCACTAAAACGTGCCAACTATGCTAAAATGCTGCCACTTTCCACCCCGGCTTGCGGGTGAGTTCACTTTTTGCCCCACCTTGTTTTATACCATCCAGAATTTGGAGTGCTGCCCGGCAGCCTGCCTGAGGAGATATCAATAATGAGTAATTGCGATTTTACAACTGAAGCAAACGTTGAAACACTGGCAACAGAAGTTGCCTGCCTTAAAGCCACGTTGACCCTGATCCTTAAGGCTATCGGCCAGGCCGATGCAGGCAAAGTCATGCTAAACATGGAGCGTTTTGTCGCTCAGATGGAAGACGAACAGCAGGCAGAAGTTTTCAAAAACTCCCTGCAACAAATCAAGTTCGCCTACCGTCAGTAAAGCTTTTGCGGAGTCTGTCGCACGACGGACTCTGTTCCTCCCCCAGGTTATCCCCGCTATTTCTGCTATAATCATGCACGGACTTCACTCTATGAGGAGATAAGCATGAGCGACGAAAAGAATAAAGAAAACAAAAGCAAAGCCGATGAGGTTCATGTCAGCGACGGGCTGGGAGAACTGCTCGAAGTTGCAGAGCAACTCACGAAAGAAGAAATTGAAAAAGCGGCAGAAGACGCGAAACAGGCTGTTGAAGACGCCAAAAAACAAAAACATCATTAATCAATGCATCACAACTTCCTTGCCCCGCATCAGACAATTGCGCCTCTGGCTATCGATTATCAACATGGTGACAGCGAACCGGCTCACAGCCATAACTGCTCACAGCTGATTCATACGTTATCCGGCATTGTTGAAGTACGGACCTCACTCGGCACCTGGATGGTTCCTCCCGGGCGCGGCGTGTGGTTGCCCGCGCATGTCGAACACAGCCTGCGTTTTATTGGGGGCGTCAAAGCGCGCACCTTATTTGTCGAGCCGCTGGCCAGAGCCGATTTACCGGCACAATGTCAGGTTGTTCAGATTTCTCCGCTGCTGCGCGAGCTGATTCTGACGTCGCTGACTATTCCGGCAGATTACCTGCCCGGCGGACGTGACGAGCGAATTATGGAATTGCTGCTCGACGAGTTACGGCTTTTGCCGACATTGCCCCTCTATCTGCCGGAACCCAAAGAGCCGGAATTGCTGGCGCTCAGCCAACAAATCCGTGCTGATCTCTGCGCATCGTGGGAGCTGGAAGACGTCGCACAGCGGCTCGATATCAGCAGCCGCACGCTGTCCCGTCGTTTTCAGCGCGAAACAGGACTACGTTTCAGCGACTGGGTGCGGCAGGCAAAATTACTCGAAGCGCTAAATCAGCTGGCCGCGGGTGTTTCAGTGATCGATGTGGCGCTGGCACTCGGCTATGAGAGCCCGAGTGCCTTCAGTGCAATGTTCCGGCGGACGCTGGGCGTATCGCCAAGTGAATATTTTAGTCAGCCATAATAGCGCTGGCGGCATTAAACAACGCCTGCAGCGACGCGCCGGACACATCGCTGTCAATACCTACGCCGTAGCAAATTTCACCAGACCGTTTCTGACAACTCAGGTAAGCCACGGCGCGGCTGTGGCTCTGATGCCCCAGCGTATGTTCGTGATAATCACCGATTTCCAGTTGCACATCATAATGGCGGCGCAACGCATCTGCCGCCCCGGATAACAAACCATTGCCACTGCCTGCGATTTGCTGCTCTTCGTTGCGATAGCGAATACGCGCGCTGAAGTGACAAACGTTCTGTTCATCGCTGCGAATCTCGTAACCCAGCAATTTCACCTGCGGCTGATCCGTCAGTCCGTAACGCTGGCGGAACAGCCGCCAGATATCACTGGTACTCATTTCCTTACCGTGGGTATCGGTTTCCCGCTGAACCGCTTTGCTGAAATCGATCTGCAAACCACGCGGCAATTTTAATCCATGATTTTGTTCCAGCAGCCATGCAGCGCCGCTTTTTCCCGACTGGCTGTTAACACGAATTACGGCTTCGTAGCTGCAACCTACATCGGCGGGATCCAACGGCAAATAAGGCACACGCCAGATGCCGTTGTCTGTGGTTTTCTGCGCGGCGAACCCTTTCTTAATGGCATCCTGATGGGAACCTGAAAACGCCGTAAAGACCAGTTCACCCGCATACGGATGACGCGGATGCACAGGTAACTGGTTACATTCCTCCACAGCCTCAACGATCGCCTGCAAATTGCTGAAATCCAGTTCAGGTGAAACCCCCTGCGTATAGAGATTCAGTGCCAGCGTCACGATATCGACGTTACCCGTTCGCTCACCGTTGCCAAACAGGCAGCCTTCCACACGGTCTGCACCGGCCAGCATCGCCAGTTCAGCACATGCCACCCCCGTTCCGCGATCATTGTGTGGATGCACGCTGATCGAAACCTGCTGACGACGGCTGAAATGACGGCAGAACCATTCAATCTGATCGGCATAAATATTCGGAGTACTGACTTCCACCGTCGCCGGTAAGTTGATGATCATCGGCCGTTCTGCCCCGGGTTGCCAGATATTGGCAACCGCCTCACAAACCTCAAGAGAAAATTCCAGTTCGGTGAAGCAAAAGGTTTCCGGAGAATACTCAAACGTCCATTCGGTCTGAGAGTACTGTTCGCATAACTGCCGGATCTGCTGAGCACCACGGACAGCCAGCTCTCGCGTCGCCGCCTGATCCTGATTAAAGACCACCTCACGAAACACCGGTGCGGTAGCGTTATATAAGTGCACGATAGCGCGCGGCACATCCTCCAGCGCTTCAAAAGTGCGGGCAATCAGATCAGGTCGTGACGGCGTCAGAACCTGAATCACCACATCGTCGGGGATCAGCTTGTCTTCAATCAGCCCGCGCACAAAATCAAAATCGGTTTGTGAAGCCGAGGGGAACGCGACCTCAATCTGTTTAAAACCACACCGCACCAGCAAATCAAAAAACTGGCGTTTGCGGGCATTATCCATCGGCTCAGCGAGCGCCTGATTGCCGTCACGCAAATCGCTTGAGCACCATTGTGGCGCGGTATTGAGCACGTTGCCCGGCCACTGGCGATCGGGTAAGTTCACCTGCGGAAAGGGGCGATATTTTTGCGACGGGTCGTTTAACATTCAATTCTCCTTGCGTGTCAGAGGCAGCAGTCATGCTTAATTAAACTTATAGTACGCAAACGATAACTTCCTGCGCCCGTCTAACTGACAGCCACCCTCGCAAAACGGACAAAAAGAAAATGATAAATGAATCAGAGTCACGCTATAGTGCATAACTAAACGCGTCCAGTTCGGCGATCAGAGGTCGTACAGAATGAAAAGGGTTCTGAATCCAAACGAAAATAAACGGCTTGCGGCGCTGCAAAAACTCAAGATTGCGGACAGCAATCCGGACGAAGTGCTTGATCTGGTTACACGCCTCACGCAGCAAATTTTTGATATTCCTATTTGCATCATTACTCTGGTTGACCAGCACCGACAGTGGTTTAAATCTAAAACCAACACAGCACTGCGCTATACCGCCCGCGATATCGCTTTTTGCGATTACACTATCCGCTCATCCTCCGTCATGGTGGTTAACGACGCCACTCTGGATCCCCGCTTCAACGAGAATCCGCTGGTGACGGCAGAAGAAGGGATGCGTTTCTATGCTGGCGCACCGCTTATCACCCGTGATGGTTTCGCAATCGGCAGCCTGTGTCTGGCGGATAAATATCCGCGCGATTTCTCCGCTCAGGAAATCGAAATGTTGTCCGACCTTGCGGCAATTGTCATTGATATCATTGAATCACGTAGCAGCATGAGCTTTACAGATATTGTCACGCGGTTGCCTAACCGCCAGCGTCTGATGGAAGATATCGCGCATTTGATAAAAGCGCCGGGCAACACGGCTTATATTCTTATCCTGATTGATACACTCGACACCCTCTATGCCTATGACATTGGCCGGGCGATTGGTATTCCGAAAGTCGAAAACATTCTCAAGGATATCGGTTCATTCCTGCGTAGCGAACTGAACGAGAATGACAAAGTTTACAGCCTGATGCTTGGCCGGTTTGCGCTGATCAAGTGCCTTAATGAACAGGAAGAGATTTTCACTCAGTTAGAAAATGCGGCGACGAAAATCCAGCAAAGCATCACCAGCGATATCCCGATCAATGTGCGGTTGCATGCCGGTTACACCGTGTTCTCTTCTACATCGGCTTGCGCAGAAAACATTATGCGCCAGGGGATGTCTTCGCTGCATGAAGCCATCAGCAACAACCGCCTTATCATGCCGTACCAGCAGGAATCTGATGTGATACAAGTGCGGGCTTTCAACCTGCTCAACGACCTCATGGCGACGGTTGCCTCGTGTGAAGATTTCCATCTGGTCTATCAGCCTAAAATTCGTCTGGCAGATAAAAAGTTCCAGGGTGTGGAAGCGTTGATCCGCTGGCAGCACCCGACGCTCGGCGTCATTTCACCGTCTGAATTTATCCCTCTGGCCGAAAAAACGCCGTTGATCACTCCGCTGACCAACTGGGTGATCACGCAGGCCGTCATGCAAATAGCGGAATGGCAAAAGCGCGGCGCACAGATCCAGGTGTCTATCAACCTGACCGCCAATAACCTGGTGGAACAAGATCTGGTTCATCGTATCCATACTGCGCTTATCCTGCACCAGGTGTCGCCATCGATGCTGGAAATAGAATGCCTCGAGACGCAGACGCTGGCCAATAATCCGCACGCCGTGGCTTCGCTGGATGCTTTACGCCAGATGGGGATCAGCATTGCGCTGGATGATTTTGGCTCGGGCTACAGCAACCTGAATTATTTGCAAAAAATACCGGCAGATACACTAAAACTGGATCAGTCTCTTATTCAGGGGATTAGCAACGACAGCAAGAGCAAAGTGATCGTGAAATCGATGATAGAAATGGCGCACGCGCTGAGTTACCAGGTCGTCGCCGAAGGCGTCGAGGACAATGACACTTTAATGTGCCTTGAAGAACTGCAGTGTGATTCCGTACAGGGGTTTTACTTCTCACGCCCGCTACATCACGATCAGATTCTGGAATGGTCAAAACCCTATACCTGATAACAGCGTTTTTTCTGGTGGCATAAAAAACCCGCATCTTTGCGGGTTTTTTGTTTGTTATTTGCTGCTGCCTTCCGGCCGGATGTTATACGTTCCGAAGAAGCTGCGGTCCGTAACCAGGCTGATATTCTTGCCGTTAGCATCCACCGTGATCGACCCCGTCGTTTTCGTCAGTGCACAGGCAATACGGACTTCAATCGTACGCATACCGTTTGGTACATTCAGATCGACATACTGGTTAAAATGCAGAGAAGCTACCGTCTGTCCGTCTAAAAACACCATCAGCGGGCAGGTTTTTTCAAACGGCACGATCGATGACTGTTCTAAGCGATGCACCCGGATATGCGTCTGCCCCGCTGGCGCAACGGCACTTGCGTTAGCAAAAGAGGATTTAACCTGGAGCGTCGGTTCATAAGGATTACTCGCACACCCGGCTAAAAGTAAAGCAGCCAAGGCCACCAGTGTTTTTTTCATCGTTATCTCCCTGAGTTTATGCACGAATGATAGCAGCGTGTGCGCCGTGGGCAACAAAAAAACCGGCGGAAGTAATGTTCTTCTGGAGCTGAACGGATAAAAATGGCCATGTGCAGCATAAGATCGAGTATTTCAGTACAACCTGGCTCTGATTGCAGAAAAAATATTCATTTGTGGGAAACTTTTAGTGCCATAACTAATTCTTTTGTTAATTCTTCAAAACTTTCGTTCGTTAGCTGCATGGTCGGGTCCTCTGCAGCAATTTTCACGAGGTGATTCGTATATGAGTGCGCTATCAAAGCTTTCCTTGTGTTTTCATCGTCCCAAATCTATATTTCTCAGTCAGCCTGAATCAGTTTATATACGCTACTTTGATGTTCTTATAAACAAGAGGCCAAAGATAACAAAATGCTGAACAACCGCAAAAGGCAGCGTGATTCAACATATTGATTTTTAGTCAAAAAAATTAAATTTAAGTATTGAGTGAGTAAAAATTTGAGTTTGTAAATCGTTAACTTACTTAGGGCAATGTGAGTTTTGCAAAACGATTTCACATAAATTTAAAGTTACTTGCGACAAGCATCTCACATCCGTATTGGAGATTTACGCAACTGGTTATAGGAATAGAGCAGAAAATGAACGATATCCCGACTATATGATTTGATATTAGCCCTTAACTGGTTAAGCAAAATCATTTATCATTACTACTGATTAGAACACTATCTCGAATCAAATTTTGGCTTGCTTGGCAGTATAATCTTCTACCATCGGCTGTAATTTATGGGTGCGTTGGATAATATGGAACATAATGCAATGAACATAGCTGTTGTTATACCTTCATACAAAGTCAAAAAGCACATATTAAATGTTATAGGAAAAATAGGCCCTGAGGTTAACAGAATCTATGTGATCGATGACTGCTGCCCTGATGGAAGCGGCGATTTTGTTAAAGAGAACTGCAGCGATGAGCGAGTGATCGTTATCAAACACGATATTAATCAGGGAGTTGGTGGGGCGGTAATGACTGGGTATTCCGCTGCCCTAGAAGATGGAGTCGATATCATTGTCAAAATTGATGGTGACGATCAAATGGACCCATCTTTAATCAAGACATTTGTGGCACCAATTCTTGCTGGCGATGCTGATTACACTAAGGGCAATCGATTTTTTAACCTTGATAATATCAACGTAATGCCTAAAATTAGGTTGTTTGGGAATGCTGTTCTCTCCTTTATGACTAAATTATCATCTGGGTATTGGGATCTTTTCGATCCGACAAATGGCTACACTGCTATTCACGCTGATGTAATCCGACATTTACCTATGAAGAAAATTTCTAAAAGATATTTTTTTGAATCCGATATTCTTTTTAGACTTAACACACTTAAAGCTGTAGTCGTCGACATTCCAATGGATGCAAAATATGATGATGAAGAAAGTAATTTGAAAATAAAATCAATTATTGGCGATTTTATTTTTAAACACTCTCGAAACTTATTCAAACGCATATTTTATAATTACTATCTTCGTGACATGTCACTAGCTTCTTTCGAGTTACCCATTGGCATTTTATTTTTAATATTTGGTTTTGTAACTGGAGCACTAAACTGGGCAAATGCTGTTCATTCAGGCACGCCAGCAACGCCTGGTACTGTAATGCTTTCAGGGTTACCCATTATTCTCGGATTGCAACTAATCTTAGCCTTCATAGGTCATGACATTAGCAACGTCCCAAGAAGAACATTTCATAATAGGTATAAATAATGTTTTATATTGTTGCATTTATATGTGTCCTTGGTATAGCTGTCGGGCAAATATTATTTAAACTAAGCGCTATAGAGTTGCATAAGACTGGTAGTGTCTTCGCGCAAACTACACTAATTATGATGGCCAGTGCTTTTGCACTTTATGGTTTTACGACACTGGCTTGGATATGGGTTCTTCAAAAAATAGATCTTGGGAAAGCATACCCATTAATGGCTTTTGCATTTGTTTTAGTTCCAATAGGAAGCTACTTTATCCTTGGTGAGAAATTTAATCAGCAATATTTCATAGGTGTTGCTCTTATTATTACAGGTATTATATTAGCAGTCAGATCATAGGGAAGCTTTGTAATTAGCTGACTAAATTTACACAAAGGTTTAATAATGAAATACATTTCATCTAAAATAAATACAAACAATTTTTTTATTTTAATAATATTATTGTCAGTTATTTTTTTAATTGCAAAAAATATGGGGTTATATCCAACTGTTTTTGCTGACGAATATACTTATAGTAAGTATTCAAGACTTCTTCCTTTAGGGGATTCTACACTCCCAAACTATCTCTTTTTGTCTATATATAGTGTCACAGATCTTTGTGGGGCTGGATTTTTGGAGTGTGCTCGATTACTAAACGTGCTTTTTTTTGTGTTAGCCTCACCGTTCATCTACCTTATTGGAAGAAAGTTCACGGGGCATAAGACATCATGTCTAATAGCCTTTCTATCTATGTTATCCCCAATAAATACATATACAGCATATTTCATGCCGGAGTCATTGTACTATTTATCCTTTTGGGTATTAACCTACTTAATATTAAATATAGAAAAAGAAAGCAGCTTGTCACACTGGCTTTTTATAGGGTTCGTTTTTGGTCTCAGCGCATTAATTAAACCTCACGCATTACTCTTGGCTCCAGCACTCGTTGTTTATTTTTTGATAATTCACATTCAAGATAAATGGCAGGGCAAGGAAACATCAAGTTATATTAATTACCTAGGGTTATTAACAGCTATCATAGCAACAAAAATAATAATTGGCTATATCTTAGCGGGTAAATCTGGCATAACCGTTTTTGGTTCTACATATACATCAATGGCTTCAGGAGCGGTTGATTCGGGTCATTACATTAAACTCATACAAGTAGCTTTGAGTAACCTGCAAGGTCACTTACTTTCATTATTACTTTTATTCTCAGTCCCAATATGTCATTTGATTTTTATTTCCCAACATTTTTTTAGACATGATGAAAATCAACGAAATGAAATAAAAATTTCGCTTTACACCTCTTTGGTTATAGCCTCTCTTTTGGTTGTAGTGACTCTTTTTACCGCATCTGTCTCTGGTTCAGGCCCGTATGAAACAATATCCAGACTACACATGCGCTATTACAATTTTGCTTTCCCGCTTTTTATTCTAGTAGTTGCTTCACAATTAAATTCACATGTGAACCTTACCTCTAAAAAATGGCGAGCTATAATCGGGCTTCCCATTCTTGTAGCGTTACTTTATGGTTTTTTTACAAAACTAGCCCCCTACGCCCCAAACTTCATTGATAGCCCAGAGATTAGAGGATTTGTTTTTAGCACGAATGCTTTTTATGTACTAAGTTTTATCTCTATGATTTCCCTTATGTTATGGATATATTCCATTAATATAGGCGCGAGATTTTTCCTGTATTTATTTTTGCCTCTTTCAATATTGGTTTCAACTTTTTTTGTAAATTACGATGTCAGAGGTCGTATTAACCCAACTGTATATGACAATGCGGGACTATTTGCAAAGCAATACTTCAAGAATATGGGTATGTCTGATGAAGATATTGTTTCTAAAGTTGCTATAATCGGCCAGGATTCTGCAGGCCTCTTTCGTGTATTGTTCCATATTGATAACTCAAAAATATCGATGGATGATTCAAAATCGACGATGATAGCAACGTCGGATGTTCCTAATTATGATCTATCGAAGCTACCTGCGAAGAAAGAATGGGCTTTGGTGATTGGAGATTATCCAAAATTCGAAGAATCGAGTACCCAAATATCAATGAATGGTTTCACATTGGTTAAGGCTGTACCTCCAATAGATTTTTCGAAAAATACTTGGCCGGGCGTAATCTCCAAGGCTTATGGCTTATCTTCAACGGAGGGATGGGGTACGTGGTCCGTGGGAAATGTTGTGAGATTTGAGTTTTCCACCCCCCTTCCACTTAAATTTAAACTTCGTCTTACTGCACATGCTTTCGGACCTAATATAGGGAAGGAATTCATTGCGATTGTTGGTGGAACGTCGGAAGAATTTAAACTAGGTGAAAATGATGAGGAAAAAATAATAGCATTCGATAATGAAACAAGAACTAATTCATTGCAGATCATTGTTCCTTTACCTTCCTCACCTAAAATATTTACTAAAGGTCTGAACGGAGATGAGAGGAATTTAGGTATTGGTTTAGTCCAGATGAAGATAGTACCTATGCAATAGCCATTAGCTTTCCCCAGGAGAATTAGGGTACAAAATTATTTTTTATTCCTTAGAGAAGTCCCAAATGCGGGGCTTCTTGCTATCTGTTTATAGAAATAAACAGATCTTTCGTGAGTTAATTACTCATAAACTCGTTGGTTTGGTCGCGTTACAGGGAGAAGGTCAGAATAATTCAAGGAAATAAAGAGAACTATAAGGCGTACTGATTTGTTTTGTTGGTGGGTCGTGGCGGGTTCGAACCGCCGACCAATTGATTAAGAGTCAACTGCTCTACCGACTGAGCTAACGACCCAACGGCACGGATTATTCTCTTCTCTCAGGATGATGTCAAACGCTTATCCATAATTTTTTTGCAGTCTTTCTCATAAATAATTGTGAAGCTCATCACAACGAAAAACGGTATTATTCCCCTCCTCTCTGAAGATATTTGGCTAATTAACACTCAGTTATCCATGATGTAAAAAATACGATACATTTTTCTCTTTGGCATTTTTCATGCCAGTTATAATAAATGCGTACTTAACATTACTATTACACCGTTCGCACCAATTGCCGTTCCAGTTGTGGCGATAAAAGAGCCACAGAGAGCTCAAATTATTGAAGTAAATGAATGCGATATGGCGGAGTTCATACGCAAAAGCAAAAACAGGAATCAATACAACATGCAAGAAGAGTCAAAAATCCTCACTCAGTCAGAGGAAGAGAACGCAGAAGGCTTGCGGCGAAACCTCTCTAACCGCCATATTCAGCTGATTGCTATCGGCGGCGCCATCGGTACCGGCCTGTTTATGGGCTCCGGAAAAACCATCAGTCTCGCCGGTCCTTCAATCATCTTCGTATATATGATCATCGGCTTTATGCTGTTTTTCGTGATGCGTGCGATGGGCGAACTGCTCCTTTCCAATCTTGAATACAAATCCTTCAGCGATTTCGCCGCCGACCTGCTCGGTCCGTGGGCCGGATATTTCACCGGCTGGACCTACTGGTTCTGCTGGGTCGTTACCGGCATTGCAGACGTCGTGGCCATCACCGCCTACGCACAGTTCTGGTTCCCCGGTCTTTCACAATGGATCGCCTCGCTGCTCTGCGTTCTGGTCCTCCTCAGCCTGAACCTTGCGACCGTCAAAATGTTCGGTGAGATGGAATTCTGGTTCGCGATGATCAAAATCGTCGCCATTGTCGGGCTGATTATTGCCGGGCTGGTGATGGTTCTGACGCATTTCCAGACCCCCACCGGTACCGTCGCTTCTTTCAGTAACCTGTGGAACGATGGCGGGTTCTTCCCGAAAGGCGTCAGCGGCTTCTTCGCCGGTTTCCAGATTGCGGTTTTCGCATTTGTCGGGATTGAGCTGGTGGGCACAACCGCTGCCGAAACTAAAGATCCGCAAAAATCGCTGCCACGCGCCATCAATGCAATCCCGCTGCGCATCATCATGTTCTACGTTTTCTCGCTGATCATGATTATGTCGGTCACACCGTGGAGCCACGTTGTTGCGGATAAAAGCCCGTTTGTTGAATTGTTCGTTCTGGCCGGTTTGCCGGCTGCGGCGAGCATCATCAACTTTGTCGTGCTGACCTCTGCCGCTTCTTCCGCCAACAGCGGCGTGTTCTCCACCAGCCGTATGCTGTTTGGTCTGGCTCAGGAAGGCAATGCGCCGAAAGCGTTCGGCAAACTCTCTTCCCGCGCCGTGCCGTCTAACGGGCTGACCTTCTCCTGCATCTGCCTGCTTGGCGGTGTGGTGCTGATTTACCTGATCCCGAACGTGGTGACGGTCTTCACGCTGGTCACCACCGTTTCTGCGATTCTGTTTATGTTCGTCTGGACCATCATCCTCTGCTCTTATCTGGTCTACCGTCGTAAACGCCCGCAACTGCACGAAGCGTCCATCTACAAAATGCCGCTCGGCAAAATCATGTGCTGGGTATGCATGGCGTTCTTCGCCTTCGTGCTGGTGCTGCTCACTTTGCAGGACGACACCCGTCAGGCGCTGATGGTGACGCCGCTCTGGTTCGTGATCCTCGGCATTGGCTACTGGCTGCGAAGCAGAAGCCGCCGCGCTTAACCGAGCCGGTAACAGCAGAAAGGAGCCTTTACGGCTCCTTTTTCTTGGGTGATTTACTCCACATCCAGCGCCTGTCTGAACTGTCGCCACATCTTCAGCGCAGACGGTCTGGCCGAGGCCACTTTGACCGGCAGCTCCGGGGGTTCTCCGGCTTTCATCTCACCGAGATCAAACACAAAGGTATAATCCGGTTCCTGGCCCATACGTAAATCGCTGACCAGAATGTGCCCGCCCTGCTCTTTCACACTGAAAAATCCGTGGCTGAACCACGCGACGCGGGCGAGAAACGCATTGTCTTTATGCGCTTCGTAGAGCGCTTCTCCGCGCGGATAAAAGCGGAAACGTATCGGGGAATCCGGGTGCAGCAGCGATGTAAAACCCTCGCCGTAGCTGTCTTTATTCATCACCACCACGCGCCACACCAGTGAGTTGAGTGGCGTCGGCGTTACCAGAACCTGCGTGCTTTCGATGTTCTGCCGCTGCAATTCTTCGCTGACGTGCACCGTCACCTGATGCTGCTCGATAACCGTGCAGACCAGATACAAACAGCTCACGCCGAGCAGCACGTTATTCCACACAATCCCGCGCTGTTGCTCACGGTACAGCGCCAGCCCGACGCCGATGATCAGCGGCAAGGTATACAACGGATCGACGATAAAAATGCTGCCGACTGCAAACGGATAGTGCGTAAAAGGGATGCCCAGCTGTGTGCCGTAAACCGTCATTAAGTCCAGCAGCGGATGCGTGATCAGCGCCAGCCAGACCGTGCCGCACCAGCGTCTGAAGTGTTGCCTGGCGCTGAAAATTTTCGCCATTATCCAGGCGAGCAGCGGCGAAACCAGCGTGAGATACAACAACGCGTGAGTCTCCGTGCGGTGCTGCGTCATATTGCTGATAGCGTCGCCGTGATCGTAAAAAACATCCAGATCCGGCAACGTTCCGCAGACCGCGCCCGCCAGCGCAGATTTCCACACTGGCGTCCGCTTGCCCATCACCGCGATACCGACGGCAGCGCCCAAGACTAATTGTGAAACCGAATCCATCCTGACCTCTTCAAGCCCGAAGCTGTATGCCTTCAGTAATAATGCGCTGCACGTTGCTCACGGTCAGTTCGAAAAACTCAGGATCGTTGAGCGTTTTGCCGGTGATGGCTTCCACCTGCACACCAAAATCGGCGTAATGCTGCGTCGTTGCCCACAGCATAAAAATCAGCTGCATCGGGTCAACCGGCGCAATCAGTTCATCTTTGATCCAGCCGCGGATCACATCCGATTTATCTTCCACCAGCGTTTTCAGGCTGCCGCCGAGTTCCTGTTTCAGCAGCGGCGCGCCCTGCACCATCTCCAGACAAAACAGTCGGGACGCCTGCGGGTGATCGCGGGAAACACAGAGTTTCAGGCGGATATATTCGCGTATCGCTTCCAGCGGATGCTGATCCCGTTGCAGCGCTTTCAGCGGTGCCAGCCAGATATCCAGCAGGCCTTTCAGCACGGCGATATACAGATCTTCTTTCGACGGGAAGTAATACAGCAGATTGGTTTTTGAGACATCGGCACGCTCAGCGACCTGATCCAGGCTGGTGCCGTGAATGCCGTACAGCGAGAAAAACTCCAGCGCAGCGGCCATGATATTGCCACGTTTGGCGGCGACCGCCCGCGAGCGGCGCGTCGGTGCTTTCACCCCGGTTTTGCGGGACTGACTGTCCCCGGCAGCGGGCTGAGGAGGTTCGACCAATGGCTTCACAAGGATTTCCTGAGACAAACAGCGAGGAGGAAATCATAGCAAATAGGGATAAACGCGACTATCGCTATAAGCCTGGCTAATTAGACAACAAACCAATAACCACAATGATTGTGTTATTTAACAAAAATGCACCATTTACGGACATTCCTGCCTGATTTATGTGCAGTTTGTTTTGACCAAATGGTCTGAAACAGACCGTTTGCTCCACCAAAAATCAAAACACATTTTTAACCTGTTGATAACCATCATGTTTAAAAAAGTGGCACTGCCCTTGCAATACTCACCCCGTTAGGAAATTTCAGCACGGTGCAATTCGGAACCCGCAGGACGCACTCAAGCCGCGCAGAGATTTTCGCAAGCCCTTGTATTGAAAAATGAATCTTCAACTGAGGTGAGCTATGAAAATCGGTGTCTTTATTCCTATCGGCAACAACGGCTGGTTAATTTCTGAAACCGCGCCACAGTACAAACCGACCTTTGAACTGAACAAAACCATCGTGCAGAAGGCGGAACACTATAATTTCGACTTCGCGCTCTCGATGATCAAACTGCGCGGCTTCGGCGGTAAAACCGAATTCTGGGAACACAACATGGAGTCGTTCACGCTGATGGCGGGCCTCGCCGCCGTGACCTCCCGCATCCAGCTCTACGCCACCGCCGCCACGCTGGTGATGCCGCCGGCGATTGTGGCGCGCATGGCCGCCACCATTGATTCCATCTCCAACGGACGTTTCGGCGTGAACGTCGTCACCGGCTGGCAGAAACCGGAATACGAACAAATGGGCATGTGGCCGGGCGATGACTATTTCAGCCGCCGTTATGACTATCTGACCGAATATGTCAGCGTCCTGCGCGACCTGTGGGGCACCGGCCACTGCACGCTCGACGGCGAATTCTTCAAGATGGACGACTGCCGCGTCAGCCCGCGCCCGCAGTCTGAAATGAAAGTGATCTGCGCCGGACAAAGCGACGCAGGCATGGCGTTCTCTGCTAAACACGCCGATTTCAACTTCTGCTTTGGCAAAGGCGTTAACACGCCGACCGCGTTTGCGCCGACCGCCGCGCGCATGAAAACGGCGGCGGAAGCCGAAGGCCGCGACGTCTCCTCTTACGTGCTCTTTATGGTTATTGCGGATGAAACCGACGCCGCCGCCCGCGCCAAATGGGAACTGTATAAAGAAGGCGCGGATGCTGACGCACTGGCGTGGCTCACCGACCAGAGCAGCAAAGATACCAAATCCGGTGCCGACACCAATGTCCGCCAGATGGCCGACCCCACGTCAGCGGTCAATATCAACATGGGCACGCTGGTCGGCTCCTACGCCAGCGTCGCCAGAATGCTTGATGAAATCGACAGCGTGCCCGGCGCAGGCGGCGTGCTGCTGACCTTCGACGATTTTGTGGAAGGCATCGAAAACTTTGGCCGTTTCATCCAGCCATTAATGAAAACCCGCCAGCACATCGCAACGCAGCAGAAAGAGGTGGCGTAATGAACATTGTTGAAAATCAGACCGTTGTCCGCCGTGAACCTGAGAACAGCGGTGAGGAAACCATTCTCACGGCCCGCCCGGAAGCCATTGCGTTTACGCCACAGCAGACGGCGCTGATTGTGGTGGATATGCAGAATGCGTACGCCTCGCAGGGTGGTTATCTGGATTTAGCCGGTTTTGACGTCTCCGCCACTGCGCCAGTGATCGCCAACATCAAAGTGGCGATTGCCGCCGCGCGCGCCGCAGGCATCAAAGTGATCTTCTTCCAGAATGGCTGGGACAATCAGTACGTTGAGGCCGGTGGCGCTGGCTCACCAAACTTCCACAAATCCAACGCGCTGAAAACCATGCGTAAACGCCCGGAGCTGATGGGTAAATTACTGGCAAAAGGCGACTGGGATTACGACCTGGTGGATGAACTCCGGCCACAGCCGGGCGACATCGTGCTGCCAAAATCGCGCTACAGCGGATTCTTCAACACCCAGCTCGACAGCCTGCTGCGCAGCTATGGCATTCACCATCTGGTGTTCACCGGCATCGCCACCAACGTGTGCGTGGAATCCACGCTGCGTGACGGTTTCTTCCTCGAATATTTCGGCGTGGTGCTTGAAGATGCCACCCATCAGGCTGGCCCGGAATTCGCGCAAAAAGCGGCGATTTATAACATCGAAACGTTCTTTGGCTGGGTCTCCAGCGTGCGCAATTTCTGCGACGCCGTGGGTTATGACGCTAAACAAAACGCCGCATAACGGCTTTGCTAAAAGGAAATTGAAATATGCCTAAAAGTGCCATTATTCCGGCTGGCAGCGGCGTTCCGCTGGCACCGTTTGTTCCGGGAACGCTGGCCGACGGCGTGGTCTACGTCTCCGGCACCCTCCCTTTTGATAAAGACAACAACGTCGTGCATCTGGGCGATGCCGCCGCGCAAACCCGCCATGTGCTGGAAACCATCAAAAGCGTGATTGAAACCGCGGGCGGCACAATGGATGACGTCACCATGAACTCGATTTTCATTACCGACTGGGCAAATTACGCCGCCGTGAATCAGGTTTACGCTGAGTATTTCCCCGGCGAAAAACCGGCGCGGTTCTGTATTCAGTGCGGGCTGGTCAAACCGGGCGCGCTGATTGAAATCGCCACCATCGCGCACATCGGCAAGTAAAGCGTCGG
Organism: Rahnella sp. AA; assembly: GCF_002834385.1. GTDB lineage: Bacteria > Pseudomonadota > Gammaproteobacteria > Enterobacterales > Enterobacteriaceae > Rahnella. The sequence goes on from NZ_PITQ01000004.1 coordinate 339,930, forward strand.
AACACATTGTCCTGAAAACCTTGAGGAAACATCATGTATTACAAGGTATTGGGTAAGAATAATGCAGACGCCGAAACCGTGGTGCTTTCCTCCGGCCTCGGCGGTTCAGGCAGTTTCTGGCAACCCCAGATGGCGATGCTGAGCGGGCATTTTCGCGTCATCATTTATGACCAGCACGGAACCGGCGTCAGTAAAGGCACGGTGCCCGCCGGTTACCGGATGGAAGATATGGCGGATGAGCTGGCCGGACTGCTCAACGGGCTGGATATCACCCGCTGCCATCTGGTGGGTCACGCGCTCGGCGGCATTATTGGCCTGCATCTGGCACTGCGTTATCCCGCGCTGCTGCAAAGCCTGGTGGTGATCAACGGCTGGGCGAAGCTCGACAACCAGACGCGCCGCTGTTTTGAAGTCCGCCAGAATTTACTGCTCAACAGCGGCCTCGATGCCTACGTGCAGGCGCAACCGCTGTTTCTGTATCCGGGCGACTGGCTGTCGGCCAACGACGCATTACTCCGGGAAGAGCGCCAGCATCAGGTGGCGCATTTTCAGGGAATGGAAAATCTGCTTCACCGTTTACAGGCGCTGATGAATTCCGACCTGACCCAAACGCTCGGACAGGTGATCGCACCCACGCTGGCGTTCAGCTGCAAAGATGATTTGCTGGTGCCGTGGATGCGCTCTGCCGATCTCGCCGGACGCCTGCCGAACGGCGAACACACACAAATGCTGTACGGCGGCCATGCCATGAGCGTGACCGACCCGGAAACGTTTAACCCGATTTTACTGGAATGGCTGCAACGGCATTCATCGCAAAAACCTGCCGCGCCTTCCCATCGCCTGCCCACGGAGACAACATGGCCGAAACATTAACCGCCACGCCGGCTTTACCGGCCATTGAAAAACAACCCGCCGTTGAAAAACAGGCGTTCCGCGATGCAATGGCTCATCTCGGTTCCGCCGTTAACATCATCACCACCGACGGTCCCGGCGGTCGCGCGGGTTTTACCGCATCCGCCGTGTGCAGTGTCACCGACTCGCCGCCAACCCTGCTCGTTTGCCTGAACCGCTCGGCGTCGGTGTATCCGGCCTTTACCGAAAATCAGGTGCTGTGCGTCAACACGCTCGCCGACTGCCATGAATCGCTGTCCAATTTATTCGGCGGAAAAACGCCGATGGAACAACGCTTTGAAGCCGCCGAATGGTCATCCCTTTCCACCGGTTCTCCCATTCTCAGCGATGCGCTGGTCTCGTTTGATTGCAAAATCACGCAAGTCACCCGCGTCGGCACCCACGATATTTTGTTTTGCGAAGCCGTTGCGATCACCCGCAACGACGAACGCCACGGACTGGTGTATTTCGACCGCCGCTATCACCCGCTGATGCGGCAGTCAGCCTGTTAACTCAACCTGATTAGGGAATTGCAGCATGGCAAATACCAATACCTCCTGGTTTCCAAAGTGGCGTAAAAGAGAAGGCAATCTGGATGGCGCCGTTATTGCGCCGGACGAGCGGCTGCCGTTAGGGCCGACGGTGATTATGGGTCTGCAACATACCGTCGCCATGTTCGGCGCGACGGTATTAATGCCGCTGCTGATGGGGTTTGACGCCAACATGGCGATCCTGATGTCCGGCATCGGCACCCTGCTGTTTTTCCTGGTGGTCGGCGGACGCGTGCCGAGTTATCTCGGGTCGAGCGCGGCATTTGTCGGGCTGGTAATTGCGGTGACCGGCTACAGCGGCCACGGCGCGAACCCGAATATCGGCGTCGCGCTCGGCGGGATTATTGCCTGCGGGGTCATTTATACGCTGATTGGTTTTGTGGTGATGGCCGTGGGTACGCGCTGGATTGAACGCCTGATGCCGCCGGTCGTAACCGGTGCGGTGGTGATGGCGATTGGTCTGAACCTCGCGCCGATTGCCATTAACAGCGTCTCGGCGTCGTCGTTTGACAGCTGGATGGCGGTGGTCACCGTGCTGTGTATTGGCTCGGTGGCCGTTTTCACCCGCGGGCTGGTGCAGCGTTTACTTCTGCTGCTCGGGCTGGTGGCGGCGTATCTGATTTATATGCTGGTCACAAACGTCATGGGGCTGGGCGCACCGGTGGATTTCACCGCCGTCGCGCAGGCGCCGTGGTTTGGTCTGCCGACCATCACCACGCCGGTGTTCAGCACCCATGCGATGCTGATGATTGCGCCGGTGGCCGTGATTCTGGTGGCGGAAAACCTCGGGCACATTAAAGCGGTCGCGGGTATGACCGGTAAAAACCTCGATCCGTACATGGGCCGCGCGTTTGTCGGCGACGGGCTGGCGACGTTGCTCTCGGCCTCTGCGGGCGGAACCGGTGTGACAACCTACGCGGAAAACATCGGCGTCATGGCGGTCACAAAAATTTATTCCACGCTGATTTTCGTCGCTGCTGCAATTGTTGCCATTGTGTTGGGCTTTTCGCCCAAATTTGGTGCACTGATCCACACCATTCCCGGTCCGGTATTGGGCGGTGCGTCGATTGTAGTGTTCGGATTGATTGCCGTAGCCGGTGCGCGCATCTGGGTACAAAACCAGGTGGATCTGGGTCTTAACGGAAATCTCATCATGGTTGCGGTCACGCTGGTACTGGGCGCAGGCAACTTTACCCTGAGCCTGGGCGGCTTCAGCATGGGCGGCATCGGCACGGCGACGTTTGGCGCAATTTTGCTGAACGCCTTCCTCAGCCGCAACAAACAGCTAAAAACGCAGCCGGAAATAAAAACTGGCACAGAAGCTGCATTAAAAGATCACTGACGACCTCAGTTTCTCCTTAGCTCATCATTTTTGATGATCGCCAGCGGTTATCCGGTCCACCCGTCCGGATTAGCCGCTGGTTTTTTTCTTTCTGCGCCTCACACATTCCCACATTGCAGCTAAGTAATGCGAAATTCCTTCGTTCACCTCCCCTTTAAATTGGTTTGTTATGGGTCCAGCACTTTCGTTCTAAAGCACGCCGGAAGTGATTCATCTGCCTGAATTAACCAAAAAAGAAGAAAGGGTCGCATTATGAAAAACATTCGCCGGATAAACGCGGTCACCCGCGCACTGGCTTTAGGGGCACTTCTCACCAGCACACTCAACGCCTTTGCCGCTGACGGCACGCCGGTTCAGGGTGGCACGCTGATTTATCTCGAACAACAGGCGCATACCAATTTATATCCTCCGGCGGGTGGCTTTTACCCGAACGGCGGCATCCTGAACCAGATCACCGACAAACTGACCTATCAGAACCCGCAGACGCTGGAAGTCGAGCCGTGGATTGCCGAGTCCTGGAGCTTTAACGCCGACAAAACCGAATACACTTTCAAACTGCGTCCGGGCGTGACCTTCTCCGACGGCACGCCGCTTGATGCCAACGCCGTGGCGAAGAACTTCGACACCTACGGGCTGGGCAATAAAGAACGCCATCTGCCAGTTTCCGAAGTGATTAATAACTACGACCACAGCGAAGTGGTTGACCCGCTGACCGTCAAATTCTACTTCAAAAAATCCTCGCCGGGCTTCCTGCAGGGCACGGCGACCATCGGCTCCGGGCTGGTGTCACTGAGCACGCTGGATCGCAATTTTGATGCGCTGGGCGATGCGACGCACATCATCGGTTCCGGCCCGTTCGTGGTCAGTAAAGAAACGCTCGGTCGTGAAGTCGATCTGACGGCGCGCAAAGATTACAACTGGGGGCCGAAAAACCTCAAACAGCAGGGCCGCGCCAATCTCGACGGCATCAAAGTGATCGTCACCGGTGAAGACAGCGTGCGTATCGGCGCGCTGCTGGCCGGTCAGGCCGATTTCATCCGTCAGGTTCAGGCGTATGACGAGAAACAGGCCAAAGACCAGAACTTCCCGATTTATGCCGCGCCGACCAAAGGCGTGAACGACAGCATTTCGTTCCGTCCGGACAACGCGCTGGTGTCTGATCTCAAAGTCCGTCAGGCGTTGCTGCACGCCACCAACAGCAAACAGGTGGTCGATACGCTGTTCTCGCCAAACTATCCGCAGGCCACCTCCGTCATTGCCAAAACTGCCGCCGGTTACGTGGATCTGAGCAACAAACTGACGTATGACCCGACACTGTCGAAAAAGCTGCTGGACGAAGCGGGCTGGAAACCGGGCCCGAACGGTCTGCGCCAGAAAGACGGCAAAACGCTGTCGCTGACCATTTATGAATCCCTGCCGCAGCCGCAGAACAAAGAAGTGTTGCAGCTGGTTTCGCAGCAGTGGAATCAGGTCGGCGCGAAGCTGAACATTCTGGCCGGTGACGCGGGCAGCCGCGTGGCGGACAACCTGGATCCGGAAAAAACGCCGGCGAACGTGGTTGAAGTCGGCCGCGCCGATCCGGACGTCATCAAAAGCTCCTTCTATCCGACCAACCGCGATGCGTTGCTGCAAAAAGGTGGCCTGAGCAGCAAGGTGAAAAGCTTCCGTGATGACAAACTGAATGACCTGCTGGTGGCGATTTCAGCCGAAGTGGATCCGAAAAAACGTCTGGCGCTGGCCGGTGACGTGCAGAACTACCTGCTCGATCAGGCTTACGTGATTCCGATTTTCGAAGAGCCACAGGTCTTTGCCGGTGCGCCTTATTTCAAAGGCGTGAGCTTTGAAGCTGTTGGCCGCCCGAGCTTCTACGGCGCATGGCTTGAAAAGCACTAACAGGCAGGAGTGAATCATGAACCGATACGTTAGCGGTCGTTTTGGGCAGGCTTTGCTGGTGTTGTGGGCGGCGTTTACCGTCTCCTTTATTCTCCTGCAAGTGCTGCCGGGCGATGCCATTCTGATTAAATTCCAGAACCCGGACATGGGGCTGAGCCCGGCGCAAATCGCCGATATGCGCGCGGCCTACGGCGCGGATGTGCCGCTGGTGCAGCAATATCTGCATACGCTGGGGAATTTCCTGCGCGGGGATCTGGGCTATTCGATTCAGGCTGGCGTACCGGTCACTGAATTACTCAGCAGCAACTTTCCGCCGACCTTGCGGCTGGCGCTGATGGGCTTCGCACTGGCCGCGGTGGTGGCTTTTGCGCTGGCGTTTATCTCCAGCCTGCTGCATTTCGGCTGGCTGAAAAACCTGTTGCAGTCGGTGCCGTCGCTGTTTATTTCGATTCCGACTTTCTGGCTCGGTATCGCGCTGATTCAGTTTTTCTCTTTCCATCTGCGCTGGATCCCGGTGATTAATCCGGGTGAATGGGTCGGGCTGATTTTGCCGGTGGTGACGCTGGCCGTGCCGATTTCCGCACCGCTGGCGCAGATCCTGATCCGCAGCATTGATCAGGTGCAGACCCAGCCGTTCGTCGCCGTCGCCCGCGCCAAAGGGGCCAGCCGCAGCGGCGTGCTATGGCGTCATGTGGCGCGTAATGCCCTGCTTCCGGTACTCACTATCGCCGGTTTGCTCTTTGGTGAACTGATTGCCGGGGCGCTGATCACCGAAACGGTGTTTGGCCTGAATGGCCTCGGGCAACTGACGCAGCAGGCGGTGAACAATCAGGACGTCGCGGTTTTACAGGCGATTGTGGTGATTTCCGCCGCCGCCTTCGTCGGCATCAACTTACTGGTCGATTTGCTTTATCCGCTGCTCGACCCGCGTCTTAAAGCTAACGCCTCGAAAAACTCAAAGGGAGCCACCGCATGAGCAGCTTACCGCTGGGTAAAAGCATTCTCTCTATACCCGCCACACAGCGTCGCCGCTGGAAAACACCCCGTCTGCAACCGGGATTAATTCTCGCGTGGCTGGTGATGGCAACCGTCATTTTGTGGGCCATTGCGCCAGGCATATTTACGGATTACAGCGGTACCGAAGGCATCGCGGGCGCACAACGTCTGGCCCCGCAGGCCGGTCACTGGCTGGGCACCGATCAGCTAGGCCGTGATGTTTACGCCCGTATCGTTTACGGCGCATCACACTCGCTGTCTGGTGCGCTGGTCGCCGTAGCGCTCGGGCTGGTGTTCGGCACCGCATTAGGGCTGGCCGCCGGTGCCAGCGGCGGCATTGTTGACGCGATTGTTATGCGCATCAACGACGTATTGCTGTCGATCCCCGGCCTGCTGTTGTCCCTGAGCGTCATCATTTTACTTGGCTTCGGCACGGTTCACGCGGCGATTGCCGTCGGTGTGACCTCTGTCGCCAACTTCGCCCGCCTCGCCCGCGCCGAAGTGGTGCTGGTACGCCACAGCGATTACGTCGAAGCCGCGTACGGCAGCGGAGGCACCTTCTTCTCGATCCTCTGGCGGCACATTCTGCCGAACTCGCTGACCTCGGTCATCGCCTTCTCGGCGTTGCAATTTGGCAGTGCGATTCTGGCGATTTCCACCCTGAGTTTCCTCGGTTACGGCACTCCGCCGCCGACGCCGGAATGGGGTTTGCTGATCGCCGAAGGCCGTAACTACATTTCAACCGCCTGGTGGCTGACCACCTTCCCCGGCGTCGTCGTGGTGCTGGTGGTGCTTTCCGCCAACCGCATCAGCCAGTCATTACGCAGGAGAACGCGATGAGCACACAGGCGACTTTGAATAACCACACCGCACCCGTTCTTGAGCTGGATAACCTGACGATTGCCTACGACGGTAAACCGGTGGTTCACAACGTCTCGTTTTCCATTAACGCCGGCGAAGTGCTGGCGCTGGTGGGCGAATCCGGTTCCGGTAAAACCACGACCGCGCAGTCGATCATCGGCCTGCTGGCGGAAAACGGTCATATTGAACAGGGCGAAATCCGCCTGAACGGCACCGACATCAGCCAGTGGTCGCAGCGCCGCCTTGATGCCCTGCGCGGCGCACGCATCAGCCTGATCCCGCAGGACCCGACCAGTTCGCTGGATCCGGTGAAAACTATCGGTTCACAGGTTGCCGAAATTCTGGATATCCACCAGCGCCTGCCGCGTGTTCAGCGCGACGCACGCGTGGTGGAACTGCTGACCCGCGTCGGCCTCACGCACCCGGAACAGCGCGCGAAACAGTATCCGCACGAACTTTCCGGCGGCATGAAACAGCGCGTGCTGATTGCCATTGCCATTGCGCTGCAACCGGCGCTGATCATCGCCGACGAACCGACCAGCGCGCTCGACGTCACGGTGCAAAAACGCATTCTGGATTTGATTGACGATTTGCGCCGCGAATCCGGCACCGCCGTTTTGCTGGTCACACACGATCTGGCGATTGCCGCCGAACGCGCCGACCGCCTGCTGGTGTTCCGCAACGGCAAAGTGCAGGAACAGGGCGTGACGGCGGAAGTCCTGAACGCGCCGAAAAGCGATTACACCCGCCAGCTGTTTGCCGACGTCCCGGCCCTTTCAGGCAATCACCGCACGCAAATTGCCGCCGTCGCCGAACCGGTGCTGGTGGTCGAAAATGTCACCCATGATTTCTCACTTGGCGGTAAACATCAGGCGGCATTCCGCGCCGTCGATAACGTCTCGTTCAGCATTCCGCGCGGCACCACACATTCTCTGGTCGGTGAATCCGGCTCGGGAAAAACCACGCTGGCGCGCATTCTGCTCGGTTTTCAGAAACCGGACAGCGGCCGCGTATTGATCGACGGCGAAGATATCACGCGCCTCAAAGGCGAAGCGCTGCGTCAGGTGCGCCGTAAAATTCAGCTGGTGTACCAGAACCCGTTCGCCTCGCTGGATCCGTCACAAACCTTGTTCAGCGTGATTGAAGAACCGCTGCTGAACTTCGAAAAAATTCCGTCAGCATTGCGCCGGGATCGGGTTCTGGATATCGCCCGCCGCGTGGCGCTGCCCGAAGAACTGCTGGGCCGCAAACCGCGTGAGCTTTCCGGCGGCCAGCGTCAGCGCGTGGCGATTGCCCGCGCGCTGATCCTCGAACCGAAAGTGCTGGTGCTCGACGAAGCAACTTCGGCGCTCGACGTCACCGTACAGGCGCAAATTCTGACCCTGCTCCGGCAGCTCCAGGATTCGCTCGGCCTGACCTATTTGTTTATCTCGCATGACCTGGCAACCGTCCGGCAAATCTCCCACAGCGTCTCGGTACTGAACCGCGGGCAACAGGTGGATTCCGGTAACGTGGAAGACGTGTTTTCACTGCCTTCCAGCGATTACACCCGCCAGCTGATTGATGCAATCCCCGGCCGCCACCGCGCCGCCTGATTCAACACATGAAAAAGAAAAGAGGGACATTATGAGCAATAAACGTCTTGGATTTTTTACCCGCCTTCTGGACAACACCAGCGCACAGGAACGTTACCGGCTGGCGACTGAGCAAATTATTCACGCCGAGCAACTGGGTTTTGACTCCGCATGGGTCGCGCAGCACCATTTCCACGAAGCGGAAGGCGGTTTGCCCGCACCGCTGGTTTTCCTTGCACAGGTCGCGGCGCACACCCGCTTTATCCGTCTCGGCACCGGCGTGATTACGCTGCCGATGGAAAATGCGCTGCGCGTGGCAGAAGACACCGCCGTGCTGGATTTGCTCTCCGGCGGACGTCTTGAAGTCGGGCTGGGCTCCGGCGGCACGCCTTCGTCATTCCTGCCGTTCGGCTTTGAAAGCAGTGAGCGCGGCGCGGTGTTTAGCCATAATCTGCAAACCCTGCTGACTGCCTGGCGCGGCGAACCGCTGGCGGGTACCGATAACCGGTTATATCCGGCGGCACCGCATCTGGAAAAACGCGTCTGGCAGGCCACATTCTCGGTTGACGGCGGCGCGCGTGCCGGGAAATCCGGCGACGGACTGATGCTTTCGCGCACCCAGCCACGCCCGGCTGATGCACCGGATTTGCGCCTCGACGAACTGCAAAACCCGATTATCGATGCCTATTTCGACGCGCTGCCGGAAGGCGTTGCGCCACGCATCATGGGCTCGCGCACGGCATTTGTGACGGAAAACGGCGACGAAGCCCGCGAACTGGCGCAAAAAGGTTTACGCCGTCAGGCCGAAAATTACCGCGCCAGCGGGCAAACGGTCAGAGGTGATACGCTCGATGATTATATTCGTACTTTCGACGTTCATCTTGGTACGGCGGCGCAGGTCACCGCCACGTTGCAGGCCGACACCGCGCTGGCCCGCGTCACCGATCTGGCGTTTCAGGTGCATTCCATTGACCCGCCGCATCCGTACATTTTGCGTTCCATTGAACTGATTGCGCGTCACGTTGCGCCCGCCCTCGGCTGGGTTCGCCGCACGCCGCAGCGCCATGTTTCCACTTCTTCCGCCGACCCTACGTTCTCAAAGGCTGCATCTACACAGGACAACTTATGACCACTTATTCGACTGACCTGCTGGAAAAACTGGCTGAAATTGCGCCGTCTTCTGAGCTGAAACAGGCTCGCGACACCCGCGATGCCGCGACCCGCCACGCGCAAGGCAGCTACGATGCGCTGTTTACCGAGCAGGACGGCGTGGATTTCACGCTGGCCGAGCGTCTGCGTTTGGCGCAAAACGTCGCGCGCTGGCACGGCGATTCGCAGCTCACCAATCACTATTCTGAGCGTTTGCAGGATTTGCCGGACATCGACGAAACCGCCCGCCTCGACGCCGCGCTGACCCACGGCGAACGCCTGAGCTTCAAACCCGCCAGCGCCACACCTGCACATTTGCAGGCACTGAAAAAAGCCGGCTGGTCGGCGGATGCCATCGTCACGATTTCGCAGCTGATTGCTTTCGTCAGTTTCCAGAGCCGCGCGCTGCGCAGCTACCGCCTGATTGGCGGCAAACCGGTGGAAAACGCCAGCAATAAACCGGTCGGCGCCGCGTTCTGGCGCACTGAACCGAATACCCACAGCGGCCGCGACGCGCCGCAGGCTTTCACGCAGGAAGAGCTTGGCTGGGAACCGTGGATCCCGTCCAAAAAGCTGGAGGAATTTGATGAAGCCCAGCAGGCGATTCTGGCGAAATTCGGCCATACCGATTCTGACTATTTCCGCCTGTTAGGCCGCAACCTGCCGGTGCTTGAGCAACGCACGCTGACCGACAAAGGCATTTTCTACACGTCCGGCGGCCTGCCGCGCAAAGAGCGCGAACTGGCGGCCACCGTGGCGAGCAAAATCAACGGCTGTATTTACTGTGCGTCGGTGCATTCGCGCAAAGCCAGCCAGCTTTCCAAACAAACTGAAGACGTCCAGCGGCTGATCGACACCCCGCCGGGCGGCATTCTCAGCAAGGAACAATCCCCGCGCTGGCAGGCTGAAATTGATTTCGCCGCCGCGCTCTCCGCTACGCCGCCGGTCGCCTCGCCGGAGCACATTAAGGCGTTGCGCGATCAGGGTTTAAACGAACTGGAAATCGTCGATCTGGCGCAGTCTGCGGCATTCTTCGCCTGGGCAAACCGCCTGATGTTAACGCTGGGAGAACCGTTCACTGACTGAAGCACTGATTAAGGTGAAGATAGCGGGCAGCGCGCCCACGGTCTTCACCTTAGATCTTTCCGTTCTCTCTTATAAATTTAATTTTGTTGCTTAAATCCCACGATATGTTAAAACTCTGCTACTGCAAGTAATGGACGGCTAAACGTCTAAATACCCATCCGTCTATTTAATAAGGCCGAACGCTCAGTGACCACCTCCCTCCTTGAGATGCGTAATATCTCGATTTCATTTGCCGGTTTCCCTGCCCTGCGCCAGGTGGATTTCACGCTGGAAGGCGGATCCGTCCATGCCTTAGTCGGGGCGAATGGCGCAGGGAAATCGACACTGATGGCCGTGCTTTCCGGCACGCATGACCACTACACCGGGCAAGTTATCCTCGACGGTGAAGCGGTAAATATCCGTCTGCCACACCACGCCCGCGACCACGGTATTCATCTGGTCCAGCAGGAAGTGGATGTCGCGCTGGTGCCCACGCTGAACGTTGCGGAAAACATCATGCTCGACCGGCTTTCCGAACCCGGTCATCTGCATAACTGGCCGCGTTTATACCGGCAGGCGCAGCTGCTGGTCGAACAGCTGGGCCTGAACATCAGCCTGAAAGCCCGTATCGAAAACTGCACGCTGGCCGAGAAACAGCTGATTTTGCTGGCGCGCGCGTTATCGCATAAATGCCGTTTCCTGATCCTTGATGAACCGACCGCCCCGCTCGATCAGGCTGAAAGCGCCCGTCTGTTTGCGCTGGTGCGCAAGCTGAAAGACGCGGGAATGGCGGTAGTTTTTATCTCTCACCGCATTCATGAACTGCGCGAAATCTGCGACCGCATGACGGTGCTGCGCGACGGCCGTCTGGTCAGCGATGACAGCATGGACGGCCTGAGCAACGAGCAGATTATCGAGAAAATGATCGGCCATCAGCTTGATGATATTTATCCGCCACGCCGTCCGCCGCACAGCGGAGAAACGTTGCTGCACATTCACGGCATGCACGACAAAGACAAACTGCGCGATATCTCGCTGCGTCTGCACCGGGGTGAAATCCTCGGGATTGCCGGGCTGGCGGGTGCCGGGAAAACCGAGCTGTGCAAAGCGTTGTTTGGTGCGACGCCAAGCCAGGTCGAAAGCGGTGAGCTGAACGGCAAACCGTGGAAGCCGAAAGAACCGCATCTTTCCGTGGAACAGGGTCTGGCGTTAGTGCCGGAAGAACGGCGCAAGGAAGGGATTTTCATTGATGAAAATATCCCGATGAACCTCAGCGTCACTGCCGACGATTCGTTTTCGCGCTGGAGTATTTTCAGCAAACGTCAGTCGCTGTCGTGGGCGAAGGACATTATCAGCCGCTTAGGTATTCGCGCTTCCGGGCCGATGCAGAAGCTGGCGAGGCTTTCCGGTGGTAACCAGCAAAAAGTGGCTATCGGAAAATGGCTGCGCAGTGAGAGTCAGGTGTTGATTTTCGACGAACCGACCAAAGGCGTAGACATCAAGGCCAAAACGGACGTGTTCAGGCTGATTGACGGCCTGGCGCAACAGGGAAAAGGCATTATTTATGCTTCCGGTGAGTTCGCCGAACTGGTCGGTTTATGCGACCGCATTCTGGTGTTGTGGGATGGCCGCATCGTGGCCGAACTGGACGCCGCAGACGTCGACGAAGAAACCTTATTAGTCTATTCAACCGGAGGAACCCCCGCGTGAGCAAAGCCGTGGTGAGTAAAGAAAACGTACCCGCAGCCAGCCAGCCCTGGCGTCATCAGTTGTTCGAATTTTTGTATAAATGGGGCATGTTGCTGACCGTTGTTTTGCTGATCGCCGGTTTTGGCGTGGCCTCGGACAACTTCCTCGAACCGTCGAACATCATTAATATTCTGCGTTCCATCGCCATCGTGACGGTGATTGCCATCGGCGTATCGATTTCACTTTCGGTCGGCGGTTTTGATTTATCGGTCGGCTCAACGGCGTCGCTCGCCAATGCGCTGGTGATTTCGATGTTCGTCTGGCACGGTTTCGGCACCACCGAAGCGATTCTGATCACGCTTGCGCTGTGTACGCTGGTTGGCCTGTTTAACGCCTTCCTGATTGTTATCCTGAAAATTCCCGACATGCTCGCCACCCTCGCCAGCCTGTTCGTCATTCAGGGCGCGGCGATGACTTACAGCTACGGCGGTTCGATCACGGAAAACATGTTACTGCCGAGCGGCGACATGGCCGAAGGCACCGTTCCGGCAGTGTTCAGCCTGCTGGGCCAGGTGCCGGTGATTGTTATCGTGATGGCGGTCGTCACCGTTGCGGTACAGCTGTTTATGTCCCTGACCAAGCATGGCCGCCGTATGTACGCCATCGGCGGCAACCCGCTGGCCGCACGCCTGGCGGGGATCCGCACCGCGCGTTACCGCGTGATTGCTTACGTGATTTCATCAGTTCTGGCAGGCGCAGGCGGCATTTTGCTGGCGTCGCGTATCGGGTCTTCGCAGGTGAACGCCGGTGGCGGTTATCTGATGGACGCCGTTGCCGCCGCCTATATCGGTTTTTCCCTCGCCGGTTCCGGCAAACCGAATGCGTTAGGGACGCTGCTCGGTGCAGTCATTCTGGGCGTTCTGTCGAACGGGCTGGTGATGTTGTCAGTACCGTATTATGCGATGGATATTATCAAGGGGTTGGTATTAGCGGTGGCGCTGGCGCTCACGTATATACAGAAGCGGTAGGACGCCTGAACGGGCTTTGCGTTTTTAAAAGAAAAGGATCGAGGAAGTTTCGGTTTTTCAATAGCAGTGATCACATGGCTTTTCACGCCGAAACCGACCAAGAGAGGGAAGTGCGTTCCCTCTCTTGGATCTCTCCTCGCTTTTTCAACAAGCGCTACCGCTGGATCGATGGACGTGTTCTGTTGCCTCGGCGAGTGGCGCGAAATCTTGCCGCTGCGCGGTTCCTTCTCTACGGGCTTCGAGCCTTGCGGTCTCGAACCCTCGGTCAGCAACATTTCTGAGCGCGCCAGCTTACCTTTCTTAAAGATAAAACCAGACCGTTTTTGAATTGAAAAAGCCATTGGCCGCTTTCAAAACGACGTCGAATGAACGGTGAGAAACAGCGAGAGTCTTTTCCGAGCAGGTTCGAACCTGAAATGAGAGTACCGCGCAGCGGCGGAGTTTGCGGCAATAACAAAAAGCCCCTGAAACATAGCCAGCCAGCGATAGCGCGCAGTGAAAGAGCCGGAGATTCTTAAGAGGCGCGGCGATAGGCGCCTCTTAAGGCCCGTTTGGGCGGCGAGCCCAAGGTTTTGACTTTGATTTTTAAAAAACCTCACTCCCCGCCAGCACCTTAAACATCACGCTCGTCGACTCCAGCACGCCTCCCGTCGACATCGCATACTGCGGAATAACCCCGCTCAGCGTAAACCCCTGATGCTCATATAAGGTCTGCGCCGGGCTGCCGGACACCGTATCGAGCACCAGCAGCGTTTTGCCCTCCTGGCGCGCCAGCACTTCCACCGCGTCCATCAGCTTTTTCGCCACGCCTTTACGGCGCCCTTGCGGATGCACCATCAGTTTCACCACGTCGCCGCGATGGATACCGTTGGCGGGCTGATCGACCACCAGCTGGACGGTGCCGATGATTTTCCCGGCTTCATGCGCCACCAGAAGACGTCTCTCGCCCCGCTCAAAAGCCGGTAAAAGCTTTTGCCAGAACGCCTGCGCCTGCACAAATCCGAACGGCAGGATAAAGCCGATGCTCGCGCCCAGCGCCACCGACTGCATCAGGGTATCGGCCAGCGCGTCCAGATCCGCCTCCGGCAATACTCCACCCTGCACTTCACTTATCACGACTTCACTGCTGTTTTGCATAAAGAAGAACCCTGTTCTGTCAGATTTAAGGACGTGAAATCACAATGACATAGCGGGCATCCGCCGGGCCGGGAACGTGGAATGACGAGGTGCCGTGAAGATGAAAACGCAGGCAATCTCCGGCCTCAAGCCGGTAAGTCCGCGAATCGAGCGTGAACTCCAGCACGCCTTCCAGCATCCAGATATGCTGCTCGAGGCCGTCAACCGGCGGGGAATCATACGAAATCGTGACACCGGCTTTTAACGTGCCGGAGATCAGTTCGGCGCGAAAACCCGGCGCGGGGGGTGAAACAGAACGACGCTCAAAACCGGTTTCGCGGTCATGCCATACGGGCTGCTGCCCGGCGCGGATAAGCTCCGGCGGGTTGTCTTCCAGCGCCATCAGCAGACGTGAGGTGGTCAGCCCATATGCCGCACTCAGTTTGCCCAGCAATGACGCCGTCGGGCTGGTTTCTGCCCGTTCCACCCTTGAAAGCGTAGCGCGGCTGATACCGGTAAGTTGCGCCAGCTGTTCCAGCGACCAGCCCTGGCCGACACGTAGTTCAGCCAGACGCTCTGCCAGGCGCAAATCGTGGCTCTCCTGCCCTTCTTCCATCTCTTAACCCTCACCCAAAAATCTCAATACAGGGAAAATATCTCTTATATGAGAATTGCGCAAGTTAAAATGATGTAATCAAAAAGCATTAGTTAAGTTGTACAAAAATAATAAAGTTGTACAGCTTTAAAATCAGGCGCTAGAGTTATCTTAAGCGGTATGAATATGATGGAATTCACTATGTCTCTTTACAGCATCGGCGAAGTCGCCCGTATTTGTGGTATCAACCCGGTCACCCTGCGCGCATGGCAGCGGCGATACGGCCTGCTGAAACCTCAGCGCACGGAAGGCGGCCATCGTCTGTTCAATGATGATGATCTCGATACCATCCGCACTATTCTGGGGTGGATCAATCGCGGTATTCCGGTCGGCCAGGTGAAATCCCTGCTCGAAGGTCAGGTGGAGGCGCTGCCGGGTGGCTGGTCGCAGTCAGAACACCGCCTGCTGATAGCGCTTCAGGATGGCCGCAGCCAGAAAGTGCGGCAGCTGATTATGGAGCTTGGCCGCGAATATCCGGCGGCTTCATTTGTTAATAACATGCTGCGCCCCTTGCGCGCACGCCTGAATGTCGGTGATACGCGGCTGATGATGCTGCGCAGCCAGCTCGATGGTCTGATTATCGAACACGCCGTGATGTGCATGAATGCCTCGCGCAAACACCCCGGTGCGCCAGCCACGCTGGTTGGCTGGGGGCATGTGGATACTACCGAACTTTGGCTGGAGGCCATCGTGCGCTGTGAAGAAGGGATGCAGGTTGAGATACTGCCGGTTCAGCTCGACGACCCTTATCTGGAAAATTTTCGCGATTCACAAATATTGCTGTGGGCGGAAGGCAGACTGACTCAAATTCAGCGCCAGCGCCTGCTCGGTTGGGTTGAACAAGGTATGTCGATTATTTTGCTGGGCAGCGCAGGAATTCTTCTCAATGCCACAGAAAATGACCTGAACGAAAACGACAATATTGAACCTGCCCGTGGTGAAGGTTCTCATGCTGTTATCAAAGCGGTCCCCGCGCGCAATGAAAGGAAAAAATAATGATTAAACATTTTCCTGAGCCTGCAATACCCGCTGATGCTCTGACGCGGGTTTGCGAATTTTACAGCCAGCTTGATATGGGGCGGTTAACACAGCTTTCCCGTATTTATCATCCCCATGTGGTCTTTATCGATCCCGTTTCTCACTACGATGGCGTTGATGCCCTTGAACGCTATTTCGAACAGTTACTCAGAAAGGTGAATTACTGCCGCTTCGAAATCCAGCCTCCGCTGGCGCAGGGTGATGAGGCATCGCTGTTCTGGCAGATGGAGTTTTCACATCCGGCGCTGAAAAAGGGTCAGGCCATGTTCCTTTCCGGTGCCAGCCATCTGCGCCTGACGGAAAATCGTATTATTTATCAGCGCGATTATTATGATCTGGGTGCCATGCTGTATGAACATGTGCCGCTGCTCGGTGGCGCTGTCCGCGCAGTGAAAGCCAGGCTGAAATAATGCGCCGCGTCCTGATTACCGGTGCCAGCTCAGGTATCGGAAAACAACTGGCTCAGGATTATGCCGCAGAAGGCTGGGAAGTCACCGCCTGCGCCCGCGATGGCGTAAAACTCGATGCGGTCGCGGCGACCAGCCCGCTGATCAGCCCGCTACTTTTTGATATCACGCATTTGCAGGAAACCCGCAGAGCCTTGCAGGGCAGGCAGGCCGATCTGGTGATCCTCTGCGCCGGTACCTGTGAGTATCTCGACGATGGTGTGGTCGAGGCCGAAAAAGTGGCACGGGTCATGAACACCAATTTTATCGGCCCGGTCAATTGCCTTGATGCTCTCCTGCCCGGTTTAGCGCCGGGCAGCCGCGTGGCGCTGGTCGGCTCCACCGCCTGTTTACTGCCGTTTTCCCGCAGTGAAGCCTACGGGGCGTCAAAAGCGGCGCTGGCGTTTTTCGCGCGTTCGCTGGCCGTTGACCTGACCCAACGTCAGATTTCCGTTTCGCTGATTCAGCCGGGTTTTGTCGATACTCCCCTGACATCCCGTAATGATTTTCCGATGCCCATGATGATTACCGTCGCACAGGCTTCGCAGTACATCCGTAAAAAACTGGCGAAGGGCACCAGTGAAATTGCGTTTCCACCTCTTTTTGCTTTTGTGCTTAAAGCAGCCTCGTTGCTGCCGGTGAGCCTGCAAAAATGGTTATGCCGAAAAATGGTGAGATAAGATGACAACAAAAGTGGCGATCGTGGGAAGTGGCATTTCAGGGCTGAGTTGTGCGTGGATGCTGGCGAAAAGCCAGGCGGACTGCGAGATAACGGTTTTTGAATCTGCAGCAACCTTAGGGGGGCATACCGCCACGCAGGATGTGATTTCAGACGGGAAAGAGTATGCCATCGATACCGGCTTTATTGTTTATAACTCGCGGACTTACCCGCATTTTATTGCCCTGCTGAAAGAGCTGGGTATTGAAGGACAGCCGACGGAAATGAGCTTTTCTGTGCGCAATCCGGCAAGCAAACTCGAATATAACGGGCATTCGCTTAACAGCCTGTTTGCCCAGCGAAGGAATCTGTTCCGGCCACGCTTCTGGCGCTTCATTCTTGAAATCCTGCGCTTTAACAAATTGTGTAAAGCGCGGCTGCAAAGCCCGCACAATGACGCAGATACGCTGGCCGATTTACTCGATCAAAACGGATTTACCCCTTTCTTTGCCCTGCACTATGTGCTGCCAATGGGGGCTGCGATATGGTCCTCATCGCTTGGCGATATGGCGAACTTTCCGCTGTCGATGTTTTTGCGCTTTTTTGATAACCACGGGTTGCTGGATATCGCCCACCGTCCGCAGTGGATGGTGGTTCCCGGCGGTTCGCGGGAATACATCCGCCGGATGCAGGAAAAACTCCCCGATCGCGTGAAACTGCTCACCAGCACGCCGGTCAGCCAGGTCACCCGCACGCCCTGCCACGTCACACTGCATTCACTGCGCGGCGAAGAACATTTTGATCAGGTCATATTTGCCTGCCATTCCGACCAGGCGCTGAGAATTTTGGGGGAAGATGCGACCCGCGATGAACGAAATATTCTGGGTGCGCTGCCTTATCAGGAAAATGACGTCATCCTGCATACCGACGTCCATCTGCTGCCACGGGAAAAACGCGCCTGGGCGAGCTGGAATTATCAGTTGCCGAACGCGCTCAGCCCGTCCGTGCGCGCCGATATGCGTGATAACAATCCGGCACACAACCGTCGCGCCAGCGTGACCTATAACATGAATATTTTACAGGGGCTGAAAGCCCCGCAGACATTCTGCGTGTCGCTTAATCCGCTGACGCCTGTTGATACCGGCAAAATCTTGTTCCGCACCACCTACATGCATCCGGTGCTGAATCAGGCCAGCCATCAGGCACAGCAGAAACGCTACCAGATTAACGGCCAGCGCAGCACCTGGTTTTGCGGCGCGTACTGGTATAACGGCTTTCATGAAGATGGCGTCAACAGCGCCCGAGACGTCGTGCAACAACTCGCGCCTCAGCTCGTCAGCGGGCAGGAAAAACAGGAGGCGTCATGAACAGCCAGCTGTATGTCGGCACGGTGAAACACCGCCGGTTTACGCCGGTTGAACACCGTTTTGATTACGATATTTTCATGCCACTGATTGATCTCGATGAGCTGGAACAACTGCCCGTTTTGGGCATTAAACTCGAAAAATTCTCTTCCGCCAGTTTCCGCCGCAAAGATTATCTTGGCGGCGGCGATATCAAAACCAAGGCACAGGACAGAATTGCCGAACTCACCGGTGAGCGCCCTGACGGGCGGGTGATGTTGCTGTGCCAGCTGTGTTATTTCGGCTGCTATTTCAATCCGGTCAACTTCTACTATCTTTATGATCAGACCGGAATTTTGCGCTGGATGCTGGCCGAGGTGCGTAACACGCCCTGGAACGAACGCCACACCTATGCCGTGCTTCCTGACGGCTCCCGGCCGGTCCCGAAAGCCTTTCATGTGTCGCCCTTTAATCCAATGGACATGGTTTACCACTGGCGGCTGACACCCCCGGGAAAACAGTTACACATCACTATCGAAAATCACCGCAAAGAACGGGAATTCGATGCTGCCCTTTCACTGACCGCCCGCCCGCTGACCCGCGAGGCGCTGCGTCAGCAATTGTGGCGGCTGCCCCTGATGACCGCAAAAACCGCGCTGACGATTTACTGGCAGGCGCTGAAACTGTGGTTGAAACGGGCCCCTGTTTATTCTCATCCTCCTGTTGATAAGGATTGATCATGAGCCAACCCGAAGTGCAGCTTGCCCGCGAAGAGGCGAATAACCGGCGCAGCAAGGCTGCGCGCGCACTGATTCTCGGCGTTTTAAAACAACTCTCTGGCGCAGGCCTGACCCTGCGGGAGCCGGGCGAAGACGCGGTCTTTTTTGGTGATACGACCGCGCCTTTGCAGGGTGAAATCGAAGTTCATCATTTGCGGGCATACCGGCGCGTATTGCTGGGGGGCAGTATCGCTGCGGGTGAGAGCTTTATTGACGGCGACTGGACAACGCCGAACCTGACCACGGTTTTGCAACTGCTGGCGGAGAACATGAAACTGGTGGATAAACTGGAAGCGCGTCTCAGCTGGCTCAGCACGCCGGCCAATAATCTGATCCACTTTTTCCGCCGTAACAGCCCGTCGCAGGCACGTAAAAATATCTCGGCACACTATGATCTCGGTAACGATTTTTATCAGGGTTTTCTCGATGAGAAGATGCTTTACTCCTCGGCCTGGTATCGCGACCCTCAGATGACGCTCGAACAGGCGCAGGAAGCCAAAATGCGCCGCCTGTGCGAACAATTGCAGCTCAATGCGGGCGATCATCTTCTGGAGATCGGCACCGGCTGGGGCGCGATGGCTGAGTTCGCTGCCCGCGAATATGGCTGTCAGGTGACCACCACCACGATTTCCCGCGAGCAATACCAGTTTGCCTGCCAGCGCATCGAAAAAGCCGGGCTGACCGATCGCGTAACGGTATTGTTCGAAGATTACCGGGCATTGCGGGGTCAGTTCGACAAAGTGGTGTCGATTGAAATGATCGAAGCGGTCGGCAAACGCTATCTCTCAACCTTTTTTAAACGCTGTAATGCCCTGCTGAAACCGCAGGGACGCCTGGCGATCCAGGCGATCACCATCGCCGACCAGCGTTATGCATCCTATAGCCGTAAAGTCGATTTCATTCAGCGTTACGTTTTCCCCGGTGGCTTTCTGCCCTCCATCACGGCCATGAATAACACCATGACCCGCTGCACCAATCTGGTGGTCCGCGACCTGTTTGATATTGGCACCGATTACGCACGCACGCTCCATGAATGGCGCGAGCGGGTATTGCGCTACTGGAATACCCAGACGGAAGGCCCGCAGGACGAGCATTTCCGACGTCTGTGGTTATTTTATCTGTGCTACTGCGAGGCCGGATTCCGCGCACGCACCATCAGCACCGTGCAGCTCATCGCCGAGCGACGCGGATGAAATCCTGGCGTTTCTGGCTGCTGACGCTGGGCTTTGATGCCTGGTGGACGCTGGCAGTCTGGGGACGTGACCGTTTTATCGTTTTTCTGCTGATCAGCAGTTTTCTGATGCTGGCGTTCACGCCTTCGCCCCGCCGTTTATGGGTGGCGGTCGCCTGCACGCTGGGCATCATGCT
The DNA here is from genome assembly GCF_002834385.1 of Rahnella sp. AA. Classification (GTDB taxonomy): domain Bacteria; phylum Pseudomonadota; class Gammaproteobacteria; order Enterobacterales; family Enterobacteriaceae; genus Rahnella. Next base: position 360,372 of record NZ_PITQ01000004.1, read on the forward strand.
TGATTCGCTGTGGTGCATTTTCGGCCTGTTTGAATTTACGGGTTCGCAGGCCGTTCCGCCGTGGATGATGGCGCTCTGGCTGGGGTTCAGCGCGTGGTGGCTGTGGCTGCTTGGCGTAATACGCATCGCGTGGTACTGGCTGATCCCGCTCGGCGCGGTCAGCGGGCCGCTGGCGTATTTCTTCGGTATGCAGCTCGGCGCGATGCAACTGCTCGCTGCGCCGGTTTACGTCTGGCTGGCACTCGCCGCCGGATGGGCGGTTTTCCTGCCACTGGTGAGCCTGCCGGTATTGTTGCGTAACGCGCGGAGAACCTGATGAAACGTTTTTTACTGCTGGCAATACCGCTGATGCTTTCATTCCCTGCTATCGCCGCCACGCCGTGGGATCACTGGCGGCAGGTCGGACATGCCACGCTGAGCTGGGGGCCGTTTGACGTTTATGACTCACAACTGCTGACGCCGGAAGGTCACTACCAGGCGCAGAAATGGCCGCAGGCACTAGTGATCGACTATTTGCGCAGCATTGATCGCGAGGAGCTGACCAAAGCCACGGAAGAGCAATGGCAGGCACTCGGACTGCTGGAACAGGCACAGAAAAATGACTGGCTGAACAGCGTTGAAAAAACCTGGCCGGACGTCAGTAACGGCAGCGAAATCGTTTTTCTGGCCACTGAAAACGGCGGTCAGTTTTACAGCCGCGCGCCCAACAGCGTGCTGACCCAACCCATCGGCGAACCGTTCAGCACGGCGTTCCGTGACGCATTTCTGGACATCTGGCTTTCCCCCGCGACGCAATACCCTGATTTACGCAACAAGCTCATCGGCGTAATTGCGCCCGACTAACGTTTATCCGACCGGAGGTTTTATGACTGCCCTGCGCAAATTACTTTTACCCCTGCTGGCGGCCTGTGCGCTGATACTCACCAGTTGTAGTGCCGGTATCAAAGATTATGCGCAAGCGCAGCCAAAGCTGGATATTTTCACCTATTTTACCGGTGACAGCGTGGCTTACGGCATGGTGCAGGATTACAGCCATAAACAAACCCGGCGCTTTACCGCGAAAATTCATGGTGATGTGATCGCGGATACGCTGACGCTGCATGAGGATTTTGTCTATGACGACGGCGAGAAACAAACCCGCGTCTGGCGCATCCGCAAACTGGCTGACGGGGCTTATACCGGCACGGCGGGCGATATTATCGGCACCGCCACCGGACAATCAGCGGGGAATGCATTCAACTGGAAATACGTGATGGACGTGAAATCAGGCGGCAGCACGTACCGCCTGACCTTCGACGACTGGATCTACCAGCAGGACGAACAGCATCTGTTTAACGTCACGTCGCTGAGAAAATTCGGCATCGAAGTGGCGCGTGTGACGCTGTTCTTTGAGAAGAAGTGAGGGGTTAAATCTTCACTTCTTTAATCACCGTTTTACGGCGGCCAAAGACGAATTTACCCAACGTCACCAGCAGAACGGCGCAGAGGATCACGCCCAGCGCCACCCATTCGACCGGCGAAAGGGATTCGCCCGCGAAGCCGATGCCCAGCAAAACCGCGACAATCGGGTTCACATACGCATAGCTGGTCGCCACGGCCGGACGCACGGTTTTCAGCAGGAACATGTACGCGCTGATGGCGATCATCGAACCAAAAACCACCAGATAACCGAGTGCCATGAAGCCGCTCAGCGTCGGTGCCGCAGCCAGATGCTCACCGCTGATACGGCTGGCGACCAGCAATACCACACCCGCGATAATCATTTCCGCCGCCCCCGCCATCAGGCCGGTGGGCAGCGTCAGACGCGAGCTCCACACCGAACCGAACGCCCAGCTTAATGAGGCCAGTAAAATCAGCGCCGCGCCCCACGGATTACCTTCCAGATTGCTGCCGGTATTGAGCAGCACAATCCCGAATAAACCAATCGCCACGCCCGTCCACTCCAGACGGCTATTCGGCATCCCCCACAGGCGGCTGAAGCACAGCGTAAATAGCGGAACCGTCGCCACCATCACCGCCGCAATGCCCGACGGCACCTGCATATGTTCGGCAACCGTCACCAGACCGTTACCCACAGAGAGCAGCAAAATGCCCACCGCACCGGCCGCCATCCACTGTTTCAGCGTCGGCACTTTATGCCCGCGCAGCAGCAAAAACGTGAACATAATGCATCCGGCAACAAAGAAACGCAGCCCGGCCATCATCAGCGGCGGCCAGCTTTCCACGCCCACGCGGATCACGAAATAGGTAGAACCCCAGATAAAATACAGCGCAAACAGTGCTGCGATTAACGGCAGCAGGGAACGGGTCACAGAGGCAGTCATAGGAATAACTTATTAGCGTGATAATAAAGGCAAACAGTTAACGCTATTGGCCCGATTAACGGCAAGGGAATCTGTGCGATCGCGTCAAAATGTTGCTAAAAAGTTTCTGCATATGACAAAAAATGAGAGGCGCTGACGGTTAACGTAATTAGCGCATGAATAGTGTGTTGCAGGAGGAGGTAAACAATTTATAATTCGTCGTTCAAATTTCCGAGGTACTGCACATGAATTCGCTTGGCAAAAAATTATTTATCGCACTGTTCGGCCTGATGGCGATTGGCGCAATTGGTGGCGTGATGGTCGCGGGTTATGCGGTGGTGATTCAGGACGACGCCAAACCGGTCAGCGATAACGACGCCCCTTCCGTGGTTCCGGCGCCGTCTTCGACGTCAGCGCACTGATTTACTGCCAGACCGCTGCTGCCACCGTTGCAGCCAGCGGCTCCAGCGTTCAAACAGCATATCCACGCAAATCGCCAGCAGCGCGACAATCACCGCGCCCTGCAAAACATACGCCGTATTAAAACCGCTCAGGCCGATGATAATCGGCGACCCCAGGCTTGATGTCCCGACCGTTGACGCAATCGCCGCCGTCCCGATATTGATGATCACCGACGTGCGTATACCGGCAATGATCACCGGCGCGGCCAGCGGGATTTCGACTTTTCTCAGCATCTGCCAGCGGCTCATCCCGACGCCCTGCGCAATTTCCCGTGCCGACGCTGGCACCGATTCAATCCCGGCAATCGTTCCCTGCAAAATGGGCAGCAAACCGTAAAGCACCAGCGCGATAATCGCCGGTTTCTCGCTGAAGCCCATCACCGGTACCGCCACCGCCAGCACGGCGACCGGCGGAAAAGTCTGCCCCATCGCCACCAGCGTTTCGACCAGCGAGCGGAATTCCTTCCCCGCCGGGCGTGTCACCCCAACACCTGCCGCCACGCCAATCACCACCGCAATCAGGCTGGAAAAGCCGACCAGCAGCAAATGCGCTTCCACCAGCGAGGCGAAACTTTCCTGCTGATACACCGGCCTGCTGAGCGCGGGAAACATCCAGTGGAACAGGCCGCCGAGTGACGTCATCCCGAAAATCAGCGCCAGCAACAGCGCCAGAACCCAGATGAAAGGATCGGTGAGAATCCGCCGTAAGCCGTGTTTCATACGCCGTTCCCTGTGGTCGTCAGATCCGCAAAATGCAGCACGCCGACCGGCTGCCCCTGCTCATCCACCACCGGCAGTTGCTGAACCTGTTGCGCGACAAACTTTGACAGCGCCTGGCTCAGGCTCATCGACGCCACCAGCGGTTTTTCGTTACCGGCGTAATATTCACCCTGCCGCGTTCGCGAACCGACTTCCAGCAAGGACAGCAAACGGATGCCCATATCGCTGCCGCCAAAGAAATCACGCACGAACGGCGTCGCCGGTTTGGTCAGTAATTCCAGCGGTGTGCCCTGCTGCACCACCTGCCCGTCGTTGAGCAGCACGATGCGGTCGGCCAGCGCCAGCGCTTCGTCAATGTCGTGCGTCACCAGTACAATGGTGCGGTGCGAAAGTTTATGAATACGCGCCACTTCTTCCTGCAACGTCGCGCGCGTCACCGGATCGAGCGCGCCAAACGGTTCGTCCATCAGCAACACTTCCGGGTCAGACGCCAGCGCACGCGCCACGCCGACGCGTTGCTGTTGCCCGCCTGAAAGCTGGTGCGGATAACGCGTGCGGAACTGTTTCGGCTCCAGGCTCAGCAGCTCGAGCAATTCGGTCACGCGGTCGCGGATTTTGGCCTTCGGCCATTTCAGCAACTGCGGCACGGTGGCAATGTTCTCTTCAACCGTCCAGTGCGGGAAAAGCCCAATCGACTGAATGGCATACCCCATCCGGCGGCGTAAATCCTGTGCGCGGAATTTTTCAATCGGTTCACCGGCAAAGAGAATTTCGCCGCGATCGTGCTCTTCCAGACGGTTGATCATCTTCAGCGTGGTGGATTTCCCCGAGCCGGACGTGCCGATCAGCACGGTGAACTCGCCTTTGGCCATTTCCAGCGTCAGGTCACGCACGACCGCCTTGCCAGCAAAGTGTTTACTTACCTGCCTGAAATGAATCATCTGCGTGAAGTTTCCAATATTGAGACTGCGAATTTAAAGAGGCTGTCGACCACTACGGCCATCAGAACCGCCGGGATCACCCCGAGCAGCACCAGATCCAGCGCGCTGCTTAACAGGCCCTGGAACATAATCGCCCCCAGCCCGCCTGCGCCAATCAGTGCCGCGACCATCGCCATTCCGACGGTTTGCACCGCCACAATGCGGACGCCGGTGAGGATAACCGGCAGCGCGATCGGCATCTGAACGCGGAAAAAGACCTGCCCGCGGTTCATGCCCATGCCACGCGCAGACTCAATCACCGCCTCCGGTACGGAATCGAGCCCGGCAATCACGCCGCGCACCAGTGGCAACAGGGAATAAAGCACCAGCGCGATAATCGCCGGAGCCAGCCCGATACCGCTGATCCCATGTTCGGCCAGCCACGGCAGCGCTTTTGCCAGCCCGGCCAGCGGCGCAAGCAGCAGGCCAAACAGCGCAATCGACGGCACGGTCTGAATAATATTGAGCACCGACAGCACCGGCCCGCGCCAGCGCGCATTGCGGTGGCAGAGCAAACCGACCGGCAGGCCGATCAGCACCGCAGGCACCAGCGTGCCAAACAAAATCCCCAGATGCTGCCAGAGTGCGTCGTTAAAAACGTCCGAACGGTTGTCGTACTCTTTGAGCAGCGACAATTCGGAAAGCTGGCCGTAAAACAGCAGCAAAACCACCGGGATCAGCATCTGGATATTGAGCAAAATGCGCAGGGTGTGATTGCGGGTAAACCGGGAAATGGCGTCGGAGGCAATCAGCAGACACAGCGCCGCTGCCGCCCAGAAACCGCCGCCGAGCGAGGTGCGCGCAATGCTGTCTTCGTTGCCGCCGGTCAGTTGCACCGCGGTGTGTCCGGCCAGCCAGACCAGCGCCGCCAGCAGAATCTCTGCCAGCAACATCACCAGCAAATGGCTGCGGCCAAACAACGTAAGAAAAGCGCTCACCACCAGCAATATCACCGGCAGAAGCACTAAAAAGGTATAGCCGTGGAGCAGAGAGGCCAGCGAAATGCCCTGCCCCGACACCAGCCGGTTAGGCGCATGGCTGAGAAAGGCCAGACCGGAACCGGCCAGCAATAACAGGAAAACCAGCGTCAGCAATACGCGGTTTTTAACGGGTGAATGATGAGCCAAAACGTTACCTGATTTCAGTGAACACGGCCCGCAGGCCGCGTTCAGGGCGTCACTGCCCGATTATTTTTTAACGAAACCTTTGTCCTGCAAATACTTCGCCGCGACCTTCTTCGCATCCTGACCATCGACCGCAATTTTCGCGTTCAGCGTTTGCAGCGTTTTGGTATCGAGGGAAGCAAAGACCGGTTTCAGCAGTTCAGGAATGTTCGGATGCGCTTTCAGCGCGGCTTCGCGGATGATCGGCGCAGGCGCATAAATGGGCTGCACGCCTTTCGGATCTTCCAGCGTTTGCAGGCCGAGCGCGGCCACCGGGCCGTCGGTGCCATACGCCATCGCCGCGTTCACGCCGGACGTTTTTTCCGCCGCCGCTTTGATCGTCACCGCCGTATCACCGCCCGCCAGCGACAACAGTTGTTGCTGATTCAGCTTGAAGCCGTAGGCATTTTCAAACGCCGGTAACGCATCCGGACGCTCGATAAATTCTGCCGACGCCGCCAGTTTGAAATCCCCGCCGCTGCTGATAAATTTGCCCAAATCAGCCAGCGATTTCAGGTCATGCGCACTCGCCACATCCTGACGCACCGCAATAGTCCAGGTGTTATTCGCCGGAGACGGATCAAGCCAGACAATCTTGTTCTGGTCGTAATCGAGTTTTTTCACTTTATCGAAACCGGCCTGCGCATTTTTCCACGCCGGATCTTTTTCATCAGAGAAGAAGAACGCGCCATTACCGGTGTATTCCGGGTAAATATCGATTTCCCCGGCGGTGATCGCGCCCCGCACCACTTTGGTCGTACCCAGCTGCAATTTATTGGTGGTGTGAATGCCGTTGGCTTCCAGCACCTGAATAATGATGTTACCCAGCAAAGAACCTTCGGTATCGATTTTCGAGCCAACACGCACCGTATCGTCTGCCGCGTGCGCGGTGAAACTGAGCGCCGACAGCAGCGCCAGTGACGCTGCCGTGAATCCCCGTACTCGCCCTGTTTTTGCAGTCATGTTCTATCCTCTTATCGGGTTATGTCGATTTTTGGTCGCCCGGCGACTGTCCTTTCATTCCGCTTTCACCTGTGAAAACAGCGTGCTAACAAGAATAGTCCAATTTAGCGCAGGGGGATGGATGGTGAGCTATAAAAACAGGCAGCGGTACGGCTGTAAAATGCGTAAATGTTCGAAGCTTACCCGGTAAAACGCTGAGCCTGAACCTTCTGTTTTCCCTTTGATTAAGGAGAGCCAGATGTCCGTCCATATCCACAAACGGACCACACCGCGCATGATTAAAGCCGCCGTGGTCAGTGATAACCATCAGCTCAAATTTGAAAAGTTGCGCCTGAGCGCGCCGCGCCGTAATGAGGTGGGTGTCCGCATCGTTGCCTGCGGAATTTGCCACACCGATATCAGTTTTCTGTCGCCTGGCGCTGTTTTAGGCCACGAAGGCGCGGGGATTGTCGATCAGGTTGGCAGCGCGGTGACGGCGGTAAAACCGGGCGATCACGTTGTGCTGTCTTTTCAATCCTGCGGCCATTGCGACGCCTGTTCCGCGCATCGCCCGGCGGACTGCGAACATTTTTCTACGCTGAACTTTGGCTTTTCCCGTCTTGATGGCAGCAGCGCTTACCCTACGGGTATCAGCGGGCATTTTTTCGGGCAATCCTCATTTGCCAGTTACGCGCTGGTCACGGAACAAAATCTGGTGAAAGTCAGTAAATCGCTGCCACTGGCCACGCTGGCTCCGCTCGGCTGCGGCCTGCAAACCGGTGCGGGTACGGTAATGAATACGCTGAAAGTGAAAAAAGGCGATCGTCTGCTGGTCATTGGCACAGGTGCGGTAGGCATGGCGGCGGTGATGGCGGCGAAAATTGCCGGGGCAAAAGAGATTATCGCCCTCGATCAGCATCAGCACCGGCGGGATCTGGCGCTGGAACTGGGCGCGACAGAAACCATGAAAACCGGAAAGGAGCGTAGTCTGCGAGAAACGCTGGATTACGTTATCGATACGGCGGGCGTTTCCGCGCTGGATAAACTCGGGCAGGACGCGCTGAAAGACGGCGGCACAATGGTACGGCTGACCGGTGCGGGCGGGGCAACGCTTTCGCGCGGGAGGAAAATACTCAGCGTGATCCAGGGCGACTCCGTGGCACAGGCGTTCATCCCAAAGATGATTACACTCTGGCAGGCCGGGCAATTTCCTTTCGACCGTCTGCTGCATTTTTACGACTTTCAGGATATCCGTCAGGCCATTGACGACGCCGCCTGCGGCAAGGTGATGAAGGCCGTCTTGCGCTGGTCAGCAGCGGCTTAGATCACTTTGTTTTAACTTATAGCCATTTATTTTCACCTAACGTTGAATCAGGACTTGTGACCGGCATCACCTCGCCTCTATGCTGGTTTTTTTGTCAAAAAGCGTAAACACAATAATGTCTGATTCAATTGCGGCCTCTCCCGCCGCCTCTTCAGGGGATTACAGCGCAGATTCTGCGTCTGACAAGCCGGTGGTGATTCGTTCCGCTGCCGATATTACTCAGTTAGTGAACCGTGGCGCTGCGAAAATCAGCGACGCGCGCATCGTGATTGCTATCGCACTGGGCGGCGTTTTCCTCGACGCTTACGACCTCGGCGCGCTGGCCTTCGGGATGAAAGATATCACCCGCCAGTTCGGTCTGACGCCTTCCGGCGCGGGCTTTGTGGCTTCTGCGATCACCTTCGGGGCGATTGTCGGCGCGCTTTTTGGCGGCTATCTGACCGACAAAATTGGCCGTTACCGCGTCTTTATGGCCGACATGTTCTTCTTCGTCATTGCCGCACTGGCCTGTGCTTTTGCGCCAAACGAATGGGTGCTCGGTGGTTCGCGCTTTGTGATGGGCCTCGGCGTCGGGATCGATTTACCGGTCGCGATGGCATTTCTGGCGGAATTCTCCAGGCTTCAGGGGCGCGGCAATAAGGCCTCGCGCGTGGCGATGTGGTGCCCGACGTGGTACGCCGCCATCAGCGTTTCCTACCTGCTGGTTCTGCTGCTTTACGCGGTATTGCCCGCAACGCACACCGACTGGCTGTGGCGTTTAATCCTCGGTTTTGGCGCGGTTCCGGCCATTCTGATTATTGCCATCCGTCACCGTTATATGAATGAATCACCGGTCTGGGCAGCGAATCAGGGCGACCTGCAAAGTGCAGCGGCTATCCTGCGTAAATCCTACAATATCAATGCGGTGGTCGCGGATGACGCAGACAAAACACCGCAGGTGAAGGTGCGTAAAGCCGCCTGGCGCAACTACGGCACGCTGTTGCAGGGCGTTTACCTGCGCCGCACCGTGCTGGCTACGGTGACCGCCGTTGCATCATCATTTGCCTACAACGCTGTGGCGTTCGGTCTGCCGGTCATTCTTTCGAGCTTCCTGCAACAATCGATGATCAGTACCATTTTGTTCTCGCTCGGCCTGAACCTGTGCTTCGCGTTTGTCGGCGGCCTGATTGCCGTGCGCTATGTGTCTAAATTTGGCGCATGGAAAATGACTTATGCCGGTTACGCCTGTCAGCTCGTTGCGATGATCGGCCTTGCGCTGGTTGGCCGTCCGGCTGACGGTGGTGAAGCGGCGATTTCCATCGCGATGCTGGCATTGTTCCTGTTCGGTCAGGGCTTCGGCCCGGGTTCGCACACCATGACATTTGCCTCGCTGAGCTACCCGACGTCGCTGCGCGGCATGGGTGTCGGTTTCAACCAGACGCTGATGCGCGGAAGCTCAACGGTTTCCCTGTTCCTGTTCCCAGTGCTTTCCGCCGCGTTAGGTACAGGCGTGTTTTGGGTGATCGCGTTAGCGCCGCTGGCAGGGCTTATCGTGCTGACGGCGGTACGGTGGGAGCCATCGGGGTATGACGTGGACGCTGAGGATTTTCAGCAGGAAATTAAACCGGAGGCAGCGGTTTAATCGCTGCTCATTGCGCCGGGTTTCGCCCGGAGACGTCTAAAGAATAGACCGAGAAAATTTCGGTTTTTCATGAGTAGTGCCCACTCAGCGGCTGACGCCTAAACCGCCAAAGAGGGAGGAAAGCGCCTCCCTCTTTGATCTCCCACGCTTTTTCCAACACGCGCTGTCGCTGGGTCGATGGACATATTCTGTCACTCCGGCGTGTGGCGCGAAATCTTGCCGCTGCGCGGTTCCTTCATTTCGGTCTTCGAGCCATAGGTCTCGAAACTCTCATTCAGCAAAATTTCTGAGCGCGCCAGATTACGTTTTTAAAAGATAAACGACGCTCTGTTTTTGAATTTAGATAAGCTATTGGCCGCTTTCAAAAATCACGCCGGAGGGAGAGGTGGAAAACCGCGTATCTTTTCGCGCGGTTTGTAACCCGAGTGAAGGGAACCGCGCAGCGGCGGGATTTTGCGGCACTAGCCGGAGTTGCTGAAACATAGCCAGCGAGCGGTAGCGCTGGTTGTAAAAGCGGGGAGAGATCCAAGAGAGGGAACGCACTTCCCTCTCTTGGTCGGTTTCGACGCCAGCCGCTGAGCGATCACTGCAAGTGAGAAACCGAAATATTCTCGATCCCTTTAAGCCAGTTTGGGCGGCGAGCCCAAGTTTTTGACCTAAGCCCAGGCTGCAAACGAAAAACCACCCCGAAGCCTGGTCTGGCTTCAGATCACCGCGCTTCTCGGCGCAAACACAAACCCGATTCCATTCTCGATCATCGCCCCGACCAGCTCAAATCCGCCATTCGGTTTCCCTTTTGCGTATTCCAGTTCACTGGTAAATATCGGGCTGACCCAGAACTGATTCACCGGATCGCCGTAAATCTCTGGCAGGTCCATTTTATCAGCCGGGCCGCACAGGGCGGAGGAAATGACGTGGCCTTCGAAGCCCAACGGTGCCATCGGGGACATCAGCGTGTGGCCTTCGCCGAGCCAGCTGAGCGTGGTCCACGGGATTTGCGCATAACCGGACAGCGCGCTCGCCATTTGCACGGCGTTTTCTTCGGTGACGTATTCTTTCCCGACGGAAAATGCCAGTTCAATGCGGCGGTGCTTTTCGGCTTCATCGTTGAAAATGATGTCGATTTGCGGCATCGGGCGGATGCTCATACCGACGGTGAAGAAGTAATAATTCTCTTCGTCTTCATGCTGGGAAATCGCCATCGGAGGCCAGCTGCCCTGGTTAATCAGGTAATATTTCAGCGAAGGGCCAAAACGATCTTCGTAGGATTCGAGCAGTTTGCGCTGGATTTTCGGCCACGGATTGCTGAATTCATTTTGCCAGTCACGCCAGAATAAACGGGTCTTTTCCGCCAGCTCGCACTGCGTATTCGTCGAGGCGGAACCGAGCGGGAAAGTCAGCGGGTTCTGCGCGATGCATCCGGCGGAATAACACACCGAGTGATCGATATACAAACTCCAGCCGGGTATCACCGCCAGCAGCAACCCCTGATACCACAACGCCGCGCCGTCATCGCTTTCGTTCCACAGGATCTGAATCTGCGACGGATCCAGCGGCGCTTCGCCTTCCAGGTTGCGGCAATAAGGCGCAGCCAGCAGTGGCGCGATGCCCTGTTCGGTGGCGGCGGTGTCATCGTGTAAAGGCGCTGGCACCAGATTACGCACCCAGCAGGCACGCATTTTCGGAAAGCGGTCACGCAGATCTTCGCGGGCGAAAATGTAGAAATACACCACGCGGTTGTCCTGTTCGACCAGCGCGGTCAGGGTTTGTTTGTCGTTACTGACTTCAGCAACAATGTCGGACTGGCGCATATGACCTCGGCAATATTAGGAAGCTTATTATTCCCTGTGATGGTCAGTGTAGAACGGATAAGCCAGCCCGATAACGGGCAATATTCCCAAAAATCCCCGATAAATCATCAAAACACGCGCTTTTTACGCGAATGCGGTTTGTTACCGCTGTTCTTATTACCGGCAATAAAGCCGGAACAGTTGCGCCAGATGAGCCGCCATCGGCGTCAGCGTGGTATCACGTCGCTGAATGAGATAGAACGTCGCGGTCGGCAGCGGCAGATCCAGATCGAGCGCCACCAGGCTCTGGCCGATTACCGGATCGTTAATCACATCTACGGATAACACGCTGAGGAAATCGGTTTTGGCAATCAGGCTGGTGCAGGACATAAACGTCTCGCAAATCACGCTGATATTCGGCTCGGCGTCCATCTCGCTGAACACTTCGCTGAGCAGTTTGTAATAGCTTCCGCGCGGCGTCGGCATGGTCCAGTCGCAGTGAAGCAAGTCTTTCATCGAACGCGCGTTTTGCATCGGATGTCCGCGTCTGGCAACTACGCGGTACTCTTTATCCATCAGCTTTTCATATAACAGTTCGTTATCAAAGGGACCCTGATAATAGGTGTTTACGGTGAAATCCAGCTCGCCCTGGCGCAGTTCGGGGATCATCGACACCAGCTGGCCTTCAGCGATACGCACTTTCACATTAGGGAATTCCCGGTGAAAACGGTCGATCACTTCCGGCATGATGGTGCGCGCAATGCTGGCACCGACGCCGATATTCACCCTGCCGCTGGTGCCGCCGAGGCGCTGAGCGATGTCTTCCTGCGCCACGCGCAGCTCTTCCAGAATCAGGCTCGCGCGTTTAAAAAACGCATCACCACAATCGGTTAGCGTTACACCCTGACGGCGGCGGACAAATAATCTCGCGCCCAGCCCTTCTTCCAGCTCTTTAATCGATTTGGTCAGCGCAGGCTGGGAAAGATTGAGCAAACGGCTGGCGGCGCGAATACTGCCCTGCCGCGCCACGGACACAAACGCCCGCAACTGATGCATTTTTATTTGTGATGGCATGAAATTCTTTGATAACCCCTGATTATCACTAAGAAGATTTTGGCATCTTATATGCCCTGATCGCTTTGTGTACATTGAAAAACACATAAGGCAGACGTTCGTCATAAAACGCTGACCGATACGACGGCAAAAATGCCGCGATGCAGTCTCTTCCGCCGGGCCTTTCCCTGCGGATTTTTCCTCCAAACGGCAACAAATTACGGGTTACTGGTTTGCGCTTCGCGCCCGCCGGTCTGGGTTTGTTGTGCCAGTTTTCGTGCTCCGGCGCGCACTCCCCCCAAACAAGAATTCCTCCTTTCTGCTTTTGGCAGAAAGCCTGCATGTCTGTAAAAAAAGAGAGTCCGTGATGGTTAATGAGATTTCTGAACACGTTGAACAGCTGTTCCCTGCCCTGCAAACACAACGTCGTGACCTGCACAAATACGCCGAATCCGGCTGGCTGGAATTCCGCACGTCCACGCTGGTGGCCGACCGGCTGGAGAAACTCGGGTACGCACTGAAACTGGGCAAAGACGTCATCGACGCGGATTCGCGCATGGGTTTGCCTTCTGCCGCCGTACTGGCCGAGCACGAGCAACGCGCGCTGGAACAGGGCGCAATTGCCCGCTGGATGCCACATTTTTCCGGCGGTTTCACCGGCATTGTTGCCACGCTGGAAACCGGACGCCCCGGTCCTGTGATGGGGTTTCGCGTCGACATGGATGCGCTGGATCTCAATGAAGTGCTCGACGAGGCGCACCGCCCGTTCCGCGAAGGGTTTGCTTCCGCTAATAACGGCATGATGCACGCCTGCGGCCACGACGGGCACACCACGATCGGTTTAGGGCTGGCGGAAGTGCTGATGCAGGCGCGCGATAAGCTTTGCGGCACGATAAAACTGATTTTCCAGCCCGCGGAAGAAGGCACGCGCGGCGCGAAATCCATGGTCGCGGCGGGCGTGGTCGATGACGTCGATTACTTCACCGCCGTCCATATCGGCACCGGCGTTCCGGCCAATCATATTGTCTGCGGCAACGACACGTTCATGGCAACTACCAAGCTCGACGTGCGCTTCACCGGCGTGGCATCGCATGCCGGTGGCAAACCGGAAGAAGGCCGCAACGCGCTGCTGGCGGCGGCGCAGGCCACGCTCGGTTTACACGCCATTCCCCGCCACAGCGGCGGCAGTTCACGGGTCAACGTCGGCGTATTGCAGGCAGGCACCGGCCGCAACGTAGTCGCCTCTTCCGCCATGATGAAAGTTGAAACGCGCGGTTCTACCAATGAGGTCAACGAATTCATTTATCAGCAGGCGCTGAAAGTGATTTCCGGCGCGGCCGAAATGCATCAGGTGAAATTCGACATCAAACTGATGGGCGCGGCGCAAAGCAGCAAACCGACGGCTGCGTGGGTCAATTACATCCATCAGCAGGCAGAAAAACTGGGTGAATTTGAAGAGATTATTGACCGTCAGGAAGGCGCGGCGGGTTCTGAAGACGCCACGTACATGATGGAACGTGTGAAAGCGCGCGGCGGCGAAGCCTCTTACGTGATTTTCGGCACTGACCTGAGCGCAGGGCATCACAACGAGCTGTTTGATTTCGATGAAAAAGTGATGATGCAGGGCATCAAAACGCTGGCCGCACTGGCGCTGAATATCGCTGAATTCAAAGGGGAAAACTGATGGCTGCGCAGCAAAGCATTGTCAATTTCATCAATGATTTTATCGATAACCAGCAACCGGCGCTGGCGGAAATCAGCGACGCCATCTGGGATCATCCGGAAACCCGCTTCACCGAAGCGTTCTCTTCAGCATTGCTGGCCGACAAGCTGGAAGCCAGCGGATTTTCGGTTGAGCGCGGCGTCGGTGGCATGGAAACGGCGTTCATCGCCAGCTTCGGCAGTGGCAAACCGGTGATCGCCCTGCTCGGCGAATTCGACGCACTGGCCGGGCTGAGCCAGAAAGCCGGATACGACACCGCGCAACCGCTGATCGAAAACGGTAACGGCCACGGCTGCGGGCATAATTTGCTCGGGACAGCGGCGCTCGGTGGCGCGCTGGCAGTAAAAGCCTGGATGGAGCGCGAAAATATTCAGGGCACGGTGCGGTTTTACGGCTGTCCGGGCGAAGAAGGCGGTTCAGGCAAAACATTTATGGCCCGCGAAGGCCTGTTTGATGATGTCGATGCCGCGCTGACGTGGCATCCGGAAACCTACAGCGGCATGTTCAGCAACCAGACGCTGGCCAATATTCAGGCGTCGTTCAGCTTTAAAGGCGTGTCCTCACACGCCGCCGCTGCGCCACATCTGGGCCGCAGCGCGCTGGACGCCGTGACGCTGATGAACACCGGTTCCAACTTCCTGCGCGAGCACATTATTCAGGAAGCACGCCTGCATTACGCCATCACTAACGCGGGCGGGATCTCGCCGAACGTGGTGCAGGCCGATGCGGAAGTGTTGTATCTGGTGCGCGCGCCGCAGATGGATCAGGCGAAGGGGATTTTCGACCGCGTGGTAGATATCGCCAAAGGCGCTGCGCTGATGACCGGCACCACGATGTCGATGCGTTTTGACAAAGCCTGTTCCAATTACGTGCCGAACCGCACGCTGGAAAACGCGATGTATCAGTACGTTAAGGCGTTTGGTGCGCCGCAGTACACGGCCGAAGAACAGGCGTTTGCGGCGTCAATTCACGCCACGCTGACAGAACAGGATATCGATAACAATCTGCTGAATATCTCCCGCACCAGCGGCGAGGAAGGGATGGCATTCGCCGAAACGCTGCGCACATCCCCCCTGACCGACGCCGTTGCGCCTTATGCACCCAACAACAATATTCTCTACGGCTCAACCGACGTCGGTGATGTCAGCTGGCTGGTGCCGACCGCGCAGTGCTTCAGCCCGTGCTTTGCGGTTGGTTCGCCGTTGCACACCTGGCAAATCGTGTCGCAGGGGCGCACATCCATTGCGCACAAAGGCATGTGCCTGGCGGCAAAAGTGATGTCCTCCACGGCCATCGAACTGTTCACGCAACCTGATTTGCTCGCGGCGTGCCAGAAAGAACGTGACGCCCTGCGCGAACGTCGTCCGTATCACTGCCCTATTCCGGCGGGCGTAAAACCTTCGCCACTGAAATAAATCACGACGAGTACACCGCCCGCTCATGCCCCGTTCCGGCAGAGACGGGCGGCATAAATATAAAAAAATCAAACACGACAGAGGGTTAAGAGATGAGTATTGAAGCACAAGACTCCGGCCAGAGCCCGGGAGGTTTTCTCCAGTGGGTAGAACGTGTAGGTAATAAAATTCCCAATCCGTTTTTGCTATTTGTTTATCTGATTGCCATTCTGATGGTCGCCAGCGCAGTGATTTCCTGGCTGAATATTACGGCGGTAAATCCGAGTAACGGCGAAGTTATTCACGTTAAAAATTTGCTGAGCGTGGAAGGCATCCAGTGGATTTTGCCGAACGTGATTAAGAATTTCAGCGGATTCACCCCGCTCGGCTCCATTCTGGCGCTGGTGATCGGCGCGGGTCTGGCGGAGCGAGTCGGGCTGTTGCAAAGCCTGATGTATAAAATGGCGTCGAAAGTGAACGCCCGTTACGCCAGCTATATGGTGATTTTTATTGCCTTCTTCAGCCATATTTCGTCCGACGCCGCGCTGGTGGTGATGCCGCCTCTGGGCGCGCTGATTTTCCTGGCGGTCGGGCGTCATCCGGTAGCCGGTTTGCTGGCGGCGATTGCCGGTGTAGGCTGCGGCTTTACGGCAAATCTGCTGATTGTGACCACGGACGTGCTGCTTTCCGGGCTGAGTACCGAGGCGGCAAAAGCGATTAATCCTGCGGTTCAGGTCAGCGTTATCGATAACTGGTATTTCATGGCCGCGTCAGTGATTTTACTGACGATTGTCGGGGCCATTCTGACCGACAAATTTGTCGAACCGCGTCTGCCGGTTTATCGCGGCGAACGTAACGAAGAGATGAAGAAGCTGACGCCGGAACAGAACCGCGGCCTGATGGCGAGCGGGATTGCGGCGCTGGTGTTCATCGGGCTGGTCGCGCTGCTGGTGGTCCCGGAAGCCGCGCCGCTGCGTAATCCGAAAACCGGCGGCATCATCCCTTCTCCGTTTATTCAGGGCATCGTGCCACTGATCATTTTGTTCTTCTTCGTGATTTCGGTGCCTTACGGCATGGTGACGAAGCAAATCCGCAGCGCCAGCGATGTGCCGGATCTGCTGGTTGATCCGATGAAGTCTATGGCCGGTTTTATCGTGATGGTGTTCCCGCTCTCCCAGTTTGTGGCGTTTTTCAACTGGAGCAATATGGGGAAATTTATGGCGATCGGGCTGACGGACGTGCTGGAAAATCTCGGCATGACCGGTATTCCGGCGTTCCTCGGGCTGATTTTTCTGTCGGCGTTGCTGTGTATGTTTATCGCCAGCGGCTCGGCAATCTGGTCGATTCTGGCACCGATTTTCGTACCGATGTTTATGCTGCTGGGGTTCCATCCGGCATTTGCGCAGATCGTGTTCCGCGTTGCTGATTCCTCAGTGATCCCGCTGGCACCGATGTCGCCGTTTGTACCGCTGTTCCTCGGATTCCTCCAGCGGTACAACAAAGAGGCGAAACTTGGCACCTATTATTCGCTGGTGCTGCCGTACCCGATTGTGTTTTTCGTGGTGTGGCTGCTGATGCTGGTCGGCTGGTATCTGCTGGGTTTACCGATCGGACCGGGCGTTTATCCGCATTTATAAGTTCAGGAAGGTAAGCGGCCCATGCGGCGCATCGCGCGATGCCATGAGCCGTTTCTTACCGCCCAGCGCAGAATACCGGCGATGCGGCGGGTGCCAAAACGAATCGTTTTGCGCTTAACCGGGGAAAGGGAAATCCCCAGTTGTTCCGCCGCCCAGCCGGGCAAAAGCTCGATACCGGCCTGAATCATCAGGCTGCCGACCGGTTTAGCCAGACGGCTTGGCGCTGGCGCATTACGCAACAACCGCACAACTTCCCGCGTTCTTTCATCGCAGCGCAACTGAGGCCGCATGACCTGCAAATAGGCTTCTACTGCCGCAACGCTGTCAGGCACGTTCACCGCCCCGAGGCTTTCTGCCACGCGGGCAAATTCCTGATAATAGCGGTCCTGTTCGGCTGAAGTGAGTGAGGGATTACGGTAACGCAGATGAGATTGCAGGAAGCTGTACGCTTCCGCGACGTGTACCCAGACCAGTAAATCCGGGTCGCTGGCGGCGTAAGGCGTACCGTACGCATCAGTACCCGTGACGCGCAGATGAATGGATTTTACTTTTTCGATTAACGCCGTGGCATCACGGGTCGGGGCAAATGTCGTCCCGGAAATAAACTGACTGGTGCGGCGCAGGCGGCCGAGCATGTCTTCGCGAAATGAGGAGTGATCCCAGACACCGGCGAGCGCCAGCGGATGAAGCATTTGCAGCAGCAAGGCACTGACACCGCCGCAAAGCATCGAAGAAAAGTCTCCGTGAATTCGCCAGGTTACGCTTTCAGGGCCAAACAGCCCCGGATCGCCCGCGGGATTTTCGAAGTCTATACCGCCTAACGCCAGGCCCGAAATACTCAGCACCTGGCGTTCTATTCTCTTTCTTAACAACTGACAAAAACCTGACATCCGTTAGTGCGCAGCAGTGATTTGCACGGTGTTTTTTGTCAGTTCCGGCCACAGATTCATGACCACGTCGATGAGACGATTAAGCTCAGCCGCCGTTGCGCCATCGCGCGCCTGGACAGAAAAACCCTGAATGGTACAGGCGAGGTATTTCGCCAGCAGGGCACTGTCAGTAACAACAGGCAGGCTGTCACTTTGTTTCTGTTTCTCGAAATATTCAAACAATGTCCGTTCCTGCGACAGATGGTGCTCACGCAGCATTTCGGCAATATCCGCAGAAGATGAAGACATCCCGGACGATGCGCTGATCATGAAGCAACCACTCGGCGTATCGCAGTCAGTAAACAGGTTAGCGATGGCACGCAAATACTGGTCAATCGCCTGCTCAACGGACAAATCAGGTCTGCTCAGCAGACAGCGTCCTTTTTCGTAGAAATTTTTAACGTAGTGTTCAACGGCTGCGCGGAAAAGCCCTTCTTTATTACCAAATTCGGCATATAAAGTTGGCGCTTTTGCACCGGTTGCTTCGACCAAATCGGCTAATGAAGTGGCCTCGTAACCATGGCGCCAGAATAAATTCAGGGCCTTGCTCAGAGCAGTTCCACGATCGAACTGTTTTGGGCGACCGCGACTTTTCCGGACCAAAGCCGTCTGTTCAGTGCTCATACACCCTCCTTCCATCACCATTGTGATTATGGTTATAAAATTGTTTTTAGAAATAACTTAACGATCATTATTAAAAATAGTTGCGCATAAGTCCAGCGGAGTTTATCATTTAATTATCGAGCGATAAGTAAATCACTCACACCCGCAAAGCTGCACAGCTATAAGCGCTTTTTAAAAGCAAAATACCCAGGACGAAACATCATGAGTAACTTCAAAATCCTTCTTGCAGTTCTGGCATTAACCGCTGTACCGGTTGCCAATGTTGCCGCACAGCAGGTTATCATGATGCCAGTACAGAGTCAGGAAGTCGCGATGGTCAATGTGACCGGTGACAGTAACTTCTGTAACCCGGGCACCTGTACGAACAAAAAAATCGTGCAGGGCCGTATCTCTACTTCTCCGACTCAGCCACCTGCACCGATGACTTCAGGTCATAAACCGGCTTCTATTTACTATTAAGGAAACCGGTCACTGACGACAAGACGTCAGGTCAGGAATAACGATAAGGCGGCATTTGCTGCCTTATCTTTTTCTCAGCCGACCCTAGTTTTAACATCCTCTCCCGCCGGAACCAACCATTAACTTAGCGATCATTAAAGATTCATTCAGCACAATATTGGATAAGCCCGAACTCTATCCGTCAGGCGAATCATTCTAAAAACATAAATTTAACAAAACAAAAACAACAATGCGTTTTGATGTGATGCTCGTCACAGCACAATAAGTTAACGCTCATTAAAAAAAACATCTTGCACAAACTCTCAACACCCTTTACCATTTACTTATCGAACGTTAAGTAATAAACAACGTTGACCGAATAACGGGGCTGTCGAAAACGCCACCCCAGACAAAAATTAACGAACAGGACTACAAATCATGAAAACTATCGCAATGACTATCGCTGCTCTGACACTGGCTACCGCTTCTTTCTCTACCCTGGCCGCGACTGAAGTTCAGTCTGCTCCAGCGGGTGAACAAACTATCGGTACTATCAGCGCTTCTTCAAATGGTGACCTGAGCACCCTTCAGTCAAAACTGAATGCGAAAGCCACTGAAGCCGGTGCAACGTCATACCGCATCATCGGGGCTTCTGGTGAAAACCACATGTACGGTACAGCTGAGCTTTACAAATAAGCACAGAAACGTTCGTTAGCAGATTGTTCCGCACAATAAGTTAACGATTAATAAATAAATAAGTTGCACAGAATGTGATCAAGGTCTAAGATTTAATTATCGACTGTTAAGAAATAACGTCGGACCTAAAAATCACCTGCTGATAAACAGACAATAAGGAAGACCATCATGAAAAACATCACTATGACATTAGCTGCAATCGCGCTCGCTACCGCTTCATTCTCAACTCTGGCAGCCACCGAAGTTCAGTCCGCGCCAGAAGGTCAACAGGCAATCGGCGTTGTAAGTGCTTCTTCAAGCAATGATTTATCGAGCCTGCAGAATAAACTGAACGCAAAAGCGAACGAAGCTGGCGCAAGCTCATACCGCATCATCGGGGCTTCTGGTGAAAACCACCTGTACGGTACGGCTGAGCTGTATAAATAAGCACGAAGTACGTTTTGATTACGGGTAAAACAGCATTTAGTTAACGATTAATAAGCTAGATGTTGTATCGGACAGATGACAGCTTTGCACATTAAATGAACGTTGATGACAACGCCTGGCAAAGCTCAAATAAACGAATTGAGGAAAATATCATGAAAAATATCACTATGACTCTCGCTGCCATCGCACTGGCAACCGCTTCTTTCTCTACTCTGGCTGCGACTGAAGTTCAGTCTGCACCAGCGGGTCAGCAAGCCATCGGTGTTGTCAGCGCATCTTCTGCCGGCGACCTGTCAGGTCTGCAATCAGAACTGAGTGCAAAAGCAGCTCAGGCAGGTGCATCGTCTTACCGTATCATCGGTGCCTCTGGTGACAACCATCTGTACGGCACAGCTGAAATTTACAAATAAGAGTCCTCAGCAGTAAGCAGAAGAGGCGGCGTTTGCCGCCTTTTTCGTGTCTGCGATTTATGAATTTTTGAATTGACCATGCAACCCCTTCTCTTTGTGCTACATTTTTATTCTCTTTCCGAAAAAGTGCGCATTCCCAATGTAATGAACGTCCATCACTGACAGTTTTTCCTTCTCTGCATTACCTTCAGGTAATACGGAGATTTCTGTTATTTCTGATGAGAATACCGTTCATGAATTCCTTATTAATGGCGCTGATACGCGCACTCCGTAACCATCGCTGGCTGCGGCTTTTAGGCTGCGCCTTCATTTTATCTTCTCTGGGAAACGGCCTGACGCAAGTGGTCGTTTTTGGCCAACTCCTGCGCTGGCACGCCTCCCCGGCGACACTTACGCTGGCCTATATTCTTGCAATGCTTCCGGGATTTTTGGGCAGTTTCTGGGGCGAACGCCTTTGCAGAAAAATTCCACCCGTCAGGGTGCTGATTCTTTCTGAAATACTCGGATTTCTGGCGCTGATTTTCCCGCTCTACGGTTTACTCTCACACAACATTCCGGCGTTACTGGCAGTGCAGTCAGCCGAAGCACTGTTTACGGGAATGAGCTATCCGGCGCTGACACTTTTATTTAAGCGCGGGCTGGGCAACGAAGAACTGCCCGCCGCAACGGCGATGGAAACATTGATCTTTGCATCTCAGGTTTTGCTCGGCACGGGTGTCGGTATTTTGTTGTTCGATGTTTTTTCGCCCTCCTCACTTCTGGCTTTGGACGGACTAAGTTTTGCCGCTTCAGCCGGTTTGCTGCTGAGAACTCAGGCACTGTTTCACAACCTGCATCAACATGAATCTGCGCCGTCAGCGGCGGAACTTCCGGCGAAATGGCGGAACTTTTCTCCGTTACAAAAGCGCAGCGTATTACTGCTGCCTGCTCTTGCTGCAGTAGGTTCCCCAGCGATGGCATTACTGCCTGCACTGGCACAGCAAATCAGGCCGGATAAAACCACCGGGCTGGCGCTACCGCTTTTATTTGCCCGGAGTCTCGGGCAACTTTGCGGCCCTTTGCTTCTCAGCGTCGAAAAATTGCAAAGTTATTCATCAGGCAACCGCCGCTTGCTGTTCTGCCTGATGCTTTTTCTCACGGGGTATTTTCTTTTACCCCACTTTTCCGCATGGACAGCGGGTGCGCTCCTGTTAATTTTCGGTGCGCACCTGTCTTCAAACATTGTCTTTGCTTTGGGGACTTACGGCATACTGCGGCATTTTCCCGGTGAACACGTTGCGGGTGCCAGTGCGATGGCGTGGCGGAGGCAAATTATCGTCGCAACTATCGTGACCGGTATCGCGGGTTTGCTCGCCCAAAATATGGGGGCAGTGCATGCGCTTTATACCGTTTCACTCTTCACTCTGGCTGGCGTCGCCATTTTATTCTGGCGTTATCAGGTGTAATTAAAAGCCAAAAGCAGGGATTTCTCCCTGCTTTTCCTCCCACAATCCAGTCAAAACACTTTTATTCCGGCGCGCCTCGCAAACATTTCAACGAACTGATTTTTTAAATATGGCTTCCCGTATAAAAGCGTTGGTATGAGGAACGATTAGGTATAAAATTTTATACAAACAGAAATCATCACAGGGCGTCACCGGAGAGAAAATGAAAGAATACATTGATGTAGCCTCACGGCATATCACCCCGGCCGGAGGGAATGTTTTTGCCGACCTGGGGTTTAATGAAGATGAAGCACAGGCTTTACATACCGAATCACAGCAAAAAATTGCACAGACGATTGCGCTTAAAGAACAGCTAATGGCGGAGATAGCAAGCTGGATCGCCCTTCAGAATCTGCGTCAGAGCGATGCTGCAAAAGTTTTGCAAGTCTCACGCCCGCGGGTTTCCGACGTCGTAAACAAGAAAACGGATAAATTCACGCTGGATGCGCTGGTGATGATGCTCGGCCTGACCGGCAAGCAGGTTAAACTGGTTGTCGAATAAGTTTTTAAATGCAAAAAGCAGGGATTTCTCCCTGCTTCTCTTTTACAGCACATCTTACAAATCAGTTCGCTGAGCTTTTGAGCTGGTTATCCTGCTCGTGTTGCTCCAGCGCCAGTTCGATCAGACGCGTGATCAGATCACTGTAATTTAAACCGCTGGCCGCCCACAGTTTGGGGTACATGCTGATGTTGGTAAAGCCAGGCAGCGTGTTGATTTCATTGATAACGACGTCGCCCTGATCGGTCAGGAAGACATCAACGCGCGCCATGCCCCGGCATTCCAGCACCTGAAATGCCTGCAATGCGATGGCACGGATGCGGTCATGGGTTTCCTGCGGCAAATCGGCGGGAACGGCAACCGATGCGCCGGCTTCATTAATGTACTTGGTATCGTAGGAATAAAACTCGTCGTGCAGGATCACTTCGCCGCATACGCTGGCCTGCGGGTAATCGTTGCCAAGTACCGCGCATTCGATTTCTCGGCCTTTAATCGCGGACTCCACCAGCACTTTGTGGTCAAAGCTGAACGCTGTTTCCAGCGCATTCAGGAAACCGGCTTCGTCACTCACTTTGCTGACACCGACAGAAGAACCCTGATTGGCAGGCTTAATAAACAGCGGTAATCCGAGCTGCTCAGAGACTTTGGTAAATGTATATTTCTGGCGATTTGCACGGGTCAGGGTGACAAATGGCGCGACGGACAAACCGGCATCCCGCAACAGACGCTTGGTGACATCTTTATCCATGCTGACAGCCGATCCCAATACGCCGGAACCGGCGAACGCAATGTTTGCCATGCGCAGCAAACCCTGCAATGAGCCATCTTCGCCCAGCGTTCCATGAACAATCGGGAATACCACGTCAACCTGCGACAATGCGCTGGCACTGTGCATTTCAATCAGCTGGTTTTCAGTTTGCCCCGGAATGAGCGCGACCTGATTATTCGAGCGGTTCAGGGCAATCAGTGACGGATTTTCAGCATTGATCAGGTAATTGCTGGCATCGTTAATATGCCACTCGCCTTTCTTATCGATGCCCAGCAACGTCACGTCAAAACGTTCTTTATCAATGGCATCCACAATATTTTTTGCCGATTGTAATGACACTTCGTGCTCAGCCGATTTGCCGCCAAAAATGATGCCTACCCGTAATTTACTCACCTGCTGCTCCTTGTCGCCAGCCTCACGCTGGCGGCGATTTCTCTGTGTACGACTAATCAACGACAAACAATTTAGCCCCGACCGGGGTTGAGGAACGGTGCGCTTCCGCGTTATCCGCCACCTGATAACTCATGCCCGGCGAGAGGGTAAAGGTGCGGCCATCTTCCAGGCGTGTATGCAATTCCCCTTCCAGGCAAAACAGCACATGCCCTTTACTGCACCAGTGATCGGCTTCGTATCCTGCGGAATATTCAACGACCCGCACGCGGATATCGCCAAACTTCTGTGTGCGCCACAGCGCCATCCCGACATCGCCGGGGTGTTGGGTTGGCGTCACGTCGTTCCAGTCGGTCGTGCAAAAAGGGATCGCATCAAGCTTCATGAGTTTCTCAATGTCGGAAATGGAAGGAAAGCCAGCATAAAAGTGGGCGGTAAATTTATCAATCGCTTGCTGAAAACAATTCGAAAGTCCTTTCGCCGCAAAGTTAGGTAAAGCCGATAGTTCTTAAAGACAGGCCGCAGCCCGCGGATGGCAGGGCCTGTGCGCAAGCCGCTAAAAAGCCCGAACCGCATGTGTTGCATGAGATGTCTGTGAGACAGGGTTCACGTTTTATCGACTATGCTTAGTGGCAGTGTCACGGAACAAGCGTTAAGAAGCAGACCCGAGGCAGTAAATCGAACGCACCTCAATTCCAACGCGCTGATGACATTATCCGGCGCGCCACAAAACAAGGAGCAACAGATGCCCTATCAGACGATCAATCCTTTCAATAACAAGCTCATCAAAGAATACCCGACGCACAACGACAAGCAGGTTGAAGAGGCGCTGTCTACCGCGCATGCCCTGTATAAATCCGACTGGGCGCAGGGGGATATCAAACAGCGGGTCAAAGTGCTGCATAAATTGTCCGAGCTGATGGCTTCGCGGGTCGATGAACTGGCAGAAGTGGTCAGCGTGGAGATGGGGAAACTGATTGGCCAGAGCCGTGGCGAAGTACAAATTTGCGCGGATATTGCGAAATTCTACGCGGAAAACGCAGAGGAATTTCTCAAACCTGTGCCGTATAAATCTGACCTCGGCGAAGCCTGGGTCGAGCATCACCCGATTGGCGTGATCATGGCGGTCGAGCCGTGGAACTTCCCGTTCTATCAGCTGATGCGCGTGCTTGCGCCGAATCTCGCGTCCGGTAACAGCGTGCTGGTAAAACACGCCAGCATCGTGCCGCACTGCGCAGAAACTTTTGAGAAACTGGTTTCTGAAGCAGGTGCGCCAAAAGGTGCCTATACCAATCTGTTTATTTCGCAGGATCAGGTCGCATCAATCATTGATGACGATCGCGTGCAAGGCGTCGCACTGACCGGTTCGGAAAAAGCCGGGGCGATTGTGGCGGCGCGTGCAGCCGGTAAACTGAAAAAATCCACGCTCGAACTGGGCGGGAATGATGTTTTCGCGGTGCTGGATGATGCCGATATTGATCACGCCGCCAAAGCCGGTGCTCAGGCGCGTGTTTCCAACGCCGGGCAGGTTTGTACCGCCGCCAAGCGCTTTATCATTCATGAAAAAGTGGCCGATGAATTCCTGAAAAAATTCACTGAACACTTTAAGGCACTGAAAATCGGCGACCCGCTGGATAAATCCACCACGCTGGGGCCGTTGTCTTCAGCCGACGCGGTGAAAACGCTGAGCAAGCAGGTAGACGATGCCGTGAAGCACGGCGCGAAACTGCATTTCGGTGGCAAGAAAGTGACGGGGAATCCGGGCAACTTCTTCGAGCCAACGATCCTCACGCACATCACGCGTGATAATCCGGCTTACTTCGAAGAGTTTTTCGGCCCGGTCGCGCAGGTTTATATCGTCAAAAACGACGAGGAACTGGTGAAACTGGCCAACGACTCGCACTACGGTCTGGGCGGTTCGGTATTCACGACCGATCTCAACCGTGCCCGTAAGCTGGCGAGCCAGATTGAAACCGGGATGGTATACGTAAACTCACCGACGGATACCGCCGCCGAGCTGCCTTTCGGGGGGGTAAAACGCTCCGGTTTTGGCCGCGAGCTGTCTGATCTGGGAATTAAAGAGTTTGTGAACCAAAAACTGGTGGTGCTTGCCGCCAAGTCTTAATACCTGTTTGCACTTCCCCGTAACACTTCCCTCTCCGCCCGGAGAGGGAAATTCCCTCCCTCCGCCGGTCTTTTGTGATCCCTTGATTAATGACAAAGCGGCATACCCGCCAGCCTCTCTATAATCAGGCCCGTTTGTCTTCCCACTGGTAAATCACATGGCGTATGAACTCAATCTGGACTGGCCGGAATTTTTAGAAAAATACTGGCAAAAACAACCTGTTGTATTAAAAAAAGCGTTTACAAACTTTGTCGATCCGATCACGCCCGATGAATTAGCTGGCCTTGCGATGGAACCTGAAGTGGACAGCCGTCTGGTGAGCCATAAAAATGGGGAATGGCAGGCAAGCAACGGGCCGTTTGAGCATTTTGACGGGCTGGGTGAAACCGGCTGGTCACTGCTGGCGCAGGCAGTGAACCACTGGCATCTGCCTGCGGCGGAACTGGTTCGTCCGTTCCGCGTGCTGCCAGACTGGCGTCTGGATGACCTGATGATCTCCTATTCTGTGCCCGGCGGCGGCGTTGGCCCGCATATCGATCAGTACGACGTGTTTATCATTCAGGGAATGGGCAGCCGTCGCTGGCGCGTGGGCGATGCCTTGCCGATGCGCCAGTTCTGCCCGCATCCGGCGTTGCTGCATGTCGATCCGTTTACGCCGATCATCGATGAAGATCTCGAGCCGGGCGATATTCTGTATATTCCGCCGGGCTTCCCGCACGACGGCTTTACCCATGAAACGGCCCTCAACTATTCCGTCGGTTTCCGTGGCCCGAATACCCGCGACTTTATCAGCAGCTTTGCCGATTACGCGCTGGAAAATGATTTAGGCGGCGACCACTACAGCGACCCGGATTTAACGCTGCGCGATCATGTCGGAAAAGTAGAAGAATACGAGCTGGATCGCGTGCGCAATATGATGCATGACCTGATCAATCAGCCGGAAGCGTTCAGACAGTGGTTCGGACGTTTTGCGACAACGCCACGCCATGAGCTGGATATCTCCCCCGCCGAACCGCCGTATGAAACCCACGAAATCGTCGATGCGCTGATGCAGGGCGACAGCCTGACCCGGCTGAGCGGTCTGCGCGTGCTCAACGTCGGCGAGCGTTTCTTCGTCAACAGCGAAGCGCTGGAAACCGATCAACATCAGGCGGCGGATGCGCTTTGCCGTTTCATGCTGATCGGTAAAAAAGAGCTGGGCGATGCGCTGCAGGATCCGGCGTTCATGGCCGTGTTCACCGATCTGGTGAATCAGGGTTACTGGTACTTCGACGAGTAATATTTCTGTTGCCCGTTTATGACAAAAGGCGGCATCCGGTGGATGCCGCCTTTTTAGTTTTAAGACCGGTTCGGATCAGGGTTTATACAATTCGACCGGCGGCTTCATTTTCCGCTCTTCCGGCACAAACAGATCAATCTCTTCACCCAGAATGTATTTGGCACGCAGCATCGCTGAAATCTTATCCATAATCATGACGATAGCGACCAGGATCAGCGTAATAAACATCACGACATCCCAGTTCCACAACCGCATGTTTTCCGCATAAACCAGACCGATACCACCCGCGCCCACAAAACCGAGAACGGCGGCTGAACGGGTGTTGGACTCAATCTGATACAGCGACAGCGCCAGGAATGTCGGGAAGGATTGCGTGAAAATGCCAAAGCGGTGCGTCTGTAGCGGAGATGCACCCAGCGCCCGCAGGCCGCGGCTGGGTGAGCGTTCCACGGCTTCGTGGCCTTCGGCATAAAGCTTGCCGAGTAAGCCTAAATCCTGCATCACAATTGCCAGCACGCCGGCCAGCGGCCCCATGCCGACAGCACGGACAAAAATCAGCCCCCAGATCGCCATATCCAGGCCGCGAAGCACGTCCAGAATGCGGCGGACCACCAGTGAAACCGGCCGGAGAACCGGCGTAGACATCACATTTCGTGCCGCAAGGAAAGACAGCGGCAGTGCGAGGAAAGAGGCGGTGACCGTCCCGGCGAACACAATCGCCAGCGTGATCGCAATCTGCGAGAAGTAGTACATAAACGGCCATTCGGAAACGTTGTGCCACACGAACATACGCAGGAAATAACGCCCGACTTCGCGGGTACCGCGCACCACTTCACTCCACGGAATACCGAAATAGCTGAAGAAATAGACGTAATACAACACAATCACGACCGCCAAAATTGCCAGATAACGCAGGTAACGGCGTTGTGCGGAAAACAGGTGAGCGTGCTGCTGTTTCAGGTCAGCAATAACATGAGGTTCAAGCGCGTCAGTTAACATCAGAAAGTGCCCTCCACCACGCGTTTGCGTAATTTACCTGAAATAAAATCCATTACTGATACCACCAGAATAATCAGCAGCAGCGTCATGCTGACCTGGTCATAGCGGTCGAGCTTGATGGACGTCATCAGCTCCTGACCAATCCCGCCCGCGCCCACCAGGCCGAGGATGGTTGACTGGCGAAAATTAATTTCCAGACGCATAAAACTGTAGGATAAAAAGATAGGTTTAACCTGTGGCCACATGGCGAAACGCATGCGCTGCAAGCGCCCCGCTCCGCAGGCTCTCAGGCCGCGCACCGGTTTGTCCGACGCGGTTTCAATAGATTCGTAGAACAATTTTGTCAGGCTGCCGACGGTGTGTAAGGTCAGCGCGATAAAGCCCGGAATAGCCCCGACGCCAAAGGCCATTACGCACATCACGGCCCAGGCCAGTTCAGGCATGGTTCGCAGGAAGGCCACAAACGTGCGGATACTGAATTTCACCCATTTTGGGGAATCCGTATTGCTGGCGGCGAGAAATGCCAGAACAACGGCCAGCGCGGTAGACAAAATCGTTGAAGACAATGCCAGCTGAATAGTTTCCCAAATCAGCGGTAACTGAATATTAAGACGGTATCCCCAGTAAGCCAGAGAACCTTCGGTATGTCCGTCTGCGAATAATAATGACCAGTGCAAAACCGGCACCGTCTGACCGATATAATCAAAGAAGCTGGGGGCGGAAACAATAATAGTTTTCAGATTAAGTTCGGAAACATTGCCAGACCATAAATATAACAGCAGCATCAGCCCTGACCAGACCAGCGCCTCGCGCTTTTGCTTACCACGTATATTCTGGTAATAACGATTGAAGTCTTTATTCAAAATAATATTTCCGGTTTACATAGAGTTTTTATTCCTCCCCGCCAAGGGGGAGGAAATCAGGATATTAACGAGTACCCTTTGTCAGTTCACGCTTCATATCAATAATCTGCTGATATTCCGCCAGAGACGTTTCGCCGATATGTTGTTTGCCGCCAACGGCTTTCACGAAGCAGGCATGATCATCTTTATCCAGTTTCTTAATGGCTGAAACCAGTTTCGCTTTAAATGCCGGTGGCAAATCGCTGCGAACCAAAATCGGGCCGTTAGGAATTAACGGAGATTCCCAGATAATGCGGATTTTCTTCATCAGATCCGGATGGTCCATGCGGATCATGCGGTTGAACGCGCCGGAGGTATAGCCGGTTTCGCGATCGCCAATCATGGAAGCCCAGGTCACCGCGCCTTCAAACTGGCCATTCAGCACGCCGAGGATATCCTGCTCGTGGCCGCCGGAGAAGGTGACGCTGGAGAAGAAGTTGTTGTATTTGTTATCCGTCGTACCGCCAAACTCTTTCTTGAAAGTCTGGTTCGGGATCAGGTAACCGGAAGTGGAATCCGGATCAGCAAAGCCAAATGATTTGCCTTTCAGGTCAGACAGTTTCTGGTACGGGCTGTCAGCTTTTACCACAACAACGGAGTGATAACCGCGGGATTTGTCAGTGTCATCAATAACGATGCCCACCAGATCCACCGCTTTCGGGTTATTAATATAAACAGACGCGAAAGATGAAGGTGACATGCTTAATACCATGTCGACTTTCTTACCTAATAACCCCTGAATAACACCTGAGTAATCGGATGAATTACGCAGTTTGGTATCCACATTTAATTCTTTATCGAAGAAATCTTTTACACATTGATTATCGCCGATTTGCTGAGTAGCATTCTGTCCACCCAAAATACCTAAATTCAATTCTTTCGGAGCATCTTCTGCCATGCTGTGCATCGCGGTAAGGGAACCTGCAACGAAGACTGCCAGACGTAATAACTTCTTCATTTAGTAATAACCTTGTGTAGATTGAGGGAAAGTAGAAAAAGCACTGCCAAAGGTTTTAATCGCTGTTAACAACAACTGTTATTTATTACTGCATTAAATATCGTTACTCATTTGCCTCGTGATCTTCGCCATATAACTGCTGCAAGATCCCGTCGGTTAACTGGTCCGGATGTCCGTCAAAGATAATCTGCCCTTTCGCAATACCAATTACGCGGGTGCAGTAATCTTTCACCAGCTCAACGGAGTGCAGGTTGACCATCACCGCGATGTTCTCTTCGCTGACCTTTTTCAGGGCATTCATGATGCGCAGGGTATTTTTAGGATCCAGTGAGGCAACCGGTTCATCGGCCAGCAAAATTTTCGGGTTCTGCATCAGTGCACGACAAATCGCCACGCGCTGCATCTGACCACCGGAAAGGTTTTCAGCGCGTTGCAACGCATGCGGCAACATGTGCAGCCATTCGAGCAACGAAATCGCCCGTGCGCGGTCTTCATCGTCGAACTGATTGAAGAAGGATTTAAACGTTGAAGTATGGCTGAGACGGCCAAGTAATACGTTAGTCAGCACATCCAGACGCGGTACCAGGCAGAAATCCTGGAAAATCATGCCGCAACCCGAACGCCAGCGACGCAGCGCTTTACCCGTCAACCCGGCCAGTTGCTGCTGCTCACCATTTTCGTAATGACACACAACGCTGCCGTCGGTTAACGGGATCGTGCCGTTAAGCACGTGCAACAGCGTTGACTTCCCCGCACCGGAGCGGCCAATGACCGCTACAAATTCACCGGCATGGAGATCAAAATTAATATCGTTCAGGACCCGCTGACCTGATTTATACGATTTTACCAGGCCTTTAACGTCCAGAACTTTGTTCAAATGCTGTGGCCCGGTCTGAGGATATTCAGCCTGTGCCAGCTTAAGTTGAGCCTGCGCCATGATGCTGTCTCTCGGTTGCTTTCGTTATCTGGCGTTCATTAAGCGCGAGTTTTATGACACATCAATGACGATTTAATGGACAGCGCATGACAAAAATGCAACAGATTAAGTTAAATTACCTAACGTATATCCCGTGTGATGTTCATCTTTTGAAGTATCATTTAAGTCTATGATTGAAAGGCATCACTTCATAAAAGGAAGATGAAATGGATAATCAGTCACTCATCACCACGCTGAAAGAAATCGCCGGAAGCCGCCACGTCCTCACCGGCGACAGCAATACCGAGCGCTACCGAAAGGGGTTTCGCTCCGGTGGCGGAAAAGCGCTGGCGGTGGTATTCCCGCAGACATTGCTTCAACAATGGCAATTGCTTAAAGCCTGCATCGAGGCCGACAAAATTGTCATCATGCAGGCCGCCAATACGGGGCTGACAGAAGGTTCAACGCCGAGCGGTGACGATTACGACCGCGACATCGTCATTTTCAGCACGCTGAAACTCGACCAGATCCAGCTGCTCGACGGCGGCCATCAGGTGATCGGCTTTCCCGGCAGCACACTCTACAAGCTGGAAAAAATTCTCAAGCCGTATAACCGCGAACCACATTCCGTTATCGGGTCATCCTGCATTGGTGCCTCCGTGGTCGGCGGAGTTTGCAACAACTCCGGCGGTTCACTGGTGAAACGCGGACCGGCTTATACGGAAATGGCGCTGTATGCGCAGATTGATGCGCAGGGAGAACTCCGGCTGATAAACCATCTGGGGATCAATCTGGGTGAGACGCCGGAAGAGATCCTGACACGGCTGGAAAAAGGCGATTATCTCGAAGCCGATATCCTGCATGACCAGCGGCTGGCTTCCGACCATGATTACGCAACGCGCGTCCGCGAAGTGGATGCCGATACGCCATCGCGCTTTAACGCCGATGAACGTCGCTTATTTGAAGCCTCTGGCTGTGCCGGGAAGCTGGCCGTTTTCGCCGTCCGCCTCGATACTTTTCCGGCAGAAACTCAGCAGCAGGTTTTCTATATCGGTACGAACGACACGGCGGTGCTGACGGAATTACGCCGCCAGATCCTGCGTGATTTCACCAATCTGCCGGTGGCGGGTGAATATATGCACCGTGATATTTTCGATATCACTGAAGTGTACGGCAAAGATACGTTCCTGATGATCGACAAACTCGGCACGGACAAAATGCCGGATATGTTTACCGCCAAAGGAAAGTTTGACGCGCACGCCAGCAAGGTGCCTTTTCTGCCGAAGCACTTCAGCGACCGCGTGATGCAGTGCCTGAGTAAAGCGCTGCCGGGCCATTTACCGCCGCGCATGAAGCAGTATCGCGACCGGTTTGAGCATCACTTATTGCTGAAAATGTCAGGCCAGGGAATAGAGGAAGCCAGAACGTTTCTGACCCGTTTCTTCAGCGATAATCAGGGCGATTTCTTTATCTGTTCAGCAGATGAAGGCAAAAAAGCCTTTCTGCACCGCTTCGCTGCGGCGGGCGCGGCCATTCGTTATCACGCTGTGCATGAGAAAGAAGTGGAAGATATTCTGGCACTGGATATTGCCTTGCGCCGCAACGATCGTGACTGGTTTGAAACGCTGCCTGCGGATATTGATAGTCAGCTGATAGCAAAACTCTATTACGGCCACTTTATGTGCCACGTTTTCCATCAGGATTACATTGTCAAAAAAGGTGTGAACAGCAAAGCGCTAAAACATCGCATGCTTGAACTTCTGGATGCCAAAGGTGCTGAATATCCGGCTGAGCACAACGTCGGGCATCTGTATATTGCAAAACCGCATATGAAGGAATTTTACCGGCAGGCAGACCCGACCAACAGTTTCAACCCGGGGATCGGTAAAACCACCAAGCTGAAACACTGGCAGGAATAACGCTGTGAAGAGTTTCAAACGCCCTCCCCTTTTCAGGGGAGGGTGCACTAATCAATGATTAAAAAAGCTGCGTTCCATAGCCCCACATGATAACCGTCAACGCCAAAAGAAGCTCAAGGACCAGAACTCCCATCGCCAGCGTCGAGCTGGAGAACAGGAAGCCCTCGCGATGGTCAATGTTGAGGAAGTTTGGAATACCGAGATACAACAGATATCCGCTGTAGCAAAGGCCAATCAGCCCGACAAACAGGCATAACCAGACCATCGGGTAGAGCGCAACAATCCCGCTGAGGAACATCGGCGTGGCAACGTAACCGGCAAACACAATACAACTGTTGAGTGTCGGGCGGCTGTCATAACGACGCGCCATCCAGTAGATAATCCGCCCCATCAGGGCAACAGCGGCGAGCATCAGAACATAGAAGATGACAGCGATATAGGACGCGGTGAACATGGAAACCATCAGCTTCTGGCCGTCACCGAAATTCCAGCCCAGCTGCGTTGTGCCGATAAAGGAACAGACAACCGGGATCAGCGCCATCAGAAAAACATGGTGGGAATACACATGTGAAACGGTTTCCCGTTCACGCTGGATTTGCTGCAATTCGGGACCTGGATGCGATAACAGTCCCCAGACATGATTACCCATGAAACACCCCCTTGTGCGCCGAAAGCCGCCAGCGGCGTACGATGATAAACCTTCGGGAATGCCCGTTTGATAAAGGTTACAAGGGCAAGGAGAAGGTGGCAGCCTGTTTATATTATAGCCGTTATTAAGCGGTTTGCTGGCAGTACAACATCTCCTTTTATGGGAGATGTTGATGCCGGAGAACGGGATTCACGAAAGGGTCAGTGGATATAGCGGGCAGCGGTAAACACCACACCAGCCAGTGCTACCATCATGCCCATGATCCAATGGGTCTGTTTTGTAATATAGATGTGGAACATATCTTTGGTCATGTAATTCGACTGAATAACGGCCAGCTGCGACTCCACGGAATTAAATCGAGCATCCATTTTATCGAAACGCAGATCCATCTTGTCAAAGCGCAGATCCATCTTGTCAAAGCGCTCATCTACCAGTTCAAATTTCTTATCAATAAGCACAAGGCGATCGTCAATTCGCACCAGATGCTCGTCGATCCTGACCAGATGCTTATCGATGCGAACAATACTTTCCTCCGTTTTCCCCACGCGAACGCCGATATCCGTCACCGCATCGGTGAGCGTGACCATCTGGTGTTCGAGTTTTCCGACACGAAGATTGGTGTCCGTAACCACCTCTGTAAGCTGAACAACTTGCTGTTCAACCTTTCCCACCCGTAAACTCAGGCCCGCGATTTCCTCACCGTTTTTGATTCCCTGCTTTTCGATACTGTTAATCTGGCTTTGCATTAACGCTTCCATAATCCATTCTCCCTTAAAGTCTTCCGGCACCGTCAGGGCACCGGGAAGATAGAGCATCGGGTTGACTGGCCAGCAATCTGGCATCCTGAGCTGAAACATGATGTGTTGTCCCTCACGTAAGCTAATCCTTGTTCAGATATCCTTAATCTGCGGGCAGTCTGCACTGTATAAATAAACACCTCAAATCAATTTCTTTCTCGTTCAAAGCGTGATTATTTATGTATCTATGACTCATGAAATTGCATTGATAAATTGAATAAATACCAAATAAAAGAGCCGCTTACGCGGCTCCGTTACTGTAGCTAGTGAAAGACGTTATCTGTTTTATCAGGGTGCCGGATTATGCAATGCAGCAGCTCCGTCCTGCGTTTTTCTGGCTTTCGCCACGTCGTCTTTACTGACCGCTGGCGCCTGATTTCCCCACGCATTACGGATGTAAGTACTGACATCGGCCATTTGCTGATCCGTCATTTTCCAGCCAAACTCCGGCATATCCGCGCTGGTCGGATTGCTGAGCGTCGCCGCACCCTGCGCACCGTTCATCAGCACATGCAGAATATTCGTCGGCTGGCTGGCCTGAACGCCGTTGTTGCCTTTCAGCGCGGGCACCATATTGCGCACGCCTTCACCGGAATTCTGATGACAAGCCGCACAGTTATCGGCATACAGCGCTTTGCCATTTGCCATGGCTGAATTTGCTGCCAGCGGTGCAGACTCATCTTTGCTGCCCGGTAAGCTTTTCAGGTAAACCGCAATGGCATGAAGATCGGCATCCGACAGGTGTTGCAGCGAGTTCGTTACGGCTTCTGCCATCGGGCCGGAGGCCACGGTACGGGCGTTTGCGCCGGTTTTCAGGTACTGAACAATTTCATCGTTGCTCCAGTCACCCAGCCCCTGACGGACATTCCCGGTGATTTCCGGCGCAAACCAGCCCTGAAGTTCTCCGCCCTGCAAATGCACACCAAAGTTATCGCCGCCCAGCGGATTTTTCGCCGTATGGCACGACGTGCAGTGCCCCAGCCCTTCCACCAGATACGCGCCGCGGTTCCATTCCGCTGACTTTGCCGGATCGGCCTTAAACGGGGCGGTATCAAGGAACAACAGGTTCCAGCCAAACATCATCAGGCGGATGTTATACGGGAACGGCAAATCGGTTTTCGGCCCGTCGTAATGCACCGCAGGCACGGTATTCAGGTACGCTTTGATGTCTTTCAGATCCTGATCGCTGACCTTCGCATAAACGTTATAAGGCATCGCCGGATAGAGATTCTCCCCGTTGATCCCCTTGCCGTTTCGCACCGCATTAATGAACTGCTGATCGGTCCAGCCGCCAATACCGGTCTCTTTATCCGGCGTGATATTGGTAGCGTAAATCGTGCCAAACGGCGTGTTCAGGCCATAGCCTCCGGCAAACGGTTTTCCGCCCCCCGGCGCGGTATGACAGGCCACGCAGTCCCCCGCCAGCGCCAGATATTTACCGCGTTCAATGGCCGTTTTGCCGGCCATTGCCGCCGCTGCGGGTGCCTGGAATTCACCGGACTGGCTGGCGTTATGCCAGGTTTTAAAACCGACGAATCCCAGACCACCAATGACAACCACGCCTGCAATAATCACTAATGTCTTTTTCACGCTCATGCTTAAACCCTCACCAGCGGACCAGGGGATTTCAGATACTGGGTTTTAATCGCTTCTGCCGCCCATAAGGTCAGCGCGCCCACCGTGCCGGTCGGGTTATAACCGCCGTTATTGGCAAACGCCGATGCGCCACAAACAAAGACGTTATGCACATCCCAGCTTTGCAGATAGCGGTTCACCGCGCTGGTTTTCGGGTTGTCGCCCATGCAGGCGCCGCCCGTGGTGTGGGAGGAGAGGTTGTCCATTGGCGAGAACGGTTTAGCCGTCGGTTCCTGACGCACGACAGTTTTTGCCCCCATCGCATGCGCGATTTCAACCGAGCGGTCAGCCATGAATTTCGCCGAGCGTTTGTCGTTTTCGATCCAGTCAAATGTCACGCGCAGCAGCGGCTGGCCGTGGCGGTCTTTGTATTCCGGATCAAGATCGAGGAACACGTCGCGGTGCGGATAGCTGTTGCCCATACAATAGATATTGTTGTAGTTCTGGTAGCTGTGTTTGACTGCTTTTTTCCAGTCAGCGCCCCAGCGCGGTGTGCCCGGCGGTACATTGTTGGAATAACCGATCGGACGTCCGTTAGTGGAATGCACCAGCGCCACGCCGCCGCCGATAAAGTCATGACCGGTGTGATCAAAGTTATCGCCGTTGAAATCATCAATGGCCTGTGACAGCGCACCTGCGCCGATGAACGGGTTCATCATTTCGTCTTCGAAGAAGAAACCTGCGCCGGAAATGGTCTGGTACGCATAGTTACGCCCGACCACGCCTTTACCGGTTTTATGGTCGTAAGGCTGGCCGATGCCGGAAAGCAGCATCAGGCGGACGTTATCCATCTGGTACGCAGAAATCACCACGATATCCGCCGGTTGCTCCCACACCACGCCGTCGCTGCCAATGAACGTCACGCCGGTGGCGGTTTTGCCGTCAGGCGCTTTGTTGACGCGGAGCACTTCAGATTCGGTGATCACCGTAAAATTAGGGCGCTGCATCACCGCAGGTAAAATGCAGGCATTCGGGCTGCTCTTCGACCAGTTGCCGCAGCCGAAAAACTCGCAGTAACCGCAGTATGTGCACGGCGCCATGTTGACGCCCAGCGGGTTGGTATATGCACCGGAGGTGTTGCCGGCAGGCACGGCAAACGGGTGATAGCCCATCTCGCGCGTGGCTTTGTCGAAAATCATCGACAGCTGGGTACGTTTAAGCGGCGGCAGCGGATAATCCCGGCTGCGCGGGCCTTCGAAGACGTTACCGCCTTCAATTTTTTCGCCTTTGATGTTACCGGCTTTCCCGGACGTCCCGGCGTAACGTTCAAATTTATCGTAGAACGGTTCAACGTCGTCAAACGTCACACCCCAGTCCTGAACCTGCATTCCTTCGAGGAATTTGTTTTTACCGTAGCGCTCAACCGTCTGGCTGTAGCTCTGGAAATCATAT
Organism: Rahnella sp. AA; assembly: GCF_002834385.1. GTDB lineage: Bacteria > Pseudomonadota > Gammaproteobacteria > Enterobacterales > Enterobacteriaceae > Rahnella. The sequence goes on from NZ_PITQ01000004.1 coordinate 397,719, forward strand.
GGCAGGAAGCGCCAGGTCATGCCGTTCCAGTGCGTGCCCGCCCCGCCAACGTTCATTCCGAACTGATAAGTATTAAACTCGCGCAGTGGCAGCGCCTGCTGGATCGGGTTATTACGGAAGGTCAGGGTTTCTACCGCCGTGGGCTGCATAATCGCGCGACGGCTGACGAAGCGCAGTTCGTCGGTATCAATGGTGGTCGGGAAATCATTGCTGGTATCGCGCCATGAACCGCGTTCAATGGCCACGACATTCAGCCCGGCCAGGGTCAGTTCATTGGCCATCAGCGAACCGGCCCATCCGAGGCCGACGATGACGGCATCGACCTTCTCTCTTTTGTTGCTCATACGACATGTACTCCTGAAAATACCAAATAAATCAATGCAGTCCGTTAAACGGTTTTTATGATTTTTCGTATTGGGTCAGCATGCTGACGGGTTCGATATGTAAATCTTCGCCGCGTCTGTCGATGACATCACGGAAGTCATAACGCGCGCCGGGGAAACCCACCATTTTCCAGCCCGCCATATCCTTATTACCGCCGTAAAGCGGGTCGGAAAAGAAGCCTTCGCGCATGTTCTGCACCAGCATATTGAAGAACAGCTGGCCGTTGACCCCATCAAGCGGGATCTCGCCCGACTCCACGCGGCGCAGCAAATCGTCCTGCTGCTCACCGGTAAGTTCGGTAAAACCCTTGCCCGCATTGCGCGCTTTTGACACGCTGTTCAGCGCAGCCAGCCCTAACCGGTAGCGTTCGGCTGGCGTATCTTTATATTGCGGCCCGGCCTGCGGTAAGCCGTCCTGGATCACCGGCCCCAGGCGGTAAGTCGTGACAGCTTTGCCGTAATCACCACTCAGCTGGCGGTCCAGGAATACGGCACAACCGGCCTCTTTCCCACCGATGCTCAGCTCGTCGGCCGGTATGATCCGGTCGGCCAGTGTTTCTATCAGGCTGACTTCTTCAGAGGAGAAGAATGCCCACTCACCGGCAACCACGGGTTTCGGCGGACGAACCGAATGGATAATCCACGGCATACCGCCGGAGAAAATTTTGGCTTTAACCTTTAAGGCGGTACTGAATAACAGCACCGCCATCGAGGTCAGAAAGTGTCTGCGTTTCACGATATCTCTCCTGTTTACGCACATTGGAAGATGACTTACCCACATCAGACATGGGTTTATATTTGTGACGGAGATTATACGAAGATGTTAGATGAAAGTAAGATATTTCGAACCAATAGGTTCATATTTTAACTAATTAAAATCAACAGCTTAATTATTCTGCATTGAGTTAGTACACTAATTAACAAATTCTTACAGGCAAAAAAGCCTCCACGGGAAGGCCAAAAATCGTTAACGTAGAGCTATCACACTTTCCGGAGACGTCCATGCGCATCACCTGTTTACACACGGCAGACAGCAACATCGCGGTTTTTGAAAATGCAGCACAGGAGCTGGGGCTGAGTCACCATGTGTTTCGCCATATTTCCCGCCCCGATTTACTGGCCGCCGCAGAACACGCTGGCGGGCTGACGCCTGAAATCCTTGAAGAAACAGCGCAGATATTATTGGCGCTGAGTCAGGACAGCGATCGCGTTTTACTTACCTGTTCAACGCTGGGCGCAGCCGCTGCGGCCGCCGCTGAAAATACGCAGGTGCCGGTTTTGCGCGTTGATCAGGCGCTGGCCGAAGCCGCGATGAAAACAGCCGGAAAAGTGGTGGTGTTATGTGCGGTGGAAACCACGCTCGGCCCGACCGGGCAACTGTTCCGACAGGCGGAAAAGCACCCCGACGCTACGCTGGAAATGCGTCTGGTAGCGGGAGCCTGGGGCAAGTTTAAGCAGGGAGATCTAGCAGGATATTTGCAGACGGTCGCCGCAGCGGCAGACGCGGCATACATTGAAGGCGCAGGTGCGGTGGTGCTGGCTCAGGCATCGATGACCGGCGCGGCACAACTGACGCAAATGGGCAAACCCCTGACCAGCCCGGAATGTGGTCTGAGAGCGATCGTCGCCGTTTAAGCCTGGCAAAAATACGCAAATGGCAGGATTGGCTATACTGAAAGTGGAATAATCATTGGCTTAGCCAACTTAGCTGATGACGACAAAAGGGTGTGATAAGGAGAAAACATGAAAATTATTCTGTGGATCATCGCCATCATCTTTATCGTCGGCTTACTGACCCTGACCGGGGTGTTTAAACTGATATTCTGAAAACGTCAGTCTCTGCATAAAACAAAAGTCCGGCACCAGCGCCGGACTTTTTAGTTTTAACAACTTGAATACTCTAAATAATTCGTGTTGCAGGATGGCGATATTTAATCATCGGCTTCTTCTACCGATGGCTGTGTTTTCTGCTGCTCTTTCTGCTTGCGGTAGTTCTTCGCTATCTGCGGAACAGGCACGGTTTTACCGGTTTCCATCCAGGTGCGCAGACGGTTCGCATCCGCAAAGGCGGTAAATTTCCCGAACGCATCCATCACCACCAGCGTCACCGGTTTGCCGTTAATGGTGGTGCGCATCGCCAGACAATGACCGGCAACGTCGGTATAACCGGTTTTGGTCAGCTGAATGCTCCACGACGGATTCATGATCAGATGGTTAGTATTGCGGAACGGCAGTGCGTAGGCCGGATGGCTGAACACCGCCGTTTTCTCAGCTGTTGTACTGAGCTGGTCGATCAGCGGATAACGCTGGGAAGCCAGCAACAGCCGTGTTAAATCACGCGCGGTGGAAACGTTACGCGGCGAAAGCCCGGTCGGTTCAACGTAATGGGTATGCGTCATGCCGAGAGATTTCGCTTTGGCATTCATCGCATTGATAAACGCCGCATAACCGCCGGGATAATGCGCTGCCAGACTGGCCGCTGCGCGGTTCTCTGAGGACATCAGCGCCAGTTGGATCATCTGACGGCGGGTAATCTCACTGTTAAGTTTCACGCGGGAGAAAACACCGCGCATTTCAGGTGTGTTGCTGATATCAACGTTGATCACTTCATCCAGCGGCAGATTCGCATCCAGCGTCACCATCGCGGTCATCAGTTTGGTCAGGGAGGCAATCGGCCTCACCTCATCCGGATTTCGGGAATAAATCACTTCGTGGCTTTTCAGATCCACGACCATCGCGCTGCCGGAAGCAATTTGAACAATGGGGGCGACAGCCTGCTCGTGCTTTGCAGCGAAGGCGGCAGGTGCAGACAACATGCCTGTATTTAAGGCTAATAAGCTCAGAACCAGAAGACGGATTTTCACATGCATTGCTCTGTATTTAAGAAAGTTGTCATAAAGTTATGTCGGAACAGCGGGCGGAATTATAAGTGAGGTGAATAGTCTTAGCACCCGCAATTTTCAAATCTATTTGTCACAAAGTCTGTCACAAGCACCCGCAAACCGTGGAGTGGCGAGTAAGTGAACACTTGCGTAAGATTGCCCCGAAATTCAGCAGTTCCCCTGCACAGAGCTTTACAATACCCGCGGCGACATGATCAGGAAACAGCGATCCAACGGTATCCTTCACCTGACCGCACGACCCGCCCGATCCCCGGAAAAGCGATATGTGCCGCACCCACCAGATAGCCTTCCCGCGCTGTCTCGGCAAGCACCGTTTCCCGTGTCCGGATAGCCTGATTTTGGTCAATATCAAATTGGATGGCCACATGAGGCTCCTGCATCTGCACCGGTTCGGCGTGAATAATATCGCCCCAGAACAGCACTTTATCCGCACCGCTTTCCAGCAAATACACCACGCTGCCCGGCGTATGGCCCGGAGCAGGCAATGCCCGGATAAGCGGATGAACCTGTGCCGGGAGATCAAATGTCTGCAACTGTCCGGCAGCCCGAACCCGTTCCATAACCTGCTGAGCATTGTGAAATGAACGGTGGCGGCTTTCCGGTATATCATCAAAATTGTCACGGTCTAGCCAGTATCTGGCATCTTCCTGAGACACTTTCACCTGTGCATTGGGGAAGACCGGCGTACCGTTCAGCGTAAGGCCGCCAAAATGGTCGCTGTGAATATGCGTCAGCAGAACCAGGTCAATACTTTCCGGCGGGTATCCTGCGGCGCGCAGGTTGTCCTGTAAATGACCGCCCGTGTACCCGGGCAACTGCCCTGCACCGGTATCAATCAATATTCGCTGTTCCCCGGTATCCACAACAAAGGCATTCACTGACACATCCGTTTCAGGGGTCATCGCGGCCAGTGCCATGCGCTGCGCGACTTTTTCCGGGGAGATATTTGTCAGCAATTTATCCAGCGGCATTTTTAACGCGCCGTCAGAAATGGCCGTTATCGTGGCATCTCCTGCGGTTAACCGGTAATAACCGGGTGCCTGCAAGCCTGAGATCTGCGGCACTGAACCCGTCACGTCAGAAGGATGATTCATTTTTATGCTCCGGAAGGTGATGATTTGTCAGACGATTGCCATGAGTAATACTGCAAGTCAGCACATCATTCAAATCAATTGGCATGCTGCGGGCAATAAAAAAGGACGCTTAAAAGCGTCCCTCATCTTTCACATAGCGCATTCGTCACGAAATGACCTCACCGGTTAATGCGTCCGGCGATTTCCTTCGACGTCTTCAGCACGCGCACTTCAGTAAATAACTCTGTCGCCTCTTCGTACTCTTTGCGCAAATAACTCAGCCACTGTTTGATACGCGCCACGTGATACAAACCGGTATCGCCCTGCTTTTCCAGACGGGTGTATTTCTGCAACAGCGTCATCACATCCGCCCACGGCATGCGCGGTTCGTTGTATTTCACCACGCGGCTCAGATTAGGGATATTCAGCGCGCCGCGTCCGATCATGACCGCATCGCAACCGGTGGTTTCCATGCAGGCCTGACCGCTGGCGTAATCCCAGATTTCACCGTTGGCAATCACCGGAATGCTCAGCCGCTGGCGGATTTCGCCAATCGCCTGCCAGTTAATCCGCTCAGGTTTGTAACCGTCTTCTTTGGTGCGCCCGTGTACGGTGAGTTCTGTCGCGCCCGCCTGCTGTACGGCGTCTGCGATTTCAAAACTGCGCTCCAGAGAATCCCAGCCCAGGCGTACTTTTACCGTCACCGGTAAATGCGCAGGCACCGCGGCTCGCATAGCTTTAGCGCCCTGATAAATCAGCTCAGGGTCTTTGAGCAGCGTGGCGCCCCCGCCGCTGCCGTTAACCATTTTCGACGGACAGCCGCAGTTGAGATCGACGCCATAAGAGCCCAGCTCAGTGGCGCGGGCGGCGTTTTCGGCCAGCCATTCGGGATACTGACCGAGAAGCTGTACACGAACCCGCGTGCCGGAAGGCGTGCGGCTGTCGTGTTCTAATTCCGGGCACAGGCGGTGGAAGACTTTGACGGGAAGCAGCTGATCCACCACACGCACAAACTCAGTGATGCACAAATCGTAGTCGTTCACTTCGGTGAGAAGTTCACGAACCAGGGGATCAAGCACACCTTCCATCGGAGCCAGTAATACGCGCATCGCAGTTCAACCCTTAAAAATGACGCGCAAGATTACCGCAAGGCCCGCCTGCGGGCAATTATCCCTGTGACAAATCGGTGCTTAACGTTTCATTCACGCCCGCATTTCTTTGCCGCGCCCTCACGGAACGCAGGGCAATCCACACCGCCAGAAACGCCGGGACAGCAAACAACATGAACATCCAGAACGCGGCATTGGCAGCGCCCGCATCGCCCTGATTCACGCCGGAGAAGTTAGCCACCGTTCCGGCCAGTGCCGCCCCCAGCGCAGCAGCGAAAGACTGCACGACGGTGATCGACGCACCGGCTTTTTCGCGATCTTCCTCCGGTGCCTGTTGCAGCACGCGGGTCAGCAGATGCGGCCAGCCCAGCCCGATGCCAAAACCGGCCAGCGTCAGCCCGAGCACCACGCCGCTGATATTCAGCCACGGCATTCCGAAAGCCACTGGCACGGTGAACAGCAATAATAGCAAGCCGACAGCCAGAATCAGCGGGCCGGAAACAATCGCATTATCTGCACGGCGCCCCGTCCAGCCTGAGCTGGCGACTTCACTTAACGTCCAGCCCGCAGCCGCGGCAGCAGTAATATATCCGGCCGCCAGCGGCGTCTGTCCGTGCAAATGTTGCAGCAGATAAGGCACAAACAGCTCGCAGCCCAGGCCGATAATTAGCAACGACATCACCAAATACAGGCCATAAAGCGGCGATGAACGGCGCAGCGCGTTACGCGGCAGGAGCCTGACGTCGGCGGTAAATTCCCGATGACGCAGAATAAGCATCATCACCACTGCAATCACAAATCCCAGCAGGTTCACCAGGCCGTGGGAAGACAAACTTCCAGCTGAAACCACCAGCACCGCGCCGGTCAGCAGCGCCAGTTGCATCAGCGGCAACGGTTCTTCCGGCTGTTTCTCCCGCTGAGATTTAGGCAGGATCCGCCAGACCCACAAGCCAAATAATGACGTGACCGGCAGAAGCAGACCGAACGCCCAGCGCCAAGCGTGCAGCTCTGCAAAAATGCCGCCGACCGCCGGGCCGACCAGCGTCGCAATCCCCCACATCGCGGAGATCAGCGCCATCGCGCGGGGCCAGAGAGATTCTTTAAACAAAAGATTTATCATCGCGTAAGACAGCGCGAACAGGAAACCGCCGCCCAGCCCCTGCAATCCCCGCCCGACCAGCAGCACCGGCATACTCGGCGCAACGGTACAAAGCGCAGCACCGGCGATGAAAATCCCGGTCGCCATAAGATAACTGCCGCGCGGTCCGGCAGTTCGCATCAGCCGGGCAGAAAGCGCCGAGCCAAGAATCGAGCAGACGACGTAAAGCGTGGTGTTCCACGCGTACCACGCCAGCCCGCCGATATCCTGCACAACGGATGGCAAAATCGTAATCACGATGTAGCTGTTGGTGGCGTATAGCGCGACCCCGGCACTCAGGGTAATGGCGCTGCCCCGGTTTTCCGCACTGAATAAATCCTTCCAGCCGCTCTGACTTTCCGACATTTCTCTTCGTCCCTTTGGTTTATGTTTTCCGCACATTGAAGCACGTTGTGATTATGGTATGATTAAAACAAGAAATCACTTGGAATATGTTTTACATAATCTAGAACCCGGCGAGGCGATATGTCAAGCAACGACTTGGAAAATAAAAATGACGTCCGGCAAAGCGTCGCTGAGCGCTTAATGACGCTGCTGAAAACCCGCGGGGAAATGCAGGCCAGCGATGCGGGTCATCTGCTGGGCACAACCGGCGAAGCGGCGCGGCAGCAATTTGTGAAGCTGGCAAAAGACGGTCTGGTGGAAGCGAAAGCCGTGTCACAGGGCGTCGGGCGTCCGGCGCAATACTGGCAACTGACCGCCAAAGGGCATGCGCACTTCCCCGACGCGCACGCCGATCTGACCGTACAACTTCTTCAGCTTATCCGCACGTCGCTGGGCGAATCCGCGCTGGATCAGCTGATTACATCGCGTGAAAGCCAGACGCTGGATAATTACCGGCAGGCGATGAAAGGCGCGAATTCGCTGGAAGAAAGGCTGCAACGGCTGACGGCAATCCGCACCCGCGAAGGGTATATGGCGGACTGGACATTGCAGGAAGACGGCAGTTATCTGTTTGTCGAAAATCATTGCCCGATTTGCGCCGCCGCAACGACCTGTCAGGGTTTTTGCCGCGCCGAGCGCGATGTCTTCCGTGATGTGCTGGAGGCGAACGTTGAACGCACTGAGCATATTTTGCAGGGTGCGCGCCGCTGTGCGTATGTGATCCGTTAGCCGGATTTAGGCGAAAAAAAACCGCCGGTTAAGGCGGTTTGATTGCAAAGTAAGCGAAACTTATTTGTTGCCGCTACCCGCATTACCGGTGCGACGCTGGCCTGCATGTGCAGGACGCGAACGTGCCGGACGGTTTTCGCCGGAACCACGGTTTTCAGACGTGCCGCCGTTGCCGGAACGCTGACCGTTACCGCCCTGACGCGGAGCACCTGAACGTGGAGCACCAGAGCGCGGTGCACCCGGACGCTGGCCCTGACGTGGCGCGCCACGACCGCCGCCGCCATTGCCCTGACGACCATTGATGATCGGCTCAGCTTTGATGCTCGGGTCTGGCTCGTAACCTTCCAGCGCGATACGCGGGATTTCACGTTTCAGCAGACGCTCGATGTCACGCAGCAGTTTGTGTTCATCCACGCACACCAGAGAAATCGCTTCACCGGTGGCTTCTGCACGACCGGTACGGCCGATACGGTGAACGTAATCTTCCGGTACGTTTGGCAGTTCATAGTTCACAACGTGTGGCAGCTGATCGATATCCAGACCGCGCGCGGCGATGTCGGTGGCGACCAGAACACGGATTGAACCGGCTTTGAAATCGGCCAGTGCGCGGGTACGCGCGCCCTGACTTTTGTTGCCGTGAATTGCTGCAGCAGTAATGCCGTCTTTGTTCAGCTGTTCAGCAAGATGGTTCGCACCATGCTTGGTACGGTTGAAGACCAGCACCTGTTTCCAGTCGCCTTCACCGATCATCTGAGACAGCAATTCTCTTTTACGTTTCTTATCAACAAAGTGAACGCTTTGTTCAATTTGTGCAGAAGCGGTGTTGCGACGGGCCACTTCAACAGAAGCAGGATTGGTCAGCAACTTGCTCGCCAGACCTTTGATCTCATCAGAGAACGTCGCGGAGAACAGCAGGTTCTGACGCTTGGCAGGCAGTTTCGCCAGCACGCGACGGATATCATGGATGAAGCCCATATCCAGCATGCGGTCAGCTTCATCAAGCACCAGAATTTCAACCTGAGATAAATCAACAGCACGCTGATGTTCCAGATCCAGCAAACGACCCGGCGTTGCGATCAGAACATCCACGCCACCGCGCAGTTTCATCATCTGCGGGTTAATGCTCACACCACCAAATACGACCAGCGAACGCAGGGTCAGGTATTTGCTGTAAGCCTGCACGTTTTCGCCAATCTGCGCCGCCAGCTCACGGGTTGGGGTCAGGATCAGCGCACGAACCGGGCGACGTCCTTTGAATTGCGCGTTGGTATGGCTGAGCATATTGAGCAGCGGCAGGGTAAAACCAGCGGTTTTACCGGTACCGGTCTGCGCACTCGCCATCAGGTCACGACCTTCCAGCACGACAGGAATAGCCTGACGCTGAATAGGCGTAGGTTCGCGATAGCCCTGTTCTTCAACAGCACGCAAAATTTCGGCACTTAAGCCGAGGGAATCAAATGACATATAAGGAAAAGCTCCAGTCCACTCTAACCCGAACGGGGTTCGGTGCAGTTTCAAGAATGGATGATCAGACGAGGCAAATGAGGCATTACCACGAGGATTCGGCACAAACTGCAGTGCGCCAGTTGTGCCGATACTAGCACAGAACGCCGTGACGCGCGAAGTTATCTGCTTACGTCCTGTAACCGGGCATGACAAATGCAAACTTCAGTGACGATTTTTGGCGGCATAATCTGCGGCGATAATCCGAAACTTTGACACAGGATAATCAATTATAAACCGGATGAACGGCTTCCCACTTTTTGCGTCCCAATCCCTGAATTAGCTTGCTATGCTTCTTCCACTTCACTCTTTTGTCCATAAGGCTACACCGCTGCAACATGGAAACCTGGAAAATAAATTTAATCTCCGTCTGGCTTGGGTGCTTTTTCACCGGCATGGCGATGAGTCAGATCCTGCCTTTTTTACCGCTTTACATCGAACAGCTGGGTGTTACGTCTCATGAATCCCTGAGTTTGTGGTCAGGGCTGGTGTTCAGCGGGACTTTCCTGGTTTCCGCCATTGTCGCGCCGTTGTGGGGCAGCCTGGCTGACCGTAAGGGACGCAAACTCATGCTGTTGCGCGCCGCACTGGGCATGGCGATTGTCATGATGTTGCAGGGTTTTGCGACCAACGTCTGGCAGCTTTTCATTCTGCGCACGCTGATGGGTTTAACGTCCGGCTACATTCCGAACGCGATGGCGCTGGTGGCCTCGCAGGTGCCGCGCGATAAAAGCGGCTGGGCGCTGGGGACGCTGTCCACCGGTCAGGTTTCAGGTGTCATCATCGGCCCGCTGTTAGGCGGTTTTATGGCTGACCATCTCGGCCTGCGCACCGTGTTTTTCGTCACCAGCGGCATGTTGTTTATCAGTTTCCTGATCACCCTTTTCCTGATCAAAGAGCGCGTGGTGCCGGTCACTAAAGCCAACCGCCTGAGCGGTAAAGCGGTGTTTACCACGCTGCCTTATCCGTGGCTGATTGTCAGTTTGTTTGTCACAACCATGATGATTCAGCTGGCGAACGGTTCTATCAGCCCGATCCTGACGCTGTTTATCCGTGAGCTTTCGTCCGATACCAGCAATATCGCGTTTATCAGTGGCGTGATTGCCGCCGTGCCCGGCGTGTCGGCATTACTGGCGGCACCCAAACTGGGTAAACTCGGCGACCGCATCGGCGCGCACCGGATACTCATCGCCGCGCTGGTCTTTTGCTTCCTGCTGTTCTGCCTGATGTCGCTGATTAATACACCGACCCAGCTGGGTATTCTTCGATTCATGCTTGGCTTTGGGGATGGCGCACTGATGCCTGCAGTACAGGCGTTATTGGTTAAATACAGCAGTGATCAGGTGACTGGCCGGATATTTGGTTATAACCAGTCGTTTATGTACCTCGGGAATGTCGTCGGGCCGCTGATAGGTTCCAGCGCTTCCGCGCTGTTCGGATTCCGTTGGGTATTTATCGTGACCGCGATTCTGGTGCTGTTTAACACCGTGCAGGTGTGGTGGAGTTTCCGGCAGGTGCCGACGGGGAGAGTGAGGATTCCGTGATCGCGGAGCCGGCGCGGGTTGGAGCCATTTGAAGCTTCGTTCAGCAGAATGTTTGATCCGCGCCAGATTACATTCTTAAAAGATAAACGCCGCTCTGTTTTTGAATTTAGATAAGCTATTGGCCGCTTTCAAAAATCGCGCCGTATGGAGAGGTGGAAAACCGCGTATCTTTTCGCGCGGTTTGTAACCCGACGGGAGGGAACCGCGCAGCGGCGGGGTTTTGCGGCACTAGCAGGAATTGCTGAAACATAGCCAGCGAGCGGTAGCGCGCAGTTAAAAAGACGCGAGAGATCCAAGAGAGGCCCGTCCTGGCCTCTTTTGGTCGGTTTCGGCGCTGCGAGTCAAGCGATCACCGCCATTGAAAAACCGAAATTTACTCGGTCTTCGTTAAGCCAAGGCGCAGCCTGAAAAACCGAAACTTCCTCAAGCTGCTTTAAGAAGCCGTCTATGCCCGGCACTGGCATAAAAAAAGGGCGCTTTTCAGCGCCCTCTCAAAAAGTTTGAAATCAAAAACAATTACCGGCGGTTACCGAAAATCCGTAACAACATCAGGAACAGGTTGATGAAATCAAGATACAGCGTCAGCGCGCCGACAATAGAGTATTTGCGGAAGTTATCACGATCATTCTCAGACAACTGCGCACCCATGTTTTTCAGCTTCTGGGTATCGTAGGCAGTCAGGCCGACGAAGATCAGTACGCCTGCATAGGAAATGATGTTCGCAAGACCCGAGCTTTTCAGCCACATGTTAACCAGCGATGCCAGAACCAGACCAATCAGCGCCATGAACAACATGCTGCCGATGCCGGTTAAATCACGCTTAGTCACGTAACCGTAAACGCTCATCGCACCAAACATGCCCGCGGCCACGATGAATGTCCCGAAAATGGAATCACCGGTGTAGACGAGGAAAATACTGGAAAGCGTCAGCCCCGTCAGGGCGGAATACAGCATGAACAGGCCGGTGGCGACCGTCCCGCTCAGGCGGTTGACCATGCCGGAAATCACAAAAACCAGCGCCAGCTGGGCGATGATCAAACCAAAGAAAGTAATCTGGCTGGAAAAAACAAAACTCATGATTTTTTCCGAGCCGGAAGCATACCAGGCAACAAATGCCGTCAGCAGCAAGCCACAGAACATCCAGCCATACACTTGCGCCATGTACGCCTGAATGCCCGTATTTGCGCGTTCAACAATTGAACCGTTACTACGTGGATATCGATCCATGATGATTACCCTTTTGCATGGAGGACAATAATGAGGCCAAAATGGCCTCCCGATTTTTTAAAGCGTATCACAGTTGGCGAGAAAAGCATGGAGGGAGTCAGTGCGGTTGAGCCACTATTTACCAGCGAGCCGCCGCGACTTTATCGCTGTCACGGGCATCAACCCAGCGGTCGCCCTCTTGTGTCGCCTCGCGCTTCCAGAACGGTGCGCGCGTTTTCAGCTGATCCATAATAAATTCATTGGCTTCGAACGCCATTCCACGGTGAGCGCTGGTGACGCCGACAAACACAATTTCATCGCCCGGATACATCGGCCCGACGCGGTGATAAACAGAAACACTTTGCAAAGGCCAGCGTGCGCGCGCCTGTTCAACAATCTCCGCCAACGCTTTTTCGGTCATGCCCGGATAGTGCTCCAGCGTCAGCGCCGTGACGTGGCTGCCCAGATTGTGATTGCGCACTTTGCCGGTGAAGGTCACCACCGCGCCGTCTGCGTCCGATTGCGCCAGCCAGTCGTACTCTTCACCCACGCTGAACGGGGCGGCATCGACAATGATTTTTGTCCTGTCCATCTCAGCCCCCGGTCACTGGCGGAAAGAAGGCCACTTCATCACCCGCAGCCAGCGGATGTGCCATCGTGGTCAGCGTCTGATTGACCGCCACCAGCAATTTGCCGGATTCCAGCGCCAGCGCCCAGCGGTCGCCGCGTCCTGTCAGGGAATTACGCAAATCTTCCACAGTGGAAAAATCAGCCGGCAATTGCAGGCTGGACGTCCCGGTTAACTCGCGAACCTGGGCGAAGAATAAAATGTCGATCATATTTCCACCTTACCTTCAGCCTGGCTTTCCGCCTTAAAGTCGCCGGATTTACCGCCGCTTTTTTCCAGCAAGCGGATCGGGCCGATCACCATATCTTTCTGAACGGCTTTACACATGTCGTAGATGGTCAGCGCGGCGACGGAAGCCGCAGTCAGCGCTTCCATTTCCACGCCGGTTTTGCCGCTCAGCCGGCAACGGGATTCAATACGAACGCGGTTATGTTCCGGCTGTGCTTCCAGATTAACTTCCACTTTGGTCAGCAACAGCGGATGACACAGCGGGATCAGATCCCAGGTTTTCTTGGCAGCCTGGATACCGGCGATGCGTGCGGTAGCAAACACATCCCCTTTGTGATGATTGCCGTTGATGATCATCGCCAGCGTTTCTACCGCCATCTCAACAAAGGCTTCGGCGCGGGCTTCACGAACCGTTTCGGCTTTGCCGGAAACGTCCACCATGTGGGCATCACCGGACGCATTAATGTGGGTTAATTCAGACATGCTTATTTCTTCAAATGTGGGGTGAAATTGCACGGCCCCTGACGGGCGTCGAGCTGCGCTTCAATGATATTCTCCCAGGCGGTCTGGCAGGCGCGGGTTGATCCCGGCATGGCAAAAATCACCGTCTGATTGGCAATACCGCCGATGGCGCGTGACTGAATGGTCGAGGTGCCGATATCTTCGAAAGACACCATGCGGAACAGCTCGCCGAAACCTTCAATTTCACGGTCAAATAACGGCTTCAGGGCTTCCGGCGTGTTATTCCCGGCATTAAAACCGGTACCGCCGTTGATCAAAATGGCCTGAATTTTTTCATCTGCAATCCACGCAGAAACCACGGCGCGAATGCTGTAAATGCTCTCTTTAACAATTTGCTGTGCCACGACGTGGTGGCCGCCTTCGGTTACGGCTTCTTTCAGGTAATGGCCGGAGGTGTCTTCCGCGTCGGTGCGGCGGTCAGAAACCGTCATGATCGCGACAGATAAAGGCAAAAATTCTTTGCTGGCTTTGCTCATCAGTTTGCTCCTTAAACGATTAATGCCGGACTCAGCCGCCGATAAACGACAGGTTCTGGGTAATTCCGGTATTGCCTTCATGCAGGAAGTGCGTTTGTTTTTTACGGCTGAGACCACCCTGGATCCTGTCCATCAAATCGTCCTGCTGAAGGTCGTCGGCCAGTAAATCGCGCAGAGGAATGCCCTGCTCGCCGAACAGACACAAATGCAGATTGCCGATCGCAGACACGCGCAGGCGGTTGCAGCTGACACAAAAGTCTTTTTCATACGGCATGATCAGGCCGATCTCGCCCAGATAATCCGGGTGGCTGAACACCTGCGCCGGGCCATCGCTGCGTGAGCGGATCTGCAACTGCCAGCCCTGACGGACAAGCTGCTCGCGCAGGACTTCGCCGGAAACATGATGTTTGCGGAACAGATCGCCGCCGTCGCCGGTTTCCATCAGTTCGATGAAACGCAGCTGAACCGGACGGGTCTTAATCCAGTCGAGGAAGGTGTTGAGGCTGGCATGATTCACATCGCGCATCAGCACGGTATTGACTTTGACCTTGCTGAAACCGGCGTCAAACGCAGCGTCAATTCCGGCCATCACCTCGCGGAATTTATCCTGCCCGGTGATGGCGTGAAACTGGCGGGCATCAAGGCTGTCGACGCTGACGTTAATGTTTGTCAGCCCGGCATCGCGCCATTTGCTGATATCACGCGCCATGCGGTAACCGTTGGTGGTCACGGCCAGCGTTTTAATCGAGGGGTTTTCGCGTACCGCCGCAATGATTTCGCAGAAATCGCGGCGCAACGACGGTTCACCACCGGTCAGACGCACCTTTTCCGTTCCCAAATTGGCGAACGCGCGACTGACCCGACGGATTTCATCGAGCGAAAGAAAGCTTTTATTGCTGTGGCCATGCGGCTTGTAACCGTCCGGCAGACAATAGGTGCAACGAAAATTGCACACATCAGTGATCGACAGCCGCAAGTAATAAAACTTGCGGGCAAAAGCATCAGTAAGTTGAAGCACCTAAACACCTTTCCAAATACGGGAGATGCGGGCATTTCTGCCATGCACCCTGGTGACTGATTGTCACGGCCAGAGCTCCATATTGTTTCTGTGGGAACAACGTCAGAAAGGCAACTTAGGAACAAAGGCTAGGAGTTGATTCAACACGTTCAGTGCAGAACGATGAAGAATTCGGGTAACGGAGGATATTCTAACGCCGCAAAGTCTGGAACGCCAAGGTGGTTTTTCGTTATGCATTTTGATATATAACGATTTTTCGCGACAAAAGAGAGCATTTTCAAGGATAAAAGCGCTTGGTTTTGAATACTCTGAGAGTCACTCCGCAGTACTGCGAAGTGATAACATCCTGTTGCAAAATTAGGTAAAATCCCCCGCAAGAAATCTCATCATTCCACTTTTCACCCGCCTTAAAGGGGCCGATATGCGTAACAGAACATTAGCTGACCTTGACCGGGTGGTAGCACTGGGCGGAGGGCACGGGCTTGGCCGCGTGATGTCTTCCCTTTCTTCGCTGGGCCCGCGGCTGACCGGCATCGTAACCACAACGGATAACGGTGGTTCGACTGGCCGCATCCGCCGTTCGGTGGGCGGCATCGCCTGGGGCGATATGCGCAACTGCCTCAACCAGCTGATTACCGAGCCAAGCCTGGCTTCTGCCATGTTCGAATACCGCTTCAGCGGCCAGGGCGAACTGGATGGCCACAATCTGGGTAACCTGATGCTGCGCGCGCTGGATCACCTGACCGTTCGCCCTCTGGAAGCGATTAACCTGGTGCGCAGCCTGCTGAAAGTGGATGCCGAACTGATCCCGATGTCCGAACAACCTGTGGATTTGGCGGCCATTGACGCCAATGGCGAAAAGGTTCATGGCGAGGTGAATGTCGACAAGCTGACGCAAATCCCCCGTGAATTGTTGCTGGAACCAAAGGTTCCGGCCACACGCGAAGCGTTGCACGCCATTGCCGAAGCGAATCTTATCCTGATTGGCCCCGGCAGTTTCTTTACCAGCCTGATGCCGCTGTTGCTGATGGAAGATCTCACCACCGCCCTGCGCCGCAGCCGTGCGCATATCGTGTATATCGGGAATCTGGGGAAAGAGCTGAGCGTTGCCGCAGCATCCCTGACGCTTGACGACAAACTGGGCATGATCGAAAAACGCATTGGTCGTCGCGCTGACGCCGCGATTGTCGGGCCGAAAGCCACACTGGGCGAGAGCGCCAAAGCGCATTTGATTATTCAAAGCCCGCTGGAAGCCAGCGATATTCCGTATCGCCATGACCGAGATATGTTGAGGATGGCGGTGGAAGAAGCACTGCAAAAGATGCACTGAGTGCTGAGAAAATGATTCTGAAAATATAAAGACAAAGGCCGCGCAATGCGGCCTTTGTCATTCACACCGTTTCACAAAGCTGCCTGGAATTATGCCCAGCCGGCCAGGATTTCAGCGGTGGTTTTCACCGTCACCGGATTTCCCGGCACGGATAATTCGCGCCAGACTTCGTTGTGCTGGCCGATTAACTGCTGAGCCGTGGCGTAGGTTCTGTCGCCGGTAGTGTGCGCGTCGGAGGCCACGGTCACTACATAACCTTTGCTGGCGGCGATTTTAATGGTGGTATCCACGCAGTAATCCGTGGCGCATCCGCACACCGTAAAGCCGGTCGCATTGAGATCTTTCAGCACTTCATCAAGACGCGTGCGGTAGAAAGAATCACAGGCGGTTTTGGTGACGGAAACAGAACCCGCCGGCTGATGAAGCTCCGGCAAAACCTGCCAGAGTTCGCTGCCTTCGGTCATTTCACCTTCGGCGTGCTGGATAAATATGATGTGCCCAGCCCGGTCAATCAGCTGGTTAATTAACGCGGTGCGCCCGCTGCGGTCATAACGTGGCGATGCGAACACTCCGTTTTGCATATCCACCACAATAAGTACATTTTGCCCTGTCACATTTTTCTCCGCGCAATAAAAAAGCCCCGCTTCACTTTACAGATCGTGGGGCTTTTTCACAGTTCAAAAAACCGGTGGAAACGGCTGTTATTTTTTGGTCAGCGGGTGATTGTTCCACGGGCTGTCAGCGGCAGGTTTCGCGGTGCTGACTTTGGGTTTCTGCGGTTTTTCAGCGGATAACGGCGTGCGGCGTTTGCTGCGCGTCATATCAGGGCGCAAATGGCCTTCAATAAAATCCAGATACAGCGTTTCCACTTCCTTGCGCGCCCAGGGCGTGCGGCGCAGGAATTTCAGGCTGGATTTGATGCTCGGGTCACTTTTAAAGCAGTTAATATTGACCTGCGAGGCCAGTGCGGGCCAGCCAAAATTATCCACCAGCGTTGTCAGCAGTTTTTCCAGCGTGACGCCGTGCAGCGGATCTTTCGCCGCACCGGGATTTTGTGGTGTATCAGTCATTGGCTCGCTTTTCCTTATCAATTTTCAGGCCGCGCACTTTAGCATTTTTCCCTTACGAAAGAGCAATAAACTGCTCGCGCAGGGCGTGGAGTTCGTCGCGGGTATTGGCCGCTTCTTCGAATTCCAGGTTCTGGGCATGCGCATACATCTTGCTTTCCAGCTCCTTAATGCGCTGTTCCAGCGCTTTAGGCGTAAGCGATTTGTAGGTTTGCGCCGCTTCGGCATCGCGCCTGTCTTTGTTCTTTTTGGTCTTCGGCTGGCCCAGTTGCAGGATGTCGGAAATCTTCTTGTTCAGCCCCATCGGCGTAATGCCGTTTTCCAGGTTGTAAGCTTCCTGTTTCGCCCGGCGACGCTCCGTTTCCCCGATCGCTTTAGCCATCGAATTCGTGATTCTGTCGCCGTAAAGAATGGCTTTACCGTTGAGGTTACGCGCCGCACGGCCAATGGTCTGGATGAGCGAACGCTCAGAACGCAGGAAGCCCTCTTTGTCGGCATCCAGGATCGCCACCAGAGAAACCTCCGGCATATCCAGCCCTTCCCTGAGCAAGTTGATGCCCACCAGCACGTCGAATTCACCGAGACGCAAATCGCGGATGATTTCCACACGCTCGACGGTATCGATATCAGAGTGCAGGTAACGCACCTTCTCGCCGTGTTCTTCCAGATACTCGGTCAAATCCTCGGCCATGCGTTTGGTCAGCGTGGTGACCAGCACACGCTCATTGATGGCCACACGTTTGCGGATTTCCGACAGCAGATCGTCGACCTGCGTGGTCACCGGACGCACTTCAATAATCGGATCCAGCAAGCCGGTCGGACGCACCACCTGATCCACCACGTCGCCGCCGGATTTATCCAGCTCGTAAGCTCCGGGCGTGGCGGAAACATAAATCGTCTGCGGCGCCAGCGCTTCAAATTCCTCAAAGCGCATCGGGCGGTTATCCAGCGCCGATGGCAGGCGGAAACCGTATTCCACCAGCGTTTCTTTACGCGAGCGGTCGCCTTTGTACATCCCGCCGATTTGCGGAATGGTGACGTGGGATTCATCGACAATCAGCAAACCGTCGGCAGGCAGATAGTCAAACAGCGTCGGCGGCGGCTCGCCCGGACCGCGTCCGGAGAGATACCGCGAATAGTTTTCGATGCCCGAGCAATAACCCAGCTCATTCATCATTTCGAGATCAAACTGCGTGCGCTGGCTGAGGCGCTGTTCTTCGAGCAGTTTGTTATTGTCCAGCAGCACTTTACGGCGCTCGGCCAGATCGACTTTGATCTCTTCCATCGCCTGCAAAATACGTTCTCGTGGGGTGACATAGTGCGTTTTCGGGTAAATCGTGAAACGCGGGATTTCGTGCTGCACCTGACCGGTCAGCGGATCAAACAGGGAAAGCCGTTCGACTTCCTGATCGAAAAGCTCAATGCGCAGCGCAAGGTCATCCGATTCCGCCGGAAAGACGTCGATCACTTCGCCGCGCACGCGGAAAGTACTGCGCTGGAAAACCTGATCGTTGCGGGCATATTGCAGCTCGGCCAGACGACGCACGATCGCGCGCTGATCGATAATCATCCCTTTGGTCAGATGCAGCATCATTTTCAGATACAGATCCGGGTCGCCCAGACCGTAGATCGCCGAGACGGATGCCACCACGATGACGTCGCGGCGCTCAAGCAGCGCTTTGGTCGCGGAAAGGCGCATCTGTTCGATGTGTTCGTTCACCGAGGAGTCTTTTTCGATAAACGTGTCTGAACTCGGGACGTACGCTTCGGGCTGATAATAATCGTAGTAAGAAACAAAATATTCGACAGCGTTCTCAGGGAAGAACTCTTTCATTTCGCCGTATAGCTGTGCCGCGAGAGTTTTGTTCGGCGCAAGCACCATCGTCGGGCGGTTCAGATCAGCAATCACATTCGCGACGGTAAAGGTCTTACCGGAACCGGTCACACCGAGCAACGTCTGGTGCGCCAGCCCGTTCTCCAGCCCTTCTTCCAGACGGCGTATTGCCTCAGGCTGATCGCCTGACGGCTTAAATTCGGAATGCAGTTTGAACTCTTTACTCATGACGGGCTACCTGGCTGAAATGGAAACGCATAAGACCGTGCGCTGAACCTGCGAACAGTTTGCGGAAAAATAGTATGAAAGACTTCGCAAATTTTGCCAGCCTTGATTTTCCCCTGCTCATAGTACTGTATATAAAAACAGCTTCCAACCGATAAAAACCCCCGCTGATTTAAGAGGTTGCTACAACTGCACTTTTTTAGGTTATTGCGAATGATAATTCTCACCATCAGAAGACATTTATCCCCCGATTTTCTCCACCTGTCATTTTCTGACCACAGCTTGACGAAGACTGACACAACTATGACGAACGAATTACGGTGATATTGCTTTTAACTAACTCATTGATTAAAAACAATATCATTAAAAAGCTGCGAATACGGGCAAACCGAGCGGAACCCGCGCCCTGACTCGTCTGTAGCAACTTTTCTTACTCTCATACACAAGGTTATCCACAGGAATAGTGGATAAGTCCCAGCACGCCACGTGCTACGGGAGTTGGTAAAAAACCACATTTTGCCTCTTCAGCGTCTGAAAGGTCTTTTTTAGTTATTTTTTATCTTTTTTATCTCCTTATTTATACCTATTTTGCCTAGATTTCCGCGCGGATGTTCCTTGCAAAAACCAAAAGTGCATCTCATCAGGATTTTTTAGCTTCTGATCGCCACTTTACCTGCACCAAAATCAGAGAGCGCAGCACTGGCAAAGTGCAGATCTCCTCTTCCCGCGTCCGGCAGGCTGTCACAAAACCTCAACAACTCTAATGAATAATCCTAAATCGCCATGCGCCCCGCTGTTAACACCTCCGTAACTTCTCTTTTCCTGTGCAATTTTTCAAACTTGGCCTGAGAGTTGCAGTGTCACTGTAGGAAGTGCTTCCTGTAGCCGGAACCGCTTTTTAAACTTAAACGCGAAATCTGATGATTACGCTGTTTTCGGGTATGCAGATCCATTTTTAGTGCAAAGAAAAAGCCGTTAACCCCATTTATCACTGGTTAATGACTCTTTATCTGTAATTGATGCTGTCAGGTTGACCATCAACATTTGGAATTAAATCCTGTGTTGTGGCATTTACAGCGGAACATAAATGTCAGAAAGATGACAGTGGCCGTCAAAGTGAAGTTCAGCGGAAAACTCCGTGTGGGAGGGAGGTCTGATGTTAAGTGTAAAATCAGTTAATCAGTATTATGGGCAAAAACATATTCTGTGGGATATCAATCTCGAACTGTACCGCGGTCAATGTACCTGCCTGATCGGGCGTAACGGCGTGGGGAAAACCACGCTGGTGAACTGCATTATGGGCCATCTTCCGGTGAAAAGTGGTGCCATTTCCTGGCAATCTCGTGATGAAGAACCCCAAAGTCTGTTAAATCTGCCGGTAGAAAGCCGTGCGCAAATTGGTATCGGCTATGTCCCGCAGGGGCGGCAGATTTTTTCGCAGATGAGTGTCGATGAAAACCTGCAAATCGCTATGATGGCCAGCCGGAATAAGACCCGCCGGGTGCCTGAGCAGGTGTACGACCTGTTTCCGACATTAAAGGAGATGGGGGCGCGTAAAGCGGGTGAACTGGATGAGAGCCAGCAGCAGCAACTGGCCATCAGCCGTGCGCTGGTTCAGGAGCCAGAACTGCTGATCCTCGACGAGCCGACCGAACACACCAGCGCGTCGATGGCAGCCAATATGGGCAATATCATTCATCGCCTGAACCGCGATCTTGGTCTGACGCTGCTTCTGGTTGGGCATAAATTGCCGTTTATCCGCAGCGTCGCTGACCGGTTTTGTCTGGTAGACGGTGGTCGCAACGTGGCACAGGGAACACTGGCGCAGCTCGACGAGACACTGGTCAAAAACTATCTGACGGTCTGACGCCGTGCTTCATTCAGCGCAAGGAAGCAGGCGTTCGAGATCCAGATATTGCCCCAGATTCACATCCAGACCGACGCTCAGGTACGGGATCTCGCCCAGTAACGGCGCAGGCAGCATACGCGTGAGCGTCGCCATGTATGCCTGATGATGCTTCCCCGTTTCCTGCACGTCATTGGCAATCCAGCCCGCCAGATGCAAACCGCTTTGCGCGATGGCCTGCGCCGTCAGCACGGCGTGATTGATGCAGCCCAGCCGCATTCCCACCACTAACACCACGGGTAGTTGCTCGGCAATCACCCAGTCCGCAAACGTATAATCTGCGGTCAGCGGCGTATACCACCCCCCCGCCCCTTCCACCACTACCCAGTCGGCCAGCGGTTCGAGATGACGCAATCCGGCGGATAATACCTGCGGATCTATCGGGCGATTTTCCAGCTCGCTGACGATATGCGGCGATGTCGGTTCAATAAACGTACACGGATTCACTTCGTCATAACGCAGCCCGACGGTGCTGTAAGCCTGAAGCGCCAGCGCGTCACTGTTGCGCGGCCCTTCTGCCGTCATTTCACTGCCTGAAGCGACGGGTTTGTACCCTGCGGTTTTGTGCCCGGCGCGTGCTGCCGCCTGCAAAAATGCGGTGGTCGCGACGGTTTTGCCGACTTCGGTATCGGTGCCGGTAATAAAGTATTTTTTCATTTGAAGCCTGGTTTTGGTTTAGATAACCACACCCGTGCTGAGATTTGGCCTGCTCCTCCCCCTGCGAAGGGGGAGGCCGGGAGGGGGTTTTACAAACGACTACGTGCCTGCCATTAATACCCCACCCCAACCCTCCCCTTCGCAGGGGGAGAGCTGATCGTGCCTGCTTCAACCGGGGAGGAGTAAATCAGCGGGGAATGAGTTCTTCCACCTGCAAAATGCCGTAGACCAGCCGGTAGTTCAGCGGCAGAACGCCGTCGCGGCGGATGTAATGTTTTTCCAGCAATTGCAGACGCTCACGCCCGCCCAGCCCGCCGAGGCGGCCATTTTTGATGTGCGTTGCGCCGATGCCTTTGAGCGAGCGCATCAGCGACATCACGTCAGGGAATTCGGCGACGTGATCGCTGAAGGTCACTTCATGACGGTACGGCGCGCAGGCTTCGGCAATTTTGTCGGGCGTCAGGAACTGATTAACGTGGCGACGGCCATCGACTTTCATCCACGCGGCGGCCAGCTCATTGAGCGAACCTTCGGCCAGCGTGGAGAACATCACCAGCCCGCCGTTGCGGGTGACGCGGTGCATTTCTTCCAGCGCACGCGGCAGCGCGTTACACCACTGCACCGCAAGATTGCTGAAACAGATATCAACCGAATTATCGGCAAACGGTAAACGCTCGATATCCCCCGGCACATATTGATCGGCGGAATCCAGCTCGCGGGCACGGCTCAGCATGCCTTCGGAGAGATCCAGCGCAATCACGTTTTTACCCTGAGCACGCCAGTGACGGCTGAAATAGCCGGTTCCGCATCCCGCATCAAGGACGGTCTGGCCTGCGTCTTTCAGATACGGAGCCGCCAGTGCGAGCAACTCTTCACCCACATCCCGCTGCAATTGTGCGGCGTTTTCATAACTGACGGCGGCGCGGCTGAACGCGTCGGCCACCGCTTGTTTGTTCACTAATTCAGTAACTGCACCCATGAAGGGACTCCAGCAAAAAATCGATATCTTCCGGCCTGTGTGCCGCTGTCAGCGTAAGACGCAGCCGCGCGCTGCCCGGCGGCACTGTCGGCGGACGGATGGCGCTGACCCACAACCCGCGTTCGCGCAATGCCGACGCCAGATCCAAAGCAGACTGATTTTCGCCCACAATCACCGGCTGGATAGCCGTTTGTGAGCCGGTCAGCCGGTAAGGCAATCCGGTGGCACCAGCGCGGAAACGGGCAATATTGGCCGCCAGTTTATCACGCAGATCGTCACCTTGCTGAATCCGTACCAGCGCAGCCTGTAACGCGCAAACCTGCGCCGCAGGCATCGCCGTGCTGTAAATCAGATGACGCGCGAACTGTAACAGGTAATCCGCGGTGGCATCATCACACAGCACCGCCGCACCACTGCACCCGAAAGCTTTACCGAATGTGACCACCAGAAGCTCAGGCCGCACACCCTGCTGCCAGCAACTGCCGCGCCCTTCTTCACCCAGGACACCCACGCCGTGCGCGTCGTCCACCATCAGCCAGCTTTCGTGCGATTGCGCCAAACGATGCAGTTGCGCCAGCGGTGCAGCGTCGCCGTCCATACTGAACACGCCTTCGGTCACCACCAGCGTTTCACCGTCCACCGGTTTTTCCAGCAAGCGTTGCAGGGAATCGGGCTGATTGTGATGAAAGCGCCGCAGCTGCGAAGGCGCATGGGCAGCGGCTTCCAGCAAAGAAGCGTGGCTGAGTTTATCCGCCAGCACGCGATCGTCGCCCTGCATCAGCGCGGCAAGAATGGCCTGATTGGCCGCAAAGCCGGAGATAAACAGCAGCGCGCGCGGATAGCCCTGCCACTGCGCCAGCTGCTGTTCAAATTCGGCGTGCACCACGCTGTAGCCGGTGACGTGACCGGAACCGCCGCTGCCGACGCCGTATTTTTCTGCACCCTTCTGCCACGCGGCAATGACTCCGGCGTCCTGGCTCAGGCCGAGATAATCGTTACCGGAAAAATTCAGATACCGTTTGTCACCCTGTGTCAGAAAACGCGCGCTGCCGCCGTTGTTCGGCTGACGCACACGAAAAGCCGCCGCTTCTTTGCGGGCGGCAACGGAATCGTTAATCCGCGTTTGCCAGCTCATGATCAGACGGCGGCGTTGTAGAACTGTGCGGTATCGGCATGAACCAGCTGTTCGGCCAGCGCGGCCTGTTGCTGGTTATCGCCCATTTCTGTTTCGAATACCTGCGGGTTCAGCCCCAGTTTGCCGAACAGAATGAGATCTTTATCTTCCGCCGGGTTCGGCGTGGTCAGCAGCTTACAGCCGTAGAAAATGGAGTTGGCACCGGCCATAAAGCACATCGCCTGCGTCTGTTCGCTCATCTGTTCGCGACCGGCAGAAAGGCGGACATACGACTCCGGCATCATAATGCGCGCCACGGCAATAGTGCGGATGAAATCAAACGGATCGACGTCGTCGTTATCGGCCAGCGGCGTGCCTTTGACTTTCACCAGCATGTTGATCGGCACGCTTTCCGGCGGCACCGGCAGGTTCGCCAGCTGCATCAGCAGCCCGGCACGGTCTTTGACGGTTTCACCCAAACCGACAATCCCGCCGGAGCAGACTTTAATGCCCGCGCCGCGCACTTCCGACAACGTATCCAGACGTTCCTGATAGCTGCGGGTGGTGATGATGCTGCCGTAAAATTCCGGCGAGGTATCCAGATTGTGGTTGTAGAAATCCAGACCGGCATGCGCCAGACGCTGCGCCTGGGTGGTGTTCAGCGTGCCGAGCGTCATGCAGGTTTCCATCCCCAGTTCTTTCACGCCCTGCACCATTTGCTCGAGGTACGGCATGTCACGGTCGTGCGGGTTTTTCCACGCGGCGCCCATGCAGAAACGGGTCGAACCGGCGGCTTTCGCCTGACGGGCGGATTCAAGTACCTGCTCGACTTCCATCAGACGCTCAGATTCCAGCCCGGTTTTGTAACGGGAACTCTGCGGGCAGTATTTACAGTCTTCCGGGCAGGCACCGGTTTTGATCGACAACAGCGTACTGACCTGAACCTGACGCGGATCGAAGTGCTGACGGTGAACCTGCTGGGCTTCAAACATCAGCTCAAGGAAAGGTTTGGAAAACAGTGCCTGAGTTTTTTCAAGCGTCCATTGGGTGCGGGTAGTCATGCGACAACTCCAAAATAAATGTTTCGTGAACGTTTTTATGGTCGGTATACTGTCAACCATTCTCGATTCGTTTTAGTTTACGGTCAATGAGAATTACATTTTTTAGTTTACAACTTACCGCCCGCAGGAATCCTTTATGAGCCCCGCCGATATCGAATTCGACCAGCGCCACATCTGGCATCCGTACACATCCATGACCAAACCGCTGCCCGCGTATCCGGTGGAATCGGCATCCGGCGTGCTTTTACATCTGGCCGACGGACGTGAGCTGGTGGACGGCATGTCGTCCTGGTGGGCGGCGATCCACGGCTATAACCACCCGCAGCTGAATCAGGCCACGGTTGAGCAAATTGGCAAAATGTCACACGTCATGTTTGGCGGCATCACGCATCCTTCAGCCATCGCGCTGTCGCGCCGTCTGGTGGAAATGACGCCCGCCGGGCTGGAATGCGTGTTTCTGGCGGATTCAGGTTCGGTCGCGGTGGAAGTGGCGCTGAAAATGGCGATGCAATACTGGCAGGCGCGCGGCGAGAAACGTCAGACGCTGCTGACGCTGCGCAACGGCTATCACGGCGATACCTTCGGTGCGATGTCGGTCTGCGATCCGCAAAATTCGATGCACAGTTTGTATCAGGGATATCTGCCGCAGCATCTGTTTGCCGACGCGCCGCAGAGCCGTTTTGACGGCGAATGGGACGAAGCGGATATTGCGCCTTTCGCCAAAATGCTCGATGAAAACCACAGCAAAATTGCCGCGGTGATTTTAGAGCCGGTGGTTCAGGGCGCGGGCGGAATGCGGATTTACCATCCGTTGTATCTAAAACGGGTGCGTAAATTATGCGATCAATACGGCGTGCTGCTGATTGCCGATGAGATTGCCACCGGTTTTGGCCGTACCGGCAAGCTGTTTGCCTGTGACCATGCGAAAATTTCGCCAGATATTCTCTGCCTCGGCAAAGCGCTGACCGGCGGCTATATGACGCTTTCCGCCACGCTGACCACGCGACATGTCGCGGAAGTGATCAGCAACGGCGAAGCGGGTTGTTTCATGCACGGCCCGACGTTTATGGGCAATCCGCTGGCCTGCGCGGTCGCCAATGCCAGCCTGCGCTTATTGTCGGAAAACCGCTGGCAGGCGCAGGTGCTGAATATCGAGAAGCAGCTGAAAAATGAATTACTGCCGCTGGCTGAACATCCGGCAGTGGCCGATGTGCGGGTGCTCGGCGCGATTGGCGTGGTGGAAATGCACCAGCCGGTCAACATGGCGCAACTGCAAAAACATTTCGTGGAACAGGGCGTGTGGATCCGTCCGTTCGGCAAGCTGATTTACCTGATGCCGCCGTACATCATCACGCCGCAAGAACTCCGTAAACTGACCGGTGCCATTGCCAGCGCCCTCGGCGCACTCTATTGATCATACGGTATTGATCAAACGGCGCTGACCAGCCGGTGCGATGTTGATAACAGCGCGCTCAGCTTTTCCCGGCTGAGACGCGCCTGTTCATTGAGAAAATCAATCGCCACTTTCAGCGCGGGCGTCGGGTTTTCCGGATACAACAACGTATAAGACGCACCGCTTGCCACGCAAAGCGGGAACGGCGCAATCACCCTGCCCGCCTGCAAATCATCTTCGATTAACGTCAGATCGCCGATCGCCACGCCATAACCCTGAAGTGCAGAGTTAATCGCCAGATCCAGCGTGTCGAAATGCTGTGATTTCTCCGACGGCAGCCCCTGCACGCCCTCTTCCCGCAGCCACAAAAGCCAGTCGCGACGGTCGCGGGTCGGGTGCAGCAGCGTTTTATCCGCCAGGTCGGCAACCGCAGTTTTCCCTTTATGGCGGGGCAAAAAATCCGGCGTACAGACCGGCGTCAGCACTTCGTCAAACAGATGATGCGCCCGGCGCTGCGATTCCGGTGGCCGCCCGAAAATCACGGCGGCATCAAAATGCTCATTGCTGAAATCCACGCCGTGCGCAATCGAGGCCGTCAGTTCGATGCGCATATCAGGCCGGTCGTTTTGCAGCTGGATCACGCGTGGTAATAACCAGCGCATCGAACAGGTCGGGCATTTGATCCGCAGCGTGTCCGGGTGTGAACCGACGCGTTTCAGCGCATCCCCCATCAGCGACAGCGCCTGCTGCACGGGCGGTAATAGCTGCGCACCGCGCGGGGTCAGCGTCAGACCGCGGGCCTGACGTAAAAACAACGGATACCCCAGCGATGTTTCCAGCCCGGTTATCTGGCGGCTGACCGCGCCCTGCGTAATGTGCAGTAACGTGGCGGCATGCGTCAGATTCAGGGTTTGTGCGACGACAGCAAAGGTTTTGAGCACGTTGAGCGACGGTAAATTCAGTGCATTCAGATACGACAGTTCAGGCGAAAGAGCCACGGTGCCCCCGGTAAATTCAGCATTTAGCCATGACGGCTGATCATAGCGAGTATGACAAATTTTCCATTGTCGGCACAGGCGAACTGCTGCTTAATCGTTAAACACCCGTTTTAACCTTCTCATGGCCGCCCGGCCTGTTTCCTTTGGGGAAAATGCTATGAAAAGCGCAATGTCGCCGCAGTCTAAATTACCGGACGTCGGCACCACTATTTTCACCGTGATCGGCCAGCTCAGCGCCGAGCACAATGCCCTGAACTTATCGCAGGGCGCACCGAATTTCTCCTGCCAGCCTGCGCTTATCGACAGCGTCGCCAAAGCCATGCGCGACGGTCATAACCAGTACGCACCGATGAGCGGCGTGGCCGCGCTGCGCCATGCGCTTTCCGCCAAAGTCGAAGCACTTTACGGCTGCCATTATGACGCTGACAGCGAAGTTACCGTGATTGCCAGCGCCAGCGAAGGCTTGTATTCCGCCATCAGCGCGCTGGTGCATCCGGGCGATGAAGTCATTTATTTCGAACCGTCGTTTGACAGCTACGCGCCGATTGTCCGCTTACAGGGCGCTAAACCGGTGGCGATCGGCCTGTCGATGGAAGATTTCAGCATCGACTGGGATCAGGTTGCGAGCGCCATCAACAGCCGCACGCGCATGATCATCATCAACAGCCCGCACAACCCGACCGGCGCGATTTTCACTGATTTCGACATCGAACGTCTGACGGCGCTGACCAAAGACACTGACATCGTGATTTTGTCGGACGAAGTTTACGAGCACGTAGTTTTCGACGGCGAGCGCCACGAAAGCATGGCCTGCCATCCGCAGCTGGCCGAGCGCAGCGTCATTGTGTCATCGTTCGGCAAGACCTATCACGTCACCGGCTGGCGCGTGGGCTACTGCCTGGCACCGGCGGAACTGATGGACGAAATCCGCAAAGTGCATCAGTTTATGGTGTTCTCCGCCGACACGCCGATGCAGGTTGCCTTTGCCGAAGCGCTGGCCGATCCGCAAAGCTATCTCGGTCTGGCGGATTTTTATCAGAAAAAACGCGATTTGCTGGCGGAAGCGCTGAGCGAATCCCGCTTTGAATTACTCCCAAGCCGTGGCAGTTTCTTTATGCTGGCGAGTTTTAGTCATTTCAGCCCGCTGACCGACGATGAATTTGTGCTGAGCCTGATTCGGGATCACCAGATTGCCACCATCCCGCTGTCGGCCTTTTACAGTAATAACAAACCCACCGGGCTTATCCGCCTGAGCTTTGCCAAAGATAACGACACGCTGTACGAAGGCGCACGCCGTCTGTGCCGCGTCTGAGCCTACTTTCTGATACCGCAGGGGAATTGTGAATAATGAAAAAATTGAAAATCGCATTGCTGTTAGGTTGCGCCGTGGCGTCTTTTTCTGCGCTGGCGGACGGTTCCACGCTGAAATTCGGTCTGGAAGCGCAGTATCCGCCGTTTGAATCCAAAAGCGCCACCGGCGAATTGCAGGGCTTTGATATTGATTTGGGTAATGCCGTTTGCGCCGCGGCCAGCGTGAAATGCGAATGGTACGACACCTCTTTCGATGGCCTGATTGCCGCCCTTCAGGCGCGTAAATTTGATGCGATTAACTCCGCCATGAACGTGACGGAAAAACGTCGTCAGGCGATTGATTTCACGAATGTGATTTACCGCGTACCGACGAAGCTGATTGCCAAAAAAGATTCCGGCCTGCTGCCGACCGTTGATGCGCTGAAAGGTAAACATATCGGTGTGTTGCAGGGCTCGATTCAGGAAAGTTACGCGCAGGCGCACTGGGCACCGAAAGGCGTGGATATCGTTTCTTACCAGGATCAGAACCAGGTGTATCTGGACCTGTCCTCAGGGCGTCTGGACGGCACGTTAGTGCTGGCTCCGGCAGGCCAGAGCGGATTCCTGTCACGTCCTGATGGCAAGGATTACGGCTTTGTCGGCGACGCCGTACGCGACGATAAAATCCTCGGCAGCGGCATTGCATTCGGCCTGCGCAAAGGTGATACCGCGCTGAAAGAAAAACTTGATACCGCGATCGCCAAAGTGCAGAACGACGGCGTAGTGAAGACACTGTCGAAGAAATACTTCGGCGATATTGATGTGAGTGTGAAGTAATTTTTTTCTGCGCCTCACCTGTATTCTGGTGAGGCGCAAATCCTGCCACTGCTTTTCTTATCAGTACTCAGAATTCACAATCACTTCTTCGCCAAAGATGCCGGCCTGCGGTAACGGTTTATAGCTGGAGTTTGACGCACGTAATACGCGGATACCGCGCGCACCGGCGGCCTGTGCGGCGGTGATGTCGTTGTCCGAATCCCCGTAGAAAATCTTCATCTGCTTATCTTTCAGCCACTGCGTTTTGGTGTTCTGCCCGGCTTTGTCACCGGCAAAAATCACCGGATTGACTTTGTCTTGCGGGATCTGGAAATCGTTCTGCAAGGTTTTGGTGACGGTTTCGGTTTTGGTTTCACTGCGCCCGGTAACGAAATAAATGCTGTCGCCGCGTTTGAGGTGCATGGCAATCAGGCTTTTCGCCACGTCTTTCGGCATGCTGAACTCGTCCCAGCCGTTATTCATTTTTTCCCAGAATTTCGGGTTTTTCAGATAGTCCTGTTTGCCCGGAGAAAATTCCAGCTGGCCACGGTAAAAGCCCGGCGAGGAAAACAACACCGTGTCATCAATATCAAACCCCACCGCCAGCGGCGGACGGCCTTGCAGACTGTTTTCAATTTGCGCGACAGAAACCCAGTGAACCGGCGACTGTTGGGCGAGTTGTGCAACGTTAACGCCCGGATACAGCGGCGCGGGCGCAGCGTCTTTTGCCGTCGCCGTTTGGCCAAGGCTGAGCAGCAGGAAAACGGCACTGAGTGCCAGAGGTGTTTTACGCATCGGGATACCTTTTTTATGCTTATTAATCTGAAAGATAAAACGGAGCAAGTGGTCAAAAACCTTACCGAACATACCTGCGCACTTCACAGACTTAAAGGGATTTCTCGGACAAAGTCATAGGAAAAGATGATGGTCACAGTTTGGGGATAAAACGCATGACTCATAAGAACATGGCATAAACCGCTTCATGCGAAAACAACTTCGCGTCCT
Organism: Rahnella sp. AA; assembly: GCF_002834385.1. GTDB lineage: Bacteria > Pseudomonadota > Gammaproteobacteria > Enterobacterales > Enterobacteriaceae > Rahnella. The sequence goes on from NZ_PITQ01000004.1 coordinate 428,259, forward strand.
ATACTTATTCCCAATTACGTCGACTTTTAACTCTCTTATATGAAACGGGAAGGTATTGGTATGTCTCAATCTCAGTCTGAAAACCGCCGCATCGTGCTGGCATCCCGCCCTCATGGTAAACCTGTTGATGAAAATTTCCGTCTGGAAAAGGCACCATTACCTCAGGCGAAAGACGGGCAGCTATTGTTGCGTACTGTCTGGCTGTCGCTCGACCCTTATATGCGTGGCCGCATGAGCGACGCACCTTCTTATGCAGCACCGGTACAAATCGGGGAAGTGATGACCGGCGGCGCCGTTTCCCGCGTGGTGGAGTCCCACAGCCCGGAGTTCAGCGCGGGTGATTTAGTGGTGGGCAGCACCGGCTGGCAGGATTACGCCGTCGCCGATGCCAAAGCCGTCAAAAAACTCGAAGGCGCAGCGTTGAAAAAACCTTCTCTGGCGCTCGGTGTTTTAGGCATGCCGGGCTTCACTGCTTTTATGGGATTACTGGATATCGGAGAACCGAAGCCTGGTGAAACGCTGGTCGTGGCCGCCGCTACCGGGCCGGTGGGTTCGCTGGTCGGGCAGATCGGTAAAATCAAAGGTTGCCGCGTTATCGGCATTGCCGGTGGCGAAGAGAAATGCCGTTATGCCGTTGAACATTTCGGCTTCGATGAATGTCTTGATCACCGGGCACCGGACCTGGATCAACGCCTCAAAGCCGCCTGCCCTGAGGGCATTGATATTTATTTCGAAAACGTCGGCGGCGCAGTGTTTGACGCGGTTCTGCCGCTGCTCAATACCAAAGCACGTATTCCGGTGTGTGGTTTGGTTTCTCAATACAACGCCACGGGCCTGAAAGAAGGTCAGGATCGCCTGTCATTACTGACCAGCACCATTTTGAGAAAGCGCATGCGCGTGCAGGGCTTTATTATTTTTGATGATTACGGCCATCGCTACCCTGAATTTTCGAAACAGATGGGCGAATGGTTTGAAGCCGGAAAAGTGAAGTTCCGTGAAGATATCGTTGAAGGGCTGGAGCATGCACCGCAGGCGTTCTTTGGTCTGCTTGAGGGGAAAAACTTTGGCAAACTGGTCGTTCGTGTCGGGCAGGATTAACACCTGACTGCGTCCACAGGAGGTAACATGAAATTACTGATTGTATTGACATCACACGATAAGCTCGGCAACACCGGCAAGAAAACCGGTTTCTGGCTGGAAGAGTTCACCGCGCCCTACTATGAATTTCTGGATGCCGGCGTTGAAATAACGCTGGCTTCGCCACAAGGCGGGCAGCCGCCGCTGGATCCGAAAAGTGATGAGCCGGATGCACAGACTGAAACCACGGAGCGTTTTCGCGGCGATAAGGTGGCGCAGAAAGCACTGGCGAATACGGTGAAACTTGCCGAAGTGAATGCCAGCGACTTCGACGCTATTTTCTATCCCGGCGGCCATGGCCCGCTGTGGGATCTGGCAGAAGATGCGCATTCGGTCGCGCTGATCCAGGCATTCTGGGCTGCGGGCAAACCGGTTTCTGCGGTCTGCCATGCGCCAGGTGTTCTGCGTCACGTGCTGGTGGAAGACGGCACGCCGCTGGTGAAAGATAAGCGCGTGACCGGTTTTAGTAACAGTGAGGAAGATGCCGTTGGCCTGACCGACATCGTGCCTTTCCTGGTAGAAGATGAACTGAAGAAAAACGGCGGCGATTACAGTAAGGCGGCAGACTGGCGTCCGTACGTTGTCACCGATGGCAAACTGATTACAGGCCAGAACCCGGCATCGTCCAAAGCCGTCGCGCAGGCATTGCTGAAATTGTCCGGCGGCGCAGATATCAGCAAGTGATCTGACTACGCTTGCGGCAAAGCATCACTGGCAGTGATATACAGCTGATTCCTGTGGTATAACAGGCGCAGAATAGGTGGTCAGTTTTGCTGGCCACCGTTTTTTTATTGCGGCATTTGCCGCAACATTGAAAAAAAAGAATAACCTTCTTCATCAAGGAGTCTGTCACAGTGAAAATTTCCACCCTGTCGCGCGCGTGCGCTATGTTGTCTGCCAGCCTGATCCTGGCGGCATGTAGCAGCAGCCACGAAGGCTTATCCAGCCAGGTTGCCCCAGGCACCGCGTCACTGCCCGTATTATCTGCGGACGAAGCGGCCAACTTTACAGCGAAAAACTATCTGGCCTTTGGCGGCCCTTCTTTGCAGGTTCAGCAGCAGGGCTGGTTCCCTAAACTGGCAAGCACTGATGCCGCAAAATCCAGCTTCGTGGTTGGCCCGCAGTCAGGTACTGATGGCGCGGCTTACGCTAACGTACAGCAGGCAGTGAATGCCGCGCTGGCCGTCCGTAACCACGGCGAACGTATCTTCATTAAAATCCTGCCGGGCACTTACAACGGCGCGGTATACATCCCGGCTGGCGCACCACCGATCACACTGTTCGGCGCAGGCAACAGCGCGTCTGATGTCACCCTGACGCAAACCCTGGAAGCCTCTGCTACGCCAGCAGCTTACCGTTCAACCGTCAGCCCTAACGGCCAGTTCCTGCCGGGCGATCGTGCATATTATATGTTCCAGAACTGCGCGACCCAGACGACTGAAACGATCGGCACGGGCTGCACGGCAACCGTCTGGTCACAAAGTAATGGCCTGCAGTTGCAGAACCTGACGATCGGCAATTCTCTGCTCGATACCGTGGATGCGGGTGAGCACCCGGCGGTCGCATTACGCACCGACGGTGATAACGTCATTCTGGATAACGTGCGCCTGATTGGCCGCCAGAATACCTTCATGGTGAACACCGCCAATATCCACAACCAGACAGATAACACCCGTTACAGTCGTGCTTATGTGCATAACAGCCTGATTGTCGGCGACGTGGATTACGTATTTGGCCGCGCGAATGCGGTATTCGACCACGTCGAATTCCACACAGTCAGCAGCCGTGGTGTGAAACAGGCGTCAATCTTCGCACCGAACACACCGGCGAATGCACCTTACGGCTTCCTGGTTATCGACAGTAACCTGACCGGTGACCGTGGTTTCGAACAAGCTGCAAAAGCGAAAATGGGCCGTTCATGGGATGAAGGCGCGGAAAACGGCTACGTTGCTGGCACAACGCCAAACAGCCAGCTCGTTATTCGTGACAGCCATTTCGACAATAGCTATGACCAGATGAATCCGTGGGGCGCTTCCGTCTTCTCAGGCCAGCCTTTCGCAGGTAATGTGCCGAAAGACCAGAAACAGTCGCGCAACCTTAACGATCTGAATTTCAATCGTCTGTGGCAGTACAACAACGTGCTGACTCAGCCAGCGAAATAATATCGTCCCAAGAAAGCAGAAAGCCGCCGGAAGCAACTCCGGCGGCTTTTTTTTAGCGCAATTTCAGGCAACTTATCTTCTTTAGTGGGTGAGACGGAACACTGACACCGTCCGTTCCAGATTCACTGCCTGCTCGTCGAGTGAAGCCGCAGCGCTGGCTGACTGCTGCACCAGTGCCGAGTTTTGCTGCGTGACAGTATCCATTTCTGCAACTGCCAGCGCTATCTGGCTGATCCCCCGGCTTTGCTCATCAGATGCAGAAGCAATTTCATGAATGATCTGCGTCACATGGCGAACAGAACCGACGATCTCTTCCATCGTGTCACCCGCTCTGGCAACCAGCTGCGAGCCGTTATTGACGTTAATCACCGATTTATCGATAAGCCCTTCAATTTCTTTTGCAGCCTGCCCGCTGCGCTGCGCCAGACTCCGCACTTCGCTGGCAACCACGGCAAAACCACGGCCCTGCTCACCGGCCCGTGCCGCTTCAACAGCGGCATTTAACGCCAGAATATTCGTCTGGAAAGCGATGCTGTTAATGACTGTCGTGATTTCCGAGATTTGTTTCGAGCTGACGGCAATTTCTTTCATGACCCCCACGACATCGGTGACCAGCTTACCGCCCCTTGCCGCAGTAGTCGCAGCATCAGACGCCAGCTGGCTGGCCTGAGTCGCATTGTCGGCGTTTTGTTTCACTGTCGATGTCAGTTGTTCCATGCTCGCGGCGGTTTGCCCCAACGCGGCAGCCTGTTCTTCAGTTCTCGCTGACAAATCAATATTGCCTGCGGCAATCTCACTGGACGCACGCGTCACTTGCGTCACGCCTTCACGAATATCACCAATAATGCCATGCAGGTTCTGGTTCATGGTTTCAATCGCGCGGCTCAGTTGACCGACTTCATCAAAACTGTGGCTGGCAGCGTGAATGGAAAGATCACCGGCCGCAATGCGTTCTGCGGTTTGCAATGTGCGGCGTAACGGTAAGGTCAGCTGGCGGGTAATTCGCCATGAAATCAAAATACTGACGATGACGGTAGCGACAATAATCGCAATCATCTGCCGGATAGTCTGACTGACTTCTTCATGCAAGTTCGTCATTTCATGATCCAGCAATGTGTTCGACGCCGAGGTCAGCGCCAGGCCTGCTTCTGCCAGCTGTGCTGTAATTTGTGCCGGATCACTGCCTGCAGGAGGATTGAGCGTTTGTTGCCAGCTTTCCCGGTAACGACGGATATTCTCCGGCATGGTTTCCACCAGACGCTGATCTTCAGTGTCCCACGAATAGGCTGCGACCTCGGCCTGCCGGGCTTCCAGTTTATCCAGCGCCTGACGGTTTTCTTCAACAAATTTGGGGTCTTTGGTCGCCATGTAGGAAAGTCGGGAAAATTTGGCACCACTCAGCAGGTCATTTACTGTTTTGAGCAACGTAGCTTTTTCTGCCCGCTGATTGATGCTGGTCAGATGATAAATACCGGACACAGCGATAAAGGATCCCAGCAGCAACACCAGTGCAAAGCTTGCACCGAGTTTGTTGGCGATTGTGGCGTGACGAACCCGGCCACCGATCCCTGAAAGTACATTCATTTTCTTCTCCCTGATGACTAAAAGGACTTATTCCGCAGCGGCATAACCACCGAAGAATGAGTGAATAACGGGAGAGTTATCGACCAGCACGAGTCAACATTTAGAGGGAAGTTAAAATATTTCTTAACAATGGCACAAAAGAGAGAGGGAACAAAAAAGCCCCTGATTACAGGGGCTTGATCATTATTTCAATGCGGTATTATTGATCAATTCAAAATAAAACATTAGCGAAAATAATCAATAAACCTGCGTAATTAATGAATATCCAGAATGCTTACCCACATCGGGCCTTTGCCCACGGTGTAGGTTTTCAGCGTGGTCAGATGGCCGTTCTGCTGATCAATTTTCGCTACTTCAATAGCATCCGATTTTTGGCCGGCGGTGATCACATACTGGCCGGAGTGATCGATATTGAAACCACGAGGCTGAGCCTGAGTAGCATGATGCCCGACCAGCTCCAGCACGCTGCCGTCTGCAGATACGCGCAGCACAGAAATCAGGCTGGCAGTGCGGTCAGAGGCGTAGAGGAATTTCCCATCCGGCGTAATGTGTAAATCTGCCGCCCAGCAGGTACCCGCGAAATCAGCAGGCAGAATACCCAGCGTCTGCACCTGACGGTATTCGCCGGTACTGACGTCTTTCTGGTACACATCCACACTGCTGTTAAGCTCATTTACACAGTAGGCAAAATGATGATTCGGGTGGAATGCCATATGACGCGGGCCTGCGCCGGCAGCTGTTTTCAGCTCTGACCCGGCATGCGGCGTCGCTTCCCCCTTCGCACTGAAATCAAACTGGCGGATACGGTCTTCTTTCAGCGCCGGGATCATCAGCAGCTGGTTGGTCGGGTCGATATTGGCAGAATGCGGTGCCTGTATGTTTTCCAGGACCTGCACAGGTGCCAGCGCGTGACCTTTTTCATCCAGCGGATGGATACTGACGTTGTTAAAACTGTAAGACGCTGAGAAAACAAAACGCCCCTGAAGGTCAATGCCCAGATGTGTCGGGCTGCCCGGCAAAGGAGCCATCGCCGCTTCTTCCAGCTTCCCTTCACTATCAATGCGGTAAGTCAGCACGCCAAACTCCGGACGCACACCGACATACAGGCGATGACCGTCCGGATGGATGACCATCGGCTGGACCTGTCCGGGGACTTCCACTGTTTGCAGCAGGCTCAGGTCACCCGTGTCCGCCAGACGAAAAACGTGAATTTGCTGGCTCTCAGGGCTGGCAACGTAGACAACTTGCTTCATGACATCTCCTTATTAAAACTGAATGAGTCGTTATGTTTTTAAAAGCGTAGCTCAGATTAACATGATAACCCAGCGGGCTAGCAGTACCGGATACAGAGTTTAATTAGCAGGCTTAACACGGTAACATGGCGATAATTTCTTCACTTTACGATGGACTGCCCATGACTTATCGCATTATTGCGCTCGATCTCGACGGTACTCTGCTCGACCGTCAAAAACGTATCCTCCCTGAATCTCTCGCCGCGTTAGCCGATGCCCGCGCTCAGGGAATCAAAATAGTGGTCGTCACAGGCCGTCATCATGTGGCCATCCACCCGTTTTATCAGGCATTACAGCTCGATACACCGGCTATCTGCTGCAATGGCACTTATTTGTATGATTATCAGGCACGTAAGGTGATGACCTCTGACCCGCTCGACAGCGTGAAAGCGAAGAAAGTGATCGATTTGCTGGATTATCACGGTATTCACGGCCTGCTGTATGTCGATGATGCCATGCTGTATCAGCAGCCCAGCGGTCACGTCACCCGTTCTATTGCCTGGGGTCAGAGCCTGCCGGAACATCAGCGCCCAAATATCGTCCAGGTGAACAGCCTGCGTGAAGCCGCTGACGAGGCGCAATCCATCTGGAAATTCGCCACCTCACATCAGGATCTCGACGCCCTGCACACCTTCGCTGCACAGGTTGAAAACGATCTCGGTCTGGCCTGCGAATGGTCATGGCATGACCAGGTTGACGTTGCCAAAGGGGGGAATAGCAAAGGGCGTCGTCTGCAGGAATGGGTGGAATCCCAGGGTATGAGCATGCAGGATGTTGTGGCTTTCGGGGATAACTATAATGACCTGAGTATGCTGGAAAACGTCGGGCTGGGCGTGGCGATGGGCAATGCGGCCGACGCTATCAAAGAACGTGCGGCGCTGGTCATTGGCGACAATGAAACACCGGGAATTGCAGACGTTATTCGCAGCAAAGTTCTGAACTGACCTTCCGCGGCATACGCCTTCCTTTATCAGGATGGAAGGCGTTATACATCAATCGCCTCAGCGAGTTTTCATTCTGTTTTTTTCTTTTTCTGTCTTATGGTCCGTAAAATCAACTGACGATTTTCGTCAAAATATCGGCTGGGCCAGATCGCCGAAGGATGCAAACCCAGTGCACTGGCAATGATCATTTCGCCTTTAGCCCACGGGCGTGCCAGCGCATTTGCCAGCGTTGACGACCCCAGACCTGCTTCACGGGATACGGCTGCCAGCGTCGTCTTTCTCTTGCGCAGCCCGGCAATGATATCCGCCGGATGCCAGTCAGTTTCCTTTTTCATTATCCTTCCTTTGGTGTGCATAAAGTTGAACTACACTTTCCTTTTACGATGTCCAGTAACTCTAAACAACAATTATGTTAAGTGATGCTAAACATAACGTCAATACTGTTTTCATGGTTATTGAAGATGATCCCATATCGACTGAAATATGCACGAACCAAAGCTAAACTGACACAGGAAAAACTGGGAGTTCTGGCTGGAATTGACGAGAGCACCGCGCGTTCACGCGTCTCGCAATATGAAAGCGGCACATACAGCCCGAACTTCGACACCATGTGCCATTTCGCCCGCGTACTGAATGTGCCGGAATGCTATTTCTACATCATTGATGACGAGTTTGCAGAACAGGTACTGGCACTTTACGAAGCCTTCAAAACGCCTAAAGATTAGCGGTTTACAGAGACACTTTTGATCTGCGCATACAACCATTGCCCGGCGCGAACCATCAGTTCATCGCGTGCCCAGGGCGTGATACGCGCCCAGATAATGTGATCCGCCATCGCCAGCTTCACCTCTACCTGATTACCGACATCCAGACATTCCAGCACTTTGGCGGGTAAAATGTTGCGAATGCTGCTGTTATTGGCGGTCGGTTGCAGAACCAGCGAAACGTCGGTGGAATTCACGCGGATGCGCAGCGCTGTGCCGGGTGCTTCATCCACTTTACTGATCCACAAACGTTGATCGCCAATGGCCAGCGCGGTCATTTCATAACGTGGATGGTGTTCCAGTACGCTGACATTCAGCACGCTGCTTTGTTCTTCTTTAGGCAGCCACGGACGCATGACGTTGCTCGCCCACACTTCCTCCAGCGCGCCCATCGCCAGCACTTTCCCCGCATCCAGCACCAGCACTTTTTCCGCCAGACGCAGAATCTCATCCAGGCTGTGCGTCACATACAAAATCGGAATGCTGACTTCCTGCGCCAGACGCTCCAGATACGGCATTAACTCGCGTTTACGCGGAATATCCAGCGCGGCCAGCGGTTCATCCATCAGTAAAATTTCAGGCGCAGTCAGCAGCGCACGGCCAATCGCCACGCGCTGTTTTTCGCCACCCGATAACGTGAGCGGGAAACGATCAAGCAAAGGCCCGATCCCCAGCAGACGAACAATAGCGTCGAACTGACCACGCATCGCCGGGGCCATGCCATATTGCAAATTACCTTTTACCCGATAATGCGGAAACAGGCGGGCATCCTGAAACACATAGCCGACACGGCGCTTTTCCGGTGGCAGAAATATATTATTTTGGGTGTCTGATAAGATACGTCCATTTAGCGTAATGCGGCCAGAGTCCGGTTTCGTCAGCCCACCAATCGCGTTAATCAGTGACGTTTTTCCTGCACCAGACAGACCAAAGATTGCCGTGATCCCCTGCGCAGGTAATGTCTGCGCCACCTCTAAATCGAGAGTCCCCAGTTTTTGACTGAAATCGAGTTCAAGCATTTCAGCCTCCCAGCCGGATACGGCTGCGTTTCGCCAGCCAGTCAGAAATCAATAACGCTGCCAGAGACAGCAAAATAGCCAGCACGCAAAGCCGTGCTGCGGCACCTTCTGCGCCCGGAGTTTCAATCAGGGTATACATCGCCAGCGGGATGGTGCGGGTTTCGCCCGGAATGTTCGACACAAAAGTAATCGTTGCGCCAAACTCGCCCAGAGAGCGGGCAAACGACAGCACGATACCGACAATCACACCCGGAACCGACAGCGGTAAGGTGATCGTAAAAAAGACCCGCCACGGCGAAGCGCCCAGCGTACGGGCAGCGAGTTCAAGTTTGGGATCAACGGTCTCCAGCGACTGGCGTATCGCCCTCACCATCAGCGGGAATGCCACAACGGCAGACGCCAGCACGGCACCGTGCCAGCTAAAACTGAAACTGAAGCCGAACCAGTTATAGAGCCACTGCCCGACAACGCCGCGTCGCCCCATGACCACCAGCAGCAAATAGCCTATCACCACTGGCGGCAGCACCAGAGGTAAATGGATAATGCTGTCAAGCAGGGATTTGCCGGGAAAACGGCAGCGGACCAGGATCCACGCCATCAGAATACCAAGCGGCAGACTGCAAACTACGGCCAGGCTCGATACTTTCAGACTAAGAAATACCGCCTGCCACTCATATTCACTCAACATCATGTCGGCTCGTTAATCCTGAAGTAAATGTGCAGCTAAAGATAAAATATCGGCAAAAAAGGTAAAGCCTTTAATCAGCAGCGAGGAGCGCCCCGAGATTGGGTATTCAGAGCATTTTGCATGTGGCACCAGCGATATCACGAAAGTGATCAGCGCTTTAGTATGACATCACAACGTGGGGCAAATATGAAGCCATCCCCGGAGGGATGGCTTTGAGATTTCGGCGATAAACGGATTAACCGCGCGGTGTGAAACCGTATTTCTTGAAGATTTCAGCAGCCGCAGGCGTTTTCAGATAATCATAAAAACCACTCACGGTCGCATTTTCATGGCCTTTAACAATCGCCATCGGATACTCAACCGGTTTGTGGCTCGATGCAGGGAAAATACCCACCACTTTCACTTTTTTGCTGGCAACTGCGTCAGAGCCATAAACGATCCCAATCGGGGATTCTTCACGTTCGACCAGAGCCATCGCCGCGCGAACGTCACTTGCACGCGCCAGTTTAGGCTCCAGCGTGGTCCAGGCTCCGAGTTTTTGCAGGGCCTCTTTGGCATAAATACCCGCCGGGACATGATCCGGATCGCCCACCGCCAGACGGCTGTCGCCGATAAGCTGAGTCCACTGCGTTTTTTCAGAGATATCCACTTTGTCGATTTTACTGCTGGTCGCCGCAATCAGTACCAGTTCATTACCCAGCAAAGTGTAACGCGTATTATCTACCATCTGCTGTTTGCTGATGGCGTAATCCATCCACTGCTGATCGGCAGAAATGAACATATCGGCAGGCGCGCCCTGCTCAATCTGGCGAGCCAGCGTGGATGAGGAAGCGAAAGACGAGACAACCTGAACGCCTTTTTCTTTCTGATAGTCAGATGCGATTTCCTGTAATGCGTTAGTGAGTGACGCCGCGGCAAAAACCGTGATTTTTTCTGCTGCCTGCGCCTGAGTACCCACACCTGCAATCAAAACAGTTGCTGTCAGTACTTTGCCCCATGAGTAATTCATTGGTTCTCCTCGCCAGTTAGGTATTGTGTTCGTTATGTATAAAACAATACAGCGTAAGGAAAAGCCTTGTCACCAGATTTATTTAGCAGGCGTTTGAAGAACTTGAGTTTATTGATCTGTCGCCAGAAAATCGGCTGAAAAAAGAAAACCCGGCACGGGGCCGGGTTCTGAAAGCAGGCATCTCATTTTCAGTAATGAGGTGTATTACGGGACTCTTTAGAATGACCCACTTTGGAAATAACGTTGAACACTTCGCCCAGCCCCCAGATCAGGCCCAGGATCACAGCGATGAAGATCGGTACCATGATGGCAGCGAAAATCAAACTTTCTAATAGCTCTAACATGATAGCCTCACTTGACTGGCTTAACCGCTCTAAAGCGATGTTGGACTTCACACCTGAAGTCAAAACGTAAAATCAAACTGTTGTGGATAATAACAGCACGGGACTGTAATTACTTTAGCATTTAGCCAACTTGCCTGCCTGCAGGTTTAACGGCGACAATGAAGGAATGATTCTAATAAGGAAGCTGCAATGCAAGCCGAAATTCTCTTAACCCTGAAGCTCCAGCAACGTTTGTTCGCCGACCCGCGCCGTATCGAATTACTGCGACAAGTGCGCCACACCGGCTCCATCAGCCAGGGGGCGAAGCTCGCTAATATCAGCTATAAAAGCGCCTGGGATGCGATTAATGAAATGAACCAGCTTGCCGACCAGACGCTGGTAGAGCGCAGTACCGGGGGCAAAGGCGGCGGTGGCGCTGTGCTGACGCCGTATGGCGAGCGCCTGATCCAGCTTTATGAATTGCTGGCTCAAATTCAGCAAAAAGCCTTTGATGTACTGAAGGAAGACTCCCTGCCACTTGATAGTTTGCTGGCGGCTATTTCACGCTTTTCACTGCAAACCAGCGCCCGTAATCAGTTTTTTGGAAATGTGGTTGAACGGGGTCAGAGCAGCGTTCAGCAGCATATCGACATCATGCTGGCCGACGGTAAAACGCAAATCCGTGCCGCGATTACGGAGCAAAGTGCCGATCGTCTGGCACTGGCACCGGGGAAAGAGGTGCTGGTATTGATCAAGGCACCGTGGATAACCCTGGGTTTCAGCGCCGAAAACACGCACAACGCCCTGCAAGGTGAAGTCACCAGTATCCAGCGTGGTAAAAGTAACAGTGAAGTGCTGATGAGATTGCTGAGCAGCGAAACGCTGTGCGCGACGGTTCCCAACAGCGACATCGACAACCTGGCGCTGAAAATGGGCCAGATGGTCTTTGCACAGTTTGATGATGACAAAGTCATCATCGCCACCTTATGTTAAAAAAATATTCTTAATCAATATCTTGCAGAATAAGCGTTTTCATTTTGCAGAATTGTCAATTGACTTGAGAGAGTGCAACGCTTATCCCTTAATTTATCAATCAAAAGATAAATTCAAAGGGATAGCAGAATGTCGTTGCATATCTCGCAAGGCGTTTTTCGCCTCAGCGATACCCGAACCCTCGCACTTTCCGATCTCAGTATTCATCCGTCCGACAGCTGGGCATTCGTCGGTTCGAATGGCAGCGGTAAATCCGCACTGGCACGAGCTCTGGCAGGTGATCTAACGCTGCTAAAAGGCACGCGCGAAAACAGTTTTCCGCACATCGTTCGCCTTTCATTCGAGCAACTCCAGAAGCTGGTCGCGGATGAATGGCAGCGCAATAACACCGATTTACTGAGTGAAGGGGAAGACGATACCGGCCGGACGACGGCAGAAATCATTCAGGATGCAGTACGCGATCCCGCCCGTTGCGCCGCCCTTGCCGCACAGTTTGGGCTCGAAAAATTACTCGATCGCCGGTTTAAATATTTATCCACCGGCGAAACCCGCAAAACGCTGTTATGTCAGGCGCTGATGCAAAAACCTGATTTACTGGTGCTTGACGAACCCTTCGACGGGCTCGACGTCAATGCCCGCGCGCAGCTGGCGCAGTTGCTGGAAAGCCTTTCCGGCGAAGGCCAGACGATGGTCCTCGTGCTTAACCGCTTCGATGATATTCCGTCATTTGTGCAAAACGTCGGCGTTCTGGCAGATTGTACGCTGGCCTCCGTTGGCCCGCGTGAGCAGGTGATGGCCGATGCGCTGGTCGCACAGCTGGCGCACAGCGAAAGCCTGAACGGTATGGCCGTGCCGGAAGCAGAAGATCCAACGATGCGCGTTACGCCGCCACAGGATTCCCCGCTGATCGTCCTGCGCGATGGCGTGGTGCAATACAACGATAAACCGATCCTGCACAATTTAAGCTGGCAGGTCGATCACGGTCAGCACTGGCAGATCACCGGGCAGAATGGCGCGGGGAAATCGACGCTGCTCAGCCTGATCACCGGCGACCACGCGCAGGGCTACAGTAACGATCTGACGCTGTTTGGCCGCCGGCGCGGCAGCGGCGAAACCATCTGGGACATCAAGCGTCATATCGGTTATGTCAGCAGCAGCCTGCATCTGGATTACCGCGTCAGTACCAGCGTCCGCAACGTGATCACCTCCGGATTCTTCGATTCGATTGGCATTTATCAGGCGGTTTCTGACCGTCAGAGATTTCTCACTAACCAGTGGCTGGAATTGCTCGGCCTCGGCGGCAATGCCGGTGATACACCGTTCCACAGCCTGTCGTGGGGACAACAGCGTCTGGCACTGATTGCCCGTGCGCTGGTGAAACATCCGGCGCTGCTGATCCTCGACGAGCCGTTGCAGGGGTTGGATCCGATTAACCGCCAGCTGGTGCGCCGTTTCGTCGATATTCTGATTGGTGAAGGCGACACACAATTGCTGTTTGTTTCGCATCACGCGGAAGATGCGCCGGAGTGCATTACGCACCGTCTGGGTTTTGTCCCTGAAGGCGATATCTACCGTTATCAGATTGACGCACTCTGATTCTTGCCCCGCTTCCGGTCGGCTGATGGCGGTTTACGCTTCCGCCATCAGCGCCACCACCATGCCTGCCAGGGCAAAAATCCCCAGCAGCGTGAACCCGTTTTCCAGCCCCAGGTAACCGGAGTAAATCGTCACTATCATTGTCAGCAGCGCCAGTGAAACCACGGTGCTGGCGATGAGCGCCACGCCGTTGAGCCACCTTCCCTGCGCTGCAATCACCTGTAACCTGACCTTTCTGGCGTGATTCACCATCCCGAGCCCGAGGCCGCTGATGACCATCGCGGGCACCGGCGCCAGCCAGAATGCACAGCCTTCCTGCATGGCTGCAATAATACCGGTTCCGGCAGCGGCCAGCGTAAAGCCCAAAAGCAGACGTTTATCATGGGTGAGTGCAACCTGAAGCTTTTCACCCAGCGCATGGCCCGCCCGGACCATCAGCAAAATCAGGGCAAAGCTCAGGAGGATTTGCAGCAAACCGAACCCGTAACTGTTTTTCAGCAGCAACGCCAGCAGGAAGAAAGCCGGTACGCAAAGGGCGGCAAAGAAAACGCTGGTCCAGAGACTGATCTGTAATTCGGTGCAAACCCGCAGGGGCTGCGGTAAAAGCGGGTGCGGGTTGTAGCGTTCGCTGATCATAAACAACATGAAGAAAATAGCCGCCGCGCCCGCTAAGCCGTGCGTGAGCGGCGTCTCCAGCCCCTGATGCGCCACCCCCAACAGCGTGAGGCTCAGTGACAGTATAAATAAAACGCCGAGTGAAAATGCCAGCGCAGGCACCCGGAAATTAATGGCAGACATACAGAACTCCTTGATCGAAACCTTGTGATATCAGGATGAACATTATTCATCCTTATCATGTTGATAAAGGAGCTTACACCGCTTATTTTAGGAGACTCAAAGTCATAGATTTCAGCCACGAATGAAAATAACTCATCATGAAAAAAATCCGCTTGCCACCTCTGGGTTCACTGAGAGCGTTCGACGCGGTGGCGCAACAGGCCAGCTTTAAACGCGCTGCCGAAGAAATCGGCGTGACGGCCACGGCCATCAGCCACCAGATCCGTGTTCTGGAAGAGGCGCTGGGCACCGCCGTTTTTGAACGCAACGCCCGTGAGGTAAAACTGACCGCCGCCGGGCATATTTTGCAGCAGGCGACGCGTCAGGCTTTTGCCGGTTTGCAGGCTGCCGTGGAGGAAATTCATCACGCCGGATTACCGCCTGCGCTGACGCTGACCACCACCTCGAATTTTCTGACGCACTGGCTGGTTCCGCGTCTGGCGGATTTAAAGCAGGCGGCACCATCGATGGATTTACGGCTGCACACCGGCATTGAGCTGGTGGATTTAACGCGTAATACCGTGGATGTGGCGATCCGTTACAGCGAGGCCGCCGATGAATCGCTGGATCCCACATTGCTGTATCGCGACACGTTTATCCTGGTCGCCAGCCCGGCGCTGGCGTTGAAAACTCTGGCAGACCTGACGGGCGTGACGCTGTTTCATGTTGAAAATCGTCACATCCCCCTCCCTTCGCCGGACTGGGAAAACTGGCGGGCGCACTTCGGCCCGAGTGACCTCAACACCGACAACGGGTTGCGTTTTACCGACGAAACTCACGCAATTCAGGCTGCCATTGCCGGGCAAGGCGTGGCGATTGTCAGCAGTTTGCTGGCCCGGGATTTCATTGAAAAAGGCATCCTCACCGTTCCTTTCCCGCATCATCTTCCCGGTGCAAATTATTATCTGGTGACCACCAAAGAGAAAAGCGGGCGTGACGATATTGTGATTCTGCGTCACTGGTTGCTGGATAAAATGTCGGCGTTTCCTTCGGCTGTAGTCTGAAAAATACGGCGAAAACCTGCTGCGGATAAATCACACCATAAAATGTAAGCGATTACACTAAGCGATATTTCTGGGTTCCGGCGGACTGAAGCAGATTTTCCGCACCGCCTGGGGCACCTGTCTGGCCGTATTAAAAGGTGATAAACTGTTTGTGTAAGCGATTCCATTTTATTGGGGATGGATCACCTTTTTCAGCCTTGCAGCGTGTTATCGTTGCATCATGATAATCATCGAGGAGCGATTATGTACGTCTTAGTCACAGGTGGTAGCGGTTACATTGGTAGCCATACATGCGTGCAACTGATTGATGCGGGCTATACGCCAATCATTCTGGATAACCTTCACAATAGTAAAGTCAGCGTTCTGGAGCGTATCAATACGCTGACCGGCAAAACACCGCTGTTCTATGAAGGTGATATCCGCGACCGCGCACTCCTCGATAAGATCTTCAGCGAACACCCCATTCACTCCGTCATTCATTTCGCGGGCTGGAAAGCCGTTGGGGAATCTGTCGCCAAACCGCTGGCGTATTACGACAACAATGTCTCCGGCACGCTGGTGCTGATTGAAGCAATGCGCGCCGCGGGCGTTAAAGACCTGATTTTCAGTTCGTCTGCCACGGTGTATGGCGATCAGCCAAAAACGCCGTATGTCGAAGATTTCCCGACCGGTAACCCTTCCAGCCCTTATGGCCGCAGCAAACTGATGGTCGAGCAAATTCTCGAAGACGTGCAACGTGCAGAACCGGAGTGGAGCATTACCCTGCTGCGCTATTTCAACCCGGTTGGTGCGCATCCGTCGGGTCTGATGGGTGAGGATCCGCAGGGCGTGCCCAATAACCTGATGCCGTTTATTGCTCAGGTGGCCGTGGGTCGCCGCGAATCTGTGGCGGTATTCGGTAACGATTATCCGACGCCTGACGGCACCGGCGTTCGCGATTACATCCACGTAGTCGATCTGGCCGACGGCCATATCGCCGCAATGAAAACCCTGCACAACAAAGCGGGCGTACACATTTACAACCTCGGCGCAGGGTTCGGCCAGAGCGTTCTGGAAGTGATTGAAGCCTTCAGCAAAGCCTGTGGCAAACCGGTGAACTATAAGTTTGCCCCACGACGTGAAGGCGACCTGCCTGCGTACTGGGCTGACCCGTCAAAAGCGGCCAAAGAGCTCAACTGGAAAGTGACACGCACGCTGGAAGACATGGCTAATGACACCTGGCTGTGGCAATCGAAAAACCCGCAAGGCTACCCGGATTAAGGGAGGATTAAGGAAAGTTTATGACGACGTTTAACCCGATTGATCACCCACATCGCCGCTACAATCCGCTGACCGATCAGTGGATTTTAGTGAGCCCGCACCGGGCCAAGCGGCCGTGGCAGGGCCAGCAGGAAGCCGTTTCGCAGGAGGTTTTGCCTTCGCACGATCCGGATTGTTTCCTCTGCCCGGGCAATACCCGCGTAACCGGCGATGTGAACCCGAAATACACCGGCACTTTCGTGTTCACCAACGATTACGCGGCGCTGATGCCGGACACGCCGTTTGCGCCGGAAAACGATGACCCGCTGATGCGGGTTCAGAGCGCACGCGGCACCAGCCGGGTTATCTGTTTCTCGCCGGATCACAGCAAAACGCTGCCGCAGCTTTCCGTAGAAGCCCTGACGGAAATCGTCAAAACCTGGCAGGAGCAAAGCGCGGATTTAGGGAAAACCTATCCGTGGGTGCAGGTTTTTGAGAATAAAGGCGCGGCAATGGGATGCTCTAACCCGCATCCGCATGGCCAGATTTGGGCGAACAGTTTCCTGCCTAATGAAGCCGAGCGCGAAGACCGTCTGCAACGCACTTATCTCGACGAGCAGGGTTCGCCAATGCTGGTGGATTACGTGCAGCGCGAGCTGGCCGACGGCAGCCGAACGGTGGTTGAAACTGAACACTGGCTGGCGGTAGTGCCTTACTGGGCGGCGTGGCCGTTCGAAACGCTGCTGCTGCCAAAAGTTCACGTTAAGCGCATTACCGGGCTGACCGATGCTCAGCGCAGTGATTTAGCGCTGGCGCTGAAAAAGCTGACCAGCCGCTATGACAATCTGTTCCAGTGCTCTTTCCCGTATTCCATGGGCTGGCACGGCGCGCCGTTTACCGAAGGCGACCACGAGCACTGGCAGTTGCATGCGCATTTCTACCCGCCGTTGCTGCGTTCGGCCACGGTTCGCAAATTTATGGTCGGCTACGAAATGCTGGCTGAGACCCAACGCGACCTGACGGCGGAACAAGCTGCCGAGCGGCTGCGGGCGGTGAGTGATATCCACTATCGTGAAGCCGGAGAACAATAATGAAATTGAAAACCAAAACCCTGGAAATCTTTGCCGATAAATTCGGCTACCCAGCCACGATCACCATCAAAGCGCCGGGTCGCGTTAACCTGATTGGTGAACATACTGATTACAACGACGGTTTCGTATTGCCCTGCGCCATCGATTATGAAACGGTGATCGCCTGCGCACAGCGCAATGACCGTGTGATCCGCGTGATCGCCGCCGATTACGATAATGACGAAGATACCTTCTCTCTCGACGAGCCGATTCTGCACAGCGATGCGCATCCGTGGGCTAACTACGTGCGTGGCGTGGTGAAACATCTGATGCTGCGTAACAAAGATTTCTCCGGCGCAGATATGGTCATCAGCGGCAATGTGCCTCAGGGCGCAGGGCTGAGCTCCTCTGCATCTCTGGAAGTGGCCGTCGGTCAGGCGCTGAAATCTCTTTATGATTTACCGCTGGACGGCGTAGCGCTGGCGCTGAACGGCCAGGAAGCAGAAAACCAGTTCGTCGGTTGTAACTGCGGGATTATGGATCAGCTGATTTCTGCCCTCGGTAAAGAAAACCACTCACTTTTGATCGACTGCCGTTCGCTGGAAACCCGCGCGGTGTCGATGCCGGAAAACGCGGCGGTGGTCATCATCAATTCCAACGTGAAACGCGGTCTGGTTGACAGTGAATACAACGCGCGTCGCGAACAGTGTGAAGTAGCCGCGCGCTTCTTCGGCGTGAAAGCGTTGCGCGACGTAGACCCTGCCCTGTTCTTCTCCATTCAGGACGAGCTGGACCCGGTGGTTGCACGCCGTGCGCGTCACGTAATCACTGAAAACGATCGTACTCTGGCAGCGGCTGACGCTCTGGCCAGTGGCGACCTGAAACGCATGGGCGAACTGATGGCGGAATCTCACGCTTCCATGCGCGATGATTTTGAAATCACCGTTCCGCAAATCGACAAACTGGTCGAAATCGTCAAAGAAGTGATTGGCGATAAAGGTGGCGTGCGCATGACCGGCGGCGGCTTCGGCGGCTGTATCGTGGCACTCGTACCAACAGAAATAGTGGAAAAAGTCCGTCACGCCGTTGAGCAGCAATACCACGCCTACAGCGGCCTGAAAGAAACCTTCTACGTTTGCACCGCTTCTCAGGGGGCTGGCATATGTTAAAACCTGAAAACACACAGCTGGCGCCCGATGGCCAGCCGTTTGAACAGGTGACGCTACAGAATGCGGCGGGCGCAACCGCCACATTCATGGACTGGGGCGCGACCTGGTTATCCTTCACCCTGCCGCTGGCAGACGGCCCGAGCCGCGAACTGCTGCTCGGCTGTCAGACACCGCATGACTATATGAATCAAAGCGCCTATCTGGGCGCGACCGTCGGGCGCTACGCCAACCGCATTGCCCGCTCGCAGTTTGAGATTGAGGGTAAATTGCATAGAGTCGTCGCCAATCAGGGCGTACATCAGTTGCACGGCGGGCCGGAAGGCTTCCATGCGCGCCGCTGGAAAACTCTTGAACAGGCCGCGCAAAAGGTGACGTTCGGGCTGTTTTCTGCCGACGGCGATCAGGGCTATCCGGGCAATATGACGGCGAAAGTGCATTATCAGCTGACCGACGATAACCGTCTGGAGATTCGCTACGAAGCGACGGTGGATAAGCTGTGCCCCGTCAATCTGACCAATCACGCTTATTTCAATCTCGACGGCGAAGGCACTGATGCGCGCCAACATAAACTGCAACTGTTTGCTGACCGTTTCCTGCCGGTCGACAGCGACGGGATCCCGTGCGCCGATCCGACACCCGTTGAAAACACCGGCATGAACTTCAATGCGCCAAAAACGCTGGCTAAGGATTTCCTCAGCGATCGCGATCAGCAGCGAGTGAAAGGATATGACCACGCGTATCTGCTGAACCGCACCTGCAATGCCGGCACTAATCCAGCCGCACATTTGTGGTCAGCCGATGGCAAAGTGAAAATGACGATGTTCACATCAGCACCGGCTGTGCAGCTTTATAGTGGCAACTTCCTCGGTGGTACGCCAAACCGCAGCGGCGGCGAATATGCCAGTTACAGCGGCGTTGCGCTGGAAAGCGAATTCCTGCCGGACAGCCCGAACCACGCAACCTGGCCGCAGCCGAGCTGCTGGATAAAACCGGGCCAGACATACAAATCCGTCACGACGTACCAGTTCTTCGCACTGTAATTCCCCGGACAGGGTCGCCCGATCCTGTCCCTCTTTCTTTCTGACTTCTGCAAATTTGTGACTTACTGCGCATCTGTATCTGCACTTTTTCAGCTAAAGACTTCACCCGCATCTACGCTTAGAAGGTGTCCTGCATAAAAGGACGTTCAATAAGGAGTTTGTTATGCGTTTACCCGTTGTGTTATCCCTGCTGGCAACTTTGTGTGCGGCGGGTTCTGCACTGGCCGCTGACCCCGTAAAAGTCCCTTCTGCCGCCCAAACCGCGCAACGTCAAAAAATGACCGACTGTAATCAGCAGGCCACCACACAATCGCTTAAAGGCGATGAGCGCAAAAAATTCATGAGCAATTGCCTGAAAGCCGAGGCCAAAACTGACGATAAAATGAATCCTCAGCAGAGGAAGATGAAAGCCTGTAATGCGGACGCCGCGAAACAAGAACTCAAAGGTGATGCCCGTAAGACCTTCATGAGCACCTGCCTGAAGAAAACCAGCTAGAAACGCTTTTCTTTTGCACAAAACGCGCGGTTCAGACGCCCGTCTGCGCGTTTTGTTTTACATCCCCGCAGCAAATTCGTTATGTTTACTCTCAAACGGTATTACAAGACGGTTTTCAGCGTACATACAGATTGCTGTCAGTGATACCAAGCCCCTATAATGATAATTGTTATCATTGAAAATTCAGTTAACTGAGGAGTTTAGCTATGGCTGTAACCAAACTGGTGCTGGTACGTCACGGTGAAAGTGAGTGGAACAAAGAAAACCGTTTTACCGGCTGGCATGATGTTGAACTGTCCGATAAGGGCCGTACTGAAGCAAAAGCTGCGGGTCAACTGCTGAAAGACGAAGGCTTCCAATTTGACTTCGCTTACACCTCCGTGCTGAAACGTGCCATCCATACCCTGTGGAGCGTTTTGGACGAACTGAACCAGCCGTGGCTGCCGGTTGAGAAATCCTGGAAACTGAACGAACGTCATTACGGCGCGTTGCAGGGCCTGGATAAAGCAGAAACCGCACAGAAATACGGTGATGAGCAAGTTAAACAATGGCGTCGTGGCTTCGCCGTGACTCCACCAGAATTAGATCGTGCAGACGAACGCTTCCCGGGCCATGATCCGCGTTATGCAAAATTGACCGCAGCGGAACTGCCAACAACCGAAAGCCTGGCGCTGACCATCGAACGCGTTATCCCTTACTGGACTGACGTTATCAAACCACGCATCGCAAGCGGCGAACGCGTGATCATCGCAGCACACGGCAACTCATTGCGTGCACTGGTTAAATATCTGGATAACCTGAGCGAAGACGAAATTCTGGAATTGAATATCCCAACGGGTGTTCCACTGGTTTACGAATTCGACGAAAACTACAACCCAATCAAACGTTACTACCTGGGTAACGCCGACGAAATCGCAGCGAAAGCAGCGGCCGTGGCAAACCAGGGTAAAGCGAAGTAATTGGCGTTTTCTGAGTAAACTCAGAAAATGTGAGAAGGCATGCGTAAGCATGCCTTTTTTGCAGGTTTCAGTAAGGAGAGTTCGATGTCCGTCAGACGCGCATCACCGCATGAAGCCGAGCAGCTGTGGGAAATAAGGAACCTGGCTATCCGCCACGGATGCAAACAGACTTACGCAGAATCAATCCTGACGGCATGGACACCCGATCAGATGCCCGCAGGATTTCCGAACGCGATTACCCATAATCCTTTTTTTGTTGCCGATGCGCATGATGGTTTTCCGGTCGCCACAGGATTTCTTGATGTTGAGAATGGAAGCGTTGAAGCCATTTTCACGCGTCCCGGATTCGAAGGGAAAGGGCTCGCCACGCAAATTCTCAATGCGATAAAAGCGGAAGCAAAAAAACTGGGTTTTTCTGCCCTGACGCTGTCGTCCACGCCCAATGCTTTTGAATTTTACAAACGAAACGGATTCAGTCTGATAAAGGAAAGTATTTATCGCTCGGAAATGGCGAATGCCAGCCTGCGTTGCATGGATATGCGTTGTGAATTGTGAACTACATATTCTGGCTAAAAAAAAGCCCCGCATAAACGGGGCTCAGTTCAGCTTTGCTGTGACAGATTAGCCGCGACGTGCTTTAACTGCGTTTGCAAGATTGCGCAGCAGCACTTCGGTATCTTCCCAGCCGATGCACGCATCGGTCACGCTCTGGCCGTAAACCAGCGGCTCACCGCTGTCGAGGCTCTGGTTACCTTCAACCAGATGGCTTTCAACCATCACGCCCATAATCGCCTGTTCGCCACCGGCAACCTGACCGCAAACGTCTTCACAGACTTCCATCTGCTTTTTGAATTGCTTGCTGCTGTTAGCATGGCTGAAGTCGATCATGATACGGGCTGGCAAGCCGCCTTTTTTTAGGCCTTCTTTCACTTCCGATACATCCTGAGCGCTATAGTTTGGCTTTTTACCGCCGCGCAGGATGATATGACAGTCGTTGTTTCCGCTGGTGTTAACGATAGCGGAATGACCCCATTTGGTGACAGACAGGAAGCAGTGCGGCGCACCGGCTGCGTTAATCGCGTCGATCGCCACTTTGATGGTGCCGTCTGTGCCGTTTTTGAAACCCACCGGGCAGGATAAACCGGAGGAAAGCTCACGGTGAACCTGAGATTCTGTAGTACGTGCGCCAATCGCGCCCCAGCTCATTAAATCCGCCAGATATTGTGGCGTGATCATGTCCAGGAATTCACCTGCCGCAGGCAGGCCAGTATCATTAATATCAAGTAACAATTTGCGCGCGATGCGCAGACCGTCGTTAATTTGGTAGCTGTTGTTCATATGCGGGTCGTTGATCAGCCCTTTCCAGCCGACCGTCGTACGCGGTTTTTCGAAGTAAACGCGCATGACCACTTCCAGCTCGCCCTGCAACTCTTCACGCATTTTCAGCAGACGTGCTGCGTATTCTTTCGCGGCTTTAGGATCGTTGATCGAGCAAGGTCCGATGACAACCAGAAGGCGATCGTCGTTGCCTTTCAGGATCTTATGAATGGCATTGCGTGCATGAGACACCGTCTTTGCCGCTTTGTCAGTGGCGGGAAACTTTTCCAGCAGCGCTACAGGTGGCAAAAGTTCCTTAATTTCTTTGATGCGTAAATCGTCGTTTTGATAATTCATAACTGTTCCATTCGGATGTTCATAAGTGACAAAGCGAAACGCTGACCGCGTTCAATCTAGCGGTATTGGGTTCTGGTGTAAATCTACTTTTACACTTCCGAATAGTCTCATTTTGATTTAAGACATGAATTGATTAGCTAGGCTTTTACATGACACACGAAAAACAACCACGGACCTCACTGAACAATGGAGATGACATTATGAAAAAGCTCGCAATCATGTTACTGAGCGCATCGATGGCGTTGACGACCGGCGCGGCCTACGCTGCCGGTGAATCCACGGCCAGTGATAACAATGGCCAGGCGAATCAGTCCAACTCCCCGGGTTCGATTCAAAAAATCGCCCCTAAAAGCGTGAGCAACGATCAGATTAACAATACCGACAAGCCGGTTAATGAAGTGAATACCAAAACCGATTCCACGAAACACCATATGAGCAAAACCAAAGAGCACAAGAAAACCATGTGCAAAGATGGTCGATGCCCGAATCAGACGCCGGGGACAACCCAGTCCAAAGATACCGCTAACTAGCCTCTCTGAACGGCATACCCGGAGGGACCTCCGTTCCTCCAAACTCCCTTTCTTGCAACAGGTTATGATTAGGTTATTGTATTGATCTCTGTTCATCCCTTTTGTGAATAATTATATGTCTTCCTCTTTATTACCTCAGGATAAGAATGGCCGGCGGCTGTTACTGGCGTTTCTGGTTACCGTGATTTTCATGGTTGCGGAAGTGATTGGCGGCCTCATCTCCGGTTCGCTGGCCTTGCTCGCCGACGCCGGACACATGCTGACCGACGCAGCAGCCTTGCTGGTCGCCCTGCTTGCCGTACGCTTCGCGAAACGCAAACCTAACGCCCGGCACACTTTTGGTTATTTACGCCTGACCACGATGGCCGCTTTTGTGAATGCGGCTGCACTGCTAGTGATCGTTGTACTGATTGTGTGGGAGGCCATCGCCCGTTTCTTCAGCCCTCAGCCTGTCATGGGCACAACTATGCTGGTGATTGCGATTGCGGGGCTCTTCGCCAATATTCTTGCGTTCTGGTTGCTGCATCAGGGTGAAGAGAAAGCCAATATCAATGTGCGTGCTGCGGCGCTTCATGTCTTAGGTGATTTGCTGGGTTCTATCGGTGCCGTGGCTGCGGCACTGATCATCATGTACACCGGCTGGACGCCTATCGACCCGATTCTGTCGGTGCTGGTTTCCTGCTTAGTACTCAACAATGCGTGGCGGCTGATGCGTGAGAGCTTCCATGAATTGCTTGAAGGGACGCCGCAGGAAATTGATATTGATAAACTGCGCAAAGATTTGTCGATGAGCATTCCCGAAGTACGTAACGTCCATCACGTTCACGTCTGGCAGATTGGTGAACAGCGTCTGATGACGCTGCATGTACAGGTCGTTCCGCCCCATGATCATGACGCCCTGCTTGACCGTATCCAGCGTCATTTACTCGACAAGTGCCGTATCGGCCATGCCACCATTCAGATGGAGTACGGACGCTGTGAAACCCCGGACTGTGAGATCAACGAAGCTCCGGCTGCTGTGACTGGCCACGATCATCATGGGCACGATCACCACGGACATAGCCACGCTCATCATCACTGATCTTGTCGTTCAGAGCCTCAATGCAAAACGCCTCTGAAATAGAGGCGTTTTTTATGGGGAGCAGATCAGGCTTTCTGCAACGGCCGCGAACCGTTTTGCCGGGCACTTTTGATCCACAGCCAGGAGCCATTGAGGGCAATCAGCGTCAACAGCACATATTCCAGCGCCATCGCATAAACGCCCTGATAAGCAAAAATGGCCACACTGATGACATCAATCACCACCCACAGCAGCCAGTTTTCAACGTATTTGCGCGTCATCAGCAGCATCGCGATAATCGACAGCACCATCATGGATGAATCCCAGAACGGGAACGCATCAGGCTGTAGCTCCGGCATGTTGACGTTCAGCCCCAGCGCCTGCATCACATTCACCGCCACCAGCGTGAGCGCGGCAAATACGCGGTCAATATTGAAAGTCATCAGCGCAATACCTGCCACGCAGATAACGCCCCACAGCAGCGCTTTGCCGCGCGGCAACCAGCGGATCTGCAATTCTGCCTGCTGATCTGCTGTCTGGCGGCTCCAGGCATACCAGCCATAAATATTGGCGGCGAAGAAAAACACCTGAAGCAGCAAGCTGGCATACAGCTGGATCTGGAAGAAGATAATCGCAAACAACGTCACGTTGACCAGGCCGAACGGATAGTTGATCAGTTTTTCTTTGCTGGCATACCAGATGCAAAGCAAACCAAAAACAGTCCCGACGGCTTCTATCCACGACAGATCATATCCTCCTTTCCCAAGAGGAATATGAACCAGAATATTGCTGGTACTGAAAAAATCCATCATCACATCCTTTCCTTTTTGTGGCGGGTACGGGGTTCAGTGTTACAGCGCTTTAGTCTGGGCTTTCAGTTTAAGTTGTGCCGCGAAATCCAGCATACGATTCAGCGGGATCAGTGATTTCACACGCAGCGCTTCGTCCACTTCAATTGCATGTTCTGCTCCGCCATGTTCCAGCCCCTCTGCAATCGCCTTCAGGCCGTTCATCGCCATCCACGGGCAGTGTGCGCAGGTGCGACAACTGGCGCCTTCGCCTGCTGTCGGCGCTTCGAACAATTCTTTATCCGGGCACGCCTGTTGCATTTTGTAAAAAATACCGCGATCCGTAGCCACAATAAGCTGTTTTTGCGGCAGGGTTTTCGCGGCCTGAATCAGCTGGCTGGTTGAACCGACGGCATCAGCCATATCCACGATCGCCTGAGGGGACTCAGGATGCACCAGTATGGCCGCATCAGGGTACAAACCTTTCATCCGGGTCAGCGCCTGGGTTTTAAACTCGTCATGGACGATACAGGCACCCTGCCAGCAGAGTACATCCGCCCCCGTCTGCTTACGCACGTAATTTCCCAAATGACGATCCGGAGCCCAGATGATTTTTTCACCCAAACTGTCAAGATGTTCAATCAATTCTACCGCAATGCTTGAAGTGACGACCCAGTCAGCGCGCGCTTTTACCGCCGCCGAGGTATTAGCGTAGACCACCACGGTGCGATCGGGGTGGCTGTCGCAGAAATCCGAGAATTCCTGTTCCGGGCAACCTAAGTCCAGAGAGCACTCCGCGTTGAGTGTCGGCATCAGAACCGTTTTTTCAGGGCTGAGGATTTTGGCCGTTTCCCCCATAAACCGGACACCCGCCACCAGCAGCGTTGACGCCGGATGCTGGCTGCCGAAACGGGCCATCTCCAGTGAATCCGCAACGATACCGCCGGTCTCTTCTGCCAGCGCCTGGATTTCAGGATCAGTGTAATAATGCGCGACCATCACGGCATCGCGCTCTTTCAGCAGTTTCTTAATCTTCTCTTTATAGAAGGTCTTTTCGTCTGCATTCAGAACTGCGGGTTTAGGCGGGAAAGGATATACCGTCGCATTCAGATCTAATGTTTCGCTCATACTCTTCATCTCATTCAGTCAGGCACTGCGCCGGAAGCCACAGCCGGTTTAACAGATTAAACCACTGGTTTTGTATGCTAAACAAAATACCGTAAAAAACGAGGTAAGTCGTCCAAATTTTGTTCTTAAGGCTTTAAATGTTTACTGGACTTAAAATAGAGGCGTTTTGGGATTCTGCGGATAGGGAAGATTAAGATGACGTGAGAAATACAGAGGCGTGAATGCGAAAAAAGCGCCTAAAGGCGCTTTTTTTCTGAATTTGATGAAGTAGACATCTTTGCAATTTAGATGGCTCACTTTAAAAGTGGTGGGCCGTGCTGGATTCGAACCAGCGACCAATTGATTAAAAGTCAACTGCTCTACCAACTGAGCTAACGGCCCATCTAAATGCTTTGTACTACTTATTCAGGACTTACCACTTAAAGAGTGGTGGGCCGTGCTGGATTCGAACCAGCGACCAATTGATTAAAAGTCAACTGCTCTACCAACTGAGCTAACGGCCCTTCCTGAATACTTCTGACTGCCTTTGTGTCTTGCAGTTGGTGTGCAAGCCACTTGCCTGTTTGTTTAGATGATCCACTGTAAAAGTGGTGGGCCGTGCTGGATTCGAACCAGCGACCAATTGATTAAAAGTCAACTGCTCTACCAACTGAGCTAACGGCCCTTCTAAACCTACTGCAAATTGCCTAAATCTCTGACAGCGTTAGCCGTTTGGAGTTGTCTGGGCAACGGCGGCATATATTACTTATTTAACTTTTCTGTGCAACTTTAATTTTCACAAAGATGCTCAACTGCTGGTCTTTCACACACCCAAGCCCAGAAAATGCACGATATGTACATTTTCCGGTCCTGAATGAAGAACTACTTTGCAGATAAACGTTTTTGAGCTTGTTTTGCCGCATCGGTATTTGGGTATTGTTTCACGACCTGCGCGAAGACGGCTTTGGCTTTATCAGCCTGGCCTTTCTCTTGCATGATCACCCCAACCTTGTACATAGCGTCAGAACTTTTTGGGGACTTAGGATAGTTTTTGACCACAACTGCAAAATAATACGCAGCGTCGTCTTTATTACCCTTGTTGTAATACAACTGTCCTAACCAGTAGTTCGCGTTAGGCTGATAAGTTGAATCAGGGTATTTTTTGACGAAACTTTGAAAGGCAGCGATCGCCTCATCATATTGTTTCTTTTCCAGCGCCAGCGAAACAGCAGCGTTATAGTCGCTGTTCACATCGCCTGTGCTTGCAGGAGCTTGTGCAGCACCTGCGTCAGGCGTTGCGGCCGCAGCATTACCAGACACGTCACCTGTGGCTGCTGCCGCCCCCGTACTGGCGGCTCCGGCATTGCCCTGGCTTAAGCTGTCTAATTGATTAAAAATCTGCTTCTGGCGATCAGCAAGCTGGCTCAACTGATATTGGTTCTCCTGGATTTGGCCACGGAGAGTATCCATATCACGCTGGGTATCAGAAAGCTGTTGCTGGAGTTGAGTTAATAGCTGGCTATGAGCGTTAGAAATACGCTCCAGAGAGGTGACCCGATCTTCAATCGAGCCTGAGCCGACATCACTGATTGGCGCTTGGGCAGTAGCGGCCCATGGGACCGCTACGCCAACCAGTAACGACAGACTCAACAGGTGAGTTCTGAAGTTACTGCTCATGCGACTCTCTTAGTATACCAGTACGGCACGACGGTTTTTAGCGTAAGCCGCTTCGTCATGGCCCAGTACAGCTGGTTTTTCTTTACCGTAAGAAACGATAGAGATTTGGTCAGCAGAAACGCCTTTACCTTGCAGGTACATTTTAACAGCAGTAGCACGACGTTCGCCCAGGGCGATGTTGTACTCTGGAGTACCACGTTCGTCAGCATGACCTTCAACAGTCACTTTGTAAGACGGGTTGCTACGCAGGAAAGCTGCGTGCGCGTCTAACATCTGAGCGAACTCGGAAGACACATCGTATTTGTCCAGGCCAAAGTAAACGATGTTGTTTTTCTGCAGCTCTTGCATCTGCAGACGCGCTTGCGCATCTGAAGACATGTTAGCGTTTTCAGTGCCAGCGCCAGAATTCAGACCCATACCAGATTGGTCATTTGCGTTTTTGTGAGAACTACAAGCAGCGACTGCCAGTACAGGCAATGCCAGCATCAGCCCTTTCAGCACTTTATTCAGTTGCATCTATTCGATCCTTTTATAATTTTTTGCCATACATAGTTGTATATGCATCACAGATACGGCGACCAGGCAGGAAATTTGACCTGTCCATCAGTTGCCGGAAGACGCGCTTTGAAACGCCCATCAGTCGATACCAGCTGCAATACGGAACCCAGCCCTTGAGAGGAACTGTAAATTACCATAGTGCCGTTAGGTGCGAGGCTAGGCGTTTCATCCAGGAACGTGTCCGTCAATGTTTGAACGGCTCCCGTTGCCAGATCTTGTTTAGCGATGTGCTGTGTACCGCTGGCGCTGCTCACCATGACCAGGAACTTACCATCTGCACTTACGTCAGAGTCCTGATTCTGCGAGCCTTCCCAGGTCAGACGCTGAGGCGCACCGCCATTAATGCTTACTTTATAAACCTGTGGACGACCGCCCTGATCCGACGTGAAGGCCAGATTCTGGCTGTCCGGGAACCAGGTTGGTTCAGTATTATTACTGCGTCCATCAGTCACCTGACTGATTTGACCTGATCCCAGGTTCATCACGTACAGGTTCAGGCTACCGCCTTTAGAAAGGGCGAATGCCAGTTTGGAACCATCCGGAGAGAAAGCCGGCGCACCGTTGTGACGAGGGAATGATGCGATCTGTTTGATTGCACCATTGGCCAGTGTCTGAACAACCAATGCTGAACGACCGCTTTCAAAAGTAACATACGCCAGCTTGCTACCATCCGGAGACCAGGCCGGAGACATCAAAGGCTCTGGTGAGCGGTGAACAACGAACTGGTTGTAACCATCGTAATCCGCTACGCGCAGTTCATACGGGAATTTACCACCGTTAGTTTGCACGATATAAGCGATACGGGTACGGAATGCGCCTTTAACACCGGTCAGTTTTTCGAAAACTTCATCACTCGCAGTATGGGCAGAATAACGTAACCACTGTTTGGTCACTTTATACTGGTTTTGTGCCAGCACGGTGCCCGGAGCACCAGAGGTATCAACCAACTGGTACGACACCACATAGCTGCCATCGCCTGCAGGCTGAACCTGACCGATCACAACAGCATCGATACCCAGAGCGGTCCAGGCAGCAGGTGTGACTTCTGCGGCAGAGGTTGGCTGCTGTGGCATGCGTGATGCATCGATCGGATTAAATTTGCCGCTGTTACGTAAGTCAGCCGCAACAATACCGCCCACATCTTCAGGTGGGGTACCCGGACCCGCCCATTTGAATGGCACAACGCCAATCGGGCGAGCAGAATCTACCCCTTGGGTAATTTCAATGCGAACTTCTGCATGTACTACAGATGCCCACATCATCAAAAGGCCGAACGCTACTCGAAATGCCTGCTTCATTGTATCTCCCTTATCTGGACGTATCTGCCCGCGATAATTTAGCAGAATTTTAACAAACCAACGCATACAAAACTAGAATTACACCCTGCAAACTATCGTAAAATTCTGAAAAGAAGTTATTTTCATCTTTCTACGGTTTAAAATCTAACGGAGCATTTTTAAACACTTCATAAACTGCATCAGAAGGCGGTTTCGGGAACTTAGCCTGTCGGGCCGCAGCAAGCGCTGCCTGACAAAGAGCCGGATCGCCTCCCTCGGCCGTTACACTATTCAAAGAACCATCTGGTGCCATTTTAACGCGCAACGTACAGGTTTTACCGGCATAGGATGAGGCATCATAGAACCGGCTCTCAATGGCGGCCTTAATCTGGCTACCATAGTTAGCAATATCAGCACCGGATGCACCCGCCTTTTTCTGAGTTCCTTTGCCAGCCGGAGCAGAAGCTCCACCACCCGTTGAACCTTTCGGCGCATTTTTAGAATCGGCCAACCCGTCAAATAAATTATTTGCGTCAGCCGCTTCCTTGGCAGCCGCAGCCGCAGCCGCTTTTTTATCTGCAGCCGCTTTCTTCGCAGCAGCGGCAGCTTCAGCTTTCTTCTCAGCAGCAGCGGCGGCTTTAGCATCGGCTGCTGCTTTTGCATCCGCGTCAGCCTGCGCCTTCGCATCAGCAGCCGCCTGAGCTTTAGCCTCTGCGGCTGCTTGTTTTTTGGCTTCTGCAGCGGCTTCTTTCTTCGCGTCAGCTTCAGCTTGTTTTTTCGCAGCCGCAGCTGCCGCCGCGGCTTCAGCGTCAGCCTGTTTTTTGGCATCAGCCGCCGCTTTCTTCTGCGCATCGGCCTGTGCTTTAGCGGCTTCTTTTGCTGCATCAGCTTTCGCCTGAGCGGCAGCTTTAGCCGCTTCGGCCTTCGCTTGTGCAGCAGCAGCTTCTGCCTGTTTCTGTTGTTCTTTCGCCTGCTCTGCGGCCTGTTCTGCCTGTTTCTGCTGCTGAGCCTGTTCCTGAGCTTGCTGCTTCGCAGCATCCTGCGCCTGCAGACGCTCTTTTTCGAGCTCTTTCAGGCGCTGTTGTTCTGCGGCCTGTTTCTGCTGAAGTTCTTCAGCCTGTTGCTCTGATTTTTTCTGACGCGCTTGTGCAGCACGTTGGGAATCAGCCTGTTGCTGCTGCTGACGGTTGTATTGATCGACTACAGCACTTGGATCAACCATTACGGCAGAGATATCACTGCCACCACCGCCGCCGCTCATGCTGGTATCTTCGTCCAGCGATCCCCAAATCAACAGGGCTATAATGATGATATGCAGAACGACCGAAACAATAACGGCGCGTTTGAGCTTATCGTTTTGTTCAGTTGCAGTTGCCTTTACCAAAATAGATTTCCCAAGACAGGATTACTAAAAACCCGGTTCCTGCAGCGCCTGTCGTACTCTTTTAACAAGCCAGGGAGTGCCGGGTTTCAAATAAGTGTTACAAATTACCTATCCTCAGATAGGTTGTGTCATCAATCCGACAGACTTCACGCCAGCCTGATGCAGCATATTCAGCGCCTTAATGATTTCATCATAAGGTACGTCTTTAGCGCCACCGATCAGGAATACTGTCTTCGGATTGGCCTGAATGCGGCTGGTCGCTTCTGCGACAACCTGCTGTTCCGGCAACTGTTCCATGCGCTGATGGTCAACCACAATCGTGTACTGACCTACGCCAGAAACTTCCACAATCACTGGCGGGTTATCATCGCTGGACACCGTTTTTGAATCCGTCGCATCAGGCAAATCGACTTCTACACTCTGAGTAATGATGGGCGCGGTTGCCATGAAAATCAGCAACAGAACCAGCAATACGTCCAGAAGTGGAACGATGTTGATTTCCGACTTACCTTCGCGGCGGTTACGACGACCTCGTGAACGAGCCATACTCTCCCCCTTTAATTACTGCTGGTTTCGCGAGAGAAAGCCTGACGGTGCAGGATAGCCGTGAATTCTTCCATGAAGTTATCGTAGTTTTGCTCGAGCTTATTCACGCGCTGGTTCAGGCGGTTGTACGCCATAACAGCAGGAATAGCGGCGAACAGACCAATCGCGGTCGCGATCAGTGCTTCTGCGATACCTGGCGCAACCATTTGCAAGGTAGCCTGTTTCACAGAACCCAAACCGATAAAGGCATGCATAATCCCCCAGACCGTACCGAACAGGCCGATATATGGACTGATGGAACCCACGGTGCCGAGAAAAGGAATGTGTGTTTCAAGCGATTCGAGTTCACGATTAAAGGAAATGCGCATCGCACGGGATGAGCCTTCAATCACGGCTTCCGGCGCGTGGCTGTTGGCACGATGGAGGCGTGCGAATTCTTTAAAACCAGAATGGAAGATTTGCTCTGCCCCGCTCAGGGTTTCGCGACGGCCCTGGCTTTCCTGATACAAACGGGAAAGCTCAATACCGGACCAGAATTTATCTTCGAACGCTTCTGCCTCGCGGGTAGCGGCATTCAGCACCTTCGTGCGTTGAATGATGATCGCCCAGGACGCGATAGAGAAACACACCAGGACAAGCATAATCAGCTTGACCAGAATGCTGGCCTTCAAAAATAAATCAAGAATGTTCATGTCAGTCACTGCTTAAACTCCGCGACAATAGACTTAGGAAGCGCTCGGGGCTTCATTTGGTGTGGATCAATGCATGCAATTAACACTTCTGCAGAACTCAGAAGGTTTCCATGCGAATCAAGAATTCGTTGTGCAAAAGTAAGAGAAGCTCCGCGAATGGACGTAATCTCACTCTGAACATCCAGCAAATCATCTAAGCGAGCTGGTGCAAAGTATTCGACCGTCATGCGGCGGACAGCAAAAGCGACGTGTTCTCCCAGCAACTGTTGCTGGTGAAAATTGCGTTGGCGCAACATCTCTGTGCGAGCCCTTTCATAAAAGGCGACGTATCGGGCATGGTAGACCACGCCTCCCGCGTCTGTGTCTTCGTAATAGACACGAACCGGCCATCGGAACAACGAATTACTCACTCTACATCCCGTAATGCAATTTGACGGCACTACTATACGCAAGTGAATTGGGGTTGGGAATGGGTAGAAATGCTGGAATGAAAATAATTATGGGCCAGAACGGCCCATAGGAAAATTACTGTAAATTTGTGTGTTTTTAAGGCGATAAAAGTCAGCTAAAAAAGTAAAACAGCCCGGCGGCCAGCGCAATCATCGCCAGTAACGGTGAAAAAAATGATTTCCACACCGAATTTTTCGGACGGAAGCCCAGACCATGAATAACACCGCTACACACAGCCCATATCAGAATGAGCCCATGCCACACTTCCAGCTGGCTGGTCGACGAGGCAAACATCCCCGGCTTCCAGAAAACACACCCGGCCAGCACCAGCGACATCACAAGGGAAAGGGCCCGCAAGGGGCCCTTGTCTGTGACGGCGTAAACTTTATCCGCAATCACACTCATCGTTACTTCTCTTCTTTAGCCGCTTTGTTGGCTTCGCTGTGCTCAAGCGCCAGCGCGGTCATGATACCAAATGAGCAAGCCAGCAAGGTGCCGAGGATCCAGGCAAAATACCACATGGTGTTCTCCTTAATACAGCGAATGCTTGTTGTTCTCGATGTACGTTTTATCGAGGCGACCGAACATCTTGTAATACGCCCATGAGGTGTAAATCAGGATGATTGGTACAAAGATGCACGCCACAACGGTCATCACTCTCAACGTCAGTAAGGTAGACGTTGCATCCCACATGGTCAGGCTGACGTTTGGATCAGTGATTGACGGCATGACGAACGGGAACATAGTGATACCGGCAGTCAGGATCACACAGGCGATAGTCAGTGAGTTACTGACGAAAGCCAGCGCCGCTTTATTCATACTAGAGAACAGGATTGTCAGCAGCGGCAAGATCACACCCAGCGCAGGGATCGCCCACAAAGCAGGGATCTTATTGAAGTTAGCCAGCCATGCGCCCGCTTCATGAGAAACCGTTTTATGTAGCGGATTTGACGGGCCTGCGTGCTCCAGTACGGAAGTCACGGTGAAACCATCAATGCCTTTAACAACCCAGATACCCGCCAGCAGGAAGCAGACCATCATGATCAGCGCAGAAATCTGCGATGCCTTGCGGGTACGCAGGTGCAGTTCACCGACTGTACGCATTTGCAGGTAGGTTGCGCCCTGGGTAATCAGCATAGTCAGGCTGACCAGAC
This sequence comes from Rahnella sp. AA, assembly GCF_002834385.1. Lineage (GTDB taxonomy): Bacteria > Pseudomonadota > Gammaproteobacteria > Enterobacterales > Enterobacteriaceae > Rahnella. Next base: position 462,481 of record NZ_PITQ01000004.1, read on the forward strand.
CCGCCAGAATACCAAACGGGTTCAGCAACTGAATCAGGTTACCGGTGTAGAACAGGCGCAGGTCGGTATCAATGTGGAACGGCACGCCCTGTAACAGGTTACCGAAGGCCACACCAAAGACCAGAGATGGCACGAAGCTACCAATGAAGATGCCCCAGTCCCACATTCCACGCCAGCGCGCATTGTCCAGTTTTGAACGGTAGTCAAAGCCCAGCGGACGGAAGAATAATGCGCATAGCACCAGAACCATTGCCGCATAAAAACCTGAGAATGCCGCGGCATAAACCATCGGCCAGGCAGCAAATAACGCGCCGCCTGCGGTGATCAGCCAGACCTGGTTACCGTCCCAGTGCGGGGCGATCGCATTGATCATGATCCGGCGGTCGGTATCGGTTTTACCGATGATCCGCACCAGAATCCCCACACCCATATCAAATCCATCAGTGACTGCGAAGCCGATAAACAGCACGCCAATCAGCGCCCACCAGATGAACCGTAAACTTTCATAATCGAACATAGTCGGACTCCCTAATTACTGAGCTTGCTGAAGCGGAGCTGAAGGTTGTTCAAAATGATAGCGACCTGTTTTCAGGCTACTTGGCCCCAGGCGCACATATTTGAACATCAGGAACATCTCAGCGACCAGGAACAGGGTATACAAGCCGCAGATCAGGATCATTGACGACAGCACATCACCGACGGTCAATGAAGAGTGCGCAATGGCCGTAGGTAAGATTTCACCAATCGCCCAAGGCTGACGACCATACTCTGCAACAAACCAGCCAGATTCAACCGCAATCCACGGCAATGGCAAACCAAACAGCACGGCGCGATGCAGCCAGCGTTTTTCGCCAATTTTACCGCGAACAACCGCGAAGAATGACAGACCAATCAGAAGCAGCATCAGGATGCCGCAGGCAACCATGATACGGAACGCGAAGTACAGAGGCAGAACGCGCGGAATAGAATCTTTCGTCGCCTTCTGGATTTGTGCGTCAGTCGCATCGGTCACTTTGTCGGTATAGCGTTTCAGCAATAACCCGTATCCCAGGTCTTGCTTGGTTTTTTCAAAGTCACTGCGCACGGTCGGGTCGGTGTTACCTGAACGTAATTCTTGCAGCAGGTTGTACGCTTTCATCCCGTTACGGATACGCACTTCATGTTGCGTCATCAGGTCTTTCAGACCGGTTACCGGCGTATCCACAGAACGCGTAGCAATCAGGCCGAGCAGGTAAGGAATTTGAATGGAGTATTCATTTTCCATTTTGTCCTGATTTGGCAAGCCGAACAGCGTGAAGCTGGCCGGTGCAGGTTGGGTATCCCACTCTGCTTCAATTGCCGCCAGTTTAGTTTTCTGTACGTCACCCATTTCGTAACCGGATTCATCACCCAGCACGATAACAGACAGTACAGCCGCCAGACCAAAGCTTGCCGCGATAGCAAAAGAGCGCTTCGCAAAGCCCACATCGCGGCCTTTGAGCAGGTAGTATGAGCTGATAGCCAGAACGAACATCGCACCTGTCACATAGCCGGATGCAACGGTGTGTACGAATTTAACCTGCGCAACCGGGTTCAGAACCAGCTCGGAGAAGCTGATCATTTCCATACGCATGGTTTCGTAGTTGAAGGTAGAAGCAATCGGGTTTTGCATCCATCCGTTCGCCACCAGGATCCACAAGGCAGACAAGTTTGAGCCGAGGGCAACAAACCAGGTTACCGCCATGTGCTGAACTTTAGACAGGCGATCCCAACCGAAGAAGAAGAGGCCGACTAATGTTGATTCCAGGAAGAACGCCATCAAACCTTCAATCGCCAGAGGCGCACCGAAGATATCACCGACGTAATGTGAGAAATATGACCAGTTAGTCCCGAACTGGAATTCCATGGTTAACCCGGTAGCAACACCAATGGCAAAGTTAATTGCAAAAAGTTTGCCCCAGAATTTGGTCATATCTTTATAGATTTGTTTGCCGGAAAGCACATACACCGTTTCCATAATTGCCAGTAAAAACGCCATACCCAGCGTTAATGGGACAAATAGGAAATGGTACGTGGCTGTTAAGGCAAACTGTAAACGCGACAGTTCAACGATATCAAACATCTTGACCCCTTGCTCCTCGGAGGAAGACCCCAAATTGCGATCTTTGACGAACCGGTTGCCGGAACGCCTCATGACTACCAGTATTCAAATGTGTGTAGAACAGAAATGTCCGTGTTCAGTCAGAGTGAGACAGATCGCAAACATCCTGATGCCCGAAGAAGACACAGCCAGTGAGCCTTATTAAGGGCAGCGCGGGCGGGCGAAATCACGGGAAAAGTAAACATGCAAAAAACTGATGTTACAGAACCATTATGTTACGCCACTAATTCCACACAATAAATAGGTTTTTTAGTGACACAAAGCGGATTTCTGTATGCAGGTCAATTTCATGGCAAAACAGCCAAAATTACCGTAATTGATCTGACGCAATTTAAGCCTATCTCCTTGTTTATTTCTATAATATCCACGTCAATTTCTAAAAAAATATTCCAGAATGTTAACCTATGGTTTCATTGAGATTTAATGATGACAATATTGTTAATTATTTGTATTTTTATGGTTGGCATTAATAGCCGCAATGCTACCTTTCAAACCCTAAGTATTAACGTTTTATTTTCAATGAACCAATCGTGCTTTGTTAATAAATATAGCTCAAATAATAGATTGTTAAATATTTTGGATAAAATAAAAAAGGCCACCCTAAGGTGACCAACATGTCGAATCTTTTTCTTATATAAACCGGCTTAAATCGCACCGGAAATTGTTCCGGCGCGACCCGTCATATTTATTGCGGCAGAACCGATTTCACTGCTTCACCGATATCGGCCAGGCTGCGAACGGTCTTGACGCCGGCCGCTTCCAGCGCAGCAAACTTCTCGTCCGCCGTGCCTTTACCACCGGCAATGATGGCACCCGCGTGGCCCATACGTTTGCCTTTTGGCGCTGTCACACCGGCGATATAGCCAACAACTGGTTTGGTCACGTGTGCTTTGATGTAAGCCGCTGCTTCCTCTTCCGCGTTACCACCGATTTCACCGATCATCACGATCACTTCGGTCTGCGGATCTTCCTGGAACAGCTTAAGGATATCGATGAAGTTAGAGCCCGGGATCGGGTCACCGCCGATACCGACACAGGTAGACTGGCCGTAGCCGTAATCTGTGGTCTGTTTAACCGCTTCATACGTCAGCGTACCCGAGCGGGAAACGATGCCCACTTTACCCGGCAGGTGAATGTGGCCCGGCATGATACCGATTTTGCATTCACCCGGGGTGATCACGCCCGGGCAGTTTGGCCCGATCATAACCGCATCGCTCTGATCCAGTTTCACTTTAACCACCAGCATATCCAGCGTCGGGATGCCTTCAGTGATACAGATGATCAGTTTGATACCCGCATCCAGCGCTTCCAGAATGGAATCTTTACAGAATGGCGCGGGAACATAAATGACAGACGCAGTCGCGCCGGTAGTCTCAACCGCTTCGCGAACGGTATTGAACACTGGCAGACCGAGATGTTCGGTGCCGCCTTTGCCTGGCGTTACGCCGCCAACCATTTTTGTGCCGTAGGCGATGGCTTGTTCGGAGTGGAAAGTCCCCTGGCTACCGGTGAAGCCCTGGCAGATAACTTTGGTGTTCTTGTTGATTAAAATCGACATTATTTCCCCTCCACTGCCGCGACAACTTGTTGAGCCGCATTCGTCAGGCTGGTCGCTGCAATGATGTTCAAACCGCTGTCTGCCAGTTTTTTGGCACCCAGCTCGGCATTGTTACCCTCAAGACGCACCACAACCGGCACGCTGACGCCCACTTCTTCCACCGCACCGATGATACCGTCGGCGATCAGATCGCAACGAACGATACCGCCGAAGATGTTTACGAAGACGGCTTTCACTTTCTCATCGGACAGGATGATTTTGAAGGCTTCTGTTACGCGTTCTTTGGTCGCACCGCCGCCAACATCCAGGAAGTTAGCCGGTTCGCCACCGTGCAGTTTCACGATGTCCATGGTACCCATGGCCAGACCGGCACCGTTCACCATGCAACCGATGTTGCCGTCGAGCGCAACGTAGTTCAGTTCCCACTGCGCTGCCTGAGATTCACGGGCATCTTCCTGGCTGTAATCGCGCATTTCACGCAATTCTGGCTGACGGAATAATGCGTTGCCGTCTGCGCCCAGTTTGCCGTCGAGGCAGATCAGGTCGCCTGCGGTAGTCACCACCAGCGGGTTAATTTCGATCAGCGCCAGATCGCGCTCAAGGAAGATGTTGGCCAGACCCATGAAGATCTTGGTGAACTGCTGAACCTGCTTACCGGTCAGACCCAATTTGAATGCCAGCTCGCGGCCCTGATAAGGCTGCGGGCCCGCCAGCGGATCCAGTGCAACTTTGTGGATCAGGTGTGGCGTTTCTTCAGCCACTTTCTCGATTTCCACGCCGCCTTCAGTAGACGCCATGAACACCACGCGGCGTGAGCTGCGGTCTACCACAGCGCCGAGGTACAATTCTTTGTCGATGTCTGTCGCGGATTCAACCAGGATCTGGTTAACCGGCTGACCCAGTGCGTCAGTCTGGTAAGTCACCAGACGTTTACCCAGCCAGTGTTCAGCGAAAGCACGAATTTCTTCTTTGCTTTTCACGACTTTCACGCCGCCCGCTTTACCGCGGCCACCGGCATGAACCTGACATTTTACCACCCACGGACCGGCACCGATTTTCGATGCAGCCTCTTCCGCTTCACGCGGCGTGGAACAGGCGAAGCCCGTTGGTGCTGGCAGGCCGTAGCGCAGGAACAGCTGTTTCGCCTGATACTCGTGTAAATTCATGATGTTCTATCCATTCTTTAGTAGGAAGGCTTATCAGGGCACAGCAGGCTGTGCCACAGATTTTTACGATCTCTATTTCTTTCGTTCCGCCGGGGACTAAACGTCCAGCAGCAGACGAGCCGGATCTTCCAGCATTTCTTTAATGGTCACCAGGAAGCCGACAGATTCGCGGCCATCAACCAGACGGTGATCGTAGGACAGTGCCAGATACATCATTGGCAAGATCACAACCTGACCGTTTACCGCCATCGGACGATCTTTAATGGCATGCATGCCCAGAATCGCACTCTGTGGTGGGTTGATAATCGGGGTCGACATCAGTGAACCGAAGACGCCGCCGTTGGTCACAGTAAAGTTACCGCCGGTCAGTTCTTCCACTTTCAGTTTGCCGTCACGGCCTTTGATCGCCAGCTCTTTGATTTGCTTTTCGATGTCAGCCATGCCCAGCGTATCCACATCGCGCAGAACCGGCGTTACCAGGCCACGAGGCGTAGAAACGGCGATGCTCACGTCGAAGTAGTTGTGGTAAACCACATCTTCGCCATCAATAGAAGCGTTCACTTCCGGGTAACGTTTCAGCGCTTCAACCACGGCTTTCAGATAGAAAGACATGAAGCCCAGGCGTACACCGTGACGTTTTTCGAAACCATCACCGTACTGCTTACGCAGATCCATGATTGGCTTCATGTTGATTTCGTTGAAGGTTGTCAGCATTGCGGTGCTGTTTTTCGCTTCAAGCAGACGCTCAGCAACACGCTTACGCAGACGGGTCATCGGCACGCGTTTTTCGCTGCGTGAACCCAGAGCCGGTGCAGCGCTGGTAGCGGCAGGAGCCGCTGCGGGTGCAGCCGCAGGTTTCGCGTCTTTGGCTTTCGCCAGGTGTTGCTCGACATCTTCACGGGTCAGACGACCACCGACACCGCTGCCTTTGATCGCGTTAGCATCCAGAGAATGCTCGGCAATCAGACGGCGGATTGCCGGGCTGAGTGCATCGTTGCTTTCTTCTTCCAGAGCGGCGGTATGGCGTGCAGCAGGAGTCGCTTCTTTATCGGAGCTTTTCTCAGTGCTTGGCTTGCCGGAGCTGTTACCCGGACGAATGCGCGCCAGAATCTGACGGGAAATGACCGTTGCGCCTTCATCTTCGATAATGCTGTCCAGAATACCGGCTTCACTTGCCGGCACTTCCAGAACCACTTTATCGGTTTCAATTTCTACCAGTACATCGTCACGCTCAACGCTGTCGCCCGGTTTTTTATGCCAGGTTGCAACCGTCGCATCTGCCACGGATTCAGGAAGGTCAGGGACCAGAATATCTACGCTACTCATTATAAATCCTTCTTATGTTCCATAGTGTTAACTCACGCCAACGCGTTATTTAACGTTCAGCGCATCGTTAACCAGATCTTGCTGTTGCTTCTGGTGAACGGACATGTAACCCACTGCCGGAGAAGCAGAGGCCGGACGTCCTGCGTAACGTAAAGAAGCCCCGAAAGGAATCACTTCACGGAAGTTGTGCTGGCTGCAATACCACGCGCCCTGGTTCAGCGGCTCTTCCTGACACCAGACGAAATCATGAACGTGTGAGAATTTCTCAAGCACTTCCTGAATCGCTTTGTGCGGGAACGGATACAGCTGTTCGATACGAACGATAGCCACGTCGGTTTGCTCGTTTTTGCGACGTTGTTCCAGCAGGTCGTAATACACCTTGCCTGAGCACATCACCACGCGCTTAACCTGTTTTGGATCCAGTTCGTCTACTTCACCAATCGCTGGCAGGAAGCTGCCGTTAGCCAGTTCATCGAGCGTAGAAACCGCCAGAGGATGACGCAACAGAGACTTCGGTGACATCACGATCAGCGGGCGACGCATACCACGCAGCGCCTGACGACGGATCATGTGGTAAACCTGTGCCGGGGTCGACGGGATACAAACCTGCATGTTTTGCTCAGCGCAAAGTTGCAGATAACGTTCCAGACGCGCGGAGGAGTGCTCCGGCCCCTGCCCTTCGTAACCGTGCGGCAGCAACATCACCAGACCACACATGCGGCCCCATTTCTGTTCGCCGGAGCTGATGAACTGGTCGATAACCACCTGCGCACCGTTGGCGAAATCGCCGAACTGTGCTTCCCAGATAGTCAGCGTACGCGGCTCAGCCGTGGCATAACCGTATTCAAACGCCAGCACCGCTTCTTCGGAAAGCACGGAATCCCAGACGTTGAATTCGCCCTGGCTGTTGTGAATATTCGCCAGCGGCACATACACGGAACCGTTTTTCTGGTTGTGGATCACAGCGTGGCGATGGAAGAACGTGCCGCGACCGGTGTCTTCACCGGAAAGACGGATCGGAATACCTTCGTCTACCAGCGTAGCGTACGCCAGATTTTCTGCGCCGCCCCAGTCGAATTTCTTATTACCTTCGGCCATTTCGTTACGGTCGCCGTAAATCTTGGCAACGCGTGACTGCATTTCGATAGCATCAGGCACATGGCTGACGCGGCGCGCCAGTTCCTGCAAGCGTTTCAGCTCAACCTTGTTCGGATAAGCTTCATCCCACTCGTGGTTCAGGTACGGTGACCAGGTAAAAGTGTGCATGTCATTCTGACGCCACTCTTCCACCACACACTCGCCCGCATCCAGCGCATCACGATACAAATTGACCATTTCCGTGGCATCTTCGAGACTGGCCACGTTTTGCTCGGTCAGAATGTCAGCATAGATTTTACGCGGCGTCGGGTGTTTCTTGATCTTGTGGTACATCAGTGGCTGGGTTGCGCTCGGTTCGTCGGCCTCGTTATGGCCGTGGCGACGGTAGCAAACCAGATCGATCATGACGTCACGTTTAAAGGTGTTACGGAAATCCAATGCCAGGCGGGTCACGAACGCGACCGCTTCAGGGTCATCGGCATTGACGTGGAAAATCGGTGCCTGCACCATTTTCGCAATATCGGTACAGTAATCGGTAGAACGCGCATCTTTCGGATTCGAGGTGGTGAAGCCCACCTGGTTATTGATGACGATACGCACGGTACCGCCCACTTCATAACCGCGTGCCAGCGACATGTTCAGGGTTTCCTGAACCACACCCTGACCGGTAATTGCCGCATCACCATGAATGGTGATTGGCAGAACCATGTTGCTGCGTGCTTCGTCCAGACGGTCACGACGGGCACGAACAGAACCGATAACCACCGGGCTGACGATTTCCAGGTGCGACGGGTTAAACGCCAGCGCCAGGTGAACCATACCGCCTTCGGTTTCCACATCAGACGAATAGCCCATGTGGTATTTCACGTCACCGGTACCCAGGTGTTCTTTATGTTTGCCGGAGAACTCATCGAACAGGTCCTGAGGTTTTTTCCCCAGCACGTTGATCAGCACGTTCAGACGGCCACGGTGCGCCATACCCAGCACCACTTCGCGCGTTCCATTTTTGCCTGCATGACGGATCATGTCTTTCAGCATCGGAACCAGCGCATCGCCACCTTCGAGGGAGAAGCGTTTTGCGCCCGGGAATTTCGCGCCCAGATAACGTTCCAGACCTTCTGCGGCGGTCAGTTCTTTCAGGAACGTTTTCTTCTCGTCATTGCTGAATTTCGCACGACCGGCTACCGATTCAATACGCTGTTGGATCCAGCGTTTTTCTTCGGTGTTGGTGATGTGCATATATTCCGCCCCAATGGAGCCGCAATAGGTTTGCTTCAGGGCTTTATACAGCTCGCCGAGCTGCATGGTTTCCCTGCCAATGGCAAAAGAACCGACGTTGAAGGTTTCCTGGAAATCAGCCTGCGTCAGATGATGGAATGCAGGGTCCAGATCAGGCACATCGTCCAGTTTCCACAGGCCGAGGGGATCAAGGTTTGCATTCTGGTGACCACGGAAGCGGAAGGCGTTGATTAACTGCAGCACCTTAACTTGCTTGGCATCCGTATCAGGATCGCTGATGGAGGAATTGTAACGTGACGCATCTTTCGCCAGACGGCGGAAGTAGTCGCGAGTTTGTGAATGGAGTTGCTCTGGTTTGACACCCACTGTTGGTAGCTGTTTAAAAATCGAACGCCAGCTATCGTCAACGGAACCAGGATCGGTTAAGTAGTCTTCATAGAGTTGCTCTATGTAAGACTGGTTTGCACCCGCCAGATAGGAGGAATCCAGCCAGGCCTTCATTGCGCCGTTCTGCATCGTGATCCCTTAAGCTTTGAAGCTTTAGTTTTCGCCGTGGTTAATAATATTGACCGTGATACACCGCGGTAAAACGGTTTTCCATACTAAAACAGTTCGTTGGTTGAGCGTTTGGCTCTTCAAGGAACCTTCAGAAATCCGCCTGGTGCGTGACTGATTTTTGAAGTTGCCCTGCTTTTTTCCCCTTTTTTCCATGCCCCTTATTTTTACCCGGCTATCTTACTCCTGTCAGGCGCAACTTTGTTGCACTTGTTGCTACTTTGTTATTAAAAAATTACTTATTTGCTATCAACGCCTCAGTTACGGCATTTGTAACTAAAGAAAGCAAAGCCTGCGGGTGAGTAAATAACAGCGGGAACCTGAGTTCCCGCTGATGGCATGACCTTCTGAACTCAGGCGCCCCGCTGTAGCAGCATCGATTTGATGTGCCCGATAGCTTTCGTCGGGTTCAAACCTTTAGGACACACACTCACACAGTTCATGATGCTGTGGCAGCGGAATACGCTGAAAGCATCGTTCAGATCGTCGAGTCGCGATTGGGTTTCGGTATCGCGGCTGTCGATAAGGAAACGGTAAGCGGCCAGAAGACCTGCCGGACCGACAAATTTGTCCGGGTTCCACCAGAAAGACGGGCAGGACGTCGAACAACAGGCGCAGAGAATACATTCGTACAATCCGTCCAGTTTTTCACGCTCATCCGGCATCTGTAAATGTTCCCGCGCCGGAGGATTTTTCCCATCATTCAACAGGTAAGGCTTAATCTTCTCATACTGCTTATAGAATTGCCCCATGTCCACAACAAGGTCACGCACAACGGGTAATCCCGGCAACGGGCGGATAACAATTTTCTTGCTGCCGTGACGTAACGTTGAAACCGGGGTGATGCACGCCAGACCGTTTTTACCATTCATGTTAACGCCGTCGGAACCACACACACCTTCACGGCATGAGCGGCGGAACGCCAGCGTAGGATCCTGTTCTTTCAGCAAAATCAGCGCGTCGAGCAACATCATGTCGCGCCCTTCTTTGGCTTCCAGCACGTAATCCTTCATGTACGGTACGTCGTCAACGTCCGGGTTGTAGCGATAAATCGAAAATTCGAGTTTCATAATCTGTCTCCGCTCCGCCCTAGTAAGTACGCGCTTTCGGCGGGAAGGCCGCGCGAAGCTTAGGCTGCATGTTTACCTCACGGCGGGTCATGCTTTCTGTTTCCGGCTGATACAGCGTGTGGCACAGCCAGTTCGCATCGTCACGTTCCGGGAAGTCGAAGCGGCTGTGTGCGCCACGGCTTTCGGTACGGTAGTTTGCGGAGACGGCAGTAGAAAACGCAGTTTCCATCAGATTATCCAGCTCCAGACACTCGACGCGCTGGGTGTTGAATTCTGAGGAGGTATCATCCAGACGCGCGGTTTTCAGACGTTCGCGGATCACTTTCAGTTCTTCCAGACCTTTCGCCATCGCATCACCTTCGCGGAAGACCGAGAAGTTATTCTGCATGCACGATTGCAGGTCTTTACGGATCGCCACCGGATCCTCGCCGGAACGGGTATTGTTCCAGCGGCTCAGGCGTTCAAGAGACACATCAATGTCATCCTGTGACGCATCGCGGCTGTCACCCTGCTCGGCAATAGATTCCTGCAAATGCATGCCGGCTGCGCGGCCAAATACCACCAGGTCCAGCAGTGAGTTACCGCCGAGACGGTTTGCGCCGTGAACGGAAACGCAGGCAATTTCGCCGACCGCGAACAGACCCGGGATCACTTCATCCTGACCCTGTGCGTTTACACGCAGCGCCTGACCGGTCACTTTGGTCGGAATGCCGCCCATCATATAGTGACAAGTTGGGATAACAGGGATCGGCTCTTTGACCGGATCGACGTGCGCAAAGGTACGCGACAATTCCAGAATACCCGGCAGGCGGGATTCCAGAACGTCTTTACCCAGATGATCGAGTTTCAGTTTGGCGTGCGGGCCCCACGGACCTTCGCAGCCACGGCCTTCACGGATTTCAATCATGATGGAACGCGCCACCACGTCACGACCTGCCAGGTCTTTGGCATTTGGCGCATAACGTTCCATGAAACGCTCGCCATCTTTATTCAGCAGATAGCCACCTTCACCACGGCAGCCTTCTGTCACCAGGACGCCCGCACCGGCAATACCGGTCGGGTGGAACTGCCACATTTCCATATCCTGCACCGGCACACCGGCGCGCAGTGCCATACCCACGCCGTCGCCGGTATTAATGTGTGCATTGGTGGTGGACTGATAAATACGGCCTGCGCCGCCGGTTGCCAGCACGGTCGCTTTGGCTTTGAAGTACACCACTTCACCGGTTTCGATACAGATTGCCGTACAGCCGACGATCGCGCCGTCCTGATTCTTCACTAAATCCAGTGAATACCATTCGGAGAAAATCGTTGTACCGTTTTTGAGGTTTTGTTGATAGAGCGTATGTAACAGTGCATGACCGGTACGGTCGGCTGCTGCTGCCGTACGTGCCGCCTGCTCGCCGCCGAAGTTCTTCGACTGACCACCAAACGGACGCTGGTAAATACGGCCGTCATCAAGACGGGAGAAAGGCAATCCCATGTGTTCGAGTTCCAGAATCGCTTCCGGCCCGGTTTTACACATATATTCAATGGCGTCCTGATCACCGATGTAGTCGGAACCTTTTACGGTGTCGTACATATGCCATTCCCAGTCATCCTCATGCGTGTTACCCAGCGCAACGGTAATACCGCCCTGAGCAGACACCGTATGGGAGCGGGTCGGGAAGACTTTGGAAATCAGGGCGCAGGACAGGCCCTGTTGTGAAATCTGTAACGCGGCACGCATACCGGCGCCACCTGCACCGATAACGACAGCATCAAACTCTCTGACTGGCAGATTCATTTACTACGCTCCCCAAACAACAATTGTTCCGTAAAGTAGGTAAACCACTAACGTGACGACGATGGCCAGTTGCAGCACCAGTCGGACAGCTACCGGTTTGACATAGTCCGTTAACACCTGCCACATGCCGATCCACGCATGAATCAAAATCGACAGCAATGCCAGCAGTGTGAATACTTTCGTGATGGAGGAAGAGAAGAAGCCATGCCAGACATCAAAAGTCAGTTCCTGAGCCAGAACCACAAAGCCCAGAATATAAAGGATGTACAAGGTGAGGATGATCGCGGAAGCACGCAGTAACAGCCAGTCGTGCACACCATTGCGTCCCAATGCAGAAACGTTGCTTACCATACGAGGACTCCAGCCAGAATTGACAGCACGACGGTCAGACCGATTGCCACCTGGGCAGAACGGGTACCGGCAGCCAAACTCTCTTCGATATAGCCAAAATCCATCAGCAAGTGGCGAATGCCACCGCAGACGTGATAGGCCAGCGCAGTGAGTATTCCCCAAAAGATGAATTTGACGAAGAAGCTATTCATGATGGCAGCAGCTTGTGCAAACCCTTCAGGAGAAGAGAGAGACAGGCCTAACAGCCAGAGGAGGATACCGACGGCGACGAAGGTAATTACGCCAGAGACTCGGTGTAAGATGGACGCTATCGCAGTAACAGGAAACCGGATCGTTTGCAGATCCAGATTGACAGGTCTTTGTTTTTTCACGGTTTTGCCCACACAGCTCTTATTATTTTACTTCCTCCGGCCCGGAGCAGTATGTCAGACAGCATCTATCCTTCGTTCTTTGCGCTGCTGGTGCGTTGGCTGCGTTTACTCACCCTAATCACTGACTGGAGTCAGCTCATAGGACTCGTTCGCTTGCCGCCTTCCCGCAACGCAAATTACTTGGATATATCAGAGCTAAAAGCTCAACTTCTCCCGCGCTCAAACAACGACATCCGATGTGCTTAAACGGCGCGATAGTCAATTTTCAAAGCCATTCGTGTTACGGCCAGGCGGCAAGTTTGTGAAGCCCCGGGAGCTTACATAAGTAAGTGACTGGGGTGAACAAATGCAGCCAACAACGCCGTGGCGCGAAGGGCGAAGAAAATGATGCTGGGTGCTCCTACTTCGGATTGTCCGGAGACCTTGTAGGAGTATAGGTTGATCACATTCTTATTACAATTGCCCTACAAATGCTTTATTCACATTTCTTTTAAACAGTGAGTTAGCTCTCATTTTCCATAAAAGACACAAAATAAATTATCGAGTTTGACATTTGATCAACATTTCCATTACAAATGAACTATCCCTATAGGACTGTGATACTGAGCACATGCCGGCTTACGCCACACGCACCAAAATGGTGAAAGTTTCTGAAGAATCAGCGGATCACACAATCGTAATACGGGGTCTTCCCTGACGGCCCAAGTTATGCAAAAGTGGTGATTGTGTAAATCCTCAACCTCTTCACAGGTACTGAGCGACAGAACAGTTATGATTTACCGAATCGTTAACAACGATGAAACGCCGCTTGTTTGTCACAGAGCAGTCTGAGACTGCAATTCGACTGAGCTCTACGTTCCCTCCCCATCCGATCGCAGAGTAAGGCTGATAATAATAATGACCTTACAAGGCGTCGCTTCCAGGCATTTCTGTTGTTACTGATTTTTAAAAATAAGGCGCTAAGGAGACTGTAAATGGCTGATAAGAAAGCGACACTTACCCTACAAGGTCACGACCCGATCGAACTAAACGTGCTTTCCGGCACGCTGGGCCAGGATGAAATAGACATTCGCCCGTTAGGTTCGAAAGGCCTTTTTACCTATGACCCCGGTTTTACGTCTACGGCATCCTGTGAATCTAAAATCACCTTCATCGACGGTGACGAAGGGATTCTGCTGCATCGCGGCTTCCCTATCGACCAGTTGGCTCAGGAATCCACGTTCCTGGAAGTCAGTTATCTGCTGCTGTACGGAGAAGCTCCGACGCAGGCTCAGTACGAAGATTTCAAAACCAATGTGACACGCCACACGATGGTGCATGAGCAGATCACCCGTCTGTTCCACGGTTTCCGTCGTGATTCACACCCGATGGCAGTGCTGTGCGGCGTGACCGGCGCACTGGCTGCGTTTTATCACGACTCCATTGATGTTGAAATTGAACGTCATCGTGAAATTGCGGCATACCGCCTGATTTCAAAAATGCCGACTGTGGCAGCAATGTGTTACAAATATTCGATCGGTCAGCCCTTTGTGTACCCGCGCAACAACCTGTCTTATGCCGGTAACTTCCTGCACATGATGTTCTCGACGCCGTGCGAAGAATACGTCGTGAACCCGGTACTGGAACGCGCAATGGATCGTATTTTAATCCTGCATGCTGATCACGAACAAAACGCCTCAACCTCCACGGTGCGCACGGCCGGTTCGAGCGGCGCTAACCCGTTTGCCTGTATCGCGGCAGGTATTGCGTCCCTGTGGGGGCCGGCGCACGGTGGTGCGAACGAAGCCTGTCTGCGTATGCTGGAAGAAATCAACACCGTTGAGCACATCCCTGAATTCATCAAACGTGCGAAAGATAAGAATGATTCGTTCCGTCTGATGGGCTTCGGTCACCGCGTATATAAAAATTACGATCCGCGTGCCACCGTAATGCGTGAGACCTGCCATGAAGTTCTCAATGAGCTGAATATGAAAGACGATCTGCTGGAAGTTGCCATGCAGCTTGAACATATCGCGCTCAATGACCCGTATTTCATCGAGAAGAAACTGTACCCGAACGTTGACTTCTACTCAGGTATCATACTGAAAGCGATGGGCATTCCTTCTTCGATGTTTACCGTTATCTTCGCGATGGCGCGTACCGTGGGCTGGATTGCTCACTGGAACGAAATGCATCAGGAAGGGATCAAAATCGCCCGTCCGCGCCAGTTGTATACCGGCTACGACAAACGCGATTTTCATTCTCAGCTGAAAAAATAAGTTTTTGATTACGCTGACAAGAAAGGCTCCCCCGGGAGCCTTTCTCATTTCAACGCTTTCGTTAAACCTGACACACCGGACACCAGAAAAATGGCCGTGATGATACGCTGCCTCTCTCAATCGGATCGCCGCAACGCTCGCAGGGTTTCCCCGTCCGCCCGAAAACTTTAAAATGAAACAGCGCACCGTGATGCACATTTTCATCCATTGTACCGCGCGTGGCGTAGGACAAACGCGCGACAGACAAACAGGCGTCGGCCAGTGCATCCAGCTCTGCGTCATTCAGTTCATTCGGTTTATGGTCGGGCAGCAATTTTGCCAGCCACAAAATTTCCGCACGCAGATAATTTCCCAATCCGGCCAGAAATGCCTGATCAAGCAACATCCCGCCGAGCTGACGGTTGCGGAATTTCGGCGAAAGTAACCGCTCACGAACCTGCGCGACGGTCAGCGTTTCATCCAGCACGTCCGGCCCGATACGTTGCAGGAACGGATGATTTTCAATTTCCGCCGTATCGTAAATGCCGATCTCAGACGCGCTGTACAGCAAGATAGCCGCGTCCGTGGTTTCGAGTTTTACCCGGAGTGAACGTTTGGTTTCCTTCGGCGTTTCACCGGCCTGAATAACCCGCCAGACGCCATAAAGCTGGTTGTGGCTGTAGAGCGTCAGGCCGTTGGAAAAGTGCGTGAGCAACGCTTTTCCACGCGTTTCAATGGCGGTGACCTTCGTACCACGTAAAGCAGACTGGTATGGTTTCAGATTGGGAAAAGCAAACCAGACATCCGTAAGCGGTTTATTAACAACCGCGGCGGCCAGCAAATCGGCAGCGCGGCGAATTTCAGGACCTTCAGGCATCAGTGAGTCGCACCCTCGGCAATCCGCAAATCCTGCTCGGTATGCAGCGCGATAGCAATTGTCAGCTCAAGCGCATTCAGCACCGTGTGAACCGACATACTCGGCGCGCCCGGATGACGCGCAGCCTGCTCCGGCAGATATGGAATATGGATAAAACCGCCCTTCACCACTTTGCACGATGGCTGGGCAAGACGATGCAGCAGGCCATACATAATGTGGTTACACACATACGTGCCCGCCGTTTGCGAGACAGAAGCCGGAATACCGGATTCGCGTAACCCGTTCACAATGGTTTTGATCGGCAAGGTGGAGAAATACGCGGCAGGGCCGTCGGCGACAATCGTCTCATCCACCGGCTGATTGTTTTCGTTATCAGGGATACGCGCATCGTTGATGTTTATCGCCACGCGTTCGATGCTGAAATCACTGCGACCGCCCGCCTGCCCGACACAAATCACCATTTCCGGCAGGACTTCATCAATAGCGACATTCAGCGCGTTGATAGCTTTGCCAAACACGCACGGCAACTGGCGAACCACAATCTTCGCACCGGACAACTCCAGATCGCCCAACTGCTTCACCACTTCCCAGGACGGATTAATTTTTTCACCATCAAACGGCTCGATACCGGTGACTAAGACTTTACGCATGATAGATCCTTTTTGTAGGGCAACCTTTCAATCTCTAACTGTCGCTGGTTCAAAAGGTTCGATCAAGGCACTTTTGCAATTCTGGTCATTTGGGAGGGTAATGAAAGGTGCAAACTGCATCCGCGGAGTCAAAATATGTAACTTAACTATAACTATATAAATCAATCGAACTTTCTGCTCAAATGCTCCCTAAGAAACGATTTGTTTCGGACGTCCAATAAATAGCAGGCCCCTCCCCCCCTCTTATTTCAATTAGCAGGGATAATATAAAAGTAGTGTTATGTTTTTTCTTTATCTCGTTCAGAGCATCAACTTTATTGAATAATAAAAACAATATTTTTCTAGTTTGTTCGTCGATATCATAAGACTCTTCCTTCTCTGTAAATACTGACCAACACGTCTCAGTACCAGGTCTTTTCCTCGTTCCACACATTGAACCTTTCAGATTAACTTCCATAGGTTCTATACCCAAAAACTTGGTGATTCCACTGGGATCAAACACATCCCCGCAAATGGAAAACTCTGCTTTTACTGTTGTTTTATTCATATAATCTCTTTTCATTAAATGAATCAACAACAAGCACCAACAAAACACAATTAATTTTATCAATATGGCTCAAATCCAACCTCAACTCTAATTGAGGTTGGATTTACGGAAAAGTTAGATTGAAATAGCCATTTCGAGTGCAATTTTAGAATAGTTAACCCCCCCATCCAAAGCCGGTTGTTGTTTTAATTCATCAAGTGCATAAACAATATCAATCTTGCAACCAATTTTAAACAACTGGACATCAGATTTATTATTTGTATAAATGCCAATGGTGGATTTAGAACCATCTTCCAAGACTACATCAATAGTGTTGTTCAGTCCTGATTCACTTTGCCCTGAGCAATAAGCTCGAGAGATTTCGCCTGAAATATGCAACAAAGGCATTTTCTTTTGATTGATGCTAGCCCACCATTTTTGTGACCCAAACAGCCCCAGAGAACCTTTAAGCCCCAATCGAGGTTTTAAAGCATTAAGCGTGAGCGCCTGTGCCAAAACAATTTGCTCGGGGTCTATTTTTAACGCCTCAGTTAACTGATAGACCAGTTTCATAGAAGTTCCTTCTTGTTCCAGACTTAGTAACATTTATCACCCCATTAATGAATTTTGTTAAATTGTATAATATTACTATTGAATATGTCCAATGCACTTCCCTGTCCCAACTGGGTTGACATTTGCCCCCCTTCAATTTTAAAACGTGCATTTGTTTGGTTCCATTTCCCTGTTTGCGTTGATAAGTTTGGTAACTGAACTGATGCCGGTTTATTAGCTGCAATACCAATTTCCTGAAGCATTGCAGACGTACTTGGAGCAAGAGTAAATTTAACAGCTATTCCATCATATTTTGATGAATAGGATAAAACAGGTGAAATAGATGTTTCTCCTGTAGCTGGTAATACCCCTGTTCTTTGTAACATTTCAAAATGTTCTTCCGACATTGAGCGATAATAAATTTCATTACCAAAAGCATCCCTCTGTTGCACTGGGGACAGCGGATTATTTGATTTCGATACTGGAACACCTATTTCAGATTCAGACGCGACTCCCCCTTTAAGTCCATACACGGCACCGCCTATTGCGGCCGCGCCATGAATAAATGTCATTCCATCATATAATGCTTCGGCTTCTTCAAGACTGAGATCGTAGCTACTGGCCATTGCTTGAATAGTGCTATCCCTTACAGCCTTCGCATCAGCCGTAGCATATTGCCACATTAGGCTATCGACTTTTTCAGCCCCCTCGCCATATACCGCTTCGAGCGTGCTGAATCCTGTGCCATAAATAATCTCATCGTAACTTTTACCTGCTGCGACAAGATCCTGGCGCATCGCCTGACATCCTGCCGATGAGAGGGTTTGGCAAGCTTGCTCCAGAGCAGCATCAAGTGCCTTATCCTTCGCATTCAGTTCTGTTATCAATTTCTCTGCTTGCTCTTTTTTCTCACCTTCAAGATACGGTAATGACCACTTCGCATCCTGACGAGCTTTCTCGTCATCAGCATGAAGATAATTATTCTCTACCGTCACCTTCCCTGCCTGTGCCGCGGCAATGGCATCGCTACTGCTGTCGCCTATCAATCCACCGGCCAACCCTGCGGCTAACGTGGCCAGCGCAGAGACAGTTTGTTTCTCTGTTTCACTCAGTTCACTGACCGGTTTTCCGTAGGCTTCTACTGCAATCATGCCCAACAGTTCACCCGTCACCGCACCACCCGCGCCGACCAATGCATTGTTGCCCTGCGCAGCTGCGATCGCGGCATTCACCGCAGCGTGCGCCAGTGCTCGTGCCGCCAGATCGTCGGTGCTGTCGGCGATCATTTTCGCAATATAAGGCGCCGCGCCGTTTGCGACCGCAGCAGTCAGGTCACCGCCAGCCAGACCCTGAATCGCTGCCGTCGCGGCCTGTATTCCACGCTGGACTGAACCGCCGGTCCCGAAACCTGAATCGGTAAATGCCTGGTTATACGCCGTTTCATAAATCTGGCTGTTAATGTCATCGGCCGTTGGCGTTTTTCCTGGATGGTCCTCCGTCCATTGCCCCTCCGCTTTTGCACGGTCGGCATCCGTGACGTTATTCATCTTATCTTTTGCCACATTGGTTGCCGCTATCGCCCCTTCGGTCCGCGCGATATCAGCCACCTGATTGCCGATCTCTGCAATCAGTTGCACTTCCTGTAGCCGCTGCTGCTCTTTCTCTTTATCAAAGATCGGCGAAAGACTCTGGTTAGCATGCTCTGCGTCGCGGCTCAGATCGTCGACGTTCTGCGTCTGGTTGCCTTGATCACGGATAACGATAGTGCCGTCAGAAATTGCCGCATGTGTGGTGCTGTCTGCATGGCCATCATTGCCGCCATTTGCCAGCAGGTTGCTTGCCATGTTGCCGATAAACTGATCACCGGCGCTACCGCCGCCTGTGCTAATCCCGATCCCCTGATGTTCTGTCTCAAAATCAGCTTTGTTCTGGATATCACTGAACTCGAGCGTGCCGGTATCCAGCCGGTTTTTATCCGCTTGCGCCGTGCTCGCTATCACCGCGCCGTCCAGCTGCGTGTGATTGCCTACTGTGATATCAAAACCACCTTTGCCTGCAAACATCCCGGTCTGATCAGTCACAGAATCGTAATTGCTATACATCTGATCCTTGCTCAGGCTGATACTTCCCGAGCCGCCACCAAAGCTGATGCTACCGCCAGCACTGGCACTTTTCTGTTCGGACTCGTAGTGGTCGCTGTCCTGCTCGCTGATAAGCGTCAGGTCACGCCCGATATCTGCTTTGATGCTTTCACCGCTGACCTGCGCGCCGATGAGATTGGTATCACGTCCGCTGATCAGCGTAACGCCGCCACCGGCATCAAGCGTCGTTTCGCTGTGCGTGGTTCCGTTGCCGCTTTCGCTCCCGCTGGATTTGTTGCCGCTGGCAGAAATACTGATCCCCCATCCGCCCTGACCGACACCAATACCCACGCCGAAAGTTCCGCCCTGACTTTCATTCTCGCCCGTCGTCAGTTGCGTATTCAGCCCGGATATCAGATTAATGTCGCGGTTGGCGTCAAGCGTCAGGTCCTTACCGGTCTGTATCTGACTTCCCTGCACGGTGATATCACCCGAACTGCCTTTTATTCCGTCTCCGAAGGCGGTGATATTCAGATTATCACCCGCCATCAGCGTACTGCCCTGAGAGGTATGCTGTTCGCTGTACTGGCTCGAAGATGATGACTGGCTGCCGTAGGAAAGGCTTATGCCGATGGCATTGTTGTTAGCCGGATCATTGCCCTGCGCCTCGGAAAGGCGTCCGGCTTGTACCGCCCCGGCACCGCTGAGCACTGCCTGAACGCCTTCGAGCGCGGCCAGACGGCCGCTGTCCGCGTCCTTCGCCTGCTGTACAGTTTCAACCGCACCGCTCGCCGCACTGCCGACTGAACCCGACAAGGCCAGCGTCAGCCCGGAAGTCTGTTGCTCCATTTTGTGCGTCTGGCTGTTTTGCTCTTCTGCGGCCATAATGCTGACATTTTTGCCAGAGAGCGCCATATCTTGCCCGGCAATCAGATCAGAACCGACAACCGACAGATTATTGCCTGCACCCAGCGTGACATCACCTCCGACGCTGCCCACCGTACTGCCAAAGTTTGTCAGGCTTTGTGCATCATCGGTGGTTTTAAGGCTCTGTGTTCCATAGCTGATGCCAATACCGCCGCTGCCGCTGAAGCCCGATTTTTTCTCCAGTGATTCGTGGCTTTCGGTGCTGCGCTCCGTAGCACCGGTGATGGTTAAATCATTACCTGCCAGCAGGGCAACGTCATTTTCACCGACCACGCTGCTACCCTGCACAAGTAAATTATTCCCCGCGATCATCGTGATGCTGTCACCGCTCAGGTTGCTGCTCTGCGCCGTGGTGATATCGAACTGGTCGCGGGTAGTGGTTGTGGTTTTGGATAAGAATCCGCTGCCGGTTGTCTGATGGCGTTCATCGAGATCGTGTTGACTCTCGCCACTGACGATGCTCATGTCGTTGCCAGCGAACAGCTTCAACTCATCTCCCGCTGCAATCGTTGCCGCCCGCGCGTTCAGGTCATTCCCTGCACTCAGAATTACCGCACCATTGCCGATGATTTCGCTGCCAACGTCCTGACGATCCCCCTGATTCAGGCTGTTGTTTTTATTCCAGATGAGACTGTCACGGCTGCCTGTGGTAACGGTGTTCAGCGTAAGATCGCGTCCGGCGACAAGCTGAGTGATACTATTTTCGCCGCTGTTGACGATCTGCGCCGCAGTGACGTTAAGATCACGCCCGGCTTGCAATACCAGCAATCCATCGTTGCCCTGCACATATAATCCGGCAACCCGGTCCAGCGTAGTGCGTTCGAAACTGTTTATTCCATTCGTGCTCTGCGCCGTACGTGTGGAACTACTGATATTGATGTCACGCCCGGCGCTGGCGAACAGGGAATCCTGCGCCATGACGGTGCCGCCGAAATTGTTGATATCAGTGCGCGCCTGCAGGCTGATATCTGCACCCTGAATTCGCCCGCCCTGATTGGTGATATTGTCCGCGCTGAGCTGGACCACTTCGCGACCCGCGATGGTCCCTGAATTAAGCAAGTCGCCGTCGAGTTTAAGGCTGACGTTGTTCCCCGCCAGCAAAGCGCCGGAACCGTTCACATCGCCGGGTTTTACCCGCGCATAAACCTGGGGTACCAACACCTGCTGGACGGAGCCATCGGGCAGCGTGACATTCTGGGCTACCAGCCACACCATATCACTGGTCAGCAGGCTCATTTGTTCCGGCGTCAGCGCAACGCCGAGCCGCAGATTGTATTGCTGCGCAAAGGTGATCCCGGCATCCATCAGCCCTTTAAACTGCTCTTCGTCATTGCTGTAGCCCTCGAGGTAACGCTGGCCGCTTAGCGCCACCACTTGCTCACGCACCAGTCGCTGCTCGTAGAATCCGTCCCCCAGGCGTTTAAACATATCCTCCGGCTGCTGCACTTTAGGCAACAGTACGTTGAGCATATAGTCGCTGCCCATAAAAGGTTTTTGCTGAGTAAAACGAGGATCAGTCTCCACCAGATAATGGCTTCCGGCCTCCGGGTGTGTGACGAATAAACTGTTATCCGGCAGGTTGGTATTGACGCCGACCATGCGAATGACATTCTGCACAGCTTCACCTTGCTGTGGATTCACATTGGCCCTGACATCGAATACCTGCCCCGGATTCAGGACTACTGGCTGTACAATACTCACGTCGCCCGGCGTAATGCTGGAGATTGCGGTACTATTGGCCGTGAATGCTGCAACCACATCACTGCCGTCTACGGTATTGCTCACGCTGCCGCTGTAACCTAAAGCGGCATGCGCCTGGGCCGTGGTGCCATTCGCAATAACCAGCGTGTTCCCCGTCACTTTCCCGTGATCCACCAACGTACCCGGCTTTATCGCGATGGTTTGGATGACCGCTGGCGGCGTATAAGGGGTGTTGTCACTCTTCTGGCTATCCCTGCCCTTATTTCTTTTACGGTAATAATGGATAGCAGTACCGATATCAGTGGTCAGATGCTCGCCTGCAACTTCGACGTTATCCACTTTCTTCGCCGTGATCGCTAACGTTCCCCCGGCGATAATCTGGCTTTTATCGTTGAGCAACTGATCGGCGTTAATGATTAAGTTACCGCCAGCGATAATCTGGGCCGGATCGCTGGTAAGAATTTGTGTTTCCTGTTCAGTACGGGTGAAATCAAATTCGGTGTAATCATCATCCGCAGACTCTGGCGTATGCAGGAAATTCACCTCTGAATTGGTGATTTGAATTTCATCTTCCTGCCAGCGGGTATCGAACCCTTTTAGCTGGTATTCCTTCATTTCCTCAACCGAAAGCGTGACCAGTTCAGTGCTGAAATGCTCATTAATGTTGTTGATCTTTCCTGCCGATATCCACATTGAATCGGCTGATTCGATGGTAGCACTGCGGTTATTGACGGTTGTTGCACGCCCCGTAGCCTGATGGGTAGCATCCAGCGTACCGCCAATCGACAAAGTCCCGCCGCTGTAGATCAGTGCGTGATCCCGGTTGTTAAGCGTTTGCACGCCGATCTCAACCTGCTCACGCCCGGCCAGGACTGCCGCCTTCCCATTTTGGGCAAGGTTGTTGAAGGTAACGGCCTGCACACTGACGGCATCGCCATAAATTCTTCCGGTTCCGATGTTATTCAGCGTCCCGGCCTGAAGACGGGTATGAACACCGTCGATCAAACCGTAGTTGGTCAGGGTTTGGGTAACCGTCAGCCAGTCTTGCCCGGCGTTGAACTCGCCTTCCAGGGTATTCGTCAGATTGGTAGCGTGCAGATCGAGCTTTTGTCCGGCGAGGAATTCACCGCTGTTGGTGACATCCCCCGACGTCGTAAACGTGAGATTACCGTTGGCAATCACCTCGCCGCTGTTGGTGAAATTACGGACACTGGTAATATTAAAATCGTTAAGGGAAAGCAGTTGCCCGTCACCACCCAGCGTATCCGCATGGATATCCAGAAGATTACCGGCTTGCACGATGCCATGTGTATTGACCAGATTCAGCGATAATCCCTGCAATTGCAGGGTGTCGCCTGCGCTGAGTAGCCCATCACGGTTATCGAGCTTTGCCGCATTTGTGATACTAAGTTGTTTGTCGGCAAGAATACTGCCGTGCTGATTGTCCAGGGTGCCGGTATTGAGCGAGACGGATTGCCCTTCTATGCCGAGATTATTGTCTTGCGTTGAATTATTGATCAGCGCCAGCGCATCGAGCGTCAGGTTGGCACCACTTCGGATAAGCCCGCGGGTGTTATCGATAATGTCTTGTGCGCTTTCCAGTAGCAGATCGCCAACTGCCTGAATTTGCCCTTGCTGATTGTTCACCGCCGCCGAGTACAGCGCCATCTGATGTTCACTGATAATCCGGCCAGCGGCGCTGTTATCGACATCAGTCACATTCAGAACCATGTCGCCCTTCGCGCCGAATGTTCCCGATTTATTATTAAGGGAACCGCCGCTGAGCTGGAAACTATTCAGGCTGTAGAGGGTACCATCCTGGTTATTCACTGCGCCTTGTTGCGCATTCCACTGGAAATCACCGCCAGATTGTACCAGCCCGTTATTGTTATTCAGACCGAAAGTACGGGCATTTAGCGCTTGCTGCGCCACTAAAATTCCGGACTGATTGTTGAGGATGGTGCTGTCAAGCTCGAGTGAAGCTCCGGCAATCACCACGCCGGCACTGTTATCAAACCCACCGCTTTTAATGGTCATCGCGGCCTGACTGGTGATCCCTCCCGCGTCGCCACTGTTATGGTTGCTCAGAGTGTCGCCTGAGAGTGCCAGCGTGTCGCCGCTTTGAATCAGCCCCCCGTCGTCATTATTGATTACCGCACCGCTAAGCCCCAATGACTTCTGTGCAGCAACCTGACCGCCACGATTATCAAGCAAGGTAAACTCAAAGGCGGCGTCCGCAGCGCTGTAGAGGGCACCGGTACTGTTAAGAACATCTCCGCTGAACAAACGCAAAGATCCCTCTGAACCGACAAATCCATCATTGCGGTTATCCAGTTGTCTGCCTTGGGTATTCAGCGTGATATTCCCGAGTGCCTGAATAATCCCGCCCTGATTATTCAGTGCCAGCGTGGTTGCACTCAGATCCTGATAAGAAAGCACTGTCCCCTGGAAGTTATTCAGGGAATCACTGCCCAGCGTCAGCCCGGCAGCGCTGGCAATCAGCCCTTTTTGGTTATCAAGCGCCGCACTGTGAATACGTAATTCACCCTGGCTGTTGATTTCTCCGCCGTCGTTATTACTCAGTGCATTCCCCTGAGTATCAACGACCATATTGCCTGCCGATTGGAGTAAACCGCCCGCATTGTTAAGCGTCTGGCTGTTCAGGGTAAACTGGTTCCAGGACACCAACTGCCCGCCGCGGTTATCAACACTACCGGTGCTTAAAACGGCATTCCCCATGCTGACAAGCACGCCAGATACGTTATCCAATGCATCACTAAATAATGTCAGTGCCCCTTCGCTGAAAATGCCACCCATTTCGCCGCTGTTACGGTTACTTAGCCGCTGCCCGTGGGTATCAATCAACATGTCACCGGTTGACTGTAGAAGACCGGCTTCGTTATTCAGTACCTGCGAACTCAGCGTCAGGCTCTGCAAAGCAATCAGTTGGCCGCCCTGGTTATTCAAATCTCCGGTTTGCAGATAAGCATTTTTACCCACCAACAAGCCTTGCTGATTATCCATTCCTCCGCTGCTGATGTTCAGTGCGCCGCCACTGAGAATACCACCGGTTTCCCCGCTGTTACGGTTGCTGAGGGTCTGATCGTGAGTATTGATATCCATATCGCCGGGGGATTGCAGCAACCCTTCGTCATTATTGATGAAACCGCTGTTAATTCGCAGCCGCTCAGATGCAGCAATTACCCCGCGCGTGTTATTAAGCGCAAACGCACTGAGTCCAATCGAGACATTCCCCCCCACCAGTTGCCCGGTCTGATTATTGAGCCCGGCACTGATCAGATCTAACCCGTTTGTTGCTTCAATCAGCCCCTCGCTATTATCGATCGCCTCTGAGGTATGCAGTCGTGCATCTCCCCCCACCGCCGAAATCCAACCCTGATGATTGGACAATAAACTCGCCTCCAGCGTCAGGTTTTGGCTGGCGGCCAGCTCGCCTTGCTGATTGTTTACTTCCCCGGAAACGGACAGCGTCAGGCTTCCTTCGCTGGCCGCAATAACACTGCCATTTTGGTTATCCAGCGCGGCGGCGCGTATATGCAGCCCGCCGTTTGCGGCCAAGATCCCTCCCTGGTTATCAATTCTCTGATGAACGGTTACGGTCATCTCACCGCTACCGTTCTGAATCATCTGCCCGCCGCGATGCGATAAGTTTTCAGAGTCCAGGGTAATTTTTTGTGCGGAAGTTGTTGCACCATCCAGCACAAAATCTCCGCCCTGCAGGTCAAGCCGGCCATTGGATAACAGCTGGCCGCCGTCTGCCCGCAGTGTTTGTGCTTGCAGGTGGAAGTCGCCACTTCCGGCGTGGATGATTTGCCCTTGCTGGTTATTAATTAATGCTGAGCGCAACGTCAGGTTTTCACCGTTGCTGGCAATACGCCCTGAGGTATTATTGATTTGCCCTGCATGCTCGAGCAACAAAGCGTCGTTGCCAAACTGGAGAATGTCGCCGCTTTGATTTGACAGATTAAAAGCTGAAAGGGAAAGCGAATTGGCGCTCAGCGTACCACCGTCGTTATCCAGCGTTGTTGCGGTCAGGGCAGTCAGATTGTTCTGGGCGAAAACCTGCGCATTTTGGGTCAGTAAATTAGCGGTTTGCGCATCAACGGTGATATTTAGCGCCTGAGTCTGGCTCCCGCTGAGATCAATACCTAGCCCGTGGGCAGTAAAATCCCCCGCAGCAAGGTTTTGGCCTTGTGCCAGCAATTCTCCGGTAGTGGTAAGACGTAAATCGCCGCTATTCCCCAGAGAACCATCGGCTAAGACCCCGGCCGCCAGCTGACTTCCCTGAGTGCTATGCAGGCTGGCAGACTGCAATTGTAAATGGCCTGCGGCGGCCTGCGATCCGCTGTTGAAAATATCTCCGGCACTGGTCAGGCTGGCGTTATTATGCGACAGCAAGGTACCGCTGTTCCTGATGTCAGTACTGCTGACAAGCTGCGCGTCGCCTTGGCTGAAAATAACGCCGCTATTGTTCAGGCTGCCTGCCGCCTCAATATGGATATCATTCAGCGTGTACAGCGTACCGCTGCTATTAAATTCTGCGCCGCTGGTCAGTACGCCTGAACTTTGTGAAGAGAAAGTGCCGTTATTGCGAATCCCCTTTTTCGCGCTGACGGAGAGTTTCCCTTGGCTGCTGATGACCTCCCCATCGTTCTCAACCCGCCCGTCAGCGGTCACCGTAACATTTTGAGTTTGTGCGCCGAGCGTTCCGCTGTTTTTAACATCGTTTGTGCTGGTAACCCGTATTTGCGTCCTGGCAATCAGCGTGCCGCTGTTATTCACCTCCCCCTGACTTGCAAGCTGAAGGTTATCCTGCGAGGCCACCGTGCCGCCGTTGCCGATCTCCCCTCCACTTTTCAGTTGCATCTCATTTTGCGAAGAAAGTGTTCCGGTATTACTGATCCCCTGGTTTGAGATCAGGGTCAGTTCCCGGCTGCTGTCGATACTGCCGCTGTTTTCGATACGGCCATCCGCGGTAACAACGACTGTGCCGGCCACCGAACCGATATTCCCGTCATTGCGCACCCCGACGCCATGTTCAGTGCCAACCAGCCGGATTTTATTGGCGTACATTCCACCCAGGTGCGCGACATCCACGGCGACCTGCGGGCGGGTGCTGCTTTCCTCACTTTGCTTTTCAATTTTCTGATGAGTGATATCAACTTTATTACGCCCGGTCGTGACGTTGAGTTCGTTAGCCCAAATCCCGGCATTGATCTTTGTCGTTCGGGCAATAATGTCCGTGTAATCCTGCCGCGAACTGTCCATACCCGCGCCATTAACAGTCACTTCGCCACGCTCGACGCTATATCCCGTCAGCGATCCTTTATTGATCAGCACCTGGCCCGTCGTCAGCGTCGTCCAGTTGGCGTTGATAAAACCGCAACCACTACACGTAATGCCCGAAGGGTTCGCGATAACTACCTGTGCTTTCTGCCCGGCGACTTCGATGATGCCACTGAGCTGGCTTGGGTTTCGGGAGTTCACCTCATTTAAGATGATTTTCGCTTCCCCTTTAGCCAGCCACGGATTGGCCTCTACCCATCCCCCGGTGGCTGTCTGGATCTGCTTGTGCGAGTTATTCAGAATGGCGCCTTTCTGGTCAACATCGAACTGGCTGTAAACATTGCGTGATACGCCCGCCGCACTTGGCGTCTGAATATTGACCTGAGGCGTGCCGTTGCTGCTGGTCATTACCGTAGGCTGCTGATTTTTGGGTGCCCCCTCGTCCGCAATAATTTGCGCCTGTGCCGGGTACACGGCCCCAAGCGCAAACATCAGGCTGAGTTTCAGGGCAGACAGTTTTCCAATGCGCTGACGGTGAGTATGACCAATACCAGAAGAAGGTGAACCGTGTGCAGCACGGGCAATATCAGCGACGACCATCAGCATGCCGCGTGCCTGGTTGAACACGATACGGTATAGATTCTTATTCATGCGATATCCCTATTTTATGAATTTATTCAGCGATGGGATGGCGTAGCCACCACTCGCGGGCAGTTGACGCGCTGACCTTCGCGCCCTTCCAGTTGATAACTCTCAACCCACGCGTGGCACCGTGCTGATAAAGCGAACGCACGCAGGCATCGGGGAAAACGTGACGACGGACTAAGTGATACATTTGGCGGGTATCACCAAACGGGGCAATCCAGTCGCCAAACCACATGCGGTCACCGCTATTCCAATCCTCAGCGGGAAAATTGGCGACCGAACGGGTCAGATAGCGTCGTTCCGCATCTTCATCCAGCCATGCCCAGCTCAAAAAAAAGACAGGGTTTTCCTGGCGTGAAACCAGAACGTATTGCTGACTTTTGATGACGGGTAATAGCTGCGTTTGTAAATGATGAACGGGTAAGTCGCGGTGCATCGGCGAGTGCATCCACAACCAGACGGAGGCACCAAACACCTCGGCTTCACTTTCTTCGCCACCAAAAATCAGCGGTGATTTAATTTCAAATTCATCTATTCTCATTACCGGTACCCTCTCAGTACTGCCAGTTCAGATTGAATCCAAACGTTGCAGGATCGGTCTGGAATCCTTCTGGTTTGGAGAAAGGAACACCGGCAAAAAAGTCGTATCCGATGTGGAATGCGTTCCCACGAAGACCGGCGACGCCACCAGCCAGATGTTTGCCGACCAATAAATCGCTGCCGTGCCCGCCCACCTCGCCGTAATCGGCACCGAGATAGAGCTCAATGCCCCCCACCGGGGTATACCAGCCCATGTCATTACGCACATACCAGCCACGGTCAGCGCTCAGCGTGCGCTGACCGTCAAAGCCGCGCACCGTCCAGCGGCCACCGAGAGAGAATTGATCCTGAGGCGTCAGCGGCGTATTGCTGAACTGGCGCTGATATTGCGTGCTAAAATGCAGGTTCTGATTTAACAACGTGAAAGGCAGCTCAATCTGAACGTTTGCCTGGAGAATTTTACTGAGGGCAGTCGCGTCGCCGAAGCTCTCCTCCGGCGCATTCATCGCACCAAACCAACGCGTACCCCGCTGATAGCTGATCCCTGAATCGAGCGTCGCCTGTGCGATCGAGTGACGGTGCTGCAGGCCCAGTTTCCAGGCGGAGGTACGGCGTCGCTGAACTTCAACTTCAGTATCATCGATGTAGTTTTTAGAACCCCGGGTCAGCACGTCGTAAGTCAGCGTGGTTTTGCTTAACCCGCTGCGCTGAATAACGTGGCTAAGCTGGAAATCGAGATTGTCGCTTTTTCCGCTGTAGCGGTAATCGCTGTTTAAGCCCGCGACATTTTGGTGATAGTCGTAGCTGCTGAACGTCACGCCCGTCGTCCAGTATCCGAACGGCACGGAGTAGTGCGCGGTGACGTTGCTGGAACCCTTATCACCGGGTGCAAGTACGCTGCCGGAACCTGAAATGTAGAACAGATCGCTGAGCGAGAAAGGGTTATCGACCGAAAGTGTCAGACCGCCCTGATAGCGCCCGGTGCTGTCGGTACCGGAATCGTCCAGCGAGGCCGCCAGCCGCCAGTGCCTGAGTTGCTGCCAGTTCAGCGCGATATCACTTTCCCCCGGCCGTTGTGTCGGAACAATCTCCATGCTGGCCTGCACGGTCGGCAACCTTTGCAGGTTCTCTAAGCCCTGTTCGATATCACGCAGATCCAGCACATTGCCGTGATGGGGAGGAAAGGCACTGTAAAGACGGAGGTAGTGGCCGCTGTCAGGTGTCAGTTTCACCTCCCCGACTTTCCCGGTCACCACAGTCAGTTGAAGCGTTCCTTTCGTCAGGTCCTGCGCAGGCGCCAGTACGCGGGTCGTCACATATCCGCTGTCTACAAGACGGTTTTGCAGCGCCCCCATTAGCAGATTTATGCCCTGCCCGCCCAGACAGCGCCCCTGCGCCCGGGCAGCAATATGCTGGAGCGGAAGCCAGTGCGGCAGCGCGTCTGCTCCGGTCAGCACAACATGACTGATCGGGAAACACGGGGTTTCAATCGGGAAATCCAGAGATCCTGAACGAATTTTTGCGGATTGTAGCCGCACATCCGGCACCGGCGGTGTCAGCTCCTGTTCAATCGCTTTCTGGCGTTCTTGCTGAAGAATAAGCTGACGATCGTTTTCCGTTGCCGCAAAAACTTGCGAATAAAAAAGTAGAGAAGGAAATATTAATATCCCAAATAAAACATGGCTGTTTGATGCATTTTTTTTATGTAAAAAGCGGGCATAATCCATTATATGTTTCATTCCAAAATAATCGTCTGCAAAAAAAACCTCTGCCACGGGAAAAAGATTTATTAAAAACATAAAAATACTGCCTCGGTTAAATTAATTAACCCATTCATACAGTTAGAATTATATATTTTATATCATCTCGCGACCGGGTCAGTTCCTGACGGAATCATATTTGAATACAGACGAGTGTTATATGTTTGATTTATCTTTTTTTCAATTTTTTAGAGATTTATTTACCATTAATAAC
>NZ_PITQ01000005.1 GCF_002834385.1 Rahnella sp. AA
CGAATGCGCGTGCAGAACCGCCGTAGGTTTTAGCCAGAACGGTAGTGATTGCTGCAGTCAGGGTAGTTTTACCGTGGTCAACGTGGCCGATAGTACCAACGTTAACGTGCGGTTTTGTACGTTCAAATTTTTCTTTAGACACGGCTATATTCCTTACTCTTGTGCTCTCCCTTCAAAGAGAGAGCACGGGATCATTGTGTTTAAACCAGTGGCTTATTTGCCACGAGCTTCAATAACGGCCAGGGCCACGTTATTCGGCGCATCATCATACTTCAGGAATTCCATGGAGTAAGATGCACGGCCTTTAGTCAGTGAGCGCAGCTGAGTCGCATAACCGAACATTTCGGAAAGCGGAACTTCGGCATGAATCACAACACCAGTAGCGTTAGATTCTTGGCCTTTCAGCATACCACGACGACGGCTAAGGTCACCGATGACGTCACCAGTGTTCTCTTCCGGAGTTTCTACTTCAACCTTCATGATCGGCTCAAGCAGAACTGGTTTCGCTTTCTTAAAGCCATCTTTGAAGGCGATAGAAGCGGCCAGTTTAAACGCCAGCTCGGAGGAGTCAACGTCATGGTAAGAACCGAAGTGCAGACGCACGCCCAGATCTACTACCGGGTAACCCGCCAGTGGACCGGATTTCAGCTGTTCCTGGATGCCTTTGTCAATCGCGGAGATGAATTCGCCAGGAATTACACCACCCTTGATTTCGTTGACAAACTCATACCCTTTCGGATTCGTGCCAGGTTCTAATGGGTACATGTCGATCACAACGTGACCGTACTGACCACGACCACCAGACTGCTTAGCGTGTTTACCTTCAACATCAGTAACTTTAGCGCGAATTGCTTCACGGTAAGCAACCTGCGGCTTACCGACGTTAGCTTCAACGTTAAACTCACGACGCATACGGTCAACCAGGATGTCCAGGTGAAGTTCACCCATACCTGCGATGATTGTCTGACCAGACTCTTCATCAGTCCAAACGCGGAATGATGGGTCTTCTTTCGCCAGACGCCCCAGAGCCAGACCCATTTTTTCCTGGTCAGCTTTGGTTTTTGGTTCTACAGCAACGGAGATTACCGGTTCTGGGAATTCCATGCGCTCCAGAATGATCACGTTATCCGGATCACACAGAGTATCACCCGTAGTCACGTCTTTCAGACCGATCGCTGCAGCGATATCGCCTGCACGAACTTCTTTGATCTCTTCACGCTTGTTAGCGTGCATCTGAACGATACGACCCAGACGTTCACGCTGAGATTTCACTGGGTTAAATACAGTGTCACCTGAGTTGACGAGACCGGAATAAACACGGAAGAACGTCAAGTTACCCACGAATGGGTCAGTAGCAATTTTGAACGCCAGAGCAGAGAACGGCTCAGAATCGTCAGAATGGCGAACTGCTGGAGTGTCTTTACCGTCGTCCAACAGACCGTTGATAGCTTCAACGTCAGTTGGTGCTGGCAGATACTCAACAACAGCATCCAGCATTGCCTGCACGCCTTTGTTTTTAAACGCAGAACCACAGGTAACCAGGATGATTTCGTTGTTCAGAACGCGCTTACGCAGAGAACTTTTGATCTCTTCTTCAGTCAGCTCTTCGCCACCAAAGAATTTCTCCATCAGCTCATCAGAGCCTTCAGCAGCGGATTCAACCAGTTTCTGACGCCATTCTTCAGCCAGTTCTTGCATGTTTGCAGGGATTTCTTCGTATTCGAAGGTCACGCCCTGATCAGCTTCGTTCCAGTTGATAGCTTTCATTTTCACCAGGTCAACAACACCGGTGAATTTTTCTTCCGCGCCGATAGCCAGTTGCAGTGGCACCGGAGTTGCGCCCAGACGTTTTTCAATCTGATCAACAACTTTCAGGAAGTTAGCACCCATACGGTCCATTTTGTTAACGAACGCGATACGAGGAACTTTATATTTGTTTGCCTGACGCCATACGGTTTCAGACTGTGGCTGAACACCACCAACAGCACAGTAAACCATTACCGCGCCATCAAGAACACGCATGGAACGTTCAACTTCGATGGTGAAGTCAACGTGCCCTGGGGTGTCGATGATGTTGATGTGGTGTGGTTCGAACTGCTTAGCCATACCTGACCAGAAACAGGTAGTCGCAGCGGACGTGATGGTAATACCACGTTCCTGCTCCTGCTCCATCCAGTCCATGGTTGCAGCGCCGTCATGAACTTCACCGATTTTGTGGTTTACACCGGTGTAGAACAGAACACGTTCGGTAGTAGTTGTCTTACCGGCGTCGATGTGAGCACTGATACCAATGTTACGGTAGCGCTCAATGGGTGTTTTACGAGCCATTTGATTCCTCTATTACTAGGACGTTCAAGTTCGGTTAACCCAAGCGGGTTGGCTTCTTGAAGCGCCCGCTTGGTTAGCATAACTACTGCGAAGTGATTACCAGCGGTAGTGGGCGAACGCCTTGTTGGCTTCAGCCATACGGTGAACGTCTTCACGTTTCTTAACTGCAGTACCTTTGTTCTCTGCAGCATCAGAAAGTTCGTTCGCCAGGCGGAGAGCCATGGATTTATCACCGCGTTTACGAGCAGCTTCAACGATCCAACGCATTGCCAGAGCATTACGACGAACCGGACGGACTTCAACTGGAACCTGATAAGTAGAACCACCTACGCGGCGGGACTTAACTTCGACAGTCGGACGAACGTTGTCCAGAGCGACTTCGAAAGCTTCCAGGTGGCCTTTACCGCTACGTTGAGCCAGGGTCTCAAGAGCAGTGTAGACGATTGCTTCTGCAGTAGATTTTTTACCATCTACCATCAGAATGTTTACGAATTTTGCCAGCAGTTCGGATCCGAACTTAGGATCTGGCAGGATTTTACGTTGACCAATGACGCGACGACGTGGCATGGAAATACTCCGTTGTTAATTCAGGATTGTCCAAAACTCTAAGAGTTTATTTTGACAGTAAAGTGAAAATGTTTGGCCTTACTTAACGGAGAACCATTAAGACTTCGGCTTTTTAACGCCGTATTTAGAACGAGATTGCTTACGATCCTTAACGCCTGAACAGTCCAGTGCGCCACGGACGGTGTGATAACGCACACCTGGCAAGTCTTTTACACGACCGCCACGGATCAGGATCACGGAGTGTTCCTGCAGGTTATGACCTTCACCGCCGATGTAGGAGGTAACTTCAAAACCGTTAGTCAAACGCACACGGCATACTTTACGCAGTGCGGAGTTTGGTTTTTTAGGGGTGGTAGTATATACACGAGTACATACGCCACGTTTCTGCGGGCAAGCTTCCAGCGCTGGAACGTTGCTTTTAGCAACCTTCGTAGAGCGTGGTTTGCGTACCAGCTGATTAATTGTTGCCATTAAAAAGCTCCTGGATTTTGGTTCATAAACTACTTTGTAAACGCGTGATAAATCGCCCCATAAAAAGCATTAGCTAATATGGGGACGCAGAATTTTAGGGCTGACCTAAGAGGGTGTCAAGAAATATACAGCACATCGTTGATTCACCATGCCGTTTGCTGGGCATGCTTCTCAGTCAGCGCAACGAAACCAGTATAGTCGATTAACGTGATTTTGTGCGAAATTTGACCAACCAATCCTCGCGCCGCCAGATCTTCGCTTAATACATAGACTGACTGAACGTGCTGGCTCAGCCGTTCGCAGGCCTCGCTGTCATGAAGCGCTGCGAAGACGCCATCTTGCATCAGCAAAAGTGCGTCATCCGGCGCAACCATCTTAAGAAGCAATGAAAAATCACAGTGTTGCGGAGAATTGGAAAGGGTAAAAAGCATGGAGTTTCCTGATTTAAAACGTCATCACCACATCGTAACCGGCCAGCCGGTCGCGGATTTCAACCACCGACAGCGGCTCAACGTCCAGCACCCATTCGTGCCCTGCAGATAAACCGCGAGCCTTCAGAGATTCGGTGCAGACAAAGCACTGGTCAACATCATAAAGGGGCAATACACCGAACGTGGCGATATAATTACGCGCTAAAATTTTTTCAGGCTGCTGTGCTGGCATCAGTTGAAAAACACCGTCTGCCATAAAAAAGACACCGATATCTTCGGTCAGCGCTGAGGTGGCAAGCAATGCATCGAGGCCCTCGCGCCCGGCGGAAGATCCGTGTGGTCCCTGCGTGAATATAAATGCAACCTTCTTCATTATTGTTCTCTGCAATAGCACATCAGAACTGCACCATACGGTCACAGGTCAGCGAAGCTTCAGCAAGGCTGCCCAGGCCGGTCAGATGGAAACCAGGTTGCAGGTTAGTCTGACCGTGTCCCTGATTATGGGCTTCCGTTTCGTCGATCACACCACGCCGCAATGCGGCAGCGACGCACACGTTGAGCGCCACCTGATGATCGGCTGCCATTCGCTGCCAGGATCTCACTAAATCGAATTCATCAGAAGCCGGGGCGGAAAGCAGATTGCCGTTCAGCACGCCTTCGCGATAGAAAAAAACGCTGTCGAGCTGATGCCCGCTGGCAACCAGTGCCAGCGCGAACTGATACGCCGCACTGGCTTGCTGAGTTCCATACGCCGGACCAGTGACCAAAAGGCAGTAGCGGAGCTTCAACGTTCGTTCCCCACCAGGTCACCACTTTTAAACTGGCGGATATAAAGATACACCGTGTGTTTGGAAATATTCAGACGATCAGCCACCTGATTAATGGCATCTTTAATATCAAAAATACCTTTTTCATAGAGATTCAGCACGACCTGACGGTTCTTCGCATTGTTAGAAACATTGCGGTCCGCATTCACTTCTTCAATGGTGAATTCCAGCGTCTGAGCGACCAGATCGTCAACCGACGACGCGAAGTTTACCGAAGAAGCGACTTCCTGTGTTTCCGGCGGCATGAAGGTCTGAATGATCTGCGAGAAAGGCACATCAAGGTTCATGTTGATGCACAGCAGCCCGATGACACGTTGCTCACGGTTGCGGATGGCGATAGTCACCGACTTCATCAGCACACCGCTTTTTGCGCGGGTGAAATAGGCTTTAGAGACATTGCTGTCAGCGCCGGTCATGTCATGCAACATGCGCAGAGCAAGATCTGTAATCGGCGAGCCGATTTTGCGGCCCGTATGTTCGCCATTGGCGATGCGAACGGCTGAGCATTTCAGGTCTTCCAGTGAATGCAGAACAATTTCGCAGTGCTCACCAATCAGCATTGCAAGCCCGTCCACCACGGCCTCATATGAAGACAAAATTTCATGGTCGACCTGGCTGAAAGGACGTTGGTCCAGCAAATCCAGATCGCCGGTTTCGCCAGTTATAAGCGAATTAGACATCGAAGCTACCACCCTCTATATCGCGCCTTCCAACGGGAGTCAGAGCGCATTATTCATCGTTCCAGGGTCGTTACTGTATCAAAAGTACAGAAAAAACGGCCTTGCGAGTATATGGATATGTGACGTTATGCCGGGCAGACAAAAGCGTCAAGTTATCATCATAGAGTAACCGCAATAAAATGAGGGGCTGGTTCAAATAAAAGTTACTGACGAAAAAAAACCGCCGCGTTAAGCGACGGTTTTATACAGCAACTGTGCGGCAGCTTAGTTAGCTTTCGGCGCAGCTTCTGCTTCAGCAGGTTTCTCAGCGGCTTTAGGATCAGCTTTTGGCGCTGCTTTCACGTCCAGCAGTTCAACATCGAACACCAGAGTGGAGTTAGCCGGGATCCCCGGGACGCCAGTTTTGCCGTAAGCCAGTTCTGGTGGGATGACCAGCTTGATTTTGCCGCCTTTCTTGATGTGTTTCAGGCCTTCGGTCCAGCCTGGGATAACACCGTCAAGACGGAAGGAGAGTGGCTCGCCACGGGTATAAGAGTTATCGAACTCAGTCCCGTCGGTCAGGGTGCCTTTGTAGTTAACAACAACGGTATCGCTGTCTTTCGGCGCTGCGCCGGTACCTGGTTTCTCTACCTGATACAGCAAACCAGATTCAGTTTTCTTCACGCCTTTTTCTTTGGCGAAATCAGCACGGAATTTATCGCCTTTGTCAGCGTTAGCTTTAGCGTCCTGCTCCATTTTAGCCTGTGCAGATGCTTTCACACGGCCTTCGAAGGTTTGCAGGGTTTGCTCGATTTCCTGGTCAGACAGTTTGCTTTTGTTTGCAAACGCATCCTGAACACCGGCGATCAGCTGGTCTTTATCCAGTTTGATACCCAACTTTTCTTGTTCTTTCAGTGAATTGTCCATGTAACGGCCCAGAGATGCACCCAGTGCATACGCTGCCTGCTCGTCATCACTTTTGAACTTGGTCTTATCTGTTGCTGCCGGTGCAGCTGCAGCGGCTGGCGCAGGGGCAGCAGCGGCCGGTGCTGTGGCTTCAGCAGCCATAACCTGAGTGGCATTCAGGGCGATAGCCATGGTGGTTGCCAGCAGAGTTACTTTAAACAGTGATTTCATCCATTTCTCCAAGACCAGAAGTGTGTGACCTCTGGTAATAATTACGAAAGTTCGGCGGTTACTATAACTGTCCGTCTCACGACAAAACAATCTCTATACATGCCATTAGCGTCTTATTCCGACCTTTTTTGCATCAATTAGTTTCGTTGAACAGTGAATAACGACAGATAAAGCGCCACAGGGGTCAGGCAATCTGGCGGGTTTACGGGTAGAATCGCCGGTCTACAATACAGAATGAGGTTCCGGTCAGCGCTCAATCTGAGAGGCTTGGGACGCACAATGAGGGAATGAAGATGGACTCAAACACCGTTGAACAACGTCTGGAGATGCTGGAAAACAAACTGGCATTTCAGGAAATCACCATCGAAGAGCTGAATTTGATTGTGACGCAGCACCAGCTGGAAATGAGCAAATTGCACGATCACCTGCGTCTGCTGACAGATAAACTGCGTGCCAGTCAGCCGTCAATGATTGCCGACCAGTCGGAAGAAACGCCGCCGCCGCATTATTGATTTCCGCCCTTGCACGCAGCAAAAAGGCGCCTGAAGGCGCCTTTTTTTTAACCGCTCTGCTGAGAGAACGATCAGTGGCAACCGCAGCCGCCGTTACCGCCGCAACCACCTTTCTTACCGTGGTCATGGTCGTGTCCGTGATCATGTCCGTGGCCACCGCAGCAACCGTCACCGTGTTCATGGTCGTGACCATGGTCATGGCCGTGTTCGCCGTGAACGTGGCCGTGAGCCAGTTCTTCTTCAGTCGCTTCACGGATCGCAACCACTTCAACGTGGAAGTTCAGATCCTGACCCGCCAGCATGTGGTTACCGTCAACCACAACGTGGTCGCCGTCAACTTCGGTGATTTCGACAGGAACCGGGCCCTGATCGGTATCAGCCAGGAAACGCATGCCCACTTCCAGCTCGTCAACGCCCATGAAGACGTCTTTCGGTACGCGCTGAACCAGGTTTTCGTCGTAGTTGCCGTAAGCGTCGTTTGCGCCAACATGCACGTCAAATACGTCACCAATGGCATGACCTTCCAGCGCAGTTTCCAGACCGGAGATCAGGGAACCATGGCCATGCAGGTAATCCAACGGTGCGCTCACCGGAGATTCATCAACCAACACACCGTCTTCTGTACGAACCTGATATGCCACGCTGATGACCAGGTCTTTTGCTACTTTCATGATAACTCCTACCGTTGGAAACTCAATTTGTTGTCTGCGACGTTTTTGTAACGCACGCTACTTCACTTAAGGCTAATTCAGTGACGATCGCTTTTCGATGAGAGCATCCTGAAAAGCATGACCGGATAAATTTGGCGAAGAGTGTAGCGGAAATCCGCGTCTCTGTACTCAACAGCATAAAAAAACGCGAGCAATAACGCTACTTCGGATCGAAAATACCAATCACTTGTTCTTCAGGGCGCAGCTTCTTACTGACCTGAGCATCGGTTTGCCGCTGATGGTGCCCGCACTTCACGCATTCCACTACTTCAACCTGATCTTCCTGCCATAAAGCCAGTGTATCCATCGCCTTACATTTCGGGCATACCGCACCAGCGATGAAACGTTTACGGGTAGTCACCATGTTAATTCTCCTGAAATTTTCGACATTGCTTCCGGTCATTTTTCATTCAGACGGCATAAAAAATTTTCGTCTGCCGGACTATTCATCATCGTCCCAGCCGTCAAGCTGACGCCGTTCATTGTGCATTTCGCTCTGGAAGATGTCCTCCAGCTCGCGCCGCGCTTCTTTCACGCGGGAAATCTGTGCCACGTCACCACGGTTTTGCGGCACCAGTTCACGCAGCATCCGCATATCAAGACGGCGGAAATGCTGCTGAGCACGGTAAGCGCTGTGCGGGTGCATGCCTAACGTCACCAGCGCCTTTTTCCCTAATTCCAGCGCACTGGAAAACGTCTCGCGGGAGAAGTTCGTCACGCCAGCCTGCAACAGCTCATGCGCTTCAACACGCCCCCGCGCGCGGGCAAGAATATTCAGATGCGGGAAATGCTGCTGGCACAGATGCACGATGGTCATTGTGTCTTCCGGCTCATCGCAGGTGATCACGATCGACTTTGCCTTTTCCGCGCCAGACGCCCTGAGTAATTCCAGTTCAGTCGCATCACCGTAATACACTTTGTAGCCGTAAGTCCGCATCAGACCGACGGCGCTGATATCGCGTTCCAGCACGGTGATGCGCATTTTGTTCGCCATCAGCAAACGGCCTATCACCTGCCCGAAACGCCCGAACCCGACAATAATCACCTGCGGTTCATCATCCTGCACAAAGTGTTTTTCATCGCTTTCTTCGCCATCGTTGTAGCGGCGAACCAGAATTCTGTCCACCCACTGCATCAGCAGCGGTGTTGTCATCATCGATAACGTCACCACCACCAGCAACAGCGAAAGTTGCGAAGAGGAAATGACTTTCTGCGCCCCCGCCGCCGAGAACAGCACGAAGGCAAACTCCCCGCCCTGGCTGAGAACGGCAGAAAACTGTAACCGAACAGACGTCCGCAATCCGAATACCCGCGAAAGCGCGTAAAGCACAGCGCCTTTGACAGTCACGAGAATAATGACGCCTGCCAGCACCAGCAAAATATGGGTGTAAAGCACGCCAAGATTGAGCGCCATGCCGACGGAAATAAAGAACAGCCCGAGCAGTAAACCCTTAAACGGCTCTATCGCGATTTCCAGTTCGTGCTGATACTCACTTTCGGCCAGTAAAATACCGGCGATGAATGTTCCGAGGGCCATCGAAAAGCCCAGCGTATCCATAAACAACGCGGAACCGAGCACCACGAGAAGCGCCGCCGCCGTAAAAACTTCGCGAACGCCAGAGGCCACAATCAGCCGGAAAATCGGCCGCAACAGATAGCGCCCGCCAATTAACATGCCGCCGAAAGCCAGCACTTTCAGGCCGATCATTTCCCAGTTATTGCTACCTTCAGAACCGCCCGCCAGAATGGGGATCAGCGCCAAAGCCGGGATCACCGCGATATCCTGAAACAGCAGCACGGCAAAACCCAACTGACCGCCTTCGTTGCGCGTCATTCCTTTGTCGCGCATCAGCTGCAACGCCATCGCCGTTGATGACATCGCCAGCCCGATGCCGCCGATCACCGCCGCCTGCCAGGAGAATTTCGTCAGCCACAATAAACCGCCGAGCACCAGCGCGGTCAGAATCACCTGCCCGGCGCCGACGCCAAAAATTTGCCGCCGCAGCTCCCACAGTTTCCCCGGATTCAGCTCCAGCCCGATGATAAACATCAGGAACACCACGCCCAGTTCGGAGAAATGCAGAATTTCATCGACATCGCGGATAAAGCCCAAACCCCACGGGCCGATGGCGATCCCGGCCAGCAAATAGCCGAGTACCGCGCCAATTCCTAAACGCTGGGCAACAGGAACCGCAACTACGGCCGCAAATAAAAACAGCAGGATCGCGGCGGGTAAATTTGAACCGTCCATCAGGCAATCCCTCCGTTTGGCAGCGGGGATTTCAGCCATTCGCCATACGCTTCGGCGTGGCTTTGCAGCACATCCGGTTTCTGACGGCGCGCCCAGTAAATGATAATCGGCGTCATCCAGTGCATATGGCACATCGCCGACGTCAGCTCGAACGGACGCATAATGTCGGACATCGGGTAGCGGTTATATCCGCCTGCTTTGTAAGCGCCCTCCGGTTCTCCTGTGGTCACAACCGAGCGCCAGTATTTTCCATTCAGCGCATTCCCGCCCGCTCCGCTGGCAAAACCACGCGCCAGCACGCGATCCATCCACTCTTTCAGGAGTGCCGGGCAACTGTAGGTATACAGAGGATGCTGGAAAACGATCACTTTATGGTCGCGCAGCAATTGCTGTTCGCGGTGGATATCAATAAAGAAATCAGGATAGTGTGCGTACAAATCATGCACGGTGACATGTTCAAGTTGCTGCGCTTGTTGCAGTAAAACGCGGTTGGCGACCGAATCGGGTGATTCCGGGTGAGCGTAAAGCAGCAAAACCTTTGGTGGCTGCGACATCAATACCTCCAAAGCGTCGTCAGGGTGCGGTTTTTCCGTTACCATGCTTCGCAAAGACTAAATGGGACGCGATACGTCTTGTTTAAATCATTATCATGACAATTTAACATACTCTCAACACGGCGCTTTATGATTGTTTTCTCCTCCTTACAAATCCGACGCGGCACCAATGTGCTGCTGGACAACGCGTCTGCGACCATCAATCCCGGCCAGAAAGTCGGGCTGGTGGGCAAAAATGGCTGCGGTAAATCCACCCTGATTTCGCTGCTGAAAGGTGAAATGAGCGCCGACGCCGGCAATCTGACTTTCCCTGGTAACTGGGCGCTGGCCTGGGTCAATCAGGAAACACCGGCACTCGATGAGCCGGCGATAGAGTATGTTATCGACGGCGACCGCGAATTTCGTCAGTTAGAATCCGAATTACAGCACGCCAATGAACGTGATGATGGCCACGCTATCGCCACGCTGCACGGCAAGCTCGATGCGATTAATGCCTGGACGATCCCGGCGCGCGCGGCCAGCCTGCTGAGCGGTCTGGGCTTTAGCCAGAATCAGTTACAGCAGCCGGTAAAATCCTTCTCCGGTGGCTGGCGTATGCGTCTGAACCTGGCGCAGGCGCTGATTTGCCGTTCTGATTTACTGCTGCTTGATGAACCGACCAACCACCTGGATTTAGACGCCGTCATCTGGCTGGAAAAGTGGCTGAAAGGCTATACCGGAACACTGGTCCTGATTTCCCATGACCGCGATTTCCTGGATCCGATTGTCGATAAAATCCTGCACATCGAACAACAATCGCTGAACGAATACACCGGTAACTACTCGTCTTTCGAACGTCAGCGAGCGACCAAATTGTCGCAACAGCAGGCATTGTTTGAAAGTCAGCAGGAAAAAGTGGCGCACCTGCAAAGTTACATCGACCGTTTCCGCGCACAGGCGACCAAAGCCAAACAGGCGCAGAGCCGCATCAAAATGCTGGAGCGCATGGAACTGATTGCCCCGGCGCACGTCGACAATCCTTTTCATTTTAGCTTCCGCTCGCCGGAAAGCTTACCCGATCCGCTGCTGCGCATGGAAAAGGTCAGCGCAGGCTACGGCGATACCACCATTCTGGATTCTATCAAACTGAATCTGGTACCAGGCTCGCGTATCGGCCTGTTAGGGCGTAACGGCGCGGGTAAATCGACGCTGATCAAACTGCTCGCCGGTACCATGCCGCCGCTTCAGGGTGACATCGGTCTGGCGAAAGGCGTGAAACTCGGGTACTTCGCCCAGCATCAGCTGGAGTTTTTGCGTGCCGACGAATCGCCGTTGCAACATCTTACCCGCCTCGCTGCACGCGAAACGGAGCAGCAGTTGCGTGATTATCTTGGCGGATTTGGTTTCCACGGCGACAAAGTGACGGACCCGACCGGGCGTTTCTCAGGCGGAGAAAAAGCGCGTCTGGTGCTGGCGCTCATCGTCTGGCAGCGTCCTAACCTGCTGCTGCTCGATGAACCGACCAACCACCTGGATCTCGACATGCGTCAGGCGCTGACCGAAGCGTTAATTGACTTCGAAGGCGCGATGGTTGTTGTCTCGCATGACCGCCACTTACTGCGTTCGACTACCGACGATTTGTATCTGGTTCACGGCGGAAAAGTGGAACAGTTCGACGGCGATCTGGAAGATTATCAGCAATGGCTGGTGGACATTCAGCGTCAGGAAAGCCAGCAGGATGCACCGGCCAAAGACGGTGGCGTGAACAGCGCGCAGTCGCGTAAAGACCAGAAACGCCGCGAAGCCGATTTCCGCAACCAGACTCAGCCGCTGCGTAAGCAAATCACCAAACTCGAAGCGCAGATGGAAAAACTGACCACCGAACTGGCGACAATCGAAGAGCGTCTGGCTGATTCCGCGATTTACGACATCAGCCGTAAAGCCGACCTCACCGAATGTCTGCAACAGCAGACCAAAGTGAAAGGCGCACTGGAAGAAACCGAAATGACCTGGCTCGATGCTCAGGAACAGCTGGAAGAGTTGTCTAAAGCGTTTGATATAGAAAGCTGAGTTTGCTGTAAAACCGCCATTATCCTTTCCGGATAGGGCGGTTCCCCTTCTTATGCCCGGCCCACTGGCAGTCACTGGTTTTGCACGTTAGAATTCGTCCATTCCTTCGATTCCTTAATCGAAACCCGCCTCAAGTTAAAAGGATGATGACGTGACGGATACCCCGATTTCCCGGCCATTGGCAGAACCTGTTCTATCCACCCAGCTGGCTACCGACCTGGCCGCCACGCCGGACGCACAAGCACCCGCAATCAGCGCCGAAGAACAGCAAAAAATAGACGAAATTGCGGCTCAAATCGATATCACCGATCCGGTTATTTCGATTGCCTATGGCGCAAAGACCATGAATGCCATGTCACGATTTAATGAATCCCTGATGCAGGAAGTCCGCGCCAAAGATGCGGGAGAAGTGGGCACGCAGCTCACGGATTTACTGAGCAAAGTGAAAGGCATTGATCTGACCGTTTTCGACCAGAAAAAAGGCCTGCTGGAATCTATTCCGCTGCTCGGCAAGTTGTTTAATAAAGTTGAGCGCACGCTTTTGGAATATCAGACGCTGGCCCGGCAGGTCGATAAACTTTCCGAAAAATTGCAGGACACCATCACGGAGTTGCTGCGCAATATCGCCACGCTGGAACAGCTGTTCATCCGCAACCGCGAGTATTTCAAAGACATCAGCCTGCATATCATGGCGGGTAAAAAGAAGATTGAGCAGATCCAGTCTGAGGCCATTCCTGCAGCACAGGCAAAAGCTCAGGCTTCCGGTGATGCCATGGACGCCCAGAACGTGCGTGACCTGCTCGGAGGGGTCCAGCGCTTTGAACGCCGCCTGAGTGACCTGATGTTAACGCGCACCATGTCCATCCAGACCGCGCCACAAATCCGCCTGATGCAAAGCAACAGCCAGTCGCTGGCGGAAAAAATCCAGAGCAGCATCCTCACCACCATTCCGGTCTGGAAAAGCCAGATCGTGCTGGCATTGTCGCTGAACTCACAGCGTCAGGCCGCGAAATTGCAAAAAGAAGTCGCCGACACCACCAACGCTATGCTGCGCCGCAATGCAGAATTGCTGCAAACCGGCAGCATCGAAACCGCGACGGAAGTTGAACGTTCTATTGTTGACGTCGAAACCCTGCGCGATGTTCAGGGGCGTTTGCTGAGTACGCTCGAAGACACGATGAATA
This sequence comes from Rahnella sp. AA, assembly GCF_002834385.1. Lineage (GTDB taxonomy): Bacteria > Pseudomonadota > Gammaproteobacteria > Enterobacterales > Enterobacteriaceae > Rahnella. The sequence goes on from NZ_PITQ01000005.1 coordinate 13,681, forward strand.
TCGCCAGCAATGCCCGCGCGCGCCGTGCAGAAGTGGAGAAAGAACTGGGCGCAATGGAGCAGGAGCTGCGGACTAAACTGGCGTCGATTGCCTCAGAAAACAATACTCAGGCGAAGGTGGCCGCCAGATAATGAAAGATATCGACGGCTTAACCGATCTCTACATGAACTCACGCCTCATCAGGATCGTGACCTACGTCATTATGTTTTTTGCAGCAGGGTTATTCGCCGGCACCTTTTCAGGGGAATATCTCCACGGGCTGGACGAAGTGGCCCGAAAAAGCACGAGCGGCGCCATCACCGCGCTCAGTTTCCTGACGTTTTATATGCTGGGGCACAGCGTCCTCTACGATCGCCAAAGCTTTTACTGTGCAATCCCAGCCGGCATCGCCTGGGGCATATTGGGTGACGTGCTCGCCATCCCGTTCTGGATGGTGACCGTGAGCCTGATACTGAGCCTGCTGACACAGCCCCGGACAGGATTAGTATGGAAAAGTTTTGCCTGGTTAGCGGCTGTCTATTGTTATTCAGGCATTTACAGTTTCTCTCCTTACCTGCTGTTTTACGGCATTGCTGTGGTCATCGTACTGATCGGATGGAAAGTGATTTCCGTCTATGGCGACCAGGAGGAAGAGCCCGTCAGCCGGGAAAACGATGCAAAAATCCAGTCGTCGTTCCGCCCGCCGTCAGAGAAAACCGCCCCCTCTTCGTATCGCCCGCCAGCCGATGATATTCCCGCAGTCAAATCTGCACCGGCGTACGGACAACGCCCCGAACCACACATTCAAAGCTATTATCGCCCGCCGCGTGATCCTGATATCGAAACGCCGAAGATAACGCCCGTGGTTCGTAAACAGTCCTCATTCAATGACCTGGAAAGCAATGACTACGCGGGCATTCTGAATCTGCTGGAGAAGAAATCGGCAGCCTTGCCGCCTGCGCTGCAAACCGAGCTGAACGGTCTGGTCAGAAATGGCCAGCTGATTTTGCAAAGCATGAAAGAGGATCCGGAAGACGTGAAACCGGGCACGGCGTTTTTTAACCGTTATCTGTCTGCGGTGATCCGCGTGGTGGAACAAAGTGAGCGCCAGAACCTGCCGGAAAACGCGCCGCAAAGTTCTCCGGTACTGGAAAGATGTTTTACGGCATTGCAGGCGCTGCATTCCGCGTTCGTGCAACAGCTGGCGCAGCTACAGGAAAACGATCAGCTAAAATTTGATGTTGAAATGAGCACGCTGGACAGCCTGCTGAGAACGGATGGTTTTAAATAATCAGGCCGGATTGAGAAAAAGCCCGCCTTCAGTCAGAGGCGGGCTTTTTTGTCAGTGCCAGATCAGCAACACACAGGCGGCGGTCAGGATCCCCATCGCGATGTTAAAGGTGTACCACGCGCGCTTACTGCGCAGCAGACGGCCAATCACGGTGCCAAAGCCCAGCCAGATAATCCCGGAAACCAGATTCACCATAAACATTCCCAGGCTGATCCCGGCAATCGAATGGTTATAGGCCGCACCGGCGAGGCTGAAACTGGCGACAGCGCCAAGTCCCATCAGCCAGGCTTTCGGATTCAGAAATTGCAGCAGCCAGCCCTGATATAAACGAATCGGCTTCGGCGGCGGTGCGCCGGTTTCCAGCGTTTCATACGCAGACGTTGCAATCTTCCACGCCAGCCACAGCAAATACAGGCTCCCGGCGATTTTGAGGAAAAGATGCAGCGCAGGATAAACAGTAATCAGCCCGCCGACACCGAACGCCACCAGCAGCAAAATGCTTTGCATGCCGAGCATAATACCGACCATCAGCCAGAGTGACCTGAAGAAACCGAAGTTAGCGCCAGACGTGGTTAACAACATATTATTTGGGCCAGGAGTGATAGCGGCGACCCATAAAAATCCAAGCATCGATAAAAATAAACCAAGTTCCATTTAATTTGGGTTCTCCGACCCGAAAGATGTGCGATAGCATTGAAGCTAACAGCGTGATATTGATCGCACAAGAGCCTCTTAAGAGAAATTTATTCATCTTATGCATGAATCCTTTCGCCCCCTGCGCGGGGCCAGTAATCCGCATATCCAGACGCTGCTTCCGCGGCTGGTCAGGCGTAATGCAAAACTCAAACCTCACTGGCAACGGCTGGACACACCGGACGGCGATTTTCTGGATTTAGCCTGGAGTGAAGATCCGGAACAGGCGCGCCATAAGCCACGCATGATCCTGTTCCACGGGCTGGAAGGCAGTTTTTATAGCCCGTATGCCCACGGATTATTGCAGGCGTGGAAAGAATGCGGCTGGCTCGGCGTGGTCATGCATTTTCGCGGATGCAGCGGCGAACCCAATAAGCTTCAGCGCATTTATCATTCCGGTGAAACCGAAGACGCCCGCTTTTTCATTCGCTGGCTGAATGAAACCTACGGCGAAGTGCCGACCGGCGCAGCAGGCGTTTCGCTCGGCGGCAATATGCTGGCGTGTTATCTCGGGCAGGAAGGCGAAAATTGTACGCTGAAAGCCGCCGTCGTGGTGTCGGCTCCGCTGATGCTCGAACCCTGCGCTTACCGGCTGGAACAGGGCACATCGCGGATTTACCAGCGCTACCTGCTCGATCAGCTCAAAGGAAACGCATCGCGGAAACTGGCGAAATATCCCGGCACCCTGCCCGTCACGCTGACGCAACTGAAGGCCATGCGGCGCATCCGCGATTTCGACGATGCGATTACCTCAAAGGCCCACGGTTTTGCCGACGCACTGGATTATTATCGCCAGTGCAGCGGAATGCCGTTACTCGCGCAGGTCAGGATACCGCTGCTGATTATCCATGCGAAAGACGATCCGTTCATGACACCGGACGTGATCCCGAAAGCCGGGGATTTACCGGAATGCGTCGAATACCAACTGACCGAACACGGTGGCCACGTCGGTTTCGTTTCCGGCAGCCTGCGTAATCCGCAGATGTGGCTGGAACAACGCATTCCGGCGTGGATTGCACCGCATTTAGAAACAGCAGCAAAACCCGTTACAGAACAGACCGAAGAAAAAACAAAGGAAAAAACGTTGTGATAATTCCCTGGCAGGAACTGGACGCAGAGCTGCTCACCAGCGTGGTGGAATCTTTCGTTTTACGCGAAGGCACCGACTACGGCGAGCAGGAAAGATCTCTTGAACAAAAAGTGGATGACGTGAAACGCCAGCTGAAAAGCGGCGACATCGTGCTGGTCTGGTCAGAACTGCATGAAACGTTAAATATCATGCCCCGCGGCCAGTTCCGCGCCGGGCAGGAAGAAATGCCGCAGGACTGGTGATCTCACCCCACCTTCAGCCCAAGCTCGCCGGAAATCGCGGCCGCGGTTTCTTTCAGCGGTTTCAGCAGTGCTTCTTCGCCGATCACGCCGAGTTTTGCCGTCGAGAGTGAAATCGAGACGGCGTACGTCACGCGCCGGTGGATATCAAACACCGGCACCGCCAGACAGGATACGCCCAGCTCATTTTCTTCCCTGTCCATCGCCAGGCCCTGATCGCGGATCTGTGCCAGCTCTTTGCCCATCTCTTTCAGGCTGACAATCGTATTGCGGGTCAGCGGCTGGATCTGTTCGCTGTGACTCTCCCAGTAAGCCGGCACGTAATCCTGATGCCCGTACGCCATGTAAATTTTGCCCATCGCCGAACAATACAGCGGCATATGCTGGCCGATGTAGGCGCGGGTTCGCAGCATTCCGGTGGTCGGTTCCAGCTTGTAAATCAGAATGGCGTGATCGTCTTCCCGGCTGGAGAAGTTAACGGTTTCCCCGGTCGCGATATTCAGTGCTTCAAGATGCGGCGCGGCGACGTGGATAATATTCAGGGAGGACAGCGATTTCTGGCCGACAGAAATAAATTTGGTGGTTAAGCGATAACTCCCTGCCGCCGGAGCAGGCGTGACATAACCGCAGGATTGCAGCCCCTGAAGTAAACGGTGAACCGTACTTTTATTCAGTTCCGCCAGTTCAGAAAGATGCGCCAGCGGGCAGCCGTTCGGATAATTGCTGAGGATTTCGATCAGCTGTAACCCACGGAACAGGCTCTGACTTCCTGCCGGTTTATCTTTCCCCTGTTCGTTCTCTGCGTCTTTCATACCTTGATGAATTCCCGTTGTGCCGGTGGCGTTTCAATCCTGAACCGATGGTATAGCAAACTTCCTTCGCACGCGAAATAACTCCTTTTCCCTGCCTGCCTTTTACCCCGTCAAAAATGTGCCCTTCATCACGAACCGGACATGAATTTTTTATCCGACTGATTTTAAAGCGTTTTAAAAACCACCGAATGGATTGTGATCCGTTCCGGACAAGAGTAGATTTTTGAAATCAGATTCCACATAGTGAAATATAGAGATCTAAAAACAACCAATTCTTTAACAACATCACCGGAGAAAGGTATGAAACTGAGCGTTGAAACGTTGCAAAAGGAGTTCAAAAGGGTGCTTATCGCGCGCCACGTCAAACCTGACGTCGCCGATGAATGCGCCACGATGTTTGCCCAAACTACAGAGTCCGGCGTTTATTCCCACGGCGTAAACCGTTTCCCGCGCTTCATTCAGCAGCTGGATCAGGGAGATATTCACCCGGATGCCGTGGCGAAAAAAAACCTGTCGTTGGGCGCGATTGAACAGTGGGATGCGCAGCGCTCAATCGGCAATCTGACGGCGAAAAAAATGATGGATCGCGCCATCTCTCTGGCCTCCGACCACGGCATCGGGCTGGTAGCGCTACGCAATGCCAACCACTGGATGCGCGGCGGAAGTTACGGCTGGCAGGCGGCAGAAAAAGGTTACATCGGGATTTGCTGGACCAACTCCATTGCGGTTATGCCACCGTGGGGCGCAAAAGAATGCCGCATCGGCACGAACCCGCTGATCGTCGCCATCCCCGGCTCGCCGATCACTATGGTGGATATGTCGATGTCGATGTTCTCCTACGGCATGCTGGAGGTGAACCGTCTCGCAGGCCGTGAACTCCCGGTCGACGGCGGCTTCGACGACAACGGCCAGCTGACCCGCGAGCCCGGCGTTATCGAAAAGAACCGGCGCATTTTGCCGATGGGCTACTGGAAAGGTTCCGGTTTATCCATTGTGCTGGACATGATTGCCACCCTGCTTTCCGACGGCGCGTCCGTGGCGGAAGTCACCGAAGACAACTCGGATGAATACGGGATTTCGCAGATTTTCATCGCCATCGAAGTTGACCGGCTGATTGACGGCGCGACCCGCGATGCAAAACTCCGGCGCATTATGGATTACGTCACCACCGCCGAACGCAACAATCCGGACGAAGCCGTGCGCCTGCCGGGCCACGAATTCACCCGCCTGCTGGCAGAAAACCGCCGCAACGGGATCACCGTCGATGACAGCGTTTGGGCGAAAATTCAGGCCTTATAAGGAGCTGGCTCATGATATCCGGACATATCAGCAACCCGAATCCCTGCACGTTTCCCGCAGCGATTGAGAAGGCACTGAATTTTCTACGCACCACGGATTTTCGCGCACTGGAAACCGGCGTTGTCGAAATTGAAGGCAGGGATATTTACGCGCAGATCCTCGATCTGACGACCAAAGAGAAAACGGAAAATCAGCCCGAAGTTCACCGCCGTTATATTGATATTCAATTTTTAGCCTGGGGCAATGAAATTATTGGTTATGCCGCCGACCGGGGAAATAACCCTATATCTCAGTCATTGCTTGAAGAACGAGACATTATTTTTTATCACGACATGGGAAACGAATCCGAAATTATCATGATACCGGGAACCTACGCCATATTTTTCCCGCAGGATGTTCACCGCCCGGCGTGTATTCATCATACCGTCAGTAATATCCGTAAAATTGTCGTCAAAGTAAAAGTGGATAAACTCGCGTAACCGTCAGGATAAAACAGTTCGGGAAGACAGTTAATTCAATGGGGAAATATCTATGCAAAAGCATGCAGGCTTTATTGTCGGCGCTTATCCTTGCGCGCCCTCTTTTCATCAGCGAAATGAAAATGAAGAAACCGAATTCTGGCGCAAGCTGGCCGATATTCCGGGGATCCGTGGAATAGAACAACCTTGTCTGGAAACATTACATCCGTATGGCGATGAATGGTTATTCCGCCATCTGCCTGACGAGTGGGACATCGTGGTGACCGGGGTGATGGAAACCATGCGCAGGCGCGGAACTTTGCCGGGCTTCGGGCTGGCGTCTGAAGACGCTGAACAGCGCCGCGCCTGTGTCGGCTTTTACCGCCACATTTTCGAAAAGGTGGAGCAGACCAATACGCGCTTTGGCAGAAACAAAGTGCTGGCCGTGGAGTTGCAGTCCGCGCCGCTGACTGGCACACAAAATGTCAGTCTGGCCGCGCGCTGTTTCACGGAGTCTTTGCAGGAAATCCTGAGCTGGGACTGGCCGTGCGGGCTGATTATCGAGCATTGCGATGCGCTTGATAAACCGGCTGCACGCAAAGGTTTCCTGCCGCTGGCGCACGAACTGACGGCGACTGCTGAGGCCAAAGCCCGCACCGGGAAAATGGCCGGAATGTGTATCAACTGGGCGCGTTCCGCCATTGAAGGCCGCAATACGTCCCTGCCGCTGGAACATCTGCAAATCAGCCAGCAGGCCGGTGTTCTTCAGGCGCTGATGTTCTCGGGCACCACCCCCGAAGGGGCTTACGGCGACTGGCAGGATCTGCACGCGCCGTTTGCGCCGTTCCCGGGCAGTGAAGCGGGATGTCAGGAAAGCCTGATGACCGTCGATATTGCCACCGAAATGTTCCGGCACGCACCACCGGAATCCCTGAACTTCTCGGGAATTAAATTACTGGAAATTAATGCCAGCGCTACAGTGGATCATCGTATTGCTATTTTGCAGGACGGGATTAAGGCCATGAATCTGGCAATCAATAAAAAATAACAATCATAAAATAGCGACATCTTATTTTACTCCACATCCCTTTTTGCTGAGGGGAAACCCGCTCGTCTGTTAAACGGGCTCTGTAACTCATTATTAAGGTAATAAGTTATGAATAAGAACTCTGATACTCTGCAAAGCAATCACTCATTAAAAGAAATACCCAAACAGCGCTGGCTTAGAATTATTCCACCAATCCTGATCGCCTGTATTATCTCTTATATGGACAGGGTAAATATTGCCTTTGCCATGCCGGGCGGAATGGACGCGGAATTAGGCATTACCGCATCGATGGCCGGGCTGGCTGGCGGCATATTCTTCCTCGGTTATTTATTCCTCCAGGTACCGGGCGGGAAAATCGCGGTTCACGGCAGTGGTAAGAAATTCATCGGCTGGTCACTGGTCGCGTGGGTCATTATTTCGATTCTCACCGGACTGGTCACCAATCAGTATCAGTTGCTCTTCCTGCGCTTCTCGCTGGGCGTTGCAGAAGGCGGCATGTTGCCGGTCGTACTGACGATGATCAGCAACTGGTTCCCCGATGCCGAACGCGGCAGGGCGAATGCGATTGTGATCATGTTCGTGCCGATCGCCGGGATCATCACCGCCCCGCTCTCCGGCTGGATCATCAGCGCACTCGACTGGCGCTGGCTGTTCATCATTGAAGGCCTGCTTTCCGCCGCCGTTCTGGCGATGTGGGTGCTGACCGTTTGCGACCGCCCGCAGGAGGCGCGCTGGATTTCGCCCGAAGAGAAAAACTGGCTGATATCGACGCTGGCCGCCGAACAGAAAGCCATTGCCGGGAAAGAAGTAAGAAACGCCTCGCTCGGCGCGGTGCTGGCCAACCGGACGATGTGGCAGCTTATCGCACTGAATTTCTTCTACCAGACCGGCATTTACGGCTACACCCTGTGGCTGCCGACCATCCTGAAAGAGCTGACACATTCCACTATGGGTCAGGTCGGCGTCCTCGCGATCCTGCCTTACATCGGCGCCGTCGCGGGCATGCTGCTGTTCTCCTCGCTGTCTGATCGCACCGGCAAACGCAAACTCTATGTGTTCCTGCCCCTGCTGGGCTTTGCGGCCTGCATGTTCCTGTCGGTGATGCTGAAAAACACCGTCTGGCTTTCGTATGCCGCGCTGGTCGGCTGTGGTTTCTTCCTGCAATCCGCCGCGGGTGTTTTCTGGACCATTCCCGCCAAGCTTTTCAGCGCAGAAATGGCCGGTGGCGCACGCGGTGTCATTAACGCGCTGGGCAATCTGGGCGGATTCTGCGGGCCATATGCCGTGGGTTTGCTCATCACCTTCTACAGCAAAGACGCCGGTGTTTATTGCCTGGCGATATCGCTGGCGCTGGCGGCACTGATGGCATTGCTGTTGCCCGCACGGTGCGACGTTCCGGCGCAATCGGCGAACAAATTACCCGACAGCCGTCCGACAGCAGCCTGAGGAAATACGATGAACGCTTCATCCGGAGAATACTGGTTAGGGATCGACTGCGGCGGCACCTACCTCAAGGCGGGATTGTACGACCACACAGGGCAGGAATCCGGCGTTTGCCGCCAGTCCCTGCCGGTGCTGAGCGACCATCCCGGCTGGGCTGAACGTGACATGCCCGCGCTTTGGGCGTCGTGCGTCAGCTGTATTGCCGCGCTGCTGCGCCAGCAAAACGTCAGCGGCCATCAGTTGAAAGGCATCGGCATTTCGGCGCAGGGCAAAGGCTTATTCCTGCTGGATAAAGCCGGGGGTCCGCTGGGCCGGGGGATTTTGTCCTCCGACCGCCGCGCCGGTGATGTGATCAGCGCCTGGCAGCGTGACGGGTTGCATCAGCAAATCTATCCGCTGACCCGTCAGGCGCTGTGGGCCGGGCATCCGGTGTCATTGCTGCGCTGGATAAAACTGCATCAGCCGGAGCGTTATCAGCAAATCGGTACGGTAATGATGGCGCACGATTATCTGCGTTATTGCCTGACCGGCGTGCGCGGTTGCGAAGAAACCAACATCTCCGAATCCAATCTGTACCACATGGGGAACGGTGGTTACGACGCCCGGCTGGCTGAAATGTTAGGGATTGCCGAAATCAGCGCAGCGCTCTCGCCGGTAGTCGGCTCGGCTGAAATCTGCGGAACCGTGACGCCAGACGTCGCGGCGCTGACAGGATTAACCGCAGGAACGCCGGTGGTTGGCGGATTATTCGATGTGGTCTCTACCGCGCTTTGCGCCGGGCTTCACGACGAATTTACCCTGAATGCGGTGATGGGCACGTGGGCAGTCACCAGCGGAATATCAGCGGAAATGGGCGGGCGGGAAAATCATCCGTACGTCTATGGCCGCTACGCTGGCGGCGAAGGCTATCTCATCCACGAAGCCAGCCCGACGTCCTCCGCCAATCTCGAATGGCTCAACCAGCAAACCGGCGGCATGGCGTTTGACGAGATTAACCGCGCCGTCAGCGCCCTGCCGAAAGCCGGAACCGACGTTTTGTTCCTGCCCTTCCTTTATGGCAGCAATCAGGGTGCGGAAATGACCGCCGGATTCTACGGCCTGCAATCGCTGCACCATCGCGGTCATTTGTTGCAGGCGGTTTACGAAGGCGTGGTGTTCAGCCATATGACGCACCTTAACCGTATGCTCGAACGCTTTCCGCAGGCGAAAACCCTGCGCGTCACCGGCGGCCCGGCGCGTTCTGAAGTCTGGATGCAGATGCTGGCCGACGTCAGCGGAATGCCGGTGGAGCTCCCTCAGATCGAAGAAACCGGCTGTCTGGGCGCGGCGCTGGCGGCGATGGTCGGCACCGGCGTGTATCCGACTTTCGCACAAGCGCAGCACCATTTGCACTTTCGCGTAAAGCGCCTGGAACCCGACGCCGGTGCGCAGATGGCCTATCAGAAAAAATCACAACGTTACCAGTTCCTGATCGACGCACTGGGCGGTTACCACGCCCGCTGCGCGGCGGCTGACTCACAGGGAAAACCTCATCATGACTAAACCTCTCCTCCAGCTGGCGCTGGATCACACCGACCTTCCGGCCGCGCTTCGCACCGCGAAGGCGCTGAAAAATCACGTCGATATCATCGAGGCGGGCACCATTTTGTGTCTCTGCGAAGGATTGCAGGTCGTGGAAACACTGCGTGAACTTTGTCCGGACAAGATTCTTGTGGCCGACCTGAAAGTCGCCGACGCCGGTGAAACGCTGGCGCAGGAGGCGTTTAAAGCCGGGGCTAACTGGATGACGGTAATTTGCGCCGCACCGCTGGCGACGGTTATCAAAGCGCACGACGTGGCGAAAACATATCGGGGCGAAATCCAGATAGAGCTCTTCGGTAACTGGACGATGCAGGATGCGCGCGACTGGCACACAGCGGGGATCCGTCAGGCGATTTATCACCGCGGACGCGACGCGCAGGCCAGCGGACAAACCTGGGGCCAGCAGGATCTGGACCGCATGAAACAGCTGTCGGATATCGGCCTGCGCCTTTCCGTCACCGGCGGCATCACGCCTGCGGATTTGCCGCTGTTCCGCGATATCGACGTGCAGGCATTTATCGCCGGACGCGCGTTATCCGACGCAACATACCCCGCGCAGGTCGCCCAGGCGTTTCACCAGCAAATCGGCGCAATCTGGGGAGCAACGGCATGAGAAAACATCCGCTGGGTATCTATGAAAAAGCACTGCCCAAACACCTGAGCTGGCCGGAAAGGCTGGCGCTGGCGAAAAGCTGTGGCTTTGATTTTGTCGAAATGTCGGTGGATGAAACCGATGAGCGCCTGTCGCGCCTCGACTGGAGCATTACGCAACGCGTCGCGCTGGTCGAAGCAATGATGGAAATCGGCGTCTCCATTCCGTCGATGTGCCTTTCAGCGCACCGCCGTTTTCCGTTCGGCAGCCATGATGAAAGCGTCCGCGAACGTGCGCGGGAAGTGATGACCAAAGCCATCAAACTGGCGCGCGATTTAGGGATCCGCACCTTACAGCTGGCCGGTTATGACGTGTATTACGAAGCATCCGATGCCGGCACCCGCGAACGATTTGCCGAAGGGCTGGCGTGGGCGGTAGAACAGGCCGCCGCCGCGCAGGTCACGCTGGCGGTCGAAATCATGGACACCGAATTCATGAATTCAATAACCAAATGGAAAGCGTGGGACGAACGCCTGAATTCACCGTGGTTCAGTGTGTACCCGGACATCGGCAACCTCAGCGCGTGGGGAAACGACATTCCGTCGGAGCTGGCGCTGGGCATTGACCGCATCGCCGCCATCCACCTGAAAGATACCTATCCGGTCACCGCGACCTCAAAAGGCCAGTTCCGCGATGTGCCGTTCGGCGACGGCTGTGTCGATTTCACCGGCTTTTTCCGCACGCTGGGCGCGCTGAATTATCGCGGCGCATTCCTCATCGAAATGTGGACGGAAACCGCCGCCGAGCCGGTGCTGGAAATCATCAAAGCCCGTCAGTGGATTGAAGCCAAAATGCTGGAAGGAGAATTCGCATGTTAGAACAGCTGAAACAGGCCGTACTGGAGGCCAATCTGGCGCTGCCTGCGCATCATCTGGTGACGTTTACCTGGGGCAACGTCAGCGCGGTTGACCGCAAAAATGGGCTGGTGGTGATCAAACCGTCGGGTGTGGAATATACCGAAATGTGCGCCAGTGACATGGTGGTGGTCGATCTGCACACCGGCGAGCGCATCGAAGGCGACAAAAATCCGTCGTCGGATACCGCCACGCATCTGGCACTTTACCGGCAGTTTCCGGAAATCGGCGGCATTGTGCATACGCATTCCCGCCACGCGACAATCTGGTCGCAGGCCGGGCTGGATTTACCGGCCTGGGGCACCACGCACGCCGATTACTTCTACGGCAATATTCCCTGCACGCGCCGGATGACGGAAGCGGAGATCAACGGCGCGTACGAACTGGAAACCGGCAACGTCATTATCGAAACCTTCCTGGAGCGGGGTCTGGACGCCATGCAGGTTCCGGCGGTTCTGGTACATTCTCACGGGCCATTCGCCTGGGGGGAAAATGCCGCCGACGCTGTACATAACGCCGTCGTGCTGGAGGAATGCGCCTACATGGGCCTGTTCTCCCGCCAGCTGACGCCCGCGCTCGGCGATATGCAACAGACGCTGATGGACAAACATTACCTGCGCAAACACGGGAAAAACGCCTATTACGGACAGCTGAAATAACCGGTCGTCGCCTGTCACTTCTCGAATAAATATGGTAACAATAGGCTTAATTATGCGCAGCGATGTCGCCAGGTCTTCGACCACAGAAAAGACCGCGACACGCCTGCCTGCCTCACCTTTATGGAGAACAGCGCATTATGTCAGCCAAACATCCCGTTATCGCCGTTACCGGTTCGAGTGGTGCAGGCACTACCACCACCAGCCTGGCATTTCGTAAGATATTCCAACAGCTTGGCCTGCACGCCGCCGAGCTGGAAGGCGACAGTTTCCACCATTTCACCCGCCCGGAAATGGACGCCGCCATCCGCAAAGCCCGCGACCTCGGGCGTCATATCAGCTACTTCGGGCCGGAAGCCAACGACTTCGGTTTGCTGGAAAAAAGCTTTATCGAATACGGCAAAACCGGCACCGGCCGTTCGCGCAAATATCTGCATACTTATGACGAAGCCGTTCCCTACAATCAGGTACCGGGGACGTTTACACCATGGCAGGCCTTACCGGAACCCACGGACATTTTATTCTACGAAGGCCTGCACGGCGGCGTGGTATCCGACAAAACGGATGTCGCGGCGCATGTCGATTTGCTGGTCGGCGTGGTGCCCATCGTTAACCTCGAATGGATCCAGAAACTGGTGCGCGACACTGGCGAGCGCGGGCATTCCCGTGAAGCGGTGATGGATTCCGTGGTGCGTTCAATGGACGACTACATCAACTACATCACGCCGCAGTTTTCCCGCACGCACATTAACTTCCAGCGCGTGCCGACCATCGACACCTCCAACCCGTTTGCCGCGAAAGCCATTCCTTCGCTGGATGAAAGCTTCGTAGTGATTCATTTTCAGGGGCTGGACGACATTGATTTCCCGTATCTGCTGGCCATGTTGCAGGGCTCGTTTATCTCGCACATCAAAACGCTGGTGGTGCCGGGCGGCAAAATGGGGCTGGCGATGGAGCTGATTATGGCGCCGCTGGTGCAGCGCCTGATGGAAGGGAAGAAAATCGAGTAAGTGAAATCAGGCGTCGTTCATCAGCAACTGCTGAATGAATCCGACGTGTAGTTTCACGCCAATCTGCAACGCCTCCTCGTCCAGCCGGAAGCGCGGGTTATGCACCCCATAAGTCGCGCCGATTTTCTCGTTACCGCTGCCGATAAACAGGAAACAGCCCGGCACTTTCTGCTGATAAGAAGAGAAATCTTCGCCACCAAACAGCGGCTGGGTGACTTCCCGCAATGCCTGCCTGCCGAGCGTATCAGCAATCACCTGACGCGCAATCGCACAGGCGTCCGGATGGTTATCGCCATTCACGTAGCCCCGCGTCCAGCGCAGTTCATACTGCGCACCGTGCGCCGCCGTAATCCCCGCAATAATCTGCTCCATCAGCTGTGGCACCTGCTCACGGACGCTGCTGTGATGGGTGCGCAACGTCCCGGCGAGCTTCACGCGTTCAGGAATCACGTTATAACTCTCCCCGCTCTGGAAGGTGGCGATGGTCAGCACCGGCACCTGAAGCGGATCGATGCGGCGCGCCACGACATTTTGCAGCGCCGTCACCACTTCCGCGCCAATCACCACCGGATCAATGCACAAATGCGGCATCGAACCGTGCCCGCCTTTGCCGGTAATCGTGATGTCGAAATTATCGGTGGACGCGCAGAACACGCCCTCTTTCAGGCCAACCTCGCCCGTCGGGGAATTCGGCATAACGTGCAGGCCGAAGATTTTCTCCACGCCGTCGAGCACGCCTAAATCCACCAGTTCCTGTGCGCCGCCCGGCGGTAATTCTTCCGCGTGCTGGAAGATAAACCGCACCGAGCCGTGCAGCGCGGACTGACACTGCGTCAGCACTTTCGCCGCACCCAGTAACATTGCAGTGTGCGCGTCATGGCCGCAGGCGTGCATGACGCCCGGCACCGTCGAACAGAACGGCTCGTCGTTTTCTTCCTGAATCGGCAAGGCATCGATATCCGCCCGCAGTGCATACATCGGCCCCGGATAAGCGCCTTTGAGATCAGCAACCACGCTGTTGGGCGTCAGCCGCGCCAGGGTCAGGCCGCCAAAGCTTTCCAGCTGTTCAGCAATGTAATCCGCCGTTTTATGCTCCTGAAATGACAACTCAGGATGCGCATGAATATGTCTGCGCCAGCGCAAAATATCCGCTTTGACTTCAGCCAGCATCACTTCAAAATTAAATGTCATCAGACTTCTCCTCAGTTAAACCCCATCGCGCAACGCTGCGCGCGGTTTCAGGGTCAGCGGCAAAATGGCCAGCCCGGCAACCACCATCGCCAGCGCCAGAAAAACGAATGTCGAAAAATAACCGTGCGTCACGGTGATCAGATAGCCCATCGCAATCGGCGCTACGAATCCGCCAAGCGTTCCGCCGGTATTGATGAGCCCCATTGCGGCACCCATGACTTCCGGCGGCAGGCGTTTCATCGGCAACGTAAACACCGTGACAAACGCCGCCATCAGGAAGATGTAGCCCAGGAACAGGAACAGCCCGGCAGTCAACGCTGACGCCGAGGTGTACACCAGCCAGATGCACAAGGCGCTGAGCATTGCGCTACAAAAAATCACTTTTGGCTCTTTGCCCTGCATATAACGGCCGACCAGCCAGCCGGTCGCCAGCGAGGAAATCCAGATCCCCATCCCGCCGGTGGCGACCACCATGCCGGAAACGTCCAGCGGCATTCCCCGCTGCTGCACCAGATATTTAGGCAGCCAGGCCATCAGGCCGTAGGACGGAATGTTGATGCAGAAAATGGACACGAACAGCAGCACGACAATCGGGTTTTTCAGCAATTCACGGTAGCCGGTCGCCACGCCGGTGCGGGATTCTGCTTTCGGGGGATTTGGCACAAAAATGATAATCGCGGCAGCGATCGCAAACGCCAGCAAGCCGAGAAGCGAAAAGGAACCCCGCCAGCCCAGCGTACCCAGTGCGTACACTGCAATCAGCGGCCCGGCGGTCATAGCCAGACCGGCGGATGACAGCAATACCGACTGCGCGAAAGTACGCTGCCCGACATCAAAATTAGAAACCACCGCTTTGGCGCAGGAACACGGGTAACCGGAATGCCCGACGCCGGAGAGAAAGCGAAACGTCACCAGCAAACCAAGGCCGAATCCCAGCAAACCGAAGCAGAGCGCGAACCCGCCGAGCAAAAACAGCGAAACGCCGAGTACTTTCTTGTAGCCGAAACGGTCATTCAGCCAGCCCGCCGGAATTTGAAACAGCGAATAGGCCAGGAAGAAAATGCCGGTGATGTAACCCAGCTGCTCCGGTTGCAGATTAAATTCGCGCTCAATCGGCAACAGCGCGAACCCCATCACCGTTTTGTCGATATACACCACCGCATAACCGACGAACAGCAGGAAGATCATCAGGGAACGATTTTTCATAGCGGATATCCCTTTTTGTTATCACCGCGTCAGAAGTTCTCACTGTCGGGCGAAAAGTAAAATGCGACATGCATCACGTAATTAACTGAATAACAAAGCATTATATATTCCAAATCTGAAGCTATCAGCTTTACAGGTTTGCCATAAGATGCAATTTTTGGGCGGGTGATGCTTTTTACTGATAGGGCTTTCAAGCGGGGCGACATGCGTTATTTACCGAAATTGCAGCAACTCAAGGTTTTCCAGCAGGTTATCCGCAGCGGCAGTATTCGCGGCGCGGCGCGGGCGATGAATCAGTCGCAGCCCGCGGTCAGCAGAACCTTGCGGGAACTGGAACAAACGCTTGAAACTCAGCTTATCGTGCGCGGTAATCAGGGTATGGCGCTGACGGAAACCGGCCGCGCCTTTGCGCAGCGCATGCAGTTTATTCTCGAAGAACTTGAACGCGCAGCGGATGAGATCCAACAGATTAATCAATATTCGCAGGGTTCGGTGGCTATCGGGTTTTCATCACTGCTGGCACTGACGGTGTTTCCGGCTCTCAATGAAGCGTTCAAAACGCAGTTTCCCCAGTCCAAACTGCTGATTAAAGAAGGCCAGCTTTCGACGCTGTTACCGGCGCTGCGTGAAGGGAAACTCGATTTTGCCGTCGGGACCGCCGGGCCGGGTTTTCCGCTGGAAGATTTGGTGCGTGAGCCGCTGTTTAGCGCACCGTTTGGCGTGATTGCGCGGCAAGGGCATCCGCTGGCAGGTGCCACCACGCTCGAAGAATTGCAGGGCGCGCGCTGGGTGTTGCCGGAAACGGATATGGGTTACTACCAGCAGATTCAGATTTCGATGAACGGCTTTAACGCGCCAGCCGGTGAAACGCCGGTGAGAACGGATTCGGTGGTGTGCGGGCTGAATATGGTGTTGCAGTCGGATTATCTGACGATTGTGGCGAAGGCGATGCGTGCTCCGTTCGGCTTGCAGGACAGGCTTTGCCTGCTCAATATCGATACGCTGCCGGAGGCGGAATATTGCGTGCTCTATTCGCAAAAATCGCCGCTGACGTTTGCCGCGCGGCGATTTCTGGATTTACTGCGAAGTCAGTGCCAGTCGTATCGCTGGTCGTGACTTATTCGGCGTTCACTACTTCAAAACTGTGGGTAATGGTCGCGGCTTTGCCCAGCATCAGGGAAACGGAGCAATATTTTTCCGCAGACAGACTGACCGCGCGTTCTACAATTTTATCCGTCAGGTCTTTGCCGGTGACGATGAAATGCAGGTTGATGTGCGTGAACAGACGCGGCGCTTCTTCACGGCGCTGAGACGTCAGTTTCACTTCGCAGTCGCGCACGTCGTTGCGGCCTTTTTGCAAAATAGACACCACATCAATCGCGCTGCAACCACCCGCCGACATCAGCAACATTTCCATCGGGCTCGGTGCTTTGTCGCCCGCATTGCCATCCATTGTGATCTGATGGCCCGATGCCGACTCACCTAAAAACGTCAGCCCTTCTACCCATTTTACGCGTGCGTGCATGTACTCTTCTCCCGGTGGATAAATTCGTCAAATTTTCCCCTCAGACTACCCTTTCACCCAAAAACTGGCAACGTAACCCGATCGCCATCATGCTGAAGCGAGACAACACAAGACAGCATTGCAAACCTGTGCTACAAACAAAGCCGAAACATACTTTCCAGTAAATTGCGGTGACGGTTTTTGCGGTTTAAGAACAGAACCCACGGTGTTAACAGCAATAATCAGGCTGTTTCACTCCGACATCCGCTTGCAGCATTTCTGGGGAGTTATATGCTGAAAGGGCGCTTTTTAAAGGAAGTGCCGTACAGGGAACTCTGAGCCCTGTGATTTTGGGCAGCGATAACAACAGAGGATAATAGCAAATGGTTCTCGGCAAGCCACAAACAGACCCGACTCTCGAATGGTTCCTGTCTCACTGTCATATACATAAGTATCCTTCTAAAAGTACGCTGATTCACCAAGGTGAAAAAGCCGAAACGCTTTACTACATCGTGAAAGGGTCGGTTGCCGTCCTGATTAAAGATGAAGAAGGCAAAGAAATGATACTGTCATACCTTAACCAAGGTGACTTCATCGGCGAGCTGGGACTCTTCGAAGAAGGGCAGGAGCGCAGTGCCTGGGTTCGTGCTAAAACTGCCTGTGAAGTGGCTGAAATTTCTTATAAAAAATTCCGCCAGCTGATTCAGGTAAACCCGGATATTCTGATGCGTCTTTCCGCGCAGATGGCAAACCGTCTGCAAGTGACGTCAGAGAAAGTCGGCAACCTTGCCTTCCTCGACGTAACAGGCCGTATCGCACAAACTTTGCTTAATCTGGCTAAACAGCCTGATGCAATGACCCATCCGGACGGGATGCAAATCAAGATCACCCGTCAGGAAATCGGCCAAATCGTCGGTTGTTCTCGTGAAACAGTCGGACGTATTCTCAAAATGCTGGAAGATCAGAGCCTGATCTCCGCACACGGTAAAACGATTGTCGTTTACGGCACACGTTAATCCCTCAGAAATTGGCGCGGCAGCTTACTGTCGCGCCTTTTTTATGGGCTAAGCTTTACCCATGACGCTATGGCGAAGACTGTTCTATCATCCCGAAGTTAACTACGCGCTGCGCCAGACGCTGGTGTTGTGCCTGCCTGTCGGTATTTGCTGGCTGTTTGGCAATCTGCAAATGGGCCTGCTGTTTTCCCTGTGTCCGGCCTGCTGCAACGTCGCCGGTCTCGATACCCCGCACAAACGCTTTTTTAAACGCCTGATCGTCGGCGGTTCGCTGTTTGCCGTCAGCAGTATCCTTTTGCAGGTGATGCTCGAAAACTGGCACATTCCCCTGCCGCTCATCATGTTATCGCTGGCTTTGCTTCTCGGCGTCACGGGCGAAATCAGCCCGTTACACGCACGCCTGTTGCCCGGCGCACTGGTGGCCACGATCTTTACGCTGAGTATGGTCGGCGTGAGGCCGATGTGGCAGGCGCCCGCGCTGTTTGCCGCCGGCACCGCCTGGTACGGGCTGTTTAACTGGGCGTGGTTCCGTATTTCCGAAGAACAGCCGATGCGCGAAACGCTCAGCCAGCTGTATTTGCAGCTGGCCGATTATTTCGAAGCCAAGTACAGCCTGCTGACGCAACATACCGATCCGGAAACTGCCCTTCCGCCACTGCTCAAACGTCAGCAGCAGGTTATCGACCTGATTGCGTTGTTGTATCAGCAACTGCATATGCTGCCGCAGCACGGACATCATCATCACCACAAGCGGCTGTTTCAACGCTTTCAGGTCGCGCTCGATTTGCAGGAACACATCACGGTCAGCCTGCATCAGCCGGAAGAAGTGCAGAAACTGGTGGAAGAAAGCCACGCCGAGGCGGTGATCCGCCGGAATGCGCAGGTAATTTCCGCCCGTCTGCGCGTGATTGCGGACGATATTCTCTACCATCGTCTTTCCGAACGTTTCACCATGGCGAATGAGCTGGCGGCACTGGAAAAAATCGCGGCGCAGAACCCGCAGAATCCGGTCGGCCAGTTCTGTTATTACCATTTCAGCCGCATTGCCCGGCTTTTGCGGACACAGCGCCCGCTGTACCGCCGTGACCTGATGAACTCCCAGCCGCGCCTGCCGTTCTGGCCTGCGGTGAAAAGCTACCTGTCCTTTAAATCCTCCGCCCTGCGCAATGCCGCGCGTCTCGGGCTGATTCTGGCGATAGGCAGCAGCCTCGGTCTGTTCTTTAATCTGCCGAAACCTTACTGGATTTTGCTGACCATCATGCTGGTCAGCCAGAACGGTTATAACGCTACGCGTGTGCGCATCCAGCACCGTGCGCTCGGTACATTGGCTGGCCTGCTGATTGCCGCCGGATTACTGAAACTGGAACTGCCGGAAGGCATCACGCTGATTTGTATGCTGGTGGTTACGCTGGTGTCATATACGGTACTGCGCAAAAACTACGGTCTGGCGATGGTCGGTATGACGGTGACCGCCGTGTATACGTTGCAGTTGCTGGCAATGAACGGCATCCATTTTCTGGTTCCGCGGCTTATCGACACGCTGATTGGCTGCGCGCTGGCCTTTGGCGGAACCATCTGGCTGTGGCCGCAATGGCAAAGCGGCCTGATGCGCCAGAACGCCCATCAGGCGCTGGAAACCTATCAGGACGCCATCCGGCTGATTCTGCAGGAAAACCCCGATCCCTCTAAACTTGCGTACACCCGAATGCAGGTGAATCAGGCGCACAACAAGCTGTTCACCTCGCTGAGCCAGGCGATGCAGGAACCGGGTTTTAACTCGCATTATCTGGCGGATATGCGTTTGTGGGTCACGCACAGCCAGTTTGTCGTTGAGCACATCAACGCGATGACCATTCTCGCGCGCGAGCATTACATGCTGCCGGAAAGACTGGCGACGGAGTATTTGCAGACCTGCGAAATCGCACTACAAAGCTGTCAGCAGCGGTTGCTTTACGACGGGCCTGGCAGTGAGAACAATCTGTTTAATGCACCGGAGCTGCACCCGGATATGCCGTTGACTGAAATGGAGCGCCATCTGCGGAGGGTGATTTCACATCTGAGTGTGATGCATACCATTTCGTCACTGGCGTGGAAGCAGAGACCACATCACGGGATCTGGCTGACGCGGCGGGCGTAACAGGGGGAGATCCCCTTTTATATCCCCCGTTTGAGGGTTGGATCGAGAAGGTTTCGGTTTCTCACTCGCCGTGGGGCTGGATCGAGAAAGTTTCGGTTTTTCATGTGCAGTGATCACTTAGTCAGCTGCGCCGAAACCGACAAAGAGGGAGGAAAGCGCCTCCCTCTTTGATCTCCCACGCTTTTTTCACTGCGCGCTCCGCTCGCTGGCTATGTTTCAGGAACAATGGCGATTGCCGCGAAATCTTGCCGCTGCGCGGTACCTTCATTTCGGTCTTCGAGCCTTTCGTCTCGAAACACTCATTCAGCAAGCTTTCTGATAGCGGCTAAAGGTTTTTTAATTCAGCTCACAGTTGACTTGCGAATTACATAGCCAGTGGCCGCTTTCAAAACGACGTCGAGTGAGGAGTGAGAGACAGCGAGAGTCTTTTTTCGAGCAGGCTCGAACCCGAGGCGAGAGCACCGCGCAGCGGCGACGTTTGCGGCAATAGATGTGGCTCCTGAAACATAGCCAGCCAGCGGCAGCGCTTGTTTGAAAAAGCGGGGAGAGATCCAAGAGAGGGAAAGCACTTCCCTCTCTTGGTCGGTTTCGGCGCGAGCCGCTGAGCGATCACCGCACATGAAAAACCGAAATATTCTCGGTCATAGCCCTCACGGTGAGTGAGAAACCGAAATATTCTCGATCTATATATTCTTTTAAATAAAGCCGGCTGCTAAAGCCTAAACCCCTGTAACTTTTGCCACAGCTTTCTCAAAGCGCCCCATCCCTTCTTCAATATCCGCGAAGTCGATCACCAGCGAAGGTGCAAATCGCATTACATTCGGGCCCGCCACCAGCATCATCAGCCCGAATTCTGCGGCGGCTGCATGAAACTCTCCGGCGCGGTTTTTGAAGGCGTCTGACAACTCTGCGCCAATCAACAACCCCTGGCCGCGGAATTCGCTGAAGACAGAATATTTCTGGTTGATGGCATCCAGCGCGCTGATGAATTTCTCGCGGCGTTCGTTGATACCGGCCAGCACTTCTGGCGTATTGATGATATCAAGCGCGGCTTCGGCGACGGCGCAGGCCAGCGGGTTGCCGCCGTAGGTGGTGCCGTGTTTGCCCGGTTCCATCACCGATGCAACGTCTTCCGTTGCCAGCATGGCGCTGACCGGGAAACCGCCGCCCAGTGCTTTTGCCGTGGTCAGAATGTCCGGCGTAACGCCGTAATGCATATAGCTGAACAGCTTACCGCTACGGCCCATGCCGCTCTGGACTTCATCGAGCACCAGCAGCGCCTGATGTTTGTCGCAAAGCTCGCGCAGCCCTTGCAGGAATTCCTGAGTGGCGGGCATTACGCCGCCTTCGCCCTGAACCGGCTCCACGACAATGGCGCAGGTATGGTCGTCGATCACCGCTTTTACCGCGTCCAGATCGTTGAACGGCACATGCACGATGTCAGCCGGTTTCGGCCCAAAGCCGTCGGAATATTTTGGCTGACCACCGACGGAAACGGTAAACAACGTGCGCCCGTGGAAGGCGTTATGGAAAGCGATAATCTTGCTTTTGTACGGGCTGTGGCGATGCGAAGCATAATAGCGCGCGAGTTTGAACGCGGCTTCGTTGGCTTCCGCGCCGGAGTTGGCAAAAAATACGCGGTCAGCAAAGGTTGCGTCGATCAGCTTCTGTGCCAGGCGCAGCGCAGGCTCGTTGGTAAAAACGTTGCTCACATGCCACAGGGTTTCGCCCTGCTCGTGTAACGCTTTCACCAGCGCCGGATGGCAATGGCCCAGCGCGGTCACCGCAATCCCACCGGCGAAATCGACGTATTCAGTGCCCTGCTGATCCCACACGCGGCTGCCTTTACCTTTCACCGGAATAAATTTCGCGGGTGAATAAACCGGCAAAATGACTTTATCGAACGTACCCCGGTTAACCGCTGCTTTTTCTGCCATAACCCTTCTCCCTTTCTGATTCTTACCAGTGAGTTGTTACGATGAGCTGGAATTCACACCCACAATGAATGTGAAAATATAATCACAAAATATGCATAAAAAATCACACTCAGGCAAACGGAAATCGCGCCTGTCGCGTAAGTAATTTTTACAATGAGATTAAGTGTTTAGATTTTAAGGAAATTATCCAGAAGCTGATGACCCTGCTCGCTGAGAATGCTTTCCGGATGGAACTGAACGCCGTGCAGCGGCAGCGTTTTGTGCATGATGCCCATGATTTCGTTACGCACGCCTTCGCACTCAGTCCACGCGGTGACGTCAAAGCAATCTGGCAGCGTTTCGGGCGCAATCACCAGCGAATGGTAGCGCGTCACCGTCAGCGGATTATTCAGCCCGCTAAAAACGCTGTCGCCGGTATGGCGGATGGGAGAGGTTTTTCCGTGAATGGCCTGACGGGCGCGGACAATCTTTGCACCAAACGCCTGCGCCATTGCCTGATGCCCGAGGCAGACGCCGAGAACCGGCAGTTTACCGGCAAAATGGGTAATAGCTTGCAGGGAAATCCCTGCCTGATCCGGCGTACACGGGCCGGGTGAAATCACCAGATGTGAGGGGGAAAGCTGTTCGATATCCGCAATCGTCAGCTGATCGTTACGCACCACGCTGACCTCTGCCCCCAGCTCGCAAAAATACTGGTAGAGGTTGTAGGTAAACGAGTCGTAGTTGTCGATCAGCAGCAGCATGGTCATCCCGGTAAAGTCGAAAAATTTACCGGGCAATTCTACGTGTTTTTACACACAGGCTTCAGAAATTTTACCGGGATTCAAATTGAATAAGAAAAAAGGGCGCTGACATCTGCGCCCCTGATCCTGATTATTCAACGGCAATCGGTTGATCGCTGACCTCAGTTTTGTGCTCGCCCTGCAACGTTTTCACCCTTTGCTCAAGCTGTTGAACCGCTTTTGCATCCGGCAGCAGAGAGTATTTCAGCTCAAACACGGTGCTCTGGCCAGGTTGCAGCTGTTTCACGCGGCCCTGCTTGCGCTCAATCGTCACCGGATACGCATAGTTGGTGCCCGGTTCAATACCGGTGACGTACCCCTGTTTCAGCGTGTCGGTGTTTTTCCACAGCGTCAGCAGCGGGAGCTGATGGGTGTCGAACTCAATCGATGCGCCTTTATCACCGGCTTTGTTGACGACGCCCGCGATGGTTTTACCCTGCGCATCCGCCAGCGGCACCATGTTGAAGACCATTTCATCGAAGCCTTTGGTTGGCCCCGCGTAAGTCTGCCAGTCGGTCAGACCTTTTTTGGCGTAATCGTTGAACGGTGAAATGGATTTCAGCGGTGCAATAAAGCGCGCGCCCTGCTCAAGGATCGGCTGACCAAAGTTGCTGTGATAAATAATCTGGTAGTCGTGCGGATAATCCGACTGGTTGGTGAGTTCATCGTGAATGGTCCACGACTGGCTACCCGGCACGTAACGCAGCTCGGTCCAGGTTTCCAGTTTGGCTTTCTTAAAGGTGTCTTCTTTGAGCAGCCCGCGCACGGTGATTTCGTACGGCGCTTTTTCTGCAATCTCCACCACGACTTTCGACGCTGGCGTGTTGCCTGCGCGGCCATGCAGTGTGTAGATCATGCCGTCAGCGGTCACCGGATGGCCGGTCCATTCAAAGCCGCAGCGCACCATCATTTCGTTGAAACCTTCCAGCCAGCCCACTCCGTTGCGGCTTTCCAGATTGATATACGCCGGGTTCACCACTTCCAGCACCGGCGAATCCCAACCCAGCCGGATGTTATCACCGGTGACATGCAACAAATCCATGCCACGCGTCGGGCTCAGGGCAATGGTCAGCCCTTTGCTGGTGATCGTAATGACTTTAGACCCTTCCTGTTTACCGCCGTGCAATACTTTTTGTTCGATGCTGAAATCTGCACCGGCGATATTCAGCTTTTTGCTGTCAGTTTTCCAGTTTCCCAGTTCAGTACCGGCTTCAGCATCCGTCAGCACGATAGTTTGTGCGGCAGCCTGCCACGAAAAAAGCCCCATGACGATCCCGGTTACGAGTAATTTTTTCACATCCACTCCTTTTTGCTGAATTGATTTAGCCCAAAAGCAATTCAGCCTACAAATCCCGCAGGGCGAAAAACGTGACAGCCTTCAACTTGATCGGTTTTGCAGTAAAACCACCCGTCACAACGTGCTGAGAGTTGCAAAAAGTAAGATGAAACAGGATCTGTTACAGAGAATAGTGAGAGGTCAGGCAGGGAAAAAGCACACAAAGCTGACGCGCTTCAGCTTTATGTGCTGAACAGAAGAGATTACTTTTTACGGCCCCCCATAATGGAGCCCAGAACACCGCGCAAAATTTGCCGCCCTAAATCACGGGCCATGCTTTTGGCCGCGACCTGCACCACGCCGTCGCGTTTACCGCCACGCGGGCCGGTGCTGCCGAACAGGATTTCATTGAGGCCGCCCATCAGGCCGCCGCCAGAATCTGTTTGCGCAGCGGGTTTAGCCGCGCCGCCCGTTTGCGGGGCTTCCACTGTGCCAAAACCCTGTGCGGTGATTTTTTCATACGCGGATTCACGATCCACGCTTTCTTCGTAACGGCCATACAACGGCGACTGGTTGATGGCTTTATTGCGCTCATCTTCGGCCAGCATGCCCATTTTCGATTCCGGGGCAATAACCATGGCGCGCTGCACAATTTCCGGCCGCCCTTTTTCGTCGAGGAAAGACACCAGCGCTTCGCCGACGCCCAGCTCGCTGATCGCCGTTTCCGCGTCAAACGCCGGATTCGCGCGCATAGTCTGCGCTGCGGCTTTCACCGCTTTCTGGTCGCGCGGCGTAAAGGCGCGCAAGGCGTGCTGAACCCGGTTGCCAAGCTGCCCGAGCACGCTGTCGGGAATATCCAGCGGGTTCTGCGTGACGAAGTAAATCCCGACGCCTTTGGAACGGATGAGACGCACCACCTGTTCGATTTTCGTCAGTAACGCTTCAGGCGCGTCATTGAACAACAGATGTGCTTCATCAAAAAAGAACACCAGCTTCGGCTGTTCCGGGTCGCCCACTTCCGGCAGATGTTCGAACAGCTCCGCCAGCAGCCAGAGCAGGAAAACAGAATAGAGTTTGGGTTGATTAATCAGCTTATCTGCGGCCAGCAGATTGATGATCCCGTGACCGTTTTTATCGGTGCGCATCAGGTCGTTGATATCCAGCATCGGCTCGCCGAAGAACTGATTCGCGCCCTGACCTTCCAGCGTCAGCAGGCCGCGCTGAATCGCCCCGATGGACGCCGTGGAAATATTGCCGTACTGCGTCTGGAACTGTTTGGCGTTTTCGCCGGTAAACTGCACCATGGCGCGCAAATCTTTCATGTCGAGCAGCAAAAGTCCGTTGTCATCGGCAATCTTGAAAACCAGCTGCAACACGCCGCTTTGCACGTCATTCAGATCCAGCAACCGCGCCAGCAATAACGGCCCGAGATCGGAAATCGTGGCGCGGATCGGATGGCCTTTTTCACCGAAAATATCCCACGGGATAATGCTGCACGCCTGCGGCTGCCAGTCAGTGACGCCGATATTCTTCAGGCGCGCGGCAAGTTTTTCCGAAGGCACGCCTGGCGCGCCAATCCCCGATAAATCCCCTTTTACATCAGCGAGAAAAACCGGAATGCCGATACGCGAAAACTGTTCAGCCATGCGTTGCAGCGTGACCGTTTTCCCTGTGCCGGTCGCGCCGGTTATTAATCCATGCCGGTTCGCCAGCGCAGGCAGGATCACCAGATCCTGAACCGGCTGGCCTTCATTCATGGCTTTCGCAATCAGGCGGGGTTCGCTCATTTCTTTTTCCTTGAAAGTGGGACGCGGGAACGCTCTTTAAAACCTATTAGTCAGGACAAGGGGCGTCAAGAAACACCCAACAAAAAGCCTCCCGAAAGGAGGCTTAGATTCTTTGCTCAAAGGAACCGGAAAGCTGAACGTTATGGCAAGACTTTCGCAGACAGAATCACAATCGGCGTGGTCGGAACGTTCTGGTATGGCCCGACGTTGTCGGTTTTCACGGAAGACATTTTGTCTACTACGTCCATGCCTTTGATGACTTTACCGAAAACGGCATAGCCAAAATCACGCTGGCCGTGATCCAGAAACGCATTATCCGCCACATTGATGAAGAACTGGCTGGTGGCGCTGTCTTTATCCGCAGTACGGGCCATTGCAACGGTACCCCGCAGGTTGCGCAGGCCGTTATCCGCTTCATTTTTGATTGGCGCCTTAGTCGCTTTCTGCTGCATATCCGCAGTAAAGCCGCCGCCCTGGACCATGAACCCCGGGATCACGCGATGGAAAATGGTGTTGTTGTAGTAGCCACTCTGGGCGTAATCGACGAAGTTCTTAACAGAAACCGGTGCCTTCGCACTGTCGAGTTCCAGTTCGATATTCCCTGCTGAAGTGGTCAGCATGACATGGGTTTGGCCAGCGGCAAAAACCGGTGACATTGCAGACAGGGATAGCAGCGCAGTGAGGGCCACCAGGGTACGTTTAAACATGTCGGTTCCTTTCTTGTGAATACAAACAACAGATCCCACTGATTCTAAAGAGCCTTTACGCTCAGCGCCAGACCTTTACCTTTATTTACGCTGAGAATAAATATCCGATATATTTCAGAATATTACATCATGTTTTTCACAGTGTTAGCGGTTGAAATCCACCGGGTAATCTTTATCAAGATGGATGACCGTTTTCGCCGGTTCTGTTTGTGCGATAAGCCGGCCCTGACGGATAGAATATCGCACCGGCGTCTGGCGGCGGACAGCGTCAAAACCGCTCTGCGCAGGCAGGATCACCAGGCTCGCCGGATTGCCGCTTTTCAGCGCATAATCCGCCAGATTCATCGTTCGCGCGCTGTAGGTGGTAATCAGCTTCAGACCGTCGTCAATTTGCTGGTATCCCATCAGTTGGCAAACATGCAGCCCCATGTGCAAAACCTGCAACATATTGGCGGTGCCCAGCGGATACCACGGATCAAAAACGTCATCGTGGCCAAAGCAGACGTTAATCCCCGCCTCCAGCATCTCTTTCACGCGCGTAATACCGCGACGTTTCGGGTAAGTATCAAAGCGCCCTTGCAGATGAATATTCACCAGCGGATTGGCAACAAAGTTGATACCTGACATTTTCAGCAGACGGAACAGCCGTGAGGTATACGCGCCGTTATATGAGTGCATCGCGGTGGTATGGCTGGCGGTGACGCGCTGGCCCATGTTTTCGCGCAGCGCCAGCGCCGCCACGGTTTCCACAAAACGCGATTGTTCGTCATCTATTTCATCGCAATGCACGTCGATAAGCTTGTTGTATTTCTGCGCCAGCGCAAAGGTTTTGTGCAGCGATTCCACGCCATATTCACGGGTAAATTCAAAATGCGGAATGGCGCCTGCGACGTCAGCGCCCAGCTTCAGCGCCTCTTCGAGCAGGGCTTCGCCGTCGGGATACGACATAATCCCTTCCTGCGGAAACGCCACGATTTGCAGCGTAACCCACGGCGCGACTTCGGCTTTCACCTCCAGCATGGCTTTCAGCGCGGTCAGCGTCGGGTCGGAGACATCAACGTGCGTACGGACGTGCTGAATGCCGTTGGCAATCTGCCACCTGAGTGTCTGCCACGCGCGCTGTTTTACGTCTTCATGCGTGAGCAGCGCCTTGCGTTCTGCCCAGCGTTCGATGCCTTCAAACAGCGTACCGGACTGGTTCCACGCGGGCTGACCGGCGGTTTGCGTCGTATCAAGGTGAATATGCGGTTCGATAAAAGGCGGGATCGCCAGCCCGCCTTCCGCATCAAGAATATGTTCACCCTGCGCATCATTTTGTGGCCGGGAGATGATCTGGCGAACCACGCCGTCTTCGATATCGATCTGCCACAATCCTTCGCTGCCGGGCAGGCGTACGTTTTTGATGGTCCGTAAAAGGGTTTTCGTCACGCGTAACCTCATCGTTATAGAAAGTCGGTTTTAGAAAGCAATAGAAGAACAATAGCCTGAAAGTGTTTATAAATCGAAAGGTTACACAAAAACTCAATGAAATCAGTTAAATACCACCTAAGGAGTATATTGGGAGCGGCTTGATTTGTATCAATACCCCCTGTTACGCGCGGGTTATGTTTAGCCTCATAAAATCAAAATTGAGGCAATTATGAGCAAAGTCAGACTCGCGATTATTGGTAACGGCATGGTCGGCCATCGCTTTATCGAGGATTTGCTTGATAAAGCGGAGCCGGGTCAGTTCGATATCACGGTATTATGTGAAGAGCCGCGCGTGGCCTATGACCGCGTCCATCTTTCCTCTTACTTTTCACACCATACCGCCGAAGAACTGTCGCTGGTTCGTGAAGGATTTTACGAAAAACACAACGTCAGCGTGCTGATTGGCGAACGCGCCATCACGCTGAACCGCAAAGAAAAAGTGATTCATTCCAGCAGCGGTCGTACGGTGTACTACGACAAACTGATTATCGCGACCGGTTCCTACCCGTGGGTACCGCCGATCCTCGGTTCTGACGGCCAGGACTGTTTCGTTTACCGCACCATTGAAGATTTGCACGCCATCGAATCCTGCGCCCGTCGCAGCAAGCGCGGTGCCGTCGTCGGCGGCGGGTTGCTCGGTCTGGAAGCGGCGGGTGCCCTGAAAAACCTCGGCGTGGAAACGCACGTTGTTGAATTCGCACCCGGCCTGATGGCGGAACAGCTTGATGTGATGGGCGGCAGCCAGTTGCGCCAGAAAATCGAAAGCATGGGCGTGCAGGTTCACACCGCGAAAAACACCAAACAAATCGTTCAGGGCGGAAGTTCTGCCCGCAAAACCATGGAATTCGCTGACGGCACCGCGCTGGAAGTCGATTTCATCGTGTTCTCTACCGGCATCCGTCCGCAGGACAAACTGGCGCGCCAGTGTGATCTCGAGATTGCACCGCGCGGCGGCATCGTCATTAACGACCAGTGCCAGACCAGCGATCCGGACGTTTACGCCATCGGCGAATGTGCGTCGTGGAATCAGCGTACCTTCGGTCTGGTCGCGCCGGGCTACAAAATGGCGCAGGTCACCGCAGACCATCTTCTGGGCCGCGAAAATACCTTCACCGGCGCGGACATGAGCGCCAAGCTGAAACTGCTCGGCGTTGACGTTGCAGGTATCGGCGATGCACACGCACGCACACCGGGCGCGCGAAGCTACGTCTATCTGGATGAAAGCAAAGCGTTATACAAACGTCTGGTCGTCAGCGAAGACAACAAAACGTTGCTCGGCGCGGTTCTGGTCGGCGACACCAGCGATTACGGCAATCTGTTGCAGCTGGTGCTTAACAGCATCGAGCTACCGGAAAATCCGGATGCGCTGATCCTGCCTGCCCACGCGGGCAGCGGCGGCGCAGTGATCGGCACCGACGCCCTGCCGGAAAGTGCGCAAATCTGCTCCTGTTTTGACGTCACCAAAGGCGACATCATCAAAGCGGTTCAGGGCGGCTGCCACACCGTCGCGGCACTGAAATCCGCAACCAAAGCCGGGACCGGCTGCGGCGGTTGTATTCCGCTGGTCACCCAGGTGCTGAACGCTGAGCTAAGTAAACAGGGCATCGAAGTAAACCATCACCTGTGCGAACACTTTGCGTATTCACGTCAGGAGCTGTATCACCTGATCCGCGTTGAAGGCATCCGTTCGTTTGACGATTTGCTCAATAAATACGGCAAAGGTTATGGCTGCGAAGTGTGTAAACCGACCGTCGGTTCGCTCCTTGCCTCCTGCTGGAATGACTACGTGCTGAAAGCGCAGCACACGCCGCTTCAGGACACCAACGACGTCTTCCTTGCCAACATGCAAAAAGACGGCACGTATTCTGTTATCCCGCGCTCACCGGGCGGCGAAATCACGCCACAAGGCCTGATGGCGATTGGCGAAATTGCAGCGGAATATAACCTCTACACCAAAATTACCGGCTCCCAGCGCATCGGGATGTTCGGCGCACAGAAAGACGATTTACCGGCTATCTGGCAGAAACTGATTAACGCCGGTTTCGAAACCGGTCAGGCGTATGCGAAGGCGCTGCGTATGGCAAAAACCTGCGTCGGCAGCACATGGTGCCGCTACGGCGTCGGCGACAGCCTCGGTTTCGGCATCAGCCTGGAGAACCGTTACAAAGGTATCCGCACGCCACACAAAATGAAGTTCGGCGTGTCCGGTTGTACCCGCGAATGTTCGGAGGCACAGGGCAAAGACGTCGGGATTATTGCCACCGAAAACGGCTGGAACCTGTATGTCTGCGGCAACGGTGGTATGAAACCGCGCCACGGCGATCTGCTGGCCGCCGATCTGGATAACGAAACGCTGCTGCGCTATCTCGACCGCTTCATGATGTTCTACATCCGCACCGCCGATAAGTTGCAACGCACCTCGGTCTGGATGGATAACCTCGAAGGCGGCATCAGCTACCTGCGCAAGGTGATTATCGATAATAAACTTGGCCTGAACGATCAGCTGGAAGCCGAGCTGGCGCGTCTGCGTGAATCTGCGGTTTGCGAATGGCAGGAAACGCTGAACGATCCGGCGGCGCAGACCCGCTTCACGCACTTTATCAACAGCGCGCAGCGCGACCCGAACGTTCAGTTCGTGTCAGAGCGCGAACAGCACCGTCCGGCGCGCCCGGACGAACGCATTCCGGTGAAAATGATCGCCGACGGGGAGGAAGTATTATGAGCCAGTGGTTAACGCTTTGTTCTGTTGAGCAAATCCTGCCGGGCTGCGGCGTTTGTGCGCTGGCGGGTGATCAGCAGGTTGCGTTGTTCCGTCCTTACGCTGATGAGCAGATTTTCGCGCTGTCGAATATCGATCCCTTCGCCAAATCAAGCGTGCTTTCACGCGGGATTATTGCGGAACATCAGGGCGAATTATGGGTCGCCAGCCCGCTGAAAAAACAGCATTTTCGCCTGACGGATGGTTTGTGTATGGAAGACGATACGCATTCGATTCCGGCCTTTGAGGTTCGTGTTCAGGGCGGCAATGTGGAAATCAATACCGCCAGCCTTCACGCAGAAACCTGCTAAACTCCGCGCCTTTCACGCCGCCTTCGGGCGGCGTTGTTATCTGCTTTCGGGAACGTCGTCATGGATTATTTGCCCCTCTTTTGTCAGTTAAAAAACAGAGCCTGTCTGCTGGTGGGCGCCGGTGACGTTGCCGAACGCAAAGCCCGTTTGCTGCTCGATGCCGGTGCGAAACTGACGGTCAACGCCCTCACCTTCACGTCGCAATTTCAGATTTGGGCAGACGAAGGCAAAGTCCGCCTGCTGAAAGGCGAATTCTCGCCGCTGCTGGTCGATGAAAAGTGGCTGGTCATTGCCGCGACGGATTCTGATTTAGTGAATCAGGAAGTCAGTGAAGCCGCCGAGCAACGCCGCGTTTTCTGTAATGTGGTGGACGCGCCGGAAAGCGCGAGCGTGATTATGCCGTCGATTATTGACCGTTCGCCGCTGATGATCGCCGTCTCTTCCGGCGGCAATGCGCCGGTTCTGGCGCGCCTGTTACGCGAACGCCTGGAATCCATTTTGCCACAGCATCTGGGCAAACTGGCGCAGGTCGCGGGCGGATTGCGCTCGCGGGTCAAAGCGCAGTTCAGTGAGATGTCCGACCGCCGTCGCTGGTGGGAAAAGCTGTTTAATCATCATCGTCTGGCGCAATCACTGGCCAATAATGACGACGTGCAAAGCGGGCAATATCTCGAAGAATTATTCAGTGAGCCGGTGGATAAACACGGTGAAGTGATTCTGGTCGGTGCCGGGCCGGGTGATGCCGGTCTGCTAACGCTCAAAGGTTTGCAGCAAATGCAGCTGGCTGATGTGGTGGTTTACGACCGGCTGGTTTCCGACGGCGTGCTGAATCTGGTGCGCCGGGACGCCGAGCGCATTTTCGTCGGCAAACGCGCCGGGCACCATTGCGTTCCTCAGGAACGTATCAACGAAATTCTGCTGGAACAGGCGCAAATGGGTAAACGCGTTGTGCGCCTGAAAGGGGGTGATCCGTTTATCTTTGGCCGCGGCGGCGAAGAACTGGAAGCGCTGAAAGCCGCGGGCATCGCGTTTTCCGTCGTGCCGGGCATCACGGCCGCCTCGGGCTGTTCGGCCTACAGCGGCATTCCGCTGACGCACCGCGATCATGCGCAAAGCGTACGGTTAATCACCGGCCACGCCAGACAGGACGGCGCACTCGACTGGGCGTGTCTGGCGCAGGGTCAGCAAACGCTGGTGTTTTATATGGGGCTGACACAGGCGGCCGAGATCCAACGGCGTCTGCTGGAAAACGGTCTGCCAGCACAAACGCCTGTCGCGCTGGTCGAAAACGGCACCAGTCAGCAACAGCGCGTCGTCACCGGAAACCTGACTGACCTCGAAAATCTGGCCAAACAGGTGCAAAGCCCGAGCCTGATTATCGTCGGCAGCGTGGTCAGCCTGCGCCCGAAACTCAACTGGTTTGCCAGTGAGACATGTCTGTAACCGCCTTCCGCTCAAAAAAACTCCATTTATTTTTCTAATCAATTCAGAGAAGTGAGATTCATTTCACTTCTCTGTCTTTAATTATAAGAAAATTCTCATAACAGAATATAATTCCTTATACATTGCAACTCACAACTAAAAATCAAAATAATAATCGATGTGAAATGGAATATTCAGAATCTTAAACTTAAACTTTAATTACGCCGACTGTGGCGTATTCTCCCGTGGAGGGTCAAATCATGCGCCATACCATTCATGTTGGTCATGTAAACAAGATTGCTTTGGCAATCTTAGTCGCCCTGTCACTGGCTGCCTGTAGCGGCAGTGGCGGCGGCGGTTCTTCTCATACGGCAAAAACGTCCACCACCGGCTCGGCAACGACCGGAGACGGGACAACAACAGGCAGTGACGGCACCACGACAGCCGGGAACGGAACCGGAACAACGACGACCGGTGACGGAACCACCACAACAGGCAATGGAACAGGTACAGGAACAGGAACCGGGACAGGAACCGGGACAGGAACCGGAACCGGAACCGGAACAACATCCACCACACTCGCTACCGGCACCATCCTGAGCAGTGCGGGTGGCGCAGTCAGTGGCCTGGGGACACAAGTCAGCAGTATCGCCAGCCAGACACCCATCAGTAATATTCCGGTCGCAGGCACTGGCGTCGTCACCATCATCGACAGCGCCGGGAATGCGGTAACTTCCGTGGGCAGCGGCATTCAAAACGGGATTGGCCAGCTAGGCACCAATCCGAATGCCATCGGCACCACGGTCGCAGGCGTGCCAAAAGCCGTGGCTGATTTAGGCACCGGCGTATCCGGTCTTGGAACTTCCCTTGCGGCTAACACCGCCGGAACACCGCTGGGTGGCGTAACCGGTGCGACGGGCGGTCTGGTGAATAACGTCGGGTCACTGGTTACCACGACCGGCAACGGTCTGGCGCAAAACGTGCAGAGCGGCGCGCTTTCCGGCGTCACGACGGCAGCAACGGGCATCGTGACGCCGGTTGTCGCCAATGTACAAACCACCACGCAAACCGTGGGCGGAGCGACCGGTTTAGGCACGCCCGTTAACGGCTTGCTGAATCAGGTGGGCGGCGCGGTCAGCTCCATCGGAACACAGGTCTCTACCAGCACACCCGCGCTGGCCGGCCTGGGCACCGTCGTGACCGATACCGGCCAGGCGGTGTCAAAAACCGGCACCATACTGGTTCCGGCCAGCAGCACAACGACCACAACCGCCAGTAATTCGGGGGGGATTTCCGCAGGCGCAGGTGCCTCGCTCACGCAATCAGGCGGTTTGATTGCGGGCGTAGGAACCACGCTGGGGACTGTCACCGGCGGACTCGGACTGAAATTGAATAAAACACAATAGGTTATTGCTGTAAAAAGCCCGCTGTCCGGACATCCGGGGAGCGGGCTTCTACCTCGGGGTTCCAACTTTTGCCTGTGCGCTCAAAGGAATGTTTATGAGAATAAAATCCTGCATAGTGGCTTTATTGGGTTCTGCCATTGGTTACAGTTCGGCAGATATGTTTCCTACTCTGATCGACCCGAATAACCCGGCCAGGCTGGCTCAGCCTATTTCCCAGCCGCCGGTCAAATCGCAAAAAATAGATTTACCCGCGCAAAAATCTGCACCCGATTTAACCCCACAGACATTGATCGACGTGAAGCACATCCAGTTCGTTGGCGGCACGCAATATCCGCTGGATTCACTGGCTGCGCCTTTCGCCCCTTTCGTTGGCAAGAAAGTACCACTTTCGCAGCTATTGGCAGCCACGGACGAGATTACCCGGCGTTACCACAAAGACGGATTTGTCCTCTCCTATGCGTACATTCCGGCAGATAATTTCAAAGATGGCGTGGTGAAAATCGGGCTGGTTGAAGGGTATATTTCCGGCACGCAAATCCACAGCGATAATCAGCAGGTCGGACGCTGGCTGAGCAAACTGTCGCAGCACATCATGGCGGATAAACCGCTGACGCAAGATACCTTCGAGCGCTACACCATACTCATGGAACGCACCCCGGACACGAAAGTCACCGCCTCAGCCAATAATCCGGACAATATCTACGGCGCTACCGTGCTCAATGTGCAGGCTTTACGCCCGCGTAACTGGAACATTCAAACTGCGGTCGATACGCGTAAAGGCGACAGTTCCGCCGTGGTAAACGCCACACTCAGCGGCCTGAGTACCTACGGCGAACAACTGGGAATTGCGACGTTAATCCCGCTGGAAAGCGGCACACGGAAAACCTATGCCGGTCTGAACTATCAGCAGTATCTCGGTGACGACGGGCTGCTGATGCAGCTCAAAGGCAGTTATTACCAGCAGAAAGACAAAGACTACAACACCATTTTATCGCTGCCGAACGGCATTACCGTCGGTTCGCAGAATACCCAGACGCAATACAACGGCGGCGTTGTCTTCAGTTACCCGCTGGAGCTGACGCGCAAGAAACAATGGACGATCAGCGGCGAACTGGACTATCTCGATAAGAAATACGACTACGATTTGTGGGCAAAGCTCGGCAATCAGCAGATACAGTTACCTTCAGTCAATCAGCGGGTGCGTTACCCGGCAGCAGAACTGTCACTGAATGGCTATCGCGAATACGATCAGGCTTACTGGAGCACGAAATTTAATGTCCGTCAGGGGATCGACGGGTTAGGCGCGACGAACTCCACACCCAATGCTGACCTGTCGTTTACCCGCTGGAAATTCAACGGCGACGCCGCATATCTGTTCGACAAAAAATGGCGGCTCAGTACGTCGGTCGAAGGTGACTGGTCAGACAATGACTTACCGGAGCCGGAACGGGTGAATTTTGGCGCACTGCATTACGGACGTGGTTATCCGGACAGCGATGCACAAGGTGATTACGGCGTCGGCGGGCAGGTTGAGCTGCGCTACATCCACAATCTGGAGCAAGGAGACTGGCTGAAAACCATCCAGCCTTATGCGGTGATCGACGGGGCACATACGGAATTTAATCAGGCAGGGCTGCCGAAACAGAATCTGTCATCTTATGCGCTGGGTGTGATGTTTGGCGATAACCGTCACTACACGCTATCGGTGGAAGCCGCGCGGCCTATTGGCGATGTGCCGCTCGACAGCAATTCCCGCGACTGGCGCTACAACGCGACGTTTACCTACAACTTCAGCGCCGGTTCTTAGTGCGAAAAACAAAAAAGCCACGTCCCGAAGGCGTGGCTTTTGATTTTCATACTCAATCAGCGATTAAGGTGCAGTCACAAAACCAATAGCCTCATAGGCTTTTGCCAGCGTCACTTTTGCGCGCGCGCGGGCTTTCTCAGCGCCTTCACGCATCACTTCCTGCAGGTAAGCTTCGTCGTTACGGAAACGGTGATAACGCTCCTGTACTTCGGTCAGCATGCCGGCAACCGCTTCGGCGACAGCACCTTTCAGATGACCATACATCTGGCCTTCGAACTGGGCTTCCAGTTCCGGGATCGCTTTGCCGGTCACGCCTGAAAGGATATCCAGCAGGTTAGACACGCCCGGCTTATTTTTCACGTCATATCGCACGACAGGCGGCTCTTCTGAGTCGGTCATTGCGCTTTTGATTTTTTTGGTCACCGCTTTCGGATCTTCCAGCAGGCCGATCACGTTTTTACGGTTGTCATCCGACTTAGACATCTTCTTCGTCGGTTCCTGCAATGACATCACGCGCGCACCGGATTTAGGAATAAATGGCTCAGGCACGGTAAACACATCACCATACAATGCATTGAAACGGCTCGCGATATCACGGCTCAGCTCCAGATGCTGCTTCTGGTCTTCACCGACCGGCACCTGATTTGTCTGGTACAGCAGAATATCCGCCGCCATCAGCACCGGGTAATCAAACAGACCCGCGGTGATGCTTTCGCTGTTGGACGTTTCGTAACGCGCGGATTTGTCCTTGAACTGCGTCATACGACCCAGTTCGCCAAAATAGGTATAACAGTTCAGCGCCCAGCTCAGCTGGGAATGCTCAGGAACATGAGACTGGACGAAGATGGTACTTTTCTTCGGATCAATGCCGACAGCAAGATAAAGCGCCAGAGTATCAAGCGTCGCTTTACGCAGCTGAACAGGATCCTGACGGACGGTGATCGCGTGCAAATCGACGATGCAGTAAATGCACTCGTAATCGTCCTGCATCTGGACCCATTGACGCAGCGCACCCATGTAGTTGCCAATGGTCAGTTCACCGGAGGGCTGTGCGCCACTAAATACGATGGGTTTACTCATTTTATGCTTCCTGATCTTTTAAAGATGACAGCCCCAGAGTGGGCAAAAGGTCGGCGAAATGATCCAGCACGCGATCGGGTTTAGTCAGCGCGATAGATTCACCGTAGTTATAGCCGTAAGTCATGCCCACACAAGGGCAGCCCGCCGCCTGGGCACAATGAATATCGTTGCGGGAATCGCCCACAAATACCATTTCACTGGCACGAAGACCGAGTTTTCCCAGCATCAGATAGACCGGTGCCGGATGCGGTTTTTTCACCACGACGTCATCCCCGCCAATCACCAGCGAGAAATAACTGTCGATGCCCAGTGCTGCAAGCAGAGGCGCGATAAACGGCGTGGGTTTGTTGGTGACCAGCCCTAATGGCAGATCCAGCGCCGCCAGTGCGGCCAGCGTTTCTTTCACCTGCGGGTATAAACGGCTACCTGAAGCGGCAGTCTCAGCGTAGTAATGGTCAAACTTATCGCGCACTTTTTGCAGGAACTCTGGTGACAAATCACCTTCAGCCCAGCGAACCGCACGCTCAACCATCACATCGGCGCCGTTACCAATCCAGGTGCTCAGACGTTCAACGCCTGCGGCCGGTAAACCAACATCACGCAGCGCCAGATCAACCGCTTCGGAAAGGCCCGGTGCGCTGTCGACCAGCGTACCGTCTAAATCAAACGCAATGCCGCGTGCAATAAGAGGCTCAGTCATGGGAGACCTTAGCCAGTTCACTGCGCATATGGTCAATCACGGAGCGGTAGTCCGGCTGGTTAAAAATGGCGGAACCGGCGACGAACATGTCTGCACCGGCTGCGGCGATTTCGCGGATATTCTCTGCTTTCACG
The DNA here is from genome assembly GCF_002834385.1 of Rahnella sp. AA. Lineage (GTDB taxonomy): Bacteria > Pseudomonadota > Gammaproteobacteria > Enterobacterales > Enterobacteriaceae > Rahnella. Next base: position 51,417 of record NZ_PITQ01000005.1, read on the forward strand.
CCGCCATCGATTTCAAGGCGAATGTCGTAACCGCTGTCATCGATAATTTTGCGAACCTGGCGCAGTTTATCGAGCGTGCCCGGAATAAATGACTGGCCGCCAAAGCCCGGATTAACGGACATCAGCAGGATCACATCAAGTTTATCCAGAACATAATCCAGATAACTCAGGGATGTCGCCGGGTTGAAAACCAGGCCGGCTTTGCAGCCATGGCTTTTAATCAGTTGCAGCGAGCGGTCAACGTGCTCGGAGGCTTCAGGGTGGAAAGTGATGTAGGACGCCCCGGCTTCTGCAAAATCCGGGATCAAACGATCGACCGGTTTCACCATCAGATGCACGTCGATGGGTGCCGTGATGCCGTAATTGCGCAGCGACTTCAGGACCATCGGCCCCATCGTTAAATTCGGTACGTAGTGGTTATCCATTACATCAAAATGGACAACGTCCCCGCCAGCTTCCAATGCTTTCGCCGTGTCTTCACCCAGACGGGCAAAGTCGGCCGAAAGAATGGACGGTGCAATCAAAAACTGTTTCATCCGCTTCTCCAAATGATAGGGTTCCCGAAAATCACCGGTTAACCGGCAATCAGCGATATAGCGCTAAAAGTTCATTCACCATGCTGCGTTGTGCAACTTTGCTGCTGATAGTCCGGCGTGCCGAGACGCGGTGCAGCTGTTTCGCCTGAGCGTACCATTCCAGCGTCAGGGGTGTTTCGTGGTTGGAAATCAGCACCGGCACATTATTTTCATGGGAAAGCTGATACGCCAGCCGGGCCAGGTTGCGCTGATCTTCCATACTAAAACTGTTGGTGTGGTACGCCGTAAAGTTTGCAGTCGCAGAGAGCGGAGCATAAGGCGGATCACAATATACCACCGAGCCCGCCTTTGCTTTCAACAGGGTTTCCTGATAATGCTCGCACACAAACAAAGCATTCCTGGCCTTTTCAGCAAACCAGTAGAGTTCCTCCTCCGGGAAATACGGTTTTTTATAGCGCCCGAAAGGTACGTTAAACGCGCCACTGAGATTATAACGGCACAGACCGTTGTAACAATGGCGGTTGAGATAGAGGAAAAGGACCGAACGACGATAGGGATCGCTGCTGGCATTAAACTCAGCCCTCAGTGCGTAAAAACGATCTGATTCGTTAAACTCCGGCGTGAAAAGCACACGGGCGTCGCGTACGAATTCTTCTGTACGCATTTTCACGATGTTATAGAGATTAATCAGATCGTTGTTGATGTCTGCCAGGATATAAGCGTCATACTCGGTATTCAAAAATACCGAGCCCGCGCCAACAAAAGGCTCTATCAAACAATCTCCCGCTGGAAGATGACGTCTGATGTCATCAATCAGCGGGTATTTGCCGCCAGCCCACTTCAAAAACGCGCGGTTCTTCTTCATGCCGTCAGTTAGCTACTTATACAATTCACAGCCGCGGATTGTATCCTGTTTTTAGACAGCAAATCGCGTTGAGATCAGATTCATTTTTTCAGGTCTTGCTGTACCTGATGTACAGGTTTGACCCACGGTTTTTTTGCCTGAACTTCCGCAGGCAAGCTGGAAATGGCGCGTTTAGCCTCTGCAGAAGAAGCGTAGTTACCACTGACCAACACAAACCACGGCTTCCCGTCGCGGGCTGTCTGATAAACCAGATAGTTTTTCAGGCCCTGCTGTTTGGCAAACGCATTCAGCGTATTTGACTGAGAAGCGCCGCTCAGTTGCAGAGTAAAGTGCGAACCGGGTGCTGATTTAATGGCTGACGCACTGCCGGAAGCGACAGACGGAGCCGGAACAACAGAGGTCGCAGCCGGGGATGATTTGGTGGTCTGCGGTTTTGACATATGCGGCGTTGTGGCAGCAGGTTTGTGCTCTGCGGGTTTCACAGCGTGTGCGACCTGCGGATTACGAACAACGGGTGCAGGGCGGATATGTGAAGCAGATGTCTGAGACCCTGCGGGAGCCTGACTACGCGCAGAACCATTTACCGTAGCCGGAGCGGTCGGTAAAGAAGTCAGTGACTGTGTGCCGGGGTTCATGCTGCCCTGTGCCACGCCATCCACCTGATTTTGCTGGGAAGATAAAGCATCGCTCATATCGCCAGGCAAATCGACACGTTCTTTCGGCTGACCGCTTTCGGGAACGGGTTGAGCTTCAGTCGGTGTGGGTGAAACGGGAGGCAAGCCAATATTTTGCGGCTGCTGGCCGTTGGCTGCCTGTGCGGTGTTCGCCTGAGCTTGCGCCGAAGGCTGAGCCGGCGCAGCGGCATCGTTGCCCGCAAGATTAATGTCTTTAGGCCCGTTGTTCTGCTGCGCGGATGGGGTAGTCGTTGGCGACTTCATGGCCGAACCAATACCGACAATAAGCAGTACCAACACCACGATACCGATGCCTATCATCATGTACTGACGGGAAACAGCGACCTTTGGAATGGAAGGAGACGGCTTGCGCGCACGCGGTGGGCGGCGATCGCTGGTGTCTGGTTTGAGATCATCTTCCGGTGTTAAATCATCCATCTAAAACCTCCAACCCGGCTAAAAGCCTCTGACTGGCTTTACGCGGAGCTACTATCCTGACTAAAAATATAAAGCTTTGCTGGACATTGGTAAAATCGGTCGTTATCTGGCCAAAACCGTGGCCGCATTCTTAACGGCAATCTTCAATCGAAGCCAGCACCATTTCATGCGATACGCCGGAGCGTACTTCAGACTGACCAATTGCTTTGGGTAACACCAGACGCAGCTCGCCAGCCAGTACTTTCTTATCACGCATCATGTGCGGCAGATAAGACTGCGCGTCCATAACCTGCGGGCCCGTCACGGGCAAACCTGCGCGGGTTAACAAGGCCTTCACACGGGCAATATCACCCAGGCTGAATTGACCCAGGCGATGCGCGGTATAACACGCCATCACCATACCGGCCGCGACGGCTTCGCCATGCAGCCAATTGCCATAACCCATTTCTGCTTCAATAGCATGGCCATAAGTATGGCCCAGATTCAGTAAGGCGCGCAGTCCGTTTTCACGTTCATCGGCAGCCACAACCTCAGCTTTCAGCTCGCAGCAACGACGGATGCAATAAGCCAGCGCATTCATATCCAGCGCCAGTAATGCATCCATGTTGTCTTCAAGCCAGACAAAGAAATCGGCATCCAGAATAATGCCGTATTTGATAACTTCCGCGAGACCTGATGACATCTCACGGGCAGGCAAGGTTCGCAGACAATCGAGATCAATCACCACCGACGCAGGTTGATAAAACGCGCCGATCATGTTTTTTCCGAGTGGATGGTTTACCGCCGTTTTGCCGCCGACAGAGGAATCCACCTGAGAGAGCAACGTAGTTGGCACCTGAACAAAGCGCACACCACGTTGATAACTGGCTGCGGCGAAGCCGGTTAAATCACCGACAACGCCGCCGCCAAGGGCAATCAGCGTAGTATCACGTCCGTGCGGCTTTTCGAGCAACGCGGAAAACACGTCATTTAGAACAGTCAGGGATTTGTATTGTTCACCATCAGGTAAAACGACCTGATCAACACGAACGCCTGCCTGCTCCAGCACTGAACGCACAGCATCCAGATAGAGAGGGGCCAGCGTCTCATTGGTCACTATCATGACCTGATCGCCTGCCTTTACCGGCATAAAAGAAGCCGGATCGTGGAACAATCCGGCAGCAATCGTAATGGGGTAGCTACGCTCCCCTAACGTTACGGTAATCCTCTCCATGTCGTGCTCTGTGACCTTCTTTAACTGACACCCTCAGGCAATGATAGAAACCAATAATCAGTTACTTTCCAGCATGTTAATAATCTGGTTAGCAACCACTTTGGCACTTTGATCATCGGTACGAATAGTGACGTCGGCAATCTCTTCATACAAAGGATTGCGCTCTCTCGCCAGTGCTTCAAGCACTTCACGTGGCGGAGCACTCACTTGTAATAATGGACGTTTTTTGTCGCGTTGTGTGCGCGCCAGTTGCTTTTCGATGGTAGTTTCAAGATAGACGACAACGCCACGCGCTGACAAACGGTTACGGGTTTCGCGTGATTTTACGGAACCTCCACCTGTTGCCAGAACAATGCCTTGTTTTTCGGTCAGTTCGTTGATCACTTTTTCTTCGCGGTCGCGGAAGCCGTCTTCGCCTTCTAAATCAAATACCCAGCCCACATCAGCTCCGGTACGTCGCTCAATTTCGTGATCGGAGTCGAAAAACTCCATATTGAGTTGCTGAGCTAACTGTCGACCAATAGTGCTTTTGCCGGCACCCATAGGCCCAACCAGAAAGATATTGCGTTTCTCTGCCATGTTTTTCGGTATTACTAAGACAATTCGTTGATGATAACCCGCCCCGCCAATCAAATTAGCGGCGGGACCTAAACTGAAACCTCATGAGCGATATAGTGCGAGATCAGAAAAAAATTATCTCAACACTCTTGGTAGTTTGGCAACCGAATAAATCACTTTGCACGCCGCAGGAGGGAAACCGTACGTTTTTATCGGCGTGTCTGTCGTAATAAAAAGATCACGGTGCTCAATTCGGTAACCCTTGTAAGCTAAATCGAAGGCAGCGTCAAACTCAGAAGCCCCTCAGAACACAAAAAGTTGCATGGGCTCAACGTTATTGTCCGGTTTCCGTTAATCGAGAATGCCCATTTAATGGGTGCGGATTAAGGTCGGGGTGATGAAAATCACCAGCTCACGCCGCTCATCATTTGTATACTGGTGTTTAAACAAGGAACCCATAACGGGGATGTCTCCCAATACAGGAACTTTAGTCTCTGTCTTTTGGTTTTTGCGCTGAAAAATCCCGCCGAGTACAATAGTTTCACCATCTTTTACCGTCACCTGCGTTTTAATTTCCTGTTTATCGATCGCCAGCGCCTCGCCTTCGGCCTGTTTGATGCTTCTCCCCGGCATATTCTGGCTGATTTGCAAGGCCAGCTGTATGCGCCCGTCGCGCTGAATTTTGGGCGTCACTTCCATCCCCAGCACGGCTTCCTTGAACTCAATGGATGTACTGCCACTCGCGCCACTGGAAACCTGATAGGGGATCTCCGTACCTTGTTTAATGCTGGCAGTCTGCATATGCGCAGTCAGCAGACGCGGGCTGGCAATAATGTCTACTTTGTCTTCCTGCTCAAGTGCACTCAGCTCCAGATCCAAAATCCGGCCACTGATATGCGCAAGATTGAAACCGGCCGTAAAGATGGGATTCTCCACCGGTATTCCCATGCTGAGATTATTCAGGCGAACGACTTTCGTGATGGCTTCCTCACCGGTGAGCCCCCACCGCACGCCAAGCTCACGTAAACTTTCACTATTCATCGTCACGATATGCGCGGCCAATTGTACCTGTTGCAAAGGCAAATCCATTTCTTTTACCCACGGTGCAACAACGATCAGAGCCTCCTGGGTATCACGTAATAAAAGTGTGTTGGTACGGCTGTCGGCGGTAGCACTCCCTTTCACGGATAAAAGCGAGCCTTTCTGAGCATTCAGGCTCAATGCAGTCTCTTTCGCATCGGCGTATTGCAACGGTATCGTGAGGCTGACCAGCGGGCTTTGCCGCGCTTTTTGCTCAGCAACGTCTTCAATGGCCTGTTGCTGAATTTTCGGATCAATTTCCGGTGCTACCAGCAAAACATTTCCCTGCTGCTGGCTGGTCAGGTGATTCATTCGCAAAATAATGTCGAAAGCCTGTTGCCACGGCACTTCTTTAAGCTTCACGCTGATTTGCCCTTCAACACCGGGGGCGATGACCAGATTCAACTCCCGGGCATCAGCCAGCGCCTGTAAAACCATCCCGACCGGGGATGACTGGAACTCCAGGGAAACGGGTGATGAGGTGGCGGCTTTCACCGCGCCGGAGCATAAGCACAGCAGGAACAGTACTGCGCCGTAATTAATGTATTTCATTATTTTCCCTTCCCTGGAGAATCATTATTTTTACCCAACTGGATAACCTGACGCTGTGCACCACAGCGAACATCCTTAAACGTCAGCCCAACCTGCCGGTTATCGAGCGTTTCTACCGTCCATTGCGGTGTCCCGATTTGCGAGCCGGGCTCAACCTTACTCCACAGCCCATCCGGTGAGAGCAGCCAGCCAAACGGTCGTCCTTCTACATGAGTTATCCCACTCAGCACCCACCTGGCTACCGGGGAATTATCAAGACAAGAAGATGGTTCCGGCACGTTGAAAGGATCACGCTCTTCTTCCACAGCAACAGCACCTTCGGTTAGCCCCCCGGCGGAGGAAGCTTGGGCCAGCAGAACTGAGGCACTCAGCCCCGCAACGTTGGTATGCATGCTCAGTTCGCTGAACACGGGATGCCCCGGCCGTTGCAGCAACGCATAGAGAAAGTGGGTCATTGCGCGAAAAGAAAGCTGCATGTGCAATTCCCCTTGCGCTCCCGAAGCAGGCTGCCAGCGAATCAGTTTTGCCTGAGAGTCTTTGAGCGGCTGTGCGAATTGCTGCGCCAGAGGCAAACCGGTTTGCCGTAGCGCCGTGCTCTCCTGTAACTCGCGCTCCAGGCTTTTCAGCGAAGGCATAAGCAACAGCGCAGCCTGAGACTGCAAAACCACGTGCTGTTCAGTGGCAATTTGCGACGCCAGTTCTTCCTGTTGCCGCCATATTCCGCGTAGCACGAACAGATAGGATATTAAAAGCAGAATCAGTACACCCACGGCCAGGATGAGCACTCGTTGCCAGCCCGGCTTTTCCATCAGCGGCTCAAGGCGCTGCGATAAAAGTAACGTCATTGCACACCTTCCGTATCTGGCAAAGACTTTGCCAGCCGAAGCTGAGCCTTCATGGAAAAGTGCAGAAGCCGGTCAGGCATCTGCTGCACGTCCGATAAACTGACTTCATCGAGCAATCCGCTGGTACTCAGGGTTTCACTGAAGGCCAGAATATCGTGATAAAAATGCCCTTCACCTTTAAGCGTTAGCAAACCCTGATGCTCGGTGAGTTCAGTCAGCCAGACTTCCCCGGGGATCTGCGCTGCAAGCAAGCCCAGCAGGCGCAGATAATAATGGCTCTTTTCCACCCGCTGGCGGTTGAGGAGGCGCTCAGCTCTCAGCACGTTGACCTGTGACAACGCCGCTGCCACCTGAATCTGCTGACGGGATAACTGCTGAACGCCCGAATTCAGCGCCGACAAATGGCGTTGCAATAACGTGGTTTCCTGCGTCATCACAACGGCCAGGCACACGGCACCGGTGAATACCACTGCCGGTACGCAGGTGAAAAGCCACAACCAGTAGCGGCTCCGGCGCTGGCGGCGCAACTGACGCCACGGCAATAAATTGATTTGCAGCATCAGTAGTCTTCCTGCCGCAGGGCCAGCCCGACAGCCGGGGCGAAGGCCCCGGGATTAGCGGGCAAAGGCGCAGACAACTGAATAATGGCAGATAGCGGCGACCAGCATTGCATCGCAGGCAATGGCGATTCACCACTAAAGAAGCACTGACTGTGGCACAACGCGGCGGCGCGGTACTGTGCGCGGATTTGCTGTGCAAGTGCCTCGTCGATTTCTGTATCGTCAGTCAAACCAAACTGAAACGGCAAGCTATGTGGAGAAGCCCATAAGATCCCATCATCAAGAGGATGGATAAGCAAAGCATCACCGGGAAGCCCGGCGGCATGAGCGGCCACCTGAAGTGCGCAAGGGGCAAGTTCAATCACATTCGGGTACAACTGCGCCTGCGCCAGGCTGGCCATCCATTGCTGGATTTCTTGCTGTCTGGCTGCCGTGACCACTATCTGATCTTCACCATGAGGAGCGGCCCGATAGTCCATCACCAGATGTTCCATGCTCAGCGGGAACTGTTTTGCCGCACTGGCAAAGATAAATTCACTGCGGGCAGGCTCGCACAGCCGGCGGTCCGGCACTGCCAGCCGCTGCTGCATAATGCGCTGCGCAGGAAGGCTGATCCGCAGCGAAAATGTCACCGGAAGTGTTTTCCGCCAGCACGATAAAATGGCGATCAGCGGCGCGGTCTCATGTAATATCCCCTCCCGCAATGTGAAATCGGGTAACGGATGTTGCCACCAGTGACGTAATTGCCAGCCATGACGCGGGCGCTGAACGGCAATCGCGCGGGCAAAACCAGCTTGAATATCCAGACCTACCTGCCATGCTTGTAGTCGCATTTTCGCCCAATCTCCATATCGTCAGGTAAATAAAAGAACGTATCCATGTTGCTGGCTTGCCTTTATACTACTGCGCGGTTGTTTATAAACTGCCCAATTGACACTTAATGGGAAATCTCAGGTGAAGTTCGTAAAGTATTTATTGATTCTTGCAGTGTGTTGCATTTTGCTGGGAGCCGCCTCGATCTTCGGTTTGTATAAATATATCGAGCCTCAGCTTCCCGACGTCGCCACGCTTAAAGACGTGCGCTTGCAAACACCGATGCAGGTTTTTAGTGCTGAAGGTGATTTGATCGCCCAGTACGGTGAAAAACGCCGTATCCCACTGAAACTTGACCAGATCCCACCGGAGCTGGTGCATGCGTTTATCGCGACAGAAGACAGTCGTTTCTATGAACACCACGGCGTGGATCCGATCGGTATTTTCCGTGCGGCTTCCGTTGCGCTGGTGTCTGGTCACGCCTCACAGGGCGCGAGTACCATTACTCAGCAGTTAGCCCGTAACTTCTTCCTCAGCCCTGAACGCACGCTGACCCGTAAAATCAAGGAAGCATTCCTGGCCATCCGTATCGAACAGATGATGTCCAAAGATGAAATCCTTGAGTTGTATCTGAACAAGATCTACCTCGGTTATCGCGCCTATGGCGTCGGTGCCGCAGCGCAGGTTTACTTCGGTAAAAATGTTGATCAACTGACGCTCAGCGAAATGGCGGTGATTGCCGGTCTGCCAAAAGCGCCGTCAACCTTCAACCCGCTGTATTCCCATGACCGTTCTCTGGCCCGCCGTAATACCGTGCTGGCCCGTATGCTGGATGAGAAATACATCACGCAGGCGCAGTACGATCAGGCTCGCGCTGAACCGCTGGTCGCCAATTATCACGCTCCGCACATTGAATTCTCCGCGCCTTATCTGACTGAAATGGTGCGTCAGGAGATGGTGAAACGTTATGGAGATAACGCCTATAACGACGGCTATATGGTTTACACCACCATCACTAAAAAAACTCAGCTGGCCGCGCAGGAAGCTTTGCGCACCAACGTGATGAACTACGACATGCGTCATGGCTACCGCGGCCCGTCAAATCAGTTGTGGAAAGTCGGCGAGACTGCGTGGGATGAAAACAAGATTGTTCAGTCTCTGAAAACGCTGCCGGTTTATGGCCCCCTGTTCCCGGCGGTAATCACCGCAACGGATGACACTCAGGCCACCGCCACGATGTCGAATCGCGCCGTGATCAGCCTGCCATTTAGCGGCATGCGCTGGGCGCGTCCTTATCGCAGCGACACCGCTCAGGGCCCGACGCCGAAACGCGTCTCCGACGTGGTTCAGCCCGGTCAGCAAGTCTGGGTACGTAAAGTGGGCGATGACTGGTGGCTGGCGCAGGTTCCTGACGTCAACTCGGCCATTGTTTCCCTGAACTCAACGGATGGCGCAATCGAAGCATTGGTCGGCGGTTTTGACTTCAACCAGAGCAAATTTAACCGTGCCAATCAGGCGGTTCGTCAGCTCGGGTCGAATATCAAACCGTTCCTGTACACCGCCGCGATGGATAAAGGCCTGACGCTGGCGACTATTCTTAATGATATGCCGATTACCCGCTGGGATGCTGGCGCGGGCACTGACTGGCGGCCGAAAAACTCACCACCCACGTACTACGGCCCTATCCGTTTACGTCAGGGTTTAGGTGAATCCAAGAACGTGGTGATGGTGCGTGCCATGCGCGCGATGGGTGTGGATTACGCGGCAGAATATCTGCAACGTTTCGGCTTCCCGGCAGCGAACATTGTTCACTCTGAATCTCTGGCGCTCGGTTCGGCTTCTTTCACCCCGCTGCAGGTTGTGCGTGGTTATGCGACGCTGACCAACGGCGGCTTCCTGGTTGATCCGTATTTCATCACCAAAATCGTCGATGAATCCGGTCAGGTACAGTTTGAAGCCAAACCGAAAATTGCCTGCCGAACCTGTAATATCCCGGTGATTTACGGCGAAACGCAAAAATCTGCCGTGCTGTCGGATGACAATGTTGAAAACGTGGCAACGTCTACGTCCGGCAACAATGCCAGCGTACCGACACCCCAGCTGGAACAGGTTCCGCCGAACTCGCCGCAGGTCGATGCCGCGCAGCAATACGCGCCGCACGTCATCAGTGCACCGCTGTCATTCCTGATCAGCGACGCACTGAACTCAAACATCTTCGGCGAACCGGGCTGGATGGGAACAGGCTGGCGTGCAGGACGTGATTTGAAACGTCATGATATTGGCGGCAAAACCGGTACAACCAACAGTTCGAAAGATGCCTGGTTCTCCGGATACGGCGGCCCGGAAGTGGTCACTTCTGTCTGGATTGGCTTTGACGATCACCGCCGTGACCTGGGCCGCACAACGGCTTCCGGCGCGATCCCGGATCAGATTTCAGGGTATGAAGGCGGCGCGAAGAGCGCTCAGCCAGCGTGGGATGATTACATGAAATCCGTGCTGGAAGGCGTACCGGAACAACCGCAAACGCCACCGCCTGGCATTGTGACGGTGACCATCGATAAGAGTACCGGCAAGTTATCCGACGGTGGTGGCAACAGCCGTCCGGAATACTTCATCGACGGAACGCAGCCGACGGAACATGCCGTTCACGAAGTCGGGACAACCATTATGGATAATGGTCAGGAACACGAACTGTTCTGATCAATAAGAAAAAGCAAAAAGCCGGTCTGCGTAATGCATGACCGGCTTTTTTACAGGCACTTCACATCGGTTCAACGCGCGTTTCGTGTCAGAAAATCATGCGCCAGAAATAAAGCGCTGACATTGCGTGCTTCACAAAAATCAGGATGTTGCAGCAGTTCCATCATGCGCGAAATGGGCCAGCGGGTTTGCGGCAAAGGTTCCGGCTCATCGCCTTCCAGGCTTTTCAGGTACAGATCTTTGGCGATGACGATATTCATGCGGCTGGAGAAGTATGACGGGGCCATGGTCAGTTTCGCCAGCACATCGAAATGCCTTGCACCGTAGCCCACCTCTTCCATCAGTTCACGGTTAGCCGCATCAAGGACGCCTTCCCCCGGATCAATCAGCCCTTTCGGGAAACCCAGCTCGTAGCTTTCGATACCGACAGCATATTCATGAATTAACAGCAGTTCATCACCGATGACCGGAACAATCATCACCGCTTCACGGTCAGATGGCCGCATCCGTTCATAGACACGCTCAGCCCCGTTGCTAAACGTCAGATCGACGGATTCGATGGTGAACAGGCGAGAACGGGCTACGGTTTCCACCTTCAGGATTTTCGGTTTTTGCAGGTGTTGTGTCATTTCATCCCCAACTTATTATTCACCTGACCAGAGGTGTTCTAATGGGTTCGTTCTGTGTTAAAAGACCGTAATCTGAGGCCATTGTGCGTTAATGAGAGCCTGAATCGCAATATTTACTGAAAAACTGTCCTGCCCGCACTCATTTCCCGAACAATATCTCCCGAAAAAACAGTACCTGTCGCACAAAAAATACACATGGGTTCCTCGATGCCGTCGTTTTTCTTTAACAAAAACACTCGTGCTGCAAAATAGGATTATACCGATACCCGGCGCTATACAAATGCGGGTATCCTTTATTGTGGTGTTTTTATGCGCACTATTCAGACAAACAATAATAAAATTCCTATCAAAAAGGCACTCGCGCGCAGAATGTGCATTTCGTTTATGTATAATACTTTCACAGAGTTGACGTAAGTCACCCATGTCTGAACGGGGATCGGATGAGCACAGTAGTCGTGACACTGGTGTTGTTGTGCATCGCAATCATTGCCACAGCGTCTTATTTTTGGCTTGTATTGCGCCGCCGCCAACGCGACGAGTCCGTCGTGCGTTTCACCACACCGAGCCAGCGCAAACTTTCACAGAAAGAGCGAGATGCAGTAGAACGCTACCTCAGGCAAAATGAAGGCCTCGGCCAGACCCCGATTACCCACCGAAATAATCTGATTATCCTGCGCGATAAACTTACGCTGACAACCAAAAGCGAGAATGTTTACAGCCTCAAGCGCGCGATCACCCGTTATGGCATTGCAAGTGAAGACCCAAATAAATGGCGCTACTTCCTTGATGCGACTGAAATTCACCTGCCCCCTTTCTGGGAGCAATATATCGCGCAGGAAAATCAGGTCGAGCTGATCAAAACCCAGACGATGCCACTGGTTATCTCGCTGAACGGTCATACGCTGGCCGATCATGTGTATGAAGGCCCGGCCCCGGTTTCTGCTGTCATGCCAACGCCACCGCAAAATGCTTCGATCCGCCACGAAGAAAGTGAACATATTGAACTGGTGAAGGTGCGCAGGGAGACACGCGAAGAACATGCGCTAACCCGCTCCAATGGGGTCAAAGAAGCGCTGGCCGCCTCCGGTGTGCTGCTGCTGCTTTTCATCACGTTACAAAGCCCTGTGATGTTCCTGCCCTGGTTACTGGCGATCTCCGCAGGGCTCGCCGGATGGATTGTCTGGCGGGTCGTATCCGAACGTTTAGGTAAAAACCGTAAAGAAATCCACTGTCTGCGTGGATTACCTAAACGCTGGGGATTGTTTGGTGAATCCAAGCAAGGAGATATCAGCAACATCTCACTCGGTGCCGTCGATCTGGTTTATCCGCCGCACTGGCAACCGTATATTGGCCGGGATCTCGGCCAGCCAACCGATATTGAAGTGTATATGAACAGCCAGGTCGTCCGGCAGGGTAACTATCTGTCGCTGCACGATGAGGTGAAAAAATTCCCGCTCCAGCAGTGGGGGAAGAATCTGGTGCTGGCCACCAGTGCCTTCCTTCTGCTGCTGGCCTTGCTGGTTTATGTGCCGCTTGGCTTGCCGCTTAAACTCAGCATAGCGTGGCTTCAGGGCGCACAAAGTTCACAGGTAAACAGTGTTCAGGAGCTGGAAAAAGCCCCGCTGCGCGTCGGTGATACCCTGAAAGTTCAGGGAACAGGCATGTGTTATGTTCCTCCGTCGGCCAACCGCACCGCGTCCGGTTTTATGCCTTTTGATTGCTCGGCAATCTACTGGAATACAGCCACACCGTTGCCGGTGCCACAGTCAGAAATTATTGATGCGGCCACCGCGTTGCAAACGACTGTTAATAATCAGATGCATCCGGGGGAAAGCCCGGAACAAAATATTAACCCGCAACTGGCTACCGCCATTGAAAAATCCGGCATGATCCTGCTTGATGATTTTGCCGATATCGTCCTGAAAACCGAAACATTATGTGGCAACAGCAACGATTGTGTACGACTAAAAAACGCATTGGTCAATCTGGGGAATTCCAGCAACTGGAATTCGCTGGTTAAGCGTGCGAAAGCAGGCTCATTGCAAGGGATCAACGTTCTGCTGCGCCCGGTCAGTGCCCAGTCGTTGAGTGAACTGGTGAACAGCGCAACATCTTCGTTCTTCATCCAGGAAACCCGGCGAGCGGCAGATAGCCTGAATAGTCCTCCGCCCGGTGGGTTCCTGATCAGCAATGATGAGGGCCACCCGTTAATTGAAATGCCTGTGCCACCGGTCGGTTTATATGCCAATCCGCCGCAGGATCAGTGGAAGCAGTTGCAGCATTTATCGACCCTCCTGCTGCATACCCCGTTCAGTGCACAGGGTGTGATCACCAGTATCAGCGTCGATGCCAACGGAACACGCCATATCTCGCTGCATAGCGAGCCTGATATTTCAACACTGTGGCGCTATCTGGGCACCAGTCTATTACTGCTTCTGCTAACGGGTGTTCTTCTCATCAATGTCGTGCTATTTATCCGACGTTTCCTGAAAGATAAACGCCGTATCGACGATATTGAGCAATATTATAATTCGTGCTTTCACCCTACGCTGACGCCTGTGTCTCCTCATACTCTGGGCTAATGACCCCAAGGTGGCTCCTGCGCCACCTTGTCAGATTATGTTACCCTGACGCCCTTCCCTGCTTTTACTTTTCGCTCCTGCGGTATCCGCTTTCTCCGCCGTCAGGATATGGAGCCTTTATGCCCCCTGAATTTGACTGGAAATGCATTGATACCGTTTTACTGGATATGGACGGCACGCTGTTGGACCTGGCGTTCGACAGCCAGTTCTGGCTGCAAGATGTGCCTCTTGCTCTGAGCGAACAACGCGCTATTCCGCTGGAAAATGCCCGCCAGCTTATTCATGACGAATATCTGGCCGTCCAGCACACCATGAACTGGTACTGCTTTGATTACTGGAGCAAACGCTTAGATCTTGATATCTATCAGATGACGACCAACATCGGTAAAAATGCGCGTTTACGTGATGATACGGTGCCTTTTCTGACTCATCTGCGTGAAAGCGGGCGGCAGACCATTTTACTGACCAATGCGCACCCTCACAGTCTTTCGGTTAAAATTGAACATACCGGTTTGGATCGGCACCTTGATTTATTACTTTCCACCCATACATTTGGTTATCCGAAGGAAGATCAGCGGTTGTGGTCTGCGGTGCAACAACAGACCGGTTTTAATCCTGAGAGAACATTATTTGTCGACGACGGTGAACCCATCCTGAATGCGGCAAAAACCTTCGGTATCCGCTATTGTCTGGGTATAGAAAACCCGGATTCCACCATGGCAGACAAGTCATTTCAGGGTTATCCCTCGATTAGTGACTTCCGCAGCCTGTTGCCTTCGATTGACCCCGTGGCAGGCCCGGACAGGTAATACCGGCACGTTCAGGGGAGAAAAATGAAAGGCAAAACGGAAGAAGATGACAATGCAGTACGTCTCGATAAATGGTTGTGGGCGGCTCGTTTTTATAAGACCCGTGCACTGGCACGCGAGATGATTGACGGCGGCAAAGTGCATTACAACGGCCAGCGGGGCAAACCCAGCAAGCTGATGGAACTGAATGCCGAAATCACCCTTCGTCAGGGAAATGACACAAAAACGGTCATCGTGCTGGGGCTGACGACTCAGCGCCGCAGTGCGGAAGAAGCGCAGACGCTTTATCAGGAAACCGACGCGAGCATCGTCAGCCGGGAGAAAATCTCGGAAGCGCGAAAAATGAACGCGATGCCGCATCCGGACAGACGTCCGGATAAAAAGGAGCGCCGCAACCTGATCAAATTTAAATATGGCGATCAAGAGTGATCGTCACTGAGAGAGAAAACTATGTCTAATCACGACCAACTGCACCGTTACCTGTTCAATAATCACGCCGTCCGCGGTGAACTGGTCGCGCTCAATGAAACTTTCCAGCAGATCGTTGCCGGTCACGATTACCCGGCAGAAGTCCGCAGCCTGTTGGGTGAAATGCTGGTCGCCACCAGCCTGCTGACCGCCACGCTGAAATTTGACGGAGACATCACCGTTCAGCTGCAAGGCGATGGCCCGCTGAAACTGGCGGTGATCAACGGGAATAACCGTCAGGAACTGCGCGGTATCGCGCGCCTGCAAGGTGATATCGCAGAAGGCAGCTCGCTGAAAGAGATGATTGGCAACGGTTACATGGTGATCACCATTTCCCCAAATGTGGGCGAGCGCTATCAGGGAGTCGTCGGCCTGGAAGGCGAAAATCTGGCGGAGTGCCTGGAAAACTACTTCATGCAGTCAGAACAGCTGCCGACCCGCATTTTCATCCGTACCGGTGAAATTGAGGGCCAACCAGCCGCAGGCGGTATGTTGCTGCAGGTGCTGCCAGCCGAAGATACTGACCCGGAAGAATTCAGCCATCTGGCTCAGCTGACCACCACCATCAAGGCGGAAGAGCTGTTCACCCTGCCGGCTAACGAAGTGCTTTATCGTCTGTATCACCAGGAAGAAGTCACGCTGTATGAACCGCAGGATGTGTGTTTCCGCTGCACCTGTTCACGTGAACGTTGCGCCGGAGCCCTGCTGACGCTGCCTGATGAAGAAATTCTGGAAATGCTGGAAGCTGACGGGAAAATTGAAATGCACTGTGACTATTGCGGATCAGACTATGTGTTTGACGCGATGGATCTGGCAACCCTGAAAACGGACGGTGACGTTCATCCGGGAAATGATCACATTCATTGATCGTTAACAAACGCCATCTGGGGACTTTTCGCTGAAAGTCCCTTTTTTATTGCTTTTGCATAACGTCATTTGCACAAATTAAGAGCCTTTCATCACAATCCCATAAAATTATTTACATCCCCCGTTATTCTTTGATACCAATCGCGGTTAAAAATCGATAAATACCTACAATTATAATGAGTTTATCCCTATGGCTTCTGTCGTAGGGGATTCAAATTTCAGTTCAAGGAGCAGGGAAATGCCTACCACTCTCGGGGTTACCGCCGAAACACTCGCCCGTTACGGGATCCATCAGAATAGCGAAATCGTCTATAACCCTGATTACGATCTTCTTTTCAAAGAAGAGACCGCACCCGGCCTGGAAGGCTTTGAGCGCGGGCAGGTGACGGAGCTGGGCGCAGTGAATGTCGATACCGGCATCTTTACCGGCCGCTCGCCGAAAGATAAATACATTGTCCGTGATGACACCACCCGCGACACGCTGTGGTGGGCTGATCAGGGCAAAGGAAAGAACGATAACAAACCGCTTACTCAGGAAATCTGGGCTTCGCTGAAAACGCGGGTCAGCAATCAGCTTTCAGGAAAACGCCTGTTTATCGTTGACGCATTCTGCGGCGCGAACGCCAATTCCCGTCTGAAAGTCCGCTTCATTACGGAAGTGGCGTGGCAGGCGCATTTCGTCAAAAACATGTTTATCCGCCCGACGGACAGCGAGCTGGAAGGTTTCGAGCCTGACTTTATCGTGATGAACGGCGCGAAATGCACCAATCCGGACTGGCAGAAACAGGGGCTGAACTCCGAAAACTTCATCGCTTTCAACCTGACCGAGCGCATCCAGCTTATCGGCGGATCCTGGTACGGCGGCGAAATGAAAAAAGGGATGTTTGCCGTGATGAACTATCTGCTGCCTTTGCAGGGGATTGCGTCGATGCATTGCTCGGCTAACGTCGGAGAAAAAGGCGATGTGGCCGTCTTCTTTGGCCTCTCCGGCACGGGTAAAACCACGTTATCCACCGATCCCAAACGCAAACTTATCGGCGACGATGAACATGGCTGGGACGACGACGGTGTCTTCAACTTCGAAGGTGGCTGTTATGCCAAAACCATCAAACTCAGCAAAGAAGCCGAACCGGAAATCTTTGGCGCGATAAAACGTGATGCATTGCTGGAAAACGTGATGGTCAGCGAAGACGGCAAGATAGATTTTAATGACGGTAGCAAAACGGAAAACACCCGAGTCTCCTACCCGATTTATCACATTGAAAATATCGTGACCCCCGTATCGAAAGCCGGGCACGCCAGCAAAGTGATTTTCCTGACGGCTGATGCGTTTGGCGTATTACCGCCAGTTTCGCGGCTGACCGCATCCCAGACGCAATACCATTTCCTCTCCGGCTTCACGGCGAAACTGGCGGGTACTGAGCGTGGCGTCAATGAACCGACTCCGACGTTTTCTGCCTGCTTTGGCGCTGCGTTCCTGATGCTGCATCCGACGCAATATTCCGAAGTGCTGGTAAAACGCATGGAAGCGGCGGGCGCACAGGCCTATCTGGTTAATACTGGCTGGAATGGTACGGGCAAACGTATTTCCCTGAAAAACACCCGCGCCATCATCGATGCGATTCTGAACGGGACTATCGATGACGCCGAAACCTTCACGCTGCCGTTGTTCAATCTGGCGGTGCCAACCGAACTGCCGGGCGTCGACAGCCATATTCTGGATCCGCGTAATACGTACGGCAGCCGCGAGCAGTGGCAGGAAAAAGCGCAGCACCTGGCGCAGTTATTTATCGATAATTTCGATAAATATACGGATACCCCGGCTGGCGCAGCACTGGTCAGTGCAGGCCCTCAGCGTTAATGACTTGCCATTCCTCCTCAGGCGCGGATTTACGCGCCTTTTTTATTGCAACCCTTTCAGTCACATTCCAGAATGACAGCAATGCACGCATTGCTGTCACAGGAGCCTCAAATGGCCACCATTACCGTTCGTAATCTGGATGATGAAGTGAAAGAGTTACTGCGCATCGCGGCGGCCCAAAAAGGCCACTCAATGGAAGAGGAGGCACGGCTGATTCTGAAGCAGGCGTTAACCACCCCCGCATCTGGCGTCGGTCTGGGCAGCCAGCTCCGCCAGCGCTTTTCCTTACTGCATGTAGATACGCTGGAGCTGCCATCAAAATGATCATCCTCAGCACTGCCGTTATCCTGGAGATGATAAACCCCAAACCGCAAAAAACTGTACTGCAATGGCTGGATGCACAGGATACCAGCCAGCTATATCTGACCAGCCTGAGTGTCGCCGGGCTGTTCGTCTGGGTGGAGAATTTGCCCGAAGACTCCCCGAAAAACGCCCTCGCCGATGCCTTGCTCGACATGCTGAACCAGGACTTTGCGGGCCGTCTGCTATCGTTTGACGCCGCCAGCGCACTGCATTATCCACGCGTAGCGACTTTATCAAAACAAGCGAACGTGGAGATGACTGAACGCGAGATGCAACTGGCGGCAATTTGCCTGCAACATCAGGCCAGCCTGGCGACAGACTCCCGTGACCGGTTTGCGCATGCCGGCATTACGCTGGTTAATCCGTGGGATATGACGGAGACGCCAAGATGGCGGGAGGAAGCGGCGGAGTACTATGTGATGAGCAGGAAAAGTTAAAACGCTCGCCGGGGTTTCATAATGCTTACGCTATACCTGAAGCTTTTACAGGATGGTGAAAATTTCGGTTCCTCACGTACGGTGAAAAACCGAAACCTCCACCAGCTCAAAGAACCCCTGTTGGGATCATGAGCCAACCTAATTCATACCGGTTTCTGCTGTACCGCCACAGCTTTAAGCATCTCCACCGGTAATGGCAGATACGCCCTGATCCTCAATCCACCGCGGTCACTGCGGCCGATATCCAGAGTCCCGGAATGTGCATCAATAATGCGCTGTACAATCGCCAGACCGAGCCCGGTTCCGCTGGTTGTCCTGGCACTCTCGCCACGCACAAAAGGCTGGAAGAGATGTTTGAGCTGATCCGGCTCAATCCCGGGCCCGTCATCCTCCACCTGGAACCAGCCACGCTGAAGTTCACGGCCACTGCTGACTTTGATCCAGCCATTGCCATAACGGGCAGCGTTCACCACCATATTCACGACAGCGCGTTTGATGGACAGAGGATGCGCATTCACCAGCAATTCACCGTCGGCCAGATCGGAATCTATTTCGCGCTCATAACCGCTTTCAGTGGCAATCACCTCACCCAAAATACCGTTGAGATCGGTGATCTCCGTCGGCATCTCCTGCCCGGTGCGCAGATAGTCGATGAACTGTTCAATGATGGCGTTGCACTCTTCGATGTCTTTGTTGATCGACTCGGCAAGATAACCGTCATCATCACTCATCATTTCTGTCGCTAAGCGGATACGCGTCAGCGGCGTACGCAGGTCATGGCTGACACCGGCCATCAGCAACGTACGGTCATCGGCCAGCAGTTTCACACCGGCAGCCATCTGGTTAAAGGCACGCGTCACGGAACGGACTTCGGAAGCACCGTATTCACGCAATGGCGGCGGAATAATGCCTTTCCCGACCTGTAAAGCCGCATGCTCCAGCTCGACAAGGGGTCGGTTCTGGATGCGGATAAACAGCCACGCACCACCAATAGCCAGCAGCATGATCGCCAGCGTATAGCGGAACAGCGGGGAGAAATCGCCCTGATGAATTTCGGTAAGAGGAACGCGTACCCAGATGTCAGGCGACAACCAGGTTTTCAGCCACACAACCGGGGTATTTTTATTGACCTCAACGCGCACATCCGTCGGGCCGCCGAGCTGCTGCGCCATCTGCTGGCTGAGAAATTCGTAGTGCTGCGCCCAGCGCAGACCGCTCTCCTCAGCCGCAGAGTTGGTATAAAGGGAAATGCCCAGTTCGCGGTAAATCTCGCGACGAAACGCCGGTGGCACCGCCAGCAACGTGCCATCTTCCAGCTGCAGCCGGTCAGTCATCAGCATACGGACTTCGTATGCCAGGACTTTATTGAACTGCTGCAGGCTCGGAAGAATGGCGAAGTTCAGCACCACCAGATAGGTCGTCACCAGGCTGACAAACAGCAAGGTGACGATTAATAACAATGTTCGGGCAAACGAGCTACGCGGTGAAAAGCGTATTCGCTTCATGCCTTACTGCCGTCCGGCACGAATACGTAGCCCAGGCCCCAAACGGTCTGGATATAACGTGGATGCGCCGGATCTTCTTCTACCATGCGACGCAGACGGGAAATCTGCACGTCGATAGAACGCTCCATCGCACTGTATTCGCGACCACGTGCCAGATTCATCAGTTTGTCACGGGACAGCGGCTCACGCGGGTGGCTTACCAGCGCTTTAAGCACGGCGAATTCACCGCTGGTCAGCGGCATCGGCTCATCTTCACGGAACATCTCGCGGGTACCGAGATTCAGCTTGAACTTACCGAAGGAGATCACAGCCTCTTCCTGAGAAGGCGCACCCGGCAGTTCATTCGCCTGACGGCGCAATACCGCACGGATACGGGCCAGCAATTCACGCGGGTTAAACGGCTTAGGAATATAGTCGTCGGCACCGATTTCGAGGCCCACGATACGATCAACTTCTTCGCCTTTTGCGGTGACCATAATGATCGGCATCGGGTTACTCTGGCTGCGCAGGCGGCGACAGATAGACAAACCATCTTCGCCAGGCAACATTAAATCCAGAACCATCAGATGAAATGACTCACGGGTCAGCAAACGGTCCATCTGTTCAGCATTGGCAACGCTACGCACCTGGAAGCCCTGTTCAGTCAGATAACGTTCCAAAAGTGCGCGCAGGCGCATGTCGTCATCGACCACCAGAATCTTGTGATTTTCTTGCATGTAAATCTCCCAAAGGCGTGAATGCCTGAAGCTTGTATTGTTAGAAATATCAATCAAAACAGACAGCGTTTATTGGTATATATTCTAGACGAAATTGTAACAATGGATATGGTTTTCCTAATTTATCAACAATATCAGAGCAATCTTCTGCTTCCAGCACGGGGTTAGCCGAAGTTCGGCGCGGGATTAACACGAATTCCCGCTCATTCCGGGTGTTTGAAAAACGAGCAACCCGTTTCTGTATCAGAGTAAGAAGGGATGTTTAAATGAAAGAAGACATTCTTAAAAGGATCTGCAAATTTCACAATTAGTGCTTTTAAATTTACTTTCAATCACGCCCCCTCTGTTGTAATAGAATTAAATAGTTCAGCTAACCGAAACATATTAACGATTTATTTAGAAGGCGAGTGCAGCGTATTTAGAAAAAAGCGAAAAATCAGTTAATTGAATTAAAAATCACACAATATTATTCCGGATGAATACCACTGATCGATTTTAGAACAGCACATCACCCGGCAAATTAACATTCCCTATCTCATACATAAAACAGTTGATAGAATCTTTCCCCACGGATATTCCATCAGTGATTTTATGAAATTCCTGATAAACTCCGTGAAACTACCTTTAACGTTTAATTTCTGAATGGATGCAACAATGAAAATGACATACAAGATTATGGTCAGCGGACTACTTCTGGCATTAGCCGGGAATAGCTATGCGATTGATGGAAGAATTAACTTCTCTGGCGCAATTATTAAAACTGCGTGTGTCATTAATGGGGGGAATGATGTTGAAGTGCCGTTAGGTACATATTCAGCAGCTCAATTCCGGGAAATTGGCGATACCTCCCCAAATATTCTTTTCACTCTGCCGCTGGCTAACTGCCCGGTAGCACAAACAGAAGGTGACCCTCTCCCACACTTTCGTATCTGGCTGGAAGCTGAAACGGTTGATGCAACCCATCCTAACCTTGTGAAATTAGGCAATAGCTTCGGCGATACCATGGCGGATGGCGTAGGTATTCAAATTCTGGACGCCAACACAAAAGCCGTTATGTTGCTCAATACCTTGCCGACTATCACTTATGACATCAAAGCCGCAACGATGGATGTCAATCTGCTGGCAAACTATCAGTCATTCAAAAAGCCGGATGAAATCACCCCGGGCCCGGCCGATGCAAGTGTCAATGTCACTCTTGATTATCGTTAATCTGCAATGAAGCTGGCGGGCTCAGTCTGTGAGCTCACCAGCCCTATCATTACAATAAATAAGACCTGTTCATTACTGGATCTAATAATCACATGCGCAATGCTATCAACAGGCTAATGAAGTTCTCTATTTTATTTATCCTTTCTATACAACTGAGCTATGGCGGTGGGATCCTTGTCGGCCGCACCCGAATTATTTATGATGCCAATAAAAGAGAAGCCTCATTGCCTCTCAGCAATAGATCGGAAAATAAACCCTTTTTAATTCAATCCTGGATTGATAATGGAGACGGTAAAACTCGCGGCCCGTTTGTTGTCACCCCACCGCTATTCCGCCTGAATGCAAACGATGACAATAATCTTAGGATTTCATATACAGGCGCTCAATTACCGCAAGACAAAGAATCCGTATTTTATATTAATGTACGAGCTATTCCCTCTACCCCAAAAAATGAAACTAACGAGTTAAGGTTAGTGATTAAGACCAGAATAAAACTCTTTTACCGCCCTGAAGGATTACAGGGGAAAGCTTATGACGCGTATAAACTACTGACGTTTTCACGTGCTAACGGCCAGCTCAAAATCACTAATCCCTCTTCCTATTATGTTGTGTTCAGTTACCTGACCGTTGGCAATACCGAACTAAAAGATACGGATATGATCGCACCCGGCGGCCAGATCAACGTGAATCTTCCTGCGAATAACACCGGCAATAACATTGAATGGAGCGCCATCAATGATTACGGCGGTGATACCCCGCCGGAAAAGAGAACCCTTTGATTTCTTAATGTTTACTCAGAAATCCACCTGCATCAGAAATCTCTTCAGGGACTCAGCAACAATGAATATGGATAACTCACCGAATGCAGTAAAGCAGGAAAACTGCGCCCGCCGGCAACGTCATATCGTCACACTATTCCTGAGCTGCACGTTCCCAATGACGGCTTTGATTACAGATGTTGCCCGGGCAGAAGAGGTCTATTTCGACCCGCAGTTACTTGAACATAACGGGCAACCGGGCGACAACGTTGACCTCTCGATTTTTTCCCGGGGGGAGAAAGCTCAGGTGGCCGGTATTTATGACACCGCTATTTACGTCAACACGGATAGGGTCCTTCAGCAGCAAATCCGCTATGACCAGATGCCTGATGGCTCACTGACACCTGAAATAACGCCTGATTTGTTGAGAGCGCTGAACGTCAGGGTCGACGCATTCCCTTCTCTGGTCAGTCACCGGCATGATGCGCCTCTGAATGCGCTAGCTCAGTACATTCCCGCAGCAGCCACGAAATTCGATTTTAACCGGATGCGTCTTGATATCAGCATTCCGCAGGCAGCGATGGATCAAAAAGCCAGCGGCTATGTCGACCCGAAAAGATGGGATGATGGCGTGCCGGTGTTGTTTTCTAACTACGCTTTCTCCGGGGCTCAGCGGAAAAATAAAAATGGCAGCGATGATTCCAGCCAGTACCTGAATATGCAAAACGGGCTAAATCTGGGCGCGTGGCGGTTACGTAATTACAGCACCTACAGCAGCGGTGACGGTCAGCAAAGCTGGGATGCTATTTCCACTTACGCTCAGCGTGACATCAAAAGTCTTAAGTCCCAGTTTTTGATCGGCGAAAGCGCCACCCCTGGCGATTTGTTCCCCAGCCTGCAATTCACAGGTATTCAGTTAGCTTCTGATGACAATATGCTGCCAGACAGTCAGCGGGGTTTTGCTCCCACAATCCGCGGGATTGCTAACTCCAACGCGGAGGTCACTATCCGGCAGGATGGCTACATCATCTATCAAAGTTATGTCGCGCCCGGTGCATTTGAAATTAACGATCTTTATCCGTCTTCTTACAGCGGTGACCTCGAAGTCACCATAAAAGAAGCCGACGGAACCGAGCGAAGGTTTAATCAACCCTTTTCGTCCGTGCCGGTGATGCAACGCCCGGGACGCCTGAAATACAGTGGCACCGCAGGACGCTATCGTTCAAATAACAATGACGACAAAGAACCAGACTTTGCGCAAGGTACGGTGATTTACGGTATTTCGAATGAGATCACCACGTATGCCGGTAGCTTATTATCCCCTGATTACCTTTCCGGGATGGCCGGCGTCGGATTCAGCTTGCTGTCTTTAGGTTCAGTTTCTGTCGATATCACGCAAGCTCAAACCACGCTGGACAACAACCGCAACAGCACCGGGCAATCTTATCGTGTCCAATATTCTAAAAACATCGAGGCAACGGATACTAACTTTTCACTCGCCAGCTATCGTTATTCCACCCGCGGATTCTACGATTTCGATGAAGCGAATCAGTCTGAGGATAACGCCGCGCAAGCGGGTCATAAGCGCAGCAAATATCAGATCAGTGCTAATCAGGCGCTTTGGGAGGGGACAAGCCTGTACGCGTCGGCTTATCAGCAGGACTACTGGCGTGACAGCAACAAAGAGAAAAATATTGCCCTTGGGATGAACGCCACCCTGTACGGCATCAGCTATAACCTGTCCTATTCGTACAGCGAGCTCGATGGTGAAGAGAATGATCAGCAGATAGCGCTGAATATTCGTGTTCCGCTAAGCCGGTGGCTGCCACAAAGCTGGGCGACCTACAATATTACTCACGATAAAGAAGGCGAAACCCGCCAGCAAATCGGCCTCAGTGGAACCGCTCTTGACGATCACCGTCTCAGTTATTCGCTTCAGCAAAGTCACACCCGGCAAGGGGGAAATGACAGCAGCAATATTAATTCCGCCTACCGGTCATCCTACGGCACGCTGAACGCCGGTTATTATTACGACAACGATTTGCAACAAGTCAGCTATGGCGTTGCCGGTGGCGTCATCGCCCATGCCCATGGTGTGACACTTTCCCAACCCCTGGGGGATTCATTTGCCCTGATTGATGCCAATGGGGCGAGTGGTGCAAGAGTGCAAAACCAGCCGGGCCTCCGGACAGACTGGCGCGGCTACGCTGTCGTTCCTTACCTCACGTCTTATACCGAAAATCGCATCGTTCTCGACACCACAACCCTGCCTGATGAAGTCGATGTAACCAATACGTCTGAATTAGTCATTCCTAATAAAGGTGCAATGGTTGTAGCACATTTCGATGCCCACACAGGCGCCCGCGCCTTAATCAAACTGGTACGGACAGACGGTACGACAGTGCCTTTTGGTGCCATCGCGGTCAGTGAAGATCAATCGCTGGAAAACATCGTCGATGACGGCGGCGTTCTCTATCTCTCCGGCATAAAAACCAACACGCAGATGGGATTACATGTGAAGTGGGGGGTTGCGGCTAACCAGCAATGCAAAGCCAGCATAAACCTGAAGCCCGTTGCGTCATCGGTGCAATCCGTCACGGCCTCATGCATTTAAGGATAAAAACATGAACCACAAAAAAAGCGTTTTATTTGCACTGATTATGGGGATTTCTGGCCCTTATGCATTACCCGCACTCGCCGGTTCTGCCACCTGTGACGCCAGAAATGGCAGTGCGACGGCTTATGAAAATTCTATTTTACGTGACCTGAACGGCAATGAGAATTCGCGAGGCAGCATGATCACGGAGTCACTCAACAGCGGCCAGCAAAGCTATCAGATTACCTGCAACTGTTCAGCGGCAGATGCATCAAACGCAAATGGCGTGCTGATTATGTACAGTTTGCAAACCTCTCTCCCGCTTGGCCATACCACGAACTACTTCAAAATTAATGATCATCTCGACGTGATGACTCAGATTGCCATCCCTAAAAATGGCAACGTTACCGTTCCGACCACCAAAGCCGTCAGTGACGGGACACACCATTGGGACAAGGAAAATACCGGCATCTGTGCGCAACAGAGCACACAAGATAACCTGATCACGGGTTCACAGGGCCAGGTAACCCTTTACATTACGACGCCTTTTATTGGTGAGCTCACCCTCCCGCGCGTTGAAATTGCCCGGGTATATGCATCTTCAGCAACAGTAAACACAACAGCCCCCCCGCTGGGATCACCGGTTGCAATTTTATATCTCAGCGGAGCGCTGACGGTGCCACAGAACTGTGAGATCAATGAGGGCGAAATTATCTCCGTCCGTTTTGGCACAATTCAAAGCAGCCGTTTCACTAAGATAAAAACGCCTCCGGAAGGCTACCGGCCCGTGACCTTTGATATCAAATATAACTGCGCAAAAAGCGGATTGCCGGCCATCCCGGCCAACGACAAACTCATGATGATCCTTGAGGGGCTGGATGTTGAGAATCAGTATTACCTGGTGGCACGCCGCCGCCCTTCCGATAATAAGGCGGATATCGGCATTGTGGTACAGGATGCGGGTGGGACCTACATGCCCTTTGCACAAGGTATTTTACCCATGAACCAGAACGGATTGGGGAAAATCACCCTGACCACATTCCCGATCAATCTGGTCGGCGGTGAACTCGATGCCGGCGAATTCGACGCGACGGCGACACTTCGCGTCGACATCCGGTAATGACGTCAGGCAGCGGATCCGCTGCCTGATTTCCCCGCTTAATTCAAAATCTCAATACTGATTAACCGGCTGTCGGCGCGGCCATGATCATCGACGGCGCGGATTCGATATTGCCCGTTGTTGATGGGCCGCCAGTCGATGGCCGATTTACTGGCAGAACTGCCGAGATAAATATCATCGACAAACCAGTAGACCGTTTTACTGTCCGCATCCGTCACCGCGTTGAACGAAATCCTGTCGCGCCCTTGCTGCGATTGCCGCAGTGTATAGACCGTGTTTTTAAGCGGGGACGTAATGCGTGGTGGATTTCCGCTGACCTCCACGCCTTCATCTTTACAGTGGTTCACTGGCGGTTTGCGTTTTGGTAACCCTGCCTGGGCGAACACGTTGGCCAGATCTGACGGCCAGAATTCAAACACCTCCGTGCGGGTTTCGTTTTCTTCATAAGGCGGGCACGCGACTTCACCGGTCAGCTTATCCAGCCTGACAGGGCGATAAACCGTATCGACCTTGATGGGTGATTTTCCGGGAATAAACCAGGTTTTGCCTTTTTGCTGGCACCACGGCGTCGGTAAATCCCCGCTGGCAAGGCAGATATCGACCCGTTTTAGCTGTTTCGGGAACGGATGCCGGGGCTCCTGCAAAGCGGGATAGCTGGCGTTAATGCTGTCGATGATATTGAAGAACAGCGGTGCAGCGGCTTCAGCGCCCACAAACACGTTGTTGCCTTTGCTGTCGAAATTGCCTTCCCAGACCACCAGAACGTACGGCCCAAAAACCCCGACACTCCAGGCATCGCGGAACCCCCACGAGGTGCCGGTTTTCCAGTAAACCGGTAACGAGGAAGGTTGCTGAGCCAGCGTATCACCGGGGCGACGATGCTGACGCAGCATGTCCAGCGTCATAAAGCTGGCCTCCTCACTGAGCAATCTGACTGGCGTCGTAACAGCCGGATCGCTCTTTTGCATCCGCAGCGGTTGCAGCACGCCACGGTTCGCCAGCAGCGCATACAGTTTTGCCAGTTCCTGCATCGTCACTTCACCGCCGCCCAGCACCAGCGAGAGGCCATAGTGGTTTTCGCTCGACATATCCGCGATGCCGGACAGCCGCAGAAACTGGTAGAACGTCGGCTGCCGCAGCTGTGACGCGACGTAAACCGCCGGAATATTGCGGCTGAAGTTCAGGGCGTCGGTCGCCGTCACCGGCCCGAGAAAACGGCGGTCAAAGTTCTCCGGCGCATAAGCCCCGAACGCCGAAGGCACATCTTTCAGGATGGTCATCGGATGCAGCACGCCCTGCTCCATTCCCAGCGCGTAAATAAAAGGCTTAAGCGCCGAGCCCGGCGAACGTTTGGCATTCGTGCCGTTCACCTGCCCCTGAATTTCACGGTTGTAATAATCCGCCGATCCCACCAGCGCCCGCACGCCCATGTCGCGGGTATCCACCAGCAGGACGGCGGCATTATGGATCCCGCGGCTTTGATTGCGCGTGATAAAGGCGTTGACCTGCCGCTCGATCAACCGCTGCAAACCGGCGTCCAGCGTGGTATCCACGCGGTTATCGGTCTGAACCAGCTGCTGATTTTGCTGGCGAAGCTGCTCGATAAAGTGCGGAGCGATGTACGGCATCTGCTCCGGCTGACGCAGCGCCAGCGGCAGTTTGAACAATGAAATCTGGCTGCTGTCGGTCGCGTAATGCGCCTGCCAGCGGCCAAACAGCCGGTTACGTGCCTGCGTCAGTGCCGTGCCCAGCACGCCGGTTTTGGCATCAATGCGGTAACTGGGAGACTGCGGCAAAACCGCCAGCGTCAGCGCTTCCGGCAATGTCAGGTCTTTCGCGGCTTTGTCGAAATAAATCAGGCTGGCCGCGCCGATACTTTCAATATTGCGGCCATAAGGCGCGTAGTTCAGATAGGCTTCGAGGATATCGTGCTTGGAATAACTCAGCTCCAGCTGAACCGCACGTAAAACCTGCATAATCTTGCCCGACGGCGTGCGGGTATTGAGATGCCAGTGCATCCGCGCCAGCTGCATGGTGATGGTCGAACCACCCTGCATTTTTCCGCCCGCCACATAACTGCGCCAGAACCCCCGCATCAGGCTGAACGGATTGAAACCCGGATTGACGTAAAACCAGCGATCTTCGTGTAACAACAGGCCTTTTACTGCCAACGGTGAAACCTGTTCCAGCGGCGTCCACACGCGATAACGATCGTCATTCGCCAGCGTGATGCGCATCAGCGTACCCTGCCGGTCATAATAGACGGATGAAAAAGGTTGCCCCTGAGAAAGCGGCGGATGCGGCCAGAGGCGGCACGCCAGAAGCAGCAGCGCCAGTAAAAAAACCGCCATGGCGATATTTTGCAGAAGGCGTTTGGCTGTTTTGAAAAAAAGAGGAAAGGTGTTCATCTTGCTACTCAGCGTCAGTTACGCCCCGCTAAAACAGCGGGGCGTAGTCTGCGGTCTATTATTTTTTAGCAACAGCGGGTTCGTCTGCCGGGATGACCACCAGTTTTTGATCACTGACGGACAGCGCCTGAACTTCGCGGTCATACATCGCTTCGCCATACGCCGGCGGGATGATGAAACTGCCGGTGTTGGTGGCTTTGATCTGATACACAAACTCCTGCACATCGGTGCTGGCGCTGCCGTAAATGACTACGCGATCTTCGCGAATATCGCTGTAATCCGGCGCCCACGTCGAGCCGGAGGCTGCCAGCGGTGACTGCCAGGATGCGGAAGCTTCTGCATCGCTGTTTTCATCGCTGCTGTCAGATTCCGGTTCCGGTGGCGTTTGCTGTACCACTTCAAATCCGCCCGGCAGTAAATCGACAATCGCCAGATTATCCTGCCCTTCTTTCGAATTGGCGCGGATTTTCAGGTGAACGTTGATTTTCTGCCCCAGCGTAATTTGCGTGACCGGTTTACCCTGTTCATCGGTGTAATCACGGGTAATTTCCAGCCCGCGCGAAATAGCTTTCTTCGGCGCGGCGAGGTCAAAACCGGCCTGCGTCACCACGTACCACGCCGGTGCGTCGTTACCATTCTCCACGCGCAATGCCTTCGCATCGGCGGTGAAATTGGCTTTTGCAAACAGCCCCTGAACGCTGGAAATCAGCTGCGGTTCAACATTTTTGGTTTTGCTGATCTGCGTGATTTTCAGCGCGTCCGGTGCCGTGGCCTGCGCCGCGACCTGTGTGGAATAACTCTCCAGCGCCAGAATGCTCATTGCCGAAGAATAGGTGGTGTAACGTTCCTCTTTCAGCGATCTGACCATGTTCTCCAGCACCTGTGGCGGAATGGCAGACACTTTCTCCGGGAAGTGGCGCGTGATGAGATACAAACGCGTCGCGTCCTGAACCAGCGGGTCAAAGTAACTCTGCGTCCACCAGGCTTTGTCATACGCCTTACTCAGCTGCTTCCACGTTGGTTGCAACAGGGTATTGGCTTCATCATCCATTTTCAGCATGCGATAGGACGATGCCAGATACAGCGCGCTGAGATCGGTTTTCCAGGTGTCCGGATAGCGTTGTTGCAACGTGTCCTGCACCGACGCCAGCGAACTGGTGGTGATTTCGCCCTGACGCGTCAGCAGATAAACCGCCCAGGCACGCAGACGCAGGGTGTACAAATCATCACTCTGACTGGCCGCCAGCTCGCGCAGTGCCGCATTGGCTTCATCGAGCATACCGGCCGGTAACGAAACGCCCGCAGCTTTGGCTTCCAGCAGATATTGCACCACGTAAGGCGTGACGAACGGATCGGTTTGCGGCGATGAACGCCACAGGCCAATCGCGCCGCTGTCGTTCTGACGTGAACGCAGGATCGCCAGCATGTCTTTCAGTTTTTTGCTGGTCTCCGCCTGACTCAGCGAACCTTTCATTTCCGGATGCTGACCTTCAAGGATCATCGGAATCGAACGGCTGACAATCTGCTCAGAACAATAATACGGATAATCCGCCAGATACTGTGAAAGCCCGTTGGTCAGCACCAGCGGTGAGTTGGAAACCGCAGCTTTGCGCACCGCATAAGCATCAAACATCTGACGCAGATTATCGACCGTCTGGCTGCTGCCGCTCATGCGCCCCATCACTGACTGTGTGCGGAACGGCATGGCCGGGCGAACCGATGTGCTGATGGTCCGGCTGCTGGTTTTATCGGCATATGTTGCTTCGAAGACCAGCGGCGCATCGCCCGGCACGGCTTTGGCGCGCAGGCGGAAATTAATCACGCCTTCACGTTTTTCAGCCAGAGACAGGTTCTGATCCGCTTTACCGACCACTTCCAGCTGCGGCGGCACCGCCAGATGCACGGCGATGGCCACGCTCTTGCCGTTCAGCCCTTCGAGGTTATTGCTCACGCCGACGCTGACATCAAACTCATCGCCCGGCGCGACCATTGCGGGCACGTTTGGCGTCATGATGAAGTTATCGCGCACGGTCGCCGAGGTTTGCGCTTTGCCGATTTTGTCCGGTGTGACGGAAATCGCCATCACGCGGATTTTACCGTTGAAGTAATCCGGCACCTGATAATCAAACTGCTTCTCGCCGTTCACTTCGGTAATACCCGACCAGTACGCCACCGGTTTGTCGCGTTTGCGTTTGAACGGATTGACGTTCAGATCCAGCCCTTCACCGCCGTCACCGCCCGGCGCTGCCGCCAGCTGCATCAGCTTGCTGAACTCCGGCAGGATCAGGTCGAGGATTTGCGAACTTTCCACGCCCAGCTCGCGTTTACGGAAGAAATATTCCAGCGGATCTTTCAGGCGATAACGCGCCACCTGCAAAATACCTTCGTCCACGGCAAACAGCGCAACCTGCTGCGGGCCATCGGTCATGACGGTCATCGCCAGGTTTTCGCCCGGCTTAATGACTTCCGGCGCATCTACTTCCAGATAGTTCTGGCGCGCTTTGGTGCTGATTTTAAACGGCATCACGCCGTAACTCAGCGGGCTCATGAAGATTTCATTGGAATTCACATCACGCACAAACTGCACGTTGATGTAACCGTTGCCTTCCATTCCGGCAGGCACGCGGATTTTCTGCACGGAACTGGTGGTATCCGTGTGGAACCACTGCCAGCTGTAAACTTTGTCTTTCTCGATGGTGATCAGCCCGCTGCCGGTATACGGCGCGTTGATGGACACCTCGATTTCCTCACCCGGCTGATATTCCGCCTGATTGAGTTTCAGCTTCAGCTCGGCGTTGCGATCCAGCGAACGGCTGAGGTTGGCGTTGCCCGCGACGGTATACGCAATGCGGTTAAGCACTTTGCCCTGCGCGTCTTCTACCACCAGCACGAAATCCCCCGGTTTGTCGGTCGCCAGTGTCAGGTCGTTGCCCTGCGCGGTGAGCGAAAGCGGTTGTTCCGAAAGCTGCACTTCCTTCATTTTCGACTGATATTTATAAACGCCGGAATCCTGCTTAGTCAGAACCGAAATGTATTTCTGTTCAATCAGCGCCACTTTCAGCGCAGGCAGGGCAATTTGTTTCAGGGTCGGATCAACGGCAATCACGTTCAGATGACGAACCGCGCCGCGGTTGATGTACCCCAAATCGCCGTCCGGTTTCACACCGATCAGATAATCGTACGGCGAAACCAGAACCCGCGCGGTCGCAGAGACTGAACGCCCGCCACCGGCCACAAAGGCTTCTGACAGCAGTTGCAGCTGATACGTCGCATCGGCATAAGATTTCAGATCCAGCGGAATATTCGCCGTGCCTTTTTCGTCAGTCGTGCGGTCTTCCAGATTGGTTTCAAACCCGTCGCTGTTCTGGCGATTCTCGTAAAACGCATAGTCCGGGAACGCGTCGAAACTTGGATACATCGGGCGCAGCGTCAGTTTCGACGTCACGCGGCGATCCTGCGCAGGCGTACCAAACAGGTTTTGCACGTCGATATTGGCCTGTAATTCCGTCGGTTTCACCCAGCCCTGCTTACGTTCCGGCGTCAGTTGCAATTTCACTTTCAGCTGATCCGGCTCGAACTCTTTCACGTTGACGGAGGTGTGGCCCAGCAGCACGGAAGATTCGTTGTCTTTGCCGATCAGGTACAGATAAACGTTCCATTCGCCGGTCGGTGAATTGTCGTCGGTGGTATAACTCAGTTCGTTGAAACCGCTGGCACCGAGCGTCAGCGGAACTGTGCTCATCAGCTTATCGCGCGGGTCGTGGATTTCAGCGCGCACCGGAACACCGGCCAGGCCCATACTCCAGTCGGCGGCGCGGGTGATCAGACCGATATTGAAAGTGTCGCCCGGACGATAAACGCCGCGATCGGAGAACAGATAACTGCTCAGCGTGCGCGGGTCGTTAGGGGTTTCTTCGCCATCCACGTCGAACCGCGAGAAGTCGAGGCCGCGGTCGTTATTCCGGTCGGCAGGCAGGAACGAAACATCGCCCTCTTTTTCGACCAGGAACATCACCGGTTGCCGCTCGCTGGTGTAAACATCCAGCGCCGGGAAACGCACATGCCCGTCAGCGCCGGTGGTTTGCGTCAGCAGCGTGACGCCGTTTTTCGCGATAACCGACACTTTGGCGTTGCTGACCGGCGTACCGCTGTGAATCGACTGCACAAATACGTCGCGGGTTTTATCCTGCGAACGCTTGGCAATAATCCCCAGATCGGTGACCACCACAAAGCGGGAATCGCCGACCGGCGCTTCGTCTCCGCTCTGATCGTCATCCTGATACTGATAACCGTCGTCATCGGTTGCCGGTTTTTCTTCTTTCTTCTTCGGATCCCATTCCGACAGCGTCAGCAGGAATACGCCGCGATGCGAACCCGGATCGGTGGACAGATAACGGGAAAGATCGACGCCCTGATAATTCACTTCACCCGGTTTGTCGTTATTCACCGCCGTCTGATATTTGAAATGCTCGGTAAAATACTCGTCATTCAGACGGTTAAATTCCGCCGACGAATATTCACGGCTTTTAAATGACACGATGTGTTGCAGCTGGCTTGGGATAACGCGTTTGATATCCAGACGCATTCCCGGCACGTTACGCGCGGCCACACTGATTTGTTTGTCACCGTTCACCGACAGCAGCGAACCCTGCGACATAAATTGCAGAGACTTCGGATAATCCGGGACTTCAACAATGCGGTAGACTTTTTCCGGCATTTTATAGCCGCCGGAAGACGTCAGGACATTGTCGATTTCCACCAGCATGGCGCGGTGCGCGGGCGCATCGAAGCGGAAACTGAACTGCGGCTGATAGTCGCTTTCGGCTTCGTTCAGCTGGATATTCAGCGGCGTGGATTGCGCCAGCACGTTATTTTCGACACTGTCCACATTCCAGCTGGCGTAATCGTCCGGGCCGGTTGCGGCCTCTGAATCGTTCGGATCGTGCTGCGGTAACAACCAGACTTTTACCGCGCGGCGGATATCTTTATCTTTCACCGCATCGCTGAACCCGATAATCAGCGCACGCTGACCTTTCGCGCCGTCGGCATCGACCACCTGCGCGCTGGCGTCACTCACGGCCAGGCTGTAAAGCGTTGGCACGGAAACCCAGACGTTACGTGCCTGCGTGGTTGCATTTGATGCCACCGACGCCTTCACGCCCTCGCCTATCGTCATGTGAACAGAGCCGCCGTGATCGAGCGATTTCAGCGGTTCGGAATGCACCCAGGCGTTGAGTTTTTTCTGGTCGTAGACCACGGAAAAATTGAGTTTGGATTCCGTTTTGGCTTTCCCTTCACTCAGGCCCAGAGAGATTTGTTTCTCAAAACTGGCCACATCCACCGGCGCATTGAATTTGACGTTGAAAATCGCGCTGCGTTTTTGCGGATCCTGCGGGTCCTGATAATACTCGGCGGTCCCGGACTGATAATCGAAGGCAGGCGCGGTGAATTCATAACGCGTGGTCGCCAGTTTGATTTGCGGCGCGAGCAATACGTCAGGCGTGAAACTCACTTCGTATTTTGT
This sequence comes from Rahnella sp. AA, assembly GCF_002834385.1. Lineage (GTDB taxonomy): Bacteria > Pseudomonadota > Gammaproteobacteria > Enterobacterales > Enterobacteriaceae > Rahnella. The sequence continues at coordinate 86,103 of NZ_PITQ01000005.1, forward strand.
GCCCATCGGCAGCGGATTTTTTGGCGTGAAAACCAGCGTATAACCGCTGATCCATTTCCATTCCCCTTCGGTGGCCGGTTTCAGCGAAATGCCTTTTTCGACCACTTTGCCGACATCCGTCAGCGGCGCAGCTGAATTTCTAAAATTAAATATGGCCTGCTGAGGCGCAATTTTTTGCGCGGCATAATTAATCGCTTCCGGGTTACTGACCCGCACGCTGGTTTCCTGATACACCATCGGTGCCGGTTCGATAGGCTGCGGACGGTTTAACCACCAGTGCCAGCCGTAAACGCCCGCACCTGCCGCGCACAGCAACACCAGAATGGCCAGACTGATGGCTTTCGGGTGTTTATCGGCGCCGCTTTCAATGCGCGTAAATCCGCGCTTAAGCCAGCCGGACATTGCCGTCCACCAGACCGGCGCACGCCAGTCGATATTGCCGACAACAGGTTTAATGACGCGCCCGAGCAGACCTGAAATAAAAGCCAGCGCGCGAAGGACGCCTTTTATCAATGTAAAAGGCAAACGAAGTAAGAATCTGAGTAAATCCATTTGTAGCTGTACCCCTAATCCCTATGACCCATAATCTGAAGTGATATTTAAGAAAAATATTTTGAAATTCAGAATATTGCGAAATGTGTTACGGAATATAAAATTCGCAAGAAGCGCGGCGAAGGATAATAACTATCCGACTAAAAAGCCATCAGATAAAGCGTAGCAGGCCGCCCGTTTTTTCGGTCGATTTCTGCACTGCCAGCAACGCAATTGTGTGAAACAATGGCGAAAGAATTTTAAGGACAGTGGCAGAGGATATGAAGACTAAACTGATTACCCGCGAAGGCTACGACAAGCTCAAAGCTGAGCTGGATTTTCTGTGGCGTGAAGAGCGTCCGGAAGTCACCAAAAAGGTGACCTGGGCCGCCAGTCTGGGCGACCGCAGTGAAAATGCCGATTATCAGTACAACAAAAAACGTCTGCGCGAAATCGACCGCCGCATCCGCTATCTGACCAAATGCCTGGAACAACTGCGCATTGTCGATTATTCACCGCAGCAGGACGGCAAAGTGTTCTTCGGCGCGTGGGTGGAAGTGGAAAATGACGACGGCGATATCAAGCGCTTCCGCATCGTCGGTTATGACGAAATCTTTGGCCGCAAAGACTACATTTCTATCGACTCCCCGATGGCGCGCGCGCTGCTGAAAAAGGAAGTCGGCGACAGTCTGGTGGTCACCACGCCGGTCGGCGATGCGACCTGGTACGTCAATGAAATCGACTACGGCAAATAATCAGATAACGCCCAAAACGTGAGGCACATCGTCCCGACGGCTGGCATTTTCAGTCTTCAAATCGTATAACGGTGCCCTGTATTTACGTCACTCACTAACGAAAAAACTGATACCCGACCTATGAATGATCAACTGAGCCGCATTATCGCAAGTGAATTGCAGGTTCGCCCGGAGCAGGTTGCTTCCGTGGTGCGTCTGCTGGATGAAGGTAATACCGTGCCCTTTATTGCGCGGTATCGTAAGGAAGTCACCGGTGGGTTGGATGATACCCAGTTGCGTCAGTTAGACACACGTCTGGGCTATTTGCGTGAGCTGGAAGACCGCCGCCAGACCATCCTCAAATCCATCGAGGATCAGGGCAAACTGAGCGACGATCTGGCTAAAGCCATTAACACCACGCTGAGCAAAACCGAGCTGGAAGACCTTTATCTGCCGTTTAAACCCAAACGCCGTACGCGCGGGCAGATTGCGATTGAAGCAGGCCTTGAGCCGCTGGCCGATCTGCTGTGGAATGAACCGCAGAACGAGCCGGAAACCACCGCCGCTAAATTTGTCGATGCCGAAAAAGGCGTCGCCGATACCAAAGCCGCGCTCGATGGTGCACGCTACATTCTGATGGAACGCTTTGCCGAAGATGCGTCTCTGCTGGCGAAAGTCCGTGATTACCTGTGGAAAAATGCGCATCTGACTGCCCGTATGGTCGAAGGCAAAGAGCAGGAAGGCGCGAAATTCCGCGATTATTTCGATCACCATGAACCGATTTCTCAGGTACCTTCACACCGCGCGCTGGCAATGTTCCGCGGCCGCAACGAAGGCGTCCTGCAGCTGGCGCTGAATGCCGATCCGCAACACGATGAACCGCCAAAAGAAAGCTACGCCGAACAGCTGATTATCGATCATCTGGGCCTGCGTCTGAACAACGCCCCGGCCGACGTCTGGCGTCGCGCGGTGGTGAACTGGACGTGGCGCATTAAAGTGCTGCTGCACCTCGAAACCGAGCTGATGGGCACCGTGCGTGAACGCGCCGAAGACGAAGCGATTAACGTTTTCGCCCGCAATATGCACGACTTGCTGATGGCCGCACCGGCCGGAATGCGCGCCACCATGGGCCTCGATCCGGGCCTGCGTACCGGCGTAAAAGTCGCCGTTGTGGATAACACCGGCAAACTGGTGGATATCGATACGGTTTATCCCCATACCGGTCAGGCGGCGAAAGCGGCGCAGCAGGTTGCCGCGCTGTGCATCAAACATAACGTTGAGCTGGTGGCGATAGGCAACGGTACCGCTTCCCGCGAGACCGAACGTTTCTTCCTTGATCTGCAAAAACAATTCCCGAAAGTGATTGCGCAGAAAGTGATCGTCAGCGAGGCAGGCGCGTCCGTCTATTCCGCTTCCGAGCTGGCCGCGCTGGAATTCCCGGATCTGGACGTGTCGATTCGCGGTGCGGTCTCCATTGCCCGTCGTTTGCAGGATCCGCTGGCCGAGCTGGTGAAAATCGACCCGAAATCCATCGGTGTCGGCCAGTACCAGCACGACGTCAGCCAGAGTTTGCTGGCGAAGAAACTCGATACAGTCGTCGAAGACTGCGTGAACGCCGTGGGTGTGGATCTGAACACCGCATCGGTTCCGCTGCTGACCCGTGTTGCAGGCCTGACCCGCATGATGGCGCAGAATATCGTTAACTGGCGCGACGAAAACGGGCAGTTCCGCAACCGCGAACAGCTGCTGAAAGTGAGCCGTCTGGGGCCAAAAGCCTTTGAACAGTGCGCGGGCTTCCTGCGCATCAACCACGGCGATAATCCGCTCGACGCCTCAACGGTTCACCCGGAAACCTATCCGGTCGTCGAACGCATTCTGGCCGCCACACAGCTGGCGCTGAAAGAACTGATGGGCGATTCCAACGCGCTGCGCGGCCTGAAAGCCAGTGAATTCACCGACGACAAATTCGGTGTGCCGACCGTTACCGACATCATCAAAGAGCTGGAAAAACCGGGGCACGATCCGCGTCCTGAGTTCAAAACCGCGACCTTTGCCGATGGCGTGGAAACCATGAATGACCTGATGCCGGGCATGATCCTCGAAGGCTCGGTCACTAACGTCACCAACTTCGGTGCGTTCGTGGATATCGGCGTTCATCAGGACGGGCTGGTGCACATTTCTTCACTGGCGAACAAATTCGTCGAAGACCCGCACACCGTGGTGAAAGCCGGCGACATCGTTAAAGTCAAAGTGATGGAAGTTGATTTGCAGCGCAAACGTATCGCCCTGACCATGTGCCTGGACGAACAACCGGGTGAATCCCCGGCGCGCCGTTCCTCTGCACCGGCGTCAGGCAATAACCGTGATGCGCAAAAACGTCCTGCGGCAAACAAACCGTCGGGCCGTAATTCCGCTCCGGCCGGGAATAATGCAATGGCCGATGCACTGGCCGCCGCACTCGGTAAAAAACGCTAATTTTCTGCTTTTCCCCCGCCATACCAAAGCCGCTGAAATTCAGCGGCTTTTTTCTGTATCTTTTTTCGACACTTTTTAAACTCCTCCCTATTGAATCAATCACTGAGATAAATCAATAAAACGGGCCTCGCACGGGCTTAGGATAGCGCCGCTGTAGAGATTTACGTGAAGAGGACTGCCTCTTTTATTTTGTCTCCACAAGCGTACTAATTATGATAACTATTCTCGTTTGTACTTCTTTATGTATTCAATTACGCGGTCAGTCTCGAACTGACAATTTGGCACCAGGGACAATTTCTGAGCATTTTTTTGCAACACACGTCAGTCGCAATTAAGTGGAATCACCGGGCAGGGAAGCGCGGTGCCGCAGTGTTCACACTCTGGCACCTTCTCTATTTTTCCGGGGTCTCTTTGGGAGAAAACTCACTATGCAGCTTAAATCACAGCGTGCTTACAGAATTACCGGCTTTTCGCATGAAATCAGCCCGGCATACCGCCAGAAACTGTTGTCGCTGGGCATGCTACCGGGTTCGCTATTCAGCATAATCCGCGTCGCACCGATGGGCGATCCGGTTCAGATAGAAACCCGCCGCACCAGTTTGGTTGTGCGTAGAAAAGATCTCGACCTGCTGAAACTCGAGATGTTGGCCTGATCGTAAACATCAGGCCGCTTAGCCTCTATTTTTTGGGCCGGGTGGCGTTAGCTCCCCGCATTTCCCCTTTCTCACGCGTAGACTTTAACGTATGAAACCATTGACTATCGGCCTGATTGGTAATCCAAACTCAGGTAAAACCACTCTTTTTAATCAGTTAACCGGTGCCCGCCAGCGCGTGGGCAACTGGGCTGGCGTCACCGTAGAACGTAAAGAAGGCCAGTTCACCACCGCTGAACATCAGATCACGCTGGTGGACTTGCCGGGGACTTACTCCCTGACGACCATCTCCGAACAAACCTCGCTCGATGAACAAATTGCCTGCCATTACATTCTGAGCGGCGACGCTGATCTCATGATCAACGTTGTGGATGCCTCAAACCTTGAGCGCAATTTGTACCTGACCCTGCAATTGCTGGAACTGGGCGTGCCGTGCATCGTCGCACTCAACATGCTCGACATTGCCAAAATCCAGAACATCAACATTGATATTCCGGCGCTGTCTGCCCGCCTGGGCTGCCCGGTGGTAGCACTGGTATCCACGCGGGCCAGCGGCATCAAAGAACTGAAAGCTGCGATTGACAATCGGCCGCAGGTTGCTGAGCTTGAACGGGTGACTTATCACCCTGTACTGCAACAAGAAGTCGACGTGCTGGCTGCGGCAATGCCTGAAAATATGGCGTTACAGCAGCGTCGCTGGCTGGCGCTGCAAATTCTTGAAGGTGATATTTACAGCCAGACACATGCCGGGAACGCGCAGGCATTACTGCCTCAGGTAAAAGCCCGTCTGATTGATCAGAATGTAGACGACCCCGCACTGCTGATTGCCGATGCGCGTTATCAAAGCATTGCCACGCTTTGCGCCGCTGTCAGTAACTCACACCTCACTGCACCGAATAAACTGACTCAGGCGTTGGATCGCGTGATCCTCAACCGTTTCCTGGGGGTACCGATTTTCCTGCTGGTGATGTATCTGATGTTTGTGCTGGCGATCAACATCGGCGGTGCGTTGCAACCGATTTTTGATATTGGTTCAGCGGCGATTTTCATTCAGGGCACGCAATGGATTGGCTTTATGTTGCACTTCCCGCAGTGGCTGACGATTTTCCTGGCCCAGGGGATTGGCGGAGGTATTAACACCGTGCTGCCGCTGGTGCCACAAATCGGCATGATGTACCTGTTCCTTTCATTCCTTGAAGACTCAGGTTACATGGCACGTGCGGCATTCGTCGTGGATCGCCTGATGCAATCACTCGGCCTGCCGGGTAAATCGTTCGTTCCGTTGATTGTGGGCTTTGGCTGTAACGTGCCCTCGATTATGGGTGCCCGTACGCTGGATGCCCCGCGCGAACGTCTGATCACCGTCATGATGGCACCGTTTATGTCTTGCGGTGCGCGCCTGGCAATTTTCGCTGTTTTCTCTGCGGCATTTTTCGGTCAGGACGGCGCATCTGTCGTCTTCTCACTGTATCTGCTGGGTATTGTGGTCGCGATCCTGACCGGTCTGGTGTTGAAATACACCGTCATGCGCGGTGAAGCTTCACCCTTTGTGATGGAATTACCGGTCTATCACGTTCCGCATCTGAAAAGCCTGCTGCTGCAAACCTGGCAACGCCTGAAAGGTTTCGTGCTGCGGGCGGGTAAAGTGATCGTGATTGCGAGTATTTTCATCGGTGCGCTGAACAGCTTCTCTTTCAGTGGCAAAGCTGTCGACAGTATCAATGATTCGGCGCTGGCATCAGTGAGTAAAGTACTGACGCCGGTACTGATCCCAATGGGCGTACACCCTGATAACTGGCAGGCGACGGTCGGTCTGGTTACCGGGGCAATGGCGAAAGAAGTGGTGGTCGGTACGCTGAATACGCTGTACACCGCAGAGCATATCCATCATGAAGAATTCGATGCAGCTAACTTCCATCTGCTCGATGAACTGGGTGGCGCCGTACAGCAAACCTGGCAAGGTCTGAAAGATACTTTCAGCGTCACTGTTCTGTCTAACCCTATCGAAGCCAGCAAAGGTGACGGCGAAATGGGGGTCAGCTCGATGGGCGTAATGAGCACCAAATTTGGTACTGCGGTCTCGGCTTACAGCTATCTGATCTTCGTGCTGCTTTATGTTCCCTGTGTCTCGGTGATGGGGGCAATTGCCCGCGAAACCAGCCGCAGCTGGATGACATTCTCCATCTTCTGGGGGCTGAACGTGGCTTATTCTCTGGCTACGCTTTTCTATCAGGCGGCAACATTCAGCGAACATCCGGCATATAGCGGAGGGATTATCCTCATCGTCCTGATTTTCAATGCTGTGGTGTTAACCAGCCTGCGTAAAGCCCGTAGCCGCGTCAGTGTTCATCTGCAACCGCGAAATATGGCGGAATGCTGTGAACCGGCAACAGGCAGCGATTGCCACTAGGAGGCGAGATGACGACATTAATTCAGGTCCGCGACACACTGGCACTGGCTGGCCGCGCAGATGCCCGTCAGCTCAGTCATCAGCTTAACGCGCCGCAACCTCTGGTGCAGGCGATGCTCGAACGGCTGGTGGCGATGCGTAAAGTGCAACCCGTCGAAGCTGATGACAGCTGCCAGAGTGGCGGCTGTCAAAGTTGCGCCGAAGGCAAAAAATGCCAGACGGTTTCCTACACCCTCACCAACTGATCCCGGCTTCTGCTCTTACTGAATAGTCGCGTTGCGGCTATTCAGCTATCATCGACAGGTCGCAACGGCCATTAATGTGCCGCAGGAGCCTGAATGATCGACAGTGAAATTACCTTCCGTAAACTCGAAATTTTCCTCGTTTACATGGAAAAGCAAAACATCACCCGGGCTGCTGAGCAGCTCGGTCTGAGCAGCGTCAGCGTGCATCGTGCCCTGCATTCCCTCGAAGAGGGCTTGCGCTGTCCGTTGTTTATCCATCGAGGCCGCAACCTCTTACCACTGCCCGCTGCCGAAGCATTGCTCGAACACGCCACACAAGTTATTGAGCAGATGGAACACGGTATTTTAGCCACGCAGCGCGCCGCCGGTTTTGGGGATAAACGCCTGAAAGTGGGCACGCTGTATTCCCTGACGCTGGAAACCATCCCGCGCCTGATCATGGGGCTGAAACTGCGCAGGCCGGAGCTAGAACTGGAACTGGTGATGGGCTCCAACAATGATTTACTGCACAAACTGGAAGACGGTCAGCTGGATGCGATTCTGATTTCAACCAGTGATTCGACGGTAGATGCCCGGCGTTATGATCAACTGCCACTTTTTCAGGACGATATTTTCCTCGCCGCCCCCGCCAGCGCAGAACTGGCCTCAGAAGGCACGGCTGATTTACGGGATTTTAAGCAGAAGAAATTCGTCTCGCTGGCTGAAGGTTTCGCAACTTACCACGGGTTTCAGGAAGCCTTTCAGGTGGCTGGTTTTGAACCGGACATTGTGACGCGGGTAAATGATATTTTCTCGATGCTAAGCCTGGTACAGGCCGGTGTGGGCTACACGTTAATTCCTGGCAGAATGAAAGGGGTGTATGAGAATACCGTCAAACTCCTGCCGCTGGCTGAGGCTTACCAGATGCGCCAGACGATTTCGCTGGTCTTCCCACACAGCCGCGAGCACGATCCGAACTTACTCGCCCTCGCCGCTGAAAGCAGGATGTATGCGTTAGCGAACAGAAAGCGTTGAAAGGCGCTCGCTATTTTGCGCAATCAAAACAACCGGCCAGTGCACTTTATCAGGGTGGTGACTCCAGATTGCAGACTCAGGGATACTGATGCCGTCATAACGCATTTTGGTGCCGTCGTAAGGATAAAACTGCCCTTTTTCAGTATCGAGCACGAACACCACTAACCCTGTCGAGTCCTGTGCAAGACGTTTCCACAGGGCCCGTCCACCGGCATAATGATCGTTGTCACTCATCAAAGTGAGATTCTTTTTAACAACTAGTGTTTCATAAAGCAAAGTCGCTAAACGGTAATCTCGCATTTCAGGATTGACGACGACCCCTTCAATTTGAAACGTCTGCTGGTCCTCCCAAAACTGGCGAATTTCGAGAATTTCATCGTCATTCTTCCGACGGGCAAGTTCCAGCGTAGCGACCACGTGGTGTCGTTTTTCGCCCCGGTTGTCTGTTCTTGTTTGGGCTTCTGCAATGGCGATAAACGGAATTTTTTCATCATAAATGACCAACATATCGACATTGTTGAAATGTATCTCATCAATGATTTCAAACCTTCGGGCCAGAGTGGCTGTGCTGTACGATCTTTCGAGCACGATCATTTGTGAATCCCCGCGAATCAAAACTGGCATGATATCCCTTCATGTAAAGAGGCAACTCTTCCACCTGCTATTGAAGAGTGGTTGGACAATAGCATATCGCGCAATATTTCAACAAAAATGAATGCGCAATAACTCTGCATTACCTTTGTATTTCAGCGCGTTACGCCTTAACGTAACGCGTCGGGAACAAAAGTTCATAGCCAACCTATCACACTAATTTCTAACGTTCGTTTTCCCGTAACCGGGTTGCGAGACGTCCCGCAACGTGCATGCCGGACTGGCATACAGACAGCGCTTCGCCCTGATCCATGGCGCGTTTTGTCAGACCGGTCAGCACGCAGCCGGGCGGCATTTCGAGTGCCAGCCGGACATCGCGCTGGTAGGCCGCAACCATGGCATCTCGCCAGTTCACGGTCCGCGCCATGTTCATCGCTAAATCATCGGCGATTTTCTCCGGCTGCCAGTAAACGCGTCCGGTAGTTCCGCTGAGATAACCGCAAACCGGACGGGAAATTTTCACCTGTTTAAAGGCTTCCACCAGTCTGGCCGCAGGTTCATCAAGCAGCGCGCAATGCGACGGCACGCTGACTGCCAGCCGGTGCGTTTTCTGCGCGCCCTGCTCTTTCGCAAGCAGCATCACCTGTTTCATCGCGGCATCGCTGCCGGCGATAACCAGCTGATCTTCAGCGTTAATGTTGGCCAGATAAACCGGAAGCTCGTCGCTGTTAACCTGCGCCACCAGCGCTTCAATTTGCGCCTGACGCAGACCCGTGATGGCAGAAAGGCCAAAGCCCTGCGGATAAGCCTGTTGCATTAACTCGCCGCGCAGGGCGACCAGTTTCACGGCGTCGGAGAAATCCAGCGCGCCCGCAACCACGGCGGCCGGAAATGCCCCGATGGACAACCCGCTGCAAAAATCGGCTTCGATGCCTTCGGCCTTGCATTGTTTTGCCCAAACGACACCGGCAATCAGCAGACAGAGCTGGACCGCGCCGGTGGAATGAAAAGCGTCGGCGTTATCAAGGAGGAGAACATCTTCGCCAAGCGCCAGGCTGGCCTGTTCAATGAGGGAATGTGTCAGGGAATTGTCGGGCAAATTGTGCAGCATTTGCGGCACCTGCGGGCCCTGACCGGGGAAGGTAAATAAGATTTTCATCGTGCTCCTTGCTTCTTTTGCCAGACATCAGCCAGTCAGCGATTGCCACGGGTCACGCACCCGGAACGGGCCGGTCGCGGTTTTCAGCATCACATCACCGCCGCGCAGCCATTCGCTGAGGGCAAATCCCCCTTGTGGCGTATTGATCTGAACATCGGCACGGCACGGAAGCCGCTGAAGCTGGTCGTAAAAATCGAGAAACTGCGCAGGTGTCGCCGGAGAATCACAGCGCACCAGCAAATCCAGATCACTGTCAGCGTGCATGACCGGAAGGTCGCTGGCCAGCGCAAACGCACAACTGCCCGTCACGCCCCACGGGAAAGGCAATTGCAGACTGCTTAACGTAATCAATGCCTGCACCGGTTGTTGTGAAACAAACGGCGATTGCAAAAGCGCATTGACGTCACTGACCAGCAATTCCGGCGTCACGACCCGCACCACGGCGGCCGGGCTAACCCAGGCCGCCGCACGCTGAATGCGGGTCAACCCGCGTATCCCAACCGGAATAGCCCCGTCCGCACGCTGGTCGCGACGGACCACCAGCGGCAGCGCAGTGCGCCAGCTGCTGTTGACCCAGTCGGGTAAAACGTTGTCGCTTTCCAGCGCAGAGCGGTCGCTAATCCAGATAAAATCATGGGCACGCGGTACAGACATTTTTATCAATCCTGTCTTATCAGTGAAGTGCAGCCGTCAGTGAGATGAACAGCGGCAGTGTCACAATACACAACACGGAGCTTATCAGCAGCGAAGCTTCCGCATCCGGAGACTGAACGCCGAAACGGTTACCGAACACGATACCGAAGAAACCGGCCGACAGCGCAATCATCAGAATCGCAGTCACTGCAACCTGACCACTCAGACCGAACGCCAGGACCAGACCCCAGGCGATAAACGGCTGAATCAGGTTTTTCGCAACGCAGGACAACAGCACCGGACCGTTAATTTTCAGCTTACGGGCTGACAGGATCACACCGGTCAGGAACAAGGCAGAAGCCGTTGCTGACAGACCCAGCGGTTTGATCGAGGCCAGGAAGATTTCCGGCATTTTAATGCCAACTGCCGCCAGAATCACACCCAAAAGCGGTGCCCAGACGATCGGTTTTTTCACAGAACGCCACATCAGAACCGGCAACAGCGCCAGTGATGAGCCCTGATTTTCGCCGCTCAGACGCGCTTTTTCACGTTCCAGAATCAGCAGGCAGAACGGTGTCATCAGCACTGAACCACAGGCAATCGAAACCGCCACGGACAATGAGGTTGACGGCGCATCGCCCAGAACACTGCTCAGGATCGGCAAACCGAGCGCTGCGTAGTTTGGCAGTGCCACGGTCAGCGTCAGAACGGCCGCATCCTGTGGCGACTTCTTAAACACTTTGGTGCAAATAAAGTAAATCGCGGCGTAGGTGATCCACATCGCCAGAACCAGCACCAGAATCAGCGGTGATTGTTCGACGATACCGGCCCACGGCGTTTGTACAGTTGCTGCAAACAGCGCAGCGGGTAAAGCGAAATCCATCACAAAAATATTCAGTAAAGAGACGTTCTGGTTATCCACCATTTTCGCTTTCCCGGCATAAAAACCGAGGATCATGATGACGAAAATAGGGGCAAGCGCGTGCAATATTACGTAAGTCATAGCGATTTTCCTGAGGCAAAAAATGAATGCTCAGTCGGCGCCGGCGCGATGGTTTTTTAGTATGACAGTCCAGTTGCAGACAACAGCAGGCCCTCGCCCCTGAACACCAGGGGCGGGAACCTGCAATGCGGCTGCGTCACGCTGTTTGCAGGTGCGTTACCGGTTGAGACTGAAAGTTGTTAACGAATTACCATTCCTGACGCATCTGCTGGCGAACGCGCTGCGAACTTGCGCGATTTTCTGCACCCAGACGGTTGCTGAGGCTAACGCCTTCTTTGCGTGCGTCCTGGATGTTTTGCCATACCACGTTTTGTACACGGGTGATGTCGTCGGGTGTTGCGCTGTCCGGATTAGCGATGTCGAGTAATTGCGACAGCAGCCCCAGAGTGGCGTAGTTTTCGATGTCGTAAGCCATCGGCGGGATGGTTGCGGCCAGTTTTTCCAGCGCGTCCACGGAACGTAATGTGATACGTGCTGCGGATTCTTTCCCCATCGCGTGGATCATGACGCCGTTATTTTTGAAGGCAATCAGCTTGTTGGCCTGATAACCGTGTGCCAGAAACGCACCGGACATCGCTTTGCCGACAATCAGCCCAACCACCGGATGCCCGGCCAGACGCGCTTTGGCGTAAGCACCTGCGGCACCGGCCAGCGCCTGATGGATGCCGAACGCTTCTTCACGGCGGCCATATGCCTGGCTTGGCACATCAATCACCGCCACGATGGCGCGTTTGGTGTCGGAATTCGCATCAGCAGCAATGGCGTCGTTAACAACTTTTGCCAGCGTCCAGCCTTCCAGCAGACCGACTTCACCACCCGCTGCGCGCGGATACTGATTATTTTTATCCGGCACGACAGTAATGAAACGGACAGCCTGGTCGTTAAGTTTGCCATCGGCGGCTTTTACCGAAGGGCAAAGGCCGCTGACCGGTGTGGCTTCTTTGGTCAGTTCTGCAAACCAGTAATCACCCCGGCTGACGGTGTTGCTTTCTACGTTGCTCATGCGCGATCCTCCCGGTTAAACAGGGCTTCCGTCACTTCACGGCTGGCCTGCTGCGCGGTGTCAAAACCGGTCAGTTTTGGCAGGTAATAATCATAATTATCAGAACGATGTGTCGCCGGGACACCTTTTTTGATGAAGGCGAGCACGTTGTCTTTCACTTGCGCGAGGGAGTCTTTAACCAGCGCGTCCACAAAACCGCTGTGATAACGCACTTCGCCACCGGTCATGCTCCAGATAAACGGACGGTCGCGGGAATCGTATTCGTCGATACCGGCTTCCTGTTCGATAACCTGCGGACCGTTCAGGCCCAGACGCGCTTCACGGGTGACAATCAGGTAGCTGCACAAGGCGGCCGCGATGGACATCCCGCCGAAACAGCCGACTGTGCCTGCAACCACGCCAATCACCGGCGTATAGCGACGTAAATCGACGATTGCGGCGTGAATATCGGCGATAGCCGCGAGGCCCAGATTGGCTTCCTGCAAACGTACACCACCGGTTTCGAGCAGAAGGACTGCCTGAGTCGGGATGCCGTTACGGTTATCCTCAGCCGCCATTTCCAGCGCAGCGGCCATTTTGGCACCGGACACTTCGCCCATACTGCCGCCCTGGAAACTGCCTTCAATGGCGACGACTACCGCGGGCTGGCCGTTGATCTGGCCTTTCGCGACAACCATGCCGTCATCAGCCTGCGGAACGATGCCCTGCGGTTCCAGCCACGGCGACATAATGCGTTCGAACGGCCCCAGCAGCTCGCGGAACGTCCCGGCGTCCAGCAATTTACGGGCGCGCTGACGGGCGCTCAGCTCGATAAAGCTTTGATCAGTTGGCATGTTCAGCCTCCTCAAAAACCTGTTCGATACGCAGACGGGCAACCCCTGGTGTGGCGCCAAAATCATTGATGTCGAGACGACCGGCCGGTAATTCACGCAGGGCGTTCAGGCGGTCAAAAAAGTTCTGCCAAAGGGTATGGCTGCCGTCGACAGATGTGGTGACGATAATTTTCAGTTCGTTGATTGTTTTTGGTTCATACAGCGCTTCTAAATCGCCGGAACCTACCACGCCTGCCTCGGCGTGGCCTGCCAGCGGTTTTGCCGCCGGGTATGTAAATTCAAAACGTTCCATAACACCTCTTTGTACTGATGTTAGTTAATGCGTATCCGGCTCAGTCAGCCGATGCTGACGCGGTCGAGAAACAGAGTGGCGGCCAGTAAATCAGCGGCACCGCCGGGCGAGACGTTATCAGCCAGCATCCGGCGTTCAAGATGACGCAACTGCTCTTTGCCCGCAGCCGTGCGCATACCGCCTGCGTGGAGTACAGATTTCGCCCCCTGATGCATGGCTTCCAGCGCCGGTAATCCGCCGCGCGATAACACACAGGTATCGGAAAGCCGGGTCATCACCGCCAGCAACGCATCAACCTGTGCTTCGCTTTCGCTGGCACCGCGTGAACGGCTGTGATGAAGCTGCGGCAACGCACAATCGATAATGTGCGGGAAGCCGCTCTGCGCCTCTTCGCGCGCGCCGGGCACCTGATAACGCTGCACGGCGTGCGAACCTTTACTGAATTTTTTCGGGCTGAAGGCGTCGGGTAACGCCGCAATTTTCGCGGCGCGCTGCGCAATAAGCGCTGGCAGCAAACTTTCCGGCTGCATGGCTACGGCGCTGACCAGCAACCCCATCGCCCAGATAGCGCCCCGGTGAGTATTCACTCCGCCGGTTTCCACCATCATCTGTGCCTCTCCGGCACGGCCTAAACGCCCCACTTCCTGGCGCAGGGCGATATCCGCCGGGCGCTGCCAGCTGTGTAACGCCAGCAAATAGAAAGTGGGCGTCAGACTGCGTGCCGAGCGCACCATCAGATCCAAATTTAAATCCTGATGTGCGCCGGAACTCCGGCTGTCCACCAGCCCCGGTTTCGGGCTAAGCCGCGCTTCATCGATCAGCGCCTGCGTCGCCGTGTCTGCCAGCCTTTCGGCCAGCTCTTCCGCTGTCAGCACAGCGCCAATCGTTAAAGTCTGCGGCATAGTGATCACCAGCTGCGGAATTTGGCTGGCGGGTTGTACAAACCGCCTGACCAGTCAACCAGTTCGCTCACGCTGCCGGCCGCCAGTAATGAACGGGTCGCATCAGTGCGGCGAATGCCCATGTCTTCAGGGAAGACCACCAGCCCCTGACGACGCAGGTCAGCAACGCGTTTAGCGTCGACGCCCAGGCCAATGTCAGTGATACCGGCAACCGCTGCGACCATCGCACGGCGCTCTTCAAGAGAACGCGCACGGTGCAGATATGCGATACCTTCTTCGGTCAGAACGTGAGTCACGTCGTCGCCGTAAATCATCACAGGCGCCAGCGGCATCCCGGATTCTTTACCCACATCGACCGCTTCCAGTTTTTCAACAAACGTCGGTTTACCACCGGCCTGGAAGGTTTCCACCATCTGCACGACCAGTTTTTTACCGCGAGCCAGCGGATCCGGCTCTTCGATCATGTCGAGCCAGGCAGGGGTTGAGTGACGGCGACCATGAGGATCGTGGCCCATGTTTGGCGCACCACCGAAACCGGCCAGACGGCCACGGGTCACGGTTGAGGAGTTCGCCAGACCATCGACCTGCAAGGTGGAACCGATGAACATATCTACCGCGTACTGGCCTGCCAGCTGGCAGAACGCGCGGTTAGAACGCATAGAACCGTCAGAGCCGGTGAAGAACACGTCCGGACGGGCGCGGATGTACTCTTCCATCCCCAGCTCGCCACCGAAGCAGTGAACCGTTTCTACCCAGCCGCTTTCGATGGCAGGGATCAGCGTCGGATGCGGGTTCAGGGTCCAGTGTTTACAGATTTTGCCGCGCAGGCCGAGCTGTTCGCCGTAGGTCGGCAGCAGCAGTTCGATGGCGGCGGTGTTGAAACCAATACCGTGGTTCAGTGACTGCACGTTGTGTTTAGCGTAGATGCCTTTGATAGCCATCATTGCCATCAGCACATGAACCGGTTTAATCAGACGCGGGTCGCGGGTGAACAGCGGTTCGATGAAGAAAGGCTTGTCGGCAACAACCACGAAATCAATCCAGTCGCCCGGAATATCAACGCGTGGCAGATCAGTGTCTTCATCAACCAGTTCATTAACCTGCGCAATCACGATACCGTTTTTAAACGCAGCCGCTTCGACCAGCGCTGGCGTGTCTTCGGTGCTCGCACCGGTATAAAGGTTACCTTTGCGGTCAGCTTTGAAGCCGGCAATCAGCGCGATATTCGGCACCAGATCGACATAGAGACGGGAATACAGTTCGATGTAGGTATGGATCGCACCGATTTCCATCTGACCATCTTCCAGCAACTGCGCGATACGCAGGCTTTGCGGGCCGGAGAACGCGAAGTCGAGCTTGCGGGCAATCCCGCGTTCGAAGAGATCCAGATGCTCTGCACGGCTGACGCTTGGCATGATCATGTGTAAATCATGCAGCTTTTCAGGGTTCACTTTCGCCAGTGAACGGGAAAGGAAGTCAGCTTGTTTTTGGTTGTTACCTTCCATCACCACGCGGTCGCCGGAAGCGATCAGCGTTTCGAGGATAGGAATAATTTTGTCGGTGGGTAAGACTTTACCCTCTGCCACGGAACGGACACTGTCGATACGCCGTTGTTTCTCACTGCGGCGGGTGTCCCACACTTTCGTGGTCTGCGGATGTTGCGGCATGCCAAACCTCCCTGGGTTGAGCTTGCTGAAGTGTTCCCGACGTGATGAAGCAAAAGGACGGAGGGAAGTTCAGTCAAGTGGCGGTTGCATCACATTTGACCTGTTTTGATAGCCTGCTAAGTGTATGTAACGAAGAATATTCCATCAATTAAGCGTCCTGACAGTTCGTTACCCTGAGAGTAACGATCTGGCCTATTTGATTAAAAACAAGTTGATACAGAACAAAGAAAGAGAGGAAGTGCACATAAATCAGGAAATAAAAAAGGGATGCGCAAAGGCATCCCGGATACCGGAAGGAATTAACGATTATTTGAACACTTCAGCCGTTGCGCTGATTTTCTTCTTCTCCTGAGCGGCGATAATCGCGAAATATTTACCCCCTTTTTCATCCGCCAGTTTTGCCAGCTCTTCTCTGGCATCCATTGGAGCCGTGTATTCATTGGTGGTCGTCACCAGACCCAGGCTGGTATAGCCTTTGTCTTTCGCTTCTTCTTTCGTAATCAGATCAGCCGCCATTGCGTTGACTGAGAATAACCCTGCAAGAACTGCCGCAAAGATAATTTTGTTTGATTTCATGACAATACCTCTAAATTAGATGAATAATTCTCAAAGAAAGCAGTCAAGATATGAACGGAGGGTGGGTCTGTGCTGGTATGAACCTTCCTGGTTAACCACCAGATTTCTCCCCAGAGACACAGACGGGCGGATGCAAAAGCGCCAGCCCCTCACCTCCGGCATCTATCGGCTTAAGTATTAATCACCCTTCGGAATTAGCCAGAAACCAGTAATAAAATATTTACATTAATTATCATTCTGCAACCAGGAACTGCTCGACAAGTTCACAAAAATCATCGGGATGAGAGATAAACGGTGCGTGAGCGGATTTTACAATAATTTCAGAACGGGATGCCGGGAGTAACCCGTCCAGCAAGGGCACCATTTTTCTTGGCACCAGGCCATCCAGTGCACCGTAAATACGCAATAATGGCACCGCCAGTTTTGTCATCGGCTGGCGCAGATCCACGCGTCGTAAAATCTCCAGCCCGCCGTTCAGCACATCGACAGGGGGCATCGGCAGATTAAGCACTATCGACTTCAGCAACCGCGCATCCTGACGCGCACTGTCACTGCCCAGGGTTTGCAAGGCCAGAAAACGCTCGACCGTGCGCTGAAAATCCTCACTCAGCTGATGCTGGAATCCCTGCAACACATCAGGGCGGATCCCCGGCCAGTTCTCATGCGCACAGAAGCACGGCGAAGAAGCCACGGTGATCAATTTTTCAACCCGCTCCGGCGCACTCAGCGCAATCTGAGTGGCCACCAGCCCGCCCAGCGACCAGCCCACCAGAGAGGCTTTCTCCGGCATAACGGCAAGAACGGCGTCCGCCATCTCTTCGAGCGTCATCGCGCCAAAACCTTCGCTGCGGCCATAGCCGGGCAAATCCACCAGATGCAGACAAAATTGCGGCGCAAGTCGCTCCGCGGTGTAACGCCACACTTCGGCATTCAGCCCCCATCCGTGAAGCAGCACAAGATGGCGATCTCCTTCGCCGATTGTCTCCCGGTAAAGCTTGTTCATAGCGTATTGTCCGTGTCTGTCTGAATGGCAAAAGGAACCCGCCACTATGCTAACAATTGCCAGCCGCTGTTGGCTATGCCAGTGTCCGCTGCACCTTGCAGTTCAGGGGATTTGCAGCCTGTGTCTGAAACACCTGCCGCCAGCGCCGCCCTATTGCCCGCGCTGCGGGTTGCCCAGTGCCGGTGGTAATCTCGATTGCGGGCGCTGCCTGCTGAAACCTCCGCCGTGGGACGCACTGATTTTCGCCAGCCCGTATGAGCCGCCGGTCAGCGGGCTGGTGCTGCGGCTGAAATTCTCCAATCTTCCCGAGCTGGATACCCCGCTTGCGCGCCTGCTCCTGTTGCGCTGGCTGGCGCGCTGGCGATCCGGCAATCTGCCGAGGCCCGAGGTGCTGCTCAGCGTACCTTTGCACCAGAAACGCTATTTTTCGCGTGGTTACAATCAGAGCGAACTGCTTGCACGTCCGCTGGCGCGCTGGCTGCATTGTCAATATCTCCCCGGAGCCTTAACCCGTGACCGGCAGACGGTATCCCAGCAAAGCCTGACCGAACGGGAAAGAAAATGGAATTTACGTAAAGCGTTCACCTGCCATGCGAACCTGCGGGGTAAGCATGTAATGCTGCTCGATGATGTAGTGACCACTGGCAGTACGGTGCGTGAAATAGGCAAAATTCTGCACAATCAGGGAGTTGCCTCACTGCAAATTGCCTGTATTTGCCGTACCTTACAAAAGTGAGCACATGCTGCTAAAACAGCGGCAACGTGAAAGATGACGGGTAAAAGTAAAGGGCGTATTATAACCAACTAGAGTAGTCAACTATTGAGCGAATGTTATGATCCTTATTACCGATGCTGCCCAAGAGCACTTTGCCAAATTGCTGGCAAACCAGGAAGAAGGCACCCAAATCCGCGTATTCGTGATCAATCCCGGTACGCCGACCGCAGAATGCGGTGTCTCTTATTGCCCGCCAGACGCCGTGGAAGCGACGGATACCGAACTGAAGTTCGAGAAACTGTCTGCTTTCGTCGATGAACTCAGCGCGCCTTATCTGCAGGATGCCGTGATTGATTTCGTCACCGATCAGCTCGGTTCCCAGCTCACGCTGAAAGCACCTAACGCAAAAATGCGTAAAGTGTCTGATGATGCGCCGCTGATGGAACGTGTTGAATATCAGTTGCAGTCGCAGATTAACCCGCAACTGGCCAGCCACGGTGGCCGTGTTTCCCTGATGGAAATCACCGACGATGGTATTGCTGTTCTGCAGTTCGGCGGCGGTTGTAACGGTTGTTCTATGATTGATGTCACTCTGAAAGACGGCATCGAGAAAGAACTGCTGCAAAACTTCCCGGAACTGAAAGGCGTTCGTGACCTGACCGAACACCAGCGCGGCGAGCACTCTTTCTACTGATTAACCGTTAATCAGACAGAATGTAAAAAGCACCCTTCCGTTGGGTGCTTTTTTTATGGTTTGAATACGGGTGTCGCCATTAATACCCCACCCCAACCCTCCCCTTCGCAGGGGAGGGAGTTGCCCGAAGCCGCTTTCCAGGTTTGGCTTTTAGCTCCTCCCCCTGCGAAGGGGGAGGTTGGGAGGGGGTTTAGCAGACGACTCAGAAGTTGCTAACCGTCGGCGGTTCAAATCTGCCAGCAGCAAATTAATGTGCTCATCGCTGAACAACGCTTCCAGGGTGTGCGTCAGTTTTCGCCGCCAGTTAGGGTATTCAGTGTTTGTGCCAGGCACGTTAACCGGCGTCGACATATCCAGCCAGTCTTCCGGTTGCAGCCCGAGCAGCGCACTGGCGCTGTCCGCCAGATAACGCTGTAAACCCCGGTTCAGCACCGGCGTCATCGGCATTTTTGCCGCCGTGTGCCCGGTGGATTTCGGCACACAATGCGTCAGGTGCAACGCATCCAGCAGCCCCTGTTTGCTTCGCTCGCGTTCAGCACGCAACTTTTCCAGCACCAGTGGATCCGGATAGACGCCCAGCGTGGCACCCAGCGTTAAATCCCCGCCTTCCCAGTAGCCGCGCAAGGTCGGTAAATCATGCGTAGTCACCGTCGCCATCGCCTGAACGACATAGTTTTCAGGCGGCCGATAGGTGAAGGTTTTATCGTGCTCGAAATACAGCACTTTGTAGGAATAGACGCCGCTTTCACGCAGGCTGGCGACAATTTCTTTTGGCACAGTCCCCAGATCTTCACCAATCACCATGCACTGATGCCGCTGGCTTTCCAGCGCCAGCACGCCGAGCAGATCTTCCAGCGGATAACGGACATACGCGCCGTTGCCAGCCTCTTCGTCAAACGGGATCCACCACAGACGCAGCAGCCCCATAACATGGTCGATGCGCAAAGCCCCGCATTCCGCCATATTTGCACGCAGCAAATCGATAAACGGCTGATAGGCACGGGCTTTCATTTCGTGAGGGTCAATGGGCGGAAGCCCCCAGTTTTGCCCCTGTGGCCCCAGAATATCCGGCGGTGCACCAATCGTCGCATTCAGACAATACAACGACGGATCTGACCAGGTTTCCGCACCACCTTCCGCCACGCCGACCGCCAGATCACGATACAAACCCAGCGGCATCTCCAGCTCCACACTACGCTGATAACACGCTGAAAATTGCGTATGCGCCAGCCACTGCAGCCACTGGTAGAACTCAATTTCACCGGCATAATGCTGGCTGAATTCCGCCACATCCGCCCCTCTGGCGTCACGATAAGCGTCGGGCCATACCGGCCAGCCCCACAATCCCAGATCTAAATCCCGCAGATGAACATGCAGCGCATCGAACAGCGCCTGCTGTCGCAAACTTTCGCCGCCCAGCAGCACAAAACGACGGAAATCCCGCTTGCGCTGGCTGGCTTCCGGCAGTTCACCAAAGAGCGGCCACGCCAGTTTCAGCGCATTTAATTTCAGCCGCATCACCAGCGGATAATCAACAAACTCGGTGCTGCGCGCCTGCAACAATGCATCGTGCGTTTCGATGGAATGCCACCAGCTTTGTGCCAAATCGCTGGCGGTAAATTCTTCCACCGTATTCACGTCGATGTACGCCAGATTCAGCCAGCGGCGTGAGGACGGGCTGTACGGGCTGGCGCTCAGAGGATTGGCCGGATACAGCGCGTGTATCGGGTTCAGCCCGACGAACGCGCCGCCGCGCAGGCCGACTTCTTCCACCATTTTTTTCAGGTCGCCAAAATCGCCGACGCCCCAGTTATTTTCCGACCGCAGCGTGTATAACTGAATCGTCGCCCCCCACAGTTTTTTGCCTTCAAGCAGCGCGGGCGGCTCATAACAGCGCGGCGGCACAACAATAATCCGGCAAGACCAGATTTTGTCGTTTTGTGATAATGTCAGCTGATGGTAACCCGTTGGCAATCCGGCACTGAGATTCAGAACCTTGCCAACCTCAACGACCCCCTCCGTCTGGTCGCCGTTTTCAAGCGTAAATTGCCAGCCAAATGCACCGCTGCCCTCCGGGGCCAGCAGCACTTTTTTGCCTTCCGTAAACACTTTTACCGCAGGCAAAGGCGTGACCTCGGGCACATCTTCCGGATCACGCCCCATGGCCGCCAGCAGCGATGCCCGCGTTTCGTTGGACACCGTTTCCACTTCATCCGACATATTGATAAAACTGTCTAAAATACCTGCCCGGCGTGCGGCCTCAACAAGTTGCTTATCCTCCATGCCTGCTCCTAACGTTTTACCTGCCAGATACGTTGCTGATAATCGCGGATAGAACGATCGGCGCTGAACATCCCGACGCGTGCGGTGTTGAGCAGCGTGCGGCGCGTCCATTCGTCAGCGTTGCGATACAATTCATCGACCCGTTTTTGCGCTTCGCAATACTGCGCAAAATCCGCCAGTACCAGATACGGATCGCCGCCATCGAGCAGGCTGTTGAGCATCAGATCGAAAGCCTTTTTATCGCCGTTGGCATAAAAACCGCTGGCCAGTTCATCGAGAATCGCCTTGAGATGTTTGTCTTTTTTCACCACGGCTTTCGGCTTATAGCCTTTCTTCAGCTCGGCTTTCACTTCATCAACGGTCAGGCCAAAGATGAAAATATTGTCTTCGCCCACCTGCTCGGCAATTTCGACATTTGCGCCGTCCAGCGTGCCGACGGTCAGCGCGCCGTTAAGCGCCAGCTTCATGTTGCCGGTGCCCGACGCTTCTTTCCCTGCCGTTGAAATCTGCTCGGAAACGTCCGCCGCCGGGATCATCAGTTCCGCTACCGACACGCAATAATCCGGGATAAATACCACTTTGATTCGATCGGCCACGATCGGATCGTTGTTGATCTTCTCCGCGACCTGATTGATCGCATAAATGATATTTTTTGCCAGGTAATAGCCGGGCGCCGCTTTGGCACCAAACAGGAAAACTCGCGGCATGATATCGAGTTTCGGGTTGTCGCGGATCTGGCGGTAAAGCGAAAGAATGTGCAGCAGGTTGAGATGCTGACGTTTGTATTCGTGCAGGCGCTTAATCTGTACATCGAAAATGGCATCCGGATTGAGTTTGATGCCCATGCGATGCCAGACGTATTCCGCCAGCCGGACTTTGTTGTCGTGCTTGATTTTGCGGTAGTGCTTACAGAATTTTTTATCTTTAACGCCGTCTTCCAGGCCTTTCAGCAGATCCAGATTATTCACCCAGGAATCCGTTTTCAGGCGCTCATCAATCAGAGCGGAAAGCGCCGGATTACACTGTTTCAGCCAGCGGCGCGGTGTGATGCCGTTGGTGACGTTGTGGAATTTTTCCGGCCACAACTGGTGATATTCCGGGAACAGATCTTTGACGACCAGGTCGGAATGCAACGCCGCCACGCCGTTTACCGCAAAACCGGCGACCACGCAGAGGTTCGCCATCCTTACCTGTTTGTCGTGATGCACGGCCAGTTTCGCCCAAACCGCCTCATCGCCCGGCCAGGTTTTGCTGACCAGCTTTTTGAAATTGGCGTTGATTTGTTTGATGATTTGGAAATGTCGCGGCAAAAGGCTGCGCACCAGGCTTTCGTCCCAGGTTTCCAGCGCTTCCGGCATTAACGTGTGGTTGGTATACGCAAACGTGCGGCTGGTGATGTGCCAGGCATCGTTCCAGCTCAGCTGATGTTCGTCGAGCAAAACGCGCAGCATTTCCGGGATCGCGATGGTCGGATGGGTATCGTTGAGCTGAATCACTTCGTAATCCGGCAGCTCGCTGATTTTGCGGCCAAGGAAATGGTGACGCCGTAAAATATCCGCCACCGAACAGGCGCATTGGAAATATTGCTGCATCAGGCGCAGGCGTTTACCGGCCTGATGGTTGTCATTCGGATACAGCACTTTAGTGAGTTTGGCCGCATCAATGCCCTGCTGCTCGGCTTTGAGAAACTCGCCGTCATTGAATTTTTCGAGATCAAACGGGTGCGGATGCGTGGCTTCCCATAAACGCAGCGGCTGCGTAATTCCGTTGCGATACCCCATCACCGGCAAATCCCAGGCTTCGCCGCGCAGCGTAAATTCGGGTTCCCAGCGGGAAACACCCTGTTCGTTCTTCACGATTTTCCCGCCAATGCCGACATTCACGGCCAGAGAGCTGTTATGGCGGAACCACGGATATTCACTGCGGTGCCAGTCATCCGGCGACTCTTTTTGTTTGCCATCGACAAAGCGCTGACGGAACAAACCATACTGATAATTCAGGCCGTAGCCGGTGCCCGGTTGCCCGACCGATGCCATCGCATCAAGATAACAGGCCGCCAGACGCCCGAGCCCGCCGTTACCGAGCGCCGGATCGATTTCTTCTTCAAGCAGGTCTGTCAGGTTGATATCAAACGGCTCAAGCGCGCTGGCAATTTTTTCGTACCAGCCGAGGTTAATCAGGTTATTACCGGTCAGACGCCCGACCAGAAATTCCATCGATATGTAGTTAACGTGACGGGTGATCTTTTTACTTTTACTGCTCACGGACTCATTTTGCGGCGGGAGTTGTTCAGCCACGGCGGCGCTGACCGCGTGCCACCATTGATGCCGGGTCATGTCCCTGGCTGAAGTGAGTCCAAACGCTTGCCACTGGCGGGTTAGCGCCGCCAAAAAAACATCCTGCTTGAGCGTGATTTTCGACATAGGGCAGTCTCTTTTCTGTCAGTGGGGACGGAGTGTTTCCGTGAGAAAAAATGTGATCCAGGCACCTTTATGTATAAACCCAATGCCGAAAAAATGCTCACTGTCTGAACGGCAAAAAATGCATGAAATCATGTCTGAGGGAGTTTCGGCGTGGCCGGAGATGCCATTAATACCCCACCTCAACCCTCCCCTTCGCAGGGGAGGGAGCTGATCGAGTTTTTTGCGCCTCCACCTGGGAAGGGGATGTTGGGAGGGGGTTTGGCTGGCAATTCAGAACTTATGTAATGGTTTTCTATTTTTGCCCGTAATAGGCATCCGGCCCGTGTTTGCGGCTGAAGTGTTTGTGCAGCAGATAATCATCCATTGGGTGCTGCGGGCGTTGCAATATACCGGTGATCCACGCCATTTTCGCGACTTCCTCCAGCACAACAGCGTTATGCACCGCCAGCTCCGGCGTGGTTCCCCAGCAGAACGGGCCGTGCTGCGCCACCAGAATGCCGGGCATGTGCAGCGGGTTAATGCCTTCCAGCGTTTGGGCAATCACCTTGCCGGTTTCCAGCTCGTATTCACCGGCCACTTCTTCACGCGACAACGGGCGTGTGCACGGAATAGCGCCCGCGAAATAATCCGCATGCGTGGTGCCTAACGCGGGAATGGCAACACCAGCCTGTGCCCACGATGTGGCATGGGTAGAATGGGTATGCACAATGCCGCCAAGTTCAGGGAAACGGGCGTAAAGCTCGAGATGCGTGGCGGTATCCGATGACGGCCTGTAACGCCCTTCCACCACTTCACCGCGCAAATTCACGACCACCATATCGCTGGCCTGCATTTTTTCGTATTCCACACCGCTCGGCTTGATGACCACCAGCCCGCGCTCGCGGTCGATTCCGCTGACATTGCCCCAGGTAAACGTCACCAGACCGTACGCAGGCAGCGCCATATTCGCTTCAAAAACACGTTGTTTCAGTGATTCCGTCATGCCACTTCTCCCATATCCAGCCCGGCTTTCTGCATTTTATCCACGACCCAGGCGCGTGCGTTGCGGACTTCCTGCATCGGGTCGGCAGCGGTTTCACTCCACATTTCGATTAAATACGGCCCGCGATAGCCGCTCTTTTGTAGCGTTTCGAAGCAACGCTCAAACTCAACGACGCCGCTGCCAAACGGTACATTTTTGAATACGCCCGGCTGCGTATCTTTAATGTGTACCGCAACGATGTGCCCGGCACCGCTCGCCAGTTCCATCTGCACGTCGTTATCCCAGGCGGATAAATTGCCGATGTCCGGATACAGCTGGAACCACGGGTTATTCAGGTAATGCGTATATCCCAACGCTTTGCTGATCGAATTCATCAGCGGGTAATCCATGATTTCCATCGCCAGCGTGACCTGCGCCCGGCTGGCCATTTCCACGGATTCCTGCAAACCGGCACGGAAACGCTCACGGGTATGATCGTTGGCCTGCTGGTAATAGACGTCATAACCGGCGAGCTGAATGACGCGGATGCCTAAATCCTGCGCCAGCACGATGGCTTTAAGCATGATTTCCAGCCCCTGATTACGGGTTTCATCGTCTTCAGAGCCCAGCGGGAAACGCCGGTGCGCGCTCAGGCACATCGACGGAATGCGGATGCCGGTGCGCGAAATCGCATCGACAACCAGCAAACGTTGCTCGCGTGACCAGTCAAGCCGCGCCAACCGGCTATCGGTTTCATCGACCGACATCTCGACGAAATCAAAACCCAGCTCTTTCGCCAGCGTCAGGCGCATCAGCCAGTCTTCGCCCGCAGGCAAAGCTTTTTCATAGATCCCGAGTGGAACGGCTTTATGCATCATGCGATTTCCCTTAGCCCCAGAGCTGGCTGATGGATTTTTTGAACTGACGCGCCGCGTCTACAGGGTCTTTTGCGTCACGGATACTGCGTCCTGCGATGAAGACGTGAACCGGAATGTCTTTAAACAGCGGCAAATCTTCCAGCACCAGACCGCCCGTGATCGTGACCTTAAAGCCCATATCGGAAAGACGCTTGATCGCCGTGATATCGGCATCGCTCCACGCCACACCGGCGGCCTGAGCATCGCGGCTGCGGTGATAAACCACCTGCTGAATGCCCGCGTCATGCCATTCCTGCGCCTGCTCCCACGTCCAGTAACCGGTCAGCTCAATCTGCACGTCGCCGCCAAATTCTTTCGCCACGCCCAGCGCGCCTTTGGTGGTATTAATGTCAGCACAGCAAATCACGGTGACCCAGTCGGCGTTGGCTTCAAAACACATGCGTGAGAGGATTTTACCCGCGTCGGCAATTTTGGCGTCAGCCAGCACGATTTTTTCCGGATAAAGCGCTTTCAGGTCACGCACCGCGCGCACGCCTTCAGCCACGCACAGGATGGTGCCGACTTCAATAATGTCGACTTCACTGGCAATCAGACGTGTGGTTTTGTATGCGTCGTCCATTGACTGGTTATCGAGCGCGACCTGCAACATCGGTAATGAATGAGACATGTTGGTTTTCCTTACTTTAGTAAGCCTGGGACGCCTCAGCGTCTGCGGAGGTTTTATCAATTAAATCCAGTACCTGCTGCGCTGTCGTACAATCACGCAGACGATCAAAATTGGCTTCATCTTCAAACAGATTCACGACCTGCATGATGCCCACCTCCTGATGTACGTTGGCATCGACGGCGGCGAGCGTGATCAAGATATCCACCGGATCGTTATCCTCATGGTTGAACACCAGTGGCTTTTTCAGCGTAACCAGCGCGAAACCGGTTTTTTTGACGCCCTCTTCCGGGCGGCCATGCGGCATGGCCAGGCCCGGCGCAATCACGAAGTAAGGCCCGAAACGCTCAACGCCATCCAGAATCGCCTGGTAATAGCGTGGCTCGACGACATCGGCAGCGACCAGCATATCGACACCAATTTTCACCGCTTCCTGCCAGGTTTCTGCCTCCGCCTTCAGGCAAATCGAGTTATTCCCGGCCAGCGAATCTCGCAGTTTCATTGCGCGCTCCTTACTTTTTCAGCGAGGTTGGGAAGTGAGCATTAATGACTTCCATCACTTTCGGGCCGAAATCCGCCGCCGAAAGCATGTTGCGCACACCGACGACATATTTGTTGCCGCTGACGGTGATTTCGTCAGCGACGTGCGTGGAGGCGACGATAATGTCCGCGCCGCTCAGCTCAGATTTATACTCACCGACCGCGCAGCTGTTCATGGTGTGTTCCACGCCTTCCTGTGTCAGAAACTGCCCGATTTTCATCTTCATGATCATCGAACTGCCTTGCCCGCAACCGCAAACTGCCAGAATTCGTACTGTCATGGAAACCTCGTTGATTAGTGAGTAGCAGACTCATTAAGAGCTTGTTTTTCGGCATCTTCTTCGGCGCGAAGCGTGCGACCGGCGAAGAACATATACAGCACCGCGATCACGGCAATCACGCCCATAAAGGCCATGCCAACGCTAAAGAATCCCTGCATCATTGGCGGTGCCAGAATTGACCAGTCGGCCATGCCCATCCAGGCGCTGAGGCCGGTCAGTTTGATGGCCCAGACGCAGCCGAAGATTTCGATCATCCCCATCACCAGGCAGATTTTCAGCGCGGCGCGCCAGCCACCGAAGTGATTCGCGAATACGCCGATGGTGGCGTTGGAGAAGAACATCGGGATAAAGCCGGGAATGATCATGATGGAAGACCCCACGCCAAACAGAATGGCGACGGCAATCAGTTGGCCGATGGTGCCCCACATAAAGCCCCAGACCACGGCGTTTGGCGCGAAGCTGTAAATCGCCGCGCAGTCGATCGCCAGAACAGCACCGGGAATTAAGCGTTGGGAAATCCCGTTAAAGGCTTCGGTCAGTTCAGCGACGAACATACGCACGCCCTGAATGATGATGAAAATGGCAACCGCAAACATCAGGCCGGTTTGCAGGATGTAAATCGTCCAGTGCGTTTTACCGGCCATTTTCTGCAACGTATCGAGACCGAACGAGCAGAGGATAATGCCGAAAAATACGGTCATCACGATGGCGGTGGAAACGATGTTGTCGTGGAAAATATTCAACCACCCCGGCAGCTTGAGGTCTTCAACGCTGTCCTCTTTCTTACCGAGATAGGGTGCAATTTTGTAAGCAATCCATGACGCAAACTGTTGCTGATGCCCGATAGAAAAACCGCTGTTTTCCGTCACGGACTGCGTCGGTTTGTACATCATGTTGGAAGTGATCCCCCAGTACAGAGAAACCAAAATCGCCGTCGACCAGATGGTGGTCCACATCGGCCAGCCGAGAATGAAGAAGAAGACGGCGATAAGCCCCGCCTGCTGGAACATGATGTGGCCCGTCAGCATGATAGTGCGGATGCCGGTAATGCGGCGAAAAACCACCATCAGGATGTTCAGCGCGAGCGCGATAAGCACCGCATAACCGACCCAGCTGTAGGCATCGCCCATGCGTTCGACCGTTGCCATCATTGACGCGTAGGTATCTGAAATAGCACCGTTAATGCCGTAGACTTCAGAAAGTTTCGCCACCACAGGTTTGAATGTGCCCGTCAAAATGCCGGATCCCGCCTGCAGTAACATAAAGCCGATGATGGTTTTGATGGTGCCTTTGATGATAACCGTCGCGCTCTTTCTGAGCAGGATGTAACCGAGCAGGGTTACAAGCCCCAGCAATAACGGCGCGTTGGTCATTACCTGATTAAAAAATACGGTAAAGAGGGTGTAGAGGAATTCCATATAACTCTCCGTCTGACCTTGTTTGATCTCTTCGACGCTGAACACGCGTTAAAAAGTGAGGGACAGACGCACTCTAATGCTCACATTGAATCAGATAAAGATTTACAATGATTATTTGTGAGGAGTCTCGCAAGATATCGTTACCTCATCGTTTAGCGAACAAAAACACAAAGACATATTTTGTCTATTTATCATGGTAATATAGATATTATTCATTATTTATCCTCCCAAATTAGTCAGTTATCTTATCTTGTAACTCCCCGTAATCCGCCAAAATACGTCAGTGAAAATCATTGTCATGGCAAAAGTTCGGTGCTAAATTTCTCAAAATTAAATCATATACAATCACAAAATGATTAATTATGACTTAACCATTCAAACCAAACTCAGATGAGGGAATACAATGAGCAAAGTAGAAACGATCAGCCGCGAATCCTGGATCCTCAATACTTTCCCGGAATGGGGCACCTGGCTGAACGAAGAAATCGAGCAGGAAAACGTCGCGCCGGGCACTTTTGCGATGTGGTGGCTGGGCTGTACGGGGATTTGGTTAAAATCTGAGGGCGGCGCGAATATTTGTGTCGATTTCTGGTGTGGCGTCGGCAAGCAAAATCACAGCAGCCCGCTGATGAAAACCGGCCATCAGATGCAACGCATGGCGGGTGTGAAAAAGCTGCAACCGAACCTGCGCACCACGCCGTTTGTGCTTGATCCTTTTGCGATCAGAGCGATCGACGCCGTATTGTCCACCCACGATCACAACGATCATATTGATGTAAATGTCGCGGCCGCTGTGATGCAAAACTGCGCTTCTGATGTGCCGTTCATCGGTCCGCAAACCTGCGTGGATTTGTGGATAAGCTGGGGCGTGCCGCGTGAACGTTGCATCGTCATGACACCGGGCAAAGTGTTAAAAATCAAAGATGTGGAAATTCATGCGCTGGATTCTTTCGACCGCACCGTGCTGATAACCTTGCCTGCCGACCAGAAAGCGGCTGGCGTTCTGCCGGACATGATGGATCAGCGTGCGGTGAACTATCTGTTCAAAACGCCGGGCGGAAACCTGTATCACAGCGGTGATTCACACTATTCGAACTACTACGCGAAACACGGCAACGAATACCAGATTGACGTCGCCCTCGGCTCCTACGGCGAGAATCCGCGCGGTGTGACCGACAAAATGACCAGCGTCGATATGCTGCGCATGGCAGAATCGCTGAATACAAAAGTCGTGATCCCGTTCCACCATGATATCTGGTCGAATTTCCAGGCCGATCCGCAGGAAATTCGTGTGCTGTGGGAGATGAAAAAAGACCGTCTGAAATACGGCTTCAAGCCCTTTATCTGGCAGGTTGGCGGCAAATTTACCTATCCGAATGACAAAGATAATTTCGAATATCACTACCCGCGCGGGTTCGAAGATTGCTTCACAACAGATACTGACTTACCGTTTAAATCCTTCCTATAAAGCATTGTGAGAAAAGGCGGAGACTATTTTCTCCGCCTCTTCAGAAACAATTTTATTCGCATTATCGCTCGTTTATAATCACGCGGTAATCATCTTCTTTCAGATTCCCCCGCGGAGACACCATGACAGAGCCACAACGACACAATGCCATCCTTGATCTTTTGCAGCGTCAGGGGCAGATCTCCGTCGCTGATGTCATTGAAAATTTTGATATTTCACCGGCTACTGCGCGTCGTGATATCACTAAACTCAACGAACTGGGGAAATTGCGTAAAGTGCGTAACGGCGCTGAAGCCGTAAACCAGCCACGCCAGAACTGGACCCCGCTTAATATTCATCAAACCCATAACCTCAACGAAAAAATGCGTATCGCCAAAGCGGCTGCCCAATTGTGCCTGCCGGGTGAAAGTGTCGTGATTAACTGTGGCTCAACAGCGTTTCTGCTCGGGCGTGAGATGTGTGGGAAAGACATTCAGGTGATCACTAATTATCTGCCGCTGGCTAATTACCTGATTGAGCAGGAACACGACAGCGTGGTGATCATGGGCGGCCAATACAATAAAAGTCAGTCGATTACGCTGGCACCGCAGGATGGCGATGCAAGCCTGTACGCCGGACACTGGATGTTCACCAGCGGCGCAGGGCTGACCAGCGATGGCCTGTATAAAACCGATATGCTGACCGCGATGGCAGAACAGAAGATGCTCAATTACGTAGGAAATCTGGCGGTACTGGTCGACAGCAGTAAAATCGGACAACGCGCAGGAATGCTCTTCAGCCGCACCGAACAAATCGACGTGCTGATCACGGGAAAAGAAGCCGACGATGAAATCATCGGGCAGCTACGCCTTAAAGGCGTGAGAGTCATTCTGGTTTAACCTTTATCCCTTCTGTTCGTCTGGTCTTCGTCGTGCAATTATTAGGTAGAATGGCGATATAACTTCTTATGAGGCACGACCAGAATGGAACAATTTGAAGCAATCAGCGTTGAACAGGCGCATACCCGCCTGACATCCGGCGAAGCGGTGATGGTCGATATCCGTGACCCGCAAAGTTTTGGTGCCGCACACGCACCCGGCGCATTTCATCTGAGCAATGAAAGCATGCGCGCCTTTATGGAACAGGCCGATGCCAAAACGCCGGTTCTGGTCATGTGCTATCACGGCATCAGCAGCCGTGGCGCGGCGCAATTCCTGATTAGCCAGGGGTTTGAGTCGGTTTACAGCGTTGACGGTGGCTTTGAAGCCTGGTCACAAACCTTCCCGCAAGATATCGAAGCCTGATCTCCTCTCTCTCCGGCGCAGACTAAAGTTTTTATAAACCAAGTTTTTATAAACCGAGTCTTTATAACCAGGCTATCCGGTTTGCGCCGAAAATATTCTTAAGCCGAAAAAGCTACCGTTCTCCAGTGTTGATATAATTTCCGCCTACTATCGACAGGATTTCAAGATGAAACAACTGAACAAAACACGTTCTTTGGGTATGCGTACGCTCGCCGTTCATGGTGGCCAGCAGCCGGACGTCCAGACCGGTGCCGTCGCGACACCGATTACTGCCTCTTCCGCATTCTCCTATCCGGATTTTGACAGCGGCGCACGTCGTTTCAGCGGCGAAGAGCCGGGCTATATGTACAGCCGTTTTGCTAACCCGACGGTCACGGTTTTCGAGCAGAAACTGGCCGCGCTGGAGGGCGCAGAAACCTCCGTCGCCTGCGCAAGCGGCATGGCGGCAATCAGCGCAACGTTATTTGCCCTGCTGGTGCCGGGCGATGAAATCATTCATGTCGGCACGCTGTACGGCGGGACCGAAGGCGTAGTGCGCAATCTTCTGCCACGTTATGGCATCAAACCGGTACACGTCACGAACGTTGGCGAACTGGAGGCTGCTTTCACCAAAAACACCAAAGTCGTGCTGGTTGAGACACCGGCGAACCCGGGTCTGGACATTGCCGATCTGGCAGAAATCGCGCGCTTATCCAAAGCAGCAGGCGCAATCAGCGTGGTGGATAACACTTTCGCGACGCCTTACCTGACGCGTCCGCTGGCGCTGGGCATCGATATCGTTCTGCACTCGGCGACCAAATACATCAGTGGTCACGGCGATGCGACCGGCGGCGTGGTGGCCGGTTCTGCGGCATTAATTACGCCAATCCGCACGCTGAGCCTGAAACAGTTCGGTGGTTGCCTGAGCCCGTTCGAGGCCAGCTTGCTGATCCGCGGGCTGAAAACTCTGCCGTTGCGCGTCGAAGCAAGCTCACTGAGCGCACAGGCGGTAGCGGAATTCCTCTACAGTCACAGCGCAGTGGAAACGGTATTCTATCCTGGGCTGCCGGAACATCCGGGCCATGCCATCGCAGCGCGTCAGATGAAACTGTTCGGCGGGATTATGGCGATTGAGCTGAAAGGCGGGCTGAACGCGGCACGGACTTTCCTCGATAAACTGAACATCATCACGCAGGCGGTTTCCCTCGGCGATACCGATTCGCTGGCCTGCCATCCGGCCTCGACCACTCACAGCGCCGTCGCGCCGGAAGTTCGCCGTCAGAGCGGAATTACCGACGGGCTGGTGCGCATCAGTATCGGTATCGAAGACACCGAAGACCTGATTGCCGATCTGGAACAGGCGCTGGAAGGGCTTTAATCGTTCGGCTAATAAATATGCCGGTTTTTGTCCGTATTCTGGCGATAACCGGCATTTATCGCCAGAATACTGGCGATCTGCATTCCATCAATCATGTCCAGGAACCGGGTAATATTTCACGAGATCCCGATCCATCTCACACCCACGTGATTTTTTTGGTCACCGAAGGTAACACCGCCCCCGTAAATTCTCCCCCTTATCTCGTCTGACGTTATAATCGACTTCCCACACGCTGGCAGATAAGGTATTGCCCTAAAATGACGGCAACAAATCAAACAATTAGGGAAACCGGTTAACGCTATGGTGCGCATTCTAAACCTGAATAACCCCCGCCTCGCTCAGGCATTTGTCGATTACATGGCAACGCAGGGTTTCACGCTGACGATCAAACATGAAAGCCAGGAGGTCCAGCTCTGGCTGGAAGACAAATCCCGTCTGGAAGAGGCCGAGAAACAGGTTGCGCTGTTTGTGCGCGATCCACTGCATCCGCGCTATCAGGAGGCCAGCTGGAAAACCGGCAAAGCGCAGCCACATTTGCGGATGTCGCACACACCGTTTCTGAAAAGCCTGCGCAGCCGTGCAGGCCCCGTGACTATCGGCATGATAGCCCTGAGTTTTGCGGTCTTTATCCTGCAACAAATACTGGGAGATGAACTCGTCATGAACTGGCTGGCGTGGCCTGACAGTTCACGCGTATTCCAGGTCTGGCGCTGGTTTACACCGGCGTTGATGAATTTCTCATTCATTGCCTTGCTGATTAATCTGGCCTGGTGGTGGTATCTGGCGAGCCAGATAGAGATGCATCTGGGCAGCGGTAAATTATTCACCGTCACCGTGATTTCTGCCCTGATCAGCGGCTGGGGCCAGTCGATGGTTAATGGCGTCTGGTTCGGGGGGTTATCTGGCGTGGTTTATGCGCTGATGGGATACGCGTGGTTGACTGGCCAGTTGAAACCGGAAAGCCGGTTGTACGTACCCGGTGGCCTGTTGGTGATTTCGCTCATTTTTATGTTCATCGGTTACACCACTGGCGGTTCCGCCGTGGCGAATGCCGCCCACACCTTCGGCCTCGGGCTTGGGCTGGTGATGGCATTTGTTGATACGCGCACATCGCGCAAAAAAAGCAACTAGGGGATTCGGGTGAAACAAACACAACGCCATGATGCGATTATCGATTTAGTCCGCCAGCAAGGGTATGTCAGCACCGAAGAACTGGTGGAGCATTTTGCGGTCAGTCCACAAACTATCCGCCGTGATCTGAATGATTTAGCTGAACAGAATAAAATTCACCGCCACCACGGCGGCGCAGCGCTACCTTCCAGCTCAGTGAATGCGGCCTATAACGACCGCAAAGTGATGTGGTCAGAAGCCAAAGCACGCATCGCCGCACGTGTTGCCAGCCAGATCCCCGACGGCTCTACGCTGTTTATCGACATCGGTACGACACCGGAAGCCGTGGCGCATGCGCTGCTTAATCATAAAGATCTGCGTATTGTGACCAATAATCTGAATGTGGCCACGCTGTACAGTGCTAAAGATGACTGCCGCCTGTTTCTCGCGGGTGGCGAAGTCCGTGCCCGCGATGGCGGTATCATGGGGGAAGCGACTCTCGATTTCATCTCTCAGTTCCGCCTCGATTATGGCATTCTCGGCATCAGCGGCATCGATATGGATGGTTCTCTGCTCGAATTCGACTATCACGAAGCACGAACCAAACGCGCAATTATTGAGAACTCCCGCTGCGTCATGCTGGTCACCGACCATTCTAAGTTTGGCCGCAACGCGATGGTGAATCTCGGCAAAATGGATCTCATTCATTATATGTTTACCGATAAACAGCCACCTGACAGTGTGAAACGTATTATCGATAAGTACGACGTACATCTCGAACTTTGCTGATCCCTCTTCATTCAGGGAGCGCAGCCCGGGCAGCGCTCCCTGAGTCATCTCGCTTCCCATCCCTTCTTAAAACGAACAATTTCGAAAAATCCCGCGTGCTGTCGCGCTCGGTTTTGTACTCACCTGTTCCGTTTGCTCGTTACTGACACAAAAATGTTACCTCCATCACGCATAATTGTTTTTATTTGGTTAACTCTTGGCTTGTTTGTCGAATCTCGATTACAATCGTGAGCGAAAACGAACATAAAAGAGCTATTGCGAACATCTGGAGGAAGATGACGTGGAAACCAAAGACTTGATCGTAATTGGTGGCGGTATTAATGGTACCGGCATCGCAGTAGATGCAGCTGGCCGCGGGCTGTCTGTTCTGCTGCTTGAAGCGCAAGACTTGGCCTGCGCAACCTCTTCGGCCAGTTCTAAATTGATCCACGGTGGCCTGCGCTACCTGGAACACTACGAGTTCCGTCTGGTCAGCGAAGCGCTGGCTGAACGTGAAGTGCTGTTAAAAATGGCACCGCATATTGCCTTCCCGATGCGTTTCCGTTTACCGCATCAGCCACATTTGCGTCCGGCCTGGATGATCCGCGCTGGCCTGTTTCTGTATGACCATCTGGGCAAACGTACCAGCCTGCCCGCCAGTAAAGGCCTGAAGTTCGGCAGCGAATCAGTGCTGAAACCCGAGCTCACCAAAGGTTTCGAATACTCAGACTGTTGGGTTGACGATGCGCGCTTAGTGGTTGTTAACGCGCAGGAAGTGGAAGAGCGCGGCGGCGAAGTCCGTACCCGCACACGTGTGACCCGGGCATGGCGCGAAGAAGGTTTGTGGATGGTGGAAGCCGAAGATATCGACACCGGCAAAACCTTCACATGGCGCGCTAAAGGTCTGGTGAACGCCACGGGGCCGTGGGTTAAACATTTCTTCGATGACGGCCTGAAGCTGAAATCGCCGTACGGTATCCGCCTGATCAAAGGTAGCCATATTGTGGTTCCGCGTGCACACAATCAGCCGCAGGCTTACATTTTGCAAAACGAAGATCACCGTATTGTTTTTGTGATCCCATGGCTGGATGAGTTCTCGATTATCGGAACCACCGACGTGGAATATCATGGCGATCAGAAAGATGTGAAAATCGACGATAAAGAAGTGAGCTATCTGCTGAAAGTGTATAACGACCACTTTAAAAAGCAGATGACCACGGAAGATATCGTCTGGACTTACTCTGGCGTGCGCCCGTTGTGCGACGATGAGTCTGATTCCCCACAGGCCGTAACCCGTGATTACACGCTGGATGTTCACGATCAGGATGGCAAAGCCCCGCTGCTTTCTGTGTTTGGCGGCAAACTGACAACCTACCGTAAGCTGGCGGAACACGCGCTGGAAAAACTGGTGAAATACTACCCGAAAGCTGGCCCGGCCTGGACGAAAACCGCTGTGCTGCCTGGCGGCAAGCTGAATGGCGATCGTAATACTTACAGCGCTAATTTGCGCAACCGCTTCAAATGGTTACCTGAATCACTGGCACGTCGTTATGCACGAACTTACGGAAGTCAAACCGAGCTGTTCCTGAACGATGCCACCAGCATTGAATCGCTGGGCGAAGATTTCGGCCACGGTTTTTATGAAGCTGAGCTGCGTTATCTGGTAGAAAAAGAGTGGGTCACCCAGCTCGACGATGCCATCTGGCGCCGTACCAAACTCGGTATGTGGCTGGATAAAGCGCAGCAGCAGCGCGTTACCGAATGGCTGGAAACACATAAGCAACAGAAGAAGCATTTGTCGCTGGCGTCTTAAAATCTGGATGTCTAAATGGCACTTTAGCCAGGGTGCCATTTTTTATTGGTTTTTTAGCCGCCATCAGCCTTTTTCGTGAATAGGTTTCAATGGAACGGCGTAATTCTTCTGGTTAATGAAAATTTTTCAGTCGTTGAGCTAAAGAAACCGCTACATTCTTCAAACTTAGAACATGATTTACACTGTTCAAAATAAACTTGTTTAAAATCACTGATACTCTTTTCGCAAATATCCATAACATCATTATTTACCGTACATAATGGAAGGTTATAAATAGTCACGTCAATAGCATGTGATTTAAGTAAAGATATCGCTTCCGAGAGTGTATCTTTATAGTCAAGGGGATCCATATACAAATCATCCCGATTCAACTTAGCAAACCCCATATTCTCCATTCCCATCAGAGCGACATGCTTCACGAAGAATAAGTTTCTTGATATAAACTCAGCCAAATCAATAAGGTAAGGGATTGTCTGTTTATGCAATACCACCCTCAATTCAACCGGGATTGAATTTTTATAACACTCATATATCCCGGCTATAGTTTGATCGAATGCCCCCTGGCATTGAACAATATAGTCATGGATATTTGATACATGAGAAAAGATGGGTATTGCGATGAGAATTCTACGGCGTGATGCTTTAGCAATATCGTGAGCATATGCCGGATAAGACAAAGTCCTGCCATTGGATAATAAATGTATAATAGTACCAGGCATTGCTGAAGATATATTATCGATTATTCTAATCAGGCTGTCTTTTAGCATTGTCGGTTCGCCGCCAGTGATGCACAGCGTTTCTGGGAAATCAACCGGGTCGATGTTTCCTATAATAGAACTTACTCGTGATTCTAAATCTGAAAATTGAAAAGCATCATTCTTTTTTGGGGGTTGAGGACACATAATGCAGAAGTTATTGCATGTTTCAGTAACAAGGAACGCATTATTTTTCGATCTAACCCTGAAGTTCTTATGAATCCTTCCATTTTTATTAATTGTGATTATATCTCCTTCGAAAAACGATGTTTTTGGTTCAACAACCACAACGGGAATATTTAGAGCATTTTTAACAAGCCTTAATTGTGCATTTTCCTGGCTTATCACCAGCGCTTTTATATTTTTACAAGCGATCACATCGATATAATCACTGGTATTAAAAAAGTATATACTCTCTTCGTCATACTTTTTAAAATCCCGGCTTACTCTGCCAAAAACGATATCTTCCAGGTTTATCGTTTCCACCGGATTGACAAAGACGGCATTATCATCATTTTCAAAAAACATCATAAACTCGTCCCCCAGGATCTCATTATTCTCTGCGTTTCTCCGTCAGAATAAAGATATCTTTGAATGATAAACTTAATAATTTCTCTATTCTTCACGCAGAAATCATCATTTCCTGGGTGCCCGAATATTGAACCCGTCGTTTGGTAGCGTCTTACAGGGTCAGCCCCGCAGAAAGGTGAGTATGCGCAGTCACTGCAAACAGGAAGGGCATCGTTTACTCCCGCACTGGCAAGTAACTGCATCGTATCCCCGAAGAATATTTCCTCATAGCTATTCTCCCTGACGTTTCCCATTTTAAAGTATTTATCGCCTGTTTCAGCCATCATTCTGCTTTCGTCACTGGGATAAATATTTCCGTCATAATTATAAAGTGTTACACCAAACCCCGCACCACAAGGAGACTGGAGATCAACAAACCCTGTCGACCAGGGGGTTAGTAACTTCTTTAAAATCAAGCCCGCATAGGACTCCTGAAAAGATACTCCTTGCTTATTTAAACTGATAATGTAATCAAAACATTTTTTGTAGAAAGATAAGAAGTCTTCAGTACTGTAACCTATTTTATGGAAATATTTTTTAGCAAAACCATAAGGATTCAACTCCCGGATAAATATATTTCTAAATCCTAATGAAACATACTCATCTATAATTTCACAGGGATAATTCAGGCTGTTAACTGTTGTTGTCATTAATGC
Source organism: Rahnella sp. AA (assembly GCF_002834385.1). Classification (GTDB taxonomy): domain Bacteria; phylum Pseudomonadota; class Gammaproteobacteria; order Enterobacterales; family Enterobacteriaceae; genus Rahnella. The sequence goes on from NZ_PITQ01000005.1 coordinate 124,464, forward strand.
ACTGACATTTTCAATTCCGATCTTATCTTTAATAGAATTTAGATTCTCTACTAAACTATCATAAGCACTAAACTTTCCGAAACGTCTGTTTTCATCATGGATGAATTTCGGGCCATCAAGTGAAGTACTAATGGAAACGTTATTTTCCAAAAGAAAACTTAGATCAGCCGTATTTATATCACATAGATTTGTGCATATTACATAGTTAATATATTTTGTTTTATTTTTTATATTTACAAGTTCAATCGCTCTCCTGACCAGCCCCATATTTAAAGTAGATTCTCCTCCCTGAAATTCCAATGTCAAATGCGTAGAAGGCATAGAAAGGAATAACTCAACATTATGCTCTAATACATCCTCATGCATATCATATGTTTGGCAGTCAGCGGTAATACTTTTTCTGGATGCCTGACAATATATACATGTATTATTACATCTTAGTGTAAGCACAAAAATGTGTAGTTTTGAAAAGGATTCTAAAAAGTTATTTTTTGTTCTGTATTTTGAAGCCAATAATTCAATATTAACTGTAGAAGTGCTATCGGTTAAGAAATTTTTTGACTTCAGCCGGTAATAGATATCTGAGTTTAACTTTAGTTTTTTGTTATAAAAATCACGGAATTCTTCATTCTTTAGTGTAATCCACTCGCCAAAATCATTTGAAAGAAAATAGACATCATCCTGAAGATGGCTGAATTTAAACGGCAGAAAAGTATAATCCTTCTCATTTTCGAATGATGATAGTGGTTTGAATTTACTGGCCATTTACGACGGACTCCTGAATACTTTTATCCAGATAATAATTCAAAAATGAATGGATTATTTCTTTCTGGTCTGAAAAATATTTCTCATATACTATGACAGTGATCTTTATGCAACCATCGTTGAACGTATAAGAACAGGACAGATATTCTTTAAAATCCTGACATACGCTGGGAATGATTTCTTGAGAATAAATATCCCCGGGCAAATTGAAATCCATATTATGCCCTTTTTATCATAATTTTTTGTACGTCATTTTGATAATCTGCTCTCATCGGCTCATTTCTTTTTGTCGCAGCAGAGAAAGCCTTTCTCACTATTATTTCACGAATTCCATTTGTCTCTGAAATTATCTTTTGCCGCATATCCTGTTCGAATAACTGTTCCAAAAACGACTGACAAACCGACGATGCCGGGCTTTCTTTACTGCCTTCCTTCAAGTATAAAAATACATTAAAAACATTAGGATGGGTTTCAGAGTTTGTAATGTGAACATAGTAAGATGTTGATATTTCATAGCAAACCTTCATTACTGAGATAAGAGAATAAATAGTCTTATCAATATGAATACACACAAACTCACCGAGTTCATTAGACCCAGAACAGACACTGCTCATATTTATGCCTCAATAATAAGAAGGCCAACATTATTTATTGGCCCGTTATAAATCAACTAGCAAGTTTTACCAGGGGTACAGGAATAATGACTCGCATGGCTTGCGTGGCTGGAGTGACTATAATGTGCTGCAAAAACGACGTCATCTACAGATGACCTTTGCAGAAGAACGGCTGATTCCACATTGTTCGTCGCTTGGGTATGTTCAACGGATTGGGCTTGTGGTACGGCAAATTCACCGCCTTCAGCGGCGAATGCAGGCGCAATAGTGCTTGCCAGTGCTGTAACCAAAACACCGCTCAACATTTTTTTTACTTTATTTTTACTATCAATCTCAGAGATTTGGATTTTATTAACTTTCGGTAGATCCATAATAATAACTCCCTTGCCATTAAGAAAGTTACCAAACATGAAAGGATGGCAACCTGATGAGGTTACCACCCGATACATAAGTCAAATATTGATCACGGATATGTAATGGCAAATATATATATTAAAGTATTCTTAGCCTGCTATAACTTCACAGGCTTAATATTCCAGATCTCATCTGCATATTCCTGAATCGTGCGGTCTGAAGAGAAATAGCCCATGTTAGCGATGTTATGCAGCGTTCGCCGCGTCCACTCTTCCGGCAGTTTATACAGCTCATCGACTTTATCCTGCGTATCGACATAACTGCGATAATCCGCCAGTACCTGATAATGGTCACCCAGATTCACCAGCGTATCGAACAGATTCGTGTAACGCTTTGGTTCGCCCGGGCTGAATACCCCGGTGGCAATTTGTGTCAGCACCTGATGCAGTTCGGCGTCCTGCTCAAAGTACGTATGCGGGTTGTAGCCTTTACGGCGAAGTTCCTCAACCTGCGGTGTGGTATTGCCGAAGATAAAGATATTTTCCTCACCAACGTGTTCGAGCATCTCAACGTTCGCGCCATCCAGCGTGCCGATAGTCAGTGCGCCATTTAACGCGAATTTCATGTTACTGGTTCCCGATGCTTCGGTACCCGCCAACGAGATCTGCTCGGAAAGATCGGCCGCCGGAATGATCAGCTGCGCCAGGCTGACGCTGTAGTTCGGAATAAACACCACCTTCAGTTTATTGCCGATACGCGGATCGTTGTTGATCACTGACGCCACGTCGTTGATCAACCGGATAATTTGTTTCGCTGCGTAATACGCCGACGCGGCTTTCCCGGCAAATATCACCGTGCGTGGCACCCAGTTGGCATCCGGTTCTTCGAGAATGCGGTTATAACGGGTGATGACGTGTAGCACGTTCATCAGTTGGCGTTTGTATTCGTGGATACGTTTGATCTGCACGTCGAACAGACTTTTTGGATCGACGACAATATTCAGTTTCTGGGCGATAAACAGCGCCAGTTTTTTCTTGTTATCCAGCTTGGCCTTGCGAATCGCCTGCAGAAAACTCAGATAATCCAGATTCTGTTCCAGCTCTGCCAGTTGGCTGAGATCAGAACGCCAGGTCTGGCCGATGGCGTCATCAATGACCGCCGACAGCGGCTTGTTAGCCAGCGCCAGCCAGCGGCGCGGCGTCACACCGTTGGTTTTATTGCAGAAGCGATCCGGATAAATATGCGCGAAATCGGCAAATAGCGACTGCACCATCAGATCGGAATGCAGCGCAGATACGCCGTTCACTTTATGGCTCGCAATCACCGCCAGCCACGCCATCCGCACCTTACGGCCGTTGCCTTCGTCGATAATGGATACACGTGACAACAGGCCGTTATCATTCGGGATTTTCTCCGCCACTTCTTTAAGGAAGTGATCGTTAATTTGGAAAATAATCTCCAGATGGCGCGGCAGGATTTTGCCGATCATGTCGACGGGCCAGGTTTCCAGCGCCTCACTCATCAGCGTGTGGTTGGTGTAAGAAAACACCCGGCACACGGTTTCCCACGCATCTTTCCATTCGAATTTATGCTCATCGATCAGTAACCGCATCAGCTCAGGAATCGACAGCACCGGGTGGGTATCGTTGAGGTGGATGGCGATTTTATCGACCAGATTGTCGTAAGTATGGTGTGTCGTGTAATGACGGTTGAGGATGTCCTGCACCGTCGCCGACACCAGGAAATACTCCTGACGCAGACGCAGTTCACGTCCCGAATAGGTAGAATCGTCCGGGTACAAGACGCGCGATACGTTCTCGGAATGGTTTTTATCTTCCACCGCCGCGAAGTAGTCGCCCTGATTAAATTTACCCAGATTGATTTCGTTACTGGCCTGTGCGCCCCACAGCCGCAGCGTGTTGGTGGCGTCGGTATCGTAGCCGGGAATGACCTGATCATAGGCGCAGGCGATAACCTCTTCGGTTTCCAGCCAGCGGGTTTTCACCCCTTCATGCTGAACGCGGCCCCCGAAACGGACTTTATAACGGGTGTTATAGCGCTGGAACTCCCACGGATTACCGTATTCCAGCCAGTAATCCGGCGCTTCCATCTGCTGGCCGTTAATGATGCTCTGCGCGAACATACCGTATTCATAACGGATACCGTAGCCACGCCCCGGCAACGCCAGCGTGGCCAGTGAATCGAGGAAACATGCCGCCAGCCGCCCCAGGCCGCCATTGCCTAAACCGGGGTCGTTTTCTTCGCCGATCAGTTCTTCGAGGTCAAAACCCATTTCATCAAGAGCACTTTTGAGATCATCATAAATGCCCATCGCCAGCAGCGCATTCGAGAGAGTCCGCCCAATCAAAAACTCCATCGACAGATAATAAACCTGCCGCACGTCCTGTGAGGTTTGCGCCCGGTTGGAGCGCAACCAGCGTTCCACCATACGATCGCGTACGGCAAACAAGGTGGCATTCAGCCAGTCATGTTGGGTCGCAATAGAAGGATCTTTGCCGATAATAAACATCAGTTTGTAGGCAATAGAGTGTTTTAGCGCTTCGACACTGACTGTCGGTGAGTTGTAATTAAACGGTGAAGTCATAACGTTACATTCCCGATCTGGTGAGCTATGTTCAGGGTTCAGGACAACAGACGGTTGTACAGCGTGAGATACTCCTGCGCTGCCACCTTCCAGCCGAAATCAATACCCATGGCGTGTTGTTGGACGTGTCGCCAGTGTTTAGGACGGCTCCACAAAACGAATGCCCGGCGGATCGCATTTCCCAGCGATTTCCCCGTTGCTTCTTCAAAGACAAAACCACTGGCCGTTCCGTCAGCCAGATTTTCCAGCGCACAATCGACTACCGTATCGGCTAAGCCCCCGGTGCGGCGCACCAGCGGCAACGTGCCGTATTTCAATCCATAAAGCTGAGTTAATCCGCAAGGCTCGAAACGACTCGGCACCATGATGACGTCCGCACCGCCGATGATGCGGTGAGAGAACGCTTCGTGATAGCCAAGCTGTACGCCGACCTGCCCCGGGTTATCGGCGGCAGCGGCCAGAAATGCCTGTTGCAGCACGGCATCCCCTGCGCCAAGCAACGCCAGCTGGCCGCCACGTTCGAGTAAATCCGGCAGTGCCTCCAGCACCAGATCCAGCCCTTTCTGGCTGGTCAGGCGGCTGACGACGGCAAAAACCAGCCGTGAGTCGTCCACATCCAACCCCATCGCCCGTTGCAAATACGCTTTGTTGACGGCTTTAGATCGCAAATCATCGGCGTCATAACGGGCGGAGAGCAGCACATCATCCCGTGGCTGCCAGATAGCATCATCCACGCCGTTGAGAATGCCGGTCAGCCGCCCCTGCATTTCGCGCTCCAGCAGCAGGGATTCCATACCGTAGCCATATTCCGGACGCGTGATTTCTTTGGCATACGTCGGGCTGACGGTCGTCACGTGATCGGAGTAATACAGCCCGGCTTTCAGGTAAGAAATCTGGCCGTAGAACTCCAGCCCGTGCATCTGGAAGAATTCACGCGGGATGTAAAGCTCATCGAGATGATGCGCGCCAAACAGCCCCTGGAATGCCAGATTATGTACCGTGAAGACGGTGCGCACCGGCGCGTTGCGGGCGCGGATATACGCCGACGCCAGCCCGGCGTGCCAGTCATGGGAATGCACAATATTCGGTTGCCAGTGCGGGTCAAAACCCAGCGCCAGTTCGCACGCCATCCAGCTCAGCAAGGCAAAACGCAGATGGTTATCCGGATAAGCGAAAGACGATTGATCGTGATAAGGGCTGCCGGGGCGGTCGTACAAACCCGGCACATCAATGATGTAAATGCCCACGCCGTCAAAGTAGCCCAGTGAAAGGGTGACATGCCCGGCGAAGGTCGCCAGTGTGCCGATAACGCGGGTCTCTCCCAGCCCTTTTTTGATATCAGGGAAAGCCGGAATGAGTACGCGGACGTCAGCGCCTTCAGCAATCTGAGCGGCGGGCAATGCCCCCGCTACATCCGCAAGGCCGCCCGTTTTTAACAGCGGAAACAGCTCGGAACAAACATGTAAAACCTGCATTCGCGCTCCTGATTATCCCGGTCGTCCCGGCGTTAATTGCCGGGACGACGAAAAAGTGCTTTCTAACGTCTGTTTATAGTTTCGCCAACATTGCGCGGGTCACCAGCACAACGCCATCCTCTGAACGATAAAAACGCCGGCTGTCTTCATCCGCATTTTCACCAATCACCATGCCTTCCGGGATCTGACAGGCGCGGTCAATCACACATTTACGTAAACGGCAGGAACGCCCGATGTTCACATCAGGCAAAATAACCGTCGAATCGATGTTGCAGAAAGAGTTGACGCGTACACGCGGGAACAGGACCGAATGCACGACCACCGAACCGGAGACAATCACGCCACCGGCCACCAGCGAATTCATGGTCATACCGTGGCTGCCCGAACGGTCCTGTACAAATTTGGCGGGCGGCAGCGGCTCCATGTGCGAGCGGATCGGCCAGGAGCGGTCATACATATCCAGCTCCGGCGTCACCGACGCCAGATCCAGATTGGCACGCCAGTAGGCATCGAGCGTCCCGACATCGCGCCAGTAAGGTGGCAATTCGTCGTTTTGCGTGACACAAGACAAACCGAACGGATGCGCACGCGCCACGCCCTGACGGGTCAGTTTCGGGATCAGGTCTTTGCCGAAATCATGGCTGGACTCCTCACTTGCCATGTCTTCTTCCAGCATGCGGAACAGATAGTCTGCATTAAAAATGTAGATGCCCATGCTCGCCAGCGCCACGTCAGGATTACCCGGCATCGCCGGCGGGTCTTTCGGTTTCTCGACGAAGCTGGTGATCTGATAATCCTCCGTCACACCCATTACGCCAAACTCACTCGCTTCAGCAATCGGCACTTCGAGACAGGCGACGGTACATTCACCGCCCTTCTGTACATGGTCGATGAGCATCCGCGAGTAATCCATTTTGTAAATGTGATCCCCGGCCAGAATCACCACAAATTCAGCGTGATAGCGGCGGATAATATCCAGATTCTGATAGACAGCGTCGGCGGTGCCTTTGTACCAATGTTCGGTACTGTGACGCTGCTGCGCCGGAAGCAGGTCAACAAACTCGTTCATTTCTTCGTTGAGGAAAGACCAGCCGCGCTGGATATGCTGAACCAGCGTATGCGACTGATATTGTGTGATCACGCCGATACGGCGAATGCCGGAGTTCAGGCAATTCGACAGGGCAAAATCAATGATGCGGAATTTCCCGCCAAAATGGACAGCGGGCTTTGCGCGGGTTGCGGTCAAATCTTTCAATCTTGAACCCCGTCCCCCTGCCAGAATCAACGCCACGGATTTAAGCGGCAACTGACGTGCCAGCATGACCGGGTCCCGGTTATCTAATGTCGCCATATCTGACTCCTTCGTTTTTATAATTACCGGCTCTGTGGAGTGAAATCTTGTAGGACACAGAGGGTTTTTGCTGCTGCCCGCCATTGCGAACCTTCCATGACACGCCGGGGTTCCTCATCAAAAAGCACGCTGTTAAACGGCGCAACGGGCTGCCAGTTTCCTGGCGGCAGTTGCATATCCACCTCGTGCAGCGAGGCATTCACCATCAGTAACCAGCGCTGTGACAGGCGAATTTGCAGCCACTGTTGCGGCCCCTGCTCCCAGTCGCCGATGTTCATCGGTTGTCCTTGTTGATTCAGCCATTGCACATCGTCCCCCTGCGCATGCCACCAGCGGTTTTGCGTCAGCGCGGGAATTTTCCGACGCAGCGCAACCAGCGCAGAAACATAGGCCGTCAGGCTTTCATCCGCGTTTCCCCAGTCGAGCCAGGTCAGCGGATTGTCCTGGCAATAGGCGTTGTTGTTGCCCGACTGGCTGTTACCCTGCTCGTCACCGGCCAGCAGCATCGGCGTGCCTTGTGACAGAAACAGCGTTGCCAGCAGGGCTCGCTGGCTGAGACGCCGTTGATGCAGAACGTCAGCAGAAGCCTCCAGCCCCTCTTCGCCGTGGTTTTGGCTGAAATTCTCGTTATGCCCGTCACGGTTTTCTTCACCGTTGGCATGATTGTGTTTCTGGTTAAAACTGACCAAATCGCGCAGCGTAAAACCGTCGTGCGCGGTCAGCATGTTGATACTGGCGTAGGGTGCGCGCTGCTCGGGGTTGAATTTATCTGCTGATGCAGCGAAACGCCCTGCAAACTGCCCGATTGGAAGGTTACCGTGCAGCCAGAACTGGCGCATTTCATCGCGCCAGACATCACTCCATTCAGCGAAAGGTGCCGGGAAATTCCCGAGCTGATAACCGCCGGTACCGATATCCCAGGGTTCAGCAATCAGCTTGACCTGGGACAGCAACGGATCTTGCTTAATCGCGTTAAACAGCGGCGATTGCTCAGTGAACTCCGGCGTTCTGCCGAGAAGTGTCGCTAAGTCAAAACGAAATCCGTCAATGTGGCATTCACGCACCCAGTAATGCAGGCAGTCGAGCGTCCAGGCGACGACTTCTTCGTCCATTAGCCGCATCGCGTTGCCGCAGCCGGTCATGTTGTTGTCCGAGCCATCGTCGTTGAGCCAGTACCAGCTGGCATTGTCGATACCGCGAAACGAAATAAACGGCCCGTCGATATCCAGCTCCGCGCTGTGGTTGAACACCACGTCGAGGATCACTTCTATGCCCGCCTGATGCAGCGCTTTCACCGCCGATTTGAATTCATTCAGCGCTGAAACGCCCCCCAACCCGCTGGCATAACTCTGCTCAACCGCGCAAGGCGCCAGCACGTTATAGCCCCAGTAATTACTCAGACCGAGGCGTTGCAGACGCGGCTCATCGGCGTGATGCTGAACCGGCAATAACTCAATGGCCGTGATGCCCAGATGCTGCAAATATTCGAGCATGACCGGATGTGCCAGCCCGGCGTAAGTGCCGCGGATCGCCGCCGGAATACGCGGGTGCTGACGCGTAAGCCCGCGCACATGCGCTTCGTAAATCACCGTTTCACCCCACGGCGTGGCGGGATGTTTATCGTCTTCCCAGTCAAACTTACCGGCGACGACCACCGATTTCGGTGCCACCACCGCGCTGTCCTTATCGTCCGGCGAATCGGTACCGCCCGTGAATCGCGCATTGTCATGCAGCACGCCGTCAACGGCTCTGGCACTGGGGTCGATCAGCACCTTTCTGGGATTAAATCGATGCCCGTTTTTAGGGTCAAACGGTCCGTAAATACGGTAGCCGTAGCGTTGGCCGGCTTTTGCCTCCGGTAAGAAACCATGCCACAAATTGCCGGTACGCCCTGGTAAAGGCAGATGCTGCTCGCTGCCGGTCTCATCAAAAAGACATAACTCCACTTTTTCCGCATGCGCGGAGTACAGGCAAAAATTCACGCCGTTATCTCTGAGATGTGCGCCAAATGGCGCGGCCTGACCGGTTTCGAGCTGTTTCATTACGCCTCCCTTCGCAAATAAACAGTCGCCAGCGGTGGAATAGTCACGCTGATCGAATGCTCACGTTGATGATGGCCAATATTTTCACTGTAAACGTCACCGCCGTTGCCGACGTTGCTGCCACGGTAAAAATGGGAATCTGTATTCAGGATTTCGCGATAATGCCCCGGACGACCGATCCCGATGCGATAGTGTTCGCGCGGAACTGGCGTGAAATTGCTGATGACAATCACCTCGCCGCCATTTTCATCGCGGCGCGCGAAGGCAAAAATGGAGTTTTCATGGTCGTCGACCACCAGCCATTCGAAACCACGCGGGTTGTAATCAAGTTCATACAACGGCGCGTTGGCCTGATACGTCAGGTTCAAATCACGCACCAGATGCTGCACGCCGCAGTGCCAGCCGGTCGGGTCATCCAGCAGGTGCCAGTCGAGGCTGGCGTTAAAGTTCCACTCACGCCCCTGCGCAAACTCGCCGCCCATAAACAGCAGTTTTTTACCCGGATGTGCCCACATAAAACCATAATAGGCGCGCAGGTTAGCGAACTTCTGCCACGCATCTCCCGGCATTTTGTCGAGCAGAGATTTCTTACCGTGAACCACTTCATCGTGCGATAACGGCAATATGAAGTTCTCGCTGTAGGCGTAAAGCACGCCGAACGTCATGAGATTGTGGTGGTATTTGCGGTGAACCGGATCCAGCTGCATATAAGCCAGCGAATCATGCATCCAGCCCATATTCCATTTGTAATGGAAACCCAGCCCGTTGGCATCCGGCGGCATGGTAACGCCAGGGTAATCGGTGGATTCTTCTGCCAGCGTCACTGCACCGCCAAGTTCGCGGCCAATCGTCTGGTTGGTGTATTTCAGGAAGGAAATCGCCTCAAGATTCTCGCGTCCGCCGAAATGATTGGGGATCCACTCCCCGGCTTTACGGCTGTAATCGCGGTAAATCATCGAAGCCACCGCATCTACACGCAGGCCATCGATACCAAAGCGTTCTACCCAATAAAAGCCGTTACCGGCCAGATAGTTACGCACTTCGTGGCGGCCATAGTTGTAAATCAGGGTATTCCAGTCCTGATGATAACCTTCACGCGGGTCGGCATATTCATACAGAGCTGTACCGTCGAATTCTGCCAGACCATGAGAGTCACTCGGGAAATGCCCCGGCACCCAGTCGAGTATCACGTTCAGACCGGCATCATGTGCGGCGTCGACAAACGCTTTGAAATCCATCGGCGTGCCAAAACGGCGGGTCGGCGCGTACATCCCCAGCGGCTGATAGCCCCAACTACCATCAAACGGGTGCTCGTTAACCGGCATCAATTCAATGTGCGTAAAACCCATCCATTTGGCGTACGACACCAGTTGTTCCGCCAGCTCGCCATAGCTCAGCCAGAAATTATCATCGGTATGACGCCGCCACGAACCTAAGTGGACCTCGTACACAGAAACCGGCTGGTTAAGCGCGTTGGCTTTTTTTCTGGCTTCTGAAAAAGGCACAACCTCCGGTATTTTTCTCACGCATGAAGCGGTATCCGGGCGCATCTGTGCCTCAAATGCGTAAGGGTCAGCACGCAGGCTGACATGCCCCCGGCAGTCGATAATTTCGAATTTATACAACTGCCCCTCGTGAACCGCAGGGATGAACAGTTCCCAGATACCGTTTTCCCGCCGCTGGCGCATCGGGTGGCGGCGTCCATCCCAGAAATTAAATTCACCGACGACGGAAACCCGCGTCGCATTCGGTGCCCAGACGGCAAAGCTGACGCCTTCGACGTCATCAAGTGTTTGCAGATGTGCACCGAGTTTTTCATAAGGTCGAAGGTGCGTCCCTTCAGCCAGCAACCAGACATCCAGCTCCTGCAAAAGCGTACCAAACCGGTACGGGTCGTCGATCACATGCCGATTCTCGCCCCAGCGGACTTCCAGCTTGTAACGGAAAGCCGTTTTACGACGGGGGATAAGCCCGACAAAGAAACCACGATCGTCGTAACGCCGCAGTTCTGCCACCTGTTTACCCTTTTCAACATCAATGACCCAGACCTGATCGGCATCAGGCAGTAAGGCACGCACTTCCTGCCCGGCTGCCACAGAGTGCATTCCCAAAAGCGAAAAAGGATCAGCGTAGTGGCCAGATATAATTTGATTAATGACGTGCTGATCGGGAAGTACAGACATGTATTTCGTCCTATGATTAATTAAATCAATAAATCCAATAAAATCATTCAGGTATTCAATGTGAAACGTGATCCCAGTGTGCTCCCCTTTTCATCGTGACATTGTGATCTGACAGAGTTTAGGTTTTGCCAAAAATGCGCGATTGCGCCCATGCTCACAATTTCTAAATAAGTTTCTAATTCAGCTTCTCAAAGAGGCAGAGCTCTTCTACTAAGCATAGACAAAGGTTCGAAATTTCAGCGGCCAGAAACCGATGAATTTTTCGCAAAATGAAATTCAGAGAGTTGCACTGGGGAAAATGCGGTTAAACGGCGAAGTGGTTGATGACAGAAATAAAAACGGGACACCGTGCTGGTGTCCCGTTGGGGTGAAATCAGGGTAATTATGCCGTTACAGCAAGATGCGCAGCATGCGGCGTAATGGCTCTGCTGCGCCCCACAACAACTGGTCACCCACAGTGAATGCAGACAGATATTGCGGGCCCATATTCAGTTTACGCAAACGACCCACCGGCGTATTCATGGTGCCGGTCACCGCCGCTGGCGTCAGTTCGCGCATAGACAATTCACGGTCGTTCGGGATGACGCGAACCCAGTCGTTGTGCGACGCCAGCATTTGTTCGATTTCAGGGATCGATACGTCTTTTTTCAGTTTCAGCGTGAACGCCTGGCTGTGGCAGCGCAGCGCACCGATGCGGACGCACAGGCCATCCACCGGAATGATGCTGGACGTGCCGAGAATTTTGTTGGTTTCCGCCTGGCCTTTCCACTCTTCTTTGGTCTGGCCGTTATCGAGCTGTTTGTCGATCCACGGGATCAGACCGCCCGCCAGCGGAACACCAAAGTTGTCAGTCGGCAACGTGCCGCTGCGGGTCAGCGCCGTCACTTTACGCTCAATATCCAGAATGGCAGAAGCCGGGTTTTCCAGCTCTTTCGCGACGCTGTTATGCAACATACCCATTTGGGTCAGCAGTTCGCGCATGTGGCGCGCGCCGCCGCCGGAAGCTGCCTGGTAGGTGGCAACCGACGCCCATTCAATCAGATCATGGGCAAACAAACCGCCGAGGGACATCAGCATCAGGCTGACGGTACAGTTACCGCCCACAAAGGTTTTGATACCTTTGTCGATACCCTGATGGATTACCGCGCTGTTGACCGGGTCGAGGATGATTATCGCGTCATCTTCCATTCTCAGAGAGGATGCTGCGTCAATCCAGTAGCCAGACCAACCGATTTCACGCAGCTTCGGGTAGATTTCATTGGTATAATCGCCGCCCTGACAGGTGATGATAATGTCCAGCGCACTCAGTGCGTCCAGATCATAGGCATCCTGCAAGGTACCAGACTGCCCCGTGAAAGAAGGCGCGGCCTGACCGTGCTGAGAGGTGGAGAAGAATACCGGACGGATAGCGTCGAAATCGCGTTCTTCAATCATGCGTTGCATGAGTACAGAACCGACCATTCCACGCCAGCCAACGAAACCTACATTTTTCATAATATCTGTCCTGCCCTGAGGGTGATAACGGCTTAAAAAGCTTAACGCGCGTTTTGCACTACGTTGGCGCCTTTTTATGATGCACCATGCTCTGTTAACGCGCTGGTCTACCACCTTACAAAATGTACTAAAAGTGGCAAGTGAATTTAATCAATAGTGCCGCCATTAATAGCAGCACAACTTATAACAAGCGTTTTTAACCCGAATTTCATCATTCTGAGGTAGTCATGACCGAAATGATTTCAGCAACCATTTTGCTGTTTTTAATTATGGATCCGCTGGGCAACTTACCGATTTTTATGTCGGTCTTAAAACATCTTGATCCGAAACGCCGCCGCGTGGTGCTGATCCGCGAAATGCTGATTGCCCTGATCCTGATGCTGATTTTCCTGTTCGCCGGGGAAAGAATCCTGTCGTTCCTGAATTTGCGTACTGAAACCGTATCGATTTCCGGCGGTATCATTCTGTTCCTGATTGCCATCAAAATGATTTTCCCGTCGGAAGAGAAAAGCAGCAGCGGCCTGCCTGCCGGTGAAGAGCCGTTCCTCGTCCCGATGGCGATCCCGCTGGTCGCCGGCCCGTCGATTCTTGCCACGCTGATGCTGCTTTCGCACCAGTATCCGAATCAGATGAGCCACCTCACGCTGGCCCTGTTCATCGCCTGGGGCATGTCGATGGCGATCCTGCTGCTGTCGAATCTGTTCCTGCGCCTGCTCGGCGATAAAGGCGTCAGCGCCCTCGAACGCCTGATGGGCCTGATTCTGGTCATGCTTTCCACACAGATGTTCCTCGACGGGATCAGGGCGTATTTGAAGATTTAGTGGGCATTAAATAGACAATATATATCCATATGGGTATATTTGCGTTTCGGATGTTCAGGGATGAGAACACGTATGAAAACGCTTTTCTGGATTGGAAGCAGTAAAAAAGATTTGGCGTCATTACCGGAAGATATTCAGGATTCTTTCGGCTACGCCCTGCATCTGGCACAAACGGGTAGTAAGCATTGTCATGCCAAACCGTTGAAAGGCTACAAAGGTGCAGGCGTTTTAGAAGTTGTGGAAGATTTGTCAGGTGATACTTATCGCGCGGTTTATACCGTGAAAATTGCCACCGCCGTGTATGTTTTACACGTTTTCCAGAAAAAGTCCTCCAGTGGAATCGCTACGCCAAAACCTGATATTGATAAGATCAATGAACGTCTGAAAATTGCTGAAGCTCATGCAAGAGGACAAATTTAATGAAAGACCCAATTGAAGTTGAAATCAGCAGCGGGAATGTTTACGCCGACATCGGCTTACCCGATGCAGAAGAAATGCTGGTTAAAGCTCAGCTTGCTCAGAAAATCGGAGAGCTCATGCAAAACCGACGTCTGACACAGTCTGCGGCCGCTAAACTTTTTGGCATGACTCAACCGAAAGTATCTGCATTACTTCGTGGACAGTTCCGTGGGATCAGCGAAGCGAAGATGATTGAGTGTCTTAATAAGTTAGGCCGGGATGTGCAAATCGTTATCGCTGAATCCCAGCAGGCTACTGGTACTTTGAAAGTCGTGTTCGCTTAAAGCCGCTGCATATTCAGAGACCTGAAAACAAAGGCGAGCCCGATGGCTCGCCTTTTTATGATTTCAGCAGTCAATCAAACAACCATCGACAGCAACAGGCATCCCACCAGGCCGCACACGGAAATAATGGTTTCCAGCACGGACCAGGATTTGAAGGTTTCGACGATGCTCAGATTGAAGTATTCCTTGAACAGCCAGAAACCGGGGTCATTAACGTGAGAGAAAATAACGCTGCCGGAACCGACCGCAATCACCATCAGCTCAGGGCTGACGCCGGTGGTTGCAATCAGCGGAGCCGCGATACCGCCTGCAGTGATGGCCGCAACGGTTGCGGAACCCAGCGCGAGGCGTAAAACGGCGGCAATTGACCAGGCCAGCAGGATCGGAGATAAGTTGCTGCCATCCATCAGGGCTGCAATGTATTTCTCAATACCGCTGTCGACCAGAACCTGCTTGAACGCACCGCCACCACCGATAATTAACAGCATCATCGCGATGATTTTGATGGAATCGGTCACGGTTGCCATGACGTCTTCCATCTTGCGGCCACGGTTCAGGCCGAAGGTGAAGATTGCGATCAGCACCGCGATAAGCGTTGCCATCACCGGGTCACCGAAGAACTCAGCGTACGCCAGAACCGGATGGCCTTTCGGCAGGATCATTTCGCAGACCGCGCGGAATGCCATCAGAATCACCGGCACCAGAGACGTCGCGACGCTCACGCCAAAGCTTGGCATCTCTTCTTCGGTAAAGGTTTTCGGGTTAAACAGACCTTCCGGAACCGGCTTGTCGATACCTTTCAGGAAGCGCGCATACACCGGACCTGCCAGTATCACCGTCGGTACCGCCAGCAGCGAACCGTAGAGTAAAGTTTTCCCCATATCCGCATGGAAAATGGTCGCGATTGCGGTCGGGCCCGGGTGCGGAGGCAGGAAACCGTGAGTCACGGATAACGCAGCTGCCATCGGCACACCCACGTACAACAGTGGCAAACGCGCAGCCGCAGCAACGGTGAAGACCAGCGGCAGCATCAGCACGAAGCCGACTTCATAGAACAGCGCAAAACCGACGATAAAACCGGTCAGCACGATAGCCCACTGGATGTGCTCACGGCCAAATTTTTCGATAAGCGTCGTCGCGATACGTTGCGCACCACCGCAATCTGCCAGCATTTTACCGAGCATGGCCCCGAAGCCCATGATCAGCGCCAGGCTGCCCAGCGTTCCGCCTACCCCGTTTTTAATCGACGTAATAACTTTATCGACCGGCATACCCTGCATAATCCCGACCGCCAGAGCGACCAGGATCAGCGCGATAAAGCCGTTCAGCTTAAATCGGATCATAAGTAACAACAGCAGTGCAACGCCCACCGCTACAATAACTATTGGCATATTCTTCCCCTCATGCGGTCACCGTGGCATCGTGGCCAGACGGGTGACGCATTATTTTTAATTTTCAACATGTTGTAGGAATTAACAGTGCAACGGGTACAGACCGCGACCGCTAAAACAGCAGTGCATTCCTTTGTGATATTAGTCACATCTCCATTTGTTACCGGTATCATGATACCGGTAACATGGTAATATTAGGACTCACTACGCAGTCGAAATGTTCATTTTGGGATAGAGATCATACTTATGGCAGGACAAAGCATCATTCTGATGGGCGTGTCAGGCAGCGGTAAATCCACCGTCGGCGCGGCACTGGCCCGTGAAATTAACGCAAAATTCATCGACGGTGATGATCTTCATCCCCGCGCAAATATTCAAAAGATGGCCAGCGGTACGCCGCTCAATGACGACGATCGTGCGCCGTGGTTATTACGTCTGAATGACGCGGCTTACAGCCTGCGCCATAAAAATGAAACCGGCATTATTGTCTGTTCCGCGCTGAAACGCCGCTATCGCGACGCGCTGCGTAAAGACAACGAAGGCATGGTGTTCATCTACATGAAAGGCAGTTTTGACGTGATTGCCGAGCGCCTGAAAGCGCGCGCCGGGCATTTTATGCCGACCGATTTACTGAGAAGCCAGTTCGATGCGCTCGAAGAACCGGGCGAAGATGAGCCGGATGTCTTACGCGTGAATATCGATCATAAGTTTGAAGGTGTGGTCGATCGCTGCGTAGCCGCCTTGAAAACATTACAGGAGTAAGACTTTCTCCTCCCCCTGCGAAGGGGGAGGTCGGGAGGGGGTTTTAATGGCAACCCTGCCATGCGCAAAACCAACACCCCATCCCAGCCTTCCCCTCGTGAGAGGGGAAGGAGTTTTAAATCAAATACTTCCGCCTGCCGAGATGGTGAACCCTACATCCACCATCCTCGGTACGACTTCTTCGCCGCGCAATCTCGCCAGCAGGCGTTCGGCTGAAATCTGCCCCATTCTTTCACGCGGCGTGAGTACGCTGGCGAGCGGTGGCTCCATCGCCTGTCCCATGTTGTGACCGTGGAAACCGGCGATCGCCATTTGTGACGGAATGCTCAACCCCTGCCGTAAACATTCAAAGAATGCGCCCGCCGCGAGGTCATCGTTGGTGCAGAAAATACTGTCGATTTGCGGCCAGTCTTTTTGCGCCTGACGCAGTAATTCCGCACCGCCGCTGTAGCTGGATGACCGGCTGGTCATCACGCTGTACGGTTCCAGCCCGGATTCCCGCATCGCCTGCTCGTAACCCTGCTGTTTGATGATCGTACGCTCATCCTGACGCGCGCCGAAATACACCACATGACGATGCCCGTGCGCAATGATTTGCTGTGTCATCTGCCGTGCGGCTTCAAAGTTGTTAAAACCGACCGCCAGATCCACGCACGGCGAGACGCAGTCCATCATCTCCACCACCGGAATACCGGCGACTTCAATCATTTTCAGTGTACGCGCAGTGTGACTCCGCTCGGACAAAATCAGCCCGTCGATGTTGTAGGAAAGCAGCGACGTGAGACGCTGCTCCTCGCGCTCCTGGCTGTAACCGTAGTGCGCCAGCATGGTCTGGTAGCCGTGAATATCCGTGACACTTTCGATGCCGCGCAGCACTTCGGCGAACACCTGGTTGGTCAGAGACGGCAGTAACACGCCGATGGCGCGACTTTTGGCGTTCGAGAGAATATCCGGAGCGCGGTTTGGGATGTAACCCAGTTCATCGAGCGCAGCCGAAATCTTTTCCTGCAAGGCGCTGGAAACTTGTTCGGGATTGCGCAAATAACGGCTGACCGTCATTTTGGTGATGCCTACTTTATCGGCAACATCCTGGAGTACGGGCCTTTTTTTCTTCACGTTTTTCAATGAACTGGATTAAGGGGATCAGAGCGTAATGGTAGCAAACAATCGCGCAGGCGGGTATCCGTTGCTGCGCGACATGAGACGTTTGTCAGAAAGGGACTGAAAGCTGGCCGCGCACCGGAGCGCCCGCGTTCGCTGAAAACTGCCCGGCCAGCAGCGCCATGGCGGTTTGCGCCAGCGTTTCCAGCGGATACGTTATGGCCGGTACGGCGGAAATCCCCGGCGGTAACGTGCTGTCGAGGCTGAAAACCATCACGCTGGCCGGCACCGCGCGCCCGTGCTGCGCGAGTTGCCGCAGGGCGTCCTGTGCACAGGCGTCATCCGGCACCAGCAATGCGTTGAACGGAACGTTTTGTGCCAGCAGCTGCGCCAGCGCCTGTTCGCCGCTGTGTACCAGCCGCCGGTCATACGGCAGCAGAAATTTTTCCAGCGCCTGATGATAGCCCTGCAAAATTTGCCCGGCGGTGTCACCATTTTCTGCGTTAATCAGCGCAATCTGCCGGCGCCCTTGTTGCAACACATACTGGCAGGCGGTTTCTGCGGCAAAGCTGCGGTCAAAGTGAATGCTGCGGTCGGAATCTTCATCAAGGCAATCAATGGTAATGACGTTTTCCGGCAACGGCGGCAGTTCAAACCGCGCGCCGATCACGATCATCGCATCGCATAACCCTCTGCCAATTTCGTTAACCGAATGCGCCAGGCCCGCCGCATCCGTAGCGAATCTCAGCAGCAAATATTTCTGGTTCAGCCGCAACTCTTTTTCCAGTGCGTGCAGATAACCGGTGGACTGGTTGATGTTTTCTGCCGCGCAAATCACGCCGATACAGCCGGTGGACTGCGTGGACAGCGACTGCGCAATCACGCTCGGTTTATATTGCAACGTTTCCACCGCCTGCATCACGGCCAGGCGGCTTTCCTCTTTTACTCCGCGGCTGCCACTCAGGACACGGGAAACCGTCGCTTTCGACACGTTCGCCAGCCGCGAGACGTCGTTTATGTTTGCCATGCCGTTCCCTTGTTAATCGAAACCGTTGTTTTTAGAAACACCCGCGAACCATTCACCGCTTTTCTTCACCGTCCGTTTTTGGGTGGTGAGATCCAGCTGCACAAAACCATAACGGTTTTTGTAGGCATTCATCCATGACCAGCAGTCAATAAATGTCCACATATGGTAGCCGAGACAACCGCTGCCTTCCTGCAACGCGCGGTGTAACCATTTCAGATGTCCGCTGACAAACTCAATGCGGTAGTCATCGTCAATCCGGCCCGCCTTTTCGAAGCGCAATTCATTTTCCACACCCATGCCGTTTTCGGAAATGAAACAACGTGGATTGCCGTAGTTTTCACGCAGATTGGTGAGGATATCGTAGATCCCCTGCTCGTAAATTTCCCAGCCACGGTGCGGGTTCATTTTACGGCCCGGCATCACGTAGTTATCGAAGAACCACTCCGGCATAAACGGGCTTTCAGGATTCACCATGCTGTCGCGGCACTGGATACGGCGCGGCTGGTAATAATTGATGCCGAGTAAATCCACCACGCCCTGCTGCAACAACGCTGCATCGCCTTCCTGACAGGTCGGAAGCTGGCCGTGTTTTTTCAGCAATTCCACCAGTTCCTGCGGATATTCACCACGCAGCGCCGGATCGAGAAAACTGCGGTTAAACATCAGGTCAGCAATGTTCGCGGCTTTCAGATCTGCCGGATTTTGCGAACGCGGGTACGACGGAGTGAGGTTGAGAATGATGCCAATTTCGCCGCCCTGCTGGCGGGCGCGGTAAGCTTTCACCGCCAGAGAATGCGCCAGCATGGTGTGATAGGCCACCGTCGCGGCACGTTTGAAATCCACCACATTCGGGTAATGGAAATCATACAAATAACCGCCTTCCACCGGCACGACCGGCTCATTGAATGTGAACCAGTGTTTGACGCGGTCGCCGAACAGCGCAAAACAGGTATCGGCATATTCTGCATAAGCCTCCACCACGTCGCGGTTTTCCCAGCCGCCAATTTCCTGCATCGCCATCGGCATATCGAAATGGAACAGGTTGATAAACGGCTGCACGCCCTGCGCCAGCATTTCGTCAATCACCTGATTATAAAACGCCACGGCTTCCGGATTCACCGCGCCTTTTCCGCCCGGGATCAGCCTCGCCCAGGAAATGGAGGTGCGGAACGTATTGTGATTGAGCTGTTTCAGCAGCGCGATGTCCTCGCGCCAATTTTTATAAAACGTCGATGTGTCCTGCGGGCCGACGTCGTTATGGAAACGCGTCGGTTGCTGCGAATACCAGTGATCCCAGACCGTCGCACTTTTACCGTGGCTCAGGGTTTCACCTTCGGTTTGCGGCGCAGAGCTGGCGCTGCCCCACCAGAATTCTTTTGGAAATGCGTATTTCATCGTCATCCTCGCTGTCCGTTGCTTTGCGTTTTAGCTGTTGACCGGTACGGCGTTACCCGCCGTTTGGGCACCGGCCTTTTCCGCTTCCTGTTTGAGTAAGGTACGTTCGTACGCCTTCAGGAACGGGTAATACATCACTGCTGATAACACCATACAGAACAGGCACATAATTACCGGACTGAATGCCCAGTTTGCGGCCCATGACGCACCAATTGGCGCAGGCGTTGTCCAGGGTGTGAGCGACACCACTTGCGCGACCCAGCCGAGTTTTGTGGCGGTATACGCGAAAACGGCGTTGAGCATTGGCACCAGGGTGAACGGCAGGAAAAACACCGGATTCATGATAATCGGCGTGCCGAACAGGATCGGTTCGTTGATGTTGAAGAAGCTCGGCACCACGCCCATTTTACCAATCGTCCGCAGATGCACGGCCTTGCTGCACAACAGCAAAATCGCCAGCGGCAGGGTCGAGCCGACGCCGCCAATCAGCAGGTAGTGATCCCAGAAACCTTGCAGATAAATGTGCGGCAGCGGTTCGCCCGCCTGTAACGCGGTCTGGTTCAGCGCCAGATTGGTCATCCAGAACGGGTTCATAATGCCGGTGACAATCAGCGCGCCATGAATACCGGCAAACCACAAGACCTGGCAGATAAACACTGAAATCAGAATCGCCGGCAGGGAATCCGACGCGGAAACCAGCGGCGCCAGCAGATGCATAATCGCTTCAGGAATAATCATGCCGGTGGTGGACTGAATAAACAGGTTCAGCGGATGCAGTGTGGCGACAATCACCACGACCGGGATCAGGATTTCAAACGAGCGCGCCACGCCGGTCGGGACTTCTTTTGGCAGACGGATCGTAATATTGCGACGTTTGAGCAGCGCATACACTTCGGCGGCATAAATCGCCGTCAGGATCGCCGTGAAAATACCCTCGCCGGAGAAGTATTGCGTGGAAATTTGTTTGTCGTGATACGGCGCGGCGACCAGCAGAAAGGCCATAAACGCCAGCAAACCGGTCATGATCGGGTCGAGTTTGTAATATTTACCCAGGCTCGCGCCGATACCGACTGAAATGAAAAAGGTCATCACGCCCATGCTCAGATACCACGGCAGCATCAGCTGTTCGCGGTATTTCAGCGAGAGATCCAGCCAGCCGCGCGCGAAACCGTTGGTGGTATCCGGCGAGAATGGCGGGAAAATAAAGACCAGCATGAACGACCCGATAATCATGAAAGGCAGTGCGGCGATAAAGCCGTCGCGGATCGCAATGACATGCCGTTGCTGGCCGACGCTGCCAGCCAGCGGGGTGATGTGCTTTTCGATGACGTTAACCATCGCCTGATAAAGGCCACTCATACGCGGCTTCCTTCCTGTGCGATCAGGCCAAAGGCGAAGTCCAGCACGTTATCGCCGCGCTGCATGCCGTAATCCATCATGTTGATCACTTCGACCGGAATATTGAATTCCGCCGCCCTGGCCGACAAATCGCCCTGCATGTAACGCACCTGCGGCCCGAGCAGCACCACCTGATAATCACGGAATTTCTCGTCAAACTCGCTGGCTCCGAACGCATCAATCTGCACGTCTTCGCCGCGCTGCGCCGCAACCTCTTTCATTTTGCGAACTAACAAACTGGTCGACATCCCCGCCGAACAACAAAGCATGATTCTTTTCATTTTTGCTTCACTCCCAGATAATTTATGTTCTGCCCGTTTTCTCTTTCTGACGGTATTTGAGTCTCTTTGGAAACCGGTTTCCATAGAACTAAAAGCAATGTGCGAAGGGGGTCAAAGATTTGCCGGTCGATTTGTTGCGGGTGTGAATACCGTCACGAAGCCGAAAAATTCAGCAATGCAAACGCGGGGAAAAGGACTAAGGGACAAAAACAAAAAAGGCGACCGGAGTCGCCTTTAGCGTGGTGCCAGAAATCATCAGACCGGTGGCAGATCGAACAGCAGAATTTCGCTGTCTTCGTCGGCATGCACCGACAACGCCGTTTCATCCCAGATGGCCAGCGCATCGCTCTGCCCGGCTCTCTGGCCGTTAATGGACACGGTGCCTTTCACCACCTGGATCCACACGCGGCGTTCAGCCTGGATCGTGTAAACCGACTGTTCGTCTTTTTTCAGCGCCCAGCGTGACAGTTCCATATCCTGGAAAACTTTCAGGGAACCATCACGGGCATCCGGAGAAAGCACCAGCTGGCGGCCCTGCGGCGCGTCGAACAGACGCTGTTCGTAACGCGGCTCCAGACCTTTTTTGTCCGGAATGATCCAAATCTGATAAAGGTGAAGTTTACGGTCGCTATTTCCGTTGTACTCGGAGTGCGTCACACCGGTTCCGGCGCTCATAATCTGGAATTCACCCGCCTGAATCTGCTCTTTGTTGCCCATGCTGTCCTGATGTTCCACAGTGCCTTCGAGCACGTAGGTCAGAATTTCCATGTCTTTGTGCGGATGTTTACCAAACCCCTGCCCCGCATCGATGAAATCTTCATTGATCACCCGCAGCGCGGAGAACCCCATAAAGTTCGCATCGTAATAATCTGCAAAGGAGAAGGTGTGCCAGCTTTCCAGCCAGCCGTGACTTGCGTGACCGCGTTCTTGTGCCTGACGTAAGTAGATCATGTTCAACTCTCCTCAATGTTTTCTCTAGTCTAGTCAACGC
The DNA here is from genome assembly GCF_002834385.1 of Rahnella sp. AA. Taxonomy (GTDB): domain Bacteria; phylum Pseudomonadota; class Gammaproteobacteria; order Enterobacterales; family Enterobacteriaceae; genus Rahnella. The sequence goes on from NZ_PITQ01000005.1 coordinate 147,257, forward strand.
CGGAGAATAAGAAAGCGTAAAAACTTCACCCCTCTGTTCAAAAAATATGAACAAACGCAGATGATTAAATCCAAAGGATTTGTAGAAGACATGAGAAGAATTTGGAAAAGAGAAAAGATGTGTTGTTTTCGAAATAGTTCGTGTTGTGGGCAAGATAAGAAAAAAGGTTTTTCCAAAATAGTTCGGGTTGGGAGAAGGCGGCAAGGGAACGAATCCCCGGGAGCATACATAAGTATGTGACCGGGGTGAGCGAGCGCAGCCAACGCACTACCAGCCGGAAATATGAAGGAAAAAGGCAAAAAAAAAGCCAGCACCCGGCTGGCTAAGTAATACTGGAAGCAATGTGAGCAATGTCGTGCATTCTTGGGGACCCGTTTGACCTTGGTGTGAGGCCATCCCCGGAACGCATGGCAATAATAATCATTATCATTCGCACTTGTAAAGCATTATTTTTCACCCAACATTCGATTGACTCTTATTCAATTCCTGATAAATGTAGAGGATATTCAAACAGTAACCACTAAAAGAGGAGTGTCGCCATGAGCGAAATAGTCATACGCCACGCAGAAGCCAGAGACGCCGAAGCGCTTCAACACCTATACGCTCAGGTTCCTGTTTATCGCGACACCCTACAACTTCCTTACCCACCAGGCACACTCTGGGAAGACCGTCTGGCTAACCATTCCCCCGGCAGGTTTGCGCTGGTCGCCTGCATCGACGGTAAGCTCGTCGGTAATCTGACGCTCATGGTTGAAGATATCTGGCGACGCCGCCATGTCGCGTCTTTCGGCGTTGGCGTGGATACCGGCTTTCAGGGGCGTGGCGTGGGCAGCAAACTGCTCGAAGCCGCTCTGGAACTCTGTGATAAATGGCTGAATGTGAAACGCGTCGAGCTGACGGTTTACGCCGATAACGAGGCCGCCATCGGGCTATACAAAAAGTATGGTTTTAGCATTGAAGGCCACAGCCCGTACTACGCCATGCGCGACGGCGAACTGGTGGATACGCTGCATATGGGGCGTATCCACGGTGTCTGATGCGCGGTTTACTCACTACTGACAGTGGCGCTGGTTTCCTGCGAAGTCTGACGTAACAACAACCGCAAGGCCAGCGCCATCGAAATCAGCACCAGCAGCGCTGAACCCAGATAAATCGAATCAATACCGGCCTGCGCCATCAGAATGCCCGCCAGCGGGCCGGTAATTCCCAGTGATAAATCGAGAAACGCCGAATAGGTCGCCAGTGCGCTGCCCTGATTTTCCTGCGGCAATTTTTTCACCGCCACCACCCCTAACGCCGGATACACCAGTGAGAACCCCGCACCGGTAATAAACGCACCAATCATTGCCACCGGCGATGAGGGCGCGAAAAACACCAGAACCAGCCCGGTAATCTCCACCACAAAACAGACCAGCGCCACACGCAATCCGCCAAAACGATTAATGCTGTTGGGTAATAACAAACGCATGCCGACGAAGGCTACACTGAAAAAAGTCAGGGAAAATGCCGCACCGGGCCAACCTTTGGCGGCGTAAAACAACGTGATAAATGTGGCGATTACACCGAATCCTGTTGAGGCCAAAGCGAGCATTATCCCGTAAGGCAGAACTTTGCCCAGCACCTGACGGAAGGGGATTTGCTTCGAAGCCGTCCCTGCTACCGGCGGCTTACGCCATGCCGTGATAAATGCCGCCAGTGCTACCAGAATGATGCACACAGAGAGCAACGTCAGGCCACCCATGCTGAAAACCCATACGCCGAGCGGCGCACCAATCGCCATCGCACCATAAGTCACCACCCCGCTCCAGGAAATCACTTTACCGATATGCAGGGAACCCACCACGTTAATGCCCCAGAGCGTTGAACCGGTTCCCGCAAAACTTTGCCCCGCCCCCAACAGCAAACGCCCGATACACAACAACGCCAGGCTGACCACCGGTGAAGCATCAAACCACAGCGCCAGCAAATAAAACACGCCGCTGAGCAGGCAGCCGCTCAGCCCAAGCATCACCACGCGCTTTGGCCCGACTTTATCGGCGTAACGCCCGGCGTGCGGACGGCTCAGCAGCGTGGCGAAATATTGCAGGCTGATCACCAGCCCCGCCCAGAACGCGCTGTAGCCGAGATGGTCGTGCACATAGCCCGGCAAAATCGCCAGCGGCAGGCCAATCGTCAGATAGTTGGCAAAGTTGAAAACCAGAATGGAGAGGATCCGCAGCGTGGTTTTTGAAGACGAACTGTCGGGCAAAGCAGGAGCAGGCATGGAAATCGGCGTCTCACGAAGAAGGTTCTGGCATGTTGCACAGCCGTAAATGAGTCTTTGACTTTATTAGCAATGGGTTGTTTTAGCAACATATTGAAATGCCGGTTTACGTGCACAGGATCCACCGCTCTCTCTTAAGAATAAAAACCACGTCCTTTTTTGGACATACAAAATTAAAATGAATACCGGTATGATTCATTCACCAGTTAGATAGTTTAAAAACTTCAATAATGAGAATGAAGTTAAAGGCCAACAAATAACACTGGTATATCCATATCAGAATATCGATATACAAAAGCCCAATAATCAGGATTACTGCGAAAGGGAACAAACATGCCTTTTGTAGAGGCATGGTTATTGGGGATAATACTTAACGCATACGATTTAATAAAATGAAAAAACACACGCCATTTAAATATATAAAGATCGCCCTTTGTATTTTGATGAGCTTTCCTGTCTGCGCACAAGAAGGTTTCATCCTTCCAACGCTGGGCAGTCAGGATGTATTTTCAGAGAAAAATCCGTCCAGGAATAATGAAAACGATAGCCAAACTATCGGGAAAAAATCTGAGCAAATTCTCACAAATGAAGCGCAGCAGGGTTTCCAGAATCTCAGCGTCGAAGGGGCGAAAAGCCAGCTTTATCAGTACGGGAAAGGCGCCGCAACGCAGGCAGCACAGTCGCACGTTGAACAACTGCTTTCCCCATACGGCCATGTAAAAACGACGCTGAATATCGGCGATGACGGCGGCCTGGACGGCTCGTCGTTAGATTATTTAATTCCCTGGTACGCCGGTGAAAGTACATTAATTTTTAATCAGTTTTCCGCGCACAGTAAAGAAGGCCGCAATATTGCCAATATCGGTGCCGGTATACGTTATAACGTGAATAAAGACTGGATGTTCGGCGTGAATACCTTTTATGACTACGATATCAGTCGTGGTCATCGCCGGGGCAGCATGGGTTCCGAAGTCTGGACTAATTTCTTAAAGCTCAGTGGAAACTATTATATTCCGCTGTCTGACTGGAAAGAATCGAAAGACTTCGATAATTACGAAGAGCGCCCGGCCAGGGGCTGGGATGTTCGTCTCCAGACCTATTTACCTTTTTACCCGCAATTAGGTTCATCGCTGGTTTATGAACAATATTATGGCGATCAGGTGGCACTGTTCGGTACGGATAATCTTGAGGAAGACCCGTCCTCCGTCACGCTGGGTGTGGACTACACGCCAGTGCCTTTGGTGACGATAGGAGCGGGTTATAAACAAGGTGATTCTGGCGAAAATGAACTGACCGCCAATATGAGTTTGGATTATCACATTGGCACACCACTTTCTAAACAACTGGATGCCTCTGCGGTCGGCGAAATGCGGACGTTGGCAGGCAGCCGGATGGATTTTGTTGACCGCAATAACGACATCGTTCTGGAATATCGCGAAGTCAGAGATCTCGATATCGATGTATACCTCAAACCCACGAACACGGCGCCGCAATGTATTTTAGGCGATGACCCCGATGAGGCGCAGGCGTACGAAGGGTGTCACTGGACGTTAAATGCGGACATAAAATCTCACCGCAAAATTGCGTCGGCGCGCTGGGTACCGGTGGGGGGATATTCAGCCGAAAACACGCTAGGCTTGCCAGCATTGTCCCCCACATCGAACATTAGTACCGGTAACAATAACCACTGGACACTGACGTTTCCTGCGTGGGTCAGTTCGAAAGCTCCGCACGCCAACGAATACGATTTAGCGGTCACATTTAGCGATGATAAAGGCGACAGCAAGCAGTCCAACGTGGTGAAAATTAAAGTTTCAGAAGCCCCGGTAAGCTATCAGCTGGCGATTGCTAACGATCCGCAAAGCGATAAAGCGGTGAAACGCAATGCAAACGGCAAAGACACGGTCGATCTGGAAGCCAGCGGTACCAAGGTTTCCGGGCTGCAAGGGGAAACGACGACGCTGACTGGTGAAAATCTGAATATGAATTTCCATGCATACAGCGTGTCAGATAAAAACCATGAACACGAAGTTAAAATCCACGCAACAAAAGACGATTGCGATAAAAATACCGGCGGTCTTTATTATGTGAATTCTCCGGATAAAGGGAAATCGACAATTGCCAGCACATTACCGGGTATTTTCTCTATTATTGCCATACCCGCAGAAAATAAAAGCCAGCAAACAAATCAGGTTGTAGTGGATTTTAATGCCGGAAATAAAGAAATCGTCACGGCCATTGTGGATACACAAAATCCGGATGTGAATCTGACCGCAACAAAAGGCAATCAGCTTTTGCTGGGTCACGAATATAAATTCAGAGTCGCTTATGACAGTAATAAAAATGGTCAGTGGGATCCCTCCGACCGGGAAACTATTTCCGATACAGATAAAACACCGATCATTTCCCTGATTAATTACCGCTGGCTGTTCGACGGAATTAATCCGCAAGGCGAAAAAGGCGGTTATGCCACCAGTAACACAGACAATCGCAATATGGTTATTCCGCAGACTAATGCGCAGGCGACTGCGGTATTAGCGTCAGCAGGGAAAAGCGGTGTTCAGGGATTTGAACTGAGAGTCGATTTTGAGTTATCCGATGCTGGCTCGAAACTTTTAAAGGGCCTGTCGCCTGATTAAACCCTCATAAATGCAATTTTATAAATTAACTGAATACAAACTTACAGAGTGATATTGATATGAAAAGATTTAATAAAACCCTTCTGGCCAGCCTGTTATTTGTCGGCTGCTCACACGTTGCTTTGGCTGATATGACAGATTCTGCCGGTCAGGTCATCGGGACCGTTCCTGTGATTAAAGGCACGGATAGCGGGCAAACGGATCACAGCGTTTCTTTCTCAAACGGCCACGAGAGCGGCTCAACGGAGGCGATGTCGCCGGGCGATAAAATTACCCTGAATTATACATTTGCCGACGCGGAAGGCGACACTGACGTGAGTAAAACCACCATCAAATGGTATACCACAAGCGATGGTAAAGGTGCTGATAAAACAGCCATCAGTAATGACGGCAAGGATTCTTACATTTTAAAAGAAACGGATGCCGGCCGCTATCTGGGTGTTGATATTACCGAAAAAACATCAACCGGTATTCCATCAAAAGGTCTGTTGATTGACGTCGGGGATGTGAGTACCAACGACACTACCGATAATATTCCAAATGGCCCTGTGGTCGGCGGCACGATTGGCGTGATGATTGCGGATTCTGCAGCACCAACCGTCAACCTGATCGGCAAGGCGAACAGCGAACTGCTGGTCGGCCATACCTACCAGTTCAAAGCCTGGTATGACGTCAACAATAACGGCACGTGGGATGCGGGCGAGCTGGAAGCGACCAGCAACTATAACTACAAATGGTTCTTTGAAGGCATCAGTGCCACAACCGACACCGCGGGCGGTTACGCCGTATCGGCAACGAATAATAAAGATCTGGCCATTCCTGCGACGAATGCTCAGGCCACATCTGTCTTCGCAACGGCGGGTGCAGACGGTGTTCAGGGTTACAGCCTGAAAGTGGATTACTCGCCATTACTGAAATCAGTAAGAACCGTTAAATCCGTCAGAAAATAACTGACCTGGAAGGATCTTATCTAAAGCGTTACGTCAGGAAAGTTGGGTGCGAAAGTGCTCAGCTTTTCACATCCTCATAAATTATCAGGATGAAACTATGTTTTCTAAATCCTTAAAATTATCACGAATATTATTACTGATATTACTTTTCATAAGTACTATCAGACTGGCTAAAGCAGAAGACGCACCCGCTGGTTATATGACCACTGAATCTGCCGGTATTTTGAAGGGCAATCCTCCGGTCATCAAAAATAATTCCGGTGAGAGCAATAAAGTCGATTTCAAAAAGGTCAGCGAACATGATAATACTGATGAGCTCGACGAAGGCGATATCGTCACGCTGACGTGGGAATTGCAGGATAATGAAGGGGATGCTGACGTAACATTAGCGTCCATCGTCTGGACCTGCGACCATCCGACCAAAGGCTCCCGTGTACTGGCGACACAGGTTAACAGTTATACGATTACCTCGGCAGACTACGGCTGCAATATTGGTGTAGCTGTACAACCCCAGACGCAAACGGGTATTCCCCGGCTCGGTGACGCTATTTCCGTGCCGGATGTCACTGCCTACAATGATAGCGATAATATTATCGACGGGCCGGTCAATCCGCATTCAATTAATTTTACGGATTATATTGTCGCGCCCGGAACCACCCAGAGCAAAACCGTCAGCCCAAATCTTATTCTGCGCACAGCATGGCCCGGTGCTGAAGTTCAGCTGGAAACGGATAACCCGGAGTCCCAGATTATCTGGGCAAGCAGCAATAAAAGCGTGGCGACCGTCTCGCCGGAAGGTTTAGTCACATTCCTTTCTAAAGGCCCGGTAACGATTCAGGCCAGGAATGACAAAGCTATTGCACGTATAAAATTTAATCCGACCGAATTCTATGTGTTTAGCACCATCCGGATGAACTGGCAGGATGCCAAAGACTGGTGCGAGTCCCAGGGGTATGCCCAGCCAGATAGCGATCATTTATCGACAGCAAAAAATCTTCGGAAAATACCCGCAGACTCCTTATGGCAGGAATGGGGGGATATTTCTCAGCAACATGCTGTTTTTGATGGCACCGTTTTCTGGTCTTCGGAAGAATGGGGGGGCGACAGTGCTTACTACATGTATATCGATGACGGTCATGTAACATCGAATAGACTTACCACAACTGAAGGGGTTGCCTGCCTGGTAAATTAATAGACACTGATGGTGAACTTTAATATTCGCGCGGGAATTTTTTGAGAATGGCAATCAGCTTACCGTTCTCGATATTAATATATTCACCCTGGCGCAGATCGGACAGAATTTTCATGACTCCACTCCGGGCCAGGTGAGTATGTTCCTGAATATAATTAAAGACGCTGGTTCGGAGCCTTTCTTCCGGTGGCATCATCTCTAATTCAAAGAGGAATGCGCAGACTATCTGATACGTTGATTTACTGATCAGCAAGTTAGTGCGGTAAGCCTGAAAATCGCTGAGGTAAGTCTGAAACGCCAGCACCTCGTTGAACAGCCGATGATCATTGATAAGTTCAAGTGCGAGGGAATAAGGTAGAGATTCAATTAAGCTCCCTTTTTCACGCTTAAACTGATAAAGATTATTGCGGAAAGGGGAACCCTGCATGCCGAATATATTGGGATAGGATGCTCTGGCGAAACGTAAATTATCAATAATTCGGTAAATATTCAGCGCCCCCTCAAGGACCAAAAGAACCCTTGACTCCCCCTCTTCCTGATTCAGCCCGATAAAAGAACCTTCCCCTTTTATTTCCAGAGGGGCAGATTCCGTACGAAATATCGCAATAAGTTTGTTAATCGCCTCAACGGGTTTGGGCATAGGAGCCAATAAATCAAGAACAACCTTTTTATCCATTTGAGCGCCCACATGTCCGGCCATAAATTTTCTCTACATTATAGTGTCACGGGAGGTTATTAACGAAAATAATTCCTCACGGGAAAGGTTCGCCATTCTGTCATTTTCATGACACATCACTGTCACACCGGCTGACTATGTTCAGAGAACTTCAACCGGAGGACATCCTATGTTCAGCATGGATACCCTGTTTCAGGATCTTGACCCACAGCACAAAACCCCTTCCTGGCAACGCCGTCTGCTCAAAATTCTGTTCCGCGAAAAAGAGTTTCATCGTTTTGCCGACCAGTATCAGCACCTGAAAGGGATTGATATGGCCGAGCAGGTGCTCGAGCATTTTAATATCCGCTGTGAACTGACAGAACGTGACCGGGAACAGATCCCAAGTTATGGCCCTGTGGTAATTGTCGCTAATCATCCGATTGGCACACTCGACGGTCTGGCATTGTTACACGCGGTGGCGTCTGTACGCCCCGATGTCAAAGTGGTGGCGAACCAGCTCCTGTCACTGGTTTCCTCACTCGGCAGCCTGATGATTCCGGTGGATAATATGGGCAACCGTACCCGCCGCAATCAGGTGACGCAAATGCAGGAACATCTGGAAAACCAGGGCGTATTGATCGTATTCCCGGCAGGCGAAGTATCCCGGATGAGCTCAAAAGGCGTGCGTGACGGCAAATGGCATACCGGCTTTATTCGTCTGGCCGCCAAAGCCCGTGCGCCGGTGGTACCGGTTCATATCAGTGGCAGCAACAGTGCGCTGTTTTACCTCAGCTCGATAATTTATCGTCCGCTCAGCACGTTACTGCTGGTACATGAAATGTTCGGCCAGCGAGGCAACAGCCTGACGCTGAAGATCGGCGCACGCATCCCATATTCCAGCTGGCATGACGGACAAATGCAGGCGAGCGATCTGGCCGCACGTTTTCGTAAACACGTCTACCGTCTTAGCAGCGGCAAGCCGGGGCTGTTCCATACAGAAACGTCGATTGCCCGCGCCGAAGACCGCGCAGTGCTAAAACATGCGCTGGAAGCCAGCGAAGTGCTGGGCAAAACGCCCGACGGCAAAATGATTTATCTCTATCGCCGCCACGGTGAAGACTACGTACCGATCTTGCGTGAACTGGGGCGGCTGCGTGAAATCGCGTTCCGCGCCGTCGGCGAAGGCAGTGGCCGTCGTCGCGATCTCGACGGTTACGATGACGATTATTATCACCTGGTGTTGTGGGATCCGCAGGCACTGGAAATCGTCGGCGCTTACCGGTTTATCCCGACCGCTGAACAAGTCGCCAGCAAAGGGCTGAATGGGATATACAGCCAGAGCCTGTTTCAGTATGGCAATCAAATGGATCCGATTCTGGCGCAGGGCATTGAACTTGGCCGCAGCTTTATTCAGCCAGCCTATTGGGGTAAACGCGGGTTAGATTATCTGTGGCTCGGCATCGGCGCATATCTGTCGAAATACCCGCAAACGCGTTATCTGTTTGGCCCGGTGTCGATTTCCGGCGGAATGCCGCTGCCTGCGCGTGATTTACTGGTTGCGTTTTACCGCCTCTATTTTGCACCCGACCTGCCGCTGGCCACTTCACGACGCCCTTACCCGGCCTCCCTGCCCGATGTGCTGGCGCAGTTTTGTGGCGACGATTATCAGGAAGATTTGCAGCGTCTGAAACGCCTGCTGGCCAATCTCGGATGCAGCATCCCGGCGTTGTACAAGCAGTATTCGGAGCTTTGCGAAACAGGCGGCGTGCAGTTTATCGATTTCGGCAGTGACCCGGAATTCAATAATTGCATCGACGGACTGGTGCTGGTCGATCTTAGTCAGCTAAAACCGGCTAAGTTCGAGCGCTATATTGCGGTTCATCAGTTGAACACTGAGCAGGCGTAAACGCTTAACAGGCTTATATTTAACGCCCTCCCCTGAACACTGACGACGAGGGAGGGTTTCCTGTGCTCAATTCATATAACGAGGGAAATTTTCGCTGAGGTACTCAAATAATGCATGGTTCATTTTTTTGTTAAGATTCATCTTGTTGTAACTCATTGCAATATCTACGGGTGGCAATTCAATATCAGTCTTCAGTAATTTAATATTGAATGCGCTCCCAAATTTGTTAAACAACCATTGGGGAACGATAGCCACAGAATTTGATGACTCAACATGGCTGAGAATTGACATAAACGATGGACTGTTGAGCGAAAAAACGCGCGCTGCCTGAATCGTGTTCTCAACTCTTTGCCGGGTAATGACAGCCGGTAATTCATCAGTATGGATATAACAGAATGTCTCAGTCTGAACGTTTTCATCACTGAAAAATTCCGCCAGTCTCGGATGGTCTTTTCTACAAATAAAAGAAAGCTTCTCAGACCCTAATAAAAACGATTTCGTAGATAACCCCAGGTTTTTGCTTACACCAAAAACCAAATCAACCTGTCGAAGAGAGAGTGAATCGCTGAAACCATCTACCATGTTATCACTAACCCGGTGTACGATTTCACAACTGATATTTTCTCTTTGGAAAAACTCACTAATGATAGGAATGATTTTAATCGAAAGATAAATAGGGCATTGAACAACAAGCTGCTGATTATATTCATCTTTTTCGAAATCTTCGATATTTGAAATTAAATCATCCAGGTTATCTTTTATTTTTCTATGTAATTTTGTTGCGATTGTCGTCGGGCTTAATTTTTGCCCATCCCGGAGAAAAAGCGGATCGCCAAAATAGTCTTTTAACTTCTGCAGATATTGGCTAATGCTCGGAGATGACGTGTTAAGAAGTGCCGCAGCATTTTTCACACTCCCGGTGGTATAAACGGCATCAAACACGATCAGAAGGTTGAGGTCGAATTTTCTTATTTTAGGCGATTCAATACGCTCAGCACTCTTTGTACTCATGGCCATCTCCAACGATTTTTGCTCATTATTCTCAGTTGGTTGAATAGTAGCACTGGTTGTTACATTAGCCATCACTCCCCCTCTCGTTGAAGCCCCATCAGATGGATCCATTCAGAAAACTCGTCCTCATAGACGTAGACAATTTCTTCCTCCAGGCAATTAGTTTCACTCGTTTTCAGGTAAACCAGGCAGGGGTAAGCACGTGGAGGGGATTCAGAAAAAGCGGCTTCGATTTCAACCTGGCTCAAAAACCGGGCAACGCCAGCATCGCCGTCCGGATTAATTCTTTGCGCAAACCACTCATCATAATCCTCTTTACATAGTAAGAATTTTATATTCATTTTATGCACCTTAACTAAGCCGAATCCGATATCGCTGAGCATACTAATACTCACTTTAAGGAAGTGACAATGCATAATTATTAAACTATTTATTTAAAATAAATTGAGCAAGATGAGTGAGGCTCGTTATTTAATATAGAAAAATTAATAATGAAATTTTATGGGTGTGTAGTTTCTAAAATCACTTATATCAAAACACGACTTCTGCGTATTATTAAATATCTGTTTACATGAACAATAAGGCTCAGGGTACCGCGCGAAGCGCATTTATCCTGTTTTTCCGCCGCTCACTCCAGACGGCAAAAATACCCGCTGCTGCCACAATGGAAGCGCCAACCAGTGTGGAAGATGCCGGCAGGCTATCGAGAAACAAAAAGCCAATCACCATTGACCAGACCAGCGTCGTATAGTCGAACGGGGCCAGCAGTGACGCATCGGCATAACGCAGGCTCAGGGTAATCAGAATCTGTGCCATTCCGCCAAAAAAGCCGCAGCCAATGAGCAGTAACAGTTGTTTGGTATCAGGGATCTTCCAGCCGAAGAAAATCGTCGCCAGACCAATCAGCATCGTCATTAACGAGAAATAGAAAACAATAGCACCCGGTCTTTCGATACCGTTTAAGAAACGGATTTGCACCGATGAAACCGCAGTGCACATCGCCGCCAGCAGCGCCAGAATAACGCCCAGACCGGCGGATATTTGCGTAAAACCGCCGGACAATAACGAGCCGCTTTCACTCAGATGTGCCCACAGCATGACAATGATCCCGGTAAAGCCAATCGCCACCGCTAACCAGCGGGCTGCGTGAACATTTTCTCTGAGTAAAATGGCCGCCATGATCACGGTGAAAAGCGGTGCGGCGTAACTGATAGCCGTGGCGTCAGCCAGTGAAATATAAACCAGCGCCAGATAATTAAAATACATCCCGCCCGTGCCGGAAAAGCCACGAATTAAATGTCCGAAAATATTCTTCGTTTTAATTTGCTCGAGGATACGACCCTGGAGTTTCAGCCAGACAAGCAACGGGAATAGCGCAATAAATGAACGAAAGAATATCACTTCCCCGGTGGGAATATTTCCGCCCAACCCTTTTACACATGCCAGCATGAGTGTGGCACACAGGGCTGATAATATTTTCAGCGTAACACCCATTTTGGCGTTCATTATTAACCTTCATTCTCTGTGATTAGCGGCCTGAAACCTGATTGCCATTCTCGCAGAGCATCGTTTTTTCCGGTCATACAAAAAGCGTATCGCCATACAGGGTTTACTTCTTATACAAGGCAAAACTGAGCTTATATAGTCAGATTGTACTCATTAGAAACCGCAGCCAGTTTTGCTCATAGTGAGCCAGGGGAAGTTGTAGTCACACTCTGTAAATTAAAAAATCCCGGAGAATAAATGATGAAGCTGAAGTTACTGTCTTGCTCACTGCTGGCACTGCCATTAATGGCGGCCTTTTCTTCGGCGAAAGCCGATGTTCTTTCTGATATTCAGGCACGCGGCGCACTCAATTGTGCGGTGTATTCCGATGTTCCGCCTTTCTCATCCCCTGACCCGAAAACGCGTCAGCTGGCCGGGATGGACGTCGATTTATGTACGGCGCTCGCCAAACAGATGGGCGTCAAACTCAATCTGATGCCGACGTCTATTGAAGCACGCATCGCGGTGATCGCTACCGGTCGCGCTGACGTCCTGATCGCCAACCTGGCGTACACCAAAACACGCGGCCAGCAGATTCAGTTCAGCGATCCGTATTATGTGGCGAAAGAAGTCCTGGTGGTGAAAAAGCCTGACGTTGATAAAACCCGTGCGGATTTTAAAGGCAAACGTATCAGCGCCACCAAAGGCACCACATCGGAACAATCGATTTATCTGGCTGGCGCAAAAGCGGTGACCTTCCAGGACGCTGCATCAGCATTTCTGGCGCTGGAACAGAATAAAGCCGTGGGCTTTGTCACCAACACCATGACCGCCATTAAGATGATTTCGCAGGCCGGAAAAGATGGCATTGAGCTGGGGATGATCAAAGAGCCGATGGCGCTGGAGCCGATTGGCGTCGGCATGAAAAAGGACGAACCAGCGTTACTGGAAAAGGTTAACGCCAGCCTGAAAGCCATGGATGACGACGGTACCATCGACAAAATCTGGGCGACCTGGATCGGCCCCAATACCGAATACAAAATGGTGCGCGAAGACAAAGTTCAGCCGCTCTCCAGCCTTAAATTTGAACCTCTGGAATAGCCGATGACAATTGTGTCGCACGAGGCGCCTTCCCGCGCCTCTTTTATTCTTGCCAGCCAGGGCGACAAAATCAAAATCTCGACCATCGGCAGCCGCGCGTGGCTAATTGAAGCGCCGGGGGATTTCGATCTGCCCGCCCAGCGCCGTATCTGGTCGCTGGCGGCCACCTTGCGCACGCGTGATGATGTCGAATCGCTGATCCCCGGCGTCACCAATCTGCTGGTTCTGTTTCGCCAGACACCGGCAGATTACGACGCCACACTCGCCCTGCTGAGCACCGCGTGGGAACAGGCGCAGGCCGTTCATCCGCAAGGTAAACTGATTGAAATTCCGGTGATTTACGGTGGTGAGCATGCCACTGACCTGGATACGGTTTGTCAGCATACCGGGCTTTCGCCGCGTGAAGTCATCCACCGCCATTCTCAGGGCTGCTACACGGTGTTTTCACTGGGCAGCGCGCCGGGCTTCGGCTATCTCCACGGGCTGGATCCCTCTCTCGCCACGCCGCGCAAAAAAGTCCCCTCGCTTAATATGCTCAAAGGCACCGTCACCATCGGTGGCGCACAGACTGGGGTTTCCGCGCTGACCGGTCCAAACGGCTGGAACGCGATCGGATTTGCCGAACTGACGCTGTTTGACCCGCACGCTGAAAGCCCTGCGCTGATGGCTCCGGGTGACAGCGTGCGCTTTCTGCCAGAAAGGATAGAACTGTGACCCAAACAGCTGTGATTGAAATAGTGAAAACCGGCCCGCTGAATACCGTTCAGGACGCGGGCCGTAGCGGATTTCGTGATATCGGCATTTCGGTCAGCGGCGTGATGGATCCGCTGGCATTTCGCGCAGGCAACATCATGCTGGGCAACGATGAAAACGCCGCCTGCATTGAAGTGCAGATGTTTCCGTTTAAAGTCAGGTTTCTCACCGACACCAGCATTGCCATCACGGGTGCCGATTGCCGCACAAAACTCGACGGCGCGGAACTTCCGCCGTGGTGGGCCTGTTCCGTGCGTGCCGGACAGGAGCTGGAAATGCAGTTTCCGCGTTCCGGCGCGCGCAGTTATCTGTGCATCGCCGGCGGCATTGACGTGCCGGTCGTTATGGGTTCGCGCAGCACCGCATTGCGCGGTGGTTTTGGCGGATTAGACGGGCGGCCTCTGGAGAAGAACGATCGCCTCGCAGCAGGCAAAACCACCCTGTCGCCGTTGCCGGCAGGCGGCATGGGCATTGAACCGCCAGATATCGCACTGGCAAACGTGTTCCCGACCAGCACCGAGGGACGGGTGCAACTGCGTGCTATTCCCGCCGGAGAATATACGTTGTTTGAAGCCGATCTTCCCCGCTTCTGGTCGCAGCCGTGGAAGGTTTCCCTGCACAGTAACCGCACCGGCTACCGCTTATCCGGCGCACCGGTGACACCGTCGAAAATCATCGAAATGCGGTCATACGGCTTGATCCCCGGCATCGTTCAGGTGCCACCCGCAGGCGAGCCGATCATTCAGTTGGCTGATGCCAATACAGCCGGCGGATACCCGAAAATCGCGGGCATTATTGAAGAGGATTTATGGCGACTGGCACAGGTTCAGCCCGGCCAGAGCATCCAGCTGATTAAAAGCGATGCGCGCGAGGCTATTTATGTCGCGACTCAAATTAATCAGTGGCTGACGCGACTGCGCGATACCTTTATGCCGGTGAAAAAAGCGATGGGTTTTTAAATTTAGACAGTATTTTATGACTAAGTAAGCAGAATTATAAGTTTTATATTTCACAATTAAATTGCAGGAGTACATTGCCGCCATCTTTTATAGGGAGTATTTGAAAATGGCAATTCCTGCTTACATGTGGCTCAAAGATGACGGTGGCGCAAGCATCAAAGGGTCTGTCGATATCACTGGCCGTGAAGGATCTATTGAAATTCTGGGTTTTGGGCATTCATTGCACCTTCCGACGGATTCGGGCACCGGGAAAATAACAGGGACACGCATACATTCTGCGCTCGGTTTTGAGAAAGAATTCGACAGTTCAAGCCCCTATCTTTACCGGGCGACTGCCAGCGGCCAAACGTTACAATCGGCAGAAATCAAATGGTACAAAATCAACGATGCCGGGCAGGAAGTTGAATATTTCAACATGCTGCTTGAAGGCGTAAAAGTTGTCTCAATTAGCCCCCTGATGCATAACATCAAAAATCCAGCTTTTGAGAAACATAATCACAATGAAAGCATCGAACTCCGCTACGAAAAAATCACCTGGAAATACTGCGATGGTAATGTTGTTTTTGCCGATGCATGGAATGAAAGAGTGACTGCCTGATGCCCATTGCCTGTAGTTATGTACTTAACGGAATGGAAACTTCAATTTTAAGCTGCACGGGTGTAGGGAATTTCCCTGCGTTCTCTGGCCAGCGCCATGGCCGCAATAATCCCACGCTCACACATGTTGGCGATATTGGTCCACTCCCTACAGGACGTTATTTCGTTGTTAGTCGCGTATCCGGAGGCCGACTCGGAGGCTTACGAAACTGCATTCTCAAATATGGTTACGGGACTGACAGGGATACCTGGTTCGGGTTGTACCGGGATGACGGGAAAGTTAATGATGAAACCTTTATCGAAGGCATGAAACGTGGGGAGTTTCGGCTTCACCCTGTCGGGCCCAAAGGTCTCAGTGAAGGATGTATTACCATGACCTCGCAGGTGGATTTCGATTACCTCCGGGCGGCATTATTGAGTTCTACAATGATTACCGTCCCGGGTTCATCGTTGAAAGCGCATGGCATCATAAAGGTCAGGCTCTGATGCGTTTTTTTGAGCGTATTATCACGGCTTCAGCGTATCTGTTGGCATTCACCATTCTAATGATTGTGTTCATGGAGACCATCAACAACATTGTCACCAGTGAACAAATCCAGCATCTCGCCGGGCTCCTGGGGGTGCATGGCATTGATGACATTCTGGACTGGTATATCAATATCTCAGCGATGGTTTCCGTTTTTTTTACCGTCAGCATTCTTCTGATTTATCGGCGATATGCGCAAAGAAAAAAAACTTTCAAATAATGGTCTCATCAGGCACCGAATCCCGGTGCCTTTTTTACATTCAGAATCTTATCTCAAGCCCGCACAAAACTCCGCGATCCGGTCGCAACCGTCTTGCAGTATTTCCATGCTGGTAGCGTAGGAAATGCGGAAATACGGGCTCATGCCGTAGGCGGCACCCTGTACGGTAACCACGTGTTTTTCTTCAATCAACGCCATCACGAAGTCGGCATCGTTATTGATGCAACGCCCGCCGGCGGTAGTTTTACCGATACAATCCTGAATGTTCACGAACAGATAAAACGCGCCCTGCGGTTTATGGCAACGCAGTTCATGGACCGACGTTAAGCGCTCCAGCACGTAATCGCGGCGCTGGCGGTAAATGCCGGCGCGCTCTTTCAGCAGATCCTGCGGGCCGTTAAGCACAGCAACAGCGGCCGCCTGCGTGAGCGTGGTGACGCCACCGCTGTTTTGCGTGTTCACGTTGCTCATGGCTGTAATCAGATCTTTCGGACCGCCGCAAAAACCTAAACGCCAGCCGGTCATGGAATAGGCTTTCGACACGCCGTTGACCGTCAGCACGCGATCCAGCAAACGCGGCTCCACTTCGGCCAGCGTATAGAAAGTCACATCGTCATAAATCAGGTGTTCGTAAATATCATCGGTCAGGATCCACACGCCAGGATGGCGCAGCATCACCTCGCCAATGGCCTGCAATTCCTGGCGCGTTGCCACGGAACCGGTCGGGTTGCTCGGGTAGTTCAGCAGCAACCATTTGGTTTTCGGGGTAATCGCCGCCTCAATATCTTGCGGATACGGTTTGAAATTGTTCTCTTCCGGGCAAGACACCGGCACCGGAATACCGCCCGCGAATTTAACGATATCCGCGTAGCTTATCCACGACGGCGTCGGGATCACCACTTCATCGCCCGGATTAATGGTTGCCAGCATCGCGTTAAAAATAATTTGCTTCGCTCCGCCTGCGGTAAGGATCTGGCTCACATCGTAGCTGAGATGGTTATCACGCTGGAATTTACGTGCAATGGCAGCGCGCAGCGCCGGTGTTCCGTCGGTCGGCGGGTAACGGGTATCGCCGCCGAGCGCTGCGGCATATGCCGCTTCTGTCGCGTGCAGGGGCGTAGGGAAATCCGGCTCACCGGTGGAAAGCGCGATGACGTGCACACCTTCTGCGGCGAGGTCGCGGGCCTTTTGGGTCATGGCCACGGAGGCAGAAACAGAGACATTTTTTAAGCGATCGGCGATATCAGGCATGGTCCTGGGGTTCCATTGTTTTATCGAACGTAAAGAGACGCACTGCAATGAGGAACTACAGGGGAAAGAGTAATGATGAAGAGGCGCCGCAGACCAATAGCGCTTTGTTGTGGTGACATAACACAAAGCAATGACTGGTGGTCAAATTCTCTCCAGTTGCACCAGCATTGTGCAAGACTCGCTTTTCGCTCTTTATGCCAAACAACATATCACCTGAAAAAAGTTCGCCAGGTGCCGCATAAATCAGCAGGAAAATCGGAGTTCGGGCGTATATCCCCGCATTTAATTTAATTGGCACTCATTTTGCTTCATACAAGATGCTTATAACAACACACCTTCCCGTGATGAGGATGCCATCGTGAATCTCCGCCGCCTTAAATACTTTATCAAGATTGTCGATGTGGGCAGCCTGACCCAGGCCGCGGATATTTTGCATATTGCGCAGCCCGCGCTGAGCCAGCAACTGGCGACGCTGGAAGGCGAAGTGAATCAGCAGTTGCTGATCCGGACCAAACGCGGCGTGACGCCAACCGAAGCTGGCAAAATTTTGTATATCCATGCGCAGGCTATTTTACGCCAGTGCGATCAGGCGCAGAGCGCTATTGATGGCTCAGCGCTGGCACTTTCCGGCAGCGTTTCTGTCGGGCTGGCCCCGGGCACCGCTGCACAGCAACTGGCCCTGCCGCTGATGGAAGAAGTTCACCGGCAGTATCCCGGCATCGTTTTGTATTTCAATGAAAACTTTGGTACCACGCTCAGCGAGCTGATCATGAACGGGCGGATGGATATGGCAGTTATTTATGGCAACCGCGAAATTCACGGGTTGCGCTTTATGCCACTGATGAAAGAAGAACTGTATTTTGTCTGCCCGCACACCCTGAGCAAACCGCTGAAAACCGTCAGTCTGGCCGATGTGGCAAAGTACGATTTATTCCTGCCACGCATCTACAACATTATGCGCAAAGTCATCGATGACGCGTTTATCCACGAAGAACTGACATACCGGGTTAAATGTGAAATCGAATCCCAGACCACGCTCAACGCCGCGCTGGCCGCCGGTTTAGGCTGCACGATCATGCCGGAATCTGCCGCACGCGCAATGCTTAAAGCCTCCGGCTCGTGGATGGCGAAAATTGATAAACCGAATATCCAGGCGGCACTGTCATTTTGTATGTCAGACCATCTCCCGCTCTCCCAGCCCGCCGAAGCGGTCAAAGCGATTTTGCTGTCGCTGATGGCGAGCCGTACGGTGGACAACCGGCCACTGACGCTGGTGGGGTAATAAGCCCGCCTTATCACCGTAAAGCGAAATCCTCTTTCCTGACGCCCGAAGTGACACGATAGAGTGCTATTACCGCCCGCCATGCGGGCCGCTTTGTCGTCGTTATTGTGCGAGGACAATCTCTCTTCGACGGGATGGATATGGAAAAAAAAGCACCAGCACTCAGAGAGTTGCGTGATATCGCACGAAAGATGCGTCAGTCCGGCCTGAGCCAGATTGAACTACGCGGAAACGGCTTTCGGGTCAGCGTGAAATACGCGCCACTCTCCCCCGCCATGTTACCGCTTAACGTGCAGGATACCGCGCCAGCCCTTCCCGCAATTCCTGACCTCGATGCACTGTGTGCGCCTTTCCCCGGCATCGTGCTGTTACAGCATCCGCTCAACAAAATTCCTTTCACCAGGCCCGGTGAGAAAGTCGGAAAAGATACGCTGCTCGGGTTGCTGAAAGTCGGCGTGATTTATCTGCCGCTGCGCAGCCCGGTGCAGGGCGTGGTGGAATCCCTGGCCGTGGAAGACGGTGACTGCGTGGAATACGGCGCGGAGATTTTCACTTTACGCCGGGAGGAACTGGCCGCATGAAATACATCGATTTGAACGCTGATATCGGAGAAGGCTTTGGCGATTACACCATTGCCGACGACGACGCGCTGATGCCGCTGATCACCTCCGCTAACGTGGCCTGCGGTTTTCACGCGGGCGATGCGGTAATTATGGCGAAAACCGTTGCACTGGCGAAAAAGTACCGGGCCGATCTCGGCGCACACGTCGGGTTCCCCGATTTGTCCGGGTTTGGCCGCCGCCGGATGCACATCGAACCGGAGGTGATGGCGCATTACGTCACCTATCAGCTGGGTGCGCTTTTTGCGTTTGCGAAAGCGGCGGATTACCCGCTGACGCACATGAGCTTTCACGGCGCGCTGGGCAATATGGTTTCAGAAGATGCCGTTCTGGCACGGGTATTACTGCAGGCGGTAAAGGATTTTGATCCGAACATGATCATCAGCACGATGTCCGGCAACGCCGTTGAACGCATGGCGCGTGAACTGAATTTGCCGGTGATTTGCACGTTCCTTGCCGACCGTGCCTATGAAAGTAACGGGCTGCTGGTCAGCCGGGCCAAACCCGGTGCAGTCATTCATGACAAAGCCGAAGTACGCACGCGCATCCGCCAGCTGTTGCTTGAAGGAACGGTACAAAGCATCGATGGCGTGACGTTACCGGTGACAGCAACATCGATTCTTGTCCACGGCGACACGCCGGAATCAATCGCCATGGTACATACCCTGCGGGAAATTATTGCCGAAATGGACATCCCGCTGGCGTCACCCTCTCAGCAATTACGCCATCTGGCGCAGGGAAACGCGCTGTTATAAGTCCCGCTTATCGCCTCACACGGTTTATGTCTTATACCGGGTGAACATTACTGGATACAGTCAAAAAACACCCCGCCGGCAGAACGAGATGGAGCCGGGGGCTAACAGGAGACGCACAATGCCATTTTCAGATTACAAGACCGCGCTGGTCACCGGTGCATCGGCAGGGATGGGTGAAGCGATTGTTGAGCGCCTTTGTCAGGAAGGCATCACCGTGCACGCCGTTGCACGCCGCAAAGAACAACTCACCGCGCTGGCGGCCCGCACTGGCTGTATTCCACACGCGCTTGATGTGGGTGATCTGGATGCTTTAACGCGTCTGTGCAGTGAAATCAGCGTGGATATTTTAGTCAATAACGCCGGCGTGTCGCACCCGGGATCAATTTTAAACGCCGATGAACACGTGATTGATACGCAGGTGGATGTGAATCTGCGCGCCGTTTTGCACCTCTGCCGCCTGCTGGTGCCGGGCATGGTTGAGCGTGACCGCGGCCATGTCATCAATATCACGTCCATCGCCGCCATTTATAATTTTAACGGCAACTCGGTTTATCACGCCACCAAGGCGGGCGTTCACGCGCTGTCCCGCCAGTTGCGCGTCGATTGCTACGGTAAGCGTGTACGCATCACCGAAATCTGTCCGGGCCGCGTGGCGACCGATATCTTCGGCAACGTATCCGGCGATCACGAAGACGCACGCCGCCGCTTTATTGACGGTTTCGAACTGCCGCAGGCCAAAGATATCGCCGACTGTGTCGCTTTCGCGGTATCCGCACCGATCGCCGTCAATATCGGCAACATTGAAATCACACCGACGTTGCAGGTACCGGGTGGCCTTTCCACCATGCGACCAGGCGACGGCATTTAGTCTTTCAACCGCAGAAGAAAAAGAGGGTGAAAATCCGATGACGCTCGATTTCAGCAAAGTCCTGACCGGTCAGTTCGGGCAGATGATCGTCGATGGCATGGTTGTCACCCTCAAGCTGGCGTTAGGGTCATGGCTGCTGGCGATGTTTATTGCCCTGCTGCTGGTCGTCATCCGGCTGACACATAAACGCGCCGCTGAATATTTTGTCCGGGCTTACGTTTCCTATCACCGCAACGTGCCGACGCTTATCCAGCTGATGATGTGGTATTTCGCTATTCCGACGCTGTTGCCGGAATCGGTGCAGATGTGGATCAACGATTTTAACGCTGAGTTCCTGTTCTCAATGTTCGCGCTCGGATTGTGCCAGGCAGCGTATTTCTCAGAAGACATCCGCAGCGGGTTGCGTGCCATTCCGGAAGGGCAAACGGAAGCATCACGTGCGCTGGGCATGAGTTACACCCGATCCTTACGTTCGGTGATTTTGCCGCAGGGCATTCGCAATGCGTTGCCTTCTCTGCTCAATCACACTGTGTTGCTGTTCAAAAACACCAGCCTGGCGATGGTCATTGGCGTCGCTGAGCTGACCTACGTAACGCGTGATATCGAGAACCAGACATTCCGGACGTTCGAATCTTATCTGGTTGCCTCTGCTGGCTATCTGTTCTTCTCACTGCTGCTGATGGGGGCGGGTGCATTGCTGGCCCGCCGGTTCCAGCGGGTCTACGCGAGGTAATCCCATGCTTGAGATGTTCACGATTTTGCACGACAACGGGATGCTGTTTCTGATGGGGCAGTATCCGCAAGGCCCACTTGGCGGGATACTCTGCACCCTGCTGATTTCCCTGCTGGCCGTCATTTTTGCCCTGCCGGTCGGCGTGCTTCTCGGGCTGGCGCGTCTGTCACCTTTTCGCTGGTTAAGCTGGCCTGCCGCCTGCTGGGTCTACGGATTACGCGGCATTCCGCTGCTGATGGTGGTGTTCTGGACATACTTCTGCGTACCGCTGCTGATTGGCCATAACATCAGCGGATTCAGTACCATGCTGTGCACGCTGGTGATTTATGAAAGCGCTTATATCGCAGAGATTGTGCGCGGTGGTATTCAGGCGCTGCCGGGCGGCCAGTATGAAGCCGCACGGGCATTGGGAATGGGGTATTTCAAAACGCTGCGTCTGATTATTTTGCCGCAGGCGCTGTACAACACGCTGCCAAGCCTGGTCAGCCAGCTGGTTTCCATCATTAAAGACAGCACGCTGGGCTACGTTATCAACGTTCCCGAGCTGACATTCGCCGCTAACCAGGTGAATAACCAACTCCTGACCAAACCTTTTCAGGTCTTTGCGATTGTCGCCATCGGTTATTACATCATTTGTTTTAGCCTGACATGGCTGGCCAATAAGCTTGAAGCACGCATTACACGCAAACGACTGAACAAAACTCCCGAAGGGGAAAAAATAGCGCAATCCCTGCTGCTGACCAAGACGCAATCACAATAAGGAATGATGATGAGACCGATGATCTTATTTAATCAGGTCAATAAGTGGTACGGCGAATACCAGGCGCTGACTGATCTGAGTGCGGAAATCAAAAGTGGCGAAGTCGTGGTGGTTTGCGGTCCATCCGGCTCAGGGAAATCAACGCTGATCCGTACCGTAAACCGGCTTGAGCCGATTGAGCAAGGCCAGATCCTGTTTGACGGTATTGATATTCACGGCACCAGTACGCGCCTGAATCAGTTACGCACCCGCATCGGATTCGTCTTCCAAAACTTCAACTTGTTTCCGCACGTTTCGGTGCTGGAAAACATCATGATGTCGCCGGTAAAAGTGTTGGGGGTGAAACGTCAGGAAGCCCGTCAGCACGCCGGGGAATTGCTCGAACGCGTCGGGTTATCGCACAAGGCCAATGCCTATCCGGCGCAGCTTTCCGGTGGTCAGCAGCAGCGCGTGGCTATCGCCCGGGCGCTGGCCATGAAACCGCCGGTAATGTTGTTTGATGAACCGACGTCGGCACTCGATCCGGAAATGGTCGG
This sequence comes from Rahnella sp. AA, assembly GCF_002834385.1. GTDB lineage: Bacteria > Pseudomonadota > Gammaproteobacteria > Enterobacterales > Enterobacteriaceae > Rahnella. Next base: position 170,322 of record NZ_PITQ01000005.1, read on the forward strand.
TGAAGTGTTAAATGTGATGCGCAGCCTGGCGCGCGAGGGCATGACCATGATGTGCGTGACGCATGAAATGAATTTTGCCCGCGAAGTCGCCGACACGATCTGGTTTATGGATCAGGGAAAAATCCTGGAGAAATCCACACCGGAAAACTTCTTCACCAAGCCACAGCACGAGCGTGCACAGAAGTTTTTGAGTGATTTATTGCATCACTGAGAAAAATAAAGGCGCTGAGTCAGCGCCCCTTTACTTGTTATTATCACTCAACGCTGAGGGCTAAGCCCTAATTGATACGATTCACAGCAACAACAGAAATAGTGTAAATCACCACCGTATTCAGCGGGGAAACATCTTGCCCGCCTTTAGGTTTTTCGAGCGTGGCGGGTGGGATAACTACCGTAACCTGGCCGCCTTCACGGATGAGTTTCACACTGTCACGCAGCACCGGTGGCATATTGGCGACGCGGAAAATTTCATTGGCATTATCAATCGTTGGTGCATCAACCACAGTGCCATCGACTAATGTACCTTTGTAACTGACCTGAATGGTATCCGTGTCTTTCAATGCGGAACCTTCACCCAGATTATCAATGTGATACAGCAGCCCTTGTTTTGTTTTTTTAACTCCCTCACGTTTCAAGAATGCATCAACGTAGACTTTATCCTCAGCCTGTTTTTTTTCGCTCTGAGCCTGTGTCAGAACCCTGACCTGTTCATCAAATACAGCCATCGTTTGTCTGATTTCGTTGTCGCTCATTTTCACCTGATGGGTGAAAGTATCGGCAATACCGGCCAGCAAAATATTCTTATTCAGTGTGATATGCAGGCTTTTTTGTTGCGCGAGTTGCTCTTCAATTAAATGCGCCAGAATAACGCCACTGGCATAAGCACGCTTTTGCTCTTCACTCTCTAACAACAGTGCAGGCGCCGGTGCAATATCCGCCGCTTTGATACTTTCAGCCGTCACGGTGTCTTTTTCCGGTGCCGTCGGCTCCACGTTCGCAGGGGGAGTGGCTGACGGAGTCGTTGGCAGAACGGCCACTGGTGCAGATGTTTCGGCCGGCACGGCATCAGCTGTTGCTGATATTGCAGGTGCTACCGTCGGCGGCGTGATGGCCGCCGTAACAGGTTCCGCTGCGCTTGCCGATAAAAAACAACCCGGCATTATTAGGGCGCAGAGCAGGCAGAACACCTTTTTGCAAGAGAAGAAAGGCATGATATTCCTTTAAAGAATGAACGACATCAGGGGATAAACGGATTATATAAAATCAACTGCATGATATTTATAAAAATTACATTAAATAATGCGTGCTGCTTTTATGAAAGCCAGACACTAGAAGATGTAATGACAGTTCATTGTAATTGGTAATTATAGACAAGAATGTATTTATTGTGTAAAAAAACACACATCTATAAACCAGCAAAATTATTTTCTGAGATATATTATCAAAACAAATACTATTGGGTCCATTATTGGGCTGAGATATCAACACTGCGCACCCCGATATAACCGGCCTGCCGCGTAATAGTTTGAAGGTATTGATCTTCCCTTGCCAGGATATATTCACCAGCACTCATTTTATCCGGTAATATATTCTTTCTAATATTTTTACTGCGGCGCGTGCAACACTATCGAAGGATTATGAAAATAAGCGCGGTAAATAATTGAGGCTTATCTCCTCCATCCTTCAGCTTCGGAGGGTCATCATCACTATTTTGCGCCAGTCCAATACGTTCCTGTTTCTTTAACTGTCAGAAAATCACGGTTCATCAAAATAACACCTTAATCTCACCCGATGAGATTGTGTGGCTTTCCTCTCGCCGGAAAGGAAAGCCACGGTCTGGTCACATCAGAAATCGACGGAGGCCTGTAAATACATCACGCGCGGTTCACCTTCTGTCACGCGAAGGTTGCCGGCACTGGACTCGTAATACTCTTTGTTGAAGAGGTTTTTAACGTTCAGCTGAATGCTGTCTTTCGCGAACAGGGAACGGCTGTAGAGATTGGTGCGCAGATTGCTCAGCGAATCACTGTAAGTGCTGCTGCTCAGCACCGGCTCTTCGCCATAAACCGGATCATACATATTGAAAGAGCTGGAGACTTTGCCGCGGTATGAATACGCTTTATAGGTTTCATCCTGCTCGTAATCCACACCCAGCAGCAGATCATGCTCCATGCCCCAGATTTCAGGTGTGCCGCTGATATCCCAGCTCACATAGTCCGTCTGATGGTTAAATCCGCGGTTGGCATCGGCGCGTCGTGAAACAATCCCGGTCGTTGTATTGATCGCCGTCGCGCGCACTTCGTTACTGTCGTAGCGACGCTGCATCCACGCATAGTTCAGATGCGTTTCCCAGCCGTTATCCAGCTGATAGCCGTAGCTGACGTTTAAGCGTTTGTTCTTGCCCCAGGCGTGGTTGGCATTGTCATCAAGCCGGCGCTCGTAAGGAACATCGACCGGTTTTTTATTGATAAATGCCGTACCGCGATCATAAGGAACGTCGTACTTATACTCGACATAGCCGACGTTAAAGGATGCACGATCGCCATACCAGCTCAGGGACGGCGCAAGCAGCGTGTGTTCATTCACACCAAAGTTGCGCCAGTAATCTTCGCGCTGGCGTTCGGCAATCATGCGAAACGCAAACCCGTCGCCCAGAGGCCCGGTGACATCCACAGTGCCCGTGCCACCGCCAAAACTGCTGCTCTGCCCGCTGATATGGGTATTCCAGTCATACTGTGGTTTTTTGCTGACTAAATTGATCACACCCCCCGGATTCAGAATGCCATAGAGCAAAGAGGATGAGCCTTTCAGCACCTCGACGTAATCGATAGTCGAATCCATCGCAATACCCTGATTACTGCGGATACCGTCGATAAAGATCGAGCCATCAGTATTCGAACCAAAACCACGTTTAACAAAACCGTCTTCCGTGCCGCCGAGGGTGTTGCCCTGCGTTACGCCACTGACAAACTTCATGGCATCGTTAAGGCTGGTGACGTCGTAATCTTTAATGACTTTTGGCGTTACGACGCTGACAGATTGTGCCATTTCGCTGCGCGGTGTGGACGTACGTGTAGTAGCAACCGCATCATCCTGGGTGTAACTCCCCGCTTCTGCGGCGTTCACCGCATCAGCGGTGATCGTCATTGTCTGACCGTCATCGCTGCCTGCCGCCAAAACGTTGCCACTCACAGCCAGCGTGGAGCACATCAAAACAGCAGAAAGTATCTTTGCCTGGTGGGCGGAATCTGGGGAAATGTGTTTCATTGTCTGAAGTCTGTGTATTTTTGTTAGATTTGGACGAAAATGGTAATGTCATTGATTCTCATTAGTAATATCACCTATTGGCACGGTTTCGGGCGTAAAGCGTCTTACTTCAGAACGAAAGCTGTTTTTGTGGTTTTTTTTCGAAGGCTTGCAGCACAGAGATAAGCGGGAGGGGGATTCTTTCATACACGACGAGGCTAAAAAGCAGGTAATTGAAAAGAATAGAATTTACGCTTCCTTACATTCCGGATTTATTCTGATTTTTATCCTCTCCGGCGCAATAAACTTATGGCGAATGCTGACTGACTGGTTAGCTGAAAGGCCAGTTTTTGTCTTCTTCCTTAAAAATTAAGGGAAAATTAATCTTTAGAGAGTTAGATCTTGCAGTAGTGATACTGCAGTTTATTACTCCATATAAGTCCTTATTTAATGGATTTTAAATCCACGTAAGTCTAGATAATGTAGATTTTTATATCGTTTTAATCAGAAAAAGCCTGTGGAATATATTTTTCACCGTACTTTTGTTACTGAACGAAATGAAAGGCGGGATTCAGGAAGACAGAGAGCGCGGGAGAAAATCTCCCGCTATATTATGCCGTTACCCGAAAAGCGAGAGTCATCTGTTATCAAAGCGCCCGCCCTGAATCTGGATCCCCGATAGCTGGCCGCTATTTATGACCGACGTGTTATTTGCGCACAGCCATCAGGCTCTGCGCACATGCCCATGCAGAACTCCACGCCCACTGGAAGTTATAGCCGCCCAGCCAGCCGGTCACATCGACGACTTCACCAATGAAATACAGACCCGGCACTTTGGCAGCAGCCATGGTTTTGGATGAAAGCTCTTTCGTATCGACGCCGCCCAGTGTGACTTCCGCCGTACGGTAGCCTTCGGTGCCGTTCGGCTGCACCTGCCAGTTTTGCAATTGCTCAACCAGCTCGGCCTGCTGCGGCACATTCAGTTGTTTCAGCGTGACATCCGGTAACTGCCCGAGCGTTTGCAGGCATTCCACCAGACGTTTCGGCAGTTGCATCGACAGCGTATTTTTCAGGCTCTGATTCGGATGTTCCTGCCGCTGTGCATTGAGAAACGCCGCCAGATCGACATCAGGCAGTAAGTTAACGCTCACAAACTCGCCAGGCTGCCAGTAGCTGGAAAGTTGCAGAACCGCCGGGCCGGACATCCCGCGATGCGTAAACAGGATGCTTTCACGGAACACAGTGCCGTCCTGCGCGGTGAGCACTGCGGGCACGGAGACGCCGGAAAGCGTCTGTAAATGGTCGAGCAGCGGTTTGTGTAGCGTAAACGGCACCAGACCGGCGCGGGTCGGTAACACTTTCAGGCCAAACTGTTCGGCCAGACGATAGCCAAACGGTGAAGCCCCCAGCCCCGGCATGGAAAGTCCGCCGCTGGCAATCACAAGTGAGTGAGCACTTACCCTTGAGCCATTCACCTTGATAATAAAGCCATCTTCGGTTTTCTGAACGTCTGAAATCTCGCTGCGCAGACGCACATCGACGTTCCCCAGTTCACATTCTTTATCCAGCAAAGCCACAATTTGCGTCGCTGAATCATCGCAGAAAAGCTGACCGAGGGTTTTCTCATGCCAGGCGATACCGTAACGGTTAACCAGATCGATGAAATCCCACTGGGTGTAACGCGCCAGCGCGGATTTACAGAAATGCGGGTTTTCTGAAAGATAGGCTGCCGGTTCGGCATAAAGATTGGTGAAATTGCAGCGACCGCCCCCTGACATCAGAATTTTTCGTCCGGTTTTTTTGCCATTATCCAGTAGCAGAACCCGGCAGCCACCCTGTCCGGCCTGCGCTGCACAGAACATGCCTGCCGCACCCGCACCAATGACTACCACATCAACCTGTTCCACTTTTGGCCTCTCTTTACGAAAATTTCAGCTACGTTTTAGGTAGGGTTTACCCCGGTGCTAACGGGCTTTAGCCGCATTGCGACGCGGATTGTAAGGGACAGACGCGCCTTAAACCAGCCAGACAGGCGGCTTTCTGAACAGCGTAAGTAAATGTTTCGATTAAGTCAGAGTGAATAACGTTTTGATAAATAGAAAATTAATCGAATGAAGGTTAAATATCGAACTGTTTTTAGTCAAAAAAATGTCATATTTTCCTTTTCCCCTCCCCCTGTTCTCGCAGATAATGCGCGGCGTTCATGACCACTAACTGGCGTAACAATTATGCTGCATCTATTTGCCGGGTTGGATATTCATACCGGTTCGTTATTGATTCTCGCGTTACTGTTTGTTCTGTTCTATGAAGCTATTAATGGTTTCCATGATACGGCCAACGCAGTAGCAACTGTCATCTATACCCGGGCAATGCGTTCGCAATTAGCGGTCGTGATGGCAGGGGTATTTAACTTCTTTGGCGTCCTGCTCGGTGGTTTGAGCGTGGCTTATGCCATTGTCCATTTGCTTCCAACCGATTTGCTGCTCAATGTAGGCTCCGCGCATGGCCTTGCCATGGTGTTCTCTATGTTGCTGGCCGCGATCATCTGGAACCTCGGCACCTGGTATTTTGGCCTGCCGGCGTCCAGCTCTCATACACTGATCGGGGCCATCATTGGCGTAGGTTTGACGAATGCATTAATGACCCACACCTCTGTGGTCGATGCATTAAACATCCCTAAAATGATCGGTATTTTTGCGTCACTGATTGTCTCGCCGCTGGTCGGGATGATCATGGCAGGCTCTATGATTTTCCTGCTGCGCCGCTACTGGAGCGGGAATAAGAAACATGCCCGTATCCACCTGACGCCTGCAGAACGTGAAAAGAAAGACGGCAAGAAGAAGCCGCCATTCTGGACACGTATTGGTCTTATTCTGTCTGCTATCGGCGTGAGTTTCTCGCACGGCGCGAACGACGGCCAAAAAGGTATCGGCCTGATCATGCTGGTTCTGATTGGCGTGGCTCCTGCAGGTTTTGTTGTGAATATGAGCGCCACCGGTTACGACATTACCCGTACCCGTGATGCCGTGACGCACCTCGGCCAGTATTATCAGCAGCATGTTGATGCCGTGCCGCACGTTGTGGCGCAGACACCTTTGGTGCCTGCCCCAGACGTCAATATCGCGCCGACCGACGAGACAAAAGTGTTCCATTGCGACAGCAGCCATGCACTTGACGCTATTGGCCGCGCGCAAACACTGCTGACGAATCTTCAATCCTACAGCGATCTGTCACCTGATGAACGCAGCCATATGCGCCGTCTGCTGATGTGTGTCTCTGATACTGCGGATAAAGTCGCTAAGCTGCCGGAAACTTCTGCGGCAGACAAACGCTTCCTCGGCGAGCTGAAAACCGACATTTTGCAAACGGTTGAATATGCCCCTATCTGGATCATCATCGCGGTGGCTCTGGCACTGGCGCTGGGCACCATGATTGGCTGGAAGCGCGTTGCGACCACCATCGGTGAGAAGATTGGCAAGAAAGGCATGACCTACGCACAGGGCCTGTCTGCCCAGCTGACCGCAGCCGTTTCCATCGGTGTTGCCAGCTACACCGGCATGCCGGTTTCCACGACACACGTGTTGTCCTCTGCGGTTGCAGGCACCATGATTGTGGATGGCGGCGGTGTGCAGTCGAAAACCGTGAAGAATATCGCGATGGCCTGGGTATTAACCCTGCCCGTGTCGATTATTCTCTCCGGCGTTTTGTACTGGATTGCGCTGAAAGTTATCTGATGAGCAGGCGTGTTCAAACGCACCTGTAAAAAAGGCGACCTTGTTCTCAGAACAGGTCGCCTTTTTTTATTCCCTTTTTCACACATTCCTCACAACGATTTCAGACGTTCTAGTACCAGATAAGCATGGCCAGCATACTGATGAGAATCAGCCCCACCAGACATGTCGTCAGGACAAACTGACCGCGAACCCTCTCACAACGGCGGATAAACTCAGGATCGTGATGTTCAACATAGCGCTGAGCATAAATATAACGCACTAACCTTATCTGCTTGCCGGGCTGTCCGTGAGAGGTAAAGAACCCTCCGCCATCCACATATTGATACAGCAGCGGATCACACCCCCGCAGTACCACCAGCAACGCACGTAAAGAAGAGTAATAGCGCAGCATATTCACTACACACACAAAACATAAAGCCCAAAACAGCGCAACGGGACTGATCATGATTCCCCCTTGAGGCGAACTGGCATCGCGCAATGCACCCCATAATGCGACGCACACCCGATGTTTCGCCCTGCCTTTCCGCGATTTCACACCCCCGGGCAAACGACGCCCGCCCTCTTTTCCTATCACAGAAGAATGCCAAAGCAGGAGAAGCCTGCATTATTGAGTGTAGGAAACGAATCTGGAACTGTTCATATTATTTATATCTATAGATTGTCAGATTGGGAAATGAGATCTGTATGCTTGATTTCTTTAACCATTTTGGGGCTATACTGAACTCATGACATTCGCATGATGCTGATATTGCTATTAACTGACTTATGGAAGGAGTTTTCTTATGGCTTACAAACACATACTCATTGCTGTAGACCTGTCGCCGGAAAGCAAAGTTCTGGTCGAGAAAGCCGTCTCCATGGCGCGTCCGTATAACGCCAAAGTGTCCCTGATCCACGTCGATGTGAATTACTCAGACCTGTATACCGGCCTGATTGACGTAAATCTGGGTGACATGCAGAAACGCATTTCCGAAGAAACGCACCACGCACTGAATGAGCTTTCGCAAAATGCCGGTTATCCGATTTCAGAAACCCTGAGCGGCAGCGGTGATTTAGCGCAAGTGCTGGTTGATGCCATCAACAAATACGGCGTGGACTTAGTGCTGTGCGGCCATCACCAGGATTTCTGGAGCAAGCTGATGTCGTCAGCGCGCCAGTTGATCAACACGGTTCATATCGACATGCTGATCGTGCCATTGCGTGACGAGGAAGAAGAAGCGTAAGACTCAACGTCTGCGCGTTGATGAGAAAGAGGTGCCAGTGGCACCTCTTTTTTTATGGGGATTTTATCTCAAAGAGAAAACTGGTTAATTCCTGTGCAAAGGCATAATATTGTATATACAGAGAGGTTATCAATCTCTTAAATATTTATAATTTATTGTTTTACTTGAATTATAAACTCAAATTTTATGTGTATACGGAAAAGCATTTCACACAGGATGTGTCATGAATATTCATTTTTCACCCGCAGTGAAAGAGAAGTTACGCGTTAAACACAATGTGACTGAGAAAGAAGTTTTTGAGTGTTTTGCCAACCGCGAAGGGAATTACCTTATGGATACACGCGAAATACATAAAACGACACCGCCTACGCTGTGGTTCATTGCGCTCACCAACAAGGGCAAAATACTTAAAATCTGCTTTATTCCCCCGCACAGGGGCATCCGGCGCAGTTGAAATCAGCATTCGAACCGAATGAGATTGAAAGGAAGATCTACGCCAGTAAAGGTGCAGTGTGAAAATGGGTAAACAATTTTTGAATTCAGAGGACAACACTATGACAACCCGCCAGGATGCTGAAAACAATGCCGGGATGTGGGACAACCGCGAACTGGGCGCCTCAGAAGAACATGCTGAGGCGGTCAGCGCTTCTCAGGCCGCTGAGTTCGACGACATGATGGAACTTCAGGCCATCTCGATAAGGTTGCATAAATCGCTATTGAGTAACCTGAAAACCATCGCGGCCCATCATCAGATTGGCTATCAGCCGATGGTTCGGGATTTGCTGACACGTTTTGCGGAAGCCGAAATGAAGAAGATCCTGATCGACCAGCTAAAAAAAATTGATGAAGCCCAACGTGACCGGGAAAAAACCGTACCCGTCACTGAGTTTATTGAAGATTTACGTAATCAGGCCTAAACAAAAAACCGGAATTCACGAAGGTGTATTCCGGTTTTTCACGTTTAAAACAGCCGGTTTTTACAGCGGCGTATAAATATCAAACCGGTGGCTTTTGGTGACGACCGCAGCCTGCGCGGCGATATCCGCCATCGGGGGCGCATAGTCAGGACGTTTCACCACAATGCGTTTGGTCGCTAACCGGCGCGCCGGTTCCAGCAGGCCGTCGGCATCTTCGTCCGGGCCAACCAGCCCCTGAAACACGCGCATCTCTTTCTTCACCAGCGCACTTTTCTGTTTGTGCGGATACATCGGGTCGAGATACACCACTTCCGGTTTTGGCGAAAGCTCAGAGAGCGCCGTCAGGCTTGAAACGTGCAGCAGCGTCATGCGTTCACGCAGCCACGGGCCGATTTCTGCATCGCGATAGCCACGCGCCAGCCCGTCGTCGAGCAACGCCGCCACCACCGGATTACGTTCCAGCATTCGCACTTTGCAACCCAGGGACGCCAGCACAAACGCATCGCGCCCCAGACCGGCGGTGGCATCGACGACATCAGGCAGATAACTGCCTTTGATACCGACCGCTTTTGCTACCGCTTCACCGCGCCCGCCGCCGAATTTACGACGATGCGCCATCGTGCCGCCGACGAAATCGACAAAAATGGCGCCGAGTTTTGGCTCGTCGCGTTTGCGTAATTCCAGACGCTCAGGCGTCAGCACCAGCGCCATGACGGCGTCCGGGTCAGACGTCAGATTCCAGCGCTGCGCCAGAACAGATAAGGCGCCTTCATCGGCGCCTTCTTCACAGAGTAAACACACACTCACAGGCAGAAATTATCCTTTGATACCGTAATGGCGCAGCATAGCATCCAGCTGCGGCTCACGCCCGCGGAAGCGTTTGAACAACTCCATCGGCTCTTCGGAACCGCCGCGCGACAGAATATTGTCGAGGAACGACTGCCCGGTTTCGCGGTTGAAAATCCCCTCTTCTTCGAAGCGGGAATAGGCATCGGCAGACAACACTTCCGCCCACAGATAGCTGTAGTAACCGGCCGCATAACCGCCTGCGAAAATATGGCTGAACGCGTGCGGGAAACGGCCCCAGCCTGGTGATGGCACAACCGCAACCTGCTTCTTGATTTCCGCCAGCGTTTGCAGAATTTGCGCGCCTTTCGCCGGGTCATATTCCGCGTGCATGCGGAAATCAAACAGGCCGAACTCGAGCTGACGCAAAATAAACAGCGCCGCCTGATAGTTCTTCGCGGCCAGCATTTTATCCAGCATCTCTTTCGGCAGCGGTTCGCCGGTTTCGAAATGCCCGGAGATGAACGCCAGCGCGTCCGGCTCCCAGCACCAGTTTTCCATAAACTGACTTGGCAGCTCGACGGCATCCCACGGCACACCGGCAATACCGGCAACGCCCGGGGTGTCGATGCGGGTCAGCATATGATGCAAACCGTGGCCGAATTCGTGGAACAGCGTGGTGACTTCGTTATGCGTGAACAGCGCCGGTTTATTGCCGACCGGGCCGTTAAAGTTACAGGTCAGATACGCGACCGGCTTTTGCAGTTCGCCGTCGGCTTTACGCATGCTGCCGACATAATCGTTCATCCAGGCTCCGCCACGTTTGTGTTCACGGGCGTACAGGTCGAGATAGAAACTGCCGCGCAGATCGCCGGATTCATCGAACAAATCGAAGAAGCGCACGTCTTTGTGCCAGGTTTCCACGTCTTTACGTTCTTTGGCGGTGATGCCGTAAATGCGTTTCACCACTTCGAACAGCCCTTCCAGCGCGCGCTGTTCAGGGAAATACGGACGCAGTTGCTCGTCATTGATGGAGAACAGATGCTGTTTCTGTTTTTCGCCGTAGAACGGCAAATCCCAGGCTTCCATTTCGTCCACGCCAAAATGCTCTTTGGCGAAAGCACGAAGCTGCGCCAGCTCACGTTCGCCTTGCGGGCGCGCGCGCGTTGCCAGGCCGCTCAGGAAATCAATCACCTGTTTCGGGCTTTCGGCCATTTTGGTGGCCAGCGACATATCAGCGTAAGAATCAAAGCCCAGCAGTTGCGCCAGTTCGTGGCGCAGCGACAGAATTTCCGCCATCACTTCGCTGTTATCCCACTTGCCGGCATTCGGGCCCTGATCGGACGCGCGGGTGCCGAACGCGCGGTAAATCTCTTCGCGCAGCGCACGGTTTTCACCGTAGGTAATCACCGGCAGATAGCTCGGGATGTCGAGCGTCAGCAGCCAGCCTTCCTGCTCTTTCGATTCGGCCAGCGCTTTCGCCGCCGCCAGTGCGCTTTCCGGCAGGCCTTTCAGTTCGGCCTCGTCGGTAATCAGCTTGCTCCAGCCCATCGTGGCGTCGAGCACGTTGTTGCTGTACGTCGAGCCCAGCTCGGACAGACGTGCGGAGATTTCGCCGTAACGTTTTTGTTTTTCGACCGGCAAACCAATGCCGGATAACTCGAAATCACGCAGCGCGTTATCAATCGCCTTTTTCTGCGCAACGGACAACGTAGTGAAATGTTCGCCGTCTTTTAAATCGCGGTAAGCCTGATACAAACCGGCGTGCTGCCCGGTCCAGGTGCTCAATTCAGATAAAATTGGCAGACATTGCTCGTACGCTTCACGCAGTGCCGGGCTGTTTTTGACCGCATTCAGATGCCCGACGGGCGACCAGATACGGCTCAGACGATCGTCACTTTCCGCCAGCGGCTGGCACAGATTTTCCCAGGTATAAGGCGCGCCCTGAGCGACCACGCGTTCAATCGTCTGGCGGCTTTCTTCGATCGCAGATTGCATCGCAGGGACGATATGTTCAGGTTGGATCGCAGAGAAAGGCGGCAGGGAGAACGGTTTTAAGAGCGGATTCGACGCATTTTGCTGTTCAGTCATAGGGCCAGTCCTTCGTTATAGCGTTTGAGGCTGATGCGCCTGTGGCGCACCACGCCATGAATTCGGGTCGTCTTAAAGATGACGTAACTTCTAACATGCGGTCAAGTTACGGGGAAATCAATGGATCCGGCGAATTTGTCCCGCCAGCAGAAGTTATTCACCGTATCAATCACTCGCACCTGAAACATCACCCCCATTTTAGACCCGCCTCGCATTTCTCAGCATAAGTTCTGCCTGCCGGATAAACCTTATTTACAGCAAGGTTAATCGTGTTATTTTCCAGCTGGCATACGCCAGTCAAGAAAATCCAAAACACATCAGGGAATGAAACAAAAATGAAAAAACTCAAGATTGTCACGCTGGGCGGCGGATCGGGTTACACGCCGGAACTGATTGAAGGTTTCATCCGCCGCTACGATGAATTACCGGTCACCGATTACTGGCTGGTGGATATCGACGCGGGCGCGGAGAAGCTGAAAATTGTCGGGGAACTGGCAAAACGCATGGTGAAAAAGTCGGGATTACCGATGACGGTTCACCTGACCACTAACCGCAACGAAGCGTTGTTTGATGCAGATTTCGTCACCACGCAGTTACGCGTCGGCCAGCAGGAGGCGCGCATTCATGATGAAGCCATTCCGCTGAAATACGGCGTTCTCGGGCAGGAGACCACCGGCGCAGGCGGCTTTATGAAAGCGCAGCGCACCATTCCCGTCCTGCTGGATTTATGCCGCGATATGGAAAGACTGTGCCCGGAGGCGTGGCTGATCAACTTCACCAATCCCGCCGGCATTGTCACTGAAGCCATCGAAAAATATTCCCCAATAAAAACGCTGGGGATCTGCAGCGGCGCGAACAACATGATGATGGACATTGCGGGCGTCTATGGCGTTGAGCGTCGGGAGGTTTACGCCAGAGTGATGGGGCTGAACCACCTGATTTTTGCCGATCAGATTACGGTAAAAGGCCAGGACGTCACCGCTGAATTTATTGAGAAACTGGCGAAACGCTCGGGCGGCGGCTCGCAAAAAAACATCCCCGATATCGGTTTACCCCCCGATTTCATCCGTGCGCTGGGCATGTTCCCGCTCTCTTATCTGAAATACTTTTACCTCAGCCGGGAGATGGTCGAGCACAGCCTTCTGGACAGCAAAAAATATGGCACGCGCGGCGAGCAAACCCGCGAAATTGAACATCAGTTGTTTGAGATTTATAAAAACCCTCAGCTTGAGTCTAAACCGAAAGAGCTCGAAAGCCGCGGCGGCGCATATTACTCGGAAACAGCCTGCTCCATCATCAGCTCAATTTATAACGATAAGAAAGAAATCCACGTGGTGAATACCCCGAACCGGGGCGCAACGCGTGACCTGGACGATGAAAGCGTAGTTGAAACCAACGCCATGATTGACCGTCAGGGCGCGCATCCGCTGGCGTATGGCCGCCTGCCGGTGAAAATTCGCGGGCTGATCCAGAGCGTCAAAGCGTTTGAAGAACTCACCGTTGAAGCCGCCGTCACCGGCGATTATTCCACGGCGTTAATGGCGCTGTCGGTGCATCCGCTGATTCCATCGGTGGATATTGCCGGGAAAATTCTCGATGAATATCTGGCGGTAAACCGGCCCTTCCTGCCTCAGTACAAATTTGGCAAGGCGGGGAAAATATCATGATGAAGTTTTTAGAATCCCGCGTGGTGCCCTGTCTGGTGAAAGTCGGGGAAAACGTAATTCTGGTCGCCGTCAGAAACGGCATCACGCTCACGTTACCGTTTATTATTGCCGGCAGCGTGTTTTTAATTATCGCCAACCTGCCTGTTCCCGGCTGGACGGAATATCTCGGCACCTTTGGCACGGCGCTGAATGTGCCGGTTATCGTCACTTTCGGCATTATTGGTTTAATTTCCGCAATTGGCATCAGCTACAACCTGGCGAAACATTACAAACTCGACGGGCTGACGTGCAGCGGTATTACTGTCGCCGTCTTTCTGATGGCGCAGCTCGATGATAATTATCTGCTGAACGTCGATAATCTCGGCGCCTCGGGGTTATTTTCCGCCATTATTTTGTCGGTGCTGACCGTGTATATCATCCGCTTTTTCATTGATCATAAAATCTATATCCGGCTGCCGGAAAGTGTCCCGCCAGCGGTGTTGCAATCGTTCGTCAGCGTGATCCCGGCGTTTGTCTGCCTGGCACTGGTCTGGTTCGTCAGGGTGATTTTGCACTTTGATATCAACGCGTTCTTCACGATGATCCTCAGCCCGCTGGTGATTGGCCTGGGGACATTGCCCGGCATGTTAATTCTGGTGTTTCTGATTTCACTGCTGTGGTGCTGCGGAATACACGGCACCAACGTGTTATCCGGCATAACCGCACCGATCTTCCTGAAATTCATCGTCGAAAATACGCAGGCTTATCTGAGCCATCAGCCGATCCCGCATATCTTTGCCGAGGGGTTTTATAACTTCTTCATTTGCACCGGCGGCTCCGGCGCGACGATGGGTTTGGTGCTGGCGATGATGGTATCCAAAAGCCGTTATTACAAATCGCTGGGCAGAATGGCATTCGCCCCTTCCCTGTTTTGTATTAATGAACCGGTGATATTCGGCGTGCCGATGGTTTTCAATCCGCTGATGATGTTGCCGTTAATTGTCACGCCGATGCTGCTGTGTACGATGTCTTATTTCCTGATGGAATTTAATATCATCGGCCGTCCGGTATTGCAGATCCCCTGGACCATGCCGCCGTTCCTCAATGCATATTTCGCCACCGGCGGGAATATTCCTGCGGCAATCTGGTCAGGCGTCATGATTATTATTTCGACAATCATTTACTATCCCTTCTTCCGTTTGCTGGAAAAGAAACAACTGGTGGCCGAAATAGCCGAAATACCGGCAAACGCACCACAGGTCAGTGCATAAATTTCTCAGAGGGAGTTCATTATCATGATGATAAACAGTGCATTTATAGGATTCGGCAAAAGCGCAACGCGTTATCACCTGCCCTACGTTTTTCAGCGCCGCGACACGTTTCGCGTCAAAACGATTTTCGATGTGGTCCGTCGTCCGGCACTGGAGGCCGGAAGTGAATATCAGGGCGTTCATTTCACCGGCAATCTGAACGACATTCTGCTCGATGAAAGCATCACGCTGGTCACGCTCTGTACGCCGCCGGAAACACATTATGAATACGCCCGGAAATGCCTGGAGCACGGGAAAAACGTCATCGTCGAAAAACCGTTTACCCGCACGCTGGATGAGGCAGAGGCGCTATTTACTCTGGCAACTGAAAAAGGATTAACGGTGACGCCTTTCCAGAATCGCCGTTTTGACAGCTGTTTTCTGGCCGCTAAAAAAGTGATTAACAGCGGCGTGCTCGGGAAACTGGTGGAATTCGAAAGTCATTTCGACTATTTCCGCCCCGATGCACCCGACGCGCCCGGTGATTTCACCCACGGCGCGTTTTACGGGCTGGGCGTTCATCTTATCGATCAGGTTGTCAGCCTGTTCGGACGACCGGAATTCGTGCACTACGATATCCGCTCCGTCAGGAATAAAAATAATCCTGACGATACGTTTGAATTACAGCTTTATTACGGCGATATCAAAGCGATTGTGAAATGCAGTCATCTGGTCATGCAGCCTTACCCGAAATTCATCGTTCACGGAGAAAACGGATCATTCATTAAAATGTCTGTCGACCCGCAGGAAACATCCCTTAAAGCCGGGGAAATGCCGGGCAGCCAAAATTTCGGTAAAGACCCCGAACGGGGCGTGCTGAAATATCAGAATGTACAGGGCGAAATGATCACCGAGAAAGTGGATGCCGGAACCGGCGATTATGGCCGGGTTTATGACGCCGTTTATGACACACTGATCCATAAAAAACCGGCTTATGTGCCGCATCAGGATGTGATGACCACCATGGAAATATTGCATCGCGCCTTTGAACAACCGTCACCGGCGCAGATTAAACTTCGCTAATCACCTCCGCGCGCCGCTCGCTTTTCACGGCGGTGCGCCCGGATGACACCTCAGTATGTTCTGTTTATACTGCCCGAAAATAAACCGCAGCAAGAAGGCGTTACGCCATGGCCGCCCGCTACATTGATATTAAAAACAGCCTGAAACAGGCAATCCTCAATAAAGAATATCGTGTCGGGGACAAAATTCCTTCTGAGAGGGAATTAGCACTGCACTACGACGTCACGCGCGTCACCCTGCAAAAAGCGATGCATATGCTGGAGCAGGAGGGCTTTATCGAGCGCATCCACGGTAAAGGCATGTACGTCACCAAAGTGATTGAAGATAACGTTTATCTGCTTAATAACGGCACCAGCGATTCCATTCTGGGTTTTTCGCGTGAATTTAAAAATCAGGTCAAAGTCTCCAGCAAATTGATTACATTGAACAAAATCGCTGCGGGAGAATATATATCCGCACAGCTGGATATTCACGCGGATGACGACATTCATTATATCCGCCGCATCCGGCTGGTTGATAATATCCCGGTACTGATCGAAGACTCGTATATTCCCTGCGCTTTCATAGAGACAATTCCTGAAGCTGTTTTACAGGAAGCGTCTTTATATGAATATATTGAAAATAAAGCTGGCAGGAAAATTAAGTTCTATAACTCAGTAATTGAAGCCGCCCTGTTCGACGAAACCCTCTCGGCGTTGCTGAACATTGAAACCGGCAGCCCGATGCTGAAAGTCTCTGGCGTCACCAAACTGGAGGACGGAAAAGCCTTCAACTACTCCATCAGTTTTAACCGTGCGGACATGTTCAAAATTAAAAACAGCTGGGTCGGGAAGTAAGAAGGCGGCGTTTTACGGGCAACTTGGAGGCCGAATGTTTATACTGTCCGCAATACGCCACTCCGGAACAAAAAAGTTATGTTGAGTTACCGCCACAGTTTTCACGCCGGCAACCATGCCGACGTCCTGAAACACACCGTTCAGAGCCTGATCATTGAATCTCTGAAAGAAAAAGAAAAGCCCTTCCTTTATCTCGACACCCACGCGGGTGCCGGGCGCTATCAGCTGAGTGGCGAACACGCCGAACGTACCGGCGAATATCTGGAAGGCATCGCGCGCATCTGGCAACGTGATGATATTCCTGAAGAACTGGCAGCCTATATGTCCGTCGTGAATCACTTCAACCGCAATGAGAACCTGCGCTATTACCCGGGTTCGCCGCTGATTGCCCGTCAGCTGTTACGCGAAGACGACAAACTGCACCTGACCGAGCTGCACCCGAGCGATTTCCCGCTGCTGCGCAGTGAGTTCCAGAAGGATGACCGCACCCGCGTTGCGCGTGCCGACGGTTATCAGCAGCTGAAAGCCCAGTTACCGCCGCCGTCCCGTCGCGGGCTGATCCTGATGGACCCGCCGTACGAAATGAAAACCGACTATCAGGACGTGGTAAAAGGCATTCAGGAAGGCTACAAGCGTTTCGCCACCGGCACCTATGCACTGTGGTATCCGGTGGTGATGCGCCAGCAAATCAAAAAAATGCTGCGTGATCTGGAAGCGACCGGCATCCGCCGTATTCTGCAAATCGAGCTGGGCGTGCGCCCGGACAGCGATCAGCGCGGCATGACGGCTTCCGGCATGATTGTGATTAACCCGCCGTGGAAACTCGAACAGCAGATGAACAACGTGCTGCCGTGGCTGCTGAAAGTGCTGGTTCCTTCCGGTACCGGCCACACTACCGTGAACTGGGTTGTGCCTGAGTAAGTAAAGAATGTCCCTTCGCCAGAGCCTTTTTCTAAGGCTCTGGCTATCAAACCTATCGCAGCCATAGATCCAAACTTTGCGACAAAACACATTCCCGCGCTAAACTCACAAGCAATTTTTAAGATTAACGACGCCGGTAAGGCGTACTTCATTTTCGACAACTCATGGAAAATCCGATGACCAAACATTATGACTATCTGGCAATTGGCGGCGGCAGCGGTGGTATCGCATCAATCAACCGTGCAGCTATGTATGGGAAAAAATGTGCGCTGATCGAAGCTAAAGAGCTGGGCGGTACGTGCGTCAACGTGGGTTGTGTCCCGAAAAAAGTGATGTGGCACGCCGCACAAATCGCCGAAGCTATCCGCAACTACGGCCCGGATTACGGCTTTGACACCACAGTGAACAGTTTCAACTGGAAAACGCTGGTCGCCAACCGTACCGCCTATATCGACCGTATCCACACCTCGTACGACAACGTGCTGGGCAAAAATAACGTTGACGTGATTAAAGGTTTTGCGCGTTTCGTCGACGCACACACTGTTGAAGTGAACGGTGAGAAGATCACTGCAGATCACATCCTGATCGCCACCGGCGGTCGCCCGAGCCATCCGGATATTCCGGGTGCAGAATACGGCATCGATTCCGACGGTTTCTTTGATCTGACCGAAATGCCGAAACGCGTTGCGGTTGTCGGCGCAGGTTACATTGCCGTGGAAATCGCCGGTGTGATGAACGGACTGGGCGCGGAAACTCACCTGTTCGTGCGTAAACATGCGCCGCTGCGCACGTTTGATCCGCTGATTGTTGATACGCTGGTTGAAGTGATGGAAGCCGAAGGCCCTGCGCTGCACAAAGAATCCATTCCGAAAGAAGTGGTGAAAAATGCAGATGGCAGCCTGACGCTGAAACTGGAAAACGGTCAGGAATTTGAAGTCGACAGCCTGGTCTGGGCGATTGGCCGCGAACCGGAAACCGACAACTTCAACCTGAAAGCGACCGGTGTGGAAACCAACGAAAAAGGCTACATCGTTGTCGATAAATTCCAGAACACCAGCGTTCAGGGCATTTACGCGGTGGGCGATAACACCGGCGCTGTTGAACTGACGCCAGTGGCCGTTGCCGCGGGCCGTCGTCTTTCCGAGCGCCTGTTCAACAACAAGCCGGACGAGCATCTGGATTACAGCAACATCGCGACCGTGGTGTTCAGCCATCCGCCAATCGGCACGGTCGGCCTGACCGAACCGCAGGCTATCGAACAGTACGGCGCAGAAAACGTGAAAGTGTATAAATCCGCGTTCACCGCGATGTACACCGCCGTTACGCAGCACCGCCAGCCATGCCGCATGAAACTGGTGTGCGTCGGTAAAGAAGAGAAAATCGTCGGCATCCACGGCATCGGTTACGGCATGGACGAAATGTTGCAGGGCTTCGCGGTCGCACTGAAAATGGGCGCCACCAAAAAAGACTTCGACAACACCGTCGCAATCCACCCGACCGGCGCGGAAGAGTTTGTGACGATGCGTTAATCACGCTGAAAGCTCGTTCAATTTTTTTCTGATAACAGATTAAAAAGAGGTCAGATACTTCGGTATCTGGCTTTTTTTTTGAATATTTCCCTCCCTAAAACAACTGAAGCCCCCATTGCAACGTCGAAGATAACGTCTAATATCACCAGATTAAATATAGAAAAGATATGTATTTATTTTGATGATATTAAAACAGTCAATCTTTATAAGAACAAACATTATCAATACTTAATAAATAATTTAATTGATATGAAAATGCAATTATCTATACCCTAAAAACGCTGAGCAGGAAAAAACATATAAACCTTACCACAGAACAAATTCTTGGGGTGCTTTTGCACTTTAATTGTTTTCACATGTGCGAAGCTTTCTGGGTTTCCTTACCCATTAATATTAAAAGTGAAAATATACAGTAAGCCTGTGGTTATTTTAAGGAGAAAAATTGTATGACAAGACATTTCCAGAAAAAACCAAAACCCCCGGCGATGCGTATGCTTTCCGTAGCAATAATTGCAACATTATCAGGTACGGCGGAAGCAACAACCATTATCAACGCCAGTTCAAGCGTCCAGAACATTAATGGTGATACCAGCTATCTCTTTCTTGAAGGTGGAACTACAAACGGCCTCAATATTAATGGCTCTAATAATTTCACTTTTACAAACCAAGGCAATATTTCACACACGGGTACATCTTCATCTGGGGTGATATTAAACGCACCCGTAAGTAACCTTATTAATGATACATCAGGTAACATTTACGGGGGTTCTTATGGGATAACGGATGCTGATGGTAGTGCAGCTACGGACATGCATATTACCAATCTTGGCGATATTAGCAGTGCAGGCACCCACGGCACCTCTGCAATAGGCACTATCGAATTTGGCGCAGGGGCTTCAGGTGTTGTTGATAATTACAATACGATTAATGGCGGCCGGTCGGGTCAGGTGGGCAGCAATGTCAATGGCATAGTAACGGCGGCAAAAAACCAGATCATCATTAATAACCACAACGGAGCAAGCATAGCGTCTGGCTCGGCAGAAGCCGCAATTAAGATCCTCGGTGGCAGCACGCAGATTGTCATTAACAATGACGGTGAAATTACCGGTTTCTTGCAAGGAATAGTGCAAACTGATGGCGCGATACAAATAAAAAATAGCAACACGGGTCATATTACTTCAGTTTCACAAGCAGCCGTTGAATTGAATAACGATTCCACGCTGGAAAATCACGGAAATATTTCTGGTAACCAGGCAGAGGCTATTCTTTTAGATGGCAAGAATAACCATATTACGCTAGGTACTGGTTCGACATTAAGCGGTGCAAACAACAACGTTATTTTAAGCAAATCCACGGGCAATACCCTGACCCTGACTAGTGATGATGCAAACGCCTCAGTTGAAAACGGCAACATTACCAGCGATACCGCAGAACACGGCCTGAGCCAACTGACGTCAGCGACAAACAGCCATTGGGTGCTCGGTGGTGATGTCCGTCTGGCGGGAACAACAACGGATACGCTCAATGTACAAGGCGATCTTACCCTGACCGGCAGTCTCACACAAAATGGTATCGGCGGTGGAACAACGATTGCCCAAGGTGGCACGTTGGCGCTAAATGATGGCGGCCAGATGAATGGCGCAATCATTGATAATGGCACTCTGATATTTAATAAAAATGAGGACTTTGTCTTCACTGATATTATTTCAGGCAGCGGCTCGCTCATTCAGTCCGGCACTTTAACGTTAACTGCCGATAATACTTATACGGGCCTGACCACCATCAATCATGGCGGCATTTTAACACTCGGCAATGGCACTGACACAGGTAATGTCGCTGGCGATATCACTAACAGTGGCACCCTGAACATTAATCACAATAACAGTGTGGCCCTGAATGGCACACTGAGCGGTGCCGGCAATCTGAACCAGATCGGTACCGGTACCACCACACTGACGGCGCAAAATTCAGTTCAGGGGGCCGTATCGGTCAATGCCGGTACACTGGATTTTGCTCAGGAAGGGAATTTTACCGCCAGTGCGCTTAATGTTGCCTCTGCCGCCACGCTAAAGCTTGAAGACAAAGCGAAGCTCGCGGTCAGCGGTGCAGCCAGACTCGATGGCGAAGTGGATCTCAATATCATCAACGGCGGGCCACTCATCACCGCCGACAGCATCACGCTGGGCGCAGACTCGATACTCAATCTCACCGGTGCCTCAGGCACAATTCCCGAGATGGCCAGTCAGATCGCACAAAACCGGACCACCGTACTGCAAACCAATCAGGGTATCACCGGTGACTTTGCCAGCGTTGAGTTTGGCTACCAGACACATCTGGATTATATCCTGTTCGATGGAACGAAATCTGCCGATGGCAAAAGCTACAGCGTGGGTGAAGAATTAGCATGGACCTCTGCGGCTCCGGAGGCTGGCGGTACTTTCACTCTCGCCAACGCAGGCGATCACTTTAACGTCGACGTGGTGCTGAGTGACGAGAATGCCAATATCACAACGGGCTGGGATGGAAAAAGTCTCACCAAATCCGGTGACGGCACCCTGACACTTTCCGCTGCGAATACCTATTCCGGTGGCACAACCGTCAATGCAGGCAGCGTGATCCTGGCACAAGACAAAGCAGCAGGTACCGGCGCCGTCACCGTCAACAACGCGGGTAATCTCGACCTCACATTCAACGATGGCACCTTTAGCAATAATGTCGCAGGTGCTGGCAAGGTGACCGTCAGTGGCACGGGTATTGAGCTGGCCGGCGATGCGACGGGTTTTACCGGAATGTGGGATGTCACGGGCGGTGCGGGTGCCACACAGCAGTCTCAGCTCGGAGATGCGCAGGTGCTGCTTGATGGTACGCAAAGCCAGCTTACGCTGAACAACTTCAGTGACGCTTTCGCAAGCCAGCTCACCGGCGACGGGATATTGCAGATTAACCAAACCAGCTCAACAACACCGTTTAGCTTCGCCAGCACTACCGGCTCCGGGTTTACCGGTACGGTGAAGGTACAGCAAGGCACCCTGACGCTCGATAGCAACGCAGAACAAACACTGACGAATTCCACCCTTGCCCTGACACCCGCAGGCACGGCAGCAATCGATGCCGATCGCAGCATTCACAGCCTGATAATGGGCGGCGGAACACTGCAAATGGATAACAGCCGCACCGTGGCCCATACCCTGACAACGGAAACTTTCGATGCCAGCGCAGGCGGCAGAATTCAGGCCAATATCCCGGAAGCACTGTCACCACCGGTGATCCCTACCAACCCGTCCTATTTCGATCAGGATGCCATTCGCAACGTGCAGATAGTGAAGGCTACGGGCCAGGTGACCGGCATTGGTAACCATATTGATTTATATAACTTTGATGGCAGCAAGCCCGTCGGCCAGTCAACGGATGTGAGCATCATTGATGGTGGTGTGAATCTGGGGACGGCGACTTACGACCAGGCTCTCGTTGTCACCGAAGATGGCGCATGGGTTGGCTATGACCTGATCAAACTCGATGCGAACGCCGGGCAGACCCTGACGCTTGAAAACCAGCCGGGTATGGACAATATGCTGGTTGCCCAACTGACGGGAGCCGGTAACTTTGATATTCAGGGCAGCGGTACGGTAATACTGAATAATCTTACCAATGATTACACCGGTAATACGCAGGTTTCCGCCGGTAATGTTCAGTTAGGGAGTGACAATGCGCTGGGCCACACCAACGATGTGATCATCGCATCAGGCGCTGGTCTGGATATCAATGGCAAATCACAGAACATCACCACGCTACACAGTGCAGCAGGCAGCAGCCTTAATCTGAACGGAGGTAACCTGACGGTCGCTCAGGGCGGCGAAAGTCTTGGTACCCTGGCAGGCAGCGGCCAGCTGAATCTGAGCGGCGGTGAACTGGCCATTAACGGCGAAAACCAGAACCTCAGCGCCTCCATTCAGATAGCTCAGCCAGCCACCGCCACGATGAAGAATATTCTGGGTTTAGGCGACGGGGCGATTAATGTTGACGGTAATCTGAACCTGTCCGGCGCGAACGGCACAATGAGCAATATGCTTAGCGGTAATGGCACAGTCGCACTGGAAGAGGGGGCGCAGGTAACGCTCAATAACACCGTCCGGACGTTTGCAGGCGACTTCACCGTCGCGACCGGAACACAGCTGACCGCTCAGGAAGCCGGAAGTTTGGGCACGGCAACCGTCACTAACAGCGGCACGCTGGAACTGAATAACAATGCTGACTGGACGCTGACCAACGGGGTAAATGGCAGCGGCGGCGTAAACAAAACCGGCACCGGCACCCTCTTTGCTGACAGCAACATGACGTATACCGGCGACACGCACATCACCGAAGGCGCTTTGCAGGTTAACGGCAATTTCGGCAGCACCGGCACAATGTACGTTGAACAAGCGGGGGCTTTGAAAGGCCACGGCAGCATCGCCGGTTCGGTCATTAACAACGGTATTATCGACCTGACCAGCGCCACGCAAAACAATGCGCTAACCATTAACGGCGACTATAACAGCAACAACGGGCAGCTTTGGGTCAACAGCGAGTTGAATGGCGACGGCTCTGCCCACGATGAACTGTTTGTGAAAGGCAACACGAGCGGCAATACGGCTGTGACCGTTAAGATATGCATGGGTTAGGTGCTCAAACCACAGACGGTATCGAACTGGTCAATGTACAGGGGCAATCCGATGGCACATTTGCTTTACAAGGCCGCGCGGTTGCCGGTGCCTACGAATACAAACTCTATCAGGGCACCGCGACGGACAATAACGGTAACTGGTACCTGCGCTCAACCACCGAAGCACCGACGCCACCGGATCCGACGCCTGGCGCACCCGTTCTGCGGCCGGAAGCAGGCGCCTATCTGGCAAACCAGAGCCTGGCGAACAGCGTATTTATGTCAACGATGCACGATCGTAACGGTGAAAACCGTCAGACGGGTGAAGATTCACCGGCAGCCTGGGCTCACCTGGATACGGGGCGTGTAAACAGTAAAGCCGGCAGCGGCCAGTTATCTATGGGCTCCAACACCACCGTACTCCGACTTGGCAGCGACATTTATCGGCATGACTTTGGCAATCAGCAGATCAAAGCCGGTCTGATGACGGGTTACGCTAATGTCGACACCGACAGCGATGCAAAACACGTCAGCGGCTCAGCGAAGGGGACACTGGAGGGTTACAATTTTGGTGCCTACGGTACGTGGTTTGGCGGCAGAGCAGACGAAAAATCCGGGCCTTATGTCGACAGCTGGATGCAATACGGCACCTTCCACAATACGGTAAAAGGTGATGATTTAGCTGAGGAAAAATACCACGCGCATAACTGGGCCGGGTCTCTGGAAGCGGGCTATCGCATGTCGGTCAGCAGCACGCATGAACTGTATCTGCAACCGCAATTCCAGACGATTTACTCGAACTACAGCCAGGGCGATCATACCGAAGATAACGGCACCCGGATCCACAGCCAGGATTCCGGCGGTATCACAACGCGCCTTGGTACCCGTCTTTCCGGGCAGCTTGATGACGCGGGCAAAACAGAGCCCTTTGTTGAGCTGAACTGGTGGCACGGTGGAAGCAGCAACAGCGTGAAAATGGACACTGAGACCGTCAATCAGTCAATCCCGGTCAACCGGTATGAAGCGAAACTGGGCGCACAGCTCAAGGCGGGAGAAAACTGGACACTGTGGATTAACTCGGGTGTTCAGACCGGTGAAAACGACTATTCCAGCGTGCAGGGCCAGTTGGGCGGAAAATATAGCTGGTAAGGCAAAGAACGTGTAAGCCATAAAATTAGGGCTCCGGACTTCATCTCCGGAGCCTTTTTTATGGCATCAGTCCAGCAAAATCACCTTCGGGCTGTCCGTTTCAAACAGCGGTTTGCAGAGGATTTTATAACTGTCGCGGTCAAAGTGCGGAACGGCGATATCAAACTTTCTGGCGTCTTCCAGGGTTTTTACTGTACCCAGATAAAACCAGTGATTGATGACGTGATACTCCGTCACGCCGTCGGCTTCTTCCACGATGGCGATGCGCCCCGGATACGGCCAGTTGCGGACTTTCAGGGTGCTGAGCGCATTTTTAAGGCGTTCCTGGTGGGCTTCTGGAGATTCTTTTCCGCAGCACACACCGGCACATTTCCCCAAAGAGAACCGGAAACACGCACGGTTTTTTGCCAGTTTCTCCAGCCCCAGCGCGCCGTAACACAGCTTTTCCTGATCGGCGATATCGCGGATTTTTTCCAGCGCGGACATTTTGGTTTTGAACAGACCAAACAGGTCATCGGTGTGGGAAAAATCCACTTCATTGCTGAAAACAACCGTGGCGGTCAGGCCATGAAGGCGGATTGAACACAGCTTGCGGGTGTTGCGCAGACGCTTATTAAACAGCGGACGCCGGTTTTTAATCAGGTCAGATTCCAGCAATAACGCACCGACTTCACCGAGGGTTTCGATGTATTCGATATCCCGCGTCATGTGCAGAAGTTTGGCTTCGTCGGCGTTGCGGAAATGCGACATCACGCGGCTGCGGATATTCACACTTTTGCCGATGTACAGCGGAAAGTTTTTATCGTCACCGTAGAAGATATAAACCCCGGAGCGGGACGGTAAGTTTTCGAGCGTATGACGAAGATGTTCAGGGTACTTATAAAGCTCGGTAAAAAGCTCTTTTTCCGGATTCCACAAAATCGCTGACCTGCTGTTATCGGAGAAGACATCGTTTAAAAAAACAACGGCCGATAATACTGGCTATCCGTACAGCCTTCAACCAACCCGGCTAAAATAAAGTGTAAATTCTGACCGGAGAGAACTACGCCTGCGTGCGCATTTCAATATATTCCCGGCCATTCAGTAAGTTGGCTAATGTGGCTTCGCGGGTTTCGCGCTGGTCAGACTGGATCCAGCCATACAGATTATCGATGTTATCGAAACGTACCAGCACGGTGTAAATCGTTTCACCATGAACCGGGCGTAAAACATTAACACTTTCGTAACCGGCAAAGCGTGCTGAGTCAGACTTCAGCTTTTCCAGCCAGCGTTCGTATTCTTCCAGCTTATCGCGCTGCACGCCGTGGGTTATCACCATCGTGATGTGTTCGGGTTGGTGTGGGTAAGTCACAGGATACTCCTTCTGATTAACCGCTATTCTGGTTAACTGATTGTTGCGTTATATTGATGAACAATACGAAATGCGAACAGTTATTGATAACGGAAATTTTTTGGGTAGTTGTTAAACAATTTTGGGGGTGGGGGAAATAATGCGACTAAGCCTTGAAGCGCTGCTGATCCTGGATGCGCTGGATCGTCACGGCACTTTTGCTGCGGCAGCGGCCAGACTGTTTAAAACTGCGTCTGCGCTGAGTTATACCGTGCAGAAAATGGAAAGTGATCTGGATATTAAACTGCTGGACCGGTCCGGACACCGCGCAACCTTCACGCCAACTGGCCGTCTGATGCTGGAAAAAGGCCGTGTACTGCTTCGCGCGGTCAGTGAGCTGGAACAACAGGCGCAATATGTCGAAAGCGGCTGGGAAAGCAAACTGACGATCAGCGTCGATGCTTCCGTCCCTTTCGCCCTGCTCACCCCGCTTATCGACCGCTTTTACGAACAACATCAGCACACGCAACTGCTGTTCCGCCACGACGTGCTCGCCGGTTGCTGGGAAGCACTGAGCTACGGTGAAGCCGACATTGTCTTCGGCGCAGTGCAGGAACCGGTCACGCGCAGCGGCATTGAATACCGCCCTATCGGCTGGCTGGAATATGTGTTTGCCGTCGCCCCCCATCACCCGCTGGCCTCGCTGCCGGAGCCGTTGTTGCGTGAACAAATCCGCCAGTACCGTGCGGTAGTGGTTCACGATACGTCGCGTCATGGCGCAGGCACGGATTTGCGCGTGCTGGACGAGCAGAAAATGCTGAGCGTTCACGACTTCAACGCCAAAGTTCACGCACAGGTCGCCGGTCTGGGCTGCGGTTATCTGCCGCGTTATCTGGCCGCACCGCATCTGGAAAGCGGCGCCCTGGTTGAACGCCGTCTGGATACCGAAACCCGCCGCGATCAGGCCTTCATGGCCTGGAACGAAAAAGCCACCGGCAACGCCGCCATGTGGTGGCGTGAACATTTACAGAATTTCGACGGCATCTGTTCCGTTTACAGCCGGGAATAATCGTTGCCCGTTTAAGCCGAAAGGCCGCATTGCGCGGCCTTTTTTCTTTCCTGCTTTTTATCTCACGGACAAATAATGCTGAACCACCGGCTTATTTTCACCGCGGTGATAACGCGTTACCTCGCTTTGCAAATCGGCGTCGGCATGCGAAACACGCTGATGCTGGCGTAAATGCTCATGCCAGGATTCCACCAGGAACCATTCGACCAGCCGCGATGGATCGTCGCTGTGCTCGGTAATGCCCCAGGCGTAAGCGCCATCCCGCCGGCGTGCCAGAGATAACTTGCGGATTTCTGCCAGAAACGCCGGGCGATCTTCCTGCGAAATCTGGTATTCAATCTGAATCATCACCGGCCCACGGTCACCCTGCACGTCTCCGTCTACCACCGGATTTTCCCAGTGGCCGGCTGGTTGCAAATCGGCTTCACCGGCCGGTAGTTTCAGGCGCCAGCACAGTAATGCGGCAACAGCCAGCCCGATGCCCGCCAGAATTAACGCGCCGACCAGGCCGGTTTCCCGCGCCACCAGCCCCCAGAACAGGCTGCCCGCCGCCATCGCGCCGTTGAAAACCATCAGGTAAACCGCCAGCCCGCGACCGCGCACCCAGTCCGGTAACACCGCCTGCGCCACGCCGTTCATCGAGGTCAGCGCGATAATCCAGCCCACGCCCAGCACCACCATCAGCACGACCGCCAGCCATTTCGCCGGAGACGTCGCCAGCAGCAACATGACTGCGGCGGATAACAGCGCGGAAAGCAGAACCAGCCCGTCAACGCTCAGTTTCTGCCGCAAACGCGGCAACAACAGCGCTCCGAAAATCGCCCCGACGCCCACGGCACCGAGCAGAATGCCGTAGAAACCGGCGGTTCCGTGCAACATGTTACGGGCAATCAGCGGCAACATCGCCCAAATCGCACTGGCAAACGCAAAGTAAATCGCGGCGCGGAAAAGCACGCGGTGCAGTTCACGGCTGGCTTTCACATAACGCAGCCCCGCACGGAAC
Source organism: Rahnella sp. AA (assembly GCF_002834385.1). Taxonomy (GTDB): domain Bacteria; phylum Pseudomonadota; class Gammaproteobacteria; order Enterobacterales; family Enterobacteriaceae; genus Rahnella. The sequence continues at coordinate 198,777 of NZ_PITQ01000005.1, forward strand.
GCGCCAAGAAAATGTTCTGACAGTTCATTTTTCGCTTTAACCGGACGCTTCCACCACAGTAGTGCGCCAATCACGAACACGTAGCTCATGACATCCGCGCCGTAAGCCGCACCGGCGCCGAGGCTGGCTAACAACAAACCGCCGCCCGCCGGGCCGACGGCGCGGGCGATATTAATGCCCAGCGAATTCAGCGCCACGGCGTTACGCAAATCCGTGCGCGGCACCAGTTCCGGCACAATCGCCTGCCACGCCGGGCCCATCAGCGCGGCACCGATACCACCGATAAACGTCAGCGCCACCAGATATTCGACGGTCAGTAAATTATTGTGCGACAAAATCAGCAAAGTCCCGCTGACGCTCGCCAGCAGTAGCTGCACAAAAATCAGCAGACGGCGGCGGTCGAGAATGTCGGATAAAACCCCCGCCGGAATGGCCAGCAGAAAAATGGGCAACGTGGCGGCGGTTTGCATCAGCGCAACGGCCGCCGGGTTTGATGACAGCCCGGTAACGAGCCAGGAGCTGGCGACATCGCGCATAAAGCTGCCGGTGTTGCCGAGAATGGTCGCCACCCAAATCGTGGCGAACAGCCCTTGTTTCAGCGGTGAAAATGCGCCGGATGCGGCGTTATTCTGGCTCATGTGCGCCCCTTCAGGTCATCCCACGCGACATAAACAAATGCGCCGGCCAGACCGATATGTTCAAAGAAACCGTTCATCAGCATCGCCCGGTCGTGTCCGGATGCCTGCCAGAAGGCGTTTGCCATAAAGTTGGCGACGAAAGTAAACAGCCCCAGCGCCAGCGCGCCCGCCCAGCGAAAACGTCCGGAAAGGATCAGCGCCGATGCGCCCAGTTCCAGAATAATCACAGCTGCAGCCATGGGTGCCGCCGGGGACAATCCAAAGTGCTGCATCTCGGCAATCGCACCGCCGAAATCAAACAACTTGACCAGACCGCCCTGCAAATACGCGGCACAAAGGGCCAGCAGGGCGAACCAGCGGATAAACGCAAAACGAACAACGGGAACCGACAGGCCGGAAACAGGTGCATTACGCATCATTCTCTCCTGCCGGAACCCGCTCGCAGCGCAGTTCCGGCGTTAATAAAAGTTAAATACCTAAATCATTCAGGTTGCAGGAAGGCGGCAAGCGAAGGGATCCCGATGAGCTTACTCAAGTAAGTGATTCGGGTGACTGAACGCAGCCAACGCGCCTGTAGCCTGGAGGATGACGGTATTTTTAAGCTTTACGCTGCGGCGCTTTGTGCACCATGGTGTAGGCGTAATCCACGCCCATGCCGTATGCACCGCTGTGTTCGCGAACCAGATCCATGACGGCGTCGTAGGTTTCTTTGCGGGACCAGTCGCGCTGGTACTCAAGCAGAACCTGCTGCCAGGTCACCGGAATTGCCCCGGCCTGCACCATGCGGTCGATGGAACGTTCATGCGCATCCACGCTGGTGCCGCCGGAAGTATCAGTCACCACATACACTTCATAACCTTCTTTCAGCGCCATCAGGGCCGGGAAAGTCAGACACACTTCGGTCCACAGTGCGGAAATAATCAGTTTCTTACGGCCTGTGGCCTCAACGGCTTTCACAAACGCCGCGTCTTCCCAGGAGTTCATGGAGGTACGTTCAATCGGCTTCACATCCGGATGAACCGCCAGCAGTTCCGGCCAGATATAGCCGCTGAAGCTTTCGGTTTCGACGGAGGTGTAAATCACCGGCACGTTAAAAACTTTGCCTGCTTTAGCGAGAGCGACGGTGTTATTTTTAAGCTGCTGGCGATCGATATTTGCGACGCCGAAAGACATTTGTGGCTGATGGTCGATGAAAATCAGGGTGGAGTTCTGTGGGTCCAGCAGATCGAATTTAGACATTTTCATTTCCTCTCAGAGTGCATTGTTAGGTTGTGTGTTTGTATTTAACGTTGTGTTGCTGTGCTGCTGGAATTAACGATAGGTCAGAAGGGAAAAAGCAGATAGCGGAAAGAATTTGCGAACTTGTTCAGATTTTTTTGACAGGCTCTCGCCTATATAAACAGCCGAAAATATTCTTTTCAGTCAGTGGGATAGGAACAACAAAATCTTTTAACGAGTTATTAAAAATAACGCATTATGACTATTCCTAAGAAGCGTCTACTGTTTATTGCAGCACAACACACATTCACTTAAAACCTGCAAAAATACTCGCTGAGGAAAGACAAATGAGCACATTCACCACGCAAGACGGCACTCAAATTTATTTCAAAGACTGGGGAAAAGGTAAGCCGGTTTTATTCAGCCACGGCTGGCCGCTGGATGCGGATATGTGGGACAGTCAGATGAATTTCCTGGCCGATCGCGGTTATCGCGCCATCGCTTTTGACCGCCGCGGTTTTGGTCGTTCAGAACAGCCGTGGGAAGGGTATAACTACGATACATTTGCTTCAGATATCAACGATCTGATTGAACACCTCGATTTGCACGACGTTACGCTGGTCGGTTTTTCCATGGGCGGCGGCGACGTAACCCGCTATATCAGCCGCTACGGCACAGCGCGCGTTTCCAGTTTAGTGCTGCTCGGCGCGGTGACGCCGCTGTTTATTAAGACGGACGATCATCCGCAAGGCGTTGATAAAACAGCCTTTGACGGCATTAAAGCCGGTTTACTGAAAGACCGCGCGCAATTTATCAGTGATTTCGCGACACCGTTCTACGGTACCAATCAGGGCATGACCGTTTCCGACGGCGTAATGACGCAGACGCTGAATATCGCGCTGCTGGCCTCGCTGAAAGGCACCGTGGATTGCGTGACCGCTTTCTCCGAAACCGATTTCCGCCCGGATATGGCAAAAATTACCGTGCCGACGCTGGTTATCCACGGCAGCAACGACCAGATTGTGCCGTTCGAAGCCACCGGCAAACTGGCCGCAGAGATGATCGAAAACTCACAGCTGAAAGTGTACGAAGGCGCGCCGCACGGTTTCGCGGTCACGCATCAGGATCAGCTGAATGACGATTTGCTGGCGTTCCTGAAAAGCCTGTAACCGCCGCCGCTGAACGCTAAAAAGGCATTCCCCGCAAAGGGAATGCCTTTTTCTTTGGCGCATGTTTTTTAGTGAACACCACGCTTCACGCCACCGGCAGTTTATCCAGAATCGCCTGCGCGGTATTGACGTCAGTGACCAGCGAATTAATCATGCCCGAACGCACTGCGCCGATAATCCCGGCGGCTTTTTCCGGCGTCGCGGCCACGCCAATGGTCAGCGGCGTTTTGCGCAACTGTTCCACCGACGCCGCAATCATTCGCTCCTCGCCTTCCCAGTGCAATAACTCGCCGGATTCCGTGAAGTAGTGGCGCAGCACGTCGCCCGCCGCGTCGCTGAGCGCCTGTTCACCCGGCGTCGCCGTGGTCGATTCACTTGGTTTTGGCGTATGTGTCAGGCCGACGCCGACAATTGCGGCGTCCAGTTTGTCCCACAGGGAAATAATTTCCTGCACGCTGCCGTCAGCGAGAAACGCATCACGCAATTCAGCCGAGGACAGATAGGGCGCATGCAAAAAATACGGTGTGCCTTCCATCTGCTCTGCCGCACGACGCACGAACTCGGTTATCTGAAAATGCGGCGCAGACTGCTGCATTCCGCCATTGAGCGCCACGGTCATAATGCCCGGCAACCGCGGCATTCCGGCCAGCGTCACCTCGCGCACCGCCCTTCCCCAGCCAATGCCCAGCACCGAACCGGCGCCCAAACCGGCTTCCTGCAACAGAGCAGCCAGCGGGGCGGCCAGCGCACCTTGTTCATTACCCGGCGGCGCATCGACCACGTAGGCCTTTTTCAGCCCGAGACGGTTTATCAGGTCAGACGTCATGTCTTCCGGCGAAGATAATCCCACCACTTCAATGCGCACAATGCCCGCCGCACGGGCTTTATTCAGCAGCCGCGAGATTGTCGCCGTTGAAACATCCAGCTTGCGCGCAATCTCCACCTGAGACATATCAGACTCGTAATGCAGCTTCGCCACCAGATGCATCATGGCACGCGTTGCTGCAATATCTTGCAAAATTGGCTCTTTCAGCTTGAAATTCCTTTCAGTAATGAATTACACTCAAATCGTCGATTGAGGGATTATTGCGCAACACCTGTAAAAATGCAATGTGCCGGATCGGGCTTCAACCCTTGTAAACCGGCATGTTACGCGATTTTTCCGCCCCTTCCAGCCTGGGGGCAAAGACAGAACGTCCAGTGTAATCGAGATTTTTTCATCTGTAATAAATTTCACGCAAAGGAGAGTTCCATGTCAAAAATGTCTACTTCTGAATTACGCAGCTATCAGCAAATTTGCGGTAAAAATGGCGCGATGCTGGTGATCGCCTGTGACCAGCGCGGTGCCATGCGCAGCCTGCTCGCCAGCGATCCTCAGCAACAATCTGCGATTTCCGAACACGAACTTGGCCTCATCAAAGCAGACATCACCCAATATCTCGCCAGCCAGGCCTCCTGCGTGCTGGTGGATCCGGTCTGTGCGGTGCCGCAACTGGTGGACAACGGCATCATTGCCCGCGATACCGCGCTGCTGATCGGCCTTGACGCATCAGGCTGGGATAATTCACCGGAAGGCTACCGTCTGTCGCGGTTAGTGGCGAACGTTGATGCGCGCCGCGTGCGTGAACTGGGCGCGACCGGCGGCAAAATTATGGTGTATCTGCGTTCGGATCAGGAAGCCGCCAACTGCCATAACATTGAAATTCTTCGTCAGTGCATCAACGATTTCGCCCGCGAAGACCTGCTGCTGGTGGTGGAGTTCCTCACCTATAAACTCGACAACGAAACCGAGGAAGAATATAAAGAAAAAGTCCCGTCACTGATTTATGGCGGCACGAAGATTTGCCTGGAATGCGGCGCGAAGGTGCTGAAACTGCCTTATCCGGGTTCAAAACAGGCCTGTGCGGACATCACTAAACTGGCCGGAGACGTGCCGTGGGCAGTGCTTTCAGCGGGCGTTGACCACGCAACCTTCCTCAAACAAGTGGCGGATGCCATGAGCGAAGGCGCATCAGGCGTGATTGCCGGGCGTTCCCTGTGGAAAGACTGTATTTCGCTGGATCGCAGCGCGACAAAATCCCGGCTCGAATCGCTGGCGGTTCCGCGTCTGAACGAACTTCAGGCTGTCATTCAGCAATATTTCCATGCCCCGGCCCGCAACCAAACTGAACAGGTGGAACATGTCTGAAAACAGAAGCGCCTCACGAAATGGCTTTACCGGCAAACGCGTCATCCTGGTAAACGGGATCCCGGCGTCAGGTAAAAGCCGGCTCGCCGTTGAGCTTTCTGCATACAGCGGCTGGCTGCAACTGTCGCTTGATGGCATCAAAAACCCGTTTCTTCAGCGGCTGCAAAATGTCGATCGCCCTTTTAACCGCGTGCTCGGGCTGGCAAGTTATCAGGTTATCTGGGATATCATCGGCGGCGCACCGCAGGGCAGCACTTTTATTGCCGATGCGTGGTTTGGTTTCCAGCCAAAAGACGTGTTACAGGATTATCTGCAACGGGCGGGCGTTACGCAGGTTCTGGAAATCTGGTGTCAGATTGATGCAGAACTGGCAGCCGAACGTTTTGCTTCACGACTCGGTGAACGTTTACCCGGACACGTCGGGGCTGAATATATTCCCGAATTAAAAATTCTCGCCGGAAATGCACGACCAATGGCGCTAGGGCCAGTTTATTCTGTTGATCAGAATGTTATTGCACAAAATAAGCCTGTAAATATTGTTGATATACATGAATGGATATTAAATTCATTTCATACCCAAACCCAATAAACATCCACTAAAGGAAAAATTCATTTACAGAAAAGTCAGTGCATTCTGATATCAGCACAATGCTAATACCCTACTATCATTAATTCCTTCGGGTCGTTTGAAATTATTACCTTTCATTAATGGCTAATAGGATTGGATAGATCACAGTTTTTATTTTAATTAAATATCATACTGAGGAAAGGCCCTATTCATATGAAGAGGTATTATGTTAAGCGACTGGATTAATGAAAATAACACCACAATTATTACCAGAATAAAAGACTGGCAAAGCGCCGTGGCATTAGCCGTGCAACCGTTAATTGATTCCGGTGCCGCTGAAAGTCGCTATCTTCAGGCGATATATGACATGCACCGGGAAATCGGCCCTTATTATGTATTGGGTGAAGGGATTGCCATGCCACATGCCCGGCCGGAAGAAGGTGCTGTCAGAACCGCACTGTCTCTGGTGATTGTTTCAGAAGGTGTTGAATTCGGCAGCGAAGATAACGATCCGGTCTATGTCATCTTCGCGCTGGCCGCCGTTGACAGCCATTCGCACATTGAAATGATCGCCAGCCTTTCTCATCTGTTCTGCGATGATGAAGCGGCCAAACAATTAAAACAGAGTAAAAACAAGCAGGAAGCATTAGATATTATCCGGCAGTTTTAGACGTGAAGTGCAGAGAAATGAACATAACCCTATTAACTCTAGCACCCAAAATAATTCGAGTTGCAGGAAGGCGGCAAATGAAGGAATCCCGATGAGCTGATATTAAGTCAGTGATTCGGGTGAGAGAATGCAGCCAACGCATCTGCAGTTTGAAGTATGAAGGGTAAGGAATACTTATGAAAAAGTTATCTATTCTTGCGGTTTGCGGTGCGGGTCTGGGCAGCAGTTTTGCCTGTGAAATGAGTATCGAAGCCGCGCTGAAAGATTTAGGCGTGGAGGCAGATTTATCGCACTGCGATATTTCCAGCGCCACCTCATCCAGAGCCGACATTATTATGACCGGCGAAAACTTCAGATCGCAGTTCCAGCATTACACCATCAGCGCCAATATTATTTACCTGAAACGTTTAGTCGATAAAAAAGAAATAAAAGACAAGCTGACGCCTGTTCTCCAGGAAATGGGCCATCTGGCGGTCTGATAACAAAAATATTTTATTCCAATAGAACAACTCTACATCTCTGCTACAGGGGACGCTTATGTCTTTCCTTCACTTTATTGTCAATGATGTATTAGGCCAGGCATCAATATTAATTTCTCTGATCGCCATGATTGGCCTGATTGCATTAAAGAAAAGCCCGGGACAGATTATTACCGGCACATTAAAAACGCTGCTCGGATTTCTGGTTTTACTTTCCGGTGCCAGTATTATTGTCAATGCACTGACCTTCCTGGGTGAAATATTCCAGAAAGGTTTTCATATGCGCGGCGTGGTCACCGACGTTGGCTCAATCGCCGGTATCGCACAACAAACGCTCGGGCGGGAAACCGCCTTAATTATGGTGCTGGCGTTTATCGTCAATATCCTGATTGCCCGTCTGACCCGTTTTAAATATATCTTCCTCACCGGCCAGGCGTCGTTATGGATGGCGACCGTCTGTTCCGTCATCGGTTATATGGGCGGCCTGCGCGGCGCGGAGCTTATTATTACCGGCGGCGTGATTGCCGGTGTGATGGCGGTCGGCATGCCGGTGCTGGCACAACCCATTGTGCGCAAAATTACCGGTTCCGATGACTTTGCGCTCGGCCATTTCTGCACTATCGGCTACATCGTGCAGGCTGGCGTGGCGAAAATCACCGGCAACGTCAATAAAAGCACCGAAGATCTCGAGTTGCCGCAGGCGCTTTCCTTCCTGCAAGACACGTATCTGTCGATGATGGTGGTGATGATCCCGATTTACCTGATCCCCGCCATCGCCGCCGGCCCGGAAGTCGTCGCGCCTTACGCCAACAGCGTTAACTATCTGGTCTACTCGTTCCTGCAATCCATCCAGTTTGTGGTCGGCGTTTACGTGCTGCTCTCCGGCGTGCGTCTGCTGCTGGCGGAAATCGTCCCGGCGTTCCGAGGGATCGCCCTGCGTATCGTGCCCAACGCCATTCCGGCGCTCGATTGCCCGGTGCTTTTCCCTTACGCGCCGAACGCAGTCATCATCGGCTTTATCTCAACCACCATCGGTTCGGTCATCGGCATGTTCCTGTTCCCGACGCTCGGGCTGGCGATGATTTTGCCGGGCATGCTGACCAACTTCTTTGCGGGCGGTACGGCGGGCATCTTCGGGAACGCCGTCGGCGGGCGTCGCGGGGCGATTATCGGCGGCATCTTCCACGGCCTGTTTATCACGCTGCTGCCGGCGCTATTGCTGCCGCTGCTGGGTAAATTCGGTTTCTCTAACGTGACATTCAGTGACTCGGACGTCATCAGCGTCGGGCTGGTGTTCGGCCATATTCTTAACTTCTTCCATTAATTAAGCCGGAGGGCATTCGTTATGGATACGCGTATTGAGCAAATTTTATCGCAACAGCTGCCGCCGCAGGAATCGGCCAAAGCGCTCAACGAACTGGGAAAAGAGTATCAGGAGCAGCAGGATCTGGAGGCCGCCATTGCCTGCTGGGAGCAAAGCATGGCGTGCTACGGAAAGCCCGGTTTCGCACAGGCGCAGCTGATGAAGGCGTACAACGCGCGGCGTCGCGAGTGTTCGCAAGCCGGTGACGGCAAGGGGCTGGAGAGGTATTCGCAAAAAATTGATGCGCTGATGCAGCAAAGTAAGGATGCGATCCGCTACGGATTTTAAGCTCAAACAAGCCAGAACAGACGTTCTGGCTTTCGTTTTACCCAGCCAGGCTGCTTTACGTTTTCGCCAGGGCATTCATTCTGCTTATCACATGTTTATCATTCATCATCCTTGCGTAGAATAGGTTTTCCACACCCAACCGGGTTTTGATAAAAAAGGATAAACGATGCCTGTTATACATTTAGAAATGTTGCCTGGTCGTACCACTGAGCAAAAACGCGATTTCGCCCGCGAAGTGACCCGCGTGGCAGTAGAAACCCTCAAATGTAAGCCTGAAAGTGTCGATGTGGTGATCACTGAAGTCCCGAAAATACATTGGGCGAAAGGGGGAGAACTGCTGGGGTAATAGTTTTCTGATCAAAAGGAAACAATCAGCCAACACAGGATAAGTGTGTTGGCTGAGCAGAAAAACAGGGTAATCGTTTGATTACTTTTGCAAAGATTTAGTTCTCTGAGCGAAGCTCTTGCGCAGTTTCTGCAATTTTGGCGGGATCACTGCCATACAATAACGATTCTGCTGCCCCGCACCATCCCAGTAATTCTGGTGATAGCCTTCCGCAACATAAACCTCACCCAGCAGCTCGATACTGGTCACAATCGGATCGCTGTGATCGTGCTGTGCCCGCAATATCGCGGCTTCAGCATCGGCTTTTTGCTGTTCACTGGCCGGGAAAATCGCCGAACGGTATTGCGTACCGACGTCATTCCCCTGGCGGTTTAGCTGGGTCGGATCATGCGTGACAAAGTGAATGTCCAGCAGATCGCCGTACGTCAGTTTCTCCGGGTCAAAACCGACACGGATAGCCTCCGCGTGGCCGGTTACACCAGTACAAACCTGCTCATACGTCGGGTTCGGGCGCGTGCCGCCAGTGTAAACACTTTCCACTGACTCCACGCCGATGACGTCTTTAAACACCGCTTCCGTACACCAGAAACAGCCGCCACCGAAAATAGCGTATTCGATTGTCATACAGACTCCTTCACTCAGGGGGTAGAGGAAATATGGGGACGGATAAGACTGAGATAAAGGTATGACATTAAAAAAACGGAATGTGAATTTCTTCTGACCTGAAAATTATAATATTTTGTCTGCGCTTATTTCCCTTAGAAATAGTAGTGATATCCCTTGTAATTGATCTGCCTTTTTTTTCGTGGCAGTATCATTGGCATTGAAATATACGGAACTCCCCTATGAAAGATGTCATCGAAGGCTTCCTCAGATTCCAGAAAGAAGCGTTTCCCCAACGTTCTAAGTTATTCAAAAAACTCGCATTAAACCAAAATCCGAAGACCCTTTTTATTTCCTGTTCTGACAGCCGGTTAGTACCGGAATTAGTCACGCAGCGTGAACCGGGCGAACTGTTTGTTATCCGCAATGCCGGAAATATCGTGCCGCCATTCGGGCCGGAACCGGGCGGCGTTTCCGCCACGGTGGAGTACGCGGTCATGGCGCTGGGCGTCAAAGATATCGTTGTCTGCGGGCATTCCAACTGCGGCGCGATGAGTGCGATTGCTAACTGTACCTGCCTGGATCACATGCCGGCCGTCGCACACTGGTTGCGTTATTCGGATGCGGCAAAAGCGATTAATGAGTCCACCGAACATGCGACCCCTGAGGCCCGCGTTAACGGTATGGTGCATCAGAACGTAGTGGCGCAACTGAGTAATCTGCGTACGCATCCGTGCGTTGCCCTCGCCTTAGCCAAAGGTGAAATTACCCTGCACGGCTGGGTCTATGATATTGAATCTGGCAGCATCGAAGCCTTTGACGGTAAGAGTGGCGCGTTTATTTCGCTCTCCGATAATCCTGAGGCAAAAGCCTCCAGTTAATTACCTGAAATAAAGCAATAATTAATCCAGAGCATGACTTAATAATGTTCTGGATTATCAATTGCCGTTGTTGACGTTATTATTTTCATGCCTGTTCTTCTCAGCCGTCAGTCTTCCTTCACAGAGAAAAGTCATGCCCATTACCACGTTGAACCGTCTGGCCGATTTGCCCGCCGAACAGTGGGATGCACTGGTGCCTGCGCAGCAACCCTTTCTCAGCCATACCTTTTTATCGACGCTGGAAGACAGTGAAAGCCTGGGGCCTGATTCCGGCTGGAGGCCAGAACATCTGCTCTGGACGGAGAACGGCAAAATGCTCGCCGCCATTCCGGGCTACCGTAAACACCACTCTTACGGAGAATACGTGTTCGATCAGGGCTGGGCGCAGGCCTGCCAGCGGTCCGGAATCGCCTATTACCCTAAATGGCTGGGTGCGGTGCCCTTCAGCCCGGTCACGGGTGCACGTCTGTTAGGTGATGAAACAGCGGCGGCGAATTTATTGCAGGCTTTGCCTGATTATCTGGAAAAAAACGACCTGACCGGCGCACACATCAACTTTACCGATGCCCGCGCAAATCACCTGATTGGCAGCCAGCCGGTCTGGCAGCACCGGCAGGGTTTGCAGTATCACTGGCAAAACCGCGGTTATCGTGATTTTCAGGATTACCTTGATGCCCTGACCTCGCGCAAACGCAAACAGTTCCGCAAAGAGCGCGAACAGGTCGCGGCGCAAGGCTTCGAATTTGTGTGGCGGGAAGGCGCAGAGCTGACCGAAACGCAGTGGGATTTTGTCTACGCCTGTTACAGCAACACCTACCACGTTCGTGGCCAGTCACCATATCTGACACGCGCTTTTTTCAGCCTGCTGGCAGAAAGGATGCCGGAAGCGATCCGCGTCGTGTTCGCACAGCAAAACGGGCGCGACGTGGCCATGGCGTTCAGCTTAATCAGCGGCGATACCTTCTATGGCCGTTACTGGGGCTGTCTGGCGGAGTTTGACCGGTTGCACTTTGAGACCTGTTTTTATCAGGGCATGGAATACGCGATTAGCAGCGGTCTGGCACGTTTCGACGCGGGCGCTCAGGGCGAACATAAACTGCTGCGTGGCTTCGAACCGGTGATCACCGACTCGTGGCACTATTTACGGCATCCGGGTTTGCGCGACGCCGTCGAAGATTTTCTGGTTGAAGAACGTGCCGGCGTGCAGAGCTGGGCCGATGAAGCCCGTGAAATGCTGCCCTACCGGCACGTTCCGTCTTAACGCTCGGTACTTAATCCATGCCAACAAATCCGCCGGTCTGATGCTGCCACAAACGGGCATACAGACCGCCGTGCGCCAGCAGCTCGGCGTGACTTCCCGTCTCGACAATCTGCCCTTTTTCCAGCACCACCAGACGGTCCATTTTGGCAATGGTCGATAACCGGTGCGCAATCGCAATCACCGTTTTGCCGCCCATCAGCGTTTCCAGGCTTTCCTGAATCGCCGCTTCCACTTCAGAATCGAGCGCCGACGTGGCTTCATCCATAATCAGGATGGGTGCGTTTTTCAGTAACACGCGCGCAATCGCAATACGCTGACGCTGCCCGCCGGAAAGTTTCACGCCGCGCTCACCGACGTGCGCATCCAGCCCGGTTCGCCCCAGTGAATCATAAAGCTGCGGAATAAATTCATCAGCACGCGCCTGACGTATCGCCAGCTGCAATTCTTCATCCGTCGCGCCCGGTCTGCCGTACAGCAGATTGTCGCGAATCGAACGGTGCAGCAGCGACGTGTCCTGCGTGATCATACCGATTTGCGCACGCAAACTGCCCTGCGTGACGTCAGCAATATTCTGCTCATCAATGAGAATCCGCCCGCCGTCGATGTCGTAAAGCCGGAGCAACAGGTTCACCAGCGTGGATTTCCCCGCGCCGGAAGGCCCGATCAGGCCGATCTTCTCACCGGGGCGGATCGCCAGATCCAGGTTCCGGATCACCGGGCTGCCTTTTCCGTAGTTCTCTTTACCATAATTAAATTCCACGTGATCAAAACGGATCGCCCCCCGATCGACTTTCAGCGCCGGTGCCTGCGGTTTATCCGTGACGGTCAGCGGCTGCGCGATGGTGTGCAGGCCGTCCTGCACCGTACCAATATTCTCGAAAATGCCGTTCACCACCCACATAATCCAGCCGGACATATTCACGATACGAATCACCAGCCCCGTCGCCAGCGCGATAGCCCCGACGGTGATCAGCGATTGTGTCCACAGCCACAGGGCCAGCCCGGTGCTGGCGACAATCAGCAGACCGTTAAGCGTGGTGATCGCAAACGCCATGCCGGTTAACAGGCGGCCAGCCAGCTGGGTTTTGACGGTTTGTTCCGTGATGGCTTCGCGTGCGTACTGCTGCTCGAGATCGGTATGCGCGAACAGTTTGAGCGTCGAAATATTGGTATAGCCATCCACAATGCAGCCCATCAGTTTCGAACGGGCTTCAGACGATTCAACCGAACGCTGCTTCACGCGCGGAACGAAATACCACAGGCAAATGGCGTAACAGAAAATCCAGATAATCAGCGGGATCATCAGACGCCAGTCGGCTTGCGCAAACAGGAACAATGCGCTGGCGGCGTAAATCACCACGTGCCAGATGGCATCGACCATTTGTACCGCGGAATCGCGCAGCGAGCTGCCGGTTTGCATGATGCGCTGGGCAATACGCCCGGCAAAATCACTCTGGAAAAAGTTGAGGCTCTGCCTGAGGACGTATTTGTGATTCTGCCAGCGGATCATGCTGGTCATGCCGGGCGTCAGCGTCTGATGAACCAATAAATCATTCAGCCCGAAAAACACCGGCCGCATGATCATCGCCACCGCAGCCATCCACAGCAGTTCGCCCATATGGTCAGAGAAAAAACTGCCCGGCGGCGTATCTTTGGTGAGATCGATAATCTGGCTGAGATAGCTAAACAGCGACACCTCAATCAGTGACGCCACCAGCCCGACGACCAGCAGCACCGCAAAACTCGGCCAGACCTGACGCAGATAATAAAGATAAAAAGGCCAGACTTTACCCGGCGGCTCAGCCCCCGGTGCCTCCCGAAAAATGTCGATCATTCGCTCGAACCGGCGAAAAAGCATAGCGTTCCCCCTCTGGAATTTCCCTGGCGGCGTTGACCTTTCCCATGCCATTTCAACGCCGTAAAGGGGAAAGCTTAGTGCATTTCACCAATAACGCAGCGGCCTATTTCTTCAGCACGCCCTCTTTTTGCAGCAGCGACAGAATAAACGCCAGCACCATAACGCCTGCGGCAATCTGGTATACCGAGTGCAGCGCCGTGCCAAATGCCTGCAAATAATCATCGCGGATTGCAGCGGGCAATTGCTGAACGGCCTGCGCACCCAGTGAGCGCGGGAGCTGCGTTCCTTCGGGGATCAGCGCTTCCAGCTGATTACGCAAAACATGTGTGAAAATCGCGCCAAACATCGCCACGCCAATCGAACCGCCGATTGAACGAAACAGCGTAACGCCGGACGTCGCAACGCCCATTTGCTTCATCGAAACCGAGTTTTGTACCGCCAGCACCAGCACCTGCATCACCATGCCCAACCCGAAACCGAGCACGCCGATGTAGAGATATAGCATATGAAGCGGCGTGCCGACTTTCAGAAAGCCCAGTAACACCATGCCCGCGAAGCTCAGTAACGTGCCGAGGATCGGGAAAATACGGTAACGCCCGATACGGCTGATAATCCGTCCGCTGATAATCGAGCTGACCAGCAAAGCGCCCATCAGCGGCAGCAGCTGCATCCCGGCTTGTGACGGCGTCGAGCCTTTTACCACCTGCAAATACAGCGGCAGGAATGTCATCGACCCCATCAGCGACATCCCGATAATAAAGCTGATGGCGCAGCTCAGCAGGAACGTGCGGTCGCGGAATAACCCGAGCGGAATAATCGGTTCTGCGGCCAGCGTTTCTTCATAGATGAATCCGCCGAGCGTAACCAGTCCGAACGCCAGAATGCACCACAGCTGCGGATCCGACCACTGATAGACCGTGCCACCTTCGCTGGTGAACAAAATAATGCAGGTCAGCGCCGCCGCCAGATAACCCGCGCCGAGGAAGTCAATTTCATGGCGGATACGCGCGGTCTGCGATTTCAGCGCCACGCCGATGACCAGCAGCGCGAAAATACCCAGCGGCAGGTTGATGTAGAAAATCCAGCGCCACGAAATGTGCTCCACCAGGAAACCGCCTATCAGCGGCCCGATAACCGTCGCGAGGCCGAACACGCCGCCGAACAACCCCTGATATTTCCCGCGCTCAGACGGCGGGATCACATCGCCCACGGCGGCCATACTGACCACCATCAGCCCGCCGCCGCCCAGACCCTGCAAGGCACGCATCAGGATCAGCTGCGTCATGTTCTGCGCCAGCCCGCACAATACCGAGCCGAGCAGGAACACCACGATGGCGGTTTGCAGAACGATTTTGCGGCCAAGCAGATCGCCGAATTTACCGTACAGCGGTACGACAATGGTTGACGCCAGCAGGTAAGACGTCACCACCCACGAAAGCTGATCAAGCCCGCCCAGCTCACTGACAATCGTCGGCAGCGCGGTGGAAACAATCGTCTGGTCGAGCGCGGCCAGCAGCATGACCAGCATCAGTGCGGAGAACAGCAGCTTTATCGACGGCTTCTGTTCTGCGACATCACTCTGCGCTGAATGTATAGTTGTCATGAATAGCTTCCTGACTTGTAATTAATTAACTGTATAATTAATATTGAAGCATCCACCCCATCCGGTCAATGGATCAAACCGCTTATGACAGACAGAAAAATCTCAGAAACGACAGGATCCGCACAAAAGGATCAAACGCCAGCACGCCGTCCGGGCCGCCCGCGCAGCGTAAAAAAAGGCGCGGATAAGCGTGAATTGCTGCTGGATGCCGCCCTGAAACTGTTTGCCCAATACGGTATCGCGGAGACGCCACTGAGCCAGATTGCCAAAGAAGCGGGCGTGACCACCGCGATGCTGCATTACTATTTTAATACCCGCGAGCAACTACTGGACGTCATGATCGACGAACGTTTCCAGCCGGTACGCGCCGGGTTTACCGATATTTTTGAAACTCACGCCGACGACCCGCTGATGGCGATTACGCACATGGCACAATGCATGATTGATGCCGCGGAAAAATACCCGTGGGTCGCGCCGCTGTGGGTGCGGGAAGTGATCAGCGAAAGCGGCATGCTGAAAAAGCGCATGGAAGAACGTAACGGCGACAAAAACCGCAAAATCGTCCATGAATCGATTGCCCGCTGGCAGGCCGAAGGGCGCCTGAACCCGGATCTGAATCCGGCGCTGCTGTTTATTTCACTGTTCGGCCTGACGCTGTTCCCGATGGCTTCGATGAAAATGCGAAAAGAAGGCGGCTCGCTGATTTCCCCCGACATGCTGCGTAAACACGTCTCCCTGCTGCTCTTTAACGGGCTGGGGCCGCAGAAGCGCTGAGCGAAATTCTGACCGCGCGGGTGACTCCCGCGCAACTCTCTTTAATCCCTTCTTTTTGTACCGAAAAATACTGCGCAGACTCGACTATCATGTAGCGAAAATGTTGCTCTGAATTAGGGAATGCCTTTAACAATGAAGGGAATGCCGCCGCTGATCCTTGCGCTGCTCGCCAGTTCGTTAGTGCTTACTATCGGACGTGGTGTCACTCTGCCGTTTATCACAATTTATCTCACCGAGCACTATCATCTGCTGCCCAAAAGCGTCGGGATTATTCTGGGCGCCAGCCTGGCGATCGGTATTCTCAGCAGTTTGTACGGCGGTTATCTGGTGGATAAATTTAATCACCGGACGCTGATTACGGTGTCGATCAGTTCGTTCGGCCTGAGTTTTTTATTGCTGCCGTTGCTGCCGGATGTCACCGGCGTTTTGCTGGTGCTGGCGCTGCTCAATGCGTCTTACGCCCTGCTGAGTATTACGCTTAAAGCCTGCATCGCCAGCTGGTTACCGGTTGAAAAACGGGTCAAAGCTTTCTCCATGAACTACACGCTGGTAAACGTCGGCTGGGCCGTCGGGTCGTCTCTGGGCGTCTGGCTGGCCGGTTTCAGCCCGATGCTGCCGTTTATTATTTCCGGCGTTCTGGCGCTGGGCACCGTGATTTCGTTGGGCTGGGGATTGCGTAATATTCCGCAAAAACCACCGCAAAATGGGCTGGAGCAAAAACCGCTGCCCAAACCAAACCTTCGCCAGACCCTCAGCATTCTGGCACATGATCGCCGCCTGATTTACTTCACGCTCGGCAGCACGCTGGGTTCGGTCGTCTTCGGGCAGTTCGCCGGTTATCTGTCGCAATATCTGATTCTGGTTTCTAACGCGGCGTTTGCGTACAAAATTATCGGCGCCGTGATGATCACCAACGCCGTCATCGTGATCGCCTTCCAGTACGTTTTAAGCAGCCGGATGAAACAAAAAAGCCTGCTGAAATGGCTGCTGCTTGGCACTATTTTCTTCATCATCGGCCTGATTGGCTTCATGACGGCCGGGCAATCCGTGCTGTTCTGGATCATCGCGATGGCGATTTTCAGCTTCGGCGAGCTGATCGTTATTCCGGTCGAATACATGTTTATCGACTATATCGCACCGGAAAACATGAAAGGCAGCTACTACGGCATGCAAAACCTGAGCAATCTTGGCGGCGCGATAAACCCGGTGATGTGCGGATTCCTGCTCAGTTACGCCGCGCCGCCGGTAATGTTTATTGCGCTGATTGCCGCTTCGGCGGGCGGGCTGGTGTTCTTCTGGATGGGCCACCGGCTGGCGGCACGGACGGCGTAAAAAAGCCCTGAGCGCATAACGGTCAGGGCTTTTTCATGGCGGGGGTGGATTACTCTTCCAGGCCCCGGTTTTTCAGCATCGGCTCAATGGACGGAGCTTTGCCTCGCCAGGTTTCATACAGTTTTTCCAGATCCTCGCTGTTCCCGCGCGAGAGGATTTGATCGCGGAATTTCTGACCATTTTCCCGCGTCAGCCCGCCCTGTTCGGTGATCCCGGCAAAAGCATCATCGGCCAGCATTTCTGTCCACAGATACGCGTAATAGCCCGCGGCATAGCCGTTCCCCCAGATGTGCTGGAAATAGCTGGAACGGTAGCGCGGCGGAACGTAAGCCAGATTCACTTTGTCCTTCGCCAGCGATTCGGCTTCGAACTTATCGACATCCTGCTGCGGTTCCGTGGCACTCAGGCTGTGCCAGTGCATGTCCAGAAGCGCGGCGGCCAGAAGCTCGGTCATGTCATAACCTTTATTAAACTTGCTGGCTTTCCCGATCTTGTCCTGCAAGGCCTGCGGCATGACTTCGCCGGTCTGATAATGCTTCGCGAAGTGAGTAAACACTTTCGGGTCACTCGCCCAGTGCTCGTTAAACTGGGACGGGAATTCGACGAAATCGCGCGGGGTTGCGGTGCCTGAAAGGCTTGGATATTGCTGGTCGGCAAACAACCCGTGCAGCGTATGGCCGAATTCGTGGAACATCGTGATCACGTCATCCCACGACAACAACGCCGGTTGCCCCGCAGCCGGTTTCTGGAAGTTAGCGACGTTATAAATCACCGGTTTGGTGCCGAGCAGTCTGGACTGATCGACGAAATTACTCATCCACGCGCCGCCGCCTTTGTTATCACGCTGATAATAATCGGCGTAAAACAGCGCCATCGATTTACCGTCTTTATCGAAGACTTCAAAAACACGTACATCGGGATTCCAGACCGGCAGGTCTTTGCGCTCTTTAAACGTAATGCCGTACAGCAGATTCGCCGCATAGAACACGCCGTTTTCCAGCACATTATTCAGCTCGAAATAGGGTTTGATCTGCGCATCGTCGAGATCGTATTTCTCTTTACGTACCTGTTGGGCGTAATGCTGCCAGTCCCAGGCCGCAACGCTGAACCCGCCTTTCTGTTTATCGATTTCTGACTGAATATCTTTCGCCTCACGCTCCGCGCGGGCGGTCGCGGCTGGCACAATTTTGTGCATGAAATCCAGCGCAGCCTGCGGCGTTTTCGCCATCTGGTCTTCCAGTTTCCACGCCGCATAGCTCGGGAATCCAAGCACTTTGGCCTGTTCCGCGCGGACTTTCGCCAGTTTCGCGATAAGCTCACGTGTATCGTTAGCATCGCCTTTTTCAGCGCGATTGACGGACGCGTCGTACAACGCCTGGCGCGTATCGCGGTTTTCCAGCGACTGCAACAAAGGCTGCTGCGTGGTGTTTTGCAACACCAGCAACCACGCGTTATCCAGCTTACGGTCTTTGGCCGCCTGCGCCGCCGCAGAAAGCTCGGCCTCGCTCAACCCGGCCAACAGCGCTTTATCTTTTACCGTCAGCCCGCCCGCTTTCGTCGCCGCGAGAAGCTTATTGGTGAACTGCGTGCTCAGCGTGGCCGCCTGCTGGTTCAGCGCTTTGAGTTTGTCTTTACCGGCATCAGAAAGATTCGCACCCGCCAGCTCAAAATCTTTATACGTGACTTCAACCAGACGCTGCGATTCCGCATCCAGCTTCAGCGTATTACGCTGGTCATACACGGTTTTAAGGCGGGCAAACAACTTGCTGTTGAGATGAATGCTGTCGTCCATCGCCGCCAGCTTTGGCGAGGTGTCTTCATCAATTTTTTGCAGGGTATCGTTGGTATTTGCGCCAGTCATGGCACCGAAAATGCTCTGCACCCGCTGCAACGTGCCACCGGATTTTTCCAGCGCAACGTAGGTATTTTCGAACGTCGGCGGTGAAGGGTCATCGGCAATTTTACCGACTTCGGCGAGTTTCTGACGGATGCCTTCGAGCAACGCCGGTTCATAATCGCTGTCTTTATACAGATTGAATTGCGGTGCCTGATATTCAAGCGGGCTCGGTTTCAGAAACGGATTATCTTTAACAATGGCGTGATTCATGACGGGCTCCTGCGTGGCGGGCTGCACGCTCTGCGCAGCGCCTGCAAACTGGCTCATGGCCAGACTGGTTGCCAAAAAGAGGTAGGACAAACGCATTTCAGTCTTCCTTATCTGATTAAGAGAAATTGCTCCGTTAAGCCATTGAGAATAGACCCCGGTCGCCGATCCGGCAAAAGAAGTGCGTAAGGAAATCGTGTGATGACAAGGGGTTTCAATATTTTCAGGGGAATTTTTCTGTCAGGATATTGCCCTTCGCAGCGCGTAAAAATGGCAGGAAAACATCATGATTAAAGACCAGACTTTCACCGGCCAGCGTTTTGGTGTGAAACAATTCACCGGCGAAACGCTGGAAAACTGCCGCTTTTACCGCTGCCATTTCGACAGCTGCGATTTGTCAGAAACCGCTTTTAGTGACTGTCTGTTTTACGATGACGACGAACAAACCGGCTGCTCGTTCCAGCACGCAAAATTACAGGACGCCAGCTTTAAGCATTGCGACCTGACGATGGCTGATTTCAAGAATATTCAGGCGCTCGGCCTGGAGATCCGCGAAAGCAAAGCCACCGGCGCAGATTTCAGCGGCGCCAGCTTTATGAATATGATCACTACCCGCACCTGGTTTTGCAGCGCGTTCATGACCAAAAATAACTTCAGCTACGCCAACTTCAGCAAAGTGATTCTGGAAAAATGTGAGCTGTGGGAGAACCGCTGGACCGGCGCCAATGTGCAAGGTGCTAACCTCAGCGGTTCCGACCTTTCCGGCGGAGAATTCACCGAGTTCGACTGGAATAATGTGAACATCACCCACTGCGACCTGACCAATTCCGACCTGGGCGAATTAAACCTCCGGAAAGTCGATCTCGACGGCGTGAAAATCGACGACTGGCAGCAAAGCCATTTGCTGGAGAGGTTGGGGGTGGTTGTGATCTTTTCGAAATAACGGTGCTTGGAATGTGAGATTTTGGGATACAAGGGATTGATGACTTACTCCGCATGGCTCCCATTGAGCAGCGCCGCGGCCATGCCATCGAGGTGAGATTTGATTTTTTCCCAGTGCGGCATGACCTGTTTCATCAGGCGGTAAAACTGCTCGCTGTGATTGTGTTCTACCGGGCTTGTGATATCAGTTAATCCTTTTTCTTAGCAATGGCATAAAGCGCTTCAATATTACTCTTTTCACCTTCCGCCTCTTTCAGACGACGTCGCTGTTCATTAAACGCTTCATATTGCAGGCTGGCTTTTTCATCGGCTTCCTTTTTAGTCGTTTTACCGCTGCCCTGCAAAATATCCAGTTCATTAAAACTGAGGAATTGCTCGAGTTTCTCCTGCCAGTTTTTTAAAAATATCTGCTGACGGCGTTTCGTCTGATCCTCGGCATAATCCAGCCACATGGAGATAATACGGTTAAGGTGATCTATTTCGTCTTCATGCAGATAATTCTTGGCAATCGTAATATCGGTTTTGCGAACGGTACTATACCTGAAGCTGGTCAGCCCCATATTTGGCTCACTGGCATTCGCACGCTGAGTGATGATTTCCGCAGCTGTCAGTCCCGTACAGGCAAAGTGCAATTTATTCTGGATTGCCTGAAAGAAATGCGCTGTCTCATTATCCGGGGACTGATAATCAACTGCCATTGAGAAGATATCTTTAATACGCAGATATACCCGGCGCTCACTGGCACGAATATCGCGGATACGTACCAGCATTTCGTCGAAATAATCCGGCACGACGGATTTTCCAACCGGCGGGTTTTTCAGCCGCTGGTCGTCCAACACAAAACCTTTGATGACATATTCCTGCAAGGTTTGTGTTGCCCATTGGCGAAACTGGGTACCACGGGCAGAACGCACGCGATAACCCACGGCGAGAATGGCATCCAGATTGTAATAATCAATCTGCCGGGAAACCTCGCGGCTTCCTTCCTGGCGAACTATCCGGAATTTCCGGATAGTTGCATTTCTATCCAGCTCTCCCTCCTGATAGATATTCATCAAATGCTCGTTAATAGTACGCACATTTTTCTGATAAATATCAGAAATCAATGTCTGAGAGAGCCACAATGTCTCTGATTCAAAACGACATTCTATTCGTAATCGACCATCCGAACTTTGAAAAAGGACGAACTCCCCTTCAGGCGCCAAAGGCATATTTTGTTCATCCATCAATCCATTCTCCTTCAAGCGCCATGGGATTTAAATCACCCGAATTAAGTCATTCTACCTGCTTAGCCAGAATGCAAAAATAGCGGTTAATCTAACCGCTTTGTGAAAAACCGAAAAGTGCGCTTCTCACCCACCCGTCATCAGATCCTCGCCGCAATATGCTATAACAGGCGTTCGCTGTGGCAACCAAATTAACCTCATGAAAGATAATAGTATTTATTCTCCTCAGGCTTCAGTTCCGGAAAAATCACGGGTTCTGGGCTGGTCCGATTTATTCTCGCTGTGGTTTTCGCTAGGCATGGGCCTGATGGTCTTGCAGGCCGGTGCAATTCTGGCACCCGGATTGGGGCTGGCGGGTTCGATTGCCGCTATCGTGCTCGGCTCAGCAGTCGGCGTCGGGCTGCTCGCGCTGGTCGGCGTGATTGGCGGCCAGACCGGTTTATCTTCGATGGCCTCGCTGAAACTCAGTCTGGGTAAACGCGGCGTTGCGCTGCCGGTCATCTTCAATCTGATCCAGCTAATTGGCTGGGGCGCGTTCGAAATCGTAGTAATGCGTGATGCAGCCAGCCTTCTGGCAAAACGTGCATGGGGCGGAGAAAGTGTCTGGGCGAATCCCACGATGTGGACATTCATCTTTGGCGCCGTCGCCACGCTGCTGGCAGCCAGCGGCCCGCTGGCGTTTATCCGTGTCGTGCTGCGCCGCTGGGGCATCTGGTTATTGCTGGCAAGCTGCGCGTGGCTGACCGGTTATCTGTTCCTGCACGCCGATTTATTTACGCTGTGGCACAAAGCCGGAGATGGCTCGATGCCTTTCGCGCTGGCCTGCGACATCGTGGTTTCGATGGCTTTTTCCTGGTTGCCGCTGGTGTCGGATTACACCCGTTTTGGCAAATCCGCCCGGCAAAATTTCTGGGGCACCGCCTGCGGGTATTTCCTCGGAAGCGTCTGGATGATGTCGCTCGGCGTGGCGTATACGCTGGCCTTTGTCAGCACATCGACCGACGCAAACGCGTTACTTCTGGCGCTTTCCGGCGTCGCGTTCGGTATTCCGCTGCTGCTGATTCTGGTGGATGAACATGAAAACGCCTTTGCCGATATTCACTCGGCGGCGGTTTCTGCGGGCACTTCCGTACCCGTCGGGATCGGTAAGCTGACGCTTGGCATCGGCCTGTTGTGCACGCTGATTGCCTGGGGCGTTCCGCTCACTCAGTACGAAAACTTCCTGCTGCTGATTGGCTCGGTGTTTGCGCCGCTGTTTGGCGTGGTGCTGACGCATCATTTTGTTCTGCGCGAAGCGACCAGTAAAACGCTGAACGTCAACTCGCTGATCGCGTGGATTGCGGGCATCGCGGTTTATCACGCCATGGCAAATCTGCTGCCCGATGTCGGTGCGACAATTCCTTCGCTGGTTGTAGCAGGGGCCGTATGCTGGGGATTAGGGCGGAGAAGATAACGTAAAAAAACCGCCCCGAAGGGCGGTTCCTCTACTGCTTTAAACCAGACCCCAAGTTGACGCTAATGTTGATATCAGAAACGTTAACGTTCCATCCATCGCCAGCAGACGTCATCAAAGAACCCAGTACAACGATCAGTGCATAAATACACTTTTTCATTGATACGGCCTTTTAAAAGCCGCGTTTCATCCATCAGCACCGGGACCGACTGATGAGAGACAAGCAGAATCTGGGTGCCTGTCCTCGCGGTGCTTAAGTGCTAATTTCGAGCCCGGTGACCCGTCGCTAAACGGGCAAATCAGCCCCGCGCAGATGCTAACACCAAGACCACAAAATATATAAGCTTATTGTTCGAAATTTAAACTTGCAGACACTTTATACGTCAGGTACATTTACGCGGTCTGGGCTGCCTGTCTTCGCTTATTTTAGCGAATCAAAACTGGGCTGATTTAGCGCTAACTGAATCACCCAACAAAAAAACCGCTCTCTAAAGCGGTTTTTTTGTGCCTGAAATCCGGTCATTACGCGGTGAATATTTCCTTATTTTCCCAGCCCGAAGAAATCGTTATAGAGCATATACAGATGCGCAGCGCTCCATGAGAAGTTCGGTGCGCCCTGCTGCTGGCCGTTGAGCGGATTGTAGTTTTCGCGGATCGGGCCGTCAGTCATCAGGCCGTCGGCGTGATCGAAAAAGGCCTGCGCCATGGCAATGGCGTCATTGCGATAGCCGTATTGTTCCATGCCTTTCAGCCCGAAATAGAGCTGATCGACCCAAACACGGCCGCGCCAGTAAATATCGGCGCCGAACGCCGGATTGGTCAGCGCTGCGGTGCCGAGCGGCACGTACGTGTTGAACTCACGTACATCCTTCATGACTTTCACCACGGCGTCGGCGTGTGCCTGCGTTGCAGCGCCGTTAAACAAAGGCGACCAGCCTTCCGGGCCTTTTCCGCGTTCGGCGATCGGTTTGCCAGCGCAGCCATTGACCAGCGGTTTTTCTTCAATTCTGATGTCGTAGAAGAAGCCGCTGCGGTCATCGAACATGCAGGTATTTATGTAATCCGCCAGTTTGCTGGCTTTTGTGCGGAAGTCCTGAGCGTCGGTTTTCTTACCCAGGATGTCAGCCATTTCAGCCAGGTACTTGTTGTCGCTGAACATGTAGCTGGCTTCATCGACTGATTCCTGTAGCAGCGAATACCCCAGCAGCGTCCCGTCGGCGGCGCGGTTTTCGGCGAAGCTGACCTGCCAGTCCTGCTTTTTACCGCCATTTTTGATGTATTTCGCCAGCTGATCCGCATCGATAAAACCGAAAGCCGCAGCATCGTCACGGCCTGACTCCCAGGAAGCGGCAACCTGCGCGGGGATTTCGATACTGTCGTATTTGCCGGATTTCACCACGCGGTCGTAGTTTTTCAGTCCTGATTCGGTCTGCTCTTTTTGCCCGTTCTTGACGGTAAACAGCATTTTCCCGTCGCCGGTGTTGTGCGCTTTATCGCGCGTTGCGCCGTATTCCGGCACGCCGTTGTGGTTGTGATCGCGGTTGCGCAGCCACCAGTCGTGATAGGCGACCAGTTTCGGGTACATTTCTGCCAGCCACTGTTTATCACCGGTCGTTTTGTAGACTTCCATCACCGACCATGCCGCCAGACTCGGCTTGGTGTTGCGCTCATTCCAGTTGGTGCCGTCGCCACCGCGTTCTGCGCCGGGGTTATAAGCGATGAGATCGGGAACAAAACCGGCGTCCCACGGGCGAACCGCATCACCGGGTTGGATCTGAAACGCGAACACCGCACGGATATTGTCTTTCGCCACGTCGGGGTTGAAATGCGCCATCGCGTAAGCCTGTTTCCAGGTATCCCACGGCCAGGTCTGATTACCGGAGAACCAGCGCCCCGTGACCGAAGGCGTCACGGAATCAAATTTCATCGCACCCGCCGCACCGCGCCAGTTGCCGTTCAGGGTTTCGATCGCTTTCACCGCCACGCGTTCCTGCGCCGCCGTCGCGTGAGGATTGGTCAGCCCTTTATTGAGATAACCTTCCCAGCGCTTTTCCGAGGCAGCGAGATAGGTTTGCGGATGCGCCAGAATGTCAGCAATTTTCGGCTGTTCCCGCTGCACTTCGGCGGCGGTCAGCAAATGCGAATAGGTGGTGTAAATCGTGGTGGAACCGGTGATTTTGGCCTTCGTGGTAAACTCATTGCCCTGCGCGATAGTCTGCACCGGCAGCGATTTATGGATCTGATATTCCGACTCACCGGACGTCATCAGGCTCGAGGCTGCACGCACTTTGCCAAACGTCACCCGCAAGCCATCGGCGGTCGGGATAATTTTTCGGGTATAACCGGGATATTCCTGCTCAATGGTTTTATCCGACTGCGGTTTTCCCTCCTGAGCGTGAAGTTTTTCCAGCAATGCGCCGTCCCAGACCAGCTCCAGTGGCGCGTCGGTGGTGATTTTGGTTTCCAGCAACGAGGTGCGGTTAGTGACAAAACGCAGCGTCAGATCGATACGGACACCGGCCGCGGTCAGCGTTTGTATTAATGCGCCGGGAATGCTGTAAGCGGTCATGCTCATCGCGACTTTTTTGCCGTCTTTCCAGACCGTCAGGCGGTCAAAATTATCCGCCATAAAGTTGATGTACTCTTCAGTCAGCAACGCCGGGCCGGGGAATCCGCCCATCCCTTCCGCGTTTACAGGTAATAAATGCCCGTGCCACGAACCGTCGTCAAATAAAGGATTAAAACGCTGATGTTCATCAAAATCATAATCGAGCATATATTGCGGCGCGCCTGTTCGATTTATCACATTCTTATATTCACCGGCGCGCAGGGTATTTTCGGTTTCGGCCAAAACATTGCCGGAAATAAATAATGTCGCGACGACAAATAACGCAACAGGTTTAAGCTTGCTGACGGTTTTCATTATGATTTACCCCAATAGAAATATTGCATCAGAAATAGGGAATTGCTGGCACCGGTATTGTCGTTGCTCATATAAAATTTACTGTCCAGCGCCGTGGCGAACCGGCCACCGTAATATTCGTACCAGATACCGGCTTGTGCGTAGGATGTGGTGGTGTCCGCCGCGTTATCTAAATGATGTTCGGCGTAACTGTAAGCGGTGGAGAAATAGAGGCCGGATATCGCTTCCACCATGGCGCTGACCATCGCGCCGGATTCGCTCCCCGGATGATTGCCGTCGCCTTTGCCGGTGTGATGCCAGACGCGTCCGGCCAGGTTTTTTCCCTGCAATCCGGCGAGGAATAATTGCCCGGTGCCGTCGGTAAGTTCGAGGCCGTTGAGCAGCGTCAGCCCTTCCGTCAGGTCATATTGCGTGTAGCCGTTGACCATCGCGCGGTAGGTGTATTTATCTGAATAGCGGTCATATTTTCCGAAATGCAGCAACGCGGTACTTTCATTCACGCGGCTTTCCGGTGCGGCAGTCACGCTGTAGCGGAATTTTCCGGTGAGATTCTGGATTTTTGCCGCCTGCGTTAAATCGCGCGTATTGGGGATCACATAGCCGTATTCCGGTGTGAAATCTCCCCACCATTGCAGGTCATCGAGCGAAGAATCGTTGCGCATACTGAGGATCATTTCGGTGCCGTTATCCGTGCGGTAACCGCCATAAAATCGGTTCAGACCGCCTTCAAATCCGCCCCAGCTGTGGTCCGGCACCCAGGCATTTCCATGGTGATCGGCCTGCACCGTCCAGCCTTCGCCATAAATAAGCCCGAACCAGTTGCCGTGTTTTATTTCCAGGCCGCCTTCAATATAGGTGCCGTCGCTGTATTTATGCTGGTCTTTACCGTTCAAATATACGCTGCCACCGCCGCCCATTTCGCCATAAAATCGGTAGGCGGTATTATTGGCGCCTTGTGGCGTTATTTCCGGTGGCGGTAAAACATTATGTTCAGCGGGCACGACAGATTCCTGCGCCCATGAACTCATTGGCGAGGCGAATAATAAAATCATGAACATTTTGTGGAATGATATTTTCTTCATGGTATGCGCTTCACTTAAGGTGAGTATTTAGAATTCAGAGAAACTGAGCTAAAAAGTAAAACGCAGTCTAGTAAATATTTTACTAAAATATACTTAAATATCGGTAAAGCGTTAACCCTGTCACATTGAGATTTTGGGGGCTTATGCATCCGGGGCCGGTGTACATAAGCCGCTGATCACATTAAGCTACGGCTTTGGTTTACCTGATTATGAGACGCTGATGGCTACTTTGAAGGAAATCGCTGAGGCCGCGAACGTATCCGTTGCGACGGTTTCACGTGTGCTAAATGACGATCCGAGCCTGAGCGTGAAAGCGCAAACCCGGCAGAAGATTTTAGAAGCGGCAGAACGCCTGGAATATAAACTGTCGCCGTCCAAACGTAACGCCACGCACCGGATGACCTTCGCCGCGCTTTTCACCTACCGGCAGGGGCTGGAAATCGACGATCCTTACTACCTTTCCATGCGCTATGGCATTGAAACACAGTGCGAAAAGCTCGGCGTCACATTGATTTCCGGCTATGACTTCACCGGCGATAAACCGCTGCCTGCCGCCGACGGTTTTCTGGTTATCGGCCAGCCGCAAACGGCGCTGTACACCCAGCTCAGTCAGCAATCCAGCCCGGTAGTTTTCATTGATGGCGTGATGGAAGACGCGCAGTTTGACTGCGTAAATGTTGATCTCTTTAAGATCAGCCAGAAAGTGATCGACTTCTTTATCGGCCAGGGTTATTCGCGGATCGGTTTTATCGGCGGGCGTGATCACCCGGAATTTGCCGACCAGCGGGAACAGGCGTTTGTGGAATATGGCCGCCTGAAAAACGTCGTGCAGCCACAGGATATTTACTACGGCGATTTCACCAGCCAGTCCGGTTATCAGTGCGCGAAGAAAATGTTGCAGGAGAATATGCCGTTTCCACCGGCGCTGCTGATCGCCACCGACACCATGGCGCTGGGCGTCACCCGCGCGCTGCTGGAACACGGTGTGAAAATCCCGGAGCAAATCGCGCTGATCAGCGTCAACGACATCCCGACCGCACGATTTGTTTTCCCTTCTTTATCAACGGTTCGCATCCATTCCGAAACCATGGGCGCGCAGGCCGTTAACCTGCTGACCGAACGTCTGCGTGATGAACGCAGCGTCCCGCTTTCCGTGTTTGTGCCCAGCTCTCTCCAGCTGCGCGACACCACCCGCCGCTAAATTTCCCGGCTTTAAAAAGGATCATCAGTTGCAGTAAAAATTAACTGCATGATCCTTCTGCGTATTTTTTAATTTTTGTGATCCCCTGAACAATCGGTAAATGTTTTTAGTTATTTTTACTAAATATTTACTATCTTGTTTCCCATAGAAACACGTCTCAGGAGAGATTACGTGAATAATTGGGAAAACATCGACAAGCAGTCAGAAAACCGTTTACCGCCGCGCGCCCGTTTTTTCAGCTATGAAAATGCGCAGCAGGCACTGAGCTTTGACCGTGCGGCCAGTCAGCACTTTCAGCTGCTCAGCGGCCGCTGGCAGTTTCGCTATTTTGAGCACCCGGCTTTAGTCCCGGACGAATTCTACAATCAGCCGGTGTCCGGCTGGGGCGACATTAACGTGCCGGGCATGTGGCAGATGGAAGGCCATGGCCAGCTGCAATACACCGATGAAGGTTTCCCCTTCCCGATCGATATTCCTTTTGTTCCAACCAGTAACCCCACCGGCGCATATCAGCGGAAATTTCATCTCGATGCCGCATGGGACAATGTGCAAACCCTCATTAAATTCGACGGTGTCGAAACCTACTTCGAAGTGTACGTGAACGGCCATTACGTGGGGTTCAGCAAAGGCAGCCGCCTGTGCGCGGAGTTTGATATCAGCGGTTTCGTACAGCGGGGCGAAAACCTGTTGTCGGTGCGCGTTTTGCAGTGGGCGGATTCAACCTATATCGAAGATCAGGACATGTGGTGGATGGCCGGAATTTTCCGTGACGTGACTCTGACTGGCCAGAATGCCGTACATCTTGAGGATATGACTGTTGTTACGGAGTTCGATGAAGACTACTGCAACGCCACGCTGAAAATTGACGCCGTTTTGCATAATCAGCGTGAACCGGTGAAGGGTTATCGCCTGCACGCACAGTTACTGGATGGCGAAAACTGCGTGGCGGAGCTTTCCGTTACAGATCTTGATATCGCGGATGAAACCCGCTGCCGGCTGGAGATCCCGGTCAGCCAGCCACGCCAGTGGAACGCCGAACATCCCGCGTTATATCAGCTGCTTTTGACGCTGTACGACGAGGCGGACAATGTGATTTCCGTGGTGCCGCAGCGCGTGGGTTTTCGCGATATCTGCGTGCGCGACGGGCTGTTTTACGTCAACGGGCGCTACCTCAAACTGCACGGCGTAAACCGTCACGATCACGATCATCGCAAAGGCCGTGCGGTCGATATGGCGCGGGTTGAGCGCGATATCATTCTGATGAAACAGCACAACATCAATTCGGTGCGCACTGCGCATTACCCGAACGATCCGCGCTTTTACGAACTGTGCGACATCTACGGTTTATTCGTGATGGCCGAAACCGATCTGGAAAGCCACGGTTTCGCGAACGTCGGCGATCTGAGCCGCATTACCGACGATCCGCGCTGGGAACACGCCTATGTTGAGCGCATCGGGCGGCATGTGATGGCGCAGAAGAATCACCCGTCCATCATCATGTGGTCGCTCGGCAACGAATCCGGCTATGGCTGTAACATCCGCGCGATGGCCGCGCGCTGCAAAGCCCTCGACCCGACGCGCCTGATCCATTACGAAGAAGACCGCGACGCCGACGTCACCGACGTCATCAGTACCATGTATTCCCGCGTGCAAATGATGAATGCGTTCGGCGAATACCCGCACGCCAAACCGCGCATCATCTGCGAATACGCCCACGCAATGGGCAACGGCCCCGGCGGATTAGCAGAATATCAGGCCGTCATGAACCGCCACGCCAGCCTTCAGGGGCATTACATCTGGGAATGGTGCGACCATGGCTTGCTGGAAACCGGTGAAAACGGTCAGTCGCGTTACGCCTACGGCGGTGATTACGGCGATTATCCGAACAACTACAACTTCTGCATGGACGGCCTGATTTATCCGGACCAAACCCCCGGCCCCGGCCTGCGCGAATACAAGCAGGTGTTATGTCCGGTGGAAATCAGCCTCAGCGGCAATGCACTGCGGGTCAAAAACCGTTACTGGTTCAGCTCACTGGAAGACATCACGCTGACGCTCACCGTGCAGGTGGCGGGCCGCTGCCTTGAAGACCATCAAATCGCCCTGCCGCATCTGCAATCCGGTGAAATCGAAACGGTTCCACTGCCGGAATTCACCGCCGACGGGCAGGAAACCTTCCTGAATATCCGCATCAGCAAAAACAGCCCGACCGCTTACAGCGAAGCGAATCATCCGCTCGGCGATTATCAGGTGTTGTTGCAGGCAGCTCAGCCGCTGGAGATTTTACCGGATCTTAAGGCCACGACAGCGCTGGTCTGCGACGAGCAAAAACATCAGCTGATCGTTCGCGGCGAAAACTTCCGTCTCGAATTTTCCCGCCTCGACGGCGGACTGAAATCCTGGCAGGCGGACGGCGAAGAAATCGTCGGGCGCGCGCCGAAACTTAACTTCTTCAAGCCGGTTATCGACAACCATAAGCCGGAGTTCGAAGGCATCTGGCAGCCGAATCATCTGCAAATCCTGCAGCAACATTTCCGCTCACTGAGCTGGAAAAATCAAAATGACGACGTGGTGATTGAAGTTCACACCATCATCGCGCCGCCGGTCTTTGATTTCGGGATGCGCTGCGTTTACCGCTGGCAGATATCGCCGCAGGGCGCGGTCAGCCTCGATTTATCCGGCACGCCGTATGGCGATTTCAGCCACGTGATCCCCAAAATCGGGCTGGATTTTGGCCTCAGCCGCCGCTTCGGACAGGTGGAATATTACGGGCGCGGACCGGGTGAAAACTATCCGGACAGCCGGCAGGCCAACCTGATCGGCCATTATCAGCAACCGGCGGCCAGCCTGTTTGAAAACTACCCGATGCCGCAGGACAACGGCAACCGGCAGGACGTTCGCTGGCTGAGCCTGCGCGACAACACGGGCAACGGCATTTTTATTCAGCCGCGCCAGCCGCTCAATTTCAGCCTGTGGCCGTACAGTTCGCAGAAGTTGCAACAGGCGCAGCACATCGACGAACTCACGCCGGACA
Organism: Rahnella sp. AA; assembly: GCF_002834385.1. Taxonomy (GTDB): domain Bacteria; phylum Pseudomonadota; class Gammaproteobacteria; order Enterobacterales; family Enterobacteriaceae; genus Rahnella. The sequence continues at coordinate 229,981 of NZ_PITQ01000005.1, forward strand.
CCTGCCTGACGCTCAATCTCGATCACCAGATCATGGGGCTCGGCTCGAACTCCTGGGGCTCGGAAGTTCTCGAGTCCTACCGTGTGTATTTCCAGGCATTTCGCTACGGCTTCACGATGCTGCCGTTCCGCCAGCAGGACAACGACAGCCTGAGTCTCGCGCAATTCAGCATCCAGCCGCAGGAGGCAAACTGATGATTATTCTCGGATCTTTGGCTGAATTTCAGCAGCTTTATCCTGCCGGGAAAAAATGGCAGCGTTGTAGGGAAGCCATTAATAATATTGAGAAACTCCGTCCCGGCGTCTTTCACTCCATCGGGGATTCGCTGGTGTACCGGCTGGCATCCGGCGCGGAACCTCAGCGGGAAACGTTCGAAGGCCATCGCCGTTATTTCGACGTGCATTATTACCTCGAAGGACGCGAAGAAATCGAATTCGCCGCCAAATCCTCTCTGCAAAATTGCGCGCCCTATTGCGACGAAACCGACCGCGAACTGTTTTCCGGCCGCGGCGAAAAAATTACGGCCCAAAAAGGCAATGTCATTCTCTTTGAAAACCACGAAGCCAGCCGGTTCAGGCCGGAAAAAGACGTCAAAAAAGCCATCTTAAAAGTGACCATCGAAGAAAGTTATTTCGTTAATAAATAATAAAAAAACCTAACCCTACAAAAAGCAGTTGGAGAGAATTTATGGCCGGGTCGAGCAGAAACACAATCGGTAAATTTGGATTGTTATCCATGACATTTGCCGCCGTTTTTAGCTTCAATAATGTCATTAATAACAATATTCAGTTAGGCATCGCCTCTGCGCCGGTCTTTCTGGTGGCGACGATCATTTACTTTATTCCGTTCTGTCTGATCATCGCCGAGTTTGTCTCGCTGAATAAAAACTCGGAAGCCGGAGTTTACGCCTGGGTAAAAAGCGCACTCGGCGGCCGCTGGGCATTTATGACCGCCTACACTTACTGGTTCGTGAATTTGTTCTTCTTCACGGCATTACTTCCGCGCGTCATTGCCTATGCGTCGTACGCTTTTTTAGGCCATGACTATATCTTTACGCCCATCACCACGGCTTTTATCAGCATCTGCCTGTTCGCATTTTCGACGTTAATTTCCAACAGTGGCGCGAAATTACTTGGCCCGATGACGTCGGTGACGTCCACGTTAATGTTGCTGCTGACGTTCTCTTATATTGTGCTGGCAGGCGCGGCATTAATGGGTGGCGTGGAACCGGCGAACCCGATTAACGTAGAAGCCATGACGCCGCACTTTAACTGGGCATTCTTAGGCATTATCGCGTGGATATTCCAGGCGGCAGGTGGTGCGGAATCCGTTGCGGTTTATGTGAATGACGTCAAAGGTGGCAGCCGTTCGTTTGTGAAAGTCATTATTATTTCCGGGCTGGTAATTGGCGTGCTGTATTCCATTGCGTCATTGCTGATCAACGTTTTTGTGGCGCAGTCCGCACTGCATTTCACCGGCGGCACGGTACAGGTTTTTGAAGGGTTATCGGCGCACTTTGGTTTACCGGCCGTCCTGATGAACCGTTTTGTCGGCGTGGTTTCCTTCACCGCAATGTTCGGATCACTGCTGATGTGGACAGCGGCACCGGTAAAAATCTTCTTTACTGAAATTCCTAAGGGGATTTTTGGTGAGAAAACCATCCGTCTGAATAAGCACGGCGTGCCGACACGCGCGGCGTGGATCCAGTTTTTAATCGTCATCCCGCTGATGTTAATTCCAACATTAGGCTCCGACAGTGTGCAGGAATTAATGAATACGCTGATCAACATGACCGCTGCGGCGTCCATGCTTCCGCCGCTGTTTATTATGCTGGCGTACCTGAATCTGCGGCTGAAATACGATAGTGTCGAACGCGATTTCAAAATGGGTTCCAGAATGCAGGGCATCGCCATCGTCAGTACGCTGATTGTGATTTTCACCGTCGGGTTTATTGCTTCGACCTTCCCGACCGGTGCCAGCATTATTACCATCGTGTTTTATAACGTCGGCGGGCTGGTACTTTTCCTCGGCTATGCGTGGTGGAAATACAACAAATATTCCAAAGGGCTGGATGATAAAACGCGTTATCACGAAGACACGCCGCTGGCGAGAATAGTGCTGGAATCACAGAACGAAACGGCGCGTGTGAAAGAAGCGAGTATTACGAAACCGCTTTCAGGCGTGTAGTCAGGGATTATGAGCATAAAAAACCGCCTGAAAAAAGGCGGTTTTTGTTTTTCTGAGATCCGAACTTACAGTGCGATATCTGCGGGCTGCTTCGGTTCTTCTTTGGTTTGCACATCCAGCGGGCGGAGTTGCACAACATCGGCAACCGGCGTCGTTTCCATTGACGGGGTTTCCAGTTCGAGAATACGGCTGGTTTCCAGCAGCTCTTTCTCGGTCGCTTCCACATTGCCATTCAGTTTTGTGCCGTAGGACGGAATGATTTCGCGGAATTTCGCCTGCCATTCAGCACTGGCGGCTTTCTCTTTGAAGACCGTTTCCAGCAACTTCATCATGATAGGTGCCGCCGTAGATGCCCCCGGAGAAGCGCCCAGCAATGCCGCAATGCTGCCGTCTTTCGCGCTGACCACTTCCGTGCCCAGACGCAATACGCCGCCGTGCTTGCCATCTTTTTTGATGATTTGCACGCGCTGCCCGGCAACCCAGCGTTTCCAGTCTTTCAGTTCAGCTTGTGGGAAGAATTCCTTCAGCGCGGCATGACGATCTTCATCGCTGAGCATGACCTGCCCGACCAGATATTTCACCAGGTCGAAATTACCCACGCCGACGTGCGTCATCGGCAGTAAGTTGGAGCTGTTCACGCTGCCAAACAGATCCCACAGGGAACCGTTTTTCAGGAATTTACTGGAGAAAGTGGCGAACGGCCCGAACAGCAGAACCTGTTTGCCATCGATAATGCGGGTGTCGAGATGCGGAACGGACATCGGCGGCGCGCCCACGGCAGCTTTGCCGTAAACTTTCGCCAGATGACGTTTCACCACTTCCTGATTTTCAGTCACCAGGAATTCACCGCCGACCGGGAAACCGCCGTATTCACGCGCTTCCGGAATGCCGGATTTTTGCAGCAACGTCAGCGATGCACCGCCCGCGCCGATGAAAACGAATTTCGCATTCACGACGTGATGTTTGTGGCTGTGCTTGAGATCGGTAATGGTGACGCGCCAGGTCTTGTCGCGGTTGCGCTGGATATCGCGCACTTCCTGGCCGTTCGCCAGCGTGAAGTTGGATTTTTTCTGTAACGCTTCAACCAGCTGACGGGTCACTTCACCGAAGTTAACATCCGTGCCTGCCGTGGTGCGTGTCGCAGCGACTTTCTGATTCGGGTCACGGCCATCCATTACGGCCGGGATCCACTGTTTGATTTGTTCCGGGTCTTCCGAATATTCCATTCCGCGGAACAGGGTGCTTTCCTGCAACGCAGCGAAGCGTTTGCGCAGGAAATCGATGTTTTCATCGCCCCAGACAAAGCTCATGTGCGGCACGCTGTTGATGAATGAGCGCGGATTATTCAGCACACCTTTTTGCACCTGATACGCCATGAACTGACGGGAAACCTGGAAGGCTTCGTTGATCGCCACAGCTTTCGTGATATCGACAGAGCCGTCGGGCATCACCGGGGTGTAATTCATTTCTGCCAGCGCCGCATGACCGGTGCCCGCATTGTTCCAGCCGTTGGAGCTTTCCTGTGCCACGCTATCCATGCGTTCGATCATGTGGATCGACCAGTCCGGCTCGAGTTCCTGGAGATACGTCCCCAGCGTTGCACTCATAATTCCGCCGCCGACCAGCAATACATCAACGGATTTTTCGTCTTCTGCGGCCGCAGGCTCGCTGGCACCCAGTGAGTCACGGTTGAGAAGCATACCAAGTATCTTTCTCATGACGTCTGTTTCTCTAAATGTTCAGTTCTGTTTTGTTAAGACTATCGAACAAGAAATTAGCAAAAAAACACGCGGGAACGTTACTGAAACTTCATTTTTTCAAATGATGGCTACGAATATAACATTATCACTACATAATTTAAAAAAGGATTTAACGTTTCAAAAAAACGGTAGCCGATGATGTGATCTACCTCACAGGCCGCATCCCGGCTGGGTTTTTAAGGGTTTGAAGAGCTTTTGGGGTTCTGTCGAGCAGAAGCACAAGTCGAATGACCCAGTGGTGAAGCGTGGAATGGTCGACCAAAATACCGTGCTCCGTGATCATTTCTTCCTGGTTACGCAGGCTCAGGGAATAAGCCAGATACCAGATTGAGTAATGGTGCGACAGGATGACGGGATAATGCAGACGACGGAAGGATTTTCGGAGCAAGGTCATATTCAGGTAACATCACAGAAAAAAAACAGGATGTTACCTGGTGTAATCTCGATGCCGCAAAAGCACATGTTGCTTGCTGTACTTAAAATCGGCGTGGGTCATGCCCCTGTATCCGCATTTTTACGCTTAAGACTAAGGAGATATTTTATAGTACAAATATTATACAAGTAATTATAACAAAGAAAAAATTTTTAATTTTATAAATTAAATTATTAACCAGCCATTTAGCAACGCATATTTAGCCAAATCTGTACCACCACCAACGCAAACTGGATTTCCCGTTGATTCCAGCATAGGGATATCAGACAAATCATCACCATAGGAAAAATAATTTTTAGGGTTAGTATTAAATTTATTACAAAAATTTAGCAAAGCAATTTTTTTACCCTCGCCAATAGTTTGAGATTGACCAATTTCTCCCGTGACATTACCTGCACTATCAATTAACAGTTGTGTGCAAATTATATACCGTACGTCAAGATAACTTGCAATTGGAAGCATTGAGCCAGATAAGAAAACAACTGGCACTCCTTCTAATTGATGCCTTCGCAAGGCTTCAATTGTGCTGCTTATAAATAAATCACTATTTATTATATTTTTAAACCAGATTTCACCAGCAGTTAACAACTCATTGTATTTAACACATTTAAATTGCATATAGTATTCACGGTTAATTTTTTCTCGAGAACCCCCCTTCTCCACTTCACTTTTTAAATAACTAATGTATTTTTTTAATTTTTCAATTTTGTTTGTTTTGATACACCAAAAACTAAAGAAATCGAACATGCTTTTTATATTAATAATGGTTTCATCAACATCAAAAAAAGCAACTGATTTATACAAAATAGACTCCTGATACTTATTGTCATCATCCAGATTATTATTAGATTAATTAAATCGATATTGACTCGCATAAGAACAGATAAAACACCGCTAAATATTATCAATTTAAAATTGATGCATTATGTAAAACAACCATAAAAAAATTGACACTAAAAAAACATCAAGTCATTATTTTGTACCAACAACCAGAAAACCTATAAAGGATGCAAAGAAAAGGCCTTTTTCATTTTTTATAACTAACTCTTCCCACCAAGCCTGCTCATCTTTGGAGAGATGAGCTATATCTTCTTGTCCCAAAATCATAGACCGTAGTACGCCGAGTGTTAAATTCACACTGATGGCTTCAACGGTTACATTAACGAGTCCATGATCCAAAAACCTACGAAATAACTGGCGACCACTCCAATTGTTTTTAGCTTTATTAGATAGCCTCTCGACTATTTCCCTGGTAAGTTTTACATCTGAGTGATCAATTAAAAGCCCATCAAAATCATGGTCGAAAATAGCGACTTTACCATTAGGCTTAACAACCCTAATAAGTTCTGACAGTGTGGCATCAATGCTATCACAATGCATTAGAACTAACTTCGCACGAGCGCCATCAAATACATTATCTTCAAAATGAAGATGCTTACCATCTCCTTTTTCAAATCTAATACGAGAACCATCAATTATCCGACTATTTGCTTCAGCAATCATAGCTTCACTTAAATCGACCCCGACGATCTCAGCTACGTCTGGATAAATAGATAGCAAATAGCGAACATCATTCCCTGTCCCACACCCTAATTCAATAATGCTTTTATAATCCAGTGGCTCCAGCACTTCAGCTAATTTCCGATTAATTATTTCGTGATCAGGCAGGCAATTTGCCTCATCCATAAAGTTAATAAACCACTTAGGATCATAGGTCATATCAACAGATGTAAATTTGCCTACGGAATCTATAGTATCTTTAACAGCTTTAGAAATAGCCATAATTGAATCCTTTCTGTTTTTAAATTAAAAAATGATAATACAATAAACCGACTATCGTTTTTTACTTCTTGATCGCTCTTCTTCCAGACGAAGATCTTGTGCTTTATAGTCAAGTGAAGCCCGTCTAATTGCTTCTTCGATTGACATTACTGGATGCAGATTTAAATGGTTAGATATATCCTTAACTCTTTTTTCTACACTACCACTTACAATATAGTATGGAGTTCCTATTTCATTTAAGACTTCAATTAAACGCTTGTCGACCAAATCGCGGAAATCAGTGTTCATGGGGCGATGACCGTCTTCTGTAATAGGTAGCTCATGTTTAAGGTGGAAGAAAACGTCATATGTATTTGCTACATGGAGTTTTAGAGAACGACTAAATTCTTTTAACATTTTAGCAAAGAAGGAAATATCACTCTCATACTTTGCATTATCTAAATTACCTGCTGATGGATTGATTCCGTAAACTAGCCTTGCTTCACCATATAACAACTCCTGTAAGGAAGATCCATCTGATACATAGTTATTACCCTTTTTAATTTCCGATTTTAGTCGGCCTATATGGCGAGCAATCATTAGATGAAGAAACTCTTCTGGAGTTACTTCAGAGAGACGTTTACCAGGCATCAGTCCTGGCATGATTTCTCTTATGGCTTTTGAAAGGAGGTGAGGAACTCCTGTATAATAAGCCAGCACCATCGCCGTGAAAGTTTTACCAGAAGAGTAAGTACCTGATATAGCAATTTTCATATTTTCACCCAGTATTTTTTATATCAACTTTTTATTGAAGGTAGAGCATGTGCAAATGTTATTTTGGCTTTCTTATTTCCAAGTGTTCCTAACACTTCGGCATTACGCCACTGTTTTCCATTTAACTCAATTATTTGACTTGTTGATATTAATGTTTTGACTTTATCATGATTTTTTATTTCTCCAGCATCTTCTGAGAAATTGGTTCTAATCATCCACAGCGTTGAGGTCTCACTGCGAGATAGTCCATCTAAAGAATATAGAAGGACTTGAGCAAGCTGTGCACAAGTAACAAATACATCTATATAGCTAACTTTTTCAGGAGTAATGACTTGAGACTCTTCTTTACTGAAGATAAATTCGACCTGTGCATCTGCCGTCAGATTGGCCATATCTAAATAAACTGCAGAAAGGATATGTTTTTGTTCTTTATACCCCAGACCATAATAACGCTTTTTTATATTTAGATTATCCAAACTATTAATTTCTGTTTTATTATTCTCCTTTCCGCAAAATGGGTGTTCAATTTGACAGACTGCACGCATCAAACCTACTCGGCATTCATATGTAGATACTTTTCTTGAGGAATCATCAGTTTTTTCTACACTACGCCGTAACACAAGCGAAACAGGGATATCGTTCAGATCTTCCTGTGGTTTTGTTCCCGCATGGATAGCAATCTCATTAACATGATTAGTATCCAGATCATCCATACTGAGACCGAAATGAAATGAAAGGTGTGTTTCTACCATTTGCATAGCAAGGACGAGCATATCAATAGTACTTAAATGAGGAGTAACATCCATGCCTGCATTTTTAACTGACCAATTCGACGGGTAAAAAAACGAAACAGTTGCTTCTAAGCAACAATTATTTTCTCCGGGCTCAGGGAATGTCAGATTGGATACTTTATGCTCTGAACATCGGTAGCCTGAGGAAAAAAAACGATTCTCCGATGGGCCAAGTATTTCATCGACAGAAGAAAACTTTTTTTTAGATTTCATATATTATCCTAATAGTAGTGACTCTTCATTTTTTGTAAATATATCGATAATATCAGAAATACAATGGATATCTGATAGTAATGAATTACCCTCACCCAAAGGATCAAAACCGAATAGCATCTCTAACTCGATAAAAAGCATTGCGAGGCTTAAAGAATCAAGTCCAACCTCATCAAAATTAGATTTGATATCTATATCAACTACGTCAACCGTTATCAATTCTGAGACTTTGTTGAGAACGCCATATTTAATTTTTTCTTGATTTAGCATATTAGACCTCCATCTACGACTATTGATTGACCCGTTATAAAGCTCCCATGCGGAGAGATAAGAAATGACAACACATTTAGGATGTCGTGAAGTTCTGCATATCTCCCCAGAGGGGTGCGTTTAGCAATTTTCTCACGATTGATATCAGATACATTCTCTGAAAGCTTCGAGTCAAAAAGACCTGGTACGATAGAATTAACACGAATATTTAGCTTTCCCATTTCCCCGGCTAGACTTCGTGTAAAACCATCAAGCCCAGCTTTAGTTGCAGAATATACAGCAGTTCCGCGATAACCTCGGATCGCTCCTACAGAGGAAATATTTATAATACTACCGCTGGTTTTCTGTTTAGCCATAACACGAACACATGCTCTAGTGAGTTTGATGGGGCCAAGTAAATTTACCAACACCATTTCATCAATAGCTTCAAGAGATGTACTTAAAAAAAGGCCTTGATATAAAACAGCACTATTATTTACCAGAAGGTTTATCCCACCAAATCGAACAACTACCGACTTTATGAAAATAGACAGCTCCCTTGGAGCTTTTAAGTCAAGTTCATACCAATAAAATTGTTCAGGATATTTATTCTGATATTGGGAAATAAACTCATTCTCATGTCTGCTAAATGTTGCAACTTTCCACCCCTCCAAAATCAACTTTTCCACAATCGCTTTTCCAAGACCACGACTACCGCCACTAACAATTGCAACTTGTGCAGAAATCATGTTCATACGGTTGTTCCAGACCTGATCATTTTAAACCGTTCTGAGTGGAGATCAGATTGGGTAACCTCAATGACAACAGGAATTTTAAAAGGAGCTAAGTGTGTCTTGCAATGCTCTCTCACTCGAACTTTAAACAACCCAATATCTTCGTATTCCACGAGCTGGAAAGTAGCACGTATTACATATCCAGTGATATGGCTAGGATAGCCATTGACGCGAACAGCAGCGACATTTGGCATTGTCAAAAGTACATTCTCAACTTCATTTGGATAAACTTTTTCTCCTCCGACATTGATTATTTCTGATTTACGACCGAGAATCTGAACATAATCGCCATCGACAAGAACAACATCCTGCGTGTTAAAATAGCCATCTGAATCGATAGGTGATTCAGCATTTAGATATCCCAGCATTGCCATATTAGATTTAACCCACAAAATATTGTCCAATATTTTATAATCAAATCCACTTCCCCCTAGTTTCATCCAAAGAGATCCATTACCCTTCGATTTCGTTGGCATAATCCCTAATTCCGTTAGACCATATGTCTGTTTTAAGCGTACATGAGGCATAGTGATTTTTATAATATCTAACGTACGCTGCGGCATGGGTTCAGTACCATATGTGATTAGCTCTAATGAGCTGGTATTATATTTTTTACAAACGTCAGAGAGTAAAATCATGTTTAGAAAGGTCGGAGTGGTAGGTAGTACTTGCACCCGATGATTTTGTATTGCTTCAAAAACTGTTCTGGGGTTTCGTTCCGTGACTGTAACGAGTACCCCTCCATTAGATAGTGTATGAAGTAAAGTATTTATTCCCCCAATGTGATCCAAACTCAGAAAGGCAAGAATTATCTGAGGTCTCTTATTATCGGAGTAACGAGCAATCATCTTGTGCACGTCGAGCAAAGATGCTTTGGGACTCCCTGTTGTTCCTGAACTAAAAAGGACCAGGCCAGCATGATCACTCTCTATAATCTGGTGATAGAGTGGGTGTTGTTCTATAGAATGGTTCTGAGATGCTATTCTCCGTTTTATACTATATGGCGGTAAGTTCCTTTTAATATTAATAAATACTGTCCATTCGACATGTGCTATCTCATAATAGTCAGTTCGTTCTCCTTTAGCGTTCGGAGATATGGGGATCACAATCACTCCACGCGAAAATAGCGCGAGCATTGCTGTTACCATATCTAAGGAGTATTCACCTTCTAAAGCCACAACCGAGCCTTGAGTTATACCATAGTTAGAAAATTCAGACTCCCATCGTTGAATACCATCAACAACATTTCGATACGTAAAACACTGGCTGTTAAGGATGATGCATTTTGCGTCACCGAGTGTGTGCATAAATTCAATAAATTTCATATTCATCGGAATCTCCTTTTCCATCCCAATTTACTTATTAAAGGCAAAACTTAATAATTTAGTGCTGCCTAATGCCCTGTTTATCCATTCTAAAATAGAGAGTTCACGCTAATATAAAATCCTATTTTCTGGCATCACCCTTAAGGGTGATGCCAGAAAATAAAATTTAATGGATCTTGAAGGTGTGCATGGAAATTTTAATAAAGTTCACATAGTCATTTTAATTAATTGCACATCGGTCATCATGGAATGTTGATAGCAATTTTTCTATGCAAGAGAGTGGTATATTTTTTAGGAGTGAATTTTTAATGGATTTTGTTGCATCATCTTCTTCTAAGGTAGGAAAATTTTTGATATGAATAATTATTCAAAAGATAAATTACCCTGGTTTGGTTTATTGGCTTTGTCTATGGCTTGCTTTATCACAATGTTGACGGAAGCCATGCCTGCGGGGCTCTTGCTGTGGATTAGTCAGGACTTTGGTATATCTGCTAGTTACGGAGGTCAGCTGGTAACTGTTTATGCCGCGGGTTCATTGTTGAGTGCAATTCCTTTGATTACTTTAACTCAGGGTATGCGTCGTAAACCTTTATTGTTACTGGCCATCTTTGGATTTGCGATCGTCAATATAATCACAGCATTTTCTACCAACTATATGCTGACTCTAGTTGTACGTTTTTTTGGTGGTGTTTTTGCTGGGTTAGTGTGGTCTTTAGCTGCCGGGTTTGCCATTCGCATGTCACCTCCTCATCTTGCTGGACGTGCGATTGCAATCGCAATGCTGGGAACCCCCTTAGCCCTAACAATCGGCGTACCCGCAGGTTCATATCTTGCGGGATTAATAGGTTGGCGTACTGACTTTATAGCTATGAGTGCGCTTACTATGATCTTAATTATTTGGGTTGTTATATCCGTGCCAGATGCAGCAGGCCAAAAAAATCGTGAACACCTTTCTCTTTTTCAAGTAGCCAAAATGAAGGGGGTATCAGTTGTTTTATTTGTAACTCTGATATTCATACTGGCACACAATACAATTTTTACCTACATCGCATCATTTGTTTCAAATATAGGGCTCTCGGAACATATTGATTTAGTGTTATTTATTTTCGGCATAGCAGCACTGGTAGGTGTCTGGAGTGCCGGTCTCACCGTTGATCGATGGCCTAGAAAATCGATGATATTAAGCATTGTACTTTTTGCAGTATCAATCTTCGTACTAACGTTAACCAGACATAACTGGTCAATATATGCGTCTATAGCTGCGTGGGGTTTCGCTTTCGGAGGTGCTCCAACCCTTTTGCAAGCCGCATTAGCAAAGACCGCTGGTGATGCTATTGATGTTGCCCAATCAATGATGGTAACTATTTGGAATATTGCGATTGGTGGGGGAGGTATCCTGGGTGGGCTACTCTTAATGAATATAGGGGTGTTATCTCTGCCATATTTTGTCACAGGTCTCTTGATTATTGCTTTTTTTATTACATTCTTCGCGCGCAAACATGGTTTTACTGATAAAGTAGAATAAATAGTAAATCAATGAGATTGATTAGTATGAAGGAACATGCTATGAAAATACACAACCAACAACCCAATAACTTATTAAGATAGGTATCAGATATGGAAAGTCATGATATCTTTTCTTCAGTATTGCGTCCACTTTACGGAGTGGACGATACACAATACTCAATTCAGAGAGTACTTAATAACATTAATGCTCTATTTTGTGTTTCATCTAGTTCCCTTTCATTACGAATAAGCAACACAAAAAAACCTGTGGATTTGATTTGTCATACAGGAGTAGATAGTTTTTTTTCTGATTTTTATCTTAAAAAAAGAAGCTATCATGATCCTATATCAGAAAGAGTCACTCGATACGAGCTGGATTCCGGATTTACTATGGCCGATCTATGTAATCAAGACCCTGAGTGGGGTAAAGTTCATAGATCTTCTTTTCAATCCTTTGGATATAAGGATGCACTACTTGTCAATTTTTACTCTCAAAATGGAGACCGGGGAATTCTAGCTGTCCGAAGTGATCCTCGTCGTGGAGAATTTAAGGTGGCAGATTCTGATACTATATCTCAATTATCTCCGCTTCTAAGAAATGCGCTTCATGTACATTTACAGTTATGTAATCAATCTCTAAACGAAACTGATATTCCTGATGCATTCAGTAATTCAGCAACTGCAATAATTAATATATCAAAGTCAGGCCGACTCATTAAAATGAATTCAGAAGGGCATGGGATACTAGTCAGAGAAGATGGTATATTGCTTCTGAACAACCATATAAAAATGCAAGATAGCCATAGCCATTTTCAGTTTAAAAAATCGTTGGTGGATATTTTTATAGCAACCAATCAATGCACAAAATTAATAAAAGTCCAGCGCGAAAGGGATAGGTTTTATCTGGTTCGTATAGTGGCTAACAATTCAACATCGTTGAATGATCATAATGCTACATTAATTATATGTGATCCATTCCATAATGTTCGTAGCGAATCTATTTTATGTACGCTTTTTAATCTTACACTTCGAGAAGCCAACGTTGCTACCCATTTGGGGAATGGGAGTAAGCTTAGCGATATAGCTACCCAAAATGGAGTATCAATTAATACGGTGAAAAGTCAACGTAATATCATATATGAAAAAATAGGGATTAGGAATCAAATTCAATTGGTGAGAATTGTCTGTTATCTGGAGATTATTGTGGAAACAGAGATTCAAACTCTTCATGAAAACAAATGGATATCATCTTCATTACATGATTCCATATTTCAAAAATTAAACATTGATAAATAAGTTACTTTTTTATTTCTTCACATTTTATCCAGGCGAAGGGTGCCAACCACAGAACCCTCTTTAAGCACATCGGTTTTAGTTCCAAGCACTTTTTTATATTTCCGGGTTTTCAGGAAAGGGGTGGAAAGCGGAAATAAAAAAGCGCGGTCTCCCGCGCCTTCAAAATCACTGCTTAACCAATCCGGTCAGAGCGCGACGTCAGCCACGACTTTTTGCTCTTTTTTCGGTGCAGCATTTGTCTCTGCCGCCGGTGCCGGTTCAGCCGCTTTGGGTTGCGGATTGTCCAGCATCAGAACGCGGCTGGTGTCGCCCAGTTCTTTCTCGGTGGCGGCGACGTTGCCGTTCAGCTCAGTGCCGTAAGAAGGGATGATTTCCTTCAGTTTCGCCTGCCATTCCGGTGTGGCAACTTTGTCTTTAAACACTTTTTCCATCAGGTGCAGCATGATCGGTGCCGCAGTAGACGCGCCCGGTGATGCGCCCAGCAGCGCGGTAATACTGCCATCTTTGGAGCTCACCACTTCGGTGCCCAGACGCAGAACGCCGCCTTCTTTCTCATCTTTCTTGATGATCTGCACGCGCTGACCAGCTTCCCACAAGCGCCAGTCTTCTTTCTTCGCATCCGGGAAGTATTCACGCAACGCATCGAAACGGTCTTCATCGGACAACATCACCTGGCTGACCAGGTATTTCACCAGATCAAAGTTGTCGATACCCACGTGGGTCATCGGCATGATGTTGGAGAAATTGACGCTGCCGAACAGATCCCACAGGGAACCGTTTTTCAGGAATTTGCTGGAGAAGGTCGCAAACGGCCCGAACAGCAGAACCTGTTTACCATCAAGAATACGGGTGTCGAGGTGCGGAACGGACATCGGCGGGGAGCCGACAGCAGCTTTGCCGTACACTTTCGCCAGATGGCGTTTTACGATTTCCGGGTTCTCAGTCACCAGGAACTGGCCGCCAACCGGGAAGCCGCCGTAGTTATCCGCTTCAGGAATACCGGATTCCTGCAACAGGGTCAGGGACGCACCGCCCGCACCGATAAAGACGAATTTCGCCTTAATGACGCTTTCTTTGCCGTCATTTTTCAGGTCAGCCACCGTCACGTTCCAGGTGTTATCCGGGTTACGTTTGATGCCGCGCACTTCATGGCCGAGGCTCAGCGAGAAGTTGGGTTTTTTCTGCAGCGAGGCCACCAGCTGGCGGGTGATTTCACCGAAGTTCACGTCGGTACCGATCGGAATACGGGTCGCCGCAATTTTCTGTTTCGGGTCACGGCCTTCCATCACCAGCGGGATCCACTGTTTGATTTGCGCCGGGTCTTCTGAATATTCCATGCCGCGGAACAGCGTGCTTTGTTGCAGCGCCGCGAAACGTTTACGCAGGAAATTGATGTTGTCGTCACCCCACACAAAACTCATGTGCGGCGTGCTGTTGATGAAGGAACGCGGGTTGTGCAGAACGCCGTTCTGTACCTGATAAGTCCAGAACTGGCGGGAAATCTGGAAGGATTCGTTGATTTCGACCGCTTTGGAAATGTCGATGCTGCCGTCGGCTTTTTCCGGCGTGTAGTTCATTTCAGCCAGCGCAGAGTGCCCGGTACCGGCGTTGTTCCAGCCGTTGGAGCTTTCGAGCGCCACACCGTCCAGACGCTCGACCATGTCGATTGACCAGTCTGGCTCTAATTCCTGAAGGTATGTCCCCAGCGTCGCGCTCATAATGCCGCCGCCGATCAGTAACACATCAACGGGCTTTTCATCTTCTGCGAACGCTGTCTGGCTGAATGCAACCACGTTAAGGCAGAGGATCATGGCGAGTATCTTTCTCATGACGTCTGTTTCTCTGAATGTTTAGTTTTAGTTTTGCAGGTGAAAGCTATCCAGATTCCCTGGATAAACGAAATCAACAACCCGGTGCGGTGGGGAAATAAGCGATTATTTCCTCAGAGTCTGAAAGGACAATAATGGGGAGTAACGAAAACCGCGGTGAACAACGACAAATCAACCACACAAATGTTACCGAATACTCATATTATCGAGATTTCGTAAACAATTTAACATCGTCGTTACGTGCATTAAAAATAGTTTAATACTTTAAATAATTACATAAGTTAGTTTCGGGGAGAAACTACTCAGGCGAGATTAGCCCGCAAAGCCGCGGCCTGCGCGGCCATAACGGCCGCGGGACTGTGGCCGATCAGCATGAAGTTGTAACCCGCCTCGCGCCAGTAAACGACGTTCATTTTCTGCCGGATCTCGCTTTCCTGCGCCGTATTATCCCGGTGTTCGCTGCGGGTAATGCACAGCGCCATCGGCCCGTAACGCGCATCAAGGTAAGTGATCTGCGCAATATCGTAGTCGTCGTAATGCAAAATACGGGCGTTTTTCAGCTCAGCGCCCTGCACTTCCAGCGCTGCCGGGCTGAGCCCGATGCCCATCGTTTTATGCACCCGCGCCAGCTGAATTTGTTGTTGTTCAGCAGAGTCATTCACGTCCGCCAGCGTCTGCGCGGTGTACAGCGACATGTAATCCGCCACGCGATCGCGCCAGTTGTCTTTGGAAGATTCACCGGAAAGCAGCGCGGAATAGCGTCCGGCGAGCAGCCCGACGGCCATAAAGCTGACCGAAGCTGCCAGCAACGCACGGCGGCTGAATCCGCGCGAACGTGCAACCGGTGCGCCCGGTATCGCGTCCAAAGCTGCCTGCAAACGCCCCACCGGCGCGTCCTGCAACATCGACCCGAACGCATCGTGGAAAGGTAAATTGCTGCGCGCCATCTGCGCCAGACGCCCGGCCAGTACGTCGTCTGCGGCGAGCCGTGTATCAAACTGCGCCCGCTGATTTTCACTCAGCCGGTTATCAAGATAGGCAACCAGAACTTCATCGGAGAAAGGCGCTGGCGGGATTTCGCGGGTCATGTTTTCTCTCCCTGTTGTGGCTGAGCGCCGGAACCGGTGTCTTTTGCCAGCGAAAGCCGGGCAGCGGCCAGACGGCTCATAATGGTGCCAATAGGCACTGACAGCGTCATTGCCGCTTCCTGATAGGTAAAACCTTCGACATACACCAGAAACACCGCATTCCGCTGGGCTTCCGGCAGGGCATTCACCCGCTGCATCACCTGCGTATGCCAGTGCCGGTCTTCAAAAGAGAACGCATCGGCGGGCACGTCTGTTTCACTGACATCGACAAATCCCTGCCCCTGACGGACGTGCTGCGCCCTGAGTTCGTTGACCCATAGGGAGTGCAGAATCGAAAAGAACCAGCGATCGGCTCCGGCGCGATCAACCACCTGCGCGCAGCGTTCAAGTGCCCGCACGCAGGTCGATTGCACCAGATCATCTGCCACATCCGGCTTGCGCGATAACACCATCGCGTAACGCCACAGACGCGCCAGACACTGACTCAGTTCATGACGTAAGTCGGTGGGTGAAATTTAGCGTTTCCCCGTTTCAGGATTCAGGATGTCCGGCGATGGCCGCGCTCAGATCGCGATACTCTTCGCAGCCGGTGCCGCACAGGCCTTTGATGGTCGCCAGTTGCGCTTTCGCGAGATCAGGACGCCCTTTAATCATATAAGCCTCGCCGAGATATTCCCGGACTTTGGCGTAATTCGCGTCGATGGCGATAGATTTCTGATAATAGCTGATGCCTTCGTCGGTACGCCCGAGTTTGCGGGTAGCGTAGCCGCGATAGTTCCAGGCTTCTTTGGTGTTCAGGTCTTTCAGCGTGTCGAGCACCGTCAGCGCTTCCTGATACCGGCCCGTTTTCGCCAGATGGTAGGCGTACTGGGTTTTGTCCTGATCGGAAATCATGCTGCCTTTATCCACCATGCAGCTTTTGGTTTTGCTGTCGTAGATTTGCCCCTTCGGGCAGTCCGGCGTTTTTTTCTCATCAGAATCATCACCCATCGCGTGCGCGGCGGCGCTGAACATCAGCAAATTACCCGCCAGACACACCACCGACAACGCCTGAATCACTGTTTTTGTCTTCATAGTTTTCGTCTTCCTGTAGGGGAGAGTTTATTTACGGGCGGCTGACGCGGCCCGGGAGCATGCGGCGCAAAATGCCGTCGCGGAGAACGTAGTGATGGAACAGTGCGGCCAGCGCATGTACGCCCGCTAAAACAATCAGCGCCCAGGCCACGTTGTTGTGTAACGTGCCGAAGGTTCGGGTCATCACGCTGTCGAAGTTGAAAACGTCAGGAATGGGGAAAAGCCCGAAGAAGTAGAAGGGCTCGGCCTGCGACCAGCGGAACAAAAAGCCCAGCACGATTTGCGTGATCAGCAAAATGTAGAGCGCCAGATGGGTCAGATGCGCCGCCGCTTTCATCATCACCGGCATGGCGACAGG
This sequence comes from Rahnella sp. AA, assembly GCF_002834385.1. Classification (GTDB taxonomy): domain Bacteria; phylum Pseudomonadota; class Gammaproteobacteria; order Enterobacterales; family Enterobacteriaceae; genus Rahnella. The sequence goes on from NZ_PITQ01000005.1 coordinate 247,419, forward strand.
TTCCTGTTTGCTGCGCCCGGTGCTGACCGTAAACAGACGCCAGAGCAAACGCCCGAGGATAATCGCCGCCAGTAAAATCCCGACAGAAATATGCACGGATTGCAGCCCTTTGCGCAGCGGCGTGCCGCGCTCAAGCACTTCCCAGATATGCGCGCTGGCAAACAGAAAAATGACGCACAGCGCCGTCAGCCAGTGCAGAAGAATGGTCAGCCCGTCGTAACGGTGGCGGGAAACAGAAGTGGAAGTTTGCATAAAAAACGGTGCCCGTAAGTGTTCGATATGAGGTAAACACCTGAGCACCGCTTTTTATTCGGTATGAGGGAAAAATAATTTTCAGAAATCGTTAAACGCTGGTCGTCCGGTTGCGTCCGTGAGTTTTGGACTGATACAACGCGCCGTCGGCCACAATGATGTTTTCCTGCAGGCTTTTGCCCGGCTGGTAACACGCCACCCCCAGAGAAACGGTGATCTGGAAAGGTTCGCCGTCTGCATTAGTAAAGACCGTGCTTTCGACCGCGCGACGGATACGTTCACAGCATTTCACACATTCATAGGCATTGCCGCTGGCAATCAGAATCACAAATTCTTCGCCGCCAAAACGCGCCAGAACGTCGTCTTTTCGCAGCATCATCCGCGCCACATTCGCCACGCGCACCAGCACGTCATCGCCGATGGCATGTCCGTAGGTATCGTTCACTTTCTTGAAGAAATCGATATCCAGCATCGCCAGCCCGAATCCGCTGTGGTTTTTCTGCACCGCTTTCAGATGCTCTTCCAGCCCCATGCGGTTAAATGTTTTGGTGAGAAAATCCATCGACGAGTTTTCTTTCTCGCGGAAAAACGCACGCACATAGCGAAATTTCCCCCCGAGGCCGTGATAACAGATAAACAGGCAAAAAAGCGTCACCAGCTGGTAAGCCAGTGAGCGCAAAATAATCTCCCAGGAATGCAGGTAAGGAATAGACACCAGGAGGCGGAAGAGCAGCACGACTGAAATCGCGATGGCAAACGTCCGGATGTTGTTATCGCGCCACGGGCGGAAATAGCAGATAACCGCAATCATGGCCACCACAATCAGGTTGTCGAGCGTGAACATTCCGGTGAGGAAAAACTTCACCACAAACGCGCAAACGACGCTGAGCCAGCCGACGTAGAACACACAAATCACCAGCGGGATCATCTCGAAGCTGTAATACACCGTTTCGCTGAGGCGGAACAAATCACGATCCAGAAAAGCCGCCACGGCGCCGCAGAGCACCCCGAACAACACGCGTTTGTAGAGCGGTGAAGTGGGCCCGAGCGGGCTGTCGCTGCTGAGGAAAAAATAGAAAAACACCAGGCTTGCGTAAGTCACACAAATATTAATGTAAAGCGCATCCAGGGACCGAATCACCTGTTCCATAAAACTCCTGTAGCCCGCCGCGCAGCGGATAGCAAAAAATCCATGCCAGAGGGGAAAAAATAGCCTTCGATAGTGTGAAAGATAGCCTATATATAAAGTTAAGACGGCACAAACGGCGGTCTGACTTCAGCGGAATTTCACTTTAATTCAGAGAAAATATCAGTTATTACACAATAAAGATTTGTTCTGAGTAGCCGATAACCGTATTGGGCGCCTTACACGTCGACGGCTGCGCCATAAATTTGCATTTATTTCTTATGAGGTGTGGCAGGTGAGCGAAGTATCTAAAGAGTCGTTTGCTAAGCGGAACACGCTGGCAATCTTGTCCGTTCTGCGTGACTTAAAGAAGAATCAGACGCTGGTCATGGTCAGCCATGCCCGCGGGCAATTTATCAGTAAGATTCTGGACGTCGATGCCGACAACCATCAGTTTTTGTTCGATCTGGGCAGTTCAGACTATGAAAATAGCCTGGCAGTTAATGCCGGAACGCTAAATTTTGTCGCGGAGCCAACCGGTGCCAAAGTGGAGTTTGCCTGCGGCCAGGTGCGTCAGGTGACGTACGAGGGTTTACCGACGTTTACCTGCGATATTCCTCCCGTGCTGTATTTCATTCAACGCCGCGAGTATTTTCGTGTGAATGTGCCATGGCTGCCTGATTACCGTTGCAGCGGCATATTGCCTGATACCTCTGAGTTTGCTTATCGCGTCAGAGATATTTCCCTCGGCGGCCTGGGGCTGGAAATCGATGGCATGACCCCTCCCGAAATGACATCAGGCACGGTACTGAAAGATTCCCTGATCCAGCTGGCCGATCTGGGCTCCTTCAAACTGGATTTGCAGTACATCGGCGCGATGGGGCGTAAATCCGTGAGCAATAAAGGCGAAACCGTCAGCACGCAGCGGCTGAGCTTTAAGTTTCCTCATTTATCGCCCGCACAGGAACGTGACCTGCAACGGGCGATCTTCGAGCTGGAAAAACAACAGCATCTCAAAGCCAGACGTTTCCAGGAAAGCTAACGTTCAGGGCTGAGAAAACCGGTTCAGATAAACATCCCGCCCGACGCTTCCACACGTTGGGCGTTCATCCAGCGCGCTTCATCACTGAGCATCAGCGCCACCATATCACCGATATCATCCGGCAAACCGGCGCGCCCAAGCGCGGTGTTACTGGCAACAATTTTGTTCACCTGCGGGTTATCGCGCACCATACCACCGCTAAAATCAGTTTCAATCGCGCCAGGTGCCAGAACATTGGCGGTAATACCGCGTGCGCCCAGCTCTTTTGCCTGGTACCGCGTCAGCACTTCTATCGCACCTTTCATCATGGCGTAAGCCGAAGACCCCGGCAGCGCAAAACGCGCCAGGCCGCTGGAGATATTCAGGATACGGCCACCGTCAGCCATCAGCGGCAGCAGTTTTTGCGTCAGGAAGAACGGGCCTTTCAGGTGGACATTCATCATCAGATCAAACTGCTCTTCGGTGGTCGTCGCGAAGTCTTCATGCAGGCCCACGCCCGCATTGTTGACCAGATAATCCAACGTCTCGCGCTGCCAGACCTGTTGTAGCTGCGTTTTCACCTGCGCCACAAAAACGTCAAAAGTACGCGCGTCTCCGGTATTTAACGGTAACGCCACGGCTTTACCACCTTGCGCCTGTACTGATTTCACCACCGCCTGCGCAGCTTCAGCCTGGCTGTGATAAGTCAGAATCACGTCAACGCCCTTTTTCGCCAGCTTTTCAATGGCATTCTTGCCCAAACCACGGCTTCCGCCGGTCACAATTGCGATTTTATGGTTCATTCCGGACCTCATTGGCTTTATGTCACGTTTTCATTGGTTGAAACATAGCCTATTGGATTACCCTGTCGTGATAAATGGCTCATAATGAATTTCACTGTCTCATTACCAACAACAATCAGGCAAAATGTGGATAAAATTCAATCAATGCAGGTTTTCGTTCGCGTCGCTGAGCTGAGTAATTTTACCCGTGCAGCGGAAAGTCTCGGCCTGCCCAAAGGCAGCGTGTCGCGGCTGGTGCAACAGCTGGAAACGCGGATGTCTGCCCGTTTACTGCACCGGTCAACGCGCCGCGTGCAGCTGACGCAGGATGGACAGGTTTTCTACCAGCGTTGCAAAGAGCTGCTGGCCAATATGGACGAGCTGGAATCGATGTTTCAGTCAAGCCCGGCGAGCGTCAGCGGGCGGCTACGGGTCGATATGTCCACAGGTATGGCGACAAATCTGGTGCTGCCGCGTCTGGCTGAGTTTCTGAACCGCTACCCGGCCCTCGAAGTTGAACTGAGTTGCACCGATCACCGTGTCGATATCGTGCGTGAAGGGTTTGACTGTGTCATCCGCTCCGGCACGATGAAAGATTCTGGCCTGATTGCCCGCCCGCTCGGCCAGCTCAGCGTGATTAACTGTGCCAGCCCCGGCTATCTTCGCCGCTACGGCACGCCGGATCATCCTGACCAGTTGGCCCATCACGCAATGGTGCATTACGAGCAAACGCTCGGCAGCCATACTTCTGCCTTTGAATATCTCGATGGCAAACAGCTGAAAACGGTGAAAAGCGGCGGGGCCGTCACCGTCAATAGCACCGAAACCTATGTCTGTGCCTGCATGGCGGGGCTTGGGATCATCCAGGTTCCGCTGCTCGGGGTTCGAGATGCGCTGGCGGGAGGCCAGCTGGTGAGTATTCTGCCGCAGTTTCGTGCTCCGCCGATGCCGGTAGCACTGGTTTATCCGCATCGTCTGAATCTGTCGCGCCGCGTAAAAGTGTTTATGGACTGGCTGACGGAAATCTCTCAAACGTTCATTGCCTGACCGCTTAAACCGTTGCGGCTTAGCTCTGGCGGCTCAGGCGTCTATACTTAAGTCCGGATGCACTTTTAAGGACAACATGGATCAATGCCCATCACTTCCAGACAAGAACCCGCTGCGCAGGAAAAACAGACACCGCTGATTAACATCAAAACCGGCAATCCGACGGTGGACAAAAACATCGGCAGATTCTCACGGCTGGTGGAATACGTTCAGTCCTGGGGCTGGGTCGCGCATCTTCTGCGTGCCACAGAGCGTTTTAACGACCGCCTTGGCAGCCAGTTTGGCGCGGCGATTACCTATTTCTCGTTCCTCTCGCTGATCCCGATTTTGATGGTTTCATTCGCCGCCGTGGGTTTCGTGCTGGCGTCCAATCCGGATCTGCTGGCCGGGCTCATCAATAAAATCGTCAACAGCATCAGCGACCCGAATCTGGCAAATACGCTGAAAAGCACCGTCAATACGGCCATTCAGCAACGTACCGCCGTCGGGCTATCCGGCCTGCTGATTGCGCTGTACTCCGGCATCAGCTGGATGGGCAATCTGCGCGAGGCGATCCGCGCACAGTCGCGTGACGTCTGGGAGCGTAACCCGCAGGATCAGGAGAAGATTTATCGCCGCTACATCCGCGATTTTATTTCACTGACAGGGCTGGTGCTGGCGCTGATTATCACGTTGTCGCTGACGTCCATCGCCGGTGCGGCGCAAAAAACCATTGTAGATGCGCTGGGGCTTGGGGGCATCGACTGGCTGAGGCCGGTGATGACCAGCATTACGCTGGTGATTTCCATTGCGGCCAACTATCTCTTGTTCCTGTGGATTTTCTGGATGCTGCCGCGCCACAAACCGCGCAAGAAAGCCCTGCTGCGCGGCACGCTACTGGCGGCGATTGGCTTTGAGGTGATCAAGTTTGTGATGACGATGACGCTGCCGAAACTGGCCACCTCGCCTTCCGGCGCGGCGTTCGGGTCGGTGATCGGCCTGATGGCGTTCTTCTATTTCTTCGCCCGCCTGACGTTGTTTGTTGCGGCGTGGATTGCCACCGCGAAATACAAAGATGACCCGGTAATGCCCGATCATGGGAAAAAGAGCGCAAAATCGGCTAAAACAGCGTCGGGAAACGACAGTGAATACACACCTGACGATCTCATCGTGCCAGATGAAATGCATATAACCGCCGTTAATTCTAAAAATGAAGTCAAAAAGCAGTGAATAACACCAAATAACGCTTCTCGCCGCCCTTAAAACCAGAATAACTGACTAATGGCCGTACTTTTATTTCACGGTTTTGCAGTCAGTTACTCTGAATTTGTTCCATTGGGCAAACTTATGATTTGCGAACAGGCGGCGCTAGAAAAGAATCCCCCGATCCCGCCCAAAAATCCGTTTTTGAACATTTATCCCTCGTTGAAAACCCGTCTGGCTGTGCATAAGATGCCCTTTCACCACACATTTATTTACAAACCCTCTATTTCATCAACAACAAATAAGAAACACTTATGCAAGCCTCCATCGCTCAAGAATTAGAAGCTGACGCCAGCCTGGTGAATCAGAACTCACGCGGAAAAGTCATCGTTGCGTCGCTGATCGGGACGGCCATCGAGTTTTTCGACTTTTACATTTATGCCACCGCTGCGGTGATCGTGTTCCCGCATATTTTCTTCCCGCAGGGCGACCCGACGGCCGCCACGCTACAGTCGCTCGCCACTTTCGCGATCGCCTTTGTTGCGCGCCCAATCGGTTCTGCGCTGTTCGGCCACTTTGGCGACCGCGTCGGACGTAAAGTGACGCTCGTCGCTTCCCTGCTGACCATGGGCGTGTCCACCGTTGTGATCGGCCTGCTGCCGACTTATGCCACGATTGGTGTTTTCGCACCGATGTTGCTGGCACTGGCGCGTTTTGGTCAGGGGCTCGGTCTGGGCGGCGAATGGGGCGGTGCGGCATTGCTCGCGACAGAGAATGCGCCACCGAAAAAACGCGCGCTGTACGGTTCCTTCCCGCAGCTTGGCGCACCGATTGGCTTCTTCTTTGCTAACGGGATGTTCCTGCTGCTGTCATGGCTGCTGACCGACGAACAGTTTATTTCCTGGGGCTGGCGTGTGCCTTTCCTGCTTTCTGCCGTGCTGGTGCTGGTTGGCCTCTACGTGCGTGTTTCCCTGCACGAAACACCGGTCTTTGCCAAAATTGCCAAAGCCGGTAAACAGGTGAAAGTGCCGATCGGCACGCTGTTCACTAAATACAAAAAAGCGACAATTCTCGGCACGTTCACCATGGTGGCGACGTATACGCTGTTCTACATCATGACCGTGTATTCACTGGGTTACGGCACAACGGCGCAGCCCGTCGGTCTGGGCATTCCGCGTAACGAATTCCTGCTGATGCTGATGATTGGCGTGGTCGGTTTCGGCGTGATGGTGCCGGTTGCCGGTCAGTTAGCGGATAAATTTGGCCGCCGTAAAACGATGATCTGTATTACCTTGCTGATGATTGTTTTCGCACTGTGCTTCCCGACCATTCTCGGTTCAGGCTCGCAGGCGCTGGTGATGGTCTTCCTGCTGTGCGGCTTTATGGTGATGGGGCTGACGTTTGGTCCGATGGGCGCGCTGCTGCCGGAACTGTTCCCGACAGAAGTCCGCTATACCGGCGCGTCCTTCTCCTATAATGTGTCTTCGATACTGGGTGCGTCCGTCGCGCCGTACATCGCCACCTGGCTGGCAACTCATTACGGGTTGTTCTATGTGGGCGTTTATCTGGCCTTTATGGCAACGCTGACGCTGATCGCGCTGCTGCTGTCCAAAGAAACCGCCCATCAGTCACTGTAACTGATCCGGACACCGTGCCCGGTATTGCACCCGGCACGGTGCCTTCTGCGAAGGTTTCTTATGCGTTTACGACGATTAGTTTTGCCTGCCCTGCTCCTGCTTATCCTCATTGCCGCCGCTTTCTGGTATTTCTGGCCCCATTCTTCCAATCCCAATGCCCTGTGGAACATCATCAGCAAAAAATGTGTGCCGAATCAGCACAGCACGGGCAAACCCGATCCCTGCGCGCAGGTGGATGAACAACAGGGATTTGTGGTGTTAAAAGATCTGAACGGCCCGCTGCAATATTTGCTGATGCCCACCGCGCGGATCACCGGAATGGAAAGCCCGGCGCTGCTGGAACCGGCAACGCCGAACTTCTTCAACCAGGCCTGGAATGCCCGGCATTTTATGGCGGATAAATACGGCAAACCAATTGATGACAGCAATATCTCGCTGGCGATTAATTCACAGTACGGCCGTTCGCAGAATCAGCTGCATATCCATATTTCCTGTCTGTTGCCGCAGGTAAAAACCACGCTAAGCAAAGATGGCGCGCAGATGGGATACAACTGGCAGGAACTGCCGGACAAACTGCTGGGACACACCTATCTGGCGCGTAAAGTGACGCCCGCCGAGCTCAATGAGAAAGGCGCTTTCCGAATTCTTGCCGAGGGTGTTCCGCAAGCCGATAAGAAAATGGGCCACTTTGGCATGGCCATGGTCAGCCTGCAAAACGGTGATTTCCTGCTGCTCGCCAGCGAGCGCGATTTACTGAAGCTGAATAACGCCTCGACCGAGGAAATCCAGGACCATAACTGCGCGGTACTGGATCCGGTGCCGGTTTCCTGAATCGAGCTTTTAATCAAATAAACAGCGCGGGAGAAATACCAAAACGGGCCGCAAGCTTGCCGATATGTTCGACGGTTAGCTTGCGTTCTCCGCGTAAAATGCGCGATACCAGCGATTTCCCGCCAATTTCATCGGCAAAGTCACTCTGCTTTAAGCCGTACTGATCCATCAGCGTGGCAAGAACGGCAACGCCGCCCGGCAGGGCTTCCATCTCTTCCCGAAAGGCAATGACTTCCGGAAGCGTATTTTCATAAGCCGTGATTTTATTGCTGACAATATCGAGTAAAGGACTGGTCGGGTTGTTCATCAGCAGGTACTCAACCAGTTCCAGCGCTTCCTGATAATCCTGTTCACTGGCGTTATCCCCCAGCAAAGGCACGGCGCTGACTAACGCCTCAGTCGCTTTAATGGCTTCATTAATCATTTCTTTTTACCCCGGTGCAAATCGGTAAAACGATCATACTCAGTGTGGGTATAAACCCCTTTAACGTAAAACTTTTGGCTCTCGAAGAAGATCAACGCAATGACTCTGACGTCGTTTCTTGCGATGTTGATAACATAATGTTTATCCAGATATTTGAAGTTATCCAGCGAGGGATAAACCTTCCTGAGCGCCGCCGGATTTGGAAAATTCCCTTTCTCGATGACCTTCCCGAGGCTCAGTAAGTCCGCTTTATACTGCGGAAAACGTACTGCGGCTTCAGCTAAGGCCCGCATTGTAATCAGATGCATTTTTGTTCCATAAGTTGACAACCTGGCAACAGCGTAACACGGCAATACCAGGTTGCCAAGATGGCAACTTCAACTCAATTACTTCTCTTTCATCTGCTGCAATATCGGGCCGCACTGGTTTTCTTCGTTGTCGCTTGGGGAAATCAGTGCGAGCAACGCAGCGGCCGGGGCGACGACCGCGCCGAGAGCGACCGCAGCGGCACCACGGGCGATCAGCGGGCCGGGTTTGACACCGGCGTCCGGATTTTTGTAGGTGCCGCGCACATACAGCGGTGAACGCAGCGTCAGAATACGCACGCCCTTGCTTTCCGGATTGATCGACAAATCCAGCCGTTCCGTCGCCATATTGGTGTTCCCGGTAATGTTAATCACCGCGTTCTCGGTATCGAACACAAACAGTCGCGGCGTCACCAGTCCGTTCCTGACGTTCACGTTGGCGGCGGCGCAATTAATCGCGACTTCATCATCGCCGAACAGTTTGCTGACCACGTAGTTCCCCACGTTCAGCCCGGCCAGTTCCATCAGACCACGGCTGATCACGCCGTCATTGATGAGAATTTTCATGTCGCCGTTGCTGGTGCCGAGCAATGCCGCCACAGAATTCCCGGTGCCGGTCAGCGTTGCATCGCCATTGAGATCACCCAGGCTGCGCTCCATCGATTGTACGCTCGGCAGCAACTGTTTCAGTTTCAGCTTACGTGCATGAATATCGGCACGCGCCTGCATCGGCGATTTGTCGCCTTCCAGCCGGATGGTGGAATTGAGGTTACCGCCCGCCACGCCAAAGCGCAGAGGGTCGAGCAGAATTTCGCCGTCGGTCAGTTTGAGGTGCGTACTTAAATCGCTGAGCGGCAGGGATTTACCATGCTCAATGCGGTTCGCGCTAAATTTCACATCCGCATCCATCACGCGCCAGCTTTTGGTATCAAACTTCTCAACCGGCAGCACTTTATCGGCAGGCTGGCGGGTCGTCTCGCCGCGCTTCGCTTTATCCGTATTGGAATCGGCTCCGATAAGCGGCGCCAGATCGGCAAAGCGCAGCTGTTTGGACACCACGTCACCGGTCAGTTTCGGTCTCGGCTTGCTGGCCTGATACGTCAGCGAGCCGTGAATATCGCTGTCGCCAATCTCGCCGTTAAAGTTCTGATAGCGGTAAATTGCGCCGTTCTTCCCGTGCAATGTCGCCGACAAATGGCCGTCGGTAGAATACGGCGGGGTTTGCGGCAGCAGGACGCCGGTCAGACCGTACAAATCAGACAGCGTCTGCCCGGAGAATTTCAGGCGTAAATCCAGACCGCCGAGATTCATCGGATCCTGTAATGTCCCGGCGACGGCAACGCGGGTTTTTCCCGAACGCACATCCGCCTGTAACGGGAACAGTGCATCCGGGTCTTTCAGCGCCAGCATTCCGCCAATTTTCCCGCTGCCCGACAGGGATTCGCCGTTGTATTTACCGTCGACTTTCCAGCCAAATACATAAGGCGGGGTTTTGGTTTTCGGCGAATCTTTCTTATCGCCGACCACTTCCGTAAACGGCAGCGGTTTACCCAGCGGATCGATCACCGCACGGAAATCGGCTTTGAGTTTGGCATCCTTGTAGTCAATCTGCCCGCGATCAAACACGATATCATTGAGGGTAAATGACCAGGCTGACGGCGGTTGTGCCGGGTCTTTGGTGTCGCTGTTGGCGAGATTGAACGTCCAGTTATTTTTACCATTATCCAGACGCAGCAGAGAGGCATCCGGCTGTTTCAGCCAGAGAGTGGGGATCAGCACTTCTTTATGCAGCAGCGCGAGCGGCGCAATGCTGGCATCGACGCGGGCGAGTTTCACCATCTGTGCGTCTTTTTCGCCGGTCTGAACGTCGGAAGGGTTTCCAAGCACGATATCTTCCGCATGGATATGCGGCCACGGCACCCAGGCCCGCCAGCCTGTTTCATCTTTTTGACGCGACCAGTCCACGCCCAGATCACCACGTATGGCGAATTGCCGGTTCAGCTCGGTGCTGACTTTTTGGTTAATGGTGGGTTTGAGGCGGTTCCAGTCGAACATCGCGATGAAAATCACGATGGCAATCAACAGAATAACAATCACACCTGCAACCCAGGAGATCACTTTACCTGTGCGCGTCATAACGCTGTTCCTTTCAGACGGTTAACGAGTCCCAAGGTTTAACCATAGTTGAATTCGTCACAGCTTGCCGGAAACGGCCTGCACCTGAAGGGAAAATGCGTAGGGAAGAGACGTCAGTAAAATCTTTAAAATCAGCATGATGATAATGCATCACACCACATCAACTCGCCAGGCACTTTGAGAGTTTGCCTCAGCGGGTAAGGTGTGATTCATTACCCTTTGAAATGTATTGGCAGATTATCCAGGCCATCAAACATGGCCGGACGGGCCAGATAATACCCCTGTGCGGCGAGCGCATCTGAGTTGCAAACCATGGCCCATTCCGCGGCAGTCTCAACACCTTCGATGATCACGCCCTTACTGTAGCGATTCATCAATGTCACCAGCGTATAGAACAGCCTCGATCCTTCGTCGCTCTGACCCAACAGAATAAACAAATCGCGGGCGATTTTGATGTATTCGTAATGCCAGGTCGTGAAAGAAGAGAAGTTGGCAATCCCCTGACCAAAATCATCGAGCCACAACCGGTCCGATTGCTCGATTTGCGACAGCGGAATACTCAGCGCATTCTCAGCGCTTTCAACCAGTTCGAAACGGACGTAAGGCATCGCACTGATTTGCGCACGCAGCGCGCTGTCAGATTGCAGCATTTCCAACACCTGGCCATCAACGTTAATAGAAGCCAGTAACTCATGTTCGACGAACAGATTCTGCCAGCGCTGCAGCAGGTCGAGCTGTTCCTGCACGATTTGCAGGCGCTTACCCACCGCGATCGCGACAAAATATTCTTCAGGTGAAATGAATTTATGCGGATTCGACGGGTGAAAAACCCCGGTCAGCAATTCAATTCCCAACAGTTTTCCTGTGGTGCGGTAAATAGGTTGAAAACGATACACTCTCTGACACTGACGCCAGTAAGACTGTGCTTTTACGCGCTCAATCGCGGTAAAAGAAGGCGTAATCAGCCCTAACATCATCTTAGTTATCATATTTTTCTGCCGTCATGAATAAGAATCAGATCATCAGGGGACATGCGGCAACATGTGTTGCGTGACTACAATGTGATTAGTAGCCCGATTTCCTGGCTTTCGTTAGTAGAGATATCTATCGGCGCTGCGCGGGGAAACTTTAATCACTCCGCATTTCTCGCCACTCTGCCCGCATAAAAAACCAAAAAGGCCGGCTGGCGGTTCTTTTCATCAGCTTCTACAGTGGGGATCTGGCCTCAGATTGTTTCCCTTTTGCTAACCCGATACGGAGAAAAAAATGCCCTACGTCAATATCAAAATCACCCGCGAAGGCGCGACCGCAGAACAGAAAAAAGCGCTCATCGCCGGCGTAACTCAGCTGCTGGTCGAGACGCTGGGTAAAAATCCGGCCACCACGGTCGTGGTCATTGATGAAGTCGATACCGATAACTGGGGCATTGGTGGCCGGCCGGTGACCGAACTGCGTCAGGAAAGCCAGTAACCTCCCCACAGTGATACCCCAGGTGGAAGTTCTGCTGCTTCCACTTTTACCCTCCTTTTATTTCATTTTTTCGCTTCCTGCCTAAAAAAATAAAACCTCGTTTTAATTTATTTGACTGACCGCATTCTTATGAAGAGACTAGAGCGCAATAATGACGGTCTTTTCTTTCCTTTCGTTTTATTGCTTCAGACATAGGCCAGGTACAATGACCAGCAAAAATATTGCCGTTATCGGCGAATGCATGATCGAATTGTCTCAGAAAGGCGATGCCCTTCACCGTGGTTTTGGTGGCGACACGCTAAACACGTCTGTTTATATTTCCCGCCAGGTTTCGCCTGAAGCGCTGAACGTGCACTACGTGACGGCACTCGGCAACGACAGTTTCAGCAATGAAATGCTGGAAGCGTGGCAGCAGGAAGGTGTCCACACCTCGCTGACACAGCGTCTTGAAAACAAACTGCCGGGTCTGTATGTGATTGAAACGGACAGCACCGGCGAGCGCACTTTCTATTACTGGCGTAATGACGCCGCTGCGCGCTACTGGCTCGACAGCCCGCAATCCGAAGAGATTTGCCAGAAGCTGGCAGAGTTTGATTATCTGTACCTGAGCGGTATCAGCCTGGCGATCCTTAACGATGAAAGCCGCAAACGCCTGATGACACTGCTACAGGCCTGCCGTTCACGCGGCGGGAAAGTCATTTTCGACAACAACTACCGTCCGCGCCTGTGGGCCAGCAAAGAGCAAACTCAGGCTGCGTACAACGCGATGCTTTCCTGCACCGATATCGCCTTCCTGACTCTGGACGACGAAGACATGTTATGGGGCAAAAAGCCGTATGACGAAGTCATCGCGCGCACTCATGCGCTGGGCGTCAGCGAAGTGGTGGTTAAACGTGGAGCCGACAGTTGTATCGTCTCCAGCGCTGAAGGCGATCTGCACGACGTGCCTGCGGTGAAGTTGCCGAAAGAGAAAGTGATTGATACCACTGCGGCGGGCGATTCGTTCAGCGCCGGATATCTGGCTGTGCGTCTGACCGGCGGAACCGCAGTAGAAGCCGCCGTGCGCGGGCATGAGACGGCGAGTACAGTGATTCAGCATCGCGGGGCGATTATCCCGGTGGAGTTTATGCCAAACCGGGCATAAGGCGGTTTTCGCTTGCCAGCGGGGGGCGCTTGCAGCAAATGGCTGGACCGAGAAGATTTCGGTTTTTCAATTGCGGTGATCACTTGACGCACTGCGCCGAAACCGACCAAAGAGGCCCAGGACGGGGCCTCTTTGGAATCTCCACGTCTTTTTTACTGCGCGCTATCGCTCGCTGGCTATGTTTCAGAAACGCCTGCTAGTGCCGCAAACTCCGCCGCTGCGCGGTACTCTCACTTCGGGTTCGAACCTGCTCGAAAAAACACTCTCGCTGTTTCTCACCACTCACTCGACGTCGTTTTGAAAGCGGCCACAAACTTTCTAATTCGCAACCTCACTACTGAATGTTAATTATAAAACGAGTGAATCTTCTCGCCTGAAGTTAAGCAAGAAAACAGAATGCTGTTGAATTTAGATAAGCCTCCGGCCGCTTTCAGAAAGCTTGCCGAGCGAAGTGTTTCGAGACCTATGGCTCGAAACCGAGCAAGGGAACCGCGTAGCGGCAAGATTTCGCGGCAATAACTGCCGTGGCTGAAACATAGCCAGCGAGCGATAGCGCGTGTTGAAAAAAGCGGGGAGAGATCCAAGAGAGGGACCGCACTTCCCTCTCTTGGTCGGTTTCGGCGCAACAAGCTAAGCGGTCACCGCAATTGAAAAACCGAAACTTTCTCCATCTTAAAACGAGGATAAATAAGGGCCCAACCCTTATTGAGCAGTCGCTGCCGCCGAAGCCGCTGGCACTTCACCCGCCGGGGTATCCCCCGCCGGAGCGGTCTCCACTGGCGCCATAATTTTATCGTAGATGGCTCTCAGCTCACCCGCATTCAGCTCCGGCTCACCCTTAGGCTGTGCCACAAGCAATGCCGGATCCCGCGATAACTGCTGTTTGAGTTCCTGATTCAATACCGGCAAGGTCAGCGTGGTGAGGAATTGCTGACGCAACTGCTGATACTGCTCAGGGGCAATATCCACAACACCGTTTTGCTGTGAACGTAAACGCTGGCTCATCAGCACATCAGTGTCTGTACGGGCGTAAGTCGCGAAAAGTTTGCTCAGCTGATCGTTCTTTTGCGCAATCAGTGCATCAAACTCAGCCTGCGAAATCCCTTTATCGCGGACGGTCAGTAGCTCTTCCGACAGACGCTTAAACAATTCTGCCAGTTTGGCCTGTGGCGCTTCAATGCGGATAGCACACTGCGCGCGCTGATACTGCACGTTACAGTCAAAACCCAGTCCCGGGCCCGGTACTGTTGCATCTTTTTTGCTTTCAAAGGCATCTTTCAGCTGTTCCTGTAAATGCCAGAACAGCGCTTCGCGGGCTAAATCGCTGCGCCAGTATGCGGCCAGCGCCTGTGAATCCTGAATCGGCTGCCACGCGTTATCCCACATTAATGAGAGACGATCCTGCGTCAGATTCCCGTCCATCATCGTCATGGATTTGGAGGTGACTTCAGACAACGTCGGCAACGTTTGTGGCGTCTGGCGGTTGCCTTTCAGCGGCGAGAATATCCGGTTGATTTGTTCACCCAGAGCACGGCTGTCAACATTGCCCACGACAAACAGTGTCATCGCATCTGGCGTATACCACTGATGATAAAACTTGGTCAGCGCTTCAATATTGATCGGTTTAGCCGGCAGTTGATCCGGGCTATGTCCCACCAGCGTTGAGCCGGCAACACGGGCACGCCACCAGGCATCTTGCGTATTTTGAGGCAATGAACCGACAGGATCCTGCGGCTCCTGCCGTGCGGCACTCACCAGCGCAGGCGTTACAGAAACTTTACCTGCCGTGTTCGCCAGCCAGTTCAGCGCATCTTTCAGAAGTTCGGGGCGATTATTCGGCAGGCTCAGGTTATACATCGTGAAATCATACGAGCTGACGGCCGGTGGCAACGGACGCTGCGGATTAATGCTTTGCTGCCATAAAGATTGTAACTGAGACGTGCTGAACCCTTCGCTGTGCATCAGTGCCAGACGGGGAAGGAAATGGGCGTAGCCCGTTTGCTGGGCCGATTCTGCCAGCGATCCGGTGCGCACCACCAGACGTAATTCAATGCGATCACTCGGGCGTTGCGGCGTGGTCAGCAACTGCCAGGTAAATCCATTGTCCAGTTTTCCCTGCTGCCAGGCAGGGTCAGGTTGTAATGCTTCTGCTTGCACATGACTTGCGGCTGCTGCCAGCAGCAATCCACCAATGAGTAACCGAATTTTGGTGCCCTGCATGTGAACCCCTACGTAATGACTCTCTAATTTTCAATTTGCTGTCCTGCCGGTGTCGGTCGACTCGCCCACAGGAACTGAATGCGTATGTTAAGGACGGAAAATATAGCCCTTCGTTAGACCGCGTATTTTTCGCAATGTCACGCCGTCTGAGAAAATATTCTGGAAAATAGCGGCGGATGAGACGCCTGATGGGACATATTATGAAGATAATCCACCGGTTACATCAAGTAACCGGTGGTTATTAGGAGAGATTGAGGCTAAATAAATGCGTTTATTGATGTCTTTCGCGATATTTTCATCCACTCAACGGCCATTACTCAGAAACCTGAAGCTGACTTCTCGGCTTCTGTCAGCCCTTTCTGGCCGTTTAATGTCGCTTTTAATTGCCCTTCATCGAGCTGATCACACCACTTAGCCACAACGATAGTGGCGACGCCATTACCGACCAGATTAGTCAGCGCACGGGCTTCTGACATAAAGCGATCAATACCCAGAATCAGCGCAAGCCCGGCAACCGGTAAATGGCCAACGGCAGACAGCGTTGCGGCCAGAACGATGAAACCACTGCCGGTCACGCCCGCTGCCCCTTTTGACGACAACAGCAGAACCACAATCAGGGTGATTTGATGCCAGATATCCATATGCGTATTGGTCGCCTGCGCGATAAAGACCGCCGCCATGGTCAGGTAAATCGAGGTACCGTCCAGGTTGAAAGAGTAGCCGGTCGGAATGACCAGGCCGACGACCGATTTCTTACAGCCCAGGCGTTCCATCTTGTCCAGCATCCGTGGCAAAGCAGATTCTGAAGAAGATGTTCCGAGAACAATCAGCAGTTCTTCTTTAATGTAGTTAACAAATTTGAAGATGCTGAAACCGGTGAAGCGCGCGATAAGCCCGAGAACCACCACGACGAACAGAATACAGGTCAGGTAGAAGCACAGAATTAGCTGGCCGAGCTGCACCAGAGAACCGACGCCATATTTACCAATCGTGAACGCCATCGCCCCGAATGCCCCTAACGGCGCGAGACGCATGATCATATTGATGATGCCGAAAATGACCTGCGAGAAGCTTTCAATGACGTTGAAAATCAACTGACCTTTATGGCCAAGGCGGTGCAGCGCAAAACCAAACAGCACGGCAAACAGCAGCACCTGCAAAATATTACCGCTGGCAAAGGCTCCGATCACACTCGACGGAATAACATCGAGCAGGAACGGGATAATGCCCTGGCTCTGCGCCTGTTCGGCGTAAACCGCCACGGCCTTGGCATCCAGCGCAGCCGGGTCGACGTTCATTCCTGCACCCGGCTGGACGATATTCACAATCACCAGCCCGATAATCAATGCCAGCGTACTGACGATTTCAAAATAGAGCAGCGCAATCGCACCAGTACGGCCAACCGCCTTCATGCTTTCCATGCCCGCAATGCCGGTGACGACAGTACAGAAAATAACCGGCGCGATGATCATTTTGATTAATTTAACAAAACCATCACCTAACGGTTTCATTTGTGCGCCGATGTCCGGGTAGAAATGCCCCAGCAGCACACCCACGGTAATTGCCAAAAGAACCTGAAAATACAGGCTCCTGAAGAGAGATTTTTTCATGATAACCATCCTGATGTGATTGCATCGCCCTTTGTTTTGTTCGTTCAAAGGTAATGAGGCGACAACGTGTAGGTAACACCAACACAACATGATGGAAATATTTTGTTTCCCTCTGCAATGACGACTCATGAAAAACCAGAGCGGAAAGCATTCAGCCAGGAATTAAGAAAGTAAAAAAAGTAAAAATCACGGGGAAATGGCAGACAGGAAAGTGTTTCCTGCCGCAGACGGGCTCATAAAGGCTGGCAGAATTTCTGCTCGAATTCTTTTTTCGACAGCGGAGCAGAAAATAAATACCCCTGCCCGAGCTGAATATTTTCTTTCAGTAACCACAAGCGCTGCGCCTGCGTTTCTACCCCTTCCGCAACCAGCTGAATGTCCATCGCGCGGGCAATCGACGCCACAATATTCACCATGACTTCATCCTGTGGCAGAACGCTGACAAAACTGCGGTCAATTTTGATCACATCAATGGGCAAAGAGCGCAGACGGTTGAGATATTCCAGACCTGAATACCCCAAACCAAAATCATCCAGTTCAATAGAAACACCGACCGCACGCAGTTCACTGAGCAACAAAAGGGCGCGATCGAGATCTTCAATCCGCGCCGTTTCGGTAATTTCCAAAACCAGCTGGCCCGGATTAATTTTGTAGCGGCTCAGCAGGCTGCGCAGTTCCGGCAGGAAATTACGCTGCTGCACCTGAGCACCGGAGAGATTGACCGATAACGGCAGCGCAATACCGCGCTGTTGCCAATCCGCCAGAATCTGGCAGCCCAGCTCCAGGATCTTGTATCCCAGCAGGCTCATGACACCAATTTCTTCAGCAAGGATAATGAAATCACTTTCCAGGCCGTAGCGGCCGTCCGCCATTTTTCGGCGCAGAAGCGCTTCGGCACCGACTACCGCGCCGGTCTCCATATTGACCTGCGGCTGAATAAACAACGTGAAATCGTTCTGTTCCATTGCGTGCAGAATGTCGTTTTCCTGCAATAAACGTTTCTGGATCTTTTCTGTCAGTTCCGGCTCAAAGAACAGGATCTGATTTTTGCCCTGCTGATAAGCCGACACTCTGGCCGCCCGCGCATTGGACATCAGTTGAGACGCACTTGACGGCGTTTCTCCCGTGTACTGAACAATGCCGATACTGCCCGTCGGATGTAATGACATGTTACCGGCATCGCTGGTCTGCGGCGCATTAATACGCTCCATGACCTTTCTTGCCAGCCGCATCGCCATAAAGGGCCGCGGAATATCACCTGCCAGTAATGCAAATTCGTTATAGCTCAAACGCGCCATCAGGCAATTCTCCGGCAGTACCTCCATAATCGAAGACACCAGCGGACAATCTACGTGGCCGTCATCACGCAGGCTTTCTATGCCGATCAACAGCAGATGGAAGCCTTTTTCCGGTTCCGGAGAATTCAGCCGGTGTTGCAGGCGCTGCATAAACTGCTCTTCATTATTCAGGCTGTTTTCCGCAGGCAGAAGCACATCATTGATATTTTGCTGTAGTTTTTCCAGTTGCTGCTGGTTGCGGTTGTAACTACGGACCAGCATGCCAATTTCATCGTCCTCGTGACCTTCCGGCATACCTAACTGATGATAAGCCACATCACTTTCCGGCAGGGATTCCAGCTCACTGGCAATGGTTCGTAAGGGCTTAACAATCAGCCGGTTAATAATCCAACTCAATGAAATGGTCAGGATAAGCGCCAGCAGCAGGTAAGTCGTCAGCATGGTTGATAAAGCGCTGACGATGAACTGATACATCCGGTAGGAATCGGCCTGAAGGACCAGATAAGCCAGCGGTTTAGGGGCTTTAGGGCTTGCGGCAGCGGAATAAAGAGGGACTGAAATCGTGACCGGCAAATTGAAGCCACGGATAACCCACCGGGGCACTGGCCGGCCAGGCGGGAAATGCGTATGCAACGCGGCAATCTGGTTTGGCATCACCACGTCAGCGCGGCTAAGAATACCCACCGGTTGCAGTGTGTTAAGGATATCCTGTGTCTCTTCCAGATCGACATCCAGCACCGCTTGCGACAAAGGCTCTCTCACGGAATGTGCAATGTTTTCAAGTTGCTGGGCGTAGTCGTCCCTCCGTTGCTGTACAAAATGAAACAGCTGGATGACGATAAAGATACAAATGGTAATTGCAGCAATACTGGATACCGCTGCCATTTGTTTGATCGTTAATGAACGCCTGACCCGCAACTTAATTCTCCATAAACCACCAACCCGATTTACCCGCCCACCTTAACAGGAGCAGCACTTCTGCGCAGTATACCTTATAACGCGTTATTTCGAGGCTAAACACGGCGTTTTGGCTATAAAAAACAACACGTTTCCCGAACAGGAATCTACACTGAATATTAATTACGTTATTTAACTTACGGAAAACATACATTATCAGGCGTAACCGGATAACCCGTAATATAAGAACATCCTGACTTCAGCGCCACTAATGAAGTTAGTGTGCTATGCATCACACAAAACACAAACAATTCGTCTGCATTAAGGCAAATATACAGCAAAACAATGTTAAAAACCTTTTATGGCAGTGAGTTATACAGCCCCTGTTTTTTATGCGGAAAATCCTATTTTTTGTAAAAAGTGCTCTATGCTGTAAAAGAACTGATATATTAAGAAGAGTCTCATTCCCACAAAAAACTTTAATAAAATTAAACTTTTCACACTCTTTGTTAGCGACCGTCCCAGGTCGTTTTGACGTCCAGAAAACACCGATATATATAATCCTACCGGGCGGGATTTATGAATAAATATGATGATATTAAACGTTTTATGGATAAGACGAAGGTAGAACAGCTTGATTATAAAGAGCTTAATGAAAAAACAACGGGTGAATCCATTACCGGTTCCATGAACCAGTGGACGTTAATTAAACAAGTATCAGCCAGCGAAGAACTCGCCGGGCCGCTTGATAACGGTCGCTCGACACAACCCACGCCTCAGTCCATTTCAGCGGATGAGTTTTCGCTTTCTGCTGCACGGCCAGTGTCTGAAAACCACGAGCCACAGCCACCGGCGGCCTCGTCCATAACGCAGGTGCAAAACACGCCGCTGTCGTCAGAAGTTCCCCCTCCGGCAGCCGGTTTCGGTTTGCTGGATGCGCTGCGTGAAACACTGCCGCCAGTCGCCGCTCAACCTGCGCCAGAGCCAGTGCGACCTGTACAACCCGTACAACATCAGCCTGTTCACACAGCGCCAACGCTGCACGCACAATCGGTCATCCCTGACAGCGGTGCGGGCCTGCTCGATTCGCTGCGTAAAGCGATGCCTGAAGCACCACAACAACCCGTCCAGGCACGGCCAGCGGCACAACAATCTGCGCCGGTTCGCAGCCAGCCTGTGCAAAACACCGCACCGGCCTACAGCTCAGCGCCTGCACGCACCCCGGTGCCCGTGGCACCTGCTGATACTGAACAGCGCTTTAAACAGATGTTTAAGCAACGGGCTCCACAGCCTGCCAATGCTTACTTACATCGCGACACACCGCTTCAACCATTGTTAGAGATGATTGCCTCATGCCGTTAGTTTGCGTTTGTTCACCGAAAGGTGGAGTAGGAAAAACCACGGTGGCCTCCAACCTGGCCTACTCGCTCGCCCGCAGTGGCAGCAAAGTACTGGTCATCGACTTTGATGTGCAGAACGCCCTTCGCCTTCATTTCGGTGTGCCTATTTCTGATACCCGTGGTTTTGTTGCCGGTTCAGGTAATGAATCTGACTGGAGCCAGTTTATTCTCAAGGCAGGCTCCAATACGTTCGTATTACCTTACGGTGAAGTCTCTGAAGATCAGCGGCTGGAATTCGAACATCAGTTAGCCAGCGATCCGCATTTTTTACAGCGCGGATTAAATACCGTCCTAAATTATCCGGGTTTAATTATTATCGCTGATTTTCCTCCTGGCCCAAGTCCGGCACTCAAAGCCGTTCAGGCCATTGCCGATTTGCATGTTGTCGTCATGCTGGCCGATACGGCGTCATTATCTTTATTGCCGTTAATGGAAAAAAATAAATTAATTGGTACGCCTCTTAATAATAAGAAGGGTGAATATTACGTCGTCAACCAAAGTGACACACGCCGGACATTAAGCCGCGACGTCACTCAATTTTTCGAACAGCGTTTAAACGAAAGATTATTAGGCACAATCCACAGGGATGAATGCGTGCCAGAGGCCAACGCCTCACAGCGCTCTATTATTGATTTCAGTCCGGTATCTGCTTCCGCATTTGATATTGAACTGATCAGCAAGAAAGTCGCCGCCATTTTAGGGATTAAAGTCGGTGATGGTGAATTACACGCCGCACCTAAATCTGGCAGTTATTAACTATCACTGTTAACAGCGACCCCAAAAGCGATGAATAAATTCCTATTTTCCTTACTTGTGCTTCTGCTGCTGCCGGTGGCAGCAGTCATCATAATCACCCCAATGGACAGCCAGAAACAGTACATTTTTGGCCTGATCAGTATTGGGCTTTTATTCCTGCTCGGCATCAGCAAAAACCGTCGTATTAGTGTGGTCATGGTCATTATGTCCATAATAATGTCGACACGTTATATTTACTGGCGAGCGACAGAAACGTTGCATTTTAATTCAACCATAGAAGCCATCTTAGGGATTGGGTTATTCCTCGCCGAACTGTATGTCTGGGTTATTTTATTACTGGGCTATCTGCAAACCACCTGGCCACTGAAACGCACTATCGAACCTTTGCCGGATGACACCAGTCTGTGGCCAACGGTTGATGTGTATATTCCGTCTTACAACGAAAGCCTGGATGTGGTGCGCGATACCGTTCTGGCGGCGCAATGTATCGATTATCCGAAAGATAAAATCAAAATATATGTGCTGGATGACGGTAAGCGAGACGAATTTGCCGTGTTCTCCGCCGATGCGGGCGTGGGTTACATCACCCGTGATAACAATGCCCATGCTAAAGCCGGTAACCTGAACCATGCGATGAAACTCACTAAAGGCGAGCTGATTTGCGTATTTGACTGTGACCACGTCGCCACCCGCGCATTTTTGCAGGCGACTGTCGGCAGTTTCCTGAAGGATCCCCGTCTGGCCCTGATTCAGACGCCACACTACTTTTATTCACCGGATCCGTTCGAACGTAACCTTTCCGCTGGCCGTACGATGCCTAACGAAGGTGCGTTATTCTACGGCCCGGTTCAGCAGGGTAACGATAACTGGAACGCCACATTCTTCTGTGGTTCCTGTGCGGTAATCCGCCGCGTTGCGCTTGAAGAAGTAGGCGGCTTTGCCGTTGAAACGGTGACAGAAGACGCGCACTCGGCGCTGAAAATGCAGCGTCGTGGCTGGAACACCGCGTTTCTGGATATCCCGCTGGCCGCTGGCCTGGCAACAGAGCGTCTCGGCCTGCACGTTATTCAGCGTACCCGCTGGGCACGTGGTATGACGCAGATTTTCCGTGTTGATAATCCGTTATTTGGCCGTGGCCTGAAGTGGCAGCAACGTTTGTGTTATCTCAACGCCATGCTGCACTTCCAGTTTGGCCTCCCGCGCGTGGTTTTCCTGACGGCTCCGCTGGCGTTCCTGCTGTTCAACCTGAATATCATTTCCTCATCGGCCAGCCTGATTTTTGCTTATGCGCTGCCGCATCTGGTGATGTCTCTGTACATCAACTCCCGCATGAACGGTCGCTTCCGTTACACGTTCTGGGGTGAAATCTACGAAACCGTGATGGCGTTCCACCTTATCCTGCCAACGATTGTGACCCTGCTCGCGCCAAAACGCGGCAAGTTCAACGTGACAGACAAAGGCGGTCTGCTTGATGTCGGCTTCTTTGACTTCAACATCGTTAAACCCCATCTGATTGTCGCCATCCTGATGATTATCGGTATTGGCTATGGTGTCGTGCGCGCTGTATTCCATAATTATTTTGCGATTGATCCGAACGTTATCGCACTGAATGTGGCATGGGGCAGCTTCAGCGTCCTGATTTTGCTGGCGGCGATCGCCGTGGCGAAAGAAACCCGCCAGGTGCGTAAAACCATCCGTATTGATGTGGCAATCCCGGCCATTATTCACTACGCCAACGGAATTTCGCTGCGCACGAAGACCATTGATATGTCGATGGGCGGCGTGCAACTGGTGACGCCAGATGTGCGTTATCTGGAAGAAGAAATTGAAGAAGTAGAAATCCAGCTTTCATCGGGCGCTGAGAGCTTCCCTGTGACACAGATTAGCGGCAACAAAGAGCGCATTCGTCTGCAATTTGAAAACCTGCCGCTGTCGAAACGCCGTGAACTTGTGCGCGTTGTGTTATGCCGTGCGGACGCCTGGATTGGCGAAGAGTATCCGCCGGATAACCCGTTCAAATCACTGGCCAGTATTATCCGTTGTGTGTTTGAGCTGTTCTACAACACCTGGAAAGAGCGCCGTGCCAAAAATAAACCCGCTGACGCCACCAGCAAGAGTGAAGCAGCATGAATCGACCACGTAAACAAACATTGAAGCGCCGTTTATCTGCGGTGCCGGGCGCGTCCCTGCTCAAAAATATCACCACTGGCTTGTTGCTGACATTCAGCAGCCTGCCATTGACTCACGCTGAAGAAACGCCTGCGCCAGCGGTCGATCCGGCCACCAGCCTGCCAGCTGCACCGTCATGGCTGCCGCCTGTTACGCCAATGCCTGGGGAGGCGGCACCCGCCGCTGCGCCAGTTTCTGCAGGCGATGCACCGCAGGCCGATACCACACCGGTCAATAACAGCGGCACGATACCGGTCACCCCGGGTGCTGACCCGACAGCCGCCCCTGCGCCGGTGATACCGCTGGTTCAGCCAGTCACCACCAATGTCACGGTGGCCGAAATGGGCCAGCCGAACGGAGTCACGCTGAGCGGCGGACAGTTACAGTCAGGGATCATCTTCACCCTGCCAGCGGACGAAGTGGTAACCAATGCACACCTCTCGCTGGCACTGAAAATCTCCCCGGCGCTGATTGCCAGGGATACCACGCTCGAACTGATGCTGAACGGCCAGCCGCTGGGCAACTTGCCGCTGAATCAGAGCAGCAACGGCGGCGATGTCTATGATCTGGATATCCCGTCTGCGATGGTGGTCTCAAACAACAACCTGAGCTTTCGCGTGCATGACAGCAACACAATGACCTGCGAGAAAGATCAGTCGGATAAGTATTGGGTCACAATTTTGCCGACCACCAGCATTGGTCTGGAAGGCCAGCAGCTGAATATTGGCCTCAATTTGGGCAATTTCCCGCGTCCGTTCTTTGACGGCCTGCAAATGCAGGAATCCAAAATCACCATGGGATTCTCTGCATCGATGAAGCCAGGGGATGTCAGCGCTGCGGCGATGTTCTCTTCTTATCTCGGCATGTTGTCCGATTATCGCAACGTCGATTTCCCGGTCATTTTGAACGACCTGCCGGATAAGAACGGCATTCTGTTTGGTAAGCCAGGGGATAAAATCGGTTCTCTGACCCTGCCTGCCAGCAACGGCGCCTCAATTCAAATTATCGATAACCCGATTAACCCGGTTTATAAATTGCTGCTGGTGTTAGGCAACGACGATAACGAGCTTCGTCAGGCCGCTTACCGCCTGATCAGCGGCGGAATGCCAAACAACGTCGCTCATCTGGATGTCGCTCAGCAAACCATTCCGTCGAGCAAACCCTATGACGCACCGCGCTGGATTGACACGTCACGCCCGGTCACCCTGGGCGAACTGGCAGGCAAAGATCCGGATTCTCTGATTTCCAACGGGATTTATCACGATGGTATCCAGGTGGCATTCCGTGCCGCACCTGACTTGTTCATGTGGGACGGGCATAACATCCCCGTGCACATTGATTACCGTTTCCCGACCGAAAACTGGATTGATGAAGACAACTCAAGGCTCAATGTTTCCATCAACAGCAACTATCTGCGCAGCCTGACCGTGAACAAAGTCGGTCTGGTGGAGAATATCTGGCGTCGCCTCGGCGGTGACAGCCGTCAGGAAAGCTACACCATTCAGCTTGCGCCGTACCTGATTTATGGTGATAACCAGCTGCAATTCTATTTCGACATCAAGCCGAAAAAAGATGCGCCTTGCAGCATTCTGACCAGCGACAACATTAAAAGCCGTATTGATCCGAAATCCTTCATCGACCTGAGCGGAAGTTACCACTTTGCCCAGTTGCCGAACCTGTCGTATTTCGTCGGTGCGTCTTATCCGTACTCCAAACTGGCTGATTTCTCAGACACCCTGATGCTGCTGCCTGAAACGCCAACATCGGATGAAATCCACACGCTGCTGAATCTGGCCGCCCGCGCGGGGAAAGCGACAGGTGTGCCGGTGAATCACGTACAGGTCGCCTTTGGCCTGAAAGGGGATGAGCAAAATAATCCGTTGTTTGACCGCGATATTCTGGCCGTCACTACGCTTGGCGATACCGCCTTCAATCAGCAGTTGCTCGCGGATTCTCCGTTCAGCGTCAACGCGGGTTCGATGGGGGTGAAGACGCCAACTCAGGTTCAGCGCATCGTCGCCTGGCTGACCGGCGACTGGTATCGCCAGCCGGTGGATGCGGACCGCTACCTGTCTTCGACCGGGGCATGGCGCGGCTTTGTCAGCTACCGTTCGCGCTGGTCTGGCGATCACGTTGTTGTCGTGGCAACCGGCACGGACGATCAGCAATTATTGAAGATTCATAACGACCTGAAATCACCAAGAATCAACGCCAACGTGCGTGGCGATCTGGCTATCATTACGGATGAAAACGGTATCCGCAGTTTCTCCGTCGGCCAGCAATTCCCGACCGGGCAAATGCCGTGGTACATGATGGTGGTCTGGTATGCCAGCACACACATCGTGATCCTGGCATTAATTGCCACGCTGGTTTCTTTGGTAATCGGTCTGAGTCTGTTTGTGGTCCTGCGCCGCCATGCGGCTAAACGTCTGGGCCAGAAATGAAAAGCGTCGGCTTTATAACAAAAACAATGAAGATCGCCCCGGTGACGGGCGACTCTCTGGCGATTACCGGAGCTGGAAAATGAAAAAACATAAACTGTCCCTGGCGGTGATCAGGGCTATTTATCTGGTAGGGATCGCCGGAATAACGAGTTTCAGCGCGGCCACTTTTGCAGCCGATACGACAAATCCGGCAATGAAGGCGCTGTTTGATCAGGCGGCGTACTGGCACGAACGTGCCCATGACGATCTGGCAAAAGACGCCTTGCAGAAAGTGCTGCTGGTTGAGCCAAATAACGCGCAGGCCCTGTACCTGATGTCGCTGTATTCCATGCAAAGTAGTGACAAAACGGCGGCCAATCAGTGGCGTGAAAAGCTGGTCAGCGTATCGCCGGACGATCCCCGTCTGGCCTCGCTCAACAGCGCCAAAGCCATGCAATCTATTCCGCCGGCACAGCTGGCATCTGCCCGCCAGATGGCCGCGCAGGGCAACGTCAGCGGCGCGCTTTCGGCTTATCGCACCATTTTTAACGGCAACCAGCCGCTCGACAGCCTGGCAACCGAATATTATCTGACGATGGCGGGCGATAAATCGCTCCAGCCACAGGCGATTGCGGGATTACAGCAACGCGTTGCCGCGCGCCCGGATGATACTCAGGCGCGTCTCGGATTGGGTAAGGTGCTCACTTATCAGGAAGCCACCCGCCGCGATGGCATCAAATTACTGAGCACAATGGCCGGTTCCAGTACCGAAGCTGACCGTTCACTGCGCCAGGCGCTCCTGTGGATGGCTCCGCAGGAAGGCGATCGTGATTTGTATCAGGGCTATCAGGCACGTCATCCGAATGACACCGCCGTCATGGCCTACTTCCAGAAAAACATTGGTGGCGCGGCCAAAGGACAGGGCTTTACGGCGCTGAACAGCGGCGACGTCAACAGCGCGAAAGCCAAGTTTGAAAGCGTGCTGGCCGATAACCCGAACGATGCTGATGCACTGGCAGGCCTGGGATATATCGCCCAGCGCAGCGGAAACTTTGAAGAAGCGTCGCAGTATCTGAGCAAAGCCGCCGCACAGGGCGGGGCGAACAGTGCACAGCTGAGCAATCAGGCGCAGGATTCTGCGTTTTACGCCCAGCTGGCGAAAGCCAAAGCCGCCGCTGCGTCCGGCAGTTATGACGCTGCGCTGGCCGCCGTCACCCCGCTGGCGTCAGTCGGCGGAGAAAAAGGTCAGTCTGCCGGTTTGCTACGTGCAGATATTCTGCGCCGCAAAGGCGATCTGGCCGGTGCGGAACAGCAGTACAGCGCACTCGGTGACAACGCCGATGCCCGAGCAGGGCTTTTCTACGTGCTGCGTCAGCAAAACAAAACGGCTGAGGCCAATCAGGTTCTGAAAACCCTGCCAGCCAGTTTGCAGGCGAAGATGAATCCGCCGACCGTGGCCGACGTCATCGAACCGATGCGCCGACAGGCAGCGCAGGCCGTCGCCAACAACGATCCGCAGCGCGCGCTGAATATTCTTCAGCAGGCGCAGGAACGTCAGCCGTCTAACGTCTGGGTAAAACTGGATATGGCGCGCATTCTGCAATCGCAGGGACAAACCGCACAGGCGCAGTCCATCATGGCGCCGTCTTCGCGTCCGGGCGCGTCATCAGCAGACCTTTACGCCGCCGCGCTGTTTGCATCCGAAACCAAAAACTGGGCCACCGCCAACGCCCTGCTCTCGCGCATTCCGCGCAGCAGCCAGAATCAGGGTATGCGTGAACTGGCGCAGCGCGCCAACTTCAATGCGCAAATGGCGGATGCCGAAAATTATCTGCAACAGGGCAATACCGCCGCGGCCGCCAATACCTTGCGCGCACTGGCGCAGAACCCGCCAACGGCGCCAGCCGATGTCGGCGCGCTGGCAAAAAATCTCGCCGCCACCGGGCAGGTTCCGCTGGCCGTGCAGCTGGTTCGCCAGAACATGCGTCAGGGCGTGAACGGTAATGCGGGCGATTATGCCGATCAGATCACCGTGCTCAATTCCGCCGGTCTGGGCAACGAAGCGCAGGCTTTCCTGCAAAATCCGCAAATTCAGTCCGGCACATCCGCAACCGCGCTGGCCAATCTGCGTAACGGATACGTGATCACTCAGGCCGATCAGCTACGTGAGCAAGGTCAGTACGCCGCCGCTTACGACAAACTGGTCGTCGCACTTCAGGCCGATCCGCAAAACCGCGATCTGATGCTGGCGATGGCGCGCCTTTATCAGTCCGGCAAACTCAATAAACAGGCCGGTCAGGTTTATAACTATCTGATGCTCAACGATACGCCGACGCAGGATGCACGCGTCGGTGCCATCAATGTCGCGCTGGGCGAAGGCGATAACAAACGGGCGCAGGAACTGCTAACCGGCCTGCGCGGCGAACGTACGCCGGACCGTTTGTTACTCGAAGCCCGCGTGGCCGAAGCACAGGGCGATCACCAGCAGGCGCTGGCGTTACTGCGTTCCGCGAAGGGCAAGATGATTGGTCTGGAAGGCGCAGACAGCACGGCGCAGGTGGCGGGATTGCAGATCAGCGACAACCCGTTTATCAACCGTTCAACCCGCACTTCACCGGGCCGCCCGGCAACACAATCTTCCTACGGCACCGTATTACCGTGGCAGGTCTCTGATCAGATCACACCTCCGGGCAATGTTCCGGTGGCTGCGGTGCCGACCGCCGTGGCGCAGCGTACTGCGACGGAAAAACAGATCGACGACATGCTCGACGATTTGCAGGGTAAAACGGCCACCTGGGCACAAGGCGATATGTCGATTCGTGGTCGTGACGGTGAAAGCGGCCTCAGCCAGCTGACCGAAGCGAAAGCGCCAATGACCTTTGCTTTCGTGCCGTTCGATACGTCACGCCTGAGCATCGGCGTGACGCCGGTTTCCCTGAGTGCAGGTAGCCCGTCCGGCACCGGTAATACCCGGTTTGGTCAGGGTGCACTGGCAAGAGGCTATTCTTCTGCAGCGGCAGCTTATAATGCAGCAACGGGCTCGAGTCTAACGGCTAATGATGTCCGAGACGCGATGTCAGACCCTGCAAATGCAGGTAGAACTTTAAACAAAATTAGCGATTATCAAACAGACTTGACTGCAGAATATAATGCAGCAAATTGTTCATCGGTGAGCAGCTCTTCCAGTGCAACTCTGATCGCTCAATGTACGGCAATTAACAGCCGTATAGCCGCATTAAATGCTGTAGATCCTACAACTTTCACTGCCCCAGAAGGCGGCAACCAAAGCGCGACTGGCGTAGAAGTTAACGCCGCGCTGACCGGCGACAGCTATAAAGCCGATATCGGCAGCACCCCGCTGGGCCAGGATCTGAACTCACTGGTCGGTGGCGTACAATGGGCACCTAAACTGACTGACTTCACCACCCTGCGCCTGACGGCTGAACGTCGTGCGGTCACCGACAGTATCCTGTCCTATGTCGGCACCAAAGATACGTACAGCGGTAAGAACTGGGGGCAGGTCACCAAAAACGGCGGCAGTATTAATCTGTCCTACGATGACGGCGACGCCGGCTTCTATGCCGAAGGCGGTTACTACAGTTACCTCGGTAACAACGTGAAGAGTAACCAGTCGGTCAATGCTAACGCGGGTTTGTATATTCGCCCTTACCGCTATGACGACCGTGAGCTGAAAACCGGGATTAACGTCGGTTACATGAACTTCGACAAGAACCTCAGTTACTACTCCTATGGTCAGGGGGGTTACTTCAGCCCGCAGAACTACGTCAGCGTCTCCTTCCCGGTGGAATACACCCAGAAGTATGACGACTGGGATTTGAAACTGTCCGGTGCAGTGGGTTATCAGTCTTACTCACAGGATAAGAGTGCGTACTTCCCGAATAACCCGGATCTGCAAAAACAACTGGAAGAGTTGGTCAACGCAGGCTTTGGCACCGAAGCTTACTATGCGGGTAAAACGCAGAATGGCATCGGCTGGAGTGCGGGCGTGGGCGGTAACTATCATCTGAACAAAAACATGCAGATTGGCGGTCAGGTTGGCTACGATACTTTCGGGGATTACAACGAAAGTACCGCACAGGTCTACTTCCGCTATCTGATGGGCCAAAATTAATCGCGGTGACATATAACCATGCAAGAACATAACTATACTCAGGTCGCGCAGGAATATTACCGCCAGCGTCATACTACACCGGGCTGGCAAAGCCTGGTGCAGGTGCTTTTTTCAGGTATTCTGGCTTCCGCTGATGACGAAGATGGCCGCCGTTTTCTCACGCTGATGGGCAATAATCTGGCCCGTCAGCACCCGCTTCCTGCCTCCGCGACCCTTGGCGAGCTGGAAGATAATATCAATCACATCCTCAGTCGCTTTGACTGGGGGGTGGTGAAGCTGGAAGCCACGCAGCAACAACTGGCACTGGTGCACATTGCCTGGCCAGTCTCCCCGCAAGGGCAGGACGACGAAGTGTGGCGTATCGCGCTGATTTCGTTATTTGAGGGGTTGTATGCTGAATGGTTGTTATCACAGGGCGGGCAGCCTTATGTTCCGCTGCGCTGGCAGGAAAGCACACCGGAAGGCGCCTTCGTTTTCCGCTATCAAAATGGTTTGTAAGGAATTTATATGTGGTTATTTCGGCGCTACAGCCTGGTGCTGTGGTTCAGCCTTATTGTTGCATTTTTCAGTTCTTCAGTAATGGCGCAGGATGCAGGTTGGGCGGCTTATAAGAGTCGCTTTCTGATGCCAGACGGTCGAATTATTGATACCGCCAATAAAAACGTCAGCCACACAGAGGGCCAGGGTTTCAGCATGTTGCTGGCCGTGTTCAATGACGATCAGGCGACATTCGACAAACTGTGGCAGTGGGCAAACACAACGCTTTACCGTAAAGATATTGGTCTCTATTCATGGCGCTATGATCCAAACAACAGCAACCACGTCGCCGATAAGAATAACGCCTCCGATGGCGATACGCTGATCGCCTGGGCTTTGCTGCTGGGGGGCGAGAAATGGAATGATGCCCGCTATACGCAGGCCTCTGACAAATTGCAGGCCGCTCTGATCAAACATACCGTGATTGATTACGCAGGCTATAAAGTGATACTGCCGGGCGTATCAGGCTTCAATCAGACCAGCAATATCACCGTCAATCCGTCTTACTTCATCTTCCCCGCCTGGCAGGCGTTTTTTGCGCGCAGCCATTTAAAAGTGTGGAAAGATCTCGATGAAAGCGGCACCGCGATGCTCAGCAAAATGACCTTTGGCGAATTCCGCTTGCCGACGGACTGGGTCGATATGCAGGCAGACGGCACCATGAAACCCGCCAGCCGCTGGCCGACGCGCTTCAGCTACGACGCCGTGCGTATCCCGCTGTATCTCGGCTGGGCGCATCCTGGCAGCCCGCAGCTGGCGCCGTTTATTCTGTGGTGGCAGAAATCTCCGCGTACCGCGACACCGGCCTGGATTGACGTGATGACCGGCACCAAAGCCAGCTACAACATGTCGCCGGGCCTGTTAGCCATCCGTGATTTCACCATGGCCAACGCCAGCGCCATCAGCCCGACTCTGGCACCGAAGGATGACTATTATTCTTCCTGCCTCCAGCTGCTGAGCTGGTGGGCGAGCCATAAAGGTTAAGGGATTTATTGCAGGCCAATTTATTGTATATATGCAATAAATTGGCGCTGCAGTTATTGTATATACGCAATAAGTTTCCACAAAAAAGCCCGCTTTCGCGGGCTTTGTCATTTCTGCAGATCAGTCAGATTTACGCGACGGTTTGCGTGGTTCCGTTTTCATCCTGATCGACGGCAAAGCAGGCGACCAGCTGGTCACCGTATTGCTTCAGCTGTGGCTGGAACTGCTTGCAGGTGCCGAATGCGCGACGGCATCGGGCGTTGAACGCGCAACCGGCTGGCGGGTTCAGCGGGCTTGGCAGCTCACCGGTCAGCTTGATGCGTTCGCGGCGCTCGTCCGGGTTCAGACGTGGCGTGGCGGACAGCAGCGCCTGTGTGTACGGATGGCGCGGGTTGCTGAAGATGGCGTCTTTCGAGCCTTTCTCCACGCAGCGGCCAAGGTACATCACCATCACTTCATCAGCGATATGTTCCACAACGGACAAATCGTGAGAAATGAAGACGTAAGACAGCCCCAGATCCTGCTGCAAATCCATCATCAGGTTCAGCACCTGCGCGCGCACAGATACGTCGAGCGCGGAAACCGGTTCATCGGCGATCACCACGTCCGGGTCCAGCATCAGGCCACGGGCGATTGCAATACGCTGACGCTGACCGCCGGAGAACATGTGCGGATAACGGTCGTAGTGTTCCGTTTTCAGGCCCACTTTCGCCATCATCGCCAGCGCTTTTTCACGGCGTTCGGCGCCCGTCAGTTTGGTGTTGATCAGCAACGGCTCTTCAAGGATCTGACCGACTTTCTTACGCGGGTTCAGCGATCCGTAAGGATTCTGGAACACGATTTGGATCTTCTGACGGCGCAGCTTTTCTGCCGTGGCATCAGGTTTCAGCAAATCCTGCCCGCGATAATAAAGCTCACCGCCGGTCGGTACTTC
This sequence comes from Rahnella sp. AA, assembly GCF_002834385.1. GTDB lineage: Bacteria > Pseudomonadota > Gammaproteobacteria > Enterobacterales > Enterobacteriaceae > Rahnella. The sequence continues at coordinate 280,136 of NZ_PITQ01000005.1, forward strand.
GATCATGGTCAGCAAACGGCCCAGCGTGGATTTCCCGCAGCCGGATTCACCGACCACTGCCAGCGTTTTCCCGCGTTCCAGCGTGAAAGACACACCGTCGAGCGCTTTTACGGTACGTTCCGGGGCGAACATCCCTTTCTTCACCGGGTAATGTTTTTTCAGGTCAATCGCATGCAACAGCGGCTGCGGTTGGGTGTTATCAGGACTCATAAGTAGGTCTCCCGGCATCATCCAGCGGATAATGGCACTTCGACTGACGCCCGTTCGCGAGGTCACGCAGCGCAGGTTCTTCTTTACGGCAACGGTCAGTTGCATACGGGCAGCGCGGGTTCAGCAGACAGCCGTTCGGGCGGTCATATTTACCCGGCACCACGCCCGGCAATGACTGCAAACGGGCCTTATCCGCCGCAAATTCCGGCAATGAGCGCAGCAGCGCCTGAGTATACGGATGGCGCGGCGCACGGAAAATCTCCGTGGCTTTGGCCGATTCCACCACCTGGCCGGCGTACATCACGATGATGTGATGTGCGGCTTCCGCCACCAGCGCCAGGTCATGGGTGATCAGCATCAGCGCCATGTTTTCTTTCTGTTGCAGCTCAAGCAGCAGCTCGATGATCTGCGCCTGAATGGTCACGTCCAGCGCGGTGGTCGGCTCATCGGCAATCAGCAATTTTGGACGACAGGCGATTGCCATCGCGATCATCACACGCTGGCTCATCCCGCCGGAAAGCTGGTGCGGATACACGTCGAGACGCGAAGCCGGATCAGGGATACCGACCAGATTCAGCAGGTCGATGGTGCGCTGACGACGGGTCTTTTTGTTGCCGCCCTGATGCACCTTGATGGCTTCCATAATCTGGAAACCGACGGTGTAGCACGGGTTCAGGCTGGTCATCGGATCCTGGAAAATCATCGCAACTTCCGCACCGACAATCTGACGGCGCTCTTTTTCGCTGATCCCCTGAAGATTACGGCCACCGAACTCCAGCTTTTCCGCCATCACTTTGCCGGGGAAGTCGATAAGCCCCATCAGCGCCAGTGAACTGACCGATTTACCGGAGCCGGATTCACCGACAATCCCGACCACCTCACCCTGCTTCACGCTGTAACTGATACGGTCTACGGCGCGGAACGGCGTACCTTCGTCACCAAAGTGAACGGAGAGTTTGTCCACGGTCAGCAATGTTTTACCGACCTGAACGTCATTCGTTAATGTTGTTTCCATCTCCAACCCCTTACTGCTTGAGTTTAGGGTCGAGGGCATCACGCAGGCCATCACCCATCAGGTTAAATGCCAGCACCGTCAACAGAATGACCACGCCCGGGAAGGTCACAACCCACCAGGCACTTTGAGCAAACTGTAAAACGTCAGACAGCATGGTGCCCCACTCCGGCGTTGGCGGTTGTGCGCCCATACCGAGGAAGCCCAACGCTGCCATATCGAGGATGGCGTTGGAGAAGCCGAGCGAAGCCTGAACAATCAGCGGCGCTAAGCAGTTAGGTAAAATATTGACGAACATCTGGCGCGCAGAGCCGGCACCCGCAACGCGCGATGCGGTCACGTAGTCACGGTTCACTTCTACCAGCACCGCGGCGCGGGTTAAACGAACGTAGTGCGGCAGGGCAACGAAGGTTAGCGCCAGCGAGGCGTTGACTATCGACGGGCCGAAAATCGCCACCAGCACCAGCGCCAGCAACAGGCTTGGCAGGGCCAGCATGATATCGACCACGCGCATGATGATAGCGTCCACCACACCGCCGTAGTAACCGGCAAACAGGCCGAAAACCACGCCGAGGATCAGCGACAGCACCACGACCAGGCAGCCAACCAGCAGCGATAAACGCGCGCCGTACATCAGACGCGAGAGAATATCGCGGCCCACGTCGTCCGTGCCCAGCAGGAATTTCCAGCTACCGCCTTGCATCCAGACCGGCGGGCGCAGCAGCGCATCGCGGAACTGTTCAGCCGGCGCATGCGGGGCGATGACGTTTGCGCCAATCGCAACGACCAGCATGATGATGATGTAAACCAGGCCGGTCACGGCCCCTTTGTTACGCTTAAAGTAGTGCCAGAATTCGCGCATTGGCGGCATCGGCGCTGGCGCAGCCGTCACTAACTCGTTAGCAACTGGCTCAGTGGTTTGAGACATTGTGCGCCCCTTATTTCTTGTGGCGAATACGCGGGTTGACCACGCCGTAGAGCACGTCTACCAGCAGGTTAACCACGATGATCAGAGTAGCGACCAGCAACACACCGCCCTGCACGACCGGATAGTCGCGGCGCTGGAGTGCGTCGATAAGCCACCGGCCAAGCCCTGGCCAGGAGAAGATGGTTTCTGTCAGGATCGCGCCGCCCAGGAGCGTACCGACCTGCAAACCAATGATGGTCACGACCGGCAACAGTGCATTGCGCAAGGCGTGAATGACGATCACCCGCATACGGCTGACGCCTTTGGCGCGCGCAGTACGGATGTAGTCTTCACCCAGCACTTCCAGCATGGAAGAACGGGTCATACGCACAATCACCGCCAGCGGGATAGTGCCCAGAACAATAGCCGGTAAAATCATGTGCATCACAGCATCAACGAAATCACCCGGTTCGCCCCAAAAAAGCGTGTCAATCAGCATAAAGCCGGTCAGAGGCAGGCTGTCATCAAGGAAGACAGTATCGCTTATTCGCCCCGATACGGGCGTCAGGTTCCAGTGCACCGAGACCAGCATCACCAGCATGATCCCCCACCAGAATATGGGCATTGAATAGCCGGTCAGTGAGATACCCACTGCCGTGTGGTCAAATACCGATCCCCGTTTCACTGCCGCCAGCACCCCCACAGGAATACCGACAATGATCGCAAAGATCATCGCGCAGATACCCAGCTCCAGCGTGGCCTTAAAGCGCGGCACAAATTCCTTCCAGACAGGTGTGCGGCTTTTTAATGACGTGCCCAGGTCGCCATGCAGCACCCCATTCACGTAGTTGAAATATTGTTGATAAAGAGGCTTGTCGAGCCCCATATCTGCCATTAACTGGGCATGACGCTCGGGGGAAACACCGCGCTCGCCTGCCATGATGGTGACCGGGTCGCCTGGTATCATGTGTACGAAGGCAAAAGTCAGCAAAGTAATGCCGATAAACGTTGGGATAACTAACCCCAGACGTCGGAGTATGAACTGCAACATATCCCGTACTCTCTGTATAAAATGCCCGGAGAACCGTAGCTCTCCGGGCTTATTGATAGCTCACAAAACTATAAATCTTTGGATGTTATAGCGAGACGCTATTACTCCATTGAGACGTTTTCGAAGTGATGTTTGCCTAATGGATCAACCACATAGCCTTTCACTTCTTTGCGAACTGGCTCGTACACGGTGGAGTGAGCGATGATCAGCGCAGGCGCCTGGTCATGCATCACAACCTGAGCCTGTTGGTACAGTGCAGCACGTTTAGCGTGATCAGATTCAGCACGGGCTGGCTGGATCAGATCTTCAAACGGCTTGTAGCACCAGCGGGAGTAGTTGGAACCGTCTTTTGCTGCTGCACAGCTGAACAGGGTCGCGAAGAAGTTATCCGGATCCCCATTGTCGCCGGTCCAGCCCATCATCACAGACTGGTGCTCACCGTTTTTCGCACGCTTGAGGTATTCGCCCCACTCGTAAGTCACGATGTTGGCTTTCACGCCAATTTTCGCCCAGTCAGCCTGGATCATTTCAGCCATACGGCGTGCGTTCGGGTTATACGGACGCTGTACTGGCATTGCCCACAGGTCGATAGTGAAACCGTCTGCGTGACCTGCTTCTTTCAGCAGCTCTTTGGCTTTAGCCGGATCGTACGGGTAATCCACGATGTCTTTGTTGTAGCCCCACATTGTTGGTGGGATCAGGTTTTTAGCTGGCTGGCCAGCGCCCTGATAAACCGCATCGATGATGGCTTTTTTGTTCACAGCCATGGTCAGTGCCTGACGCACTTTCACTTCATCCAGTGGTTTTTTCTCAACGTTGAAGGACAGGTAACCCACGTTCAGACCTGGCTGTTGCATCAGGTTGATGGATTTATCTTTCTTCATTGCCGCGATATCAGCCGGGTTCGGGTACGGCATTACCTGGCATTCGTTTTTCTGCAATTTCGCGTAACGCACGGAGGCGTCAGGCGTGATGGAGAAGACTAAACGGTCGATCTGCGGCTTGGTGCCCCAGTAGCCCGGGAAGGCTTTGTAGAGGATGCGTGAATCTTTCTCGTACTGCAGAAGCTGGAACGGACCGGTACCGATTGGATCCAGGTCAACTTTCTCAGGCGTTTTCGCTTTCAGCATGTTGTCCGCGTATTCCGCAGACAGAATGGAAGCGAAGTCCATCGCGAGGTCAGCCAGGAATGGAGACTCAGGGCGGTTCAGTACGAACTGCACGGTGTTGTCATCCACTTTCACGATCTTGTTGATCAGATCGCCCATGCCCATACCTTCGAAGTATTCATAGCTGCCGCCAGATACGCCGTGATATGGGTTATTTTTGTCCAGCTGACGTTCAAAGGAATAGATTACGTCGTCCGCGTTGAAATCACGGGTCGGTTTGAATTCCTTGTTATCCTGCCATTTCACGCCTTTGCGCAGATGGAAGGTATAGGTTTTGCCGTCAGCAGACACGTCCCACTTCTCAGCCAGGCCAGGCTGGATTTCAGTGGTCCCGATCTTGAATTCAACCAGACGGTTGTAGATAGGCACGGAGCTTGCGTCATACGTGGTGCCAGAGGTGAACAGCTGAGGGTTGAAGCCTTCAGGTGAACCTTCAGAGCAATACACTAACGTTTTTGCCTGGACACTGGCCGCAACGGTCAGCGCAATCAGGCCCATACTGAATTTCAGTAGCCCCGACTTACCTAAAGAGATTGTCATCGCTTCTGCTCCATCGATTAATGGTGATGTGGATGTGTGTGTTGTGTATACAGCTCACGTCACCCTTTATTTTTATTTGCGGGTGACTGTGTTTGCTCGTGCGCTGCAATAAGTCCAACCAGAGCATGGTGAACTGCCATTTTTTTCCTTCGATCTGTAAAGCTGGCTTTACAAAACCTTACCGGAAATAATCACTGGTCTTCCTTGGGGCTATCAATTTGGCAACTCCTATCCGTGACGTCAATATAACCGTCAGGCATTTACACAGACTGTGAGTAACAGCAAACAAACATAAAAAAACATTTTATTAACGAATGCAGGATGAATGTTCAGTCCTGACGGCCAATACCCACACAATCCGCCATGTAAAAGAATATTCCTGGGGGTTTCACCCATTTTAATTCCCTAAAAATTTCTGGCTAAATGATGAATATATGAACGGTTATTTTTGAGATCGGGGTGGAAACCAGCGGAAAATGCTGAGAAGTGCAGCAAACGGCTACCGGTCATCACGAAACGTGTTTGCCCCGGCACCCGCGAAACACCCCAAAATGGCGCAAATGCACAACGGTAGTGCAGGAGATTCCGTGTACGAATTCAGGCTGTTTTTCCAGCACGGGGTGTCATGTGGCCTGAAATGGATTGAAACTAGTTTGTTAATCACTTTTTAAACTTTGGCTCACTTATTGCTAGTTCTTAAGGGCTTATCACCCGCCAGAGGTTTTCTGATGGAACTGAAGTGGTTTGAAGATTTTCTCAGTGTGTCTCAATGCTATAGCTTCACGCGAGCCGCCAGTGAAAGAAACATCACCCAGTCCGCGCTGAGTCGTCGCATTAAACAGCTGGAAGAATGGTTAGGAGTTCCGCTGTTTGACCGGAAAACCTACCCGATACGCCTGACACCCGAAGGGCAGGATTTCCTGCATACCGCCGCTGAACTGGTCTTTTCAATGACGCAACTGCGCAGTGACCTGCGTGAGCGCCACGCGCAAAAGCATGCCATTGTCCATTTTGCGGCGCTAAATACGCTCTCCCTGACCTTTTTCCCTGACTGGATTAATCAGATAGACCCGTCGCATCAGTACGGTTATATCCGTCTGTGCGACCAGCAGCCTTCCTTTAGTGGCAATATCTCCTTGTTGCTCGACGGCGAAACGGATTTTTTGCTGACTTACGCGCATGACTCTGTCCCGCTGATGAAACAGCTCGAACGTTTCCCGTATATCGAACTGGGCAAAGAGAATGCGCTGGCCGTCTGCGCGCCAGATGACAGCGGCAGGCCGTTGTTCCCGCTCAATACTTTGGGTACGCACACTCAGCTTCCTTATCTCAGCTATGGTAATCGTTCCTTTTTTGCCCATGCGCTGAGCGCGCTGTTTGCATCGCATCCGCTGCCGCTCAAGCCTGTTTATGAAAACCCGATGTGCAGCGGCCTGAAAGCCATGACCCTATCCGGCTGCGGCGTTTCCTGGTTGCCCTCAAGCCTGATCAGCGAAGAACTGGTGAACGGCTCCCTGATCCGCGCCGGGGAACGCAGTTGGGATATTCAGGCCAGCATCCGTCTTTACCGGCTGGAAAAATTCCGCACACCGCAGGCTGAACGCCTGTGGAATAAAGCCAGTCAGTTACACCACACCCGCGCCGTCGCCTGACGCCCTGAGGCGGAAAAGACATCATTACACGCCTGCCAGATAGCGGGAAGCCGCCCCAAACCCGAAAATTCCTCTTTCTATTCAAATAGTCACAGTGACTATTCTGTTTTCACATGGTTGAAAATAACTATGTGTTTTTGGAATGGGCCAGCTGAAAGACTCATTGGATCTTTGCCGCCTCTGCACACATTCTGAACAGGTTCCTCCGACACATTCACCTAACGAAACCGTAGCCACTGGCACAAGGAGTCTCCGTTGAATAACGCATCTGCGCAGAATAAAGACATCGTCTGGAGCCTGGTCGACGCTAAAAAAGCCCTGTTCACGGCCCTGAGCGATCGCGTCTGGGGTATGCCTGAGATTTGCTATACCGAATACCGCTCCGTCGCTGAACACACGGCAATGCTGAAAGAACAGGGTTTTCGCGTCACGGAAAACATCGCGGATATTCCGACTGCGGTGATGGGCGAAGCCGGTGAAGGCGGCCCGATCATCGCCATTCTGGGTGAATATGATGCCCTGCCGGGGCTCAGCCAGGTGGCAGGGATTGCGCGGCCGGAACCGCTGCCGGGCAACGGTCAGGGCCATGGCTGCGGCCATAACCTGCTGGGGTCGGCGGCGATGCTGGCCGCAACCGCACTAAAAGACTGGCTGGCGCAGACCGGAACACCGGGGCGCGTGCGTTATTACGGCTGTCCGGCAGAAGAAGGCGGTGCAGCGAAATCCTTTATGGCACGCGCAGGCGCTTTCGACGGCGTGGATATCGCCATCACCTGGCATCCGAATGCGTTCTCTGAAGTCGCCCGCGCCGAATCGCTGGCCAATACCCGCATGGATTTCGTTTTCCATGGACGTTCTTCTCACGCCGCCGCCTCCCCGCACCTTGGCCGCAGCGCGCTGGACGCCGTTGAACTGATGAACGTCGGCGTCAACTATCTGCGCGAGCACGTCCCGCAGGACTCCCGCATTCACTACGCCATGCTCGATTCCGGCGGCATCGCGCCCAACGTGGTACAGGCGCGTGCCGCCGTGCGTTACGCCATCCGTTCGCGCGACGTCCACGCCATGTTTGAACTCAATGAGCGGGTGAAGAAAGTGGCGCAGGGCGCGGCGATGATGACCGAAACCACTGTCGACATCAGCATCATGAGCGCCGTTGCCAACCTGCTCGGCAACCGCCCGCTGGAAGAAGCCATGCAGCGTAATTTTGAGCTGCTCGGTCCGCTGGAATTTGACGCAGCCGATAAAGCTTTTGCTGCCGAAATTCAGGCCACGCTCAGCCCGCAGGATTTGCAAAGCGCTTACCGCCGTATTGGCCTGAAAAAACCGCAGGATGCCTCGCCGCTGTGCGAATTTATCGTGCCGCTGGAAACCTCCGGTGAACTGATGCTCGGCTCAACGGACGTCGGTGACATCAGCTGGAAAATGCCGACCGTGCAGGCGCACGTCCCGACTTACGCTATCGGCACGCCGGGGCATTCGTGGCAACTCACCGCGCAGGGGAAAATGCCTGCCGCGCACAAAGGCCTGGCCTATGTCGCCAAAATCATGGCAGCGACGGCCATCGACACCCTGACTGACAGCGCACTGATGAGCGAAGCGAAAAAAGCCCATCAGGAACTGACGGCCGAAACGCCTTACGTTTGCCCGATCCCACCCGAAGTGAAACCGCCGGTTCAGCCACGTCCTGAATAAATAATTAAGCGACCTCCCGCCCTGCCGGGGGAGGTAAAAATTGGCTCGTTTTTTTTAATCAAAGGAACCCGATTTATGCTCAGCACCAGAACAAAAATGCTCTCCACACTGATTGGCCTGACGTTGGGATGCTCCGCTGCGCAGGCTGCCACACCGGCTGACTCGCTGGTGATGGCGTGGAACATTGACGCTATCAGCACCTTTGATCCGGCACAGATCGGCGAAGTGGTCACCAATGAAATCATCAAAAACACCTGCGATACGCTGGTTGATTTTGATCCGAAAGACGAGTCTAAGGTCATACCGCGTCTGGCAAAAAGCTGGGATATCTCCGCCGACCGCAAAGAAATCACCTTCCATCTCAATACCGGTCTGACCTTCCCCTCCGGCAATAAAGCCACGGCGAAAGATGTCGCCTGGTCGTTGCAGCGTGTCGTCCTGCTCGGTTTCGGTAACTCTGCCACGCTGACCGAATATGGCTTTAACAAAGAGAACGTCAAAGAGCGGATTACCGCGCCGGATGACAACACGCTGGTGATGAAATTCGACCAACCGTATCCCACCAATCTGGTATTGCAGGCCATCGCCGCCAATAACGTTTCGACCACGCTGGACCAGGCATTGGTCGGGAAAAACGCCACCGGCGACGACATGGGCAACAAATATCTGACGACGCACACCGCCTGTGTCGGACCCTATCAGCTGATGCGCTGGAACGCCGGTGAAGGCGTGGTACTCCAGGCGAATAAAGACTACTGGGGGCAGAAACCGAAGCTGCAACGCATTCTGATCCGCCACGTCGCGGAAACCGGTACACAACGTTTGCTGCTGACGCAAGGCGATGTGGATATCGCCCGCGACCTGGCACCGGACGATTTGCGCGATCTGGATAAAGGCGGCCAGGTCAATGTGGAGAAAGTGCTCAAACCGCAGTTGTTCTTCTGGACGTTCAACAGCGAAGATCCGATTTTCAAAAACCCGAAAGTGCGGCTGGCGATGCGATATCTGATTGATTATCAGGGGCTGGCCTCCACCGTAATGCCATACCTTGGCGTGCCCCGCGCCAGTTTCGCCCAGCTCGGCGCATTCGGTGCGCTGGATAAAGATGCCGGCCAGCCATTCAAACTCGATCTGGCGAAAGCCAAACAATTGCTCACTGAAGCCGGCTATCCCGAGGGTTTCTCCGCAAAACTGATTATTGGCACCTTGCCTCACTCTGCGCCGATAGCCCAAAGCACACAGGAAAATGCTTCGAAAATCGGCGTAAAACTCTCCATCGAAAGCATGGCGAATGCCCAGTTATTCAGCCGCGTGCGCGGACGTGAATTCCAGAGCGCCATGATGGCGTGGCAGACCTCCGTACCGGATGCCCACGGCAACGCCTCGCGGCTGGTCTACAACCCGGACAACAGCAAAGAAGCCAAGAAAACGCAGTATCCGAGCTGGCGCGCCTCGTATTTTGACCCGGCGATGAACAAAAAAGTGACCGAAGCGCTGCTCGAGCCGGATGAGCAAAAACGCATTGCGCTGTATCACACCCTGCAGGAAGAACAGATGCAGCAAGGTCCGATGGCGATCATGTTCCAGATGTACAACACCGCCGGTCTGACCAAACAAGTCAAAGACTGGACGTGGAACGGTTTTCGCGTCTATTACGCCCTGGCTTCTAAATAACCAAGGAGCGCCCGATGTCACACCTCGACCCAACCGCAGCAGGCGTCGTCTCTGCTGAACCTCTCTGGCTGCGGCTGCGCGAAAGCGCCGCCCGGCTGGGCAAATTGCTGGTTTCCGTGTTCTGCACGTTGCTGGGGCTGGCGGCGCTGACCTTCTTTATCGGACGTCTGTTGCCTATTGATCCGGTGGTCTCGGTGCTGGGTGATAACGCCAGCCAGGAAGCCTATCAGAAGATGTATCACCTGCTCGGCCTCGACAAGCCGCTCTGGGAACAGTTTCTGATGTACCTGAAAAATGTGGCGACGCTGGATTTCGGCAACGCACTGACCACCGGCAATCCGGTCACTACCGATATCGCCCGCGTTTTTCCGGCCACGCTGGAGCTGGCAACGCTGGCGGCGCTGATCGCCACCTGTCTGGGTATTCCGGCGGGTGTGTTATCGGCGATGTACCGCAACACCTGGTTTGATCACTGCATTCGCTTTGTCGGCCTGCTCGGCCATTCGGCACCGAATTTCTGGCTGGGTCTGATGGGTCTGGTGCTGTTTTACGCCGGTCTGGGGTGGATTGGCGGGCCGGGCCGCATCGACTTTATGTATGAATTTGATGTGCAGAAAATCACCGGATTCTACCTGATCGACACCGCACTCAGCGGTAACTGGGAAGCCTTTCGCAACGTCTTCAGCCACCTGATTTTACCGGCATCGATTCTCGGCCTCAGCGGGCTTTCCTATATCAGCCGCATGACGCGCAGCTTTATGATCGAACAGCTTGGGCAGGAATACGTGATCACGGCCCGCGTAAAAGGTCTGTCCTGGGCCCGCAGCGTCTGGATCCACGCCTTTCGCAACGTCGCCGTTCAGGTGGTCACCGTTGTCGCGCTCTCCTACGCCTTTTTACTGGAAGGCGCCGTGCTGACCGAAACCGTCTTTGCCTGGCCGGGCTTTGGCCGCTATCTCACCAACGCCATGCTGGCCGGCGACATGAACGCAGTGGTCGGCTGCTCGTTACTGATCGGCGTGATTTTCGTTGCACTCAACCTTATCTGCGACCTGCTTTACCGCATCTTTGATCCGCGAACCCGCCAGGAGCAATCATGACCGACTCCGCTAAACCTCATCTCTCCGCCCGTCCGGCGTTTTCCCTGCGGGCATGGCTGGATGCCCCCGTTCCGGCCACGCCGTGGCAGGCGCGTGTGCAGCAAAGCCTGAACCAGTGGCGGCGCTTTCGCCGTAATACCTCGGCGTTGTTCGGGTTAATTGTCATTCTGCTGATTGTTGCCGTCGCGATTTTTGCACCGTGGCTGGCGACGCACGACATTTACGCGCAAAACCTGCAATTGCGGCTGGCCCCCGTCAGCCGCGAGTACTGGCTGGGCACGGACGAACTCGGGCGTGACATTTACAGCCGCCTGATTTACGGCGCCCGCATCACGCTCTACATCACCGGCCTGACAGCCCTGATTGTTGGCCCGCTCGGGCTGCTGGTCGGTACGCTGGCAGGCACCGTGGGCGGCTGGACGGACACTATCCTGATGCGCATCGTTGATATCTTTCTGGCATTTCCCAGCCTGATTCTGGCACTGGGTTTTGTCGCCGCGCTCGGCCCCGGCATTGAGAATGCGATTATCGCCATTTCGCTATCGGCCTGGCCACCCATTGCCCGTCTTGCGCGCGCCGAAGCGTTGTCTATCCGCAAAATGGACTACGTCGCCGCCGTGCGTTTACAGGGCGCGTCGCAGATGCGCATCATCCTGCGCCACATCATTCCGATGTGCTTACCTTCAGTCGTGGTGCGCCTGACGCTCAATATGGCGGGCATTATCCTGACCGCATCCGGCCTGGGGTTTCTCGGCCTGGGCGCGCAGGCACCCAGCCCGGAATGGGGGGCGATGCTCTCTTCCGGCCGCCAGTTCATGATGACTCACTGGACAATTGCCGCGATCCCCGGCCTGTCGATTCTTTTCACCAGCCTGGCCTTTAACCTGTTCGGTGACGGCCTGCGCGACGTACTGGATCTGCGCCATGACTGAAAAACTGCTCGATGTACAAAACCTGAACATTACGTTCAAAGGCCACCGACAGGAAAACCACGCAGTACGCGGAATTTCCTTTTCGGTTGGCCGCGAAAAAGTGGCAATCGTCGGCGAATCCGGCTCCGGAAAATCACTGACCGGCCGTTCACTGTTGAAACTGACCCCGCAGGGTGCCAGCGTCAGCGCCGACCGGATGCAGTTCGGGGACATTGACCTGCTTACTACCCGTGAACGCCAGATGCGCAAAATTCGCGGCAAACGGATTTCGATGATCATGCAGGACCCCAAATTCTCGCTAAACCCGCTGATGCGTGTCGGTCATCAGATTAACGAGGCATATCGCATCCACTTCAACGTCAGCGAAAAAGAGGCGCGCACCAAAACACTGATGATGCTGGAGGCGGTCAATATCCGCGATCCGGAGCGGGTATTTGAACTCTATCCGCACGAAATTTCCGGCGGCATGGGACAGCGCATCATGATCGCCATGATGCTGATCCCTGAACCTGATCTGATTATCGCCGATGAGCCCACTTCTGCGCTCGATGTCACTGTGCGCCAGCAGGTACTCAGCGTGCTGGATGGCTTGCTGGCCCGGCGCAAAACCGGCCTGCTGTTTATTACCCACGATCTGGGGCTGGTATCCAGTTTTTGTGACCGGGCGCTGGTGATGTACGCCGGGCGTATTCTCGAAGAAATTTCAGCCGATCAGCTGCATAACGCAAAACACCCTTACACGCAGGCGCTGCTCGCCAGCCAGCCGGATTTGCATCATCCGGTTGACATGCTTGCCATTCCGGCACGCGACCCTGCGTGGCTGACCGGCCCGGTGTACCGATACGGAGAAGCCTGCTGATGACACCTTCCATAAACAGCTCAGCCCTTTACGAAATGCCGGTTATCCCCCCGGTGGAAAAACCGCTGCCGCTGACCGCTGACCGGATGATCGAAACCGTCGACCTGAGTATCTCCTTTGGTAAAGGGATGCACAGCAAAACCGTGGTCGATGGCGTGACGATGCACATCGCCAGAGGCGAAAGCTACGGCCTGATTGGTGAATCGGGCTGCGGGAAATCCACGATTTTGCGCACGCTGACCGGCCAGAACACCCATTACAGCGGCGCAATTTTGTACCAGAACCGTGAACAACATCCGGTACGCGATAAAGACTATTACCGGCAAGTCCAGATGGTATTTCAGGATCCGTATGCTTCACTGCACCCGCGCAAAATGGTTTACCACACCCTGCTGGAACCGCTGGTGATCCACGCCATGGACCGGCGTGAAGCGCGCATTTCCGACGTGCTTAATGCACTCGGCCTGAGTGACGCGTTCCGCTACCGCTATCCGCATCAGCTTTCCGGCGGCCAGCGTCAGCGCGTGGCACTGGCGCGGGCGCTCATCATCGAACCGCAGGTGCTGTTGCTCGACGAACCGACTTCAGCACTCGATGTTTCAGTGCAGGCGGAAATCCTTAATTTGCTGAAGACACTGCGCCGTGAACGCAACCTGACCTATCTGATGGTGACGCACGATCTGGCCGTCGTGGCACATCTGTGTGACCGGGTCGCCATCATGCACCAGGGGAAATTACTGGAAGAACTGACCGCAGATGAAATCCGCTGCGGCGCGGCAACGCAGCCTTATACCCGACAGTTTCTCGCCGCCAGCAACCCCTGACACCGGAGAGCTCAATATGAAATCTGCAATGCCCGGCGCAAGCCGGGACGCCCTTCTGCGCCTGCTCGACGGCCAGAATACCGACGCATTACTGATCGTTCAGGCAGGCAACCCGGTGCTTGAATATGGCGATTTGCAGCACCGTTTCCTGTGCCATTCAATGCGTAAAAGCTTTCTCAGCGCGCTGATCGGTATTCAGGTAGCCCGTGGCGCGATGGATTTATCCGCGACGCTGGCAGAGCTGGGTATCAGCGACATTGACCCGCTGAGCGATGTGGAATCCGGCGCCACGCTCTATGACCTGCTGACTGCGCGCTCCGGTATTTATCATCCGGCCAATTACGAGACGCCGTGGATGACGCGCATCAAACCGCCGCGCCACAGTCAGCCGCCGGGGGGGGTATGGAGTTATAACAACTGGGATTTCAATGCATTAGGCACCGCTTATTCGCAGATGACCGGATTGAATATTCATCAGGCTTTTCTGGAGCAAATCGCCCTACCTCTGGGCATGAACGATTTCCGCCGCGAAGACGGCTGGATGGAACCGGGGCCGAACTCGCAGCACCCGGCATATCCGTTCCGGCTCTCGACACGCGATCTGGCGCGTTTTGGTCAGCTATTTCTTCAGAACGGGCAATGGGAAAACCGGCAAATCATCCCGGACAGTTGGGTACGACAAAGCCTGATGCCCTACTCCCATGCCGGTGAGCGTGGTGCGTATGGCTACATGTGGTGGCTGGCGCGTGAAGGCGTCGCTTTCCCCGGCTGCGTATTGCCACAGGGCAGTTACTTCGCCTACGGCGCTGGCGGCCATTACTGCCTGATGATCCCTTCTCTCAGCGCTGTGATCGTTCATCGCGTGGATACCGACATAACAAACCGGCAGGTCAGCCGCTTCCAGTTTGGTCCGCTGATGACCGCCATCCTGACATTCCTTACATCACTCCACGGGGACATTTATGAATGTGATTGAAGCCATTGCCAGCTGGTGTTGCAGCCAGCCCGATTTCAGCACTACTGCCCGCCGTAAAGCCCGCGAGGCCATTACGGACACGCTGGCCTGCCTGTTCGCCGGACAGGATGATTTTTCCAGCCGTGCCGTCCGGGCCGCCAGCGAAAGCTATTTCAGCCCGCACGCCAGCTCCCGCTTAGCCGGCGGCGGGCGCGCACCAGCGGCCATTGCGGCACTGATCAACGGCACCGCGGCGCACGCCATTGATTACGACGACAACTTTGCCCCCGGCATGAGCCACGCCTCTGCCGTTTTGCTGCCGGCACTGCTGGCCATCGCCGATGAGATCAACGCCAGCGGCGAACAGCTGGTAGATGCTTATCTGACGGGCTTACAGGCGCAGGCGTTTGTGGGGTCAGGCGTCGCGCCTTCGCATTACACTGCGGGCTGGCACGGCACGTCGACCGTCGGCTGCATCGGCAGTGCGGCCGGTGTTGCCTGGCTGATGGGCATGGATCAGGCCGGTATCGCGCGTACGTTAAGCAATGCCGTAAGCTTTGCCTCCGGCACCAAAGGCCAGTTCGGTACACCGATCAAACCACTGCACGCCGGATGGGCCGCGCGCAATGCCGTAGACGCCGCGAAATTCGCCCAACAGCAAATGCAGGGGCGTATCGATATTCTTGAAGCCCCGCAGGGGTTTCTGGAAATGTTCGGGGGCTTAACACCGCCGGGCTGGGATATTGCGGGGATTTTGGGGACGCATCAGCATGTGATCGAAACCACCGGCGTGATGCCAAAACGTCATCCGTGCTGCGGTTCAACGCATATGATCATCGATGCGCTGGATGACCTGCGTGCGCAGCATGATTTCAGCGACACAGACGTACTGGCCGTCGATACACGGGTCGGCATCGCCAATCTGCGCAACCTGGCGTATCCCCTGCCGGCCAATGAAATGCAGGCGCGTTTTTCAATGCAATACTGTGTCGATACCTGGCTGCGCAACGGCTCTTTGGGCGTCAGTGATTTCACCCCCGCGCGGGTGGCTAAGTTGACTGACCCGGCGCGCCTGCAACGCATTTCCATGCGTTGTTACACCCCGGAGCAGGAAGCCGATACACCACCGGGTGAACGCCTGACGCATGAAGTGACACTGATATTGCGCGATGGCCGGACATTGCAGGCAGGACGGAAACTGGCAAAAGGCAGCAATACCGAACCTTTCAGCGATGCTGACCGGTTACGAAAATTCACCGACTGCTGCGCGGCAATGCCTTCTGCCGGGGCGCTTTTCCACCAGCTTAATCAGCTTGAAGAGCAGGAAGATTTAGGGTTTATGGCAGAACTGTTTGGCGAACCTTTGCGGGATACCTCGCAGGCTTGAGTGGAAAGAAAATTTCCCGGCAAGCTTTTTTACATGACACCTCGCAGGCCTGAAAATCCTGCGAAAAATCCCTTTAATGCGTGTACAGCTGCACCTGTTCTCGTGGCTCAGGAAATACAAAAGGCCGTTTTTATGCGCGACAATTTATTGCATTTAGCAATGTTATGGCGCACCCTGCCCGCAGGTGTAAAAACGAACAGAGGTCAACCATGGCAACCAGTATTCGCTTAGACGATGATTTTGTCAGTGACGTAAAAATTCATGCCGAAGCCAGCCACCGCAGCATTCCCAAACAGATCGAACATTGGGCGAAGATCGGCCAGATTGTGGAAGAAAACCCCGATATGACATACCGGTTTATTGTGGAAACGTTATTAGCTAAAAGTGAGATGGATAACAATAAGGTAACGCCTTATGCCAGAAGGACCGAGCGATCAAAGGATTGATACGTATGAATCTCGTCGTTTCACCAAAGCCTTTGCGAGACTTTCTCTGACGCAGCAGATTATCGTAGAGGATGAGATTGAACGTATACAGGAAAACCCGACACTGGGTGAACTGAAGAAAGGTGATCTCAGCTATTTGCGCGTGCATAAATTTCTTCTGGAAAAACAGCAGGCATTATTAGGCTATTGCTGGCTCGAAAAGAAAATTGAGTTGTATCTGCTGAGCTTCGATTCGCATGAGAATTTCTATCAGAGCCACAGAAATCATCGGAAGACTGATTTTAAGATGATGACCTGATAAAGAAACGCAAAACGAAAGCGCATAAACTCCAGACGAAAAAAAACCTGCTTAAAAAAGCAGGCTTTTCAAATATGGTCGGCGAGAGAGGATTACGCGCATCTGCGATGCACGCCCTGCGGGCCGTTGCTAAAGCAACGTTGTCTCGCTTCGCTCGGCTCAAACCTCCTTCGGAGGTTCTCATCCTCATAAACTCCGGGCGAAAAAAAACCTGCTTAAAAAAGCAGGCTTTTCAAATATGGTCGGCGAGAGAGGATTACGCGCATCTGCGATGCACGCCCTGCGGGCCGTTGCTAAAGCAACGTTGTCTCGCTTCGCTCGGCTCAAACCTCCTTCGGAGGTTCTCATCCTCATAAACTCCGGGCGAAAAAAAACCTGCTTAAAAAAGCAGGCTTTTCAAATATGGTCGGCGAGAGAGGATTCGAACCTCCGACCCACTGGTCCCAAACCAGTTGCGCTACCAAGCTGCGCTACTCGCCGCGAGTGGGGCGCATGTTACTGCGGCGGTTTCAAAGCGTCAACGGCTTTTTAAAACTTAAATGCTGACTGACTACAAATTATCCGATGCGCCGTCAAAATAGCCTAAAGCTTCTGTTCAGGCTGAGGTTTTGCGCACCAGTTATTCGCCGGGTTAATACCTCCGTCTGGCGAGGTATATCCCAGACAGCCCAAAATCGAATCGAACAATTCGACGTGACGTTTCTTCGCCCCCACCCGCTGCTGCGCCTGTAACTGCTCAAACGCCTGCTTGTGATCGGCCTGTTCAAGAAAACGGTCAGATGCCCAGACAATCATTGGTACACGGAACTGCTCCGGCGGTGCCATCTCACGCGGCGTGCCATGCAGGTGCGAGTTTTCGTCAATGGACTCACCATGGTCAGCGGCATAAAAAACCAGCGCTTTTTTGTCACGAAGCTCATTGATTACGTTGCCGATGAAAGTATCGGTATACAACACACTGTTATCAAAGGCGTTAATCAACTCTGCTTTGCTGCAGGTGTTACTCATACATTCCGGCGTATAACGGGCATAGCTACGCGGATAACGCTGGGAATACATGTAATGCGAACCTTTGGTATGCAAAATCACCAGATGTTTACCCTGCGGATAGTTCTTCAGTGATTCCTGTAACTCATTCACCAGCAGCATGTCATCGACCGGTTTCCCGTCGTTACGCTTCTCAGAGGCAATGATTTCACGGAAAGAATAATTGTTGGTATCCGCATTATTGTAAAACCACAGCTCGCTTTGCATCGCGAAGAGTTCCGAAGTGAACCCCAGCGATTTCATCACGGCAAAGATATTTTGTTCTTTCAGGGTTCGCTGCGGATTGTCTTCGGCCCCGCCTTCACGGACAAACATGCATCGCAGCGAAAGCTTGGTCGCGGTGTCGCAGGATTCGCCGCGAAATGCCACCAGATTCTTCTCTTTCGACAAACGCGGCGTGGTATCACGCTCGTACCCCAGTATCCCCATATGATCCCAGCGGGTCGTTTCGCCGATAATAAACACCACATAGGTATCGTCGATATCTGCGGGCGGCACATAGGTAAACGCTTTGGCCGGATCCAGATAATTCCCCGCATCCTGGCTCTCATCTGCCTGCGTATACGCATACAAACCGAGCGCAGCCAGCCAGTTTGAAGGCAGATAAGAATGCGCCACCACACCGCCGTAGCTCGGCAAATCGACATTGGTTTTCTTCTCGTTTTCACTTTGCGCGTAATCCAGCATGCGCAGCGGCAACCAGACCAGCAAAACGGCGGCAAGCAATATCACCAGCGGCAGCACGCGTTGTCCCGGTGTTTTCATCTGCTCAATCAGCGTCAGGCGCAGGTTATTTTTCCAGATAAGAAACAACGGTGCGGCACTGACCAGCGCCATCCAGAAAAACAGCGGTAACCCGATGATCTCCTTACTGAGATCGATATCCGTGGTCATCACCGACACCACGATGCCGTAGCCGATCACCACATTGAACATCATCATGTAATAACTGGCGGCGACGGAAATCAGCACCAGCAACGTGGCGATAATGCGGAAAAACGTTTTTCCGCCCAGCGACAGTAAACGCAGCACAAAGAACGTAAACAGGACGATGACGCAGACTTCCGTGATTGCCTGGATCAGCTCAGTTGACGTGAACTGATGGATCAATGCGGCGAAACGGCGCTGGAACACCGAAACGTTGAGGAAAATGCCGATATAAATCGCTAACAATAAAGAGATATTTTGCTGCGATAGAGTCTTCACTCTATTCATGTAATTGGGATATCCGGAAAAATTTTGAAAGATTCGGAATCATTGTGACATGATTATGTGAGGCGAGTTCACGGATTATGCCGGGATTACGTTTATATACAAACTTCCGGAAAATTCTGCGCAGGGCGCGCCTTGCAGGCAAGATGAAGACATTTTTGATTTTGCTTACACCATGAAAAAGGAGGCCGAAGCCCCCTTGTCATTTTCTTCTTCTTGTTTCATTAACAGCCCCTGGTGAAGGTGCTGATTCTGTTTCAGTTATTTCACGTTAAGCGTTACGTCGATGTTGCCACGGGTTGCGTTTGAGTACGGGCAAACCAGATGCGCTTTAGCCACCAGCGCTTCGGCTTCGCTGCGTTCAAAACCAGGCAGAGTGATGTCCAGTTGCACTTCAATCCCGTAACCACCCGGAATTGCACCGATACCGACTGCGCCTTCAATTTTTGCATCCGCAGGGATTTTAATTTTTTCCTGTGCGGCAACAGCTTTCAGTGCGCCGAGGAAGCAGGCGGAATAACCTGCGGCAAACAGTTGTTCAGGGTTAGTCCCGCCGCCCATACCGCCCATTTCTTTTGGCACACCCAGTTTTACATCCAGAACGCCATCATCAGATGTCGCACGACCATCACGGCCACCGGTTGCAGAGGCATGAGCACGATAAACTACTTTTTCAATAGACATGTTTCGTTCCTTTCAATGAGATTGATGAGGGAAAATACGTAAATATTATTATGCGATTTAATCGCGTGCTACTTATATACCATACACAAACGGTGTGAAAACGCTGCCTTCCATTCCGTTTGCTGAATCATTCTTCTCAGGCTTTATCCTGAAGATGGCCGCGCAGTGCTTCAAGTTGCTGTTTCAGCGCCGTAATCTCGCCCATATTGCATTCCGTGGCACAAAAAATCGCTTCCGGAATGCCCTGTGCTTTTTCGCGTAATGCCTTACCTTCAGCGGTCAGGGAAATAATCACCTGACGTTCATCGGCTTTCGCACGCTGACGAACCAGTAAACCCGCCGCTTCGAGACGCTTTAACAACGGGGTTAACGTCGCGGAATCCAGAAACAGCTTTTCGCCGATATCAGACACCGTGACTTCATCACGCTGCCAGAGAACCAACATCACCAGGTATTGCGGATAGGTGAGGTCGAGCTGCCCGAGCAGCTTGCGGTACACTTTGTGCAGCGCAAGATTTGCGGAGTACAGGGCAAAACACATCTGTTGATCAAGATGTAGCATGCTGCTGTGCGTTAAGTCAGTGTCTGTTGTCGTCTTCATGCTTTCAATATATATAGCGCACTATATTATCGCAAGCGCTTTTAACGATTATTTTCTCAACACCCTCCATTTTTTCCGTATCCCTTTCAAAAACCTTCAATTCTTTTCAGCATATACGGATAGAAAGGATTGGAGGAAACGCGCATCAGCTGATCCATGCTTACCACCAGCGCACCATTTTCGCCCCGCGCGGCCAGCGTCCCCAGATGAATACCGAACTGCGCCGGGCCTTGCGGATTGCGCCCGTAGAGCGAATCATCCGTCGGGAAAGGCAACGCAACGTGCGATAACGAATAGAATTCCGAAGGATAATTTAGCCCCAGCGGGCTGCTGCTGACCGTGGTCTGCCCTGCCTGCGTGACCTGCGCAATCGCCGCAGCGTCATCCGGTGAGGCATTAGTAATAATGGTTGTCTGATACGCGCGCGGCGGCGCAGGCAGCAGGCGGTCAACGACGGTCTCCGCCGCAGGCCGCAGCAACGGGCCAACGTAAGCACTGCGGTTGATATCAAATAACACCAGTTGGCTACCGTTGGCGGGAAGCTGATTAAATAATGCCGTGACCACCGCGCGGGTGCTGACGGTGGAATCAATCACCGACTGGAAAGCCAGCAACGGCGGCAATTGCGCCAGCTTGCCGGACTGCGCATCCTCACTGATTTGCTGCTGCAAAACATGGGTGAGCAGATAAGACTGCCGCGCCGCTTTCACCGGGAATGAATTGTATTTAAACGGATTAAATTCTGGCATCAGATTCAGCCAGGCGGTTTTGGCGAAGGCCGGGAAGATCGACGGCCAGCCCGCATATCCGGCGAAACGCGCAAAACGGGTGACGCCAATCATCGGGGAAACCAGCACCACGCGCGTCGGGCGCACCAGTGATTTATCGTCCAGCGCATCAAGCGTGTATTTCATCGCCAGCGCACCGCCGTTGGAAAAACCGACGATCTGCAACGGAACATTTTCACCGGCCGCACGATGCGCTTCTCTCACCGCCAGCCGCGTGGCAGCCAGCCATTGTTCCCAGTCAACGCGCGTCAGGCCGCCCGGCACGGTTCCATGCCCCGGCAGACGGATCCCCACCGCGACAAAACCACGGCGACGGTAATCTTCTGCAATATGGCGCAGGCTGTAGGGCGAGTCCGTCAGACCGTGCAATAACACCACCGCACCGACCGGTTTGCCGTCAGGCATCAGCTCATATGAGCGGTTCCAGTCCTGCGCAAAATGCTCAGGATAAACCGGGCTGCGGTCGTAATACCGGTTCAGCGGAATACGGTCTTCGGCATCGAGCTTGTCCGTCACCTGCTGCTTCACTTCCACAAATGCCTGCTGCTCGGCCCGCAGATACGCAGCCCAGTCGCTTTTATCCAGCTGCGACGCGCTCAGTTCATCAGGAACCAGCTTGTGCCACGGCTCCAGCGCCGGCCCCTGTAATGCGTCGTAAGTGCGAACCGCTAACAAAGTCAGCACGATAAGGATAACCGCCAGTAACAGTTTTTTCAGGCGTTCAAAAAGAGAATGAAGTTGTATCAAATCAAATTTTCCTAAAACCGTTTTGGCGGAAGGTAGAGTTAAAGATATGCCGTTCCTGCACATTATTGGATAAATAATAATGCATCAAACCTGAACGGCGATTGCATAAGCGCACAAAATCGCCCCATTTTTGTTCAGTTGCATTCCGTCCGTGGTGCAACAAATGTGCAATGCAGTCATGCTCAGATTATTAAATCCATAAAAATCAATGAATAAAATTTTGGCACAGGCATTGCTTAGATGAATTCAATCTTGTGTACTAGATGGAATTCAAAAATATGGCTTCAACTTCAGACTCCGTTACCTCGCCTTATCGCGGTTTTACGCTGCGGGAATGGCAGCAGCATTACCGCACTGCGCCGGACAGCCTGCGAACGACGCTTTCACTGGTTTTGGGCAGCCTGAGCAAAACCGACAACGCCTGGCTTTATCTCGCCACGGCGGAGCAGCTTGAAGCCCAGATTACCCGTCTGGAAACCCTGCGCAGTCAGGCCGAAGGATCCCTGAGCGCCCTGCCGTTGTTTGGCGTGCCGTTTGCTGTAAAAGACAATATTGATATCGCGGGCTGGCCGACCACCGCCGCCTGCCCCGCTTTTGCCTACACCGCCGAAGCCGACGCCACCGTCGTCGCCAATCTGAAAGCCAAAGGCGCAGTCGTCATTGGCAAAACCAATCTTGATCAGTTTGCAACCGGCCTGGTGGGCACGCGCTCACCGTTTGGCGCGGTGAGAAACACCTTCAATCCGCAATATGTCAGCGGCGGTTCCAGCTCCGGCTCGGCGTCGGTTCTGGCACGCGGTCTGGTGGCATTTTCGCTGGGCACTGACACCGCCGGTTCCGGCCGCGTCCCTGCCGGTTTCAACAATGTCGTCGGCCTGAAACCGACCAAAGGCTGGCTGTCGAACACCGGCGTAGTGCCAGCCTGCCGCCTCAACGATGCCGTGTCGATTTTTGCCCTGACCGTCGCCGATGCACAGACCGTTGCTCATGCGGCTGGCGGATATGACGCCGCTGATGCGTATTCCCGTAAAAACCCGCACACCGCACCGGCAGCCTTTACTGCGCAACCCCGGATTGCGGTGCCGGATCGTCTGGAATTTTTCGGCGACCGGCAGGCCGAAGCCGCGTTCAGTGAAGCGCTTGAGCGTTTACGCCATAACGGCGTGACGCTGGAGACGATCGATTTCACCGTGTTTCGTGAACTGGCCGAGCAGCTTTATTACGGCGCATGGGTGGCGGAACGCACGGTGGCCGTCGGTGAAATATTTGAGGAAAGCCCGGAAGCGATGGATCCGGTTGTGCGCGGTATTGTCGCCAACGGCCTGAATTACACCGCCTGTGATGCCTGGCGGGCAGAATATCTGCGGGCGGAGCTGGCACGCAAAATCAATCTGGCGCTGGAAGGGTTTGATGCGCTGGTTGTGCCGACGTCACCGACCATCCGCACGCTGGAAGAGATGGCGCAGGAGCCCGTGCTCTACAACTCGCAGTTCGGGATTTACACCAACTTCACCAATCTGGCGGATTTATCTGCGCTGGCGCTGCCCGCCGGAATGCGTGCCGACGGTCTGCCCGCCGGGATCACTCTGGTCGCTCCGGCCTGGCATGACGATGCGCTGGCAGGCTTTGGCCGCCAGTGGCAACGCAGCCTGAGCCTGCCGCTCGGCGCAACCGGCCTGACAATGAAACCGGAAGAATTTATGACCGCCGCACCGGCCAGCGCAGCCATCGTGCGCGTCGCTGTGGTCGGCGCACACCTGACCGGCATGCCGCTCAATTTCCAGCTCACCAGCCGCAACGCGGTTCGCGTCGAACAAACCACCACCGCCAGCCACTACAAACTTTACGCACTGGCGAATACCAAACCACCGAAACCGGGGCTGGTACGGGCGGAAGGCGGCAGCGCGATTATCGTCGAACTGTGGGATATCCCGCTGGCGCGCTTCGGGGAATTCGTTGCCGAAATCCCGGCCCCGCTGGGGATTGGTTCGCTCGAACTGGCCGACGGTCGCACGGTGAAAGGCTTTATCTGCGAGCCGTGGGCAATCCCTGACGCTACCGACATCACCCATTTTGGCGGCTGGAGAAGTTACATCCGGAGCCTCAATTCACCGGTAAAAAGCTGAGGAGCCACAATGATGTTTACTAAAGTTCTGATCGCCAACCGTGGCGAAATTGCCTGCCGCGCGATCCGCACGCTGAAACGTCTGGGCGTCACCTCCGTTGCCGTCTATTCCGACGCCGACCGCAATGCGCCGCACGTCGCGGATGCCGATATCGCCATCGCGCTCGGTGGCGAAAAGGCCAGCGAAAGCTACCTGATGATCGACAAAATTCTGGCCGCCGCGAAAGAATCCGGCGCGCAGGCGATTTATCCCGGCTACGGATTTTTATCCGAGAGCGCAGAGTTTGCCGACGCCTGCGAAGCCGCGGGTATCGCGTTTATCGGCCCGACCGCCGGACAAATCCGCGAGTTTGGCCTCAAGCACCGCGCCCGTGAATTAGCCGGAGCCGCCAGTGTGCCGATGACGCCCGGCACCGGCTTGCTTGACAGCATTGACGATGCGGTCAGCGCCGCCGCCGAAATCGGTTATCCGGTGATGCTGAAAAGCACTGCCGGCGGCGGTGGCATTGGCCTGACGCGCTGCGACGACGAAGACGCATTGCGCGCCGCGTGGGACAGCGTGAAACGTCTCGGCGAACAGTTTTTCCGTGATGCAGGCGTATTTTTGGAACGCTTTGTCGATCGCGCCCGGCATGTCGAAGTACAGATTTTTGGCGACGGCAAAGGCCGCGTAGTAGCACTCGGTGAGCGTGACTGCTCGTTGCAGCGCCGCAATCAGAAAGTTGTGGAAGAAACCCCTGCGCCTAATCTGCCGCAGGCCAGCCGCGAAGCGCTGCACCGTGCCGCCGTACAGCTCGGCGAATCGGTGAATTACCGCAGCGCCGGAACGGTCGAATTTATTTATGACGCCGCGCGTGACGAATTCTATTTCCTCGAAGTGAATACCCGTTTGCAGGTCGAGCATCCGGTCACCGAAATGGTCACCGGGCTGGATTTAATCGAATGCATGTTGCAGGTCGCCGCAGACGAACCGCTTGACTGGCCTGCGATGGAAAAAGCCCCGCAGGGCGCGTCGGTGGAAGTGCGTATTTACGCTGAAGATCCGCTGAAAAACTTCCAGCCAAGCCCCGGCGTGCTGACTGAAGTGTTTTTCCCGCCAGACGTTCGCGTGGACGGCTGGGTTTCAACCGGCAGCGAAGTGTCGGCGTTTTATGACCCGATGATCGCCAAGCTGATTGTTCACGGTAAAGATCGTCAGGACGCGCTGGCAAAAATGTCTGCCGCGCTGGCCGCCACCCGCCTGCACGGCATCGCCACCAATATTGATTACCTGCGTCAGGTCGTCGCCACGCCGGTATTCCGCGAAGGCGAAATGTGGACGCGGATGCTCGACAGTTTTGTCTACGCGCCAAACGCCGTCGAAGTGATTGCGCCCGGCACGTACAGCAGCGTGCAGGATTATCCGGGCCGCCTCGGCTACTGGGATATCGGCGTGCCGCCGTCCGGGCCGATGGACGATTTTGCGTTCCGCCTCGCCAACCGTATTGTCGGGAATCATCTCGATGCCGCCGGGCTGGAATTCACGCTTCAGGGGCCGGTCCTGCGTTTTCATTGTGACGCGACCATCGCGCTGACCGGCGCACGTTGCCCGGCGGAACTCGATGGTGAGAGTGTCGCTTACTGGCAGCCGGTGCCGGTGAAAGCCGGTCAGACGCTGACGCTGGGCCGCGCCACGCAGGGCTGCCGCACTTATCTGGCGGTACGTAACGGTTTTGATGTGCCGGTTTATCTCGGCAGCCGCTCGACCTTCGCGCTCGGGCAGTTCGGTGGCCACGCAGGCCGCACGCTGCGTGTCGCGGACATGCTGACCGTTTCGCAGCCGGAACTTGCCGCCTGCACCACGCCCGCGCCGGTGGATTTACCGCAGGCCGCTGCCGCCAATATCGTTCAGCCTTATGGCGATATCTGGAACATTGGCGTGCTTTATGGCCCGCACGGCGCGCCGGATTTCTTCACGCGCGAATCCATTGAAACGTTCTTCGAAGCCGAATGGCAGGTGCATTACAACTCCAACCGCCTCGGCGTACGACTGGTCGGCCCGAAACCGCAATGGGCACGGCAGGACGGCGGCGAAGCCGGTCTGCATCCGTCGAACGTACATGACTGCGAATACGCCATCGGCGCAATCAACTTCACCGGCGATTTCCCGGTCATCCTGACCCGCGACGGGCCAAGCCTCGGCGGTTTCGTCTGCCCGGTGACCATCGCCAAAGCCGAGCTGTGGAAAGTCGGCCAGGTCAAACCGGGCGATAAAATCCGTTTCCATCCGATCAGTTTCGAACAGGCGCAGGCGCTGGAACTGGCGCAACAAGGCACGATTGATTCGCTGATGCCCGTCAATGCAATGGCGCTGCCGGTGCCGTCGCTGCTGCCGGACACCACGGTTTCCGCCACGGTTCTTGCTTCGTTACCGGCCACTGCGGAACGCCCGTCGGTGGAATACCGGCAGGCGGGCGATGGCTACGTGCTGATTGAGTACGGCGATAACGTGCTGGATCTGGCGGTGCGCATGCGCATTTATCTGCTGATGAATGCCATTAAAGCAGCCGGTCAGGCCGGTATCGAAGAGCTTTCGCCGGGCGTACGTTCGCTGCAAATCCGCTACGACAGCCGAGTGCTGCACCAGACCGCGCTGCTTCAGCATTTACTGACGCTCGAACACAATCTGGCGGACGTCAGCCAGCTCAAAATCCCGACCCGCATCGTGCATATGCCAATGGCGTTTGAAGATTCTGCTACGCTCGGCGCGGTTGAACGCTATCAGCAAACCGTGCGCGCCGACGCGCCGTGGCTGCCCAATAACGTGGATTTCATCCAGCGCACCAACGGGCTGGCCAGCCGCGAAGACGTGAAAAAAATCATTTTCGACGCCAGCTACCTGATCCTCGGGCTGGGCGATGTGTATCTCGGCGCGCCTTGTGCGGTGCCGGTCGATCCGCGCCATCGCCTGCTCAGCTCCAAATACAACCCGGCACGCACGTTCACCGCCGAAGGCACGGTCGGCATCGGCGGCATGTATATGTGCATTTATGGCATGGATTCGCCGGGCGGCTATCAGCTGGTGGGCCGCACGCTGCCTATCTGGAACAAATTCCTCAAAAACGAACAGTTCAAAAATGGCGAACCGTGGTTGCTGCATTTCTTCGATCAGGTGCGTTTCTATGAAGTCAGCGAAGCCGATCTGGATATTCAGCGCGACGCTTTCCGCGAAGGCCGGGCGCAAATCCGCATCGAAGAAACTGAGTTCGACTTTGCGCAATACACGCAATTTTTAGCCGACAACGCCGCCGATATTACTGAATTCCGCACCCAACAGGCCGACGCGTTCACCCGCGAAGTGGCGCACTGGCACGAAGCAGAAAGCGCCGCCGTAGAAGCCGCCGCCAATGCCGTGCAGTTGGTGGAAGACGATGCGGATCAGGACGGGCATTTAGTCAGCGCCGATCTCAACGGCAACGTCTGGAAAATCCTGGTGGAACCTGGCCAGCAGGTCGAAGAAGGCCAGCCGCTGATTGTTGTTGAGGCCATGAAAATGGAGTTATCCGTTAACGCACCGTGCGCCGGTACGGTTCTGAAAATCAGTTGCCAGCAGGGCCGTCCGGTCGGGCCAGGTGATGCCTTGTTGTGGCTGGATGCAGCCGTTTAAAACGGTTCAAAGCAGTTTAAAAATTCAGGGAATATTTTATGCAACTGACGGGTTCTAAATCTTCACGCAGTAAAAGCCGTCCGGAAGGACTGGCAGAACGGATTTATCAGCAACTGAAAGACGACATTTTCAGCTTCCGCCTGCTGCCGGGCGATAAGTTCAGTGAAAACGACATCGCCGATCGTATGGAAGTCAGCCGGACACCGGTGCGTCAGGCGCTGTTCTGGCTGGAGCGCGAAGGCTATGTCGAAGTGTTTTTCCGCAGCGGCTGGCAGGTGCGTCCGTTCGATTTCGACTTTTTCGAGCAGCTTTATGACCTGCGCATTGTGCTGGAGCTGGAAGCGGTGAAACGCCTGTGCGCCCTGCCGCCTGCGGCACAACCGCTGCAACTGGCCGAACTGAAGGCATTCTGGATTGACCAGCCCCGGCTCGAGGATGGTCTGGTGGTTTCACGTTACGACGAAGAATTTCACATGACGCTGGTGGCGGCGGCCGGGAATGCCGAAATGGCCCGTATCCACCGCGAACTGACGGAGAAAATCCGCATTATCCGCCGTCTGGATTTCACCAAAGACGAGCGCGTTAACGCGACGTACAAGGAACACGCGAGCATCTTGCTCGCCATCATTCAACAACAAA
Organism: Rahnella sp. AA; assembly: GCF_002834385.1. Taxonomy (GTDB): domain Bacteria; phylum Pseudomonadota; class Gammaproteobacteria; order Enterobacterales; family Enterobacteriaceae; genus Rahnella. Next base: position 308,336 of record NZ_PITQ01000005.1, read on the forward strand.
CCGGAGAGGCGCAACGCCAGCTACACGACCACATTGCCGTCAGCAAAGCCGAGGTGCGCAAGATTACCCTGCATATGTTGCACCGTGCGCGGGCGGAGAGTGACGAGGGCGACCCGTCATGACTTTTTTATCTTTTTTCGGCTTCAGACATTTTTCGACTTAAGACATGCCAGTTTTCTCTTAAATCACTTAAATCACAGCGTTTTTTACAGAGGGTACATCTATGCAACGTCGACATTTTATTAAAGCCTTTGCTCTGTCCGCCACCGTAGTCAGCATGGGATTAGCCTGGAGCGCGCAGGCTGCCGACACCATTAAAGTCGGTATTATGCATTCTCTTTCCGGCACCATGGCCATCTCCGAAACGCCGCTGAAAGACGTGGCGCTGATGACCATTGATGACATCAATGCGCACGGTGGCGTGCTGGGCAAAAAGCTGGAACCCGTGGTAGTCGATCCGGCATCCAACTGGCCGCTGTTCGCTGAAAAAGCCCGCCAGTTGCTGACGCAGGATAAAGTCGCCGTGGTGTTCGGTTGCTGGACATCGGTGTCGCGTAAATCGGTGCTGCCGGTCTTTGAAGAACTGAACGGCCTGCTGTTCTATCCGGTGCAGTACGAAGGCGAAGAGATGTCGCCGAACGTGTTTTACACCGGCGCGGCGCCTAACCAGCAGGCGATTCCGGCGGTGGAATATCTGATGAGCGAAGACGGCGGCGCGGCCAAACGCTTCTTCCTGCTCGGCACGGACTATGTGTATCCGCGCACCACCAACAAAATCCTGCGCGCCTTCCTGCATTCCAAAGGCGTGAAAGACAGCGATATCGAAGAAGTCTATACGCCGTTCGGTTACAGCGATTACCAGACCATTGTGTCCAACATTAAGAAATTCTCCGCAGGCGGCAAAACCGCAGTCATCTCCACCATCAACGGCGATTCCAACGTGCCGTTCTACAAAGAACTGGCGAACCAGGGCGTGAAAGCGACCGATGTGCCGGTGGTGGCGTTCTCCGTTGGCGAAGAAGAACTGCGCGGTATCGACACCAAACCGCTGGTCGGTGATCTCGCGGCGTGGAACTACTTCCAGTCCGTCGATAACCCGACGAACAAGAAATTTGTCGCCGAATGGAAGGCGTACGCCAAGGCTCACAAACTGCCAAACGCGGATACCGCCGTGACCAACGACCCGATGGAAGCGACGTATGTCGGCATCCATATGTGGGCACAGGCAGTTGAAAAAGCCGGGACGACGGATGTGGATAAAGTCCGCGCCGCCATGGCCGGGCAGACCTTCGCCGCACCGTCCGGCTTCACGCTGACCATGGATAAAACCAATCACCACCTGCACAAACCGGTGATGATCGGCGAAATCGAATCGAACGGTCAGTTCAACGTGGTCTGGCAGACCGACAAACCAATCCGCGCCCAGCCGTGGAGCCCGTACATTCCGGGCAACGACAAGAAACCTGATACCCCGGTTAAGACCACTAACTGATTGTTTTAGCGCCTCCCTCTTCACCGGGGGAGGCGCAAATAAGCATCAACTTTATGCGGCGAGAACATTATGAGAATCCTCATCAGATCACTGCTTTTCCTGCTTTGTTGCCTGCCGTTGCTGGCGCAGGCCGGGGCGGCGAATGACTTTGCTGCCGCCAGCCGCAGCCAGCAAGCCGACTTATTACAACAATGGGCGGCGGATCCGCAGCCGGAAAGATTGCCCCTGCTTGAGGCGCTGAAGCAGGAAAACGTCGTCATCGACGAAGCTAAACACGCCTTCACCCAAAATGGCGATCAGCTGACACCGCTCGACGGTGACGCGAAACCGCAGGGCGACACCAAAAAAGTGTGGCTGAACAACCGCCTGCGCATTCTGATTGCCAACGCATTATCCGCGCACCGCCTGGTCAGCATCGACAGCGCCGTACGTTTACAAGCCGCAAAATCCCTACAGCGTGAAGCGCAGGCCGACCAGTTGCCGCTGCTGACCCGTCGTCTCGGTGCGGAAAAAGACAGCGCGGTTCACGATGCGCTTGCCGTCGCGCTGGCGAATTTACAGCTGAGCGATCCTAACCCGCAGGTGCGCCTGAAAGCCGTCGGGCTGCTCGGCACCTCCGGCGATCCGGATACGCAGGGTCGTTTACAAAGCCTGACTGACCCGAAAACTGAAGCCGACGCCACCGTGCGCGCTGCGGCGCAGGCCAGCCTGAAAGCGGTTCAGCACCGCCTGCTGATCGGCGATTTACTCGGACAGGCATTTACCGGCTTATCGCTCGGCTCGATTTTACTGCTCGCCGCGCTCGGGCTGGCGATCACCTACGGCCTGCTGGGCGTGATCAACATGGCGCACGGCGAAATGCTGATGCTCGGATCGTACTCGACCTACATGGTGCAGTCGCTGTTTCAGCATTACGCGCCGGGCCTGCTGGCGATCTACCCGCTGGTCGCGCTGCCGGTGGCGTTTTTTATCACCGCCGGGATCGGCATGGCGCTTGAGCGTACGGTGATCCGCCATTTATACGGCCGCCCGCTGGAAACCTTGCTGGCAACCTGGGGCATCAGCCTGATTCTGATCCAGGGCGTGCGCGTGCTGTTTGGCGCACAGAACGTCGAAGTCGCCAACCCCGGCTGGCTCTCCGGCGGCATTCAGTTATTGCCCAATCTGGTGCTGCCGTACAACCGCATCGCCGTCATTATTTTTGTGCTGCTGGTGCTTGGCCTGACCTGGCTGCTGCTCAATAAAACGCGGCTCGGCATGAACGTGCGCGCCGTCACCCAAAACCGTGCGATGGCCGCCTGCTGCGGCGTGCCGACCGGTCGCGTGGATATGCTGGCGTTCGGCCTCGGCTCCGGCATCGCCGGACTGGGCGGCGTGGCGCTGTCGCAGCTCAGCAACGTCGGCCCGGAACTCGGCCAGGGTTACATCATCGATTCATTTTTAGTGGTTGTGCTTGGCGGCGTCGGCCAGCTGGCGGGAACCGTCGTCGCGGCCTTTGGTCTGGGCATCGTGAACAAAATTCTTGAGCCGGAAATCGGTGCCGTGCTGGGCAAAATCCTGATCCTCGCGCTGATTATTCTGTTTATCCAGAAACGTCCTCAGGGACTCTTCGCCTTCAAAGGCAGGGTGATTGACTGATGAGCCAACCGTTAACGATTACCGGCGTGCAGAAGGCGCCGAAAATTGCGATTTCCGTGGGCACGCTGGCGCTGATCGTTCTGATTATCCTGCCGTTTCTGGCACTCCTTCCGGCAGACAGCCCGCTGTCAATTTCCACTTACACGCTAACGCTGATCGGTAAAATCCTCTGTTACGCCATTGTCGCGGTCGCGCTGGATCTGGTCTGGGGTTACGCCGGTTTGCTGTCGCTCGGCCACGGCTTGTTCTTTGCGCTCGGCGGTTACGCGATGGGCATGTATTTAATGCGTCAGGCGGCGGGCAGCGGCCTGCCGGATTTCATGTCGTTTCTGTCATGGACCGAACTGCCGTGGTTCTGGGCCGGTACGCAGCATTTCGCCTGGGCGTTATGCCTGATCGTTCTGGTGCCCGGTGCGCTGGCGTTCGTGTTCGGCTACTTCGCCTTCCGTTCAAAAATCAAAGGCGTCTATTTTTCGATCATGACCCAGGCGCTGACTTACGCCGGTATGTTGCTGTTTTTCCGCAATGAAACCGGTTTTGGCGGCAACAACGGCTTCACCGGTTTTACCACCCTGCTCGGCTTTCAGGTCACCGCCACCGGCACCCGCGTCGGATTATTTTTGATGACCGTTTTGGTGCTGGTCTTCAGCCTGGCGCTCGGTTTCGCACTGGCGCGCAGCAAATATGGCCGCGTGCTGACTGCCGTGCGCGACGCCGAAAACCGGCTGATTTTCTGCGGCTACGATCCGAAAGGTTTCAAGCTGTTCGTCTGGACGGTTTCCGCCATGCTGTGCGGGCTGGCGGGCGCGCTGTACGTGCCACAGGTCGGCATCATCAACCCCAGCGAAATGTCGCCGACCAACTCTATCGAAGCCGCCATCTGGGTGGCGCTCGGCGGGCGCGGCACGCTGATCGGCCCGGTTATTGGCGCTGGCATCGTCAACGGCGCGAAAAGCTGGTTTACCGTCGCCATCCCCGAATACTGGCAATTTGTTCTCGGCGGCATGTTCATCCTGGTGACGCTGTTCCTGCCACAAGGCGTGATTGGCCTGCTGCGCAAAAGGAAATCCTGATGACCCCGATGACCATGACCGAAGACCTTTTTACCCAGCCGCAGCGGGCAGATAAACATCGCGAACAGACCGATCCGATTTTGCAGCTGGAAAACATCAACGTCAGCTTTGATGGCTTTAAAGCGCTGACCAATTTGTCGCTGAACATCGGCGTTGGCGAGTTACGCTGCGTAATTGGCCCGAACGGCGCGGGGAAAACCACGCTGATGGACGTGATCACCGGTAAAACCAAACCGCAAAGCGGACGCGTTTTTTACGACCAGCGGACCGATCTGACGAAGCTCGATCCGGTACGCATCGCGCAGTCGGGCATTGGCCGTAAATTCCAAAAACCAACGGTATTCGAAGCGCTGACGGTCTTCGAAAATCTGGAAATCGCGCAGAAAACCAATAAATCGGTGTGGGCGTGTCTGCGCGCCAAAATGAACAGCGAACAGCGCGACCGCATCGACGAAATGCTCGGAACGCTGCGCCTCGCGGCAGAACGCCATCGCCCGGCGGGATTACTGTCCCACGGCCAGAAACAGTTTCTGGAGATCGGCATGTTACTGGTGCAGGAGCCGCATTTGCTGCTGCTCGACGAACCGGCGGCGGGCATGACCGACGCCGAAACCGAGTACACCGCCGAGCTGTTCAAACAGCTGGCGGGCAAACATTCGCTGATGGTGGTTGAACACGACATGGGGTTTGTGGAAACCATCGCCGACCACGTCACCGTGCTGCATCAGGGCCAGGTGCTGGCAGAAGGTTCGCTGCGCGACGTGCAGGCCAATGAGCAGGTCATCGACGTTTATTTAGGGCGCTGAGGCTTTTTTTCGAGGAATAACACGCATGCTGGAAGTGAAAGAACTGAATCAGTTTTACGGCGGCAGCCACATCCTGCGCGGCCTGTCCTTTGACGCAAAAATCGGTGAAGTCTCCTGCCTGCTGGGCCGCAACGGCGTGGGCAAAACCACGCTACTGAAATGCCTGATGGGGCTGATCCCGGCAAAATCCGGCACTATCAGCTGGCAGGATCAGGTAATCAATACCCGCAAACCGCACCAGCGGGTGCAGGCGGGCATTGCCTACGTCCCGCAGGGACGCGAAATTTTTCCGCGCCTGACGGTAGAAGAAAATCTGCTGATGGGGCTTTCGCGCTTTTCCGGCAGCGCGGCAAAACAGGTGCCTGACGACATCTATCACCTGTTCCCGATCCTGCTGGAAATGAAACACCGGCGCGGCGGTGATTTGTCCGGCGGCCAGCAACAGCAGCTGGCGATTGGCCGTGCGTTAGCCTGCAAACCCGGCCTGCTGATCCTTGACGAACCTACCGAGGGCATTCAGCCTTCCGTCATCAAGGAAATCGGCGCAGTGATCAGACAGCTCGCCGCTAAAGGCGACATGGCAATTTTGCTGGTCGAACAATTCTACGATTTCGCCGCTGAACTCGCCGACAGCTATCTGGTAATGTCGCGCGGCAGCATCGTGAAACGCGGGCGCGGTGAAGAGATGGAAGCTGACGGCGTACGCGGGCTGGTGGCCATTTAAGGTTTCGAAAAAGTAACGGAGGAACTAATCACGTTATTATTCATAATTCTACACGGCGCTGTGTTTTCCACTTGCCCATGTCGTATACATTTTGAAAAATACCGATACCCATATTTTTGTGGCCATTATGCATCAAAGTCGATCACCCGCAGATATCATGCGCCAGCGGTTGCATGAGCCAGATATGGAATACCAAGCCACACCGCAGGAATAACAGAAACAAAAAAGCCGCGGCTCAGCGCGGCTTTTGCCATCAGGCGTAACGGGAAACCCTTACCGCCTGATTTTGTTATAGATAAACAGCACGACCAGCGCACCGATCACGGCGACAACGAAGCTACCGAAGTTGAATCCGTCGACGCGGCCAAAACCGAAGAAAGTACTGATATACCCCCCGACAACGGCACCGACAATACCCAGAACGACGGTCAGAATAAAACCGCCACCATCTTTGCCTGGCATGATCCATTTCGCCAGAATACCGGCGATCAGACCAAATATAATCCAGGATAAAATTCCCATTTTTGACTCCTCCAAATGAATTTCCGATACCGTGAATATTGTTCAGCAAAGTCAGCCAAACAAAAGCAGAACAACTCAGGTTCTGCGGGCCGGATGTGCATAACACACAAGCCCCACTCTTTTTGTACAACAACTAAAGTTTAGTCGTGTTTGCACAAATCCGCCAAAAATCAGCATGAAGGGCATAAATCCAGAGAAATCTAAGGCAGTTTCAGGCAGTGTCAGCATTAATGCGGTTTCGTCAGCCACCCGCAGACGTGCGTAAAATTGCGTAAAAAGTAGACCAAATATTTTGAACGAGATACTCAAATCAATCCGTTTTTCATCTCCCGCCATCAGGCCTATTATCACTCCATCGAAAGGCAAACACCTTTCACTCACATAACCTGAATGGAAAAATCATCATGAAAAACGTCAAAATTTTTGCTGTAGCTGCAACCCTTTCCCTGATCTCTTTCGGTAGCTTTGCCGCTCAGGAGATTAACCAGCCATCAAACGATATGCAGAAAATCGGTGTGATCTCTGCGGCTAACGCCACTACCCTTGGCGGCCTGGAAGCGAAGCTTTCCGAGCAAGCAAAAGAAGCCGGTGCTTCTTCTTACCGCATCATCTCCGTGACAGGTAATAACAAACTGCACGCTGACGCAGAAATCTATAAATAATCGATTCTCCAAAACCCTCTTAAAAGCCTGTGGAAGCCCAAACTTCCACAGGCTTTTTTATTTCCCCGCCCGATTGCAAACCTTCCATCTGATTGTCTATCCTGAATTCTCCACGCTGAAAACAAGGAATGAAGCCATGAAGTTACGTCTGACTCATGCGCCAACCGATGACGAGATTGAAGCGACTAAAGATGGCCTGCGCGCCTATAACAGACACTTTATCCCGGCAAAACTCCCGTGCCCGGTTGCCGTCTTTGCTGAAGATGAAAACGGTGAACAAAAAGCCGGTATCATCGCTGAAACGATGGGTAACTGGCTGATGATAAAGTATCTGTGGGTAGACGAATCCTTACGCGGGCAATACATCGGCTCATCGCTGATGCAGCGGGCAGAAGAAGAAGCAATGGCGCGCGGATGCCGCTATTCGATGGTGGATACATTCAGTTTCCAGGCCCGCCCCTTTTATGAGCGTCAGGGGTATGAATGCCAGATGGTGCTCGAAGATTTTCTGAATGACATTCGTTATTCACCGAATGGCGAGGCCAGCCATTCCCGCATTTACCTGACCAAGACATTGCGCTGAAAGCTGAGAAAGCGTGCGCGGCCCGGAAAGCCGCGCACTTTGGTTTTATTTTGCAGATAACGCCAGCCATTCTAAAACGGACGGCCTTTGCCATTGTGCATCCGCGTAAGCCGCCAGTTTTTCCGGCACCGCATCGCCGTTCAGATGCAGGCGGTTAAGCATCAGCGCCAGATCCACATCCGCAATGCTCCATTCGCCAAACAAATGTTCTTTGTCTCCCAGCAAACGCTCTGCCGCCGCATACAATTTTTCGGCAGCCTGCTCCGCGCGGGCGGAAAGCGCCGGGCGTTTCTCACCGGCAAACACGATTTCCGTCGGGCGTTCCTCACGAATAGGCATCAGGTCACTGCGCAGCCATGCCTGAACTTCACGGGCTTTGGCACGATTTTCCGGGTCTGCCGGATAAATAGCCGGGAACGTCGGTGCAGGAAACAGTTCATCAACATATTCATCAATCGCCGAAGATTCGGATAAAACAAATGTGCCGTTGGTGAGCGTCGGCACGCGGCGGGTCACAGAGATCGCCAAATACGTTTCTTTCAGGTTATCCGCCTGCGCCAGATCGACCGTTTCCAGCTCAAAAGGAATGCCCTTTTCGGTTAATGCGACAAAAACGGACATCACATAAGGGCTGAAAAAATCGGCGTCGGAATACAAAATCAGCGAAGACTGGCTCATGACGAACTCCAGAAAAATCAAACGAAAGGATAAAAAACATAGCGCAGAATGAGGGGGATGTCGTTAAAAAAGCCTTCATCCGGGCGGATGAAGGCCGTGGGAAACGTTATCTCAGCCGGAACACCTGCACGATTTCATTGAGGCGGCGCGCCTGATCTTCCAGTGAAGCAGAGGCAGCAGAGGCCTGCTGAACCAGCGCGGAGTTTTGCTGCGTTACGCCATCCATTTCGTGAACCGCCTGGGTCACCTGGCTTATCCCACGCGACTGCTCATCAGAAGCAGAGACGATTTCACTCATGATATCGCGTACATCGGTAATGGCTTTCATGATCTCTTTCATCGTTGCCCCCGCGTTTTTCACCAGCCCGACGCCGTGATCGACGCGCGTGGTGGATTCCTCAATCAGTGCAGAAATCTCTTTTACCGCATCGGCGCTGCGCTGCGCCAGGCTGCGCACTTCAGAGGCAACAACGGCAAATCCGCGCCCCTGCTCGCCTGCGCGGGCAGCTTCTACCGCCGCATTCAGCGCCAGAATATTGGTCTGAAACGCGATACCGTTAATCACTGACGTGATGTCAGCAATACGCCGGGAACTGTCGTCTATTTCCCCCATAATGCCGACAACATCCGACATAATGCTGTCACCTTTGCCGGCAATTTCGGTGGCGTTTGCCGTCAGTTCGGTGGCCACGTGCGCGTTATCGGCGTTCTGTTTTACCGTCGCCGTCAGCTGTTCCATGCTGGCAGCGGTTTCTTCCAGCGCGGCCGCCTGTTGCTCGGTCCGCGAAGCCAGATCGATATTCCCTGCCGCAATCTGCGACGCACCGCTGCCGACCGCGTGGCTGGTCGAAATAATGTCGGTCACCACATGCCGCAATTGCGACTGCATGGTTTGCAGTGCGAAGAAGATGCTTGAGTGGTCATTTTTCTGTGTGACGATCGGATGCGTTAAGTCGCCATCGGCCACCGTCAGCGCAATTTTCGCTGCATCTGCGGGTTCACCACCGACCGGGCGCAGCACTTTGCGGGCAAATATCACACTCAGCACGGTAAACACCACCACGATGCTCAGCACCATCAGCACCAGCGCGTAATAAAGCTGACGCGTACTTTCTTTCATCACCGCGTTGACGGGGGCAACAATGCCCAGCATCCACGGCGTGCCGGTGTTGCCAATCTGAATCGGCACAAACTCAGAGAAGGCGTTTTCGCCCAACACAGGATCCGGCTGTTCGCGGCTGGTCATCTGCCCCGCCTGAATACTTTTCAGCAACGACGCATCGTTTTCAAGCTTATGCGTCACCTGCTCTTTTTTCGGTGAAGAGATGTAATTACCGGACTGTGAAAACAGCATCGCATAGCCGGTGCCCTGATACGGTTTGATACCGTTGACCAGGGTCTGCAAGGTTTGCAGCGAGAAATCTGCGGTGATCGAACCGAGGAATTTACCGTCAACCATGATCGGCACCGCAATTGACGTCAGCAAGGTATCCACACCGTTATACGGATAGCTGTAAGGCTCAAGAATGACTTCTTTTTGCAGCTTACGCGGCAACAGATAGTAGTCGCCGCTGCCCGGCGTTTCGTAGTCGGTGAGATTGTGCAGCGCAATGTTTCCGCTGGTATCGCGGTCAACATACCGGACGTAGCGGCCTTGCGGATCCTGCCCCTCTTTTGCGGCAAAATCCCCGTCTTTGCCGTCAAATGCATCCGGTTCCCAGGCCAGCGACATTGACAGAAAATCCGGGTGACTCTTCAGGGCATTTTGCAACAGGGTATCAGCCAGTTTACGATCGGCATGACCGGCCTCACGCAGGCTAATCATGCTTTGCCCCAGGTCACGGGCTGCATGCAGCGCAGTATCGAGCTTCTGGCGGGCAAGATAGGCATCGGTATTCGCCGTTTGCTGGAGATAACGGCGGGCAATGTCACGCTGCTGATTCGCTGACTGCCAGCTCAGCAATCCGACCGTAATGATATAACCCAGGCTGATAGTAAGCAGCCCGACAATCAGCATCAGCGTACGGGTACGCATCGCTTTCTTAGGAACTTTTTTCTCTGGTGCAACCTCAACTCCGGCCGCCGTTGAAAGCGCCTGCATCTGACTCATAAAACACCCCGGAACAGTAAACGTACTGTGAAAGCTCACGATGAAAAAACGCAGGTTATCTGTCCCTGATACGTGTCCCCAGAACGGGCAGGAATTCCGTTATCGTCTGAATTATCGGCATCACGCAGGCGAGGCTTTAGCCAAAACGGTAAAAAACTGTTCCGCAAAGATAAACGTTCGCATCCTGCCGGTGTCTCCCTATACTGCTGTTATGTCGGCTGGCTCAGCACCTTGTTTGGGAAACTCCTATGAAGTCATGGCTCTTACCACTTTTATTGCTTGTTCCGTTGTGCTCGCAGGCGGCGTCAACGCCAAAAGAAATCAAAGCACGTTTTAGCCAGTTTAAAGTCGGGGACAAAACTATCTGCCTGGATGACGTGACCTACGCCAATAACAGCAAAATGAAGGTCATTGAGAATGGCTTCGTTGTGTCAAAGCGCAAAAATGTGCTGGTTTACCAGAGCAACACGTTATTTTTGCTCGGCAATGACATCACGGTGAACATCAAAGCGATTATTGAAAGCAAGGCGGGGAAAACATCGTTCAGCAACCAGTTCAAACAGGCGATGATTCAGGTCAACGGGATGGATGATCCGGCGCGTGCCGGCGAGAAAGCCAAAATCATTCAGTCTTTTGAAGATGTGATTTCCGACAAACACAATGAAACGCCGTACAGCTCGGTGGCGCTGACCGAAAAAGGCTACATCATCACGCAAATGGAAAGCCATTCCACCACCATCAGCGAGTGTTATGTCACTCCGTATAAAAAAGCGGAAAATCCTAAATAAATCAGAGGGAAATGATGACTATTCTAGTGCCAATGAGCGCTGCGTTTTATGAAGAATTTGCAGAACTGCTGGCGAAAGATTACGCCGAAGAGAATGTGACCGCCGGGCTGTGGCTGCCGGATACGGCGCTGGAACGTGCGCGCAGCTCCACGCAAAATGCGCTGCCGCAGGGCATTGATACGCCGGATCACTACTTGTACGAAATCAGAGACGCAGAACCCGGCAAAACCGTGGGATATTTGTGGTTTGCCAATATTGAACGCTACGGCGTGCGCAGCGCTTTCGTGTATGAGCTGACGGTTTATCCGCAATTTCGTCGTCAGGGACATGCGATAGCGGCGTTCCGGCTGATGGAAGAACGCCTGCGCGAGCTGGGCAGCGTGGCTATCGAACTGAACGTTTTCGCCAGCAATCCCGGCGCGCAGGCACTTTATGCCAGCCTCGGTTACGTCACCACCAAAATGAATATGCGCAAACCGCTTTAACGCACATACTTCATAAAGTTGGTCGCTTTACCGATACGGTCATAGAGTTTGCGGGCAGTCAGATTGGTGGTTCGAGTTGTCCAGTACACATTGGCTTTGTTGTTCTGGTCCGCATAGGCGTAAATCGCCTCGATCAATGCCTGCCCCAGCCCCAGTTTGCGGGCGCTTTCATCGACAAACAAATCCTGCAAATAGACCACCGGCTCCAGTGACCAACCGTGGTCATGATTAATGCAGTTAGCGATCCCCACCATTTCCCCGCGATATTCGGCAACATAGCCGAACATCGACGCATATTCCGGATCAGAAAGACGCAGGAAGGTATGCTGATACACCTCGTCTTCCAGTTTGCTTTCATAAAACGTCAGATACGCGTTCCAGAGTTTTTTCCAGCCCGCATAGTCAGCAGGCGTTAACGGACGAATAACAACATCTTGCGACTGGCTCATAGGTCATTCTCCTCGGCAAATTAAACGGTTACGCACGGGTATGGGGATAATGTATCAGGTCGTGAAAACGCACGGAATCACCGCTTTCATTGCGGTAGGCATGCGGGCAATCAGCGGCAAAGCGCAATGCTTCACCGGCGCTGAGCGTGCGCGTGACGCCGTCAACCGTCAGCGTCAGTTCGCCTTTAATGACAACCACATGCTCAACGACCCCTGCTTCGTGTGGCGTCGATTCGCTGTATCCGCCTGGTTTGAGATCGATAACAAACATATCCATCCGCAGCGTAGCATCATAAGGAAACAGCGGCACAACGCGCATTCCCGACGCATCGCTGTTGAATGTGGTGAGCAAACCATGACGGTGCAACGCCGCAGACTGCACGGGCGGCGTTTCGAGAAATTCGGAGAAAGAGACGTTCAGCCCGCTGGCGATTTTCCACAGCGTCGCAACCGTCGGGCTGGATTCGCCGCGTTCAATCTGGCCGAGCATCGCCTTGCTGACACCGGTTTTTTCGGCTGTCTGGCTGAGGCTCCAGCCCCGTTCGCTGCGCACGGCTTTCAGTTGGCTACCGATGTGGCGGGTGAGTTCCTGCATCCTGACTCCTCTGGCGGTCGGATTTTTGACGATCGCAATTGTGCGTTATAACGCACAGTGATATCTTGAGCGCCACGTTGTGCGCTATAACGCACAACAGCATAACGCCCGCGCCCGGTAACCAGAAGGATTTTCATCAATGCCATCGCGTATCAGCTTTCATGATTTGACGTTTTCGGCGGTTATCGCCGGATTTGTCGCCGTTCTCGTCGGTTATACCAGCTCAGCGGCGATCATCTTTCAGGCTGCCGAAGCCGCCGGTGCCAGCGTGGCGCAGATAGGTGGGTGGCTGAGTATGCTCGGGCTGGGGATGGGCGTGACGAGTATCGGGCTGTCGCTGTATTACCGCACGCCGGTGGTGACGGCCTGGTCAACGCCGGGCGCCGCGCTGCTGGTCACCAGCCTGCACGGCACGACAATCAACGAGGCGATTGGCGTTTTTGTGTTTGCGACCGGGCTGATTTTGCTGTGCGGCGTGACCGGGTTATTCGCCAGGCTGATGCAATACATTCCGCAGGCGCTTTCTGCCGCCATGCTCGGCGGGATTTTGCTGCGCTTCGGGCTGGATGCTTTTACCTCGCTGCACAGTAATTTTGCACTGGCAGGCACGATGTGTCTGGTTTATCTGCTGGCGAAACGCGCCCTGCCGCGCTACGCCGTGGTTCTCGCCCTCGCCGCCGGGCTGATGGTGGCCGGATTACAGGGCGATATTTCGCTGCACGGCCAAACCATGACGTTCGCCGCGCCTGTATTTGTTATGCCGCACTTTACGTGGTCTTCCATTATCGGCATCGGCATTCCGTTTTTCGTGGTGACCATGGCGTCACAAAATGCGCCGGGTATCGCCACGCTGAAAGCCCACGGCTATCACCTGCCGGTTTCGCCGCTGATTTCATGGACGGCGCTGACCGCATTAGTTTTAGCGCCGTTCGGTGGTTTTACCGTCTGTATCGCTGCCATTACCGCCGCAATCTGCATGGGCGAGGATATCCATCCGGATCCGAAAAAACGCTATATGGCCGCCGTCGCCGCCGGGATTTTCTACCTGATCGCCGGTGTGTTTGGCGGTTCAATCGGCCTGGTGTTTACCGCGCTGCCTCCCGCGCTTATTCATACCATCGCCGGGCTGGCGCTGCTCGGCACTATTGCCGGGAGTTTATACCGCGCACTGGAAAATGAACGCCAGCGCGATGCAGCGATTATCACGTTTCTGATCACCGCATCCGGCGTGACGCTGCTTGGCGTGGGCTCGGCGTTTTGGGGATTAACCGGCGGCGTGATCTCGCACCTGATCCTCAGTATTCCTGCGCGCAACAGGGCATAACCGCCAGCGAAAGGTTGAGTCCGTTCAAGTTATGGGTAACAGGTTTTCGTAACACGGCGCAAGGTGACAGTGATCACATTTTATGCGCAGCAAACGCTCTTTACTGGGAGCCATCAGGCCAAAAACGCCCCCTTTAAAGAGCGAGAATTCCATGACGATTACCACTCAATCCTGCGTAGTGACCGGGAAAAAAGACGTCTCGGTCATCAACCAGACCATCGACTATGCGGGCCAGGGCACGCTGGTAAAAATGACCCGCGGCGGCATCTGCGGCTCTGATCTGCATTACTACGAGCACGGCTCGGTCGGGGATTTTAAAGTCCGCGAAGCGATGGTTCTCGGGCACGAAGTGGTCGGCGTGGTGGAAAAATCGGATAACCCGCGTTTGCAGCCGGGCCAGAAAGTCGCGCTGAACCCCAGCAAGCCGTGCAAAACCTGCAAATATTGCCTTTCGGGTGATGAAAACCAGTGCACCACCATGAAATTCTTCGGCAGCGCGATGTATTTCCCGCACATCAACGGCGCGTTCACGCAGTATAAAATTGTCGACAGCGACCAGTGCATTCCTTACGACAATCAGGTCAGCGACCAGCTGATGGTTTTCGCTGAACCGCTGGCGGTGGCCATTCACGCGGTGAATCAGGCCGGGGATATTCGCGGCAAAACGGTGTTTGTTTCCGGCGTCGGCCCGATTGGCTGCTTAATCGTGCTGGCCGCTAAAGCCAAAGGTGCCGCGGAAATTGTGGTCACCGACCCGAGTGAACGCTGCCGTACGCTGGCGCTGGCCGTCGGTGCCAGCCAGGCACTTGACGCCGCGCAGGGCGATTTCTCCGCATATCAGGCCGAAAAAGGCTTTTTCGATGTGTCTTTCGATGCCTCCGGCCATCCCTCTTCTATCCGCCGTTGTCTGGAAGTCACCCGTGCGCGCGGCACGCTGGTGCAGGTCGGCATGGGGCCGGTGGTGAATGAATTCCCGCTGATGATGCTGATTGCTAAAGAAATTAACTGGGTCGGCAGCTTCCGCTTCACCGAAGAATTCAATACGGCGGTGGAATGGCTGGCGAACAAAACCGTTGATCCGATGCCGCTGCTTTCCGCCGAATTCCCGCAACAGGATCTGGTGGAAGCGCTGGAGTTTGCGCTGGATAAATCCAGAGCGTCGAAAGTTCAGCTGGTTTTCTAGTCTGCAGACAGACTCACAATATCAAAACGCCGTTTCATTTTATGATGTCCTCTGATTTTCATCCTCAGAGGACATTTGCATTATGGTGAAGGACAACGCGAAAAAGCAGGTCGCCCTGCTGCTGGCGGACGGATTCGAAGAAGGCGAAGCGGTGATCGTGCTCGATATTCTGGAGCGGCTGGAGATTCAGGTGACGACGCTGGCCTGCCAGAAAAGCCTGACGCTACGCACCTATCACGGCATTCAGATGCAGGCCAATGAATTGCTGAGCGCACAGGGCGACCGTTTGTATGACGCGGTGGTGATGCCCGGCGGCCCGGAAGGCTCGGTGGCGCTGGCGGCCAGCAAAGACGTCGTAGAATTTGTCCGCCGTCATGACGAAGCCGGAAAGCTGATTTGCCCGCTGTGCTCGGCGGCCGCGCGCGTTCTGGG
The DNA here is from genome assembly GCF_002834385.1 of Rahnella sp. AA. Classification (GTDB taxonomy): domain Bacteria; phylum Pseudomonadota; class Gammaproteobacteria; order Enterobacterales; family Enterobacteriaceae; genus Rahnella. Next base: position 323,880 of record NZ_PITQ01000005.1, read on the forward strand.
CGGTAACGGCCTGCTGAAAGGGCGGCGTTATGTCTGTTCCGGCGATTTATACCAAGACGTCAAAGACGGCGTTTATGTGAATCAGTCTTTCGTCGAGGACGGCAATCTGCTCAGCGGCAAAGGCTTAGGGCTGGCGTTTGATTTCGCTTTCCAGCTGGCGTATCGCCTGACCGGCGACGCCCAAACCACCAATTTCCAGGCTGATCACATTGATTATCACCACTGGCGGGCTGACCAGAAAATCTGATTATTACCGGCGGGCGATGCAGGTCGTCCGCCATCATCAGCATCATGTCCGTTTTTGGCATTCTCCCGACAGACTTTCAGGCGCAGACTGGTTTCACACTCACCAGACGGAGTCCGAAAATGGCCCACAGCGCCCTGTTAAATATCGATGTGCAACGTTCTTTCGAGCAAAAAGACTTCTGGCAGCAGGATGATTTACCGGCTTTCAGCCAGGCATTAACCCGCCTGATAGACGGCTGTCAGACCCGCGACGTTCCCGTCATCGACGTGTTCCACGTCAATCCTGACGGTGTGTTTTCGCTTGAATCCGGGCTGGTCACGCCGATGGCTTTTCTCACCCATCAGCCGCAGCACGTTGTCCATAAACATGTTCACAATTCCCTGACCGAATCCGGCCTCGACGCGTGGCTGCGCGAACGCGGCATCACACATCTGATCATTGCCGGAATGCGTACCGAACAATGCTGTGAAACCACGGCGCGCGTGGCGTCCGATCTGGGTTACACAGTGACGTTTGTTACCGAAGCGACGCTGACGTTTCCAATGACACACGCCAGCGGCGTGACGCTGAGCGCGGCTGAAATCAAATTGCGCACCGAGCTGGTACTGGCCGACCGTTTTGCCACGATTACCGACGTCAACGGCGCACTGGCGGAACTCGATCACGCTGTGTGAAGATAAGCGCTGTGATGGTTAATCTGTGAGGCGATATGCAACGAAATGTCTACTTTATGACGCTGCCGGGCGTGATGGCCTTAGACCTGACCGGCCCGGCGGAAGCACTGCGTATCGCCGGGCAGTTTGCGTTGCACTACATCGGCCCCCTGCCGGAAATCACGATGTCCACCGGGCTGACGGTCAGCCATTTGCAGCCACTGCCGGAAACATTGCCGGAAGGCAGCATTCTGATCATGCCCGGCGTTGATCGTTCAGAAGAAAATTTTTCCTCCCCCGTCGCCCAAATAGCCTGTGACTGGCTGAGTCAGCAAAAAAACGCCATCGAGAACGGCCTGCTGACGCTGGTTTGTATCTGTTCCGGCAGCCTTCTGGCGGGAAAAGCCGGGCTGCTCGACGGCTATCAGTGCACCACGCATCACGACGTGATCGCGCGTCTGCGCCAGCAGGTACCTGCCGCACAGGTGAAAGATAACCGGATATTTGTCGAGGACCGCTCCGTGCTGACCAGCGCGGGGATCAGCGCCGGTATCGATCTGGCACTGCACCTGATCGCCACACATCTCGGCCCGCAGGCCGCGCTGGACGTCGCCCGTGAAATGGTGGTGTATTTCCGCCGCGGCGGCGATGACCCGCAGCTTTCCCCGTGGCTGCGCCACCGCAATCATCTGCATCCTGCCGTCCATCGTGCGCAAAACCTGATGGCCGCCGAACCGGAATCTCCGTGGCAGGTGGAAGACGTCGCCGCCAGAGCCCACATCAGCGGCCGCCACCTGACGCGCCTGTTCCGCCAGCATCTGGGCATCAGCGTACGCGACTACCACGAACAGCTGCGCATCGCCGTCGCACAACAACGCATCCAGCAAGGATCAGGCATCGAGAAAGCTGCCCTCGCCGCCGGATTCTCCTCCGGCAGGCAATTCAGACGGGCGCAGGAAAGGTGGAGTTGAGTGGGTTTAACTCACCCAGTTCCGCCGGTCAATTCTCCCCAGCGCCATGGCCAGCAACAGGCCGCCGCCGAGCCCGCCGATAAACAGGAAGGCGACATTAAGCAGCGGAAATTGGGGGAAATCGAGATGGCGGCCGCGCAGCCCGATGATGATCAGCGCATGAAAGCCGTAGATCGCCAGCGAATGGCGGGAGATAAGCGAAAATCCCGGCAGAATACGTTCTGCGAATGCATTTTTGAACGCAATAAACAGCGCCATCGCGGAGATATACACCAGCGGGCCGGTGTAGACGTAGAAAGTATCGGCGAAATTCTGGTTAATCAGCATCTGCCGGTAAGTCCCACCGGCAATCGCCAGCGTGCTGAGTACAAAAACAGCCGCGGCGGCCAGCGTCACGCCGGGTTTTCGGGTATCAAGCTGGCTGATGGCGCGCCCCATCAGGGCATAAAGGACGTAATAAAACGTGTCGCCGCTGATGTACAAATCCAGCGGCAGAAGATGGATTTTCCGCCAGGTGAGCGCCGGAAGCTGCGGGTTCGCCAGCACGCCCAGCAAAATCCCAGCGATCAGTAAATATTTCCCGGACACGGTTTTTACATTGATCAGCGGGGAAAGCAGGTAGATAACGATAATCGCATAGAAGAACCAAAGGTGATAAAACACCGGTTTTTCCAGAATCAGCCGCAGAGACGGCCAAAAACCAATTTTTGTCATCGTGACGATGTAAACCAGCGAGACAACACTGTAGAACAACAGGCATAAACTGACGCGCAGAAAATGGCGCTTCTGCGCACTTTTCTCCCCCAAAAAAAGCGCGCCGGAGATCATAAAGAACAGCGGCACACAGACACGGGACGCCGAATTCAGCAGGTTTGCCACAATCCATTCCGCCGTGTGTATCGCCGGGAAATTCACCACCAGTGACGTGCTGGCGTGAATCACCACCACCATCATGCAGGCGAGCGCGCGCAGATTATCTATCCAGCTGATTTTTTGGCTCATTACCTGCCATTTCCTTCCCGTTGATGTACTGTTTGCAGCGTAGTCACCTTTTTGAACGCTAACAAGGCAAAAGTGCCGTTCTCAGATCGTGCTTAACGTAAATCAGAAGATTGCGCTACGCTCAAAAAATCGGCAAAATAACGACCATTACTGCCTCGCTTGCGAATCCCGCCCGGACAGTCTCTTATTTTTTCGCTAATGATCAACCGATTAGCCTTACGTCTGTGAAATAAAAATATGCATAATTCTCCAAATACTGCGTCCCTTCTGGGGCGGCAGGCGCTTTTGTTCCCTCTGTGTCTGGTGCTGTTCGAGTTTGCGACCTATATCGGCAACGATATGATCCAGCCGGGCATGCTGGCCGTCGTGGCTAATTTTAATGCCGGGGAAGAGTGGGTGCCCACCTCAATGACCGCGTATCTCGCGGGCGGAATGTTCCTGCAATGGCTGCTCGGGCCACTGTCCGACCGGCGCGGGCGTCGTCCGGTGATGCTTGCGGGTGTCAGCTTTTTCATCGTCACCTGCCTGGCGATTCTGTTCGTGCAGAACATTGAACAATTTATGGTGATGCGTTTTCTTCAGGGTATCAGCCTGTGCTTTATCGGCGCGGTCGGGTATGCCGCGATACAGGAATCCTTCGAGGAATCCATCTGCATCAAGATCACGGCCATGATGGCCAACGTTGCGCTGATCGCACCACTGCTGGGCCCGCTGGCCGGTGCGGCGCTGATCCACGTTGCGCCGTGGCAGCTGATGTTTGTGATTTTCGCCGTACTGGCTGCGATTTCGCTGTGGGGATTGTGGAAATCCATGCCGGAAACCGCGTCACGCCTCGGCGAGAAGTTTTCCATGCCAAGCCTGCTGCACGACTACAAACTGGTGCTCAAAAACCGCCAGTTCCTGTGTGGCGCACTGGCAATTGGCTTTGCCAGCCTGCCGCTGCTGACGTGGATTGCCCAGTCGCCGGTCATTTTAATCAGCGGAGAAGGTTTACCGGCGTACGATTACGGCCTGTTGCAGGTGCCGATTTTCGGTGCGCTGATTATCGGTAACGTCACGCTGGCGCGCCTGACCGGTAAACGGACGGTCGAATATCTGATTAAACTCGGCGCGGGCCCGATGGTCGTCGGTTTGCTGATCGCCGCCGCCGCAACCTTAGTGTCTTCCCACGCTTACCTGTGGATGACCGCCGGTCTGAGCCTGTACGCTTTCGGAATCGGTGTGGCGAACGCCGGTTTGTACCGCCTGACGCTGTTCTCCAGCGACATGAGTAAAGGCACCGTTTCTGCAGCGATGGGCGTCATCAGCATGATGATTTTCACAGTAGGGATTGAGCTGGCGAAAGTGGCTTACGTCGAAGGCGGTGCGGGAATGTTTAACCTGTTCAACCTGCTGAGCGGCCTGTCGTGGCTGGCTCTGGTAGTCGGTTTCCTGCGCAGCCGTCAGGTTGTCTTGCCGCCGAACAGCGTGGTTTAATGTAGTCCAGAGTCGCCTGCTAAACCCCCTCCCAGCCTCCCCCTTCGCAGGGGGAGGAGCCGAAAACCGATCTGCTCCCTCCCCTGCAAAGGGGAGGGCTGGGGTGGGGTATTAATGGCAACACCGAATCAGAACAAGCCCATCGGTTTACTCGAATATGAAACGAGTAAACACTTGGTTTGCTGATAGTGATCCAACATCATCTTATGGGTTTCACGCCCGATACCGGATTGTTTATAGCCGCCGAACGCCGCATGCGCCGGATAGGCGTGGTAGCAGTTGGTCCAGACGCGACCGGCCTGAATGTTGCGCCCCATGTGGTACGCCACGTTGCCGTCGCGGCTCCAGACGCCCGCCCCCAGCCCGTACGCCGTATCGTTGGCGATTTGCAGCGCATCATCCATATCTTTAAACGTGGTCACCGCCAGCACTGGCCCGAAGATTTCTTCCTGGAACACGCGCATGTTGTTTTTACCCAGCAGGATGGTCGGTTGCAGGTAATAACCGTCATTCAGCGAACCTTCGAGTTTTTTCTTCGCGCCACCGGTCAGCACTTCCGCGCCCTCTTTCTTACCGATTTCGATGTAATCCAGAATAGTTTTCATCTGTCCGGCAGAAACCTGCGCGCCCATTTGGGTTTCGATATCCAGCGGGTTACCGGTTTTGATGGCTTCGACGCGTTTAATGGCGCGTTCCATAAAGCGTTCGTAGATGGATTCCTGCACCAGCGCGCGGCTCGGGCAGGTACAAACTTCGCCCTGATTGAACGCAAACAGTGCGAAACCCTCCAGCGCTTTGTCAAAGAAGTCGTCCTCTTTGTCCATCACGTCGGCGAAGAAAATGTTCGGGGATTTGCCGCCCAGCTCCAGCGTGGCCGGGATCAGGTTTTGTGCCGCGTAACCGGCAATTTGCTGGCCGACTTCGGTCGAGCCGGTAAAGGCGACTTTGGCGATACGTTTGGACGTCGCCAGATATTCGCCGATTTCACCGCCTGAACCGTTCACCACGTTGATGACACCCGCAGGCAGAATGTCCTGCACCAGCTCCATCAGCAACAGCACAGAGAGCGGAGTCAGCTTGGCGGGTTTAAGCACAATGCAGTTACCGGCAGCCAGCGCCGGCGCCATTTTCCAGCACGCCATCAGCAGCGGGAAGTTCCACGGGATGATTTGCGCCACAACGCCCAGCGGCTCGTGGAAATGATAGGCAACGGTTTCGCTGTCGATTTCGCTGATCCCGCCTTCCTGCGCACGCACGCAGGACGCGAAATAGCGGAAATGGTCGATGGCTAACGGAACGTCCGCACCGCTGGTTTCGCGGATCGGCTTCCCGTTGTCCCAGGTTTCGGCGTTCGCCAGCAACTCAATGTTTTCTTCCATCCGGTCGGCGACTTTCAGCAGTAAATTCGCCCGCTGCTGCACCGGCATTTTGCCCCAGTAGCCCTTGGCTTTGTGCGCAGCATCCAGCGCCAGCTCAATATCATCGGTACTGGAACTGGCAACTTTGCACAGCACTTCTCCGGTCACCGGCGTCAGGTTGTCGTAATACTCTTTTTTCACCGGCGTGACCCATTCGCCGCCAATGAAGTTGTCGTATTGTTTTTTGAGTTTGAGCGGGAAACCATATTCTTCCGGTTTTACGGCATGAGGATTTTTATCATAAGCCATGATGGGGCTCCTTTATGCAGCAGGTTTTAGCAGAATGCTGCATAAAGTTTAGGCAGTGGAAATTTTACCGGCGGGATGTAAAGAGAACTCTTCGAGCGGCCTCACACCTTTTTTACTGCAACGCTGACGTTACCGCTTCCGGGAGGTGTTGTGCGCGCAAAACTCTCACGCTGAAACAGGCGTTCAACCAGCCGGATGAGTTCAGGGCGCGCTACACACCAGCCCGGCGCGATACGGCGAAAGTTGATATAACCGAGCGAACAGGCGGTTGCGATATCGGCAACGTTGAGGTTTTCAGAATTGAGCAACGTGCGGTTTTCAGCGTGTTTTTCCAGTGCGTCCAGCCCACGCAAAAGCTTTTCCCGTTGGCGGATAATCCAGGCTTCGTTTCGCTTATCCGCTTCGCGTCGGTTTTCCAGCACCAGCGCCACGGCGGCGTCCGTTACGCCATCGGCAAGCGCTTCGATCTGCTTTACGCGCAACGCCTCGAGCGGCTGCCACGGCAAAAAAGTCGGTGCGACGTTCATCAGTTCGATGTACTGCACAATAATAGGAGAATCGTAAAATACTTCGCCGTCGTCAGTGACCAGCGCGGGGACTTTTCCGAGAGGGTTAAACCGGGCAATTTTGCAGCCCGCTTCGTGCGGCACGTCGTTGATGAAATCAAACGGAATGCCTTTTTCCAGCAGCATCACCGAAATTTTGCGCACATACGGGCTGGTATAACTGCCGATCAATTTCATCAGAGCCTCCACGTTTTTCGCCGGAACCTCTGTTAAAGCTAGCAGCCACGGCACGCTTTACCAGTAAAGACGCAGCGGGCTGCCAGCTTTGCGCATCATCCGGCGGGGAACAGGAAAGGATTCACGCCGCTGCCGATGAAGCCTTTATCCTCCATGCGGTCATCAAGCAACAGAGTGGCGAGATCGTCGGCAACAGCGTCGGCCTGCGGGTCTTTTTCCTGATAAATCACCTTCAGGTAAGCCCCGCAGTCATCGCAGGTCTCAGCTTTTACCGTTGCCTGTTCATCGTCGATTGACCAGTAGTGAAGATTGCCCATTTCGTCACAATTGCTGCATTTAGCGCGCACGACGTGCCATTCGCTTTCGCACAGATTGCAGTGCAGATAGCGCAGGCCGTTATTGGCACCCAGCGCAATCACCGCCGAAACCGGAATACTGCCGCACACCGGGCAGAACTGGCGGCTTTCACCATAATCGGCACGGCCAACGCCACGAAGCTGTGCGGCCATTTGCGCCCAGTACAACGACAGCGCCGCCCAGATAAACGGCGCTTTATCGGCGGGAACGTGTTTGAAATCCTGATTTAGCAACTGCGTCGCCATCATTTCCCGCTGAAGGCTCGGAGAATGCTCCAGTCGTTCCAGCACCCCGCGCACCGTTTCATCCGCATCGGGTTTGAGCTGCACAATCAGCGCGTCCAGCAGAACCAGCCAGTGCGGGGTTCGCGGAAACAGGCTGCAGTCGAGCGGCGGTTTACCGGCGGCTTTTTGCAGCTCTTCGCTGAGATCGATTTCAAGCGGAAATGTCGCCAGAACGCGCTGCTGCGCGTCGCAAATCGTCGCGGCAAAATTCAGATACCCGTCCAGCGGGCTGTCTTCAGCCAGTGTGCGCAAACGGTCGGCGCGACGCTGGTAAAGGGTTTTCAGATTGGCAAACAGTACCGGCGGGATATTTCCCGCCGTTTTGCCGTCAGCCAGTTCGTCCTGTGGAACAATCTGTATGCTCATCCGGCTTTCCTTTCGTCCTTGTCTTTTTTCAGTTCTTCAGCACGCACCTGGCGATACCAGCGCGGATGATGATATTTCGCCCATGACGCCGGGATTTTACCTTCGGTCATGGCCGTGATAGAGCCTCTCGCCCAGGTCGCGGCGTAAACATGCATGATGATCACCAGAATCAGCCCGATGCCAGCCAGCGAATGCACCAGTAATGCCAGGCGGATCAGCGGGATCGGGAAGTAACCGGCAAACCACGGACGCCAGATAATCACGCCGCTCGCCATCAGCAGGACCAGACAGCTGATGGCCGCCCAGAATACGCACTTCTGACCAAAGTTATAGCGACCGGTGTCTCCGACTTCTTCATTCATCAGGACTTTATGAATATTTTTCGCCCACACGATGTCATCTTTTTCCGGCAGATTGTGCTTCCAGTAACGGAAGAACATCCCGAGGAACGAGACGAACATCACCACACCGAAGAACGGGTGAAGGATGCGCGCCAGTTGCGGAGTGCCGTAAACATTCATCAGCCAGTTAAATGACGGGAAGAAGAAGCCAATACCGCTGAGCGCCAGCGTCACAAAACAAAAAGCGACGATCCAGTGATTGAGGCGTTCCACCAGGTTATACCGCTGGATTAACTTCTCTTTTTTCATGGGTGTGTCTCCTCATCATTCTGTTTTTCTTCCTCTTTCTCATCTACGTGATCTTCTTTCACGTAGTTTGGCCCCACGCCAAGGAAGTGGAAGGCCGCCGCCGCGAAGGTCACAGCAAAACCCACGGCCGCCAGCGGTTTCCAGATGCCTTTCCAGAGCGTGACCGCCGTGCTGATGGCCGGGTCTTTTGGCAGACCGTGGTACAACTCGGGTTTATCGTTGTGATGCAGTACGTACATGACGTGCGTGCCGCCAACGCCCTGCGGATCGTACAGACCGGCCTGTTCAAAGCCGCGCCCTTTCAGCTCGCTGATACGCTCTGCCGCCAGATCCTGCATTTCCGTTTTGGTCCCGAAATGAATCGCACCGGTCGGGCAGGTTTTCACGCAGGCAGGTTCCTGCCCGACGCTGACGCGGTCAACGCACAGCGTGCATTTGTAAGCGCGGTTATCCTGCGGGTTAATGCGCGGAATGTTGAACGGGCAACCGGCGATGCAGTAACCGCAGCCGATGCAGTGTTCCGACTGAAAATCGACGATGCCGTTGGCGTACTGAAGGATTGCGCCTTCCGCCGGGCACGCTTTCAGGCAGCCCGGATCGGCGCAGTGCATACAGCCGTCCTTGCGGATCAGCCATTCCAGCTTGCCGTTTTCTTCCACTTCCGAGAAACGCATGACCGTCCAGGATTTCGCGCTGAGATCCATCGGGTTGTCGTAAACGCCGGTATTCACGCCGACTTCATCGCGCAGGTCGTTCCATTCGGAACAGGCAACCTGACAGCCTTTGCAGCCGATGCAGGTGGTGACGTCGATAAGCTTCGCCACTTCCTGCTGGTGATCGCGGGCACGCGGCGCAGGCGTGAACCCGTTGGTTGCGGACTTACGAAGTATGTCCTGAGATTGCATTGCCATAATTCGCCTCCGTTAAACCTTTTCCACGTTAACCAGGAACGCCTTGAACTCCGGCGTTTGCGAGTTAGCGTCGCCGACTGATGGCGTCAGCGTATTGGCCAGATAACCTTTACGCGTCGCACCTTCAAAACCCCAGTGACACGTGATGCCGATGGTATCGACATGTTTGCCGTCGATGGTCAGCGGGCGGATGCGTTTGGTCACCACGGCTTTCGCCACGATAAAACCGCGTTTCGAGGAGACTTTAATCTCATCGCCCTGAGCGATATTTTTCGAGGCGGCAAGACTTTCGCCGATCTCGATAAACTGCTCAGGCTGCGCGATGGCGTTCAGCAAGGCGTGTTTGGTCCAGTGCCGGAAAAGTTCGGTGATCGAATAGGTGGTCGCGACGTACGGAAAATCTTTGGCAGTGCCCATATTCGGTAAATCGCTGGCAAAAATGCGGGCGACCGGATTGGAAATCACGTTCGGGTGCAGCGGGTTGGTGCCAATCGGTGATTCGATCGGTTCGTAATGCTCCGGGAACGGGCCATCGGCCATTTTGTCGGTCGCAAACAAACGCCCGACGCCTTCCTGTTGCATGATGAACGGCCCGACGCCGCTGCCAGGCGCGGCGGTGCTGTAATCAGCCACGTCGAAACCGGTCCATTTCGCGCCATCCCAGCGGATGATTTCGCGTTTTGGATCCCACGGCTGGCCCTGCGGGTCAACGGAGGCGCGGTTATACAGAATGCGGCGGTTCAGCGGCCAGCTCCATGCCCAGCCGGACGTGCAGCCCAGACCGGACGGATCGGCGTTATCGCGGCGCGCCATCTGGTTACCGGCTTCGGTCCAGCTGCCGGCGTAAATCCAGCAGAAACTGGCGGTCGAACCGTCATTTTTCAGGTGCGCAAAGGTGGAAATCTGCTGGCCTTTTTTCGCCAGAATATTGCCCTGATCGTCGTGGATATCCGCCAGCGCTTTGCCGTTGGCTTCACGGGCGATTTCTTCCGGCAGCGGGTCAAGCGGATCCTGATAATCCCACGCCATGTTCATCACCGGCAGCGGATTCGCCCCGCCTTCTTTCCGGTACAGCTCGCGCAGTTTCATGAACAGACGTGCAATGATTTTGCCGTCGTGCAGCGCTTCACCCGGTGGCTCAGACGCCTGGAAGTGCCATTGCAGCCAGCGGCCGGAGTTCACGATTGAGCCATTTTCTTCCGCAAAACAGGAAGACGGCAGGCGGAACACTTCGGTCTGAATATCGGCGGTTTGCACGTCGTTCATCGCACCGTGGTTCTGCCAGAAGTTCGAAGACTCGGTCACGAGCGGGTCGATCACCACCATGTATTTCAGTTTTGAAAGCGCGCGCGAGGATTTGTTTTTATCCGGGAAAGCCGCCAGCGGGTTGAAGCCCTGAACGATATAGCCGTTGAGTTTGCCCTGAGTCATCAGCTCGGCCTGTTGCAGCACGTCGTAGCTTTTGTCCCATTTCGGCAACCAGTCATAACCCCAGTCGTTGTCCGCCGTGGCGTGTTCGCCCCAGAAACTTTTCATCATGCTGACGAAGAAGTTCGGCGTGTTTTTCCAGAAGTTAACCTGATTTTCGACCAGCGTTCCCGGCGTAATTTGTTTCAGGTAATCAGTAATATTGGTTTGTTTCTCAGATGGCAGCGGCATGTAGCCCGGCAGATTGAGCGACAGCAAACCGAGATCGGTATAACCCTGAATATTCGAGTGGCCGCGCAGCGCATTCACGCCGCCACCGGGCATGCCGATATTGCCGAGCAGCAGCTGAATCATCGCCGCACAGCGGATGATTTGCGCGCCGCCTGTGTGGTGCGTCCAGCCCAGTGCATAAAGGATGGTGGAGGTTTTATCGCGCGCGCAGGTTTCCGCCAGAATCGAGCTTATCAGCAGGAAATCTTCTTTCGACGTGCCGCACAGGCGTTCGACCAGTTCAGGCGTATAACGGGAAACGTGCTCTTTCAGCAGATTCCAGACACAGCGCGGGTCTTGTAACGTTTTGTCCTGTTTCGCGATGCCCTTTTCATCGAGCTGATAATGCCAGCTGTCTTTGTTGTAGGCTTTTTTCGTGGCGTCGAAACCGCTGAACAACCCGTCGTTAAAGGCATAATCTTCACGCACCAGCAGGCTGGCGTTGGTGTATTCCCTGACATATTCGGTCTGAATTTTATTGTGCGTAATCAGGTAATTAACCATGCCTAGCAGGAAGGCGGTGTCGGAACCGGCGCGGATTGGCGCATAAATATCGGCTACGGCGGCGCTGCGGTTAAAGCGTGGATCGACAACAATGACTTTGGCGTTATTTTTGGTTTTGGCTTCGATCACCCATTTGAATCCGACCGGGTGGGCTTCCGCCGCGTTACCGCCCATAATCAAAATGACGTTAGCGTTTTTGATATCCACCCAGTTGTTGGTCATCGCGCCGCGCCCGAAACTCGGCGCTAAGGCGGCAACGGTCGGCCCGTGGCACAGGCGAGCCTGGCAGTCGATGGCGACCATACCCATTGCGCGGGTGAATTTTTGATCCAGCAGACCGGTTTCGTTACTGGCCGCAGACGAGCAGAGCATTCCGGTGGTCAGCCAGCGGTTGACCGTCACGTTGTTCTCATTTTTCTCCACAAAGTTGGCGTCGCGGTCATCTTTCATCAGGCGGGCGATACGGGAAATCGCCTCGTCCCAGGTGATGCGCTGCCATTTATCCGAGCCCGGCGCACGGTATTCCGGGTATCTCAGACGGCCTTCGCTGTGAATATAATCCAGTACACCGGCCCCTTTCGGGCACAGCGAGCCACGACTGACCGGGTGATCGGCGTCACCCTCAACATGGAAGATATTCTCGGTGACATTTTTCGCACCGTCACCCTGGCTGTAAATCAGCATTCCGCAGCCGACTGAGCAGTAGGTGCAGTTGTTGCGGGTTTCACGCGAACGGAGCAGTTTGTATTGGCGGGTTTCCGCCAGCGCCAGCGTCGGGGCGAACCCTAATAACGCGGCTGTTGTACCGGCCATTCCGCCCGCACAGATTTTGAATAATTGTCTTCTGCTGACCTGCATGAAAGACTCCTTCGCATCATTTGTTAACACATTGCTTTTCAAATTGGCGCTTTCCCCGTCAGAGGCGGAAGCGGTAAAATTAAGGCTGAATTACCCATATTTTTTGTACGGCTTATGTAGCCGGATTGTTTATAAGGTTATTGCCAATGGATGTCCATCAAGTAAACGAACTGGGCGAAAAAGATGACAAAAAAGTGACTCAGATCATCGGAGCGCGCCAAAAAACGGTGATGCAGCGCGCCAGTCTGGATACGCCGGAAGAAGACTGGATTGCTGAAGAAGTGCCCGTCGCGCTGGTCTATAACGGGATATCGCACGTGGTGATGATGGCGTCGCCAAAAGACTTCGAAGCCTTCGCCCTGGGGTTTTCGCTCTCGGAAGGGATTATCGAATCGGCCGGCGACATTTACGGAATGGACGTCGCGCAAAACTGTAACGGAATCGAAGTTAATATTGAGTTATCGAGCCGACGCTTTGCCGGGCTGAAAGAACGCCGCCGCGCGATGGCGGGCCGTACCGGTTGCGGCGTCTGCGGCATCGAACAGCTGGGCGATCTGTTTCGCCCGCTCGCGCCGTTGCCGTTTACGCAAACCTTCGATCTGGCGAATCTGGACGCCGCGCTGCATCAGCTAAAATCCGTTCAGACCATCGGCCAGCTGACCGGCTGCACGCACGCCGCCGCGTGGATCACACCGGAAGGCACGATGTCGGGTGGCTGCGAAGACGTTGGCCGCCACGTCGCACTGGATAAAATGCTCGGCCTGCGCGCCAGACAAAACGACTGGAACACCGGCGCCGCGCTGGTTTCAAGCCGCGCCAGTTATGAAATGGTGCAGAAAGCCGCAATGTGCGGTGTTGAAATCCTGTTCGCCGTCTCCGCCGCCACCACCCTTGCGGTAGACGTCGCAGAAAAATGTAACCTGACGCTGGTCGGTTTCAGCAAACCCGGCCGGGCAACGGTGTATACGCATCCTCAGCGGTTGCGGTAAACTCAGCGCAGAATTTGAACAGTTCCCCTCAACTATAATTATAAGGAAATCAAATGCGACAGCCGTACCGACTGGAAAGCATAACTCTCAGGGATGTGGGCGTATTTGAGAATACGCATTTTGATTTCCCACCGATTAAAAGCGCCGAGGCTGACGCGGAAAAGGCGGAGATTCATATCTTCACCGGCCCGAACGGCTGCGGTAAAAGTACGCTGCTGTATGCGCTGGCGGCGGTTTTTGAATATACATTCAGAAGTGAAAATTTACTTATCAGCCGATGTTCTAAGAATTCTTCAACAGTTGATTTCTCTTTTGCTTCACAGGCTAGCTCTATTTACTTAAAAAATTATATTTATACTAAAAATAAAGGGCTTGGAATTACAGGACAAATGTTGGAGCCCTCCGAAAATGAGCAGTTAAAAAAATACCAACATTTTATGGTTACAATGAACGGGGCAACTGATTTTGCAGCATTTGCCTATTCCGGCCAATCAAGTTCAAGTGATAAATTTGATGTCACTGCTATTGAAGAGATAACCGAGTCTCCCTTTGAAAAAGCTCTATCTTTCAATACAACAGTACGCCCTAAAATTGTCGCCCAATGGATTGCCCTTAATCGTTCCAATGCTGCATTAGCTTTGCAAGATGGTGCACTTGAAGAAATTAAAAATTATGATCTGGCCCTCGAGCGCATCTCAAATTTCATCAAGACCGTCTGTGATTTAGACATCTCATTTCGTTTAGAAAGGAATCCGCGTTCTGTTTCTTTAATTATCAACGGCGAAATCGTCCCCTTTAACGTCCTGCCCGACGGTCTGAAATCCATTATCGGCTGGGTTGCTGACCTCGCTCTGCGACTCGAAGCCATCCCATGGAAGGAAAGCCGCGATATCTTCTCGCAACCCATCATCTTATTCCTCGACGAAGTCGATATTCATCTGCACCCGAAATGGCAGCGCCGCATTCTTCCGGCGATTCAAAAATTACTGCCCAATGCGCAGGTTTTTGTTTCCACGCATTCGCCGTTTGTCGTGGGCTCAGTCGAAGATGCCTGGGTTTACCGGTTGCCCGATCCGCTGCGTCTGGTTTGCCGTGATCCGCATATTGCCGAAGTGATTACGCCGACGGAATCCGCAGGCGGGAAAAGTTATCAGGTGATTCTGGAAGAAGTGTTCGGCGTCGAAGAACAATTTGATGTTGAAACGGAAGAGCTATTAGAACAGCTCCGGCTTGCAAGAAATGGTTATTTAGCTGGCACGCAGGATGACAATGAACTGAAGAAAACGGTTGAATTGCTGTTGGCCAAGAATAGCGAAGAATTGGAAGGTATTGTCCAGATGGAGATGAGACAAGTTGCAAGGCGCAAACCTAAAGGGAATTAATATGTTAAAAATTACCAGACCGGCTTGCCCGCCGCTTTTAGCAACAAGGCATGCAAAGTGGGCGGATGATTTTGTGACCGCCAGAGCTGCAAATTCTAATTCGAAATTTAGCTGGCGATCCAAAAAAAGCTATCAGCAAATGCGTGAAGCGCTTTTAGCCATGACGCTGAATCATTGCGCTTTTTGTGATGGAATCATCGGCATTGAAAGCCTGGAAACTGTTGAGCATTTTCAACCGAAAAAACATTTCCCAGCGCTGGCTTATACGTGGGGAAATTTATTCCCCTGCTGCAACCGATGTCAGGAACAGAAGGGCGAGAAGTACAATCCTGCGCTGCTAAAACCCGATGACGTTCTCTACGATTTTGAACACTTTTTTGTATGTAATGATGATGGTTCGATTGAACCTTCTGCCGCAGCAACTGTGCAGGATCAGGAAAGGGCGCAAGTAACGATCGACCTTTACGGGCTAAATCTGCCTGCACGCAAAAAACAACGCCGTACTCAGCAAAAGTTATATCGCAGCGGCGCACACGGTCTGTCTCTGGATGATTTGCCTTACCGGTTTTATCTTGCTGGCTGAAGAATCAATGATTGAACCCTCTAAGCACTCAGTGCCTTTAGACAATTTAGGATTGTTTGCGATTATCTGGTTCTAAGCCCCGAATAACAGGGGCTTACGCATGGCCTTACGAAGTGTCTGGCTTAGATAATCATTTTCAATATCATTTAATTAACTATAATGATCCGACTGATTACGCGGTGCTCACAAAGACGGTGCCGCCCTACACTATGGAGACGATGAACATGAGTTATTCACTGCCATCACTGCCTTACGCATACGACGCACTCGAACCGCATTTCGACAAAGAAACGATGGAAATCCATCACTCTAAACACCACCAGGCTTACGTTAACAACGCTAACGCCGCGCTGGAAAGCCTGCCAGAACTGGCTGCGCTGTCTGTTGAAGAGCTGATTGCTAACCTGGACAAAGTGCCTGCGGACAAGAAAGTTGCACTGCGTAACAACGCAGGTGGCCACGCTAACCACAGCCTGTTCTGGAAAGGCCTGAAAACTGGCACCACCTTACAGGGCGAACTGAAATCTGCGATCGAACGCGATTTCGGCAGCGTTGACGCTTTCAAAGAAGCTTTCGAAAAAGCAGCAGCAACCCGTTTCGGTTCTGGCTGGGCTTGGCTGGTTCTGAAAGACGGTAAACTGGCGGTTGTTTCTACAGCTAACCAGGACAGCCCGCTGATGGGCGAAGCAGTTTCAGGCGTTTCCGGTTATCCGCTGCTGGGTCTGGACGTTTGGGAACACGCTTACTACCTGAAATATCAGAACAAACGCCCTGATTACATCAAAGCCTTCTGGGCTGTTGTAAACTGGGACGAAGCAGCAAAACGTCTGGCTGAAGCGAAATAATTTCGCTTTACCGCCCGTAGCGGGCACGATGTTTTTTGCAAGAGGCAGGTCTGTGACCTGCCTTTTTTATGTCTCGTTTTCATCCCTAAAACGTAAGCCTGATCACTGTATTTCAGCGAATTATCCTTCCCCCTTCCACCATTTTTAGACCGCCCTCTCATTAATCAAAAATACACCACAGATCCTATAAAGTTTGCCGAAAAGACTACCGATAGAACTTTCACAAAGGCGTCACAAAATCGCTAACTTTTCGCAGGGATGTTTGACGGAGAAAAACTATGGGCAACGGATCGGGTCTTTCGCAGTGGATGAATAATCTCAAAGTCGGCACTAAACTCGGGCTCGGCTTCGGGTTGGTTCTTTTGATTGCCGCGGTGATCACCGCAGCCGGAATGATTAAGTTTAACGACATCAGCCAGCGCGCTGAAAAAGTTGATTTCAGTAATCAGATGAATGCGTTGCTTAATGATGCCCGCCTAAGCCGCACGCTTTATCAGCTCAATTACGACCCCGCCTACCTCAAGCAAAATCAGGACAAAATCAATGCGCTGTCACAGCTGATTGCACAGTCGAAAGACAAGCTGGAATGGGATGCGACCAGCCAGGCCGATCTCAATCAGGTGCCGGTAAAAATCCGGGAATACCAGGCCGCGCAGGACGCCTTCAAACAGGCAGTCGACAGAAAAGATGCCGTGCGTGCCAGCTGGAATCTTTCCGAAACCGAGGCCGTGGTGAAGCGCCTGCAGGAACAGCTGCGCGTAGAAGATGCCGATCCCTCTATTCGTCTTTCCCTTGCGGAAGTCGTTCAGAAACTGATCAGCGTGCGTTATTACGTGCGTGGCCTGTTGCTGAACATTAACAAAGAATCCGAAGCCACTTTACTGCAGGCTATCGACGATACACAGGCCAATGCTAAAAAGCTGAACGCGTTGCTGTTGCCCAATCAGCAGGCAACGCTGGCCCCGCTGATGACGGCGCTGGCGACTTACAAAAGCCACGTCGTCGCTTACATGCCAGCCTATGAAGATGAACAGAAAAACTCGCAACTTCTGTCGGTGAAAGCCACCGAGATGAACGCGCTGGTGGCAAAAATTTTCAAAAATGAACTGGATAACACACATCAGGATATTACCCATGCACAGATGATCATGCTGGTGATTACGCTGATTGTGATGCTGGCCGGTATCCTGATTGCATGGCGAATTACCCGCCAGATTGCACAGCCAATCCGCGATACGCTGAAAACGGCTGAAGCGATTGCGCAGGGCGATCTGACTGCCGCGCGCACTACAACGCGCCGCGACGAACTGGGTATGCTGATGAACGCAGTGGCTGCGATGAGCCAAAATCTCAGCACGATGATTTATGAAATCCGTTCAGGCGTTTCGCAGGTTTCCCACGCGGCAGCTGAAATCGCCGCCGGGAACACCGATTTATCCTCACGCACCGAACAACAGGCCGCAGCGGTTGAAGAAACCGCCGCCAGCATGGAAGAACTGAGCGCCACGGTGAAACAGAATGCCGATAATGCTCATCACGCCAGCAAGCTGGCGAGCGAAGCATCAGGCACCGCAACACTCGGCGGCAAGCAGGTCGGCGAAGTCGTCGAAACGATGCAGCAGATTTCCGGCAGTTCAAAACGTATTGCTGAAATCACTTCTGTCATCAACGGCATTGCCTTCCAGACCAACATTCTGGCACTGAACGCCGCCGTGGAAGCCGCAAGAGCCGGTGAACAAGGGCGCGGGTTCTCGGTAGTGGCTTCTGAAGTCCGCACGCTGGCACAGCGCAGTGCACAGGCGGCAAAAGAGATCGAAGGGCTGATTGCAGAATCAGTCGAACGGGTGAATACCGGTGCGAAGCTGGTGGAAAACACGGGTAACACCATGCAGGACATCGTGAAATCCGTCTCGCACGTCCGCGATATTATGGGAGAAATTGCGTCGGCCTCTGACGAACAAAGTCGCGGGATCAGCCAGATTTCTCAGGCAATTGTCGAGATGGACAGCACCACTCAGCAGAACGCCGCGCTGGTTGAGCAATCTTCAGCAGCCGCAGATTCTCTGGAAGATCAGGCCGCAACGCTGACGCAGGCGGTGTCGGTATTCCGTCTGGCCGATAACGGCAATATGCTGAAAGCACCGGCGTCCGGTGCGCTGCGCCGCCCGGTTCTCCCGGCAGTGCAGAATAAAACCAGCCAGGATAACTGGGAAACCTTCTGATTTACCTCACATCGCCCCGTGTGATTTTCATGCGGGGTGATTCCTGATACGCCAAACCGACAATGCGGGTTATGCTGAGCTCAACGACTGATTTCTCGCGGAGACCTTATGCATTATCCCGACGTCTATATCGGCAATATCGAAAGCTATCCTGATTATTCGCCCAGCGCGATTGCCAAACGGCAGATTGATGGCGCGGTTGTTCTGACCTCCGCCGGGCTTGAAGGCGATCAGCAGGCCGAAAAGAGTTATCACGGCGGCGCAGACCGTGCGCTGTGCCATTTTCCGCGCGAGCATTACGCCTGGCTGCGTCAGCAGTTTCCCGAAGAAGAAGACCGCTTTCATCCTCCCGCTTTTGGCGAAAATCTCTCAACGCTCGGCATGACGGAAGATAATGTGTTTATCGGCGATATTTTCCGCTGGGGCGAAGCGCTGATTCAGGTCACACAGCCGCGTGCGCCCTGCTATAAGCTCAATCATTTTCTGGGATGCAAAAACCTGTCGCCGTTGCTGCAACAAAGCGGGCGCTGCGGATGGCTTTATCGCGTCATCGGCACCGGAAATGTCAGCGGCGATCGCCCGCTGGAGTTGCTGACGCGCAACAGCGAGGTATCCGTCGCGGAAGCGATTTCTATTGCCTTTAACATGCCGTTTGATGAGGAACAGTATCGCCGTCTGATGTCGGCCGCCGGGCTTTCTGCCAGCTGGAGCAAGACGATGCAAACACGCCTGGTTCAGCGCAAGATCGAGGATTTTGGACGGAGATTGTTCGGTTCGGAAGGGAAGTAATTTTAGCTCCCTCCCCTGCGAAGGGGAGGGTTGGGTTGGGGTATTAAGGTCAAAAACATAAGTTAAAGTGTGCTTTAGCTATTGTGTTGCCAGCTACCCCCCTCCCGGCCTCCCCCTTCGCAGGGGGAGGAGCAGGGCCGACTCGTCTGCCGTGGAGCTAAAATCAGAAGGCTTTTTTAGAGAAACCGGTAACGACTTTCAGGCCCATTTCGCGGCCCAGTGCGGTCATCGGGTGAACCACCACGATCCCGCGTACGGTTTTCTTCAGCGTGCCCATGTCAGCCTGTTCTTTCTTGGTGATTTCACGGCTGAACAGCTTTTCCAGCTTCTGCGCTTCGGTGCTGAGTTTTTTTACGCGAACTTCTTTCAGACGCGCGATCTCAGCAGTCAGCTTCTCTTTTTCTTCTTCGTGCGCGGCGATAAGCTCTGAATTACCCGCCTGAATAACGGTCGCATCTTTGTGGTTCAGGGCATCCAGCATGTCGCTAAGGCGCTTAATCTCGGCTTTTTCGATTTCTTTCATGGTCTCAGTCCGTTCATGCCGCAGCGGGCACAACTGTAAAAAGGGATAATAACGCTCAGTGTATCAGAAAGTGCACGGTTCTTCAGTTCACTCCTGCACTTGCACAAGCCCTGGCGGTAAGCCGCACATCTCACAAGCCCGCTCGCCGATGCGGATCATCGCTGAAATATAGCGCGTATCGAACACATAACAGCAGGATAAACGCAGGCCGTTACTGTAACGCCCGCTCGGGGAATACAGCTGGCCAGGCGTCATACAGATTTTATCTTTCAGCAGTTGATGGAACAGCCTGACGCAATCCACTTCCGGCGGGAAATCGACCCAGATGACGAAACCGCCCGCCGGTTGGGTCGCTCGTGTGCCCTGCGGGAAATGCTGAGCAATCAGCGCGCGCGCCTGTTCGACCTGCGAGGCATACCGGCGGCGCAACGCCCGCAGATGATGGTCGTAGCCGCCGGACTCCAGAAACAGCGTCAGCGTCTGTGAAAGCAGGGCCGATTCCGCCATCGAGGAAACGGCTTTCAGTTTATGCAGCCGGTCGGCAAAACGGCCACCTTCCACCCAGCCAATGCGAAAATCCGGTGCGAGCGTTTTGGTAAAACTGGTGCAAAACAGGATCCAGCCATCGGTATCAAACGATTTCACCGCCGGAGAGAGCGTCGCACCGAACTGGATTTCGGCATAAAGACCATCTTCAATCAGCGGTACCTGATGAACGTTCATCAACCGCGCCAGTCGTTTTTTCGCATCCAGCGGCATGGTAAAGCCCAGCGGATTTTGCGCTGTCGGCATCGCGATAACCGCATTCAGGCGCTTCTCGCTGAGCAGCATTTCCAGCACGTCCAGAGAAAGCCCGGTTTGCGGATCGGTCGGGATTTCCACCGCTTTCAGCCCGAGGCTCGCCAGCATCGGCAGCAGATAAAAATAGGTCGGCGTTTCCAGCCCGACGCTGTCGCCCGGTTTGGTCGTCACGCGCAATGCCAGCTGCAACGCTTCCATACAACCGTGCGTAATCGTGATATCGGTCGGTTCTAAAATCATGCCCAGCGCCAGCGCGCGGCGGGCGATTTGTTGCCGCAGCGCCGGATGCCCCGGCGGCAAAGCATATTTCCCGATCAGGTCCGGCTGACGGCGCAACAGGGACGACATAATGCGCCCGAGTTTTCCGCTCGGATAAAAGTCATTGGACTGCGGGCAGGCCAGCGACAGATTGGTGTACGCCGGGTCGGTTTGCGAGGCAAAAACAGTGTCGATCAGATCCAGTACTTCGTCTGCCGGTTCGGCAGCTGACGTCTGCGGCTGTTCCTGCGGCGGCTGATGTTCCAGCGCGGGCAATGCGGCGCGCACATAAAAACCGGACTGCGGGCGGGCCTCAATAAAACCGCGATCTTCCAGCCGCCGGTACGCCGCGACTACCGTATTAATGCTGACCGACCAGGTTTGCGCACTGCGCCGCACCGACGGTAACCGGCTGCCCGGTGCCAGCGTGCCGCGGCGAATGGCTTCGGCCAGTTGTTCCGCCAGCTGGTTGTAACGGGTGTCGGGCAGTTCCGCAATATCGGTCATGGTGTCAGTTCCGTAAAATTGAAAGGGTACAGTTTTTCCCTGTTGAAACTGTAACCCTAACAATAGCGTATTTCTGGTTCTGTTACCTTCCTCCTGAGCTGATTATTCTGGTTGTCTGGAACACAGGGGAAAATAAAAAATGATAGATACCGCTTTTGTCAGTTACGTCACCGTGATGTCGATTACGCCGGGCCCGAATAATCTGTTGCTGGCGGCGTCCGGGGTTAATTTCGGGTTACGCCGCAGCGTGCCGATGATGCTGGGGATCACGCTGGGCTGCGTGGTGCAATGCGCACTGATGACCTCCATGCTGGCGATTTTACTGAGCTGGATGAACGTCGTGCGCCTGCCGATGGCCGTGGTGGGGTGTACTTATCTGTTCTGGCTGTCGTGGAAAATTTACCGATCCGGCACGCCGAAAGAAGGCGAAAAACAGCAACCGATGAATATGGTCGGCGGCGCGCTTTTTCAGGCAATTAACCCGAAAGCATGGCTGATGGCGACTAACGTGGCGATCCTGTTTACACCTCCGGACGGCAATATGCTGCATCACACGCTGCTGATTTGCGTCGGCTTCGCGCTGATCAATCTGCCATGCATTCTGATCTGGGTGGTGATGGGTGACAGATTGCGTCAGGCGTTACGTGTGGAATGGAAGCTGAAACTGTTCAATACAATTATGGGCGGAATGATGGCGTTAACCGCACTGTGGCTGCTGGTCGGCGAAGTGCGTCACGCGCTTAACTAAAGCGAATCCCCAAGATAGTTCGGGTTGCAGAAAGGCGGCAAGTGATGGGATCCCGATGAGCTTACTCAGGTAAGTGATTCGGGTGAGTGAACGCAGTCAACGCATCTGCGGATCGAAGTATGACGGGGATTTATTTTTTGACCGGGGAAAGCCGTGAAGGCTGCTGATTGCTGATATGCGCGATCAGGCCGGTAATGGAAAGCACCATCGTGGAGCGGACGATTTGCTGGTAGCGCTGACGTTGCATAGCGATCAGTGATTCGTCGGCTTCGCCGGGTTTGAGGAAGGTGGGTGCAGGCGGTAGCTCCGTCACGCAATGTAATTCTCCGAACGGGCCGAGAATTTCATCGTCAGTGAAACGATACTCTTCGCCGTCGTAATTCAGCTCTTCACGCAGCGCCATCAGTAATTCCGCGTCTTCATACTCATGACGGCTGATCACGCCTAACGCGTAAATCAGTTTCAGGCGTACGGAGAGATCGCCAAGCGGGCCGGTGCCGGTCAGCAGGGGTTCAACGGCGTACTTCACTGCATAATCGTCTTTGCGAAAAACCTGCACAACCAGGATATCCAGCGCTTCGGCCAGCAATTCTACGGCGGTCATCAAAAAGCTGCGCACAGTTTTACCCGCATTGAGCTTTTCCAGTACACGGTTTTCAAACGCCTGAGCTTTTTCCATAGGGCTTACTTGCAGTAAAGAACCGGTGCTAACAGCGCCCCTGGCGTCATCCATGATGCGCACATGAAGGGCAGGAAGATCCTGCCCGACAGGGCTTTCTTTGCCTGGTGTTGGCGAAATCAAAATAAACGCAGTATTAGTGCATCGATTCGTAGAGAGCGACGGCTTTCGCCACAACTTCGCCTTCTTCTGGCAGACCTGAAATCTGGGCGAGGGCAGCTTTTGGCCCGACTTTCTCCAGCAGTTCTACCAGCTCTTTAGCTTGCGGATCCTGCTCGCTGCGATAATGCATCGCGGCAGCAATCCCTGTCACCAGGTTGTCGTGTGGAAGGCGATATTCCTGTGTCCCCAGCAACGGCTTAATCAGGCGATCGCCTGCGCTCAGTTTACGCAGTGGCTGGCGGCCAACGCGTTCAACATCATCATGCAGATACGGGTTTTCGAAACGGGACAGAATCTTTTCGATGTATGCAGCGTGTTTTTCCGGATCAAAACCGTAACGACGGATCAGCACTTCGCCACTCTCTACCATCGCGCCGCGAACCACCAGACGCACTTTCTCGTCAAGGATCGCATCACGGATTGTCGCGTGGCCCGCCTGCTGACCGAGATAGGCGGTGATCGCATGGCCGGTATTGAGGGTGAAGAGTTTGCGTTCCACAAATGCCATCAGGTTATCGGTCAGCTCCATTCCGGCGATTTGCGGCAGAGGGCCTTTAAACTGTGTTTTATCCACAATCCACTCGCTGAAGGTTTCAACGGTGACTTCCAGCGGATCAGTCGAACCGGCGGCGGCCGGTGGGACGATACGGTCAACGGCAGAATCGACAAAGCCGATATGCGCTTCAACCCAAGCTTTTTCATCCTCCGGCAGCGCGTTGAATACGTGCTGTTTGAACTGGCTGGTGCCGCGCACCATATTCTCACAGGCAATAATATTCAGTGGCTTTTCGTTGCCCTGCTGGTGACGCAGCACCAGACCTTTCGCCACATTTGGCGCGATTTTTTCGAGCACGGTCGGGCCAACGGCGGTGGTCACTAAATCGACTTCGGCAATCAGGTTGATGGCATCCTGACCGGCGCTGTTGACGGCATTCACATTGCTGACAGGCTCAACGGTGGCCTGTTCACCGACAACGTGCACGTTATAGCCTTTGCGGCTGTTCAGTGCATCCAGTAAAGCAGGGCTGACATCGGCAAATGTCAGTTCAGCCCCGGCATCAGCAAGTAATTTACCGATAAAACCGCGACCAATGTTACCTGCGCCAAAATGTAATGCTTTCATAATATTTCCTTCAAATCGGGGGCCATACTTTCTGGTAAAAAGCTTTAGGTAAAGCTGGGAGCCGCCCGGCTCCGAATCAACAAGCGGGTCTCAATATCAAGACCCGCTTAGTAACGCTCTACTGATTAACCGCGAAGAATCGTCAGAACTTCTTCAACGCTGGTGGTGTTCGCCAGACGTTCGATAACACCGTCTTCGTCAAGCGCCGTCGTCAGCTTGGTGATCACGTTGATGTGTTCATTATTACGCGCGGCGATACCGACTACCAGGCGCGCTGAATCATCTTCGTCTTCACCCCAGCGGATGCCCGCCGGATACTGACAGAACACGATACCGGTTTTCAGTACGCGATCTTTCGCTTCGATTGTACCGTGTGGCACCGCGATTGACTCGCCCAGATACGTGGAGGTCAGTTGCTCACGCGCCAGCATCGCTTCAACATATTCTGCCTGAACGTAACCGCCTTTAACCAGTTGTTCACCCGCAAAACGAATGGCGTCTTCTTTCGTTGCCGCCTGCAGGCCCAGGAAGATGTTGCTTTCGCTGATGCGGAACAGGTTTTCGTTTTCACTGTCGGAGACAATACTGTCGCCCAACGTGGTGGTCACTTTCTCTTTGTACTGGCTGCTTTTGTTCACTTCAACCAGGCGTGAAGTCAGGTCAGTGTACAGGCCGCTGTCGAGGAAGTTGGTCAGCGAGATGTGCTGGGCATGTGGCACCTGGCGCATCGCACGTTCAGTCAGGTCACGGTGTGTAATGACCAGGTCAACGTCGTCCGGCAAATTGTTGATTGCACTGTTAGTCACGCTGATGTTGGTCAGCCCTGCATCCTGCACTTTTTTACGCAGCACGCCGGCGCCCATTGCGCTGGAACCCATGCCGGCATCACAGGCAACGATGATTTTACGTACGGTAGACAGGTCGCCAGCAACGCCAGTCGCGCCTGGTTTACCGCCTTTAGATTCGGCTTTCATGTCCTGAACGCGACGGGTTGCGTCTTCCAGATCATCACCTTCTTTTGCTTTCGTTGTTTTCAGCAAGAATGAAGAGATGACGAAAGAAACCGCAAACGCAGCCACGATAGCGGCGATGTTAGCGAAATAAGCACCTTTTGGCGTCATCGCCAGCACGGCCAGGATTGACCCCGGAGAAGCCGGAGAAACCAGACCACCGTTCAGTACGGTCAGGGTGAATACGCCCGTCATACCACCCAGAATTACCGCCAGCAGCAGACGTGGGTTCATCAGAACGTATGGGAAATAAATTTCGTGGATACCACCCAGGAAGTGGATGATTGCCGCGCCGCCAGCAGATTGCTTAGCGCTGCCACGACCGAAGAACATGTACGCCATCAGGACGCCCATACCCGGCCCCGGGTTCGCTTCGATCAGGAAGAAGATTGATTTACCGGTTTCAGTCGCCTGCTGGATACCCAGCGGAGAGAAGATACCGTGGTTGATGGCGTTGTTGAGGAACAGGATTTTCGCCGGTTCAACAAAGATAGAGGCCAGCGGCAACAGGTTATGAATAACCATGATGTGCACGCCTGCGGCCAGCACTTTAGACAGCGCTTCTACCAGCGGACCGATAGCCAGGAAGGCGAGGATCGCCAGCAGCATACCGATAATCCCGGCGGAGAAGTTGTTAACCAACATCTCGAAGCCGCTTTTGATTTTACCGTCAACCCAGCGGTCGAAACGCTTAATTGCCCAGCCGCCCAGCGGACCTGCAATCATTGCGCCGAGGAACATTGGCATATCCGCACCGACGATAACACCCATAACGGTGATTGCGCCGACCACACCACCGCGATCACCACCGACCAGACGACCACCGGTGAAACCGATGAGCAGTGGCAGGAGATAAGTGATCATCGGGCCAACCAGCTTCGCTAATGTTTCATTAGGGATCCAGCCGGTAGGAATGAACAGAGCAGTAATGATACCCCAGGCGATAAATGCGCCGATGTTGGGCATTACCATGTTACTCAGGAAGCGACCAAAGTTTTGAACCTTGATCTTAACGTCTGGTGAAAACATAAAACGCACCCCTATTGATACGCGCTGACAATAGAGCGCGTGATATCAGTTAATTATCGGTGACGGTTAATTCGGTTTTTGTGCCACTACTTTAAAAATCCGTCCGTCGAATTGCTGTCTGCGAGGCGGACTCTACCATGCGATTATAGGCCCCGCGTAGTCACCCGACAGCCCGTGATGAAGATCACACATACACAGCCATCACCCCCTACATTTTGGTGATCACGATCACAAAAACAGCCTGTAACCCAGCTACACTGCAGATAATTTAATCAATTCACCGACAACAATGTGACTTAAGTCACGTTTTATTAACGACTCTTTATCATTAAAATGTGATATTCATCACAAAGTATTTTTCACCAGACTTGTGTATTTCGTTTAAAAACCGTTCAGACGTGTCAGGTGAATGCGGAATTGAGTTTACGGGGAAGATATTGAAATAAAATTACAGGAGGCGGGTAAGAAAAACGGCGGCTGTTTCAGACAGTCCGCCGTTTGATATCGGTTTTTCAGCAGAGATTACTTCCCGCCTTGCGCCTTCACGATGGCGGCCTGCAATTCTTCGGCAGACACGGCACCTGGCAGCACGGTGGTGTTTTCTGCGGTCGCGCCGCTGGTTGGCATCACGACAAAACCAGGCGTGCCGCTAAAGCCTAACGTGCGGGCAAGTTCATCGTTAGCGGCGATAGCGTCATGCGTTGCTTTACGCTGCGCGTCGGTTGGGGTTGTCGCTTTCGCCGCTTTCACAGCACCAGCAATATCCGCGTCGGTCAGTTTGCCTTCGTCATGGCCGGTGCGATAAATGCTGTTGTGGTAGTCGAAGTAAGCTTGTGCGCCCTTTTCTTTCCAGATAGCCATACCGGTTTCAGCCGCAGTGATGGACGCTTTCCAGCGGTCACCGAAGATTGGCCATTCTTTGAAGACGAAACGAACGTTCGGGTTGGCTTTCACCGTCTGCTCAACCAGTGGCGCCATGTGGCTGCAATACAGGCACTGGTAATCAAAGAATTCTACAAAGGCCACTTTGGCATCTTTCGGGCCGTAACTCGGCGTTGCTGGATCTTCAATCAGTGCTTTTGAATTTGCCAGCACGGCGCTCAGGGTTTCCTGTTGCTGCTGATCGGCCTGTTTAGCCTGAAGCTTCTGGCTGACCTGCACCAGAATTTCAGGGTGCTGAAGCATGTAATCAGCCGCAATTTTACCAATGGCTTCCTGCTGCGCCGGGGTGAAATCTGCCGTTGCGCTGTCGGCGGCGTTGGCCAGCGCAGGTGCCAGCACCAGAGAGGCCAACAGAGTCATCGTCTGACGTTTCATCAAAAAATCCTTAGAGTGAAAAACGGGGAAAATCGGACAGTTGCGATCAAAAGTAGAGGAAATCTACAAAATTTGCAGGCAATAAATTGTCATTTTTTATAAATATGCGGCACCGGAGCACTGGTTTGACCCAATAAAAAAGCCACGCATAAAATGACGTGGCTTTTGTCACTCAGGGTCGCGCTTAGTTGCTGAAATCGCCTTGTGCGACTTTCTGCGCCTGAAGCAATGTCTGCTGTTTACCCACGAGATTTGTCATCATAGTGTTGTACTGCGTCGCCTGCTGCTGAGTGGGGAACTGTACGCCGCCGTTAGCAAAAGCAACCTGAGTCCCCTGCTGTTGCAGGAAGTCACCCACGGAGACGATATCCTGCGTGAAGCTTTGCAGCGCAGGCACCAGCGGGGTCAGCACGTTCGCCGGCTGAGTCACCACCGAGTTGTAGACCTGGCCGTAAACCGCTTTCAGGTCATCCGGCTGCTTAAGTACAGCCATCGCAGTATCCGCTTTCACTTTCGAATCGCGTAGCTGTGCATTCAGCAAGCTCAGCGTGCTGGCGGCCTGTTGCAGTGCGCTGCGCTGGGTCATGTAATCCTGCGGTGTACGCACCTGACCGATGGCACTGACGACCGGGGCAAAGCTGCCTTCAACAGCACCTTTCATCTGACGGGAGAATGACAGGATGATGCCGTAGTCATTCGCGTAATTACCAAAACGTTGCTTCTGATCTTCACTCAGCGATGGCAGGTTTTGCCCGCTGCGCATCACGGTATTTTGCAAATAATCGATAAAGGCTTTGCGTTGTTCCGGTTCTTTATCGCCACATGCGGTAAGTTGAAACACTACCAGCAGTGCAATAAACGGCGCCAGCCAGCGAGAAAATGCACCGCTTCTGATCCCTACAGCCATGAGTCCTGACTCCTGATTTCAATGTTCTTCTACCGGCGAATTCCCTGCCGATGCTGTGCATCCCATGCGGGGTATAGGATAGAACATCTGGGGGGGATGTGATACTTAAGGCTGCGCCTTAAAATCCCTTTTTTTGCCGAGGCTCAGCTGTTGAGCTTTTTAAATTCAACGTCCATAACTTGGGTTACCACCCAAACTGGCGTTACTGGCCTTAATGCTAAAAGAAGAACCGCGACAATTTCGGTTTCTCAATTGCAGCGCTCACTTAACGCTTTGCGCCGAAACCGCCCAAAAGAGGCCAGGACGGGCCTCTCTTGGATCTCTCCCGTCTTTTTACTGCGCGCTACCGCTCGCTGGCTATATTTCAGAAGCGACCGCTATTGCCGCGAAAACTTGCCGCTGCGCGGTTCCTTCGTATCGGTATTCGAGCCTTGCGGTCTCGAAACTCTCACTCAGCAAGTCTTCTGAAAGCGGCTGGAGGCTTTTTAAGTCAAAGGAAGATTTGAGAATCAGCCAGTAAGGTTGTGCTTTAGAAAGCCAGTGGCCGCTTTCAAAAATCACGCCGGAGGAGTGGTGGAAAACCGCGTGTCTTTTTACGCGGGTTGTAGCCCGAACGTAGGGAACCGCGAAGCGGCGGGATTTTGCGGCAATAAGAGGAGTGTCTGAAACATAGCCAGCGAGCGGTAGCGCGCAGTGAAAGAGCCCGGGGGTCTTGGGGGCGGCGGCGATATGCCGCCCCCAAGTCGGTGTGGGCCGACGCCCACGACCTTGACCTGATTTTGACTTTTGAAAAGTTGCTTACTTACTGAAGTAAAGAAATATCCGCCACTTGTAAGAACAACTCCCTCAGCTTGGACAGTAACGTCAACCGGTTGATTCGAATCGCTTCGCTCTCATCCATCACCATCACGGTGTCAAAGAACGTATCCACGGTTTCACGCAGGGCTGCCAGTTCGACCAGCGCTTCTTTGTACTGACCGGCAGCAAACAGCGGCTCCAGTTTGTCACGCAGAACCACCAGATGCGTAGCCAGTTTCAGCTCAGCGGGTTCTTTCAGCACGGAGGCGTGAACGTGATCCAGCAGAACGTCGGTGGATTTCGCCAGGATGTTGGAAACGCGTTTGTTGGCCGCAGCCAGCGTTGCCGCTTCATCCAGCGTACGGAAGTAGCTCACCGCTTTTACACGGGCGTCGAAATCAGCCGGTTTGGTTGGACGACGCGCCAGCACGGCCTGAATGGTATCGACCGCGTGACCTTCTTCCTGATACCACGCGCGGAAACGACCGAGCATGAAATCAACCACCTCATCGACAACCTTGGCGTTAGTCAGCTTGTCACCGTACAGGCGCACCGCTTCTTCGGTCAGGGTTTGCAGATCAAGAGACAGGTTTTTCTCAACGATAATACGCAGCACGCCCAGCGCAGCACGGCGCAGTGCAAACGGGTCTTTATCGCCTTTTGGATGTTGGCCAATGCCGAAGATACCGGCCAGCGTGTCCATCTTGTCTGCGATAGCCAGCGCACAAGCCACCAGCGATGCCGGTAATTCGTCGCCCGCAAAGCGTGGCTGATACTGTTCGTTCAGCGCAACCGCGACTTCTTCCTGCTCGCCGTCGTGACGCGCATAGTGCATGCCCATCACGCCCTGTGTGTCGGTGAATTCGAAGACCATGTTGGTCATCAGATCACATTTGGACAGCAGACCCGCGCGTTTTGCGTTTTCAACGTTGGCACCGATTTTCCCGGCAATCCAGCCAGACAGCGCCTGAATGCGGTCCGTTTTGTCACGTAGCGTACCCAGCTGTTTCTGGAACAATACGGTTTCCAGACGCGGCAGGTTATCTTCGAGACGTTTTTTACGGTCAGTGTTGAAGAAGAATTCCGCATCGGCCAGACGCGGGCGAACCACTTTCTCGTTACCGGAGATGATTTGCTGCGGATCTTTCGATTCGATGTTGGCCACGAAGATGAAGTTCGGCAAAAGTTTGCCCGCGGCGTCGTACACCGGGAAATACTTCTGGTCGCCTTTCATGGTGTAAACCAGCGCTTCCGCCGGAACTGCCAGGAATTTCTCTTCGAATTTAGCGGTCAGAACCACCGGCCATTCCACCAGAGAAGCCACTTCTTCCAGCAGGCTTTCGCTGAGATCGGCAATACCGCCAATCTCTTTCGCCGCTTTCTCAGCATCCTGTTTGATGATGGCTTTACGCTGCTCGTAATCCGCAATGACTTTGCCGCGTTCCAGCAGGATTTGCGGGTACTGATCGGCGTTATCGATAGTGAATTCCGGCTCGCCCATGAAACGGTGGCCGCGAATGGTACGCGCAGAATCGATACCGAGGATTTTCGCCGGGATCAGTTCATCGCCCAACAACAACGTCACGGTGTGAACCGGACGCACAAACTGCACGTCGGAATCGCCCCAGCGCATCAGTTTAGGAATAGGCAATTTGGACAAAGATGTCGCGATCATTGCAGGCAGCAGTTGTTGCGCGCTTTCGCCTTTGACGTGTGCGCGGTAAACCAGCCATTCGCCTTTGTCGGTGACCAGACGGTCAGCCTGTTCGACGGTGATGCCGCAACCACGAGCCCAGCCTTCTGCGGCTTTGCTTGGTTTGCCTTCTGCATCAAACGCCTGCGCCACAGCCGGGCCGCGTTTTTCAACTTCGCGATCGGCCTGTGATTCATGCAGACCGGAGACTTTCAGCGCCAGACGGCGCGGTGCAGCAAACCATTTAACGTCCCCGTGTGGCAGATTCGCCGCATCGAGTTCCGCAGTCAGATTAGCGGCAAAGGATTCAGCAAGGCTACGAAGGGCCTTCGGTGGCAGTTCTTCCGTGCCGATTTCCACCAGAAAAGTTTTTTCAGTCATGGCTGTTTCTCACTTCTCGTTCTTTTTGCACATCGGGAAGCCCAGCACTTCGCGGGAAGCGTAATACGCCTCAGCTACCGCTTTAGTCAGGGTACGGATGCGCAGAATGTAGCGCTGACGTTCAGTCACAGAAATCGCTTTACGCGCGTCGAGCAGGTTGAAGCAATGTGCAGCTTTCAGGATGCGCTCGTAAGCAGGCAGTGCCAGCGGCTTTTCGAGAGCCAGCAGGGTTTGCGCTTCTTTCTCGTGCTGTTCAAAACAGGAGAACAGGAAATCGACATCGGCATATTCGAAGTTATAGGTGGATTGCTCCACTTCGTTCTGATGGAACACGTCGCCGTAAGTCGTTTTGCCCAGCGGACCGTTGCTCCAGACCAGATCGTAAACGCTGTCCACGCCCTGGATGTACATCGCCAGACGCTCAAGACCGTAGGTGATTTCGCCGGTCACAGGTTTACATTCCAGGCCGCCGACCTGCTGGAAGTAAGTGAACTGCGTCACTTCCATGCCGTTCAGCCACACTTCCCAGCCGAGACCCCAGGCGCCGAGCGTCGGGTTTTCCCAGTTATCTTCTACGAAGCGGATATCGTGGATAAGCGGGTCAAGGCCCAGCTCTTTCAGGGAACCGAGGTACAGTTCCTGAATGTTTTCCGGTGACGGTTTGATCATCACCTGGAACTGATAATAGTGTTGCAGGCGGTTCGGGTTCTCACCGTAGCGACCGTCGGTCGGGCGGCGGGAAGGCTGAACATAGGCTGCCGCAAAAGGCTCAGGGCCGAGTGCGCGCAGGCTGGTCATCGGGTGCGAGGTGCCCGCGCCGACTTCCATATCCAGCGGTTGAACAATGGTGCAGCCCTGCTGCGCCCAATAATCTTGCAGTGTCAGGATCAGGCCCTGAAATGTCTTGGTATCAAACTTTTGCATGTTGGATTCGCACGCGAGAAAGTGGGTTTATAAAGAGTCGGACAGTATACCCGCTGAACGGAAGATAATCAGCCAGAATCAGGTAAGTGCAGCTTACCTGAGAGAAAGTGTTTAATTTAAGGCAGGAATACGGGGGCCTTCGCCCCCTGGAGAGTTAAAATCTTGCGCTGATCCCCGCATTGTATGACGTTTGTTCGCCGGAATCCAGGCCGGTGGTCTGGGAGACGGCGGCGAAGGCGGAAATGCTGTGGGTGATCTGGACGTTGGCGCCCACGGTCATGTCGACCCAGTCGTCGTCCTGCTCGCCGGTGGTGCGGCTAAAATGCGTGCGGGTGGATTTGATGGCGCCGGTCGCGGTATAGGTTTTGTCGCCGAACTGGCGGTCATACGTGACCTGTGCATACGGATTCACGATGCCCAGCTCCGCGTTCAGACGCCAGCCCAGCGCGCCGATTTGTGAGTGCGAGGTCTGGTCGCCAAAGCGCATCGACGTGCTGTTATTGCCCTTCTCGCTGTAACCCTCAATGCTGCTGTAATCCCAGCTGTACTGCGCCACCGGGCCGGTTTTCAGCACCGGTAAAATCGGGAAATCCCAGCCGGCGGTGATGCGGCCGCCAATCTGCTTACCGTCGGTTTCGCCGCGCTCAGTGCGGGTGGTTGGCCCGAGTTTGATGCTGCGGTTGATGTCGTCATAATTCAGCGAGCCGTAGTGGACATCGCCGTTGATCCAGCCGTTTTCGGCGATTTTCACGCCGGTAAACGCCGTCGCCATCCAGCCACGTGTGCGGTAACTGTAATGGTCAGTCGGATCCTGTTTATCGTCGGAACCGGAAATCATCAGCCCCATCATCCAGCGATCGGTCATCTGATAATCCATCCCGATATTGAGCGAATTCGAGGTCAGGGAGCCATCACCCAGCGACGGGTAAATTTTGCTGTCCGCACTTTGCCCGGCGTAACCGCCGAACATGCCGAAGGTTCCGGCGTCGTTATCCTGTGTGCGTAATTGCTGATAACGGCTGTCGAGAATTCCCTGCGTATTTCGCGCCAGTGCCAGCGAGCCCTGATTCAGCGCTGTGGCTTCCAGCGGGCCGTTGAGCACGGACTGCATGTATTCAGCGATCAGCGCGTGCGCCTGCGGTGTCGGGTGAAAGTGGTCAGCAAACAGAAAAGCTTTGCTGCTGTCGAAACCCGGCAGATTTGACGTACATTCGGAAGCTGAAGTCCCGACCGGGCATGCCGTGCCCGCCGTATTCGCGAACCCGTACAGCGCCGGATCGGCGATCACTTCATTGAACAAACCGTTAATGTCCACGCGCGCAATATTGCCGCCGGTTTTCGCCAGCGCAATATCCTCGGTCGTGTTGTAAGTGTCGGTCAGCCCGCCTGCGACGTCCTTCAGTGCGTCATAAGCGGCGGCCAGCCCTTTCGCAATCACATCCTGAACCAGCGGAATATTCGAACCTTCGGCCGCCGCGGCCGCAAGCGCGTTATGAATCGCTTCGGTACGCGCTGCGGCGTCCGGCGTGTTCTGCGCATTCAGATATTGATAGGCCGCTTCCAGCGCCTGCTGCTGAACCGGCAGCAATCCGACCTGAATAATTCCTTCCATCAGCACCGGCGTCAGCCCAATATTTGGCACCGTCGGCACAATCACCGTTCCGGCACCCGCTTTCAGCAAATCGTTTACCTGGGACGCGGCCTGCGTCGCGCTGTTGGTGGCGATATCCAGCGCGTTCAGCGGATTGAGCGCCGCCGCCGCCAGATCGTTTCCGCCAATCCAGTGAATATACAGCCCGTTGGGATCGGCTTTGCCACCGGTCGAGGCCAGATAACTTTTCACCTGATCCTGCGTGGTGTAATCAGAATCCAGCCCCGGCACCGCGACGCCGCCGCCTTCGGCATAGTTCAGCCCGCCTTGTGACGAAGGTTTTAAGGTTATGCCGATATCGTTCGCCAGGATCTCGTCATAAAGCTGATGCGTGCTGCTGTCGAAGGTCCAGCGGCCGATATTGCCGGTATCACTCAGACTGTCGCCAAAAACATAAAGCTGATCGTAAGCCTGTGCGGAAACCTGCGTTCCGAGGCAAAGCGCCACGGCGAATGCGCCCTGCGTCAGCCGTGTTGCGTACTTTTTTGTGCCTGCCATAAACCTGTTTTCCTGAAGTTTCAGCGGCGCATGCCCCTGATTAAATGTAAGGAATTCGTAATGAATGGCTTTAAATATTGTTCAGATCCGACCAGCGTCAAGTTCGTGACAGGTAAATTGCGACGTTGCAGAGTTATCCGAGAAACCACACACTGGAGCCACGCTTTCAAGGAGAAAACGAGATGACGCGCTGCAGCTGGGTTTCAAAAGAACCGATTTACCTCGATTACCACGATAAAGAATGGGGCGTGCCGGTCAAAGATGGCCGTGAGTTATTTGAAATGCTGTGCCTCGAAGGCCAGCAGGCCGGGCTTTCGTGGATAACGGTGCTGAGAAAGCGCGAAAATTATCGCCAGAACTTCCACGCGTTTGATCCGGTGAAAATTGTCAAAATGACCGACGACGACGTCGAACGCCTGGTGCTGGATGCCGGTATCATTCGTCATCGGGGAAAAATCAAAGCCATCATCGGCAACGCACAGGCTTATCTGGCGATGCAGGCCAGCGGCGAGGACTTCTCAGATTTCATCTGGAGCTTCGTGGGCAATCAACCGGTCATCAATAATCCACTCGGCCCGGAAGGCGTTCCGGCCAAAACGACGGTGTCCGATGCAATGTCCAAAGCACTGAAAAAGAAAGGCTTTAAGTTTATCGGCTCAACGATTTGTTATGCCTTTATGCAGGCGGCAGGCCTGGTGAACGATCACCAGTCTTATTGCTTCTGCCATCCGGCGAATCAGCCGTCATGATCCGCCTTGCGCAGCCCGCCGATCACGAAGCCATTCTGTTGCTCTGGCTGCGCAGTTCCCTGATCTCTCATTCTTTCATTGCCGAATCCTACTGGATTGAAAGCCTGCAAATGGTAAGGGAAGATTTTTTGCCTAAAGCCCGGACCTGGGTTGAGTGTGACGAAAAAGGTCATATCGGCGGGTTTATCAGCGTGCTGAATCAGCAGTTTATCGGCGCGCTGTTTGTGGAAGAAAGCCGCTACGGCGACGGCACAGCACAGCGCCTGATGGCCGCAGCCAAAACGGAATATCCGGTTCTGTTGCTGGAGGTGTATCAGCAAAATCACCGGGCGATGGCGTTCTATCGCAAGGAGAACTTTGAGATCACCGCTGAAACTTGCCACCCCGGAACCAACCTGCCGACATGGATCCTTCGCTGGTACTCTCCCCTTTCCGGATAAGCCTCCAAATCTGCAAAAACGGATAACCGGAATTCTCCTACTGCTTAATCCTTCAAAATTACGCATAAAGAGCGCCAGAACGCCGCAGGGCTGAACTCTGCCTGTTGCATTTGTTTATGTTTTGACACCTTTTTATGTGCAACTTGCCGTTAAGAGCGCGGTCATAATGCAGCAGTAAAGTTCTAAAAAATAAACATCCAGAAAGGAATTACGATGAACAAAAGACTTCTAGTAGTTGCGGGCGTGCTGTGTGTGACGATGGGCCTGTCAGCCTGTACTACCAACCCTTACACCGGGGAATCAGAAGCAGGCAAAGCGGGCATCGGTGCCGGGCTGGGCGCCGCACTCGGCGCTGGCGTTGGCATGCTTTCCTCATCCAAGCACGACCGCGGCAAAGGCGCGCTGATCGGGGCAGCGGCGGGGGCGGCACTGGGTGGTGGCGCAGGTTATTACATGGATGTGCAGGAGTCTAAACTGCGCGATAAAATGAAAGGCACCGGCGTCAGCGTGACCCGTCAGGGCGACAATATCGTGCTGAATATGCCGAACAACGTGACCTTCGACACCAACAGCAGCACGCTGAAACCGGCAGGCGCGAACACGCTGACCGGCGTGGCGATGGTACTGAAAGAGTATCCGAAAACCGCCGTAAACGTCGTCGGTTATACCGACAGCACCGGTACCCGTGCACTCAATATGAAACTGTCGCAGCAACGTGCTGACGGCGTGGGCAGCGCGTTGATCACACAGGGCGTTGAAGGCAGCCGTGTGAGGACAACCGGCGCAGGCCCGGATAATCCGATTGCCAGCAACAGCACTGAGGCCGGTAAAGCGCAGAACCGCCGCGTGGAAATCACCCTCAGCCCGATGCAATAATCGAGTTAATATCCAAAATTAAAACGGGGCCTCAGGGCTCCGTTTTAATTAAATAACGGACTAGTTCGCTTAAATTAAACGTATCACTTGAGATACTAACGATAGATAACAACGCGCCACCTCAGCATCAATTTATTATTTATATACTTTACCGCGACGGTATAAATTGTTTATATATTTAAAACAAACAAAACCTGAAAGACATATTGAAAAAACTAACAATGATTTTAATAAATAATTAATCCTTCATTTCTATTCGTGACGACGACCCTTAATTATTACAACTTGCGTAGTTTATAGTGGGCCTCATTTTAAAAGGAAAATAAGGCCCGAAAATGGAATGGAAACCGAATTTATTCGTTACACTACTATCCTGTGCAATATTTAATACATATGCGGGCGTGATGCGTGAAGACGTATCCGTTCAGGATTACCGCGACTTTGCCGAAAACTTGGGTAAATACACGCCTGGCACTGAAAATATTGAAGTGTTTAAAACTGATGGCACATCTGCCGGCTTTCTTAATTTCCCGATGCCGGATTTTAGTTCTTCAGATGACAGCGCCGTTGCGACGTTAATATCACCGTCTCATATTGTTAGCGTTGCACATAATGGGGGTTATGGCGGGGTTAAATTTGGAAATGGCGCAAAATATTCCTATAGCTTTAAAATTATTAGCAGGAATATAGATCCTTCAGGTAAAGATTTTCATACCCCACGCTTAAATAAAGTTGTCACTGATGTAGCCCCCTCCTCCATGGTCATCGCCAATGACGTACGCAACGATCATGAGCGATATAAATATTTTTCGCGTGTCGGCTCAGGTACTCAATATCAGATCGACGCAGCCACACAAAAAAATAAATGGCTAAGCGGAGCTTATAATTGGATAAGTGGCGGTACGATTGTAAACCCCACTTTTGAAAACTGGCGGTTGCGGTGGACAAATTATGGCCCGAAAGATTCACGTGTACAGCCTTTCAGCAGTGCGGGGCAAGGGGGTGACAGCGGGAGCCCGCTCTTTGTCTACGACAGCCTGGAAAAACACTGGAAGTTATACGGCGTTTTAACGTCTGGCTCAGATTACGGCGTTTATAACATCACGACTTATGCCTTGGATTTGCAGACAGCATTTATACAATCCGTCATTAATGCAACGACCGATCCCGATGTCACAGATACGAAAGCGGATGGCAATATTCACTGGGGCAAGCTGGCGATAGCTCAGGGCAACTCTCAGTGGAAATGGCATGGCCTGAATTATGCGTTGCCCACTCAGGCCAGTTATGAAGAACTGAATACGACACACGACCTGCGTTTTAACGGCGAGGGCGGGCTGATCGTACTGGATTCTTCCGTCAATCACGGCGCGGCAAAACTCCAGTTTTCCAATGATTATCGGGTTATCTCAGCGGAAGGAGCAAACTCAACCTGGGTCGGTGGCGGTGTTGAAGTAGATGCAGGTAAAACCGTCAGCTGGGAAGTTAATGGGCTCGCGGGCGATAACCTTCACAAAATTGGTGAAGGCACGTTGCATGTTAATGCCACTGGAGTTAACGGAGGGGGATTGAGGGTTGGGGACGGCACTGTCATTCTGGCACAACACGCCGATCAACATAATCAGCGGCAGGCATTTTCCACCGTCACACTGGTCAGTGGCCGCCCTGTAGTACAGCTTGGCGATGCCGGCCAAATTACGGGGGACCAAATACAGTTCGGTACGCGCGGGGGTACGCTGGATCTCAATGGCTATGATCTGTCCTTCACCACCATTAATCATAATGACGCGGGTGCCGTTATTGCCAATACCAACGATGCTCATGCGTCTACGGTGACATTGAACAACACTTCCGCACAGGTATTTGTCGGCCATTTAGGCTCTGCGGAGCATCCCGACTCACTCAATATTGTCTACGCTCCGGTCGGAAATCAAAGCTGGAACTTCGCGGGTGGCGGCAATGTTAACAACATGGCATTGCAAGCTGGAACCACGATTTTTAGCGGGCGGCCCACACCCCATGCAGCCAGAGTGGTATTCAGCGATGACTGGATTAACGAAAGCTACCATGTGAATAATCTGCAGGTAAAAAGCGGTGCACATTTCGTTCTGAATGAACATGCATCCCTGTCTGGTGGCGTCACGCTTGCTGAACAAGCTGACATGGTCATGGCAGGCAAAACACATTTTACCGGCAATATTGAGGTGAACAAACTCGCGAAACTGATCATGGTGAATGATCCAACAACGCTGGCCAGCACCGATGGCTCCGCAGACAACTGGCTTATCGGTCGCGTGACAGGGGAAGGCTCGCTGGAAAAATATGGCGGCAACACCCTGTTCTGGAAGGGTGAAAATACCCTGAACGGTGGGGTTACTGTTTATGGTGGAACCCTGAATCTTGATGGCTCTGTAAATTCTGATGTGCATATGTACGAGGGTACAACCCTGGCAGGTGTCGCCACAGTCAATAATCTCACGCTGGGCGATAGCGTTTCGCTGCATCCTTTTGATGATTCAAATTCGGGGCTGCTAAAAGCGGGGAGTTTTGCCGCTGTTTCACAAACAGTGACTGGAAATTTAGTGGCTGCAAATAATACCCGTCTTAACTTACGCAGCTACCTGGGCGAGCAGCAATCTGCGAGTGATACGTTGCTGGTTGCGGGGAATGTTGATGCAACACGGGAAGCCATAACGATACAGGTTGATCTGCTCGGGGAAGGTTATATGACCGATCTGAACAGTAGCGGTATTGCAGGGGCTAAAGAAGGGATGTCACTGGTACAAGTAGGTGGAATGTCAACTAAAGACAGTTTCCAGCTTGAGCATGGTTATGTCGCCAATGGCCCATGGCAATATTCACTTTATGCGTTTGCACCCGGCAAAAGTGACGAAGCAGGCCGTAAAGTTAGCGGCAGTGGCGGGTACTGGGATTATCGTCTGGAATCTCGCTATCTGACTGAGGGCGATGAACCAACGCCCGTTCCAGACCCAACACCGGATGAACCAGTTGTGATCCCAGATCCCACTCAAGATGTGCCTGATAGCGGAGCTTACGATCCTGTTACGCCTTTGCAGCCAAGCCGGCTTGCTGTCATTCCACAGGTTCCGTCTTACTTATCGTTGCCATCCGCGCTGCTCAGTTATAACAGCAGAATAAATCAGACATTTCGTAATCTGGCGCAAACCTCGATCATGGCAGGGAAAGAGAGCGAACATTACCCGGTCTGGTTGCAGTACATCAATGGTGAAGACACCTATCATTCCTCCCTGGATTTTGCCCATTATGGTTACGATTACACCCAGAAAGAGCAGGGCTGGCTGCTGGGTGGGAAAGTGATGCATCTGGGTAATGATGAGCAATATCTGGCGTGGAATGTAGCTATCTCAAACGCCGACTTGAAAGTGACTCCGGATGCCAGGGACGGCAACAGCGAAGGGAATTACACGACGTATGGCCTGACCTCGCAGCTCACCTTCCGCCATCAAAACGGATGGACCTTTGACCTCGGCGCGGATATCACAAAATACGATGGAGATGTTTCGACCGATGCGCGCGGTAAAGTGGCCAACATTGACGCTTATTCCTGGAGCGGTACGCTTGAAAGTAGCTACCCGTTTGTCTTTGGCGACCACGAAATTGCTCCTGTAGTGGGTGCGGGTATCCAGGTATTAAAGGTGGACGACTTCACCGATATAGACGGTACTGCAGTGCACTACGACAATATCGTTCGCCCAACCGGGCAAACTGGTGCCCGTTATCGTTACAAACTACGCAATAGCGCAGCGGGTAACCTGATGTTCTACTCCAACGCTTATCTCACCAAAGACTTCAGCAATACGCCGGATGTATGGATTGGCAGCGCCCGTAATCACGATAACGCTTCCACGTTCAATATGGGAATGCCGGGGAGTTCGGCAAGTATTGATGTCGGTATCATTAGTGAGATTACCCCCCTCATCTCAGTGAATACTGGCGTTCAGTATCAGCAGCGTTTAAGTCGTAGCGATGAAGGTATCAGCTCATGGCAGGCAAATGCCGGCATGAGGATTACGTTCTAATAAAGCAAATGAATATCCACCTCTTTGAGAGGTGGATATTACACTGACAATAAGAACGGAGCCTCAGGGGTTCGTTTTTCGTTTATGCTATTCTCCGCCAAAGCCTCTTCCCCCACCTGCGCAACGGAACTCAGCATGTCGCTAAAAGCTATCGCGAAAGATCTCGGTCTCTCTGTCACCACCGTCAGCCGTGCGCTGAACGGTTACGATGACGTTTCAGCAGACACCAAAGCGCGGGTTCAGGCGGCGGCAGATTTACGCGGTTATCGCCCGAACACCCTTGCCCGCCGGTTGAAAATGGGCAAGATCGATGCCGTCGGTCTGATTTTCCCGTTCACTTCACACCCTTTAAGCAATTCTGCGTTCATCGAAATGGTCGGCTGTATTACCCGCGAACTGGCGAAATATGAAATCGATTTGCTGCTGGTGCCGGACGAACTCGGCACATTTTCGTGGCGGCGGCTTATCGAAAGTAAACGCGTCGATGCCATGCTGGTGGCGCATACGCTGGATAACGACCCGCGCCTGCTGGATTTGCAGCAGCGTAATTTC
Source organism: Rahnella sp. AA (assembly GCF_002834385.1). Lineage (GTDB taxonomy): Bacteria > Pseudomonadota > Gammaproteobacteria > Enterobacterales > Enterobacteriaceae > Rahnella. The sequence goes on from NZ_PITQ01000005.1 coordinate 364,764, forward strand.
CCGTTTCTGGCGCTGGGGCGCAGCCAGTGTCTGACGCAGGATTACGCCTGGTTTGATTTCGATAACCGCGCCGGCATGCAGATGGCGGTCGATCATCTGGCCGCGCTCGGCCACAGCCGTATCGCGTTTCTCGGCGAGAACAATCAGCAATCGTTTATTGGCCAGCGCCATCAGGGTTATCTCGATGGTTTGCAGGCAAACAACCTGCCGCTCAATCCAGGTTACGCGCATAAAGTCAGCCCCAGCCGCCGTGCCGGTTATCAGGCCACGCAGGCGCTGCTGGCGTTACCTCAGCCGCCAACCGCAATTGTCTGCGACTGTAATATGCACGGCGAAGGCGCGGCGCTGGCGTTGCACGAAGCTGGTTTACTGCTCAGCGGCGGCGTTTCGCTGATTATTTTTGACGGATTACCTTCCGACAGCGTGCCCGACGTCGCCGTCACGGCTGTCCGTCAGGGCACGCGCGAAGCGGTCGGGCTGCAAATTGCCGACATGACGCGGGCGCTGATCCGCAATGAGCCGGTAAACAATTTGCAGGTACTCTGGCAGCCGGAATTACAGGCGGGCGTCACCGCACATCCACCACGCTGATACTTCCCTTTTAGATTATTTTTCCACTCTATATCACAAATTTGGACGGTTATATTTCCAATCCGAAACGTTTCGGATCAATAGTTACTCCACAAAATCGCGTTTTATCGCTGCATTTTACCCTTGTGGAGTTGTGACAATATGGAAAACCAGACCGTCCATTTAACCAGTGAACACACCAGCCTGATTGTGCGCTGCACGCCGTTCGCCGAAATCCTTTACTGGGGAAAACGCCTCAGCCAGTTTTCAGAGCAAGATCTGATTTCCCTGGCTCGTGCGGTGCCCAATGGCCGTATTGATGTCGATGCACCGGTCAATCTCAGCGCCGATTCCGGGCGCGGCTTGTTCGGTACGCCGGGCGTGGAAGGCCATCGCGACGGTCTGGACTGGTCACCGGTGTTCCATACGACGGACGTCAGGCATCACGGTAATCAGCTGACCATCACCACCGAAGACCCGATCGCCGGTCTGCAATTTCGCAGTGAACTGCATCTGGATGCCAGTGGCATTTTGCAGGCACGAAATGCGCTGACCAACCTCAAACCCGGCACTTATCAGCTGACGCGTCTGGCCGTTACGCTGCCGCTGCCAGAGCGCGCTGCCGAAGTGATGGCGTTTCATGGCCGCTGGATCAAAGAGTTTCAGCCGCACCGCACGTTGCTGGATCACGGCGGCATCGTTCAGGAAAACCGCCGTGGCAAAACCTCTTCTGAACATTTTCCGGCGATGATGATCGGTCATCGGGGTTTCAGCGAAGAACAGGGCGAAGTCTGGGGAATGCATCTGGGCTGGAGCGGCAATCACCGCCTGCGGGCAGATATCAAAACCGATGGCCGCCGCGTGGTGCAGGCTGAAGCCCTGTATTTCCCCGGCGAACAGCGTCTCGAAGAAGGAGAAACGCTGGAAACGCCATGGCTCTACGCCAGTTATTCCGCCAGCGGTCTGAACCGCATGAGCCAGCAGTTTCACCGGTTTGTGCGTGAGCAGATCCTGCGCTTCCCGGTGGAAAAACCGCGTCCGGTGCACCTCAACACCTGGGAAGGCATCTATTTCGATCACGATCCCGGCTACATCATGCAGATGGCGACAGAATCCGCGGCGTTAGGCGTTGAACGCTTCATTATCGACGACGGCTGGTTCCGCGGGCGCGATCATGACCGCGCCGCGCTGGGCGACTGGTATCTCGACGAAAAGAAATACCCGAACGGGCTGAAACCGGTGATTGACCATGTCAAAAAACTCGGCATGGAATTTGGTATCTGGGTTGAACCGGAAATGATTAACCCGGATTCGGATTTGTACCGCGCACATCCGGACTGGCTGCTGGCGTTGCCGGGTTATCAGCAACCGAGTGGCCGTCATCAGTTCGTGCTCGATCTGAATAATCCGCAGGTCTTTGATTATCTGGTGGAACGCATGAGCTGGCTGCTCGGCGAGCACGACGTGGATTATGTGAAATGGGACATGAACCGCGAAATCGTTCAGCCGGGGCATGAAGGCCGCGCGGCGCTGACAAACCAGACGCGGCAGTTTTATCGTCTGCTCGACGTACTCGGCGGGCGCTTCCCGCACATTGAGTTTGAATCCTGCGCGTCGGGCGGCGGGCGCATTGATTATGAGGTACTCAAACGCAGCCATCGTTTCTGGACATCTGACAACAACGACGCGCTGGAGCGGCAGAAAATTCAACGCGGCATGAGCTATTTCTTCCCGCCGGAAGTGATGGGATCGCACATCGGCAACAAGCTGTGCCACGCCACCTCGCGCCAGCACAGCATTGCGTTTCGCGGCCTGACGGCGCTGTTCGGGCACATGGGTATTGAGCTTGATCCGGTGAAAGAAGGCGACGCCGAACGCGCCGGATTTGCGAAATATACCCGGCTACATCAGCAGTTGCGGCCATTGCTGCACAGCGGCGATGTGTACCGCATCGACAGCCACGATGATTCCATGCTGATTAACGGCGTGGTCAGCAAAAACGGCGATCACGCGGTGTTTCTGGTCAGCCAGCTTGCGATGCCGACCTGGTCACTGCCGGGAACGCTTCGGGTGCCAGGGCTAAACCCAGACGCCCGTTATCGCGTCACGGTGCTGGATGAACCGGAATTGCTGGCAGGCGGCGGAAGCGGCCACACCATGCGCGCACAACCGGCGTGGTTGCACGAATCACCGGTGCTGGGCGGTGAATGGCTGGCGAACGCCGGGCTGACATTGCCGGTGCTGGATCCGGAAAGCGCCCTGCTGTTGGGCTTTGAAGAAATGAAATAACAACAAAAAACGCCGGTACGCAGGTGCCGGTTTTCATGGTTTCGGCAAGGAAATCACTATGAACCCTACACAAACTTCCGATCGCTGTTTCTATAAAAAAAATACTAACTTCTGGATATTTGGTGCCTATTTCTTTCTCTACTTCTTCATTATGGCGACCTGTTATCCGTTTTTACCGATCTGGCTTTCGGACATTATCGGCCTTAGCAAAACGGAAACCGGCATCGTATTTTCCAGCATGTCACTGTTTGCCATTCTGTTTCAGCCTATTTTCGGCGTTATTTCTGACAAGCTCGGCCTCAAAAAACATCTTCTGTGGATTATCGCGGTGCTGCTTTTTCTGTTTGCGCCGTTCTTTATTTACGTCTTCGCTCCGCTGCTGAAAATTAATATCGTGCTCGGCGCGATACTCGGCGGCGCATATATCGGCTTCGTTTTTGCCGGCGGTTCCGGCGCAACCGAGGCGTATATCGAAAGGGTCAGCCGCAACAGCGCTTTTGAATACGGTAAGGCGCGGATGTTCGGCTGTTTTGGCTGGGGGATTTGCGCCTCGACCGCAGGCGTGTTGTTTAACATCAACCCGAATATCGTGTTCTGGATGGGTTCCGGCGCGGCATTGATCCTGATGGTTCTGCTGCTGATTTCCCGTCCGCAGGAAAACAAGAATGCCGTGGTGATGGACAAACTGGGTGCCAATCAGCCGCAATTTTCGCTGAAAACGGCGGCGTTGCTGCTGAAAGAACGCAAACTGTGGATGCTGATTTTGTACGTGATCGGCGTTGCCTGCGTCTATGACGTATTTGATCAGCAATTCGCCACGTTCTTCAAAACCTTCTTTGCCTCACCGCAGCAGGGTACGGAAATGTTCGGCTACGTCACCACTGCGGGCGAGCTGTGCAACGCGCTGATCATGTTCTGTTCGCCGTGGATTATTAACCGCATCGGCGCGAAAAATACGCTGCTGCTGGCAGGCACCATTATGTCGATCCGCATTGTAGGCTCGTCATTTGCGACCACCGCCATCGAAGTCATTCTGCTGAAAATGCTGCACGCACTGGAAGTGCCGTTCCTTCTGGTCGGCGTGTTCAAATACATCACGCAGATTTTTGATGTCCGGTTCTCGGCGACCATTTATCTGATCGGGTTTAACTTTGCCAAACAGCTGGCGGCAATTTTCCTTTCGGCGTTCGCCGGCAGCTTGTATGACCGCATCGGGTTCAGCGACACCTATCTGATCCTTGGCGGTATCGCGTTTGGCGTCACGATCATTTCCGCGTTTACGCTCAGTAACCGGCCGGAGAAACAGGCGGTTCCGGCGGCAAGACCGGCGGAAGGATTGCGCTGAGTAACGGATGCAGCCTTTCGGCACTCTGTGCTAGTCTCCGTGGGAAAAGCATGACGGGGGAAAGGTTGTGAGCAAAAAACAGGAACCGGCCGCGGCGGTACGCGCAACAATACGCGATGTCGCCAGCGCCGCGAAAACGGGCAAAACCAGCGTTTCACGCTATCTCAATGGTGAAAAAGACCTGCTGTCCGACGCGTTAAAAGAGCGCATCGGGCGGGCGATCGCCCTGCTCGATTATCAGCCCAGCCAGATGGCCCGTAGCCTGAAAAGCGGCCAGACGCGTCTTGTCGGGCTGATTATTGCCGATATCACCAATCCCTATTCTGTAGAAGTCATGCGTGGCGTTGAAGCGGCCTGCCGTCAGGAAGGGCTGACGCTGCTGGTCTGTAATACCAATAACGAGCTCGATCAGGAAAAGCATTACCTGCAATTGCTCAGCAGTTATCGCGTGGACGGCATTGTGGTCAACGCCGTCGGTATGCGCGAGGCGGCGATTTCCACACTGCAACAGGCCAATTTACCGATGGTGCTGATCGACCGTAAAGTCGCGGATTTCGCCTGCGACGTCATTGGTCTGAACAACGTGGAAGCGACGCAGATGATGACCAATCACCTCCTGCAACAGGGTTTCGAAGCCCTGCTTTTCATCAGTGAACCCGCCACGATTAATACCCGTTTTGACCGTTTGCGCACTTTTCTCCAGCGCATGCAGCAATCACCGCAATACATCGCTGAACAGGGCGAGATTGAGATCAGTAATACCGAAGGGCTGGACACCCTGCTCAGAGAGTTCATCAGTCGGCATCCGGATAAACATAAAGCAGTAATGTGTGTAAATGGCACCCTGACCCTGCAGGTGACACGCGCAATGCGCCGCCTCGGTATTGTCTGGGGGCCTGATATCGGGTTATCCGGCTTTGACGAACTGGTCTGGGCCGAACTGGCAGGCGTCGGGATCACTACGCTGAAACAGCCGACCTACGATATGGGTGTCGCTGCACTCAAACGGCTTGTGACCCGCATACAGGGAAATACTGAACCGGTCACTGACCTGGAATTTTCCGGCGAGCTGATTGCGCGCGGTTCCACGGCGGCGCGCTGAATCTTTTTCTGTCCGGTTATCTCCCCGTTCTTCGTGAGCGGGATCATATTTTGGGCCTTTTTTCCTGTTGATTGGAACCGGTTCCAATTAGGTTGTATAAAACGAAACAAAACATTAACAACATCTCCGGCTGCCGTTTGTTTTACTAAAATGATGTTTTGGATTTGATCGCCTGCGCCGCCGCAGTGGCGCGTTTACCAGGATACACACGCATGAAAAGAGAAGTCGTCATTGTCACCGCCGCTTACGGCAACAGCGTGGTGAAGGCCCTTGGCGGGCAGGCCGCGCTGCTTTCTATCATTGCAGACGCACAGGCTGACGGTGTGGAAATTCGTCGCGAACTCTTCGGTGCAGAAGAGCTGAATTCCCTGCCCGAACTGGCGGAAAACATTAAGCGCCACGGACTGTTTTCGGTTTACTCAGTGCCCTTCCCGCTGTTCATCTCAGGCGGGAAACTGAATCCGGATGCAAAACAGTATTTTTCCGAAGCGCATGTTTTAGGTGCCCGCACCATTAAGTTTTCGCTGGGCGAATTCGAACCGGGTGCAGATCTGACGCCGTTGCGCGTGCTGCTGAATTCTCAGAGCGTCAAACTGGTGGTGGAAAATGACCAGTCGAGCGACTGCGGAATTTTGTCGCGCATTAATGCCTTTGCGTTTGCCGCGGAATCCCTGCATCTGCCCCTGAGCCTGACGTTTGATATGGCGAACTGGCTGTGGGTTGGGCAGGATCCGGCCGCTGCCGCCGAGCGTCTGGCGCGACATGTGGGTTATGTACATGTGAAAGCCGCGGAAAATCGCGCGGGGAAATGGCACGCCGTGGCGCTCGATAACAGCGATGGCAGTTGGGAACCCTTGCTGAAAATTTTGCCGCAGGATGTGCCGCGCGGCATCGAATTCCCGCTGGAAGGGGATGACCTGACCGCCGTGACGCGTTACTACACCGAACTGCTGCGTAAATAATTCTGATGCCTCATCAGGAGAAATCGCCATGAAACAGCCCGGGATCGCCACCCGCCGGTGGTGGTACATCATGCCGGTCGTGTTCATCACGTACAGCCTGGCCTATGTCGACCGCTCAAACTTCAGTTTCGCATCGGCGGCGGGCATTAATGACGATCTGGGCATCACCAAAGGCATGTCATCCCTGCTGGGCGCGCTGTTTTTCTTAGGCTATTTCTTCTTCCAAATCCCCGGCACGGTTTACGCCGAGCGGCGCAGCGTTAAAAAGCTGATTTTCTGGTGTTTATTGCTGTGGGGCGGATTCGCCTCACTCACCGGTGTCGTCACCGATATTCCGATGCTGGCGGTGATCCGTTTCGCACTGGGCGTGGTGGAAGCCGCGGTCATGCCCGCCATGCTGGTGTATATCAGCAACTGGTTTACGAAGTCCGAACGCTCGCGCGCCAATACGTTTCTGATCCTCGGCAATCCGGTCACGGTGCTGTGGATGTCGGTGCTTTCCGGCTATCTGATCAAGTCATTCGGCTGGCGGGAGATGTTTATTTTCGAGGGTATTCCGGCGGTGATCTGGGCGATTATCTGGTGGTTCACCGTTAAAGATAAACCCGAAGAAGTCAGCTGGCTGAGCAGTCAGGAAAAGAAAGCGCTGGCCGAACAGCTGGAAAAAGAGCAGGAAAGTATTCAGGCGGTGGGCGGTTATCGCGAAGCCTTCCGCTCGCGGAACGTCATTTTCCTTTGCCTGCAATATTTCTTCTGGAGCATCGGCGTATACGGCTTTGTGCTGTGGCTGCCGTCGATTTTGCGCGACGGCAAATCGATGGGTATGGTAGAAGCCGGCTGGCTCTCTTCTGCACCTTATCTGGCGGCCACCATCGCGATGATTGTCGTGTCATGGGCCTCAGACAAAATGCAAAACCGCCGGTTATTTGTCTGGCCGTTGTTACTGGTCGGCGCGCTGGCATTTTTCGGTTCATGGGCCGTTGGCACAAACAATTTCTGGCTTTCGTACAGTTTACTGGTGGTCGCCGCCGCCGCAATGTATGCCCCGTATGGTCCGTTTTTTGCAATCATTCCTGAAATGCTGCCGAAGAATGTTTCCGGCGGCGCGATGGCGTTAATCAACAGCCTCGGGGCGCTTGGCTCATTCTTTGGTTCCTGGTTTGTCGGCTATCTGAACGGTAATACCGGCAGCCCGGCAGCCTCCTTTATTTTTATGGCCGTGTCGTTACTGGTTTCCGCAGGATTAACCCTGCTGGTAAAACCGCGACAATCTGAAATGAAACAAAAAGAAGTTTCCTTAACCTGAGGGAGTTGTAATTGATGAAGCCGTCTATCGTTGTGTATAAGAAACAACCCGCAGACCTGCAGCAACGCCTGGAACAGCATTTCGCCATCACCCAATTTGATGACATCACTGAAGAAAACCGTGCGCAGGTTTTAGACGCATTGCAGAACGCAGAAGGGTTACTCGGCTCAGGCGGGCGGGTGGATAAAGATTTGCTGGATCACGCACCGCGCCTGCGCGCCGTTTCCACCAGCTCCGTCGGCTATGATAATTTTGACGTCGCTGAACTGACGCGTCGTGAAATCCCGCTGATGCACACCCCGACCGCGCTGACCGATACGGTCGCCGATACCGTGATGGCGCTGGTGCTGGCGACTGCCCGCCGTGTCGTGAATCTGGCCGAACGAGTGAAAGCGGGCGAATGGACAGAAAACGTCGGACCCGACTGGTTCAGCATTGATGTTCACCACAAAACCATGGGCATTATCGGCATGGGCCGCATCGGCCTGGCGCTCGCGCAACGTGCGCATTTCGGTTTTGATATGCCGATTCTGTACAACGCCCGCAGCCAGCATACCGAAGCAGAAGAGCGTTTTGGCGCACGTAAATGTGAGCTGGACGAACTGCTGGAGAAATCTGACTTTGTCTGTGTTCTGCTGCCGATGACCAAACAAACTTTCCATCTGATTGGCAAGGAACAGCTGGCGAAAATGAAATCCAGCGCCGTGCTGGTCAGCGCCGGTCGTGGCCCGGTGATTGATGAACCCGCACTGATTGAAGCACTGAAAGACGGGACGATTTATGGTGCCGGAATGGACGTGTTTGAGAAAGAACCGCTGCCGAAAGATTCCCCGCTGCTGAGCCTGCCAAACGTGGTGGCGCTGCCACATGTGGGTTCCGCTACCCATCAGACCCGCTATGATATGGCGGCCTGCGCGGTGGATAACCTGATTGCGGCCCTGAACGGTGAAGTAAAACAGTTCTGCGTTAATCCGGAAGTCCTCAGGAAGTAATCCTCTGTTCTCATTCCCTTTCAGTATCAACGGAGAGGGAATGAGAAATTCAAATCCCGGTGGTCCGATTGCACTGCTTTGCCGCAGGCGTTATGGTGGTCATCACATTTCGATAACATACAAAGCTTTCTATGACGTTTTCTGCTTTCGGTGACAAATTTACCCGCTTTTCAGGCATTACACGCCTGATGGGCGATATGAATGACGGTTTACGCACACCAGGTGCTGTGATGTTGGGCGGCGGTAATCCGGCGCAGATCCCTGAGATGCAGGATTATTTCCAGACGCTGCTGACGGAAATGCTGGCCGAGGGCAAGCTGACCGAAGCACTGTGCAATTACGATGGCCCGCAGGGCAAGGACGTACTGCGTCACGCACTGGCAGAAATGTTGCAGAAAGAACTCGGCTGGCAGCTCGATGCGCAAAATATCGCGCTGACCAACGGCAGCCAGAGCGCCTTCTTCTATTTGTTTAACCTGTTCGCCGGACGTCGCGCCGACGGCAGCATGTCAAAAGTGCTGTTCCCGCTGGCACCGGAATATCTGGGATACGCCGACGCAGGCCTGGATGAAAATCTGTTTATCTCTGCCAAGCCGAATATTGAATTGCTGCCGGAAGGCCAGTTCAAATATCACGTCGATTTTGATCACCTGAATATTACCGATGATATCGGTCTGATCTGCGTTTCCCGCCCGACCAATCCGACCGGCAACGTGATTACCGACGAAGAGCTGATCCGCCTCGATGCATTGGCGCAGCAAAAAGATATCCCGTTATTAATCGATAACGCCTATGGCGTGCCGTTCCCGGGTATTGTGTTTACCGACGCGACGCCGCTGTGGAACCCAAATATCATTCTGTGCATGAGCCTGTCGAAGCTCGGCCTGCCGGGTTCACGCTGCGGCATCGTGATTGCCGATGAGAAAATAATCAAAGCGATCAGTAATATGAACGGGATTATCAGTCTGTCGCCCGGCAGCGTCGGGCCAGCAATCGCCAATGAAATGATTGCCCGTGGCGATTTACTACGGCTTTCCGAGGAAGTCATCAAACCGTTTTATTACCAGCGCGTGCAGGAAACCATCGCCACGCTGCGCCGCTATCTGCCGGAAGAGCGTTGCCTGATCCACAAACCGGAAGGCGCGATTTTCCTGTGGCTGTGGTTTAAGGATTTGCCGATTACCACTGAAGTGTTGTATCAGCGCCTGAAACAGCGCGGCGTGCTGATGGTGCCTGGGGATTATTTCTTCCCGGGGCTGGAGCATCCGTGGGCACACACGCATCAGTGTATGCGTATGAACTACGTGCCGGACGCCGAACAAATTGAACGCGGCGTGAAAATTTTGGCGGAAGAAGTCGAGAAAGCGCACGCCGAAAATTAATTTTTCTGCGCGACAGGCATAAAAAAACAGGAGGACATTTGTCCTCCTGTTTTCGTTTTTACCAACCGTGCCGGATTACGCTGTCTGATTCTCCAGTGCAGGTTTCTCGGTGCCGATCGCTATTTTCTGTGGCTGCAAGGCTTCCGGCACGTCACGCACCAGGCTGATATGCAGCAGGCCGTTGACAAACTCGGCGGCCGACACATGCATATGCTCTGCCAGCGTAAAGCTCAGGGTGAAAGGCTTAATCACTAACCCCTGATGCAAATACTCCACTTTCGTTTCTGGCTGTGCCGGGGTGCCGCTGACGGTTAAGCGCGGGCCTTCCACTTCAATATTCAGCTCACTTTGCTGGAAACCGGCCAGCGCCAGTGAAATGCGGTAATGATTGTCGTCAGACTTTTCAATATTGTACGGCGGGAAAGCCTGATCGGCACCCTGCATTGAGCTGGCTAATTTATCAAAACCAATCCACTGACGAAGTAATGGGGAAATATCATAATTACGCATTGTATAACTCCTTCTTTGAAGCGAGATTAATTAATCCGTCACCCGATTTGGGTGTGACGGTTCAGCCCCCTGACGGCGAGCCTAAACTTTTTCATTTGTGCGTTGTCTTTATAAACGCTTAGCGGATCTCGATACGCCGTGGTTTGGACGTTTCAGGAACGATGCGTTCCAGATCGATATACAGCAAACCATTCGACAAATTAGCCGCTTTAATTTGAATGTGTTCGGCCAGCTGGAATTTGCGTTCGAAGTTACGCTCAGCAATGCCCTGATATAAATACGTGCGGTCTGTGTCAGACGGTGCATGCGCGCCTTTGACCACTAACATATTGTCCTGCGCCGTGATGTCCAGTTCGGATTCGGCAAATCCCGCTACCGCGATAGCAATCCGGTAATGGTTTTCATCAACCAGCTCGACATTATAAGGGGGATAGCCGCCACCCTGATTCTGACCCGATTCGATGAGATTGAATAAACGGTCAAAACCAATAGCAGAACGGTATAACGGGGATAAATCAAAATTGCGCATCACTACTTCTCCTGACATTCAGCGAGTGTATATAAATAGCCTTCCGGATTGGACAGGCTCGCAACGCAGTTTATATTTCCGATCCCTTCCGGCGATCGTTTCCTGCGTCGTACATTAAAAATGGAGACGAAAGGAATAATTTCAAGTTTCAAAAACTAAAAATTTTGGTTGTTGTTTAAACCACAGGGGCCAAAATACCTGTCGGGTAGGGCAAAACACCAGGGACTACAGGCAGTTTTCTGCAAGATTTCAAATAGTAATTACACTTAATGAGATCGCAGCCACAGAGCTACAGCTTGCTTTGTTAATTTTTTGTGCTGAGTGGTATAAGTCACTTTGACTTAAAAGCTCAGCCTGACAGCATAAGATGAGTTCTAACATGATGAAATTTGCACTAACGCCGCTGATGACAGGATGCGTTTTTTTAGCGACGAGCGGCTGTTCCAGCGTGATGAGCCACACCGGTGGCGATACCGGCTATTATTCTGGCGCACGCGCAGATGTAAACATGATGAAAAGCGATGATACCAGTTGGGTAATGACGCCACTGCTGTTAATCGATTTGCCGTTCAGCGCCGTGCTGGATACGGTATTGTTGCCTTACGATTATTACCGCAGCGGAAAAGTGACGACGCGCGATCGCGTCAAAGCCAGTGAAGAACATAATATCGCCCTGAGCAACGGCGTTGATATCGACCATGTTCCCCCCATGACGACCACGCCACGCGGGCAAAAATCTTCGGCACACAAGAAGTGAAAAAATGAAGTGCAACCGGCCAGAACTGGCCGGTTTGATAAAATGCTTAGTGACTGCCCGTCACGAAGATCTGAGCAAACTCCCCGCACTGACGCATAAAAGCAATTTTGCTGCCATCCGGCGAATACACGACAGCGTCCGCACACGGCGCGATTTCCGTTCTCCCGGTCAGCCGGTGCATTTCTCCGTTTTCCACATCAAGACGCATTACGCTGTTGTCACACACCAGCGCTATCGATTTTCCGTCCGGGCTCCAGCTAAACGCCGACTGAATTCCGCTGGCCGAATGGCTGATCTGCACCGGCTTGCCGCCATTGGGCGATACCGTCCAGAACTGCACCACGTCTTTTTCATCCTTCATCAGAAACGCAATCTGGCTGCCATCCGGCGAAGCCCGTAACCAGTGACGCGGCTGGGCTGCGATGCCTTTTTCGGTAAACGTAATGCGTCGCTGTTTTACACCCGCCGGTGGCGCAGGCAGCGTGTCCGGCGTTCCCTGCAACGGTTTTCCCCCTGCTTTCAGGTAATCCGCGTCGTCTTCCGGTAAATCCACCACAAAAATTTCCGGGTGCTTTTCGCCGCCTGCGGAAAGCGTGTCGCCGATAAAAGCCAGCGCCCGGAGCTGACGGATGCCATCCGGCTTTAAATACCCCTCGCGCCCAATCCAACCCTCTTCATAGGCGCGGTTAATATCGTCGCTGCCGGGTTCCGGTTTAGCGGTTGTTTCGCTGACCAGAACGCTGAAATGGCTGCCATCGTATTCACGTGGATGATGTTTTGGCGGCGTGACGGGATGTGCAGATAAGGCGACGCCGACGTTGCGTAAATCCTGCGCCGGATCCCGCTCATGCAAAACGTGGTCGTTGTAGGTAAAACTCAGGCGGGAGCCGTCCGGGCTGAAAACGTGAACATGCGTGCCGCCACGCAAAGCGCCGGGCGTAAACGGCGCAGTGATGTCCATCGCGTCGAGCGTCACGGCCTGCGCACGTTGTGGCTCAGAAACAATCACGCCGCGCCGGTGATGGAAATCATATTGCCAGCCGTCATCCGGATTTTCCGGGCCATGAATAAACGCATAACGGGCTGGCTGGCCCGGGCTGACTGTCACCACGCCCACGTGAGCATTTTCACCAGCGCGATAAAGGACTTCCGTCTCGCCGGTTTTCACATTCACACGCTCAATGGTCGAACCGGTGAAAGAGCCACCGTGCGGACGCACGTCGTACACCAGCCACTGGTTGTCCGGCGTCCAGATGTTAATGTTGGTCAACTGATGCCCGCGGGCATCGGAAGTTAACTGTTTTTCCATGGCCTTCTCTCAGACGTTCAGCACAAATTTGTTCACGGCAAACGCCACACCGTCTTCGGTATTGGTTTTGGTGACGAACTGGCTGACCGCTTTTACGCTGTCGAGCGCATTGCCCATCGCAACACCAATTCCGGCGTATTCCAGCATCGCGATGTCATTTTCCTGGTCGCCCAGCGTCATAACGTTTTCGCGCGGAATGCTTAGTTTTTCGGCCAGTACTTTAACGCCTTCGCCTTTATTCACGCGTTTATCCAGGATTTCGAGGAAATACGGTGAGCTTTTCATGATGGTGTAGCGATCTTTGGCTTCCTGCGGAAGCTGGCTGATGGCGCGATCCAGCACTTCCGGGTCATCAATCATCATGATTTTCGGGAAGGTCAGGGATGTATCCATTTCTTCCGCCGGGCAAAACTGAAGCGGAATACCGGTCGTGAAGGATTCATGCACGCTGAATTTGCTGATATGGCGGTTCGCGGTATAAAGATCGGTTTTAGTCAGCGCATGGAAATGCACACCAAGCTCACGCGCCAGTTGTTCGAAGTAGTGATAATCTTCAATTTTGAGGGATATTTCGGCGATCACGCTGCCATCTTTCGCATTGTGAACCAGTGCACCGTTGTTGGTAATGCAGTAGCAACCCTCCTGCTGCAAATCCAGTTCCATCAGATAACGCTGCACGCCGATAAATGGACGGCCCGTCGCCAGAACGATTTGCACACCTTTCGCACGCGCATCGGATAACGCTTTTTTTACGGCAGGAGTCACTTCATGCTGCGGATTGAGCAATGTCCCGTCCATATCAATTGCAATTAATTCAATAGCCATAGCATCCTCAGAGTTTGAAAAATCTTCCTCAATGCTAAGCGACATGCCGGGCTAAAGCCAGTCAGAATGCGGGGGGCTGCAGACGAAAAAAAGCCCGAAGCGGTTTCCCGGTTCGGACTTTCTCATTTCAGCACATCCTGTTATCAGATATCGATATTGGCGGCTTTCAGGGCGTTTTCTTCGATGAAGGCGCGGCGCGGTTCAACCGCATCGCCCATCAGCGTCGTAAACAACTGGTCAGCGGCAATGGCATCTTTCACGGTCACACGTAACATGCGGCGTTGCTCAGGATCCATCGTGGTTTCCCACAGCTGATCAGGGTTCATTTCGCCCAGACCTTTGTAGCGCTGAATCGACAGACCGCGACGCGACTCTTTCACCAGCCATTCCAGTGCCTGCTCGAAGCTGGTCACGGGCTGACGGCGTTCGCCACGTTCGATGAAGGCGTCTTCTTCGATCAGGCCGCGCAGTTGTTCGCCCAGCGCACAGATTTTGCGGTATTCGCCACCCTGAATAAAATCAGCATCCAGATCGTAATCAGTATCGACGCCATGGGTACGGATACGCAGAACCGGTTCAAACAGCTGATGTTCGCGATTTTCACGTACGATCGCACTGTAAGAACTGCCGTGCTGCTCTTTCTCATTGAGACGAGCGACCAGCGATTCCATCCAGGCCTGAACTTTAACCTGATCGGTCAGATCGGCACCCGGCAAGGTTGGCTGATAAATCAGGTTGTTAAGCAGCGCACGCGGATAACGACGTTCCATGCGGCCAATCATTTTCTGCACGCTGTGATGTTCGGCCACCAGTTTTTCCAGCGGTTCACCCGCCAGTGCCGGTGCATGCGCGTTGGCGTGCAGCGTTGCGCCGTCCATCGCAATGGAGATCTGATACTGATCCATTGCTTCGTCATCTTTAATGTACTGTTCCTGCTTGCCTTTCTTCACTTTGTACAACGGCGGCTGTGCGATAAACACATGACCACGTTCAACAATTTCAGGCATCTGACGGTAGAAGAAGGTCAGCAGCAGAGTACGGATGTGTGAACCATCGACGTCGGCATCGGTCATGATGATGATGCTGTGATAGCGCAGCTTGTCCGGGTTGTATTCGTCACGGCCGATACCACAACCCAGTGCGGTGATCAGCGTTGCCACTTCCTGAGAAGACAGCATTTTGTCGAAGCGCGCTTTCTCAACGTTGAGGATTTTACCTTTCAACGGCAGAATCGCCTGGTTCTTACGGTTACGGCCTTGTTTTGCAGAGCCGCCCGCTGAGTCCCCTTCCACTAAGTACAATTCGGAATGAGCCGGGTCGCGTTCCTGACAGTCCGCCAGTTTGCCCGGCAAACCTGCCAGATCCAGCGCGCCTTTACGACGGGTCATTTCACGTGCTTTACGCGCCGCTTCACGGGCACGCGCTGCATCGATGATTTTACCGACAACGATTTTGGCGTCTGACGGGTTTTCCATCAGGTAATCCACCAGTTTTTCGTTCATCAGCGTTTCAACTGCAGTTTTCACTTCAGATGAAACCAGTTTGTCTTTGGTCTGAGAAGAGAACTTAGGATCCGGAACTTTTACCGAAACCACGGCAATCAGGCCTTCACGGGCATCGTCACCGGTGGCACTGATTTTGGATTTCTTGCTGTAACCTTCTTTATCCATGTACGCGTTCAGGGTACGGGTCATCGCCGAACGGAAACCGGCTAAGTGAGTCCCGCCATCGCGCTGTGGAATGTTGTTGGTAAAGCAGTAAATGTTTTCCTGGAAGCCGTCGTTCCACTGCAAGGCCACTTCAACGCCGATATCGTCTTTCACCGTGGAGAAATAGAATACGGTCGGGTGAATTGGCGTTTTGTTCTTGTTCAGATATTCCACGAACGCTTTGATACCGCCTTCGTAGTGGAAGTGATCGCTTTTGCCGTCACGTTTGTCCAGCAAACGGATAGCCACGCCGGAGTTCAGGAATGACAATTCACGCAGGCGTTTAGCCAGAATTTCATACTCGAATTCGGTGTTATTGGTGAAGGTCTGGAAGCTCGGCCAGAAACGCACCGTCGTGCCCGTCACATCAGTATCGCCAATCACTTTCAGCGGATCCTGTGGCTCGCCGTGCACATAAGTCTGGGTGTGCACTTTGCCTTCGCGGCGGATAACCAGCTCCAGTTTTTCCGACAAGGCGTTAACGACGGAAACACCCACGCCATGAAGACCGCCGGAAACTTTGTACGAGTTATCGTCGAACTTACCGCCAGCATGCAGAACGGTCATGATGACCTGAGCAGCAGAAACGCCCTCTTCTTCATGAATGCCGGTAGGAATACCACGACCATCATCCTGCACGGAGACAGAGTTGTCTGCGTGGATCGTGACCTGAATCTCTGAACAGTGGCCCGCGAGGGCTTCGTCGATAGCGTTGTCCACAACCTCGAATACCATGTGGTGCAGACCAGTGCCGTCATCGGTATCGCCGATATACATGCCGGGGCGCTTACGCACCGCGTCCAGCCCTTTTAATACCTTGATACTTGAGGAGTCATAAGAATTCGACATCAACGTTTCTCGCTCATTTTTAGTCCTGTGATAGAACGGCTATTTTACCTTGTTCCACGCGGAACATCTTGCCCTTTTCACCCATCATGTCGGTCACTTGCTCAGCGCTTATCGCACTGACAAAAACCTGTGCCTGGGTGGCTTTCAGGCGATCCGCCAGCAACCGACGTCTGTCGGCATCCAGCTCGGAGGCAAAATCGTCAAGAAGATACAGGCAACGCCGCCCGCTCTGTCGGGTGAGAAACTCACCCTGCGCTAACCGGAGCGCACACATCAGTAATTTCAGCTGCCCACGGGACAGTAAATCTTCCACCGGCGTGCCGTCGGCACGAATGCGGAAATCCGCTTTGTGTGGGCCTGATGCGGTATAGGTTAAGGCTCTGTCGCGTTCAAAATTACGCTCCAGCAATTCGCCATACTCGGTTTCCCTGTCCCATCCACGCTGGAAAGAAAAACTAAGGGCGAATTCTGGCAGGAATTGCGCGCAGGTCGCGCTGATATCAGCCGCGATCGCTTCGCTGTACGCCGCCCGCCATTCGCTAATACGCTCGGCTAACGGGATCAGTTCCTGATCCCAGGCACGAATTTGCGCATAGCGACTCACCTGTCGCAGCGCGGCGTTGCGTTGCTTGAGTAACCGTCTCAGGTTGCTCCAGGCGATAAAAAAACCGGGATCGTGATGGAAACAACCCCAGTCGATAAACGCCCGCCGGTACTTCGGCCCGCCATTGAGCAGGGTGAAGCCTTCGGGCGTGATAAGTTGCATCGGCAACATCTGCGCCAACTCAGACACTTTGTGCCCGTCGCTGCCATCGATACGCACCTTACTGTCGCCCTGACGGCTCTTGCTCAGGCCAATCGATACTTCACGGTCGCCGCCGTCATCGACGCGCGCATGCAGCACAAATTCAGGCTGATCGTGACGAATGACGCGCCCGGCCTGCAAACTGCGAAAAGCGCGGCCATGCCCGAGCGTATACACCGCCTCGAGCACGCTGGTTTTACCGCTGCCGTTGGGACCAACGAGAAAGTTAAAACCCGGCGAGGGATCTAAATCCGCCGCCTCGATGTTGCGGAAATCTTTTATCAGTAAGCGCGTTAAGGCCATTAATTCAGACTAGAGCCTCATCGGCATGACAACGTACGCGGCCGACTGGCTCGCAGCGTCTTCGATCTGCACGCTGGAAACCGAATCGGTCAGCAGCAGATTCACGTCTTCGCACTTGAGCGCATTCAGCACATCCAGCACGTAGCTGACGTTGAAGCCGATTTCCATTTCGGTCCCTTCGTAGCCAACATCCAGAATTTCTTCTGCTTCTTCCTGTTCCGGGTTATTGGCGGTGATTTTCAGCTGGTTATGGCTGACATACAAACGCACGCCACGGAATTTTTCATTAGAAAGAATGGCCGCACGGGCAAAGGCCTGTTTCAGCAGATCGCAACCTGCCTGCAACGTTTTGTCCGGATTCTTCGGCAATACGCGGCGATAATCAGGGAAACGGCCATCAACCAGTTTGGACGTAAAAATGAAGTCACCGACGTGCGCACGGATATTATTGCTGCCGATTTGCAGTTGCAGCGTGGTGTCGCCGCCGTCGAGCAAACGCACCAGTTCCATCACACCTTTACGAGGCACGATCACCGAATGCGAAGGCAATGACTGACCAACCGGCATTGAACAAACAGCCAGACGGTGGCCGTCGGTTGCCACGGTACGCAGCTCTTCGCCTTCGGTTTCAAACAGCATGCCGTTTAAATAATAACGGACGTCCTGATGTGCCATGGAAAACTGCGTGGCTTCGATCAAACGTTTCAACGTCGCCTGCGGCAAGGTGAATTCCACCTCGCTTTGCCAGTCGTCGAGATTAGGGAAATCTGTTGCCGGCAGGGTCGACAGCGAGAAACGGCTGCGGCCTGATTTTACCAACATGCGGTCGCCGTCGAGCGCGACGGAAATTTCCGCACCTTCGGGCAACCCACGGCAGATATCAAAGAATTTACGCGCAGGAACCGTTGTGGCACCCGCTTCATGTGGCTGAGACAGTGCGACTTTCGCCACCATCTCCATTTCTAAATCCGTCCCGGTCAGCGACAACGCGCCATCCGTCACCTGCAATAACAGGTTACCCAGAATTGGCAACGTCGGTCGTCCACCCAGCGGGCTACTGACCTGTTGCAGTGGTTTCAGCAAGTGCTCACGTTCAACAATAAATTTCATAGCGCTAGGAAGATAATGTTCTGATTAAGTTGGAGAAATCTTCTTTGATGTCGTGATTTTCTTCACGCAACTGCTCGATTTTCCGGCAGGCGTGCAACACCGTGGTATGGTCCCGACCACCGAACGCATCGCCGATTTCTGGCAGGCTGTGGTTGGTCAGCTCTTTCGCCAGCGCCATCGCCATCTGGCGTGGGCGGGCTACCGAACGGGAACGCCGTTTGGAGAGCAGGTCAGCGACCTTGATTTTATAATATTCGGCCACTGTTTTCTGAATATTATCGATAGTGACCAGCTTCTCCTGAAGCGCCAGTAAATCGCGCAGCGCTTCACGAACGAAGTCGATGGTAATCGCACGGCCAGTAAAGTTGGCATTGGCGATTACACGGTTCAGTGCGCCTTCAAGCTCACGCACATTGGAACGCAGACGTTTTGCAATAAAGAACGCCACTTCGCCCGGCAGACGGATATCGTTCTCGTCGGCCTTTTTCATCAGGATCGCCACGCGGGTTTCTAATTCCGGCGGCTCGATCGCCACCGTCAGGCCCCAGCCGAAACGCGATTTCAGACGATCTTCAACACCGTTGATCTCTTTCGGATAGCGGTCAGAGGTCAGGATGATCTGCTGATTGCCTTCCAGCAGCGCATTAAAGGTGTGGAAGAATTCTTCCTGTGAACGTTCTTTATTAGCAAAGAATTGGATGTCATCGATGAGCAACGCATCGACGGAACGGTAGTACCGTTTGAACTCTTCAATGGCGTTGTTTTGCAGGGCTTTTACCATGTCCTGCACAAAACGCTCTGAATGCATGTACACCACTTTTGCGTTGGCCTTGCGAGCCATGATGCCGTTACCGACCGCGTGTAATAAGTGGGTTTTACCCAAACCAGTGCCGCCATAAAGGAAAAGCGGGTTGTACGCGCCCCCCGGATTATCAGCCACCTGACGCGCCGCCGCGCGAGCCAGCTGGTTTGATTTACCTTCAACGAAGTTGTCAAAAGTATGTTTCGGGTTGACGTTAGAACGGTAAGAAAGTTCGGGCTGAGCCGGGGAACTGTCCCAGCTTGGGCGGGATGGAGCCAGACGTGGGATCGCCGGCGCAGCCTGTGAGCTGACGCTGGCCGCGACAGGCTGACTGACGCGTTGAATCACCGGCTTGCTGCCGACTTCAAAACGCAGCAACGGAGCATCCGTGCCACAGAAATCGTTAAGCAAGCCGTTAATATTGTTTAAGTATTTGTCACGAACCCAATCCAGGACAAAACGATTCGGGGCGTACAGCGCCAGCGTATTGTCGTTGAGTTCCGCCTGTAGGGGGCGTATCCACATACTGAATTCTGTGGCAGGTAGTTCATCCTGCAAACGGGCAAGACATTGCTGCCAAAGCGAAAGTGACACGGCGGACTCCACTCGAACAAGTATCAAAAAAGAAAAGGATCAGGATATTTTTTAAATCATGATTTTTGGCACACGTTCCGCCGGGCAATGGGGGAATTTTCTCTCACCACCCTGTCAGTGGCGTAAAGTCACGTGCGAACCGCTCTTTGCGGTTTGTTGTCGAAAGTGCCCTGTCAGGATCACGATCGGAATGGCGGATCATAGCGCAATCCGACACAGAGATCCTCCTCTTCCTGAGAGTTTAGATCCTTTTTATCCACAGGCACCGATCGACAAGTGGGTAAGCTTAGCCGATCCTTTTAAAATTAGGCGATGTAATCATCACTCTGGTGAAAAAATAGGAGTCCGCTGACGCTATTTTCGTCAGATTGGGAGAAAGATCTCACCCCTGTGGATAAGGATCAGCCGAGGATCCTTGCGATTTATGACAGAGTCCGTATAATCCTCAGCCCTACGTGTGAAGCCTGTGTTCCTGATGGTCATAACCAGATGGATATTGCGGTGTGACCACGGGCCATTCTGGTAAACACTTGAGCCATTTCTGGCAATGTAAATTGACTCAGGACTGTACAGTTATTACAATCCCGCTTCTTTATATGTTGCGACAAAGGCATCGGTCGTATTTTCGCCGAAATGTCTTCGCGTTTACTGATCAGTAATAATTTAAGTTTAGGTAGAAATCGCCATGAAACGCACTTTCCAACCGTCCGTATTGAAGCGCAACCGTAGCCACGGCTTCCGTGCTCGTATGGCCACCAAAAATGGTCGTCAGGTTCTGGCTCGCCGTCGTGCGAAAGGCCGTACCCGTCTGTCAGCTTCTAAGTAATAAAAGCTAACCTATTTAGTGGTTAAGCTCGCTTTTCCCAGGGAGTTACGTTTGTTAACTCCCCGTCATTTCACTTTCGTCTTCCAGCAGCCACAACGGGCTGGCACGCCGCAAATCACCATACTCGGCCGCCTGAACGAGCTGGGGCATCCCCGCATCGGTCTCACCGTCGCAAAAAAACACGTCAAACGCGCACATGAACGCAACCGAATCAAACGCCTGACCCGCGAAAGCTTCCGGTTGAATCAGCATACGCTGCCGTCGATGGATTTTGTGGTAGTCGCCAAGAAGGGTGTCGCTGATTTAGATAATCATGCGCTGACGGAAGCGTTGGAGAAATTATGGCGTCGACATTGCCGACAGGCTCCCGCATCCTGATTAAACTGATACGTGGTTATCAGTTATTCATCAGTCCGTTGCTCGGGCCACATTGCCGCTTTCGACCAACCTGCTCTCAATACGGTATTGAAGCAATTGGTCGTTTTGGCATGTTAAAAGGCAGTTGGTTGACTTTGAAACGCGTATTAAAATGCCATCCTTTGAACCCAGGTGGTGATGACCCCGTACCGCCGAAAACCGACAATAACAGAGAACACTAACGATGGATTCGCAACGCAATCTTTTCCTCATCGCTCTGCTGTTCGTGTCTTTCATGATCTGGCAGGCATGGCAAACGGACCACGCTCCGCAACCCGCCAACCAGACCACGCAACAGACTGCGAACACTGCAAACGGTGATGCTGCTAACCAGGCTGTTCCTGGTAGCGGACAGGGCAAATTAATTACAGTTAACAGTGATGTGCTGTCATTAACGATCAACACCCGTGGTGGCGACATTGAGCAGGCTCTGCTGACTGCTTACCCAACATCTTTGGGCTCTGACCAGCCTTTCCAGTTACTGGAAACCACGCCTAATTTCCTCTATCAGGCACAAAGCGGCCTGACGGGTAAAAACGGTCCAGATAATCCGGCGAACGGCGAACGCCCTCTGTTCCAGACCAGCTCGGATACCTTCACGATGGCTGAAGGCCAGTCTGAACTGCGTATTCCGATGACGTATACTGCGGCGAACGGTGTGATTTACACCAAAACCTTCATCATCAAACGTGGCTCTTACGCGATTAATGTTGAATACAATATCAATAACACCTCGCCAGCTCCGCTTGAACTGACCCTGTTTGGCCAGCTCAAACAAACCACTGATTTGCCTAAGCACCGTGATACCGGCAGCAATAACTTTGCGCTGCATACATTCCGCGGCGCGGCATACTCCTCAAGTGATGACAAGTATCAGAAGTACGCGTTTGATAAAAGCGAAGCGCTGAATGTCACCACACAGGGTGGTTGGGTCGCTATGTTGCAGCAGTATTTTGCAACGGCGTGGATCCCATCTGCGAAAGATACCAATACATTCTTTACGACGACCAATAACGGCATTTCTTCGATTGGCTTCAAAGGTACTCCGTTTACCGTTGCTCCTGGCGCACAACAGCAGGTTGCTTCCACCCTGTGGGTTGGCCCTGAAATTCAGGACAAGATGGCCGCTATCGCGCCTCACCTTGACCTGACGGTCGATTACGGTTGGTTATGGTTCATCTCTCAGCCACTGTTCAAGCTCTTGAAATTCATTCAAGGTTTTGTCGGTAACTGGGGCTTCTCAATCATTGTTATCACCTTCATCGTGCGCGGCATCATGTACCCGCTGACCCGTGCTCAGTACACGTCGATGGCGAAAATGCGTATGTTGCAGCCAAAACTGGCCGCCATGCGTGAACGTATTGGTGATGACAAACAGCGCATGAGTCAGGAAATGATGGCGCTGTATAAGTCTGAGAAAGTGAACCCGCTGGGCGGTTGTCTGCCGCTGGTTATCCAGATGCCAATCTTCCTGGCACTGTATTACATGCTGTCTGGCTCCATTGAATTGCGCCACGCGCCATTCATCTTGTGGATCCATGACCTGTCAGCGCAAGACCCGTACTACATTCTGCCGGTTCTGATGGGTATCACGATGTTCTTCATTCAGAAGATGTCGCCGACCACCGTCACTGACCCGATGCAGCAGAAGATCATGACCTTCATGCCGGTCATCTTCACCGTGTTCTTCCTGTGGTTCCCGTCCGGCCTGGTGGTGTACTACATCGTCAGTAACCTGGTAACCATCCTCCAGCAACAGCTGATTTATCGCGGGCTGGAAAAACGTGGCCTGCACAGCCGCGACAAGAAAAAGTCATAAGTCCGCGTCAGGGCGTTTCCCGTCCTGACCGCTACACTCATGATTAAGACACGAAGGCGGTCATCGAGACCGCCTTTTTGCATATTCAGAAAGAGACAATTGCTATGAGTACCTCAGATACCATTATTGCCCAGGCAACACCTCCCGGTCGCGGTGGCGTTGGCATTTTGCGCATTTCCGGCCGTGCGGCGCGTGATGTGGCACAGGCTGTCTTAGGTAAACTGCCCAAACCTCGTTATGCCGATTATCTGCCGTTTCAGGACGCAGACGGCAGCACGCTGGATCAGGGGATTGCGCTGTGGTTCCCCGGCCCGAACTCCTTTACCGGCGAAGACGTACTGGAACTGCAAGGCCACGGCGGCCCGGTCATTCTCGACCTGCTGCTCAAGCGGATTGTCGCGCTGGAAAATGTGCGTATCGCGCGTCCGGGTGAGTTTTCTGAACGTGCGTTTCTTAACGACAAGCTGGATCTGGCACAGGCTGAAGCGATTGCCGATCTGATTGATGCAAGCTCTGAACAGGCCGCACGCTCGGCGGTGAACTCGCTTCAGGGCGCTTTCTCGCAGCGTATTCATCATTTAGTGGAAGCACTCACTCACCTGAGAATCTTTGTCGAAGCAGCCATCGACTTCCCGGATGAGGAAATCGACTTCCTGTCCGATGGCAAAATCGAAGCCAAACTTAACACCGTGATGGGCGATCTGGATGCTGTCCGCGCAGAAGCCCGTCAGGGCAGCCTGCTGCGTGAAGGGATGAAAGTAGTGATTGCCGGACGCCCGAACGCCGGTAAATCCAGCCTGCTGAACGCGCTGGCCGGTCGCGAAGCAGCGATTGTGACCGACATCGCGGGTACTACGCGCGACGTTCTGCGCGAGCATATTCACCTCGACGGCATGCCATTGCACATCATTGATACCGCCGGTTTGCGCGAAGCCAGCGATGAAGTAGAACGTATCGGTATCGAACGTGCGTGGAATGAGATCGAACAGGCAGACTTAGTATTGTTTATGGTTGATGGCACCACCACCCCGGCAACTGAACCGGCAGATATCTGGCCGGAATTTATGGCGCGCCTTCCGGCTTCCCTGCCGATTGTCGTGGTACGCAATAAAGCCGATATTACCGGCGAAGCGTTGGGGCAAACCGAAGTGAATGGTCACTCACTTATTCGCCTTTCTGCCCGCACTGGCGACGGCGTGGATTTGCTGCGCGATCATCTGAAACAGGTGATGGGCTTTAATCACAACATGGAAGGCGGATTCCTTGCCCGTCGTCGTCACTTACAGGCACTGGAAGAGGCTGCGCAACATCTGGTTCAGGGTAAGGATCAGCTGCTTGGCGCGTGGGCGGGTGAATTACTGGCAGAAGAGTTGCGTCTTGCGCAGCAGTCGCTGAGTGAAATCACCGGCGAGTTCACGTCCGACGATTTACTGGGCCGTATTTTCTCAAGTTTCTGTATCGGGAAATAACGACCGGAAGAATGCAGAAAAGCCCGCGACTGTTGCGGGCTTTTTTATGCCATTCAGAAAGTTATATTACCAGATTTTATAAATACGCCCGGTTTGTGCGCCTTCCACGCTGCGCACATAGGCTTTTGCCACGCGCGCCGCCGGGGCCGCTTCAAAGCCCGGGAAGAACGGGCCGTAACCTTCGAGAGATTCTTCAACGACCGTCGGGCTGACGCCATTGATGCGCAAGCCTCGCGGCAATTCAATCGCGGCTGCACGCACAAAGCCTTCTACTGCGGCGTTTACTGCCGTTGCATTTGCGCCCTGACGGATGGGTTCATCGGCAACGATACCGCTGGTCAATGTGATTGAACCGCCATCGTTGAGAAACGCATTGCCGATCAGCGCGATACGCACTTGCCCGAGCAACTTATCCTGCAAACCGGTATTAAAGTGTTCTGCCGTCATTTCTTCCAGCGGACCAAAATGCAGGCTGCCGGTCGTGGAGATAATCGCGTCGAGTTTACCGGTGCGGGCAAAAAGCGCTTTCACGCTGCTTTCATCGGTGATATCCACCTGAAAATCGCCGTGCGTTTTGCCTGCGGTGATGACGTTATGGTTGTCGCCTAACGCGCTGACCACGGCTTTACCCAATGTGCCCGTACCGCCAATGACTAAGATTTTCATTTTTTATTCCTCAATTTTGTGTACAGGCTCATCATTAAACAAACTAGAAGTTAGATATAGACTTACAATATTTGTTCTGTCCTAACTCTGGGTTAGCAATATGGATAAGCTGCGGAATATTGAAGTCTTTATCTGCGTGGTCGAATCAGGAAATTTCAGCAGCGCGGCGGAAAAGCTGGGGATTTCAGCGGTGATGGTTGGCAAGCATATTCAGCAGTTGGAAAAACATCTGAACGCCAGGCTTTTGCAGCGCACAACCCGAAAACAAAGCCTGACCGATGCTGGTGACGTGCTTTATGAAAACGGCAAACGGGTGTTGGAGCAGATGAAAGCCACTGAAAACGCAATGGAAAGCCTGCAAAGCGTTCCCACCGGATTGTTGCGCATCAGCGCGCCCGTCTCTTTAGGCTCCAGCATGATTGCGCCCATGCTCGCCCGCTATCTGAATCTCTATCCGCAGGTCAAAGCAGAGCTGGTACTGAGCAATGCACGCGTTGATTTAATCGGAGAAAATTTCGATGTCGCCATCCGTATTGGCGAAATTGGCGATGACCGGCTGGTCGCCAGACCGATGAGGCCCTACGAAATGGTCATCTGCGCTTCGCCGGATTATTTACAGCGCAACGGTACACCTGCATCACCGGAAGATCTGAAAACGCATCCGTGTCTGATCCACTCCGTCTGGAATCAGAGTGAAGGCTGGCATCTGGCGAACGTCGGGCAAACCACCTCGGCATGGCCGGTGAATAGCCGCTATGTCTCCAATGACGGCCATGCATTGCGCAATGCTGCACTGGAAGGTGCCGGTTTGCTGCTTCAGCCGAAAGTGCTGCTGGCCGGGGATATTCTCAGCGGCAGGCTTATTCCGGTTCTTGAGTCTTTCATTCCTGCGCCACGCGCTGTGCATGCGGTCTATCTGCCCGATTTCCGCCCGCGTGCGAAACTCAATAGCCTGATTAACTACATGACAGAACACGATTTCTACTGATTATTCCGGACATAAAAAACGGTAAGTGATCGCTCACTTACCGTTCGGTTTACCGCGAAAAGAAACAATCAGAGTTTAAAGCCAGCCACCACGGTTTCCAGTTGGACGGTCTGATCCTGCATGGCCTGAGCGGCCGCAGAAACCTGTTCAACCAGCGCCGCATTCTGCTGAGTGGCGTTATCAAGCTGAGTGATCGCGACGTTCACCTGCTCGATACCGAGGCTTTGCTCCTGGCTGGAAGACATAATTTCATTCATCAGCGTCGCCACGTTATTCACTCCGCCCATGACTTCATCCATCGTCGTTCCGGCGGTTGCCACCAGTTCGCTACCCGTGGAGATATCCGCCACCGAATCTTCAATCAGCTTTTTGATTTCGCGGGCGGACGTGGCGGAACGTTGTGCCAGGCTGCGTACTTCGGATGCCACAACGGCAAAACCACGACCCTGTTCGCCGGCACGCGCTGCTTCGACGGCCGCATTCAGCGCCAGAATGTTGGTCTGGAAGGCGATACCGTCGATCACACTGATAATATCGACAATTTTGTGCGATGAGCGGGTGATTGAGCCCATGGTATCGACCACCTGTTTCACCACTTCCGACCCTTTCTGCGCCACCGCAGACGCATCGCGCGCCAGCTGGTTAGCGCCTTCCGCGTTGGCTGCGTTCTGTTTCACGGTGCTGGTCAGTTGTTCCATAGACGCCGCCGTTTCCACAATAGAGCTGGCCTGCTCTTCCGTACGGGCAGAGAGATCCAGGTTACCGCTGGCGATCTCACGCGATGCAGAGGTGATCGCCATGCTGCTGTCACCAACCTGACGGAGAATAGATTGCAGGAACGACAGGAAGCTATTGAAGCTCTGGTTGATCTGATTAAATTCAGGGCTGCGGCTTTCAGGCAAACGTTGCGTTAAATCCGCACCGCCCGCAGAAAGCTGGCTGATATTTTTATTCAGCGCCGCGAGCTGACGCATGAAAATTTTGATCGCCGCAATCAGCACAATCAGCAGCAACAACACCATCGGGATTTGCACCATGCCAAGGCTTGCCAGAATACTGTGACTGCGGGCCAGGAGCTGGCTGGTAGGCATGTCGGTCGCGATAAACCACGGCCCCTGAATGTTGCTCATAAACATCGTATGGGAGGTGCCATCATTGTCGTAATCCGTCATCAGGCTTGACTGACCATCGATTTGATCAAGGCTTTTGCGGATTTGCTTCGCCAGAGGTGATTGTTCACCAAGGGAAGTCAGTTTAGGCAGTTTTTCGTCACCCGCATGGCTGGCCCCCACAATAGTGCCGTCCTTTTCCACAATATAAATTGTGGCATGCACCTTTTTCTCCATCTCGGTCACCAGCTGGTTAAAGAAGCCCAGCGTGACGTCAATGGTGGCAACGCCCCATTGCTTATCGCCTTTATAAATCGGCATTGCACAGTTGGTGCGCGGCTGCGGGCTGGCATCATCGAAATAGGCGGGAGCCCAGACACAGCGCCCTTTTTCACCTTTTGATGCAGCCAGATACCAGGACTGATCGAAATAATTTGGCGATTCAGCGCTGTTCCAGAAAGTATTGACCGTCAGCTGATTATTATTATTGCGGGCAAAGAAAGTGCTGAATTTGATTTTTGCGGGATCACGCTGATTAGGTAAAGGCCAGATACCGCCACCAAATACCGCAGAATCACCGTATTGATCGACCAGTGCGGGCAGCAGGCGGTCAATGCTGTCGCTGTCCATCTGTGCGACAGTCTGGGTGACAGTGCGGACCTGAGACTCGACTTTATTCAGACGATCGTTAATAGCGACCGCCACATTATCCACCTGATTAGCCACCAGATGACTTTCTGTCTGTTTCAGCTGTGGAGCAACGAAGACCTGGATCACGATGAGCGTAACGATGACCAGCACAATAAAAAACACGCTGATCAATGCGATAAAGCGAGATTGTGTTGTTTTTAACATTTTAGGGTACTCACAGGCAAAGCAGCGAGATCGCTGCTTAACTAGTAACGGCATATTCTGATGTTTCTTTATGTTGCTATAGTAGATATATCTGGTGCTCAGATCATATGAGTGAAAATCCAGAACATCATTCCAATGAGATTTTTTCTCACTTAGAAGTTAACACCGTGATTCGTTTCACTTTGTGGTTCTGAAAAAGGTTCTGAAAAGTGAAAAAAGTGTGTCGGGCTGCAGGTTTTATGCGGTTTTTAATGATTTCTCTTAATGTTATTCTTTACGATAATAGAGAAGATACGGTCGAACCATTAATCATGGAGTGAACAATGGCGTGCCATTTTGCAAGATGGGCTGTGACGGATGCTGAACCGGATACTCACCGGCTGCCCAGACATATTGTAACGTCCGCAAGACACCTTTCCGAAAAACAACGCAGACGGTTTTTAAACGGCCGGGTATTGCTGGCGGAAATTATTTTCTATCTGTACGGAATTGCTGAACTCCCTAATGTCATCGCGTTGCCCAGTGGACGCCCCAGCTTTGAATCCCCCGATTTGCCTGATTTCAGCCTTGCGTACGCAGGAAGCACCGCAGGCGTGCTCATCAGCAGCGAAGGGAAAGTCGGTCTTGACCTCGAAATCATTCATGCCCGCAGTGCGCTGGTGAATTCGCAACAACAGCTGCAGCTTTCAGCGGTTGAAAAAACCTGGATTGCGATGCAATCCGATCCGGTGGAATCCTCATTGCAACTCTGGTGTATACGCCAGAGCATGCTGAAGATGTCCGGCCTGAACGATCAAAGCCTGCTGACACTCAACCTGAACCCGGCATCGGGGCGTTTGCGTTCTACCGTTACGCCTGAAGCACAGGTGATGAGCGATATCGAAGGGTCTATTACCTGGTCGTGCGCGCAGTCGCCGTCGATTATCCGGCTACAGTGCTGGCGCTATGAACCGGAAAATGGCTTTACCCGCACGCAAACGCTGTCCGTTGACCAGCAATCTGAATCACCCCACTTTATGAAATTCACCAGTCTGCCGCCTGCCAAATAAAACTTCACTCATGTTTTCAAAAACCTTGTATATCGACGTGCCGTTTTTCGTTTAAGGTAAGAATCAGAGAGTCATCCATAACAGGAGTTAATCATGTCAGCTAAGCCACTGAAGTTTGTCACACTGTTAGGTAGTCTTCGTAAAGCCTCTTACAACGCCATGGTTGCGCGCACGCTGCCAAAAGTCGCACCTGAGGGCGTTACTATTGAAGCATTGCCGTCTATCGGCACTCTGCCGTTATACGATGCCGATATTCAGCAGGAAGAGGGTTTTCCGGCCGATTTAGACGCGATTGCGGAGCAAATCCGCCAGGCGGACGGTGTGATCATCGTGACGCCGGAATATAACTATTCCGTTCCCGGTGGCCTGAAGAACGCCATCGACTGGATTTCCCGTTTACCTAACCAGCCGCTGGCCGGTAAACCGGTGCTGATTCAGACCAGTTCAATGGGGCCGGTTGGCGGCGCGCGCTGCCAGTATCATCTGCGCCAGATTCTGGTCTTCCTCGACGCGATGGTAATGAACAAACCTGAGTTTATGGGGGGCGTCATTCAGAGCAAGGTGGACGAACAAATCGGTGAAGTTATCGATCAGGGGACGCTGGATTTCCTTAAAGGCCAGCTGACCGCATTTGCCGACTATACGCACCGCGTCAGCAAATAATTTTCAGCCGCTGAAATGCAAACAGCCCGCCAACTTTCAGAAAGTGGCGGGCTGTTTTTTTATCGTTCGCAGACGCTAAATCGCGTACGGATTAATGCCCGTCAACAAACGCGATTTTCAGCACGAACAGCAGGGCGACGACAACGACGCACGGGCTGATTTCTCTCCAGCGACCTGTACCCAGTTTCATCACCACATAAGAGATGAAGCCCAGCGCAATGCCTTCGGTGATGGAGAAGCTGAATGGCATCATCACTGCCGTCACAAATGCAGGAACCGCTTCGGTCAGATCATCCCATGAAACGCGGGCCAGGCTGGAGGTCATCAGAACGCCCACATAAATCAGCGCCCCGGCTGCCGCGTATTCCGGCACCATCCCCGCCAGCGGGGAAATAAAAATCACCAGCAGGAACAGCAAACCGGTCACGACAGCGGTCAGGCCGGTGCGGCCACCCACGGACACGCCGGACGTGCTTTCGATATACGCGCCAACGGAAGATGTCCCGATGAAAGCGCCCGCCACAGAGGAAATACTGTCAACGTACAGCGCCTGTTTCATCTGCGGGAATTTACCCTTCTCATCAGCCAGACCGGCTTTGTCCGTCACGCCAATCAGCGTACCGGAGGAGTCAAACAGGTTTACCAGCATGAAGGAGAAAATAACGCCCGCCAGGCCGATATTCAGCGCACCTTTCAGGTCAACCTGACCGACGACGGTGGTAATGCTCGGCGGCATCGACCAGAAACCGTTGTAATGCACATCACCGATCGCCAGACCAATGCCCGTTGTCACCACAATCGACACCAGCACGGAAGCGTGGAAGTTACGTGACGCCAGCACCGCAATGATGAAGAAGCCCAGCACGCCCAGCAGGACATTGTGGGATGTCAGGTTGCCGATGGTGACAATGGTGTCCGGATTCGCAACGATAATGCCGGCGTTTTTCAGCCCCATCATGCCGATGAACAGCCCGATACCGGCAGTAATCCCCACGCGCAGGCTGACCGGAATGTTCGCGATCATCCAGTAACGGATACGGAAAATAGTCAGCAGCAGCAGGCCAACGGCACCCCAGAAAATAGCGCCCATCCCGATTTGCCAGGAAACCCCCATTGCACCGACCACTACAAAGGCGAAGAAGGCGTTCAGGCCCATCGCGGGTGCCAGCGCCACCGGAAGGTTGGCAATTACGCCCATCAGGATGCTGCCGAACGCGGCAATCAGGCAAGTGGTCACAAAGACGGCCTGTTTATCCATGCCTGCGACACCCAGAATCTGCGGGTTCACGAAAACGATGTAGACCATGGTCAGGAAGGTGGTTAAGCCTGCGATAGTTTCGGTGCGTACCGTGGTGCCGTGCTGCGTCAGTTTAAACAGACGTTCAGCCAGACATTTTCCGCCAGTAGCATTGCTGTGTGGTGTGCTCATTAGTGAGTTCCAAAATGGGGGGAAAACAATCGGGGGGTATCCTAAGGATTTTAGCCGGAAAGCGCCAGCACTCGATGTGTGGGATTAAATCTATCGTTCGGGTACAGTGCCGTAAACCACGCGAATAGATAAATTCTCTTAGGGAGGAAGTATGACGGGGATCCAATGTGTCTTTTTTGATTGCGACGGAACGCTGGTCGACAGCGAATTGCTGTGCTGTGAAGCCTATGTCGAGATGTTTGCACACTTTGGTGTGACGGTTTCTTTTGACGAAATGTATAAAAAATACAAAGGCGTAAAGCTTTACGAAATCGTGGCCATCGTCAATAAAGAACACGGAATTGACGTGCCGAAGGAGGAGATGGAAGTCGTTTTCCGTCAGCACGTTGCCCGCCTCTTTGACAGTAAACTCCAGCCGATCGACGGTGCACGCGAATTACTGGAACAAATCACCGTGCCGATGTGCGTCGTCTCCAACGGCCCGGTCACCAAAATGCAGCATTCGCTCGGCCTGACCGGATTGTTGCCTTTTATGGGCGACAAACTTTTCAGCGGCTACGATTTACAGCGCTGGAAACCCGATCCGGCAGTGTTCTACAAAGCCGCCGAAGTGATGGACGTCCCGGTGGGATCCTGCATTCTGGTTGAGGACTCAGTGGCGGGCGCACAGGCCGGGATCGCTGCCGGGATCCCGGTATTCTATTACTGCGCCGATCCGCACAACCCGCCGCTGGATCACCCGCTGGTGACTACTTTCCATGACATGCGCGAGTTGCCTGCGATCTGGCGTGAAAAGGGTTATCAGATTACGCGTTAAGGGATGTAAGCCTGCATCCGCCGCTCCAGTTCCGTCAGGGAACTCAGGCCCTCCGCGAGCGGCAGGGTTTTATCGTTAAAGATTTCCAGCGACCAGGGGCCGGTAAAGCCTTTCCGGTTCAGCGTGCTGACGAAATCCACCAGCGGTAAATCGCCCTGACCGGGATAGCAGCGGTAGCTGCGGCTCCACTGCTGCACGTTCATGTCTTTGAACGGCGCATCAGCCAGTTGCAGGAAACTGATTTTCTCCAGCGGCACCTCATCCAGCCGGTCAAGATTGTCGCCAACGGCGAGAATATGGAAGCTGTCGAGCACAATCCCCAGCGCAGGGTGGTTCACCTCACGAACGCGATCCCAGGCCTGCCGGTAGCGGTTGATGTGTTTCCCCCACGCCAGCGCCTCAAAACCAATATGGATGTCATGAAGCTGCGCCATTTCCGCCAGTGCAGCAAGATCGGCAATCTGGACATCGCGCTCCGCCGAACTGTCGGGGTCAGTATTACTGCACACCAGTAAGCGATCGCAGCCCAGTTCATTCATCAGATCAAACTGTCTTCGCGCACTGGCAAATTTTTCATGACGCTTTTCCGGCGGAACACCTTCAACGTCACGGAAAGGTTGTAGCAGGAAAATCCGTAATCCGAGCGAATCTGCCAGATTCCGGATGGC
Organism: Rahnella sp. AA; assembly: GCF_002834385.1. Taxonomy (GTDB): domain Bacteria; phylum Pseudomonadota; class Gammaproteobacteria; order Enterobacterales; family Enterobacteriaceae; genus Rahnella. Next base: position 397,589 of record NZ_PITQ01000005.1, read on the forward strand.
GATGGGTTTAACCGGGCTTTTGAGTAAGTCATCTTCAAAAATCTCTACACCATCAAACCCCGCAGCCGCGATGGCAGTGAGTTTTTCAGGCAGAGTTCCTGGTACTGAAACTGTCGCAATAGAACGTAACCGGGCGGTAGCAGGCAAAATAGCGTCCTTTTTGTCAGGCTTCGAGACTTACAGTAGTGGACCTTCATGCCGCGTTCGTCAAGTGTTGGCGGCTTGTATGAACGCACAGATTGTAACTGATCGAATCAATGGTTAATCTCTCTGGCGTGAATGTGGTTAATGATGAGGATAAGACGCTGAGCAGCCAAAGTTCCCCGGCGCCGGGACGTAAAAATGATCCGATAGGACTGAAACAGCGCATTTTCGACAGTGCTCTGGCTGAATTCGCTGAATCCGGCCTGATGGGCGCGCGTATGGAAAATATCGCCTCTAACGCCCACACCACAAAACGGATGGTGGTCTATCACTATAAGACCAAAGAAGCTCTGTATATGCTGGTGCTCGAGCACGTTTATCGCGGCATTCGCCAGCATGAGCTGGATCTGGATTTATCGTCATTTCCCCCGGCGGAAGCGATCGTCAAACTGGTGGAAGCCAGCTTCGATTTTCACGTTTCGCATCCGGAATTCATCCGCATTGTGTCTACAGAAAACATGCTACGTGGCCGGTTTATCCGTCAGTCCACCAGCATTCGTGAGATAAATAAAACGGCGCTAACCCTGCTCGAAGATATTCTCGCACGCGGAAAGCAAAGCCATCTGTTTAAAGACGATGCGCAGGCTCGTGATGTACACCGCCTGATCAGCAGCCTGTGTGTGCACCAGGTCGCGAACCAGTATACATTTGGCGCGCTGTTCGAAAACCCGGATGAAGTCGATTTACAGACAGCACATTACCGACAGTTGGCTGTCATGGTCGCCCTGCGTTATGTGATGAAGTAATTGTGTTGATCGGAAAGCAAAAAGGCCTCGTCAGAGGCCTTTTTTGTGAGCTGTGATGCTTACTCTTTCGCGTCTTCTTTGCCGTCGGTCAGCAATTTATCCAGCGCATCACCGCCAACATGACGGAAGTCCTGGCCTTTCACGAAATAGAAAATAAATTCACAAATGTTCTGGCAACGGTCACCGATACGCTCGATTGAACGCGCACAGAACAGCGCCGTCAGCACGCTGGGAATCGTGCGTGGATCTTCCATCATGTAAGTCATCAGCTGGCGTACGATGCCTTCATATTCCTGATCCACTTTCTTGTCTTCACGGTAAATACGCACCGCTTCGTCAAGATCCATACGCGCAAACGCGTCCAGCACGTCATGCAGCATTTCTACCGTGTGGCGGCCCAGAGACTCCAGACTGACCAGCAGCGGCTGATGCAAATGCGAGAATTTTTCCAGTGCCGTACGGCAAATTTTATCAGCCACGTCACCGATGCGTTCCAGCTCAGAAATGGTTTTAATAATCGCCATCACTAAGCGTAAATCGCTGGCGGTCGGCTGGCGCTTGGCAATAATGCGTACGCAGGCTTCGTCGATCGCCACTTCCATCAGGTTAACTTTGTCATCACCTTTGATGACGCGCTGCGCCAGCTCGGCATCCTGATTGTGCATTGCGGTGATCGCATCAGTCAGTTGCTGTTCAACCAGCCCACCCATTGCCAGCACCTGAGTGCGGATGTGTTCAAGCTCGGCGTTGAACTGGCCGGAAATATGTTTGTTTAAGTTCAGGTTGTCCATCGTTCTTACCTCAACCGTAGCGGCCAGTAATGTAATCTTCAGTCTGTTTGCGTGCTGGTGAAGTGAACAGCGAGTCAGTGTCGCTGTATTCGATCAGTTCGCCCAGATACATGAACGCAGTGCGATCTGAACAACGTGCAGCCTGCTGCATGTTGTGGGTCACGATCACTACGGTGTAATCAGATTTTAGCTCGGTGATCAGCTCTTCGATACGGCCTGTAGAAATAGGATCCAACGCAGAGCAAGGTTCATCAAGCAACAGAACATCAGGGCGGATAGCAATACCGCGTGCGATACACAAACGCTGTTGCTGGCCACCGGACAGGCTGTAACCGCTCTGGTGCAGCTTGTCTTTGGATTCATTCCATAATGCAGCTTTGGTCAACGCCCATTGCACACGCTCATCCATATCCGTACGGGAAAGCTTTTCAAACAAACGCACACCAAATGCAATGTTGTCGTAAATCGACATGGGGAACGGCGTCGGTTTCTGGAAAACCATGCCGACCTTCGCGCGCAGCAAGGCGATATCCTGCTTATCGACTAAAATATTTTCGCCATCGAGCAGGATTTCACCCTCAGCCCGCTGTTCCGGGTACAGCTGATACATTTTGTTGAACGTACGCAGCAGCGTGGATTTACCACAACCTGACGGGCCGATGAATGCCGTGACTTCGTTCTTAGCGATATCCAGGGAAATATTTTTCAGCGCGTGGAATTTGCCGTAATAAAAGTTCAGATCGCGAACCTGAATTTTGCTGTTGGATGCGTCAGTCATTCGACTCATTAAGACATCTCTCTTTTTCGCGCGCCGCGTGGCGACGCCGGGTAAACAGTGATGGCAGCCGCTACCGCCTGCCATCAATAATGAATTAACTTATTGCTTTTTCGGGGCGAAAATTACACGCGCCAGAATATTCAGCAGCAGCACACATACTGTAATCAACAGCACGCCCGCCCAGGCCAGTTGTTGCCATTCGCCAAACGGACTCATTGCAAACTTAAAGATAGTGACCGGCAGGTTAGCAATCGGCTGCATCATGTCTGTACTCCAGAACTGGTTGGAGAGCGACGTAAACAGCAGCGGTGCGGTTTCACCGGCGATGCGGGCGATGGCCAGCAAAATACCGGTGATAATGCCGGAAACGGAAGCTTTGAGGGTAATGGCTGAAATCATTCTCCACTTCGGTGTCCCCAGTGCGTAAGCCGCTTCACGCAGGCTGTCCGGCACCAGTTTCAGCATGTTTTCCGTGGTACGGATAACAATAGGAATTTGTAACAGCGCCAGCGCCAGAACGCCTGCCCAGCCAGAGAAGTGCCCCATTTTTGCCACCATAATGGTGTACACAAACAGGCCAACAACAATAGATGGCGCAGAAAGCAGAATGTCGTTAATGAAACGAATGAATTCTGCCAGCCAGGATTTACGGCCATATTCCGCCAGATAAATCCCCGCCATGACACCCAGCGGCGTACCGATGACGGTTGCCCACAGGATCAGTAATCCGCTACCCGCAATCGCGTTCGCCAGACCGCCGCCCGCCGTATTCGGTGGCGGCGTATTCTGGGTAAACAGCGCCAGTGACATCCCGTCGACACCTTTAACGATAGTCGTGAACAGGATCCACACCAGCCAGAACAAACCAAACAGCATGGTCAGCATGGAAACCAGCAATGCCAGACGGTTCTTCTGACGGCGCCATGCCTGACGTTTGCGACGGGATTCCAGTAAGGCTGCATTACTTTGCATTTCGAGTGTCGTCATCTTAACGGCCCTCTTTCTTAGCCAGACGCAGAATCATCATTTTTGACAGCGCCAGAACAATAAAGGTGATAACAAACAGGATAAGCCCAAGCTCCATCAACGCGGACGTATGCAGACCGGCTTCCGCTTCGGCAAATTCGTTCGCCAGCGCAGAGGTAATACTGTTACCCGGCGCATACAGCGATGCGCTGTCGAGCTGGTAGGTATTACCGATGATAAAGGTCACCGCCATCGTTTCACCCAATGCACGCCCGAGACCCAACATCACCCCACCGATCACCCCGTTCTTGGTGAACGGCAGCACGATGCGCCAGATCACTTCCCACGTGGTGCAGCCAATTCCGTAGGCCGATTCTTTCATCATGACCGGCGTTTGCTCAAACACGTCACGCATGACGGAGGCAATGTAAGGAATGATCATGATGGCAAGAATAACGCCGGCGGCCAGAATGCCGATACCAAATCCCGGGCCGGCGAAGAGTGCACCAACAATCGGGATACCGGAAAGGACATCGCCAACAGGCGTCTGGAAATACGTCGCAAACAGCGGCGCAAAAACAAACAGCCCCCACATGCCATAAACAATGCTGGGGATCGCCGCCAGCAGTTCAATAGCAATACCCAGCGGGCGTTTCATCCAGTTTGGTGCCAGCTCGGTGAGGAATAATGCAATACCAAAGCTGACTGGTACGGCAATCAGCAAGGCGATAATCGACGTGACCACAGTGCCGTAAATAGGCACCAGCGCACCGAACTCCTGGTTCGGGGCATCCCATGTTTTATTCCACAGGAAGGATAATCCGAACTTTTCAATGCTCGGTAAGGAAGCGATAAACAGCGAGACGATAATACCGCCCAGCATAAATAGCACAATCAGCGCAGCCAGTTTAACCAGTGCGCCGAAGATGATGTCGCCGTTTTTGCTTGGTGCCTTCATAGCCGGCTTGTATTCAGCCATACCACTCTCTTTTAATTCAGATTTAATTCCCTCCCCGGCCGGAGAGGGAATGAAGCAGAAGACTTGTACTCTATATCAGACGAGAGGTCAGATCCTAGTAAAGTGCTTTACCGCTGCTGTCTTTAACGTTGGATTTCCAGGCTGCACGGATCTGCTGAACAACAGATTCAGGCAATGCGGCGTAATCCAGATCCGTCGTCAGTTTGTTGCCGTTTTTGTAAGCCCAGTCGAAGAACTTCAACACTTCAGTGCCTTTCGCTGCGTCTTGCTGATCTTTGTAAACCAGAATGAAGGTGGTGGAGCTGATTGGCCACGCGTTATCACCTTTCTGATAAGTCAGGTCCTGAGCGAAGGTTTTGCTCCAGTCAGCGCCTTTCGCCGCTGCACTGAAGGAAGCCTCAGTCGGGCTGATAGCTTTACCGTCTGCATCAACCAGCTTGGTGTAAGCCAGGTTATTTTGCTTAGCGTAAGCATATTCTACATAACCGATTGAGCCAGGCAGACGCTGTACGAATGCTGCAACGCCGTCGTTACCTTTGCCGCCCAGACCGGTAGGCCAGTTAACTGTTGAGCCTGAACCAATTTTCTCTTTCCACTCGTTGTTCACTTTTGCCAGATAGCTGGTGAACACGAAAGATGTACCGGAACCGTCAGCGCGACGAACTACCGCGATGTTAGTGTCTGGCAGTTTAACGCCCGGGTTCAGCTTAGTGATCGCCGCGTCGTTCCACTTTTTGATTTTGCCCAGGTAGATATCACCCAGCGTTGCGCCGTCCAGCGTCAGCTGACCTGATTTGATACCCGGGATGTTAACGGCCAGTACAACGCCACCGATCACGGTAGGGAACTGGAACAGGCCGTTTTTGGCCAGATCTTCTTCTTTCATCGGGGCATCAGATGCGCCGAAATCTACGGTCTTAGCGATGATTTGTTTCACGCCGCCGGAAGAGCCAATGCCCTGATAGTTAACCTGAGTACCGGTCGCTTTTTGGTAAGCATCAGCCCACTTAGCATAGACAGGTGCAGGGAAGGTGCCGCCAGCGCCAGTCAAATTACTAGCAGCGAAAGCAGACATTGCTGTGAGGGAGAAAGTCGCTGCTACAAGACCGGCGACGGTGTTACGCATCAATTTCATGTTCCACTCCTAGTGGTTTCTTTTCTATTCGACCCAGGTCGAGATTTATAAAGTGTTTGGCACAGGAGGAAAATAGGACAGTTTAGTGACAGTAAAATGTAGGTTATATGACAGTTTTATGACACCGGTCACAATCCAAACAATAACGGCATAAATAGCAGATTGAATGGCGTAATGTCCCGCTAGCGTTGCGCCCAGGCATATTTTAACGTTTCAACAGCCCTTAAAATGTCAGGGACTTTCACACAGGCAAATCCCAACACCAGTCCGTAACGCCCTGTTTGTGCCTCTGAACTGCCGGGCAACCACGAGGCGCTCAGCGGAGTGATTTCAATCCCCTCGGATAACGCCTGTGCAATCAAACGCTGTTCAGTCACGAAATTGGCTAAACGAATGGTGACATGTAAGCCCGAGGAAACCTGCTGCATCTCTCCAATGTGGCTAAGATGCTGGTTCCAGGCCTGCAATAAAGCATCACGCCTTAGCAACGCAGCACGTCGCATACGGCGGCTGTGTTTCTGAAAGTGCCCTTCGCTGAGGAACAGTGCCATCGCCATCTGGTCATTCATCGGTGGCTGTCGGGTGGACATAGTACGCATCAGCAGAAATTGATCGACCAATTGCTTTGGTGCGACCAGATAGCCTAAACGCAATCCCGGATACATCACCTTAGAAAAAGAACCAATGTATAAAACCCGGTTACTCTGGTCGATTGCTGCCAGTGGCGTCAGCGGTGTTCCGCTATAACGGTATTCACCGTCGTAGTCATCTTCAATAATCCACGACTTTTTCTCTTCTGCCCATTTTAACAATTCCAGTCTGCGCGCCATCGAAAGTGTTGCGCCCGTTGGGTACTGGCATGAAGGGCTCACATAGGCAAGCCGGGCTTTGGGGATCCGCTGCAACTGAGAAGTTTGCAATCCGTCATTATCTACGGCAATACCGTTCATTTTGACACCCAGGCACGAAAACGCCCCCGCCGCTGCCCAGTAGCACGGGTTTTCGATCACCACCTCATCTTCGGGGTGTAATAACAAGGCAGAGCAGATCATGATCGCCTGCTGCGCGCCCAGCGTAATGACTATTTGCGAGGGATCGCATTTTAGTCCGCGCGCGTGACGCAAATATTGCGCAATCAATTCCCTGAGCTGCGGCTCACCGGCAGGGTGCCCATACCCCATGTGATCCACGGGTTCACGGCGCCAGAAACGGCTTTGCAGCCGTGCCCAATCATCAAAAGGGAAAAGATCGATAGCCGGCATGCCGATACGGAAAGCTTTTGGCGCCCCCTCATGAATACGATGCTGGTTAAACAAAGAGGCGGCAGGCAGACGAAAACCGAGATGTAGTTGCGGCTCAATACCAAACGACTCGCCCGGTTGCATGGGTTTTGACAGGGCGTGCAACTGCGCAACGTAGGTGCCATCTCCGATACGCGTTTCGATAAAACCTTCCGCAAACAAGCGTTCATAGGCGTTAACCACGGTATTGCGGGAAACCTCCAGCATTCCGGCCAGCTCCCGACTTGCTGGGAGTTTTGCCCCGCTACTTCTGGGGTTACTTATAATCAACTCACGCAGCGCATTGTAGAGCTGCAGGGAGAGTTGCCGGCCAGGTTTTAGCATTAATCCGGTGAGTTCGAAGGGTAACGATGCGGCCAAATTGGCACCTTTATATGTGAGTATCTTGGCTCTTTTATACCGCCAATAGCAGGAATAGGATAGCGCCCATCACATCAGTACTTGCGCCACGCACTTTGCGATGCCAGGGAAATTCAATTTCTTCGAGGATTAATTATGTCTGCTAAAGCAACAGTGATTTATTCAGCCAGAAAAATTATCACCATGTGCCCTTCCTTACCGGAAGCCAGCCATGTGGCGGTAAAAGATGGAAAGATCCTGGGCGTCGGTTCACTGGATGAACTCAAAGAATGGGGCGATTATGTCGTTGATAACACCTTCGCAGATAAAATCATTGTACCGGGCCTGATTGAAGCGCATTCCCATACGACAGGCGGCGGTATGTGGCAATTCCCCTATGTGGGCTTTTATGACCGCCCGGACTATACCGGTAAAATCTGGAAAGGCTGCCGCTCATTCGAAGAAGTCGTCGCAGCTTTGCAAAGCGTCGAAAAAACCATGACGGACCCGCACGCCCCGCTGATTGCGTGGGGCGTAGACCCCATCTACTTCGGCAGCGAGAAGCTTGGCCGTGAGCATCTGGATCAGGTTTCAACGACGCGTCCGGTTGCAGTGATCCATATGAGTATCCATCTGATGGGTGCCAATACAGCGGCCCTGGCAGACTGCGGCATTTTTGATGACTGCCAGATCGAAGGCGTACTGAAAAAAGAGGATGGCTCTCTGCATGGTGAACTGGTTGAGTTCGCAGCGATGGGCCCCGTGTTGCAGAAGTATGGTTTTTGGGATGCGCTGACCACTGAAAAAGCCATTCGTAATTTCGGTCAGGAAGCGTTTCGCGCAGGCTGCACATCAGCCGCCGATATGGGCCTGACTGATTTCGATAATCCTGAACTGGCCGCTAACTATATCCGCATGACCCGTGAAGAAGATTTCCCGATACGCCTGCTGGTGGCTTATGGTCCTCCGTTTGTTAAAAAACCGTTTATTGAAGCCGTAGAGTTTGCCGCTGATGTGATGAAACACGGCCACGATAAGATGATCTTCGGCCCGATGAAAATCTTCCTCGATGGTTCAATTCAGGGTGGTTCAGGCAGAATGCTGGCACCGGGATATTTTAAAACGGGCAATAATGGTGCCTGGAATGCGACGCCGGCTGAAATTGATACGCAGGTATATGAAATCATGAAGCGGGGTTACCAGGTCCATTGCCATTGCAATGGTGATGAAGCGTCTGAAGCCTTCATTCAGGCCGTAGAGAAGACGCTGAACCGCATTCCGGCAGTAAACCATCGGGCAGGTATGCAGCACGCACAAATGCTGCGTGAAGATCAGTTCAAGCGCATTAAAACACTCGGCATGTGCGTCAACTTCTTCAGTAACCATATCTATTACTGGGGCGACCAGCATTACAGTAAAACCATGGGTCCGGAACGCGCCAACCGAATGAATGGCTGTGGCAGCGCCGTTCGTCATGGTATTCCTTTCGCTTTCCACAGTGATTGCGGCATTACACCGATTAACCCTTTATTCACCGGCTGGTGTGCGGTGAACCGGGTTACTGCTTCAGGCCGCGTGCTGGGTGAGCACGAAAAAATCAGTCTGCAGGATGCGCTTCACGCCATGACCGTGGGCGCCGCATACACAATGAAACTCGATCATCTGATTGGCAGTATCGAATGCGGCAAATTAGCTGATTTCACCATCCTTGAAGAAAACCCACTTACCGTTGAGCCGATGCATCTGAAAGATATTCAGGTCTGGGGCACCGTACTGGGCGGAAAAGTGCAACCACTTTCCCGATAGCAAACCTTTTGACCCCTGACCTGCCCGGTTAGGGGTTTTCCTTTTAACGCGCCGTTTTATCTGGCTGGAAACAGCCGGATGGCTTTCTGCTACCCATTTTTTAACGAGGTAATTTTTATGGCAACACATGCCACTCTGCCTTCTGACAGGGCCATTTCAGTCTCAGGATGGGCCAAATGGCTTCCACTTCTGGTGCTTTGCCTTGCCCAGCTTTCGACTTCGGGTGATAACGCCACATTGAGTATTGCGACCGGAGCGCTGGTAAAAGATCTTCATGCTTCAATGGATTTAATCAACATTGCCAACGCCATGTACTCGCTGGCTGCGGGATCACTGATGGTCGCTGCGGGTATGGTAGGGTTGATTGTTGGTTGGAAGAAAACCTTCCGCATCGGCTGCACCTTGTTGTTCTGTGCTGAACTGACCGCATTCCTCTCACCTAATATGCAAATTTTCACTTACGGTGCCCGCCTGCTTTCCGGTGTTGGCGGCAGCTTTATGATCCCATCGGTCCTTGGATTAATCGCCAGTAATTTCAAAGGGCGCGATCAGGCCGTCGCTTTTGGCGCAATCGGTGCAGCCAGTGGCGTCTCATTTGCTGCCGGGCCACTGATTTGCGGCACGCTGGTTGATCAGCTCGGCTGGCGGTATGCTTTCGCGGCCATCGCATGCCTGTGCATTGTTATCTTCATTGGCTCATTTATTATCCCGACACCAGCAAAACCTGAGCGAAAAGTGAAATTCGATTTACCAGGCGTTGTACTGACTGTCATTGGACTGTTCAGCGTCATTCTTGGCTTTCTGAAAGTTTCCAGCTGGGGTTTATTTACGCCTTTTGCAGCGCCTTTCACGGTGTTGGGTTTAAGTCCGGCGCCTTTCCTGGTGGTATTTGGACTTGTGGTTCTGGCAGTCATGCTCAAATGGGAGCGCCATCGTGAAGCATCAGTGGGGAGTGCATTAATTCCAATGTCTTTCCTTTCCACCCCCCAGGTTCGTAACGGCCTCTGTCTCACCGCCTTTATTTTCCTGGCATATGGCTCAGGAATTTTTGTCACCGTCAGCTTTGTGCAGGTCGTCGCCGGGTTGAACGGCATTCAAACCGGTTTGATGATTTTACCTTTCGCTTTAGGGGTAGTGATTTTCTCTCTTGGCCTGCCAGTGGTGTGGAAAAATGCCAATCCGAAACGGATGTGTCAGTCAGCACTCCTGATTGGCACACTCGGCTCGGTGTTATGTATTTTCGGTTTTGGGCCTACCACCTTCTCTGTGATCGTACCCGCAGGGATGTGTCTGATTGGGATCAGCATGGGGATTGTCTCCGCGTATTCCAGCTATATTGTGACCAGCGGGTTACCTGCACGGGATGCACAACAATCTGGCGGGGTTCAGGCGACATCGCGTAATGTGGGCCAGGCGATAGGTGTTGCCGTTTGTGGCATGGTGATGCTGACAGCGGTGACCATGGGGGTTCAGGGTGCTGCGCGGAGTGATTCGTCTTTAAGTGCAGATACCCAAACTAAAGTTTCTCAGATAACGGTTATCCCGTATCTGAGTGATACAAACTTTTCAAAACTGATGCTGGATCATGGGATCACACAAAAAGATGTTCCAGCTCTGACTCAGGTGTATCAAACGTCCAGGCTGAATGCGACACGGGCAGGAATGATTGCGACTGCTGTCATGACAGCTCTCTTCTTATTAGGTACACGTAATTTACCGACCAAAACTCACGTTAATCAGCCAGAAATATTATGTGAAGGCCGCAAAAAGAAGCAGTGATGTTTCAGTCATGGTAATAACCCATTGATTATTATTCTGATATTTTCAGCGTGCATCTTGCAAAACAGATGCACGCTTTTACGCAGATAAAGTCATCAGGAAAAATAAGATGGACTGGAAATTAAAAAATAACCGGCAGGCTATGGGATGGCCTTTGCTGATTCTGTGCCTCGCACAGTTTCTGGCTTCGGCGGATAACGTGACTCTCAGCATCGCCACCCGCGCACTTATTCAGGATTTCGGCGCATCAATGGCGCAAATCAGCACGGCGAATACGATGTACCCGCTGATTTCAGGCACTTTTATGATTGCAGGCGGAATGCTCGGATTAATTTTTGGCTGGCGCAGAACTTTTCGCACAGGTTGCCTGATTTATTTTTTAGCAGAACTCACTGCCGTATTTTCGCCATCAGTCACCGTATTTACCTGTGCAGCAAGGATTCTGGCAGGTATAGGTGGCAGCCTGATGATCCCGGCAGTGTTCGGAATTATTACCGGGAGTTTTTATGGGCGCGAACAGGCCATTGCTTTTGGGGCACTTGGCGCTGCCAGCGGTTTTTCTTTCGCTATGGGGCCGGTTATCTGCGGTTCACTACTCGATTTACTGGGCTGGCGCTGGGCGTTTGGCACGCTGGGCGGCCTTGCATTAGTCATACTCGCCTGCTCGGTACTCATCCCTTCGCCACAGAAACCTCAGAGGCTCGTCCGGTTTGATTTACCGGGTTTTATCCTTTCAACGGCGGGTTTGTTTTTAGTGGTATTTGGGATGTTGCAGATATCAACCTGGGGAATGATCACGCCTTTTAATCCCCCCTTTACCGTTTATGGCTTTAGCCCTGCTCTGTTACTGGTGGTGGCCGGGTTGCTGGTGCTGCTTATGATGTTGCGCTGGGAAAAGCATCGCGAGAAATATTCAGGCAGCGCGATGATCCCACAATCTTTTTTGCGCACGGCTCAGGTTCGTGCGGGCTTGTACCTGACGATGTACATTTTTTTCGCTTACAGCTCAGGTATTTTCGTTGTGGTCAGTTTTGTGCAAGTTGTGGCTGGGTTGGATGCCATACATACGGGTTTACTGATCATCCCTTTCGCCGTTTGTCTGGCGAGCACATCTATGGGTATTCCTTTAATTTTTCGCAAAAGAAATCCACGACGCCAGTGCCGGGTAGGCTTGCTGTTGGGTGTGGCGGGTTCCATGCTGACCACATGTGGCATTGAAGGTCTGAATTTCGATATTTCGATCGTCACATCCGGGCTGTGCCTGATTGGTGCCAGCATGGGGACAGTGGCGGCCAGTGCCCCTTTTCTGATCACCAGCGCTTTGCCCGAGCGAGATGCTCAGCAATCAGGCGGAATACAGGCTGCGGCTCGTGATATCGGGCAGGCATTGGGCGTGGCATTAGTGAGTATGGTGATGCTGACCGCCATGACTTTCAGCATGAAAAAATTGACGTCAGAAGTTCCAGGAATGACCCCGCAAACCTTTCAGGCAGTTAAAAATATGACGGTCATCCCCTATCTCAGTGATGCAGGATTTCAGGCGATGATAGTGACGAATGGAGCAAATCCTCAGGACCTTGCGGTACTTACCCCTGTTTATCAAAAATCCCGGGCCCGGGTTACCCGCGCGGGTTTATTGTCGATGACCGTAATGACGTTATTGTTTCTTATGGGGACAGGGAAAATCCCGGTGACGCTGGAAAACGCACTTCCCAAAGGCAACAAAAGCCACTGATAAAAACAGGGCGAACTTAACGCCCTTTCTTTTTCCGGCCAGGCTGGGCAAAACGCTTGCGGGAAGCGGCGTTACCATCAGATTTGTCGCTCTTTTTCGGCTGGCTGACACCCGTTTTTTTTACCTGAGCGGGTTTAGATTGCGTTTTTTTAGCCAGTTTATCTTCAGAAGAGGAATTCTCAATCAGCTTAAATAGCTCGATCAGCTCATCATCCGTCAAATCACGCCACTCACCCAGCGGTAATCCTTTCAGGTTGATGTTCATAATGCGAACACGTTCAAGCTTCGTCACTTCGTAACCAAAGTGCTTACACATGCGGCGAATCTGACGATTTAAGCCCTGTACCAGCGTGATACGAAACACCATCGGTGCTTCTCTCTTCACCTTACACTTTTTAGTCACCGTCCCCAGCATCGGCACACCAGCGCCCAGGCCGAGAATAAACTCATCCGTTATCGGTTTATTAACAGTTACCACGTACTCTTTTTCGTGATCGTTACCGGCTCGCAGGATTTTATTGACCAGATCTCCGTGATTGGTCAGTAAAATCAACCCCTGTGAATCTTTGTCGAGACGGCCGATAGGAAAGACGCGTTTGCTATGATTAACGAAATCACGGATGTTATCCCGCTCCTCTTCTTCCATAGTCGTAATGATACCAACGGGCTTATTCAGCGCGATCAGCACCAAATCCTCTTCATCGCGCGGTTCAATCACCTGACCGTTAACTTTCACGACATCTCCGGCAAATACCTGAGCACCGACCGCGGCACGCTTGCCGTTAATAAAGACATTTCCTTGTTCAATGTAACGATCGGCATCGCGGCGGGAACAGATACCGCTCTCGCTAATGTATTTGTTAAGACGAATGGAGGGGTTGGTCAGCATTCAGCAGGGTACCTTTAGAAAAACGCGGACTATACATTATCTGCGCCAGGTAACGAAGCCTGAGAGAGGAGAATCGTGACAGGAGCTTAACAAATAGAAAACCGGGGGGTAGCAGTTTTGAAATAAAAAAGCGCCCGCAACAGGCGCTTCGAGATCTGTATCAAAACCAACGTGGCTTATTCTACTGTAACTGATTTGGCCAGATTACGGGGCTGGTCTACGTCAGTGCCTTTAATCAGCGCGACATAGTAAGAGAGTAACTGTAACGGAACCGTGTAGAAAATCGGTGCCACGATTTCTTCGACATGCGGTAACTGAATGATTTTCATACCGTCGCTGTCGGTGAAACCGGCATCCTGATCGGCGAAGACGTACAACAGGCCGCCGCGGGCGCGCACTTCTTCGATATTGGACTTCAGTTTTTCCAGCAGTTCGTTATTAGGTGCCACCACGATCACCGGCATATCTGCATCAATCAGCGCCAGCGGGCCGTGTTTGAGCTCACCAGCCGCATACGCCTCGGCATGAATGTAGGAAATCTCTTTCAGCTTCAGCGCACCTTCCATCGCGATCGGGTATTGATCGCCACGACCGAGGAACAGCGCATGATGTTTGTCAGAGAAGCCTTCTGCCAGAGACTCGATGGTTTTATCCAGCGACAACATCTGTTCAATACGTGCAGGCAGCGCCTGTAATGCGTGAACAATATCGTGCTCAACCTGCGGTGCCATACCTTTCAGGCGTCCCATACGCGCCACCAGCATCAGCAGAACGGTCAGTTGGGTGGTGAACGCTTTGGTCGACGCCACGCCAATTTCGGTGCCCGCTTTGGTCATCAGCGCCAGATCGGATTCACGCACCAGCGAAGAACCGGCAACGTTACACACGGCCAGAGAACCGAGATAGCCGAGCTCTTTGGACAGGCGTAGTGCAGCCAGCGTATCGGCGGTTTCACCGGACTGAGACAGGGTGATGATCAGGCTGCCAGGACGAACGGCAGATTTGCGATAGCGGAATTCCGACGCAATCTCGACATCGCACGGCATACCGGCCAGTGATTCGAACCAGTAACGCGCCACCATACCGGAGTTGTATGACGTGCCGCAGGCAATGATCTGAACATGCTGAACGCGGGACAGGATATCATCCGCCTTTTCGCCCAGTTCGCTCAGATTCACTTCGCCGTGACTGAAACGCCCTTCCAGCGTGTTTTTAATCGCCAGTGGCTGTTCGTAGATTTCTTTTTGCATGTAGTGACGGTAAACGCCTTTATCACCGGCGTCGTACTGCACTTTAGATTCGATTTCTGCGCGTTCAACCGCATGACCTTTTTTGTCATATACGCTGACGGAGCGGCGTTTAACCTCGGCCACATCGCCTTCTTCCAGGAACAGGAAGCGGCGGGTGACGGGCAACAGCGCCAGCTGATCGGAAGCAATAAAGTTTTCACCTACGCCACGACCAATGACCAGCGGACTGCCGGAACGGGCGGCGACCAGAACGGACGGATCACGTCGGTCCATCACCACAGTGCCGTAAGCGCCACGCAGTTGAGGGATCACGCGCTGAACGACTTCCAGCAACGTACCGCCCTGAAGTTGTTCCCAATGCACCAGATGCGCGATCACTTCGGTGTCCGTTTCGGAATCAAAACGATAACCGCGTTCAATCAGTAATTCACGCAGAGGTTCGTGGTTTTCGATAATGCCGTTATGCACTACCGCAATGTAATCAGATACATGCGGGTGTGCATTGGCTTCCGAAGGTTCACCGTGCGTTGCCCAGCGGGTATGTGCAATACCAGTACCGCCGTGCAAGGGATGTTCATCCAGAGCATCTGCCAGCATCTGGACTTTCCCCAGACGACGCAGGCGCCCCATTTTCCCGTCTGCATCAATCACAGCCAGACCCGCTGAGTCATAACCGCGGTATTCCAGACGGCGTAAACCTTCTAACAGAATTTCAGCAATATCGCGTTGCGCTACCGCGCCTACAATTCCACACATCAGTTTTATTCCTATTGAAGGTCTTTCGGGACCTTTTTTGATGCCTGACCTGATTTATCCACACGCCCCGTTTTCCGGTGTACGTGTGGCTCCCCGAGCCTTGTAGAGAGTTGGGGTTATTATGTTTTGGTCTGCGTTCGGAAAAAACGCAGACCAAAACACAAAGTGGCAGAAAGAAATCAGGCGCAAATTTCTGCGCCTGACGCACTAAGTTTCAGAATAGCCTATTTTTTCTTCACCGGTTTCTGCCAGTCCGGCTTATGCACTTGCGGAACACGGCTCAGCAGCAAACCATTATCCGGCACATCGCGCGTTACGGTCGTCCCGGCAGCGATGGTGACATTATTACCCACGGTGACGGGCGCAATTAGCTGCGTATCAGACCCGACGAAAACATCGTTGCCGATAATCGTTTTGCTTTTGTTCACGCCGTCATAGTTGCAGGTGATAGTACCGGCACCAATATTCACGTTATCGCCAATTTCAGCATCGCCAAGATAAGAAAGATGGCCCGCTTTCGAACCTTTCCCCAGACGCGCTTTTTTGATTTCGACGAAGTTACCCACATGAGCGCCTTCGGCCAGCTCGGCACCCGGACGCAGACGGGCAAAAGGTCCGACTGTACAACCGCTTTCCAGCACCGCATCTTCGAATACGCTGTAAGGGCTGACTTCGCAGTCATCGCCGATCACACAGTTTTTCAGTACGCAGCCCGTGCCGATTTTCACGCGATCGCCCAGTTTTACGTGGCCTTCGATAATAACGTTGGTGTCGATCACCACATCAATCCCATGAGACAACTCGCCCCGGAGATCAAAGCGCGCCGGATCCATCAGCATCACGCCTTCCAGAAGCAGGCGCTCCGCCTGCTCGGTCTGATATACGCGCTCAAGGCGGGAAAGTTGCAGGCGGTTATTCACGCCATCCACTTCGCTTTCGCGCGCAGGATGAACTGTGGCGATCAGATTGCCTTCCGCATGTGCCATCGCGATGATATCGGTAATGTAATACTCGCCCTGCGCATTATTGTTGTTCAGCTGACCGAGCCAGCGTTTGAATGACGCGCCGTTGGCAACCAGAATACCGGTGTTAATTTCTTTAATTTTTAGCTGCTCTGCATTCGCATCTTTCTGCTCAACGATGCCGGTCACAATGCCATTTTCGCGCATGATGCGGCCATAGCCGGTTGGATTATCCAGCACGACGGTGAGCAAGCCGATACCGCCGTCAGGTTTGGCTTTCAGCAAATTATTCAGCGTTTCGACCGAAATCAGCGGGACATCGCCATAAAGCATCAGAACATCTTCGTCATCCGCAAAGAAAGGCGCAGCCTGTTGCATTGCATGTCCGGTACCCAGCTGTTCAGCCTGTAATACCCAGTTCAGTTCACTGCCAGCCAGCGTTTTCTTCAGTAAATCGCCACCGTGGCCATAGACCAGATGCACGTTTCTGGCACCCACTTGCGTGGCCGCATCAATGACGTGTTGAACCATTGGCTTGCCCGCCAATGAATGAAGAACTTTAGGAAGGTTGGAATACATGCGTGTTCCCTTGCCCGCGGCAAGGATCACCACACTCAGTGCGCTGTTTGACATAGGTAACCTGACAAATCCAATTTGAGTGATAAAAATAACCCGTTATGTGAACGAATTACTACATATTTCGCGTCAAAAACCGCCTGTAAGCCGCAGCCGGCAAGGGTTGAACACGATATAGACTATAACAAAAAAACTGAGGGCAAAGTGTCCACTAATCCTGCAAGTATTCCACCAAAAGCCCAAATAAGCCTTGGGAAATAGGCTGAAAACCACCTTTTTTAAAGGTAAAAAAAAAGCGACCCGAAGGTCGCTTTTCTCACTGATGTTGTTACATCGCTTTTCTGGTCAGTTCGATAACGCGAAGTTTCGCGATCGCCTTAGCCAGTTCCGCTGATGCCTGAGCGTAATCAACGTCGCCGTGAGAACCACTAATGTGTTCTTCCGCTTTGCGCTTAGCTTCAAGCGCGCGCGCTTCGTCGAGGTCTTGCCCACGGATTGCAGTATCAGCCAACACGGTCGTTGCATTCGGCTGCACCTCAAGGATGCCACCGGAAAGATAGATATACTCTTCTTCACCGTGTTCTTTAACAATGCGCACCATGCCAGGCTTGATGGCGGTGAGCAGCGGAGCATGCCCCGGGAAAATACCCAGTTCGCCTTCGCTACCCGTCACCTGGATTTTCTGTACCATGCCGGCAAACATACGTTTTTCCGCACTAACAACATCCAGATGGTAAGCTTTTTCAGCCATGTCATCCTCTCTCACAACAAACTAGCGTTACAGTTTCTTGGCTTTTTCCACTGCTTCTTCAATGGTGCCGACCATGTAGAACGCTTGCTCTGGCAGGTGATCGTAGTCGCCGTCCATAATGCCTTTGAAACCACGAATGGTATCTTTCAGCGATACGAACTTGCCCGGAGAACCGGTGAAGACTTCGGCCACGAAGAATGGCTGAGACAGGAAGCGTTCGATCTTACGCGCACGGGATACGGCCAGTTTGTCATCTTCTGACAACTCATCCATACCCAGGATCGCGATGATGTCTTTCAGTTCCTTGTAACGTTGCAGAATAGACTGCACGCCACGAGCCACATCATAGTGTTCCTGACCAACAACCAGTGGATCCAGCTGACGGCTGGTGGAATCCAGTGGGTCAACCGCCGGGTAGATACCCAGAGACGCGATCTGACGGCTCAGTACCACGGTTGCATCTAAGTGAGCAAAGGTGGTGGCTGGAGATGGGTCAGTCAAGTCATCCGCAGGGACGTAAACGGCCTGTACGGAGGTGATAGAACCACTTTTGGTCGAGGTGATACGTTCTTGCAGAGCGCCCATCTCTTCCGCCAGCGTTGGCTGATAACCTACCGCCGATGGCATACGGCCCAGAAGTGCGGACACTTCGGTACCGGCCAGGGTGTAACGGTAAATGTTGTCAACAAACAGCAGTACGTCACGACCTTCATCACGGAATTTCTCCGCCATGGTCAGGCCGGTCAGTGCAACGCGCAGACGGTTACCTGGTGGCTCATTCATCTGACCATAGACCAGGGAAACTTTGTCGATAACGTTGGATTCGGTCATTTCGTGGTAGAAGTCGTTACCCTCACGAGTACGTTCACCCACGCCTGCAAACACTGAATAACCGGAGTGCTCGATCGCGATGTTACGGATCAGCTCCATCATGTTTACAGTTTTACCTACACCCGCACCACCGAACAGACCGACTTTACCGCCCTTAGCGAACGGACACATCAGGTCCATAACTTTGATACCGGTTTCCAGCAATTCCTGGGAGTTTGCCAGCTCTTCATAAGAAGGCGCAGCACGGTGAATTGCACGACGTTCTTCTTCGCCGATTTCACCTTTCATGTCGATTGGTTCACCCAATACGTTCATGATACGACCCAGTGTTGCAACACCCACCGGAACTTCAATTGGGTGTTCCAGGTTGTTCACTTTCAGACCGCGACGCAAGCCATCTGATGTACCCATTGCGATACAACGAACAACGCCGCCGCCTAACTGTTGCTGAACTTCCAGCACCAGCTTGGAGGTACCGTTTTCTACCTCAAGAGCATGGTACACGTTCGGTACCGCATCCTGAGGGAACTCGACGTCCACCACGGCGCCGATTACCTGGATAATCTTTCCAGTAGCCATCTTGAATCCTCTACGTAATTCGTAAACCTAGCTTAAACCGCGGAGGCTCCCCCGACGATCTCGGTGAGTTCCTGAGTGATGCTGGCCTGACGAGCTTTGTTGTATACCAACTGCAGCTCTTTGATCAGGCTGCCGCCGTTATCGGTTGCGGCTTTCATCGCTACCATTCGCGCGGCCTGTTCGCTGGCCAGGTTTTCTACGACGCCCTGATAAACCTGAGATTCCACGTAGCGACGCAGGAGGGTATCCAGCAGTGCTTTCGGGTCCGGCTCATACAGGTAATCCCAGGATTTTTTCGCCAGTACGCCATCTTCTGCCGGGGGCAGAGGCAACAGCTGTACGATGCGTGGTTCCTGAGACATGGTATTGACGAATTTATTGCTAACAACACATAACTTGTCTAAACGACCTTCATCGAAAGCCTGCAACATCACTTTCACCGGTCCGATCAGCTCTGACAGGGAAGGGTTATCCCCCATGCCAGTCACCTGAGCAACAACGTTGCCCCCAACGGATCCGAAGAAAGAGGCCGCTTTGGAACCGATCAGGGCTAAGTCAACCTCAACGCCTTTTGCGGACCAGTCTTTCATCTCTGTCAGCAGTTTTTTGAACAGGTTAATGTTCAGACCACCACAAAGACCACGGTCGGTAGACACCACCAGATACCCGACGCGTTTAACTTCACGCTCATCGAGGTAAGGGTGCTTGTATTCCAGATTCCCGAGCGCGAGGTGACCAATCACTTCGCGAATGGTTTCTGCATAAGGACGGCTGGCCGCCATGCGATCCTGCGTTTTACGCATTTTGGAGGCGGCGACCATTTCCATCGCTTTAGTGATCTTTTGCGTGTTTTGCACGCTGCCGATCTTACTACGTATCTCTTTTCCGCCGGCCATCTCTGCTTCTCCTCATGACCAAACGGCCTGCTGCTTATCTGCTAAAAGCAGGGCAGCAGAGCCGTTTAGTATTACCAGGACTGGGTTGCTTTGAAGGTATCAAGGATATTTTTAAATTTACCCTCGATCTCATCGTTATACGCACCAGTTTGGTTGATTTGCTGCAGAAGCTCGCCGTGCTCACGGTCAGCATAAGCCAACAGTGCCGCTTCGAAGCTACCGACTTTGGACAACTCAACGTCTTCCAGGTAACCACGTTCTGCTGCGAAGATGATCAGAGACTGCGCAACGATGGACATCGGAGCGTATTGTTTCTGTTTCAGCAACTCAGTCACTTTCTGACCGTGATTCAGCTGTTTACGGGTTGCCTCATCCAGATCAGATGCGAACTGCGAGAACGCAGCCAGTTCACGGTACTGTGCCAGAGCGGTACGAATACCACCGGACAGTTTCTTCATGATCTTAGTCTGAGCAGCACCACCAACACGGGATACCGAAATACCCGGGTTAACCGCAGGACGAATACCGGCGTTGAACAGGTTTGATTCCAGGAAGATCTGACCATCGGTAATCGAGATTACGTTGGTCGGAACGAACGCGGAAACGTCGCCCGCTTGCGTTTCGATGATTGGAAGCGCAGTCAGGGAACCGGTTTTGCCTTTCACTTCACCCTTGGTGAATGCTTCAACGTAATCGGCGTTTACACGCGCAGCACGTTCCAGCAGACGGGAGTGGAGATAGAAAACGTCGCCTGGGTAAGCTTCACGGCCTGGTGGACGACGAAGCAGCAGGGAAATCTGACGGTAAGCAACAGCCTGTTTAGACAGGTCATCATAAACGATCAGTGCGTCTTCACCGCGGTCACGGAAGTATTCACCCATTGCGCAACCGGAGTACGGCGCCAGGTATTGCAGTGCAGCAGATTCTGATGCAGTTGCAACAACAACGATGGTGTTTTCCAGTGCGCCGTGCTCTTCCAGTTTACGTACCACGTTAGAAATGGTGGACGCTTTCTGGCCGATAGCCACATAGATACATTTGATGCCGGAATCGCGCTGGTTGATGATCGCATCAATAGCCAGAGCAGTTTTACCGGTTTGACGGTCACCGATGACCAGTTCACGCTGACCACGACCAATTGGGATCATGGCGTCAACGGACTTATAACCTGTCTGCACAGGCTGGTCTACGGATTGACGTTCGATAACGCCAGGTGCGATTGCTTCAACAGCGGAGAAGCCGTCGTGCTCTACCGGACCTTTACCGTCAATTGGCGCACCCAGGGTGTTAACAACGCGGCCCAACAGGCCACGGCCAACGGGAACTTCCAGGATACGGCCAGTACATTTTACTTTCATACCTTCGGCGAGGTCAGCGTAAGGGCCCATTACAACGGCACCTACAGAGTCGCGCTCCAGGTTCAGGGCGATAGCGTAGCGGTTACCCGGCAGCGCAATCATTTCGCCTTGCATGACATCGGCTAAGCCGTGCACGCGGATGATCCCGTCACTGACGGAAACGATAGTACCTTCATTGTGAGCTTCGCTCACCACATTGAACTGAGCAATGCGCTGCTTGATCAGTTCGCTGATTTCGGTGGAATTCAGTTGCATGCTCCAGTCCCCTTAAGACTGCAAGACGTCTGCCAGGCGTTCAAGACGACTGCGAACGCTGCCATCAATCACCATATCACCTGCACGGATAATGACACCGGCAAGAACAGACTTGTCAATTTTGCAATTCAGCTTAACTTTGCGAGACAGACGTTTTTCCATCGCAGCAGCAATTTTTGCCTGCTGTTCTTCCGAAAGTGGATTGGCTGAGGTTACTTCAACTTCAGCAACAGCCTCGAGAGAGGCGCGCAGCTCAATAAACTGCTCCAGCACTTCCGGAAGAACGCGTAAACGTCCATTTTCAGCCATTACCTTAATCAGGTTCTGGCCTGCGTCGTCGAGTTGTTCACCACATACGGCAATAAACGTTTTAGACAAAGTTTCTGGCGCGCTAGCACCGGAAAGCAGTTCTTCAATCTGTTCATTGCGCGTGACTTCAGCCGTGAACGCTAACATGGACTGCCAGCGGTCTAAGCTTTGGTGCTCAACGGCAAAGTCAAAAGCTGCTTTGGCGTAGGGGCGAGCTACAGTTACAAATTCAGACATCAGCCCCTCCCTCCTTACAGTTCAGCGACCAGTTTATCAACGATGTCGCTGTTAGCAGCTTCATCCACGGAACGTTCGATGATCTTCTCGGCGCCAGCAATGGCCAAAATCCCGACTTGTTTACGCAACTCTTCACGGGCGCGTTGGCGTTCGGCGTCGATCTCTGCCTTGGCTTGCGTCACGATCTTGTTACGTTCCTGCTCGGCTTCGGCTTTTGCTTCGTCGACGATCTGAGCTTTACGCTTATTCGCCTGATCGATGATTACCTGAGCTTCAGCTTTGGCTTTCTTCAGTTGGTCGGTCGCATCGGCTTGCGCTAAGTCCAGCTCTTTTTTGGCACGTTCTGCGGAAGACAAACCTTCAGAAATTTCTTTCTGACGTTTTTCGATGGCAGCCATAATTGGCGGCCATACATACTTCATGCAGAACCAGACAAACAGGACGAACGCGATAGCCTGGCCGAGGATTGTTGCGTTAAGATTCACAGCACAATGCCTCTTTCAAAGTGAATTATTTGATGTAGTTCGATTAACAGTGAGCGAACTCAGTGTTAGGCGACAGCAAACATCACGTACAGACCCAGACCAACCGCAATCATTGGGATTGCATCGACCAGACCCATAACGATAAAGAACTGTGTACGCAACAGAGGGATCAGGTCAGGCTGACGTGCAGCACCTTCCAAGAATTTACCACCCAAGATGCCGATACCGATTGCAGCACCGATTGCCGCCAGGCCCATCATCACAGCGGCAGCCATGTACAGCAGATCCATACTCAGGTTTTCCATGACAGTCTCCAGTTTGTTTCAGTTAAAACGCAGTAGTGTTGAAAGAAAATCAGTGTTTTTCAGATGCCATCGAGAGATAGACAATCGTCAGAACCATGAAAATAAAGGCTTGCAGCGTAATGATCAGGATGTGGAAAATGGCCCAAGGCACATTCAGGATCCACTGTGACCACCACGGCAACAGGCCAGCAATAAGGATGAAGATCAACTCACCCGCATACATATTGCCAAACAGTCGCAGACCCAGTGAAACTGGTTTAGACAGCAGGCTGACACCTTCAAGAATCAGGTTAATCGGAATGAAAACCGGATGATTGAATGGCTGCATTGTCAGTTCTTTAATGAAACCGCCAAAGCCTTTCATCTTAATGCTATAGAAAAGAATCAGAATGAATACGCCAAGTGCCATGGATAACGTGATGTTCACGTCAGCCGTAGGAACCACACGCAACGCTGGCAGACCAAGGATGTGTTCACCGATGTACGGCAGCAAATCGATTGGCAGCAAATCCATCAGGTTCATCATAAACACCCAGACGAACACAGTCAGCGCGAGAGGTGCAATCACTTTGCTTTTGCCGTGATACATGTCACGCACGCTGCTGTCGACGAAACCAACGACCAGTTCAACTGCAGTTTGCAGTTTACCTGGGACACCGCTGGTGGCGTTTTTGGCTACGCGATGGAAAATAACCAGAAAGAGTACTCCGAGGAACACGGAGAAAAACATCGAATCGATGTTAATCGACCAGAATCCCGTCCCAATCTGAAGCTGAGTCAGATGGTGACCGATATACTCTTGTGGAGTAGAGATTTCTCCTGATGCAGACATGATGCCTCTTACCCTTTAGTAGTTAAGTACGGTAACTGTTAATGACGGCCGGTGCCAAAATCTGAGTCATCAACACCGATAAATAGGCCAACCCCAACGGAGCAAAAGCCGCCTTAAACAGGCCAAGTGCGACAATCATTAAGATCACCGTGACCAGAACCTTCAGCGCTTCCCCGATAGCAAAGGACCAGGCAACTCGTCCAGAGACCGTTGTTTGCGCCTGGTGGCGCCATGCAAACAGCATAAACAGCACATTTGGCACCCAAGCGGCCAAACCACCCATAAGGGCCGAAGTGGTCCATTCCAGACTTTTAAAGCCAAACACAGCACTGAGCAGAACAAAGGTCAATAACTGCAGTATCAACAGCTTTCTGGCAACCTTCACACCATGGGTACTGTGTAAAATACCGGATACAGACATGACGTTTGTTCTCTCCGTATCAAGTACCTAGCTGGAGGTATGCTGAAGGCCGTATATCACTGCCTTTACTGTTTTGAGTCAAGCAGCAAAAACCGAGCAAATTATACGGGGCACAGGAACGAATTCAATGGATAAGTAGCGAAAAGGTGAACAATTATTTAAATTTTCCTCTTCATCACTATTTTGACAACCAAACTATAGCTGAATTTGCCCTTTTTACTTCACTCCGGTTATTTCATCACCCGACAAAGAAGCGTGCACTGGATCACACAATTAATGCAGACCATCTTATATACCCAGTACAGTTTAGATGTCTTTAGCTAATCAGGCCTTTTAAAATTCATATAAATCAAATTGTTAATAATTCACTGTTCGTTAAACAAACTTATTTAAAAATAGCCACGATTTATTGATACAACAACCCAACAAATAACAACATTTTCATTACAAGTTGAATATCAGCAGGTTGATGCTCGTTCAATTTCAAAAGTGACTATTACACTTAGGATTAAAATAAAAACGTCTCAGAAATGCTATCAGTCTGTAAAAAAGCAGTAATTGACTGTCATCTCAGCCTATTTAATTAGCCTGCTCATTTTAACTTAGATAACACATACGTTTTTTAAATATTTTTTGATAAAACGCAACTTTAGTTGGAGTTAAGAATTATCAGATGACGCTCGCCGTCAAGTTCAGGTACTTGCAATTTAATGACACTTTCCAGCGCTATGCCTTCCGGCAAGACAGCAAGTTCATCATCAGGGCACACTCCTTTTAATGCATAAAAGCGCCCCTGCCCTTTCTGTGGCAGATGGTGACACCATGACAACATGTCCTGCAGTGAAGCAAACGCACGGCTAATCACCCCGTCAAACGGGGGTTCTGGCTCAAATTCTTCAACGCGGCTTTGCACAGGTTCGATATTCTTCAGGCCCAGTTCATGCTGTACCTGGCGCAGGAAGCGTACGCGCTTACCCAGGCTGTCCAGCAGCGTGAAATGTGAATCAGGGCGGACAATGGCGAGCGGAATGCCCGGCAGGCCCGGCCCGGTTCCCACATCGATAAAACGGCTGCCTTGCAAATGCTCATTCACCACAATGCTGTCCATAATATGGCGCACCAGCATCTGCATCGGGTCACGGACAGAAGTCAGGTTGTAAGCCTTGTTCCACTTATGCAACAGTTCGACATAGCCAATCAGTTGATGTTTTTGCTGATCGGGTAACGCTATTCCTGCCGCAGCAAGCAGCGAGTCCAGTTTCTTTTGCACAGTGAAATCCTCAGACAGAGTCGATATGCCGGGAACAGCCCGGTTAAGAAATGATAAAACAGCCAGAAAAGTGGGGAAAGCAAGAATTGACCGCTCTTCAGCTTTAAAGAGCGGTCATTAAAGATGTGTTTCAGGCACTGCGGCGCAGTAAGCCCTGTTTTTTAAGCCAGATCAGCAAAATGGAGATCGCAGCCGGTGTAATACCGGAGATCCTCGAGGCCTGACCGATGGATGTCGGTTTGTGATCGTTGAGCTTGGCAATCACTTCGTTCGACAGACCGTTCACCTGGCGGTAATCAAGATCGACAGGCAACACCGTGTTTTCGTTGCGCTGTTGTTTTTCGATCTCTTCCTGCTGACGGGCGATATAACCTTCGTACTTAATCTGAATCTCAACCTGTTCTGCCGCCTGGACGTCAGGGACTGCCGGGGCAAACGGAGAGAGACGCGTGATCAGTTCGTAAGTCATCTCAGGACGACGCAGCAACTCTTCGGCGCTGGCTTCTTTCGAAAGAGGTGCAGAAAGATGCGCGTTAATCTCTTCAACCTGAGCGTGGTGAGGATTGACCCAGATCCCACGCAGGCGCTGACGTTCCTGTTCGATCATTTCCAGCTTCTGGTTGAAACGTGCCCAGCGGGCATCATCAACCAGACCGAGTTCACGGCCTTTTTCAGTCAGACGTAAATCGGCATTGTCTTCGCGCAGCATCAGACGATATTCAGCACGAGACGTAAACATACGGTACGGTTCTTTGGTGCCCAGTGTGCACAAATCGTCAACCAGAACGCCAAGGTAAGCCTGATCGCGACGTGGTGCCCAGCCTTCTTGTTCGCTTGCGCTGCGTGCCGCATTCATACCGGCCAGCAGGCCCTGTGCGGCAGCTTCTTCGTAACCGGTGGTGCCGTTAATTTGCCCGGCAAAGAACAGACCAGCGATAAATTTGCTTTCCAGTGTCGGTTTCAAATCACGAGGATCGAAGAAATCGTATTCGATAGCGTAACCAGGACGAACGATCACCGCATTTTCCATCCCCTGCATTGAGCGGACGATTTGCATCTGAACGTCAAATGGCAGGCTGGTCGAAATTCCGTTTGGATAGACTTCATTGCTGGTCAGGCCTTCCGGTTCAAGGAAGATCTGATGAGAATTTCGATCGGCAAAACGCATAACTTTATCTTCGATCGACGGGCAGTAACGCGGGCCGATCCCTTCGATAATCCCGGCATACATCGGGCTGCGATCCAGATTATTGCGGATCACATCATGCGTCTTTTCGTTGGTGTAGGTCATGTAGCATGGGATCTGGCGTGGATGTTGCGACACGTTCCCCATGAACGAGAATACCGGCGCCGGATTATCGCCATGTTGTTGCGCAAGAACGCTGAAATCAATGGAACGCGCATCAATACGCGGTGGTGTACCGGTTTTCAGGCGGTTTACGCGTAATGGCAATTCACGCAGACGCTGTGACAAAGAGATCGCTGGAGGATCCCCAGCACGGCCGCCGCTGTAGTTCTCCAGACCGATGTGGATCTTCCCGTCCAGGAAAGTCCCGACAGTCAGCACAACGGCTTTAGCGCGGAATTTAAGACCCATTTTGGTCACAGCACCCACGACACGATCGTTTTCGACGATCAGGTCTTCAACGGGTTGCTGGAAGATCATCAGGTTTGGCTGATTTTCTAACGCAGTACGGACCGCCTGGCGGTAAAGCACGCGGTCTGCCTGAGCACGGGTCGCCCTTACGGCAGGGCCTTTGCTTGCGTTTAGTATCCTAAACTGAATGCCCGCATGATCGATGGCAGTGGCCATCAGTCCGCCCAGTGCGTCCACTTCTTTAACCAGATGTCCCTTCCCGATCCCGCCAATAGCCGGGTTACACGACATTTGTCCAAGCGTGTCGATATTGTGGGTTAATAATAAGGTCTGACGTCCCATGCGAGCAGAAGCCATAGCGGCTTCAGTACCTGCATGACCACCACCTATGATGATGACGTCAAATTGATCCGGATAAAACATGCGACTGTACCTCGGCGTTCAAGCGAACTTTCTTTGTATGGCGTTGGGAGGAGGGATTCTACTCAAGTTTAGAGGTTCCACAAGTCCCCGGGGATCTTCACTAATTAAAAGAAGATCTTTTTTATTTAAAGATCTCTTATTAATACTTCTATTAGGATCGCGATCCTCTGTGCATAAGTCTCTTTTGTTTAAGAAGATCAAGATGCTAAGAAGGATCCAATGCTGTGAATGATCGGTGATCCTGGCCAGTATAAGCTGGGATCAGAATTGAGAGTTATGCACAGCATGAAAAGCGTACAGGAGTTGTTAGAGGGATAACTACGGGTTTTACCCTGCTTTTAAGCATAGTTATCCACATCTGATCGCCTGAAATTTACACTTATTTGATCAAATTAATCCAATTGAGGACCCAAACCTCAGCAGGATCTTCAGGAATTTCGTGTTGAGTCACGTCGATCTCAAGACGATCACCGATCCGTTTAGCCCCTAACGAGGTCAGTTTCTGATCCAAGGTGCCGATCGCACCACAGAAGGTGTCATATTCGCTGCTGCCTAAACCTAAGGCACCAAAACGCACTTTAGACAGATTGGGCTGCTGATCTTCCAGCTGTTCCAAAAAGGGCTGTAAATTATCAGGCAGTTCACCCGCACCGTGTGTTGAACACACCATCAGCCAGATCCCGTCCTGCGGGACTTCATACAGCTCCGGGCCATGAAACATCTCGGTAGAAAAACCGGCTTCTTCCAGTTTCTCTGCCACGTGTTCTGCCACATATTCGGCGCTGCCAAGCGTACTGCCACTGATCAGGGTAATGTCTGCCATTGTGCTCTCAACCCGAGAAAAGGAGGCTATTGTACGCTGTGAATGAGCTGGGATCTACCTGTGGATAATAGGGGTATAGAAATGGAGGCTCAGGGTTGGATAGTCCGTGTGATGGGGTTCTGCAGGGAGATCAAGGTCTCCGTAGACTGGATCTCGTCAATGGTCTGGATCTTGTTGATAAGTACGTGCTGGAGGGAATCAATGGAGCGGCACATGATCTTAATGAAGATGCTGTAATGGCCGGTGGTGTAATAGGCTTCCACCACTTCTTCTATACTCTCGAGCTTTTTCAGCGCGGACGGATAATCCTTGGCACTTTTGAGAATGATGCCGATAAAGCAGCAAACGTCATAACCCAGCTGCTTTGGGTTCACGGTGATATGTGCGCCGGTAATGATGCCTGCCTGCTTCATCTTCTCGACGCGTACGTGAATGGTTCCCGGGCTGACGGTAAACACTTTAGCCAGCTCAGCGTAAGGTGTGCGGGCATTTTCCATCAACGCGTTCAGAATCCCGCGATCCAGCTCGTCGAGCTGATAGATTTCAGTCATGGTTTTCTTTCTCTTTAAACTTAATTTCTCTGCCAGCGTCGCTGAACGCGGCTTTTAACGCCGGTATCAAAGCGCCAGATATGATCGAATATGCGCAGAATTCCGGGCTTTCCGTAGTGTGACATTGCCAGCGCATGGAAACGGTGCTGCTTTTCCCGTTGCAGCAATTTTACTTTTCTCTGCACCTCATCGGGTAAGCGCTGGGCAATAAAATCTGAGATGACGACCGCATCTGCGTCGTGCCATTGCGGAGAGGCCAGTTTATCCAGCGTGGCATTGAGGCAGGCGGCCAGATCGGTACCGCCGCGGAAATGCTGCCCAAGAAAGCGTAACGCCTGATCCAGGCCGCCGGCAGAAGTCAGCTCGTAATGGATCACTTCGCTGGCAAACAGCATGATGTAACACTTACGGTTATCGGCGAGCGCGATTTTCAGCAGTGCCAGGCAGAACGCTTTCGCACATTGCTCATTGAAACCGCCCATCGAACCTGAGGTATCCACGCAGACCACAAAGGGGCCACGCGGCTGCGGTTCCTGCTGCTGGTGCACCACCGGGCGCTTAACCACTTTCTC
The DNA here is from genome assembly GCF_002834385.1 of Rahnella sp. AA. Taxonomy (GTDB): domain Bacteria; phylum Pseudomonadota; class Gammaproteobacteria; order Enterobacterales; family Enterobacteriaceae; genus Rahnella. The sequence continues at coordinate 427,076 of NZ_PITQ01000005.1, forward strand.
ACGCCAGACATCGCCTTGCAGGCGGTACGTCATCAGACGTTTTTCCAGCAGACGCCGGTAAAATTCATATTCCAGTTCAGGCATTCCCAGCGTGACAAGCTCTGTTGGCATCAGGCGCAAGATATCATCACTCTGATGAATACCATTCACTTCTTCCGGCACTGTTGCCGGCTCGCGCACCATCAGCCTTCGGGTTTCCATTTTTGCATCTTCATGCGGGCTGGTTTTCACCGTCTGGCTGCGCCCGAGCTGTTCTGCCAGTTTCATCAGCTCCGGCTGCTGCTGGAGGAAAGCGCCAAAACGCGCCAGCGACTGGATATCGCCACGCAGACGCTTTCCTTTACTCATATCCCACAGGCGCCCGGCTGCTGTGTCATTTTCTGCTAATAAAGGAGAGAGCTCGCTGCTCAGCTCGAGACGTTGTAGCAATTCTTCCTGAAGCTGTTCCTGCTCCTGTTCCAGCAACTGATGATGAACGTTCACCGTCTGGAATGTCAGGTTCAGGCGCCAGCGCTGGAGGAATAAGGTCTGAAAGCTGTTACCGGTCTGCGCTGTGCGGGAGGTTTCATTATTGTCCCGTAAGGTACGGGCTTCGGTCGCAAACGGGGAATTCAGCCGCGCCAGCTCATCAAGCAGGGAGCCCAACTCTGACTGAAACGCCACGGCATCAGTTTGCTGACAATGCTGATAGAGATAAAACTCTTTTGCCAGATCCGGGGGCACGGGGGTTTCGTGGATCCTCTGGCGCAGGCGTAATTTCCACTCAGGAAGATCCCGGGTCAGTGCGCGTTTGAGCCGCGGAAACTTCTCGAAGAAAACCGCCAGGGCTGGCGCGGCCAGTAACCCGACGATCAGTTCCTCGATCAGTTCCCCTTCGCTGATGGCCAGCAGAAGATCCAGTGATTCCAGGGTAAACACGATCAGTGGCCGCTGAAGGTTTGTTGCTGGAGGCGCAGCTGTTCAGAAACCTGCAACAGGCTGGCTTCAATCTTTGCCATCCACGCCGCGGGAACAAACAGGCAGTTTTGCTGCTGGCTGAATTCATGTCTTTGCTGAGTCAGTTTTGCCGTGAGTTCACTCAGCGTATTTTTCATTTCGTCCGGTACCGCAATGTGCTCGTTACCCGGCAGCGTCAGCGGCGTACTTTGGCGGCTGACATCCAGCACTAGCAATTGCTGCTTATCATCAATTTCGGCATCAACCGTTTGAACAAAACCAATCCCGTTAAGTTTGGCCTTCAGAACGCCACCTTTATTTATCCACTCTTCCAGAACGCTGCGTTCAAAAAGCAGATGCGTGACTTTAATCTCGTGCAGATGCAAAGGCGTTTGCAGTAACAGCGTCACTCCGCTGGCAACGAGCGTATCCGGCAGGCTGTATTGTGGCTTACGGCTGAAAATACCGGCTTTTTTGCTCAGCTTAATCGACTGGCGTGAGCTTTGTTGCTGCTGGTATTGCATCCATTGCTGGTTGAGCTGCTGGATTTTCATCAGCAAGGTTTGCTGCTGATAAGCCTGTTCGGTGATCAGTTGCTCTATTTGGGTTTGCAGCAGCTGATAGGTATTCAGGTCATGCCACAGACAATCTTTCAGCAAAATCAGATCGATCGGAGTGATAGTATTCCGGCCGCTGAAAAAGGCGCAGGCCTGCAACAGGCGGAGTGCTTTTTTCCAGCGACGGTCAGAGACATAGGGCGCCGTATCCAGGGCATCAAGACGCTGGCGAAGCTGAAAAATCAGTTCAAAGCCACTGTCTGAAAGATTGACTTTGTCGATCTCCGGCTGCCATTGTTGGTATTCTTCATCGCTGATACTCAGGGATTCCGCCACCGGATTGGTGCTTTCATTGTTACGGCTGGTTAGCAGTAAGCGGAAATTCTGCTTATCCTGCACTTTATCCAGCCACAGGCGGATCAGCATGCGGTCATACAGTGCTTCCAGGCCGCCGTCGGCTTCGGGCAATTCGTTGGAAGCGCTGACCAGCAAACGCAGCGGGATCGGTTCTTCGCGCTCGCCATTACGGAAACGGCGTTCGTTGATGGCCGTCAGCAAGGTGTTAAGGATAGCGGGACCCGCTTTCCAGATTTCATCAAGGAAGACAATTTCCGCTTCCGGCAGATAACCTTCGGTCAGACGCAGATAGCGGCCTTCATCTTTCAGGGCCTGAATCGACAGCGGACCAAAGACTTCTTCCGGGGTGGAAAAGCGCGTCATCAGATATTCAAAAGCACGCGCATGGCGGAAGGCAAATTTCAGGCGACGGGCGATCAGGCTTTTCGCGATGCCTGGCGGGCCGAGCAGAAAAACGCTCTCGCCGCACAGGGCCGCCAGCAGGCACAGGCGTATGGCATCTTGCCTCTCGTACAGACCATGTTCTAATGCGTTAGCAAGACGGGCTATCCGTTCTGCCAGAAGGGGGGATTGCGCCATACTGTCTCTTCCGGTTTCCATTTAGTTGTTGAATAGTGTACTGGCTTATAACGATATGCCACGTTTATTTTTATCGCTATAGCTTGTTGATTACTAAAAATTTTCTATTATCAGAAATGTGACCTCGTTCATCTGAACGCCGGTTTAGCTGCACATTTAAGGGTAGGCAATCTTATTTATTCGTGCATACTGTGCGCCTTTTAGTGGGCATCATTAGACTGAGCGCACGCATCGCTTACGGATGTTCGAGCAAAAAAAGAATCGAAATATGAGCACTGAACATAAACGGTCACTCCCAGCAGTAACCCTGGCCGCCATTGGTGTGGTCTATGGCGACATTGGTACCAGCCCTCTCTATACCTTAAGAGAGTGCTTTTCTGGTCACTATGGTTTCAACGTTGAGCCCAGCGTCGTTTTTGGTTTTCTCTCTCTGATTTTCTGGATGCTAATCCTCATTGTTTCGCTCAAATATCTCACTTATGTGATGCGCGCGGACAACGCAGGTGAAGGCGGTATTCTGACACTGATGTCTTTGGCGGGCAGAAATACATCAGCGCGCACCACGGCGGTTCTGGTTATTCTCGGCCTGATCGGCGGGAGTTTCTTCTATGGTGAAGTGGTCATCACGCCGGCTATCTCAGTGCTTTCCGCTATGGAAGGTCTGGAAATCGCCGCGCCTGCCCTTGATCCTTATATCGTCCCTCTTTCTATTACTGTCCTGACGTTGCTCTTCATTATTCAAAAGCACGGCACCGGCATTGTGGGCAAACTCTTTGCACCCGTAATGTTGCTGTGGTTCCTGTCGCTGGCGGTTCTTGGTGTAAACAGCATCATGCAAAACCCGGAAGTATTGCGCGCCATGAACCCTATGTGGGCGGTTAACTTCTTTATTGAACATAAGTCTTTCTCCTTCCTGGCGCTCGGCGCGGTCGTGCTGTCGATTACGGGTGTGGAAGCGTTGTATGCCGATATGGGACATTTTGGAAAATTCCCGATCAGGCTGGCCTGGTTCACCGTGGTGCTACCTTCTCTGGTGCTGAACTATTTTGGTCAGGGCGCATTGCTGCTGAAAAACCCGGAGTCGATCAAAAACCCGTTCTTCCTGCTGGCACCTGACTGGGCGCTGATTCCGTTACTTATTCTGGCGACGTTGGCAACCATCATCGCGTCTCAGGCCGTCATCTCCGGTGTGTTCTCCCTGACCCGTCAGGCTGTGCGTTTGGGCTATTTACCGCCGATGCGCATTATCCACACCTCAGAAATGGAAGCGGGTCAGATCTACATCCCTGCGATTAACTGGCTGCTTTATTTCGCGGTGGTTATCGTGATTGCCAGCTTCGAGCATTCGAGTAATCTGGCGGCGGCTTATGGTATTGCCGTCACCGGCACCATGGTGCTGACCAGCATTCTTTCCTGCACGGTGGCGCTTAAAAACTGGCACTGGAAACCGTTCCTGGTGGGTATTTTGCTGGTTGCCCTGCTGTTTATGGATATTCCGCTGTTCGCTGCGAATGCCACGAAACTGTTCTCCGGTGGCTGGCTGCCGCTGACGCTGGGTCTGTGCATGTTCATCGTCATGACCACCTGGAAAAGCGAGCGTTTCCGTCTTATGCGTCGCATGAACGAGCACGGTAACTCGCTGGAAGCGATGATTGCTTCCCTTGAGAAGTCACCGCCGGTTCGTGTTCCGGGGACGGCGGTTTATATGTCGCGCGCCATCAATGTTATTCCGTTTGCGTTGCTGCACAACCTCAAACACAACAAAGTGTTGCATGAACGAGTTGTCCTGCTGACGCTGCGAACGGAAGATGCGCCTTATGTGCATAACGTCCGGCGCGTCACCATTGAGCAGCTTTCGCCAACGTTCTGGCGCGTGGTCGCGAGCTACGGGTTTAAAGAAACGCCGAATGTGGAAGAAGTCTTCCACCGCTGCGGCCTGGAAGGTTTACCGTGCCGGATGATGGAAACGTCGTTCTTTATGTCGCACGAATCGCTGATCCTTACCAAGCGTCCGTGGTATCTGTATTTTCGCGGCAAACTGTTTATGGCGCTCAGCCGCAACGCCTTACGGGCTCCAGACCAGTTTGAGATTCCGCCGAACCGCGTTATCGAACTTGGCACGCAGGTAGAAATCTAAATCCTATTTCTGCTTCATACAGGGCACCTTCGGGTGCCCTGTTTTATATCTGTTTCTCCCTTTCTGAATGACTAACTCAAATTGCTGATCGTTTTCTGAATCATGCAGCGAAACGTTTCGACGGCGATCACAATTTCATCAAATCATCGTTGCCTTGTGCGGTAAGTTTCATACACTCCTTCGTGAGCGAAACGTTTCGCTGTAGGAGTTTACAATGAAGAAGTCACCGCTGTTAAATGCCGAAATCTCAAATGTTATTGCCCGCTTAGGTCATACCGATCAGCTGGTTATTGGCGATGCCGGTCTTCCGGTGCCAGCAGCTTGCCAACGCATCGATCTGGCGCTAACCCAGGGCGTCCCCACCTTTCTCCAGGTTTTAGAGGTAGTGACACATGAGATGCAAGTTGAGCGGGCTATCCTCGCAGAGGAAATCCTCACCAAAAATCCTCAACTCCATGAAGCGTTACTCGCCCAATTGACACAACTCGAGCAACACCAGGGAAACACCATTGCTTTGGATTACGTCAGTCATGAGGCATTCAAAGCGCAAAGCGAAAAAAGTCGGGCTGTCATCCGCAGCGGGGAATGTTCGCCTTACGCGAACGTTATTCTGTGTGCCGGCGTAACCTTCTGAGGCCTTTATGCAACCTTTGCTGAAACTGACAGGGATTGATAAAGCCTTTCCCGGCGTAAAAGCACTTTCCGGCGCGGCGCTCAGCGTCTATCCGGGGCGTGTCATGGCGCTGGTAGGTGAAAATGGCGCGGGCAAGTCCACCATGATGAAAGTGCTGACCGGCATCTATCAAAAAGATGCCGGCTCAGTACAGTTTCTTGGAAAGGAAACCCTCTTCAACGGCCCGAAAGCTTCTCAGGAAGCGGGGATTGGCATCATCCATCAGGAATTAAACCTGATCCCACAGCTGACCATCGCTGAAAACATTTTTCTTGGCCGTGAGTTCGTCAACGGTTTTGGCCGCATCAGTTGGAAGAAGATGTACGCCGAAGCCGATAAACTGCTGGCGCGTCTGAATCTGCGTTATAAAAGCGACCGGCTAGTCGGTGAATTATCGATTGGCGACCAGCAGATGGTTGAGATCGCCAAAGTGCTGAGCTTTGAATCCAAAGTAATCATTATGGATGAGCCGACGGATGCGCTCACCGATACCGAAACGGCCTCTTTATTTAACGTCATTCGCGAACTGAAAGCTGCCGGATGCGGCGTGGTGTATATCTCCCATCGCCTGAAAGAGATTTTTGAGATTTGCGATGACGTCACCGTATTCCGTGACGGTCAGTTTATTGCCGAACGTCCGGTCAGCGAGCTGCAAGAAGATACGCTGATCGAAATGATGGTTGGCCGTCGCCTGGAAGAACAGTATCCGCGTATTAACCATGAACGCGGCGCATTGCGTTTGCAGGTTCGTGATGTTTGCGGGCCGGGCGTCAATAATGTCAGCTTCGATTTGTACAGCGGCGAAATCCTGGGTATTTCAGGGCTGATGGGCGCAGGCCGTACTGAGCTGATGAAAATTCTCTACGGCGCGTTGCCGCGTAAAAGTGGTTACGTTTCGCTGGATGGTCGTGAAGTCATCACACATTCTCCGCAGGACGGGTTGGCGAACGGCATCGTTTACATTTCCGAAGACCGTAAGCGCGATGGTTTGGTGCTCGGGATGTCAGTGAAAGAAAACATGTCACTGACCGCGTTGCGCTATTTCAGCCACGGCGGTGGGCGTTTGAAACATGCCGATGAGCAACAGGCTGTGGGCGATTTCATCCGTCTCTTCAATATCAAAACGCCATCAATGATGCAGACTATCGGCCTGCTTTCCGGCGGGAATCAGCAAAAAGTGGCGATTGCGCGCGGATTAATGACGCGGCCAAAAGTTCTGATCCTCGACGAACCGACACGCGGCGTTGATGTTGGCGCGAAAAAAGAGATTTACCAGCTTATTAACCAGTTCAAGCGCGAAGGGCTGAGCATCATTTTGGTCTCCTCAGAAATGCCGGAAGTCATCGGTATGAGCGACCGGATTCTGGTGATGCATGAAGGTCATTTAAGCGGTGAATTCCCGATAGAACAGGCTACGCAAGAAGTGTTGATGGCAGCCGCTGTCGGCAAGCAATACGGCGTGACGCAGGAGTAATCAGATATGAGTTCTCAGACATTGCCAGCCAAAAAGCGCTGGATTAGTAAAGAGTGGTTGTTAGAGCAAAAGTCTCTGATTGCGCTGCTGGTGTTGATTGCCGTGGTTTCTTCCATGAGCCCGAATTTCTTCACGGTCAATAACCTGTTCAATATTCTTCAGCAGACGTCGGTCAACGCCATTATGGCCGTGGGCATGACGCTGGTTATTCTGACTTCCGGCATCGATTTGTCTGTCGGCTCTTTGCTGGCGCTGACCGGTGCGGTTGCCGCTTCAATTGTCGGGCTGGAAGTTAATGCGCTGGTTGCCGTGGCGGGTGCGTTGGCGCTGGGTGCCGCCGTCGGTGCCGTGACCGGGATGATTGTCGCAAAAGGTAAAGTACAGGCCTTTATCGCTACCCTGGTCATGATGTTACTGCTGCGCGGTATCACCATGGTGTATACCAATGGCAGCCCGATCAGCACTGGCTTTAATGATGTGGCCGATGTATTTGGCTGGTTTGGTATCGGCCGCCCGCTGGGCATCCCGACACCGGTCTGGCTGATGGCAGTGGTGTTTATTGCGGCCTGGTACATGCTGCATCACACCCGATTAGGACGTTATATCTATGCGTTAGGGGGTAACGAATCCGCAACGCGTTTATCAGGTATCAGCGTCGATAAAGTCAAAATTATCGTCTACTCCCTGTGTGGTTTGTTAGCCGCTCTGGCCAGTATCATCGAGGTAGCGCGTTTATCTTCTGCGCAGCCAAATGCGGGTACAGGCTATGAGCTGGATGCGATTGCCGCTGTGGTATTAGGGGGAACCAGCCTGTCCGGGGGTAAAGGGCGCATTGTTGGAACGCTGATCGGTGCATTGATCCTTGGCTTCCTGAATAACGGTTTGAACTTATTAGGTGTTTCTTCCTACTACCAGATGATCGTAAAAGCAGTTGTCATTCTGCTGGCGGTTCTGGTGGATAACAAAAGCAACAAATAAACTCTCCTACAGGACTTATGACCATGAATATGAAAAAACTGGCTGTCTGGGTTTCCGCCGCAGCGATCACCGCTTCCTTCAGTGCAAACGTTCTGGCGAAAGATACCATTGCGCTGGTCGTTTCAACTTTGAATAACCCGTTCTTCGTTTCCATGAAAGACGGCGCGCAAAAAGAAGCCGATAAACTGGGCTACAACCTGGTGGTTCTTGATTCTCAGAACAACCCGGCGAAAGAACTGGCCAACGTGCAGGACCTGACCGTTCGTGGCACCAAGCTGATGCTCATCAACCCGACCGATTCTGACGCGGTAGGTAATGCCGTTGCGATGGCAAATCAGGCGAAAATCCCGGTGATCACTCTTGACCGCCAGGCAACGAAAGGGGTTGTTGCCAGTCATGTTGCTTCTGACAACGCCTTCGGCGGAAAAATGGCCGGTGATTACATCGCCAAGAAATTGGGCGAAAACGCTAAAGTTATTGAACTGGAAGGTATCGCCGGGACGTCAGTTGCCCGTGAGCGTGGTAAAGGTTTCGCTCAGGCTGCCGAAAAACACCACTTCCAGATCCTCGCCAGCCAGCCTGCTGACTTCGACCGCACCAAAGGTCTGAACGTTATGCAAAACCTGCTGACCGCACATCAGGACGTGCAGGCGGTCTTTGCTCAGAATGATGAAATGGCACTCGGCGCATTGCGTGCCTTGCAGACTGCCGGTAAAACTGACGTGCTGGTTGTCGGTTTCGACGGCACAGAAGACGGCATCAAAGCGGTCAATGGCGGCAAAATGGGCGCTACCGTGGCACAACGCCCTGAACAAATCGGCGTAATCGGCGTCCAAACCGCAGATAAAGTGCTGAAAGGCGAAAAAGTTCCGGCGGTTATCCCTGTAGATTTGAAACTGGTTGCTCAGCCGTAATACCCTCTTTATCTAAGCTGTAACAGCGCCTCTACCCGGAGGCGCCATTTGACTCAGGGCTCCTCACATGAAGACAGGCAAACTGGTGGTACTCGGCAGTATCAATGCTGACCACATTTTGAATATCAACCATTTCCCGCAGCCGGGTGAAACCGTAATCGGTAAGCAATACACCGTGGCTTTCGGCGGTAAAGGTGCAAACCAGGCGGTCGCCGCCGGTCGCAGTGGCGCTGATATCGCCTTTATTGCCTGCGTTGGGGATGATGATATTGGCGAGCGCGTTCGCAAGCAGCTGGCAAGCGACCATATTGATACGCAACCTATTGAAGCCATCAAAGAGACAACCACCGGTGTAGCGCTGATTTTTGTGAATGCGGAAGGTGAGAATGTCATTGGTATCGATGCGGGGGCAAACAAAGCTGTCACGCCTGACTATCTCGAACGCTACAAACAAAACGTTATCGATGCTTCTGCGCTGCTGATGCAGTTGGAATCTCCGCTGGAAACGGTTATCGCAGCGGCGAAGCTGGCGAAAAATAACGGCACGCAGGTCATCCTTAATCCGGCCCCGGCCTGTGAACTGCCTGATGAATTACTGGCGCGCGTGGACATGATCACCCCTAACGAAACCGAAGCCGAAAAGCTGACAGGGGTTAAAGTCGAGAATAATGATGACGCCACACGTGCCGCCCGCGTACTGCATGATAAAGGTATCGCGACGGTCATCATTACGATGGGGAGTAAAGGTGTCTGGCTGAGCCAGAACGGCGAAGGCAAGCAGGTAGCCGGGTTCCGCGTGAAAGCTGTCGATACCATCGCCGCCGGCGATACCTTTAACGGTGCACTAGTCACTGCGTTGCTTGAAGGCAAAGCCATGGACAGCGCCGTGCGTTTCGCCCATGCCGCTGCCGCGATAGCCGTAACACGTCCCGGCGCGCAGCCCTCGGTTCCGTGGCGTAAAGAAATCGACGATTTTCTTGCACAACAGGAGGCCTGATTGGCCACCATGAAAGATGTCGCCCGCCTCGCGGGCGTTTCAACCTCTACAGTCTCTCATGTCATCAATAAAAATCGCTTTGTCAGCGAATCCATTGCCGACAAAGTGAATGCCGCTGTTGAACAGCTTAACTATGCACCGTCAGCCTTAGCCCGTAGCCTGAAACTCAATCAAACCCGTACTATCGGTATGTTGCTGACGGCCAGCAGCAACCCCTTCTATTCTGAAGTGGTGCGTGGCGTTGAGCGTAGTTGCTATGAACGCGGATACAGCCTCATCTTATGTAATACCGATAATGATGCGGAACGCATGAACCGCAGCCTGGAAACGCTTTTGCAAAAGCGCGTCGACGGGTTACTGATCATGTGTACTGAAAATCACCGGCCATCGAAAGATGCCATCAGCCGCTATCCTTCATTACCTATCGTGATGATGGACTGGTCGCCGTTTGAAGGTTCAATCGATGTGATTCAGGATAATGCGTTGCTGGGTGGAGAAATGGCGACGGACTATTTAATCCGTCATGGATACAGTCGTATTGCCTGCATTACCGGCCCGCTGGACAAAACGACGGCGCAGGAACGGCTGAACGGATATCGTCAGGCCATGAAAAAAGCCGGGCTGGAGATCCTGCCGGGTTATGAAGTCAGCAGTGACTTTGAATTTGGCGGCGGTCTGGTGGCGATGGAGCAGTTGCTGATGTTGCCCGAACCGCCTCATGCCATTTTTGCCAGCAATGATGCGATGGCCGTGGGCGTCTATCAGGCACTTTATCAGCGCGGATTGCGCGTGCCCGATGATGTCGCTGTCGTGGGATACGATGATATTCAGCTGGCGCAATATATGATGCCGCCGCTCACCACTATCCATCAACCTAAAGACTCGCTGGGGGAGCTGGCCGTGGATGCATTATTGCATCGTCTGCAAGAGCCTGAATCAGAGCCCCAGGTTTTAGTGCTGACTCCCGAACTGGTCGTGCGCCAGTCGGTAGGATCATTCATCCGCAAGTAACAAGCTTTGGCATTCCCGTTGCGCCGCATTAGCGTCACTGGCAATAATTGCATCTGTCAGGCGCTGATGATGTCCCAGCTTTATCACTTCGTTGCCGGTAATCGCGCGAAAGTAGCTCTGGTATACAGAACTGAATAAATTCGAGAAAGAAGTGAGAAAAGGATTCTTCCCCGCCTCATAGATGAGTTGGTGGAATTGAGTATCTACCGTTATCCAGCGTTCCCGGTCAAAACTCTTATGCAGCTGGCGCATCTCAGACATATATATAGAGAGCTGATGTTTTTGCTCTTTAGTGGCAGAGACAGCCGCAAGGGCACATGCCTGCGGCTCCAGCGCCCGGCGCAAAACAATAAAATGAGCCATCACTTCATCAAAGTTCTCACGTGTCATCCACCAGGTCAGTAATTCCTGATCGAGGAAATTCCAGCTGGACTGTGGCATCACCCGCGTACCAATACGTGGCCGCGGTAATAGCATCCCTTTTGCAGTTAACGTTTTGACCGCTTCACGCACCGCTGTCCGGCTGACGCCAAAAATCTCGCCCAGCTCGTTTTCACCGGGAAGGATAGAACCCTCCGGATACTCGCCAGACAAAATTCGCTGTGCAATCTTCTCCGCCAGTAAGTAAGAAAGGTTACGTTGAGCAGCCTGTTGATGTGCATTGAGTAGCATGTAAGGTATTCCTGAATGTCTTTCTCTTATTATAAAGGAGAGTTTACGCCAGCCTCTGGCTTTAAACTGACGCTTTTTGGGCTGGTTTAGATTGTTTATTATCCAATTCGGGCGGAATTGTTGAATTAGTGAACGGTTGATAGAATAATTGAAATTAGGGGTTGCGGCCTTCTGAGAACTCCCTATAATGCGCCTCCACTGACCGGGAACAACGACTGACAAGTCGCTCGGACAGGAAGAGAAAAAGATGAAAGTTCGAATGAATAATCTCTTGACTCTTCAGCGGGAAAACGTAATATACGCCTCCCGCGCCGCATAAGATTCCTTGCGAACCGCGGCATGCTCTTTAACAATTTATCAGACAATCTGTGTGGGCACTCACAAGACGATATCAGCCACTTCGGTGGCAAAAAATATCAAGTCTTAAAGAGTGACCAAGCAGTAATTCATTTAGGTGACTTGTTCACTTATAAGAGTACTACGAAAGTTAATTTTTGAGCATCGCTTCACTTGTTGAAGCAAATCGAACTTTTAATTGAAGAGTTTGATCATGGCTCAGATTGAACGCTGGCGGCAGGCCTAACACATGCAAGTCGAGCGGTAGCACAGGAGAGCTTGCTCTCTGGGTGACGAGCGGCGGACGGGTGAGTAATGTCTGGGAAACTGCCTGATGGAGGGGGATAACTACTGGAAACGGTAGCTAATACCGCATGACGTCGCAAGACCAAAGTGGGGGACCTTCGGGCCTCA
>NZ_PITQ01000006.1 GCF_002834385.1 Rahnella sp. AA
CTGGTTAATCCATCGGAATTCAGGGCCAGTTTGAAACGCTAACCCCCTATTCTTTCAGACTTTCCCAATAACAAAAGTGACATTTTAACTTTGGAACTGAAGGTGACATTTTAAACTGGGATAGACATTATATGTAGTAGCAAAGTTGTAGTGTCCGCCTATGGCTAATTTCAAATGTCCGCTTTATTGTCGTGGTTCCAGGTGTTTTATCGGCTGAACAACCTTTGCGCGACAATAACAAAAAAGGCCGCTTTCGCAGCCTTACAATGATGAATAATAAAACAATTAAAACTTATATTCCGCGCCCAACAATGCATGAACTTCATTACTCACATCACTGGCAATAACCGTATTCACTTTCGCCGTGGTGCTCCAGTTCTTGCTCAGCTGTGCGTTCAGCCCTGCGCCGACGCTGCCGCCGTTCAGGTTCTGGCCGCTGAAGTGGTAATCAGACGTATTAAACTTAGTATCTTCGGAGAAACGGCCAACGTAGGACGTTTCAATGTAAGGCCGCAGCGTCTGCCCACCTTTAAGCTCGATGGTTTTACCCGCTTTAACGCCTGCGCCCGCAAAACCGGCGCTGAATTTGCCGTCTGCAACCTGACTGTAACCGTCGTTATAGGCATCAGTTTTGGTCTGGCTGTAACCTAAAACGGTATACGGCTGAACCCACCAGTCTTGTGCAAGATTCACCTGCGCACCAACACGCGCCTGCCACAACCACGAGTTACCGTCGTAATCGCCGCCTGCATTCAGCGTGCCGTCTTTGCCGGACGCAGAATAACTCATGTCGCCGTATGTTGCGGTGGTGTCTGCGAACAGGTGCCAGTTCTGCCCTTCGGCCTGATGCTGTGTCCAGCTGGCATACAGGCTGTAGTAATTACCGTCGATATCATTGCTGCCGTCACTGCTGGAAACATCCAAATCGTTGTGCAGATAACCCAAACCCGCACCGATGGCAAGTGAATCACCGTTTGACAGCGCCCAGGACGTATCGCCGCCCAACTGGAAACCGGAGATATCGTTGCTGTATTCCACCGTACCCGCCGTGCGGTCACCGCCGGAATAAATGCCGTCCATCCAGACATTGCTGTCTGACGTTTGCGCACCATTTTCGCCCATATGACGCGCATCCAGATGCTGAGTAATGCTGCCCGCGATGCGGTGGATCATGTCGTCACTGGCTAACAGACCAGCCTGCGCGGCTTGTAAATCAGCGGCAACGGTTGCATCCGGGGTTGGATCCGGAACCGGATCTGACGCCGTATTGAACACGATGCTGTAATAGCCTTTATCCGCCAGTCCTTGCTTGCTGCTCTCATCGGTAATCTGATAATTAATATGATCCAGAATGTAAGAACCGCTGCGCACGGAATCCAGTACCGTATTTGCACCGACTTTGTTGGCAATCACGACGTCTTCGCCATCGTTGAAGAAGAAGTAAGAGGCTTTGCCGGTATTCAGCAATGAAGTGTCGACATAATTAATATTTGCGTCAACATGATTGAAACCGGTAATACGCTGGGAACTGTCGACGGTCTCGCCACCGATAATACCGCTGCTGTTGATATTGATCGTCAGAGAGTCGTCGGCGATATTATTGTTAGAGGTGATATTTCCGCGATAAACCGCGTTCGTCACATTCACTGTGGTACTGACTACATCACCCGGCAGCTCGGTGTAACTGCCAGCGTGAATGTCACCAGTCAATGTGGCATCATCGATACTCAGTAACATGACAGAACCATTCAGATCTGCATCGCCCTTAATCACGCTGCCATTGGTCAGAGCAATACTCGCGGTGCCTCTGTCCATTGAACTGGAAAGGACAGAACCATAAATCTGGCTATTTGAAATATCAAGTTCAGCCGCATGGGAATTGCTTTCTCCGGCAACACCGTTTTGCACCAGGGCACGATAGCCGTTGAAATTGTCATCATCATTACCAACTCTGCTACCTGATATTTGCAGTTTTGCCAGTGTCCCCTCAGAACCATAAGCGTGAACACTGGTCGCAACACGGGAATTCATGAGATCAAGAGAGGCGTTTTCCTGAGCGTAAAGCAACACGTCAGAATGTAAAATGTTATCTATTGTAACATCAACATTATTGAGGGACAGCGAGACGGAGCCTTCTGTTGACTGAACAAAAAACTGACCGCTGAATGTACTGTCTTTAACATCACCCTCAAGATCGGCCTTGCCAAGGTATCTTATACCTGCGTCCAGCTGACTATTACTGATGAATAGTTTCTGGGTCTGATCCTCTAAAATAACGGAGTTATTGTAGTGCGCATCGGTGATGTATATTGCATCAGGTTCCGAAACATAGTTTTGCAGGAGCAAGGGGGGATTATCATTTTGTGCCTGGGCGTGATTAACCATCACCATTGATATTAAAGATGCCAGCATCAGTTTCTTTGTATGACAGGTATAAGGTGTGTTTTTTTTCATTCCTGAAATCCTTCCTTGTTGAATGTATTACACATCTTTCCAATAACCATTCTAAGCGCAATGGCCGGAATAATGCTGGTGTTGAAATTAAACCCCGTTGTTATCGGGATTAGATGGCGACAGGATATCTATTTTTATTTGTTTTTCTTGTCCACTTTTGGACACATTCAGAAGTTATTTAAATTGATTTTAAATATGTAATTTATTTTAATATTGATGTGGATGATTTATGCAACATTTAATTAAAATAATCCATCAGATAACTTAACTTATCTAATGAATCTTCTGCCGGGTTTTCCTGGGGATTAGTCGTCATAGTGACTCCGGCAGAATCCATTCTTTATAACTAACCAGGAAGGTCAGGCGTTTTATTTATATCAGCGGCAGCATTAAAATAAAAACAGTTTCACGCAAGAAATAAAAAAACCAAAACTGGACGTCAGCTATTTCAAATAGGTTTATACAAGGAACCGTTAGCTGATTTCCAAATAATTAATCCGGCCATTTCCGCGATCAACGCCGAAATCCCCTCCCCCTCCCTGGTCACAGACATTGCTCCCGGATGATAAACCTCTCCTGACAGAGCAAGTGTCGCGGCGAGCAAACAAGCCAAAAAGGCGTTAGGGGGAAAAAGGACAGAAGATGATGCATTAATTACCATTATTAATTATCACCCCTAAAAACCACTTTATTTAGCAAGCTTATTATTCCCATTCTGCCAACCAAAACAAACGCATAAATCACCTTAAGCCACATATTTAGCGATAAATTTCGGGCAGGAAGCAACGGTTTATAAACACCAAAAACCTGAAAAATTAAGTGATTCAAATTGGGTTACAATTCTTTTGCATCAATAATCAAAATGATTATACTTCTCATTCGCTTTTTTGTGTAAGCCAGGGCTCTGCGTTGCCACTCATGGCAAGCCCCCGCGTGGGTACCGCGACTCCGTCGTGATGGCAATACATGTCTGGCACAGGGATTCTGCCTTTGCGTGTTGCGTTAATCATTTTTTATAAGACGCACGTTTAGCCAGTTAATTAAAAAAATAAAACCTTTTGAGGGTAATGATGTTTTCTGCTCACAACCGTATACGGGACAATCGTGTTACCAATCCCGCTCCTTCCACTCTTCGCATTCCGTCTCTTTCATTACTTGCCGTGGTTATTACGGCCGCACTACAGGTTCCCTACGCTGTGGGTGCTGATACATCCAAAAAAGAAGAAAGCATGGTAGTGACGGCATCGGATGATAATTCTGCCAATACGCAGGATACGGACTACAACGTGCCGGTCACCCGCGCCGCCACTAAAATGGCGCTGACCGCGCGCGATACTCCACAGTCCATCAGCGTCATCAGCAAACAGCGTATGGAAGACCAGAAATTAGAGACGCTGAATGATGTGCTGAAAAATACCACCGGCATCAGTGAGTTCAACTCAGGGGCGAACCGCAGCAATTTCTATTCACGCGGTTTTATGATTGATAACTACCAGATCGATGGTGTTCCAAGCCTTATCGATTCGCAGTGGAATATCGGCGACACCCTTTCCGATACGGCGATTTACGATCGCGTCGAGATCGTTCGCGGTGCGACTGGCCTGATGACCGGTGCAGGCAGCCCGGCGGCGTCAGTGAATATGATCCGCAAACATGCCGACAGCAAAGAATTCGTGGGCAATGTCTCCGCCAGTTACGGCAGTTGGGATAATCAACGTTATGTTGCCGACCTTTCAGCACCCCTGACCGAATCAGGCAATGTACGTGGCCGCATGGTCGCTGGTTATCAGGATGGCGACAGCTGGCTGGATAACTATCACACTCAGAAGAAATTCTTTTATGGTGTCGTGGATGCCGACCTGACCGATTCGACCACCCTTTCAGTCGGGTATGATTACCAGGAAACCCACATCGCAGGCGCAACCTGGGGCGGGTTACCCACCTTTTATCTTGATGGCAGCAAGACACATTACGACCGCAGCACCAATCTTTCACCGGATTGGGCGTACAACGACAGCGACTCGAAAACCGTCTTTGCCAGCCTGAAACAGAATTTCAGTAACGGCTGGCTGTTCAACCTGAGCGGTACGCATACTGAAGCCACGATGGACAGTAAACTGCTGTATATCGACGGGTACTTTGACAAAACAACCGGCATTGGCGTTGGCCCTTACGCCGGTTATGACCTGCTGGGCGGAACCGGCTATAACACGGCGAAGCGCAAAGAAAACTCTGTTGATGCCTATGTGAGTGGCCCGTTTGAGCTGTTCGGGCGCCAGCATGAACTGATGGCAGGCGTCACTTATATCCGCCAGAACGACCGCTACGTCAGTACATCAACCAGCTTCACGTCCGCCGACGTCGGTGATTTTAATCACTGGGGCAATTACCCGGAACCGGACTGGGATCCACAAGCACTGGCGCAGGACAACACCATTCACCAGAAGTCGGCCTATATGGCAACACGCCTGTCTCTGGCCGATCCGCTACATCTGATCCTCGGCGCGCGTTACACGAAATACAATGCTGATACCCTGACGCAGAATATGGAGAAGAATAACGTTACGCCATACGCGGGCCTGGTGTATGACATCAATGATACCTATTCGGCTTACGCCAGCTATACCTCGATCTTTAAGCCTCAGACCTACCGTAATGCCAGCGGCGCTTACCTTTCCCCGGTCACTGGCAAAAGCTACGAAACAGGGATCAAAGGCGACTGGATGAACAGCCGCGTGACGGCGTCGTTAGCCGTGTTCCGTATTGAGCAGGATCACCTGGGCGCAACAGATTATGCGCTGGTTCAGGGCAGCACCGATTATGCCTACTATGAGCAGGACGGAACGGTCAGCAAAGGTGTTGAATTCGAAATCAACGGTGCGGTAACGGATAACCTGCAAATGACCTTCGGGGCAACCCGCTATGTGGCGAAAGACGGTGATGGCGCAGCGCTGAACCCAACTCAGCCCCGCACTTCTCTGAAACTGTTCACCAGCTATCGTCTGCCAATGTTGCAGGACCTGACCGTGGGCGGCGGTGTTAACTGGCAGACACATACCTGGGATAACGTTGCCGGGCCAGACGGGGCGAGCACCCTGTATGCAGAGCAAGGCAGCTATGCTCTGGTCGACTTGTTCAGCCGTTACCGTGTCACCAAACAACTGTCAGTTCAGGCCAACCTGAACAACTTGTTCGATAAAACCTACAATATCGATGTCGGCAGAAATACGGTGTACGGCGAGCCGCGAAATGTTTCCATCTCGGCAAACTACAGCTTCTAAGTGACGCAAGAATGCCCCGGAAACGGGGCATTTTCTTTTTTAATCGCTAAATGAATACCCACCTCTGAATCCCTAATAGATTGACTTCAACGTGAATAATACGAAAATGTTTCTTTCCGAGCGGCCAGCAGAAATAAATGGAGTTTATCATCGTCTGTTCACGTGGTTTCCCTTCGATAAAAACAGTCATAAAGCCGGGTGTCCTGATTGCCGCTGCGTTACTGGCAAGTTGTAGCTCTACGCCACCAAAATCACTGGTCACCCCGCTTCCTTCAGTTGCGAAACCGGCTATTCCGGCGAAGCCCGCACAGAACCAGGAACCCGTACGCGGTGTCTGGCTGGCGACGGTTTCCCGCCTCGACTGGCCGCCGCTGTCTTCGGTCAATGTCAGCAATAATGCCCTTCGCATCACCCAGCAGCAGAAGGCGCTGACTGACAAACTGGATAAACTGAAAAATCTCGGCATCAATACCGTATTCTTCCAGGTGAAGCCTGATGGTACCGCGCTCTGGTCGTCAAAAATTTTGCCCTGGTCTGATGTCATGACGGGGAGAATTGGCCAGGATCCCGGCTATGACCCGTTGAAATTTATGCTGGATGAAGCGCACAAGCGTGGAATGAAAGTGCATGCCTGGCTGAACCCTTATCGCGTCTCCGTCAACACAAAACCTTCAACGGTTGCTGAGCTGAATCAGACTCTGTCGCAGCACCCGGCCAGCGTTTATGTGCTACACCGTGATTGGATCCGCACCGCAGGCGACCGCTTTGTGCTCGACCCCGGTATCCCGGAGGTGCGCGACTGGATCACCAGCATCGTAGCTGAGGTTGTCGCGCAATACCCTGTGGATGGCGTGCAGTTTGATGACTATTTCTATTCCGAGTCCCCCGGTTCCCTGCTCGACGATAATCTGACGTTCAGGAAGTATGGTCAGGGATATCGCACCAAAGCAGACTGGCGGCGGCACAACACCCAGGCGTTGATTGAGCAGGTATCGCGCACCATAAAACAGCTGAAACCCGGTGTCGAATTCGGCGTCAGCCCGGCTGGCGTATGGCGTAATGTCTCGCACGATCCCGCAGGTTCCCAAACCTCTGGCGCAGCGGCTTATGACGAAGCCTATGCCGATACCCGGCTTTGGGTACAACAAGGCTTACTGGATTATATTGCCCCGCAGCTATACTGGCCTTTCTCACGTCAGGCGGCACGTTATGATGTGCTGGCAAACTGGTGGGCAAATGTCGTGAAGCCAACTCATACGCGCCTTTATATTGGTATTGCACTCTATAAAGTGGGCGAACCGTCAAAAAATGAGCCTGACTGGCTGGTAAACGGCGGCGTACCTGAGCTGAAAAAGCAGCTTGATATGAACGAATCCGTCCCGCAAATCAACGGCACCATTTTGTTCAGGGAAGACTTTCTCAATCAGCCGCAGACCCGTCAGGCCGTCAGTTATCTGCAAAGTCGTTGGGGAAGCCACTGACCCGTTGATGCCCTTCGCACCCGCCGGGCAAAGGGCACATTGCTCATCTAGGTGAACGTCATCGCCCAGGTAATCACACCGGCAACTACGGTCGTAAAGGTGAGTGCGGCCAGGAAGAGCATATCGATCACTTTTTCAAGGGTGTGATTACGGCGCTGTCTGCGGGTTCTCAGCGCCCAGTAAGAGAGTATTGTCGTCATAAGATACAAGATGGCGTTAATGGCGAGCAGATCATCGCCGAGCGTGCCTTCGCGCCTGAGCGTCGTGATAACCTGGAAAATCCCGATGACCGTGATGCAAACCCCGACCATCCCGGCAGAGGCAGTAAAAATATGAACACAGATATCCTCATCCAGCTTGGCGTTGCCTTTTTCTTTAAGCATGACAATCCCCAGAGTAAATCGATACCGACTTTCACTTTCATCCATCGGGCGAAAACCTGCGCTGCTTGCACAGGTTTATATTGAGAACAGATTAATCAGTCAGGCAGGCGCCATCATCATCCGGGAATTATCAGGCGTTTACTCCGGCACGGTCAAATATCGAAATCATTCAGCCTGTTTGTTTCACCAGAGAAAGTGTCAAAGGTTCCGCTCATATAAATGCCGTCTTTAAAAATGATAACGTCATCGACCCTGACCGGATGTGCGCAAACCGCGCAAACCAGCGAATGCACTGTTTCTGCAAAAGGGGTGTTAGCCGTGGCGATAAAACGATCAGACCCGCATTGTTCGCAAACAATTCTGATATCCGGCATGTCATTAACTCGGTACGAAAAGGGGAAATTTTACTTAAATATAGCATAATTAGAATAATCTTATTGCCTATAATTGCATTCAGTGACCTGTCGTTAAACTCCGTATTGTGCGACCAGATCAGCATGCCTCTCTTGCCCCCCCTTTCATTTGCATTTCGACACAAAAAAACCTCCCGTCATGAGGACACTTTCTCGCTATTATCCTGTCCTACAGAAAAAGCACAGGCTTCGGCTTTACGGCTCACACCAGGGACGGCGGCATATCACCGAAGCAGGCACTAGGTTGAGAGTTTTAAACGGGATAATTTATGCGTCATTCTAAAATTTTTATGTTGTCGGCTCTGGTTGTTTCTTCACTGTTCCCCCTGGTCAACACGGCTTTTGCCGCGTCAAATTCGCATGAAATCAAATCGTTTTACGATGATTCCAAACTTTATTCGATTGGCGACCAGGTTCCGGCTCTGTACCGCACCAAACCTTACGAGATCATCGGCTGGCAGGAACGTCATCTTCCTGCACCGGATGCCGGTACACACTGGACGTACATCGGCGGTAGTTACGCGTTAATCACCGATACTGACGGCAAAATCGTCAAAGCTGAAAACGGCGATATTTACTTCCAGTAACGTGTTTTGAGTCCGAGCCTGAAAGGCCTGAAAAAATTCAGGCCTTTTTTCTTTCCTGAGACGGGGTAATGCCAAACACCTGTTTATAAGACGTAGTGAAGTGATTGCTGTTTGAAAAACCGCACATAAATGCGATGTCGGTGATGGAGATTTCCGTGCTTTTAATCTTCACTCGCGCCGATACCAGGCGCAGCCTTTTCAGATAGTTTTCCGGCGTCATGCCGGTGGTTTCTTTAATACGACGGAACAAGGTCCGCTGCGTCAGCAAAAATTCCTCAGCCACGTCCACCCAGTTGATTTCGGTAAAACAGTGCTCCTGCAAGTATCCCAGCATGCGGTGAAGCTTGTACTGCGTATGGTTACGATCCTCGCTTTCCCGCTGGTTCACCAGATTCATAATCAGCTGGAAAAACAGCCCCTCCTGCTGTACCGGGTGCACGTTTTGGTCACTGTCCTGCGCGGTCGCAAACATTTGCTCTACCAGCCCGCGGCAATGGTTTTTCACCTCCGGCAATAGCCAGCCGTACCGGCTGCCTTCGCTGGCAGAAAAGGGAGAAAGCAGGCGTTCCGTGTTAGTCAGATAATTGAATTCGGTCTGCGGATTGATCAGCACGTTAATAAGCTTCAGCGTGCCGAGTTCGTCATAAAAATGGTAGTCATTGTCACGAACGAAAAAAACGTCACCTTCCTGAATAAAAACCGGCTTGCCGTTGATAACGTGCAGCCCGTGGCCGCTGTCAACGATCACCAGTTCATCAAAATCGTGGCAATGCTCACTGTTGTTATCTTCCGGATCGCTGGAATAAACCGACAGTTTTTCCTCAACAGAAGAAAAATAAGCGTCTACTCGGAGTTTATCCATAAGGTGATTTGTCTCGTCTTGATATTTTAACCAGCAGACAGTAACCATAAATTATTGACCGCAGGCCAGCGAATCTGATTTCAAAATCTGTGATCATCCCCTTTCTGACCCCACTCTGGCTGCCATTTCCGGTGCAAAGCTGGCAATCACAGAATAGCTGGCATCCTGAGCCTGGCGCACACTCCATTTCACACGTTTTTGAACAGGAATTGGAAATGTCTCAGGGAATTCAGAAAAATAGCAGCCTTAGTTTTCATCGCAATAATCGCTTTTTATCTGCCGCTGCCGGGCTGTTACCGGCGTTGCGGCAAACCCGGTTACAACCGGTTGAGCTGGTGGATGTCATTGCCGAGGCTTCACAGGCCCTGGGCTGGAAAACGATGAGATGCGCCCTTCCCGCCAGCCTTCTGCAGCGGGAGCTGGCCGCAGGCGATGAAATCATTGTCGATTTCGGAACGCACTGCGTGGGGTATTTTGGGCTGCGTTGCGAAGCGGCAGGAAGCCCGCCAGATGCGCCAGCGCATCTGCAATTTATCTTCGGTGAGACGCCGGCGGAGGTGGCCGAACCGTTCAGTGAATATAACGGCTGGCTAAGCAGCAGCTGGCTTCAACAGGCAGATATCTATCTTGACGTACTGCCGGAGACCGTACGTTTGCCGCGCCGCTATTGCTGTCGTTATGTGAAAATCAAAGTCATCTCTGCATCAGCGAAATTTAACCTGAAGCTGAGCGATATTCATCTGGACACGGTGACATCAGCGGACACCACTTCGCTCACACCACTGCATCACCCGGATGCCTTGCTGAATCAGATAGATGAGGTCAGCGTCCTGACACTGCGAAACTGCATGCAGGAAGTGTTTGAGGACGGGCCAAAGCGTGACCGCCGCCTGTGGCTGGGCGATTTGCGTTTACAGGCGCTGGTGAATTACCAGACGTTTGAACAAAACAGCCTGGTTAAACGCTGCCTGTATTTATTCGCCGGTGTCACGCGCGAGGATGGCATGGTGTCGTCCAATCTGTTTATGAAGCCTGACGTCATCGCTGACGATACTTTTTTGTTTGATTACGCACTTTTTTTTGTCGCAACGCTCGCGGATTACATCGCCGTTACCGAGGATCAGCAAACGCTGGAAGATCTCTGGCCGGTCGCATGGCGTCAGATTGAACTGGCTCTCGGACGTGTCGGCACACAGGGAATATTGCAAGACAGCGAGGACTGGTGGGCTTTCATCGACTGGCACGAATCACTGAACAAACAGGCTCCGGCCCAGGGTGTGCTGATCTACTGTCTTATGAAAGCGCAGGCACTGGCCCGGAGAGCCGACAGTGAAAAAGTCACCTGGCTGGAGGCAAAAATAGGCGAGCTGAAAAATGCAGCATTAGAAAAGTTATGGGATGAAGAAAAAGGGTTTTTCGTCAGCGGTGCCGGGCAGCAGGTTTCCAGTGCATCACAGGTATGGCTGGTTCTGGCACACGTCGGTGACCCCGGTTTCCGGGCACAGTTAATGCGCAACTTACTGGCGAACCCGCCGGAAATTGGCATGAACACGCCTTACATGATGCACCACTTTATTGACGCGCTGATTAGCGTCGGCGAAACCCAACGAGCCGTGCAGGAAATCAAAAAATACTGGGGCGGAATGGTTCAGGCCGGGGCAGACACATTCTGGGAGCTGTACGATCCGCAACGACCTGGTTTTTCGCCGTATGGCAGCAAACTGATTAACAGCTATTGCCATGCCTGGAGCTGCACTCCGGCCTATTTCATCCGTAAATATGGTTTGTAATTAACTCAAAAATAACAATAACCTCAACCCTGAAGAGAATACACCATGCACAATACGACATTGTCCCTCTGGCGGCAGCGCCTGGGATATGGAATAGCCGACCTTTCCTGCAATCTGGTCTGGCAGATGATTTCGCTGTACCTCATGTTCTTTTATACCGACATCATGGGGCTTCCCGCCTACTACGCCGGATTAATGTTTTTAGTTACCCGCTTGGTCGACGGCGTGGCGGACGTCCTGATGGGATTGCTCATCGACAATACCCACACCCGCTGGGGGCGTTGCCGCCCTTACCTGCTGCTGGGTGCTGTGCCGTTTGGCCTGCTGTGCGTCATGGCTTTTTATGTGCCTGATTTTGGCCTGACGGGCAAACTCTGGTACGCCTTCCTGACGTATCTGTGCCTCTCATTTCTGTATACGCTCGTGAACATTCCTTTTTGCGCGATGTTACCGTTCATCACCAATGATTCGAAAGAACGCACCACGCTCTCGGCGGTACGCATTGTGATGGGCTCACTCGGGTCAACCCTGGTGGCCGTGGCTACGCTGCCGCTGGTGCACTCTCTGGGCAACGGAGATCAGCAATCTGGATTTCTCTATACCGCAATGATCTTTGGTGGGATCGCAGTCTTCTTCCTGCTGTTGAGTTTTGCGAATGTCAAAGAAAGCATAAACGTTCAGAATGAAAAAATGACGCTCAGCCGGGCGTGGATCAGCCTGCGCCACAACCGCCCGTGGTTCGTCTTTGCCGTGAATATTTTTCTGATGTGGGGCGCATTCTTTTTCCAGACAGGGGCGCTGGTTTATTTCTTTAATTATTACGTGGGCGACCCGGGTATTACAGCTGTTGCCGCAGGTATTTCGACTTTTGTACCGTTGCTGGGGACATTAACCGTTCCATTTATGGCGGTGCGAATGAAGAAACGTCACGTTTATTTATTCGCCTGCGCGATTAACTTAGCCGGCATGCTGGTCATGATATTTTCCGGCAATGCCGTTATCGGTTTATTAACGGGTGCGGCAATATTATCTGTAGGCGCCGGTCAGCGCACAGCCATTTATTTCTCCATGCAGGCAGACCCTGTGGATTACGGGGAATGGAAAACAGGGATTAACACGGCGGGGGTTCTGACGTCGATCAACGGTTTCTTAGGGAAAGTCGCCATGGCCGGTGCCGGTGCTATCAGCGGCATTCTGCTGTCAGCCGGAGGCTATCTCGCCAATCAGTCACAAAGCCCGCAGGCACTGCTGGCCATTAAAACGTGCTATCTGTACATCCCCGCGGCGCTAATACTTTGCTCTATGTTCTGGATTGGCCGCTATTATCGACTCGACGATAATTATGAGGAAATCAAAGCAGAGCTTGATGAAAGAAAATCAAACAGTGATGGAAGGCGCGCCGCAAAACTCACTTTAGAAAGTATTAAATAGCGGAAATATCAATCCAATAGACATATCATTATGCGTGAACAGGGTTGGTTCACGCAGTGTTCAACGCCATTTAGCCGGAAGAACAACGCGAACTGTCAGAAATCACCAATGAGCTTTTGGCTCTTTTTTCTCCGGGGCTCCCATGAGCGACTCGCAGCAACGTCATTCCGTGCGCAAGCACCCCATGAAGCTCAGTACTTCCGTCATTTTGATGATCAGTGCCGTCATCGGTTCTGTGTTGCTGGTGGTGCACATGCTCTACTTTGTGCAGGTCAGCGACACCACGCGCGATGGCGTAAAGGAAAAGGCGCTGGCGGTTGCCAGAACAATGGCGGATTTACCTGAAACAAAACGCGCCCTCTTGCTGCCGCCCGACAGCAATATTATTCAGCCCATTGCCAGTTCAGTGCAAAAACGAAACGGGTTGCTGTTTATTGTTGTCACCAATATGGACGGCATCCGTTTCTCACACCCTAATGCAGACGTGATCAGCCACCATTTCATCGGCGACGATATCAATCCGGCGTTACTGGGCAAAGAGAACGTTTCGGTCAATAAGGGCACTCTTGACGAGGCACTGCGCGTATTCACCCCGGTCTATGACGATCACCATAAACAAATCGGCGTGGTGGCGATTGGGATTTCACTGGTAAAAGTGACCGAGCAAATCAACAAAAGCCGCTGGAGCATTCTGTGGACGGTGTTATTCGGTGTGATCGTCGGTGCACTGGGAACGTACTGCCTGGTGAAAATGCTCAAGCGTATTCTGTTTGGGCTGGAGCCTTATGAAATTTCCACGCTGTTCGAGCAGCGCCAGGCGATGCTGCAATCGATAAAAGAAGGCGTGATTGCCGTTGACGATGAGGCGCATGTCACACTGATCAATCAGACAGCGCGCCAGACTTTTCAGGAAACGGCTATTGATGAAACACCGCACACGGATTCTCTGCCTCTCATCGCCAACCTGCGGGATGTCCTCAATACCGGCGTTCCGCGCCGGGACGAAGAGATCAGCTTTAAGGGGCGCTTATTGCTGAGCAATACCGTGCCGGTCCGTAATAACGGCATCATCATTGGCGCAATCTGTACCTTCAGGGACAAAACCGAAGTCAGTCAGCTGATGCAGCGCCTGAGCGGCATGGTAAACTACGCAGACTCGCTCCGTGAGCGCTCGCACGAGTTCATGAACAAATTGCATGTAATCCTCGGATTACTGCACATGAAAAGTTACGCGCAGCTTGAAGATTACATTCTCAAAACGGCCAATAACTATCAGGCAGAAATCGGTTCTCTGTTGCTGAAAATCAAGTCTCCGGTCATTGCCGGTTTTCTGCTGAGCAAAATCAACCGCGCATCGGATACCCGGCATTTACTGACACTCAGTGATGACAGCATGCTGCCTGATAACAATAACGAAGACCAGGTTGCGGCATTGATTACCGTGCTGGGAAATCTGATTGAAAATGCGCTGGATGCTCTGGGTGAACAACCTGATGGTGAAGTCAGCGTGTTATTACATTATCAGAATGGCTACCTGGCCTGCATTGTGAGCGACGACGGGCCGGGTATTGCAGCGGACAATATTGACGCTATTTTCGGGAAAGGCGTTTCCTCGAAAGGCGAACAACGTGGTATGGGTTTGTTCCTGGCTAAACAGCAAGTGGAAAGCCTCGGTGGCACGATTAATGTAGAATCAGAACCCGATGTTTATACCCAATTTTTTGTACAACTTCCCTGGGATGCAGAGAGGACAAGTTCTTGATCAATGTGCTGATAGTTGATGATGATGCCATGGTGGCAGAGCTGAACCGTTGTTATGTCGGCCAGATTGAAGGCTTCGCCTGCTGTGGCACCGCATCGACGTTGCAACAGGCGAAAGATCTGGTTTTGAATTCAGAACTGTCTATCGATCTGATTTTGCTCGACGTGTATATGCAGCAGGATAACGGGCTGGATCTTCTGCCTGAGTTGCGCAATTCGCGCCGTCCTGTCGATGTGATCGTAATTTCATCGGCCGCTGATGCCGACACCATTAAAAAGTCGCTGAACTATGGCGTGGTGGATTATCTGATCAAGCCGTTTCAGTTTTCCCGTTTTGAGGAAGCACTGACCGGCTGGCAGCAAAAAAAGACGCTGATGGATAACCAGCAATATTATGAACAGTCTGACGTTGACAGACTCATTCATGGCAGCAATCCTGCGGCAGCAGACACTAAAAAGTTGCCGAAAGGTTTAACACCGCAAACCCTGCGCACCCTGTGTCAGTGGATTGATGCCCATCCGACAATGGAATTCTCCACTGATGAGCTGGCGAGTTCCGTCAACATTTCGCGGGTTTCCTGCCGGAAATACCTGATCTGGCTCGCGCAGATGAACATTTTGTTCACCAGCATTCATTACGGTGTTACCGGCAGGCCCGTTTACCGCTACCGCTTGCAAGCCGATCACTATTCCCTGCTCAGGCAATATAGTCAGTAAGACAGAGTACGATAACTGCCATCGAGCGGCGTGAACCTGAACTGCCGCTGCGATGAGCAGATAACCTGACGATCGCGTGTCACAAAAATCGCTTCGATATGCGGGTGCTGCTGCAAATACTTCAGGCTTTTTTCTACCCCCATTCCATACAACAGCGTCGTATAGATATCCCCGTCAATCGAATCATCAGAAATAATCGTCACACTGAGAAGTTCGTTATCCAGCGGATAACCGGTTTTCGGATCGAGAATATGATGATAGCAGCGGCCTGCCAGCTCAAAATAGCGCTCGTAAATACCCGAGGTGACCACGGACTTCCCCGTGACATGGATAACACCAATCAGAGCATCGGGTTCAGAAAATGGTTTTTTCAAACCGATGCCCCATGCTCCTTCAGCGCTTGTTCCGAGCGTTTGCACGTTCCCGCCGAGATTGATTAAGGCATTTTCAACCTGCTGTTCTTGCAAGAAATCTCTTACGATATCGGCGATATACCCTTTTGCTATTGCGCCAAGGTCAATCTCCATACCTGCTTTTAGCAAAAACACCGAGCGGTTTTGTTCATCAAGAATGACATCTTCGGGATCAGTCAGCGCCAGCAGAGTCTGTAAATCCTGTGCATCCGGCACGCTGCTGCCGCTAAAGCCTATCTTCCAGCGCTTTACCAACGGGCCGATGGTGAAATTGAAACTACTGTCCGGGAGGCAGCTGACCACTTTGGCACGGCTGATGAGATCAAACACCGGCGCGCTCACCGTGACAGCGTCACGGCCTGCGGCATGGTTAATCGCCATAATATCTGAATGTGAGCGGTTAACCGTGAAGGTGTTTTCCTGAAGTTTGATGAGCCGGAAAACGCGGGAAGCCAGACTCTCGTTATGTTCAAACAGCTTGAGAAGAATGGGTGAACCCATCAAAACAGCAGAATAAGCATAAATTCGATCGTCTGGCGTCATTGAAATTACCTGAAAATGTGGGGGAAGGCCTGTACAACAAAGGCTGCTGCACAGGCGCTTAAGCGTTACCGCATAGCGTGCTGCGCCGCGTTACGCCCAGCAAGAATACCGAAGATAATGATATCTGCAACGGCATTCCCGCCAATGCGGTTTCCACCGTGGATACCGCCGACCACTTCACCCGCAGCATACGCGCCGCTGAGCACTTGCTCCTGAGCGTCGAGAACGCACGTGTCGGTATTAATCGTCACGCCGCCCATCGTATGGTGAACGCCCGGGGCGATGCGAATGGCATAGAACGGCCCCTGATTAATCGGGTGGCGCAACGCTGTTTTGCGGCCGAACTCGACGTCATCCTGTTTTTCCACCGCAACGTTGTAACTTTCCAGCGTTGCCAGGAAGGCATCAGAACCCATTTCCAGCTTAGCGGCCAGTTCACGCGGCGACTCAGCGCTTATCACAAACCCTTTAGCAATATACTCATCGGCGGCTTTGTTGTTCATGCGAACCTGCTCGTCGAACACCACATAGGCGAATTTCTCCGGCAGGCCAATGATATTTGCGGAGACTTTGTCGCGGGTTTCCATTTCATTGAAGAAACGTTTACCGGCCTGACTGACCAGAATCGCACCGCCGCCGCGAATGGCTTCAGAAATCAGATAAGACGTTGTCTGTTCCACGGTCGGGTGGATCTGGATTTCCCCCATATCCACCGTACCGGCACCGATTTTCTGGAGGATAGCAATACCGCTGCCGGTTGCGCCTTTGTGGTTGGTGGTCACAAATCCGTCCAGCTCAGGGCGGTATTTCACCACCATATCGCGGTTGGCGCTAAAACCACCGGTCGCGACGATCACGCTTTTCGCGTTAACCACCAACACTTCGTTTTCGTCATTGAGCAGGTCAACGCCCTGCACCGCACCGCTGGCATAACGAATGTCGGTAACAGAAGTGTCGAGCATTACGTCGATGTTACGTTTGTTCAGATTTTTCACCAGACCGCTGATAAGGAAACCGCCGACAGCGCTGCGATCTGCCGGACGGTGCGTACGGTCGATGCTCATCCCACCCGTAATAGTGATGTCACTCAGTTCAATGTTGTGCGCCGCCAGCCATTCGACAGCCTGCGGGGCGCGTTCAATAAACTCTTTCAGGAGCACCGTGTTATTTTTAAACTGGCCGCCTTTCAGGGTTTCCTGATAGAACAGCTCTTTGCTGTCTTCGATGCCTTTCAGTTTCTGGAAACGGGTTTCGGCGGCGTTCATGCCCACAGACGCTTTAATGGTGTTGCCGCCAATGGTCGACATTTTCTCGACGATCAGCACTTTTGCGCCTTCGTCACAGGCCTGAATCGCTGCAGCCAAACCTGCGCCCCCGCTGCCGACCACGACCACGTCATACGTTTGCGGCTCATTCAGGCTTCCGCCCTCTTCCAGCAATTGCGCTTTGCAGGATTTTGCGATCGCCTTGGAAACCGCTTTTTTCACCGCTTCACTCTGCTCAGTCGCACCAGTCACCGCATCCACGTGCGGACTGTTAGCATCCAGAATACGCGTGCGGATGATTTCAAAACTGGTGGTGAACTCAACATCCAGATCCGCTCCCGCTTCCAGCGCAATGTCGGTAATGCGGTCAGTTTCCAGGCTGACATTGATCGCCAGCTCATGGGCAGGATCCTGCACCTTTTCCTGGAAAACACCGGCTTTGAATTTCTTCGAACTCATACTCATGTCGCGGATCATCGCGTCCACCAGCGAGAAACGCCACAAAGGCTCAGGAATGGTCAGGGCTTCGCGCTGCGTGCTGTCGATGAATAATTCGAGCTTCTGGCCGTTGGCGATACGGTCAGTCCAGTCCGGATACGCGATGCAGGCTTTACCGATAGCAATCATGTCATAGCCGTGTTCCAGCGCCAGCTCCGCGTCGGCTTTGTTCACAATGCCGCCCACGCCCATCACCGGAATTTTCGCCAGCGTGCTGGAACGCATGGCGACATATTTGTCGATAAGCGGCGTCGGATCTGTGGTATCGACGATAGAAGGCCGCAGCGAGTAGCCGAGGGAGAAATGCAGATAATCCAGACCGCGTGCCGCCAGTTGTTCCAGCAGATACATTGTATCGGCGAAACGGATACCCGGTTCCTCCAGCTCTTCCGGCGAGAAACGATAGCCAATAATGAATGAGGAATCGGCGTATTTCTGCGCCATCTGATGAGTGATATCCAGCACCGCCAGCGGGAAGCGGGCACGATTTTCGCGGCTGCCACCCCATTTGTCATCACGCTGATTAGAGTTCGGGGAGAAGAACTGCTGGATAAGGTAAGTATTCGCGCCATGAATTTCCACGCCGTCGAAACCGGCTTCGATGGCGCGGCGAACCCCTTCGCCGAACCTGGTGATCATCGCATCAACTTCTTCTGCCGTCAGGGCAGCAGGCGTTGCAGCTCCTTCACGCGGAGCGGCCAGAGCACTCGGTGCAACCGGCTGCTGCCCACCAATCAGTTTTGGCTCGCTCATGCGGCCACCGTGGTAGATTTGCAATACCGCTTTCGAGCCCTGCGATTTCACTGCCGCGGCTATTTTTGCCAGTCCGTCAATTTTGCTGTCATTATCGATACCAATAGCGCCGGGAAATGCCAGCCCACGGTCGTCGACGAAGCAGCATTCAACAATCACAGTCCCGATGCTACCGGCGCGGGCACGATAATATTCGACCAGTTCACTGGTCACGGTACCGTCATAAAACCCTGTGCAGGTCGTCATGGGTGCCATCAGAATACGGTTTTTCAGCACAGTGCCATTCGGCAAAGTAAATGGGCTCAATAGCAGTTCGTTGGTGCTCATAATAGTTACTCCAAACTTAAAGGTTTTAATTTCTGAATTCGGTGCCGGCAGGCTATTTAGCTAAGGGTCGGGTTATTATTTATCGTTTTATTTCGACGCCGGCGTCATACTATTAATATAGTTTTATTTTTACTTTCAAAACCTCTAACATTAGTTAATTAACTATTTATCTATTAACTTAACATCTGCTATATTAAAATTATGTTAACCGCGAATTTAAATAATCACATTATTTTAAATTAAGGGCTTTTTTGTATTTAACTGATGAGATTATTATTACAACTCAACGAAAACTTCCCTCTACAGATCACAGCCTTCAGGGGCTGGCAAGCTATGCATTGTTCGCATCAGGCCCCTTACCCCGCTGTGAATTACTCTCATTTGGCGTACTCCGTTGTATCGGATTTTCATACCGCCAGAGATACCCCCATCACAGAATGTGTTCTGCTTAAAAAATAAAGCCTGCGCCTTTGTTTTATTCGATTTAAAAATAAATCATCACCGTATTTTATTGATCAAGATCAACAGCAATAAATAGGGAAAACGCATTATATGAACATTTCCTCCCTCTTACGGGGAATGTGATGTACCAAACGCAAATAACAATAACGAGGCAATTCACATGCCACCATTGAATAACTAAAGAAAATATTAAGTAACTAAAAAAACCATACAACATCTTACCTATGCACCATCACAATATTCCTAACTACCTAAGATAAATATTATGAGCGAAATAACAAAAACTGCGGTGAAAGAGCCAGCGAAAAAAGCCGAATCCGGCCAAAAAAATCGCTGGATCTTTATGGTACTTCCCGTACTGGTGTCCGTGCTGTTGCTGCTTGTTCCGGTGCCTGCGGGCCTGGAGCCGTATGCATGGCATTTCTTTGCCATTTTTGTGGGTGTGATTGTTGGCCTGATTTTCGAACCCCTGCCAGGTGCCGTTATTGGCCTGACCGGCGTCGTGGTCATCGCCCTGTTCAGCCAGTGGTTGCTGTTCAGCCCGGCAGAGCTGGCGGATCCGAAATTCAAAACCGCCGCACAGTCTTTCAAATGGGCTGTCAGTGGTTTTGGTAACTCAACCGTCTGGCTTATTTTCGGCGCGTTCATGTTTGCCGCGGGCTACGATAAAACCCAGTTCGGCCGCCGTCTGGCGCTGATTCTGGTGAAGTATCTGGGTCGCCGCAGCCTGACATTAGGTTATGCGATCACTTTCGCCGACCTGCTGCTGGCTCCGTTTACACCGTCCAATACCGCGCGCAGCGGCGGCACGATCTACCCGATCATCGCCAACCTGCCACCGCTGTACGGCTCAAAACCTAACGACCCGAGCGCACGTAAAATCGGTTCTTACCTGATGTGGGTTGCGATCACTGCGGCGTGTATCACCAGCTCCATGTTCCTGTCTGCACTGGCACCTAACCTGCTGGCGCTCGGTATCGTGAACAGCGTCACCGGGATCAACATTTCCTGGGGTACCTGGTTCATGGCGTTCCTGCCCGTCGGCGTACTGCTGCTGCTGACCATGCCGCTGCTGGCGTACTGGTTCTACCCGCCGGAAGTCAAAGTGAATGACGAAGTGCCAAAATGGGCAACGTCTGAGCTGGCGAAACTGGGCAGAATGTCCCGTCACGAAATCCTGCTGCTGGTCTTCGTATGCTGTGCACTGGCGATGTGGATTTTCGCTGCCAACTTTATCGAACCGGCGATGGCAGCCTTACTGGTCGTTGTTCTGATGTTGTGGACTGGCGTGCTGAACTGGAACGATATCACCAGCAATAAACCAGCCTGGAATACCTTCGCGTGGTTCGCCACCCTGGTTGCACTGGCTGACGGTTTATCCCGCACTGGCTTTATCGCCTGGCTGGGCAAAGAAGGCGCGGCGCTGATGGGCGGGATTTCTCCGGGAGCGGCGACAATCGCCCTGCTGCTGGCGTTCTACCTGCTGCACTATCTGTTCGCCAGCACCACCGCACATACCACCGCACTTTTACCGGCTATGCTGACTATTGGTGCGGCCATTCCGGGCATCAATATGCAGGTGTTCTGTCTGCTGATGGTAACGTCTCTGGGTGTCATGGGGATCATCACACCGTACGGAACTGGCCCGAGCCCGATTTACTACGGGAGTGGTTATCTGCCAACTAAAGATTACTGGCGTCTGGGCACCATCTTCGGTGCAATCTTCCTGGTTGCCTTGCTGGTTATCGGCTACCCGTGGATGGTAATGATGTTCTGAGGGTGCGTATAAAAGCGCCCACAAAGCATTAACAGAGCATTTACTGAAATAAAACAGTTAAACCACGTTGCCAGCCTGTGTATTTGGCTGGCAACATACGGAACGAATAGAAACGTCGCCGTGATTTTCCCGTACTCTTCCTGAAAATCGTTGTACCCATGGCGGCCATAACGGATTAAGTGAGAAAACAATGTCGAATAAACCGTTCTACTATCAGAATCCCTTCCCCGTTTCCAAAGACGATACCGAATATTATCTGCTGACCAAAGAGCATGTCTCTGTCAGCCAGTTTGACGGTGAAGATGTTTTAAAAGTCGCACCCGAAGCACTTACCCTGCTGGCTCAGCACGCATTCCACGATGCCTCTTTCATGCTGCGCCCGGCACATCAGCAACAAGTTGCCGCTATCCTGGATGACCCGGAAGCCAGCGAAAACGACAAATACGTTGCATTGCAGTTCCTGAGAAACTCAGAGATCGCCGCGAAAGGCATTTTGCCAACCTGCCAGGACACCGGCACCGCGATCATCATGGGCAAAAAAGGCCAGCGCGTCTGGACCGGCGGCAACGACGAAGCCAGCCTGTCTCAGGGCGTTTACAACACGTTCATCGAAGACAACCTGCGCTATTCGCAGAATGCTGCGCTGGATATGTACAAAGAAGTGAACACCGGTACTAACCTGCCAGCGCAAATCGACCTCTACAGCGTCGATGGCGACGAGTACAAATTCCTGTGTATCGCCAAAGGCGGCGGCTCTGCGAACAAAACCTATCTTTATCAGGAAACCAAAGCGCTGATCACCCCGGCGAAACTGAAAGGTTATCTGGTTGAGAAAATGCGCACGCTGGGTACCGCAGCCTGCCCTCCGTACCATATCGCGTTTGTAATCGGCGGGACTTCTGCCGAAGCTACCCTGAAAACGGTAAAACTGGCGTCCACACATTACTACGATGGCCTGCCAACTGAAGGCAACGAACACGGTCAGGCGTTCCGCGACGTACAGCTCGAACAGGAACTGCTGGTCGAAGCGAACAATCTGGGCCTCGGCGCACAGTTCGGTGGCAAATACTTTGCTCACGACATCCGCGTTGTTCGTCTGCCGCGTCACGGCGCTTCCTGCCCGGTAGGCATGGGCGTTTCCTGCTCCGCTGACCGTAACATCCGCGCGAAAATCAACAAAGACGGCATCTGGATTGAGAAACTGGAAAGCAATCCGGGCAAATACATCCCTGAATCACTGCGTCACGCAGGTGAAGGCGAAGCCGTTAAAGTTGACCTGAACCGTCCGATGAAAGAAATCCTCGCACAACTTTCAGAATATCCGGTATCAACCCGCCTCTCCCTGAGCGGTACGATTATCGTGGGCCGCGACATTGCGCACGCCAAACTGAAAGAGCGTCTGGACAACGGCGAAGGTTTGCCGCAGTACGTCAAAGATCACCCGATTTACTACGCAGGCCCGGCGAAAACGCCAGAAGGCTATGCGTCCGGTTCCCTCGGCCCAACCACCGCAGGCCGCATGGATTCCTACGTGGATCTTCTGCAATCGAACGGCGGCAGCATGATCATGCTGGCAAAAGGCAACCGCAGCCAGCAGGTGACGGATGCGTGCCACAAACATGGCGGCTTCTATCTGGGCAGCATCGGCGGCCCGGCAGCGGTTCTTGCGCAACAGAGTATCAAGAGCCTCGAATGCGTTGAGTACCCTGAATTAGGGATGGAAGCAATCTGGAAAATTGAAGTGGAAAACTTCCCGGCGTTCATCCTGGTGGATGACAAAGGTAATGACTTCTTCCAGCAGATTCAGCAAAACCAATGCGCTAAATGCGTGAAGTGATCAGATTGTGCTAAAACAAAAGGCTCGCCAGAAATGGCGGGCCTTTTTTATCGGTTCAGGCGTTAAGACATCATATAAATCACGATCCCTTCCGTCACAATCCCGAGCGCTGTTCCGATGAGAATGGAAGACGACGCGGATTCCACGTAAGTATCACTGCGCACCGCAAACATTCCGGCAGCAATCGCCGAAGGTGTGGCACCGATAATCACCACCTGCTGCATCAGCGTATGGCTCAGCCCAAATGCTATCCCGGCGGCGGCCATGATGGCGGGCTGAATTAAGTTCTTCATCCCGATGTTGGTAAAAGTATGGATATTCAGGGTCGGACGTTCACCGAAGAACAACAGCCCCAGCGCGAATAACGAAATCCCGCCTGCCGTTTTCCCCATCATTTCAACCGAAGACGACAGGAGTTCCGGAATTTTGATCCCCGCGAGACTCATGATGACGCCGAGAACCGGGATCCACACTATCGGGTTACGTACCGCTTTAAACAGGTTAGTCAGGATCATTTTGCCCAGACTGCCCTGTCCGGCCAGTTCACTGTTCTTATCCCCCATGCGGATCAGTACGATGGTCAGCGGGATCATCAGTACGCTGGTGATCAGGTTGCCCACCAGGACGCCCAGAAAACCTTCCGGCCCGATAAGCACAGCCAGAACCGGCGCGCCGAAATACGCCATATCCGGGAATGCACAGACAAGCGACTGAATCGCGCTGGTTTTTATGTCGTGACGGAACAGAAAACGTGAAATACACAGTGTCAGAAGATAAGATCCCATCAGGCCGATCACTAGCACGGCCATAAAGGATAAGTTTTGTA
Organism: Rahnella sp. AA; assembly: GCF_002834385.1. Classification (GTDB taxonomy): domain Bacteria; phylum Pseudomonadota; class Gammaproteobacteria; order Enterobacterales; family Enterobacteriaceae; genus Rahnella. The sequence goes on from NZ_PITQ01000006.1 coordinate 23,862, forward strand.
TTTTGGAAGGATCGGTATGTAATGCACCGATAAACAGGTGCAGTGGCAAGGCAAAACGGATAACCACAGTGGCTAATACTGTTGCATCGTCACGTTTCATATAACCGAGTTTCCCACTCAGCCAGCCTAAAACCATAACAAAAACCAAAGGAAATAAAGAGGATAAAAGTAACGTCGGCATAATAAGACCTTTTCTTTTTATAGTTAATTGAATGAAGGAAAATAAAATCGCGAGTATTTATATTATTTTACCTTTCGGGTATTTGTGATGGTTGTCACATCTGTATATTAGATATAAATAACAATAATTACTTAACAACAAAATACATTTAAATCAAATACTTATTGTGAATTGCGTTATTTAACTTAAGTCCACTGTTATTTTATTACTTACACTGAAGTATTTTGAAATATCCAACAACACACTGTTGTTTTTCATCACTAAGTAAGTATTAAAATGCTTTTGTAATTTAAGTAACCAGCACCACCCCTTTTCACATGATATAAAAACAGGACAAAAATAACTTATATTTACGGTTGCTGTGCGCCATTTTATTTATTTTTAATTCACGCTGATTTGATTGTTTATAGGATTTTACTGCGAGGGTTCCTGAAGCAAAGAAATAATGCTAAGGGAAATCACTGAGTACAAACGCTCTAAGGCTTAACGATGTTAAAAAAACGCCCACTCTACACGCATTACACCGGTTCACTGTTGCTCGAAAATCCGCTGCTAAACAAAGGTTCTGCTTTCAACCGCGAGGAACGTCTGGCACTTAACCTGAACGGATTGCTGCCAAATCAGGTAGAAACTATCAGCGAACAAACCGACCGCGCTTACACGCAATTTTCTGAATTCAAACGCGATATTTCCAAACACGTTTATCTGCGTAATATCCAGGACACTAACGAAACGCTTTTCTATAACCTGGTCAATTCTCATCTGGAAGAAATGCTGCCGATCATCTATACCCCAACGGTCGGTGAAGCCTGCGAGCACTTTTCTGATATCTACCGTCGTGCCAGAGGCCTGTTCATCGCCTATCCGGATCGTGACCATATCGATGAAATGCTGCAAAACTTCTCCAAGAATGACATCCGCGTGATCGTCGTCACCGACGGAGAACGTATTCTCGGGCTGGGCGATCAGGGGATTGGCGGGATGGGTATCCCTATCGGAAAATTGTCCCTCTACACCTCCTGCGGTGGGATTAATCCCGCGAACACGTTACCGATCATGCTCGACGTCGGCACCAATAATGCACAGCGCCTTGATGATCCGTTGTATATGGGATGGCGTCATCCGCGCATTACCGACGGCGAATACAATGAATTCATGGATATGTTTATCCAGGCTGTGAAAACACGCTGGCCGGATGTGTTGCTGCAGTTCGAAGATTTCGCTCAGACCAACGCCATGCCGCTTCTGGAACGCTACCGCGATGAACTGTGCTGCTTCAATGACGATATTCAGGGCACCGCAGCGGTGACGCTGGGCTGTCTGATTGCCGCCAGCCACGCAGCAGGAACGCAGCTACGCGATCAGCGCGTGACCTTCCTCGGCGCGGGGTCTGCCGGTTGCGGTATTGCAGAAAAAATTATCGCGCAGATGGTCGCCGAAGGCGCAACGGAAGACGAAGCCCGCAGCCAGGTCTTTATGGTGGATCGCTTTGGCCTGCTGACCGACGACATGCCGAACGTGCTCGATTTTCAGCGCAAACTGGTCACCCGCAAAGCCAACATTGCCCACTGGAAAGTGGATGCGCAAAACATCTCGTTGCAGGACGTCGTGCACCATTCCAAACCGACGATTCTGATTGGCGTTTCCGGGCAACCGGGGCTTTTCACTGAAGAAATCATCCGTGAAATGCACCATAACTGCCATCATCCGATCATTATGCCACTGTCTAATCCGACGTCCCGCGCAGAAGCGCGTCCTCAGGATGTGATTGCGTGGACGGAAGGCGCGGCGCTGATGGCCACCGGCAGCCCGTTTGCGCCGGTACATTACCAGGATCGCACTTACCCGATCCCGCAATGCAATAATGCGTATATCTTCCCGGGTTTAGGTTTGGGGATTCTGGCCGCGAAAGCACGTCGCGTGACCGACGGAATGCTGCTGGCTGCCAGCCAGGCACTCGCCAGCCTTTCTCCGCTGGCGACCACTGGCAAAGGCTCACTGCTACCGGCCATCGCCGATATTCAGCATGTGTCGAAAGTGATTGCGACAGAAGTTGCCCGCGTCGCGCAACAGGAAGGCGTGGCACCGGAAGTCCCGGAGGAAACGTTACAAAACCGTCTCGATACTGAGTTCTGGAAGCCAGAATACCGTTCTTATAAGCATTCTTCGTTCTGATGATTTGCCTGGCCGGTAATGTTATTAAGTACCGGCCATTTTGCATCTGTAACAAATTTTAGCACGACACGTCAGAGCTCAGCATTTTGCGGATTATCAAAACCGACACGTCCGACAAACGGCAAACGCAGCGCCGGATTTTTGAAGTCGATACCCAGATTCAGCCCTAACACATTCACTTCAACCCCCTCTTCAACGCCGAGCGTGACACCTAGCAGCCCCAGCACTGAAACCTGCACACCTCGCCCGGATGGCGGTAAACCGACAGGATCCGTAATCCCCCGGTAATCTTTGCCGATGGCATTCGATGGCATATCCAGTTTCAGCTCCGGCACTTCGCGACCAATATGGGCCATAAACGTATTACTGTTTGGCCCGGGCCAGGCGTGATATGTCTCCGGATAAGGGTAATTTTTGATCGCCGCTTCAATTTTTGGGATCATCATTTGCGCCTGCGCGCCGCGATGATCAACCAGCAATTTGGGTTGTGAACCAAACCAGTAGCCATCGGGGATGGCATAATTACGGCGAACCACATGGCTGCTCCCCCAACTGATAACGTCGTAGCGGGTAAATTCGGTTTCACCTTCACGTTTGAAGATAATCCACGGATGTACTGCTACCAGACCACGCCAGCCGTAAGTCGGTGCGGCGTAAATCTGAACGATCGCGGTGCTTTTAAGTTTGACCGGATCGGGCGCAATACCGGATGAATCACGACGCGCCGTAGACCAGTTCTGACTGGCGGGCTCCGTTTTAGTGTGCGACGCCCGGGCATAGCTGTAGCCAAATGACAGCAACAAAACGCCTGCAAAACATAGAATTATCCATTTCACGGCCATTATTTCTCATTCACCTTGTGTCAAATCTGTACGAAAGAACAACAGTACGCATCCATTGCAAGGCTGGCAACGCAAAAATCTGTCGTGCATCACAAACTTTGTTGCAAATAGCGGGTTGGCATTTTCCTGAAATTACATTATTTTAATGCCACAACGTAATAGGAATTCTATTACGCGTAAGCGTTAACGTTACTCAACGCACAGCTTTCTGCCCTATTTTGCGCAGAAAGAATTTTGTGCAATCTGCGCCCGTCGGGCGATGTGAGTAATTTATGTCATCTGAAGTCTCAACCTCTAACACTGCCGAAAACAGCCGTTTTCTGCTGCCTCTCTCGTTCTCCCTTTTTCTCTCCTATTTATGCGTCGGCCTGCCGCTGCCCGTAATTCCTTTGTATGTACATCAGGTCCTGGGCCTGAGTAATACGATGGTGGGCATCGCCGTGGGTATCCAGTTTCTGGCCACCGTGCTGACCCGCGCTTATGCCGGGCGTCTGGCTGACAGTCAGGGCGGTAAACGCTCAAACCTGCAAGGCATGCTGGCCTGCGCGCTGGCAGGGACAACCTACATTCTTGCTGCACTCCTGCCGGTCGATGTGATGACGAAGTTCGGCATTCTGGTTGTCGGGCGGCTGATTTTAGGGTTTGGCGAAAGCCAGTTGATTACCGGGCATCTCACCTGGGGTCTTGGGCTGGTCAGTCGAGAGCGATCGGGAAAAGTGATGTCCTGGGCGGGTATGGCCATTTACGGCGCACTGGCCGCCGGTGCGCCACTCGGGCTTTACATCCATCAGCAGTGGGGTTTTCTGGCGCTGGGTATCGCTGTGATTATCTTACCGCTGGCAGGCTTTCTCAATAATCTGCGGATAGCCGGCGTTGAACCCCTGCGCGGCCATCCGGTACCGATGTGGACGCTGCTTGGGCAGGTTTCTCCTCTCGGCATTGCGTTATTTTTACAAGGTGTCGGATTTGCCGTTATCGGGACATTTGTTTCGCTGCTGTTCAGCGCCGAAGGCTGGGCCCATGCAGGGCTGGCGTTAACCTGTTTCGGCGGTGCGTTTGTGCTGATGCGCGTTTTCTTCGGCCATCTGCCGGATAAATGCGGTGGTTTGCCGGTTGCGTTGGGGTCATTTGTGATTGAAACCGCCGGCTTGCTGCTGATTTTTGCCGCGACGTCACCTTATATCGCCCTGCTCGGTGCAGCATTAACCGGCTGCGGTTGCTCACTGATTTATCCATCTCTCGGCGTGGAAGTGGTGAAACGCGTTCAGCCACAGGTACGCGGAACCGCGATTGGCGCTTATGCCGCTTTCCAGGATGTTTCCTATGCGGCAACCGGCCCGCTGACCGGCGTGCTGGCGACACAGTTAGGTTATTCATCCGTATTCGCCGTCGCCGCAGCCTGCAGTGTTGTCGGTCTGGGTCTGGTTATCCGTCTCGCCCGCCAGCAACGTTAGCCATCAAACCGCTCCGGGTTTTGGGGCGGTTTTTATTCCTCAGTTTGCGAATATCGTATTTGTGAGCGCTCTCACACTCCTGATAATCATCCCATTTATGTTTTGTAATCGATTACTTTTTGAATGTAAATTTTGTAATCGATTACAAAATAAATGGAGCGGAACATGTTTTTAAAACCTTACCTCGCCGGTGGCCTGCTGGTGCTGTCGTCCCTGATCAGTTTACCCCTTCACGCCACAGCGCCTTCTTCAGATAAAGAAATCGCGCTGCAAATGTACACACTGCGTAACGTCGGTGATGCCGCAGCGCAATTTAAAATGGCGCACGACGCCGGATTCAAAAATGTAGAATTGGTGGGCGACCACGGTTTAACTGCAGAAAAAATGAATGCGGTACTGAAAGATAATCAGCTGTATGTGATCTCCGCACACGTACAGCTGGCAGCGCTTGATGAGCAATATGACCAAACGCTGGCATTCAATAAGGCAATTGGCAATAAGGTGATTATCGTGCCGTGGATCAAGCCGGAAGACCGCCCGGACAGCGCTGCCGGCTGGAAAGCCTATGCGCTGCGCCTGGATAAAATGGGCGCGAAGCTGCGTAAAGACGGTATTCAGCTGGGTTATCACAATCATAATTTCGAGATGAAAAAGTATGACGGAAAAACTGCTCTCGAGATCATTTTTGAGAATACGCGCGCCGAGAATCTGGTGATGGAAATGGATGCCGCATGGGTTTCGCGCGGCGGGCAGGATCCGGACATTTTGCTGAAGAAATTTCCGGGCCGTGTTTATGCTATTCACGCCAAAGATAATGCCGCGATTGGCGTGCGGGATAATGAGATGAATTTTGCTCCGCTGGGCGAAGGTTTGCTGGACTGGAAAACGATTCTTCCGGCAGCAAAAAGCAGCGGTGTGAAGTGGTTCATTGTAGAGCATGACGCTCCGCAAGATCCTTGGAGCATCATCACGACGTCCTACAAGAACCTGAGCAAGGCGCTGGCCGCAACGGAGAAATAACGTCAGGAGATTGCCCGCAAACTGGCGGGCAATATTACGCATTCACATCAGGCACTGGCTCGGGCAATAAAGTGCCAGTCCATCATCAGGCGTTCTGCCGGAGCCTCAGGGTTATCAATTTTACGTAGCAGCAGCGATACCGCCTGGCGCCCTATATCACGCGACGGCTGTTCAATCGTAGTCAGCTGTGGTGAAACCATTTCTGCCAGTTCCGTCCCGTCAAAGCCGATCACGGCCACATCCTGCGGGATTTTTAGCCCGGCTTCTTCAATGGCGCGCATCGCGCCCGCAGCCAGCGTATCGGAAACCGCGAAAACAGCATCGGGCCGGATATCTGCCTGCAGCAGTTGTTCCATTGCGGCCTTACCGGCACTGAAACTCAATTCGCTGGCGTATTCGATAGCTTCAAACGCGGAACCCTGTTTGCGGATCACGGTTTTATAACCACGCTCGCGCAGCTGGGCATATTTGTAACTCAGATCGTGGTTGATGAGCGCAACGCGCTGGCAGCCGCGTGAGAACAAATGTTCGATGGCAAATTCCGAAGCCTCACAGTCGCTAATCCCCACACAGGAAACCTCTCCCGCATCCGCATATTCGGCGCACTGTACCCACGGCGTCTGGCCAATCATAGTGGTCAGATCCGGCAATTTGGAAAAAGCATCCATGGTAATAATACCGTCAACGATTTTGCCGGAAAGCAAGCCAAGGCTGGATTTTGAACGTTCAATATCCGAACCAGAATTGCACAGCAAGATACGATAGCCGTTCTTCTCGGCTTCTTCTTCAATGCCTTTGACGACATCAGCACAAAACGGGTTGGCAATATTCGACACCATCACCAGAATCATCGAACTTCTGGACGTTCTCAGCTGGCGGGCTAAAAGATTAGGCTGATAGTTACTTTCCCTGATCGCTTCCAGCACACGTTCACGGTTTTTGCTTTTAACGGTATCGCTGTTGTTCAGCACGCGGGAAACCGTCGCGACCGAGACACCGGCCAGTTTGGCAATTTTCTGAATGGACATAGCTACAACACATCCTGCGGTCAGCTCTTTTTTGCCAGAGGCTACCACAGTTTACGGACGGCATGAATTAAAGCCCGACGTTATCTGTACGCCGGGCAAGGTTATTAACTCAGGTTCAGGCGGAAACTTTCACCCAGCGTTGTTGCTGATGGCTTTGCACAATGGCATCGATGATAAACATCACGCTGGCCCCTTCATGGAAAGTAGCAAACGGGCTGCTGCCTTTTGCCGGCACGCGGCCTTCGCGCACGGCGCTGTAGAACTGCAACATCATATTTTTGAATGCGTCCGGCCAGCCTTCAATGTGCCCACCGGGGAAGTGTGCGCTGTGCGCGACATCCGGATTCATCAACCCCGGATCATCCGACAAAATCTGATTCGCCTGCGCACGGTGCCCAATCCACAGTTGTTGTGGTGTCTCCTGATCCCAGGCGACAGACGCCACACTGCCATTCACCTCAAAGTTGAGTCGGTTTTTTCTGCCTGCGCTGACCTGAGATACGGTGAAACACCCCTTGCTGCCGTCGTCAAAGCGGAACAATACCGAGCCTGCATCCTCGGTCGAAACCGGGCGATCTTCATAAAGTGCTTCACCCTGCCCTGATGTAAACGTGGAGTTGCCCTGCACATTGGCTTTACGGGTTGGCCAGACAATGGATAAATCCGCCATGACCTCGGTGATCCGTTTGCCAGTGACAAATTGCAGCGTGTCACACCAGTGCGAACCAATATCAGCAATCGCGCGTGAAACACCGCCCTGCGCGGCATCAACGCGCCAGTTAAAATCAGTTTCCAGCAGCATCCAGTCCTGCAGATAGCTGCCGTGTGTCGAGAATAACCGTCCGAGCTGTCCGTGGCGCAACATGCTGGCGGCCTGCTGAACCATCGCAAACTGGCGATAAACAAAGCTGACGCCGTGAACCACACCCGCAGTTTCCGCCAGCGAAACCAGTTCCCGGGCTTCCTCCCCCGTCATGCACAATGGCTTTTCAGAGAAAACATGCTTACCGGCCCGCAGGATTTTACGGTTTATTTCCGCATGCAGATGGTTCGGCGTGCAGTTGTGCACCACTTCCAGCCCCGGGTGCGCCAGCAGTGCATCAATATCGCCGTACGCGTGCGGAACGTTTAACTGCCGGGCTTTGCCCTGAGCCGCACTCAAAGGAGTATCACAAAGCGCCACCACCTCAACAACGCCCAGCCGGCGCAGGGCTTCAATGTGTGCCGGCCCGATAAAACCGGTGCCTATAATGCCGACTTTAATCATTGGCAATTTCCCCAAGCCCCAACATACGGCGTGCATTGGCACGATCGTTCGTTCCGGCAGCAAATTCATCAAATGCCCGGTCAGCAACCGGAATGATATTCTGGCGAATAAACTCGCTGCCCTCGCGCGCGCCGGTTTCAGCATCTTTCAGGCAACACTCCCATTCCAGCACCGCCCAGCCGTCATAATCGTATTGCGACAGTTTGCTGAAAATGCCTTTGAAATCGATGTCACCATCACCCGGTGAACGGAAACGCCCTGCGCGATCGGCCCAGTTCTGATAGCCACCATAAACACCGGTGTGGCCGCTGGCTGTAAACTCGGCATCTTTCACATGGAAAGCTTTGATGCGGTCGTGATAGCGGTCGATAAATGCCAGATAATCCATGTGCTGAAGGCGCAGATGGCTTGGGTCAAAAAGGATATTGCAACGTGGATGGTTATCTACCCGAGCCAGAAAACGCTCAAACGTTGCACCGTCGTGCAAATCTTCACCGGGGTGAATTTCAAAACAAACATCGACACCGTGCTGGTCGAAACAATCCAGAACTGGCAGCCAGCGGCTTGCCAGCTCATCAAAAGCCTCGTCCAGCAGGACCTGGTTGTGCGGCGGCCACGGATAGAAATACGGCCAGGCCAGTGAACCGGAAAACGTGGCGTGTGCTTTCAGCCCCAGTTTCTGCGAGGCCGCCGCCGCATGTTTTAACGCCTGCGTCGCCCACGCCTGACGTGCTGGCGGATTACCCCGCACGGTTTCGGGCGCAAAACCATCGAACGCCAGATCATAAGCCGGATGAACCGCCACCAGTTGCCCTTCAAGGTGTGTGGAAAGTTCGCTTATCGTCAGCCCGTGTTTTGCCAGCGTTTCGCGAATGTCATCGCAATAGCTCTGGCAGGTAGCGGCTTTTTCCAAATCAAAAATGTGCGGATGATTACAGGGGATCTGCAACGCTTTATAGCCCAGCGACGCGGCCCATCCGGCAAGTCCGTCCAGCGTGTTAAACGGGGGGTGACCCCCGATGAATTGCGACAGAAAAATGCCCGGTCCTTTAATGGTTTTCATTGCACCTCCGAAAGAAAATCAAATCAGCTCTTTCTCTTTATATTTGAATGAGAAGAGGAAAATTAACGCAATCACGGCGGCAGAAATCGCCGGGATCCACCAGAACGATACCCATGCCTGCGGCACGATTTGTCCGGCGACCAGGTGGTTATACAGCGCGCCGGAAATCTGCGAACCCAGTAACATCCCGATACCGTAGGTGAACATCACGATCATGCTCTGCGCCTGCCCTTTCACTTTTTCACCGGCCACGCGGTCGGTGTAAATGAAACCGACAACAAAGAAGAAGTCGTAGCACACGCCATGCAAAAGGATGCCGAGATACAGCAGAAAACGGCCTTCCTCACTGACGCCCAGCGCAAAAAAGGCGTAGCGCACAAACCAGGCCAGCATGCCGATCAGCAACATGTATTTGACGCCGAGGCGGCGGAATAACAGCGGAATGACCAGCATGAAGAAGATCTCGGACATCTGGCCGAAAGACATCGCCGTACTGACATCACTGATCCCGACATCCGCCAGATAGGACGCGGTGTAAGCGTAGTAAGTGCCGAGTGGTACGGAAATCAGCATGGCGCAAAGCGAGAACACGAAGAAATGGCGGGTTTTGAGCAGGGCAAAAGCATCGGCACAAAACAGGTCGCGCAGCGCGACCGGCTGCCCTTTCGCAGGTGCCGGCGTATGCGGCAGCGTCAGGCTGTACACCGCCAGCACCACAGAACATGCCGCCGCCACCCAGAAAATATTCACGCTGGCCGACACGCCGGTGACGCCAATAAAGATACCGGCGACAATCCAACCAATCGTGCCAAATACGCGCACTACCGGGAAACTTTTATCGATGTTTTTCAGGCTGTGAAACGCAATGTTGTTCGTCAGCGCCAGCGTCGGCATATAACAAAGCGTGTAGCCAAACAGCAGTGTGATCAGCAAAGTACCGTTTTCACTGATTAACGCCTGCGGCACAAACCATAAGATAACCGCCCCCGCCAGATGCATTACTGCCATCACTTTTTGCGAAGGGAAAAACCGGTCAACCAGCATTCCGAGCACAAACGGTGACAGGATCGAGGCAATCGGCCCTGCCGAGAATGCATCCCCAATCAGTAAAGACATATTGTGATGCGCCATCACCAGCCCCAATGTCACCGACCAGCTCCCCCAGATGAAGAACTGTAAGAACATCATCAGGGACAACCGTGGCACCAACAGCCGGTACTGCACATGACTTTTTTCACTACTTTCCAATGCTGACATCATTTTCGCCTCGCCAAAAGTAATCGATTACAAACTGTGTTTTTCAGAAAGTAATCGATTACAAAATAATTATCGCGCAACTTGTCATAAATTTGCGAGATTAGTCACGATAAAAATATCGATGGGGAAAATGGGACAGGCGGTAATTGATGCCACAAAAATGCTGTCGCATACTGCAGGGAAGATCAACCAGAGCTGACAGATTTCCCATAAGATAACTTATTGAAGTTAAAAGGATGAATATGACTGATTCAAAGAAAGCATTGATCATCGGCGCATCACGGGGTATCGGTTTGGGCGTAGTGAATGTGCTCGCAGAACGCGGCTGGCAGGTTACGGGCACAACCCGCAATGCCGCACCGGCAGGCAGTGCAGGATCCGCTGAATGGCTGAAGCTGGACATCAATAAAGCCGATGAAAGGGCGTCGTTCAAAGATGCCTTATCCGGTCGTCAGTTTGACCTGATTTTTGTTAATGCAGGCGCATTCGGACCGGAACATCAGGACGCCAGCCTGGCTTCTGACGAAGAACTCATTCAGCTTTTTATGACCAACGCCTTCTCCCCCGTCCGCAGTGCCCGCGAACTGCTGCCGCTGCTGGCCCCCAAAACCGGCATTATGGCGCTGATGACTTCTGAGTTATCCAGCCTTAACGAGAACCCGTCGTGCACCTATCCGGTTTATTCTGCCAGTAAGGCGGCACTGAACATGCTGACGCGGGCGCTGAAAGAGACCACAGACCAGCACGGTCAGACGTTGCTGTCGATTCACCCGGGTTGGGTACAAACCGACATGGGCGGCGAAAACGCCACGCTGACCATCGCTGAAAGCACCCAGGGGATTGCCGATGTGTTTGCGGCCTGGCGCGGTAAAGGCGGCCATCACTTTGTAGAATATTCCGGCCGCGAATTGCGCTGGTAATACAAACAGCCGGGGGAAAGCAGACCTCACCGTAAAAACATCTTGCCAGAACCTTTTCATCAATGGCACCATTAGGAAACTATCATTTCCTAATGGTGCCATTTTTATGCAACCCTCCGTTTCTAAAGAACGTGGACGTCCCCGCGAATTTGATACTGAACTGGCACTGGATAACGCAATGACGGTGTTTCGTGAAAAAGGGTTTCATGCCGCATCTGTCAGCGATCTCAGTCAGGCGATGAACCTGACTTCCGGCAGTATTTACAAGGCATTCAGCGATAAACGCACCCTGTTCCTGAACGTGTTTGAACGCTATACGTCGCTGCGCAATACTCAGTTGCGCCAGCAGATAGAAAGCGCGGTGACAGGACGGGAACGTATTGCTGAAGTCCTGCGCTTTTACCAGAAATCTTCGCGTGAAATCGAAGGCCGCCGGGGCTGTCTGGTCGTCGGCAGTGCCGTAGAACTGCTGACGTTTGATGATGAACTCGCAGCCCTGGTTCGTCAGGCGATTATGCGCAATAAGTCTGTTTTGGTATCACTGCTCGAACAGGGTAAAAGCGACGGCTCTGTTTCGCATGCTGTTTACACTGAAGCCGCCGCTTCGCTGATGTTGTGCATCGCAATGGGGATGCGCGTCGCCGGTAAAGTGGAGAATCATCAGGCAGCAGAAACGGTACTCGAACTTGCCCTGAAAATTCTCGATTAATATTTTTTACTCATTTAGGAAATAAACGTTTCCTAATAATTTTGATAGGGAGAAATACCGTGACTCATACTCACTCATCCTCACCGGTTGCCACCGTGCCGCAGACTTTCGCTGATACCACGCTTCCCGGTTTTAATCACCGCTACGCCACCCTTGACGGTGTAAGGATGCATTATGTCTGCGGCGGTAACCCCGAAGGCGAAGTACTGCTGCTGCTCGCGGGTTTTCCTCAAAGCTGGTATGCCTGGCGTGGCGTGATGAAAGCACTGGAAAAGGAGTTCTGGCTTGTGGCCCCTGATCTGCCCGGCCAGGGTGATTCTGACCGGCCAGAAACCGGCTACGATACGCAAACTCTGGCAAAGAAAACTCACGACTTAATGCAATCTCTGGGGCATAGCCGTTATTTTTTGGTCGCGCACGATGTCGGCGCATGGGTGGCATACCCTTACGCCGTACTCTTTAATGATGAAGTAAAACGCCTGGCATTGCTGGATGCGGGCATCCCCGGGATTACCTTGCCGGATGCGTTACCCGTCACGCCGGATAAATCCTGGAAAACCTGGCATTTCGCCTTTCATACCTTGCCCGATTTGCCGGAAGCATTGATCACCGGGAATGAAAGGGTTTATCTGGACTGGTTTTTGAGAAGAAAAACGGCGGCGCCGGATGTATTTTCAAATGACGACATCAGCGAATATCTGCGCGTATTTCTCAAAAGCGGCGGCCTGCGTGCCGGGCTGGCTTACTACCGTTCGGTCACCGTCTCCGCTGAGCAGAATCGCGAACTTAATCGCCGCGGGAAATTAGACATGCCGGTGCTGGCCGTGAGCGCCGATCAGGGGTCTATCCCCGATATGGCGATACCGCTGAGATCTTTCGCGGAAAATGTGACCGGCATAATCATTTCCAACAGCGGCCATTTTATCCCTGAAGAACAGCCTGAGGTATTAGCCCGCGAGCTGCACACATTCTTCACAATGTGAAATGAAGATTTGCTGAAATTTTTATGCTAAAACAGCCCGTCAGATTGTTTGTTAATTATTTGTACTCTCAATAATTGCCGGGCTGATTTGTCGCATGCGACAGGCTAACACGGCATACCTTATTTTTCAGGGATTTATCATGTCATCAGCATCAGTGGATCCGGACTCACTGTTACAACACCGCTCGTTTGTCGCGTTCTGGATCGCCCGCGCCTCTTCCAGCTTTGGTTTCCAGATGCTTTCCATTGTGGTGAGCTGGCAGATTTATTCGATCACTGGCCGCGCGTTCGATCTCGGGCTGATCGGGCTGGTACAGTTTTTCCCCTCCGTCGCACTGGCGCTGGTCGCCGGGCACGTTGCCGATCAGTTTGACCGACGCCGCGTAGTGCTTCTCGGGCAGGTGGCTGAGTGGGTGGCAATTGCCGCTCTGGCGTATCTGACGCTGACCCATCATGTGAACGAAGTGATTATCCTCGGGCTGATTTTTGTCATTTCAACCGCCAGGGCGATGGAAGCACCTTCACTGCAATCCATGTTGCCTGCGCTGGTACCGCCTCATCTGCTCGCGCGGGCGATGGCGGCTAACAGCGTTTCCGGGCAGGCTGCCGCGATGGTCGGCCCGGCACTTGGCGGTTTTCTTTACGTTGCCGGCGCCGGTGTCGCTTACGCCTTTTGCGCCGGTCTTTATCTGTTATCGATTATCATGGTCAGCCGTTTGCACTACGAGCAGGCGCCGCCACGCCGCGTTCCGGCCACGTTTAAAACGTTGTTCGCGGGCATCAGTTTTATCCGCAACCGTCCGGACGTTCTGGGTGTGATTTCTCTGGATTTATTCGCTGTTCTGCTCGGTGGCGCAACGGCTTTATTGCCGATTTTCGCGCACGATATTCTGCATACCGGCCCGTGGGGATTAGGGTTATTACGCGGTGCACCGGCGGTGGGCGGGCTGATAGTCGGGTTCTGGCTCAGCCACCGTGCGCTTAAGCGTAACGTCGGGATGACGATGTTTGCCGCAGTCGCCGGATTCGGTGTCGCCACGCTGGTTTTCGCTTTCTCCACATCACTCTGGTTATCCATGCTTGCCCTGTTCGCCCTGGGCGGTTTCGATATGATCAGCATGGTCATCCGTGGCGCATTGGTGCAGCTGGATACGCCTGACGATATGCGTGGCCGCGTCAGCGCGGTGAACTCTATTTTCATCAATACGTCCAATCAGCTGGGCGAGTTTGAATCGGGTCTGCTGGCCGCGTGGGTCGGTGCCGTGCCTGCTGCAGCCATCGGCGGTGCAGGCACATTGATCATCGTCGGTTTATGGATGACGTGGTTCCCTGCATTACGCAAACGACAGAAGCTGGAGAGTAACGTCGCTTAAAGGCATAGTTACGCTTTATGAAAATAGTATGTTAAAAATCATGCTATGTATTTTCATCTGAACCTGCGTTCAGGCCATTTTCTGGAGAAATTATGTTTAACGTATTACGTGGCGAACCTAAAACAACATTTGAATACGGCCCTTTCAGAATCAGGCGTATGCGCCCAGGGCAAATATTGCCCGGCAGTGGTGATGATGCTTTCGGGCCACTGAGTGTGATAGACCATGCGAACCTTGAGCTGGGTACGCTTGTGAAAATGCATGAGCATAATAATGACGAAATCCTCAGCTATATGTGGCGCGGTTCAATGGTGCATGAAGATTCTGCGGGTAACCGCGTGCCTCTGTCGCCCAAAAAACTGATGATGATGAATGCCGGAGAAAGCTTCTGGCATGAGGAATCGACTCCGCTGGTCCCGGCAGAAATGTTGCAGATATTTATTCGCCCGCGTAAGGCTAACCTTGAAGGGCAGGTGCAGTTTATGGAACGCCCTGATGGCGTCAGGCAAAACGAATGGACGCTGTTGGCGGCACCCGAAGGCATTGAATCTCCACTGGAAATTCGTCAGGCCGTTTATGTTTACGACATCCGTATGGACGAAAACAGCACCACGAACATCCCTTCACATCCGGGGTTTGCGCAATGGCTGTATGTCATGGATGGTGAGATCAATATCGGTGAGACCAGTCTGTCAAAAGGCGATGCGGCCAGTGATGAAGAAAGCGCATTGCCCGCGGCCACTGCTGTCAAAGAAACCACGCTGGTGTGTTTTCTGGTTTGCCTGGGCGCAGAAGCGATTCTGGAAGGCACGATTAGCGGAAAGTAATAACGACATAATAAAAAGCTGAACAGCGGAAATGAAAAAGCCCCAGTGGTTAAACCGGGGCTTTTAAGATACTTTCAAATTAATATTTAACATTCATCAACTTAATTACATATTACTACTTTTAAAGATGTACATATTTTCACAGGATATATTTTTGAAGCCTGGTAACGCTATCCTCCTATAATTTTGTGGAATAACATCAGTATCCTGTTCATTTCATCTACCCCTCTTTTTTAGATCAGGATAAATGTGCACATCACCCTCGCGATATAGACTCTTTGATGCGTGACCTTACTCGCGTCGCGATATTCCCGATTTCATACTTACGTACCCAAATCGCGAACATTACTCTTCATAACAAGGCGTTACATCATCGCGTTTTCGTCCCCATCATGCGATTACACAGCTTTACTGCGTGGCCTTAAAGCATCATCTCACGGGCTTGAAAATATTACCCGGTGTTGAATCACCCAAACTAAAATACTTCGTGGCCTTTATCGCATCTCATTACTTACAAGTTTATCAACTTGTTAAATGCACCACGAAATAAAACTCTCATTCTATTTCTCTTGGGTGCTGAGTCTTAATCTACTCGCTATATCTTGTGTGTCAACACTGTATTTAAGCACAGGTCTGGTATTTGGGGGAAATATCAGAAACCGTAATGGAATCTGTGATCTACCCCCAGGATATAGGCAGAGTCGTTAACATAACGATCTTAAAATGATCATCATCAGGATACATTTTCCCTGGCTCTCGCCTGCACCACGCTATCAAGCGTCGATTCCAGCACGACAGCAGCAATAAAATGAATATCCATTTTCCCTTTACCTACTCCGTCCAGCCAGCGTTGGAAAGCATGGGCCACCTCCCGGGTTTCCACCCATCCCATTGCCCCGAGCTTTTCAAGTGGGAACTGCGCCATTGCCTGCTGACAGGAAGTTAACGTCTGACAAGACAGCGTCGTGAAATTCTCGGTTGTCTGAGGATAGGCAATGAGGTCATCGACGCCCCACCCCGATAATACTTTGCGCATCAATGTCCGTTCCGCCCGCCATTCATGCGGCAAGCTGTGACAATATTGCACCACTTCAGGCGTCGTGAGCAGATGCACCGGCCACAGGCCATTGCGCAAACACTGCGCAGCGACGCCACTGATAGCCTCAACAACGCTGCTTTGCGCATAAATGGCCGGTGTAACCATGAGTTTGTCTAAGCGATCCCGCTGATTTTGATGTATTTTCTTGCTCAAAAAATCGGGCAATTTTTGCTCTTCAGTATATTCCAGCAGCGCTGAGGCTTTATCTTCCATCTCATCCCAGTATTCGCACAGCAACTCATCGCCGCCAAATCCGGTCAGAAACACGCGGCACCCTTCCTCTGCCGCACGCTGATATATCTCGTCAAAACAGGCGTAGTGCAATTCTTCCCAGGGCACCATCGGCTGACGTGCAGTATGTCCATATGCCGCGCCAGACGGACGATTTTCAGCAGTGTCAACGGTATGATCCACGATGCCATATTTTTCAATCACCGCGGTGCGCCTTTGCTGCTGGCTGATTCGACCTTCATCCGGCATCAGCAAACCATAGGTGTTGACCTTGTAACCGGCTCTCGCCGCAGTAACGGTGACAATGCTGGAATCAAGTCCTCCGCTAAAACCGGATGCCAGCGTGACTGAGGGATCCGGCAATAACCGTTGCAGGGTGCTGTCCAACAATTGCCCGAAAGACTGGCAAGGGTCGGCACGTTTTTTGAGGACTTTAGGGTAAGGCGTCACACGCAGCGGATGCTGATAAATGTCCCAGCCGTGATTCTGCTGCCACACCACACCATGTCCGGCGCACAGTTGTTTTATCTGCGCCAGCACGGTATCAAAACCATAAGGCTGTTCAAAATGACTGAGATAAAGAAGCGCGCGTTGCTCATGCAAAACCGGCTCGATCAGCGGATATAATTCCAGCGGATCCCAGCTGACATCCAGAATCTTCTCGTTATCGGTGAAAAATACCGGCACGGTGGATAACCGGCTGGATTGAATAAACACGCCCGCCGCGGATACCAGCCGTATTCCGGTGAAATCCTCATCATAAGGCTGTTCGAAAATAAAAATGCCTAAATGGCCGGGCGATACCAGCACCGCCCGGACACCCACCATAGGATGGGAGAAAGGTATAAACTCGCCGCAACGGCTGATTAAGGCATTATTTTCAACATGCCAGTCCATGCTGGACTGCTGTAAATCAATGTGCAGCTTGAACATACTTATCTCCCGCGATTGGCTGGATTAATTACGTTTTTGTTTGGCGTCTGCGGTATTGGCTTTTTTATCCCTCATCATTTTCCCGAATACCTGCGTAGCCCCAATCAGCAAGCGTTCACGGTGAAGCTCAGTTTCAAAATCCCCCATGCAGTCAGATAATGGCTGTAATTGCGGGAGCTGCGGGCTGGTTTTAGTCTTACGGTTAGTCAGTTTTAATGCATTCATAAAACACCTCATTAGGTTCGTTTTAACAGGCTCCGTTATCTACGGAGCCGCAGGCCTGACAGTAAAACAACAACGTCAACAACAGTAACAACACGACTTCTCTTGCGAGTGGAAATCCCTCATTTAATGGTCTGACGGCAGCGACGGAACGATGTATTCCACCGGCAGTTCAAGACCGGTCAGATCCAGCAGCGGCATCGGGTTTTGCGTCAGGTTCGACATCATGGTGACCTCAAACACCAGCTGTGCCCCGCGTGCGGAAGGTTGATAAGCCTGTGCCCAGTCCGTCACCGCACTGCTGAGCTGGCTTATCATCTGCGCCAGCGGCGTGACTGACGGATCATTGCCATCGACGTTAACGGTCATCGGCGGCATCACCAGCACCGGCAGGGGAACCGGCATGCCTGTCAGCGCATCGGCCAGCGTATAGAGATAAGTGACGTTGATCTGAAGAGTGCTGTCGCCACTGAAGCTCTGCGCGAACAATGCACTGAACAGGGCGGTCAGATGCGCATCCAACGACCGGGTGACCGGCTGGCTGCCCCCCGCGCCCAACGTGGCGATATTGAGCACCTGCTGAGAACGCACGGTAGGATGTAACGGGTTGCCGAATGAAACATCCGGCGTGGTGAAGATAAACGGCGGGTTAATCGCGCCACCGATGTCTTCGTTGCGGGTGAGATGTACCGTGGAAATCGCATCCTGGCGCGACAAAATCTGCATTCCCGGCAACACAACGGTGCGCTGCGCGATGTTCTGCGCCTGCTTAGCCGTCAGCGGTTGTCCGGCGTTGTCCAGATAGTAATATCCGTAACTGACGAGATCCTGAGTTTCCGTCGCAGGCAATGCGGTAGCGGTATATCCTTCGATTTGTATCTGCGGATCTCCCGTTAACCCCGCCGGAGCACCGTCGGTAAAGTTCATCACAACGCCCCAAACTTCCGTATCCGTACCGCTGATTTTCACCACCTGCGTGCCTTCGGAGACATAAAAGTGGCAGGCTTCACCCTGCAACAGGCCTCCCGATTGCGGATGAATTCTCAACCCGCCCGCGGTGCTGGCCTGCGTGGCAATATCCGTCGCCATTTTCAGGAAAGCCCCCAGAGCCTGCGATGCTTCGTGATCTTATTCTGATCGGTTGTCTGTGCATCAATCTGCGGTACCGTCTGGCTGACCAGGCGGGTTAACACGTCCTGACTGTTCACGAACTGCGCCAGGCCCTGGAACGCATCCAGATATCCGGCCAGCAGTCTGGCGTTATTGTCATGAATGTTGAACAGCACTTCGTTATAAATACGATCCTGCTCGAAGTGGAAATCCAGGCTGTAAGCGTAACTGTAGGTCCATTGTGTGAGCTGATTAAGATCCGCTGCCCCCTTATTCGTCTGCACCCCGGCCTGAGTATTCATGCGTGGTGTCGCCGGGAAAGCACGCAAAATCAACGGCACGCTGAAGCTGCCCAGGTTACCGGTCAGCAGCGCATCGGCGTCCGCCGTCACCGGCGAAAGCCAGCTGGAAGCCATATAGCCTTCGATACCAGCAATTGTGGCGATCTGGTGCTCAATGGCCGCGCCGGTGTAGGCGAGATCCAGCGTCACCTGCTGCAGCACCACGCCGTTAATCGTGATATTTCCCGGCGATTCAAGCAGGAAGGTCACCGGCTGATTATCCCCTTTCACCAGCGGCATTTTTGGCGATGTCAGGGTGATCAGGCTTTCCAGCGTTGGATTCGCGGTATTCCAGGTCAGATTGCCAAACAGCTGTGGCGCCTGCTCGCCCGCAAGTTGCGCAATATCCGCCACCACGGTGGCTCCGAACGACACGGCGGCGCGCACCGTATAGAGATTTGACAGTTTGACCAGCAAATTCTGCCGGAAAGTTTCTTTTGCGGAGTCCAGGCGGGTGCTGGTTTGCCCGACGTAAACCGGGGCCATCAGATCGGAGGCGACTTTTGCCAGTATCTCCTTCTGACCGGCCAGCGACGTCAGGAAACTGCTCACGCCCGCCGGTTTATTAGTGGCTTTCAAATCAATCACCAGCATCGATGACGACAGTTCCGGTGAGAATAGCGTGTCAAAATAATTGAAGAAGGTGCTGAGCCAGGCATCGACCTCAACGCCTGCGCAGTTGTCCGTCCGCGCCGTGGTGGTGAAACTGTTTGTGGCCGGATCAAAATCCGTCAGCTGATTGTACGGATAGACCTGCACATCCCGGCTGATTAACTGGTTAGAAACGGGCTGTGGCGCGAACAGCTCCGGTTTACCCGCATCGTTTATCTGATAACCAATCCCCAGCCCGGAGCCGTCAGTTTCCTGGCGCATCGCCCACAGGGTTGATGCCCCCGCCGCCGGATTGTAGCGGTCAGATCCGGTCGCCACAGTCAGTTTATAGCCAGGCTGTGAGAGCGCATCTTCCAGATCTTGCGCAAATGCCTGCAAGATATCCTGCTGACCGCCCGCACCGGAAACCGCCGTGCCAACCGACGTTTTGGCGGCAATCAGCGTTGAAACCGACATGACGCCAGTCATCGCGGCATAATCGCCTTCCGCCACCCCGCCGGTGCGGGTAATCACCAGATTCAGCGCCAGCAGGAAGACATCATCCGTTCTCACAGAGAGCTTGTCTGCCACCGCCGATAGCGTAAAGCTGAGGATCGCCGGCACCGGTGCACTGCTGTTACCGCTGGCACGCGCGGTCAGGAAAGTTTGAATCGCAACCAGCCAGCCGGTCAGCGTACCGGCGGCACCGTAGCGGCTGCCGGTGCCAATCTGCACATCATCAATCACGACCGGCGCACTGAGCAGGCTGGTCTCCATTGAGAAGGCCATCCCGTTCGGATCATCAAGCTGATTCAGAACGGCATTTACCACCTGCAACGACGAGCTGGCACGGGAAATCCACGCCTGCGCCGTATCCTGTACAGACGGGTTGAATGCGCTCGGGTCGAAAGCGCTGGTCACGTTGATGTCAAACTGGCCACTGACCGGCGTGGTATTTGCCACCGTCCAGCTGGTTGACACCGACGGCCACTGCGCGGTGGTGAACAATTTATCGGTGTAGCCGGTCAGTGACGGCGCATTGTTGTCCGCCCCGGCCGGGGTGGAAACATCATCCAGCGTCGAGACAATCCGGTTGCCGTACAGGTCGTTCCAGCTGTAGCCGATCTGCAACAACCGCCCGTTAGCCGAATACGGGTTCTCCGGTGCATCATTGTCAGTAGCGAACCGGATATAGGGCACGGAGGTTTTATAGAGCAGGCTGTCGTCTTCTGTCAGGTTGCGGACAAAGCGCAGTTTACCGTCACCGGTTGAAGAGTCATCGGCCTGCTGCCCGAGCGGCAACGCGATATTACTGGCGGTGAAATCGACGTTTTCCTCCACCTGATACGCCAGCAAGGTGTAATCATTAAGCAGGAAATCGACGGCGAAGCTGGCATTTGTCGGATCATCCGGCACCACCGGTAATCCGGCGCGTGTTGCCAGCACCGGCTGAACGCCCGGCATTTGAGCGCCATACTGCGATAACGGCCCGCTCATCAGACTCAGCGTCTGCCCGGTTTTCAGCAATTGTCCGTTCGCCGCATTATGCCCGGCCAGCACGATCACACTGGTGCCGTAGAATGCGGCCATTGAACCGAGCGTTTCTCCGCCCGGAGCCACCCCTACTGTCCGGTCAGTTACCGGCAGGCGAATAGCCGAGCCCGGCACCAGGCTGCCCGCCCAGAGGCTATCCGGCACGCGCGGGTTGATCGCTTTGATGGCCTGCGCGTCCATCGCAAAGTAGCTGGCGATATCCGCCAGTTTTCCGCCCGGCGCCGCCCCGCTGAGAGGCACCCGGTATACGCCGTTATTGACCACCAGCACCGCACCGGAGGCCAGCGCGAACTCTCCACCGGTAGCCAGCGTGGTATCGATGACCGAAACCAGATTGCTGAAATACAGTGAGGCCACGGACGCCAGCGAATCCCCGCTCTGAACGGTATGTGTGATGGCCTGTGACAACGCTTTTGCCACCAGCGTCGAGTTGGCGGTATCCATCGGATCCCCCGTTGCCACAGCGTTCATGTAAGGCTGCAAACGCGGCTGATTCTGATACATCACAATCAGCGTCAACGTGGCTTCGCCTTTGTCATTGAATGCCGCATCCGGCAGACCCGCACCGCTGCCGGCATCAAAGTAATACAGGAAGAACCCACCGGCACGGGTAATGCTGGCTTCCCAAAGCAGGCGCACCAGTTCGGTCGGTTTGTTGAGAATATGAGTGCCGGACGTATCTTCTTCCCTGAGCAGCGCGGCGGCAAAAAACCCCGGCGGCTGCGTCACGGTGGACAAATTAGTCTGCGAAATACCAAAGGTGACGGTGTCACCCACATCTGCCGACAACATGGCACCGGCACTGCTGCTGGCTGACTGATAACCGATCGCCATCGACGCAAAATCAGCATCCGCCTGAACATACTGCACAATACGCTCCAGAATAAGGGCATCTGCTGCGCTCGCACCGGAGATCTCATACGTATTCTGATAGGCATTACCCGCCGTGGCATTCGGGGCCAGCTTCTTAACGGTGAATTCGACCGAAGATGCCCACCCCAGACGATCAATCTGCGTATCCTCCGCCTTGCCTGTCGCGGCATTCATGCGCACAGATTTCAGCTCGAAATTCGGGCTGGAAAGCGCCAGGCGCTGGGTTTGATCGAGGGTTCCTGAACCGGACAGGGAAACCATAGAGGACGGCAGCGGCCACAGGCGCGGCTGGTCGCCGTCACGGCTGGCACCTTGCGGGAACAATACCGGCGCTTTGCTTTGCCAGACCGTCCCGTTCGACAACGGATAGCTCGCCGGTTCATCGTCCACCGTGGCTTTGGCGGCTACGGAGGCTGGCCCCGCAGGTAAAATGGTGGTGGTCGAGTAGGTGTACAGCGCAGAGATACGCTGATAATTGACATCCCCCTCTTTGTCCTGCGCTGTTGGCGGCACGACGGTGAAAGTCAGCGCGCTGGCACCGTCAGCAAAATCCAGCCAGCTGACCGGTGCGCCTTTGCTCAGGGTAATACTCAGCGGTGCCGACGGCAGGCTCGCCAGCGGCAGTTGCTGACCGGTCAGTGCAAACAACCCGGCATAGTCCGGCAGGCTGAGCACACCGGTCTGAGGGTCTTTGGTGACCCACATCCCCTCTTTGTTCGGGGTAATTTTCGCCGCAGGCAGACGTAACCCGTGGAAGTAATAACGCGAAGCCATACCGCTAAGGTGGTTAATCGCGTTCACGCGTTGCGCTTCCGCCAGCAGTTCAGCAACACGGAACTGCGGCAGTTCGACCAGATCCAGATACACCGGATTCTGGTTGTCATCGACGGCCACAAACAAATCCGCAATATCCCCGTTAACCCCCCCGACAGGATTGGTTTGTTCATCGCGGTCGAGCCCCGCCAGGTCCTGCACGGTAATCCCGTTATTCGTCGATACATTTTGCAGCGTGTCACCCTGCACCGTCGTATAAGCAAACGGCGGAACTGTCAGCAGCGCACCAAATTGCAACACGGTGTCCAGCGTCAGAATATCGCTGTTCGCCAGTAACTCGGCCAGCGTGATGCCTCCGGCGATATTTTGCGCCAGTGCATTCAGCGTCTGATTACCCGACACGGTATATGCCACCGCGTTGTAGGTCACTTTTGCGCCAGCCGCCAGAATACCGGCCACCCCGGCGTTACTGGTTGCCAGAGCGGTTGCGGTGAATGCTCCGCCGAACCGCCCTTCGCCAGCAATTGAGGTAAAGCTATCGCTGCCGGTGGCAGTCCAGCCGACAAACGGCAATTGCAGGCGTTTACCTGCGTTAAGCAGATGGGTTTCATTACCTTTAAACAGGTCAAATAACGTGAACGGCGTACCGGCGTCAGCCAGATTACCGGTGGTATTTGTCCAGGCCACGACGCGGTTTCCGGTGTCACCGGCATTGATGGCGTAGTTGAAATCTTTCAGCCCGTCGCGCATTGCCTGCAACATCTGGCGCATCACCAGCACAAAGTAATCGCTGAAAATAAACGACGCGACTGAGATCCCCGCGTTCTGATACAACAGGCTGGCACGGAGGTTTTTCTGCCCGCTTTCTTCCTGAACCTGAACCGCCAGCTGGTTGAAATAAGTACGCAACCAGGTGACAAAATCGCTGCTCACCTGGTTGTATTCACCGAAGGTGTAATCAATGGCCGGGCCACCGGCATAAGACGGCATACTGATATTGAGATCCAGCGCCATCGGGAAGTAGGCGGCTTCTGCCGTGCCTGCGGTTTCCGGCAGGCTGACGTTAAGCACGAACTGGTTGGTCAGGAAGGTGTCGATATCCGCGGCTGACAGCGGCATTGGCACATTTTCGCCATCACTCAGATAATCAATCAGCCCGGCCAGCATGTCATCGGTGATCACCAGCGCATCAATCTGAGCGGGTGTCATCGCCGTGGTTTGCAGCGCGGAAACCGCCCAGCGCGCTACCATTTTGGCTAACAGCTCAAACGACGTGTCCTGACTCTGCCCGGCGGCACGCAGCAGGTTGGTATTGCCCTGGGTTGCCGCCCCCGGTGAATCGATAAACAGGCTGGCAACGTAGCAAGGGAACTGTTTGCTGAGATCTGGCGTATCGCCGCTAAAAGCGTTATCCCCCGCCACGCTCAGGCCATAGCCCAGATAGGTAATGAGCTCAGTTGTGCTGCCACCGCTCAGCAAGTGACTCCAGTCGGGTGAGGTCACCTGCGATAAACGGGAAAAAGCGCGCAGTTTGTGCTGACCAGATTTCAGCGACAACAAACGGCCACCATCAGCCTGCGATGCCACTTTCCACGGGGCATTTTTAGGATTCTGCAAATAGCCTAATGTGAAAGATTCCCGGATGTGCGTTGAGAAACTGAAGCTGACCGTGATTTTGAACAGCCCCAGATTGATGCTGGCACTGGCGCTGACGCTGACCGACACCGAAACGGTAATCGGGATTGGCGAATAGGAGGCCAGCGTGATTTGCGCATACAGCTTGAGATTGATATCCACCGAAGCTTTGATAATCACAAAGTCAATGGAACCATACAGATGGCCGATAATGCCGAACGTGCCCTGTAACCAGAAATAGTAGTCGCCCTGCAGCGCCAGTTTGTCACCGCCGCCGGTGCTGCTGCCATCATACGGGTTCCATTTGGCGAGGATCCCTTCAATGATGCCGAAAATTGTCAGGCTGAAACCGGCCTTGAGAATGCCCAGATCCAGCGATTTCCCCAGCCCGAGCTGTGCGCCAAAACCAAAGACCAGATTGGGATTGAAGAAGCCGTTGGTGGCCAGCGGCAATTGCGATACCACAATGGCCGGTAGCTTGCCGAAGTAGAAACCGCCGGAACCGAGCGCCGGGATGCCCGGCGGGATGATGGCCTCCACCGAGAAGGAACGGGAGAAATCCTCGTTCCACGGGAAACCGATATCAAACTTGAAATCGCCGGACGTATAAATTTCAACGCCAAAGGTCGGCAGCGTGATGGTGTACGCGCCGACGTCAATGCGGCGCATCAGCGTCGGCAGGGTGATTTCCGCCTGGAAGACACCCAGACCTTCGCTGATTTTGCGATAGATGATCTGGAAATCCAGCCCGGCAAACACTTTAGCCGCCTCACCTTCCAGCGCAATACGCAGCGCATACAGCGTCGGGTCGGTAAATACCACCTGCAGGGTAAAGACGTAGGCTGCAGCGTCTTCAGCCGTCATCAGCTGAGTGCCTGAACCGTCGGTGTCCTTACCGGCATCTTCAATTTTCAGGATGCCGAAATCGGTGGCAAACAGCCAGTTGTTGCCGGCGTCAAAACCTATGGACGGAGCCGTTTTGCCGTCCGGCACCGGCAGTTCTGCCAGCAAGGCGATCGCTTCCTGTACTGACTTGATGTTTTGTAATCCGGGCACCTGGACATGCTGACCGGCCGCCAGCAGACGTAAGTCGAGGTATTTGTTGCCGCCTCCCGGAGGTGCCGGCGTAGAGGCCGGATCGGCGGCGTTCCACTCCAGCGAGTTGCTGTCCTGCCAGATAAAATTACCGTCGAGCGCCACATGAACGCCGGATTTTTTACCGTCCACCTCTTTGCCTTTTGGCACGTACTCGATCGTAAAGCCTGTGACTTTGGCAAAAATCAGGTCAATCGGGCCGACATCTACGTGGAACTTGACTGAACTGGTCTCAAAGTTCCAGATGATGCTGAAACTGGACAGTGTGATGTCATTGAGAATATTCCACGGCGCGCCCAGCCCGAATTTGGTCCCCGTCAGCCATGAGATAAAGGTTTCGACCATCGAGCCCAGCGAGGTGGATTCAGTAAACTGCAGCGTAGCGGTATTCGTTTTGCTGTCGATTTTGGCCGAGAGCGGCCCCCAGCTGAAACCGTAAGAGTTATAGCCCTGAGCGTAATCGTAGAAGACGGTCAGGTTGATGTTATTCCAGATGATTTGCGCCGAAACGCTGCCATAAGAGGTATTCTGCTCATCCCTCAGATTGCCGGGCGCTGGCAACATTTGTTTCGCCTGCATCGGTACAATCACGCCACGTTCATCCAGCACCGGCACCTGCGCCGTGCCCAGCAAATGACGGGCGTGGGACAACGCTTTTCCCCCGGCCTTGTCGCTGCCAAACTTGCCGGTAATAATGGTTTTGAAGCAGTCGCCCAGCGGCGTGTCCCATACGGTGATCGTGCCGCCAACCATGTAAGACGTGGCTTCTTTTTCGTCCTCTCCTTCACCGCTTTCCGGTGATTCCACCTTGAATGCCAGCTCCGAAATATCCAGATTGGGCA
Source organism: Rahnella sp. AA (assembly GCF_002834385.1). Lineage (GTDB taxonomy): Bacteria > Pseudomonadota > Gammaproteobacteria > Enterobacterales > Enterobacteriaceae > Rahnella. The sequence goes on from NZ_PITQ01000006.1 coordinate 50,260, forward strand.
TCCCGTCGGTCCACCAGTTGCTGCCCAGATAGGTTTGTATGATTTGCTTCACTTTTATCGCACTGTCGCCCTGCACACCGGCGAATGACCACGCACCGTTGCCGGAGTAGATGGCCGTAAGATTCAGGGTCACGGCAATATCGGGCTGATCGGAAAACAGTACGGTGGTTGCCGCCAGGCTGCCGGTCGCCTCACTCAGGCCGGTGCCTTCCACATCAATAAAGAGATTGGTCAGGCTGAATGTCGCCACGCCGAGCGATAAATCCCAGTTTTCCAGCGCGATACCCGCCGAAATGGCATACACCGTTTCCGCACCTTTTTCTCCGGGCGTCAGTGTCATATCCAGATTGCCGAGATTCGCATCCAGATTGATGGTGTAGTTCGCGGGCAGGAAGAACGTCACCAGATCCCCCAGCGGGATCGGCGTGCTGTCTTCAGCCATACTGGCGCTGACCGTCAGGTTGGGGTAATTCACCCCGATGTCGATACTGCCGTAGGTCTGCGGATCACCGCCCTGCGGGCCAATCATCACTGACGTTTTCGCCAGCCAGCTGTAAGTGCGCGAACCGGTAGGCTCCAGCAGCACCACGTTAAAGGCCAGATTATTCAGCGTGAGTTTCGGCAGCAGTTGCCACGGCTGGTTGTTGAGCAACGCCAGTTCAAAGGTTTGGATCGATGACGTTTCGTAGTCATAGCCAAATTTGAGATTTTGCAGGGTAATGTTGCCCGCGCCGCTGATAGCGGAAGGCAGCGTGTTAAGAAAATTCATCCCCCCCAGTAAGCTAAACAGGTCATTGAGCGACGGCGGGCTGGTCGTAAAATCACCGTCTATGACAATTTTACCGTCACCAGAGGTCGGGAAGTCCATGTTAAAGGTCAGCGGCTGCTGGCCGACTTTAATATGCGTCGCCACGGAGCCGGTCAGACGTTCGTCGGTGCCGGGAATACTGGCGGAAATAGTCAGGCTGTCGAGGGTAAACCACTCAACGCCGGTCAGTCTGACTTCGCCCACCGCCAGTTCAAACGCAATATCAATCGAGCTGCCATCTTCGTTCAGAGTGAAATCTACCGTCGCCTTTAAAGGCGCACCGAGGAAATCATCGGTCTGACCCGTCACCGTAATTTTGTCATGGCTGGCGGGGAACGTAACCTGCACCGGCGACGTTTCCGAACCCAGGGTAAAATTGGTGCCTTCAATAATAGCGGTAATAAAATCAGCAAACGGACCGTCGGGGATCACCGTTGGGATCAGCGCCAATACGCCGCGCGAAATGGCATTTTCAATCTGCGTATAGAGTTGTTCGAGCGGCGTTTCATCGCCCTCTGCCACAGCCAATGCTTTCAGGCTGTGCAGGGTTGTTGCCGTCCCGAGATTGTATTTCGTGACCAGAAACACCAGTGCCTGAAGCAGTTTGTCGTTGGCTGCGGCGGTATAAAATTTCGGCAATTCGTCGAAATACCGACGATACGGCCCGTTTTCATTGTAGTCCTTCGCCTGTTGCACCAGTAAATCGGCCAGACGCTGTGGCGGCATTTTGCCGGAAAATCCCTTTTTGAATTCGTAGGTGCCGATCTGAATCAGATCGTAGGTTGCATTGTACAGTTGCTCAGACAAAACGCTGGACGTGCTCGGCTGCCCGTCGCTGCCTGGCTGCCCAATCGCCGCGTTTCCCAGATCACTCGGGTAGGGATTCACATTGACTTTCGCCAGTTTAAAGAAAGGTTTACCGAGGTTCAGCGCCAGATTTGCCGTGCCCTGTCCTTCAAATACCGATGGCAGGCTGGCAATCTGATACAAATAATTGAACAAATCCTGCGGCAGACCGGGAAGATTCACCACCACCACGCCGCCGTTACCTTCCGCCGCCAGCCGGGTCAGCAGAGCTGTCAGATCGCCGTCAGTAATGTCCGGGCAGATATAAATATTGCCGGGCTTGTTTCCTTCCACATCCGGCTGAAAAAGTTTGTTTTGCACGCACCAGCGACGGATAAAATAAGTAATGCGATCGTCCTGATCCATCTCCGAAATATCTTCCGCCTGAAGCACTTCACCGTTTAGCGGAAAATAATTTTTCAGCCGTTCAAAAGTGGTTTTCAGCAGGGAGTTCAGCAACCCGACGACTATCGGCTTACCAAAAGGTTTCCCGGTTTTTTGCGCCAGCGCGCTGGCAGCAATCAGCTCAAACGCCATATCACAGGCGTCACCATTGACCGGTTTGCGGACCATCGCCCCGTCGTACAAACCATACACCGGGAATGACCAGACCGCGTCGCCAGCCACGGCATTGACCACGGAGCGGGCGCGGTTAACCGACGTCACGTTAACCTTAGGAATGCTCAGCAGCTGCGCCCAGTCCGGCTCAGCGGGCGCGGGCATCCCGAAGGCACGGGTGGAAAATACGCGTTTTTGCAGGCTGTCTTGCACAGCAAGATTGACCGCTACGCTGGCATCTTTTGGCAGGATCAGGCTGAGCGGATTATCCGAGGTGTTAACCACTTCCCACATGTAAGGCTGTAATTGCAGGTAGTAATCCGACAACAGGACATTGGCGATATTCATGTCGGCGATGCTGTCCATTTCCGCGCCGCCGTTGATACACAGCGGCACCTGCCCGACCAGCCCGGTCACCGAGCGGTTGACCTTTTTCCCCGCACCGGATTCTTTGTACGGGAAGAAGGTAATGGTCACACCGTTCAGATCGTACGGCTGCAGATTTTTCGGGTTCAGCCCCGGTAACAGAACGGCCAGTTTGTCGATGACCTCGCTGCCCGCCGTTGTGTCATAAATCAGTTCAATCGGGTTGGTAAAACCCAGCGCAATCATGCGCTTCATCAGGTTCACCGTGTTGGCCTGATTGCCAAACCCGGAAGAACGGTAGACGAAGTAACGCAGTTTGACGCCTGTCAGCAAATTCCCCAAACGCTCCAGCCCGGCCTGCGTCAGATTGGTGTTGGTGCCTTCTGCGGAGTTAGCAAAGGCTTTGATCAGCGAGGCTAAGTCCCAGTTACCGCCACCGCGTCTTACTTTGCGTGACGGGTTGACTACCGGAGGATTTTTAGTCATTAGCTGTACTCCCTTTGACAGAAGAAGTAAGACGGCGGTTGCCCTGAAGTGCATTTTTGCCCTCAGGCGGTGTGTTGTTGTAGGCGGCATACCAGGCCAGGCCGGTGTCGCTATTGCCAGCGGTGCCGTCAGCGTCACCGAACAGGTAAAACGCAGTGCTTCCGCTTGGAGGAATTTTGAGCATCCCGAGGAATTTGATAGCGATTTCGTTGAGTACCAGCATGAATTGTTTGCCGGTGCTGGCTGCCGGTGCCTCATCATCTTCCAGCGCATAATCACTGCGCCAGCTGACCGGCTGCAGGGAGGTCGGATGCAGCACGGTGCCCGGTTTATCGGTATACAACAACTGGATAGTGCCGTAGGACATACTGAGCACACTTTGCAGGCTGATCAGCGGTGCGCCATGGGTCGAACCGGGCATTTTGATCCCGGTGAGCGCCTGATAACCGTCAAAACTGTCCGCAGACCAGGCCAGCAGCAGGTAAGCATTCAGCCCCACTTTGCCCGCCAGCTCACCAGCGGTGCCGAGATTTAGCTTGAATTTCAACGCATTCCACTGCGCGGATACACCGTTCATTTGCACATTGGTCACGACATCGAGATAACCTAATGATGCCGGGGTCACATCGGCACTGTCCGAACTGGTCAGCCCGTCCAGCTCCATTGATAACGCCTGATAAAGGCTGCCTGCACGCGGCGTGCTCACCGCCATGTTGAAACTTATCTGGCTGCTGTCAAAAGTGAGAGCCCGGGAACCGACCGGATCGGCGGCGGTAAAGGCCATGTTCAGCCCCAGCCCGGTATAATTGAGGCCGGTGTGTGACAAGAAATCACCCTCCGGTGAGCCGAAGGAGAACAGATCAATGTTCTCCTCTTCGCCGTTAACGTCTGTTCCGCTCAGCAAGCGGAAACCCATAAAGCCACTCAGGCCAAAGCGCACGACAGAACTGACGCTATCGGTTCTGATGGTGTTCATTTCAGCAGACAGCGTTTCAACGTCACTCAGCACATTGTTATTGAACAGGAAGCTGTAATTGGCGAGGGTTTTCATGCCATAGGTGGGCTGGCCGTTATTGTTCTGGAAAGTCCCCTGCATAATGATTGAGTTGTAGTTGTTGCCGTTTTCCCCCATTGCCGTCACCGCGCTGCCAAAGATGTTATTCAGCGTCAGCTGGGTGTAGCTGGAGAAGGTTTTTACCGCCGTATTTTCAAACAACACCTTCAGGGTCAGGGTAATGAAATCGTAGTCAACGCCATAAGCGGGCTGCACGGGGCTGCCTTCGCTGGCGGTGTCATAATCGTTGTCGATGTAATAAATCAGGCCATACACCGAGCTTTGTCTGTCGATATTTATCCCACCGCCCTGCGGATCGCTTTTGATCTGGCTGATTTGAATCGCCAGATGATGCGCATAAAAACGATCCGGGTTACGGATACCAGCGGTGATACCCGCCAGATCCTGCGGCGGTTCGGCAATTTTAGCGCGCAGGATCAGTATCCCTTTCCAGTTCGGGTCTTTCGCCAGCGCATTGAAATCATCAAAGAAGCCTTCGCCACCGGGGCTGAGGGCGTCGATAAAATAATCCTGCAACCACTGGGAAAGATTCACTATCTGACCGGGGTCTGGCGTACCGTCCCGCGTCATGGTCGGTGCAGAGAATTGTGCGGCCTGCGTCCACTTTGAAGGGCTGGCGATCAGGTTGTGCGTCGGGTCTCCATCAGGGTCATACAGCGGCCCGTCGATCCCTTTGATGATCATGATGTTGGAATAATCGCCGTAATCAAGAGAGGTGCCGACGTCGGCCTCAATGCTCCAGCCACCGATATTCAGGCGGTTGCTGAATGTGCCGTCCGGCTGACAGAAATTTGTGCTGTTCGCCGCCACCATCATTAGCTGGTTAGTCTGAAACGCCTGTTGCAGCTCAGGTGCTGGCCGGGTGAAATTCATTTCACTCGATACCGGCGTGACAATCTGACCCAGCAGAATTTTCTGCCAGCTTGCCAATGTGTTGTCGAGGGTCGCAATCATGCCGGACGGCGTAGTGAAGTTGACAGCTGCGGCATCATTTGCCGCCGATGCCGCACGCATATCCTGCGTATGACATCGGGCCGACAACACTTGCCGGTTGCTGACCGAGCCAATTAACTGACGTCGGGTCGCGCCGATAATCAGCGCCTCAAAGTTGCGGCTCTGCGTCTGGTCAAAACCGTTCTTGCCATCCTGTGGCTGAAAACCGGCGTAAGGCACCATCGGGAATGCCGTCGTTCCGGCGTCCGGCAGCACATAGCCGGGATCGACATGCCCGAGCATTTGCGCATTGTTTTTCCAGACATAGCTGTCGTAACCAAACAGTGCGGCACCGTCCGGCTGGGCGGCATAACTGTTTTGTTTATTCGCCGGAGGCAAAACCGTCATCCACGAAGTGACATAGCCCCCGGTCAGAAGGCTGTCGCCGTCACGCGGCGCACCGGTCGGGGACGCGACGGGCGGCGGAAAATCGGCCGCATACGCGCCCTGCTGTGACACAAAGCGGATGCGCGAAGCGTCAGCTGACGTGCTGCCCGGCACGACTGAGATAAATTCATTACCGGATAGCCCGCACAGCAATTCGGTGGTTACGCCGTTAGGCCCGGCCTTCGCTGAGACCAAAAAATCGCCGTAGGGTGCAACGTGGAAATCCACAACACCTTCGGCAATGCGGTGGCCGGCAGCAAACACCAGACCGCCGGTTTGTAAACCTTCGTCCGGCGCTAACCCGACGGGGATTAATGTGACAACGTCACCTGAAACGGTCCGGTAAAACGAAGCTATTTTTGTGACGCTCTGGTCGTCGTTCAGCCCGGTAAACAGCAGCGATGAGCGGTTAGGGTTCTGATTGTTAATGGTTTGCAGCGTATTCAGAGGATCAGCCGGATCGGCTGACACCTGAAAACCCAGCATGTCGGTCGGCCCGTCATCCGCGGAGCCGAGCGGCAGCCATTCTGAAATCAACCCGTCAAAGGCGCCATCGTGCGGGAAGATAAAATGGAAACCCCATTTCCAGGTGTTGTACAACGACAGGCGCTGGATGCGGGTATCAAAGCCTACGCAGCCCCGCGTTACACCGTCAAAAGCCAGAACGGCGGTCAGTGCGGACACCATTTGCGGCGCGGCTGCACCGGCAAAATTCACGGCTCCATTACTGAGTGTGAAAGTGTTCCCCGACAGGCTGATCGTCATGCCGTTTTGAATAAACAACGACAGGTTTGGCAAAATATTGGCATTCGCCAGCCCCGAGGTCACGGAAGAACCGTCATAGGCCAGCCCCAAAAATATCAGCGCATTTTCTGCAGCGACCACGGCCGGATCAGGGTCTGGCAGCCACAAAATCCCGCGCGGTGAAGGCTGTTGTGCCACCTGATTTTGTACCGCTTTCACGAATGCTGCCTGCACCTGCGCGTCATCACCAAAATTCAGCAGCGACGGTGAAAATACAAAATTGCCCGCCAGGTCGATATTCGTTAATGCATCAGCCAGTTCAATGCCCTTTTCCGCTGACACAACGCCTGCGCCAGTGACAAAAGCCACTGCGCCCACGTTTCCGCTGTCGGTGCTGGCAAGATAAAGTGACGGACTGGCAGACTGAGTAAAAAAAGCCATTGAACACCTCCGCAAAAAATCTGCTGTATCAAAATTTTGAACGAAAAACGCCCTTCCCTGAGCCCGCTGAGGGGCAGGGAAAGGCGCTATTCAGGAGTTAAACGGTGAAAGTGTGTGTGGCTGCGAGCGAGCTTTGCTTGAGCTGTGAGTCATCGGTGGAAAAACCTGTCGCGAACAGGCCAAGGGTGTAGGTGGTTCCGCGAGTCAGCTGAATGTTATTGAGTGACACGGTGCTGCTGGCACTCGTGCTGGCTGCTGCTGCACGCCATTTTGGTTTCTGGTTATAGGAAGCTGCCTGCCCCTCCCAGATCCCAACCCAGGTATTTGACCCGGAAGGGTTAAAGCCCGGAAGTAAGGTAATTTGCGCAACCAGCGACGTAGAGCCCAGTTTTGCCACAGCGACGGTCGATTTGACCGAAGAAATATCCCCACCGCCAATGGCCGGAACATAGGTATAAGCCACAACGTTGGAGTATTTTGACCAACTGGTAGTCAGAATAGGGCCCACCGCATAGCCGATGATGTAGGACAGCGTGGTCACATTCAATTTATCGAAAGATTGTGAGCCTGCCGGGTTGTTCCCGATAAGCGTTGTAGAATTGGACGCATCGACAGACCACGGGATTGCTTCACCTGATTGCCAGATATATACCGTATTACCATAAGTGCTTGGCTGGTTGGCATTCGGCCCATTGTAATCAAACGTAATTTGATTCGCGCTGACGCCGTCCGGGTCGGTCGTCACAATAATATTTTGGTCTGCGGTAACGGCCGTGCTGGCAGGTATTTTCAAGATATCTTCGTATGACATATTAACCTCTATCTTCAAGCGTGATAATAATTTACGGGCACGTCAAACATATCCATGAAGGGACGTAATGCTGGCTGAGGCACACGTAAAACAGTTAAAACATACTTATCATTTGAAAGGCCATATGAAGTAAAGCAGGCAAAATGCGTAAATACAAATCAAGGCATAAAATAATTTATTTTAATTTAAATCATTTAAAAACAATAAATTAGATAACAACATTAGCATGTAAATCATTGCATAATCATGCAATGCACTAGGATTAATCCTAATAAAAATCAATCATAAATCATTGATATGGCTTATGTTATTCACACATAAAAAACCTCAAAATACCTGTCTTTTATTGCTGATTTTATTTTTTAAAATAAAAAAGCATAAATAAAAACGACCAGGAATAATTCCAATCATTTTCAAAGTGTTTTAATTTCACTGGCGATATTACTGTTGTTTTATATCAGATTTTATTTTTCGAAAATTTAAGTAAAAAACATTTAACTCACACATTTTATCCATTTTTTAACAAACAAAGTCTTATATGCGTCAGGTCGAAAAAACTGCTACGCAGGATAAAAGCCTGAGGTCACATTTTTCCGGATTCAGGTCAAAACCCCCGCTGAACAGCCCGAGAGTGTATTTTTCGCCAGCGGCTAAAGCCACACCGTTCATCCCTGCGTAACCGCTGTCCGATTCGACCTGAACCGGCGCAACCCACTTTGGCGGCACCGTGTAGGACGCCGCGCTGCCCTGCCAGATGCCAATCCAGCTTTTCGATGACCTGGCCTGAAAGCCGGGTAAAAACGCGAAGTAGCAAGCTAATGACGTACTTCCCACATAACGGGGTTCGATACAGCATCCCGACTGCGCCACCTCACGATTTTCAATCCCGCCGGTTCCCGGGGGAATGTAAGCACAGGCAACGACGTTGGAATAATCTGACCAGCCGGAGTCTGATACCGCCGGAGCCAGCGAATAACCTAAAATGTACGCATTCGTGGAGATCTCGACATTCTCGATATTTTGATCTCCGGCAGGGGCATTGAGCAATACGGGAGCACCGTTTTGTGCCGGACGGCTCCAGGGAATGGTGTCAGCCGACACTTCCCACAGATAAACCTGATTTCCATAGAGATTGGGCTGGTTACCGCTGAGGGTAAGATAACTAAAGTTCAGCAAATTGCCGGTCACCAGGTTGATCACCAGCGATGTACTTTGTTGCTGGATTTGCGTGAACTGCAATGAAACAGAAGCGGCAATGCTCGCCGGATGCCCCTTTCCTCTTGCCGGCCTGTCCAGCGATAACATCGCCAACGTTGCTACACTACCTGCCAAAAATTGCCGCCGGTTCATGATATTGCCTCCGTTGCTAAAGGAACCTCCTGAGTATTGCAGAATTTCATCCACCCTATTTTTTCAGAACGTCGTTTTTCACCAGCCACGCGAAGTGAACACATTTTTTGTATCAGCAAACTAGTTCAAAGGTGTACAACTTTGTCTTGATGCACTATATTGCCGCGCTCAGGACCAAAAACTCAGCATAAAAATAGGGTTTCAGGTCATTTTTCATACTTAATCTTTTACAGCCATTCTTCAAACGAATCGTGATAAAAGCCACGCGAGGAACCGCACTATGGCGACGCTTTCCGTGACCGCCCCGCAACGTTCTGTTCTGGGCGGCGCAATGATTATCGGTGGAACCATCATTGGCGCAGGAATGTTCTCCCTGCCGGTGGTGATGTCCGGCGCCTGGTTTTTCTGGTCAGTGGCTGCCCTGGTTTTCACCTGGTTCTGTATGCTGCACTCCGGTCTGATGATCCTGGAGGCTAACCTGAACTATCCGGTAGGGTCGAGTTTCAACACCGTGACCGGCGATTTGCTGGGGAAAAACTGGAATCGCCTGAACGGCATCACGATTGCTTTCGTCCTGTATATTCTGACGTACGCCTATATTTCCGCCAGCGGTTCGGTGATTACGCATACCCTGCGCGAGATGTCTGTCAGCTTTTCACCGCGCCTTGGCGGGCTGCTGACCGCGCTGGCCGTCGCCTTTATCGTCTGGCTCAGTACCCGGGCTGTCAGCCGTATGACCGCCATCGTGCTGGGTGCCAAGATCATCGCGTTTTTCCTGACATTTGGCAGCCTGCTGTGGCATATCAAACCGGTCAATCTGCTCAACAGCGTTGAGCTTAATCCGCGTTATGCACCGTATGTTCTGGCAACGCTACCTTTTTGCCTCGCGTCATTTGGCTATCACGGCAACGTCCCCAGCCTGATGAAGTACTACGGCAAAAACCCGCTGATCATTAAGAAATGCCTGCTGCTGGGTACACTGATGGCGCTCGGTCTGTATATCATCTGGATGCTGGGTACGATGGGGAACATTCCGCGCCCGGCGTTTATCGGTATCGCTGAACGGGGTGGCAATATTGATGTGCTGGTGCAGTCACTGAGCCAGATTATCCACAGTGAGGGGCTGGATTTACTGCTGACGATTTTTTCAAACTTCGCTGTCGCCTGCTCGTTTTTAGGCGTAACCCTTGGATTATTCGACTATCTGGCCGACCTGTTCAAATTCGACGACAGCCGCACCGGACGTTTCAAAACCGCACTGGTGACGTTTGTTCCGCCCATTATCGGCGGCGTGATGTATCCCGACGGTTTTATTTATGCCATTGGTTTTGCCGGCCTCGCGGCAACCGTCTGGGCGGTCATTGTGCCCGCACTGATGGCGCGGGCATCACGCCAGCGCTTCGGCAGCCCGCGATACCGCGTATGGGGTGGAAACAAAATGATTGCGCTGGTGCTGCTTTTTGGCGGGCTCAATGCGGTGGTACATATTCTGTCGAGCCTGAATTTACTGCCGGTTTACCACTAGCGTGAACGGCCCGGCAAATCAGCCCAAATCGGTATTCGCGTTCAGCGGTTCGCCTGTCGCGTAGAACTGGCCACCGGCGATGTAATGCAGGCTACGCAAGGAAGGGTCGGCATCTTCAAAATGCCAGTGCCCCTCTTTGAAAACGCGGGTATCGGCCCAGGCGCCAACAATCTCACCAATAAATAAATCATGCGCCTGCTGGTTGTGCGGTTCCGGAATCAGCCGGCACGCCAGCCAGGCGGTGCACCCTGCCACAAACGGTAAATTCCCCTGGCCTTCCATGCGGAACAACTCCGCGCCGCAATGTTGCAGTTTGTCCGGATCGGTTCTCAACGTTCGGTTGCCCAGATCGTACGTCATTTGCAACTGTGCCACTGTTGGCACCTGAATCACGAAAGTGCCGCTTTGCTCAATCAGTTCGCGGGTTCTGGCAATTTTATCCAGCACAACGGTCAGTTTTGCCGGTTTGAAATCCAGCCCGCATACCCATGAGGCGGACATTACGTTGTCTGTGCCCGCGTGATGTGCAGAAACCAGCGCGGTAGTCCCGTGGTTGATCAGGCGGTAAGCTTTTTCCAGTTCGACAGGCGCAAATTGTTGAGTCATCAGAGTCTCTCAGTAAAGGGGATGCGACGGGCAGCATCGCAAAACAGCGGCTGAAGTACTACGCATTCGGTGCGACCCGCCGGGCGTTGGCCGTTTTACGCAACAGATTAACCCCCAGCGCCAGCAGGAATATCACGGCCTGAATCAGGACGATTGCCGGACCGGTCGCCGCATCAATATAAAAACTGATAAAGGTGCCGGAAACGGCCGCGATAAGTGACGCCGTCACGGAAACCATCAGCATTTTAGGCAAGGTTTTGCACAACAAAAAGGCCGTGATCCCGGGTGTGATCAGCATCGCGACCACCAGCACCACACCCACTGCCTGAAGCGCGGCAACAATGGTCAGCGCCAGCATGCACAGCAACGCATAATGATAGAAACGCACGGGCAGACCGATCACTTTTGCCTGCACAGGATCGAAGCAGAACAGCATCAGATCTTTGAATTTGAGGATAATCAGCATCGTCACCACGGCAGCAATAATCAGCGTTTGCAGCATTTCACCGTCCGTCACGCCAAGCACATTACCAAACAGTATATGGCTGAGATGTTGCTCCGTATTGACCCGCGAGAACAGCACCAGACCGGCAGCAAACATCCCGGAGAAAACAATCCCCATTACCGAATCTTCTTTTACGCGGCAATGTTCTTTAATGAACCCCGTGGCAACAGCGCAAAACAGGCCTGAACCAAATGCCCCTATCACCAGCGGGATCCCCGCCAGATACGCCAGTACCACGCCGGGCAGCACCGCGTGCGAAATCGCATCCCCCATCAGCGACCAGCCTTTGAGCACCAGAAAACAGGAGAAAATCGCGCAGACTATGCTGGTCGCCATTGCCGTCACTAACGCCCGCTGCATGAAGCCGAAACTTACCGGCTCCATCAACACATCCATCCAGGCCATCATGCGCGGCTCCGGCGTTTAATTAGCAACAGGTTCACCAGCCACCCATGTTTCGGCGCGAACAGAAACGCCAGCAGGAAAACGGTCGTTTGCAGGCAGACAATCACCCCGCCAGTTGCACCATCGAGATAGTAGCTGAGCCACGCACCGGCAGCGCTGGTGACTGCACCGATAATCACCGAAATGATCAGCACACGGGAGAACCGGTCAGAGAGCAAATACGCCGTCGCACCGGGCGTGATAACCATCGCGATCACCAAAATCGCACCGACAGTTTGTAATGCCGCCACGCTGCAAGCGCTGAAAATGGTGAAAAAAATAATTTTTAGCTTCAGGGGGGAAAGGCCCACTGACACGGCGTGTGCTTCGTCAAAAAATACCGCCAGCAGGTCGCGCCAGACAGCACAAAGCACCAGCATGGAAATGCCGACAATAATCTGCACCTGCAAGATATCCGCATCATCAATGCCTAAAATATTGCCAAAGAGAATCGACTGTACGTTGACCGAGGTTGGATTCAGCGACACCAGCAACAGGCCAAGGGCGAAAAACGTAGAGAATACAAAACCAATGATCGCGTCTTCACGCAGTTTGGTGAAGTGGCGCAAAAGCGTCATGGAAAAAGCCGCCAGAATGCCGGTCCCGAAGGCGCCGATGGCATACGGAAACCCCAGTGCATAAGCCCCCGCCACTCCCGGAACCACCGAATGCGACAGCGCATCGCCCATCAGCGACCAGCCCTTAAGCATCAGATACGCAGACAAAAATGCACACACTGCGCCAACCCCGGCACTGACCCAGATGGCTTTTACCATGTAATTGTACTGAAACGGCTCCAGCAGAAGGTCTGTCATTGTACTAACCTGACCGGCTGCGTTTCTTTTGGCAGCAGATAGCCGATGTTGCGCAGTGCGCCGCCGAAAGTGTTTTCGAGATTCTGATGGGTGAACGTGGTTTCCAGCGCGCCAGACGCGATCACCGTTCGGTTGATCAGCACCACGCGGTCACAAAAATCAGGCACGCTGGCGATGTTGTGCGTGGAAACCAAAATCAGATGCCCCTCTTCGCGCAACTGCCGCAGCAATTCGATAATGGCATTTTCCGTTTTGATATCAACGCCGGTAAAAGGCTCGTCGAGTAACATGACACGCCCCTGCTGCGCCAGCGCCCGCGCCAGAAAGACGCGCTTTTTCTGCCCGCCGGACAGTTCTCCGATCTGACGGTGTGCCAGCCCGCTCAGCCCGACGCGCGCCAGCGCAGAAGCGACCTGTTTTTTATCCTCCTGCGAGGGAATACGCAGAAACGACATTTTTCCATAACGCCCCATCATCACCACATCGCGCACCAGCACCGGAAAGTTCCAGTCCACCTCTTCGGATTGCGGTACATACGCGATAAGATTTTTTTTCAGCGCTTTTGCTACGTTCAGACCATCGAGCGTCACGCTGCCCTGAGTCGGGCGGATAATCCCCATAATGGTTTTAAACAGCGTGGATTTCCCGCTGCCATTGACACCCAGCAACGCGCAAATCGAGCCACCGCGCAGCGTAAACGATGCGTTCTGAATTGCGGTATGACCGTTGTTGTAGGTCACTGAAATATCATCAACGTTGAGATGAAGCTGCGAGTCATTCATTGCCCGAACCCCTGAGCGATAGTGCCCACAGTCACTTTCAGCAAATCGATGTACGTCGGCACCGGCCCGTTTTCGGCTGAAAGCGAATCGACGTACAGCACACCGCCATACTTCGCCCCGGTCTCCTTGCTGACCTGTTTTGCCGGTTTGTCTGAAATCGTGCTCTCACTGAACACCACCGGAATATTTTGCTGACGAACCCGATCGATGACTTTTTTTACCTGCTGCGGTGTGCCTTGTTCTTCCGCGTTGATCGGCCACAGATAAGCCTCTTTAAAGCCATAATCTTTCGCCAGATAGCTGAATGCCCCTTCGCTGGTTACCAGCCAGCGCTGCTCTGCCGGGATTTTTGCCAGGCGTGCGCGCAGCGGCGCATCAAGCTGGCTGATTTTTTCGGCGTAATTTTTGGCATTACGGTCGTAAGTTGCGGCGTTTTGAGGATCGTACTTCACCAGCGCTGCACGGATATTCTCGACATAAACCCGGGCATTTTGAGCCGACATCCACGCATGCGGATTCGGGTTCCCGAGATACGGCCCTTCCTGAATCGGCAGCGGCGTGATGCCCTCGGTCACCGTCACTGATGGCACATTTTTGATGTTCGCAAAGAAACGCCCGAACCAGCGCTCAAGATTGAAACCGTTCCACAGGATCAGATCCGCCGACTGCGTTTTGACGATATCACGCGGCGTTGGCTGGTAATCGTGGATCTCCGCGCCGGGTTTAGTGATCGACTCCACCGTGGCGGCGTCACCGGCAACGTTCTGCGCGATATCCTGTATCACCGTAAACGTGGTGACGACTTTAAACTTTTTTCTTTCTTTCTCCGCCGCCTGCGCGTTGCCGCCAATCATCGCCACAATCATGCCGATCAGCATCAGCCGCAGGCGAAACGGTGAAAGACTGAGCAGTTGCAAAATACTTTGTTTCTTAAAACTCTGACCTCTTTCCATGAAATCTCCCCTATGACTCTGAGTATCAACCGGCGGTTTATTATTCAGGTATAGCACAGGCTATACTCCATAGCCAAGGCAAAGTTTTCAGAAATTGGTAGATGTGTGCACTTGGTTTACAATGCGTGGGTTGCCGTGGTGAGCGCGGCTGCGGTGGGAAACCGTTGAGCAAGAAAGAGGCAAGCGCAGTGAAAGATAAAAAAATAAATCCATTGCTGGATGTGGAAGAACACGCTCAGGGTTTTTTACAGGTGCGCGAGGCGCATCGCCGGGAATTAATGGACGATTACGTCGAGCTGATTTCAGACTTAATCCACGAATTTGGGGAAGCGCGCCAGGTCGATTTAGCGGCGCGTTTGGGCGTTTCCCAGCCTACCGTTGCGAAAACGCTGAAACGGCTGGCCAATGCCGGGCTGGTACATCAGTTACCTTACCGCGGAACATTTCTGACACCGGAAGGTGAAAAGCTTGCGGCAGAAAACCGCGAACGCCATAACGTGGTTGAAGCGTTTTTCATCGCACTCGGCATCAGTGCAGAAACGGCGCGCCTTGACGCAGAAGGCGTTGAGCACCACGTCAGTGATGAAACCCTGGAGGCGTTCCGGCGTTTTACTGCAAGCCGTCAATAACGCCGGGATCAACTATTCGTCTTAATTTTACGCCCGGAGTAATTTTGACAAAACCGGGCGCACAGCGCTAAAAAACCTCATCACAAACCTCAACGTAAACAAACGTTTTCCCCTGAATTTTTTGGTCACAATTGCTGCCACTGTCTTGTCATATTCCCCCTGATCTGCCCTCAACCTTTTATCGCCTTTGCGCGTATCTTTATCCTCAGGAGTGGTGGCTTTTATGCCGCTCCGTGCATCCGGTCAATATGCTTTGCTCGAGGTAGTTATGAAAAGGCTGTTGTTGTTGATGCTCACCGCTGGCGTTTTGATGTCAGCCAGTTCAGCATCTTTTGCCGACGGTTATTACAGACATGGGTATTACGGCCACGGATATTATCGTGGCTGGTATGGCGGTCCGCGTGTTGTCGTCGGCATTCCCTGGGGGCCACCCCCTCCTCCGGTTTATTACGGGCCACCGCCTGTTGTTTACGTTACACCTGCGCAACCGCAGACCTACGTAGAGAAAACCCCTGATTATGCTTATTACTGCCAGAATCCTGCGGGATACTATCCGCATGTGCAGCGCTGTCCGCGTGGCTGGATGAAAGTGGTAGTGGGCGATTCCGCTCCACGTTAACAGGCAAGCACCTCATGAACAGGTTCACCCCGCTGGCGGTTATCGCCCTGGCAGCAGCCCTTTCCGGCTGCGTTTCACCGCCCACCCGGCCAGATGTGATGGTCTTGCCGGGCACAGGAAAGGATTATCAGCAATTCAGAATGGATGAGATGTCGTGTCGCAATGACGCCTACAACAGTGTCAACGGTGGAGCCCAGACGGCCAATAATACTGCCGTCAATACGGCGGCGGCGGGTACGGTCGTCGGGGCTGCCGCGGGTGCACTGATTGGTGCCGCCTCCCACCAGGCGGGGCCGGGTGCGCTGGTCGGTGCGGGCAGTGGTTTACTGATCGGCAGCGCAATGGGCAGTAACAGCGCCGGTGCCAGCAGCGGTGACCTGCAGGATCAATACGACACGGTTTATACCCAATGCATGTACGCCAAAGGCAATAAAGTGCCGGTAGATGCCCGTTACAGTGACAACGCCTATCCACAGGCACAGTCGCAGGTTCCACCGGATTATTATCCGCAACAGCCGGGAAACGGTGACGTACCGCCGGATTACACGCCTTAACATGCAATAAAAAAGCTGCCCGTTTATGTGGCAGCTTTTCCGTTAATCCCGGCTTATCCCCCGTTAAGCAAAAGGGGCACGGCCGTTGAGCACATCGTCAATGACGTTCAGCACACCGTCTTCCCTGTTGGAAGGTGCAATATATTTCGCCGCTGATTTGGCGGGTGCGGAAGCGTTTTCCATCGCAAAGCCGTAGCCCGCATAGCTGAGCATTTCCAGATCATTACCGCTGTCGCCGAACGCCAGGACTTCTTCATCGCGAATGTCGTAAATTTGCTGAATTTTGCGCAATCCGCTGGCTTTATGATTACCGGTAATGATCAAATCCACCGAACCGTGTCCGCTGGTCACCGGCGCAACGATGCCACCAATTTGTGTCGTGATTTCACCCATCAGCGGATACACGTCATCTTCAACATAGCTGAGTGCGAATTTAAAGATCGTGTCGCTGATTTGCGCATAATCCTGCACTTTGGCCAGACGATGGTAATAACGACGCATCCGGCTGATAAACGCTTCATCTGTGCCTTCCAGCACATAGGCACCGTTTCTGCCGCAGACAATCGTGTTGATACCCGGTGTACGGCTGATCCAGCCCAGTACCTGCGCGACCTGCTCCGGCTCGAGTTTTCCGCAGTAAATCTCCTTCTTCTTATCCACCACGTAGCCGCCACCTTCCGCCACGTAGGCAATCTGCTCGTCGATGTCATCAAAGAAAGATTTCAACTGGTAATACTGATTACCGCTCGCGACAACGAACTTAATATTGCGTTGCACCAGTTGCTGATATTGCTCGCGAAAACGCGCTTTATTGTATTCGCCATGCGGATTGAGGAACGTGCCATCCATGTCCACGGCAATAAGTTTTACGGCCATTACAGCTCCTTACAGGGTCGGATTTTAATCAGAAAAAGTAAAAGAAGGCTGACGGGGTTCAGGCGCCAGCTGGCAAATTTGCCACTCAGTTATAAATCATTGGCCTTTGAAGGCAATCAATACTTCAGCTTACAGGCGCCAAACGTGATGACTAAAAACGCGGCGGCGACCCCGCCGAATGCCACATAAAGGCTGGTAAGATGGGCGATAAAGCCGATCAGCGCAGGGCCGCCAAGCACGCCGAGATACCCGAGCGTGGCGACCAGCGCAACAGACATGTTCACCGGCATGACTTTCTCCTGGCCCGCGAGCGTAATCAGCACCGGCACGATGTTTGCGGCACCGATCCCGACCAAAGCGAAGCCGCACAACGGCAGGATCCAGCCTGGCAGCAATACCACCATCAGATATCCGGCAATACCCAGTATCCCGCCGATAATCAGAATGCGTTTACGCCCCAGCGCACTGACAATCGCATCCCCCGTCAGACGCATCAGCGACATCGCAACGGCAAACACGGCAAATCCCCAGCCCGCATGTTCCAGTGAAAGCCCCCGTTCCCCGGTGAGGAATACACCGCCCCAGTCGAGTACCGCGCCTTCCGCCATAAAGCAGATCATTGCCATCACGGCCATCAGCACCAACCGGAAGTTCGGCCTGGCTTTGGGTTTTCCCTCAGCGCCGCCCTCTTCATGTACGCCAAAGGGCAGCAACCCGCGTAAGGAATAAACCGTCCCCGCGGCGACCAGCGCTACCGCACAAAGGGTGGTGCCCGGCGGCGTGATACCTGCACTCAGCAGCAACGAACCCCCGCCCGCCCCGGCGATACCGCCAACGCTCCACAGGCAATGAAAGCCGGACATCAGCGGTTTATCTGCCGCCTGCTCGACCAGCGTACCCTGCACGTTCACAGCAACATCGGCCAGCCCAATCCCCATTCCGAAAATAAACAGACTCACCGCCAGCAGCCAGATGTCACTCAATGTTGCCAGCAACGGCAGCATCAGGCAGTACACAATCACAGCGGCAATAATGACCGCCCGGCAACCGAACCGGCCAATGATCCGCCCGGAGCCGAGCATGGAGAGCAACGAACCCGCACCCAGGCACAACAATAATAGCCCGAGAGTACCGGCTTCAGATTGCGTGCGCAGCTGCGCATAAGGCACCAGCGCCCCCCAAAGCCCCATCGCCGTTCCGGTGACAAAAAACATCATCCGTGTGGCAACCCGTTTAGCCGGTGCACCGACCCACGCAGAGGTATTTTCTACTTCAGATGAAAATGACAAGGCTTTCTCCTGCTCGGTGTAATTTACTTATTAAAAGACTTTTAATAAGTAAACAGTATAGGGGCTGGCAAAGAATAAAGTCAATGTGCGGGAACGCTAAGCGCCGAAAACGACGTGCAGATTATAGTTGCTCAGGGTCAGTTCAGTGATGCCTTGCAGGTAATCCTGACGCATCGACGGGCGGTAAATAAGGGCTGGCATATGTTGTTCGGGGATGAACGGGAGACAACGTGCTGTGATCTCAGCCAGCATCGTGTTACTGATTTTCGTGCCGGAAAGCGCGACGGTGACCGGGTTAATAATGGCGGCCAGCGAGACGATGACTTTCGCCATTTCATCCGCCACCGGCAGTGTATTCATCCCCGCGTACGGCAGGTTGGAAACTTCCCCCGCAAACTGGGTTGCGCCCTGCAATACCTGGCCATTAATCACCATGCCGCATCCAAGACAAGGGGCCTCGGGTTTAAAAATGTAAGCCACCGGCGCGGTGACGCCTGCGCAGCTGCTGCGATAAAAACCGTACGCGGTATAGTTCATATCGTTATCGGCTTGCACGTAAATACCAAAGCGATCCCGCAATTGTTGCTCAACAGGCACACCGGCAAACGCGCTGATATCGCAGGTCGCCACGGAACCTTTCACCACCACACCCGGCAAACCGACGCCCAGCGCTTTAATGTTCGGGTAATCCGCCAGCAGGCCGCCGATATGCTGATAAAAAGCCTCCAGCGTGGACGGTAAAAACCGCACTTCTCCCTGCGCCAGGCTCTTGCCCGTTGCCGAATTCACCGACCAGATAATTTGTGCTGCGCTGTCGCTACCCTGTGCATACAGGCTCAGCAACGAAAAGTAATCCGGGTTGTACGCATACCGCTGCGCGGGCCTTCCGCCGCGAGATTCCTCCCGCTCCAGCGCCAGCACCTCGCCGCTCAGGCTCAGCTCATTGAGCACCGCGCCGCAGGTGGCGATACTCAGCCCTGTTGCATTCGCTAAATCCGCCTTCGTCGCCGAACCCAATGATTTCAATGCATTAGTGACGAGCACCACATTATTGATCTTCATTTCACGGGTTGTACGGTTTAAAGGAGTGATCATGTTGCCTCGGAGATACAGAAAAGAATGGCAGTAATTTAACACAAAGCCGGGGAACAGACTTTTATCCGTTCACAGAGAAAAAGCAGCAAGGAGGTGATAATGGTCTATTGCATTCCTTCCCTTTTCGCAGACGCAGGCGAAGCCATTCAGCCGAAAGCCTGCTTCAGCCGGTCAATAAACAGGCGGGTTTTAAAATTGACATGTTTTGATGTCGGCGTAATCGCGTGCAATGGCAGCGATGCACCGGTATAGGCGGCTAAAACCGGCACCAGACGGCCCCCGGCCAGAGATTTTGCAAAAACAAAATCAGGGCCGTACACAATACCCGAGCCACATAATGCCACTTCCAGCATGACTGCCGTATTATTAGCCATAAAACGACAACGGGTCTCCACCGTAACCGCCTTGCCGTCATCGCTGGTAAAATGCCAGGGCTCAGCCGTGACTGCGCCAATATAGCCCAGCAACTGGTGCGATTGTAAATCAGCCGGCGTTTGCGGAATGCCCGCACTCTTCAGATACTCCGGCGAGGCGCATGCCATCAGCCGGTAGTCTCTGATTTTGCGCGCCACCAGATCTGAATCGGGCAGATTTCCGATCCTGACAGCAAGATCCACCCCTTCTTCTACCAGATCGACAAAACGATCCTGCAAATGTAATGCAACCTCAACCTGGGGAAACTCTGCCATGAACCGCGCAACCACAGGGCCCAGATACATTGATCCGAAAGTGGTGGGCGCCGCAATTCTCAGGGTGCCGCGCGGCGTGGCCTGTAAATCCGCGGCCTCAGCATTTGCCTGCTCCAGCGTTTCCAGAATGTGTTTGCTGCGGGCAAAATAAGCTGCCCCTGCGTCAGTCAGGCTTAAACGATGCGTCGTGCGCTCGATCAGCCTGACCGAGAGTGATTTTTCCAGGGCAGAAAGATAGCGGCCAGCCATAACGGCGGAAAGGCCGAAGCGTCTGCCGGCCGCCGCGATACTGCCTTCTTCAATGGCCGACACAAATACAGACAAGCTCATAAAACGATCCACAGCGCCTCACCCTCTATGTACTTATGGTTTACACCATACAGATAAATTAGCATATTCCATACTTTCACGATCCTCTGGAAAATATCTGCACGGCGCTCGCTTACAGACGCGCCTTCACAGAGAGCAAATCATGAAAATTTTAAGCAACGGCAATAATCTGAACGTGACAGACACGCAAAAAGGCGAAACCGCACTGGTCTTCCTGCACTTCTGGGGTGGGTCTTCGCAGACATGGGATCCGGTTGTGGCGTTATTACGTGACACATTCCGCTGTATTGCCATTGATGCCCGTGGTGCCGGTGAATCAGAAGCTCCTGATGAAGGCTACCGGACACAAGACCATGCTGACGATGTTCTCAATGTTATTACGGCTCTCGGGCTGACCCGTTACATTCTTGTCGGGCATTCAATGGGAGGCAAAGCAGCGCAACTGCTGGCCAGCAGACAACCGGAGGGGCTGGCAGGCCTGGTGCTTGTTGCTTCTTCTCCGTTGTCCCCGATGAATTTTACTGCCACACAGCGCGGGCAGATGAAAAGCACCTACGCCAGCCGCGAGGCCGTTATCTGGACGCTGGAGAATGTTCTCACGGGTAGTGCGGTTTCAGAACACAATCGTGAGCAGCTGATCACCGATGCGTTGCGTCTGAGCCCTCAGGCAACGGCCGGATGGATTGATACCGGGATGCAGGAAGACCTTCGCGATAAAGCCGCACAAATCAACGTACCGGTGGTCATCATTGCCGGAGAACTTGACCGCGTTGACCCCGTAGCCGTTGTGAAAGCGCACATCATCGCCAGCTACCCTTTAGCAGATGTCTATTTTCTGGAAAATAAAGGGCATCTGTTACCCGTTGAAGCGCCACAACAGATTGCAGATATCATAACCACACATAAAACTCGCAAAACGACCGCAAAATCCTGCGTTACGGTTAATGATTGCTAACAACAGACTCTTCCGAGTTCCCTGCAGGAGCGTTCATCTCTCCTGCATGATCAGGTATATTGATAGCCAGATCACAAAAATCCCTTAAAGGAAGACGCCGTACTATGAGTTATCGTTTCCCCCTGGCCGCCGTTGCGGCCGTTTTTGCGCTGACAGGTTGCGCAAAAACGAATACAACTGCACCCGCTACGGCTTTTGACCTCGGTTCAACACGGCTGACCGTAGCCCACGTTCAGACGAAAACCGACGATGGCACAAAAATTTATGTCACCATTGATGGCAAAGATGCCGGTGCGCTGGGGATAGGCGAGGATCTCGAGGTGCAGCTTCCCGAGGGGAAACATAAAGTCGGTGGTTATGCCCGTTCACTGATTGGGCGCGTGACCATTTCGCCGGTCGATGTGACAACATCGCGTAACGATATCAGCCATGTGGCCTATTCTGTTGCGAATCTCAAACCGACATTCCAGGTTCGTGCGCCAACCCCGGTCCCGAAACCTAAGTCAGAATCGATGCCGTTAGACCCAATTCCGGCTTTGCCAAAGCAAATTGAAACCGAAGCTCCGGCAACGGACGGGCAAACCCAGGCGGCAACACCCGCTGCGTCTGCGACATCAACAACCGCAACACCGGCAACGGCAGCGCCTGCCACGACGTCGACGACAACATCAACACCAGCGACGACAACTACACCGGCCACTCCGGCAGCACCAGCAACAGCGCCGGCCACAGCAACACAGACTGAAAGCACTACCCCCCCGGCAACGCAGACCAGTACACAATCCGTGCCGGTCACCGTTTTACAGTCACAGACCGATACTACGACGTCATCGCCTCAGGCCGCAAACATCACCGAGCTTCAGGATCCGCAGAGCTAATCAGCCCGATCTCCCCGCACGTCCCGTTTCCGGATTATTTCAGCCAGAAACGGGACGTCTGCTTTTAGAATTTCACAACGGCACCCAGCTCAATCACCCTGTTGGGTGGAATATGGTAATGCTCGGGCGCGCGTAATGAGTTTCGCTGTAATATCTGAAATAACTTGCCACGTGCCTTCAGATACCACGGGCGCGGATCGCCGAGAATAAAGGTGTCCCGCGACATAAAGAACGACGTTTCGTTCATGGTACATTTCAGCCCTTCCAGCCCGCAGCGATAAAGGATATCGGTCACATTCGGCTTTTCCCGCCAGCCATAACTGGCTATCACCCGCCAGAAACTGGGCGAAAGCTGCTCAATGGTTACCCGCCGCACGTTGTGTACATACGGCACATCCTCTGTCGCCACCGTCAGCAGCACCACACGTTCATGCAAGATTTTGTTGTGCTTGAGGTTGTGCAGCAACACCAGCGGCACTTCGTATTGCCCGCGCGACATCACCACCGCAGTACCCGGCACGCGTTTGGGTGGCGCTTTTTCCAGCGAAGCAATCAGGGATTCCAGCGCTTCAGGATCTTGCCGCAGACGGCGCAGCAGGCGGTTTCGTTCCGTTTTCCAGGTCAGCATGATCACCAGAATCACCAAACCAATTGCCACCGGCAGCCAGCCGCCGGAGAACAGTTTGGTCAGGTTGGCCGCAAATAACGGCACGTCGATCAACATCATTACCGTCATCAGCAGCCCGCCAGCCCAGGTATTCCATCCCCAATTTTTAACCATCACAATGCCAATCAGCAGCGAGGTAATGACCATGGTTCCTGTCACGACAATCCCATAGGCCGACGCCAGATTACTGGAGTGTTTGAAACTGAGGATGGCGATCAGTACCGCGAAATACAGCAACCAGTTAACGACCGGGATGTAAATCTGCCCCGATTCCTCATCTGAGGTATAGATGATGCGCATCGGCGGCAGATATCCCAGCCGCACGGCCTGGCGGGTCAGCGAGAATACGCCGGAGATCACCGCCTGCGAGGCGATAACGGTCGCCAGCGTTGCCAGGATCAGCAGAGGGATCAGCGCCCAGCCGGGTGCCAGCAGGAAAAACGGGTTCGCGATTGCATCGGGTTTACTCAGCAGCAACGCCCCTTGCCCGAAATAATTCATCACCAGCGACGGTCCGACCAGAATAAACCAGGCAATGCGGATCGGTTTTTTACCAAAGTGCCCCATATCGGCGTACAGCGCCTCGCCGCCGGTGACTGACAGCACCACCATTCCGAGAGCAAAAAACGATACCGTTTTGAATTCCACAAAGAAATGCAGCGCCCAGTATGGGTTCAGCGCGTGTAAAACGTCAGGGTTACGCACGATGCCGCCAATGCCCAACGCGCCGATGGTGACAAACCACAACACCATGACGGGCGCGAAGATTTTCCCCACGCTGCCGGTGCCGTTTTTCTGAATAAAAAACAGCAGCGTCAGCACCGCAATTGAGAATGGAATGATGAAACGATCGAGCGAAGGTTCGATAATCTCCAGCCCTTCAATGGCAGAAAGTACCGAAATCGCTGGCGTGATCACGCCGTCACCATAAAAGAAGCTGCCCCCCACCAGCCCGAGAAACATGATAATGGGGATCCATCGCGGGTTGAGATTACGGATAGCCAGCGACATCAGGGTCAGAATACCGCCTTCGCCGTCACTGTCGGCACGCATCACGAAACTGATGTATTTGACCGACACCACCAGCATCAGCAGCCAGAAAATAAGTGATAAAAAGCCAAAAAGGGAACCGGGTGTCACGGTAATGCCCGCCTGTCCGGTCAGACATTCACGCAGGGTATACAACGGGCTGGTACCGATATCGCCATACACGACACCGATACAAGCCACAGTCACAGTAAGCAGCGATGATTTATTTTTTGTATGCTTCATGAGTGGCTTCACTAAGTCTCGGAGTAACATTTGTCACTCCATTTAGAGAGTATAGCCGCTACATTTGTTCAATTTCATTAACAAGTTATTATCTTTTACTGCCACCGGATTCGGTGCACTGAAGCGAACAGGAGCATGAATAAAACGGGCGACATGATGCCGCCCTGAAGGGGTTAGCCTGCCTGAAGGGTCTGGCGTTTATCCGCTGATTCCTGACCCAGTTCGATCAGTTCCATCACCGCAATAGCGTCGGCGGCGGGCACCGGGTTTTCCCCTTTGCCGTTAATTGCGTCGCGGATACCAGCGTAATAAGCCGGATAATTCCCCGGCAGCGTCGGGTAAACAGATTCCGTCATGGTGTCGCCTTCGGCCAGGGTCAGGACACCGTCACGCGCGTCGAACCCCCAGTTTTCACAAGGCGGGCGGGCTCCGGCTTTCAGGTTATCTTCCTGAGGATCCAGCCCGAACTTTACGTAGCTTCCGCGCGTACCGTGCACCTGGAATCGTGCAGATTCTGCCGCCACCAGCATGCTGCCATGCAGCACGACACGGCGCTGCGGATAAGTCAGCACTGCATGAAAATAATCCGTGGTCTGTGCGTTTGGCCGCAACTGTGCCATATCAACATTAATTGCTACCGGTACGCCAAACAGTTGCAACGCCTGGTCGAGAATATGCGGGCCAAGGTCAAACCAAATGCCACTCCCTGCCCCTTTCATTTCACGCCAGCGCTGACGCACTTCCGGGCGGAAACGGTCAAAGTGAGATTCCACGTAACTCACTTCACCCAGCGTGCCGTCTGCCAGCAGTTTTTTGAGCGTCAGGAAATCACTGTCCCAGCGGCGGTTATGGAACACGGAAAGTAACAGCCCTTTCTCTTTTGCCAGTGCATCAAGCTCCTTTGCCTGAGCCAGCGTCACGGTAAAGGGTTTATCGACAACAACATGTTTACCCGCATTCAGCGCCGCTCTGGCCAGCGGGAAATGGGTGTCATTAGGGGTCGGGATCACAATCAGGTCTAACGTCGGGTCATCAAACAGGGCTTGCGGATCAGCAACCACCTGCATTGCCGGCCAGTCAGCGTGAACTTTGGCGGCATCACTGCTTGAGACCGCCGCTAACACCATTTCTGAAGTCCCTGTAATCAGCGGGGCATGAAACGTTTTGCTGGCGAAACCATATCCGACCAGCCCGACACGAATTTTTTCACTCATCATCGATCCTCTGTTTGCCTTACCTTTTCGCAACATTGTAATCGATTACTTTACGCAAAGTAAAAGCGTAACGAGCTGAATTTTCCTGCCTGAGCGTATGGGTTCGCTCAGGCCTTGGGGGATACAAATTAACGGACGGTATATCCGCCATCAACAGGCAAGGCGTGGCCGACAATAAAGCTGGAGGCCGGGCTGCACAGCCAGAGCACCGCATCGGCGATTTCCTCCGCGCGCCCCAGCCGGCGCATGGGCACTTCTTTCATCATCCCGGCCATAGCTTCTGCCTGAGATTCAAGCATGCCTGATACCATCGGCGTTTCGATAATCCCCGGACAGACTGCATTGATCCGGATACCTTTATCTGCGTATTCAAGGCCTGCACTTTTCGTTAACCCCACCACGCCGTGTTTAGACGCATGATAGATTCCCCGTTCGGCAATCCCGACTAATCCCCCCAGGGAAGAGTTGTTAACGATAGCCCCGCTGCCCTGCCTGCGCATCTCAATCAGCTCATATTTCATGCAGTTCCAGATGCCCCGTAAATTAACGTCCATCACAAAATCGTAATCTTTGGGGTCAGCATCGGCAGTCTCGGAGACCGGGCTTTGCACGCCGGCATTATTGAACGCATAATCCAGGCGCCCAAAAGTCGCCACGGTGTGTTCCACCATATTTTTCACGTCATTGATATCGGCGACATCGCAACGGATCCCCAATGCCTGATAACCGGCAGTCACTAATTCTTGTGCCGCTGCCGTCACCGCAGGGCCATTAATATCGGCTAAGGCCACACGGGCACCGGCCTGTGCAAAAGCTTTTGCAGCAGCTAACCCCATACCGGAAGCCGCACCCGTGACCAGGGCCACCTGATTTTTAAATGGTGTATTCATTTCAGTTCCTATTTTATTGAGACATTCATTCTGGTGAAATTAACAGCACTGCATCGCGCCATTATTTATTCATGGCGTTTGATACTCTTTTTCGACTTATCTATGCGAAGATTGTTATATATGAGGAGAATAAATCAGGCCTGATAACGTCATGCATCAACGACTATTTTCATTGCATTTGAAGACTGCCGGTGGCTCGAATAAAATATATGTAAGCCTTCCCGGTATGGGGTCCAGTTCTCAAGTATCAGGGTTAATTCCCCCTGTCTGATATATTCAGTGGCTAAGTCTTCAGGCACATGGGCAATACCGTAACCATCTGCGGCAGCATCGACCGTTTGGAAAACGGTATTAAAGACTATCTGCCCCTCAACCCGGGCTCTGACGTCTTTACCGTCGTTTTTAAACTCCCAGACATAAAACCCACCGTGGCTGACCAGAGACCGGTGAAAAATCTTAAACTGACATCAATTGCCTGACCGGCATCAGGACTGACGGGATTCAAATATCTGCCTGAAACGAATAATACCTGCCCGCGTTAATAATATTAATGCACCAATATTGCATTCACTTATGATGATGATTCATGAATCGGCTATATATCAATTAATCACTGAATGAGACCATTGACGCTGATTTTCATTAACTGATGTCATGATGCCCCTTTCATTTCAGCAAAAAATCATGTCAGCACGAATAAACAGCTAGTTAAGAGGAACACGATGAATTACAGAAACCTTGGCCGCAGTGGCCTTAAAGTCTCTCCGTTATGTCTTGGGGCCAAGATAATACGTAACGGGCTGGGAATTGGCAGATTATTTGAACCTGTTTACGCAATGCAGCCCGATAATGCCCGGTTTATTCCTGTCATGGAGCCTTACTGGAAAACATATCCTCCGGTATATCTGTACTATTTAAAAAACACGGGTAAAACGCGAAGAGTAAAAACGCTGGTGGACTTTTTAATTAACAAAACCCAGATTTAAAACGTGCCCGAAAAAGACAAATGCCTGATCCGCTAAACGCCCTGTTACTTCGTTTAGCGGAGTATCAGCAGATCGTCATCCGGAAAGCCAGATCGTCGGGTATTCAGGATCTGACCCCAACTTAAATTCAGAGGATCTTCAACGGCTTTCAGAAACCCCCTTGCCGTAGCTCTTGAACGATCGGAACAATCATGCATACTGTACATAAATACAGTAATTTTGAGTGCCGATGATGCAATTTATTACCCCCTGCCAATCCGATATAACGCTCCCTCTTCCACTCTTTATAGAACGGGTGCCTTGCGGCTTTCCCAGCCCGGCACAGGATTACGTTGAGGACAGCCTTGATCTGAATAAACTTGTCGTCAGGCATCCCAGCGCAACGTACTTTGTCAGGGTCAGTGGCGATTCGATGGTCGGCGCAGGCATCAGCCATGGTGACTTGCTGGTTGTAGACCGTTCACTGTCCGCCGTTCATGGTGATATCGTGATTGCTGCAGTCGCGGGCGAATTCACGGTGAAAGAACTTCAAACCTCCCCCCGCCTTCAGCTCGTGCCTCATAATCCCCATTATTCTCCCATCGTTTTCGGAGCAGAAGAGGAGTTGGAAATTTTTGGCGTGGTGACATTTACCCTGAAGGCCAACAGACATGTTCGCGCTTGTTGATGTCAACAGTTTCTACACCTCCTGCGAGACGGTTTTCCGGCCAGATCTGCAAGGTAAACCTGTCGTTGTCGTTTCAAATAATGACGGATGCATCATTTCACGTTCAGCAGAAGCGAAGGCGTTAGGAATTGGCATGGCCGGACCCTATTTCAAGCTACAGGATGAACTGAAGCGCCAGAAGGTACAGGTGTTCAGTTCCAATTACGCGTTGTATGCCGATATGAGCCATCGTGTGATGACTATCCTTGAAGATATGGCCCCGAAGCTGGAGATTTATTCGATTGATGAAGCTTTTCTCGACCTGACGGGCGTCAGGAACTGCATCGACCTTGAAGTGTTCGGTCACGAAATCCGCAAACGCCTGCTCAGAGAAACCGGGCTGGCCGTTGGTGTCGGGATTGCCCCCACCAAAACGTTAGCCAAGCTGGCTAACCACGCAGCAAAAACGTGGAAAAAAACCGGCGGAGTCGTCGATTTATCGAATGTTGATCGTCAGCGTAAACTGCTGGCGCTGGTGCCAGCCAGCGAGGTGTGGGGCGTGGGTCGGCGGATCAGTAAAAAACTGAATCTGATGGGGATTGAAACCGCCCTGCATCTGGCCGATTGCTCAAGTTGGGTGCTTCGTAAGCACTTCAATATAGTGCTGGAAAGAACGTCAAGAGAATTGCGGGGTGAACCGTGTTTAGGGCTGGAAGAGTTTTCTCCGACTAAACAACAAATAATATGCAGCCGCTCTTTTGGTAGCCGTATCACCGAGTATGGCGATATGCATGAGGCAATCTGTGCCTATGCCGAACGCGCCGCCGAGAAATTGCGCGAGGAGAAACAATTTTGCTGTTATATCAGCGTGTTTATTCGAACCAGTCCGCATGCGCAGAATGAAGTTTTCTATGGCAACCAGTCATCGGGCAAGCTGATGACGCCCACTAATGATACGCGGGATATTATACATCTGGCGACCGCAGCACTCGACCGCATCTGGATTTCCGGATATCGCTATATGAAAGCTGGCGTGATGCTGAGTGACTTCTTCAGCCAGGGAGTGGCGCAGCTTAATCTGTTTGACGAACACCCACCGCAAAAAAACAGTGCTGCGTTAATGCAGGTCGTCGATCAACTGAATCGTTCTGGCCGGGGTTCAGTGTGGTTTGCCGGCCAGGGAGCCCGGAAATCCTGGGCGATGAAGCGTGAAATGTTGTCTCCATGTTATACAACACGATATTCAGATCTGCCGATCGTCAAATAGATTTAATATCATATAGTTATGTTCTTATAAGTTTTATATAAACAATCGAAATGTTGAAATGAACATTGTTATGAGGCAAAAAAAAGTGTCAAAAAAACCCAAGTATATTCAGCATAAATAAACGATAACTACCAGATTAGGTATGGGTAAATACAATTCAGGGCATCAGAGAGTAAAACTTATCTAAATTTATGCGATCCGGTAATGCCGTCATTGCCCCTCTTGCTGTGGTGGCCAGCGCTCCGCAAGCCAGAGCCTGACGGACTGTTTGCTCCCACGCCTGATCTGAATCCAACGGCCAGTGTTGCGCCAGCCCGGCCAGCAATCCGGCGACAAACGCATCACCCGCGCCGGTCGTATCTAAGGCTTTAACGTCAGGAGCCGGATATTGCATTAACGACGCATCTTTTTTGCGGTATACCGACACGCCATTTTTACCCTGTGTGACCAGCAAGAGTTCAGGATTATGACGGTTGCACAAACGCAGAATTCCCTCGGAAAGCAGCGCTTCACCCGTCAGATATTCCAGCTCGTCTTCAGAAATCTTGATGATATCGGCCATCGACAGCGCCTGATTCAGGCAATCACGTAACTGATTTTCATCCGGCCATAAGTCGTGGCGAATATTCGGATCAAAACAAACGACGCCGCCAGCAGCTTTCATCTGCGCCATCGCCAGCACGGCGGAAGAGCGGCTGGGTTCTGCGGATAAAGCAATGGAACACAGATGCAGAAACTGCCCGGCTTTGAAGGCAGGAATATCTGTAGGTCGAAGGAATAAGTCTGCGCCCGGACGCACCATAAAGGTAAAAGAGCGCTCTCCTTCAGCATCGTTTTCAACCACAACGGTTGACGTGCGATGACTCGCGTCCAGCAGCATATGCTCGGTGTCTACGCCTTCAGCACTCAACGTTTTCGTCAGGAACTTTCCAAACGGGTCATCCCCTACCCGCCCGATAAATGCACTTTCGCCTCCCAGGCGACTGATCCCGACTGCAACGT
Source organism: Rahnella sp. AA (assembly GCF_002834385.1). Lineage (GTDB taxonomy): Bacteria > Pseudomonadota > Gammaproteobacteria > Enterobacterales > Enterobacteriaceae > Rahnella. Next base: position 80,613 of record NZ_PITQ01000006.1, read on the forward strand.
TCGCGGGCGCGCCTCCCGGGCATTTCAATAAGCGGCCATCCTCTTCCGGAATTAAATCCACTACCGCATCGCCCAGCACCCAAATTCGATTTTTCATTTTCATTCCCTGTATTCATTTCCTGTGTGGCTAAATTTCCATATAAAGTAGAAGAACCGGTTTAGCTAAGCAAGTACAAATGAATTATCCGAGTTTAGTGATATTTTGCAAAGAGGATCACAATTACGAGATCTGCCGGTAAAACATCATTGATTAAACCAGGTGCGGATGATTATTGTGCTCAGGAAAACCAGTTTAGCAATTTAGCAAAAATGGTTTTCTCATAATAATTACACTTACCTTGAGGGATAAAAATGATGATGAAACCTCGCTATCTTGCTGTTGCTATTGGATTAATTCTTTCGGGTGCCGCCCAGGGAGCGGATACATCGGCCAGTGCCATTGAAGCCCGGCTGAATGCTCTGGAGAAAAGGCTGCAACTCGCCGAGAACCGCGCAGAGAAAGCAGAAGCCCGCGCCACCGAAGCAGAAAAACAGGTGAAAACGCTGGAAACACGCACTGCTAACAATGAGCAGCAAACCCGTCAGGTGGCCAGGAATGCTGAAATAAATCAGCAAAAAACGGCTGAAGTAGCTGAACGTACGGAATCGTTAGCCAGCATTAACAATAAAACCAGCAGTGCGCCTGAAGGATTCAAATTCTCAGGTTATGCGCGTTCCGGCGTGATCATGAATGATTCCGGTACATCAACGGAAAGCGGCCCTTATGTAACTCCTGCCGGGCAAACCGGCGGTGCGGTGGGACGTCTGGGCAACGAAAACAACACCTACGTTGAATTAAATCTGGAGCATAACCAGACCATGGCCAGCGGCGCGACCTCCCGCTACAAAGTCATGCTGGCGGACGGCCAGCGCAGTTATAACGACTGGACCGGTGCAACCAGCGATCTGAACATCCGCCAGGCGTTTGTTGAATTAGGCTCTTTGCCGACGTTCAGCGGCCCGTGGAAAGATTCGACGCTGTGGGCAGGTAAAAGATTTGATCGCGATAATTTCGACATTCACTTCCTCGACTCCGACATCATCTTCCTTGCAGGGACCGGCGGCGGTATCTATGACGTCAAATGGGGAGACAACCTGAAAAGTAACTTCTCACTTTACGGGCGTAACTTTGACGATCTCGAAAATAAGAACAAAGACGATACGCGGATTGAGAACTACATTGTTACGGCGAACAACTACGCCGGGCCTTTCCAGTGGATGCTTAGCGGCCTGCGCGCCAAAAACAATCAGGATCGCGAAAATACCGGAACACAGGGCATCACGAATGCCGCGGATACCGGCTTCCATACGATGCTGGCGTACCACGGGGACAGCTTCTACGGGCTGCGCGACGGGACATCCACGACAGCACTGCTTTACGGTCATGGCCTGGGTGCAGAAGTTAAAGCGCTGGGTTCGGACGGTCATCTGACCGATGACGCGAATACGCTGCGTCTGGCGACTTACGGGATCACGCCGTTAAGCAAAAACTGGAGCATCGCCCCTGCCGTTCTGGCGCAGCAGAGTAAAGACCGCTACATCTCCGGCGACGATTACAAATGGGTGACCTTCAACACCCGCCTGATTCAGAAGATCACTGAAAACTTCGAGCTGGCCTATGAAGGCAGCTATCAGTACATGAATCTCGACCCGCAGGGCTACAACGATTACAACAAAGTGAAAGGCGGATTCTACAAACTGACCTTTGCGCCAACGTTCAAAGTAGGCGATATCAGCGACATGCTGAGCCGCCCGGAAATTCGCTTCTTCGCCAGTTATATGGACTGGAGTAAAGAGCTCGACCGCTATTCTTCCAGCGATTCGTTCGGCACGGATGGTTTTACCGCTGGCGGACAGTGGAATTTTGGTATCCAGATGGAAACCTGGTTCTAAAAAACAGGGTGTGATTGACGAGGCTGCGCCCGGTCTGGCCGGGCGATGTCCATAAAAATACAGTAAGGGACAAGATGAATATCAATGCAATTGCCACGGAGTTGCTGCCATTGCTTGGCGGCAAAGACAATATCGCCAGCGCGGCACACTGCGCAACGCGCCTGCGTCTGGTGCTGGCCGACGACAGCCTGATCAATAAAAGTGCTATTGAGAAAATTGAAGGTGTGAAAGGCTGCTTCAGCAATGCGGGCCAGATACAGATTATTTTTGGTACCGGTCTGGTGAATAAGGTTTACGCCGAGTTCATCAAAGTGGCAGGCATCAGCGAGTCGAGCAAGTCTGAAGCGGCGGATATCGCGGCGCGAAAACTGAATCCGTTCCAGCGCATTGCCCGCGTGTTATCCAACATTTTTGTGCCGATTATTCCGGCGATTGTGGCTTCCGGTCTCCTGATGGGCCTGCTCGGTATGGTGAAAACCTACGGTTGGGCCAATCCTGAGAGCGCGATTTTTATCATGCTCGACATGTTCAGCTCGGCGGCATTTATCATTCTGCCTATCCTGATTGGCTTCACGGCGGCACGTGAATTTGGCGGTAATCCGTTCCTGGGGGCCACGCTGGGCGGCATTCTGACTCACCCTGCGCTGACTAATGCCTGGGGCGTTGCCAGCGGTTTCCATACCATGAATTTCTTTGGTATTGAAATTGCGATGATCGGCTATCAGGGCACGGTATTCCCGGTGTTGCTGGCGGTCTGGTTCATGAGTTTCATTGAAAAACGCCTGCGAAAAATCATCCCTGATGCACTGGATTTAATCCTCACACCGTTCCTGACGGTGATCATTTCGGGATTCATCGCTTTCCTGATTATCGGCCCCGCCGGTCGTGCGCTGGGTGACGGAATTTCGTTTGTGCTCAGCACGCTGATCGCGCATGCAGGCTGGTTGGCCGGGCTGGTATTTGGCGGACTGTATTCCGTGATTGTGATCACCGGGATCCATCACAGCTTCCATGCGATTGAAGCCGGGCTGCTGGGTAATCCGAGTATTGGCGTTAACTTCCTGCTGCCGATCTGGTCAATGGCGAACGTGGCGCAAGGCGGTGCCTGTCTGGCGGTTTATTTCAAAACGAAGGATGCCAAAATCAAAGCCATCGCCGTGCCTTCGGCCTTCTCGGCCATGCTGGGCATTACCGAAGCGGCAATTTTTGGTATTAACCTGCGATTCATGAAACCCTTCCTCGCCGCGCTGGCGGGTGGTGCGCTGGGCGGTGCCTGGGTGGTGGCAATGCACGTGAATATGACGGCCGTAGGCCTGACCGGTATTCCGGGGCTGGCGATCGTACAAGCCAGTTCGATCCTCAGCTATCTGATTGGCCTGGTGATTGCTTTTGGCAGCGCATTCCTGCTGTCGTTGTTGCTGAAATACAAAACGGAGAGTGAATGATGACGGAAACGAGCTTGCTCAAACAAGCCCTGCGCAGCGTAGTTGCAGGGCAGGTCAAAGCAGCGTCTGACCCTTACCGGCCCGGCTGGCATCTTGCGCCGCCGGTTGGATTACTCAACGATCCGAACGGATTTATTCAGCATAAAGGCCGTTACCATGTTTTCTATCAGTGGAATCCGCTGGCCTGTACGCATGGTGCGAAATTCTGGGGGCACTGGAGTTCGGCGGATTTACTGAGCTGGCGGCACGAACCGCTGGCGCTGGCACCGTCGGAAGCCTACGAAACCCACGGCTGTTATTCCGGCTCTGCGGTCAGCGATCACAGTCACCTGACGCTGATCTATACCGGAAACGTGAAATACCCTGATGGCAGCCGCACGGCGTTCCAGTGTCTGGCGCGTGAAAACGCAAAAGGCGAATTTGACAAAACCGGTCCGGTGCTGGATTTGCCCGAAGGGTATACCGGTCACGTCCGTGATCCGAAAGTCTGGCGAAAGGGTTATCACTGGTACATGGTGCTCGGCGCGCAGGATCTCAGCCTTCAGGGCAAAGTCTTACTGCTCCGTTCCGACGACCTGCTCAGCTGGGAATCTCTGGGCGAAATAGCCGGATCGAATCTGAACGGATTAGGGGATTTCGGTTACATGTGGGAGTGCCCGGATTTATTCAGACTGGACGGTCAGGACGTGCTGATTTGCTGCCCGCAAGGTCTGCCTGCGCAAGCCGATCGTTATCTGAATACCTTCCAGTCGGGCTATTTTGTCGGGCATCTGGATACCGAAAAGGCAAAATTCCCACACGGTGATTTCACGGAGTTGGATCTGGGATTTGAGTTTTATGCACCACAAACGACGCAAACCGACGATGGTCGCCGGTTGCTTATTGGCTGGATGGGTATCCCGGATGGCGATGAGTTTTATCAGCCAACGGTGGAAAACGGCTGGCTGCATACCCTGACCTGCCCGCGCGAACTGACGCTTATGGCCGGTAAAATTATTCAGCGCCCTGCCCGTGAATTGCAGGCTCTTCGCGGCGACATGCAGGAGTGGCAAGGGCTGGCGGACGACGCACCGGTTTGGGATGTTACCCGTGCTGAAGTGGAAATTGAAACCGTACAGGCCTTCAGCGCTGATTTTGGCGGAGACCTGCTGCTGAGATGGGACGGTGAATGTCTGCATCTGATGCGTAAAAACCGGCGCACCGGATTACCGGAAGAACGTTTCTGGCAGGGCTCGTTACGCAAACTGACTGTGCTGTGTGACAGTTCCAGCATTGAGATTTTCATCAACGACGGGGAAGCGGTGATGACTTCACGCTACTTCCCTGTATTACCGGCATTATTAAACTTCAGCGGACATCATCAGATTACGCTGCGCCACTGGCTGTTAGCCGATTGCGTGTTAGAATAAAAACCTTTCCGGACAACAGAATATGGCGCAGTGAAAAAGACCAAACGCATCACTATCAGTGGCATAGCAGAGCTGGCTGGCGTGTCGAAATCGACTGCCAGCCAGGTTCTTAACGGACACAGCAAGAAGTTTCGCATCTCCGATACGACGCGCGATCGCGTGCTTGCGGTGGCCGCTGAGCAGCATTATCAGCCCAGTATCCACGCCCGTTCACTTAACGTCACCCGCAGCTTCACGCTGGGTCTGGTTGTCCCGGAAATGACCAACTACGGTTTTGCGGCCTGTTCCAATGAGCTTGAAACGCTCTGTCGCGAGAACGGCATGCAACTGCTGATTGCCTGCACGGATGAGAACACCAGTCAGGAAACCATGGTGGTGAACAACCTTATCCAGCGTCAGGTAGACGGACTGATCGTGGCGTCCAGTATGCTCAGCGATGCGGAATACGTAAAAATCAGCCAGCAGTTACCGGTGGTTCTGTTTGACCGGCATTTGCAGGAAACGCAATTGCCCCTGGTCGTGTGCGAAGCCATCGAATCCTCGGCTGAACTGGTCGCCCGGGTTGCGAAAAAGCATCCGGACGAATTTTATTTTCTCGGCGGCCAGCCACGCATTTCTCCAACGCGCGACCGTCTTGCCGGTTATCAGCTGGGGCTTGAGCGTGCGGGTGTCAGCCTGAATCCTGAGTGGATTATGTACGGTAATTATCATCCGAGCTCAGGTTATGAAATGTTTGCCAATCTCTGCGCCCGGCTCGGGCGTCCACCCAAAGCGCTGTATGTCGCGTCCTGCGGGCTGATGGAAGGGGTATTACGCTATATGAGCCAACACAAACTGCTTGAGAGTGATATTCATTTATGCAGTTTTGACGACCATTATCTTTATGATTCACTGACGGTGAAAATTGATACCGTCGCACAGGATTGCCAGGCGCTGGCAATACATTGTTTTGAGATGATAATCAGTCTTATCAATGAACAACCCATAGAGTACATTCAAAGCTATTTAACGCCCAAATTACACTGGCGGCACCCTGATTCATCGGAATCAATAAGCTGAATACAGAGCATTACCACGGGGGTTACGCCAATATCGCAGAAAAGTCAGGGCAATACTCCCACCGCCACCACTGAGAGTTTTTTTGCTTTAACGCTAAGGACGACGTTCATTTCTTGCGTCATACCAGACTTCCAAATCTCTGGCCATCATCGGCCTGGCATAAACATATCCCTGCACTTCGTCACAGCACAGCTCACGTAATATCTCTACCGTTTTGTCATCTTCTACACCTTCGGCCAGCACCACATAATCGAGTTGTTTAAGCAACCTGACAACGTTATGGACAACGATGCGGCTGGCTTTATCGCTGGCAATCTTACTGACAATCGAACGGTCAAGCTTAATGATATCCATCGGGATCTGGCGCAGATAGTTGATGTTACTGTAGCCGGAACCGAAGTCATCCAGTGATATACTAAATCCGCGTAACTTCAGCATCTCCAGCCCGTTTAGAGTCGCAGGGTTTTCCAGCATCCTCTCCGTTTCTAAACATTCAACACCGAGTAAAGCAGGTGTCAGCCCGGCATTTAGTATTTTCTGTTCAAGTTCATCCGCAAAATCGGGCCGTGAAAAATCGCTGGCGGCCAGATTAATAGAAACAGGCAAAAAAATTCCCCGATCACGCCACTGGCTTAACTGGGCGATAGCATGATCAATCACCCATCCCGTGAGCTCCCGCATCAGGCTGGTTCTTTCCACCAGCGGAATAAACAGCCCAGGCAGCACTTCGCCATACTCTGCATGTTTCCAGCGCAGCAACGCTTCGACACCCGTAACCCGGCCCGTCACCAGCGAGACCTTCGGCTGATAGACCAGATACAATCCCCGGTCTTCGTGGAGGGCCTCTCTCAGGCCGGTGAGCAGGCTAAAATCATTCTTCTTCTGGTTATCCAGCGCCTCATCATAGGTCATAAACCGGTAGCCGCGACTTATCGCTTCATGCAATGCGCTGACCGCGCGCCGCAAGATTTCTACCGACGTCATAGAGCTATCACAACTTCCTGAATCGCCGATGTGAATATCCAAATCCAGAGGAACTTCAGGATTGATTTTGGCCTGTATTCCCCGCAGACACAGGGCGATATTTTCGAGAGCCAAATTCTCTTTTTCGTAGGTGAAATAAGCAAACCTTCCTACTGCCACAACATAGAGCTGCTCAGTCAGTTGCAGTCTGGCCTGAAGTTGCACCGACATGTCACGCAATAAATTTTCTACGGCAGTCATGCCAAGTGAGCGGGCCATTTCGTACGCAAAAGGCATGTCGATACAGTCAATGATGACGAGCTTAAGCGTGCTCTCTTTTGAAACAGAGATATCTTTGAGCATCCGTTGCCGGTTTGGCAGCAGCGTCACAATGTCGATATACCCGACGTTATACCAGGACGCTAGAAAACCCGATACCAGCCCTGCCAACTGTTCAAAAATGTTGATCTGCTCATCTGACAGGATGCGAGGCTGAGTATCTAAAAGACACAGCGTACCTACGGCGATCCCGTCCTGTGTTTTGAGCGGGCAACCGGCATAAAAACGAACAAAGGGGGATTTTGTAACGGCTTCATAAGTTTTGAAATCCGGATGCCGTTGAGTATCTGTACAAATATACGTTTCACCTTGCTCCAGCGTATTTGTGCAAAACGCCTCGCCGAGGCTGGTTTCAGTTACCGTAATATTCTGTGCTGATTTAATGTACTGCTTTTCATCATCCAGAACTGACACGAAGCACATCGGCATCTTGAGTAACTGGCAGGCCAGGAGAGTATATTTTTTTAGCGCCTCGTCCCGAATCTCATCGTGGCTCTTAAGCATGCTTATCGCTGCGCGTTTTTTACTTTCATCGCTGCTGAGATCAGTCAACATAGCAATACTCCAGTGTAGTGAGTCTTTTTTCCATTGCCTTGTCTGGCGTAATACCTCTGTTAGCCTGATAAAGGTAACAACTTCGACGTCGATCCTATCCTATAGCCTCATTATAAAGTTTCCCAGTAAATGTCAGTGGCAGCTATCGCAAGGCCCCTCCATGATTGCTGAGCGGGTTCTTGAATAGAAAACTCCGTCGCCGTGAGGAACAAAGGAATATTTGTCATATCGTGGCACCAAAAAATATTATGGTTGCTAATGTTTCTGGCCTTTTTTCAAAAATATTTAACACTCAAAATCAGAGAATTGGATTTGTTTCATCGATCAATAGATGTTAATCAATAGGTTTTATCATAGGTAAAATCGATCAATATAGGTTTATTAATTTGCGAAATTGATCAATGATTAACACTGCGAAATGGAAGACTTTTAAGGAGGAAATGATGTTACGTTTAAATTTTCAAGTCTTATGCAAATTCAGATGTGAACCCATTTATAATGTCGGAGGTTTACTATACGCAGTGGAACTATTAACAAGCTTTGAAGGAGGGTTCAGCGGCGAAAAAATCGAACCACAAAAATTCATCAGTTCACTGGATATAAAATACAAGCATGAATTATTGCTAACACAACTAAACGAAATTAACGCCCTATCGTCATTTTTCAAAAAAAACAAATTACTTTGTTCTCTTAATATCGACCAAGGCATGGCGATTCTTATACTTGAAGATCATCATATAAAAGATATCTTGGACAATAATGACTTTATAAGATTAGAAATATCTGAGCATTTCCCTAAAATAGATAAAGCAGAAGGAAATATCTTAGTAGACACACTGGCTGGAAAATATAAATTATGGTTAGATGACTACGGTACTAATTTCAGCAACATAAACACTTTAAAAAACACTAAATTTGAATCAGTAAAAATAGATAAAAAATTCTTTTGGGAAAATGGAAATTCAGTCATGTGGGCTACCATTATTGATAACATCAGTCAATATTGTAGTTCGATCATTGTTGAAGGTGTTGAAACTGGAACCCAGTTAAGAAATCTGCAATATAGTGGCATATCTTGCGCCCAAGGTTTTCTATTCCCCTCAGTTCCGTTAGAAGATATCGAAATACTGATGCCGGGAAAAGGTTATTCTCATTTATAAATTAGTTGGTCTATCCCGATAAGAGGTATCAGAAAATGAGTCATCTGCCGCGACCCAAAAGGCAACAACGTCAGGCGGCGGATTCACTGAGTGTCATGGTTTTATTCTTCCCGCTCGTTTTCGCTGTATAGAGCGCATTATCAGCGATTGATATAGTCTCAAACACAGATTGCGTGTCAGTGCGTTCAGAAATACCTATAGAAACAGTCACATGCACCTCATGACCATCAAATTTCATTTTGTTATCCTGTATAACAAGTCTGATGTCTTCTGCTATCTTCGTTGCATTGTGTAAATCTGCGTTTATAAATACAATAAACTCCTCCCCGCCATACCTGCCGGCGAAATCATTATCCCTGATATTTTCCCTCACAAGATAAGCAATCCTCTTAATCACTTTATCTCCAAAAGGATGGCCAAATTTATCATTTAAATATTTAAAATTATCAATATCTAGCATGAGAACACAAAATCTCTCACCATAAGATTCACTCAGGGATTCAATATAGGCATCAATGCTTCTTCGATTATTAATTCCCGTAAGAGGATCTGTTTTTGAAGCGTTTTTGAAAAACACCTCTCTTTTAGATAAGTTTATTAAGTTATTTAAAAAAACATAAACCAGCGAGATATAGAGCAAACTCAAGATGGTTTTAATAATTGCAAGAGTCCAATATCCATTTTCATTAAGTGCACTGACGTGTGTGAGCAGATTAAAGGCTTGCGCAATGCAGTATGCATATATTACGTAACGGATCCTCATCTGCCCCCTGATATAAAAAAGCAGTAGAATTACAAAGTACACGAGAGAAAACGCATCATAAAATGTCGAAATACCAAATAAAAATACAGCACTCACAACCAGACTTGCAAAAAATGTTTGATATCCGAAAACAATGAGTCCAAAAGTGATTGGCGATATGATAACGCTGTAAATACTGGTGTTGTGTTGCTCCCCGATTTTGAATAAATAGATGCTAGCCAAACCCAGGACTATCCCTAGCAACATTTTAAATAATACTTGTTCGCTCAGAGCGGTTCTATAGTTTATCAATGGAATGGAAATGCATGTATAAGTGACACATATACCTATAAGCGTGTTAATAAAGGTTAACTCTATGAAATCCATAACATGGTAGCCACTATAATTAAATCGCACGGAAGAGTGTATCTTCTCCGCTAAGAAGTAACAAGGAACCACACCCGGGAGAAACAGGCTTTGTTATCGGGATAGGTTATCTTGCCAGGCTCGAAAACTCAGGTTTTATAACTAAAAATTTTACTCCCTAATCCTGGACGATTTTGGATTGATTAAAGACAACCCATTAATATCTCTAAAGAATTAATAACGCGAAACAAAACCTTTCTTATGACATTTTATATTGATACCCATGGTAGCTACAATATTGATCCTGACTGGAATAATCCCCCTGGCCAGGGAAAATGTGCATTCGGTATTCCAAAACAAGGAAGAATTGGAAATTCAATAGCTGCGTGATGAAAGAAGGTATTTCTCCTGCGACCGGCGAATAGGCGGCTTCATTTATCTTATTAAAAACCAGGCGGGCAAATACAACGAAAACATAATTAGCAAACTTAACGTAAACCTGAGTCTGTTCATTGCTTAGTAAAAACCCGCGCGGTGGACTGCCCCTGATAACAGAGCATTTGTGATCTCAAATTGTCCGTAATACTTCAGCACACCTTGCCCCCCTCACCTTAACGTAAATTAATTTATTTCGTTTAAATTCAATCAATTGAAAGAAATTGATTTTGATATTTTAATCCCTCAAAGAGACTATTCAGATAAGTTATATGTTAAAATCCCCGCATCCGTGGTGCACGCAGCATGACAATTTGAAGAAGGTTTTACTGAGAGAATGTCTGATAATCTCATTGAGCGCATTTCCAGTGCGTTAGAATCCGAATACACGTTAGAAGGCCTTGTCCGCCAGCTTTTGGAAATGCTCGAACTGGTAACCAATATGGAGTCAACCTACCTGACCCGCATTGAGCCAGACAACAGCCAGCAGCATATTCTGTTCTCGCGTAACACCCGCAAAATGCAGATCCCCGAAGGGCTTTCTGTGCCCTGGGATGACACCCTCTGCAAACGTGCGCTCGATGAAGGAAAGCGTTACACCTGCGATGTAGCCGGCATTTGGGGGGATTCTCAGGCGGCAAAAGACTTAGGCATTCACACTTATGTCAGCACCCCGGTCATGCTTTCTGATGGATCGCTGTATGGCACTTTATGCGCCGCAAGCACTGAACACCGGGAATTGTCGGAGCGCAGTGAGCAGGTACTTCAGCTCTTTGCCCAGCTTATCGCCCAGCAAATTCAAAATGAACAACTCCTGAAAAAGCTGCAACAGGCCAATGCGGCACTGACTGCGGTCAGCTATACGGATGAACTGACAAAGCTTCCCAATCGTCGTGCGGTGTTTGAGCAGTTGCCTCAGTTGTTCGAACATGCCAGCGATGAGTCACACTATGTTCTGGTCGCTTTCACCGATTTGGATAATTTCAAACAAATCAATGATCAATACGGGCATGAGACCGGAGACGATTTTCTTTCGGCGGTCGGACAACGGCTTAAAGAAGGGGTGAGTGACGCCGAAATTCTTGGTCGCGTCGGGGGGGATGAATTTATCGTGGCAGGAGAAGGTCCGGCTGATTTTGACGAAGCACAGCGCGCGGCGCATGAGTTCAAAACCCGTCTGAAGAACCTGCTCAGCGGCGAATACAAACTGCATTCTTGCACGATCAATTACGAGGGGCCGAGTATCGGAGCCATCGCCATCAATCCCGCCGTCACCGACCCCGATCAGGCGATACACGAGGCCGATCAGGCAATGTATCTCGATAAGAAACACAGAAGAATGGATCACGACGCGGAGAACAGAGAGTAGCCTTCCGCATCCTTTTTTGTGCTATTTCGCCAATCACAAAAACCGGGATGGCGACAAAAAGATGAGATTCATTGAATAACCCTGGCTCAGCATAAATCATTATGATGACTGATATTTTTACATTGCCGCGCTGCCATTTTCATCAATTTGAAGCCATTTCATACAAATATAGCCTGTGCTAACATTCTTAACCAGTACTATAACATGTTGAATATACTGGTTTTTTTATTTTTAGTTTTGTGGCAAACTGCACTCCTCTTTTAATAAACAGCCTTTTTTAGTCATGAAGGCCTGACTGGTCCGTTTTATGCAACTTTATACCATCCTCATTCTGTCTTTCGGCATGTCTATGGATGCCTTCGCGGCAGCCATCGGTAAAGGGGCTTCATTGCACCGCCCACCACTGAAAGAGGCATTACGAACCGGTTTAATTTTTGGCGTAATTGAAGCCATAACGCCGGTCATTGGATGGGGCATCGGGCTTGCGGCCAGCCAGTTCATTATGAGCTGGGATCACTGGGTGGCATTCACCCTGCTGCTGATCCTCGGTATCCGCATGATTGTGGAAGCATTCAAAAAAGACAACGCCGAAGAAGCCGAAGCGCCGCGCCGCCACGGTTTTTGGCTGCTGGTGACGACCGCTGTGGCGACCAGCCTGGACGCAATGGCCGTCGGCGTCGGTCTGGCTTTCCTTCAGGTCAATATTCTGGTGATGGCACTGGCCATCGGTGCAGCCACCACCATCATGGCAACTTCTGGCATGCTGCTTGGCCGGTTCCTTGGCGCAGCAATAGGTAAATGGGCTGAAATCCTCGGCGGCGTGGTGCTGATCGGTATCGGCACTTCCATCCTCGTCGAACATCTGGGTCTGCTGGGCTAAAACCGGCCAGTCATCAGTAAGGGCAGCGTTTTAAGTCGCTGCCCTTTTCGTTTTTGATTTCCCCGCAATCATTGCATCGCAGTAAAACTCACTCCCGGGCCTTTATTCCACACCGGGCCGCTGGCAACATCCAGATCCACAGATTTCAGGCGCCCTTCGGCATAACGCGCCTGAACCCCTTTCTGCGACGAAATCGTTATATTTTGCAGGCTGATATCCCGGATTGATGACTCAGGCAATCCGCTGAAAATCATGGCATATTTCGCCCCTGTGGCCTTGAGATTTTTTATCGTCACGCCTGAAATCTTCGGCGTGGTCGCCGTGACATCTGCATGCGGGATCGGGGCAATTAAAGATTTTCCTTCCGCGCCGCTTTGCCCGCTATAGCTGTCGGTGACCAGCAAAGGCGTAATCACATTCTGCATCGTGAGATCTTCAGCAAAGAACGGACCTATCGTATTGCCCCTGTCGCGTCCGGATTTTATCCTCAGCCCGTTTTCGGTATTAATAAACCGGATATGGCTGACGGACACTTTGCCAATACCGTTAGCCGTTTCACTTCCGACCGAAATACCGTGCCCTTCACGCATCACAGAATCACTGATAAAAATGTCTTTTGATGGTTCGCCACTTTGCGGCTGAACGCCCGATTTAATCGCTATATTATCGTCACCGGTGTGAATATCTGCCCCACGGATAAAGACCGATCTGGATGACACAATATCAATGCCATCAGTATTAGGTGATGTCAGCGGGTTCGTAATCAGGAGCTTATTCACATGGATATCACTGCTGTTGCGGATCACTAAATTCCACATCGGTGACCGGGTCAGGTGAATATTATTGAGTGATGATCGGGAGACATTATTAAATTCAACCAGCCAAGGGCGCGGCATCCCGTTCGCAATCGGAATGCCGGGATAGCGGCTCGTGAATGCCGCCGCATCTCCGCTTCTGACCTGATTGCGCAGCTTTAACGCCTGTGGCCACCAGCTTTCCTGACCATTTCCGTCAATCGTCCCCCCGCCCGTAATAGCAACATCCGTTGCCCGGTTCGCCAGAATAAAGGCTTCGCGCGCCTGAGCCGGACGCCCGATAAACGCCGCGACAAAATCATTTGCACTGTTGCTGGCCTGCAATACTGTTCCCTGAGGGATATCCAGCGTGATGTGATCTTTAAGCATAAGCGGCCCGGACAACCACCGGCCTGCACCGAAGGACACTGTGCCACCGCCTTTCTGATAACACTCATCTATCGCTTTTTGAATCGCCTGAGTGTTCAGGGTAAGCCCGTCGCCCTTACCACCAAATTTTTCAGGATGACACACTGCTGGCAGAGTTCCAGCCATAGCAAGAGAAGGCAGAATCGAAACGACGCTCATGAACATTTTAAATGATAATTTCATTTCACTTTAATTCTCATAAAAGACATGGAGTTAAAGGCTGAGACTAACATGCAGTAATAATTCGAATAATCAGGAAATGTAACAGGAACGCTTAATGACCGCTGGCACTTGCCCGCCATCACCGGAGCCATGATCCGGACGATCCCACCGGCGTTTTACGGCGCACTCAGCAATTCAGCGGATTGTGCGCAGATCAGGTTTCTCAGCCATTGTTGTGCACTGATGCCATCGGAACGCCGGTGCCACAGCAAATGAAACGGTATTTCTGGCATCCCGACCGGCGGTTTGAACATCGCAATATTTTCATCATTCTCACTGACTAACACGCTTCGTCTCAGAACCGTGGCGGCATAATGTGTTTGCCGGACGATTTCCGAGACAGCAAACATCGTGGGCAGGGTCAGACGAAGTTCTCTGACCAGCCCCATTTCTCTGAGCCGCTCATCCACCTGGCCATAATGATGGCCTTCCGGCGACACCAATATATGCCCCATCCGCAGATACGCGTCGAGCGTCATACCCTCTCTGGCGGCCTCGCTGTCGCGCCGGACCAGGGTCACAAATTCATCGCTAAATAACGGGAGCGATAATATCCGGCTTTCAGATTGTGTCGGCATGATGCCGATCACCATGTCGACCTCTCCGCTATCAAGCATCTGTACAGACTCATCGCGATCGATAAATGTCCGCACATGAAGAGTCACGCCCGGTGCCCGCCGTCTGAGCGCCGCCGTGATCCCAGGCAAGAGCACCATCATCGGGTATTCAGGCATGCCCAGCGTGAAGGAAATGCTCCCTTTTTCAGGCGTAAACGCCTCGGCGGGAGCCAGCAGATTAGCCAGTTCACTCAGCGCGTTTGAAACGTGCAAACTGATCTCTTTTGCCCGTGCGGTCGGCAATAAACCTGAAGCACTGCGGATAAACAACGGATCGGCAAAATGCGTGCGCAGGCGCGAAAGTGCAGCGCTCATCGCAGGCTGGCTGACAGCGGCTTTTGCAGCAGCACGGGTGACATTTCGTTCCTCCATCAGCGCATCGAAGGCCACCAGAAGGTTCAGATCAAGCCCTTTAAAATCCATGAAACGTATATTCCTCTATATGCTTTTCTTATTTCAATTACCGCTGTTGCTGATGTGATACTGGCTGAGTGCTCCAGATTATCCACAATGAAAGCTAACCTGCCAGAGAGATATCGAAATGTCAGACAATACCGGGACGTCAAATCGTCTTATAGCAGAACGTCAGGCTGTTGAAAAAATCTATCAGGCTTTCAGCCTGCAACAACCTGATTTGGTTGATGAAGCCGTTACCCCCGACTGGGCTGATATTCCACTGGCACCGGGTCAGGTGCCCGGCCCCGAGGGACTGAAGCCGATTATTAACGCGTTCGCGGCGGCTTTCCCTGATGTGCAGATCGTGATCCACGACCTGCTACAGGTTCCGGGGCAGATTGCCGTCCGGGCAGAAATTACCGGTACACACAAAGGAATGTTTATGGGCATCGCGCCCACTGGCAAGTTTGTCAGTATCCGGTTGCATGAGATCCACCAGCTTAACGGCGAGCGGATTACCACAACCTGGCATCTGGAAGACTGGTTCGGCCTGTTTATGCAATTAGGCCAGTTCCCTCCCCTTTCTTAAAACACCGAACAACGACGCTGCTGCTGCCCGCGGTTAAGGGCAGCAGCCGGATAAGGCGGAGCCGGCAATATAAAACCTGATATCGATATAATGGATAGTATTTTCTCCGGTTTTAGCTCCGTAGTGGTTTAGTGAATTTTTCCCCTGAATGAAAACCTCCCCGCTGAATTCTCTCTCGCGCGAAAAGTGATGTCCCAAATCACGACCTTATGCGTCATTTAAGACGCAATGAAAATGCTTATGATGATTTCACTGGCCCACATCACTGCGGTTTCATACCGCCGGGATACAGGGCTCTTCCATAAATCCAGACAGGAAAATCATCATGAAACTGACAGGTAACACCATTTTCATTACCGGCGGCGCATCAGGCATTGGACGCGGCCTGGCAGAGGCTTTCCATAAACAGGGAAATCAGGTGATCATTTCGGGGCGACGTCAGGCGCTGCTCAACAGCGTTACGGCAGCCAACCCGGGGATGGACTCCGTGGTGCTGGATGTCACCGATCCGGCCAGTATCCGGCAGGCGGCTGACCGTATACTTTCACTTTACCCGGCGCTTAACGTGGTCATCAATAACGCCGGTATCATGCCTTTTGATAACGCAGCCGGTGCGCTTGATGATGCACAGGCGGTCACGTTGCTTGATACCAACCTGCTCGGGCCGGTGCGTATCAGTGCGGCTTTTATTGAGCATCTGAAAAAACAAAAAGATGCCGTGCTGATTAACAACAGCTCGGTTCTGGCTTTTCTGCCACTGGCAACTAACGCCCTTTATTCCGCCACGAAAGCGGCCATTCACTCCTACACCTTGTCTCAGCGTTTTCTCCTGCGAGATACCGGAGTAACGGTGATTGAAATTTCGCCGCCGTGGGTGGATACCGACCTGATCTATAAGAGCGGCGACCCGCGTGCCATGCCGCTGGACGACTTTATCAAAGAGACTTTCGACAAGCTGGGCACCGAAACCATTGAAGCCATTGTTGACCGCGTCCTGCCGGTGCGTGACAACCCGGGTGCAAATGAGCATGTGATGGTGAATGCATTCAACCAGTCTGTGGCTGAAAACCCTATCCCTGTTCAGTAATAGTTTATCGTGGCATCGCGGGGTGCCACGACTTTTTCCGGTTTGCGGAGATATCCGTCATGAAGAATCAGATCACCGCACCACAGCGTCGTTCACTGTGGGCACTCAGCATTGCTTACTTTATTCAGGCAACGGGCTCTTTATCCGTCGCTGGCAGCCTCGCGCCTATTTCTCATGAATGGGATCTGACGGATCCACAGAGTGCGCGGCTGCTGGCGATTTTCGGGCTGACATTTGCGCTTGCCGCGCCGCTGGCGCAGGTACTGTTCGGGCACTTCAGACGCCGCCAGCAGGTGCTCGCCGGTATTTTTGTTTTCGCACTCGGGTCGTTTCTTTTCGCTGCGGCGCCCGGTTATTCCCTGCTGGTCGTTTCACGCATTGTGATGGGTCTTGGGGCATCACTGATTGGGCCTGTGCTGGTCGCACTGGGTTCAGAACTGGTGATGCAAAAAGAGCGGGGCAGCGCTATCGCGATGATTCTACTCGGCGTATCGATGGCCAGTATGGTCGGTATCCCGCTCGCCGCCTGGATTGCTAACCTGTGGGGCGCAAGAATACTGTTTATCATCGTCGGTGGCGTCAGCCTGTTAAGTGCGCTCAACGTGTTGCTGTGCGTGCCTGATCATGTCGCCGGTGTGAATGTGACACTTCGCCAGGTCGGGCATGTGCTGACAGAGGGGAAATCGCTGGCTGCTTTTCTGGTCGTATTTTTCATCACCTCCGGCGTCTACGATATGTATTCGTTCATTTCGCCGATTATCCGTGATACCTACCGGGGTGATGCCGGTGCCGTATCCATTGCCCTCGCGATCTTAGGCGTGGCGGGCATTATGGGAAACCTGTTTGTATCACGCGCCGCCCGGCAATACAGCGCGGAAAAGCTGCTGACGGTGGGCATTACGCTGCTGGTCGCCGATATGCTGTTTATTGTCGCACTGCCAGGCTCACTGGCACTTCTCTACGCCGCACTGGTGTTCTGGGCATTCGCCACCGACATTCTCTGGCCAACGCAACAGCGCAGGATCGTTGAGCTGTCTGATCCGGTTCATCGCGGTGTCTCACTGGCCCTGACCAGCGCCTTTATGTTCTGCGGTATCGGTTTCGGTTCGGCAGTGGCATCCTGGATTTATCCGTCGGCGGGATTTTATGGCGTCATGGTCAGCTCGGTGATATTCCTGTTACTGGCCATGCTCAGCCTGCGGGTTTCCGAATATTTGCGGATGCCGGGGCCTTGCCGGAATATCGTCGAAAACTGAAACGCCATGTGGGGGATACGATGCACAGGATAGGTTTGATCATTTCTGATAATTTTCAGGTTCTGGCTTTATCAACGCTGACCGTCTTTGAATTCGCTAACCATGTTTATGGCGAAAATTTCTACCAGCCAACCGTCTATTCGGAAAATGGCGGGATCACTCAATCGTCCTCAGGGATCGGGATCGACAGCCGGAAGCTGTCGTCCTGCACGCTGGCGGATACCTGGCTCGTTGCCGGCGTTCTGACACCCGCAGAGCAACCGGCTTCCGAAGGCATCATTCGTTTTCTGCAAACGGCCGGGCACCATGCCCGCCGTATTGCCGGGATTTGTACTGGCGCCTTTGTGCTGGCACAGGCAGGGTTGCTCGATAAGAAACGGGCCACCACTCACTGGGCGCATGCGCAAAGCATGAAAACGTTACACCCGGTGATCCGGATAGAAGAAGACAGCATTTTTATCATCGATGATGCAATCTGGACATCCGCAGGCATGACCGCAGGCCTTGATATGGCGTTAGGGATGGTGGAAAAAGATCTCGGCACAGACATTGCCCGTATCGTCGCCCACCGGCTGGTCATGAATCAGCGCCGCTCTGGCGGACAAACTCAGCATTCTGAAATGCTCGAGCTTTCACCCCGTTCAGATCGTTTACAAGGTGCGCTTGAGTATGCGCGCCACAATTTGCGTAAATCACTCACGGTTGAAATCCTGGCGGATGCAGTCCATATCAGCGCACGTCAGCTAAGCCGGCTTTTTCGTTCGGAAACAGGCAAGTCACCCGCCAAAGCCATCGAAGGGCTGCGGCTGGAAGCTGCACGGCTGATGATTGAACAAAGCCGGTTGTCACTGGACGTCATTGCCAGGGAATCCGGTTTCAGGGATGGCCGCCATATGCGGGAAGTGTTTATCCGGGGATACGGCATTCCCCCACAATCGCTGCGCGCTGGCAGGCAGCAGAAGGGAGCGGCGTTATAAAACCTTTTCTTTGCGGCGATTCTGGCAATAAAAAAGCCGGTGACACTTTCGTGTTACCGGCTTTCGCAGGGTATTATCGCCGGGCTAAAACTCAGGCGTTAAGCAGTTGCTGTGCGGTTTTCTCAACCAGAGCCAGCAGCACCTTAACATCGTCCAGCGTAACCGTCGGGTTCAGCAGGGTCAGTTTCAGGCAGGTGACACCGTTATGCTCGGTCACACCCACGTTCGCACGACCGGATTCCAGCAGCGCATCGCCAATCTTCTGGTTCAGCAGTGCAATAGCCGCGTCGCTGGCAGTGGCCAGCTGCTCAGGACGGTAACGGAACAGAACGCTCGCCAGCTGTGGCTTCATCACCAGCTCAAGAGAGGCGGCAGACGTAACATACTGCGCAACATCCTGCGCCAGCGTCACACCGTGATCGATGATCGCCGCGTACTGTTTCTGCCCTAACGCTTCCAGACCCATCCACAGTTTCAATGCATCAAAACGACGGGTAGTCTGCAACGATTTAGACACCAGATTAGGCACACCCGCCGCTTCGTCGAACTCAGAGTTCAGGTAAGCCGCCTGATAGCGCATCAGCTCGTAGTGACGCTCTTCTTTAAGCAGGAATGCGCCACAGCTGATGGTCTGGAAGAACTGTTTGTGGAAGTCCAGAGTGATGGAATCCACTAACTCAATACCGTCCAGATAATCGCGATATTTCTCAGACATCAGCAACGCGCCGCCCCAGGCTGCATCAACATGCACCCAGATCTGGTTTGCTGACGCCAGTTCTGCAATATCACGCAACGGGTCGATAGCACCGGCGTCGGTGGTACCGGCTGTTGCGACGATCGCCAGGATCTGCTCGCCGTTGGCGTGTGCCTGTGCCACTTTCTCGCGCAAATCGTTGAGATCCATACGGGCAAACTCATCGGTTTTCACCAGCGTCACAGACTGATAACCAAGGCCCATTAACGCCATGTTCTTTTGCACCGAGAAATGGGCATTTTCGGAACACAGAACTTTAATCTTACGCAGATCGCCGACCAGGCCATCCTGCTGGATTGAGTGCCCCTGACGGGCGAAGAACGCATCACGCGCCAGCATCAGCCCCATCAGGTTGCTCTGAGTCCCACCGCTGGTGAACACGCCCGCATCGCCAGACTGATAACCTACCTGAGTACGCAGCCATTCAATCAGCTTCATCTCAATGATGGTGGCCGACGGGCTTTGGTCCCAGGAGTCCATACTCTGGTTCGTTGCGTTGATCAGCACCTCAGCAGCCTGGCTGATCACCAGGCTCGGGCAATGCAGATGCGCGACACACTGCGGGTGATGCACCGACAGGCTGTCTTTCAAAAAGTATTCTATCGCACGTTCAATCGCGACCTGGTTACCCAGGCCCTGAGGATTGAAATCAAGCGTGATGCGCTCACGCAGTTGTGCAACAGTTTTACCCTGATACATCTCAGGTTGCTGCAGCCACTGCACAACAGCGGCGCTGCTCTGTGCAATAGCCTGCTGGTAGGCTTCAGTGCTTTGCGCTGAGCCTGCCAGAATCGGGTTTAACTCGGACATCAGGGTCATTCACTCCACTCAAACAGGTTTGACGCCAGCCGCTAACAGCGCCTGCTCAAACTTATCGAGGAAAATACCCAGCTCATCGTTGGTGATCAGCAGGGAAGGCAACAGACGCAGCACGCAACCATTACGGCCACCGCGTTCAAGGATCAGGCCCGCTTCGAAACATTTTTTCTGCAACAGTGCAGACAGTTCGCCGTCAGCCGGGTAGCAACCCATATGATCCTGCGCTTCGTTTGGCTTA
Source organism: Rahnella sp. AA (assembly GCF_002834385.1). Lineage (GTDB taxonomy): Bacteria > Pseudomonadota > Gammaproteobacteria > Enterobacterales > Enterobacteriaceae > Rahnella. Next base: position 101,445 of record NZ_PITQ01000006.1, read on the forward strand.
ACGATCTCAATACCGATCATCAGGCCCAGACCGCGCACATTACCCATCACCGGGTAACGTTTTTGCATATCGGCCAGTTTGCCTTTCAGCCACTCGCCTTGTGCTGCAACTTTGTCTGCGATCTTGTTGTCTTTCAGGATCTTCAGCGTCGTCAGGCCGGTCGCCATCGCCAGCTGGTTGCCACGGAATGTACCGGTGTGGTGACCAGGAGCCCATGCGTCGAACTGTTTTTTGATACCCAGAACAGCCAGTGGCAAGCCACCGCCGACCGCTTTAGACATCACGATGATATCCGGCTCGATGCCCGCGTGTTCGAAGGCGAACTGTTTACCGGTACGGCAGAAGCCAGCCTGAACTTCGTCGAGGATCAGCAGAATGCCGTGTTCCTGAGTCACTTTACGGATGCGTTGCAACCACTCAGCCGGTGCCGGGTTCACGCCGCCTTCGCCCTGAACAGCTTCCAGAATCACGGCTGCAGGTTTGCGCACGCCGCTTTCAACGTCGTTGATCAGGTTTTCGAAGTAATAAGTTAATGCTTTAACGCCAGCGTCACCGCCAATGCCCAGCGGGCAGCGGTACTGGTGCGGGTAAGGCATAAACTGCACTTCCGGCATCATGCCGTTTACCGCTTCTTTCGGAGACAGGTTACCGGTCACCGCCAGAGTGGCATGAGTCATACCGTGATAGCCGCCAGAGAAGCTGATGATGCCAGAGCGACCGGTGACTTTTTTAGCCAGTTTCATCGCGGCTTCAACAGCATCCGCACCTGACGGGCCGGTGAATTGCAGGCAATACTCTTTGCCCTGTTGCGGCAATAAAGAAAGCAGATATTCTGAGAACTGATCTTTCAACGGGGTTGTCAGATCCAGTGTATGTAACGGCAAGCCGCTGGTAATGACATTTTGGATGCTTTGCAGCACGTCCGGATGATTATGTCCAAGAGCCAGCGTACCGGCACCAGCAAGGCAATCAAGATATTGATTATTCTCAACATCGGTGATCCACACGCCATTGGCCTTCGCGATTGCCAGTGGCAATTTACGCGGGTAGCTCCTGACATTCGATTCAAATTCAGCTTGTCTCGCCAAATAGGTTTCATTGTTTCCGTTTAATGAATTCGCACCTAAACTGTCAATACGGACTTTATCCGTCATCATATCTCTCCTACAACCGCAGGTTATGAAAACGCTGCAATTGAATAAATGTATTTAAAAGGTAAGTACCATGAGAAAAACGCGGCCAATATATGGCTTTTTACTCTGTACCTCAATAAATTATTTTGTATAGAATTGTTTATTCTTTTTTATAGGAATCAATATGTTGCTGATTTATTGAACGATCGTGCTGACTTAACTCAGTTACACGGGCATTAATAAAGCACTAAAAAGCACTTCCTGTCAGGTAAACAACGGGTAAACGCGTGATACCACGGGAACAAAATTGCCCTTAAGCAACGCCGTGCCCCCCCTTCTCTGGCCGTGACTTCGCACCGGTTCTGATGCCGGATAAGTGATTCCTGAAGAACACCGTTATTATAGCCCGCCGCGCGTTGCCTGAATGCGTATAATAATCGCACGGCCAGTAAATGGCTGAATATTGGCCGAATATAAATTTTGAAATATATTACACCGATATAAATTCGGGTTATTACCCAAATAATACGGACGTTTATTACACCCGTTAATATATCAGGGGGTCACCTTTGCGGCAGAAAGGCACGTTGCTAAGATTCCTTCGCCCGGCCCCGGCTGTAAAGGTCATACAACGCCACGTAATCCTGAAAAATCTGCAGCAGGAACGGGTCAGCGTCAGGTCCGAGTGCACTGTTGGTTTGCATCTGATAGCGGGCTTTCACTGCATCAATCCACAGTTTGTCCGCCGCCGGCCCCGGCTCCTGCACCAGATGTGCCAGCCAGTAAACCGTGTTTTTCCTGACGGTAACCACCGGTTCAGGGCACCGGCAACACCACCAGACCGGCTCCAGTATTTTCGAAAACAACACCGTGCTGACACTGCGCCAGACTGCCGATGTAAAAGGCTGCGGATACCACGCGCGTTGCCAGTGCATAACCTGTCCCGTCAGTAACGACATCATCAGCGCCTGCGCGGTGCCTGAAAACGGTTTGGTCATGTGTTCGCCTTCCCTCTTTTCTATCAGTCCGTAAATCTTAAGAAAAGTAACCCATAACCGCGACGATGTTGTACTTATTTGATAAAAAATTCACAGCAAAAAAACCGGGGCAGACGTCTGGCCCCGGCCTTTCAGTAAATATTCCCGTATCAGCGGATAACCTGGAACGTCGTGTCGTTCTCTGTTGGCGACGCGGCGTTATTATCACTGCCTTCTTTATGGTGAGACGCCGCCTGTTCATGATAATCATCACTTTGCTTAGGCAACCCATAAGGATAATCATTGTGCAGCTTGTTCAGATCCGGATGGAACGCCGCCGGAGAAAGCAGCGAAATATTGGAAACACGCTCGATACCCGCCGCATTTGCCGTGGTCAGCGAAGTCCCCGCCATACAGATAAAACCGGTCACTAATGCGATATAAACCAGGGGATTCTTTTTCATAATCAATACTCTCTTTCGATAACATCAGAGGTGATGCCTTTAGAGACAGTATGCCTTCCCGACCATGACCCCACGCCGTCACTCACATTACGATGTTGCAATGTAAGCCGTTTATTTCGGCAGAACCAGCGTGAACCGGCTCCCTTTCCCCGGCTCGCTTTCAACGAGGATCTTGCCGCCGTGTAATTCTGCGATAGTTTTGACAATCGCCAGCCCCAGACCGGTGTTTTCCGTCAGGCTGCGTGAAGCATCTATCCGGTAGAAGCGGTCAAAAATCAGCGGCAGATGTTCGGCAGAAATCCCTTCACCATTATCTTCAATACTCAGCAAGGCCACGTTTCCGTCATCCCTGGCGCTGAGGGTAATTTGCCCGTTCTCCCCGGTATGGCGTAGGGCGTTGGACAGCAGGTTCGACAGCGCGCGTTGCAACAGCAGCGGATCCCCCAGGACCGCAATATCGCCTTCGCTGACCAGCGTAATATTATTTTCTTCAGCCAGAATATCGTAAAAATTGATCAGCTTTTCAAACTCATGCTGGCTGCTTAACCATTCTTTAGATAAAGCTTCACGGCTGTTATCTGCCCTTGCCAGAAACAGCATGGAGGAGATCATTCGGGACAAGCGTTCACCTTCTTCAACAATGGCGGCGAGGGTTTCCTGGTATTCCTGGCTGCTGCGGTCTTTAGATTGTGTCACGCTGGCAGCAGAAATCAGGTTATTGATCGGCGCACGTAATTCATGGGCAATGTCAGAAGAGAAGCGGTTGAGCTGCTTAAAGGAGGCTTCAAGCCGCATCATCATCCGGTCAAAAGAAGCAGCCAGCGCATTCAGTTCTGTCGGCCAGCGCTGGGTAGAAATACGGGTATGCAGGTCTTCGGCGTGAATTTTCTCGATGTCCGCGATAATGGTGCGCAGCGGTGATAACCCCCGGCGCGCCAGCCAGAAGCCAAAAGCGGAAAAGATGATGATCGCCAAAGCGGCGATGAACTGCATCATCTGATAATAATTTTCAATGATTTCATTGTTTTTTGACACATTCAGCGCGGCCTGCACCAGCCATTGCTGATGATCTTTCAGTGTGAAATACGTCGAGGTGATCAGATACTTTTCCCGGTGTTCGTCGTCACTGTAACGCCATGACCGGTAACTGAAATTCTGGGTCGGGGGTGAAAAATCAGACTGCGGCACGCGCATATTGGCCGATTGAGAATAGATTTTGCCATCCGGGCTGATGATACGTAGCGACAGCCGCTCCTGCTGCACGACAAATTCAAACAGCTCTTTCTGCCACTGCGCTTCAGTCCCCTGCCGCTCACTGATCGCAACCGCCATCTCCTGCTGAAACTGCATTGAGCTGCGCAGCTCCTGCTCATCTTTCTGATTGAGCTGAGAACGCATGGTGGAATACAGCAGGCCGGAAACACAGTACAGGACGATAGCCATCGTCAGGGAAAAGTAGAGCGTTAACCGGAAAGTAATCGGCATATTGCGCAATGGGCGCAGAAGTGATCTCATGAGGTGCGCAGTTCCAGCACATAGCCTGCACCGCGCAGCGTATGCAGGAGTTTGTCGTCGAAATCATCGTCAATTTTGTTGCGCAGTCGGCGGATGGCGACATCGATGACATTGGTTTCCGGGTCGAAATTCATGTCCCACACCTGCTCAGCCAGAACGGTGCGGGACAGCACTTCGCCCGAGCGGCGCATCAGCAAACTGAGCAGCAAAAATTCTTTTTGCGTCAGCTCAATGCGCACGCCGGCGCGGGTAACCCGGTGCTTAAGCAGGTCGAGGGTCAGGTCGGCAACCTGTAGCTGGTTTTCCTCCGCCGCAGGGGAATACTGCGCCGTCTGGCGGCGCAGGATCACTCGCGCACGGGCGAGAAGTTCACTGAAGGAAAACGGCTTGATCAGATAATCTTCCGCGCCCAGTTCCAGGCCGCGAACGCGGTCTTCCACATCATCGCGCGCGGTCAGGAACATAATCGGCGTTTGCTTACCGGCCTGGCGCGCCATCTCAATCACCTTCCAGCCATCAATGCCCGGCAACATGACATCGAGGATCGCCAGATCATAATCATTGGTCAGCAGGAAATGCAGCCCGTCAACGCCGTTTTGCGCGACATCTACCACGAAATTATTCTCCGTCAGCCCTTTGGCAATATACTCGGACGCCATTTTTTGGTCTTCCACCAACAGTAATCTCATGACAGCTCCTTCACCTCAGGTTCTGCGGTTTTGCTGCCTTTACCGTCGAACAGTAAGAACAACACCGGTGTGATAAACAGGGTAATAAATTGCGAGAACAGCAGACCACCGACAATGGCTACCCCCATCGGCTGGCGCAGTTCAGCACCGGCGCCCAGGCCCAGCGCTATCGGCAGTGCGCCCATAATCGCGCACAGCGTGGTCATCATGATCGGCCTGAAACGTTGTAAACAAGCCTGCATGATGGCGTCATGCGGGCTCATGCCATGCTCGCGCTGCGCGGCTAATGCAAAGTCTATCATCATGATAGCGTTCTTTTTCACAATGCCTATCAGCAGCAAGATACCTATCATGGCGATAAACGTCAGGTCGAGGTTAAACAGCCTCAGCGCCAGCAGCGCACCGACTGCCGCCGACGGCAGCCCCAGAAGAATCGTCAGCGGGTGGATCCAGCTTTCATACAACATCCCGAGAATCACATAAATCACCGCCAGTGCCAGCAAAATCAACCAGATCTGGCTGCTTTGCGATTGCTGGAACAGCGCCGCCTGGCCGGCGTAAGTCCCGAACACGGAGGCCGGCATTTTCAGCGTTTGCTGCGCCTGCGAAATAGCCTGCGTGGCATCGGACAGTGACTTACCGGGAGCCAGATCAAACGACAGCGTAATGGCCGGTAACTGCCCCTGATGGTTTACGGCCGTGACGCCTTGTGTGCGTGAAATATGGGTAAACGTAGTAATCGGCAGCAGGGAATTATCGGACGCGCGGACGTAGATTTTCGACAAATCACTTTCGTTCTGGCGGAACGGCCCCTGCACTTCCATGATGACTTCATAGCTGTCTTCCGGCGCATAAATAGTCGAGACCTGATAGGTCCCGAAAGCATCATAAAGATTTTTGCGGATCTGCTGGATATCCACGCCCATCAGCGACGCTTTGTTGCGGTCAATCACCAGTTGTGCCTGCAAACCGTTCAGTTGCGCATCGCTGTTGAGGCCCACAAATACCCCGCTCTTCTGCATCTCCACCATCATTTTGTTCGCCCAGTCATTCAGGCTGGTACCGCCACTGCTGTTGACCGATTGCAGTGTGTACTGATAGCTACTTTTTGAGCTCCGGCCCCCCACTTTCAGGTTTTGTACCGGGCTGAAGAACACTTTAATCCCCGGCAGATAGGCGGTTTCTGAACGCATCTGTTTCAAAACATCAGCCATCGCGGGCCGCATGTTCTGGTCTTTCAGCGTCAGCGAAAGCTGGGTGGTATCGTGGTCAACTTTGGTCACCATGTCAGCCACGCTCGGATCCTGCAACAAGGTCGTCCCCAACTGCTCCGCCACTTTCAGGCGGCCTTCATAAGACATATCCTGCGGCGCATCAATATTGGCCGTCACCTGCCCGATATCCTCCTGCGGGAAAAACCCCTTAGGTGAAATCGAGTATAAACCGACGGTCAGAATGATGGTGCTCACCGCCACGCTCAGCGTGACAGCACGGTGGCGGATCGCCCACTCCAGCCCGTTAGCGTAATGCTGGCGCAGGCTTTCAAACGCGGCTTCGAATACCCGGCTCCAGCGCGGTTCCGGTTTCTCTTCCCCCGTGTGGGGTTTGATAAGCATGGGCACCAGCAAGGGAATAATCGTCAATGACGCGGCCGCAGAGACCAGAATAGCCAGTGAAACCACGTAGGCAAATTCATGGAAGAGCAGCCCCAGCGTACCCGGCATCAGGAAGATCGGAATAAATACTGCGATCAGCGACAGCGAGATCGACAGCACCGTAAATGCCACCTCCCGGACGCCTTTGAGCGCGGCCTGGAACGGTTTTTCGCCCGCCTCGATGTAGCGCATGATGTTTTCGAGCACCACAATGGCGTCATCCACCACCAGCCCGACGGCAATCGTCAGCCCCATCAGGGAAATATTATCCAGACTCAGGCCAAATGCGTACATCAGTGCAAAGGCGCCCAACAGTGAAACAGGCAGACTGAGCGCGGGGATCAGCGTTGCGCGGACATGACGCAGGAACAGCAAAATCACCATAATGACCAGGCCGATAGTCAGCATCAGCGTGACGGTGACGTCATGAATGGCATTACGGATAGAGATCGAACGGTCGTTCAGGATCTTAACGTTCACCGAGGCGGGCATTTGCGCCTGAATCTTCGGCAGCAGCTGGCGGATAGAATCCAGCGTCGCTACGATGTTGGCACCCGGCTGGCGCTGTACGCTGAGTACAATCGCGTGATGTCCGTTGACCGCACTGAAACTCAGGGTGTTCTCAATACTGTCCTCAACGGAAGCGACATCAGAAAGCCGCACCGGCAGGCCGTTACGCGTGGCGATCACCACTTTGGCAAAATCAGCCGCATTCATCAGGTCGCCGCTGGTCTGCAACATCACCATCTGGCGCTTCCCGTCCAGCTCACCAATCGGTGAATTGGAGTTGGCTGCGCTCAGCGCAGAGTTCACATCTTCGAGCGTTAAACCGGTTGCCGCCAGTTTGTCCGGATTAACCTCCACCCGCACCGCATAGCGTTTCTGGCCGATTACCGTCACCTGCGCCACACCGGTCAGGGTAGACAGTGCCGGAGAAATCAGGTCATCAGAGTACCGGTTCAGATCAGAAAGTGGCATCGACGGTGAATCCAGACCGATTTGTACAATCGGTGCATCCGCCGGGTTAATTTTACGAAACGAGGGCGGCGTGGTCATTTCAGACGGCAATTGCTTCAAAGCCTGATATAACGCGGACTGCACGTCCACCGAGGCCGAATCAATATTTCGCGACGGGTCGAATTCCAGCACAATGGTGGTCGCGCCCTGCAAACTGTTTGAGGTCAGCGTCACCACACCCGGAATAGTGGAAAGTTTTTTCTCCAGCGGCGTTGCGACCGAAGAGGCCATCGTTTCAGGGCTGGCCCCGGAGAGCGAGGCGTTCACCTGAATCGTGGGGGTATCGTAATTTGGCAAGGCCGCAATCGGCAGTTTAAACCAGCACAGCAAACCGGCAGCCATGACCGCCAGCCACAATAGCATGACGGCAATCGGGCGTTTCAGACACAGTTCGGACAAACTCATAAGGTCTGCCCCGCGTGGTTAGCCGCCACCGTCACTGCCATTCCCGGGCGCAGCATCCGCGCACCTTCTGATACCACCTGCATGCCGGCGGATAAACCTTCAACGACGGCCATCTGCTGCTGGATACGCAATAACGTCACCGGTACTGTCGCGGCGTGGCTCTGTTTGTCAATGACATACACAAAGTGACCATCGGGGCCATCCTGCACCGCCTGCGGTGGCAGAACAACCGCATTCGGCGTGGTTCCGGCATCCACCGTAATGTTCTGATAAAGCCCCGGCCACAGCAGATTATTGGCATTGTCGAACGTGGCTTTGAAACTGACGGTGCCGCTGGTGGTGCTGACGCTGTTATCGATAAAGTTTAGCGTGCCGGCAATACGTTTTCCGTTGGCATCATTCACCCAGACTTTTACCGGCTCGTGCTGCTGAGCCACAATCACTGAATTCAGGTTCTGTTCGGGTAAAGTGAACTCCGCCCCGATGGGATCAAACTGATTAATGCTGACTAATGGCAGCGTACTGCTCGGCTGGGCCAGGCTGCCCGGATGCACGTTCAGCGCCCCGGTTTTACCACTCACCGGCGCATAAATACGGGTGTAGGCCAGCTGTGCCTGCGCGGTGCGGATATCATCCTGCGCTGAGAGATACTGCGCGGCGTACTGCTGCTGTGCGCTGACCAGCGTGTCCCAGTCCGAAGAAGAAATGTAATTCTGTTTGACCAGTGACTTCCCGCGGTTGAGGTCGCTGGTGGCTTTATCCCGCTGCGCCTTCATCACTGCCAGCTGTGCGACAGCGTGATGCAGCGCGGCCTGCTGCTCAGCGTCATCAAGTACAAACAGAAGCTGGCCTTTTTTAACGAAATCCCCTTCATGGAAAGCCACCTGCGCAACGGCGCTGGTGACTTGCCCACGAACATCCACCTGATTAAGCGAAACCAGATGTCCCTGGGTATTCAGTGTCAGGGGCAAATCCTTGCTTTGCGCCGCCACCAGGCTGACCAGCGGCGCTGCCGCCGCAGGCTTTTCAGCCGCAGGTGAAGTGCGTAATGAATAGCCCCAAAAGGAGGCTCCGCACACGAGCACGAAAGTGATAACAGCGAGCCGCTTTGGCTTGGAAATGGTCATACAGCAGGTCTTCCCGGCAATAAGATATGCGCCGAGTTTACGCTGCCCGCCCCCACAGAAAGCCGCCAGAAAAATGACAACTTTGTAATGTTAACGGGGCAAAACTTCGATTAATGAATTCCTTTCATAAACCCATCCTGTTCCCCCCACCTAATCTGATGAAAGCATCGGGTCTATCATCAATAGGATCCTATGAATACACAGTGACCCCAAAGAGGAACATGTAATGAAAAACATCGCATTAAATAATGGCATTGAGATGCCTTTACTGGGATTTGGCGTTTTCCAGATAAACGACCCTGCCGAATGTGAACGTTCCGTGCTCGATGCCCTTGACGCCGGTTATCGCCTGATTGATACCGCCGCCTCCTATCAGAACGAAACCCAGGTGGGCAATGCGCTGAAACAAAGCGGTATTGCACGCGATGAACTGTTCGTCACCACCAAACTCTGGTTACAGGATACAAACTATGAAGGCGCAAAAGCCCAGTTCGAGCGCTCTTTAAATCGCCTGCAACTTGATTACGTTGACCTTTATCTGATCCATCAGCCTTACGGTGATGTGCACGGGGCATGGCGGGCAATGGAAGAGTTGCAGCAGGCCGGGAAAATCCGTGCGATTGGCGTCAGTAATTTCCATCCCGACCGGCTCGCGGACCTGATAGCATTCAACAACGTTGCGCCCGCCGTTAATCAGGTGGAGGTCAATCCGTTTACCCAACAGCTTCAACCCGTGCCGTGGATGCAGTCCAGAGGGATCCAGCCGCAAGCGTGGGCACCTTTCGCGGAAGGCCGCAACGGATTATTCCAGAATCCCGTGATTATGGGATTAGGTAAAAAATACGGAAAAAGCGTCGGTCAGGTGATCCTGCGCTGGCTGTTCCAGCGCAACATCGCTTCGCTGGCGAAATCCGTGCGTAAAGAGCGCATGGAAGAAAACATCAACGTGCTGGATTTTGAGCTCAGCAATGAAGAGATGAACCTGATTGCAGCGCTCGATACCGGCACCAGCGCGTTCTTCTCACACCGCGATCCGGCCATGGTTGAGTGGCTGACCCAACGTAAACTGAACGTCTAACGTCACATCCGGAGAGAAATCACATGCAAAAACGTCTGCTGGGAAAATCCGGCCTTGAAGTTTCGTCAATAGGTTTAGGCTGCATGGGGCTGAGCCACGGTTATGGCCCGGTGACAGAAACCAGGCAAGCCATCGAACTGATCCGCGCCGCGGTAGAGCGCGGGGTGACATTCTTTGATACTGCTGAGGTTTACGGCCCTTATCTCAATGAAGAAGTGGTCGGTGAAGCGCTGGCACCGCTGCGCGATAAAGTCATTATTGCGACAAAATTCGGCTTCACGTTTGGTGATGACAATAAGCAGCAAATCCTCAACAGCAGGCCGGAACATATCCGCCTGGCCGTCGAAGGCTCGCTGAAACGCCTGAAAACCGATGTCATTGATCTGCTTTATCAACATCGTGTCGACCCGGATGTCCCCGTCGAAGATGTCGCCGGCACGGTGAAAGACCTGATCGCCGAAGGCAAAGTGAAACACTTTGGTTTGTCAGAAGCCGGTGCACAAACCATCCGTCGCGCGCACGCTGTTCAGCCGGTTACGGCATTACAGAGTGAATATTCGATGTGGTGGCGTGAACCGGAGCAGGAAATTATCCCGACGCTGGAAGAACTGGGCATCGGCTTTGTTCCCTTCAGCCCGCTGGGAAAAGGCTTTCTGACCGGTTCCATCGCCGCCGGAGCAACGTTTGGCAGCGACGATTTCCGCAGCAAAGTCCCTCGTTTTTCACCGGAGGCGCTGACGGCCAATCAGGCTCTGGTTGCCGTACTTAACCAGATCGCGCAGGACAAAGCCGTCACACCGGCACAAATTGCACTGGCCTGGTTACTGGCACAGAAACCGTGGATTGTGCCCATCCCCGGCACCACAAAATTGCACCGTCTGGAAGAAAACCTGGGCGCGGCAGACGTGGTGCTGTCTGAGCGGGAACTGAGCAATATCGCCACGGCGCTGGAAACCGTGAAAGTCCAGGGTGACCGCTACCCGGCGGCCTTACAGGCACGCGTCGGGCGCTAACAGGAGAGGCGATACCATGAATTCAGACCACGATGCCACCCGCCGGATGCTGTTAGCCGCACTGGCGGGTCTTCCTCTGGTCAGTGGTTCTGTCAGTGCGTCAACACAAAGCGGAGCTTTGCAAAAGCAAGGCTCCCGCATTCTGGTGGCATACTTTACCCGCACCGGCAACACCCGCGTGATTGCCGGGCTTATCCATCGCGGGCTGAACACTGATCTGTTCGAAATCATTCCGGCCACCGCCTATCCGGAAGACTACCTGAAGACCGTTGCTCAGGCGCAACAGGAGCAGGAGCGTGGCTTTGAACCGCCACTGAAAGAAACGGTGCCGGAGATCGCAAGCTATGACACGATCTGTCTCGGTTTTCCAATCTGGGGCACCACCGTGCCGACCACCGTTCGCTCATTTCTGAGCCAGCACGATCTTTCCGGCAAAAAGCTGATCCCGTTTATTACGCACGGTGGATATGGCCCCGGCGACAGCGCATCCGTGCTGGCCCGCTACGCACCCAAAGCGCAACTGCATGAAGCGTTTGTGATGCAGGCCGATCAGGAGCGTAAGACAATGGAAAGCGTGAATAGCTGGCTGAAAGAATTAGTCTGATTTAAAAGGTCATATATGACCTTTTATTGATATAAAAAGCACATAACGGGTCAGCGTTGGGCGTTGTCCCCCGCTTATGACCTGATATTTTCTGAAAGGTTAACGGGGAACGGCACCACGGAGAGTCAAAAAAAGCGGAAGTCGCCTTCCGCATTATCATCAGCCCATCAATACCCCTGAGTCACAATTTTCGCTGCGGAAGACAGGACATCACGACGTGATTTTGCATCCTGCTGTGGCTGTGTGAAATAGGTCACCAGGACCAGCGGAGCCTTGTTTTCAGGCCAGATCACAGCAATGTCGTTGGTCGTGCCATAATCACCACTGCCCGTTTTGTCGCCCACAATCCACGTTGCCGGCAGCCCTGCGCGGATACTCATTGCACCAGTTGTATTGCCTTTCATCCACTCAACCAGCTGCGCCTGTTGCGGCCTGGCCAGCCCGTCACCCAGCGCATTTTTTTGCAGGCTGAGCGCCATAGCGCGTGGCGTGGAGGTATCACGCTCGTCGCCGGGAATGGCGGTGTTCAGCGTCGGTTCGGTGCGATCCAGGCGGAAGGTGTCATCCCCCAGCGTGCGGGCGTATTCGGTCACTTTTTGCGGGCCACCGAGATGTTCGATCAGTTTGTTCATCCCCACATTATCGCTGTACTGCAACGCCGCGGCCGCCAGCTCGCCGAGAGTCATCGTGCCGTTAACGTGCTTTTCAGCAATCGGATTGTAATTCACCAGATCCGATTTCTTAATGCTCACCGGCTGCGCCAGCAAATCTTTTTGCGTTTCGCTCTGTTTAAGAATGGCCGACGCCGCCATAAATTTACTGGTGCTGCACATCGCAAAACGTTCATCCGCACGGTACGCGATTTGAGAGTTATCGGCGGTATTAATCAGCATTACGCCAAGGCGGCCACCGCTGTCTTTTTCCAGTGCAGCGAGTTGTTGCTGGACAGTGATCATTTTTGTCGCCGTTTGCGCACGGGACGCCGCACTGAACGTGACCATCGTGATCGCAGCGGTGGCGATCAGCGCCGTTTTACGCAGGGTATTTTTCATCATCAATGCCTTCTCCTTTATGTTGGCGAAGGGATTATGGCAAAAGCGGAGGCAAAAAGTAAAAAACCCGATACTCAGTACCGGGTTTGGATGTGGAAAATCGTTGAAACGGGGAGCTGCTTAGAATGTTTCCCAGTTACCTTCATCCGCTTTACCTGCCGGTGCGAGGCGACGGCTACCCGGCAACGCAGGCGCTTTAGCTTGTGCTGCCTGACGTACGGCAGCGCTCGCTGAACCCGCGCTGACTTTAAAGATGCTGATAGCCTGCGACAGACGCTCTGCCTGTTCATTCAGGGAATACGCGGCGGAAGAGGCTTCCTGAACCAGCGCGGCGTTCTGCTGAGTCACTTCGTCCATCTGGTTAATGGCTTTGTTGATCTCTTCGATGCCGGTGCTTTGTTCATTGCTGGCGATGGCGATTTCACCCACGATATCCGTCACGTTTTTCACGCTGGATACCACTTCGGCCATCGTCTCACCCGCTTTGGCGACCAGCTGCGTACCGTTATCAACTTTAGAAACAGAATCGTCGATCAGCACTTTGATCTCTTTCGCGGCACTGGCGGAACGTTGCGCCAGGTTGCGCACTTCAGAGGCCACAACCGCAAATCCACGCCCCTGCTCACCGGCACGCGCCGCTTCTACAGCGGCGTTTAGCGCCAGAATGTTGGTCTGGAAGGCGATACCGTCAATAACCGCGATGATATCCACAATTTTACGCGAGGAAGCATTAATGCCTTCCATCGTGTTAACCACTTCACCCACCACTTCACCGCCCTGTACTGCCACGCGGGAAGCCTGTGTCGCCAGCTGGTTCGCCTGACGGGCGTTATCAGCGTTCTGCTTCACCGTCGCCGTCATTTGTTCCATCGCAGAAGCGGTTTCTTCCAGCGAACTGGCCTGCTGCTCGGTACGGGAAGACAAATCAAGGTTTCCGGCGGCAATTTCGCTGGACGCGCTGTTGATAGCGTTTGTGCCGGCGCGGACTTCGGTCACAATTTTCAGTAAGTTTTCGTTCATGTTTTTCAGGCCCTGCATCAGCTGGCCTGTTTCATCGCCCGAGCTCACCTGAATTTGCGTGGTCAGATCGCCTGCGGCCACGTTTTCTGCCACTTTCACCGCATTAAGCAACGGACGGGTGATAGAACGGGTCAGGAAATAGCCCAGCGCCGCCGCCACCAGGATTGCCAGTGCGGAGAAAATCAGGGTCAGCTCGATGGCGGTGTGTCCGTCTGCTACGGCTTTAATGCCTTCGGCCTGCAACTGCTGATCCTGAGAATTAGCGAAAGCGGTCGCCAGATCCAGATAGGCATTTTGAGACGTGGTCAGCTTGCGCAGCACATATTCCGTTGCACCATCCATATCACCGGCGCGGGCCAGAGTGATCAGCGCTTCTTTACCGGATTCAAACGCCACGCTGGCATCCTGCAATGCCTTGATTTTTTGCTTGCCGGTCACCGTTGTCTGGATAGCTGCAATTTTGCTCATCGCCAGATTAGTTTCTTTAACGGTGTCATCAAGTTGTAAATAGCGTTTTTGGTTTTGCTCAGGATTTTTAGTATCGATGACAATTCCGCGCAAGTATTTAATCTGGTTATTCACACCGTCGCGGACGTCAAATGCCAGGCGGACTTTCACATAACGATCGCTGACTATTTGGTCAATACTGTCGTTAATAGCACTTATTTTGGTTACTGCCGTCACGCTGACAATAATTAAAAGCAGAATTACCAGGCTGAATGCGGCCCCCAGACGGGTACCCACACGCATATTGTTGATCATACTAAACATTCTCACTCCCTTATTTCCTGGCCAATAAAATGAATACAACACGAAACAATTCAAAGTACTGATGATTGCATAGCGAAATTACTGTTTATTTTCTTTTAAATAATCCAGCATCACTTATCTCAAATTAATTTTTAAAGCGGGGGAAATTACCTTAAAAATATTTACCGTTCAGGAGGGTTATCGGTACAAATAAAGAGATCTTTAGTGACAGGATTATTAGGGAAGTGTAAAGAGAGGTGAATTAGAAAGTTTTGTTACTGAACAAAAAATAACATTGGATTAACGCCTCCCCGGTTAAGGGGAGGCAGTTTTACGCACTGGCGGACATTTCCGCCAGCCAGCCCGTGCGCATTTCCGGCACCGAATGCAGCAGTTCTCGGGTGTAATCGTCCAGAGGTTCACTCAGCGCAGACGCCACCGGCCCCTGACGCACAATCACGCCCTGCTTCAGGACGGCAACTTCATCGGCAATCTCGCGCACGACCTGCAAATCGTGGGTAATAAACAGGTACGCGATGCCGGTGTCCTGCTGGATTTTGCGCAGCAGCGCCAGTACGTCCCGCGCCACCAGCGGGTCCAGCGCTGACGTTGGCTCATCGCACACAATCAGTTTCGGCCCCGCCGCCAGTGCCCGCGCGATGCATACGCGCTGCTTCTGGCCGCCGGACAACGCCGCAGGGAACCGCTCCGCCAGCTCCGCGTTCAGCCCAACCTGCGCCAGCAGTTCACTGACTTTAGCCTGCCGCTCACTGCGGTTCAGCGCAGTGAAACATTCCAGCACGCGGGAAATCTGCCCGCCGATCCGCTCTTTCGGGTTCAGCGCGGTATCGGGGATCTGATGGATCAGCTGCACATCGCGCAACTGCGGGCGGCTACGCTGACGCAAACCCGCAGACAACGTTTCCTGTTCCAGCGTCACCGCCCCCGTTTCCGGGCTGAGCAGCCCGCAAATGACTTTGCCCAGCGTCGATTTGCCCGAACCGGATTCGCCGATCACTGCCAGCGTACGACCCCGCGGCAGGTCCAGCGAAATATCCTGCAAAACCGGTTGCGACTGATAACGCGCGCTAATGTTTCGCAGACTCAGCGCCACCGGTGCCTCGCCGGTTTGCGGCATTTTGGGTTCGCCCTGCGCATTAAGCAAACGCCGGGTGTATTCCTGTTGCGGTTGTGCCAGCAGCTGCGCGGTCGGTGCCTGCTCCACCATTTTACCGTGCTGCAATACCATGATTTTATCGCTGATCTGCGCAACGACGGCCAGATCGTGGCTGATATAAATCGCCGCTACCCCGGAAATACGGATCACATCGGCAATGGCTTTCAGCACGCCAAGCTGCGTGGTGACATCCAGCGCGGTCGTCGGCTCATCGAAAATCAGCAGTTCAGGGTTCGCACACAGCGCCATCGCAATCATTGCGCGCTGTAACTGCCCGCCGGAGACCTGATGCGGATATCGCTGATAAAACGCCTGCGGCTGCGGCAAGCCGAGCAGTTCAAACAGCTCAATGGCGCGCGCCTGAGCCTGCTGACGATCGTAGATTTTATGCTTAAGTGCGGCTTCAATCACCTGCTCGCCCAGGGTTATCGCCGGGTTAAACGCCGCACCGGCTGACTGCGCCACGTAGGCAATATGGCGGCCACGGATCTGACGTAAGCGCCGGTCAGACAGTAATGTCAGGTCCTGCCCGTTAAACACAATACTGCCGGAGTGGATCCGCATCCCCTGGCGGCAATGGCCGGGGATTGCCAGCCCGATGGTGGATTTCCCTGCGCCAGATTCGCCAATCAGCCCCAGCACTTCGCCACGCTTTACACTCAGCGAGACATCATCAACCAGCGTTCGCGGGTTTTTACCGACGGTGACCACCCGAAGATGCTCAACGCTTAACAGTTCATCCTTCATGCTTTTTCCCCCAACGGCGGCGTTCACCGCTCATCAGCCAGTCGGCCACCGCATTTACCGCCAGCGCGAGCACGGCAATAGCACCACCTGGGATCAGTGCAGCCCAGACGCCGAATAAAATACCGTCCTTGTTATCGCGTGCCAGCCCGCCCCAGTCAGCAGTCGGCGGCTGAATGCCTAAACCGAGGAAAGAGAGTGCAGAGAGGAACAACAAAATGAAAATAAAGCGCAGGCCAAACTCGGCGATCAGCGTCTGTAAAGCATTCGGTAAGATCACCCGCCAGAGGATCCAGCCCAGGCTTTCGCCACGCAGACGCGCCACGTCAACGAACTCCATCACGCCGATATCCACCGCCAGCGAACGTGCCACGCGCAGCACGCGGGTAGACTCGAGCAGGCCGAGAACCAGCGTCAGGATCAAAATAGTTTTCGGCAAAACGGCCAGCACGATTAACGCCAGAATCAGCGTCGGGATCGCCATCACAATGTCATTACACCGGGAAATCACCTGATCTACCCAGCCGCCACGCAGCCCGGCGATGAAGCCCAGCGTGCAGCCGACCACAAATGCGACCAGCGCCGCCAGCGCGGTCACCCCCAGCGAAACGCGGGTGCCCCAGATCAGACGGGACAACAAATCACGACCAAGATTATCGGTGCCAAGCAAAACGCCGGGGCCGGGCAAATCCCAGGACATGCCGAGCGTCTGATCCGGTGCATGTGGCGACAACCAGGGCGCGAAAACGGCGATAAGAATAAAAAGGCTCAGCACCAGCAGGCCAAGAACCGAAGAGGGTTTTAATGCAGGCATTGCAGTCATTTCCTAAGCATCAGCGGTTGTGGCGTAAACGCGGATTGGCGACCAGCGCCATCACATCCGCCAGCAAATTCAGCAGGATATAGATCCCGGCCAGCAACAGCGCGCAATCCTGCATTACCGGAATATCACGTTTGCTGATGCTGTCGACCATGTACTGCCCCAGCCCCGGATACACAAACACGTTTTCGACAATCACCACACCGACCATCAGATAGGCCAGGTTGATTGCCACGACGTTAATGATCGGGCCGATGGCGTTGGGCAGAACGTGACGCCATAAAATGCGCGATGGCGACAGCCCTTTCAGCAACGCGGTATCCACATAAGCAGAACTTTGCGCGGCAATCAGCGCGGCACGGGTCATGTTGCTCATATGCCCGAGGATCGCCAGCACCAGTGTCGCGCAGGGCAGGGAAATCGCTGAAAGCTGGGCCGCCAGCGGCATATCCGCCGTAATGCTGCTGTTGCTCGGTGCCCACGCCAGCGTAATGGCGAAAATCAGGATCAACAGATAACCGGAGAAAAATTCCGGCAGCGCAACGGTGGCGCGGGTGATGGCATTCAGGAAAGTATCGATAACGCTGCCATGATAACGCACGGAAATAAAACCAATCAGCAGCGCCAGCGGAACCGCAATGGCGGCGGTGCATCCGGCCAGGAACAGCGTGTTGCCAAGCCGCGTAAACAACGGGCCGCTGATGGCTTCACGGGTGGAAAAACTGGTGCCAAAATCACCGTGCAGCACCCCGAGCAACCAGCTCAGATAGCGGCTGATCGCCGGTTTATCCAGCCCCAGTTGCAGGTTCAGTTCGCGGATAGCGTCCGGCGTCGCGCTCTGGCCGAGGATCGCCGTCGCGGCGTTACCCGGTAACAATTGCACACCGGCAAAAATCAGCACAGAAACGGCGAGCACCACCAGGACGCCATAAAACAACCGCACCAGAACCATATTCAGTAAGGAAGGACGTGCGGGTAATAAACGGCCCGCAGGCCGTTGTGTCGCTTTTTGCGAGGATAACTCTGACATTATTTTACCCGGCTCAGCTTTCAATCCAGACTTTTTCTGCGGCGCGGTTGCCGCTCAGAGGCATCCCCGGAACAGACGTGAACCCTTTGATTTTTGCTGAACAACCGTCGAGGGCATCCGCATAAAGCGGGATAATCTCACTACCCTGATCCACCAGCATGACCTGAATATCGTGGTAAATCTGCTTGCGCCGTGTTTCATCTGCCTCACCGCGTGCGGCTTTCACCATCGCGTCGAAGGCCGGGACGTGCCACGCCGATTCATTCCACGAAGACTGGCTGGTGAACACCAGGGAGAGCAGCGCATCAGCGGTCGGACGGTTTGCCCAGTTTGAGGACACAAACGCTTTCTTCTGCCAGATATCATTCCAGAATGCATCGTCCGGCACGCGAACCACGTTGAGATTGATCCCGGCTTTTGCCGCAGATTGCTGATAGAGCTGACCCGCGTCAACCGCACCCGGGAAACCGGCATCCGCGACATTCAGCGTCAGCGGGCCGCTGAACCCGGATTTATTCCAGTGGAACCGGGCTTTTTCAGGGTCGTACGGACGCTGTGGAATATCTTTGGCGAAATAACGGTTCGACGGGAAGATAGGATTATCATTGGCGACAGTGCCGTATCCGCCCAGCACGGTGTCGATAATCTGCTGGCGATCGATGGCATATTTCAGCGCCAGACGCCCGTCAACATTATCGAACGGTGCCAGATTCGACAGCCCCGGGAAGGTGTAAATCATGCTGTCTTTTGCCCGCACCAGTTTCAGATTCGGCATGCGTTCAATGCGGCTGACGATGCGCGGATTCACACGGTTAATTAGCTGAGCAGAGCCACTGACCAGCGCCGCAACGCGCGCGGTGGAATCATTCATCGCCAGTGTTTCGACGGAATCTACGTGCCCGCGTTCGCTGTTCCAGTAGTTCGGATTGCGTTTGGTCAGCGTGGTCACGCCCGGCTGGAATTTTTCCAAAATAAACGCACCGGTGCCGATGCCTTTGTCGAAGTTTTCATTCTCGGCGGTAATAGCGAAGTGCACGGCGCTCAGTAACCAGACAAACTCCACATCCGGCGCAGTCAGTTTGATAGTGACTTCATGGTCGCCGGTCGCTTCAATTGAACTGACGGTATCCAGATAACCTTTCACCGGCGACGTGGATTTCTCGCCACGATGGTGATTCAGGGAATACACCACGTCTTTCGCGCCGAGCGAACGGCCATCGTGGAACTGCACGCCCTGACGGATTTTCAGCACCCAGGTTTTGCTGCCATCGGCAGAAGACCAGGATTCCGCCAGCGATGGCGCAAGCCCGGCACTTTCGTCGATCTCTACCAGATTGTTGAACATCTGCGAACCGACAAAATACATGTACGTTTCGAACCAGAACGCGGGATCCAGACGGTCGGTGCTGGAGGCGTTATCCACGCCGACCACCAGATGACCGCCTTTTTTTGGCTTCTCAGCGTCGGCGGCAAACGCGTTGCCCAGCCACAAAGAGTGCGTTGCCGCAGCGATGGAAAGTGCCCCCGCACTTTTAATAAACGAACGACGATCTAACATATTTTCTCCCCTGTCATTGGGGCGATAACGCCCCAAAATTCAGTCCGTCGGGCGGCTGAATTGTTTTTGATTTTATTCGCTGAATGCGTTTTTCAGTGCGGCAATGTGTTCCGGCCCGATACCGCAGCAACCACCCACCATCGTCGCACCTTTTGCTACCCAGTCCTGAGCGAACTCAAGGTATCCGGCCGGGTCAGTGTCCTGGCGAATTTTACTCAACCCTTCGTTTGCGCCGCGTTTGTTATCCGCAGGCTCGAAGGCATTCGCGTAAACACCGATATCCAGTGCGGAACCCTGCGCGGCCAGTGCCGCTCTTGCGGCCTGCACGGCGGCGGCCATCACTTCCGGGCGGCTGCAGTTGAACAGAACCGCGCTGGCAGAAACCCGCAGAGCGGCGTCAACGGCTTGTTCGATGGATTCACCGGAGCGCAATGAGGCGTTCCCCCGCTCACCGAGGTTGTCCTGCAATGTAAAAGAAAGCCACAGCGGGCGGGAGTCATCACCCAGCACGTCGCGCACGGCTTCAACTTCCGCGACAGAGCTTTGCGTTTCAGCCAGCCAGTAATCGACGGTGTCAGAGAGGTTTTCAACCAGCACCTTAAGCAGCTTTTTAGCCGCCACAGGTTCGAACAGATCCGGTCGATAGGAGCCCAGAACAGGGGGAAGTGAGCCCGCGACGTTGACCGCCACCGGCGCGGCATCTGCGGCTTCACGCGCCAGTTTGCCGGACAGCGCAATCAGCGCCGCGCCCTGCTCAGCAAAGACGGTTTCGCCGACATGGAACGGCACAACGGCGTAGCTGTTAGTAGTAATGACCTGAGAACCGGCGGCAATAAAAGCATCGTGTGCGGCACGGACAAACTCCGGGGCCTGCATCAGTGCCAGGGCTGACCATTCAGGCTGCCGAAAGGGAGCGCCCATCCGGGCCAGTTCGCGGCCCATGCCGCCATCGAGGATTTTAATGTTACTGATCATTGTGTCGCCGCCATCGTATTTTTCTTAACCGAATCAATTATTAACTCAGCAGGTGGCAACACTCTACAAAACGAACGTTTAGATGTCTAGATTTCTTAATGGCTAAAAATGTAAGGATTCGGTTTCATACAAATATGGCCGCACGGGCGGTGATCGCCTGATGCAGAAGGTGTTTATTGCCTGTGCACAGTGGTGCCGGATGAATACTTTCATCAATATTCCTCCTCAGAAAACAAATACCCTAACCTTGTGCCACGGGGCGACTACACTATTTCCCGAGAACAATGTTAAGGATAAACATGCCAAAAGCCCCCAGCCCCGCGCAAGATACCGCGTTCAGCGCCTTGCTTGAGCATTACAAAAAAACCGCTTTGCGCACCAGCGGGCTGTGGCTGCTGTTTGCCAATCTCTGTTTTGCGCTTTTTCTTTTCGGGCGGCACTATTTCAGGCCGCTGCTTGCTCCCGAATCGGCAGCCGCGATTTCTGGCGCAGAATTCGACAGAATGTCGCTTATTTTTCTCGTCTTTTTTATCCTGATACTGCCTTTGCTGCGCTTTGTCAGGTCGCGCTTCCCGGCGATGGCGCTGGCATTTCTGACCGGCCTGTATTGGGCAACGCTGTTCCACTTTATGCTCAGCAATGACGTGCAGCAGCAGCTGATTTTCCCGCTGTTTTGTATGCTGATTTTTACCGCTCTGATCGCACTCTATCCGGCAGCCCCCATCCTTTATAGCTTCACGTCTCCGCTATGGGTTTCGCTGTTCTATCATCTGGTCTTTCTTGCGCCGAGCATTCCGGTTCTGGAAGTCGCCGCGATAATCATCATCAGCGTGTTGTTCGAGACGGGGCGCATAATGCTCAACCGCTGGTTTGTTTTATCTGTCCGCCGGGAATGCGATAACGCAATGCTGGTCAGTAAACTGGATAATCTGGCGCATAACGATCCGCTCACCGGCGTAGCCAACCGCCGCCAGTTCGATAGCCAGCTTGAGCAACACATTGCGCAAACCGAACGTCAGGGCGGAACGCTTTCCGTCATTATGATCGACGTCGATTTCTTTAAGAAATACAACGACCACTACGGCCATCAGGCCGGAGATACCTGCCTGGTAAGTATCGCGGAATGTTTCAAGAACGCCGTGCGGCAACCGGCTGATTTGGTTGCCCGCTATGGCGGGGAAGAATTTGTGATATTGCTGCATAACACAGGGGCGCAGGAGGCTGAAGCGGTAGCTTCGCGCATCAGGCAAAACATTGAGAAAGCGGCCATTCCCCACGCATTATCACAGGTTTCCGATATTGTGACCGTCAGCCAGGGCATCATGCAATGGGCGCCGGGGATGACATCACTGGAGTTACTCAGGCGTGCCGACCTGGCGCTGTATGAGGCCAAGCACGCCGGACGAAACGGTTATTGCACCGGTGCGTAAATCAGCGGGGCAGCCGTCAGCTCTGCCCCGGTTCACCGCGTTTATCGCACGCCGCGCCCGTATACCAGCGAATCCGCGCTGATTTCGGAAATGGACTTCGCGCCGGTCAGCGTCATCGCCACCCTCATCTCTTTTTCGATCAGATTCAGCAAATTGATTACGCCCGCCTCACCCGCCGCCGCCAGCGCATAAACAAACGCACGCCCCAGCAACACGCTGTCAGCGCCGAGGGCAATCATGCGCACGACATCCAGGCCAGTGCGGATGCCTGAATCCGCCAGGATCGTGATGTCACCTTTCACGGCGTCAGCGATCGCGGGCAACGCATGGGCAGTGGACAGCACGCCGTCGAGCTGGCGGCCACCGTGGTTAGAAACGACGATGCCGTCGGCGCCAAACTTTACGGCGTCTTTGGCATCTTCAGGGTCCAGAATGCCTTTGATGATCATCGGGCCTTTCCAGAACTCGCGGATCCACTCCAGATCTTTCCATGAAATTGACGGGTCGAAGTTTGCGCCCAGCCAGCCGATGTAATCTTCCAGCGTGGTCGGTTTACCGCGATACGCAGAAACGTTACCCAGGTCATGCGGTTTACCGTTCAGGCCGACATCCCACGCCCACTGCGGGTGTGTCACCGCCTGTAACATCCGGCGTGCAGCAGCGTTCGGGCCACTCATCCCCGAATGTGCATCACGATAACGTGCACCGGGCACCGGCATATCCACGGTAAAAACCAGCGTTTTCACGCCTGCCGCCTGAGCACGTTCGAGCGCATTACGCATGAATCCGCGATCTTTTAAAACATAAAGCTGGAACCACATTGGCCGGTTGATGGCCGGGGCAACCTCTTCAATCGGACAAACCGACACGGTAGAAAGCGTGAAAGGGATCCCCTTTGTGGCTGCCGCCCGCGCCGCCTGAACTTCGCCACGACGTGCATACATGCCCGTCAGCCCAACGGGTGCCAGCACCACCGGCATCGCCAGCTTTTCGCCAAACAACTGTGTTTCCAGGCTGAGATCGGACATATTTTTCAGGATGCGCTGGCGCAACGCGATATCGGCCAGATCGGCAGTATTACGTCTGAGCGTATGCTCGTTATAAGCGCCGCCGTCGATGTAATGGAACAGAAACGGCGGCAATTTGCTTTTTGCCGCCGCACGGTAATCCGTTGATGCAGAAATGATCATTGTATTTTCTCGGTGTCTTGCGCTCTGACGGCGCTGTTGGGGTGTAGGAGGTTTACTAAACTATTGTCATATATAGTTTAATCTTCGGCATTTGGCAAAATTTGTGCAGGAATAACGTGGTGCCCGTCCGGTGAAACACTGAGGAATAAAACGATTCTTACAGAAGGCTTTTAAGAAGTTTTCTCAAAAGAGTGGATATCTCATCTATCCTTGTGATCAGGGGACAATTTAAATCAGTTCTCATAACGGTAAGAATCATGACAAAAATATTCTAACCATGATTATCTGTGCTGACGATCATACTTATCATTATTTGCACATGATATAAGGTCATAAGGTAAATTGCGGCAAGGGGAATATTGATGAATTCTTTTATAGCAAGGCAGCCTATATTTAATCGTGATCTGAAAACTGTCGCTTACGAACTCCTTTTCAGAGACAGCATGAGTAATTACTTCCCCAATGTCTCTGACGAACATGCAACTTATAGTATGATCTCCGATCATCTGCTTGGCATGCCCCTTCCCCGCCTGGTGGGTCCTCATACTTCATTTATTAATTTCCCTTATCAGCTGATCATAAATGGTACAGCCAGCATTCTCCCCAGAGATAAAGTGGTGATTGAAATACTGGAAAACGCAGTGCCAGACGCAGACCTGCTCAGCGCAGTAAAAAAACTATACATTAACGGTTTTAAAATAGCCCTCGACGACTTTATTCTGGAAGAAAAATGGGAGGCGTTTTTCCCGTATATTTCCACCATTAAATTCGATGTCAGTAAAAAGTCACAAGATGAAATAATAACGTATTTAAAAAATAAGCACGATATATTAACCGGCATAACATTTCTGGCCGAAAAGGTCGAAACCAGAGAGGTTTTCGACGCGTATGCTGACGCAGGCTTTACTTTATTTCAGGGGTATTTTTACAAAAAACCGGAGGTCATCCAATCCAAAAAGCTATCGCCCAACAGGATTTCCCTGCTAAAACTGATGAAAGAAATAAATGTTGATTCGCCCAATCTGGAAACAATTGAAGAGCTCTTAAAGACTGATGTGACATTATCCTATAAGCTCCTGAAGTTTTCAAAGAACATTCTCTTTCAGCGCCGTGGTATCGTTTTGTCCAATGATCTGACCATAAGGGAAATAATTCTGTATTTGGGATATAACGAACTTCGCCGTTTTGTCTCCATCGTATGCATATCAAACCTTGATGATATGAAAACCGCTGAGCTGTATTTCACAAGTTTGGCCAGAGGACGATTCTGCGAACTGATAGCCACCAAGATTGGATTGCAACAACAGGCGCATGATGCCTTCTTTTGTGGTCTGTTTTCATTATTAGATGTGATACTTGAAATATCCCATGAAGATTTATTCCAGCAAATATCCTTATCCGAAGGTGTCATGTCCGCATTATGCAACCACGAAGGTTTGCTTTATAAGATCCTTTATCTGAGCCAACTTTATGAGCAGCAAAAGTGGGACGAAGCCCGTGCACTTTGCCAGGATTTAAACTTGCCGGAAAACGGCATTATCCAGGATATGCAACAGGCCTTAAAATGGGCAGATGAACTCTCGTCCTATTGAGAGTAGTGAATATTTCGGCTTTTATTGACAGGCGGGAATACATGCCGGAATGCTTACTTCACCACGCACATCGGCCTGCCTGATACCGGGTCAGGGTGAATCTGAGCATGAATATCAAAGACCTCAGCCAGCAGCGCAGGCGTCATGATCTCTTCCGGCGTGCCCTGTGCGATGATATTCCCCTTTGCCATCATCACCAGATAATCGCAATACCGGCTGGCCTGATTAAGGTCATGCAATACCGCCACCAGCGTTTTACCTTGCTGGTTCTGGCGGCGCAATAAATTCATCAGCTCAACCTGATGGCTGATATCGAGATACGTTGTCGGCTCGTCGAGCAAAACAAGCGGCGTATCCTGCGCCAGCACCATTGCCAGAAAGACGCGCTGCCGCTGCCCGCCGGAAAGCTCGCTGACCCGCATTTCCGCCAGATCCGTGATATTTGTTTCCTGCATGGCCTTTTCAACAGCCGTTTTATCCTGCTGCCCCAACCTGCCCCACAGATTCAACCACGGGCTGCGGCCATAGCCCACCAGCTCCCGCACGCTGATCCCTTCCGGTGCAATATGCTGTTGCGGCAACAGTGCCAGTTTACGTGCCAGCGTGCGCCCGTGCAGCGCGGATAAATCATCTGCCCCCAGCCGTAATATTCCGGAAGACGGCGTCAGTAAGCGGGAAAAACATTTCAGCAACGTCGATTTCCCGCAACCGTTCGGGCCGATCAGCGCCGTGATTTTCCCCGCCGGAAGGCTCAGCGAAAGCCCGTTCAGAATGTTTTTATTGCCGTAACCGGCATACAGATTGTCTGCACTCAGTTGCATAATCAGCGGGTTCTCATCAGTAACCAGAAAAAATACGGTGCACCGATCACCGCCGTTAAAACGCCTGCAGGCAGCTCCAGCGGCGGATGTAAGGTACGCGCCAGCACGTCTGCCAGCAGTAAAATCAGTGCGCCCACCAGCAATGACGCCGGGATGAGCACACGGTGACGGCCACCGACCAGCTTGCGGGTCAGATGCGGCGCGACCAGGCCAATAAAACCGACCGGCCCGCAGGCGGCGACGCTGATGGCCGCCAGTGCAACCGCCAGCAATAACACCAGACGCTGCACGCGGGAAACACGAATACCCAGCGTCGAGGCGCTTTCATCGCCAAGCGCGAGTACGTCCAGATCGCGGCAAAACCACAGGCTGAGCGGCAGCAATATCAGCAACCACGGCGCAACGATTTCGACGAAATTCCAGCCGCGTCCCCACAGACTTCCTGTCAGCCATAACAATGCGCTGTTGATTTCCATCGGCCGCGACAACATCAGGTAATCCGTCAGGCTGGCGTAAAATGCGGTCAGCGCGACGCCGGTCAGCGCCAGCTTCAAAGGCGCGGAACGCCCTGACATCAGGCGCAGCAATACAAACGCGGTAATCCCACCGATAAACGCCAGCGGCGGCAGCCACAAAACGGAAAGCGCGGGGAACAGCATCAGCGCGCCCACCGACATCAGCCCGGCGGCGTGGTTAACGCCCAGAATATCCGGTGAGGCCAGCGGATTGCGGATAATGCCCTGCACCAGCACGCCGGAAAGCGCCAGTGCCGCGCCAACCAGCACAGCCAGGAGTGAGCGCGGCAGGCGATATTCCATCAGCGGGAAATGGTTGTCATCAGCGGGCGCAAGCGCCAGACGCATTTGCTCAAACGTCAGGGTGTGCGTGCCATAACGCAGGGAAATCAGGAAGGTCAGCAGCAACAGGCTGATCAGAACGGTGAACACCGTGAACTGCCGGGTCATGTGCGTGTCCTCACCAGCCAGACAAAGAACGGTGCGCCAATCAGCGCCAGCACCACGCCCGCCGGTAATTCACCCGGCCACGCCAGAAAGCGCGCCAGCAGATCGGCCAGCAGCATCAGCGTTGCGCCAAAAATCATGCTCACCGGCAACATGCGGCGCAAGTCGTAGCCAATCCAGTAACGGGAAATATGCGGCACCAGCAGCCCGATAAAGGCCAGCGGCCCGGCGACGCTGACGCAGGCACCGACCAGCAATAGCACCATCAGGTTGATGGTCAGCCGCAGGCGCGGCAGATTTACGCCAAGCGTCTGTGCGCTTTCATCGCTGACCTGCAACAAATTCAGGCGGCTGGAAAGCAGTAAAACCCACGGCGCGATAATTACGGTAAACGGAAACAAATGCCAGAACTCCGGCCAGCGGGCGTGCGCCACGCCTCCGGCCAGCCAGTTTAGAATGCCGTATGCATGATCTTCTGAGAGGATCAGCGTCGCCTTCGCCAGCGCTGCGCACAACGCCGAAACGGCGACACCGGCAAGAATTAACCGGCTGCGGTCACCCGCCTGCTGCCAGCCGCCGCCGGTCAGCATCACCATCCCCCAGCTTATTCCGCCGCCGGTGGCCGCCACCAGCGCAATGCTGAAACCAGATAACAGTTGCGGGCTGAGGGCACTGACCACCACCATCGCCAGTGAGGCCCCGGCGTTAATGCCAAATAAGGAAGGCGATGCCAGCGGATTGCGGGTCAGGGTTTGCAGCAAACTGCCCGCCAGCGCCAGGCTGGCACCGAGCAACATCGCCACCAGGCTGCGGGGCAGCCGCAGATTGAGCACCAGCGCCTGCGCCAGTGACGCGGGCGGGCCGGGAAGCAGCGCGCGCAAAGATTCCAGTGCGCCGATGGGCACCGCAGAACGGCAAAAAAGCGTCAGCCAGAAGCTGACGCCCAATGCGCACAGGGGCAACGTCCAGCGCCACCCTTTCACTCTCCGTGTTACTGCCATCATGGTGCGGTAACGACCGCCTGATGATGCAGGATTTTTACAACGTCACTGGCAATATGTTCAGCGGCAAACACCCCGCGCATTCTCGCCCAGACGTTAGCATCGACTGCCGCGATCTGATTTTTCTGCGCGGCTTTCATCATTTGCCACAGCGGATCCTGCTGCCACTGGCGCACGATACTTTCCTGACGGTAGTGCGCGACAATCAGCCAGTCCGGGTTGATCGCCAGCAGTTGCTCAAAACTGATATTTGCCAGCGCCTGCTGCTTAACCGGCTCCGGCACAACCAGGCCAAGCGACGTCAGCACGCTGCCGGTGTAGGAATCGCGCGTATGCAAATTAAATTGCTGTTCGCGCGAGGTGCCGAACACCACCTGCGTACCTTTTGGCAACTGGCTGGCAAACGCCTGCATCCGCTGGTGATGTTCCGCCAGACGTTGCTGCATCAGCGCCTCTTTCCCCAGCACTTTGCCGATGATCGCCGCCGATTCCAGATTCTCAGTGTAAGTTTCGTTGCGGGATTTCAGCATCAGCGTCGGTGCAATGCCTTTCAGCGCGGTGTAAATGCCGCCGTGACGGCTGCTGTCGGCAATGATCAGATCCGGCTTCAGCGCGGCAATCGCCTCAAGGCTCGGCTGCGAACGGGTGCCAACGGACTTCCATGCACCGATGCGCTGGCACACTTCCGGCAAGATACGTTCTGCGTCGTTGTCATCGGCCACGCCCACCGGGCTGACATCCACCACGGCTAACGCATCCACAAAAGACAACTCCAGAACGACGACGCGTTTGGGAGCCGTATCGAGCGTAAAACTGCCCTGCTGGTCAGCCACCGTCACGGCCTGCGCGGTGCCCAGCGAAAAACATAAACCAATCAAAAGCGCAAAGCGGGAGAATAAAGACATAAAACCTCTGTGCGGTTGAAAAGGGAGAAACCGGGCTTAATGACTCAGCCCGGTAAATGTTCAGCAATTAAAAATGGAGGGAGCCTTGCATATACAGCGTGCGCGGCTGTCCGGCATAAATCCCTTTGTTGTTATCGTCATACGCACGGGTGAAGTATTCGTGGTCGAAGATATTCTTCACACCGAAGGCCAGATTCAGGTTTGCCATGTCCGGGCCAAACTGATAACCGGCGCGTGCGCCCCACAGCATGAAGCCGGGAATGCGGCCCGTGCTGCCGTCGGCGCTTTCCGCAACGGTATTGGCGTTATCCGCAAACTGGCCGGACTGGTATTCGCTGTTGACGTTGAAGAACCAGTTGCCCGGCGTGTAGTCGAGCCCCAGCGTGCCTTTGTTTTTCGGGGAAAACGGCACCTGATTGCCCTTCGTGTCGCCGGATTCGCGAATGACGGCGTTGACATACGCATAGCTGGCGTAAGCGGAGAAGTTTTCGAGTTTTGGCGACAAATCAGCGAGGTCGTAACGGATCTGACTTTCCAGCCCGGTGTGGCGGGTTTTCCCGCGTGCATTGACGCTGTCGTCTGTCTGGTTAGAGTCGTACTGATTGTTAAAGTTGATCATGAACAGCCCGACTTCCGCCTTCACAACGCTGTTATCAAAGCGCGTACCCAGCTCCCAGGTGCGGGCTTTTTCCGGTTCGATACTGCCGCTGTCCACGGCTTTACCGATCTGGCTGTACTGCACCGTGCCGAAAGAGCCTTCTGTGTTGGCGTAAAGATTCCAGGCCTCGTTCATGTGATAAACGACGTTCAGCGCAGGCAGCGGCGCGTTGTAGCTGATTTCCTGTTTGGTGCCTTTGATGTAGTTATTCTGATACGACTGAATGTGTTCGTAACGCATGCCCGGCGTGATGGTCCAGTCGCCAACGTCGATGCGGTCATCGATGTAAAACGCGTTCGCCTGCGTGCCGGACTGCGTATCGCGGTCATAAGGGCTGTCGCTGGTCGGCAGCACGCCCGATTTCGCCGGGCTGTAATAGCGCAATTCATGGGTGGATTCGCTGACATAACGGTAACCGACGCCGACTTCATGGGCGGTCTGCCCAAGGTTAAAGCTCTGGCTGTAGCGCGGTTCGATGCCGCGTACCCAGTACTGGCGCGGGGAAAGCGTCAGGTTTTTGCCCTGATCGAGATAACCGCTGCGCAGCGTGTAGGTATAGAACGTCTGCACGTTGAATTTATGCTGCTGGTCAGGCTGATACTGATAGCCAAAATTCGCCAGCTGGCGGCGGCCCCAGAATTCGTCATAAGGACGTGTGGACTGAAAACGGTTAGCGTTGTAATCCGCACGGGATAAACCACCCGGCATTTCAGCCCGGCCTTCGTAATATTGCAGCAGGCTGTTAAACGTGTGGACCTCGTTCGGCGCGTAGCGGGTTTTGAGCATCACATCGTCGATTTTAGTGGCGCTGTGTTCGCGCCAGTCGCTGCCGCGTGTGCCGGAATACAGTAACGCACCGCCCAGACCGTTATCTGCCGTGCCGCCCACCATCAGATTACCGGTGCCTTTCGGGTCATTCTGGCTGGACGTCGGGCTGAGCAAGCCTTCCATTCCGGCTTCAATACCAAAATCTTTCGGAATAGCGCGCGTCACAAAGTTGACCACGCCGCCGACGCTTTGCGGCCCGTAACGTACGGCACCGCCGCCACGCACTACGTCCACCGCATCCATATTGCCGAGCGAAACCGGCGCAAGGGAAAGCTGTGGCTGGCCGTAAGGCGCAAACGGGACAGGAATGCCGTCCATCAGCACGGTTGAACGGCTGGCAAGGCGCGGATTCAGGCCACGAATACCGAAGTTCATCGCCATATCATGGCTGCCGGTACCGTTGTTTTCCGGCGCATTGACGCCCGGAATACGGTTCATCACTTCGCGCACCGTGGTGGCGCCGGTTTTCACAAAATCTTCACGGCGGATCACGTCACGCGCCCCGCCATGTTCAAAAACGTCATTTTCCCGCGCATCAGCCAGCCAGTCGCCGACCACGGTCAGGGATTCGGACGTCTGCACCGGCACAGGGATCGCCGCCAGCGTAAACGCATTATTGCCCAGCGATTTAGCTTCCAGGCCGCTGTTTGCCAGCAGTGTCGTCAGCCCGTCGGTGACGGTGTAACTCCCCTGCAATCCGCTGCTGTGTTTTCCACGCGTCAGCGAAGAATCAACCGAAAGCGTGATCCCCGCTTTAGCGGCAAACTGATTGAGGGCGGTATCCAGATCCCCTGCGGCAATCTGATAAGGCGCAGACTGAACCGCAGCGGCCACCGGCAACGCGGTCAGCAGAGCGGCTGGAATGATGGCGCAGTGAATGGCAATCGCCAGTGGTGTTGTTTTGCCAAAAGAACGAATAACGCGTGAGCGTGAAATGAACATACCCTCTCCCGATTTTATGTTTTTTGCTGTGTGATTTTTTAATGGCTACATAGGAGTCGGATGAGAATTCAAAAGGGACAATCGCGAATGCGATTATTTATCATTTTTATTTGCGGGGAGGATTTCACCGAAGCATCAGGCAGGCACTACGTTCACCCAATAGCGCGTAGCCGTCTGAATTTTCACAGGAAGTGTGCGTGAAAGAATATCGAGCACGCTGTCGGTATCTTTCAGCGGGAATGTCCCGCTGATCCGCAGGTTTGCCACCCGCGGATCGCAGCCCAGGTGTCCGTGCCGGTAGCGGGAGAGTTCATCGATCACATCCGCCAGCCGCCAGTCGCTGACGCTCAGGACACCTTTACTCCAGCTTCCGGCCCCGCTGACATTCGCTGTCACTTCATCAAACACATTGCCGGTAAAACGCACCGAGTGCCCTTCGCTGACCTGCAAAATTTGAGAAGGCCGGTCACGCAGCGTGATTTCAACCGCGTGTTTCAGCACCGTAAGCCGTGTCGCATCCTCTTGCTGCCGGACGATAAATTCGGTACCGAGCGCACGCAGCATTCCCTGTTGCGTTTCCACCAGAAACGGGCGCGAAACGGGATACGGATCGCGCGCGGTAGTCATGCTGATTTCACCCTGATGCAGTCGGATAAGACGTTGCGTATCGGTAAAACGGATATCGGCGGCACTGGCGGTATTGAGAGAAAGCTGTGAGCCATCTTCAAGACGCAGTGTTTTAATTTCGCCCGTTGCGGTACGGGCATCCGCCAGCAAGCCCTGCCCGGCAGGTGTTTGCCAGGCTTTCCAGATACCACCCAGCCCCAGCAGCACCAGCAGGCTTTTCAGCACGCGCCTGCGCGTAACCTCGGACTGCTGCCGCGCATGGTTAAGCGTCTGATAACTGAATTTGCCGGGCATATTGTGCAACTGCCCCTGCAAGGATTCCACGCGCTGCCATGCCCAGAGATGGTCTTCACTCTGCGCCAGCCACTGCTGCCATTTCAGGTTTTGCTGCGGCGTGACGTCACCTGCGCACAGCGTAGCGAACCACTGTGCCGCCATTTTCAGCGACAGACGCTGATTGTCGGTAAGGGAAGTGTTCATCGCGCTCAGCCCTGTTCCAGGCTGAACAGCAGGCAGTGCTCGGTGGCTTTCGCCATGTACTTTTTGACCGAGCTGACCGAAACGCCCAGACGCTGCGCAATCACCGGATACGTCAGCCCCTCAAGCTGTGACAGCAGGAATGCCTGGCGCACTTTCTCGCCCAACCCGTCGAGCATTGCATCGATTTGCTGCAAAGTTTCGAGCAGACATTGTCGCTGTTCCGGCGACGGCATATGCTCTTCCGGCATCAGCGCCAGCATGTCGAGATAAGCACGTTCCAGCGCATTGCGGCGGAAAAAATCCACCATTACGCGCCGGGCAATCGTGCAGAGAAAGGATTTGGGTTCACGAATTTCCTGCACCGTATCACCGGTAAGGACGCGCATGAACGTGTCCTGCGCCAGATCGT
The DNA here is from genome assembly GCF_002834385.1 of Rahnella sp. AA. GTDB lineage: Bacteria > Pseudomonadota > Gammaproteobacteria > Enterobacterales > Enterobacteriaceae > Rahnella. The sequence continues at coordinate 134,093 of NZ_PITQ01000006.1, forward strand.
CTGCGTCACTGGCAGACCCCAGTTTGAACTGGAGCCAGTTTTTCAGCCAGCGGTGATGCGTGCTGTAAAGCGCTTCAAAGGCGCGAACCGGGGTGACGGCAACGTTTGCGGACATAGACAGTTACATAACCAGACCAGAAATTCACAATCGGATGATAATTGATAATAGTTATCATTACAATCGAGAATCATTCGCTTTCCCATCTGCGGTAAAAGCTAAGCCAATTAAGTGCATCGATCACACTTGCGCCGGATGTTAGCCTGCATAAAAACCACAAGGAAAACATCATGAGTTCACTCCCTGTCGCCATCGTCACCGGCGGAACCAGCGGTATCGGGCTGGCCATCGTTCATAATCTGGCACGCGACCATCGGGTTTATGCCCTTGGCCGGAATAAAGACAGCCTGATTGCGCTGCGGCTGGTTGAAAATGTGGAGGCGGTTGAAATCGATCTGCTGGATTTCAACGCCATTGAGCAGTTTGTCCGCGAATTACCGGCGATTGATGTGCTGGTGCATTCTGCGGCGATCTCCAAACCGCTGCGCCTTGAACAGGCGGCGCCGGAAGACTGGCAAAAGCAGTTTTCCATCAACGTTTTTGCACCGGCGGAATTCACCCGTCTGGCGTTACCGGCCTTGAGAAAACAGGAAGGCCAGGTGGTGTTTATCGGCTCGGGATCGGGCACGAAAGCGGAAGGCGGGAACACAGTGTATTGCGCCTCAAAATTTGCGCTGAGCGCAGTTGCCCATGCGCTAAGGCAGGAAGAAACGGAGCACGGCGTGCGTGTCTCCACCGTCGCACCGGGGCCTACGGACACACCGATGAACCGCAAAACCCGCGAAAGCCAGGGCAACTTTGACACCATTGACCCACGCGAATACAGCACGCCAGAATCCGTGGCCGCCGCCGTGCGTCTGGTGGTCAGCGCCAGCGACGATACGCAAATTACAGACATCGCCGTCAGGCCGCGCCGGGATAAAGCAAAGCGATAAGAATCTGTGGAGATAAAAGCTCAGAGGATCTGAGCTTTTAAGTTTGCAGGGAGTTGGATCAGTGAGACAGAGCTCTTAGTTTTTCAATAATCTGATCAAAAAAAGCATGGCGGCAAAATGCATGTCCGGTTGAGAGAAGCGTCGACAGGTGGCGTTCATTTTTATAGTAGTTGTCAATTTCGTTCATTTTTTGTCTTTTGGTCGCGCGTCTTTCGGGTTCAGGATACATGTCATCAATGCTGGCTTTCTCAGCTCTTTTGGTCACAGCCACCATCTTTTCCAGCATAGGTTTCACGACTGTATTTTGAAGACAGTGCCCATTAATAAACATATATGCGTTATCTTCTGTTATACCTTTTCTGTTCAACTCTGCTTTGAAGTCTTCGAATGTGACCCGGTCTGTAATATCGTTCATTAAAGATTGGCAATATTCATCTATCCTGGTTTTTAAGCGAGTCAGAAGATCCCCATTAATTCGTAGCTCATCATCAATCAGACAAGCCGCAGCCTCTGTTGTTAACGCATCTTTGAACAAATCCTCGCCGTATTTCTGCCAATTCTGATTGTGCAAATATGCAAACGCGCACAATGCAGGATAAATACAGCGTGAATACTGAGTCAGCGCTTCGAGAATTTCTGATGGCAACGCTTCATGGTAGTAGAGAATATCAGTAATTGACTCGACAGAAAGATGGCAACATTGAAAACTTTCTCTCGAATAACAATATGTATGCAAAATAAAAGGGTTTTCGTTTAGCTGAACAGCATGGTCATGGCGCTCCGGGCACAGATAATCATAGTCGCTGTCAACTGCAACCAGAAATTCCTGATTAAGCTCTGCATAACGCTTCTGTAATGTCCGCTTCCCTGCAGCCTTTTCTTTCGCGATTGGCCTGACTTTATAGCGTGAAGCCTCTACCGCATTGACCACATGTTGCCAGAACGGAATATCAGTTGGGTTCTCCACGAAAATATTGCCCATTGTCTGACCACTCTGAATGCTGCTATAGGCTCTGATAAACGCAGGTGAGCCAATCATCCTTGAAAAATCAGACATTACTTTCCTCCCGTCACGATGCTTTCCATATCAACGTAAGAATCCATGTATCCATCCATAATGATAGCCGGGCTGTGTGTCACGATGACAATCTGGCAGTTTGGATTCAGCGTTTTAATGCTGTCGATAAGTTTTTCCTGCCAGTTCAGGTGAAGAGAAATTTCCGGCTCATCCATTAAAAGAAATGCCGGGCTGCTTTTAGTATTGGCAACCTTCGCCATGATGTACAGCAACTGGCGCTCACCGGAAGAGAGCTTGCTGATCGGGAGGGGATTTTTTGAATCAGAGGTAATGACTTTAAGGCCTTCTGTGATTTGTACCTTCTTACCGCTGTCAGAAAAATGACGATTTAATTCCTTCAGGAATAAAAGGGTGAATTTTCCTTTCGGTGTTTTCACCAAATCTGCTATTTCTTTTTCTATTTCCCAATCAAGGAAATTCCTCTGACGGCCATCGCTCCCCGTTAAAACTTGCTGAGAGTTGGCGCTCATGTTGATGGTGGAAATGAAGTTGATCTTTGCTACTGCGTTCAGAAAATATTTTTTATTGTCGGATAAAGTGAACTTAGAATTCAGAAATTCACGCAAGATAGAATATAAGTATGTTTTATTGACTATCTCAATTTTGCTCTCGAAATTATTATAACCTACAGTTCCCTCAGGAATGTCATGCATTGAATTGTTCTCTGATAATTCATAGAGATGATCATCAATATCTTCAGGTATCTTTTTTTCAATACCGTCGGCATCCGTAAATGATAATGGCTTTTTACGAAAGTCTATCGTCTCATTATCTGAGAAAGTAAGTGTTGCATTAAGGCAATTGCTGATTTCTGCACAAGATTGACGCATCAACAGCGCATGCAAAATCTTTAGTAGCGTCGTTTTACCCAGGCCATTTTTGCCCACCAAAACAGTGACATCATTAAAATGCAGCTCGATATCTTTGTGGCCAAAAAGCCTCTCAATTTTTAGTGTCTTGAGTGTAGGGTGCATGTTCATTATTCCATCGCAGATTTATAGGCTCAGTGTAAGTCATTGAAGGGACGGACGACAGAGGCAGAGCACCGGCCCCTGCAATGAATGGGAAGATTTGCGCGGCATTACGCAATTTCTTAACTTGATACAGATCATCGAAAGCGCGGGTAGGGTTTGATCGAATGATAATCATTATCGTTTAATAAGCGATAATGATTGTTTCTTCAGGAGAAGAAGACCCCCATGAGCTTAGACCTCACGCGCTTTTATGCAGCGGCACAGGGCCTGCCGTTTCCGGACCGCTGGGCGGTGATGCCCTGGCGGCCCCAGCAGCCCGTCGCCCCGCAAGATGTTCCTGCGCAATGGCATGCACTTTGCCTGCGAACACTCCCGGCCAATAAACGTCTGGTCTATCTGCATATCCCTTTTTGCGCAACGCACTGTAAATTCTGTGGTTTCTACCAGAACAAACTGGAAGAAGAGGCAACCGAAAAATACTGTGATTATCTGATCAGGGAAATCGAGCAGGAAGCCAGCTCGCCCTTGCATCAGTCGGCCCCCATCCACGCCGTATATTTTGGGGGCGGTACCCCGACGGCGCTCAGCGCCCGGCAGTTACACCGGATTATTGTGACGTTACGCCGCAGTTTGCCGCTGGCGCCGGATTGTGAAATCACGGTAGAAGGCCGCATCCTGAATTTTGATGACGAACGCATTGATGCCTGTCTGGAGGCCGGCGCTAACCGTTTTTCCGTCGGTATTCAGACCTTTGACACGCGTATCCGCCAGCGAATGGGACGCCGCGCCGACCGCGACGAAGCCATTAATTTTCTGCGTAAGCTGGGAGAGCGTGACCGCGCAGCAGTGGTCTGTGATCTGATGTTTGGCCTGCCGGAACAGACCCGCGCGTCGTGGCTGGAAGATTTACAGATTGTCCGCGACCTGCCGCTTGACGGTGTCGATCTTTATGCGCTGAATCTGCTGCCGTCCACGCCGCTGGGCAAAGCGGTCGAGAACAACCGCGTCACCCTGCCCGACGTCAGTATGCGCCGAGATTTCTATCTGGAAGGCGAAGCGTTTCTGGCGCGTGACGGCTGGCATCAGATCAGCAACAGCCACTGGGCGCGCACCACCCGCGAACGCAATCTCTATAATCTGCTGATCAAAAAAGGCGCAGACTGTCTGGCTTTCGGCAGCGGCGCGGGCGGCAATCTTGGCGGGCAGTCTTATATGACGATGCGCAACCTGGACGCTTATTATCAACAGCTCGACGCCGGGCAAAAACCGATCATGATGATGACCGCCGCAACGACCGGTGAACACCGCTGGCGGCTGGATTTACAGGGCGGTATAGAGGCTGGCCGTTATGATCTGAGCCGCATCGTCGAGGATCCCTTCCCGATTGAACCGCTGCTGCAACAGTGGCAAGAGTGCGGCCTGATGCACAGCGAAGGCCCGCGTTTTAGCCTGACGCCTGCCGGCCGTTTCTGGGCCAGCAATATGTTGCAGGCATTACAAACACTTATCCCTCAACTGACTTTACGGAATGATTCCCATGCACACGGATAACCTTCAATCCCTGATCGACTTCTTAGCCACGCAGCCCGACGGCACCGTCGAGGATATCGCCCGCGAATACGCCACCACGCCGCTGAACGTGATTCAGAATTTGCCGGGAAGTTATCTGTTTGCTGGCACTCACTTCGACACCGTCTGGGACGACATCACACAATGGGGCGACGTCACGACGCTGGTGAATAATGAGGATCTGATCCTCGAATTTCACGGTGAATTGCCCACAGGCACGCATCGCCACGGGTATTTCAACCTGCGCGGTAAACAGGGAATGAGCGGGCATATCCGTGCAACAAATTGCCAGCACATTGCATTCGTCGAACGGCCATTTATGGGGATGAGCACAGCAAGTGTCTGGTTTTTAAACGCTTCCGGTTATGCGATGCTTAAGGTTTTCGTCGGGCGTGACAGCCATCGTGAATTACTGACCGATCAGCTGAATGCATTTCGCACCCTCCCCGCGACTTTGAGCGAGAGAGAGAACCATCCTTGAAGACTTTGCTGATTTTTGGCGCTGGCAGCGGCGTCGGGGCTGAACTGGTCGCCCTTTCTGCACAGGAGCGCCCCGTTGTGGCGCTTATCCGCAACCCTGAACAGGCGAAAACCCTGCGCGCAGCGGGCGTCACCGTGATTTCGGGCGACGCGCTGAACCCGGAAGATGTCTTGCAGGCCTGCCGGATGGCCGGCGCGGAGGCACAAATCGTGTCAACGCTGGGCGGGAAACTCTCCGACTACACCGCCAACCGCCTGATTGTGGATACGGCTGAAAAAACCGGGATCCGTCAGATGCTGCTGGTGACGTCCATCGGCTGTGGTAACAGCTGGCCGACCTTATCTGACCGCGCAAAACAGGCGTTCGGGCAGGCAGTTCGTGAGAAATCACTCGCTGAGAGCTGGCTGCAAACCAGCACGCTGGCGTGGTGTATTTTACGCCCGGGCGGTCTGGTGAACGGCGAGGCAACCGGTAAGGCACATCTTATCGAAACTGAAGCGCATGGCCGCGTCCGCCGCGCCGACGTTGCCCTGCATATCCGGCAACTGCTGTCCTCCGGCGCGGGCTGGGGCGACGTGTACGCGCTGTGCGATTCCACACTGGATGGCGAAAGATTTTAAAAAAATGCCCCGGAAACGGGGCATCTGTCTTTTATTGCGCCAGCATCTGCAACAGATAAGGCCGGTCTTTCAGTGCGATATGAGGATGTTGCCTGAGTAACGTCAGCAACACTTTTTTCTGCTCGCGGGAAGGCTCGTGATACGTGTGGGTCTGTTCATGCGACCCGTTGTTCAACGCCTGACGCAGCAACTCCGTATCCGCAGACTCCGCATTCATCAGCAAAAATTGCAGCCTGTCCCACCGGTTAAGCCGTGCGGCTAACGAGAAATACAGTTGCTGATGTTTCACTGATGGCGCAACCGCCTGACTCTGCTGGATATCGCTCAACCGGATATACAGTTTCAGCTTCACAAAGTAGCGGCAGGCGAATATCGCCACCGGATAAGCCGGATGCGCCATCGCCTCAAGTAACACCTCGCGGGCATCTTCCTGCAAACCGTGGACCGTGATTTGCAATGCCGTTTTACAGAGCGCTTTATTGCTGCTTTTCAGGCAATCCGCCGCCAGCGCCAGGACATTTTCGTATTTCTGCTCGTCCAGCCCTGACAGCGCGATGCGCCGCCGGGATATTTTCTGGTTTTCATCGCCGAATATTGAAAGATAGTGCGCAATAACCGGTTGCCCGCCCGCAATCAGTAATCTCGCCGCACGCTTTCGCACCACTTCATTTCTGTCACACAGCAACTCCAGCAACAATGAAACCGGCACGTCCCTGGCCTCATCAATAACGTGATTCAGCGCAGCCTGTCTGACCGGCGCGTAGCGATCCTTCAACAACGCCAGCAGCCTTTCCTGCGTGACCGATTCAGGTTGAGCCAGTAAAGCACGGGCAGCGGCCAGCCTGACGGCGGCATTTTTATGCCTGCGCGTGCTTTCAAAAATAACATCCACCGCCAGCAGCTGATGTTCCAGTAAAAGAGCCTGCGCGTACCGTGCCACGTCATTTTTCGGCGACACTAATCCGCTCATCAACGCCGCGCAGTGTTCCGGACGGGCGAGAAAACTGACAATCTCATCAACCAGTAACGCGTGGTTATCGCGCCGGGTATTGAGCAAGGCGTAGAAATCCGGCAAACAGACAACAAGCCATCCGGCGCTTTCGGGAGTCATAAATTGCCGGATGCTCTGACGGGCCGCATCGCGTACCTGGCTGGCCCAGTCATTCACCCGCTTAATGATTGAAGGCAGCGCTTCACCCTCTTTCATCAGCCCCAGACACAAGACCGCACGCTGGCGGATATGGCCGTTGTAATGACGCGTCAGGCACTCCAGCCTTTTTCGCGGATCCGTTTCGTTTGAGTAGCTGTAATCCCAGTTCTTAGGATCGGCCATCATTACTTCGAGCTGCCTGCGTAGATAATATTCCGTCGCCATAAATTACCTCCCTTGGGGAACTGCGGATCCTGGTTCAGTTTTATACGTCCAGAAGCTATTACGAAAGTATGCCAGAACACGGTGTGGGATAGCGGAAAATGGCGGACGGGTTGCAAGAGAATCCTCCGAAAAGGGAGAGTTCAGTACAATACAATATCATTCAAATATTTTGACAATTATCAGCAAATCACTCCGCTATCCATCCAACTCCAGCGGCGCTATTCTTCTTCTCATCGAAGGCAGCCGCCTTCACCTAACAAACACTGAGAAGGAATTACATCATGAAAACCATCAAAACTATCGTTATCGCTGCAGCACTCGCCACTGTTTCTTTTGGTAGCTTTGCGGCTCAGATCGGCACTGTTAGCGCATCCGACAACACGCTGGATGGCCTGGAATCCACCTTCGCAGCAAAAGCTGCGGCAGCCGGTGCAACCTCTTATAAAATTATCGAAGCCGGTGGTCAGAACCGCATTCATGGCACCGCTGTGTTATACAAATGATTTGCTGAAGTCTGAGCATTAAGAACAAAAGCCGCTCCTGTTACAGAGCGGCTTTGTTGTTTTTGGCGTTTTACCCCATCACTCTTTCGTTGCAACCTTCAGCAAAATCACGCCCGCGAAAATCAGCAAAACGGCGGTAACCCGCAGCGGACTGAGGCTTTCGCCAAACATCGTGACACCCAGAATAAATGCGCCGATAGCGCCAATACCCACCCAGATGGTGTATGACGTGCCAAGCGGCAGGGTTTTCATCGATATCGCCAGTAAAATAACGCTGAGCAACATAAAGACGGCGGTGATAATACTGGGGATGAGGCGGGTGAATCCGTGGGATTCTTTCATCGCGGTAGACCAGACCACTTCGAAAATTCCGGCTAAAAACAGGTAAACCCAGGCCATAGTGTGTCCTTAAAACACGCAGGGTCGTCCCTGCAAATAAGGCTGAGTCTCTGGTCGTCCAGTCAGCATGAAAGAGTGAAACATTATAGTTCACTCTTTCATAGGTTTACAAAAATCACTCCCCCGGCAAAAACGAATCCTTTTCGGTATGCAGCGTAATGATCGCCGGGCGGAAAAGTTTACCTTTCTGTTCAATGTTAAACATACGGAAATGGCGGCTTTCCCCGACTTCTGATTCCGGCATCAGCGCAGCGCCCGTCAGGCCGTCGCGGAACATCTCGATCACCAGCCGCGGCTCTGAGACTTTCATGATGACATTCACATCCTTCACTTCTTCATACAACCGGTTGAGCAGGACTTCATAGGTGCCCTCACCGCCCATCCGGTGCAGCATGATCAGCGGAAAACCGGATAAATCCGCAAAGGACAATGTGCGGTCGGGCAACGTATCCGCAAGCTCGCCGGAGACCACCGCGACCAGCCTGATAGGCTCGAATTCACGTACATAAAAAGAACGCACGTCGGCGGGAGTCTGAATCATCGCCATATCCAGCGTTTTATTCATGACCAGCTCTTCCAGATAGGTGGATTCAGACACCAGAATGTTCGGATCCCAGTCCGGATTCTTGCGTTACAGATCGAGAAATACGGTATTGAAATAGCGCAGATAAAGATAGGAGACGCCGATACGCACCGTACGTTTCTTTTGTGAGGCAATATCGATTGCCTGCTTTGTCACGCTGTTGACCTGATTGAGAATTTCACTGGATTTGCGATACAAAAACCGCCCGGCCTCGGTCAGCACCATTTGTTTGCTGGTGCGGATAAACAGCGGTGAACCAACCTCCTCCTCCAGTTCATGCAGGCGCTTGCCCAGCGGCGGCTGTGCGATATTCAACACTTTCGCCGCTTTGCTGATCGACCCCTGCTCTGCGATGGTACAGAAATAGCGCATTCTTTTGAGATCCATCTTATCCTTCCTTTCATTCAGGCCGCGTCATCGCCAGTATACAAAAAGCCACTTCATGATGAAGTGGCTTTTGCAGGCAGTGATCAGTGAATGAACAGGCTCCAGTAGTGCGAGATGGGCATCACCAGGATCAGCGCCGGTAATAAATTGCCTACCGCAATCGATTTAATTCCGCTGATGCGAAAACCTGCAGCCAGCATAATAAAACCGCCCGCCGCGGTAAAATCTCCCATCATTTGTGCATTGGTCAGCGGAAGAATAAACACCGCCGCCGAGGCAATAAGGAACTGCACAATCCACTGCGGAATGAAAATCAGCGCGACCGCATAGCCCAGCACGGTGGCGAAAATCGCCGCAGTAAACAGATCCATAATCGCTTTGACAAACAGAATATTCGGATCATGTGTCATTCCCTCCGTCATGGCGCCGATAATCCCGGTGCCGCTGGCACAAAACAGGACAATAATCGCGACGAATTTCTCCGTAAATACGCTCTGATCCATGCCGGTATCAGGTGCAAAACGTGAGGCAATGCCCCGGGCCATATTCCCCAGGCGGGCAATATAGCGTTCGAGATAAAACAATTCGCCAATGGCTGCGCCGAGAATAACCGACAGGATCACAACGGGCATACTGTGCATTTTGACCAGCAGTACAATACCCAACGCCATTGAGCATAATCCGAACGTCTGGGGCAACGAAGTTCGCAGCCGCTCTGGCATTTTTACGCCAAGAAAGCCCCCTAACAGGCCGCCGATAATAATGGCACCGCTGTTAACAATAGGTCCAATTAACATTTCTACTCCGCAAATTTGATATATTGTTATAAATATTTGTCTGTTAACTTTCACCCCAGCGCTTAATATTGGCGATATCCAGATCAAATAAATCCAGAGCCCGCGCCACGCTGTGGTGAATAATGTCATCCACGCTTTCAGGCTTATGATAGAGCGCCGGAACCGGCGGGAAAATAATCCCGCCCATTTCAGTCACCGATTGCATATTTTTCAGATGTGAAAGATTCAGCGGTGTTTCCCTGACCATTAAGACTAACCTGCGCCGCTCTTTTAACACGACATCCGCCGCGCGCGTCAGCAAATTACTGGTCAGCCCGTGAGCAATGGACCCCAAAGTATTCATCGAGCACGGCGCAACAATCATCCCGATGGTTTTATAAGAACCACTGGACACCGACGCCCCAAGATTATTGATGGAATGCACTTCATCGGCCAGCCGGATAACATCCTGCCGTTCGATATCGGTTTCAAGACTCCGCGTCACTTCGGCACCTTTACTGATAATCAGGTGCACTTCAACATCCGTATCCTGCAATATTTCCAGAGCCTTCATTCCGTACTGGAACCCTGAGGCACCGCTTATCCCGACAATTATCCGCCGTTTACTCATTTTTACTTCCTTACTTAAAATCTGGCAGGAATTTCTTCACATCAACTTCTTTAAATTTAGAACGTTCGAAATGCGCTTTCAGATGGAAAGGAACGGTGCAGTCGAAGATCGTTTTGCATGACATCCCTTCCTGCAGAATGCTCGGGCTGTACGCCGGATTTTGTGAAGGATCCAGCGGATGGCAGCGTACGCCGGGGATTGTCGCAATATCCACATCGCCCTGGAAGCGGGTTTGCATCGCCCACAGAATGTCGTCGGTATCGAAAATGTCCACATCTTCATCGACCAGAATGACGTGCTTCAGCTCGGAAAAAGCAGCAAACGCCAGCAATGCGGCCTGACGCTGACGACCTTCATCTGCCGGTGATGCTTTCTTAAATTGCAGCACAGCCAGCAGTTTGCCGCCGCCGGAAGTATGAGCGTGCACATTCAGCACGCGACCAGGCATTGCACGGTCGATCATATCCAGAATACTGGCTTCGGTCGGAATACCGGCCATGCTGACGTGTTCACCGCTTGGGCCAAGTGTGGTTTGCAGAATCGGATTTCTGCGGTGCGTTACGGCTTTCACTTTAATGACCGGCAGTGCCGCTTTCGCTTCACCGGTATAACCCGGGAACTCAGGCATCGCTTTACCGGTATTTGTATTCTGGTCTTCACGGACGCGCACGTTGGGCAGCAGTTCGCCTTCGATAACAATCTCAGCATGCGCAATGGCTTTTTCGTCGATGGATACGCAGTGTGTCAGTTCAACCGCTTTGCCGCGCAGTGCACCGGCAATGCTCAGTTCGTTGAAACCGAGCGGCGTGGTTGGCGGCTCGAAGCAGGCCGCAATTTCAATCGCCGGATCTACACCAATACTGATGGAAATCGGCAGCGGTTTACCCGCACGTTCGGCTTTTTCACGGAAGGCATCAATATGGCGGCCCGGGGTCAGCCACATAGAAAGCTCGTCGCGGCTCTGGATGCACAGGCGGTGAATCGTGATATCGGACTCTTTGGTTTCCGGGTCAGAGGCGTAGCACATGCCCATAGTGAAATACGGACCCGCGTCTTCTTCAGTATTGGTCGGCGCAGGCAACAATGTACGCAGGTCAAAATTCGGATCATCCGCCAGATACGTCACTTCCTGGCATGGCGCAGTGCCACGGTCAATCACGACCGGTGCAATGGCGTTTTTTACCGAGTCTTTCAGCAGAAAACCCAGTCTTTCCGGCGCACAGTTCAGGAGGTAGCCGGCACGTTCACGGGTGGACATCAGGCCAGTGACAACACGGACTCCCGGAAACCCTTTGATGGTGTTGAACATCATTGCCGGGCCTTTGCGGGTCGGGCGTTCGCAGGTACCACCGGCACCGACGTAACGGTAAACGCCGGACAATTCCGCATGAGGATCGACTTCCACATCGGTGCTGACCATTTCGCCCGGCAGGCTTTCTAAAAATTTAATCGCGGACCGGAGATCGTGCACATTATTATTTTGAGGGTGGGTTTCATTTTTAGACATATTATTTTCCTGGTAAGGATATATTCAATTCAAGAGGAGGTTGTTATTTCACCGCCGCAGTCAATATATATTCACGAGGAAAATTCAAAAAGTACCGTTTAAATTCACCAACTAAACCTTTTTGGTTTATATCTGTATTTTAATTATCCCTTAACAAATAAAAACACATAATAATAACTTCCCGGATTAATGAGGGGTAATTTGAGTGACCGGGATCACCTTGTCACTCAAATTAAAAAAAGCTATTTCCGATAGCGCCTTAAACCGGCACAGAAAACTGGAAGCACGCACCGTGTTTAGGCTGATCAATAAGCGTAATGTTGCTGCCGTGAAGCTGAAGGATGCGGTGAACTATCATCAGCCCCAGCCCGCCAGCACGATGTTTATTGGTGCTGAGAATGGAAGGCCGGACGAACAGGCTGTCTTTCAGCTCCGGCGCAATACCCGGCCCGGTATCTTTCAGCTGTACCATCACCTGTCCTTCGTTCTGCCACAATTTTATTTCAATCGTGCCACCTTCCGGCGTAAAACGGATCGCGTTATCCAGAAGATTGGTCAGCACCCGCTCAATCATGCCCAGATCGGCATTCACCAGCGGGATCCCCGGAGTGATGTCGGCCAGCAGCTTCTGCCCGCGCGTTTCGGTCGCCAGTTCAAATTTCTGAAAGACGTCCTGTACCAGTTCGCTTAAGGAAAACGGCTCTTTCTGCGGTTTCACCACGCCATACTCCAGCCGCGCCAGCTCGAATAATTCCTGTGCCAGTCGCCCGACTTTCTTACTCTGCGTCAGCGCAATGCTCAGATAACGCTGCCGGTCTTCATTACTCAGATTGTCCGATTTCATCGACAACGTTTCCAGATAACCGTGCAGCGAGGTCAGCGGTGTACGCAGGTCATGGGAAATGTTTGCGATGAATTCACGCCGTTGCTGATCCTGCAACATCAGGCTTTGCCACTGTTGATCGATACGTTTCGCCAGCGCGATAAACGCCTGCTGGAGCTGTGCCACTTCATCGCGCGGCGCACCTGCCGGAATGTCGGTTTTTGCCAGCACCTGAATGGCGTCCATACCACCGGTATCCAGCCGGGCAATCTGCGCGGTCAGTTTACGCACCGGGCGCGTCACCCAGCGAAACGCCAGCGCCCCGGCCAGTAAACCAAACAACGCCACCAGCGCAGTGGAACGCAGCGCCAGATAAATCGATGACTGGTACTGCGCGTCACTGGTCAGCGTGGTATAAGCATCGCCCAGCAACACAATGTAAACATAGCCTTTAGTGACGCCATCCACCTGCAACGGCGCGGCGCTAAAGACCTGGCGGGTCTGTGGATCGCGGGGGTTCTCACCGTAGATCGGCATTTTCGCGCCATTCAGCAGGGCGTTAACCGGTGTTAAATCAATCTTTTGCTGCCGTAACCGCCCGGCAGGTGCCGCATTGCCGACGATATTCCCGTCTTTATCCAGCAGATAAACTTCTACGCTCGGGTTGACCGCCATCAGCTGATTAAACAGTGAATGCACCGCTTTCGGATCCCAGTCACCCTGGCTGAGCAGCGGATTATTGGCGGCAATTTGTGTCGCCAGATTGGCCGATAATCGCTGGATCACCGCCTGGCTGTACTGCGTACTGGTACGCACCTGCATGTAGCCGGAAAGCGCGCAGCAGGCGAGCAACAACAGCATGAATACCAGCGTCAGTCTTTGTGCCAGTGTGAGTTTTTTCATGGTTTATCCTTGCGCGTCTTGCGCAGAATTGGCGAACTTATACCCTTTTCCCCACACGGTCAGAATGCGTTCCGGCTCAGCCGGATTGGCCTCTATCTTAATGCGCAACCGGTTGATATGGGTGTTCACCGTATGCTCATACCCTTCGTGTTCATATCCCCAAACCTGATTTAACAGGCTAAGACGCGAAAACACTTTGCCGGGGTTTTTGGCAAAGAAATACAGCAGATCAAACTCACGCGGTGTCAGCTCAACCGGTTGTTCATTCAGCATCACTTCGCGGGCGATAGGGTCAATCGCCAGCCCGGCGAAACGCAGCGTACCGGCATCCATTTTCATGTTCCGGCTCATGGCTTCCTGACGCCGAAACAGCGCCTTGACCCGGGCCACCAGTTCCAGCATCGAAAACGGTTTCGCCAGATAGTCATCAGCCCCCAGTTCCAGCCCGAGCACGCGGTGCACTTCACTCGAACGCGCGCTGATAATAATGATCGGCGTGTAGCGCGTCATGTTGCGGGCACGGCGGCAGATTTCCAGCCCGTCCACCCCCGGCAGCATCAGGTCGAGGATCAGCGCATCCCATCCCCCTTTTTCCAGCAACGCCACGCCCAGATTGCCATCCGCAGCGTGAGTAATTTCATAACCTTCATCGCGCAAATGCAAACTCAGCAATTCCGCGATATCCCCATCATCTTCGACAATCAGAATCTTTTTCGTCTTATCCATTGCGTCATCCCGGTCCGCTTTATTGATTCGTTTTCTGGTTTCAGTCTACACAAGCGACTGCCCCTGAGTTATCACATTTTATTTAACTTTGCGTGAGGTCTCGGGGAACAAATCTGCTCAATAATTTCAACATCACAGGGCAGATGGCAGGGATTCATCATGACAGTTCACACTGATTTACCGACTCAGTCGAAACCCAAACCGGCCATCGTCCATCCGTTATGGCTGCGTCTGGCCCACTGGCTGAATGCACTGGCGGTGCTGATTATGGTCACCAGTGGCTGGCAAATTTATAACGCCTCGCCTTTGTTCGATTTCGACTTCCCGACCACCATCACCCTCGGTGGCTGGCTTGGCGGTGCAATCCAGTGGCATTTCGCCGGCATGTGGCTGTTTGGTTTCAACGGTTTGTTTTATCTGCTGATGAATATTGTCACGGGCCGGATGAAACGCAAATTCTGGCCACTGACGCCGCGCGGCATCTTTAATGACCTGCGCGATGCGGTACGCGGCAGGCTAAAACACGACGATTTGAATCACTACAACATGGTCCAGCGCGCGGCTTACATCTTCGTGATGTTTGACGGCATCGTGCTGGTACTTTCCGGCCTGGTGGTATGGAAATCCGTACAGTTTCCCCTGTTGCGTGAACTGCTTGGCGGGTTTGATACCGCACGCTACGTGCACTTTTTAGCGATGGCATCGTTAGTGGGGTTTGTAGTTTTGCATCTGGTCATGGTGGCGCTGGTGCCGAAAACCCTGATTGCCATGCTGCGCGGACGTTAAGGAAAGCCCGATGAAAAATATTATTAAAAAAAGCATCAGCCAGATTTTCAGCCCTTCCGACAGCGAAGCGATTTTGCGGGAAGCTAAAAAACAGATCATCCGTGAACTTGATGCCCCCTCCCGACGCCTGTTTTTACAACGCGGGCTCACGCTGGGTGGCGTGGCAATGCTGACTGGTTGCGATATCAGCGACAACGCCAGTGTAGAAACGGCACTGGGTAAGATTTCCGGTTTCAACGATCGCGTTCAGGGCTGGCTGTTTGGTTCCACTCGTCTCGCGCCGGTTTATGCCGAATCGATGATCACCCGCCCGTTTCCGTTTAACGCTTTTTATGCAGAAGACGACGCACCGGACGTTGATGGCACGGCCTATCGCCTGAAAATTGCCGGTCTGGCGTTAGATAAACGTGAATGGTCGCTGCCGGCGCTTTACAAGATGGCGCAGGTCAGCCAGGTGACGCGGCATATTTGCGTGGAAGGCTGGAGCGCAATCGGCAAATGGGGCGGCGTGCCGTTTGGTGATTTTTTACGGCTGATTGGTGCCGACCTCACGGCGGAATACGTCAGTTTCAAATGTGCCGACGAGTATTACACCAGCATTGATATGGCGACAGCGCTGCACCCGCAAACCCTGCTGGCGCTGACATACGACGGCCAGATACTGCCGCGTAAATACGGCTTCCCGATGAAACTCCGGATGCCAACCAAGCTCGGCTATAAGAATCCGAAACACATCGAAGTGATTGAAATTACCAATAAGTACACCGGTGGCTACTGGGAAGATCAGGGCTACAACTGGTTTGGTGGAAGTTAGAACACACGACGACGATCTCAATAAAACCCAACAGAGAAAAGGAATAACCATGAAAAAGTTAACAGTAATGATGATGTCTGCCTGCCTGATGATGGGCGTAGTGAGCACCACTTATGCCGCAGACGCGATGATGAAAAAAGATACGATGGGCCACATGTCCAAAGACTGCATGAAGAAGGACAGCATGAGTAAAGAGGCGATGAGCAAAGATTGCATGTCAAAAGACAAAATGTCGAAAGACTCTATGAAGAAAGACACCATGTCGAAAGATGCCATGAAAAAAGGCGCGATGAGCCAGTAAAACAGCGTTTCTGTCTTTATTGCCTGAACAAAAAACGCCTCCGCGTATCTCAACCGGAGGCGTTTTTCATTGGCGGTCGCCCCGCCCTTTCCGGCCAGCAGAACCGCACATCCTCTGTCTGCGACGGTTGAGTTTAGCGCTTATTATGCGTAGTATATAAAACATATATGATTCGTATACTACCGAGGTAACCCAATGGGTATCATCAAGATTTCAGAGCTGATGCACGAGAATCTGCGTATCGCCAGCCTGGCTTATACACGCTCGATGAATGCGCAGGCCGAGCACTGGATGAAGATCGGCATGCTGATGGAGACGCATCCCGACATGACCCACAGCGAAATTTCGCAGTTGCTGGTGCGTTGCAGCGTGGAGTCTGATGAGAACGCCGGCAGTATCCGTACGCTGTTAAACGTGGGTGGCACACACAGGAAGGCAAGCAATGAATAATGGTTTAGACAGCAAATACTTTGTGAACAATAACCGGATGATCAAAACGCCGGAAGGTATCGAAAAAGCCCGCATCGCCGGTAAACTGGCTGCCCGTGTTTTGCATATGATCACGCCATATGTCGTGCCGGGTGTCACCACCAATGAACTTGACCAAATCTGCCACGATTTTATCGTCGGTGAATTGCAGGCAATTCCGGCTAACATCGGTTATCACGGGTATCAGAAAACAACCTGCATTTCCGTCAACCATGTGATTTGCCACGGCATTCCTTCAGATAAAGCGCTCAGGAAAGGTGATATTGTCAATATCGACGTAGCGCTGATTAAAGACGGCTGGTACGGCGATACCAGCCGCATGTACTACGCCGGTGAGCCCGGTATTCTGGCTCGTCGTCTGGTGGATACCACCTTTGAAGCCATGATGGCGGGTATCGGCGTGGTCCGTCCGGGCGCGACACTCGGCGATGTCGGGCACGCCATCGCGGCAGTGGCAAAGCGGGAAGGCTTTTCGATTGTGGAAGAATATTGTGGCCACGGCATCGGCATGGGCTACCACGAAGATCCGCAGGTATTACATTACGGTGAGAAAGGCCGCGGGCTGGTGTTGCAGGAAGGCATGTTATTCACTATCGAACCGATGCTGAATGCCGGTAAAAAGCAAAATAAAGTGCTGCCCGATGGCTGGACCGTGGTCACGAAAGATCATTCGTTATCCGCACAGTGGGAACATATGATTGCAGTGACCAAAGACGGCTATGAAATACTCACGCCGTGGCCGGAAGAACAGTAACAAATCTCCCTAAAGCCTCCCGTAAACGGAGGCTTTTTCGTTATCAGGCCACATCAGCTGCGCTCAATTTCCTTCGTTGCACGGTCAAGCGCATCGGTAATCTTATAAAGCGTTTCCTGTTCGATCGGCCCTTTCGCCAGCCGCAGATTAAGCGCCATACGGATATTATTAATCGCTCTTTGCATTTCGGGAATACTGCGGTTATTCGATAAAATCGCCAGTGAATGCAGGCGTTCAGTTACGCTTTCCAGCTGTTCAGTTTGTTTGCCCAGCAGGGTGCTGCCCTCTGCGGTGAGGGTATATTGCTTTTTCCCGCCCTCTTCCTGACGGGCAAAAATATAACCCTGCTCTTCCAGAAATGTCAGGTTCGGATAAATAATACTGGCGCTCGGGGTGTATTCCCCTTTGGATAACTCCTCGATGGCTTTGATCAGTTCATAACCGTGGGCGGAGCGTTGTTGCAGAAAATGCAGCATTAATAAGCGGATATCACCGGTTTCGAACATTCTTTCACGACGGTGTTTTTTCGCAGCAATGCAGTTGGATTTGTTGCCTGACCCGGCAGGGGGACGATCGTTACCCGGAGGATTATTTTTCATCAGAACCATAGTTAATATTGCGTAAAGATATCCCTTAAAGATAACGGGTTAAGCCCTCTTTCACAAATACTGTAAAGCATCAGGCAAGCCGCAGCCTGCCTGATATATCGTGATCACCGGCCTGAACGGCGTTTAATTCACAAAAGTATAGGGCTTATAGAAATCTTCGCCCAGCCAGTGATAAGCCGCAGGCTGCGTCGCCAGCGGTTTGCGCACATAGCTGGCGGCTGAATTCACATCGCCTTTGCCGCTGTACACCGCGTAATCCGGGTACGGGAAAACCGGGCGTGAAGCGGCATCTGCCGGGATTTTCTCCAGACGGATTTCAGTTGCTGGCTTTTTACCGCGTTCCGGCAGCGGTTGCCCGAACGACGTTTTCTGCTCTTTTGCCGCCTGATACGTGGTGATGTTATCCGGCGCAGTGCCCTTTTCCACCCAGTTCATCATAGGTGTGAGGAAATCCACCAGGCTCGGGCCTTCACCGCCGGAGCAGTGATGCACGCCCGGCAGCAGATACAGACGCTCAAACTGATCGCGGCTCGCTGCCCCCATGACGTTGCCGACGGCCTGATGATAAGCCACGGAATTGAGCGGTGAAATGTGCTGATCCGCCCAGCCGTGCCAGATAATCAGCTTGCCACCGGCGGCTTTAAACGCCGTCAGATCCGGGTTGGTCGCGTCATAAAGCGGATGCATTTTGCGCAGTTCGTCAAACGCCTCTTCGGTGAACTTCACGTCTTTTAACGTAAAATTCTCTGGCGGATTTTTCTCGTAATTCATGTATTTAAGTGACGACAGCGCTATCATCTGGCTGAAAATCGGGTCGCTGGCTTTTTCCGGCACAAACACGCCTTCCCACGCCAGTTCTGAACCCGGCATCGGGCCGCCGACAATCAGTTTTTTGCCGGTTGTCGGATCTACAGGCCCGGCGTATAACCGGTTCAGCGCCGTCAGTTCGGCGGTGGATAAACACGATCCCTGCGGCGTGGCCGGATCGGTTTTACACGCCAGAACCGAGGTGTCGAAATGGCAACTTTGCGGGTCGGCAATCAGGCCATCGGTCTGACCATCCAGCGCGTCGCATTGTTTGAGCACGGCGTTATGGATCAGCGGCAAACGCGCGGCCAGCAGCAACGGTTTGCCGTCAGGCCCGGTATTGGAAAGCGCCTGCCAGGCGTGATAAACCGCATTCTGCGACTGGAAATTCATCGCGGCGGCACCGGCAATAATCCCGTTGAAATCATGCGGGAAACGCTGCGCTTCCATCAGGGCTTCGCGGCCACCGTCCGAGCAGCCGTTAAAATAGGAATACGCAGGCGCGCGGCCATAGAACGCCGTGATCAGCTTTTTCGACACTTCCGCCGTCAGATGCTGGCTGCGGTAGGCGAAATCCACGCGTTTCTGAGGATCCTTACCAAAATCACCTTCCTTCATGGAATGGCCCATGTCGGTGGCGGCCAGTACAAAACCGTTGGTATTTAAGGGCGTACAACCGGCGGCTGCGCCGATTTGCAGCTGAATATTCCCGCAAAGACCGCCGCAGCCGATTTGCATATAACGTTGCTGCCACGATGAAACCGGCAGGATCACCTGAAAACCGATCTCCGGATGCAGATTGCCATCGACTTCACAGACCGTTGCGCCGTTCACGGTGATTTCTTTGGCGGTCGTGATCCGGCTGCCTTCGCCGCCGATGTCGGTCAGCGAAACGTCGGCAAGTTTTGCGCAGGACATCACCGGCCTGACCACCTCCCGTACAGGTGCTGTGGGGTCAGCAGCGGCGCTGAAGGAGGAATATCCGGCTAACAGCAGAGGTAACAGACAAAGCGCCCGCCAGCGCCCGTTAAGGCTTTTTAATTTCATAACCATTCCTTTGAATAAAGATTCAGAATTTGTCATAAGAATTATAATGATGGCAGAAATAATAAATAATGGCGTTCAGGGCGGCTGCCGTAATGATTTACGCGGCAGTTGCAACAAAGTATTAATTCGTGGCGACTGAGATAAAAAACGCAGATAACAGGGAAAATACGTTCTGTTATCTGCGGGAGAATTATTCCGTCACACTTTACAGGGGTAAATCAGTTCCGGCGAAGAAAATTATTTCGCGTGCCAGTACGCCACGCAGCGGACAAAGTTTGCGTCCAGCCCGCGGGTTTCGATGAAATAATCATTCAGACCTTTGACGAATTTCCCTTCGCCGGTGGCCCAGACGTAATAATCATTTTCCGGCAGCATCAGGCTTTTCAGTTTCTGCACCACCGCATCGTCTTCGCGATAACCATTGTGCTCATCGCTGACGATCCACTCGACGTTGAAATCTTTTTCTTCATCCAGATAACTGATGCAGCTCACGTCTTTCACTTTCACCAGTACGGTGATTTTTGCGTTTACAGCCGCCTCTTTCAGTTCACGCAGGCGGCGTTTCACCGCAGGAAGACCGGTTTCATCGCAAAGATACAGCTGCCACCGGTAGGTCGTCGGAATAATCAGGGAACCGCGCGGCCCGCCAATGATCAGTTTATCGCCCGGTTTGGCATTGTCGGCCCATTCGCTGGCCACGCCGCCGTCGTGAATATAAAAATCCAGCGTCAGTTCGTGGGTTTGTGCGTCGAAATGCAGTGGCGTGTATTCACGGTTAATTGGCCGCGGGCCTTCTCCCCAGACGATTCCTTCTTCGGTCGCCGTCGGCGGATTAATGACGTCACCCGGCGTTGCCGGGAAAAACAGCTTGATATGGTCGTCAAAGCCACGCGAATTAAAACCCTTCAGTTCTTCGCCGCTTAAAACAATACGTTTAAAACAGCCGGAAACTGTTTCAGCGGATTTTACCGTGATATGACGGAAAACCAGTTCGTTCTTAACGCGCACCGGCAGGTTGGCGGCGGAAGATTCAGTGCGTTTGTGTTCCATATTCTTTCTCTCAGTATGTCGAAATGATCAATCGCCGGTCCGGTCAGCCCAGCATAATACCGCCGTCGACGGCCAGTTTCTGACCGGTTATAAATGTGTTACTCATCAGGAAGATATAAGCCGACGCCAGTTCGTCAATAGTCGCGACGCGGTGTAACGGAATGCTGGTTTCAAAACGCTGTTTGATCGTTTCAAACTGCTCTGAAGGCATATCACGCCAGAACGGCGTCGGCGTCCAGGTCGGCGCGACGGTATTCACACGCACGCCCGGCGCCAGTTCCACCGCCAGGCCTTCCACTAATGCCTGAATCCCAAGATTACCGATATAGCTGGCGCAGGCATCCTGTGCGCGGCCACCGGTTCCGGACGTAAAAATCAGACTGCCACCGGCGTTCAGTTTCGTGGCCGCCAGCTTACCAATCAGGACGTTCGTGAAGAATTTGGATTCCATCACACGCCGGATTGTCGCCATATCGGCTGACAGAAAACCGCCGCCCATGACGTCACCGACCATTGAAACAGCGTGGTCGAAAGCGGCTGTTTCCGCAAAAAAAGCTTCCAGCGCAGCGTGATCGTGCGCATCGAAGATCACGGTTTCGACTTCCGCGCCGCTGCCCGCCAGCCCGGTTTTGGCCTGAGCCAGACGCTCGGCATTTCTGCCCGCCAGCGTCAGTTTTGCACCCTGCTCTGCCGCCAGTTTCGCCACGCGCAGCCCGATACCGGAGCTGCCGCCAATCACCAGAATACGTTTCCCTGATAATTCGTTCATCGCACTTTCCTTCAGAAGTGGAATCATTCTCAACTTCGTGAAAGATATATCTTAGCAATATTTTATGCAACGATTTCAAAAAAAACCGGCCATCGCGAAGAAGGCCGGTTATTTAACCGCAGAACGTGGGTTACGGGCTAACGCACCGCCCCGTGCAAGAACATACCGACGGCGCTGCTCACCATCTGGCGGATTTCCGCAATTTCCAGCGGTGCCGGATTACGCTGATAGACGCGCGTATTGGTTTGCGCCGTCACCAGCGCCAGAAATTGTAAGGCACGCAGATGCGCATCGGCCTGCGCCAGTTGCCCTCGATCCATCGCACTGCCCAGGAATTTTGCCAGAATATCGACGCTTTCCCGCGGGCCGGCATCATAAAACAACGTGCCGATTTCGGAATGCCCGGACTCGGCGATCACCATGCGATACACCGCCAGCGCGGAGACATCATTAGTCAGCACCATCAACATTCTTTCGCCAAAACGGGTGAGGATGGTTTCGAGATCGGCATCCGCCCACGTTTGGGTCAGATCGCTGACGGCGTCGGAGAGATGCCCGGTGGCATAGGCTTTCACCACCGCCACCAGCAAGGCTTCTTTCGACGGGAAATAGCTGTAGAGCGTGGCTTTTGAACCGCCGAGACGCCGGGCGAGCTCATTCATTGACGCGCGTTCGTAACCGGTTTCCTGAAACAATTGCGCTGCGGCATCGATAATCGCCTCCCTGCGGGCTTCGGTGCGGACTTTCATCTCCCCTCCTGACGTTGCTTTTACGGCCACGGCCAAAAACCGTCGTGGCGAAACTGTACGGTACAGTTCCCTCATCGCCCCACTCTAACGATGGGTTAGCGCCTTGTAAAGCGACCCGCATAGCCCATTTTTCAGAACGAAGTGCAAAGATTTCGTTAAGAAGCGTATTTTTATTTACCATTTTGTTGATAACAATTATCAGTATCATTATCATTCGCACAAAGCCGAAATGGGTAATGACTGAAAATAAACCCATATTTTATAAGGATAGCGGCTTTTTCACGGAAGAATTGAATACAGATGACCAGCGCGTCTGATTTGTCGAAAGGCAGTAAATGCGAGCAGAACTTAAAAAATCAGTGCAGGACTAAAAACAAATGTTCAAATCCTTTACACAGCAGGGTTTGGTGAAAAACGTCATTTTCATGGGGACGATTCTCACCACCACCTTTAACGTTAATGCAGCGGAAGCAGTTAAAGAAAGTACCGATCTCACCGCCAATAAAGTGCAACCTTCTGACACCGTCAAGAAAAAACCGGTGGTACGCACTGCGCAAGATCTGGCGCAAAACAATGAAGAAGTGATGACCGTCACCGAAACGATGCCGGATAAAAAACCTGGCTCGAAAACCACCATCACTGCGGCAGAAATGCAGAAAAAAGGGGGTAACGATTTCGGCACCATCATGCGTTATGAACCCCTGATCACCGCAACCGGCTCCAGCGGCGGCTCCGGCAACGGCAAAAGCGGCTTCGACCGCAGCGGATATACCGGCTATAACATTCGTGGTCTGGAAAGCAACCGCGTCAGCATCGACGTTGACGGCATTCCACAGCCAAATGCTACCGGCCGCAGCTACGCCAGCCGCGCGGGTTTAGGCACATCCGGCATCGGCCGTGATTACATTGACCCGTATATTTACGGTCAGGTAGACATCGAATCCGGCGCTACTTCCGCCGAACGCGCCAACACCTCCATCGGCGGTGCTGTTTCCTTCCTGCCAAAAACCGCAGACGACTATCTGCGTCCGGGCAAAGAAACTTACTTCGGCTACCAGTCTGATTATGACTCTTCAGACCGTTCATGGCACAACGGCATCACCGCAGCTGCGGGGGATGAGACCCTGCGTGGCGTTGTGGCTATCAGCCGCCGCGACGGTCAGGAAACCAGTAATAACAGCGGCACGCATGATGCTTATCCGGCTAACTGGCACTCTGATGCCATCATGACTTCCGCTATCTGGCAGCCAAATGATGCACACAAATTTACCGGCACGCTGGATTACTACGAAAAAGTCAATCACACCCATTACGATGCGTGGAACAGCGCAGGCAGCTCCATTCTGGGCACCGCGCAGCAGCAAAGTAATACCCGCCGCTGGGGCGCAAGCCTGAAAGACGAATGGACGCCGTTCAACGATTATGTCGATGCGGTCGTTTCCAAAGTCTATTACCAGTACACCCAGGCGCACGACAACACCTACATGCCGAACGCCAGCAAAGAGATGATGAACGTCTATTCCGACTACGACGTCAGCACCTATGGCGCGGAAACCAGCTGGCTGAAAACGCTGGGTCGCCACGAGCTGAGTGCCGGGATCAACGGTCGCATCTCTAACACTGAACGTCCGTTCCGCGAAAGCCCGGATCAGAGTGTTTACACCACCATCATGCAGCCTGAAGCCAACAGCCGTTCTTACGTTCTCGGCGGTTTCCTGCAAGACACCATGAAGTTTGACCTCGACGGCCATAACTTCTCCATCGTGCCGGCGGTGCGTGTGGCGTACCAGAATACAAAAGCGACAGACTTGTCAGATTTGTCTAACAGCACGGTGTCTGAAAGCCAGGTTTCGACTCTGTACGGTAAAGCCAACTCCGATACACAGGTTCTGCCATCACTGGCATTCACGTATGACATCACGCCTAAACTGATGACTTACCTGCAATATCGTCGTGGCGCGCAGTTCCCGGATGCCAGCCAGCTTTACGGTTCCTGGAACCTCGGTTCTTCTTATGCCGCTTCTCAGCAATATGCGCTGATCGGTAACACCAATCTGAAAACCGAAACCAGCAACAACTTCGAATGGGGCATGAAAGGTGAAGCGACCGAAGGCGTGACCTTCAAAACGGCCGTGTTCTACAACACGTACAAAAACTTCATCGCCAATACCCGTTACACCCGCTCGGCTAACCCGGGCATGTTCACCAACGTACCTTCCAATATTTATACGATTTATCAGGCCGAAAACCGCGATGAAGCGTTTATCTACGGGGGCGATCTGAGTACCAAAATCAACTACGGTACGTGGTTCAGCAGCGTTGACGGTCTGAGCACCAGCTTCGCACTGGGTTACGCCAAGGGTGAATCCAAATCCAGCTACGCGGGCGACAAATACGTTGATATCGACAGCGTTCCGCCAATGAAATTTGTAGCCGGTGTGGCATGGGATGATCCGTCAGGCATCTACGGCACGGCGCTGACCGCAACCTTCGTGAAAGGTAAAAAAGCCGAAGCGACCAACCGTCAGAGCTACACCAACGCCGGTACACCGATCACGGATTCCACCACGGAATACATGAACGTGCCTGGCTACGGTTTGCTTGATGCAACGGCCTACTGGAAAGTGGCGAAAAACGTAAAACTCAGCGGGGGCGTGTATAACATCACCGACCGTAAATACTGGGATTACCTGAGCAGCCGCACGCTGACTGAAACCACCAATCAGGATGCATACAACAAAGCGCTGGCCGTGATGCCGGGCCGCAGCTTCCAGTTGGGCGTGAATGTCGATTTCTAAGCGATAATTCATCACCCGAAAAACCTGAGCGCTATGTGAAAACATGGCGCTTTTTTTATGCCTGACAATACGGCCATAAAGTGCGGGGACGCACATCAGAGCGTGTCGTAAACCCGTAGACTCCTTGTTTCCTCCCCTTTATTTCACTGAGAGATTACATGGACTTAATCAGAAAACCGCTCGCGCTGGTGCTCGCCCTGTTGCTGCCCGTCAGTGCAGGCGCAACCACTTTCCTGACGTACACCGATCATGAACCGCCGGGCGGCACGCGCACCCGCTTCATCAATGACGTTTTCTTCCCGGCTATCGAAAAAGAATCACAGGGCCGCCTGAAAATTAACGCCCACTGGGGCAGTGAACTGGCGACCGGCTATAACGCGCTGGGCGTTATCGGTGAGGGTTCGAAAGCGGATATGGGCACCGTTGTACCTGAATACGTGGCAAAATCGCTGCCGTTGCATCAGATTTTTAAAAGCTTTCCCGCCGGGCCGACCGGTGACAAACAGATCGCATTCTTCCGCCGCGTTTACGCCGAAATTCCGGCTTTTCCTGCCGAATTACATCACGAAAACGTCGTGAACATTTTCTTCGGTACCGGTTATCCGGTGGCGTTTTTCAGCACGCATCCGCTGAACAATCTGCAAGATATCCGGGGCACGACGTGGCGTTCGGCAAGTTTCTGGCATCAGGATTTCCTGCGACATGCGGGCGCGAAGCCGGTCACGATGCCGTGGGGGCCGGAAACGGTGAAAGCGTTTCAGACCGGCGCGCTGGACGGCATTATGGTCAACGTGGACAGCGGTTATGATCTGAAAATCCAGAAGATAGCACCCGACGTTTTAGTCTCGCGGGAGCTGTGGCTCGGCCACGTTTATCTGCTGGTGATGAATGAAAAAGTCTGGAACGCGTTGGCGAAAGCCGATCAGGATGCCATTCACCGCGCCGCAGAAACTGCCTACAAAACTGCCGGTCAGGCGATGGACAACGGCTATATAAACCAGCTGGATGCGCTGCGCAAAGACGGCGCAAACGTCCGTGAACTTCAGCACAGCGAAGTGGAACACTGGCAAACGGTGAGCCGCTATCCGGAGATTCAGGCCGCGTGGGCAAAAGAGCAAACTGCAGCAGGCGTGACACAGGCGGCTCCGGTGCTGGAAAAAGTCCGTGCAATTTTGGCGGATGAGATGAGGTAAATAAAGCCGATCCGGCAGAGGTGGCCGCCTTTGCCGGAACCCGTTTGTTCACCCTTCCCCGCAAACCGCTATTTGTCACACTTTCTCTTTTTTACTTTCATAACTGAACCCACCTGTACATTTTCTTGACAGGAGAATTGTCTTACTTCATAAATGCACCGTACTGTACGGTTTAATGAAAAAGTAAACCGACATCCCGCTGCATTTTTTCATAAGAAGGTAAGACGTATGTCTGCGTTAACAAACAGCTATCCGCTGGCAGCTTTGATTTCTTTAGGTTTATTAACGGGGTGCGCGAGTACCCAGCCTGTGCCCTACACCGGGGTCACTTCTTCTTCCCAGATGAAACCTGACACGCAGGATGAATCCGGGCATATCGCTTTCAGCTACAACACGCCGGTCGACTGGAATAAATATTCCCGCGCCATTGTGGATCCGGTGGTGATTTATCAGGGAGCGGATGCCCAGTTTGATGACGTTTCTCCTGAACAAAAACAACAACTGGCGGCGCATATGCAGCAGGTCTTCGGCAAAAGCGTGGCGGAGCGGTTCCCGCTGACCAACGCCATCACGCCGGGCACCTTGCGCATTCGTCTGACGCTGACCGGCGCGGAAACCAGTACGCCGTTTGTCGGCACGTTCACACGCTTTGACCTGATGGGCGGGCCGTACAACATCGTGCAGTCAATCCGCGGCAAACAGGGGTCGTTTACCGGCTCGGTGAGTTATGCGGTGGAAATCTACGATGCGCCGGGCAATCAGCTGCTCAAATCCTATATCTCACGCCAGTACCCGAACTCACTGAACATCGGGGCGACTTTTGGCGCGCTGAGTGCGGCAGAAACCGGGCTGGAGAAAGGCGCGGATCAGTTGCAGGACCAGCTGAAATAACCGGCTGAATCAGAAAGGGCTCGTGATGAAAATCTATCCGCAGCAAATCATCTGCAAACACTGCGACAGCCTGTATACCCGAAAATCCGTGCGGCCCGGCGAGGCCGCACACTGCCCGCGCTGCCGGGCGGTGTTATATCGGGGAAGCTGGCTGAGTCTGGAACAATGGTTCGCGCTCACCCTCACGGCGGCGCTGTTTTTTATCATCGCCAATGTTTTTCCGGTGCTGGAAATCGGCTTCCACGGCCAGTCGCAGGCGGCCACGCTATGGCAAACCGCGATGGCGCTGGCACACAGCTATGCGTCGCCGCTGGCGATCCCGGTGGCGTTGCTGATGATTGTCTGCCCGTGTTTGCAAATTTTGCTGCTCGGCTGGGTGTTATTTCACGCGTGCAGGAAAAAAGCCGCGCCCGGTTTTGCCTCCGCCATGCGTTTGCTCGCCGGGCTGGCACCGTGGAGCATGGCGGAAGTCGCGCTGCTGAGTATCCTGATTGCCGCCATCAAACTTTCCGGCCTGGTTGAAATCACCACCGGACCCGGCACCTGGGCGTTACTCGGCCTGTGCATGCTGTTGCCGGTAATTAATCATCAGGATTTCCAGCCGTTATGGACACTCAAAACCCTCCGCGGCTACCGCCCGTGATGCCCGTTCAGGCGTTACCGCAGGGGCTCGTCCGCTGCCACGTTTGCGGGCTGGTCTGCGAGCATGTTTCCGGCGTTCATTGTTTGCCGTGCCCGCGCTGTCATGCGGCGCTGCACCCGCGCCAGCCGGACAGCCGCAGCCAGTCATGGGCGTTTTTGCTGACCGCTCTGCTGTTGTATTTACCCGCCAATTTACTGCCGGTGATGTACAGCTCATTTGCCGGTCACGGCGGTGAAAACACCATCCTGGGCGGTATCGCAGAATTCTGGGCGTCCGGTTCATACAGCGTCGCTACCGTCATTTTTATCGCCAGCGTGGTCGTACCCTGCGCCAAATTCCTGATCCTCGGCGGGCTGTTGCTTGCCGCCGGAAAAGGCGAAGCCAAAAGCCGCGTTCGCCGCACCCGCCTGTACCGCCTGACGGAATATATCGGGTACTGGTCGATGCTCGACGTGATGGTTGTGGCACTGGTCGCCGCACTGGTGCAGTTCCCCGGTTTCAGCACTGCCGAACCTCGCATCGGCATTGTCTTTTTTGGTGCCGTGGTGATTTTTACCCTGCTGGCCGCCATGAAGTTCGACCCGCGTTTGATTTGGGAAAATAACAAGAATGAGTGAAAACGTTTCTCCGGCACCCGAAATCACACCGCGCCGCTGGCGTCCGTCGCTGGTCTGGCTGGTGCCTGCCACCGCTGCGGTGATCGGGCTGTTTTTGTTTCTTCAGATGTGGGCATCCGCCGGGCCGGAGATTTCGATCACGTTCCAGACCGCCAGCGGATTACAGGCCGGAAAAACCGAGGTGAAATACAAAGACGTCACCGTCGGGCTGGTGAAAACAATTACTCTCAGCCCCGATGGCCACCGCGTACTCGTGACAGTGTCACTGATGAAGAATGCCGAAAGTCTGGCGAAAGAAGACACCCGCTTCTGGGTTGTGCGCCCGCGCGTGGGGATGGGCGGCGTGTCCGGTATCGATACCCTGCTTTCGGGGGCTTATATCAGCCTCGACACCGGCACCTCAGACAAACCGGGCAACGTATTTCGCGGGCTGGAAACGCCCCCCACGGTCATCAACGGCATGCCCGGCAGGCAGTTTGAGGTAGTAGCGGATGATCTGGGGTCACTGGATATCGGCTCAGCCGTCTATTACCGTCGCGTGCCGGTCGGGCGGGTATCGTCCTACGCGCTGAGGCCGGATGGTAAAGGCGTCAGCCTGAACATTTTTATTGATGCACCTTATGATCGATTTGTGACCACGGCCAGCCGGTTCTGGAACGCCAGCGGTGTCGATCTCTCGCTCGATTCTGAGGGCTTGCAGATCAAAACCCAGACAATGGCCTCGGTCATTGCAGGCGGTATTGCATTCGCTAATCCGCCGGATAACGTCGCAGCCGCTCCTTCGGCCAGCCACAGCGTGTTTACGCTGGCTGGCGATCAGGCATCCGCCATGGCACAACCCGACGGCACACCACAGATACTTCAGCTACGTTTCCAGCAGTCCCTGCGCGGCATGAAAACCGGCGCACCGGTAGAATTCTCCAGTGTGAAACTCGGTAAAGTGACCGCCATCGATCTGGATTACGAACCTGCCGGTTCACGGTTTGTTTCCGTCGTGACGATCGAGGTATACCCGAACCGTTTAGGTCGTGTGCTGGACAAACTACCGAAACCTGAGAAAGACAGCCAGAAACAGGCCGCCGTTTTCCTGCGAGATATGGTCAGACATGGCCTTCGGGCACAGGCGCGCACCGGGAATTTACTGACCGGGCAGCTGTATATTTCGCTCGATTTCATCCCGAACGCCGCGCCGGTTTCTTACGATATCAGCGCAAGGCCGCTGCGCATTCCGACGCTGAACGGCGGATTTGATCACCTTCAGGAACAGCTCGCGACGCTCATCGGCAAGGTTTCGAAGATGCCCATTGAATCGATCGGTAATAATCTCAACGCCACACTGGGCAATCTCAATCAAACGCTGATTCAGGTCAACAGCCAGGTTCTGCCGCAAACCAAGCAGACGCTCGGCACGATGAATCAGACCCTGACCCGGGCCGAAACCTTGCTGGCGGAAGATTCGCCGCTGCTGCAAACGCTGGCTGAATTCCAGCGCACATTATATTCCCTGCGTACCCTGACCGGCCTGCTCACACGTCAGCCGCAGGCACCGATTACCGGCAGATCGGATGATAAAAAGGAAAAGCCATGAAACTCGCCCGAACCGCCAGCGCGGCATTTGCCCTGCTGGTCTTAAACGGCTGCGCGTCTTCCGCACCGCACTATTACACGCTGACCACTGCCGCCGCACCCGTGGTTGCCGGCTCCGCGCCTTTTGTCATCCGCGTGAAACCGGTGAATGTTGCGGAACGGCTCAATCAGCCGCAGCTGATGGTGCATCAGCGCAACGGAGAACTGCTGATTTCGGATAACGCACTCTGGGCTGCGCCGTTGCCCGAGGAGATCCGCGCGGCGCTGACTGCGCGGCTTGAACATTCTCTCAATACCACGGACACCGCCGCACTGACCGCATCGCCAGACAAACCGGTGATCGGTATCCGTGTGTCAGTGGAACAGTTTGACGTCTGGCAAGGTGAGAAAGCGACGATAGCCGCCACCTGGCAGCTGGATTTCGGTAAAGACGGCGGGCAACTCATCTGTCAGGCGCAGCATCAGCGTGCAATACCGGAAGGCACTCAGGAGCGGGTGATTATTCAGCAGAAACTGGTGCAGGACGTGGCGGATGACATCACTTTTTCCGTGCTACAGCGCCGCTGCGGCTGACTTTTTCGCAATGCTTACAGTGTAAAACGACCCTGATAACGGATTTTTTTTAGTCTTTAAAAATCAAAAAGATAAAACAAGCGTTGATGTTAAGAATTGTCAACACGGGGAAAACCCGCCGAATCACAACGGGTTTAAAATTGTTTAAAAACAATGAACTAACGCTATCCTTACGTTGTTTTGCCTCTCAAGATATATCTTGATCCGGCTCGCACACAAGATATATCTTGAACGCCTCTGGTCACCTGGCAGAAGGAAAAATGATGATCCCCCCCGAACCGGTCACCCGCCGCAAAAGCAAATTGTTTACGCGTCAGGAACTGACGTTGTTTGTGCTGCATTTGCTCCAGATAAACCCGGCGCATGGCTATGAAATCATTAAAACCATCGAAGGCTACTCGATGGGGGCATATATCCCCAGCCCCGGCGTAATTTATCCGATTCTGACGTTTATCGTCGAAGAAGGCTTTGCCACAGCAACCGACATTGAAGGAGGCAAAAAGCAGTTCACGATGACACCTGCCGGTTCCGCTTTTCTGACGCTCAAAAGAAAAGAAATTCGCGTCATCGAAGAAAAAATGAAAACCCATGTGATCAACAACAGGCCACCACCGGCACCCGAACTGCTTTACGCCATAGAGAATTTAAAAATCACGATACGCGCTAAATTTTACAACGGAGAAATTACCCCGGAGAAATATGCCAAAATTATTGAATACGTCAACGACACGACGCGGAAAATAAACGAACTCTGATTAACCTTTGCGTTAATGACTGCATTTAAATAAATCCGATTAAACCCGGACTGTTTTATTTCGATAAAACGGCCAGGGATTCTTTTTGCCTTTTTTTTATTTCGTTACTATTTACGGACACCAAAATGCCATCAAAACTTTTGCCATTACTCATTATTATGGGGCTGAGCGGATGTGATAATTCGCAAACGGTCCCGCAATCTGTTCCGCCGGTCGAAGTGGGCGTCGTCACGCTAAAAGCACAACCGTTTAATCTGGTCAGCGAATTAACCGGGCGCACCACCGCTACGTTAACCGCCGATGTCCGCCCGCAGGTCGGCGGAATTATTCAAAAACAGCTGTTCACCGAAGGCAGCATGGTGAAAGCCGGCCAGGCACTGTATCAGATTGATCCCTCTTCTTATAAAGCGAGCTACGATCAGGCCGCAGCGGCGCTGAAGAGTGCCAATGCGCTGGTGATTTCCGATTGCCAGAAAGCTAAGCGCTACGCGGTGCTGGTGAAGGAACAGGGCGTGTCGCAGCAGGACGCCGAAGATGCGCAGTCCGCTTGTGCCGAAGACCGCGCCAGCGTGGATGAAAAAAAGGCGGCGCTGGAAACGGCAAAAATCGACCTCGACTGGACACGCGTCGCCTCACCGATTGCCGGACGCATCGGGATCTCGTCCGTCACGCCGGGCGCGCTGGTTTCAGCCGCACAGGACACGGCGCTGGCGACCGTGCGCAATCTCGATTCCATGTATGTCGATCTCACCCGCTCGAGCGCCGATTTGCTGAACCTGCGTAAACGCGCGCTGGCAACCAACAGCGATACGCTGGCCGTCATCCTCACGCTGGAAGACGGGTCGGTATATCCCGAAAAAGGCCGTCTGGAACTGACCGAAGTGGCCGTTGATGAGGCTACCGGTTCTGTGACACTGCGCGCCGTATTCCCTAATCCGCAACACGTTTTACTGCCGGGGATGTTTATCCGCGCAGATGTGGATGAAGGCGTGATCGAAAACGCCATTCTCGCCCCGCAACAGGGTGTGACTCGCGATGCCAAAGGCGATGCCACGGCGCTGGTAGTGACCGCGGACAACAAAGTGGAACAACGCAGCGTCGTGACCGGCGAAGCCAACGGCACAAACTGGTTGATCGTCAAAGGATTACAGGCGGGTGACCGCGTGCTGGTAGAAGGTAGCGACAAAGTCTCGACCGGCGATACAGTGAAACCGGTTGAAGTGAATAATACTGCCGCCACGAAAAGCACAGAAGGAGCCGCCTGATGTTTTCCCGCTTCTTTGTGCGTCGCCCGGTTTTCGCCTGGGTGATTGCGATTCTTATCATGATGGCCGGGGTTATGGCCATCCGCACGCTGCCCGTCGCGCAGTATCCGGACGTCGCCCCGCCGTCAGTCAAAATCAAAGCCACTTACAGCGGTGCAAACGCCGAAACCCTTGAAAACAGTGTTACGCAGGTCATCGAACAACAGCTGACCGGGCTGGATAATTTGCTCTATTTCAGTTCCAGCAGCAGCTCCGACGGTTCTGTTGATATTACCGTAACCTTCAAGCAAGGCACCAACGCCGATACCGCACAGGTTCAGGTGCAGAACAAAGTGCAACAGGCCGAATCACGCCTGCCAACAGAAGTGCAGACTGCGGGCGTGACCGTCACCAAATCGCAGTCGAGCTTCCTGCTGATCATGGCGGTGTACGACAAAACCGACAAAGCCAGCAGTTCGGATATCGCCGACTGGCTGGTAAGCAACATGCAGGATCCGCTGGCGCGCGTCAGCGGCGTCGGCAGTTTGCAGGTTTTTGGTGCCGAATACGCCATGCGTATCTGGATGGACCCGACCAAACTGGCCGCTTATGACCTGATGCCGTCTGACGTTGAAACTGCCATCGAAGCCCAGAACGTACAGATTTCTGCCGGGAAAATCGGGGGTCTGCCCGCTTCCAATACCCAGCAACTGACCGCCACGGTGCGCGCGCAGTCACGGCTGCAAACGCCGGAGCAGTTTCGCAATATCATCGTAAAAGGCAATACCGGCGGTGCGATTGTCCGTATCAGCGACATCGCGCGCGTTGAAATGGGCAGTGAAGATTACACCGCCACTTCACAGCTGAACGGCCATCCGGCCGCCGGTATGGCGGTCATGCTGTCGCCCGGTGCCAACGCACTGGACACCGCCACGCTGGTGAAAAATACCATCAGCGAATATCAGCGCAGCATG
Organism: Rahnella sp. AA; assembly: GCF_002834385.1. Classification (GTDB taxonomy): domain Bacteria; phylum Pseudomonadota; class Gammaproteobacteria; order Enterobacterales; family Enterobacteriaceae; genus Rahnella. Next base: position 167,870 of record NZ_PITQ01000006.1, read on the forward strand.
CCGAAAGGCTATGACGTCGCGTACCCGAAAGACAGCACGGAGTTTATCAAAGTCTCCGTTGAAGATGTGATCAAAACGCTGATCGAGGCCATCGTGCTGGTGATCGTGGTGATGTATCTGTTTATGCAGAATTTACGCGCCACGATTATCCCTGCGCTGGCGGTACCGGTCGTGCTGCTCGGGACTTTCGGCGTGCTGGCATTGTTTGGTTACTCAATCAATACCCTGACGTTGTTTGCGATGGTGCTGGCGATTGGTTTGCTGGTGGACGATGCCATTGTGGTGGTGGAAAACGTCGAGCGAATCATGCGCGACGAAGGGCTTTCCGCACGCGAAGCCACCGAAAAATCGATGGGCGAAATCTCCGGTGCGCTGGTTGCCATCGCGCTGGTGCTCTCCGCCGTCTTCCTGCCGATGGCCTTTTTCGGCGGCTCGACCGGCGTGATTTACCGCCAGTTCTCCGTCACGATTATCTCCGCGATGGCGCTTTCTGTGGTCGTGGCGCTGACGCTGACACCCGCGCTGTGCGGTGCTTTCCTGCGTCACAAACCGCAATCCACCACTGGCTTCTTTGGCGGGTTCAACCGGCTATATTCCCGCACGGAGCATCGTTATGAAAACGGTGTCACGCACGTTCAGCGCCGCCCGGTCGCGATGGTCCTGATTTACGGTGCCATGGCTGCGCTGATGGGCTTGCTGATGTGGCAGTTGCCAACCAGCTTCCTGCCGTCCGAAGATCAGGGCGAGATTATGGTGCAGTACACCCTGCCAGCAGGCGCAACGGCGAACCGCACAGAAGCCGTCAATTCCCGCGTCACACAGTGGTTTATGGATAAAGAAAAAGACAATACCAACGTCATTTTCACCATTACCGGCTTTAACTTCAGCGGCAGCGGCCAGAACGCCGGGATGGCCTTCGTGTCCCTTAAAAACTGGGACAGCCGCCCCGGCACGGCCAACACCGCGCAATCCATCGCCGGGCGTGCAATGAAAGATCTCGCGGTGATCCGTGATGCGAAAGTCATTGCCATGACGCCGCCGTCGGTAGACGGTCTGGGGCAAAGCAACGGCTTCACCTTCGAGCTGATGTCAACCGGCGGCACCAGCCGTGCCGACCTGCTGAAACTGCGCACAGAACTGCTGGCGATGGCGGCAAAAAGCCCTGAGCTGCAATCCGTCCGCGCCAACGATCTGCCACAGATGCCACAGCTTCAGGTGGATATCGACAATAACAAAGCCGTGGCGCTGGGATTAACACTGAGCGACGTCACCGATACCCTGAGCAGCGCCTGGGGCGGCACCTACGTTAATGATTTCATCGACCGTGGCCGCGTTAAAGAAGTGTATATCCAGGGCGACAGTCAGTTTCGCTCTAAACCGGCTGACCTGAACAAATGGTTTGTACGCACCAGTGACGGCACCAGCATGACGCCGTTCTCCGCGTTCGCCACCACACACTGGACCTATGGCCCGGAAAGCCTGGCGCGCTACAACGGCTCAACCTCCTATGAAATTCAGGGCGAAAATACCGACGGATACAGCTCCGGTGCCGCAATGGCAAAAATGGAAGCGCTGGCGGATAAATTGCCTGCCGGTTCGACCTGGGCGTGGAGCGGATTGTCGCTGCAGGAAAAACTCGCCAGCGGGCAGGCGCTGAGCCTTTACGCTATCTCAATTCTGGTGGTGTTTTTGTGCCTCGCCGCGTTGTATGAAAGCTGGTCCGTCCCCTTCTCGGTCATTCTGGTGATCCCGCTCGGTCTGCTGGGTGCATCCCTTGCCGCCGAACTGCGTGGCCTGAATAACGACGTGTATTTCCAGGTCGCGTTGCTGACCACCATCGGGCTGTCGTCGAAAAACGCCATTCTGATTGTCGAGTTCGCCGAAGCGGCGCTTAAACAAGGCAGCACACTGACCGCCGCCGCGCTGTCAGCCGCCCGTACCCGCCTGCGCCCGATCCTGATGACATCACTGGCCTTTATCGCCGGGGTGATGCCGCTGGCCGTAGCCACGGGTGCCGGTGCCAACAGCCGTATCGCCATCGGGACCGGCATCATTGGCGGCACCGTGACCGCCACCTTACTGGCTATTTTCTTTGTTCCGCTGTTCTTCGTTCTGGTGAAAAAAGTGTTCACCGGCCACAAAGACGCGCAGGAGTAAGCATGATTTTTCGTCTGAGTATTATTTCTCTGTCGCTGCTGCTGGCAGGCTGTATCTCGCTGGATCCCCATTATCAGCGCCCCGCTGCGCCAGTGCCTGCTGTCTGGCCGGCCGGCAGCCAACCCGCAGCGACCACAGTATTGAGCGACTGGCAGCACATTTTGGCCGATACGCGCCTTAACGCGGTGGTCGCACGGGCGCTGACCAGCAACCGCGATATGCAGGAAGCCATCGCCGATATCGAAGCCGCTAAAGCGCTGTACGGGGAACAGCGCGCCAGCCTGTTCCCGACGGTGGATGCAGAACTGTCGCAGACCCGCAGCCGCACGCAGGATGCGGGTGTCAGCAGCAGTGCGACAGCCGACGGCGCGGTCAGCAGCTTTGAGATTGATTTATTTGGCCGTAACCGCAGCCTGAGTACCGCCGCAAAAGAAACCTGGCTGGCGAGCGAGTCCACGGCGCAGAACACGCGTCTGACGCTGATTTCTGAAACCAGCACGGCGTGGATCACGCTGGCAGCCGACAACAGCAACCTGAAACTGGCGCAGGACACCCAAAAAAGCGCCGCCGACTCGTTGCGCATTACACAGCTGCGCCAGAAAGAAGGCGTGGCGTCCGGCCCGGATGTCAGTTCATCGATGGCGATTTACCAGCAGGCACGCGCCAGCGTCGCCAGTTATCAGACGCTGGTTGCGCAGGACATTAACGCGCTGAACCTGCTGGTGGGGGATACCGTGCCGCAAAACCTGCTGCCGGGCACATTGGAAAGCCTCGCACCGCAGGCCATTGCGCTGGTGCCTGCCGGTGTCTCGTCTTCCGTATTATTGCGCCGCCCGGATGTGCAGGAAGCGGAACATAACCTGAAAAGCGCCAACGCGGATATCGGTGCGGCGCGTGCGAATTTCTTCCCGACGCTGTCGCTCACCGCCAGCGCAGGCGTCGGCAGCAGTTCGCTGTCGAATCTGTTCAGCCACGGCGCGAATGTGTGGTCTTTCGCCCCCAGCCTGAGCCTGCCGCTGTTCACCGGTGGCAGCAACACGGCGCAACTTCGCTACGCCGAAGCGGAGAAAAAGGGCCTGATCGCCGCGTATGAAAAATCGATCCAGAGTGCCTTTAAAGATGTCGCTGACGCCCTCGCCCGACGCGCAACGCTCAGCGAACAGCTGGACGCCCAGCAGCAATATGTCGCGGCCGCACAGCGCAGCTACGATCTGGCGCGCCGCAGTTACGAAACCGGTGCGGGGGACTACCTGACCGTTCTGACCGATCAGCGTTCCTTATGGTCAGCGCAGACCGATTTGATTGCGCTGCAACAGACCGATTTCGAAAACCGGATCACCCTGTGGCAGTCGCTGGGCGGCGGCGTGGAATAACCCCTCAGTTTCGGATACACCGCACGGATGCGGTGTTTACCCGATGTGCCTTTTTAACCTTCAGATAACAACTCCCCTTGTTTCGTCACCTCTTAGGCGTTATTAATACCCCCATGATTGACATGCCACAGTAATGATTACCCTGTAAGGAATACGCGTTATGAACAGAGAACTGAATGATTTTGAACGTTTTGTCATTGAGAACAAAGGGACAGAGCGGCCTAACACCGGCGAATATAACGACCATTTTTCACCCGGACGTTATGTCTGCAAAAGATGCTCAGCTCCGCTGTATACCTCAGCGCATAAATTCGAGTCCCACTGCGGCTGGCCAGCTTTTGATGATGAAATTCCGGGCGCGGTAGAACGGGTGCCTGATGCTGACGGGCGCAGAACCGAAATCGTCTGTGCTAACTGTAAAGCACATTTAGGGCACGTCTTTGAGGGGGAATATCTGACCGAAAAGAATTTGCGTCACTGTGTTAATTCAGTTTCGCTTATTTTTGAAAGCGCCGATGAGCAAGGGAATTATCATCAGGCGTAAGTCCGTAAAATAAAAAAAAGGGCCGCACAGGGGCAGCCCTTAAAAGGAAGAACTCCAACAATATTATAATGGCATGATGTTTTACCATAAATGGTTGCTCAATAAACATCATGCACACATTATAATTGAATCCGTATCAAACTCTATTCTCATTACGTCTGCAAAAAGTAATAAGTTTGTAAGCCGGACATATTATTACCACGTTTTGCCAATATTAAACTGGAACTGTTCTGCGCTATCACCTTCATATTTCACCAGCGGCTGAGCGTAAGAGAATACCAGCGGACCTAACGGCGATTGCCATTGCAGTGCAATACCGCTGGAAACACGGATATGCATCGGATCACCATAATCCGGAATACCTGCCGCTTCGGTCGCCGACGTATTTTGCCATTTGGTATCCCACACCGTACCGGAGTCCACAAAGAACGATGTGCGCACGGAACTGGCGTATTTTTCGCTGATAAACGGCGTTGGCACATACAGTTCAGCACTGGCGATCGCCATCGCATTCCCCCCCACGGCATCGGAAGATTTATCCACCGGGCAACTGGAATAGGACGTGTCGCTGGTCGTGCATTTGTAATAAGCCGCTTTCGGGCCGATGGTGTTAGACGAGAATCCTCGCACTGAGCTGGAGCCACCCGCATAGAAGTTGTCGTAAAACGGTACATCGTTACCGCCAATTCCTGCTGCATAACCGGCTTTGGCGCGGCCCATCAGAACCCAATCCGATTTATCACTCAGCGGAATGTAATGGTTGGCGTCAAAGGTAATCTTGTAATAACTATCATCCGAGCCCGGCGTGGTCACTTTTGCGCTTAAGCTGGCGCGGGTGCCCGATGACGGGAAGAAACCCCGGTTGAGATCGTTATACGCCCAGCCTACACTGGCGAAAAAGTCGTTGGTGCGCAGTTCGGCGGTACTGTTGCCGGATGTCACCACGCCCGGCTGTACGCCACTGGCGTTCAGATAACGCCACACCGCCACCTGGGGTTCCATATCGCTCAGCGTGCTGTGAACATAGTCCAGCCCCAGGTTCAGCGTATTATTTTCACTGACCGGCAGGCCAAGATTAACGCCCGTGCCGTAGCTTTGCAGGTTGTACGCAGCCAGATCATCATCTTCAGCGTCGTAATGGTTGTAGAACACTTTGCCGCCAAGGCTGATACCGTCGACGGTGTAATACGGATTAGTGGCCGAGACTTCAACATATGTCTGGTAGGTATTTCGGGTTCCGCTGAAACTGACGGTATTACCGCTGCCCAGCCAGTTATCCTGCGTCACGCCAAGCTGATAGCTGATACCGCTGTCGGTGCCATACCCGATACCGACGTTGAAAGTGCCGGTGTTGCGTTCTTTGACTTTGTATATCACATCAACCTGATCGTTTGATCCCGGAACAGGCTGTGTATCGACATCCACCGTCTCAAAATAGCCGGTCCTGTTCAGGCGGTCTTTGCCCTTTTGCACCAGATCATTGCCCAGCCACGCGCCTTCCATCTGCCGCATTTCGCGGCGCAGCACTTCATCTTTCGACGTGTCATTGCCTTCAAAACGAATCTGACGAACGGAATACCGGTTGCCGGTGTCGACACTGATCCGCAGTTTGACGGTTTTAGCAGCGTCGTTAATATCACTCTGTGTGGTGACGTGCGGATAAGCATATCCGTAGCGTCCCAACATATTTTTAATATCGCCTTCGATTTTGGTGACTTTCGCACCGCTATATAATTCGCCAGATGGGATCACCGCCAGCGCTTCGATTTCTGCCGAATGCCCGGCCATACTGCCGCTGACCTCGACTCCGGAAAATTTATATTGTTCGCCTTCCGTAATATTGACGGTAATATAAATCCCTTTCTTATCCGGCGTTAAACTCACCTGTGTTGAGTCAATAGTAAAACGCGCATAACCCCGGTCGAGATAAAAGCTGCGAAGCGTTTCCAGGTCACCGGACAGTTTTTGTTTTTGATATTTTTGATCCCCCAGAATATTCCACCAGGGCACCTGATCGCGCAGCTGAAAATGAGCAACCAGGTCATCGTTGGTGAAAGCTTTATTCCCCACAATATTGATTTGCTGAATTTTAGCCGAAACCCCTTCCGTAAAGACAAATTTCACATCCACACGGTTACGCGGCAACGGCGTCACCACCGCTTTCACGCTGGCGCTGTATTTACCGACGCTGTAATAGAAATCTTCCAGGCCGTGCTCAATTGAGGAAATCGTGGTGCGATCCAGCGCATCGCCGACGCGGACCCCGGAGGCATCCAGGTTCTGTTTCAGCATGTCATCTTTGATAGCCTTGTTGCCAGAGAAGGTAATGCTGGCAATGGTTGGCCGTTCTTTCACCTGCACAATCAGTGTATTATCCTCCTCCAACACCTTCACATCTTCAAAATTCCCGGTCGCAAACAGCGAACGAATTGTCTGGCTGATATCGTCATCCGATATCGTATCCCCCACACGCACCGGGATGCTCAGCAAAGCCGCACCGACGGTTACCCGCTGCAACCCTTCGACGTGAATGTCCTTTACGACAAAGCCGCCGGCGGCATAAACCGGGATACTGCTGAACAGCAGCGACGCTAAGAGTATTTTTTTCATTGTCATTTAACGAAAGTCTTCCGAACAGTGAATGTTGGAAATCATCCTTTCCAGCACTGCGCTCTGTCATTAAGGCTGGTGAGTGATCTGTGCCCGCTGTTTTTCCTGCTGATAAAATCCACCGCGAACGGAAAGATTTTGCTCACAGAAAAAACAACCTCGCTAACAGACTGTGGGATATACCGGAGGTTCATCGGCGAAGTTTTGATTTTCATAAAACACGGGATTCGATTACGCATTACTTACGTTATTTTCACGAGGCGTACAGTTGTGGCTTTCAGTAAGGAACACGGCGGCTTCGCGGCGGAGAAGGAGAGGTGCCCTCATTTGGGTTGACGGTGAAACGTCATCCTTTGAAATAATAGTAAACAGAGATTCACGCCACCTGTTTATTATTAAATCCGGCTAATGATTCCCGCTTAAAATAATAGTGTAAATTATCACGAAAAATAACAGCAACGTCTCTAGGATTTTTGCTTTCGTTGTTATTTACGAGAGAAGTTAACATCCTTTCACAAAAATTAACATTATCAGCAAGGCTGAATTAACCCGGCTGTGACGCGTTTCAAAATATAAAAACGCTCTCTCCTGTATATTTATCGGGTAAATATCTTACCGTTGGTATTGCAGGCAGGCTTAATGAATAACAAATATAAACTGCATGAATTTCTTGATGTAAAAAGACTTCAAACTCTCCAGGACAATTTCAGTAAATCCATGATGATCGCCCTGGTGGTGGTGGATCAGGACGGCGTGCCGGTGACGCAGGCCAGCGGGTTCTCTGATTTTTGCGCCCGCTCACGCCTCAACGAGGCGCTTGCGACACACTGCTATGAAAGCGATAACGCCGGGGGCCGCGCGGCCATGCAGGCGGGGAAACCGGTAGTCTATCGCTGCTACTGCGGATTCGTGGAATTCGCTGTGCCGATCATGATCAATGACCATTATCTGGGCGCGTTTATCTCCGGTCAGGTGAAAGTCGAGGAAGAGAAAGAAAATACCATTCCCTACATTCTCGATAATCATGAAATATGGAAAGAAAATACGTGGCTGATCGACTTACATCAGGATGCCAAACGGATGCCTTACGACCGTTTTGAATCTACGGCATCGACATTACTGCACGTCTCTTCTTATCTGGTCGAACAGGCGCACACCAATAATATTCAGCGTGAACTGCACCGCAAAGATCTCGAATTGACCGACGAGCTGCGTAAACGCGTTGAGATTGAGCGTTCACTGCATGAGGCCGAATTTAAAGCGCTGTCGTATCAGATTAACCCGCACTTCTTATTTAATGTATTAAATACTATTGGCCGTCTGGCGTATCTCGAAGATGCCCAGAGAACCGAAACGATGGTGCATGATTTTTCCGATATGATGCGCTATTTATTACGCAAAAATAATCACGGGCTGATTACGCTGAGCCATGAAATTAATTATGTCACCAGCTATATGTCCATTCAAAAAGTCAGAATGCACGATCGTTTTGATTATCACTGCGATATCCCGGAAAAGTATTCTGACGTGGTTTGCCCGTTCCTGATTTTACAGCCGCTGGTCGAAAATTTCTTCAACTACGTTGTCGAACCGCGCGATACCAGCAGCCAGCTGCGGATCAGCGCCCGCGACGACGGCCACGATGTCATTCTGGAAGTCAGTGACAACGGAGATGGCATTTCACAGGCCGATATCGCCAATATTTTATCCGGCGATGAAAACCGTCAGAAAGGCGGTATCGGTATCAATAATATTAAAAACCGGCTTCAGCTGTTATTCGGGGAAAACTATGGGCTGGAAATTTACAGCGCCCATAAACCCAGAATGGGCACCACGATTACACTGAAATTCCCCATGCTGGAAGCCTGACAGACCGGAGAAATAAACATGTATAATATTGTTATTGTCGAAGACGAATTAATTGAATCTGAATCCCTGCGGCGTATTGTTTCGCAATATGTCGATAACGCGGTTGTTCATGAAGCGTCAACCGGAAAAAAGGCCATCCAGCTGATTGACGATCTCGAGAAAATTGACATGATGTTTGTCGATATTAATATTCCGCTGCCCAACGGGAATCAGGTCATCGAATATCTGCGCACAAAAAATAACGACACAAAAGTGATTGTTACCACTGCCAATGATGATTTCGAAATTGTGCGCAGCATGCTGAATTTAAAAGTGGACGACTATTTGTTAAAACCGGTGAAAAAAAGCACGCTGACTGACGCCATCAAAAAAACGCTGGAAGTGAATGATGTCGATATCGCCGCGTCACGGGCGCTGAAACAGAAAATAGTATCCATGATTGAATCCTGTGATTACCCCCGGTGGCACAGCTTTTTATTCAACACCCTCGATGACGCCTGTGTGGGCACTACGTCCGGGGTCAGCCAGCGTAAATTGCTGACCGATGTTCTCGAAATACTGCATCAGCATCTCGCCTCGCAGGGCGATAAAAGCATTCCCACCGGCAAAAAAGTGGCGGCACTTATCCAGGAAATACACCAGTGCGGGATACCTTCCCATGCGTATTATCGTGTAATGTCCTCCCTGTTCGACGCCAGCGAAGAAACGTTCGATTATTCACTCAAACATGCCAGCGGCACGATGGATTTCATCGATCGCGCGAAATTCCATATCGAAAAAAACATCCTGAAAAACCTGACGCTCGACGAAATTGCTGCCCGCTCTTTTGTCAGCTCCTGCTATCTCAGCCGTGCGTTTAAGAAAATTACCGGTGCCGGTTTTTCCAATTACATTGCCAGCCGGAAAATTGGCGTTGCCAAATCGTTATTGCAGTTCAGCGATCTCAAAATCAACACCATCGCGCTCGAACTGTCTTATCAGGATGCGAATTATTTCTGCCGGATTTTCAAAAAAGAGACCGGAATGGCGCCGTCCGATTTTCGTAAAATTGTCGCGCCGCAACCCGTTTAACCGGCCTGCGACGGGCACGCCTGATTTTGTGCGCGTGCCCGTCGCGTGGGCAAAAAAGTCCACCTTACCAGCAAGATAGTTCACGCCAGTTTCGCCGCTTGCCGCCTACCATGGGGTACCCTCTGAGAAACGTGGCGCGACTTTGGACGACTTTCTTTTCACCTCTGAATCGGTTGCCGCCGGGCATCCGGACAAAATGGCCGACCAGATTGCCGATGCAATCCTGGACGCCTTCCTCTTGCAAGATCCGCAGGCCCGCGTGGCCTGCGAATGCATGCTCAAAACCGGTATTGTGATTGTTGCAGGCGAAATCAGCTCAACGGCCAATGTCGATATCGAATCCGTTATCCGCCACACCATCAGCGAAATTGGATACAACCACTCCCGTCTGGGTTTTGATGCCAAAACCTGCGGCGTGCTGAATATCCTGGGGAAACAGTCTGCGGATATTGCACAGGGGATGACCGGTTCCGCGCCGGAATTCCTGGGCGCAGGCGATCAGGGGATGACCTTCGGTTATGCCTGCGACGAAACACCGGAACTTATGCCCGCCACGCTGATGTTGGCGCACCGGCTGATGATGCGTCAGGCGATTTTACGTCAGTCTGGCAGACTGTCGTTTCTGCGTCCGGATGCCAAAAGCCAGGTCACGCTGCGCTACAACCACCGTCAGGTCATGGCCGCCGACACCATCGTGGTTTCCACGCAACACGATCCGGAGATTTCCCTGGCGGAACTGCGCGAGGCGGTGATTGAGGAGATCGTGAAACCCGTGATCCCCGCCCGCGTATTAACGCCGAAAACCCGTTTACTGATCAACCCCGCCGGGCAATTTGTCACCGGCGGCCCGGTGGGCGACTGCGGCCTGACCGGCAGAAAAATTATCGTCGATACCTACGGCGGCGTAGCCCGCCACGGCGGCGGCGCATTCTCCGGCAAAGACCCGTCGAAAGTCGATCGCTCGGCCGCTTATGCCGCACGGTATGTGGCGAAAAATATCGTCGCCGCCGGGTTGGCAAAACGTTGCGAAGTCCAGCTGGCCTGGGCGATCGGCCTTCCGCGTCCGGTAGCCATCCGCATACATACTTTTGGCAGCAGCCCGCTGACCGCTGAACAGCTGACTCAGCGGGTTGAGCGCCATTTCGATCTGAGCGTTTCCGGCATCATTTCGATGCTGGATTTGCTTGTTCCCCGCTACCGTCAGACCGCCTGCTATGGCCATTTTGGCCGGGACATTTTCCCCTGGGAAAAAACCGACAAGGCGCAGGCACTGCGCGACGACACCTGAATACGCAAAGGCGGCGGTCACCGCACGCCACAATGAATCCATCAACAGGAGAAATTTATGTCCGGGCTAAGTTTGGGATTAATAGAAACCGTCGGGCTGGCGGCGGCGGTGGAAGCTGCGGATGCCGCCATGAAATCCGCACATGTCACACTGGTCGGTTATGAGCTGACCAAAGGTGGCGGAATGGTCACGATAAAACTGGAAGGCGAAATCGGTGCGATCAACGCCGCCGTCGCTGCCGGCGTCATTGCCGCGCGCAAAGTCGGTGTCGTTTACGCCCACAAAGTCATCGCCCGTACCGCGCAACACATTGAAAGTCTGATTTATTCCGCCGAAACCAAAGGCATCACGCCTGCCGAACCGGAACCTGAAGCGCTGCCACCCTCACCAACGATACAGCCGTCAATCATTGCAGTCGTGAATGTCGAAGAAATACCGCAAACGTCCTGCATGGAATTAGCATCTGTGGCTGAACCCGTCGGGGAACCGGTCATTTCAGAAACGGCAGAAGATAAAAAACCGCAACCGGCTGCGGTGAATACTAAAAAAAACACCTCTGGCCGGGGGAATAAAAAAGCGTAAAACGCGGAATAACAAAACAGCAAAACGGCAGTGCGGGTCGGGGCAATAATCATCAGCCCCTCACCTTCACTGCCGTTTTTATTGCTTCACATTCGGGAGCTTTAAGACGGGAATACTTTTTACGCGGTGACTTTGCCCGGTAAATTTTTGCTGATGCAGAAACGGTAAACCGCCGCGCCCAGACATGCACCGATCACCGGCGCAATAACGGGCACCAGGAAGTACGGAATATCGCGACCCCCGGTCATCGACATTTCACCCCAGCCGGCGAAGAAGGTAAATAATTTCGGGCCAAAATCGCGTGCCGGATTCATGGCAAATCCGGTCAGCGGCCCGGTTGATGCGCCAATCACCGCCACCAGGATCCCGATTAACAACGGCCCGAGCGGGCCGCGCGGCACACCATTACCATCATCGGTCAGCGCCATGATCAGCCCCATCAGAATCGAGGTAATGACAATTTCCACGAAAGCCGCCTGCCAGACGCTGATCGCCGCCGCCGGATACGTGCTGAAAATGCTGGCCAGTTGCAGGCTTTCCACGCTGCCGCGCACCATCTGATGGGCACTTTCGAATTCCGTGAACAGATTGTGATAAAGCAGATAGGTCAGCAACGCACCGCCAAACGCCCCGGCAACCTGAGCGATAATGTACGGCACCACTTTCCGGCCAGGAAAGCTGGCGAATAACCATAGCGCGATGGTAATCGCCGGGTTCAGGTGGGCACCGGAAATCCCGGCGGTGAGATACACCGCCAGCGAAATTCCCAGCCCCCACACAATACAGATTTCCCATAACCCGAAACTGGCCCCCGCGACTTTCACTGCGGCAAGACAGCTGATGCCAAAAAACAGAAATAATCCGGTACCGAGAAACTCCGCAAGGCACTGCGTTTTGACTGAATCATTCATATAATAATCCTGATTTTGATTATTGTTATTTTGATATTCCTGACCGGAACATCACCCGCCTATATGGCAATTAAACCCTAATGACTCTACTTCTTTTTTTAATATTTCCATTTTTGATTCGCCGGTACGTTCCGGGTCACCCATCGGATAAATGCGCCCCAGCAAGCCATATTTATTTTCACCATATTCGTGATACGGCAATAAGTGAATCGTATCGACATTGGACATCAGGCGGGCAAATCCGGCTATCTGGTGGATCTCATCGACGTTATCATTGACGCCGGGGATCACCGGAATACGGACAATCACTTTGGTCAGGAATGAAATACGCAGCAGGTTTTCCAGAATCTGCGTATTGCCTATTCCGGTGTTCGCCAGATGCACGGCCGGATTGATGGCTTTGATGTCGGTCAGCGCCAGATCGACGTAAGGGAAAACGTCGGCAATCACTTCCGGCGTGGTGAAACCGGTGGTTTCCATCGCCGTATGCCAGCCCTTTTCTTTGCAGGCTTTCAGCAGTTCGCGAGCAAACGCCGGTTGCGCCAGCGGTTCGCCGCCGGAAAGCGTGATCCCGCCCCCGGAGCGGCGGTAAAGATTTTCTTCTTTCTGCAATTCACGCATCACTTCGGCAATCGTCATGCGTTTGCCTTTCATTTCCAGCGCCTGCGTCGGGCAGACCTGTGTACATTCGCCGCACTGAATACAACGTTCGCGATCGACAAAGAAAGCATTATTTACCGACAGCGCCTGTCGTTTGCAGACTTCAATACATTTACCGCAGCGGATACAGTCATTCTTTTTAAATATTAATTCCGGCTGAGGACGTTGTGATTCCGGATTACTACACCATTTACACGAAAGCGGGCATCCTTTAAAAAAAGGAATTGTACGAATACCCGGACCGTCATGCAGAGAATAGCGCTGAATATTAAACAGCACGCCTTCCATTTCGTAATCGACTTTATTCATGACTTCGCTCACATCAGCGCCACAGGTTATTTTAAAAAAGGGCCATGCTGTAATACATGGCCCGCCGGTGAAACTGATTAATCAGAACTGCTGTTCAGTACGGCTGATAATGTCATCCTGCACTTCTTTCGCCAGCACCACGAACTGGGCGCTGTATCCGGCCACACGCACAACCAGATCCTGATGTTGCTGAGGATTGTTCTGCGCTTCAACCAGGGTTTTGCGGTCGATGACGTTAAACTGAACGTGCATCCCTTTCTTATCGAAGTAGTTTCTGACCAGCCCGCTGAAGTGACGCAAACCTTGTTCCCCGGCAAGCGAAGACGGCAGGAATTTCTGGTTATACAGCGTCCCGTTTGAGGCAATGAAGTGGTCGAGTTTTGCCACAGAGTTTGCCGCAGCGGTTGGGCCCTTCGTGTCTTTCCCCTGACGCGGAGAAACACCGTCGGCCAGCGGTTCTTTCGCCATGCGTCCGTCCGGCAATGCGGCAACGTCTTTACCAAACAACACGTTAGCCGACACCGGATAGATACCGGCCTGGAACTGGCCGCCGCGCGGGTTGGTATATTTCTCGACTTCCTGGCAGTAAATCAACGCACACTGACGCGCCACCATATCCACTTCGTCGATGTCATTACCAAAGCACGGCGTATTTTCCAGAATATGGCGGATTTCCTCAAAACGGGAACCGTTACCCGCCGGTGCCGCCGTATTGCTGGCAAGCTGGCGATAGACTTCCGCTTTGATCGCCACCGCATCCAGAGCACCGTGCGTTTCGATGATGCGTTTCACCATCTCGTGAATTTCCTGCTCGCCTAGCGAAGATTTCCCGGCGGCAGCGTGCGGCGTGCCACCGGTGGCGTGGCCGAAGTTAGCGTCCAGCGCGCTTTTCAGTTCATTCAGCGTCAGTTTGCGATCTTCGAATACCTGTTTCTGAATCGCGTAGACGGAATCCCCGGTGTCGGCAATCCCGAACGCCTGCGGGCCGGTGAAGTTGTAAATAGCGCCGCCTTCCTGAAGCGATTTGCCGCGCCCGATACAGTCATCCACCAGCGCAGACAAGAATGGCAGCGGGCAGCGCTCGCCGTGCGCAATATCCACGCTGTTGCAGGCTTCCACCAGCTGATGAACAAAGTGCGCCATCTGTTTCTTAAACGCGCTAAAGAAATCGTCAATGCCGGTGTACTGCGTCATTTCACCGGTCACCGGCCCCAGCTGTTTGTTACCTGCGCGGCCATTATTGAGGGTGATTTCGAGCACTTTTGCCACGTTGAAGAAAGCGGCGTCGTGCCAGCCTTCCGTGCGGTGCGGTGCCTGCGGTTCCACGCAGCCGATGATGCAGTAATCGCGGGCGTCATGCAGTGATACGCCACGGTTTTGCAACGCCGGAATAATCACTTCGTCGTTATACATTGCCGGAACGCCCAGCCCCATGCGCACCAGTTCACAAGCGCGGAACAGGAATTCATCCGGCGTGCCCTGCCAGACGCGAATGGAGAACGACGGCTGCGGCAGACGCACGTGCGCCGTGGCTTCCATACACATGTAGGTCAGCGGGTTAGTTGCGTCGCGGCCATCTTCCGTTTGTCCGCCCACGCACAGGTTCTGGAAAACCGCATAACCGGCAAATGCCTGTGCTGAGATTTCATCGCGCGTTTTGTTGATGTCGTTAAGCTTAATCCAGCAGCAATCCACCAGTTCCTGGGCAAATTCTTTAGAAATGGATTTGTCCGCCGCCAGATGCGGATACATGTACTGGTCGAAACGCCCCGGAGAAATGGAATGACCGCTGGACTCAATCTGCAACATACTTTGCAGGAACCAGAAGGTCTGGCAAGCTTCCCAGAACGTGCTCGCGCCGTTTTCCGGAACACGGGTACAGTTTTGCGCGATTTGTTCCAGCTCACGTTTACGCGCCGGATTGCTTTCCAGCTGCGCCAGACGTGTGGCCTCCTGCGCATAACGATGAGCAAAATTAATCGCCGCCTGATAGCTGATGATCACGGCGTTATAGAATTGCTCTTTTTTGATATAGCCCGGTTCGCGGCGATCCAGATTTTCCAGCGCACGGGTAACGTCGTTAATGATGCCACGGAAACCGATTTTCAGGATTTTGCCGTAATCCACGCTGACATGGCCAACGCCGCCGAAGAAGTAGTTACCGACGGTGAAAACGCCGCTGGCCATACTTTCCTTGGTACCGTCGGACATATAAGACGCCGCCAGCGAACTGGTGGTTTTACCCGGCCAGTATTTAAACGCTTCGTGCAATTCGTCTGCGGTCTTTTGAGGAATAATAAACGGGTCAGCCACCCGGTGTTCCATGGTATTAAATTCTTTTTCCACCCAGTCATAAGAGAATTCAGGGCAGATTTCAGTCGAGCGGGGATTAATAGTCACTGCACCGACGATCAGCTCATCAGGACGAATAGTCACCGGCAGCTCATTGAATATTTTCTCGACGACTTTCGCCCTGCGCATAATAGCCGGCAGATGTTCATTTTCTTTATAGGCATTCGTTGCCAGGACGGCGCGCTCAGATTCCACATACGGTCTGGCATGCAGGATCATATTCTTGAGTCTGACAACACGTTCGGTCGGATTAGAAAAACCTTTCTCTAACATAGAATAACTCCCGAATTAATTATTTAACCTTGCGGCAGTAATTTGTTTTTTCATCGGCGGATAATCAGAACGCGGTATTATTATCGTCTTCTATTATTCGCATGGCCTCATTCACCGCAGCGACCTCACCAAATATGGCCAGCGTCGTAATATGTTGCGGGCAGCTGCCAAATATTTCCGAGACCACCACATTCGCACTTTTACTGGCAGCATCCGCGTAGAAATAAAGATCCGGCACCGGCAACATAATCATGCCAATCGCATCGATACGGATGAGATCCAGTCTTGAACGGAATTCGCCAGGCATCCTGCGTTTTATCATGGCCACGATGTCTGGCGTCGGTGCGTTTATGATGCGTTTTTTCATCACCGCCCCTTATCTGACGTTAAGGGCCTCGACCATCACGCAGCGGCGGATCCGGGCGAATGACTTCGCTGACGTCAACCCCTCTCCGGTTGGCCCGGCAATCGTAAAGGTCGCATGTCCTTCACCGCCGACGCCTAATCCGGCATAGGAAGGCCCGTTTTTCACGAAAATAGTGGTCTGGATCTGACGGGCCATTTTGGTGAGTTTATCGACATTGGTAGAGTGCATGATGGCCGTGTGACGGTTGCCATGTTCCACTTTCACCGCCAGTTCAATGGCTTCATCAACATTTTCCACACGCACCACCGGCAGCACCGGCATCATCAGTTCATGGATCACAAAAGGATGCGTTCTTTCGGTTTCCACCAGGATCACTTTGGTGTCTTCCGGCGCGTTCACGCCCAGTTGTTGCAGGATGTAGCGCGCATCTTTGCCAACAAACGCGGTGTCCGGCCCGGTGCCTTTTTCGTTCATCACCAGCGCCTGTAGTTGCCGGATGAGTTTTGGGTCACACAGCAGATACCCACCGCTTTTCTTCATACAGTGAATCAGATAGTCCGCCACCTGATTGACCACGATGACCTCTTTTTCAGCGACGCACGGCAGGTTATTGTCGAAACTGCATCCGCGGATAATATCGCGGGCGGCTTTTTCAATATCTGCGGTTTCATCGACCACGGCGGGCGGATTTCCTGCTCCCGCACCGATGGCTTTTTTGCCGGAAGACATCACCGTTTTCACAATTGACGGCCCGCCGGTTGCCACCAGCATATTGATACGCGGGTCTTTGATTAATGCGCTGGTGTTATCGAGTGAAGGCTGCGTGACCGTGACCACCAGATTGGCCGGTGCGCCAAGGCTCGCCAGCTTCTGGTTAATCAGCGCCACCGTCATCAGCGAAACGTTGCGGGAACGCGGATGCGGGCTGAACACCACGGTGTTTCCCGCCGCCAGCATCCCGATGCTGTTGTTGATGATGGTTTCGGTCGGATTGGTGGTCGGCGTAATCGACCCAATCACGCCGTAGGCCGAAAACTCCGTCAGCGTCAGGCCGTTGTCGCCACTCAGCGCGCCGGTCGTCAGATCTTCCAGCCCCGGCGTTTTCTGCGCCGCGACGCGGTTTTTCGTCAGTTTATCGGCATAATTCCCCATGCCGGTTTCTTCCACCGCCAGACGGGAAATCTCCTGCAAGGTGCTTTCCTGCAAAAATACGTCACGGATGCCCTGAATAAACGTGGCGCGATCCTGCATTGAACAATGGCGATACTGAACCTGCGCCAGCACGGCGGCAGAAATCGCTTCGTCCATCGAATCAAATGCACCGTTGCCCGCATCGCAGGTCGCCGCCTGTGGTGCGGGCACTGATTGTTGTGCCAGCGCGCGGGCAACAATGGCATCCAGCGAATCACTGTTTTGAACCGCCTGCACAGGCGCGGCCTGCGGTGCCGCTTCCGGTGCAATTTTGGTGTACCGGCTCAGAACGTTCGATACCGCCTGAGCAATTTCAATATCATTCATGCTGTCAGTTCCTTACTTCACATCGCTTCGCACGGTGAACCCTCAGATATAAGGTTTGGTGGTGGAGTTGATGGGCGCCGGGTCGAGCGTGGCGAGCAGTTTCAGCCCCACTTCGCGCGCCGCGATCACTGCCTGGCGGACGGCACCGGAATCACCGGCGAACGTGAAGATGACTTCGTTACTGAAGCTGGTTCCCTGAGACGGGCTGGCATAACCGACCGGTTCGATGACCGCAGATTTCGCTGCGACGTCAGCAATCACCACGCCAATCGCCGCCGGAGAGGCGCAGGTCATGCCGAAAGATTTGCCGATCGGTGCGCCGAACGCCTTGTTAAGGGCGAAACTGGCGCGGGCGGTATATTGAAATTCGAGATGTCCCGCCGGTGAACCATAAACGTCGCCCATAGTGCGTTCGATTTCTGACAACGCCACTTCAATGGCGCGACGGACATCCGACACATCGGCAGCGCCGAAAATGATTAAACATCCGTGTCCGCCGCCACCTTCTGTATCACGCGCCAGTTCAATCGAGATCACTTCGCTGTTGGTCGCTTTCACGGCTTCGTCCGCTGCGAAAATATGCGGGCCTGCGCCGGTGCGCGCACCCAGAATACCGATAGAGCGATATTTCTTGTCGATATTCATGACGTCATGTAATTGATGATCGACATTGGCAATGACCAGACCAATAGTATGGCCGAGGGCGGTGCCGACAAATTCTGTCAGACCACAACCGGCAATACTGGCGGCTGTTTTGCCTCTGCCATTTTCATCAGTCTGTTTATTCACTACTTCAGATATAATCTGCTCAACAAGATTATCTCTCATGGTCAGTATCCTCTGGCGTTATTAACCGACGGCTTTTGGCAGAATTTTTTCCACTTCGATATGCGGGCGCGGAATAACGTGGACAGAAACCAGTTCACCCACTTTCAGGGCTGCCGCAGAACCGGCGTCAGTGGCTGCTTTTACTGCGCCGACGTCGCCGCGCACCATCACAGTGACCAGGCCGGAACCGATCTTTTCATAACCCACCAGCGTGACATTGGCGGATTTGACCATGGTATCTGCCGCTTCAATTGCAGAAACCAGCCCTTTAGTTTCAACCATACCTAGTGCTTCTTGTTGCATAACGACCTCTGATATTGAGTGGGAATATCGGTAAGCGCGGGAGTTAATAAAAGTCACCGCCGCGGGGTTTTCATTCTGCGCATAAACACTTCACGCACGATGATAGTAAGGATTTAGGGACAAAATGTTTTGCCCGCCAGCCGGACTATCTTGTTATTCCGGCAAACAGCCGGACAATAAAATCCATCTGCATTAAATAGCGCTGAATAAATAAAAAATGCTGAAACCGGCACGTACGAAACCCGCCCATGAATAAGGGGAATTGTTATTCAGATCTCAGTTTTATTTATTCTTTACTGCACAGAACTTAATAATCAAAATCCGGAATTACCTTGCTGCGGAAATAGCCTGCGCATCACGGGCAATCATTTTTTCTTCATTGGTCGGGATCACGGCAATCTTCGGCGTATCAGTTTTTGAAATCAGCCCGAAGCAGCCACCGCAGGTTTCCTGATTTTTTTGTGCGTCCAGTTTCAGGCCAAAAACACTCAGGCGTGCAATGGTCAGTTCCCGTACCAGCGCAGAATTCTCGCCAATACCGCCGGTGAAAATCAAAGCGTCCAGGCGTTTAAGCGAAGTGAGATGCCCGCCCAGATGACGCGCCAGCCGGTGAACCATCACGTCGATCGCCAGGGTGGCGCGCGGATCACCGTTACTGCGGGCTTCCTGCAACGTCCGGCAATCGCTGGATATGCCGGACAATCCGAACAGACCGGACTGGTTATTCACCATTTTATACAGTGCATCGATCGTCTGCCCGGTACAGGCCGCGATATGCGCCGCCGCACCAAAATCCAGATCGCCGCAGCGCGTCCCCATCACCAGCCCTTCCAGCGGCGTCATGCCCATCGACGTATCCACACTTTCTCCGTTCTGCACCGCACACACCGAAGAACCGTTACCCAAATGCGCAATCAGAATGCCGTGGTCGTCCGGGTCCAGACCCAGCGCTGACACCGCCTGCGCGGCAATATACCGGTGAGACGTGCCGTGAAAGCCGTAGCGCCGCACCTGATAACGTTCCTGATATTCCAGCGGGATGGCGTAGGTATAGGCTGCTGGCGGCAGCGTCTGGTGGAACGCCGTGTCGAACACGGCGATTTGTGCCACCTCCGGCAAAAGTGCGATTGCCGCTTCGATACCGGTCAGATTGGCCGGATTATGCAGCGGTGCCAGAGCGGAAAGGGCACGGATCTTTTCAATGACGTCCGGGGTGAGCAGCACGGAATGTTTGAATTCGCTGCCCCCGTGCGCCACGCGATGACCGATAGCATGCACATCGCGCAACCACTGGCGCTCCGCCAGTTCGGCGAATAACGCTTTCAGCGCACAAACATGACTTGCCTCGCTCAGCGCCAGCGTAGATTTCTGACCAGTCAGGTCTTTGAGCGTCATCGTCGCGTTGTCCAGCCCGAGCCTTTCTGCCAGCCCGGAGAGCACCGGCGCGCCGTCCCCGACCGGGATCAGCGAAAATTTCAGCGAGGATGAACCGCAGTTAATAACCAAAATCAGTGAAGCGAAGGACATGATGACCCCTGTTAATCATTACCGGTTTAAGAAAATTGTTTGTCAGCGGGAGGGCGTAATCACGTAGCGTGCGGCACTGAAACGCCGGAGCGTATTGCGCGCCACGGTTAAATCCTGTTCCACCGTGCCGCCGCTTATGCCAATCGCGCCCAGCAGCACGCCGTCTGACCAGCACGGCAACCCACCGCCGATGCAGCAAATTCCGCTTTCCTGTTGCAGGCCGTAAAGTTCCGCACCGGGTTGTACCTGCAAGGCGAGTTCATGCGTGGCCATTTTCAGCGCAACGGCGGTCCAGGCCTTTTCCGTAGCCAGCCGGTGGCTGACCAGCAGCGCCTCTTCCATGCTGAAAAAATAACGCTGATGCCCGCTGGCACCGGCAAGGCTGAATACCACTGGAATGCCGATGGCCTGTGCTTCAAGCGCCGCAAACTGCGCCATTGCCGCGCAGTCTTCCAGACTCATCGTCCGCCGGGATTGCAGTTTTTGGGCAGAAATGGCCGAGTGGATCCAGCCGTCGAGTGGCATTTCATCGCGTGCTGACATGGCAGTTCCTCACAACAGTTCCTGCGGATCCACGATGCCCACCACCGCGGCATCAATCACGGAATGCTCTTTGGTATTACTCATGCGCGCCGAGCTGCCGGTGGTGATAATGACGATTTCGCCATTTCCCGCGCCGACAAAATCCACGGCGACCTGTGCACTGCCGGTCGGCTGATAATGTTCATCAAGCCGGGCAACCATCAGTAATTTTGCGCCGTTGAGTGAGGCGTGCTTGGTCGTGGAAACCAGCGCGCCGGTGACTTTTGCCAGATACATATTTCCTCCCGGTTCACCGGATCACGGTGATGTTCTGTCGGCGAATTTCATCCTGCGCAGCAGGCGTGATCAGCGTGTTGCTGTCGATACGTAACCGCTGCGTGGTACGGTGCTGGCGGATATCACTGAGGGTGATCAGCCGTTTTTTACCGGTTATTTCTGTGCTGACCTGAACATCCGAATTTATGCCCGTCACCGCAATACCGTACTGCCTGAGCACATCCGCATAACCGGCGAGACGCGCCATCAGCGGCGGTGGAAATCCGCTGTCAGCCTGGTTAAGCAGTTCGGGCGGCAGGGTCGCAATCACGTTTTTTTGCTTTTCCAGCGCATGGAAAACCCAGCCGGTGGCGAGGTTGTCACGAATGCCGAGCGCAATTTTGGTCAGGCTGTTGCCCGAAAGCGCAGGCAGATACAGACTGTCGTAATCCTCTCCGCCCGCAAGCTGTTCGTCAGCACTTTTGTCATCGACAACCACGCCAGCCGCCATATCAGCGAGCAACGCGATTTTCAGGCCGCCGAGGATCGCGCTGTGAGAGAACGCGACCCGAAGCCGGTAACCCGCGTGTTCAAGTGCCCGCATGCCGCGCAGCGTCACCGGCAACGTGGTCACATCGCTGCCGGTGATCACCACGCGCACGGTTTTCACTGTCTGCTTTTTTTCTGCCAGCAGGTTGGCGATAACCGTATCCAGCCACCGGGACAGCGCCTGACTTTCCATGGTTTTCCTCTTTCTGTCCGTTAAATGACTATCCGGTATAACGGCTAACGAAATCGCCGTTGCGCAGGCCAAAGCCGTTGGCTTCTTCCACATCAATATGCAGCTCCAGCACCGCATCGGCACTGACGCGCACCACGACGTGGCTCAGCACGCCAGCACGCTGCCCACCGGCTGCAAGATTAATTTCCATTCCGTCGCGCAACCCGTGCAGCTCAGCTTCCTGCGGCGAAATATGGATATGCCGCCAGGCGACAATCGCACCATGTGGTTTTATCACCTGCCCGCGCGGGCCAATAATTTCCAGCCCCGGCGAATCGAGCAGATCGCCTGACATGCGCACCGGTGCTTTTACCCCGAGCACAAAGCTGTCGGCTACCGAAATCTCAATCTGCGTGGTGCTGCGCAGCGGCCCGAGAATGCGCACATTACTGATGTCGCCTTTTTTGCCGCGCAACGTCACCGTTTCTTCCGCCGCAAACTGGCCGGGCTGTTTCACCGCTTTCATGCGCGTCAGCGTGGAACCTGCGCCAAACAACAAATCCATGTCTTCGCGGCACAGATGAATATGGCGGTTTGAAACGCCGACCGGCACTTGAAGATGCGGGATATTTCCGGCGGTAGCTGGCTGCGGCAATTTTTCTCCGGCCGCCAGTTCCTGCATGATTTGTTGTGTGATCCACTGCGCTTGTTGCTGGCTGTAATTCATGACGTAAAAGACCCTGATCGGTAAGTAAGAAAATGAGATTATCCGGCGATCTGCGTAAGCAGCCGGTCGATATCCTGTTCAGTGGGCTGACGCGGATTCGACGCTGTACATCCGTCCGCCAGCGTGGCGTGGACAAGCGGCTGGCGCAGCGGCTCAAACATCGCGCTGTCGGTGCCGAGCGCTTTTAAGGTTGCCGGAATGCCAAAGTGCTGGTTTAACGCGCGGATTTTCGCCACGGTCTGCGCGATGATTTGCGGCGCACTGCCCTGCTCTATTCCCAGGATTTTCCCGAGTTTCACGTAGCGTTCCGTGGTCTGCGCGCTGGCCTGTTCGCTGTTGAATTCAATCAGCAGCGGCAGCAACATGGCGTTAATTTTACCGTGCGGAATATGCAGCATGCCGCCGAGGGCGTGCGCCATTCCGTGAACCAGCCCCAGCCCGGCAGAGTTAAACGCCATGCCCGCCATACATGAGGCGTTGTGCATATGCGTACGGGCGCAGATGTCCTGCTCGTTGCTATAGACCTGCGGCAAATAACGCCAAACCAGCGCAATGGCTTTTTCTGCCAGCGCATCGCTGAAATCATTCGCACCGGTTGAAACCAGCGCTTCGATGGCGTGTGTCAGCACGTCCATGCCGGTATCGACGGCAATATGGCGCGGCACGCTCAGCACCAGCTGCGGATCCAGAATCGCGATATCCGGCACCAGCGCCTGCGACACCAGCGGATATTTGCGACCATTCTGCGGGTCGGAAATAATGGCGTATGACGTCACTTCGGAACCCGAACCACTGGTGGTCGGGATCGCAATCAGCTCAATCCGGTGCTGCTGATAATGTTCCTCCAGCGTCACTTTTATGCCCTTTGCCGCGTCCAGCGAGGAGCCACCGCCCAGCGCAATAATCACGTCCGGTCTGAAGGCTTTAAAATGCGCCGCACCCTCTTTCAGAATGTCGATATCCGGGTCCGGCCTGACGTCGCCGTAAACCGACACCGTCGCGCGCGGCATGTGCGCACACAGGGCCGCGGCTTTTCCCGAGCTCACCATAAAAGCGTCGGTGACTATCGCGACCTTTCTATCATTGAGGGTGTTTAACGCAGTTAACGCCCCGTTGCCGAAATACACGCGCGGGCTGGAGAAAAACGAATTCGCCATTATTTCAACTACCTTGCTCAGATGACCGGCATGCAAATCACGGTCGTAAAAAGATGCCTTTAACCTAACATTGGCGGTCTGCCGGGGCGTTGCTCAGGGTTGTGCAGGTGGAGGACTTTTTTGCCCTGTTGTTTTCAGAACGGGCAAAAAAATGCAGAAAGGGAAACTATCCGCAGATAAAAACTCACAAAATCTTTTGCATCAAATTGACACATTTTGTTATGTTATCACATATCAAACACACCACTGCGATGAACAGGTTGAAGGGAATGACTGCTGACAGGGCGAAAAATGTCGAACCGGTCCTTGAAGTTAAAGGGCTGATGCTGGAGATCGCCGGTGAAAAACGTGTCGCGGATTTGTGCTTTTCGGTGAACGCGGGCGAGCGGGTTTGCCTGCTCGGCGCTTCCGGCTCGGGCAAATCGCTGACCGCAAAAACCATCACAGGTACGCCGCCTGCGGGCGCAAAGCTCAGCGGCAGCATTCGCATAAACGGCATTGAAGTCAGCGGCAAACATCCTGTGGCGCGTTGCGCACAAAGCCGCGTGGCGACGGTATTCCAGGACTCTTCCACCGCACTCAATCCTCTGATGACGCTCGGCAAACAGCTGAATCTCGCCCTGCCTGCGGCCAGCGCGGACGAACTCGCCAAAATGCTTGAACGGGTCGGGCTGGGTGAAATCCCAAACTTTACGGCGCGTTATCCGGCAGAACTTTCCGGCGGCCAGCGGCAGCGCTTGTGTATCGCGCTGGCAATGCAGTCATCTTCCGCGTTGCTTGTGGCCGATGAGCCGACCACCGCGCTCGACGTGCTCACACAGCAACGGGTTTTGCAGGTGATGCGTGATGCTTGCGAAAATGCGCAACAACCCCGCGCCCTGTTGTTTATCACGCACGACATCGCCGTTGCCGCGCAACTTTGCGGACGTGCGCTGGTGATGGAAAACGGGCATCTGGTGGAATCCGCCCCGATGGCGCAATTACTGAATAATCCACAACACGCCTACACCAGACGGCTGGTTGCGGCGGCAAAACACAGCGCGGCGCTGCACCGGAATGCCTCCACGTTAAGCGCGGTGGCCGTCTGATGAATCCTTCACTGCAACTCGTCACCGAACCGTTTTTGCACCTTCACAACGTCAGCCGGAATCTGGCCGTTCCGGGGTTTTTCTGGCAGAAAAAACGAGAATCTGCGCCGCTGTTTTCACACTTATCCTTACGTATTGGCCGCCACGAGCGCGTCGGGCTGGTGGGCGCTTCCGGCTGCGGCAAATCCTCACTCCTGAGAATTTTGCTGGCGATGGACGCGCCGGACAGCGGCGATGTGTTTTGCGACGGAAAACCTGTCCGCCCCGGTTCTGCCCGTTCGCTGCGGGAATACCGCCAGCGGGTGCAATACATTCCGCAGGATCCGGCCGGTTCACTGCCGCCCAATCAGAATGTCGGCCAGATTATCACTGAGCCGCTGAAACGTCTGGGTTTTCAGGGTGAGATAAAAGCACGCGTGACACAGGTGATGGCGCAGGCTGGCCTGCCGGAAATGCTGATACACCGCTCTGCGGGTGCCTTATCCGGCGGGCAGGCACAGCGCGTGGCGATTGCCCGTGCGCTGGCAATCCGCCCCGAATTTCTGATTGCCGATGAACCTGTCAGCGGGCTGGATTTACCGCTGCGTGAGCAAATCAAACAGCTTTTACAACAGGTTACGCAGCAAAACGGCATGGGGCTGCTGATGGTGACGCACGATATTTCGATGGTGGCCGGGCTGTGCGAACGCCTGCTGATCATGCACGATGGCGAAATTATCGAAGACCGCCCGACGCAGGACGCGCTGCTTGCTCCGCGCCATTCGCATACCCGCCAGTTGCTGGCGGCTGTTCCTCATTTACCTTTGACCGTTAACGGATAACCCGATGTTCACCCGCTCTCAAACCCGCACGTCTGCGCCCTGGCCTCCGCTGCTGCTGGGCAGCAATCTGGTCTTTAACATCGGTTTTTACGCCGTGGTGCCGTTTCTCGCCCTGTTTCTGCGCGATGACATGCTGCTTTCCGGCTGGGCGATCGGGCTGGTGCTCGGCCTGCGCACCTTCTCGCAGCAGGGGATGTTTTTGCTCGGCGGCGCGTTATCTGACCGTTTCGGCGCGCGGGTGGTTATCCTCTGCGGCTGCGTGGTGCGCATCGCCGGATACCTTTTGCTCGGGCTTTCCGACACGCTGACGCCGGTGATACTCGGTGCCTGCCTGACCGGTGTCGGCGGCGCGCTGTTTTCGCCATCGATTGAAGCCCTGCTGGCGCAGGCCGGAACGCACAGCGAGAAAGCCGGAAAACGCAGCCGCGCCGAGTGGTTTGCGCTGTCAGCCGTTTGTGCGGAACTCGGCGCAGTGCTCGGGCCGTTGCTCGGTTCGCTGCTTTCCGGCTACGGTTTTCAGCCGGTGGCACTGGCCGGTTCCGGCTTATTTATGGTTGCGCTGGTGGTGCTGTTTTTCACCCTTCCCGCCGCACCGAAACGCGCTGCCGAACTGAAAATTGTGCCGTGGTGGGAGACCTTCCGTCAGCCGCGTTTCGTGGCGTTTATCGTGGCCTACAGCGCGTATCTGTTCAGCTACAACCAGCTGTATCTGGCGCTGCCGGTGGAACTGCGTCGCTCCGGCGGCGGCGAGCAAGATCTCGGGCCGCTGTTTGTGCTGGCATCGGTTCTGGTGATCGTACTGCAAATGCCGCTGGCGCGGTTTTCCCGCCGTATTGGCGCGCGGGTCATTTTGCCTGCCGGTTTTCTTCTGCTTTCTTCCGCCTTTGCCGCCGTGGCGATGTTTGCCTGGACGGTGCCGCCGGAAGGCTCGCTGCACCTGCTGCCGTCTGTTTTGCTGATCACATTGCTGACCGTCGGGCAGATGCTGATTGTACCGGTAGGGATGGATTTAATTCCGCGTTTTGCCGGGCAGCACAATCTTGGCGCGCATTACGGGGCGCTCTCTTCGATGGGCGGCATCGCGGTACTGGCGGGAAATTTCCTGCTCGGCGGGTTGCTCGATGACGCACTGGTGCCGTCGCCCGGTGCGGTGATCCCCTGGCTGGCGCTGGCCGCCGTTCCGTTTTTAAGCGCGCTGGCAATGTGGCGAATCTGCCGCCAGCTGCCTCCTCCTGCAATCTGACAAGGAACTTCTGATGTCTGCGTTACGTTTAAGCCCGCTGGCCGGGCTGCTTTCTGCTGCACTTTTACTGACCGGTTGCTTTAATGAAGCCGATAAAACCACCGAAAACAGCACAGATTCCCGTCTGCGGCTGGCGATGTTGCAACCGCCGCGTTCCGGCCTGACGCCGCTCAGCGACGATGCGTTTAAGCTCTCGCGCTGGAGTACGGCGGAAACGCTGGTGGTGCTTGATAAGCTCGGCGAAGCCCAACCGGCGCTGGCGACAAAATGGCAGCAAACCGGCGAAAACAGCTGGCGCCTCGGGCTGCGCCATGATGTGAAATTCCACGACGGCACGGCGCTTGATGCGGCGGCGGTCGTAAATTCCCTGACCGTGGCCGCCCGTGCAGCACCGAAGCCGCGCATTCTCGACGGCGTTCAGCTCACCGCCGTGGCCGACGGCGAACACGCGGTGATTATCACCACGGCGCAGCCTGATCCTCTGCTGCCGCAGCGCCTTTCCAGCCCGCAGCTGGCGATTTTGTCGCAGAAAGCCTACAGCGCCAGCGGCGTGGTTGACCCGCGCCATACCGGTTCCGGCCCGTTTGAACTGGTGCAGGTGGACGGCACCAGCAGTGCCAGGCTCGAGCGATTTGACGGTTACTGGGGCGAAAAAGCCAAAGCCAGCGGCATCGACGTCAGTTTTGTGCCGGACGGCACGGCGCGTGGCGCGGCATTACGCACCGGTACGGCAGACATCGTCGAAGCCATCCCGGTTTCTCAGGCACCTTTGCTCGACCAGCGCTTAATCCACGAAGTGCCGATGCCGCGCACCAACACGCTGTATCTCAACACGCGGCTCGGCGTAATGCAGGATCCGGCGTTGCGGGCGGCGGTGCGCGAAGCCATCAACCGTCAGCAACTGGTGGATAACGTTTATGAAAAACGCGCCGATGTGGCGCAAGGTCTGCTCGGCCCGGCGTTGCCGTGGGCGGCGCAGTTACGCCAGCCGGTCGCGCATCCGGCGGCGGCGCGTAAACCGGCCGGTGAAACCATCACGCTGGCGACCTTCAGCGATCGTGCCGAACTCCCGGAGGTGGCGGTGTATCTGGCGCAACAGCTGACCGCCGCCGGATTTACCGTCAAACAGGTAGTGCGCGAGTATTCGCAAATTGAAACCGATGCGCTGGCGGGCAAATTCGACGCCTTTATTTTATCCCGCGCGACGGTGCTGGATTCCGGCGATCCGGTGGCGTATCTCTACAGCGATTTCTCCTGCAAAGGGTCGTTCAACATCGCGCAACTTTGCCGCCCGGAAATCGATGAAGCATTGCAACGCGCCTCGGCCATTCCTGCCGGAGAAGCGCGCCGCAATGCCATTATGCTGGCTGAAAATCAGATCCTCGCCACCGACGCCGCCATTCCGATGCTGCATGAGCGCGTGATCCAGGGCGAAGCGGCGAACGTCCGAGATGCGCTGCGTGACCCGCGTGAACGCACGCTGATCAACGCCGCCACGCAGCGCAATTCTCAGGCCGACTGATGAGCGAATCGATTTATTGCCGGACCTGTGCGGGCGTCAGCCGGTTACGCCAGCGCCCGCCGGGCACCCGGGTACCCTTGATTTCACGCGCGCTGACGCTGGCCGCCATTGTGGTGCTGATCGGCCTGCTGCCGTGGCTTTCCGGCACGGATCCGGCGCTGTCATTGCTGCGCGCACGTTCCGGTGAGCAGGAAGCAACGGCGGAAACGCTGAACGCTATCCGGCTGTCGCTCGGGTTAGATCAGGGGCCGTGGCACGCGCTGGCCCACTGGCTCGGCGGTTTGCTGCGCGGCGATGCAGGTGTTTCGTGGGTGTCAGGATTGCCGGTGTTACCCGGCATGCTGCGGGCGACCGGCGTTTCGCTGACGTTAATGGCGTCGTCGGCGCTGGTGGCGCTGGTGCTGGCGTTGCTGTTGTGTGCTGGCACGATGATTCGCGGATTACGCGGCCATACGCCGCGCCCGGCGGGCTTTTTCGCTGCCCTGCTGACCGCATTGCCGGAGTTTTTGCTGGCGTCGCTTTTGCTGATCACCGGCGCAGTCTGGCTGCAATTCTTCCCGCCTTACGGGTGGCTCGGCTGGCAGTACGCGGTTTTGCCGTCTCTGGCGCTGGGATTGCCTGCGGGCGGTTATCTGGGCAGGCTGTATTCCGATGCACTGGCCGGAACCTTTGGCGAAAGCTGGCTGACCACCTGGAGCGTGCTGGGCATCTCACGTCGCCACACCGCGCTGGCGGTGATCGCCCGTTCGATGCCGGGCGTTATGCCGCTAACCGGTCTGGTGCTGGTTTCGCTGACCGGCGGCGCCATCGCGGTGGAAAAGGTTTTTGCCATTCCCGGACTCGGGCGCGCCACGCTGGGCGCGGCGGCTGCCGGGGATTTACCGGCCTTGCAGACGGGCGTGCTGATCCTGCTGCTGCTGGCGTCGTTTATGGGAATGCTGGCGGGCGGCGGACGCCGTTTATTGCTGGGCCGGGCGCTGCAACTCGGCGCGGTGCCGGTTCCGGCGCAGACGGCTCAGCCGGAAAAACAGCGGGCGTGGATCCCGCTGCTGTGTCTGGGAATACTGCTGATAATGGTGCTCGCCGGTTTGCCGCGAGACCCGCTGACGTCGGAATATCTGCGCTTACAACCGCCGTCGCTGGCGCTGCCTTTCGGGGCCGATGCGATGGGTCGTGACCTGCTCGCCCGTGTGGCGCACGGCACACTCAACACC
This sequence comes from Rahnella sp. AA, assembly GCF_002834385.1. Classification (GTDB taxonomy): domain Bacteria; phylum Pseudomonadota; class Gammaproteobacteria; order Enterobacterales; family Enterobacteriaceae; genus Rahnella. The sequence continues at coordinate 197,703 of NZ_PITQ01000006.1, forward strand.
TGTTTGCAGGCGCTGGCGGTGTCGCTGATTTGTCTCGCCGCTGGTCTGCTGATCGGCGCATTTCCCCGCGCGATGACCGGACCGATTGAAGTCACCAACGCGCTGCCGCCGGTGATTGCCGGATTAGTTGTCGCCGCCGTCAATGGCCCGACCGCGACCGGCGCGGCGATTGCCGTCACCGCCGTGAGCTGGGCACCGCTTGCAGCACATACCGCTGCGCTGGTCAGTGAAATTCAGGCACGCCCGTACATGAAAATGCTGCCGGTCGTCGGCGTGGGCGCCATCCGCCGCACGGTGTTTTACGTGCTGCCCGCGCTGTGTGGCCCGCTGCTGCGCCACGCGATGTTACGTTTACCGGGGATCGCACTGGCGCTGGCATCACTCGGATTTCTCGGGCTGGGTGCACCGCCGCCGGTGCCGGAATGGGGGCGTGTACTGGCCGAAGGCATGCCCTATATCGAGCGCGCGTGGTGGAGCGTTTTCGCCCCTGCTGCCGCGCTGGCCGTGCTTTCCGTCATGGCCGTCACGCTCAGCGGTTTGCGGGGGAAAAAGCGGGCAACCGCACACTGAACGTTATCTGAATCATTAGTTTCGCGCTAAGCTGTCGGCCTGAGTTTTTACCGGATGAATGGAAATGGAAACGCGTAAACCGCTGGACGGAATGGCTACCAGCGTGATGGTAGGATTGTGTGTGATTTGGGGCGTGCAGCAGGTGGCGATCAAAAGCGCGGCGGCTGATATAACGCCGTTGTTGCAGGTTGCGCTGCGTTCCGGCATCGCCGGGCTGGCGGTGCTGATCCTGATGCTGGTGCGCCAGCGGAAAATCCCGTTCAGCCGTGAAACCCTGCGCCCCGGTTTGCTGGTCGGCCTGCTGTTTTCCATCGAATTTATGTTTGTCGCCGAAGGATTACGTTTCACCACGGCGGCGCACATGGCGGTATTTCTGTATACCGCGCCGATTTTTGCCGCACTGGGGCTGCATTTTCTGGTGCCGGAAGAACGGCTGAGCGGGCTGCAATGGTCGGGCGTCGGTATCACGTTTATCGGCGTAATTGTGGCGTTTTTGTTTGGCGGACACTCTGCTGCCGTACCGCAGGCCAGCAATATGCTGCTCGGGGATTTTTTCGGCCTGCTGGCCGGCATGTTCTGGGGCATGACCACTATCGTCGTGCGCCGCAGTAAATTATCGTCCGGCAGCGCAACTATGACGTTGTTTTATCAGCTGGCAGGCGCGTTCGTGCTGCTCGGCGGGCTGGCCCTGCTGACCGGACAAACGCATTTCCGCCTCAGCCCGGTTTCCGTCAGCAGTATGCTTTTCCAGACTGTCATCGTGACCTTCGCCAGCTATCTCGCGTGGTTCAGCCTGATGCGCCGTTATCAGGCGTCGCGCCTGGGCATTTTGTCCTTCATGACGCCGGTTTTCGGCATCATCGCGGGCGTAGTATTCCTGCAAGAACCGCTGAAAGTGAATTTCATCCTCGGTGCGTTATTGATTATGTTGGGGATTGTGACCGTCAGCGCCGAAGGGATTTTGCGCGGATGGATTGCGAAACGCCGTAACGCAGCATGACGTCCTCCCCATAGAAAGGGAGGGCTGCTGTGTCGAAAATCACTCAGCCAGAAGTCGTTTCACGTTGGCGTTAATCGTTTTCTGAATTGAGCTTCGGGTTTCCGCCGTGATCTGATCTTGAAACAGTTTCTGTGCCATTGCGGCAAAACCGGCGGCGGCGTTGCAGATCTTCTCAATGATGAGTCCGGTCTGCTGAGATGTCAGCTCGGCTTCCTCCGTACCAAGCCTGAAAACGTGTTTTCTGTCGATATCTAATGCCTCTCCCATAACGTCCATCTGGTGATAGCCTCCGGGACCTTCGCAATAGGTGACATCGTAGGCCGGTGCCAGTTTCCATTCACCGGAATATGACATCACGTAAGCGAAGTTTTTCGGGTGATCGTCGCGGTTGTTAAAAGCGATATTGAAAACGACCCGTTCAAAAGCCCGCTCTTTCTCACGAACGTCATTGGTACACATCTGCGTAGCGCGCAGAAAATTGGTGTAATCGAGCGCGCCGGGAGACTGGTAATTCGCACCAGTAAACGCGGCGAGGCTTTGCATTGGTACTCTTAGCCCCTTTTGCCGGTCGAAACGCTGGCTGGCGAAAGCAGCCTGCCCGTCTGGCAGACTAAAATACCGGGTATCCGGCGTCCGGATATCGCAATCGCGCAGGCACTGCGCATAGACCGCTTCGACGGCACAAACTTCCGGGTGCTCCTGTTTTGCCGGGAACTTAATCAGCCAGTTTTCAAGGTCTGGCCCGGTTTTTGTTGAGAACGCTCCGGAGTGCGGATCACGACTCAGCAAGGCTTTGGGTCTTGCGCCCTGCGGTGACCCGCCCATCTGCAACAGCCTTTGCAAAAATTCGCCGCCCTCACCGTCGAGCACTTCCTGAACTTCAGAAGCCAGCTGGGTGAGCGGAATGTCATCTTCGGAAGGAGAACCCTCAGGCCGGGCGGGCTGGAATGACATTGCCCCCATTGCATTAGCGCCGATATAGGTCAGCCGCTCCAGCGGGCCAATACGCGCGGCGTTAAGACCGCGTTGCCTGAATAACCGATCCATCAAAAGCATACCCCAGCCATCGGGGAGGGAATCATAAACAGGCGCAGGCAGCCCGAGCTGATGCGCCGGGAAATCCCGGCGTAATCTGGCACCCCGCAGAGGCAAGGTGTACGACGATAATTCCAGCCCTTTGCGCACGGCTTCATCGCTGTATTCAAACAGGATGACGGGGCGGCCGGTCAGCGCCGTCGAAGACACTAACGTCCCCCAGAGCCAGCGTTCACCCCAACCTTCATAGTACACGTCGATTTTATCAGGCATCGTCAGTCTTCTTTCTGATCCGCTGGCGTTTTAAGCCGGTTTCATACCTGAGAATGTCGTCCAGAGAGTCAACTTTGGGCTGGAAAAGGGCTTCCAGCTCGCCGAGGCGTCCAAGCACCATCGCCACTCTCACGACATTCTCAAAGCCCACATTTTTCCCCGATTCGAGATTAGATACCGTGTTAACCCCGATACCCGCCCGCGCTGCAACCTCAGCCTGCGTCATTTGCCGGAACAATCGCTCCTTACGCAGACGGTCGCAAAGCAGCTTAACGACCTCGTCGGGCTTGCTGAGATTTAAATCCATCATATTGTGAGTAAACCTGAAATATTAAACTTAATACCCAATATTATAGATTTAAATTGAGAAACAGCCAGAGATATCAGGCTGATTTATTGCGCGGAGAAGAGAAAAAATGAACAATACGGCCGCTGCATCACGGCGGATGCAGCGGTATTTCAAGATCTTTAATCCTGCGATCACAACATCACTTTCGCCGCCATTTCGCGGCTGTAATCGCGGCTGGCGTCAACCAGAACGCGGGTGTAGTCGTCCTGAATGTCGCCGCGCAGAAGTGCATCGGTCTCCAGCGTTTCGAGGATTTTGCCGTATTTCATCACGGCTACGCGCTGGCAGAGATGCGCGATAACGCCGAGATCGTGCGTGACCATCAGATATGTCAGCCCTTCCTCTTTTTGAAGATCGAACAGCAAATTGAGGATTTCGGCCTGTACGGAAACATCCAGCGCCGAGGTCGGTTCGTCGAGCAACAGCACACGCGGTTTGAGGATCAGCGCGCGGGCAATCGCCACGCGCTGGCGCTGTCCGCCGGAAAGCTGGTGCGGATAGCGGCTGCGGAAGGCACGGTTCAGACCGACTTTTTCCAGGATAGCGTTGATGCGCGCATCGCGCTGATCGATGCGGTGGATTTGCAGCGGCTCTTCCAGAATATCGCCGATGGTATGGCGCGGGTGCAGCGAACCGTACGGATCCTGAAACACCATCTGCACCAGACGGCAACGGTCGCGGCCAATCCGGTGTTCGAGTTGCTGCCCGTCGATTTCCAGCTCCCCTCTCCAGTGGGTAAACAGCCCCGCCAGACATTTCAGGACGGTGGTTTTTCCCGAGCCGGATTCACCGACCAGCCCGAAAATTTCGCCTTCCCGCACGGCGATATTGACATCCGTCAGCACCTGCGTGGTTTTCGCGCCTTCGCCAAACGTGAGGTTCAGGTTGCGGACGTCGATCATGGTTTTTTGAGACATTTCAGTTTCCTTAATCGGTCAGCCAGCTGGCCTGACGCTGCATCACCGGCAGCGGGTAACGGCGGTTATCCATGTCCGGCAGCGCATTCAGCAGGCCGCGCGTGTACGGATGCTGCGCGTTATCCAGATCGGTGGCAGCGATGGATTCCACAATGCGTCCGGCGTACATCACCAGCACACGGTCGCAGAAACTGCGCACCAGATTGATGTCATGACTGATAAAAATCAGCCCCAGACCACGCGTTTTCACCAGATCGTCGAGCAGCGCCAGTACCTGTAAACGCACCGAAACGTCAAGCGCGGAGGTCGGTTCGTCGGCAATCACCATTTCCGGATCGGTGATCAGCATCATCGCAATCATGATGCGCTGCCCCTGCCCGCCGGAAATCTCGTGCGGATACAGGCCGTACACGCGCTCCGGGTCGCGGATCCGCACCACGTCGAGCATGTTCAGCACTTTGCTTTTGGCGTCTTTATATGAGCATTTATGGTGCGAACGCCACGCTTCAGCAATCTGATCGCCGACGCACAGCACCGGATTCAGCGAGTATTTCGGATCCTGCATAATCATCGAGATGCGCTTCCCGCGCACCTGCCGCATTTGTTTCGCGGTAGCATTGCGCAAATCCACATCGGCGAACTGCATTTTGCTGGCCGTAATCTGCGCTTTCGACGGATGAAGGTGCAGCAACGCGCGTCCGACGGTGGATTTACCGGAGCCGGATTCACCGACAATCGCCAGTTTTTCGCGCCCGAGCTGGAAGGAAACGCCGCGCACCGCGTGCGTCACCAGACGACCATTCACAAAGCTGACGTTAAGGTCGCGCACGTCGAGCAACACCGGAGCGTCAGTCATTTCGGGGATCGAGGATGTCACGTAGGCCATCTCCTAAGAAGTTGAACGCCAGGCTGTTAATCAGGATCGCCAGACCCGGGATCGTTGCCACCCACCAGCACTCCATCATGTAAGTACGGCCGCTGGAAATCATCGCGCCCCACTCAGGATCCGGCGGCTGTGCGCCTAATCCGAGGAAGCCAAGCCCTGCGGCGGTCAGGATAATACCGGCCATATTCATGGTGATGCGGATGATCACCGACGGCAGGCACAGCGGCACAATGTGACGCCACAACACCCGCACCGGAGACGCGCCCTGCAAACGCACCGCCGAGATAAAATCTGCCTGACGCAGCGAGAGCGTTTCGGCACGCGCCAGACGCGCAATCGGCGGCCAGGCGGTGAGCGTAATCGCGATCACCACGTGTTCCAGCCCCGGCCCGAGCGCGGCGACAAACGCCAGCGCCAGCACCAGACTCGGAAAGGAGATGAAGATATCGGTGACGCGCATCAGCACCATGTCGGTTTTGCCGCCAAAATATCCGGCAGTCACGCCGAGTAATAAGCCGAGCGGCCCGACGGTGACAGACACCAGCAACACGATGTAGAGCGTGATCCGCGAACCGTAAACCAGACGGCTGAAGATATCGCGGCCAAACTCGTCGGTGCCAAACCAGTGCGCCGCCGACGGCGGGCTGAGCGCGTTATTTAAGTCCTGTACCAGCGGATGGAACGGCGCAATCCACGGAGCGAACAGCGCCACAATCATTAACACCAGAACAATCGCACCACCGATGGCGGTCAGCGGATTGCACGCCATCTGCCAGAGGAAATGCCCGACGCGGCCAAACGCCCGTTTCACACGCTGGCGTTTTTCGTCGCCCGCGCTGAGCACCACAGAATCGAGGGAAATCGTCATACTTTTGTCCTCGGGTCAAAGACCTGATACAGCAGGTCAGAGAGCAGGTTCAGCACCACGAAAATCATACCGACCACCAGCACGCAACCCATCACGGCGTTCATATCGCCGAGCATCAGGCTGCTGGTGAGATAGGAACCGAAGCCCGGCCAGGAGAAGACGGTTTCGATCAACACTGCGCCTTCCAGCAGCGAACCGTAGGCCAGCGCGACCACGGTCAGCAGCTGAACCAGAATGTTGCGGAACGCGTGGTTCCACAGCACATCCCATTCGCTCAGCCCTTTGACGCGGGCGGTGATGATGAATTCCTGCGAGAGCTGCGCCAGCATAAAGCTGCGGGTCATGCGGCTGATGTAGGCCAGCGAGTGAAAACCGAGCAACGACGCGGGCAGGATCAGGTGGTTCAGCGCGTTGCGGAAAACTTCCCCATTTCCGGCGATCAGCGCGTCGATCAGCATAAAACCGCTGTGACGCGTAACCTGCCCGTCGAGGCTGAAATCCACGCGCCCCGCACCGCCGACCCAACCGAGCCAGGCGTAAAACACCAGTAATCCCATCATGCCGACCCAAAATATCGGCGTGGAATACCCGGCCAGGCTGATGATGCGCACCACATAATCGGCAATGCTGTTGCGTTTTGCCGCCGCCAGAACGCCCAGCGGAATACCCACACCAGCGCCGAGAATGATCGCCAGCGTCGCCAGTTCCATGGTGGCCGGGAAAACGCGCAGAATATCCTGCGTCACCGGTTTGCCGGTCAGCAGCGCGTTGCCTAAATCCCCGTGCGCCAGCCCGGAAAGGTAGATGCCAAACTGCGTCCACAGCGGTTTATCAAAGCCAAGCTGATGATAAACCTGCTGATATGTGCTGTGGTCGGCGTCCGGCCCGACAATCGCCAGCACCGGATCCACCGGCATCACGCGGCCAATGAAAAACGTCAGCAGCAGCAGGCCGAACAGCGTGACCGCCACCTGCACCAGCCGTTTGCCGATGCGTCCGGCGGGAATGCCGGAATGCCAGGTCCGGGTTTGTGTGGGCTGTTTTTGCGTAGTATGAGTTTGCGTTGGCTGAGTTTGCGTGGTCATAACCCTTTACCTCCCGCCGGTTGTGCGTCAGCGGCGTCATCTTTGTAGACGTCGCGCAGGAAAGTGGTTGCAGACGGGTGCGGCAGATAATTTTTGACATCCGTGCGCACCACGATGGAATCGACCATTTGCGAAACCGGCACCAGCGCCGGGATCAGCGCGTCGTAACGTTCCTGAATCGCGAAGTAATCCTGCTTTTGCTTTTCAGGGTCGCGTTCGAGCAGCGCCTGATCGATATCCGTATTCAGCTGTTTGTCGTAGAAACCGGTGCGCCAGCCCTGAAAATTGGTGAGGCGCGCCGCATCACTGTTGTCCGGGTTGTAGACCAGCGAACGCAGGCTGGAATGCGGATGCGGTTCCACGCCGCTGCCGCCACGCCCGACCAGCATGGCGAATTTGCGTTCACGCATCGCACCGTAAATCTGGTTGCCGGTACCGGTGACGATTTTGGCGCGAATGCCCGCCTGCATCAGCGTGGACTGCACGGCAATCGCGATATTAAGGAATGGCTGGTCGGCCAGCACCCGCAGCGTGGTGTCAAAACCGTCCGGATATCCGGCTTCCGCCAACAAGGCTCTGGCACGCGGAATGTCAAGTGTGTAGCCCGGATCCGGCAGCGTGGCGGGCATGCCGACCTGAATCGGACGCTGATGCACAATGCCGTAACCGGTCATCAGCGCTTTGCCGATGCCCTGATAATCAATCAGGTAGCGCACCGCTTCGCGTACTTTGGGGTTAGCGAAATGCGGCTCTTTCATGCTCATCGCCACGTAATAAATGGTGCCCTTTTTCACCTGATCCACGACCATCGCCGGATCATGGCTGAGCGCGGTCACGTCGGAAACCGCCATATTATTGGCAATATCCAGATCGCCTTTTTCAATCATCAGGCGCAGGGTCTGGGATTCCTGAAAATGGCGGAACACTACGCGGGAAAGTCGCGGTTCGCCACGCCAGTACTGCGGATTACGGCTCATGTTCAGCACATCTTTCGCCTGCCAGCTGTCGAGACGGAACGGGCCGGAACCCGCTTCGTTGGTGGTCAGCCAGCGGTTTCCCCAGTCGCCGTTCACTTCGTGCGCCTGCACGGTTTTACTGTCCAGCGCCACCACGCTGCCGAGCGCGGCCAGCGAATAAATCACCAGTTTCGGGTCGTTCGGTTTAGGCAGCCGGATTTCAACGGTATTGGGTGACGGCGCGCGGACCATTTCATCGACGTTCTTTTTGGTGAATCCGTAAGACTTCCACACCGACGCCTGCGCCAGATTCAGGTGCAGAATGCGGCGCATCGACCACACCACATCGTCCGCGGTGACCGGATTGCCCGAGTGAAATTTCACGCCTTCGCGCAGATGAAACGTAATCAGATTTCCGGCGTCGTTGACCTCCCACGAGGTCGCCAGCGCCGGACGCACGTTAGTCAGTTGTTGCGGATCAAGCTCAATCAGCGGGTCATAAAGATTCACCACAATGCCGACAATGTCGTTGCCGGTCATCGCTGCGGGATCGAGCGTCAGCAGGTTATTCATGTTCATGCCGATGATCAGCTGGTCGGGCGGCGTTTTCGCCAGCGCCGGCCAGCAGCTCACCGACAACAGGAGCGCGAAAAACCACGCCCTGAGGGGTGTGCCAGAGTTCATGATGTACCTTCCGGGTAGAGTCAGAGGTTTATTATTTTTTCTGCCCGCAGGTCAGTCGCGGCTGACGGTATGGGTCTCTATGTATTCAAAATTGATGTCCTCTCCGAGGCCGGGGCGGTCAGACAGATGCACAAAACCCTGTTCATCCATCGGGTCAACGATGCTGTTCAGGTAGGCGGCGGGTTCGTCATATTCAAGGAACGGATGCAACAGGCCGCGTTCGTACCAGCGGCAGTTGCGGATCGCACCGACCACCGCCAGGCTGGCCGCGCCGTTGCCGTGAACTTCGCAATCCATGCCGAACGCTTCAGCCAGACCGGCGACTTTCATGCACGGCGAAATGCCGCCGACGCCGTTTGCGCCAGCGCGCAGAATGTCGCAGGCACCGGCTTTCACCCAGTCCGCACGGCTGTGATGTTTGCCGCCCAGGCTTTCCGGGCCGATGACGTCGATTGACAGGTTTTCCGCCAGCCACGCGTAGGACGCCATGCTCTCTTCTTCCATCGGTTCTTCGAACCATGCGAAGTTGAGTTTTTCCAGTGCCTTACCGATGGTCAGCGCCTGACTGCGGCTGTACCAGTGATAGCCATCAAGCATCAGTTCGATATCCGGCCCGACCGCCTCACGTACGGCGGCGCAGGCTTTGATGTCCATTTTCGGATCCGGCGCGAACGCCACCGGCGGCATCCAGGTGTGAAGCTTGATAGCCTGATAACCGCGTGCCACCAGTTTTTCAGCGAACTGACCGAATTCGTCCGGCGTTGAAAGGCCGCCTTTCAGCTCGTCACCGCACATGGTGCTGCCGTAAGCCGGGACTTTTTCGCGGAATCCGCCCAGCAGTTTGTGTACCGGCATATTCAGCTTGCGGCCAATCAGATCCCACAACGCCTGCTCAACAAACGACAACGCGCGTTCGGTCAGCTGATGCGCGCTGCCGCGCTGCCAGTGAACCAGATCCTGCCACAAACGTTCCCGGTCAAACGGGTTCTGACCAATCAGCACTTTTCTAAAAAATGCGTTCACGACGTGCGGACGCACCACTTCCGGCGGCGCGAATGAATAACCGCAATCGCCTTCGTCAGTGGTAATCGTCAGCATCGCCATTTTTGCCTGACTTTCTTCACCCGGATGCGAATGACCTGCGCTGTCTGAAACACGCCGGGTCGGATAAGTAAAAACAGTGACTTCAACAGAACTTATTTTCACAGCGATACCTGCCATTACTGAGAGAGTTAACGCTCATCAGAGCGCCCCCGGATTACACTTCTGCCCGCAATGTGAGCCTCCTCACACTGTGTTAAAACTGCAATCCAACATAAATAAAATAGCGTTTCATTATTGAACTTAGCCAGTTTATTCACGCATTGCCACGGCTAAAAGCCGAAAATTTTCGCGTAAGTTTGGGCATCTGCACGGTGCGATGTGAGCATTTTCACGAAAGTGGGGAGAAGTGTGATCTGTACAGGAAGTAGGCGGGCTGACTGTGTGGGATTAAAGGTACATGCGGCGATAAAATGCGTTACATCATGTTAATTCATTATATTTCAATGGCATATTGCAATACCCCGTGAAATGGATACATTATCCCGATCGCATCTTCATTAAAAAGGATTTTTAAATATGCATGCCCCGAAGATATCCCCCTTTCCCCCTATATACTGGCTACAAATAGTGTTTCTGTATCTGAGCCTGTTATTTTTAATTCCTCAGGGTGTTTTATTTTACCCGATAGTTGTCCCGCCCGGGTTAATACTCCTGGCGATCGCTTATATTCGGCGAAAATCAATACAAAAAGTTTATCGGCAACTGCGTAAGAAAAAAAATTATCCGGATAAAAACATATCACTAAACACGGCAGAAATGATTTGTTTTATTAGTGTACTTTGCAGTTTCTATTGCCTCATGGCATCTGTCACATTTTACTTTAGCTCATCACTGCAATCCCCGATTATATTTCTTCTGACGATAATTTTTTGTATTTACTTACTTATTCATTATTACATTGCCTACATAGACCCGGAGAGTTCAGTCTTTGTTAAGACTTTTTTCAAAATTATCAAATTTTCATGGGTTTTGATTACCGCGTACAGTTATGTAGCAACCCGCAAGAGTGTTATGGAACTAATTGATATACCTTACGAAAAAACAATCATCATGACAACAACGCTTGGCCTAGCCGCTGTGAAATACACTTATTATTACTGTGTGTTTTTCATTGTCGTTATAATTATTCTATCCGCATTTGGCATAAAAACAAAACGCATCCCTTCGCGGTGGAATACGCGAATAATGCAAAAATCACCGAACCGGCAAGTGTTTACGCTGTTGCTTTTTGTGGGGTGTGTCGTTTGGCTTATTTATACACTCACTTACTCTGCTATTGTCGAAAGCGTATTTAGCAGAACAATACCGCTCGATTCCCGGACCTCCTTCTACTGCCATGACCGGTATATGATTGTTAACGAAAATCCGGATGCGTCATATATTTTCATCTCCGAAGGAGACTACCGGATGGCCATACAGCACGATAATCAATATACTTTCTCACGGCTGAAATGCATTGACTCCGTTCCTTATTACACCATCACCCCGGTGAAAAATGCCACGGTGCTCATCGCTGATGGGCTTGCTGCAAAACTGGCGCTATTACAGGGCGATATACGTAAGGTCACCGCGGGCAAATAAAATGCAAACCCGGCATTATGATGCCAGAGCGCTTGTCACCCTGATTGAAAAATCAGGCAAAATAAATTAGGGTCACGGTAATTTACCGGCAAATGCCCGGTGGGCTCGGGAGTGGAATATGTTGCGTGTTATTGATACGGAAACCTGCGGGTTGCAGGGCGGCGTGGTGGAAGTGGCGTCTGTCGATATTGAGGACGGAAGGATCGTCAATCCGATGAGCGACCTGGTTCGCCCCGATCGCCCGATAAGCTATCAGGCGATGGCTATCCACAAAATCACCGAGGCCATGGTGGCCGATAAACCGTGGATTGAAGATGTCATTCCCCGCTACCACGGCAGCCCATATTACGTCGCCCACAACGCCAGTTTCGACCAGCGCATGCTGCCTGAAATGCCCGGACAATGGATATGTACCGTTAAACTGGCGCGTCGTCTGTGGCCGGGAATTAAGTACAGCAATATGGCGTTGTACAAATCCCTCAAGCTCGACGTGAAAACTCCGGCGGAACTGCATCATCACCGCGCGCTGTTTGACTGCTATATCACCGCCGCGTTACTCATCCGCATTATGGATGAATCCGACTGGACGCCGGAAGAAATGGTCACTATCACCGGCAGACCTGCGCTGATTACCACCATGATGTTTGGCAAATACCGGGGTAAAAAGATTGCAGAAATCGCCGAAGACGACCCGGCATATTTGCGCTGGATGCTGAAAAATATCAAAGAATTAACGCCCGATCTGCGGATGACGCTTAAACATTATCTTGATGCGCAATAGCGTTTTCTGGCCTTCCGGAGCAATAACAAAAAGCATTCATTGCTCAGCGCGAATGCTTTTCGTTTTACCCGCGATAAGCGCTTTTAGTTTGTGCAAAATCCATTCTATAGCCGGTTCTTTTTCCCGCCGGTTATTCCATAACAGTGACAGATGATATTTTGATGTTTCGACAGGGACATCATCAAAATCAAAATCATAGCGTTTGCACCAGACATCGACTAATCCCTCAGGAACGGTCGTAAACACGGGTAAACGCGATAAGATAAGCGGCTGAGAGGCAAAGTTCGGGGTGACGTATCTCACCGTTCTTTTACGTTCTGATAACGCGAGCTGGCTATCGATCAGGCTTTGATTTGCGCCTCTGTACGAAACCAGAAGATGATCATATTTTATAAAATCTTCAATGCTCAGCGGTTTTTCGATTTCGATCTGCTTTCTGTCCCAAACGGTTTTGAAACCAAATTGCACCAGATTTTCTCTGCCCGCTTCCTGCGTCAGGTCTTTTCCGACCGAAATAATCACATCCGCTTTATCATCCCTGATCATTTGCAAATCTTTATAAGGGTCTGAGCCTAATACAGTAATTGTTATCCCCGGGGCTTCGGCACTTAATATTTCCAGTAAGTCTGCCATCAGCCAATGTTCGACCCAGTCACTCATCCCGATACGAAAGTTATAGCTGTCGGCAGCCGGATTGAATGAAGGGAAATCGAAAATTGCGCGATGAACGTTTTGAAGTACAGGCCGGAAAAACCCGACGAGTTTTTCGGCACGGGTAGTGGGAAGCATGCCCCGGGATGTGCGGATAAAGAGCGGGTCATCAAACATCTCACGCAATCTTTTTAAGGCGGCACTCATCGCGGGCTGCCCCAGATGAAGCCGTTTTGCTGCGTTGGTGACACTGCGCTCTTCAGCCATGATGACCAGTACGATCAATAAGTTAAGGTCTATTTTACCAAAATCATTTTCATTGATATCTTTCATAATTTTAATCGATTTGAATAATCAGATGCACGTAATCATACTTCGGCATTAACAGGTTAACAATCAACCTGTCCAAACATTATCGGGAGTAACATGCATATTCCAGTGACTGTCGGAAATTGTAAAATTTCCAAAATTTCCGAGCAAACCGCTTCATTTAAATTGGCGTCGTTATTTCCTGATCACCTTTGTGATATGAATGGCGAAGAAGATAAAAACGTTGAACTCTCCATCCACAGTTGGGTAATTAAAACAGATGATGACATTATCATTATTGATACTGCCACCGGGAATAATCGTAACAGAAATAACATCCCGCTGTTTCATCAGTTGAATACAAATTACCTGGAAAACCTCAGGCAGGCAGGGGTTTCACCCGACGACGTCACCTATGTTCTCTTAACACATCTGCATACAGACCATGTCGGCTGGAATACTGATGGCCAGGAGGGTGAATGGCAACCCCTGTTCCCCAACGCCCGTTATATTTGTTCCGAAATAGAATTAAAACAATGTAAAACCGATGAAAAGCGACACGCGTTATATCAGGACAGTATTTTGCCGCTTATTAAAAACAGAAAATTGGAAACGATTAATATCCAGACTTCACCTGTTTTTGCCGGAATATTGAAATTTATGCCGACGCCGGGACACAGTATCGACCATGCATCTATCATTTTACAATCAGCCGGGGAGTTCGCACTTTTTACCGGCGATGTCATGCACAGCCCAGTGCAATTTACGCACCCTCACTGGAATTCTGTATTTTGTGAGAATAAACCTTTAGCAGAACAATCAAGAAGAAAAGCCATCGACTGGTGCAAAGAACATGACGCCCTCTGGTTTAGCTCGCATTTCCCGAAAGCCTCTTTTGGCCGTATTCTGGACGCCGGGCACGGCCAAAAATCATCAATAATCTATGAGGAAAAGTAGAATGACACCGGATGATTACAGTAAGGCGTCTGTCACTTCATTGCTTCGTTCGCTTGATAAAAAGCGCGTGACCTCTCTGGATCTCGTCGAGTTCGCGATTACACGCATAGAAAACACCGATAAATCAGGGTTGGCGCTCAATGCCATTACAGGATTATTTGCAGATGAAGCCCGGACTGCGGCGTCCAACAGTGACGAAAAACGCGCCAGCGGCGCACCTCTGGGAAAGCTGGAAGGCATCCCCATTCTGATTAAAGACAATATCGACGTAGCCGGATGGCCCACCACTGCGGGTTCCGTCACGTTAGAGGGGATTATCGCCCGCCACGATGCACCGTTAATCACCCGGCTACGGCAGGAAGGTGCGATTTTATTGGGCAAAACCGCGATGCACGAACTCGCCGCGGGGATTACCGGCGCTTCCTCGTTAACAGGTTTTACGCAAAATGCGTTACTGCCAGGCTACTCGCCGGGAGGCTCCAGCAGTGGCTCCGCCGTGGCGGTTGCGGCAGGATATGTTCCTCTGGCAATCGGCACGGATACCGCAGGCTCGGTCCGCATCCCAGCAGCTTTTAATAACCTTTATGGGCTAAGGGGAACGCGGGGAAGCATCGTAATGGAAGGCATTGTTCCTTTATCCCCCACTCAGGATATTGCCGGGCCGTTAGTGAGAAAAGCCGAAGACCTGCAACTGGCAGCCGGAATACTCTCAGGGGATCCCATTGCACATTTTGAAGGCAATATTAATGCCGGTTTACTGGAGGGCTGGTTTACCGGAACCACACCCGAAAATACCGATATCAGAGATTTAATCACGCAAGCGGCTGATGAAATAACCCGCCATGCAGGCAAGATGTCACGGGTGGAGTTTCCTGGCCTTGAACAACGGGTGAATGAAGCGAATGTGATTGCTTATGAATTTGCCGAATCACTTGAGCAATTACTGACCCTCAGAACAGAAGCAAAATTTAAATCACTCAAGGCGATTTATGAATCAAAGCTTTTCCATCCGCAGTTAGAGGCCGTATTCAAAAACCGCGCCTTTCATAAAGGCACTTCGTCGAATGAATACGCTCAGGCGCTGGAAATTCAGAAGCAACTCTACGGAGATTTTGAACGGTTTTTCGCCGAAAACGGGATTAATGTTTTGATCTACCCCGTTATACGAAATCCTCCGGTAAAAATTGGACAACTGCAGGAAGGAAGCAATGCATTACTCTCGGCGGTCACAGGCGCTCCGGCATTGAGCATCCCTGTCGGGTTTACAAAAAATGGTTTTCCCGTTGGGATGGAACTGCTTGCATTAAAAGATAATGAAAATGTTCTGATTAAGGCAGCTTCAGTTTTTAATCAATACAGAAGTTAACCGGGACTCTATTTTTATTCACTGTTCTTCAGTTCCCCTTTTTCACTGAGGTACTTTCTCCCGGCAAACGCTCAGCACCAGCTGACGCAACCAGCGGTGCGCCGGATCGACTTCTGAGCGCGGGTGCCACATCTGGGAAATCGTGATTTCGCGGGTTTTCACCGGCAGTTCGAAAGCGCAAAGCCCGACGGGTTCGGCAATCAGGAATGACGCGGGGATCAGCGCCACCAGGTCGGAGTTTTGGGCAATCGCCAGTGCCGCAGAAAACCCCGGCACCACGGCGGCGATTTTTCGTTTCAGCCCCGCTTCGGCCAGCGCGTCATCGACCGGGCCATGCGTGCCGTTGCGGCGGGCAACGACAATGTGCCCGAACGAGACATATTCCTGCGCGGTGAGGGTTTCCTTTCGCGCCAGCGGATGGCCTTTTCTTACCACGCCGATAAATCTGTCGCGGAACAATGTCTGCAAACGGATTTCCGGCCCCATATCGCCGACGACGCCAATCTCGAGATCAACCCGCCCTTCGCGCAGTGCGTTAGACGTTTTTTCCGGTTTTGGCGTGAACCGCAAACACACGTAAGGCGCGACCTGCGCGGCAGCGGCAATCAGCGCGGCGCCAAACGCCACCACAAAACCATCATTGGAACGGAGCAGGAAGGTGCGTTCAAGCCGGGCTAAATTGAGTTCTGCCGATGACGGACGAAGCAACGCACGCGCTTCAAAACTGGCGTTCTGCGCACGTTCGCGGATCTCTTCGGCATACGGCGTCAGCACCATCTGGCGTCCGGCGCGTACCAGCAAAGGATCGCCCGTAGCCGTGCGCAGGCGGCTGAGCGTCCGGCTCATCGAGGAAGCACTTAATCCCAGACGGCGCGCAGCACCCGCTACACTTCTTTCAGCGAGAAGCACATCCAGCGCAATGAGTAAGTTCAGGTCAGGTTCAGTCATTCGCGCAGTGTAACGCGCCACGAAACCGGAGAGAAGGCGTTTGATGCAGGTATTCAATGCAAATGCTGCGTCTTCCGCTATATCCGGCGTACCGCTATATTTCCTGCATCCCCTGTGAGAGAGAACGGTTTGAATTATGGAATTATTTTCAGACAGACCCGGCGATGAAGGATTACCGGGCCGCGAGCGTGGTTTCGCGATGGCTGCGGTCATGACGATGGCAACGATGTCCGTTTTCGACGGTTCGATGGTGAATATTGCGTTGCCGCAAATCGCGCGGGCGCTGGATATTTCGGCGGGCGCAGCGGTGTGGGTTTCCAATGGGTATCTGCTTTCGGCGTCCATGGCGCTGGCGATTTTTGCCGCGATGGCCAGCCACATTGGTTTTCGTTCAATTTTTGTTGCCGGGCTGGCTCTCTTCACCCTTTCCTCGCTGGGCTGCGCGCTGTCTTCCTCCCTCGATGTGCTGGTGTTCATGCGCGTGTTGCAGGGCATCGGCGCGGCGGCCACGCTGAGCATTGGCCCGGCGATTTTGCGCTCGGTATTCCCTAACCGTTTGCTGGGACGAATTCTTGGCCTCAATGCCCTGATCATCGCTACCAGCACGGCTATAGCGCCGGTGCTCGGCGGCACCATTTTGTCGGCGCTGAGCTGGCAATGGCTGTTCGCCATTAATATTCCGCTGGGCATTATTGCCATGGTCCTGGCGCTGCGCGTCATTCCGGCAAACCCGGCAGCCACGCGCCAGCCGTTTGATTTTGCGGGTGCGGTGTTATCCGCCGCGATGCTCGGTGCGCTGATCATGGCCGCAGACGCGTTTTCACGTCCGGGTGCAGATGATTTAACCACGGCGGTCATCTACGGGCTGATCGCGGTGGTCGCAGGCGCTGCTTTTGTCTGGCGTCAGCGTCGCGCAGCAAAACCTCTTTTGCCGCTCGGCATGTTTGCCTCCTCGCGGTTCTCGCTGGCCGCACTCACTTCACTGGCGTCATTTGTCAGCCAGGGCATTACTTTTGTGGCGCTACCGTTTCTGTTCCAGAGCGTTTACGGCTACAGCGCGTTTGTCTCCGCTCTGCTTTTCACGCCGTGGCCGCTGGGCATTATCCTCGCTGCGCCCCACGCAGGACGCCTTGCGGATCGCTATCCGGCCGCCATTATTTCCACGGTCGGGCTGGCGATCTTTGCGGTGGGGCTATTACTGCTCGCACAACTGCCTGCTGATCCACAATTCTGGGATATCGGCCTGAGAAGTTTCGTCTGCGGCCTCGGTTTCGGCTGTTTCCAGAGCCCGAATAACCGTGAAATGCTGTCGAACGCCTCGCGTGAAAATAGCGGCTACGCCTCAGGCGTACTGGCGATTATGCGCACCTTCGGGCAGTGCCTGGGTGCCGCGGTCGTCGGCGTGGTCTTGTCCATTTACGCCGCCAGCAGCGCGATTCAGGAAGCCCATTCCGTAAAACTAAGTTTGTGGATCGCCGTGATTGCGACGGTTCTGGCGATTACCCTCAGCGTGAGCCGGTTGCGCGGCCAGCGACATGATTTGCAGGCAGAGAAATAATGGAAATAATAGCTTTCTGAAAACTGAAGAGAGAATGCCTTGTCACGTTCCCAGCGTTTGCTTGATTTGATACAGATTCTGCGCCGTCACCGGTTTCCGGTGACGGGCGCTCAGTTGGCTGCGGATCTTAATATCAGCATCCGGACCCTCTACCGCGATATCGGCACATTGCAGGCACAGGGCGCTGATATTCAGGGCGAACCGGGGCTTGGATATATTTTGCGTCCGGGCTTTATGCTACCTCCCCTGATGTTTTCCGAAGATGAAATTCAGGCGCTGGTTCTGGGCTCGCGCTGGGTCGCAAAGCGTACCGATGAGCAACTGAGCACAGCGGCCAAAAATGCGCTGGCAAAAATTGCTGCCGTACTGCCAGAGGATTTGCGTGTTTCTCTGGAGTCTTCGACGCTGCTGGTGGGCCCTTCTGACAGCGCACTAACCGGAGAAGCCTTTTTACCGCAGATTCGGCAGGCAATACGGGGAGAACGTAAGCTTGAAATCGTGTATCGCAGCCTGAAAAACGAAGAATCCCACCGGATAATCTGGCCTTTTGCACTCGGGTATTTCGACCTCGTTCATGTGCTCGTCGCCTGGTGTGAGAAACGTCAGGGTTTTCGCCATTTCCGCACGGATTGTATTATCTCGCTTAAAGAAGGAAATACGCGTTACCCCAAACGGCGCCAAAGATTACTGAAGGAATGGCACGAAATGGAAAAAATCACCCCACAATAGCCTGACGACTACTGACAAAAACTGGCAGTAGTCACCTCTATGATAAGCAGTAAGGGACATCAAGCGTGATGTTTCATTAACGCCAAGGGGCTGCTCATGATTGATTCAAGTTTGGTTATTCTGTACGTCAACAACCCGGAAGCCAGTGCCGAATTCTATGCTGACTTAATTGAAAAACAACCGGTTGAGATTTCTCCCACCTTTGCGATGTTTATCCTCCCCTCGGGCATGAAACTGGGATTATGGTCCCGCCATACCGTCGAACCAGCCTCAGCAGGCATACCCGGTCAGGGTGAAATTGTCTTTTCCGCCGACAGCAATGAACAGGTGGATGCACTCTGTTCCCTCTGGCGTGAGAAGGGGTTAGAAATTGTGCAAAATCCGGTTGAAACGGATTTCGGATACACGTTTGTTGCGCGGGATCCCGATGGGCATCGCCTGCGTGTTTACCGCTTATCTCTGGATTAATGGCGTAAAACAGAGCGCTGCTGCGCTCTGCTAAAATTAGCTATCCCGACGCGGGGCTTTTCCCAAGCCGCTGTTTCAGGTTATGTTTACGACGATACACGTCGGTGAAAATTGAAGCTTGCTCATGAAGTAAACCCACAGAGGATAAATTTCTATGCTGGAACTGAGACCCAACTGCGAGTGTTGTAATACCGATTTGCTGCCGACGTCGGCTGACGCGAAAATTTGTTCGTTTGAGTGCACCTTCTGCGTCACTTGCGCCGAAACCAAACTGGGCGGAATCTGCCCGAATTGCGGTGGAGAATTAGTTGCACGTCCCCGCAGGCCGGAGAATAAATTAGCGAATAATCCGGCGTCGACAACACGTGTATTTAATCCGGCGGGCTGCGCCTCGTCGTAAAGGTCATCCGGCAGAAGATAACGCCAGTGTTTGAGCCGCTGGCGTGCCCTGATGGAAAATCAGCTGCCAGCCGGTGCCTTCCGTCAGTGTCCAGATTGAGGAACGCAGCGCGCCACGTACGTTTCCGGTAGCGCCGCGCCCCCAGGTTTTGTACGTCAGCAGCACAGATTTCTCACTGAGAATCTGGAGCTGAAAATCATCAGACTCAATCCCCGATCCTGGCATTTCAGCAATCAGCGATGCAATAGTCTGTTGACGGTCAACCATCGCGCCGGAACGTGTGATTTCCCTGAAACCCTGATGCAGCACCCTTTCTAACCATTCTCTGTCTGTACGGCTGGCAGCATGAAGGCTGTATTCCAGCGCTTTAATTTCATCTAAACTGGCGGCCATCTGGTTATTCCTTTTCTGCACTGGCGATATAACATTCGCACCCAACAAGTCACCTTTCGAATATTTCAGCAATGTAGTGCCGGCTTTGAACTATAAGTTCATCCCATAGTCGCATTACGTTGCAAAATTCGTTATGTCATGTCGATTCATATATTAAGCGAGATCATTATATCAGCACTCTGGTTATGTATTATTTATTGTCTGCGCCGCCGGCGTGGATAATACGCGGGAGCCACAAACTGGCTCTCTTATTAAGGAGCTTTTTAAATGAAAAAAATCCTGTCTATGGCGCTTCTGAGTGCTGCACTATTTGGCACAA
This sequence comes from Rahnella sp. AA, assembly GCF_002834385.1. GTDB lineage: Bacteria > Pseudomonadota > Gammaproteobacteria > Enterobacterales > Enterobacteriaceae > Rahnella. The sequence continues at coordinate 217,890 of NZ_PITQ01000006.1, forward strand.
CTGCCGTTCAGGCGACGACGACACAAACTATCCTGACACAAAGTGACGCACTGAAATTAATAGCTGCGGCTCAGGAGAAAGCAACCGCGCTTAACGCCAACGTGTGTATTGCCGTGCTCGACCAGTCCGGGCAACTCCTGGCGTTTCAGCGCATGGATAACGCACCAACAGGTTGTATTGACTCATCGGTGCTGAAAGGTCGTGCGGCGGCGTTATATCGCACCCCGACGGATAAATATATGGATCGGGCCAACGGCAAAGAACCTGCCATTGCCACATTGCCGGGCGTTATTCCGCTGGGTGGCGGTTCGCCCGTCGTGTGGCAAGGTAATACTATCGGTGCCGTAGGCGTGAGCGGTTCAGCAAATCCAAATGAAATCGCTATCGCAAAAACAGCCAGCGAAAGCTTTAAATAAAACATGTTAAGATAATTCTTTATTTCACCAGAATACAAGAGGGACGGGGTAATGGAACAAATTCGAATATTAAGAAGAAATTCCATTAATTAAATGGCCTCATCCCTCTTCAATCTGGCTTTCAGGAAACAGCACGATAATAGCGCTGCGAGTGCGATTTTTTTTCAGCAATTTTAGCCTCAAATTCATTATCTGTTATTCAATGATAGGTCATGAAGTGCCGCCAGGAAACGACACCCAGCCCCCGTCGCAACCGGTATGCACCTCTGAACCCTGCAACTTTCCGGGTAACGCCGGACGTACACCGCCGGGTCCGGTTTCGATCCGGGCGAATTCAATCTGCCAGCGCGCATCCGGCGTGAAGCGCACGCCATCCAGAGTGATGCCAAGCTGATGGGTATCATCATAGCCTCGCAACACGAGATCACCGGATTCGCCAACGACGTCCCGGAGGACGATGTCGCGGAAGACAGGGATCTCACTACCCTGCGCGTTGGCATCGTAGCGGGTGTCGAAGTCAATCGGGCGGCGATTGTTACGCATACACACGTGCTCGTAACGCACATTGCTGACTAACCCGCCGCGGCTGGCGTCACTTTTGATACGCAAACCGGAGGTCGTGCCGTCCAGAGTCAGCCCCTGAACCATGACATCGCTGACGCCGCCGACCGTCTCGCTGCCAATTGACAGACCATGTCCCCAGTAAAAATGGTTATCGATCAGCGAGACGTATCGGGTGGCCCCGCCGCTGCCGGCCTTGAGTGCCACGTTATCGTCACCGGTGCGGATGAAACTGTGTGCAATGGTGATATCCTGCGAGGCGCCGGGGTCGATACCGTCAGTGTTTCGTGCATTTGCTGGCGTATCAATACGCACATCCCAGAAGGTCGCTCCCCGTACGCCATTCATCGCCACGTGGAAGTTGGGCGCATCGTGCAGCGTGACTTTGTAGAACGTAATGTCGTGTGCGTGGTCAATCTCGATCAGGCGCGGGATATTCTGCTTGCTGCTTTCGGTTTGTGCGCGACGCGCGAGTTGCCACCATGTCTCGTTATGCCCGATCATGGCTTGCCCGCCCTGTCCGTCTATCATCCCCTCGCCGACGATGCCACCGCCATGCGTCCCGCTGAACAAGATAAACGGACGGCAGCCATTACCTTTACCATCGAGCTTGCCACAGAGGCCATCCTTGTCGTATGCCATTGGATCAGCCGTTGCCGCCAGCACGGCATTACGATCGAGCCAGAGGGTGACACCGGATTTCATGATCAGCGGCCCGCTAACAAAGCGGGTGCCAGCCGCACCGGCTATCAGGCGTACGGCGGCTCCCGGCTGGCAGCGGTTGATCGTGTCCTGCAAACGCCCGGTATCATCTTTCGATTGTGCAGAAGGGGCCAATGTCGCGCATACCGAAGCAGGTAATCCGGGTTCTGTCACCTGCCGCCGATCCTGCGCCAGGCCGGAAGTACTGGCCAGGAGCCCTGACATGACCAAAACACAGCAGGTAAATCCCAATACATGACTGCGGATCCCAGACATACAATCAACTCACTGATAATGAAAACAACATCATATTTGAGCCATATGAATAAATCATGTTCTGACCCAAAAAAATCACAGTGCAGGAGACCGTTAAGCCTGCCTTCACAAAGCGACATCAGGACAAGGAGACCTTAAACGCGTCTTAATTTAAACAGCTAATATTTGAGTGTATTGGCACATTATTTGAATTAATTAGCATAATATGGCTGGGTGCAGGTTAATAAAATAGCTTCTCGACAAGAATAAAAGGCCTACTCATGAAATTTCATTGCGGAATTGCGTTATTCATACTTTGTTCATCATCAGCCTATGCAGATGGGTTCCGTTTAGATAGCAGGGAAATCAAAACGGGAACATCGCTGAACCAGACTTACCTCTTCAATGGCTTTGGCTGCCAGGGGGAAAACCGTTCTCCTGCGCTGGAATGGTCAGGGGTCCCTCCGGGGACAAAAAGTTTCGCTATAACAACTTTTGATCCGGATGCACCAACCGGCTCGGGTTGGTGGCATTGGACTGTCGTTAATATTCCTGCCAATGTGAAGAGTCTCCCATCTGGGGCCGGAGATAAGAGTGGGTCAAAACTCCCTCAGGGTGCAACTAATGGTCGAAATGATTTTGGATATTCTGGTTTCGGAGGTGCATGTCCACCAAGTGGCGATAAACCTCATCATTACCATTTTAAGATATGGGCACTGAAAGTAAGTAACTTGCCAATTGACAGGAGTTCGAGCGGTGCATTGGTTGGATATATGTTAAATGCCAATAAGCTTGCGACAGCCGAAATTGTCCCCGTCTACGGCCACTAATGAGAAAATGCAATGCAGGATAAATTAAGTATGCAGGAATTCAGCTCACAACAGGCGCATGAGCTGCACAAAGTTAAATTACTTAGACCTGCATTGTGTCGTGTCCGACATGGGAAAAAAATTATTGGTTGGCGTGAGCATATCGAAACCGCCGAAACATCTCAGCTGATCGCATTCCCGGCGGGATATGAGCTCCATATTGCGAATATCCCCTCAGGTGGACGCTATCTTTCTGAAATAATCTTCATACCCTCATCAATTATTGATTTTTACCTGAAACATTACCCTTCCCCATTGGGAAGGGACAATGTAAAAAAATTTTGTATAAAATTAAACAGAGAGTTGGAATATTGCTGGGAACAGCTGAAATACGCATTGAATAATAACTATTCGGAAATACTACTTGAGCATATGGTATTAGGAATGTTGGTGATGCTTCAAGATACCAGCATAGCCAATATCTTCATGGGCAACCAGGTAAATACTGTGACGGCGCGTTGTCAGGACTTAATAGCCCTTTCCCCCTCGGCTCGATGGACGGTTCGTGATGCTGCTGAGAGGCTTAATATGTCAGCATCAACCTTACATAGATATCTGACAGCAGAGGGAGGCAGTTTCCAGCAAATTCTTGACGATGTCAGATTAGGTAATGCACTTCATGAGATTCAAACAACCGGCAGACTCATCGCTGAGATCGCCAGAGATAATGGATACCAATGCCCGTCTCGCTTCACATCTCGTTTCCAGGAACGCTATCAAATCACGCCACGGGCATTACGGCGCGCAGTACAGGGCAAGGTTCGCGAAGTATAATTGCTCAGGGGTGAAGGTGTCCAAAGTATCAGTGCATAAAAATGAAAAGGATGACAAGATTTTGAGTAAGAAAAAGGCAACATGATTATACCGTCACCTTTTTGATGAAGATCATAACGGGTTAATCCGGAACCAGAAGTACCGGTCTGTGGCACAAAGCAGTAAGAATGCGGACGTTGTGTGTCAGCGTTTTTCAAACCAACAACGTTTAATTATGCCAGTTATTCAATTAACCCGTTCAGGCGTTCCACACGTTTTGTTTTTAGCGGAGCGCCGCTTCATCGCTTCTTTCACAAAATGAGAAACACAATAATTATGTTCCCTATCGACTTGCGTAATGAATGCCTCCAGGAAACTACGCTTTGAATGAAGCGTATTCAAGACAAGCCTGTCAAAGTCGCTTTGCACAAAACGGCCATTACCTCTGAGCGTCGAACACTGAAGTAACAAATGCGCAGTGACTTCAAGCACGGCGCGTCTGTAGTCATCTGAGAGCAGGACATCAAGATCACGCTGGCAGATCTCAAATGTGAAGCAAAAGCTGACAAACCCTGAGTCGACCGGCAGCGTGTAAATCATCCGTTCTCCAGAGCATTCGACCCAGGGTTCATACCCCTCTCCCATCAGCCGTACCGGTTCCATATCAGTCCTTTTATCTTTTTTAAGGTGGGCGGATATCTTCTTTTAGCAGATTACAGCTAATGCCGGGAGAGTCCATTACGGCTCCCCATCCTTTGAACTATACTTCTCCGCTCACGTTGTTCCCCACGCACCCGCGGGGGTCAGGGACGTCCATAATATGATTAATAAAGGATTTTTATGCCACGCCTCTCTGTACTGATTTCTTTACCTGCTCTGATAGCGTCCGTTTTTCTGCTTACCGGCTGTCCGCCGCCGCCGGATTTGACGCAATGGCAGCGCCCGCATACTTCAATCGATGAAACCCGCGTCGCGATGGGGCAATGCGGCGTGCCGCTGCCGGGGCCTGAACCGGACTTCACCGATAACGAAACTGTTTTGTATTACCAGTGCATGGAAGGAAAGGGATTCACGTATAAGCATGATTTTCATATTTGCGATGTGAACAAAAACGCGCCTGCCTGCGTGGCTAAACAGCAGGGCTACCCGGTGAGCCAGAAGCAACTCGAAGCGCTGCCTTTCGTCGCTGATGGGGGTTTCTACTCCATCAAACCGGGTTCGGGCGTAGATGAATCACAGTTCATCCGCTGGCGTAAAGCCGGGGCTTCTCTGCATTTTTCCCATGCCGTTGAGAACGATAAGCTCGCGTTACAGACGATGTATGAGTGCGGATATCCGAATCCGCTGGGCTCAGTGTCTTATCTCCCGACAGTCCTGAAGGCCGCACAGGTTCAGCAATGTATGCTGGATAAAGGCTTCGAGCCCAAAGACAAACTCATTCTGGTTTGCCGTAACTACCCGCAGGTGACAGGCTGCCGGACATAGCGAAAACTATGTCCAGATTTCTCTGCCGTCGGGCATGAGCCAGACAATGCCCGCCGGTGATTTGGCTAAAAACCAGAGACCGGCACCCTCGGGATCGTCTAACTCATCGTCCGGCTTACCATGAGGCCACGCATTTTTTATCCGCTCCAGCTGTTGTTCTGCTGTTCCTGAAAGAAATTGTCCGTCCGATGCCAGCCGGATTTTTCCCTCATCCATCAGTCGTTCAAGCAGATGAAAGAAAACGTCAAACCTGAACGCATCGTTATCAGGAATGTGGGCACATTCGACGCTGATATGCTGCCAAACAGCCCCCATTGAAAGTCCGAATGCACTTTGAACGACAGCATCACACACTGTTTTTATTTCCATTGAATAACCTTCATTGAGACGCCTGAAATACCCGCTAATGACTTAATCCATACAATCTTTTTTATTGTAGGAATACGATTTTTCAGTCAACCCTTGCGTATACACGTATTCAACCTGCAGACCATATTTTTGCACCATATTGCCCGCGCAGTAAGCACGCGCAAAATTAGCCCGGCTTTGGGTTTCGAGCTGAGAATCGCTGATATCAGCCAGACGGGTATTCTCGACGGAGTAGGTATAAATAAGCGTTTTATCACTGAGCTCGGCACTTTGCACAACGGTGTAATAATCAAGCCTGGCCGGGAAGTTGCCTTTGGCATTGGCCTTGTCAAGTTGCTGGTGGAATTCGTGCCAGGCTTTCTGCGGCGAATCGGTCGTCAGGAATTTCACGCTGGCAACGAATCCGATGCATATCGCCGCACACAGCGCCGTGAGTAACATCACTTTCGTGCCGCTGACATCCTGCGAACGCGCTTTTGAGTGATACCAGAACGTGCCAACAACACCGCCGGAAAAAAACATCATAAACATGACGAAGAATACGATATTACCGCTGCTGTACGTCACGGGCGCATAGACTTTATCCAGCACAAACAGCAAGAGCATCAGCACCGCACAAACCCTGCTGCGCCGGTAAATACCGTATGCCAGACCACAGCTTACGAGCACATAAATAAGGTTGAAATAGACGAGTACAGCCCGGACGCCGCTCATCCAGAAATAAACATCCAGCGCAACGGTAATCAGCGCCGAAGCCACTGCGGCCGCCCAGCCGTTTTTTATCAGGCGATTGATCGAAGGTGAAACGATATTGTTCTCACTGATCTTTACATCCATGTCGGTCATTTCATTTTTCCTTGTTGTTTATGGGCGAACTGCCGCGCATGCCTTATAAAACATTCTGGCCGCAGAGTAAAAATTATACCCGAATTCAAAGATTAAGAGAGTATCGGCAGAACAGCAGAAACCATGAGATGGATTTTGAAAGGGATATCATAGAGGCAAAAAAAGGCCGCTTTCGCGGCCTTTCCATTAACTTCTCACTTTCTTCAAACGCGGATTATTTCGCGTCGGGCAGTGCGTAAGCGATGATGTAATCGCCCAGTTTGGTGCCAAACGATCCGTGACCACCGGCTGCGATAACAACGTACTGTTTGCCATTCACAGAGTAAGTCATCGGGGTGGCCTGGCCGCCAGCTGGCAGACGGGCTTCCCACAGTTTGTCACCGTTGCTCATGTTGAACGCGCGCAGGTAGTTGTCTGCGGTTGCCGCGATGAAGAACACGTTACCGGCAGTAGAAATCGGTGCGCCCAGCATTGGCATACCCATTTTGAACGGCAGCGGAACCGGTGAGCTGTCGCGCACGGTGCCGATACGTTTTTTCCACACGATGTCGTTGGTTTTCAGGTCAACGCCGGAGATGTAACCCCATGAAGGCTGTTTACATGGGAAGCCCAGCGGAGACAGGAATGCGTTCAGGGTGACCGCGTAAGGCACGCCGTACTGATGCTGGATACCAGACTCAGAACCGGAACCGCCTTTATCGTTAGCATCTGGCTCGATCGGGTTACCCGGGCCACGTGGGATCAGTTTAGACACGAACGGCAGAGCGATCGGGTTAGCGATAGCCACCTGACGATCGGTATCCACAGAAATACCGCCCCACTCGAACATCCCCAGGTTACCCGGGAATACCAGCGTGCCCTGCTCGGAAGGCGGCGTGAACGTCCCTTCGTAACGCAGTTTGTGGAAGATCACACGACACATCAGCTGGTCGTAGATCGTTGCGCCCCACATGTCCTTGCCGGTCAGTTTGGCTTCAGGACGGAAGGTCAGTTTGGAGAATGGCTGAGTCGGAGACACATGGTCGCCTTTCGCCGCACCCTGCGGAACAGGTTTTTCAGGCGCATCAACAATCAGCTTACCGTCACGACGGTCCAGCACGAAGATGTTACCGGTTTTGGTCGGTACATAAATCGCAGGAACTTTGTTGCCGCTCTTGTCAGTAATATCAGCCAGCGTCGGCTGCGCCGGAACGTCCATATCCCACAGATCGTGGTGAACAGTCTGGTAGAACCACGCCAGTTTACCGGTGGACGCGTTCAGCGCCAGCAGGCCGCTCGCGAAACGTTCCATATTTGGCGTACGGTTGCCGCCCCAGATATCCGGAGTAGCTACGCCGATTGGCAGATAAACCAGATCCAGTTTGTCATCATAAGACGCCGGAGCCCATGAGTTCGGGGAGTTCGCCACGAAGTGCTCGCCTTCAGCAGGCAGCTTGTTCGGATCAGACGCGCCCGGATCGAAGGCCCACAGCAGTTTACCGGTCTCAACGTCAAAACCACGGATCACGCCAGAAGGCTCGCGGGTTGAGTTGTTATCGGTTACCGCACCGGCAACAATGATCACAGATTTAGTGATGATTGGCGGTGAAGTCGGCTCGTAGTGGCCCGGAACCGCGTTAGGCATGTTGCTTTGCAGGTTCAGCTCACCGTTGTTACCGAATGCCGGGCAACGTGCGCCGGTTTCAGCGTCCAGTGCGAACAGACGGCCATCGTTGACAGGCAGAATAATCCGACGTGAACAAACAGCAGGTGCTGCGCCGTTAGTTTCGGTGCCTTGCGCGGCTGGCGTGGTCTCATGATAAGACACACCACGGCAGGTTACGTGCTGGAAAGTCGGGTTGGAGTTGAGCTGCGGATCAAATTTCCACTTCTCTTTACCGGTCGCGGCATCCAGAGCAAACAGTTTCTGGTGTGGCGTACACAGGTAAAGCATGTCGCCGATTTTGATTGGCGTCACTTCATCGGTGATTTCACCCGGATCGTTAGCCGTTTTCAGGTCGCCGGTGCGGAAAGTCCAGGCCACATCCAGCTTGCTGACGTTCTGATCGTTGATCTGGCTCAGCGGCGAGTAACGGGTACCGCCCTGAGTACGGCCATACGCAGGCCAGTCACCGTCAGGAATACCGGAATCCGATTTTGCAGGCGCAGAATCTGCCGCTTTAATCGTCCCGTTAATGACCTGCGGGTCGTTGAAGATGGAGTAACCCAGAACGATCACGGTGAACACCAGCGACAGCGCCAGTGCGCCACGCGCGAAAGCGTTCTTAGCGATCATCTGGTTATAAACGACGGGCAGCAGGATCCACAGGCCGAGGAAGAAGGTGACGTCCAGACGCGGTGTCAGCGCCCAGAAGTCAGTGCCCACTTCCCACACAGCCCAGATGGTGGTACCGAACAAGAACACGGCGTACAGCAATAATGCAGAGGAGCGACGGCGGAACAGCAGCCACGCAGTAACCAGCGAAATCACACCGGCAATAATGTAATAAAGAGAACCACCTAATTTCGCCAGCCAGATACCGCCGACTAAAAGATAAATCCCGCTTAACGCGGCGAACAAAGCGGTAATTATTACGACGATGCGTGATAACGAGGCTTTCGTTTCCATAGTTGATGACCTTACAGATTTTTATAATCGTCGATTCAGGTGCGCTGAATCTTCAAGAACACCCGGTTTACACGGGCGTCATGCCTTGCGAATGCTGCCAGCGTAAATACGTGCAGGCGTCTGGCAGCTTCGCGGGGTACTTTTTACTGAATTAAAACGAACTTCTGTGACTGACTGAAAAACGTAAAACTTATTCGAAGCTATAAGAGAGCGTAGCTCCGCCACCGTAGTTCCTGCCAGGCGCCGGTTCGAAATAGCGCCCATTGCCTTCATTTACGATCACGGAACCGACATAACTTTTGTCGAACAGGTTGTCGACGCGGGTGAACAGGTCGAGCGTCACTTTGCTCCAGTTGAAGCGGTAGCCCGCACTCACGCTGGCGACGGTATACGCCGGAGCCTGTTCGCTGTTTTCATCATTCACTTCGATGTCGCTCATATAGCGGACATCTGCGCCAGCGTGCCAGCCATCAACCGGTGCCCATTCCAGCGAGGCGTAGCCCATATTGCGGGCGATCCCCGGCAGACGGTTACCCGCTGGCGTACAGTCGCCCGCGCCGCAGGTTTCGTTGCGGAATGTCGCATCGAGCAAGGTCCAGGCCATTTTCAGGCGCCAGTTCTCTTCGAACTGCTGATCTAATGACAGCTCCAGCCCGCGACGGCGGGTTTTCCCGGCGTTCATGTAGCTCGAACGGCCCCCGATGCTTTCGGCCACCACCAGCTCATCATCGGTATCGGTCTGGAACACGGCGGCGGTTGCTAAACCGTTGCCCACACGCCATTTGCTGCCGACTTCAACCGTCGTGCTGGTCGCCGGTTGCAGATCCAGATTCAGGCCAGACTTGCCGTCAGTACGGTAAGAAAGCTCGTTAATGGTCGGCGTTTCAAAACCACGTCCCGCAGACACATACGTATTCAGCGTTGGCGTGACCGCAAAGTTCAGGGACGCCATCGGCAACAGTTTGTGATAACGGCGTGAACCGCTGTCATCCGGATTGCTGCCGGTGATGTAGTAATCCGTTGAATCGAAATTGACGGTGCTGTAGCGCGCGCCGACATCCAGCGTCCAGCGCGGGGTCAGGTTCCACGTGGTTTGCAGATACGGGTCAAGGTTCCACATCACGTTCTTTTCGTTACGGCGCTCGTTGCCCTTCACGCCCAAATCGCCATCAGAATCGAAGTTCTCATAACCGAAACGGCGCTCGGTCATGGTTTCATAATCCAGGCCGCCGGTGACGGAGAACGGTACGGAGCCGATCTGATCGTCATGTTTCCAGCGGGTATCCACACCGGAATATTTACGCTCCAGCACAATCACGCCACCTGCGTTCAGCGGGTTTTTCTGCGTTGCGGCAGGAATGGTTTGATACTGCGTGGTGTGACGCTCGCCGTGATATGTCATCAGGCTGAACTCGTCGTTCTCGCCCATCTGACGCTGGTAGCGCAAACCAACTTGTGTCTGATCCAGGCTCTTACGGGCATTGTACTGATCGGCTCGCTTGGCCTGCGTCGGATCAGCGTGCCACTCAGATTCAGTCAGCCCGCCCGGATCGTTCGCATCCACGGACACGCTGTTAAACATCAGCGTCAGGGTGCTCGCGTCATCGATACGCACGCCCAGTTTGCCGTTACCGAGGTTTTTCTGCGTACCGCTGTGGTCACGGTAACCGTCGGTGGTGAAACGCGATCCGGAAATCAGGTAATTCACATCACCCGCGTGCGTGCCGTCGCCGGTTGCGCCGCTGGCTTTTATGCTGTTACGGAAAGAACCGTAGCTGCCGAAATAGGTACCGGCTTCGAGTTTGGTAGGCTGGGAACCGGTTTGGGTATCCACGTTCACCACGCCGCCGGAAGAGTTGCCGTAAAGCGCCGAAAACGGCCCGCGCAGGACTTCAACGCGATCAACAGAATTCAGGTCGATATTGGAGGTTTGCCCCTGCCCGTCTGGCATGGTGGCCGGAATGCCATCAACATAAATACGCACGCCGCGCACGCCGTACATGGAACGGCTGCCGAATCCGCGAACGGAAAGCTGTAAATCCTGCGCGTAGTTCTGACGGTTCTGCACCTGTAGACCGGGAACGCTGCCCAGGCTTTCAGACAGGTTGACCTGCGCTTTACTGTTTCTGAAATCGTCGCCATCAATCACGCTGACCGCTGCTGGCGTGTCTAATTCGGACAAACCGCCGGTGCTTTCACGCTTGATCACCATCAGGGAAGAGGAATCGGCATTGTCGTCCTGATCTTTATCGGGTGACGCTGTGGCTGTCTGGGCGTAACTGACTGAAACTGGCGTAAGAAATGACAAAAAGGTAAAAATAAAAGCAGAGGTTTTGGCGTTCACTTTATGAGTTCTTTTGTTTTAAGTTAAAAGGTCGAGTCAAAAAAAACGACTCACATCTCAATTTTAGACATTAGAAGTAGACAAAAATCGACCAATCTGATTGAGAGCGGTGAAGGGCGTCACTATAGTTTTTTTCTTCCTGTTAGTACATACGCAACTTTACAAATATAACTTTTTAACAAAATACCGCACGCAGAGTGCATTGAAACCAGATTTCAATTTAAATCCCCGCCCAGACATCGTGGGCTTAATTCACTTCTGATGTAATTTCTCTCAAATAGAATAAAACCCGGCTTTCGTTCGAAAATTTCAACGACAGTCGCACGGCCTTGATAGAAACTGAGATGGTAGCGATTACACTATATTTAACACTATGATAAATAAAAATTTATCGAATAAGCAAAAACATCCTAATAAGGTATTAATCCACACAAACCTTCGGATGAATAATTTGCCTTTCGACTTTCGAAATTCGCCCTGAAAAACGGGTCTGAGAATAAATATAGACCACAATTCTGAGACTGCGGAATATTCATCGTCTTTTTTTTACCCAATAAGTACCGGTTATTGGAACCAGGCTGTCTTTACAAAAGATATAAAATGGAGATGACCTCCGTCAGCCGAAATACCCACAATTAAATCGGGGAAAACGCTTTCACACTTTTATGCCGGCGCAATCCTTCATGACGATTTTGTCATAGTCATGTCACTTCCCTGTCAGAGCGTCAGGCCCAAAGTGGCATCACACCCTGATGTTCATTTCTGATTAAGCGAAAGAGGTAGTGCAATGCGTTTACGTTTAGCTTCAACATTGTTGGTCGCCGCAGCGGCGGCATTCGGTACCCAGGCGGCCACGGCAGCACCGGTAAAAAATATTGTGCTGGTTCACGGTGCGTTTGTTGGCGGCTCAGGCTGGCGCCCGGTATACGACATTCTCACGCATGATGGTTATAAAGTGACGCTGGTGCAGGAACCCCTGACGTCATTCCCGGAAGACGTCGCTGCAACCAAACGCATTCTGGATATGCAAAATGGCCCGGCGATCCTGGTCGGGCACAGCTATGGCGGCGCGATTATTACCGAAGCGGGTAACGATCCGCACGTGGCGGGGCTGGTTTATATTGCGGCGCATGCGCTGGATAACGGCGAAACCGAAGCGATAAACGGCAAGAAATTCCCGAATACGGCACATCCGTTTGTGAAAACGCCGGACGGCTTCCTGTATATCAATCCGGCCAATTTCCCGTCTGACTTTGCGGCCGACCTGCCACGCAAACAGGCTGAATTCGAAGCGCAGGCACAGATGCTGACGTCTGCCAGCGTATTCACTGCCAACATCCCGGATCCGGCGTGGAAAGTGAAACCAAGCTGGTACATGGTGGCGAAGGCCGACAAAATTATTAACCCGGATTTAGAGCGCATGTACGCCAAACGCGCACACAGCCACACGGTTGAAATCGCAGGGGCCAGCCATTCAGTGTATGAATCACATCCAAAAGACGTGGCAGCACTGATTGAACAGGCCGCGCAGGGGGCATTGAAGTAAAGAGGGCAGCATTTGCCGGTGCTGTTAGGCTTTCCGGCCCGATGTAATCATTGCGATCATATGGGAAAGCGCGTACACCACACTCCCGAGCAGTACGGCGGGAGTGAGGCTATCGAGCAGATGTCCGGGTTGTGCATCCGAATACATCACCAGCCCGGCGACGGCGAGGCTCATCATGGCGCCCGGAACGTGGATCCACCCGGTGAAACGTTCTTTCTTGTCTTTATACGCCGCAAACTCTCTGTCAATCCTGTCCAGCGCGTTACTCAGCCGTTCGCAATCATCATAATTATTACGAGCTTCCTCCGCTAACCGGCTGTTTTCATCTTCCAGCTCAGCAATTTGTTTTTTCAGTTTCGCTGTTTCAGTTTTTGCCGACTGCCCTTCGAACTCTTCGAGTTTAAGGCTTGCACGCAACTGCGTAATTTTACGGTTAGCCTCAGCGGTCAGCTCTTTTTGCTGCCCGAGCAGTGCGTAATTTCCATCAGCCCGGCGGTTTGCCGCGTGGCGCTTATCCTCTTCTTCCAGCACGCGGCGTTCAGATTCAGTTTCCACCAGGTTTAAACGCTGTTGCAGGGAATCGCGCGCGGCGGCCAGCGCCACCATCTGGTTGCCGGTGTAGGTGATCAGTTCATTGGCCGCATCCAGCTCAGCAGACTTTGATCTCCCGCTCGTCTGCTGGCGCGAGCGGATCAGGGCCAGATCGTCCGCGTACTGTTTTCTCTGGATTTCTGACTGGCGTTGCAGCTCGGCGACCCGCGTATTCAGGCGGATAACCTCGGCTTTCATCTGCTCAGAATCTGCGGGATTACCCATGCTGACTTTAGTGCGCGCGACGGCGAGTTCGTTCGTCAGGCTGCGCACCTGTTTTTCCAATGCAGCCAGTTTTTCGAGCGTGACGGCCGTATCCTTATAAACCGTTTTTGTTTTCGCCTTTGCACCGTTCTCCGCCTCGGAACGGCTAAAACTGACGCCTTTGAGCGCACTTTCCACTTCGCGGGCGATGGATATTTTATCCATCGTCTTCATCCGGTTGCAGGCGCTGGCCAGAAAACTGGCGGCCTCATGACCGTTCGTGGTGCCAAAAGCTTGTTTGATAAGGCTCTGTATCACGCTCATTTTGTCGTGCTCACTCGCAATAAATAGTCAGGACACACCGGGTGCACACCTGATTTACATGAAATGACGCTTTGCATCAAATAAGATTTTTTATATTTTCAGAACTTATTTTAAGCAAAAACAAAGCCGGAGTCAGGTTTCCCTGCTCCGGTTTAAGAGTTGCGGATAAGTCAGTTAAAACGGCGGGCGGAACCTCAGTGGAACTGCAAATAGGCCACATGTGTCTGCAGGTATTCCTGCAAACCGTGTTTACCGTCTGCACCGCCGACGCCGGATTTACGCCAGCCCGCATGGAAGCCCTGCATCGCTTCGAAGTTTTCGCGATTGATGTAGGTTTCCCCGAACTTCAGCTGTTTCAGCGCTTTCATCGCGGTATTGATATTTGAGGTATAGATCGAAGACGTCAGCCCGTATTCGCTGTCGTTGGCCATCGCGATCGCGTCTTCCAGCGTTTTGAACGTCGCAACCGGCAACACGGGGCCAAACACTTCTTCATGCATGATCGGCATGTCCTGCTTCACATCCACCAGCACCGTCGGCTGATAGAAGAAACCTTTGTCGCCGTGACGTTTTCCGCCCAGCAGCACTTTTGCCCCCTGCGAAACAGCTTTCGCCACTTTGTCCTCGACGCGTTTTAACGCCGCACCGCTGATAAGCGGCCCCATATCCAAATCCTTTTGTTCAGCGGTGTTGCCGAACGTGACTTTTTTCATCGCCTCGCTGATACGCGAAATGAATTCGTCGTACACGCCTTCCTGCACGTAAACACGCTCCGCACAGTTACACACCTGCCCGGTATTGATCACGCGTGAGCTGACAATAGCTTTAACCGCCAGCTCCAGGTCAGCATCATTCATTACAATCGCCGGGGCTTTACCGCCCAGCTCCAGCGACACTTTTGTCACGTTCTGCGCGGCGGCGGTCATGGTAGCGATACCGGCGGCGACGCTGCCGGTCAGGCTAACCATTCCGACTTTCGGGTTGGCGGCCAGTTCCTGCCCGACGGTCGGCCCGTAGCCGGTCACAATGTTCAGCACGCCTTTAGGCAGGCCAATTTTGTGGATGATTTCAGCAAAAATCACCGCGTTATTCGGCGTGATTTCGCTCGGTTTAATCACGATGGTATTGCCGGTGATCAGCGCCGGAGCCGCTTTGCGCGCAATCAGGAAGAACGGGAAGTTCCACGGCAGAATGCCGGTGGTCACGCCGATGGCTTTGCGGAACACAAAGATGTTTTCATTAGCCCGGTCACTCTGAATAATTTCGCCTTCGTAACGGCGCGCCCATTCAGCCATGTAATCGAGATAATCGGCGGTAAACAGCACTTCGGTTTGCGCCAGGCCGTAGGTTTTGCCGCCCTCGGCAATAATGGTTTCGGTCAGTTCGGCTTCACGTTCGCGGATCCCGGCAGCGATTTTATGCAGCCACACACCACGCTCCACCGCAGGCAAGGCTTCCCAGCCCGGCTGCGCGGCTTCGGCGGCATCAATGGCTTTTTTTGTGTCTTCCGCCGAGCCTTCAGGGATCTGCGAAATCACCTGTTCTGTGGCCGGATTTACCACGTCAATCCACTTACCGCCGGTGTTTTCAACGAATTCGCCGTTGATGTACATACGTTTTTGAACTGTGCTCATGTAAAGAGTCTCCAAAGACCGGATAGAGGTGATGAACGGATTGTTAAAAAATAAGTTCTTTTTTGTGAAGTTTTAACAGACTGTTCTATCCGCACCATTTTTACCTTTCCGTGGTTGCCAGTTGATTTTGAGAAATGGCAAAAATGTCATGGTCGGTCTGCCCGACATAACATTTTTGCAAATCAGAGGGAGTTATTAAGAAGAGCGAAGATCACTGCCGGATACTGCGGGGCGCATACCCAAATTCGCGTTTAAACAGGGTAGAAAAATAATTGCTGTCGCAAAAACCGCAGTTATGGGCGATCTCGGTGATCGGGCTGTCGCTGAAACGCAGCATGTTGCGCGCATTGAGCAGGCGCAGCCGGTTGAGGTAATTGAGCGGCGTGCAGCCGGTTTGCTGTTTCATCTGGCGATGCAGCGTGCGCAGGGACATGGAGAATTGTTCCGCCAGCACCGGCCAGTTGATCTCTTCGTCGTAATGCTCATTCATCCAGTCCAGCAGATTATTCAGGTCGCCGCCCTGCCCGCGATAGCCGACATCCCGGCGGCCCTGGCGCAGCAGCAATAAGAGCTGCATAAAATACAATTCCTGCTGCGCCTGTAATTCAGGGGACTGGCGGGCCGGTGCCTGTGCCAGCAAGTCGATCAGCGTTTTGGCCTGCACAATCTGATTCGGGCTGATACGCCAGTGTGCCGGATAAATGCCATCGACTTCCTTCGGCAATAAATCGCTGAGACCGCTGAGAAAACGAAATGCATTCGGGCTGCGGTACAGCACGTTAGTCAGATGCAGATTATCGGTATCTTCATAAAGATGGTGGTCGCAGTGGCGCACAAAGCAAACGCTGCCCGCACTGAGGATCAGCGGATGATCATTAAAAACGTGCGTCCCGGTGCCCTGTTCGACCAGCACAATCTCGTTGAAATCCTGGTGATGATGCTCAGGAAAAGTTTCCTGCGGATAACGTGGTTCAATGGTGACCGGGAAATCTCCTGAGGGGAAATACTCACTACTGCGTAACACGGTCATTTCCGACTCCTTATTAACATTATCGTAATATCTTAGTCCGCGCCGGGGCAGCCATTGGCCTGAAATTGTGATCCGCCAATCGCTTTTGAACAAAACCTTTATTCCCCGAACCGATCCGGCCCAATCCGGCGCACTACTTAGCTTTACACCTAATTCTGATCGGATTTTCCCCCAGGGTTAATCTGTGTTTTTCTGACCGTTTCGCGCCCTCCCAATAAGAATGTTATCAATTTGTGAGGTTGTTCTCCCAGACCTTTGTGTCTTTGCCATAGTTAACGCCGGACTGGCACTCGCGGAAAGGTCAGCCCGCCGGCAACCTCCTAGAGTCGTGATCATGCGCCTGGCGCGCCGGCAACTTTTGGGTCGTTAAACTTTATGCAGACTTATGCGGAGTACAAACAATGAAATTAAAACACGTACTGAGCCTCACCCTGATGGCGAGCAGCATCCTGCTGGCAGGCGCGGCATCGGCTGAAGTGAAAATTGCGCTGGTGGCGAAATCACTGGGCAACGGTTTCTTTGAAGCGGCTAACGTGGGCGCACAGCAGGCAGCGAAAGAGCTGGGTGATGTAAAAGTGATTTACACCGGCCCGACCACCACCACCGCCGAAGCGCAGATTGAAGTGCTGAACGGCCTGATCGCACAGGGCGTTGATGCCATTGCCGTTTCCGCCAACGACCCGGACGCGCTGGTTCCGGTGCTGAAAAAAGCCATGCAGCGCGGCATTAAAGTCGTATCCTGGGATTCCGGCGTCGCCAAAGAAGGCCGTCAGATCCACCTGAATCCGTCCAACAATGCGCTGATTGGTGAAACCAACGTCAAACTGGCCGCCGATGCACTGAAAGCGCTGAATGTCGAAAAAGGGGATGTCGCGATCCTCAGCGCCACACCGACCTCGACCAACCAAAATCTGTGGATTGCCGAGATGAAAAAGGTGCTGCCAAAGTATCCTTCCGTCAATCTGGTGACTGTGGCCTATGGCGATGATCTGTCAGATAAAAGTTATCGCGAAACTATCGGCTTATTGAAATCTTATCCGGATCTGAAAGTCATTATTTCCCCGTCTTCGGTCGGGATTGTGGCCGCCGCACAGGCAGTGAAAGATCAGGGTAAAATCGGCAAAGTTTACGTCACCGGCCTCGGTCTGCCGTCTGAAATGGCAGGCGCGGTGAAATCCGGCGCGACCAAAAGTTTTGCCATCTGGAACCCGATTGATCTCGGTTACGCGGCAACCTACCTGGCAGACGATCTGGTTAAAGGCACGGCCACCAAAACCGAAGCCAGCATGGGCCGTTTAGGCAAAGTGAAACTGGATGCGGACGGCAGTGGTGCGATGGCTGAACCGTTTGTTTACGACGCCAGCAACATCGACAAATTCTCGAAAATATTCTGATCCTGACGGCGGCTCATCGTTTTGCGGTGAGCCGTTTTGTTGTGCTTAGCCAGACAGGGGAAACGAAATGACAGATTCCACGACTCCGCTTTTGTCATTACAGGGCATCAGCAAGGTCTTTCCGGGCGTCAGGGCGCTGAATAACGTGCATGTGGATTTGTATCCGGGAAAGGTGACAGCCCTGATTGGCGAAAACGGCGCGGGTAAATCCACGCTGGTGAAAGTCATGACCGGCATTTATCAGCCGGAAGAAGGCGAGCTGCGCTATAAAGCGATTCCGATAAAGCTGCCCAACCCGGAATCGGCGCACAAAATCGGTATTACCGCCATCCATCAGGAAACTGTGCTGTTTGACGAGCTTTCGGTTACCGAAAATATCTTCGTCGGCCACTATGTTTACGGCGGGATTTTTAAGCGCCTGAACTGGCCGGCGATGCATCAGCAGGCGCGCGATATTCTGACGCGTCTGGAAGTGAATATCGATCCGCACGCTATTTTGAAAGAACTGAGCATCGCGCAGCGACATATGGTGGCGATTGCCCGCGCGCTGTCGTTTGATGCCCAGGTGGTGATCCTCGACGAACCGACGGCGGCGCTATCGCAGCATGAAATCGTGGAGTTTTATCAGATTGTCGAACGCCTGAAACATGAAGGAAAAGCCATCCTGTTTATCTCGCACAAGTTCGACGAGATTTTCGCGATTTCCGATTACTACACGGTGCTGCGCGACGGCAGTTATGTCGGCTCCGGCAAAATCAGTGAGATCAGTGAGCCGCAGATGGTCACGATGATGGTCGGGCGCGAAGTCAGCCAGGCGTATCCGAAAGTGAACTGCGCACCCGGTGAAATCGTGTTGCAGGTGCAGAATCTCAGCCATCCGACCGAATTTGCGGGCATTAATTTCTCACTGCGCAAAGGTGAAATTCTCGGATTCTACGGGCTGGTCGGCGCGGGCCGCACCGAGCTGATGCAGGCGCTGTTTGGCGTCACGCAGCCAAACGGCGGCAAGATTCTGATCAACGGCAAAGAACAGCATTTCACGCGCCCTTCTCAGGCCATCCGCGCGGGAATTGTGTACGTGCCGGAAGAGCGCCAGAAACAGGGCGCGATTATCGATTTGCCTATCAGCCAGAATATCAGCCTGCCGCAGCTCAGCCAGCTGAACCCGCGCGGCGTGCTTAATGACAAAAAAGAGTGGGCGCTGGCCGATGATTATGCGCGCCGGTTGCAGGTGAAAGCCTCGAGCTGGAAACAGCCTGTGGGCACGCTCTCCGGCGGTAATCAGCAGAAAGTGGTGATCGCAAAATGGCTGGCGACGCAGCCGGACATCATCATTCTCGATGAGCCGACCAAAGGGATTGATATCGGTTCGAAAGCGGCGGTGCATCAGTTTATGTCCGAGCTGGTCGGACGCGGGCTGGCGGTGATTATGGTGTCTTCAGAATTGCCGGAAGTCATGGGCATGGCGGACCGGATTATTGTGATGCACGAAGGGCTGATGGTGGCGGAATTCAACGCGGGCGACGCCACCGCCGAAATGATTGTCAGTGCTGCCAGCGGCGCGGGCGAGGAGGCAGCATGATCAAGAATTTACTCAAGTACCGTGAGCTGTTGCTGGCGGTGGTGATTGTCCTGATGGTGCTCGGCGTCGGTGCACGCTCACCGGAGTTTATCGGTGCCGGAAACCTGCTGGAGATGTTCAACGACACCTCGATTCTGATCATTCTTGCACTCGGCCAGATGATGGTGCTGCTGACCAAAGGCATTGATTTGTCGATGGCCGCCAATCTGGCACTGACCGGCATGATTGTTGCGCTGATCAACTTCCATCACCCTGACATTCCGGTGTGGTCGCTGGTCGTGCTGGCGACGGTGCTTGGCCTGATTATGGGTGCAATTAATGGCCTGCTGGTGTGGAAAGTCGGCATCCCGCCGATTGTGGTGACGCTGGGCACCATGAGTATTTATCGCGGGATTATTTTCCTGCTCTCGAACGGCGGCTGGATTAACGCCCATCAGATGAGCCCGGATTTCCTCAGCCTGCCGCGCGCACCGTTTCTTGGCCTGCCGCTGCTCGGCTGGTGCGCGATTGCCGCACTGATTCTGGTGGCGTATTTCCTGCGCTACAGCCGCACGGGCCGCGCGTTATATACCGCAGGCGGCAATGCCACGGCGGCGTATTACACCGGGATCAACGCGGGAAAAATGCAGTTCGTCAGCTTCTGCCTTTCCGGCGCGCTGGCGGGTTTCTGCGGATATCTGTGGATTTCACGTTTTGCCGTCGCCTACGTGGACGTCGCCAATGGCTTTGAATTACAGATTGTCGCCGCCTGCGTCATCGGCGGGATCAGCACCATGGGCGGCATCGGTTCGGTCATCGGCTGCCTGCTCGGCGCGCTGTTCCTCGGCGTCATCAATAACGCCCTGCCGGTGATTGAAGTGTCGCCGTTCTGGCAGATGGCCATTTCGGGCGCGGTGATTGTTATCGCGGTTGTCCTCAACGAACGCGGCAATAAACGTAAAGGAAGACTGATTTTACGCCATTCTCCTTCCGTCCACGCATCAGGACCTGAATCAGAGGCCAGATCATGAATAAGACCTTAACTTCGCGCACGCCTGCACGGGAAAGTGTGCCGATGGCGGTAACGCCGTTCTTCCGCCGCCTGATGTGCTGGGAAGGATTTTTGCTGGTGGTGACGCTGCTGGTGTTTGTGGTGAACGCCCTCGCCTCACCGTACTTCCTCAATATCTGGAATCTGTCGGACGCCACGTTCAACTTTACCGAAAAGGCCATCATTGTTCTGCCGATGGCGATGCTGATTATCGCCCGTGAAATCGATTTATCCGTCGCCTCAACGATGGCACTGAGTTCCACCATAATGGGATTCTGCGCGCAGGCCGGGCTGCCGACACCGGCGCTGGTGGGCGTCGGGCTGAGCGTGGGATTGTTGTGCGGGCTGATTAACGGGCTGCTGGTGACGCGCCTGAATCTCTCATCGATTGTGATCACCATCGGGACCATGAGTCTGTTCCGTGGCATCACGTATGTGCTGCTCGGCGATCAGTCACTGAATAAATATCCCGCCAGCTTTGCGTGGTTCGGGCAGGGTTATGTCTGGGGGCCGCTGTCGTTTGAGTTCGCGTTATTTCTGGTGCTGGGTGCGGTTTTTTATTTCCTGCTGCACAAAACCAACTTTGGCCGCCGTACCTACGCCATCGGCAATAATCCGGTGGCGGCCTGGTATTCCGGCATTAACGTGAAGCGCCACAACCTGACGTTGTTCGTGCTGGTCGGCGTGATGTCCGGGCTGGCGGCGGTTCTGCTGACGTCACGGCTCGGCAGCACGCGCCCGACGCTGGCACTTGGCTGGGAGCTGAGCGTGATTACGATGGCGGTGCTCGGCGGCGTCAGCGTTCTTGGCGGTTCGGGCAGCATGACCGGCGTCATCATCGCCGCCTTCCTGATGGGCCTGCTGACCTTCGGACTCAGCCTGCTGAACGTGCCGGGGATCGTGATGTCAGTCATCGTCGGCGCGATGCTGATTGTGGTGATTTCGCTGCCGGTGCTGTACCGGAGGATTATGGCAGCGCGGGGGAAATAGCGTCTGGCCTGCAATTCCCGCCTACGGGCGGGGAATGTGAAAAGAGAGTTGGGTTTCAATGCCTTCGCGTAATGCTTCAACCAGTTTTTCCAGCATAAATGCAATAAATGCCGTGCAGTCACTGGCGCGATCGCATTCACCCAATACGCGGTAATAATCCTGTTGCTGATTATGGATCAGGGTTTCAACCGGCAGCCAGGCGAGTTCAGGACGCCACTGGCTCAGGATCAGCGTTTGCCACAACCGCCCCATTCTTCCGTTGCCGTCCGGAAACGGATGGATGAATTCAAATTCGTAATGAAAAATGCAGCTGGCAATCAGCGGATGAATCTCGGTTTCCTTCAGCCAGTTCAGCAAATCGGCCATCAGGCGCGAAAGCTGCCCGACCGGCGGCGCCATATGAATCAGCTGATTATCGCGATAAACCCCGACATCACCACTACGCAGGTGACCCGGCGCATCCACCAGGCCGGTCATCATCAGCCGGTGAGCTTTCAGGACATCGTCGAGAACATAGCTTTTCCACGTGGGTAGCTGTTCGTAAGTCAGGATCGCGTTACGAACTTCCTGTATATCTTTTTGCGGCGCGAGCACGCGCTTGCCTTCCATAATAGCCGTCACCTGTTGGGTAGACAGGCTGTTATGTTCAATCGCCAGTGAAGCCTGAATGGTCCGTATGCGGTTTTCTTTTCGCAGCAGCACCGATGATTGTTCCGCATGCGCGGCCCAGCGCCCGAGTAATTCCCCAACCTCAACGACCCGGTTCAGAATGGCTGGCGTAATGCTGTACGGTGGCTGATAACCTGCCATTCAGTGCTCCTTTTAGAAATAGTGATGCGTAATAGTATCACGCGACAAAATCATCAAAAATTCTTCTTTTCTCTCCAGCCACTGAATC
This sequence comes from Rahnella sp. AA, assembly GCF_002834385.1. Taxonomy (GTDB): domain Bacteria; phylum Pseudomonadota; class Gammaproteobacteria; order Enterobacterales; family Enterobacteriaceae; genus Rahnella. The sequence continues at coordinate 240,321 of NZ_PITQ01000006.1, forward strand.
CTTTATGCCGCAGCCTCTTGATTAAAAGGCTATGACTCCCGTAGTTTAAACCCACAGCTTGGTTTCTGAATGTCTTGAAACAATGGGGATAACATATGCGGATTTTAGTGGTAGGCGCGGGTGCGACGGGCGGATATTTTGGTGCGCGGCTGGCTCAGGCCGGGCAGGATGTGACATTTTTACTGCGCGAGAAACGCGCGCTGGCAGTGCAGAAAGACGGACTGACGGTTCACAGCCCGCACGGTGATTTTCACCTGCAACCCGCCGTGGTACAGGCTTCTCAGCTGACCGGCCCTTATGATCTGATTCTGCTGACAGTGAAAAGCTTCGGACTGGAAGCGGCTATCAAAGATATCGCACCGGTCGTTGGCGAAAACACGCTGGTCATGCCGGTGCTCAATGGCATGAAGCATATGGAAACGCTCAGCCAGCGCTTCGGCGAGCATGCGCTGATTGGCGGACTGTGCAAAATCAACGCCACGCTGGATGCCGACGGCCATCTCCATCAGATGACGCCACTGCATCAGATTTTCTACGGCGAACTCTCCGGCGAGAAAACCGAACGCATTCTTAAAGTCGATCAGGCATTCCAGAGCGCCGGTATCGATGCCATCCTTTCGGAAACCATCATCAGCGATCTGTGGGAGAAGTGGCTGCTGCTTTCAAGCTTCGGCGCCATCACCTGCACCATGCGCGGCAACATCGGTCAGGTCGCCTCTGCGCCGGGCGGAACGGAGTTCGCACAGGCCATTGTTACCGAAGCGCTGACCACCATGAAAGCCTTTGGCTATGCGGAACGCACGGCGGCGGTGGCAAAAGTCAGGGAGGCCGTGACCGATAAAAATTCGCCACAAACCTCGTCAATGTATCGCGATATGACGCAGGGCTATCCTGTCGAGGCCGACCAGATTATCGGCGATCTGGTGGAGCGTGCAACGCGTGTGGGGATCAGCATTCCGCTGTTGCAGGCCGCTTATACGCACCTTTGTGTGTATCAGAAGAACCGTGAATAGCAGTGGATTTTGAGGTCTGTTTCTGCCAAATCTGAAGGTTTGAGAATATCACCTGACCATAGAAACAAAAAACCCGCCAAAAGGCGGGGATTTTGTGGTGCTTCGATTAGCGGTCTCACACCAAACAGGCGACCAACGAGGAGGAGATTAACTCAAATTCACTTCTCCGGCTACAAATTGTAGCGCGTATTTCGTAATTGTTGATCTTGCACAAACCTGAGATTTGTTCCAACAAACTTGGAGTTTGTCACGGCCTATAGAGCATAGGTTGTCTCTGGCAAAATAATAAATTTAACTTAAGTGTTGAGATCAAATTATTCTGAAATTCGTGCTGATACTATCGCCTCGGACTTTTCGCCGGGTAGCTCCGGGTGCCAGATTTAGAAAGGATTCACAGTACCGTTAAACAGGCGACCAACATCGCTTGTGCTGCGGCGGGTTCTCTGGCAGATCAAACGTGGCACACGGTTTTAATTGAGGCCGTTTCAATGAAAAAGTGCATCTATGCACTGCTCATTGTATTGGGTGGTTTAATTGGTAGCGGAAATGAAGGCTGGCGAATTACTGGCAATCACATCAGCATCAATTTCGCTCAAAGCAAGTAGCATTAGAGAGCCGCCCTTAGGGGCGGTTTCTTTTTTACGTCGGGAAGGTTAATCGAGGTTTTGAACCAGGTCAGACCCGGCCACGGATGATTGCGATCATCTACGATATCGAACCAGTTGAGTTTTTTATTTGGATTTTCTTATCGTTTCTATGAGTATTGTGCCCGCGACACAGTGATTCGTCCCACACCGGACAAGCTATGTTCATGCCTTCCATAGGAATAATTTGAGTTAAGTAAACTTATAAAACCAATAATACACAGTAACCAAACGCGTTATTGTAAAAGCCACCTTAAGGAATACAAAAATCAAAAAACAGCGTGCGGAGTTTATTCTCTTAAAAGACTTTTATCCCGTTGATTCTTCCCCGGCAACATGCGTATCAACGTATTATCGCGGCGGCGGTAATGGTGCCACAGAGCAGCAAAAGTGTGTAATCCGATCAGGTAATATCCGGCATCTGCCAGCCATCCATGCAAATTTTTGAGCTGTTTTTGTAATGGGAGATCCGGCAGATAGCTTCCCGGCATCCTGATGTTAAATATTGTCCAGTCATGCCCGCCATAATATTGCGACAAAATTCCCAAGGCCGGTAAACAGATAAACATCAGATAAACGACAGCATGCGTGATGGCCGCCAGACAATTTTGCCAGCGTGGAGGAAGAGGTTTAATGGCCGGTGTGACGTACATCGCGCGGACAAAAAGACGCACACACATCAGGAATAATACGCAGAACCCCAGACTGTAATGCGTTAGCGTTAATAACTCTCTTATAAGGGAACCCTTCGCGAATGTGTTTTTTATATCCATCGTGGCATAGGCCAGAACGACCAAAACAAACACCAGCCAGTGCAGCACAATTTGCGCAGAAGAATATCGGGTACGCATAGAAGTTCCGGTAAACAAAGTTACCATTACCCTACTTGTTGAGGCTTAAGCTTACATTAAGATGACAGGCTAACACGCCAGTGGGGGCAAAGTGTGGAAAGAAAAATTAACAGTGTCGCGGTAAAAAATAAGAGATTAAAAATCAATACACAGAGGAAACGCTACCTGCCTGGCTCAGAGCGTGGCAGGCAGCGCCTCAACACAACAGCGAATTAATTAGCGTGCAATCAGGAAGCTTTCCAGAGTTGCGCCCTTGTCCAGTGCAGCTTTAATAGCTGAAGGAGTACGCCCCTGGCCGGTCCAGGTCTTTTTAGAACCATCGGTGTCGGTATATTCATAGATTGCCGGACGCGGTTTGCGTTTAGCTTTAGTGGTTTCTTTTGCCGCCTGATGCCCCAACAGATCATCAATAGCAATACCATCATTTGCCAGCATTTCGCGATATTTCAATAGTTTCTCATCACGTTCCTGCTGCTGTGCACTACGCGCTTTTACATCTTCACGAGATTCTTCAACAACAGCCGTCAGTTTCTCAAGAATCTCTTCCAGAGTGCTCAACGGCATTTCGCGAGCCTGGGCCCGAAGTGTACGGATATTATTCAAAACGTTTAATGCGTTGTCCATGATGTGCTCACTTTAGAGATGTTCATTAAATTAGTCACCATGATTCTACACAAAGAAATAATGATATCAATTGCGCCAGCATAATATTACAACCTATTACACATTCCCCGCCATGTCGTTTAGCTTCTCTTTATTGTTAATGCTTTGTCTTCCTAAAGACTTGTTGGCGCTGAATAAAAAATTTCACGAACAAATCACTTTAAAGCTGTCAAATTAACCTGAAAAATATTATTAATCCAAATTACGCACCTTCATAATAGTATCACTGTGTGAATAGTTAATGTTGCTATAATGTACAAATCACACGGATCCGTTTCATTTCGCGCGGATATCCCCTTCTTTCAAATACACACTGCAATAAAAAATACGCAGGAAACCGCATCTTCTGTTCAAAACTACAGAGGCGCTCTTATGCGATCCGTTTTAAAATGTGATTCACATCACACAAAAGAGACCTGTTTGAGCTATGTTCAAAACCATTTTTATTGTTTGCGCACTCTGTGTGGCCTTGAAATTTGCGATGGACTGGCAAATCATCTTGCAGTCGGTTGAAGGCTGACCGTCACCTCTGATGCCATTGCCGCAAACTCTGATAAATTTCGCGTCAGTGCGCCACGCCGCCACAGCAACCATGTGGTCAGAAAACGATAATTATCGGCCAGCGGCCAGAAGCTGACCGTACTGCTGCCCGGCATACTTTCCAGCATGCTGCGCGGCATCAGCGCCAGACCACCGCCGGCAATCACACACGCCAGCATCCCGTGATAGGATTCCATCTCGTAGATTTTACCGGGTGCGGCGCCATCATCGGCGAACCAGCTTTCAAAATGCCGCCGGTAAGAACAATTCGAACGAAACGCATAAACGATTTCGCCATTCACTTCCTGCCCGCGGGTCACCGGCGCGTGGTGAAGCGGTGCCACAATCACCATTTCCTCCTGGAAAACGGGTACGCCATCCAGAACCGGATGCAAAACAGGGCCATCCACAAATGCCGCCTCCAGTTCTCCTTCCAGCAATTTATCCAGCAACTCACCGGAAGGCCCGGTGCTTAGTGCCAGTTCAACTTTGCCAAACTGCTGATGATAACGTGCCAGTAAAGCAGGGATGCGCACAGCGGCGGTGCTTTCCAGCGCCCCCAGCGCAAATATCCCTTGCGGTTCAGTGCCAGCAACCGACACACGAGCCTCTTCGACCAGGTCCAGAATGCGGTTGTTGTAGCTGAGGAAATTCCGCCCCGCTGGCGAAAGCCGCAACCGCTGATTCTCACGGATAAACAGCTCCACGCCAAGCTCGGCTTCCAGCTGTTTAATACGTGTGGTGAGATTCGAAGGCACACGGTGCACGCGCTGCGCGGCGGCGCTGATGCTGCCGGTTTCGGCCACGGCGCGGAACATCTCAAGCTGGGACAGGTTCATAAGCTTTCTCAAAAAGTGAACGGTTTGCTTATTTTTATTCATTTTTATTCATCTCAGCAACCCTCTATTCTGAATGAACTGACTTAACGAGGAACACAACATGACAACGGCAGATACCCAAACTCACGCAATTTCGCAAAACCCGTTTAACGGCGAGCACATCGCAGAATATGCTTTTGACAGTGCGCTGATGCTGGAAGCGGCGGTTGCTCAGGGCAACGCGGCATTTAAGCAATGGCGCAAGACAGAAATCGCTAAACGCGCAGCGCTGCTGATCAACCTCGCCGCTGAGCTGCGCGAAGCCAGCGAAGACATCGCGCGCATGATTACCCGTGAAATGGGTAAGCCGGTTAAGCAGGCTCGCGCCGAAGTCGAAAAATCAGCGGGTCTGTGCGAATGGTATGCCAAAAATGGCCCGGCAATGCTGGCACCGGAACCGACAACGGTTGATAACGGCGAGGCGCACATTCATTACCGCCCTTCCGGTATGATTCTGGCGATTATGCCGTGGAATTTCCCAATCTGGCAGATTCTTCGTGGTGCGGTTCCTGCACTGATAGCGGGCAATACTTTTCTGCTAAAACCCGCACCAAACGTGATGGGTTCGTCCTATCTGGTGAAACAGGCAGCCTTGAAAGCAGGTTTCCCGGTCGGGGCGTTTGGCGTCATCAATGTCGGGACACCCGCTGTTGCGCAGCTGATTGCCGATCCCCGTGTTGTCGCCGTGACGGTCACGGGCAGCGTACGCGCCGGGGGAGCCATTGCCGAACTCGCTGGTAAGGCACTGAAAAAATGCGTACTCGAACTCGGCGGTTCAGATCCGTTTATCGTACTTAATGACGCGGATCTCGATGAGGCCGTTAACGCTGCTGTTGCAGGGCGTTATCAGAATACCGGACAGGTTTGCGCCGCAGCGAAACGTCTGATCATCGAAGAAGGTGTTCTGGACGCTTTCACGACGAAGTTCGTCGCAGCCACGCAGGCGCTGGTGATCGGCGATCCGCAGGATGAGGCCACTTACATCGGCCCGATGGCGCGTTTCGATCTGCGTGATGAACTGGATAAACAGGTACAGGATACGCTGGCAGAAGGCGCCACCCTTCTGTTGGGTGGCGAGAAAATTGCCGGAAACGGTAACTTCTATGCGCCGACAATTTTGAGCAATGTGACACCGGAAATGACCGCGTTCCGTCAGGAACTGTTCGGGCCGGTCGCGGCAATTACGGTTGCCCGCGATGCGGACCACGCGGTTGAACTGGCTAATGACAGCGATTTTGGGTTGAGCGCGACAATTTTCACCGCTGACCTGGCGCTGGCGGAACAGATGACAAGCGAGCTGGAAACCGGCGGTGTCTTCATTAACGGTTACAGCGCATCGGATCCGCGCGTAGCATTTGGCGGTGTGAAGAAAAGCGGTTATGGCCGCGAGTTGTCGCATTTCGGTTTACGCGAATTCTGCAACGTGCAGACCGTGTGGAGTAACCGCAAGTAAGCCAGGCTGAGACGCAAAACAAAGAAACAATCACAGGATTATATAATCCTGTGATTGTTTGATTTTAATTGCCCTGTGATGTCGTGGCGTAAATCGATGTCACCACCTGCTGATTCGCGCTCAGCGTTTCATCGAGTGTTTTCTTGCCTTCCAGCAAATCGGAAATATTTCGCCCGACCGCATCGCCCATCTGATCAAACCCCGGGATACTCACGTACTGCACGCCCTGATACGGCACCGGATATAGTGTTGGTTGCTCAGGCGTCGCAGTTTCCACCGCCTGTTTTACACCATCGGCATAAGGTGCCAGTTTCTGGTATTTCACCTGCGCGTAAGAGGAGTAACGACTGCCTGGCGGGATTGCACCCCAGCCCACCGTTTTCGCCACGTCCTGAATATACGCCTGCGATGTTGCCCAGGTAATGAATTGCTGCGCTTCATCTTTATGGTTTGCACGTTGCGGAACGGCCAGCGCCCATGCCCATAACCAGTGCGAACCGTTGCTCGAAATCGCCGTCGGCGCGGGCGCAAAACCGACGCTGTCCGCGACCGGCGAAATCTGCGGGTTGATGACCATTCCGGCGGCGACGGTACTGTCAATCCACATCGCACATTTGCCCTGTGCAAACAGTTTCAGGTTCTGACCAAAGCTGTTGGATTTCGCATCCGGCGGGCCGTAGTCATGCATCATCTGCACGTAATCGGTAAGCACCGCGCGCCACTCGTCGCTGTCGAGACGCGGATGCCAGTTTTCATCGAACCACTCCGCGCCATAGGCGTTGGCCATCGTGGTGATAAACGCCACGTTGTCACCCCACCCTGCCAGCCCGCGCAGACACAGGCCATAAATGCCCTGCGATTTATCGGTCAGCTGCGCCGCGAAAGATTTCACCTCATCCCAGCTTGGATTTTTCGGCATGGTCAGATTTTTTTTCGCGAACAAATCTTTGCGGTAATACGTCATGCTGCTTTCGCCGTAAAACGGCAGCGCGTACAGCGTGCCCTGCCAGGAAAGCGCACTGCGGATGGGTTTCAGTAAATCATCAACATTGTAATCAGCGGGCAAATTGTTGAGCGGTTGCAGCCAGCCTTTTTTACCCCACAGCGGCGCTTCGTACGTGCCCACGGTGATTACGTCAAAATTCGCCTGCCCGCTGTTCATGTCGCTGAGCACCTGTTTGCGCAGCTCGCCGTCGTCCATCACGTGCCATTCGAGTTTGATATCCGGATGCGTTTTTTCAAACTCACCGGACATCTGCTGCATGATCGTCATGTCGCCGTTCGCGATAGTCGCGATTTTAACGACGGTCTGCGCCTGCGCGCTGGCACAAAAAGCCAGAGGTAGCAGAATGCTCAGGATCTGACGCTGAAAAAGACCTGACATGATAGTGCTCCTTTTCGGCTCAGGCTTTCGCCAGTCGCGGTTGACGAGGCGCTTTCGCCGGAGAGTTCAGTGCAGGCAATGGTTCCAGCACGCCTTCAATTGTCGTCGCCGGTAAATTTGCGGACGGGCGCAAATGGAAGAACGACATTTTCTCAACCAGCCGCGCCGCGTGTTCGTTCACGGTATGGCTGGCCGCGCTGGCTTCTTCCACCAGTGCAGCGTTTTGCTGTGTCGCACTGTCCATCTGGACAATTGCCACATTCACCTGCTCAATCCCGCTGGACTGCTGACGGCTGGCAACGGCGATGTCCGCCACGTATTCCACCATTTTCGCCATACCGCCGTTGATCTCCTGAAGCGTTTCGCCGGAGCGCAACACCAGTTTACTGCCCGCATCGACTTTGCTGACGCTGGTCTGGATCAGCGTTTTAATTTCCTGCGCCGCTGTTGCAGAACGTTGCGCCAGCTGACGCACTTCTGAGGCGACCACCGCAAAACCGCGCCCCTGTTCGCCTGCGCGCGCGGCTTCCACCGCCGCATTCAGCGCCAGCAGGTTAGTCTGGAAGGCAATTTCGTCGATCACACGATTGATATCGGCAATTTTCTTGCTGGAATCTTCGATCTCCTGCATTGCGGTAACCGCGTCAGTCAGAATACTGCTGCTCTGCTGTGCCTGCTCGCGCACGGTCTGCGCAAGCTGGCTGGCCTGCGAGGCATTCTCCGCGTTGAATTTCACCGTCGCGGTCATCTGTTCCATACTTGCCGCCGTTTGTTCGAGCGAGCTGGCCTGTGCGTGAGTCCGGGAAGACAGATCATTATTGCCGTCCGCCATTTGCCCGGCCGCGCTGCTGAGCGCCTGCGCGCTTTCACCGACCTCACGTACGATACCGCTCAGACGAGCATCCATATTCGCCAGCGCCTGCATCAGTTCGCCCATTTCATCTTTCGGGATCACGCCCAGACGGTGATTCAGGCCGCCTTCGGAAATCGATTCGGCCAGACGACGTGCGCGACGTACTGCGCCGGTAATCGAACGCACCAGCAGCCAACCCGCAATCCCGGCGACCAGTAAACCGACGGCCAGAATCGCCGCCATGCTGTTGCGCATCGTGGCGTACGCCGCTGAACTGGTGGCGTAATTGTTTTCGGCGTGGCTTCTCATCAGGTTATCCAGCCCGTCGATATCCTGCTGCAATGCCTGGCTGCCATTTTTCAGACGGGTTTCGATAATCACCAGCGCACCGGACGGGTTGCCTCCGGCGACCAGTTTTGCAGCATTGCTGATGGCGGCCTGATAACCGTTCAGGTCATCGAGAAAAGTGGTGCGGAGTTTTTCGCTACCGGGCACGGCAAACGTGGCTTCATACGCCTTGCGTTCGGCGGCAATTTGCCTGCCGTAAGCATCAATCTGCGCCACACGCTGATCGACTTCAGCCGGATCAGTCCAGTAACGCAGTGATTCAAACAGCGTTGCCGATTGCATCTGCGCCAGGCGGTATAATTTCGCGGAATGTTGCAGAGGTAATAACTCAGTGCGGTAAGTTGAAATCGCCCGCTGATCGGCGGCGCGAAGACCTAATATTGCCCATAATGCAGCGATCGTCAGCAAAATACACAGCAAGCCCACGATGCCAATCAACCGGCTCTTGATGGTAAATCCCATATCAATTCCTCTGATAACAGCGGTAATCCAACAGGAAGGCGTCAGCGTGAAATGGCAAACCGGCGATCGCCCTTTAGAACGATTTATCGGCAGAGGCCAGCGAATATTTAAGCAGTTATTTCAGGAGCCTGTACCCGCGCCGCAATTAAAGTTTTAACGATTTTAGATAGCAACGGTTTACGTTTAATCAGCGATTTACACTGCCGGGAAAGCGTTAAAACATTTTGTTACTTTATTGGTCTGAAAGGTTCTGAGACATAGAAAACACAAATGATTACTATTCACATTCTCATTGCGTGCTCTTCTTAAAATTTGCAATTCAGGCGGATGACTGCGGTCAGATGATCCTGTGTAAAGACAATTAAAAGAAGCGGTATCGCTTTCTATTAATGTGTTTTTTACGGGAAACGTTATGTCTTTCACTGGCAGGGGTTACGGCGCGGCAACATCCGCACCTGAGAACAAAAATAAGCTTTCAACATCATTGTCGGCGCTGGCGGTTCTGGTCATGGCGGCTTCTTCCGCTGCTCACGCCGCAGCCGCCACCGGCACAGCGACAACCGCTGATGAGAATATGGTCGTTGAAGGAACCGCAAACGGAACCGTCGATGAGTCGCAGGATTACAACGTCAAAACCACGCGTGCGGGTACGAAGATGTTGCTGACGCCGCGTGACGTGCCGCAGTCCGTCAGCGTGATCACTAAACAGCGCATGCAGGATCAGAACCTGCAATCGGTGGGCGACGTGATGGATAACACCACCGGCATCTCGACGGAAGTCATCGACAGCGAGCGCGTTTCCTATTTCTCACGCGGCTTCTACATCAATAATTACACCTACGACGGCATTCCTTCTTCTGTCAGCGATACCTGGAACTTTGGCGATGCCGCCGAAGATACCGCCATTTATGACCGTATCGAAGTCGTCCGCGGCGCGACCGGGCTGATGACCGGTGCCGGTAATCCGGCGGCGTCCGTCAACATGGTGCGCAAACAGGCGGACAGCAAAGAATTCACCGGCAATATCAGCGCCAGCTACGGCAGCTGGAATAAACAGCGTTACGTGCTCGACGTTTCCGGCCCGCTCAACGCAGAAGGCTCAGTGCGCGGCCGCGTCGTGGCCGGTTATCAGGATCAGGACAGCTGGCTCGACCGTTACCATAAAACCAAAAAATTCATTTATGGCGTGGTCGATGCCGACGTGACCGATAACACCACGGTGTCGCTCGGCTACGATTATCAGGAAAATAATACCGGCAATCCGACGTGGGGCGGGCTGCCGACCTGGTACAGCAACGGCGCACGCACGCATTTCGACCGCAGCACCAACACATCCGCGGACTGGACGCACTACAACACCCAATCGCGCAAAGTCTTCGCTAACGTGAAACATGATTTCGATAACGGCTGGACATTCCGCGTCAACGGAACGCACGGCGAACAGAAATTCGACGACAAGCTGCTGTATATCGAAGATTTCCCGGACGCGACAACGGGCGAAGGGATTTCCGGATTCGGCAGTAAAGACCGCGGAACGCGCAAACTGGATTCGGTGGATACCTACGCCAGCGGACCTTTCCAGCTCTTTGGCCGCCAGCATGAAATGGTCGCTGGCGTCAGTTACAGCCGCCAGCACAACTCGACGTACAGCGCCAACGGCCCGATCGACAGCGACACCATGGGCAGCTTCAACAACTGGAACGGCGACGTTGCGGAACCGGAATGGGACGACTGGTATCTGAACGCCGACGACGTGGTGCGCCAGAAAGCGGGCTACCTGGCGACCCGGTTCTCGCTGACCGACCCGCTCTCACTGATTATCGGCGCGCGTTATACGCAGTGGAGCACCGTCGGCAGCAGCGGCAATATGAGTAAAAATAACCTCACGCCTTACGGCGGCCTGGTTTACGACATCGACGATACGTGGTCGGCTTACGCCAGTTATACCTCCATCTTCCAGCCACAAACCTACCGCACCCGCGACGGTCATTATCTGGCACCAGCCACCGGGAAAAACTACGAAACCGGCCTGAAATCCAGCTGGATGAGCGACCGCCTGACCGCTACGTTCGCCGTTTTCCGCATCGAACAGGATAATGTCGCAGAAGCCGATGGCGACAACTTCGTCAATGACACCAGCGAACAGGCCTACTACGCCGCGCAGGGCACGGTCAGCAAAGGGGCTGAATTCGAGATTAACGGCGCGGTGACCGACAACCTGCAAATGACTTTCGGCGCCACACGCTATGTTGCGCGGGATAACACCGGTGGACGTCTCAACAGCAATATGCCGCAGACGCAGCTCAAACTGTTCAGCCGCTATCAGTTACCGTGGATGCCGGATCTCACCGTCGGCGGTGGCGTGAACTGGCAAAACCGTACCTTCCAGGATGCCACCGGGCCAGACGGCAACACAGTGCGCGTGTATCAGGGCAGCGTTCCGCTGGTTAATTTGTTCACCCGTTATCAGGTCACCCGTCAGCTCGCGGTGCAGGCTAACATCGATAACCTCTTTGACCGCAGCTATTACTCGTGGCTGAGCGATTACGCCGTTTACGGTCAGCCTCGCAGTTATTCCGTCAGCCTTTCTTACGCGTTCTGATTTGTTTGCCATCGCGCAATTACCCCCCTTTTGATGCGGTAATTGCGCGATTGGCTTTCGGAATATTCCGATAACATCCCTGAAATAAACCAATAAAAACGACGCCTGCACGTCAGATTATCTCAGGGAATAACCATGACTCGCCTTTATCGCGCAACAGGCGGCTGTGCCCGTTTTGTCTGCACTTTTCTTCTGTTGTCTTTAGTTTCGGTATCCTCGGCCATCGCGCAATCCGCAGGCTGTACCGCACTGAATAACGCGACGTTTTCCACCGCGACATTTGCTGCACAGGCTTATCAGTCAAGCCAGTTTGACGCTGGTGATACTTTGACCCTGACGTTTACCGACTCCGGCGCAGGCGTGAACAGTGACAACACGAATACCGACAGTTTTAGCCTGACGAACTACGGGATGAGCACGTTCTCAACCTATTACCCCACTGCAAGTTCAGGCGGCACAGCCGGAACACATACTTATACGGTTACGGGCTCGCAGCTGGTGAGTGCCGGACTCCGGTTTCGCATAACGACCAGCCACGGCTACCTCAGCCCGCTCACAGTTTCCTGTACCTCTGCGACCAGCGCATCAACAGACGCCAGCCTTTCGGCGCTTTCAGCTTCCCAGGGTTCACTGTCTCCGGCATTCTCCTCCGGCACCTCGTCTTACAACGTGGTTGTGGCCAACAGCGTCACCCGCATTTCTCTCACGCCAACCACCCGCAATAACACGGCAACCGTCACCGTGAACGGCGTGTCCGTCACCTCGGGCAGCGCCTCCGGTGCGGTTGCATTAAGCGAAGGCAATAACACATTAAGCGTGGTCGTTACGGCGGGAGATGGGACAACCACTTCCGCCTATACCGTAGTGGTGCAACGCAGCGGGCTGGCACCGGTCGCGGGTTCGGACAGCACCAGCGTGGCGTTTAACAGCAGCAATAACGCCATTACCCTGCCCCTTTCCGGCGGAACAGCCACATCGGTGGCGGTAACCTCTCCGCCCGCACACGGCTCCGTTGTCATCACGGGAACCACCGCCACTTACACACCGGTAAGCAACTATTCAGGCACGGATACCTTCACCTATACCGCCAGCAATAACTGGGGAACCTCTGCGCCAGCCACTGTAAGCATCCATGTAACCAACGTGACGCTGAGTTTCACACCGGCCAGCGGCACATTGTCTTCTGCCACGGTGGGCACGCCTTGGTCACAGACCATCACGGCCAGCAGTGGCACGTCGCCTTATACCTACAGCGCGTCCGGCCTGCCCGCAGGCCGGACAATCAGCGCCAGCACCGGCGAAATTTCCGGAACGCCGACGGCATCGGGTAGCTATACAATTCAGGTCAGCGCTGCGGATAACGCCGGGATCACCGGCACGGTCAGTTATCAGATTACCGTTACCGGTCAGGCACCGGTCGTCAGCGCGGTGTCATCAACCGTGGTCGCCAATACCCGTGAGAATCTGATTGAACCGGTGTTATCCGGCGGCGCAGTGACGTCGCTTGCCATTGTGCAACAACCCGCACACGGCACTGCGCGGATCCAAAGCCTGAAAATCCGCTATACCCCTGCCGCGGGATATTCCGGCAGTGACAGTTTCATTTACAGCGCGTCCAACAATTTTGGCGCGGCACAGGCGACGGTCACACTTAATGTTACCGCCACGACGCTGGCATTTACCCCCGCCAGCGGCGCGTTGCCGGAAGGCCGTGCAGGCACAGCTTACCGTCAGACGTTCGGCACTTCCGGCGGCACAGCGCCTTATCAGTACCGCATTTCAGGGGTTTTACCGGCCGGATTAGCGCTGGCTGGCGATACCCTGAGCGGGACACCAGCCGCCGCAGGTAACAGCAATTTCACACTGACGGCGACGGATGCCAGCGGCGCAAGCGGTCAGGTCACGTATACGCTCAATATCATCAGTGCGGAGCCGGTGGGTGCAAGCCATGCCGCTTCCGTTCTGGCCGGAAAATCAGTGCGCGTCAACCTGACCGAAAGCGCCACAGGCGGCCCGTTCACCGGCGCGCGCCTTGTTGATTTACCGCCAAAAACATCAGGTAACGCTACAATCCAACAAAGCGAAAACAGCGTTTATCTGGATTTTGACGCTGCCAGTCAGGCTTCCGGCACGGTAGCTCTGCGCTATGTGTTGCTGACGCAAGATTCACAATCTGCACCGGCGACGGTGACCTTCACCATCGCCGGACGCCCTGATCCGTCTAAAGATCCCGACGTTCTCGGCCTGGTCAGTGCCCAGATTCAGTCGGCACAGAATTTTGCGCGCGCTCAGATCCGTAACTTCAGCGATCGTCTGGAAACCCTGCACAATACGGCCAGTGTTCACAGCGGGATGAACGGTATCCGCTTCAACATGCCGTCGTCTAAAAAAGAACGCGGCCCTGACGATACGCTGTGGAATTCTGCCTGGGAAAATAACCGTCAGCCCTCCGAATTGCCCCAGATGACAGACAAAACCTCCGCACAGCATCCGCTCAACAGCAATAATTCACGCATCAATTACTGGACCGGTGGCTTTGTGGATTTTGGGCATTCCGATAAAGACGGCGTGAGTTTCAGCCATACGCTGGTGGGGATCAGCACCGGCGCAGACTATCAGTTCACCCCTGAATTTACCGCAGGTATGGGGATTGGTTTTGGCCGGGACGTCAGCGACATTGGCGACAGCGGTTCCCGCAGCAACGGGCGCTCCGTCAGTTCAGCGTTTTATGGCAGTTATCATCCGGACAACTACTTTATCGATGGCCTGCTCGGCTATAGCCGTCTGGACTATGACAGCCGCCGCTACGTAACAGAAATGGATCACTTCGCACGCGGCGACCGTGGTGGTTATCAGGTATTTGGCGCCGTCACCACGGGTTACGATTACCGTCTGCCGGACCTGCTCATCTCCCCTTACGGACGTCTGCAATTATCGCGCACACATCTGAACAGCTACACCGAATCGAACGCCGACGCCTATGATTTAGCCTTCGCCTCACAAGTGCTGAATGACGTCACCGGCGCCGTTGGGATCCGGACGCAGTACGCGTTGCCGCTGACCTGGTCGATGTTGCGCTGGCAAAGTCGTATCGAATACGCGCACGCCTTCAGCGATCAGGGCCGCGCCCGTCTGGGTTATGCGGACAGCGGCAATGACAGCTGGAGCGCAGATGTCTCCGGCGACAGTCAGGAAAATATCGTGCTGGGCATGGGGCTGGATTTCCTGCTGCCACACAACATTACGCCGGGCATCGCCTATCAGGGAACGCTGGGGCTGGATGATGCGCGCAGCCGTTCTCAGATGATCATGATAAGGGTGAATATCGGATTCTGAGGCGTTTAAGAAATGAGTTACAGGGCGCTAAAGCGCCCTTTTTTATGCGCTTTAGATTTGCTCATTGTTTATTCCTAACATTATCAGGGGACGTTACGTAATAATTGGTGCGCAATTAACTTTTTGCAGTTTTGGTTACCGGTTGTGATCCCGCAATAACCGTTAATTTTTTATCGGTGTCTTTTTCTTCCTGCAATGTTTCTTCAAGTAATTTCGCAGCCTGCGAATATCCCAGCTTTTTCGCTAACGCGGCTAAGGTGCCATAAGTCGCAATTTCATAATGCTCAACTTTTTGGGCTGCGCCGATAAGGCCGGCGTCCAGCACTTCGCCTTTTTCAACAGAATCAATCAGCTCCTGCGCTTCTTCTACCAGCCCTTCCATCGCATGACATTTCATACGTTTAAGGCGAATTTCATCAGAAGACTCAACGACTTGATCTAATCTTTCAATCTGCCCCTGCGTTTCTTCAAGGTGTGTTTTAAAAGCATCGCCCAGTTTAGGGTCTGTGGCAGCACGGGCCATTTTAGGCAGCGCCTTGGTTATCTGACGTTCAGCACTATAAACATCAGATAAATCATGAATGAATAATTCTTTTAAGGTTGTAATAGACATTATATTTCCTTTTTACAGCGGCGGATTTATTGACTCATTAAGCGTAGTCCCTTTGAATGTCATAAATTTCGTTTGAGACTTATCTCATCAGAAATATAAAATAAAAATCGTTTTTTATTCATCCATAAATACGCTAACTCCCTGCCTGCTATGACGATAATATTATTTACCGACACCCGAAAAAAATTACATTGCTTTTATATTAAAAAACAAATTTCCATTCAGGATTTTGTCTGAACACCGTCAAATGCATTTTCTGCAATGGTGCAATGGGAAGTGCAGAATGTAACTCACTGCAACGCTTGAAATTTCTCTGGAAAGCAAACCTCAATTTCGCATTAAGCCTGTTGGTTTACTTCTTTGTATTACGCTATAGTGCGCCCGCTGCGGCAAAATCCGCAGCCGGGTTTCGCAGCTCGGTTAACTCTATAAGGACGTACTTAATGCCATGCATTGAGTGCCAATGTCTTTGCTCATCTGTTATTTGTACGGCTTACGCTGTCTGATAACATCAATGGTGGCTCAGACGGGGCAGCCTTCGGGCTGGCCGGTGTCCTTGTAGGCCGGTACTGCGAACCTTGTCTGAGCTACCACCAAAGAGTTTCGCAGCTCCCGTGGTAGTCGTACTTACTACAAGGAGATGTCAATGAAACTATCGCATAGCCCCACTTTTCTGCCCTTCTGCACCGCGGTTCCTGCGCAGGCCAACACAGGAGCAAACCGTTATGAATAATCAGGACTGGCATCAGGCCGATATCATTGCCGCGTTACGCAAGAAAGGCACCACGCTTGCCGCCGTTTCCCGCGCTGCTGGCCTGAGTTCCTCAACGCTTTCAAATGCGCTTTCCAGACCGTGGCCGAAAGGTGAAATCCTGATCGGTCAGGCGCTGGGTATTCCCCCGTCCGTCATCTGGCCGAGTCGCTATTACCATCCTGCCACCCATGAGCTGATGCAGCGGCCACCGCGCGCGGCGAACCGGATTTAAAGAACAGGTCGAGGGAATAAGATTAAGGGTGCGAAATGCGCCCTTTTATTTGCTCATGTCAAAAACACCGAACCTGTAACCCACTGTAAATATCCTCTTTAAATATTGCGTTAATTGTGGCGGAAGTTTGCTTAACAATGAATTAGCAATTAAAGCTAATGGTCGCAACATGAAAAGGTGTTTATTGGCAATGTGCCGGATAAATATCTCAAGTGCGCAATCGCCTCTGATTATTACGGCACATTCTGAATACCCAAATCATCCGGGTATAGAGACTGTATTAGTGAGGAGTAAATCCATGAAAGGCTTAGTAAATGATGTTTTATCCATATTCTATCCGAAAGCTGTTAAGCCTGTTTTGGTGCGCGCCGGATTATCGCATCGTGAAATAGCCTCCCTGCAAGCCGTCGGCGTAACCACGGTTTCCTGGGCAACGTCCATGGAAGAACTCAACAGCGCGTTTGTTAAAAAAGCGTTAGACGCCGGTGCCGTCGGTTACCACATCACCAATGTGGAATCGCACAAACCGGGCAAGGAAGATCAGCACGTTATGGCCGCAACGGCGACCTTCTACCATATCAACCACAAAGTGGCTTATGGCTAATGGATTACGACAGCAGTGATGAAATAAAAATGCCGCAGGCCGGGAAGGTTTGCGGCATTTTTTATTTTCTAGTAGTAAAGAGTGTCGTATCTAACGACTGAACAACTCCCTACGCAAAACTGAACTGATTACCACCACGGCAAAACAAGACTTAACTCAAATTTATCTTTCAAATGTTGCCTTCATCGATTTAACATTAGCCACACTTTTAATAATGAGATTTAAAGAAATGCCAATTCCAGCTTACATGTGGCTTAAAGATGATGGCGGCGCACTAATCAAAGGCGGCGTTGATGTCAAAGACAGGGAATACAGTATCGAGGTTAAGGGGTTTCATCACAACCTGATGATCCCGACTGACAACGCAACAGGGAAAGTTACTGCCACACGTATGCACTCCCCTTTACTAATCGTAAAAGATTTTGATTGCTCCAGCCCATACATCTATAAAGCGGTGGCAACTGGTCAGAATCTCGAATCTGCCGAGATAAAATGGTATCGCATTAACGATGCTGGTCAGGAAGTGGAATACTTCAACATGCTTTTGGAAAAGGTGCGCATCGTTTCGATTTCGCCAACAATGGCTGCCAGTGATAACCCGCAGGATAACCATCTGGAAACAGTAGAACTACGGTACGAGAAAATAACGTGGAAACATAACGACGGCAATATTATCTTTGCCGATTCATGGAATGATCGCCAAACAGCATAATATGAAAAAGGGGTATTGCGCCCCTTAATCGTAAAGCCATTTTCCGGCTTTGGCAGACTCAATAATCATCTCAACAGTAAGAGGCTTGTACATCTTTTCTTTGTACTGCCGTCGAAGCCGAAACCACCACCACGGTAATTCAGGCTCAAAGTAATTGTCGAGATTAAAATTGTCATAGCTGATGCCATACCGAGTGAACAGGTCAATCAGCATCTCCCCTAATTCATCCGTCACTAAATTAAAGTGTTCCTGAAACGTCCAGTCTTTACGAACTGGTTTTCTCCGCTCACTGTATTTTTCCGTGATGTATTGAAGAATCTCATTTTCATCTACTTCCATCAGAAATACGTCCATGCAATACGGTCTTGAGGGTAGGCGATGAGGTTGTATTTACTACGTGTATCCTTTGCCACGATTGCACAAATTATTATTGCCTGTGGGTAGCCCAAATACGGAACCCAACGCCCAACGATCGTACCAATCTGATTTGAGTTCCTCACCTGACCATAAGCGATTGTGGGAATTTTTAGATTGTTTGGGAGCTTTGCATCCTTAAAGATTCTACGTGACATTTTTGATGCAATGCTTGTTCTGTCCCCCTTTGAGCCTAAGACTTTGCGCTTAGGGATGATGGGTCTACCCACAAAGATGGTTGCAGCTGTTTCTATTTCTATTCCGGCGTGATTGGAGAAAGATTCCAAGAAGATTAACCAAAACAACTCTTCTTTAGTTAAGTTATCGTTGCCGTGGTAAAAGTATGTCCCGTTTAGCGTTTCAGTAGTGTCCACTCTCAATATCCTTTTGATTAGAAGGGTTAAAGAATACATCCTGCAACTGAGGCGGGCAATATGATCACATACACGGAAAATCATCAGATTCGTCGGTCGTCGCATCGTTGATGATGTGAGTCACTACGCCGAAAATCATTGTCTCCTCCCCCTCAAAATCCCCGCCTTCGATCAAAGTGACCCTATCCGGCTGATCCAGCGCCTGCAAAAACAGCGCTGGGTGGACAGGTAATCCCACCCAAAACTAGAACTGTTTCAACATCCTGATATACCACAAAAAAACCCAGCTCCGCCTTTCGGCAGAACTGGGTTTTCAGCAATCATTGCGCGTTAAATCAGATTACATCTGGATCAGATGTTTGATTTTCACGTCCGGATTGGTGTCGGCGGCGTAATCAACGCCGTTCAGGCCAAAGCCGAACAGGCGCATGAACTCGCTTTTGTAGCCTGCAAAGTCCGTCAGTTCAGCGATGTTATCGTTGGTGACTTCATCCCACAGTTTACCGACTTCTTCCTGCACTTCTGGCGCGATCTCTTTCAGGTCAGCGCGCAGACGGCCTTCGTTGTCCAGCAGCGGAGAAGCACCGTACAGGCTGTCTTTGTACAAGCCGTAAACCTGCTCGATACAACCTTCGTGGGTGCCCTTCTCTTTCATCACTTTGAACAGCAGGGAAAGGTACAGCGGCATCATAGGGATAGCAGAGCTCGCCTGAGTCACAACGGCTTTCAGAACGGAAACGCGTGCGTCGCCGTGCTGTTCTGACAGTGAGCTGCGGATATCCAGAACACGTTTGTCCAGATCCTTTTTCGCTTCGCCGATAGAACCGTTCCAGTAGATGTCCTGCGTCACTTCTTCACCCAGGTAGGTGAAGGCCGTGGTTTTCGCGCCATCCGCCAGCACACCGGCGGCTTTCAGGTCTTCAATCCACATCTGCCAGTCTTCGCCACCCATCACCGCAACAGTTCCGGCGATTTCTTCCGGCGTTGCAGGTTCGAGCGTGGTTTCGTTAATGATTTCTTTATCGGTGTTGATGCCACGGATAGTCACTTGCTTACCGATTGGCTTCAGGGTGGAGTTAAACACTTCACCGGTTTTCGGATGGGTGCGGCGTGGCGCAGCCAGGCTGTAAACCACCAGATCAACCTGACCGAGATCCTGTTTAATCAGTTCGATGGTTTTCTGTTTTACTTCATCAGAAAACGCGTCGCCGTTGATGCTTTTGGCATACAGGCCTTTTGCTTCAGCAAATTCTTCGAATGCCGCAGAGTTGTACCAGCCCGCAGTGGCGGTTTTGGATTCATCGCCCGGACGTTCGAAGAAGATACCCAGCGTGGCAGCGTCAGAACCGAAAGCAGCAGAGATACGGGCAGCGAGGCCGTAACCGGTGGATGCACCGATCACCAGGACTTTTTTCGGGCCGCCGTCGATTTTACCCTGTGCGGTCACGTAATCGATTTGTTCTTTAACGTTCGCCTTGCAACCTTCCGGATGGGCAGTAACACAGATAAAGCCACGGATGCGTGGTTTGATAATCATATAGACCTCATTGTTGCAACTGTCTCAGTAAATTGGCCGATAGAATATAGGTTTGCGCCGTTTCAGGCAAAACCTGCTGCTTTATCCCATCGTAAACAGACTTCTCTTAAGCGAAAACTGATTCAATTTTACCCGAATGGATAAAAAACCCACTGAAAAATCCTCTGTGAGCAAGTGTAATCCAGTTCCCGCCCCGCTCCTGCGCGCTGGTCAGTATTTTCCGAAATTTCAGCATCCGGCGTGCCATAAACCACTCATTTTCCCTTTTTCCTACCAAAATCCTCAACATGCGTTACGTTTAATAGTTGTGTGATCTGCATCACACTCCATAACGACAATAATGAAATACAGGGAGCACTTGTGACTGACAAACTCAAAGACGGACAGGAAAGCGAGGTGAAGAAAACGCCGCAGCCGACCGAACCGCTGGTAAAAATCATCGCGTTCATCGCCACCCTCGGTGGTTTGCTTTTTGGCTACGATACCGGGGTGATCGCGGGCGCGCTGCTGTTTATGAAGCACGACCTGCACCTGACCTCGGTGACCACCGGGATGGTCACCAGCTTTCTGATACTGGGTTCCGCCATCGGAGCCATCTGCGCCGGACGCGTCGCTGACCGGTTTGGCCGCAAGAAAATCATCCTCACGATGGCGCTGATTTTCATGCTCGGCTCGCTGGGTTGTGCGCTGGCACCTAACGTCGTGCTGATGATTATTTTCCGCTTCATTCTCGGGCTGGCCGTCGGCGGCGCAGCGGCGATTGTGCCGATTTATATCGCCGAAATCGTACCGTCCAACCGGCGCTGGCAGTTTGTGACCTTGCAGGAACTGATGATTGTTTCCGGCCAGCTGATTGCTTACACCAGTAATGCGGCGATTAACGAAGTCTGGGGCGGTGAAACGACGTGGCGCTGGATGCTCGGTGTGGCGTGTGTTCCGGCGGTGATTTTGTGGGTCGGCATGTTATTCCTGCCAGACACACCACGCTGGTACGCCATGCATGGCCGCTACCGCGAGGCGCGCGACGTGCTGGAACGCACCCGTAAAGCGGGCAAAGTCGAGAAAGAACTTAACGAAATCCGCAGCTCCATGAGTTCTAAAAGCGAGAAGCACTCGCGCCGCCAGAAGACCATTTCCGTGTGGATGAAGCGGCTGGTCGTGCTGGGGATCGGGGTCGCGATGCTTCAGCAACTGTCGGGCGTAAACACGATTATGTTCTACGCGCCGACGATGTTGCAGGCTACCGGGCTGAGCACCAATGCGTCGCTCATGGCAACCATCGCCAACGGCGTGATTTCGGTGATCATGACGTTCGTGGGGATCATGCTGCTGAGCCGTTTCGGGCGGCGTCCGCTTTTGCTGACCGGGCAAATTGGTTGCACCTGTACGCTGCTTGCCATCGGGCTGGTGACCTGGCTGATGCCGGAGACGGTCAACGGCCATCCTGATGCGGTGCGCAGTTATCTGGTGCTCGGCGGGATGCTGATTTTCCTGTGCTTCCAGCAGGGCGCGCTGTCGCCGGTCACCTGGCTGTTGCTGTCGGAAATGTTCCCGATGCGCATCCGCGGTATGGCGAACGGCGTCTCTGTATTTGCCATGCAGATGACGAACTTCTCCATCGCGTTTATGTTCCCGATCATGCTGGAAAGCATCGGGCTGACCTGGTCGTTCTTCACGTTCGCCGCCATCGGCGTGGCGGGCGGGATATTCGCGGTGATTTTCGCCCCGGAAACGCAGGGCAAAACGCTGGAACAGATCGAGAAACACTTCAAAAAGCATTTGCAGGATGACCCTGCGCCAGAGCAGGCAGGCGTTTAAACCGTTTTACCGGCGCAGGGACGCGCCTTCAACTCACGTCTCACGCATATTGAAACCGTGCTTCCGGCATACCGGGCACCGTTTTTCATCTGCTGACCATGCCGTAAACGGGCGGCGACATGTCATACACACCGCGCCCGTTGTTTCCAAAATTTCTGAACCCGCCGCGCTATCCTTCGCCACGCTGATCGCTTTTTCGAAGCACAGGGTTTCGCAGTTGCCGCAACCCGTGCATTTTTGCGCATTCAGCGTAAAAGACGTGTTACTGATGTGAATCGCTGATTCGGGGCAAACCCGCGCACAAGCTCCGCACAGCGAGCACTTTTCGCGATCCACCGTGAGGCGATATTCGGTGACCTGCGGGAAGCTGGCACGTCGCGCCCTGCCGCCCGGTGTAACGTGGCCCGTCTGGCGGGAATCGTCTTTGATGCGCAGCCAGCGACGGCGCAATCCCTGCTGAATATCTTCGGAAGGGGGCTGTAGATTCCACAGCGGTTCACCGCTTTGTTTCAGCCGGATATTCAGTGCCGCAACCGCCATCAGCCAGCCGGAGTGCGAACCGGCCTCCATTTCGACGCCGCGTATCAGGAATTGCGCATGCCACATCAGCAGTTCGTTAACCGACGGCGCGCTCAGGCTCAGCGGCATGGTCAGACAGCCGTCGCGGTAAGCGCGTTCCGGCGGCGTAATGCCGCCCATCGCGCCAGCCGGACAGGCAAAAAGACAGGCCCCGCAGGCCGTACAGCCTGCGGTTTCTATTTCAATCTTTCCGTTGTTTACCTTTATGACGCCCGCGCCGCAGGCATCCACGCAGGCCCGGCAAGGGTTGCCGGGCAGAGTATTGCGAACGCAGGCCCGTCCGGCACCGGCTTCGGGCGGACGGGCATTGAGCGAAAACAGTTTCATTAATGAATGCTGAAGAAATTAAAGCGCAACATCACTTCGGCAATAAGGATTAGCACCGCGCCCGCCAGCAACCGCAGGCGGCTGAACCGCTGCGTATGCAGACTTAATGCCGCCAGGCTCACGCCTGCAATCAGCAGAGCCCAGGCCACAAAGCGCGTACACGCCATCTGCCCGTAAGCTTCCAGAGGCCGATGCGGGAACGTCATCAGATCCGCGCCGCCCAAGCTGGCCAGATAGTTGCCGTACACCGGCTGAATCAGCAGGCGAAAAACGGTGACCGCGATCAGCACGCCAATCGACATCACCGCCAGCCTGCGCACGCTTCCCCACGCCAGCAGCGGACGCGACGCCAGCGTCCACAACCCGTAGACTGCGCCGAGGGTGAGCGCGGTGCCGCCAAACATGACGTAGGTGTTGAAGTGCATCCACGTGACAACGGAAGCGTGAACATAAATCGCGCTCATGCAAAAGATATCCACCGCACCCATCGCGACGGCAGTCACCATTAACAGCGTGATCACCCGCCTGGTCAGAAGCGCAATCAGCGTCGCCAGCCCCAGCGCTGCCAGATACGTACTGGCAAACACGATTTCACGGCTCAGCCACGAACTGCTGAAATGGCTCAGCGCATGAAACGCGTTTAGCGGATACCCGAGATGCGCGGTGGATGCGATAAGCCCCAGCGCACCGGCGATAAACGCCGTCAGCATCGCGGGCAGCGCAAGACGATGCTTTTCTCTGGCGCTCAGTTTGTCCGCGCCGGAAATCAGGATCAGCGTGGTGAACAGCGTGATGCCGACAGAACTCTGGATCAGCAGAGTGAAAATAATAAGTGGCCATTCGTGCATGATTATTTCCCTCCCTTTTCAGCGCCCTGATGCGGTTTGATGACCAGATTGGGCTGCGTCAGCGCAGACCCCGGTAAACCCTGAACGTCGCACAAGTCGCCGTATTGCGCGCGTAACTCGTCAACTGGCCCGAATTTGATCGCACCCAGCGGACAGGTCGCGACGCAAACAGGCTGTTCTCCGGCAGCTTGCAGATCGACGCAAAAATCGCATTTCGACATCTGACCGGTTTCCTGATTTAGCTGCGGCGCGCCGTACGGACATGACCACGCGCAGTAGCCACAGCCGACACATTTGTCAGTATTGACGCGCACAATGCCGTCGCCCGGCCGTTTGTGCATGGCGGTGGTCGGGCAGTTTTTAGTGCAGATCGGGTCTTTGCAGTGGTTGCAGGAAATCGACAGCGTGTAGGCATAGACGTTGTTGTAAACGCCGCCCTGCCCGGTGGACACGAATCCGCCGCCTTTCACTTCGTAAATACGGCGGAAACGGCGGCCCACTTCCAGATTGTTTTTATCCTTGCAGGCGACCTGACAGGCTTTACAGCCCGAGCAGCGGGAGGAGTCGATAAAGAAACCCAACTGGCGGTCACTGACCGGCGCGTAATCTATAAATTGGCTCATGCTTTCACAACCTCCACCAGCATGGTTTGATGAGAATTCCCTTTCGCCAGCGCCGTAATGCGCGCCGAACTGAGTACGTTGGCGCAACCGCCACGGTCAACGCCGTTTTCGTCCGGCTGCCACCACGCGCCTGCCTGTAAAGCCACCACACCGGGTATGATGCGCTGCGTCACTTCCGCCGGGATCAGCGTCACGCCGCGATCGTTGTGAATGCGCACGCTGTCGCCCTGCGCAATGCCGCGCTGTGTGGCATCAGCCGGGTTGATCCACAATTTTTGCTCCTGCACTTCTTTCATCCACGGGTTGGCATACTGCGTGGAGTTCGCGCGGTTTTTGCCTTTCCAGGTGATCAGCTGCAACGGGAAACGGGCAGAAAGTTCATCTTCCGGGCCTTCGTGCGCCGGAACGTAATGCGATAACGCCGGGATTTCCGGATGATGCATGTCGTACAGGCGCTTTGAGAAAATCTCGATTTTGCCGGAAGGCGTCAGGAACGGATTGTTTTGCGGGTCACTGATATTCGCTTCAAACGCGATATGTGGTTTGTCTTTGAAAAGATAACGTCGGGTGATCAGCAGTTCGTCAAAGGTCGGCAGTTTCTCCTCCGGCATTGATTCACGAGTTTTTTCCCAGATGCTGACGATCCAGTCTTTTTCCGTCCGTCCGAGACTGAATTCCTTTTCGACGCCCAGTTTGGCCGCAACTTCGCGCAACCAGTCGTAGTCGGTACGGCTTTCAAACTGCGGTTCAATCAGTTTTTCTGAGAGGATCAGGTAATTGCCGGTTCCCCACGATTCGCCGATATTCCAGCGCTCCATAAAGCTGGTTTCCGGCAGCAACAGATCGGCATATTTCGCGCTGGGCGTGAGGAACAGATCGCTGGCAACGATAAATTCAATTTTGGATTCATCTTCGAGAACCTTAACGGCCTGATGGATATCCGGATTCTGGTTCGCCAGATAATTCCCCGCCAGCGAAAACAGGATGCGGATATTGCTGTCCAGTTTGTCGCCGCCGGTCAGCCCGTCCGCCGGCGTGATTTTGCTGGCATCATCCGCCGCCTGCACCCAGTTCATCACCGAGATTTGCTTCTTCACCATATTATCGGGCATTTCCACACCGGCGGTGAATTTACGGCTGCTGTCACCGCCATAACCGCCCGCCCAGCCGCCCTTCACGCCGACATTTCCGGTGATCGTCGCCAGTAATGTCGAACCGCGCGCAGTGCGTTCGCCACAGTTATGACGCTGCGGCCCCCATCCCTGGATCAGCGCTGCCGGTTTGGTAGTGGCGTAATCACGCGCCAGCTGGCGGATGGTTTGCGCAGGCACATGCGTGATTTTTTCCGCCCATTCCGGCGTCTTTTTCACGCCGTCTTTCACGCCGTCTTTCACGCCGGTCAGGTACGCCACCAGCGATTCATTGGCCGGTACGCCTTCCGGCATTGCGCTTTCATCAAAACCGAGGGTGTAACGCTCAACAAACGCTTTATCGTGCAGGTTCTCCGTGATGATGACGTACATCATCGCGTCCATCAGCGCATTGTCAGTGGAGGGCAGCAGCGGGATCCACTGATCCGCCAGCGAAGCCGCCGTGTCCGAATAGCGCGGATCCACCACGATAAACCGTGTGCCGTTCTGTTTCATTTGCTGAAAATAGTGGTTGGTATGCCCGAATATGGTTTCGTTCGGGTTATGCCCCCATAAGATCACCAGCGGCGTGTCCGCCAGCGTATCCAGCGTGTTGCCGCTGGCTGCCGCGCCATACGTGTAAGGCGTCGCCGCCGCCGTATTGCCCATACTCACCGAGTGATAAGTATTGAGATAGCCGCCGGTCAGGTTCAGCAACCGGCGCACCATGGTATCGCCGGAGAACGGGCCGCCGCTGACCGCCGTACCGACGTGAACATAGCGCGATTCCGGGCCATACTTTTCCGTGATGCGTTTGAGGTTATACGCAATCAGCGTCGTGGCTTCGTCCCAACTGATCCGTTCGAATTTACCTTCGCCACGCCTGCCGACCCGCTTCATCGGGTATTTCAGCCGGTCAGGGTGATAGACAAATTTCCGGTAACTGCGCCCGCGCACACAGGCGCGCATGATGGGCATTTCCGGGTCGAGATCGGCATCCGGACGGGTGGAAATGCGGGTCACGACGCCTTCCTGAACATGGGCGCGGATATCACATTTGCCGCCACAGTCGAATGAACTACAGGTGGGGACGATTTTTTCCGGTGAGGAGGGGAATTCCTGAGAGGCGACAGAGATTTTCCCGCCTGCATGTGCAAATTTAAAGCCGATCAGAGGAAGTGCGGCCACCACACCGCTGAGTTTGACAAAATCCCGCCGGTTTACGCTCGAAGGATCCTTACAATCTTCATTATTTTTCATGACATTAGCTCGCAAAAGGAAAAATCATCGCACGCTTAAGTCAAATTTTTCCTTGTGTGATATCAACACGCATACAGGTGGCCTCTCCTTTCGGGGTATACGCGCTTTATTTTTTAATTTCATAAGGTTATGTATTAATTACCGTGATGTATCGCACGCAACTCATCACGCAAAATAGATATCAAACGAGGGTTACTTCTGCCCATCACATTTGATGCATCATGTTGTATAATCGCCTTTCACAAATTCCTCCTTAATCCGGGTGCGCGCACTCTATTGCTACGGTGAACTTTGAATTATCCCATCAGCTCAATTAACCACGCCTATCTGGGCAGCAGCGTTTACGCCACATTACGCGAAGCATTAATTACCGGTCGGCTGAAGCCCAATGATCGCCTGCGGATACGCGAACTCGCGGAACAGGTCGGCACCAGCGTGACGCCGGTGCGGGATGCGATTTTGCAACTGGCAAAAGAGCAGGCGCTGGAAATGCGCACACCGAAAGATATCCGTGTGCCGCAGCTTGATGAGCAGCAATATCAGGAAATCCGCACGTTGCGTTTAGATCTCGAAGGTCTCGGGGCGGAAAAAGCGGCGCAGACGGTAACGGAATATGAGTTACAGCGCATCGCACAAAATATTGAGAACAACCGCAAAGCCATCAGCAGCGAAGATTTACCGGAAGCGCTGCGCCTCAACAGTGAATTTCACCTGATGCTGGCCGAAAGCGCGCGGATGCCGCTACTGAGTAATTTCATCGACAGTTTATGGATGCGCACTGGCCCGCTGATTGCCCAGGCGTACGCACATTTTTCCGAGCGGATGGCGATCGAACATCACGAAGAAATCTTGCGCGCACTGCGCAAAGGCGACAGCGCAACGGCCAGAAAAGCCATTCAGGAAGATATTCTCGACGGCAGCCAGAAGATGGTTGAATTCCTGGCCGCCAGCCGGGAGAGGTGATTTTAGAGCGGGATATCTGTCAATACACCCGCCAGTGTTTCCAGCAACAGTGCAGCGTGTTCCGGCTGAAAGACCATCGGCGGACGGATTTTCAGGACGTTAGCCGCCGGGCCGGTGGCGCTGATCAGGATTTGTTTCTGCCGCATCTGGTTAACGACAAACGCCGCCAGCTCAGGCGCGGGCGTGTTGCGCTGATCGCTCACCAGTTCCACACCGATAAACAAACCGTCACCGCGCACATCGCCGATCACCGGATAACGCGCCGCCAGTTTCAGCAACCCTTCCCGCAGGATTTCTCCCGTCCGTTGCGCGTTCTGTTGCAGTTCTTCACGTCGCAAAACCTGTAAAACCGCATGCGCCGCTCGGCAGGAAACCGGATTACCGCCGAAGGTGTTGAAATAACGCTGACGACGGCCAAACTCTGCAAACAGTTCCGGCCTGCCCACCAGCCCGGCGACCGGATGTCCGTTGCCCATCGGTTTGCCCAGACTCACCAGATCCGGCATCACGCCGTAGCGGGCAAAACCCCAGCGCTGGCTGCCGGTGCGGCCAAAACCGGGCTGCACTTCGTCGGCGATAAATAATCCGCCAGCGGCACGAACCAACGCCACCGCACGCCGCATTTCTGCCGGTTCAGGGCTGAAAACGCCGTCGCTGGAAAAAATTGTGTCCACCAGAAGCGCCGCTGGTTTTACGCCAGCCTGTTTCATTTCTTCCAGCGCCCGTTCCACGCCAGCGGCGAAAGCGCCCTGACGGCGGAAGGTGTCCGGCGCATCAATCAGCCAGACATTTTTGCCTTGCTCAAAACCGTCGCCGAGCGAAGGCGAAAGTTCGGCTGATGCACTGGTGACGCCATGATACGCCCAGCGCGTGACCAGAACGCCCTGCCCGCCGGTGATTTGCCGCGCCACGCGCAGCGCCAGATCGTTGGCTTCGCTGCCGGTGCAGGTCATGGTGAGATTGCGCAGTTCCGGCGGAAATTCCGTCAGAAAATCTTCAGCAAACTCTACGATGGCGTCATTCAGATACCGCGTGTGCGTGTTGAGCTGCGCGGCCTGCGCCGCAATCGCTTCGACAACGGCCGGATGGCAATGTCCCACGGATGCCACGTTGTTATAAGCATCCAGATAGCGACGCCCTTCGCTGTCATACAGCCAGACGCCTTCGCCGCGCACGACGTGCAACGGCTCCTGATAAAACAGACGATAACCGCCGCCCAGCCACTGCTGGCGGCCTTCTAAAACCTGTTGCTGAGTCAGCATAGAGAACCTCTTTACTTCAGTTCAGACGTGCACGACTGACGAAATATCGTGTCAGCCTGCGAAAATGAAAGTGCCATCAGGCGCGATAAACTTCCCCATGCATGCACCTGATTGCGCAAAATATAGTCGCGATTTTGCGGATACAGCATCGCACGGTGCTGAGCAATCAGCAGGCTCAGCGCCAGCCGCGAGGCCACCAGTTCAGGCAGCACATCAAGTTCAGCGTCCGTCAGCGGCTGGCGCGCTGTATAGGCAGCAATCATCGGACGGCAATAAAGGAAAAGGTCATCGCCATGGCTGTCCAGCTGATAGGCCAGCGCCGTTGCCAGTTCGTTGATCAGCGGTGCGTACAGGGCATCACCGAAATCAATAATCCCGGCCAGACGTTGCGGATCCGAACTGCTGACCAGCACGTTATGGGCATTCAAATCATTATGGATCACCTGTTTGCGCAATCGCTGCCCGGTGGGAACCACTTTTTGCCGGTGGATCTCCAGCACACGGGAAATCGTCTGCCTTTGTGCGGGGTCGGTCAGTTGCGGCACCCAGCCTTCAAGGCGCGACATATCGCTGATATCCCATAACAAATCGCGTTTTGCGCCCGGATGCTCAAAATCATTCAGCGCGACATCCAGACGCGCCAGCGCATCGCCCAGTTCGCACATCAGCGCTTTCGAACGCGGTACCTGAAATTGCGCGGTGCCCGGCAAATAACTGACCGCGCGCAACGTCAGGGTTTGCCCGCCGACGCTGACCTGGGGCGTCAGTTCACCGCCACAACTTTCCTGCAATCGCGGCACCGGCAGCTGGCTGTCGCGCAAGGCCAGATGACTGAGAATGGCGGTTTGGAAATCGACTTCTTCGGGCACTTCTGCCGGGTTCACAAACCGCAGCATGTAGGCACGGCCTGAAGATGTGGTCAGACAAAAATTGCTGTCCCGCTCACCGCCCAACACCTGCGCGGAACCATCCAGCCCGTAGACCTGCGCGGCGATGTTTTCGGCTTGCGACGGGCTGACGCGCGGCACTTCCGTAGTCAGCAGTGACGGCGCTTCAGACATGCTGACCGCCGTTAACGTGAATTTCCGCGCCGTTGACATAAGATGCACCCGATGTGCAGAGGAAATGGATAAGCGATGCGACTTCATCGGCTTTCCCCAAACGCTGCAACGGTACGGTGCGTTCGACGATTTCCTGCGTGCCCGGCGAGAGAATAGCGGTATCAATTTCACCCGGCGCAATGGCGTTGACACGTATGCCGTGCGGGCCGAATTCATGCGCCATTTCACGGGTCAGGGTTGATAACGCGGCTTTGGAACAGGCATACGCTACCCCCGCAAACGGATGGACTTTACTGCCGGCAATCGATGTCACGTTAATAATGCTACCCTGCGCGGCTTTCAGCTCATCAAACAGGCCGGTTGCCAGAATCGCCGTCGAAAACAGATTAACGTTAAACACCTGCAGCCAGGTTGCGTAATCGCTGCCGAGCACGCCGAGACGCCCGCCAGTGCTGGTTTTTGGCGAGATACCGGCGTTATCCACCAACGCATCCAGCCGCCCGCCGAGGCGCTCTTTGATCATCGGCAGCGCTTTCTGCACGCTGTCGATATCTTCCAGATCCAGATGAATATGGTTAAGAAAACCTTCTGCCCACGGGCATTCGTCTACCCAGTTCTGACGCGATGCGGTGAAAATCCGCCATCCGGCGGCATAGAAATGTTTGACCGTCGCGTGACCGATGCCACGGCTTGCGCCGGTCAGCAAAAGCGTTTTTTGCTCTGTTGTTTCTGTCATGGTCAATGCTCCTGCATTTTGATATTTGATGCATCAGGAATAATCAAAAAAAGAGGACCTGTAAAGTCCTCTGATTAATTTCTATCTAATGTGCAACCGGGGAATGGCGTAAACGCTCGCCACGACGACGCAGCAATTCCATCACCAGCAGTAAAATCAGCGATGCACCCACCATCAGCGAAGCAGCGGCGGCAATCGTCGGGTCGAGATTTTCACGGATACCGGCAAACATCTGGATCGGCAATGTGCGCTGGCGCGGGCTGGCAAGGAACAGTGTCACCACCACTTCATCAAATGAGGCAGCAAACGCAAACAACGCACCGGAGAAAACGCCTGGTGCAATCAGCGGCAATGTGACTTTGCGGAAAACGTACCACGGTGACGCCCCAAGGCTGGCTGCCGCGCGGGATAAATTGCGGTCGTAGTTTTTGAGGATCGCCACAACGGTGATCACCACAAAAGGTACGCCAAGCAAGGCGTGCGCCAGTACCAGCCCGAGATAGCTGTTGAGCAGCGAAACACGGGCGAAAAAGAAGAACATCCCCACGGCAATAATCACGACAGGCGCAATCATCGGTGAAATCAGAATCGCCATGACCAGTGATTTACCGCGAAACTCTCCGCGCACCAACCCGACGGAAGCCAGAACACCAAGAACCGTCGCAAGAAGCGTTGCCAGCGGGGCAATCAGCAGGCTGTTACCCAGCGAACTCAACCACTCATCTGAGTGAAAAAACGTCTGATACCAGCGCAATGAAAAACCAGTCAGCGGATAGCTGAGGAACGACCCCTCGTTAAAAGACAGCGGCACAATAATTAATACGGGTACAATCAGGAACAGCAAAATTGCCGCACTGTAGAAATTAAAACACCAGCGCCACAGCCGCAAAATCAGTGCCCCTTTCTGTTTCATACTGTGTTTCATCATCGGGCTCCTTAATGCGCAGCTATTTCAGCTTTGGTACGCGTGACGCGGATATAAACGATATACAACAACACGACAATCACCAGTAACTGACTGCCCAGTGCAGCGGCCATACCCCAGTTCATTGTTGTGTTTGTGAAAAATGCCACGAAGTAGCTAACCATCTGGTCACCCGGCCCCCCGAGCAACGCGGGGGTAATGTAGTAACCAATCGCCATCATAAAGACGAGCAGCGCTCCGGCGGTCACCCCGGCATAAGTCTGCGGCACGTAAACCCGCCAGAACGCGGAGAAAGGATGCGCCCCGAGCGAAATTGCGGCACGAACATAGTTCGGCGAAATGCTTTTCATCACAGCATATAAAGGAAGGACGATAAACGGCAGCATGATGTGCGTCATCGAGATATAAACACCCAGACGGTTGAACACCATAATCAACGGATGATCAATAATGCCGGTCGAGAGCAATGCACGGTTTATCAGGCCGCCTGATTGCAACAGCACGATCCAGC
Source organism: Rahnella sp. AA (assembly GCF_002834385.1). Classification (GTDB taxonomy): domain Bacteria; phylum Pseudomonadota; class Gammaproteobacteria; order Enterobacterales; family Enterobacteriaceae; genus Rahnella. The sequence goes on from NZ_PITQ01000006.1 coordinate 272,631, forward strand.
TTGCCGTGCGGACAATCAGTGATGTCCAGAACGGCAGCAGCACTAAAATCATCAGCAGATTAGCGCGGCCCACCGGCTGTTTTGCCAGCCAGTATGCCAGAGGATAGCCGAGCAGAACGCAGCAGATCGTCACCACCAGAGCCATCCACAACGTGCGCAGCAGGACGTTCACGTACAATGCCTGATCGGGCGGCAACGCGACAATTTTGCCAGAATCGACATCAACCTTGCGGTCAAACGCTGACAACAGATAAAGAGAAGTGACCGGTTTCGCTGCACGCTGCACGGTTTGCCAGGTGCTTAATTCCCCCCATAGCGGCATGCTCTCAATCAGCGATTCACGCACTGCACCACCCTGCGGCACATGGCGTAATGTCCCGGTGATAAGGCTCCGGTAGCGGTTATCTTCATAGCTCAAACGCTTAGCAATGGTCGCCATCTGACCGCTGTTGCGGGCATTGCGCAAATCAGTGACCAGCGCGGAAAACGTCGCTTCATCCGGCACCGTTTTACCGTCCCAGCGCGAAAGCTGTGCCACCGTTTCCGGCAGGGTTTGCCCCAGCTCCGGGTTGACCACGCTCTTGCCCAGAATGGAGGCAATCGGGAACAGGAAGCTCACAACCACAAACAATAATAGCGGCGCAATCAGCAGCAAAGAACGTCGCGTATACGCCGCTTCGACTTTACGCAAGCGCTGACGCAGCGTCGGCCCGGAAGCTGTGTCGTCCGGCACCGGTGTCGTCAGCATTTCTGTCTGGCTCATAATTTTCTCCCGCTGCGGCGGTTTGCCTGTTTTTCTAAAAATAGGTCCTGCGATCACTGCAATACCCTAAATCATTCGGGCTGAATCAAGGCGGTGAGCGAGGCGGATCCCCGGCCACAGACAAAAGACTGTGACCGGGAGTCGGGGGCGAAGCCAACGCAGAGTCAGTCTGAAAGATGGTGTGCCTATTTAGCAGCCCAGGCGTTGAAGCGTTGTTCCAGATCTTCGCCATGTTCAATCCAGAAGTTAGTATCAACCTGCAAAGCGCCTGCCAGGTTTTTCTCGGCGGTCGGCAGATTTTGCGCGTATTTAGGGTCGATCATGCCGGTCACGGATTTTTCAGTCGGGCCGTAAGGGATAGTTTCAGCAAAGACTTTCTGGTTTTCAGGTTTGTTAGCGAAAGCGATGAACTGTTCGGCCAGATCTTTGTGTTTGGACCCTTTTACGATGGCCCAGCTGTCGAGGTCATACAGGCTGTTGTCCCAGACCATTTTGAAATCATGACCTTCACCCTGCGCGGCGCTCACGCGACCGTTGTAGGCGGAAGTCATCACGACGTCGCCGGACACCAGCCACTGAAGCGGTTGCGCGCCAGATTCCCACCACTGAATATTCGGTTTGATTTGATCGAGTTTCTTGAAGGCGCGCTCCACGCCAGCTGGCGTGGCCAGCACTTTATAGATATCTTCACGTTTCACACCATCCGCCAGTAAGGCGATTTCCAGCGTGAATTTGGCGCTTTTGCGCAGTGCGCGTTTGCCTGGGAAATCTTTTACATCCCAGAAGTCTGCCCAGCTGGTTGGCGCTTTTTTCAGTTTGCTGGCGTCATACGTCAGCACCGTTGACCACAGGAAAATGCCCGCTCCACATTCGGTGACCGCACCCGGCACATATTGGGTTTTATCGCCCAGTTTGCTCCAGTCGAGCGGCTCAAACAGCCCTTCGTCGCAACCACGGATCAGCTCCGGGCTTTCAACTTCTACCACGTCCCAACCCACCTGACCGGTTTGCACCATTGCACGGATACGCGCCATTTCACCGTTGTATTCCCCCGGTTCAATAGTGCCTTTTCCGGCGGCAGCGAAGGGTTTGTAAAACGCTTTGTCCTGAGCGTCCTTATTCAGGCCGCCGAAAGAGATCACGGTCAGGGATTCCGCCTGAGCCTGAAACACTAACCCTGCAAGAAGAGTAGTAAGGGCAATTTTCTTAAACATGCTGTGACTCCTGGGTTAACTAAAAAAGTAAGGAAAGCGCTAAGAGAACGGCATTGTTAAAAATATGATGCATCATATTTTATGATAAAGCATAAACCATGCCATTCCTGATAAGTCTGTCCGCCACGCAATGAACCGCGGACGGACAGGATTTTTCGAGGCGTTATAGGACTTTTTTATGCCTCGTGACCACTCAGTTTCTTTTTATTGTCGAACCTTGCACAGCTGACGTGCATTTCTGCACCCTATCGGGACGTTGTGCGTCAGGGTTATTCACCTAACTCGATGCACAGATATTTCATTTCCAGATAGTCGTCCATCCCGTGGCGTGACCCCTCACGCCCCAGACCGGACTGTTTAATACCACCAAATGGAGCAACTTCATTGGAAATCAGCCCGGTGTTAATCCCCACCATGCCATATTCCAGGGCTTCCGGAACCCGCCACTGACGTGCCGCGTCGCGGGTGAAAATGTACGCCGCCAGCCCGAATTCGGTATCATTAGCCATCGCCACGGCCTGCGCTTCATCGGTAAAACTGAAGACTGGCGCAACCGGCCCGAAGGTCTCTTCACGGGCGAATTTCATTGCTGATGTCACACCGCCGACCACCGTTGGCTGGTAAAACGTGCCGCCCAGCGCGTGTGGCTGACCGCCGGTGAGAATTGTTGCACCGTGCGATACCGCATCTTCGATATGCTCGCGGACTTTACCAACGGCGGCATCATCGATGAGCGGGCCCTGCGTGATGCCCGGTTGTGTCCCCTCACCCACTTTCAGTTTTTCCACTTCTTCGACCAGTCGTTTTACCAGCGCGGGATAAATCCCTTGCTGGACATAAATCCGGTTGGCGCAGACGCAGGTTTGCCCGCTATTGCGAAACTTTGACGCCATAATGCCTGCCACGGCGCGTTCGAGATTGGCGTCATCGAAAACGATAAATGGTGCGTTCCCCCCCAGTTCCAGAGAAAGTTTTTTCACCGTCGGCGCACTTTGCGCCATCAGGATCCGTCCGACTTCTGTGGAGCCCGTGAAGCTGAGTTTGCGAACCACCGGGCTGTCGCACAGAACTTTGCCCACTTCCTGCGCGGACCCTGTGATCACCTGCAGTACGCCAGCCGGAATACCTGCTTCCACGGCAAGTTGCCCCAGCGCTAAGGCGCTGAGTGGCGTTTGTTCTGCGGGTTTCACGATCATCGTACAACCGGCTGCCAGCGCTGGCGCTGCCTTGCGGGTGATCATCGCTGCCGGGAAGTTCCACGGCGTGATGGCTGCACAGACACCAATCGGCTGTTTCAGCACCAGCATGCGTTGTGATGCCTGAACCGGCGCGAGCACGCTGCCTTCTACGCGTTTGGCTTCTTCGGCAAACCATTCAATAAAGGAAGCCGCATAAACGATTTCCCCCCGCGCTTCGGCCAGTGATTTACCCTGTTCCGCGGTGAGCAACAACGCCAGGTCATCTGCATGTGCCACCATCAGTTGCGCCCATTTCTGCATCAGGGCGGCACGTTGTTTGCCGGTTTTTTCCCGCCATTCAATCTGCGCCTGTTCGGCGAAGACAATAGCCTGCGCCGTCTGTTTGGTTGTTATCTGCGGAACACTGCCGATCGCCACTCCCGTTGCGGGGTTGACTACATCGTCGCGTTCACCGTTTTCGCTGTCGACCCATTCGCCGTTAATCAGGCATTGCTGGCGTAATAAGCTTTGATGTTTGAGTTGCATAGATTGCCTCAGTCAGCCAGAACGCCGGATAGAATCGCCAGTGCGTCTTTGAACTGAGCGTCAGGAATGGTTAGCGGATACAGGAAACGGATCACGTTGCCGTGAACGCCGCAGCTCAGCATCAGCAATCCGGCATCCAGCGCTTTACGCAGATACAGTTTGGTCAGTTCTGCGGAAGGTTTACCAGTGGCAGGATCATTAAATTCAGCCGCAACCATTGAACCGCGAGCGCGAATATCGGCCAGAGCCGGACATGTCGCTTTCGCTTTTTCCAGTGTCTCGACCAGTTCCGCACCCAGGCGGCTGGCGCGGTCACACAACTTTTCTTCGTCAATGATGTCCAGCACGGCCAGCGCAGATGCAACAGCCAGCGGGTTGCCTGCGTAGGTGCCACCGAGGCCACCCGGTTCCGGTGCATCCATGAGTTCAGCACGTCCGGTCACGCCGGAAATCGGAATACCGCCGCCCAGACTTTTGGCCATGGTCACAATGTCCGGCTTGGCATCAGCGTAATAGTCTGATGCGAACATTTTACCGGTGCGGGCAAAACCGCTCTGCACTTCATCAGCAATCAGCACGATGCCGTGGCGGTCGCAGATTTCACGCAGGCCTTTAACGAAAGCTTCCGGCGCGATGTTGAATCCACCCTCGCCCTGCACCGGTTCATACAAAATCGCCGCAACCTGCTGCGGGCTGATATCACTGCGGAAAATACGTTCGATGCTGTCCAGCGCCATTTCGGTGCTGACGCCGTGCAGCGCATTGGGATACTGCGCGTGGAACACCGATGCCGGGAACGGGCCGAAACCGACTTTATAAGGAACCACTTTCCCCGTCAGCGCCATGGTGAGTAACGTACGCCCGTGAAATGCGCCGGAGAAAGTCAGAATACCGGGACGCCCGGTTGCCGCGCGGGCAATTTTCACCGCGTTTTCGACGGCTTCGGCTCCGGTACTGAAGAATGTGGTTTTCGCTTTTCCTGCGACAGGTGAAATAGCGTTGATACGTTCGGCCAGCTCTACAAAGCTGGCATAAGGCACAATCTGGTAGGAAGTGTGCGTGAACAGATCGAGTTGCTTACGGATTGCCTCGACGATTTTAGGGTGACGGTGCCCGGTATTGAGCACAGCAATTCCGGCAGTAAAGTCGATGTATTCCCGTCCCTGTTCATCCCACAACGTAGCGTTTTCCGCTTTCGCTGCATAGAAATCACACATGACGCCGACACCACGCGGTGTCGCTTCTTTACGGCGTTTTTCCAGTTCACTGTGACTCATCTTTCGCTCCTGCCTGAAGGTTGAAATTTTTATAGATTGCCGGTTGCGAGGTGAACAATTTGTCGAATTAGCAATCCGTTCTTGTTTTTTATCCCGTCAGCGGCTCTATAATCCAGAACCAGTTTTAATTATTTTGAGGTACCACTTTTGCGTTCACTCCTTTCTGACCTCATTTTGCAACGTCTTACCGGGCTTTCAGAGGATGTTGCCGGTACGCTAAATAAGCGGGTTTATCTGGCATTACAACAGGCTATCTTCGATGGCAGCATCAGCCCCGGCAGCCGCCTGCCCGCTTCCCGTGATCTGGCAAAAGAACTGGATATCTCACGAAATACGGTGCTGGCCGCTTATGAGCAATTGCAGGCCGAGGGTTACATTCAGACCCGCACGGGAAGTGGTACCTTCGTCACCGCCGATTTGCCTAAGGATGGCGTTATCGCAGATAAAACCATGACGAATTGCCCGCCCGTTCGCAGCCACGTTGCTCTCTCCAAACGGGGTTCTCAACTGCTGACACGTACGGGTGTCGCTTCGCACCAGTGGGGGGCGTTCATGCCTGGCGTACCTGATGTCACCAAATTTCCACATGATATTTGGCGAAAACTGCAGAACCGCCTGAGTCGCAGATTGCATCCTGAATTTCTCACCTACTCTCGTCACGGCGGGTGCCCGCAGTTGCAACACGCGCTGGCGGATTATCTGCGCATTGCCCGCTCTGTGGACTGCACTGCAGATCAAATCCTGATCACCGCAGGGACACATCAGGCGCTGGATCTGCTGGCCAAAATGCTGTGTGACCCTGGCGACGTTGCATGGATTGAGGAGCCGAGTTACTGGGGCATCCGTAACGTGCTGACCATCAACGGTGTCGAGATTCAACCCATCGCCGTTGACGAAAATGGCATGGACCCGCCGGATAACCCGCCAGAAAACCGTGCACCTAAGCTGATATGCGTGACACCGTCACATCACTACCCGCTGGGGTCCGTGATGAGCCTTGCCCGACGTCAGAAAATACTCGCGATGGCGAGTCAGCAAGGTAGTTGGGTAGTGGAAGATGATTACGACAGCGAATTTCGTTATTCCGGTAATCCCATCCCCGCCCTTCAGGGTTTGAGCAGCGATGCACCCGTGATTTACATCGGGACATTCAGCAAAACATTGTATCCCGCTATGCGTATCAGCTACGTCGTGTTACCACGTCCGCTGGCATCTCGCCTTAAAATCGCCCATTCAGAACTTTATCGCGCCGGTAATGGATTGACCCAACTGACGCTGGCGGAATTTATTCGTGAAGGCCATTACGCAGCGCATATCCGCCGGATGCGTCTGCTGTACGGTAAACGACGCAACGCACTGACCCGATTGATTGAGCAGGAACTTGGGCAGGCGTTTTTGTGTGAAAACAGCAATGCAGGGCTGCACATGATTTTGTCACTGCCAGACTCGATTGATGATGTGGCATTGAGCGCAGAACTGGAGCAAAAGAAAGTTCTGACACGCCCACTTTCGGCGTATTACCTGCGTCCCGCCCCGCGGCGTGGGCTTTTGCTGGGCTACGGCTGTGTGCCGGAAGAAGAGATTGAAACAGCATTTGGGCATATCGTTGATTGTTTACGACGCAGATTGCAATCTTGTAGTGCACATGAGGCGCTGACTGAGTACACCGAAACGGAAGCTGATAACTTGCCTGATCCTGCGTAGCCCCCTTCCATATTGCTAGCAATAATCTGTGAACTTAAAAAAATAGCAATAGAATTCATAAGCCTGCGAGATTTCTCTCAGGCCATTTTTTTGTGGTTTTTTGCTAAAAAATGCTTGTTCGCGTTTCGGGTGGGTGGTAAAGATTTTTAGCAACGCCACACAAACAATCCTTTTGAGGATGTTTTATGCACGATTTGTGCCGGGTCGCGTCATTAGATATTCGATAATTTTTATCTGCGGAGTGCTTGTGATGAGAACGTATGTCAGCTTCAAAAATATCAAGAAAAGTTACGACGGCGATAAGCTGGTAGTTAAAAATCTTAATCTTGATGTGCATGAGGGTGAGTTTTTAACGCTGCTTGGCCCCTCTGGCTCTGGCAAAACGACCAGCCTGATGATGCTGGCAGGCTTTGAAACACCGACGCAGGGTGAAATTCTTTTACGCGATAAGCCACTTCATAATTTGCCACCGCATCAGCGGGATATCGGTATGGTGTTCCAAAATTACGCATTGTTCCCGCATATGACGGTTGCGGAGAATCTGGCTTTCCCGCTCACTATCCGCCGTCTGAACAAGACGGATATCAAAGAGAAAGTTGACCGCATTCTTGACATGGTGAAATTAAAACCGCTGGCCGACCGCTATCCGGCTCAAATGTCCGGCGGGCAACAGCAACGTGTCGCCCTCGCCCGCGCTCTGGTATTCGAACCCAAACTCGTGCTGATGGACGAACCGCTCGGCGCACTGGATAAGCAGTTACGTGAACACATGCAGATGGAAATCAAGCAATTACATCAGATGTTGGATCTGACGATTGTTTATGTGACTCATGACCAAAGCGAAGCGATGACCATGTCTGACCGCGTAGCGGTGTTTAACGACGGAGTTATCCAGCAGATGGACAGCCCAAGCGTGATTTACGAAAAACCGGATAATGCGTTTGTTGCACAGTTCATCGGAGAAAATAACAGCCTGCTCGCGACTAATGATGCTTCTGATGGTGATTACTATCGTGCTTCACTCGATGATGGCACCGGATTACGCGCAGTTAAAATTCGTCCAAGTTCGCCAGGTAAAAAGATTTTGCTGTCGATTCGCCCCGAGCGGATCAGCGTGAATAACCCGCAACCCGGGATGGAAAACGTTAAAGCTCGGATAAAGCAATTTATCTATCTTGGCGATCATGTAAGGATGATGACTGAGGTTGCCGGGCAAGATAATTTCATGGTGAAACTTTCTGCCGCACACATGAATCCGGATTGGAAAGCCGGATCAGAAGTTCTTCTTTCCTGGCTGCCTGAACATCTGCGTGCACTTGATGTTGTGACCCATTAATTCCGCCTTTCAAATCTCTGAATCTTCCAATCCTAAAATCCTGAGATTTTATAATCTTGGGATTTATTGTTTCTACATCTTGTCATCTTGTCATCTTGTCATCTTGTCATCTTGTCATCTTGTCATCTTGTCATCTTGTCATCTTGTCATCTTGTCATCTTGTCATCACAAGATAAATCCCAGCATCTTATAATCACAACATCCTTCAAGCCTGTATTTCATAATCATAAAATCACACCATCCTGAAATCCCACTATCCCAAAATTCATTATCAGTTGCGTTAATCCTGAGATTTTAGGATTCGGTAATCTTATGCTATCGATGAATCTCAGAATCCTTGAATCTTATAAGTCTGCACTCATCACCTCCATAATCATGGAATCTCTGAATCCCCGTGCATTATGAGAATCCCACAATCCTGTAATTTGTTATGGATATCCTGTAATCTCAAAATCCTATAGATAATCATGGAATCCTGAAATCCTCTGATGGTAGATTACAATCAATTCAACTTTCCGAATTTAACTAAATGATTTTCATGAAATGATTATGAAATCATAGAATCCCAACCCGGTATCATGTAATCCTGAGATTCCATTTAAATCCCAGGATTACATGATACACATAACAAGATAAGACCAGAGAGCACTCATCAACGTGTAATCTTATGCTCCTGTGATCCTCATTAAGACCATGGGATTATGTCATCCTGGAATCCTGTCGTACCAAACATACCGGCATGATCTTCTAATGATAACAAATGATTCAAAGATTACTTAATCCCATAATCCTGCTACCCATATCCAAAAACTTAAGGATTTTGTAATGTCAGGCATGCCAGAATCATTTAATCCTGTAATCATAAAATACAGAATTGGCATCACATACTTCAGAAATCCCAAGATGTATAAATCCCTGGATACAGGAATCATCAGATGGTGAGATGGTGAGATGATGAGATGGTGAGATGGTGAGATGGTGAGATGGTGAGATGGTGAGATGGTGAGATGGTGAGATGGTGAGATTTTCATGGCTACTGTTTTGAACGTCAACACCAGCCGAAACTTTTTGGCGCTCTCATTGGCATGATGCATCCCCGCGAAAATCCCAAGATTGCAGAATCATGAAATCACAAGATACCTAAATCCTCGTAGCTTCAAGTTGTACCATTATTCTCTGAGTTCGATACTTCAACCTTATCCGCCTGTAATCCTGATATCCCAAAACCCTGGGATGATGAGATTCAAAAATCACAACATCCTGAACATAATGCTACCGCCGCGCTCTTTAAACCGCTAATCATGTAATCCTGGAATTACAGGATAATATAATTCGGTAATCCTAAAATATTGAAATCATCAGATGTAGACTTTATAGTAGTGCTTCAATCCTGTGATTCATGGATTTTTAAATCCCAGAATCCTATGATTACATAAATATTGAATCCCAAAGTCCTATAATTCCGGGATTCAATAATCTTCATTTAGCGCTTCATCAAGAGGTTGTTATGGCAGCGAAAATTATTTCTTTCCTGAACGGGAAGGGCGGGGTAGGGAAAACCACGACTTCTATTAACATCGCAACCTGTCTTGCCAGGCAAGGTCATAAAGTGGTGATGGTCGATACCGATCCACAGGGAAGCATCAGTAACTGGTACGACGAAAGCAAATGCCAGTTCGACTTGGCGGAAGCCGCATCAGAAAAAGAAGTCTATACCGTACGCAAGCAGTTGAAAGAATATGACTACGTGGTCATCGACGGTGCAGCAGCAATCTCGGCAATTTCATCAGCAGCAGTGATGGTCAGTGATTTAGTACTGATCCCCGTGACACCGTCACCTTTAGATTTTGCAGCCTGCGGCGCTATACTTGCCGTTGTTGAGGCGCGTGAAAATTTACAACCTGTCATCGCGCGTTTTCTGATCACTAAGAAAGTCGCCTCCGCTAAGATGCTGGAAGTCCTGAAGGAATCAATTGCAGATACAGGCGTTCCGGCACTGCGCACAGGCACTACTCAGCGCCAGGTTTACATCCGTACCATGATGGATGGCGGTACAGTCTTCGATACAACGGACGGTAATGCGAAAGGCGAGATTGAAATTATGACCAAAGAAATTACGGAGTTGTTGAAATGAAAATGAAACTTGGCCAGCACAGACAACTGACTACAGCACTTGACGCTGTAGCAAAGCCGCCCGCTTCAGTGAAGAAGTTACAGACTAACATCGATGAAGAGTTGCATCGCCGCTTCAAAACCAGCTGCTTCCTGCAAGATCGCGAGATGAAAGATGTTCTGACAGAGTTGATCAATGCATGGCTTATCACTAACGAGCGTTCCTGATCGTTTCAACTGTCTGGATCGGGTCTTATAAGACCCGTTTCTGTTTCTAAAGCCTGCACAACCTTGTCCGGCTTAGTGTTACCAGTCCCCTTACGCAATAGCCTCTCCAGTCCCTATCAGGATCTCAAGATCAAATAGTGTTTTGTTTTATTTTTAAGTTTAGATCTTTCTCTTTAAGAGAGGTTTTTTCTGATATTAATCAGTAAAATACAACACATATTGTGGAGAGATTTCCTGTCCGGAGTGGAGATCCTTCCTGTTGGATGTGGATCCTTTTCATGATCAATGTAGAGCTTTTTCCTGTGGATAATTTCCTTACAGATCAGTCTGCTGGATACGTGGAGGTTTTTTCTGTGGACAGTTTGCAGTGACAGCCCATCTCAGGAACACCAGCTTAGATTTAAAGCTAACACATTGCCACAAAACATTTTTTTGATAAGTGGAGTCTTTTCCTGATCCCTAATTGCTTCTTAATGTGGAAACATTTCCTGTGACAGCGTCACGTTGTGTCACATAACGGGCAGAGGATCATTCTCACCACCATTACCCGCTTCAGAAACCTGTATTCAGGCAGCAGAAGAGGGCATATGTGGAAGATTTTCCTGATCCAATTTGTCGTTATGTGGAGGGATTTTCTGATCTGGTTAGCGTCATTTGAACGCTCACGGAAATACTAATACTTTAAAAACAGTTACTTATAAATACGGTGACATTGTCACTTGTTGATATGTGGAAGAATTATCTGATCTAGCGTGAATGATTTCACGGTAATGTCCGGTCAGGGAACGTATTACGACGTGAATACGTGGAAGCATTTCCTGATCCCGCCATTTACTATAGGTGGAAAGATTTCCTGAGATCGGAATTCATTCCTTATGTGGAGTTATTTCCTGATCACCGATCGTGCATTCCCAAATGTGGAGACTTTTTCTGCTCGAGGCTGCATGCATATGTGGAAGGTTTTCCTGTCGGTTCTGTTTCTGGTGGGGAATATGCGCTGATTGTGGAATGAGAAGGGGATCACAAATCCGCCTTCGTTCAATTAACGTACAATGCAGGGCGATATGTGGAGGAATTTTCTGATCAACAGGGGAGAACTGCGTGTATTCATGATATTTCGCGGCGGAGACCTTCAGTTCAATACGTGGAGTAATTTCCTGTAAAAAACGTGCAGATCCAGCATGTTAAAAAAAGGATCCCAAATGCTGTGGAAAATCATATGTGGAAGTTTTTCCTGATCGATGTTTTTTGATCTTTTACTAATGCCATGAAATTTAAAGAATAAATAAGCCTTGTTTTTACTTTACGTCAGTATTTTTTATGTGGAATAATTTACCTACTTTCCACTTATGGATCCTGCTACATGGAACTGAATAAACTCACCGTAGTTCAGGGGAACGATCTTCTTGAAGGCGCCTACAGCGTTACTCTGGATGAAATGCGCTTGCTTAACCTGGCGCTGGCACAAATTGATAGCAGGAAACCTCAGCCCGACACGCTTTATCGACTTTTCCCTCAGGATTACCAGCGGATCTACGGGGTAAACCCGACGAGCAGCCACCGCCAGCTGCGTGAAGCGGCAGAAAGCCTGATGAAAAAGCCGGTCACCATCTACAAACCGGATACGAAAACCGGCAAAGTTCGTACCGTACAGCTTTCGTGGTTTTCGCGACTGGAATACGTCAGCAGTGATGATCACAGCGCCGTTGTACTGAGATTCGGTCAGGACGTTGCGCCGTATCTTTATGAATTAAAAGAGTCTTTCACCAAACTTAATTTTGCCAATATCGCAAAACTGGATACCCCATTTTCCGTGCGCCTGTATGGCTGGTTAATCAAAGCCAAAAACCTCTACGGGCGACGCAGCGGCAAAGCCATTGAAGTGACCCTGGATCTCAACTGGATGCGCGAGAAGGCCGGTTTAGCGGGTAAATACGAGGATTACCGTGACTTCCGCCAGAAGTTGCTTGAGCCGACGATCAACCGGATCAACGCCAATACCGATATTTCCGTGGTCTGGGAGCCGGTGAAGCAGGGCAGAACCGTTGTTTCGATCAAGTTCGCGTATGTTGATGAGTCAGCGCCAGAGGCCAGCAAACCGCTGCGCCCGCGCTTGCCACGCCGTCCGCGCGCTGTGACTGGCTCTGCGCTGGAAGGTGAGTGGGCGCGCCGTTGTATCAATATCTTTGAGGAGTATCGTGAGAAATTAAGTGCTTACGACGTAGAAGAGAAGGCAACATTACCGGATCTGCGTAAACTCTCAGGCTGGTACAAGCTGATAGGCGAAAAGAATAAACAAAAAGAGATCCTCTCTGAGGTCAGTTCCCGCAGTAAAAAAACCGTAGCCTGAGAGTAAGGCCGGAAAGCATTCAGAAACGAACGGCGTATCTCATCGAGATACGCCGTTTTTCGTTGTGAGGGTCAGGATAATTTTGACGGCCATTTTCTCTAACTATCTGATTATTTTACCCTTTGTTGTTAGTGAGTACTTACTGGGTGTGATCAGGAAATCATTCCACATTACCCGTTTGGGTGGCTTTATCAGCGTACTGCCCAAAAGCTATAAGCCATCGTTTCAGAAATGGATCTCATGAGGCATAAAACCCAGAGCGAAAGCCTATCTCTAGCGTATAAGCAGGTTTTTAGTGTAAGTGAGCACTGACATGATCTGTCACGCAAACCCTTTAATTGCCAGTATGCACCATTTGCACCGCCATTTTATCGCCATTCAGGCCAGCGGGTTTAGCCTCTGACCAGCGTGCGCCCGTTGAGAAGTATAGTTTTCAGGGCGAAGATCAGTGTCCGGATTTAAATCCGGAACCTACGTACCGCCTGGGTGGGAGTGGGTTTTTGGCTGCGTTGAATCTGGAAGTGCTTCTGTCAGATGTGAGTTATGAGGCGGCGGAAAGCTGATAATTAGGAAATTGAATTTAAATCTTTATTTTTGTGAAATTGAAAATATTATTCCCTGTGATGACTTATTATAAAAGTATTTATATCCAATAGGTTGTGTGATTTTTATGTTAAAACATTGCGTAATGTAACATCCTGATTATTCTTAAAACGAGTCATGAAGACGTTAATTCGCAATCGTTATACCTCGTGCGAGGCATATCGTGTGCAGATTAATGAATAAGCCTCATATGGGGCATGATTACTTTTTGAGGATAAGGAATGAAACTTAAATTGATAGTCAAAAGCCTTGCTCTGGCAGGGTTACTTTCATCAACACCGCTTTTTGCGCAGGAAGCACCGAAAGATGCGACGACAGCGACGAAGCAAGCTAATGATGCACTTTATAGTCAGCTTCCTTTCTCCGACAACACCGATTTTACCAATGCCCACAAAGGTTTTATTGCCGCTATACCGGCAGATGTGATCAAAGGCTCTCAGGGAAATGTTGTCTGGGATCCTCAAAAATATGCTTTCATAAAAGAAGGCGACAAGGCTCCTGACAGTGTTAACCCAAGTCTTTGGCGACAATCCCAGTTAATCAATATCAGCGGCCTGTTCGAGGTGACTGATGGGGTTTATCAGATCCGTAATCTCGATCTTTCGAATATGACCATTATCGAAGGTAAAGAAGGCATTACAGTTGTAGATCCCTTAGTCTCGGCAGAAACCGCGAAAGTGGGCATGGACTTGTACTATAAAAATCGGGGTAAGAAACCTGTTGTCGCGGTCATTTATACACACAGTCATGTTGACCATTACGGCGGTGTACGTGGTGTGGTCGATGAAGCTGATGTGAAATCCGGTAAGGTAAAAATTTATGCGCCTGCTGGATTCATGGATGAAGCGGTATCTGAGAATATTATGGCGGGTAATGTCATGAGCCGCCGTGCTAGTTACATGTATGGGAACCTGCTGAAACCGGATGCGAAAGGCCAGGTTGGCGCAGGGCTGGGTACCACCACATCAGCAGGGACGGTCACGTTAATTGCTCCAACTAACTACATCACTAAAACAGGGCAGAAAGAAACGATTGATGGTCTGACCTACGATTTCATGATGGCACCAGGTTCCGAAGCCCCTTCTGAAATGTTGTGGTACGTAGAAGAGAAAAAAATGATTGAAGCAGCAGAGGATATTACTCACACGCTGCATAACACTTATTCACTACGTGGCGCAAAAATTCGTGACCCGCTGGCCTGGTCAAAATACATTAACGATGCAATTAACCGCTGGGGTGATAAAGCAGAGATCATCATGGCACAGCACCACTGGCCGACCTGGGGTAAAGAGAATGTTGTTAACCTGATGAAAAGTCAGCGCGATATGTATCGCTATATCAACGATCAGACACTCCGGCTGGCAAATACCGGCCTGACTCGTGATGAAATTGCGGCAAACTTTAAACTACCGGACGGTCTGGCTAAAACATGGGCAAGCCGGGGTTATTACGGTTCGGTGAGCCATGATGTTAAAGCAACTTACGTTCTTTATCTCGGCTGGTTTGACGGCAACCCTGCAACACTGGATGAACTGCCACCGGAGGAAGCGGCGAAGAAATTTGTCGATTATATGGGCGGCGCGGATAACATTCTGAAAAAAGCTAAAGAGGACTTCGATAAGGGGAACTACCGGTGGGTTGCACAGGTGGTGAGTAAAGTTGTCTTTGCCGATCCGAAAAATGAAGCAGCACGCAATCTCGAAGCAGACGCATTGGAACAGTTGGGGTATCAGGCCGAATCAGGGCCATGGCGTAATTTCTATCTTACTGGCGCGCAGGAATTACGTAACGGTGTACAGAAACTGCCAACACCAAATACGGCAAGTCCGGATACGGTAAAAGCGATGTCACCGGAAATGTTCTTTGACTACCTCGGCGTTCATATCAATGGCGAGAAAGCAGCGAATGCGAAAGCAGTATTCAACGTCGATTTGGGCAGTGATGGCGGCAAGTACAAGCTGGAACTGGAAAACGGCGTGTTGAACCATACCGCTGATGCAGAGGCGAAAAACGCCGATGCCACCATTGTTTTGAATCGCGACACCCTCAACAAAATCATCCTTAAGGAAGAAACCCTGAAACAAGCTGAAGATAAAGGCGATGTGAAGGTTACCGGCAACGGCGCGAAGCTAGATGAAATGTTGGGTTACATGGATAAATTTGAGTTCTGGTTCAATATCGTTACACCATAAGTAAAATCCCCTTGCGGTACTTTCGCTGCAGGGGAATTTATTCCACTGTGCCTTATCAATGATTACAGGCCTTTATTGTCAGGTCAGACTAAAGGTTATCCACCGCCATTTTATCGCCACCATGAAAGCTAGAGGAAAACCCCAGTCATCTATAATTAACATTAACTATATGAATTAATAGGATTAGTTTTTATTTCTTTTTACTTTTATTTCTCTTTTGGAAATATAAATTAGCTATAAGCCATATTTTTTCGTTGTTAGACAATGACAAACCCCAACCTTACTCTTCGTCATGATTTGCAAACCTTTTGCACACTTATTGATGAGGGATGTCACTTGGCTACGTTACTCACTTCTGCTCCCGCGCAATCCGTCTCCCGCGCGCGCCGTACCGCTTCTTTTAAAATCGCATTGCTGGCCAGCGCCGTGATGTTTTCTTCTTTATCCTTTGCGGACGATGTCCTCAAAGAAGGCATCACGCCTGCCACAGACGCCAGCCAGGTTCCTGCTGCCGCTAAACTGCGTACAGACACCGTGATCGCCGGGATCTCCGAACCGCAGGGGATTTTTAACCCTTACTTTTTCGTGAATGGCTGGGATGAAAACGTCACCAACGTGATCTTCGCCCGTCTGATTGACTGGGACAGTCAGGGCAAACTGGTGCCAGGTCTGGCAGAAAGCTGGACAGTCAGCCCGGATGGCAAAACGTACACCATCAAATTGCGTCCGAACCTGAAGTACAGCGACGGTTCTGCGCTGACGGCGGAAGATGTCGCGTTCACACTGACCGTGCTGTATGACCCGAAATATGATGGCGATACCGATATTACGCTGGCGCATATTGCCGGTGGTGATGAATACAAGCAGGGTAAAGCGGACAGCGTCAGTGGCCTGAAAGTCATCGACCCGCTGACGTTACAGGTGACGACGACTCAGGCAGGTGCGACCACACTACAAAAAATCGGCGGGCCGGTGCTGTCGAAAGCCTATTACGGCAAAGATTATCAGCGCGGAAATCTCGACACGCTGCGCACGCTGCACGGCAAACCGCTGGGTAACGGCCCGTACGTTTACGACAAATACATCCCGGGGCAGGAGATCCGTTTCCACGCCAACACTAATTATTACCGTGGTACACCGCCGACGCCTCGCTTCATCTACCGTGTCACTAATCCGTCGACCAATTTCCAGTTATTCCAGACCGGTGATACCGATTACGACGCCTTTACGTCGCGCCCGGATGATATCGAACAGCTGAAACTACTGGGTTTTGCGAACATCAACCTGTACGGATCCAGCGATTACAGCAAGATTGAGTTCAATCTTCATCGCCCGGTATTGCAGGACGTGAAAGTTCGCCAGGCGCTGATCTACGGTCTGGATCGCCAGAAACTGATCGACGTGGTGTATCAGGGTTACGGCACCGTGGCTATCGAGCCGATTGCGCCAATCTCCTGGGCGTATAACACGGATGGCGTGAATCCGTACAAATTCGATCCGGCGCAGGCGAATAAATTGCTGGATGAAGCGGGTTGGAAAACCGGCGCTGACGGCATTCGTGTGAAAGACGGCAAACGCCTGGAACTGACGCTGCTGGTCAGCAAAAAAGTGCTGAACGACGCGCTGATCCCGATTGCCAAAGAGGATTACCAGAAAATAGGTGTGCTGCTGAAACCGCAGGTCGTGGATTTCAACGCGCTGATGTCGCAACGTAAAGCGGGGAATTACGATCTGGCGTCATTCAGCACCAGCACGCTCAACGATCCGCACGACGGCGTCTGGGATTACTACAGCACCGAGGCCACGGAGCAGGGTTACAACAATCCGGAAGTGGATAAGCTGATCAACGAAGGTAATGCGACGCTCGACATCGAAAAACGTAAGCCGGTTTACCACGAACTGTACAAAGTTCTGGCGAACGATCCGCCGGTGATCCTGCTCGGCAACCGTAAGATTTTGTCGGCCAGCAGTGCCCGCGTGACCGGTTTCAAACCGGATATTTACAATGGCCTGACCGGCAGCCTGCCGGATGTCAAAATCGTCAAATAATCAGAAATCACGTTGCTGCCGGTCTTTACCGGCAGCTTCAATGAGAAAGTCATGAGAAATTTCATTCTGCGTCGTTTGCTTCAAACCATCCCGATGTTGTTCCTCGCTTCGCTGCTCATCTTTATGCTGTTTGCCAAAACGCCGGGCGATTTTATCGACGGCAATATCACCCTGACCGCACAGCGTGCCGCCGAACTCAAAGCGTTATACGGTCTCGATCAGCCGCTGCTTAGCCGCTATGTGCACTGGCTGGGGAACTTGCTCCAGGGCGATCTGGGTTTTTCACTGCAATATCAGATCCCGGTGAGTCAGTTGCTGAATCAGTACATCTGGAACTCCTTCCTGCTGGCGACCATCGCGATGGTGCTGTACTGGGGTATCGCGCTGGCGGTGGGCATTGTTTCTGCCATGAAACCCTATTCTCTGTTTGATCACGGCGTCAGCGTGGTGATTTTCGCGGCGATGTCATTCCCGACCTTCTTCCTCTGTCTCCTGCTGATCAAATGGTTTGCGGTCGATCTCCACTGGTTGCCCGTTGGGGGGATGACGAATACCGGCAGCGATGCCACTGGCTGGGCCTGGGTGATGCAGGTCGCGGCGCATCTGGTGTTACCGGTGATGGCGCTGGTGATGCTTCAGGCAGGCAGCCTGACGCGCTATTTTCGCGCCAGCATGCTGGACGTCGTACGCATGGATTTCATCCGCACCGCGCGTGCAAAGGGGCTGCGCGAGCGCACCGTTATCCTCAAACACGCATTGCGAAACGCACTGTTGCCGATTATCACGCTGTTAGGATTCGAGCTGCCGGGGCTGTTTTCCGGGGCGCTGATTACCGAAAAAGTTTTTAACTGGCCGGGCGCGGGGCACATTCATATTGATTCGCTGGCGGCGCGTGATTATCCGGTACTGATGGGATTCACGCTGTTTTTGGCGGTTCTGACCATTCTGGGCAACCTGATTGCCGATGTGCTTTATGCGTGGGCTGACCCGCGTATTCGTGTGAGGTCGTGATGTTTGGATCATTATTTTCCACCAACCGCCGGCTGCGCGAAGCGGAAATTCCGGCGATGGCGCAGGTGACACCGTCACCGTGGCAGCAGGCCTGGAAATCGCTACGGCAGAACCGGCTGGCGATGCTTTGCCTGATCTTGCTGCTGGTCATGGCGGTCTGGTGCGTAGCGGGCCCTTACTATTCGCCGTGGCGCGATGACGCCACCGATGCGCTGATGATTAATAAAGCGCCGAACGCGGAACACTGGCTGGGAACGGATTTTCTGGGACGCGATGTCTACACGCGCTTGCTTCTGGCCGGGCGCATTTCGCTGATTATCGGCCTGCTCACCATGCTGCTCTCCGTCACTCTCGGGTATCTGATGGGCGCAGTTTCTGGCTATCTGGGCGGAATTGCTGACAAAATCATCATGCGTTTCGCCGATCTGGTGATGACTATTCCGAGCCTGCCGCTGCTGATTGTGATGGGCGCGATGCTTTCGGAACTGGATTTCTCGCCGGATTCCCGCGTCTACATGGTGATTGTGATGCTCAGCTTGCTGGAGTGGCCGAAACTGGCGCGTCTGGTGCGCGGGCAAATTCTCTCACTGCGTGAACGTGATTTCATGCTGGCGACGCAGGTGCTTGGGTTGTCTGCACGCCGTCGCCTGTTCGGCCATCTGCTGCCCAATACGGTCCCCATTCTGGTGGTGATGGCGACGATGGCGGTGGCAAACGCCATTCTCAGTGAATCGGCGCTCAGCTATCTCGGCCTGGGTGTGGTGCCGCCGACGCCTTCATGGGGAAACATGATGGACGCGGCTAACAGCCTGATCGACTTCCAGCGCCGTCCGTGGTTATGGATGCCGCCGGGCGTGGCAATTTTTATCACCGTTATTGCGATTAATGTACTGGGCGATGGCCTGCGCGATGCGCTTGATCCTAAGATGAAACGGAGCAAAAAATGACTGAACCGTTGATCCGTTTTAACCAGCTTTCGCTGTCTTTCGCCAGCGATCAGGGGCGCGTGCGTGCGGTGCAGGATGTCTCGTTTGACGTACAGGCCGGGCAAACCGTGGGCATTGTGGGTGAGTCGGGCTGCGGGAAAAGCGTCACGGCGATGTCGCTGATGGGGTTATTGCCACCACAGGCGGCACGCATTGATGGCGGGGAAATCCTGTTTCAGGGGCGCGATTTACTGAAACTACGCCCGTCGCAGATGGCGGATTTACGTGGCAACCAGTTGGCGATGATTTTTCAGGAACCGATGACTGCGCTCAATCCGGTGCTGACCATTGGTGAACAGCTGGTTGAGCCGCTGATCCGCCATCTCGGGGAATCGCCAAAACCGGCCTGGAAAAAGGCGACGAAGATGATCACTGACGTCGGGCTGGCGCGCGCGGAAAGCCTGATGTCCAGTTATCCGCATCAGCTTTCTGGCGGTATGTTGCAGCGCATCATGATCGCGATGGCGCTGAGCTGTAAGCCGCAGTTGCTGATCGCCGATGAACCCACCACGGCGCTGGATGTCACCGTGCAGGCGCAGATCTTGCGGCTGTTACGCGATCAGGCGCGGCAAAATCACATGGCGCTGATGCTGATCACACATGATTTAGGCGTGATCGCGCAGATGGCGGATCACGTGGTGGTGATGTACGCAGGGAAAATCGTCGAACAGGGCGCGACGGCTGACGTGCTGCGCAATCCGCTGCATCCGTATACGCAGGGGCTGATCGCGTCGCGGCCTACGCCGGGCGAGCGCCGCAGGCGGTTGTATTCCATTCCTGGTCAGGTACCGGATCTGGCCGCGCTGCCGCCGTATTGTGCTTTTACCGATCGTTGTGAACGCGCCACAGAGCGTTGCCGTCAGGGGATCCCGTTGCTTGAAGGGCGGTCACGGCAGGCGGCATGTTTTTACAGCGGGCTGAGTCCGGCAAATGAAATGACGCAGAAGGAGTTGCAGCCATGAGTGCTGAAAATCTGATGAGTACCGACTACCTGATAGAAGTGGATGGCCTGAAGAAACACTTCCCAGTCCGCGACGGCGTATTCGGGCAGGAAACAGGCCAGCTTCGCGCGGTAGACGGCGTTAGTTTTAACATCCGCAAAGGTACGATTTTTGGTCTCGTGGGTGAATCCGGCAGCGGCAAAACTACCGTCGGGCGAACGCTTCTCGGCTTGTACGAGAAAACGGCGGGCAGCGTGAAGTTTCGCGGCGAAGACCTGCACCGCCTCAAGCCGAAACAGCTGAAAGCGCTGCGGCCTAAAATCCAGCTGGTCTTTCAGGATCCCTACAGTTCGCTGAATCCGCGTATTCGTATTGGTGACGCGATCGGCGAAGCGATGTTGGAACATAAACTCTGCTCACGCGCTGAACTGCACGACAAAGTGGTGGAAGTGATGAAAATCTGCGGCCTCTCGCCGCTGCATTACAACCGCTTTCCCCATGAGTTTTCCGGCGGACAGCGCCAGCGTATTGGCATAGCGCGGGCGCTGATCCTTCAGCCCGAATTCATTATTGCCGATGAACCGATCTCTGCGCTCGACGTCTCGATTCAGGCACAGATCATCAATTTGTTCTCGGATTTACGCGACGATCACGGCGTGACGTTTTTGTTTATCTCGCACGATCTGGGCGTGGTGGAACATTTGTGTGACGACGTGGCGGTGATGTATCTGGGGCAACTGGTGGAAGCTGCGAGCCGCGATGCGCTGTTCCACCAGCCTTTGCATCCGTACACGCAGGCGTTACTGGCAGCAGTACCGACGCTCGATCCTGACTGCGAGCCGGTAGCGATGGTCAGCGGTGAAATTCCGGATCCGTCAAAACCGCCATCCGGCTGTCGTTTTCACACCCGTTGCCCGCGCGCCACCGAACGTTGCCGCGCCGAAATTCCGTTACTGCGTGAAGTGGAAACCGGCCACCGCGTCGCCTGCCATTTTGTCTGATACCCGCCTTGTGCCGCCGGTGCTGGTTTTATTCGTCCGGCATCCGGCGGGCTTCGTTCTGCATTTTTTGCCCTACGCTTTGCGTCACTTCGATGACCTTCTGCGTCGCCGGGGAAAGAAACGCGCCTTCAAGCCACGTGATGCCGACACGGCGCTCCATGACAAGCTGATCGTTATCTATCCGGGTCAGGCGTGAAACAAATTCCTCTTCCGCCAGGATATTTTCTGAAATAAAACTCAGCAGGCCGCTTTTGGCGATGAGCCCGGGGACTGAGGCCAGTGAGCTGATTTCTACTTTAACCGCCGGTGGCGGGCAGTGGTTTTCATAGAATAGCTTATCCAGCCACTGGCGCATCGAAACGGTTTTGGCGGGCAAGATCCATCCGTAATGGCTGAGGTCGCGCAAGGATACCGGTTTGCCTGCCAGCGGATGGTCGCGTGATGCGGCAACGACGACACGGTCAGCGGTCACAGGCAACTGGACGACCGGGCTTTCATAGTGCACCAGTGGCCCGATGATGATATCGATCGCATGTCGTTCCAGGAGGTTAAACAGGACATCATTCATACCGATCTGAATTTCCAGCTTCATGTTCGGTACCTGAGATTGCAGCATTTTGCAGATTTCAGGCAGTAAGAATTGTGTCGCTGAACCCGAGACACCGACACGGACGATCCCACCCGCGCCGCTGCTTAACTCGTTCATGATTTCGCCAATTTCCAGATAGGAACTTTGCAGCGCCAGCCCTCGCTGATAAAGAATGCGGCCCGCCTCAGTCAGCTCCAGTCCACGACCTGCTCGTTTAAACAGTTTTATCCTGAGTTCTTTCTCCAAACGGGTAATAGATTTGGAAAGTGCAGGCTGAGTTATATTTAAATTTTGTGACGCAAGTCTCAAATTCATCATCTGCGCTGCCACCACAAAATAATCTAAGTCTCTGTTATTTAACATTGATTCCTGATATTCATTGATTTGATAATAAAATATAGTAGAAGGCATGAGAAGTAGGGTCAATAATCTCGCCAACTTTGCGGCGCAAGCGACATAACCGCGAAGGTAACACCAGCGAATTCACCTGTTTTAAGTAAAATAAGACTCTAAGTGCATCTATGAAAATTGTTAATTTCATCATCAGTAAAGAACAAACTAAAAGTTTCGGTCTCTTCCGGGCAGACGGCATCGTTGACGTTGGTCGCCATTCGGGATGCCGGGATATTAACGAATTCATGGCACACCATCAGTTGGAAGAATTGCACCGATACGCGCAGCTTCCTGCTGACCTGCAACTGAGCGAGATCGGCTTCCTTCCGGTGATCGACCGTCCGGGAAAAATCTTTGGCGTGGGCATGAACTACGCGGAAAAGCGCAAAGAGTTTAACGAAACGAGCGATGCGCCGACGTTGTTTGTCCGCTTTGCCGATTCGCAAGTCGGGCATAACGGTATTGTCCTCAAACCGGCGTCGACGAATGAATTCGATTATGAAGGTGAACTGGCGATTGTTATCGGGCGTACGGGGCGCAATATTTCCGCGGACAATGCGCTGAGTTATATCGCCGGTTACAGCTGCTATATGGATGGTTCGGTACGCGACTGGCAGCATAAATGGTACACCGCCGGTAAAAATTGGCCGTCGACCGGGGCTTTTGGCCCGTGGATGGTGACGCCGGATGAAGTGGGCGATCCGCAGAATCTGAGCATTAAAACCTGGCTCAATAACCGGCTGGTCCAGGATGACACTACCGCCAATATGGTTCACACCATTCCGCAAATCATCGCCTATATCAGCACGTTTACCCAGCTTTCGCCTGGCGATGTGATCATGACAGGCTCACCGGGTGGTGTCGGTAAAACCCGCGTTCCGCCGTTGTTCCTCCATGAAGATGACGTCATTGAAGTGGAAATCGAAAACATTGGTCGTCTGACCAACCGGATAGAAAATTCACCGCTGTCTGAAATAGTGCATTCAAAAACAGCGGCCTGATGATATCAGCGGGTTTGGTTCACCAGAGGCACCGGGAAATCGGTGCCTTTTCCTTTTACGACCATCAGATAGGTCAGCGTAAATGACAGCCCCAGCGATAACACCACGCCCATTACGATATAAATGAAGTACGGGCCAATGTAGGCGGGCAGGCTGAAAATGCTCGACAGAATATAGCCGTACAACCTCACACCGAAGAACGCGATAAACGCCGACGCCACAGAACTGCTGAGAGTAGTGGCGATAAATGCTTTCTTGTAACGTGTCAGCACACCAAACAACGCCGGTTCAGTGATCCCCAGCAGCCCGGAAATCGCCGCTGAGAGCACCACCGATTTCTGCTCGCGGGTTTTTACGTGGAAATAAATCGCGAAGGTCGAACCGGCAATCGCCATGTTGGCCATAAACATCATCGGCATCAGCATGTCCCAGCCCTGATCGGTGAAGTTCTGCAAAGCGATCGGCGTCATGGCGTGATGCATTCCGGTGAGGATCGCCACCGGGCGGATCGCGCCGACAATAAAGCCTGCAAACACCGATGACACTTCAAACAGCCCCTGAATACCCAGCGCCAGCAGTTTACCGAGGTAAATTCCGGCCGGGCCAATCACCGTCAGCGAAACCAGCGCCGCAATAAATAATGTCAGCGTTGGCGTGAAAACAGTTTTCAGCACGTCTGGCATGATTTTGTCCACCCAGCGGTGGATGTAGCTCAGCGCCAGCACTGAGAAAATCACCGGAATAACGCTGGCAGAATAGTTAAATACCGAAACCGGTAATATATCCATGAAATACAACGCCGTTGGCGCACCCGCAGTATGGCTGGCGAGCGCTTTTGCGGCATCAATCAGCGTCGGATACATCAGGCAGGCGGCGACTGCGGCGGCCAGATATTCGTTGGTTTTGAATATTCTGGCGGCAGAGACAGCGAGGAAGAACGGCAGAAAATAGAAAACGCCGCTGGCAATCAGATCGATGATCATCACGGTTTCACTTTTTGCTGAAATCACCTTGAGAGCGATTAAACCGGCCAGCAAACCTTTGATCATCCCTGCGCCCGCAATGGCCGGAACGATCGGGCCAAACACGCCGGACACCGTATCCATGAACATCGAGATCAAGCTTTTGCGCGCATTTGTGGAAACATTTCCTGTTGGCTTTGACGACGGATCCAGTTGCGAAACTATCGCTTCGTACCAGGTGTTCACCTTCGGGCCGACAATAATCTGCACCTGACCGCTCTGGCTTTGCGCACCTAAAACGCCGGGCAGATTTTTTATCTCATCCCACGCCACTTTATTTTCGTCGGCTAAATCAAAACGCAGACGGGTCATGCAATGCCAGACTTTATTAATATTTTCTGCACCGCCGACGCCGCTAATAACGGACTGCATTATTTCTATATTCACCCTGAACCCCGCGACGAAAATTGTATTTTTATTCTCAGATGGGAAGGGAGTGTAATGAGCGTGGTTTTCAAAAACAAACCAATAAAACAGGATCTTGGTCACATAATCCGTGTTTATAGCCTGATTAAGTGGGGTTGCTCGAGAATTGGTCTGGTTTTTACCGGTAATTAGCCGGTCTTTTAAACCAAAATAAATGCATAAAATTAAGGTTTACAGCCGGGCGTAAAATACGGTGAAATAACCGAAATACGAATATTCCCGCACTCTTTTCCTTAAAAGAGCTGAAGGTCATTATTAAGGATTTTCCATGAAACCTGTGCTGATTACACATATTGAATGCCAGATAACGCGGCCCGATCGCCATAATTTAGTGGTTGTCAGAATTGAAACTGATTGCGGTGTTTTCGGGCTCGGCTGCGCCACATTCCAGCAGCGTCCGCTGGCGGTGAAACTGATGGTTGATGAATACCTCAAACCTCTGCTGTTAGGCCGCGATGCAAATCACATCGAAGATATATGGCAGATGATGATGGTGAACGCGTACTGGCGTAACGGGCCGGTGATCAACAACGCCATCGCGGGCATCGATATGGCGCTGTGGGATATCAAAGGTAAGCTGGCGAATATGCCGCTGTATCATTTATTCGGCGGTAAATCGAAAGATGCGGTAACCGCGTACAGCCACGCGGCGGGGGAAACGCTGGAAGATCTTTACGGCGAAGTGGATCGTCTTCTGGCCGAAGGTTATCGCCACATCCGTTGCCAGCTGGGCTTTTACGGTGGCAACGCGCGCGATTTCCACACCACGCGCGAACCGGCGGCGGGTGCGTATTACGATCAGGATCGGTACATGGATAACACGCTCGCCATGTTTAAAGCGCTGCGTGAAAAGTACGGCAATCAGTTCCACATTCTGCATGACGTTCACGAGCGTCTGTTCCCGCAACAGGCAGTGCAGTTTGCCAAAGCGGTAGAACAATATCGCCCGTATTTTATTGAAGATATTTTGCCACCCGATCAAAACGAGTGGCTGGCGCAGATCCGCAGCCAGACCGCCGTGCCGCTGGCCACCGGCGAGCTTTTTAATAATCCGGCAGA
This sequence comes from Rahnella sp. AA, assembly GCF_002834385.1. Taxonomy (GTDB): domain Bacteria; phylum Pseudomonadota; class Gammaproteobacteria; order Enterobacterales; family Enterobacteriaceae; genus Rahnella. The sequence goes on from NZ_PITQ01000006.1 coordinate 298,612, forward strand.
ATGGAAGGATCTGATCATCAACCGCAGGATCGACTTTATCCGTTGCCACGTTTCGCAAATCGGCGGTATCACGCCCGCGCTGAAACTGGCGCATTTTTGCCAGAGTTTTGGCGTGCGTCTGGCCTGGCATTGCCCGCCGGACATGACGCCGATCGGCGCGGCGGTGAATACGCACCTGAATATTCATCTGCACAATTCTGCAATTCAGGAATTTGTGGCTTATCCGTCTAATACGCAGCAGGTTTTCCCCGGCGCACAGACACCGGTGAACGGGTATTTTTATCCGTGTGAAGAAGCCGGGATCGGCGTGGATTTCAACAGCGAGGCGGCGAATGAATTTCCGGTGGTGTATCGTCCGCATGAATGGACGCAAAGCCGCCTGCCCGACGGCGTGATCCACACGCCTTAAGTCTGGCGAAACGCCAGATTATCCTGATTAAACGGGATAACGTAAGTGCATGAATAGTCGATATCGAGGATATCGCTGAACGCGTAAACGCGGCCGCCCTGCAAAATCCCTCTGTTGGTGATCTGCATGGCGGCGATGCCTTTCTTGCAGCCCAGCAACTGCGCCTGTTCTTTGCTGACGGTGACCGCCTGATAACGGGTGAGGGAATGCGAAATCGCGAAGCCTTTATTCAGAACGTATTGCTGAATGGAATGCTCGATCGTTTTCTGATTCAGATCCGCAAAACCTTCGGCGGGCATCCGCGAATACTCAATCTGTACGTTGCGCTGGCTGATGCGCCGCAGACGGGTAAACGCCCAGATAAAATCATCCGCGGTTAAATCGAAAACCTGCTGCTCTTCGCGGTCAGGCCGCCGTTTGTGCAACTCCAGCATTTTGAAACTGATGTCGGTGAATTTCTTCTCGGTAATCGAGTTGTATACCAGCGGATTGCTGCCGACGCCCGCATTGATATAAATCCCCGAGCCTTGCACGATGCGCACCGCGCCGATACTCACGAGTTTTTCCAGCGCCTTGCGCACGGTAAACCGTGACACACCATACTCTTCCGCCAGCTGGCGCTCCGGCGGCAACTTTTCCGGCAGAGATCCGCTGTGCTGATAAATCTTGCTCAGCAAATCCTGAGCGATAAATTCACTTTTTTTCATCGGCGTCTGGCTTATTTGAGACCGGGAGAACGGGAACGCATTGAAACATGTGACAGGCAGAAAGGGCAAATTACAGCCTGAAGGCTGTATTAGATTTTTACAGCTTATAGGGTGTAGAGGATATTTTAATATTATCCGCTTTAGAGGATAGAAATTGATTTATCCCTTACAGGGGATATACTGAAAATATCCGCCATGGAGGATAATATGAATATAACTTCAACAAAAATGTTGGCCAGTGCACTGCGGAATGAGCGTAAAAAGCGCAAACTGAGCCAGAGTAAAACCGCTGAGACAATGGGCCTGAAACAGTCCACGGTTTCTGAATTTGAAAATTACCCGGATGGAACCCGCTTGGAAACACTGTTTAAACTGCTCGCTGCGCTGGATTTAGAGCTGCAGATAGCACCAAGAAACAGTGATCCACAGGACAAGACGTCGTGGGATCAGGAGTGGTAATACATGGATAAGTTAACGCTCGCGTTAAATGGCATTACGGTGGGGACGTTAGAGAAAGCCAGTGGCGGTGAAATGTCATTTATGTATCACGAAAGCTGGCTGAACCGGGCGGGAGCTCGTGCTATTTCGTTATCGCTTCCGCTGCAAACTGCAAAGTTTCGTGGTGCCGTGGTATACAACTTTTTTGATAACCTTCTCCCCGATAATGAGCAAATCCGCAGCCGTATTCAGGCGCGTTTTGCCATTCCGACGAAGCAGCCTTTCGATTTGCTTTCCCGCATTGGGGGCGATTGTGTCGGTGCAGTTCAGTTGTATCCGGAGAACAGCCAAGTCACGCCGGTAACTGAAATTCATGCGCAACCGCTAAGCGATGAAGAAGTGGAACATCTTCTTCAGGGCTATAAAGAAGCCCCTTTGGGCATGGAAGCGGAAGTCGATGACTTTCGTATTTCGCTGGCCGGAGCTCAGGAAAAAACAGCCCTGTTATGGTATCGCGACCAGTGGCATCGTCCGCAGGGGAGCACGCCGACGAGCCATATTCTTAAACTTCCCATTGGCTATATAGCAAACAATGGAATCGATTTAAGCGAAAGTGTTGAAAATGAATGGTTGTGCCTGAAGATTGCGGAACAGTTTGGGCTCCCCGCCGCCCGTGCCGAAATTGCCCGTTTCGGTACGCAAAAAGTGTTAGTGGTTGAGCGCTTTGATCGCCGCTGGTCACAGGATGGTTCCTGGCTGATGCGGTTGCCGCAGGAAGATTTCTGTCAGGCGCTGGGCGTGGCTCCGGCGCTGAAATACGAGTCTGACGGTGGTCCGGGCATCGCGGCGGCAATGAAACTTCTGCTTGGCTCACAGCAGGTTTTACGTGATCGGGAACTGTTTTTTAAGAGTCAGATTCTGTTCTGGATGCTCGCTGCCATTGACGGTCATGCGAAGAACTTTAGCGTGTATATAGAACCCGGAAGCGCATACCGGATGACGCCACTGTATGATGTGATGTCTGCTTTCCCGCTTATGCATCCGCAAGGTATACCGGCGAAAAAAGCCAAAATGGCGATGGCTGTTCTGGGGAAAAACCGGCATTTTCACTGGGACAGGATCCTTCCCCGGCATTTTGGCACAACGGCGCAGCGGGTCGATTTTCCGCAAGAGAGTGTGGTCCGTATGATGGCGGAAATGAAAGAAAAAACTCCGCAGGTGATTAAGGACGTCGCGGCTTTATTGCCCGCCGGTTTTCCTGTAAAAATCAGCGAAGCAATATTCGCAGGATTAAAGAGTCAGGCATCAAGGCTTCCCTGAACACCCCATAAACATCCCCGAAACAAAAAAGCCCGCCAGTTCACACCGGCGGGCTTTGTTTTTCGACAAAATTAAATCGAATTACTTCTGATCTGGTAATGCGTAGGCAATCACGTAGTCGCCGCGTTCTGCGGACTGACGTGCGCCACCGGCGCTGATGATGATGTACTGTTTACCGGTTTTCGGGGAAACGTAAGTCATCGGGCCGGACTGGCTGCCCACCGGCAGGCGGGATTTCCAGATTTCTTTACCGGTTGCGGTATCGAACGCGCGCAGATAGAAATCCTGCGTACCGGCGAAGAACAGCAGGCCGGATTGCGTTGACAGGCTCGCGCCCAGCGTTGGCATACCGACTTCCATTGGCATACGCATTTTGATGCCCAGCGGACCGGTGTCTTTCACCGTACCGACAGGAACCTGCCAGACGATTTTACCGGTTTTCAGGTTAACCGCAGACATCGTACCGAACGGTGGTTTCTGGCAGGGAATGCCCAGCGGAGACAGGAAACGCTCGCGGACTGCGCCGAACGGCGTACCGTCCATCGGCACCATCCCCATCTCAATACCGCTCGCGCCGGTTGGCACTTTGGCACGCGGAACCATGTAGTTCGCCAGACCCAGACGCATATCATTCACGAACATGATGGCGTTGTTCGGATCAACCGACACGCTACCCCAGTTCATGCCGCCCAGAGAACCCGGGAATTGCAGGGAACGATCCAGACCCGGAGGCGTATAAACGCCCTCGTGACGCATGCCTTTGAACTCGATGCGGCACAGCAACTGGTCCATCGGCGTTGCGCCCCACATGTCAGACTCTTTCAAAGTCTGGTTGCCGATGTTTGGCATACCGACGGAGAAAGGCTGCGTTTTGGAGTAGCGTTCGCCAGGGACGTTACCCTGCGGCACTTCGCGGTTTTCCACTTTCGCGACCGGCTGGCCGGTTTCGCGGTTCAGCATGAAAATCATGCCTTGTTTGGAAGTCTGCACCAGAACCGGCGTGCTGCCACCTTTACCGTCCGGCAGGTCATACAGCAGCGGCTGAGACGGCAGGTCAAAGTCCCACAGATCGTGATGTGTGGTCTGGAACGTCCAGCGAACTTTACCGGTTGTGGCTTCAACAGCGACCACGGATGAACTGTATTTATCATCCAGCTCGGTACGCGTGCCGCCGAAGAAGTCAGGCGTGGCGTTGCCGGTTGGCATATAAATCAGACCCAGTTTCGGATCATAAGACATCGCTGACCAGACGTTCGGCGTACCGCGCGTGTACGTTTCACCTTCCGGTGGCAGTTTGGTGATGTTCGGATTACCCGGATCCCATGCCCAAACCAGTGCGCCGGTGTGAACGTCAAACGCACGCACCACGCCCGGAGGTTCGCCGGTGGAGAAGTTATCGGCGACACGGCCACCGACCACGACCACATTACCCGCGACCAGCGGGGTAGAGGTCTGCTGGTAGTAGCCCGGTTTCACTTCACCCATGCCGACTTTCAGGTCAACCACGCCGTTGTCACCGAAATCAGCACAAGGCTTGCCGGTGTCGGCGTTGATGGCGATCAGACGCGCATCGATGGTTGGCAGGAACAGACGACGTTCGCAGGTTCCGCTCACGGTACCGCCGGTGGCCGCTGGCGCTTGTGGCGCATCAGAAACCGGCGCGGCCGCTTCGGAAGCCGCTGGTGTTACCGGCTCGGCCGCAGGAACGGCTGCCGGTTGAGCTGCCGGTGCCTGTGGCGCCGCGCTGTTCTCGCTGCTGTTTTCGTAATAGCCCAGACCACGGCAACGCTGCCAGTTCGGCGCGGTAGAGTTGGAGTCGTAAGCCCAAAGCTTTTTACCGTCATCCACAGAAAGCGCGATCACTTTGCTGTACGCGGTACACACAAACAGCTTGTCACCGATTTGCAGCGGTGTGTTCTGGTCTTCTGCACCGGAACCGTTGCTCTGCGGGATATCGCCGGTATGCGCAATCCACGCAACCTGCAATTTATCGATGTTGGTTTTGTTGATCTGATCCAGTGCAGCAAAACGATCGCCTGCGGTGGTGTTGCCCCAGTTCGCCCAGTTTTTCTGTTCCGCATCTTTATCAACCGGTTTGACCGGAACCTGATCGTTATCAGCGCTGATGATTGGCGTCGGCACGAACGTGTTACCGAATGCCGCAATCAGGGCTACCGCCAGCACGGCGGCGAGCGAGAAGCTCGGGCCTTTGCGGGCAACAAGGCCCGCACGCGATTTCAGTAGCGGATAAGCCAGTGCGATGAGGAAGGCCAGAACACCAAAGGTGAACAGGCGGGAGAACAGCGGCCAGAAGGTAAAACCGGCGTCCCAGATAGCCCAGATAACAGAAAGCACGAAGGCGACGGCGTAGAGCCACGCGCCCGAAGGCTTGCCTTTGAAAATTAAAACGGCGGAAACGACGAGCGCCAGACCCATCAGCAGGAAGTAAATGCTTCCTCCCAATGTGGCCAGATACGCACCGCCGATGCCGAGTGTCAGGCCGATAACGGCCATCAGCGCACTCAGCAGCCAGAGGAGCCAGGTCCATTTACTCTTAATTGTTGGCATGATTTATCTCACTGCACATATGTTGTAGACAAAATTATTGTAGTCAAGATGTGTGAAAAGCTGGAAACACGTAATGAACACCTGTTATCAAATGAACCAGATAGGACAATTTCGCGCAAATAGTAATACTTCTCATCGGGGTTGTGAATGTGTAACGAAGAGTTTGAAATTAGGTAAATTATTATAAGTGAGATTACTCTTTGTACGGCTAATTGTTAGTGTATTGATTTAAATGGAATAAAAAAAACGACTTATTCAAATAAATGATGTTGCAGGAAGTTTATATAGCCTTTAAGTCTATTTGGGCGCGCTATTTACCCACAAATGGCTTAAACAGAATGGAGAGTGTGACAGCAATCACAAAGAAATGTGACTTTGTGTGAACCTTTTGGTGGGTTTTCGGGGGGGCTGTCACAAAGGATCACAGATAACCTTCGATTAACGTCTTCATTTCTTGAGTAATGTGTTCTACCAGACGACTTTTCGGGATCTGCGGCGGGAATACGGCAAGATAGGCAATACTTATATCTGGCGTAAATGGCTTGAGCACAATATCGCTCTTGTGGCTGCGCGCCGTAATGTAATCGACGATGCCGATGCCCAGATTATTCCCCGCCATGATGCAGCAATTATTAAGCGACGTTTCGATAGGGTTGTTCATATACAGGTCGAGACGGCTCATGACCTGATCCAGCTGTTCGCGCAGCGGCGTTTTCCGGCCAGGAATAATGGGGCGATAGCGGGTCAGGTCCATCGCAGTCACCACGTCCTGTTTTGCCAGCGGATGCCTTGGCGACATCACCGCTACCGCGTTGGCCTGCGCCAGCATTTCGGCTTCCAGCCCCTTTACATCGGGCTTTCCGAAGATAAACCCCACGTCGTACTGGTTGCCGGTGACCACATCCATAATGTGCGTCGTGCTTTCGATATCGAGAAACAGTGAGATATCCGCAATCTCTTCAATCAGCGGTGGCAGCACGTGCTCAACACACAGCGGCGAAAGTGCCGCGACGCTGCCGATACGCAAAACGCTGCCTTTAGAGTGGCGGATTTCGTCGGCGATACGTGAAATATGTTCAAGTCCGAGGTAAAGGCGTTCGACTTCACGGTACAACTTGATGGCATCGTCGCGCGGGATCAGCCCGCGACCGTCGCGGTCAAACAGCTTCAGATCGATGGCATATTCAAAGTCACGGATCAGCCTGCTGACCGCGGGCTGCGTGATATTCATCATATTCGCCGCCGCCGTAATCCCGCCAGTGAGGATCACTTTGTGAAAGGCTTCGACCTGTCGGGGATTAATTTTCATAATATTTCCTCAGAATCCATAACATTTGTTTATGGATGTAACACAAAATACAATTTTCAATCCAGAAGTCCACCCCCTAGACTCCGATTTACGATCTGACACACATTGCCTGAAAATCTAAAATAATTAAGGGTTAAATGCATGAGAAAGTCCGTTCTGGCCGCAGTGCTTTCCTCGGCGCTGGCCACCATTTCAGGGTTTCAAACCTTTGCAGCACAGGCCGCTGACCTGAATATTGGTCTTGCTGCGTCAACGACTTCGATGGATCCTCAGTTTTATGTGGGTGGCGCCAACAGCGCGATGGCCCGCAATATCTTTGACGGCCTGGTGAATCAGGACGAAAAACAACACATATCGCCTGCACTTGCCGTCTCGTGGAAAGTCATCAACGACACCACCTGGGAATTCGCCCTGCGTCCCGGCGTGAAATTCCACGACGGCAGTGACTTCACCGCCAAAGACGTGATCGCCAGCATCAAACGCGTGGCGCTGGCCTCTGAAAACAGCCCTAGCGCCTACACGCCGTACGTCAACGACATTGCTGACGTCACGGAAGTGAACCCGCTAACGGTGAGAATTGTCACCAAAACGCCGACACCTTTATTGCTCAACAACCTGAGCCGCGTGGCAATTTTACCGGCGCGTCTGGAAACGGTGCCCTCGCAAACCCTGAACGAAGGGAAAGACGTTATCGGCACCGGGCCGTTCAAATTTGTCAGCTGGACGCCGGACGACAACGTGGTGCTGGCACGCAATGACCAGTACTGGGGCGGAAAATCGCAGTGGGACAAAGTCACGTTGCGCGTCTTCAAAAACCCGAGCGCACGCGTGGCCGCGATGCGTTCCGGTGACGTGGATTTAATTGAAAGCGTGCCGACGGCGGACGGGCGGGATCTGGCGAAACAAACCAGCCTGCATCTGGAATCTGTCGCCGGTAACCGCATTTTGTATTTACACCCGGATCAGGATCGCGATGTGTCGCCGTTTGCCAAAGGGCCGGACGGCAGCAATCCGCTGAAAAAGCGGGAAGTGCGTGAGGCGATGTCGCTGGCGATTAACCGTCAGGCAATCGTTGACCGCATTATGGACGGGCAGGGCGTTCCGGCCTCGCAGCTGGTGCCGAAAGGGTATTTCGGCTACACGCCGTCGATTGCCGCACCGGTTTATGATCCGGCGAAAGCCAAACAGCTGCTGGCGCAGGCGGGATATCCGGACGGTTTCACCCTGACGTTCCACGCCTCAAACGACCGCTATCCGAACGATTCTAAAATTGCGCAGGCGCTCGGCCAGATGTTCAGCCGCGTGGGCATCAAAACTGATGTCGTGACCATGCCGGGCAGCGTCTATTTCTCGCGGGCCTCGAAGCGTGATTTCAGCCTGATTATGGGCGGCGCGGCGATTGAAACCGGCGAAGCGTCGGGCGTGCTCGGGCCGCTGCTCGAGACTTTCGGGCCGAACGGCGGGCAAGGTAACCGCGGGCGTTATTCGAATCCTGAATTTGATAAAACGCTGGCCAAAGCGCGGGAAACCCTCGACGACGGCCAGCGTGAAAAGCTGTTGCAACAGGCCACAGAGATTGCGATGAAGGACGAAGGCACCATTCCGCTGCTGTTCCTCTCGTATACCTGGGCAATGAAAACCCCTTACAGCTACACAGGCCGATCTGATGGCTACACATTGCCGTACTTTGTCCATCAAAAGTAAGTGTTCAGCGGCATAAGAACACGGACAACGTACATACCGAACCAAGGCGGGAATAGAGCACCAACACCAGGGTTGTTCTAAGAAAAGAGAGAGAAGCTATGACTTCTTTTAGCGGTGTGTATCCCTATCTGGTTTCGCCGGTTACCCCCGACGGCCAGATAGACAAACCGGTGCTTACGGCACTGGTCGGGCATCTGATTGATAGCGGCGTGCACGGTCTGACGCCGCTGGGCAGTACAGGTGAGTTTGCTTATCTCAGCGCAGAGCAGCGCACTGAGGTTGTCAAAACAGTCGTTGAAGCCGCTCGGGGCCGCGTTCCGGTCATTGCCGGAGTCGCAGCCACCACCATCCAGGACGCTGTCGCGCAAACCGCTCGCTACGCCGCTCTGGGTGTCGACGGTATTCTGGCGATCCTGGAAGCGTATTTCCCGGTGCCCGAACAGGGTGTGGAAGATTACTTCCGCGCCATCGCGCTGGCCGCCGGAAAACTGCCGGTCGTGCTGTACACCAATCCGCAATTCCAGCGTTCCGATCTCAGCCTGCCGGTGATTGAGCGGCTGAGCCATGTTGAGAACATTAACTATATTAAAGATGCGTCGACCAATACCGGGCGGCTGCTGTCGATCATAGAGCGCACACAAGGGCGGATGCAGGTCTTTGCCGCGTCGGCGCATATTCCGGTGTGTGTCATGATGATCGGTGGCGTGGGCTGGATGGCCGGACCGGCCTGTATTGTCCCGAAACAGAGTCTCGCGCTTTACGAGGCCGCACGTCAGGGCGACTGGAAAAAGGCCATGGAACTGCAACGACCGCTGTGGCGCATCAACGAAATCTTCGCCAAATATTCGATTGCCGGATGCATCAAAGCCGCACTGCAATTGCAGGGGTTTGAGGTTGGTGATCCGCTCCCGCCGCAAATTCCGCTCAATGATGCGGCGCGTCAGGAAATCGCAGAAGTCCTGCGTTCGGTCGGTGCTTTATGAAAACGCTGCCGGTGATTATTGACTGCGATCCGGGCATCGACGATGCCATAGCGTTACTCAGCGCTTTTGTTGCACCACAGCTAAATATCATCGGTATCTGCACCGTTTGCGGTAATCAGCCGCTGGCAAATACCTTACGCAACGCGCTGCAAATTACCGAACTGGGTTACCGCATGGACATTCCGGTATTTGCCGGATGCCATCAGCCGATGCTGCGCGCGCCGCTCCACGGCCAGTTTCACGGTGAGAACGGACTGGGCAATACCGCGTTTCCGGCCCCCAAAAAACTGCCTGAAACTCAGCATGCGGTTAACTTTCTGATCGACAGGTGCGAACAGGCAATTGCCGATAATCAGCCGCTGACGCTTTGCGTGCTTGGGCCGCTGACCAACCTTGCCACGGCGCTGCGCATCAAACCGCACATTGCCGCCGGTATTTCCTGCGTGGTGCTGATGGGCGGCGCGTACCGCGAAGCCGGTAACCGCACCATGACTTCCGAATTCAACATGCTGGCCGATCCGCACGCCGCGCATATCGTTTTTTCCAGCCCGCTTAACATTACGGTTTTGCCACTCGACGCGACGCATCAGGTCATTCTGACGCCGGAACATGTGGCGAAGTTCGTCAAAGTTTCCGGCCGTATTTCTGCGCAACTCGGTGAGCTGATGGCATTCTGGGATCGCAATGACGTGCGCCGTTATGGTTCCCGCGGCGGGCCGTTGCACGATCCGCTGGTGATCGCCTATGTCCTTGCGCCGGAGCTGTTCGGCACGGAAAAAGCGCGGGTCTTTATCGAACATAACAGTGAGTTATGTATGGGGCAGACCGTCGCCGACTGGTACGGAAAATCGGGCGAAACCCCGAACGTCGATATTGTGACACGCGTGGATGCGAACAAAGTCTTCGCGCTGTTTTACGAACTGCTCTCACGCTATGCCGGGAAATAATCCTATGACGCAGCGCATCATTATTGATACCGATCCGGGCGTGGATGACGCCATTGCGCTGTGGCTGGCGCTGGCTTCGCCGGAGCTGGACGTGCTCGGCGTGACGGTAGTCGCCGGAAATGTGGCGCTGAAAGACGCCGTGCAGAATGCCTGCAAAATTGTCGCGCTCTCGGGAAAAACCGCGACGCCGGTGTTTGCCGGTGCGCCCGGTCCGCTGGTGCGTGAACAGGTTTACGGCAAATACGCGCATATCGGCGCATTCAGAAATGAGCTGGTGCCTGACAGCAAGCTGCAACCGCAGGCGGAACACGCTGTTGATTTTCTGGTGCGTACGCTGCGAAAAGCCGCTGATGACAACGACCTGGTGACGCTGTGCGTGATTGGCCCGATGACCAATATTGCGCTGGCGCTCGGGATGCACCCGGACGTGGCGCGCGGCATTAAACAAATCGTCACCATGAGTTGCGCGTTTACCGCGCTCGGGCACCGCGTGCCCTGGGCTGAATTTAACGCATATGCCGATCCGCACGCGGCCGAAAAAGTGTTTAACAGCGGCGTTCCGCTGGTGATCATGCCGCTGGATATGACGTTTCAGGCGCTGATTGGCACCGGTGATATTGAAGCACTAAAACAGGACGGCGGCCTTCCGGGGCAGGCCATTGCGGCGCTGCTGGGCGCGTTTGATCGCAGTGATTTACGCCGTTTTGGCCGCGACGGCGGACCGGTTCATGACGCGACCGTGATCGCCTGGCTGCTACAGCCGGGGCTGTTTGACGGTTTACCTGCCCGCGTGGGCGTTGAGATCTCCGGCAAAACCGCCGGTTATACCTATGCTGATTTCTGGCAAAAACTGGCGACACCGCCCAATGCGCACGTCATGCAAAGTGTCGATGAATACGGTTTCTTCAGCCTGCTGCGTCGCGTCATTTCCCGTTACGGCGCAGCGCAAAAATGAGCCGGTATCTGCTCGGGCGCTTCGGGCAAACGCTGCTCACGCTGTTTGTGATGTCGCTGCTGGTGTTTGGCGGCGTTTATCTGGTGGGAAATCCGGTGGACCTGCTGCTCAGCACCACCGCAACGCCCGCCGAGCGGCTCAGTGTGATCCAGTCCTTCGGCCTCGACAAACCGGTGTGGGAACAGTACGGCCTGTTTCTGGTGAACGCGCTGCACGGCGACATGGGCAACTCCTTTATCTACAACCAGCCCGCGTTGCACCTGATTTTCCAGCGGATGCCCGCCACGCTCGAACTGGCGCTGGTGGCCTTTGTGCTGGCATTGGTGATTGGTATTCCGCTCGGCGTTTATGCCGGTTTGCGCCCGGACGGCTGGCTTTCCAAATCCATCATGACCGTCTCGATTTTAGGTTTCAGCCTGCCCACATTCTGGATCGGGCTGATGATGATTATGTTTTTCAGCGTCAAACTGGGTGTGCTGCCTGCGTCGGGGCGTGGCGCGACGGTGGACATTTTTGGCGTACCCGTCAGCCTGTTTACCTCCGATGGCCTCGCGCATCTGCTCCTGCCTGCGTTCAATCTCGCATTGTTCAAGATCTCGCTGATCATCCGCCTGACCCGCGCCGGTGTGCTCGAATGCCTGCAACAGGATTTCATCCGTTTTGCCCGCGCCAAAGGGCTTTCTGAAAGCCGCATCGTGCTGGTTCACGTTCTGAAAAACACGCTGATCCCACTCATTACCGTCATCGGTCTGGAGCTGGGATCGCTGATTGCGTTTGCCGTCGTCACCGAAACTATTTACGCCTGGCCGGGAATGGGCAAGCTGATCATTGACTCGATTGCGGTGCTCGACCGGCCGGTGATTCTGGCGTATCTGATGATCACGGTGGTGATGTTCAGCCTGATCAACCTGCTGGTGGATGTGTTGTACGTGCTGGCCGATCCACGCGTGAGGCTGGGGGGCGAAAACTGATGGCGTCTGATTCGGTACATACCCGAACTGTTGTGCAGGGCAAAGCGCATTCGGCGTTTTACCACACCGTGCGCGCGCTACTGCGCAATAAATTCTCCCTTTGCGGCCTGATTATTTTAGGGATCGCTATTTTGCTGGCGGTGTTCGCGCCGTGGATTTCACCGCAAAATCCGTACGATTTATCACAGCTCGACATTATGGATGGCCGCCTCAAGCCAGGCACGGCCAGCATGAGCGGCATGATTTACTGGCTGGGCACGGACGATCAGGGGCGTGATTTACTGAGCGCCATTCTTTATGGCATGCGAACCAGCCTGCTGGTGGGTGTTTCAAGTGCGCTGATCGCCCTGGCTATCGGTGCTGCGCTGGGGCTGACCAGCGCGTATGCCGGCGGCAAAACCGATGCGCTGATCATGCGCGTTGTCGATATCCAGCTGAGTTTCCCGCCGATTTTAATCGCGCTGATTTTGCTGGCGGTGCTCGGGCAGGGTGTCGATAAAATCATTCTGGCGCTGATCGTCACGCAGTGGGCGTACTACGCGCGCACGGTGCGCGGTTCGGCGCTGCTCGAACGCCGAAAAAGTTACGTGGATGCCGCGCGCAGCATGGCGCTGTCGAATCCGCGCATTCTGTTTCGCCACATTTTGCCCAACTGCCTGCCGCCTCTGATTGTGGTCGCGACCATGCGCATTGCCTACGCGATCATGCTTGAGGCCACGCTCTCGTTTCTCGGCATCGGCCTGCCGGTCACCGAACCTTCGCTGGGTTTACTCATCGCCAACGGTTTTGATTACCTGATGTCCGGCGATTACTGGATCAGCGTTTTCCCCGGCCTGACGTTGCTGGTGCTGATTGTCGCCATCAACTTAGTCGGCGATGCGCTGCGCGACATCCTTAACCCACGGAATAAGAATTGAAGATGCACAATCCGGTTTTACAGGTCGAAAACCTTAATACCGCTTTCAGCGCAGACGGCGAATGGCTGAACGTGGTGAGGGATCTTTCCTTCTCGATTGGCCCGAAAGAAACGCTGGCGCTGGTGGGCGAATCCGGCTCAGGGAAAAGCGTGACGGCGATGTCGGTCATGCGTTTGCTGGATGAAAAACAGACCCGCTATTCGGGAAAAATTCAGTTCGGCGGACAAGATTTACTCAGCCTGAGCCCGCGCCAGATGCAGAGTATTCGCGGCAACCGCATAGGGATGATTTTTCAGGAGCCGATGACCAGCCTGAATCCGGTGCTGAAAATCGGCGTACAAATTACCGAAGTGCTCAAACGTCATCGCGGCATGGACGATGTCACCGCGCGCGCCGAAGCCGTCCGGCTTTTGGAAAAGGTGCGCATACCGGCGGCTACGTCCCGGCTCAATGAATATCCGCTGAGCTTTTCCGGCGGCATGCGCCAGCGGGTGGTGATTGCCATCGCGCTGGCCTGTAATCCGCGTTTATTAATTGCCGATGAGCCGACGACGGCGCTGGATGTCACTATTCAGGCGCAAATTCTGGCGCTGATAAAATCGCTTCAGGAAGAAGAGGGGATGTCGGTGTTGTTCATCACGCATGATATGGGCGTGGTGGCGGAAGTCGCTGACCGCACGCTGGTGATGCACCGTGGCGAAGCGGTGGAGCTGGCGTCTACACGCGAAATCTTTCATCTGCCGCAACACGCTTATACCCGCGCGCTGCTTTCGGCAGTGCCACGGCTCGGCGCGATGGAGGGTACGACGCTGCCCACCCGTTTTCCGCTGACGGACATGCGCACCGGAGAACCGCAGCCTGTGGCTGGACCGGTCAACACGTTACGCGCCGGAAAGCCGGTGCTCGATGTAAAAAAACTGATTACGCGCTTTGATGTGAAATCCGGCCTGCTGCGGCGGGTGACGGCGCGCGTGCATGCGGTGGAAGATCTCTCGTTCACCCTGCAACCGGGCGAAACGCTCTCGCTGGTCGGGGAATCGGGCTGCGGGAAATCAACCACCGGCCGCACGATTTTGCGTCTCACCGAAGCCACCTCCGGCGAGGTGCTGATCACCGGCCAGGACATCCGCCGTGCCGATCCGGCGCATCTGGCGGAAATCCGCACGCAGGCGCAGATGATTTTTCAGGATCCGTATGAAAGCCTGAATCCGCGTATGCGAATCGGCCAGGCGATTGCCGAACCGATGATAAGTCTCGGCCTGCACAACGCAGAAGGCGCGAAACGCCGCGTCGCGCAACTGCTTGAACAGGTCGGGCTGCAAAGTAATATGGCGTCGCGTTTTCCGCATCAGTTTTCCGGCGGTCAGCGCCAGCGGATCTGCATTGCGCGCGCGCTGGCGCTGGAACCCAAAATGATTATCGCCGACGAAGCCGTTTCGGCGCTGGACGTGTCTGTAAAAGCGCAGGTCATTAATCTGATGCTCGATCTCCAGCAGGAGCTCGGGCTGGCGTATCTGTTTATCTCCCATGATATGGCTGTCGTGGAACGCATCAGCCATCGCGTGGCGGTGATGTATCGGGGGGAAATCGTGGAAATGGGGTCCCGTGCGGATATTTTCGAAAATCCCCAACACATCTATACCCGCAAACTGCTGGACGCCGTGCCGGTGCCCGACCCGGATGTCCGCCGCAAAAGAGCCGTTGCGCCGGAAGAACTCGCCAGCCCGCTGCGCGGCGCCAGCTATCTGCCGCCCGCCCGGCATTACCGCGAAGTCAGAGCGGGGCATTTTGTGCAGGTTTGACAAACTGGCTCAAAGCGGGAACGAACGTCATGCGCTACAGATCAGATATAAATTATCAGGTTACTTTTAATGTAATGCCACTGTTGCATAGGTGGGAACAGTCGTTATACTGTTCCTTACTTAGGAACAGTGGATGTACCGATGATAAAGACTTTCAAACATAAGGGATTGAAAAAATTCTATCAGAAAGGCGATAGCAGCGGCCTGGAGCAGGGGCTCGTTAAGCGCATCCGGCCACGACTGACCGTCCTGGATAATGCAGTCACAATCGATGGCATAGACCTGCCTGGCTATGATCTTCATGAGCTAAAAGGGGACCGTGCTAATACATGGTCAATCAGTATTTCTGGTAACTGGCGTTTGACATTTATTTTTGAAAATGGCGACGTTGATATTCTTAACTTGGAGGATTACCACTAATGGCTATGTTTAATCCGGCATTTCCTGGGGAAGTCATTGGCGAAATTTTAGAAGATGCTGGCGTAAGCCTTCGTCAGTTTGCAACCGCGATGGATATAGCACCATCGACCGCCAGTCGCATTCTCAATGGCAAGGTAAATATTACGCCAGAAATGGCGTTAAAACTCGCAGTAGCCGTCGGTGGCACTGCGGAGACATGGCTTAACATTCAGAATGCCTATAGCCTTGCGCAGGCACGTAAAACGATAGATATCAGCCATGTTCATCGTATTTCTTTCGCTTAATATTTGAGATATTGCAGACTTCGGAGACGAGGAGAAGCTGATTATCATATTCAGTCGTTCAGTGTTTTCCTTTCTCCTTATCCCTGTATTGACCGGTTATTTGCATAAAGATTGATTTTAACCAGATTAGTTACAACATACTTTATATGTGGAGAGATTTTCTGTCCGAGTTATCTGTATGTGCCCTGCAAACCGGCGGCCTGAGATGCCTCTGTAAGCCGCATCGCAGGCGGGGTCTGGCTTAGTCCAAATGGTGATTAGAAATACCCTAACGGTCGTTATAAAAAATCTTGACCTGGTGACGGCGATCACGTTTTATTACGATCAAACTTCATGTCCGTAATAATTCACCCTGCTAAGGATAACTATAATGACTGAGTGCTCATCGCTGGACACCCGGCCAGATACTTCTGCGTTCCGCCGCTGGCTGGCGGTTTTCTCTCTGGCCTGCGGTACATTCGCGCTGGTTAATACTGAATTTCTGCCGATCGGGCTGCTTTCGCCGATTGCGCAGTCTTTGGGCGTGACGGAAGGCCACGCCGGTCTGGCCGTGATGTTGCCGGGATTAATCGCAGCAATTTCTGCTCCGCTGATTATGCTGTTTGCCCGAAAAATAGATCGCCGCCATCTGCTGCTGTTGCTTTCTGCGACGGTAATTCTGGCAAATGGTATCGCCGTGATGGCGGAGTCCTTCAACGTTTTGCTGATCGGACGCATTATTTTGGGGGTCGGCGTCGGGGGGTTCTGGTCATTCGCTATTCCTTCCGGAAGGCGTCTGGTTTCCGAAGAGCAGGGCGCTCGCGCCATTTCGCTGATTACCGCAGGCGTTGCGGTTGGAACCGTTGCCGGGGTGCCTGCCGGGGCATTTATCGGCGATCTGTTTGGCTGGCGGATGGCGTTCACCCTGAATGCCGTTCTGGCGCTGGCTTTCTTTGTGCTGCAATGGCTGGCACTCCCTTCTTTACCCGCGCAACAATCTATAGGTTTGCGTGCAATGCTGGGGGTAACGAAAGTCGCGGGTATCCGTTATGCGCTGATTATCGGCGTGTTTATGGCGGGTGGTCATTTTGCGGCATACACCTACCTCGAACCCTGGCTACGGTTTAATTTGCAACTGTCTGCGAGCAATATCTCTCTGCTGCTGATGGGTTATGGCCTTGCAGGCCTGCTTGGTACTCTGACAACTGAGATTACCGTGCGTGAGTTTGGCGTTAAAAAAGCGTTTATGTTTAATATGCTGTTGCTCAGCGTCTCGGTGCTGGTGTTGTCAGTATTTAATGTGCCGTTACCGCTGGCGGCTGCACTGGTTATCTTGTGGGGGCTGGCATTCGGTGCGTTGCCGGTGTGCCTGAATATCTGGACGTATCAGGCTTCGCCTGCCTTGTTTGAAACCGGTTCAGCGTTGCTTGTGTGCGTATTCCAGACTTCACTGGCGCTGGGGGCCTTGTTTGGCGGGATCCTGGCGGATAGCCGCGGTGTCAGCAGTGCATTTCTGCTCGGCGGCGCGCTGACGCTGCTGGCAGGCATCACCATTTTCCTTTCGCGTCCTCAGCCTGTTGCGCTGCATTCCGCCAATGAATGATCGGTTGCTTACAGGAAATCTCTCCACGTAAGAATCTTGCCGCTACCAAAGGCCCGCTGATTGCGGGCTTAATTTGATATAAGGCAAATAACTCTCAACTATTGTCGATTAATTGTTCGCCTGAACTTCAGCTCCCTGCTATTTTTTAAAAAGGAGTTGAACCTGAGGGAGAGCGCTATATGAGAGTACTTAAAAGTGAAACGGACTATATATCGTCGATGTTTGAAGATTACTTCCGGCTGTCTGAAGCTGCCGTTTCACCTTTAATGAGTGATGCGGAAATTGAAGAGGCTCTTAATGAATTACATCCAAAATCATTTCCCTGCATTGGTTATTTTGTATCTACAGCAAGTGGTTGTATTTACGATGTAAATTATATATCAAAGGATATGCTATCGGAGTGGGTAGTGGAATTAAATATCCGTTAATGAGCTTATTTTATGGTTTTTTATCTTATAAAACATGGCCGGATGGGTAATGATTTCGGCCATGTTTTACTTTATGTTTTATAGAAATAAAAATGAAATAATGTAACTTAAAAGTTAAAATATCATTCTGGGGCCGTCAGTGACTCTGTTTTTCAGGGGATGAATCCATTTTTGCATTAGGTTATTTCTTTTTCGTATTTGCCCATCGTGTAACGCTTTGAAACACTGAGGTCTTTAAAGACGCTGTTTCATTCGTCAAATTATTCACGGAAAGAGTAAGCCTCTATGCGCACAGCACTAAAACTTTCAATTCTGGCACTATCCCTGGTTGGCGCACTGGCGCTGACGGCTTGTGATCAAAAATCCAAAGAGAACCACATTAAGGTGGGTATCAGTGCAGGTATCGATCAGCAAATGTGGGAAACCATCAAGAAAACGGCCAAAGATAAATACAATCTGGATGTTGAAGTGGTGACGTTCAACGATTTCGTATTGCCTAATTCCGCACTAAGCAGTGGCGATATTGATGTTAACTCCTTCCAGCACCGCCCGTATCTCGATAAACAAATTAAAGAACGTGGCTACAAACTGGTTGAAGTCGGCAAAACCTTTGTTTACCCGATCGCGGCATATTCCCGCAAAATCAAATCTATCGATCAACTGAGCGACGGTGCGCAGGTGGCGGTGCCGAATGACCCGACCAATCTCGGCCGTTCACTTTTGCTGCTGCAAAAACAGGGGTTAATCAAACTGAAAGAAGGTGTGGGCTTGCTGCCAACTTCGCTGGATATCATCGAGAACCCGAAACATCTTAAGATTGTTGAGATTGAAGCACCACAGCTCACCCGCGCCATTGACGATGACAAAATTGAACTGGCGATTATCAACACGACCTATTCCGGCCAGGTTGGTCTCACGCCGGGCAAAAACGGGCTGTTTGTCGAAGATAAGAATTCGCCTTACGTGAACATTATTGTGGCGCGGGAAGATAACAAAGACAGCCAGGCCGTGAAGGAACTGGTTGAGGCTTATCACACGGATGCGACAGTCAAAGCGGCAGACGCCATCTATCACGGTGATGCCGTGAAAGGTTGGTAATCTTACAGAAATTAATAAGTAATTCTTGAATCCTGAGATTTCACAATCTCAGGATTTTGTGTATCAATATACTGTAGACCCGGCTTTCAACAAACGCCGAAATCACCGTCTTCGTGATACAAATTCACGGAATCTGCGCTCACTTCGATCTCTTTTTTCGAAAAATCATCCGCACGGGCACACCACAACGTCCCGCCATCAACGCGCAATACAATCATTTTAGGTCCGCCGGTTTTTGGCTGAACCAGATCCTGGGGTTTAAACATGTTTTTCTCTCTGTTTTTTATGTGGGTGAATGAACTCCGTCGTTTGCGTTGAAACCACGGTGAAGCCGCATAGCCGGGCGATCCTCGCGAAACGCAGTGCTAAAGCTATACTTATAGTCAATGTAATACAAACCGGAGGAAAAACATGACCATTCATAAGAAAGGATCGGCGCACTGGGAAGGCGATATTAAACACGGTAAGGGTTACATCTCGTCTGAAAGCGGCGCCCTGAAGGATCAGCCGTACGGATTTAACACCCGCTTCGAAGGCAAAGTCGGGACCAACCCCGAAGAACTGATTGGCGCAGCACACTCTGCCTGTTTCTCAATGGCGTTATCGCTGATGCTCGGCGAAGCAGGGCACACGCCGGAAAGTATCGATACCGTTGCAGATGTGTCACTGGATAAAGTGGATGGCGGATTTGCCATCACTAAGATTGCGCTCGACAGCAAAATCAAACTGCCGGGTATCGATAAAGACAAATTTGACGAAATCATCAAAAAAGCCAAAGCCGGCTGCCCGGTTTCACAGGTGCTGAAAGCGGAAATCACGCTGAGTTATCAGCTGGAAAACTGATGCTCTGTTGAGTCGTCAAGGCCTGAAACAAACAAAGCCACGCGATATTGCGTGGCTTTTGTATTGTCAGCCCATGATCAGCTTTTTAAACAACAGCTCCTGGACGTTTTGCCGCTGCGAAAGCAGCACATACACAGAAATCATGTTTGCCGGTTCGTTATAGGTATAAATGATCCGGTAACCGTTTAAGGTATTGCATTCACGATATTTGATGATCCCCAAAGCCGCCAGGTCGGGTGATATCGGGCAAGACAAGGGAAAGACTTTCACTTTTTCTTCAAACTCATCCAACACGGTATTGATGATTTTTAGCGGATCGTTACCTTGGGAAGTTTGGTAACTCGCAATTTCATCAATGGACAGCTTTACGGTCTGCAGGTATTCAATTGCTATTTTACTTTTCGTTGCTGACATAGGGGATCCCAGTGTTTAGCAAACCCGACCGGATTAGCGGTGTAAGTCTGCTAAAAGCTGTTCTCTCGTGAATGTCCGACCTTCTGCTTTATCATTTTCTGCCAGTGTCAGCAGTTTCAGTAAAGCGATGGTTTCATCCCTTTTTTGTCTGTCTTCAAAGGATTCAATCACATAAGCCGGTTCACCATTCTGAGTGACCAGTATCGGTTGTGAAAGATCAAGTACAGCGGCATGCTTCTTCACGAAGCTGATGGTCTGTATTTGCATGTTTGTTTCTCCGGCCGCCAAGCTTATTGAGGTCTAAATATAGTTCTTTTACAGACTTCATGCAAAAAGAACTTTCCTGTTTCCCATCACACCTCGAAAACATAATTTCCTACCCGTTTGACAAAAATCCGCCGCCTGCCATTACTTGATCATTCCCTTAAACCGAATGCTGAGCGATAGCGTTCGATTATATGTAGAGGTCTTGATCGCGCCATGCTGACGTTACGCCAGATCCGCCATTTTATTGCCGTCGCTGAGACCGGTTCGATTTCTGCGGCTGCGCAGGCCTCGTTTGTTTCGCAATCGTCGTTAACGCAGGCGATTCAGCAACTTGAAGTGGAAACCGAAGCCCGGCTGTTTGACCGTCACGCGAAGGGGATGACGCTGACGCATCAGGGGCATCAGTTTTTGCGCCAGTCGTATCTGATACTCGCAACCGTTGATAACGCCAAACGCAGCCTGCAACTGGGCACCGAAAACGTGACCGGGCAAATTACGCTGGGCGTAACCAGCCTGGTGGCCGGGTATTTTCTGGTGGATTTACTCAAGCAGTTCAACGCGTATTACCCGAACGTTGAGGTGAAAGTCGTCGAGGATGAGCGCCAGTACATCGAACATCTGCTGGTCAGCGGCGAAATTGATATCGGTGTGCTGATCCTCTCAAATCTTGAAGACCGCGATGCGCTACAGACCGAAGTGCTGACCCATTCCTCTTACCGCTTGTGGCTGCCGCCGCTGCATCCGCTGCTGGAGCGTGAAAGCATTTCTCTGGCCGATATCGCCAACGAACCCCTGATCCAGCTCAATGTGGATGAAATGGAAAAGCACGCGCAGCGGCTGTGGGCGCGGGCGGGGCTGAAACCGAATATCGCGATGAAAACCGCCTCGACCGAAGCCGTGCGCAGCCTGGTGGCGGCAGGGCTTGGCGTGTCCGTTCAGCCGGACATGGCGTACCGCGCGTGGTCGCTGGAAGGCAATATGATCGAAGCCAGCAAACTGGAGGACTCCATCGAACCGTTGGATATCGGGCTGGCCTGGCGGCGCGGCAGTGCGCGACCTGAGCTGGTGACGCCGTTTCTCACCATTGCGCGGGAGAACAGCGCCAAGCGACGTCCGGCTTAGCGGGGCATTCGCTTTTTCCGAACGCAGCCTTCAGTAATTGCTATTTGTTGCCCTCAGAGAAATTACCTAATGTGAATAGACAAATTGTTACTAACAAATAACATTTTTGTTAATTCACGATGATTGTCTTCTCTGTGGGGTAAGCGATGTCGGATGCAGAATTTGTTGCCCGTTTTTCTGAAAAACATGCGATTAACGGCGACCTCCGGACCGGCGAGGGCGCCACGCAAAGTATTTTCAACCCTGCCACCGGTGAAGTGATTGCCGAAATCGCTGAAACCTCGCTTTCTCAGGTCGATCAGGCCGTCACCGCCGCTAATAATGCTTTTCTGCGCTGGTCACGCACCACGCCAGCCGAACGCGCTTCGGTGCTTTTACGCATTGCCGACGCCATCGAAAAACAGGCATCGTCACTGGCGCAGCTGGAATCCATAAACTGCGGGAAACCGCTTCATCAGGCGCTGAAAGACGATCTGCCCGCGGCCATCGACGTTTTTCGCTTCTTTGCCGGTGCGGTGCGATGTCAGCAGGGGCAGCTTTCCGGCGAATATCTGCCCGGCCATACGTCGATGGTGCGCCGCGATCCGCTTGGCGTGGTGGCGTCTATTGCGCCGTGGAATTACCCGCTGATGATGTCGGCGTGGAAAATTGCACCGGCGCTGGCCGCGGGAAATACCGTGGTTTTTAAACCTTCCGAACACACACCGCTGACCATTCTTGCGCTGCTGCCTGCGTTACAGGAAATCCTGCCGCCCGGCGTGCTGAACGTGATCACCGGCAGCGGCGAGGGCGTCGGTAATGCGCTGGTCAGCCATCCGCACGTACGTCTGATTTCCCTGACCGGCGATATCGTCACCGGCCAGCGCATTCTTCAGGCTGCGGTCAAAACCGTGAAACGCACGCATCTGGAACTGGGCGGTAAAGCGCCGGTGATTGTGTGCAATGACGCCGATATTGACGATGTGGTGGAGGCGGTCAGTCAGTGGGGATATTACAACGCGGGGCAGGACTGTACGTCCGCCTGCCGCGTGTATGCGCAGGCCGGGATTTATGAGCGTCTGGTAGAAAAACTCGGCGAGGCGGTCTCGCAGTTATCTTTCGCGCGCAAAAACGACAGCGAAAACTTTATGGGGCCGCTCATCAGCAGCCGCCAGCGGGATCGCGTGTCGAGCTTTGTAGAGCGGGCGCTGAGCCAGCCGCACATCGAGCGTATTACCGGCGCAGCGTCGCATTCCGGCCCTGGTTTTTATTACCAGCCGACGCTGTTGGCGGGCTGTCTGCAAAGTGATGAAATCGTCCAGCGCGAAGTGTTCGGGCCGGTCGTGAGCGTGACGCGGTTCGATACTATTGCCCAGGTTGTCAGCTGGGCAAACGAATCAGAATACGGGCTGGCGTCGTCGGTCTGGACGCAAAATATCGACCTTGCAATGCAAATCTCTTCCCACCTGCAATACGGCACCACCTGGATTAACACCCACTTTTCTTTAGTCAGCGAAATGCCCCACGGCGGATTAAAACGCTCCGGGTACGGCAACGATCTTTCCAGTTATTCATTACAGGATTACAGCGTAGTCAGACACATCATGGCGAAGTTCAAACCACAATTCTAAAAACATATCTACGACGACAGGACAGGAGTAACCGATGAAAAAGCTATCTGCTATTTGTTTGGGCCTGCTGAGTTTTTTAAATACCGCTCTGGCCGCGGAAACACCGGCAAGTTTGGGTAAAAGCGAAGGCCAGTTAAATATTGTGGCCTGGCCGGGGTATATCGAGCGCGGTGAAAGCGACAAAAATTACGACTGGGTGACCCGGTTTGAAAAGCAAACCAGCTGCAAGGTGAATGTGAAAACCGCGGCGACGTCCGATGAAATGGTCAGCCTGATGGCGAAAGGCGGCTATGACCTGGTGACGGCGTCCGGTGATGCGTCGTTACGTCTGATTTACGGTAAACGCGTCCAGCCAATCAATCCGGCGCTGATCCCCAACTGGAAGAGTATCGACCCGCGTCTGACGAAGGGCGCATGGTTTAACGTTGGCGGGAAAGTGTACGGCACGCCGTATCAGTGGGGGCCAAACCTGCTGATGTATAACACCAAAACTTTCCCGACCGCGCCGGACAGCTGGGCGGTCATTTTCGTCCCGCAAAATCTGCCGGACGGCAAACCGAATCAGGGACGGGTGCAGGCGTATGACGGCCCGATCGCCATCGCGGATGCCGCGCTGTATCTGAAAAGCACCCAGCCGGATCTGAAAATCGATGATCCGTACCAGCTCAATGAAACCCAGTATGCCGCTGTGCTGAAACTGCTGCGCGCACAACATCCGCTGATCCACCGCTACTGGCACGATGCGTCGGTGCAGATGAGTGATTTCAAAAACGAAGGCGTGGTGGCCAGCTCTTCCTGGCCGTATCAGGCCAATGCGCTGAAAGGCGAGAAACAGCCGATTGCCACCGTGTTCCCGAAAGAGGGCGTCACCGGCTGGGCGGATACCACCATGTTAGCAGCTGATTCTGAGCATCCGAACTGTGCGTATCAGTGGATGAACTGGTCGCTTGAGCCAAAAGTACAGGGCGACGTTGCCGCCTGGTTTGGCTCCGTGCCTGCGGTTCCGGCCGGATGCAAAGCCAGCCCGCTCTTAGGCGCGGAAGGCTGCGAAACCAACGGTTTCAATAAGTTTGCGTCCATTTCCTTCTGGAAAACGCCGCAGGCCGAAGGCGGGAAGTTCGTTCCTTACAGCCGCTGGACGCAAGACTATATCGCCATCATGGGCGGCAGATAATCCGCTTCATCCTTTGAGCCGTCTCTGCGTTGGCTGCGTTCGCGAACCCCGGTCACTTACTTCAGTAAGCTCCCGGGGATTCACTCAGTTGCCGCCTTGATACAACTCAAATGATTTTGCGTTTGGTTTCGGTGAAAAAATCCAGGAGCACTTTATGCCTGCCGTACAGTTCATCAATGTTTCCCGTTTATTCGGGGATGTGAAAGCCGTCGATAATGTGTCGATTGATATTCAGGACGGCGAGTTTTTTTCTATGCTCGGGCCGTCGGGCTCGGGGAAAACAACCTGCCTGCGTCTGATCGCAGGTTTTGAAACGCTGACATCAGGGTCCATCCGCATTCACGGGCAGGAAGCGTCGCAGCTTGCGCCATATGAGCGCGACGTGAACACCGTTTTTCAGGATTACGCGCTGTTTCCGCACATGACGGTGCTTGATAACGTCGCTTATGGCCTGATGGTCAAAGGCGTGGGGAAAAAGGAGCGAACGCACAAGGCGATGGAAGCGCTGGAACGCGTGGCGCTGGGCTTTACCGCCGCCCGTAAACCGGCATTTTTGTCCGGCGGCCAGCGTCAGCGTGTGGCGCTGGCACGGGCGCTGGTGAATCAGCCGGGCGTGTTGTTGCTCGATGAACCGCTCGGCGCGCTTGATCTCAAACTGCGGGAGCAGATGCAGGGCGAGCTGAAAAAGCTGCAACGTGAACTGGGCATCACCTTTATTTTTGTTACCCACGATCAGAGCGAAGCGCTGTCGATGTCGGATCGCGTCGCGGTGTTCAACAATGGCCGCATCGAGCAGGTCGATACGCCGCGCGAGCTGTATCTCAACCCGCGTACCGCGTTTGTCGCGCAGTTTGTCGGCACCGCGAACGTGCTCACTTCCGATCTCTCCCTCAAACTCACCGGCCTTTCAGGCAGCCGTTCCATCCGCCCGGAACATATCCGCCTGACGCCGCAACCGGTGGCCGGAACGGACACGGTGCAGGTCAGCGCCATTCTCAAAGATATTCATTTCCAGGGCGCCGCAACGCGCTACGAGCTGGCGCTCGAAGGCGGTGAAAAGCTGTTTGTCAGTGAGGCAAATAACCTTGCGGTCAGCGCGAAAAACACCTTCCATCAGGGACAGCCGGTGGTGGCCTGTTGGGACAAAGATGCCATGGTGGCGCTGCTTGAGGGTTAAACGATGGATATCAGTATGACTCCTTATGAGAAGCGATCGCGGCGTTGCCGGGCGCTGGTGACATTCCTGCATCGTCGCCCCGGATTTTATCTGGCGCTGCTGCTGGTGCCGCCGCTGCTGTGGTTCGGCGCGGTGTATTTAGGCTCGCTGTTTGCGTTGTTGTGGCAGGGTTTTTATACCTTCGATGACTTCACCATGACGGTGTCCAATACGCTGACGCTGGTCAACCTGCAGGCGTTGTTTGATCCGGTGAATGCCGACATCATTATCCGCACCGTGACGATGGCGCTGCTGGTGTCATTTTTCAGCGCGGTGCTGGCGTTTCCGATTGCGTATTACATGGCGCGCTACATCACCGGCAAGAAAAAGGCGTTCTTTTATATCGCCATCATGATGCCGATGTGGGCGAGCTATATCGTCAAAGCCTATGCGTGGACGCTGCTGCTTTCCAAAGGCGGCGTGCTGCAATGGTTCCTGGAGCATCTCGGGCTGGAACCCCTGCTGACGGCGGTGCTGAGCCTGCCGGGGATTGGCGGTAACACGTTATCGACGTCCGGGATTGGCCGCTTCTGGGTCTTCGTCTACATCTGGTTGCCGTTTATGATTTTGCCGATTCAGGCCGCGCTGGAACGCCTGCCGCTGTCGCTGATCCAGGCATCGGAAGATTTAGGCGCTAAGCCGTGGCAGACGCTGCGCTACGTGATTTTTCCGCTGGCGGTGCCGGGCATTGCCGCCGGGTCGATTTTCACTTTCTCGCTGACGCTGGGCGATTACATCATCCCGCAACTGGTGGGGCCGCCGGGGTATTACATCGGCAACATGGTGTATTCACAACAAGGTTCGATCGGCAATATGCCGATGGCTGCGGCGTTTACGCTGGTGCCTATCGTGCTGATCGCGCTTTATCTGTCGATGGTTAAACGATTGGGGGCTTTCGATGCACTCTAAACGCGCACCCTGGTTACTGAAACTTTCCGCGTGGGGCGGGCTGGTTTTCCTGCATTTCCCGCTGCTGATTATTGCCGTCTACGCCTTTAACACCGAAGACGCAGCGTTCAGTTTTCCACCGAAAGGCTTCACGCTGCACTGGTTCGCCGTGGCAGCCGGGCGTCACGACATTCTCGACGCCGTCTGGCTCTCGGTACAAATCGCCTGCTACGCCACGATTATCGCGATGGTGCTGGGCACGCTGGCGGCTGCGGCGCTGTATCGCCGGAATTTCTACGGCAAAAACAGCATCACATTATTGTTCATGTTGCCGATCGCGCTGCCGGGGATCATCACCGGGCTGGCGCTGCTCAACGCCTTTCACGCCGCGCAGATCGAACCGGGCATGCTGACGATTGTTATCGGCCACGCCACGTTTTGCATGGTGATTGTTTATAACAACGTGATTGCGCGCTTCCGGCGGATTACGCACAGCCTGATTGAGGCGTCGATGGATCTCGGGGCGGACGGCTGGCAGACCTTCCGCTACATCATTTTGCCCAACCTCAGCACGGCGCTGCTGGCGGGCGGAATGCTGGCGTTCGCGCTGTCTTTCGATGAAATCATAGTGACGACATTCACCGCCGGGCACGAACGGACATTGCCGATCTGGCTGCTCAATCAGCTGGGCAGGCCGCGTGAAGTGCCGGTGACGAACGTCGTCGTGCTGAGCCTGATGGTACTGACCATGTTCCCGATTTTAGGGGCGTGGTATCTGACAAGAAACGGGTCTGATGTGGCCGGTGACGGCAAATAATAAGGAAAAATGATGCAAACGAACATGCTGATTAATGGTGAGCTGGTTGCCGGAGAAGGGGCGTCATTGCCGGTTTTCAACCCGCATAACGGACAGGAAATTGTGCGTCTGGCGCAGGCCAGCGAGCAGCAGACCAGACAGGCCGTCGATCTGGCGCATCGCGCATTCACGCAGTGGGGACAAACCACGCCGAAAACCCGCGCCGAACTGCTGCTAGCGCTGGCCGACCGCATCGAAGCCAACGCCGAAGCGCTGGCGAAACTCGAGTCCCTGAACTGCGGGAAACCGTATCATCTGGCGCTGGGCGATGAGATCCCGGCGGTGGCCGATGTGTTTCGCTATTTCGCCGGTGCCAGCCGTTGCCTGAACGGCTTAGCCAGCGGGGAATATCTGGCCGGACATACGTCGATGATCCGCCGCGATCCGCTGGGCGTGGTGGCGTCTATCGCGCCGTGGAACTATCCGCTGATGATGGCGGCGTGGAAAATCGCGCCCGCACTGGCGGCGGGCAACTGCGTGGTGATCAAACCTTCCGAAATCACGCCACTGACGGCGCTGAAGCTGGGCGAACTGGCACAGGATCTCTTCCCGGCTGGCGTGCTGAACGTGCTGTTTGGCGACGGTCAGACGGTGGGTAACGCGCTGACGCATCACGATAAAGTCCGCATGATTTCCCTGACCGGTTCGGTCGCAACGGGCGAAAAAATTGTTGCGCAGGCCACCAGTGGCATCAAACGTACCCACATGGAACTCGGCGGCAAAGCGCCGGTGATTGTATTTGATGACGCGGATATCGACCAGGTGGTGGAAGGCGTGCGCACGTTTGGCTTCTACAACGCCGGGCAAGACTGTACCGCCGCCTGCCGCATTTACGCGCAAAAAGGCGTTTATGCGCGGCTGGTCGCAGCACTGGGCGATGCGGTTTCCACCCTGAAATTAGGCACCGATGAAAACAGTGAAATGGGCCCGCTGGTTTCTGCGGCGCATCTCGAACGTGTAGAAGGTTTTGTGCAGCGCGCAAAACAGGTGCCGAATATTGAGGTCGTGACCGGCGGCGAGCGCGTCTCCGGCGAAGGGTATTACTTCCAGCCCACGGTGCTGGCAGGCGCACGGCAGGAAGATGAAATCGTTCAGAGCGAAGTGTTCGGCCCCGTCGTCAGCGTGACGGAGTTCGATACCGAAGAGCAGGTTCTCGACTGGGCCAACGAGTCAAACTACGGGCTGGCTTCGTCAGTCTGGACGCAAAACATCGGCCGCGCGCACCGCCTCAGCGCCCGCCTGCAATACGGCTGCACCTGGGTGAATACGCACTTCATGCTGGTCAGCGAAATGCCACACGGCGGCCAGAAACAATCCGGTTATGGCAAAGACATGTCGGTGTACGGGCTGGAGGATTACACGGCGATCAGGCATGTGATGATAAAACACTAAGAAGGCGTTGATTGTTCAAATGCAGAAGGCCGCCATCGGGCGGCCTTTTAGCGTTTCTGAAGCGGAGTCTACGATGAACTGCTCAGGAATATGATGGCGATAATGAACGAGACGACCGTCAGGGCAGCGAGTAAGCAGTTGCCGGGGGTCAGCAACTTGCTGTTGGTTTTGCTTCGGTGGTTTCGGAACAGTATCCAGATCATCACAATCGCGATGAGTATGAATATTATCCCGCCGGTCAGACTGGCAACTGAAGTCATGTATGAGCCCTCATCAGTTAAACCCTAATGATAGCTCATATTATTGAATCTATTCCCGAAGCTGCCGTGCGGTCGTTACGCTTCGCCGGACGTCGCGCTCTTTTTGCGGGCAATGTCGATAAACAGAATGCTGGCCGCGAACGAAATTCCAGAACCAATGATTAAAGAAAGCAGATAAGAAGTGACGTAATTATATTCTTTATCTATTAATGTCTGCTGTTCTGAAATTAAATCAATGTTGTCCATGACATAACCCCGGGACAAAAAGAGCCCGGCCCATAGCGCGCCGCAGATAATGAAACAGGTATAACAGACGTACGAGAATTTTTTATCAATATAATCAAGGTAGAACTTGGGATCTGAATAGGCCATTTTGAGAAGACCCAAAAAACAGCCCAGATAAATACCAATCAACCACTTCATTACGTCCCAGTTCATAGATGTCTCTGAATGTTGCCGCAGCGGCAGTAAACGATAGATAGAAGCCATCTCCGGATGCTTTGTTACACATCGCCCAATAGCCGTCAAAACCCTAACAATCTGATTTTACGCTGTTTTTGTCGTAAATAACGCGGCGTATTATCACACACACTTCGACATTCTGGCAAGATTGTTCACGCTGTTGGAAGAGTGAAACAGGTTAAAGGAAATCCTAAATTGCCGGGCGTAAACGGAAATAAAAAAGAACCGGAGATTTCTCTGCCGGCTCTTTTTTCGCAATAAACGTTTTAATGCTTAATTAACGCTTTCTCGCCAGCAGCGTGGCAAAACGTAGTTTGTAGCGGTTGCCGTTTTCGTCACGTTTATGCAGTTCGCCGACGTCTTCGTTGTATTTAACGATTTCCCAGCCTTCGTAATAATTACGCAACTCTTCCGGTTTAAAGGTAAACGGGAAAGGCAACGGACACGGATAATCCGGGCTGTCCATGGCAGCGACGATCAGGTTATAGCCGCCGGGCTTGGTCGCCGCGTGCATGTCTTCGATGATGTGCGGGATGCTGTCGCGTTGCAGGAACATCATCACCACGGTGGAGAAAATGAAATCATACTCGCCGCTGAAACGGTGTGAATTGAGATCCGCCTCGCTGATTGCGATGTTTTTCAGTGATTCCGCAGCGATGATTTCATTCACTTTCGCGACGCTCATCGCGTTGTGATCCCACCCGGTGACGTCGAAACCTTTCAGGTTAAGATAAAGCGAGTTACGCCCGCTGCCGCAGCCTAAATCCAGCGCTTTGCCCGGCTGAACATAGTTTGCGGCGTTGATGATTTCAGAGTGCGTGCGGGTCAGGCCGTATTTTTCGGTGTAATAATCTTCGTGCGCAATGGGCTGAGTCATCCCTGGTTTCCTCTAATAGTGAATCGAATATCCGCTATTATCCCCCAAAATGATTCCGGCACCATTACCCATAGTGATCATTCAGCGTTCAGCCAGATCTGCGCGCTGGTTTTCATTTTTTGTTCCAGTTCGCTGCCGCGTGTGGCAAAGATGCGGCTCAGCGGGAAGCCGCTCTGTGCCAGCAGATAAGCCAGTGCGGCATATTCACGCGGATACTTCGTCACGATGCTCTGGTCTATTTCCACCGGACCCAGCGGGAAAGTGAACGTTCCCATATCGTAAACACTCTGTCGGTGGAACAGTTTCCAGACGCCGTCGCGCTTTTCGGCCAGATCGTAAAAACGGTTATGGCATTCACAGCCCAGATTCAGTTTAACGTTCTCGCCGATGATCATCGCGTTGGTTTCCAGAATCGCTTTGTTTCCGCTGGCATTAAACGTGACGGCTGGGGAGCCTATAAGGTGTTTAGTGCGCAAATCCGACGCGCCCATACGCATTGAGCCATCGACAAAATCGCTCGCCAGCCCTTCAAACCAGGTGATTTCAATCGTGCCGTCCGGGTGGAATAAATTCCGCAGCCCGTCCCAGTTACCCAGGTCGCGGTGCATCCAGCCATTCATCAGATCATTAAGTTGCTGACGGTCTTCAAGCTGATTTTGCATTTCGGTGACTCCTGTAGGTTGACGGTGTTCAGTTTGGTCGTGGGAGGCGTTAAACTCAAATATATAGATCTGACTGAACAATCACTTTTAATGATTGATGGGGCGATTATGGATTTGCGTCATCTGCGGTATTTTCTGGCCGTCGCCGAAGAACGGCATTTCGGGCGTGCGGCTGAGCGGCTTAACATCGTTCAGCCCGCGTTAAGTATGCAAATCAAAGCGCTGGAAGCCGAACTGGGCGGCGCATTATTTATCCGCACCAGCCGTCACGTTGAACTCACAGAAGCCGGAATTCTCCTGCAGGCCGAAGCGCAGCGCACGCTGGATCAGGTGGAGCATACCCGTCTGGCCGTTGAACGTTCCCTGCGCGGGGAAACCGGGCGTGTTAGGGTAGGTTTCGCGGGCAATGCCATTTTCAGCGGTAAAATGACCCGCGATTTACGTCGTTTCCATAAAGCGTATCCCGACGCGGAGATTGTGATTCAGGAAGTCGCGCCGCAAAAGCAGGTGGAAGCGATCCTCGCCGGGCAACTGGATATTGGTTACACGCCGGATAACAGCACGACGTCCGTCGCTGCCATCCGGGTGCAAAAGGCCGGAAGCTGGGAAATTATGGTGGCGCTGACGGACGATCATCCGCTGGCGGCGCACGCCTGCATCACCCTTGAGATGCTCGCGGAGCAGCCGCTGATTTTGTACGACGCCCACGACACTCATGAGCATGTTTATCTGATGTTTGCGCAGAGGTTGGGCGACCAATTCCGCGTTGCACACCGTTCCGCCAGCACCCTGAGCGTACTGGCGATTGCCGCCGCCGGGCTTGGGCTGGCGCTGATCCCCGCGCCGGTTCAGCAGGTGAACATTCCCGGTCTGCTCTACCGCCGTCTGGATGCGCCTGAGATGATGGCGAATCTGGTGATCATCAGCCGCGTAACAGAACCCAGTAACGCAGTCACTGCATATCTTGATATGGCGATCCCGGCGGCTTGATAAGGTGTCGCTAATGTGCGCGCGGGTTGGTTTGCCGGAAAATATAACTGCCGATACTGTGAACCGGATCGCCCTGAAAACCGACTTTCTGCATACCGATTTTTTCCAGAACGCGCTGTGACGCCAGATGATTTTCACGCACGGTGGCGGAAATCTGCGGGATCCCAAAATGCTCAAAGCCGGAATTCAGCGCCGCACTGGCAAATTCGGTCGCCAGCCCTTTTCCCCACGCAGACGTGGCGAACCGGTAGCCGAGAAACACCCGGTGATTTTCGTAGCCTTCACGAATGCTTAGCCCGCCGAACCCGATAATGTTGTCCGGCTGCGTATTCAGCGCGACAGCCCAGTGTCCGAACCCATAATCGGGCCATTCGCGCAGCCAGCCGTTCAGTTTTTCACGGGCAAATTCAAGGTCAGGATAGGGGCCGCGCGGGTTGAACTGATTAGTCTGCGGGTCGCCATAGATCGCGAAAAGGGAATGGACATCATTGGCCTCAACCGGCCGGAGCAATAACCGCGATGTTT
Organism: Rahnella sp. AA; assembly: GCF_002834385.1. Taxonomy (GTDB): domain Bacteria; phylum Pseudomonadota; class Gammaproteobacteria; order Enterobacterales; family Enterobacteriaceae; genus Rahnella. Next base: position 331,012 of record NZ_PITQ01000006.1, read on the forward strand.
CGATGAGCATAGTGAACGTTTTCCTCCCGTTAGCTGAAATAAATCTTAGCCTGAGCGGAGAACTCTGCCACTGTTTGTAAGGAATAAACGGTCTTTAAAATAAAAGAGAATGTGTTCATGCCATCGACATGATGCAGTGATATATTTATAAAATCGTAATTTATCGACATATCAGCAAAAAGTATTTATCGTATCGACATATCCTGAAAACGTGTCGATAAAAACGAGATAAATGAACTTATGTCATGGGATCCTGCAAAGCCTTTCAACCAACTTCCTCTTCTGCCGCCTGAAAATATCCAGGTGGAAACTGTGCCTGTATTAAAGGCATGTATCAGAGCGCGTGCGGCTCTGGCTGAATTGAAGCAGGCGGGTAATTTATTACCCAATCAGGGAATATTGATAAATCTGCTCCCTTTGCTTGAAGCGAAAGATTCTTCAGAAATCGAAAATATCGTCACGACGACCGATCGTTTATTTCAGTTTTCTCAGGAAGATAGTCAGGCAGACCCTGCGACGAAAGAAGCGTTACGTTATCGGAAAGCCCTGCACGATGCTTTCAAGTCTCTGAAAAAAAAGCCATTGTGTATATCAACCGCGATTGGGATTTGTAGCACATTAAAAAATAGCGAAATGGATATCCGCAAGGTTACGGGCACTGCCCTGACAAGTCATGACCGACGCGTAGTTTACACGCCTCCGGCTGGTGAAAATGTCATACGTGATTTGCTGAGTAATTGGGAAAAATTTATTCATACAGAAGACGAATTGGATCCTCTGGTGAAAATGGCAATTACACATTACCAGTTTGAAGCTATCCACCCGTTCTCAGATGGTAATGGCCGTACAGGGCGCATTCTAAATATCTTGTTCCTGCTGGAGAAAGATTTGCTGACTTTACCGATTTTGTACCTGAGTCAGTACATTGTCGCAAATAAAAATGATTACTATCAGCTACTTCGTGGTGTGACTGCATCGGGTGAGTGGGAGGCGTGGATATTATTCATGCTCGCAGCGGTTGAACAAACAGCTAAATGGACGACAGATAAAATCGCCGCTGTCCGCATTCTCATTGAGATGACCACCGGCTATATCCGTGAATCACTGCCAAAAATTTATAGCTATGAGTTGGTGAAAATTATCTTTGAGCAGCCCTATTGTCGGATTTCGAATCTGATTGAGTTGGGCATAGCCCGACGCCAGACAGCCTCTGTTTATCTTAAACAGCTTTGCGATATCGGTGTTTTATACGAGGTTTCTGTCGGGCGGGAAAAACTGTATGTCCATCCGAAACTTATCGAGTTGATGACAACAAACGATAATAGCGTCACGCCATATTAGTGCTGGCGAATTTCCATAGTCTGCACAATGGAACTCTACCAAACTGACCTTATTATTATCTCCCAATAACAAGGTCATGGTAATACGCGGGTTACAGATGAAGGGGCGAAACATCCTTCCCTGCGGGAATGCTATTCCGAACCGGTCTGACAATGAGCAAAGGCAACCGGTTTACGGCGGAAGCGGATTCTAATCCTGAACAGAATGTAAGTTAATCCTGCGGGGAAATTATCAGAGATTTCTTTCACTTATGCTGGATTTATCTGACCCTTCAAAAAATCAATAAACCGCCGTACTTTCTCGGGAATGTGTCGCGTGTTGGGGTAGAGCGCAAAAATCCCCTGCGGCGGGAAACGGTGGTCGGGCAGCAAATGGCGCAGGCGGCCCGCCTCGATTTCCGGCTGAACCAGCCAGTCCGGCAGCAGCGCGACACCGGCACCGTGCAGGGCGAACGCCAGCAACGATGATGCGTTATCGGCGGTCACGAGCGGCGGTGTGGTGACGCGAAAAAGCGTTTGTTCTCCCTGCGGAGACGTCACGGGCCAGCTTACCGGTAAGGGCAGGCGGCTGTGGGCAATCCACTTTGTTTGGGCCAGTTGTTGCAGATTACTGATGTCGCCGTGCCCGCGTAAAAACGCCGGAGACGCCACAGGCAGTATGCCAAAACTGCCCAGCGTGGCGGCGTGATGGCTGGAATCTGCCAGCTGACCAAGGCGGATCGCCAGATCGAACCGGCCTGAAATCAGATCATCGTGATGCGATGACGCCACATGCTGAATGCGCAATTGCGGATGTAGCGCCGCAAACGCCGCCAGGGCCGGAACGACCACGCGCGCGCCGTATTCCGGCGTACTGGTGATCCGCAACTGACCACTCAGCCCGCCGTGATCGCGCCGCACATCGTCGAGCACTGATTCCGCGTCCTGTAATAAAATCCGGCAACGTTCGTAAAAGCGTTCGCCGGAATCAGTCAGCGCCAGACGCCGCGTGCTGCGGGTCAGCAGTGCGACGCCGGTTTCAGCTTCCAGCTGTTTAACGTTAAAGCTCACCACCGCTTTGGTCAGCCCGAGCGTTACCGCTGCGGCGGTGAAACTCCCCGCTGTCACCACCGCCACGAAAATCTCCAGACGTTGTAAATTCAGCATCCCGAAGCCTTTTATTGTCAAAATTATTTTGACAGTGTAACGGCAACCCGCCCGTATATCAGCCGCTATTTCTCCGTTACATTCCCGCCATTCAGAATAAAGGAGAGAATCAAATGCAGTACCGTACGCGTGTAGCCATTGTGTATCTGCTGGGATTTTTTGTTGATCTGATCAACATGTTTATCGCCAACGTGGCGTATCCCGGCATCGCACGGCATTTTGGCGCGCCGGTCAGTGCGCTGGCCTGGGTCAGCTCCGGGTATATTCTCGGGCTGACGCTGGTGATCCCGCCCAGCCGCTGGCTGGCTTCGCGGCTGGGTGGCCGTCGCGTATTCACCGTGTCGCTGGCGATTTTTATGCTGGCGTCGCTCGGCGCGGCGGGTGCGCAAAGCCTGGCGTCGCTGACGGCCTGGCGGATTGTGCAGGGGCTGGGCGGCGGATTGCTGATCCCCGTCGGGCAAACGCTGGCGTACGCGCTTTACCGTAGCCACGAGCGCGCGCGGCTTTCAGCGGTGATTATGCTGGTTGGACTGCTGGCACCGGCGCTGTCGCCGGTGGCAGGCGGCATCATTGTGGATCACCTGAACTGGCGCTGGGTTTTTGTCGCCAGTTTACCGCTGGCGCTGCTCGCGTGGATTCTGGCGTTGTGCTGGCTGCGCGAGGTTCCGGCTGAACCTGCGGTACGCTTTGACCTGCGCGGTTTTTTGCTCGCCAGCCTCGGGCTGACGCTGGTTTTATCCGGCCTGACCCATCTGGGGGAATACAGCGGATTGCCCGCGGGCAGCGCGTTACTGCTAGCGGGCGCGGCGTGTTTTTACGCTTTTGTGCGTAATGCCCGCAGGCGACACAATCCGCTGCTGGATCTGCGACTGACCAGGGAACCGCTGCTGCGCACCGCGATGATAATTTACCAGTGCATTCCCGGTATTTTTACTGGCGTGAGCCTGATTGCGATGCTGTTTTTGCAGGATGAAATGCAGTTTTCTGCCGCGCAGGCGGGCGGCCTGATGGTGCCGTGGTCGGTGGCGTCGTTTGCGGCTATCGGCTTAACCGGAAAAATGTTTAACCGCACCGGCCCGCGCGCGTTGTTTATCCCCGGCTGTCTGGTTCAGGGCGGCGGTATTGCACTTTTGAGCCTCATGACTATTTATCAACAGCCGTGGCTGGCGGTGATGGCGTTCGTGCTGATGGGGTTTGGCAGCAGTTTGTGTAGCAGTACGGCGCAGAGCTGCGCATTTTTACATATCGCCGCGCCGCAGCTGGCCGACGCCAGCGCGTTATGGAACATCAACCGTCAGCTGAGTTTTTGCCTTGGCGTGACGGTCATCAGCGTTCTGCTTAATCTGTTGCAGGCACATATGCCGCAATTTGCCTACGGAGTGAGCTTCGGGCTGGCGGCGGCCAGCGTGCTGGTTCCGGTCATATTTTGCCTGAGATTACCGCGCGGGGCGGTGGTGAAGGGATAAACACAACAGGAGGAAAGATGAATCGTTTTGTGAAAGAAGTGTTTGATGCGCATGAGCTTATCCGGCAGTGGCTGGGCGATGCGCATTCGCCACAGGCAATTTGTGATGCACTGCTGGCGAGGTTTGACGCGGAATATTCGATGGTGACGCTTACCGGTCACCGGCTGGATTATGCAGCATTGTGCGCATTTTTCACGGCTCAGCACGGCGCGAAATCCGGTCTGGAGATCCAGATTGAGCAGCCGGTTGTGATTGCGGAAAGCGAATCATCCGCCGTGGTGACGTATCAGGAGCGTCAGCAATTGCCGGGACAGACGGCGACGTTACGCTATTCGACGGTGGTATTCAGCGCGGACGGGCAGGGCAAAATCCTGTGGCGACATCTGCATGAAACGGCGGCGGGCTGATTTCAATGGCAAACTGGCAAAATGCACAGGATTTCATCTTTATAAGATGGTGAGTCCTCGTGTGTTAAGCATCAGTAATAAGCGATACGGGAATTATTTATTATCTCCCGTATCGCTTATAAATCTTTCATCTGATTAACCGGGTTCACCAAAGCCTTCAGCGAAAGCGATTTTTAATTCATTCATAAAGGCCAGTTCATCCTGGCCATCACAAATTAAATCAATTATCGTATTTCCCTTCACGCCCGCGCCCAGAATACTCATCATTCCTTTAATCGGAATTTCTTTATCATTACTCACCAGTGTCAGCGATGACTGGTATTTTTTGACGATTTTTGTCAGGGTGGCAGCCGGGCGGGCATGCAAACCCGTACTGTTAACAACACGTACTTTTTGTCTGATCATATCTTCTCCTTAAGATACTTTCCGCAACGCCGGATGGTGCTTATTCATCATCTGGATTTTAGAGTAAACATCATTCTCAACAGCCTGTTTAGCCTTAGCCATTACGCCAGCCAGATTGGCCTCATTATTGTTACTTTCCCAGGCTTTGCCGACAGAGGTTATAAAGGCTTTTCGTAAGTCACTCGCAATATTAACCTTAGAAACTTTATAATTAATAAAGCTTCTCAGAATATCTGCATCAATACCTGAGCCACCATGTATAACCAGAGGAACCGGGCTCACAGATGCGATACGTTGTAACAGCGGGATATCAATGCGTGGTACATCTTCAAGCCCGTGGACATTGCCGATCGAGATGGCCAGCATGTCGCAACCTGTTTCCTCGACAAAACGCAGAACTTTCCCGGGTTCGGTTTTGCAATCAGCCTCGCTCACATGATCATCTTCCTTACCCAGAATAGCCCCCAATTCTGCTTCAACCGGTACACCAAATAATTTACAAAAATCGACAGCTTCACGGGTAAACGCAATATTCTCTTCGAAAGGAAGCGCCGCACCATCAATCATTACCGAGGTAAAGCCCGCTCTGACAGCTTGCTTAACATCCTCAAGCGTTTTTCCGTGATCCAGATGCAGACTGACAGGAACATCCATTTTATCTGCATATCGCTTAACGATTTCATAAATATAGTCATAACCGGAAAGCTGAGCATTAGTTGGTGCGATCTGAATGAAATTAGGCAATCCGGAACGTTCTATCGCATTAAGAATGGAAATTGTTGTTTCCAGATTTGTCGTATTAAATGCGCCAGCCAGAACATGTTTTTCATGAATACAATTGAGTAAGGTCCTACCATTAACTAAAGGCATATTAACTCCTGATTATTTGGAAATATGAATGAATTAATTACCGAGCAACTTCTTTATCTCAGGGGTGTTCAGTATTAACTCCCTCATGCTGTAATTTAAAACGATAAAAAGACAACCATTGCCGCTGAAATATTTTTAACTCAGCCGAGCGATTCGGATCAGGAATATAACGAGCGGTTAGTTTTATTGGCGGAAGTTCCACCTCCGGACACGCTATCAATAATGCACCGACGGATACGGCTTCATCAAAAGCAATCGCCTCAACCGGACACTGCAACATGTCAGCTTTCAATTGCAGCCAGTAGGGGTTTTTTACAGCAGGGCCAATAACTTTGACGGGTTTACCTGCCGGTATGTTAAAGCACTCGTAGCAATGTGCGAACTCCATTACCAGGCCGATAAACACGCTCTCGAGGAGAGTTTCCGGTGGCAATGAATCTGTCAGGCCATACATCAGGCCTCGTGCATGACGATTTTTATTTGGCGAGCCAGAGCCCCGTAAATGGGGAATAAACACGGGGACTTGATCAGCAGACCAGGAGGGCTGAAGGTAATTATCCATTGCCTTTTCCAGGGCATTGCGCGTTTCCTCATCTGTTAAACGAAACGTTTTTTGTACCCATTCGAACGCATAGCCACCAACCGGCAGAGAAGCGAAAAGCGTAAAGGTTCTGCCAGTCGAATAACAACCATTAGCCAGCTTATCCCTTCTCGCGTGTGAATGAAGAGTCGGTTGGGTATTTAGCAGCAGAATGCCCTCTGTTGTCCCTGTGGAGTTTAAAACATCACCGGGCTGCATCTGCAATGCACGGGCTCCCACCATGTGATCGTGTCCCGCGAGTGTGACTTTTACTTCATGAGACATCCCCAGCTCATTTCTGATCGCTGGCGTAACCCATCCGGCCACTTCATCCGGCGTAATCAACGGAGCCAGGACAGTGAAAGGGATGCCGAGTATCGCCGCAGCTTTGCGCGACCAGGTGCAACGGGTTACGTCCAGACATAATGTCCTGCTTGCCAGAGAGACTTCCGTTTTTCTCTCACCCGTCAGCCATAACAACAAGATTTCTGGTGCGTGTAACCAGCAGATGTCTTTGCGTTCATGTAATGAATACTTATCAAGTAACCAGCGCATTTTGAACGCTGAGTAATTGCTGTGAGGGGGTAACCCTGTGATTGCGTACAACTCCGCAGTTTCCTGCTCATTCAACGATGAGAGGTAGGATTCACCACGGCGGTCATACCAGGCAAGCATTGGGGTCAGGAGGGTTCCTTTTTTATCCACAAACACACCCGACTCACCAAAACTTGCAATGCTGATATTTGTCACCGGATATGGCGAGGAAGATACCAGCTCTGCTATTACCCGTCGCAAGGCAAGCCACAACGCTTCGATATCAAAATCGACTTCCCCTGTTTGCGATTCATTCTTAGGGGTAGGGAATTTGCGGGCTTCCAGTACTGATGCGTCATTGCAGGAGTAACAGCTGACTTTGCAGTTGGTTGTGCCAATATCGATGACCAGCGCTGCGCAGTAATCAGGCATAGACCGTTCCTTTTGTCAGACGAAAGACGCCGTAAATAAGCAGTGCAACGACCGGGACCAGACCAATCGCAATCATGTTTCCGTTGAAGATCTCAAGCAGCCAGAAACGGAAGGGATTGCCCCCGTCAAGGAAGCTTGATACCTGCCCACTCGACCCTTCTGCCATTTTGAAATTGACGTCTTTTGCCATGCCCGTAATAAATGGCGCAATTTGGGTCGCAATCCACAAATCGGCAATGATGACCGGAATGGCAGTAATCACCGCCCGGAAAATGTTGCCACGGCAAGCCAGTACAATCATCGAAGCCATTACAGCCAGATTTGCGAGGTCGCCCAGCGGAAGAACTTTGTTCCCCGGAAGAAGGAATGCGATAAAGACTGATATTGGCGTTAAGATCAGGGCAGTGGAAATAATTGCCGGATTGCCGACTGCTACCGCAATATCCAGCCCGATAAACAGATCGTCGCGCCCCGGATATCGGGCATTCAGGTATTTCTTGATAGCTTCGGACAGCGGTAACAAGCCTTCCATCAGAATGCGTACCATACGCGGAAGAATGAACATGACACCGCCGATACTGATACCCAGAAGCAGGACATGCTTAAAGTCATAACCGGCGATAATACCCAGCAGGAGGCCCAGGATGGTTCCAACCATCATGGGTTCACCAAAGATACCCAGCTTTTTCTGCACGTTCTCAGGATCAATGTGAATGCGGTTCAGCCCCGGGATCTTGTCAATAATTTTGTCAAACAGCAGCCCCACGGGAAAGAAGACAACGGATGACAGGGTTGGAAGTGAAATGCCTTCCAGGCCAAAGTACTTAGCCACCAATGGCGCGGACCAGTCGGCCAGTTTGAGGACCACGATCGCTGCAATGCCAGCGGCAGACAACCCAAGCACAAAACTCCCTGTGCTGTAGTAAACCAGCGTTCCTGCCAAAGCAAAGTGCCAGTAATTCCACATGTCCACATCGACAGTCCGGGTCTTGTTCAGTGCCAACATGGCGACGTTAATCAGCATCGTCAGTGGAATGACAAAGGGAGCGATTGGAGACCCCCAGGTAATTGCAGCCAGTGGCGGCCAGCCCAAATCGACCACCGGAAGGCTGATACCGGTTCGTTCAACCATGGCCTGTGCCGCCGGTCCTACGTTGCTGGTAAGAATGTCAAAGATGGCATAAATCCCGACAAAACCTATTCCGACAATTAACGAAGACCGGAGTGCTTTTGCAGGCTTAACTTTGAAGAATAAGGCCAGGAAAAACAGAACCAGTGGTAATAATACTGTTGGACCAAAACCTAATACATATTGCACAACGGTATAGAGAGTATGCGCGATATCATTCATATTTTACCTCTTCTTTCGACATAACCAGACCTCGCGTTAGCGCCTGGGAATATCTGTCTGGATTATTTTTATAAAATCAGGCTAGGTCTTTAAGAATAGAAACAATTCTTTCAAGGACTTTATCTTCACCCACGCCGGTAATTATCGGTAAGCCATTGACGACAGGAATATCCAGTTCATAAGGGACTTTGGTTGTTGAAACAATTAGCGTGGCTCCGTCTGTATTATTCGGCAGTGAAGCGACATTTGTTTGAGAATAATTAACGTTAAGCCCGTTCTCCTTACAATACTCCATGACTTTTTCTGCTACAGCTGTGGAGGTTGCAATACCTGTTGCACAAACGAACAATATCATTTGACTCATAATTCACCTCTGTCAGATAATTTTTTGTAAATAGACTGAAAGATATCATCATCATTCATGACAAGCAGTTCCTGCATAAAATGCCCGTCCTGTATGATGTCCATAACCCAACCAAGGATATTGAGTTGTTTATTGCTTTCACTTAAAGCAAGCAGGAACACGACTCTGACAGGAACAGGAACCGGCTCTCCGCCCATGTCCTGGAAATTGACGGGTTCTGCCAGTATTCCGATACTGATTGCGTTCTGACGAACATGTTTATGGTCAGTATGTGGAATGGCGACCCCGACAGGTTCGACCGGTAACCCCGTCGGAAAAACCTGTTCCCGTGCAATGACCTGTTCTGCAAAGTCAGGGACGACCCTCTCATCGTTAATTAACGGACTGGCAAGAGCCCTGATAATGTCATTTTGACTCACCTCTCTTGAAAGGCGTTGAACATAATGACGGTGAAAATTAATATTCTGCATAATTTCCCCTTTTCTAGTTTGCTTCCCGGCGCTGCAAAATAGTGCCAAGATAATATTTATTGCCTTTTAACCAAACATTACCGAACTCAACGGGTAACCCTCTTGAGAAAAATACCAGTTGTTCCAGATGCAGAACGGGAGCGTCTTCGCCAATATCAAGATAATGGCCCCTTTCTTTACCAATTAATCTGGCAGCATAGCGACTTTCAGAAAAACTTATTTTTTTACCAGACAATCTTTCAATAGATGGGAATAAATTTTCTTTTGTGAAATCAATGTCAATAATACCGGGGCAAAGCTCAACGTTAATACGGTTTTCAATCAGCATGACTTTTTCATCGCCGATTGAGCGAAGACGTTCAAGAAATAAGATGTCCTGCCCCGGTTTGATATGCAGTTTTTCTGCCACGAAGCGGTTAGCCGGCTCCAGCCGGGAGGTGATGACGCTGGTGGTGAAGTTTATTTTCTGGCTTGCCAGCGCTTCCGCAAAAGAGAGCAACCCTTCACCTAACGGGTAGGCAACATTTTCCTTTTTCACGAAAGTTCCTTTGCCCTGAACCTGCACTAAAATGCCTTCCCGAACTAACTGATTAACGGCTTTCTTAACGGTTCCGCGGCTTACCTCCAGCATATCCATGATCTGGTACTCAGAGGGGATCCGGTCATCTTCGACCAGCTCACCGCTATAAATGCTTTCTCTAATCCACTCCACAACCTGCTGGTACAACGGCGTTTGCGAATTTTTACTCAACATTTTCATGGCGCGCACCTGAACGTTTAGAGTTGTCTATAGACAATCATGTACAACATGGCGTTAATGATAGGGAATTTTTAGGAAGAGGGGATGGGAGGGAGTCACAGTTTTGGTGTTCAAAACCAGATCACTTTTCCGTGATGTAAATCACATATTTCAGACACAAAAAAACGGCCCTCCCGCAGGAAAGCCGTTTTGTTTTGGAACGCGGTTCTTGGTTTGTAACGAAATCAGTGCGTCAGCGTTTTTCTGACTTCACCCACTTCTTTTGCCGTCACCGCCGGGGCGTTGTTGCTCCAGCCCTGGCGGATGAACGTTGCCAGTTGTGCAGCCTCATCATCCGTCAGGCGGGCAGCAAACCCTGGCATTACCAGCGTTGAAGGAGCGCGTGCGGTTGACGGCTGCTGGGCACCGGCGAGGATCGTGTGGATTAACCCGGTTGGATCCTGAGAGTTTACAATCGTTGCCTGATCCAGCTGCGGGAACACGCCTGGTGCACCTTTACCTGTGACAAAGTGGCAGGCACCGCAGTTATCCAGATACAAACGTTCGCCTTCGCTGAGGTTTTTAGCTGCCGTCAGTTTGGCTTCGGTTGCGCTGGCTTTCTGCGTGTCCGGAGCCGGTACCGGCGGGTTGCCGCCCAGGAATTTGATGTACGCAGCAATGGCCTTCAGATCTTCATCGGTCATGTGCGCCGTGCTGTTCTCCACCACCGACGTCATTTCACCGCCAACGGCGGCTTTGTCGTTACGCCCTTTACCCAGATAATCGACGATTTCCTGTTCATTCCAGTGCGCCACGCCGCGCAGCGACGGAACATCCCAGTGATTCAGACTGCCGCCTGCGAGGAAATCAGAATCGCTGCTGTCCAGCGCTTTCTCGTTCATCCCCAGACCGCGAGGCGTGTGGCAACTGCCGCAGTGGCCGAGGCTTTCCACCAGATACGCACCACGGTTCACCTGTTCAGATGCACCGCCGATCGGCTGGAATGGCTTATCCGACGCGAACGCCCAGTTCCAGAAACGCATCCCCCAGCGCTGGCTGAACGGGAAGCTCAGGTCAGTTTCCGGTGGTTGTTCCGCGCTCGGCTTCACGCCCTGCATGAAGTAAACGTAGAGCGCGTGCATATCTTCATCGTTGATTTTGGCGTAGTCCGGATACGGCATCGCCGGGTACAAGCGGGTGCCATCCGGCAGCACGCCTTTACGCACGGCATCGGAAAATTGCGCTTCCGTGTAACCGCCGATCCCGTGGTTTTTATCCGGCGTGATATTGGTCGAATAAATAGTGCCCAGATTCGAGTTAATCGCCAGACCGCCGGAGAACGCCGGTTTACCCGCCACCGTATGGCACGCACCGCAGTCACCGAGGCGAGCGACGTATTCGCCCTGTTTGATGAGTTGCGCGTTATTGGCGTCATCAGCCTGCGCATTTGCCATCAGCCCGGCGCCCAGCAGCATGGCGTTCGCGATAAATAAACTTTTGAGTTTCATCCTGTTCATCTCCGCTTATGCCTGAACCAGTGGACCAGGATTTTTCAGATACTGATCTTTAATCGCCTGCGCGGCCATCAGCGTGATTGCCCCGATGGTGTCCGTCGGGTTCGCCTGGAAGTTCTGCGGGAAGGCATTGCCGCCCGGCACAAAGACGTTATGCACATCCCAGCTTTGCAGGAACTTGTTCAGCGCGGAGGTTTTCGGGTTATCGCCCATGACCGCGCCGCCGACGTTGTGCGTCGAAACGTATTTGGTCAGGTCAAAATGCGCGTCCATCGGCAGGAAGCTTTCGCTGTAGCTGTCCGGGTTCAGCTCTTTGGTGATATTGCCCACGATCCCTTTCAGGTACTGCTGAAGTTTGAGTTCGTTCTGTTTCCAGTCGAAGGTCATACGCAGCAGCGGATAGCCGTATTCATCTTTGTAGTTCGGATCGAGATCCAGATAAATATCGCGATAAGACTGGCAGGTCGTAGTGATACTGATTTTCATCGAATGGCCGTACCACTCTTCCATGCCTTCTTTCCAGCCCGTGCCCCACGCCGGTGTGCCTTTCGGCAGGGACGTGCTGATTGGTGTGCCGGTGGCCTGAGAGCTGTGGATTTTCGCACCGCCGATAAAGCCCAGAGCAGGGCCGTCGAAATTGCCCGGAGAGATGTCGTTGATCATCTGGCCGGTTGCGCCTGCAGTGGCGAACGGATTAAAGTTTTTATCTTTGAAGAACAGCGTTGAGCCGCCGTTGCTCAGGAACGCGTAGTTACGGCCAATCACGCCTTCTTCGGTGATCGGGTTGTAAGGTTTGCCGATCCCGGAAAGCAGCATCAGGCGGACGTTACAGAACTGGAAGCTGCTCAGCACCACGATTTTCGCAGGCTGGAAGCACTCGTTGCCCTGCGCATCCATGTAGATCACGCCTTTGGCGGTTTTTTTGTCGTCATGCAATTCGACTTTCAGCACGTTGGCGTGGACTTCATAAGAGAAGTTATCCATGCGTTTCAGCGCGTCCATGACGGCAGTCTGCGGCGAGGCTTTCGAGTAGTTCAGGCACGGATATTTACTGCAATAACCGCAGTAGTTGCACGGCGCGATCTGGTTGCCGTACGGGTTAGTCCAGGCGCGGGACACGCAGGCCGACGGGTTCGGGAACGGGTGATAACCCATTTTTTTCGTTACTTCGGCAAACATGCTGCTGTTGAGCGTGTCTTCCAGCGCAGGCAACGGATAAGGCTCGGATCGTGGCCCTTCAAACGGATCGCCGCCTTCCATAATCTGGCCGCGCAGGTTACCGGTTTTGCCCGACTGCCCGCAGATGTGCTCAAACTTGGTGTAATACGGTTCGATTTCATCCCAGGTGAACGGGAAATCCATGATCCGCATGTCTTCCTGCAAAATGCCCGGTTTGTAGGCTTCATCGGCATACGTTTTGAGCTTTAAATCGGTCGGCGTAGGGCGGATAAGCACGGCTGTCCAGTGCAGACCGGAACCGCCAACGCCCGTACCCGGCGCAAATGCGCCCCATTTACGGGTCGGCAGCGCGGTTTCGCTCATGTTGTAGCGTACGGTCACGGCGGCTTCTGCCGGCGTCGCCATCACTTTGTTGCGTACGGCGTAGGCGTATTCATCCGCCGGTTTCGGGTATGCGAATTCTTCATACCCGCGATCACCGCCACGCTCAAGTGCGCGCACGGTCAGACCGGCCATTGCCAGCTCGATGCTCATCAGAGAGCCCGCCCAGCCGAGGCCGACGACGACAACGTCGACTTCTGGTTTAATTACTTGTGCCATCTTTTATCCTGTCATTCATCAGAAACGGTAATAGGGCGCGGCACTCAGGCACGTGCGCCCTGCAGGCTCACAGGCCCAAGCGGATACGGGACGTTGTGCTGTTTCACCCATTCAGTGAAACTGGCGCGTGCACCGGGGAATCCGATGGCAATCCATGCCTTCATCCCTTTGTTACCGCCATAGATCGGGTCTGCCAGATAACCGTGTTTGGTATCGGAAAGCAGCTCACCGAAGAATTGCGACGCGACCAGGTTCTCTTCGCCCATATCGGCAAAACGGATGCCGTTTTTCTGGAGCTGCGACAGGGCGTTGTCTTTGTCCTGATCGGAGAGCGCGTGGAAGTCTTTCTGATGATTTTGCTGACACCAGCTGTTCGCCAGGCGAATACCGGTTTTGTAGATTTGCTGAGGACGGAAGGGGATCTGATACCCCATGGTCGCGGGCGCGTGAACGTTAAACGGCCCCTGCATATAGATTTCTTCGCCGAAATCGCCGTGCATTTGCTGATCGATAAAAATCGGCACATTGGTTTCGAGTGCGCCGGGCGCTTTCCCTTTGCCTCCTGCGGGGATCAGACGGTCAGCGGCGGCCATAATAAACTGCCACTCATCGGCGCTGAAAAACACGGGTTTATAATCGAGTAAATCCGGGGCAGCCATCTCGGCAGCTTGTGCCGCTGACAACCCTTTCATCATGATGGTGCCGACAGGCAATGCCATCAGCGACCCAAGTAAAAACTTGCGACGGGTAGTTTTTTTTTGAAGGAGCATAGAATTACGACTCTCACATGCCTGATGTTAAGTTTGGGTTAATTATTATTTTTTTTGGGTACAAATCGATAATATCACCGCTACATTTAAAATAAATGAATAAATTCCACAATAACTATGCGGTGGGATATAAAAGCAACGGTTTTTAATGTCTTATTTGATTTAAAATTTATGTAAAACAATGGATTAAGATTTTTTGTTATTTTGTTTATAACCCGAAAAATTAGCATTGATTATCAAAGATATGGGGCCGGAATAATTTGTATAAATTTTGATAAATATAATTTCGCAAGGAAAGTTATTGTTATTTTTTGATGTGAATGTTAGCTAACATTTCTAACAAATAAGAATAATTTTCAATTACCCGTTTATTTAGGATAAGTGAGAAATACAAATTTGATAATAGTGTCGGGTGCAGTCATTCACTGAGAAGAGGAGGAACAAAAGCCAACCTGAGTTGACTTATTTTCCTCTGGGGGGGGAACGCTAAGCTGATTCTCTGATCACCAGCCGGTAACCCATATCGACGATCGGTTCACCCACCGGAACGCCTTCTATTTTATCCGCCAACATATCCGCCGCACGTATCCCCAGCTCCCATTTATCGACGCTGACCGTCGTAATGGCCGGGCGGTTATGCGCGGCAAAATTTAAATCAGCAAAGCCGATCACTGAGAAATCATCGGGCACACGCAGCCCTTGCGATTCCGCTTCCATAATTGCGCCCTGCGCCAGGGTATCGGAACTGCAAATGATGGCATCGAACCGTTCGCCTTCGCGAAGCAGCTGTTTTAACGCACTGCGCCCCACTTCCATATTGGCCGGGCGTGACACGATCACTTCTTTAATATTGTGCGCCGGATTTCGTTGTAACACGCTGATGGCACCATTTTTACGCACTACAGCGCGACGGTCTGACGCACAGATGAAACCAAAGCGGGTGAAACCTTTCGCGGTGAAATACTCGCCGATGGCATTGCCGACTTTTTCGTGGGAGAAGCCAATCAGCATATCAATGGGCGTCGGGGTTAAATCCCAAATTTCCACCACAGGGATAGTGGCGTTCAGAATGATTCTTTTTAGTTCTGACGTATGGTGGATTCCGGTCAGCACAATGCCGTCAGGGCGGCGGGAAAGCAGGGTGGCGACAATTTCGGTTTCCGCTTCCGGTTCGTAACCGACAATACACAGCAGCATATGGTAGCCGCGTGCCGCCAGCTCGTCGCTGATCGCCTGAACGGTATCGACAAACATATTGTTGTTGATTTGCGGCACGACCACGGCAATCAACTTTGTCCGGCTGGTCGCCAGCCCGCCCGCCAGCATATTGGGGATATATCCGGTAGCGCTGACTGCCTCCATCACTCTGGCGATAGTCGCGGGGCGAACAACCTTGGGATTATTGAGCGCACGGCTGACCGTCATCGGAGAAAGACCGGCTTCTTTTGCGACATCTTCAAGCGTGGCCGTGCGGGAACGGCCAGTGTGACTCTTTATTATATTATTCAAAGCATTGCTCACTGGTTTGCAAGTTCAAACTACGAATGTTTGCGCAATCATTACCAGTTTCTCACATTGTCCCCTGCGTTGGTAAGTGCAAAATGTATATTCATTGTTATGAAATTGATGCTGGCTTGGGCGAAGTCCTCATGGCAATGATGGCGCGTTCTCACTTCTTACATCCTGAAGTGACAGACAAAATGGTGCTTTTAAGCTACTTATTTCTGGATGTTTCAAATCGGCGCATCAGCAGGATTCAGATCCAACTTGATTAATCTTATTCCAAGCAATAACACAGAGTAACAAAGTGTAATTCACACGAAATACCCCTACTCACAATATTTATTAATGTTTAACGACGCCTGCCGATTACATATTTTGTAATATTTATAACCTGTTAACCATTAATGGCGGAGCATCCCCTGCCGATATTGGCTGAATGTTAAACACTTATTTAAGGTTCCGGTGATGTCTGAGGCTCAGCGTTGGAAACGAAAAGTGAAACAGAGTTTGAGATAAAACGCCTGAACGTTGGCTCCATTGCCACCTGATCGCGGGGGCTTGTTAGCATATAAATGTTGATGAAAAGGATTTCGGGGATGAAAACGGTGAAAGAACAACCTGTTGCTTTATGGCGCAGGGCGCTGGCGTACGGGCTGATGGGCTGGCTGGTGTGGCAGCCTTTGGTGCCCGCATTTGCGGCAGGCGTGACGGTCGCCGGGGGCAACACCCGCACCGATCAGGCCGCCAACGGCGTACCGGTTGTGAACATTGCCACCCCGAATCAGGCCGGGATTTCACACAATAAATACACCGATTTTAACGTCGGCCAGCAAGGCCTCATCCTCAACAACGCCACCGGTAAGCTTACGCAAACTCAGCTCGGCGGTCTGATTCAAAACAACCCCAATCTCACCGCAGGTCAGGAAGCAAAGGGCATCATTAACGAAGTGGTGTCATCGAACCCTTCGCAGCTTAATGGCTACATGGAAGTCGCCGGTAAGGCGGCGAACGTCATGGTGGCGAACCCGTACGGCATCACCTGTAACGGCTGCGGCTTTCTCAACACCCCCAACGCCACGTTAACCACCGGCAAACCGGTGCTGGGCGCGGACGGCTCGCTGCAATCCCTCGATGTCACGCAGGGCGCGATCACGGTCGAAGGCCAGGGGCTGGACGCCCGCCAGAGCGACTCGTTTTCACTGATTTCCCGCGCCGCACAGATTAATGCCGGTTTGTATGCCAAAGATCTGAACGTCACTTTAGGGGCAAATCGTGTGGATGCGCAGGGTAACGCTGCGCCGGTCTCTGGCGCAGGCGTGCCGTCGGTGGCCATCGACACCGGCGCGCTGGGCGGCATGTACGCCAACCGTATCCATCTGGTCTCCAGCGACAAAGGCGTCGGGGTGAACCTCGGTAACCTGAACGCGTCTGTCGGCGACATGCAGATTGATGCCAGCGGGAAACTGACGCTGAACAATGCGACAGCCACTGGCAAACTGACGGCCAATGCGCAGGAGATTGCGCTGAACGGCGCACAGCAGTCCGGCGGCGATATGGCCCTCAACAGCCAGGGGCAACTGGCGGCGCAGGGCAGTCTGGTGACCAGCGGCGGAAATATGACGCTGGCCGCGGGTCAGCTGACGTCGGGCAGCGCAGCGCAGGTCTCCGCCGCCGGGAACGTCAGTGCGGCAGCAGGTAACGGCGGCCAATGGCAGGGCAGCCTGACGGCGGGTAAAGATCTCAGTCTCAGCGCCGGTGACCTGACTAATAACGGGCTGATTGCCGCCAGCGGTAACGCGAATCTGACCACCCAACGCCTCACCAATAGCGGCACACTACAGGCACAGACGCAGTCGGTTCAGGCGACAACGCTGGAGAACAGCGGGAAAATCCAGGCGAAAGGCACGCAGCAGATTCAGGCGGACAGCCTGCATAACAACGGCGCAATCAATGCAGATGGCGCGTTGCAGCTCACGGCAAAGCAGGATCTGACACAAGGCGTAAACGGTTCGGTGGCGGCCAGCGGTGCATTAGGGATCACAGCCGCACAGGCTGGTATTGCCGGTCAGGTTAACGGCAAACAGGGCAGCACCCTGAATTTCGGTTCTCTGAGCACAACCGGCGACTCCGCCATCACCAGTGCGGGAAATATTTCCCTGAATGCCGGTGATGCACAATTGGGCGGATTGCTTTCCGGCGACAGTCAGCTGACCGGACATTTTGGTCAGCTGACCACCGCCGCCGGTTCGCAAATTCAGTCCGGTTCTGATGCGGATATTCAGGCCAGCGAAAGCGCCATGCTGGGCGGTAATCTTCGTGCCGGACAAAACCTGCAACTGGTTAGCGGTTCACTGAACTCTGCCAGCGGTGCGCAGGTTTATGCCGCCGGAAATGTACAGGCCAGCGCTGGCAATAACGGGGTATGGAACGGTGGCCTGACGGCGGGGGGCGATCTGGCGCTGAATGCCGCCGGACTAACCAATAACGGGGCGCTGGCGGCGTCAGGCAACACGGACTTCACCACGCAAAAACTCACCAATAACGGCCTGATTCAGGCACAGGGCAGCCAGACTCTTCACGCCACCGAACTGAGCAACACGGGTAAAATTCAGTCCGGCGGTACGCAAAATATTACCGCGAACTCGCTCGACAGTCAGGGGCTTATCGGTTCGCAAAAGGCACTGGCATTGCAGGTTGCTGACCAGCTGACGGTCGGTGAACAGGGTTCTTTGTTTGCCGGTGACCAGCTGACTCTTGATGGCGGTCAGGTGACCGTGAACGGCGCGCTGACCGGTAAAAGCGGTCTTTCAGTCGGTGCAGATTCCCTGAACGCCGGACAAAATGCGCAGATCACCAGCCTCGGTGATATTCAGCTTACCGCCGGGCAACAGAAACTTAACGGCCAGATTTCAACGGCAGGCAATGTAGGTCTGAACGCCACGGATCTTTCCGTCGGCGCATCGGGCAGCATCCACAGCGACAAAGATGTATCCCTGACGGCAGGCCACGCTTCCACGATCGCCGGTGCGCTGGACGGCAACACGCTGGAGGCCAGCGGCGGCGCATTGCAGGTTACCAGCAGTGGTTCGCTGGCGTCTGCGGGAGATATGCAGTTATCAGCCGGGCAGCAGCAGCTCGATGGCGTGACCCGTGCGGGCAACAATCTTTCGATCACGGCTGATCAGCTCAATGCCGCGCAGGGCGGCAAAACGTCCGCGCAGAACGACATCATTTCGAACATTACCCGTGGCGTTCAGTGGTCGGGCAGCCTGATTGCCGGCCGTGACCTGAACTTCACCTCGGGGGATTTCAGCAACGCAGGCACGCTCGCCGCCAACCGTAACGGGCAGTTCAGTTTCGGCACCCTGAACAACAACGGTCTTTTGCAGTCACTGGGCACGCAGCAGCTTAACGGCGACACCTTCAACAACAACGGCACGGCGCAGTCCGGCGGTGACCAGACCTTCACCCTGAACCAGCTCAATAACCAGGGGCTGGCCGGAACCAACGGCGACCTGACGCTGACCGTGCGCGACGGCGTGACAAACGGCGATGCGGCCACGTTACTGGCCGACGGTCAGCTCCGGCTGAACACCGCGCAGGCGGATCTGGGCGGTACGCTCACCGGCACGCAGGGCGCAGACCTCCGCGCCACGGCGCTCAGCACCCGCGCAGGTTCCGCCCAGACCAGTCAGGGGGATGTGAACCTCAGTGCGGGCACCGCCGACCTGAACGGTTTCCTTTCTGCCGATGGCAACATGGCGCTCAACACACAACACCTGACCACGGGCAACGACTCGCAAACACAGGGCAAAAGCGCGCTGGGGATCAGTGCGTCTGAAGGCGCAGAGCTGGGCGGTAAACTGGTGACGCCGGGGGCGCTGACGATCAGCGCGGGCACCCTGACCAGCACCGCCACGCTGGGGGCGGATAACGTCGATGTCAGCGCGACAACGTTCACAAACAGCGGCGCGATCACGGCGGACGACGGCCTGCATCTTACTGCCGGAACCCTGCATCAGCAGG
>NZ_PITQ01000007.1 GCF_002834385.1 Rahnella sp. AA
CGGAGTGGACGCATCACTGGTGTTCGGGTTGTCATGCCAATGGCATTGCCCGGTAGCTAAATGCGGAAAAGATAAGCGCTGAAAGCATCTAAGCGCGAAACTTGCCTCGAGATGAGTCTTCCCTGTGACTTTAAGTCACCTGAAGGGACGTTTAAGACTAAGACGTTGATAGGCTGGGTGTGTAAGTGCAGCGATGCATTGAGCTAACCAGTACTAATGACCCGAGAGGCTTAACCTTACAACACCAAAGGTGTTTTAGATGGGCTCTGTGAATAACCAGAGATTTTTCAGCGAAATGTTCCGAGATTGGTTCGTAGTGCAAGCCTGAAGCAGGGTGAGCGTTATGAATGAAACAGAATTTGCCTGGCGGCAATAGCGCGGTGGTCCCACCTGACCCCATGCCGAACTCAGAAGTGAAACGCCGTAGCGCCGATGGTAGTGTGGGGTCTCCCCATGCGAGAGTAGGGAACTGCCAGGCATCAAATTAGTAAAGTTTGCTATTAAGCAGGCTGTTATAAGAATAAGCGTGCTGATATGGCTCAGTTGGTAGAGCGCACCCTTGGTAAGGGTGAGGTCCCCAGTTCGACTCTGGGTATCAGCACCAGTAATAAGCGTAGAGTTCGGTAAATTACAGAATTTGCCTGGCGGCAACAGCGCGGTGGTCCCACCTGACCCCATGCCGAACTCAGAAGTGAAACGCCGTAGCGCCGATGGTAGTGTGGGGTCTCCCCATGCGAGAGTAGGGAACTGCCAGGCATCAAATAAGTGGAAAGCCCTGTACTGATGTACAGGGCTTTTTGCTATTCAAAATTTGAAACGCGCAATGGAAAAATTGGTCAACAACTCTGATTTTCCAGTCATTAAAGAAAAGGCCATCCGAGAGGATGGCCTTTTTGCTTTTGTCTGCGTAAAAAATCAGTGATTAGAGCTTTGCGAGATACCAATCCCTGTCTGTGAACGAACAAACTGAGGATAGAAACGTTCTCTCTCTTTTTGTCCTTCAACAGAATTGTCGGTAATTGAGAAGAACCAGGTTCCCACAAAGGCAACAATCATTGAGAAGAGAGCCGGATATTCGTAAGGATAGATTGGCTTCGCGTGTCCTAAAATCTGCACCCAAATCGTTGGACCCAGAATCATCAGTATCACGGCCGTCAGTAACCCCAGCCACCCACCTATCATCGCGCCGCGAGTCGTCAATTTAGCCCAATACATCGACAGAAGAATAATCGGGAAATTACAGCTTGCTGCGATGGAGAATGCCAGGCCCACCATGAAAGCAATGTTCTGTTTTTCAAACAAAATACCCAAAGCGATGGCCACAATGCCGAGAACGATAACGGTGATCTTTGAGACCCTTAGCTCATCGCGCTCCGTTGCCTTGCCATCTTTAATGACGCTGGCATAAAGATCATGGGAAACCGCCGATGCACCCGCTAGCGTTAATCCGGCAACGACGGCCAGTATGGTCGCGAAGGCCACTGCGGAGATGAAACCGAGGAAGAAGCTCCCACCGACGGCATCGGCCAGATGTACCGCAGCCATATTGTTGCCGCCGAGCAATACGCCGCTGGCATCTTTGAACGCAGGGTTTGAACTGACCAACACGATAGCGCCGAATCCGATAATGAAGGTCAGGATATAGAAGTAACCAATGAAGCCAGTGGCATAAAATACGCTTTTACGGGCTTCCTTAGCATCATTAACGGTGAAAAAGCGCATGAGAATATGCGGCAAGCCTGCGGTACCGAACATCAGTGCAAGTCCCAGCGATAGTGCCGATATCGGGTCAGAAACCAGTCCTCCCGGGCTCATGATCGCAATACCTTTGGAATGTACTGCCACGGCCTGAGTAAAGAGGGTATTGAAGTTGAAACCGACGGATTTCATGACCATAACGGCCATGAACGTGGCACCAGCCAGTAACAGGATTGCTTTAATGATTTGCACCCAGGTCGTTGCCAGCATGCCGCCGAACAACACGTATAGCACCATCAGGATCCCAACCAGAATGACTGCGACATGGTAGTTCAGGCCAAACAGCAGCTGGATCAGCTTACCGGCACCCACCATTTGTGCAATAAGGTAAAGTGCGACAACCACCAGTGAACCGCAGGCCGAGAGCAGGCGAATGGGTTTTTGTTTCAAGCGGTATGAAGCGACGTCGGCGAAGGTGTATTTACCCAAATTTCGCAGACGTTCTGCGATCAGGAACAGGATAATTGGCCAGCCGATAAGGAAGCCTATGGAATAGATCAGGCCATCGTAACCTGAGGTATAAACCAGTGCGGAGATCCCAAGGAAAGACGCCGCTGACATAAAATCCCCGGCAATCGCCATCCCGTTTTGCAGCCCGGTAATTCGGCCGCCAGCTGTGTAATAATCCTGACGGGAACGCGTCCGTTTAGCTGCCCAGTAGGTGATATAAAGCGTCGCACCCACAAACAAAACGAACATCACTATCGCTTCAATATTAAGAGGCTGGCGTTTTACCTCGCCTGCAATTCCTTCTGCTGCAAAAGCGCTGAAAGGCAAAGCCAGAGATAACATCAGGAAAAGGAGGGAGCTACGGCGTGCGATCATGGCTTAACCTCACGGATAATATCAGCCGTCAGCTGGTCAAACTCGCTGTTCGCGCGAATGACATAGATGCCAGTGAGGATGAAAGAAATCACGATCAGCCCGACGCCAACCGGAATACCCCGCGTGATTGTGGCGCCTTCATACAACGGCGTCCCCAGCCATTGCGGATCAAACGCAATTAGCAATATAAAAGCGACATATAGAACCAGCGTGATGCCTGACAAAAGCCAGGCAAAACGGCTGCGTTTTTGCACCAGTTCCCTGAAGCGCGGGTTACTTACAACTCTCTGATAAATGAGATCATTCATCTCAGTGACTCCTGTGAGGCATTGATAGAGTTCACCGCGCCAGGGCGGTGAAAATTATGACGGAACTTTCATTGATTGTTTTTCTTCCAACAATTTTTCAACTACGCCCGGATCTGCAAGCGTTGAGGTATCTCCCAGATTACTGGTGTCACCGGCTGCAATTTTGCGCAGAATGCGACGCATAATTTTGCCGGAACGGGTTTTAGGTAATGAATCAGTCCAGTGAAGAACGTCCGGTGTGGCGATGGACCCTATCTCTTTACGCACCCAGTTGCGTACTTCCGTATAGAGCTCCGGTGAAGGTTCTTCGCCATGATTCAGGGTGATGTAGGCATAAATAGCCTGGCCTTTGATGTTATGCGGAATCCCGACAACGGCGGCTTCTGCAATTTTTGGATGTGATACCAGTGCGGATTCAATTTCAGCGGTTCCCAGACGGTGGCCGGAGATATTCAGGACGTCATCCACACGGCCTGTGATCCAGTAATAGCCATCTTCGTCACGACGCGCGCCATCGCCGCTGAAATACATATTTTTGAAGGTAGAGAAATAGGTTTGCTCAAAGCGATCGTGGTCGCCAAACAGGGTGCGTGCCTGACCCGGCCAGGAATCTGTGATCACCAGATTGCCTTCGCACGCGCCTTCCTGCGGGACACCTTCATTATCGACCAGTGCGGGTTGCACACCGAAGAAAGGACGGGTTGCAGAACCCGCTTTTAGCTCCGTGGCACCTGGCAGCGGTGTGATCATGAAACCACCGGTTTCGGTCTGCCACCAGGTATCGACGATCGGGCACTGGCTGTTACCAATCGTTTTGTAGTACCACTCCCAGGCTTCCGGGTTAATCGGTTCGCCCACTGAACCCATGATCCGAAGCGAGGCGCGGCTGGTTCCTTCGACCGCTTTATCCCCTTCTGCCATCAATGCACGGATGGCGGTTGGCGCCGTATAAAGAATGTTTACTTTATGCTTATCAATGACCTGAGCCATGCGCGCTGGCGTCGGGTAATTTGGCACGCCTTCAAACATCAGGCTGATTGCGCCACACGCCAGCGGGCCGTAAAGCAGATAGCTGTGGCCAGTTACCCAGCCCACGTCGGCTGTACACCAGTAGATATCGCCGTCGTGGTAATCAAAGGTGTATTTGAAGGTCAGCGCTGCATAAACCAGATATCCGCCGGTGGTGTGTAATACGCCTTTAGGTTTACCGGTGGAGCCGGAGGTATAAAGGATAAACAGCGGGTCTTCCGCTTTCATTTCTTCAGCCGGGCAATCCGCCGGTACATCTTTTATTGCATCATGCCACCAGATGTCGCGGCCCTCTCTCCATTCGCCCTGTTTCCCGGTGCGTTTGAAAATAATGGAGTGCGTAATGCTGGTGATGGCCGGGTTTTTGAGGGCATCATCCACATTCTGTTTAAGCGGGATGGTGCGGCCTGCGCGCAATCCTTCATCGGCGGTGATCACGACTTTGGCATTGGAATCAATGATGCGGCCTGAAACGGCTTCCGGTGAGAAACCGGCAAAAATGACGGAATGCACTGCGCCGATACGGGCACAGGCCAGCATTGCCACGGCGGCTTCAGGCACCATAGGCATATAGATGGCGACAACATCGCCTTTCCTGACGCCAAGCCCTTTTAATACGTTGGCAAACTGGCAGACATCATGGTGAAGTTGTTGATAAGTGACGTGCTTATTTTCGGCTTGCGGGTCGTCACCTTCCCAAATAAGCGCAGTCTGATCGCCTTTTTCTGCTAAATGCCGGTCGAGGCAATTGGCGGTCAGATTGAGCGTGCCATCCTCAAACCAGCGGATATCGATATTCCCCGGCGCAAACGAGGTGTTTTTGACCTTAGTAAACGGCTTGATCCAGTCGAGTACCTTCGCCTGTTCTCCCCAAAAGGCATCGGGGTTTTCCACAGATTGCTGATAATACTGCTGATATTTTTCAGGTGTGATCAGGGCGCGTTCTGCCACAGAGGCAGGAATAGAATGCTTATGAATTTGGCTCATGGTTTTTCTCCTTTATTTTGTTAAATATATGTCAATCAAAAGTTAAGTGTAGTTTGCGTTAGAGCTTTGTTTGCTTTCTGGGGGGCAGATCACGCAAGAGGAGAAAAAACAGCAAGATATCTGCAACAACGGTGCGGAGCAGAGCACAGAAGCGAAAAGCAAAGCAGGGGCGGAGATGGTAGCATTTAGTTAAAAATAATGAATATAGATGTAATAATTTAGTTAAATAAAGCTTAAGTTATCTTTTTTAAGGCCTGGTTCTTTATTTACGCATAACATTTAATGTTAGTTATTTTTACTTATAAGTTAATTTACCTTTATAAATATGAGATTCGAAGATTAATCTGAGAGTAATATTCTTAATATTTGAATTAGTTGAATTATTATAACGTCAAATTAAAAATATCAGTATATTGATCTGGAAAGAGAGGGGTGCTCTCTTCGGTACAGCGAAAAATATCGCCTGTGAGCGTATTTGTCGTTTAATAGCTACCGTTAAATCTCAAGGACTTACTATGTTTAACGCTAAGAACAAGACACTGGTTATTGCTTTATCCACTTTAATTTCCGCCTCAGCTTTTGCTGATGACACCACAACGCCTCCGACCGGCACTGACCAGGGTTCAGGCCGTATTCATTTCACCGGTACCGTTATTAATGCGCCTTGCTCTATTGCTGCAGGCGATGAAGACATTAATGTTGATATGGGACAGGTAGCGAATAAAGTGCTGGAAAGCGGCAATAAATATTCTCAAAACGTTAACTACACCATCCATCTGCAAGACTGTGATCTGACCGCGCAAACTGCGGGTTCCGTTGAATATCCGGCGATGTCTAAAGTTGCCGTATCCTTCGCGGGGACGCCGGACAGCAGCGCCACTGAACTGCTGGCAAACACCGGCAGCGCGAAAGGTGCCGGAATCCGTCTCATTGATGCAAACGGCGATCTGCTGAAGGTCGGTGATACATCAAAAGACATTAATCTTGTGACGGGTAATAACGAGCTGGTATTTGCTGCGCGTGTAGAAGCCAACACTCAGCCAGTGTCCACCGGTACCATCGTTTCTCAGGCAACTTACGCCCTGAATTACAAATAAATATTGCTGTTATTTAGGGGAGTTTACTCCCCTTTATTTTCCGGATGCACCGGGATTCCGTGCTGGGTTTATAAAAATAAAAAAGTGATTTTATTATGTTGTTTGCGATGGACAGAACATCGACAAGGATAAGAATAACAACAGGGGTTATTATTTTCTTGTCGGGATGCTTTATTTCATTCAAAAGCCTGGCTGTGGAATTTAACGTTAACTTTATTGATTCTGCCGATCGCAATAATGTAGATCTTTCACGTTTTCAGGTGGCGAATTATACCGCGCCCGGCGAATATCTGCTGGATGTCGTGCTCAATGGCCGCACGCTGGGCGATCAGAGCCTGATTAAATATCTTCCTACCGAAGATAATAAAAACAGCCGTCTGTGCGTGCCACCTTCACTGGTGAATAAATTCGATCTGACCCAAACCGCGCAGGAGCAACTAACGCTCTGGCATCACGGTGAATGTACTTCCCTTGACCGTCAGAAAGAAATAACTGCGCGTTACGATCAGGAAAAACAAACGCTGAACATCAGTATCCCGCAGGCGTGGCTGACGTTTCACGATGAAAACTGGGTGCCGCCTTCACAGTGGGATAACGGTGTGAATGGCGTATTACTTGATTACAACCTGCTGGGCAGCCAATACATGCCGCAGAAGGGCGACAGCTCGACCAGTTTCAGCAGTTACGGGACGACCGGCTTCAACCTGGGGCCGTGGCGTGCCCGCGCGGATTATCAGTATTCCGCCGCCCGAACGTCAGGATCGCCCGCCAGCGATGCATTCACCTGGACGCAAACCTATCTGTTCCGTGCGTTACCTTCCATCGGCGCACGTCTGACCGGTGGGCAGACCTATTTCAGCTCAGACATTTTTGATTCTTTCCGCTTTGTCGGCGTTTCCGTCAACAGCGATCAGAGGATGCTGCCACCTTCGTTGCGCGGTTATGCACCACAGGTAACGGGTATCGCCAAAACCAACGCCAAAGTCAGTATCAGCCAGAATGGCCGGGTGATTTATCAGACTAACGTTTCCCCGGGGCCATTCGTCGTTCAGGATCTGACGGAAGCCGTACAGGGCGCGCTTGACGTTAAAATCGAAGAAGAAAATGGCAGCGTCACGACATACCAGATGACCACGGCGACGATCCCGTTTCTGACCCGCAAAGGCCAGATGCGTTTCAAGACGGCGATGGGGAAACCAACCACCGGCAGCAGCAACCATGTTTTGCAGCCGGGTTTTTACAGCGGAGAAATGTCGTGGGGCGCGCTCAATGATTTCTCAGTCTATGGCGGGCTGATTGCCACCACCGGTAACTATCAGGCTCAGGCGCTCGGCGTCGGGCAAAACTTGCAAAAGCTGGGCGCGGTATCTTTCGATGTCACGCGTTCCTCTGCGACGGTGCCCGTGGCGGGCAAGCAAACGGGTTTCAGTTATCGCGCCAACTATTCGAAACGCTTTGATTCCACCGGAAGCCAGATCACTTTTGCCGGTTATCGTTTCTCGGAAAAAACATTCATGTCGTTCAACCAGTATCTCGACAAGGTGAACGGCGACGGGTATTCCCGCGACGATAAACAAACTTATACGGTAACCGCCAACCAGTTTCTGCCGTGGCCGGCGATTACGTTGTATCTCTCGGCGACGCATAAGGTGTACTGGAACGAGGATCCCAGCAATAACTACAGCGTTTCCGTCAGCAAGATATTTGATATCGGACGATTTACCGGGATTTCCGGAACGTTGTCGGCCAGCAAGCTGAGATACCGCGATACCGATGAAAACCAGGTGTTCCTGTCATTCAGTTTGCCGTTGTCTTCCGGACAACAGATCAGCTATGACGCACAGCAGGATTCTCAGGGCGGCTTTTCGCAAACTGCATCTTATTACAACAGCCAGGATCCGAATAACAGCTGGCGCGTGGGCGCAGGCGGAAGCAGCCCTGACCTGCAAAAAGGTGACGGCGTTTTCCGCGCTAACTACCAGCATATGTCGCCGTACGGTCAGTTAGGCGTGAACGGCAGCGTAAAAAATAACGATTACCGCTCGGTAAACGCCAACTGGTACGGCTCATTTACGGCGACCGCAGCCGGAGCTGCGTTGCACCAGAGCAGCTCCGGCAGTGAGCCGCGCATGATGGTCTCAGCCGGAGTGAAAGGTATTCCGATCAGCGAAGGCGCGTCAGTGACGAATGATTACGGCATCGCCGTCGTGAACGGCGTCTCCAGCTATCAGACTTCTGATATCCGCGTCGACGTCAATCATCTGCCCGATGATGTGGAAGTTTACAGCTCGGTTGTCAGCAAAACCCTGACGGAAGGGGCGATCGGTTTCCGCAAAATCCGCGCGATTAAAGGCGAGCGCCTGATGGCCGTAATTCGTCTCGCTGACGGTAGCTATCCGCCATTGGGTTCGTCAGTGACGGACAACAGTTCCGGGTTTGAAGCCGGCCTGATCGGTGATGGCGGTCTGGCGTATCTGGCGGGGGTTTCCGGCGAGAAATCGCTGACCGTACGCTGGGGCGACGATCAGACATGCCGGATACAGGTACCTGCGCAGCCCGTGACCCGATCCGGCCAGGTGTTATTACCGTGCAGCTGAAAATTAACAAAGTGAATCAGGAAAGGAAAAGTCCGATGAAGAAGCAGATTTTACACACTGGCATGGCGTTACTGATGATGGCCAGTGTCGCCTGTCCGGCCATTGCGGCGATTAACCTTGATCGCACGCGCATCATTTTTAATGCCAATGACAAATCGGTCAGCGTCATGCTGGAGAACCAGAGTAAGGATTTGCCTTATCTGGCGCAGGTTTGGGTGGAGAATGCGCTGGGTGAAAAAATTACGTCTCCGCTGGTGGCGCTACCACCTATGCAGCGCATTGATGCGGGCCAGAAAAGCCAGATCCGCATACTTCAGTTACCGGAAACCGCCGCACTGCCGAAAGATCGCGAATCCTTATTTTATTTCAATGTGCGGGAAGTCCCGCCAAAAAGTGAAATGGCTAACGTGATGCAGGTGGCGATTCAGAGCCGCGTGAAACTTTTCTTCCGGCCCACCGAACTGCGCAAGTTGCTGAAGGGAAACTGGCAGGAACAGCTTCAGGTCAGCCGCCTTCAGGACGGTTTGAAACTGACCAACCCGACGCCGTTCTATATCACCGTCGGCTATCTGGGCAAGGACAATAAAGGCAACGTGCCGGGTTTTGACAGCGTGATGCTGGCCCCGTTTGCAACGGAATCCCTGACCGGTGGCCAGTATATCAGCGATCGGTACAGCCTGGGATATATGGACGACTACGGTGGTTTGCAGGTGAACGAGTACCAATGCCAGACGCCTCAGTGTCAGCGCATCAGCAAAGAAGGCAAACGCTAAGCCCGTATGAACGCCCGTATTTGAACCTGTTTATCTCATCGATAAGGGATTGTTATGTCTGAAATTTACCGGTTATCCGCTGGCAGGATAATATTAATTATTTTATTACTCTGTTTTTACCGCAGCGCGCTGGCGCTCGATTGCGTGGAAAAAGGAACCGGGATTGTCGACAAACCTGCAATCCCGGTCGGACAACTGGCGATACCGTCAAATGTGCCGGTGGGCACCAAAATCTGGGAATCTAATGACATTAACGTGACTGCGTACTGCGATAACGTTCTGGGTTCGATCATTGATGTGGTGCATTTCTACTTCAACCCGAAATCACAATCGATTGGCGAGGGTTTACTGCTGGGGGTGAGTTATAACGGGCAGGATCTCGAGCAAAATGAACAGCGTCTCAGTACCAATAGCACGCCCATCAAAAAAGGCCAAAACGTCACGGTAAACGTCACGTTCCGTTTATATATCAAAGTCAGCGGGAATGCGCCTTCCAGCGGCCATTATCAGGGCGCCGACCAGTTCACCGTATTCCAGCTCGATGGAAGCAAGGGGATTAACAAGACCCCAGGGGCCAAAAACCTGAAATATAACCTGTCGGGCTTACAGGGGATTCGCTTTCTGGCCTGCGGTTCTGATCTGAAAGTCTATCCAGAGTCTCAGATTGTTGATTTTGGCTCCATTCAAAGTACTACGCTGTCGCGATCGTCCGGTGTTTCACTGCCGTTTGCCATCAAGGCGGTAAAACAGGGGTGTCTGGACAATTTTTCGCTTCAGGCTGAGTTTTCGACTGCCAGTCCGTTACTCGATAACACGGCCATTGATCTGTCAAACGGTGCGAAGTTGATGCTTTACAACGATAAAGATCAGGCCATCACTTTCAACCGCTACGATAACTTTGCGGAATTGAACAATGTGAATGAGGTTACCAAAAACTTCACGGCAAAACTGAGTGCGATCCCTGGAAGGGAATTGTCGCTCGGGCAATTTGATGCGTCAGTGATCGTCAAGATTAACTACTACTGACTGCCGCTAATGAAAGGGAGAATCACATGCTAAGAACGGCAAAATTGCGCGCGCAGGCGCTTGAGGAACCTGTTTACTCTGCTCAGGCTCCGGAACTCATCGCGGAAGCACAAATTCATGCATTACTGCAAACCTTACGTGAAGATGCCGGATTAAGTAAAACCGAGCTGGCAAGGCGGTTGGGTATTACGCCGCCAGCGATAACCCGTCTTGAAAAACGCCCGGCTCAAGCCAGCTTCAGCACGCTGTCCCGGTACGCACAGGCTTGTGGGTTTCATCTGTATCTTTACTATAAATAAGGGAAACATAGGAAATACAGTTTTCAGAATCCTTTTTTGAAAACGCACAAAGTAATCGGGGACTGGTTGCTCTCTATCAGCATGGTGTTGTCGTCGTATTTCTTCAGCACCA
This sequence comes from Rahnella sp. AA, assembly GCF_002834385.1. Classification (GTDB taxonomy): domain Bacteria; phylum Pseudomonadota; class Gammaproteobacteria; order Enterobacterales; family Enterobacteriaceae; genus Rahnella. The sequence continues at coordinate 10,812 of NZ_PITQ01000007.1, forward strand.
GCGTATCCGTATGGCCTGTCAGGAAAAAACTGTTCATCAGCAGGAGGGATGATATACGCCAGTCCATATTGTCGATGCTGTCGATGTTAATCTGCGTGCTGGTCAGTGAATAAGTATCGGTCATTTTGCTCTCATGGACATAGTCATAGTAAATATTTCGCAGCAGTGTTTTTCGTTCAATGATGACACCTTCATTGTTATATAAATATCCTGTACCGCTCAGTGAAATCAGGATTTTTTTATTATCAAGAAAATTAAAATACAGAGAGCTGACCATTTTTGCTTTTTGATGATCATATTGTGCTTCTACTAACATATTACCCCTGCAGGGCGTGTTAACAGGGAATATAACACTGTCTTTATTTATGTGAATTCCATATAAAATAAAAACCAATAAAGGAAAGGCCGGAAGTAATGTGAAAAAGATCCCCATTTTACCCGGAGGTAACCGATTTTTATTACCTGTCATGCGTTGTCCTGTCATTTGCATAATAGCTTATGCAAATATTGATTTTATGGTTGTCACCGGTGCTGCATTGCGCGATGAAGTCACGGACTGAGCCAGTATTTATCGGCAACGAAAAACGCTCGCTTTGAAATATGAAGATATCCCCTGGCCGGCAGATGATTTTCTTCTTTTGAAGATACGTTTCTGCCAGATGCGCAAAATCACGTTTTTGGGACGAGATTACGGGCGCTGTTGAATACAAGTCGCAGTCACCTATCCTGGCGATTTTTAGCTCTGCCTTGGGATCCGCCAAATTATTATACAAAATGAATAGTGCCCATACGGTGAGTGCGGTAGTCACTAATGTACTAATAATAATGGAATGATTCACTTTTCCTTTCTGGTCTTCTGCTTCGGGTATTTCTCGCTCTGGCACTGATCCTGAATTTATCACTTCTCCGCTGAACGCAGCCGGAGGGGAAACATCGGGTGTTTTTGAGATTACATCATCAGATGTTTGAATCTCTTTCTGAAGGGGATAATCACCAGATACGGATTCAATAATGATTCCTTTGCTGATGATAAACCCGACCTTAGGCACTGTCGTAATCAACTCATTATCGTAGCCTAGCGTCGAAATCACTTTGCGTAATTTGCTGATGCAGTGATTGAGATTATTATTACTTGCTGTCAGGCCGTAGTCATCCCATACTTTTTTAAAAAATGTTTCACGATGAACAACAATGCCATGTTGCTCTATCAGTAATAATAAAATTCTCCGTGCAGGATTGGATACAGCGACCTTACTCTCAGCGTCGCTCAGCAAAGAAAGTGAGTTATCCTCTGGATTGAATACTATTTCATTTTCAATCAGATAAATCATTTGCATCCTTCGTCTCCCTGTTAAACATATCCTGTCTTACATTTTCATTCAGATAATTGGTACAGTGCTACCCTATCAGAATTTTACCCTGATATACCTCGTAAAGGGGCTGTCAGTATAAACCGTACTATTTAAAAGTCAGATTGTTGTCAGAAATATTTACATGCTGGCAATTTACGGCCTTAAAGGAGAGAGAAAAAAGGAAAGCTCGAGCCGGAGAGATATAAATCACGTACGGAATTTTAGTAGTACGTGATTTATGGGGGCATCAGGACAGGTACTGGCCGGTAATGTGGATCTGCTGGCGGTCAAAGTCGACAGCGATATCAACACCCAGCGGCAGGGTGAGCATCGGATGAGTATGGCAGCAGTCAAAGCCATCGACTAACGGGATATCCTGGCCGTTAAGGATTTCCAGCAGAACATCGGCGGGCTTTCTGCCTGTTCCGGCGTCATCGAATAATTCGTGCTTCCCGAGCAATATTGCACTGACGCGGTCGAAAACGCCATTGAGCTTTAGCATGGAGAATGAACGTTCGACGGTAGCGATATCTTTCAGACTGTCTTCGATAAATAAAATGTCGCCCTGACAGATTTCTGGCATATAAGGACTTCCCCAGATCCCCGAAAGGGTATTCAGATTGCCGCCGATGACGCGTCCTTCAATACGGCCCCTGCCCAGAAAACGGCAGGTATTGGCATACAAATGCTTAGCCCGAACCGGAGAAACATCATTCCAGTTGAGCTTTTCATCCGTCCAGTGTGAGGGCAGAGAATATCGATACGGCACGTCGTGACGATTCATCAGAACGTCTGTAAAAGACGCATAAGTCTCATCAGCCAGCGGGGGAAACTCGCCGAAAGAGGCAACCAACGCAGGGCCGTAAAAAGTGACCAGTCCGGTTTGTGCGTAAATGCCTGCCAGCAGAGCGGTGGTATCTGAATAACCAATAATGATTTTCGGGTCAGCGCGCAGTGCGTCGTAATCGAGATAAGGCAGCAGGGAGTTGGTGTTATTGCCACCGATGGTAGACATCACGCAACGCACCTGCGGATCACGAAACAGCTGATTTAATTCTTCTGCCCGCCGGGCAACCGATCCTGAACGGTAATAGTCTGACTCGCCGGTCAGCAACCCCGGTTTGAGCACAAAACCTTTCTCACGCAGGAAATCTCTACCGCGTGCAAAGCGGTTCGGCGCTGTGACAGTGACAGGAGATGAGGCGGAGAAAAAGCCAATCGTGTCCCCCGTTTTCAATGCCGGGGGGAATCGCGAAGTTACGGACGAAGGCATTCTATATCCTATAAATTTGCTCAATGTTCAACCTGCAATGTATCAGCTCGGCTGCAGGTTGAATATGGAAAATCAAAGGATTAATGCTACATAATGAAGTCTTCTGGCCTAACGTTTAAACAATATTGAACGGGAGTTTTGTGCAAATGAATCAAGGGATGAGAAGTCAGTCACTAAAGGAGAGTATGAAAAATTTTTGGAATTGCAGAAAGCAAAAAACCAGCCGTTAAGCTGGTTTCTTTAAATATGGTGCCCGGACTCGGAATCGAACCAAGGACACAGGGATTTTCAATCCCTTGCTCTACCGACTGAGCTATCCGGGCAACGGGGCGCATTAAACCGTATTGGGCATGTGTCGTCAACGGCTTTGTCATCTAAAACACATAAAAGAGGTTCGTTTGCTGGCTTTTCATTCAAAAATGGCGAAATGGCCTGTCTGGTGTCATAGAAAGTCAGGAAAGCGCACCATGTTCACGGCAGCGGGCGACATTCAAAACATCCTCTGCCAGACGCCGTGCAACTTCTACATCAATGAGCTGACGTTTGACCAATAGCTTACTCAGGCAGCCTTCGAGGATGAGTTCCATCTGCTGTGCAACCATTTCGGCGTCATCGGATCCCATTTCCTGGAGCAAAGACAGCGTGTAGTCGTAGGATGCCCGTTTCTGATTTTCGGCCAGTTGGTGAATAGGAGCGTCGCTCTCAGGGAAAAACGTACATGCCGCGATAAAGAGGCAGCCTGGATAACGCTGCTGGCGCACCTGTTCATCAAGAACTTTGTAACGTGCCAGTAATTTCTGCGCCGGGGTCAGCGTTTCATCCAGCATCAGCTGACGCCGCCAGATCTCAATTTGTTCTCCGTGATAGCGCAGGCTGTCATAGAGCAACGCTTCGGCATCCGGCCAGAAACGGCGCAGTTCATTGAGCGGAACGTCGACGAGTTCGGCGACGTTTTCCAGTGACAATGTTGCAAGGCCACGTTGTTCCAAGAGATTAAGGGTTTGATCGAGAACCTGTTCACGTAGCACGTTTGCCTCCTCACAATTCGCGTACTTCAAAATGTAGTGTCGTTTAAGGGCGGGTTTTCTGCAAATGTGCACTGAACTCAGTGGCATCCATAAAACCGGTCACCCGCGACTGTGGCAATTCATGACCATCGGGGCCGAAGAATAAAATCGTGGGCAAGCCCAGCACGTCAAGACGCTCTAACAGCGCCTTTTGCTCAGGTGAGTTTTGCGTGACATCGGCCTGAAGCAACAAAGTGCCCGCCAGTTCATTCTGCACCTCTGACGCAGAAAATGTATATTTTTCGAACTCTTTACAAGCTACGCACCAGTCGGCGTACAGATCCAACATGACGCGTTTGCCCTGTGCGCCCTGCAACGCGGCATTCAGTTCATCAACGCTATGGATTTTCTGGAAGTTTAGCGTGTGCTGTGGCCCGGATACGCTGCTGACGGGCGCAAAGGCCCAGTCCTGCAACGGGCGGCTGACGATAAGTGTGGCGGCGAGGAAAACCAGCTGCAGAACGCGCACGATGCCGCGCTGGCTTTTCAGGCTCAGCAGTAACGCCCAGCCAAAGAACGCGATGCCGAGCAGGCTCCACAGGCGCAATCCCCAGATATCGCCAATCACGCGCTCAAGCAGGAATACCGGCAGCGCCAGAATGACAAAACCGAACCCTTCTTTGACGTAATGCATCCACGGGCCGCTGCGTGGCAGCAGTTTATTCCCGAACAGGGTGACGATAATCAGCGGAATCCCCATCCCCAGTGCGTACAGATAAAGCGTGCCGGCACCGGCCAGCAGGTTTCCGCTTTGGGCGATGTACAAAAGGATTGCGCTCAGCGGTGCGGTGGTGCAGGGGGAACAAATCAGGCCCGCCAGCGCGCCCATGATAAAGACCCCCGGCAGCGAACCGCCTTTTTGTTCATTACTCCACAACGCCAGCCGGGTCTGAACGGATGACGGGAGTTGCAGGCTGAACGTCCCAAACATTGATAACGCCAGTGCGATAAACATCACGGATAAAACGATCAGCACCCACGGGCTTTGCAGCGCGGCCTGGAACTGCAAACCCGCTGCTGCGACGACCATTCCCAACAACGTGTACGTCAGTGCCATCCCTTGTACGTAAACCAGCGACAACAGAAAAATTCGCTTCATGCTGTGCGGACGCTGACGCCCGAGAATAATGCCGGAAATCAGCGGATACATCGGCAGTACGCACGGCGTGAACGCGATACCGATACCAATCAGCAACGCCCACAGCGGCGAGAACGGCAGCGGCGTTGATTCTTTTGCAGGCGTGGCTTCGACCGGCGTACGAGCTGATTCTGTGACGTTTGTGCTAGCTTTGACCGGCTCAGAAACTTTACTGAGCGGCACTTCGCGGGTTTCAGGCGGATAACAAAAGCCGGCAGCAGCGCAACCCTGGTAGGTGACCCGCACCGTCGCATCAGCGCTTGCCTCACGCAGCGGAACGACAATATTCAGCGCATTTTCGAAGACTTCACTGTCGCCGAAAAACTCATCGTGATGCTCACGTCCCTTCGGCAGGATAAACGCTGCCAACCGGGCATTCTTCGGTTCGATCTCAATCTTGCTGCGATATAAATAATAACCATCGCGGATCTGCCAGTTTAATTTCAGGTCATGGCCAGACTGCTGAAAATCAAAGCTGAATGCCTGATCGACAGGAACAAACTGTGGCGCTGCATGCTTACCAAATAACGATGCGTTTGCTTGCAGCGGCAAAAAACACAGGCTGCATAACAGAAAGAAAATTCGAAGAATGCGGTGATCCATGCGGAGTAAAGTTCTCTTTGTCGCGGCAGATGAACAGCCACTGGGTGATTCGACAGAAGATGCGGACGGCGTCATGCCGCAGCGCGTTAATGAAATGTGAGTATACCCTGTGCGAACACGGCGCAGAAAGCCTTGCCAGTACTTTACAAAAGCGGGGTGCGCGCAATGCAGGAAAGGCGGGGGCTGAGGCCCCCGTAAAAACTGTCAGAGAATAATACTGCCGAAACCAAACCCGAAAAGTACGGCGAGGAATACGCCGATAGTCCCGGGAATGAAGAACGGATGGTTGAAAACGAAACGCCCGATGCGGGTTGTGCCGGTATCATCCATTTGCACGGCAGCAACCAGTGTCGGGTAGGTCGGCAGGATAAATAATCCTGACACTGCGGCAAATGACCCTACGGCGGTCAGTGGTGAAACGCTTAACGCCAGCGCCATCGGCAGCAAGGCTTTCGTGGTGGCAGCCTGTGAGTACAACAGGGCTGAGCTGAAGAAGAAAATCACCGCCAGCAGCCACGGATGTGCCTGGATCAACGTGCCCGCTGTCTCTTTGATCCAGCCGAGATTTGCCTGCACAAAGGTGTCACCCAACCAGGCCACGCCGAGAATGCAAATACAGGCGCTCATGCCGGATTTAAAGGTGCTGGAGGTCAGAATCGAATCCGTATCAATACTGCACAGCAACGTAATTAAGGTAGCAACGCTAAGCATGATGATCAGGATTGCACTGTTAGTGGTCATGACGGGCTGCGAAACCCATCCCAGGCTCGGACTATTGATAACCGCATAACCGACTACGGTGAGAACCCCAAGCAGGAACAGTAATACCGAGAGTCTGGCCCCTCGCTTGATTTCCAACGATTTGTTGCCGCGCAATGCAATCAACCCTTCTTCGTAACGTTTGAGGTAAACCGGATCATTGGCGAGCTTTGAGTCAAAACACCCACTGACAATCAGCGACATCACAATCACTGCGGCCAGCGTCGAAGGGATCATCACCATCAGCAAATGCAAATAACTCACACCGTGGCTTTCCATCGTTGAGGCCATATAAACCACAGCGGCGGAAATCGGTGAGGCGGTGATGGCTATTTGCGCAGCAACGACCGCCGTTGAAAGCGGCCGGCAGGGTTTGATTCCTTGTTCTTTAGCCACTTCGGAAATCACCGGCAACGCAGAAAGTGAAATGTTGCCAGTACCCGCCATAATGGTCAGAAAATACGTGACGACCGGAGCCAGAATAGTGATGTGTTTGGGGTTGCGGCGCAGCAGTTTCTCGGTCTGCTGAACCAGATAATCCATCCCGCCCGCGACCTGCATGGTTGAGATGGCGGCGATAACTGCCATGATAATGGAGATAACATCAAAGGGGATCGTCCCTGGTTTTACGCCCATCAGCGAGAGCACCAGTACGCCAAGCCCACCGGCAAAACCAATTCCGATACCGCCTAAGCGCGCACCGAGGAAAATCGCAGCCAGCACAATAATAAGTTCAGTAATCAGCATGGTGTCCGTCCATATTCCCGGTATTCCTTAAATAAATGGAAAATAATCGCTATGGGTTGTTGTGGTTAGAAATGTAAAAAAGGCTCACTGTTCCGCAGAACAGCGAGCCTTCAGAAAGTCAGAAATGAGGCCTGTTACTGCTCATTTTCATCGGTATAACGTTTGGCTTTATATGCCGGATGTTTCAGGTTTTCGATAGAAAAAATGTCATCCAGTTCCGCTTCGGTCAGCAGGCCGCGCTCAAGTACCACTTCACGGACGCTTTTGCCCGTTTCGGCACAAATCTTCCCGACGATATCGCCGTTATGATGGCCAATGAACGGATTCAGATACGTGACGATGCCAATGGAGTTGAAGACGTAGAACTCGCACACTTCTTTGTTCGCCGTAATGCCGTTGATGCATTTTTCCAGCAGGTTGTAGCAGGCGTTCGTCAGGATATGCACCGACTCAAACATCGCCTGGCCGATGACCGGCTCCATGACGTTCAGCTGCAACTGGCCAGCTTCCGCTGCCATTGTGACGCACATGTCGTTACCGATGACTTTGAAGCAAACCTGGTTCACCACTTCAGGAATAACCGGGTTCACCTTGGCTGGCATGATCGAAGAGCCAGCCTGCAATTCCGGCAGGTTAATTTCGTTCAGACCCGCACGAGGGCCTGAAGAGAGCAGGCGAAGGTCATTACAGATTTTAGAAAGTTTCACTGCCAGGCGTTTCAGCGAGCTGTGAACCATGACGTAAGCGCCGCAGTCAGATGTCGCTTCAATCAGATCTTCAGCCGGGACGCAGGCCAGATTGCTGACTTCCGCCAGTTTCTGTACTGCCAGTTGCTGATAGCCTTCCGGCGTGTTCAGACGTGTCCCGATCGCCGTTGCCCCGAGGTTCACTTCCAGCAGTAATTCGCCGGTACGGATCAGATTGCGGGTTTCTTCTTTGAGCAGCACGTTGAATGCGTGGAATTCCTGGCCCAGCGTCATCGGAACCGCGTCCTGCAGCTGGGTGCGCCCCATTTTGATGATATTTTCGAACTCGACCGCTTTACGTTCAAAGCCATCACCCAGTTGGGAAATCGCATCCACCAGTTTTAGCAAAGAGGCGTAGACCGCGATACGAAAACCGGTAGGGTAGGCGTCATTGGTGGACTGGCATTTATTAAGGTGATCGTTGGGATTCAGGAACTGGTAATCGCCTTTCTGGTGGCCCATCAGCTCGAGACCGATGTTCGCCAGCACTTCATTCGTGTTCATATTTACCGAGGTACCCGCACCGCCCTGATAGACGTCGATGGGGAACTGGTCCATGCACTTACCTTTATCAAGCACTTCGTCGCAAGCCTGGATAATGATATCCGCGATATGGCGTGGGATAGTACGCAGCTCTTTGTTCGCCAGAGCGGCTGCCTTTTTCACCATAACCATGCCACGAACAAACTCAGGCACATCGCTGATCTTGGTATTGCTGATATAGAAGTTTTCAATCGCCCGCAGGGTATGAATGCCGTAATAAGCTTCTGCCGGTACTTCACGCGTGCCCAGCAGGTCTTCCTCGATACGAATGGTGTTTGACATGAGAACCTTCTCTTCGGTACTGAATGCGTTATGCGATGTTTAAAATTATGTTACTAGCTGTGGTGAATTTAAAACGATCAACCGTTGTTTCCACAACGAAGGCGATCATATGCTGCTTCCGGGGAATTGCACGTACTAAGATCACTATCCTGCCCCATGATTGTGCATGTTTTTAGTATCTGTGAGAATTCTCACAATTCATTTACCTGCTCAATTAAATCAGGTCCGGCGCTTGAAATCACTGTGATACAGCACCATCTCAGTGTAGTCAGCCTGCATTTCTTTGAGAGCAAAGATCCCCGCAGGCACCTATTTCTGGTTGTGAAATGCCTCTGTATCAGGGCTTTCGGGACCTCATTACAAGGAGAATGCGGTGCGCTGGTTACCGTTATTATTGTTATTCCTGCTGGCTTATATTGAAATCACCTTATTTATCAAGGTGGCCGCAGTCGTTGGCGTCGCCACGACGTTGTTGCTGGTGGTATTCACCTCCTGCGTGGGCGTCTCTCTGGTGAAAAATCAGGGGATGAAAACCTTTATGCAGTTGCAGCAAAAACTGGCCATGGGTGAAAGCCCGGCGGCTGAGATGGTGAAAAGTGTTTCACTGGTCATCGCCGGTTTTCTGTTGCTGGTGCCGGGCTTCTTTACGGATTTCCTCGGTTTGCTACTGTTGCTGCCTCCCGTCCAGAAGAGACTGACGCTTAAGCTGATGCCCCATCTGAATATTGTCCGCTCCGGGGGCAACTGGGGGAGCAGTGCGCCGACAGGAAATACATTTGACGGCGAGTTTCAGCGTACAGATGAAACTCAAGAACGTCTTATTTCGCCAAAAAAAGATGACGACACAGAGCATCGCGACCGCTAATCTCTGTGGCCTTGATTGTTAATACATTGTTGGAAGCTGCTTTCAGGCGTTTTTTTTAGACTGAGAGATGAAAGAAAAAGCGAAAATTTTCTGTGCTTCCCCTTGAAGGGCTGCGTATCGCCCCCATTAAACAAACCACGAGGCCGGGCAGACATCTGTCAGGCATTCAACCCTAAAAATAGATATGGACCCGCTCACAGGAGAGTTATCAATGAAAATTCGTCCATTGCATGACCGCGTTATCGTCAAGCGTAAAGAAGTAGAATCTAAATCCGCTGGCGGCATCGTTCTGACTGGCTCAGCTGCAGGTAAATCTACCCGTGGCGAAATCCTGGCTGTCGGCCATGGTCGCATTCTGGAAAATGGTGAAGTTAAAGCGCTGGATGTGAAAGTTGGCGATATCGTCATTTTCAACGATGGCTACGGCGTGAAAGCTGAGAAGATCGACAATGAAGAAGTGTTGATCATGTCTGAAAGCGACATTCTGGCAATCGTAGAAGCCTGATCGTCCCCCGATCCACTTTTTTCTGAACAGAACGAATTTAAGGGAAATTAACAATGGCAGCTAAAGAAGTAAAATTCGGTAACGACGCCCGTGTGAAAATGCTGCGTGGCGTAAACATCCTTGCTGATGCAGTAAAAGTGACCCTGGGCCCTAAAGGCCGCAACGTGGTTTTGGACAAATCTTTCGGCGCTCCAACCATCACTAAAGACGGCGTGTCCGTTGCGCGTGAAATCGAACTGGAAGATAAGTTCGAAAACATGGGCGCACAGATGGTGAAAGAAGTGGCGTCCAAAGCGAACGATGCCGCGGGTGACGGTACCACTACCGCAACCGTTCTGGCACAAGCCATCATCACTGAAGGCCTGAAAGCCGTTGCCGCGGGCATGAACCCGATGGATCTGAAACGCGGGATCGACAAAGCAGTTATCCACGCTGTTGAAGAGCTGAAAAAACTGTCTGTACCTTGCTCTGATTCTAAAGCAATTGCACAGGTAGGGACCATCTCTGCTAACTCCGACGAAACCGTTGGTAAACTCATCGCTGAAGCGATGGAAAAAGTCGGCAAAGAAGGCGTCATCACCGTTGAAGAAGGCACTGGCCTGCAAGACGAACTGGACGTTGTTGAAGGTATGCAGTTCGATCGCGGTTACCTGTCTCCATACTTCATCAACAAACCAGAAACCGGTTCAATCGAACTGGAAAGCCCGTTCATTTTGCTGGCTGACAAAAAGATTTCTAACATTCGCGAAATGCTGCCAGTACTGGAAGCCGTTGCTAAAGCCGGTAAACCACTGCTGATCATTGCTGAAGACGTTGAAGGTGAAGCCCTGGCGACTCTGGTTGTGAACACTATGCGTGGCATCGTGAAAGTGGCTGCGGTTAAAGCACCTGGCTTCGGCGACCGCCGTAAAGCGATGTTGCAGGATATCGCAACCCTGACTGGCGGTACCGTAATCTCTGAAGAGATCGGTCTGGAGCTGGAAAAAGCGACTCTGGAAGACATGGGTCAGGCTAAACGCGTTGTGATCAACAAAGACACCACCATCATCATCGATGGCGTTGGCGAAGAAGCAACCATTCAGGGCCGTGTATCTCAGATCCGTCAGCAGATTGAAGAAGCGACCTCTGATTACGACCGTGAAAAACTGCAAGAGCGTGTGGCTAAACTGGCAGGCGGCGTAGCTGTTCTGAAAGTTGGTGCAGCGACTGAAGTTGAAATGAAAGAGAAGAAAGCCCGCGTTGAAGATGCCCTGCACGCAACCCGTGCTGCGGTTGAAGAAGGCGTGGTTGCCGGTGGTGGTGTTGCGCTGGTTCGCGTTGCTCACACCCTGGCTAACCTGACTGGCGACAACGACGATCAGAACGTGGGTATCCGCGTTGCTCTGCGCGCAATGGAAGCTCCACTGCGCCAGATCGTTGTGAACGCAGGCGAAGAAGCTTCTGTTATCGCAAACACCGTTAAAGCAGGCGAAGGTAGCTTCGGTTACAACGCTTACACTGAACAGTACGGCGACATGATCGCAATGGGTATCCTGGATCCAACTAAAGTAACCCGTTCTGCTCTGCAGTACGCGTCTTCTGTCGCTGGCCTGATGATCACCACTGAATGCATGATCACCGACCTGCCTAAAGACGATAAAGTCGATATGGGCGGCGCTGGCGGTATGGGTGGCATGGGCGGTATGGGCGGCATGATGTAATAATCATTCCCCTGCGCTTATCCGCAGGTACGCAAGAACTGCGGGCATTTCTGCTCTCTGATCTCACGTACTGAAAAAGCCCGGTCTGAAAAGATCGGGTTTTTTTATTTGACCATTTTTTATCAGGTTCAGTAAGATAACTCTCATTGTCTCCCGCGTTTAACGTGTAGACTCTTTTCTGCGTGTTTTTTCGGATTTTTACCGATAGCGCTGAACCTCAGGTATACGTGGCAACGGATGCCTAAGAGAGCCAGGCGTTTTCTGATAAGCTTTGTGTGATTACAAAAACAAATGGGGAAAGTGATGCGGATTAAAATGTTACTGGGCCTGTCAGCTATCGCGCTGCTTGCCGGGTGCAGTACCACTCATCAACTGGATGTCGCGGGCCAGCAGGTGAAATTCACCGACGATAAGCCTGGCGCAAACTGTCAGTTGCTTGGTGAAGTGACTGGTGCTCAAAGCAACTGGTTCTCCGGCACCGGCGGCGATGGCAGCTCCATGCGCGGTGCAGCCAATGACCTGCGTAACAAAGCGGCGGCGATGGGCGGCAACACTATTTATGGCGCCAACAGCCCGTCACAGAACTTCCTGTCCAGCTTCGCGCCGGTCGACAGCAAAATGATTGGTCAGGTTTATAAGTGCCCATAGTCGGTTGAACGATAAAAATACAAAAGGGATGCTAACGGGCATCCCTTTTATGTTTACGGGCAACTGATTTTTCTACACCTGCTTCAGACGTAAATCCAGAATCGTTTTACTTGGCTCGCCGCCAATCTCGCGGGTTAGCTTGGGCACCATATAACCAGATACTTTGCTCATCAGCCCCTTCATAATGATGCGCGCTTCGTCATCGCTCACCATGAAATGTGCCGCACCTTGTACTTTGTCCAGCACATGGATGTAGTAAGGCAGAATGCCCGCATCAAACAGTGCGTTACTTAGTGCCGCCAGTACGTCAGCAGAATCATTGACGTCACGCAGCAAGACGCTTTGATTAAGCAGCGTGACACCATGTCGTTTCAGCTTCGTCATGCTGGTGCGAAGGGCGTCATCAATCTCATTCGCATGATTGATGTGCGTCACCATCAGCACCTGAAGGCGTGATTTTTCAAGGCGCTGGCAGAGAGAATCAGTGATGCGTGCAGGGATCACCACCGGCAAACGTGTATGAATTCGCAGGCGTTTAATGTGTGGGATCCCTTCCAGTTCACCAATCAGCCAGTCGAGTTCGTGATCCTTCGCCATCAGCGGATCACCGCCAGAGAAAATAATTTCATCGAGTTCGGGGCGTGTGCGGATATAATCCAGCGCCTGAACCCAGTTGGCCTTATTTCCCTGGTTGTCCTGATACGGGAAGTGGCGGCGGAAGCAGTAGCGGCAATTCACCGCACAGCCGCCTTTCACCAGTAGCAGGGCGCGATTGCTATACTTGTGCAACAGACCCGGGACAACGCTTCGTTGTTCATCAAGCGGGTCGGTGGTAAAGCCCGGCGCGGCGATGAATTCTTCGCGTGCGGTCAGTACCTGGAGCAACAAAGGATCCCGCGGATCGCCGTGCCGCATACGTGCTACAAAGGCACGGGGCACGCGAAGCGGGAACAAACGACGAGCCTCACGGCCACTTTGCAGTTCTGCATTGTCGTTGAGTGCCAGAAGAGTAAGCAGTTCATCCGGGTCAGTGATAACATCGCCGAGTTGATACAACCAATCTTCTCTAAATGGCGTGTTTAGGGTTACAATGTTTGCCATTTTTTTGGCTAATACCAGTTTAAAATTAGAGGGCCATCATGGCGACTTATTCTAGCAACGATTTCCGTCCGGGTCTTAAAATCATGTTCGAGGGCGAGCCTTTCGCAATCGAAGACAGCGTGTTCGTAAAACCAGGCAAAGGCCAGGCTTTCGCACGTGTGAAAATGCGCCGTCTTCTGACTGGCTCCCGTGTAGAAAAAACCTTCAAATCTACTGACTCTTGCGAAGGCGCAGACGTTGTAGATACCAACATGACTTACCTGTACAACGACGGTGAGTTCTACCATTTCATGCACCCTGAGACTTTCGAGCAGCACGGTGTTGAAGCGAAAACTGTTTCTGAAGCCTCTAAATGGCTGCAAGACAACGCTGAATGTATCGTGACTCTGTGGGACGGCCGTCCTATCGCTGTCCAGCCACCGAACTTCATCGAAGCAGAAGTTGTTGATACCGATCCAGGCCTGAAAGGTGATACCGCAGGTACCGGCGGCAAGCCAGCAACACTGAGCACCGGCGCAGTCGTTAAAGTGCCATTATTCGTGCAGATCGGCGAAATCGTCCGTTGTGACACCCGCTCTGGCGAATACGTTTCCCGCGTTAAATAAGTTACTTATTACGCTGGATGAAAGCTGCCACGGGCTAAGGCCTGTCGCAGCTTTCCGGCTCAACCTGTTGAATGGGATTGTGTTTTCCATGTTGAAGAAGATGATGTTTATCGTGGTTTCAGTGATGTTGCTGGCTTCGTTATCCGGTTGCAACACGGTTCACGGTTTCGGTGAAGACATCCAGCATCTGGGTGGCGCAATTTCACACGCGGGCTGATCCCCTTCAGCCTTGTTTTACCAACTTTCCTAAAATCCTTCCTGTTTATCTGTTATTCCCGAAAGTTAACTACAATTAGTGTGTCGTACTTTACATTCTCTTATAGGAAGGAATTTTATATGTTGAAGAAAAGTATCCTCGCAATTTTGTCTGTTCTTATCCTGTCTTCCGCATTAACAGCCTGCAATACCACGCGTGGCGTGGGGGAGGACGTCTCTGCTGGTGGTGAAGCCATTCAGAAAAGTGCTCAGTAACGTGCGTGTGACTTGAAGTAAGCAGAAGTCTGCCTGCACATTGATGCAGGCAGTGTTGCTTTTGGCAGGGCAGAAAACTTAAGGCTGTTTAACCCACACCAGCTTGCTGGTATCAAAGCCGTAGCCTTGCGCGGTTTTCAGCAGTTGCTGTTTTACGCTGTCATCCAGCGTCGGGGTTCGTGAGAGGATCCACAGGTAGCTTTTATCCGGCCCGCAAACCAGCGCATAGCGGTAATCTTTATCCAGCTCGATGACGTTATAGCCGCCATAGAACGGGCCAAAGAACGAAACTTTAAGCGCCGCACGTGACGTTGAACCGGTGAAATACCCCTTGCCTTCACTTTCCTGCCATTTGTTTTTCTCAGGATTAAAGCCACGGTTAATAACTTTCACACCGCCATCATCACGCAGGCTGTAATTGGCCGTCACGCGTTCAAGCCCGCTTTCAAAGCTGTGATCCAGCCTTGCCACTTCATACCAGGTTCCCAGATAGCGGTTAAGCTCGAAATTACTGACGACTTTGACGTCTTTGGGTGGTGTCACGCTGCAAGCGACCGATAAAAGAGCCGTGACAATCACACCGAGTTTTGACCAGATACGCATATATGTTCCTTCCTTAGGTAATCACCTAAGTGTAGGTAACAATTGAGGAAAAGAGAAAAGGTGGAAGCAGGAAAAAATCAGCGGCCACGAAAATGACCGCTGAAGAAGGGGATCTTGTCAGATCATAGGCGGATCAACACGATAAGCGTGACAATGCTTAAGATCATCGCCAGACCGTAGAACACCCATTTACCGGCAGGAACGTGGATTTTCAGGTCGTGCATGGCGTGGTGGATCCTGTGCAGACCGCACCACAACGGCAGCACGATCATCAGCAACAGAAACAGGCGACCAATCCAGCTTTGTGCGAATGCCAGCACGCGCGGATAGCTCAGCGCGTCACCCGGGAAAAAGCCCAGTGGCAACAGGAAACACACCAGTAAAATCATCACTGGTGCAAAAATCGCACTCCACATACCGCCCGCGCCAAACAGCCCCCAGAACACCGGCTCATCTGAACGTTTAGGAAGAGTATTTTTCATGTCGCCTCCTCAAAGAAACAGCGCGATGGCGAGGATCACCAGCGTCACAACGGCAGTTACGCACCAGAAACCGGTAATCACCGGCTCCGGCCCCATCTTCTTGCCTTTCACAATGACGATGGAGGCTTTCGGTGCCAGTTCAAACCAGGTTTTGGTGTGAAGCAGCGCAGCCAGTAAAGCAATCAGGTTGATGAGCATGACCACCGGGTTTTGCAGGAAATGTACAAATCCTGCCCAGCTTTCCGGCCCGTTGCGTAAGGCGAAAATACCGGCCAGCAGCAAGACACTGAACCAGACTGCCGGAACGGACGTGCCTTCACGCAGCATATAGAAACGATAGAAAGGTGAACGTTGCCACCAGCTGGCGGGCATTTCGCGCACGTAAGGTTTACGTTTGCTGCCCGGGGTCTGAGTTCGAGTCGTCATATTTTCCTCCCTCATTGCGGTCTCAGCCTCGCTATCATGAAGTCTTTCGAACTTTCGACCTTACCTTGTTGAATAGCGGCGGCCGGGTCGACGTGTTTCGGACAGACTTCAGAACAGTAGCCGACAAACGTACAGCTCCAGACGCCGTTCTGGCCGTTAAGCTGCGGCATACGCTGAGCTTTACCGTGATCCCGATTGTCCAGGTTGTAGCGATGCGCCAGCGTAATCGCAGCCGGGCCGATGAATTCCGGGTTCAGACCGAATTGCGGGCAGGCTGCGTAACATAAACCGCAGTTGATACAGCCGGAGAACTGATGATATTTCTCCATTTGAGCAGGCGTTTGCTTGCCCGGACCTTCGGCAACGGTTCGGGTGTTGCCAATAATGTACGGCTTAATGGATTCGAGGCTTTCGATAAAGTGAGTCATATCGACCACTAAATCGCGTTCGACCGGGAAGTTAGCCAGCGCTTCCACCTGCATCCCCTGCGGATATTCACGCAGGAACGTTTTGCAGGCCAGTTTTGGCACACGGTTAACCATCATCCCGCAGGAACCGCAAATGGCCATGCGGCACGACCAGCGGTAGGAAAGATCGGCGGCGAGATAGTCTTTGATATAGCCCAGCGCGTCGAGCAGCGACGTTGTTTCGTCGAAAGGCACGTCATACACCACCGGATGCGGCGCGTTGTCCGTTTCCGGGTTATAGCGCATGATTTCAACCTTCAGGCTTCGCATTTTAGCCACGTGATTGCTCCTTATCTTTTTTATCGTGATTCTCAGCTTCCCCGCCGTACATACGTTTTGCCGGTGGCAATGTGGTGATTTTCACATCGCCGTATTCAAGACGTGGCGCGGAATCTGGCTGATAAAAGGCCAGCGTATGCTTAAGGAAATTGACGTCATCGCGTTCGGTACAGCCTTCATCCAGACGCTGATGCGCACCGCGAGATTCCCGGCGATGCAGGGCAGAGTGAGCCATGCATTCGGCCACTTCCAGCCCGTGTCCCAGCTCGATGGTGTACAGCAAATCGGTGTTGAAAACGCTGGAGGTATCTTTGATTTTGACGCGTTTGAAACGCTCTTTCAGCTCTGTCAGCTTGTCGATGGTTTTTTGCATCAGCTCGGTGGTGCGGTAAATCCCGCAGCCTTCTTCCATCGCCAGCCCCATTTCGTCGCGGATGGCTGCCCAGCTTTCATCGCCTTCCTGCTGCATCAGCGCATCAACGCGATTTTCGATATCACGAACCTGCGCATCGAGGGCATCGGTATTGCCGTAGTCTTTGGATTCGGCGGCGCGTTCTGCCGCTTTTTCACCAGCCATGCGGCCAAATACCACCAGTTCTGCGAGTGAATTAGAGCCTAAGCGGTTTGCGCCGTGCAGGCCAACCGATGAGCATTCACCGACGGCAAACAGGCCTTTGATACGGGTTTCACACTGAGCATCCGTTTCGATGCCGCCCATGGTGTAGTGCGCGGTAGGGCGTACAGGGATTGGATCGGTGATCGGATCGACGCCGACGTAAGCTTTCGCCAGTTCACAGATAAACGGCAAACGCTCGCGAAGCTTTTTCTCGCCGAGATGACGTAAATCCAGATACACCACATCGCCACGCGGAGTGGAAATGGTGCGTCCGGCGCGCCATTCGTGCCAGAACGCCTGCGACACTTTGTCGCGCGGGCCAAGTTCCATGTATTTGTTTTTCGGTTCGCCGAGCGGAGTTTCCGGCCCCATGCCGTAATCCTGCAAATAACGGTAACCGTCTTTATTCACCAGAATACCGCCTTCACCACGGCAGCCTTCTGTCATCAGAATGCCGGAGCCGGGCAGGCCGGTCGGGTGATATTGCACAAATTCCATATCACGCAGCGGAATGCCGTGGCGGAACGCCATGCCCATGCCGTCGCCGGTGACAATCCCGCCGTTGGTGTTGTAGCGGTAAACGCGGCCTGCGCCGCCGGTCGCCATCACCACGGCGTTAGCACGTATTTGTACGCGGGTGCCTTCCATCATATTGATGGCGACCACGCCGCGAACCTGGCCGTCATCGACCAGAATATCAAGAACGAAATGCTCGTCGAATCGTTTAATTTGCGGGTATTTCAGCGAGGTCTGGAACAGGGTATGCAGCATGTGGAAGCCGGTTTTATCCGCGGCAAACCAGGTGCGCTCGATCTTCATCCCGCCAAAACGACGGACGTTGACTGAACCATCATCTTTGCGGCTCCACGGGCAGCCCCACAGTTCAAGCTGCGCCATTTCAGTCGGGCATTGATGAACGAAATGGTCCACTACGTCCTGCTCACACAGCCAGTCGCCTCCGGAAACGGTATCCTGGAAGTGAAAATCAAAGCTGTCGTGATCTTGCGTCACTGCGGCAGAACCGCCTTCAGCGGCCACCGTGTGGCTGCGCATAGGGTACACTTTCGAAATCAACGCGATATTCAGGTTGGGATTGGCTTCCGCTGCGGCTATTGCTGCGCGTAAACCCGCCCCACCTGCACCTATAATTGCAATGTCGGCGTTAAAGGTTTGCACTGCATTCCTCCACTATCATCAATGAGATCGGGTTTGAAACACCCGCGAAAAAGGTTTTTGAATCTGAGGCTTACCCACCGCTGGTAACATACAGGCGCTGTTCCAGAGGCTAATATTCTTATTATTTGTAAGGGAATTATTATACCTAATGAGGAGTAGTGGTAATTTGATGTGAATGCAGGTTTAGGCTTTCTCTGTATTTTGCTTCGCAAAATGAGATATTTGTTTGCCCTGAGGGTTGCAGGTAGACTGCATGACTTTTCTGAATTCGGAGTAAATCACCATGAGCGAAACGGCAAGCTGGCAACCCAGTGCTCCTGTCGCCAATTTGTTGAAGCGTGCGGCTATTCTCGCTGAGATTCGACGTTTCTTTGCCGATCGCGGCGTTCTGGAAGTAGAAACGCCGGCCATGAGCCAGGCCACGGTGACCGACATCCATCTGGTGCCTTTTGACACACGTTTTGTCGGGCCGGGTGCGGCTGACGGCATGACGTTGTATCTGATGACCAGCCCGGAATATCACATGAAACGCCTGCTGGCAGCAGGCAGCGGGCCGATTTACCAAATGGGGCGCAGCTTCCGTAATGAAGAAGCCGGTATTCATCACAATCCTGAATTCACCATGCTGGAATGGTATCGTCCGCGTTATGACATGTACCGTCTGATGAATGAAGTGGACGATTTGCTGCAACAGGTGCTCGATTGCGATACGGCAGAAACCCTGTCCTATCAGCAGGCGTTTACGCGCCATCTGGGCGTGGATCCGTTGTCTGCGGATAAAACCGAACTGCGTGAAGCTGCCGCGAAGCTGGATTTATCGAACATTGCAGATACCGAAGAAGACCGCGACACCTTATTGCAGTTGTTGTTTACGATGGGTGTTGAACCGCATATTGGCCGCGACAAGCCGACTTTCGTGTATCACTTCCCGGCGACGCAGGCGTCTCTGGCGGAGATCAGCACCGAAGATCACCGCGTCGCTGAGCGTTTTGAGGTGTATTACAAAGGCATTGAACTGGCGAACGGTTTCCGCGAACTGACCGATGGCCGTGAACAGCGCCAGCGTTTCGAGCAGGATAACCGTAAACGTGCAGCGCGCGGTTTGCCTCAGCATCCCATCGATAACAATCTGCTGGACGCCCTGGAACACGGCATGCCGGAGTGCTCCGGTGTAGCGCTGGGCGTTGATCGTCTGATTATGATTGCGCTGGGTGCAAGCAGCCTGAGTGAAGTACTGGCCTTCCCGGTCACACGCGCCTGAACCGGTTTTCCCCAATCCTGGCCCTCAGGCCAGGATTTTCTTTCTTTTTTTAAACCGTTATTACAAATCGCCCGGAGAACGTGAACTGTTACCGCTGCGACCACTGCCACTGCTGCTGGTAAACGTCGCATTATTGCCATTCTGCGCACGGTGCAGCGTTTCCATACGGACCTGGAACGGAGGGAACGGCAGCGTGATGCCGTGCTCGCGGAACCCGGCCAGAATCAGCTGATGGATTTCGTGGCGAAGCGGCATACGGTGCGCCATTTCGGCGGCATGCATACGCAGCTCGAAGATCTGAATCCCCTGTTGTAAATCCACCAGATACGCTTCCGGCGCAGGCATATCCAGCACCAGCGAACAGCGGTGCGCGGCGTTAAGCAGGATTTGTGTCACTTCTTCACTGTTGGCTTCTGATGGCGCCGGAACGGTCAGTACGACACGCGTGACGGAATCGGAAAGCGACCAGTTGATGAACTGCTCGGTGATAAAGGCCTTGTTCGGCACGATAATTTCTTTGCGGTCCCAGTCGGCAATCGTCGTGGCGCGCGTATTGATTTTCGTGATGCTGCCGGTCAGGTTGCGGATGGTGACTGTATCGCCGATACGGATCGGTTTTTCGAACAGAATGATCAGGCCGGAAATAAAGTTGGCGAATATCTCCTGCAAACCAAAGCCCAGCCCGACACCCAGTGCGGCGACCAGCCATTGCAGTTTCGCCCATTCGATCCCGATGAGCGAAAAGCCCACCAGCCCGCCAATCAGCAAAAGAACGTATTTGGTGACGGTCAGAATTGCGTAACCGGTGCCCGGCGTCAGATCCAGATGTTGCAGCAGCGCCAGTTCCAGCAGGGCGGGTAAATTACGCACCAGCTGCGTGGTAATAATCAGCACCAGAATGGCGATCAACACGGATCCGAGGGTGATCGGCTGCATGCTTTCCACGCCCTGAACGGTTGAGGAAACCTGCCAGAGATGGATATTTTCCAGGAAGGAAAACGCGGAATGAATTTCCGACCACAGGAAGATCACCGAGATCAGCGCGATCAACGTCAGCAGGGAACGCACCAGCCGCAATGACTGCGCTGAGATCGCATCCAGATCGACGACCGGTTCTTCAATTTCAATCGTCCCTTCATTGCTTGTACTGATCTGGTGACCCTCACCCTCGCCACGGGAGCGCTGGTTCAGCATTTCTGCACGGCGCTGTTTTGCACGCTCAAAAGCGATACGGCGGCGCTGAATGAGCATCCAGCGGCGGATAATGTGATAAATCACCAGCAGAACAAACCAGATGGCAACCGAGGTCTCCAGACGCGCCAGCAAAGCTTGTGATGTGGCGAGGAAGCCCATCAGCGAGGCCAGCGCGGCCACAATCGGCGCGCCCAGCAACATCCACCACAGCGTGTTGTTGAGGACGTTCTCGCTGTTGCCGTGTTTATCGTGGTACAGAGGAATGCCCGCGCGTTTCAGGCTGTGGGTCACCAGCGCCACCACCAGACAGAGAATAACGAAACACAGGCGACCCAGCGTATTGGAGAACTCGCGATCATTGAGATTATCGAAGGTAATCAGCGCCATAATCAGCGGCACCAGCACCCAGATTGACAGGGCGTAATAGCGCAACGCCCGTGAAACAGCGCGCTGAGGCCAGCCAAAGTGCGCGACAAACAGCCCCTGAGGATGGGCAAGTGCGGCGCTGACCATAAACGCCCAGAGGATCGGCAGCGTTGCCGTCACGCCATCGCCAATGGCGACCGCAATCGGATAAGGCCACGCACTTTGCAGCCCGAAGCCCAGGGCCGCCCACAGTACGGGCAGCGGCATGGCGACCAGAATTGACCAAAACACCGTGCGCATCGTCAGCGAGAAATGGTCTTGGGTGACTTTGCCGACCTTACTGCTGGCACGCGCCAGAAACGCGTAATAGTGTTTGCGGGAGCTGATGCTGACAATTACCAGGATCAGCGCGCCAAACAGCGGCAGCAGCGTTTCTTTGCTGGTGATCATCATCATCGATGCACCACCCAGCTGGCTCAGTGAATCGAGCGACACCAGACGTTTCAGGTCATGCGCGACCTGTACCGGATAGGAAAAACCAATCGCACTGACATCGGCGACCCAGAACAGATAACGGTGCGCGGCGTCATGCACGTCATTCAGCGCTTCCACCAGCTGGCTGTTGGCGACTTTCAGTTTGGTCAGTTCAAGAATTTGAGTATCGCAGCCGGAGAGCAGGGAATTGAGTAAATCACGCTGAGTCCGCAGCTGGGCATCAAGGATTTTTTGCTGCGCCGCCGTCAGCGGTTTGCCGTCGTCCTGACGCCCCTGGCGGTAAATAGCCTGCTTATCGAGTAAATCTTCATAGTGCAGACGCTGGACGCGCAGTTGCGCCATATCGCGGTCAAGCTGCTGCGGTTTAGGCATGTCCGGCAGGCGTGAAACCTGTGCCCTGAGCGTTTCGCCCAGCAGATTCGACGCGCCCAGCCATTGCGCCTGTTCGCGGATGGTGTTGATCGCCTGGCGAACCTGTTGTGTCTGTGCCGCCGCCTGACGCTGCTGCGAGGAAATCAGATCCATGCGCTGCGCCTGCTGGTTCAGCGCCAGCGATAACTCGCGGTTCGACTGTAACTGCTGGCTGATGGAATGCGGAAGCTCACCGCTTTGTTCGGCTAATAGCTCGGTTTTTTCCAGTGCCTGTTCAGCTTCGCGCTGGCGCTGGCTATTGAGCATATTACGTAAAGCCTGTAACTGCTGATCGAGGAAATCGGCGCGTTTTTTGTATAAATCGGCGCGAAGTCTTGATAGTTCCTGCCGGTTGTTGGAAGAAAGCTGTGCCAGCTCCAGTTCATCTACTTTGGCTTTACGCGCCGCCGATTCGGCCTGAAGTGCGCTGAGCTGCGCCTGTGCGAGCGGTGAAGACGCCGCCGCCGTTGCTGCCTGCATACGCTGCTCAATATCGCTGAGCGCATTGCGGGCTTCCGATTGTTGCTGTGGGATCTGGCTGACTGAGTCGCTGATATCGCGGAAGCGATCCTGTTCCTGACGCAGCTGGCGTGTTGCTTCTAACTGCTGGCTGCTCACCTGCAAAATCTGCTGCTCAAGCTCAGCGGCAGGAATGCTGTCATCCACAGCCGGTGGCTTCTCTGGCTGGTTTTGCAATTCGAGGCGCAGCGCCTGCGTCAGTTTTGGAAAATCGTCGATGACCGTCTGGTATTGCGTAGTGCGCCCGGCCGAAACATTCATCTCATTCAGCCAGTTGAGTGCACTTTGCAGTGCCTCAACGACCTGCGTCTGATTGGCCATTTCTTTATTGGCTTCCGCCTGTTTCAGCTCTTGTTTGAGCTGATCTTCGGTCGGGGTTGCTGTCGCTACCAGAGGCAGGGACAGCAATAAACTCATCAGCAGGGCAGGGATCAGGCGCACTCGGTCACTTCCTTTTCAGTGGTTTAACGCGTACTCAGTAGTCTTTAGGCGCTTGGGGTTCAGCTGTGGCCACACCGGCCGGCGTTTCTGCGATGACAGGTGCTTGCGGAGTGACAATTGCTTCTGGTACCGCAGGTTCCGCTGTTGCCGGTGTACGCAGTGCTTCAGCAAACGGTTCGCCCATACGGGTGACGGTGCCGTTGCTCAGTTGTGGCATAAAGCGGATCTGGTTTGCTGTAAACAGATTGATCACGGTTGACCCCAGTTTGAAACGTCCCATTTCCTGGCCTTTTTCCAGCGTAATCGCGCCTTCTTCGCCAGTAGCCGGGTATGTCCAGCGCTTGATGATACCTTCGCGCGGCGGCGTGACGCAGCCTGCCCACACGGTTTCGATGCTGCCGACGATGGTCGCGCCGACCAGAATCTGCACCATTGGGCCAAATTCAGTATCAAATACGCAAATGACGCGTTCGTTACGGGCAAACAGGTTCGGGACGTTGGCCGCCGTCAGCGGATTCACGGAGAACAAATCGCCGGGCACATAAATCATTTCGCGCAGCACGCCGTCGCACGGCATATGGACGCGGTGATAGTCACGTGGGGCCAGATAAATCGTGGCGAACTGGCCTTCTTTGAATTTTTCAGCCAGCAGGTAATTCCCGGCCAGCAATGCTTCGAGGCTGTAAAAATGACCCTTTGCCTGGAACAGTTTACCGTCGGTAATCGCACCTAACTGGCTGACTGCGCCATCGGCGGGCAGGCAAAGCATGTCGAGGCCGCTGACCACCGGACGCACGCCATCACGCAGCGGGCGCACGAAGAATTCATTGAAGGTGGCGTAAGATTTGAGATCCGGATTTTGCGCTTCTTTCATGTCCACGCTGTAGAAACGCGCGAAAGCTTTGATGACCCAATGTGTCAGCGTGGCCGCGCGTTTATCTGCGCCCCAGCCTGCCAGACGGGTTAATCCTTGTTTAGGAAGTAAATATTGGAGTTTGATTTTGATACTGTCCAGCACGGGAAAACCTCTTGGATGGTATGAATGGCCAGTGTTTAACCGGCCATTTTGCAGGAGGCCGTTTTATCGACGGCCCCACAGTGATTTATGGCGGGGGATTGTAACGGGGTGAAATCATCGGTTCAACTTCCATTAACTTCACCCGTTTACCCTTAACCTTTTAGCTCAATGGTTTAACATTAAAGCGCGTCGAAGTTTTTACGCGTTTTTACGTCTTCCATACTCTCCAGAATGCGGTGGTAGTTGTCGAAACGTTCTTCGGCGATCTCGCCGCGATCGACCGCATCACGAATTGCACAGCCCGGATCGCTGCCGTGCTTGCAGTCACGGAATTTGCAATAGCCGAGGAAAGGACGGAATTCGACAAAGCCTTGTGTGATTTGTTCTGGCGCGAGATGCCACAGGCCAAATTCACGCACCCCAGGAGAGTCGATAACATCGCCGCCGTGCTGGAAGTGATAAAGGCGCGCCGCAGTGGTGGTGTGCTGGCCCAGACCCGAGTTGTCGGAGACCTCGTTCACCAGAATTTTCTTTTCATCCGGTGGCAACAGGGCATTCAGCAGGCTGGATTTCCCTACGCCGGACTGGCCTGCAAAAATACTGATACGGTCGGTCAGCGCCGTTTCAAACGCCGGCATGCCTTCGCCGGTCTGGCTTGAGACTTCTAGCACGCGATAATTAATCTTGCGATAGATGTCCATCATGCCCTCGACGAACTTACGGCCTTCATCGTCGAGCAGGTCGATTTTATTGAGCACGATCAGCGGCTCAACTTCTACGGTTTCACAGGCCACCAGATAGCGGTCGATAATGTTCAGCGACAGCTCCGGCAGGATGGCGGAAACAATGACGATCTGGTCGATGTTGGCGGCGATAGGTTTCACGCCGTCGTAGAAATCAGGACGCGTCAGGACGGACGTGCGCTCATGTACCGCCTCAACGATACCTTTAACGCTGTCGTTTTCGCCTTTGCGCCAGACGACGCGGTCACCGGTGACCAGTGATCGGATGGTACGGCGGATGTTGCAACGGTGCTGGCTGCCGTCGGCCGCTTCAACGTCCGCATGCATCCCGAAACGGCTGATGACGATGCCGTCCTGCGGTTCGCCGTGCAGAGAATCGTCCAGCTCTTTCCGTTTGTCGGTCTGTGTCAGACGACGCTGGTGGTTAGTCTGAACGCGACGTTGTTGCCCTTTAGACAGTTTTGACTTAGTCACTGCGCCTCACTTGACTGGCTTTAATCGCTCGGTGCGACCAAAACGTCTATGATACCAGCTATATCTCTTTCATTGTAATAGGACACATCATGGCTGCAAATGACTCGAATTTGATTTGGATAGACCTGGAGATGACGGGCCTGGATCCTGAACGCGACCGCATTATTGAGATTGCGACGCTGGTCACCGACGCGCATCTGAACATTCTGGCCGAAGGCCCGGTGATGGCAGTTCACCAATCTGACGTGCAACTGGCGCTGATGGACGACTGGAATGTCCGCACCCATACTGGCAGCGGTCTGGTGGATCGCGTGAAAGCCAGTCAGTTTGACGATAATGCCGCGCAGCAAAAGACGATTGAGTTCCTGCGCGAGTGGGTGCCGGAAGGCAAATCGCCAATTTGTGGCAACAGCGTCGGGCAGGATCGTCGTTTCCTGTTTAAGTACATGCCGGAGCTTGAGGCGTACTTCCACTACCGTTATCTGGATGTCAGCACCCTGAAAGAACTGGCGCGCCGCTGGAAACCGGAAGTGCTGAACGGCTTTAAGAAGCAAAACACGCACCAGGCACTGGACGATATTCGTGAATCCGTGGCTGAACTGGCGTATTACCGCGAGCATTTTATTAATCTTTAATCTCCGTCATCTTTCACGTTGCAGATGCGTTGGCTGCACTCTCTCACCCGAATCACTGACCGATGTCAGCTCATCGGGATTCGGGAATTTGCCGCCTTCCTGCAACTCGAATGATTTAGGCGATTTATTTTAAAAATCTTTATAAAAGCGCACGGCGCATGAAATCATCGCGTTTCGCTGCTTAAATCGCCGGTTTGCTGTTTTAATCAGCACTTGAACGAAAAAATCGTTTTTTTGCTTTCAGGGGCTTGCGGCAAAAAGGATTTCTCGTATAATGCGCACCCCGTACCGATGAAGAATTTCGTTGAGTGCGCAGAGCGGGAATAGCTCAGTTGGTAGAGCACGACCTTGCCAAGGTCGGGGTCGCGAGTTCGAGTCTCGTTTCCCGCTCCAAATTTAGAATATTGTTTTAGATGTAAAAAATGCAGTGCCATGCGACGCGGGAATAGCTCAGTTGGTAGAGCACGACCTTGCCAAGGTCGGGGTCGCGAGTTCGAGTCTCGTTTCCCGCTCCAAAAATTTCAAAAGCTGTAAATTTACAGCGGATGCAATCAGCATCTCAATGCGGGAATAGCTCAGTTGGTAGAGCACGACCTTGCCAAGGTCGGGGTCGCGAGTTCGAGTCTCGTTTCCCGCTCCAATTTTCTTCTTCATTTTACTTTCATTTCTACGTAACGTTTTCATGCATATTTCGTGCGTGATTCAGACGATCAATACACGGTTTGTAGTAATTTTTTAAACAGACTTATCCACAGGTTTAGCTGTTTTTTTACACTGCCCGTTTTTTGCGCTGCCCATATTGTTAATTTGTAATTATTTGATTTTGTTATATATAATTTTCTAACGAAACGTTATGACGATCACTTGCTCTTTTTTTTGCAATTGATTGGCAAAGCATTTTTATTTTTATGCACAGATAATATTGCTTTTCTAATAATGTGCTTTGGGATGAGTTATGCATCCCTCGGTAAACCTTTTTCAACAGCACGAATCAGCCTTTTCTGCTGCGAAGTTTGCACTTCAATACGATGTTCATTTCTTCTTTCGATTTGTTGCCGGATTGCCCATTCAATATGTTCATCCAGCAGCGGATTTTCGCCTGTGCGGGAATTCAGCGCTTCCAGCACCTCTTCCGACCAGGGCGCATTGCCCAGTGCCACCGAAATATTCCGCAGCCAGCGCAAATGGCCGATGCGGCGGATAGGCGAACCTTCGGTGATGCGCAGAAACTTCTCTTCCGTCCAGCCAAAGAGGGTAATCAGTTCAGGTGCATGCAGTGCTGCCCGCGGGCTAAAATCCTCTTCATCCGTCAGTTGCGAATAACGGTTCCACGGGCAAATCAGCTGGCAATCGTCACAGCCGTAGATGCGGTTACCCATCATTGGTCGGAATTCTTCCGGTATCGCGCCTTCGAGTTCAATCGTCAGGTATGAAATGCAACGACGTGCATCGACGGTATAAGGCGCGACAATGGCACCGGTCGGGCAGGTGGTGATGCAGGCCACGCATTTGCCACACTTTTCTTCCTGAGGCTGATCCACCGGTAACGGCAGATCAATCAGCAATTCTCCCAGGAAAAACCATGAGCCAGATTCGCGGTTAAGAATAAGTGAGTGTTTACCAACCCAACCGAGTCCGGCTTTTGCAGCCAGCGGACGTTCCATAATCGGCGCCGAATCGACAAAAGGGCGGAAAGTCAGTTTGTGACCGGATTGCTGTTCAGTGCAATACGCCTGAATCATATCGCCGAGCTTTTTCAGCCGCTGGCGCAACACTTTGTGGTAATCGCGCCCGAGCGCATACCGGCTGACATACCCGAGCTGCGGATTATTCAGGGTTTTGGCAAAGGCCGCTTTGGCGGGCAGATAGTTCATGCGTACGCTGATCACCCGCAATGTGCCGGGCAACAGTTCATGAGGCCGTGCACGTAACATGCCGTGACGCGCCATCCAGTCCATCTCGCCATGATATTGTTTATCAAGCCAGTCCTGGAGTCTGGGTTCTTCAGCGGATAAGTCGGTATCGCAGATACCCACCTGCTGGAAGCCTAGCGATTGGCCCCATTGCTTGATATGTTGAGCCAGTTGAACGAGATCGAGAGGGAGTGTCATGACGAACCAACGTGAAAAACAAAACGAGGTGAGTTTACCACATTCCGTGTTTTCTGCTGACTGGCTACGGCAGGCTGAGCGTCAGGCAGCGCAGGACACCGGGATTTCTCTGTTTACCCTGATGCAGCGAGCGGCTAAAGCGGCTTTTTTGCTGGCTCAGCGCGAGTTTCCGCAAGCACGCCACTGGCTGATACTATGCGGACACGGTAATAACGGCGGCGATGGATATGAAGTTGCCCGTCTGGCTAAGCTGGCCGGCATTCGCGTGACGCTGCTGGCGGTTATCAGCCACAAACCGCTGCCCGATGAAGCTGAATCAGCGCGTCTGGGCTGGGAGAAAGCGGGCGGAGAAATTGACGCTGCTGACGCGAAATGGCCGCAGGATATTGATCTCATCATTGATGGTTTGCTGGGCACCGGTCTGACGTCTGCACCGCGTGCACCTTACGATGTGCTCATCGACAAAATTAACGCGACGCCGGTTCCGGTTCTTTCTTTAGATATTCCCTCCGGTCTGGATGCCCAAACCGGGCAGTCCGCCGGGCAGGCGGTTCACGCCACGCACACGCTCAGCTTTATTGCCCTGAAACCCGGCTTACTGACTGGCCAGGCGCGAGATTACGTCGGGAAATTACATTGCGATCCGCTCGGGCTGCAAAGCTGGCTGGGTGGGCATCTTCCGCATCTGCAGCGGCTGGATGCCACACAGTTGGCGCAATGGTTGCACCCGCGGCGCCCTTGTTCACACAAAGGCGATCACGGACGTTTGCTGATGGTCGGCGGCGATACGGGTTTTGCCGGTGCTATCCGCATGGCATCTGAAGCCGCGCTACGTAGCGGTGCAGGTCTGGTGCGAGTACTCACTCACATTGAAAACGCCGGACCGTTGCTGACGGCAAGGCCTGAGCTGATGGTGCAGGAACTCACTGCGGGATCTTTGGAAGAAGGGCTAAAATGGGCAGACGTTCTGGTCATCGGTCCGGGGCTCGGGCAACGCGACTGGGGTAAACAGGCGGTAGAACAGGCTGAAAAATCGGATAAACCGGCGCTCTGGGACGCTGATGCGCTTAACCTGCTGGCAATCAACCCGCAGAAACGGCAAAATCGCGTACTGACGCCTCATCCCGGTGAAGCGGCCCGTTTACTCGGGTGCAGTACGAAGGAAATTGAGAGTGATCGCTTACTTTCTGCCAGAAAGCTGACAGAACGCTATGGTGGCATAATTGTTCTGAAAGGTGCCGGCACGCTGGTTGCCAGCGAACAGGGCGAAATGGCGGTTGCAGATGTGGGAAATGCCGGTATGGCATCCGGCGGTATGGGCGACGTGCTTTCTGGTATTATTGGCGGATTGCTGGCTCAAAAGCTCAATGTTTATGATGCGGCCTGTGCGGGAACTGTCGTTCACGGTGCAGCCGCGGACGAAATCGCTCTCCGGCAGGGAACGCGCGGTATGCTGGCGACTGATCTTATCGCGGTGATTGCCCCGTTAGTTAATCCAGACCTGAAGAAATAGATACCACTGAATGAATCAACTTAATCTCTCTTTACCCGACGAAGCAGCAACGCTGCAACTGGGTGCTTCTCTGGCGAAAGCCTGCGAAGGCTCAACAGTTATCCATCTCTTTGGTGATCTGGGGGCTGGTAAAACAACCTTTAGCCGGGGTTTTCTTCAGGCTCTGGGGCACAAAGGCAATGTAAAAAGCCCAACGTATACGCTGGTTGAGCCTTATCAGTTGGAAACCATTGCCGTTTATCATTTTGATTTATACCGCCTTGCCGATCCTGAAGAACTGGAGTTTATGGGGATCCGTGATTATTTTGCGCAAGATGCTATTTGTCTGGTGGAGTGGCCCCAGCAGGGCGCGGGCGTTTTACCGGAGCCCGATATCGAACTGACGCTGGATTATTCGCAGCAAGGGCGCACGGCTACGCTGGTGGCTGTCTCTGAATCCGGTATAAATTTACTGCATCGTGTTCAACAGCAAGGATGACCGCGCGATGAACTCACGCTTTACCTCTTTTTTAACGTCAACGGTGATACGATTATCGGCGCTGATGCTGCTTGCGGTGCTGTCCAGCACCTCCGGGTTTGCGGCAGGCATGAAAAACATCAACGTTTCTAATGGCGCAACACAATCTACAGTCACGATTACCTTCGACGGTTCGCCCGATTATTCTTTCTTCCCGCTGCATAACCCGGAACGCGTCGTGATGGATATCCGTCAGGACGGCGTGATGAAAGGCCTGCCGCTGGATTTCAACGGCCAAAATCTGGTGACGCGTGTGCGAGCCAGTACGCCTGCGAATGCGCAAAGTCAGCGTCTTGTTTTTGAACTCAATCAGAAAGTCAGAACCAACGCCACTAAACAGAAAGAAGGTGGCCTGTACACCGTTGTGCTGACGATGAATGCGATATCAGCGCCACGCCGTAGCGCACCACTGGCAACCACGACGAACACGCCTTCACCGAATGCTTCAGCGTCGACGAAATCGAATCCGTTTACCAACGATCAGACCAAAGTGGTTTCCACTGCGGTAGCGCCGGATAATTCCCGCTCATCGACCGTTTCCACCAGCGACAGTAAAATTATTGTCGCAATCGACGCCGGTCACGGCGGGCAAGATCCGGGCGCGATTGGGGCCGGTGGTTTGAAAGAAAAGAATGTCACCATCGCTATCGCCCGCAAACTCCAGGCATTGCTCGATGCTGACCCGATGTTTAAACCGGTTCTGACCCGCGACGGCGACTATTTTATTTCCGTCATGGGGCGTTCGGATGTTGCCCGTAAGAAGAATGCGAATGTCTTGGTTTCGATTCACGCGGATGCCGCGCCAAGCCGCAGTGCGCGCGGGGCGTCGGTGTGGGTTCTGTCCAACCGTCGCGCTAACAGCGAAATGGGTAACTGGCTGGAACAGCATGAGAAACAATCAGAATTGCTTGGTGGCGCAGGTGATGTGCTGGCAAATACCGCGTCTGACCCTTATCTGAGTCAGGCGGTTCTGGATTTGCAGTTCGGCCATTCTCAGCGTGTGGGCTATGACGTCGCGACCCGCGTTTTGCGCGAGCTGCGGACAGTCGGTTCCTTGCATAAAGCTAAGCCGGAACACGCCAGCTTAGGCGTGCTGCGTTCGCCGGATATTCCGTCTTTGTTGGTGGAAACCGGCTTTATCAGTAACTCAACCGAGGAGCGGCTGCTGGGCAGCAGCGCGTACCAGGATAAAATTGCACGAGCCATTCACATTGGCCTGCGTAATTATTTCCAGTCGCACCCGATACAAAACGGCCCAAAGGTAGAAAACCGTCCGCTGCTGGCATCAGCATCGGCGGCAGACACTAACACAGCAGGCAGTTCTTCCGTCAGTCAGCCCGGCCCGATTGAAGCCACCGCCGCTTCCGGCGGGGCAACGCAAATTCACAAAGTCACCCGTGGTGAAACACTGACCGGCATTGCCAACAGTTACGGAACGACCAATGCGGCGCTGCGTGACCTCAATAAATTGAAAAAAGATGGCGTCTGGGTCGGTCAGAGATTGAAAGTACCGGCCGGCACCCGCACATCTTCTGCAGCAAGTACGTCGTCCGTGACGGCAAAAGTGACCAAAAAGTCGACAAAACATACGGTGAAACGTGGCGATACGCTTTCCGCCATTGCGAGCAAATATGGTGTCAGCATGAATGACATCAAAACGACGAATCACATGAAGTCTGGCGAGGTGCAGCTCGGCCAAACCTTAACTATTCCACAGTCTTAAGGGCGGTTATCTGACCGTCTTTCACAGGAGCCGCTATGCCGATTAAGGTACTGCCGCCGCAGCTTGCTAATCAGATAGCAGCAGGCGAAGTTGTCGAAAGGCCGGCTTCCGTAGTGAAGGAACTGGTGGAAAATAGCCTGGACGCGGGCGCGACGCGTATCGATATCGATATTGATCGCGGTGGTGCGAAGCTTATCCGTATTCGTGACAATGGCTGCGGGATTGGCAAAGACGATCTGGCCCTCGCGCTGGCGCGTCATGCCACCAGTAAGATCACCTGCCTCGACGATCTGGAAGCCATTCTCAGCCTCGGCTTTCGCGGTGAAGCACTGGCCAGTATCAGCTCGGTGTCGCGCCTGATTCTGACCTCACGTACCGCAGAACAACAGGAAGCCTGGCAGGCGTACGCCGAAGGCCGCGACATGGCGGTGACGGTGAAGCCAGCAGCACACCCGCAGGGTTCTACCGTTGAAGTGCTGGATTTGTTTTACAACACACCCGCCCGGCGCAAATTTATGCGCACCGAAAAGACCGAATTTACCCATATTGATGAAGTCGTGCGCCGCATTGCGCTGGCGCGTTTTGACGTTTCCGTCAATCTCAGCCACAACGGCAAACTGATCCGGCAGTACCGTGCTGTGAAAGATCCGTCGCAGTCTTCCCGCCGTCTGGCCAGTATTTGCAGCCCGACGTTCGTTGAACATGCGCTGGAGGTCGAATGGAGCCACGGTGATCTGGCGATCCGCGGCTGGGTTGCGGACCCGGCCGGTTCGCGCAGCCTGACTGACATGCAATATTGCTACGTGAATAACCGCATGATGAAAGATCGCCTGATTAATCATGCGATCCGCCAGGCGTATCAGGATCAACTGAAAGACGAACAGCAGCCCGCGTATGTGCTGTATCTGGATGTCGATCCGCACCAGGTGGACGTCAATGTGCATCCGGCGAAACACGAAGTGCGCTTCCACCAGTCGCGGCTGGTTCATGATTTCATCTATCAGGCCGTGATGTCTGTTTTACAACAGGCGGGCAATCCGGTTCTGGATGAACCGCAGCTGCAGGAAGAAACACCGCGCTGGCAACCGGAAAACCGGCAGGCGGCAGGGGGAAATCATTTCTCACAGCCCGCAGATAAAAAAACGCCCCAGCCTGTGCGGGAAAATGTGTTTCCTGAAACGGCCCGAAGCAGCGTTCCGCGTGAACCGGCATTCCGCAGTTCTGAACCGGCTTATAACCGCAGTGAGGCGAAGCCCTATCAGCAGCTTTTGCAGCCTGCTGCCGGGGATTTCTCTTTGCAAGGGCCCGCCCCCGTTGTGGCACAGGCCGCTAAGCCCGCCGCCGCCGAGCCACGTACACTGGCTGAACAGGCGCTCGAAGCGCATAGCCACAGCTTCGGGCGTGTACTGGCGGTCTGTTCGGCGGAGTACGCATTGCTGGAACACGGGAAACAGCTGAGGCTCTTATCCCTGCCGGTAGCCGATCGCTGGCTGAAATGGGCGCAACTGACGCCGCCGGAAGAGGGGCTTCGTCCCCAGCCTTTACTGATCCCGCTTAAACTCACGATCAGTAAAGAAGAAATTACAGTACTGGCGCGTCACCAGACGTTGTTACAACATTTTGGTCTGGAAATGTTCACTGACTCACAGCGTGTGACGGTTCGCGCGGTACCTTTACCATTACGCCAACAAAATTTACAAAAGTTGATACCTGATCTGTTAGGTTACCTTGCTGTTCAGCAGGAGGTGACTTCTGATGCGGTAGCTATGTGGTTTGCCCGCCACTGCGGCTGTGAGCACGAAGTCTGGACAATTTCACAAGCCATACAATTACTCACGGATGTTGAGCGCCTTTGCCCGCAGTTGGTGAAATCGCCCCCGTCCGGACTTCTCCAACCTCTTGATTTACAGCCCGCGCTGGCGGCTTTTAAGCATGACTGATTCTGAAAAAAACTCCGCTCCCCCGGCGATCTTTATTATGGGGCCGACGGCATCGGGCAAAACAGCCCTGGCGATGTCGCTGATGAAACACCTTCCTGTTGAGTTAATCAGTGTGGATTCCGCATTGATCTACCGTGGAATGGATATCGGCACCGCAAAACCAACGGCGGAGGAGTTGACGCAAGCACCACATCGTTTGATTGATATTCTTGATCCGGCTTTGGCCTATTCCGCTGCGGATTTTCGTCGTGATGCATTACGCGAAATGGCAGAAATAACCGCGCGAAACAAGATCCCATTATTGGTAGGTGGGACTATGCTTTATTTCAAAGCATTACTCGAAGGTCTTTCTCCTTTACCGGCAGCCGATGCTGATGTGCGCGAACGTATAGAAAAGCAGGCTGCAGAGCAGGGTTGGGAAGCGCTGCATGACCAATTGCGGGAGATAGATCCCGTTGCAGCTATGCGAATTCATCCGAATGATCCACAGAGACTGTCCAGAGCACTGGAAGTTTTTTTTATTTCGGGTAAAACTTTAACGGAACTGACTAAAATTTCGGGTGAAACATTACCCTATCGCGTATATCAGTTTGCGATTGCACCCACCCGCCGTGAGTTATTACATGCGCGGATCGAGGAACGTTTTAGTCAGATGTTGTCCAATGGTTTTGAAGACGAAGTCCGAACGCTGATAGCCCGTGGCGATTTGCATACAGATTTGCCTTCTATTCGTTGTGTAGGCTATCGCCAGATGTGGTCATATTTATCTGGCGAATTCGATTACGATGAAATGGTTTATCGTGGTGTTTGCGCGACACGACAACTGGCCAAACGTCAGATGACCTGGTTGCGGGGTTGGGAAGGTGTCGATTGGCTTGATTCTGAAAAGCCCGAAGAAGCCTTAAGCCGTGTAATTCAGGTTGTTAGTGCATAGGTTGGGTGATTGTGTACAATTGATCAGTACTCAGCGCGCAAATTTTTTATGTGATTTATTTTCGAACCGATAGGTTCAAAGTTACAAACAACAAACTAATAAGGAAAAGATAGAATGGCTAAGGGGCAATCTTTGCAAGATCCGTTCCTGAACGCATTGCGTCGTGAACGTGTTCCGGTTTCTATTTACTTGGTGAATGGTATTAAGCTGCAAGGCCAGATTGAGTCTTTTGACCAGTTTGTCATTCTGTTAAAAAATACGGTAAGCCAGATGGTGTATAAACACGCTATCTCCACCGTAGTGCCTTCACGCCCGGTATCGCATCATAGCAATAACCCAGGTACGGGCGGCACCAGCAATTATCACCATGGTAGCACTCCGTCTGCGCAACAGCCGCAGCAGGAAAACGATGACGCTGAATAAAGCGCAACGTTGGTCAACCACGAAGGGGTTCATAAGTATTCCGATTATGCTTATGCACCCCCGGCTGGCGAATTTTTCCCAAATGAGAGGTCGCAAGCTTGTTTGACCGTTATGAAGCCGGTGAGCAGGCCGTACTGGTTCATATCTATTTCTCGCAAGACAAAGACACGGAAGACCTGAGCGAGTTTGAATCGCTGGTATCTTCTGCAGGTGTAGAGGCGTTGCAAGTCGTCACCGGGAGCCGCAAGGCACCGCACCCTAAATACTTTGTCGGTGAAGGAAAGGCCCAAGAAATCGCAGATGCCGTCAAAGCAACGGGCGCTTCTGTCATCCTGTTCGATCACGCTTTGTCCCCCGGCCAGGAACGAAACCTGGAAGCCTTATGCGAATGTCGCGTTGTCGACCGCACCGGTTTGATTTTAGATATTTTTGCCCAGCGGGCACGAACTCACGAAGGTAAGTTACAAGTAGAACTGGCGCAATTACGCCACATTGCTACCCGACTGGTTCGCGGCTGGACACACCTTGAGCGTCAGGGCGGTGGCATTGGCGCACGTGGCCCGGGTGAAACCCAGCTCGAAACTGACCGCCGTTTACTGCGCGACAGAATTACATTGATCCTCAGCCGTCTTGAAAAAGTGGCTAAGCAGCGAGAACAAGGTCGTCGTTCACGCGTTCGTGCGGATATCCCAACGGTGTCTTTGGTTGGATATACCAACGCCGGAAAATCCACACTCTTTAACCGTATTACTCAGGCCGATGTTTACGTGGCCAATCAGTTGTTTGCTACACTGGATCCTACGCTGCGCCGTATTATGGTGGCTGATGTTGGGGAGACGGTTTTGGCGGACACCGTAGGGTTTATTCGTCACCTGCCTCATGATTTGGTTGCTGCCTTTAAAGCAACGCTGCAGGAAACCCGACAGGCATCTCTGTTACTACATGTTATTGATGCAGCGGATATCCGTGTTCAAGAAAATATTGACGCGGTGAATACGGTGCTGGCAGAGATTGAAGCAGATGAAATCCCTGCGCTGTTAGTGATGAACAAAATAGATATGCTGGACGATTTTGTCCCGCGTATCGACCGCAACGAGGAGAATTTGCCGGTCAGGGTCTGGCTCTCAGCCGTGACAGGTGAAGGTATTCCGTTGCTCTTTCAGGCATTAACGGAGCGACTCTCTGGCGAAATCGCGCAGCATGAATTGTGCTTACCGCCGGAAGCTGGCCGCCTTCGTAGCCGTTTTTACCAGCTTCAGGCAATTGAAAAAGAATGGATTGAAGAGGATGGCTGTATCGGTCTGATGGTGCGAATGCCCATCGTTGACTGGCGTCGCCTCTGCAAACAAGAGCAGGAATTGGAAAGCTATGTCCGCAACCAGAGCCTGTCTGATTTGGCCTGAAGAACACCAATCATAGAATAATGGAGCTATAACATGGCGTGGAATCAGCCCGGTAATAACGGACAGGACCGCGACCCCTGGGGCAGCAGCAATAATAGCGGCAACTCTGGTGGAAATTCTGGTGGAAATAATGACAACAAAGGCGGCCGCAATCAGGGGCCTCCTGACCTGGATGATATCTTCCGTAAACTTAGCAAGAAGCTGGGTGGATTCGGTGGAAAAGGTTCAGGCAACAATAATAACAACGGTACGCCAACCGGTTCTGGTCATGGAATGAGTGGCACCCGGATTGCGGGCATTGCGGTTGCCGCGGTGGTTGTGATTTGGGCCGCGACAGGTTTCTATACCATTAAAGAAGCGGAGCGTGGCGTGGTCACCCGTTTTGGTAAGTTCAGCCATCTGGTTGAACCGGGCCTGAACTGGAAACCTACTTTCATCGATCAGGTTCGCGCAGTGAACGTCGAAGCCGTACGTGAACTGGCAGCGTCGGGTGTAATGCTGACGTCTGATGAAAACGTGGTACGCGTTGAAATGAACGTGCAGTACCGCGTGACTAACCCTGAAGCGTACCTGTTCAGCGTCGCCAACCCTGACGACAGCCTGAGTCAGGCGACGGACAGCGCATTGCGTGGCGTTATCGGCAAATACACGATGGATAAAATCCTGACTGAAGGCCGTACCACCGTGCGTAGTGACACCCAGCGAGTACTGGAAGAAACCATTCGTCCGTACAAAATGGGTATCACCATTCAGGACGTCAACTTCCAGACCGCGCGTCCGCCGGAAGAAGTCAAAGCTTCTTTCGATAATGCGATTGCCGCCCGTGAAAGAGAGCAACAGTCTATTCGTGAAGCAGAAGCTTACGCGAACCAGATCCAGCCTCTGGCAAACGGTGAAGCACAACGCTTGCTGGAAGACGCAAAAGCGTATAAAGACCGTACCGTTCTGGAAGCGCAGGGTGAAGTGGCCCGGTTCTCAAAACTGTTACCAGAATATAAAGCCGCACCGGAAATTACCCGCGAGCGTCTTTATATCGAAACCATGGAAAAAGTCCTCAGTCATACCCGTAAAGTTCTGGTAAGCGACAAGGGAAACAATCTGATGGTATTGCCACTGGATCAGATGCTGCGTGGAAATAACGCGGCAGCGAACGATACCAGCAAAAATGATGACACAGGTTTGTTACCTTCTGTGCCGGGTTTGACCAGCAGTAATGGCAAAAGCAGTGCCGATAACAGCAGTTCCCGTTCGTCTGGCAGTGTCATGGACCAGCGCCGTGCTAATGCACAGCGTGACGATACACTTCGCGTAGGGAGAGAATAACAATGCGTAAGTCATTTTTACTTATCGTCGTTGTGGTGCTGGTGGCGCTTTATGCTTCACTGTTTGTGGTTCAGGAAGGCCAGCGCGGTATCGTGCTGCGTTTCGGTAAAGTCCTGCGCGACAGCGATAACAAGCCTCTGGTCTATGCGCCGGGCCTGCATTTTAAGGTTCCATTTGTGGAATCCATCAAAATGCTCGACGCGCGTATCCAGACGATGGATAACCAGGCTGACCGTTTCGTGACCAGCGAGAAGAAAGACCTGATCGTCGATTCTTATCTGAAATGGCGCATCAGCGATTTCAGCCGTTACTATCTGGCAACGGGCGGCGGTGACGTCTCTCAGGCCGAAGTTTTGCTGAAACGTAAATTCAGTGACCGTTTGCGTTCTGAAATTGGTCGTCTGGATGTGAAAGACATTGTGACCGATTCCCGGGGCCGTCTGACGCTGGACGTGCGTGACGCACTGAACACCGGCAGCGCAGGCGACGAGCCGGAAGCCACTACCGAAGCGGATGATGCTATCGCGTCTGCGGCTAAACGTGTTGAGCAGGAAACCAAAGGCAAACAGCCTGCGGTGAACCCGAACAGCATGGCGGCGCTGGGTATTGAAGTGGTTGACGTTCGTCTGAAACAAATCAACTTGCCGGAAGAAGTGTCCAGCGCAATTTACGATCGTATGCGCGCTGAGCGTAATGCTGTTGCATTGCGTCACATCTCTCAGGGTAAAGAAGAGGCGACCAAGATTCAGGCTGCCGCAGATTACGAAAGAACCCGTACGGTTGCTGAAGCAGAACGTACCGCCCGTATCACACGTGGTGAAGGCGATGCTGAAGCGGCGAAACTGTTTGCTGATGCATTCAGCCAGGATCCGGATTTCTATGCGTTCATCCGTAGCCTGCGTGCTTATGAGGCCAGCTTCAAGAGCGGTAACGATGTCATGGTGTTAAGCCCTGACAGCGATTTCTTCCGCTTCATGAAGTCACCTGATCAGCTAAAAACTAAATAATTGCAGATGCAATTTTCTAAAAGGCCCTTTGTGGGCCTTTTGTCATTTCTGAAACGCATTTTCCTGTTGAAGGGAATCACTGAGACACATTCACCATGAATTCGACAATCTGGCTGGCGCTGGCCTTAGTTTTGGTTCTGGAAGGCCTGGGGCCGATGCTTTATCCAAAATCGTGGAGAAAAATGATCCTTACCCTGGCGAATCTTCCGGACTCTGTTTTACGTCGTTTTGGCGGGGGGCTTGTGGTCGCAGGCTTCGTAATTTACTACATGTTGCGTGGTCGTCTGGGGGGTTGAGGTTTTGTTACGTTCAGCGTGTCACGTCCTGCTGAGACCGGTAGCACGCAATTAAAATTTTTCCCGCAAACGTGTGCTAAAAGTACTGGAAAGCACAGAATGAGATGTTAGAATCCTTTTTTAAGCAACCTGGTGATTCTTGAGATGGGTAAGAACGTCGTCGTACTCGGCACACAATGGGGTGATGAAGGGAAAGGCAAGGTCGTAGACCTGCTTACTGAACGGGCTAAATATGTTGTGCGCTATCAGGGCGGTCACAACGCCGGTCACACTCTGGTTATCAACGGTGAAAAAACCGTTCTTCATTTAATTCCGTCTGGCATTCTGCGTGAGAACGTGATCAGCATCATCGGCAACGGTGTTGTTCTGGCACCTGACGCGTTAATGAAAGAAATGGGCGAACTTGAAGCTCGTGGCATCCCTGTACGCGAACGTCTGTTACTCTCTGAAGCTTGCCCGCTGATCCTGCCTTACCATGTCGCACTGGACATGGCGCGCGAAAAAGCGCGTGGCGATAAAGCTATCGGCACCACTGGTCGCGGCATCGGCCCGGCTTATGAAGATAAAGTTGCCCGTCGC
This sequence comes from Rahnella sp. AA, assembly GCF_002834385.1. Taxonomy (GTDB): domain Bacteria; phylum Pseudomonadota; class Gammaproteobacteria; order Enterobacterales; family Enterobacteriaceae; genus Rahnella. The sequence continues at coordinate 50,592 of NZ_PITQ01000007.1, forward strand.
GGTCTGCGCGTTGGCGATCTCTTCAACAAAGAAACTTTCGCTATCAAGCTGAAAGAAATCATCGATTATCATAACTTCCAGCTGGTTAACTACTACAAAGTAGAAGCCGTTGATTTCCAGAAAACGTTGGATGATGTCATGGCTATCGCCGACATCCTGACGGCTATGGTTGTTGACGTGTCTGAGCTGCTGGATGGCGCGCGTAAGCGTGGCGATCTGATCATGTTCGAAGGCGCACAAGGTACGCTTCTGGACATCGACCACGGGACCTATCCGTACGTAACCTCATCCAACACCACTGCAGGCGGCGTCGCTACCGGTTCTGGTATTGGCCCACGTTATGTTGATTACGTTCTGGGTATCGTAAAAGCCTATTCCACCCGCGTAGGTGCAGGTCCGTTCCCGACTGAACTGTTCGACGAAACTGGCGAATTCCTGCGTAAGCAAGGTAACGAATTTGGTGCGACCACCGGTCGTAGCCGTCGTTGCGGCTGGCTGGACATCGTTGCCGTACGTCGTTCTGTGCAGATCAACTCCCTGTCTGGTTTCTGTCTGACCAAACTGGACGTGCTGGACGGTCTGAAAGAAGTGAAGCTGTGTGTCGGTTACCGCATGCCTGATGGCCGCGAAATGACAACCACTCCGCTGGCAGCAGAAGGCTGGGAAGGGATCGAGCCAATCTACGAAATCATGCCAGGCTGGAGCGAAACCACCTTTGGCGTGAAAGAAGTCGAAAATCTGCCTCAGGCAGCACTGAACTACATCAAGCGCATTGAAGAGCTGACTGAAGTTCCGGTTGATATTATTTCGACTGGCCCGGATCGTAGCGAAACCATGATCCTGCGCGACCCGTTTGACGCATAACAGCCTGAGCTGATTGCGTAAAAACGTCATAACCGGGCAAATTTGCCCGGTTTATTTTTTTCTGACTGCCCACGCTTGTTTACTTCCCGCGAAGCATCCACTATCTAAATGATTAGCTGCAAAGTTCGCGGCTGGTTTATCATCAAAGTGTCATAATAAACAATCATCTTCACCCTGTTGTCATTGCTGACGTAGAAAGACCGGGTAAACAACTACCCAGAGGTATGTGTGCAGTTAACGAGTTTTACTGATTATGGTTTGAGAGCGTTGATTTATATGGCATCACTGCCAGACGGTCAGATGACTAATATTACGCAGGTCACCGAGGTTTACGGTGTATCGCGCAACCACATGGTGAAAATCATTAATCAGTTGAGCCGTGCAGGCCTGGTCACCGCTGTTCGCGGTAAAAACGGGGGCATTAAGCTGGGTAAACCGGCGCAGACAATCCGCATTGGTGACGTGGTTCGCGAACTGGAGCCGCTTTCACTGGTGAATTGCGCCAGTGATTTTTGCCACATCACGCCTGCCTGCCGGTTAAAACAAGTCCTGCACACTGCTGTAGAACATTTTCTTGATGAGCTGAATCAGTACACTCTGGCCGATATGGTCAAAGACAACTCAACGCTCTACAAATTATTGCTTGTTGAATGAAAGACTTTCAACAAACTGCTGATGACAACGGAGGAACCGCTATGTCACAAGATCCATTCCTGGAACGAGAAGCAGAAAAATACGAATCACCTATTCCCAGCCGTGAATTCATTCTTGAACACCTCGCTAAACGTGAAACGCCAGCCAGCCGGGAAGAAATTGGTAATGAACTCAACTTGTCCGGGGAAGAGGCGCTGGAAGCCCTGCGTCGTCGCCTGCGTGCGATGGAGCGTGACGGACAGCTGGTCTTCACCCGCCGTCAGTGTTACGCGCTGCCGGAACGTCTGGACTTGCTGAAAGGCACCGTCATTGGCCACCGTGATGGCTATGGTTTCCTGCGTCTTGAAGGCGTTAAGAAAGACGACGTATACCTTTCTGCTGAACAAATGAAAATGTGCATCCACGGTGATGTGGTGCTTGCACAACCGGTCGGCACCGACCGTAAAGGCCGCCGTGAAGCGCGTATCGTGCGCGTTCTGGTGCCAAAAACCAGCCAGATTGTTGGCCGGTACTTTACCGACGCGGGCGCGGGTTTTGTGGTGCCTGACGACAGCCGCCTGAGCTTCGATATTTTGATCCCGGCCGATGCCATTAACGGCGCGCGCATGGGGTATATGGTGGTGGTGGAGCTGACGCAGCGTCCAACCCGCCGTACCAAAGCAGTGGGTAAAATTGTTGAAGTGCTGGGCGATAAAATGGGCACCAGTATGGCGGTGGATATCGCGTTGCGTACCCACGAAATCCCGCACGTCTGGCCGCCACAGGTTCTGAAACAGGTAGAAGACCTGAGCGAACAGGTGCCGGAAGAAGCCAAAAAAGGCCGCGTCGATTTGCGCAGCCTGCCGTTAGTCACCATCGATGGTGAAGACGCCCGCGACTTTGATGACGCCGTATATTGCGAGAAAAAACGTGGTGGCGGCTGGCGCTTGTGGGTGGCTATCGCTGATGTGAGTTATTACGTCCGCCACGGCACAGCGCTGGATGACGAAGCACGCAGCCGCGCGACGTCTGTTTACTTCCCGTCGCAGGTTGTCCCGATGCTGCCGGAAGTCCTGTCGAACGGCCTGTGTTCCCTGAACCCGCAGGTTGACCGTCTGTGTATGGTCTGTGAGATGACGATCTCCGCGCAGGGCAAGCTGACCAGCTCTAAATTCTACGAAGCGGTGATGAGCTCCCATGCGCGTCTGACGTACAACAAAGTCTGGCGCATCATCGAAGGCGATCCTGAGCTGCGCGAGCAGTACAACCCGCTGGTTAAGCATCTGCTTGAACTGCATACCATGTACAAAGTGCTGGATCAGGCGCGTGCAGAACGCGGTGGCATCGCCTTTGAAACGGAAGAAGCGAAATTCATCTTCAACGCCGAGCGCCGTATCGAACGTGTCGAACCGACCGTCCGTAACGACGCGCACAAACTCATTGAAGAGTGCATGATCCTCGCGAACATCGCGGCGGCGCGTTTTGTTGAAAAGCATAACGAACCTGCATTGTTCCGTGTTCACGACCGTCCAAGCGACGACCATATTTCCGCGCTGCGAAGCGTGCTGGGTGAGCTGGGTCTGGTCATGGGCGGCGGTCTGAAACCTGAGCCGAAAGATTATGCTCAGATTATGGATGAACTGGCGGATCGCCCTGACCGCGAAATGCTGCAAACGATGTTGCTGCGTTCGATGAAACAGGCGATTTATGACCCGGAAAACCGCGGTCATTTTGGTCTGGCGTTGCAGTCCTACGGGCACTTTACGTCTCCAATCCGCCGTTATCCGGATCTGGCCTTGCACCGCGCCATCAAATATCTGCTGGCGAAAGAGCACGGCACGCTGAAAGACCGCTGGACGCCAACCGGCGGCTGGCACAGTGATTACGAAGACATGTTGCAGCTCGGCGAGCATTGTTCCATGGCAGAACGCCGTGCGGATGAAGCGACCCGTAACGTGGCTGACTGGCTGAAATGTGACTTCATGCAGGATCACGTCGGTGAAGTCTTCACCGGTATTATCGCCAGCGTCACCGGCTTCGGTTTCTTCGTGCGCCTGAACGACTTGTTCATCGACGGTCTGGTACATGTGTCCTCGCTGGACAACGATTACTATCGTTACGACAACATCGGGCAGCGCCTGGTGGGCGAATCTTCCGGCGCGGTTTACCGCCTGGGCGATACGGTAGAAATCCGCGTTGAAGCCGTACATATGGATGAGCGAAAAATCGATTTCGCACTGGTTTCCAGCACCCGTAAAGCGCGTGGTGAAGGCAAAACAGCCCGTGATCGCGCCAAAAAAGGTGGCGAACGTTCCATGCGTTCCGCCGCGCCGGCCAATGCAGGGCGTCGCCGTACCGGCAAGAAAAACGTGAACTTCGAGCCGGACAGCGCTTTCCGTAAAGACGACGCGAAACCTGCCAGGCCGAAGAAAGAAAAGGTTGTTGGTGCAGTCGGTAAAGACGGCAAACCAAAGAAAGCCAAAAAGCCTTCTGATAAAACGGCGAAAATCGCAGCGGCCACCAAAGCCAAGCGCGCGAAGAAAAAGTCGACTGACAGCTAATCCTTCCCGGCGATTCTTCTATGGTAGAATCGCCCGTAACCTTATTAAATTGCGGACAGCATGCTGTCCGCAAGTCTATTTTAAAGAGCATCATGAGCGAAATTATCTACGGTATTCATTCCGTTAAAGCCTTACTCGACAACGATCCGCAGCGCTTTCTGGAAGTCTTCATCCTGAAAGGTCGTGACGACAAACGTCTGAAGCCGCTGATCGACGAGCTGGAAGCCAGCGGCATTGTTATCCAGGTGGCGAGCCGCCAGTGGCTGGATGAGAAATCCGAAGGTGCTGTGCATCAGGGAATTATTGCCCGCGTGCGTGAAGGCCGCCAGTATCAGGAAAACGATCTGCCTGCGCTGCTGGAAAGCCTCGATTGCCCGTTCCTGCTGGTACTGGACGGCGTAACTGACCCGCATAACCTCGGTGCCTGCCTGCGTACCGCTGATGCGGCCGGTGTTCATGCCGTTATCGTTCCGCGTGACCGTTCTGCAAAACTGAACGCGACAGCCAAAAAAGTCGCCAGCGGCGCGGCAGAAAATGTGCCGTTGATCAACGTGACCAATCTGGCGCGGACTTTACGTGTATTGCAGGAACATAACGTCTGGATCGTCGGCACGGCTGGCGAAGCAGATCATGACCTGTTCCAGAGTAAAATGACCGGCCCGATGGCGCTGGTGATGGGCGCAGAAGGCGAAGGTATGCGCCGTCTGACCCGCGAACATTGCGACGAGCTGATCAGCATCCCGATGGCGGGCAGTGTGTCTTCCCTGAACGTGTCTGTCGCGACCGGTGTTTGTCTGTTCGAAGCGGTACGTCAGCGCGGTCTGAAAAAAAGCTGATTTCAGTTTCTGATTTCATGCCATAAAACGGGAGCCTTCGGGCTCCCGTTTGCATTTCTGCCTTTGTGATCTGCGCGCCTGTTAATTCCCCGCTTTTTACCATACTGATACCTCATCCTTTTGAAAGGGAGCAGGCGATGAACTGGGAAACACACCGGGTTTTCAATCAGCCCAAACCGTTGAGTAACAGCAATTTATTCCTCTCCGATACGCCGCTGCGCGAAGCTGTTTCACGTCAGCTGGCGGGCTGGGACAATGACGTGCTGGCCTCTTTAGGGCAGCAGCTGGGCTCTGCCGAATCGCTGGAACTTGGACGGCTGGCGAATGCGAATCCACCGGATCTTCTGCGCTATGACACCACCGGCGAACGGCTAGACGATGTCCGTTTCCACCCGGCCTGGCACTTGCTGATGCAGGGGCTGGTTGCCAACCGCGTGCATAATTTGCCGTGGCAGGAGGATGCACGTATCGGTTCCGCCGTGGCGCGGGCGGCGCGATTTATCCTGCATGCTCAGGTTGAGGCCGGAACACTTTGCCCGGTGACGATGACTTTCGGCTCGATTCCTCTTTTACAACAGTACCTGCCTGCGGAATTTCGCAACTGGCTGAAACCGCTGTTGTCTGACCGCTATGATCCGCATTTACAGCCCGGCGATCAGAAAAAAGGTGTGCTGATTGGTATGGGTATGACCGAAAAGCAGGGCGGTTCTGACGTGCTCAGCAACACCACGCGGGCGGTTGCGCTGGAAGGCCGTGGCAGCGGAAAACCGTATCATCTGACCGGGCACAAATGGTTTTTCTCGGTGCCGCAAAGCGATGCACATCTGGTGCTGGCGCATGCCGGCGGCGGGCTTTCCTGCTTCTTTCTGCCACGGGTTCTGCCGGATGGCTCGCGTAATGCCATCCGCATTGAACGCCTGAAAGACAAACTCGGTAACCGCTCGAATGCCAGCAGCGAAGTAGAGTTTCAGGATGCGACGGGCTGGCTGCTGGGCAATGAGGGCGAAGGGATCCGCCATATCCTGAAAATGGGCGGACATACGCGTTTTGACTGCGCGCTGGGCAGCCACGCCATGATGCGCCGGGCTTTATCCGTGGCGTTGTATCACGCCTTCCAGCGGCAGGTTTTCGGCAAACCGCTGATTGAACAGCCGCTGATGCGGCAAACGCTGAGCCGGATGGCCCTGCATCTGGAAGGGCAAACCATGCTACTGATGCGCCTGGGTGCTGCGACCGGTGCCCGTGATAATCCGGTTGAGCAGGTTTTGTGCCGCCTGCTGACGCCTGCCGCGAAGTTTGAAGTATGCCGTCAGGGCATGCCTTTTGTGGCGGAGGCGATGGAGGCGTTAGGCGGGATAGGGTATTGCGAAGACAGCGAACTGCCGCGTTTGTATCGTGAAATGCCAGTGAACAGTATCTGGGAAGGCTCCGGGAACGTGATGTGTCTTGATGTGATGAGAACGCTGAAAAAAATGCCTGCGAGCGGAGAACTGCTGCAACACCTGCTGCATCAGGCACGCGGGCAAAACCGGATTTTTGACCGCGCTTCACGCCAGTTCCTGCAACGGCTGCGAACACCGGAAGAAGCACAGGGGCGCTGGCTGACCGGGCAATTATTTAACCTGCTGGCGGCAACGCAGATGCTGGAATTCGCTTCGCCGCCAATGGCCGACGCGTGGTGCCGGCTGGTGCTGGATCCACGCGGTGAAACGTTGTTGCCGGAACGCCTGTGTCAGTTGCTGATCAACCGCGCAATCGGGGCCGAATGATTACCGGTAAAGCGTGGCCTGAGAATACCAGCGGCCAGGCACAATAGTTTCGCTGTTAAACATGATGACGTAATAACGTGCGCCCGCCGCATCGGCTTTGCGCCGTATTTCCGCTTCGACGTCCATCGGGCTGCCCATGGCTTCGGCAGTAATACTGCCGATTTTGGTCAACGTTGACGTTTGTGCGCGGGTAATTTCCTGTGCTTTTTCCGTCGGCGCGGGCGGAGGAACCGGCGTTGTCTGCATGATGTTACTGCAACCGCTAAGCGCTGCGAGTAACAGCAACGCAGCGGAGATTCGGAGGGATTTCATCGTGATATCCGGTAAAAGGGCGATAGTCTGAGTGTAGCCCTTTCAGCGGTACGCTGGCGAGTCTGCGCGGTGTTTATTGCCGCGCGACTCACGCCTTATCTTTCAGAAATTTTAAATACACTCACCAGCTGAGAAAGGTGGCGTCCCTGTTCGCTGAGCGCCGCAGCGGTTTGGCGGGAATTCTCCACCAGCGTGGCGTTCTCCTGTGTCGCTTTTCCAATCTGCATGATGGCAATATTGACCTGCGAAATCCCTGAGGATTGCTCGTGCGAGGCCACGTCGATGTCGCTCATCAGCACTTTTACCTGACGGATCCCGGTCAGAATATCGCTCATATTCGCCTGTGTTTTGGCCGCGCTCTGATGGCCGTCTTCGACCTTGCTCAGTGAATCGGCGACCAGATTTTCAATCTCTTTCACCGCATTCGAACTGCGTTGTGCCAGTGCCCGCACTTCGGCGGCGACCACAGCAAACCCGCGCCCGTGTTCACCGGCTCTTGCGGCTTCCACGGCGGCGTTCAGTGCCAGAATGTTGGTCTGGAAGGCGATGCCTTCGATGACGGTGGTGATATCCGCGATACGCGTTGAGGCATGTTTGATGGCCTCCATGCTTTCGACGGACTGATTCACCGCATCCGCACCGACCGTGGCGGCTTTATCGGTTTGTTGTACCAGTTGGGTTGCCTGCGTGGCGTTGTCCGCGGTGTTCTGAACGGTGGCGGTAATTTGCTCCATACTGGCCGAGGTTTCTTCAAGACTGCTCGCCTGCGTGCCAATCTGCTGATTGATCTGATCGCTGTCGTACGCCAGTCCGTGCGTATTGGTCATAATTTCAGAAGAAACCTGACGCACTTCGCCGACAATTTTCTCCAGCCCGTGGCCGATGCCGTCAATGGCGTGCATCAGGGAACCTATCTCGTCGATGCGCTGTGTCTGCGCGCGGGCACGCAAATCACCGCTGGCATATTGCTGGGCAATCAGTACCACGTCGCTGAGCGGGCGGCTGACCAGTTTTCGCGTCAGCCCGATAAACAGCGCTGCAAACAGCGCCAGCGCCAGCAGGCTGATCATCAGGAAGCGGTTACGCGTGCTGTTAACCTGTTCCATCAGGCTGTCTTTGTCGGTACTGCCCACAACCACCCAATGCCACGCCGGGACATTCGCGTAGACAATAAATTGCTGATGCTGGCTGGCCGGATCGGTGTACTCGCGCTCTCCATGCGGTTGCGACATTACCTGCTGTAACTCACCGTCCGGCCACGCCGGGGTTTTGCCTTCATCCGTGTCATGCACCAGATACTTGCCGAGATCTTTCCCCGGTGCGCTGTTCAGCACAAAGAAGTAGCCTTTCTCACCGATGCGCTTGGATAAAATTTTGGAGCGCATATCCGCGTACTCCTGCGTGATATCCACACCGACGAACAGGATGCCAATCACGCTGCCCTGTGCGTCGCGCACGGGCTGATATTTGGTGATGTATTTTTTGCCGAATAGCGTTGCCAGGCCGCTAAAGGATTGCCCGGCCATAATCCGCGTATACGCCGGGCTGGCGTTGTCGAGCAATGTTCCGATGGCGCGGGTGCCGTCTTGCTTTTTCAGCGAAGTTGTTACGCGGATAAAATCGTCGCCGCGACGGGCGAAAACCGTAGAGATCGCGCCGGTGCGTGCCAGAAAATCATCGGGGATCCGCGTATCAAGGTTCAGGGGATTGCCGCCAGCTTTAATGACCGGCGCAGACTCACTGCCCACCATCACCGGGCTGGTGGTATCAAGCTCAAAATTTTCTGGCAGAAAATGGCTGAATAAGCGCGTGTAGCTGTCGACTTCGGCATTCAGGCTGGCGTTATACATCTCAATCATGTCAACGACACCGGTCACCTGCTCTGAAATAGCATTAACGGCCAGTTCATTTACCTGTTTGCCCGCAGAATGTGTCAGAGACAAAGTGAAAATAATAAACAGGGTGCCGACCAGCAGCGAAGCGATACTGGCCAGTTTTGCGCCTATGCTCCAGCGGCGAAATGCACGTTTTGATGCCGTTTTCATGGGGTTTTTCCGTTTGCTTATGTAAGCGCACTAACGGCGGCAAACGGGAAAGGATTAATGATCAAATGTAACCAGTTATTTCATTAAAAATTGATTTGAATCAATGAAATTATTTTTAATATGTGAATTTGAATTAGGCCAAAATGACTGATTTTACTTTCACTTAAATAAGTGGTTATAAATCATACTTAAAAGGTAGTGGCTGGCGGGTGGCGGGGCGGTAAAATAAAAATCAGACTGAAGCTAAACTCGTTTGCCAGAAGGCATAAAGGGAGTCACAGATGGTTGAGATGTACGAAGAAAATATTGACGGGATCCAGGTTATTCACGCAGTTCCTGCCGGGCAATATCAGCAGCAGCTCCCGACGATATTTTTCTATCACGGTTTTACCTCGTCGAAAGAAATTTACTCCTATTTTGGTTACACGCTGGCGAAGGCTGGTTTTCGCGTTATTTTGCCTGATGCCCGGCTTCATGGCGCGCGCGCTGATGGCGATGAGGCACGGCTGCTGGCCAATTTCTGGGGTATTTTGCAAGGCAATATTGAAGAGTTGCCGGTGCTGAAAGATCACTTTGTCGGCAAAGGTCTGGCGGACCCTGAAAGATTAGGCGTCGGCGGCGTATCGATGGGCGGAATGACGACGATGGCCGCGCTGGTAAAATTCCCGTGGGTGAAAGTGGCGGCGAATCTGATGGGCTCCGGATACTTTTCAAAATTATCGCACTCTCTTTTTCCGGCTTACGACACGCAAGACTCCGCGCAACGCGACGCGTTTGAACGTGAATTTGCACCGTTACTCAGCCTGGATATCAGCGGAAAAACGGCCTTAATCGCCGGGAAACCGTTGTTTGTCTGGCATGGCGAACAGGATGATGTCGTCCCGTTCGGCGAAAGTCAGCGCCTGCGGCAGGAACTCGCAGAGAATGGTGCGGATGCGAACCTGACGTTTATATCAGAAGCGGAAGCGAAGCATAAAGTGTCGGTGAATGCGCTGGCGAAAAGTACGGCATTCTTCGCCGCAAAGCTGTTGAAAAATTAATCTGCCTTTCTCCTTGAGTTTCCCACAGGCTGTACATATAATTGCGCGTCATTTTTTCGACCGCACAACAAACACGTTCCTTGCTTCCATGGGCCGCGGTTGACCCTGACAGGAGGCTGAATAATCCGTAAGGAGCAATTCGATGCGTCATTACGAAATCGTTTTTATGGTTCACCCTGACCAAAGCGAACAGGTTCCGGGCATGATCGAGCGTTACAGTGCAGTAATCACTAACGCTGCTGGTCAGATTCACCGTCTGGAAGACTGGGGCCGCCGTCAACTGGCTTACCCGATCAACAAACTGCACAAAGCTCACTACGTTCTGCTGAACGTTGAAGCTCCGCAGGAAGCGATCGATGAGCTGGAAACTAACTTCCGCTTCAACGACGCCGTTATCCGTAGCATGGTTATGCGTACTAAACACGCGGTAACTGAAGCATCTCCAATGGTTAAAGCAAAAGACGAACGTCGTGATCGCCGTGAAGACTTTGCTGAAGCTAACGATGATGCTGAAGCTGGGGATTCTGAAGAGTAATTGCCGTGACGGCGAATCGTCTGGTGTTGTCAGGCACTGTGTGCAAGACCCCCATTCGTAAAGTCAGTCCTTCGGGCATTCCTCACTGCCAGTTTGTGCTTGAGCACCGCTCGCAGCAGCAGGAAGCCGGATTTAGCCGACAAGCATGGTGCAGAATGCCCATCGTTGTCAGCGGACAAGCGTCACAAGCATTAACTCACAGTATAACGGTCGGCACGCAACTCACTGTTACCGGATTCATTAGTTGCCATCAAGGGCGCAATGGACTGAATAAAGTGGTGTTACATGCCGAGCAGATTGATTTGATAGATTCTGGAGACTAGCCTAATGGCACGTTATTTCCGTCGTCGCAAGTTCTGCCGTTTCACCGCGGAAGGCGTTGTAGAGATTGATTACAAAGACATCGCTACGCTGAAAAACTACATTACCGAAAGCGGTAAAATTGTCCCGAGCCGTATTACCGGTACTCGTGCAAAATACCAGCGTCAGCTCGCTCGTTGCATCAAGCGCGCACGCTACCTTTCTCTGTTGCCATACACTGATCGTCATCAGTAATCGGCAACTGTCAATTAACGACTCTGAGAGGATAAGGTAATGCAAGTTATTCTGCTTGATAAAGTAGCAAACCTGGGCAGCCTGGGTGATCAAGTTAACGTTAAAGCGGGCTACGCTCGTAACTTCCTGGTACCACAGGGCAAAGCTGTTCCTGCTACCAAGAAAAACGTTGAATTTTTCGAAGCACGCCGTGCAGAGCTGGAAGCTAAACTGGCTGACGTTCTGTCCGCTGCTGAAGCTCGCGCAACTAAAATCAACGAACTGGGTTCAGTAACCATCGCGTCTAAATCAGGCGACGAAGGTAAACTGTTCGGCTCTATCGGTACTCGCGATATCGCTGATGCAGTCACTGCTGCTGGTGTTGAAGTTGCTAAAAGCGAAGTTCGTTTGCCGAATGGCGTCCTGCGTACTACTGGTGACCACGAAGTGGAATTCCAGGTACACAGCGATGTGTTCGCTAAACTGAACGTGATCGTGGTTGCTGAAGCGTAATTACGCTGAGGTAAACCAGTGAAACGCCGGCCTTGTGCCGGCGTTTTGCTTTTCTGCGCTTGGGTTTTTCTGTGTGCGGAAAAGAGCTTTAGAAGATCAGTTACTGCGCTGGAAACTGCCGTCCGGCTGGCGCGTAAAGGTCACCGTCACATTCTGGTCCGTCGTCACCTGTAACGCCGTGACCACGCCCTGCGCATCACGCTGAATTTTCACCTGCTGGCCCGTTTTGAGCGTACTCAGCGGTTTATCAGCACCTTCGACCCGCGCCATAGAAAACACATCATTCACGGCCATGTTGTTATCACGGAACAACTGGGCCAACGTCTGACCCGACTGAACCTGATAACTGCGCCATGTGCCGTTATTATCATTGGCCTGTGGCGAAACCGGATCGGGCTGCGCCATCTGAGTTGTGCGGCCCTGATCGTTACGCAAATCAGCCTGCATCGGAATACTGGCAGGTTGTTGCGGTTGCGAAGGTGCGTAAGTATTTTCCGGCGTATAAGGCCAAAGCAGTGCCAGAAGGATCACCACAACACTGATAATAATGCCGCGTCGGTGCGCATAAGGCAGGGGCGACATCCAGTGGAAACCGTCACTCATATGCCAGATTTTGCTGAGCAGCGTTTTGCTTTTCATAACAGCAGAAGAAGAACGCCCAGTTTGTTCGGTAATTTCTTCCTCTTCGTTTTCAGCTTGCGCTGTCGTGTCTTGCATCGGCCTTTTCATAATGGCAATCCAGGATCTCAACATAGGTTGATAAATACGGACGGCTTTCCTTCTCCTGGGCGGGATTCTGCCCATGACGACCTCTCTTGTTAACTCTTGTAATGTCGACTGCCTGTTGCTGCCTAGTATAGCCGTTTAACTGCTTGATGCGGAAAGGGGCAAAGCACAAATATCGCTCAAACGATGGGTTAAGCGGCTTCAAAAGCGAAAAATTTATCGAAAGAGAGAAGGAACTGCGCATGCCGTCATGTTGCCTCACAGAGGATTTTACGCAAAAGCCTTGCGCTGCTATGCTGCGCCTTCGACATTTTTAAGAGCTAAGGAAAATTCATGACTACCCCTTCATTTGACAGCGTAGAAGCGCAGGCAAGTTACGGTATCGGCCTGCAGGTCGGTCAACAGTTGCAGGAATCAGGTTTGCAGGGCTTAGAGCCTGACGCACTGCTGGCAGGCTTACGCGACGCGCTGGAAGGGAATACGCCAGCCGTTCCTGTTGATGTGGTTCACCGCGCACTGCGTGAAGTCCACGAGCGCGCTGATGCTGTTCGTCGTGAACGTCAGGAAGCTCTGGCTGTTCAGGGGCAGGAGTTCCTGGCCGCCAATGCGCAGCGCGAAGGTGTAAGCAGCACCGAATCCGGCCTGCAATTCTCTGTGATTACTCAGGGCGAAGGCACTATCCCGGGCCGTCAGGACCGCGTACGTGTTCACTACACCGGTAAACTGATCGACGGCACTGTGTTCGACAGCTCCGTACAGCGTGGCGAGCCGGCTGAATTCCCGGTTAACGGCGTGATTGCTGGCTGGATTGAAGCACTGACTCTGATGCCAGTAGGCTCTAAATGGGAACTGTACATCCCTCATAACTTGGCTTACGGCGAACGTGGTGCGGGTGCCTCCATCCCTCCATACAGCGCTCTGGTCTTCGAAGTTGAGCTGTTAGAAATTCTGTAATTCCTCGCGGAAACCAGAAACGAAAAGGGCGCATTTGCGCCCTTTTTTCATCTTTGTCTTTTACGGACTGCTGCTTTCGGATAGCGGAATCATTCGCCGCATAAAGCCCGCGGGAACAGCAGATTATTTTCCAGATGGATATGTTCCATGAGGTCGGTGATGAATTCGTTAATCCCGGCATACAGCGCACGCCAGGTGACACAGGCACCTTCTGGCGGCGTCACGTTATTGGTCAGCCGTTTGATTTCTTCCAGAATATCACCCGCATCATCATGCTCACGTTCCATCACTGAAATTGGACCGGCAGCCTGACGGCCCATTCCGCCGCGAATCATTGGGAACAGAATCTGTTCTTCTTTCATCATGTGCTGGGTCAGTTCGTCGAGGATCAACTGCAGCTGAACCGCCAGACCGTGCGGGCAGGGCAGTTTGTCACCATGAACGCGTTCGACTTTATCCGCCATCAGCACCAGCTCCGGCAGTTCCTGACGGTGACGATCGTGATAACGCGGAATAATGAAATCGATGATGTCCGCCAGCGGCGCGGTTTTCCAGTCTGTGGAAGTGTCCGGTTGCTGTGCAATTTCAGCAAGTTGCTGCTCAATTGCATCAATATCCAGCTCTTTTTTGGTTACGGCACGCAGGAGTGTTTGTTTGCCTCCGCAGCAGAAATCCAGATCGTACTGACGGAACAGGCGGGTTGCACGCGGAATGGCAACGGCCAGAGCGCCAAGAGGTTGGTCGCGATAGTCCATGATGAAGCCTCGTTAAATGAAGATGTTTATAACATGCATTATAAATGCATGTTTAAGGCAAGGCTATAGCTCAAAGGAAGTACAGAAAGAAAAAACGCTCCCGAAGGAGCGTTGAGTGAAAGGCTATTTTTGCAAATCGACCTGATAAACCTCAAAGCCGATATCGTCCGTGCCTTTTGCGGTGACAGGATATTGCGCGTGAGATTTGATGAAGGTTGCGGCTTTGTCGCCCGGCGATGTCTCGAAGCGGATATCCAGCGGCTGCGGCGCTTTAATTGTTGACAGCTTCCAGTTATTGTCCGCCGTTGGCGTAACCGCACCGTGCTTTTTGGTTTCTGCGCTGATGTACGCGGCTACCACAGAACGGTTTTCATCCGGTGACGCGAAGGCAATATGCTTATCGCCGGTGCCCGCAAATTTTCCGCCGTAGGCACGGTAGTTGTTTGTGGCGACCAGGAAAGTCGCTTTCAGATCGATAGGCTTACCGTTAAACGTCAGGTTTTTAATGCGCTCAGCATCTTTGTTGATGAGCGTACATTCGCCGTCATATTTCGCCGGCTGGCTGATATCAATCTGATAATTCACGCCATCGATCACGTCGAAGTTATAGGTACGGAATCCGTCCCAGTTAATCAGCGACTGTGGCTTAGTGCTGTTCACATCAATCTGATTAAACTGCCCGGCGGAGCATTCCAGCCAGTCTTTCACTTCCTGTCCGGTGACTTTCATCACCACCAGCGTATTCGGATAAAGATACAAATCGGCGGCATTACGGAAAGTCAGCTCGCCTTTTTCCACTTCGACATAACTGGCCGGATCGTTTTTACGCCCGCCCACTTTGAACGGTGCGGCAGCGGATAATACCGGCAGATTCGCTAAATCTGGATCGCCCTGAATGAAGTGTTCGGTGTAGGCCTTCTGCGCATTGTTGACAATTTGCACCGTCGGATCGTCCTGCACCAGCGCCAGATAGCTATACATATTATCGTTCGATTTGCCGATGGGCTTGCTGACAAATTCTCGTGTCGCGTCATGTGAAGGCGCGAGGACTTTCACCAGATCCTGATCTTCAGCGGCCAGCGATTTCTTCTGCACTTTGTCATAAATCGGGCGCGCTTCTGCCTTTGCGGTTTCCACTTTCCAGTTGCCGCCGTCGTTATTTAAGACCATATCAACCACGCCCAGATGGTCGCCCCACATGCCCGGCATCACCGCCGGAATGCCATTCAGCGTTCCCTGTTTGATGTCCGCGCCTTTGATATTGGCAAACTCTTCGCTCGGGAAAACGGCATGCGCGTGACCGAACATGATGGCGTCGATGCCTTTCACCTGGCTCAGGTAATACACCGAGTTTTCGGCCATGGTTTTGTACGGATCGCCGGACAGGCCGGAGTGGGGGATGGCGACAATAATGTCCGCGCCCTGTTTTCGCATCTCCGGGATCCATTTTTTTGCGGTCTCTGTAATATCCGCAACGGTGACTTTGCCTTGTAAATTCGCTTTGTCCCAGACCATGATTTGCGGCGGAACAAAACCGATATAACCGATGCGCAGAGTATGCGTTTTGCCGTCACGATCTTTCACCGCGTTATCGGTAATGAGGAAAGGGGTGAACAGCGGCTTACCGGTTTTATCGTCGATGACGTTGGCGTTAACGTAAGGGAATTTCGCTCCGGCCAGCGCTTTTTTCAGGTAATCCAGCCCGTAGTTAAATTCGTGGTTACCCAGGTTGCCGACCGCGTAATCCAGCGTATTCATTGCCAGATAAACGGGATGAACATCACCCTGTTTCAGGCCTTTTGCTGCCATGTAATCGCCCAGCGGGCTGCCCTGAATGATGTCGCCGTTATCAACTAACACGGAGTTAGTCACTTCGTTTCGCGCGGCGTGGATCAGGCTGGCGGTGCGTACCAGCCCAAATTTATCCGTTGGTTTATCCTTATAGTAATCGAAATCCATCATGTTGCTGTGCAGGTCCGTGGTTTCCATGATGCGCAGATCCACCTGTGCAGCCCCCGCTGATGTAGCGACCAGCGTAGCTAACAGGGATAACGTCAGATGACGTTTATTCATTGCCTTATCTCCAGAGAAAGGGGTAATACCCGGAAAAGAAAAACCGGATAGGTATCTCAAAATTCGCTGATAATGTAATCAGTTGTCATAAATAAATGTGAGATGTAACAACTTTATGACGCATGCACATTACGTGATAGCTATTCAGGGCAAAAAAAACTAGGCTTTAGAAATGAGAATCAAAGTACTGAGGTAAAAGATGTTAGAGCAAATTTGTCAGTTAGCACGCGAGGCGGGCGACGCCATTATGGCGGTGTATGACGGAGAGCAGCCGCTCGATGCGCGTCATAAAAAAGACGATTCACCGGTCACGGCAGCTGATATTGCCGCGCATAACGTGATTAAGGCCGGTTTGCAAAAGCTGGATCCGCAGACGCCGATGCTGTCGGAAGAAGATCCGCAAAGCTGGAGTGAGCGTCAGACCTGGACGCGTTACTGGCTGGTCGATCCGCTGGACGGTACCAAAGAATTCCTGAAGCGTAACGGTGAATTCACCGTCAATATCGCGCTGATCGAAGATGGCGTTCCGGTGCTGGGCGTGGTGTATGTTCCGGTAACCAAAGTGATGTACAGCGCCGCAGAAGGCAAGGCGTGGAAAGAAGATCAGGGTGAACGCCAGCAGATCGAAGTGAAAGAAGCCCATCCGCCACTGGTGGTGGTCAGCCGCTCACATTTCAGCAATGACCCTGAATTGCAGGATTATCTGGCACAGTTAGGTGAGCATCAGACCGTGGCAATCGGTTCATCGCTGAAATTCTGCCTGGTGGCTGAAGGTTCTGCGCAGCTTTATCCGCGCTTCGGGCCGACCAATATCTGGGATACCGGTGCCGGGCACGCCGTGGCGCTGGCCGCAGGTGCGCAGGTGCATGACTGGAAAGGGCAGACGCTGGCCTATACGCCGCGTGAATCTTTTCTCAATCCGGGCTTCCGGGTTTCTCTCTTCTGACGTTAAGACCCCGGTTCAGGCCGGGGTTTTTCTCATTACTCTTTGACCAGCTGATCAACCAGTGTAATTACCTGTTGCACTTCCTGCGGCGTCAGTTGCCCGTCTTTGGCAAATTTCACTACGCCATTTTTATCGAGCACGATAACTGCTGAACTTTCGGGTTGTAACTCCCACGCTTTTTTCACCACGCCGTTGCTGTCGACTATCACCTGTGACCACGGAAATTCACGTTTGCCACTTTCAATGCTTTTACGCACGAACAGGCCTGTGCCGATGATTGCGTCGTCAGTGTTAACGATAGTGGTGGTCTGGTATCGGTCGTGCGGCAAGCTGGCTGCGCGGATGGCAGTGATCAGCGGTTCATTGAGCGCTTTAGCACTGCTTCTCCCCGCCATGTGCTGCACGATGCGGACTTTGCCTGGCAGCCTCGCGCTGTTCCATTTGCTGTAGCTGAACTGGTCATTGACGTCGTTAAGCTCACCTTTATCGTCAACACCAACAGGGGCAACACGTTGCCCGACAGTGAAATTATGAGCAGACGCAAAAAGTGAAAATGTCATAAAAGTGATCACAAGCAGACTTCTAAGAAGCATAGATTCTCCGGGGCGCAAAAGAACAGACCTGCCAATCATAGGATCGCTTAAGTGGTCTGTCCTGTTGAAATGTTAATAATGTGTTGCGCGTTACAAAAAATACACACAATGAAGGGTTATACTGTGTGTGAACGTCAAGACTTAGGACAATACTGAAAAGCAATGTAAAAGCAGTTAAATATACTGGAAATACCCGACTGCCCTGCTATGTTATAGGTCTGTTCACTGCAAACAACTTTTTCTGTCCCGGTATCTGTCGCCTTGCGACGTGGCCGGCGCATGCAGTGATTTAACGGAGAAAAGTAAAAAAATGAGAATCTTCCAACGCTACAACCCGATGAAAGTCGCTAAGTACGTCAAGACGCTGTTTCGCGGACGTTTATACATCAAAGATGTCGGTGCATTTGAGTTCGACCAGGGCAAGATTTTGTTGCCAAAGATTCGTGATAAGCGTCACTTTAGTGTGATGTCTGAAGTTAACCGCCAGGTGACATCCCTGCAGGCGGAAATGGGTTAACGCCCCGCGCGTCTTCTGATGCATGCGCAAAAAAACGGCCTCTGATGAGGCCGTTAGTGTTTCCGGGATCCGGGTATTCTTTTATTACGCCTGCGCTTCTTTCTCTTCTTTCATTTCCTGCGGTGTTTTAGGCAGCAGCGGCGCAGCAGGCTGATCGATAATTCTTGTGACCAGGAGCTGATCAATTTTGTAGCTGTCGATATCCACAACTTCGAATTTATAACCGGCAAATTTTACAAAATCTGTACGCTTTGGAATTTTACGCAGCATGAACATCATGAAACCACCAATGGTTTCGTAGTTGCCAGACTGCGGGAATTCTTCGATATGCAACACTCGCATCACGTCTTCAATTGGCGTACCGCCTTCAATCAGCCATGAATGCTCATCACGCGCCACGATCTGTTCTTCCATACCCTGGCCGACAAGGTCGCCCATCAGTGTCGTCATCACGTCATTGAGCGTGATAATGCCTACCACCAGCGCGTATTCGTTGAGGATCACCGCAAAGTCTTCGCCCGCCGCTTTGAAGCTTTCCAGCGCTTCGGAGAGCGTCAGGGTATCGGGCACAATCAGCGCATTGCGGATTTGCACGCCGCTGCTCAGCATCAGGCTCTGATTACCCAGCACGCGGTTCAGTAAATCTTTGGAGTCGACGTAGCCGACGACCTGATCGATATGACCATCGCAGACCAGAAACTTGGAATGCGGGTGCGTGGCGATTTTCTCTTTGATGCTTTCTTCGCTTTCGCGCAGGTCAAAATAGATCACGCTTTCACGCGAGGTCATGGACGAAGGAACGGTACGTGATTCGAGCTCAAACACGTTTTCAATCAGTTCATGTTCCTGTTTACGCAGTACGCCTGCCAGTGCACCGGCCTCAAACACGGCATAAATGTCGTCGGTCGTAATGTCGTCATTACGCACCATCGGCAGTTTGAACAGGCGGAAAATCATGTTCGCCATGCCGTTAAAGAACCAGACCATCGGGCGGCAAATCATCAGACAGAAACGCATCGGGTTGACTATACGGACGGCAACCGACTCAGGTGAAATCATACCGATGCGCTTCGGCGTAAGGTCAGCAAACAGAATAAAGAGGCTGGTGACCAGTGCGAATGAGCAGATGAAACTGATTTGATCCGCCAGTTCAGGCGACATAAAGCGAACAAAGAAAGTCTGGAAAGCGGGGGAGAACGCGGCATCACCGACGATACCACCGAGGATAGCGACGGCATTCAGGCCAATCTGCACCACAGTAAAGAACAGGCCAGGGGTTTCCTGTAATTTCATTACGCGTGCGGCATTGACGTCTCCTTCGTCTGCCAACTGTTTAAGTTTGATTTTGCGGGAAGCGGCCAGCGATATCTCAGACAGCGAGAAAAAGGCACTGATCGCGATGAGTAAAAGAATCAGTAAAATACTGTTTAACATAATCTATCCGTTTAACACCGGGATGAACCGGCAGGGAAAGGCACTCATTATTTTTGTTGCTTAAACGAACATCTTTTTAATAAAAACCGGAGTAACCATTAAAAAGCGGTTCAGAAGAAAAAAGCATTAAAATTGAAAAAACAAAGATAATTGCCAGAAATAGTTTTAAAGGGCCACATTTGTGACCCGCATAGTATAGCAGCAGCACTGAGACTGCCGCCAGCGCTTAAAAATTCCGCATTATTGCGGCGGCAGGCAAACGCCAATTCCACCTAATCCGCAGTAACCCTCAGGGTTTTTATACAGATATTGCTGATGATCGTCTTCTGCATAATAGAACGGCAGGGCTTCAGTGATTTCCGTGGTAATGACACGCTTATCTTTCGCATCATCCATGGCTTGCTGGAAACTCGCCAGACTGGCCAGCGCCTGATCCTGTTGTTCTGCACTCAGGACATATAACGCAGAACGATACTGCGTGCCGATATCGCCACCCTGGCGCATACCCTGGGCGGGGTCATGATTCTCCCAGAAAATCTGCAACAGCTTCGCATAGCTGATAACGACGGGATCAAACACGACGCGGACGACTTCAGCGTGACCGGTCTGACCGGTGCAGACTTCCCGGTATGTCGGATTAGGGGTAAAACCGCCGCTATAACCGGCTGCTGTGCTGTAAACCCCATCCTGCTGCAAGAACAGACGCTCGACGCCCCAGAAACAACCCATCGCGAAAATGGCAACATCCATATTGTCTGGAACATGAGTCATAGAATGGCCATTCACTGCATGAGTGGTCGCGACAGGCATCGGGGTTATACGGCCAGGTAACGCATCTTCTTGATTTACGGACTGCGTTTTATCGGAAAGTTGCACCACGGAAAACTCCAGTTGTTGCTTTAATAAACAAGGTTTGTAACAAAAGGTCTTGGTGAATAACGGTGACCAAGAGATCAGTGTTAGTTGTATCTGATTGCGTCTTTGCACACAATACGGGGAGCGTTGCTGTGTCGTTGAACATTTTCAGGGGATTAGCACTAAAATGTTTTCATCAGACTTTAGAAAGATGAATCTGCCAAAGACGAGCGGATATTCTCCGGCAAGCATCGGATATTTTAACAGGACAGTAAAATTTAGCAGGAGTGCGTGTGCCACGATATCGTGAACTGGGTTTGTTATTTGTACTGCTGGCCCCCTCACTTTCCATGGCAGCGAAAGTGCGTTTGCAGCTGGAAGGCCTGGATGGCGAGTTAGAAAAGAACGTGCGCGTTCGTTTATCTTCTATTCAAAGTGACGAAGTTGGGGCTAACGGACGGTTCCGCGCGCGCGTGAGTACCGCTATTGAACAAGGGTTGCGGCCCCTGGGTTATTATTCCCCGACCATTGATTTTGATTACCGCGAAACACCGCCGCCCGGCAGGCCAGTGCTGATTGCCAAAGTGACGCCCGGTACGCCGGTTAAAATTGCGGGTACTCACGTCGTCATTGAGGGTCAGGCATCTAAAGATAACGAATTTGAAAAACTGAAAGAAACCGACGTTCCTGCTGTAGGTACGATTTTAAATCACGGTACCTATGACAATTTCAAAAGCTCGCTGACGGGTATTGCGCTGCGCAAAGGTTACTTTGATGCGAATATGCGTAAAAGTCAGCTTGGTGTCATCGAAGACGAACATAAAGCCTTCTGGGATATTCAGTTCGATAGTGGCGAACGCTACCGCTTTGGCGACGTTCATTATCAGGGCTCGCAGATCCGTGAAGAATATCTGCAAAATCTGGTGCCATTCCATCAGGGTGATTTTTACACATCGGCGCAGCTGGCTGAGCTTAACCGCCGCCTGTCTGCCACCGGATGGTTTAACTCTGTTGTTGTGTCACCAGATTTTACTGATGCCAAAACGACGAAAACATTGCCACTGACTGCCGTGGTGACGCCGCGTACGGAAAATACCATCGAAACCGGTTTGGGCTATTCGACAGACGTCGGGCCTCGTGTAACGGCAAACTGGAAAAAACCTTGGGTTAACGATCGCGGGCAAAGCTTTGAAACCTCGACAACGCTGTCTGCGCCAGAACAGTCCCTGGACTTCTCGTATAAGATCCCGCTGCTGAAATCGCCACTTGAACAATACTATCTGCTGCAAGGCGGATTTAAGCGTGAAGACCTGAATGACACTAAATCAGACTCAACGCTGGTAACGGCATCGCGCTACTGGGATCTCTCGAGCGGCTGGCAGCACGCGATTAACCTGCGCTGGAGTCTCGACCACTTTACACAAGGCAGTGTCACCAACACCACGATGCTGATTTATCCGGGTGTCAGCCTCAACCGTACACGTCAGCGCGGTGGCCTGATGCCGACCTGGGGCGATTCACAGCGCTATTCTCTGGATGTCTCTGATACCACCTGGGGTTCGGATGTCGATTTTGCCGTGGTTCAGGCGCAAAACGTCTGGATCCGCACGCTGGCGGAAAAGCATCGTTTCGTTTTTCGCGGCAATCTGGGCTGGATTGAAACGAATGACTTTGAGCGGGTGCCTCCTTCCCTGCGCTTCTTCGCGGGTGGTGATCGAAGCATCCGTGGCTATAAATACAAATCGATTTCCCCCCGTGATGATGAAGGCAAGCTGACGGGGGCCTCTTATCTCGGCACCGGTTCTGTGGAATATCAGTACAACGTGACCGGAAAGTGGTGGGGCGCGGTGTTTGTCGACTCCGGTGAAGCGGTGAATGACATTACGCAAAGCGATTTCAAAACCGGTGCGGGCGTAGGCGTGCGCTGGGCTTCACCGATCGGCCCGGTGAAATTAGATGTGGCCGCACCTGTCGGCGACAAAGATGAGCATGGATTGCAGTTTTATATCGGTTTAGGTCCGGAATTATGAGTTTATTTAAGAAAATCTGCCTGGGTTTCCTGATTTTCCTGTTGCTGATCGTCAGCCTCCTGGCGTTTTTAGTCGGTACGCAAACAGGCCTGCATCTGATGATCAACGGCGCGAACCGTTTTGTGCCGGGGCTGAATATCGCCAGCACCGAAGGCGGATGGCGTGATCTGACGCTTAAAGGCGTGCATTACGAAATGCCGGGTGTTGACGTGAAAGCGGGGGAATTCCATCTTTCGCTCGATTTCTCTTGCCTGAAAAACAGCGCGCTCTGTGTTAACGCGCTTCGCGTGAAAGATGTCAATGTGGTCGTTAATACCAAAGAGATGACGCCTGCGGCTCAACCTGTGCCGGAAAGCGGGGAGCCGCTGACCAATCTCAGCACGCCGTATCCGATTACGTTGCGCGTGCTGACGCTGGATAATATCAACGTGACGCTCGATGACCGGGCGATTTCTCTGGCGTCATTCCGCACCGGCGCGCACTGGGAAGGGCGGTCGATTCAGCTGATGCCAACGCACATCGGCGGGTTGCTGATTGCCTTGCCGAAAACGCCGGTCAATCCGTTACCCGAAGTGGTTCAGGCGGCGCAGGACAAAGCGGTCGAAAAGGCTACCGGGAAACCCGCTGAACCGGCCGTAGTCGTACCTGAAAAGCCACTCGGTGAAACCTTACAGGAGCTGTTTGCCAAACCGCTGCTGCCTGAATTGCCTGATTTCCGTTTACCGGTCGATCTGGATATTCAGCAGATCCTGGGTGAAAACCTGCGTCTGACTGGTGACACCGATGTACTGATTACCCGTTTTGAGCTGAAGGCCAGTACGCAAAATCAAATCGTTAAGCTTGATAAATTGCAGGTACGTTCGCCACAGGGTTCGCTGGACGGCATCGGGCAGGCGACGCTGAATCAAAACTGGCCGGTGGACATGACGGTCAATACCGCCGTCAATCTCGATCCGCTTAAAGGCGAGAAAATCAAACTCAAAATCGCCGGGGGACTGCGCGATAAGCTCGATGTCGGGCTGAATCTTTCCGGCCCGGTACGTGCTCAGCTGGCGTTACAGACTCAGCTGGCGGAAGCCGGACTGCCGCTGGATCTGAAACTCAGCAGCGATGCGTTGCAGTGGCCGCTGACCGGCACGCCGCAGTATCAGGTGAAAGGCTTCAAACTGAATTTCAGCGGCAAAGCGACGGATTATGCGCTTTCGCTGCGTTCTGATTTCAAAGGCGATCAGATACCGCCCGCCACGCTGACCGTCGACGGTAAAGGGAACGTGGAGCAATTCAAACTGACGTTGCTGCGTCTGGCGGCGCTGGAAGGGAATACGGATCTGACCGGCGTGGTCGACTGGAGCAAAGCGATCAGCTGGAACAGCGAACTGAAACTGACGGGAATTAACACCGCCAGACAGTGGCCGGACTGGCCAGCGAAGTTGCAGGGAAAAATTACCACGCGCGGCAGCCTGTACGGCGGTACGTGGCAGATGCAGGTTCCGGTGCTGGACCTGACCGGTAACGTCAAACAAAACGCCGTCAAAGCGCAAGGCAATGTGCGCGGAAACAGCTACGGTCAGTGGGATATTCCGCAACTGCATCTTGAACTGGGCCGCAACAATCTGGACGTGAAAGGCAAGCTCAGCGACACCTGGAATCTGGACGCCAAAGTGGATGCGCCGCATCTCGATGGCGCACTACCGGGGTTGGGTGGCGTAGTGAAAGGAATGCTGCAACTGCGCGGTGACCTGAAAGCGCCGAAGCTGCTGGCCGACCTGACCGCTACCGGCCTGAAATGGCAGGCGCTGACGGTGCGCCGCGTGGATGTGAAGGGCGACGTCAGTTCCACCGACCAGATTCAGGGTAACCTTGCGGTGCGTGTTCAGCAGCTTAAACAGGATGCGCTGGATATTTCAGATATCAATCTGGAAGCCAAAGGCAACGAAAATCAGCATCAGCTGACGCTGAAGGTGGATGGCAAACCGGTATCCGGCCGTCTGGCGCTGACCGGCAGTTTTGACCGCGCAACCGAAGAATGGAAAGGCAATATCAATAATACGTCGTTTGATACGCCGGTCGGGCAGTGGCGTCTCAACCGTTCTATCGCACTGGATTATTTCAATAAAGAGCAACGAATTACCGTCGGGCCACATTGCTGGCAGAACCCGAATGCAGATTTATGCGTGCCGAAAACCATCGATGCCGGTGCCAGCGGGCAGGCCAGCGTGGTGCTTAACCGTTTTGATCTGGCCATGCTCAAACCCTTCCTCACCGATGATACGCAACTGAGCGGAACGTTCAGCGGCAAAGCTGACGTGAGCTGGAAAGCCGAAAGCAGCCTGCCGCAGGCCAGTGTTTCGCTGGTGGGCAAAGGTGTGAAAGTGCAGCAACTGGTGCAGGGAAATCCGTTGCCGGTGGCGTTCGACACGCTGAACCTGAATGCCGGGCTAAACAATGGCCGGGCAAATCTCGACTGGCTGATCAAAATTGCCAACAACGGGCAACTGGACGGCAATATCCAGATCGCCGATCCGCAGGGGAAACGTAATCTCAGCGGGAATGTAAATATTGCCCGTATTTCAATGGCATTGCTGCAACCTGCACTGATGGATGGCGAGAAAGCTTCCGGTATCCTGAATGCCAATCTTCGCCTCGGCGGTGATGCGCAGAAACCGCAGGTCTTCGGCAAGCTGGCGCTGACCGGCGTGGATTTCGACGGGCAGTTTATGCCGTTCGATATCACGGATGCCAATATCAATATCAATTTCAACGGTATGTCGTCGATTATGGAAGGCGTCATCAAAACCGCTCAGGGCCAGCTGGCACTGAACGGGAATGCCGACTGGAGTGTCATTAACGCATGGCGTGCACGCATTGCGGCGCGTGGCGATCGCGTGCGGGTTTCGGTGCCGCCGATGGTGCGTCTGGACGTTTCACCAGATTTAGTGTTTGATGCCACACCGCAATTGTTCTCGCTCAACGGTACTGTTGATATTCCGTGGGCACGGATTACGGTGCAGGAATTGCCGGAGAGCGCTGTCGGGGTATCGTCGGACGAAGTCATGCTGAATGATCAGCGCCAGCCGATCGCGCCAGCAAGTACATCCATCCCGATCAACAGCAATCTGATGGTGAATATCGGTAAGGATGTACGCCTTGATGCTTTCGGCCTGAAAGCCCGGCTGGAAGGCGCGCTGAAGGTCGCGCAGGACAGTCGTGGTTTGGGACTGAACGGGCAAATCAATATTCCGTCCGGACGTTTCCACGCCTATGGGCAGGATCTGATTGTGCGTAAAGGGCAGTTGTTATTCTCCGGTCCGGCAGACCAGCCGTTACTGAATCTGGAAGCGATCCGTAACCCGGAGGCGACAGAAAATGACGTTGTGGCCGGTTTACGCGTCACCGGCGAGGCCGATGCACCTAAACTTGAAATATTCTCAGATCCGGCAATGTCGCAGCAGGAAGCCTTGTCCTACCTGCTTCGCGGGCAGGGATTAGATAATTCCGGTGGTGACAGTGGTGCAATGACCTCAGCTCTTATCGGGTTAGGGGTTGCGCAAAGTGGTAAACTTGTGGGTAAAATCGGCGAGGCATTCGGTGTCAGCAACCTGGCGCTGGATACTCAGGGCGTTGGGGACAGTTCTCAGGTGGTGGTCAGTGGTTATGTTTTACCGGGGTTACAGGTGAAATATGGCGTCGGGATATTCGACTCACTGGCGACTCTGACTCTGCGCTATCGGTTGATGCCTAAGCTCTACCTGCAGGCTGTATCGGGCATCGATCAGGCATTAGATTTGCTCTATCAGTTTGAGTTTTAACTCATGTGACTTTTACTATACGAATATAAACATGCGAATAATTGTTTACGGCAGTTTACGACGCAAGCAAGGCAACAGTCATTGGATGACGAATGCTCAATGGCTGGGTGACCATGAGCTGGAAGGATATGCTCTGTATAATCTGGGGCATTACCCTGCTGTAATTCCAGGGGAAGGAAAGGTTTATTGCGAAGTTTACCGCATTAACTCGTCAATCATGGCTGAGTTGGATGAACTGAAAAGTAATACGAAAGATTACCGTCGTGAGCTGATTTCGACACCTTATGGCAGCGCCTGGATTTATCTCTATATTCGCTCACTGGATGGTGTGCCGAGAATTGAGGGTGGCGACTGGGTGAAGCGTAACGAACCGGTTAACGAATAATCTGAGCAGGGTTGTCAGAAATATAGTCGTTACCAGGCAATGTGTTATACATAAAAAAACACCGTCCAGTGGACGGTGTTTTTTTTCGTGCCGCAGAAAACAATTACTTGTTTTTAGCGCGCTCGAAAGAGCTCACGATTTCAGCTTTTGCAGCAGCAGCATCAGCCCAACCGTCAACTTTCACCCATTTGCCTTTTTCCAGCGCTTTGTATTGCTCGAAGAAGTGAGTGATCTGGCCGCGCAGCAGTTCTGGCAGGTCGTTCACATCTTTGATGTGATCGTATTCTTTGCTCAGTTTAGTGTGCGGAACTGCAACAACTTTCGCATCTTCGCCAGATTCGTCAGTCATTTTCAGAACGCCAACCGGACGGCAGCGGATCACAGAACCTGGTTGCAGCGGGTATGGCGTTGGAACCAGTACGTCAACCGGGTCACCGTCCAGAGACAGCGTGTGGTTGATGTAACCGTAGTTCGCAGGGTAGAACATTGCGGTAGACATGAAACGGTCTACGAACAGTGCGCCGGTGTCTTTATCAACTTCGTATTTGATAGGATCCGCGTTTGCCGGGATTTCGATAACTACGTAGATATCTTCTGGCAGTTCTTTGCCTGCCGGCACGTTCAGTAAGCTCATTGTTGGTTTCCTTCATTGAACCAGGAATAGAGTGCCGCACATTATAGCCAACTCTCCCGTGATTTCCCGCCCTTTTCGTCGTATCGCGTTTGCGTATTTTCCGGCACGACCTGCTGTTGGGGATCGGCAAAATCTTCAGAATTGGCAGTAAAGTTTACACATCCGTCACTTTTCCGTGTAACTGCCTGTTTTTACTTTTCTTATCAAGAGATTCAGTGGATTGCCGATAACAATATTCATATAAAAAATCAGGCAAACCTGATCCCTACCTCATTCGCAGTTTCTCCTTTTCACCTGAATAGCTGGATAACACCGTATGTTGAATAAGTTGAGCGTAAAAGCCGGTCTGATCGGCTTACTGGTCGTGATGACGTTGATTTTGTTGCTGGTTAGTATCCTGGGTGCTAATGCCATCCGGCAAAGTGCGACTTCGCTGCAAAAAATTAACCAGCTTCAGGGGGACGAACTGGGTTCGCTGGCCGACAGTTACAGTTTCTCACTGCGGACCCGTGTCGCCAGCGGTGTTGCTGTTCGCCAGCTGGAAATCGGCATGATGGATGACGCTAAATCCACCACCGACCGGATTGCCGGGTATATTAAACAGGCAGACACGGACCTGGCAAAATTCACCAGTATCCCGGACGACACGCAGCGCGGAAGGGATTTATCGGATGCGGTGAAAAAAGCTTACGATGCGTACAAGGCTAACGGCTTGGTACCACTCCTGGCGGCACTTCAGGCGCAAAGCGCTGACGGCTATTACGACGTGCTGGAAAACAAAATCACGCCATACAGCAATGCCTACGACAAAGCGCTGGCTGATTTCCGCGCTTACGCGGTGGACAATACCAGTCAACGTATTGAACAGGCGCGTGCTGATGCGAGCATCCAGCTGACCGTGATTGCCATTAGTTTCATCATCGCGCTGGTTATCGCTGTTTTAGCCTGGTTTGCCTTGCAAAAAATCATTATGCACCCGCTTAAGTTCTCGATTGCGCAGCTGGAACACATCGCTAAGGGCGATCTGACGCATGAAATTGATGACTCTCGTAATAACGAAATGGGGCGGTTGCTGAAAGCGATGAAGCAAATGCAGGATTCGCTGGCGCTTTCTGTAGGGCGCGTCCGTGATGCCGGGAATCAGATTGATGTAGGCTCCCGTGAACTGGCGGCAGGGAATGTCCATCTGGCGCAGCGTACGGAAGAATCTGCCGCTTCGCTGGAGGAAACGGCGGCGAGCATGGAACAGCTGACATCGACCGTACGCATGAATGCGGCGAATTCTGAACAGGCTAATCAGCTGGCGCAAAGCGTATCGACTATTGCGGGCAAAGGCAGTGAAGTCGTGAATCAGGTGATGGACAAAATGCAGGGTATTACCGACAGTTCGAAACGCATTGGCGACATTATTACCGTCATTGACGGCATTGCTTTCCAGACCAATATTCTGGCGTTGAATGCAGCTGTTGAAGCCGCACGTGCCGGTGAACAGGGGCGTGGTTTTGCCGTGGTCGCGGGTGAAGTGCGAAGCCTGGCACAACGTAGCGCACAGTCCGCCAAAGAGATTAAAGAGCTGATTGTCGATTCTGAAAACCGGGTTTCTGAAGGCTCGGTGATGGTGAAATCTGCCGCCGACACCATGCTGGAAATTTCCAGTGAAGTGACGCGGGTGACCAGCCTGATGCGTGAAATTTCCATTGCGACAACGGAGCAGACGCACGGTATCGAACAGGTGAATGTGGCGATTACACAGATGGATCAGGTTGCACAGCAGAATGCGGCGCTGGTCGAACAGGCGACGGCGGCCACGCGTTCTCTGGAAGAACAGGCACAACTGCTGGCGGAAAGTATGGCGGTGTTCAAACTGAACCGGCCTTCACATTACTAATGCTTTAAATCTTGAGGCAATAAAAAGGTGGCCCTAAAAAGCCACCTTTTTGCCTTTGTGAAACGCTAAGTTACAGAGGTATCACGTTCATTCTTCGATGATTCTTGAGTCAGATACAGGTTTATTCATCGGGGAATTTCGCGATAAAACGTTCCGCATCTTCAACCATTGAGCTGTTACCGACGAAGAACGGTGCGCGTTCGTGCAGTTTTTGCGGAATGATATCCAGAATTCGGTTTTTACCATCGCTGGCTTTGCCACCAGCCTGCTCAGCCAGGAAAGCCATCGGATTGCATTCATACAGCAGACGCAGTTTACCGTTTGGGTGGCTGGCGGTGCTCGGATAAATGTAGATGCCGCCTTTGAGCAGATTACGGTGGAAATCTGCTACCAGCGAACCGATATAGCGTGAAGTGTAAGGGCGTTGTGTTGCTTCATCCTGCTCCTGGCAATACTTAATGTACTTTTTAACGCCGAGAGGGAATTTGATGTAGTTGCCTTCATTGATTGAGTACATGTTGCCCTTTTTAGGGAAACAGACTTTTTCATGGGACAGACAGAATACACCCAGTGACGGATCGTAAGTAAACGCATGAACGCCCGCGCCGGTGGTATACACGAGCATGGTGGATGAACCATACACGACATAACCTGCGGCAACCTGGCGGTTCCCCGGTTGCAGGAAGTCTGCTTCCGTTACGGGCTGGCCCAACGGGGAAGTCCTGCGGTAAATCGAGAAAATCGTCCCGACCGAGACGTTAACGTCGATATTTGAGGAACCATCCAGTGGATCCATCAAAATCACGTATTTTGCATTTTCGGCGCGTTCACCCTCGAAAATAACAATTTCATCTTCTTCTTCTGACGCGATACCGGCAATTTCACCGCGCGCTTTCATGGCTGCTTTTAATTTTTCATTCGCGTACAGATCGAGTTTCATCTGCACTTCGCCCTGCACATTCTCTGCACCGCTGGTGCCCAGAATATCCACCAATCCCGCTTTATTGATATCGCGGTGAATGATTTTGGCGCCGAGTTTTATCGCTGAAAGCAACGCTGTCAGTTCACCGGTTGCATGTGGAAAATCTTGCTGCTTTTCAACAATAAATTCGCCTAACGTTTTCATGACACTTTCCCTGAATCGAGGATAGATAACGGTACGTTAATAAAACTTTCACAAGAGCGAAGGCAGTTTAGCCCAAATATATGGACGAATCATAGGCAAATCCATTTCTTCTGGAGGATTCTGAGCGGTAGAATGGCGTCTGACTTAAAGGCATTAATGGAAAATATATGCGCATTCATATTCTTGGGATTTGCGGCACGTTTATGGGCGGGCTGGCGATGCTGGCTCGTGCACAGGGGCATCAGGTAACCGGTTCGGACGACAACGTTTATCCACCGATGAGTACGCTGCTGGAGAATCAGGGGATCGACCTGATTCAGGGTTATGATCCCGCACAACTGGATCCGCATCCGGATCTGGTGATTATCGGCAATGCGATGACCCGCGGAAACCCGTGTGTTGAAGCGGTGCTGGAACAAGGGATCCCTTATGTGTCCGGCCCACAATGGTTGCATGATCATGTCCTTCCCGGACGCTGGGTAATCGCTGTTGCGGGGACTCACGGTAAAACCACCACCGCAGGGATGGTCACCTGGATCCTCGAAGCCTGTGGCTATGAACCGGGGTACGTGATTGGCGGTGTACCTGGAAATTTCGACGTGTCTGCGCGTCTGGGAAACAGCCCGTTTATGGTGCTGGAAGCGGACGAATATGATTGTGCGTTCTTTGATAAGCGTTCCAAATTCGTTCACTACAGCCCGCGTACGCTGGTTCTCAATAACCTCGAGTTTGATCATGCTGATATCTTTGATGATCTGAAAGCGATTCAGAAGCAGTTCCATCACCTGGTGCGCCTTGTGCCGGGGAAAGGCAAAATTATCCTGCCGGAGCACGATACGCCGCTGAAACAGGTGATGGCCATGGGTTGCTGGAGCGAGCAGGAATTTGCCGGTGATGCAGAAAATTGCGCCTGGGATGCAAAGAAATTGTCACCAGACGCCAGCTCTTTTGACGTTTATCTGCATGGCGACGTTGTCGGTCAGGTGAACTGGAATCTGGTGGGCGAACACAATATGCATAACGGGCTGATGGCTATCGCCGCTGCACGCCATGTTGGTGTTAAACCAGATGATGCCTGCAAAGCATTGGGCGATTTTATCAATGCCCGCCGTCGCCTTGAACTGCGTGGCGTGGAAAATGGCGTCAGCGTGTATGACGATTTTGCGCATCACCCGACGGCCATTCTGGCAACGCTTTCGGCATTGCGCAGCAAAGTGGGCGGGACGGCACGCATTCTGGCTGTTCTCGAACCGCGCTCAAATACCATGAAAATGGGCATGAGTAAAAATGAACTGGCGCCTTCCCTCGGTCGCGCCGATGAAGTGTTCCTGCTTCAGCCGCAGCATATTCCGTGGCAGGTTGCTGAAGTGGCAGAGCGCTGCATCCAGCCCGCGCACTGGAGTGCGGACGTCGATTCGCTGGTCGATATGGTGATCAAGGCTTCGCAGCCAGGCGATCATATTCTGGTGATGAGTAATGGCGGTTTTGGTGGCATTCACGGGAAGTTACTGACGGCGCTGGCTGCTAAAGCGGAAGCCGCTCAGTAACAGTCATACCCGCAGCGGATAAGCGGAAAGCACAGCGATGGCTGTGCTTTTTTTTGCCTGGGATTTGGCAATGCGACGATTTGCAGACAAAAAAAGGCCCTCAAAAACTTGAGGGCCAAAGGGTGTCGTCGGACAGGACGACGAGGGTTACGTTAGCAAGAGAGCAGCAGTGGCAATGTCTTCTCTCTTCCCAGCCTCAACAGCGTGGTTTATTTTCGCTGTATCTCTTCGGGAAATGGCTGTTGAAACCCGGTAACGCTAATTCAAGTACTCAAACAGTGGCTTTGTATCAGGGACTGACTCAGAAATCTTATTGATAGATTTCTGCGGTTGCGTGATAAGCACCATCGTTATGTGCTTCGATCACACGATAAGATTTTGCGCCCTTGCTGTCGGCTTTATCGGACAACTCCTGGCGAATGTCTGTCGGGACGCCATTGACGCCGCTGACGCTGATAGTGCCCATAGGCTGAAGATTTTCTGCCTGCTGACTAGAAACCAGTTGTGCGGCAGACGCACCGAAAGAAACAGCAGACAGCAGGCTAAGAGCGGCAATAGTGGTCATGATTTTCATGATAATTTCCTAATTTCATAGACGTTGATGCTAAGAATGAGAGAGCAACGTCGGTTGAGATTTGGATTCATCAGTTCTGGAATATCTGAGTCCGGCAACGCGAAAAGCGTGGGGGAACATTGATGATGGCAGAGACAAATCCGTCTTGATGCGCTTTGCGCGGGCCTGAATCTTTCAGGCCCCTTCGCTTCATTTACCCAGGCTTATTGGTAAATTTCTGCGGTTGCGTGGTAGTTACCTTCTTCACGCACTTCGATGACACGAAATGCTTTAGCCCCTTTGGCATCCGCTTTGTCAGACAATGCCTGACGGATATCAGAAGGTGCACCGGCTACGCCGCTTACGCTGATCATCCCGCGTGACTGAAGATTTGCAGCCTGATCCTGAGTAACAGGTTGTGCTGCAAAAGCGCCGAATGACAGAGCCGAGAGAATGCTTAATGTTGCAATTGTAGTTTTAACGTTCATTATTTTGACCTCGTCGATTTTATTATGTTTCCAACAACTGGTGCTTCACACCACGGAAATGAGTATACATCTAGTCACTCAGAATATTAATAGTTTGCTAATAGTTATTTGGGTGGTTATTTGTGGGCTATGTGTATTTTTTATAACTAAAAAGAATAAAAATCGTGTTAAAAGTGTTCTTTTTACGTTGATTTTACGTAAAATCAATAAGTTGAGTGAATTTGATGATTTGTGCTTATTTTTGCGATGAATCACATCATGGAAATATTTGTGTAATGGAAATGGGCTTTTTGTGAAGACAATTAACAATCACAGTGATGATGAGCAGTGATAAGACCGCAGTAATTTGAATGGAATGTGGTGTAACGCAGGATATTTATCAGATTTGAGGTCAGGAACGTTGTTCTTCTGACCTCATGCACAGAATGGTGGTTGCAACAGGAAAAAAATATCCGTTTCTACAACTCTTGTTCAAACAAACTGAGAATTGCATCGTGTAATTGTCTGACGCTAAAACCGCGGGCAGGGGTGGTGAATATTGTGTCATCACCGGCAATTGTCCCGAGGATCCCTTCGGATTTTCCCAGAGAATCGAGTAATCGTGCGATCAATTGTGCGGCGCCCGGACTGGTACGGATTACGACCACGGCGTCGTTATAGTCAATATCCAGAACCAGATTCTTCAGTGGACTGGTCGTTGTCGGCACACCAATTTCAGCGGGCAGGCAATATACCATTTCCATCTTCGCGTTTCGGGTACGCACGGCACCAAACTTTGTCAGCATCCGTGATACTTTTGACTGATTGATATTTTCGAAACCTTCATCCTGAAGTGCGACAACAATTTCGCCCTGAGAGCTGAATTTCTCTTCCTTCAACAGTGCCTTGAAGGCTTTGATTAAATCTTCCTGTTTAGCAGGATTACGCATATTGCACCCTGGTCTCTGTATCTTTGTTTCGGTGATTATGCAGATATTTGAATTTTTATGCAACCTGGTCGCATGCCGTAAATTGTTAATTATGCAACCGGCAAGGTATATCTGTGCACAAGCTAAAATAAGAAAATAATGAATATGCCAAAATTGTGCATTATCTGTGAGCTGCATTGCACAACCCGCATTAAATCTGATGATCTCGATTCAGCTCTCACATTGGATTGAATTTAACCATTTATTAACCTGGCATGTTTTGGAGTGCTACTTTTAATAATGTAGCTTTCCGTTAAAAAGCCCTAAAAAACCGGAAATGGTCGCTTTGGAGATGTTTTTTTACTTTCTAAACGACCAACCTCAGTTTCTGTGCAGGTGAGCGATTGTTTTTAACAGTGTAAGTGATTAATGTCACACTCAAAATAATTCCACGACACTTATAAGTTAATGATAAAAAAGGAGTATAGGATGAAAGTTGCAGTTCTAGGTGCTGCGGGCGGTATCGGTCAGGCCCTCGCGCTTCTGCTCAAGACCCAGCTACCTTCCGGTTCCGAACTCTCATTATATGATATCGCGCCAGTTACTCCGGGTGTCGCTGTCGATCTCAGCCATATTCCTACGGCCGTTAAAATTAAAGGTTTCTGTGGCGAAGATGCAACACCGGCTCTGGTTGGTGCGGATATAGTTCTGATCTCTGCCGGTGTTGCGCGAAAACCAGGCATGGATCGTTCTGATCTTTTTAACGTGAATGCGGGGATCGTGCGTAACTTGATCCAGCAGGTCGCTAAAACTTGCCCGGATGCTTGTATCGGGGTTATCACTAACCCTGTGAATACTACGGTCGCCATTGCTGCAGAAGTCTTGAAAAATGCCGGTGTATACGACAAAAACAAATTGTTTGGCGTGACAACTCTCGATGCTATCCGTTCGAACACCTTTGTGGCTGAGCTTAAAGGTAAACATCCAGAAGATATTGAAGTACCGGTCATTGGCGGGCATTCCGGCGTGACTATCTTGCCTCTATTATCCCAGATTCCGGATGTTTCTTTCACTGAAAGCGAAATCGCAGCGTTGACTAAGCGTATTCAAAACGCCGGGACAGAGGTTGTTGAAGCTAAAGCGGGTGGCGGTTCTGCGACTCTTTCTATGGGGCAGGCTGCTGCACGTTTCGGGCTTTCGCTGGTGCGTGCATTACAGGGTGAAAGCCATGTGGTTGAATGTTCCTATGTTGAAGGCAAAGGCGACCATGCGAGATTCTTCGCTCAACCCATTTTGCTAGGTAAGAATGGGATCGCAGAACTTATTGATATCGGTAAACTGAGCGCTTTTGAACAGCAGTCACTGGATGCAATGCTCGACATCCTGCGTAAGGATATCGAGTTGGGTGAACAGTTTATCAATAACTGATCTTTTTATTAAAAACCGCCGATTTTCGGCGGTTTTTTGCTTTCTGTTCATTGCGAGTTGCGGCTCTCATTAGGCAGGCGACAGTGGCGCTCAATGGCTTGCAATGTTTTGGCATCAAAGTACCGGCTTGGCCAGATCAGTGAAGGATGGATACCCAGAGCATTGGCGATGAGCAATTCTCCTTTCGGCCACGGCCTTGACAGAGCATTCGAAAGCGTTGACGAGCTTAGTCCGGCAGAACGCGATACTGCCGCAAGCGTTGTCCCCTTTTTTCTCAGTGCTGCGATGATATCCGCCTGATGCCAGTCTTCTTTCCTTGTCGTCATAACAGCTTCCTTATTTAAATAGATTTAAACAAACTATCATTCTTAAATATATATCCGTCTTTTTATTTTTTACGCCTCATAAGTGTTTCCGAAAAACCTTTATTTTTCTGGTTTAGAAAATACAATTAAATTCTGGTTTAGACAAACAAGTAAATTCCTTTTGCTTTTTGTTATTTTTGCCATTTCAGAACACTTTTTTTGAATGTAATTAAAGTGAATGCGTTATTGATATGTTGTTTTTTTGAGCGCAGTCATTGGGGTAAGTTATTTATTCGCGAAAAGAAACGCATAAATTCAATGTGTTGGTATGCTTGTTTTCGATGCTAAATGCTTTTTCACTCGCTACAGCATTGTTTTTCAATAATATTGTTTTTTTTGCCGCGTTGTTTTTTATCGCCTTAGCGTGCCTTTCCGAAAAATGGATTTTAATGAAATTATACAGGTGTTGATAAAGATAATTCATGGAAGCATTTAAAGTCATCAGTGGACTCGTTTCGAAAAATTTAATATCTTCTTTCTGTTAATAGACGTTTTTATAAATGACTCATGTTAGTGATGTTTTTTAAATAAACATTCACTGGTCAGGAGAAACCAGAAATTTAACTCATGGATATAACAATAGTTTTTCTTATTAGTTTATTTAAGAAAGATAAGGGACGTTATGAAAAAAGAGTGGTTTGCCGCAAAGGAACTGACCGGAAAAGAAGGCCTTCCCACATCGACACAGGGTGTACACGGTATGGCTCGGCGGTTGTGCTGGGTTAAGCGTCGCAGACGGGGCGTACAGGGGCGGGCAGTGGAATATCATATCGACAGTTTGCCCGGAAAAGTGGTCGCTGGCCTGACGATGAATGAGCAGTCTGCGGAATATGTATATGCATCACATCAGGATCCTCTGGCGATCTGGATCGAAAGTTATAAACAAATGAAAGAGCCAGAACGGGAAACGATGATCTCATTTATCTTGCGCGAAGGTGTCGCCGAGCTGTTAAACAGATTGCGTAAAACTGACGAGCCGTAAGATTTAAAGCATCTGTCGTACCTGGTTATGTTATGCACAGGTACGACAGTGAAGCATCAGAAATCGCGTTTTACAGCCAGGTGCGCCAGACCTTCAAGTGCCAGACGGTATTCCGATTCCGGAAGCACCTGAAGTGCCTGGATCGCTTTATCCGCTTCTTCTTCGGCACGCAGGCGCGTATACGCCAGTGAGCCCCATTGATGCATCGCTGACAGTACCGGCTCGAGTAAATGGCGCCCGTTGCCCTCTTCAATTGCTTTGCGAATCATGGCAGTTTGTTCCGCATTGCCATGCTGCATTGCATGCAGAAGTGGCAAAGTCGGTTTCCCTTCGTCAAGGTCATCACCGGTATTTTTGCCCAGAGTTTCGCCATCAGCGTCATAATCCAGCAAATCATCGATCAGTTGAAACGCCGTGCCCAGATAACGCCCATAATCCTGCAGGGCCGTTATTTGCTCGCTGTTTCCGCCAGCGAGCATCGCTGAGGATTGCGCTGCCGCTTCAAACAGGCGCGCTGTTTTGCTGTAGATCACCTGCATATAACTTTCTTCGGTAATGTCAGGATCGTTGCAGTTTATCAGTTGCTGTACTTCGCCTTCGGCAATGACATTCACCGCTTTTGCCATCAGCGCCAGAACGGGCAGCGATTCCAGATCTGTCATCATTTGAAATGCGCGGGTGTAGATAAAATCACCGACCAGCACACTGGCCGCGTTGCCAAATGCAGCGTTAGCTGTTGCTTTTCCACGACGCATGTCAGATTCATCGACAACGTCATCATGCAACAAAGTGGCGGTATGGATAAATTCAATCAGAGCGGCAACTTTTATGTGTTTGCCCCCCTCGTAGGATAGTGCTTTGGCTGCCAGTACTGCTATCATCGGGCGAATACGTTTGCCGCCGCCACTGATGATGTAATATCCCAGTTGATTAATGAGTGAAACCTCTGAATTCAACTGCTCAAGGATGGATGCGTTGACTGCAGCCATGTCGTCCTGGGTAAGATCAATAATCTGTTCTAGGTTCATTGTGTTTTTTCGGCTGTTGTTCTCTTCACCGCAATGAGGTCTGGCTCACATTGGCACATGGCGCTAACTGTAATGGGGATTGTACTTGAAAAACAGTGTAGATAAATGATAACGAAAGAACTGCGCTTTTTTTCTTCTTTTGTGGTCATTGTGCTCTTGTCTTATGCTGATTTTTTGCGTAGAATTCGCGCCCTATTGTGAATATTTATAGCGCCCTCTGGACTATACAAAGTTGAGTGCGCGGAAAGCGGAGTTTTATATGTACGCGGTTTTCCAAAGTGGTGGTAAACAACACCGTGTCAGCGAAGGGCAGACTATTCGCCTGGAGAAGCTGGACGTTGCAACTGGCGAAGCTATCGAGTTCGATCAGGTTCTGATGATTGCAAACGGTGAAGAAATCAACATCGGCCTGCCATTAGTTGCTGGCGGTGTAATCAAAGCTGAAGTCGTTGCTCACGGTCGTGGCGAAAAGGTCAAAATCGTTAAGTTTCGTCGTCGTAAACACTATCGTAAGCAGCAGGGCCACCGTCAGTGGTTCACTGACGTTAAAATCACCGGCATCAGCGCTTAAGATTAGGAGAGCGGAACAATGGCACACAAAAAGGCTGGCGGCTCCACACGTAACGGTCGCGATTCAGAAGCTAAACGTCTGGGCGTAAAACGCTTTGGCGGCGAAGCAGTACTGGCAGGCAGCATCATCGTTCGTCAGCGCGGCACCAAATTCCACGCGGGTATCAACGTGGGTTGCGGCAAGGACCACACTCTGTTTGCTTTGGCTGACGGTAAAGTCAAGTTCGAAGTTAAAGGCCCGAAAAACCGTAAGTACATCAGCATCGAAGCTGAATAAGTTTTTCGCGTCTTAGTAAATAGATGTAAGCCCCGCAATTCGTTGCGGGGCTTTTTACATTCTGGTTAGCCCATTCTGGCGGGATATGGACACGAGATCACAGGCATCTGTTGGTATTCTGTTAGCACTGATTACTGCCATGAGTTGGGGGTCTTTACCCATCGCCATGAAGCAGGTTCTGGTGGTAATGGATCCCTTTACTGTGGTTTGGTATCGGTTTTCTCTGGCTGCAATTGTTTTAGGCTGCATTCTTGCTATTAAGCGCAGATTACCGCCCACCACAATTTTTAGTCGCCCACGCTGGCTGGTTTTAGTGCTAATCGCCACGTGTGGATTGCTGGGGAACTTTGTCCTTTTTAGTTCTTCACTGCAATTCCTTAGTCCGACGGCCTCGCAGGTTATTGGCCAGCTTTCGCCGGTCGGTATGATGTTTGCGAGTGTGATCATCCTGAAAGAAAGGATGCGCATTACCCAGATCATCGGCGCCAGTATGCTAATTTTCGGGTTGATATTGTTTTTTAATACCAGCCTGATTGAAATCTTTACCCGCCTGACAGATTACACCTTAGGGGTGATATTTGGCGTCGGAGCAGCAACAGTTTGGGTGATATACGGTGTGGCGCAAAAGGTTCTGTTGCGCCAACTGGCTTCACCGCAAATCTTATTTTTGCTGTACACTTTATGTTCTATCGCATTGCTCCCGCTGGCCAGCCCGGCGGTGCTTTCACAGCTCAGCGGCTGGCAGTTTGCCTGTTTGTTGTTTTGCGGCGCGAATACCTTAGTAGGATATGGCGCCTTAGCGGAAGCGATGGCGAGATGGCAGGCTGCTCAGGTCAGCGCAATTGTGACGCTGACTCCGCTGTTTACCCTGCTATTTTCAGATTTACTGGCACTTGCCTGGCCTGACTTTTTTGCTGCACCCGTGCTCAATTTTATTGGTTATATCGGGGCAATTGCGGTAGTGGCGGGGGCAATGTTTTCCGCAGTTGGCCATCGCTGGTGGCCGCGTCGGACAGAGCAAAACCTGGTAGCTAAACACTAGCTGCCCGGCGAATGATTTACGGAGACGGTACAAATGAAGTTTGTTGATGAAGCCACGATTCTGGTTGTGGCCGGTGATGGCGGTAACGGGTGCGTCAGCTTCCGCCGCGAAAAATATATCCCTCGTGGCGGCCCTGACGGCGGCGACGGTGGTGATGGTGGCGATGTTTACCTGCTTGCTGATGAAAACCTCAATACGTTGATCGATTTCCGTTTTGTGAAATCTTACCGTGCTGAGCGCGGTACCAATGGTCAGAGTAGCGACTGTACAGGGAAACGCGGTAAAGACATCACCATCAAAGTACCTGTCGGAACACGTGTTCTGGATCAAAGCACGGGTGAAGTACTGGCTGATATGACCCAAAATGGTCAGATTAATATGGTCGCTAAAGGCGGTTTCCACGGTTTGGGTAACACCCGTTTCAAATCTTCCGTGAACCGTTCGCCGCGTCAGAAAACCATGGGTACCAAAGGCGAAGAGCGTGATATCGCCCTTGAGCTGATGCTGTTGGCTGATGTTGGGATGTTGGGCTTGCCAAATGCGGGTAAATCCACATTTATCCGTTCAGTGTCTGCTGCAAAACCGAAAGTGGCTGATTATCCGTTTACCACTTTGGTTCCGAGTCTGGGTGTTGTGCGTATGGATCACGAACA
Source organism: Rahnella sp. AA (assembly GCF_002834385.1). Taxonomy (GTDB): domain Bacteria; phylum Pseudomonadota; class Gammaproteobacteria; order Enterobacterales; family Enterobacteriaceae; genus Rahnella. The sequence continues at coordinate 90,800 of NZ_PITQ01000007.1, forward strand.
GAGCTTCGTGGTTGCCGATATCCCAGGGTTGATCGAAGGGGCTTCTGAAGGTGCTGGTTTGGGGATCCGTTTTCTGAAACACCTTGAGCGCTGCCGTGTGCTGTTGCACCTGATTGATATTGCGCCGATCGACGAATCTGATCCGGTCGAAAATGCGAAAGTCATCATCAATGAGCTGAAGCAATATAACGCCAAACTGGCTGAAAAGCCGCGCTGGCTGGTCTTCAACAAAGTTGATCTGATCGAGAAAGAAGAAGCAGAAGCCCGTGCTAAAACGATCGCCGAAGCATTAGGCTGGGAGGGGAATTACTACCTGATTTCCGCTGCCAACCGCGAAGGCGTTAATGCGCTGTGCTGGGATGTGATGAAATTCATCAATGAAAATCCTAAGCACATGGCCGTTGAAGCTGCTGTGCCAGAAAAAGTTGAGTTCATGTGGGATGACTATCACCGTGAGCAACTGGCTGAGGTGGAATCTGAAGCCGACGACGACTGGGATGATGACTGGGATGAGGATGACGACGAAGGCGTCGAAATCATTTATGAACGTTAATCCCGTAGGTTAACGTCCCATGAGTAGAAAAGGCTGCCTTGTGCAGCCTTTTTAATGGTTTTAATACGCTTCTGGCGAATGTGCCAGCGAGCTTTGTAATGCAACATCGGGTAACCAGCATTGCGCGCTAAGCCCGCCTTTAGCCGTTGTACGGTTGCGTAACGTGAGTGTCCCGTTGTGAAGGTGTACAATCCTGACTACAATATTCAATCCAAGTCCGCTGCCACCATAGCGTTGATCAATCCGCTTGAAAGCTTGTGTCAGCTCGCTGGCTTTCGTCTCATCAATACCCGGGCCTTCGTCTTCTACCTGCACCAGAAAGCCATTCTCGTACGGTTCAATTGTGAGCGTGATTTCGCTTTTTTCCGGGCCGTAGCGGTAGGCATTTTCGACCAGATTACGCACCATGAGTCGCAAAAGTACGGCGTCACCCTGAATTTGCCCGCGGTGCGGCAAATGCACATTCAGTTTCTGCTGACGTTCGCTAAGCATCTCGCACAGTTCTTCTCTGAGTGGTTCGACAACATTGCTTATCAGGTCGACATGCTGATACTCGCCTTTTGCAAAATTCTGCCCGGCGCGGGAAAGCATCAGTAATTGCTCAATCGTGTGCATTAATAGATCGATTCGGTTGATGAGCGTATCGCTGCCTGTAACTCCATTTTTTTGCATGATCTCAAGATGCAGGCGGACTCCTGCCAGCGGCGTGCGCAACTCATGGGCTGCATCAGCAGTGAATAGTCGTTCCTGCTGAATGGTACTGGAGAGGCGTGAGAATAGCTGGTTGAGGGCATTGGTGACTGCAACAATTTCCCTGATTTCACTGTTCAGAGGCAGAGGGGAAAGATTGTCTGCAGAACGGGTTTCCAGCCGTTTCTGTAGCTGGTTCAGGGGACGGATAATCCAGCTAATGGCCCAGAAAGACAGCACCAGAGTGATGCTCATCATCAGTAATGAAGGGGCAATCAGCGACGCGATGGCTTCTGCAATTTCTTTTTCAACTTGCGCGTTACGCACTTTAGCGGAGAGCGTGTCGTTGACCAGCAGATTAATCTGCTCCTGGCTCTCATGCCAGAGCCAGAAAATACTGGTGAGTTGTGTGACGAACAAAATCAGTGCCAACATGACCAGCAGGCGACGGCGCATACTGGTCATGGGATAACTTCCAACCGATAGCCGATGCCTCGCACGGTCCGGATAGTTTCTTTACCCAGTTTGCGGCGCAGGTTGTGAACATGGACTTCAAGCGTATTGGAGCCTAAATCATCCTGCCAGGTATAGAGATCTTGCTGAAGCAGTTCCCTGTTGACCGTCTGCCCTGCACGCATCATCAGACGCGACAAAATGGCAAATTCTTTTGGTGTCACTTCTACAGGTTCGTTCCCGAGATAGGCCTGCTGTGAGGACAGGTTAATTTTCAGGTTCCCGACAGAAATCTGATTATCACTTTGTCCCTGATAACGCCGTATCAATGCCCGTACACGGGCCTGTAATTCAACCAAAGCAAAAGGTTTGATCAGATAGTCATCGGCACCGGCATCCAGGCCATCAACACGGTCTTCCAGCGCATCACGTGCGGTGAGGATCAGCACCGGTAAGGAGATACTCTGGCGTCGCCACTGACGGAGCAGTGCCGCGCCATCTTTATCGGGCAGGCCTAAATCCAGAATCACCAGGCTGTATTGGCTGGTCTGAATCAGACTTTGTGCTTGCGCAGCGGTTGCTGCGCAATCGCAAACATAATTATCACTGGTGAGTGCCAGCGTTAATCCCTGCCGTAAAAGTTCATCATCTTCAACTATCAGCAGTTTCATCGTCAGGCACTTCTCCATGGTCAATTATTTTGGTAGATGTCCCTGTAGAGACGGCTTTCAAAGCGTACCAACGGAGCCCGTCGTGTACGTTGATCTTCAGGAGGTACAGCGTAACCGGAGAGATACTGGACAAATGCCAGACGCTGTCCGCTGGCGGTGGTGATAAAGCCTGCCAGGTTATAAACGCCAGCCAGTGAGCCGGTTTTCGCTGACACTTTACCGTCAACTCCTGCTTCATGAAGACCGCCGCGATATTGCAAGGTTCCGTCATGGCCCGCTAATGGCAGCATTGAGATGAAATCCAATTCCTTATCGTGTTGGGCGATATATTGCAGCACCTGCATCATTGTAGCGGGTGACAGCAAATCATGGCGGGAAAGACCGGAACCATCGACCTGAATCGAATTCCCCAAATCCACCCCGGCTTTCTGCCGTAAAATCTGACGAACCGCATCTGAGCCCGCGCGCCAGGTCCCGGGGACCCCAAAACGCTGATGGCCAATGGTACGGAATACGGTATCGGCGATCATGTTGTCTGATTTTTTCAGCATCTGATGCAACAAGTCATGCAACGGAACCGACTGCGTTTGAGCGAGCACGGTTCCGGCTGGCGTCTGCTGGGTCTGGCGTTTTAGCGTGCCATCAATCTGAATATCTGCTTGCAGTAATTCGTCTTTGAGGATTGCCCCCGCATAGCTGGCCCCATCCTGAATGGCGAAAGCCAAAGGCAGAGGTTCGCTGCGCTGGGTCAGGCAGCCTGTCAGTGTGTAACGGTTAAACTCACCCGGCACTACATCCAGTTCACAGTATTGAGCATCCGGCGAACCTTTAGCCAGGGTGCGTACTTCGCTAAACATATGAACAGGATAATAAGATGCTACACGGATAAAGGCATTTTCGTCCGGTTTCGGGGCGCTGTAGAGGGAAACCGAGAAACAGTTTCTGTCGACAATCGCGGCAGCAGGCGGTGCGCTAAAACATTGGGTGATATCGTTCCAGGGCCAGCCGGGCGCTTTATCGTGGCTGGCAAACACAGACGTGTTAATCACCACATCACCGCTGATCTCTTTGATGCCCTGTTTTTTTAATACAGCGACCATATTCCGGATATTTTGACGTTTTAGTGTCGGATCGCCGGAGAAGCGAGCAACCAGATCACCTTTCAGAACGCCGTCAGAAACGGAACCCGGGGTTTCAAGTGTGGTGGTAAAGCGGAAATCGGGACCTAGCTGCAACAGAGCCGCAAGCGCTGTCAGAATCTTCATCGTACTGGCAGGCAGAGCCATCTGCGAACCGTGATAATCAATCACAGGGGCAGGGGCGCCAATTTTCTGTACCAGTACAGCCAGATTCGTGCCGTCCGGCAGATATTCTGTGTAATTCTCGATCTGAGCCGCATTTGTATTCAGAACAAACGCGCATGCTAATCCACTGACAATTCGTAAAAAACGCATTATTTTGAGTAAAGGCTCTGAGTAACGGCAGGATAAAGTGGTGCCATACTACGATGCTACGAACCAAGGCGCAACGTGGCTGAAAGTAAACGATGATCCTCAAGGAACTCTACGTTAAAATACGAATCATAATGCAAAATGAATCCTGGCCTGGTGGTAACCCCGGGTGAGGTTTTTTTTGTTTTTCGCCAGAGAGAGTCGGTCAGAAGAGCTGGCTTAATTTCTTACCTGATTCAATCAGGACGGTGTTTACCGAAAGGACAAAGTTAGAGGTAATAAAATATGAAACCGATTCCGATGACGCTGCGTGGCGCAGAAAGATTGCGTGAAGAACTGGACCATCTTAAGAGCGTCCGCCGCCCGAAAATCATTTCAGATATCGCCACTGCACGTGAGCATGGCGACCTGAAAGAAAATGCTGAATATCATGCTGCACGTGAGCAGCAGGGGTTTTGTGAAGGCCGTATTCAGGAAATTGAAGCCAAGCTTTCTAATGCTCAGGTTATTGATGTCACTAAAATGCCGGCAACCGGCCGTGTCATTTTTGGCGCAACAGTGAAAGTATTGAACCTGGACACAGAAGAAGAACAGTCTTACCGCATTGTGGGCGATGACGAAGCTGACTTTAAGCAGAATCTGATTTCTGTGAACTCACCGATTGCGCGTGGTTTGATCGGTAAAGAACAGGATGATGTCGTTGTTATCAAAACGCCAGGCGGTGATGTTGAGTTCGAAATACTGAAGGTTGAGTATCTCTAAAATCTGCATTAAAAAGGGCGAAACAAGCAGTTTCGCCCTGTAAATCTCACGTCCATGCAGTGAATTGCTTCACAGTAAATTGAAAACTAAAGTAAAAAGGCCGCCTGAGGCCTTTCCCTGAACGTGATTTCGTGGCACCTTCCCGAAAACCTAAAGCGCTTTTCGTTAAACCTTAATGGATTAACGCGGTAAGATAATTTTGCGGTCTTCGGTAGAAGGGCGATAAAGTACCAGCATATTGCCGATGACTTGCACATTACACGCCTTGGTTTCACGCACAATTGCGTCTACGATCAAGGTCTTCGTTTCGCGTTCTTCTGCCGCGACTTTTACCTTGATCAGTTCGTGATGTTGCAGCGCCTGCTCAATTTCGGCCAGAACACCTTCAGTCAGGCCGTTGTTGCCCAGCATAACGACCGGTTTCAGTGGATGTGCCAGACCTTTCAGGTACTGTTTTTGTTTATTGTTAAGATTCATCGTCTTTTTTGCTTAAGTTGGGATTGAAAACGGGTCATTCTACCGCCATCTCATGTATATCACCAACCCGGACTGCTTCGGGAGGGGAATTATACTGACTTAGCCATAGACGTCATGATGCTAACAGCTTGTTCCAAAAGCTCTAACTCAGGGTAGTTGGAAAACTATATGGTTACTAAATAATGTCTAATAAGAAGCGTTCTGCAAGTTCCAGTCGCTGGCTGCAGGAACACTTTAGCGATAAATATGTGCTACAGGCACAGAAAAAAGGGCTGCGTTCTCGTGCCTGGTTTAAACTTGAGGAAATACAGCAAGGCGATAAGCTGTTTAAACCGGGTATGACGGTCGTCGATTTAGGTGCAGCTCCGGGCGGTTGGTCACAGTATGTGGCTTCGCAAATTGGTAACAAAGGGCGAATCATTGCCTGCGATATTTTACCTATGGATCCTATTGTTGGAGTCGATTTCCTTCAGGGGGATTTTCGTGATGAATTAGTTCTCAAAGCGCTGCTTGAACGCGTGGGAGAAAGCAAAGTTCAGGTGGTCATGTCCGATATGGCCCCGAATATGAGCGGTACTCCGGCAGTCGACATTCCAAAGTCGATGTATCTGGTTGAATTAGCACTGGATATGTGTCGGGATGTATTAGCACCAGGCGGAAGTTTCCTGGTGAAGGTGTTTCAGGGAGATGGCTTTGATGAATACCTGCGGGAAATTCGCTCCCTGTTTACGAAGGTGAAGATTCGTAAGCCAGACGCTTCCCGAGCACGTTCGCGAGAAGTGTACATCGTAGCGACAGGGCGGAAACTGTAGTTCCCTAACGCTGTTTGTTAACACAGTTGTAATATGAGGTTAATCCCTTGAGTGACATGGCGAAGAACCTGATCCTCTGGTTAGTCATCGCAGTTGTACTGATGTCTGTATTTCAGAGTTTTGGTCCCAGCGAATCTAATGGTAGTAAGGTAGATTATACGACCTTCACTACCGAAGTGGCCCAAGACCAGGTCCGTGAAGTACGTATCAATGGACGTGCGATTGACGTTATCAAAAAAGACAGTAGCAAATACACAACTTACATTCCGGTGAATGACCCTAAATTGCTGGATACGCTACTGAGCAAAAACGTGAAAGTTGTTGGTGAACCGCCTGAACAGCAGAGTTTCCTGGCGACTATCTTCATTTCATGGTTCCCGATGCTGCTTTTGATTGGCGTCTGGATATTCTTTATGCGGCAAATGCAGGGCGGCGGTGGCAAAGGTGCAATGTCCTTTGGTAAAAGCAAAGCCCGCATGCTGACAGAAGACCAAATCAAAACCACGTTTGCTGACGTTGCAGGTTGTGACGAAGCGAAGGAAGAGGTGAGCGAGCTGGTGGATTACCTGCGCGAGCCAAGCCGTTTCCAGAAATTGGGCGGTAAAATTCCTAAAGGTGTTCTGATGGTCGGTCCTCCGGGTACCGGTAAAACCTTGCTGGCTAAGGCCATTGCAGGCGAAGCAAAAGTTCCGTTCTTTACTATTTCCGGTTCTGACTTCGTAGAAATGTTCGTCGGTGTCGGTGCATCCCGTGTGCGCGACATGTTCGAACAGGCGAAGAAAGCCGCTCCATGTATCATCTTCATCGATGAAATTGACGCCGTTGGCCGTCAGCGTGGTGCTGGTTTAGGCGGTGGTCACGATGAACGTGAACAGACGCTGAACCAGATGCTGGTTGAGATGGATGGCTTCGAAGGTAACGAAGGCATCATTGTGATTGCCGCGACTAACCGTCCGGACGTTCTTGACCCGGCGTTGCTGCGTCCAGGTCGTTTCGACCGTCAGGTTGTGGTTGGTCTGCCAGACGTTCGTGGCCGTGAACAGATTCTGAAAGTTCACATGCGTCGCGTTCCTTTAGCCACTGATGTTGATGCTTCTGTGATTGCCCGTGGTACACCAGGTTTCTCCGGTGCTGACCTGGCAAACCTGGTCAACGAAGCTGCGCTGTTCTCTGCACGTGGTAACAAACGCGTGGTGTCTATGGTTGAGTTCGAAAAAGCCAAAGACAAAATCATGATGGGTGCAGAACGTCGTTCCATGGTGATGACAGAATCGCAGAAAGAATCGACCGCGTACCATGAAGCTGGCCACGCCATCATTGGCCGCCTGGTTCCTGAACACGACCCCGTGCATAAAGTGACGATCATTCCTCGCGGACGTGCATTAGGTGTGACCTTCTTCCTGCCTGAAGGCGATGCTATTAGTGCCAGCCGCCAGAAGCTTGAAAGCCAGATTTCTACCCTGTACGGTGGCCGTCTTGCTGAAGAGATCATCTACGGTGTGGAAAAAGTGTCTACCGGCGCATCTAACGACATCAAAGTTGCAACATCAATTGCCCGTAACATGGTGACACAATGGGGCTTCTCAGAAAAATTAGGTCCGTTGCTGTATGCGGAAGAAGAAGGCGAAGTCTTCCTCGGCCGTTCAGTTGCGAAAGCTAAGCATATGTCTGATGAAACCGCCCGTATCATCGACCAGGAAGTAAAATCACTGGTTGAGCGTAACTATGTGCGTGCACGTACTTTGCTGATGGAAAACATGGATATCCTTCATTCAATGAAAGATGCCCTGATGAAATATGAAACCATCGATGCACCACAAATTGACGACCTGATGAACCGTACAGAAGTTCGCCCGCCAGCAGGCTGGGACGATGCAAACGGTAAAAACGGTAACGGCAATTCTAACGACGGTGGTGCGCCTAAAGCCCCAACGCCAGTTGACGAACCTCGTACGCCAAATCCAGGCAACACGATGTTTGAGCAATTCAGCGGCAAATAAGCTGCTGGTTAGCAAATAATGCATAACTCTCAAACCCCGGGCTTGCCCGGGGTTTTTTATGCGTGCATTCTTTCCCCCCAGAATTTAGATACTGCTATTACTGATTGACCAGAAGGGACATGACTTATGCACCTCACCGCCAGAGAGTCGACGCTGGACCTCACCTTTCCCCAGGTAATGGGGATCCTGAATGTTACTCCTGATTCCTTTTCGGATGGTGGCCGCCATAACACGCTGGAACTGGCCATCCGGCACGCGCAGATGATGGTAGATGCTGGAGCCACGCTCCTTGATATCGGCGGCGAATCAACACGTCCGGGCGCAGCTGAAGTGAGCGAAGATGAAGAGCTGGCTCGCGTGGTGCCAGTCGTTGAGGCAATTGCCCGGCGTTTTGATGTCTGGATCTCTGTCGATACTTCAAAGGCTTCGGTGATCCGCGAATCCGCAAAGGCGGGGATGCATCTGATTAACGATATTCGTTCACTGCAGGAGCCGGGCGCACTGGCAGCAGCAGCGGAAACCGATTTGCCCGTTTGCCTGATGCATATGCAGGGTGACCCGAAAACGATGCAGCATTCTCCACAATACGGAGATGTAGTTGCCGAAGTTGAACAGTATCTTGCCGGGCAAATTACGCGTTGTGTGAACGCGGGTATTCCTAAAAATAAATTGTTACTCGACCCCGGCTTCGGTTTCGGTAAAAATCTGGAGCACAATTACCAGATGCTCGCACGGCTGGCAGAATTCCATCACCTGGGATTGCCGCTTCTGGTGGGGATGTCGCGAAAATCCATGGTGGGGCAACTGCTGCATGTGTCTCCTGAAAAGCGGGTTACCGGCAGCGTCGCCTGTGCTGTCATCGCGGCCATGCAAGGCGCTCAGATAATCCGGGTACATGACGTTAAAGAAACCGTTGAAGCGATGCGTATCGTTGAAGCCACACTTTCTGCAAGGAATAAAAAATAACTATGAGCAACCGTAAATACTTTGGGACAGATGGCATCCGCGGAAAAGTGGGCGACAGCCCGATTACCCCTGATTTTGTTCTTAAACTGGGCTGGGCTGCAGGCAAAGTATTAGCACGTCATGGGTCGGGTAAAGTGATCATCGGCAAAGATACCCGTATTTCAGGCTATATGCTGGAATCCGCCCTGGAAGCTGGTCTTGCTGCTGCGGGGTTGTCCGCATCTTTCACCGGACCTATGCCAACGCCAGCGGTTGCTTATCTGACAAGGACTTTCCGTGCTGAAGCGGGCATTGTTATTTCTGCGTCTCACAATCCTTTCTATGACAATGGCATAAAATTTTTCACTATCGATGGCACAAAATTGCCGGATGAAGTGGAAGAGGCTATTGAGGCTGAACTGGAAAAACCGCTGACCTGCGTGGAATCCGCGGAATTGGGCAAAGCCAGCCGAATTGTTGATGCAGCGGGTCGCTATATTGAATTCTGTAAAGGGACATTCCCAAGCGAACTCAGCCTGAATGGCCTGAAAATTGTTGTCGACTGTGCGAATGGCGCAACCTATCACATCGCACCAAGTGTTCTTCGTGAACTGGGTGCAAAGGTGATCACTATCGGCTGTGAACCGGATGGTATGAACATCAATGAAGAATGTGGAGCAACGGATGTGCGCCAGCTTCAGCAACGTGTTTTGGCGGAAAAAGCTCATGTTGGCCTGGCATTTGATGGCGATGGTGATCGCCTGATCATGGTGGACCACGAAGGCAACAAGGTCGATGGTGACCAAATCCTCTATATTATTGCGCGTGAAGGTTTACGTCAGGGCCAACTGAAGGGCGGCGCAGTCGGAACGCTGATGAGCAATATGGGGCTGGAACTGGCACTCAAACAGCTGGGCATCCCTTTCACCCGCGCTAAAGTCGGCGACCGTTACGTGCTGGAAAAAATGCAGGAAAAAGGCTGGCGTATCGGTGCTGAAAACTCCGGCCACATTATCCTGCTGGATAAAACGACGACGGGCGACGGTATCGTGGCCGGTTTGCAAGTGCTCACTGCGATGGTCCGCAACCATATGAGCCTTCATGATCTTTGCAGCGGCATGAAATTGTTGCCGCAGATTTTAGTGAATGTCCGCTTTGCCGGTGAACACGATCCGCTGGAATCCGACGACGTCAAAAAAGTGACTGCTGAAGTTGAAAAAGAACTGGGGGGCCGTGGCCGTGTACTGTTACGTAAATCAGGTACTGAACCGTTACTGCGCGTGATGGTCGAAGGCGAAGACGCCACGCTGGTTGAAAAGCTGGCGAATCGTATCGCTGATGCCGTAAAAGCAGTGAAGCCGTAAGCCGATAAAAAACAGTAAATTTTCATTTTTTACGTCGCCGCTTTTCAACCGGGTTGCGACGTAAAATGAATCACTTTGGTTGTTTTGACGGATATTTGACGATTTTTTCCGCAAACGAACAGTCTGATGAAAATTGCCCTTGCGCGGTAATACGGCTTTGGTTAGTATTCACACCCGCTTCAGTGGGTCCTTGAGTGACCTGCTAAATTGGTGAGAAGCAATTGGCATGCGGTGAACCCGCGAGGATACAGGTACTACTATGTACGACGCTCTTCTGGTGATTTTCCTTATCGTAGCAATCGGCCTTGTGGCTCTGGTTATGCTGCAACAGGGTAAAGGCGCTGATATGGGAGCCTCTTTCGGAGCAGGTGCTTCTGGCACATTGTTCGGTTCGAGTGGTTCCGGTAACTTCATGACCCGCATGACAGGTATTTTGGCCGCACTGTTCTTTATCATTAGTTTGATTCTGGGGAACATGAGCACCAATAAAGGCCAAAAAGGTAGTGAGTGGGAAAACTTAAGTCAGCCAGCACAAACTGAGCAGACAACTGCACCGGCAGCTCCAGCAGCGCCTAACAGTGATGTTCCTCACTAAGCAGTAAACTTCTTATCGAAAGAAGCAGAGTTTTAAACAGTGGCTTGTGCTCGGACAGTATAAGCGATTGTGAAAAAAGAGTGCCGAGGTGGTGGAATTGGTAGACACGCTACCTTGAGGTGGTAGTGCCCGAATGGGCTTACGGGTTCAAGTCCCGTCCTCGGTACCAATCTTTATGATAACTTGCTTTTTAGCGGTTATCGGCGTAGTATTTGCCACGTTTTCGGACGCGGGGTGGAGCAGCCTGGTAGCTCGTCGGGCTCATAACCCGAAGGTCGTCGGTTCAAATCCGGCCCCCGCAACCACTTTCCCTAAGTGTTTATTTCAAATAGACTTTCAGTATCTTCCTGTGATGTTCTGCAGTTCCCATTTGAAAGCTTCAATTTGAAATAAACACTTTGCGAAAGTTGTACCGAAGCCGCCTGTGCGGCAAATAGGGTCCAGTTTCATAAAGCCCCGATTTATCGGGGTTTTTTGTTATTTGGCAACAGAATCACTGGGCTATTTAGCCCTTTTTTTATGTCTTGGGGGTGGGCTTGTCCACATTAGAACAAAAATTAACAGAGCTGATTTCAGCACCAGTCGAGGCACTTGGCTTTGAGCTGGTGGGCATCGAGTTCGTTCGGGCTCGCCAATCGACGTTACGCATCTATATTGATAGTGACGCCGGGATCAATGTTGATGATTGTGCTGATGTCAGCCACCAGGTGAGCGCTGTACTGGACGTAGAAGATCCAGTTACCGTCGCCTACAACCTGGAAGTTTCCTCTCCAGGCCTTGATCGTCCTATGTTCACCGCTGAACATTATCAACGTTTTCTCGGTGACGAAGTCAGCATTGTCCTGCGAATGGCTGTGCAGAACCGTCGCAAATGGCAGGGTATTATTAAAGCTGTCGAAGGCGAGATGATCACGGTGACAGTGGAAGGGAAAGATGAAGTGTTCGCACTGAGCAACATCCAGAAAGCGAACCTGGTACCCCACTTTTAAAGAGTTTGGAAGAGGCAACTAGGATGAACAAAGAGATTCTGGCTGTTGTAGAAGCAGTTTCTAATGAAAAATCCCTCCCGCGCGAGAAGATTTTTGAAGCGCTGGAAATTGCATTATCAACAGCGACCAAGAAAAAATACGAGCAGGAAATCGAAGTCCGCGTCAGTATTGACCGCAAAACCGGTGACTTCGATACCTTCCGTCGTTGGGTTGCAGTCGATGAAGTGACTCAGCCAACCCGCGAGATCACCCTCGAGGCTGCACAATACGAAGATCCGTCTATCGAACTTGGCGGATACATCGAAGACCAAATTGAGTCGGTCACTTTCGACCGCATTACCACGCAGACGGCTAAACAAGTTATCGTACAAAAAGTACGTGAAGCAGAACGTGCGATGGTGGTTGATCAATTCCGTGAACAGCAGGGTGAAATCGTCACTGGTGTTGTTAAAAAAGTAAACCGTGACAGCATCGCACTGGATTTAGGCAGCAACGCTGAAGCCGTTATCCTGCGTGAAGACATGCTTCCACGCGAAAACTTCCGTTCTGGCGACCGTATTCGTGGCGTGTTGTATGATGTTCGCCCGGAAGCGCGTGGTGCTCAGCTGTTTGTCAGCCGTTCACGTAACGAGATGCTAATCGAACTGTTCCGCATCGAAGTCCCTGAAATCGGTGAAGAACTGATTGAGATTAAAGCGGCAGCCCGTGATCCGGGTTCCCGTGCAAAAATCGCAGTGAAAACCAACGATAAACGTATCGACCCGGTAGGTGCCTGTGTCGGTATGCGTGGCGCACGCGTTCAGGCCGTATCCAGTGAACTGGGCGGTGAACGTATCGATATCATCCTTTGGGATGACAATCCTGCGCAGTTCGTTATCAACGCTATGGCACCGGCTGATGTCGCTTCCATCGTTGTTGATGAAGATAAATGCACCATGGATATCGCCGTTGAAGCCAGCAATCTGGCACAGGCGATTGGCCGTAATGGCCAGAATGTGCGTTTGGCCTCCCAACTGTTAAAACAGCATCGTGGTGATGACAAGTGGGAACTGAACGTGATGACAGCAGACGACCTGCAAGCCAAGCATCAGGCTGAGGCACACGCTGCGATTGACACCTTCACAAAATACCTGGCCATTGATGAAGATTTTGCCACGGTTCTGGTTGAAGAAGGTTTCTCTACGCTTGAAGAACTGGCTTACGTGCCAGTCAACGAACTGCTTGAAATCGACGGCCTGGATGAAGACACCGTGGATGCGCTGCGCGAACGTGCAAAAGAAGCGCTGACCACCATTGCTTTAGCCCAGGAAGAAAGTCTCGGTGATAAAAAGCCTGCTGATGATCTGCTGAACCTGGCGGGTCTGGAACGTAGCATGGCATTTAAACTGGCTGCCCAAGGGGTTTGTACGCTGGAAGATCTTGCCGAGCAGGGTGTCGACGATCTGGCTGATATTGAAGGTCTTACTGACGAGCGGGCTGGTGAACTTATCATGGCTGCGCGCAATATCTGCTGGTTTGGCGACAACGCGTAATAAACTGTAGCAGGAAGGAACAGCATGACAGATGTAACTGTAAAATCGCTGGCGGCAGAGATTCAGACTCCGGTAGATCGCCTGGTACAGCAATTTGCTGATGCAGGGATCTCGAAGTCCGAAGCTGACTCTGTGACCCAGCAAGAAAAAGAAACATTATTGGCGCATCTGAATGGTGGAAACGCAGGTGCGACAAACAAACTGACGTTACAACGCAAAACGCGTAGTACACTGAATATTCCGAGCACCGGCGGGAAGAGTAAATCGGTGCAAATCGAGGTCCGCAAGAAACGCACTTATGTTAAACGTGATATGACCGAGGCAGAAATTGCCCAGGCCGAAGCGGAAGAGCAGGCGAAGCGTGACGCGGAAGAACAGGCACAGCGTGTAGCAGCAGAGCAAGCCCAGCGCGAAGCTCAGGAAAAAGCCAAGCGCGCCGCCGAAGAGCAAGCCAAACGTGAGGCCGCTGATAAAGCTAAGCGTGATGCAGCGGAAAAAGATAAAGTGACGAATCAACATACCGACGAAATAACCAAACCAGCTCAGGCAGAGAAAGCACGCCGTGAAGCTGAAGCCGCAGAGCTGAAACGCAAAACGGAAGAAGAAGCCCAGCGTAAGCTTGAAGAAAACGCCAAGCGCATTGCAGAAGAAGCCCGTAAAATGGCTGATTCTGGTGTCTGGACTGAAACTGTCGCGCCAAGCGAATCAGAATCAGCTGACTACCATGTCACCACTTCTACCCATGCCCGTGCAGCTGAAGACGAGAATGACGCCAAAGTTGAAGGCGAACGTCGTAGCCGTACCCGCGGTGGCAAAGCGACCAAACAGAAGAAAGGCAACAAGCTGTCCGAATCTAAAGCGGATCGCGAAGAAGCCCGTGCTGTTGGCCGTAATGGTAAAGGCAAACGCAAACCAAGCACTCTGCAACAGAGCTTCAACAAGCCTGTTGTTGCAGTAAACCGTGACGTTGTGGTGGGTGAAACCATTACCGTTGCCGAACTGGCAAACAAAATGGCCGTTAAAGGTTCTCAGGTCATCAAAACAATGATGAAACTGGGCGCCATGGCCACCATCAACCAGGTTATTGATCAGGAAACTGCTCAGCTGGTTGCTGAAGAAATGGGTCACAAAGTTATCCTGCGTCGTGAGAACGAGCTGGAAGAAGCGCTGATGAGCGACCGTGATACGGGCGCATCTGCTGCTGCTGAGCCACGTGCTCCGGTTGTCACCATCATGGGTCACGTTGACCACGGTAAAACTTCCCTGCTTGACTACATTCGCTCAACGAAAGTTGCTGCAGGCGAAGCCGGTGGTATTACCCAGCACATCGGTGCTTATCACGTTGAAACCGAAAACGGTATGATCACCTTCCTGGATACTCCGGGACACGCCGCATTTACATCAATGCGTGCTCGTGGTGCTCAGGCTACTGACATCGTGGTTCTGGTTGTTTCTGCCGATGATGGCGTGATGCCACAAACGATCGAAGCAGTTCAGCATGCGAAAGCGGCTGGCGTGCCAATCGTCGTTGCAGTCAACAAAATTGATAAGCCAGACTCTGATCCGGATCGCGTTCGTACCGAACTGTCTCAGTACGGCGTTATGCCGGAAGAGTGGGGCGGTGAGTCTCAGTTCATCCACGTTTCTGCGAAAGTCGGTACTGGTATCGACGATCTGCTGCAAGCCATCTTGCTGCAAGCTGAAGTCTTGGAACTGAAAGCTGTCCGCACCGGTATGGCAAGTGGTGTTGTGATTGAATCCTTCCTTGATAAAGGTCGTGGTCCGGTTGCTACCGTTCTGGTTCAGGAAGGTACGCTGAATAAAGGCGACATCATTCTGTGTGGCTTCGAATACGGCCGTGTCCGTGCGATGCGTGACGAAATGGGTCGTGACATTCTGTCAGCAGGTCCTTCAATCCCTGTCGAAGTGCTGGGTCTGTCCAGCGTTCCGGCGGCGGGTGATGAAGTAACTGTTGTTCGTGACGAGAAGAAAGCTCGTGAAGTGGCTCTGTACCGTCAGGGTAAATTCCGCGAAGTTAAACTGGCTCGTCAGCAGAAATCTAAACTGGAGAACATGTTCGCGAACATGACCGAAGGTGAAGTTTCTGAACTGAATATCGTTCTGAAATCTGACGTACAGGGTTCTTGCGAAGCGATTTCCGATGCACTGCAGAGCTTGTCTACCGACGAAGTGAAAGTCAAAATCGTGGGTATGGGTGTCGGTGGTATCACCGAAACTGATGCAACGCTGGCTGCTGCTTCCAACGCGATCATCCTGGGCTTCAACGTCCGTGCAGATGCTTCTGCCCGTCGTGTCGTAGAAAGCGAAAGCCTGGATCTGCGTTACTATTCCGTTATCTATAACCTGATTGACGAAGTTAAGCAGGCGATGAGCGGTATGTTGGCGCCAGAGTACAAACAGCAAATCATCGGCCTGGCTGAAGTTCGTGACGTGTTCAAGTCACCTAAATTCGGCGCAATTGCAGGTTGTATGGTTACTGAAGGTATGATCAAGCGTAACAACCCAATCCGTGTACTGCGTGATAACGTGGTGATCTACGAAGGCGAGCTGGAATCCCTGCGTCGCTTCAAAGATGACGTGGCCGAAGTTCGTAACGGCATGGAATGTGGTATCGGCGTTAAGAACTACAACGATGTGCGTGCTGGTGATGTGATCGAAGTCTTCGAAATCATCGAGATCAAACGTACTATCGCTTAACGTTTGCGAAGTAGCTGATATCCAGATGGGGGGCCTTGCGCCCCCTTATTCGTCTGGATCAAGTGAGGAGAAAAGCATCATGGCAAAAGAATTTAGCCGTACTCAGCGCGTCTCTCAGGAGATGCAAAAAGAAATCGCTATCATTTTACAGCGTGAAGTCAAAGACCCACGCGTAGGAATGGCGACAGTTTCAGGCGTTGAAGTTTCACGCGATCTGGCTTATGCCAAAGTCTTCGTGACCTTCCTGGACGTTCTGACCACTGACAATCACGATCCCGATCGTGTCAAAAATGGCATCAAAGCTTTGCAGGACGCATCCGGTTTCATCCGTACGCTGATCGGCAAAGCAATGCGTTTGCGTGTCGTCCCGGAACTGACTTTCGCTTATGACAACTCTTTGGTTGAAGGTATGCGTATGTCTAACCTGGTGACCAACGTTGTGAAAAACGATGCTGAACGTCGTTCAGCTGCAGGTGATGACGAGGAAGTATAATGAGTCGCCCACGTCGCCGCGGCCGTGATATTCACGGCGTTCTGCTACTGGACAAATCGCTTGGCTTGTCTTCCAACGATGCTCTGCAAAAGGTTAAACGTCTCTATAACGCTAACCGCGCAGGGCATACAGGTGCTTTGGATCCCCTGGCCACCGGCATGTTGCCGCTGTGCTTAGGTGAAGCTACCAAGTTTTCACGATTCCTGCTCGATTCCGATAAGCGTTATCGCGTTATTGCCCGTATGGGGCAGCGTACTGACACGTCTGACGCTGAAGGGGACATCATTTCTGAACGTGAAGTGACCTTCAGTCAGCAGCAACTGGATGACGCACTCGACAGCTTTCGCGGGGAAACCCAGCAAATTCCTTCGATGTATTCCGCACTGAAATACGAAGGGAAGAAGCTTTATGAGTACGCGCGCCAGGGCATTGAAGTCCCGCGTGAATCGCGCAGTATCACAGTGTATGAACTGACGTTCATCCGCTGGGAAGGTTTTGAAGTTGAGCTGGAAATTCACTGCTCAAAAGGTACTTACATCCGTACCATTGTCGACGATCTCGGCGAGAAGTTGGGATGTGGTGCACACGTGACTTATCTGCGTCGTTTGCAGGTCGCAACCTATCCTTCTGAGCGTATGGTCACCATGGAAAAACTCCATGAATTGATGGCTCAGGCTGAAGAGCAGGGCATAGAGCCTCGTCTTTTGCTGGATCCGTTGTTGCTGCCGATGGACAGCGCATGTGAAGACTTCCCGGAAGTGAATCTGCTGCCCGTGGTGGCCGGATATGTTAAACAGGGTCAACCTGTTCAGGCATCTGGTGCGCCGGCGAGTGGCATGGTTCGCATCACCGAAGGCGAAGAACGTAAGTTTATCGGTGTGGGCGAAATAGATGATGATGGCCGCATTGCGCCACGTCGTTTAGTCGTCGAATACACGGATTAAGCGCTCTCTGCTCACCTTGCGATCATATATAGCAAAGGGTAGAATAGCGCAGCTTATGCATTGGGTAGCTGAATTAGAGATCGGCTCCCGTTTAATTATCTATAATATTTTGGAGTAAGATTATGTCTCTAAGCGTTGAAGCTAAAGCTCAAATCGTTTCCGACTTCGGTCGTGGCACTAACGACAGTGGTTCTACCGAAGTTCAGGTTGCTCTGCTGACTGCTCAAATTAACCATCTGCAAGGTCACTTTGCAGAGCACAAAAAAGATCACCACAGCCGTCGTGGTCTGCTGCGTATGGTTTCTCAGCGTCGTAAACTGCTGGACTACCTGAAGCGTAAAGATGTAGCACGTTACACCAGCCTGATCGAACGTCTGGGTCTGCGTCGCTAATCAAGCGAGTTTCAGTGTAAAGGGGCCAATAGGCCCCTTTATTCTAGGAAGCATCAGCAAATCAGGTTACTGTATGGCTGCTGTTTCTATTGCTATTCTAAGAACATGAACTTCCGTTACAGATGTTTTCGCGCGGCTAATGAGAGACTTTATTGCCACAACGTCAGGCCAATAAGGATTGTCATTAGTCGCGAGAATGTAGTGAGAAGCTCGGATATTTATCGGTGTGAACTGCTGTCATAACAGCTGCGCGCCACAAACAAGGATATTACATTGCTTAATCCGACTATTCGTAAGTTCCAATACGGCCAGCACACCGTTACGCTGGAAACCGGCATGATGGCTCGTCAGGCCACTGCAGCTGTTATGGTTAGCATGGACGACACCGCGGTATTCGTTACCGTTGTTGGCCAGAAAAAAGCGAAACCAGGTCAGAGCTTCTTCCCGCTGACGGTTAACTATCAGGAGCGTACTTACGCTGCTGGTCGTATCCCGGGTAGCTTCTTCCGTCGTGAAGGCCGTCCAAGCGAAGGCGAAACACTGACTTCCCGTCTGATTGACCGTCCGATCCGTCCTCTGTTCCCGGAAGGTTTCCTGAATGAAGTTCAGGTTATCGCGACTGTGGTTTCCCTGAACCCACAAGTTAACCCGGACATCGTTGCGATGATCGGTGCATCTGCTGCCCTGAGCCTGTCTGGTATTCCATTCAGTGGCCCAATCGGTGCAGCTCGCGTAGGTTACATCAACGACCAGTACGTTCTGAACCCAACTGCCGATGAGCTGAAAACCAGCCGTCTGGATCTGGTTGTAGCGGGTACTCAGGGCGCAGTTCTGATGGTTGAATCTGAAGCCGAAGTGCTGAGCGAAGATCAGATGTTGGGTGCGGTGGTATTCGGCCATGACCAACAGCAAATCGTTATCGACAATATCAACGCTCTGGTTGCAGAAGCGGGCAAACCTAAATGGGAATGGCAGCCTGAAGCTGTTAACGCTGAGCTGCACGCTCGCGTTGCTGCGCTGTCTGAAACCCGTCTGGGTGATGCTTACCTGATCACTGATAAACAAGATCGTTACGCTCAGATCAATGTCATCAAATCTGACGTTGTTCAGGCTCTGCAAGCTGAAGACGAATCTCTGGATGCGGGCGAAATCTCCGACATCCTGGGCAGCATCGAGAAGAATGTGGTTCGTAGCCGTGTTCTGCGTGGTGAGCCACGTATCGATGGCCGTGAAAAAGACATGATCCGCGGTCTGGACGTGCGTACTGGCGTTCTGCCACGTACCCACGGTTCTGCGCTGTTCACCCGTGGTGAAACTCAGGCTCTGGTTACCGCAACTCTGGGTACTGCACGTGATGCGCAGAATCTGGATGAGCTGATGGGCGAGAAGACTGATAGCTTCCTGTTCCACTACAACTTCCCTCCGTACTCTGTAGGTGAAACAGGTATGGTTGGTTCGCCAAAACGTCGTGAGATTGGCCATGGCCGTCTTGCTAAACGTGGCGTGCTGGCAATGATGCCAAAACCAGAAGACTTCCCGTACACCGTACGTGTAGTTTCTGAAATCACCGAATCCAACGGTTCATCTTCAATGGCTTCTGTTTGTGGCGCTTCCCTGGCCCTGATGGACGCGGGTGTTCCGATTAAAGCCGCTGTTGCGGGTATCGCAATGGGCCTGGTTAAAGAAGACGACAGCTTTGTCGTTCTGTCCGATATCCTGGGTGATGAAGATCACTTGGGCGACATGGACTTCAAAGTGGCCGGTAGCCGCGACGGTATCACCGCGCTGCAGATGGACATTAAAATCGAAGGTATCACCCGCGAAATCATGCAGGTGGCTCTGAACCAGGCTAAGGGTGCGCGTCTGCACATTCTGGGCGTGATGGAACAGGCTATCAGCACACCACGTGGCGATATCTCTCAGTTTGCTCCACGCATTCACACTATCAAGATCAGCCCGGACAAAATCAAGGACGTGATCGGTAAAGGTGGTTCTGTGATCCGTGCTCTGACTGAAGAAACTGGCACCACTATCGAAATCGAAGATGACGGTACTGTGAAAATCGCAGCAACCGACGGCGAGAAAGCGAAATACGCTATCCGTCGTATCGAAGAGATCACTGCAGAAATCGAAGTGGGTCGTATCTATCAGGGTAAAGTGACCCGTATCGTAGACTTTGGTGCGTTTGTTGCCATCGGCGGCGGTAAAGAAGGTCTGGTTCACATTTCTCAAATCGCTGATAAGCGTGTTGAGAAAGTGACTGATTACCTGCAGATGGGCCAGGAAGTTCCGGTTAAAGTTCTGGAAGTTGACCGTCAGGGTCGTGTGCGTCTGAGCATCAAAGAAGCTACCGCACCCGCTCAGGACGAAACAACTGAGCAACCTGCAGCAGAATAATCTGTAACAGAAGTTTTACAGCTCCTTTCCAGCTGGACGGGAGCTGTTCGTCTCATGAACGCAGGATGCGTTTGTGTTAAGCAAGCGGATGACAGGACGTTCATCCAATGTTTGTCTCCGGGAGTAGAAATGAAGCCTTTCTTGCGCTGGTGTTATGTTGCGACAGCACTTATGTTGGCAGGATGCAGCAACCATGATTGGCGTAAAAATGAAGTTCTGGCGATTCCGTTGCAACCGACGTTGCAGCAGGAAGTCATCCTGGCACGCATGGAACAAATACTTGCCAGCCGGTCATTGACTGATGATGAGAGAGCACAGCTATTATATGAGCGCGGTGTGCTGTATGATAGTCTCGGGCTAAGAGCACTGGCGCGAAATGATTTTTCACAAGCGCTGTCTATTCGTCCTGATATGCCAGAAGTTTTTAACTACCTGGGGATTTACCTAACGCAGGCAGGCAATTTCGATGCTGCCTATGAAGCGTTTGATTCTGTACTAGAGCTTGATCCAACTTACAACTACGCGCGTTTGAACCGAGGTATCGCACTGTATTACGGTGGCCGATTCTCGTTAGCGCAGGATGATCTGCAGGCGTTTTATCGAGACGATCCAAATGATCCCTTCCGTTCGTTATGGCTTTACCTTGCGGAGCGAGAAATCAATCCGAAGAATGCCGAAGTAGCGCTTCAACAGCGTTATGACAAAGCGGACAGAGGGCAATGGGGATGGAATATCGTCGAATTCTACCTGGGCAAGATCAGCGAATCTACGCTGATGGAACGCCTCAAGGCAGAAGCAACGGATAACACTTCGCTCGCTGAGCATCTCAGTGAAACTGACTTCTATTTAGGTAAGCATTACCTAAGTCTGGGGGACAAGAACAGCGCCGCGGCACTGTTCAAACTGACGGTAGCTAACAACGTTCATAACTTTGTTGAGCACCGCTATGCATTGTTGGAATTGGCGCTTTTGGGCCATGAGCAAGACGACCTATCAGAATCGGACCAGCAATAGCTGACGACACCAATCAGCCTTTTTAATCATGGTATTCACCATTTTTAAGCGCCTTAACGGGCGAGGGTTGCTTTGTTCGTTTTATAATCTAATTTGAGCCGGTTCACACTTTTCAATGAAAATGACTGAAAATTTTCTCGACGAGTTATGTAGACTGGCTGCCATTATTAATGAGGCACGTGTACATGACTACTGAGCTTGAAACCTCTTTTGCTGACCTGGGGCTGTCTGCTCCGATCATTTCTGCCCTGACTGATTTGGGCTACGAAAAACCATCACCAATCCAGGCTGAGTGTATTCCTCACCTGTTAAATGGCCGCGACGTTCTGGGTATGGCTCAGACAGGTTCCGGTAAAACCGCAGCGTTCTCTTTACCGCTGCTGCACAACATCGATGCTTCACTGAAAGCACCACAAATTCTTGTTCTGGCACCCACCCGCGAACTGGCGGTTCAGGTTGCTGAGGCAATGACTGATTTCTCTAAACATATGCATGGCGTGAATGTGGTTGCCCTTTACGGCGGCCAGCGCTATGACGTTCAGCTGCGCGCACTGCGTCAGGGTCCACAAGTTGTTGTAGGTACCCCGGGCCGTCTGCTGGACCACCTGAAACGCGGCACCCTGAACCTCTCTAACCTGAGCGGTCTGGTGCTGGACGAAGCTGATGAAATGCTGCGTATGGGCTTCATCGAAGACGTCGAAACTATCATGGCGCAGATCCCGGCTGAACATCAGACCGCGCTGTTCTCTGCAACCATGCCAGAAGCTATCCGTCGCATTACCCGTCGCTTCATGAAAGAGCCTCAGGAAGTGCGTATCCAGTCAAGCGTGACAACGCGTCCGGACATCAGCCAGAGCTACTGGTCTGTATACGGCCTGCGTAAAAACGAAGCGCTGGTTCGTTTCCTGGAAGCAGAAGATTTTGATGCGGCGATCATCTTCGTTCGTACCAAAAACGCAACGCTGGAAGTGGCAGAAGCACTGGAACGTAGCGGCTACAGCAGCGCTGCACTGAACGGTGACATGAACCAGGCACTGCGTGAGCAGACTCTGGAACGTCTGAAAGATGGCCGTCTGGACATTCTGATCGCAACTGACGTGGCAGCACGTGGTCTCGACGTAGAACGTATCAGCCTGGTTGTTAACTACGACATCCCGATGGACTCAGAATCTTACGTTCACCGTATCGGCCGTACCGGTCGTGCAGGTCGTGCAGGTCGCGCATTGCTGTTCGTTGAGAACCGCGAACGTCGTCTGCTGCGCAACATTGAACGTACAATGAAGCTGACCATTCCAGAAGTTGAAATCCCAACTGCAGAAGTTCTGGGCGAACGTCGTCTGGCTAAGTTCGCAGCAAAAGTTCAGCAACAACTGGAAAGCAGCGATCTGGATCAGTACCGCGCTCTGCTGGCTAAACTGCAACCTGCAGAAGAGCTGGATATCGAAACGCTGGCCGCTGCACTGCTGAAAATGGCACAGGGCGAACGTCCTCTGATCGTTCCTGCTGATCAGCCGTTCAAAAGCCGTCCACCACGTCGTGAATTCGAAGATCGTGGCGACCGCGGTGACCGTGGCGATCGTCGTGACCGTCCGGCGCGTAACAGCGACCGCCCTGCACGTGATGGCGACAGCCCACGTCGTGAGCGTCGTGACGCTGGCGATATGGAACTGTATCGTATCGAAGTGGGCCGCGATGATGGTGTTGAAGTTCGCCACATCGTTGGCGCTATCGCTAACGAAGGCGACATCAGCAGCCGTTATATCGGTAACATCAAACTGTTCGGTACGCACTCCACTATCGAGTTGCCAAAGGGTATGCCGGGCGAGATTCTGTCTCACTTCACCCGTACCCGTATCCTGAACAAACCGATGAACATGCAGTTGATCGGTGATGCGCAGCCACAGGCTCCGCGTCGCGACCGTCCGGCAGGTGCTGGTGGTGAGCGTCGTGGTAACGGTGCTCCGCGTCCGTTCAATGGCGAACGTCGTGAAGGTGGCCGTGGTAACGGTGCTCCACGTTCTTTCAATGGCGACCGTCGTGAAGGTTCTTCAGCAGCCGGCGACCGTCGTCCGCCAAGCCGCGCACCACGTCGTACTACTGACGCATAATAGTCTGACTTCAGTTCGCTGAACTTCAGATAATAAAAAACCAGCCTTTTTAACGGGCTGGTTTTTTTTCGTCTGCCATTTACCGCAACGTTTATCCGATGCGCTGTTCTTTCACCAAATCGCCCTGCAACTGAGAGACGATTTCGAATGAACGCAGGCGTGCTTCATGATTAAAAATCTGCCCGTTAATCATCAGCTCATCGGCTTCGGTTTCGCGCAAAATGTTTTGCAAACCCTGACGAATCGACTCTTTATTGCCGACGACTGACATCCGCAGTGCATTATCTACGCCAAAGCGTTCTGACGCTGACCACAGGCTTTCAATGTTATCGACCGGTGCCGGTAATTTCCCCGGCATGCCGCGGCGTAAATTGATGAACTGCTGCTGGTTCGACGTAAACATCCGCTGCGCTTCTTCGTCTGTATCTGCGGCAATCGCATTGATACACACCATTGCATACGGCTTTTCGAGCTGCGCGGAAGGCTGGAATTTACTGCGATAAATTGCCAGCGCCTGATACAGCATGTCCGGCGCAAAGTGCGATGCAAAGGCAAACGGCAGGCCAAGTGCGGCGGCGAGTTGCGCGCTGTACAGGCTGGAACCCAGCAGCCAGATTGGCACATGCAGGCCCTGACCCGGAACCGCCTGGACGGCTTGCTGCGGCTGTACGTCGCCGAAATACATCTGCAATTCCTGAACATCCTGCGGGAAATTATCAATCTCCCCGGAAAGATGACGGCGCAGCGCAACCATCGTGCGCTGGTCAGTCCCCGGTGCGCGACCCAGGCCAAGATCGACACGGTTCGGATAGAGCGTCGCCAGCGTCCCGAATTGTTCAGCAATCACCAGCGGCGAATGGTTTGGCAGCATCACGCCACCGGAACCCACGCGGATAGTTTTCGTCCCGCCCGCAATATAGCCCAGCAAAACGGACGTCGCTGCGCTCGCGATGCCGGTCATGTTGTGGTGTTCTGCCATCCAGTAGCGCTGATAGCCCCATTTCTCGGCGTTTTGCGCCAGACTCAGAGAACATTGAAAAGCCTTCGCCGGATCAGCACCTTGCGGGACGGGTGCCAGATCGAGCACGGAAAGGGGAACGGTGTTTTTATCAGACATAATCACGGCTCACTCGTTGATGATGAGGAGGGGAAAGGGTGCATTCCGCTCATAATTAAACCGAGTATTACCCATTACGTGTTCATTGAATACGGCATTTGTGCCCTTAATTTCTGTTTAAACATGCTTAAATTAGATTGAAGTCACCTAGACTATAATTTTAGCCAATATGTTGTTTTGTGTTAAAAAGTCTCTGTTCATCCCGCTATGATTTCATTGAAGTAAAAAATGCGCCTGAAAGGGCCGCGAAAGCAGGCAGGGACAATGATGGAAGGGAAAACCAATGCCGGTAAATAATTCAGGCGAACAAAAAGGACGTGGTATCAATGAGTAAACGAATGTTATTAACCCTGCTGCTGGTGGCGGTTGTGGTTTCTTTGGCTGTTTTATTTCGTGCGCATAACGAAGATCTCCTGCTTCAGGGCGAAGTCGATGCGCCTGAAGTCATTGTCGCGTCGAAAGCCAAAGGCCGCGTGATTGAACGTCATGTCGAACGTGGCGATGACGTAAAAGCAGGGCAGTTGCTGATTACTCTCGACAGTCCGGAAATGATGGCGCAGCTCCGTGCGCTGGAAGCCGCACGCGATCAGGCCAAAGCACAGCTTGAACTCTCTGTTAACGGGACGCGTGAAGAAAGCATCCGTAACCTGAAAGCGACGCTGGCGCAATCTCAGGCCGAGTATGTTAATGCCCGCGACCTCTATAACCGTAATGCCAAAGTTGCTGCAAAAGGCTTTATTTCCGCTTCTGATTTAGAAGACTCCCGCCGTGCTCGCGACAGCGCTTATGCACAGGTTTTAGTCGCCAAAGCCAATCTGGACGAAGGTGTTAATGGCGATCGCGTGGAGCAGCGCGCAAGCTATGCGGCTCAATTGCGTCAGGCGGAAGAAGATTTGCTGGAAGTGAAAGCGCAGACCGATGATTTACAGGTTAAAGCACCGGTGGACGGCGAAGTCGGACCTATTCCGGTAGAGGTCGGCGAGTTGCAAAGTGCGTCCAGCCCGTTGCTGACGTTAGTCCGTCTGCCTGATGCCTATTTCGTGTTTAACCTGCGTGAAGACATTCTGGCGGGCGTGCGTAAAGGCGACAAAGTGCAAATGCGCGTGCCTGCGCTAAATAATGAAATGATTGAAGCCGAAGTGCGTTATATCGCGCCGCTCGGTGATTACGCCACCAAACGTGCAACGCGCGCGACCGGTGACTTCGATCTAAAAACCTTTGAAGTTCGTCTGTATCCTGCCAAACCGGTTCCCGGACTGCGCCAGGGCATGAGCGCGCTTTGGCAGTGGAAGGCGAAGTGAAGCCGGTTAAAGCGCCGCGCAGTGAAAGGATAAAAGCCGCATGGCGCTGTTTCAGTCGTGCTTTTACCCGCGAGGCAAATTACGCCTTTCGTAAGCCAGTGATCCACTGGCTGTGCTGGATTTTCCCTTTGCTCCTGTTCGGCCTGATCAGCAGCAATTTCTCGGAAGGTACCTTGCTGGATTTGCCCGTTTCAGTGGTGGATAACGATCACAGTACTTTATCCAAAACGCTGACCCGCAAACTCGACGCAGGTTCTCATGCGCACGTTCAGGCCTTTGAAGGCGGATTACCGGAAGCGGAATACCGTCTGCGCACCGCACAGGATTACGCATTATTGTATATTCCGGTGAACTTCGAAGCCGACGTGTTGGCCGGTAAACAGCCGAGTGCGGTCCTGTATTACAACGCCCTGTTTTACGGTGCCGGGTTGTATTCCACGCAAGATTTCAGCGGGCTGATCACTGAACTTAACACCAGCTACCGGTCGATTATCGCGACGGAAATCGGCAAAACATTGCCGTCACTGGCGAGCGTCGATCTCTCTTACGGCAGCCTGTTCAACGCCAGCGGCAGCTACATTTACTACCAGCAATTCGCCGCCACCATCCACCTTTTGCAGCTTTTCACCGTTACCTGCATGATTTACGTGATGGCGCGCAGTCAGGCGCTGCTCAGTGCGCCGTCATTTACGCTCGCGCTGCTCGGTAAACTTGCGCCGTACACGCTGTGTTTCACCACCTTGCTGATGGTGGAAATCGCCATGCTCGTGGGCTTTTTCGATGCAAGGGTCAGCGGTAATCCGTTGTATATGCTGGTGATCGGCTTCTTTTACGTGATCGCCGCGCAAAGCCTCGGCCTGCTGTTGTTTACCTTCACGAAAACGACCATCACCGCCTACACCATGATGGGGATTTTCGTCAGTATCGCACTGACCTTCTCCGGTATGGCCGTTCCGGTGTTATCGATGCCGCTGCCGGCGCGCATTATTTCCGGTATCGAACCCCTGAGTTACGCGCTGGCGGCAATGTTTGACGTTTTCCTGCGTCAGGTATCGCTGCGCGGCATTCTGATGGTGTGCTGCATTCTGCTGATTTATCCGCTGCTGACCGGTGTGCTGGTGCGTAAGCGTCTGTATATGCGCATGAAGCAACAGGAGCCAGGACAATGACCCGTCGCGAATGGTTCAAAACCTGGTGGGGAACCTTCAGCAAAGTGCTGACCGGTTTGCTCGATAAACCGATGTGGATGATGCTGCTGCTTTCGCTGTGCGTGATGAGCCTGGTTTACGCTAACCGTACCGTCTGGGATCTGCCGGTCGCCGTTATCGATCAGGATCACAGCACCGCCAGCCGCATGCTGACCCGTCAGCTGGACGCCACGTCGAAAGTTGAAACTAATCACTACGATAATCTCGCCGATGCCGAACGCGATCTGGCGTTGCGCAAATTGTTCGCGGTGATCATCATGCCGGTGGATCTGGAGAAGAAGATCCTCGCCGGTGAAAACATCGTGATCCCGGTTTATGGTGATGCCACCAACCGTCTGGCGAACGGGCAAATCCAGCAGGACGTGCTCGCGGCGTATCAGGCGATCCTCACGCAATACAACACGGATTTACTGCTCAGCAACGGTTTCAGCGAGCGGCAGGCCAGCGTGGTGTTGTCGCCGATTATCGGGCAGTCGCTGGATGTCTTTAATCCCGGCATCAGCTTCGCGGCGATTATCTTTCCCGGTCTTCTGGTCATGTTATTACAGCACTCACTGCTGATCGCCAGCGTGCGTGTCAGCATTGTGCTCAACAGCGGGCCTTCCGGGAAACCGGCAATACCGGCCTTTCTCGGCGGGATTTCCGCGCTGATCCCGGTCTGGTTATTCCTGTCGATTGTCCTGTTCGTCTTGTGGCCGTGGGTGTTGGGATACCGGCAGACGGCCAGCATTCCTGAAATTCTGCTGCTGACGTTCCCGTTTTTACTGGCCGTCCTAGGATTAGGCAAACTGGTCACGGAATGCCTGCGCAGCGTGGAACTGATCTACCTGACGCTGGCCTTTGTGACGACGCCGGTCTTTTACATTTCCGGCACCATCTGGCCGTTGCAGGCGATGCCCGCGTGGGTCAGGGCAGTTTCTTCGATGCTGCCCTCGACCTGGGCGACCAAAGCGATTGCGGGGGTGAATCAGATGGGACTTCCGTTTAAAGACGTTGGCGGAGATATCATGATGCTGTTGATACTTTGCGTTTTTTACACGTTTATTGGAATTGCGGTGGGCATGCTGCGCGACGGTGTTCGTCTGCGGGCCATGTTCAGACCAAAACACCGAAATTCGTGATCAAAAAAGGGATAGGGCCGTAAAGCCATATCCCTTTTCACAAACCCGTTGCCGTCAGTGGCGTAATTCAAGCCCGGCGACGCGTTGCCAGTAGCCGTTGCAGTCGGCTCTGTCGGTGAGCGTCAGCGGATGTAGCCCGCGTTCATTGGTGCGGAATGCTTCCAGCGTGGTAAGGGTGTCCATCGTTTCCGGTGACAGACGAACGATATCCACCAGCCCCTGCATCGACGTCAGTTCATTGCCCAGATTGTAGCAATAGCCACTTTGCGTCTGGATGCCGTTGAGCACAAAGACCTGCTGGTTTTCTTGTGACATCATTTTGCGGCCCTGCGGATAATTAATGCAGCAGGTTTCGCATTCATCCTTTGCCCGGTTTTCTGAACGGGCGGTGAAGCAGCGCGCCGAATAGGCCAGCGGAAGATGCCCGTACGACAGCACTTCGACTTCAAATTTATCGCGGATACCCAGTTCCTGACACTGATTCAGCAGGTTCACCAACCAGTCGCGGGAAAGCTCGACGGGCATACACCAGCGCATCATGCCCTGCTTCTGCAGTAACTTCAGCGTGACCGCGTTATAGCAGTTCAGCGCGTGGCCGGCGACAAACGGCAGATTGCGCTCGGCGGCCATATTTACAGCACCAAAATCATTGGCCTCCAGCAAAAACTCGCCGTTCTCCACATAACGTTTCAACTCATTAAGTTCAGACGGCGCCTGCAATAGCGCGAGCGTAGAAATAACGACCTGTTTGCCGGTGGCCGCCAGTTGGCGCGCAATTTCCAGCCAGTTGTTGACTTTCATTTCCCGGCGTTTAGTACAGACATTTTCGCCCAGATAAATGATATCGGCGCTGCTTGCCGCGGCAGCCTGATAAAAATCTTCTACCTGTGCTTTCGGCCAGTAATAAAGGATGGCCCCTAAAGAATATTTCATGATCGTCTCTTTGATTACTGCCACTTACGGTGATAGGCGCCGAGCGTGGTTTGCGTACCCTCAGACATGGAACCCAGCGTATTCATCCAGGCTTCATCGGTTTTGAAACTTTGCGGATCGGCCATGCAGCGGTCTATTGCCGCCCGCCAGACACGCGCTACCTGGCTGACATACGCCGGGCTGCGCTGGCGTCCTTCAATCTTCACCGAGGCAATATTGGCCGCGAACAGTTCCGGCAGTAACTCGAGTGTATTCAGGCTGGTCGGTTCTTCCAGTGCATGATATTTCGCACCATCCACCAGATAGCGGCCTTTGCACAACGTCGGATAACCGGCGTTTTCACCTTCTTCATAACGATCAATCAGTACATCATTCAGGCGGGATTCCATACCCTGCGCGGTCTGTTGCCAGCGGACAAAGCGCGCAGGCGAGCAGGCACCGACGGTATTGGGTGATTCGCCAGTCAGATAAGATGATAGATAACAACGGCCTTCGGCCATAATGCACAAGCTGCCAAACGCAAACACTTCCAGCGGGACGACTGTCGTGCGCGACAGCTGACGCACCTGATGCATGGAAAGCACACGCGGTAAAACCACGCGGGCAACGTCAAAATTATTTTTGTAGAATCGGATCGCTTCGTCATTCGTCGCCGAAGCCTGTACTGAAACGTGGCGTTCGACGTGGGGATATTTATTCGCGGCGTAATCGAGCATGGCAATATCGGCAAGGATCAGTGCATCCGCACCGAGCTGCGCCGCCATATCTACCGCACGCTCCCAGCGCTGATAGCCGTCAGGGTGCGCAAACGTATTGATAGCGATATGCAATTTACGGCGGTGGCGGTGAACGTAATTTGCCGCCTCCTGCAATTTCTTCTCCGTGAAGTTCAGGCCTGCAAAGTGGCGTGCGTTGGTGTCATCTTTCAGGCCGATATAAACCGCATCCGCACCGTTATCGATGGCCGCTTTTAGTGCAGGTAAATTCCCTGCCGGGCAAAGTAGCTCCATTCTCGTTCCTTACTGCAACCGGCCAGCCAGGGCTGAAAGGTTGGGGGTGATGAAAAGCCAGTTGCCGACGTCATTGATTCATCAGTCAGGGCTTTGATTGGCGAACTATTCTAGAGAAGCAAGGGAAGCAATATTTTGATTTGAGGCAGTTTCTGCGGCGTTGAAAGGCCTGCAACCCTCGGAGAGGTTGTACGCGAGGTTTTTCTGTTGCAGTATTTATTGATGTAGACCGCTGAACGTTACTGGCGATGTGGCAAAATAGTATGAATCGTTGCCCACAAACCGCCGAAAAAGTTACCGAAAGGAGTAGTGCCAGTGTTGCAAAAACTACGTGCACGTATGGTTCGTCAGGGGCCATCCCTGTTGAGTGTGCCCTTAAAATTCACGCCCTTTGCGTTGCAGCGTCAGGTTTTACAACAGGTGCTGAGCTGGCAGTTTCGTCAGGCACTGGCCGATGGCGAGCTGGATTTCCTCGAAGGGCGCTGGTTGAAAATTGACGTCAGCGATCTGACCCTGACCTGGCTGATGTCAGTGGAAGAAGGCAAACTGATGATCGCGGAACATGGTGACGCCGACGTCAGTTTTAGCGGCAATGCCAATGACCTGATTCTGATTGCCGCGCGAAAAGAAGATCCGGATACGCTGTTTTTCCAGCGTCGTCTGCGTATTGAAGGTGACACCGAGTTGGGTTTGTACGTGAAGAATCTTATGGATTCTATCGATCTTGATACTATGCCGCTGCTGCTGAAAAATGGTCTGCTGCGCCTGGCCGATTTCGTCGAAGCGGGACTGCAAGAGGACCGCGAGCCGAAAGCTCCGGTAGCCGAGCCATGCTGATTCGCACTGAAATTCCGGTCGATGCTGCAGGTATTGACCGCCTGCTGCGCGCGTCATTTCCTGGCGGCGCAGAAGCTGATTTGGTACAGCAATTGCGCGAAGACGGCTTGCTGACGCTGGGCGTTGTCGCCACCGACGACGAAGGCGGCGTGGTGGGGTACGTAGCCTTCAGCCCGGTCGATATTCAGGGCGAAGATCGCAACTGGGTGGCTCTGGCACCGCTGGCGGTCGAAGAATCCCTGCGTCATCAGGGGCTGGGCGAAAAACTGGTTTATGAAGGGCTGGATTCCCTGAATGAATTTGGTTATGCCGCGGTGGTTGTGCTGGGCGAGCCGTCCTATTATGGCCGTTTTGGTTTCAAACCTGCTGCCGCTCACGGTTTGCATTGCCGCTGGCCGGACACCGAAACCGCATTCCAGCTCTTTACGCTGTCTGAAGATGCACTTAACGATGCTGACGGGCAGGTGGAGTTCTCTCCGCCGTTTGACCGGTTCTGAAAAAGAGTGAGTGATCCCCTGAAGCGGAGAATGTCTCCGCTTTTTTATTTCTGACGTAAAAAGGCCATCAGCTCCGCAGGAGGCCGTTTCCGGCGCAGCAAATCTCTCATCATTTGCATGTAGGGCGCGGTGTATGTGAAAAAGGCGTAATAGCTTTTACACAGATAGCTTTTTGCACCCTGATGACGATGCTTCGGGCAATCTCCCTGGCACAATTTCAGCACCGGGCACGTCTGGCAGTCCATCGGTAATAGCCGTTGTTTATTTTCACCGAAACGGACAGCGGCTTCACTTTCATTGAGTACGGCAATGGCCGTCTGATGCAGGTTGCCCAGTTTATATTCGGGATAAACGTAGTGGTCGCACTGATAAACGTCACCGTTAGATTCCAGCGCTAAAGCATGTCCGCAGGTGGCGCTGAAGGTGCACATTTGCGACGGATACCCGCTCCATACGGCGAGCGTGGAGTCAAAAATCTGCACAAACACTTTCCCGATATCTTCCTTAACCCATAGCGCAAACACGTTATTCAGAAACTGCCCGAAGCCCTCTTCGGACACGGACTCTTTGCTGATAACGCCGTTCTGATCATGTTCAACCAGCGGGATAAATTGCAGGAAAGGCGTGCCCAGCGTTTTCAGATAGCGGTATAACCGTGCCGGTTCAGCGCTGTTTTTTCTGTTTACTACCACCAGCACGTTAAATTCAATGTGATGCGCGCGCAGTCTTTCAATGGCCGCCGTTACGAGGTGGTGCGTCGGTTTACCGCTGCGGGTTACGCGATGCGCATCGTGTAAATCCGCCGGACCATCTACAGAAATCCCCACCAGCCAGTGATTTTCCTGCAAAAACTGGCACCAGGCGTCGCTGAGCAAAATGCCGTTAGTTTGCAGGCTGTTGTGAATGGTTTTGCCACTGGCATAACGCTGCTGGAGTTTCACTGCGCGCTGATAAAATGGTAATCCGGCCAGCGTCGGTTCGCCGCCTTGCCAGGCGAATTCCACCGTATTTCCTGGCTGAGCGGCGATGTGCTGGCGGATAAAAGCCTCCAGCGTCGCATCATCCATCAGCGGCTGCTGTGGCTTTTCCAGATAAAAACAGTAACGGCAGTCAATGTTGCAGCGTGAACTGGCCGGCTTTGCCATCACATGGCATCCGCGCATTACGATCCTCCCGGTAAAAACAGAAAATGCCCCAAATGAAATGCGGTAAACAGCAAGGCCAGAAAACACACCGCCAGCACAACAGATAATTTGGCGAGCAGGGCATCAGGCTGTGAATAATCGCAGATCCGGCTGTCCATCAGATTACGCAATCTCGCATAACGGTACAGCACGACAACGAGGGCCGCCAGCACCGCAAAAATCAGCCAAAACCACGGGCTGCTCTGATGCGAATTATGGCGCAACATCAGGAGCAGCAGGGCGCTGTAGCTGAGCAATGTGCGAAACCATGCCAGCGATGTCCTTTCCGGCTGAAGCCCCGGATCCGCTATCCTGCGCTGTAACCGGCTAAAGGGCACAAGTCACCAGCAACATCACCGCAACGGCGATCAGCGCCACCATCAGGCTGATCATTTGCAGGCTGCGGGTGTAAGGCAGATCCTGGCGCAGGCGCATAGCTTTTTCATTGCGCAGCCAGCGGATATAACCGCAAACCGCCAGCATTGCAGCAAAAAGGCATAGCAACAGCGATATTGCGGCGCGTATGTGCGGTGTGGCGAGATCGGGTGCCAGCTGATCCAGCCCGACGCCGGCGGCCAGAAATCCCAGCGCGGTGCGGATCCACGCCAAAAAAGTACGTTCATTTGCCAGAGAGAAACGGTAATCCGGTGCCTCTCCGGTCTGTGCGATTTTTAACATCCTGTCCTCAGAATTTCTGTTTTTTATCTTCCACTTTCACGCCCTGCGTGGGCATGCCGGTATCGTAATCACGCACCACTGGAGAATATCCGTCCTCCGGGCGTGGTCGGAAAGCGCCCATCCAGCGCGGTCTGGCCTCCTTGCGCCACGGACGGCACGACCACTGATAGCTGCGGAAGGGGTCGCGGATTTTATCCATATAGTCCATCAGCTGATCGTGCAAGGTGTTGCGGATGTCAGCGTAATCCGGGTTGTCGATCAGATTATGCATTTCATTTTTATCGTTGTGGCGATCGTAGAGTTCGTCGCTGGTGAACAGATTGAGCACGAATTTATAACCGTCCGTCACCCAGCCGCGTACCGGGATAAACCCCCCGAAGCTGTCGTGTTCAATCTCGTAACGGTTAAATTCCACCATCACCCCACGTTGTGGCTGGGCGTCGAAAACCGATTCACCGGGCAAAATTGCCGGCTTATCGATGCCCGCCAGCGCCATCAGCGTGGGCAATACGTCGGAATGGCTGACGGGCGTATCGACCTGGAGTGGAGTTCCCTGCCCGGCGGGTGGCACAAAAATCAGCGGGATGCGGGTGATATCGTCATACATCGCGGCACCTTTGCTGATCAGCCTGTGAGCGCCCATCATTTCGCCGTGATCCGAGGTATAAATCACCCAGGTATTTTCACGCTGGGCCGGCGTCAGTGCGGCCACGACGCGGCCAATTTCATCATCAACAAAATCGTTGCAGGCAAAATACAGCGGATGATGATATTGCCCGTCAGCGCCCACCGGTGATGGCATGGCATCGGCCCACAGGCGGTGATGCTGCGGCTTACCGGCCAGCGAGTCCTGTGCTTTTTCCGCCAGGTCGTAATAAAAATCCTCATACTTTTCAAGATACTCAACCGGGCAGGTGAACGGGTGGTGCGGCTCATCATAGGAAATCACCATCAGAAACGGTTCTTCTCCGCGCTGCGGCTGCGCCAGAAAATTAATCGCACGGTTGCTGATCCGGTGTGCCCAGGTAAAGGTTTTATCGATGCCGTTTTCCCGCAAATCTTCCACGCTGTTCAGGCCATTGCGCCAAAGGCCAATCTCTTTTTCCGTCAGCTCTGCCAGATAATTGGCTCCATCGAACCAGTATTCGTCGTCCCACTCCGGCGGGCAGACGCCGGTTCCGAAATAGTCGTGCCCGTCGAGATGCCATTTGCCGATATAACAGGTTTTGTAGCCTGCATCCTGAAAGTAGCGCCCCATGGTCGAAATGTTTTTACCGGGCGCGACATTGTTGGTCCAGGGGCCGGACTGGTTGGAGTAAATGCCCGTAAACAACCCCGCGCGCGCGGGGGTACAAACCGGCGCGCAGGTATAAGCAGAATTAAACCGGATACCGGACTCCGCCAGCGCATCAATATTTTGCGTATTCAGCGGTTTACCGCTGTAACAACCCACCATATTGGTGGCCTGCGTATCAGTCATAATAAACAAGAAGTTAGGGCGTTCCATTACTTGTTCCCCGGTTCAGAAGTGTAGATAACGCTGGCCGCCGGGCGCTGACGCCAGCGGTGAATGCACAGATAAATCACCACTGCGGCGGCGGTCAGATAACTGATCAGCGTCAGCCAGCGTGTCGGGTAGCCGCCAAATTGTGCCAGCCCGAATAAACCCCAATCATGGCAGCCAGCACGCCGACGGAAGCTATTTTTACCGGTCGCCACGGTTGCATATCGACGGCAAAAGCGTCGCGGAATCTGAACGGCGTGGCGCGGGGTTTGAGCCAGCCAATGCTGAGCATCAGCAGAACGTTAATGCAAAATGTGAAGAACAGAACGTAGAGAAAATGCAGCTCGAACGACACCAGATAGTGGATCACGACATAGCTGCAAATCCCGAACAGCAGTGCGGCTTTGGCTGCTACCGGCGGGATACGCGGGAAGAAAAAACCCATGATCACAATCGTCACCAGCGGCACGTTGTAGATGCCGTTGAGCTGTTTCATCCAGCTGTAAAGCCCTTCCGGCGCATTGGCTATCCACGGCGCGACGATCACCGACACCACCGCGACAACCAGCCCGAACCGGCGGCCGACGCTCACCAGCTTTTGAGGTTCGGCCTGCGTGTTAATCACGCGGTGATAAATACCGTAGCTGAATAATGTACAGGCGCTGTTGAGGAACCCGTTGAATGCGCTCATGATCGCGCCAAACAGCACGGCTCCGAAGAACCCGACGAGCGGTAACGGCAGCACCTTATTCACCAGCGCCGGATAGGCCATATCGGCTTTCGGCAACTGCGGGAACAGATGAAAAGCAATGACACCCGGCAGTACCAGAATCAGCGGGTCGAGCATTTTCAGCACGGCCGTCAGCAGCGCCCCTTTTTGCCCTTCGGCCAGGCTCTTCGAGGCCAGCGTGCGTTGCACAATCCCCTGATTGGTACACCAGTAAAACGTGTTCACCAGGATTAGCCCGGTCAGCGCGGCGCCAATCGGCACCGGATCATGACTGCCGCCGATGGAGTTGAGACGTTCGCTATGAACTGTCGTCAGTTGCTGCACGCCGTGCAGGAAATTTCCGTCGCCCATCACCATCAGGCCGAGCACCGGGATCATCAGCCCGCCAATTACCAGCCCGATGCCATAAATCACATCAGCAATCGCGATGGCGCGCAGCCCGCCAATCACCGCATAGCATATTCCGGACAATCCCAGCAGGCTCACCATAAACCAGATGGCGGTGCCTTCGGAGACGCCAAATGCCTCACCCACGTGGAACAGGCTGTTGAGCGCCAGCGCGCCGGAGTAGAGAACAATTGGCAGAAAGCAAATGCCGGTGGCAATGAGAAAGCAGCAATCGACGAAAATGCGCGTGCTTTTGTCGTACCGCTCTTCGATAAAATCGGGGATGGTGGCGATGCCGCGTTGCAGGTATTTGGGCAGGAAAATCAGGGCAAGGAAGATCAGCGGAATGGCTGAAATCACTTCCCATGCCATCACGGACATCCCGCTTTTCCATGCCTGACCGCCCAGCCCGACCAGTTGTTCGGTGGAGAGATTCGTCAGCATCAGGGACGCGGCGATCACCGGCGCCTTCAGGGAGCGTCCGGCCAGAAAGTAACCTTGCTGGGACCGGGTGTCGGTTTTACGCAATTTCCACCAGGTAATTAATGCCACCAGGAGTGTAAAAGCGAAAAAGCTTAAAATTTGCTGAACATTCATTTCACGGCCCTTATTTATGCTGATGATCTGGTATGCCGCAGCGTTAAAATGCAATATGCAGGCCCGGAGATTATTTTATTTTTCAGTGTTTTTCAGCTTTCTTTATTAACGGACCGGCATTGATCACGCCCTGCGGGTAAAGAGTGGTCAATAATGACGGCAGGACATACGCATCATTCTCTGACGGCGAAATAAAATGAATGGAAAAATTGACGGCTGGCATGTAAAAAACGAAACGACATACAATATCCCGCTGGTTCTTGCTGAAAATGTGATCTCAAGCGGTATATCGCTTATCTCTCTTTGGCATACGCTTGCCGATAAAAGTTATAAGGTGATATGGCCGCAGGACAAAAGGAAACCGTTGATTGAAAATTCGTGGGTTGCTGTCTATACCCTGCAAGGCTGCGGCAAGATCACGTTAAAGGATGAATCGAGCATCACGCTCAACGGCAATTGCGTGATATTTCTCAAACCCACAGAAATAAAGTCTTATCACTGTGAAGGTTTGCTCTGGGAGCAATACTGGATGGAGTTTATTCCAACGGGCATCATGGAAATTCCTTTATCACAACAGGCTATAATCTATAACGGTGAGCTATTTAATCAGGAACTCAATCAGGTAACAGAATTAATTAACAGCGGTGTCGATTTAAATAAAAATCTGGCGGTCGCCTTTATTACTAAGTTAATTTACCAGTGGGTTTGCCTGATTGCTCAGACCGGCGTGAAAGGCCAGCAGCTCAGGCAGATGGAAAAACTGCTTTCACTTATTCATACCGATATTCAAAAACGCTGGACGGTGGCGGAGATGGCGCAATGGATGCAGTGCAGCGAGCAGTATTTACGACGTTTATTTCTCAAATACACCGGGAAAACGCCGAAAGAATATTATCTTGATGCCCGGCTTGGGCTGGCGCTCTCCCTGTTCCGTCAGGGGAATTACAGTGTCAGCCAGGTTGCGGAACTGCTCAACTTCTTCGATTCATTCCACTTCAGCAAAGCGTTTAAACAAAAATTCGGCTATGCCCCTTCCTCGGTGAAACCGGAATAACGACTATGGGCGCGCGGCCAGTGATTCCAGATAATGCTCCAGATTTTCCGGCAGACGGGAAACCAGCAATTCTTTCTGGGATTTGCTCAGCTTTTTGACCCGGATTTCCAGCTTTGACGCCAGCGAACGATTGCCCGCTGCGCAGTGAAACACTAACTGCAACTCACCTTTTCCGCGCAAGGCTTTCGCCCCTTTCCCCGACTGATGCTGGGCCAGACGACGCGTCACGTCGGTCGTGATGCCGGTGTACAGCGCACCAGCAGGGGTTCTCAGCATATATAAATACCAGCCTGATGTAGCGGACATAGTCTCGTGGTGTCTGGAAAGTTTGTGTAAGTTTACCCGAAAGGCACAATAGAGTGAGGCAAAACATTGATATGGAGCGTTAAACTGGGGGAAACGAAAATAAGGATCCTATGATGAATAACCCCGATGACCTGAAACATATCCTGAAATTTCTGACCAAAAATCATTTGCTGGCGCTGTGTGCCGCTGCTGAAGGTGAGATGTGGAGCGCCAACTGTTTTTACGTCACCGATACTGACAGCATGTCGTTGTATTTCATGACTGAATTGAAAACCCTTCATGGCACACTGATGGCGAAATCGCCGCAGGTTGTCGGGACGATCACCCCGACACCGAAAACGGTCGCGCTGATTAAAGGGATCCAGTATCGCGGTGAAGCGATGATATTAAGTGGTGAAGAAGAGAGCAAAGCGCGGCATCTCTACTGCAAACATTTCCCGGTCGCGATCGCCATGAAGGCACCCGTCTGGGCGCTGCAACTGACTCAAATAAAGATGACAGACAATGCGCTGGGCTTTGGGAAAAAGCTGCAATGGGAACGTGAGTCGTCTGACAATCATCAGTAACAGGAACTGTCTTATAGCGTGATATTAACATTCGGGTAACACTCATTCTGTCTGACTGAAAACATCGTGCGAAAGCCGTTTTTTAAAAGGAAGTGATATGGCAAAAGTTCTTCTGCTGGGCGGCAGTGGTCTGATTGGGCGGGAGCTTTTAAGGTTGCTGC
Organism: Rahnella sp. AA; assembly: GCF_002834385.1. Taxonomy (GTDB): domain Bacteria; phylum Pseudomonadota; class Gammaproteobacteria; order Enterobacterales; family Enterobacteriaceae; genus Rahnella. The sequence goes on from NZ_PITQ01000007.1 coordinate 129,351, forward strand.
AACTTGATCCCCGTGTCAGCCGTATTGTTGCACCGAGCCGACATCCGTTATTGCCGGGTAATAAGCTGTTCAATCCGCTCGGCGCTAATCTGACCTCACTGGTTGTCGCGCTGGATGAGCCGATTGACTTACTGTTTTGCTGCCTGGGTACCACGCGAAAACAGGCGGGCAGTGCGCAGGCATTCCGGGCGGTGGATTACGATCTGGTGGTGGATTGTGCTAAAGCCGCGCGTGAGTTGGGTGCGCGCCATTGTCTGGCCGTCAGTGCTAATGGTGCGGATGCACGCTCGCGTTTCCTCTATAACCGGACCAAAGGTGAGATGGAGCTGGCGCTGATGCAACAGGGATGGCCGCTTCTCACGCTGGTGAGGCCATCGCTGCTGGTCGGTAAACGCCATCCGCCACGGTTGCTGGAACAACTGAGCGCGCCGCTGTTTAAACTGTTACCGGGGAAATGGAAAGCTATTGATTCAGATGTGGTGGCGAAAGCGTTGCAGGAACAGGCATTTAACGCCGGATTAGGCGGCATCACGGTGCTGGAATCCAATGAGATTGCCGCCAGTATTGAAGATCTTTAATTCGCGTGATCCGCTGAATGCGATCCTTATGATAAGCTATCAGCAAAAAACGCGAATTTTGCCCCTTCCCGGCAGGGCCGCTTAACGGCGGATCCTTTTGCCTGAATTACAGATATTTCTCTGCAAAAACCGGCAGATTACGAAAATCCGGCATCCTCTCTTTCAACGTTTCATGATCCCAGTTCCACCACTGACTCTTCTCGATCCTTTCAATCATGTTGTCATCAAAACGCACACCGATCTTTTTCGCGGCCACGCCCGCCACGATGGAATACGGTTCAACGTCTTTGGTCACCACGGCGGAAGTCCCGATCACCGCGCCATTCCCGACGCTGACGCCGGGCATGATGACGGCGTTATGGCCGATCCATACGTCGTTGCCGACGGTGACGTGATGTTCACGCCGCCAGTCAAAGAAATCCTGATCGTCTTCACCCAAACCGTACGCCGAACTGCGATAGGTAAAATGGTGCTGGGCGACACGCTGATAAGTGGGGTGATTGCCCGGATTGATCCGCACATAAGTGGCGATCGACACAAATTTGCCGATGGTTGCGTAGAAGATCTGATTGTTGCCTGCTGTATACGAATAATCGCCGATCTGCGTTTCTTCGATGATCGCATTGTCGGCAATATGCACATATTGCCCGAGCTGCGAGCGGTTAAGTTCGACCTGCTGACCGATTTTAGGGCGTGAATAATCCTGTTCGTCAGCTAAAGAAAATGGGTGAATAATGTCTGTCATAGTGTCGCTCATGATGAAGTGACGGGATAAATGCATGTGCTGACCGGCAATGAAAGAATGGCCAGCAGATGCGGTAACGTTTCCTGCAATGCGCCGTCATTGTTCAGCCGGTGACAATCGGCGGGCAGCGCATTTTCATACTCTCTGGCCCGCTGAAGGCGGCACGCTATTTGCTCCGCATTCTCGCGCCCACGTCGGGCCAGGCGTCCGGCCAGTACGTCGTCTGACACCTGCAGGCAGACCGGCAAAAGCCGCTGACCATAGCGCTGACGGGCTTTTTCCAGATGCGCGCGTGAGCCGTTTACCACCACATGACATCCAAGCTGCATCCAGCTGTCGATCTCAATTCCCACGCCGTAGCGGCACTGATGCGCGTGCCATTCCAGCGCAAATAATCCGTGCTGACGACGCTGAATAAATTCGGCTTCACTCAGCGCGATATGGTTCTCTGAACCCGCGTCAGCGGGGCGCGTAATGTAACGGTGCGCCACGGCAACATCCGCCGGTAAATGCTGGCGCAGCGCGTCCAGAAGACTGTCCTTTCCCGAACCTGAAGCACCCATCAGATAAAGTAAACGACTCATTTTTTCTCCGTTTAGAACACCTGAATGCCCTGACGCCAGACGTTTTGCACATAGTGATGATCGCCATGCGCACGTGCCAGAACCAGATCGGCGCGTTTGCCTTCGGCAATTTCACCGCGATCCTGCAAGCCCAGCGCATTGGCCGGATTTCGCGTCACCAGCTTCACGGCCTGCGGCAAACTGAAGGCATTGGTTTCATCATTGGCGATGCGGAAAACGGCATCCATCAGGCTGGCGGGATAATAGTCGGAGGACAAAATATCCAGCAGACCCAGTGACGCCAGTTTATGCGCCGCGACGTTGCCCGAATGCGAGCCGCCGCGCACGATATTCGGCGCGCCCATCAGCACCGCCAGCCCGCTGGCGTGCGAGGCGCGTGCCGCTTCTTCGGTGGTCGGGAATTCTGCAATCACGCTGCCGAGTGCCAGAGATTCTTCGACGTGCGCGGCAGTGGCGTCATCGTGGCTGGCCAGCGAAATATTGCGCTCGCGGCAATGGGCGGCAATCGCTTCACGGTTTGGCTGCGCCCAGCGGCGCGACAGGGCGATTTGCTCTTCCTGATACGCGTCCATCTGCTCGTCGTTCATGTGATATTTGCCCTGGTAATACTCGCGGTATTTCTGTGGCGTGGCGAACTGGCGCTGGCCCGGCGAGTGATCCATCAGGGAAACCAGTGAGAGAACTGACGTATCCATCAGCTTTTCAAACAGCGGCAACGTGGTGTCGTGCGGCAATTCGCAGCGCAGATGCAGACGGTGTTCAGCGCGGTTCAGCCCGGCGTTCTGGCTGTTGACGATGGCGTCGATCATCTTTTGCAAATTCTCCAGACGATGCCCGCCGTCGCGCACATCGCCTACGGCCACGGCGTCCAGCACCGTAGTGATCCCGCTCGCCACCATCAGCGCGTCGTGGCTGCTCATGGCGGAATGCGCCGGCCAGTCCACTTTCGGGCGCGGCGTGAAAAACTTGTCGAGGTTATCCGTGTGCAGCTCGATTAATCCCGGCAGCAACCAGCCGCCCTGAGCGTCCAGCGCCTGCGGCAACTGACTGCGCGTGTCGGCAAAAGCCGTGATCACGCCGTTGTGCATCTCCAGCGAGCCTTCGGCGACCTGATCGTCGAGAACCAGTTTGACGTTGTTGATGATCATGCGGACATCTCCGGGGCAGTTTCAGGGCTCATTTCATACAGGCGATCGGCGACGCGTTCGCGGACATCTTCGTCATGGAAAATCCCGACCACGGCGGCTCCGCGGGCTTTCGCCTGCTCAATCAGTGTGACGACGGCGGCGCGGTTAGTAGCGTCCAGCGAGGCGGTCGGCTCATCGAGCAGCAGAACCGGATAATCGACCACGAAGCCGCGTGCGATATTCACGCGCTGCTGTTCGCCGCCCGAAAATGTTGATGGCGCGAGATGCCACAGACGTTCCGGCACATTCAGATGGCGCAGCAATGCGCTGGCGCGGGCTTCGCTTTGTGCTTTATCCACGCCCAGTTCCAGCAGCGGCTGCATCACCAGATTCAGCGCGCTGATACGCGGGATCACGCGCAGAAACTGGCTGACCCAGCCGACGGTATGACGGCGCACGGACAGAATGTCGCGCGCTTCGGCGCTGACCATATCGATTTGCTGGCCCTGATGTTCGACCCAGATTTTGCCGCTGTCCGGCAGGTAATTACCGTACAGCGAGCGCAGTAACGTAGATTTCCCGCTGCCGGAATGGCCGTGCAGCACCACGCATTCTCCGGCTTTCACCTCCAGACTGGCGTTGCTGAACACCGGCAACCGCACGCCGTGCTGATTGTGTAACACAAAAGTTTTACTGAGATTTTCGACCCTGAGCTTCGTCGTCATTTTGGTCACTCTTTCTCTGGAATAAGGGTTAAGACAACACGGAGGACACGAGCAACTGCGTATACGGATGATGTGGATCGTCGAGCACGCGGTCGGTTAAACCACTTTCCACCACCTGACCCTGTTTCATCACCAGCAGACGGTGCGCCAGCAGGCGCGCGACGCCCAGATCATGGGTCACAATCACCACCGCCAGTTGCATCTCCACCACCAGCGTGCGCAGCAAATCCAGCAACCGCGCCTGCACCGATACATCAAGGCCGCCGGTCGGTTCATCCATAAACACCAGACGGGGATGCGTCACCAGATTGCGGGCGATTTGCAGACGTTGCTGCATTCCGCCGGAAAACGTGGTCGGCAGGTCATCAATGCGCGACACCGGGATCTCGACATCTTCCAGCCACTGGCTGGCTTTCTGGCGGATATTGCCGTAATGACGCTCACCGACCGCCATCAGGCGCTCGCCGATATTGCCCCCGGCGGAAACCTGGCGGCGCAGGCCGTCCATAGGATGCTGATGTACCACGCCCCAGTCGGTGCGAAGCAGGCGACGGCGGTCACTTTCCGGCATGTCATACAAAGACTGCGCGGGCGTCTGGCCGTTGTTATAAATGACGTTGCCCTGCTGCGGCGCGAGGCGGGCTGAAATCGACTGCAACAGCGTGGTTTTGCCGGAGCCGGATTCGCCGACAATACCCAGCACTTCGCCCGGATACAGATTGAAAGACACATCGCTGAAGCCTTTTCCCGGTGCATACAGATGGGTCAGATTGTTCACCGACAACAGCGGCGCGGCGGCGAGATTTAATGGAGTGGTCATCAGCGGTTAACCTCGTTGGAAGCCTGTTGCTCAACCTGCTGAGCACAAAAATCGGTATCTGAGCACACGAACATCCGGTTGCCCACATCGTCGAGCACCACTTCGTCGAGATAGCTGTGGTGTGAACCGCAAATGGCGCAGGGTTCATCCCACTGCTGCACGGTGAACGGGTGATCGTCGAAGTCCAGACTTTCCACTTTGGTGAACGGCGGCAGGGCGTAAATACGTTTTTCGCGCCCGGCACCAAACAGCTGCAAAGCCGGCATCATGTTCATTTTCGGGTTATCAAATTTCGGGATCGGCGACGGATCCATCACGTAGCGATCGTTCACTTTCACCGGATACGCATAGGTCGTGGCGATATGGCCGAAGCGCGCGATGTCTTCATACAGTTTCACCTGCATCACGCCGTACTCTTCCAGTGCATGCATTTTGCGGGTCTCGGTTTCGCGCGGTTCGATAAAGCGCAGCGGTTCGGGGATCGGCACCTGAAAAATCAGGATCTGATCTTCCTGCAATGGCGTTTCCGGAATGCGGTGACGCGTCTGGATCAGGCTGGCATCTACGGTTTTCTCGGTGGTTTTCACCCCGGCGACGCTCTGGAAAAACTTGCGGATCGACACGGCATTGGTGGTGTCGTCAGCGCCCTGATCAATCACTTTCAGCACATCTTTTTCGCCGATCACACTGGCGGTCAGCTGGATCCCGCCGGTGCCCCAGCCGTAAGGCATCGGCATTTCGCGGCCTGCAAACGGAACCTGATATCCGGGGATCGCCACGGCTTTCAGGATCCCGCGGCGGATCATGCGTTTGGTTTGCTCGTCGAGATAACCGTGGTTATAACCGGTGAGCGTCTGAGCAGCATTATTGTTCATGGGCTGAGTCCTGTTCTTTCGCAGCGCGCAGGCGCTTGAGCAATTCCAGTTCGGCCTGGAAATCGACGTAGTGCGGCAGCTTGAGGTGCGAAACGAAACCCGCCGCCTCGACGTTGTCTGCGTGAGATAAAACGAATTCTTCGTCCTGCGCCGGGCTGCTGATTTGCTCGCCGTATTCACGGGTTTGCAGCGCACGGTCGACCAGCGACATCGACATGGCCTTGCGTTCGGCGCGGCCAAACACCAGCCCGTAACCCCGGGTGAAATGCGGCGGTTTGTCTTCGGGCGCGACAAAGCCGTTCACCATCTCGCATTCGGTCAGCAGGATTTCGCCGATATCAATCGCAAAGCCCAGCTCTTCCGGCACGATTTCTACGGTCAGCCAGCCGGTACGGATTTCACCGGCAAACGGATGCGTACGGCCATATCCGCGCTGTGTGGAATAACTCAGCGACAGCAGAAAACCTTCGTCGCCGCGCACCAGTTGTTGCAATCTGGCTGCGCGCGAGGCCGGATAGACCGGCGGCGTGCGGGTGATATCTTCCGGCTCAGTGCCGTCGTCCTGTTCCTCAACCGCCAGCTGTTGTTGCGTCAGCAGGTCAAAAACGTGCCCGCAATTTTCCGCCTGAGGTTCGTCGGAGATAGGTGTAAACGGCGCTTCGCCTTCCGCCAGCAGGGCAAAATCCAGCAAACGGTGGGTGTAATCGTATGTCGGCCCCAGTACCTGACCGCCCGGCAAATCCTTATAGATGGCGGAAATACGACGTTCCAGGCGCATCGCTTTGGTGTTCAGCGGTTCGCTGGTCGCCAGACGCGGCAACGTCGTGCGATAAGCGCGCAGCAGGAAAATGGCTTCCACCAGATCGCCGCCGGACTGTTTAATCGCCAGTGCGGCCAGCTCGCGGTCGTAGATCCCGCCTTCGCTCATCACGCGATCGACCGCCAGACCCAGCTGTTGCTCAATCTGTTCGCAGCCGAGTTCATTCACATCAGTGTCGCCACGGCGTTCGTGCGCCAGCAGCTGATGGGCGGCGGCAATCGCCTTCTCACCCCCTTTAACGGCGACGTACATCAGCACACCTCCACGCGCGTGGTGCGCGGTACGGCAATCAGTTCTTCGCCGCAGGTGAACATAAAGTCCAGGCCGAGCGGGAAACGGTGAGGGCGGTTGAGCAGGTAATCGCGAACCGCGTCCGGCAACTGTGGCGAAATCGTCCGGCTGCTCTCAATGCCCGGCCCGCGCAGGCGCAGTGGAGCACCACCAGTCAGGCCATCAAGCTGAACGATAACGCTGGTTGCCAGTTCCGGCGACATTTCATCACCGCACGGGAAAGCCAGTAACGTGGCGTTATCGAGTGCCGGATCCGCCAGCGCAAAACTGACGGCAGAAGGATCGTCGGTCAGCACCGCGCCGGTATGAAAGCGCAGGTTTTTTCGCAAGATTTCATCGTTGAGTGAAGCGCTCAACCATAACGGGGTGTCCTGATCGATAAGCGTCAGCAATACGCAGGCGCTGGCAGAACCCAGCGCGCCGAAACCGGGCATCGCGGGCAACTGCACGCTGACGCCGGGTTCGCTTAACGCTTTGAGAATACGACGGAAACTGTATTGCGCATCGGCAACCGGATTTTGAAAACTGGCAACAAGTGACATGAATTATTCTCCGCGAACCAGGGTAAAGAAATCGACACGGCTGGCAGCCACCTCACGGGCGCGCTGCTGGCGACGTTCCTGTTGCAGCGCAGCCAGCGGGGCAATCACGCGCTTGTGCAGCAATTCGTCCATGCCTTGCATTTGCAGCAACGCATCGAGCACGGCACACAGTTCGGCGTGGGCTTTATTGCGGCCGCTGACATAGCTGTAGCCGTAAATACCGCCGTCCATCTGCACGACGGCGCGGGTGACGGTCATGTCGCCCATCACAAAACGTTTTCCGGTGCCGCCCATGCGGCCCTGAAGTTGCGTCAGGCCGGTTTCGGCGGCGCGGATGCGTTCAAATTGCGGAGACAGATTCAGCGGTTGCCAGTGTGCGAGCAGTTCATCCGGGCGGCTGTGGGCCAGCACCGACATCCAGCGCTGGCGGGTTTGCAGGTGATCCATTCAGTGCTCCATCGTCAGTTCAATCATGTCTGCACGCGTCAGGCTGACGGAGTATTCCGCCACCTGATCGCTGCCTTCACAAATGTTCAGGGTGCGCACACACAGCAGCGGAGCCTGTGGCACGATTTCGAGTAATTTGCTTTCTTTCGCCAGCGCCCGGCGGGCGTTGATGCGGGTGGTGCGGCGGCTGAGCTTTTGCTTAATCTCTTCGCGGATAAAATCGTGCAGCGAGCCGTTATGGAAGTTTTGCAGCGCAGGCCACCAGTCGAGATCCGGTAAATAGTGATCAATCACGCAGACCGGCACACCGTTGACGCGGCGCAGCGTGCGCAGATGAATAACGGTGTCGCCTTCCTGACGCGATAACGCCGCAGCGACATGCTCGGTGGCCGGACGCAGTACCGCCAACAGACGTTCGCTGGTCGGGTGGCTGCCCTGATCCAGCAAGTTCTGGCTAAAGCGTGCCTGCGAATGCAGCGGGTAATCGTAAGGCCGCATCAGCACCAGCGTGCCAATACCCTGACGACGTTGCAGCCAGCCGCGATCGACCAGCTCATCTACTGCACGGCGCAGCGTGTGGCGGTTAACCTGAAAACGTTCTGCAAGTTGCTGTTCTGGTGGCAGATAGTCGCCGCAGCGATAACCATTACGCAGTTCCTGTTCCAGTTCGGCAGCGATTTGCTGATAAACCGTGGTGTGACTGGTCGGATGTCTAGATAAGTTCATCACAATGAATACCTCGCACGGGATAAACGGGCAGTGGATTCTTGACAGAGAAAAGAAGGGGACATGATGCAAACCTCAATTCGGCGTTGGCATCATCTTGGCGAAGTTTAGTGACAGTTGGGTGAACGGTGGGTTGCAGGAAAGTGAAGAGTTGGAAGATGTCTCGCAGGAATTACCTGTGAGGATTTACGGGAAAATATAAGGCAATTACATTCCAGACACGGCGGGATCAGGTCGCTGGAGTAGCCTGATGAAATGACTGAATGTGATTACCATATCTTATTTTATATAAAATTTTGTATAATATTTACAAGGAAGTCATAATGAAAAAAATCGCCTTCGCGGGCAGTAGTCTTGCTGATTTGCGGGGATTACCACTCAGCGTCCGGCAAGACATAGGCTATCAACTTGAGCTTGTGCAGAAGGGGAAAATGCCGTTTGACTGGAAACCTATGCCAGCCATTGGCACCGGGGTCAGAGAGGTCAGGGTTAAGGATCCCGCAGGGATATTTCGCGTGATTTATCTGGCTAAATTAGAAGAGGCCATTTACGTGTTGCATTGTTTCCAGAAGAAATCTCAGACGACAAGTCATCAGGATATTGAACTGGCAAAGCAGCGATACAAAACCCTGATAAAGGAGTATTCGCAATGATTGAAGAGTTTGACAGCGTATGGGATGCCATTGAAGACACCCCGGAACGGGCTGAAAACATGAAAGTGCGCTCTAAATTGATGAGGGTTCTCACCGCGCATATCGAAAATAACAAAATGACACAGGCCCAGGCTGCGAAGTTTTTCGGAGTAACGCAGCCGCGGATATCGGATCTTGTCCGGGGAAAAATCTCGGTTTTCAGTATCGATATGCTGGTCAATATGCTGGCAAGTGCTGAGCTGCGCATCTCGAATATCGAAATCAACGGTATCGCGGTTGCCTGAACACGCGTCAGGGAACGCAAGAGTTGGAAGATGTCTCTCAGGAATACACATCGGCGGTTTACGGCGTGAAAACGGAGGAATACACTGTTCCTAGTTGTTTGTTTTTTATACTAAAACATGTAAAAGGAACTGTTATGTCTAAAGGAAATAAGAAGGATTTTAAAGTGTCTGCGGAGCACCCCGTTGAGGAAACCGCGGGTGAAAAATGGAAACGGGAGAATAAAGCGGGGCTTGAAGCTATTAAAAAGTATGTGGAAAAGCATGGGACTCTGACTCATCCTCCGCGGAAATTATAAATGGAGCAGTACGCTATTTATGAAAATAAAGGCAGTAAGAAGCGCGCTTATCCTTATCTGCTTAATGTTCTTCACCCCCTCGCAAGTGGGTATGGCGATACGGTAATGGTACCGCTGGTTCCTCTGGCGAAGATGAGTATTTATCCACCCAAAAGATTGTGCCCATTACTTAAAGTTCAGCATAAGCACTATGTATTAATGACCCATATTCCTGGTGGTATCCCGCCATCGGAAATCGGTGTGTGGATAAAACAGCTCGACGGTGAAATCTATGAAGTGAAAAACGCGTTTGATTTTTTGCTGAATGGAATTTAGAGAAAAGAGGGGGAGTGATTTCCCCTCTGTAAGCTTTCATCTCAGGCGCTTTACCGTAAGTAATGAATCACCTGATTCCCGCTGCCGCGCCAGATCAGCGACGGGTCTTTCAGTTCCTGCACAAATTTTCCGTCCACCAGCACATTGATCAGTGCCACTACGTCCTGCTGTTCTGGTGTCAGCTCCCCGAGCGTGTAGCCAGTCCACATCCACACGTCTTTGCCGGGGCATTCTGCCTGTACGCGCAGCAACAGCTTGCGTACGGCAGACAGATTTTGCGGATGCAGCGGGTCGCCGCCGGAGAGTGTGAGCCCCTGGCGGGGAATAACCGTGTTTTGCAGGTCAGCGATAATCCGGTCTTCGTCTTCCGGCGTGAACGGCTTGCCGGAATCCACGCGCCAGGTACTTTTGTTATAGCAACCGCGGCATTCGTGGACGCAGCCGGAAACGAACAGTACGCAGCGCGTTCCGGGTCCGTTGACCACATCCACTGAGTAATATTGATGAAAATTCACAACATTAACCCAGTTGCCCGTTACCCAAATGCTTCACACGGCGCTTCACTTCTTCCTGTTTACCGGCGTTAAACGGACGCGCATCCGGGCTGCCGAGATAACCGCAAACGCGGCGGGTGACTGACACGCGTGAAGGCTCGTGGTTGCCGCATTTCGGGCAGGTGAAGCCTTTGCTGGTGCACTCGAATTCACCGGTGTAGCCGCAGTCGTAGCACTCATCAATCGGCGTATTCGTGCCGTAATAAGGAACGCGGGTGTAGCTGTAATCCCACACGTCTTCCAGCGCTTTCAGGTTGTGTTGCAGGTTCGGGTACTCGCCGTAGCAGATGAAACCGCCGTTGCTCAGTGGCGGATATGGCGCTTCGAAGTCGAGTTTTTCATACGGATTCACCTTCTTCTCCACGTCCAGATGGAAGCTGTTGGTGTAATAGCCTTTATCAGTGACGCCAGCGACCAGGCCGAATTCGGCTTTATCGAGGCGGCAGAAACGGTCGCACAGGTTTTCGCTTGGCGTGCTGTACAGGCTGAATCCGTAGCCGGTTTCGTCTTTCCAGCTTTCCGTGGCGGCTTTCAGTCGGGCAACAATCGCCTCCGCTTTTTCACGCAGCTGGCTGGCGTCGAAGACGTGGGTCTGGTTGCCGAACAGTGCATTAATGGTTTCATGCACGCCGATATAACCCAGAGAAATCGATGCGCGGCCATTTTTGAAGATACCGGAAATATCGTCGTCGGCTTTCAGACGCACGCCGCACGCCCCTTCCATATACAGAATCGGTGCGACGCGCGCTTTGATGCCTTCGAGGCGGGCAATGCGCGTCATCAGGGCTTTTTTCGCCAGCAGTAAACGTTCGTCGAGCAGGCTCCAGAACGTCGCTTCATCCTGTCTGGCTTCCAGCGCGATGCGCGGCAGGTTCAGGCTGATCACGCCGATGTTGTTACGGCCTTCATGGATCATCTCGCCGTTTTCTTCATAAACGCCCAGGAAGCTGCGGCAGCCCATCGGCGTTTTGAACGAGCCGGTGACTTTGACCACCTGATCGTAATTCAGAATGTCCGGGTACATGCGTTTGCTGGCACATTCGAGCGCCAGTTGCTTGATGTCGTAATTCGCGTCACCGGCTTTATGGTTCAGGCCGTCGCGGATAGCAAACACCAGTTTCGGGAACACGGCGGTTTTGCGGTTTTTGCCGAGCCCTGCAATGCGGTTGCGCAGAATAGATTGCTGGATCAGGCGTGATTCCCAGGTCGTCCCGAGGCCGAAGCCGAAGGTGACAAACGGCGTCTGGCCGTTGGCGGTGTGCAGCGTGTTGACTTCATATTCCAGCGACTGGAAGGCGTCGTAACACTCTTTTTCGGTGCGGCTGTGCGCAAAGGCTTCGACGTCAGCGACCTGCCATTCCTGCGCGATGGCGCGGTGTTTTTCAAAGCTGGACGTGACGAACGGTGCCAGTACTTCGTCGATGCGGTTAATGGTGGTGCCGCCGTAAATGTGGCTGGCGACCTGCGCGATGATTTGCGCGGTGACCGCCGTGGCGGTAGAAATTGACTTCGGCGTGTCAATTTCGGCATTCCCCATTTTGAAACCGTGATTCAGCATGCCTTTCAGGTCAATCAGCATACAGTTGAACATCGGGAAGAACGGCGAGTAATCCAGATCGTGGTAATGGATTTCACCGCGCTCATGCGCCAGCACCACGTCCCGCGGCAAAATGTGTTGTTTGGCGTAATGCTTGGCGACGATACCGGCCAGCAAATCGCGCTGAGTCGGGATCACTTTACTGTCTTTGTTGGCGTTTTCGTTGAGCAGCGCCATATTGCTTTGCTCAACCAGACCGCGGATTTCCTGATTCAGGCGGCCACGCATTTCGCGTTTTACGTCGCGGTCATGGCGGTATTCGATATAAGCGCGCGCCAGTTTTTTATGCGGGCCAGCCATCAGCTGGTTTTCAACGGCGTCCTGGATTTCATGGATATCGACGCGGGCCTGGTCTTGCAGATTTTCAGCGACAATGCGGGCAACCTGTTCACAGTAACCGACGCTGTCGATACCGGCGGCAGCGGCGGCGCGTTGCACCGCTTGTTTGATCAGAACTTCATCGAAAGGGACCTGACAACCATCCCGCTTGATCACGATGGGTTGCATTTTGTTATTGGATTTTGCGGGTACGGATTCCAGTCTGTCTGCCTTCACAATGACACTCCTTTTACGCTCATTCCCGCGCCCCGCAAGGCCTGGAGGCCGGTTGTGGGGGTTTTGCGAGAAATCGCTACATATTGGGTTGGGTGTGTACTATACACACTAGATGTAGGATCTGCGCGAGCGTTAATTGTCATTTTATTGACCTGAAACAAAGAATTTTTTTGTCGGAAGAATAGGTGAACAAATGTAAATTTTGGCCTGTTTTTTGCGTATTGTTTTTTAAGGAGATGCCTAAAAAACAAACGGGTCAGCCACTGATGTGACTGACCCGACAGATGTGAATATTCAGATTATTCGAGAAGTTGCCAGCGGCATTCGTAAGGACGAAGGCTGTCTGAAACCGTTGCATCGCCATAGTTGCCCAGCAGCGTTTTGCCTGCGAAATCAGGCAGACTGGCGGCCTGATTTTCACCGCTCAGATTCGCCATCACCTGCAACGTTTGCCCGTTTGCCTTGCGCTGGTAACACCACAACTGCGGGTGCTCCGGCAGCAGATCCTGATAATCCCCGTGAGTCAGCACCGGCACGGTTTTGCGCAGCTGAATCAGTTGCTGATAAAGATAAAACACAGAGTTTTTATCTGCCAGCGCCTGTTCAGTGTTGATGTCTTTTACATTATGGCTGACCGAAATCCACGGCGTGCCGGTGGTGAAGCCGCCCTGATCGCCGTCGTTCCATTGCATCGGCGTCCGGCTGTTATCACGGGATTTTCGCGCCAGGATCCGCAGCAGTTCTTCGTTGCTGCGCCCGTCGGATTTCAGTTCAGCAAACATGTTCAGGCTTTCCACATCGCGGTACTGTTCGAGATGTTTAAAGCCCGGATTGGTCATGCCGATCTCTTCGCCCTGATAAATGTACGGCGTACCCTGCAAACCGTGCAGCACCATCGCCAGCATCTTCGCGGACGTTTCGCGCAGCGCGCCCTCATCGCCAAAGCGCGAGACAATGCGCGGCTGATCGTGATTACACCAGAACAGCGCGTTCCAGGCGTGGCCGTGCATTCCCTGTTGCCATTCGCGGAAAATCTGCTTGAGCTGCACGAAATCCGGCGGCGCGTCCGTCCATTTTTCACCGTTAGGATAATCGACTTTCAGGTGATGGAAGTTAAACGTCATCGACAATTCGCTGCCATCGTTGGCGGCGTAGCGGCGGCAATGTTCCAGTTTTGTCGATGACATTTCACCGACGGTCATCAGCCCGAGCGGCTTGAAAACGTCCCGGCTAAACTCTTGCAGGAATTCGTGAATACGCGGGCCGTCGGTGTAAAAACGGCGGCCATCGCCGGTGTCGTCCGCCGGGAAATCCTGCTGTTTGGACACCAGATTGATCACATCCAGACGCAAACCATCGACGCCCTTATCGGCCCAGAACTGGCAGACTTTTTTCAGCGCCTCGCGCACCGGCGGGTATTCCCAGTTGAGATCCGCCTGCTCGGTGGCGAACAGGTGCAGATAATATTGTCCGCTGTTTTCGTGCCACGCCCACGCGCCGCCGCCAAATTTTGAACGCCAGTTATTCGGCGGCCCGCCTTCCGGCGCACTGTCGCGCCAGATGTAAAACGGACGGAAAACGCTGGCCGGAACCTGCGACTGGCGGAACCATTCGTGGTGCGTCGAGGTGTGGTTAAACACCATGTCCATGACGATGCGGATACCGCGCTGATGCGCCTCGCGGGTCAGGCGCTCGAAATCTTCCAGCGTGCCGTAAGCCGGGTCAATCGCGCAGTAATCGGCCACGTCATAGCCGTTATCAATCTGTGGCGACAGGTACACCGGCGTCAGCCACAGCGCGTCAACGCCCAGCGTTTTCAGGTAATCCAGGCGCTGCGTGATGCCGTTGATATCGCCGGTACCGCTGCCCGTGGTGTCCTGAAAACTCTTCGGGTAAATCTGGTAAATCACGCCGTTTTTCCACCACGGCAATTCGCTGCTCATCGCATTTTCCTTATTCAACATCTGTTTCTTCACACCGCCGCCAGCTCGCCGCGGCGGGCTTTACGCTGATAAACCAGAACGGTCAGGATGATTGGGATCACAATCGCCACCAGCATCGCCAGCGCGTAGATACTCCAGAACTGCGGTTTGATGGACAAAATGCCCGGCAGGCCACCGACGCCGATGCCGTTTGCCGTCACGCCAAACAGGCCGCAGATAAGCCCGGCGAAAGCTGACCCGATCATCGCGCAGAGCATCGGGAAGCGGTATTTCAGGTTGATCCCGTACATCGCCGGTTCGGTCACGCCGAGGAACGCGGAGATGGCGGCAGGCACGGAAATTTCACGCTCGTTGTGTTTACGGCTGACGATAATGACGCCGACAACGGCCGCGGCCTGCGCAATGTTGGACAGGGCGATCAGCGGCCAGACCGGCGTTCCGCCGGTGCTCTGTACCATCTGCATGTCGATGGCGAGCGTGGTCTGATGTACACCGGTGATCACCAGCGGCGCATACAGGAAACCAAACAGCGCGGCACCGACTGGCGCGAGGCTGCCGGTCATCACGAATTTCACCGCAAAGGCCACGCCGTCGCCGATCATGCGGCCAAACGGCCCGATCAGCGTGTGCGCCAGGAAGACGGCAACAATCAGCGACGTGACCGGCACAATCACCAGATACAGGTAATTCGGCACGATGCGTTTCAGGCCATTTTCAATCATCGCCAGCGCCATACCGGCGAGAACGGAAGGAATAACCTGCGCCTGATAACCGACTTTTTCGATGGTGAACCAGCCGAAATTCCACACTTCAGGAATTTGCTGGCCAAGGTTGTAGGAGTTCATCAGCTGTGGCGAAACCAGCGTGATCCCCAGCACGATGCCGAGAATTTCCGTTCCGCCCATTTTCTTCACGGTTGACCAGCACACGGCCACCGGCAGGAACATAAACACCGCTTCGCCCAGCAACCACAGGAAGTCGTAAATGGATTGCCAGAGCGGGTGCATCTGCGCCAGCGTCTGTCCGCCGCTCATCGGAATATCGCCGATAACGTTACGGAAACCGAGGATCAGACCGCCGCTGATCAGCGCCGGTAACAGCGGGAAGAAGATTTCAGCGAAATGCGAAATACTGCGTTCGAACCAGCTCATATTCTGGCGTGCGGCCACTTTCGCCTGCTCTTTGCCGGCTTCGCTTTTGCCGGTGCTGGCGATCAGCACTTTGTAGTAATCGTCCACTTCCGGGCCGATGACGACCTGAAACTGACCGGCGTTGGTGAAACAACCTTTCACCATCGGCAGGGTTTCGAGGCCCTTCGGATCCGCTTTGGACGGGTCATTGAGGACAAAGCGAAGACGCGTGATGCAGTGAGTCACCATGGCGATATTGTCACTGCCGCCCACGAGGGCGATCAGCTGATCAACATCCTGTTGTTTTACCTTACTCATAGGAGGTGGCCTTTTATAGGTATGCGTAAATTTGTCGTTGAGGTAGGGAACGGTTCAAGCATAGCGAAGCCGGTGGGAACTTGTCCGGGAACGTTCCCGGTTTTGCCGGGAAGATCACAAAGTTTCTGTTATTCAGAAAACCAAAGAGGGGAAAATCAGACGGCGAGCTGGCCGGGAATAATCAGCTGTTGCAGCGTCGCGGAACCGTCGAGCTGCGCCAGAAGCTGCTTCGCGGCGGCTTCTCCACCCGCACCATAGCCGAGTTCAACCGACAGGGATTGCGGAAACAGGAAATGCAGCAACGGGTTATTCCCGATACCGCAAACCTGTACGCCACGGATTTGCTGCTGTTGCAGATATTTCTGCGCGCCAATCGCAATGGTATCGGAGGCGCAAATTACCGCCTGAATATCGCGGTCAAGCAACTGCGGGATCAGCTCAAAACCGCTCTGGTAGGTGAGTTCGCCCAGCGCAATGTGCGGCGTGAGGTGATGTTCCTGACAAAAAACCCGGTACGCCTCGCTGCGGCGTTGCCCGGTGGTGGTGTCGTGCGGTGAAACGCCGATAAAGCCAACCGACCGGATATCCTGCGCCAGCAATTTTTGCATCAGCAGTTGCACCGCGCCCGCATCGTCGTAGCAGACCGAAGATAAACCCGGCATATCGCGCGCCAGCATCACCAGCTTATCTTTCCACGGTGTCAGCATTTGCGCCGACAATCCGGTAAAACCAAACAACACCACGCCGTCGATATTGCGCTGCTTCAGCACCTGCAAATGCTCTTTCACGCGTTCGGCGCTGAACTGACTTTCCAGAACAATCGGATCGTATCCCTGCTGATAAAACAACGGCAGCATGGCGCGCACCGCCTGATTCTCAGAAGGGGAATCCAGACGCGAAACGATAATTGCCACAATTTTGTCGCTGAAACCGCGCATGGCGCGTGCCGATTTTGACGGGCTGAAATGCTCCTGCTCAATCACCTGCAAAACGCGCTCACGGGTTTGCGGGCTGACATTGCCTTCATTATTCAGCACGCGCGATACCGTGGATTTTCCAACGCCGCTCAGGCGGGCAATGTCATTGATGGTCAGGCGATTTTGCATAGTTATTTTGTATGGTTGTTTGATGAATGATTAATAACTTGATCAGGTTTAATTTTGGTTGCACTTCACAGGCGTATACTGCGCGAATTATCGAAGGTATATCCACTTATTCCTGATTACCCTAACGGATTTTCCTGCCCGACGGCTATGAATTTCCAAACTGTTCCTTACCGGAGGTGAAAACCTGATGGAACCCGACCCCAATTCTGTAGGTCCGTTGTGATCCGGTAAGCACCCGCCTTTGCTGCTGCTTGCCGTGACGTTATCTGGTGAGCAGTGGTGCACGTTTTTTTTCGTTCGCCCTGTTTTTATAAAATCCTTTTGCCATGCTTGTGGCGGTTTTGCCGTGGGCGAAACAAAGGTGCGAATGATGTTCAAAAATATAACTTCCCGGCTGCTCAATGCGCTCAGCCGCAATCTTCCGCGTCGTTTAGTTCGTCGCGACCCGATGCTCGAAACCGTTCCGGGCCGCGCCGCACAGGCGGTGCCTGCGGCGATGGCAGCGCATTGTCAGGCCTGTGCCCGTGCAACCGAAGACCAGCTTTACCTGCAATTTGCCAGCCATCCTGAAGGGCTGACGGAGCAGGAAGCTGAGACAATCCGTGAAGTCTCCGGCCTGAATCAGACCGGCGATCAGCAACCTGCGCCTTGGTGGCTGCACCTGTGGCACTGCTACCGCAACCCGTTCAATTTGCTGCTGACCGTGCTCGGCATGGTGTCTTACGCCACCGACGATCTGACCGCCGCGCTGGTCATCGGCGCGATGGTGTTTATCTCGACGTTCATGCACTTCATCCAGGAAGCGCGTTCCAACAAAGCGGCCGATGCGCTGAAAGCGATGGTCAGCAACACCGCGACCGTGCTGCGCAGCGACGCGCAAACCTGCCGCAGTGAAACGGTCGAAATTGCCATCAGCCAGCTGGTGCCGGGCGATCTGATTAAGCTGTCGGCGGGCGATATGATCCCGGCGGATTTGCGTATTCTCTCCGCCAAGGATCTGTTTATCAGCCAGGCGGCGCTGACCGGTGAATCCCTGCCGGTGGAAAAACACGCCTGCGAAAAGAAACCCATTGCTAACGATCCGCTTGAACTGAATACCCTGTGCTTTATGGGCACCAACGTGGTGAGCGGCACGGCGATAGCGATGGTGATTGCGACCGGCAACAAAACCTGGTTCGGCCAGCTTGCCGAGCGCGTGGTGCAGGAAGATACCCAGCCGAACGCTTTCCAGGCGGGCATCAGCAAAGTCAGCTGGCTGCTGATCCGCTTTATGATGGTGATGACGCCCGTCGTTCTGGTGATCAACGGCTACACCAAAGGCGACTGGTGGGAGGCGGCGCTGTTTGCGCTGTCCGTCGCGGTCGGGCTGACGCCTGAAATGCTGCCGATGATTGTGACGTCCACACTGGCGAAAGGGGCGGTGAAACTGTCGCGCCAGAAAGTCATCGTCAAACGTCTGGACGCGATCCAGAACTTCGGCGCGATGGACATTCTCTGTACCGACAAAACCGGCACGCTGACGCAGGATAAAATCGTCCTCGAACGCCACACCGACGTGCTTGGCGTGACCAGCGATGACGTGCTGCACCTGGCGTGGCTGAACAGCCATTACCAGACCGGCCTGAAAAACCTGCTCGACGTGGCGGTGCTGGAAGCCGGTGATGCCAGTCAGGCGCACAATTCCCTGAAAGTTGATGAAATCCCGTTTGATTTCGACCGCCGCCGGATGTCCGTGGTGGTGGCAGAAAACGACCAGAATCACCGTCTGATTTGCAAAGGTGCGCTGGAAGAAATGCTGTCGATTTGTACGCTGGTGCAGCTCAACGGTGAGATTGTTCCGCTGACCGATGTGCTGCTCGGGCGCATTCGCCGCATCACCGACGACCTCAATCAGCAGGGGCTGCGTGTAGTCGCGGTGGCGCACAAAGTCATGCCTTCCCGCACGCAAGGCTACGGCGTAACGGACGAATCCAGCCTGATTCTGGCCGGCTATATCGCGTTCCTCGATCCGCCAAAAGAGAGCACTGCACCGGCGCTGGAAGCCCTGCAACGCAAAGGCGTGACCGTCAAAATTCTCACCGGCGACAACCCGCTGGTGGCGCGTAAAGTCTGCAAAGACGTCGGCTTAAAGGCAGATAACGTACTGATTGGCAGTGATATCGACGAACTCGACGACGTACAGCTGTTACACGTTGCCCGCGAAACCACGGTATTTGCCAAACTCACGCCGATGCACAAAGAACGCATCGTGCGCGTGCTGCGCGGTGAAGGGCATGTGGTCGGATTTATGGGCGACGGCATCAACGACGCACCGGCGCTGCGTGCGGCAGATATCGGTATTTCCGTGGATTCTGCGGTGGATATCGCTAAAGAGGCCGCCGATATTATCCTGCTGGAAAAAAGCCTGATGGTGCTGGAGCAGGGCGTGACGGAAGGGCGCAGAACGTTCGCCAACATGCTGAAATACATCAAAATGACCGCCAGTTCTAACTTCGGTAACGTCTTCAGCGTGCTGGTTGCCAGTGCCTTCCTGCCGTTCCTGCCGATGTTGCCGCTGCATCTGTTAATTCAGAACCTGATTTACGATGTGTCTCAGGTGGCGATCCCGTTTGATAACGTCGATGAGGAACAGCTGGCAAAACCCCAGCGCTGGAACGCCGGGGATATCGGCCGCTTTATGGTGTTCTTCGGGCCGATCAGCTCCGTATTCGACATCCTGACGTTCAGCCTGATGTGGTGGGTCTTTAAAGCCAATACCGTTGAAGCGCAGACGCTGTTCCAGTCCGGCTGGTTCATTGAAGGGTTGCTGTCGCAGACGCTGATCGTCCACATGATCCGCACGCGCAAGGTGCCGTTCATCCAGAGCCGCGCGTCCTGGCCGCTGTGCATCATGACGCTGATGGTGGTGGTTACCGGTATCGCGCTGATCTACTCGCCGGTCGCCGGATTCCTGCAATTGCAGGCGCTGCCGCTGAGCTACTTCCCATGGCTCATCGCGATCCTGGCCGGTTATATGGTGCTGACGCAGTGCGTGAAAGGCTGGTTTGTACGCCGTTACGGCTGGCAGTAATTTTAATTATTAAACATAAAGACGACGGTTGTTAACTCACCCGCCGTCTTTTTTTGCATCAAGTTAACAGCCTTACTCGCGCTACTCAGCCATACTGATTTATATGAATGTTTACATGATTATTTATACATTTTTATTATTCAATTGCTTGTTTTATTAATTATTTTATAAACATCCCCTTTGATTTTAATATTAATCTGACATATTTTACCCCCCCAGATGAAACGATTATTTATTCATTTGCATTTATCTTAAATGCTTTATACATACTTAGAGAAGCATCACTCATATTAATATATTGGAGCAATGGAATGGCGATCCCTTCTTATCTGTGGTTGAAAGATGATGGCGGTAATAACATCAAAGGTTCTGTTGACGTTTCCGGACGTGAAGGAAGTATTGAGATCATAGAGTTTGCGCATTCGCTTTCCTCACCCATTGACGGTAATACAGGGAAAATAACGGGTTTACGTAAACACAGCCCGATGATTGTAGTAAAAGAATTTGATATGTCATCACCCTATCTATACAAAGCTGTGAGCTCAGGCCAGACGCTCAAATCGGCTGAAGTAAAGTGGTACCAAATAAACGATGCCGGGCAGGAAGTCGAATATTTTAATATGTTCCTTGAAAATGTAAGAATTGCTTCGGTTTCCCCCCTCATGCATAACATAAAAAATAGTGCGACTGAGAAATTCAATCATATGGAAAGCCTCCAACTTACTTACGAAAAAGTTACCTGGACTTTTAAAGATGGGAATATCAGTCATTCAGATAGCTGGATTGAAAATCGCTAACCAGCCTGATATTTGATCAATTTCATCAATGGAGGATCGTATGCCAGATGATAGAATTACCTACCGGGCAGATACCCGTGCGCCGTCAGAAATATTTATATCAGGTTTTACGCCACGCTTTGCAGGTGGAATAAAAATTCATGACGGTGGCCAGGTATTAGGTGGGGTTTCCACATCGAAAGAACTGCCTATTGCGATGAAATATGCCGCGATGTACGAAGGATATGTTTATGCCGTCAGGGCAAAGGGTGTCGACGTTTTACAGCATATGATCACAAGCCGGGCATCAAATGGAGCCATTGCCAATGCGATGACGCAGATGGAAATACACTGCGAAATTATTTCCCCAATCAATGTTCTTGCAGCAAGGAAAGCGATTGTTGTTGATAGCGGTATAAGATTATCTGGTGCGCTGGAGATTAATCCTCTCAATACACATGCGCCAGAAATTGCTTTGATAACGATGGTGATGTCCACGGATATGATAGTGGACATTCCTCATAACCATCGCTGAACGCAAAATCCGGGCGGGAATTACCGCCCGGGCTAATAAGGGTATCGCCTGGTTTATTTGGTAAGCTTTTTACGGTCGTTACGACGGTTCACCCAGGTGTTGATGAGCAGGGTGATAATCAGAATCGACGCGATCACACCGAGCGAAATCCCTACCGGAATGTGGAACACGTCGAGCAGCAGCATCTTGATACCAATGAAGATCAGGATCACAGCCAGACCGTATTTCAGCATGGAGAAACGTTCCGCCACGCCCGCCAGCAAGAAGTACATCGCACGCAGGCCGAGGATCGCGAACAGGTTAGACGTCAGCACGATGAACGGGTCGGTGGTCACGGCGAAGATGGCCGGAATACTGTCTACCGCGAAAATCACGTCGCTGAGTTCAACCATAATCAGCACCAGCAGCAGCGGTGTGGCGAACAAGATACCGTTGCGGCGTACGAAGAATTTCTCGCCCTGCAAATCGTCGGTCATACGCATCTTACTGCGCAGCCAGCGGATCATCGGTTTCTCGCCCACTTCGCCGTCATCGTCTTTCGCCAGCGCCATCTTGATACCGGTGAACAGCAGGAACGCGCCGAACACGTACAGGATCCAGCTAAATTGTCCGACCAGCCAGCTGCCTGCGAAAATCATACCGGTACGCAGGACGATTGCGCCGAGCACGCCGTAAACCAGCACGCGGCGTTGCAGATTGGCCGGTATTGAGAAGTAGCTGAACAGAATCAGCCAGACGAAGACGTTATCGACCGCCAGCGCTTTTTCCAGCAGATAGCCGGTCAGGAACATGGTCGCTTTGGCGTCCGCCACTTCGCGGCCAAACTCGCCGTTGAGATACCACCAGAAGCCGAAGTTAAACAACAGCGACAGGCCAATCCACACCAGCGACCACATTGCGGCGCTTTTCATGGTCATGGTTTGCGCGCCTTTGCGGCCCTGCAACAGCAGGTCGAAAGCGAGCATAATAATCACTACCACGGCAAAAGAGCCCCAGAGAATCGGGTTGCCTACGGAGTTCATCATCGGTTTATCCTCGAAAAAACATCAAAAAAAAACGGCCAGCGTCGGAAGACGTTAGCCGCTCTCTCTGAGCTATAAGCAAACCTCGCCTTCCGGCAAGGTCTCACTTACAACCCGTTTTCTCATCATCCTTCAAGCTGCAGGGGTGTTGGCTGCGTTTGCTCACCCGAATCACTGACCAATGTCAGCTCACGGGATTCGCACACTTGCCGCCTACCTGCAACTCGAATGATTTCGAGAAAACTATCAATTAGATTCGTGGGTTGCCTCGGTAACCGGGTGGCTGAGACGGCGCTTAAGCGCGGGTCCAGACACCGTAATGACGATTATCCGACGAAGAAGTTACTCCCCTTTGCGATCCGGAAAATAATACAAAATGTATCCGCTGTCAAACATTCAGAAACATTATGGTTCATTATCCCGCCAGTGCCTGGCGTTTGCCGAGTGCGCTGACGAACGCCAGTAACAACCCGCGGCTGAGCGGTGTTTCGCTAAGGTGCAGAGCCTGACCGGCAAAGTCGACGCTGTCGTCTTCGGCAATCGATCCGAGCCATGACAGATACGTTTTCATCACCGCCAGACTGAATTCCGGGTGGAATTGCGTGCTCACCGCGTTCGGCCCGTAGCGCAGGATCTGATGCGGATCGTGCAGCGTTTTGGCTAAAACGGTGGCCGTCGCCGGCGGCGTGATGACGGTTTGCAGATGGATCAGGTTCGCCGCAAACTGCGCCGGAAGCTGTGAAACCAGAGGATCGAGATGTCCGGCGGGCGTCAGCGTGACTTCGTGCGTGCCGACTTCAATGCCCTGCGGATGGTAATCCACTTCGCCGCCCAGTGCGTAAGCCATCAGCTGATGGCCGTAACAGGCACCGAACATCGGTAATTCCTGCAGCATGCCCAGACGCACCCAGTCGGCGGCTTCTTCGCTCCATGCCAGATGCTCCGTCACCATGCTGCGCGAACCGGTGATAATGGCTCCGCAGTAATTTTCCGGCGGCAGCGGGCGCTCACCGGCCTGTAAATCCACAATCACAACCTGCTGCGGGTCAATATCGCCCTGACGGATAAACATCTGCGGGAAATTATCGTGCACACGACGGATAGGATCGGGCGCATTGCCGGTCTGTAAAATCAGCAGAGGTTTCTGGCTGGGTGCAATCATCTGTTACTCCCGAATTTAAGATAATGATTAAGGTCGGCTGTCTGCCGGGAACACTACACCCGTCTGACGACGGATTTCCGTCAGTACTTTGGCGGTGATGCGTGAGACTTCCAGCCCCGGGTGCGTGACAAACTGGTTATCCACCAGAATCGCAAAAGTTTCCGCTTCATACAGCATGGTATTAATGTGCTGTGGTTGGGTCAGATCCAGCTTCTGGCCACCGCGCGGGGTCAGGCTGAGTGTCTGACACTCGGACAGTTTCTCCATCTGCAGCGTGCCTTCTTCGCCCTGAATTTCACTGGGTAAAAGAGAATCGCTGATTTTGGAATGGTTAATTACCACTTCGAAATCATCCGCATAAGACAAAATCACCGTACCCTGGCCGTCGACGCCGCTTTCCAGCAGGACGGCGGTAGCGGTCACGGATTTCGGCTCGCCGAACAGCGAAATGGCGCTCGCCAGGCAGTAATAACCAATATCCATAATCGACCCGTTAGAAAACGCCGGGTTGAAAGTATTCGGGTTTTCACCGGCCAGATAGCGCGGATAACGTGATGAATACTGGCAGTAATTCAGGATGGCTTTGCGTAGCGTACCGATACGGCTGAGCGCGCCTTTCATGTGCAGGAAATTCGGCAGATAGGCTGTTTTAAACGCCTCAAACAGCACGACGTTATTTTCTTTCGCGCAGGCAATCAGGCTTTCGGCTTCTGCCAGATTGGAGGCCAGCGGTTTCTCGCAAATGACGTGTTTTTTATGGCTGAGAAACAGCAGGGATTGCGGGCAGTGCAGGGAATTCGGGCTGGCGATATACACCGCATCAATGAGGTCGGACGCGGCCATTTCCTCAAGTGAATCAAAATAATGATCGACCGGATAATCCTCGCCGAGCTTTTTCGCGCCTTCCAGCGTGCGGGAGTAAATCGCGGTCAGCTTCATTTTGCCGCTTTCGTGCGCGGCATCAATAAAACGCTGGGTGATCCAGTTGGTGCCAATTACCGCAAAGCGAATCATAAGTTCTCCGGTAATCCCCTTCATCCTTCAAGCTGCCTCTGCGTTGGCCGCCTTCGCGAACCCCGGTCACATACTGATGTATGCTCCCGGGGAATTCACTCAGTTGCCGCCTTGATGCAGCTCGAATGATTTGGGGATGGGTTGAGTAATACTAATTATTGGTACAACTTGCCGAATATTTCCAGATGCGTCAGGTACATGCGCGTATCAAATTCTAACTGATGATAGTCCGGCGTCATGTGGCAGCAAAGGCTGTAGAACGCTTTGTTATGTTCTTTTTCTTTCAGGTGCGCGAGTTCGTGAACCACGATCATTTTGAGGAAAGCTTCCGGCGCGCTTTTAAAAACGGTGGCGACGCGGATTTCTGCTTTGGCTTTCAGCTTGCCGCCCTGAATGCGGGAAATGGCGGTGTGCAGCCCCAGCGCGTGTTTCATCACATGGATTTTATTGTCATATGCCACTTTACTTAACGGTGATGAACTGCGTAAAAACTGGTTTTTCAGGTCGAGAGTATACTGATAAAGCGATTTGTCGGTGGTCAGTTCGTGCGGCTCGGGATAGCGCGTCAGCAACACTTTACCTAAACGCTCCTGGTCGATTAACTGGCGCACCTGAGCCTGAAGTTGCTCGGGATAGCCTTGCAGATAGGTCAATTCAGGCATAACTGTTTGCTTTGTCTCTTATTGCCGGGGAAAAGGTGCCGGATCGTTAAGCGTGGTTTTTGGCACGATCGCTGCGATCAGGCAGATAAACCCCTTTTTAACTGAAAAAACAATTTACTGATAGCCCAAATTAGGGGATAAACAGCGCAAATTGAATATTGAGGAGGGCCAATGAGCCAATTCGAAACTGAAGCAGGTGGTCAGTTACTGCAACTGAGTCTGGAGCGTTACCCGCTGGAAGAGGCGGCAACGCAGTTACAGGCATGGGAAGCGGCCGATGAATATCTGCTGCAAACCCTGAACACCGAGACGCTCAACGGCCGTCCGCTGCTGATTTTCAACGATGCTTTTGGCGCGCTGGCTTGCGCGTTACAGGAATTTAATCCGACCAGCATTAATGATTCGTTCATGAGCCAGCTGGCGACGCGCCACAATCTGCGCATTAATGGGTTTGATGAAGACAACGTGGCGGCGCAAAGCAGCCTGGTACCGTTGCCGATCAATCCGGGGCTGGTGGTCATTAAAGTGCCAAAAACGCTGGCACTGCTCGAGCAGCAACTGCTGGCGCTGCGTGAAGTGGTTACAGCGGATACGCAAATTATCGCTGGCGCCAAAGCCCGTGATATTCACACCTCAACGCTGCAACTGTTCGAGAAAATCCTCGGCCCGACCAAAACCAGCCTGGCGTGGAAAAAAGCGCGTCTGATCCATTGTGAAGCGACATTGCCAGCACAAACGTCTGAGCCAGTGATTTCTGAATGGGCGCTGGACGACAGTGAATTCCGCATTTCCAACCACGCGAACGTATTCTCACGCGGCGGGCTGGATATAGGCGCGCGCTTCTTTATGCAACATCTGCCGGAAGGTATTGAAGGACGCATGGCGGATCTGGGCTGTGGTAACGGCGTGATCGGCATGACCGCGCTGGCGCTGAATCCGGATGCTGAAATGCTGTTTGTCGATGAGTCTTACATGGCGGTGGAATCGAGCCGTCTGAACGTTGAAAACAACTTGCCGCAAGATCTGAACCGCTGTCATTTCGAAGTGAACAACATGCTCGCAGGCGTTGAACGTGAAACGCTCCACGCCGTGCTGTGTAACCCACCGTTCCATCAGGGCACGGTCATCAGCGATGACACCGCGTGGCGGATGTTCTGCGACGCCAAACGTTGCCTGCAAACCGGCGGCGAGCTGCGCATCGTCGGCAACCGTCATCTGGATTACTACCAGAAGCTGCGTCGCCTCTTCGGCAACTGCACAACCATCGCCACCAACCAAAAGTTCGTGATCCTGCGCGCGGTAAAAACGGCGGCTCAGCATTGATTTAAGCCAGCACCTATGAAAAAGCCGCTCTCGCGGCTTTTTTTTCGACTGAATAGTCCCTCAGATCTCCAGCGCCAGTTTCGTTCCCTGACCGATAGCGCGCCGTGCATCCAGCTCTACCGCGACGTCCGCGCCGCCAATCAGATGCACGGTTTTTCCGGCGTCCACCAACGGCTGATACAGCGCGCGCTGCGGCTCCTGTCCTGCGCAGATAATGATGTTATCCACTTCCAGGCACACCGGTGCGCCATTCATTATGAGGTGCAAACCCGCGTCATCAATGCGTTCGTAACTGACGCCGCTTTGCATTTTTACGCCGCGCTGTAACAGGCTGGCGCGGTGGATCCAGCCGGTGGTTTTACCCAATCCCGCGCCGATTTTGGTGGATTTACGTTGCAGCAAAACGATATCGCGTGCGGCAGGTTCCGGCTGCGGGCCTTGTGGTGCAAGGCCGCCGCGTTGCGTCAGCGACCGATCAATGCCCCATTCATGGCTGAACGCGCTGCTGCTCAGGCTCGATGACGGGCCGTTGTGTATGAGGTATTCGGCGGTATCAAAACCAATTCCGCCTGCGCCGATAATCGCCACCCGCTGGCCGACAGGTTTTTTATCGCGCAGGACGTCGAGATAAGACATCACGCGCGGATGGTGGATCCCCGGAATATCCGGCAGGCGCGGCGAAATTCCGCAGGCGAGGATCACTTCGTCATAACCGTTAAGCTGGCTGGCATTCACGGTTTCACCGAGACGCAAGGTGACCCCAAGCAGTGTCAGCTGGCGCGAGTAGTAGCGCAGTGTCTGATAAAATTCCTCTTTGCCGGGGATTTGTTTGGCGACATTAAACTGGCCGCCGATTTCGGTATTGGCGTCAAACAGCGTGACGTGATGCCCGCGGCTGGCGGCGGTGGTCGCAAAGGCCAGACCGGCCGGGCCAGAGCCGACCACCGCGAGGCGTTTGAAATGCTGCGCACGCACGACCGGCATTTGTGTTTCATGGCAGGCGCGCGGATTCACCAGACAGGACGTCACTTCGCCTGCAAAAATCTGATCCAGACACGCCTGATTGCAGCCGATACAGGTATTGATTTCATCGGCGCGGCCCTGAGCAGCTTTCTCGACAAACGCCGGATCGGCAAGGAACGGGCGTGCCATCGACACCATATCCGCGCAGCCTCCGGCGAGGATTCTCTCTGCGACGTCAGGGTCGTTGATGCGGTTAGTGGTGATGAGCGGGATGCCGACTTTGCCCATGAGTTTTTGCGTCACCCAGCTGAACGCGCCGCGCGGTACCATCGTGGCGATGGTCGGAATACGCGCCTCGTGCCAGCCAATGCCGGTATTGATAATGCTGGCACCGGCCTGTTCGATGCGCTGCGCCAGCATTTCGACCTCCTGCCAGTCTGAGCCTTCCTCGACCAGATCCAGCATTGATAAGCGGTAAATAATGATGAATTCCTGCCCGCAAATCTGACGCACGCGACGGACGGCTTCCGTGGCAAAACGCATTCTGTTTTCGACGCCGCCCCCCCAGCGGTCGGTGCGATGGTTGGTGCGGGCGGTGAGAAACTGATTAATCAGGTAGCCTTCCGAGCCCATGATCTCCACACCGTCATAACCCGATTCTTTCGCCAACTGCGCGCAGCGTGCAAAATCCTCCAGCGTCGATTCGATTTCTTCTTCGCTCAGTGCATGCGGCGTGAAGCGGTTAATCGGCGCCTGAAGTGCCGAAGGTGCGACGGGATGGGGCTGGTAGCTGTAACGCCCTGCGTGGAGTATTTGTAGCGCAATTTTCCCACCGGCTGCATGCACGGCATCAGTTACCACGCGGTGATGCGTGATGTGTTGCTGTTCCGCCAGAACCGAACCGCCGTGATAAACGACGCCCTGCGCATTCGGCGAAATCCCGCCGGTGACAATCAGCCCGACGCCCGCCGCCGCGCGTTCGGCATAAAAGGCCGCCAGACGCTCCGGCCCGTCTTCCAGCTCCTCAAGCCCGGTGTGCATGGAACCCATCAGCACGCGGTTTTTCAGCTGCGTAAAACCTAAATCCAGGGGGGCCAGCAGGTGCGGGTAAAACGGCAACGCGCGTTCAGTCATGGAATTCTCTTGAGTGGTCGGAGGAGATGACTTCAATTTAGCCGCTGGCAGGGCAATTGGAAAGTTAGTGTGCGACGACTGTGATACGTATCACTCTGGGGAAATCCCTGAGGATTAATTAACTATTACACATATTATTAATCGCAGTTCTTTAATTAGATGGCGTTATTCAGGGGGGAAGAAAACAGCATAAGATAGCAGATAAAATAATTATTTCTTTGTTTTTACACAATATTGAATGAGCGCAGGTTGTTTATTTTTAACATTTTTTTATTAGGCAGTCGCAGTTAGGATTATTTTTATAAAACGATCTCGAATCGATTCAGTTCGGGTTAGAGCTGGACTAGGCTGGAGCTGCTTCACCCTAAAAATTCATTTCTAACCTGGATATATACTATGAATCTTATTGACCATACAGCCTGCCGCCCGTTTACCGAAGCCGGGCATTTGTCCCAAATTGCAGCCTATTATGAAGAAGGCCGTAATGTCATGTGGATGATGCTCAGGTCTTATCCACGTCCATGTTTTAATCAGGAGCTCATTGAAGACATTATGACGCTGACCTATGCCGCGAAAGCGTCCGGTTTGCGGTTTGATTTTTGGGTAACCGGATCGCTTGTGCCCAATATGTACAATGTGGGAGGCGATCTGAGTTTCTTTGTTGAATCCATCGTCAATAACAAGCGTGAGGCTCTACGTTCGTACGCACGGGCTTGCGTTGACTGCGTACATGCGGCAGCGCGGGGTTTTGATGTTGGTGCGATCAGTTTATCGATGATCGAAGGGACTGCGCTCGGTGGCGGGTTTGAAGCCGCGCTGGCACATCATTACGTGCTGGCGCAAAACACTGCACGGATGGGGTTCCCGGAAATCGCATTTAACCTGTTCCCGGGAATGGGCGGCTATTCTCTGGTGTCACGTAAAGCCGGAATGAAGCTGGCGGAAGAGCTGATTTCAACGGGTGAATCGCATACGGCGGAGTGGTTCGAAGCGCGCGGGCTGGTGGACGTTTTGTTCCAGCCCGGCGAGGCTTTCAATGCCACGCGTACTTTTATCGATGTTCTGCGACCAAAGCTCAACGGGATCCGGGCGATGATCCGCGCACGCCAGCGCGTGTTGCAGCTGTCCCGCTCGGAGCTGATGGATATTACGGAAGATTGGGTGGATGCAGCGTTTACGCTGGAGGAGAAGGATCTGAGTTATATGGAGCGTCTGGTTATGTTGCAAAACCGGCATACCGCATCATTGCGTAAAACCGGCTAGCAGCAGGCAGAAACAGCCCGTCACTGGCGCTATTTCTGTTTTGCTTTATGTTTAAAAACATTGGGTGAAGCAACTATTTTTTCCTCAAGCCAGTGCTCCAGCTCAATTGCGGGCATTGGCTTGGCGTAAAGAAAGCCCTGTTTGCTGTCCACACCGATTTCATCCACCAGTTTTTCTTCTTCTGCCGTCTCTACACCTTCTGCCACAACCGTCAGCTGCAATGTTTTTGCCACCGCAACAATTGCCCGCACCAGTGCCTGCGAAACCGCATTTTCATTGATTCCACGGATAAAACTCTGATCCAGTTTAATGCAGTCCAGAGGGATCCTCGCCAGCTGTGACAGTGAGGAATAGCCGGTACCAAAATCGTCCAGATGTACCTGCGCACCCAGTTTATGCAACTGATTAATCATCGCCACCGCAGAAGTTTCATCCTCAACCAGGCAGCTTTCTGTCAGCTCAAAATCCAGCATGCAGCCTTTCATTCCCGCTTTTTTCATGGCATCGGACAAGGTGGTGATGAACGAGCCATTGTTAAGCTGCCGTCCGGAAAGGTTGACGGCAACGCGCAGGTTCAGCCCCTTTTTCTGCCATTCGGTCGCCTGACGGGTGGCGGTTTCAATCACCCACTTGCCGATCGGTGTAATCAGCCCGGACTCCTCGGCGTACGGAATAAAGCTTTGTGGCTGAATCAAACCTCGTTCCGGTGAATCCCAGCGCAGCAGGGCCTCCACGCTTTGCACGTTGCCATAAAGTGAGACTTTGGGCTGATAGTGCAAAACCAGCTGATCTTTCTCTGCCAGCGCCTTACGTAAGTGCGTATCCAGCCACATATATTCAGCGGCTTTCTCGTTCATATCCGGGGAGAAAATGCAGTGCGCATTTTTGCCTTTTTCCTTCGCCACATACATGGCGGTATCGGCATTCTGTAACAGTGTATCGCCGTCGGTGCCGTGTTCAGGGCAGATTGCAATCCCGCCGGAACAGCCGGTATACACCTCAATCAGGCCGATGCGGAAGGGCAAGCTGAGGCGGCGTAAAACCCGCTGGCTCAGTTCTTCCATCGAACTTATTTCTGCGTGAGTGCTGAGGATAATGAATTCATCGCCCCCCAGACGCGCCAGTTTATCGTTAGGTGACAGGCAGTCCTGAATCGCGTCGGATACTGCACGAAGCAGATGATCACCAAACATATGCCCGTAGGCGTCGTTCACTTTTTTGAAGTTATCCAGATCCAGATAAATCAGCCCGACCTTATTATCACCGCGTTCCATCAGCGCTTTCGCAAGCGATTCCTGTAAGGCATTACGGTTAGCAAAGCCGGTAACCAAATCGGTATTGGCCAATACGCGTAGCCGTTCCTGCGCCTTACGCTCGTCGGTGATATCCGAACCCGAACAAATCAAATATTTCTGCTGCTTGCCGCTGCCGCTGTGTACGAATTTATTGCGGAACAGGAACAGCCGCTGGCCTTTCACCGTATTGATCCAACGCTCGACTTCGTAGGATTGCTGGTGCTGGAAAAAACCATTGATATTCTGACGGGAGGCCAGGCCTTCTTCCATCGACATGAATAAATCATAGGCGCTGCGGCCAATAACATCTTCCTCACGCAGGCCGGTATATTCCTCGCTCAGACGGTTGAAGCGATGAATTTTGCCTTCCTGATCAATAATTACGATCACAGAATTGGCTTCTGACACCACCTGCTCAGCGAAAGTCAGGCCAACTTCAAGGTCATGCGCGACGGATTCAGTATCCTGATAAGCGGAAGCCGTACCTGCCCAGGCTTTGCTGTCGATTTTTCGGCCAACCAGATACAAGCGGACAGGAGAGCCGAATAAGGTGATGTCCAGTGTAAAACTGGAGGTGATCCCGGTCAGTTGCCTGATCTTCCCCGCCTGCCATTGCGTCAGAGAGATAGCAACATTAACGACCCCTTTCTCTGCGGATAACTCCAGGGCATTACTGTCTGAACCCAGTCGCCAGTATGGGCGGGGCGTACCAAAATGCAGGTACAGGATGGAGGCATCTTGAGAGTCGACCATGAATGTTTCTCCGCAAAGAACGCTATGCGCCGCCAGTGTGGCGACCTGGCGGTAGTCAGCACAGAGGGAGCTTACTCTGTTCAGCACACCCGAACCGCTCCGCAATTAGCAGACAGGGGCAGGAAGGCGTAACACATTGAATTTAAGGTTAGCAACTGTCGGTTATATATCCAGTAACCGGACAGAAATTACTGCTCAGAACAGGCGGGGGGCTATGGGTTCCCGCCTGTGAGAGAAAGTATTCGGCTGCGTTCCGGGCCTGGTTTCAGGCCCGGAACGTTATTTCAGCAGGAAGCCGGTTTGTTTCACATCCTGTGAGTCTAACCCTACGAATACGTTGAACTTTCCTGGCTCAGATGCCCATTTCAACTTGTCATTGTAAAAACGTAAATCTTTTTCATCGATCGCAAATGTAACGACTTTTTCTTCACCCGGCTGCAAGTTGATTTTTTCGAAGTTCTTCAACTCTTTAACCGGACGGCTGACTGATGCGGTAACGTCCTGCAAATACCACTGCACGATAGTCGCACCACTGATTTTACCGGTGTTTTTTACCGTCACGCTGGCGGTCAGCGGGTGTTTGGCATCCATCGTGGTGGAGGACAAACTCACGTCAGACACGCTGAAGCTGGTGTAGCTCAGGCCATAACCGAACGGGAACAACGGACCATTGGTGATATCAAAATAACGCGTAGTGTATTTGTCCGGATGCTGCGGATTAAACGGACGACCGGTATTGAGGAAGCTGTAATACAACGGAATTTGACCGACGGAGCGCGGGAAGGTCATCGGCAATTTGCCTGACGGGTTGTAATCGCCAAACAGGACATCGGCAATGGCATGGCCGCCTTCGGTACCGCTGAACCAGGTTTCCAGCATCGCATCAGAAATTTCGTTTTCCCACGACAGCGTCAGCGGACGGCCATTCATCAGTACGACAACCAGCGGTTTACCGGTGGCTTTCAGGGCTTTAAGCAGGTCACGCTGGCTTTGCGGAATATTGATGTCAGTTCGGCTGGATGCTTCATGCGCCATCCCCTGAGCTTCGCCGACCACGGCAACCACGACATCGGCTTTCTCAGCCGTTCTCACCGCTTCGTCGATCATGTCCTGTGGTTTTCTCGGGTCGTTAATGACCTGTTTTTCGTAAGAATTGAGGAAATCGACCATCGCCTGATCGTCGGTGACATTGGCGCCGCGCGCGTACAGAACCGTACCTTTATCGCCGAGCACGTCTTTCATGCCCTGTAACACGGTCACGGCCTGAGCGGCTTTACCGGCGGCAGACCAGCTGCCCATGACGTCACGTTTGCTGTCAGCCAGCGCGCCGACGACGGCAATCGTGCCTTTCTTCGCCAGCGGTAAGGTCTGATTGTTGTTTTTCAGCAGAACCAGTGAAGTGCGGGCCACTTCCCGGGCTTCGTTGCGGTGCAGACGGCTTTCGGCATTGGTGTCAGCCGGGTCGCTGGAGGCCGGGCCTAAATGGCGGTATTCGTCGACAAACAGGCCCATGTCCCATTTGGCGGCCAGTACGTCACGCACGGCGCGATCGATATCGTTCTGGCTGACCAGCCCGTCGGCCAGCAATCCTTTCAGATACTTACCGTACATGTTGTCAGCCATATCCATATCGACGCCAGCCTTTAGCGCCATCGCGGCAGCCTGACGATCGTCTTCGGCCACGCCATGTTTAACCAGCCCGCCAATTGCACCATGATCGCTGACGGTCAGGCCTTTAAACTGCCAGTCGTCGCGCAGAATATCTTTTAGCAACCAGGTATTAGAGGTCGCCGGGATCCCGTTAACGCTGTTGAGCGCAACCATCACACCACCGGCACCGGCATCAACCGCGGCTTTGTACGGTGGCATGTAATCGTTGAACATGCGGGTCAGGCTCATGTCTACGGTGTTGTATTCGCGGCCACCTTCAACCGCGCCGTACAACGCGTAGTGTTTCACGTTAGCCATCACGGCATCGGGCGCAGAAGGATCTTTGCCCTGGAAGCCGGTGACCATCTCGTGGGCAAGGCGTGAGGTCAGATAAGTGTCCTCGCCGAAGCCTTCAGACACTCGGCCCCAGCGCGGGTCACGGGTGATATCCACCATCGGGGCGAAGGTCATGTTCAGGCCATCGGCAGCGGTTTCAACAGCAGCGATATGCGCGCTGGTGAAGACGGCCTGCATATCCCAGCTGGCCGCGAGGCCAAGGCTTATCGGGAAAATCGTGCGCTGTCCGTGGACAACGTCATAGGCATAGAAAGGAGGAATTTTCAGACGGCTGTTTTTGACTTCATCCTGCATACGGCGGATGTCTGGCTTCGTGACCGTATTAAATACCCCGCCGACTTTACCGGCGCGGATATCTGCCATGATGGCTTCTTTTTTATAATCCGGGCCAACGGTGACAAGGTTCAGCTGACCGATTTTTTCATCCAGGGTCATTTTTTTCATCAGGCCGGCAATGAACGCGTTACGTTCTTTGACCTGATCCTGAGGGATACCCGTTGTTTCAACGGCGAGTGAAGAGGCAGAGCTTACCAGTAACACTAACGCGCCAAGCATGTGATGCGTATTCATCGGAATTCCTTCAGCCATAAGCAGGGGTGCTAAATCAGAGAAAATTCAGCAGCCTGAAGCAAACAAAACAATGATCATTCTAAGAAAAGTATAGTGTGAGAATCTAATACGACCGTTCAACTATTAGCAATCAATAGTTTGAGGCGTCGGCACAATATCTTTTATCCTTCGAGACAGACTGCAATTTACAGGTAATCAGAA
The DNA here is from genome assembly GCF_002834385.1 of Rahnella sp. AA. Classification (GTDB taxonomy): domain Bacteria; phylum Pseudomonadota; class Gammaproteobacteria; order Enterobacterales; family Enterobacteriaceae; genus Rahnella. The sequence goes on from NZ_PITQ01000007.1 coordinate 164,132, forward strand.
AGATCGGTACAAAAAGAGATTCGACGTATCGCGCAAATTTTCAAATTTAGGATTAGATGGCATTCCGTTGCGTAAATAAGCAACAAAATCGCGGCGGGAGAAAGGGAACACGCAATAAAAAAGGCAGAACCGAAAGTTCTGCCTCTTAAAAGTCGTCAGTGCCGATCAAAAATAAGATTAATAGTAGTAAGACATATCGGTCGGGGTTTTACTCATGACGTCGAAAAACACGTCTTTGGTGTTCGCCCAGAATTGCGCGACAGCCACGGCATTGTAGCTCATGCCCATCAGGCTCATGACGAAGAAACAGGTCACCGTCAGGCCAAGGCCGCTGCAAACGAAAGCCATCGTATTGCGGCTGGACTGGCGACAAACAATATTCAGCTGGCTGGTGCAGAACATCAGAAAGGCGCTCAGCAATTCCCAGCGCATCATTAAAATCCCGGCAGTTAACGTACCCATCGATAAAATCCTTACTCACTACAGCCTTTTGCGCGAAGCCAAAATCCGCCGGACAGCGGCTACAACAGGTTGGCAATGGGCTTTACTGAAGAAATGGTTAAATACAATAATGTGATGACGATCACATTATATCACCGGATTTTATTTTTGAGCAAAAAATGTTCGCTAATGAAAAATAGGCATAACACATCAACTAATTTCGCTGATGTGTTATGAAAATGGACATTATGGCGGGGAATTTTGAGGGCGTTTACGCCCCATAGCCCATCACCTGCAACAAATGCTGAGCCTGTTGCACTGCTGCCTGCCGGTGCGCTACGCCCAGTTTTTGATACAAATTACGGATATGCGTTTTAATGGTGGTCGAAGCGACATCCAGCTCACCGGCAATCTGATCGTTGCTGTAGCCGGAATAAATTAACCCAAGAACCTGCCATTCGCGCTGGGTCAGCGGGCTGGTGCGGATAAGTTCCGGTACCTGCGGATGGGTGAGCAATTTATTGACGAAGCTTTCGTCAAAATGTGCAAACTTATGGCGATGGTGCTGGTTAATTTCCCGCAGGATTTGCTGCGCACGACGCTGTTCCAGCTCCGGTAACAGATTGAGCTGAATGAGCTGACGCAACTGTTGCGCCATCATTTCCCCTTCGATGACAAAGTGGCTGACAAAACCGGTACGGTTCGCCAGCCCCAACGCTTCAATCAATACGCGCTGAGCGTCATTTTTGCGCCCGGTATTCCAGTAAAGTAAGTTGCTCAGCAGCAGGTTACGGTTCAGGTCGCTGGTCAGGCGTAACTGTCTGGCATTCTGATTCAGTTCATCGAGCACGACTTCCGCTTCGTCAAACCTCTCCAGCAGGATTTGTACGCGGGCAATATTGCGCCACTGTCCCTGCTGGAAATGGTTGTCTGCCATATCGGGTTTACGCGCCTGCTGCAGCCACTGTTGCGCCGCCATTTTATCGCCGGTCATCTGCCAGTAAATGATCCGCGGCTTGTCGGTGTTAGTCAGCCAGTCGATATGATACTGACCGCTTTTTAGCAGCGTTTCGCAACGTTGCAGGTGGTGATGGGCATTGTCGAGCTGCCCGCGTGCCAGTGAACATTTCGCCAGCATCGCCAGACATTGTAATTGCTGCTGTGGCTGGAAGTTGCTCAGCACGTCCAGCCCCTGACGCGCCGCGTCTTCGGCATCATCCAGGCGTGACCATGACCACAACAACTGCGAGCGCAGGCGCAGTAAAAATTCATGCATTGGCAACTGTTCAAGATGCTGCTCGCGGACCAGCTCAAAGGCGCGATCCTGCATTTCAAACGCGGCCTGCAAAAAGCCCTGAGCAATCAGGATTTCGCTCTGCTGCAGCAGCGCCCATAACGCATAGTGATAGGCTTCGTAGCGGCGCGCGATCTGTTCGGTTTGCTGCATCAGCGGCAACGCACGGGTTAAATCCCCTTTGCAGTGCTGGATTTCACCGGTGACCGATGTGGCCACAATGCGGCTGTAATAGCTTTCATACGGCAGAAAACGCAGCGCATCGGCGGCCAGTTTTTCAGCCTCATCCTGACGGCCATCGTTGATCGCCACCTGTGCACGCAGGGCGTCAAATTCAGCCGTCAGCTCCTGTTCCATGACAATATTGCGCTGCTGCATTTCGCTTTCAGCTCTTACCAGCAGCGTTTCGACTTCGGCATAGCGGTGCTGGCTTTGTGCCAGCCACGCCTGTAATAACACCAGCTTCGGATTCTGAATCAGACGATCGTACGGGAGCGCGGCGAGGCATTCTTCCAGCAGCGCCAGTTCACTCTGATTGAACAGTGCCCAGGCATGTTGCAACAGGATATCGCGCAGCATATTGGTGTCTTCTGCGCCTAATGCATGATGGATGGCTTCTGCCGGAAAACCCTGAGCCAGCCAGCCTTCAGCGGCGGCGCGGTGGATTTCCGGCAGTTCGGCCGCGAGCTCCCACTGGCAGCGCTGACGTAAAAAAGTGGCAAACAGCGGGTGGAAGTTAAACCACTCGCCGGTGTCATCCATGCGATGAATAAATAACCCCTGGCGCTCCAGCTCCTCCAGGCGTTGCTGACCATTTTCGCTGCCGGTCAGGCGAACAATCAGGGCGTCGTTCATCGAACGCAGCAACGAACAGCGCAACAGAAAATCACGGGTTGACGCATCAACGCGATCCAGCACTTCATCCACCAGATATTCTGACAGATGGCTGGCATTCAGGCCGGCCAGTTTGCGTGCGGATTGCTGCGTCGACTGCTGTGAGGACGTGGTCGACTGCCGCGCCGAGAGTGCAATCAGCTGCAGTGCGGTTGCCCAGCCGGCGACTTCATCACACAGGCGGCCACTGTCAGCCTGATCGATCGGATCTTTAAGTCGGTTTTCGAAAAACTGCTGAGTTTCAGGATGTGTGAATGCGAGATGTGTTGCATTCAGCTCCAGCAGTTGATCGCGCACACGCATATTGGCGATACCCAGCGGCGGCAGGGTGCGCGACAGCACGACCAGCGAGAGATTTTCCGGCTGGTGGCGCAGGAAAAACCGCATCCCTTCATGGATGGCATCGTTAGAAATCAGGTGATAATCGTCGATGACCAGCAGCAGCGGGCTGTGCCAGTCTGAAAGTTCGACGAACAGCTGAGCGAACAGCGCCGGTAAGCTGGCGTACTGATGTTTCTGGCTCAGCGCTTCACTTTTGACACAGTGCCCTGCGCAGGACTGCTGTATCGCAGCAATCAGATAACTGGCAAAGCGTTCCGGCTGATTGTCACTTTCATCAAGAGAATACCAGCCGAGATCGCTTTTTCCTGCTGCCCAGTGTGCCACCAGCGTGGTTTTCCCGTAGCCCGCCGGGCTGGCGACCAGGGTCAGGCGATAATTCGGCGCAGTCGAGAGTTTCGCCAGAAGACGTTCCCGAACCACGGTATTTTGCTGCCGCACCGGGCGGCTCAATTTTGAAGGGATCAGCATTTTTTCGATTCTTTTGACAGAAAGACGGGAGGAACCTTATTTATTTCACAGCGTGTAATTAATCACTTTTTCTAAAGTCCTCCTTTGAAACATTGATTGCAAGAATGTTACGTTTTTACATGCCGTTAAGTTGCTCTGCATCACACTTCTTAATACAAATTTTCAGGGTTTCTCCCTGTTCCTCCGCTTCATCCGGCTACGCCCCGTTTCTCCTCCCTGCCTAATCTTTGACGGGATGATGCCTCTCATCAGCACAAACGTCAGCATAGTGATAATCAACATCAGACTTCCCTACAAATTCCCGGATAAAGAGGCATGTGATGCAGGTGACTTTGGATAAGACACAGTTTTTAGCCGCGCTAAAACGCCAGTGGCAGGGGTTCGGTTTGCAGCAGGCGCAGGATATGACGCCGCATCAGTGGTGGCAGGCCACCAGCGCGGCGCTGTCGGAACAACTCAGCGCACAACCCGTGCCGGCGGCTACAAAGCATCCGCAGCGGCACGTCAATTACATTTCGATGGAATTCCTGATCGGGCGTCTGACCGCAAATAACCTGATCAACCTCGGCTGGTACGAAACCGTACAACAGGCGCTGAAAGAGCAGGGCGTAGATCTGGCGGATGTGCTGGAACAGGAAACCGATCCGGCGCTGGGTAACGGCGGATTAGGGCGTCTGGCAGCCTGTTTTCTCGATTCGATGGCAACCGTCGGGCAACCGGCGACCGGCTACGGCCTGAACTATCAGTACGGTTTATTCCGTCAGTCATTCAGCGAAGGTCAGCAGCAGGAAGCGCCGGATAGCTGGCATCGCGAAAGTTACCCGTGGTTCACCCACAACAGCGCGCTGTCCGTGGACGTTCAGTTCGGCGGCAAGCTGGTGAAAAATGATCAGGGTATCGAACAATGGCATCCGGCGTTTTCCCTGCGCGGCGAAGCCTGGGATTTGCCGGTGGTCGGTTATAAAAATGGTGTGACTCAGCCGCTGCGTTTATGGCAGGCCACCGATGTCCATCCGTTTGATCTGACCTTATTTAACGACGGCGAATTCCTCAAGGCGGAACAGAAAGGTATCGATGCCGCTAAACTGACGAAAGTGCTGTACCCGAATGACAACCACGAGGCGGGTAAACGCCTGCGCCTGATGCAGCAATATTTCCAGTGCGCCTGCTCGGTGGCCGATATTCTGCGCCGCCACCATTTCCTGGGCCGCAACATTCAGGATTTGCCGAAGTTCGAAGTGATTCAGCTAAACGATACGCACCCGACGATCGCTATCCCTGAACTGCTGCGCATTTTACTGGATGAACATCAGCTGGACTGGGACGCCGCATGGGCAATCACAAGCCAGACGTTCGCCTACACCAACCACACGCTGATGCCCGAAGCGCTCGAATGCTGGGATGAAAAACTGGTCCGCAGCCTGTTGCCGCGCCACTTCTCGCTGATCAAAGCCATTAACGCCCGCTTCAAAAAAGTGGTCGAAAAACAGTGGCCGGGCGATAAAGCGGTGTGGGAAAAACTTTCAGTTCATCAGAACAAACAGGTGCGCATGGCGAATCTGTGCGTGGTCAGCGGCTTTGCGGTGAACGGCGTTGCGGCGCTGCACTCCGAGCTGGTGGTCAAAGACCTGTTCCCGGAATATCACCAGCTGTGGCCGAATAAATTCCACAACGTCACCAACGGCATCACGCCGCGCCGCTGGGTGAAACAGTGTAATCCGGCGCTGTCCGCCCTGATTGATGACACCCTGAAAACCGAATGGGTGAACAATCTGGACGCCCTGAAAGGGCTGGAAAGCTCCGCTGACGACGCGGCATTCTGCCAGCGTTATCAGCAGATTAAGCGCGAAAACAAAGTGCGTCTGGCGGAGTACGTGAAACGCACGATGGGCCTGACGCTGAACCCGGACGCGATTTTCGACGTGCAGATCAAGCGCCTGCACGAATACAAACGCCAGCATCTGAACCTGCTGCACATTCTTTCGCTGTACCGTCAGTTGCGCGATAACCCGGAAATGGACATGGTGCCTCGTGTATTCCTGTTCGGCGCGAAAGCGGCACCGGGTTATTACCTGGCGAAAAACATTATCTACGCCATCAATCAGGTGGCTGAAAAAGTGAATAACGATCCACTGGTGCGCGACCGGATCAAGGTGGTGTTTATCCCGGATTACCGCGTGTCGGTGGCGGAGCTGATGATCCCGGCGGCAGACGTTTCTGAGCAGATTTCTACTGCCGGGAAAGAAGCTTCCGGCACCGGTAACATGAAGCTGGCGCTGAATGGCGCGATGACCGTTGGCACGCTCGACGGCGCGAATGTCGAGATTGCCGAACAGGTCGGCGAAGAGAATATTTTCATTTTCGGCAATACCGTCGATCAGGTGAAAGCGTTGCAGGCCAAAGGCTACGATCCGCTGAAAATCCGTAAGAAAGACAAACATCTGGATAAGATCCTCAAAGAACTGGAAAGCGGCTTCTTCAGCAACGGCGACAAACAGGCGTTCAGCCTGATGCTCGACAGCCTGCTCGGCGGCGGTGACCCGTATCTGGTGCTGGCGGACTTCGCGGATTACTGCGCCGCACAGCAAAAAGTCGATGCTCTTTACCGCAACCAGGACGACTGGACGCGTAAAACCATTCTCAATACTGCCCGCGTAGGAATGTTCAGTTCCGACCGCTCGATCCGCGATTATCAGCAGCGGATCTGGCAGGCGAAACGTTAAGGAGCATGCATGGAGAACAAAGCACTGGAGCAGGCCGCCAGGGAGGCGGGTATTTCCTCTGGTTTTATTAATGCACATGGCAAGCAGCAGGCTATCGCGCCTGAAACCAAGCGCGAACTGCTGTCGGCCATGGGCTGGAAGGCCGGACATCGTCCGGCTGTCACACCGGTTCCGCCGGTCAAAGTCTTTGTCTCCGGCAGCCGTCTGGCGCTGCCGGTCAGCGGGGAAGGTGAATTCGGCTGGACGTTACAGCTGGAAAACGGCGCAACGCATCAGGGCCGGATCAGCGGTAAAATGACGCTGGCGCTGCCGGGGAAAATCCCCGCCGGTTATCACCAGCTGACGCTGACACAGGACGCACAGCAGTGGGATTGCCGGGTGATTATCGCCCCGAAACGCTGCTACGAACCGGACGCCTTGCTGGCTGGTAAAAAGCTGTGGGGCGCCTGCGTGCAGCTTTATACGCTGCGCTCGGAAAACAACTGGGGGATCGGCGATTTCGGCGATCTCCATCTGCTACTCGAAAACGTCGCCCAACGCGGTGGCGCTTTTGTCGGGCTCAATCCGATTCACGCGCTGTATCCGGCGAACCCGGTGGCGGCCAGCCCGTACAGCCCGTCTTCGCGCCGCTGGCTGAACGTCATTTATATCGACGTCAGCGCAGTAGATGACTTTAAGCAGAGCCAGGAAGCCCAAATCTGGTGGAACCAGCCGCTGACGCAGCAGCGTTTGCAGGCCGTCCGCGCCAGTGAATGGGTGGATTACGCCGAAGTTATGCCACTGAAACTCGAAGGTTTACGGCTGGCGTACAGGCATTTCCGTGGCCGCAAAACCCAGGATCCGCAGGTGAAATCGCTGGCCAGTTTCGTGAAACAGGGCGGCGAAAGCCTGTATTTACAGGCGGCGTTTGATGCGCTGTATGAACATCTGGCGAAAGAAACGGATGTCGCGCTCGGCTGGAACCGCTGGCCGGAAAAATATCACAACGCCCGGGGCCAGGCGGTGCGCGCATTCTGCGAGCAACACGCTGAAGACGTGGAGTTTTACCTTTGGCTGCAATGGCTGGCGGAAACCCAGTTCGCGAGTTGCTATCGCACCAGCCAGCAGCAGAACATGCCGATGGGGTTATACCGCGATTTAGCGGTGGGCGTCGTCGAAGGCGGTTCAGAAACCTGGGGCGACGGCGAGCTGTATTGCCTGAAAGCCTCGGTGGGCGCGCCGCCGGATATTCTCGGGCCGCTCGGTCAGAACTGGGATCTGCGCCCGATGGATCCGCATGTGATGGTGAAGCGCGGCTACCAGCCGTTTATCGATTTGCTGCGTGCTAACATGACCAGCTGCGGCGCGTTGCGTATCGATCATGTGATGACGCTGCTGCGTTTGTGGTGGATCCCGGCCGGAGAAACGGCGGATAAAGGCGCGTATGTGCAATATCCGGTGGACGATCTGCTGGCGATTCTGGCGCTGGAAAGTCAGCGTCACCGCTGCATGGTTATCGGCGAAGATCTGGGCACTGTGCCGGTGGAGATCGTCAGCAAGCTGCGCGAGGGCGGCGTTTATTCCTACAAAGTGCTGTATTTCGAGCGCGATGAGGAAAACAACTTCCGTGCGCCGCAGTCGTACCCGGTTCAGGCGATGGCAACCATCACCACGCACGACCTGCCGACGCTGCGCGGTTACTGGCAAAGCGACGATCTGGCGCTCGGTAAAACGCTCGGACTTTACCGTGACGAAGACGTTTTACAGGAACTGTACGCCGACCGTGCGCGTGCGCGTCAGGGGCTGCTCGACGGGTTGCATCATTACGACTGCATCCCGAAGAAAACAGGGCACAAAGCTGCATTAATGGAAATGACGCCGGTGCTCAACCGCGGCCTGCAACGCTACGTCGCCGACAGCGCCTGTGCGCTACTCGGCCTGCAACCGGAAGACTGGCTCGACATGGACGCGCCGGTCAATGTCCCCGGCACCAGCGATGAATACCCGAACTGGCGCCGTAAACTCTCCTGTACCCTCGAAGAAATGTTTGCCGATGAGCAGGTGAATAAACTCATCAAAGACCTCGATAAACGCCGCCGGAAAGTGTCGGTGAGCTGAAAATAACGAAATGAGAAAAGGGTTTCTGCCGGTACGGGGAAACCCTTTTTTTGCGATAGCCTCTGATATCAGCGCCATAGCCTTTATTACAAAAATATTTTAAGGAGTGCCGGAAACTTTCTCTTGTTTAGTTTTTTTTGCACCTTAAAGTAACCACTAATGACATTGTGTTTATTTTAAGGTGCAATATGAAACGTTCCCAATCTTTGCTGATTTCAGACGACATTTCACAGCAACTTCTGAGCATAGGAAGCCGCCTTGCTAAAGGCCGGATTGCCCGCCGGATGACGCAATCTGAAGTTGCGGTGCGGGCCAATCTGGGAAGAAATACAGTCAGCAGGATTGAGAACGGGGATTCAGGCGTAGCGATAGGACAAATACTGCGATATCTCGATGTGATCCGCCCGGGGCAGACATTAGCCGGGCTTTTGAACAGTGAAGATAAAGTTGTCAGTGTGATGAATCAGAAGATCCAGCCTAAACGCGCCAGGAAATTATCTGAGAGGGAGCTAAAAGATTATGATTTCTGAAAGCACATTACTCATTCATGCTTTATTGCCGGGTGCTACCGGGCTGTTCCTGCCGGGAAACTAAAAATGGTTGAGGCAGGCACTCAATTGAATTCCTGCAGTTTTATCTACGGGCTGAAATACCTCAAACGAAAAGGAGCGATTGAGATTGACCCGACATCACTGGGTTTTCTCAACGGGCGTGACGTTTCGCGAAAGGAAATTTTTCCGGCTAATACGACGCTATTTGGAGGGATCCGCGATGCTGCCCCCGATTCATGGGGGCGGCGAGTTATTGAAGCAAAATCCCGTTCTCCGGCGAATGCATTACCAGAGTCTGTTTACTTGCTGGAAGCAGGTCCAAACCGGGTTGGCGCCCTGGATATTACGGCAGATGGTGAACCTGCACGTGAACTGAGTGGCGCGAGCGACATTCGTTCTTTGTCATATATTCAGGAAACCTTCGATCGTGTCGAACAGGGTGTTTTGGTTCCCGCTAATCTTCATCATCTTCTGGATGCAGGTTCCAGTATGGGAGGGATGCGGCCGAAGGCAACGCTTTTGGATCTTGATGAAAGTCACTGGCTGGCGAAATTTTCTTCGCCCAACGACCGTGGAATGAATATCCCGAAAGTCGAGAGAGCAACACTTGAACTTGCCCGAAAGGCGGGTTTACGTGTTCCCCCCACGCAGCTGAAAGAGATTGGTGAAAACCGGTTTGCCATGCTGATTAAACGTTTTGATCGTGAAGGAAAAGGGTCTGCAGTCTCACGGCGTCATTTTAACTCGGCGCTGACGTTGATGGATTTACATGAGATGGACTCACCGAGAAGCAGTTACGCAGAAATAGCTGATGCGATGAGAAGGCATTTGAATGCTCAGTTTCTCTCGCAAGATCTGACAGAACTCTACCGGCGAATGGTGTTTAACATTCTGATCAACAATGATGACGATCATCTCAGAAATCATGGCTTCCTTCTCCATGAGTCTCCCGGGCAGGCTCCGGTGGAGGGCTCTCAGGAACCCATGGAAAATGTCACGTTGAGTTGGAGGCTAAGCCCGCTTTATGACGTTGTACCTCGCCCGGGCGCTTCATATTCACGTTTGCTTCATTTAGGTGTAGGTCAGTACGGACGTGAAGCGACTTTGATTAATGCCCTTTCCTGGTCAGAACGTTTTGGCCTGAACCGGCAGCATGCGATCGCGGAAATTGATTCCGTTTGGAAGGCTGTTCGCGAATGGCGAAATTGTTTTGATGAATTTGCTGTGAGTGGGAAAGATATGGATTCAGTAAAAAATGCCTTTCGGCATGTGCGGGAAATCGGAGGGAAAGAGCTCGGGATTTGTGACTGAACAGACAAAAAAAAGCGGCCTCTTCGGCCGCCCAAGACACAGGGAATCAAACAAATGGAACAAGCGCATTAGCTTTTAAATCACTTAACCTTTCACACCGCCTGCCGTCAGGCCGCCGACCAGCCAGCGTTGGGCTATCAGGAATACCGCCGTAATCGGGATAGCCGACAGAATCGCCGCAGCCGCAAAGTCGCCCCACAGGTAGTTTTGCGGGTTGAGATATTGCTGCATACCGACCGCCAGGGTGTAGCTGTTTACGTCACGCAGTAACAACGACGCTACCGGTACTTCGGTAATCGCGGCGATGAATGACAGAATAAAGACTACCGCCAGAATCGGGACGGACAGCGGCAAAAGTACCAGCCGGAAGGCCTGCCACGGGCTGGCACCGTCCAGCGCGGCGGCTTCTTCCAGCGAGCCGTCGATAGTTTCGAAATACCCTTTGATGGTCCAGACGTGCAGGGCGATGCCGCCCATGTACGCAAAAATGACGCCGCCGTGGGTGTTCAGCCCGAGGAACGGCACGTAAATGCCGAGGCGGTCGAAGAGGGCGTATAACGCCACCAGCGACAACACCGCCGGGAACATCTGGAAGATCAGCATCCCTTTGAGCAGTGAACTTTTGCCACGGAATTTCATACGTGCAAAGGCGTAGGCGCACGTCGTGGAAAGCGCCACGATCCCGACGGCGGTGATCCCGGCGATCTTGATTGAGTTCCACAACCACAGCATCACCGGGAACGGTGGTGGCGTAATGCTGCCGTCGCCGTTGGTGACCGAAATCCCCAGGGCGAGCTTCCAGTGATCCCACGAGATCTGATCAGGGATGAGGCTGCCCGTCGCGAAGTTACCCGGCCTCAGGGAGATGGCGAATACCATCAGCAGCGGGAACAGGATCAGCGCCAGAAAGCACAGCAGCAAAAGGTGTGTCACCAGTAATCTGGCTTTTTGCGACTTTGGTTTAACCATTGGCATTTTGTGTTTCTCCTTAGTCGAATTTCATACGTGAAGCTTTCAGGTTCACGACAGCCAGCGCGCCAACCAGCAGGAAGATCAGCGTGGCAATCGCTGCCGCCAGCCCGAAGTCCTGCCCGCCGCCGCCTTCGAAGGCGATGCGGTAGGTGTAACTGACCAGCAAATCGGTATGTCCGGCCGGTGTGGTGGTGCCGAGCATGTCCGGGCCGCCGTTGGTCAGCAGCTGGATCAGCACGAAGTTATTAAAGTTAAACGCGAAGCTGGCGATCATCAGCGGCGTCAGCGGTTTGATCAGCAGCGGCAGCGTGATGCGGAAGAAGTTCTGCATCGGCGTCGCGCCGTCCATTGCGGAAGCTTCGTAGAGATCGTCGGGGATGGCTTTCAGCAGGCCCATGCACAGGATCATCATGTACGGATAACCCAGCCAGGTGTTGACGATAATGATCATACTTTTGGCTGTCATCGGGTCGCTGAACCACGCCGGTTTGATGCCAAACAGGGCGCTCAGCATCAGGTTGATTTCCCCGAAGCTCTGGTTGAATAACCCTTTGAAAATCAGTATCGAGATAAACGCCGGTACCGCATACGGCAGGATCAGCAGGATGCGGTACGCCGCTTTGCCTTTCAGCTCTTCCCACTGCACGACGCAGGCAAGCACCATGCCGACGGCCACGGTCAGCACCACGGTCAGCAGCGCAAAAACAATCGTCCAGACGAAAATAGACAGGAAGGGTTTCTGAATGCCTTCGTCGTGCAGAACGCGCAGGAAGTTACCCCAGCCGATCCCCACGGTAAAACCGGGGCTGAGTTTTTCAGCCTGCCATTCGCCCTGAGCATTCACTGCCTGATAGAAACCGGTGTCCATGTTCGGGCGGTAAATCGTGCCGGTCTGCACGTTGGTCAGCTGTTTATGATCTTCACCCAGCTTGTACAGCGGCTGCGTGCCGGAGAACTGGCGCAGGGAACTCATGCGCAGGATCTCGCCGTCAGGCAATTTTGCGGATAACTGGCCGAGCGCCAGACGATTTTGCGTCACTACGCGCAGCCCTGCTTTTTCGGCGGATGGCGGGGTTTGCGGCAGCATTTCCAGCGTTTTCGGTGCGGAAGCATCGAAAGCAAAGGGCGGCGAAACCAGCGTATCGCGGTCACCGGCTGACGTCAGCGCCAGCTGCCATTTGTCTCCTGCCGGGTAGAGAGCGAAATTCAGCGCTTTTCCTCCCTGGAACTCACGTCCCATGAGAACAGACTGCGCACGTTCGAACGTCAGCTGGTTGGTGCTGCTGTAGTTGGTGAAGGCAATCGCAATAGTGCAAATCAGCGGAAACAGGACAAACAGCCCCATTCCGGCAAGACCGGGGTAAACGTAGCGCCATGAATACGCGTGACGGTTACCGTAAATGTATAAGCCGAGGCTGGACAGTATCAGCGTCAGAACGGCAAAAAGGTATTCACCCTGCGCATACATCAGCACGATCAGATAACCGGTAAAGCAGGCGAGCAGGCTGATCACCAGCCATTTTAACGCAGTGCTGAACGGCCGTTTTTTTCGAGCAGTCATAGGGAAATCCTTTTATTCACGGCGCGGAACCCGTGAGTTCCGCGCCGGTGTTTGCCTTGAAAAGTGCTTACTTGGTAATGCGGGTTTCAACGTCTTTCAGCGCCTGCGGCACGGTCTGGCGGCCATTGACTGCGTTAATGATTGCGCTACGTTCGGCGTACCAGAAGGCGCTCATCTGCGGAATGTTTGGCATAATTTCGCCATTTTTGGAGTTAGCCATGGTGGCGGCGATGCGCGGGTCTTTCTCCAGCTGTTCCTGATAGGTTTTCAGTGCCACGGCGCCCAGCGGTTTGTCCTTGTTGACCAGAGCCAGGCCGTCGTTGGTGATCAGATAGTTTTCCAGGAACTCTTTCGCCAGTTCTTTGTTCGGGCTGGCGGCGTTGATCCCGGCGGTCAGCACGCCGACGAACGGTTTAGACGGTTTGCCGTGGAAGGTGGGCAGCAGCGTCACGCCGTAATTGATTTTGCTCTTGTCGAGGTTTGACCACGCCCACGGACCGTCGATGGTCATGGCGGTCTGGCCTTTGTTGAACGCGGCTTCAGCAATGGAATAGTCGGTGTCGGCGTTGATGTGCTTGTTCTTCACCAGATCGATGATGAATTGCAGACCGGCCTGAGAACCTGCGTTATTTACGCCGGTGTCTTTGATGTTGTATTTGCCGTTTTCATACTTGAACGCGTAACCGCCGTCAGCGGCAATGATTGGCCAGGTGAAGTACGGTTCCTGCAAGTTCCACATGATGGCGCTCTTGCCTTTGGCGCGCAGTTCTTTGTCCAGCGCCGGGATTTCTTCCCAGGTTTTTGGCGCTTCTTTGATGATGTCTTTGTTGTAAATCAGCGACAGCGCTTCGACCGCAACCGGGTAGCCGATCAGCTTGCCGTTAAATGTCACGGCGTCCCACGTGAACGGGAACAGCTTGTCTTTGAAGGCCTGGTCGGGGCTGATTTCCGCCAGCAGGCCGGATTGTGCGTAGCCGCCGAAACGGTCATGCGCCCAGAAGATGATGTCAGGGCCGCCGCCGGTCGCTGCCACCTGCGGGTATTTTTCTTCCAGTTTGTCCGGATGTTCAACCGTGACTTTAATGCCGGTGTCTTTTTCAAACTTCTTACCGACCTCCGCCAGACCGTTATAGCCTTTGTCACCGTTGATCCAGATGACCAGCTTTCCTTCTTCTATTTTGGCAAAAGCGGAAGATGACAGCACCAGCGTAGCCAGCGCCGAGAGAGCCAGTGTTTGTTTCACAATCTTTTTCATGCTGAGGGTCATAATCCAATCCTTTTGTATTCAGTTTTTTTAACGTCAGTGACGGAAAAGACAGGGTACGACGCCAGTGTGGATTCAACCCGGCGGAGGTTCATCATCCCCCGTTCTACGCCCCCCTCCCTCAGAATGTGATCCCACCAACACTCTCAGGCGTTATGTGGTTCATTACTCAAAAATATGCTTCGTTTTTTGCCATTCAGATCACGAATTTGATTTTTGGTATGAACTTTCATCCGGTTGCAGAAAACCGTCATCCTCCCTGCTCCTCCCCCATGAAAAATTTTGTTACGGATGATTACGCTTAGCCGCCAATCCTTCACTCTTCGGTGCATTGAGTTTTCCCGCTGGCAGCAAGTACAGGAGTTCAGGATGGCGAGCGTTTCCCTTAACAGCGTGTACAAAGCCTTTGGCGAAACCGTGATTTCCAGCGATATCAACCTGGACATCGAAGAGGGCGAATTTGTGGTGTTTGTCGGGCCATCCGGCTGCGGCAAATCGACGTTGCTGCGCATGATTGCCGGCCTGGAAGACATCACGTCCGGCGAACTGAAAATTGGCGACAAACGCATGAACGAAGTACCGCCGGCAGATCGTGGGATCGGCATGGTGTTCCAGTCTTATGCGCTGTATCCGCATTTGTCCGTCGCTGAAAACATGTCATTCGGCCTGAAACTGGCCGGTGCGAAAAAAACCGAAATTAAACAGCGGGTGAATCAGGTTTCCGAAGTATTGCAGCTGGCACATCTGCTGGATCGCCGTCCGAAAGCGCTTTCCGGCGGGCAACGTCAGCGCGTGGCGATTGGCCGTACGCTGGTCGCCGAACCGACCGTTTTCCTGCTCGATGAACCGCTTTCTAACTTAGATGCCGCGCTGCGGGTGCAGATGCGTATCGAGATTTCCCGTCTTCATAAGCGACTGAAACGCACCATGATTTACGTGACTCACGATCAGGTCGAAGCGATGACGCTGGCCGATAAAATCGTGGTGCTCGATGCCGGACATATCGCCCAGGTCGGTAAGCCGCTTGAGCTGTATCACTATCCTGCTAACCGCTTTGTCGCCGGATTTATCGGCTCTCCGAAAATGAATTTCCTGCCGGTGAAAGTCACCGGTGCTGAGCCTGCGCGCGTGCAGGTCGAATTGCCCAACCGCCAGCAAGTCTGGCTGCAGGTGGAAGGTACCGACGTCCAGGTCGGCAGCAACCTTTCGCTGGGGATCCGCCCTGAACATCTTCTGCCAAGCGACGTCGCCGAAGTGACGCTTTCCGGTGAAGTGCAGGTGGTTGAGCAACTGGGTAACGAAACACAGATCCACATCCAAATTCCGGCAATTCGTCAGAACCTGGTGTACCGCCAGAACGACGTGGTGCTGGTAGAAGAAGGTGCAACATTCGCCATCGGTTTGCCGCCACACCGCTGTCATCTGTTCCGCGAGGACGGAACGGCATGTCGCCGGTTACACCCCGAACCTGGTGTTTGAAAGCACGCGATCCCCTACAGGAGAAAATGATGATTACAATGCGTAGTTCTTCCCTGGCGCTGGCAGTGGCTGCTGGCATCCTTTCTACACAAGCAATGGCGGTTGATTTTACAGGTTATGCCCGTTCGGGTATTGGCTGGACCGGCAGCGGTGGCGAGCAACAGTGTTTCAAAGCGACAGGCGCAGACAGCAAATACCGTCTCGGTAACGAATGTGAGACGTACGCAGAGTTAAAACTGGGCCAGGAAGTGTGGAAAGAAGGGGATAAAAGCTTCTACTTCGACACCAACGTGGCGTATTCCGTATCCCAACAGAACGACTGGGAGTCAACCGATCCGGCTTTCCGCGAAGCAAACGTGAAGGGTAAGAACCTGATCGAATGGCTGCCGGGCTCCACCATCTGGGCCGGTAAGCGTTTCTACCAACGTCATGACGTCCACATGATCGACTTCTACTACTGGGATATTTCCGGCCCGGGTGCAGGTCTGGAAGATATCGATCTGGGCTTCGGTAAATTGTCTCTGGCCGCAACCCGTAACACCGAAAGCGGTGGCTCTTACGGTTACATCGCCGACCAGCGTAATGAAGTGCCGACCTCCAACGACGTGTTCGACGTCCGTCTGGCCGGTCTGCAAACTAACCCGGGCGGCGTGCTGGAGCTGGGTGTGGATTACGGTCGTGCCAATGCGCGTGACGGCTACACGCTGGCTGATGATGCAACGAAAGACGGCTTCCTGCTGACGGCTGAGCACACGCAAAGCATTTACAACGGCTACAACAAATTCGTTCTGCAATATGCGTCTGATTCCATGACCGATCCGGGCCAGGGCGCGGCGAACGGCCACTCCAACGGCGCGGCAATCAACAATAACGGCAGCATGGTTCGTGTACTCGACCATGGTGCGATTGACTTCAACGACACCTGGAGCCTGATGTACGTGGCGATGTATCAGGACGTTGATCGCGACAATAACAACGGTACGACCTGGTACACCGTGGGTGTGCGTCCGATGTACAAATGGACACCAATCATGAGTACCTTGCTGGAAGTCGGATACGACAACGTGAAATCTCAGCGTACCGGCGACAAAAACGGTCAGTACAAAGTCACCCTGGCGCAACAGTGGCAGGCGGGTGACAGCATCTGGTCACGTCCTGCCATCCGTGTGTTCGCCACCTACGCGAACTGGGATGAAAAATGGGGTTATGACACCGACAGCGGCGCAAGCAATGGCTTAGCGATGAATGACACCAGCACAAGAACCTTCAGCCGCGGCAACGACGATGAAGTGACCTTCGGTGCACAAATGGAAATCTGGTGGTAAACCTCGTCATCCTTCATGCCACTGGTGCGTTGGCTGCGCATCCTCGCCCCGGTCACGTAGTTGTCTACGCTCCCGGGGACTTGGAGGCTTGCCGCCTTCCTGTGACACGAATGATTTAGAGGTTCGGCTCCTCATTGCAAAACAAAAGCAGTAAAGAAGATGTGCTGGCTGGCGGATTATCGGTGATGACCGCCAGCTTCAGGGTGATTTCAAAGGAAACAATAATGAAAAAAAATCTGCTGTCACTGTGTCTGTCGCTGAGCCTGATGGCTGCTGCCCCTGCGGTCGGGCACGCTGCGCAAAATGACGCCAATACGGCACCGGCGATTTCCAGCCAGACCTTACGCAACCTTTCATGGACGCCGCTGGTTCCGCCAGTGACGCAGGATGTCACGCTCGGAACGTCCAGCGTTCAGATTAATCAGGGTGAAATTCAGGGCGCTGTGGGCGCGTTTGCGCTGCCTGCCGATCGCGGTTCGCTTGAAATCACGCTGACCAGTATTGCCACCGGCAAAACACTTTATGCGCCGAACGTCTTAGTGCTCGATGAGCAGATGCGCCCGGCGGCGTTTTATCCTTCCAGCTATTTCCCGTACCAGAAGCCGGGCATTGTCTCCAGCGACCGTCTGGAAGGCACGCTGAAACTGACACCTGCACTGGGTCAGAAACAAATTTACCTGCTGGTTTACACCACTCGTCAGGATCTGGCGGGCACCACGCAGATGACCAACCCGGCGAAAGCCTTTGCGGCGGGCGTGGGTAACGCTGTGCCGGATATCCCGGATCCGATTGCCCGTCATACCCCGACCGGCACGCTGAGCCTGAAAGTCAGCGCCGAGCAGAAAAGTGGTAACGTGATGATTGGTCAGATCTTCCCGTCTTCCGCACCGGTTGCGGCAACGCCAGTGGTTGTCGGCAATACCCAACCTGCCGCCGCGCCAGCTGCAACGCCTGCGAAGCCAAACGAGCCGATGCTCAGCGATTCTGAAAGCTACTTCAACGACGCGATTAAGAAAGCCGTGAAAGCCGGTGACGTTGATAAGGCCCTGAAACTGCTGGATGAAGCTGAACGTCTGGGCTCGAAAACCGCCCGTAAAACCTTTATTGAAAGCGTTAAACGGTAATGTTTTCGGCTCTTCCCCTTTGCAGGGGAGGAGCCGATCGAGTTTTCTTCATATCACCTATTTGTTACTCTGCTGTTAATAAGTTCAGCGGGGTATTTATGGCGTCTGCAAACTGGGTCGATTTGTCGAAAGATAAAGACAGCGGGATCGAAACGATCCACGCCCATTTTGAAGGCCATGCTTACGATCCGCACTGGCACGACAGCTATTTAGTCGGCGTCACGCAGCAGGGGTTGCAGCAGTTCAGCTGTCGTCGTCAGAAGCATCGGAGCCTGCCGGGCAAAGTGTTTATGCTCGAACCGGGCGAAATCCATGACGGTGACGCCGTGCAGCCCGGCGGTTTCACCTATCACATGTTGTATCTTGACCCGCAATGGCTCAGCCGTGAACTGACGGCGCGGCGCGATTCCCTTTCTTCTGCCGGTGATCCGAGTTTCGAAAAAACCTTAGCGCACGATCCGCGTCTGGCGCAGGCCACATCGCTGGCGTTTCAGGCGCTGCATGGCAAAGAGCTGCGCATTGTCCGCCAGACGGCGCTCGACGGTTTGCTGAGCGCGCTGGGCGGGCATCTCACCTGGCAACCGCCGCAGCCGCAACAATTCTCGCCGTGGTCACGCATTGCGCACCGCGCGCGGGAATATCTGCATGCGCATCTGCACGAAGATATGGGTCTGGAACAGCTGGCAGCCGCCACCGGCGAAAATCGTTTTGTGGTCAGCCGCGCGTTTAAAGCTGAATTCGGATTGCCGCCGCATGCGTATTTTATTCAGCTAAAACTGACCTGTGCCCGTGACGGGCTGGCGTCAGGCCGGACACCGGCGGCGGTTGCCGCAGATTTAGGTTTTGCCGATCAGAGCCATCTCGGGCGCTGGTTCCGCCGCGCTTACCAGCTCACGCCCGCGAATTACCGGCGCTTGTGCACAAATCTTCCAGATTGAAAAAAACCGGCAGGCTAAGCTCAGGGTTCAACCAGACCGGAGCTTAATCATGAATACGCCTGCAACACTTATTTCTTCTTCGCCTGAACGCTGTGTGATCGTCATCAACCGGCAACTGGCCGCCGGACACGCCGCCAATGCCGCTGCGGTGCTGGCGCTGACGCTCGGACAACGCCACCCGTCGCTGGTGGGAGCGCCGCTGATAGATGCCGATAATCGCGAGCATCCGGGTCTGATCCCGATTGGTATCAGCGTGCTGGTTGCCGACAGCGAACAGCTCACACAACTTCATCAGCACGTGCTGAATGATGATGAAATGGACGGCATTATTTTTCCGGTGGAAGGGCAGCGAACCACGGATTACGCGGCTTTTCGTGAAGCGGTCGCTATCGTGCCGACCGGCAGTTTAGAGTTGCTGGGTATCGCGCTGGCAGGGAAAAAGAAAATCGTCAGAAAGCTGACCGGAAAACTCGGGCTGCTGGGCTGAATTTGTCATTTAACCGTCACACTTTCTCTCTATTCTCCTGATATTCAAAAAATATCAGGAGTTTCATCGTGCGTAAGTCACTTGTCGCTTTACTGCTTTTCACTCTGGGTTCGACGTTTGTTGTTCAGGCTGCCGATGAGGCTAAGCCATTCATCACCTCCGAACAGCTTGATCTGACGAAGTATTTGCCTGCACCACCGGCCGATGATTCCGCTCAGACCAAAGCCGAACTGAAAGAATTGCTGGAAATTCAGGCGACCCGTACGCCGGAACAGGAAAAAGCGGCAATCGCCGATGCTGAAGAAAATGTCTGGCGTTACGCTGATGTGATGGGCCCGGATTTTACAGCCGAAAAACTGCCAAAAACTGCTGCACTGTTTGACCGCATAGTCGCGACGGAAGACGTGGTAGACGACCATGCCAAGAAAGCGTTTAACCGCCCGCGCCCGTATATGCTGGATGAGCAGATTCATCCGCTGCTGAAAAAATCCAAATCCGGTTCATGGCCTTCCGGGCACTCCACCATCGGCTACCTGATGGCGACCGTGCTGGGTGAAATGGTGCCGGAAAAACGTAATGCGCTGTTCACCCGCGCTGCCGGTTATGCCGAAAATCGCCTGGTGGCAGGTTTCCATTACCGTTCTGATACCGTGATGAGCCGTACCGGTGCCGCGCTGATTGCGCAGAGAATTTCTGAAGAGCCTGAATTCAAAGCTGAGTTTGACGCCGCAAAATCTGAGCTGCGCGCACAGATGGGTCTGAAATAACCGCTTTTCTCCCCGGCAATATACCTACCTCTGAAGCGTTACATTCAACAATGTAACGCTTTCATTTTATGAAGATTCTCTGGAAGACATCGCGCAAATCCCTGTTTTGCCTCTTGGTCTGTTTCGCACCTTTCCGGTAAAGTGGTCTGCGCATAACAGGCTGAGGAAAGCACAAATGGAATACAGATTTAAGCGGATAGATTCACCGGTCGGATTACTCACGCTGGTGGCAAAAGGCGACAAGCTGGCGGCTATTTTGTGGGAATGTGAAATTGACGGGCGGGTGAAACTGGGCGACATGTTGGAGGATACGGCATTCCCTATTTTGCTGAAAACCGAACAACAGCTGAATGAATATTTCGCGGGCCAGCGTATGTGCTTTGAGCTGGATCTCGACTTCACCGGCACCGAATTTCAGAAAGAAGTCTGGGCTGCGCTGCTGGAAATTCCGTTTGGTGAAACCCGCAGTTACAGCGAAATCGCCTGTCGTATTGGCCGCCCGAAAGCCGTCCGCGCAGTGGGAGCTGCCAATGGCCGCAATCCGATTTCCATTGTCGCGCCGTGCCATCGCGTGATTGGTGCGTCCGGAAAACTCACTGGTTTTGCCGGCGGGCTTGAGAATAAAGCGCTATTACTGAAACTTGAAGGGCGCAAACCGTAGGTGCTTTACCAGGGGAATAAATTGCTTGATGTCCGCTTGTAAGTCGATGCATAGTCAAAAAATAAGCAGTAAATAAAAACAACATCACTTAGAAACGGAGTTTCAAATCAATGGATCAGATTCAATCTCTCGAACAGTTCTTATCCTCAGTCCAGCAACGCGACCCGCATCAGGTCGAATTTTCTCAGGCCGTTCGTGAAGTCATGACCACGCTATGGCCGTTCCTCGAACAAAACCCGCAATACCGCCGTTCCGCTTTATTAGAACGTCTGGTAGAGCCGGAACGCGTGATTCAGTTTCGCATTGCGTGGGTTGATGACAAAAATCAGGTGCAGGTAAACCGTGGCTGGCGTGTACAGTTCAGCTCAGCCATCGGCCCGTATAAAGGCGGCATGCGTTTCCATCCGTCGGTTAATTTATCGATTCTGAAATTCCTCGGTTTTGAACAGACGTTTAAAAATGCGCTGACCACGCTGCCGATGGGCGGCGGGAAGGGCGGCAGTGATTTCAATCCGAAAGGCAAAAGCGAAGGTGAAATCATGCGTTTTTGTCAGGCGCTGATGCTGGAACTTTACCGCCATCTGGGCCCGGACACTGACGTTCCCGCAGGCGATATCGGCGTCGGTGGTCGTGAAGTCGGTTATATGGCGGGGATGATGAAAAAACTCTCCAACAACACCGCGAGCGTGTTCACCGGTAAAGGCTTGTCGTTCGGCGGCAGCCTGATCCGCCCGGAAGCCACCGGTTATGGCCTGATTTACTTCACGCAATCCATGTTGCGCCGCCACGGGCTGGATTTCGAAGGCATGCGCGTGGCGGTGTCCGGCTCGGGTAACGTAGCGCAATACGCAATTGAAAAAGCCATGT
Organism: Rahnella sp. AA; assembly: GCF_002834385.1. GTDB lineage: Bacteria > Pseudomonadota > Gammaproteobacteria > Enterobacterales > Enterobacteriaceae > Rahnella. The sequence continues at coordinate 185,698 of NZ_PITQ01000007.1, forward strand.
CGCTGGGTGCACGCGTGATTACGGCGTCGGATTCAAACGGCACTGTGGTCGATGAAGCCGGTTTCACGCCGGAAAAACTGGCGCAGCTGACAGAAATCAAAGCCAGCCGCGATGGCCGCGTATCTGATTATGCGCAAAAACTGGGGTTAACGTATCTCGAAGGCCAGCAGCCGTGGAATGTGCCGGTAGACATCGCGCTGCCTTGCGCTACTCAGAACGAGCTGGGCGTGGAAGCGGCCCGAGTGCTTATCGCCAATGGCGTAAAAGCCGTAGCGGAAGGCGCGAATATGCCGACCACCATCGAAGCGACTGATCTGTTCGTTGAAGCGGGCGTATTGTTCGCGCCGGGCAAAGCGGCTAATGCCGGTGGTGTGGCGACGTCCGGGCTGGAGATGGCACAGAACGCCGCGCGTCTGAGCTGGAAAGCCGAAGAAGTGGACGCACGCTTACGCCACATCATGCTCGATATTCACCAGTCGTGTGTGGAGTACGGCGGTGAAGGCAAGCAGACGCAGTATGTACGCGGTGCCAATATCGCTGGTTTCGTGAAAGTTGCTGATGCGATGCTGGCGCAGGGTGTGCTGTAAACGCGAGTGCTGATTGCACAAACAAAAAAGCCACCTGTACAGGTGGCTTTTAAAAATATGTCAGCAACAGGGCTGGCAGGATAAGTGATTTATTCGTGGTGCTGCAGCCTTTTCTGGGCCGGAGATCTGGATGCCCAAACAAGATCACAAATTTCATCTTTAGGGACAAATAATAACGGAAGCTCCATCAGTAATTCACGTATTTTTTCGTGCTGAAAGAGGTGGCACGCATTATCCAGTTCCCGAAGTTTTTGCTCCAGCAATACCCACGGCATATCCAGTTCGGTTGCTTTTAGAATACGCGGATGAGGGGTATCACTGACATCGCCACCGATAAGCAACTCTTCATAAAGCTTTTCGCCAGGCCTTAATCCCGTCACTTTGATCTCAATATCCCCCTCCGGATGGTCTTTATCACGAACCGCAAGGCCACTTAGCCGAATCATTCGTTTTGCAAGATCCATAATTTTCACCGGATTTCCCATATCCAGTACAAATACGTCACCACCTTCACCCATTGCACCAGCCTGAATGACCAGTTGCGCGGCTTCGGGTATCGTCATGAAATACCGGATAATATCCTGATGGGTAACAGTTACCGGGCCTCCACGACGGATCTGTTCCCTGAATAATGGAACAACAGAACCTGAAGAACCCAGCACATTCCCGAAACGAACCATGCAAAATTTGGTTTCATGGTTTTCTTTTGCCAGAGCCTGCAAAATTAACTCCGCCAGACGTTTGGATGCACCCATCGTGTTTGTCGGGCGCACTGATTTGTCGGTCGAAATTAAAACAAAAGTACTTACCCTGGCTTCAAGTGCCGCTTGTGCGCAATACCATGTACCGAATACGTTGTTTCTCACGCCCTCGACAACGTTGTACTCAACCAGAGGGACATGTTTATAGGCCGCAGCATGGTAAACAGTTTCAACCGCAAACTGTTTCATTATCGTGACTAGTCTGCTTTTACGCTGAACGGATCCCAGCAGAGGGATGATCTCTACCTCGCTTTCCAGCTCGGTCAGAGCCGAATGGATGGTATAAAGGCCAAATTCGGAGAGCTCAAAAAGAACCAGGCGAGCAGGGCGGCAGGCAATAATTTGACGGCATAATTCTGAACCGATTGAGCCGCCAGCCCCTGTTACCATCACGCATTTTCCGCGAATGTCGGCGTTCATCAATTCGTCAAAAGGTTCTACTGGCACTCGCCCAAGCAGGTCTTCAATTGATACATATCTCAACTCACTGATCGTGGCGAACCCATTAACAAGATCAGACATTCCTGGAATGGACAGAATCTCACACGGGAAAGCTTCAAGAGATTGCAGGACATCCTGACGCCTTGAGCGGGAAATACTGGGCATTGCCAGCAAAATCTTCTCGGCATGATGCCGGGTCAGCAAATGGGCGATATTTGAAGGAGGATGAACCGATGCTCCCTGAAGCTGATAGCCATGAGTTGCAGGGTCATCGTCAACAAAAGCAACAGGGTAAAACTCATTCCCTTGCAGTAAAGCCATTTGCAATTGACGCCCTGCGGCGCCCGCGCCGTAGATAATGACAGGGGTGCGCACCACGCGGGTAATGTTGAGGAGGGCACGGAAAAAAAGACGAACGCCCCCTACAAACAGGACCATGAAAGCGAAGTAGATGATCGTTACCGTACGGGGAAGAAAAATGCTGAAGTAAAAAGCGCTCATCACTAAGAAAAGAGTGGAAGCCCCGGTTCCTAAAGCAATCGTCCAGAGTACGCGGAAACTGACAAAACGTAATACCGCCCGGTAGAGGCCAAGTCGCGCAAAAACAAAAACACTAAACAAGCACAACGCCAGCAACAATACCCAATGCTTAATACTGGTGATTGGAAACGCATTATCTAATCTGACCCAGTACCCGCCCCAAAAAGCGAGAGCAATCATCAGGATGTCTGCTATTACTGAAATGAAGCGCTTGCCAAAACGTGACATGGAACCGAGCAATTCCAATAGATGAAAACACACAAGGGCCGGGACTGATTTTTTATTCATCATATTCTTCCCGCGTTCAATCGCTTAGCCATAACACATAAGGGGGCATATGCTATCACTAATGCCACTATGCCATAGCATCGGCCGGAGAAGACCAGCCAGGCCATCGGCATGAGCCATATCAAGGTAATGCCGGCTACGCTGGCCGTGACTTTGCCGTGTCCCCAACGCAGCGCTGCCTGCTGATAAGCATGAGATCTATGCGCTTCACTCAAACGATTACCTTGCCTCCATCTTGTCAGTAATGTCCAGGTTGCATCGACAACGAAAACGCCCAGCAATATCAACCATGCCCATAAGCGTTCAGGATCCTTCATCGCATCAACGAGCATCATAGTGCCCATTGCCAGCCCCAGGAATCCGCTGCATCCGTCGCCCATGAAGATTTTAGCCGGAGGGCGATTCCAGAAGAAAAAGCCCAGACATGATGCGGATAATATCAGCGAGATATAGCTGACTGCGGAACTATCTCCTTCAATCCAGTGTAAAACTGAAATGGCGATGCCAACGATTATCGCTTCACCTGATGCCAGGCCGTCGATCCCATCCATAAAATTGTAGAGGTTGATGAACCATACCAACCCGATAGCCAATAAGCCCCAGATCCACCAGGCCGGCGGAATAATCCAGCCCGCCAGAGACAAAGCAGGCACATTACCTATACCCAGCAATACCAGCGCGGCAGATAAGAATTGAACGCTCAGCCTGAGGCGGGGAGACAACGAACGATGATCATCTATAAAGCCAACAGCGGCAATCAGTAAAAGAGCCAGCGTTATCCAAAGCCAGATTGACGAAAAGCCAATAACGGTGCCACAAAACCCCGTGAGAGCAATCAAAAAAGAGATCACGACAGCCATCCCGCCACCCCTTGGGGTGGGAACGCTATGCGAGCTGCGTGCGTTGGGGATATCCATAACATGGTGACGAATAGCGTACTGACGAAATACTGCGGTCAATAACCAGGATAACAATACACTTATCAACAATATAGAAAGGAGCATGCGGAAGAATTATCCATTATTAAACATTTTTTTAAGAGCTTCACGAGTCTTAAATGGCGGATGCCATCCCAGCAAGGTATTTGCTTTGTGGGTATCCAGTTCCAGGGATCCGACCAGACGATCTATTGCATGCCTTTTGCCTGCTATTGACGCAATTCCTTTCAGCAAAGGGATAGGGAATGGGAATAGCAAAGCAGGTTTACCCTTCGCCTCTGCAATCATTCGGATCAGCTCCGATGTTGATACTGCCGGTGCATCAGCAATCATAAAGACCTCATCTGCAGCTGCCGGATGAGTTATCACTGTTAAAATGAAATCGCACAGATTGTCCAGGGACAATAAACTACGCCGATTATCTACAGTAGCAAATGGCAACGGAACGCCAAGTGTAATAATTTTCATGAGTAGTGCGAAATTTGCTTTAACTTCAGGTCCGTAAACCAAGGGCAAACGGAGAATAACGACTTCCATCCCCGTTTTGGCGGAAATTTCGAGTAAGCCCGATTCAGCTTCGTATTTTGAAAGACCGTAAGGATCCTGCGGAGGTGAGTGAATTTCCTCCCTGAAGGGGTTTCCTTTCGTTGTTTGTTCGCCATTAACTTTGCATGAACTCAAAAAAACAAAGCGTGAAACCCCGGCCCGCGCAGCCTGTTCTGCCAGAGCTAAGGTTCCCGCCGTATTCACTTTTCTAAATTCTGATAATGGGTCTGAAGCGCTATCCTGCATCTGATGCACGCGTGCAGAACAATGGATAACGTAATTAACCCCTTGCAAACCTTCAGACCAGTCAGCTATTTCGTCAAGATCAGGGCTTTGCCAGGCTGTCGGATCAGCGCATTTTTGGCGTATTGCCCGGCGAACCTTCATGCCGGCGGCTTCAATGCTGCTGGCGACGGCATTCCCTATAAAACCATTTGCGCCGGTCACTAAGACTGATTCTGTGCTCAGGCTCATTTCGGTTGATGCTCCGCTATCACTTTTTGATAAAGCGACATGTAACTTTCAACCATGCGATCTGCTGTGAACATTTGGTCAAAGCGGCTTTTTGCATTTTCTCCCATTTGCAAAGCTTTAGCAGGATCTGTCCAGAGGCTAACAAGTGCCGCGCGCAGAGAGACAGGATCGGTAGGTTTAACCACGAGTCCGGTTTGTTCATGCAGGTTGATGAACGTTGTGCCAGTCCCTATTTCACAGGAAATCATGGGTTTTCCATACATCGCGGCCTCAAGGAGAGTCATGCCAAAAGCTTCTGAACGAAGATGCGACGGAAAGACCACTGAATAGCAAAGTTCAAGCAATGCGCACTTATCTTCGTCAGATACAGCGCCCACGAAATGTATGTTTTTTAATTTTAAACGCGCAGCCTGAGCTTTTAATTCCTGTTCACAAGGCCCTTCACCAATAATGACCAGCGGATAATCCAGCCCGGCAATTGCATCCAGAAGATAGGAGATCCCTTTATAATATCGCAGGAAACCAATGAATAAGAAGAAACGCCCCTGGAGTAACGCCCGCCATTTATCTGTCACCTCGGCAGGCGCCTCAGGATAAGATGAACCGTCGAGACCAAAAGGAATGACTTCTACGGGATTTTTTAAGGTATTTAAGACTGGGCTGGTCTGGACATAGTTTGGTGACGATGCAACGACAGCATCAACATCATTTAGAAAGCGTCTCATAAGGGGCTGATAAAGCCGCAGTAAATGCTTCTGCTTCACAATATCAGAATGATACGTCACCACGGCAGGCTTATCAGGCCGCACGATAAAATGCACCAAATCCATATAAGGCCAGGGAAAGTGGTAATGTATTACATCGGCTTTTTCTGCCAAACGACGGAAATCGCGAAACGCGGATAAAGAGAAACCCGTTGAGGCGATGTACAGGTCCTGCTTTGATGTATGGACATTATGGTTGCCGATCTTACCATCATGTGATGTCTTCTCGTGAGTGAGTGAAAGTACATCCACCTCAGCACCATTGCGACATGCCCCTTCAGCCAACTGATAAATAACCTGCTGAACGCCACCAAAAGCAACAGGGTAGTAGGTTTTAAAAAAATGAAGAATACGCATTAGTAACCCATGACCCCTTATGAGATTGAAACAGAAATCCTTCACTCTCCTTCGAAATCAGATTTTTTTATGAATAATCCAGCTGCGTTTTTTCATTAAAGAAAATTCTTTTTCCGAAGGAATGAGTAAAGCTGTCAGCCTACAGAGATGATAAAAAAATCTGTATGCTGTTTTTATGCTGAGTACATCCACCGTAATGTTTCTTCCAGTGGAATGGGTTTCCAGGCGGGAATGACTGAGGACAGGCGCTCAGCGCTGCCTGTTAAAATTTTAACTTCATTAGCACGAACAAATGCAGGGTTAACACTCAGCTCAATTTGGTATCCAGCCAGGTTTTCCAAAGCTGAAACAACTTCTCTTAGTGAGGTGCCAACGCCGGAGCAAACATTAAAAGTCTCCCCAACCGGGCGTACTTTTAAGAGATTTGCATAAGCGCTGCACACAGAGCGCACATTGTTAAAATCACGCCACACATCAAGATTGCCTAACTCAATGCGTTTTTCTTTCCGGCGAAAGTGGGAGACTATCTTAGGAATCAAAAAGTTTTCACTTTGACCCACGCCGGTATAGTTGAACGGGCGTGCAATCACAATGGGCAATTTATCCATCCACAACCGCGCCATGTGCTCCATCGCTAATTTGCTTACGGCATAATCGTTAGCGGGGTCTGGCAGGCTATCCTCGGTCAGGATCCCTTCGGTGCGGTTACCGTAAATGTTGGCACTGCTGGCGAGCAGAACACAATCAAGATTGTCGGCTACGTCAGACAGGGCTGCCAACAGATTCCGGGTGCCCATGAGATTTACGCGGTAAAAATCATCCGCATTACCATGTGCAACAAAGGCAATCGCGGCGAGATGTACAACCACATTGGGCCTAATCGCCTTTATTGCCTGCCGGACGGCCTCAGGATCGCAGAGATCGACTTGACGATCTCCGGCAGCTATTGCTGCCGGGATCTCAAGACCATGTACTTCATAACCGGCGTCGGCCAGTTCCCGGGCCATATATTGGCCAGTGAAACCGTTTAAGCCGGTGATCAGCGCACGTTGTGTCATATTAGAATGAGAATCCTGCTTCGTTGCGACGCATATCTTCTTCAACCATCATTTGGCACAGTTGTTCTAGCGTAGTTTGTGGTTCCCAACCTAATTTTTCTTTCGCTTTAGCAGGGTCACCAATCAGGAGTTCAACCTCTGCAGGGCGGTAGAATTTAGGGCTGATACGAACAACGGTTTTGCCCGTCGCAACGTCAACGGCAATTTCTTCTTCTGCATGACCACTGAACTCAACGTTAATGCCAGCGGCTTTAAAGGACATAAGCACGAAATCACGCACAGTTTCAGTACGGTTGGTGGCCAGTACGTAGGAATCTGGTTCATCTGCTTGCAGCATACGCCACATGCCTTCCACATACTCTTTGGCAAAACCCCAGTCACGCTTAGCGTCCAGGTTACCCAGTTCCAGAACATCCAGCTTGCCCAGTTTAATTTTGGCAACGGAGTCAGTGATTTTGCGCGTAACAAATTCGCGACCACGCAGTGGTGATTCGTGGTTGAAAAGTATCCCGCTGCAGGCAAAGATATCGTAGCTTTCACGATAGTTGATTGTCATCCAGTGAGCGTACAGCTTTGCCACACCGTATGGGCTGCGCGGATAGAATGGTGTTGATTCGGACTGTGGAATCGCCTGCACTTTACCAAACATCTCAGAGGTTGATGCCTGATAAAAGCGGATCTTAGGATTCACAATGCGGATTGCTTCCAGCAAATTCAGAGGGCCAATACCTGTAATTTCGGCTGTTGTGACGGGCTGTTCAAATGACACGCCAACGAAACTCTGCGCTGCGAGGTTATAAACTTCTGTTGCCCCGCTATTTTGAAGCAGACGAATACTGGAAGAAAGATCAGTCAGATCATATTCCACCAAATGCAGGTTGGAATGATTTTCGATCCCCAATTCTTCGATACGCCAGAAATTTACAGAGCTGGTACGACGGTATGTACCATAAACTGTATACCCTTTGCTCAGCAAAAGTTCCGCCAAATAGGCACCATCTTGACCAGTAATTCCTGTAATAACGGCAGATTTAGTATTCATTAATGAAAAACCTTTTAAAAATCAAAACTCAAGAAAAGTTATTTTGAACAAAAATACCTTGCAGCATGCCTTCAAGGCGCTGAGCAAGTCTGGAATAGCGGTGCTGATCCCGCCAGCTATCGGCCAAAGTTTGTCTCTCGACAAACGCTGAGCTATTCGTATTGATATCATCAAGCGCCTGACTGATTGTATAAGCTAATGTTGATGGATTATTGTCCTTAGTTCTCCAAACTGTATCGCCAAATTCATCAAAGATCGGTATATCCGTCACCAGTGTAGGTTTGCCACAAGCAAAACCGTAACGGACAGCCGCACTGGCTGATTCCGAGGTTGGGCTATAGGCAAAAATAACAAGATCTGAGCCATTTAGAAGGGCCAGACTTTCTTCATCAGGAAGGAAACGGGTTTCTAACATAACTTGGTTTTCTAAACCAAGTTCTTTTATCTGAAGTTGAAGTTTTTTAACCAATGCAGATGAAGAATCATGGGGATATTCTGCATTTACCATTCTTAAATTGACCGAAATTCCATCTCGTTTAAGCAGGCTAACGGCGTCAACAACTTGTTCCAGCCCTTTATGTGGGAGGCAAAAGCCATATGTTGCAATGGTTAGCTGGGCATTTTTAGCAACACTTGGTTCTACACTGCCCTTTGGATCTAAAATCCCCAGAGGGAAGAGGACGAGATTTTCTGTGATCCCCAACGCTTTCAGGCGATTCATATCTGCACAAGAATGCATTAGCAGACGATCAGCCAGCACCAGTCCTTCACTGTAGTTTGACAATTTTTTATGAGGAGCCTGCGGAGGATCAAGGGTTGCATGCATATCAATGATGACCATGCGTCCTGCTTCTTTTTGCTCTTTTATAAATTTGTTCAAATGATCATGATGGAAGAAACCGAAATTAAACTGAATTACTACGACATCTATTTCTTTCGCATCGATGGCAAGAGTCAAATCAGATAAGTTGTCATCATCCCCTGCATCCCAGCAGCGAAGATAATTTTCAGAAACAGAAGACACCAGATCGTTGGCTCGGGAAGCAAAAATGAATGGTTCCTGTTCAAAACCTGCTGTCAAATGTTCGGAATAGGCAGCAATACCACATTTTGCATTCCATGTGCTTACCCAGGCCACTCTTGCCTTTCTGACTGGTTCAGCGGTGTTTATCTTTTGGTAAAAATCAATTAATCGTTGTGCAACGCCTTCCCATGTGAATTGCTCCATCAGCAAAGCCCGGCCATTGGACGCCATAGTTCGCCTGACTTCAACAGAAGACTGAAACGCAGATTTCATTGCCTCGCTCAGGCCGTCAACGTCTACGACAGCCCAGGCTGATGGCAAAAGTTTAAAATGAGTATTAGCTTGCTCAAACCGATAATTCACAAGCCAGGAATTTTGCTCGTTGCAAAAATCCAACTGTCCCGACCAGCCTGTTGTAATGACAGGTATACCTGAAAGCATTGCTTCCGCTAATGGAACGCCAAAACCTTCTGCACAACTCGGAGCAACAAGTACATGGCAGTTTTGGTACAGCGCTTTCAGGTCAGGATCATCCAGTTCGTCTTCGATTAAAATAACCTGAGGATAATTTGGGTATTGCTCACGCACTTGTGCCAGTTGTTTATGGACTTCATTATGAGGATTTGGGAATGTTTTTATTACTAAACAAACATCGTCATCACGCGTGAATGATTTTCCAAAAGCTTCCAATAATTCATTAGGTCCTTTTCTTGGGAAAAACGACGAGACATGCAAGAACCGGAAAGAACGAGTTTCCAGTTTATCCAAAGGCGATGACGCGCTTGGTATTATTCTTTCCCAATGATCTACACCACAACCGGAAACAACGGTTGGGATAGATATTCCGTTATCAATCATTGTCTTCATCACATGCTGTGATAAGCATGTCAGACCACTCAGGTGCTTGTTAAAATTTTGCACCCATTCCAGAGGAAATGCAGTTTCTTCCCATGCATACGAGTGAAGCAGGTTACATTTGAAACCCATATCTTCAACGCGGGGTGGGTAAAGATTTCTGCTGGCCACAGAGACATCAGCATTATCAACGAGCTTAGATCTTGCATTTAGCTCAGCTAAGTCGGAATTCGCTTCCAGATATGTGGCGGAAGGCTCAAAATCACCAGGCCCTTCAGTTGAGTGTAGTAAAACATCAACGCCCAGCTTGCTTAATGCGCGTGCAATTTCGCGATTGAGCAAAGCCAGGCTGTAAGTGCTGTCAAAAGGACCTTCGATTCGCCAAATGATATTGTCACCTGGCAATGAATTATTACGGTCATGATTGTAAATCAATTTCTCACCCTTAAATCCGTACCGATTAACCCAGAATAGGTATCAACCAGCTTTTCTACTACAACATCCCAACGATACAGCTCTCTAATACGAAGAGAAAGGTCGTCATTCTTGCTTCTGGCTAAAGTTTTCTCAATTCCCTCGCTCATTGAAGCAGTATCATAGGGGTTAACGTAATCAGCATAATCTTGAAAATACTCAGTCGTAGAGCCTAAATCGGTTGTCAGGATTTTTGCTCCCGCAGCACCAGCTTCCAGACTGGCTATGCTTGGCGTTTCACGCAAACTAGGCATGGCAAAAAAATCACAGCCAGCTATGGCAGAACGTAAAAGTTCAGAGCCAGGAGGCAAGGGATCAATTAAACGAAATTGCTCTCCACCTTCTTCCTTGCAAGCATTCAAATACCAAAGCTCTCTGACGCCACCAATGGTAATAAGCTGGAGATCGGGGAAATCTTTAAGGGCCTTTAAAAACGCAAATTGGTTCTTGCGTGGCTCAACGTTGCCGATATTGAGAATGAAAGGTCCGTTAATATTGTATTTCTTACGAAATAACTCAGGATCTACGGGAGTGAAGAAAGAATCTTGCACGGCGTTATGTATTACCGCTATTCGGGAAGAGTCAATATGGCATAATCTGACCAACGCTTCTTCTTCAATGACAGAGTTCACAACTATCTTATTTGCTAACCATAGTATAGCGTTAACATCATCATAGACCCCGGAGCTCTTCCAGTTTTCTGGTTCAGGCCAAAAGTTAGGGCTTATTAATAATGGTATCCCATGCTTTGCCTTCATGACATTCAGAAAATCTAAGCTTGAAGGCATACATGAAAAATAATGCATCAGCTGCGTATCATTAAGTTTGGGATGCCATTGATCAAACAATTCTATATTCAGAGATGGCCATTTATTCTGGCCGCGTAAAATAGCTTCCCGATAGAAATGCAACTGCTGTTCGCCACCGCCAGGGACAGCAAAAGCCGATGGATATGTATTTAAGCAAATATTCATGCAGAAGCTCCGACATTATTCATGAAACAAGACTTGAACTCATCGAGGTCAGAATCACCCGGTATTGAATCGAGCCCAAGAGCATCCATTTTCGCTAATAATTCATCCACAGAGGGCAACGTTTCCTTTCTTACAGTCGTAGTCCCCGCTTTTCTATTGTTAACGACCACTTGCTCGATAGCATCAGTTGCAATGAAGGCACTTGTCGACCATGAGAATTTTTTGCTTTGTATTTCGGCATGCTTTTGAAGCCGAAGCCTGAATTCTTTATTCGTTAACGCGAGTATTATTTTATCTTTAATATCATCAGGTTGATAAGGGTTGAATAGAGCGTCATTTAAACCGTGCGCCTCAGGAATACTTGAGCAATCTGAAGCAATAACAACAGCTCCGCATGACATAGCTTCCAGCACTGGCAGGCCAAATCCTTCCTGTAAGGAAGGGAAAATATATGCTCTACATCCGCGGTAAAGGTCAGCGAGATCGGCATCTGAGACATAATCAGTTAAGATTAATTCTGACTCGTTAATTCCAAGCGTACCCGCTTTCCAAATAAGACCCTCACGGTGCCCTGGTGGAAGCTTACTGGCAATAACCAAATTGTATTTTCTACGAAGGTCCGTCGGTAATAATGAATATGCTTCAAGAAGTCGGTCAACATTCTTACGAGGATCGAACCCCCCTGGCGCATAAAGAAGGAAATCAGTTTTTATATTGTATTTCTGTAATGTTTTCTCGACGCCAAGTGAGTTTTTCAAACTTTCTGAAAAGTCATCATTAACGGCTGACGACATATTAATAATGGATGATTCTGGCCGTTTCAGATACTTTTGAGCTTCATCTTTTGTAAAATCTGAGATTGTTAATAGCAAATCTGCACGATGCACACTATCAAGCTTGAACATATAATAATCCCGGAAATTCTCATCAGCGAGATATATCTCTGACATTGAAAGTGGAATCAAATCATAATGCGTCAGCGCTGTAGGGATGTGGGTATCAAGTAAACCGACAGATGCTACTAAATCATCTTCCCATCCGTCTGCTAAAAGCGTTGATACGTGAATTATATCAGGCTCCAGGGATGCTAAGGCATGCTCTCTCAGCATTCGTGAGGCCATCTGACGCCAAAGATTCTTGGGGTTATTTGCCGCACAATGGGTAATAACGGAAAACTCAAAAAAAGTCACTCCAGGCACAGATGCTTCAAATTCAGCTTTGACTTCCTGCGCTTCGTTTGGAAAAGCAGAGCTTAATGCTACGATAACCTCATGGTTTCGAACCAATAATTCTTTGGCCAGGGATTTTCCTAAGGACATTGAATATCGACCTATACCTCTAAAACGACTTGCAGACTGACAAGCTTGCAGGTCAAGGACTACGCGCATATTGTTCCGCCTTAATGCTGGTTGATGTGCCAATTCAGATTTGAATAATTTTTTTTAAATAGAAATAGATGAAAGCTTAATCTAAATATTAAGATATTAATAAATATTAATCACATGGACTGTAAATAATGAACTAATGGAGAAATCGCATCAAACATGTTCACAAAGTTATTCCGAGGGACTGCATCTTGACTTTTATTTTGTTGTAATAGGTGAACTGCCGCATTTTGTATTTCTTTATCGTTATAAGGATCCACTTGTGTGCAATAAGGTCCCAGCATTTCTTCAGTCCAGTCAGATTTAGAAAGTAGTAACTTAGTGCCTATGGCTGCTGATTCAATTGCAGAAGTACCCGGGAAGTCAAAAGGAAGTTCGACGACCATTTTGCTGTGAGCTAATGCTGACAGGTGTTGCTCGGAGCCGAAAGGAATTGCGGGTATAAATTTGATATTACTTCCAGCCTGACGTTTGCATTCATCTGCATAGCTCTGATCCCGGATCCCACCGGAAATAATGAGATCCATCTCCAGTTCATTGAATACTCGCACAGCCGCTAGCTGATTTTTTTGAGGTTCAATAATACCTGTCCATATTGCGTATGAATCTAAGCCGTAAGATTCTCTGAAAACATCGGTGACATCTTTTCGAAAGAATTTAGGTGAAATTAGTGGAGATACCCGGATTATATCTTTTCCATCGAGATCAAGATAATGACGGAAATGATCTTCTTCTGCTTTTGAACGAAAAACAACGGCATGAAAATAGCCCAGTAAAAATTTTAACTGTTGAATGCTTTCAGGCGAAGGAGGTTCCACAAACCAGAGATTTGGCCAAAGTATTAGTCTGAGTCCATTTTCGGCGGCAGAGGCAATAACGTGTTCAGAACCGCCAGCCATTGAGAAATGTATCGCAGACTGGTATGCATTTATTGAACGAGATGTTGGCCCGTAAATATCGGAGATCATTCCTGAGCGATTTAGTGCTTCGTTAAGCAAATGTATTTCTCGCTCTCCGCCGCCATCATGCATAAATGCACCCGGGAAAGTGGTTAAGAGTACCCGGTTCAATTGCGCTCTCCTTCTGTCCCTTTCAATTTAATGTGCTCAAAACGAATGACTTTGTTATCGCTTTTCTCAAAGTAAAGACAATCACAATTACCAATAGGAAAATCTGGGTAATCAGCGAGTTCCAGGTGCATTAAATTGAGATAAATTGAACGCAGAGTCCCTTCGTGCCCGACGATTAATATTTTATCGCTATCAGACCAGTACGTTGCACGAGTATTATACCATTCTGAAATGCGAGTAACCATTTCCCGAAACGTTTCGCCACCGGGATATCGTAAATCAGGTGACAGCCACGGTTGACGGTAACGCTCATCACGCGACCAAAGTTCTGGCAGGGTTATATGGCTTACGTCACCTGTATTCAGCTCTTTGACCTGATCTTCGATGTTAACGATCACCGGGCTCTTCAATTCAGCAATAGTATTGATTGCACGGGAAAGCGGTGAAGAATAAATACGAGTAAATGGAATCTTCCTGAGTTCCTGACAAACCCTTGAAGCTTGTTCTATTCCTTTACCTGATAAAGCATAATCGGATGAGCCACAAACGAGTTTTTTTTCGTTCGCAAGACTCGTGCCGTGTCTCAATAAATAAATTTCCATCATTCAACTCGAAGATAATATGTGAGTAGAAGAGGCATTAAAACCCGTAGGTATTGCACACACCAACTTCAAAGTCGATATGCCTCTCATTCATGTCATCAGGGAAGTAAAAATTTCTCCCGATAAGATCTATTCGATCTTGCATAAGATGGCCAATAGATTCTATTGAGAATTCCCGCGCCAGACGAGACCTTGCTCTTACCGCTTTTTTAATCCAGATGGTGTGGTTTTGAACAAGATCACGGAAAGCTTCAGCTGCGTCTTCGAGATCAGGTTCCGCCCATACGTCGTCATGGCGGTATCGGGGACGGTTGTGCCCAACGGGTTTTAATTCATAAGCAACCAGCCTGGAATCTGCAGAGTTACAAAAATCCATGTTGCCTGAATATCCCGTGACAAGGACAGGGATCCCGCGGCTCATCGCATCAGATATTGTTAAACCAAAACCTTCAGCGCGATGCAATGATACATAAGCATCTGCTGAGTCATACAACGCTTTTAACTCAGCTGTTTCCATGTATCCATTAAGCACTATGACATTCTTATGTAACATGCATATTCTGCGCAGCTTCTCTGCAAGCATTTTATCTTGATCGAGATTGCGAGTTTTCATTATTAATTTTACTGCAGGATTAGCAGCATGCGCTTCGAGGAAAGCTCTGATAACAAAAAGAGGGTTTTTTCTTTCAGCATCACTGAAAACATCAAAAACGGCTAAGAAATTAAACACATCAAATGATTTACCGGCCGCGCGCTCTACCATCCTATTATTTATCGCATTTTTCTCGATAGGGTAGGGCATCTTTACAACAGGAATATTTGCCGACAGCGAAACAGCTGACTGACACAAGGATGATGGAGTCCAAATTTCATCAAAGAACTCTAGTTGCCTTGCCCATTGACTTGGTATGGTGGGCATCTCATGAACCCAAAACCCAATATTATAAAAACCTTTTAATGAATCCTTACCCAAACGAGAAAAATATAACGGAACTCTGCGGGCGTTAAAATGGAAAATGTTAATTTTATGATTTAGCGAGGAAATTAAATTGTCATCAATATTATTAGCATAATCAACAATTTCTTTCGGACCAGGACGCGAAAGAAGATGTATGTCGCAGGGAATATTTGAAGACTTTAGACATTCTATATTTAGGGCTGCAACACGTCCGATGCTATCTCGTGCTTCAAAAGGGCCAAAAAAATTAACGCCGTTTACTATCATATAGAGGTACCATTTAACGCTGCCAGCATTTTAGACAGCCTACCTGACCACGTATTATCTCCGACTAATACATTGACTTCGACTCTGGTGAATCGATTTCGCAAAAGTTGTTGTTCTATAGCGGTGACAAAATCTCCGGCAGTGTTTGCAACGAGCATTCCTTCACAGTTCGATTCAGAGAATGAAAGTGGTGTCGACACCACAGGAACACCCGCGGCCAGATATTCATAATACTTCATAGGAAACATAGACCGGGTATATTCATTTATCAGGGAAGGCAAGAGGCCCACCTGGATCCCACGAAGATAGTCTGGAAGTACCTGATAAGCACGGTAGCCCAAAAAATGTACATTGGGCAGTTTAGCTAACTCTGCTACCAAAGCACTTTTTTGCCCTTCCCGTTCTGCACCAATAAAAACCCAATGCCAGTCGGGCTTCATCCGTGCTGATGCGAGCAGCAACTGGAAATCGATTTTAAAATCGGAAAGCACACCGTGATAGCCTAATCTGGGTTCAGGAATGCAGGCCAGATCAGCAGGTAAATCCTTTTTATCCAGGGCTTTACCAAAGTGTTCTGCATCGACCACATTGGGAAGAAAGTGTGTGTTAGCGTTAAATTGAGAGCATCGTTCGGCGAGTGCCGACGCAGTAGCAAAGACAATATCCGCTTGCTTTAGTAAACGTTCCTCCGCCTCGCGAAAGGCCACCGAATCAATGCCTGGCACAGCGGCCAAATCATCAACGCAGTGATACAGCAAAGCGCTGCTTTTCAGAGATGAGAACAGATCCAGCATAAACGGATGGTAAGTCCACACCAGGGGCGGTTTGCTTACTTTCGCTGGCATATTGCGCCAGATCGTGAATTTAAGTAACCAACGATTTAGCCAGCGGGTCAGCGGATATCGGTAACCTGCAGGGATCAACAGGGGTGAAAGTACGCGTATATGGGGAGCCCGCTGTGGGGCGCCAATGAGCAATGAGCGCAATCCTTTCGTCAAACGTTCCCTCAGGCGCTGCCAGTCGCGTGTGCTTGCCGCGCTGGGTGCACGTAAGCCGACGCTCTCCACATAGAGTACTTCTACGCCAAGATCAGCAAGCGCTTTGGCGCTGTGCTGTTTATTCGTCCAGTAAGGTTCGTCCCAATCTGCTGTCGCAAAAAGTATGCAAGATTCTGGCGCAGGTATTTCATTAACACTCGCAGTCACGAAACGCCTCCACAATGCGTTTAGCGGCTTGTACGTCATGTCCGTCACAAATTCGTACTTCTGCACGGCCACGGAAAGCCGATATCGGTGGGGTTAATTTGATAACTTCAGGTCGGATACCTAAAGCATTGAGCGTTTTCATGGCAGCACAAATCCATCAGTGATTTCATAGAGTGAACCGCAGAACTCTGCTGCAAATCTGAAGTTATTTTTTGCATTAGGTGCACTGACTACCAGAGCGCCATCACGGTGACAGAACTGTATTTCAGCGCGGGCCCGCAAAAAATCCAGAGCCTGACATTCATCTAAGAATAGCGGATGCTCTGAATTTTCCCGTATGTAGCTAATAAGATCCTGATGTGCCGTAACCCGGCTTTGTTCATCGATCCAACCGTATTGATATCTTTCTGAGAAAGGATGATCAAGATAGCCAAAGAGGGTGCGGGTTTCGAATGCACGGTCAAACGCCTGCTTGAATATTGCAAGCGGGTCACCTTCGGCCAGCATACAGTCGCCATGCATCATGCTTTGCTGGGAATGACCAACAAACCCAGCGGGAAGGCGGGCCAGTTCTCCTCCACGAGCGATTAAAAACTCGGGGTCATTGCGGATAATGCCGCCAATGCAGCCCAGATAACCGACGTCGCACAGTGCCGCGAGTGCATAATCCGGGGACTGGTGGAAAGGTGATACTGCATAATCCACAAGGATCCCCGTTACATTCTCAATTTTATTGCGTGACTCTGTACCTTCCCAATGGGCTGCCTCGTAGCTCCCTCCCCAATTAGGCGCATGGGTTGCCGTATGAGATAAAATTGCGCCGCCAGAGGCGATAAACGTCTCTAAAAATGCAGCGTGTTTATCATTTGGAAAGTTATTGGTATGCAGAGCCAGAGACAACGGGACGCCTGCTTCACGATACGCTGCCCAGAGGGGTTCTGCTGAGGCAATATCCTCATCGCAGTCCAGCCGCATGGTAATAGCCGTATCATGACCAAAAGGGATCTCGCTGAGCACTGGGCTGCATGGTAAAATCTCATGGCGCCAGTTGCTGATGAAGGCCTCAATAAACCGCCATTCAAACGAGTCAATAAACCCGGCTTCGCGGTTCACCCAGAGCAAACTGGTTTCCTGCTCATCAAACAGAGCGCAATAGCTGCTCAGAACTTGCCCATCGACCTGTATATTGGCAATTTCTGCCGCTTCTGGTGCGCGAAGTGCGGCTGCGACACTCCAGACAGAACCTTCCGCACGTACCGCGCCAAATCCGAGGTTATTCCACTCATCGGTGAAATCAAAGCGCTCTAAAGCTCGGTTCCAGTTTTGAGTTCCTGCTAATACTGCAGAAGGTAAATAATGAATGAAGGCTTTGCTTTCTGCATATTGGCCACTTTTTGCAACCGGGCTACGTGCCCACTGGTCTGTGGGCTCTGGCCATTCACTGGAAGCGATATTTAAGTGGCTCCGCAGACACTCCGGAAGCCTCCCGAAAAGGATGAGCTTACGTCTTCCGACGGATAACCAGGTAAGCAGTTTTTCACCCAGGCTTTCATCAGGGTTAATTGCCAATATAAAGTTATTTTTTGAGATATCACCGGGTGCGATTGAATATGCCCCCGATGTGGTTACTGAGCGCCGAACGGCCGCAAGTACCAGCTCACCTATATTTTGATCTTTCCAGCTATAAAGAATACCTATCATGCAGTCACCACATGACGAAATTTGGCGCGATGGCCTACACGGATAAAGTCATCGTGCCCAACAAATTCGACTTTCATCGCGTTAGGCCAATAGCCTTCAATTTTTGCAACGATCTGAGCTACGTCTGCATGAGGTTCAGGGACAATACGCATAAGCGGTATTTCTCCACGCATATCGATTTGAAACTCCTGAATACCGCCAACCCGATAATCAAGCATGTCCTGGATCGTATGGGTTGGATACGCGACACCGTCCAAATGGATGATGTCATGAATACGGCCAGTCACATCCGTCAGATAAAATCCATCGTCACGCTGTTCAACGCTGGCCAGATCGCCGGTGGTATACCGGATTAGCGGCATTAACCGGTTATGGAAGCCTGTAAAGACCAGTTGGTGTTCACCGGAATCGTTGATGTGATCCTCAGGCCAACCTTCGGAATCAAGGACCTGTAGCCCTTTATCGTGACCGTAAAGCTCATAGGCCATTACACCTAGCTCGGCTAATCCGTAACGATCAACGACCCGGGCACCCAGTGCACGGGAGATAGTCTCACGCATATAGGGTTCCAGTAGCTCACCGCTTGATTCGAATACTTCAAAACTTTTGGCACTGCCGTACTTACGCTCTATGTAACAGGCCAGCGCATAAATTGTCGAAGGGTGCGCATGAACCATATAGGGTTTACGACGTTTGAGAATTTCCCAAATTTCGGCCAAACCGGCATCATCCAGACGATCAAAGAAGATGTTGCTCCGGTTCATCGCGAAGCATTTGAAATCTTCAAGCGTCGGCCAGCCGGGATCGGCCATGTCCGGAAAACGACAGGCGAAATGCAGTTCTGAACGCCATTTTTTATTACCGGCAGATTCGCGGGCAAAAAGAGTTACAGCCGCAGACCAATCTGCCGCTGGCTGATCATAGGCTATATGGCAGGACAAACCGGTAGAGCCACCTGTTTTACACATATGATGGCGAATATCACTCAGAGGACGGGAATATAAACGTTCCCCTTGTTCTCGAATGATGTCTTTAGTCAGCAGGGGTAAATCTTGCAGATATCGCAGATCTTGCTTAACCGAATCTGGATTAAAACTCAGGGCTGCGAACAAATCACGATAATAGGGAACCTCACTGCCGGCAAAACGCAGAGTATTGACAAGCGACTCTTTGGCTTGGGCCAGGCGCTGAGAAAACGGCTGACTGTAGTGATGGCGCAACGCCTGTACTTTTTCGCTGACCTGCCGCTTTTCGTGTCGTTCAGCAAGAGGATAGGCAATATTCGCGCTGACTAAACCTTTAACCAGGCTAAAAGGTTGTACGGAAAAGAGCCGTTCAGAAGCGAGAAGCAAAGGATGTTGTGAAGATATTTTTATCTCAGATAGTTTCAAAATCCCCCCCTGTAGCCTCAACATTGAGCCTCTCATCGCTGACGATAATTCCGTGTTCAAGATGAATTTTGCGGTTACAAACACGCTCAATGAGCGCAGGTGAGTGTGACGCTAAAACTAAAATAGACGCATTGTTCACTAAGGAATCCAGGCGTGCGGCAGCCTTTGCACTGAACTCAGCATCACCTACGCTAAGCCATTCGTCCATAATCAGGATCTCTGCATTTACGCTGGTAGAGATAGCAAAAGCGAGACGCAATTGCATACCGCTGGAATACGTGCGCACCGGTAAATTGAGATAATCACCTAAACCGGTGAAATCAGCGATTTCATCAATTTTGCTGCGTATATGTGCAGGTTTAAGGCCGTCAGTTATGCCACGCAGGTAAATATTTTCGAAGCCTGAAGCGTCCGGGTCTATACCTGTAGAAACATCAAGCAATGATGCAATACGCCCGTGGATGGATAATTTCCCATGCACCGGGGCATAGACACCTGACAGCACACGCAATAATGTTGTCTTGCCTGAACCGTTGTGGCCCGTAAGGCCCACGCGGTCACCTTCGCGTATATCAAAGTCGATCTCGTTAAGTGCGCGAACGACAGGATGCTGGCCGACATTCACACCAATGCGCCCACCCGTTGTGAGATGCATAACAGTATTTTTAAGCGAACGGTGTGAGTTATCAAAAATAGGGAACTCAACACAGAGTTTCTCGGCACGAATATGTGTTTGCATGATATTACAACCAGTAGGCTACACGATCACGGTAGCGGTTCATCAGATATTGAGCAAAAGCAAAACCAACGACCAGTAGCGCTATACTAAATGCCCAGGAAATAAGTGGTACAGGAGTGCCTAAAATCGGTGCCCGTACAATCTCAATGAGGTGGTAAAAAGGGTTAAATTCGGCTATCCAGGCACGATCTTTCAGTGCTGATGTTTGCCACATAACGGGAGTGACAAAGAAACAAACTTGGAAAAGGCTGCCAATGATGGGAGCCACATCCCGAAATCTTGAACAAAGAATCCCAAAAACAACGCCTGACCAAACCGCATTGAGTAATACGATAAACAGCCCGGGAATAATCCAAAGGATTTCCCATGTCACCATATGCCCGAAGAAAAGCATAAATATAATTACGACAGGTAAGCTATGCAGCAAAATAATGAAATTACGCCATGCCATCCGACAAACGTGGGTTGTGAGCGGCATGCGTATTTGTTTGATGATATGCACTGACCCTATCAGGCTAATACAGCCTTCATTGGCTGCCGTACTGATAAACTGCCAGACAACTAACCCGACACCAAGATAGGGCAGGTAAGTGGAGATTTCTTGTCCCAGAAGTTCTGAGTAAAGAAAACCTAAAGCTCCTACCATGATCAGTGTGGTCAATGTAAACCAAAATGGCCCCAGTACAGACCGACGGTAACGCTGGCGTATATCATGCCAGCCCCAAATCAGCCAGACATGATATGCCCTGATTCCCTCAAGCATATCGGTTTTACCATTATGCTCTTTCCAGCCAGAGGGGGCATTATTTGCTTCGGCCTTCTCACGCGTTAAATCTGAGATGTTGGGATTCATTTCGTAATTGCCTTCAAGATAAATAAAACAAGTTCTTATAAGACCAATATTGCAGAGCGCGTTAAACAATGTTGTCAGTCGGGGGACCAAAACAGAGTTTCTGGCCCCCTTTTACTTAACGATGCCTTATAATATGCATGAAATCCTTCAATGGTTTTTCAAAAAATGTTTACCAAGATAAAGTATTTCAATGCTATCAGCATGATCTTAGAAATATATCAGTTACATTTTTATCAAACGTTCGACTTCAGCAACTTTATCCCATACCAATTCCGGTTGACCCCGGCTTTCGATATTGAGGCGCAACAGAGGTTCAGTGTTGGAAGTTCGCACGTTTAATCGCCATTCAGACATTTCCATACTTAATCCATCAGTAAAATCGACTGACACTGCATCATTTTTAAATTCATTTTCAATTCTTGTCAGAATATCTTTGGAATTCGATACCTTATAGTTTATTTCACCACTACATGGATAGGCTTGCATCGCTTCGCGCACTAATTTCGACAAAGATGAATTTTTAGAGGAAATAAGTTCAATCACTAACAGCCATGGGATCATACCGCTATCACAGTAGGCAAAATCGCGGAAATAATGGTGTGCACTCATTTCTCCACCATAGATTGCGTTTTCCGAACGCATTCTTTCTTTAATATAAGCATGGCCAGTTTTGCTTTTTACCGGGATCCCACCAGCCTGTTGAACGACTTGAACTGTATTCCAGGTTAAGCGAGGATCGTGAATTATCTTAGCGCCTTTATTTTTTGTCAGAAAAGCTTCAGCAAGAAGACCAACTATATAATAGCCTTCGATAAAATCTGCGTTTTCATCAAACAGGAAGCAGCGGTCGAAATCACCATCCCAGGCAATACCCATATCCGCCTTGTGTTTCTTCACTGCATCTGCAGTCGCAGCACGGTTTTCTGGTAATAATGGGTTAGGGATTCCGTTCGGGAAATTGCCGTCTGGATTATGGTTAACTTTGATAAACTCAACGGGAACGTTTTGTTTTTTAAATACAGCTTCGATTTCATCGATGACATGGCCAGCAGCGCCATTTCCCGCATTTACCACTAACTTCAATGGCCTGATAGCCTTGAGATCAAGATAAGACATCAGGTGGTCTATATAGCTATCGAGCAGAGACATTTTTGAATAATGTCCTTTATTTTCGACAGTTTTAAAGTTTCCGATTTCAATCATATCGCGAATATCATTAAGACCTGAGTCGCCGCTTATCGGTTTTGCTCCACGGCCGACTAGCTTCATTCCGTTATAATCCATCGGGTTATGGCTTGCAGTCACTTCTATAGCGCCATCAACGTCAAGATGAAAAGCCGCAAAGTAAATTTCCTCTGTGCCGGTAACACCGAGGTCAATGACATTTACGCCAGAGTCTTGTAAACCATTCGCCAGTGCGGCTTTAAGCGTTTCACTGCTCAGACGAATATCACCGCCAATAGCGACTGTTTTAGCATTCATATATTGGCCGAACGCCTTGCCAATAGAATAAGCAATATCAGCGTTGAGTTCATCGCCAAGACGGCCACGTATGTCATAGGCCTTGAAACAAGTTAGTGCAGACATTTAAAGCTCCAGTTTAATCGCGACCGTATTGATCCTGAATGCGGATGATATCATCGTCACCTAAATATGAACCTGACTGAATTTCAAGCAGTTCCAGAGGGATTTTCCCCGGGTTTTCCAAACTGTGAAAAGAACCAACCGGAATAAAAGTCGATTGGTTTTCAGTCAGCAAAAATTCTTTACCTTCGATTATTACTTTGCCTGTCCCAGATAATACAACCCAGTGTTCAGCTCTGTGGTGATGCATTTGCATGGAAAACGCACCGCCAGGCTTAACGGTCACTCTGTTAACATTAAATCTTTTTTCCTGAACAACGGCATCACTACGTCCCCACGGGCGGTAAGACTCACGGTGTTTACGGTATTCGCTACGTTGCTCAGCTTTCAGAAATTCGACAATTCTTTTAACGTCCTGAACTTTATTTTTATCGACGACAAGAACAGCATCTTTAGTGCTAACAATAACCAGATTTTCAACGCCAATAGCAGCAACGAGTTTTTCATCGGTGTTGATATAGCAATTCTCTGTGTTGTGGATGAAAGCGTCGCCAGTGATTGCGTTATTGGCAGTATCCTTTTCACTCACATCCCAGAGGGCAGACCAAGAGCCTACGTCACTCCAACCGGCATTTAAGGAAACAACAACAGCCTCATCAGTTTTTTCCATTACCGCATAATCCACTGATTCATCAGGACATGCCATAAAGGAGTCTTTATCCAAATTAGTGAAAGCATCATTTTTAGTAGAGTTTGCTATTGCTAACTCACAGGCTTCCAATATATCTGGTCGGTATTTTTTCAGTTCTTCCAGATATTTTTTAGCCCGAAACATAAACATCCCGCTGTTCCAGTAATATTCACCCGATTCTATATATTTCCCGGCAGTTTCTTCGTCAGGTTTTTCTACAAATCTTTTTACTTTAAATAGCTCAGAGACGTTGCCAACAATATCACCGCGCTGAATATACCCATAACCAGTCTCCGGCCCGGTAGGCACAATACCGAATGTGACGAGGCTGTTTTTTTCAGCGTAAGGGGTTGCAAAGGCAATAGCCTGATGGAATGCTTTAGTATCATTAATGATATGATCTGCCGCTAAGACAAGCATTAAAGGATCATTACCATCAGTAATTGCATTTAATGCGGCTAATGCAATGGCTGGTGCTGTATTTCGTCCAACGGGCTCTAATATAATATTTTGGGATAATTTATCAATTTGACGTAGTTGTTCTGCAACCAAAAAACGATGCTCTTCGTTGCAAATAACAACGGGCTCACGAACTTCTAAACCATTTAACCGCTCAACCGTTTCCTGCAACATAGAAAGCCTGCCATGTAAACGTAAGAACTGTTTAGGATAAAGTTCCCTTGACATTGGCCATAAACGGCTGCCTGTACCACCAGCCATAATTACAGGGAGTAACATCGATAATTCCTTCTATTTCAATTTGTTATTAATATTGCATTACCTGGAGTGGATGTTTGACTAACAGGTTTTGTGTTAAAAATGACCACGCTACCGCCCTCGGCTCAGCAGCTACCGATACACTGAATAGGACGGAGATTCATGACACACAGCCTAAAGATTTTCACAATAAATGAGATAAGATTCATCTTATAGGTGCCTGAGTATTGTTGGTCACCAAATGAAATGCTGGTGCTAATTTTCGTGCTAGTTCGTGATGATTACAAGGGATAATCAATATTAGCCTGAATTTGTTTTGATGAGAGGGGAATAATGAGGCCAGCTTTGTCGCTGGGATTAGTTCTGCTGTCGAGGGTTAATAATTTAATCTTGCGCGTTGTCAACAATAGTTGATGAATTGCTCAAAAATTAAGTGCCAGGATTAACCCCCCCCATCCTGTGAAAGTCGGGCCTCCAGAGGGGGGTGTTTCTTTAATAGGCAGGGGCTTACGAGAGGAACTCACATATCAGTTAGTTTAATTAGAATCTATAATATTAAATACCAGCGAGGGCTGACGACTCAAACTCATATGGCAGGTTTATCCTATTCCCTGAGCTTTTGGCGCGTTCTATCCTGAGTAAAAATCGGGTTAGCAGAAAATAGCGGCAACAAAAAAGCCACTCTGTGCAAAGTGGCTTAATCGTTTGAATCTGAAACTAAAATTTGGTGGCCCTTGCTGGACTTGAACCAGCGACCAAGCGATTATGAGTCGCGTGCTCTAACCAACTGAGCTAAAGGGCCGAGGTGCAGGATTATACGGCAAACTCTGGTGACAGGTCTATATGTGTTCGGTTTGTATGCGCGTTTTGTGCACAGTTCTAGCATGTTGTGTTCGCAGGCTTTTTTACTGATAACTCGAGTAAATACGTCTCAGGGAATTATTATGATTACAGATATCCTCGTGGACGATCTTCGGGTCGTGTTCTGCGGCATTAATCCCGGCCTTTCGTCTGCCCATAAAGGTTATCCTTTTGCTAATGGCAGTAACCGTTTCTGGAAAGTTATCCACCAGTCAGGTTTTACCGGGCGCCAGTTAGCGCCGGAGCAGTGGCAGCAGTTGCGGGATTTCGGCTGTGGTATCACGGCACTTGTGGGCCGTCCGACGGTCGCTGCCAGCGAGCTGAAGAGTGATGAATTGCGCGATGGCGGTGAGATGCTCAAAGAGAAAATCTTGCGCTATCAGCCGCGTGCATTAGCCATTCTGGGCAAACAGGCCTTCAGCAAGGCGTTTGGCATCAGCAAAGTAAACTGGGGGCATCAGACGCTGAAAATTGGCCGGACAGAAGTTTGGGTTTTACCGAATCCAAGCGGGCTGAATCGCGCGACGCTCGACGAGCTGGTTGCTTCATATCGTGAGCTGTATACCTCGCTGAATCCCTGAATTTCTGGAGAATCCGGATAAAAAAAGCCCCGCCATTTCCAGAGAAAGGCGGGGCTTTTTAATGGCTGACAGCCTGAGGACGATTAATCGTCCAGGAAGCTGCGCAGCACTTCGGAGCGGCTTGGGTGGCGTAGTTTACGCAACGCTTTCGCTTCGATCTGACGGATACGTTCACGTGTAACGTCGAACTGTTTGCCCACTTCTTCCAGAGTGTGGTCAGTGTTCATGTCGATGCCGAAACGCATACGCAGAACTTTCGCTTCACGTGCGGTCAGGCCAGCCAGAACGTCGTGCGTTGCAGAACGCAGGCTTTCAGACGTTGCAGAATCCAGTGGCAGCTCGAGGGTAGTATCCTCGATGAAATCACCCAGATGCGAATCTTCATCGTCGCCGATTGGCGTTTCCATGGAGATTGGCTCTTTCGCGATTTTCAGCACTTTACGGATTTTGTCTTCCGGCATCAGCATACGCTCAGCCAGCTCTTCCGGCGTAGGTTCGCGCCCCATCTCCTGCAGCATCTGACGGGAAATACGGTTGAGTTTGTTAATCGTCTCAATCATATGTACCGGGATACGGATGGTACGCGCCTGGTCGGCGATAGAGCGGGTGATAGCCTGACGGATCCACCAGGTCGCATAAGTTGAGAACTTATAACCACGGCGATATTCAAACTTATCAACGGCTTTCATCAGACCGATGTTACCTTCCTGGATCAGGTCAAGGAATTGCAGACCACGGTTGGTGTATTTTTTCGCGATAGAAATAACCAGACGTAAGTTTGCTTCAACCATCTCTTTCTTCGCGCGGCGTGCTTTCGCTTCGCCGATCGACATGCGACGGTTGATATCTTTAACCTGCTCGATAGTCAGGCCTGTTTCTTCTTCGATCTGACGCAGTTTCATCAGGCCGCGCTGTACGTCTTCAGTAACTTCTTTCAGCTTCTCAGACCAGGGTTTACCCATGGCCAGAGCGGCATCAAACCAGGTATCGCTGGTTTCGTTACCGGCAAACAGGTTGACGAAGTTTTTCTTCGGCATTTTGCACTGTTCAACGCACACTTTCATGATCAGACGTTCCTGGGCACGAACGCGATCCATCATGGAGCGCATACTGTTAACCAGGAAATCGAACTGTTTTGGCACCAGACGGAACTGTTTGAACACGTCAGACAGTTTCAGGATTTCTTCTGCTGCGCTTTTGTGGCTGCGGCCATTTTTCTTGATGACCAGACGTGTCGCTTCATGCTGTTCACGCAGTTCTGTGAACTTCTGGCGAGCCAGTTCAGGGTCGATGCTGTTGTCGTCTTCAGCGTCGTCGTCTTCATCTTCGTCTTCGTCGTCATCATCCTGCTCTTCAGTGGTCAGTTCAGAACCCACGTGAGTTGCAGTTGGCGCGATTTCTTCTTCGGCGTTAGGGTCAACAAAACCGGTGATCAGGTCAGACAGACGAACTTCGCCTGCTTCAACGCGGTCATATTGTTCTAACAGATAAGTGATAGCTTCAGGATATTCAGCAACGGAGCACTGAACCTGATTGATACCGTCTTCGATACGTTTAGCGATGTCGATTTCGCCTTCACGGGTCAGAAGTTCAACGGTACCCATCTCGCGCATATACATACGCACGGGGTCGGTGGTACGGCCAATTTCGGATTCAACGCTGGAAAGTACCTGCGCCGCCGCTTCTGCAGCGTCTTCGTCGGTATCAGGGCGGTTTTCGGCCAGCATCAAATCATCGGCGTCAGGTGCTTCTTCAAGAACCTGAATGCCCATGTCGTTAATCATCTGGATGATGTCTTCGATCTGGTCGGAATCGACGATATCTTCCGGCAGATGGTCATTGACCTCAGCATAGGTCAGATAGCCTTGCTCCTTACCACGGGTGACAAGTAGCTTAAGCTGTGACTGCGGGTTTTGCTCCATAAGACGGTATCCACACTTCAGAGTATTTGGGTTGGTGTCGGTCGGGTAACATCGCCAACAATAACGTTAGGGGCGTTTATTGTGCCGCGGCCCACCAGGGCGGCTCTGCGCAGGGCCATGCCCCGCTATATATCGGCACTTAAGCCGTGTTTTGGTGTTACCCGTCATTCTTCGCGCTGCAGATGCGTTGGCTGCTCTCATTCGCCCGAATCACTTACTTGAGTAAGCTCATCGGAACTCTTTCGTTTGCCGCCTTCCTGCAACTCGAATTATTTAGGGTAACCTTCTAATGTTCTTATTTTTTAAGACTTCCTCGCGAGTACCTGGTTCAGGGAACTGACTTCTGTGCGTTCCTCCGGGCTCAGGCCATGCGTCCTGGCTTTTGCTATCAGGGTTTCAAGCCGTTGCTCTAAAATCGAGTCATACAGGCTGGCCAGCGTGGCACGAAATTCTTCTTCGACCATATCCTCTACGATCATGTGGTTCCATGTCGCCAGAGTTTCAAGCTGCTGGTAGAACTTATTGTCACGATACAGTTCCAGCAACTGGCCTGTCGTCAGCCCCGGCTGGGCTAAGCAAGTGGTAACTAACTCGCTGAACAGATCCAGTCCTGGTTGCTTCGCTTGCTCCAAACCTTGCAGCGAGGGTATAAGTGTAGCCAGTTGTGGGTTTTGTACCAGCAACCCTATAAGTATACGCATGGTTGTGCGTTTTAGCTGGGGAGCCTGGTAGACATTGCTACCTTCTGCCTGTTTAGGCATCAGCTTTTCTAACTGGCTGTCATCTAAAATGCCGAGCTTATTCCCTAACTGCTGACGCAAATACATCCGCAACGTTTCACCGGGAACCTGGCGGATCAGCGGCAATGCCAGCATGCTCAATTTGGTGCGCCCGTCAGGGCTGGTCAAATCAACCTGCGGCATCAGCGAATCAAACAGGAAAGTGGAAAGCGGCATCGCCTGCTCCATCCTTTGTTCGAACGCTTCTTTGCCTTCTTTACGCACCAGCGTGTCCGGATCTTCGCCGTCGGGTAAAAACATAAAACGCAGCTGACGGCCATCGTTGAGATACGGCAATGCCGTTTCCAGTGCGCGCCACGCGGCTTCACGCCCCGCGCGGTCACCGTCATAACAACAAACGATGTTATCCGTGCTGCGGAACATCAGCTGAATGTGATCCGCCGTCGTGGAGGTTCCCAGCGACGCAACGGCATAATCGATGCCGAACTGCGCCAGTGCGACGACGTCCATATACCCTTCAACGACCAGCAAACGAGCCGGGGAAGGGGCTTTCAGCTGTGCTTCATACAGGCCGTACAACTGCCGGCCTTTATGGAAAATCTCGGTTTCCGGTGAGTTCAGGTATTTCGGCGTATCGTTGCCCAAAACCCTGCCACCAAATGCAATCACACGGCCACGTTTGTCACGGATCGGGAACATCACTCGTTCACGAAAACGATCATAGCTGCGTCCGTTGTCATTGGTGACCAACATACCGGCGTCAATCAGAGACGCTTTATCATCGGCATTCTTACCGAAACGCTTTAACACGTTGTCCCAGCCCGATGGGGCGAAACCAATGGCAAAATGATTGATGACGTCTTCACTTAAACCGCGCCGGGCAAGATAGTCTCTGGCCGGTGCACCTGCGGGTTGTTTAAGTGATTGCTGATAGAACTCGCTAAGCGGTGCCATCAACTGGTAGAGGCTTTGACGCTGATGACGCTCCATCTGAGTCGGGCCAGTGCCTGCTTCGTACGGCACTTCCAAACCCTGCATTGTCGCCAGTTCCTCAATGCTTTCGACAAACTCAAGTCTGTCATAGTTCATCAGGAAATCGACGGCGTTGCCGTGGGCACCACAGCCGAAACAGTGATAAAACTGCTTATCACCATTTACGGTAAATGAGGGTGTTTTCTCATGGTGGAAAGGGCAGCACGCGTGATAATTTTTACCCTGTTTCTTGAGCTTTACACGAGCGTCGATCAAATCGACGATATCGATACGAGCCAGCAAGTCATTGATAAATACGCGCGGAATTCTCCCAGCCATAAGCCCCTTACTCACTAGCCTATAAACGAGAACAAGCCGCGCATTCCTTTCGGAAAGCACGGCCTTCGTATGCTACTACGCAGTCTGCGCGTTCATAATATTGCAAATCACGCGATTTGGGGTTGCCCCCGAAGATTAATACAGACGAGTGCGGCGTGCGTTTTCGCGAGCCAGTTTCTTGGCGTGGCGTTTTACTGCAGATGCTTTAGCGCGTTTACGTTCGGTAGTCGGTTTTTCATAGAATTCACGACGACGAACTTCTGCCAGAACACCTGCTTTTTCGCAGGAACGCTTGAAGCGACGCAGAGCTACGTCGAACGGCTCGTTTTCACGTACTTTAATTACAGGCATGTGCCTCTCACCTCGATAAAATCGGTTTGTTTGCTGATGTTGTACCAGCACATTTCAAAATGGTGCGGAATTTTACTCCAATTCGCGTCGTCTTGTAAAGCACAACGGCAAATTGAAGCGGGCGCCTTTTGCAACCCTTCTGCAACTCTGCAACATAGTGCGCTCGCTTTTGCGTCGGGCGGCGATTATATACCAATCAATCCAAATTGCTCGACATTAATTGCCCGTCGCGTGAGGAATTCCTTCACCAGTGCAGCACCTGCCAGGGCTTGTGTGCTAAACTGCGCGCCGCGAGTTAGCGCGAAACTATGACGGAAAGAGTGATGCGAGTACTGGGTATAGAAACGTCCTGCGATGAAACCGGAATTGCAGTTTATGACAGCGAAGCCGGTCTGTTAGCCAACCAACTGTATAGCCAGGTAAAACTGCATGCAGATTACGGCGGTGTTGTGCCTGAACTGGCCTCGCGTGATCATGTACGTAAAACAGTACCGCTTATTCAGGCTGCGCTGAAAGAGGCCGGGCTGACTGCTGAGGATATCGATGGCGTGGCGTATACCGCCGGTCCGGGGCTTGTCGGTGCGTTGCTGGTCGGTGCAACCATCGGGCGTTCTCTGGCATTTGCCTGGAATGTGCCTGCCGTGCCCGTTCATCATATGGAAGGCCATTTGCTGGCGCCGATGCTGGAAGATAATCCGCCTGATTTCCCGTTTGTCGCCTTGCTGGTCTCCGGCGGTCACAC
The DNA here is from genome assembly GCF_002834385.1 of Rahnella sp. AA. GTDB lineage: Bacteria > Pseudomonadota > Gammaproteobacteria > Enterobacterales > Enterobacteriaceae > Rahnella. Next base: position 216,492 of record NZ_PITQ01000007.1, read on the forward strand.
GCAGTTAATCAGCGTGACCGGTATTGGCGAATATACCCTGCTCGGTGAGTCCATCGACGACGCCGCAGGCGAAGCGTTTGATAAAACAGCCAAATTATTAGGGCTGGATTATCCCGGGGGCCCGTTGTTGTCAAAAATGGCGGCACAAGGCGTTGCCGGGCGCTTTACGTTCCCGCGTCCGATGACCGACCGTCCGGGGCTGGATTTCAGTTTTTCCGGCCTGAAAACATTCGCTGCCAACACGATCCGTGGCAATGACAGCGACGCACAAACCCATGCCGATATTGCCCGCGCATTCGAAGATGCCGTGGTGGATACGCTGGCTATTAAGTGTAAACGCGCGCTGGATCAGACCGGTTTTAAACGGCTGGTTATGGCCGGTGGTGTCAGTGCAAACCGTACGCTGCGTGCAAAATTAGCCGAAATGATGACTAAGCGTGGAGGCGAAGTCTTCTACGCACGTCCTGAATTTTGTACCGATAACGGTGCGATGATTGCTTATGCGGGGATGGTGCGCCTCAAGACGGGTGCAACGCCGGACTTAGGCGTGACCGTGCGCCCGCGCTGGCCTCTGGCCGAACTTCCGCCAGTCTGAACGGGGCTGTGTTGCGAAATTAGTGCGAAAAAAACGACCTTCAATAAGGTCGTTTTTTATGCCTGAAATCTGACGTTATTGTGTTTTTTCGTCTTTCGCGGCTTTACGCTTTTTCTTCAGCTTATCCCAGATCTTACCTTCCTGACCGCGCCACAGGCGCTGAATATTGTCGTGATGGCGCAATAAAATCAGGCAAGAGAGCATGGCGACCGGGAACGTGAATTCAGGTTTAAACCACCAGACGTAAAAAGGCGCAATGAGCGCACTAATAATTGCACCTAACGAAGAATATCCGCTGAGCAGCACGGTCAGAAGCCATGTACCGGTCATCAGGCCTGTTAAGTCCCAGCCGATAGGCGCAATGGCACCGAAAGCGGTGGCCACGCCTTTGCCGCCTTTAAAGCGGAAGAACACCGGGTAGATATGGCCGACGCATGCCGCAATGGCCGTCAGGCCAAGATACATCGGGGGAATATTCAGGCGATAAGCCAGCCAGACGGGCAGCATGCCTTTGAGGACATCAAAAATCAGAACGGACGCCGCGGCCAGGCGGCCACCAAGACGCAGTACATTCGTGGCACCAGGATTACCAGAACCCGCCGTGCGCGGATCGGGCAAGCGGGCTACCCGGCAGACCAGAATCGCACTGGAAATCGAGCCGCAAAGGTAGGCGAAAATAATCATTCCAAGCGCGGTAGCACTCATAAAGCTGTTCCGTCTAATAAGGGTCGTTTTAATCGCAACATCCATGGATAATACGCATTTTCTGCTGGAAGTGGTATCCGGCTGGGCCAAAAACAGAGAATCGCGTGATGGATATCGTATTTATTGAGCAACTAAATGTAATCACCACAATTGGTGCCTACGACTGGGAACAGACCATTAAACAGAAACTGGTGTTCGATATCGAAATGGCCTGGGATAACCGAAAATCCGCCGCCAGTGACGATGTTAATGACTGTTTAAGCTACGCCGATGTCAGTGACGCGGTCATAGAACATGTCGCATCGCAGAATTTTGCGCTGGTCGAACGCGTTGCCGAAGAAGTGGCGGCTCTGCTGCTGACGCGTTTTAACTCGCCGTGGGTGCGGATTAAGCTCAGCAAGCCCGGCGCCGTCGCGCAGGCGGCAAATGTTGGCGTAGTTATTGAGCGGGGAAAACGGGTTTAAATCCTGCCATGGATAAAATTCGGAATCCGGTCGTATTTTAATTGTCATAAAAAAGCGTTAAAAGAGCACTCGGGGTTACGGGTCACCCTTTGCAGAAGCGGCGTAGATGATGCCGCTTTTTTATTGTTTGTTGTTTTAGCTGTTTTTTCCGATTAGCGGATACTTAACAGGGTTGGGGTCGATAATGATTGCTGAAAGTCATTCATTGCTTGTAGCGGCTATTTTGGGTGTTGTTGAAGGGCTGACGGAATTCCTGCCTGTCTCCTCGACCGGTCACCTGATTATTGTGGGTAATCTCCTTGGTTTTACGGGAGATACGTCGAAGTCCTTTGAGGTGGTTATTCAACTGGGGTCGATTCTGGCTGTAGTTGTGATGTTTTGGCGTCGTTTGTTTGGCATGATTGGCCTGCATTTTGGCAAGCCACCGGCTCATGAAGGCACGGGGACGCGCCGTCTGAACCTCGGGCATATTATTTTAGGAATGATCCCGGCGACCATACTAGGTCTGCTTCTGCATTCACAAATTAAATCCCTTTTTGAGCCGAAATACGTCATGTACTCGCTGGTTGTCGGTGGTGTTTTACTGATTGCCGCTGAATTGCTAAAACCCAAAAAACCGCGTGCGGAAGGGCTGGATGATATTACCTACGTGCAGGCGTTTATGATTGGCGTCTTCCAGTGTCTGGCGCTTTGGCCGGGATTTTCCCGCTCCGGGGCGACCATTAGCGGGGGGATGTTAATGGGGATCAGCCGTTTTGCGGCGTCTGAATTCTCGTTCCTGCTGGCAGTCCCGATGATGATGGGCGCGACGGCTCTGGATTTGTACAAGAGTTACAGCTTCCTGACCATGGCCGATTTGCCGATGTTTGCGACCGGTTTCATTGCCGCTTTCGTTGTGGCTCTGATTGCGATTAAAACCTTCCTGGCGGTGATTAAACGCATTTCGTTTATCCCGTTTGCGATTTATCGCTTCTTCGTCGCTCTGGCGGTGTACTTCGTCTTTATTGCCTGATTTTTTATTCAATCATGCAAGAAAAAGCCCCGCCGGTTTTGCCGTGCGGGGCTTTGTTTTTTTATGCGTTCTCAACGCTCTCAGGCGCAGAAAATTAAACCGCGGTTTCCTGCGTTTGCTTCCAGTCAGCCAATGCCTGCGTGCGCCGCTTTTTCAGTTCATCGCGGATCGCCATCCCCTGAAAACCGGCATCCAGCACTTCTTTATTGGAAATGCTGTTCGCCACCCTGAAGGCCTCACGCAAGTAATTGCCCTGCGGGTATGGGTTATTTTCAAAAGTGGTTCGTCCACGGGCATCGGCCTCGCTGGTCAGGATCATCTGTTCAAGGCGCTGCGGTTTACGCCAGACATCAATGGTATCGAACAGTTTCAGCAAGGTTTCCGGACGTAACTTATTCACTGTGTGGATGAGGTCATGGAACTCGGCCACCAGTTTCGCCAGATCACGAATATGTGTCGGCACTTTCAACCGCTGGCAGATTTTTTCCACCAGTTTTACGCCCGCCGGGCCGTGACCGTGATGATGCGGCCAATATTGTGGCGGCGTCAGGCCTTTGCCTAAATCGTGACACAGTGCGGAAAAACGCACGTCAACGTCAGGCGTCAGCGTGCTGGCGATTTTCAGTGTCATCAGCGTATGAACGCCGGTATCAATTTCCGGATGCCATTTCTCCGGCGCGGGCACGCCAAACAGCGCATCGATTTCAGGGAATAACACTTTCAGCGCGCCGCAATCGCGGAGCAGCTGGAAATACACCTGTGGATCCTGCGTTTGCAGTGCCTTTTCGGTTTCTTTCCACACCCGTTCTGCCGTCAGGGCTTCCAGCTCACCGCTTTCGGCCATCTGCTGCATCAGCGCCTGTGTTTCAGGGGCGACGGCAAAACCTAAATGGGCAAATCGCGCTGCGAAACGGGCTACGCGCAGAACGCGTAACGGATCTTCTCCAAATGCATCGGAGACGTGGCGCAGCAGGCGGAGTTCGATATCACGCTGGCCGTGGTAAGGGTCGAAAAGTTCGCCGCTGTCACTTTTGGCGATAGCGTTTATGGTCAGGTCACGCCGCATCAGATCCTGCTCAAGCGTGACATCTGGTGCGGCATAACAGGTAAAACCGTTATAGCCGGAACCCGATTTTCTTTCCGTCCGCGCCAGCGCGTATTCATCGTGAGTTTTGGGATGCAGGAATACAGGGAAATCTTTGCCGACCTGCTGATAACCGTTTTCCAGCATATATTCAGGCGTTGCGCCGACCACCACCCAATCGTGTTCAGACACAGGCAGGTTTAATAAACTGTCTCGGACTGCGCCGCCGACCAGGTAAATCTCCACGCGATAACTCCTGAAATAAGTTAATTCCAACGCATTATGCTGCTGAAAGCCGAGCAGGGCGCTCTGCCTTATCATAGCAAAGTTGTGTGGTTGATTTGCGGATTGATGCAAACACAAAAAGGCACCGGAGTGCCTTCACGTTGAACGAAAAGTTGGAGCGGGGTAAGCGATCAGCTCATCCAGCGATCTTTTTTCCTGCGACGTGGAACCAGATGTGGCAGCACGAGGCCAAGCACCAGGCCCACACCGGCAACGCCACCACCGTACATAAACCATTGTAAAATAATGGTGCGTTGCTTGTCGTCGAGCTGGACATTCACGGCGTCTACTTTCTTCTGCGCAACGATCAGCTGGTTTTTCAGGTCCTGATTTTCTTTCTTCAGGTTGTTGATGATGTTGTCGCTCGAGCCGACTTTCGTCTGCATTTCAGCGGTACGTTGGTTCCAGCTGGAATCAATATTTGTCAGCTTGTCGGTCAGCGTTTTCACCTGTTGTTCCAGGTCAGGAACGCGGGTACGCAGGCTCGGCACATTACTTAACTGGTCGAGAGGGATCCAGGCGGTTTTCCCTTTCGAATCAATAATCTCACCGTATTTGGTACTGTCGTTGACGCTGCGCAGGGTGACTTCGTCACCGGCATTCAGGGTGCCAACAATACGATATTGATTACCCGGACCACTGTGGATGTAGGTGTTCAAATCGTCGGAGATATAGCGCTTCTCATCAGCGTGAGCGCCCCATGTGATGCTTAAACCAAGCAAAGCGAAACCAATTAGGCGTAATTTCTGCATTATTTCATCGTTTCTTTGTGAATTTAGGGAACGTGAAGTGTGGATCCGTTTTATCAGGATACGTCTTCTGGCAACCGCCTCTGTCCGGCTATTGCACTAATTCAGGAACCAAAAGTTGGTGACCGATAGTAAGGGCAACAGTGTGACGACGCAATGTATAAACCGGAATGAGAACTATCTTACAATCCCGCAACATGCGGCTTGCGCGCTGTGCTTATGGTAGAATTGGCGCGACGCGTTAATCCCTTATTGGCAGCAAAGAATCGGTGTGAAGACTCCTATGACCGTAGAAATAGAATTAAAATTTATCGCCACCCCGGCCGCAATCGCCGAACTTCCTTCGCAGCTCGCGGTTTTCAACGCTGAGCACACCGCGCCATCGAAACTGACCAACATCTATTTTGAGACCGCGGATAACTATTTACGTTCGCATGATATTGGTCTGCGTATCCGTGGCTTTGACGATCAGTATGAAATGACCATCAAAACCGGCGGAAAAGTGGTGGGCGGGCTGCATCAGCGCCCTGAATATAATGTTGAGCTGAAAAAGCCGGTGCTGAAACTCAGCGCATTCCCGAAAGATATCTGGCCGGAAGGGTGTAAGCCTGCCGCGCTGCAAAAAGAACTGGCACCGCTGTTCCGCACCGATTTCACCCGCGAGAAGTGGGTGATCACTTACGGCGAAAGCGAGATAGAGCTGGGTCTGGATCAGGGCGAAGTGATCGCCGGTGAGTTGTCTGAGGCGCTGGCCGAAATTGAGCTTGAGCTGAAAAAAGGCAATACCGCGGATTTACTGAAACTGGCGGCAGAAATTGGTGCGCACGGCGGTTTACGTCAGGGCGGTTTCAGCAAAGCGGCTCGTGGTTATCATCTGGCGAAGGGCAATCCTGCGCGTGAAATTAAGCCGCTGCCGGTTTTCAAAGCTAAACCCAAAGCCACCGTTGAACAGGCTATGTCGGCGATGTTCGAACTGGCGCTGGATCACTGGCAGTATCATGAAGAACTCTGGGTGCGCGGTGATAAAACGGCGCGTCTGACCGTATTGCAGGCGGTGGAAACCGTGCGCCAGGTTCTGGTGCTGTTTGGCGGGCTGGTGCCACGTAAAGCGTCTTCCGAACTGCGCACGCTGCTCACCGATCTGGTGCCGGTGCTGGAACAGAAATCTGCCGATGCGCAGGACATTTGCTACAGCGCGACCTACCTGAAATGTAAGTTAGTGCTCACATCCTGGCTGGCAACATCCGGCTGGGCGCCGTTTATCGATGATAAATCGGCTAAAAAGCTGGAAGGCTCCTTCAAGCGTTTCGCAGATATTATGCTGGGCCGTACCGCAGCAGATCTGAAAGAGGCGTTCGCGCAGCCGTTGACCGAGGAAGGGTATCGTGACCAACTGGCCCGCCTGAAGCGCCAGATTATTACTTTCCATCTGTTGGCCGGCGCGTACCCGGACAAAGACGTTGCCGCGTATATTGCCGGTTGGGTCGAGTTGCAGCAGGCCATCGTTCAGCAACAACATGCGTGGGAGGATTCAGCCCGTTCTCACGCGGTGATGATGGATGCCTTCTGGTTAAATGGACAACCTCGTTAATTGACTGATAAGCCTGGGCAAAAGCCCGGGCTTTTTTTTGCAAGGAACCCGATTTCATGCTGCCACTCTCTTCTGTTTTACACGACCACGCCCGGAATGTGCTTGAGCGCTGGCGTGAACATCCCGAAAAGCCCTCTCTTCCCGATGACGCCTCGCTTGCGGTACTGACGAGCAGTGAATTCGTGACGGACAGTTTGCTGGCGTTTCCGCAGTGGTGGCAGGAAATCGAGCAAAACCCGCCTCAGGCGCAGGAGTGGCAACTTTACCGGCAGTGGCTCGACGAATCGCTGGCGGAAGTGGCAGATGAAAACGGTCTAATGAAATCGCTGCGTCTGTTCCGCCGCCGCATTCTGACCCGCATTGCCTGGTCGCAGTCGGCGCAAACCAGCGAAGCCAAAGATACCCTGCAACAGCTGAGTGAACTGGCGGAATTGCTGATTGTCAGCGCCCGCGACTGGCTGTATGACGCCTGCTGCCGCGAATTCGGTACACCGGTGAATGCGGCGGGCGAAGCGCAAAGAATGCTGATCCTCGGGATGGGGAAACTGGGCGGCGGGGAGCTGAATTTCTCCTCCGATATCGACCTGATTTTTGCCTATCCGGAAAATGGCCAGACGCAGGGCGGCCGCCGTCAGCTGGATAACGCGCAGTTCTTCACCCGCCTCGGGCAGCGGCTGATTAAAGCGCTGGATCAGCCGACGATAGACGGATTTGTCTATCGCGTGGATATGCGTTTGCGTCCGTTTGGTGACAGCGGTCCGCTGGTCATGAGCTTCCCGGCGCTGGAGGATTATTATCAGGAACAGGGGCGCGACTGGGAGCGCTACGCGATGGTCAAGGCCCGGCTGATGGGCGGTGCGGATGACACCAGCAGTCAGGAACTGCGCAAGATGCTGATGCCGTTTGTATTTCGCCGGTATATCGATTTCAGCGTGATTCAGTCATTGCGCAATATGAAAGGGATGATTGCCCGCGAAGTGCGGCGCCGTGGCCTGAAAGACAACATCAAACTCGGCGCGGGCGGTATCCGCGAAATTGAATTTATCGTGCAGGTTTTCCAGCTAATCCGCGGCGGCCGCGAACCGGCATTGCAGCAACGGGCACTGTTACCGACCTTGCAGGCGCTGGAAAATCTGGGCTTATTACCGGTTGAACAGGTTCTGCAATTGCGCACCAGCTATCTGTTCCTGCGCCGCCTGGAAAATCTTCTGCAAGCTATCGCCGACGAACAGACGCAAACGCTGCCTTCCGATGAACTCAATCAGGCGCGTCTGGCGTGGGGGATGAATTTTGACGGCTGGCGGCAGTTGCTTGACGCGCTGAATGCACATATGCAGGCCGTGCGCTCGGTCTTTAATGATCTGATTGGTGACGATACGCCCGACGCCGAAGACGATCAGCAGCATTCGCAGTTCAGCAGTTTGTGGATTGATGCGCTGGAGCCTTCTGAGCTGGCACCGTGGGTGCCTCTGTTGGATGAAAATGCGCAGCGCAGTGTTTTGCAGCAGATTGCCGAATTCCGTCGTGACGTCGATAAACGTACCATCGGGCCACGTGGCCGCGAACAGCTGGATTTGCTGATGCCGCGTTTGCTGGCGCAGGTTTGCACTTATAAAAATGCGGACGTCACGCTGCAACGCCTGATGCAGTTGCTGCTCAACATCGTCACCCGCACGACGTACATCGAGCTGCTGGTGGAATATCCCGGCGCGCTCAAGCAACTGATTCGCCTGTGCGCGGCCTCGCCGATGGTGGCCAGTCAGCTTGCACGTCATCCCTTACTGCTCGACGAGCTGCTCGACCCGCGCACGCTATATCAGCCGATTGAACTGACGGCATACCGTGACGAGTTGCGCCAGTACCTGATGCGCGTGTCGACGGAAGATGAAGAACAGCAACTGGAAGCCGTGCGCCAGTTTAAGCAGGCGCAGCATTTGCGCATTGCCGCCGGGGATATTTCCGGTGCGCTGCCGGTCATGAAGGTCAGCGACCATTTAACCTATCTGGCCGAAGCGATTCTTGAAGTCGTTGTGCAGCAGGCGTGGGATCAGATGGTCGTAAAATACGGTCAGCCAGCGCATCTTCAGCACCGTGAAGGGCGCGGCTTTGCGGTTATCGGTTATGGAAAATTAGGCGGCTGGGAGCTGGGTTACAGTTCAGATCTGGATCTGGTTTTCCTGCTTGATTGCGCGCCGGAGGTGATGACTGACGGCGAACGCGTGATCGACGGGCGTCAGTTCTATCTGCGTCTGGCGCAGCGAATTATGCACCTGTTCAGCACGCGTACGTCATCTGGGATTTTGTACGAAGTGGATCCACGTCTGCGGCCTTCCGGTGCTTCCGGCATGCTGGTCAGTACGATTGAAGCGTTTGCCGATTATCAGGCCAACGAAGCCTGGACGTGGGAACATCAGGCGCTGGTGCGCGCGCGCGTCGTCTACGGTGAGCCGATTCTGGCACAGCAGTTTGACGCCACGCGGCGCAATATTCTCTGCCGTCAGCGTGATGATGCGGAGCTGCGTAAAGAAGTCCGCGAAATGCGTGAGAAAATGTACGCGCATCTCGGCAGTAAAAAAGCCGGTGAGTTTGATCTGAAAGCCGATCCCGGTGGCATCACGGATATTGAATTCATTGCACAATATCTGGTCTTACGTTTCGCCCACGATCAGCCAAAGCTGACGCGCTGGTCTGATAACGTCAGGATTTTTGAGCTGATGGCGCAATACGACATCATGCCGGAAGACGAGGCCCGTAATCTGACTCATGCTTACGTGACGCTGCGCGATGAAATTCATCATCTGGCGTTACAGGAGCACAGCGGAAAAGTTGCCGCTGACAGTTTTGCCAGCGAACGCGCGCAAATCCGTACCAGCTGGGAAAAATGGCTGAGCTGAGGGTTTTTATTCGAGGGACTGGCGCTTGTGATATTATCCGGCGCACTATTTCTATGTTTAGTTTTGCCTGTTTTGGAGTCTTGGGATGAAAGTGACTTTGCCTGATTTTCACCGCGCGGGTGTGCTGGTGGTCGGTGACGTAATGTTAGACCGCTACTGGTATGGCCCGACCAACCGTATTTCACCGGAAGCGCCGGTACCGGTCGTGAAGGTGAATACCATCGAAGAACGCCCTGGCGGCGCGGCTAACGTGGCGATGAACATTTCGTCCCTCGGTGCCTCTTCCCGTTTGATCGGCCTGACCGGTGTGGACGATGCGGCGCGCGCGCTGAGCGAGCGTCTGGCGGAAGTGAAGGTAAACTGCGATTTCGTGGCGCTGCCTTCTCACCCGACCATTACCAAACTGCGTATTCTTTCCCGCAACCAGCAGCTGATCCGCCTCGACTTCGAAGAAGGTTTTGAAGGCGTTGATCTGCAACCGATGCTGACCAAAATCGAACAGGCGTTGCCACAAAGCGGCGCGCTGGTGCTGTCAGATTATGCGAAAGGCGCGCTGACGGAAGTGCAGAAAATGATCCAGCTGGCGAGAAAAGCCGGTGTGCCGGTGCTGGTGGATCCTAAAGGTTCTGACTTTGAACGCTACCGTGGCGCGACGTTGCTGACACCGAATCTTTCCGAGTTTGAAGCGGTGGTGGGCCGTTGTAAAAACGAAGACGAAATCGTGGTTCGCGGCATGCAGCTGATAGAGAATTTCGAGCTTTCTGCGCTGCTGGTGACCCGTTCAGAAAACGGTATGACATTGTTGCAGCCGGGCAAAGCACCTTTCCATATGCCAACGCAGGCGCAGGAAGTGTATGACGTGACCGGTGCCGGTGACACAGTAATCGGTACACTGGCGGCTGCACTTGCAGCCGGTAATACGCTGGAAGAATCCTGCTTCCTGGCAAACGCTGCGGCGGGTGTTGTGGTAGGGAAACTCGGGACATCGACCGTTTCTCCGGTCGAGCTGGAAAATGCTATCGGCGGGCGTTCAGACGTGGGCTTCGGCGTGATGACCGAAGAACAGCTGAAAGCGGCGGTCGCGATGGCGCGTCAGCGCGGCGAGAAAGTCGTGATGACCAACGGTATCTTTGACATCCTGCATGCGGGCCATGTGTCATATCTGGCGAATGCTCGTAAACTCGGCGATCGTCTGATTGTCGCGGTGAACAGCGATGCTTCTACCAAACGTCTGAAAGGCGAAACCCGTCCGGTGAATGCGTTGCAAAATCGCATGATTGTGCTGGGGGCGCTCGGCGCTGTCGACTGGGTTGTGTCGTTTGAAGAAGATACCCCACAGCGTCTGATCGCCGGGATCTTACCGGATCTGCTGGTGAAAGGCGGCGACTACAAACCGGAGCAAATTGCCGGATGCCAGGAGGTCTGGGCGAACGGCGGTGAAGTGCGCGTGCTGAATTTTGAAGATGGTTTATCCACCACCAAAATTATCAATCAGATCAAAGCGCAGGACTGATTTTTTTGCGGTTGAATTTCTGATGTTCGCACCGAAGGGCTTATCTGATAAGCCCTTTTCTTTTTGATTTTTCACTCAAAAAAACCAAACGGAAGTGACTCTGTTGTGAGCGGATTAAAACAGGAATTAAGCCTGGCGCAGGGCGTCGGGTTGCTCTCTACCTCATTATTGGGAACCGGCGTTTTCGCGGTGCCTGCGCTCGCCGCCCAACTGGCGCAAAACGACAGTCTGTGGGCATGGCCGGTGTTGATCCTGCTGGTGTTCCCGATTGCGATTGGCTTTGCCGCGCTGGGCCGTCATTTCCCGAGTGCAGGCGGTGCCGCGCATTTCGTGGGGAAAGCATTCGGGCCGCACATGGCGCGCGTGACCGGCTGGCTGTTTTTGTCGGTTATTCCGGTCGGATTGCCCGCAGCGCTGCATATTGCTGCCGGTTTCTGGCAGGCGGCTTTTGGCTGGAGCAGCGAAAATCTGCTGCTGGTTCAGCTGGGGACGCTGTTCGTTATCTGGTTTTTGGGCACGCGCAGCGCGGGATCCAGTGCGAATATCCAGACGCTGATCGCGCTTTTGGTGGTCGCGCTGGTGGTGGCTATCTGGTGGAAAGGAGATATCACGCTGCCTGCGGTGCGTGATGTTTCGCCCTCCAGTCTGTTTGATGCACTGGCCGTGATGTTCTGGTGCTTTGTCGGGCTGGAGGCGTTTGCTCATCTGGCGACAGAATTTCGTAATCCGGAGCGTGATTTTCCGCGTGCGTTGTTAATCGGCATGCTGGTGGCCGGCGCAGTGTACTGGGGTTGTACCGTCGCGGTGTTGAAATTCCATGCGTGGGGCGAAGGGCGGGAGGCGGGCGCGTCATTACCGGGGATCGTGGTGCAACTGTTCGGGGAAAAAGCGCTGTGGGTGGCCTGCATTATTGGTTATCTCGCCTGCTTTGCCAGCGTGAATATTTATACACAAAGCTTCGCCCGGCTGGTGTGGTCGCAGGCTCAGCTGAAACCCGAAAGCAAACTGGCACAGCTTTCTGCCCAGCAGGTGCCGGTCGCGGCGCTTAATCTGGTGGTCGGCTGCTGTATGTTGTTCACGTTGCTGATTTACTGGCTGCATTTACCGCTCGGGGCGCTGATTACCTACGCCAACGGGATTTTCATTCTGATCTATCTGTTGTGCATGATTTCCGGAGCAAAAATCCTGACGGGCCGGTCAAAATGGATGGCAACGCTCGGGGCGGTTTTGTGCTGCGGGCTGCTGGCGATGGTTGGCTGGAAATCGCTGTATGCGCTGGTGGTGTTTGCGGCGCTATGGGGGTTGCTGCCACGGGCAAAAACGGTGCTTCGTTCGCAATAAAACCTGAGAAAAACACATGAAAAAGGCCTGCTCAGCAGGCCTTTTCTGTTTCAGGCGGACTAATGTCTACGGAAAATCAGGCAGGATCTTGCGGTTTTTCGGCTTCGGCCTGCTTGCTTTCCAGTGCCGCCAGACGTTGTTCCAAAACGGCCAGTTTTTCGCGGGTACGCAGCAAAACCTGTGTCTGTACGTCAAACTCTTCGCGATTGACTAAATCCATACGGCTGAACTGCGCCTGCAATACCTGACGGATTTTCTTCTCGGCATCTTCACCAAACTCACGGATCCCTTTTGGCATCGATTCGTGAACCTGGCGGGCAATTTGTTCAATTTTTTTCGGGTCAATCATGTTATTTCCTTTTCTCGAAGGAGGTGCTTTTCCTTAGTGTAATCGCTGACGCTGTTTCTATAAACCTTCAGAGGCACTAAATGGCCAAACCACAGGATTGCTCTGCTCATTTATTGGCGTTATAGTTGCCTTGCTTATTCTCAGGGCGGGGTGAAAGTCCCCACCGGCGGTAAACCACAGAATACCGGAAGGTGATCATAATCCCTTCCACGTGGAAGCCCGCGAGCGCTCAATCCTTCGGGGTTAGAGGTCAGCAGATCCGGTGTAATTCCGGGGCCGACGGTTAAAGTCCGGATGGGAGAGAGTAACGATTCAAGCCGGGCAAAAGTTTGCCCGCTGCGTTATTTTTTATAACTGTAGCACGCCATCTGGCTGCCGCAGCTAACCTCCTCAAGACGCCCTGATTCTGGTAATCCATATACAGAACATGAGGTTATTTTTACCATGAATCAGACCCTACTTTCCGAATTCGGTACATCTGCTGAGCGCGTTGAGCGTGCTCTTGACGCTATGCGTAATGGCGTGGGTGTGTTGGTGCTGGATGACGAAGATCGTGAAAACGAAGGCGATTTAATCTTTGCCGCCGAAAACATGACCGTTGAACAAATGGCACTGACCATTCGCCACGGCAGCGGCATTGTCTGCCTGACCATGAACGAAGACAGCCGCAAAAGACTGGATTTGCCAATGATGGTGGAGCATAACTCCAGTCCGTTCCAGACGCCGTTTACTGTCACGATTGAAGCGGTTGAAGGTGTAACAACCGGTGTTTCCGCCGCTGACCGAATCACCACCATTCGTGCCGCTATTAAAGATGGCGCGAAGCCTTCTGACCTGAACCGCCCGGGACATATCTTCCCGCTGCGCGCGCAGGCAGGCGGCGTGCTGACCCGTGGTGGTCACACCGAAGCGTCAGTGGATCTGGCAACATTAGCCGGGCTCAAGCCGTTTGGTGTGCTGTGCGAACTGACCAATGATGACGGCAGTATGGCGCATGCGCCGGAAGTGATCGTCTTTGCCCGTGCGCACAATATGCCCGTTGTAACGATTGCCGATCTGGTGGCTTACCGCCAGGCGCAAACCCGTCAGGCAAGCTGACTGACCGGTTGTGCGCATTAAGAAAGGCCGCTTATGCGGCCTTTTTGCTATCGATTCCTGCATTTTGTCTGAACCGAAAATCCCCGCTTATTACCTTTGATTTGCTTTTTCAAATTTATTGAACATCTCCTTCACCGTTATCCGGCTGTAACCGCAAGTCAAAAAGAGTACCGTATTGACATCACGCGGAAGGCTGCACACCAGCGCCGTACTCTTTCATTTTTGCGGTAAGGAATTCATGATGACGACTCAACGTATGCCCGCACTTTTCTTAGGCCACGGCAGCCCGATGAACGTGCTGGAAGACAACATTCATACCCGTGCCTGGCATGCGCTGGGCGAATCATTGCCACGACCAAAAGCAATCCTGGCGGTGTCTGCGCACTGGTTTACCCGTGGCACCGCCGTGACCGCAATGGAAAACCCGCGCACCATTCATGATTTTGGTGGTTTTCCGCAGGCGCTGTTTGATAAACGTTACCCGGCACCTGGCTCACCAGCACTCGCAAAAAGGGTGCAGGAACTGCTCAGCCCGGCGAATGTGATTTCTGATACCAGCGAGTGGGGTTTTGACCACGGAACCTGGGGTGTGCTGATCAAGATGTATCCTGAAGCGGATATTCCGGTCATTCAGCTGAGCATCGACGGTACGCAGCCGCCGGAATACCATTATGCGCTGGGCAAAAAGCTGGCCGCGCTGCGTGATGAAGGTGTAATGATTGTCGCCAGTGGTAACGTGGTTCATAACCTGCGGATGGTGAAATGGGACGGAAAGGGCGAACCGTATCCATGGGCGACATCTTTCGAAACGTTCGTGAAAGATAATCTGAGCTGGACAGGGGAAGCGAAAGACCATCCTCTGGTGAATTTTATGGAACATGAGGGCGGTGCGTTATCAAATCCGTCTCCGGATCACTTCCTGCCGTTGCTGTATGTATTGGGCGCGTGGGATGGTGCAGAGCCGATCACTGAACCGACCGACGGGATCGTCATGGGATCGTTGAGCATGCTTTCGGTACAGGTAGGTTAACAATAAAAAGGATAATGAATTTCTTCATTATCCTTTTTCATGCATTTTTTTAGCCGACGATGGTATGCGGGTAGAAACGCGACAGATCCTGCGTGATCAGCGCTTTATCTTCGCGGATGCCAATCCCGCAAGGCTGGTCGTTGACCAGCCAGCTGCCAATTAATGTGTAGCTGCCGTCGAATACCGGCAATGGATGGAACTGTTGTACGATCATGCCTTCTGCACCATACGGGCCGTCAACACGGGCCACTTCCTGGCCTTTTTCGATGACTTTGATGTTTGCGCCTTCGCGGGAGAACAGCGGTTTCACCACGTAATGTTCCAGTTCCGGATGTGCATCTTCAGCGAAATACGCAGGTAACAGATTCGGGTGGTCCGGGAACATTTCCCACAGCAACGGCAGCAGGGCTTTATTCGATAAAATGGCTTTCCATGCCGGTTCCAGCCAGCGAACACCGGCGTCCTCCAGCTTGGTGGCGAACACTTCGCGGAACATAAATTCCCACGGATACAGCTTGAACAGGTTGGAAATCACCTGATCCTGCGTATCGGTAAACTGCCCGCGTTCCCCCAGACCGATTTCTTCTATAAACAGGAATTCGCTGGCCAGTTCAGCTTCCAGCGCGCAGTCCTGCAAATACTGAACGGTACCGCGATCTTCTTCGGTGTCCTGACAGCAGGCGATGTGCAGCAACGAAAAACCGTGCTCGTTTTTCAGCTCGCTAAAACGCTCGATCAGCTTTTCCTGCAAACTGTTGTACTGATCGGCATCCTGCGGAAGATTGCCTGCAGCGATTTGATCTTCCAACCAGAGCCACTGGAAGAAAGCTGCTTCGTAAAGTGAAGTCGGCGTATCCGCGTTATTTTCCAAAAGCTTAGGCGGGTTAATTCCGTCATAAGCCAGATCCAAACGGGAATACAGCGACGGTTGCTGCGTGCGCCATGAGCTGCGGACAAATTCCCAGACGTGTTTCGGGATCTGGAATTTCGCCATCAGCTTGTCATCATTCACCACGCGCTCAACCACTTTTAAGCACATCTGATGGATGTCGGCAGTGGCGTCTTCAATTTCTTCAATCTGCGCCAGCGTGAACTGGTAATAAGCATCTTCACACCAGTACGGTTCGCCATACATGGTGTGAAAATTGAAGCCAAACTCCGTGGCTTTTTCGCGCCAGTCCGGGCGCTCATTAATCGCTAAACGTTTCATTTTATCTCTTAGCCACCCATGCTGCGGCCAGGGCTGCGAGGTGCCGCAGAGGAGCTGCGCTGCATTGAAGTTTGTTTGGCTACGCTGTCGCCAAAGCCACCGCGTGTAATGGTGTTTGTTACAGCTGGTTTCGGTGCCATGGCAGTTCTAGGCACGTTCATGGTGCGGCCGCCTGCGGTTGCCGGGCCGTAATTTTTACCGGTCGCATCAACGAATTTGCCGTTTGCCGGGCTGGCAGGGTTTTTTGAGCTGAAAAGAGGCTGTTGTGCATATGCGCCACCGCTCATCATGCGGCCCATCATATAGCCGGCCATTAATGGCATCCACATGCTGCCACCGCTGCTTTGATTTTCGGCTGATGCAACACCTGCCTGAGCCGGAGCCTGAGTACACTGGCCTTCGCCGAACTCAGCGATACAGTCTTCACGACTGGCATATTTAGGTGCTGTTTTTGCCGCTTCTGTTTTGGCTTTGTTATACGCATCGACGCATTGCGCGCTGCCGGACGGATTGGCTTTCGTACAGTCGTCGGCATTCTGATACAGAGAAACCGTTTCGTCAGTTTTCTCGCAGCCAGCCAGCATAAAGACAGCGCTAACCGCCAATGCGACAGGTGTGATCCGAGCGCTACGCCATGATTTACGGAAGGTAGCCAGGTTAACGTGTTGTGTCCGTTTCATCGTTCTTATCCCATGTGTAGGGCTTTTTTGCCCTTTCCCAGTAGGGCCTAAGAATAGGGGAAAGCGGGTGATTGTTAAAGCAGCGAAGGCAATTGTTACGAGACTTTACAGAGGGGCGTGACGGAGGCAAAAAAAAGCAGCCTTTTCAGGCTGCCTGTTGTGTTTGAGCACTCCGCAAAACAGAGACTTTTCAGACTTAATTCTGGAAAGGATTACCGTTTTTCTTCGTGGTCTTGCTGGTTGCACTGGCTTTTTGAGCTTGTGGTGCGGCGGCTGCCGTTTTATTGCTATAACCGTCTGCCGCAGCATCCTGATCAGGCGTTTCTGGCGCTACCTGATCGGGCGCTGTTGGAACAGGTTTACCCAGAGCGCCATTAAGTGCAAGCAGGTCACTTTCGTTCAGCGTACCCAATGCTGATTTGATATTCAGCTGGTTAATCAGGTAGGTATAACGTGCGCTGGAAAGCTGTTGTTTGGCGTTATACAGCGTGGTGGTCGCATCCAGAACATCAACGATTGTACGGGTACCGACCTGGTAACCGGCTTCCATCGCATCCAGAGAACTCTGTGCAGAAACAACGGCTTGTTTATACGCGTTGATGCTGCTGATAGAGGCAGAGATGTTGTTGAAGGAAGAACGAACGGTCTGCACGACGCTACGGTGTGCGCTTTCGAGCTGTTCGCTGGCGCCCACGAAGCTGTACTGAGCCTGTTTCACCTGAGAAGTGACAGAGCCACCGCTGTACAGTGGCAGTGAGAAGCTCAGACCGACTTTGTTCTGGCCCGCATCGGCGTCCTGATAGCTGGACGAACCGCCGGTTTTATCGCCGTGATATTTGGTGTTGCTGATACCGGTAGACGCGGTCAGATCAACCGTTGGCATGTGGCCGGTTTCCGCATAACGGATTTGCTCACGTGCCAGATCTTGTGACAGACGTGCAGACAGCAAGCTCAGGTTGCGGCTTTCTGCTTCTTTCAACAGCGTAGCGACCGGTTGCGGACGCGTGGTGTTGAAGTTATCCACGTTCAGGGACGACAGCTGTGGATAGTAAACGCCTGTAACCTGACGCAATGCTTCGAGCGCGTTATCCAGATTATTACGGGCAGTCACTTCGTTCGCTAATACAGTATCGTATTGTGAACGGGCGTTTTGGACGTCGGTGATAGCGACCAGGCCGACGTTAAAACGCTGCGTGGTTTGATCCAACTGACGGTAAATCGCCTGTTTCTGTGCTTCGGTATAAGAGAGTGAATCGATCGCACTCAATACGTTGAAATAAGCTGTCGCAGAATTCAGGATTAAGGATTGCTGGTCAGTCTGATATGACACATCCTGAATACCGGCAGTTTTTTCCTGTAATGTCAGGGCGCGCCATTTTGACATATCAAAAAGGGTCTGCGTTAATTGCAGGCTGGCGCTGCCAACATCACTATTAACGCCATTCGCATCGCGGTAGCCATTGGTATAACCATAATCCGCACCCAAACCGAGTTGCGGTAATAAAGGACTGCGGCTTTCGTTGATTTTTTCGAATGCAGCATCCCGGTCAGCAGCGGATTTGCGCAGGTCCGGGTTACTCGTCCTGGCTTGCTGATAGACCTGCATCAGGTTTTCGGCCTGGCTTATCGTACTGAAGCCGCCCAGGCTGAGTCCGATGAGAAGGGGGAGCAGTTTCTTCATTTGCATTCCTTGTTGTGCAGCAATGTTGTTATGTATGGTGGCGCAGTCAAATAAACCAATAGACGCGGATTCTAGCAGAGTCAGGCTAGCGGAGAGGTTGGCTTAACGTGCCTTCCCCGCTGGATGTGCCTAAATCTATCACAAACAACCTTGATTATTATTAACGCATTTTCATCAAACTGACCTCAAAGGACGATAAATTGCCTTAATGAGGGAAGAGGAAAACAATCCATGTGTGCATTCAAAAGTTCACCGGTTAGTTTCGGTAAAGATGATGTAGAAATTATTGCACGTGAGACGCGATATAAAGGTTTTTTTTCTATTATTGCATATCGGTTTCGTCATCGGCTGTTTAATGGGGAAATGAGCGGCGAAGTTGTGCGTGAAGTTTTCGAAAGGGGCCATGCGGCGGTGCTGCTGCCTTATGATCCGCAACGCGATGAAGTCGTGCTGATTGAACAGATCCGCATCCCATGTATTGATTCCAGTGATACCCCATGGCTTCTGGAGATGGTCGCCGGTATCATTGAAGAGGGCGAGACAGTCGAAGATGTTGCCCGCCGTGAAGCACTCGAAGAAGCGAACATTGTGGTAAAACGCTGTAAACCGGCGCTGAATTACCTGGCCAGCCCGGGCGGAACCAGCGAGCGTCTTTCTATTATGGTGGGTGAGGTCGATGCGACAACGGCAGAAGGAATTCACGGTCTGAAAGCAGAAAATGAAGACATCCGGGTACATGTGGTCAGCCGCGAACAGGCTTACCGCTGGGTGGAAGAGGGAGCGATAGATAATGCGGCGTCAGTGATTGCCCTGCAATGGCTGCAACTGCACCATGAATCCCTGAGAAAAGAGTGGGCCAACGAATGATTAAACGCTATACCCCTGATTTCCCTGAAATGATGAGATTGTGTGAAACCAATTTCGCACAATTACGCCGTTTAATGCCACGCACCGATGAACCCGGCGAAACCGTGACATATCAGGTGAGTAGCGCGACGTATTGCCTGACGATCCTCGAATCAACGCGTTATACCTCGCTGGTGGAAATTAAGCAGACTGCACCCGCCGTCAGCTACTGGAGTCTGCCTTCGCTGACCGTTCGTCTGTACCACGATGCGATGGTGGCCGAAGTGTGTGCGAGTCAGCAGATCTTTCGCTTTAAAGCACGCTATGATTACCCTAATAAAAAGTTGCATCAGCGTGATGAAAAGCATCAAATTAACCAGTTCCTTGCGGACTGGCTGCGTTATTGCCTTGCGCACGGAGCGATGGCAATTCCGGTTTGTTAGACAGACTTCAATAACAAAGGAAACGATTTGGAAAGCCTGTTTAAACTGCCTTTGGTGAATGGGGCCAAGGTCAGAATTCTACAGATTACAGATACCCATCTTTTTGCCGGTGAAGATGAAACACTGCTGGGCGTGAATACGTTTAACAGCTATCGCGCCGTGCTGGATGCGATTAAAGCTCAGCAGCGCGATGTGGATATCATTGCGGCAACAGGTGATCTGGCGCAGGATCAGTCGGTGGAAGCTTATCACCAGTTTGCCCGTGGCATCAGCGAGCTCACCGCACCTTGTGTCTGGTTGCCCGGTAATCATGATTTTCAGCCTGCGATGGTTAATGCGCTGCAGGACGCTGGAATCAGTCCTTCCAAACACGTTCTGCTCGGTGAACATTGGCAAATTATTTTGCTTGATACGCAGGTTTTTGGCGTGCCTCATGGTGAGCTGAGTGAGTACCAGCTGGAATGGATGGAACGTTGTCTGAACCAGTATCCCGAACGTTTCACCCTTTTGATGCTGCATCACCATCCTCTGCCTTCCGGCTGCACCTGGCTTGATCAGCACAGTCTGCGTAATGCGCATATGCTGGCGAACACGCTGGTAAATTACCCGAAAGTGAATACGCTGTTGTGTGGACATATTCACCAGGAACTGGATCTCGACTGGTATGGCCGTCGTCTGTACGCCACGCCGTCAACCTGCGTGCAGTTCAAACCGCATTGCACCAATTTTACAATTGATACCGTTGCGCCGGGCTGGCGTTATCTGGATTTATATCCTGATGGCCGCGTTGAGACGGAGGTTTTTCGTCTGGAAACCAGCGAATTCCATCCTGACACGGAGTCGGATGGTTACGAATGAACACCTTACTTTATCTGCACGGATTCAACAGCTCACCCAGTTCCGCTAAGGCTACGTTACTCAAAAACTGGCTGGCAGAGTTTCACCCACATATCAATATGGTGATCCCGCAACTGCCGCCTTACCCGGCGGACGCCGCTGAACAATTGGAAAGCCTGGTGATTCAGCTTGCGGGCAAAAAGCTCGGTATTGTCGGCTCGTCTCTTGGCGGTTATTACGCCACCTGGTTGTCGCAATGTTTCTCCCTTCCGGCTGTGGTTGTTAACCCCGCAGTGAGGCCTTATGAACTGTTGATCGACTTTCTTGGGCAAAACGAGAACCCCTACACCGGCCAGCAATATGTGTTAGAGTCACGCCACGTTTTCGATCTGAAAGTGATGCAGGTCGAACCGCTGGAGTCGCCGGATTTACTCTGGTTACTGCAGCAAACGGGCGATGAAATTCTCGATTACCGTCAGGCGGTGGCCTATTACACCACCTGTCGCCAGACGGTCGAGCCTGATGGGAATCATGCATTTGTCGGCTTTGAACGCTATTTTTCGCCGATTGTAGATTTCCTTGAACTGGCCGCAGACTAACATCGTCAGGGTGACGTTTGCCCCGGATTTATAGCGTCTGCTTGCTGCCAGTGCTGATACCCGCCCGTATACTGTATCGTTAGCCCACAAACCTATGAGCCACGAATAATCAACGATGAGCCAATCAACTTATAACGCGGATTCCATAGAGGTCCTCAGCGGACTTGAACCGGTACGCCGCCGTCCGGGCATGTACACCGATACCACCCGGCCAAACCACCTCGGCCAGGAAGTCATAGATAACAGCGTCGATGAGGCATTAGCCGGTCACGCGAAACGTATCGAAGTGATCCTACACGAAGATCAGTCTCTCGAAGTCATTGATGATGGCCGTGGCATGCCGGTGGATATCCACCCGGAAGAAGGCGTGCCAGCCGTTGAACTGATCTTCTGCCGTTTGCACGCAGGCGGTAAATTCTCCAATAAAAACTACCAGTTCTCAGGCGGCCTCCATGGCGTGGGGATTTCGGTGGTCAACGCGTTATCTACGCGCGTCGAAGTGGCGGTAAAACGCGGCGGCGAAGTGTATGAAATGGCGTTTGAAAATGGCGATAAAGTACAGGATTTGCACATTACCGGCACCTGCGGCAAACGTAATACCGGCACCAGCGTACATTTCTGGCCTGACGTCAGTTTCTTTGACAGCCCGCGTTTTTCGGTCAGCCGCCTCAGCCATTTGCTGAAAGCGAAAGCCGTACTGTGTCCTGGCGTTGAAATTGTTTTCAAAGACAAAGTGAATAACACTGAGCAACGCTGGTGTTATGAAGACGGTCTGACCGACTATCTGATGGAAGCGGTTAACGGCCTGATTACGCTGCCGGAAAAGGCGTTTGTCGGTACGTTTGCCGGTGATACTGAAGCGGTTGACTGGGCGCTGTTGTGGCTGCCGGAAGGCGGCGAACTGCTGACCGAAAGCTATGTCAACCTGATCCCGACCATGCAGGGCGGGACGCACGTCAACGGCCTGCGTCAGGGGCTGCTCGATGCGATGCGTGAATTCTGTGAATTCCGCAATATCCTGCCGCGCGGCGTGAAATTGTCCGCGGAAGATATCTGGGAGCGCTGCGCCTATGTGCTTTCGGTGAAAATGCAGGATCCGCAATTTGCCGGTCAGACGAAAGAGCGTCTGTCCTCACGTCAGTGCGCCGCTTTTGTATCCGGCGTGGTGAAAGATGCGTTCAGCCTGTGGCTGAACCAGAACGTACAGGCTGCGGAGCAACTGGCTGAGCTGTGCATTTCCAGCGCTCAGCGTCGTCTGCGTGCCGCGAAAAAAGTGGTGCGTAAGAAACTGACCAGTGGCCCTGCGCTGCCGGGCAAACTGGCGGACTGCACGTCGCAAGATCTGAACATGACCGAACTGTTCCTGGTGGAAGGGGATTCCGCAGGCGGTTCTGCCAAACAGGCCCGCGATCGTGAATATCAGGCAATCATGCCGCTGAAAGGTAAGATCCTGAATACGTGGGAAGTCTCTTCCGATGAAGTGCTGGCCTCACAGGAAGTACATGATATTTCTGTGGCGATCGGCATCGATCCGGACAGCGAAGATCTGAGTCAGCTGCGCTACGGCAAGATCTGTATCCTTGCGGATGCGGACTCGGACGGTTTGCACATCGCCACGCTGCTGTGTGCGCTGTTTGTTCGCCATTTCCGCTCTCTGGTGCGTGGCGGGCACGTGTATGTCGCGATGCCGCCGTTGTACCGTATTGATCTGGGCAAAGAAGTATTTTATGCGCTGGACGAGCAGGAAAAAGAGGGCGTGCTGGAGCAACTGAAACGTAAGAAAGGGAAACCGAACGTTCAGCGCTTTAAAGGGCTGGGTGAAATGAACCCGCTGCAACTGCGCGAAACTACGCTCGATCCGAATACCCGTCGTCTGGTGCAGCTGACCATCGACGAGAACGATATCGATCAGACGCTGCGCATGATGGATATGTTGCTGGCGAAGAAACGTTCCGAAGATCGCCGTAACTGGTTGCAGGAAAAAGGCGACACTGCCGAACTGGACGTCTGATCCTTCAGGCTGCGCCAATAAAAAATGCCGGATGCTTTGCAGCACCGGCATTTTTTTTACAGAAACCTGTCAGAAAATCAGGCTTTCTCAATAATATGGATCACCACATCCTGCACATCGGCTTTGATGTTTTCGCGATGCTTATCCATATGATCGGCCTGTTGATGCGCCTCGAGGTGCGCCAGGCTTTCCCAGTCTTCCAGCATGAAAATGGAATCCGGAGCCGTCTTACGCCACGGAACCTGGCCATTGAAATCAACGTAGGGTTCATAGCGATGGCAGCCTTTCTCGGCGAGAACGCTTGGTAACAGCGCTGTGATTTTTTCCATGACCGAATCGCGACGGCCCGGTTTTACTTTGATTTCAGCAATAACGGTGATCATAAATACCTCTTTCGCGGATGACTTTTTACCTTAAGCCTGACCGAACACATTTTCAAGGTGAGCGCGGTAGTTGGCAAAATCACGTTCAACATCAGGTTGTTTGATCACATCATTGCACATGAAGGTTGGCAGGGTATCCAGGCCGATGAACTGGTTCGCTTTGTGCTGCGCCAGATAAACGCCATCGACGCCTACGCCATGGAAGAACTGCTCTTTGTCTTCGAACGCTTCCAGTGGCGCATTCCAGGTCACGGAGAGCATGTAGCATTTGCCGTGCAGCAGGCCGCCGGAGCCGTATTTTTTCGAATCGTCAGAACGGGAACGGCCATCGCTGGCGTACAGTTTGCCGTGGCCTTCTGTGAAAACTTCATCAATGTATTTTTTCAGTGTCCACGGCATGCCCATCCACCAGCCCGGTTGCTGATAAATGATAGCATCGGCCCACAGATAACTTTCGATTTCAGCCTGCACATCGTAGCCCTCTTCAAGAACCGTGACGCGCACGTCGTGGCCTTTATCACGCAGAAAGGTAGAAGCGACGTCGGTCAGGCTGTTATTCAGCGCGCCTTTAGAGTGGGCAAAGGTCTTGCCGGCATTGATAATCAGGATGTTGCTCATGGTCTTTTCCTTAAATTGAATTCTGGCTGTCAGGCTGTTATCACGTAGTGTACCCAACTCCGCAGGGTGGAAAAATGTGATATTGCGCACAAGACTATTGACTCAGATGCAATAATGACAAGAAAAGACGTCAGATTTCGCCATCCGGCGTTCTGAAAACCGCTTAAAAATCCCGCACAAACACAGCAACTGTGACAGCCATACGGCAGATGATGTACTATCGCGAACATCATTGCCTCGCGTAAGCCGATACTGCGCGCCTGCGGGGCGAGCTTCCTTAATTTCCAAAAACGATAACGCCACGGGTCTGAGGATTAAACATCAATGAGCGAAATGACTCATGACGGAACAGAGCGTTTAGCACTGCACACGTTTACTGAGAACGCCTATCTCAACTATTCCATGTACGTCATCATGGACCGCGCGCTGCCGTTTATCGGTGACGGGCTTAAGCCGGTACAGCGCCGTATTATTTACGCGATGTCAGAGCTGGGCCTGAGCAATAACGCCAAATTCAAAAAATCCGCGCGCACCGTCGGTGACGTGCTGGGTAAATACCATCCGCACGGTGACAGCGCCTGCTACGAAGCTATGGTGCTGATGGCGCAGCCGTTTTCTTACCGTTATCCGCTGGTCGACGGGCAGGGAAACTGGGGTGCGCCGGATGACCCGAAATCTTTCGCCGCGATGCGTTATACCGAATCGCGCCTGTCGAAATATGCGGAAGTTCTGTTACGCGAATTAGGTCAGGGAACGGTTGATTACGTCCCGAACTTTGACGGCACGATGCAGGAGCCGAAGATGCTGCCTGCGCGCCTGCCGAATATTCTGCTTAACGGCACCACCGGCATTGCCGTCGGTATGGCGACAGATATTCCGCCGCACAACATTCGCGAAGTCGCCGCTGCGGCAGTCGCGCTGCTGGAAAAACCGGGCAGCTCACTTGAAGATTTGCTGGAGTTTGTTCAGGGGCCGGATTTCCCGACGGAAGCTGAAATCATCACGCCGCGCAGCGAAATCCGCAAAATGTACGAGTCGGGCAAAGGCTCGGTGCGCATGCGTGCGGTCTGGCATAAAGAAGACGGCAGCGCGGTGATCACGGCGTTACCGCATCAGGTTTCCGGTGCAAAAGTACTCGAGCAAATCGCCAGCCAGATGCGTGCCAAGAAACTGCCGATGGTTGAAGACTTGCGTGACGAATCGGATCACGAAAACCCGACGCGGCTGGTCGTGGTGCCGCGTTCTAACCGTATAGATCTCGATCAGGTCATGAATCATCTGTTCGCGACCACCGATCTGGAACGCAGCTACCGTATCAACATGAACATGATCGGCCTGGATCACCGCCCGCAGGTGAAAGGGTTGGTGGAAATCCTGACCGAATGGCTGGCGTATCGCCGTGATACCGTGCGCCGTCGTCTGAATTTCCGTCTCGATAAGGTCCTGAAACGCCTGCATATCCTCGAAGGTTTGCTGGTGGCTTTCCTCAATATCGACGAAGTGATTCATATCATTCGTACTGAAGATGAGCCGAAACCGGTGCTGATGCAGCGTTTCGAATTGTCAGATACGCAGGCGGAAGCGATCCTTGAGTTGAAATTACGCCATTTGGCAAAACTCGAAGAAACCAAAATTCGCGGCGAGCAGGATGAGCTGGCGAAAGAGCGCGATCAACTCCAGGCGCTGCTGGCCTCAGAACGTAAACTCAGCACGCTGATCCGCAAAGAAATCCAGGCCGATGCCGAAGCCTTTGGTGACGAACGGCGTTCGCCAATTACTGAGCGCGAAGAAGCGAAGGCCATGAGCGAGCACGACTTTGTACCGTCCGAACCCGTGACGATCGTGCTTTCCGAATCTGGCTGGGTGCGCAGCGCCAAGGGCCACGATATTGATGCGTCCGGCCTGAGCTACAAAGCAGGTGACAGTTTCCGTGCTGCGGCGAAAGGTAAGAGTAATCAGCCTGTCGTATTTATGGATTCCACCGGGCGCAGTTACGCGCTTGACCCGATGACGCTGCCTTCGGCGCGCGGGCAGGGCGAGCCGCTGACCGGTAAGCTCACGCCACCACCGGGTGCAACCATTGAACACGTTCTGATGGCGTCTGACGACCAGAAATTGCTGATGGCCTCCGATGCTGGTTACGGTTTTGTTTGTACCTTCAATGATTTAGTAGCACGTAACCGTGCCGGTAAGGCGATGATTACCCTGCCGGATAATGCTAAGGCATTGCCGCCAATGGAACTCAATGGTGACGATGATATGTTGCTGTCGATTACCGCTGCGGGACGTATGTTGCTGTTCCCGGTGGCAGATTTGCCACAATTGTCGAAAGGTAAAGGTAACAAAATCGTTTCGATCCCTTCTGCGCAGGCAGCAAGCGGTGAAGATAAACTGGCATGGCTGCTGGTGTTGCCACCGCAAGCGTCCATCACCCTGCATGTCGGTAAACGCAAGCTGCTCCTTCGCCCGGAAGATTTACAGAAATTCCGTGCAGAACGTGGCCGTAAGGGAACCCTTCTGCCACGTGGATTGCAGCGTATAGACCGTGTTGAAGTAGATGCACCTGCCCGTACCAGTGACGGTGGCAGCGAAGAATAAGATTGCTGTTGACCCATAAAGCCAGGGCACATTTGTGCCCTGAACTCTTTCTAAGGGAATGCAGTGGCCTGAGACTGTTGTGCAGTGCAAAGATTTTACATTTGTATCAATAAAACCGTTGTGCAGTGTTGAATGAGGCTTGAGAATAGTTCACCGCACAGGGAGCGAAACTGCACAGGTTTCTTACCGGCTTCGGCTGTAGTTTTAAGAGGATGTTATGTTATTTATTTTGCGTCTGATTATCGTGGTGGTTTACTCGATTCTGGTCTGTGTCTTTGGCTCCATCTACTGCCTTTTCAGCCCGCGTAACCCGAAACATGTGGCGACGTTTGGTAAGCTGTTTGGTCATCTGGCACCGGTGTTTGGTCTGACTGTAGAAAAGCGCATTCCGGCTGAAGCGGCAACAAACGGCAAGTGCATCTACATTGCAAACCATCAGAACAACTACGACATGGTGACCGCGTCATCTGTTGTGATGCCGGGTACAGTCACCGTCGGCAAAAAAAGTCTCGCCTGGATCCCGTTCTTTGGTCAGTTGTACTGGCTAACCGGTAACCTGCTGATTGACCGTGATAACCGCGCCAAAGCGCACGGAACCATTGCGCAGGTCGTGGCGCAGATTAAGAAAAAGAACCTTTCGATCTGGATGTTCCCGGAAGGCACTCGCAGCCGTGGTCGTGGCCTGATGCCATTTAAAACGGGTGCGTTTCATGCTGCTATCGCCGCCGGTGTGCCGATTGTGCCGATTTGCGTGTCGAACACCAGCAACAAGGTAAAGCTCAACCGCTGGTCTAACGGCCTCGTGATTGTTGAAATGCTGCCGCCTATCGATACCACCGGTTACACCAAAGATCGTCTGCGCGAACTTTCCGAGCATTGCCGTCAGGTGATGGCGGATAAAATTGCCGAACTGGACGCCGAAGTGGCACAGCGCGAAGCCGCAGCTAAAAAATAAAAGTCATCCCAACGTTAATTAATGCCCGTTGCCATTGATGGCGACGGGTCATCATTTTTGTTTTCATGGAGAAGATATGTCACTCAGTCGTCGCTCGTTCCTGCAAGCCTCTGGCGTGGCTCTTGCTGCAGGTACTCTGCCGCTAAAAGCAGAGGCGAGTGGTTCGCAACCGGTACTGCCTGTTCCTCCGCTGCTAGAATCGCGTCGCGGGCAGCCTCTGTTTCTGACTTTACAGGCCGCCCATTGGTCATTTCTGGGGGGGGCAAAAGCGCCGGTCTGGGGCATCAATGGCATGTACCTTGGTCCCACTGTCAAAGTGCACAGTGGCGATGATGTCAAACTTATCTACAGCAATCGCCTGTCTGAGCCAGTTTCGATGACGGTCAGCGGGTTGCTTGAACCAGGAACGTTAACGGGCGGCGCGGCGCGCCTGATGCAACCCGGCGTAGACTGGTCCCCGGTATTGCCTATCCGCCAGGCAGCGGCGACCTGCTGGTATCACGCTAATACACCTAACCGTATGGCACCACACGTCTATAACGGGCTGGCGGGGATGTGGATTGTTGAAGACGAAGTGAGTAAAAATCTGCCGCTGCCAAACCATTATGGTGTTGACGATTTCCCGCTGATTATTCAGGACAAACGTCTGGATGGTTTCGGCGTACCGCAATATGACACACCGGCCTCCGGCGGATTTTTTGGCGACACGATGTTGGTCAACGGGGTGCAAAGCCCGTATGTCGAGGTTTCGCGAGGTTGGGTGCGCCTGCGTTTACTGAATGCGTCAAATGCCCGTCGTTACGAACTGAGTATGACCGACAACCGTGCGTTCCACGTTGTGGCTTCCGATCTCGGTTTTCTGCCTGCGCCGCTGACGGTGAAACGTCTGTCGCTCGGGCCGGGCGAACGTCGTGAAGTGTTGGTGGATATGTCGCAGGGCGAAGAAGTGTCGGTTACCGCAGGTGAAGCCGCAGGGGTGATGGACAGATTACGTGGTCTGTTTGAGCCGTCCAGCATTCTGGTTTCGACTATCGTGCTGACGCTTAAACCTACCGGTCTGTTGCCGCTGGTGACTGACAATCTGCCGATGCGTTTACTGGCTGATCAGATCCTGACCGGGAATGTGGTTCGTACCCGCGACCTGCGCCTTGGTGATAGCCAGCCGGGCATCAATGGCGCGATGTGGGATATTAACCGCCTCGATCTCACCGCACAGCAAGGCACGTGGGAGCGCTGGACGGTGCATGCGGATATGCCGCAGACCTTCCATGCCGAAGGCGTGTCTTTCCTGGTTAAAAGCGTGAACGGTGCGGCACCGCTGGTGGAAGATGCCGGATTCAAAGATACCGTCTGGGTCGATGGCGATGTGGAATTGCTGGTATTTTTCAATCAGCCTTCGTATGACCATTTCCCGTTTACTTATCGCAGCGGGACGCTGGAGCTGGCCGATCGCGGGTCCGCAGGCAATATGCTGGTTCAGCCGTCGATGTAATGACAGGACTCGTTTGCATCAGAATAAAACCCGCCGTGGCGGGTTTTTTTGTATTGCAGCCTGGGGGTATTTACAGCCCTTTAGCCGGATCCGGCCCCAGGCGCTGCTCTTTATCCAGTTTGGTGACTTCCGCCAGTTCTTCTTTCTCGAGCTTGAAATCAAACACATCGAAGTTTTCACGAATGCGTTTTGGCGTGACGGATTTAGGGATAACAATCAGCCCGTTGTCCAGATGCCAGCGGATGACAATCTGCGCAGGGGTTTTGTTGTATTTCTCGGCCAGTTTCTGAATCAGAGGCTGATCAAACACGCCTTCGCCGCCCTGTGCCAGCGGGCTCCAGGATTCGGTGGCGATGGTGTGGGTGGCGTTCCAGGCGTGTAACTGGCGCTGTTGCATCAGCGGGTGCAGCTCAATCTGATTCACCACCGGGAAAATGCCGGTTTCATCTTTCAGCTTTTGCAAATGTTCCAGCGGGAAATTACAGACGCCGACGCTTTTCGCCAGCCCCTGTTCTTTCAGTTTCAGCAGCGCTTTCCACGCATCGACATAATGGCCCTGCGCTGGCTGCGGCCAGTGGATCAGGTACAAATCAACGTAATCAGTTCTCAGCTTTTTAAGGCTGGTTTCCAGCGCTTTTGGCGCATTCAGCTGATCGTCATTCCACAGTTTGGTGGTAATAAACAGCTCTTCGCGGGGAACGAGATTGGCGGCAATCGCTTCGCCGACGCCTTCCTCGTTTTTGTAGATAGCGGCCGTATCGATGTGACGGTAGCCGGTTTCAATGGCCGTTTTCACCGCGCTGGTGGCTTCCTGATTACTGGCTTTCCATACGCCAAGTCCTAACTGAGGCATCAGGTTGCCATCGTGAAGTTTAATGATGGGTTGCGTTGCCATGAGGTTCTCCTTTCAGGGCAGGGTGCCCGCCGCAAAACACGGGCACAGGGTAGGGAAGGCTTCAGCCTGACGTTAAGTCTAGTTAACGAAACGTCATCTTGCTGAGCAGGCTACTTATTTTATTTTTAAGCATTCATGTCCAGCACAACGCGGTAGCGTGCTTTACCGTCATGCAGGTGCGAGACGGCATCATTAATTTTGCTCAGCGGGAAATGCTCAACCTGCGGTGTAATCTGGTGGCGAGCGCAAAACGCCAGCATATCGGCCAGACGTGAAGGGGAACCGGTTGGAGAACCGGAAACCTCAGCTTGCTTGCTGATAAGCGCAATGACGTGCAGGGGAACGGCTTCCGGCACGACGCCGACAAAGTGCAGACGACCTTTCGGTGCAAGTGCGCCAAGAATTGCGTCCCAGTCGAGTGATGCGTTGGCGGTCACCATAATGAAATCCAGCTGACCGGCAATTTTCTTCAGGTCTTCGCTGTCTCGGGTCGCGATCACACGGTGTGCGCCGAGCGAGAGCGCTTCATCACGTTTTGCCAGGGATGAGGTAAATGCCGTGACTTCGCAGCCCCACGCATTCAAAAAGCGTAACGCCATATGCCCCAGACCGCCGATACCGACGACACCCACGCGGTGCGTTGGCAACACACCGAACTGCAACAGCGGGTTAAACACGGTGATGCCGCCGCAGAACAACGGGCCAGCGCTGGTGATATCAACACCCTCCGGCAGCGGAATGGCCCATGCCCAGTGGCTGCGGATACGGTCGGCAAAACCACCGTGGTGCCCGATAATTGTGGCTTCGACGTCGTGGCAAAGATGCTGGTCCCCAGACATACACGGGTGGCAATGCATACAACTGCCGCGGTTCCAGCCCACGCCCACAATCTGCCCGACTTTCAGCCCTTTATTACGTGCATGGTCACCAATTTTAACGATTTTCCCGACCACTTCGTGACCCGGCACAAAAGGATATTGGGTGAAACCCCAGTCGTTATTGAGCATCGAGAGGTCTGAATGACAAACGCCGCAGTAATCAATGGCGACTTCAATTTCTTCATCGCCGATCGGGCCGGCATCGAACTGGAAAGCTTCAAGCGGCTGATTCGGACCGGCAGCGGCCCAGGCGTTGAACGTATTTTCGGCAGCGGTAGGTGCAGACATACTTTTCTCCTGACGTTGAATATTTTGAAAATTAGGGAGTTATTGAAAAACCGGGCCGGTGACAAAAATGTTTGTCACGAACAGCGTATGAAAGGTGCGTTCATACAGACTAGCAGTTTACTGCGTTTGTGCAGGAAGATACGCCTGCGGAAAGAGGGATTAACTGTAAGAGAAAATCGCAGGGAAGATGATGCACATTTCTGCCAGAGTCTTGCCTGATCCTGCAAGTCTCTGTAGAAAATGAAACGCCTGTGGCAAAATTAATGCCAGTTTATCGTCTATCCGGAGCAGGAATAATGGAAAATGTGGACAGCTTGTGCGCCCGTCTGGCGGCAAGGGTGGCGCATCTTAGCGGGAGTAATAAACTCAGTCCGTCGGCGGTGCCACAGGTTACGCTGATGTACACCACACGTTACCATCCGCGCCAGCCGGTTTTATACAATCCTGGCGTGGTGATCCTCTTTCAGGGCCGTAAGGTTGGTTATCTGGGCAAGAAAACCTTCTCTTATGATCCGCATAATTACCTGATGCTGACCGTTCCGTTGCCGTTTGAATGTGAAACGTTCAGCAGCCCCGAAGAGCCACTGGCCGGGATCCAGATCAGCATCGATACGCTGATGTTGCAGGATTTGCTGATGGACATGGGGGATGAAACCGTGGCACGTCAAAAAGAGTCGTCAACCGGCATCAATTCAGGGGTTCTGGATGACGATATTTTGTGTGCGACCGAGCGTCTTCTGAGCGTTCTGGATAAACCGCTTCACGCCCGCGTGCTGGGGCCGAAGATCATCCGCGAAATCCTGTTCTTTATTCTGACCAGTGAAAACGGCGGCGCACTTCAGGCGCTGGTTAACCGCCACACGCATTTTAGCCAGATTGCCAAATCCCTGCGCCGCATCGAAGCGCAGTATGCGGATAACCTCAGTGTGGAAGCGCTGGCGAGCGAAGTGAACATGAGTATTTCGGCGTTCCACCACAACTTTAAAGCGGTGACCAGCACATCACCTTTGCAGTATCTGAAAACCTACCGGCTGCACAAAGCGCGAATGCTGATGATTTATGACGGCGTGAAAGCCAGCGTGGCGGCGTTACAGGTGGGATATGAAAGCGCATCGCAGTTCAGCCGCGAGTTTAAGCGCTATTTTGGGGTGACGCCGAGCGATGAAATGGCCCGCCTGCGCGAAGGCAGTTCGGGCGTTTTAGCGCTGGCGGATGTGGCCTTTAAAGCATGATTTGCGTGTTCAGAAACGGCATTTACGTTTCTTCCACACCACCAGCAATCCACCGGCAAGCCCGATAACCAGCAGCAGAACCGGTAAAATCATCAGCCCCGCCATGACCTGATCTTCATGGCGTTTCACCACCGGGATATGACTCAGCGCGAAGCCCAATGAGATCACCACCCCCACCCACAAAATGGCGCTCAGCCAGTTAAAGAACTGGAAGCGGGCATTGTTCAGGCCGGAGATCCCTGCGATGGTCGGTAAAAGCGTGCGGACAAACGCCAGAAAACGGCCAACCAGCAGCGCGGTCAGCCCGTGTCGGGTGAACATCTGGTGTGCGCGCTGATGATAATGTGCGGGAAGCTGTAACAACCAGCCTTTGACCATTTTGGTGTGTCCGAGCCACCGTCCCTGTATGTAGCTCAGCCAGCAGCCGAGGCTGGCGGCAGTCACCAGAATAATCATCGTGGGAATGAAGCTCATCACGCCTTTGGCGATGAGCGCACCGGTCAGCAACAGAAGGCTGTCGCCCGGCAGGAAAGAAGCGGGAAGAAGTCCGTTTTCAAGAAATAGCGTCGTGAACAGTACAGCATAGATAACCCAGAGAAGATTCGGGTCGGCGAGCATACTGAAATCATGCCGCCAGAGTGCATGAAAAATGTCGCAAATAACTGCCATATTCTGTCCTGTTGCTAATCATGAAAAACTGTCGCTTGCCAGTGTACCAAGGATCCCTTGTCCGTATGTTGATCTGAGGCGGCTGTAAAAAGACAGAATACTCCGGCATTAGTTCACCGGAGCTATGTGTAGAGCTTACAGATTATTCTCGTTTTGCGAATGAAAATCCGACAGATACCTTACCGATCTGCGCGGTGTGTCGCAATCCCTGAGGCTCAGGCTGTAGCAATGCGTTCAAAAGCCGCTAAAAGGTCGGCGATCAGGTCATCGCTATTTTCCAGCCCGATGTGAAGACGCACCAGCGTACCGGCAAAATCGACCGTTTCTGCCGGTCGGATAGCCTGAATTTCTTCCGGCTGATTGGCCAGAACCAGCGATTCAAAACCGCCCCAGGAATACGCCATGCTGAAATGTTCGAAGTGATCGAGATAGTCGGAAAGCTGCTGTTTGCTCAGGCGTTGCTTCAGGACAAACGAGAACAAACCGCAGCTGCCGGTGAAATCACGCTTCCAGAATTCGTGGCCTTTGCTGCCCGGTAACGCCGGATGGTTCACGGTTTCCACTTCCGGACGCTCCGCCAGCCATTGCGCGATACGAATGCTGCTTACTTCATGCTGTTTCAGCCGCACACCCATCGTCCGCAGGCCACGGCTGGCGACGTAAGCGGTGTCGGCATCAACCATTTGTCCCATCAGATAAGAGTGCTCACGCAACTGCTCCCAGCAACGCTCGTTAGATACCGCCGTACCAATCATGGCGTCGGAATGGCCGACGATATATTTGGTCCCGGCCTGAATAGAAATATCGATATCAAATTCCAGCGCTTTGAACAGAATGCCCGCCGCCCAGGTGTTGTCGATCATGATCACCACATCCGGAGACACGGCGCGGACGGCTTTCACCATCGCCGGGATATCCGGAACTTCCATGGTGATGGAGCCCGGTGATTCGAGGAAAACGACTTTGGTGTTGGGCTGCATCAGCGAACCTAGCTCCGCGCCAATGTCTGCACGGAAATAGGTGGTGGCGACGCCAAGCTTTTTCAGCACTTTTTCGCAGAAATCTTGTGTGGGTTCATAAGAGGAACCTGCCACCAGAATGTGGTCGCCGGTGCCGACAAACGACAAGACCGCATTACTGACCGCCGCCGCACCGCATGGATAAAGCGCGCAACCCGCGCCGCCTTCAAGCTCAACCATGGCCTCTTGCAGGGAAAAATGCGTCAGGGTGCCGCGGCGTCCGTAAAACAGTTCGCCGTTAGCGCGGTTGGCGGTGGCGTGTTTTTTATCGGCCACGGTTTCAAACACCAGCGATGAAGCACGCTGGATCACCGCATTGACTGAACCTTGTGTGTACTTTTTGTCCCGCCCGGCGCTGACCAGCACGGTTTCGATTTTTTTAGATGACATAATCCGCATTTCACCCTGTTTAGCCTTGTAGACCCGCGCTCTGTGGCAGCGGCTGAGATGCAATTAACTTAACATGATGAATTATGACGGGTCAGGTTTTTGCCGGTTGGATGAGAAAATTTCAGCCAAAACAAAAGCCCGTCGGGAAAGACGGGCTAAAAGAGATAATGGCTATCCGGTGTAAACACCGAAAAGTTTGGGGAGAAACAGCGAAACGGACGGAATGTAGGTCACGACCATCAGTACTATAAACAGCACGCAGTAGAACGGCAGCATGGCTTTAACGACTTTCTCAATGCTCTGCTTACTCACGGCGCTGGCAACAAACAGCACGGAGCCGACCGGTGGTGTAATCAGGCCGATCCCGAGGTTCACCAGCATGATCATCCCGAAATGCACCGGGTCGATGCCGAGTGACAAAATCACTGGCAGCAGCACCGGCGTGAGGATCAGAATGATCGGCGCCATGTCCATGAGCGTGCCAATCAGCAGAAGCATGATGTTGATCCACATGAGGATCACGTACTTATTATCTGAGATCGACGTGAAGAACTCGGTGATCCGCATCGGCAACTGCATGTAAGTCATCACCGCGCCGAAGCTGGCGGCAAAGCCAATCAGGATCATCACGATACTGACGGTTTTCACCGTGCGGAACATCAGTTTCGGCAGCTCGCTCCATTTATAGTCGCGGTAGATGAACATCGTCACGAAGAATGACCACAGACAGGCAATGGCGGCGGATTCTGTGGCGGTGAAAATCCCGCTGAGGATCCCGCCCATGATGATAACCACCGTCATCAGCCCCCACAGCGTGTCGATGAAAATCTTCAGTGCCTGACGGAACGGCACACGCTCACCTTTCGGATAGCCGCGCTTGTGCGCGAACAGTACGCACATCACCATCAGCGTCAGGCTGAGCAGTAAACCGGGCAGAATACCGGCGATAAACAGCGCGGCAATCGAAACCGTGCCGCCAGTGGCCAGCGAGTAAATCACCGAGTTATGGCTCGGTGGCGTCAGAATCGCCTGCACGGAACCACTGGCGGTGACTGCGGCAGCGAAATCACGCGGATAGCCCTTTTTCTCCATCTCCGGGATCATCACCGAACCAATCGATGCGGTATCTGCCACCGAGGAACCTGAAATCGCCCCGAAAAATGTTGATGCCACGATGTTCACCAGCGACAGGCCGCCGCGGATAAAACCGACAAAGATATACGCAAAACTCACCAGTCTGCGGGCAATGCCGCCTTCAGCCATAATCGCGCCCGCCAGAATAAAGAACGGGATTGCCAGCAGCGAAAACTTATTCACGCCGTTGGTCAGCTGAATCATCAGCGCTTCAAACGGCAGGTCAATCCACCAGGCACCGGCCAGGGCGCTGAGCCCGACGGCGTACGCCACCGGTACGCCGATAGCCAGCATGACGCCGAGCGTTAACAGTAAAATGAGTGCATCCATAAAAGGCTCCGGCTCAGGCTTCAGAATTGCCCAGCATCACCACCGGCCGCTTATGCTGCGGGCCTGCGATAATCTGCTCAATAATAAATAAGAGGGTCAGCGCCGAACCCACCGGCAGGGGAAGATAGGTTTGCCCGGCGGTCAGCAGCGGGAATTCCGCCACGGGTTGCTGCCAGAGTTCGCTGCACAATTGCAGGCTGTACCAGAAAATGAAAATGCTGATAGCCAGCATCATCAGGTCAGAAAGCAGGGCAGAAAACTTTTGCAGAGCAGGTGGCAGAAGGTCCGTGACCATCGCCACCACAATATGTGAACCCGCGCGGTAACTGACGGCGGCACCGATAAAGGTGAACGTCACCATACACATAATGGCGATGGGTTCAGGCCAGGATAGGGCGCTGTTCAGGACGTAGCGGGCGAAAATACCGATGGGAATGACCGCCACCATCAGCAGTAACGCCAGCCCGGCCAGCCACATTGCGCTGCGGTAAAAGATGTCCATCAGAGCGTGATAACCGGAAAACATAAGTTCCTCCGTGAAGCGTCGGGAAAGAGGCAGCGTCGCTGCCCGGTTCAACGAATTACTGAACGTCAGCGATTTGCTGCATCAGTTCCTGATGGTCTTTACCGAATTCATCACGCACGGATTGGGTGGCTTTCACGTAAGTGGCCGGATCGATATCCTGGAACTTCACGCCGCCCGCTTTCATGGTTGCCAGCGCTTTCTCGTTATAGGCTTTCCACAGCTCGCGCTGCTCGTCCTGCGCTTCTTTGGCCAGCTTGAGGATCAGCTGCTGATCTTCCGGTTTCAGCTTGTCCCATTTCACTTTTGAATACAGAAACAGCTCCGGGATAATAAAGTGGCGGCTGTAGGTGTAGTTTTTCACTACCGGCAGATAGTTGTGTGCAACAAAGGTTGGCGGGTTGTTTTCCGTGCCGTCGATAACACCGGTTTGCATCCCGCTGAACACCTCACTGACGCCCATCGCTACCGGGTTTGCGCCCATAGCTTTCAGCGTCGCCAGCGCAATCGGGCTGCCCTGAACGCGGATTTTCATACCGTGCAAATCTTCCGGTTTCACCACTGGCTCTTTGGTGATCAGGTTTCGCGTCCCGCCGTCCATCCAGCCAAGAAACACCAGACGTGAGTTGGGGTTGCTGGTGATTTTATCGCCAATGGATTTCCCAATCTGACCGTCCAGCACCTTATGCATATGGTCTTCATCGCGGAAAATATAGGGCAGGGTAAACACGTTGATTTCCGGGAGGATCGAGGCAACGGGTGTCATGGAGACACGGATGATATCCAGTGCGCCCAGCTGTGCCTGCTCAATTTCCTGTTTTTCATCGCCGAGCACGCCGCCCGGGAAGGTTTTAATTTCCAGACGACCGTCGGTTTGTTGTTGCAGTTTCTCGCCCATGTGCTGAACAGCGACGACATTAGGGTAACCCTGCGGGTGAACATCGGCTGCTTTCAGCGTCTGTGCGGTAAGAACAGGGGTAAACAACAGGGTGGCGGAACTCAGGCAAAGGCTGAGAAGTGCTTTCTGCATTTTCATCAGTTTGTCTCCAGGGTACTCGATAAGGGAATGGAAAAATAACAGCAAAAATGGACCGGTCTGACGCAGGGTGCCGCGCCTGTTTTTAATGGAAAAAGGATGAATAACCTTTTAAATGAAACAGATAACAGACATGCCTTTTCCGGGCCTTCGTCTGTGGCAGGAACCTTATCCTATTTATAACTGAGTAGTATTTGAGCGCTATCACAATCTCGCAACAGATGTAAAATACTGTTACTTAATATTTAAAATGTTGTTTTAACTTTAATAGTTGTTATTAGCTGATTGATTTTCTGCAATATTTAAACGGAAAGTGTGACGTGGGTTAAATTGTTCGCAGTGTGTCCAAACGGGAAAAACCTTGTCATCCATCAATGACACCCGGCCATGGAAGCGGGACAATGTAAATAATAATGAGAACGACTATCAATTAGGGCTTTTTCTTTGATATCATTCGGCGTTATTCATTCCTTCTACACACTGATTCTGGCTGGAGGCGACGCGTGAAAACGGCTCGCAATAAGATGAAAGAGGCGACCTCATTACTGATGTCGTTAATGTTGATTGCTGGTCTGAGCGGCAACGCGATGGCTGCACCTGCGACGCCGGCTGCTCAAGCCGTCACTTCCGAGACAACTCAACCGGCACCGGGTACTGCTGATGCAACGCCTGCTCCGGTGATGCAGCCTGTTCCGGCTGAAACTGCGCCGGTTATTCCTGCGGATTTATCTGTATTAGGTATGTACCACCACGCTGACGTGGTGGTGAAAACAGTGATGATTGGCCTGTTGCTGGCTTCCGTCGTTACCTGGGCGCTGCTGTTTAGCAAAGGCGCTGAAGTCTTCAGCGGTAAACGCCGTATGCGTCGTGAATTTGATGCGTTGTCTTCCGTGCGTACGCTGGATGAGGCCGCTGAGCAGGCGGAAAGCTTTGCCGCCAGCAGTATCAGCGCGCAGATGATCCGCGATGCACAGAATGAACTCGAACTTTCGGCCGGCTCTGCTGACAACAACGGTATTAAAGAGCGTACCGGTTTCCGTCTTGAGCGCCGCGTTGGTGCCGCTGGCCGTTATATGGGCCGTGGCAATGGCATCCTGGCCACTATCGGGGCGATCTCTCCTTTTGTCGGCCTGTTCGGTACGGTATGGGGCATCATGAACAGCTTCATCGGTATTGCACAGACCCAAACCACCAACCTTGCGGTGGTCGCACCGGGTATCGCAGAAGCGTTACTGGCGACGGCTGTCGGCCTGGTTTCTGCAATTCCTGCTGTGGTGATCTACAACATTTTTGCCCGTACGATTACTTCCTATCGTCATCAGGTCGGTGATGTAGCGGCGCAGATTATTCTGTTACAGGGCCGTGATTTGGATCTGGCTGCCAGCGAGGGCGATGCGCCACGCGGTCAGACAGGTCAGCTACGCGTAGGGTAAGAACAGATTATGGCTATTCGCTTAAACGACGATATCGACGAAAGCGGTGAAATGCATGATATCAATGTCACGCCTTTCATTGATGTCATGCTGGTGCTGCTGATCATTTTCATGGTAGCGGCACCGCTGGCAACCGTAGATGTGCGGGTGGATTTACCGGCTTCCACGGCGAAGCCGCAGCCACGGCCTGAGAAACCGATCTTCCTGTCGGTGAAGGCCGACAAGCAGTTGTTCCTCGGTGACACGCCGGTAAACAATGACAATCTGACAGCAATGCTGGATCAGCGTACTCAGGGCAACAAGCAAAGTACGATTTTCTTCCGTGCAGATAAAACCGTCGATTATGAAACGCTGATGAGCGTGATGGATAACCTGCGTAAAGCCGGTTACCTGAAAGTCGGGCTGGTGGGTGCGGAACAAACGGGCGCAGGCGCGAAGTAAGCTTTTCCCGAACTGCAGCAGGACATATGAGAAAGGCCAGCATTTGCTGGCCTTTTGTCTGTCTGGATATTGCTAACTCAGGTCACAGGGGCCGGGTTAAATACCGCCAGTGCATTATGGATGCCCCAGGTATCTGACCAGGTTTTTTTGCGACCGCTGGCAATGTCCAGAATGAAGCGGAACAACTCCCAGCCGACGTCTTCGATTGTGGCATCACCTGTGGCGATAGTGCCTGCATTGATGTCCATCAGATCAAACCAGCGATTGGCAAGCGCTGTACGGGTGGCCATTTTAATAACAGGAACCGCCGCCAGGCCGTAAGGTGTACCGCGACCGGACGTAAACACCTGTACCGTAATACCCGAAGACATCTGCTGAGTCCCACAAACGAAATCGCTGGCAGGCGTAGCGGCGTAAATCAGCCCTTTTTTAGTCGGGCGTTGCCCCGGTGACAACACTTCTGAAATTGCGCTGGTACCGGATTTCGCAATCGACCCCAACGCTTTTTCCACGACATTCGCCAGTCCGCCTTTTTTGTTACCCGGAGACGGATTAGCGCTGCGGTCAGTCTGCCCCAGTGACAGATAATTGTCATACCAGGCCATTTCTTCGAGCAGCCGTTTACCCACATCGACATCCGCAGCGCGCGGTGTCAGCAAATGGATAGCATCACGGACTTCAGTGACTTCAGAGAACATGACCGTTGCGCCACAACGAACCAGCAGATCTGAGGCAAAACCGACGGCAGGGTTCGCCGTTACCCCTGAGAATGCATCGCTGCCGCCACATTGCGTACCGACGACCAGATCCGATGCCGGGCAAGTCTCACGCTGGCGACGGTTCAGGCGTTCCAGATGGAACTGGGCAACGGTAAGAATGTCGTCAACCATCGACTGGAAGCCGATGTGCTGCTCATCCTGCAATCGCACAATTTTAGCGTCATCAAGCGAAATAGGCTGAACATCTGCTGTACCGAGCAGCAGTTTTTCCGGCTGCAACTTTTCACAGCCGAGGCCAATCACCATCACTTCGCCGCCAAAATTGGGGTTCAGGGCAAGGTTATGAATGGTACGGATTGGCACGACTGCCGCCGGAGCATTAATCGCCACGCCGCAACCGTAGAGGTGGTTAAGCCCGACGACGCCGTCAACATTGGGAAACTTAGGCAATAAATCACGCTCGATGATTTTCACCACGTAATCGACGACACCTGCGACACAATGAACGCTGGTCGTGATACCCAGAAGGTTTTTGGTGCCCACGCTGCCGTCAGCATTGCGATAACCTTCGAAGGTATAGCCTTCCAGCGGCGGTAACACGGGAGGAATACGTGTTGCCAGCGGCAGGCTGTTAAGTTCAGGAGCCACCGGCAGTTCCACCAGGGACTCATCAATCCAGCCGCCCTGTGCGATATCGCGTACGGCATAGCCGATGACTTCCCCATAGCGAATAATATCGCCGCCTTTGGCGATAGGTTCTAAAGCAACTTTATGGCCTTGCGGAACGTGTTCAATTAATTCCAGACCATTAGCGAATCGGGTGCCGGCCTTTAGGCCATTATCGTTCACAATAATCGCAACGTTATCACTTTCATGAACTTTAATAAAAAGCGCTTCGGTTGCATGTTCTTTATCTTTATTACGTGACATAACTGTCTCCGCGTTTATTAAAAATCCAGGAAGAAAATCCCCCGGTTAATTCTCTGAAGTTGATGCTTAACTATGCTTTTGTAAAACATGCTCTGGCAATGCAAAGGATGGACTCATTATAAGGCAGGTGTTCAGGAAGCTCATTGTGCAACTGACCAGCTTTTTGCCTGTTGAACATCATTATGTTTGGCAGGTGACACAGTAAATGTGATGTATATCACCCTTTGAATTTCGGGGTTATCAGCGCAACACGATCTGTGATTCCCCTCCCATACTGATGTGTGGATGCAAAAGAATAGTCGCAATAATCTGGTATATTATTGGGCGAATGCACAGTGTTATTTTTAGCCCTGTTTTTTATACTGTACTGGCTATCTGAAGGTGACGTTAAAAATAATTCAGATAAATTCCAGGCAGCGCTAAATAAAGTGTCATTGCCTGTTTGTATAAAGGAACTATACGGTGAATAACCACAGGTGAATGCTAAAGCGTTATTTTAAACGCGGTGAATTCCCTGAAAGAATTCCAAAATATTACAACGAGGGTCACCATGAACATTCAATCTCAGTCCCGGGTCATCGCGCAAAGTAAGACGCGAACGCACATACGTTACTATATTCTGCTGATTATTTTCTTAATTACCGCGGTCAATTATGCCGACCGTGCAACACTTTCTATTGCCGGTACCGAAGTTGCGCGTGAGCTGGGGCTTGATGCGGCAGACATGGGGCAAATCTTTGCCGCTTTCGGCTGGGCTTATCTGATTATGCAACTGCCCGGCGGATGGTTGCTGGACCGGTTTGGATCGAAAAAGGTCTATACCTATAGCCTGTTTTTTTGGTCGTTCTTCACATTATTACAGGGTTTTGTTGGCTGGTTCCCGCTGGCATACGGCGCGCTGACGTTATTCATTCTGCGCTTCATGCTCGGCTTCTCCGAAGCGCCGTCATTCCCGGCTAATGCCCGTATCGTGGCGGCCTGGTTCCCGACCACCGAACGTGGCACCGCTTCAGCAATTTTTAACTCCGCACAGTATTTCTCACTGGCACTGTTCTCTCCTTTATTAGGATGGCTGACTTACGCCTGGGGTTGGGAACATGTCTTTATCGTGATGGGTGCCATTGGTTTTGTTCTGACGCTGGTGTGGATCAAATTTATCCATAATCCACCAGAACATCCGAATATTTCTAAAAGTGAGCTGCAATTCCTGAAAGACGGTGGTGCGGTTGTCGATATCGACCATAAGAAAACGGATACCGCAAAAAGTGGCCCGAAATGGAGCTACGTGCGCCAGATGTTAAGCAGCCGCATGATGCTCGGGATCTTCTTTGGCCAATATTTTATTAACAGCATTACATGGTTCTTCCTCACCTGGTTCCCGATTTACCTGGTTCAGGAAAAGGGGATGTCTATTCTGAAAGTGGGGATGATTGCTGCAATTCCTGCGCTGTGCGGGTTCGCGGGCGGCGTGCTGGGCGGGGTGTTTTCTGACTTCCTGATCAGACGCGGTTTCTCACTGACCGTGGCGCGTAAGATTCCTATCGTGCTCGGCATGTTATTAGCCACCAGCATCATTTTATGTAACTACACCGACAACAACGCACTGGTCGTCACGCTGATGGCGCTGGCCTTCTTCGGCAAAGGTTTTGGTGCTTTGGGCTGGCCGGTGATTGCTGATACTGCGCCAAAAGAGGTCATCGGCCTGTGTGGTGGCATCTTTAACGTGTTCGGTAATGTGGCGTCTATCGTGACCCCGCTGGTGATCGGTTACATGGTCAAAGGACTGCATTCTTTCAATATGGCATTAATTTTTGTGGGCTGTTCAGCACTGATGGCGATGCTTTGCTATCTGCTGGTGGTCGGCGATATCAAACGTCTGGAACTTAAGAAACAGTAAATTGCGATGTGGGAGTTTCCGGGCATCCCGGTTCCCACCCATTAATGAGGTCAGATATCAGATATGAGTAATCAAATGATTCCAAACCGGTTCCGCCAGGACTTGCTGCAAGGGAAAACCCTGATCGGATGTTGGTCAGCACTCTGTAGCCCGATTTCAACCGAAGTACTGGGTGTTGCGGGTTTTGACTGGCTGTTGCTCGATGGCGAGCACGCGCCTAATGATGTCGGTACCTTTGTGCCACAACTGATGGCGCTGAAAGGCAGCCGGAGCGCACCAGTGGTTCGCCCGCAATTCAACGATCCGGTGGTGATTAAGCGCCTGCTGGATATCGGCTTCTATAACTTCCTGATCCCGTTTGTTGAAACACAGGAACAAGCGGAACGCGCCGTGGCGTCTACCCGTTATCCGCCAGCGGGGATCCGTGGTGTCTCCGTTTCGCACCGCAGCAACATGTTCGGCACCGTGCCGGATTATTTCACCAGCATCAACGACAACATTGCGGTCATGGTGCAAATCGAGAGCCAGCAAGGCGTGGATAATCTGGATGCCATTGCGGCAGTTGACGGTATCGACGGCATTTTCGTTGGCCCGAGTGATTTAGCCGCCGCGATGGGACACCTCGGCAACGCCGGCCATCCTGACGTACAGGCGGCAATCCGCCACATTTTTGAGCGTGCAAAAGCACATGGCAAAGCCAGCGGCATTCTGGCACCGGTTGAAGCCGATGCGCGTCGTTATCTGGATTGGGGCGCGACTTTCGTGGCCGTAGGCAGTGATTTAGGCGTTTTCCGCGCTGGTACTCAGGCGCTGTGCGATCGCTTCACCAAGTGATCCGGTCTCATAACATCAATATACAGAGGATACCCGAATGAAAATTGGCTTTATTGGTTTAGGCATCATGGGCAAACCTATGAGCAAAAACCTGCTCAAAGCAGGCTATGAGCTGGTCGTGATGGACCGTAATCTGGATACCGTGGGTGAGCTGGTTAAACTGGGGGCCACAGCGGCTGATACGCCAAAAGCGGTCGCTGCGGTTTCTGACGTCATCATCACCATGTTGCCAAATTCCCCTCAGGTGAAAGAAGTCGCGCTGGGTGAAAACGGCCTGATCGAAGGCGCTCGTCCGGGCACCATTTTTATCGACATGAGTTCTATCGCCCCGCTGGCCAGCCGTGAAATCAGCCAGGCGCTGGCTGCGAAACAAATCGCGATGCTGGATGCGCCCGTGTCCGGTGGTGAACCGAAAGCTATCGACGGCACGATGTCAGTGATGGTGGGTGGCGATAAAGCCGTGTTCGATAAAACTTATGAAATCATGAAATCCATGGCGGGCTCGGTTGTGCATACCGGTGATATCGGTGCGGGCAACGTGACCAAGCTGGCAAACCAGGTGATTGTTGCGCTGAACATTGCTGCAATGTCTGAAGCGCTGGTGCTGGCAACCAAAGCAGGCGTAGATCCTGATTTGGTGTTCCAGGCCATCCGTGGTGGTTTGGCAGGCAGCACCGTTTTGGAAGCGAAAGCACCCATGGTGATGGATCGCAACTTCAAACCGGGCTTCCGTATTGATTTGCATATCAAAGATTTAGCTAATGCGCTGGATACCTCTCATGGCGTCGGTGCACAACTGCCTCTGACCTCGCTGGTCATGGAAATGATGCAGGCATTGAAAGCGGATGGTCACGGGCAATCAGACCATAGCGCCATTGCACGCTATTATGAAACCTTAGCGAAGGTTGAAGTTACCCGTTAGTCTGCGGTGGCAGTGCGGTATCAAAGGTTAATTTATGCCGCGCTGCCCTTCAGGCAGGATGCAAAACTGACAGGACGCTTTTCCACATCGGCGCGTGCAGTTTATGAAGGTAATGACTTTATGAAAATAGTGATCGCACCGGATTCATACAAAGAAAGTTTGTCTGCTTTGGATGTGGCAAAAGCCATCGAGAGTGGGTTCCGTGAGATTTTCCCTGAGGCAGAGTACGTCAAACTGCCGGTTGCCGATGGTGGCGAAGGCACCGTTGAAG
Organism: Rahnella sp. AA; assembly: GCF_002834385.1. Lineage (GTDB taxonomy): Bacteria > Pseudomonadota > Gammaproteobacteria > Enterobacterales > Enterobacteriaceae > Rahnella. Next base: position 261,396 of record NZ_PITQ01000007.1, read on the forward strand.
CCATGGTGGCCGCGACCGGAGGCCGTATTGTTAAAGTGAATGTCACCGGACCGCTGGGGACACCGCTTGATGCATTCTTCGGGCTTTCAGGCGATGAGAAAATCGCGTTTATCGAGATGGCTGCTGCCAGCGGGCTGGAGAGTGTTCCACCGGCACAGCGTAATCCTTTGAAAACGACATCTTATGGTACGGGTGAGCTGATTCATTCGGCACTCGATCATGGCGTGAAACACTGCATCATTGGTATCGGCGGTAGCGCGACGAATGACGGTGGTGCTGGCATGATGCAGGCACTGGGCGCAAAACTGCTGACCAAAGAGGGGCATCCGATTGGTCAGGGGGGGGGCGAGCTGGAAAAGCTGCACCACATTGATATCAGCGAACTGGATCCAAGAATTAAAAAATGTCGCTTTGAAGTAGCGTGTGACGTGACGAATCCGCTGACAGGCAAAGACGGTGCCTCTGCCATCTTCGGTCCGCAAAAAGGTGCTACGCCGGAGATGATCGAACAACTCGATGGTTATCTGCATCACTATGCGCGGGTGATCAAACAGGATCTGGGTATTGATGTTGAGCATGTTCCCGGAGCCGGAGCTGCGGGGGGGATGGGGGCTGCACTTTACGGGTTCTGCAATGCTGAATTGCGTCAGGGGATTGAAATTGTCACCGATGCGCTGGGCCTTGATGAGCTGGTCAAAGACGCTACGCTGGTGATCACGGGCGAAGGGCGCATCGATAGCCAGAGTATTAATGGCAAAGTGCCGATTGGTGTGGCGCGAGTCGCGAAACGCTATAACAAGCCTGTGATTGGTATTGCCGGCAGCCTGACAAAAGATGTTGATGTCGTTTATAACCACGGTCTGGATGCCGTTTTTAGTGTGCTCTACAGCATTTGTACGCTCGATGATGCCCTGAAAAACGCTGCAGATAATCTGCGTAAATCAGCACGGAATATTGCCGCGACCATTAAGTTATCGCAAAAACTTTAAAAACGAATGAGTAACACATAGCAAGCTCATAAACCGGTGTTCAGGCCCAGCCTGCGCCGGTTTTTGTATTTTATTTGCGGCAGTTTTACGTTAGTTTTTAGAAACATTCGCCAATGAGATAACACGTATGCCAGAGATCGACTTTTCACAGCAGCCGGTTAATACACAAACAAAAGGGTTGGGCCGGCTCAACAGCGGTGCGCGGATGGGGGATATCCGGGAGCAGGGCTGGAATATCCTGCGTGAAGACGTCAGCCTGCCGGTTGCCGTGCTTCTGGAAGAGAGAGTCGAACACAATCTTTCCTGGATGCGTGAATTTATCCAACGCTATCAGCTGAAGCTTGCCCCGCACGGTAAAACCACCATGAGCCCGGAGCTGTATCAGCTGCAAATGGAATATGGCGCATGGGGTATTACGCTGGCAACCGCACCACAGGTGAACGCGGCATTTCAACACGGCGTCCGCAAAGTGATTATGGCGAATCAGCTGGTCGGCAAAGGTAATATGGCAATGATCGCCGGATTACTGCACGAAGATCCTGATTTTGATTTTACCTGCATTGTGGATTCTGCCGAAAACGTAGAAGCGCTCGGGCACTATTTTGCGGGCCAGCAACTGAAACTGCGCATCATGTTTGAATACGGGATCTCGGGCGGACGCACCGGGATCCGCACAGATCAGCAGGAAGCTGAAGTGCTCGCTGCGGTGAAACGCTGGCCGCAGTCACTGGCGCTGGTCGGTGTCGAACTCTATGAAGGTGTGAGCAATGATGAGGCTGTGATCCGCCAATTCCTGCGCAACGTTATGGCGCGCACTGAAGCCCTGGCTCTGGCGGGAGAATTTGCTGAATCGCAGGTTATTTTAACCGGCGCTGGTTCCGCCTGGTTTGATGTGGTGGCGGAAGAACTGACGCGGGAAGAGAGGCATCTTGATCCTGCCAAACGCTACACACTGGAGATTATCCTGCGTTCGGGTTGTTATGTGACGCACGATGTTGGCGCCTATCAGACGGCGCTGGAGCGCATGCAAACCAGCAATCCGGTCGCACGGGAAATGAACAGCAGCTTACAACCGGCATTGCAGGTTTGGGCGGCGGTGCAGTCTTTGCCTGAACCGGGCAGGGCGATTATCGCATTGGGTAAACGTGACGCGGGTTATGACGCCGGTTATCCAAAAGCCGCCGGGCATTTCCGCCCGCGCAGCGTTTCGCAACCGGGATATACCACGGTTGTTCCTGCCCCCGAAGACTGGAAAGTCTTCGCGATGATGGATCAACACGCATTTATGTCGATACCGGAAAATGCAGATCTGAAAGTTGGCGATATGCTGGTATTTGATATCAGCCATCCGTGCCTGACATTCGACAAATGGCGGCAGTTATTGCTGGTCAATGAACAGTGGGATGTCACGGGGGCGGTGACGACCTGGTTCTGACGGTGTAAAAACGCCCGGTTATTGCCGGGCGTGATTTTTTTCTGCCAGATGACAGTTATCCTGGCAAATAGGCTACCGCAGCCTGCTTCACATTATCGATTTCATCGAGCAGTTCAAACCATTCGGGTTCCAGCGTTTCCACGCTGACTCCCTGGCGCAGTTGCTGTTCAACATAAAAGCAGAGCTGCTTCAGGCGCGGCACACCGCTGTAACTGCAACTGCCGTGGAGTTTGTGGATCAGTGCCAGGATATCGTTATCGGGTTCCCCGCGGGCAACCGCCTCCACGCGCTCTGCGACCTGTGGCAGGAACTCCACCAGCATTTGCAGCAAATCTTGCGCCAGCGCGACTTTGTTGGCGGATTGGCTTAATGCCAGTTGCCAGTCAAGCGTGCTGATGGGGGCGAAAGCCTCACTGGCCTGCAACGGCGAATCGAGCTGTGTCTGGTGCGAATGATGGCGCGACAGCACGCTTTTCAGCATGCTTTCATCAATCGGTTTAGACAGATAATCGTCCATTCCCAGTTTCAGCAACTGCTCGCGCTCGCCGCTCAGTGAGTGCGCAGTGACCGCCACCACCGGCGTTTTTGCATGGCGGGCCATCTGGTGAATGATTTCGCTGGCACGAATACCGTCGATATCCGGCATCTGAATATCCATCAAAATAATGTCGAGATCCGTATGGCGGGCCACTTCAATGGCTTCCTCACCGCTGTGGCATAGCACGGTGGTTTCGACCAGTTCTTCCAGCAGGGCACCGATCAGCTTAAGGTTTGCCGGATTATCGTCCACGGCCATTGCCGTGAGTGGCAGGCGCGAGGTTTTTTCATTGTCACTGCTGATCACCCTCACGGCAGCCTGCTGTTCTTTTAGCAATAGCGGTAACAGGCGGATGCTCGACATCGGTTTTATCAGACAGGCCTGAACCCCGCGTCTTTTTAGCTCTTCAGCATCAACCTGGAACTGACTGGGCAGCGCCAGCAACAAATGCTGGGTCATGCCCAGCACTTTTTGTAACTTACCGTCGTAGTCTGACAAGGTCTGATCGGGTTTCACCGGGATACTGCACAGCATGATGTCGTAACAGGCATCAGGAAGTGCAGCCAGCGTCGTGCGATGGGTGATATCGAGCGGCGTAGCTTGCAGGATTTCCATGGTCGCTTTGGCCGCTGCCGGGTTGGCCTCAACATAGGCCAGACGTTTCCCTTCGAGATGGCTCATAGATACTGGCGTGACATGGCGGTTTTCGTTCAGCTCCAGCGTGACGTGGAACCAGAACGTCGAGCCGCGGTTGATCTGGCTGTAGAAACTGATGTCACCGCCCATCTCTTTGACCAGACGCTGAGTGATCACCAGGCCAAGCCCTGTTCCCCCGTGACGACGGGAAATGCTGGCATCAGCCTGACGGAAGGCCTGGAACAACTGAGATTGCTGACGTTCGGAAATCCCGATACCGGTATCATGGATTTGCACTTCCAGCTCGACCTGTAAATTATTCTGCGAGCGCAGCTCAACATTGATATCGATGTTGCCGTTTTCGGTGAATTTAATCGCATTACCCAGCAGATTGGTGACCACTTGCTGCATCCGCATCGGGTCGCCCAGCACATTTTCCGGCACATTGTTGTGGACGTTCAGCGTCAGTTCCAGGCCTTTATCATGTGCGGTATGGGCCAGCAGGATCACCACTTCATCGAGCATTTCATGCAGCGAGAACGGAATATGCTCCAGCACCAGCTTGCCGGCTTCCAGCTTTGAGAAATCCAGCACGTCATTAATGATAGTCAGCAGGTGGTTTGCCGAACGTTCAATCGTTTGCAGATAATCCGCCTGCGTCGGTGAGAGCGGCGTTTTCAGCGTCTGGCGGGTAAATCCAATGACCCCGTTGAGCGGTGTGCGCAATTCATGTGACATATTGGCCAGGAATTCGGATTTGATACGTGCGGCTTCCTGCGCGCGCTTTTTCGCGAGATCCAGCTCGACGTTCTGGATTTCCATCTGCTCAAGGGTTTCACGCAGATCTGATGTCGCCTGGTCGATATTCTGCTGCACCTCTTCGTGATAAGCCGTCAGCGACATTGCCATCGAGTTAATGCCATTTTTCAGCATGCTCAGCTCGCCCGGCATATTCCCTTCCACGCGGCTGTCGAGTTGCCCGCGCCGGATACGGTCAACGGTATTGACCATGTTACGGATTGGCCCCGTCACGTCGCGCATCAGCCGGTACGCGAACAACGTGGCGATGCCCAGGCACAAAAGCAGCAACATAGTGGAGACAAAGGCTTCCTGATATTGCGCAAGTTTGACCGAGCTTAGGTCCAGCTCGATGGCGATATAGCCCAGTGTGCTTTCAGGCGATGTGCTGAAAGATTCGTCATCCGTTTCGGTATGGTTTTCAGCAATAATGGGGGTACGCAGGATCAGCACATCACCCAAGCGCGTTTTGGTGAGCGCCCGGGGAATATCTTCAACGCGTCTGACCTGAAGCGGCGAGCCTTCGCGCAGCGAATTAGAAGTAGCAAACAGCTTATTCTCGCCATCGTATACGCTGATGCTGCGTACAATATCGGAGTGATTGCGGTGCAGGCGGCTGATCAGACGCTTGACGGGCTCGCGTTCACGAAACGTCATACCATATTCACTCGCGACGGCCAGAGGCTCGATAATGCTGGCTCCGGCATCTGTCAGCTGGTTCTGCAACTCGTTATAGCGGTGCACCACAAAGAAGGTGCTGAGCAGCAAACCGATCATTAACGTCGGTGCCAGAATCAAGATCATCATCCGTGCGCGAAGGCTATATTTGGTCATGAGGTTCCAATGTGGGAGAATTGACAGAAGTAAGCTTAATAAACCAGCGTGCAATCGACAATAATGGCTCAATTCTACTCTCCGAACCGCCGTGTGACGACCCGGCAAACGATAACTGTGACCGCAACCGACCTTGATGCTTTCGGGCAGGGGGTTGCGCGTCACAACGGCAAAGCCGTATTTGTCAGTGGCTTACTGCCTGATGAACAGGCGGAAGTCACTTTAACAGAAGATAAAAGCAAGTACGCTAAAGGGCGTCTGAAACGTTTGCTTAATACCAGCGCTGAGCGCGTAAAGCCGCAGTGCCCGCATTATTCGACCTGCGGAGGCTGTCAGCAACAACACGCCAGCGAGGCGCTGCAACAGCGCAGTAAAGCGGCGTCGCTGTTGCGTTTGATTTCCCGCGAGACCGGCATTCAGGCACAGGAACAGCCGGTGATTGCCGGCCCGCAATACGGGTACCGCCGCCGGGCGCGTCTGGGATTACAAATAGCAGGCAGCAAATCGGGGCGTAATTCTGGCAATGGCCCGCTGGTGATGGGGTTCCGTCAGGAAGGCTCGAATGATTTGGTGGCGATCACCCGTTGCCCGGTGCTGCGTCCGGAGCTGGAAACGTTGTTGGTGCCGGTGCAGGAATGTTTGTCATCGCTGTCGGCGGTGAAACGCCTCGGGCATCTGGAACTGGTGCTGGCAGATAATGGCGCGGTGATGGTGCTGCGTCATCTGGACCCGCTCAGTGAGACTGATCGCGCACGCCTGATCGCCTTCGGTGAGCGACATCAGTTAACCATTTTTCTGGCGCCGGACAGCGAGTCGCTGGAGCCATTGTGCGGTGATACGCCTTATTATCAGATTGATGGTCTGAATCTGAAATTTGGTCCGCGTGATTTTATTCAGGTTAACGATGCCGTTAATCAGCAAATGGTGGCCCAGGCGCTGGAATGGCTGGCGCTGACGCCGGAAGATCGGGTACTGGATTTGTTCTGCGGGATGGGAAATTTCACCCTGCCGCTGGCAAAAAGAGCGAAGCAGGTTGTCGGCGTCGAAGGTGTTGCTACACTGGTGGCGAATGGGCAAGATAATGCCCGGAATAATGGATTAGAAAATGCGTCGTTCTTCCATGAGAATCTGGAAGACGATGTCAGTAAACAACCCTGGGCGGCGCAAGGTTTCAATAAAATTTTGCTGGATCCGGCCCGGGGCGGTGCTGCTGGCGTAATGGCGCATATCGTTAAGCTTGCCCCGTCGCGTGTGGTGTATGTGTCTTGCAACCCCACAACTTTGGCCCGGGACAGTAAAATTTTGTTGGAGGCGGGCTATCGTTTGGCTCAGGTTCGTATGCTGGATATGTTCCCGCACACCGGGCACATTGAATCGATGGCTCTGTTTATCAACCCGTCTGACACAGGCGTTGTGTCAGAAACGTAGGGAGAGGGTATGGTTGCGGTAAGAAGTGCACATCTGAACACGGCTGGCGAGTTTGCGCTCGACGACTGGATCAACAGTTTAGGGTTGTCCAGCCAGCAATCATGTGAGCGTTTAGCCGAGACCTGGCGCTACTGCGAGCAACAAACGCAGGGCCATCCTGATGCGTCACTTCTGCTGTGGCGCGGGCTGGAAATGGTTGAAATCCTCTCAACCCTCAGCATGGATAACGACAGTATGCGTGCGGCGCTGCTGTTCCCGCTGGTTGATGACGGCATCATTGACGAAGACACCCTCACTCAGCAGTTCGGTAAAGGCATCACGGATCTGGTGCATGGTGTGCGTGATATGGACGCCATCCGCCAGCTGAAAGCCACACAAAACGATTCGATGGGATCAGAGCAGGTGGATAACGTCCGCCGAATGCTGCTGGCGATGGTGGAAGATTTTCGCTGCGTGGTGTTAAAGCTCGCCGAACGTATCGCACATTTGCGTGAGGTGAAAGACGCGCCGGAAGAAGAGCGCGTTCTGGCCGCAAAAGAATGTACCAATATCTATGCGCCGCTGGCGAACCGTCTGGGCATCGGTCAGCTCAAATGGGAGCTGGAAGATTTCTGCTTCCGCTATCTGCACCCCGACGAATACAAACGTATTGCCAAACTGCTGCATGAGCGTCGTATCGACCGTGAGCAGTATATCGACGATTTCGTCTCTACTGTGAAAAGCGCAATGGCTGAAGAGGGCATTAAGGTTGATGTCTATGGCCGCCCGAAACACATCTACAGCATCTGGCGCAAGATGCAGAAAAAATCCCTGTCCTTTGACGAACTTTTCGATGTACGCGCCGTGCGCGTGGTGGTCGAACGTTTGCAGGATTGCTATGCCGCGTTAGGGATTGTGCACACGCATTTCCGCCATTTGCCGGATGAGTTTGACGACTACGTGGCCAACCCGAAACCGAACGGTTATCAGTCGATTCATACCGTTGTTTTGGGCCCGCGCGGTAAAACGCTGGAAGTGCAGATCCGTACCCGTCAGATGCACGAAGACGCCGAGCTGGGCGTCGCCGCGCACTGGAAATACAAAGAAGGTACCGCCGTGGTCGGTGGCCGCAGCGGAGGTTACGAAGGCCGCATCGCGTGGCTGCGTAAACTTATCGCATGGCAGGAAGAAATGGCCGATTCGGGCGAAATGCTTGACGAAGTCCGCAGCCAGGTCTTCGACGATCGCGTTTACGTGTTTACGCCAAAAGGCGACGTTATCGACCTGCCGATGGGCTCAACGCCGCTCGATTTTGCTTACCACATCCACAGCGATGTCGGTCACCGCTGTATCGGTGCCAAAATCGGCGGACGCATTGTGCCGTTCACCTATCAGTTGCAGATGGGCGATCAGATTGAAATCATCACCCAGAAACATGCGAACCCAAGCCGCGACTGGCTGAACCCGAGCCTCGGTTATGTCACCACCAGCCGCGGCCGTTCTAAAATTCAGAACTGGTTCCGTAAACAGGATCGCGACAAAAACATTATCGCCGGTAAGCAGATCCTCGATGACGAGCTGGATCGTCTGGATATCAGTATAAAAGATGCCGAAAAACTGCTGCTGCCGCGTTACAACGTTAACTCGCTCGACGAGGTTCTGGCCGCGATCGGCAACGGTGATATCCGCCTGAATCAGATGGTGAACTTCCTGCAATCGCAGCTGAAAAAGCCGAGTGCGGAAGAACTGGATAAAGAAGCACTACGCCAGCTGACGCAGAAAACCACGCCGCCGCCGGCGCGCAGCAAAGATAATGGCCGCGTCGTGGTCGAGGGCGTTGGCAATCTGATGCACCACATTGCGCGTTGCTGCCAGCCGATTCCGGGTGATGAAATCGTCGGTTACATCACGCAGGGCCGCGGAATTTCTATCCACCGCGCCGATTGTGATCAACTGGAAGATTTGCGTTCGAACGCGCCGGAGCGTGTGGTGGAAGCGGTGTGGGGCGAAAGCTACTCCAGCGGTTATTCGCTGGTGGTGCGCGTTGTTGCGAATGACCGCAGCGGCCTGCTGCGTGATATCACGACCATTCTCGCCAACGAAAAAGTGAATGTGCTGGGGGTTGCCAGCCGCAGCGATACGCGTCAGCAGTTAGCCACCATCGATATGGATATCGAAATCTACAACCCGCAGGTGCTGGGGCGCGTCATTGCCAAGCTGAACCAGCTTCCGGATGTGATTGAAGCGAAACGGCTGCACGGCAGCTGATATTCTTTACCTGGGGGCCCGCAAGTCGGGCCTTTTTTCTTTTTGTGTAGTGATTAATCCTTTTTAAAAACGGACAGACTTTATGACCGAATCCTCTTTGCAACGCCTGCTCACCATCATGAAAACCCTGCGCGATCCGACGGCTGGCTGCCCCTGGGATAAAGAGCAAACTTTCGAGACTATCGCGCCGTACACGCTGGAAGAAACTTACGAAGTGCTGGATGCCATCGCCCGCAAGGATTATGAAGATGTGCGTGACGAACTGGGTGACCTGCTGTTTCAGGTCGTGTTTTATGCCCAGATGGGCAGCGAACAGGGATTGTTTGAATTCGACGATATCTGCAATGCGATTTCTGACAAACTGGAACGCCGCCATCCGCAAATTTTTGGTGATGAAGCCGCGTGGTCGGAAGAAGCCAGCAGCAAAGATGTACTGGTGAAGTGGGAAGCGCGCAAGGCGCAGGAGCGCGCGGAAAAATCCCTGCATTCCGCGCTCGACGATATTCCTTCTGCATTACCCGCGCTGATGAAGGCGCACAAAATTCAAAAGCGCTGTTCGAACGTGGGTTTCGACTGGACCACGCTCGGGCCAGTGCTCGACAAAGTTTACGAAGAAATTGACGAAGTGATGTTTGAAGCTCGCCAGGCGGTTATTGACGAAGAAAAGCTCGGTGAGGAAATCGGCGATCTGCTGTTCGCCACCGTCAATCTTTCCCGTCATCTGGGCCACAAAGCAGAAGATGCGTTGCAGGCCGCTAATCGCAAGTTTGAACGCCGCTTCCGGCAGGTTGAAGAGATTATTCGCGGCAAAGGTCTGAATATGGAAGGCGCCACGCTCGAACAGATGGAAGCCGCCTGGCAGCAGGTGAAAAAGCAGGAAGGCTGATATCGGCGAATGCGACTTTGATCGGCGACAAGATCTGAAGATGCTGAAACGGTTAAGCTCAGTGTCATTCAGGGGCTAAAACGCTGATCTGCGAGCATTAAAGTCCAACAAATTGAAATCTAAGATGTTTTAGTGAGTTATGCGAACAGTAATGCACGTTTTATCATCTAACTGTTTGTTTTTGAAAGACTGAGAGGGAAGGGCTGAAAGGCAAAACCCTTCTGAACTGACGGCAAGGAAACGATGATGGACAGCAAAACGATTATTTGTGGCGCACACAAGGTTCCGGTATACTGTTTTCCCGTCTTGGTTATTCCATCATCTTTAAACCTAACCTCTCAGGTTCAGCATGACAACTAATTATATTTTTGTGACCGGCGGGGTCGTATCCTCTCTGGGTAAAGGCATTGCCGCAGCCTCTCTGGCGGCTATTCTCGAAGCCCGTGGCCTCAACGTGACCATCATGAAACTGGACCCGTATATCAACGTGGATCCGGGTACGATGAGCCCAACTCAACACGGCGAAGTCTTCGTGACCGAAGATGGCGCTGAAACCGATCTCGATCTGGGTCACTATGAGCGTTTCATCCGCACCAAGATGACCCGCCGCAATAACTTCACTACGGGCCGCATCTATTCTGACGTGCTGCGCAAAGAGCGCCGCGGCGATTATCTCGGCGCGACCATCCAGGTAATCCCGCACATCACCAACAACATCAAAGAACGCATCATTGAAGGCGGCGAAGGCCACGATGTCGTGCTGGTTGAAATTGGCGGTACTGTCGGTGATATCGAATCCCTGCCGTTCCTGGAAGCGATTCGTCAGATGGCGGTTGAAGTGGGCCGTGAACACACGCTGTATATGCACCTGACGCTGGTGCCTTATATGGCCGCAGCCGGTGAAGTGAAAACAAAACCGACTCAGCATTCTGTCAAAGAACTGCTGTCTATTGGTATCCAGCCAGACGTGCTGATCTGCCGTTCTGACCGCGCTGTTCCTGCCAACGAACGTGCAAAAATTGCGCTGTTCTGTAACGTGCCGGAAAAAGCGGTTATCTCCCTTAAAGATGTTGATTCCATTTATAAAATCCCTGCCCTCTTGAAATCTCAGGGTCTGGACGACTATATTTGTAAACGTTTCAGCATCAACGCACCGGAAGCGAACCTGTCCGAGTGGGAACAGGTTGTTTACGAAGAAGCTAATCCGGGCGGTGAAGTCACCATCGGTATGGTCGGTAAGTACATTGAGCTGCCAGACGCCTATAAGTCTGTGATTGAAGCGCTCAAACACGGTGGCCTGAAAAATCGCCTGACCGTGAACATTAAACTTATCGATTCACAGGATGTCGAAACCCGTGGCGTTGAAGTGCTGAAAGGCCTGGACGCAATCCTAATCCCGGGTGGCTTCGGTTACCGTGGTGTGGAAGGGAAAGTCGCGACAGCCCGTTATGCGCGTGAGAACAACATTCCTTATCTGGGAATTTGCCTGGGTATGCAGGTTGCGTTGATTGAGTTTGCCCGTAACGTTGCGGGTATGGATAACGCCAACTCAACGGAATTTGTGCCAGACTGTAAGTTCCCGGTCGTCGCCCTCATCACTGAATGGCGCGATGAAGAAGGTAACGTCGAAGTACGTTCCGAAGAGAGTGATTTAGGTGGAACCATGCGTGTGGGTGGTCAGCAATGTCACCTGAACGAGGGTAGCCTGGTTCGTGAGATGTACGGCGAACCGACAATAGTTGAACGCCATCGTCACCGTTACGAAGTGAACAATATGCTGCTCAAACAAATCGAAGCCGCAGGTTTACGCGTAGCCGGTCGCTCTGGCGATAAGCAACTGGTGGAAATTATCGAGCTGCCAAATCATCCGTGGTTTGTTGCTTGCCAGTTCCATCCAGAATTTACGTCAACGCCGCGTGATGGTCATCCGTTGTTTGCAGGCTTCGTGAAGGCTGCCGGTGAATATCAGAAGCGTCAGGTAAAATAAAATACAGGGGAAACGACGTGTCACAGATGCGTCGTTTGTCTGAAGCTTTAGTTAACTTGTACTGAGGAAATCCTAATGTCCAAAATCGTTAAAGTCATCGGTCGCGAAATCATCGATTCCCGTGGTAACCCGACTGTAGAAGCTGAAGTTCATCTGGAAGGTGGTTTTGTTGGTCTGGCTGCTGCGCCATCTGGTGCTTCTACCGGTTCCCGCGAAGCGCTGGAACTGCGTGACGGTGACAAATCCCGTTTCCTGGGCAAAGGCGTTCTGAAAGCCGTTGCTGCTGTTAACGGTCCAATTGCTCAGGCTGTATTGGGCAAAGACGCGAAAGACCAGGCTAACATCGATAAAATCATGATCGACCTGGACGGTACCGAAAACAAATCTAACTTCGGTGCTAACGCGATTCTGGCTGTTTCCCTGGCTGCTGCTAAAGCGGCTGCTGCTTCTAAAGGTCTGCCACTGTACGCTCACATCGCAGAACTGAACGGCACCCCAGGCAAATACTCTATGCCACTGCCTATGATGAACATCATCAACGGCGGCGAACACGCTGATAACAACGTTGATATTCAAGAGTTCATGATTCAGCCTGTTGGCGCGAAAACGCTGAAAGAAGCCATCCGTATGGGTTCTGAAGTTTTCCACACCCTGGCTAAAGTTCTGAAATCTAAAGGCATGGGTACTGCTGTGGGTGACGAAGGTGGCTACGCGCCAAACCTGGGTTCTAACGCAGAAGCTCTGGCTGTTATCGCAGAAGCAGTGAAAGCAGCAGGCTACGAACTGGGTAAAGACATCACCCTGGCGATGGACTGTGCAGCATCTGAATTCTACAAAGACGGTAAATATGTTCTGGCTGGCGAAGGCAACAAAGCCTTCACTTCTGAAGAGTTCACTCACTTCCTGGAAGACCTGACCAAACAGTACCCAATCGTTTCTATCGAAGACGGTCTGGACGAATCTGACTGGGCTGGCTTCGCTTACCAGACTAAAGTTCTGGGCGACAAAATCCAGCTGGTGGGTGACGATCTGTTCGTAACCAACACCAAAATCCTGAAAGAAGGTATCGACAAAGGCATCGTTAACTCCATCCTGATCAAATTCAACCAGATCGGTTCACTGACCGAAACTCTGGCTGCGATCAAAATGGCTAAAGATGCTGGCTACACTGCCGTTATCTCTCACCGTTCAGGCGAAACTGAAGATGCAACCATCGCTGACCTGGCGGTCGGTACTGCTGCAGGCCAGATCAAAACCGGTTCTATGAGCCGTTCTGACCGCGTTGCTAAATACAACCAGCTGATCCGTATCGAAGAAGCGCTGGCGGCACAGGGTACTCCTGCTCCGTTCAACGGTCTGAAAGAAGTTAAAGGTCAGTAATTACTGCCCCGTAACGCTTTCTTAAAAACCCGCTTCGGCGGGTTTTTTTATACCTGAAAGATAGCAACTGGCAAATCTGCCATACTCATTTACAGCACAAGTTTGGCCTCACCCGTCTTATCTGTGATAATGCGCGCTGATTTTTTAGAGATGACTGAGAAAACGATGCAGTACCCGATTAATGAGATGTTTGAAACCCTGCAAGGGGAAGGTTATTTTACCGGCGTGCCGGCGATTTTTGTGCGCCTGCAAGGCTGCCCGGTGGGTTGCAGCTGGTGCGACACCAAACACACCTGGGATAAAATTGCCGATCGGGAAGTCGATATGCAGCGCATTCTGGTCAAAACCGAAGAGAGTGATGCCTGGGGGAACGCGACGTCAGAACAGTTGCTGGACGTCATTGCACAACAGGGTTACACCGCCCGTCACGTGGTGATTACCGGCGGCGAGCCGTGTATTTATGACCTGACGGAGCTGACCTCTTTACTCGAGAAAAACGGCTTCAGCTGCCAGATTGAAACCAGCGGCACGCATGAAGTACGTTGTTCAGTAAACACCTGGGTCACTGTTTCACCTAAAGTGAATATGCGTGGCGGGTACGACATTTTGCCGCAGGCGTTGAAACGTGCTGATGAAGTGAAGCATCCGGTGGCGCGTCAGCGTGATATCGACGCGCTGGAAGCGTTGCTGGAAACGCTGACCGACAGCAAATCACGCATTATCGCGTTGCAACCTATCAGCCAAAAAGAAGAAGCCACCAAACTTTGCATTGCGACCTGCATTGCAAAGAACTGGCGGCTGTCGATGCAGACCCATAAATATCTCAACATCGCCTAATCCCCTGCATCCTTCGCGCTGCCTCTGCGTTGGCTGCTCTTATTCACCCCGGTCACTTACTGATGTAAGCTCCCGGGGATCATTCGTTTGCCGCCTTGATGCAACACGAATGATTTTGGGGATCGGATGGGATAGTTCAGCCTTTATAGACGCAACCCGCTGTGCAAGTTTCTTTCACGCGCACGGCGGAAAGCAAAGGCAGTTTCGGTTTCATTTCATTCCAGATCCATTCCGCCAGCACTTCGCTGGTTGGATTTTCCAGGCCAGGAATATCGTTGAGATAATAGTGGTCGAGGCGATCCAGCGTTGGGTTAAACGCAGCTTTCAGATCGGCGAAGTCCATTACCCAGCCTGTGTGCGGATCCACTTCACCCGTGATTTCTAAACGGACGGTGAAAGAGTGGCCATGCAACCGGCCGCATTTATGTCCGGCCGGGACGTGCGGTAAATGGTGTGCGGCTTCGAACTGAAAATCTTTAAATAATGTGGTGGTCATGAGGCTGTCTCGTTGCTCGAAAAAACGCGGCATAGTACCGGAATACCGGCTTACGTGCCATGACTTAACTGCGCTTTTCTTCACCAAATCCTGACTTTTACTCTCTTTACTCCGCCCGCATTGCTGGCTTACAGTGAGCCAGTAGAAACTAACCTGTTGAGATAGTGAATGATTACTGTGCTTCGTTGCGCTGTTCTGGCGTTGTTGTTCTCTGCAGGAGTCGGGGCAGAAACCATAGCACCGGCTCAGGAGCCCGCGCCAGTCGCGGCTAAAACGGTTCAACCTGTGGTAAAAGCGCCTTCTGTGGTCAAGCCTGCTGCCGCCAAAGTCCCTCTGACTTTCCCTCCGGGATCGGGTGTGCTGCATATTCCTCTGGCTGCGGGTAAAAAGCCTCTGGAAGTTTTTACTTACCAACCCGTCGGCGCTGATGAGACGACGCCGGTGGTGATGGTCATGACCGGCGTTGATCGTAACGCGGCGACGTACCGCAATGACTGGATGACCGTAGCTGATCAATACCACTTACGCGTGGTCGTGCCGCATTTCAGCGAGCAGGATTTCCCCGGTGCGGCTGGTTATAACCTGGGGAATCTGACAGACAGCAAAACGCATCGTCGTTTGCCAAAATCTCAGTGGGCATTCAGTATTGTCGATAACCTGTTTACCACCCTGCAAAAGCAGGGAGTGACCACCCAGAAGCAATATTATCTTTTTGGTAACAGCGCGGGCTGCCAGTTTGTACACCGTATGCTGACTTTGCTGCCTGAACCGAATGTCAAAGCCGCAGTGTGTGCGGCAGCGGGCTGGTGGACATTACCTGACACCGATCAGCATTGGCCTTACGGTCTGCGTGAAGCGCCGGTCGCGGTGAGCCAGCAGCAACTGAATGATTATTTCGCGAAACCGGTGCTGATTGCCGTCGGTGCGGATGATGATGACCCGGAGAATCATTTGCTGCGTAAATCCAAACAGGCGATGGCGCAGGGAGCTAACCGGCTGGAACGCGCGGAAAGCTATTTCACCACGTCCCAGCAGCGTGCCGAACAAAACAATACACCGTTTAACTGGCACTTTATGGATCTCTCTGACGTCGGGCACAGCGGCAGTAAAATGTCGGTCTTTGCCGCCGGTCAGTTCGCATGGTTTGAGCAGCATAACGCCTTCCATCTCTGAGACTTTGGTATAAAAGCCCTACCCTGAAAAAAATTCATCACCCCGCTTCGGCGGGGTTTTTCTTTTACTTTCCATTACGTTGAAAACGCCCGCGAACTGTGTGGGAAATTTTATAGCGATTTCAGTACGATAAAAAACACCCTTTACCACTTTTTCAGATAGACCTTACCGCTAAATCCTCTTAGTCATTTTGGTTATTTATTATTTCCATCACTTCTTTAATTGTTATTATCCGGCTCGTTAACCTTACACTTTCTGAAGGTCTTTTCTGCGCGCAGGCATCCCCTAAATGGCGCTGAAGGCCGGATTGATGACTGGCTTATGCACAAGGGAATTCGTACTGCGATGACGACTCAGGCTCCTCCAATTTCACTGCTCCCGCTGACCCCCGAGCAACTGGCACGACTTCAATCGGCAACGAGTGATTATTCACCGACTCAGATGGCCTGGCTCTCCGGCTATTTCTGGGGAATGGTTAACCAGCAGCCGGGCACCGTGGCCGCTCCGGTACCGGTGCAGGCAGCCGCGTCGGTTACCCTGATTTCAGCCTCGCAAACGGGCAACGCCCGTCGCGTGGCCGAACAGTTACGTGATGACCTGATCGCCGCAAAACTGAATGTGAATCTGGTGAATGCTGGTGATTACAAATTCAAGCAGATCGCGCAGGAAAAACTGCTGCTGATTGTGGCGTCAACGCAGGGCGAAGGCGAGCAGGCGGAAGAAGCCGTCGCGTTGCATAAATTCCTGCAATCCAAAAAAGCCCCGAAATTCACCGACACGGCCTTTGCGGTGTTCGCGCTTGGCGATACCTCTTATGAGTTTTTCTGCCAGGCCGGTAAAGACTTCGATACGCGTCTGGGCGAACTGGGCGCGGAACGTCTGTTAGACCGCGTGGATGCGGACGTTGAATATAAAGAGACTGCCGCCGGATGGCGCAAGCGTATTGTTGAAGTGCTGAAACAGCGTGTGCCAGCTGACATTTCCGCGCAAGCCGCGCCGACGCTGGCGGGCAGCGTGAATCAGGTCGACAGCAGCCCGTATGCGAAAGAAGCACCGCTGACGGCGACGCTGGCGGTGAACCAGAAAATCACCGGCCGCGATTCAGATAAAGATGTGCGCCATCTGGAAATCGATCTCGGTGATTCCGGTCTGCGTTACCAGCCGGGCGATGCGCTAGGGATCTGGTTTGAAAACGATCCGCAGCTGGTGCAGGAAGTCGTGGAATTGCTGTGGCTGAAAGGCGATGAGACGGTCGACATCAACGGTAAATCATTGCCGCTGTCTGAAGCCCTTCAGCACCATATCGAGCTGACGCAAAACACCACGCCGATCATTGAGAAATACGCCGCGCTTTGCCGCGACGAACATCTGACCGGATTGCTGGCCGACAAACCTGCGCTTTTGCAATACGCGCAAACCGTGCCGTTCGTTGACATGGTGCGCCGTGCACCGACTGAACTCGATGCTCAGCAGCTGGTGGATTTACTGCGTCCGCTGACCCCGCGCCTGTATTCGATTGCCTCGTCGCAGGCGGAAACCGAATCCGAAGTGCATATCACCGTCGGCGTTGTGCGTTATGACATTGATGGCCGCCCGCGTTCCGGTGGTGCGTCAGGGTATCTGGCTGACCGTCTGGAAGAAGACGGCGAAGTGAAAGTCTTCATCGAGCATAACGACAACTTCCGTCTGCCGGCTAATCCTGAAACGCCGGTCATTATGATCGGGCCGGGCACCGGGATTGCGCCGTTCCGCGCGTTCATCCAGCAGCGTGATAACGACGGGGCCAGCGGCAAAAACTGGCTGTTCTTCGGCAATCCGCACTTCACCGACGATTTCCTTTATCAGGTGGAATGGCAGCGCTACGTAAAAGACGGCCTGCTGACGAATATCAGCCTGGCGTGGTCGCGTGACCAGACAGAAAAAGTTTACGTACAGGACAAGCTGCGCGAGAGCGGCGCTGAAGTCTGGCAATGGCTGCAGGAAGGTGCGCATGTGTATGTTTGTGGTGACGCCAACCGTATGGCGAAAGACGTAGAGCAGGCGCTGCTGGAGATCATTGCCGAATATGGCGTGATGGATCTGGAAACCGCCGACGAATATCTCAGCGAGTTACGTCTGGATCGCCGCTATCAGCGTGACGTTTACTGATCTGGCGTTTATAAAAATTTGAGCGATGAGTAAAAACTTATGAGCAAAAAGTTGTGGAGTGAACTCAATCCCGGCCCCGGTCCGCTGATTGTCGATGCGCCTCTGGCCGACGCCGAACGCCTGAAAAAGGAAAGTAATTTCCTGCGTGGAACCATTGCCGATGATTTAAACGACGGCCTGACCGGCGGCTTCAACGGTGACAATTTCCTGTTGATCCGTTTCCACGGCATGTACCAGCAGGACGACCGCGATATTCGTGCAGAACGCGCTGAGCAAAAGCTGGAGCCGCGTCACGCCATGATGCTACGTTGCCGTCTGCCGGGTGGGGTAATGACGCCGGCGCAATGGCTTGGCATCGACAAATTTGCCGAAGACAGCACGCTGTACGGCAGCATCCGTATTACTAACCGTCAGACATTCCAGTTCCACGGCATTCTGAAACCAAACGTAAAACCGGTGCATCAGCTGCTGAATAAACTCGGTCTGGATGCGCTGGCGACCGCCAACGACGTTAACCGTAACGTGCTGTGTACGTCGAATCCGGTGGAGTCTGAGTTGCATCGCGAAGCCTATGAATGGGCGAAAAAGCTCTCCGAACATCTGCTGCCGCGCACCCGTGCTTACGCCGAAGTCTGGCTGGATCAGGAAAAAGTCGAAACCACCGACGAAGAGCCGATTCTGGGCGCGACTTACCTGCCACGTAAATTCAAAACGACCGTGGTGATCCCGCCGCAAAACGATGTCGATCTTCATGCGAACGATCTGAACTTCGTGGCGATTGCGGATAACGGCAAACTGATTGGTTTTAACGTACTGGTCGGCGGCGGTCTTTCCATCGCACACGGCGATAAAGCCACTTACGCGCGAACTGCCAGCGAGCTGGGCTTTATCCCGCTGGAGAAAACGCTGGCCGTGGCCGAAGCCGTGGTGACCACGCAGCGGGACTGGGGTAACCGTACCAACCGTAAAAATGCCAAAACGAAATACACGCTGGAACGCGTTGGCGTGCCGGTATTCAAAGCCGAAGTGGAAAAGCGCGCAGGGATTCAGTTCGCTGAAATCCGCCCTTACGAATTCACCGGCCGCGGCGATCGTATCGGCTGGGTGAAAGGCATAGACAAACAGTGGCACCTGACCCTGTTTATCGAAAACGGCCGTATCCTGGATTATCCGGGCAGGTCGCTGAAAACCGGTCTGGCAGAAATTGCTAAGATTCACAAAGGTGATTTCAGGCTAACTGCTAATCAGAACCTGATCGTCGCCGGTGTCGCCGAAAAAGACAAAGACGCGATCGAAACGCTGGCGCGTAATCACGGACTGATCGACGACGGCGTAACCGAGCAGCGTAAAAACTCAATGGCCTGCGTGTCTTACCCGACGTGTCCGCTGGCGATGGCGGAAGCCGAACGTTTCCTGCCGGAGTTTGTGACCAAAGTGGAAGGCATTATGCACGGTCATGGCGTGGGTGATGAACATATCGTTCTGCGCGTGACCGGCTGCCCGAACGGCTGTGGCCGCGCGTTGCTGGCGGAAATTGGTCTGGTGGGCAAAGCCCTCAACCGTTACAACCTGCACCTCGGCGGTAACCGCGCTGGGACGCGCATTCCCCGGATGTACCGCGAAAATATTTCAGACGCAGAGATCCTGACGATCATCGACGAACTGGTAGGTCGCTGGGCAACAGAGCGTGAAACCGGGGAAGGTTTTGGTGATTTTGTGATCCGCGCGGGGATCATCCGGCCGGTGCTTGATCCGGCACGTGATTTCTACGATTAACCGTTACGACTGACAGGAGGCACCATGAGTTCATTGAATCTGACTCTGGCCGAACTGAACGACATGCCGAAGTCCGGACAGGCCATGGCGTTGGCGGAGATTAACGTCAGCCTTGAAAAGCTGTCTGCGCAGGAGCGTGTGCAGTGGGCGCTGGAGAATATGCCCGGTGAGTTTGCGTTGTCCTCCAGTTTTGGTATCCAGGCGGCGGTGAGCCTGCATTTGGTGACGCAGCAGAGACCCGACATTCCGGTTATCCTCACGGATACCGGTTATCTGTTCCCGGAAACCTATCAGTTCATTGATTCGTTAACCGAACAGCTCGGCCTGAACCTGCAGATCTTCCGCGCGGAGCAATCCCCCGCCTGGCAGGAAGCGCGTTACGGCAAACTGTGGGAGCAGGGCGTCGAAGGCATTGAGAAGTACAACCACATCAATAAAGTTGAGCCGATGAATCGCGCGATTCAAACGCTCGGCGTGCAGACCTGGTTCGCCGGTCTGCGGCGCGAACAGTCCGGCAGCCGTGCGCATCTGCCGGTGCTGGCGGTTCAGCGTGGTGTGTTTAAGATCCTGCCGATCATCGACTGGGATAACCGTCAGGTCTTCCAGTACCTGAAAGAACATGGCCTCAGCTACCATCCGCTGTGGGATCAGGGATATCTTTCCGTCGGTGATACCCACACCACGAAAAAGTGGGAAGAAGGGATGAAGGAAGAAGAAACGCGTTTCTTTGGGCTTAAACGAGAGTGCGGCCTTCACGAATGACAGAGAAAAAAACGGACGCTAAAAGCGTCCGTTTTCTTTCGTTCGTCAGGCGTGTTTCGCCGGTTTCGCCAGATCCCTGAGCAGCGGGAACAACACTTTCACGGTATCCCGCGAGCGTTTCTCAATACGTCCCGGTAGCGCGATATCCAGGTATTGCAGGTTATCGAACTGGCTCTGATAGCGTGTCGTGCCCAGCGGGAAGTGGCTGCTGACGGCGCGTTGCTGTTCGCCGTCTTTCTTGCCTAACGCGTAGTTGGTAGCCGTCACGTTCAGCAGCGGCAATCGTGCTTCATCCAGTGCCGTGATGCCATCGCAGCAATGCGTATTATCATGGCTTTCCGCCGGGATCCCCAGACTGTGCGCAATCTTGATAGCGCGGACGCGGGTTAGTTTTGCCACCGCCGCCGACGTATTCACGCCGCTGTTGAAATACAGCCTGTCGCCGGTAATCAGTGAATTCAGGTTGATCACCAGCAGCGTGTTTTTCTTCTCTTCGGCGCTCATGCGCTTCACGAAATCTTCCGCCCCTTTCGCACCGGTTTCTTCGGCACTCAGCGCCACAAAGCGCAGGCTGTAATGCGTTGGAATTGCCTGCATGCGTTCGGCCAGTTCAAGCATCACACCAACACCTGATGCGTTATCGTCAACACCCTGCAAAGTCAGGCCGCCAAGATTATGGTTGGTGTCGCTGTCGCTTTGCGGCACATAAGTATCAAAGTGCGCCATCACAATAATCTGCTGCGGAACGTCGCCGGCACGCGCGGCAATAACGGACGTGGCGTGAATATTCTGCCAGTTCTTTTTGCCGTCGTTGCTGGTGTACAGGTAACGGGTATCGAATCCGCGCAAATCGCTCTTATAGCCCAATTTGCTAAATTGTTGTTTGAGGTAGTCTGCTGCAATCAATTCTGCAGGGCTGCCGGCCATACGCCCTGGGAAATAGGTGGCAATGTGGCGAATTTGCTGATTGGCGATTTCGCCTATCGCCGGAAGCGAGGGGGTAGCAGCAATCGCATGGCCCACGCAAACGCTGCTCAGGCTCACAGCCAGGAGCGTTAGCTTCATGCGTAAAAGAGAGAACATACCAAAAATCCTTATTTGCTGGCGCATTCGGCCAGAAGGCAATCAAAACGGCAGGCCGCGTGTGGCGGTCTTTCTGGGGCATATAGTATGCGATTGTCAGCGCCATTAGACAATTTCCCGTTATCTCAAACCGCTCTTTTTGTCGGCCTATATTCCATTTAGTAACTAATCATTCCTTTTCGTCATTTCAGATCAATTATTGCCTGCACGTATAGTTTGTTTATTAATCCTGATAATCAATAAAGGCTTTTGTGGACTATCTACCAATATTTGCCGACCTCAAACAACGCCCTGTGCTGGTTGTTGGTGGCGGCGAAATCGCTGCTCGCAAAATTGATCTTCTCCTGCGGGCGGGTGCGCAAGTACGGATAGTCGCACAGGCACTTTCTCCCGAGCTGGAACAACGCAGGCAGGCCGCTGAAATCAGCTGGTCCGCGCAGGCTTTTCTTCCTGAACAACTCGACGATGTTTTTCTGGTGATTGCCGCGACGGATGATGTTGCGCTGAATGCTGAAGTATTTGAGCAGGCTAATCAGCGACACGTTCTGGCGAATGTGGTTGATGATCAGCCCAGGTGTTCCTTCATTTTCCCCTCGATTGTCGATCGTTCGCCGATTGTGGTTGCCATTTCTTCCAGCGGTAAAGCGCCGGTGCTGGCAAGAATGCTGCGTGAAAAGCTGGAAACTCTGCTGCCGAATAGCCTGGGACAAATGGCGGATATCGCGGGCCGCTGGCGCGAAAATGTTAAAATGCAATTTAGCTCAATGCGTGCGCGCCGTCGTTTCTGGGAGCAGCTGTTTGTCGGGCGGTTTGCCAGCCTCGCCTCTTCGGGAAAGCTCGCAGAAGCTGAGCAGGCTTTGCAACAGCAATTAGAAAGTGCGGAAGACGTCTCGCATAACGGTAATGTTACGCTGGTCGGCGCAGGGCCGGGTGATGCAGGATTGCTCACCTTGCGCGGTTTGCAGGTCATGCAACAGGCTGACGTGGTGCTATATGATTATCTGGTCAGCGACGATGTGCTGGACTTAGTTCGTCGTGATGCCGATAAAATTTGCGTCGGGAAGCGGGCTGGCAGTCATTCCGTATCGCAGGAAGAAACTAACCGCCTGCTGGTCGAACTTGCGCAGCAGGGGAAAAAGGTTGTGCGACTAAAAGGCGGTGATCCGTTCATTTTTGGTCGCGGCGGCGAGGAATTGCAGGCGGTGAAAGCGGCGGGTATTCCTTTCCAGGTTGTCCCCGGTGTCACCGCAGCGGCGGGTGCGACCGCCTATGCTGGCATTCCGCTGACTCATCGCGATTACGCGCAGAGCGTGATGTTTGTGACGGGGCATTGCCGCTCTGATGACAACGGCGTGCAGTGGGAAACGCTCGCAAAGGGAAAACAAACGCTGGCGATTTATATGGGCACGCTTAAAGCCGCTGAAATCAGCCAGCAACTGATCGCTCATGGCCGCGCAGCACATACACCCGTCGCCGTGATTGGACGGGGAACGCGTAGCGATCAGCAGGTGCTGACCGGCACGCTCGATAATCTTGAATATCTGGCTCAACAGGCGCCGACACCGGCGTTACTGGTGATTGGTGAAGTAGTTGCACTTCATCAGCAACTGGCTTGGTTTGGGCATCATCCTGAGACTGACGGCACTCAACGCCCGTCGGTTGTGAATTTGGCTTAAAGGATCTGTTATGGACGAAAAACGACTGACTCATTTGCGGCAACTGGAGGCGGAGAGTATCCATATCATCCGTGAAGTGGCTGCTGAATTCGCCAACCCGGTGATGATGTATTCCATCGGGAAAGACTCCTCGGTGATGCTGCATCTGGCTCGCAAAGCCTTCTTCCCGGGTACGCTGCCATTCCCGCTGTTGCACGTGGACACTGGCTGGAAATTCCGTGAGATGTACGAATTCCGTGACCGTACTGCGAAAAACTACGGTTTCGAGCTGCTGGTACATAAAAACCCGGAAGGCGTGGCGATGGGCATCAATCCGTTCGTTCACGGTAGCGCTAAACATACGGATATCATGAAAACCGAAGGGCTGAAACAGGCGCTGAACAAATACGGTTTTGACGCAGCTTTCGGCGGCGCACGCCGTGACGAAGAAAAATCCCGTGCCAAAGAACGTATTTACTCGTTCCGTGACCGTTTCCACCGCTGGGATCCGAAAAACCAGCGTCCGGAGTTGTGGCACAACTACAACGGCCAGATTAACAAAGGCGAAAGCATCCGCGTGTTCCCGCTTTCCAATTGGACTGAGCTGGATATCTGGCAGTACATCTATCTGGAAAATATTGAAATCGTTCCGCTCTATCTGGCCGCGCCGCGTCCGGTTCTCGAGCGTGACGGCATGCTGCTGATGGTGGATGACGATCGTATTGATCTCCAGCCTGGTGAAGTGATCGAGAAGAAAATGGTGCGCTTCCGTACGCTGGGTTGCTGGCCGCTGACCGGTGCCGTGGAATCCGAAGCGCAAACACTGCCGGAAATCATTGAAGAGATGCTGGTTTCCACTACCAGTGAGCGTCAGGGACGGGCGATCGATCGCGATCAGGCCGGTTCGATGGAACTGAAAAAGCGTCAAGGGTACTTCTGAGGAACCGCAGCTAATGAATAACGCAATTGCACAACAAATCGCGGAGCAGGGCGGCGTCGAAGCTTACCTGCACGCCCAGCAACACAAAAGCCTGCTGCGCTTCCTGACCTGTGGCAGCGTCGATGACGGGAAAAGTACGCTGATCGGGCGTCTGCTTCACGACACCCGCCAGATCTACGAAGATCAGCTGTCTTCGCTGCACAATGACAGCAAGCGCCACGGCACGCAGGGCGAAAAACTGGATCTGGCCCTGCTGGTTGATGGCCTGCAGGCAGAACGCGAGCAGGGTATTACCATCGATGTGGCTTATCGTTATTTCTCCACTGAAAAACGTAAGTTCATCATCGCGGACACGCCGGGGCACGAACAATACACCCGTAATATGGCGACTGGCGCATCGACCTGCGATCTGGCGATCCTGCTGATCGACGCCCGTAAAGGCGTGTTGGATCAAACCCGCCGTCACAGCTTTATTGCGACTTTGCTCGGGATCCGCCATCTGGTTGTTGCTGTAAACAAAATGGATCTGGTGGATTTCAGCGAGTCTGTGTACGAGCAGTTTAAACAGGATTATCTGGATTTCGCTCAGCAACTGCCGACCGATCTGGACATCAAATTCGTTCCGCTTTCCGCACTGGAAGGCGATAACGTGGCGACGCCAAGCGAGAAAATGAGCTGGTATACCGGACCAACGCTGCTCGACGTGCTGGAAACGGTCAACATCATTAACATCCGTGAACAGCAACCGATGCGTTTCCCGGTCCAGTATGTGAACCGCCCAAACCTCGATTTCCGCGGCTATGCCGGTACGCTGGCTTCCGGCTCCGTCCGCGTAGGCCAGAAAGTGAAAGTTCTGCCGTCGGGTGTGGAATCTACTGTGGCACGTATCGTGACTTTCGACGGTGACTTGCAGGAAGCCTGGGCAGGAGAAGCGATTACGCTGGTGCTGGCCGATGAACGTGATATCAGCCGTGGCGATACGCTGGTGGATGCCGGTGAAACCGTGAAACCGGTGCAGAATGCGAAAGTTGACGTGGTGTGGATGGCGGAACAACCGCTGAGCGTCGGCCAGAGTTATGACATCAAAGTCGGTGGCAAGAAAGCCCGCGCGCGGGTGGAAAACATTGAGTATCAGGTTGAGATCAACTCACTGACTCAGCGCGTAGTGGAAAACCTGCCGCTTAACGGTATCGGTCTGGTTGAACTGACCTTTGACGAACCGCTGGTGCTGGATAACTATCAGAGCAACGCGGTGACCGGCGGAATGATCTTTATCGATCGTTTGACCAATGTGACTGTCGGGGCGGGGCTGGTACGCGAAGCTGTTGAACAGGTTTATCAGGAATCGGATAAATACAGCACCTTTGAACTGGAATTAAATAGCTTGATCCGCCGCCACTTCCCGCACTGGGGCGCGCGTGATTTGCTGGGTGGCAAATAAGATGGCGTTGCAGGGTGACTCTTTCTTAAAAGACGATAATGTTGTCTGGCATCCGCACGCGGTGACGCGCGCGGATCGCGAAAAACAACATGGCCATCGTGGTGCGGTGCTGTGGTTTACCGGGCTTTCGGGCTCGGGGAAATCTACGGTGGCGGGCGCGCTGGAACAAGCGCTACATGCGCAGGGTATCAGCACGTATCTTCTTGATGGCGATAACGTTCGTCATGGGCTTTGTCGTGATTTAGGGTTTACCGACGACGACCGCCGCGAAAATATCCGTCGGGTCGGCGAAGTGGCAAAACTGATGG
The DNA here is from genome assembly GCF_002834385.1 of Rahnella sp. AA. Taxonomy (GTDB): domain Bacteria; phylum Pseudomonadota; class Gammaproteobacteria; order Enterobacterales; family Enterobacteriaceae; genus Rahnella. The sequence goes on from NZ_PITQ01000007.1 coordinate 287,173, forward strand.
TGGATGCCGGGCAGGTTGTGCTGACGGCCTTCATTTCTCCTCATCGCGCTGAGCGGGACATGGTGCGTGATTTGCTGGAAGATGGGCAGTTCATCGAAGTCTTTGTAGATACGCCTCTGGCAATTTGCGAAGCACGTGATCCGAAAGGTTTGTATAAGAAAGCCCGTGCCGGTGAGCTGAAGAATTTCACCGGGATTGACTCTGAATATCAGCCCCCTGAAACCCCGGATGTGCACCTTAATGGTGAACAATTGGTAACACATTTAGTCCCGCAATTATTAGATGTGATGCGCCAGCGCGCTATTATCAATCCCTGAATGTTGCCGGCCAAACGCCTGAGAGCGGGCCGGTTTACACTGAAATACAGGGATCACCTATGCAGGCTTTACTCAGCAGACTTGTCAGCCGGATCCGCGTGGATCGTACCGGGGAAATAACCCACCGGGCGCAGCGGCTGGCGCAGATAACAGACAGTTTGGACACCGAAGAACCCTCCTACTCTATGCAAGGCGGGTTCATTGGTTTTGTCTGCTACTGGCTGGCGTTTGCGATCCCTTTCCTCGTTTATGGTTCCAATACTCTGTTTTTCCTGCTTTACACCTGGCCTTTCTTTCTGGCTCTCATGCCTGTCTCTGTGCTGATGGGTATTGCCTTCAGCATGTTCTTTCGCGGTGGATGGTTCAAAACTTCTGTTGCCGGTGGGATCTGTATTATCGGTATGTTCTGGACAGTTTTCTCATTCTTGTCTGGCTGGTGATTTTTACTGGCGGTTTTCCCTGCAAATTCCCTTCACGATGTAACCCATTGTGTCATTCTCACGCATAATTGAGTGCGTAAGTCTGATTCTCACCGGCATTTACCCTGCCACAGTGGAGTCAGAGGGAAAGTTGTGGGATGATTGTCCAGCTTTTTTAGGGGGCGGGGATGGGCAAACTAACACTGCTTTTACTGATTTTACTTGGCTGGCTCCAGTATTCACTGTGGCTGGGCAAGAATGGTATTCACGATTATGTTCGTGTAAACGATGACGTTCAGGTGCAACAAGTTAATAACGGCAAACTGAAATCACGTAATGATCAGCTTTTCGCAGAAATCGACGATTTGAACGGCGGTCAGGAAGCGATCGAAGAACGTGCACGCAACGAACTGGGCATGATTAAACCCGGCGAGACTTTCTATCGTCTGGTGCCTGACAACAAACGTGCGCCGGGCAGCACCGTTTCGCAAAGTAACCTGAATCAATAGCCATGAGCCATACTGCAGTTTCCCTTCCAGAGGTCATTGCCGTGCTACCGGCTGCCGGAATCGGCAGCCGTATGCAGGCAGAATGCCCCAAGCAATATCTGACCATCGGCGGTAAAACGCTGATAGAACACTCGATCCGCGCCTTATTGCACAGCCGCTGCATCACCAAAGTTATTGTGGCGCTCAGCCCGCATGACACACAGTTCCGGCAGTTACCCGTCGCCAGTGATCCGCGGATCCAACTGGTTACCGGCGGAAATGAACGCGCCGAATCTGTGATGGCAGGCCTTGATGCCGCAGGCGATCGCGGCTGGGTACTGGTGCATGATGCTGCGCGTCCTTGCCTGCACCCTGATGATCTCAATAACCTTCTGGCGATTTCTGCGATCAGCAAGATTGGCGGGATCCTCGCCGCCCCGGTTCGCGACACCATGAAACGCGGTGAGCCCGGAGCCCACGCGATCGCCCATACGGTAGATCGTCAGGAACTCTGGCATGCGCTGACGCCGCAATTCTTCCCTCTCGAATTATTGAAAACCTGCCTGCGCCGCGCACTGAACGAAGGCGCTGTGGTCACTGATGAGGCTTCTGCAATGGAATATTGCGGTTTTCATCCTATGCTGATCCCGGCGCGGGCCGATAATATTAAAGTCACCAGACCAGAAGATCTGGCGCTGGCTGAATTCTACTTAACCCGCTTGTATCAGGAGGAGAACGCATAATGCGTATCGGTCACGGTTTTGATGTACATAAGTTTGGCGGCGAAGGCCCGCTGGTGATCGGTGGTGTGCGTATTCCTTATCCGCAGGGGTTGCTGGCGCATTCCGACGGCGACGTTGCACTGCATGCCGCCACCGACGCGCTGCTGGGCGCTGCGGCATTGGGTGATATCGGTAAGCTTTTCCCGGACACTGACCCGGCCTACAAAGGTGCGGACAGCCGTGAACTTCTGCGTGAAGCCTATCGTCGCATTCGTGCGAAAGGCTACAAACTGGGCAACCTTGATATCACGATTATCGCTCAGGCACCGAAAATGGCACCACATATCCCGCAGATGCGCGTATTCCTGGCCGAAGATTTGCAGTGCCATATGGACGACGTCAACGTCAAAGCGACCACAACCGAACAGTTGGGCTTCACCGGCCGTGGCGAAGGTATCGCCTGCGAAGCCGTTGCGCTGCTCATTAAGGAATGATGTTGTGGAAGATTACCGCATGATCGATATGTCCCGTCTCACCTGGTTGCTGGGTGAACCTGCCGCAACCGGCCTGCTGAAAGCCAATCCGGAAGACTTTATCGTCGAAGAGGATTTGGGGTTTGAACCGGATGGTGAGGGTGAGCATCTGTTAGTGCGGATCCGCAAAAATGGCTGCAACACGCAGTTTGTTGCCGAACAGCTGGCGCGTTTTGCCAAAGTGCATCCGCGCGACGTCAGCTACGCCGGGCTTAAAGACCGGCACGCGGTGACAGAACAGTGGTTTTGCCTGCATCTGCCCGGCAAGGCAGATCCTGATTTGAATCAGTTCAATCTTGAAGGTTGCGAAGTGATCCGCGCCTCGCGTCATCGTAAGAAAATGCGCATCGGGACTTTGAAAGGCAATGAATTTACGCTGGTTCTGCGTCAGATAAGCGATATCGACAGTGTGGAGGAACGCCTGGCGAAAATTGTTGCGCAGGGTGTACCGAATTACTTCGGCACGCAGCGCTTTGGCCGTGGCGGCAATAATCTGGTGCAGGCGAAACGCTGGGCAACCAATGAGGCCCGCCCGAAAGAACGCGCCAAACGTAGTTTCTATTTATCCGCCAGCCGCAGTGCGATGTTTAACATCGTCGCCAGCCAGCGTCTGGCAGAAGGCACCGTTCGTCAGGTAATGCTGGGTGATGCGTTACAACTTAGCGGACGCGGCAGCTGGTTTGTGGCGAAAGCAGAAGAGTTTGAATCGCTGCAGCCGCGTGTTGAAAGCGCCGAGCTGCTGGTGACTGCGCCATTACCGGGAGACGGGCCGTTAGGCACGTCAGAAGAGGCCGAAGCCTTTGAGCAGGCTTGTCTGACCGGGCAGGAAGATTTACTTTCGTTGCTAAAACGCGAACGCGTGGAACCTGCGCGTCGTGCCATTATGCTCCAGCCTTTGCAGATGAAATGGCAGCGCTGGGATGACGTCACTCTGGAACTTAAATTCTGGCTACCGGCAGGCAGTTATGCCACCAGCGTAGTGCGTGAACTGATGCATCTGGATGAAATGAATGCGGATATTACTGAGTAACGACGACGGCGTACTGGCTCCCGGCATTCAGGCACTGGCCTGCGCGTTGCGTGAATTTGCGGATGTAAAGCTGGTCGCCCCTGACCGTAACCGCAGCGGGGCGTCAAACGCACTGACGCTGGACGGTCCGTTACGTATTCAGTCCTATCCTAATGGTGATACAGCGGTGATAAACGGCACACCCACCGATTGCGTGTATCTCGGCGTCAATTCACTGATGCGTCCGAAGCCGGATATCGTCGTTTCCGGCATCAATGCAGGCCCGAATCTGGGTGACGATGTGATTTATTCCGGCACCGTCGCTGCAGCAATGGAAGGGCGCCATCTGGGCTTTCCTGCACTGGCGGTTTCACTCGACGGTCATCAGCATTATGACACGGCAGCGGTTATCACCTGCCGGCTGCTCAGGGCGCTGGCGCGTGAACCGCTTCGTACTGGCAAAATTCTGAATGTTAATGTCCCGGACTTACCGCTTTCCGAGATCAAAGGGATCAAGGTGACGCGTTGTGGTAGCCGTCATCCCGCCGAGCAGGTATTTTGTCAGCAGGATCCGCGCGGGCAAGACCTCTACTGGATTGGCCCGCCGGGTGATAAGTTTGATGTCGCACCCGACACCGATTTTGCGGCGGTCGCGCAAGGTTATGTTTCAGTGACGCCACTGCAGGTGGATTTGACCGCCTATGCGGCTCAGGATGTCGTGGTCTCATGGTTAGAGAAAGCCGGAGTGAGCGCGAATGGTGAATAAGCCGATGTATAACCTGCTGGAGCAACTCCGACTGCAGGGCATTCATGATGAAAAACTTTTACATGCCATGGAGTCCGTGCCGCGTGAGCGCTTTGTGGACGAAGCATTTCAGCATAAAGCCTATGAAAACACCGCGTTACCTATTGGCTCTGGTCAGACGATTTCTCAGCCTTATACCGTAGCGAGAATGACCGAATTGCTCTGTCTCACGCCTTCCTCACGGGTTCTGGAGATTGGCACCGGATCGGGTTATCAGACTGCCATTCTGGCGCATCTTGTTGAGCATGTTTTTTCCGTTGAACGCATAAAAGGGTTGCAGTGGCAGGCCAAAAGACGCCTTAAGCAACTTGATTTGCATAACGTCTCTACCCGCCATGGCGATGGCTGGCAGGGTTGGCCTTCGCGCGGCCCGTTTGATGCCATTATTGTCACTGCTGCTCCGCCTGAAATACCTCAAGATTTGCTGCAACAACTCGACGATGGGGGAGTATTAATTCTGCCTGTTGGAGAAGAAAATCAGACACTGCAACGGATCACCCGGCGCGGTGATGAGTTTGTTGCCGAGACTATCGAATCCGTTCGTTTTGTACCGCTGGTGAAAGGCGAACTGGCCTGATTCTTATGGCACGCAGCCACCGCCGGGACTAACCCCTTAAAATTTAAATACAACTGTTATATGGTGCTGTACTGGCGATGTTGATAGCATCCACTACAGTTTTTTATGGCACAGCGCGTTCAGGCGAAGACCTGTATGCATGCGTTGCCTGCCCGCACGGTGTCACCTGACACCAAAAGCGCCAGCTGGCGTGGTGTGCGAGGATAAAGAGTTATTCTGAGATTGCCGTAACGGGGGAAATATGAGCACGGGAAGCCCAATAAAAACACTAAGCCGCATTGCAGTGTGTACATTTATCAGTGCCTGGATGGCGGGTTGTACGAACAATTCAACGACATCTGCACCTATCAGCAGCGTTAATGGCGGTGGAAACAGCGGCAGCAGCAGTCAGAATACTCTGAATTCCCCCCCTCAGATGGCACCTGCCGTGGGGCCCGGCGGGCACATTGTGTACAACCGCAGCTATAACTCGATCCCTAAGGGAAGTTACAGCGGAAGCACCTATCAGGTGAAGCGCGGAGACACCTTATTCTACATTGCGTGGATCACCGGTAATGACTTCCGGGACCTTGCTGCGCGCAATAATATCCCCGCTCCTTACAACCTTGAAGTTGGCCAGACAGTTCAGATAAATAATGTTTCTTCTGTCGCTAGCACGAGCGGTACGACGGCCGTCACAGACGCCACAAATGGCGGTGTTCCTAAAGTCCCAACTGGGGGAATGCTCACAGGTTCAGTGGTTGCATCTCAACCAACTACCACGTATTCTGAATCTTCTGGTAAACAGAATGTAGGCAAGATGTTGCCTTCATCAGGTGCAGTTACCACCACAACACCTGTTGCTGTAGCCAGCGCTCCCGTCGCCACCTCAACAAATAATGGCGGTCCGGTTTCCTCCTGGAAATGGCCGACTGACGGGAAAATTATCGATAATTTCTCAGCTTCTGAAGGGGGAAATAAGGGGATCGATATTGCTGGTTCGCGTGGACAGTCCGTCGTAGCGACCGCCTCAGGGCGCGTAGTTTACGCAGGTAATGCTCTTCGCGGTTACGGTAATCTAATCATCATCAAACACAACGATGATTACCTGAGCGCCTATGCACATAACGATACAATGCTGGTCCGGGAACAACAAGAAGTGCAGGCGGGACAAAAAATAGCGACGATGGGGAGCACCGGAACCAGTTCAGTAAGATTGCATTTTGAAATTCGTTACAAGGGGAAATCCGTAAACCCGCTGCGTTATCTTCCGCAGCGATAAATCGGGGCAGAGCATCGGTTCTGCCCTCGGGACCACGGGTAGGAGCAGCTTATGAGTCAGAATACGCTGAAAGTTAACGAGTTACATGATGATGTAGATTTCGATGAGAACAGCGCTGAAGCCTTTGACGAGAAAGCAATAGTCGAAGAGACTGCCGACAACGACGCTGAAGAAGAGTTGTTGTCGCAGGCTGTAAGCCAACGAGTGCTGGACGCTACTCAACTGTATCTCGGTGAAATCGGTTATTCCCCTCTGCTTACCGCAGAAGAGGAAGTTTATTTTGCACGACGCGCATTGCGGGGAGATGTTCCTTCCCGCCGCCGTATGATTGAAAGTAATCTGCGTTTGGTGGTTAAAATTGCCCGCCGCTACAGTAATCGCGGCCTGGCACTGCTGGATTTGATCGAGGAAGGTAACCTGGGTCTGATCCGTGCGGTTGAAAAATTTGACCCTGAGCGCGGTTTCCGTTTCTCTACCTATGCAACATGGTGGATCCGTCAGACGATTGAACGGGCGATCATGAATCAAACCCGTACAATCCGTTTGCCAATCCACATCGTTAAAGAACTGAACGTTTATCTGCGTACCGCACGCGAACTTGCACATAAACTGGACCATGAACCGAGTGCCGAAGAGATTGCTGAGCAACTCGACAAACCGGTACATGACGTCAGCCGTATGTTACGCCTGAATGAGCGTATTACCTCTGTAGATACCCCGTTGGGCGGTGACTCAGAAAAAGCGCTGTTAGATATTCTGGCGGATGAAAAAGACAACGGCCCGGAAGACACCACGCAAGACGACGATATGAAACAGAGTATCGTGAAGTGGTTATTCGAGTTGAATGCAAAACAGCGTGAAGTTCTGGCGCGTCGTTTCGGCCTGTTAGGTTATGAAGCTGCAACGCTGGAAGATGTGGGCCGTGAGATTGGTCTGACACGTGAACGTGTTCGCCAGATTCAGGTAGAAGGTCTGCGTCGCCTGCGTGAAATTCTGCAGGGGCAAGGGCTGAGCATCGAAGCACTGTTCCGCGAGTAACTCTTCGTCGGAGAAAATTGTTCGACGCAAAGACAGTTCGATATCAAATAAAACGGTGGGTTAATCCCCACCGTTTTTCATTTCTGCCGCCAGCTGGCGCGGCTTCTACACCATGTCTTTCAGACGGTAAATCCATTCCAGCGCCTGACGTGGCGACAGAGAATCTGCATCCAGTGATTCCAGCGCTTCAACCGCAGGCGACACTTCTTCTGCCAGCAGCGTCAGTTGCGGGCCATCCACTTTGCTGGCGGCGGCGTTGTTGGACAACGTTTCCAGCTCTTTCAGTTTCTGGCGGGCACGTTTGATGACGTCACGCGGGACACCGGCCAGCGCCGCGACGGCCAGACCGTAACTTTTGCTGGCTGCGCCATCCTGCACGCTATGCATAAAGGCAATGGTGTCGCCGTGTTCAATAGCATCAAGGTGAACGTTGACCGTGCCTTCCATTTTTTCCGGGAGCGTCGTCAGCTCGAAATAATGGGTGGCGAACAGGGTCATCGCTTTAATACGGCTGGCCAGATTTTCGGCGCACGCCCAGGCGAGGGACAAACCGTCGTAAGTGGATGTACCGCGCCCGATTTCATCCATCAGTACCAGGCTGTTTTCCGTGGCGTTGTGCAGGATGTTCGCAGTTTCGGTCATTTCCACCATAAAGGTTGAACGGCCTGACGCCAGATCATCAGCCGCGCCGACGCGGGTGAAAATGCGGTCTACCGGGCCGATTACCGCAGTATCCGCAGGAACATAGCTGCCGATATGCGCCATCAGGACAATCAGTGCTGCCTGACGCATATAGGTACTTTTACCGCCCATGTTCGGACCGGTAATGATCAGCATCCGGCGTACCGGAGACATATTCAGCGGGTTAGAAATAAACGGCTCTTTTAGTACCTGTTCAACCACCGGATGGCGGCCACCGGTAATGTTGATGCCGGGTTTCTCGCTCATCGTCGGGCAGGTGTAACTGAGCGTGTACGCACGTTCTGCCAGATTGCTCAGAACATCCAGCTCGGCCAGCGCGCTGGCACTTTGCTGTAAATCCGACAGATGCGGTATCAGCAAATCGAACAGCTCTTCGTACAGCGCTTTCTCCAGCGACAGGGCTTTGCCTTTGGAAGTCAGAACCTTATCTTCATACTCTTTCAGTTCAGGAATGATGTAGCGCTCAGCGTTTTTCAGCGTCTGGCGGCGGACGTAGTGGATCGGCACCAGGTGGCTCTGGCCACGACTGACCTGAATGTAATAACCGTGAACACCGTTGAAACCGACCTTCAGCGTATCCAGCCCGAGTTTTTCACGTTCACGGATCTCTAAACGATCCAGATAATCTGTTGCGCCATCGGCCAGCGCACGCCACTCATCCAGCTCCGCGTTGTAGCCTGGCGCAATGACGCCACCATCACGCACCAGCACTGGCGGGCTTTCAATGACGGCGCGTTCGAGCAACTCCACCAGTTCCGTAAAATCGCCGGTTTGCTCCACCAGCGTACTGACGTGCGCGGCGTCGTTATCTTGCAAAACTGCGTGGATTTCCGGCAGTTGCTGTAACGCATGGCGCATGCGGGCGAGATCGCGTGGCCGCGCACTGCGCAGGGCAAGGCGCGCAAGAATGCGTTCGAGATCGCCGACCTGACGCAGAACTGGCTGCAAATCTGCCGTCAGATCCTGCAACGCGCCAATCGCCTGCTGGCGATGAGTCAGCATTTTGATGTCACGGCTTGGCATGTGGATCCAGCGTTTGAGCATGCGACTGCCCATTGGTGTCACGGCCTGATCCAATACTGCCGCCAGCGTGTTTTCTACCCCCCCGGCCAGATTTTGTGTCAGCTCCAGATTACGGCGCGTCGCCGCATCCATAATGATGCCATCTTGCTGGCGTTCCATAGTGACGCCGCGAATATGCGGCAGGGCGGTGCGCTGGGTATCCTTCACATATTGCAGCAGGCAACCCGCAGCACGCAGTGCCTGGGCAGCTTGTTCCACACCAAACCCGCTGAGGTCACGAGTGCCAAACTGAAGATTCAGCTGTTGCTTTGCCGTTTCGAGTTCAAACTCCCACATCGGGCGGCGGCGCAGGCCACGACGGGAAGCGATAAGCGGCATGGCTTCAAAACTTTCCGGATACAGGAGTTCTGCCGGATTTGTCCGTTGCAGTTCGGCGGCCATCGTTTCGAGATCGTCAGGCTGGGCGACACGGAAACGACCGGAGCTGATATCCAGCGTCGCGTAACCGAAACCGCGCCCGTCTTGCCAGATGGCAGCCAGCAGGTTGTCATGGCGTTCACTCAGCAAAGCTTCATCACTGACCGTGCCGGGCGTCACGATACGTACAACCTTGCGCTCAACCGGCCCTTTACTCAGCGCCGGGTCGCCAATCTGTTCAGCAATGGCGACGGATTCGCCCAGTTGCACCAGCTTTGCCAGATAACCTTCAACGGCATGATAAGGCACGCCGGCCATTGGGATGGGCTCGCCTGCGGAAGCGCCGCGTTTGGTCAGGGAAATATCCATCAACTGAGACGCACGTTTTGCATCGTCATAGAACAGTTCGTAGAAGTCGCCCATTCGATAGAACAGCAGAACTTCCGGGTTCTCCGCCTTCAGACGCAAATACTGTTGCATCATTGGGGTGTGGGCATCCAGCCCGGTCATATTGTTTTGTTTTTCATTGATTTGATTCAATTTTAAATCATCCTGTTGGCTCATATCGCCTGGGGAAACGACTTTACAACGGATCCTAACGTGAGTAGAGGTAAAAAACCACGCAGTGTTATGTTCTTGCGTAACGTCGCGCAAATTGACGGGAAATTAACCCCCATGCGGCATCCTTGTAAAGACGGTGATTTTCAGTTTTTTCGGTTCCGATAATGCTCTACCATATCAGCACCTCTTTTATTGCATGGTTACGGATATCCGATGCGCCTCGTGGCAGTCATTCTTCCTCTGGTTCTTATACTTTCTGCATGTAGCAGTAACAAGCCCGCACCCCAACCCGAAGGCCCGCGCAATCCTTTCTCTGATGGAAGAAATGCCAGCGACAATACGGTACCTGGCGGTGGTTTTCTGCTGCAGCCTGAGCATACCGGTGCCGTTCAGACCGGAGATTTCGCTTATGATCCGGCGATGAACCAGTTCGTTGATAAAATGGTTCGTGAGCATGGTTTTGATCGCCAACAGCTGCACGATGTTTTGGCACAGACTAAGCGTCTGGGGTTTGTATTAAGGTTGATGGATCAACAGGCGCCTTCAGGGCCTCCGTCCACGGTACCGAATGGCGCCTGGAACCGTTATCGCAGCAAATTCATCACGCCTGATAATGTTCAGAATGGCGTAGTGTTCTGGAACCAGTATCAGGATGTATTGCAGCGCGCAGAGCAGGTTTATGGTGTGCCGCCAGAAATCATTGTCGGGATTATCGGCGTTGAAACCCGCTGGGGCCGCGTAATGGGTAAAACCCGCATTATTGATGCCCTGGCGACACTGTCATTTGCTTATCCGCGCCGTGCTGATTATTTCTCTGGCGAGCTGGAAACCTTCCTGCTGATGTCGCGCCGTGAAGGGGATGATCCACTGAGCCTGCGTGGCTCTTTCGCAGGTGCAATGGGCTACGGGCAGTTCATGCCATCTGCTTATAAAGATTATGCCGTAGACTTTAACGGCGACGGCCATGCCAATTTGTGGGATCCGGTGGATGCTATCGGTAGCGTAGCTAACTACTTTAAGGCACATGGATGGACGAAAGGCGCGCCAATTGCCGTACCGGCGGCAGGACAGGCACCGCTACTTGAGAATGGTTTCAAGACGAAATACCCGCTTTATACATTGAAAGCCGCAGGGTTAAGCCCGCTAGGCTCGCTGGGTAATTATCAGGAAGCAAGTTTGCTGCGCCTTGATATGGGGACGAATTATCAGTACTGGTATGGATTGCCGAATTTCTACACCATCACCCGCTACAACCACAGCGTGCATTATGCGATGGCGGTATGGCAGTTGGGAGAAGCGGTGAAAGCAGCACGCTAGCCGAATTATTGCGTCACCCGAAGGGCCAATTATGCGGCCCTTCTTTTTTATTCTAATTCTGAATACATCGCGCAAAACGCTTTGATGAGACTCACAGACCAGAAGAGAAATGCTAACATCAGGTTGAATTCAGCTGACCCGCCAGGATGGAATATGGACGAAAAACGTTTACGTGAATTGAGTGTGGAAATTGGTACAGCGCTTAAAGAACAAGGATTGTGGATCACTTGCGCGGAGTCTTGTACCGGCGGATTAATTGCAAAGTCGATTACGGATATTGCGGGTAGCTCCGCCTGGTTTGATCGCGGCTTTGTTACCTATAGCAACGCTTCCAAACATGAATTGCTGGGTGTCTCTGAGGCAACGCTGGAACAGTACGGCGCAGTAAGCGAGCAGGTCGTACATGAAATGGCACAGGGCGTTTTGCATGCGGCAGGGGCAGATATTGCTGTATCGGTTAGCGGCATTGCCGGGCCTGACGGCGGCTCTGAAGAAAAACCCGTGGGAACCGTCTGGTTTGGTTTTGCCGGAAAAGACGGGCGTGTCGTAACAGCAAAACAACAATTCCCGGGCGACCGTGAAGCCGTACGTTTGCAAGCTGCTGTTTTTTCGCTACAAACGGCACTTAGTGAGTTTCTTAAAAATTAGGCTTGATACTGTATGAGCATACAGTATAATTACTGCCAATTACCTGTACATAAATTATATTCAGTGATGCAGGTGGGATGTTCCCCTGTATCAGACGAGGAGTAAAAATGGCTATTGATGAGAACAAGCAAAAGGCGTTAGCTGCAGCACTGGGCCAGATTGAAAAGCAATTCGGTAAAGGCTCCATCATGCGTTTGGGTGAAGATCGCTCTATGGATGTTGAAACGATCTCTACCGGCTCTTTGTCTCTGGATATTGCATTAGGTGCCGGCGGTTTGCCTATGGGGCGTATCGTTGAGATCTATGGCCCGGAATCTTCCGGTAAAACCACGCTGACCCTTCAGGTTATTGCTGCTGCACAGCGTGAAGGTAAAACCTGTGCGTTCATCGATGCAGAACACGCACTGGACCCTATCTATGCTAAAAAGCTGGGTGTGGATATCGATAACCTGCTGTGTTCTCAGCCGGATACCGGTGAGCAGGCGCTTGAAATTTGTGATGCGCTGACCCGTTCAGGCGCGGTTGACGTCATCATCGTTGACTCCGTGGCGGCACTGACGCCGAAAGCTGAAATCGAAGGCGAAATCGGTGACTCTCACATGGGCCTCGCGGCACGTATGATGAGCCAGGCAATGCGCAAACTTGCGGGTAACCTGAAAAACGCTAACACTTTGCTGATTTTCATCAACCAGATCCGTATGAAAATTGGTGTGATGTTCGGTAACCCGGAAACCACGACCGGCGGTAACGCACTGAAGTTCTACGCATCTGTTCGTCTGGACATCCGCCGTATCGGCGCGATCAAAGAGGGTGATGTGGTTGTCGGCAGCGAAACGCGTGTGAAAGTGGTGAAGAACAAAATCGCTGCGCCGTTCAAACAAGCCGAATTCCAGATCATGTACGGCGAAGGCATCAACATTAACGGCGAGCTTATCGATCTCGGTGTTAAGCACAAGCTGATCGAGAAAGCGGGTGCATGGTACAGCTACAACGGTGAGAAGATTGGTCAGGGTAAAGCGAACTCCTGCAATTTCCTGAAAGAAAATCCGAAAGTGGCGGCTGAGCTGGATAAGAAACTGCGTGAAATGTTGCTGAGCGGTACCGGTGAACTGAGCGTTGCTACGACCGCTGAAGACGCTGACGACAACATGGAAACCAGCGAAGAATTTTAATTTCGCGGTTGCCTGAGTTACAGTCGATAAAATGCCAGCCTGGTTTCAGGCTGGCATTTTGCATATCTGAGGGACCCCAATGTCCAGTGAAAAAGCATCCAGTCAAAAAGTCATCGATCTGAAACGACTCCTTGAAGAAGTTGAGCAAAACAGTGAATCCACGCTGTTTGCGCCTGAGAAAAAAGAGGGTGATACCGCTAAAATTAATGTTCTGATGAATCGCGCGATGCGCTTTTTGTCTCAACGAGATCATGGTGAAGCTGAATTACGCAGGAAGCTGCTGACCCCTCCAGTTCCTTTCGTGAAACCTGCGAATAAAAAAAGTAGCTGGTCAGCACGCCGTAAGCCGGAGCAGAATGATTTTGCTGATGAAGTTATCGAGAAAGCAAAACCAGAACCGCGCCCGGTGCCAGAAGAGATTTCAGAAGAACATGTGCAGGCGGTTATCGATTACTGTTACCAGCATCACTGGCTCGACGATGCAAAATTTGCCAGCAGATATATTTCAGGTCGAAGCAAAAAAGGCTACGGCGCGCAGCGTATCCGTTCAGAATTGATGCAAAAAGGGGTCGATAAAGAAACCATCACGGCAGCACTGGAGGCAACCGAGGTTGACTGGTGTGTTTTGGCTCGTGATATAGCAACCAGAAAATTTGGTGAGAATTTGCCGACGGACTGGAAAGAAAAATCAAAAGTTCTGCGTTATTTGCTTTATCGCGGCTTCTTTCAGGAAGAAATACAGTCTATTTATCGTGATTTTGACGATTGACCGCATACGGTATTTTACTTCCCCGCGCAGAAATTTTATCTTATCCGCACTTTTTCGTTCGTGAGCTGTACAGATTGCTGCCATATGCAGCGTTATCCGGCTCAAGAGCCGTTCTTCCAGCATGATTCCGGGATATTTATGAGCAAGAGCACCGCTGAGATCCGTCAAGCGTTTCTCGATTTCTTCCATAGTAAGGGACACAACATTGTTTCAAGCAGTTCGCTTGTCCCGACAAACGATCCGACACTGTTGTTTACCAATGCCGGGATGAACCAATTTAAAGACGTCTTCCTAGGTCTGGATAAACGTGATTACAACCGTGCGACGACGTCTCAGCGTTGTGTCCGCGCAGGCGGTAAGCACAATGACCTCGAAAACGTGGGTTATACCGCACGTCACCACACTTTCTTCGAAATGCTGGGTAATTTCAGCTTCGGTGATTACTTTAAGCATGATGCAATCAACTACGCCTGGGAATTACTGACTGGCGAAAACTGGTTTAACCTGCCAAAGGAAAAGCTGTGGGTTACGGTCTATGAGACTGATGACGAAGCGTTTGAAATCTGGGAAAAGGAAGTCGGTGTTCCGAAAGAACGCATTATCCGTATCGGCGATAACAAAGGCGGCGCTTTCGCTTCCGATAACTTCTGGCAGATGGGTGACACAGGTCCTTGCGGCCCTTGTACCGAAATTTTCTACGATCATGGCGACCATATCTGGGGCGGTCCTCCGGGGTCTGCTGAAGAAGATGGCGATCGCTATATCGAAATCTGGAACCTCGTGTTCATGCAGTTCAACCGTCAGTCTGACGGCACGATGCTGCCATTGCCGAAACCGTCCGTTGATACCGGGATGGGGCTTGAGCGCATCACCGCTGTTATGCAGCATGTGAACTCAAACTATGACATTGATCTGTTCCAGAAACTGATCGCCGCCGTGGCTGAAGTGACGGGCGCGACTGATCTGACCAGCAAATCTCTGCGCGTTATCGCTGACCATATCCGTTCCTGCGCATTCCTGATTGCAGATGGCGTGATCCCATCGAATGAAAACCGTGGCTACGTGCTGCGTCGTATTATTCGTCGTGCGATCCGCCACGGCAACATGCTGGGCGCGAAGGACACCTTCTTCTACAAACTGGTGGCTCCGTTAATTGACGTAATGGGCCCGGCGGCGGCTGAGCTGAAAGAACAGCAAGCTATGGTTGAGCAGTTACTGAAAACCGAAGAAGAGCAGTTTGCCCGTACTCTGGAGCGCGGTCTGGCGCTGCTGGACGACGAGTTGTCTTCTTTGAAAGGCGATACGCTGGATGGCGAAATTGCTTTCCGCCTGTACGACACCTTTGGTTTCCCTCTGGATCTGACTGCGGACGTGTGCCGTGAACGCAATCTGAAAGTCGATGAAGCCGGTTTTGAAAAAGCGATGGAAGTTCAGCGCCGCCGCGCACGCGAGTCCAGCGGTTTCAGCGCGGACTATAACAGCATGGTGCGTGTTGACGGTGTTACGCAGTTCTCTGGTTATGAGCATCTGCAACGTCATTCCAAAGTCGTGGCGCTGTTTATCAATGGCCAGCCAGTGAATGATATTCAGGCGGGCGATAATGCCATCGTCGTTCTGGACGACACGCCATTTTATGGCGAGTCAGGCGGACAAGTTGGCGATAAAGGTATCCTGAAAACGGCTGCCGGCACTTTTGCTGTTTCTGATACCCAAAAATATGGCAAAGCCATTGGTCATCAGGGCTCGCTGAATGCAGGCAAACTGAGCATCGGTGACAGTGTTGAAGCAGAAGTTGATGTTGCACGCCGCGATCGTATTCGCCTTAACCACTCCGCGACTCACCTGCTGCACGCTGCACTGCGTCAGGTGCTGGGCAAGCACGTTGCTCAGAAAGGCTCGCTGGTTAACGATAACTATCTGCGTTTCGACTTCTCTCATTTCGAGGCAATGAAGCCGGAAGAAATCCGTCAGGTCGAAGATCTGGTGAATGCTCAGATCCGCCGTAACCTGCCAATCCAGACCACGATCATGGATCTGGAAGACGCAAAAGAAAAAGGCGCGATGGCGCTGTTTGGTGAGAAATACGAAGACAGCGTTCGTGTGCTGACCATGGGTGATTTCTCCACCGAGCTGTGTGGTGGTACTCATGCCAGCCGTACCGGTGACATCGGTCTGTTCCGTATTCAGAGTGAGTCGGGTACAGCTGCGGGTGTTCGCCGTATTGAAGGGATCACGGGTGAAAACGCCATTAATGCCCTGCATCAGCAGAGTGATTTACTGCAGGATGTAGCGCATCTGGTTAAAGGCGATGTGAACAGTATTACCGATAAAATCCGGACTTTGATTGAACGTTCACGTGTGCTGGAAAAAGAACTTCAGCAAGTGAAAGGTCAGCAAGCAGCACAAGAAAGTGCTTCCTTATCCAGCCAGACGAAAGAAGTGAAAGGCGTTAAGCTATTGGTTCGTCAACTGGATAACGTAGAGCCTAAAATTCTGCGTACGATGGTTGATGATCTGAAAAACCAACTGGGTTCCGTAATTATTGTTCTGGCGACGATTGCTGATGATAAAGTTAGCCTGATTGCGGGTGTCACGAAAGATTTGACTGATCGTGTTAAAGCCGGTGAGTTGATCGCGTCTGTTGCACAGCAGGTGGGTGGCAAAGGCGGTGGTCGCCCCGATATGGCGCAGGCGGGGGGCAGTGACATACAGGCATTACCTGCAGCTCTGGCCGCTGTCGAAGCCTGGGTCGAATCTAAGCTGTAATAAGAAATAAATAGCTAGTCAGGAAAACGCCATAATCTATTGTGCTGTATGGCGTTTTCAGTCTTAATGGCGGGGTAAGCCTCGCGATAAAAGTCGCGACAATGATGATATCGGCTAAACTTAAAGTACTCATGGCTGAAGTTGCAGGCTGCTTACATTTTATGTAAGGGTCATGGCTTACGTTTTACCCGCTTATGATAGATAATGGCCGGGAAACTGAGAGACCCGACTCTTTTAATTATTCAAGGAGCAAAGAATGCTTATTCTAACTCGCCGAGTTGGTGAAACCCTCATGATTGGCGATGAGGTAACTGTTACCGTTTTAGGCGTTAAAGGTAATCAGGTGCGCATTGGTGTGAATGCGCCGAAAGAGGTCTCTGTTCACCGTGAAGAGATTTATCAGCGCATTCAGGCTGAAAAGTCTCAGCAGACGAGTTACTGATTTACGAGGCGTCTCGTCAATGGCGAGGCGCTGAACTTCCTTTGTGTCCGTTTTTCATTTTTCCTCCCCTGTTTTACCGCTTCCCCGGTTTTTATTTTCTTTTTGTGGCCTCCCCCAAACCTGTCATTTTTTTAAAACTAAGCGTTTTTTCTGACCTTTGAGCCCTGTTTTTGTCTTCAAACTGCTCAGGTTGCGCGTGAAATGTCCAAACGGGTGATTGTTAGGAAAAAAGGGTTTGACTTATAAGGGCCAGAAAGTAATATGTGCGCCACGCAGTGCCGATGAGCTTAAACAAAGTTAGTCAGCACACTCGCAAGAGGCGTATGGTGAGGTGGCCGAGAGGCTGAAGGCGCTCCCCTGCTAAGGGAGTATGCGGTCAAAAGCTGCATCCGGGGTTCGAATCCCCGCCTCACCGCCATTTAAAATGCACCCATAGCTCAGCTGGATAGAGTACTCGGCTACGAACCGAGCGGTCGGAAGTTCGAATCTTCCTGGGTGCACCATACTTTCCAGAGCGTATGTTGACTTGCAATCAAATGAGCGTGACGGGCAAAAGCGAAAGCTGATGTAGTACGGAAAAATGGTCAGGTAAATCTGCAGTAAGAATCAAAATGCACCCATAGCTCAGCTGGATAGAGTACTCGGCTACGAACCGAGCGGTCGGAAGTTCGAATCTTCCTGGGTGCACCATATTTTGTGTATGTTGAAGCGACGAGAATCAAATTAAAGCGCACTTAGCATGCAGTAGCACGAAGGATGATAACGTTGCTTAGCAACGGCCCGTAGGGTGAGGCGATAGCCGAATAATCTTCCTGGGTGCACAATTCTTCCTCTTAGTATTTTCCGAAAAAACTCAGCACGACCCCAATGCACCCATAGCTCAGCTGGATAGAGTACTCGGCTACGAACCGAGCGGTCGGAAGTTCGAATCTTCCTGGGTGCACCATATTCAAAACATGTTGCAGCGATTCTGGTCTTATTAGAGTTCTGCGACATGCAGGTAGTACAAAGGAAGATAACGTTGTTTTAGCAACGACCCGAAGGGCGAGGCTCTGCCGAGTAATCTTCCTGGGTGCACCATATTTAGAAAAACCCGCTTCGGCGGGTTTTTTGCTTTCTGCTTTTCCTCTCTGATTTCCCTCCCTTCTTTTTCATTTCCCTGATTTTTCTGACGTGTTCGGATGTGCTGTAGATGCGGACAAAATGCGACTTTCGGCAGACTTTGCGATAAAGTAGTTTTCCTGTTTTTTCGTGGTCATGGAGCATTCGATGTACGATCGATACGAAGGACTAATATTTGATATGGATGGCACCATATTAGATACTGAACCTACGCACCGTAAGGCATGGCATCAGGTGTTGACCAAATACAGTATGCATTATGATGTCGAATCCATGGTCGCTCTGAATGGTTCTCCAACCTGGCGAATTGCCAAATTTGTTATCGACAGCAATAACGTCGAAATGGATCCCCATCTTCTTGCCGCAGAGAAAACCGCTGCCGTGCAGGAAATGTTGCTTGATACCGTGCGCCCTTTGCCATTAATTGATGTCGTGAAGGCTTATCATGGCCGCCGGCCAATGGCGGTGGGGACGGGCAGTGAGCACTGGATGGCGGATGCGTTGTTGCGTCATTTAGGGCTGCGCGATTGTTTTGATGCGATCGTGGGTGCGAATGATGTGCAAAACCATAAGCCGGCCCCAGACACTTTTTTACGCTGCGCTGAGTTAATCGGCGTGCCTCCCGAAAAATGCGTTGTATTTGAAGACGCCGATTTTGGTATCGAGGCGGCCCGGCGCGCTAACATGGCGTTTGTGGACGTGCGTACGCTGTGAGTAGTGCTGTCGCACTGGTTTCATTATTTGGCAGCAGTTTTCTAAGCGCCACATTATTACCCGGAAATTCAGAAGTCTTAATAGTCGCTTTATTGTCAGCTGGCAGTGCAATGCCGGCGGCATTGGTTTTGTCTGCAACTGTTGGCAATACCTTAGGTGGCATAACCAACGTGATCATCGGACGCTTTCTTCCTCAGCTTAAGCCTCAGCGTGGGTTAAACGTTGCGCAGGGTTGGTTGAAACGATTTGGATCAGCAGCATTATTGCTGAGCTGGTTGCCGGTGATAGGCGATGTGTTGTGCGTTTTAGCAGGTTGGCTGCGAATGCCGTGGGGCCAGGTGGTCTTTTTCATGTTTATTGGAAAAGCCGTGCGTTACATCGTTTTGACTGTTGTGACGTTACAGGGGCTTTCATGGTTCGGTTAGATTGGCATCAGTTATCAATTATGGTCACATCTATGCAGATTCAGTATGCTTGCAAATTAATGGTTTCACCGAGCGGGAGGTCAATTTGATCCCGGATGTATCTCAGGCGCTTTCCTGGCTGGAAGCCCATCCTCAGGCATTAAAAGGTATTCGTCGCGGTATCGAGCGTGAAACACTTCGGGTCAATCCCGATGGTTCATTAGCGACAACCGGGCACCCGGAGTCTTTAGGTGCGGCTCTGACGCATCGCTGGATCACGACCGATTTTGCTGAAGCCTTATTAGAATTTATTACTCCCGTCGATGACAATATTGAGCATCTGATGGCGTTTCTGCGTGACATTCACCGTCACGTCGCCCGTGAACTGGGTGATGAACGCATGTGGCCATTCAGCATGCCGTGCTTTATCGAGTCCGGGCAGGATATCGAACTGGCACAATATGGTTCGTCGAACGTCGGGCGGTTCAAAACCTTATATCGTGAGGGGCTGAAGAATCGTTATGGCGCGCTGATGCAGGTGATTTCCGGCATCCATTATAATTTCTCGTTACCGCTGACTTTCTGGCAGGAACGTTTGGGCGTTACGGATATAGAAAGCGGTAAAGAAGCGATTTCTGCGGGCTACTTCAAGCTTATCCGTAACTATTACCGCTTTGGCTGGGTGATCCCGTACCTGTTTGGTGCGTCGCCTGCGATCTGTAAATCTTTCCTGAAAGGGCGTGAAACAGATCTGCCGTTTGAATATACCGACTCCGGGTTGTGCTATCTGCCGTACGCCACCTCGTTGCGTCTGAGTGATTTGGGCTATACCAACAAATCACAGAGCAATCTGGGGATCACGTTTAACGATCTGGAAACGTACGTTCAGGGCGTGAAGAAAGCGATTCGTACCCCTTCTGCGGAATATGCGGAAATGGGTGTGAAGAAAGACGGTAAATACCTGCAACTGAACACCAATGTGTTACAGATTGAGAACGAACTTTATGCGCCAATCCGTCCAAAGCGGGTCACTAAATCAGGTGAAACCCCTTCGGACGCGCTGATGCGCAGCGGGATCGAATACATTGAAGTCCGTTCGCTGGACGTCAATCCGTTCTCCCCTGTGGGCATTGATGCGACCCAGGCGCGTTTCCTCGATCTGTTTTTGGTATGGTGTGCCTTAGCGGACGCACCGGAAATGAACAGTGATGAGCTGCTTTGTACGCGCAAAAACTGGAACCGCGTCATCCTCGAAGGTCGTAAACCGGGTCAGACGATTGGTATTGGTTGCCACGATGAGCGCAAGCCGCTGGTCAGCGTCGGGAATGCGTTGTTTGCTGATTTGAGCCGGGTGGCACAGGTTATGGACGAGCAGAACGGCGATCACCTTTATCAGGACGTGTGCAAAGAACTGGTTGCTGCGTTTGATGATCCTGAACTGACGTATTCTGCGCGGATCCTTAAAGATCTGAAACAGCAGGGCGTCGGCAATCTCGGGTTAGAACTGGCGGAAAAATATCGTCAGATGCTGGTGAGTGAACCGCTGGAAGTCCTGGATGCCAGCGCATTAATGGCTGAGCAGGATGGTTCATGGCAGCGTCAGCGTTCCCTGGAAGCGGGCGATACGCTAAGCTTTGAAGAGTATCTGGCTGCGAATGCAGGCAGTAGCGTTGAGTAGAAAAGAAAAAGGCCACAATCAATGTGGCCAAATAAACATCTCTGTTTACAGGGATGATGATAACAAATGCGCGTCTTTCACTAATTAAGACCCGCACGCTGGGAAAAGGTTTCCTGAGTTCGTAAAAAAATTAATTTATTTAGGAGAGGTGACGATATGCCACTGTTGGATAGCTTTACCGTAGACCATACCCGTATGGCAGCACCTGCTGTTCGCGTCGCAAAAACCATGAAAACCCCGCACGGGGATACCATCACTGTGTTCGATCTGCGCTTCTGCCGCCCGAATATTGAAGTGATGCCTGAACGGGGGATTCACACGCTGGAGCACCTGTTCGCAGGTTTCATGCGTAACCACCTGAACGGCAGCGGTGTTGAGATCATCGATATTTCTCCGATGGGTTGTCGTACCGGTTTCTACATGAGCCTGATTGGTGTGCCGGAAGAGCAACGGGTTGCCGATGCCTGGAAAGCGGCAATGGCAGATGTTCTGAAAGTGAAAGAACAGCGTCAAATCCCTGAGCTGAATGAATATCAGTGCGGTACTTACGAGATGCATTCCCTGAAAGAAGCTCAGGAAATTGCGCAACACATTCTCGATCACGACGTTGTTGTGAACCGTAACGACGATCTGGCTCTGCCAAAAGAAAAACTGTCCGAACTGCACATCTAGTTTTAGCGTGTTGCAGGTAAAAAAAGACGCGTTCATCGCGTCTTTTTTATGCCTGTTATTCAGAGAATTAGCGTTGATTTACGCTGGTTTGCAAGGGCTGTAACGGGCGGATCTGCACCTGTTTGATCATATTGTCCTGCACATCCAGAATCTCAACTTCGTAATCTTCGATGCGTAAGCTTGTGCCAATCGTCGGAATATCTTCCAGTACTTCCAGCAGCATACCGTTCATTGTGCGTGGCCCCTCTGCGGGCAGGTGCCAGTTAAAAGCTTTATTCAGTTCACGAACGTTCGCACTGCCTTCGATTAGTACTGAACCGTCGCTTTGTGGCGTCACTTCTTCCGCCAGCGTAGGAGACATGGACGTTGTGAAATCACCGACGATCTCTTCAAGAATATCTTCGACGGTGACCAGTCCCTGAATGTCACCGTATTCATCGACCACAATGCCCACTTTCTTTTTATTGCGCTGGAATTTCACTAACTGGATGTTCAGCGGCGTACCTTCAGGAATGTAGTAAATCTCATCAGCGGCGCGCAGCAGGTTTTCTTTGGTGAATTCTTTCTTCTCGGTCATCAGGCGGTATGCTTCGCGTAAACGTAACATGCCAATCGCATCGTCGAGAGAGTCCCTGTACAGCACAATACGGCCATGCGGCGAGTGCGTGAGCTGACGGATGATCGACTTCCAGTCGTCGTTAATGTCGATACCGACGATCTCATTGCGCGGTACCATAATGTCATCAACGGACACTTTCTCCAGATCGAGTACGGAAAGCAGCATGTCCTGATTTCGCCGGGAGATATTTGAACGTGATTCGTTCACGATGGTACGTAATTCTTCCTTGCTGACTGCATCACTCAGGCTGGTCGTGGTTTTGACACCAAACATGCGCATCAGTAAACGCGACAGGCTGTTCAGGATCCACACTAACGGCATCATGATTTTTTGCAGCGGGCGCAACAAAATGCTGCTCGGGAAAGCAATGCGCTCAGGATTGAGTGCCGCGAAAGTTTTCGGCAGAACTTCAGCAAACAGCAGAACCACGAAAGTCAGCACGCCAGTGGCAATTGCCACGCCAGCATCGCCGTACAGGCGGATACCCACAATGGTTGCCAGAGCGGAAGCAAGAATGTTGACCAGGTTGTTGCCGATGAGCACGAGGCTGATCAGTTGGTCCGGGCGTTTTAACAGCTTTTCGACGCGACGCGCCGCACGGTTACCCTGTTTGGCCAGGTGACGTAACCGGTAACGGTTGAGTGTCATCATACCGGTTTCGGAGGCTGAAAAATAAGCCGAAACCACCACCATGATGATCAATGTGATGATCAGGGTTGTTGTCGAGACGTGCTCCAACGGGTATTCCTTTTGATTAGTGAACCATGATTTGCTGGATCAGGCGGCTGCCGAAATAGGCAAGTGTCAGTAAGATGGCGCCTGCCATGCTGAACCATACCACGCGGCGGCCACGCCAGCCTTCGTGATAATGACCCCACAGCAGGACGATATAAACGAACCATGCCAGTATCGATAAGACGGCCTTGTCGATATTCTCCGGGCTGAACAGGTTGTTCAGATACAGTAATCCGGTGCACAGCGTCAGCGTCAGTAAAATGACGCCAATCTGGGTGATGTGAAACAATTTACGCTCGATGGTCATCAGCGGAGGCATATCCGCCGTGAACGTCAGCCGTTTGTTCTTCAGCTGATAATCGAGCCAGGCCAGCTGAAGCGCGTACAATGCGGCAATCATCAGCGTGGCGTAAGAGAACAATGCCAGGCCGATGTGAACCAGCAAGCCTTTGCTTTCTTCCAGATGTGTAATGAATTCGCCCGGAAGGAAAGTGACAAACGCCAGGTTGATCAGCGAAAAGCTGTAAACAATCGGCAAAATAAACCAGCCACGGTTGCGTGACGCAACAATGGTCATCACGGTGCCGATAATTAAACTCACGACCGAACCGATGTTCACCAGGCTCAGGTTTTGCCCGGTGCTGACGTCGAAGATACGTTCCTGCAATGCGACGGCGTGACAAATCAGTGCCACGACAACGGAAATCAGCGCTAACCGCCGGTATGCGCTGTTCTTCCGGATAATGCTCGGAATGATCAGTGCGAGGCTGAGCAGATAGGCCAACATGGCGACGAGAGCAAAAACTGACATAGCGTTTCGGTAACATCGAAAAGTGAATGAGAACCGCAGTATAACGTTACCCGCGTCACGCTCCAACCTATCTGAGATGCCAAAGCAGAGATCGTCCGCGCTTCGTGTTATAATCCCGCAATTACGTCGCAAAAGCGGCCTGTCATTACGTTGAGCAAGAGACGATGTTTGAGAATTTAAGCGATCGATTGTCGCGCACACTGCGCAATATCAGCGGCCGCGGGCGGCTGACCGAAGAAAATATCAAAGAGACATTACGTGAAGTACGCATGGCGTTACTGGAAGCGGACGTTGCGCTGCCGGTCGTTCGCGACTTCATCAACCGGGTGAAAGAGAGCGCTGTTGGCCATGAGGTCAATAAGAGCCTGACGCCGGGTCAGGAGTTCGTCAAAATTGTCCAGAAAGAACTGGAAACCGCGATGGGCGAGGCTAACACCGAGCTTAACTTAGCGGCGCAGCCACCGGCTGTCGTTCTGATGGCGGGTTTACAAGGTGCCGGTAAAACTACCAGCGTCGGTAAACTGGCGAAATTCCTGAAAGAGAAGAAAAAGAAAAAAGTGCTGGTGGTCTCCGCCGACGTTTATCGCCCTGCAGCGATCAAACAGCTGGAAACCCTGGCGCAGCAAGTTGAAGTGGATTTCTTCGCATCTGACGCGCAGGAAAAGCCGGTGGATATCGTCACCCGCGCCCTGCAACAGGCAAAACTGAAATTCTACGACGTTCTGATTGTCGATACCGCCGGTCGTTTGCACGTCGACGAAGCGATGATGGACGAAATCAAACAGGTTCATGCCGCGATTAATCCGGTAGAAACATTGTTTGTGGTCGATGCCATGACTGGCCAGGATGCGGCGAATACGGCCAAGGCGTTTAATGAAGCGCTGCCGCTGACCGGTGTGATCCTGACGAAAGTCGACGGTGACGCCCGTGGCGGTGCCGCGCTGTCGATTCGTCACATCACTGGAAAACCGATTAAATTCCTGGGTATGGGTGAGAAAACCGATGCTCTTGAGCCGTTCCACCCTGATCGTATCGCGTCCCGTATTCTGGGCATGGGCGACGTGCTTTCTCTTATCGAAGATATTGAGAGCAAAGTCGACCGCGCACAGGCGGAGAAGCTGGCCAATAAGCTTAAAAAAGGCGACGGCTTTGATCTGACCGACTTCCTCGAGCAGCTCAAGCAAATGCGTAATATGGGCGGCATGGCGAGCATGATGAGCAAATTGCCGGGCGTGGGCCAATTGCCTGATAACGTCAAATCTCAGATGGACGACAAGGTTCTGGTGCGGATGGAAGCGATCATCAACTCGATGACGAAGAAAGAGCGCGCTAAGCCAGAAATTATTAAAGGTTCCCGCAAGCGCCGTATCGCGCTGGGTTCCGGCATGCAGGTGCAGGACGTTAACCGCTTACTCAAGCAGTTCGACGACATGCAGCGCATGATGAAGAAAATGAAGAATGGCGGCATGGCGAAAATGATGCGTGGCATGAAAGGTATGATGCCACCTGGTTTCCCAGGCCGTTAATCTACATCACTGTCTATATATCAGCCACATAGGCGGCTCATGCAAATTGCCGGCTAAGCTATCTACGCTTTAGATTGCTTTTTGCGCCAAAATGAGTAAAATTTTCGGGCTTTTTATATTGCAACCAGACCCCGTTCCCCGATGGGGTCTGGTTGTTTTATTAACTAAAGAGGATGTTATGGTAACAATTCGTTTAGCACGTGGCGGCGCAAAAAAGCGTCCGTTTTATCAAGTAGTAGTGACCGACAGCCGCAACGCTCGTGACGGTCGTTTCATCGAACGCGTAGGTTTCTTCAACCCATTGGCTTCTGGCCAGGCTGAAGCTCTGCGTCTGGATCTGGATCGTGTTGCCCATTGGGTAGATCTGGGTGCAACCGTTTCTGATCGCGTTTCTGCGCTGATCAAAGACGCTAAGAAAGCAGCTTAATCTGTCGCGGTGGTGGCAATGAGCAAGCAATCCAATCCAGTGGTACCCGCTGAGCCGTTAGTTCTTGGCAAAATGGGTTCAACATACGGCATTCGTGGTTGGCTCAGAGTGTTTTCATCCACCGAAGACGCTGAAAGCATCTTCGACTACCAGCCCTGGTTTATCCAGCGTGCCGGTAAGTGGCAAGTTATCGAGCTGGAAGGCTGGAAACGCCACACTCAGGACCTGATTATCAAAGTCAAAGGCGTTGATGACCGGGATGCGGCGAATCTTCTGACCAATTGCGAAATTGTCGTCGATTCAAAGCAGCTACCGCCATTGGAAGACGGTGACTACTACTGGAAAGACCTTTTTGGTTGCCAGGTAGTGACAACTTCCGGTTACGAACTGGGCAAAATCATCGATATGATGGAAACCGGTTCTAACGATGTGATGGTAGTCAAAGCCAACCTGAAAGATGCCTTCGGACTCAAGGAGCGGTTGATTCCGTTCCTCGATGGGCAGGTTATCAAGAAAGTCGATCTCACTACTCGCACTGTTGAAGTAGATTGGGATCCTGGTTTTTGACCTCCGTAACGTTTACTGATGTAAACAACGATGGGTTGGGCGATAAAGCATTCGGAAGGGGTAGGCTATGTGGATTGGTATAATTAGCCTGTTTCCTGAGATGTTCCGCGCAATCACCGATTACGGGGTAACTGGCCGGGCAGTTAAGAATGGCCTGTTGAGCGTAAATTGCTGGAGTCCTCGTGACTTCGCATACGATCGACATCGTACCGTGGATGAGCGCCCTTACGGCGGTGGTCCCGGAATGCTGATGATGGTGCAACCTTTACGGGAAGCCATTCATGCGGCAAAAGCAGCGGCAGGCGAAGGTGTGAAAGTGATTTATCTTTCACCTCAGGGACGCAAACTGGATCAAACCGGTGTGTGTGAACTGGCGGCTCATCAGAAAATTATTCTGGTTTGTGGCCGTTACGAAGGGATTGATGAGCGCGTAATCAAAACCGAAATTGATGAAGAATGGTCAATTGGCGATTATGTTCTCAGCGGTGGAGAGTTACCGGCAATGACTCTGATTGATTCAGTTTCCCGCTTTATACCGGGCGTTCTGGGTCGTCAGGCTTCAGCAGAAGAAGATTCTTTCGCTGACGGATTGCTCGATTGCCCCCACTATACCCGCCCTGAAGTGTTGGAAGGCATGGAGGTTCCGCCAGTTTTGCTGTCGGGAAACCACGCTGATATACGTCGCTGGCGCCTGAAACAGTCGCTGGGTCGAACCTGGCTTAGAAGACCTGAACTTCTGGAAAACCTAGCTCTGACTGACGAGCAAGAGGTGTTGCTGAGAGAGTTCCAAAAGGAACATCGACTCAGTCAACAAGACTATGAAGGGAACGCTTAAGCGTTACGCTGAGCCCTCCCGATATATCAGTTTACCTAGGGTAAGAGACATATTATGAGCAATATCATTAAACAAATCGAACAAGAGCAGATGAAGCAAGACGTACCTGCATTCCGTCCAGGTGATTCCCTGGAAATTAAGGTATGGGTCGTTGAAGGTTCTAAAAAGCGTCTGCAGGCATTCGAGGGCGTGGTTATCGCTATTCGTAACCGCGGTCTGCACTCTGCATTCACTGTTCGCAAAATTTCTAACGGCGAAGGTGTTGAGCGTGTATTCCAGACTCACTCCCCAGTAATCGACAGCATTACTGTTAAACGTCGTGGTGCCGTTCGTAAAGCTAAACTGTACTACCTGCGTGAGCGTACTGGTAAGTCTGCTCGTATCAAAGAGCGTCTTAACTAAGGTATCGCTAACGCGACATCTAATAGTTAATATAGAACAAGGGGTTAGCCATAGGCTAACCCCTTTTTTGTATTAATGACGACAAATTGACTACGCGGCAGAGCGCTGACTGCCTGGTTAGAGGTAATCCGGGAAGCATTATTAATTTCAATGGTGTGCACGTAGCGATGATTAGCCAATCAGTTATCACATGTTGGAACAGTCAGGCTTAGCACTGCGTGGAAGTAAACCTGCCAGATATGACGGTGCCTGATACAAAAAAGCCCCTTACGGGGCAGTAGTCAGGCGGGGATTTCAGGCCAGATAATCTCCGACTCACTGGCGGTATTCACGGCTTTCAGCGTTTTGATATAGGTTTGCCAGGTGATGAGCGTTGCCTTATCGTCGTCGGTGATTATCCCGAGCATCAGATCCGTTCTCAGCGTTTTAGTGGCATCATCGGCCATAGCCAGAAGTGCCACGCGCTGGGATTCGGCAATCTCCTGTAGTTCTTCCTGCGACCAGGTGCGGGCAACCAGCACGGGATAGCCTTTTTCATCGGGCGTCAGCACCTGCCCGGAACGGCCACCCTCAAGCAACGCCTGATACGTTTCCTCCGTGATGCTCACGCAATCCTCCGGCAGCCAGGGGGATTCCGGCAGGTAATAAGAGTTGGTAGACGCTGCATAAAACATAATAAGCCTCACAATAATCCGACGGAGAGATAGTTAATACGCGTAGAGACGATGGCATTAATTGCCCGGCACGCGATACGCGATGAAGTTGCAGAACCTGTTCTCAACTCAACGGACGGGACTACGCCAGGTTTAGCTGAATCATCGTAAAATGTAACTAAATTACGAAAAACCATGCTGAGAGTTACGGGTAATACGGCTTCAACTTCATAAGTCGCGGGTGTTGTGCTGCTAGATATATTGCTGATATCTCCCCACTGAATAACCACCGTGCGTTTCACGCCGCCCACAATCACCGGCAGCTTGATATGACCAATGGCAGTCAAGCCACCCCCCCCCACTCCCGCCAGAACAATATCACTCAGCCCCAGACTGGCATTAAATTTGACCTTATCGTTAATGTCAGCCCCGTTCTGGTCTTTTGCCAGTTTACCGGCGAGGGCCGTTGCTACGGCTTCAGCAAGCGCATATTGATCGTGAGGATTAATCTCCGCCAGATGTTTTGCCATGGATTCATCAGTGTATGCCTTTACCTCAATCACCTTATCGTCAACATACTGACGGGTTGCCAGCACCACCGCCGGATCGATTTTCAGCGTCACCGCGTCGGTGCTGTTGATGATTAAAATCATGCGCACGGTCTGCGTGCGGCCACTGCCTTCGGCTAACAGCGGTTTATAGGTTTCTGGGCAGTTAGCCACGGCGATCAACGTGTTGTCACTGTCGTACAACCCAATTTCACGGATCCAGAATCCGCCCTCGTTTTCGGGAATGATTTGTTCCGCAATAATCTGGCTGCTGTTGGCTGCGTCCACGCTCAGGGCATTGAGCAGGGCGCGGCGTTTTTCACCGACCAGCGTGGTCTGCGTGCCGGTGGGTGTGGGCAGTGTTCCGCCGCCGTCGCCGACGCCCATCTGGGTGATTTGTACTTTCGTACCGAGTGCGGCGGCGTTTGCCAGCTTTGCCGCCCCCTGACTGGTCAGCAGGGCAAAGTATTTGGTTGTCACGGGTTAATCCTCACTGTGTCGATTAGGTGAACCGCCGCACCGGCGTAACCGCTGCCGGAGACGGTGATATTTTCAGGGGTGTACGGGTAGACGGTCAGTTGGTCGCCGCTGTAGCTTGCGGCGGCCACAGGTAAGGTACCGCTGACATCCAGGTTGATGGACAGGCCAATGAGATGGCGGCTGCACGGTTTGGCATCGTCAATCAGGCGTTCCAGCTCCTGATACATTTCATCGGTGATGCCGGTTTCCAGCACGCCGACGTCCAGGCGAAACGTGCCAGGGGTGTCGTTGGTTTTCCACCATTCGCTCACGCGGATGAGATAGCCGAGGGGCTCCACCACGCGTCGCAGCGCGCCAATCGTGCCCTTATGGCGGTGGACAAAATATGCCGCCCGTACCACGTTTCGTTTGGTTAACTCCGGCCAGCTTTCATCCCACCGGTCAACCGACCATGCCCATGCCAGATAAGGCAGCAGCGGCAGCGGGCAGTTATCCGGGTTCCAGAGCTGACGCAGCGGCACCGGCAGCGCGTCAATCGCGGCGCACGCCTGCGCGGCGGCCACTTCCAGCGCTGAGGATCCGACCGGCAGCAGACGGCTACTCATCGGTGCCCCCCAGGGTTATCTGATAACCCGTGCAGTAAGCTGCCTGGGTTTTATCAAGGACAACATCCACCGCAGGTGCGGCCAGCTCTACCCGCTGCACGCCCTCAACATGCAGGGCGGCATAAAGGGCAGATTTGCGGATGTCGCGCCCCAGGCGTGACTGTGCGGTGATGTAGGTTTGCAGTTTCGCCTCAGATGCAGCGCGGATCGGTTCGGCTTCCGGCCCCGGATACAGGTAAAGCGTGGCATCAACGGTGTAATCCACCACGGATGCCGACTGCACCAGTACGCGGTCAGCCACCGGGCGCACGTTTTCATCGTTGAGCGCCGCTTCAACAATCGCCAGCAGCTCCGCACTGGCTTCGCCGTTGTTCTCGCGGGACAACACGGTGAGGGTGACATTGGCCGGTGACGGGCTGATAGCCGAGGCATCAGCCACGCGCCCGTCGGCGCTGCGGGCGTGATACTCATAAGCACCCGTCGGCCCCGCTACGCTCAGCCCTTCAAACGCCTGCGGAATGCGCCCGCGATAATCGACGTCAGCTTCCATCACTGCTGCCGTCGGGGGCATAGTGGAGTCATCGGCGGCGGTAATGGTCAGGCGATCGACGTTGCCGTTTGCCCCGAGCTGATCCAGGTCTGCGCCGGTGGCATAGGCCACCATCACCGCTTCGGCGGCCTCATTGATACGCTGACGCAGGATCATTTCGCGGTAGGCATTTTCCTCCAGCAGTTTCACAATCGGTTCAGATTCGAGCGTCAGCGTGCGGGCAATCGCGGCCTGCTGGTCCTGCGGGTACTGCGATACCAGCGTGGCTTTGCGCTCCGCCAGCAGGGTTTCGAAATCAATGACCTCCACCACATCGGGGGCGGGTAACTGGCTCAGATCGATAGTCGCCATAATCAGCTCACGGGTAAGGTTAAGGAAAGGGCGGCAGACGTGTCTTTACGGGTGCCGGTTATAATGCGGGCAACGGATTCGTGCGTGGCAAAAGTGCAGCTGCATTCGATATTCTGGCACTGGTGATAGCGTTCTTTCGTTGATTCACTCAGATAACGGCTTGAACGTGTATGGGCGACTTTTCCACAAAGCGGGCAATGCATCATAAAAACCTCCTGCATGACTGGTAAGCAACAAGGTGATTATGAAACCCATAACTTGCAAAAGCAAGTTAATATTACGAAATTGAAGATTGGTATGTGATGTCTGCAATATAAACATTCAAAGTCAATGTGGTAGTGAAACCATTCTCATTGATTTCATGCACTGCCGAGCCAATGGTCCAACGCTGGCTATCAATAGCCTCTTTAAAACCCTGCACGTTGACGGGGGTTTGCGTACTGAGATCTGCACGTCCTAATGCCAGCCGGATAGTGAAAGAAAATGCATCACTTTGAATTTGGTTGAAGACAGAGTCCGCCGCGCGTTTTGCCGTTTCTTCATCGGGGAAGATTTTTGCAAGCTGCAGGATGCTGCTTCCTGAACCTGCCGTATAGCTCGTTGTTGCGGCATCTTTGCCCTGAGCCGTTTCTCGCTTGATCGCGACATTGTTGGTGGTCGCTGTTTTGACGTCATGCCATTGGGCCGTGACACCATCATAAGCTTTCTTATCGATCAGTTTATAAACGTGTTTGTCGCCGTCGCTGCGAACGATAGTTTTCCAGGGAATCGCCTGACCTGATGCCGTGCGCCCTGTCCCGGCGTTAAAAAACAAGATTGCCCCGTTTTTTACCGTGGCCTGCGCGCCATAGCTTTGCGCCAGCCGCGTGAGGAAGTAACCATCGGACTCATTCGTTTGGTCAATGTGTGTAATCTTAATACTATCAATCTGTTCCGGGATAACCGGCAGGGCTAACTGATTTCGTGCGGAGATGATTCGGATAATCGCACCGAGGGTGTAATCATCATAAGACTGGCTCCGTTTGGTTTCGAAGGAACCGCGAAAATCAGCGCTGCGGGCAGTAACTTCAATGGTGTCTGGTGAACCAGAATAAACAACGGTGTCTACGGTGAAATAACCGCAGTCATAAAGTGCCTGCTTTGACCATCCCAAATGCAGATGCAAAACGGTGCCCCTGGCGGGCATCTGCACCTGCCCATCACTGTCGTCGAACTTTAGCGTCAGCATATCGGCGGCGAAACCGCTGTTATCCGTCATCGATAAACTCATGATGCGATCAGAGATATTTTCTTCCAGCACCTTATTTTTTATCGCCAGCGTAAACACCGGTGTGAGGCGTGCGCCAGCAGGCAATTGCAAATTTGTCAGCATGGTCAGGCTCCGGTGGCGAAGTTACGAATGGCAGAACTGGCCTGGTTGTACAGCCCTTCGGCCTGCGTGAGTAAGTCGCCAAACATCGCGGCCTGGGATTCATCGACGCGGGTCAGACTGAGGGTGAACGTGATACTTCGCGCCTGACCATTGGAATTAAACTGAGCGCTGTCGTTTGACAGGGTTTTGATAATAAACATGCCATAAATGGTTCCGCTGCCCTCGATAAGCGGCCACGCACGGCCTGACTCGGCCATCGCTTGCAAGGTTTGCAGATAACTTATTCCGCCTGTGACTTCAGGCAGCAATTGTCCTTTGATTGATATTGTTTCCTCGCCCAGCCCGATAAACTGCGAGACAGGCCGCTGCCCGAACCGTGCGTTCGTCCCCAGGCCGTAATTCATCGTATGAGTTGTATTCTGGTAGGGCAGTGTGCTCAATTTGAAAACGAATAAACCCAGCGACATCATCATGGGTAAACCCCTCCGTTGCTAAACTGGCTATATTGGTTGTTAGTGCTGTTCCATTCCCGGTCATTCAAAGTGCGGGTAATAAAATCCTGAATTTGCTGGTGATCGGTTTCCGGCGTGGCGGTAAAACTGACGTTGACGGTGGTTGCCCGGTTGTCCGTCAGATTATTGGCGACGCTGTTTTTTGCAGGTTGGTAAAGGCTCAGGGCACCGCCCGTTGGGGATAAACTGTTGTCAAAAGACGGAGGCGGATTCGGGTTGTCTGACGATTGGCCGTCGTCACTGCTGAAGATATTTAAGACAGAATCAACGCCTTTTCGCGCCCAGTTAAAGACTTCGCCGATCTGGGTAACAGCCTTGTTCAGTGTGACAAAAATTTCGCCGATAGCGGCACCGACTTCTTTACCTATATTGCTGTAGCCGCTCAGGGAATCCTGGCTGAATTTGATCGGTGTGAACAAATCGGTGATCCACCCCAAAGCCATTCTGAAAGGTGCAAATGCCTCACTGACTGGCCCCAGGACGGAACTGAAGCCTTCGATCATCCCCCCGATAAAAGCACTGATCGGCTCCCAGAGTTTCACGACGGCAATCCCAATTCCGGCAATCAGCGCGATAACCGGTAAAAGCGGTAACCCGATCGCCGTGAATGCGGCTGCGATCATGCCACCGGTGCCGGTGAACAGTGTGCCCAGCAGTCCTGCTCCCGCCATCAGCATATTGAGGCCGCTGAGAACGGGGGCGATCACCATGCCGAGCGATCCCAGCCCGCCGATAATGCCGGTGATCCCCAATGCCAGCCCAAGCAGGGAACTGACTAATTGGGGATTATCCGTGACCCAGGTATTGAGCGTGGCGAGCCAGCCAGTCGCTGCTTGTGTAAGTGTTCGCAGGGCGGAACTTTGCCCGTCGAACAGGTTGATACGGATAGTGTCCCAGGTGGCAAAAAGCTTCGTAATATCACCATTGAGATTGTCACCTTTAACGGTGACGGCCATCAGGGTCGCTGGCGTTCCCCCCTCCAGTTCAGCGGGTGTTTGGGCGAGCACCTGATCGGCATTCATCCCGCTTTTCGCTAACGCTTGTTGTTTTGCGACAACGTCGGCCGGTGAGTGGCCCGAAGCCGCCATTGACAGGCTTTGCTGGCGCAGCGCCGCAACGCGTGGATCGTCATTTTTCAGGCCGAGAACGGACTGTATTTCAGAAAGACGGCCTTCCAGATCAGCGCCCGGCTTGAGGAAATTTTTGGCCAGATCTAATTTGGGCTGGGCAAAAGACAACGCAGAAGAACTGGCATCTTTCAGTTGGCTGATTTTTTGTTCACGATTTTTGTATTGCTGCCCGATTTCCAGCCCTTTCTGTTCAATCAGCACCGGGCGCTGTTGCCGGATTTCCGTCTGAGACGTGGTACTGAGCGTTTTTTTTACGTCGTGGTAAGCCTGCTTTTCTGCTGTTTTATCCGGAGAAAACACTGACTCCTGAATCCTGAAGGAGGCTTCAGTGATATCTTGCGTCATCACGCTGAATAAATTTTTTTGGGGGACGGTCGTAAACTTCTGCCAGATATTATCTGTCGCTTCGCGTAGCGGCCCTAATTCTTCATTTATTTTTCCCAGCGTCGTGGGCAACTCTTCGAGATTACTCATCTGTTTTTACTCCGCTGCGTTGCAATGCCTTAGATCGCCAGTTCATCAGGTCGGTAAGTGACATGCCGTCCATTTCGGACGGCGGCCAGTGAAATATCACCGCGATATCGGCCATCAGGTCATCCACGGTGAGGCGTGGCGCAATAGCTACACCACCGGTTTCGGCGATAAAAAACCAATCACCTTGCCTGCCAGCGCGATCAGATCAGGCAGTTCCAGGCGTGAGCACTCTTCTTTGGTGAGATTGGGGTAAGTGATGCGCGGCAAAATGGTAATCAGCGCATCGACATCGGCGTTCGCCAGTGCGGCGAGGCCAATACCGCGCAGGCTGCCCGCTGTCGGTTTGGTCACCTGAATTTCAGTGATTTCTGTTTCGCCACGTTTAAGCGGAACATCCAGAATCACGGTGTTTTCTTTGTTTTCAATCGGGTTCATGCGTTTTCCTGTTAATCGAAAATGAAGCCGGCACGTTTCTGCCGGCTCAGGGAAGGGAATTACAGGCCGAGTGCGGTGCGGTGTTCTGACAGGCGATCAACGCCGTTGACGATTTCGACCATGTTCACGGTGTCGATCTCAATGAGCTCTTTGCCGTCGATAGTCAGTTTGAAGTAGGTGCATTGGGTCGTGACTTTGGTTTCGGTATCTTCACCCTGTTTGTACTCGCCGAAATCAAATTCTTTGTGGCGGCCACGCATCATCACTTCTACTGCTGATACATCACCGGTGTCATCGCGTTGCAGGGAACCGGCAAAACGCAGCGGAATATCCGATGTGCTTCCCCATTGCTGTAAAACCAGCTCGTCCAGGCCTCCGATGGACCATTCCAGCGTCAGAGCATCGTCATCCAGGCCAAAATCTACCGCGACGGATCCGCTCATGCCGCCGCCGCGATAGTTCTCCAGCTTGCGGGTGAGTTTTGGCAGCGTCAGTGAAGAGACCAGCCCGAGGTAGCTGTTCCCGTCATTAAACAGGTTCAGGTATTTCAATTTTTTAGGAAGTGCCATGAGTCATTGTCTCCTTAGCTGTTTACGGACGCGGCAAAGTTCACCAAATAGGAGTCGGTGATACGCTGGCGCAGGGTCAGGTCTTCCAGAGGCGGAACCGGCGTGTAGTCGTAATCGATATACAGCTTGCCAGCCTTCAGGGTGTCCGCCGTATTCGCCGTTTCGTCGTACCAGCAATCGCCATCGATGATGTAACCGGCTGATTTCATTTCACGCATTTTGGCTTTGATACCATCGATCATGTCGCGCACCAGCGTCGGGGTCATCGGTTTATCAACGGCCCACATATGGGCTTCCGCCATCGTGTCGGCCAATACCTGGGCAGTACGGGTGTAGTTTTCGAACAGGAACAATGTGTCGTCGCTGCAAGTGCGGTTACCCCAGAAACGGAAACCGTCCTTGCGCACCAGCGTCGTTACACAGGCTTCGTTCAGCAAATCGGCATCGGTGCCGGTCGCCTGCAGATCCCAAAATACGCTGGCAGAAAGGCCGGTAACACCGTTAACGCCAACGTTAGACAGGGTTTTGTGCCAGCCGGTGTCCTGGTCAATTTTGGCACGCAGGCCCAAAGCGCGGGCGGTGGCATACGCAACATCAGACTGACTGGTGGTGGTATTCCAGTTCACAAAGTCCGGCCAGATCAGCATCAGCTCACGCTGGCTGAAGTTGTCGCGGTATTTGATCGCATCAGAAATGGTTTTGGCACCGTAAACGCCGACATAGCCAAAAGCGCGTAACTGCTGACAAACGCCCGCCAGCGCAGTGGCCACCGCCTGATTATCCAGGCCCGGGACACCCAAGATACGTGGCTTCACACCCAGTTCAGCTTGTGCAGAAAGCAGGGCTTTCATGCCGGTGTAGCGGCCATTGGCATCCGAACCCCCAATGATATTGCTGGTTGTTGCATCCTCATCCGCACCGGCGGCGACACGTACCACAACGGTGACCGGTTTACACTGATCGGCAATCGCCAGCAGTGCTGCCTGCAAAGTCCCGGTTGTGCCCGCTTTGCCGCTGGCGGCCAGAACGTCAGTGATCAGAACTGGCGTATTAAGTGGGAAGGTAGCGGTATCTGCGTCTTCTGCGGTGCAGACCATGCCGATAATTGCTGTTGAAACGGTAGAAATAACGCGGGTGCCATCGTTGATTTCGACGACACGTACGCCGTGATGATAATCAGCCATCAGGTTGACTCTCTCTGTTGTGGGTGGTGAAGCAAGGATGCCGGTTCACAACCCAAAGCGCATTTGATCAGGGGCGTGAGGGGAATGGCACAACAGAAGGGAAATATTGGCGAAACAAAATGATAGAAACGTTGCCATCGCATCAGCTCACCGGAATATTCAGGGAAAAATCAGTCGCCGTATCGCTTCGGCTTCCTGTCAGTTCAACCACCATCTTTCCGGTGTAATCGGTTTCGAAAGTGATTGCCGACAATGAAATCCGGGGTTCCCATTGCAGCAGCGCGGTGTAGCAAATCGCCATCATTTGCAGGCGTAAGGCCCCGTTTTGAGGCTGGTCAATCAATACCGAAAGCAGCGAGCCGTAGCTACGTCGCATAACTCTGGAGCCGACCGGCGTGTTCAAAATGTCGCTGACAGACTGGCGGATATGGTCGAGATCTTCGATCGCCACGCCGCTGATTCTGTTCATTCCCAGGTATTTTGGATTACTCATTGCGGGACTCCTGTCTGGCCGCTGCCAGTTTGAACACCGCTGTGGCGGTGAGTATGCACAACGATGCCGTTTGATGTCAGGCTGCCACCGCTGTGGGTTAAATTGCCCGTCAGCGTGCCGCCCTGTTTGACCTCGAGCGAACCGGTGGTCAGTTTGCTGGTGCAAACGACTTCCGGCGTATCCAGTGTGATACGCGTGCTGGCGGTGCAGCGGATTTCCGGTGCGGTGACATCGACCTGTTCCGACGCGTCGATCACCGCCGTTTTGATACCGCTGACTTTCAGGGTGCTGTTCGCCGGTTCGTACTCGAAAATTGCGCCGTCCGGGAATGCCAGATGGATAGCGTCCGCCGAAGCTGAAGGTGCGGGGGAGGCATCGGAAAATAGCGCCGGTAACACGAATGCCGTATTCAGCTCGCCGCCCAGCGAAAGCAATAAAACCTGTTCTCCGACTGAGGGGGCCCACCAGCTGCGCGTGCGACCCGCCCGGTGAGTCATCCACGGTAGCCAGGCAGTCACGTTGCTGCCGGTGGCGACGCGGCAACGTGCGTTGGCAAGATCCAGCTCCGATACCTTGCCAATGCGAACAATATTGCCAACCAGCCGCATAACTTCGTTGAGTTGAAGAGTTGTATTCATGGAATAAAACATGCCTTTTCATAGGGGAGGACAACCGGTGAACGTCAGCCTTCGGTTGTCACAATAGGGGCTATACCGTCCAGCTACTGATCAGTTCTCCGTTGAGGTAAACCTGGCGCGGTAGCGCAACGTTTTCCGGCAGCGGCGGTTCAGGCAGATGGG
This sequence comes from Rahnella sp. AA, assembly GCF_002834385.1. Taxonomy (GTDB): domain Bacteria; phylum Pseudomonadota; class Gammaproteobacteria; order Enterobacterales; family Enterobacteriaceae; genus Rahnella. The sequence continues at coordinate 324,827 of NZ_PITQ01000007.1, forward strand.
TGATAGTGCGGACACTCTCCTGATCGACAACCTGTACGCGTTCGGTCAGTTGCAGCGTGATTGCCAGGCTTTTCTCCTGCTGCGTGAAGATAAAATCGCTCAGACGATGAAGGTTGTTGCTGAGGATTTCGGGCTGATTAACCCTGAGCCAGTCGAGAATGATGACGACTATCTGATCCACCAGCGTTTCGCTGAGCGCCGTCTCGTCACTGACAGTCAACGTCAGCGGATAGCGGTACTCAAAAGAAAGCGAAGGCGCGGACGTCGCCACGACATTGCCGGCCCCGGTCGTCATGACCAGTTTTTCCGGTGAGGTCATAAATAATGGGATCTGCTCAGTCAGCCGCTGGCGAAGTTGAACCGGTTTTTGCATGTTGTGCCTCCTGACACTTTTTGATGGCGTCAATCTGTAAACCGCAGTTCAGCAAGGCGGATTCCAGTTGAAGAATATCAGCGCTCAGCCCGGCATTAGTATCGGGGTGGCTGGGCGGTATCGGACATGAGCTGACTGCCGGACAACCAACGTAAATAATCGCTGGCGGAGCTGAAGGCGGGGCGGTCGTGCAGCCGGCTAACGTCAGCAGGCAACACAGCATCAGCCCACGCGCGGGATTGCGGGTTGTCATGAAGGCTCCTTTGTCGTTGTTGTTCGCGCGATTGCATCGCCTGCTGAGCCGTGCTCAGATCCTGGCGAAGTGCCAGTTCGGCCTGTTCGCGCTGGCGCATTTGTTGATTAAGTTCCGCAATGAGCGTTTCCCGTTGCTGTAGCTGTACTTCCAGCAGGTTGTACTGCTGTTTTGATTTATTGAGGTCGTGCTGCAGTGAATAGTTTGAGAGTAAAAGGATGCCGGTGAGCAACGCCGCGGTGGCGAGAAGTACCACGAGTACACGCACTTAGGCTCCTTTCAGGCATTCGGCCTGTTCCGCATTGCGTCTGCGCTCAAGCCCGCTGTTGCGTTCACCATTAACAAACACCCAGCGGGGTAACTGCTCACAAGCCTGCCGCCATTGCTGTTTATTGATGAAAAATGCCAGTGTCGATTTACAGGCAGCACCGGTACCCACGTTGAAGCTGAAGGACACCACGGCATCGAAAACCGGCTGCGGCATTGCTACGGGCATGCATTTCTTAACAGCGCGTTCGGTTCGCTGGATATCCTGTAAAAGATTTTCAGCCGCCTGACGTTCGGTGAGAGTCTGTGCCGGTTTTACACCGGCGGTATGACCGATCCCGCTGGTCCAGACACCCGCACTGCATTGATAAGGTTGCAGCTGGCAGCCTTCAAAGTCGGTGATCAGACGTAAGCCTGCCTGCGAAACCTGCAACGACATGTATCCCGGCAGCATTGCCATCAGGCCCAGCACGATGGCAACACTGCAGCGTTTAAGAGTTGAGGTTTTCATAGGTTTCTTTGCTCAGACCGCTGTGGGCCAGCAACTGATAACTTTTTCGCCGGTAATACCAGTTGACCAGAAAGGTGCCGATACCCACACCGGATCCGATCAGGAAAGCCACGTCTTGCGATGTCAGACCAGCCAGCCAGGTCAGTGAGGTGGCAATGAAGTAGGCACAGGTCGAGCTGATGCGTTCTGTATTCAGTCCCATAATTTGAGGGCTTCCTGAACCGGTTGTTCTGCAATATCGGGCATTTCAACCGCCGTACCATGGGGCAGGAGCGGGCCCAAATCTGCGATGCCAATATTTGCGGCATAGACTTTTTCCACGACAACGGCTGTGCGGTTGTAATAACGCCAGCACATTGAATCAAGGGTATCGCCCTGTTCTGCATAAACTTTCATGGGTGTTCTCCGCAAGTGAGTGAGATCGTCAGGAGGTGAGATCAGTCTGCGGAACTGGCGGTGTGACGGCAATCTGGAAGGGTTGTTAACTGACTGACACAACAGTGACTTTGGAAAGGCGTGGAGGAAATTGCGGGGCGCTTAGTCCGGGTAGAAACCGAAAGGGTAAGCGCCAGTGATGTTGACTCATATCACCCGCAGGATCTGGCCATCAGTGAGTATCGTCTGTGCTCCCGTTGTAATACAGGGCATCGGCATGTTCATCTGTCAGCGCCTGGCTGGCCAGCTCAGAGATCAGTGACATCACGACCAAAAATTCTTGTGGATTGCATTGTGCTGTCTGCGAAATGTCCGCGATCAATTGTATCCTGGACAGCGTTAGCTGTTGTTTAGTCAGGTTTTCCATTTTCACCTCTTACCAGATACTGTGTTTATATACAGTATTCTTTAATTGATCTAATACGTCAACACTCAGGACATTTTAAAAAATATAATTCATTGAATTTATGTATAAATTTTTATTTCCCTGGTTTTTGTATCTATGGGCGGTTTTTGAGCGCCCGCTGGCGATCCACAGTTATTGACAGAACTCCAAGGTGAGCAGCAGGGCGGTTTTACGCGGTCGGGCTGCCGGCAACGGACAATTCGCCACTGTTCTGTGTGCGTCAGAAAAATATGAGAAGCACCGAGATGTGGTGCGTAAATACCAATGACTTTGTTACGGGGTTCATCGTAAGCATTCCGTTCTTCACTCAGTTCACGTGCCACGCGGACTGTTTGCTCTTTCCTGCGGGCATGTATCCCGCCTTGTGCGAGAATGTAACTGGCGAAATCCCCCCGATCGGCGGCTGAGCGAACGTCTTCCACCCGATGATCAAACTGGTCTGCCAGGTTCTGGCTTCTGATCCGGCGACATTCGCGCCAGGCACCGACTGAAGGAATCCCTATGGCGTGAAATTGCGGGATTCGCCATGTTGATGCCCAGGCCGTGACGGCAGCAGCGACATCTGTCAGAAGACGTCCTGAATCAAAATCGGTTTCGCCATCCAGCGCGTAGCCATCAATATTTTTCGCCACGTATTTAGCGATATAACCGGCAGCGCCACCGCGGTTAAGCGGCTTACAATGAAAACGCGATTCAGCGGCGCCAGCTTCGTCCGGATCTTCTTCAAGCGCATATTTGCGCATGACATCAACCACTTTCTGTCGTTGAGCTCGTGGTGTAAACAGCATCATATGCCAGTGCGGCGTACCGTCGTGATGAGGTTCTACGACACGCACGCCGTAAACTTTCAGGCTCCGGTCTTTAAAGGTCGTGCGGATTTTTGCCCAGACGGCGACCAGATAGCGTTGCGCATCTTTTGGCGTAAGGGCGTGCTGATCCCACTTCTGATTAAAAAACGGGGCTGAGTGCGCACCGGTTGTCCGAAGAGGATGATATTTAGAGGGGGTTGTTAAGGTGATAAATAATCCGCAATCCTGGTGCTGGTTAGCCACTTCCTCAACACCAGCGATAAGCGTCATCAGCTCCATCCGGCGGAGTTTGGGATTAGACAGGCTGGCTAATACGGTGTCCAGCAAACGGAGTCTTTCACCAGATTCCACATTTTCCAGGTCGCATTGTTTCAGATAATTGAGCGCGGACAACCGGCGGGACATGACATCCCGTATGGCATTTTTGCTGGCATAAGGAGAGACAGAACGGCTTACGTAGCCACAGGCGATCATCAGCGCCTCACGCCACAGGCGTTGCTGCGAACGCAGTCGCCTTTCCCACCATTCACCGCTGACCAGGCGTGAAATACTGGCAACGACAGCTTCTGCCGTTATCCGACCTTTTTCCCAGGCATTCACGTAAAGAGGTTGAACATGGCATGAGCGCACCATCGCGGCGAGATTGCCGTATATCTCACTCTGCGTTTTGTCATTGAGCAGAATGCCCGGATCTTCAGGTGTATTTTTCAGCCATCGCTCACACTGATATTCATAGGCATCCTGCATATGAACCGCCAGTTTATTGGCCAGGCGCCTCAGGTTATCATCATTGAGATCAGGCAAGCGGTTAAACATTTCCTCTTCAGCAAGTAGCTTTTGCGAGATCTGAAGGTTGAGTTGGTATCGTGCGCTAACCTGCCGGATGCGCGGCCACAGACGTTGCATGAATACCGTCATCAGAAAATGAAAAGCAGCACGAACACCTTTGGTTTCCAGAAGATAGTCATAACGCTGGTGCAAGGGTGCACGCAGACAACGTGGCAAAGTCGCTATCAGTGAAAGGGCGGATTGCTGGCGCTGGCAGAAGTCGCGGGTCAGCGGTTTTTCGCGCGGATCGGACAGCGCAGGGCGTGGAGCATTCCACCACCACTGACCGTTGAATGATGTTGCGCTTTTACGGCGAAAATCAGGCGGCGGCGAAGGGGCTGCCCGGCCCCTGATATTATCTGGCATAGTTATTATTCCGGAAAAATAGAATAGAATGTTTTTCCAGAAATTTTTTATTTCCAGAATTTTTTCTGCGGTTAATTTTTCAAAAAATTAATTATACAGGGTGATAATTTTTTCTTTTAAGCTCGTTAATTTCCTGACATTCAATACAACGCTGCACGCCGGGAATAATCTTTCTGCGTTGCTCAGGGATCGCCGTATCACAATCCTGGCAAAAGAGCGCTGAAGCGTGGCCTGGTGCTCTGGTTGCCCGCGATATCTGTGCTTCAAGAATTTTGAGCTGATATTCCTGCGATTCATCTATCCAGTCAGCCATCAGTTAAGCTCTCCATTAAATAATGTCGTGAAATGGCGGAGTGATAATAATGCCTGTATAATTTTCAATTGTTCCTCTGATTCTAATTCCGAATATTTAAGTAAAGTATGGCGGCGTTTAAGGCCCGCATGAAAACATAAGGTGATTTTCCATTTTTCCGCTGCCTGATCGAAAATAATCGCGACTTTATTATTACTGTCAGAAAAATAGGTTTCTTTCAGGTGCGCTATCTGGCGAAGACCCGTCTGGCGCTGCTGCTCTGTTCCTAAAAACATTGCGTCTCCTCATTTCACAAACCGGGTACGCGCACTGAGATTGCATTGCAGATTCTCCACGGCGGCGTAAATTTGGTATCATGGCTGTCAGTCGGTACATTACACAATCAATCTAAGCTTGCATTTGCAAGTTGTCAAGATGATATTTACAAGTTCAGGGGTTTTCGCCAGATGCAATTAGATGAACTCGAAGGTGGAAAAGCCGTTCTGACGCGCATGCTTCAGGCTTACGGCTTTAGCATGCAGAAAGAACTGGGTGATCTGTATGGTTTATCATCTGGAACGATAAGTACCTGGGTAAGAAGAAATTATTTCCCCGGCGATGTGGTTGTTGCCTGTGCGCTGGACACCGGTGTTTCATTACGCTGGCTGGCAACGGGTAAAGGCACCATGCAGGATGTGAATGCTTCAGGTTCCTCGGGTGCCGAAAGCGTTGGCCAGCTTAAAAAATTGAGATTGCGCGGTGGTGTGCTCGAAGAAGAAGGCTTCTGGATTGTGGATCCTTCATTGCTGGATGGTTCGTTGTCACAACCCGCTTATATCGTTAAAGGCAATCACTCGTGGATCATTGATTTAGGCAGCACAATTCCGGGCAACGGGCGCTGGCTTCTGAATATCGATGGTGATGTCGATGTCTATGATGTGGCGCGTATCCCGGGTAACCGCATCAAAGTGACGCGTCAGGAGAGCCATTTCGAATGCGGCGTGGAAGAAGTCACGGCATTAGGGCAGGTTTTTATTACGCTGGATCGCAATCTGTAATTCTTCACCCTCAGCAATCCGCCCGGATGCTGAGGGAAATCACGCAAACTTCCCCTTATCTTTCTGACTCCCCTTTATCCTTTCATACTGTGTGTAATTTCTACGGTACAGCAGGCTCAACCCTGAAAGAATTAATGTAAATATAACTTTCCATATTTTGGTTTAATGGCTAGTAATGGTAATTTTAAGTTTACAACTAAGGCTTGATAAGTTTACGCGCTGTGTTAAGGTTGTCCGCAGATGCCTCAATGGCAGCCCATTTTCCTGATAAGCGGAACACCATCATGCAAAAAGATGCCCTGAATAACGTTCATATCACCGCTGAACAAATTTTGATCACACCCGAAGAGCTGAAAAATCGCTTTCCTTTGAGCGTCAGTGATGAAAACAGCATTTCCGAAGCCCGTAAAACCATCGCTGATATTGTGCATGGTCGTGATCCTCGTCTGCTGGTGGTGTGTGGCCCGTGTTCAATTCATGACGTTGACGCGGCGCTCGATTACGCACGTCACCTGAAAACGCTGGCAGCGGAGCTGAGTGATCGTCTGTACATCGTTATGCGTGTTTACTTCGAAAAACCACGCACGACCGTGGGCTGGAAAGGTCTGATCAACGATCCGCATATGGATGGCACTTTTGATGTCGAAGCCGGTTTCCAAATTGCCCGTGATTTGCTGCTGCAATTGGTAGGGTTGGGCTTACCGCTGGCCACTGAAGCGTTGGATCCAAACAGCCCGCAATACTTAGGCGATCTGTTCAGCTGGTCGGCAATCGGTGCGCGCACGACGGAATCGCAGACTCACCGCGAAATGGCATCGGGATTATCCATGCCGGTTGGTTTCAAAAACGGTACCGACGGCAGCCTGGGCACGGCAATCAACGCGATGCGAGCAGCAGAAATGGCGCACCGTTTTGTCGGCATCAATCAGGCCGGGCAGGTTTGTCTGCTGCAGACTCAGGGGAATCCGGACGGTCATGTGATTTTGCGCGGCGGCAAAACGCCAAACTACAGCGCACAAGATGTTCAGGCCTGTGAAAAACAGATGAGCGACGCGGGACTCCATCCTTCCTTGATGATAGATTGCAGTCACGGTAACTCAAACAAAGACTATCGTCGCCAGCCCGTTGTGGCTCAGTCCGTGATTGATCAGATTAAGGCCGGGAACCGCTCTATTACGGGCCTGATGCTGGAAAGTCATCTGAACGAAGGTAGCCAGTCTTCTGAACAACCACGTTCAGCAATGAAATACGGTGTATCGGTGACCGATGCCTGTATCAACTGGGAAACCACGGAAAACCTGTTACGCACCATGCATCAGGAACTGGGTGACGCACTGGCGGCACGAATCGCAGGAGAGTAAGTTTTTATGGTGGCAGAACTTAACGCGTTGCGCGATCAGATCGACGACGTCGATAAAGCGTTGTTGGATCTCTTATCACGGCGTCTGGCGCTGGTGGCAGAAGTCGGGGAAGTCAAAAGCCGTTATGGTTTGCCGATTTATGTGCCTGAACGGGAAGCCGCAATGCTGGCCTCCCGCCGTCAGGAAGCGCAGAACCTCGGGGTTCCGCCGGATCTGATTGAAGATGTATTGCGCCGCGTAATGCGTGAGTCCTACTCAAGCGAAAACGATAAAGGCTTCAAAACGTTGCATCCGGCGCTACGTCCGGTGGTGATTATCGGCGGAAACGGGCAGATGGGGCGTTTATTTACCCGCCTGCTGGAGTTGTCCGGTTATCAGGTCAAGGTTCTGGAGCAGGAAGACTGGCCACAGGCGGAAACATTACTGGCGGATGCCGGTATGGTGATTGTCAGTGTGCCGATTCACCTGACCGAAGAGGTGATTGCGCGTCTGCCAAAACTGCCTGATGACTGTATTTTGGTGGATCTGGCGTCGGTGAAAAACCGTCCGCTTCAGGCTATGCTGGCAGTACACGAAGGCCCGGTTCTTGGCCTGCACCCGATGTTTGGCCCGGATGTCAGCAGCCTGGCAAAACAGGTTGTAGTGTATTGCGATGGCCGCGAACCGCAGGCGTACCAGTGGTTACTGGAGCAGTTGCAGGTGTGGGGGGCGCGGTTGCATAAAATCAGTGCGGTTGAACACGATCAGAACATGGCCTTTATTCAGGCGTTGCGCCACTTTGCGACGTTCGCGTATGGCTTACACCTGTCGGAAGAGAATGTTCAGATTGAGCAATTGCTGGCGCTGTCTTCGCCGATTTACCGCCTTGAGCTGGCGATGGTCGGGCGACTGTTTGCGCAGGATCCTCAGCTTTATGCAGACATTATTATGTCTTCCGAAAGCAATCTGGCTCTGATCAAGCGTTACTATCAGCGTTTTGGTGATGCGCTGGCGCTGCTGGAAAGCGGTGATAAAGACGCGTTTATCAGCAAATTCAGAAAGGTTGAGCACTGGTTTGGCGATTATGCGCCACGCTTCCTGAAAGAAAGCGGTGCGTTATTGCGACAGGCGAACGACAACCGTAAGTAACGGCTGATTCAGTTAAAAAGAAGGGCGCCGCATCATGATGCAGCGCCCTTTTATTTTGGTTCAAATAACCGTTCAGAGATCGACAGACACGACGTTTTCGCTGGGATAACAGCCGAGCACTTTCAGGGAACGTGTGATCGGGGCCAGATCCTTCAGCGCTTTTTTCATCTCTTCCGAACGCAGGTTGGCCTGCACATCGATATAAAACATCTCTTCCCACGGATTGCCGTTAATCGGGCGAGATTCCAGTTTCGTCATGATGATGCCCTGATCGCGCAGGACCAGCAGCGCATTCACCAGCGCACCTGCCTGCTGACCGGTCGCCATGATCAGCGTGGTTTTGGCAGGAACCTGATCGGTCACTTCAATTGCTTTGCGTGCCAGAATAATGAAGCGGGTGATGTTTTCCTTCTGATTCGCCAGATTGTGTTCAAGAACTTGCAGTTTATACAGCGCGCCACCGGCTTCGCTGCCGAGTGCGGCAACGTGCGGGGAATTTGCGGCGGCCACTTTTTCCATGGCAGCAGCGGTGCTTTCGCAATATTCAATTTTCCAGTGCGGGAAGCGGTTGATGAACTGGCTGCATTGCTGGAACGGCTGAGGATGGCTGTAAACCGTCTGGATCTGCGAAAGGTCCGTATCGGTCGCGACCAGAACGCAGTGATCGATAGGGTTAGTCAGTTCGCCGACAATCGACAAGCTGGTGTGTTGCAGCAAATCGTAAACGTCATTGATTGAGCCGGAACTGGTGTTTTCGATAGGCAACACCGCGTAATCCGCCTGACCGGTTTCCACCTGCGAGAAGATATCCTGGAATTTCTGGCAGCCGCATTCGATGAACTGATCGAAATGACGGGCAGCAAACTGACGGGCGGCGAGGTGAGAATAAGAGCCTTTTGGGCCAAGAAACGCGATACGCGCGGAGTCAGAACTGGTTTTATTCAGGTGCTGCTGAAGAAGTGCCTGCTGTGTCAGAACGGAATCTTCGATAATCAGCTGGTAAACACGGGTAATGTAATGCCCGTCCAGCCCCTGTTTTTTCCCTTCCTGAATCAGTGCATTAATCAGTTCTATCTCGCGCTCTTTATCGCGAATAGGGCGGTGAGAGTGCATCTTGGATTGCGCGACTTCAATCGCCATCGAACGTCGTTCTGCCAGCAGGGCCAGCAGTTTCAGATCTAATGCACTGATGCGCTCGCGCAGTGCCAGTAATGAATTCTCAGTCATGTTATTACCCTTTTTGATGTTCTTTCTTTCAGCAAAATTGTGTGAAACGCAGGTATAAAAAAAGCCCCCTTTTCAGGAGGCTTTGTTGTTCGTCTTCGCATTCATTCTTTCGCGACGAAACGCCTCCCAATCAGGGGAAGGTAAAAAAGAATGCGAAGAAAAACAGACGGGTATTCATGTATGTGTTGTTTCCATAAAGTTGAACTGAGTCTTAAAGTAACCGCTGGGTTTTCCCCGTGTCAATAAGGATTTCTTTCAGGTACAAAAAACGCGCTCCTGAGAGCGCGTTGTGAACTGCCTTTCGGATAACCCGGTTATTCCTCTTCCTGCACCGGTTCCAGATTGAGTTCTTTGACGCCGGATTCTGCACGGCGGGCTTCGCCCTTATGCTGCGCTTTGTTGAGCTGGCGCTCAAGTTTGGCGGTCATTTCATTAAGAGCAGCATACATATCATCATGTGTGGCACTTGCAACCAGTGTTCCATTCGGTGTACTGATGGTCGCATCGGCGACAAATCCCTGAGGTCCTTTCGACAGGATTACGTGCGGGTTAATGAGCTGAGTTTGCCATTTATCCAGTTTTTTCAGACGGCCTTCGATGTGTTCACGAATCGCGGCGGTGATGTCCATTTGTTTACTGGTAATGTTGACTGTCATATGACTTACCTCTCTTTTTCCGTCTCCGATGAATCCAACATACCAGTCTTTTTTGTGAAATGCGTGCTCAAATCCACGGTTTTTTGTCACTTTTTGTCAACTTTGAAGATTCTGTGACCCAGGGTAATTTATGGCGGGAAAGGTCTTGAGACTTGCTGCCGGAGCAGGCATGATTGATGGGATCAGTACGCTATTGTTTCGGTTTTTTCCTGTATTTTACCGCGCAATTTTTTATCCTTTCTGTTTTCACTCCCCCAAAAAAGAGCCAAAAAAAACGGCAGCCTGAGCTACCGTTTGTGTACGGACATGTAAAATTACGCTGCGCTATTGGCGGCAATAATTTTCGCTACTTTATCAGCCTGGTTGTTCAGCTGCAGTTCGCGATAAGCACTTTCCATCATCGGCAGCGCATCATGCGTTGCTTTTGTATCCGGGTAGTCTTTCAGCATTTGCTCTACACGGTTAACGACAGCGACGTAAGCACCACGTTTAGTGTAGTATTGCACCACTGACAGCTCGTATTTCGCTAAACGATCTTTCAGGAAGACCAAACGTTTCGTCGCATCAGTGGCGTACTGGCTGTTCGGATACGAGTGGATCAACTGACTGAAATCACGGAATGCTGCACGTGCATGCTGTGGATCGCGGTCTGAACGATCAACACCAAAGAATCCTTGCAGTGCACTGTCATCCAACGCCATATCTGTTAAGCCACGCATATACATGACGTAGTCGATATTTGGATGGGTTGGGTTCAGACGCATAAAGCGATCAATAGAAGCCTGAGCCATTGGCAAGTCAGCAGACTTGTAATAGGCATAAATCAGATCTAACTGAACTTGCTGCGAGTAAGGCCCAAACGGATAGCGGTTATCCAGCGCTTCTAATTGCGCAATAGCGCCTTTAAAGTTACCGTCCTGCAGCTTTTGCTGGGCAGTGGCATAAAGGACGTTAGGCGGGTTATCGGGAACCGTTTCTTTGGAACTGGAGCAACCGACCAGCGCCAGGCTCAACGTGGCTGCTGCCACCAGATATTTCACACGCGTCATGACGTTTTGATTATCCTCAGGTGTTATTCTGGGAGACTGTCCGTTAAGCTCCCGACAAAGACCAGCTACAATAGCACATTATTTTAAACGGCATCGCCGTGAAAACCCAACGTTAACCAAGAAGCTGCATATGGCACAACAAGTACAACTCACCGCAACGGTGGCCGAATCTCAACTCGGTCAACGGTTAGATCAGGCTTTGGCCGAATTGTTCCCTGATTATTCAAGATCTCGCATAAAAGATTGGATCCTTGAAGACAGGGTCACGGTCAATGGCAAAAAAGTGACCAAACCAAAAGAAAAAGTGTTGGGTGGCGAGGCTATCGCAATCGATGCGCAAATTGAAGAAGAAGCGCGTTGGCTGCCACAAGATATCGCACTTGATATCGTGTATGAAGATAACGATATTTTAGTCATCAATAAACCCCGTGATCTGGTTGTTCATCCAGGTGCAGGGAATCCTGATGGCACGGTGCTGAATGCGCTGCTGCATTACTACCCGGCCATTATCGATGTTCCACGTTGTGGCATTGTTCACCGTCTCGATAAAGATACCACCGGCTTGATGGTGGTTGCGAAGTCGGTTCCTGCACAAACGCATTTGGTGACTGCACTTCAGGCTCGTGAAATTACGCGTGAATATGAAGCGGTTGCGATTGGTACAATGACGGCAGGCGGCACAGTGAATGAGCCGATTGCGCGCCATTCCACCAAGCGTACGCACATGGCGGTTCATCCGACGGGTAAACCGGCGACAACGCACTATCGCATCATGGAGCATTTCCGTGCTCACACGCGTTTGCGTTTGCGTCTGGAATCTGGCCGTACGCACCAGATTCGTGTGCATATGGCACATATTAACCATCCCCTGTTGGGTGATCAGCTTTATGGTGGACGCCCGCGCCTGCCAAAAGGTGCCTCCGAATCGTTCATTAATATGCTGCGTGGATTCGATCGTCAGGCTCTTCACGCAACTATGCTGCGCCTTTATCATCCGGTATCAGGTATTCAGATGGAATGGCATGCTCCCATTCCTCAGGATATGGTCGACCTGATCAATGCGCTGAAAGCGGATACCGAAGAATTCAAGGATCAGATGAACTGGTAATGAGCCTGCTTATTCAGCCTCAGTGGCCGCAACCGGCAACGGTGCGGTCATGCGCGACTACCCGTGAAGGCGGCATCAGCTTGCCGCCTTATGGTTCGCTTAATCTCGGCAACCATGTCGGGGATTCCCCTGAACATGTTGTGGCCAATCGTCAGCATCTGGCTGAACTCGCCGGTTTACCTGCTGCGCCGCATTGGCTGGAGCAGGTTCATGGGACCGATGTGGTTCAGCTGACGCGGCAAACGCCTTCACTTCCTGCTTTAATTGCTGATGCGGCTTATTCCTGTGAGCCGGGCGTGGTATGCGCCGCAATGACGGCTGACTGCCTGCCGGTGCTTTTTTGTAATCAGGCGGGTGATGAAGTGGCCGCAGCGCATGCGGGCTGGCGCGGATTGTGTGCAGGTGTGTTGGAAAATACGGTATCCCGTTTTGTATCCAGCCCGGACAAAATCATGGCCTGGCTCGGGCCAGCCATCGGGCCGTCGTGTTTTGAAGTCGGCGGGGAAGTTCGTGACGCTTTTGTCGCCTTGGATCCGGCATCTTCAGTTGCTTTCACCCCTGCAGGCTCTAAATTTATGGCTGATATCTACCAGTTAGGCCGTTTGCGTTTACAGGCCGTGGGCGTAAGCGCCATCTACGGCGGTGAATATTGCACTGTGACAGACAGCGACAAATTTTACTCTTATCGGCGCGACGGGGTTACCGGACGGCTGGCAAGTTTAATTTGGCTGATATAACCTACCGAATCAAGACGATCCATCGCGCATAACAGCAGTCCTCCGAATATACTGCCAAGATAACCTTGAAAATGTGAGGGTTGACCTCATCTAATCTCCAGTAGCAATTTTGTTCAGTATTGGAGGTGTTATGCGTCTGGATCGTCTTACCAGCAAATTCCAGCTTGCCCTCGCGGATGCTCAGTCTCTCGCGCTTGGGCGCGACAATCAATTTATCGAACCCGTCCATCTCATGAGTGCTTTGCTCACTCAAGAAGGCGGAACCGTGCGTCCTTTATTAACAGCAGCCGGGGTTGATACCCAGAAACTGCGCACGGATGTTGATCAGACTTTGGGGCGTCTGCCGCAAGTTGAAGGTACCGGTGGTGATGTTCAACCATCCCATGAACTGGTACGTGTTTTAAATCTTTGTGACAAATTGGCGCAGCAACGCGCTGATACTTTTATATCTTCAGAGCTCTTCGTTCTGGCCGTTATGAAAGATCGCGGCTCTTTAACAGACCTGTTGAAAGCCAGCGGTGCAACGGCTGAGAAGATTACTGCAGCTATCGATCAAATGCGTGGAGGTGAGAAAGTGGATGACCAGAATGCCGAAGACCAGCGTCAGGCATTGAAGAAATTCACTATCGATCTGACCGAGCGTGCCGAACAGGGCAAACTGGACCCGGTCATCGGTCGTGATGAGGAAATTCGCCGGACTATTCAGGTTCTGCAGCGTCGTACCAAAAACAACCCGGTTCTTATCGGTGAACCTGGCGTCGGTAAAACAGCAATTGCTGAAGGCTTGGCACAGCGCATTATTAACGGTGAAGTGCCGGAAGGTCTGAAAAATAAACGCGTGCTTTCATTAGATATGGGCGCGCTTGTGGCTGGTGCGAAATATCGTGGTGAATTTGAAGAACGTCTGAAAGGCCTGTTGAGCGATCTGGCAAAACAGGAAGGGAACGTCATTCTGTTCATCGACGAATTGCACACAATGGTCGGTGCAGGTAAAGCCGACGGTGCGATGGATGCCGGCAACATGCTGAAACCGGCGCTGGCGCGTGGTGAACTTCACTGTGTGGGGGCGACGACGTTAAATGAATACCGCCAGTTCATCGAAAAAGATGCTGCGTTAGAGCGTCGTTTCCAGAAAGTGTTTGTGGCCGAACCTTCTGTCGAAGACACGATTGCGATTTTGCGTGGGCTCAAAGAACGCTACGAACTGCATCACCATGTGCAAATTACCGATCCGGCGATCGTCGCGGCTGCTACTTTGTCGCACCGTTACATTTCGGACCGTCAGTTGCCGGATAAAGCAATCGACCTTATAGATGAAGCGGCATCCAGCATTCGTATGCAAATGGACTCTAAACCTGAGTCTCTGGATCGTCTCGACCGCCGTATCATCCAGCTTAAACTGGAACAGCAGGCGCTGAAGAAAGAGTCTGACGATGCCAGTGTTAAGCGTCTTGAAATGCTGGAAACCGAACTGAGTCAGAAAGAGCGTGAATATTCTGAGCTTGAAGAAGAGTGGAAAGCAGAAAAAGCGTCACTGACCGGTACGCAGAATATTAAAGCCGAACTTGAGCAGGCCAAGATTACGCTTGAGCAGGCTCGACGTGTAGGTGACTTGGGCCGGATGTCAGAATTGCAGTACGGGAAAATTCCTGAACTGGAAAAACAGCTGGCTGCGGCGACCCAGGCCGAAGGCAAAACCATGAAGCTGCTGCGCAACCGCGTAACAGATGTGGAAATCGCCGACGTACTGGCGCGCTGGACCGGGATTCCGGTGGCACGCATGCTGGAAAGTGAACGTGAAAAACTGCTGCGGATGGAAGAAGAGCTGCATAACCGGGTGATCGGTCAGAACGAAGCGGTGGAAGCGGTATCGAATGCTATCCGTCGTAGCCGTGCCGGGTTGTCAGATCCAAACCGTCCGATCGGGTCATTCCTGTTCCTCGGGCCGACCGGTGTCGGTAAAACGGAACTGTGTAAGGCGCTGGCGACATTCCTGTTTAACAGTGATGACGCGATGGTCCGTATCGATATGTCAGAGTTTATGGAGAAGCACTCGGTGTCACGTCTGGTCGGTGCGCCTCCGGGCTATGTCGGTTATGAAGAAGGCGGCTACCTGACCGAAGCTGTGCGTCGCCGTCCTTATTCCGTCATCTTATTAGATGAAGTGGAAAAAGCGCATCCGGATGTCTTCAACATCTTATTGCAGGTGTTGGACGATGGTCGTCTGACCGACGGGCAGGGCAGAACGGTCGACTTCCGTAATACGGTAGTGATCATGACTTCTAACCTGGGCTCCGACATTATCCAGCAGCATTTTGGTGAAGCCAGCTATGCGCAGATGAAAGAATCCGTCATGGAAGTGGTGACACACAGCTTCCGTCCGGAATTCATCAACCGTATAGATGAAGTTGTTGTGTTCCATCCACTGGGTCATGCGCATATCAAGAATATCGCGAAGATTCAGTTGGAGCGTTTGTATAAACGTCTGGAAGAACACGGCTATTCAGCAACGCTGACCGATGCCGCGCTTGAACTGCTTGGCAATACCGGGTTTGACCCTGTTTATGGTGCGCGTCCATTGAAACGTGCCATCCAGCAGGAGATTGAAAACCCGCTGGCGCAGCAAATCTTGTCAGGTAAGCTGATTCCAGGTAAGCCAATTACTGTTGATGTGGAAGATGATCACATTGTCGCAAGACAGTAATCCGTAGTGTAGAAAGCCAATTACGGGCTCCAAAGCGATTTGGAGCCCGTTTTTTATTCATTCATTGAGCGTAATTAACGCATTCGATGTTTTTCTGAACGGTTGATAAAATAATTGAAATTAGGGGTTGCGGCCTGCTGAGAACTCCCTATAATGCCGCTCCATCGACAGGGAACAACGTGAACAACATCACGAAGTAACCGGGTCGGAAAGATTAAAAACAGCGGCAACCGGATGAAATAAACGGTTGACACTGAATGAGGAAAGCGTAATATACGCCACCTCGAGTTAGCAAGCGAAAGCGCGTAACTCACTGCTCTTTAACAATTTATCAGACAATCTGTGTGGGCACTCACAAGACGATATCAGCCACTTCGGTGGCAAAAAATATCAAGTCTTAAAGAGTGACCAAGCAGTAATTCATTTAGGTGACTTGTTCAC
>NZ_PITQ01000008.1 GCF_002834385.1 Rahnella sp. AA
ATAAATTAGGTTCCTCACTGAGTAGTAAATTTAGTTGTAACGTTGATCTGATGCCGACTAAACCAAAAAATCAAGGATGACCATGAAAAAGCTAACATTACTCTCAGGTGCACTAATATTTTCGCTGATCAGCCTGAATAGCTGTGCGGTGACACCGCCCCCGGTGCAAGCATCGACACAGCCCGAAAAGCGGGCAGTACAACCCATCCCTAACCCACCGCAGGTGATTTATCGTATCGATAAAAATCGCTATCTCACTCTGGAGGACTATTCGAACTGCGATGATGGTTCGATTTATTATCATAATGATAACAAGAAGATAAAAACTAAGCTTTGGTTCCTTTCCAAAGGAACAATGAATTATAAAGGCAAGTTTATCTGGGCCGCGAAAAATGATGACATGCTGGCGATTCCATTAGTGAGTGGAGATAATGATGCATGCGGCGACCCACTCAGAGGCTGTGCTTACAGCATTTTGTCAGCCAGTCATGATGGTGGGAAAACATTTAGTGATATTAAATTTGGTGCAATTAATAGCTCAAGTTCTAAAAATTACACAATCATTGTGACTGATGATGCAATCTATATAAAAAATGAAGGGTATAGCGCTGATAAATACATGGTCAACAGTACAGGTGCATTCATACAGCCACGAGAAATTTTAATAAACGATATTTTTTACAAAAAAATGCTGGCAATAGGAATTCCCCAAGATGCATTGAATAAGGACAATCCTTTGGGAGTAAGTGGCCAGTTATTATCAACTAAATACTCATATACTGACGGGCAACTTTCTGAATTAGGAAATAAAATAAACACAATGTATTATGACATAAGGAATAAAACGCCCCAAGATGAAATGCCTAACCTAAAGTCCTCCCCTCAGAGTACAACTCACTTAAATTGCAATCTCGATTTGATTACCAACCAATCTAAAAATCAAGGATGATTTATGTCTGAAGCTTATCAACACGATCAACCTACTCGCTTACTGAAAAGTGAAACGACACCTAATGGTATTCAACAAGCCAGAAGTACTATGAGCCCGCAAAATGTTTGTGTTCGGGGGGAGGTAAGAAAAGGTATTCAACTCCCAGGCTTGGTTATCTTTGTTCACGGTGTAAACTCGGAAGGCGAATGGTACACATCAGCGGAAGAAAACCTTTGTAAAGGACTTAATCAGCGTCTTGGTCTGAAAGGCACAGATTTTGTACTAAAACCCAATTCATATAATGGAGACAGCACCTTTCCGGTAAAGATCATTAAGAATGAGCGTTCTCCAATTATTCGGTTTTACTGGGGATACCGCTCTCCCAAAGGTACGGAAGATGAGTATTTGATCCCACTACGAACCGAACAAGGTGCAAGTTATCGAGACCTTAATTCTGAAGAATTGAAAAATAATATCCATCCATTTTTCTGGGGAGGAGGACCTTTTCAAAATGGCTGCACGTCGCTGTATTCTTTATGGAGCAAATATGGCTTCAGCAAATGGGTCAACAAAATACCGATCCCGTTCAGTACGCAGTTTATCAATGAAGAAACAGACCGTCTTTTGGCGAATGCTCCGCCGCGCGAATACTACGCCCATGCAGCTGAGCGACTGGCTAATCTGGTGAGAAAGATCCGCGAACTCAGTCCGACGGATACCGTCACCGTTATCTCTCACAGTCAGGGCACGATGATTGCCGCCGCAGCGGCCGCAATGGAGGGCGCCGCGCCCGATGCGCTCTTTGTAATGAATTCCCCGCTCTGTCTGGAAAGCAAAGGGATGGACTATCTCTCTTACCCGTTAGCGGAATGTATTTCTGATGCCGCGAGACGCGTCACCTTTGCTGATATTGTCGGCAAAGTGGCTGAAAATAAGGACCGGCTTAAAAACGCCGATCCTAAGAAACTCGTCTGCGGTCTTGATGGTGCGTGCGAGAACTGGCAACCGGATGGGAAAACCTCTAACCCTGACGTTCCTGAGCGAGACAATCACGGGCGCACGTATATTTATTGCAGCCCGCATGACCGGGTGATGGGGTCGTCACCGTTACTGAGCATCGGCTGGCAAGGGCTTCCCAATACGAAAGCCAGCAACTATACCCAGCCACACCCGGTTTTTGCGATGGTTCCGGAAAACTCCCTTTTTGTGCGCATGCTCGCCCGTAATATGGCCTGTGGCGAAGCGCCTGATCCGCAAACGCCGTTTGGTACGTTGCCGGATATGAGCAGGGACTGGAAACCGGATGGCGGCAAAAAATTCTGGGACAGCAATGATTCTGTGTTTAGTCGTCAGGCATGGCCAAATCCGGACCCAAACCAAAAGCTGTACATCAATGCTGAACAGGTCCTTCAGCCAATAAAAGCGGAGCAGCTGGCTGATTTCGATAGAGACCGTAAACATATTGAAGACTTACCCGCCGATAAAGCAGCGCATAAAATCTATCTGGCTGATAAAAACTACGACACTTATGGTTATAGCTGGAGCACCAACGCCCCGGAAACAGGGAAGCCGAACGACAATACTTACAAATACTACATCAAGCTGTATGGCTTCAATGAGCGCAAAACATTCCCTGTTCCACCAGGCTCCGGCTCTCCCTATGATAAACGTAATGTTGGCAGGGAAAGCGTTGAGCATATGCGTTCACGCATTAGTCAGTATATTTCCCGGCCTGCCGACCACAGTGATTTACCACAGAACCCGTTGTTCCTTCAGCAGGTGGTGGCCTACGACTTACCGATAGGATTCTGTAATATCGGTCAGAAAGAAGAATGGATGCTGATGTTAAGGAAAATGGCTGACTGGACCGCGTTAGGTTCTGATAGTTATTACAAAACAGGCACCTTCACGCCCCCACCGCTGCCCCCCATTATCCGTAAAGACGTGGACGCCGATGCCCGGCAGCGTTATGACGACGCGGTGAAAAAGGCCGAGGCTGACAATATCGCGTTAGTCCGGGCACAGAAACCGCAGGGAGAACTCGCATGAAAAATGTGGTGGTTCTCGGGGATAAAACCTCCCACGGCGACACGGTGATCTCCGCTTCATCAACGTTTGAAATCGAAGGTAAAAATGCGGCACTGTTAAATGACAACGTGAGCTGCCCTGAACACGGTCCGGCGGCAACGACGGATGTGAAAGTCAAAACGACGTCGGGGGTGACGCCGTAAAGGCGGTTTAATGTGACGAGATAAAATCCGAAGGCGTGACCGGGGCAGGTAATGAAAAATTTTGCCTCATTCGCTCAACTTCATTGACCGGCGTCAGCCCGAATAAACGTTTAAATTCGCGGCTGAACTGAGAAACGCTTTCGTAACCCACCTGAACACCCGCTGCTGAAGCCGTCAGATTATTGCGTAACATCAGTAATCTGGCCTGATGCAGACGGGTGGATTTCAGATACTGCATCGGCGACGTATCGGTAATGCTTTTGAAATGACTGTGGAACGTCGGCAGGCTCATTCCCGCCTCTTTCGCCAGCGCATTCACATCCAGATGCGTATCGTATTCTGTATGCAGTTTTCGCAGTGCCTTCATCACTTTGCCGAACTGCCCCTGCATCGTCAGTGCACTGCGCAGCGCGCCGCCCTGCACACCGGTCATCACGCGATAATACAATTCACGCAACATCGCATTTCCCAGAATTTCTGCATCCTGCGGACACGCCATAATCTGTAAAAAACGCAATACGGACGCGCGCATAGCTTCATCCATCGGGCTGGACACCATACTTTTTGGCGATTCCACCGGCTGATACGGATATGCCTCCAGCTGCAACAAAATATCCGCCGCCAGGCTGAAATCGAGCCGCATGTAAATCGCCAGCATCGGCTCATCTTCACTTGCATCGGTTTCCATGGTAAACGGCACCGGCACCGCAACCATCAGATAATGCTGCGCATCATACAAATAGACATCATTCCCGAGAAACCCCCGTTTTCTTCCCTGCACCACGATCACAATTCCCGGCTCATACAAAACCGGCGTGCGCATCAGCGGGCGGTTCGAGCGCAGAAAACGGACATCGGGCAGAGACGTGAGATTGTAGCCTTCCCGCGGCGTCAGCCTATCGAGAAGCGCAACCATCTGGCGTGCGGTTGCGGATGAAGGAATTGTCATATTGCCCCCGGAGGTGAACAGAAAAGTCACCACAGTGTGGCAGAGGACGATATTCCCGTCCAGATGCCTCAGAGGATCAGGCAAACATACGAGAGGATCCGGGCTACGGATTTATCGCCCCGCGCCCTATTCTGGTTTCCCGTTACTGAGGAGCATTTTATGAGCCATTCAAAACTCTTTTTTATTACCGGAGTCAGCAGCGGCTTTGGCCGTGCGCTGGCAGAGGAAGCGCTGAAAGCCGGACACCGTGTCGCAGGAACGTTGCGTAACCAGCAGGCCAAAGAAGCATTCGACGCGATTGCCCCAGGCCGAAGTTTTGGGCATATCCACGACGTGACTGATTTTGCCGCCATTTCTGCACTGGCTGACGCCATTGAAAGCGAAACCGGCCCTGTCGATATCCTCGTCAATAATGCCGGATACGGACATGAAGGAATCATGGAAGAATCGCCGCTCAGCGAGGCGTTGCACCAGTTTGACGTCAACGTGTTCGGCGCGGTGGCTGTGGTCAAAGCGTTTCTGCCTTACTTCCGTGCCCGCCGCCGCGGCCATATTCTCAATATCACGTCCATGGGCGGCTTTATTACGATGCCGGGGATCAGCTATTACTGCGGCAGTAAGTTTGCGTTGCAGGGGATTTCCGAGACACTGACCAAAGAGCTGAAGCCTTTTAATATTGCCGTCACGGCCATCCAGCCGGGATCATTTCGTACCGACTGGGCGGGACGTTCAATGGTGCGTTCACCGCGAAGCATTGCGGATTATGACGATACTTTCGGCCCGATCCGCGACACGCGTGAAAAACGCAGCGGTCATCAGCCCGGCGATCCGCTGAAAGCCGCCGCCGCCATTTTGTCGCTGATTGACAGCCCCGCGCCACCGGCCTCATTGCTGCTGGGCAGCGATGCTGTCACGTATGTGAGGGAAAAACTGCAACAAATGAATGCCGATATTGATGCCTGGGAAACGCTCAGCCGCTCAACCGATGGCTGAAACATCCTTTTCAGAACCCCGGTAAACGCAATTCCATCAGACTGCGCTATTCTGTTCAGACATTGAAAATAATCCTGCCTGCGGGCGGGATTTTCGTCTGAATAACAATCGGGTAAAAAATGAACGACATTTCTAATGAAGATAAAAAACCCAGCTGCGATTCAGTGATCAACAGCGTTGCCTACCGTGACGGCAAGCGGTTGCAGGATGTCACCGTTGAAGACATCAGCGAAGTGCTGAAAGAGCCGGACACCTTTGTGTGGCTCGGTTTGTGGCAGCCGGAAGATGCGTATATGCGTAGCATTCAGGAAGAGTTCGGGCTGCATGACCTGGCAATTGAAGATGCGCTCACCGCCCATCAGCGGCCGAAAATCGAGCAGTACGGCGAGTCACTGTTTATCGTCACGCACACCGCACAAAAGGTGAATGAAACCATCGAGTACGGCGAAACGCATCTGTTTCTCGGCAAAAATTTCCTGATCACCATCCGCCACGGCGCGTCGTCTAGCTATAAAGAAATCCGCAAACACGCCGAAGAACGCCCGGACATGATGAACAAGGGGCCGGCTTACGCGCTGTATTGCGTGCTGGATTCTATCGTCGATAACTACCTGGAAATTCTGCACCGCTACACCGAAGAATTCGACGCCATCGAAAAGCTGATGTTCCAGAACACGTTTAACCAGCAAGCCGTGCAGCAGGTGTATAAACTGCGCCGCGATCTGCTTTCGCTGCGCAATTCCGCCGTGCCGATGGAAGATATCTGTAATCAGCTCAGCCACCATTATGAAGAGCTGATGCCGAAAAGCCTGCGCGCCTACATTCGTGATGTGCAGGATCACGCGAATCAGGTGATCCGCACCACCGACGATATGCGCGAAATGCTCTCCAACGCCATGCACGTGAATCTGGCGCTGGTATCGGTGCATCAGAATGAAGTGGTGCAGCGCCTCGCGGGCTGGGGGGCGATTCTGGCGATCCCGACGGTGATATTCAGCCTGTACGGCATGAACTTTAAAAACATGCCAGAGCTGGACGACTGGTGGGGATATCCGGTCACGCTGGGTGTCACGGTTGCCGGTTGCGCATGGTTATACTGGAAACTCAAAAAATCGGGCTGGCTCTGATATTATTACCTGAAGCCGCACGTTAATTAACATGCGAATAACAGAAGCCGCTGTTATTCGCTCTCTTTAATTATCCTGACAAATTTACCGCCGACTTATTCTATTTCTCCTTCCCTCTGCGCGTTATTTCCTTATATACTCGTTCGCATCTTTCCCTCCGGAAATAACCTTCATATGTCAGTGCGTTCCGCGATTTCACAGTTTATGCATTCACTGCGCTTGCCCGGCAAGCGGGTCAGTGCGTTGCTGTTCGCGTTGTGCTGGCTGCTGTTGAATTCTCAGCTGGCCCTCGCCAGCCATCAGTGCGACATGCGCCCGCCGGTGGAAAACACCACGATGTCGCACAACGAATACATGCAAATGCCTGATTCGCCTGAGCATAGGCAAAGCCAGTCCGTGCTGTGTGAAAAGCACTGCGTGCCGGAGAGAACCCAGTCAGACAGCGGAAACGTGCCCATTGTGGCGCTTCCGGTTGCCCCGGCACTCGCCGTCATTACCCTTAATGCCAGCGTGGCGGTCACCACCGCCGACTGGGTAGCTCCACAAGTCACCGCCCCGCCTGCTGAAGTTCAGTTCTGCCGATACCGGGAATAGCCCCTGCTGTCAGCGGATGCATCTCCTTGCATCTGAATAATCTTATTTATCTGCCGTAATAACGGCGTTTATCTGATATGACAGTATTGGAGTTATTCCCATGCGTACAATTTTAAATAGTTTTGTCTTTAGTCTTTTCTTTATTTCCGCTTATTCCTTTGCAGAAACGATGCAAATGGACGGCCACACCATGGCGATGGAAAACGTTCAGACCTATGAATCTGAAGGTGTGATCACGCAATGGCAATCCGACCGCGTGGGTATTTCTCACCATGCGATCCCTGCCCTTAAATGGCCTGCCATGACCATGAATTTCCGGTTACCGCCGGAAATCGCCGCGAACTCCCTGCCCGCCGGTACGCCGGTGGCGTTCAGCTTTGTCAAAACGGACACGGCTTATCAGTTGCAAACACTGACACCGCTGAAACGCTAACCGGGAGAAACACCATGTTGAATTTACCGCGTCACCCCCGGGTGACGTGGCACTGGCTGCTGGCTTTTATGCCGGTCAGCGCCTTTGCCGCACCCGTAACTCTTCCGCAGGCGCTGGTGGCCGCGCAGGGATATTCGGCGGAGCTTTCTGCCAGCCGTCATCAGATTAACGCACTGGAAAACCGGGCGGATTCCGCCATGCAGTTGCCGGATCCGAAGCTGAAATTCGGGATTGAAAACCTGCCCGTCGGCGGCAGTAACGACCAGCGTTTCACCCGCGAAGGTATGACCATGGAGCGGATTGGCATCATGCAGGATTACGTGAGCAGCAGTAAGCGCGAGCGTAAGGCCGACACATTGCGCGCCGAATCCCGGCAGGCGGCGGCGAACGGCCAGAGCATCCGTGCCCAGCTACAGCGCGACGCGGCGCAGGCCTGGATGGAACTGGCTATCGGCAATGAAACCGTGAAGCAGCTGAAGGCGCTGGTGGATGAAAGCCAGCGGCAGATTGGCGTGCAGCGCGGCGGCGTCAGCAGCGGCAGCGCCCTGCCTGCGTCGGTGCTCGACGCACGTCTTACGCTCATCAGCATGCAGGACAAACTCACCGAGGCCGGACGCGACGTGCAGCTGGCGCGCACCCGGCTGAGCCAGCTGACCGGCATCGATCAGCCCGAAATCCTCGGTGCCATTCCGCCGGTCAGCGAACTGCCCGCCGAAGCGACGCAGGCCGACAGCATCAGCCAGCATCCTGAAGTTCTTCAGGCGCGGCGTGAGGCGGAAGTGGCGCAGGCCAAATCATCCGAATCAGCGATTGCCGCACTGCCGGATATCGGCGTTGAAGTCTATTACGGCCGTCGCGCCGACAATTATGACGACCTCGCGGGCGTGATGGTCACCGTGGATTTGCCGCTGTTTACCGCATCACGTCAGGACAAAGATCACGCCGCCGATCAGTCGATGGCCATGGAAAGCAATGACCGGCTGGCGCAGCTCATCCGCACGCATCAGGCACAGCTGACCACGCTGCTGGCACAATATCAGGCAGCGAATACCCTGTGGCAGCGGCAGAAAAATGACGTTATTCCGCTGCAACAACAGCGCGTCAGCGTGATTCAGGCGCAATACCGTGCCGGAAAAAGCAGCCTGAATGACGTACTGGAAGCCCGCCGCAGCCTGCTCGACAGCCAGATTGCCCAGCGGAATGCCGAACTGGACGTCGCCCGCTACTGGGTCGCCCTGCGCTACCTGGCACCTCAGGAGAACAACTGATGACTACCGTTAAAACTTACGGCCTGCTGGCGCTTTGCGTCGCGGCCGCGCTGGCCGTGGGTTACCAGGCCGGACGCCATAATGCGCCTGCTGAATCAAAAACGGCGTCTGCGCCTGCCGGACGAAAAGTGTTGTACTGGTACGACCCGATGACGCCGGATCAGCGTTTTGATAAGCCGGGCAAATCGCCGTTTATGGATATGGATCTGATGCCACGTTACGCCGACGAAGTGGCCGACGACGGCGGCGTCACGGTCAGTGCCCGTCAGCAGCAAAATCTCGGCATGCGCAGCGCGAAAGCTGAGCGCCGCACCATTTCCTCGCCGCTGAATGTTTACGGCACGGTCACTGCCGACGAACGCAGCCTGCGCACGGTGGCTGCCCGCGCAGGCGGTCTGGTGGAAAAACTCTACGTTGCCGCCAGCCAGCAACAGGTGAAAAAAGGCCAGAAACTGGCGACGTTGTGGATCCCCGACTGGACCGCCGCGCAGCAGGAATATCTGGCGGTACGCCAGCTCGGTGACCGCAGCCTGAGCGCCGCCGCCCGTCAGCGCCTTGCACTGCAATTTATGCCGGAGGATATTCTCAGACGTATCGATAAAACCGGCCAGCCGCAGACGCGCATTGACGTCGTGGCACCGGAAGACGGTTATCTCAGCCAGCTGAATGTGCGTGAAGGCGCGCAGGTGGCCGCCGCGCAGCCGTTGTTTGAGCTGACCAGCCTGAAACAGGTGTGGATTGTGATGGATTATCCGCCGTCCGCCGCCGGGCAGGTTCAGGTCGGCAGTAAAATCAGCGGCAGCACCGACAGCCAGCCGGGCGACGTGTTTCGCGGCGCGGTCAGTGAATTACTGCCCGACGCCGACGCCGTCAACCGCACGCTGAAAGCCCGCGTGGTGATTGATAATCCGCAGCAAAAACTGCGCCCCGGCATGTATCTCACCCTGACGCTGGACGCACCGTCACAAGCGCCGGTGCTGGCAATCCCGCAGGAAGCGCTGATTCAGACCGGCACCCGCAATACCGTGCTGCTCGACGACGGCAACGGGCATTTCACGCCGCAGACGGTCACCGCAGGGGCAACGCGTGACGGCTGGACGCAAATCCTTTCCGGCCTCAGCGAAGGTCAGTCTGTCGTGACCTCCGGCCAGTTCCTGATTGATTCAGAAGCCAGCCTGCGCAGCGCGCTGCCCGCCGCTGCCGGTGCTGAAACCACGTCAGACGCCCCTCAGCACGGGAGCCACTTATGATTGCCACCGTGATCCGCTGGTCGCTGCGCAACCGGCTTCTGGTGCTGCTCGCCGCCCTGATGATGGCGGGCTGGGGCATCTGGTCTTTGCAAAAGGCCCCGCTTGACGCCCTGCCGGATCTCTCCGACGTACAGGTGATTGTGCGCGTCAGTTATCCGGGCAAGGCGCCGCAAATCATCGAAGACCAGGTCACGTATCCGCTGACCACCACTTTGCTGTCAGTGCCCGGCGCGAAAACCGTGCGCGGCTTTTCGATGTTCGGCGATGCCTACGTTTACGTGCTGTTTGATGACGGCACGGATCCGTACTGGGCGCGTTCCCGCGTGCTGGAATATCTCAGCCAGGTGCAGTCCTCGCTGCCGCCGGGCGCAAAAGCGTCGCTGGGGCCGGATGCCACCGGCGTCGGCTGGATTTATGAATACGCGCTGGTCGATAAAACCGGTCAGCATAGCCTCGAGCAGCTGCGTGCGTTACAGGACTGGACGCTGCGCTATGACCTGAAAACGGTGCCCAACGTTTCTGAAGTTGCCAGCATCGGCGGCATGGTGCGGCAGTATCAGGTGGTCGCCGACCCGCAGCGGATGCGCGCACGCGGCGTGACGCATCAGCAACTGGTCAGCGCCCTGCAAAGCGCTAATCAGGAAAGCAGCGGATCGCTTGTTGAAATGGGTGAAGCCGAATACATGGTGCGCACCTCCGGTTACCTGAAAAGTCTGGATGATTTCAACAACGTGGTCGTGGCCGTCAACGGCGGCATTCCGGTGCTGCTTTCTGACGTCGCGACCGTGCGCACCGGCCCGGAACTGCGGCGCGGCGTGGCGGAACTCAACGGTGAAGGCGAAGTGGCGGGCGGCGTTATCGTCATGCGCTCGGGCAAAAATGCGCTGGAAACCCTGAAAGCGGTAAAAGTACGCCTGAACGCCCTCGCCCGCACGCTGCCCGCCGGTGTGGAAATCGTGCCGGTGTATGACCGCCAGCCGCTGATCGAACACGCCGTCGAAACGCTGTCGCACAAACTGGTGGAGGAGTTCATCGTCGTGGCGGTGGTCTGCGCGCTGTTTCTGTTCCATTTCCGCTCGGCGCTGGTGGCGATCATCACGCTGCCGCTCGGCATTCTCGGTGCGTTTATCGTCATGCATTATCAGGGGGTCAGCGCCAATATTATGTCGCTCGGCGGCATTGCGATTGCCATCGGTGCCATGGTGGACGCCGCGATCGTAATGATTGAAAACATGCACAAAGTGCTCGAACAATGGCGACACGATCATCCTGGCCAGAAGCCGACATCCGCGGATTACTGGCAGGTTTCCGAACGGGCTGCCATCGAAGTCGGGCCTGCGCTGTTTTGCAGTTTGCTGATCATCACGCTGTCGTTTATTCCGGTGTTTTCGCTCGAAGCGCAGGAAGGCCGGATGTTCTCGCCACTGGCGTTTACCAAAACCTACGCCATGGCCGTTTCTGCCGGGCTTGGGATCACGCTGGTGCCGGTGCTGATGGGCTATTTTATTCGCGGCAAAATCCCGGATGAAAACGCCAGCCCGATCAACCGCTGGCTGATTTCCGCTTACCAGCCGGTGCTTTCTGCGGTGCTGAAACGCCCGAAAACCACGCTGGTGTGCAGCGGCCTGTTTTTGCTGGTGTCGCTTTATCCGCTGTCAAAGCTGGGTAGCGAATTTATGCCGCCGCTCGACGAAGGCGATTTGCTGTATATGCCGTCCACGCTGCCGGGGATTTCCGCCCGCGAAGCGTCCAGATTATTACAGCAAACCGACCGGCTGATTAAAACCGTGCCGGAAGTCGCCAGCGTGTTTGGCAAGGCCGGACGCGCCGACAGCGCCACCGACCCCGCGCCGCTGACCATGATTGAAACCACGATCCGCTTCAAGCCGCGCGACCAGTGGCGGCCCGGTATGACGCCGGACAAACTGATAACGGAGCTGGATAACGCGGTGAAATTACCGGGCATCGCCAACGTCTGGGTTCCGCCGATCCGCAACCGGCTGGACATGCTGGCAACCGGCATCAAAAGCCCGGTGGGGATTAAGGTGAACGGGAATAACATCGCGCAAATTGAGCAGGTGGCGCAGCAAATTGAGCATATCGTGAAGCAGGTTCCCGGCGTAACGTCGGCGCTGGCCGAGCGTCTCGAGGGCGGCCGCTACGTGGACATCGACATCAACCGGCGTGAAGCTGCGCGTTACGGTGTCACGGTTGCCGAATTGCAGTCGCTGGTTTCAACGCTGGTCGGGGGTGAAAATATCGGTGAAACACTGGAAGGGCGCGAACGGTATCCGATCAACCTGCGTTATCCGCGTGAACTGCGCGACAACGTGCAGGCGCTGCGTGATCTGCCGGTGCTGACCGCGTCCGGCGCGCAGGTGCCGCTGTCGGCGCTGGCTTCGGTCAACGTCACCGATGGCCCGCCGATGCTGAAAAGTGAAAACGCCCGCCTGTCGGACTGGATTTATGTCGATTTACGCGGACGTGATCTGAAATCTGCGGTGGAAGATATGCAGCAGGCGGTAAATCAGCAGGTGAAATTGCCGGAAGGCGTCACCGTCAGCTGGTCGGGGCAATTTGAGTATCTGGAACGTGCGACGGCTAAACTGAAAATTGTCCTGCCTGTCACGCTTCTCATCATTTTTGTCCTGCTGTACGTCACGTTCAGCAGCGTGCGTGATGCGGCCCTGATCATGGCGACCCTGCCGTTTGCGCTGACCGGCGGCGTCTGGCTGCTGTATCTGCTTAATTACAATCTCTCCGTCGCCGCCGCCGTCGGCTTTATCGCACTGGCCGGCGTCGCCGCCGAGTTCGGGGTGATTATGGTGCTGTATCTGAATCAGGCAGTTCAGCGTCAGCAGAAATCCGGCGAATCGCTGACCGAGGAAGAACTCTGTGACGCCATCCACCACGGCGCGGTTCTGCGCGTCCGGCCCAAAGCCATGACGGTCGCGACGATAATGGCGGGATTACTGCCCATCATGTGGGGCGGCGGCACCGGTTCAGAAGTCATGCAGCGTATCGCTGCGCCGATGATTGGGGGAATGCTGAGTGCGCCGCTGTTATCGATGCTGGTGATACCGGCGGTTTATTTGCTGCTACACAGGCGCAGAAGTGGGAAAACTTCGGTTTTACACTTGCAGTGAAGCGCTGTTAGCAGATCGAGAAAGTTTCGGTTTCTCAATAACTGAGATCACTTTACGCACAGCGCCGAAACCGACCTAAGAGGCCCAGGACGGGGCCTCTTTGGAATCTCCACGTCTTTTTTACTACGCGCTATCGCTGGGACGACGGACATGTTCAGTCGCATCAGCGTGTGGCGCAAATCCAGGCACTTCGTGCTGCCTTCACTCGGTCTTCGAGCCATAGGTCTCGAAGCCGCTCCGTTCAGCTGGATTTTGAGCGCGCCATCTCACCATTGAAAATAATCGATTTTTGAGACTTCTTCGTTTTTCTAAATAATGAATGGCATGGCAAGGTTGCGAACTATCAGCCTGTGGCCGCTTTCAAACATCGCGCCGCAGGGAGAGGTGGAAAACCGCGTATCTTTTCGCGCGGTTTGTAACCCGACTGAAGGGAACCGCGAAGCGGCGGGATTTTGCGGCACTAGCAGGAGTTGCTGAAACATAGCCAGCGAGCGGTAGCGCGCAGTGAAAGAGCCTGGGGGGTCTTGGGGGGTGGCGGCGATATGCCGCCCCCCAAGTCGGTGTGGGCCGACGCCCACGACCTTGACCTTGAACTTGAACTTGAACTTGAAAGCCAGTTTGGGCGGCGAGCCCAATAAACAGAGTTTACGACTCCTCTGTTTGGGCGTTCCTCCCACTCCCGGGTCTCTCAATGACCATGGTCTGGGTCTGACTCAGGCTGATCCCCGCATCACGCAACATCTTCAGAATTTCGTACAACAAGTCGCTTCGCGTCGCACTCACAATACGCGGGCTGTTCACGTAGCCGGTCACGCTCAGGATGATGCCGGTCGGGCCCAGCTCTTTAAAGCTGACGGACGCCGCAGGCGCATCGAGGATTTGTTCGTGCGCGTTGTAAGCTTCAAGCAGCAAACTGCGAACCTGCTCCGGGTCGATGTCGAGCGGGAATGTCAGCGCGATAGTCGCCACGCCCTGCGCGTTACCCATGGTGGCGTTACGCACGTTCTGAGAAATCAGCTGGGAGTTCGGCACAATCACGGTGGATTTGTCGCTGAGCTGGATTTCGGTTGCACGGACGTTGATCCGGCGGATATCCCCTTCCACACCGCTGATACTGATTAAGTCGCCCACTTTCACCGGACGTTCGGTCAGCAGGATCAGACCGGAGATAAAGTTCTTCACAATCTCCTGTAAACCAAAACCGATACCGACCGACAAGGCGCTCACGATCCACGCCAGTTTGTTCCATTCGATACCCAGCGACGACAGCGTCAGCAGGATGATCAGCACGTAGCCGACGTTGGTGAACAGCGTCACCAGGGAGGCACGCATCCCGCGATCCATCATGGTTTTCGGCAGGAAATCATTATCCAGCCAGCGACGGGCAGAACGCAGAACATACCAGCCGACCACCAGACACAGCACCGCATTCACCGCGTGCGCCGGAATAATATTGACGCTTTCGAGGCCTTTACCGCCCCAGATATCGACAATTTTCGCCAGTAATTCCAGCGGCGTTGTGCTGCCAAAAGTGCCGTTAAGCAGCGCGACTGCGGCAAACAGCAGCAAAGCAGTTTTACCGATCGCCGAGAACAGCGTAGCCGCCAGCGACAGATGGCGGTCATTGACGCTCAGGGTGCCTTTGATGATTTTGCCGCTGTGGGTGCCCGGCGCGAATACGCTTTCACACAAATCCACCACGAAATGAATCAGCAGATACAGACAGCTCAGCACCAGGCCAATCCACAGCAGCTCAAAGGTCACGAAGCGAGCCAGCGGGATATAACCAATCAGCAGCGCCAGCAAAATAATGACCGCCGTGATGCTGATGACCAGATGGATTAACCCGGCCAGCGTGGAACGGGCTTCAGTGTGCTCGCCGTCGGCTTTCATTTTGCGGCGCATTCTGTTGACGCGTACCGGCGCAATCAGGCAGTTCAGCGCCACCAGCAAGGCCGCCAGACCGTTGCCAAATAAGGTGGCGGACACGCTGGCACCCACCAGATTATTCAGCTCTTCGATAATACCAAACAGGAAAATAAAGGTCGCCAGCAGCACCGGGAAAGAAGCCAGCGTTTTTGCCAGCGGGTCGGCAATACCCGGCAGACGCCATGACGGATGGTTATTCGATAGCAGCGCAATCCCCAGCCCGGCGATCAGGGCGGAGAAAAACGTCAGTTCGACCAGTTGCTGGGCGAATTCATTCACCCACGCAGAGGTATCCGGCAGACGGGTAAAGACATACCCGATCAGCTGAACGCTAAACCCCAGCGTCAGGGTTGTGCTCAGCGTGGTGAAACAGGCGAGGAAACTGCGGCGAAAACGCCCCTGCGGCAACCAGCGCGGCAGGATCCAGTTCATCGGTTTATCGAGCAGGCGGCGGCCGAAAATGCCCAGCGCCAGCGCCAGCAACAGATAAATGCCCGAGCCGATACGCCATTCCGCGCTCCACGCCTGCCCCCAGGCATCGCTGACCTGCGAACCAAAATCACTAAAGCGTGCAGAGTCGTCGTCATTAGGGGTGAACAGCGGCGCCCAGAAGTTCCCGCCCAAAATACTGCCGGTGTTCAGGGCAATCTGGGTTTTCAGCGCATCACGACGCAGCCCGGAGATCTGTGAGGACAGGTTACGCGCTCCCACCGCAATGGCTTTGGTCTGTTCAATCTGCGTGGTGAGAAGGGTTTTGCTGCTGTTGAGTTTATTACGCTGGCTGATCACCTGCGGCGTTTCAGTCAGCGTACCCGGTGCCGGTGCCGGACCGAGAACGTCAAGCTGAGCCTGAACCTGCGCCAGCTCTGGCGTCAGTGCGGCGGCCAGTTTATCGGCGTCTTCGGCCAGCGTTTGTGCGGCATCGGTCAGGCCGGTGAATTTTTTATCGGTTTTCGAGGTGGAAACCTGCTGCTTGAGCTGATCGAGACGTTTTTGCAGCGCAGGCAGTGCCGTGCTGGCGTTGACTTTGGCCGGCTGTGCGGCGGCTGTTTGCCCCGTGCTGTCATCCGCCTGGCTCAGTAACGGCGTCATCAGCAGACACGACAATAATGCCAGTAATAACGGCACTCTTAACATTTTTTGCATAGAAAGAGGGTTCCGGAAGTTCATTATTTTTACAAAACAAGAGTGTTTGAGAAGAACGGCGTAAGGATACCCTTTCCTGTTAAGAAGAATAGTAGGGATTGTCTGTTATGTTGCCGTTATGCCGCGGCGGGCCGCACGTTCAGACGCGCAGCCCGCCGGGAAGATTAGGGTTTTGCCCCCAGCATCTGGCGCAGAATTGCCGCCGAGTCTGCCGGTTGCAGCGCAAGAATACCGGAATACAGGCTGATGGAAATCTCGCAAACTTTCTCGCGATCGACGTCCGGTTTGGTCAGGTCGCTGAACATCTGCAACTGCTCGCCGTACATATTCGCCAGCGCTTCACGCACCGGTGCCATCATCTGTACCACTTTTTCTGTGCTGACTGCCGCAGGTTGTTCGCTCTGCCCGCTGCCGGTCACCAGCAGTAAATCATTCATGGTATTGAGATCTTTGCGGAACAACTCTGGTGGCAAGAGTTGTGCGGTATTAATCCCACCGCTGACCTGCGGATACAGAAACTTAAAACAGCTGCCATCTTTACGCGCCTGTAAGGTCTGCATTTCTTCAAGATTCACCTGCATTGCGTCGTTGACGTTGGCATCCGGCGCATGGCTGATGCGCTGCGTGAGCAATACAGAGACCATCGGTTTCACCGTATTAATGGCGTCCTGCTGTGATTTACCTTCTTTACGAAGCTTGAGAATATTGCTGCGGATCTGCGCGTACAGCGCCGGTTCCTGCGTTTTGATGGTGTTATAGAGCGGCAGCTCAGACAGCGCCTGATCGACCTTTTGCTCTTCGCTGTTGCTGGCAAGATGCGGTTTTACCACCGCACTCCACAGCAGATTGCCACCGATAAACAACACCAGGAACAGGATCACCGCAGGCACGCGGCTTAACATGCCTTTTTTGTGCAGCAACCCGATCAGTAAGCCCAATATGACGGCACTGACACCCCACACCACCCCTTCAGTCCAGCTCATTCCTGTTCCTTTTTATAAACGGTTAAAGGCCAATTTGTGCGACCGCATCACGGCTGGCGTCGGTGCGCTCCTGCCCGTGCAGTTCTTTCAGTTTGCCCTGACGCATTTCCAGCAAACGATCGGCGTGTTCAAAATAGTGATCATCGTGGCTGATTGCCAGCACGGTTTTACCCATATCGCGCAATTGTGGCAACAACTCGCGGTAGAAGGTCCGGCGGAATTGCGGATCCTGATCGGCCGCCCATTCGTCAAGCAGCAGGAAATCGCGCCCTTCGGCCGCCGCCAGCAGTAAGGCCACGCGTTTACGCTGCCCGGCGGAAAGCTGAAGATTGGTCACTTCGTTGCCGGTGAAGCGGAGTTTTTCTTTCATGTTCAGGCGTTGCAGCCAGTCTTCCACCAGCAGCGGATCCGGCTGTTTGCCCTGCGGGCCGATAAGCTGTCCGAACAAGTGGAAATCGGTAAAGACCGCCGAGAAAAGCTGGCGATACTGTTCGGCGTTTTCCGCCGTGACCGCCACACCGTCCAGCAGGATTTGCCCGGAGCGCGGCTGATACAGGCCGGTCAGCAGCATCGCCATTGTCGATTTCCCGCTGCCGTTGCCGCCAATCAGGAAGACCAGTTCGCCACGGGAAATAGTGAGATTCAGCGGCCCGACGCCAAAGCCTGCGCCGTCTTCTTTTCCACCGTAGCTGAACGTCAGATCGCGTAATTCGAGAGTCTGCCATTTTTGCGCAATCTGCGCAGGCGCGAAGTCTTCCTGATAATCCGCCAGTTTCAGTGCTTTCAGCTTGCCGAAAGCCACCTGTGCGCTCAGTAAAGTCGGCAGTGCGCCGACGGCTTGTAACATTGGCGTACGCAGGAACAGCAGCGTCAGGGAATAAGTGGCGGCGACGTCGGTATTTGACCAGCCGAGCGTGTTCGCCATAAAGAACACCAGGCCAATGGCGCCCAGCATCATGATATTCGACCAGTTCACGGCGCTGAGATGGAAGGTATCGGCACGGATAATGTGATGGCGGTATTCTTCGGCGTCCTTGCGGTAGACATCGTCAAACAGATGACGCGCACGCTCGCGGTTCAGCGCCAGCTCCTTGCGCCCTTCTATCACTTTCTGATAATCCGTTTGCAGCTTGTCTTCGGCGTCGCGGACTTTCGCCAGATGGCTGTACACGTGAGACACCAGTTTGAAACCGCCAAAAATGGTGATCAGCAGCCAGATGACGGTGACCAGCAGCATTTCCGGGGAAAGCCAGGCCAGATAACCCGCGCAGCCGATGGTCAGAATGATGCCCTGCACCAGCTCAGGCAAACGCACGAAGGCCAGCGTGATATTGCGGATATCGCTGCCGAGGCTGGCGAGCAGTTGCACGTTACCGATTTGCTCGATGCGTTCGATATCGGTATCTAAAATGCGTTTGATGAATTGCCCGCGCAGGCGGTAGATAAAGTGGTGGCCGAGCACGGTGAGCGCCAGCTGTGAGCCGAGCGTAACAGCCATCAGCAGCAGTAATAATCCGAGAAACTGCGGCAGAACCATCAGCGAACCCTGCGTGGTTTCAATCAGCTTAAGATTGATGAACGCAATCAGGCCAATGCCCAGTACGGCGCTGAGCAGACTCAGCGCCATCACACCTAAAAACGGCCAGCGATATTGTTTAAAGACAACGCGTAACAACTCCATGAATTGGTCTCATTCTGAATGCAGGGGAATAATGCTGCACGCAGTTTAATGACACACCTTGTCATATCAAGAACAATTCTCATTTTAGACGCGGTTCCGGGCGGATCACCATGCGTTCGAATTTTCCGGCGACCACCAGATAGCCAAACATGCCGAGCAGACCGTGGGCGCCGACAAACCACAGCGCATAGTTAAAGGAACCGGTGACGGCGACGATATAGCCAATCACTACCGGTGTGATAATCCCCGCGACGTTGCCCAGACAGTTGAAGACGCCCCCGCTGAGGCCGATCATTTTTTCCGGCGCGGTATCCGACATCACCGCCCAGCCAATCGCCGAAAGCCCTTTGCCGAAGAAGGCCAGCGTCATCAACGCAATCACTGCCGCGTCCGTGGACACAAAATTCGCCATCGCCAGCATGGCGGCAAAAAACATCCCCAGCACGAACGGGGTTTTACGGGCTTTAGACGGGCTGACGCCGCGACGGATCATGTAATCCGACATCACGCCGCCCAGCACGCCGCCGGTGAAACCGCAAATCGCCGGTAACGCCACCACCCAGCCCGCCTGCATCACCGTCATTCCGCGTCCTTTGATCAGGTAAATCGGAAACCAGGTCATGAAGAAATAGCTCATTGAGGTGATGCAGTATTGCCCGATATAAATGCCCCATAGCGTACGGCTCTGGAATAGCTGCATCACTTCGCGGAAGGTGAATTTCTGTCGTGATGCGCGGCGGTTAAGCTCCAGATCGACCAGCGCCCCGTTGGCCCGAATATGCTCAAGCTCAGCAGGTTTGATGTACGGGCTGCTGTGAGGTTCTTTATAAAAGGCAAACCACGCAATCCCCGCAATCAGCCCCACCGCGCCCATCCACAGGAAAACGTGCTCCCAGCCCAGCGCGTGCGTGAGCCACGCCATAATCGGCGTAAACACGCCAATCGCCATGTACTGCGCGGAGTTAAACAGCGAGGTAGCGGTTCCGCGTTCGTGGGTCGGGAACCAGCAGGCGACGATGCGGGCATTGGCCGGAAACGCCGGTGACTCCACCAGCCCGAGCATAAACCGCAGGAAGAACAGCATAATGGCAGCAGAAATCCCGCTGACGCCAAACCAGCCCACGGTACCCTGTAACATCGTAAACACCGACCACAACACCAGGCTGCACCCGTAAACACGCCGTGCGCCAAACTTATCCAGCAGCCAGCCGCCGGGGATCTGACCAATCATGTAAGCCCACGCAAACGCAGAGAACACCATGCCGAGCATCACCGGATCGAGGCTGAGCACCCGGGATACTTCCGTGCCGGCAATCGACAGCGTGGCGCGGTCGGCGTAGTTGATGACCGTGATTGCAAAAATCATCCCGAGGACGACGTAACGAAAATGACCGGGTCTGGCCTGTTCTGCCGCAGATTCCCGGATCACCGGTTTCTGGCTATCTGACACATCTGTAGGGGACGTCATGTTTTCTCTCCAGACTTGTGATTGCATTCCCTGCCTTTTGTGATCGAATGCACATTTTTTTTGCATTTCGGCCACGCCATTCAGATCTAAAAAATCCAAATTAATTAACAGAGTAGAAACATCTGACGATACGGTCTAAGTTAAATAAACAATGGAACAAGTTAAAAATTGAATGATTGAACTTAACCAGCTGCGTTGTTTTGTTGCCGTCGCCGAGGAATTACATTTCGGTCGTGCGGCCAAACGGTTGTTTATGACACAGCCACCGCTGAGCCGTCAGATTCAGTTGCTCGAACATGCGCTCGGCGTCTGTCTGCTGGAGCGGACTAACCGGCATGTCAGCCTGACAGATCCCGGCAGGACATTTTTGCGTGACGCGCGGCTGATCCTCGAATTCTCTGAGCAGGCTCAGGCGACGGTTAAACGGGTCGAAAAAGGCGAGATGGGACGCCTGATGATGGGGTTCACGGCGGTCAGCGGTTACTGGCAAATCCCGCAGATTATTGCGCTGGCAACGCAAAAACTGCCCGACATCACCCTGATCCTGAAAGAAATGGTCTCTTCCGCGCAGCTTCAGGCACTCGCTGCCCGCACGCTGGATATCGGCTTTGTCCGCCAGCCGGTGCCGCTGTTCCCGCTGACTTATCAGCGCGTGTTGCGTGAGCCGTTATGCGTTGCCCTGCCGCCCGCATCGCCGCTGGCGGCCAAAGCCCGGCTGCGCTTGCGTGATTTCGCAGGATTGCCATTCATCATGTATTCCGCAACCGAGGGTAAATATTTTTATGACTGCGTGGCGGGGCTTTTTGCCGGGGCTAACGTCGTGCCGCACTACGTCCAGCACTGCAGCCAGACACACACCATTCTCGGGCTGGTGCGGGCCGGTGTCGGGCTGGCGATTGTGCCGGACAGTGCACGGCATCTGGGGTTTCCCGGCCTGGAATTTCGTCCACTCAGCCATCCTGATGCCATTGCTGAAATCTATATGGCCTGGCGGCAGGACAGCGATACGCCCGCACTGAGCGCATTCCGGCAACTGGTCGCCGCGCATTCTGCCGCATTCCTAAAAAAAGCCGCAGACAAGAAAAAAGCTGACAGCCAGCCTGACGCTTCCTAAACTGAGGTAATGGATAAAGAACAAGAACTTCGCCGAAGTAAACGAAACGCGCTCGGGCTGCTGCTGATTGCCGCAGCCCTGTTTGTTATCACCCTTTTCCTGCCGCCAAATTTTTGGGTTTCCGGCCTGAAAGCCATATCCGAAGCCGCGATGGTCGGCGCAATGGCGGACTGGTTCGCCGTCGTGGCGCTGTTTCGCCGCGTGCCGGTGCCGTTTGTGGCATCCCATACGGCCATTATTCCCAAAAACAAAGACAAAATTGCCGACAATCTGGCGGTGTTTGTACAGGAGAAGTTTCTCGCACCCGCCACGCTGATCGCACTGATCCGCCAGCACGACCCTGCGCGAATGCTCACCGACTGGCTGAACGCGCCGGATAACGCACAGCGTTTCGCGAAATACGCGGTGAAGATGATCCGGGGTTTTCTGGATGTCACCGACGACCAGCGCATCGCGCAACTTATCCGCCGCGCACTGTACCGCGTCATCGATAAAATCGACCTGTCGGCCTCAATTGCCACACTGCTGGAAAGCCTGACCAAAGGCGGACGCCATCAGGAGTTGCTGGATCAGGCGATGGATCAGCTGGAAATTCTGCTGGCCAAAGACAGCACGCGGCAATTCATCTCGGCGCAAATTGTCGGCTGGATGAAACGCGAACACCCGCTGACCGCCAAACTTTTACCGACCGGCTGGCTGGGGCGCAACGGGGCCGATCTGGTGTCGAACGCGGTAAACTCCGTGCTCGATGATATGGGCAACGATAAAACCCACGCCTTCCGCAAAGGGTTTGACCGGTCGGTGCAGAACTTTATCTGGAAGTTGCAGAACGACCCTGAAACCGCGCAAAAGGCTGAAGACATCAAGCAGTACCTGAAGGATGACGAAAAGCTGAACATTTATGTCTTGCAGTTGTGGGGCGATATGCGCAACTGGCTGAAAGAGGACCTGGAAAGCGACGATTCACGGGTGTTTGCTAAAGTCACGGAATCCGGCCAGTGGCTGGGGAATGCGCTGGCGCAGGACGAAAAACTACGGCTTTCGCTGAACCAGCAAATGGAAACCATTGCGGAGAAACTGGCACCTGACTTCGCGCAGTTCCTGACGCGCCACATCAGCGACACGGTTAAAGGCTGGGATCCGCGGGATATGTCGCGGCAAATCGAGCTGAACATCGGAAAGGACTTACAGTTTATCCGCATCAACGGCACGCTGGTTGGCGCGTTTATCGGGCTGATGCTGTATCTGCTGTCACAACTTCCGGTGGCCATTCCGTGGGTGATGGCGCGGGTTTAGCGGTAAAAACAGCGCGTAAAAAAGGCCGGATAACCGGCCTTTTGGCTTTGCGTAATCTTACTTCACGGTTTTACTGAACGCGTCCACGGCCAGAATCGCATTAGCGACATCTTCAGCAGACAGGTTGTGGTTCAGGTTGCCGAGCGTATCGCCCTCGCCGCCTGCCAGCGCACCGATTTTCACCAGGCTGGCGAACGATTCGTTTTCCAGATGCATTTCTTTCAGCGTGGTCGGCATTTTGATGGAACGGTAGAAACGCACGTAACGCGCGATTTCTTCGTCCGGGCGCTGCTCAAGCACCATCTGCGTCAGCGTGCCGTACGCCACTTTTTCACCGTGCGTCAGGTGATGAATATCACCGGTAATTGCCGTGAAACCGTTATGGATGGCATGTGCCCCCGCCAGACCAGCGTTTTCAAAACCGAGGCCAGAAAGCAGCGTGTTGGCTTCCACCACGGCTTCCACCGCCGGCGTCACCAGTTTCTGCTCAACCGCCGTGTACGCGCTGTAGCCGTACGTCAGCAGCGTTTTCTCACAGGCTTCAGCAATCGCCATCCCGGCAATGGTCGGGTCACCGCCGACCATGGATTGCGAATGGGAACGCAGCACGGCCTGTGCTTCCACAAAGGTCGCCAGACCGTCGGCAATGCCGGATGCAAACAGACGAACCGGGGCCTGCGCGCAAACGTGGGTATCGACCAGCACCAGATCCGGGTTTTTGTTGTAGAAACGGTAGGACTCAAAAACGCCGTTGTCAGAATAGATCACCGACAGCGCGCTGCACGGCGCATCCGTGGACGCCACCGTCGGCACAATCACTACATTCTGTTTCAGTTCATCGGCAATGGCTTTGACGGTATCAAGCGTTTTACCGCCGCCCAGACCGACTACGACGTGCGTTCCGGCCTCACGGGCAATTGCCGCCAGACGGGTAATTTCGTTGGCAGAGGCTTCGCCGTTAAAACGTTCGTAATGGAATTCAACCTGGGCTTTTTTCAGGGACGCCTTCACGCGGTCGCCGATAATTCCCCAAACGATATCATCAGCTATCAGAAATGATTTCCCGCCCAGTGCTGGCAGATAATCACCCAACTCATCCAGAACACCGCTGCCCTGGACGTATTTTCTTG
This sequence comes from Rahnella sp. AA, assembly GCF_002834385.1. Lineage (GTDB taxonomy): Bacteria > Pseudomonadota > Gammaproteobacteria > Enterobacterales > Enterobacteriaceae > Rahnella. The sequence continues at coordinate 23,670 of NZ_PITQ01000008.1, forward strand.
GCGAAGAGAAGATAAATTTACTCATGATAAAAACCTCTTTTCGTTGATAATGAACCGTGGATAACTCCCCTGAGGGTACCGCAGCAACGCAGGAAGCCCAACCCTTTTACTTCACATTAACAGCATGACTCGCAAAGAAATTTTATCTTTTCTCAGGATGACGTTTTCGCCACACCAGATATCCCGATGATGGATTAATCACCCGAAATGACTATTCAGTTTTGTAATCAATCCCCTTTGTTAAGTTAGGTTTTAACTATTGAATGCATAAACAACACCAACTTTCACTAATCAATCTTTTCCGTAGAATGCATTGCATTGGCAGCACGTCGTAAGCAGTGGTTATAAGCCAGCTCGCTGTTCGCCATCCCATTAATATTTCTTCGATTAATAAGGAACTGACAGCATGTATAACTTCCAGCGTTACAACGCCAAAGAACTGGCCCTGGCCTACATGAGCGGCAAATCACACGATTTCTCGCCACAAGAATTCTTACAACAGTTGAAAGAGATCGAGAGATCCTTCGACGCGGCGCTGAGAAATCCTCAGCAACAACCGCAAAACGGAATGCTGGTGAAGGCGTTTTGATTGCCATCCTGGCCTTCATCAGTTGATGTGCCGTGCGTTACCCTTGCTTTACCCGTTGAAGTATTTTGCAAGATCCTGTGTCTGGTTCACCTGCAAATGACAGATAAAAAAAGTAAGAAAGCAAAAGCCCCGACGAATCGGGGCTTTTTGTTTTTCTGATCTTTCGATCCTCAAAATCATTCAGGTTGCAGGTAGGCGGCAAGCGATCGAACCCCGATGAGCTGACATAAGTCAGTGATTCGGGTGAACGGGTGCAGCCAACACCCCTGCGGCCTGAATGATGAAGAGGATTATTTCGTCATCTGACGATCATCAACGTACTTTCTCTTGTCCGGCGCTGGTGGGAAATACTGGTACAGCCAGGTTTCCGACAACGCTTTCTGACCGGAACGCAGGAACATGCGCAACTCTACCGGTGCGACAGAATCGCTGTCCGGATACCAGTCGAACAGAATGCGGTAACCATCGAAAGGCTGTACGTACAGAATTTCGATGTTCTTGATCTTACCCGCCGAAACGTTAATCACCGGCTCGATGCCTTTATCGGCAAAGGCTTTCAACTCGCCGCCGGTAAAATCAATGGCGAAACGACGTGCCCATACCTGAGGATAGTTTTCACCCGGTGCCCAGCCTTCCGGGAAGCCCCCCATGCCGGTGCGCGTCGCCAGCACATTGGCCAGCGGGCTGCGGTGAGGCGGCTCTGAACTCCAGTACAGCTTATAGCTGAAACTGAATTCAGCACCGGATTTAACCGGTTGCTCTGGCTGCCAGAAGCACACCACGTTATCGAGCGTTTCGCCTGTGGTCGGGATTTCCATCAGGCTGACCGCCCCTTTCCCCCAGTCACCGACGGGTTCCACCCACAGGCTCGGGCGCTTGTTGTACCAGCCGATGACATCCTGATAATTGTCGAAATCATGATCGAGCTGTAACAAGCCAAAACCTTTCGGGTTGTTATCACTGAAAGCGTTGAACTGCAGGCGCTGCGGATTGTTCAGCGGACGGCAAATCCACTCGCCGGTGCCGGTCCACATTTCCAGGCGGTCTGAATCGTGGATTTGCGGATGAATGGTGTCACAGCGGCCACGTTCGTTGGTACCACAGCTGAACATGCTGGTCATCGGTGAAATGCCCAGCTGTTTGATGTCCTCACGGGCATGCAGATGGTTTTCAATCTCCATGACAACGCGGGTCGGTTCGCAGTGGATCAGGAATTTGTAGGCACCCGTGATGCTCATGCTGTCGAGCAGGGCATAAACCGTGAACGTGGTATCACCCGGCTTAGGCGTATCGAACCAGAATGCCGTGAAGTCAGGAAACTCTTCCGGCTGATCGGTGAAGGTATCCACCGCCACGCCACGGGCTGACAAACCGTACTGATAAGTATCATCCACCGCACGGAAATAGCTGGCACCGAGGAATGACACCACGTCGCGGCGCGTCAGTTCCGGGGCTTTGTTGACTTTGAACCCGGCAAAGCCAAGGTTCGAGAAGCCTTCAAGCTGTTTTGTATCCACACCTGCGTCGTGATAGTTGAACAGTTCCGGGCGGAAGTGGATTTCGCGGGCAAGATGTTTCACCGGATCGACGGAATACATCCGTACGCGGCGGCGGAAGCCCATACCGACGTGGAACAGTTCGACGTCCAGCTGACGATCGGGCAAACCATTCCATAACGAATGGGCATGATCGTACTGAATGGCGTTGTACGCCTGCGGCGTCAGTTCGGCCAGTGTTTTAGGCAATGGCTGTGGTGCGCCACCATACGGCTTATCCGCCAAATCTTTCGCCATTTTTTGCAGCGCGTTGAAATCAAATGGCAATTCGCCGCCGTCTGCCACATTCGCCTCTGCCGCCTCAGCGGAACGGGTGAACAGTGTGGACATAGCCGGCACACCACACCAGGCGGCGAATGCCATAGATGCTTTAATAAATGCTCTTCGTTCCATGCCAGAATCGTTTCCTATACTGGGCAAAAATCAGAGGACATCGCATCACTATGCCGTCCCCGCGGTATTCAGAATTTTTCGACCCTAAGGCTAACGTAAAATTCACAAGCCGAGTACAAGAAATTGAATGCATTCAGCTAATATTTTGCTTGAAAAAGTAAGGGCATCTGACTGCGTTCAGCCCTTGCTGTACGGGGGATGAGCGGATTTTCAGAAATGAATATTTTAGCAGCAACCGGTGCCCTGTTTTGGGGCGTAAAGCCGGGGGGATTTTAGGAGCATTCTGTTGCCAAAAGGTAAATATCACTCATAACTCACGGTGTAATAAGCGGTTGAATTGGCTTGCCCTGCGGTGATTGTGCTGGCTGTCTGATAATAACGGGCCTGCATAGACAACGTTACGTCGCCCTCCGCGGTGGTGGTACCCAAATTTATCGCGGAACCGAGCGCGACCGGCGAATTATTGTAGAGCAGTTGTACGCCAACGCCGGTCGCCACCGTCGTATCTGACGCCTCATTCAGTGCCAGCACACCGGTCGCACCGCTGCTGTCAGCAGTACCGGTAAAGGTGACGGCGGGCGTAATCCCTGACTGGCAATTGAGCACTACGTCGAAATCCGTTTCACCCGCCGTGCTTCCCGCCCCGCTAAATTGCGATTTGTTCACCGTGCCGAGCGCCACGTTCACCGTAGAGGTGCTGACGGTACATGACGGAACGGTGACCGTAAAACCGTTGAGATAAACATTGAGTAAGGACACGCTGTCGCTGGTTTGCCATGACGACAGCAATCCGCCACTGACGGTGCCACCCTGAGTAATTCTGCCATTCTGATAAAGGGATACCGTCATGGAGCCGATGTCCAGCCAGCGGGGCGCGCCACTATTGATATCACTGACCGCCACGGTCGCGTTGCCCGCCGATGACGTCGGATAGTACAAACCGGACAACGTGCCGCCGTCCGTCGCAAAATACAGGTATAAATTATCGATTCCCGTTTTCAGGAAACCATGGGTGCTGGTGCCGCTTATCGCTGTGTAAGCGCTGTTGCCCCAGACCAGCGATTCCGCCCCGCTGCAGGTCACCAGGGTGTCGGTATTGCTGATACCCATCGCGGAGGCGCTGGCGCTGCTGTCAAAAGTTTGCGAATCCAGCACCGATGCCGTAGTGGTTCCGGGATCAACGGTAATATTACCGAAACTGACGCTGAGTGTTCCTGCCGTTGCTGCGGATGCCAGTGTACATGCCGCAAATACCGGCCCTGACATCAGCGCCATCATCATCAATGAAAAAGAAATGTACCAACGCGCCATCTGGGTCTCCGGGGCAGAACTATGAACATGAAAGTGTCATGAGGGTGATGCCATCGCTGGCGTTGACAGGCGGCAAAATGAGATCTGCCTGACAGCGCTGAGCGGCGCTGTCGCCCCATATGGCACGAATACGGCTGCGGCTGCTGACGCCTGTGAGCCATACCTGTCCGTTATCGTCGGCAATACCGGTCACACCGTCGCTGCTGCTCACGACCGCGCCGAAAGGTAAGGATTTACCGACATGGGTCAGGGTCAGATAGACACGGCGGCCAACATGGGTCTGGTAATCGGCCAGCACAATCGCCCCTTTCGACGGGATAACCCGCACAACCGGTGAACTGAGATCAACGTCCTGCGCCAGCGTCGATGTATCCAGTGATAACTGATTGCGACGGTAACCCGTCAGATACGGCACCACGGCATAGCCGCGTGAATCGGTATACACGCCGGTCTGATTCTTAATCTTTACATCACCGGCACCGGGTGCCTGCACCAGCGCACTGGCACCGTCTTCGCTGAGATTTTGTGACAACGTCACGCCATGAGAATGTAAAACAACAGCCCCCTGCGCACCGTAATTCAGCCGGCGACTGACGCCGTAATACTCTGAGTACCCGACGTTGAAAACACCGGCAGAACCGGTATAGCGTAACGAGCCGCTGGTATTCTGGCTTCCGGCAGCACGGCTTTCCCCCTGCCCGGCCTGGCTGGCGGATTGCGCCAGCGAGTAGTTAAGCTGATTGTCTTTTAATAACGTTCCGGCGAGAGTCGCACGGGAGGTCATCTGCCCGTCGCTGGCGCGGGACTGGCTGTACGTCACCATGCTGTTGCTCAGGCCGTTGTGCATAAAAGCACTCAGCGGAACGGTGACATCCAGCGAGACCACTTTGTCCGGCGTACTGTCGCGGGATGTCTGGCTGTTGCTGTAATTCAGGCCAAGACCGATCCCACCGACATTGAGGTTGTAGCTGCCACTCCAGGTTCGGGTGGTTTGATTTGACCAGTAATCTTGCTGATAAGCATTGAGCGAGAGGCTGCCCGCCACGCCAAATGACTGGCTGACCGTCATCTGGAAGCGATTTTTGGCAGCAGATGCCCAGTTCGCTTGCGGCGTGCTCCAGTACTCGCTGGCATCATTGAAGCTGTAATAACCGCCGGTCGAAAAACGGTAAGCCGCCAGCGTAAAATTAGTGTCAGTCGCCGCCAGACTTTTGTTATAGCGAAGCTGATAAGACTGACCGCGACGGACCAGATTATGCGCAAACACCGACTGTGCCTGGGTTGCATCGAACGAGAGTGCGCCGAGAATGCCCAGCCCCTGACCGATGCCGAGAGCAGCACTGTGATAATCCGGTGAGATAATCGTGCCGCCGTAAAGCGTGGTGGCATTGAGCCAGCCGTACAGCCACTCCGCATCCGCAAATTGTGCCGTATGGACAGTATTCGTGGCCTGACGGTATTGCCCGGCAGTCAGCGAATACTGAAACTGACCGGCCCGCACCATCATCGGCGCAGCGGAAAAAGGCTGAATAAAAGTCCGGACGCTGCCGTTTTCTTCATGAATTTCGACCTGGAGATCACCGCTGGCCGACGTGGGGTACAAATCGGAAATCGTAAAAGGACCGGCGGGCACATACGTCTGATAGATCAGGATGTTTTTCTGGCGAACCATCACCTGGGCGTTAGTCAGCGCGACGCCACGGATCACCGGGGCAAACCCCTGCTGACTTTCGGCCAACATTGCAACATCCGAAGCCAGCTGTGCCCCCTGAAAACCGATGCTGTCAAACACCAGCCCCGGCGTAGAGGATTGCCCGAGCACCAGATGTGAACGCCACTGACGCACATCGCGTTCAAGCAAAGTATTCACTGTCGTCCAGCTCCCGTTTTCGCCCTGAACATGGTTGTAATAGCCGTTATTCCGTAACCGCCAGGGGCCCAGATTGAGCCCGCTGCGCAGGTTGAGATAATCACTGCGGGTATTCACCCCTGCCGTTTCACTTTGCGCACCGCTGGCACTGTAATTTACAAACAACGCAGGAATACCGTCATCCCAGCGCTGCACCGGGATATCCCCTCTCACCTGCTGCGCCAGCATGGCCTGCGGCAGCGATAAATCCAGCCGCATATTGCTGAAATCCAGTGTGGCCACCGCCCCCGGAACATAGCGCGTAAGGTCGGTAAACGACTCTCCCGGCCTGAGCGCGGCGAGCGCGGGCGCAGCGCTCAGGCTGACGCCCGCATCCTGTAAAATCTGGCGGTCGAGCATCGGGCAAAGTTTCGCCCCGCAGTTAACAAACGCGATACTGCGATCGAATTTTTCATGCTGATTCACCCTGACTTTGACCTGATAAACCCCCGGAACCTGCGCCCCCGGTTGGATCAGTTCGGCCAGATTGATTTGCTGTTGCTGTTCGCCAGAGAGATGAATGGCGCTGGGGTCAAAATAAAGCGCAGCACACACCGGCTGGAGGATCATCTTCAGCAAACATCCGGCCGTGACCACAGCAGGAAATATGTTGTGCCCACGGCCTTTCGTCATCATCAGAACTGATCGGTACGCCGGGCCGTCAGGCCACCATAATCATTGATAGCTTTCAGGCTGACACGGTGAATATCCTGGTGTGAAGCCGCAATCAGCCGTGAGCTGAAAGGCGGGATTACGCCCGGATGCAGAATATTTTCGCCATCAATATTCAGTTCACCTAAATTGACGAAGTACGGCGTCGGGTTGTCGATCTGCACACCCTGTCCGCGGGGGGAAAGTTTCAGTTTCTGATAGGCACTGAGCGCGTCCTGCACATTCAGCCCTTCCGGGCGGTAAATCAGCTTTAGCTCACTGCGGGTCGCAATCAGCATCCGGTTTTGCAGCTGGCTGTCCGTCGCCGGGATCGCATTCACATTCAGCCGGAACAGGCTTTCGCGATCCTGCGCCAGGCCATCCCGCACGCGCACAACGCGGATGATGTTCTGGCTGCTGGCCGGTAATTTAAAAATCGGCGGCGTAATAATAAAAGGGTTCAGCCCTGGTTTTATCGGCACCGCACCGGGCAGCGGGTAACTGTCAATCCACGACTGAACCAGATAAGGACGGTCAGTATCACTATTGAGCAGGCTGATACTGGCTTCACGACCATCCCCTGCATAAATAATCCGCGTAGCACCTAACGTTAAACCGGCATAAGAAAGGCCTGTCGTGCAGAGCAGGCAGGCGGCAAGAAGAAGGCGAAACATACAATTCCCCGGTGATGACAATTCATAAAAGACCTCCGTGTCTCTGCGTTCTCCCTGAACGTATTGCGCTTAAGCGCTATTTTTAAACGTCAGTATTAATCGTAGGCGATGGTGAAATCCGTTGATGTCGCCACCGTACCGGCGGTGATGGTGGCAGAAGTCGACATCAGGCGGGCCACAAAATCCAGTGAGTTGGAACCTGTCGCCAGCGTGTAAGCACTGGAAGCCGTTGCCGCCGGTACGAGGGTTCCGGTGTTGTCATAGATCGCGACCCCCAGACCTGCGGCCGTACTGCTACTTCCCAATGCCAGCAGGCTGCTGTTGGTGGTATCTGCAGTACCGTCAAATTTCACCGTTGCACTGGTCACACTGGCCGGGCAATCCGTCAGGGAAATGGCAAATTGTGTTGGCGCGGCGACATCACCGGCTGCTGAAAATGAACTGGACGCAATGGTGCCAAATGCCACCGCAACCGTTGAAGACGAAACGGTACAGGCCGTTTCTGTCACGGTGCCGGTAAAATTAATTGTGCCATCTGATGCAAAAACGCTGGAGGAAATTAAAACTCCGCCGATAACACAGAGACGTAATGCAAGGTATTTACCTTTCATCGTAAAGGTCCTTTTCTTTTATGTTGCTTAATTAATAAAGATAACGCCGTGTGATTACCCTGAAGAAAATATGCAAAAAAAAGCGCTAAAAACAGGATTTCCTGTCGGGCTACGCATTATTGAACTCGCAAAGGAATGATCGCAAGCCATTGGTTTTGATCGTATTTTTACTAAAAAAGATGAAATCTATCAAAACTCAAAGATTGATCGATTTATTCTTCTAAGAATTTTCCTAAGCCACTGATAATAAGAATCTAAACTTTATAATTATCATTTAGTGCTGTTTCACGAAAATGAAATATTAAATAAATTGTTTCAACCCTTACTGTTATTTATCGATACAAAGACGATTAAATGTATTTAATGATGATCAAAAACGCAGCAAACTGATGAATAAAAGCACCGGTTAATATTTAACAATGTCTTATTTATGGCTGACAGCCCGATATACTGCGGATCTTATTTCTGAAATAAGGATCTTTACGCTCTCCTTTCATATCAATTTTGCTTAACGTTTATTCTGCGCAATTCACCACAATACCGACGGCGGCCTGCTTTCTGACCGGTATGCTATGCTAATTTGTTATTATTTTGTTTTGCAAATGTTTCGCAATATGGAGTTATAGCATGTCTGAGGAAGTCATCCTGCAAAGAACGCGGGCGCTTTGGGTACAGCTCACCGGCAAAACGTCACTACCGTTTTCCCTTCACGTCAGCGGCGAAGGCAATCTTCCCTCCTGTTATCCGGTCACTCCGTTCATCAGCGCGTCCGTCGCGCTTGCCGGATTGGCGCTGGCACAACTTCTGGCGCTCCGGCACGGTAAACATGACACCGTCACCGTTGACCGGCGGCTGGCTTCCCTATGGTCTAAATCCAGCATTCAGCCCGACGGCTGGGACATTCCCCCCGCGTGGGACAGCCTGGCCGGGGATTACGCCACTGCCGACGGCTGGATCCGTTTGCATACCAATGCGCCCGCGCACCGGCAGGTGGTGGAATCGTTGCTGGGCAAAGCCGGAACCCGCGAGGCGCTGGCGCAGCGGGTGATCCTGTGGAAAAAGGCCGACCTGGAAGAGGCGGTCATTCAGGCCGGAGGCTGCGCCGCACAAATGCTCAGCGTGCCGGAATGGCAGCAGCACGTGCAGGGAAAATCGCTGCAACAGGAACCTTTGTTTCAACGCGCCCTGTCGCCGCAGGCGGCGTTACCGCAGTGGGATCTCTCACGCGAGAGGCCGCTGGCCGGGGTTAAAATTCTCGATCTGACGCGCATTATCGCCGGACCGGTTGCGACCCGTTTTCTGGCGGGGCTGGGCGCAGAGGTCTTGCGCATCGACCCGTTTGGATGGGATGAAACCAGTCAGGAAGCTGATGTCACTTTGGGGAAACAATGCGCGCGGCTGAATCTGCATAACCCGCAGGATCGCCACCGTTTTGAGGCATTGTTGCGTGAAGCGGATGTGATTGTTCATGGTTACCGCGCTGGTGCGTTGCACAAACTCGGTTACGGCAGCGAGCAGATCCGCGCACTCGCGCCTGGTCTGGTTGATGTTTGCCTGAATGCTTATGGATGGAGCGGCCCGTGGCGTGAACGGCGAGGTTTCGACAGTCTGGTACAAATGAGCTGCGGAATAGCAGAGCGCGGCATGCAGGTTTCAGGCGGAAACAGGCCGGTTCCGCTGCCGGTTCAGGCGTTGGATCACGCTACCGGTTATCTGATGGCGGCGGCGGTATTGCACGGCCTGGCGCAACGGGTCGAAACCGGTCAGGGCAGCCAGACCTGGCTGTCACTGGCAAGAACAGCGTTGGAACTGATGAAAAGCGAAACTTCCGCTGAGCTCCGCGAGCCGGAAATTCAGTCCGCCACCGGCGCTGATTTTTCGCCCGAACAGGAACAAACCGTCTGGGGCCCTGCCTGGCGTTTGCGGCCACCGGTGTGGCTGGACAATACGACGTTGCAGTGGAACCTGCCCGCATCACCATTGGGTTCAGCGCCCGCCAGCTGGCCGGAAGTCCGGCTGGCGAGGTGAAAATATGTCAATTTGCCGCAGCCGGTTATTCGGGTAAGTTAAAGAATTGTATTAATCATCTGAACCTTAATGGATTGTTATGCACCCACTGCTTCTGCACGATCTGGACACCCTGCCTGAGATTCTGCGTCAGGCCTGCGACACGGCGGTTTCATTTCTCGAAACGTTGCCGGAACGTTCCACCTGCCCGCCCGCCAGCGCGCAAAACCTGCAAGACGGCGACGACCGGTTGCCGGAAAACGGCATCGGTGCGCAGGCCGCGCTGACGCATTTCTGGAACCGCTACGCCAGCGGGATGTCAGCCAGCGCCGGCCCGCGTTACTTCGGTTTCGTCACCGGCGGCGGCACCCCCGCGTCTCTGGCTGCCGACTGGCTGGTCAGCACCGTAGATCAGAACACGCAGCTGAATTTTGATTCGGTTTCCGCCGCCATCGAACTGGCCACCGTCGGTCAGGTCAAACAGTTATTCGGCCTGCCGGACACCCTGTGCGGCACGTTTGTCAGCGGCGCAACCATGGCGAACTTTGTCAGCATGGCAATTGCCCGCCAGTGGCTGGGGCAGCAGCGCGGTGTGGATATCGCGCAGCAAGGGCTGGTGGCGCTGGGGCACGTTCGCGTGCTTTCCGCCGCCGCACATTCGAGCAGCGTGAAAGCACTGAGCATGTTAGGCGTCGGGCGCGACGCGCTGGTGACGGTGGCAACACTGCCCGGCAGCGAAGCGATTGATCCGGCGGCGCTGGAAGAAATTCTGGCCGCCGATCCTGACCGGCCTACGATGGTGCTGGCCAGTGCCGGAACGGTCAATACCGTCGCGTTTGATGATTTGCCCGCCCTGCTCCGGTTGCGTGAAAAATACGGTTTCTGGCTACACGTTGACGCGGCGTTTGGCGGTGTGGCGGCGGCCTCCGCGCGTTACGCCCCGCTTCTGGCAGGCTGGGAAGACGCGGACTCCATTACGGTGGATGCCCATAAATGGCTGAACGTGCCGTATGACAGCGCGATTCAGTTTACCCAAAAGCGCCATCTGGCCTTGCAGGTTCAGGTTTTCCAAAACCATTCGGCGTATCTCGTCCTGCCCAGCGTGCGCCCGGACAATTATCTGCACCTGACACCGGAAAACTCACGGCGTTTTCGCGCGCTGCCGGTGTGGATGGCGCTGAAAGCCTATGGCCGCGACGGGCTGGCGGAAGTGGTGGATCGCAACGTGGCGCTGGCGCATTTGCTGGGCGAAAAACTGGCTGCAACGCCGGGCTTTACGCTGCTCGCGCCGGTCAATCTCAACGTAGTATGTTTCGCGCTGGAAGACGCCGACGGTACGCCGGAAGCACTGGCAAAGCGCAACCGGTTTCAACAACAGCTGGATAACGCGGGCGTCGTGCGCTGCACGTCAACCTCGCTTAACGGCAAGCCGGGCATACGTGCCGCGCTGGTGAACTGGATGACTGAGGAAGCGGATATTGAACTGGCCGTGAACTCCATGAAAACCTGCTACGCCGAAATCTGATCTGCTGCACTTTTATTATGTCAGTAACGAAAACGCCGCCTTGCGATATTGCAGCGGCGTTTTGCCTATCATCTTTTTGAAACGCGTAATGAAATAAGGGGCGTCAGAAAACCCACATTGCAGGCCAATCGCCCCGATGGACCGGTCGGTCGAACGCAGCAGCTCACAGGCGCGCTTCACCCGCCGCGTCGCCAGATAATCCTGAATTGAGCCACCGGTTTCCTCGCCAAACACCCGCGAAATATAACTTTCCGATAAACCCACCGCCGCAGCCAGCTCCGCCAGCGAGAATTTCTGCACGTAATTTTCTTCGATCCACTGCATCACTTTTGACGCCGTAGTGCGGCTGACCGTTTTTGGCAACGCCTCTTCCGCTGGCATAAACGCCATCAGTTGCAAAACCATCATCGAAATTTCTTCCCACTGATGACGCTGCGTTTCCGGCAGGCGGTTGAACTGCTCGAGGATAACTTCGATATGGCTGGCGTGTTCGGTGAGATCAAAAATATGCGCGGTGCGGTCAGCGTCCCACAAACTGGCAAACCGTGCCCGCCGCTGCGGAAAGGATTGCAGGCAACCGTCGAGCAGGACGTGGTCGAGATGAATGGTGGTGCGCAAATAAGCGTTTTTGGTGTCCGCTTCGACAAAGACTTTATGCAGTTTAAAAGGTGGGAAAACAAATAACCGCCCCGGCCGCAGCGTATATTGCTGATTATCAACAATGACGATGCCATAACCCTGGCTGACAAAAAGCAATTCCAGACACTGGTGCCAGTGAAAATAATTGGCGCTGCCGCGGTTCATCCGGTTAAAAGAAACCTGACGATCGTTAAGGGCAATACGTTCAAGATAATCAGATGCCGCCATTGCAGGGCTCCTTGCGTTATTTTTAACCCGTTATTCAGAAGGACAACAAAACACAATTTTCCGTCTGTTTTTTATAATTTAAGCCGTTTTATCGCCAGATTAATAATCACAGTTTCAAAAATCACCGCATTCTGTGAAGCACGTAACAATCAGAGATCGCCAGTTCTCTATATTTCACTCGCACCACAGAGAACTGAAATACTATTTCAAATTAATAAACCCTTATTTTCTGGTACCCGTCACGTCACCGGGAGTCCCTTTATGACGCTGAAAAAAATAAATACCGACAATCCGCTGCGTACCCGCGACGATGTACAACATCTGCTTAATGATTTACTGGCCGCCGTTTCGCCCTATACGCAAGAAGGCAAAAGCGGAATCGACCTCGGCAATACCACCACGCATTACGGTAAAGAGATTGCCAAAATGGAAGCGCTGTCACGTATGTTGTGGGGGATTTTCCCGCTGCTGGCCGGTGGCGGTGAATGCCCGGATTTACCGTTTTACATCAATGCGATCCGTTTCGGTACTGACCCGCAGCATCCGCAATACTGGGGGGAAATCCGCGATTTTGATCAGCGTTGCGTAGAAATGGCGGCGTTTGGCGTCGGGCTGGCATTGCTGGATAAACGCCTGCTGAATCATTTTTCGGTGCAGGAACAGCAAAACCTTGCCGACTGGCTGAATCAGGGACGTGATGCCATCATCCCCAATAATAACTGGAACTTTTTCCCGATCATGGTGCAGATGGGTTTTAAACAGGCCGGAATGCCGTGGGATAAATCCGCCGTGGCTGCACGCTTTGCGCTGATGGAAACTTATTATCTTGGCGAGGGTTGGTATTCCGACGGACCGGGGCGCCCGCGTGATTACTATATTTCCATGGCCTTCCATTATTACGGCCTGATTTACGCACAAAATATGGCCGACGTGGATGCCCCGCGCGCCGCCGTGCTCAGGGAACGTGCGCAACAGTTTGCGCAGGATTTCATCACGATGTTTTCCGCCAGCGGTGCCGCCGTGCCGTTCGGCCGCAGCCTGACTTATCGCTTTGCCGAAGCCGCCTTCTGGAGCGCCGCCGCGTACAGCAAGCTGGAGGTGTTCACGCCGGGCATCGTGAAAGGCGTAATTTTGCGCCATCTGCGACACTGGCTGAAACAGCCGATTTTCGACCGCGACGGCGTGCTTAGCATTGGCTATCACGCGCCAAATCTGGCGATGGCCGAAGACTACAACGCGCCAGGTTCGCCATACTGGGCGTGCAAACTGTTTCTGGTGCTGGCTCTGCCGCAGGACGACGCGTTCTGGGAGGCAGAAGAAGCCCCGTTGCCAGAATTGGCAAACGCCCGCTGTATTCCTCATGCCAGCCAGATCCTGACACGTGATGCCGCAGGCCAGCACGTTGTGATGCTCACGTCAGGGCAAATCGAGCTGAATAACTTCGTCAACACTGAGGCCAAATACACTAAGTTCGCTTACTCCAGCCAGTTTGGTTTTACGATCGATCGTGGACGTTTTGGATTAAATCACGCCGGTTGCGATTCCCTGCTGATGTTCTCGGAAAACGACGGCTATTTTCGCGGACGCCGCGACTGCGCCGAAACGCATATCACCGAATCAATGATTTATTCCCGCTGGCTGCCGTGGCACGACGTCACTGTACGAACCTGGCTGATCCCGTGCGGAGACTGGCACCTGCGCGTTCACCATGTCGAAAACCAGCGTCCCCTGACGTCGGCGGAAGGTGGTTTTGCAGTGATTCAGGAACCGGCGACGCTTACGGAAATCTCTCTCGACGGGCGGTCTGTCACCGTCAGTGCCCGCAACGGCATCAGCCGGATTGTCTGTCTCGATGACGTCGCACCGCGCAACGCCGACACCGTCGTGACCCCGCCGAACAGCAGCATTATGTTTGCCGAAACCGCCTCAGTCCCGCTTCTGACCGGTGCGCTCCCTGCCGGCTCACACTGGCTGATCACCGCCGTTTGCGCCTCCGCCACGCAGGATATTCACAGTCTGGTAGCGCCGGAAGTGGTTCGTGAGGGAAAGCAACTGCGCTGGCACTCTCCGGGACACAGCGGACAAATCACGCTGCGTTGAAATTCCGCGCTCTGTTTCGTCATAAATGTCTTCAGGAGCCATTATGAAAGCGATAAAAACCGCCAGTAAGTCGGCGTATTACAAAATGAGCGGCTTTATATTCCTGTACTTCTTCACCTGGTCCTCGAGCTTCGGGCTTTATGCGCTGTGGCTTGGGCAAAAGGCCGGGCTGGACAGCGTCAGTATCGGTACCGTGTTTGCAATAAACGGCGTATTTGCCGTGATCATGAAACCGGTTTATGGCTACATCATGGACAAGATCGGCATGAGCAAATCCCTGCTCTATTTTGTTGTACTGGTTTCCGCCCTGATGGCACCGTTTTTCATTTTCGTTTACCAGCCACTGCTCGACAGCCACCTGATGGCCGGGATTATCGTCGGCGCGCTGTATCTGAGCCTGGGCTGGTACGCCGGTGTCGCCGCATCCGAATCCTATGCAGACCGTTTCAGCCGTCTGTATCACATGGAGTTTGGTCAGGTTCGTATGTGGGGTTCCCTTGGCTGGGCATTGGCGGCGTCGTTTTCCGGCGTGTTATTTAACCTTTCCCCTGCCTGGAACTTTGGCCTGAGCAGTGCGACATCACTGGTGATGTTGTGCGTTCTGTTGTCGCTGAAAATCGGTGAGGAAGAGCTTAAAAATAACGATGTGATCTCACAGCAAAAAATCGTGTTCAGCGATGTCATTTTGCTGCTGAAAAACCGCAAATTCTGGATGTTCTCGCTGTATGTGGCGGGTGTCGCATGGATGATGTTCGTCGCCGAACAGCAGTTCTCGCGCTACTTCGTCACCTTCTTTGACACAAAAGAACAAGGCAACGCGTGGTATGGCTATCTGAGCACCGTGCAGTCTGGCCTTGAGTTTCTGATGATGATGGTGATCCCTTTCCTGGTGAACTATTTCGGGGCCAAGAAAAGCCTGCTGCTGGTAGGGGCACTGGTGGGATTACGCCTGATCGCCTCCGGCCTGACCAGCGATCCGCTGCTGATCTCAATCATCAAACCGTTCTACGGGCTGGAAATCGCACTACTGCTGGTGTCGGTCTTCAAGTATATCGCTGAACATTTCAGCAAACGCGTTAATGCCACCATGTATCTGCTTGGCTA
Source organism: Rahnella sp. AA (assembly GCF_002834385.1). Classification (GTDB taxonomy): domain Bacteria; phylum Pseudomonadota; class Gammaproteobacteria; order Enterobacterales; family Enterobacteriaceae; genus Rahnella. The sequence goes on from NZ_PITQ01000008.1 coordinate 38,967, forward strand.
TCAGGCCATGATCTATGTCGGCTCGATTGTGGTTGCCCCACCTGCCGGTTATTTCTATGACCGCATCGGCTTTGAGCACACTTATCTGATTATGGGCGGCATCGCGCTGTGCTTTACGCTGATTTCAGCCTTCACGTTATCCGCCTGCCACAGCCAGCGTTCCGGCACACCGGCCCCCGCGGTGACGCTTGAAAACAGTGCTGAACTGGCACCGTTGAAACGCTAAATCTTTAAAAAGGAAGAAGAGATAATGATGAACATCGCAAAAGAGAAGTTACGCCCTGTTGAACTCAACCAGCTGGACCGGATTGCTTTCACGCAAAAAATGCAGCGCGCCCGTGAGAATGTGCTGAGCAAAATCTCACGCAATCTGGATAAATTCGGCGATAAATTCCCGGCTGAGAACTGCGAAAAAGACCATTATCCGCTGACCGACAATGTGGAATGGACCACCAGTTTCTGGACCGGACAGCTGTGGCTGGCATGGGAAATGACCGGCGATGACCGCTACCGGGTGGCCGCTGAGAAGCAGGTGACGTCATTTGGCAACCGCATCGCCAACCGGATTGATACCGCAACGCACGATCTCGGTTTTCTCTACAGCTTATCCTGCGTCAGCGCCTTCAGGCTGACCGGCAACCGTCAGGCGCGCGGCTTCGCGCTGCTGGCCGCAGAGGCACTGATGGAGCGTTTTAATACCAAAGCGAAAATCATTCAGGCCTGGGGGGACTTAAACGATCCGGAGCAAGCAGGCAGGATGATCATCGACTGCAATATGAACCTGCCGCTGCTGTACTGGGCCAGCGAACAAACCGGTGAGCCGCGCTTTGCCGACGCAGCGCTCGCGCATGCGCAACAGGCGGCGAAATATATCATCCGCCCTGACGCCTCGACGTATCACACGTACTACATGGATACGGCAACCGGTGAACCGCGTTTCGGCAATACGCATCAGGGATATTCCGACGACTCTTGCTGGTCACGCGGTCAGGCCTGGGGGATTTACGGCTTCCTGCTCAGCTACCGTTACACCGGCGACGCCAGCCAGGTTGAGCTGTCACGGCGTCTGGCGCATTATTTCCTCAACCGTTTGCCCGAAGACGATGTGTGTCACTGGGATTTAGCGTTGCTGGGAACCGATGCCGTCCGCGACAGTTCAGCGGCAGCTATCGCCGTTTGTGGCCTGTTAAGCCTGGCCACGATCCTGCCCGCTACGGACGATAAGCGCGCCTGCTATGAAGAAATGGCGCTGCGTATTATGGATTCCCTGACGGATAATTATCTGGCGGCGGAACAGGAAGACTGTGACGGATTACTTAAGCATTCCGTCTATCACATGGCGAGTGGCAAAGGCGTAGACCAATGTTGCAGCTGGGGTGACTATTTTTACGTGGAAGCCCTGACCCGTCTGACGCAATGCTGGCAATCCTACTGGTAAGCTCTGAGACGCGGCGCTGACACGCTGCGTCCTGTTTTATTGCCATTTTTCATTCGTGAATTGTTTTAAAGGATTGCAGCCCTCATCATTCACCCGTTGAGTATTCCCGATTGTTACAGTAACAACCCAATTAATAAGCATTTCTTCTATGTCCTTACATCTATTAGGAATAGTCTGAATTGTTAACATTTTTTTGTTCAGTGACAAAGTTAATCCTGACATAAACCAAATTAATCAAAGCCCCGCATACCACCAGATGGCGAAAAATAACACTTCCACCCACCCGTTTTTCGTGCAAAAAGTAGAGTCAGCACGCAGTGTGTGCGTTTTGTGCTGACACCAAAGAATCCAATCATTATGCAGAACAAGGACGTCCTATGAGGACTTACTATGCAAACGATAATCTTGGATCCATGCCGGTATACCCGCCTCGGGTTGCAACAACTTCTCACCAGCGAACAGGACATCCGTTACGCCAGCAATTTTGACCAACTGTTGTCCGGTTGCAACAAGCTGAGCCCCTCAGTGGTTTTTATTAACGAAGATTGCATGTCCCCGCATTCAGACAATAAACAACGTCTGAATGAATTGATCACTGACTACCCTGACACGCTATTTTTTATTTTTATGTCCCAGACGCGAATTCATTTCGAAGAATATATTTTTGTTCGTAAGAACGTGATTATTACCTCGAAATCAATTAAGACGGAGACGCTCAGGCAACTGCTTAACCACCCGTTGCTGCCGCAGGCTCAAAATCCTTACAGCACCGGAACACTGGATATCAGGCCGGTTATACTAAGCCGCTCTGAATCTGCCATGCTCAGAATGTGGATGTCTGGCAACGGAACAATGGAAATATCCGATAAGTTACAAATTAAAACTAAAACGGTGTCTTCTTATAAGGGAAATATTAAACGGAAAATAAAGTCACCGAACAAGCATATTATTTATCACGTCGTCCGTTTATGTGATCAGCTCACCAACGGGATCTATGTGAATTAATCGCCTCTCCTCTGGTTCTTGCTACAGGCTATGCGCATGCGTGGCCTGTAGCGATCGCCCCAATCTCTGAAAATGAGATCTCCTCCACAAATATAAACTGAATCCCCCCGCACGAATGCCGATGACAACTTATGGCGCTTTCTTTTCGTCACGTCAGGACTTGCCCGCTGGCAATGCCTATATCGCTGTCACTTACCGCCCGGAACAGGTGGTATGCAGGATCATCAGAGCGGAACAAAATAAAATGGATACTCCTACATTCTTAAGCACCAGAACCTCGTTCATCAGCAATATTCGACTTATCACCCTGATCAGCCTGATTCTTACCGGGATCCTTTTCCTTTTTGCCATCTCAATCGGCACCTCCAGTTTCTTTTTAAAACAAAGCAATGCCGCACTGGCAAACGCGACCCAGGAACTGCAAATCCGTCTGGCGTTATCTAACAGCTCTAACCACCTGCGCACAGCGCGTTTATTACTGATTCAGGCCGCCGCAGCCGCCCGCGTTGGCGATCAGGACGTCTTTAATCAGAACCTGACTGACGCTGCCAGTCGAATCAAACAGTCGCAGTCCTCGTTTGACAGCTATATCAACCGTCCGAACAAAACCGATAAAGACCTGGCGCTGGATGAGCCGCTGAAAAAAGCCTACAACGACTATCTGAGCAAAGGCATGACGCCGATGCTTGAATCCGCCAGACAGGCTCATTTCGAAGAGGTGATTTCTCAGGAAGCCGATACCGTGCGCGGATTAGACCTGGCTAACAATGTGCCGTTGCTGGCCGCCATTGCCTATCGCACAGAAACAGCCAATGCGATTAATGACCAGGCACAGCGCAATGCCATACTGGGTTATACCCTGATGGGCGGGGGATTCTTACTGGCACTGGTGCTGACATTCATCACTTATCTGGTCATGCGCAAAGTCATCATTAACCCGCTTAACCGCCTGGTTACACGTATCCAGAAAATTGCTGAAGGGGATTTGACTCAGCACGCACAAGGCGCTGGTCGTAATGAAATCGGCGTGCTGAGCAGTAATGTGGACCAGATGCAGTCTTCCCTGGCTTCCACGGTACTGACCGTGCGCGAAGGTGCGGTATCCATTTATCAGGGCTCGACTGAAATCGCTTCCGGCAATACCGATCTCTCTTCCCGTACTGAACAGCAGGCGGCAGCGTTGGAAGAAACTGCTGCCAGCATGGAACAGCTGACAGCAACCGTTAAGCAGAACTCTGAAAACGCACATCATGCCAGCAAGCTGGCTGCAGATGCCTCCAACAAAGCGCAAAAAGGCGGCAACATTGTGGCTGATGTGGTCAGCACAATGGATAAAATTTCCCGCAGTTCGACCAAAATTGCTGAAATTACCAATGTGATCAACAGCATCGCTTTCCAGACCAATATTCTGGCACTGAATGCCGCTGTTGAAGCCGCCCGCGCCGGTGAACAAGGCCGTGGATTTGCCGTCGTGGCGAGCGAAGTGCGCAGCCTGGCACAACGCAGTGCGCAGGCCGCAAAAGAAATCGAAGCGCTGATCGAAGAATCGGTAGATTACGTGGGCGAAGGCAGTATTTTGGTAGGTGATGCCGGGGACACGATGTCAGAAATCGTCACCGCAGTCAGCCATGTAACGGATATTATGGGCGAAATCGCGTCAGCTTCTGATGAACAAAGCCGTGGGATCAGCCAGGTCAGCCAGGCGGTATCCGAAATGGATGGCGTCACTCAGCAAAACGCCTCACTGGTCCAGGAGGCTTCTGCCGCTGCGGCTTCGCTGGAAGAACAGGCTGCCCGACTGACGCAGGCTGTCGCAGTATTTCGTCTCGATAATGCTGCGCAAAGCGTCACCGCTAAGCGTCAGCCGCCATCCCGTACCCTGCCCGTTCCTGCATCACGTTCATCCAAAGGCGTAAACGACGCACCTAACTGGGAAACGTTCTGATCCCGGCGTGGTCCCGTTTTAAGCCGCCACAAACAAAAATACCGGTGGCCATCATGGCCCCGGTATTTTTTTATTCAAAGAAGACGTTCACAGACCGGGAGCTTGCGCGATTGTCACTCTGTCCCTTCGCGCGGCTCGACAAAAGTACCATCTTTAGTATCACCTTCATTGAAGAACCAGATACCTGCCGGGTAATCTTCCAGCGACACCAGATACATCACGCCTTCGTAAAATTCCTCTATTGCTAATATTTTACCTTCGCGACGTGGTCCGCCGTCAGTTTTTACTGTGACAAGATCATTAACTTTCATCAGGTTATCCCATGGTTTTCAATTATCTTTATTGTAGTACAAAGGCCTGCGTGAAGGAAAAGTTAGCCTGAAAACAGCCAAATAATCTGACGACGCTGTTTTGCATTTTCTTAACACAATGAAGCCAGAATCCTGACTCTTATTTCTTTTATACTGGCTGCGTGCTCACCCCCGAGGGAGTACATAATGAATGTCATAAGAAATATTTTTGCCCGCCACTATGCGGGCATTTTTTTTGCCTGTTGTTGGTGAAACAGGCGAAAATGGACAAACTTCAGACGTAAAAAAACCCGCATGAGCGGGTTTTTGTCATCTGTACTTTTATCGCTGAAACAGCGATAAAGTAAGATTAGATAGCGGTAACGTTAGCCGCAGACGGACCTTTAGCACCGTTCTCGATAGTGAACTGTACGTTCTGGCCTTCAGCCAGGGTCTTGAAACCTTGATCCTGGATAGCGGAGAAGTGTACGAACACATCTTTGCTGCCGTCAGCAGGAGTGATGAAGCCAAAGCCTTTAGACTCGTTAAACCACTTAACCTGACCTTTCATCATTGACATAGGGAATTACCTTTTAAAAATAAATTTCGCCACCATGGGCATGTTATAGCCGGATTTCAGTCGTTACTTATGGAGGCACTAAGAAGGAAATTCGTCAGAGCAGGGTTATCATGGATAACGCTTTAAATTGGAACAACTTTACTCAGGATGTCGTGCATAAATAGGTCTGTACCACAGGCCGGTACGTATTTACTCATGACTGCCCTTTAATAGCAACTCTTTTTAATGCAATGCGCGAGTAAAGTCCAAAATTAGCCCGTTTATGTACCAATCAGTACAATAGACGTACAATTATAAGGCTATTTTTCAATAGGTTGTGGCGTATCCGCAACCAGAACCGCACCGCAGTGCGCGCAAAATTTGGCATCAATTTCATGGCCTGAATGCAGACAAGTCTGGCAAGAACGGGCAGCACGCCCCTTTTCTAACTCTTGTGACATATAAGCCGTTAAAATACCGGTCGGAACAGCAATGATCGAATACCCCAGCAGAATCAGCACCGATGCCAGCATTCTGCCGATCGCCGTATGCGGCGTAATATCGCCATAACCCACCGTCGTCAGCGTCACCACCGCCCAATAAACAGACGCACCGAGCGAGGTAAATCCGTCCTTCCCGCCCTCGACGGCAAACATCAGCCCGCCAAACAAACACAAGATGATCGCCACAAAGCCAAAGAAGATACCCAGCTTACGTTTTGCCCGCATCAGGCTGCGCCACAAGATCCCGGCGTCGCTCATATAGCGAAGCAGTTTCAGAACACGCAGGACACGCAGAATCCTCAGCAACCGTATCAGCACAATCAGATCCGTGGCCGTGCCAAAGGACGGGATCAGCCAGATAATAAACATCGGCAAAATAGTCAGCAGATCGATAATGCCGAAAAAACTCAGCGGATAGCGCGTTTTTCGCGGGGATGAAAACACCCGCAGAACGTATTCCACGGTAAACAGCGCGGTAAAGGCGGCTTCAGCCAGACCGAACCACCAGAGAATGTTTGGCGTATTGGGGAATAAATCGGTGGCACTGGATTCGAAGAACAGAATAAACACGCTGAGCAGCGACACGAAGATCCAGAATGCCTCCATCCGGCGGCCACTGCGGGTACGGTGCTCAAATAAAAGCGCGTAACATCTGCGCCGTGGAGAAGCCAGAAAACGAAAATCCTGTGACATAATCAGCACCGGCAAACGAGAATACCGGCAAGAATAGACGCTTTTACCCATCGCGCCTACAGATTGAAAGCCAAAAAAAACGCCGGTCACATAATGTCTCTGACAGACAGGATATGAACGACGTTTACTGACCGGCGTATTGTGCTGTTTGAAAAATTAATCCATTAATTCAGAGACCGCGTGGCGAACGTACGCCGTAATTTGTGCGACATCGTCGGCGTTAGCGCTGCCGCCGCCAATGGACCGCACGGTATTCTCCAGATGGCCTATATCCTGCTCAACTTTCTTCGCAATCTGCACTTTTACGATGGTGTCAACCGAAGAGATAAATGCCCGCATGACGGCTTTCAGCGCGAAAATCTCACCAAAAGAATCATATGCAGGTTTGTCAGCAGCGGTTGGTTGAGCTGCCCGTGGTGGCAAGTTTTTCAGCCTGTCCACATGTTCAATCATCAGATCCATATCTCTGATGAGTTCATCAAAACTCTTAGCCACTGATTTTCCTTCGCCCGGCGAAAGGCAGCAGGATACCACTGCGCTTACAAGCCGAGAAGTCACAGAAAGGTGTAAAGCATAAATTTCGCCACAATGCGCCTGCCCCGCGGTTCGCAATGAACATAGGGAAAGGCGCATCAGGTCGCTATTTAATCAGGTGGCTTATTATCCGGCGTTTTTCAGTGAAGCCATGTCGACAACAAAGCGGTATTTCACGTCGCTTTTCAGCATACGTTCGTAAGCGCCATTGATGTCCTGCATGTCGATCATTTCAACATCACAAGAAATGTCGTGTTCCGCGCAGAAATCCAGCATTTCCTGGGTTTCTGCGATGCCACCGATCAGGGATCCGGCAACAGTTTTGCGGCCCATCACCAGTTTACCGCTGTGCAGCGCAGGTTCGATTGGCTCAATCAGGCCAACCAGAATATGCGTACCGTCGCGTTTCAGGGTATCCAGATATGGGTTCAGATCATGTGGATTCGGCACGGTATCGAGGATGAAATCAAAGTGGCTTTTTACCGCAGCCATTTGTTCTTCATCGGTAGACAGCACAACGTGGTCCGCGCCCAGACGGTACGCTTCCTGCTCTTTGCCTTTAGAACGCGTGAACAGCGTGACATCCGCACCCAGCGCTTTAGCAAATTTCAGACCCATGTGGCCCAGACCGCCCAGGCCCACAATCGCCACTTTATGGCCTTTACCGACTTTCCAGTGCATCAGCGGAGAGTAAGTCGTGATACCGGCACAGAGCAACGGTGCAGCAGATTTGATGTCCAGCTTTTCAGAAACACGCAGAACGAACTTTTCTGAAACAACGATTTGTTCGGAATAACCGCCGTAGGTCATCATGTTGTCATGGCGATCGTGGCTGTTATAAGTCATGGTAGCGCCTTCTTCACAGTACTGTTCCAGGCTTTCCGCACAAGATTCACAGTGCTGACAAGAATCGACCATACATCCGACGCCGACAGTATCGCCAACGTTGAAACCTTTTACTTTCGCGCCAACTTGCTTAACGCGACCGATAATTTCATGCCCCGGTACCATCGGATAAATGCTTTGATGCCATTCATTACGAGCCTGATGGATGTCTGAGTGACACACACCACAATACAGAATGTCGATCACAACGTCGGTATCACGCGGGTCACGGCGAACAAAATTATGAGGCGCGAGAGGCGCATCCGCTGAAAGTGCAGCGAAACCACGAACGTTAAGAGTCATTTGTTTCTCCTGATAGGCTAACGGAATACTTCATGCCCGCACGAACTGCAGGCACGGGTAAAGTATGAAGGTTTCAGGTTACAAACAGGTATAACGATTCTCGCCATTGCTTGCCTGAATCTGTTTTATTCCGGAGATTTAAGGCGGATTGAGCAAGGTTTGGGCAGTGACGCCGCGAAGGTGCAGCGCCACCTTTCAGGCAGGGCTAAATCAGGCCAGCGTCTTTGAGCTCACTTTTCAGATACGCATAATAGATAGGCGCCGCAATCACACCGGGAATGCCAAATGCGGCCTCGAAGACCAGCATCGCCAGCAGTACTTCCCAGGATTTCGCTTTGATACGGCTACCCACAATCCGTGCATTCAGGAAGTATTCAACTTTATGAATGATGATGAGATATGCCAGCACCAGTGCGCCCACCCACAGCGACAGCGACAGGCCGACAATGAAAATCAAGGTGTTGGAAATCAGGTTACCCACCACCGGCAATAAACCGCACACGAATGTCACCACCACCAGTGTTTTCGCCAGCGGCAAATGGATGCCAAACAGCGGCAAAATGCCGAACAGGAAGATCGCCGACAGCACGGTGTTAATCAGCGAGATCTGGAACTGGGCAAAGACAACATTGCGGAAAGCTTCGCCGAGCAGACGCACACGTTGCAGCAAATCTTTTTTCAGCGGTGCATGGTGCTCACCCTGCGCCGGGTGCTGAAGCGAAATAATCGCCCCCAGGATCATCCCGATAATCATGGTCAGGAAAACGTGCGCGGCGTTCTTGCCGAACGTCTGAATCATCACGATATGCTCACGCAGCCACTGAAGAAAAGTGCGCTGCAGCTCTTCAATATTTGCCGGCAGATAATGCAGCAATACCGGCGACAAACGGCTTTGCGCATCGCTCAGCAACCCCGAGACCATCGCATTAAACGCCACCGGGTTTTTCACATCTTCCATAAGGAAATCAGCTATGCCGGCAATCGCCAGTGTCAGGCAACTGACTACCAGTGTGCCGATAAAAGCCACCACCACCCAGCGGGCACGTTCGCCGCTGATGATCTTTTGAAAGTATGGTGTAAGCGCGTTGATCAGTTCAAACACCAGAAAACCAGCAATAAAGCACGCCAGTAAATGAAGAGGAAGAATCAGTAACAGCCCGCCCATCACAATCAATACACTGAGCCAGCGAATTTGATTCGATCTCATAATCTGCATTACCTGTATCCTTAAAATCTCTGTATACCGGGCGTCGCCCAAGCGTGGCACCCATCATATCACCGAAGTCTGGCGCACAATCTGCTAACTACCTAAACCGTTAAGAAAATTTTGACAGTCGCGTGAGACGCTTGTTCATTTCATTGGAAAGCCCGCAAAGCGCCCGGAATTCCGTTACAAAAATCGTCCTGCCTGCTCTCTTTTCGTTATATCCGGTCATCTGCGCGGGTTAATTATTCTGATATTCCGCATACGGCCTCCCTGATTCGCCAGCGATATTTTCCGGCGCAGTTATTTATTTTGTCAGATAACAAAAGCGCGGGCATACAGAGTAATTTCCTATGACCGCCCTCAGTTTTGTATCTTGCGTTCAGGGTTTGTGCTTGTTACTTTCCGGCTCACGCTTTTATTTATACGAAATAAAAATATGTAATAACACGCAGTTATTACAGGCGTATTTGTCATACCGGTCATCATCAAAAATATAAAACAAACACAACATCCTTGAGGGACAAACCATGTGGGTTTTAATTGGTATTCCGATCGTCGTGCTCGGTTTTGCACTGCGATTTAATCCATTATTAGTTGTCACGGTGGCCGGTATTTCTACCGGTCTGGCGGGCGGTATGCACACCGTCGAAATAATCAGCGCGTTCGGAAAAGCCTTCACCGATAACCGCTATATGGGCCTGATCTGGCTGACGCTGCCGGTGATCGCCATACTTGAACGCAGCGGCCTGAAAGAACAGGCGCGGCACCTGATTTCCAAGGTTCATGCGGCGACAACAGGGCGTGTTCTGATGTTGTATTTCTTCCTGCGCCAGATGACGGCTGCGTTAGGGCTCAACTCTCTGGGCGGGCACGCGCAGATGGTGCGTCCGCTGATCGCCCCGATGGCCGAAGCAGCAGCCACCACCAAATACGGTGATTTGCCCAATGATGTCCGCCAGAAAATTCGCGCGCATGCGGCGGCAGCAGATAATGTGGCGGTCTTCTTCGGCGAAGATATCTTTATTGCCGTGCAGTCGATTCTGTTAATTAAAGGTTTCCTGGAACAATACGGAATAAATGTGGAACCTCTGCACCTTTCCGTCTGGGCCATTCCAACAGCGATTGCCGCACTGATTATTCATTTTATTCGTTTGTGGCTGCTTGACCGCTCACTGGCTAAACGTTTCGACGCTCAACACGGGGGCGCAGCGAAATGATCACTTTGCAAACCGTTTATATTCTCGCGGGACTGATGTTCTGCGCTTATGCCTTCTTTAACCTGCGCGATAAAAGCAACGCCCGTCGCTATGTCAACGCGCTGTTCTGGGGGATTTACGGCATCACGTTCCTGTTTGGCGGTGAATTACCGCATTTTGTGACCGGCTGCATGGCCATTTTGCTGGCAGTGATTGCGGGTACAGGGAAATTGGGGAAAGGGAAATCAGACGCCGAACAACCTGAGCAGGTAGAAAAACGTGAGGCCGGTGCGAAACGTTTTGGCAACCGGTTGTTTATCCCTGCCCTGCTGATCCCCATTGTGACGCTGATTGGCACACTGACGCTGAAATACACGCCGCTGGTGGAAGCCAAAAACGTCACGCTGATTTCACTGGTGATCGGCACGCTGGTGGCCTTTATCGTGGCACTCATTATGCTGCGGGATTCGCCGGTCAAAGCCATCAAGGCGGGCGGCCAGACGATGGATACCGTCGGCTGGGCGGCAATTTTGCCGCAAATGCTGGCCGCTCTGGGTGCGCTGTTTGCGCTGGCAGGCGTCGGTGGCGTTGTCTCTGAGCTGGTTAAAAATATTATTCCACTGGGTTCGCCGCTGGCTATCGTCATCGCTTACACCTTCGGTATGGCATTGTTTACCATGATTATGGGCAACGGGTTCGCGGCGTTTCCGGTCATGACAGCCGGCATCGGTTTACCGCTCATCGTCAACCAGCTCGGGGGCAACCCGGCCATCATGGGGGCGATTGGTATGCTCTCCGGCTTCTGCGGCACCCTGATGACCCCGATGGCCGCTAATTTCAATATCGTGCCTGCGGCGTTGCTTGAATTGCAGGACAAAAATGGCGTGATAAAAGCACAGTGGAAAACCGGCGTATTACTGTTGCTGGTCAACACCGCGTTTATGTATTTATTTGTGTTCCGTTTCTGATAAGGAAAGACGATGGCGACGCAGCTCACCACCACACTGACGCCAGAAATGGCGTCCCGTTTTGCCTCACTGGCGCTGAACCATTTAACGCGTGAGTTTCCGAATAAACTGATGCATGCGATGAGCAGCGCGGAAGACGCAAAAACACCGCGCCAGCTACACCCGATTTTTTACGGCAGCTACGACTGGCATTCCTGCGTCCACGGCTACTGGCTGTTATTACGGTTGCTGGATCGCTTCCCGGATTTACCGGTAGCCGGTGCGATTATTGCCGTGGTCAGCGCGCATTTCACCGACGAGAACGTAGCCGGCGAGATGGCCTATCTGCGCCAGCCGCAGCACGCCGGATTTGAACGGCCTTACGGCTGGGCCTGGTTCCTGGCGCTGACGCAGCAGCTGCACGAAATGGCGTTGCCGCAGGCGGCGCAGTGGGCAAAAACGCTGGCACCAATGAGCAGGTTCTTTGAGAAAAGTTTTGCGGATTTCCTGCCGAAAGCCACCTATCCGCTGCGCGTCGGCAGCCATTTCAATACGGCCTTTGCGCTGGCACTGACGCTTGATTACGCCCGCCGCGTAAAGCATCACAAACTGGCGGAACTGATTGAGGAAACCGCACTGCGCTGGCACCTGGAAGATGTGCACTGTCAGGCCTGGGAACCCGGTGGCGACGAGTTTCTTTCGCCGTCACTGATGGAGGCGGAGCTGATGCGCCGCGTGTTGCCGGCTGAAGCGTTTGTCACCTGGTTTGGCCGGTTTCTGCCGGATCTGGCTTACAGCCAGCCTGCGACGTTGTTCACCCCAGCCACCGTTACCGATCGCAGCGACGGTAAAATTGGCCATCTGGACGGATTGAATCTGAGCCGTGCCTGGTGTCAGCGGGCTCTTGCCTCTGCGCTGCCAGAAGGTGACCGTCGCGCAGCGCTGCTTCGTCAGAGCGCAGAAACACACTTACGCAGTGCGCTGGATCACCTCGACAGCACCTATATGGGTGAGCACTGGCTGGCGACGTTTGCCCTCCTGGCACTCGAAGCCTGACCGTTGCCTCTTCCTCTGGTCAATCTCAGGCGTGTTGATTATCAATATTCACCGGATAATCCCGCGCGCTGACCGGAGGAAGAATTCACTAAAGTGCCGCAGAAGGGGGTATTCCACACAGAGCCGCGTTGTTTCTTCCATCACCTGCTCTTTAACCGCCTGCTGATGGTATATCAGGTCATACAAATGGTGGATGGCTGCCCGTTGTGCCGCGTCAGCACCAAGATAACCGGCGGACTGCTCATTTATCCCTTTCGGCTGTGCATGATTACCTTCAGCCAGCACAAACGGTGGCACATCCTGAACCACTCCGGAACGTTGCAGCAGGCGAGTCCCGGCCCCCACCACACAGTATTGGTGTATCGCGCATAATGCAGCAATGTGGGAGAAATCACCCACCCCGACATGCCCGGCAAGGCCGCTGTGTTCGCCCATAAAAACTTCATTGCCAACCTGACAGTCATGCCCGATATGCACGCCGCGTTCGAAGACGTTCAGATTGCCTATTCGCGTCATCCCCCCTCCCTGTTCCGTGCCCCGGTGGAGCGTCGTGTGGCAGCCAATCCGGTTGCCGTCACCGATGACAAGGCCTGAAGGCTCTCCGGCATATTTCAAATCCTGACTGATTTCCCCGATGGATGACCCCATACCAATCTGGTTTTTAGTGCCGATTTTAGTATTGCCATTGATGACGACATGGGGCGAGATGATGGTTCCTTCGCCAATTTGCACACTGGCGGAAATAATACAAAAAGGCCCGATGACGACATGCGCGCCGATAAGGGCACCGGGTTCAACGATACTGCTGGCCGCAATGGTGGCCGAAGATGAAATCAACACAGACGTCCTTCTGCCAGCCGGTGGGCTGCCAGTGATGAATTAAACTTGCCAGGATTAATCAGAGATGGGGCAAAATGAGCGGGGAATGCGCACTCAGAAAGGTTTAAACGATAGGTTGTTTTTCAACCACAGCATCGTTATGCCGCACAGCATAAGGCTTCAGGCACTAAAAACCTCGCTGTTATATTTTATTTATTTTCTGAACCTTTCCGAAAACACTCCCCCCATTAAAATATTATGACAATTACATTAAGGCTTTCTTAAGCTTGAACTCATATGATATCCAGCCATTCATTTCCATGCGTTATGTTTCCCTCGCATTAACGCCTGCTATATTTATTTTGCTGGGAGTTATCTTTGCGCTATTTATTTCCGAAGATCAGTTATTTTAAGCTGACTTTGCTCTTGACCCTGTACTTTACCTTTGTCGTTAACCTGCCGATTTTATTGCACTTTTACCGCATACTGCATGCGTTACCTGCTTATAATCTGGCCTTTGCCCTGACCATTCCGGTTGTGCTGTTTGCCGCACTGAACTTTGTTTTCACCCCGTTCAGCTTCCGTCCGTTGCTTAAGCCTTTCTTTATTATCGTACTGCCCGTCAGTGCGCTTGCCAGTTTCGCAATGCTGACCTATCAGGTCGTATTTGACCGCGGCATGATTGAAAATATTCTTGAAACGCAGTCGGCTGAAGCAAGCTCTTATCTGAATCTGAAAGTGGTGTTGTGGTTTGTCTTTACCGGCGTCCTGCCTGCCATTTTGCTCTTCCTGACGCCCGTCAGTTATGAAAAAACCCGCCTGCGCCGCCTCGGTGTTCGCCTGGTGTCGATGGTCATTTCATTGCTGGTTGTCGCCTCTGTCGCGGGAATTTTCTACAAAGATTACGCATCGGTTGGCCGCAATAACCGCACGCTGAATCTGGAAATTGTGCCGACAAACTATCTGTACAGCGCATTCCAGTACATGAATCACCGTTACTTCACCCCGAAAATGCCGTTCCAGACCCTCGGTAACGATGCAAAACTGGTGCAGCAGCCGGGTCAGAAACCGAATCTGGTCTTCCTCATTGTGGGTGAAACCGCACGGGCACAAAACCAGTCATCAAACGGTTATGCGAAGCCGACTAACCAATACACTCAGGCAATCCCTGATGTGGTGTATTTCAATAAAATGACATCATGCGGCACCGCAACGGCCATTTCCGTTCCCTGCATGTTTTCAAATATGAAACGCACCAGCTACGACGCCAACCGGGCGCGTAACAGCGAAGGGCTGCTGGATATCCTGCATAAAGCAGGGGTTTCTGTATTCTGGAAAGATAACGACGAAGGCTGTAAAGGCGTGTGTGACCGTGTACCGAACGTCACTATTGATACCAGCAAAGACGGTAAATTCTGCGATGGTGATACCTGCTATGACATGGCGCTGATGCAGAATGTCGATGACGATATCAAGCCGGATGGCAAAAACACGCTGATCGCCCTGCATCTTATCGGCAGTCACGGTCCGACTTATTACAAACGTTACCCGCCTGAGTTTCGTCAGTTCACGCCTGATTGCCCGCGCAGCGATATCGAAAACTGCTCGCAGGAACAATTGGTGAATACTTACGACAATACCCTGCTGTACACTGATTATCTGGTGTCTCAGGTTATTGAAAAAGCGAAACAATATCAGGATAAGTATAACGTGGCGGTCATTTATCTTTCCGATCACGGTGAATCTTTGGGTGAAAACGGTCTGTATTTGCACGGCACGCCATACAGTGTTGCGCCAGCTCAGCAGACTCATGTCCCGATGTTGTTCTGGCTATCCGATGGCTATGTGAAGGCGCAGGGCATCGATATGCAATGCCTGAAGGCCAACGCTGCACAGAAAGATGTGTCGCAGGACAACCTGTTCCACACCGTGCTCAGCGCGATGAATGTGCAGACTTCGGAACGTGATCCTCAACTGGATATTCTTGCCGCCTGCCAGGCTGCACACTGATATTCATCCGGTGTACTAAAAACGGTTTGCTGCCGTGCATCAGGGCAGCAAACCGCACTCCGCCAGGATACTTTTCGACAGTGCGCTGACAGTTTGATCAAACCGCTCGGATTCATCATCCATCACCATGTACAACGCAGTTTGCCGTACTGTTCTGGCAGACAGCGCCAGAAGGCTGAGCGCCCCATTCTCCAGCGCATCCTTCACACTTTCCTGCGGCAACCAGCCATACCCCACACCAACGGCAATCGCTTCCATCGCAGCCCCCACCGTGGTGAATGTCCAGTTCGCTACCGTGCCTGCCGGGCGGTGACCGGTATCGGGTAAATGCCGGTCGGCGACGCTGATGAGCGGGAAACGCGCCAGATCTTGTGCTGTCAGCGGAACAGGCAGCGCCAGTAACGGATGATCGCTTTTCGCTATCGGAACAAAATCTACATCCAGTAAGAAACGTCCATGAATGGCATTTTCCGGTGCCAGCGTGGTGATGTATAAATCCGCCGAGCGTTCCCTGAGCTGCCCGACGCTTTCGCCGCGCAGGATTTCCGTCAGATGCACCCGTGTATCCGGAAACTGCGTCTGAAAGTTTTTGAGGGCGCGGAACAGGCGGTTCTTGGGGAAGACACTGTCAACCACCAGGCTCAGTTCAGTGCGCACCCCATCTTTCAACCCGGCGGCACGATGCTCAAGCTGCAAAAAAGCGGAAATTAGCGGAGTCGCCTGCGTCAGCAGCGCACGCCCTTGCTCCGTCAGCGTAGCTTTGCGTCCGTTGATTTCCAGCAAGCGTAGCCCGAGACGATCCTGTAACCCGCTTAGCGCATAACTGACCGACGACTGGCTGCGGTTAAGCACCACGGCAGCCTGCGCGTAGCTCCCTTGTTCTGTTACCGTCTGTAAAACTACCCACTGCTCGAGTGTGGTACGTGGAAGTGCCATTTATTTGCTCTCACTGACAAAAAAACAATCTAAATTGTAGATTGTTTTTATCTAATATCACCGTTTTTATATCAACTTTTTAGCAGGTAATATTCTTATCAACGAAACAAAACGTTTCCCCCTACAGCACGTTAAGGAGAATTATGATGAGCAGCTTTGATAAACATGACCTGAGCGGTTTTGTCGGCAAACACGTTGTTTATACCTATGACAACGGCTGGAACTATGAAATTTATGTTAAAAATGCCGAAACGCTGGATTACCGTATTCACAGCGGTATTGTGGGTAATCGCTGGGTAAAAGACCAGAGAGCCTATATCGTGCGTGTCGCTTCAGATGTGTACAAAATTTCGTGGACAGAACCGACCGGCACTGACGTCAGCCTGATTGTGAACCTGGGGGATAAAGTCTTCCATGGCACTATTTTCTTCCCACGTTGGATCATCAACAACCCGGAAAAAACCATCTGTTTCCAGAATGACCATATCCCGTTGATGAATTCATATCGCGATGCCGGACCGGCTTACCCGACTGAGGTGATTGACGAATTCGCCACCATCACCTTCGTTCGCGATTGTGGTGCTGATAACGATACAGTGATCGACTGTGCCGCCAATGAACTGCCGGCCAACTTCCCCGACAATCTGCGTTAATCGCTTAAACCCCATAAAAAACCGCAGCGCATTTCGGGCTGCGGTTTTATTCTGAAGTAAAATCAGTGCGCCAGCGTTTTCAGCAAGGTGGCATTGAATTTTTCCGGTTCTTCCATTTGTGGCGCATGCCCCAGGCCTTTAAATTCAATCAGTTTCGCATGCGGGATCATCTTCGCTACCTGTTTTCCCAGCACATTGTAGTGGCCTATTTTAGCCTTCACCGCCGGTGGCGCAATGTCGCTGCCAATTGCCGTCGTATCTGACGTGCCAATCATCAGCGTCGTCGGAACGCGCAGGTTTTTGAATTCGTAGAATACCGGCTGGGTAAAAATCATGTCGTAAATCAGCGCCGAGTTCCACGCAACCAATTTATGCCCCGGCCCATTATTGAGCCCCGCCAGCATATCCACCCAACGATCATATTCCGGCTTCCACTTATTCACGTAATAAGTTTTAAGCTCATACTGTCTGATGCTGTCGGCTGATGTTTTTAGCTCACGGTCATACCACTGATCTACCGTCCTGAATGGCACACCCTTCGCTTTCCAGTCTTCCAGACCTATCGGATTCACCAGCACCAGTTTTGAAACTTCCGGCGCAAACATCAGGCTGTAACGCGTTGCCAGCATCCCACCGGTCGAATGCCCGACAATCACGGCTTTGGTGATCTTCAGGCTTTTAAGCAATTCATGAGTATTGATCGCCAGTTGCTGGAAACTGTACTGATAATGCTCCGGCTTAGTAGAAGAACAGAATCCGACCTGATCGGGCGCGATCACGCGATATCCGCTGCCCACCAGCGCTTTGATCGTATCCCCCCAGGTCGCTGCGCAGAAGTTTTTCCCGTGCATCAGCACCACTGTCTGACCATTTTTTCGCCCCACCGGGGAGACATCGAGGTACCCCATCTGCAACGGCGCACCCTGTGAGTTGAAGGAAAATTGTTTCAGCGGATACGGGTAGTCAAAACCCTGTAATTGCGGCCCGTAGCTGGGCGCATCGGCAGCCACTGCGGCACCGGTAACAGAAAAGGATAAGGCAGCGGCACAAAAGAGCAGTTTAAAACGGGGAAGCATCGGGTTGTCCTGGTATCGTTATCTGACAGGCAGCGTAAAGGTTTATGCTACAAACTTTACGCTACCAGGAAAACCGTTAAAAGTGACGGGCCTCAGTCTTTAGATTGCAGAATGTTACGGTAGATCAGGCCGCCAGCCACGCCGCCGACAACCGGCATCAGCCAGAACATCCAAAGTTGCTGTATTGCCCAGGTCCCCTGAAACAGCGCCACTGCTGTACTACGCGCCGGGTTCACCGAGGTATTGGTGACAGGAATGCTGATGAGATGGATAAGAGTTAACGCCAGGCCGATGGCGACAGGCGCAAAACCGGCCGGAGCGCGTTTGTCCGTCGCACCGTGGATCACAATCAGGAAAATGGCGGTTAGAACACCTTCACATATCATCGCAGCGGCAAGGCTGTAACCACCAGGGGAGTGCTCGCCATAACCGTTAGAAGCAAAACCACTCGTCGTAGCATTAAAATCCGCATGCCCGCTGGCAATCACGTACAACACAGCCGCCGCCGCAATACCGCCAAGAACCTGAGAAATAATATAAGGCACCACATCATTGCCAGGAATTCGTCCACCCGCAAATAAACCCAAAGTCACCGCCGGATTAAAATGGCCACCCGAAATATGACCCACAGCAAATGCCATCGTTAACACCGTCAGGCCAAACGCCAGCGCCACACCTGCAAAACCAATGCCCAGCGCAGGAAAACCCGCCGCAAAAAAAGCGCTGCCGCAGCCGCCAAAAACCAAAACAAACGTGCCGATAAACTCAGCAGATAATTTCCTAAACATATAAAACCCCTTTACCATAAACTGTAAATTTCACCAAAGACCACAAGAACAAACTCACAATCCGGCGAAAAACGGGATAATACGCTTTAAAAATTTTAATAATACAAAAAATAGTTGAAGGGTTATCCATTCATGATTTGTATCAAATACAGGTTTATCACTGGTGTGAATTTGACCTTCTTACTGCGGCGGTGACAGTGGATAACACCATTATGGGTTATATTAACTGGACGAAACTTCTATCTCTGACCCTTACTGGTGGATATCTCTTTGGCCTTAAACTGGTTAAACCAACCACGTATCAGAATTTGCCTTTCATTGCTGGCATTCATTGTCGTCGCTGCACTCGGGATTCTGGCCATTTCCTGGCAAACCGCCCAGGGGTTACGCCGTGATGCCGGGGCAAGTTTGCAGCAATCCGTAAGACTGGTAGATATGACGCTGGATAATGCTGCCAGAGCGACCGCTGCCGTTGAAAATCTGATCGGCACCCCCTGCACTCAGGACACCATCCAGGCACTGCGCTGGCAGGTCGCCAGCGTACCGAATGTCCGTACGGTTAATCTTTATCGCCAGAACACGATTTACTGCGCCTCACTATTTGGCGAGCGGACTGACGATATCTCCACGGATAAATATGTCGGCGGGAAACTGATGCTGATGAGCGGCAATGCCGTTACGCCAAATCACCCGCTTATTGCGTATCGCCACGACGTTAACGGCAGCGGCGTGCTGGTTGGGGTCGACGGTTATTTTTTGCATAACATTTTGGAACTGCTCAGCACCCATGCTTACCTGATATTGCAGGTAGGCAACCAGTGGATGGACAATAAGGGTAAAATTCACACCAGCGATAGCTGGCCTGAGGGGGAACGAATGGTGCTCACCTCTGAGCATTACCCTTATGAAATGCGGTTAGTGATCCGTAAAAGCGATCACTGGCGCTATATTTTTGATTACGCGACCGTCAGCCTTATTTTATTCCCGCTGGTCAGCATTTTTATCGCCTTTATGACGTATGCCCAACTGGGACGGGTGGGCAACCCGACGTCTGCGTTGAAAGAAGCGCTGGAAAAGAAACAGTTTATTCCCTACCTGCAACCCGTCGTTGACGGCACAAATCACCAGATTACCGGGGCTGAAGTCCTGATGCGTTGGCAACATCCGCAATCCGGGCTAATTCCGCCATACCAGTTTATCCCGCTGGCCGAAGAGAGCGGCCTGATTGTGCCGATGACCCGGTTGATCATGGCTCAGGTGCGCGATCAGTTCGGCCCGCTGGCCGCACAGTTGCCGAAAAATTTCCATTTTGGTTTTAATATCTGCGCAAGCCATTTTAAAGACCTCACACTGGCTGAAGACTGCAAAGCCTTCATCAACGCCTTCAAAGAGAATCCGATCAATCTGGTGCTGGAACTGACCGAACGCGAACTTATTGAACCCGGGGAGATCACGCACAGCCTGTTCAACGCACTGCGCCGGATGGGGGTATTGATTGCTATGGATGACTTTGGCACAGGGCATTCCAGCCTGGCCTATCTGCAAAAGTTTCATATCGATATTCTGAAGATCGACCAAAGTTTTATTGGGCGGATCGGCACCGATGCGCTGGCAGGGCATATCGTCGATAACGTGATTGATCTGGCTAAACGCCTGCAAATGATTATTGTCGCGGAAGGTATTGAGACACAAACCCAGGTCGATTACCTCGCGCCTTATCGCCTGGAATTTTTACAAGGTTACTTTTTTGGCAAGCCGGTGGCTCCCGTTGAATTCATCGAAAAATGGCTGGAGTGATTTCCAGCCATCGCCCGCATCTGTACATAATAAATCCTGCCGCGGGTCACAGTTCAAAGTCCGGGTTAGCGGCACTATAAGTTCAGTTGTGCTATGACCGTGAGAAAATAAGTTAACAAAACACCTGCAATTATGTTTTCAATGGCTTAGTTCAATATATGGCTGTGAAGGAATACCTCATGAAAAACATCCCCATTGAAGGTGAAAGTGTTCAGATCGGTTTTAAAGATGGTCTTTATGTTTCTTTTTCAGATACTTATCACGATGGAAAAGTAGAGCATATCGACCGTGACGCCTTTATTGCATTGCTGGCAAAAGAGTTCAAAACAACCTCAGAGAATATCGAAATACAAGTCAGCAATTACATTTAACCGTTCTGGTGCCGGGCTGAGAATAACAGTTTCAGCCTGTCGGATTGATATATCAGCCTCATTCAGGAGCATTCCGTGCCTGCGAATCATATGCACTGCGGGCACGCTTTGAACCAGCAACTAGAATAATAACGTGAGCTACGTCTTATAAGATGCGTGCGGTTTTTGCTTAAAATCCGCTGATGTGTAACATCCACACAGAATCAGTCCGATAGCGAAGCTAACTTGTTGAAGTTACTTGTATTGGAGTAATCTGGCGGAGAACCCTGCTGACAATCCGAATGATCACTTTGCGAGCAAGATGATGATTAAGTGGCCGTGGAAAGCGAATGACCTGAAAATTGAGAAATCAGACGCATGGAATGATGCGCTGAAAATCCCACTTTTATCCTCCCTGAATGAGTCGGAGAAAGCGCGCCTGGTTCAGATTGCCAGCCAGCTTATGCATCAAAAAAGGCTGGTTCCTTTGCAGGGAATTACGCTGACAGAACAGATGCAGGCCCGCATCGCGTTATTGTTCGCGCTACCGGTAATGGAGCTCGGCGCATCATGGCTCGACGGTTTCCATGAGATTCTGCTCTACCCTTCCCCTTTCGTGGTGGATTCACCGTGGCAGGATGAAAACGGGCTGGTGCACGCAGGCTCGCAAATTCATGCCGGCCAGAGCTGGGATCAGGGTCCGATCGTCCTTAACTGGCAGGATATCGAAGACTCGTTCGACAACTCCGGATTTAACCTGATAATCCACGAAGCCGCCCACAAACTGGATATGCGCAATGGTGGCGAAGTCAGCGGTGTTCCACCAATCCCGCTGCGCGAAGTGGTTTCGTGGGAGCATGATTTGCAGGCTGCTATGCAAAATTTGCAAGATGAGATTGATACTGTCGGCGAAGAAGCCGCGAGCATGGACGCCTATGCCGCCACCGATCCGGCAGAATGTTTTGCCGTGCTGTCTGAATACTTCTTTAGTGCGCCAGAGTTGCTTTCTGAACGTTTTCCGCTGGTATACGGCCATTTCACCCGTTTTTATCTGCAGGACCCGCTGGCAAGGCAACTTCGCGGCCAGCGCTGTGATTGTTAAATCGCGCGCTGAAGCCCAGTTTATGCCAGAAAAGTGGCTTTTTATGACGGTATTGATTAGTTGCTGAGCAGTCGGATGCTTTTGTCGAATTTAGCGTTGACACTCCATGGCCCTCTGGATATTATGCGCCCCGTTCACACGATTCCTCTGTAGTTCAGTCGGTAGAACGGCGGACTGTTAATCCGTATGTCACTGGTTCGAGTCCAGTCAGAGGAGCCAAATTTAGAGAAGCCCGCTTAGGAAACTAAGCGGGCTTTTTGTTTTTTGGGTTAATTGTAGCTTTGAGCGAGTGGCGGACATATTGTCATTAAGCTGCCCACGGTTAAGGTGTGAGATGACTATCGGGGCAATGAAGTATTCACAAGATGCACATGCAACGCTTAACGTTAAACATCCTTTAGACGCGATCCTGATCCTCGTAAGTACTTTTTTCGTTGCATTAAATTGCTCCAGAACCCTGTCTTTGTAGTGGCCATTTACTCAGCCATAACTGGCGGGAGCGAGCGAATATTTTTTCCATTCTTCAGGATCGTGACCAGGGATAAGCACTGCACTGTGCTGTTCGGTTAAATGACGTAGTTTCTTAACAGATTGAGCGACATCGGTAGCTGATGTCATAAGTCCGGGAAGTGCTCTATCGTTGTAGTGATCGACGGTATATGCCGCATCAATAGCTAGCGTAAAGGTTGGTCCCGACGGCAATCTCACAATAAAAGATTGATGGCCTGGAGAATGACCTGGAGTGAAAATACACTGTAATGTGCCATCACCATACAGGTCATAGTTATCATCTTGAATTCCTTTTAGAAACTGCCAATTAATATCTGGCCGGTCGAAATCCTTTCGACAATATGCACCAGCAGTGAACCAGTCAGGAGCAAAGGCATAGTCGTACTCAAGCTCCTGCACGATATGAGTTGCATGCGGGAAACGCCCAATAGCACCGGTATGGTCTGAGTGTAGATGCGACAACAAGACGTAGCGAATGTCTGCGGGCGCGATACCAAGATTTTGGAGTTGTTCTAAGCAGCCCTGTTTCTCTGACATTACCGGCATAAACTGATCCGCAGCACTGCCCCAATATGCATGAGGATCTTTTAATCCTTCAACAGCCAGACCACCATCTATCACAGTAATACCGTCAGGATGAGTGAGTAAAAACCACGGCACGGGTATTTCATAGTTTTCCCCTTTCCCCTGATTCATACGGATATTGTGATACTTGCATTGCTGCGTTCCCGACTGGAACATAAATAATTTGATATCTGACATGCTTTTCTTCCAGAAAAATGATTGAAATTAGCGGCTATTTGGCCAACTTTTAGCGCAGGCATTAAGTATTCATCACTTTTCACTCTTACAGAAGGTATCAGGATCCGCTTTCATCTATCGGAAAAACCAATATAATCTTTTTATGGACTTACTCTCTGCAATGCGCATTTTCGTCAGGGTCGTTGAGCGGGGCAGCATGTCAGCTGCAGCCCGTGATCTCTGTATTGGGCAACCCACAGTGAGTGAACGAATAGAAAAGCTTGAAGCATATCTTGGTACTCGTTTGCTACGGCGTAATACCCGTAACATGTCGCTGACGCACAGCGGTAATCTATTTTATGAGCGAAGCAAAACGGCTATTCAGGCCGCAGAATACGCTCTGTCAGTGAACGAAGAAAATCAATGTTTGCGTGGAAAAATTCGCATCTCCGCACCCTTTTCCGCCGGAGAGGCCTTGCTGTTACCGGCTATATTACGGCTTCAGGAAAAGCACCCTGAGCTGCAAATTGATCTGGTATTCAACGATCGCATTATCGACCCCGTCACGGAGGGGGTCGATATATCATTAAGGCTTGGAGAGGTAGCAGATGGTTATTTTGTAGCGCGTCCGCTTGGCACCGTCCACAGGGTGTTGCTCGCATCTCCCGCTTTGCTGGCAAAAAATGGTTTGCCTCAATCCCCCGATGAACTGATT
The DNA here is from genome assembly GCF_002834385.1 of Rahnella sp. AA. Classification (GTDB taxonomy): domain Bacteria; phylum Pseudomonadota; class Gammaproteobacteria; order Enterobacterales; family Enterobacteriaceae; genus Rahnella. The sequence goes on from NZ_PITQ01000008.1 coordinate 63,025, forward strand.
AATTTTTCCTTTGCTACTGTTTCAGGCATTTTCCCGAATAATCAGATTCCATTTATCACGCCTGACGACCAGCTATTAAATACTCCCGTCAATATTAAATTCCGTTCAACGCACTGGCGTAGTGTTTACACATTTTTATTAGCTGGTCGCGCAATCGGTGTTTTGCAAGATCTGGTCTGCCGGAGTGAGATTGAAGAAGGGCTGTTAATACCCTTATTAGGCGGCTTTCAAATACCTCCTTTTAGTGCCCATCTGCTACTTCCACCGGTAGAAATAATGTCTTATGAAACCCGAATGTGTGCATCTTTGCTGGAGAATTATCTCAGGGAAGCATTGTCGAAGGGGTGAATAGATTAGTAATGTCCGTTTCTGGTATAAAGTCGCCAGATTTAAGGAGCATAAGTTCTGCAATGAGCGAGGAGCGGAAGTTCGCGTTGTTTTTACAAGTGTAAATTCTCGAGACTACGGTGTCTCAAGGGCGGCACTTTTCACCTCCTAATGAAAACAATCCAGGTTCAACCAGACAAGGCACAACATGGGATTATTAAAAGCAGGGCTTCGCACCGCGAATGCCATCATCACGCTCGGTGGGTCGTTGGAATTAGAGCATGCGAAAGCAAGTTTCGAATCCACTCATGCTTCCTACAAAATAACGCATGACGAAATAACACAAATAAAAACCAAGATTGATAATCGTATTAGTGAATTGGGTGACACGCTAAAAACCGTAAAAGCCAGACTTGAGCATATCGAGAAATTATTAGAAACCACACCCCTTTCTTTCGATAAACAGTCCCGACTAACAATGCGTGCATCGCAGAGTATTGAACGATTTAATCAACAGTATTCCGGTGTACTCAACGTGGGATTTGGTGGGATTGTGGGTGGTTCAATGGCATTGGGTGCATGGGCGCTTGTTTCTGCCATTGGCACCGCGTCTACTGGCACAGCCATCGGCACGTTGTCCGGCGTCGCGGCAAGCAATGCGACACTTGCCTGGTTTGGTGGTGGTGCACTCGCTGCGGGCGGGGCGGGAATGAGCGGCGGTATGTTGGTACTGGGAGGGATCGTGGCAGCGCCGATTATCTATTTCGCAGCGAAAGGAGCCTGGACCAAAGCCCGCGCTTTTCAGGAACAAGAAGCGCTCGTTGCGCAAGAGCATGAAAAACTGCGCGTATTAAAACCAGAACTCGAGAAGCAATATAACGACGTTTTAGCGTATACCGCACAATTAAATCGTCATTGCCACACATGGTTGGAACAAATGGATACCGGGTTAGCGATTCTTTATCCCTGGGGGAAATTCAGTATTTTTTACCGGGACTTGCTGCACATCATCGGCATTAAGTGGAAAAGACTTGAGCATCTGATGGCCATTGAAACCATGAATCAGCAAACCGTTCAGTTTCTGCGTTTTTTCCAAAACGAAAACACGCCTCCGGCTCCCTGATGTTTAGTGCTGTAAGGAATGATTCTGTCACACAGCGCCCGGACGTAAGCCTTATATTAGACGTGTTCAGGCCAGAATATTAGTCATCTCTGCAGACCATGTTCACAGACCCATAGCCGGTAGATTTGCAGGCATACCTGCCTACATTTGTGGCTCCGTCTGCCCGGCTAATCCTGTCTGGTGAACAGTAAACGTTCCTCCTGCAAATGACCCGCCAGCGTTGATGATTCACCGCTACGTCAGTAACTCTCTTACCAGCTATCACGTTGGCGCTTAACTGACTTACAGGAAACGCATAGATCCCATAAAAAACGGCCTGATCCCCAGTGATATGCGCCAGAAGCTCTGCCTGCAAAAACGATGCTTAAGGGCACCCAGGCACTTTGTAAATCTCAGATATCACTAGCATCGTTGCATCTTCGATCGTTCCTTCATTACGGCATAAAACCCAGCCCTGATCTGCAATTTCTCGCGCGAACGCTTTGGTACAAGCGACATGCTCTTCAAGCTTATGAATCACCGTACTACTCAGCCCACGCGATCGGGCCGCGGCCCTCGCCCATGAAATATCAGGCGCAGTAACAACCCCGACATTCAGGTCTGGCACTCGCACGTTTCGTTCAATGTTAAGCTGTAAAATCTCTGCAAATGGAACCATCCGGCGAAACGCTGCATCCGACGGATACCAGCGATCCATCAAGATAATGCTGTCCGGTGGCTGTTTAGTCAGCACTTGTCTGGAAATCCAGGCACGGCTATCAGCAAAGCGCTCACAAAGCTCCAGTTCCAAATCCAGGGCGGGATTTCTGGCGAGCTTGTTAACAAGGGCCATTGTTTCAGCCCTGTAGGGATCGCTTTTTTTCTCGCAAAGCCGGATCACTTTCTTGTTGTCTGCCCTTAGTACTTTCGTAATGGCTTCCAGCAGTGTGGTTTTACCGGTTCCCTTGGGCCCATCCAGAGAAACAAACAGCTGACGGCTCATTCTTCAAGTGACGATTGATATACGGCTTTTGTAAAGCCTGAATATGGCAAAAGCATCTTACTTCCTTCGTATGAATAGCTACGCCCCTCCTCGTTCGTTGGAGTCGCCTGGTGCACCAGCGCGAACCAGTCAGAGGGCTTTTATAAACAGGCATTTTGGCAATTTGTCTTGCTAACGAGCCTAAAAACCAAGATTACAGCCGTTTATCGTCATTGCACATAGGTTATAGCCTGCGAGGTGTAGTTTACGGGAACCGCTAAGAAAACGGAAAACATCCCACATTGAGCCTGTTTATTAAACGGGTAGAAGTCGACGGGCAGCGTTGAGCGAAAAGCGGACTAAAAGTAATATGAAAGCATCTATGTAAATTTTCGAGCAATTCACGCTCATAATATGTATAAAATTTCTTTTTATTAAGATTAATTAGGATTTTAAATGTCTGCGGTTGATGAATTAAAGGTGAAGTATCCAAGCGCTGATGCTTGGCAAATTGGTGATAGCCCAGAACTGGCCAACGAGCTTGCAGACCTTATTAAAAAAGGGATTAAAACGGCCTCATGCGGTTCTTTTGCATCTTACCTACAAGAAAAATATGCACCTAAGATTGGGAGTTATAACATCATCCTTGATAGCCAAGATGTACCGGTATGCGTTATTAGGTTGGTTTCGATGCGACTGGTGCGTTTTTGTGATGTTACCGCGGACTTTGCCCGAAAGGAAGGTGAAGGTGATTTGAGCCTTGAGTATTGGAAGAAAGAACATCAGCGGTTTTTTACTCGTGAAGGTTATTTTTCTGATGATATGGAGCTGATCGCTGAAGAATTTGAAGTTGTTGAGATTTTATGAACCGTACAAAGTGTCTACATTTCAAATGAGAAAAATATCGTAGCGTTTTACCTACTGCAACGTATATAAAGTTTCGCTCCTGGCACAAATCGGCCTGAGAAGATATGACGTCAGTAATAAACAAAAAAGCTGACATCTTCTCGTATCTCAATGAAAAATATGTTCAGCGTTCTTTCTCATCAATCCAGGCAATGAGATCGGCGAGCCTATTCTCAGAAAACACGGCTATTCCATGTTCAGTGAGCAGAGACGCTGCGACTCCCATGCCTGACTTACGTTGGCCAGTAAATGAACCGTCATAGATGAATTGGCTACCGCATGTTGGACTGCCGTCGGTTAACAGCGCAGCGGTACAACCTGACTCCCGAGCTGTACGTAGTGCCAACCAGGCGGCAAGCTGATAGTGCTCAGTGACATCCTGCCCCGTAATTTCAAGTATTCTGATCTGCGCCTTCATTGCGTCTTTACCATCAGTAGAAACAATCTCAGCTGGGGGACGTGGAATTGGCAACCCGGCGGCCAGTTCAGGACAATGAATCACAAGCCGCTGCTCTTTCTGCCAGCGCTGCAACTGATCGGTCATTTGTGCTTTGTCGCTTCCGTCATAGCGCACTTTGAACCCCGCCAGGCAAGCACTGACCAGTATTTTATTTATCATCGTTATCGTATATCCGGGCAAATGAATGCTTCGATTATAACACCTTCACTTTTTACATAAACATAGCGGTGGTAGCGCAACAGGCGGCTAAGAACGAAGAGCGGACGTTGGATTGCCGGAGATTCTCTAAATGTGAATGATACGTTTATGCAGGATACTTACCCCCACTTCCTGTGTCACAGACATTACTCCTCTGATAGGCTGCCTGGAAAAATGGCACACCAGCAATACAACGGGTATTTTCACAATTAAATCCAGATATGTTTTAATATTCATTCTAATTAGTCAACATATTAACACGTAATTAAAATATGATTACTTCAGATAAATATACTTTTTCACAAAACCCTCAACTGCAAAAACAAGTGTATATTCGAACTTGTTATGAAGCACACCATAAATGACACCTTCTTCATCGAAGATGATCAATGCAGTATCTGACAAAGTATGTGCAATTAAACCTACTTCATTAAGATTTTTTTTGATGAGTTCGAAACTCTGTGGCCTTTCATTTAAATGACAGCATAAAAATCCGCTTGAACACTTCAACTTATTGAAAAGATTTAGGTTCAAAACTCCATGAGTAATTAACCTCCTTCCAAATAGTTTTCTGGTGAGTGTATCAAGTTTTTTATTTTCAGTATATCCAAAATTCAATAGAAACTTTTTTGGAATCAGGAATGCTACATCTTTGTTATATTTGAAATTTTCACTAAGATAAATGCCTTCTTCATTTTCCGTGAAAACAACATAAGATGCATGCCTAAACCCGTGAGCTAAAAACTCTATCTCATGGCGTTTAATAATGGTTCCCTGGTGTTTCATGAAAAATTCCCTGGCACCATCATATGTGTAAAAACCCACCTCGACATATGGTTTCAAAATAACATCATCTGGGGTATCCATTTCGAAGCGTGAAATATTATCAATGATTGAGATAACATCTGCACCAGCCCCAAATATTCTTTCAAAATCACCCATGTGACATCTCCATGACTAGTTTATTAATTTAAAATCAATACGATAATTTTATGCAGTTAGGAGAGCGCATACATCGAGGGTGCACGTATCCATTTTGCGGTAAACGAGGTTTGAAACCCAACAGTATCGGGAGCAAATCCACCGGCACGTTAAAGCATCCCCTCATTTTTAATCGGAACAGCAGTTTATTTATGGAGTTTTTTACTGTACTTTTTGGTTTTTATATTAAAGCTCGTCTTTACAAATAGCCTTGAGTAAATTAGGAGAAACGCTGTTATTAATATGCTTATTGTTAGACAAGTAACCAATTACTTGGCCATTTTTGATGAACATCGGTGGTTTAGAGGAAGACGCGTTGAATGGTGAATATTGACTGTACTCACTCCCAAAGGTTCCATATTCATTCCAAATTGATTTAGAGTTATATTCACTCCCATATGCCCCATATGAATTAAAAATAGAGTTGGAGTCGTATGAATTTGTCACATTACCTAAATTAGTATTATTATCATCCTGTGCAATCAAAACTGCACCACTTACCACATCGCATAACCGATTCGCGGCGAATGAGCATGATGAAAAAAAATCAAGCTAGCGCAAAGAATTACTTTATTCATGACTGTTCCTATACTTTATATATTAAAGGTTAAAGCCGCGATGATATGATAGTTATTGCCAGATCTAACGAATCTCATCATCGTTGATTTTTTGGTGAAATTAACTGAAAAATCAAATGAATCTTCATTTTTAATCTACCATTTTTCATTCTCATCATAATACTAGTTTACCACAGCGCCGCAACCCTACTCAGCGCCGTTTACCCCCGATGACAGTGAAATTCCCAGCGCACCCCGCCTAAACGGTCAAAAATTGCACTGCCGAATTTGGGCTGGTTAATAGCGATGTACCGAAACCGTCACTGGACTGTTAGCGGCCAGGATCGAACCGCGATGGATACGGCTGATATTAAAAAGATCAAAGATCTGTAATACGAGAACCACCGGCTCAGACAAATTATAGTCAGCAGTGTTTCTGCATGTCCTGAGTATTCGTTAGTTAACGTGGGGCACTTACTGGCTCGAAAACAAAGCGGCAATCATAAAATCACATAATTCTGGCACAATATTCGTAACCAATAAGCGCATACCCTGAATTACTTAAAAATTTAACTCTCAGGGCGTGAATGACTAGATCTGGCACAAAGCTGACTTTCCGATCTCTTCGAACAGACATCCACTTGAGCAGACTTTTGATGCCTGCTCTCGCTACTTTTTCCTTTCCGGGAACGATCGCCACCTGCAACAGAGCGCTTAAATCCGTTTTGTGCAACCCGCATCTGTTAATGGTCATTTTGGTGGTCCTGACAGCAGATTTGCGCCAAAACCCCACCAGCGTTCCCTTAGCCGGGCTGTGATCCTAAAACGCTGTTTCCCTCATCAGTTCTTTCATCACTCTGACAAACTCCTCTCCGGGTTGCGACATGACGCCGTGACCCTCGGACACCGCTACCACTGAAACTTTCAGCGCCGGTTTGAACGGGCGCACGGCTAACCCTGTCATATCACAGCCCTGTATTGAGAAACGATCGACGATAGTCACACCGTTATTATACCTGACCATATTAATCGCCATGCTGTAGCGGTTGGTTTCTATGGCTGCAACCTGTCGTTGACGAAACTCGGGGACAACGTCGCCAATCATTGCCACCAGCCGGGCATCGGTGGTGATAAATACCAGCTCGCGAGGTTCGATGTCATGCCAGCACACCTCTGTCTGTTTAGCCAACAGATGCTGCTCCGACAATACGCACACCATTTCCCCCTCGCTCACCATGAACCGGTTTTCGCCCTGTTCGCCGCCGGGTTTGACCACAAATCCGAGGTCGTAACGCCCACCTTCCACTGCCTCTTCGATCTCGTTATTCAGGCACATATCCGCGACAACGCCATAGTCGGGGAATGTCTGACGAAAACGTGCAACAGCCCGAGGCAACAGGTTTAACGCTAACGCCGGAGTGGCACAAACTCGTAGTTGTCCTACACGATATTGGCGGATATGATCCACAAAACGGTCAAAACGCAGCCTGTCGAGATAAACCCGCAGCGCCTCTTTGTACAGCTCATTAGCCTCGGGCGTCGGTTGCATTTTACCCTTGAGCCGCTCGAACAGGTTAAACCCCATCTGCTGCTCGATAAGTGACAAAACTTTACTTACCGAAGGCTGTGACATCGCCAGCTGCTGCGCGGCCGCAGTCACAGAACCGAGCTGTACGACGCTGATGAAAACTTCAAGTTGCTTCGGAGTCATAGCCATTTTCCATATAAAGATATGCGATTTTTGAATTTTGAATGCATGCACCCAGAGTTATAAACTTGACAACTATATTCATTTAAGGGCATATAATGAAATTATTCAGAACACGTTTGATGTCGGCCTTATTGCTGATACCAGGGATTTTTCTTACACAAGCCCCGGCGAAAGCCGCGGAAGAAATAAATACTATTCTGCCAGATCATGTTATTCGCGTCGGCGCGGTTAACGCGCCACCGTGGTATCAAAAAGATCTGCTCACCAACCAGTGGACCGGCCTGGTCCCCGACGTGGTGCAGGCGATATTCAAAAATACCGATATAAAAATTGAATACGTCGACACTCAATGGGGCACCGCGGTTGCCGGATTGCAGTCAAATCGTTTCGACATTCTGGGTGGCTTCAACAAGACCCCGGAAAGAGCGAAGGCTGCCGATTTTACGCGCCCGATGGGTGCTCATCAGATGGGCGTCCTGACGTTAGAAAAAGATACGAAAAAGTATCAGAACTGGGCGACGATTAACAATCCGCAGACCAAACTTGCCGCCATTGACGGTTCAGCGGCGGTGACGCTGTTGCAACCTCAGCTGGACAAGGCGCAGTGGATTATTGTGCCAGACAGCGACAACATGCAATTGCAGATGGAAAGTGGCCGCGCCGATGCTATCGTGACCAATGATATCCAGATGTCGCAATATATTCAGAAACGCCATCAGGGCACCATGGTGATCCCTGAACCGGTTAAAGAGCAGGCGACGAATATCGGTCTGCGTCAGAACCGCCCTCAGCTGCAAGCCTGGCTGGATGGTCGGCTGGAGCAGTTGGATAAAGACGGCACACTGAAAGCTATCTGGCAAAAATACACTCACCCGGCTAATCAACCCTAATGACTGAACAGGCCTCTTTGCCGTTACTGAAAATAGAAGCACTCAGCAAATCTTTCTCAGGCAATAAAATCATTGATGACGTCACCTTCGAGGTTCACCCCTCGGAGGTGATCGGCGTTATTGGCCGCAGCGGCGCAGGGAAATCCACCCTGCTGCGCTGCCTGAATATGCTGGAGACGCCTGACGGCGGGCACATCTGGCTTGGCAACGAAGAAATCGGTTTTTTCGGAAAGGACAGAAAGCCCGTGAAGCAGCGCACGCTGGCACGTCAGCGCGCATCAATGGCGATGGTCTTTCAGCATTTCAATTTGTGGCCACACCGCAGCGTTTTGCAAAACATCATCGAGGGACCGGTACAGGTACTCGGAATATCGCAAAAAGTCGCCACGGAAAAGGCCATGACTTTGCTCACTCGCATGGGTTTGGCGGAAAAAGCGGCTGATTTTCCGGTTCAGCTCTCCGGGGGGCAGCAGCAGCGCGTCTCTATTGCCCGTGCGCTGGCCATGGAGCCGCGGGTGATTTTGTTTGATGAGCCGACTTCTGCGCTGGACCCGGAATCTGTCGGCGAAGTGCTGGCAGTTATCTCCGAGTTAGCGGGTACCGGCACCACGATGATAGTCGTCACTCACGAAATGCGTTTTGCGCTTCAGGTTTGTAGCCGCCTGTTGCTGATGGATAATGGCAAACTGGTGGGCGAAGCCACCCCGCAGGAAATCTGGTCTCAGGCGGACAACGCCGAAATTCGTCACTTCATGGCGCTGTCGGGCGTGACGGCGGAGGATCTGCTCTGATGCCGGTTTATCACTGGGACTTCTCGATACTCTGGCAGTATCACGCCATTCTTGTGGATGGGATTTTCACGACCTTTAAAATCGTTCTGGCCTCAATCACCTTAAGTATTATCGGCGGTGCCCTGCTTGCACCATTGCGGGGGTCATCTAAAGCGATGATCCGCCTGCCGACTCAGGCGCTGATCGAGGTGGTGCGTTCGATTCCACCGCTGGTGCTGATCGTCTGGGCGTACTACTGCCTGCCTATTTTGTTTGGCCTGACGATGTCAGCCTATCTGACCTGCGTGCTGGCGATTTCCCTCTACGGCAGTGTGTTTTTTGCCGAGATATTTCGTTCCGGGTTGCAATCGGTCGATCACGGTCTTGTTGAGGCGGGGCTTTCTGTCGGGATGTCACCCCTGAAAGTCTTGTTCCGCATAACCGGGCCGGTCGCTTTTTTGCGTATCCTGCCCGCTTTTGTCAGCCAGTGCGTGATGTCGATCAAGAATTCGGTACTGGCGAGCTATGTCGCCACCGGCGAAGTGCTGTATCAGGCGCAACGCCTGAGCACCGCGACGTTCCGGCCGCTGGAAACCCTGACTTTTGTCGCCGTATTTTTTGTAATCACTATCCTGCCGCTGTCGCTGCTGGCGAGCTATACCGAACGTCGGATCCGCACACGTTACTTTAAGCGTTGAAAAAATGATGAATACCACCGCCACACGCCAGTTGGTTAAATTCGCCTGCACGTTACAGGCACAGGCGATCCCTGAAGCTATTCGTCATAAAGTCAGTCTGCATTTACTGGATGGACTCGGCTGTGGCTGGGCAGCAAGCCAGCATCAGAGCAGCGAATCAGCTATCCGCTCTGCCCGCCTGTTTGGCGGCCTGGGGGATTGCAGCGTATTTGGGCATACCGGGTTTAGCCCGCTGGCGGCCGCTTTTAGCAACGCCGCGGTGATAAATGGTCTGGATCACGACGACGGCGTGGAAATTGACGGCAAAGGGCTTGGCCACCCCGGTGCAACATTGATTGCCGCCGCAATGGCCGCGCTGGATATCAGCCCGACTCCCGTTAGCCACGAGGCGCTGATTACCGCGTTAACCGTAGGTTTTGAGGTAAATAATCGCCTTATTCACGCCATCCAGCCTTCAGCCGGGCGTTTTAATCAGGTATATGGCGTGGCGCAGCACCAGTCAATAGGTGCGGCGCTGGTTGCCGGGCTTCTTTTGGAACTGGGTGAGCAACAGTTACATAACGCTGTCGGGCTGGCTGCGGCGTTAACGCCGTTACCCAGCTTGCATCAGTACAACTGGCAGCAGCGGCCATTATTATCGATAAAAGATGCCGTCGCCCCGGCTGCACAGGCAGCGGTGCAAGCCGTCATTATGGCGCAACAGGGTATGAGTGGCAGCCTGGACGTGCTCGACGGCGAACAGGGTTTTTGGCGCATGATCGGCTCAGACCAATTTGCGCCGGAAATCCTCACGCACGATCTTGGCAACCACTGGTACGCGGATTACGGCAGTTTTAAAATCTATCCTGCCTGTCGCTGGCTGGCCTGCGCGCTGGAATCGCTGGAAACCCTCGTTCAGGAAACCGGCTGGCTGGCGGAGGATATCCAGTCTGTCGAGGTGCATACCTTCCCGCGCATTGTTGACGATATGATGGATTATCGCCCGCAAACCGTGACCGACGCACAGTTCAGCCTTCCCTGGACCATAGCGGCAGTCGCGGCCGGGCTTGCACCCGGTGCCAATTGGTACACTGAACAAAACATGCAAAATCCGGCGTTGCTGGCGCTGGCGGATAAAGTCACCGCCATTCTCGATCCGGATTTTACTGCTCGCATGACCGGCCCGGCCCGCCAGCCCGGCGCACGCGTGGTGCTGACGCATGTCAATGGCAGCCGCTCGGTACAGGAACGCTTTAAACCCTTAGGCAGCGCCGAACGTCCAATCTCTGAGTCAGAGGTCATTGCCAAGGCGCGTCTGAACCTGACGGACCAGAGTGTAAATGCTGACGCGTTACTTGCACGTGTGATGCAGCAGCACGGAAATGATCGGGTGTTTTACTCTTCTGCCGCTGATCTGACAGAAGCATTAATTAAATGATCTCACCGGTTACCGAGAATTAACGCAACATCATCAGTTCAGCCTCGTTGCCTGTCCCGGTAAAAAACGGCTCTGCCCCGCCATCCCGTTAAAAAGCCCGCTGAGGGAAATTTCAGCGGGCTTTTTGTTCACACATGAATCCTAAACGTTAACGCAGAGGAGGTTATCCTTTGGCAAAATTCGCCTGAATACGCTGTTGCAGGTAATCTTCAGCGCTGATGGCCGGATACTTCGCCTGCGGACCCAATATTTCAATGTCTTTGTTTGCCTGACAGAAAAACGCCAGGCTGTAGCGCGCTCCCTGATACTCGCCGGGCAGCGGATTTCTCACCCGATGGAAATTTGACGGCAACTGGTCGTCACTCCAGCGCATCAGCATGTCGCCAATATTACAGGTGATCACATCTTCACGCGGTTCAATGCTGGTCCACTGCTGGCTTTCGCGATCTTTGCCCGGACAAACCTGTAATCCCCCCTGACCGGGACGCTGGAAAAGCAGCGTCAGGCAGTCAAAATCCGTATGCGCCCCGGCACGCCACATCCCCTGCTCTGACTGCACGGTCGCATAGTAGTGCAGCATGCGCAGCGTGCTCTGGTAGCTTTTCTGTTCAGGATCGTGCGCCTTTTCGAAAAAGTGTTCAGGAAACCCCAGCCGGAGGGCAAAACATGAAAGTAACTTCATGCCCAGTTGCCAGCATTGCGATTCGAAATTCAGCATCGTGCGTTTAAACGCGGGCAGTTCGTGCTCTGCGGGCCATAGCGGGTCCATCAGCGGACGGGTAATCTGATAGGATTCTTTCTGATCAGGCGTTTGGGTCGACGGGCGTACCTGAGATTTATTTTCCCAACCGGCGTTGCGCGACAGCGGGTAGCGGGCCTTAACTTCCTCCGGCAGCGCAAAGAAATCTTCCGTCATGCTGAATGCCTGCCGGATATCGTCCAGCGCGATACCGTGATTACTCACCTGAAAGAAGCCGATTTCCACCGCAGCCCGCCACAGTTCGTCGGCAATTTCGTCCTTACGATTTGCAAAATCCGACAGATCGATACAGCGAACCTCACGGGCAAAAGTCTCTTCGCCCATCGCGCCCATCGTCGCCTCTTTTTCCAGTTCCTGTAATGCATAGCGTTGCGTTTGAGTTGATTGCGTCATTGTGTTTATCCTTCTTAATCAAAAAAGTTAGCCCGCTGCGCGCTGTTGCAGGGTCCGCACCGCCGATATTGCCTGATGACGCATCGCGTCCAGATCGAGACCGGGAATTACATCGTTTTCGACGATAACGCGGCCATTGATCATCAGCGCCCTGAGCGAAGCCCGTCCGCCACAGGCCACCGGGCCGATCGCCATGTCATGCAAGCCGAAATAGCGGGGGTCATCCAGCCGGTAAATCGCGATATCTGCCAGCATGCCCACCTGCACGGTGCCACTTTTTTGCAGGCCAAGGATCTGTGCGCCACCGGCGCTGCCCCATCGCACAACGTCCTCAATCGTTGCCGCATCGCCACCGCCTTCGAAGCTTCCGCCGTCATAACGCGGTTTCGCCTGCATGCCCTTTCTGGCACGTTGCAAAAGCCAGGCAGCGTGCGCCTCACTTTGCATGTCGGCGGCCTCGTTCGAGGCTGCGCCGTCCACGCCCAGCGAGACGGGGACACCCGCCTGTTCCAGCGCCAGCAAATCCGCAATGCCGCTGCCCAGCCGCCCGTTACTTTGAGGACAGTGCGCAATACCGGTACGCGTCTGCCCCAGCATCGCGATCTCCTGCGGCAACAGCTTCACAAGGTGCGCAAACCACACGTCATCCCCCAGCCAGTCGTGCTCAGCGCAAAACTGAACCGGCGTCATGTTAAATTTGGCGCGCGCGGCATCGAGATAATCCACCGTTTCAGAAAGGTGGCTGTGCAGCCGGATACCTAAATGTCGTGCCAGTTTTGCCATTTCGCGCAGTTGCGGGCCAGGTGCCGAATGCAGCAGCGTGGTCGGTGCCATCACCACACGGCGCAACGACGTCGGCTCCGGGCAGTGATAGCGGCTGACAAGGCGCTCCATATCGGCCATGTAATGATCGAAGCTCTCCGGACGCAGCGCCTGCGGCAAATCTTGCTCGATCGCCCGCCCCTGTGTAGCGCCACCCCGGCACAGCACAATGCGCATTCCCAGCGCCTCTCCTCTCCCTCATCGAACAGGATCTCCGAGGTATCAAACGGCATGTCCGGCCAGTAGAGATAGTTGTGATCGGCTACCGTGGCGCAGCCCGAACGCAGCAGCTCTGTTAACCCGATACGCACCGCCAGACGAAAAGCCGGCTCGTCGAAGGTGGCGCGAAAACGATAAGGCGTGGCACTTAGCCACGCAGTCAGGCTTTTATTCAGCCCCTGGGGTTCTCCTTTAAGCAATGACTGAAACAGGTGATGGTGAGTATTGACCCAGGCCGGGTAGACCACGCAGTCACGTGCGTCGAGCAGCCGCTCATCCGGTAATGCCGTCAGGGAGCCAATGGCCTCGATCACGCCATCACGGACGCGAATATCTGTCCCGGCGTGGCGCGCCGCATCCCCCGGTAACCCGGTCAGGATCGCGTGTGCATTTTTAATCAGCAATGAGTGGGATGACATCGCAACACTCCTCAAGGTTTAACCTGCATGTGCTCAACAAACTCAGTGGTATAAGCCTGTTTCCAGTCGGTATCCGCATTTAACAGTTTGGCGTTGACCATGAAATCACGGGTTTTCTGCCAGCGGGCTTGCGTCATGGTGCCCCAGCCCTGCGTTGCCGCATCCCCGCCGTCAATCAGGTGATGCTCTTTGATTTGCTGAACGCCCCAGGCCAGCAGATCATCGGTCATTTTCGGGTTATCCTTTTTAATCAGCGCGTTGCCCGGCGACGGGTCCTGCAGATAGCTGACCCAACCTTCCATTGACGCACGCACGAATTTCGCCATCGCGTCTTTACGGCTGCTGATAAGATCCGGACGTGTGATCAAAATCCCGCCATAAGGGGGATATCCGTGTTCCGAGAAGAGAAAGAAATTAGATTTCACCCCGGCCTTCTGCGCCTGAAAAACCTCAGAGCTGACATAGGCTTGCTGCGCGACGTTATCGTCGGCCACAAAGGGCTGGATGTTAAAGGTATAGGGGCGAACCTGTGAGTCGCTGAGCTGGTATCGCGCCTTAAGCCACGGCCACCAGGTCGATTGCCCGGAGCCGGACACCAGAATGGTTTTGTCCTTCAAACCGTCAAGGGAAGTGACGGAAGCATGCGTCAGCAGGCCCTGCGGATCGAACTGGAACGGTGCCGCGATGGCTTTGGCCTGAAAACCCCGCTGCACTGATTCGAGCAACTGGAGATCGTAACCGATGATCACATCGGCGCGTTTTGACAACAGCAGCTGCATGCCGTTGATCTGCGAGCCGGACTGAATGCTGACATCCAGCCCGTAATGTTTGTAAATGCCTGTCGCCAGCGCCTGATAATAACCGCCCTGCTCCGCCTGGGCGTACCAGGACGTCAGCAAGACGAGTTTCTCATCAGCGTGAGCCGTCAGTGAAAGCAGGCCGGGGATCAGCGCGCTCAGCACGCAGCAAGACAGGGGAATGCGGGATATTAACTTCATTGCTCCTCTCCTAATCATCGCCGGAGGGAGGGCAAGCAGATGCAGCTCAGCCCCCTGACCGGCTCAAAATGAACCGCGAAATGGTTGCTGAGCAATGTCCCGCGCAGTTATCTGCACTGACCGCTTCTACTCATTTCTAACTATACAAAAAGGATGCCAACTCCGCCGGTGCACTGTCTGTGCGCCTTATCAGGGGATCCGTTTTCCATGGCCTGCAACTTTTGATTCATCACGGAGCGTTGCGCACCAAATAAGTGCAAGTTACTGTTTGTCGTGGCCAGGCGTCTGAATCTGACTAAAGAGCATCTCCAGCTGTTTAAGCATCATCGAAGCCGCCAGGGAAAGCTGCCTTGCCGGAGCCACGCACAGCGACAGCGTGAAGGTTTTTAATTGCGGATCGGTCAGCGGAATAAACTGTAATTCGTCGTTTTGTACCTCATCCATGATATCGAGCCAGCACAGAATACCGATGCCGATTTTCTCTTTAATCAGGGAGCGGATCATATGAATGTTATTTGATACCGCGACCTCATTAATCATGTCCCCGTTGATATTCATCAGCGCCTGAACTGGCTCGGCAAGCATCAGCGGCGCAGAAGGCAGGATGAACGGATATTCCATGCACTGATTAAAACGGACACCGCTTTTGCCCCCGAGCGGGTGCCCTTTTGGCACCACGACGCCGAGATCGATTTCTGCAAACGCCCGCACCTGCAGCTCTTTGGAGCTTTGCGGATTCAGCATAAGCCCGAAATCGGCATCGCCCGACATCAGCGCCTGCTGAATATCGACGTTATTCATCGTCGTCAGGGTAAATGAAATGTTCGGGTAGTCGAGATGCACCTTTCTGAGCATTGCCGAGAAAAAATGCCGGTTGATAGCATCGATGGTGGCGATCCTCACATGCCCTCTGCGCAGCCCCCGCAGATCGTCGAGCTGTTCACAAACGCGGGAAAAATCCTTTTTCCAGTTGTTGGCAGCATGTAACAAAAGCTCACCGGCCGCCGTCAGCCGCAGCCCGGTGGGGTGTCGTTCAAACAGCGGCATCGACAGCTCGTTTTCAACCCGCAGTATCTGCCGGTCAATCGACGAAGCGGCGACATGCAGGGTTTCGGACGCCTTGCGAAACGAGCCCTGGCGGGCAACTTCAGTGAAGTACAGTAAAAACCGGGAGAATGCGAACATAGTGTAGTGCTCTCTTTTATGCAACGGGACGTGCGAATCAAAGCGCTGGACGCAACAGTTTTATAACAATAACGTAGCTTTCATTGCAACGGGAACAATCGTTTCATCGCTTTAAAAGCAAAATTTTCGCCCCCTTATTGCTATGGCGGCGGATTGTGCGGCGAACGGATTGAACTTTCCCTTTTATGAATGGCTTATCAAAGTAAATACGGTAAATGACGATGAAAGACGCCGGATTAATTCCTGTCACAATAAAAACGGTCAACATCAATGGTGAAGGGAATATTTCATTGCAGATTGTTGCGCAGCAGGAAGGGTTATTACCGGCTTATTCCCCCGGTGCGCACATTGATGTTTTTATTCCTGAACTCGGAACCAGGCAATATTCTCTTTGTACCGAAAATAGCAGCCGGGAATATTATGAAATTTGCGTAAAACTGGCGGAGAACTCCGCCGGCGGTTCGCACTTTATTCACCATTATCTCCGCCCTGGCGATAACCTGACGATTTCGGCACCCCGTAACCATTTCCCCTTGCCCGGTGCAGGGCGATATCTGCTGTTTGCCGGGGGCATCGGCATCACCCCTTTACTGGCAATGGCGGAATTCATTGCTGAGCAACAGATTGAATTTGAACTGCATTACTACATTTCAGACACGAGGCAAATCGCGTTTTCATCACGCCTGAATACGCCTGCACTGGCAGGTCATGTTTTTTTGCATTGCAGCGCCGCAAACGATTCCCTGCGCGACAAAACGCCCCCAGGCCTGCTTCTGGCGGATCAGAATACCCGTGTGATGGCCTGCGGCCCGGACGGGTTTATTCAGCGCTTGCAGGACATTATGCAGGAGCACCACTGGCCCGCCGGAAATTTATCTTTTGAGCGTTTTAGTAACGCGAATCTGAATAATGGCACCGACGGGCAGGAATTCCATATTCAGCTGAATTCCACCGGGCAACGTTATTTAATCAGCCCGAACCAAACCATTGCCGAAGTTTTATTAAGCGCCAGGGTCGATATTATGCTGTCGTGCGAACAGGGTATTTGCGGCTCCTGTATTACCGACGTGATCGACGGGATCCCGGACCACCGGGATTGCGTACTGACTGACGAAGAGAAAGCCGCGAACACACAGATTACGTTGTGCTGTTCGCGATCCAAAAGCCCCGTTCTGGTCCTTGACCTGTAATGCCAACGCGGAGTCACAAGATTAACATCTCAGCCCCTACATCACCGCTGAATGGCATTGCTAACGTGCGCCTCCCCGCGTGGCTGCTTCCCGGCGACTGGCCTGTACACGCGGGGGAACCGGTGACAGCCGATTTACGCTTTGACGCAGGAAAAATTGCGTCACTGATGCCCAGCCAGCCGCAACAGGATGATTTGTGGAACGTTCGCGGCGCACTGGCGCTGCCGGGGCTGGTTGAACCTCACGCGCATCTCGATAAAACCTTCACCATTGGCCGCAGCCGCCCGTCCAGACCGGGTCTGCTGGCCGCCATTGAAACAATGCATCAGGACCGCCAGCACTGGACGGCGGCAGACCTTCATCAGCGCGCAAAACAAGGGCTGATCTGGGCCGCCGCGAACGGCGTAACGCATTTGCGCACCCACATTGACTGGTTCGACATCATCCCGCCCGTGGCCTGGTATGAGCTGGCAAATATCGGGCAGCCGGGCGTTACGCTGGAACGCGTCGCTCTTGCCCCGCTGAGTTTTTTTGCCGATGCAGAGGCCGCTGACCGCATCGCGCACACGGTGGCGCAAAGCGGCAAAGATTGCCTGCTGGGTGGCTTTATCCACTCCTCAAATTGGGATCCGGCGGCGATGGCCCATCTGCTGCACAGCGCCTCCCGCTGGCAACTGAATCTGGACCTGCACATTGACGAAGAGCTTTCTGACGTAGCACACGGCCTGACCTGGCTGGCGCACTATGTGTCGGAGAATGAATTTAGCGGCCACATCAGCTGCAGCCACGGCTGCGCGCTGGCCTCCGGCAGTGAGCAACAGGCGCAGGAGGTGCTGAGTTTACTGGCAGCGCAGCGCGTCACGCTGATTGCGCTGCCGATGACCAACCTGCTGCTGCAGGATGCCGTGACAAACCGTACGCCGCGCCAGCGCGGCATCACGGTATTGAAGGAAGCGCAAGCGGCGGGCATTCCGGTGCTGCTGGGCTGTGACAACGTGCAGGATGCTTTTTGCCCGGCGGGCAGCTACGACCCGCTGGACACGCTGAGCTGCGCCCTGTTCGCACTTCAGCTGGAAAACGTCTTTGACCAGCAATCGCGTCTTATCTGTGATGTGGCGGCACTGACCGGTGACGTCGCCGCAAATCGTCCGCTGGCGGTTGGCACCGCCGCCAGTTTGGTCCTCTTCCCGGGCAGCGACAGCCTGACCTGGCCTTTAAACAGCGCGGCCCGTCTGGTTATCCACAACGGCAGGCTGGCCCACCAGCGCACGTGGAATCAGGAGTTATCCCATGAGTCTTGAAGCCGGAGCGGGCAAACTGCTCGCCAAATATGCCGCCTGGCGTCGCGCCGGTGATTTTGTCTTTCTCTCCGGCATTATTCCCGTCAATCCGCAGAGCGCGACGATCGTGCGGGGTTTTCAGGATATCCCCGATCAGGCACGTCTGTTGCTGGGCGAAACCGGCGAATTCTCAACCGATGCCAAACAGGGGCCGATTCTGGCGCAAAGCTGGTATGTGCTCGAAAGCATTCGCCACACGATTGAAGAAGCCGGAGGGCAAATGAGTGATGTGATCAAGCTGGTGCAGTACTTCCGGAATCTCGATCACTTTCCTTACTACAGCCGGGTCAGAAAGCTTTTTTACCCCGGCCAGCCCCCGGTTTCTACCGTCGTGCAGGTCAGTGAAATGTTGCCCAGCGCCGAGGTGCTGATTGAAGTTGAAGCTACGGCCTGGTTACCGCAATCCCGCCTAACCCGATAATGTCCGACCACGAGGCACCGCATGATTAACGGCTATATTCCCGCAGAGCGTTTTCTCCCCTTCCTGAGCTGGACGGCGATTGCTGCCCTGCCAGACAAAGCCAATACCGTGATCGTATTGCCAACCGGCGCAATCGAACAACACGGCCCGCATCTGCCGTGTTCGGTTGATAGCGTGATTTCCTCGGGGGTGGCGGGCCATGCGCTGGCGCGGCTGCCACAGGCGATCCCGGCGTACGCCATCCCGCCGGTAACCTACGGCAAATCGGATGAGCATCTGAATTTCCCCGGCACGCTGACCTTAACCGGCGACACGCTGCTGCAAACGATTTTAGAAATTGCCGAATCCCTCTACCGTGCCGGGTTCCGTAAATTGCTGATGATCAACGGCCACGGCGGGCAGCCGCAGGTGCTGCAAATGGCATCACGGGAAATGCGCCTGCGCCACGGTGACATGATCATGATCCCTCACGACGTGTTCCGCGTGCCCAACGTTGAAAACGAGTTTCTGAGCGCACAGGAGCAGAAGATGGCGATGCACGCCGGTCACAGCGAAACGGCGGTGATGCTGGCGCTGGCTCCCGAATGTGTCCACATCGAACACGCGGTCGCCAATTATCCCCCGGAGTTCCCTTGCCCGACGCTGTCCTCAGGTCGCCCGGCGGCGGCGTGGGCTTCTTATGATTTTGGCCCGAGTGGCGTCATTGGCGACCCGACCGGCGCCACCGCCGAACAGGGGCACGCGATCCTCGATTCGCTGGCAGCAAGCTGGGCACAGGCGATTACCGAAATCCATCACATGGAATGGAAAGTCCGCAGCGAGCCAACCTGGGGAAAACACCACTGGAATGGTTTTGTGCAAACCACGTTTACTCCTCCTCCGTCTTCTTTTGTCTCTAAATAAAGGAACTCTTACGATGAAAATACGGCGTACACCCTCTTATACCCTGCTTGCCCTGCTGCTGGCCGGGGTTTCCACCACCAGCATGGCGGAAGAGAAATTCACGTTCCTCACTAACTGGTACGCTCAGGCGGAGCACGGCGGTTTTTACGACGCACAGGCCAAAGGTTTGTACAAAGCGGCGGGGCTGGATGTCAGCATCAAGATGGGTGGCCCGCAGGTGAATGTCATGCAACTGATGGCCGCCGGTCAGGCTGACTGTACGCTTGGCGACAACGGCCAGGCGCTGGAAACCTGGCAGGCAGGCGTTCATGCGGTCACGGTGGCGACGGTGTTCCAGCATTCACCGACCGTCTTTATCAGCCATGACAAGGTGGATAAGGCGCAGGAGCTGAAAGACAAAACTTTCCTGCTGGCCACCGAGGCTTACACCTCCTTCTGGCCCTGGGCGAAGAGCGAACTGGGGCTGGCCAGCGCGAAGATTCGTCCTTACACCTTCAGCGTACAGCCTTTCCTGGCAGACAATAATCTGGTGCAACAGGGTTATGTCACTTCCGAACCGTTCTCGGTCGAAAAAGGCGGCAAACCTTTCTACGTCTACATGCTGAGCGACTGGGGTTATCCGCCATACGGCAACTCAATTATCTGCATGGCCGATACGGTTAAAAAACGCCCGGCTGCAGTTGCCGCCTTCGTAAAAGCCTCTATGCAGGGCTGGAAAGAATATTTGCAAGATCCGACCGCCGGTAATGCGCTGATCACCAAAGATAACCCGCGCATGGGTGCCGACCAGATTGCCTTTGGTATCGCGCAGATGAAGAAGTATGAGCTTGTCACCGGCGGCGATG
This sequence comes from Rahnella sp. AA, assembly GCF_002834385.1. Taxonomy (GTDB): domain Bacteria; phylum Pseudomonadota; class Gammaproteobacteria; order Enterobacterales; family Enterobacteriaceae; genus Rahnella. The sequence continues at coordinate 83,519 of NZ_PITQ01000008.1, forward strand.
CGCAAACCGGCGGTATCGGCATCATCACGGAACCCCGGCTGAAAAAGACCTGGGACATGCTGGTGAAAAACAAGCTGATTGACGCGGATAAAGTGCCGTTTGAGCAGACCTATACCCTCGATATGATCAAAGACGCGAAGGTCATGCCATGAATTCAGCCCCTAAACTGACCATGATGAGCGATGTCCGCTCAGCCAATCCCCCGCCGGTGCCGGCTATTGAGGTGCTGTCGGCGGAGAAAATTTACAGCAACGGCACGCGTGCGCTTTTGCCGGTCAATCTCACGATTAATCAGGGAGAATTCGTGACGCTACTCGGCCCGTCAGGCTGTGGCAAAAGTACGTTATTAAAGATGGTCGCCGGCCTGGTCGAACCCAGCGACGGCAAGCTGGTGCTGTGGCGGCGCGACAGCCGCGAAAAAGCGCAGATGCCGCTTTCTTTTGTGTTTCAGGAGGCCACGCTGATGCCGTGGAGCAACGTGCAAAACAACGTACGTTTACCGCTGGATCTGGCGGGCGTGCCACGTGCCGAAGCCAACACCCGCGTCAGTGAAGCACTGGAGCTGGTGGGCCTGGGGAAATTTGCCAACGTATTGCCGCGCGAACTCTCGGGCGGCATGCAAATGCGCGTATCGATTGCCCGCGGGCTGGTGACGCGCCCGAAACTGTTGCTGATGGATGAACCCTTTGGCGCACTCGATGAAATAACCCGTAATAAGCTCGACAGCGACCTGTTGCGCCTGTGGCGTGAACAGGGGCTGACGGTGGTATTCGTCACCCACTCGATTCACGAGGCCGTGTTTTTGTCGCAGCGGGTGATCATGATGGCCGCAAGGCCAGGCCGGATAGTGGAAGATATCGCCATCACCGAACCTTTCCCCCGCAGCGAAGATTTCCGCGTCAGTCCGGCTTTTTCACGCTATGCGAAGCAATTGCAGGACAGCCTGCTGCAAGCCAGCCAATCGGGTATGGAGTAACGGTATGCAAACTCAAAAATCTTCTCCGTGGATCAACAACCCCACGTTTCGCAAAGTGCTTTATCCGGCGGTCGTGGCGGTGATCGTGATTTTGCTGTGGCAGGGCTGGGTGAGCTATTTCAAAATCCCTCAGTTTCTGGTGCCCTCGCCGGTGGTGATGCTGCAAAGCCTGTGGACCAACCTGGGTTCGCTGATGATGTCGCTGCTGTTTACGCTGAAAATCACTCTGATCTCGTTTTTACTCTCGATCATCATCGGTGCAGCAGTGGCATTTGTACTGGTGCAAAACCGGTTTGTTGAAACCGCGCTGTTTCCCTACATCGTGTTCCTGCAGGTGACACCGATTGTGGCCATCGCGCCGCTGATTATTATTTGGGTCAAAGACACCACGATGTCGCTGGTGGTGTGTTCGACGCTGATGGCGGTGTTTCCGATTATTTCCAATACCACGCAGGGGCTGCGCAGCGTATCGCCGGGCCTGCTGAGCTATTTCCAGCTCAACCATGCCAGCCGTTTGCAGATACTGATCCGTTTACGCATTCCTTCCGCCCTGCCTTATTTTTTTGGTGCGCTGCGGATTTCCAGCGGCCTGTCGCTGATCGGTGCCGTCGTTGCCGAATTTGTCGCAGGCACGGGCGGCAATAACACCGGTCTGGCCTACCAGATTTTGCAGGCAGGATATCAGCTGGATATTCCGCTGATGTTTGCCGCCCTGCTGTTAATTTCACTCACCGGCATCGCGCTGTTTGGCGTGATGTCATGGATTTCGAGGCGCGTACTGAGCGCCTGGCATGAAAGCGAAGCCGTGCAATCCCAATAACCTTATTCACGATTAGGCAGGAAGAAGATGGACAGTGAACAACGTAAACATGCGCTTGCCCTGATACAGCAGGCGTTGCCCGATCTCGACTGGACTTTGCAGGCGGCGAAGGTCAAACGCCTTTCACGCGATTTTCACTGGTTCAGCCCGGTGCTAAAACAACAGCTCGAAGACAAACAGGCCGATGCCGTGGTCAGGCCACGTGACGAAGAAGAGCTGATGTTACTGGTTAAAGCCTGCGTTCAGCACCAGCTGCCGCTGATTTTACGCGGCGGTGCGACCGGCAACTATGGTCAGCTGGTGCCCTTAGAAGGCGGGATTTTGGTCGATATGACCGGACTCAGTCAGATATGCGAACTGGGTGACGGCGTGGTTCGTGCTCAGGCGGGGATCCGGCTGGCCGAGATTGAAGCATTCACGCGCCCGGCGGGCTGGGAGCTGCGCTGCATGCCATCTACTTACCGGCTGGCCAGCCTGGGTGGCCTTTACGGCGGCGGCTTTGGCGGCATTGGCTCAATCAACTACGGCCCGCTGGGTGCGCCTGGCAATGTGCTTAGCGTAAAAGTGATGACGATGGAGGCCGAACCGCGCATTCTGCATGTCCCTGCCCCGCAGGCGCTGCTGTTGCACCATGCCTACGGCAGCAACGGAATCATTCTCGAGGTTGAGCTGGCACTGGCGCCGCTTCACCGGTGGATAGAACGGCTGGACGTGTTTGATGATTTCACCGACGCGCTGGATTATGCCAACGCCTTTGCACGCTCTCCGGGGCTGGTGAAACGCCAGCTGGCCCTGTTCGCCGCGCCGATCCCGAGCTATTTCAGCCATCTGAACGGGCATTATCAGGCAAATCAGCATGCCGTCATCAGCGTTATTGCGCAGGAAAGTGAGGGATTCTGTGCCAGCCTGCTGGAAAAATATCGCGGGCACAGCGCCGTGCGTCAGACCGCCGACGAGGCGCGTGAAGCCAATGCATCACTGATGGAATATTGCTGGAACCACACGACGCTGCACGCCCTTAAAATTGACAGCTCTCTCACTTATTTGCAGACGGCGTTTAATTATACGAATTATCGTCAGCAGATTATCAATATGGCTGCTTTATTCGGCGATGAGGTTATTTCGCATATTGAATTCCTGCGTGACAATGATGGAAATATAACCGCCAGCGGATTGCAATTAGTACGTTATTCCACCGAAGAGCGGCTGAATGAAATAATGGTTACTTTCCGTGATAATGACGTAAAAATAAATAACCCCCATGTTTATCAAATTGAAGATGGTAAACAGGGAGAAATAAAACCGGAGGTTGTTTCCGTTAAAAAATGCCTTGATCCCAATGGGTTACTTAACCCTGGCAAGCTCAGAGGCTGGGAAGTCCGCGACACATTAACATTAGATAATAATCCTCTTTTATTGACTGACAGATAAAAATAACTATTATCCTCCCCGCTTATAAAAAACCGGGATAGCAACCGTTTGCGTATTACCCGATAAAAACAATTATTGGCCGTCTTCTCTGCCGGCTGAAGACATTATATTTTTTGACAGGAAGATATTAATGAAAAGTAACAAATTCAACTTTACGCTAAAGTTGGGCGCAATCGTCGTTTCTCAGGCGTTATTCATGGGGCATGCACTGGCGGCCACACCGGCCGCATCTGGCTGCGCGGCAGGCGTGGCGGATTCCCTGACCGAAATGTTCACCTGCGGCTCGGTCACCGGCAGCCTGCGCACCCTGTATTACTCCACCCACAATGCGTATTTTTCACCAGGCTACTCTCAGGACACCGTCAGTTACGGCGGCAGCGTGAAGTATGCGACGGCGGAATACTACGGCCTGAGCCTTGGCGTCAGCGGTATTCTCCAGCGCGGTATTTCGCACAACGACGACCACCTGATCACCGAACTCGGCCCTAACGAGACCGGCGTGGGCGAAGCTTATCTGAGCTACCACTATCAGGACTTCCGCATTACCGCCGGTGACCAGCGCATCAATATCCCGTTTATCGGTGACTATGACTGGCGTATTACACCGATTCTGTTCCGCGGCGTTGACACTAATTACGGCGACAGCGACAACTTCCTGCACGCCACCAAAATCACCCGCTACAAGCCGTGGGGCGATGACCAGTTCCTCAATACCACCGCTTATACTGACGCCGAGGGCACCACGAACGGCATGTGGGGTATTGGCGGCGGACGGGCCATTAAGCTGGATAATAAAAAACTTAACGGTCAGCTTTGGTACGAGGATTACAACAACTACACCAAAATGGTGTACGCCGACAGCTTTCTGTCCTGGTCTGATACTGCGTCTCAGCCAAAAATCGGCGTTCAGTTTATTCGTGGCCTGAGCGAGGGCAAAGCGCTGGCTGGCGACGTTAACAGCACCAGCTACGGTGCGCAGTTCGCGATGAATTTCACCCCGGTATTGAAATGGTCCCTGAATTACGACCACATCGCCGCCAACGGTAATGCCTACGGCAACGGTGCACTGGTGACGCCTTACGCACACAACACCTCCTCCGGCCCGTATTTTGCGCAGCCGTTCTTCACCAGTACCCAGGATCTGGGCAGCGGCAATGCCTATTCGACCGATCTGAACTGGACCGCTACCGACAATATCTCTTTGGGCAGCCGCTATTCCTTTATGGATTTGACCGCCAGCGCCGGTGCATCCAGCAGCAATCAGTCTGAATATCTGGTGTACGGCACCTACAGTTTCGATGGTGTACTCAAAGGGTTGAGCATCACGGATTTTGCAGGTGTGCAAACCACCTCAACGTCAGACAAAGATTTCTGGCAGAACCGTCTGGCCCTGGAATATGATTTTTAAATATTCATTAGCGCGGTGCTAATGCAACGGCGGCTTTCTTCTGAAAGCCGCCGTCAGCGTGAACACGTACTTATTACGCAGCCCGGCGCATTTTACTTCGCGTCTGGCTGCGCCTTCTGCAATGCATTTTCAGCCCGCGCGGCGGCCGCACTTTCCCCCTTGTCCCGCAGTACCTGCACGAGCTGGCGCAACTGCCCGGCGCTCAGGCCAACCCGCAAACTGGCGCGCGTATGTGACAGCAGTTGTGCTTCCACTCCCGGCGTGGCGGCTAAAGCCCCCACCGTCGCAAGTTCACGGCTTTGCCAGTCCAGATTGTCACGGGCAAAAATATCGCCAAATAAATGCGTTTGCAGGAACTGATTAATCACCGGAGCAAATTCGAAAACCGGCCCCTTCACGGGTGCGCCTGAGATCTTTGTCTGATTCGCCGTTCCCACACGCCGGAGTTCATCCCCGACAGGAACAGGATTTACAGGCTCTTTGCCCAACACATCGTGAATGCCGCGCTGTTTACGTTCCTCAACCACTTTCATCAGTTCTGTCAGCGCATTCAGGCTGCGGGGAAAACCGGTATACGCATAGAGCTGAACGAGAATTTCTTTGGTTTCATTGATAGTCAGCCCGGCATCCAGCCCCTGATTCAATGCAGCATTGAGTTTTTCCATCTGGCTGCTGGCCATATAGGCGGCAATCAGGGGAATGGCCTGCTGACGTGCCGACAACGTTTCGGAAACGGTTTGCTGATGATTCATGTCTGTTTGTCCCTGAGGGGCTGATGCAGCATGGAACGACAGGCCGCAGCTGAAAACAAATAAGGCTCCCGTCGTGAGTGTTTTAAAGCGTGTCATTGTATTCATCGGTGATTTCCTTTCCATTTATTTGCCATTATCCATGTTGATATTAACAAGCGGCATATGTCGTCAACCTGACAATAAGCTGACAGCGCTGTCAGAAATATTATTTCCACGCAAAACCGGATGTAGTTTCTGACAGGCTGACAGGTTTGTTATCTTCCGGTCATGCTGATGACAGCCCTCTTCTTTAAACTGGCATTCAATCTTGCTGACGTGAAAAGGTGGCGCGAAAGCAATTTATTACTAATTGAAAATTATTTTCAGGAGAGATGAGTCAATGAAGAAGAATACCCTAAAAGCCACATTGCTGGCCGCCATGATGAGTTTATCCATCGGCACGTCCTTGGCAGCAGATTATAAACAAAATCCGTTTACACTGGCTTACGACGGCGCTATTACCGAAAATGTGAAAGGTAAGGTTAATATTCATCCTGTGAGTTATAAACTGAATGGCATCGATATTTCAGCCAACGTTTATACTCCTGCGAATTACGACCCTGCCAAAAAATACCCGGCAATTGTGGTCGCCCATCCCAATGGCGGCGTAAAAGAACAAGTCGCCGGTTTGTATGCCCAGAAACTGGCCGAACAGGGCTATATCACCATCACGGCAGATGCCGCGTATCAGGGAGCCAGCGGCGGGACCCCGCGCAGTGTGGATAAACCGGCAAATCGCATCGAAGATATTCACGGCATGGCAGACTTTATCACTCAGTATCCCGGCGTGGATGTCGCTCGCCTGGGGCTGCTCGGGATTTGCGGCGGTGGCGGATATTCACTGGCAGCGGCAGAAACCGACAAACGCTTCAAATCCATTGCCACCCTGAGTATGTTTAATTCCGGGCTGGTACGGCGCAATGGCTTACAGAATTCACAACTTGATACCCTCCAGCAGCGTCTGCAGCAGGCTTCCGATGCCCGTGCACAGGAAGCCGCCGGGGGTAAAATTCTTTATTCCGGTGATGCTAACCTGACGGATGAACAAATCGCGAAACTGCCTTTCGAACTGTACCGTCAGGGTTATGAGTATTACTGGAAAACGCATGCGCACCCGAATTCAACATTTAAATACACCACCAGCAGCTTGTTGGATCTGATTCGTTTTGATGCCACCGATCATATCGACCTGATCAACAAACCGCTGCTGATGATCGCTGGCAGCAAGGCCGACACGTTGTATATGACCAAAGATGCATTTGCAAAAGCGACCGGAACGAAAAAGAAAGAATTATTCATTATTGATGGCGCAACCCATATCGAAACTTACTGGGTTCCCAAATATGTTGATTCTGCGATGAGTAAACTGACGCCGTTTTACAGCCAGAATCTTTAATCTATCCTTAATTCTGCTGAAGTATTTCCACTGACGCTGTCATTTGGCTTGTGGCATGGCGGATAACGCCTTTATAAAATTCATCATGCCACACTGCTTTTTTGACGCACCCACGGAGAATGGAATGATAGTTGTCAATAAGAAGAGTATTTCATCAATATTGCTGGCCTGTATCCTGGCACCTTCTGCAATAGCAGCAGGAAAACCCGCACCTTTAATTATCCAGGAACAGGGGAGTTTTACCGCAGGCGGAACAATGAAAACGGAAGCGGGTACCTTTGATCCGCACAAACCGCTGGAACCTGCGGGTCAGACTTATCGCGGTGATCATGCCTACGCTTTTTATCAAAAACCGGTTAATCCGCATAAATATCCTATCGTAATGCTGCACGGTGCGGGGCAATTTTCCAAAACCTGGGAGACTACCGCTGATGGCCGTGAGGGATTTCAGAATATTTTCCTGCGTCGCGGTTTCTCCACTTATGTGGTTGATCAGCCACGCAGGGGGGATGCGGGTCGCAGCATGGCCGAAACGACCATCAGCCCTAAAGGCGATGAGCAGTTATGGTTTAATCAGTTCCGCCTGGGCGTCTGGCCGGACTATTTCAAAGGCGTACAGTTCCCGCACAACCCCGAAGCGCTGAATCAGTATTTCCGCTCGATGACGCCCAATACAGGCCCGTTTGATATGAAAGTAGTGACGGAGGGTATTTCCGCAGTCATTGATAAAACAGGACCGGCCATTTTGTTCACCCATTCTCAGGGCGGTGGCCCCGGCTGGTACACCGCGATGCAAAACCCGAAGGTGAAAGCCATTGTGGCGTTTGAACCGGGCAGCAGTTTTGTGTTCCCGGAAGGTGAGGTGCCCGCGCCGATGCCAAGTGCCTTTGACACACTGAAAGGCGAACCGGTACCCCTGTCGAAATTTATGGCGCTGACGAAGATCCCCATCATCATTTACTACGGCGACAACATTCCGGACCAACCGACTGCAATGCCTGCGCAGGACAGCTGGAGAGTCAGGCTCGCCATGGCCAGAAAATGGCGCGATACCGTCAATCAGCATGGCGGGGATGTCACCGTGGTGCATTTGCCGGAGATCGGTATCAAAGGGAATACGCATTTTGCCTTTTCTGACCTGAATAATGTGCAAATTGCCGATCTGGTTTCTAAATTCCTGGCAGATAAACATCTGCAATAAAAAATATTCCGGATCCGGGTCGCTGAGCCAGAGCCTGATGCAGGCAGGGCTGACAGGGAAGATAATATCAGTAAACAAATTCAGGCATGGCAACCAGACAACGTCGTAATAAGAGAACTCATTGCGATCCAAACGAGAAAGCCCGCTTAAGTTTCCTTAAACGGGCTTTTGTTTTACTGATTTCAGTAACTGGAATCAGTCATTACTTTCAGAGTTCGAACCTGTCCAGATTCATCACCTTCGTCCATGCCGCAACAAAGTCTTTCACAAACTTCTCTTTGGCATCACTGCTGGCGTAAACCTCGGCGCTGGCGCGTAACACCGCATTCGATCCGAACACCAGATCGGCGCGTGTTGCGGTAAATTTAACGGCACCGCTGACGCGATCACGGCCTTCAAAACGTTCCTGTGAGGCGTCTGTGGCCTTCCATGCGGTACGCATATCAAGCAGATTCACGAAGAAATCGGGGCTGAGTTCACCCACATTTTCCGTGAAGATGCCCAGCTGGCTGCCGTCATAGTTTGCGCCCAGTGCGCGTAATCCACCGGCGAGCACCGTTAATTCCGGCACGGTCAGCGTCAGTTGCTGAGCCTTGTCGATCAGCAGGTTTTCCGTCGAGGTATTTGCTGATTCACCGCGGTAGTTACGCAAACCATCCGCTTTAGGTTTGAGCAATTCGAACGATTCAATATCGGTCTGATCCTGACGCGCATCCACACGACCAGCGGTGAAAGGCACTTCAATACTGACGCCGGCGGCTTTCGCGCCCTTTTCAACACCGACCACGCCCGCCAGAACAATCAGATCCGCCAGGGACGCTTTTTGTGATGACTTCTGGATAGCTTCCAGAGCAGGCAGTACGCGCGCGGCAATGGCGTTAACGTCCCATTCCCTCTGCGGCAGCAGCGCCAGCCGGGCACCGTTTGCCCCGCCCCGTTTGTCACCGCCGCGGAACGTTGACGCCGAAGCCCACGCCACGGAAACCAGTTCGGCCACGGAAAGACCGGACGACGCAATATTTTCTTTCAGTTGCGCAATATCAGCGGCGGTTGGGTGATAAACCGGCACCGGTAACGGATCCTGCCAGATGAGATCTTCTTTTGGCACTTCCGGGCCGATATAACGCGCTTTTGGCCCCATATCTCTGTGAGTCAGTTTGTACCAGGCTCTGGCAAAGGCTTCGTTAAACGCCTGCGGATCGTTATGGAAACGGCGCGAAATTTTCTCAAATTCCGGGTCAAAACGCAGCGTCAGATCGGTAACCAGCATGGTCGGTTTGCGCTTTTTCGACGTATCGAAAGGATCAGGGATAATATCCGGTGCATTGACGGCTTCGAACTGAATGGCTCCAGCCGGGCTGCGCGTCTGCACCCATTCATATTTGAAGAGGTTTTCGAAGAAATAATTACTCCACTGCGTTGGTGTCTGCGACCAGATGACTTCCAGACCGGAAGTGATCGCATCCGCCCCGGCACCGCTTCCATAGCTGTTTGCCCAGCCCAGCCCCTGCGCTTCGATAGGTGCGGTTTCGGGGTCAACGCCCACATGGCTGGCCTCTGCGGCGCCGTGTGTTTTACCCAGCGTATGACCACCGGCGATTAACGCGACAATCTCTTCGTCATTCATCCCCATATTGCCGAAAGTGGCACGGATAGCCGGGGCCGCCGAGGCCGGGTCGCCACTGTGATTCGGGCCTTCCGGGTTGACGTAAATCAGCCCCATTTCGGTCGCACCTAACGGTGATTTGGCGAGTTCTTCCGGATGACGGTGTTCAAGCCAGGTAGTTTCGTCGCCCCAGTTCACGTCCAGGTCAGGTTCCCATACGTCTTCACGCCCGGCACCAAAACCGAAAGTGCGGAAACCGGAGTTTTCCAGCGAGACATTCCCGGCCAGGATATAGAGATCGGCCCAGGAAATTTTTTGACCGTATTTTTGCTTCACCGGCCACAACAGGCGACGCGCCTTGTCGAGGCTCACGTTATCTGGCCAGGAGTTCAGCGGTGCAAAGCGCTGCTGTCCGCGCCCGGAACCACCCCGCCCGTCAACTGAACGGTAAGTCCCTGCGCTGTGCCACGCCATACGAATGAAAAGGCCGATATAGCTTCCCCAGTCGGCAGGCCACCAGGCTTGCGACTCGGTGAGCAATGCTTTGATATCGGCTTTAAGTGCGGAATAGTCTAATTTGGCAAATTCTTTACGGTAATCAAACGATTCGCCCAACGGGTTTGAGCGGTTCGAGTGTTGGTTCAGCAAATCAACCCTGAGCTGGTTCGGCCACCAGTCACGATTGCCTGTCCCGCCGCCCGACGCTTTATTCTTATTTCCCTCATGAAAAGGGCATTTACCGGCTGATGCTTCCCTATCTGCTTCAACAATAGGCTTTGCGTCTTTTGCATCTTCATCAATAGAACTGCTCATGCTCACACTCCTTTTATGTATTCTCATTGCTACTCTATACGCGGATTTAACCCAGTCACATCTGAATCACCCTATGTATTTGATAGTCCTTCCCTTCGGTTTCTGACGTTCACGCAACGGGTTTGGGCGGCAATGAACGTATTCTTTACATGAGTATAGAGCAGAGAGTTAATGATAAAGACATTCCCGCCCGCGCCACGGATCGCAAAATAAGAAAAGCCCGCACAGGTTTCCCCGGGCGGGCTTTTTTGCTTTTCAGGCAGTGTTCAGGGGCTAATCACGCCAGCCCAACTCAGGGGCAACATGTTTGAGTATCGATTCAATGACGTGCACGTTGTAATCCACACCCAGCTGGTTCGGTACGGTGAGCAATAGTGTGTCAGCTTCGGCAATGGCTTCATCCTGCTTCAGCTGTTTGATCAACGTTTCAGGATCCGCCGCATAACTACGGCCAAAAATCGCGCGCGTTTTCTCGTCGAGGAAACCCACTTTATCGCCATCGTTACTGCTACCGCCGAAATAAGCGCGATCCTGATCATTCATCAGGGCAAAAATACTGCGGCTGACGGAGACCCGTGGCGCACGTTCATGCCCCGCTTCTGCCCAGGCGGCGCGATAAGCACGGATTTGCTGCGCCTGCTGGATATGGAACGGTTCACCGGTTTCATCATCCTTGAGGGTAGAACTTTGCAGATTCATCCCCAGTTTCGCGGCCCAGACGGCGGTTGCATTCGAACCGGCTCCCCACCAGATGCGTTCGCGCAAACCTTCCGAATAAGGTTCCAGGCGCAGCAACCCCGGAGGATTCGGGAACATCGGTTGGGGATTCGGCTTCGCAAAACCTTCACCGCGCAACGCATCCAGCAAAACCTCGGTGTGACGCCGTGCCATATCCGCCTCGGTCTCACCTTCGGCAGGCTGATAACCGAAATAGCGCCAGCCATCAATCACCTGTTCCGGCGAACCGCGGCTGATCCCCAGTTGCAAACGCCCGCCGGAAATCAGATCCGCAGCGCTGGCACTCTCGGCCATATACAGCGGGTTTTCGTAGCGCATGTCGATCACGCCGGTGCCGATTTCGATACTGCGTGTTTTCGCGCCGACGGCGGCCAGCAGGGGGAAAGGTGAACCGAGCTGGCGGGCAAAATGATGTACCCGGAAATACGCACCGTCAGCGCCCAGCTCTTCTGCAGCGACCGCAAGATCGATGGATTGCAGCAAAGCATCAGCCGCCGAGCGCGTGCCCGACTGGGGTGATGGCGTCCAGTGACCAAATGACAAAAATCCAATCTTTTTCATCGCGTCTGCATCCTCAAATTGCGTAAACCGATGTGCAGGATCAGCCTTTGGCAGACTGCACGTGCATAGGGTTACTCTACGCGACTCAGGATGAGAATAAATATCATTTATTTAACATAAGGATTCAGTTTATTTGATTAACACCGGTGATTTTTGTTTATTTTTTAATAACCTGAACAAAAAGTCTTCCATCAGAAGGCTAAAGGAAAAAAACCTTTGCTACCGGCAGCATCACTCGCTATTATGCGCCCCGTTCACACGATTCCTCTGTAGTTCAGTCGGTAGAACGGCGGACTGTTAATCCGTATGTCACTGGTTCGAGTCCAGTCAGAGGAGCCATATTTATAGAAGCCCGCTTCAGGAAACTGAAGCGGGCTTTTTGGTTTTGGTGGTTTCTGCAAAGGCGGCTAAGAGCGAGGTGCGGACGGATTGCTATTGATTGCACCACAAGGTGATTTAAGCGTCTAATGTGGTTGAAAATCACAGGTCATTAAAGTTAGGTATTTTTTTGCCGATGTAACATGGACATCCATTCACGGAGGAAGGCTCATGAGAAGTTTGGTTTTATCTGCGTTGCTTCTATTAACTATAGTTCCAGCTTCGTATGGTCAAGAAAATATTCAGCACAAACAAATTAAGCCATATGTGATTAATTTTCTTAAAAAAGTAGCGAGTTCATCGGCAAGTTGTGATTTATTCAAAGATTTTTTAGCAAAAGATCATTCAAATGAAAATAATAAGAAAATGATGTTAGGTTTTTGCGATAGCGATATTGATTTTTCAAAGCCAATATCATTCTCCGAAATGAGCACTCATCACTTTGAGGGGGCGAATTATGTGTGCGGAATCATTTCTGGCCGAACAAAAATCAATCAAAAAATAGGTGCTCGGTTTATCTCTGCAGAGCCACAACACTTGATATTAGACGTTAAGTACTCACGCCGTCCCATTGCATACACGATTGATGATAAATCCTTAGTTTATGAGTATCACTTGCAGATGAAGTCATTTAATGAGCTTAACAAAAAATATTGCCAGTGAATGATAATCCAGGCTGATGTTCCAATAAACTATCGGGTGGTTGTATCCACGCATAGCTCATATAGTTTTCAGCAAGTGAGATACGGCCTTTGTTCCAAGGTGACGTGTTCATACTCAAATCTCCTGCAATATGGGAGATTTGAGTATGGTTGCCCCTTATGAGCGAGGAGCGGAAGTTAGCTACCAACTCTGTGGCGTTTTAATTCAATATAAACTACTGAGCGTGATAATCTCAAAAATTCATTTCCAGTAATTTATCTTCCATAGCGGCCTCTGAATCCTAGTTGAAGATTGCTTATAACCATGCTGTAATACCGCGTTAATTAAATTATATAAACAAAGAGGACAAAATGAGTAAAATACTTGCAGCGTTAGTTGGTGCTTTGTTTTTCTCTGGAATAGCAAATGCAAATGATAATTACATACCTATACTATATAACTTATCAACCATATTAGATTTCAATCCCGTAAAAGGCCCAATAAGATCACTCGATGAAAATGTTGTAGTTAATGGAAAGGAAACTCAGGAAATCAATCTTGAATTTGATAACAATTTTTGTGTTGAGAGTTTAACTATTAACAGACCAGCTGAGGGTTACTCTCTTCAGCTTAAATTAAAGGGTGGTATCCTTGATGGGCAAAAAAATGGGAAGCCATTTTCAATAGAGTTGTCTAAGGACTGCAACCTTTATTCAGTAAATGAAAATGGTAACAAGATGGAGTACACACTAAATGCCAATGGGATGATAAAAGACACATTATATTTAGGACGTAAAATATCTGAACACTTTTATGATGAAGAATCAAATTTGGTTCGTACAGTATTTCTTTTTGAAGAAAAATTACTTTCAAAAAACGAAGTTACATATGCAGATAGTCATGAGCGGCCTCTAGACTATAAGATAACAAATTTCGCGAGTAACTCTGGTGGATTCATCGCCACAAATTCCTGTAAATACTCAGAACAGCTTGTACCGGAGCTGTGCCAACTGACGGTGCAGAACACCGATTCACCGCCTCCAAGACCAATAAAAATGACGGTGAGCACAAAAGTAGAATTTTATTAAGCGCAACGCTCATTCTGTCGTTGGAATCCAGCCTTTTTCCGATGGAAGACAGCAAAACAGATGTGCAGATGATATAATTGCCGACTAATAATTAATCAAGGGAGAAATTCTCGATATGGCGTAATCATCATTAGAGTACAGTTTAGTCTGCATTGAGCGAAAAGCGGAAGTCGGCAATTGTTAAAACCGTTAAGGTGGACATCATTTGCATTTCCGTGAGTAAATTTACAGGTAGAAAGTTAAAGTGAGTGAACAGAAAATGAGAGTTAATGAATTTTATTTGGATGGAGCATGTGTCCTATCTGAAAAAGAATTTCATTCTATTATTTCTTTATCTTTAAACTTTGGCCCTTACTATGGCAAAATCTTGATGCGTTGTGGGATCGCCTTAGCACTGATATTGAAAGGCCAGTAAAAATAATATGCTTGAATTCCGAGCTATCCAGGGTGGGTCTTGGCAATTATTTCGACAAAATTATCGAGGTTTTTGAGAGGGTAAAACTGCAAGATCTGAATTTCAACTGGGAAGAAAAATTCGATTATGAATTGAAATAGCCCGCCCCAGCCGGGCGGTGGCCGACTCCCCTTTGCCAATGCAAGACGGGCTTTACAATGTCCGCTGTTGGCACACAGCTGACCTGCTCCCCGTTGATTAATACAGACTGAATAGACCTAGTTTTAGGCCTCCATCACAGATAATCGTTTGTCATGTAACAAACGTATTCATAATGAAGAAACGGATCGCTTCAGCGATATCATCAGATTTGCCCACCCTGCCTACTGGTGTTTTTCCTGCATATTCATCGAAAACTGTCGATTTATCTTCTTCTGAAAGAAAGTCCCACCAGGGAGTGTCAATCACTCCCGGAGAAACACCGTTAACCCTCAGTGGTCGCAGTTCGGAAGCCAGAGTAGGTACAAGTGCTGCAACTGCTGCGTTTGCTGCACCGATAACTCCGATGCGTATGCCACTGATCGAGCGCAGTTGGAATCGCAGAGTAGCAACCAGCCGATCTATGCGATGGGCAGTTATGCCAATGCCAGTTTGCCGATGTTCGGTTATTCGGTCAGTGATCAGACAGGAGATACGCTCTCCCGCTACAGCGTGGGGACGCGTATAGGTGGTTTGGTGCAAACTACAGGTGGGGAACTGCAGGCGCTGGGCGGCTTGGCAATGTGCACGACGGGAGTGGCTTGCACGGCGGGTACTTATCTGGCAGCCTCAGGCATAGATATGGCTTATGCGGGTGCTAACAGTTTCTTGTCAGGCATCAGTCATAAAACCAGTGGCGCGTATTTGCTTGAAGGGTTGGGAGTATCTACGGAGCACTCGGAAGGGATTTACGGCCTGACGCAGGCAGGTGCGGGGGGATTGGGTCTTGGAGTGCAAGTGGAGTCGGTGCAGTTGCGCAAGAGACGGCTACGGGTGCAAAAGGCATTGATAACATTTTTGAAGCCGGTCGCACGCCAAAGGCAGGTGAGTTAAAAGAGTACGCGGAGGCTCAAGGCTGGAAGCCCTCTCAGACCGATGGTGGCCCCCCTCAAATACGTTGACGAGAATGGCATTCCTCGTGTGACAATCAAACAAGGGAGCTCGCGCGCGCCAGGCAGTTCTGATCCACATGTTGAGTTCAAGGATGCCACAGGCCAAAGAACCGATGCCTTTGGTAATCCGGTAACTAGGAAAAGCCCAGACAATCACACATCAATTGACTTCGACCTGTGAGAACCGACATGAACTATTCTGAAATTTTATCGCTCTCAAATTTTTATCTCGAAGATAGCTACGTTTTGTCAATTGATGAGGTGGCAAGATCACTGATTTTTGAACTGGAGGCTGTTCTTACTAAGAATCACCCACAATATGAAGAACCAAAAAACGGAGAGCAGTATTGCTATCGCAAGGTTTTGTTGCGTTTTTTTAGCGCGGACTCTATCGAATGGCTTGATAGGCGATTCATAGGGTTTATAGATAGTACAGGTGATTTGGACTATGGAAATATAGACAGTTTTGTTAGCGATGATGGTGCTTATATTCTGTCTGGCGATTGGGGGCGAGTCATAATTCGGGGCGGAGAGGTAGAAGCGGTTATCACTGATTAGTTGGTGCAAAAGACAGAGTAAAGCGGATATCAAAACAAAGTTCACAAGAGACAAATGGCGATAATAGATAAAAAATTGTAGTGAGCACATTTAAATCTCGTCGTCATAAACCTCTTTTTCTGGAAGTATGATTGACAAAAACTTTAGACACATGGTTGCATGGTGCAACTAATTTGAAGGGTGATGTGAATGACTACTGAATCGCTGATGGTTGAAAATATACGTATATACGCCTCGATATGAGTGTTCGAGAAAAAAGAAGTCGGCCAATGCTATAAAAGGGAGGCGTGATGTTTACCCCAGAATTTATAAATGAAGAACGAGGAGAGTTTTTCCTTGTAGCTAACCACAGCCTGGCATCCCCGGAATCTATACAATTCAGTATTGCGTATAATCTTGCCAGAATATCCTACGGGCTATCGCAGCTTCCACCGCACATTCGAACCTGCCGGGTCGTCTATGATATCAGAGGGCAATCAATCCCTGAGGTGGTCCTGACCCTGATAAACCGAGCGCTTGAGCAGGTAGCCATTGTGGAGTTTAAGCGCTGATGGGGCTCCAATTAATTGTAAAAGCAGATCGTAAGAAGATAGAAAAAGCGTTGAGGTCACTGACGTCAGAATGTGAAATTTTCCCGGTTGCAGAAGGCCTTTTTGGTATTTCAATTCCGGAGCGAAGTCTCTCATCCATGGGTGAAGATGTCATTCTTCACAAACTTGAACAACTAAAGCGCTTTGACCTCTGGCAGGGATCCTGGCAAGAATCCGAGCGACGTTGGTTCCGTTGAGGGGCAGCTCTGAGCGAAGAGCGGACGCTCACTGGTCAGAGGAAAAACGCCAATATCAGAAGTAATATTTTGGTGTGTTTGCATGACCATCATCTTGCTATAGAAGGAAAACAGTGGGTTGAACGATATATTTTTACTATAAAATTAATGTGTCCACTGTAAAAGCTTCAAGTTTTTTTTATGAGCGCCGATAGTAATACTTCTTTAAGCGTTATATGGGGAATCGTTCGCTCGGGAAATGGATATTTTTTACTGATGATGATAACTACCGATTGTGCAGCCGTTAAAGATGATTACTGATACTGTAGGGGCAACACAGCATTATAAACTAGAAGGATTTAATTTATGTCTAACGTTTCAATTTTAATAAAAAAAATTGAAGTCTCTTGATGAGATATCATTTGATTTTAATTTATCCCCTGGCGTTAATGTTCTGTGTGGTGAGAATGGCGTAGGGAAAAGCACATTAATGAATGTGATGTCGAAGCTATTTGATGCGACTGCACTTAGGCGACTATTTAAAAGCGAAGTTGATGAAAATACAGAGATTGAATTTCATTTCGATTCACTATCAAATAAGTGGCGAAAAAACAAAAACAACACGTGGACTAACGAAATAAAAAAGGATGGCGATATTGCTTTTTATGGTTTTTTGGAATCAAGTTTTATACATGAAACCAGATTTAAATACACCAATGTCAGCATGATGAATAGAGATGCTGTATTCCAAAAAAAGGATCTTAAAGATCTTCCTTCTGATTTGGTGTGTTCGATTGGTGATATTTTAAAGAAAAATCCAGACTATTTTTCTAAAATTCAGTACTATTACCCCATTTTTAAAAAGAAAATCCGTGGTAGCGATGAGGAAGAAGACGTTCTAGCCGATCGACCTCTTTTCATCTTTGAGGTTGAAGGGAAGAAATTATCAACGTATGAGATGAGTTCTGGTGAATTTATAGTTACAAGTTTGGTAGAGTACATTAATTGCGAACTAGAGAAGATAAAATACAATAAGTCTAAATCGAATAATAAATTACATGAAGTATCTATTGGTATCATTGATGAAATTGAAGTGGGGTTACATCCCGCAGCATTAAATCGCCTTATTAGTTATTTAAGCGAACTATGTGGCACCCATAAAGTATGTTTATTTTTGTCAACGCACAGTACAAACACCTTGTTGAAGGTAAAAAAATAAAATATATTTCTCCTCTCTAAGAGGAAGTCATCAAGAAAGAAAGTTGTTAACGTCATAAACCCGTGTTACCCAGCTTATGCTATACGCTCAACAAAAGATACTTGTGGCTATGACAAGATTATTTTTGTTGAAGACGTCTTAGCAAAAAAGATTGTCGAGCAACAATTAAATAAGATAAATTGTGGGCTAAACAATCTATTTAAGGTTATCCCGATTGGTGGCTGGAGAAAGGTCCTTGAAATATACAAAGAGTTTAGGGATGAGGGACTCGGTGGTGTTTTCTGCGATTATATTGTGATTTTAGATGGTGATGTTAAAGACGATTTTATCTGTGAGTTTGGTAATGAATCATCAAAGTACAGAGTTGAATTTTCACCTATACCAAGCCTTGAGAAGTTTTTTTTAGAAAGATTATAGTAAATGATGATTTCGATGTTTTCAGCAAGGTTGAAGCATCTCTCTTCAACTCATCAACCGATTTCTCATTAGACGATGTTATTTCAACATATAAAAAAGATAATCCTCAGCATCTATCTAAAGATAAAAAGGGCAAGAAATTAATGCATGCAATAATCACCTGTACTACTTCATCTGGCATGGACAGAACAACCGCTGAAAGATTGCTATGTGATATTGCCATGAATGATATCTTCGCAAACGCTGATGACTATCTAACTAACGAGGAAGTGCTACAGCATATTCTATCTCGCTTTTATCAGTAAACCAGGGGCCGCTTGGAAAACGGAAAATATCCTACACTAAACCTGTTCCTAAGCAGGCAGGCCGGGCAGTTTTTCCCGACCTGCGGTATTGAGAGTGACAGTTTAACGTTATACCCTTCTGAGGTTCTGTGAACCGATAAAAAAGGTGTGTAATTTACTTACACACCTTCCAAACAAGCTGTTACTCAGCGTCTTCAGCCCGGACTAATAACTTCCAGTTATTATTTTTGTGATTTTTTTTCTCACAATTACTGCACGGTGGGAGCTTTGTGCATTCGCGGTTGATTACATCTTCATATCCGCAGCTCTGGCAGCGATAAATTCCTGCCCAAACGGGATTTTCACCAGGCTTCCAGATTTTGTTAAATTTGTCCACATTCGTTGATTCTTTGACTTTTACGCGGTCACTGTACCATGCCATAATTCTTATACCTTTGAGTTAACTGGGTGACATACCCACCATATCAATGTGGTTTTATTGGTAGTATTTCAACCTATAATCAAGAAAATTATCTTTTTTAAGTGGCTATAGTTTTCAGAATTCCAGCTCATCCTACGCAATAAACTCCCTCTTCCTGATGCTTTTCAAACATATTCACGCTACTCGGATATAGCTGAATCCGCGCTCTAATGAAACAGAAACGGTGCAACCGTACAGGAACAAAAATACTGACCTCCCCCAGTAATTATTGCTTATACAGAGTTAGCAACTTCCGCTTCTGGCACAGAGCGGATATTTGAAACTTGCGCCACCCTGGACATATGAATTTAAGCTATATGGCAGTTTACGACTGCTATATAACTCAGGTTACTTACTCCAGAGTCTCAATTTCATTTTTAATTCCTCAACTAGAAGTACTTCACTACCACGGTGAACCATCGCGTGACAGTTCGGGCATAAGGGAATCATGTCGGTTTCTGGATCAACAACGTAATTTTCGCCAATAGTATGTAATGGCTTAATGTGGTGTACATGAATGAAGCCTTTCCCATGTTCGCCATAGACCTTCTCAAAGTCGAAGCCACAGCATTTGCACGTAGTGCCGTGATGCTTTACACAAGCATGTCGAGCCTTGGGATCACGCTCGTAGTGGTTTACTGTAACCTGCGTCTTGGCCCCTTCGACAAAACTTTCAGACGATGGGATTTCATCAGGAAATGGATTCGGTAGGAAATCTGCGTACCATACATCTCCTTCTTTTCGAAGATAACGCTTGTTTAGTTTACGCTCAAAATCCTTTATTACTGCAACCTCAGGATTGTCTGGATGTTCTGAGAAAACCATGTTGAAAGTGAAAAGTTCGTATCCTTCGTGAGCTAAACGGATATGTTCGAGTGCCTGTGTGTAGCCGGGTTGCTTTTTATTGTTAGAGTTGTATTCCCATTTCTCTCGGAGAATTACAGAGCGTTCCTGATCTCTCTCAACATCCCAGGAACCAAAAATAACCATCTTCTTATCATGGTTAACAAACGACCAACTCCACGTCCAGTTGTTGCAAGTAGCCCCGAGTGACTGGATGAATTCTTTCCTATTCATATGAAACCTCTAGTTAGTCGAATTAGGCTTGATGAGCGCTTTAGCGAACGGATCAGGGCACTCCATTACTCACTGATTTCACTCCAATATTGCCGATGACTGATCAGATGCGTTATTAACGGCCAGTTTTGCTTATCCTTAGGTAACCTGAGATCCCGGCCATCTAACTCTGCATATTCTGTCCCGGCCAGCTGTTCTGATATCCTTATTTTCCATCCGGCATCAATCCAGAGTAAACCACGGTCAAATAAAGTATGGATATCTGTTTTCAATAACAGCCCATGCTGGGCTCGGGTATGCCAGGCCCCTGCATAAGGGATAATATGAGCTGCCTCAAGCAGCATTGGGATCGAACACCCCGTTACCGCACATTTACCCTCATAAGCTTCAATGAGCTTTCGTCTGAATACAGGTTGCCCTTCCCGAACAATAACCTCACGCAGAGCCTTGAGGCGGAAGTCACCTTCATCTTCAGGCAATTCACTGAACAATTCGTCTCTCGCTTCAACCACCCGGCGATCGCCTGGCCTTGGGGCAGCGATCTGAATTGGCTTTTTACCATCGTCATCAATGTCCCATATGCCGTGCAATTCCTGCACATACGGTTCATACCTTGTATTGCGCAGATTTCCGCTACGGAATAACAAGTCGTACGGGTTACCCCGGTCAGTCCGGGCGCTTTTCCTGCTGCCAAGATATCGATACCGGGAGTTGCTATTGACGGTTAATGCATCCAGCTGAATGCGAATCTCGGTCTCTTTCAGAGGCGCGTTGCTGTTACTGATCCACTTAACAATATTTGCAGCAGAGGCGGAATTCAGTTGTGTCACGGCAAACCAGACGCGGAGATATTGCGGGTAGTGCATTTCTTCAGGAATGATACCGGGCACATCAGCCACATAGGTTGAGAAATCATGATGGCGCATCCATTCACCCCACTGCCGGGGATGTGTACTGATGCCGATGCGATGAGGTTCGCGTTTGCCAATTTCATCGTTGAATTCCTGCCGGGAGGGTGCCCGGCCCAGTTTCTGATAAAGGTCATCACAACAATCCCAGACTGCACGAACCAACGGACCCTGCGGGTACCCATTTTTGCTCTGGTACAATAATGTTCTCCGTCTATTTTTGAGAGAAATGAATAACCCTCAGTATAAAAATAAGATGCGGTATTACACCGCATCTTATTCACTAAGCAATTTCTGTATGACTTGTTATAACCCGGCTGATAATGCCGTAGTCTATTGCTTCCCGGGTATCCATCCAGAAGTTTCTGTCAGTGTCATTTTTTACTTTTTCTACGGATTGTCCTGTCGCATTGCTAATTAAAAGGTTAATTCTTTCCAGCATTTTTATTATTTGTCTGGCTTCAATTTCCACATCCGTTGCCTGCCCGTTCACCCCGCCTAAAGGCTGGTGTATCATAAAACGTGTATTAGGTAAGGCAATCCTGTTCTTTTTTTCAGCCGCTAACAGAATGGTTATCCCTGCACTTGCCACCCATCCTGTACCAATAATAATCACTTCCGGTGAGATGAACTTTATCATATCGTGAATACTGTCAGCCGCCTCTACGTGCCCGCCCTGGCTATTCAGATATAGCTTAATCGGGGTATCCCCCATCTCTTGCAATATCAGCAGTTGGGTAATGACCTCTTTTGCTACCTCCTGATTTATTTCGCCAGAAATAATCACTGAACGTGAATTTAGCAAACCTTGTGACATCTCTTTTTTGGATACTGTTTCGTTTTCTTTATTATCAGACATTTAAGGCTCCACATAAAGATTGTGCTATTAATCACGATAAGTGAAAGTCACACCATGGACGATAATTTTATTAACCGGCATGACATGATTATTACGCTTACTCATTCATTAATTGAAATAAAAATCCATTAGTATAATAGTAACTATCGGTATCAATTGCATTACTCTCACATAACCATTTGATTTTTATATTAATTTGCAAGCACACTGCAAGCACTAACCTGACAACGCTCACACAGTCTGCACGCACAAAGCCAAATATTCTAACGCCGCCGGATGTGACAATGGCGGGCAAGATTTATTGAAATTAACAAGGGATCTTCAAATGCAAGAGCTAACAGAAGAGTTCTTTCAGCAACTAATCAACCTCACCCGCCATAAGGCAAGAGAAACTAATTTTTATACCTCAGGTGGAACCGGATATTTGGAAAACCCAACATCCGATTTACTGGCATTATTTATGGGGAGGCAGCATGATGTCCCTTGCTGGTTGCTCAAAGCATTAATGGAATGTCTGGATATTGACTACAATATCGATGAACTGGATATAACCTCTCTGGAAGTCACCCGCGAAGCACGAACGGCAGATGGGAAATATCTTGATATTATCATCTGGCATCAGGATTTTCTCATTGGTATTGAGCATAAAACGATTTCAGCAATAAACAATCCTTTCGCCAGCTACGAGAAACACCTTAATAGCCTGACTGACAACAAGCAGGATGTATATTTTTGTATTATTGCCCCAGATAATCTCCTGAGTACGTTGACAGAGGGCTGGCCTTTAGTTAAATATTCAAAACTCATCGCCAAAGCCAGAAATCGTCAGGGTAAAGACCAGGCAAACACCGCTTTTGGTAAATGGCATATTTTCTATAGCGAATTTCTAAATCATTTACATGATCTCAGCGGGACGGATAATACAATGCTTATGAACGCCGAAAACCAGATATTTGTGAAAGATCACTTTACTCAGTTATTGAAAGCCCAGGCACTTCTGAAAGATTTCGAAGATGCCATGATTGCAGAAGCAAAAAAAACGCTTGCGCAAGTGCTACCGGATACAAACATAACGCAACGAATCAACAACTGGCCCGGTGATTATAAAGCAATCCATCTTGCACCAGAATGCTGGGGGCAAGGCGGCACGGGCGTATCTTTGGTCTATTACCCGGACGCAGGAACCCAAACGCTTAAATACTATGTTAACGGCTGGATAAATAGCATTGATTACCCAGAGTTATCAGCGCTTCATGAAGAAGTCATTATTTGCAAAAAATCAGCAGATTTCCTTCCCTCTGCCAATAAAAATGATCCTGATATTTACTTAAAAAATAAAGAATTAATGCTGTCATTTGGCACAAATGAAGGTTCTCTTGATGAAGCAAAAATCCTTCTTATTGAAATGGCTAATTTTATATCCGGTACATTAAAGCATGCCGGTCATTCTTTATGATCCTCAGCCAATGACAGACATTAGGAAAGTTTGAAAAACGATAAATGACATGTTGACGGAACCCACTGCGGCACCAGGCCAGTGGGTTTTTTACTTTTAACAGCGGATACAGTGCCGGGTTACTAACTATTTCTGGCTTAACCGTTAACCCGATATACGTCTCATGGCATATTAATGAAAACTCATCTGTTAACCGGAGAACGAATTCGTGCCAGCACACCCCGATACACAACCCAAAGCCGTTGCTCTCCTATGGCAAAAAACCGAAGCGTTGCTTATTTTTATCACGGCTCTGGTCATTTTCGCCCACCTCAATAGTTCCCTGTCCTGGTGGGCTGCGCTTCTTCTTTTTTTCGTTCCCGATATCAGCTTCTCAGGATATTTTTTTGGGCCTAAGGTGGGGGCGTTTTGTTATAACGCGGCACACCTCTATGCCTGCGGCGCAATACTGTTTGGAACAGGCATGATGATGAATAATCCGTTTTTCATGCTGGCGGGTTGCTTATGGCTGGCACATTCAGGGTTTGACCGCATGCTCGGCTATGGTCTGAAATCGCCAGAAGGATTTTCATTGACTCATCTTGGCCAGATAGGCAAAAAACAGGGCAACTAATTTACATGCGCTGATTACGGCCGTTACGGGCAGGGTGAGCCTGAATCACCAGGCTTAATGAAGCCGGGAGCACCGTGAGTGTGACCAGCGTGGCAATCACCAATCCCCCGATAATGGCAAATGCCATCGGCCCCCAAAATACCTGCTCTGCAATAGGGAGCATCCCCAAAATTGCGGCGGCGGCGGTGAGAATGATCGGGCGCGAGCGATGCCGGGCTGCGGTCGTAATCGCCTCCTCCTTGCCTGTGCCAGCGCGAAGATTCTTATCCACTTCGCTTATCATGATGACCGCATTGCGGATGATCATCCCCGACAGGGCAATGACCCCCAGCAAGGCAACAAATCCCATCGGCGTTCCGGTGGGAAGCATCGCAAGGACAATGCCGATAAGGCCAAACGGTGCCATCAGCAAAGCCAAAAAGAGACGGGAGAAACTCTGTAGCTGAACCATCAGCAAGACCAGCATCACGCAAAATGTCACCGGTAAAACCGTATACACCGAATTATTGCCTTTATCTGACTCGGCGACGGTTCCGCCCTCTTCTATCGTATACCCCGCAGGTAAAAGAGACCGCTGGTGCGCTACCACCCCGGAGAGTTGCTGCGATACGGCCTCTGCCCGCAAACCCGGTGCCAGATCGGTCTGCACGGTGATAAAAGGCAGCCGCTGACGGCGCCAGATAACCGGGTCATCCATGCCCCATACCGGCGTCGCAACCTGCATAAGCGGAATCTTAACGCCGCTGGCGTTGGTGATTTTAAGCGCAGAGAGTGTATCGATATTTTGCCGTTCAGCGTCGTCGGCCCGCATCACCACATCAACCAGCCGGTTCCGGTCACGAACCGTCGTGACCGTACTCCCGGACCAAACCGTATTGAGCGCAGAGGCAAGGCTTTCGGAGGAGACACCCGCCGCCCGGGCAGCCGTCTGGTTGACTTTCAGCGTGATGGTTCGTTGCGGTTCACCGGCGGTCAGGTTGACTTCCCGCGTCGCCGGGTTATCGCCGATGGCCTGCGCAAGCTGCTGCGCATACTGCCGGACACGGGCGTAATCAGGGCCGCTCACGCGATATTTAACAGGCCAGCCGACGGGTGGCCCAAGTTCCAGTGGAGAAACCCGTGTAGTGATATCACTGAATTGCTTCGCCAGGAGCAAATCCAGTTGCCGGCGAAGGGTGTCCCGCGCTTTCAAATCTTTAGCCACCACCACCAGTTGGGCAGTATTTTCATTATCCAGCAACACATCCATCGGCAAGTAAAATCGTATGGCCCCGCTGCCTGTATAGCTGGAGAAATGATCGACGTCAGGGTTCTTTAACAGCAGCTTTTCCAGCCGCTCCGTTTGTCTTTGCGTTTGCGCCTGAGAAGCATTGGCAGGAAGCGTCAGGCTGACAAGAAGCTCCGGGCGGTCAGACGCAGGAAAGAATTCCCCCTGCATAAAAGTCGTGCCATAAACGGCCAGGCCCAGCAGGGAAAGTGCAATGCCGAGCGTCAGTATGCGGTGATGCAACGTCGTGTTCAGCAACCGCTGATAGCCCCGCATCATCCTGCCCGGGCCTTCATTTTTCGCCGGTATCGTTGCCGGTAAAAGCCAGGTGCCGATGAGCGGGGAAAACACAATGGCAACCAGCCACGAGCACAGCAGTGAAATGAGGACCACGGCAAACAGAGAAAAGCAATATTCTCCGGCGCTTGATGATGCGAAACCGACGGGAATAAATCCGGCAATCATCACCAGGGTTCCGGTGAGCATCGGGAAAGCCGTTGTTCTGAAGGCATAAGTCGCGGCCTCTTTGCGGGAATCTCCGGCCTCAAGCCGCGAAACCATCGCCTCCACCGAGATCATGGCATCATCCACCAGCAGCGCGAGGGAGATAATCAGCGCCCCCAGGGAAATGCGCTGCAGGCCGATCCCGGCGAGCTTCATCCCGATGAACGTCATCGCCAGCACTAACGGAATAGCCGTCGCCACGACCAGCCCCGCGCGCGTGCCTAGCGACACGAAGGAAACCGCCAGTACGATGATGATCGCTTCAAGCAGGACGTGAATAAACCCCCGCACGGCCTGCGCGACAACCACAGACTGATCGGCCACCTTAACCATTTCAATACCGTGCGGCAGGCGGGAGCGGATTTCAGCCATCCTCTGGTTCAGTGCCTTTCCAAACTGGAGCATATTTCCGGTGTCTGCCATGGAGATCGCCAGCCCGATAGCAGGCTGCCCGTTGACACGAAAAGCCGGAGCCGGTGGCTCTGCACTCTGACGGCTGACGGTGGCAATATCCGTCAGCGGGATATAACGGTTATCGATATGCAATGTCATATTGCGCAGGCTTTGCTCGGAGCTAAACGCACCGCTCACCCTGAACGCGATATTTTCCTGCGGGCTTCTCAGCACACCCGTCGGGGTGACCGTATTCTGAGCGCTAATCGCACCGACGACCTGCTGCAAATCCAGCCCCATTCCGGCAATCTGGCGGGGCGAAAAGGTGATCACCATTTGCTCTTCCTGAACTCCCAGCAGGCTGACCTTGCCCATATCCGGCAATGACATCAGGCTCCGGCTGATGTCATCGACACGATCGCGTAATTCCCGTGGCGTAAAGCCTTCCGCCGTAAAGCCATAAATCGTACCAAACGTATCGTCAAACTCATCATTGACCGACGGGCCTTGCAGACCGGCGGGGAGCGACGGCGTAATATCCTGCATTTTTTTCCGAACCTGATACCAGATGTCGGGCACCGCCGATGACGGCGTGTCATCGCGCAGATTGATAAAGATGACCGACTGTCCGGCGCGGCTTTCGCTCTCCACATAATCGAGATAAGGGATTTCCTGAAGCTTTTTCTCCAGCGGGTCAGTGACAAGATTCACCGTATCCTGAACATTCGCGCCGGGCCATTGCGCGGAAACCACAGCGGTTTTAATAGTGAAGGACGGATCTTCATTGCGGGGAAGTTGCCCGTAGCTCAGGATACCGGCGGCCATGAACAGCAACATGAAGAAGGTCACCAGTTGCTGATGTTCCAGCGCCCAGGCCGACAGATTAAAAGTACGTGATGCAGGACGCAGCGTCATTCACGGTTCTCCCCGAGCACCACTTTTTCACCCTGCCGTAATTTACTCACGCCAGCCGTGACTACTTTTTCACCCGGTGTAACCCCTGCGGTAATCAGTACGTCATCCGTGGTATATCGCCCGATGCTGACCTTACGCAGATGGATCCGCAGGCTGGCATCATCAACAATAAACAGGGCGGGTTCTCCGCCCGCACGCGTCAGCGCAGAAGCTGGCAACGCGATCGTCTGCGTTCCCGACAACCGGAATGTCCCGAGAACTGTCGCACCCAGCGCCATCGCGGCAGGCGGATTATCCAGCGTAACCCGGACCCGCCACGTCCGCGTTTGCGGGTCGGCCTGAGGGCTGATATCACGCAGATGCCCCTGCGCGCTGACCTGCGGTTCACTAAGAAGTGTCACGGTAAACGGTGCGTCCGCATGCCGCGAAATAGCCCCGGGGTCGGTCACATCAAACACCGCATCTCGCCCGCTGCCGGATGCCAGCGTCACGACAGATTGCCCTGCACTTAACATCTGCCCTGCCGATGCGCTGACTTGCGTAATCACTCCGGAAGCCGGAGAGATTAACCGGGACCATGCCAGATTATCCTGCGCATTTTTCAGGGCATCTTCGCTGCTCTGCCGGCGTGAAACGGCCGCCTGCCAGTCGGACTGCGCGCTATCGAGCTGAGTCCGGGCGATAGCGCCCTGCGGCATCAGGAGTTTCATTCTTCTGAGATTAAGCGATGCAACCTGCTCTGCGGCACGGGCGCTGTTCAGATCGGCGCGCGCGCTATTGAGCTGATTGCGGGAGGTGTCACTTTCCTGAATCGCCAGAACTTGCCCGGCCTCAACGTGATCCCCCACTTCTGCGGTGCGGCTCACCAGCCGCCCGTCGAGGCGAAAGCCCAGCGAGACCTCTTCGTGCGCGCGAATTTCTCCACTTTGGGTCAATACGCGTGAAGATGAAGGGGCGGGTGCGATCACAAAACGAACGGCGCGCGGCGCCGCCGGTGGCTGCTGCGTTTTATCCCGGCAGCCAGAAAGCCCTGCGATGATTACCAGCATGACCCAGCCGGGCGCAAAGCCCCCCGGAAAGTGGTTCCGATGCTTTCCGGGGCGCGGGGAGCATTGTGTGAAATTGACAGGCATTGGCAGCCTCCTGAATGAATATGTGGCTATTCAACTCAGGGTCTGTCGAGATTCCTGTGATATTTCATCAAGGAACCGTCAAGATTAAAAATATTTATTCTGCACGCGGTCCGTACGGTAAACAGACAATGATGTTTATTCCCGGCTCCTGCGTACGGCTGGCCTGAATACTGCCGCCATGCGCTTCACAGATAGCGCGGGCAATCGACAGCCCGAGGCCACTGCCCCCGGAATCCCTTGCCCGCGAACCTTCCTCACGGGTAAACCGCTCAAACATGACGGGCAGGAAACTGGCATCAACACCCCGCCCGTAGTCGCGGAACTGGATTTCAACGCCCTGCGCATCCTGGCGTAAATCAATATCCAGCCTTTTGCCCTCGGCGGCGTAGCGCAGGGCATTTTCCATGATAATGGTAAAAACCTGCCCCAGACGGGAGGCATCACCGTCGTAAAGAAGCGGGTCACTGCCGGACAAGTTGATTGTCACACCTGACGCCGCCGACTGAGGTTTCAGCCAGGCCACACGTTCACGAACCAGCTCCGTCAGATCCAGCTCATTTTTGCTCAGATTGAGCTGGCCAGCATCGGCCAGAGACAACAGATGCAACTCATCAATCAGGCGGCTGAGGTGCAAAAGTTGTCGCATGACCATGCCCAGCTGTTTCGGTTCCGGCGGGAACACGCCGTCAAGCATCCCCTGCAACCGGCCCATCGCCGCCGTGAGCGGCGAGCGTAGCTCATGCGCCATCGCCACATGCGAGGCCCGTAACTCACGCTCATAGCGGGAAAGCTGCTGCGTCATCACATTGAAATCTTCGGTGAACCGGACAAGCTCTGCCGGGGCATTTTTCACCGGCTCCACGCTTGTTTTGAAGTCACCTTTCGCGACGGCACCGGCGGCATTCGCCAGACGGCTGAACTGCGCTGAGAGAGGCCGGGCCGCTTTCAGCCCGAACGCGACGATGAAGGGGATCATCACCACCACCAGGATCCCGACCATCATCCAGTCGGCAGAGGCTATCGAGGGTTCGGAATAGCGCGCGCCCCAGCCAGCATCCACAATCTGATGGAAGCGCGTCACGTTCAGCTCAGGGTTATCGCGTAACAGCGCAAACTCCTGCCTCATTGCGGCAGGCATATGATGGAGAACCCAAAGATTCTCAATGGCAAAGCGCAGCCACATGCAAAAAGCAATAACGACCACCGTGCCAATCGCCAGGGTCAGGATGCGGACACAAATCCACCGCCAGAGGGACTGATATTTCAGGCGGCTCATGGTTGTCTGAACCGGTAACCGACGCCGCGCACGTTAACGAGCACGTTATTCACACCGGCGGATTCGAGTTTTTTGCGCAAATTGTATACGTGGGTATCCACGACGCGCTCCAGCGCCTCGCTTTCAGGCAGGCAACGTTCCAGAAGATATTGACGGGAAAAAGGCCGCGTCTGTGCGCTCATCAGGGTTGTCAGGATAGAAAATTCCGTCGGCGTTAACTCCAGGTATTCAGGGTTCCCCGTTTCACCCGTCATTGAGGCCGTCAGCCCCTGCGGGTCGACCTCCAGATTCTGCCAGCGCAAATTCCCGGTGTCTTTTTCGACAGAAGAAACACGCCGCAGCACGGCCTGCACGCGCGCCACTACTTCGCCGGGATGATAAGGTTTAACCACATAATCATCCGCGCCATAACGCAGTGCGCCAATTTTGTCAGGCATATCGCCCATGGCGGTCACCATAATGATGGGCGTATTGCTTGTCCGGCGTATGGCGGCTAATACATCCGTCCCCCGCATACCGGGAAGCATCACATCGAGCAAAATCAAATCCGGTTTCCAGCGCTGCGCTTTCTCCAGCCCGGACAGACCGTCTCCGGCAACGGAGACTTCATAGTTCTCACGCGTTAAGTAAGCCTCAAGGACATCAGCCGCATCAGCATCGTCTTCAATAATCAGGATCCGTTTGGTGTGCATATTCGTTGCCTTGACTGTTTCTTCATAAATCCCCGACAGTTTATTGACACTGCCTCTTCATACTTCTCCTCTCTGATGCAGCCTTCATCTGTGTCAGGCCTGAAAAACCGGTGATGAGGAGTCACGATGATAACCAGAAAACTATTGCTGCACATTACCTGTTTCGCCCTGTCCGGAACAATGCTTCCGGCGTTTGCAGAGGGCGACGATGCGACACAACAAAATGTTACCGTCGGCCTGGGGGCCCAAAATACGCCGCGTTACAGCGGCTCAGACAAACGACACTGGCAGGTCGCTCCGGTCATTCAGGCGCGTGATGGCGCATTCTTTTTCGATTCTCAAAAAGGGGTGGGTTATGACTTACAAAGCCAGAGCGGCTTTTATCTGGAACACACGCTGGGCTACAGCCTGGGACGGGCGGACAAAAATTCTGTCTGGCGTGACGGGGATAATAAACTCAAGGGCATGGGGAATATTGCCGCCACGCTGAACACCGCACTCGCAGCGGGATGGTCGGTGACCCCGTGGTTAGACCTCGAAGGGAAAGCCACGCTTCCACTCACAGACAGCCAGGGCGTTCATTACCAGGCATCTGTCACGCTGATCCCCATTCAGACGCCGGATGACACACTGGCCTTTCAGTCCGCCGCGCTTTTTGGCGACCATCGCTACATGAACACTTTTTATGGCGTGAATGCGCAGCAAAGCGCGCGCACCGGCTTTGCGACTTACGCGGCATCAGGCGGGTTTTATGGTACCGACAACAGCCTGACCTGGAGCCATCAGTTTACCCCGCACTGGGGAAGCGTTGTCAGTGCGGACTACACCTGGCTCGGCGAGCACGCAAGCCAAAGCCCCGTCGTTTTCCGCCGTAATAATACGTCTGTCAGCCTGGCGGTTCTCTACACGTTTTAACGTCGTGACGTAGCCATATTTATTTTGTCGATTTTTGCGCCGGGGAGAACGCGGTGAAGGGCGATATTCTTTTGCTCATTCTGTTTATTCTTTTTTGTACCTGCGTATATGGGATCGTGTTTCTCCTGTTAGCGCCTCCCAATATCGCGGCAGGCATGCGGCACACTTTGGCGATGATTGCCGGTATTCAGAAACGATAAGCCCGCATCAATCGCGGGCCCGGTTTCATTCATCACACACGGAAACTATTACGCGTGCGCAATTTTTTTACCATCCAGCGCTTTATGGATCGCAGCTTCCAGTTCATTGATTTCGAATTTCGCCACATAACCATCAGCACCTACTTTGCGCACGTGATCTTCGTTGGCGCTGCCGGATAATGAAGAGTGGATAATCACCGGAATATTTTTCAGGAACTCATCACGTTTAATATTCAGCGTCAGCGTAAAGCCGTCCATCTCCGGCATTTCCAGATCGGTTAATACAAAGGAGATCTTATCGGAAATGGGCAGCCCTGCGGCTTTACACTCTTCAGCCATCTTGCGGATTTTATTCCATGCTTCCAGACCGGTGACATGCATCTGTGCCGGGATTTCCATCATGTTCAGGCCTTTTTCCAGCATCTGGCGCGCAACTTTGGAATCTTCCGCGACAATCGCGACGGTACCAGGCTTAAGTTTGAATGCGCTGGTTTTCTTCTTATCCATGTTGATATTGTTGTTCGGAATGATGTCATGCAGGATCTGCTCGACATCAAGCACCAGCGCCAGGCGGTTGCTGGATTTATCATTATCCAGCCGCGCGATGCTGGTGATGTTGCGGCTCTTCACGCCCGCCTCAGCGGCCAGCACCTGGCTCCATTCAAGGCGCACGATATCATCCACAGATTCCACGGCAAATGCCTGTGTGCTGCGGGCATACTCTGTCACCAGTAAGATGTTCAGCCCGGTTTTCGGCACGCAGCCGACGACCGCAGGCAGGTCAATGACCGGAATAATTTCGCCGCGAATATTGGCCATCCCCATCATGGGTGAAGCCATACCTGCCGCTTTGGTCAGCGTCGGCATCGGCACAATTTCGCGCAGCTTAAAAACGTTAATGCCAAAAAGTTCAGACTGCTCGTCATCCGGTGAAGTCCCCAGACGGAACAGCAAAAGCTCAAACCGGTTTGATGACGTAAGGTTAGTTCTCTCATCAATTTCTTTCTGAAAATTATCCATACTTTCCCCATGCGTATTTTTATTTGAGTGTGTTTGCGCTGCAATATGAGTCATTTGGAAAATAAGGAATCATTTTCTCAGACGAACATTGTATTTATCGGCTGACTGCAGGGAATTCTTTATAGAGGAAGAAAAATTGAGCGGAGAAAACGCCCGGCACCCTGAGGATGCCGGGGATGGCAGATTAGCCGCTGATTTTAACCAGCGTTCTGCCCTGGATTTTATTATTCAGGAAATCCGCAGCAACGGCTGGCGCCTGTTCCAGCGTAATTTCAGTGGCCGCCTGTTGGTAGAAGCTGTCCGGCAATGTTTTCAGCAGGCGCTCCCACACGGCGGCACGGCGTTCAGCGGGCACGGAAACAGAATCTACGCCCTGCAAACGCACGTTACGCAGGATAAACGGCATCACCGTTGTCGGCAGGTTGAAGCCACCGGCCAGGCCACAGGCCGCTACGCAGCCGCCGTAGTTGGTTTGCGCCAGCAATTTTGCCAGCACTTTGTCGCCCACGGTATCAACCGCACCGGCCCAGACCTGTTTTTCCAGCGGACGGGTTTCGGCAAAATCATCACGGGACAGAATCTCACTGGCACCGAGTTTACGCAGATAATCATGGGTAGATTCACGCCCGGTCACGGCCGCAACGGTATAACCGAGGGTGTGCAGCAGGGCAACTGCTGTACTGCCCACACCACCGCTGGCACCGGTCACGACAACGGTGCCGCTTTCCGGAGTTACGCCCGCTTCTTCCAGCGCCATCACGCACAGCATTGCGGTAAAACCGGCAGTACCGATGATCATCGCATGGCGCGCAGCCAGGCCTGCGGGGAGTGCCACCAGCCAGTCGCCTTTCACGCAGGCCTGCTCTGCCAGGCCACCCCAGTGCGTTTCGCCTACGCCCCAGCCGGTCAGGATCACCGATTGTCCGACATCAAAACGCGGGTCGTTGCTGCGGCTGACGCGGCCAGCGAAATCAATCCCCGGCACCATCGGGAACTGGCGGATGATTTTGCCTTTACCGGTGATCGCCAGTGCATCTTTATAGTTAAGACCTGACCAGCTGATATCCACCAGGACATCGCCCTGCGCCATTTCCGGCAGAGCTATCTCTTTCACTTCGGCCAGCGTCGTTTTGTCTTGTTGTTCCAGAACCAGTGCTTTCATTTTTTTCCCTTAATTATTTCAGGAGAGCGAATTATGTCGTCGTTAGCGATGCGATGGCTAACGCAATGATTGCAGGTGCTATTTTTAAAATTTCTTATTGTATGCTGTGCCGGAAATAGGCCCAAAACTGATCCAAAGGTTCGGCTGAACGGAACAGTTTTGCGCGCATCACGGCGCCTTCCCAACCTGACCAGAAAACCTGCGCCAGAAGCGCCGGAGGCATATCGCCGCAGATCTCACCACACCGCTGTGCATCTTCCAGGCAGCACGCCACGCGGCTTTCCCAGTCATCCAGAATTGTTTTCAGCTTTTCGGGAAAATCGTCAGGAAGATGCGGAGACTCTTGCAATAAATTGCCGACCAGACATCCCCGGCTGAACTCGAACTTCGCCATTGCATGACCGGCATGACGGACAAAAGCGGCCATTCTTTCCAGCGGGGATAAGCCGGTATTGAGCAAAAATTTGTCCAGCTTATGGGCGAAAAATGACCCGTAGGCGGTCAGCACCGCCATGCCGAACTCCTGTTTGCTTTTAAAATAGTGATAGAACGACCCTTTTGGCACGGCGATGTTTTTAATCACCGCATCGATACCCGCCGCCAGATAGCCCATCTCGGTGATCACTTCCAGCCCGGAGCGGATCAGTGCTTCACGCGTGTCCGTCAGCTCACGCGCCGTTCTCGGCGGGCGCCCTCTGCGGGGCTTGTTCTGAACGTCAGAAACAGCGGGAAGATCATTACTCATAATTTAGACCGATCGTTTTTTAATTGCAGGAAGCCTACTCCCAATTTTTTACACAGGCAAGACCGCAGGCCTTCCTGAAAAGCAAAAAGCCCGCTCGGGCTAACCGGAGCGGGCTTTTAAAATGCCTTAGTATGTTGTAACTATTTCGCGATCACTGGCTCACGGCGCGTTTCGGGCACGCTGTAACGGTTCACTTTAAACGGAATATCAAGACGCTCGCGCAGCGTATGCGCTTCGGACGGATGCCAGTAACCGCGTGCGGCCAGCACCGGCAGCACCAGCCGCGTGATGTCGTCGAGTGCTTCTGTCAGCACCGGACCGCTGATGATAAATCCGCTGGCACCGCCCTCTTCCACCCAGCGGATCAGACGGTCAGCCACCTGCTCCGGCGTACCAAAGAATTCGCCACGCGGCAACGTCGTCTGGTATGCCACTTCACGCAACGTCAGCTGTTTTTCTTTTGCCAGTTTCTTAATGCTGTCTGTCGTGGAACGGAAGGTGTTTTGCCCCAAATCGCCGAGTTCAGGGAACGGGCCATCGGCCGGATACTGGCTGAAATCATGGTGATCAAAGAAACGCCCGAGATAGGCTAACGCATCATCAAGCGACAGCAGGGAAAGCAGATACTGATATTTGGCCTCGGCCTCCTCTTCCGTTTTGCCCACAATCGGGCTGATGCCGGGGAAGATGCCCACCGGATGGCGACCATTTTGCGCCACCTGAGCCTGTAACTTCGCGGCGTATTCCTGCGCCTCGTCCAGAGTACGTGCATTGGTGAAAACCGCATCGGCTGATTTACCTGCCAGCGCGATCCCCGCATCCGATGCGCCGGCCTGGAAAATCACCGGCTGCCCCTGCGGTGAGCGCTGAATATTCAGTGGCCCTTCCACCGAGAAGAATTGCCCCTGATGATTCAGTTTATGCAGCTTCGCCGCATCAAAGAACACGCCGCTTTCGCGGTCACGGACAAACGCACCGTCTTCCCACGAATCCCACAAACCCTGCACTACGTTGATGTATTCTTCCGCAATCTGATAACGCAGCGCGTGCTCAGGATGATCTTTACCGAAGTTTTTCGCCGAACCGGCCAGCGGAGAGGTCACCACATTCCAGCCCGCACGCCCCTGGCTGATATTGTCTATCGATGCCAGCTGACGCGCCACCGTAAACGGATCGCTGTAAGACGTCGAAATCGTACCCGCCAGACCAATACTGTGGGTGGCCGATGCCAGCGCCGACAACAGCGCAATCGGCTCAAAACGATTGAGGAAATGCGGCAGCGACTTTTCGTTGATGTGCAGACCGTCGGCCACAAACAGGAAATCAAAACCGGCGGCTTCGGCGCGCAATGCTAAATCGCGAAAATACGGAAAATTCACGCTGGCGTCCGCAGGCGCTTTTTCATGCCGCCACGAATTCATATGACCACCTGCACCATGCAACATCAGGCCGAACTTGATACTTTTTGAATGGCTCATGGATTCTCCTTACAGCTGGCCAGCCAGCAATTCGATGGATTTCAGACGCACGGCGGCATCTGTCAGTGGGGTATGGATGACAAATTCGTTGACGCAGAGACGGCGCTGCAGCTCACGCAGTTGCGCGTGGATCTCGCCGGGTGTGCCGTGCAGCACGCTGAGTTGTTGTTGCTCAATGCGATACTGTGCCGCCCCGGCCTGCCGCACAAACGCTTCCGCCTGCTCACGGGTGCCCACCGTCACATGCCGGTCACCGACCGTGACACGAAAATTATGCTGCTCAGAAACCAGCGCCGCCGCCTGCTCGCGGGTCTCAGCCGCCAGCACAGCAAGGCTTATCAGCGCCTGTCCCTGCCCGCCGGAATACTCGTGAAACGCCAGTACGGATTCCGTCATCACTTCCGCCGAGGTATTGATAAAGCCGGCAAACACAAAATTCCAGCCGAGTGAGGCTGCCAGCCGGGCGCTGTCTTTGCTGGCACCCAGTAAAAAGCGTTGCGGCGCAACGGGCGGACGCGGTAACGCACGGGCTTCCGTGCCCGCCAGATGTTCATCAAGATGCGTCAGATAATGCGTCAGTTGCTGCAACTGCGCCGGGAACCCCGGCGCAGAATCTGCCGGTGCATGCGCACGCAAGGCTTTAGTGGATAACGGTAAACCGCCGGGTGCCTTGCCGATACCTATATCCACACGATCCGGCGCCAGCGCAGACAGCAGATGAAAATTCTCCGCCACTTTATACGGGCTGTAATGTTGCAGCATGACGCCACCGGAGCCGATGCGCAGCCGTGATGTGTGTGCCAGCAACCAGGCGATCAGGACTTCAGGCGAACTGCCGGCCAGCTTTTCAGTATCGTGATGTTCAGAGACCCATAAGCGGTGATAGCCCAGGGTTTCCGCTGCCTGCGCAAAGGCCAGCGTGGCCTCCAGCGCCTGCGCTGGCGTTTGTCCGTCATTTATCGGGCTTTGGTCTAATAAACTCAGTCGGTAATTCACCTGGCATTCCTTTTTATCCGTTGTGATAAAAAGAGTTCCACGAAATAAGGACAAAGCTAAATAATAAAATGGCACTTATATAGTCAGTATTTTGCTATGCAAATATCGGCTTTATTAAAAATCGCCTGATTTTTATTTTCATCAAACCGCTGCGGGTATTTTCATTTTCTCTCTTTGATTATTTAATTTTGTTGTTTTACATCTCTGTAACACTCCGGAATAGTGAAATTGCTGTCTCACACGGATCACCCCATACAATAAGAATGCAGGGCAAAATAACAAATGATGAAACACAGTCTTAAATTAACCACCATCGCCGCTTTATTAAGTGTTTCTGCACTGGCGCAGGCCGCACCGGGTATTGATCTGGTCGCCAATGAAACGCCGGTCAATACGCCCAAAAGCCCGGAAGCTGTGGCAAAAATCCCGGCTAATTTTAAATTTGTTGAACCCGGCACGCTGACCGTGGCGCTGGCGGTGCTGGGCAGCGCCCCGCCGTTCGGCCTGTATGCCCGCGATAATAAGACCGTGATCGGCAGCGAAGCGGATATCGCCCGTCTGGTGGCCGACGGTCTGGGCCTTAAACTGAAAGTGGTTCCGGCTTCCTGGGAGGACTGGCCGCTGGGCGTGACGTCCGGGAAATACGACGCCGCCATCTACAACATTACCGTCACCAAAGATCGCAAAACCAAATTCGATTTCGCCACGTATCGCCAGGATACGCTGGGCTTCTACGTGAAATCCGACAGCAAAATCACCTCGATTCAATCCGCGCCGGATATCGCCGGGAAACGCATTATTGTCGGCTCCGGCACCAATCAGGAAGCTGTCTTGCTGGCGTGGGATAAAGAGAATCAGGCTAAAGGCTTACCGGCGCTGAAACCGCAGTACGTCACTGACGACGCCGCCGCGACGCTGGCGATTCAGTCTGGCCGCGCGGATGCCACGTTCGGGCCGAACGTCACCGGCGCATACAAAGCGTTGTTAACCGGCAAAACCA
This sequence comes from Rahnella sp. AA, assembly GCF_002834385.1. Taxonomy (GTDB): domain Bacteria; phylum Pseudomonadota; class Gammaproteobacteria; order Enterobacterales; family Enterobacteriaceae; genus Rahnella. The sequence continues at coordinate 121,247 of NZ_PITQ01000008.1, forward strand.
AACTGGTCGGCACCGTGCCGGGCGGCTGGCCGAAAACCGCCAACATTGCGGTGACGCTGAAAAAGGGCAACGGATTAGTGGATGCGGTGCAGGCGTCGCTTAACAGCGCCATCGCCAGTGGTGCTTACATCAAGGTTCTGGATCGCTGGGGTGAAAGCGTTAAGAAAATCGACCACTCCGAAATTAACCCGCCCGGCCTGGGCGACTGATAAAAGAGGCTCAATCATGAGTGATGACGTGTTTATCCAGACCGTGCCGGAAGACCCGCTGATTGCGCCGTTCATCGAAGGATTGTTCGGTGAATACCGTGAACGTTACGGCGATTATTTTTCCAGCCAGCCACCGGAGGATGACAGCGTATTCTCCGCACCGGACGGCACGTTTATTGTGCTGCTGAGAAACGGAGCGCCCATTGCGATGGGCGCGTACAAGCGCTACGACGAGAAAACCGCTGAGCTGAAACGCATCTGGACGCACCGGTCTTTGCGCCGTCAGGGGCTGGCACAGAAGGTTTTGCTTGAACTGGAACGCCGCGCCGCCAGGTATGGTTATCAGCAGGTATTCCTCACCACCGGTTTCCGCCAGCCGGAAGCGGTCGGGTTGTACTTGTCGCACGGTTACCAGCCGTTGTTTGACACGCGCCTCGACCCGGATGTTTATTCCCACCCGCCGTACGACGGTCGTCTGCCGTTTACCAAGGCGCTGACCGCTGATGTCCCTGTCACCTGAAATTGCCAAAAGAAAGAGAACACCATGAGCGAAAACGCCCCGACTTCCGTGAATCATCCGCCGCTGAAAGTGGTCCCGGCACGCTATCCGTGGCGGGTAGCCGGTGCGATATTTTCAGTCTTTATCCTGCTGGGCATCGTCGAGTCGATTGCCACCAACGCCCGCTGGGAATGGGGCGTTTTTCGCCAGTGGTTCTTTGATCCGGTCATTCTTTCCGGGCTGGGAAAAACGTTGCTGCTGACGCTGCTGGGCACGCTGTTTGGCATTATTTTAGGCACAGCGCTGGCCCTCGCCCGCCTGTCGAAATCCTACTTAATGAATGCGCTGGCCTGGGGATATATCTGGCTGTTCCGCTCCCTGCCGCTGTTACTGGTGCTGATCATTCTCTACAACTTTTCATATCTCTACGACAACCTGTCGCTCGGTATTCCGTTTACGTCCATTTCCTTTTTCAGCACGCCAACCGTGAATTTGCTGGATCAGTTTTCAGTCGCGGTTCTGGGGCTTTCGCTGGTGCAGTCGGCGTATACCGCAGAGATTATCCGTGGCGGGATTTTAGGCGTGGAACACGGCCAGCACGAAGCCGCCGCCGCGCTCGGTTTACCGGCCTACCGCCGGACGTTTCGCATCATTTTGCCTCAGGCGCTGCGCTCGATCCTGCCGACCGGCTTTAACGAAGTGATCAGCCTGGCAAAGGGCACATCCATTGTTTACGTGCTCTCCATGCCGGAGTTGTTCTACACCGTACAGGTGATCTACAACCGCACGCAGCAGGTGATCCCGCTGCTGATGGTGGCGACGGTGTGGTATCTGCTGATCACGACCGTGCTGTCGGTGCTGCAATACTACGTCGAGCGTTATTTCTCACGCGGTACGGTGCGTCAGGTTGCGCCCACGCCGTTGCAGCGTCTGCGCCAGTGGCGTGTCGCCCGTTGATAATTCTGGAGAAATCTATGTCTGAAGCCTTTGATCTTTTCGTAAAACAGCCTCAGGACGCTTCCGTTGAACGGTTGTTTCCGCGCCAGCCGCAGGCCGCCACCGTCGGGCGCATCGAGATAAATAATCTGAGCAAATTCTACGGCGCGCACAAAGCGCTGGATAACGTCAGTCTGCGCATTGAACCCGGCACGGTGACGGTGATCCTTGGCCCGTCCGGCTCGGGAAAATCCACGTTACTGCGCACCATCAATCATCTGGAGCGCGTCGATGAAGGCTTTATCCAGATTGACGGCGATTACATCGGTTACCGCCGTAAAGGTGACACGCTGTACGAGCTGAAAGAGCGCGCAATTCTTAAACAGCGCACACACGTCGGTTATGTTTTCCAGAATTTCAATTTATTCCCGCACATGACGGTGCTGGACAATATTATCGAAGCGCCCGTCGTTCACGGTTTGCTGAAACGCAGGCAGGCTATTGCCCGCGCTTATGAACTGCTCGATACCGTCGGTTTGCGCGAAAAAGCCCACGCCTGGCCGCGCCATCTTTCCGGCGGCCAGCAGCAGCGTATCGCCATCGCCCGCGCTTTAGCGCTGAATCCCAAAGTGATGCTGTTCGATGAACCCACCTCCGCGCTCGACCCGGAACTGGTGGGTGAAGTGCTGGACGTCATCAAAAAACTGGCGCAGTCCGGCGTCACACTGGTGGTGGTGACGCATGAAATCGGGTTTGCACGCCAGGTTGCGGATCAGGTGGTGTTTATGGTGGATGGCGCCGTTGTTGAGAGCGGGAGTGCAACGCAGGTGCTGGACAGGCCGGTGCATAAGCGGACGAAAGCCTTCCTGGAGAAGGTGCTTTAAGATTGGCAAATTTTGGGTTTTCTCACTTGCCGTGAGGGGGGGGCTCACTCGCCGTGAAGGCTATGACCGCGAATATTTCGGTTTCTCACTTGCCGTGAGGGGCTTGATCGAGAAAATTTCGGTTTCTCACTCGCCGTGAAGGCTCTGACTGAGAATATTTCGGTTTCTCAATTGCGGTGTTCCCTTAACGCGCTGCGCCGAAACCGCCCAAAAGAGGCCAGGACGGGCCTCTCTTGGATCTCTCTCGTCTTTTTTACTGCGCGCTCCGCTCGCTGGCTATATTCCAGCAACTCCTGCTAGTGCCGCAAACGTCGCCGCTGCGCGGTGCTCTCGCCTCGGGTTCGAACCTGCTCGAAAAAAGACTCTCGCTGTTTCTCACTCCTCACTCGACGTCGTTTTGAAAGCGGCCACTGGCTTTCTAATTCACAACCTCACTGCTGATGGTTTTTAAAAGACGCCGTTGAATTTGGATAAGCCAGTGGCCGCTATCAGAAAGCTTGCTGAATGAGTGTTTCGAGACGAAGGGCTCGAAGACCGAAATGAAGGAACCGCGCAGCGGCAAGATTTCGCGGCAATAGCAATTGTCCCTGAAACATAGCCAGCGAGCGGAGCGCGCAGTGAAAAAAGCGTGGGAGATCAAAGAGGGAGGCGCTTTCCTCCCTCTTTGGCGGTTTCGGCGCAGTTGGCTAAGTGATCACCGCACATGAGAAACCGAAATATTCTCGGTCATAGCCTTCACGGCGAGTGAAAAACCGAAACTTTCCCGATCCCCCCTCACGGCGAGTGAGAAACCAAAACTTTCCCCGTTTCCTGAACACCATTTTGGAATACACTTCATTCCTAAATTTCATACTGCGTTTTGTGGCACAGATCACATCTTAATTGTATGATGAATTCATCTTTTAACCGGGTGAAACACCATGAGCAATACAATATCCCTTATAATGCAATATGTACGGGCATTCATTCTGATCTATCTCTGTTTATTCGCCGGGAATGCGATTTCTTCTCTTTTGCCGATCACCATCCCTGGCAGCATTATCGGCATGCTGATTCTGTTTTGCCTGCTCTCAACGCAGATCCTGCCGTTCAAATGGGTGAAACCCGGCTGTAATCTCCTAATCCGCTATATGGCTTTGCTGTTTGTTCCTATCGGGGTCGGCGTGATGAACTACTACGACCAGCTGCGCACACAGTTCGGCCCGCTGGTGGTGTCCTGTCTGGCAAGTACGATTATCGTATTGCTGGTTGTCGCCTATTGTTCTCACTATATCCATGGTGAACGCGGCACCCTGACCGACAAAGCGGAGAAGAAAAATGATTGATATCCTGTGGTCTCTGCCGCTGACGCTGGTGGTGTTTTTCGCCACCCGCAAACTGGCGATCAAGCTCAAAATGCCGCTGCTTAACCCCCTGCTGATGTCGATGGTGGTGATCATCCCGCTTCTGCTGGTCACTAATATTCCTTACGCACGGTATTTCGCGGGCAGCAAGATCCTCAATGACTTGCTGCAACCCGCCGTTGTTGCGCTGGCGTTTCCTTTATATGAACAGTTGCATCAGATCCGCGCCCGCTGGAAATCCATCATCAGCATCTGTTTTATTGGCAGCATGGTAGCCATGGTGACCGGCACGGCCATTGCATTATGGATGGGAGCCACACCGCAAATTGCCGCCTCTGTTTTGCCTAAATCTGTCACCACGCCTATCGCGATGGCGACCGCGCAATCCATTAACGGCATCCCGGCGATCAGCGCCGTTTGCGTGATTTTCGTGGGTATTCTGGGTGCCGTATTTGGTCACAGCATTTTGAACGTGCTGAAGATTACCACTAAAGCCTCACGCGGCCTGGCGATGGGCACCGCCTCACACGCACTGGGCACCGCGCGCTGCGCAGAAATGGATTATCAGGAAGGGGCATTCAGCTCACTGGCGCTGGTGATTTGCGGGATTATCACCTCCCTTCTCGCCCCGTTCCTGTTCCCCGTCTTACTCGCCATTTTCGGGCATTGAGATAACAGTCAGTCAGCGATCCGGGCAACCAGGGTGTAAAACAGGAAGAAGAAAAAGAGTATGTCGTCCAACCTTAGAAAGACGACATACAAAGCTGAAAGTACCCGGTTTAAGTACAGTCAGAAAAGTGCCTGCAGACCCGCCGTCAGGCGGATACGCAGTCGATAACGAAGAGTGTGGGTCTGGCGCGTAAGTTTACGCGCCGGAGGGATTACGAATTCATCTGGAACAAAGACATACCCTGCATGGCACTGTATGTTTTGTATGATGCCTGCAGCGCAACTTGTTGCAGCGTGTAGGTCGAAATAGCCGACGTCCACTCAGTATCAACCAGATCACTCAGCTTGCTGGCGTTGGTGACATCACGGTTGCTGCCTAACGTATCCAGCGTATCCAGCTCACTCAGTTGTGTCCCCATCTCTGAACTCACGGATGACACATTATTCATTGAGTTAGTCAGGCTACGGTTGGCTTTATCAATCGCATCTGAATATTGAGTATCTGAGGTGTAATCGGCAGACGGCGTTTTGAGCGCAGTCAGCGCATCATCGATGGTTTTGAACACGTCCGTCTGGCTGGCAGAACCGTCGGGTTCGGCAACAGCATCACCGGTTAAGGAATCAAACACCTGATTGCCGGTATGGTCGATGGTCATCGTGCGGCTGGCATCCACCTGTTGGGTGATTGCCGTTGTCCCGCCACTGTAGGTTACCGCCCCTGTCGTCGGATCCTGCGTATAAGGTGGTGTATCGCTTTTATAACCGGCAAAAATATAGCGGCCATTACCATCGGTGCTGTTTGCCAGGTTAACTAGCTGTGACTTCAGACTCTCAAGCTTAGTGGCCAGAGAAGTACGGTCATCATCACTCAGCGAGCCATTACCCGCCTGAACGATCAGCGTATGGGCATCAATGATCGTAGATGTCACGCTGGATAAAACCGAGACTTCCTGACTCATACTCTGGTTAGCAAAACTACGTGCCACCGTGTACTGGCTGTTTTGAGACTGCGCCTGGCGCACCAGAACAGCCTGCGATGCCGCCAGCGGATCGTCAGAAGGTTTGCTGACTTTGGTGCCGGTTGACAATTGTAAACCGGTCGCCTGAAAACGGTTCTGACCATCCAGCACCGCATCCATATTCTGTTGGTAAATCATGTTGGTACTAAGGCGCATGGCATCAGTTCCTTATCAGTTCAAAGATCAGCGAATGTTGATAATCGCGTCGAATATGGTCGATGCGGTCTGCACCACCTGCGCATTCGCCAGGTAATATTGCTGATAACGCTGCAGATTGCCGTATTCTTCATCGAGGTTAACCCCGGAGATAGACTGTTGCTGCGCGGTCAGCTGGGTCATGATATTGCTCTGTGCGGTGCTGGTTGTCGTCAGCGTTGCAACCTGATTACCGACGCTGCTGACCATGCTGGCATAACCACCTGACAGGGTTGATTTACCCTCGATCAGTTTTGCAGTTTGCAAATTCAGCAGTTTCTGCGCATTGGTGTTATCACTGACACCGCTGTCCGCGGCGCTTGCCGCAGCAATCAATGAAGAATCAGAGATAGCGACGTTAAGGCTGCCCGCAACGTTGCTGACAGTTTTAATCGTAAAACTGTCTTTCGTTGACGGCGTACCGCTGACAGTGACGGACAACCCGTCAAACTCCAGCGTCGGATTACCGACCCCATCAGTGCCCGCCGTAGGGGTGATCTTTGCACCATCGGAAACACGCGTGACATCCCAGCTGGTGCCATTGTAGGCCATGGTATAGTCACTGGCTTTTACGGCGGTAGTGTCTTTGTAGGCGACGCTCACATCAGCCGTGCCCTGGTTTTTGCTATTACCAACCGTCGATGCACCGTTAAAGGAGAAGAAATCCGTGCCCGCATCACCGTTAAGGTCAAAACCCGCTTTGTTGGTGGAGTTAAAGCTGTCAGCTAATGTCAGTGCAAGCTGCCCCAACTGGTTGATGGCCGGTTCAAGATTGTCTTTACGGAATGCCAGCGTACCGCCGAGTGAACCGGTAGACAGACGGCTCTCCTGAATTTGAGCAATACTGCCGTCGGCTTGCTTCATCGCAACAGTCAGTTTTGTTGGATCAGAACTTGAGGCCACGGCGACAACCGTTTTAGCATTGCTGCCGCTCACCAGTGGAACACCGTTAGCAAATGAGATGCTATAAGTATCGCCGTCCTGCTGGCTCACAGTGACGCCCGTGATATTATTCAGCTCGCTGACCAACTGGTCGCGCTGATCGAGCAGGGCGTTTGGCTCCTGCCCGGTGCTGCCACGGGTCGCCGTAATCTGGGTATTTAACTTGGCAATTTGGGAAGCGTAAGTGTTGATCTGGTCAACGTTTTGCGTGATCTGCTGGTTAACCGCCGTATTCATATCGTTCAGGTATTTGGCGGAGCTATTAAACTGTGCAGTCAGGCCTTGCGCTTCACCTAAAACCGCCTGGCGCGCTGAGCTGTCGCTGGCATTGCTGGTCAGCGTTTGCAGCCCTTTAAAGAGCGTTGACATGGTGGCGTCAATACCGGTCGAACTGTCACCCAGCAAATCATCGATAGAACTCGCCTGGTCAAGCTGTGTTGACAGCGCACTGCCCGTCGCGTTTGCCCCCAGTAACTGAGTCACCACAAACGAGTTGTATTCACGATTGATACCTGTCACCGATACGCCGTTGCCAATATAGCCTGCGGAAGTTGAGGTACCATTACTTTGCGTGATGATCGCAGTCTGCTTGTTATAGCCTGTCACACTAACGTTAGCGATGTTGTTCCCGGTGGTACTGAGCGCGGCCTGCGCTGCGTTCAGTCCGCTCATTGCGGTATTAATTAAGCTACTGGACATGAGTGACCTTTTGTCTGCCGGTGACCTTTATTACCACCGTGTAATTAAGGGAACTGAATCGGGGCACTCCCCTTTTCCCATTCTGATCAGGTTATCGGCCTGAACCGCTAAAACTTGAGAAAAAAAACGAGGAATTGCAGGCCTAAAAGATATCTTTTAAATCATGGCTATAGGCTTTAACCGCCTGCTCGCCCGCACCTTTAATTTTCTGGATCACGCTGACCAATTTTTCGGCGTAATTCGGGTCCGTCGCATACCCGGCGCGTTGCAATGCGTGCGCTGCCTGCTCAGGCGTGTTGGCCGAAGCCACCTGCGCATAACGCGGGTTATTGGTCAGCAGTTTGATGTAGTCGCTGATGGCTTCAACATACGAACCGTAAACACGGAAGCTGGCCTGAACTTTTTTCGCGACACCGTTGGTATATTCGGTGGTCATGACGTTAGTCGTCGGGCCGTCCCAGCTGCTGCCGGCTTTAATGCCAAACAGGTTGAAGCTGCGTTTACCGTCTGCCGTTGGGATTTCACGCTGCCCCCAACCCGATTCCAGCGCGGCCTGCGCCATAATCAGCTGATGTGAGATCCCGCTGCCTTTACTGGCGACCTGCGCCGGGATACTCAGGCTGGAAACAAACTGCCCGCTGTCAGCCGGCAGCGGGGCGCCGCCCGTCGTGCGGTCCGGCGCGGTCGGGATCACTTTACGCAGATATTGCTCCATCGCCTGAATCGGCATGGTTTTCAATACTTCGCCGTCAAGCGCCATCGGCACCGTACCCGCCTGTTCGGAAGGTTCTTTCCCACCACCTGTAAGCTGCTCAACCATCATATCGGCCATGCCCAACCCTTTGTTAGACATGTCCTGAGCTATTTGCTGATCGTACATCGATGTATAAAGCTTGGTGGATTCGTTATCCAGAATGCCACCCTGCGGCAACGCCTGGCGCATGCTTTTCAGCATCATTTGCACGAAGACACCTTCAAACTGCTTGGCGACTTCTTTAATGTGGGCCTGTGGATCCTGCGAAACATCCCGCTTCAATTTGTTCAGGGAGTTCGCGTCGTACGCTGCTCCCTGCGGGTCAAACGCCCCGGACATCGACATCAGATCGCTCATCAGATAATTTCCAAATCAGCGCGCAGGCATCCGGCTGTTTTCATTGCCTGCAAAATGGACATCAGATCGATAGGCGTAGCGCCCAGCGCGTTAAGTGTGCGAACCACGTTGTTCAGGCTGGCGCTTGAACGCACCTGCTGAATGGCCCCCCCGGACTGACGCACAGAAATATTGGTGTTAGGCGTCACGACCGTCTGCCCGCCACCGAATGGCGTATTGGGCTGGCTGACCTGATTCTGCTGATTGACCACCACGGACAGATTGCCCTGCGCAACCGCACAGCTGTCGAGCGTCACGTCACGGTTCATAACCACCGAGCCGGTACGCGAGTTGATGATGACCTTGGCATCCATCGGGCCGACGTTCACTTCGATGTTCTGGATCTGAGACAAAATGCGGACCTGCGAGCTGTTGCCGCGCGGCACAACAACCTGCACATTACGGGCATCCAGCGCTGTCGCCGTCCCGACACCCTGACGGTTGATAGCATCGCTTATCTGCTGCGCCATGTTGAAATCTTCGTCATTAAGCTGCAGGTTGATCGTGCCTGAGCTGCCAAAAGTCGTTGGCAGTTCGCGTTCAATCGTTGCACCCCCGGTAATACGGCCGCCGGAAAGCTGGTTAACCGCAACGCTGCTCCCGCCTGCTGCCGCACCGGCACCGCCCACCAGCACGTTACCCTGCGCCAGTGCGTAAACCTGGTTATCCACCCCTTTCAGCGGGGTCATCAGCAAAGTGCCGCCACGGATACTTTTGGCGTTACCCATAGAAGAAACCACCACGTCGATGGCCTGCCCGCTGCGGGAGAACGGCGGCATCTTGGCCGTCACCATGACGGCTGCAACGTTTTTCAACTGCATGTTAGTGCCCGCAGGCACGGTGATCCCTAACTGAGACAACATGTTGGTCAGCGTCTGGGTGGTGAACGGGGTTTGGGTTGTCTGGTCACCGGTACCGTCAAGCCCCACGACCAGACCGTAGCCGATCAGGGCGTTATCACGAACCCCTTGTATCGTCGTCAGATCACGAATACGGTCGGCGGATGCGGGCAGTACCACCAGGGCGGAGAACGCCAGACATAAGATACCGGAAAGAAGTTTTCGCATGATTGCCTCGTTATAACGGCGATAAGTTTAAGAAGAACCGCTGCAACCAGCCCATGTTCTGCGCTTCATTGATATAGCCGTTACCCACGTACTCGATACGCGCATCAGCCACCTGCGTGGAGATAACGGCGTTCGCACCGCTGATGGTGCGTGGGTTGACCACACCGGAGAACCGGATGAACTCGGTTCCCTGATTAATCTCGATTTGTTTTTCACCGACAACTTTCAGGTTGCCGTTTGCCAGCACTTCGGCGACGGTCACGGTTAACGTGCCGCTGAAGGTGTTGTTGGCTGCTGCACCGCCCTTACCGGCAAAGGTATTGGCACCGGACATATCGACATCGGCGCGGGCATTGCCAAACAGGCCTTCCAGATAACGCGGTGCCGTCGCGGCACCAAACGTCGTTGCCCCGTTGCGGCTGGCGTTCGCTGAGGAGCTTTTGCTTGCACTGACGTTTTCCTGCAAGACGATGGTCAATGTATCACCGACGTTTCGTGGACGGCGGTCTTCAAACAGAGGCTGATAACCATAGTTCATCGGCTGAACGGACTGGAAAATCGAACCGTTAGGCACTGGCGCTGCGGCAGGGGCAGGTGCCGCTGTGGTTGTTCCGGGAACCAGCGGAGTGTGTGGCATATACGCACAACCATTCGCCAGTAATGTGACTAACAGCGGCAGCACCAGCTTGCCTGGTCGGTCTGAATAAGAAGTCTTTGCCGACGTTATTTTTTTGGTCACCACAGTTGTCGCCTTAAAAAATTCAATCTGGTAGAAACAGAAACCGGTTCAGGACAGGAGCGGTTTCGCCCCTGTCCTCTTGTTATGCGACAGCCAGAAAATTACAGCTGCGAAAGTTTCTGCAGCATTTCATCCGACGTCGATACAGCTTTACTGTTGATTTCGTAGGCACGTTGCGTCTGGATCATGTTGACCAGTTCTTCCGCCACGTTGACGTTTGACGTTTCAACATAGCCCTGGTACAGCAGACCAGCACCGTTCAGACCTGGCGTACTGTCAGTCGGCGCGCCGGAGCTTTGGGTTTCCTGGTACAGGTTTTCACCCAATGATTCCAGGCCAGTGTTGTTGATAAACGTACTCAGCGTCAGCTGACCGACCTGTTGCGCCGCCGTCTGCCCTTGTAAGGTCACGCTGACGATACCGTCACGCCCCACCGTCATGCTCAGGGCATTGGCCGGGACGGTGATTGCAGGGATAATCTGATAACCGCTGGACGTTACCAGCTGGCCATTCTGGTCAACCTGGAAAGAGCCGTCACGGGTATAAGCCGTGGTGCCATCCGGCAACTGCACCTGAAAGAACCCTTCGCCTTTGATGGCGATGTCTTTACTGTTGCTGGTCTGCGACAGGTTACCCTGAGAGAACAGGCGCTCAGTCGACACAGGGCGCACACCGGTACCAATTTGTAAACCTGACGGCAAGTTGGTCTGCTCGGAAGACTGCGCACCCGGCTGGCGAACCGTCTGGTAAAGCAAGTCTTCAAATACCGCACGCTGGCGTTTAAAGCCGTTGGTGCTGACGTTCGCCAGGTTGTTGGCGATGACGTCCATGTTCGTCTGCTGGGCATCCAGCCCGGTTTTCGCAATATACAGCGATGGGATCATGTCATTACTCCTCTGCCATCATCAGCTTATTGACAGCAGATTGTTGGCACTCTGTTCATTTTCATCGACGCTGTGGATGACTTTCATCTGCATCTCAAAGCGACGGGCGTTGGCGATCATGTCAACCATGGTAGAAACCGGATCCGCGTTACTGCCTTCGAGTGTTCCCGGCATGACATGGATGGTCGGGTCTGCCTGCAATGTGGCACCCCGCGCCTGCGCGGTGGCAGGCGTCGGACGGAACATGCCGTCGTCGCCGCGGGCGACTTCATTGTTTGCCGCTTTGACCAGTTTGAGTTTGCCGAGCTGCCCCATCGTATTGGGATCAGCGCCCGCCTCGAGCACGGCAAGCGTGCCGTCCGCAGAAACAGTGACCTGAGAATTCGGCGGAACTTCGATTGGCCCGTTATCCCCCATCACCGGATGACCCTGAACGGTCAGCTGGTTAGTCGGTGACACTTGCATGTCACCGTTACGGGTATAGGCCTCAGAACCATCAGGCATCTGCACCGCAAGAAAACCGTCCTGCTGTAAAGCGACATCCAGCGGACGTCCAGTGTAGTTAAGTTTTCCCTGCGTCATATCTGCGCCCGGCGTAGACGCCGTGACCAGAGTACGGGTTTGCAGGCTTTCACCATCGACCGGCACGGCGCGCATGGCTAAAAGCTGTGAGCGAAAGCCCGGGGTATTGGCGTTAGCCAGGTTACTTGACGTGACCGACTGCTGTACCAGCGTCTGGCTGGCTGCGCCGCCCGCGGTGTAGATAGCGTGATCCATAGTGCTGCCCTATGTCGTCTTAATGCGCGTTAGCGCAGGTTAACCAGCGTGTTCAGGATGGCGTCCTGAGTTTTGATGGTTTGCGCATTCGACTGATAGTTACGCTGAGCAACGATCATGTTGACCAGCTCCGCACTCAGATCGACGTTTGACGATTCCAGCGCACCGCTGGTCATCGATGCCAGACCGCCCTGACCTGCAATGCCGGTAATCGCCTGGCCGGAAGCGGATGTCGCCGTCCAGACGTTATCGCCCTCAGATTTCAAACCTTCAGGGTTAGCAAAGTTACTCAGCACAATTTGCCCCAACAGTTGGGTTTTGTTGTTGGAGTAAGTCCCGTCGATAGTGCCGTCATCATTGATGGTATAACCCGTCATCTGACCCGCTGCATAACCATCCTGAGTCTTGGAACTGATGCTGTCGCTACCGGTACTTTGCTGGATGCTGCCGGTAAAGTTCAATTGCACCGTTTGTCCTGTTGCCGCGCCGTTCGTCGCAGTAGACATTGGCATCACCAACGGGATTGCCGGGGTGCTGACAACAGAAGCAGGGGTTGCCGTCGGCGCCGAAACGCTGCTGACCAGATTACCGCTGGTATCAAAGTTCAGCGTACCGATTTTAGCCGGTGTGGCAGCGCTGTCGCTGGTGTCTACGGAGTAGACATCCCAGGTGTTAGCAGCCGTTTTGGCAAAGTAAAGACTGTTATCATGAGCGTTGCCCAGTGAGTCATACGTTGTTATGGTCGTGGCGAAATTGTACGTCGAGTCATCATTCGCATTAAACGTATTCGCCGCCGGAATCACCGTATCGCTGGAGTTAAGGTTGGCAACCATAGTGCCCGTTGCAGTCCTCTGTGCGCTCATCATTGTCGTCGGGATGCTCAGTGCAACAGGTTGCGCACCTGCGGCAATGGTCGGCGGTGTACCGGTTGCCGGATAACCCGTCACGCTCAGGCCCTGCATGTTAACCAGATTACGGTTAGAATCGAGCTGGAGCTGGCCGTTACGTGAGTAATAAATAGTGCCGCTGCTGTCGGCCAGACGGAAGAAACCGTTGCCGCTCAGCGCAACGTCCAGACCACGGGAAGTATTGGTGGTGGTACCGTCGTTAAAGTTCTGGGTTACTGCGGCGACTTTTACGCCCATACCGGTCTGAGAACCGGCGAACATATCGGCAAAAGAGGCGGTTGCAGTTTTGAAACCTACGGTCGCGGAGTTGGCAATGTTGTTACCAATCACGTCGAGGTTACTGGATGCTGCGCTCAGGCCGCTGACTGCTTGCGAAAAGCTCATGGTCTGCTCCGTATACTGTTTAGTTGCTACATGAAGGTTAAAAAACCCGGGTTTGTTCTTGCTACAAAGTCATTCGCTTACAAAATCTGGCGTACTGAATCCACAGTGGCGGTTCCACGCACACCCAAATCCAACGCGGTATTACCGGATGAATCTGTGGTTACACCATTGACCAGCGCATAGTTCAGCGGTGTTGCCACCATCTGCTGACTGTTGTTCAGGGCATTGATGCTGAAGCTATAGCTGCCATCCGGTGCTTTCGTGCCGTCGTCCTGTGTGCCGTCCCAGGTATAGCTGTGAACACCGGCAGTCTGAGAACCCAGACTGATGGTTTTCACGACTTTGCCGGTTGAATCGCTGACCGTTGCTGTGACGGAATTCGCAGCAGTTTCCAGCTCGAAACCGAATGGCGTCGTACTGACGGTGCCGTCAGTATCGCTGCCGACCAGGATCTTGCTGCCTGCGACCATGACGCCGTGGCCGATCAGTGAACTTGCCTGCACTGAAGACCCGGTGGAAATTTGTCCTGAAATACCGCCGAGTGTGGTATTGAGTTTTTCAATGCCACTGACGGTGCTGATCTGTGCCAGCTGGCTGGTGAGCTGGCTGTTATCCATCGGATTGGTGGGATCCTGGTTTTTCAGCTGTGCGACCAGCAGCGTCAGAAAACTGCTGGATAAATCGTCGGCGGAGCTGGTGCCCGTCGTCGAGGTGCTGGAGCTGGTACTCGCAATCGTAGTGTTATCAGTGGTGTCATTAATCGACGTGGTAATTGCCATGGTTCGCTCCGCTATTGCCCCAGAGTGAGAGTTTTCATCATCAACGACTTAGTGGTGTTAAGCACTTCAACGTTGGCCTGATAACTGCGGGAAGCGGAGATGGTGTTCACCATTTCGCTGACCACATCTACGTTTGGCATTTGCACATAGCCTTTCGCATCCGCCATCGGATTACCGGGCTCGTACACCATGCGCATTGGCGCCGGGTCATCAACAACCTGCGCGACTTTTACTCCGCCGGTTTCCTGGCCGGGTGCAGCATCGACCTGGAAGACAACTTGCTTCGCTTTATACGGCTGGCCATCTGGGCCGGTAACACTGTCAGCATTGGCCATGTTACTGGCGCTGACGTTCAGACGCTGAGACTGTGCAGCCAGCGCAGAACCCGCGATATCAAAAATACCGAGCATAGACATAGGTTATTATCCTTGCAGCACCGACATCATCCCTTTAATTTGGCCGCCGAGAACGGTCAAATCGGTCTGATAGCGCACGCTGTTATCCGCAAAGTTGGTACGTTCACGGTCCATATCTACCGTGTTACCGTCTGCCGACGGCTGGTCAGGGACCCGGTACAGCAGATCCATATCAGGCGGCTGGACGTTCGAAGCCGGAATGTGACGATCGGATGTCAGCGCCAGCGATATACCACTGCCGCTCGCGCGCCCCTGCTCCATCACCTTCTGCAACTGGCTGGCAAAATCGATATCACGCGCCTGATACCCTGGGGTATCCGCGTTGGCGATATTGGCTGAAAGTATTTCTTGCCGCTGGGCACGCAGGTTGAGCGCTTCCTGTTGGAACTGTAGTGCGGCGTTCAATTTGTCGAGCATGCGCCCTCCGCAAAGTGAGATTTTGGAGTCGACAGCATAAATGCGGGTGTCAACAACCTATCGTCTGAATAAGCGTAAAATCGGCCGCTATTTGTCCCTTTAGGAATTGCAAAGTGAGCGTAGACTTGTCGCCAGTAGTAGGTTGGCACAAAGGTAAATTGCTTATGAACAGGCTGAAACTCCGTCGTTTAGGCATCACGCTGGGCTGCATCTTTTTAGGTGCGACATCCGGTGCTATGAGCTATGCGCAGAATACGCAGGTCAAAAGCGTGCCTGCCTCCGCCAATAGCGATACAATACTGTCCGCGCAAATCCAGCAGTTCTTCCGTCAGCAATATGCCGACAGCGGAATGGAGGTATCCGTCGTGGTGAATACTCCCCCGGCTCGCCAGCCACAGTGTTTATCACCACAATTTATGCTTTCACCCAACAGCCGGACCTGGGGCAATGTCTCAGTCGCGGTGAACTGTAACGGGCAGAAAAGTTATATACAGACCAAAGTTCAGGTCAGCGGGACATACTGGGTAGCGGCAAAAAATGTCTCTGCGGGGGCACATCTGGCAGCAACGGATTTGCAACAAAAAAAGGGACGTTTAGATTTGCTGCCACCTAAGGCCGTTCTGGACAGCAAGCAGGCTATTAACGGGATTACGCTGCGCAACATCAACATTGGTCAGCCCATAACGCTTTCCATGTTACGCAGGCCGTGGATGGTTCATGCAGGACAAGAAGTGCAGGTACAGGCAACAGGCAGTGGTTTTAATGTATCAAGCGCCGGTAAGGCGATGAATAATGCAGCAGCGAATGAATCAGTACGAATCAGAATGCCGTCAGGCGCAATTGTGAATGGAACTGTGGGCTCAGATGGGTCTGTGACTGTGGAAATTTAATACTGTATTGCAACCGCTTTCATACAAAAAATTGCAATAAAGGCTAAAGTTATTTCGCCACATGTCGATAACAAACGTATCAGAGTCGTCCCAGGACGGCATTTTTAGGGTTTTAGTCTTAATTAACAACCCTGAATCCCCTTACCGGAGAAGAAAATTATGGCTATCGATCGCACACAAGGTGTCTCACCTTTAACTTCGATCCAGCAGCGCGACCCTTCTGAAGCTTCAGTACAGAACGCGCGTAAAGAAGGCACTGTTTCTGGCACCACCACCAGCAGCGCAACCGCGGTGACACTGAGCTCAGCACAGACCTCTCTGACTCAGTCAAGTGCGCAAGATATCAACACGGCGCGTGTTGACCAACTGAAACAGGCTATCCGTGACGGTAAACTGACCATGGATACCGGCAAAATTGCTGATGCTCTGTTGCAGAACACGCAAGATTATCTCAAAGGTCTTTAAGCTGAAGCCCTCAGTTTAAAGGCGAAAAGTTGAAAGGTAATACGGCCCGATGAAGAACTTTATCAAGACCATGACTACCTTGGTTGAAACGTTGCAAGCTCTGGATCAAGTGATTAATCACGAACAAACGATACTGTGCTCTGGCCGCGTTAATGGCGCTGCCTTGCAACATATCACCGAGCAGAAAAGCTCACTGTTAGCTACGGTAGACTATCTTGATAAACAGCGTCGTCAACATGACGAACGCCTGAAGCAAACTGCCCCTTATTCCCGTCAGCCGGAAATTGCCGCGATGTGGAAAAATGTGGTGCAACTGACCACCAAGCTGAGTCAGATTAACCGTCACAACGGGATGTTGCTCGGTAAGCAGCTCGCGTACAACACTGAAGCACTGGCTATTCTCAACGCCAGTCAGACGCAGAAATTCTACGGGCCGAACGGGCAGGAAACCGTTTCGGGGCAAACCGTACGCAAGATCTCCGTTTAAACCGAAACGGACAACGGTTTCTGATTTGCCGAATGCCGCTGCACTACGAGCCTGTATTTAACGGCGGACCGAGAAGGTTTCGGTTTATCAATGGCAGTGATCGCATGACCTCCCGCATCGAAACCGACAAAAGAGGCCCCGGATGGGGCCTCTTTTGAATTTCTGCGTCTTTTCTACTGCGAGATTTGGTCAGTTTTGGCGCCAGACGCTGAGCGATCACGGCCATTGAGAATCCGAAATTTTCACCGTACTGAGTGACTGACTCACCGGTAATTCACAATCACCTGATTGCTGATCACCCGCAACGGCGTATTCATTGCGCCGGCACCAGCCACGAAATAGATAAATCGCAAAGGTGATATCGCGGGCTGGCCGTAAAAGGATTTTGTCACACCGCCGCCGGCATCAAGCCCGACGCAGTGGTTAACCGAATTACACAGCTTCACCTGCATCCCGGCCGGCATTGCGCCCAGCAGTTCATATTTCCAGCTCACCGTGGTGATCGTGGCATCTGGCCGTTTCCTGACCGGGGAAGAGTTCGCCGCCGCCAGGACACCGGATGACATCATCACGCCACGGTTTTGCAATACCACCCCCCTCTGGGTATCTGACCATGAGCCCGTTGCGGCAACCGCAGGCAGGCTCAGTATTGTCAGCATCATCAACACCAGCGGGCGGTGCATATTATTCACCACCAATCGTTGCGGTCATGCGGATCTGGCGGCTGTCGGTCATTTCGAGGTTGGACATCACGACGATCTGCGGCAACGAGCGACGCAGGAAGCGTGATAACAGCGGACGCAGCGCGTGATTCACCAGCAGAACCGGTGGCGCGTTGAGCATATCCTGGCGCTGCAACGCGGCTTCGGACTGCGTCAGAAGCCGCTCGGCCAGGCCGGGTTCCAGACCCCCGCCGCTTTGTAATGCCTGTAATAAAAGACGTTCCAGCGCCGTATCCAGCCCGATGACCTGCACTTCCCCGTTGCCCGGGAACCACTGCTGGGTAATCGCCCTGCCCAGCGCCACGCGAACGACCGACGTCAGTTCATTCGGGTCTGGTTGATTTGGCGCATGTTCCGCCAGTGCTTCAATAATGGTGCGCATATCGCGGATGGAAACACGTTCCGCTAACAGATTTTGCAGCACCTTGTGCATATTGGTCAGCGAAATGACGCCAGGGATAAAATCATCCGTCAGCTTCGGCATTTCTTTGGTGACGCGTTCCATCAGTTCCTGCGTTTCCTGGCGGCCAAACAGCTCTTTGGCATGCAGGCTTATCAGATGATTAAGATGGGTTGCCACGACGGTACTGGCTTCGACCACGGTGAAGCCCTGAATTTGTGCCTGTTCACGCATCGCCGGTTCAATCCAGACAGCCGCCAGGCCAAATGCCGGATCGACCGTCGGCTCGCCCGGCAACTCACCGATAGCGCTGCCTGGGTTTATCGCCATCCACCGCCCCGGATGCGCGGTGCCGGTGCCAATTTCGACCCCTTTCATCAGGATACGGTAACCGGCAGGGGCTAATTCGAGATTATCGCGAATATGGACAACCGGGGGTAAGTACCCCATTTCCTGCGCAAATTTCTTACGGATACTGCGGATACGCCCGAGCAGCTCGCCATTTTGCGAAAAATCCACCATCGGGATCAGCCGGTAGCCAACCTCCATACCCAGCGGATCTTCCAGCTGCACATCCTGCCAGCTGGCTTCGACCAGCTGTGCATTGGCATCGGTTGCTGCAGGAGCGACTTCCTGTGTGGCAGGTTTTTTCTGCTCCTGCCCGCGGGTCCACCAGGCCAGAGCCAGCAGTGCGGCGGTGAACAGCAGGAAGACCAGATTCGGCATTCCCGGCACCATGCCGAGCAAGCCCAGAACGCCGGCGCTGAGCATCATAACGCGCGGGTTGCGGAACAGCTGGGTCACCATCTGCTCGCCGACGTCTTCGTTAGTGCCGACGCGGGTCACGATAACACCGGCTGCGGTCGAGATAACCAGAGCCGGGATCTGCGCGACCAGGCCGTCACCGATGGTCAGCAAGGTATAACTTTCAGCGGCGTGGCCGAGATCCATACCATGTTGCAGTACGCCCACCAGTAAGCCGCCGACCACGTTGATGATCATAATCATCAGGCCGGCAACGGCATCACCGCGCACGAATTTACTCGCACCGTCCATCGACCCGTAGAAGTCGGCTTCCTGTGTCACTTCACTGCGGCGTTTTTTCGCTTCGTCTTCGCCAATCAGGCCGGCGTTAAGGTCGGCGTCGATCGCCATCTGTTTGCCCGGCATCCCGTCGAGGACGAAACGCGCACCAACTTCGGCGATACGCCCGGCACCTTTGGTGATAACCATAAAGTTAATCAGCACCAGGATGATAAACACCACGATACCGATGGCGAAGTTGCCCCCCACCAGGAAGTGGCCGAAGGCTTCAATCACCCGCCCTGCTGCCGCACCACCCGTGTGACCTTCCATTAAAATGACACGGGTAGAGGCAACGTTCAGCGACAGGCGCAGCAACGTCGAGAACAGCAGAATAGTCGGGAATGCGGCGAAATCCAGTGTGCGCTGGGTAAACATCGCCACCAGCAGCACCATGATAGAAAGTGCAATATTAAAGGTGAACAGCAGGTCGAGGAGGAACGGCGGCAACGGCAGCACCATCATCGACAAGATGATCAGGATCAGGATTGGGCCTGCCAGCACCTGCCATTGTCCGGACTTAAAGTTGGCGGGTAAACGCAGTATCTCGGCCAGATTAGCCATGGTTATCACTCTCTCCTGCTGCAAAATCCAGACCTTCAGGCACTGGTAAATGTTGAGGTTTTTTCGGGATCAGTCCGCCTTCGCGCTTCCAGCGTTTCAGCTGATAGACCCAGGCCAGCACTTCGGCTACCGCCGCATAAAGCGTGGTCGGGATTTGCTGACCAATTTCGCTGTGCCGGTATAACGCACGCGCCAGAGGCGGCGCTTCCAGCATCGGAATTTTGTGTTCCGCACCAAGTTCTTTAATGCGCAGCGCGACTTCTCCCGCACCTTTCGCCAGAACTTTCGGCGCACTCATTTTATTCTCGCTGTATTGCAATGCCACGGCGTAGTGTGTCGGGTTGGTGACGATAACGTCAGCCTTCGGCACATCAGCCATCATACGGCGCTTGGCCATCGCACGTTGCTGCTGGCGGATACGTCCTTTAACGTGCGGGTCACCTTCCTGGCTTTTATGCTCGTCACGAATATCCTGCTTACTCATGCGCAGCTTTTTAAGGTTGCTCCAGATTTGCCAGAACACATCGAAACCGACCATCGGCGTGAGCCCGAGCACCACCATCAGCGCGCAGAACGCCACCATATTCAGCGCTTCACCCAGCGCCGGGATGGTGGGTTGCGCCATCAGCCGCATCATATCCGGCCATTTGTGCCACAAGTACAGGCCGGTCACGGTGCCGACCAGAATCGCTTTCAGCACGGCTTTGAGTAATTCCGCCAGCACCTGAGCCGAAAACAGACGTTTCAGACCGGCGATCGGATCCATCCGGCTGAATTTCGGTGCAAAAGATTTACCGCTGAACATCAGCCCGCCGAGCAACAGCGGTGCGGTCAGCGCGATTAAAATCAGCCCGCCAATCACCGGCAGTAATGCCCAGACCGCGCGCCCCAGCAGTGAGGCCATTTGTTGCAGCATCTGCCGGTCATTGCTGACCATGTTGTGATCGAAATTCAGCCCTTGTGAAATCATCACAGCCAGCTGACGCGCCATCGACTCACCCGATACCCATAGCAGCGTAAAGCCGCCCCCGAGCATCAGTATCGAGGTCAGTTCGCGTGAACGCGGGATTTGCCCTTCTTCACGGGCCTTTTCAAGCCTGTGGGATGTGGGGGCTTCTGTTTTTTCGAGATCGCTGTCTTCAGCCACCGGCGGTTCCTGTCAGCATTTACCCGGCGCAAAAAAGCAGCGGGCACAATTTCATGCATAGCATGACAAAAGCGGCTAAGTCTTATGGATGGAAAAACGATATAAAGAGGGGGCTATTCAGCAGATGAATAAATTTAGCATAAGAAAAACACCTCTCAGCAGGATACGGAGAGGTGTTCAGGGTGGACAAACCAGCACATCAGAAGCCTAATGAATCCAGCAGGTCATCGACCTGTTCTTGCGAAGCAACAACACCGACGCCGTTGGCGTCGAGTTGCGGGCCGTTAAGCAGGCTGTCGTTTTCACGTTTGGCTTTAATCTGCTGTTCAGGAATGTTTTCCATCAGCACCATCAGCAGCTGATTTTCAATTTCCTGAACCACGATCATCATGCGTTTAATGACCTGACCGGTCAGATCCTGGAAATCCTGCGCCATCATGATTTCCATCAGCTGAGCATTGGTAAAGCTGGTGTGCTCAGGGACTTCTTTCAGGTAGCTGCGGGTATCCGTCACCAGTTCGCGCGCATCCGATAATTCAATCGGATTCTCAAACCATTCATCCCAGCGCTTATCCAGCTTTTTCGCGTCAGACTCAAGTTTGTTCTGACGCGGTTGCGCTGCCTCAACGCTGTTCAGGGCGCGCTCAGCAGCCTGAGCGGTCATGGTCACAACGTAATCCAGACGATCACGCGCGTCCGGAATGGCTTCTGCTGCCTGAGCAATGGCCTGATCCAGGCCAAGCTCACGCATACTGTCACGCAACATACGGGTCAGTTGCCCAATGCGGGCGATTATCTCGCCCGCGGTTGCTGCATCATTTGCAGGCATTGGTATCTCTGCCATATATGTACTCCTACATGCCCAGTTTTTCGAAGATTTTGCCCAGCTTTTCTTCCAGCGTGGCCGCGGTAAAAGGTTTCACAACATAACCACTCGCGCCAGCTTGCGCGGCGGCGACGATGTTTTCTTTCTTCGCTTCCGCAGTCACCATCAGCACAGGTAATTTCGACAGCGCGCCATCAGCACGAATGGTTTTCAGCAGATCCAGACCGTCCATGTTTGGCATGTTCCAGTCGGAGACCACGAAGTCAAAACCACCGGCGCGCAGTTTATTCAGCGCATCGACACCGTCTTCCGCTTCTTCAACGTTGTTGAAGCCCAGCTCTTTCAGCAGGTTGCGTACAATACGACGCATGGTAGAGAAATCGTCTACTACCAGAAATCTCAGATTTGGATCGGCCATGTTTTATCTACTCCTAAGGTTTGCTACCCAGCGCAAGGCTGAAAAATTAAATACGTAATGCCTGACCGGCTGATATTTGTGCCAGCATTCGCTGGCTGATTTGGCTAAGATCCACCACTTCGTTTACACCACCGGTAGCGATAGCCTCACGAGGCATACCGAAAACCACACAGCTGGCTTCATTTTGTGCAAGGGTGTAAGCCCCTGCCCGGTGCATCTCAAGCATGCCGGCGGCTCCGTCATTGCCCATTCCCGTCAGGATCACCCCAACGGCATTGCGTCCGGCGAACTGCGCCACCGAACGAAATAACACGTCGACCGACGGACGATGGCGGTTCACCGCCGGGCCGTCGTTCAACTTAACCTGGTAGTTGGCGCCACTGCGCGCCAGTTCCATATGTCTGTCGCCCGGGGCGATATACGCATGGCCCGGCAGGACACGTTCGCCATCTTCCGCTTCTTTTACCGTGATCTGACATAACTTGTTCAGGCGGTCGGCAAAAGAACGGGTGAAACCCGGTGGCATATGCTGCGTAATCATCAACGCCGGACAGGTCGGCGGCAACGGTTGCAACACATGGCGGATCGCCTCGGTGCCCCCGGTTGATGAACCAATCGCAATCAGCTTTTCGCTGCTCAGAAGCGGCGTATGGCTGAGAATGCGCGGCTGCTCCAGATTCACGTTTTTGTTCAGACGTGCTTTAGACGCAGTACGGATCTTATCTGCAATCATTTCGCTGTAGGCCAGCATGCCTTCACGGATACCCAGCTGCGGCTTGGTCACAAAATCAATCGCGCCCAGCTCCAGCGCACGCAGGGTAATTTCCGAGCCTTTCCCGGTCAGCGATGACACCATCACGACCGGCATCGGGCGCAGGCGCATCAGCTTTTCCAGAAAATCCAGCCCGTCCATGCGCGGCATTTCGACATCCAGCGTCAGCACATCCGGATTAAATTTCTTAATGAGATCGCGCGCGACCAGAGGATCCGGCGCTGTCGCCACCATTTCCATATCCGCATGGCTGTTGATGATCTCCGTCATCAGCTGACGCATTAACGCCGAGTCATCGACGCTCAACACTCTGATTTTATTCATTACCTCTCCTTGGCGAGGCCGTAGACAGTCTGACCGCGCAAATAAAATTCCCGGCTGATCTGGCTGAAGTTTTCTGAGTGTCCGGCGAACATCAGGCCACCCGGTTTAAGTAACGGAACAAATCGGCGTAAAATTTTCTCCTGTGTTTCTTTATCGAAATAAATCATCACATTACGGCAGAAAATTGCATCAAACGGACCGTTCAGCTGCCATTGGTTTGCCAGCAGATTCAGTTGCTGGAAAGCCACCATCTGCGCCAGCTCGGGACGCACCCGCACCAGACCACTGTGCGGGCCGGTGCCTTTGAGGAAAAATTTCTGCAACTGCTGCGGGCTCAGCGTGCGCAGCTCTTCCAGCCGGTAAACGCCCGCCGTCGCTTTCTCGAGTACCTGGGTATCGATATCGCTGGCCTGGATCCGGCAGCTGGCCATGCGTGGCCCCAGCGCTTCACTGAGCGTCATGGCGATGGAATAAGGCTCCTCGCCGGTAGACGCCGCCGTGCTCCACACGCTGTAATTATTCGGGCGCGAGCGTGCATGTTCCGCCAGAATCGGGAAGTGGTGCGCCTCGCGGAAAAACGCCGTCAGGTTGGTGGTCAGCGCATTAATAAACGCCTGCCATTCCGGGCTGTTGCTGTCATTTTCCAGCAACGCCATATAACTGCCGAAGTCATTCAGCCCGAGGATCCGCAACCGCCGGACCAGGCGGTTGTAGACCATCTCGCGTTTGTGATCCGCCAGCACAATCCCCGCGCGCTGATAGATAAGCTCACTGATCCTGCGGAAATGGGTATCTGACAGCGGTAAACGCTGGATCATCTGTGCCATGATCGAAGTGTTATCAGCACTCATTGGCGAGCCTGGTTGATTCATGGTGCAGCTCCATTAATGGACAGGTGGTAATACGGGTACCCAATTGACGCTTCATGCAGATTGACCTGTCAGAAGGTTTCCCAGTTATCCGCCGACCCCGCCTGCGCGGTTGCCGGAAGTAACGCGGGTTGGGCCACCTGGCGTGGTGTAAAGGCCTGCGTCTGGCCACTGCGGCGTGGCGACACGCCCCCCGTGGACGCAAGGCGGAACACCGATACCGCGCGGGTCAGATTTTCAGACTCGATTTCCAGCGCATGCGTGGAAGACGCGGCCTGCTGAACCAGCGTGGCGTTTTGCTGAGTAACCTGATCCATTTGGGTCACGGCAATCGACACCTGTTCGATACCCCGACTTTGTTCGTCTGACGCAGAGGCAATTTCGCCCATGATGTCGGTTACACGGGTTACTGCGCGCACAATGTCATCCATCGTGTTGCCGGCGGATTCCACCAGCAACGACCCCTGGCTGACGCGGCTGACAGATTCATCAATCAGCGCCTTAATCTCTTTGGCTGCCTGCGCACTGCGCTGCGCCAGGCTGCGAACTTCACCGGCTACGACCGCAAATCCGCGCCCCTGCTCACCGGCACGCGCTGCTTCTACTGCGGCGTTGAGTGCCAGAATGTTGGTCTGGAAGGCAATGCCGTCAATCACGCTGGTGATTGCACTGATTTTCTTCGAGCTGCCGGCGATATCATTCATGGTTTTCACCACGTTGCCGGTCAGTTCACCGCCTTTCTCTGCGGTATTTGACGCATCACGCGCCAGCTGCGTCGCCTGACGGGCATTTTCTGCGTTCTGTTTCACAGTCGCGGTCAGCTCTTCCATGCTGGCGGCGGTTTCCTCCAGCGCCGAAGCCTGCTGCTCGGTGCGGGAAGACAAATCGGTGTTACCGGCCGCAATGCCTTTCAGGCCGGAGAACATGGTGTCTGCACCGTGGCGCACGGTACGTACCGTTTCCGCCAGCGATTTCTGCATCTGCTGTAAGCTTTCCAGCATCACTTTAATTTCGTAACGCCCTTCTACCGTAATGGGTGCGGAGATATCACCGGCACCGATCCGGTCAAAATGGCCGCGCATCACGGTCAGCGGCGTGAACAGAATGCGACGGGTCACCACCAGTGCCAGCGCGGTCAGAACCAACAGCAGCACCGTGACGATAGCGGTATTGATCATCACGCTCTGATAAGAATCCGCCGTTTGCGTTTGCGCCTGCTGGAAGCGGCCACCCACGTAAGCGACGTAGTCCGAGACATCTTTCTGGAACTGATCCTGATACTTTTGCGCAGGGCCGTTCAGGAAACCATTCATGTCACCGCTGGACAGCAGATCGGTCAATGTCTGTAACATATCGTGCAACTGCTGGTAGCTGGCTTTGTTCACCGCCGTCAGCGTGACGGCTTTTTCTGTTCTGCGGGGCAGTGCCAGAAACGCAGCATAAGAATCTTCGGCATTTTTCAGGCTGGCTTTCGCATCAGACATCAGCTGAGTAATGTTGTCCTGAGGCTGTTTAAGCGCCAGACGCGTTGCCGCGCGGTTCAGGGTATTTCGGGTCTGTAGCAGATATGACCAGGTCTGGCTGAGCGCATCGCGTTGCTCGGCGGTATTGGATATCTGCTCAAAATTCGTTTTATCCGTGTGAGCAGCAAACAGCGATAAACCGCTGCTGACCAGTTGCATAACGAAAAACACTATCAATAACAAAAACATGCAGGTGGACACACGGATGTGCTTGAACATGGGTAACCTCATTGGGTGCCAGCCCTGACCGGCACCCTCTTTCTTATATAATTATGCGATGTACGTGACTCAGAAGGTTTCCCAGTTTTCCGCTAAATCGTTACTTTGCGCTCCACCTGAACCGGCTTTAGAACCTGAAAGGTTCGGAGTCAACAGAGGCAATTTTGCCGAAGTGGCCGGGTTCTGGCGCACGTTGTAATTTGCGGTCTGACTCAGCGTAAACACCGCGACTGATTGCGTCAGCAGGCTCGCCTGCTCTTCCAGCGCCGCCGAAGCGGAGGCAGATTCTTCAACCAGTGAGGCGTTCTGCTGCGTCACCCGATCCATTTCAGTGATGGCTTGTGCAACCTGCTCAATCCCACGGCTTTGCTCATCGGACGCCGAGGTGATCTCGCCCATAATGTCAGTCACACGCGTTACGGCGTTCACCATGTCATGCATGGTTTCACCGGCGCTTTCTGCCAGCACTGAACCGGTATTAATGCGGCTGACAGAATCATCAATCAGCCCTTTAATTTCTTTTGCTGCCTGCGCGCTACGCTGCGCCAGTGTACGAACTTCACCCGCGACGACCGCAAACCCGCGGCCCTGCTCGCCCGCACGGGCGGCTTCTACTGCTGCGTTCAGCGCCAGAATGTTGGTCTGGAACGCAATCCCGTCGATAACACCGGTGATATCCGTGATTTTCTTCGAGCTGCTGGCGATGTCATTCATGGTATCAACCACGTTTGCCACCACTTTGCCGCCTTTCTGTGCCGTTTCGGACGCGCTCAGTGCCAGCTGGCTGGCCTGACGGGCGTTTTCGGCGTTTTGTTTCACCGTTGCGGTCAGCTGTTCCATGCTGGCGGCAGTTTCTTCCAGCGCTGAGGCCTGCTGTTCCGTACGGGAAGACAAATCACTGTTACCGGCAGAGATTTCGCTGGCACCGCTGTAAATCGCATCCGCGCCATGACGCACGCCGGAAACGGTTCGGATCAGTTCGTCCTGCATGTACTTGAGACTATCGGCAAGCTGGCCGATTTCATTACGGCTTTTCACGACTATTTCGTGCGTCAGGTCACCGGTTGCAATTTTGCGGATGGTATCGACGATATTTTTCAGTGGATGGATCAGGATGCGCTGCACGCCAACCCAGGCCAGAATGATGAAAATCAGCAGCACAATCAGTGTGGTACCCAACATCCACATCGCGTGTGTGAAGGAATTCTCGCTCACATTCACCGCGTCGTTATACAGACGGTCGTTTTGATCGATATACGTAACGAAGGCTTTTTCGAAGTTATCCTGATACTGCTGCGTCGGTTGCTCAAAGAAGTCGTTGATACGACCCAGGCCGATCAGATCAATCAGCTCAGAAAGCGCGTCATGCAGAACCTGATATTGTTTTTTAGCATCTTCCGCATATTGCGGGTTCTGGCTGGCATCGACGGGGATTTTTTGATAGTTGGCGAAATGCTGATCGGCGATTTGCAGATCTTTAGTTGCCGTATCAATCAGCTCTTTTACCGTTGCACCGCTCCCCATCTGGTTAGCGTCAAGCATGAAACGGATACCTGCGCGGTTGAGCGTGTTACGGGTTTGCAGTAAGTAAATCCAGCTGGCATTGAATTCCGCCTGCTGTAAACGAATCTGTTGTGAGGTGGTGAAATTGTCTTTATCTGTTTTTAATGATTTAAAGAACAGGCCACCGGATACCAACTGTAAAGCACCGAAGACCACCAGTAAGATCACGATTCCCGTGACCACTTTCATACGGTTAAACATGTTGTTCCTTTTCAAATGAGAATTATCTGGAACAGTTATCGGCAGAAAATGGCGGAACTTTATGTGAGGGAGATCAAATAATTTTTTGCGAAGTGTAAAGGTGAAACCGGGGTCGCTACACGGGTCAGAACAGGCTAACCTCTGTGCATATCGGTGTTTCTGAAGGCAGGATGGCAGGCTGTGTTCCCCCTCCTGCCAGCGGAAAGAAAGGGGAACAGGGCGTCAAAACCAGGGGATGGTGGCGACGGCGCTCAGCCCGTAAGTGCTGAATTCACCGGGGGCAGGCTGTGGCCGCAGTTCACCCTGCCGGATAAACAGACGAAAATGCTCGCCGGTAGACAAACTTTTCATCGGGATGAACGGCAGATCGGTGTGTTGCGATTTATTATCCGGGATACGTGCCAGCGCCTCTTCTTCACTCAACCAGCCTTTTTTAACCGACCGGCGGCGCAATCTTTCCGCGCTGCTTTTTACCTGAACGCGGCTGACACAGCGAAAGGGAGTATTGAGCGGAACGGCCTGAATGGGGCCGCTTTGCACGCAGTCATTCATCCCTTTCAGCCATGCCGCCTGGCTGAAGATTTCCAAAACCTGCGCCGTACCGTGCAACCGCAACAAATCACCGGGTGTTTTTGCCGCACGCGGAAAACTGACGCCGATATTTCCTGAGGAATATTGCCCCAAAGCCCGATGCAATTTCGCAAACAATGCCGCCATCAGCATCTCTGTGCTAAATTCCGGATCAGGCAACACGCGGATATCCTGATAACAATCCATATCCTCCTCCTTATTCACCTTTCTCGCCGAATACGCCGCCGCGGATCAGCACTGCCATCACATAATGTTGCTGCTCAGCGTCGGGCTGTTTGTCTTTTGTTACCCAGTTATCCAGCAGGCTATAAAAATCCATTTTCTGTTTTGGCTGGCGGTAGGCTTTCCCTTTGCTGGTCACTGAGCCGTAAGGTTCAACGGCAATAGGGCCAAGCTCTTCTGTCAGCGCGTCCGGATACCAGTCATCGATCGTGCGCAGCGCATTGCCGATTTTTTGTGAGTGCAGCGCGGCAACGCCCCCGGTCTGATAGAGGATCTTGCTTTTCTTTGCATCCCGGCTGGAATCGAGCACCAGCTCCTGCGAAGGGAAGACTTCCTGACCGGCCCCCAATTGAGCGAAAGCCTCAACGGTGAACAATGCAGAGCCGTGACCCGCCAGCCCCTGCTCAATCGCGGCAGCCAATTTAGTGATGTCCCCTGTCACACCGCCAAAACTGCGCAGACTAAAATCCGCAGAATCAAAAACCCAGCAGGTTTTTTCGTGTGTGACTTTCACACTGATGTTTTCCGCGCCGACGCGGTTGCGCCACAAAAAGCGCCCGTTGGCGAGGTTCTCAGCATAGCGCGCGGCTAAAATACTGAAACCATGTTCACGCTGATAACCGTCAATCACCGCAGCCAGAGCCGCCTGATAATCCTGATTGTTGCATACCGAAGGCGAAGCGAGATTGCCCAGCACGCGCAGGGTAAATTGTAACTTCAGCGTGTCAGAGCCAAAAGGTAACGCAGCGACATCTACGCGCTGAAGGTTGGGTTTTTGGATCTCGGCGTCCAGTTTTGCCGGGTCAGAAGCAATGGCATTTTTCATGCGGTTGGAGATGGTGCCCCGCACCGCTTTTTCGTCAATGGCGATCGCCTGGAAATGCCCGGTTTCGCGGTCATGCCAGTTGCCGGCAAACATCAGCGCATCAGAATTTGCCAGCTTACGTTCAAAAGCCAAAACGGTGGCGGTCGTTACGGTTGGTTTAGTCACTGTCTGTTCCTTGTTTCAATGATTAAAAGTCTTCGTGATCTTGCTGAGTTAAATCAGCTTCCTGAAGAGGCCGGGCATGGCTGCAGATATAATTTTCTTCGCTGTTTGGGTAGCGCCACAGCAAGTGATGAATATTCATGACGCGGTGCGGGCTGCGCCATTCACCCACGCCATACGCCGCCTCCGCAAAACGGAACGGCAACCCCATGTCGCGCGCTTTTGCCACTTCACCGGGCGAATACAAAGGCGAAATAGCGCTATATCCCACCATCAGCGGCACGAGATAACCTTTTGCCGGTTTCGGCTGGTATCGCCACTCAGACAGGTTATCTTCCGGCGGTTCAGCCCGGTAAGTGATGCTGGCAAAATCCAGCCAGGCGTCGATCATTTCAGCCTGTGGATCCTGTTCACGCCGCTTTGCAAAGCGTTGTGCCAGCAGCTCAGAACGGTCAACCAGCGCAAAACCGGGCAACGCACGATACATCTCACGACGGGTAAAGGTTTCCAGCTCCCCCGCGTTCACCGGCATAGCCATGACCCGCACAGTTTTCAGTGAAAGTACGGTTCCACCGGCCAGCCGCTGCATAACGCACAGCGATTGCAGATGCTGCGCCAGCTCGCTGGCACCGGAATCACCGTGCGCAATACTGCCCTCACATTCGATAAACAGCGTGACCGTCATGTGCATCCGCCCTTCTTCATTAAACGGCGCCGTTTTAGCTTCACGGGTCAGAGGGTTGCGGGTCAGCGCAAAGTAACTGTCGCTATATTCCGTGGCCTGATGTGCCTGAATCTGATGCTGATGGCACACCACGCCACACCCCGTAAACCTCAGGCCGTGACTTTGTTGAACTTTTCGCGAGAGCGCATGGGTGTATCCCAGAAAATGGGTGATAGCCGGGAAACCATACGTCAGGCCTGAAATCGCGTTAGCGTTTTCGACGCGGAGATGGGACAAAACGATCAAATAGCTCATTGCCATGTCTCCTGCTGAACCGCATCAAACTCGCGTAAACGTCTGCGCATCAGCACCGACCACTCACGAAACTCCACGGCCCCCAGCGTGATTTTCCCGTTTTTATTCAGGTGAGTATTCAGCCAGTGAGAGAAATCCTCTGCGACCTCAATAATCCAGTCGCCGCCTTCACGAAGGCGTTTGAAATCCGGATCTGTATCCTGACGCATCGGGTCAAGCCACAGCTGATGTGCGGTTTTAAGAATGCACTCCGGCTTCTGACTCCAGCCCCGAAGCTCGGTCAGGCCCTGAATTTCTGCTGCGTGGTTGAAAACGAGGCCAATCAGATCATCAACATATTCAGCGCGCTTCTGGCGGATTTCCATCGTACTTTCCCGCTCACTGACGCTGTACAGGTAGCGACGGAGGTCGGCGACAACGCGCCCCGTCTCCGGCGAAAATGACGAGAAAAACGTTTTTTGACCGGCGGGGGGTTTAAGAGATTGCTGCCATTGCGGCGGCGCACAGCGTAAAAGATAACTTTTGCCCCCGCGCACGCTGTTCAGATAAGAGATATTCTGCGGTTTGGTGCCGCCCACATTCTGCACGGCAATATCCGGAAAAATCGTCACCTCGTCCGGAGACCACACTTTTTCACGCCGGGCCTTGCGCGCAGCAACCGATTCTTCGCTGTAGCGTGAATCATTAATCCGCAGATGGAGGGCATGCGCCAGTGAGGAAGAATATAACGGGCTGATAAGGTGATAATTTCCCATCCCGGAGACTGGGAAAAAGAGTTGTTTAGCAAGCTGATGAGTCGAAAGGCTTTTATCCGATAGCGCCAGCATAAAGCCACTCACCCACTGCTCAAACTGCGCATCATTTTCTGCCAGCGCTGCCAATGCCGAGCCATCGCCACGCCGGAGGCTCGCCAGTAAAGAATCGCCTTCGTGTTCGGTTTGCAACAGTTTCGCGACATCCAGCGCGGCGGAGTTGCCGACTGCGTCCAGCACCGGTGAATGCAACGTCGCGGTAGAAAGATAAGCGCACTCCGGCGTTTTTACCGTGCTGTAGACACTGCTGCCTTTGGCGTCACCGTGGAAATATTTTACTGCATGAGTAACCAGGCTTATCTGACCCGCCCGCGCGGCGGCATCTGTCAGCCAGGTGCGGATCTCATACTTTTTTTCCAGCTCACGCCGTTCTCCGGCTAACTGCTGCGCAATAGCGGATTTATCTTCTGCACCCGCTGCTGAAAGGCGCTTTTCGGCCTCTTTATCGAAGGCTTCAAGCTTCGGCTGAAGACGGCCTACAATGTAGTGGATGATGAATGATATTAATGGCTGTTCTTTCACATATGACTCCTTGTCACTCGTCATTTGGGAAACCTCAATTGACATCTGTCACGGACTCTAACGGCTGCACATTACGCTCATGCACTCCTGCTTTGTGGTTTGCGTTTGTTCTGTGTACAGCATCAACGCTAGAAAAATGATAATTCTGATTATGAGCTTCAGGCGCATGCCCTTACGGCCTCCTTACAAAAGGTAAGGGTATAATACACCCAAAAAAAATATAACCAATCTATACTAAGGGAAAATCAATAAAAATTTGTTCTTGATTTGCCTTCGCAGTAAGCTGGGCACCCTGCTGTGCAAGCAGTTTAGGAAAATCTGTACTAGAAATTGTTCACTGCTGTACAAGCAGCGGCGCACTCAATCGAGTGCGCCAAACACGCCCAGTATTTCGTGCCAGCACCATCGTTTAGTGGCATCTTCGCGCAACCGTATTTCTCCAAAAATCGTGCTGACGCGCCTGAGTTCCCAACCAAAGTTTTCGGCAAGCCGCTGATAAATCGTTTCACAATCCATGTCCATCCAGGCACTGACGCCCTGCACGTAATCTAGGCCTGTCGGCTTAAATGCACTGCTGTCCTTCCAGCCTTCAGCTCCCTCATCTGTCTGACGAAAGCGTGGCTCATCGCCTTCGTCTTCCAGCCATAACGCATAAAGATTATCCGGCGCGGACTGGCGGAACGGCGTGAGCCTTTGCAGCTCACCGCACCAGGTTGCTTCATCACGCCACCAGCGGGCAGCGTAATTATCAGTACAAGGCTGGCGACCGGACAATTCCGCCCAGAGCCGCCCGTGCTCCATATCTGCCAGCCTTTCATTGGGTTTCAGCACCTCAGGTTCCTGAATGCGAGCAATGGCATTGATGATTGCGAACTGTTCTGGCTCCAGCAAATCGTGCAGATCATGGCTGGCAAACAGATGGCTGCCGCTGCCTTCGGCACCCGGCTTGTGATATGCCGGGCGCTGCGGTGTTGTTTGTTGCAGGGCTTTGACGTTCTTATGCAGGATATGAATATTCTGTAAGGCCGGGGGATTTTGCCGGTGGCGTTGTACACGACCAGCGAGCTGGATCAGCGAGCGCATCGAACTCGGCTCAGCGATAGCCCAGTCATAATCGTGGTCGCGGCCAATTTCGGCAACTGCTGTGGCAAGCACGATAAAAATGTGGTGCCTTTCCGGTTGCTGCCCGATGGCCTGCTGAATTTCACTGACCTGCCAGATGGCTTGCGGATCATAACGGTTCAGCGTCGCATCCAGCCGGTTCTCGATATGTGCACGCATCGCCAGCGGGTGCTGGCTGTGGTACACGCAATAATGTAACCGGTAATCTTCAGGCGAAGCAGTCGCGAGAAGGCGCTGCGCGACGGCCACCAGCGGATCGATATTTGCCATTCTGACGATGCCCACAGAAATCGTTTTATCACCGTCATTTATCTGATTATGGCGCTGATGCAGTTCAAAGACTGACTGATGAATACGCTGCGCGACAGCGTCCAGAACGTGGCTTTCACGAATGCTGGCGGGTGATGTGACAACAAGAATCGCCTTACGCAGCGCCTGAGCCTGCTGCAACTGGCTGACACGTTTTTCGACAAATGCCCGATGTTGTACACCGAAGGATTTTCCGGTCATCTGCTGGCTTTTGGCCACATTGTACTCGTCAAACCATACACAGCAGATATTCACCGGTAGCCCCGGCTGCCCGCAGGCTTGCTGGTAGTCTTTCCGCCCTGCCGCATAAGCGCTAAACAACGCCTGCACCAACGCTGGTGCCAGCGTGGCGGAAGACAGCAAGACCCGCGAGCCCAGCATTCCCGCCCAGTTGACTAACCGGCAAAGCGCGGGGAGATCAGCCAGTTCAAAATCGTCGGGTTCGTCGAGGACCAAATCGGACGTCAGCAGACGCAGCATCGGGGCTATCTGATGCCCCCCGTGCAGGCTTTCCGTCGCCGGGATCAGATGGTCAATCGTCGTGACCAGTACAGGCGCACTGAGTAATTTCAGCAGCGTTCCCTTATCTTTCAGCCACTGGCCTAACCGTCCCGAATCGAGCGTTCCGTCATAGCGGACATACTGATGTTCCGCAAAAAGCGCATCGGCAGACTGGCTGCCGGTTTTCACCGGGCTGGTACGATCATCATTTAGCTGATGCAGCCGCTGAACTGCCTGTGAGCCAATCAGCACAGCCAGATCTTCTTTATCCAGATGTAGCTTTTCGCCAAGGGCATCCCCGGTTTGCAGCGTCAGCGTTCGCAGGCCGAGTGCGACAGAAAAGCGACAACCCCGCGCCTCATCTGAGAGGCCATACATGATGCGGGCGTTCGCCAGTGTTTTACCGCAACCCGTCGAGGCCATATTGATACCAAAAAATCCGTGCTCGCCCGCCTGCTCCCGAAGGCCGCAGGCGACATCAAACGCCTCATCCTGCCAGCGAAATTTCGCATCCGGCGTCCGTTTCTTAAAGCCTTTGTGGCGGGCAATGGCCGGCAATGTCCCCCGCAACAACGGCAGGCTTTTCGCCAGCAAATACGCATTCTGGCTGACGCCGACGTTGTGCTCATCTAACTGCTGTTTGCACGCTCCGGCTTTATCCGTATTGGCGAACGCCGCATAGCCGGGGTCCTGCCATCCGGCAGTGGCAGGCAAGGAAGAATAAAGATGGTCGGAGAGCATTAAAACCAGCCGGGCGATATGGCGGGTAAAACGCTGTTCGGAAATAGCATGAGGAGAGGTGAACAGGGAGAGTTGCAATGCCCGGTTCGCAAACTTGTGTGCTTTACTGCGCCAGGTGGCACTTTGCAACGGCGTCCCGTACGGAAACTGCCAGACGCCGCTCAGCTCTTTTTCGGTCCATTTTGCTTCCATATTGGTGGAGTTCCAGCAAGCCGCAAGCTGCTGATCTTGCCAGTGATCAATATCGCTAAGTTGCGGGGGATTCTGGTGGTGATCATTAACCCCCTGACGGGGATAAACCGGCAAACGGTGGTGTGAAACAATCAGCCATGCAACAAACCGTGCAACAGGCGGCAACCCCTCCAGCGGGCTGTGCAGCCCATGATACGTAGCCAGATTATTGATCATGGCTTTCTCGCTATCCGCAGAGAGGGAGGCTAAAGACCTGAGCCATTGTTCATCCGTCTGCCCGGCAACAAATGCCCGAAACAACCAGACAGAAATCCACTCATGCCTGAAAGGCTCGAAGCTTTTCCCCTTCCCTTTTAATTTATTCTGAAATAACCGGTTGGCTTTACCAAAATCATGAAACAGACCGGCAATGGCGGCAAGCAGCGCCAGGGTTTGCAGGCTGTGAAATGAATTTTCACTGTCAGATTTAAGAATATCCCGCCGGGTGGAATGTGTCGGCACCGAGCCTTTTTCATTAAACCGGCGGATATTCCCGACAATCCATATAACTTCTGTTTGATTATTGGATTTAATCCAGTGGCAGGCGACCGCCGTATTTCTGCGAGCCGTCTTTTTCAATATCTGGCGTAATGTATTAAGCCCTTCAAGAGTGATCGCCGTCTGCCAGGTTCTTTCTCCCTTACGTTCGGCAAACTGATCGATAATTCTGCGGGTTTCGATTAAGGCTTTTTTATTACATTCAGAGACCAGTAATATATTCATTCGCCGGCCTGCCCAAGTTGCTGAGCCGTATTTTGTAATGTATCAATCATTACATCGAGTGCGTCTGCGCGTTGGTAAGATGGCGCACTACGCCTCTTCTGAAATGCCATCGCGGCAGGCATTAATCTTTCAGCCATTTGGTGTTCCTTTTATTGGCGTCCGGAAAGCACAGAAATTAAAGTAACCTAATCGGATGAAACATCAACACTTAAACATATACCCGCCCTGCATTCTTTCAAATATGTTGGTTTTTATTATGTTGTATTTCCACGATTGAATTGTTGTTAAGTAATTGTGTTAAAAAAATAATTAACCCTTTCCCTTTTGGGAAGTGGAATTACCGCTTTTGGCTGCCTATACGGCAGTGAACGGTGCGCCGACAATCCACCGCCGGTTCTTCATTTTCTAAGCTGCCTGTACGGCAGTGAACAAATTTGAGGAAATCGCGTGACCGGTTGAGAATTTCTAAGCTGCCTGTACGGCAGTGAACGGGAATGTCTCGATTTTTGAGTCTGGCCTCCCTTTCTAAGCTGCCTGTACGGCAGTGAACCTAATTCTCCTTCGTCATTTACGTCTACATATTTTCTAAGCTGCCTGTACGGCAGTGAACTACCCCGAATTATTGTAGAAGTGAACGGCCCCTTTCTAAGCTGCCTGTACGGCAGTGAACTGTGTATGCTTGAGCTTGGGCGGTATCCAGTCTTTCTAAGCTGCCTGTACGGCAGTGAACATCTTGCGGCGAGCGGTGCCATTTAGAATGCTTTTCTAAGCTGCCTGTACGGCAGTGAACATGGAAACAAGCATCTGCGCACCGAAAATGAATTTCTAAGCTGCCTGCACGGCAGTGAACGGTCTGAGATTCACCTAGGGTTTATCTGTCCATTTCTAAGCTGCCTGTACGGCAGTGAACCTTAACGTAGCACCGCCTGGTCAGCCTCCAAGTTTCTAAGCTGCCTGTACGGCAGTGAACGGAATGACGGAGTTGCTGACCGTTCGCATCATTTTCTAAGCTGCCTGTGCGGCAGTGAACATTAAAACTTATTCCGACGCACTACCAAGCCTTTTCTAAGCTGCCTGTGCGGCAGTGAACCTGAAGATTTCGCGAATACCCAGCTTCACTATTTTCTAAGCTGCCTGTGCGGCAGTGAACCCTCACTTCGGCATCACGCGCGGCCAGGTGGCTTTCTAAGCTGCCTGTGCGGCAGTGAACACCGGCAATAACCAGTCCCCCTGCTTATCGTTTTTCTAAGCTGCCTGTACGGCAGTGAACTTTCTGGATTAGGCTGCAATCATGTATTTAGTTTTCTAAGCTGCCTGTACGGCAGTGAACGATAATTTAGGGGATACTTGGCGACGCATGCCTTTCTAAGCTGCCTGTACGGCAGTGAACATGAAGACTCTGCGGTTCTTCGCTGTGATGAGTTTCTAAGCTGCCTGTACGGCAGTGAACAGTTACAGAATAGCGGGATCCAAATCAAAAACAATGTGTTAAGCGCTTTATAGCGCCAAAACCCTTTTTTATGGCAGTGATAATATGTTAAGTAATATCAATGCGTTAGCGAGGCTAAAAAATAAAGGGGTAAATTTACCCCCTTTCGCCTTGCTTCATTTTTTGTCTCAAAAGACGCCGGTATTAGATTTCAGTGTATCGGCTCGGCCAGATCACTTCGGCTCTCACGCCAATCGCTTCGGCGATCAGCCGTTCGCCTTTTGGCCATTTGCGCGTTAGCGCATTCGACAGCGTTGAAGAACATAACCCCGCTTCACGGGATACTGCGGCCAGTGTGGTGCCTTTCTTTTTAATTGCGGCGATGATATCAGCCTGATGCCAGTCCTTTTTCATTGGATCACCTCGCCTGAGGCATAGAGCGAACAGCGCAGCATCTCGAAACGTTCACACAGCACAAACGCTAAAATCTCTTTTATTCTCTTATCATGCAGCGTCAGCAGTGCAAAGTTCAGGGCAGAACATTGATCACAAAGTTCTTCCGGTTCCGCTTCGGTGTAATCAAATAAACCGTCGTCTAATGGAATCCCCATATTTTGGCGGTGTTCGGGAACAGGCTGGCGTAACGCTATCTCAAGGTTCATCAGTTGGGTTTGCAGCATCAGGCAAAGTTTATCCTGCGCGTCGTCATTTTGCGGATTCACCAGCGCATTCGCGAGTAACCTGCATCTGTCTGTGAGCGTCCATGAGTCGGGGAGTATTTCTGAAATCTGAGTGTTCATTAGTTCATTTCCAATAGATTGGGTATCACGTTACCACTGGAGTCCTACACTCAGGTGGTAACTCA
The DNA here is from genome assembly GCF_002834385.1 of Rahnella sp. AA. Classification (GTDB taxonomy): domain Bacteria; phylum Pseudomonadota; class Gammaproteobacteria; order Enterobacterales; family Enterobacteriaceae; genus Rahnella. The sequence goes on from NZ_PITQ01000008.1 coordinate 158,671, forward strand.
GACGGGGGTAGGAATATCGGTTCTATTGGGTACCGACCAGCTAAAGCTGCCCCGCCTGAGTCACCGAAAATATAATACGGTATAAATCCGTTTTATAAAGGTGAAGCATAGCGATGGCACAAAAAAACGCCGTGTCATCAAAAGATTACCGAGTTCCTACACCCGGCTGCGGATTTTGCCGCAGCGGGCAGACAATAACCGGATATCCCCACAGAACAAACGGGCAAAGCGCAGGAATGGGATACTGCTTCCAGAGAGTTTTTATGGTTTTAAATTTCTCTCCAACTGTATTTTAAACGCCTTGTGCCCGGCCTCTGCCTGGCTACGTCAGCCAGAGGTCATAATGAAAATCTAGCGTGTACGACCAAACAGTATTTTGCTCGCCAGCGCCAGTGCCCAGACGCCTGTCGCGCCGTACAGCAAAACACCTGAAAAGCCGCCCGCCAGCGCTTGCGCTGAGATCCCCTGCGCGAGTGAAACGTCGCTGCCACCGGCTATCCGCTCGGCGATTGCCGGTAAATTTTCTCCGGCGGGCAGCAAGGCTTTCAGGCTGGAGGCAATGCCCGCGACAAGCAGGCTGCCCATCAGCGCGATGTTGATCGCCAGCGTGATAAGCCGCGCGCTGATATCAATCCCCGACGCCATCCCCGCACGGTCGCCGGGGACGGAACCGGTGGTGGTGTTGGTCACCGGCGTATTGGTCAGGCCCAGCGCGGCTCCGGCGATCAGTGCGCCCGGCAGCAGGCTGGTGTGTGTTGCGACGGCGATATTCATCAGCATAAAACCCGCACCGATGGTGAATAACCCCAGCGGGATCAGCCGTGCCGCGCCGAACCGGGCAGTCAGTTTTTCGCCCAGCGGCGGCATCAGCAACGTCGGTAATGTGTACGCAAGAAGCGCCAGCCCGGTCGCCACGCTGCTGTACCCCAGCCCGCTCTGGTAATAAACCGGCAGGTAAATCATCAGCGGCCAGAAGCTGAAGTTCATGCCCACAGACCCCATCAGCGCGCCGGAAAATGGCCGGATGCGGAACACAGAAAAATCAAACATCGGGTGCGGGTGACGTTTCTCCGTCCAGACAAACAGCACCGCGCTCAGCGCCGTTACCACAATAATGCTGCGCGCCAGCGTACTGCTCCAGCCCAGGCTGCTGCCCTGCGTAATCAGGTACGTTGCGCCCATGACGGTGACCGACAGCGTCAGCAACCCGCCGAGATCCAATTTTTTGACCTGCCCGTCGCGGGATTCCACCACGTTGTTCAGCGCCAGAATCAGGGTGATCACCGCGATAAAACAATGCACCAGAAATACCCACTGCCAGCTCAGCCACGCCACCAGAAGCGCGCCGATAATCGGCCCGAAGCCCAGCCCGAAGCCGAAGGTAATCCCCCACGCGGCGAATGCCTGGCTGCGTGCCTTGCCTTGCGGAAATTGCGTGGAAAGAATGGCAATGAGGCACGTCAGCATCGCACCGCCGCTCAGCCCCTGAAGAAAACGCCCGGCAATCAGCCACGCGGCGCTGCCGGATAATCCGCACATCAGCGACGTCAGCCCGAACGCGGCGATGCTGATGACGAATATGCGCTTGCGGCCAAAACGGTCCGCCAGCGTGCCGGTTGCCATCAGCACGGTTGTGCAAGCCAGCGTGTACGCGTTCATGATCCACTGAAGTTCGCGGAAACTGGCGTGCAGCTGCGTTTCAAGCACCGGCGAGATAACCGGTACGCTGGAGATTTCCAGCCCTGACATCAGGGCGGCGAGGCACACAGCCATCAGTGCCAATGTGTTTTTCATGCGTAAATCCTGCAAACGTTGAGAGGCGTTCAGCATGAAAGATTGGCGGCGAAGTGGAAATCAGCGGATATGCCATGTATCGTCAAGATCATGCCAAACTGACGGTAACCTGTTATGCAAAAAATTGAAGCAACGCGCGTTTCTGCACCGCAAAACCGGCGGCTGGTTTTGCTCGCCTATGAATGCTTGTGCACGTTTGAATTTGGGACAGCGGTCGAAGCGTTTGGTCGCGCCGATGAACTGACCGGCGAACCCTTATATGAGTTGTCCGTGGCGTCAGTTGAGGAAGGCACATTTGGCGCACAGGGGGGCGTCCGTTTGGTGGTCGATGGCGGGCTGGAACTGCTCGAAGGCGCGGGCACGATTGTGATCCCCGGCTGGCGCAGCGTCCATGAACCGGCACCGGCGCGGCTGATTGCAGCGTTGCAAAAAGCGCATAACGACGGCTCGCGGATTGTGTCGATTTGCGCAGGCAGTTTTGTGCTCGGCGCGGCCGGTTTGCTTGACGGAAAACGGGCCACCGCGCACTGGAACAGCACCGATATTCTGGCGCAGAGATTCCCGAAAGTGCAGGTCGAGCACGGCATGATTTACGTCGATGAAGGCAGCATTATCACCTCTGCGGGCGGCGCGGCGGGTGTCGATTTATGCCTGCATCTGATCCGCCGCGATTACGGTATCGAAGTCGCCAACCGCACCGCCCGCCGGATGGTGACGCCGCCGATGCGTGAAGGAAATCAGGCGCAGCTTATTCAGCAACCGGTGCCGCTGCGGCAGGCCAAAACGCTCGCGCCGCTGCTGGATGATTTACGCAGCCATCTCAATACGCCGATGGTTATTGAGCAACTTGCCGTTCAGGCCGGGATGAGCCGCCGGACATTTTTGCGTCGTTTTCACGATGCAACCGGCACCACGCCGGGCGAATGGATGCTGACCGTGCGGCTGGAAAAAGCCTGCGCGTTGCTGGAAAGCGGAAAAATGAGCGTTGATAGCATCGCAGAACAGGCGGGTTTCGGTTCACCCGAAGCGCTTCGCCACCACTTCCGGCAACGGCTTAACACCACGCCGACGCGCTGGCGGAAAGAATTTAGGGAAAGGGATTTGGTGGGGTGAAAAAGAGATGCCTCTACGGCTGCGGATTTTGTCGCAGCGAGGAGACAATAACTGGATAACCATACGGAGAAAATGGGCAAACTTTGGGAATGAGATACTGCTTCCAGAGAGTTTTTATGGTTTTCAGGGAATTGCAGAGATGGCATTAAAACCCCCTCCCGGCCTCCCCCTTCGCAGGGGGAGGAGCAAGAAACCCCAATTAACCACATGATTTTAAATAAGAATCATAGCGAGGATTTTTTTCGAGACTGGCATTTTTTCGAGACTGATATTTGTTCGAGACTGGCGCGCTCAAAATCTTGCTGAACGGAGCGGCCTGAAGACCTGAGGCTTCAGGATCGGGAGAAGGAACCGCGCAGCGGCAAGATTTGCGCCACGCGCCGTTGTGGCAGAACATGTCCGTCGTTCCAGCGGCAGCGCGCAGTGAGAAAAACGCAGGATTGTTAAGGGGCGCGTTTACGCCCCTTAACCCGGTGTGGGCCGGCGCCCACGACCTTGACCTTGACCTTGACCTTGACCTTCAAAGACTCAGATCTTCGTTACCGAATCAACCAGCGCCATTTCTTCGCTGCTCAGTAGTTTTTCGATATCCACCAGAATCAGCATACGGTCGCCCAAAGAGCCCAGGCCAGTCAGGTATTCTGTCGACATGGTGACGGCGAATTCCGGTGCCGGGCGGATCTGATCCTGGCTCAGGGAGAGCACGTCAGAAACCCCATCGACAACGATCCCGACAACACGGTTTTCGAAATTCAGTACGATAACCACGGTGTTTTCGTTGTAAATCACATCTTCCTGCGCGAATTTCACACGCAGGTCGAGGATTGGCACGATAACACCGCGCAGGTTGGTCACACCTTTAATGAATGACGGTGTATTAGCAATGCGGGTTACCTGGTCGTATCCGCGGATTTCCTGCACTTTCAGGATATCAATGCCGTATTCTTCATCGCCTAAAGTGAAGATCAGAAATTCCTGACCTACTGTTTCGCCCGCAATTTTCGACACGGTTGCAAGTCCTGCCATGTTGTTCACCTTTGCTTTTATCTTTAAATCGGCCTGAGTTTTTCACACCCGGCGACGGTTCAGGTCACCGGGAAGCTTTACTTATTATGCAGCGGTTGCGCCTGTTGCTAACTTATCACGGTTCAGCGTCTGCAATGCAGAGACGTCCACAATCAGCGCCACGCTACCGTCGCCCAAAATGGTCGCGGCGGAAATGCCCGGCACTTTGCGATAGTTGCTTTCCAGGTTTTTCACCACAACCTGATGCTGACCTATCAGCTGATCGACCAGCAATGCGTAGCGACGTCCTGCACTTTGCAAAATAACGACGATGCCCTGCGTAGCTTCGGTTTTCGCCTCTTCAACATCAAAGACGTTGTAAAGCTCAACCAGCGGCAAGTATTCACCGCGAACCTGCAGAACACGTTCGCCACCGGCCAGAGGATGTAAATCTTCTGCCAGCGGTTGCAGCGATTCCATCACGGCATTCAGCGGCAGGATGAAGACTTCTTCACCGACTTTAACCGACATTCCGTCGAGGATCGCCAGCGTCAGCGGCAGCAGGATACGGATAGTCGTCCCCTTGCCCTGCTGGGAATGGATTTCGACGTGACCGCCCATTTCCTGAATGTTACGTTTCACCACGTCCATGCCCACACCGCGGCCTGAAACGTCAGTGACTTTTTCTGCCGTCGAGAACCCGGCGGCGAAGATCAACATGCCGACTTCTTCGTCACTCATGTTGTCATTGACATTCATACCCTGCGACGCGGCTTTTGCCAGGATACGTTCACGGTTCAGGCCCGCACCGTCATCGATAACTTCGATGCAGATGTTACCGCCCTGGTGTTCAGCAGACAGTGTCAGGTTACCGGTCGGCTCTTTGCCGTTGGCAATACGCACTTCCGGCGTTTCCACACCGTGGTCAAGGCTGTTACGCACCAGGTGCGTTAACGGGTCGATAATACGTTCGATCAGGCTCTTATCCAGCTCGGTAGAGCTGCCGAGCAGCGTCAGTTCGATTTGCTTATTCAGCTTGCTTGCCAGATCACGCACCAGACGCGGGAAGCGGCTGAAGACGAATTCCATCGGCATCATACGAATCGACATCACCGATTCCTGCAAATCGCGGGCGTTACGTTCAAGCTGCCCCATGCTGTTAAGCAGGTCGCTGTGAACCACCGGATCCAGCAGGTCAGAACGTTGCGCAAGCATCGACTGGGTGATCACCAGTTCGCCGACCAGGTTGATCAGCTGGTCTACTTTTTCAACGGCAACGCGAATACTGGTTGATTCCGGCGCTTTCGGCGCACGCGCTTTCGCAGGCTCACTGCTAGGTACCGCAGTCAGTACCGGTGCCGGGCGAGCTGCTGCCGGAACCGGTGCAACTTCAGCCACAACCGGTGCCGTGACGGCGACGGGGGCAGAGGCCACCGGCGCTGCAGACTGCGTGAAACTGATTTGTTCTGGTTCCAGGACAAAACACAAAACAGCAATGATGTCGTCTTCGGTGACGGTGGTGACCAGTGTCGCTTCCACGCTGTCATCGGTCTGAACGGGATCTTTGATCTCACCAAGATTGCCCAGTTCTTCCAACATCACAGGGATTTCCTGTGTTTTCAGGCCGGACAGACGGACTCGCAGACCGCCCTTACCCGCCGCCGGAGCAACGGTTGCCGGTGCAGCAGCCGCCGCCGCAGGCTCATCTTCAACGACGTGAAGATCAGGCGCAGGCTCTCGCTGTTGTTGCGCTTCGAGAGCCAGTTGTCTCAGGGCTGCACAGATATATTCAAAGCTTTCTGCGTCAGGGTCCCGTGATGATTTATAGGCGTCGAGTTGCTCCTGCATAATGTCTTTTGTTTCCAGAAACAGGTTGATGATGTCGGTGCTCAGGCTCATTTCAGCACGACGAGCACCGTCGAGCAGGTTTTCCAGTAAATGGGTTGTTTCCTGTAAAACCGTAAATCCAAAGGTTGCTGCCCCGCCCTTGATTGAGTGCGCAGCGCGGAAAATCGCGTTGAGCTGCTCAATATCGGGCGCATCCGGATCAAGTAACAACAGATGTTGTTCCATGTCCGCCAGCAACTCGTCTGCTTCATCAAAGAATGTCTGATAAAAATCAGTAATATCCATGCTCACGTGATCACCTCTGCTGTGAATCGCGGCTTGTTAATGTGTCGCAGGTGCCGTGCCTGCCGCAGCAGCCGGAGCTGCCGTCGCAGGTTGAGCGCCTGCCGATGGTGTCACTGGCGTTTGCGTCCCAATCCCGGGTAATGGTGGTGCTTGTGTATTTACTGGTGCGGGTACTGCTGGTGCCTGGCTAGCCTTAGGGGCTAATGCCGGAGCAGCCGGAGCCGGACTCGCTTGTGGCGCTAATGCAGGCACGGTTTTGGTGCCCTGTACTTGTCTTTGCAACTCGCCCGCATCGCTGATCGTAATCGCTTCGCCTTCGCTGTTTTCCCGCTCGATGGCCTGCTCAGCATGTTTATTGAGAACTAAAATACTGATACGACGGTTTATCGCGTCGCCCGCCGGATGGTTTTTCAACTGCATGGTAGATCCCATGCCCATCACGCGCAGAACCTTACCTTCGCTTAATCCACCGATAATCATCTCGCGGCGCGAAGCATTGGCACGATCCGTTGACAACTCCCAGTTGCTGTAACCACGTTCGCCTGTGGCATACGGCATGTCATCGGTGTGACCTGCAAGACTGATTTTGTTCGGGAAATCATCCAGCACTGGCGCAATCGCCCGCAAAATATCCCGCATGTAAGGTTCAACAATCGCACTGCCGAGCTGGAACATCGGGCGGTTTTTGCTATCAATAATCTGAATGCGCAAACCTTGCTCGGTCAGGTTAATCATCAGGTGCGGACGCAAATCTTTCAGTCGCGGATCGGCTGCCAGCATGTCTTCCAGTTTCTGCTGCAATTTCTGCAAGTCGCCGGCTTCGCGTTTACTCTCGCCCTGCGACTGATCCATTTTGTGTACTTCACCGTCCTGCACGGTAGGGTCTGCCCCACCGCCCGGGATCGGGCTGGTTGCATCGCTGCTGCGCGGGCCACCGGTGATGGCTACCGCAAGCGGCGTACGAAAGTATTCGGCAATTTGCACCAGTTCTTTAGGGCTGGAGATCGAAATCAGCCACATCACGAGAAAGAAAGCCATCATCGCTGTCATAAAGTCAGCGTAAGCAATCTTCCACGAACCGCCGTGATGCCCGCCGCCGTGCTTGTTCTTTTTCTTACGCACAACAACGATGGGATGACTCTGATGCTTCATACTTTTTCTTCTTCAGTTTGTTTCTGACCCGGCGATTTGACCTGACGAACGTGTTCCTCCAGCTCAATAAATGAAGGTCGTTCTGAGGTGTACAACGTTTTGCGGCCAAACTCGACGGCAATTTGTGGCGCATAACCATTAATACTCGACAGCAATGTCACCTTGATGCACTGCATCATTTTGGCGTTTTCAGCACTTTTCTGGCGCAGAACGCTCGCCAGAGGAGAGATAAAACCGTAAGCCAAAAGGATGCCGAGGAAAGTCCCGACCATCGCGTGGGCAATCAATGCGCCCAGCTCGGCTGCCGGACGGTCTGCGGCGGCCAGGGTGTGGACGATCCCCATAACGGCGGCGACGATACCAAATGCCGGCAGCGAGTCACCGACCAGCGCCAGGCTGTTGGCGGGCACTTCGCTTTCGTGTTCGTAGGTTTCAATTTCCTCATCCATCAATGCTTCAATTTCGAAAGCATTCATGTTGCCGCTGACCATCAGACGCAGGTAGTCAGTCAGATATTCGACTAAATGTTTATCGGCAATGATGCGCGGATAATTAGCAAAAATGTCACTTTCGCTGGGATTGTCGATGTCATTTTCCAGCGACAGCATCCCCTGTTGACGTGATTTTGCTAATAACCGGTAAAGCAAAGCCATCAGATCCATATACAACGCTTTGTTGTATTTCGACGCGCGGAACAGCTGCGGCAACGCGCGCATGGTGGATTTGATGGCCTTGCCGTTGTTACCGACAAAGAAGGCACCAATACCTGCACCGCCGATGATGAGCAATTCTGCTGGTTGGTATAACGCGCCCAGTTCACCACCGACGAGCATGAAACCGCCGAAGACTGAGCCCAACACCACGATGTAACCTATTATCACTAGCACGATGAATCCTTAATTCGATGTGGTTTCAGGGCGAGGTAACACGCGACGCCAGAGTCTTGCCAGAATTTACGCAGCTAAAACGTGCATAAAAGATGCCAGACAATGGATAACTGAGATGTTCAGGGGAGAAATGATGAGCGGTGTAACCACCGCTCAGAACGACATACTGCAACCCATACATCTCAAACTGCGCGCTTGACCTGTTCGTCCAGCTCTTGAGATGTTATATCGGCAACTTGCGGGGAAAGTTTACGTTTTTTTACTGCCCGGGATGGCGGTTGGCAAAGACTGCAGACGAACCCGTGGCGAGGCTGGTGTGCATGGGTGATAAATGATCCTTCACAGCAGTTGCACGCAGAGAGCTGCAGCATTCCGCTGTCGACAAAACGTACCAGTGTCCAGGCGCGGGTCAGTGCGAGAATCGGCGCTTCTCCAGGTTGTTCAGGACATTGTTCCAGATATAAACGGTAAGCCTTAATCACCGCTTCCACGCCGTTACAATGGCCGCTCTTTAACAAGAACGAATACGCGTTGTAGAACATGGAAGAATGAATGTTTTGTTCCCAGGTCATAAACCAGTCGGTGGAGAACGGCAACATTCCTTTTGGCGGCGGGCTCCCGCGCAACTCTTTGTACAATTTAATCAGTCGGCCACGACTTAATTGCGTTTCGCTTTCCAGCATCTGCAATCTGGCACCCAGCGTAATCAATTCCATGGCAAGCTGAATGTCCCGTGCTTCCTGAACGATACTTTTTTCTGCCGGTTTGGTTGACGCATCTTTCCCAGACATAGCTACGCCCTTTTCTTCATCGCGCCGCTATCTTTCGCAGCCAGGCCTTTCAGCAGGTGACTGGACAACAAGATGCCGGTATGGATTTGCTGTAAATCATCCACACGCGATTCCTGCGTCAAGCGTTCAATTGTCTTACTGTCATCAAAGCGGAACTGGCACAAAAGCTGGTTCGTTTCAGCTAATTTCACCATCTGAGGCAGTGTCAGCTGTCCCAGGGTGTCTGCCATTACGTCATCAATCCCCAGCCGGAACATCGCTGAGGCTTTCTCGTCGTTAATCAAACGCTGTGCTAACAGTAAATATGACAGGTTGATATCATATATGTGCTTAAGCAATTCGGACATTCTGTTCTACCCCATTACCGATGCCACTTTTTTAAGGTGGCTGATTGATAGACATATTCCATGCAGCAAGAGTTTTACCCGGCGTGGCAGGAGTATTTTTTACTATCAAAACAATTGGATCATTGGCTGATTAATAAATCTCACGATGACAATTAGATTTATCCCGCGGTATTTACTTCACCGCCAATACAAAGTTGTTCCTGATGTAAACTAAATTAATTGTGACAATTGCACTGCTAAGTAATCGTAAAACACTTCAGTTTTGGTGTACTGGCAGAGTCCGTTGCTGTGATGGCGTCTCGTTCAGTGAAACGCTTTTACATACATTATTAGGAATAATCTTACTACGACGCAACTCTAACCCCGTTTCCTTTATACATACAATCTTACCGTTGCCGAATTTTGAATAAAGTGTGACGTACATCACACTTTTAAAATTTATTTTGTCTCCGAAAGTGCAATTTATCGTAAAAATTTGCGCACTTTTCAGTCAAAAGTAAAAAAGCGTCTAAAAAGCTGTCTTCAAACTGTCTTTTTTCGCCTTTTTTAGATCATTTTGTACAAAGTCCACTTAAACCCAAATGGTTAGCATACACAGAAATTAATCATAGCTCAGGCAGTGTTTTATGCTGCAAATTTCATATAGCATGATCATTGTGCTAATTGTGCGCAACCCAGTCACCATGCGGCCTATCGGGGAGTAGTCCTAAAAAATTGCGGCTAAAATAAGTGCAGATTGTTTTGAAATCGTGAGCAACCACGCTATTTCAAAAGTAAAAAGACAATGATTGTAAGAATTTGTGATCATGCAGGGAGGCGCATCCAACCAGACGGTCAGATTGTTAAGAAGAAATGATGAAACGGCGTAGTTTTGCCGTACTACCCTATCGGCAACTCTTCAGGAAAACTTTAATGATTGGGCTTAAAAAAGTGGTTTATACCACCCAATGACGAATTAAAAGCTTATAACTAGGACTTTTATTACCAATACAGCACTCAACGCCACTTTGGCGGGTAAAAAAACGCATAAAGCACATCTTTAACTGTCGCTATTAAGGGTATTAGGGAATATCCCTGCGGAAGGAAGAGCCATTAATCGGGCTAATTGTTGAATTATTTATTACAGGCTATTTTCAAAGGCGGGGGACTTTCACTCAAAGACAGAACTTAACGTGCTGAACATTAATCCAGCGAATTTTCAAAACCTGCCGAAATTTCCGGCAGGTCATCACGTTATATTATTTGAAAGCCCTTTACGGATTAAAAAGGCATAGTGTGCGGGTCGGGGTATTGGTATTCAAACCCCAGCTCTTTGCAGATTAACCCGCCATCGACAACTTTCCCCTTTGTGGCTGAAGCCTCTTCAGCAAAAGTCGGCGGCTCAAGCCCTAACTGTTTTGCCACGACCGGGTAATATGCCGCTCTGGACGGATGCACCGGGGCGCAGAGGTTATAGGTATGTCCGCCTTTTGGCAGGCTCAGCAACAGAGTAATGGCGGCAATCACATCATCCTGATGCACCAGATTCACGCCCTGCTGACCGCCTTTGACCTGAGCTTTACCGGCCATAAACCGGCCTGGGTGGCGATCGCCGCCCACCAGCCCGGCCAGACGCAGAACGTCGACGGAGGTATTCGGTAATCCGTGGAACCAGTTCTCCAGCTCTTTAAGCACTTTGCCGCTGGCCGTCACCGGCTCAAGCGCAGAGTTTTCGCGCACCAGGCCCTCACCTTCGCCATAGACAGACGTCGAGCTGGTGAAAATAATCCGTTTCACGTTATGCGCCAGTGCGCTGTCGGTGAGCAATTGTACCGCCTGAAAATAGAGTTCACTGCCCTCAACGGTTCTGCGCGCCGGTAACGTGATAATCAGCGCATCTGCGTTAAGCAACCGCTCCAGATCCTCAGCCTCACATACCAGCTCAGGCGTAAACACCAGTGGAAAACATTCGATACCGACCATTCTGGCGGCGTCCACACCATCCGGTGTCGTTTTACTGCCGACCACATCGTAACCTCTGGAAGCCAGCGCCCTTGCTAACGGCATTCCCAGCCACCCCAGCCCGATAATCGAAACCTTCTTCATACTCTGCTCCATTTGTTCAGATTTGGCATCACGTCGCCAATTGCTGATATCTTTCTTTATACTAGCAAACTACGCCTTTTCCCCGTTCAGCCTGCGTAAGGTTTTATCTGCGTCTGTTAACAGATCATTCATTTTTGCGATGAAACCCCTTCAGCAGATAAGAAAAACTCATCATCATAAAAAAAGGTTGCGCACTGGCAGCCCGATAGTTTAGTTTTATTGCCAATGAATTTGATACGTGTTGCGGATGATTCAAACCTGAATCACGCGGCATATGAATAGATAAATTGAGACACTGACATGACAAACGTTCTGATTAACCACCATCATCACCATCACCCTGACTAGTCTTTCAGGCGATTGGTGCTGGGAGACGTTTAGATCTTCCAGTGGCGCAGAACGCAGAGATAGCCCCCGGAAGATTTCTTCCGGGGGCTTTTTTTTGGCCTGACGGATTGAAGTTAAATATTTTATAACCATGAATTTACTATAAATAATTGAGAAATTGAGGTCATCATGCTGGATAAAACACGTTTACGGATAGCAATGCAGAAGTCAGGTCGCCTGAGCGATGAATCACGCGAACTGCTGGCGCGCTGCGGGATCAAAATCAACCTGCAGGAACAGCGCCTGATCGCTTTCGCAGAAAACATGCCGATCGACATCTTGCGTGTCCGTGATGACGATATTCCGGGGCTGGTGATGGATGGCGTAGTTGACCTGGGCATCATCGGTGAGAACGTGCTGGAAGAAGAGTTGCTGAGCCGCCGCGCTCAGGGGGAAGATCCGCGTTACTTCACGCTGCGTCGTCTGGATTTCGGTGGCTGCCGTCTGTCACTGGCGACGCCGCTGGATACGGAATACACCGGCCCGCAAAGCCTGCAAAATGCCCGTATCGCCACCTCATATCCACACCTGCTCAAGCAATACCTCGATAAAAAAGGCGTCGATTTCAAATCCTGTCTGCTGAACGGCTCTGTCGAAGTCGCACCTCGTGCGGGCCTTTCTGACGCCATCTGCGATCTGGTGTCCACTGGCGCAACGCTTGAGGCCAACGGTCTGCGTGAAGTCGAAGTGATTTACCGTTCCAAAGCCTGCCTTATCCAGCGCGACGGCGAGATGCCGCAGGCGAAACAACTGCTGATCGACAAAATGATGACCCGAATCCAGGGTGTGATTCAGGCCCGCGAATCCAAATACATTATGTTGCACGCGCCAAGCGAGCGTCTCGACGAAATCGTTGCCCTGCTGCCGGGCGCTGAACGTCCGACCATTTTGCCGCTGGCAGGCGATCAGCAACGTGTTGCGATGCACATGGTCAGCAGTGAAACCCTGTTCTGGGAAACCATGGAGAAACTGAAAGCGCTGGGCGCCAGCTCCATTCTGGTTCTGCCAATCGAAAAAATGATGGAGTAATGCCATGAAGCCTGACGCGTTTACTACCCCGATTGACTGGCAACAATGCGACGAGCAGCAACGTCGCGATCTGCTGACCCGCCCTGCGATTTCGGCGTCAGATCGTATTACCGAATCTGTCAGCGAAATTTTGCGTCGTGTCCGCAGTGAAGGTGACAGCGCGCTGCGCGAGTTTTGCGCCCGCTTTGATAAAACAGAAGTGCAGGATCTTCGCGTAACGGCGGAACAAATCGCGGCAGCCGCGGCGCGTTTAGGCGATGACGTAAAACAGGCAATGGCGCACGCGGTGCGTAACATCGACACTTTCCATCAGGCGCAGAAACTGGCCGTAGTGGATATCGAAACGCAGCCGGGTGTCCGTTGTCAGCAACTGACCCGTCCGATTCAGTCCGTCGGCCTGTACATTCCGGGCGGTTCCGCGCCGCTGGTATCAACCGTATTAATGTTAGCGACACCGGCACGTATCGCCGGTTGCCAGAAAGTGGTGCTCTGCTCGCCGCCGCCGATTGCCGATGAAATTTTGTATGCTGCGCAACTGTGTGGCGTTGAAGAGGTTTATCAGCTTGGCGGTGCGCAGGCGATTGCCGCCCTGGCGTTCGGCACCGAAACCGTCCCGCGTGTGGCGAAAATTTTCGGGCCGGGCAATGCGTATGTCACCGAAGCAAAACGTCAGGTCAGCCAGCGTCTGGACGGGGCGGCCATCGATATGCCTGCCGGGCCTTCCGAAGTACTGGTGGTTGCCGACAGCGGCGCAACGCCAGATTTCGTGGCATCTGATCTGCTGTCACAGGCGGAACACGGACCGGATTCGCAGGTTATTTTGCTGACGCCGGATGTGCAAATGGCGCAGGCCGTCGGTGAAGCTGTTGAACGCCAGTTACAGACACTATCACGCAGCGAAATTGCCCGTCAGGCACTGGCCAGCAGCCGCCTGATTGTCGCCAAAGATCTTGCCCAGTGCATTGAAATCAGCAACGCCTACGGCCCGGAACACCTGATACTGCAAACCCGCGAGCCGGAATTGCTGGTTGATCGAATTACCAGCGCCGGTTCGGTGTTTCTCGGTGACTGGTCACCGGAATCCGCAGGCGATTACGCCTCCGGAACCAACCATGTATTGCCCACTTACGGCTATACCGCCACCTGTTCGAGCCTCGGTCTGGCCGATTTCCAGAAACGAATGACCGTTCAGCAGCTAACGCCGGAAGGTTTGCTGGGTTTAGCCAGTACCATTGAAACACTGGCGCAGGCTGAACAACTGACCGCACACAAAAATGCAGTGACCCTGCGGGTGAATGCATTAAAGGAGCCACGTTGATGAGTAATGAAAAGAATCTCAGCGTTCAGGCGCTGGCACGTCAAAATGTTCAGGATCTGACGCCGTATCAGTCCGCCCGCCGTCTGGGGGGGAATGGTGATGTCTGGCTGAACGCCAACGAATATGCCCTTGCGCCACACTTTGAGCTGACGCAGCAGACATTCAACCGCTATCCGGAATGCCAGCCCGCACTGGTCATCAACCGCTACGCGGCCTACGCCGGTGTGGATCCTGAACAAGTCCTGGTCAGTCGCGGGGCTGATGAGGGAATCGAGCTTTTGATCCGTGCTTTCTGCGAGCCGGGTAAAGACGCCATCCTTTACTGCCCGCCGACTTATGGCATGTACAGCGTCAGTGCAGAAACCATCGGCGTTGAGGGTCGTACCGTTCCGGCCAGAGATGACTGGTCGCTGGATATTCCGGCCATTGAGGCCGCACTCGACGGCGTAAAACTGGTCTATGTGTGCAGCCCGAATAATCCGACCGGTAATATTATCGATCCACAAGAAATCCGCGCCGTGCTGGAAATGACACGTGGTCGCGCGATTGTGGCCGTCGATGAGGCGTATATCGAATTCTGCCCTCAGGCTACCGTTTCCGGCTGGCTGAAAGAGTATCCGCATCTTGCTATTTTGCGCACACTGTCTAAGGCCTTTGCGCTGGCGGGCCTGCGCTGTGGTTTCACTTTAGCGAACAGCGAACTGATTGGTTTGTTGATGAAAGTGATCGCGCCTTATCCTTTATCTACACCGGTGGCGGACATCGCCGCACAGGCACTGAGCCCGGAAGGGCTGGCGGTAATGCGTCAGCGCGTGGCGGAAGTGACAGAAAACCGCAACTGGCTGATGGAAGAGCTGGCCAGTTGCGCGTGTGTTGAAGAAGCATTCGCCAGCGACACCAACTATGTTCTGGCCCGCTTTAGTGCCTCAAGCTCCGTATTCAAAAGCCTCTGGGATCAGGGCATTATCCTGCGCGATCAGAATAAACAACCGGGGCTTTCCGGCTGCTTACGTATTACTATCGGCACACGCCAGGAATTGCAGCGCGTGATTGACGCCCTGCGACCGTTACCGGGTACCAGCGCGATGTCTGTTAATGAAAAACAAAATACCCCCCGCAAGGAGCACATGTGAGCCTGAGTCCTGCATCCCCAAAAGTACTGTTTATCGACCGTGACGGCACCCTGATTTCCGAGCCACCGGAGGATTTTCAGGTTGATCGTCTGGACAAACTGGCGCTGGAGCCGGGTGTCATCCCTGCCCTGCTCGCGCTGCAAACTGCGGGTTTCAAACTGGTGATGATCACCAATCAGGACGGTCTGGGCACCGCCAGCTTCCCGCAGGAAACGTTTGATCCACCGCATAACCTGATGATGCAGATCCTGTCGTCTCAGGGCATCGTTTTCGATGAAGTGCTGATCTGCCCGCACCTGCCGGCTGACCACTGCGATTGCCGTAAGCCAAAAACCAAACTGGTGCAGGCTTATCTGGAAAGCGGCGTGCTGGACACGGCCAACAGCTATGTGATTGGCGACCGTGAGACCGATATTCAGCTGGCGGCCAATATGGGCATCGCCGGTCTGCGTTACCAGCGCGATACCCTCAACTGGGCGGCCATTGCCGAACAGCTGACCCGCCGCGACCGTCATGCCGCCGTGAATCGCGTCACCCGTGAAACTGCCATTGATGTCGATGTCTGGCTTGATCGCGAAGGCGGCAGCAAAATCCGCACCGGTGTGGGTTTCTTCGACCACATGCTGGATCAGATTTGTACCCACGGTGGTTTTCGCATGAACATCGAGGTAAAAGGCGATCTTTATATTGATGATCACCATACCGTGGAAGACACGGCGCTGGCGCTGGGCGAAGCCCTGAATAAAGCACTGGGTGATAAGCGTGGCATTGGCCGTTTCGGTTTCGTACTGCCGATGGATGAATGCCTTGCACGCTGTGCGCTGGATATTTCCGGACGCCCGCACCTGGAGTATAAAGCCGAATTTAACTATCAGCGCGTCGGCGACCTGAGTACCGAGATGGTGGAACACTTCTTCCGTTCGCTGTCTTATGCCATGGGTTGCACCCTGCACCTGCGCACTAAAGGCAAGAACGATCACCATCGCGTCGAAAGTCTGTTCAAAGTCTTTGGCCGTACGTTGCGTCAGGCCATCCGCGTAGAGGGCAACACCCTGCCGAGCTCGAAAGGAGTGCTGTGATGAATGTCGTTATCCTCGATACCGGCTGTGCCAATCTTTCTTCCGTGAAATACGCCGTACAGCGTCTGGGTTTTGAGCCCGCCGTAAGCCGCGATCCGGAGATTGTTTTGCACGCTGATAAATTGTTTTTGCCAGGCGTGGGCACGGCGCAGGCCGCAATGGAACAGCTTGAACAACGTGAACTGATTGAGCTGATTAAAGCCTGTACCCAGCCGGTGCTGGGTATTTGCCTGGGTATGCAGCTTCTCGCCTCTTCCAGCGAAGAAAACGGCGGCATTGATACGCTGGGCATTATCGAAACGCCGGTACAACGCATGCAGGATCTCGGTTTGCCTCTGCCGCATATGGGCTGGAATCAGGTTATCGCAAACGCTGACAGCCGTTTATTTCGCGGCATAGATGAAAATGCTTACTTCTATTTTGTCCACGGGTTCGCGATGCCGGTATGCGAGAACACTATCGCTCAGACGCTTTACGGCGAGCCCTTCAGCGCCGCCGTACAAAAAGACAATTTCTTCGGTGTGCAGTTTCATCCCGAGCGTTCCGGTGCTGCAGGCGCACTGTTGCTGAAAAACTTTCTGGAGATGTAAACAGCATGATTATTCCCGCTTTGGATTTGATCGAAGGCAGCGTGGTGCGTTTGCATCAGGGCGATTACGGCCAGCAGCGCGACTACGGTAATGATCCGCTGCCTCGCTTGCAGGATTACCAGCAGCAAGGCGCGCAAGTTCTGCATCTGGTGGATTTAACCGGTGCGAAAGATCCGGCTGCGCGTCAGATCCCTTTATTGCAGAAATTACTGGCTGGCGTTTCCGTGCCGGTTCAGGTCGGCGGCGGCATCCGCACCGAACAGGACGTTGAAGCTTTGCTGAATGCCGGTGCAACCCGCGTGGTCGTCGGTTCAACAGCAGTAAAAGATCCGCAAACCGTGCAGGGCTGGTTCAGCCGTTTCGGCGCTGATGCGCTGGTTCTGGCGCTCGATGTGCGTATTGACGCGGAAGGCACCAAAAGTGTCGCGATCAGCGGCTGGCAGGAAAATTCCAACGCAACGCTGGAACAGGTAGTCGAACAGTATCTGCCGTTTGGCCTGAAACATGTGCTGTGCACCGATATTTCCCGCGATGGCACACTCGCCGGTTCTAACGTTGAGCTGTACCGGGAAGTGACTGCGCGTTATCCGCAGGTGGCGTTTCAGGCATCTGGCGGTATTGGTTCGCTCGATGATATCGCAGCACTGCGCAACAGCGGCGTTGAAGGCGTGATTGTCGGGCGTGCATTGCTCGACGGTAAATTTAATGTGACGGAGGCAATTTCATGCTGGCAAAACGGATAATCCCCTGCCTCGACGTTAAAGATGGCCAGGTCGTCAAAGGTGTACAGTTCCGCAATCACGAAATCATTGGCGATATCGTTCCTCTGGCGAAACGCTACGCCGAAGAAGGTGCCGACGAACTGGTGTTCTACGATATCACCGCCTCCAGCGATGGCCGCGTAGTCGATAAAAGTTGGGTATCGCGCGTGGCAGAGGTGATCGACATTCCTTTCTGCGTCGCTGGCGGCATCAAAAGCCTGGAAGATGCAGGCCGGATTTTGCAGTTCGGTGCAGATAAAATCTCCATTAACTCACCGGCACTGGCTGACCCGACGCTGATCAGCCGTCTGGCTGATCGTTATGGTGTACAGTGCATCGTGGTGGGTATCGATACCTGGCATGATGCGGCGACCGGGACTTATCAGGCGCATCAATTTACCGGCGACGAAGCACGGACTAAAATCACCACCTGGCAGACCATCGACTGGGTGAAAGAAGTCCAGGAACGTGGCGCCGGTGAAATCGTGCTGAACATGATGAATCAGGACGGCGTACGTAACGGCTACGACCTGGAACAGCTGAAGATGATCCGCGAAGTTTGCCATGTTCCGCTCATCGCTTCCGGCGGCGCAGGCACAATGCCGCACTTCCTCGACGCGTTTCGCGAGGCTGGCGTGGATGGCGCACTGGCCGCTTCGGTGTTCCACAAACAAATTATCAATATTGGCGAGCTGAAAAGCTATCTCGCTGAAAATGGCGTGGAGATCCGCTTGTGAGTAATCAGGAAGTTAAAACCGGTCTGCTGACCGGAGAACAAATCAGCCAGCTCGACTGGGAAAAAGTCGATAATCTGATGCCAGCCATCATCCAGCACGCCGTCTCTGGCGAAGTGCTGATGCTCGGTTATATGAATCAGGAGGCGCTGAGCGTAACGCAGTCCTCCGGTAAAGTGACGTTCTATTCCCGCACTAAAGAACGTTTATGGACCAAAGGCGAGACCTCTGAAAACTACCTCAATGTCGTGAGCATTACGCCTGACTGCGACAACGATACGTTGCTGGTGCTGGTCAATCCGGTCGGCCCGACCTGCCACAAAGGCAATAACAGCTGCTTCCACCCCGCTGAAACCGACTGGGCATTCTTGTACCAGCTGGAAGAACTGCTGGCATCGCGCAAAACTGCCGATCCGGAAAGCTCCTACACGGCAAAACTGTACGCCAGCGGCACCAAGCGTATTGCCCAAAAAGTCGGTGAAGAAGGCGTGGAAACCGCGCTGGCGGCAACCGTTAACGACCGCTTTGAGCTGAAAAACGAAGCGTCGGATCTGGTGTATCACCTGCTGGTGTTATTACAAGATCAGGATTTAAACCTGAGCGCCGTTATCGAGAATCTGCGTCAGCGCCATAAGAAATAACGCTATCGTACGTGCGTAAAAAAGCCGCCTTTGCAGATGCATCGGCGGCTTTTTTTATGACGTCAGCAACGGTGCACTTTTCAGCACACCGTTAAACAGATTAATCCAACCATTCGGTGTGGAATACGCCGTCTTTATCAGTGCGTTTGTAAGTATGTGCACCGAAGTAGTCACGCTGTGCCTGGATCAGGTTAGCCGGCAGAACCGCTGAACGGTAGCTGTCATAGTAGTTGATCGCAGCAGAGAAGGTTGGCGTCGGGATACCGTTCTGAACGGCATAAGACACCACGTCACGCAGCGCTTGCTGATATTCGTCAGCAATGTTTTTGAAGTACGGTGCCAGCAACAGGTTAGCGATGGACGCGTTTTCAGCGTAAGCATCGGTAATTTTCTGCAGGAACTGAGCACGGATAATACAACCAGCACGGAAGATCTTCGCGATTTCGCCGTAGTTCAGGCTCCAGTTGTTCTCGTCAGAAGCCGCTTTAAGCTGTGAGAAGCCCTGCGCGTAAGAAACCAGTTTACCCAGATACAGAGCACGACGAATTTTCTCGATGAACTCAGCTTTGTCGCCAGCGAAAGGCTTAACTGCCGGGCCGGACAACACTTTAGAAGCCGCAACGCGCTGATCTTTCAGAGAAGACAGGTAACGTGCAAACACAGACTCGGTGATCAGAGTCAGCGGTTCGCCCAGATCCAGAGAGCTCTGGCTGGTCCATTTACCGGTGCCTTTGTTCGCGGCTTCATCCAGGATCACGTCGACCAGGTATTTACCTTCTTCGTCTTTCTTGGTGAAGATGTCTTTAGTGATGTCGATCAGGTAGCTGCTCAGTTCACCTTTGTTCCATTCCGCGAAGGTGGTAGCCAGCTCTTCGTTGCTCAGATTCAGGGACTGTTTCAGCAGGGAATACGCTTCAGCAATAAGCTGCATGTCGCCATATTCGATACCGTTGTGAACCATCTTAACGTAGTGACCCGCGCCATCAGCACCGATGTAAGCTACGCAAGCGTCGCCATCTTCAGCACGTGCTGCGATTTTTTCAAGAATTGGCGCAACCAGTGCGTACGCTTCTTTCTGACCGCCAGGCATGATTGACGGGCCTTTCAGGGCACCCTCTTCACCACCGGAAACACCGGTGCCGATGAAGTTAAAGCCCTGCTCAGACAATTCGCGGTTACGGCGAATGGTGTCTTTATAGTAGGTGTTGCCGCCATCGATCAGGATGTCGCCTTTATCCAGATGCGGAGTCAGGGATGCGATGGTTTTGTCAGTTGCTTCACCGGCTTTCACCATCAGCAAGATACGACGTGGTTTTTCCAGCGAGTCAACAAACTCTTCGACGGTGTAGTGCGGAACGAGGTTTTTACCCGGATTTTCAGCGATGACTTCATCAGTCTTGTCGCCTGAACGGTTAAAAATGGAAACGGAATAACCACGGCTTTCGATGTTAAGCGCGAGGTTACGGCCCATTACCGCCATACCGACAACGCCGATCTGTTGTTTGGACATTAGCAACTCCTGTCTGAAATAGTTGATCGCCCAGTTTTTGACCTAAACCCCTGTAAACAGTGAGTTTAACCGCACTGAGCTATACAAATGAACACAAGCATTGTACATGAGAATGGCAAAGGGTGAACCTATTGCAGCTATAACAAATGCCCGGATTCCGAAGGTCTGCTACCGGCCCTCTTCCCCTTCTCAATGCCGGCTTCACTTTACCGGTAACATGCAAGCATTGCGGGTGAAAAAGAGCTTTTAATTACACAAAAAACCGGGTGTCAGATAACACCCGGTTTTTTAGGTTTCGCAGCGCTATTACAATCGCTTAAGCTTTACAGTCGTAGTTAGACTGAAGCCATTCAGAGAAAGCTTCACCTTGTGTTGGGTGACGCAAGCCATACTCAACAAAGGCTTTCATATAACCGAGTTTATCGCCACAGTCATGTGAACGTCCGGTCATTGAGAATGCTTCAACAGTGTTCTTTTTCATCAGCATTGCGATGGCGTCGGTGAGCTGAATTTCATTGCCTGCACCGTACGGAGTCACTGCCAGCAGAGGCCAGATAGCTTCGGACAATACATAACGACCCACAACCGCGAGGTTTGAAGGCGCGTCTTTCAGTTCAGGTTTTTCAACGATAGCGGTCATCGGTGCGCTTTCGCCCGGCTCAACTTCAACGCCGTTGCAGTTTACGATACCGTATTTAGACACGTCTTTCTGAGGAACTTCTTCAACCATAACCTGGCTGTTGCCTGTTTCCTGGAAACGGCGAAGCATCGCAGCAAGGTTATCTTTGCGCAGATCGCTGGTGGATTCATCCATCAGAACATCCGGAAGAATAACAGCAAAAGGCGAGTTGCCGATCAGCGGTTTAGCACACAGAACGGCATGACCCAGGCCTTTTGACTGGCCCTGACGCACGTTCATGATCGTCACACCTTTCGGGCAGATAGACTGCACTTCTTCGAGCAACTGACGTTTAACGCGCGATTCCAGCATGCTTTCCAGTTCGAAAGAGGTATCGAAGTGGTTTTCAATCGCATTTTTTGAAGAATGCGTGACCAGAATAATTTCTTTGATGCCTGCGGCAGCACATTCATTAACAATGTACTGGATTAAAGGCTTATCGACGATAGGCAGCATTTCTTTTGGAATGGCTTTCGTCGCTGGCAACATACGTGTGCCCAGACCGGCAACAGGGATAACAGCTTTTAACATTGTAAAGGATACTCCTTGAAACCTATTGGTGTGTAAATTCAGTCAGTTAGAATCCAAACATGTCACGGCCTTCACTGAGCTGAAATTCTAAAAACAAATTATTTTCCCGGTACGCTATTTCTTCCAGTGAGTATAGTCCCTGTCATTTCGTTTAGGGAGAACATACTGCCGACTTTCAGACTCCGGCACTATTTTGCCTATGCCTTTACGATACCAGTAAGCCGTACTAAACGGTAAGCTAAAGGCTTAATTTTAGGAATGTTGAACCTGTTCGGCGATTTTATAATCATAAGTTGCTGCTTTCCAAATCACCCTCACACCGCCCCGTTCCGCCCTTCCCTGCCAGACCGTTTGGCAGGCAATTAATGACGCCAGGGCCTTGTTTTAAATTTGAAATTTCCGGCACTGACGCCCATTATTCAACCTGCGGCAACCGCCGTGTGACTAAAGGTGAAAAACGCAATATGGAATGGATCGCCGATCCGTCGATTTGGGCCGGGCTGGCAACCCTGGTTGTTCTCGAAATTGTCCTGGGGATAGACAATCTTATTTTTATCGCCATCCTGGCGGAAAAGCTCCCACGCCGTCAGCGCGACAAAGCCCGTGTGACCGGTTTAATGCTGGCATTAGTAATGCGTTTGTTGTTACTCGCATCGATTTCCTGGCTCTCGACCCTCACCCGCCCTCTTATCACGTTGCTCGGACATCCGTTCAGCGCACGCGACATGATTATGCTTACCGGGGGGGTGTTCCTGCTGTTCAAAGCCACGATGGAGCTGAACGAACGGCTGGAGGGTAAAGATGAAGAGCAAAGTCACCAGCAAAGCGGCGCCCGCTTCTGGCCCGTGGTGGCCCAAATCGTCGTGCTCGATGCGGTATTCTCACTCGATTCCGTGATCACAGCAGTTGGGATGGTCGATCACCTGGCCGTGATGATGGCGGCAGTCTGCATTGCCATTGGCCTGATGCTGCTGGCCAGCAAGTCGCTGACCCGCTTTGTGAATGCACACCCGACTATCGTCATATTGTGTCTGAGCTTCCTGCTGATGATTGGGTTCAGTCTGGTCGCCGAAGGCTTTGGCTACGCCATTCCGAAAGGCTATCTTTACGCCGCCATTGGTTTCTCCGTCATTATTGAGGGGCTGAATCAGCTGGCACAATTTAACCGGAAACGCTTTTTATCCTCACGCCGTTCTTTACGTGAACGTACAGCAGAAACCGTTTTGCGCGTGTTACGCGGCAAACATGAAGAAGCGGAGCTAGACGCCCACTCTTCAAATATGATTGCGGACAGCTCGGACGAAGAAGATGCCATTTTCAATCAGCAGGAGCGCCATATGATTGAACGTGTGCTGGGGCTGGGGCAACGCACCGTGAGCAGCGTGATGACATCCCGGCATGACGTCGATAATCTTGAGCTAAACGATCCCATCGAGGTTCTGAAACAGCAGATAGCCGACAATCAGCACACCCGCATTCTGGTGACAGAAGACAGCTCTACCGATGAACCGTTGGGGATTGTTCACGTGGTGGATTTGCTCAAACAACAACTTGTGCAAAATGAACTGGATCTTAAGGCGCTGATCCGCCAGCCGTTGATATTCCCGGAACAACTTTCATTGCTGATGGCGCTTGAGCAGTTCCGGCAGGCAAAAACACACTTTGCTTTTGTTGTGGATGAATTTGGCTCCGTCGAAGGGATTGTGACCCTGACAGATGTGATGGAAACCATCGCCGGTAATCTGCCTGAATCGGATGAAACACCGGATGCACGGCATGATATACAGCAGCAGGAGGACGGGAGCTGGATTGCCAACGGCTATATGCCGCTCGAAGATCTGGTGATGTATATCTCGCTGCCGGTTGATGAGAAGCGGGAATATCACACGCTGGCTGGTTTGCTGATGGAATATACTCAAAGCATTCCGCAGGTCGGCGCACAGATATCAATCAACGATTATCTGTTTGAGCCACTTGAAGTCAGCAGTCACCGTATTTTGAAAGTGAAAATTACCCCCCCAGCCAGAGAGCCTGAAGATGATTACGAAGTCTGATAGCACGGGCTGATGAAAAACAAACGGGGTGCCTTTGCAGTGCACCCCGTTTCAACCGTATTTCGAAAATCAGGAATTATTTATTCAGCAGTTTTTGGACTTCTCCGCCCTCTTTGCTGCTTTTCTGCTTATCCGCCCAGTTCTGGATTGCGCTCCGGGCGCTTTGCTCAAGTGAGCGCCTCAGAATCTGATCCACCTGCAACTGGTAACCCAGCTGAGACCACGGACCATACACCCGCAGCGGAATGTCCGTCGCTTTAAGCGTGTTGATCAGGCCGCTGTCACCTCTCCAGCCGCCGGTCACGCGAACCAGCAAGTTCATGTCAACCAGCTGTCCGGCCAGATCAATGGTGCCATCACCTTTTGCGGAAATCATTGGCGACTGGCCTTCGAGGTTATTCAGTGCCAGCGTCCCGGTTTCCAGGTGGCCTGCGGCTCTCAGCGTATCTATCTGGCTGTAATGCTCATACTGTTCAAGCCCCTGAACATTGCTGGTATTACGGCTGATAGCCTGCTGGATCAGTTGCTGAATATTCATGCCGTTCAGGTGGGCATTATCCATCGAAAGCTGACCATCGCCC
This sequence comes from Rahnella sp. AA, assembly GCF_002834385.1. Classification (GTDB taxonomy): domain Bacteria; phylum Pseudomonadota; class Gammaproteobacteria; order Enterobacterales; family Enterobacteriaceae; genus Rahnella. The sequence goes on from NZ_PITQ01000008.1 coordinate 183,005, forward strand.
TGCCAGCGGCGCGCGAAATCAGCAGCAGACAATCCTTCGCCGCTGACATCCCCTTTCATTGAGAAGCTGCCGGTCAGTGCCTGCGGTAAGCCGTAAGCGGTCAGCAGATCGCCCAGCTCAATTTTGTTCACGTCCGGAGAAAGATGAACCTTAATTTTATTGCCCGTCACATCCATCGTGCCGGGCAGCGAGAAGTTCCCTGTCCCCATGCCAGCGGTGAACGTCGGGAAAGCAACCCGGCCTTGCTGGTTGACGGCGTTCAATACCAGATTGTGGATTTTCATACCGCGATAAGTGAGATCCGCAACATTCAGAGCCAGTCGTGCATTGAACGTCTGTAAAGTATTTAACCCGTTCGGCTGATCGTCGACATCGCGGGCAATGACCGGCGCTGACGTGATTGCCTGAGAAACGGCCGCGGTTTTATCCGCCGTTTTCGGCTGCCAGCCGGAGAGCGCATCAAGATCGAGTTTGTCCGCCGTGAGGTTCAGCTGGTAATCCGCAACGTCCGAGCCCAGCGTCGCAGAAGCGGTGCCCGAGAGCTGGTTATCATTAGCAGACAATGCTAACTGGCTGAGCGTCAGTGAATCATTATCGCGCTGGTAGCTGGCCTGCACTGAGCCGTTACCCTGAATGCCTTTAACCGGAATATCCGCACCGTTAAGCTGATAACTGAACTTGCTGATATGGGCAGAAATAGCCTGCGGATAATGCTGCATATCCAGATCCGCACTCATGCTGAATGCCAGGTCACGCTGATTGCGGTTTATGCGGCTGGAAAGCTGGATAGTCGCCTGGCGATTATCATTTTTTTCCATCTCCAGATTGATATCCCGCACATTAATCTGCTCATCATCGCCGCGCTGCCAGATGAGCAAACTGTCTGCAACACTGATTTTATCAATATCAAACTTCCAGCCTGCTTCAAGCTCAGAAGCCCCAGGAGCAACGGGCGTTGGCGTGGAAGGGGCAACAGGCGCATCAGGCTGATCCTCTTCCGTATCCGGCGTGAGCCGGATGACTGCATTTTTCAGCAGTACCTGCTTCACCGCGAGTTGATGAGAAATGAGAGGCCAGAGTTTGACATCCAGCCGCATGTTTTCAGCGCTGATGACCGGCTCTTTGGCACCCGGCGCCGTCAGTGACGTCTGCCCGGCAATGATGCTGAGCTGCGGCCAGACATGCCAGCGTAAAGAGCCATTAATGGCCAGATGATAGCCACTTTTCACCTCAACCCTTTCCACCATGTACTGGCGGAAATCATTCGGGTTGATCAGAAACACCAGCGAAGTCATGCCGGCAATGATAACCACCAGTAAAATCACCAGTGTTGTCAGTAGTCTTCTCATGCCTTCCCCACGTTTTTATCCGTAAACAATGGATAAAAAACAGAATCAGTCTTTATCAATACGGCTGGCAATCGCGCTCTGCTGGTCGCGGTATTTCGCGTCCTGACGGCTGTTGTACGGGCGCGCCGCAGAACCGGACAACGGCTCAAAACTCAGCGCACCAATCAGCATTCCCGGACGCAGCGCCAGAGGCAACTTACCTGAATTATAGAACTCGAGAACAATACGCCCCTGCCAGCCCGGATCGATGCGATGTGCAGTGACATGCACCATCAGGCCGAGACGCGCCAGCGAGGAGCGCCCGTCAAGCCAGCCCACCAGATCATCCGGGATTGTGACCGATTCAAGCGTTACCGCCAGCGCCAGTTCGCCCGGATGCAGGAAGAAGGCCTCGCCTTCCGGCAAAACAATTTCATCACTCATCACTTTATCAAGTGCTGCGCTGACTTCGTCTTTCGGGCCACTCAGATCGATATAACCGGCATTGTGCCCCAGAAAAACGCGAAACCCGTTCCCCAGACGCACATCCACGGTCGCACCGTTAATTCGTTCAACCGGCGGGCGGGGTGAAATGCCTAATTTGCCGCTGTCCAGCCAGGCCTCTATATCTCGGTCGCAAAGTCTCATCGTCTCTCCGGTGTGATTTTCTACGGATTGTTCCGCAATTAATTGAAGAACTGGCTGATTTTCGCCTTGAGAATATCAATCGCAATCCGGTTTTTGCCGCCGCGCGGCACAATGATGTCTGCGTATTGTTTTGAAGGTTCGATAAATTGCAGGAACATCGGGCGGACAGTTTTCTGATACTGCACCATCACGGAATCCATAGAACGGCCACGCTCATTAACGTCACGCTTCATACGGCGCATCAGGCAGATATCCAAAGGCGTATCGACGAAAATGGAGAAATTCATTTCCTGGCGCAGACGCGCATCCGTCAGCAGAAGTATCCCTTCCAGAATAATGACTTTTTTCGGCTTAAGCGTCACTGTCTCAGGCAGCCGCGTATGCTCAATAAAACTGTAGCTCGGTAATTCAATCGCCTGGCCTGACTTCATTGCCTGCAGGTGCTGGAACAATAAATTGTGATCCATCGCACTGGGATGGTCGTAGTTGGTTTTGACCCGCTCTTCCATGGTCATGTGGCTCTGGTCTTTATAGTAGCAATCTTCCGGGATCACCCCGATATGCTCATCACCTACCTGATCACGAAGTTCACGGTATAAAGTGCTTGCGATGAGGCTTTTTCCCGAAGCAGATGCGCCAGCGATACCCACGATGACACACTGATGGAATTTGTCAGACATAAAATTAAAGACCTGATTGGAAGTTGGAAGGCAAGCACAGCGTGTGCTTTGAACGCGCCAATTATAAGTACAACACACTACCCGATGCCAGCGTTAAGGCGGTGTAATCGCTGACATCGGGCAATAATTCGCAGAGTTGGAGGATTAAACCGCCCTGAAAGCGATTTCTGTCGGAATGGCGTCGCCTTTCCAGTACAGCTGTGACGCCACTTTTGACGCCAGTTCGCGATAAATCGCCGTGAACTCGCTTTCAGGATTAGAGACAACGGTCGGTTCGCCGCGATCCAAATCTTCACGCAGTGAAATATGCAGCGGTAACTGAGCCAGTAATTCGCAACGGTATTTCTCGGCCAGACGCTGTGCGCCGCCGGTGCCGAAAATCGGCTCATGATGCCCGCAGTTGCTGCATACATGCATGCTCATATTTTCGATAATGCCTAGCACAGGTACGTGCACTTTCTCAAACATTACGATGCCTTTCATGGCGTCGAGCAGCGCAATATCCTGCGGCGTAGTCACGACAACGGCACCCGTCACCGGAATATTTTGCGACAGCGTCAGCTGGATATCGCCGGTGCCCGGTGGCAGGTCAATCACCAGATAATCCAGATCCGGCCACAGCGTATCCTGCAACATCTGCATCAGCGCTTTGCTGGCCATCGGGCCGCGCCACACCATCGCATTTTCGTCGGTGACCAGATAACCAATGGAGTTGGTAGCCAGCCCGTGCGCCATAATCGGCGACATATGTACGCCATCCGGCGACGTCGGGCGCTCTTCTTCCGTGCCCAGCATGTTCGGCACTGACGGGCCGTAAATATCCGCGTCCAGAATGCCGACTTTTCCGCCTTCAGCGGCCAGCGCCAGTGCCAGGTTCACCGCCGTGGTAGATTTCCCCACGCCGCCTTTGCCTGAGCTGACGGCCAGAATGTTGCGCACGCCTTTAATACCGGGCTGATCGTTAGCACGTTTCATCGTGGCAATATCGTGACGCAGGTTCCACTCGATGGCCGAAGCGCCGGTCACCCGCAGCAGTTCGCCGCTGGTTTCTTCTTTTAAAACGTCGAAACCGCTGTTCCACGCGAAGGGCAGCGTCAGATCGATATGCAAAACCTCGTCCATCAGCACGCAATGATGCACTGCTTTTATTGCAGCCAAATCTTTTTGCAGGGTTGAATGACGGAAGGTGGCCAGTACGCCGGTCACTAGTGCGCGCAGCCCTGCGGGTGAGGACTGCTGTGGGGATTGAGATGTCATCCCGGCTCCTTGAAACTGGTTATCAGACTATTTATCTGTGTAATAGCATAACAGAACACCCGTAAGGAGATCCCCCCGTTTGTTTACGCGGGGCGGCGCTTTCGGTTAACATCAATACCCCTGATTTCAACTACAGAAAGCAAGCTCTTACTATGGCTCAAGTCGCGAAAAAAATTTTGGTAACCTGTGCACTTCCGTACGCCAACGGATCCATCCACCTCGGTCACATGCTCGAGCACATCCAGGCTGACGTCTGGGTCCGTTTCCAGCGAATGCGTGGCAATGAAGTGCACTTCATCTGTGCGGACGATGCGCACGGCACACCGATCATGCTGAAAGCGCAGCAACTCGGTATCAAGCCGGAAGAGATGATTGCCGAAATGAGCCAGGAGCATCAGAAAGATTTCGCCGGCTTCGGCATCAGCTACGACAACTATCACTCCACGCACAGCGACGAAAACCGTGAGCTGTCGGAGCTGATTTATGGCCGTCTGAAAGAAAACGGTTTCATCAAGAACCGCACCATTTCTCAGTTGTACGATCCGGAGAAAGGCATGTTCCTGCCTGACCGTTTCGTCAAAGGCACCTGCCCGAAATGTAAATCGCCAGACCAGTACGGCGATAACTGCGAAGTGTGTGGCGCAACCTATAGCCCGACCGAACTGATCGAGCCGAAATCAGTGGTCTCCGGCGCGACGCCTGTGCTGCGCGATTCCGAGCACTACTTCTTCGACCTGCCGGAGTTCAGCGCGATGTTACAGGCGTGGACCCGTTCCGGTGCGTTGCAGGAACAGGTCGCGAACAAAATGCAGGAATGGTTTGAATCCGGTCTGCAGCAGTGGGATATCTCCCGCGACGCACCGTATTTCGGCTTTGAAATCCCTGATGCTCCGGGTAAATACTTCTATGTCTGGCTGGATGCGCCAATCGGCTACATGGGTTCATTCAAAAATCTGTGCGACCGCCGCAGCGACCTGAACTTCGACGAGTTCTGGAAAAAAGATTCCACCACCGAGCTGTATCATTTCATCGGTAAAGACATCGTCTATTTCCACAGCCTGTTCTGGCCGGCAATGCTGGAAGGCAGCAACTTCCGCAAGCCAACCAACCTGTTTGTTCACGGTTATGTGACGGTGAACGGCGCGAAGATGTCCAAATCACGCGGCACCTTCATCAAGGCCAGCACCTATCTGAACCATCTGGATGCGGACTGCCTGCGTTATTACTACACCGCGAAACTGTCTTCCCGTATCGACGATATCGACCTGAATCTGGAAGATTTCGTGCAGCGCGTGAACGCAGACATCGTGAACAAAGTGGTCAACCTGGCTTCACGTAATGCCGGTTTCATCGCCAAGCGTTTTGACGGCAAACTGGCGGATAAACTGGCGGACGAAGCGCTGTACAAAACCTTCACCGATGCGGCAGAAAGCATCGCGCAGGCGTACGACAGCCGCGAATCAGGCCGCGCAATCCGTGAAATCATGGCGCTGGCTGACCTGGCTAACCGTTATGTTGACGAACAGGCGCCGTGGGTTGTGGCAAAACAGGAAGGCCGCGACGCTGACCTGCAGGCGATTTGCTCAATGGGCATCAACCTGTTCCGCGTTCTGATGACCTACCTGAAACCGGTTCTGCCTTCACTGTCTGAACGTACCGAAGCGTTCCTGAACACCACGCTTGAGTGGGATGCGATTGCACAACCGCTGCTATCTCATCAGGTTAATCCGTTCAAGGCGCTGTTTAACCGTATCGAACTGGATAAAGTGACTGCCATGGTTGACGCATCAAAAGAAGACATTGCGGCGGCGAAAGCCCCTGCAACCGGCCCGCTGGCGGATGACCCGATTCAGGAAACCATCACGTTTGATGATTTCGCCAAAGTCGACATGCGTATCGCGCTGATCAAAAGCGCTGATTTCGTGGAAGGTTCCGACAAACTGCTGCGTCTGCAACTGGATCTGGGCGGCGAAACCCGTCAGATCTTCTCCGGCATCCGCTCTGCCTATCCGGATCCGAAAGCGCTGGAAGGCCGCCTGACCATCATGGTCGCGAACCTTGCGCCGCGTAAAATGCGCTTTGGCATTTCCGAAGGCATGGTGATGGCCGCAGGCCCTGGCGGAAAAGACATCTTCCTGCTCAGCCCGGATTCCGGCGCACAACCTGGCATGCAGGTGAAATAAGCCACTGCGTTTCTCAGCAAGCCCCTCCCCTCATCCCTGAGGGGAGGTTCAAGGAGTTCCTGCTATGTTTAACTTCGATTACTACAATCCCACCCGCGTTCTGTTTGGTACACAGCGTATTGCCGATATCGGCCAGTACATTCCTGCCAACGCCCGCGTCCTGATTACCTACGGCGGCGGCAGCGCGAAAAAATTCGGTACGATTGATGAAGCGCGCAAAGCTCTCGGTGACCGCGAAATTTTCGAATTTGGCGGTATTGAGGTTAACCCGCATTTCGAAACCCTGATGGTTGCCGTTGAGCTGGTTAAAGAGAAAAAAATCGACTTTCTGCTGGCCGTTGGCGGCGGTTCTGTCGTGGATGCCACCAAATTCATCGCCGCTGCCGTACTGTACGAAGGCGACGTCTGGCATATGTGGTCGAAACGCCTGCCGCTGGAAAAAGCCATGCCGCTGGGCTGCATCATGACGTTACCGGCGACCGGTTCGGAAATGAACCCGACCGCCGTGGTCACCAACGTCGCGCTGGGCGCAAAAATGGGTTTCAGCGACGCCCATCTGTACCCGCAGTTTGCCGTGCTGGATCCGCGAAAAACCTACACGCTGCCGGTCAAACAAGTGTCCAACGGCGTGGTTGACGCCTTTGTGCATGTGATTGAGCAATACCTGACGTATCCGGTATACGGCAAAGTACAGGATCGTTTTGCCGAAGGCCTGCTGCTGACGCTTATCGAAGAAGGCCCGAAAGCGCTGACTGACCCGGAAAATTACGACGTTCGCTCAACCGTCACCTGGTCTGCAACGCTGGCACTGAATGGTCTGATTGGCGTCGGCGTACCGCAGGACTGGGCAACGCACCGCATCGGCCACCAGCTGACCGCACTGTATCATCTGGATCATGCGGAAACGCTGGCCGTTCTGCTGCCTTCGCTGCTTCAGGTACAACGCGGAACCAAACGTCTCAAACTGCTGCAATACGCAGAGCGCGTCTGGGGGCTGACCGAAGGTGATGAAGAAACCCGTATCACCTCGGCCATCGATAAAACCCGCGATTTCTTTGATGATATGGGTGTGAAAACGCGCATCAGCGCGTACGGCGTGCCGGAAAAAGTCATTGAAGAAGTGCTGGAGAATCTGACCCGCTTCAACCTGCTGCCGATGGGCGAACACAAAGATATTGATCTGGTGGCTGCCCGCCGCATTCTCAGCCTGAGCTACTAAAAGGCCCTGCTGAAGAAATCTGAGGGGAAACGCGAAACCGTTTCCCCTTTTTCATACCATCTCATTTATTTCGGCCAGTTCGGCCAGACGCTGCGCGGATACTCTTTATCGATATCCGATTTTGCCAGCCCGATATCTTTCAATTGCTCCGGGCTCAGCGCATGCAGAAGTTTGCGGCTGATGCGGCGCTCATTCCAGTCATGCAAAGCACTGAACACCTGTTTCACCCATCCGCCCTGCTTAACCGGCATCTGTACCGGTGCGGCAATTTCGGCACAACGCACTGACTCACACGCGGCAAACTGCCGTTCTTCAATAGTATTTTTCATTTTCTGCCCCTGTTAACGACCTGTGATCAGGATCTAACATTCGGCAAAAACATTACAGATTCAGTTTTTTTATATTTCAACCATACAGATCTGGATCAGATGACAGATCAGGCGTTAGATTAGACGCATCTGTACTGCTCTTATTGCGCAGGCGTTGAGGAAATGAAAATGAACCGTTACGAAAATCTGGCGAACGTGCTGAGCGATCGCATTGAACAGGGGTTGTATCCGGCGGGGATCCGCCTGCCGTCGGTGCGCGTCTTAAGCAGCGAGCACGGCGTCAGCGTCAGCACCGTTCAGCAGGCGTACCGCGTGCTGGAAGAAAAACAGCTGGTGGAAGCACGACCAAAATCGGGTTACTTCGTCAGGGAAGCTCGCTTGCAGGCGGCACTGCCTGCCGTTTGCCGCCCGACGCAGCGCCCGGTAGAAATTTCACAGTGGGATCAGGTGCTGGAGCTGATCACCTCGCCGCATCTTCCCGGTTTTGTTCAGCTTGGGCGAGGCACACCGGACGTCACGGCCGCCACGCTCAAACCGCTAAGCCGCCTGATGGGGCGCGCCGGACAACATCAGAACCTCAACGCATTCCATTATGACAGCATCTACGGCTCGGAAGATCTGCGTGAACAGATTGCGCGCCTGATGATTGACAGCGGCAGCCATATGGATGCCAGTAATATTTTGATCACCACCGGCTGCCACGAAGCGCTGTCTATCGCCATCCGTTCCGTTTGCGAGCACGGCGATATTTTGGCGGTTGATTCCCCGAGTTTTCACGGCGCGATGCAAACCCTGAAAGGATTTGGTATGAAAGCGCTGGAAATCCCGACTGACCCGGTGACGGGCATCAGCCTGGAAGCGCTGGAAATGGCACTGGAACAGTGGCCCATCAAAGCCATTCAGCTCACGCCAAACTGCAATAATCCGCTCGGCTACAATATGCCGGATGACCGTAAAAAATCGCTTTTGCGCCTGGCGCAGCGTTACGATATCGCCATTATTGAAGACGATGTTTACGGCGAACTGGCGTATCAGTACCCGAGACCGGCCACCATTACGTCGTTCGATGAAGATGGTCGCGTGCTGCTTTGCAGCTCATTTTCCAAAACGCTGGCGCCCGGTTTACGCGTCGGCTGGATTGCGCCGGGCCGGTATCACGACCGGGCACTGCACATGAAATACATCACCACCGGTGCGTCGGCCACGCTGCCGCAAATTGCCATCGCGGATTTCATCAAACAGGGCCATTACCTTCTGCACATGCGCAGAATGCGCAATCAGTACCAGCGCAACCTGTGCACCATGACCGACTGGGTGATGAAATATTTCCCGTGCGGCACGCGGGTCAGCCGGCCCCAGGGTGGCTTTCTGCTGTGGATTGAGCTGGATGAACGCATTGATACACAGCGCCTGAACCGCCTGCTGGAAGAACATCGGGTGCAAATTGCCGTCGGTTCGATATTCTCTGCCTCAGGCAAATATCGCAATTGTCTGCGCATCAACTATGCGCAGCCTCTGGCGGCCAAAACCGAACGCGCCGTCCAGCAGGTCGGGCAGATGGTTTCACATATGCTGGAAAGCTGTTAAACGCATCCCGGAGAACTCATCACTGTGCAGATAGAACCGTTACCGCCGCTCAACACCCTGGTGGCCTTCGAATGTGTGGCGCGTTATTGCAGTTTTTCCCGGGCAGCCGACGAGCTGAACCTCACGCAAAGCGCCATCAGCCGCCAGATTATTCAGCTTGAAGAAATGCTCGGCTGCAAACTTTTCCAGCGCGCGCAGCGTAAAACAACGCTGACGCCACGCGGCGAAACATACGCACATCAGGTGCGAAAACTGCTCGGCGATATCTCGCTTTCGACAGCAGAAGTCATGGGCTGGAACGGTTTGCCGCAGGTGACGCTGGCCTGCACCAGCGCCATGAGCGGCCTGTGGCTGTCATCGCGCCTGTCTTCTTTGCGCCAGCTGATGCCGGATCTGCAAATCCAGATGAAAATTTCCGACAGTTTTTCTGAGCTCAAGTCATCAGAATTTGATCTGGCTATTTTCTATCTTCGCGAGCCACCACCCGGCTATCACGTGCAGGCGCTTTTTGATGAAGTCTGTTATCCGATGTGCTCGCCGGCATTTTTCAGCCGTCTGCCGCCGGGTGCCAGTGCGGCGGATTTACTCGAACAAACCCTGCTGATTCAGGACGATCCGCAGCGGGAATGGACCGGCTGGCGCGACTGGTTTGCTTCGCAGGATGTCACTTTCGTCACCCCGCGCCGGACATGGCGCGCCAACAACTATCCGTTTCTGGTGCAGTCGGCGGTGCTGGGCGATGGCATTCTTCTGGGCTGGGAAGGTCTGGTGCAGGATTACATCAACAGCGGGCAACTGGTCGCCGCGCATCCGGGTAAACTCGCCGCAGCCGGAAAATGCTACATGCTGACGCCGCAGGACAGATACCTGAAGCCCATCGTACACAAAGTCATTAACTGGCTGAAACAGCCGTAGAAAAGGGAATTGCCAGAGTTCAGATATCTGGTCTGGCAATCAATATTTAGCAGAACTGACGAGAGTGCCGTCACACTATTTATAAAAAATAATAATAATCTGACGTCATAATAAAATATTATGAATTGACATCTGCAGGTGGGATTTTATTTTTCTCCATAATCCTGCGTTTTCTCGCAGAATTCATACCAATTAATGTAAACAACAGCCAGCATGACTGCGAAATACAGGATGCAAGGTTAAAATCATGGCTTAATGAATACAGGCCAAATACACCGCCGATTATATTAAGATACGCGTAACTGTTAGCATCAACCGCTAGCCTGCGCATCTGAACCAGCGCATAAGCCAGGAGGTAGCAAAACACGCCAATTAAGCCGACAACCGTATGCATTTCCACCGGCCACTTCCCTTTCCAAACATTGATAGCTCAGAAAAATAAAGCTTTTCAGGGTGTTCTGCCGCGCATTTTTCGCATACTCTCATGATAAATTCTCATGCAAGTTCCACGGGGGGTTTTGATATAAATCATTCAGGCAATTCATTTCGCCATTTTGAAACACCCGGAGTATTTCGCCTGCACCTATAAAATTCCAGCACGTACTATGGAGAAAATTAATGAAAGATAATAATTCCCCTTTGACGAAATTAATGCAGGATGCACAACTTAGCCGTCGCGGCTTTATTACCAGCGCTTCCGCTGTGGGTATTACCAGTGCCATGGGTTTCTCTCCTTTCTCTGTTTTCGCCGCTGAACCGAAAAAAGGCGGCATATTAAAACTGGGTATGTCAGGCGGAAATACCAGTGATACGCTCGACCCGACGTTATTCAGCGACTGGGTGCCGCTCAACCAGGCATATATGCTGATGAACGGCCTGATTGAAATTGATGAAAATAACAAAGCCACGCCGGAACTGTTCTCCGCGTGGGAAGCCAAACCGGGCGCAGCCGAATGGGTGTTTACCGTTCGTGATGGCGTCACCTTCCACAACGGCAAAAAACTGGACGCCGACGATATTCTTTACTCCATCAACCTGCACCGCGGCGACAAATCCAAAAGCGCCATCAAAACGCAGCTGGCACCGATTACCGGCCTGACCAAACAGGGCGACAACCAGATTCTGATCACGCTCGACGGCGGCAACGCCGACCTGCCATACCTGCTGGCGGATTACCATCTGGTGGTCGTGCCCGCGGGCTTCACCGACTGGTCGCACCCGATTGGCACCGGCGGTTTTATCTTTGATCAGTACGAACCGGGCGTGCGCTCGCTGTTCAAACGTAACCCGAATTACTGGAAGCCGGATCGCGCCTTTGTTGACGCCGTGGAAGTACTGGTGATCAACGACCCGACCGCGCGCACCAACGCCCTGATTTCCGGTCAGGTTCACGCAATTAACCGCGTCGATTTCAAAACCGTCGATTTCCTCAAACGCAGCCCGGCCCTGAACATCATCCGTTCCTCCGGCGGCCAGCACTTTACGTTCCTGATGGATTGCAGCGTCGCGCCGTACAACAACAACGATGTTCGTATGGCGATTAAACACGGCATCGACCGCCAGAAAATTCTTGATACCGTGCTGCGCGGCTACGGCTCGCTGGGCAACGATCACCCGATCCCGAAAACCGACCGTTTCTTCAACCACAGCCTCGAGCAGCGTGTTTACGATCCGGACAAATCAAAGTTCTACCTGAAAAAAGCCGGATTAACCGACCTGAAAATCGAGTTGTCTTCGTCTGACGCCGCCTTTGCCGGTGCGCTCGACGCCGCCGCATTGTTCCAGGGTCAGGCGCAGAAGGGCGGCATTCAGGTCAACATCAAGCGCCAGCCTGCCGACAGTTACTGGGACGATGTGTGGATGAAAGCGCCGTTCAGCATGGGTTACTGGGGCGGACGGCCGACAGCTGACCAGATGTTTTCTACCGCGTACCAGTCCACCGCCAAGTGGAACGACACGCACTGGAAAGATGAAAAGTTCGACACACTGCTGCTTCAGGCACGTTCACTGCTGGATGAAAGCAAACGCGCGGAAATCTACGGCGAACTGCAAAGCATCGTGCGCGACAACGGCGGCGCGATGATCCCGTTGTTTGGTGATTATCTTGATGCCGCCAGCAAAAAAGTCGGCGGGATTAAACCGCATCCGATGTTCAACTTCATGGGTGGTCGTCTGGCCGAGCGCGTCTGGCTGGAGGCATGATGAAAAAACGGATTTTACAGCGGGTCCTGTTGGGCATTATCACGCTGTGGCTGGTCTCTGTGCTGATATTTATCGGCACAGAAATGCTGCCCGGCGACGTCGCTACCGCGATTTTAGGGCAAAGCGCGACGCCGGAAACTGTGGCGGCACTGCGTCTGCAACTGGGGCTGGATGAACCGTCGGTGCTGCGTTATCTGCACTGGCTGGCGGGCATTATGCACGGGGATCTCGGGCATTCGCTGGCCAATGGCCGCGCCATCAGCGATGAGCTGTTGCCACGTCTGGCGAATACGCTGTTTCTGGCCGGATATGCCGCCGTGATCGCCATTCCGCTGGCGGTCGGTTTAGGAATTGCGTCTGCCATCTGGCGTGGTTCCGTGTTCGACCGGCTGGCAAATACCCTCACGCTCATCAGCATTTCCGTGCCGGAATTTTTCGTCGGCTACATTCTGGTGATCGCCTTTGCTATCCGCCTGACGTGGTTCCCGAGCCTGGCGATGGTTGATAGTTCATCTTCGTTCCTCGACCGGCTTTACGTCTGCACACTGCCGATGCTCACCCTGACGCTGGTCGTGCTGGCACATATGTTGCGCATGACGCGTGCGTCGGTGACGGCGGTGATGTCCAGCCCGTACATCGAAAGTGCGGTGCTCAAGGGCATTCCGCGCTGGCGTATTGTGGTCTCACACGCCCTGCCCAACGCCCTTGCGCCGATCATCAACGTCGTGGCGTTCAATCTGGCGTATCTGGTGGTCGGCGTCATTCTGGTCGAGGTGGTGTTTGTTTATCCGGGCATCGGCCAGTACATGGTGGACGCCGTCACCAAGCGCGACCTGCCGGTGGTTCAGGCCTGCGGCCTGCTGTTTGGCGGCACCTACATTTTTCTCAACACCACCGCCGATTTACTGGCGATCTGGTGTAATCCACGCCTGCGCCATGCGCGCTAAAAGAGGGACAGCATGAACCGGTATTTCATTAACATCCCGCTGTCGGCCTGGATTGGCATTGTGATTATTGCGGTGAATCTCTTCGCCGCCATTTTCGCGCCGTGGCTTGCGCCGCACAGCGAAACCGAACAGGTCGGCGATATCTGGCTGCTGCCGTCTGCCGCCACGCCGTTTGGCACCGACAGCCTCGGGCGCGACATGCTTTCGCGCATTTTATTTGGCGCGCGCACGACAATTGCCATCGCCCTGACCATCACCTTCAGCTCGTTTATCATCGGCATCGTCACCGGTTTCACCGCCGCGATTTACGGCAAATGGGTGGATACCGTGCTTTCGCGCATCGTCGATACCGTGATGTCGATTCCGGTGCTGATTTTCGCGCTGATCGTATTGTCTGTAATGGGCACCTCGATTCCGGTTCTGGTGCTGACGATCGCCCTGCTCGACGCCACCCGCGTGTTCCGTCTCGCGCGGCTGGTGGCGCAGGCGATTGTCTGCCAGGAATATGTCGAAGCGGCGCGTCTGCGCGGCGAAGGCCTGCGCTGGGTGCTGTTCAGGGAAATTCTGCCGAACGCCCTGCCGCCGTTGCTTGCCGAATTCGGTATGCGTTTTTGCTTCGCGTTCCTGTTTATCGCGGGCCTGAGTTTCTTAGGCTTGGGCATTCAGCCGCCGTACGCGGACTGGGGAAGCATGGTGCGGGATAACGCGCAGGCGATTAACTTCGGCCAGTTTGCGCCCCTTTATCCGGCGGCGGCGATTGCGCTGCTGACCATTGGCGTCAATCTGGTGGTTGACTGGCTGCTGGCACGTAACAGCCTGCCGCATGGAGATGAAGCATGACCCGGACGATTTTAGAAATGCGCGGCCTGCGCATCGAAACTCTCGACGGCTCTCCGCTGGTTCAGGATATATCCCTGACGCTGGCGGCGGGCGAAGTGCTCGGGCTGATTGGCGAATCCGGCGCGGGGAAATCCACCATCGGGCTGGCAGCGCTGGGCTATGCGCGTCAGGGCTGCCGGATTGCGGGCGGCGAAGTGATCCTCGACGGCACCGATATCGTTTCTCAGCCTTCACGCGTTAAACGCGAATGGCGCGGCAAGCGCGTGGCGTATGTTGCACAAAGCGCCGCCGCCTCGTTTAACCCGGCGCTGACCATCGAAAAACAGGTTTGCGAAGGCCCGATCCGCCACGGTCTGATGAACAAAGAAGAAAGCCGTCAGTGGGCAATTTCGCTGTTCCGCTCACTGGATTTGCCGGATCCGGAAAACATCGGCAAGCGTTATCCGCATCAGCTTTCCGGCGGGCAGCTTCAGCGCGCAATGGCCGCGATGGCGATGTCCTGTAAACCGGATTTGCTGATCATGGACGAACCGACCACGGCGCTGGACGTCACCACGCAAATTGAAGTGCTGGTGATGCTGCGTAAACTGGTGCGTGAGTTCAACACCGCCGCGCTGTACATCACGCACGATCTGGCCGTTGTCGCACAGCTCGCCGACCGCATTATGGTGCTGCGTCACGGCAAGGAAGTGGAAACCGGCAGCACGCAAACTATTCTGGAAAACCCGCAGCAGGATTACACCCGCAGGCTGGTCGCGGAGCGTGAACACGCGCTGACGCCGCTGACCGGCGGCCATGAATCTTCCGGCCAGCCGCTGCTGACCATGAAGAGACTCAGCACCGGTTATAATGGCAAACGGGTGGTGCATGATGTCAGTCTGCAACTCCCGCGCGGTAAAACGCTGGCGATTATCGGTGAATCCGGCAGCGGAAAAAGTACGCTGGCGCGGGCGCTGGTGGGTCTGTTACCGGACACCGGAGGCTCGGTGGATTTCGACGGCATGGCGCTTTCGCACAATTACCAGAAGCGCAACAAAGAAACCCTGCGCCGGATGCAGATGATTTATCAGCTTCCCGACGTGGCGCTCAATCCGCGCCAGACGCTGCTGGATATCATTGGCCGCCCGCTGAGTTTCTATTTCGGGATGAACAAAAAGCAGGTTCGCGAACGCGTGGAAGAGTTGCTGCGCCTGACCGAGCTGCCGGTAAAGCTGATTGACCGTCGCCCTGGCGAACTCTCCGGCGGGCAGAAACAGCGCGTTTGTATCGCCCGCGCGCTGGCAGCACAGCCGGAACTGATTATCTGTGACGAAGCCACCTCCGCGCTCGATCCTCTGGTGGCGGAAGAAGTACTGAATTTACTGCGCCGTTTACAGGAACAGCTCGGGCTGTCATACCTGTTCATCACACACGATCTGGGCACCGTAAAACGCATTGCCCATCAGGTCGCGGTCATGTATCAGGGCCAGGTTGTCGCCAGCGGCGATACCGACGTAGTATTCAGCGCGCCAATGCACAGCTACACCGAAAAACTGCTGACGTCCGTACCGGAAATGCGCACCAGCTGGCTGGACGACGTTCTTGCCCTGCGCGGCACCGCGCTCCCTGCGGCAGCCCTTTCTTCGACAGGAGCCTTATGAGCACCAAACGCATCGTGACCGAATTCCCTCACGCCGTCACCGTGACCGAACATTTGTGGATCCCGCTGAGCGATGGCACGCGCCTCGCCGCCCGCCTCTGGCTGCCGGACGACGCTGCAAGCCAGCCGGTTCCGGCCATTCTCGAATACATCCCGTACCGCAAACGCGACGGAACCCGCACGCGTGACGAGCCGATGCACGGCTTCTTTGCCGGTCACGGTTACGCCGTGATACGCGTTGACATGCGCGGCAGTGGTGAATCCGACGGATTGCTGGCTGACGAATATCTGTTGCAGGAACAGGACGACGCGCTGGAAGTCATCGAATGGATCACCCGGCAAAACTGGTGCAGCGGCAACGTCGGCATGATGGGCAAATCCTGGGGCGGATTTAACGGATTGCAGGTCGCCGCACGCCGTCCAGCCGCCCTGAAAGCCATCATCACCGTCTGTTCCACCGACGACCGCTATCGCGACGACATCCATTACAAAGGCGGCTGCCTGCTTAACGATAATCTCTGGTGGGGCGGCATTATGCTGGCGTACCAGAGCCGCCCGGCCGATCCGGCGCTGGTCGGCGAAAGCTGGTATGGCGACTGGCTTAACCGCCTGGAGAACATGCCGTTTTTCCCGGCGTTGTGGATGGAACATCCGCTGCGCGACGAATACTGGCAGCACGGTTCGGTGTGTGAAGACTGGTCAGCCATTGAATGCCCGGTGCTGGCGATTGGCGGCTGGGCTGATGCGTACAGCAATGCCGTTTTCCGCCTGATGGATAATTTACAGGTTCCGCGCCGCGCCATTCTCGGCCCGTGGGCGCATATTTATCCGCAGGACGGCACGCCGGAACCGGCGATCGGTTTCCTGCAGGAAGCAGTTCGCTGGTGGGATCACTGGCTGAAGGGCGAACAAAACGGCGCGATGGAAGGCCCGATGATTCAGACCTGGTTGCAGGACAGCCAGCCGCCTTCGGCGATGCGTCCGGTCAGCAAAGGTGAATGGGTCGGTTTTGATCGCGGCACCGCGAGCAATATTAATTATATGCCCCGCTGGCTTTCGCGCGGCCAGCTGAATACTCAGCCAGACGCCGGTGCAGGTGTCATCAATATTTGTACGCCTCAGAATCACGGGCTGATGGCCGGTGAATGGATGGGCGCAGGCGTGCCTGGTGAAATGCCGCCGGATCAGCGCGTTGACGATGGTATGGCGGAAATCTTTGACGGCGAACCGCTGGCCGAACCGCTGTCCATCTTCGGCTTCCCGGAATTCACGGTGGAACTGAGCAGTGACAAACCGGCTGCGATGCTTTACGTGCGCCTTTCCGACGTTTCACCGGAAGGCGCGGTAAACCGCGTCACGCACGGCTGGCTGAATCTGGCACACCTGCACGGCCACGATAAATCTGTACCGCTCGTACCGGGGCAAAAAGTCAAAGTACCGGTACAGCTGGATGGCATCGCTCACCGCTTTGCCGCCGGGCACCGTCTGCGACTCTCGCTGGCAACCACGTTCTGGCCGATGATCTGGCCTATGGCAGAAGCCGCAACGCTGACGGTAGATCTGCACAGCGCGCAGCTGAGTTTGCCGGTTTGCGAACAACCGGTATCCATTGATGGCCCGATCGCCGAACCGCAAAGCGCCCCGCTCACTCCGCAGACTGTGCTGTCGCCAGGACGCGTTGACCGCAACATCACTTATGATTTCCTGACTGACAGCTGGACCAGCGTGACCCACGGCGTGGGCGGCGTATTCGGCGAAGGCGTTTACCGTTTCGATGATATCGATACGACGGTCGATCACGGTTTACGCCGCGAGCTGACGGTGAGCAACAGTGACCCGCTTTCCGCGCGCTATCTGCTGACACAAACCATGAAAATGGGGCGTGAAGGCTGGTGGATGGAGGCGGAAATTACGCTCGAACTGCGCAGTGATCTGACACACTTTATCGTCAGCGGCGACATGGTGGTCAGCCTGAACGGTGAAGAAGAGTTCACCAAATACTGGCATGAAAGAATTCCGCGTTGATTTTGCGGTATAGCCCGGCAACAGGATCTGCATTTGCAGATCCTGAATTATCTGGCGTCAGGTTGATATTGCTCATGTAAGTCTTCCGATTTTCCCCTGCGTTTTCCCGTATCCTGTTGCAGCATTTTCACCCGACACCCGCACTCTTCCAAAGGAATTGGATATGAAAATCTTTTACGGATTACTTTTGTGTTTCCCTCTTCTCGCGAACGCCGCATCAACGCCGGTGACGCCGGATAGCTTACAGGCATCCATTGCGAAAAATGGAGCAGCCAGCACCATCAGTAGCCTGAATGAAAAAGATTTCGGCAAGCTAAATGAAGGGATTGCAAATGCGGCCCCGGACTGGCTTGCGCTGGTGCCCAAACTGGCACCGGCCATGGAGGGCGGAAATGCCGATGCGATAGTGGAGGCAATGGCGCGGGGATTAGCTAAAAACCCGGCCGCCGTGCTCAACAGCGTTTCCACACCCGAAATGTCCGGCTGGACGGGGCGTGACGCACTCTGTTCGATGCCGTTTCCTGATGACGATGAGACCTCGCTGACCCGCTACTACCGGCAAACTGAGCCAGCGCTGAAAAAATTGGGTAAACCGGTCGCGTCATGCCTGAATCAGTTAGACCAGGCCTTTGCAGAATTGCGTAACAATGCGCAAAGCCGTCAGAAATATTCACTGAACCGTAAAACGCTCACGCCAGCATTACTGTGGCAAGCATTAGACAAGGACGGTGTTGAGAAGGTCGCCAGCACGCTTTCCACCAAACAGCACCAGTTTATCGGCGAGTCGATATCACAAGGTGACCGGGAATGGTTATTGATTGCCGATACGCTTGCCCCCGCCTCAAACCCGCAAACTCACGCGATGCTGCTGACGTCACTGGCTTCTGCGCTGACCGTAAACCCCGGAGAGACGCTTAAGGCCGCCGAGGGGCATTTTGACACGGAACTCCTGTGCGCCATGCCCTTCCCGGAGGCCAGCAACAAAACGCTGACGGGCTATTACCAGAAAACCCGCACGGCTTTACTGAAAATACGCCGTCGCGGCGAAGCCTGTTTAAAAGTGCTGGATGACGAATACGCCACGATGCTGAAATCCGCATCCGGCCAGTAGATCACATTCCAGGCACTATCGCGGTAATCTCGTTATCTTCAAGTACCCGCCCGTCCTGAGCGCGAAGTTCGATTTTGCGCAGTGGCTGGCGGTCTTTGATATCCACCATCAGTGTGCAGGCTTCGCCCTCTTCGAACAGATATTCACTTCCCCACTGCCCTAACGCGATCAGCACGGGCCGCAGCGCGTGGCCTTTTTCTGTCAGGATGTATTCCTGATAGGCCGAACCGTCGGCGGCGGGTTCCACTTTCATGATGCCTTCGGCCACCAGCGCTTTGAGGCGTGTGCTGAGAATGTTTTTCGCCGCGCCCAGGCTGCGCTGGAATTCGCTGAACCGGGAAACACCGTGCATCGCATCACGGACGATAAGAAGCGTCCACCAGTCACCGATTAAATCCAGCGCGCGGCCAGCCGGGCAAGGCGTATTTTCCAGACGGGTACGTTTCATAAGCTTTCCTGTTTACCAAATTTGGCTGATCCGAAGAATCTGGTTGCATTATAAAACCACTGATGCTAAAAATCATCTGGTTTCATAATTAAACCACATAGTTTATTCTCACCGATAAGAGGTTCTGACCATGTCTGATTCAACCGTTTCAAAATCCGTCGCGTTAATCACCGGCGCATCCAGTGGCATTGGCGCAACCTATGCCGACCGCCTGGCAAAACGCGGTTATGACCTGATTCTGGTGGCGCGCGACGTTGCACGGCTGGATGCGCTGGCAGAGCGTCTGCAACAGGAATACCACACGGGCGTTACCGTGCTGCCTGCCGATTTAACCCGCTCAGAAGACCTGGCCCGCGTCGAAGATTTCATCCGCGCGAATCCGCAAATTACGTTGCTGATCAATAACGCGGGGGCGTCCTTAAAAGGCGGCTTTGACAACAGCGATGCTGATGCTATTGAAAACCTGATTACCCTGAACGTCACCTCCGTAGCGCGTCTTTCCCGCGTGGCGCTCGATGGCCTGCTCAAACATAAAGACGGCGCGATTATCAATATCGCCTCCGTCATGGCGCTGATGCCTGAAGCACGCGCAGCGGTGTATTCAGCAACAAAAGCCTTTGTGCTGACCTTCAGCCAGACATTGCAATTCGAACTTGAAGAACGGGGGTTGTACGTTCAGGCGGTATTGCCTGCGGCAACGCGCACTGAAATCTGGGAACGCTCCGGTAAGAATATCGACGAAATTTCCGGCGTGATGGAAGTCGGTGAACTGGTTGATGCCGCGCTGCTGGGCTTTGACCGCAAAGAAAAAATCACCATTCCTCCGTTGCAGGATGAGCAGCAATGGATTGATTTCGAAGCGCGCCGCAGCGTGATGGTTCCGGTATTCAGCCAGTCACATCCGGCACCGCGTTACCAGGCGTAATCTCCGGAAGATGACCAGCGAAATAAATTCGCTGGTCATCTCAGTCTGGCTTTGCAAAGATAACAATATGTTAACTTTGTGACGCATTCAGTATGGCCTCTTCTCACAGCGTGACTTACGGGATGTCCCAGCGCAGCGACCGTCCGGATTTTTACATCCGCGACCAGTCGGAGCGTCCCGCATTAATGCAGCCACATCGCCATGATTATTTTCAAATCCAGCTGAATTTCGGGGGCGATACCGTGCAGCACATCGGTGGCGCGATCAGGCCGTTCGTCAGCAAGACGATCGCGTTTATTCAGCCGCACCGGTTGCATTTTATTCCTCATCCTCCCGATGGCCGTTTCAGGGTGATCAACGTGTCTGCGCCTTTTTTGCTGCGCAACACCACGACAGACACGCTGGATCTTGACGATATTCCTCTGGCTGAAGCCCCGGAGCTCGCGCTTTTCCGTTTCCAGGAGTATCTCGACTTCGTGATGTCCGCTGAGGATTTCGCCGAAATAACGCTTCTCGTGGATAACATGCACGAGTGTGACCGCCAGCGTGAGTTTGGCGATGAACTGCGCCTGCGGGGTTATCTGTTGCAGCTGCTCGGGTTGGTTTGCCATCGTTTCGCCGCACCGCTGAGCGAAATGGCAGCACAGCATGCAGAAAAACGCGGGCAACAGGCGGCGCTGCACCGCACGCTGCGCTATATCCGCCGTCAGATTGCTGACCCGCAGTTGGATCTCACGACGGCTGCGGCAGCAACGTTCATCTCCCCCAATTACCTGACGCATCTTTTACGCAAAACCATTGGCAAAACCTTCTCCGAACTGGTCTTTGAGCGGCGCATGCGGCTGGCGCGCGCCCGGCTGGTGAGCAGCACAGACAGTATCGGCGATATCGCCCGCCAGTGCGGTTATACGGATGACGCCTATTTTTCACGGCGCTTCCGTCAGGCACATGGAATGCCTCCCGGTAAATTCCGCCAAAGTGCATCAGTAAAATAATGCTGCGTTTGTCCAGAAAACGTGTGGATCTGTCCAGTTCCTTTCGCACGTTAATTTGGCAAACTGAACCGGTACTCAAAATCGAAAACCAGGCAACTTAGGAAGAAGACGATGACCGAATATGTGATTGCCGCACCACAGACACCTTCTCTCGCCGTGGATGGCCAGAGTGCACGTTTTCCACTGCGCCGCGTGTATTGCGTGGGCCGTAACTATTCCGAACATGCCCGTGAAATGGGGCATGACCCTGACCGCGAGCCGCCGTTTTTCTTCGGCAAACCGGCTGATGCGGTGATCCCGGCCAGCGGCAATGTGCCTTATCCGACGTTAACAGAAGACCTGCATTATGAGGTGGAGCTGGTGGTGGCGATTGCCAAAGGCGGAAAAAACATCCCTGCCGAAGCGGCGCTGTCACATGTCTGGGGCTATACCGTGGGTGTCGATTTAACCCGCCGGGATATTCAGGCCCAGGCCAAAAAAATGGGCCGCCCGTGGGATTTTGCGAAAGGTTTTGATAATTCAGCGCCCGCTAATCCTCTGCTGCCCGTCAGCCAGACCGGCCATCCGGCAACCGGCAAAATCTGGCTGGATGTGAACGGTGAAAAACGCCAGCGCGGTGATTTAAGCGATCAAATCTGGCAGGTGGCAGACGTCATCAGCTATCTGTCACAGGCGGTTGAGCTGCAACCCGGCGATCTGATTTACACCGGTACGCCTGCCGGCGTTGGCCCGGTGGTGCGTGGCGATGTGATCACCGGCGGCATTGAAGGCCTGAGCGATTTCAGCTTTACCCTCGTCTGACCCTCTGAAAAAACAAAATGGCCTTCGCTCTGCAAAGAGGAAGGCCATTTTTTACCGGACCATCATCACGCCATTATTTCGTGCCGAGGCTTTCCTGATGCGCTTCTTCGTGTGCCGCCTGTTCAGCATGCACTTCAGCAGCGCGTTTGCGCAGGCCAATCCAGCCCAGCACCAGCAGGATTATCAGGACCGGAATGGTCGCGATGGTGTAAGTACCGTTCGGGTAGTCAAACGCCATCAGAATAAGCACCCCTGCCAGGAAGGCCAGCGTCAGCCAGGAAGTGAACGGTGCCCACGGCATTTTGAAGGATACGTCTTTAGCGCGGCCTTCTTTAATCGCGGTTCGCAGCTTCATCTGGCAGACAATGATAAATGCCCAGGAACTGAGGATGCCGATCGATGCGACGTTCAGGACAATTTCAAACACCTGTGAAGGCACATAGTAGTTCAGCACCACACCGATAACGTAAATCCCCACCGTCACCAGAATGCCCGCGTAAGGCACCTGCTGTGCGCTCATCTTCGACATGAATTTAGGTGCAGATCCGCCCATCGACAGAGAACGCAAAATACGGCCAGTGGAATACAGGCCGGAATTCAGGCTCGACAGCGCGGCGGTCAGCACCACAATGTTCATGATGGTGCCGATATACGGCACACCCAGCTTGCTGAAGAAGGTCACAAACGGGCTTTGACCGGCCTGATACGCATTCCAAGGCAACAACAGAACCAGCAGAACAACGGAGCCCACGTAAAACAGGGCGATACGCCAGATCACGCTGTTAATCGCTTTCGGCAGCACTTTCTCCGGATCTTTCGTTTCGCCTGCTGCGGTACCGACCAGTTCGATCGCCGCAAAGGCGAAGACCACGCCCTGCACCAGTACCAGCGCCGGTAACAGGCCGTGCGGGAAGATACCGCCGTTATCGGTAATCAGATGCAGACCCGTAGTGTTGCCATCGAGCTGCTTGCCGGTGCCGAGGAACACCACGCCGACCACCAGGAAGATCGCGATAGCCGCGACTTTGATCAGCGCAAACCAGAATTCCATTTCAGCGAACCACTTCACGCCAATCATGTTCATCGTGGCGACAATCGCCAGCGCCCCCAGAGCAAACATCCACTGCGGAACATCACCGAAGGTTCCCCAATAGTGCATGTACAGAGCCACTGCGGTGATATCGACAATGCCGGTCATCGCCCAGTTCAGAAAGTACATCCAGCCCGCTACGTACGACGCTTTTTCACCCAGAAACTCACGGGCATAGGATACGAAACTGCCGCTGGTCGGACGGTGCAAAACCAGCTCGCCCAGCGCACGCAAAATAAAGAATGAGAAAATACCACACACCGCATAGACGATAGCCAGCGCCGGGCCAGCCATCTGTAAACGCGCACCGGCACCGAGGAATAAGCCGGTACCGATCGAGCCACCAATGGCAATCATCTGAACCTGACGGTTGCCCATGCTCTTGTGATAACCGCTTTCATGTGAATCCAGCCAGCGCCGTTTTGCCGCGTGCTTTGCCTCTGTCGTTTTTTTATGAGACTTCATTCGATCTTGTTCTCCAAAATAACCTTCACCTGACGCCGGTGCTGCAAGCAAACGATTGCAAGCCACAACGTTTACGTGGTTGACCCACTGTAGTTTTTTTAGCCGGAACTGTTTTTGATGCAATAACGGCGAAGGATGCTACCTGTTCTCATTAACTGAGGCAAAAAAAACCGTACTTAAATATTGTGATAAGACATAATTCGCAGCGTGAATTACGCACACAGCGGTGATTTCATGCACGATTTTGCGGTTTACTCTCTTTGCGCACTCTCTCGATGTTGATCGACAGGTACATAATTTCTTCCGTCGTCAGGCCTCGCTGATACTGCGTGGCGAGGTATTCCCCGATTTTTTCTGAGCACAGCCAGGCCTGCGGATAATTTTCTTTTACGGCCACATGCAGCGTCATATCATCGTCGGCAACCACGGTCCGGTTCAGCATCCGCTGAGCGAAGAATTTGAGATGGGTGACGAACCGCTGATAGCTCAGCGACTCTTCGTCATATTCCAGACGCAGCTGGTATTTCACCAGATTAAGGATTTCCTGCATCACGCGGGTGATACGCGCCACCTCCGGCATTTCGCCGTTCAGCTGAGCATTGACCAGATGCAGGGCGATAAAACCGGCTTCATCCACCGGCAGGCGCACACCCAGACGCGCGTCTATAATGTCCAGCGCCTCTACGCCTAACGCATATTCTTTCGGATACAGGCGGCGGGTTTCCCACAACAAGGCATTACTGATGGGCACGCCTTTTTTCTGCCGCTCAATGGAAAAATTACAGTGATCGGTCAGCGCGATGTACAGATTTTCCTGCAAGCTTCCCAGGCGGGTTCTCGCCAGTGAGATGATCTGATCACAGGTGGTCATCACTTCCATCGGAATATGTGAAAGTAACTCCGTCAGATGCGCGTTCAGTTCGTCATTTTGTAAGGCGAAGATTTTCTCGACTTTGCCGTCGTCGAGTTCATCCCCGGCTTTTTTCATAAATGCCAGTCCGCAGCCCATGACGACTTGTTCCCGCTGCTGATCATTGACAACCACCACCACATTATTATTCAGTATTTTGGCGATTTTCATTGTAACTCCCTGAAAAGAAAAACCCGATCATCCATAAAGAAGATCAGGTTTTGTCTGCCGCAGACGCCCATTTTCTGCCTGACAATTTTATCAGGTCAGATTATTCACTCAACGCGTGTTAATGAAGCACCGTTGGATTTAATCACGCCGGCATACCAGAAGAAACTTTTCTTACGGCGGCGTTCCAGCGAACCGTTCCCCTGGTCGTCGCGATCCACATAGATATAACCATAGCGTTTAGAGAACTCGGCTTTGGACGCGCTGACCAGATCAATTGGCCCCCAGCTGGTGTATCCCATGACTTCCACACCGTCTTCAATGGCTTCGCGCACCTGAACCAGATGATCGTTAATATACTGAATACGGTAATCGTCATTAATGCTGCCGTCTGCTTCAACCTTATCACGCGCACCCAGACCATTTTCCACAATAAATAATGGTTTCTGATAACGGTCATAAAGTTCATTCATTAAGAAACGCAGGCCTTGCGGATCAATCTGCCAACCCCATTCAGAGCTTTGCAAATGCGGGTTAGGCACCATATTTAATATATTGGCGCGCGCTTTGATATTTTGCTCTTCGTCCGTGGTCACACAGCCGGTCATGTAATAGCTGAAGGAAATAAAGTCGACGGTTTCTTTCAGTGCGGCTTTGTCTTCAGCGGTAATCGTGATTTCCATACCGCGATCTTTAAAGAAACGCTGCATATACGCCGGATACGCGCCGCGCACCTGCACATCGCCGAAGAACAACCAG
Source organism: Rahnella sp. AA (assembly GCF_002834385.1). Classification (GTDB taxonomy): domain Bacteria; phylum Pseudomonadota; class Gammaproteobacteria; order Enterobacterales; family Enterobacteriaceae; genus Rahnella. Next base: position 208,476 of record NZ_PITQ01000008.1, read on the forward strand.
TCGCGGTTTTGCTGCAAGGTTTCCATCATATCAGCCGGTTTACAGGTCAGCGGATACAGCATTCCGCCGAGTAACATATTACCGATTTTGCCGTCCGGAATGATTTCGTGGCAGGCTTTAACCGCTTTCGCACTGGCCACCAGCTGGTGATGAATAGCCTGATAGATTGCCTGTTTGCTGCTGTCTTCCGGTAACCCGACACCGGTAAACGGCGCGTGCAATGACATATTGATTTCGTTGAAGGTCAGCCAGTGTTTGACCTTATCTTTGTAACGGGTAAATACCGTGCGGGCATAATTTTCAAAGAACCCGATGGTGTCACGACTGCCCCAGCCACCGTGCTTTTTCACGATACCGTATGGCATTTCATAATGGGAAAGCGTCACCAGCGGCGTAATGCCGTATTTCGCCATTTCATCAAACAGGCGATCGTAAAATGCCAGGCCAGCTTCGTTCGGCTGAGTTTCATCGCCCTGCGGGAAAATGCGTGTCCAGGCAATAGACGTCCGCAGCACGGTAAATCCCATTTCGGCGAAGAGTTTCATATCTTCCGGGTAACGATGATAGAAATCGATCGCCACGTCTTTCACGCCGTAATCACCTTCCACACGTTCCTGCACCTGCCCGAAAACGCCCTGCGGTTGCAGATCAGAAGTGGATAATCCTTTACCATCTGTCAGGTATGCGCCCTCCACCTGGTTGGCTGCCACTGCGCCGCCCCATAAGAATCCGTCTGGGAATTGCTTGTTCATATGAACCTCCTGGCTCTGGTCATTATCGTAATAAAGTAAGTAAAGGATTTTGTTCGCTGACGGTCTGCCCGATATCAGCCGGAATGACGTCAAGATAGTCATCGCTGTTGGTAATCAGCACCGGCGTCGTCAGGTCGTAACCGGCATCAGTGATGCCTGATATGTCGAATTCCAGCAGCAAATCGCCCTGCTTCACCACGGCGTCCACGGCGACGTGTGGCGTAAAGAATTTGCCGTCGAGCTTCACGGTATCGATACCGACATGGATCAGGATCTCTGCGCCGTCTGCCGATTCAATGCCGATGGCGTGATGCGTTTTGAACAAAGAGACAACGGTGCCGTCAACAGGTGACACCACCTGGCCGGATGTCGGCACAATAGCCACGCCTTTACCCAGTAAACCGCTGGCAAACGTCGGGTCTTTGACATCGTCAAGTGCAATGCATGAACCGGTCATCGGGCTGGCAATGAGCGTTTTCCCACGCGGTGCCTGTACAGATTCCGGCACAATTTTCGGATTGCCCTCAGTGGGTTGCGCGTTTTCCTCTGTTCCGAAGAAATAAGTCGCCAGCGCGGCAAATACGATGGCTAACGCCGTACCGGCAATCGCGGCGGCGACGGTCTGGTCAAAACCTGCCGGTGGAATAATTTGTGTAAAAGTGAAGATATTGGCAAAACCGAATGAGTATGCGGTGGTTTGAAAATACCCGAGAATAGCCGCCCCCAGTGCCCCACCGACGCAACCGAAAATAAACGGACGGCGGCGCGGCAGGTTGATACCGTAAACGGCAGGCTCCGTGATACCGAAAATCCCGGCACTGATGGCTGAACCCGCGAGCGCTTTGGTCCGTGCATCTTTGGCACGCAGCATGACGCCAATGACCGCCCCGACCTGTCCCATAACCGCAGGGAGTAACAGCGGCAACATGGTGTCATGGCCAAGTACGCTGAAGTTGTTAATCATCAGTGGCACCAGCCCCCAGTGCAGGCCAAAGATGACGCACACTTGCCACAGTGCGCCCATAAAAGCACCGGCAATCATCGGGCTGACGTGATAAACAAACTGATAACCGTTGGCAAGCTGCTGGCTGGCCCACGTTGCTACGGGGCCGATGACCAGGAAAGTCAGGGGAACAATCACCATCAGACAAATCAGCGGTGTGATGAAGTTACGGAGCGAAGAAGGCAGAATTTTCATCGCCCGTTTCTCCAGCCAGCTGGAAGCCCACGCAGCCAGGATCACCGGAATAACGGATGAAGCGTAATTAATAAAGACCAGCGGAATACCGAAAAAATGCTCAGACGCCGCCCCCGGCTGCTGGGCATCAAATGCGGCAATCATCAGCGGATGCACCATTGCGCCACCGATCATCATCGTCACAAAAGGGTTACCGCCGAATTTCTTCCCGGCGGTGTAACCGATAACCAGCGGGAAGAAGTAGAACATGGCGTCGCTGGCCGCAAACCAGACCTTATAGGTGCCGCTTTCCGGCACCAGCCAGCCGCAGGCAAGTGCCAGCGCCAGAAAGCCTTTCAGGATCCCCGATGCTGCCATAATGCCGATAAAAGGGGTGAAAATACCTGAAATGACATCAATAGCACGGGCAAACATGCTGCCTTTATCCGCGCCTTCATCATCATCACCGCTTTCGGAAAGTGCACTGCCCTTCACCAGCGCCTCATACACGGCACCGACGTGATTGCCTATCACTACCTGAAACTGCCCGCCACTTTCCACAACCATGATCACGCCCGGATTTTCTTTCAACCCTGCGGCATCGGCTTTAGCGGCATTTTTCAATTTAAAACGTAAACGGGTGGCACAGTGCACCACGCTGGTGACGTTTTCCCTTCCGCCTACTCCGCGGAGAATTTCATCGGCTAATGTTTTATATTCCATGGTGTTATCTCATCAGAGTAATGGCGTCGTGCACGACATTGCCGTTGTATTTCTACGGGGCGGCCGGCCCCTGAATTCAGGCCAAAAAAAAACCTAAACTTCCGGTTTCTTCGCATGTGCGAAAAAACGAGAAGTTTAGGTTTTGCCTGTCAGACAGTAACAATCCTGCTTTTCAAACCGGATTCTCTGGCGAATCGCTGGCAGAAACAAGTCGTAATATTCTTCGTATGAAGGAATTGTGATCGGCTTCAGATTTTGTGCCGACGAATGCTCATCCCTGAGCATTCGTCACAGAGCTAGCGCAATCCGGCGATAGTAAAACCGCCGTCCACCAGCAGATTTTGTCCGGTGACAAACCGTGCCTCGTCGCTGCACAACCACGCCACCACGTCACCTACATCGTCTGATTCGCCCACGCGCCCGGCCGGTGTCAGGCGGACAAAGGGCCTCAGTGTCTCTTCGTTCGCCCCCATTCGCTGCGCCATCGGCGTATCGATAATGCCCGGATTCACGTTGTTGATACGAATTTTCTGCGCGCCGGTTTCCAGCGCAATGGCGCGGATCATCGCATCCAGCCCCCCTTTACTGGCGCAATACGCGGATGCCCCGAAACTCGCGCCGTGCGCCAGCCATGAAGACGTATTCACAATCGCGCCACCGCGACCTGCGGCCACCATCGCTTCCAGTTCATATTTCACTGACAGCCAGACTCCCTTCAAATTGATGGCAATGATGCGGTCGAATTCTTCTTCCGTCATTTCGCTGACCGGCGCAAAACCCTCCACACCGGCGTTGTTGAAAGCTGCGTCCAGACGCCCGAAATGTGCCAATGTTTGCGCAATCAGATGCCTGACCTGACGGCTGTCTGAGACATCCGCCGGCACGGCGAGCGCTTCACCGCCCTGTTCGTGGATCAGCGCCACCGTTTGCAAAAGCTCTGCCTCACGACGCCCGGCGACCACCACTTTTGCACCGTCACGCGCGAAGGCCAGCGCCGCAGCACGACCGATGCCGGTTCCCCCGCCGGTGACCAGCGCCACGCGGTTATGCAGGCGAAGTAATTGTTTTTGTGGATGTAGTTCCTGCGACATATAAACCTCTGATGAAATGTGTTGGCCAGGACCTGACTATAAGAGGATTAATTGTTGCCGATAAGCCACCTTATATCGCATGATTTACTGGTTCATATTCATCAATAGGGAAAGTTATGCGGACTAACGAATTTGGTGAACTCACCGCCTTTGTCGCCGTGGCAGAAGAGAAAAGTTTCCGTAAAGCGGCGGCACGGTTGAATTTAACCGCATCAACCCTCAGCCATTCCCTGCGCACACTGGAAGAGCGGCTGGGCGTACGCTTGCTGAACCGCACCACACGCACCGTCTCACCGACACAAGCAGGCATGGCTTTGCTGGCCGAAATCGCACCCGCTTTTTCTGCGATAGCCAGTGCTGTTGAGAAAGTGAATACCTACAGAGAAATCCCGCAAGGGACAGTACGTATCAATACGCCACGCATTGCCGCAGAGCTCGTCTTTATGCCACGGCTGAAACAATTTAATCAGGCATTCCCGGACATTCAGCTGGAGCTGGCCACTAACGATGGTTTCGTGGATATCATCAGTGAAGGGTTTGATGCCGGAGTCCGTATCCGTGGCGACGTTCAGCAAGACATGAACGCGGTCCGGCTGACGCACGATTTTCATTCGGCGGTTTACGGCTCTCCGGAGTATTTCAACCGGTATCCCAAACCACTTTCGCCTGCCGACCTGCAACATCACGCCTGCATTGGTCGCCGGGAGATCACCGGAGGTGCCTTGTACCGCTGGGAATTTGAAAAGGAAGGCAAACAAATCGCGGTGCCGGTCAGTGGCCCGCTCATTGTCGACAGCGTAACGATGATGACGCGCATCGCCCTCGACGGCATCGGGCTGGTCTACACCGCCCGCAGCCCGGAGCATGACGCACTGGTCGGACAGGGATTACTCGTCCGTGTGCTGGAAGACTGGGCTGTCACGTTTCCGGGTTTCTTTCTCTATTATCCCGGGCACCGGCAACTCCCTGCGGCATTGAAAGCGGTGATCGACAGCTTCCGTTTGCCGCAGCCCGGTCAGTGATCCGCAGTGACTGCAACGCTTTCAGCCCATTCACAAGAGACGGCATCCAGCTCGCTGCGTGCTTTAGCCAGCCCGGCCTCGCGGGCGGCCTCATCGGAGAACTGCAGGGGCTGAGCGTCAACAAACCACGGGTTTTCTACCCCGATAAAACCGAACGCATTCTTCAGCACCGGCGTCATCGCATCCATGTTTGCAAACGGGCTACCTTCGCTGAGATCGGCACCACGCGTGGTGATAAACAACACTTTTTTATCGCCGAGATTGCCGGTAATGCTGCCGTCTGCGTGCAGGTCGTAAGTAATATTCGTACGGATAATGTTGTCGATAAATGTTTTGAATGTGGACGGAATCGTCCAGTTATACATCGGCATCGCACAAACCAGAGCATCCGCTTCCATCACGCGCTGACAAAGTGCATCGGATTCTGCCAGGACTTCCCGCATCCGGTCAGTACGCTGCGCCTGCGGCGTATAGGTGGCCTGCACAAATTCAGCGGAAACGTGGGGCTGCACTTCCTCCGTGACATCCAGATAGTCAATTTCAACATCAACGCCGTTGTGCTGGAGTTGTTCAATAAAATAACGCCCCAGCGCACGGGAGTTTGACCACTGGTGAAATTTAGAGCTGGCATCAACGTGTAATACTTTCATGTTTTTTCCTTTTTGGTGTTAACAGAGTACTGCAATCAAAACTAAGACCAACTTTGTCGTAGTTAAAAATACGCGGATCCCTGGCCCGCTGGCAAGAGGTAACTGAGAAAAAACTTCAGGCAGGATGAATTAAAGAATACGACGTGAACCGCGATCGCCCAGCCAACGGGTAACCTGCTGGCCGAACTCTGGCGGAGATTTTCGACCAAACTGCGATGCTAATCCGGCAAGTGTTTGTGCAGCTAAAACCGCTCGCATGCTGTTATCGGCGTCGATCATCAGCGAATGTATGGCACACAGGCCTGAACTTGCCCACGAAGGAGGATCGTTTTCAAACACTGCGCAACGGTTGCGAATTTCCTTACAGTCGAACATTTTTTTGTGCCCGTCGATAGCGTCCAAAACCTCCAGCACGGTGATTTCATGCGGCGGTTTCGCCAGGCGGATCCCGCCCTTCGCACCTTCCGTAGCAATAATCAGCCGGGCCTTATGCAATTTCGTGAACAGTTTTGCCACGTAGTCAAACGGAACGCCCTGAAGCTCGGATAAATCCCGGACACTGGCCTCGGTCACATCTCCCTGCGGATTAGCAATAAACAACAAACAATGTAGTGCGTATTCAACGCCAGCGCTGATATGGGACATACGACGTGCGGCTCCAAACTAAGACAGAATTACTCCTAATTAAACACCAGATAATGCGTAATTGACATATAAACTGGGTTTTTCACCCGCGTTATCGCCACACTCAGCCACAATTCGATCCTGTTCACAAACAGAGAACAAAATTAAAAAACGTAAATTGTATATTCGTTTCCTCAATTGTTTACCTGCGCCCCATTCACAATACTTTGGCCCATGCTTTACCTTTTCATACGTTGTTCTGGCGCTGCTAACCCTTCGCTTAATCAAGGAGATCTGAGATGACTCATCTTTATCAGGATGCTTCACAGCCTGTTTCTGCCCGCGTTGCCGACCTTCTGGCCCGGATGACACCCGCAGAAAAATTTGCCCAAATGCATGCTTTCTGGCTCATCCTCGACAGCGATGGTAAACACAAAGAACGCACCGATCTGAGCGACGATTTTTCCGGACATAAGCAGGGCATTGCCCTGGAGCAACAGCTGTCATATGGCGCGGGGCAAATCACCCGCCCGCTGGGCACGCACGTTGTCAGCCCGGAAGAAGGCGTCCGGGCACTCAACCGCCTGCAAAAAACGCTGGTCGAAGAAACGCGGCTGGGTATTCCGGCGATGTTCCATGAGGAATGTCTGGTCGGTTTACTGTGCAAGGATGCCACGCTGTTCCCCTCTTCACTCAGCTACGCGTCGACGTGGGATCCTGAGCTGATGGAAAAGGTCGCCGCCGCCATACGGCAGGAGGCGCAAAGCATAGGTTGCCATCAGGGTTTAGCGCCGGTTCTGGATGTTTCGCGCGATGTGCGCTGGGGGCGAACGGAAGAAACCTTCGGTGAAGATCCGTATCTGGTCGGAATGATGGCGACAGCCTACGTACGCGGTTTGCAGGGCGAAAATCGTGATTTACTCGCCACGCTGAAACATTACGTCGGCCACTCTTTCAGCGAAGGCGCACGCAATCACGCCCCGGTGCATCTGGGGTTCCGCGAGCTCAACGATACCTTCCTGTTACCATTCGAAATGGCGGTGAAGCTGGCAAACGCCGGTTCCGTTATGCCCGCTTATCACGATATCGACGGGCAACCGTGCCACAGCGATCACTTCCTGCTGACGGAAATTTTGCGCGAACAATGGGGCTTTGACGGCCTGATTGTGGCGGATTACGGCGGCGTCAGTCTGCTGCATCAGCATCACGGCGTCAGCCACGATGATGCCGAATCGGCGGCGCTGGCATTCAACGCCGGTCTGGATATTGAATTACCGAAAGGCGATTGCGCCCGGCATCTGGCCGACGCAGTTGCTCGCGGGCTGATTGATATGGCTAAAATCGATGAAATCGTCGCCCGTGTTCTGACGGAAAAATTCCGCCTCGGGCTTTTCGAGCAGCCGTATGCGCCAGAATCACAGCCCAAAATGCAGCAAATCGCCACGCGTGAACTGGCATGGGAAGCGGCCGTTCGCTCCATCACACTGCTGGAGAACGACGGTATTCTGCCGCTGAAACCTGCCTCTAATCAGAAAATCGCCGTGATCGGCCCGACGGCAGACGACCCGCTGGCATTACTCAGCGGTTACAGTTTCCCGGTACATCTGATTATCAGCGAGATGGAAGCGCAGACCGGGCAGGTCACCACGCCGCTTCAGGCATTGCGTTCGGCCTACGGCGAGCAGAATATTCGTTACGCGAAAGGCTGCCATATTCTCGAAAAACGAACAGCGGGTGCGCCGGTCTTCCCCGGTGATGCCGGTAAGCCAATGCAAAGTTCACCCGTTTCTCAGGACACCGCGCAGATCGCCGCTGCGGTCAAAGCGGCGCAGGAAAGTGACGTGGCGCTGGTGTTTGTCGGCGATCTGGCCGGATTGTTCCAGAGCGGTACCGTCGGCGAAGGTTCTGACACCGACAGCCTTCAGTTACCCGGCGTTCAGCAAAAACTGCTCGAGCAGGTTGTCGCAACCGGCAAACCGACCATTGTCGTCATGACCGGCGGGCGCCCTTATTCGCTGGGCGGTTTAGAGGAAAAAGTAGCCGGATTCCTGATGGCGTTTGCGCCCGGTCAGGAAGGCGGACGGGCGATTGCCGATGTTCTGAGTGGCAAAGAAGCCCCATCCGGGCGGCTGGTGGTTTCCGTGCCGAAAAGCGCGGGCGCGATGCCGTATTACTACAATCACAAACTAAAAAGTGGCGGAACACCGATTGCGTTCCACTTCGGCGCGAAATACCCGTTCGGTTACGGGCTAAGCGGCACCACGTTCCGGTACCACGATTTGCAGCTAAATCAGCAGCCGGTTGCCATCGAAAACGGCGAAATTTCCGTGCAGATTCAGGTGACCAATACCGGCCCGCGGGCAGGCAGCGAAGTGATTCAGGTTTATCTGCGCGACTGCGTGGCTTCTCTGGTGCGGCCGGTACACGAACTGAAAGCGTTTCAGCGCGTTGAGCTGAACGCCGGAGAAACCGCCACGCTGAATTTCAGTATTCCAACCGACATGCTGAATTTCACCAACAATGCACATAAAAGGATCGTTGAACCGGGATTTGTTGAAGTTCAGGTCGGTTCAAACAGCGCGGATATCCATGCGCAGGGAAAAGTGATTCTGGCAGGCGAAGCCCGCGAACTGCCTGGCAAGTGGCGCATGGTCAGCCGGTGCGAGGTGAATCAGTAAAGATTAACGGCATACAGCAAAACGGACGCATCAGCGTCCGTTTTTACAGGGTTCAGATAGGCTGTTATTCAGTTTCCCGCGTAATACCGAAATGCTTATACGCATGGTTAGTCGCCATACGTCCGCGCGGGGTGCGCTGGATAAAGCCCTGCTGGATCAGGAACGGTTCGATCACGTCTTCAATCGTTTCACGTTCTTCGCCAATCGCGGCGGCTAAGTTATCCAGCCCCACCGGCCCGCCGGTGAACTTATCGATAATCGCCAGCAGCAGTTTGCGGTCCATATAATCGAAGCCTTCCGCATCAACGTCCAGCATATCCAGCGCGCCATTTGCCACATCCCCGTTGATCGTGCCGTCGCCTTTCACTTCGGCAAAGTCACGTACGCGGCGCAGCAGGCGGTTGGCAATACGCGGCGTGCCACGTGAGCGGCGGGCAATCTGATGTGCCCCTTCTTCCGACAATTCCAGCCCGAGGCAGGACGCACTGCGCCCGACGATGTGCTGCAAATCGGCGACCTGGTAGAACTCCAGACGCTGCACAATACCGAAACGGTCACGCAGCGGAGACGTCAGGGAACCGGCGCGCGTCGTGGCACCAATCAGGGTGAACGGGGGTAAATCAAGCTTGATAGAACGCGCCGCCGGGCCTTCACCAATCATGATATCCAGCTGATAATCTTCCATCGCCGGATACAAAATTTCTTCGACAACCGGCGAGAGGCGGTGGATTTCATCGATAAACAGCACGTCATGAGGTTCGAGATTGGTCAGCATCGCGGCCAGATCGCCAGCTTTCTCCAGCACAGGCCCGGAGGTGGTCCGCAAATTCACGCCCATTTCGTTAGCAACGATGTTCGCCAGCGTGGTTTTACCCAGCCCCGGCGGCCCGAAAATAAGCAGGTGATCGAGTGCGTCTTTGCGTTGCCTGGCCGCCTGAATAAAGATTTCCATCTGCGAGCGCACGTGGGGCTGCCCGACGTATTCGTTAAGCAGCTTCGGGCGGATCGCACGGTCAATGACTTCTTCTTCACTAAACACTTCAGAAGAAATCAGGCGGTCAGCTTCAATCATCGTTTACCTCACAGCGCCGCGCGCAGCGCTTCTCTAATCAACGTTTCGGATTCTGCACCCGGCTTCGCCACTTTGCTGATCATGCGGCTGGCTTCCGGCGGTTTATATCCGAGGGATATCAGGGCGGCTACTGCTTCACCTTCGGCATCAGATTCTTTCGTTTTCGACGCCGATGCAGGTAGCGTGATATCAGTATGATTGTTAAATAGATCACCGTTTAATCCTTTAAACCGGTCTTTCATTTCCACGACCAGGCGTTCTGCGGTTTTCTTACCGACGCCAGGTAATTTAATTAAGGCAGTGATTTCTTCCTTTTCCACTGCGCTGACAAACTGTTGTGCCGACATGCCTGACAGAATAGCCAGCGCCAGCTTTGGCCCGACGCCGTTCACTTTGATCAGTTCACGGAACAGCGCGCGCTCTTGTTTATCATTGAACCCGTAGAGCAGTTGGGCATCTTCGCGAACGATAAATTGCGTGAAGAGGATGGCTTCCTGACCCAGTTCGGGCAATTCGTAAAAACAGGTCATCGGCATATGGACTTCATAGCCCACGCCGTTGGTTTCCAGCAGCACCAGAGGTGGCTGTTTTTCCAGAATAATGCCTCGAAGTCTGCCTATCACGTTCATTTTCCTTATCAGGTCAAAAGCAGCAGTGTTTATATCATAAAAAAGGCTGGATGAATATCCAGCCTAATGGACTTGCGGCGTCTATCGCATACGTCCGCGCGCCATCTGCAATTTATCAGAACTTAGCCGGATCGCATTCTGGCTCATGTGGCAATGCGTAATCGCAATCGCCAGCGCATCGGCGGCATCGGCCTGCGGATTGGCAGGCAGTTTCAGGATAGAACGCACCATGTGCTGAACCTGCGATTTTTCGGCAGCGCCGGTGCCGACAACCGTTTGTTTCACCTGCCGCGCGGCGTATTCGAACACCGGTAAATCCTGATTCACGGCGGCCACAATCGCCGCGCCGCGCGCCTGGCCGAGCTTTAACGCGGAGTCCGCATTTTTCGCCATAAACACCGATTCGATGGCAAAAAAGTCAGGCTGAAACTGCGTAATAATTTCCGAAACGCCGGCATAAATTAATTTCAAACGCCCCGGCATATCGTCAACGACGGTACGGATACAACCGCTGCCCAGATAGCTTAGCTGACGCCCTGTCTGGCGGATAATGCCATAGCCGGTGATGCGTGAACCGGGGTCGATCCCCAGAATAATAGCCATAGCCGCTCAACGCCTTGTGTTGTCGTTTTTTTGAGAAAGTTGGGGACAGTATAAACTGCTGAGGGATTTCAGAATAGCCAGCCGGTGGAGACCACCGGCTGCGGTGAGATTACAGAGTTTCTGCGATCTCGTCGGAGATTTCACCGTTGTGGTAAACCTCTTGTACGTCGTCACAATCTTCCAGCATGTCGATCAGGCGCAACAGTTTTGGTGCAGTTTCTGCATCCATGTCGGCTTTGGTCGATGGGATCATGGTGACTTCTGCGGAATCTGCTTTGAAACCGGCAGCTTCCAGTGCATCTTTCACTTCGCCCAGATTTTCCCAGGCAGTGAATACGTCGATGGCGCCATCGTCGTAAGACTGGATATCTTCTGCGCCCGCTTCCAGCGCGGCTTCCATCAGCACATCTTCATCCAGACCCGGTGCGAAAGAAATCACGCCTTTCTTGGAGAACAGATACGCAACGGAACCGTCAGTGCCCAGATTACCGCCAGTTTTGGTGAAGGCATGACGCACTTCAGCCACGGTACGGTTGCGGTTGTCACTCAGACATTCCACCATGATCGCCGAACCACCCGGACCGTAACCTTCATAAATGATGGTTTCCATGTTGGTGTCGTCGTCACCCCCGACGCCACGCGCAATGGCACGGTTCAGGGTATCGCGGGTCATGTTGTTGGACAGTGCTTTATCAATTGCAGCACGCAGACGTGGGTTTGACCCCGCATCGCCGCCGCCCAGACGTGCAGCGGTAACCAGCTCACGAATGATTTTGGTGAAGATTTTGCCACGTTTAGAATCTTGCGCCGCTTTGCGGTGCTTGGTGTTGGCCCACTTACTGTGACCTGCCATAAATATCTCCAAAAAGTCTAAAGTCTTAACAGACCGAATAGTTTACAAATTCTTCAATCGCCTGCTGGTTGCTCGGGGAGACGGTCAGCGCTGCCGCTTCCGTTTTTCCGAGCCACCGGAACGCATGATGTTCGGTAAGAACCACATCACGCTCGTCGGGTAACGCCAGACAGAACCAATGTTCTTTATTACGGGTTACGCCGGGAGCATAGCGATGGCGCAAATGCGCAAATATTTCAAAGTCCTCGCAGCGGTCGCAATCCTGAAGAGGCAGGTTTTCACCTGCGATGTCGATGCCGACCTCTTCCATCACTTCACGCTGCGCGGTTTGATTCGGGGATTCCTCGCCTTCCAGACTGCCGGTCACCGACTGCCAGAAATTCGGGTCATCCTTTCGTTGGAGCATCAGCACCCTGCCGGTGTTTCTGGCGTAGATGACGCACAGTATCGACTCAGGACGCTTATAGCTCATTAGTTATTCTCTGTATTTGTGTCTGGTGTCACTTCTTTTTTCGCGACCACCGCAATACCGAGTTCCAGCAAAGAGGCCGGATTCGCGAAGCTTGGTGCTTCGGTCATCAGACAGGCCGCTGCCGTAGTTTTCGGGAAGGCGATAACGTCACGGATGTTATCCGTACCGGTCAGGAGCATGACCAGGCGATCCAGACCAAATGCCAGACCGGCATGTGGCGGTGTGCCGTATTTCAGGGCGTCGAGCAGGAAGCCGAATTTCTCGCGCTGTTCGTGTTCGTTAATGCCCAGAATGCTGAACACGGTCTGCTGCATTTCGCTGCGGTGAATACGCACGGAACCGCCGCCCACTTCGTAGCCGTTGATGACCATGTCGTACGCGTTCGCAATTGCAGAAACCGGGTTCGCCGCCAGTTCCTGCGCCGTCATTTCTTTCGGTGCGGTGAACGGGTGGTGCATAGCGCTCAGACCGCCTTCGTCGGTGTCTTCAAACATCGGGAAGTCGATAACCCACAGCGGAGCCCACATATCTTCGTTGGTGATTTTCAGGTCGCGACCCACTTTCAGACGCAGTGCGCCGATTGCGTCAGTCACAATTTTCGCGCTGGCTGCGCCGAAGAAGATCATGTCTCCGTCTTGCGCACCGGTACGTTCAATCAGAGCAGACAACAAATCTGCATTGAGGAACTTCGCAACCGGGCTCTGAATGCCTTCCAGACCTTTGGCAACTTCGTTGACTTTGATATAAGCCAGGCCTTTCGCACCGTAGATTTCGATGAATTTCGCGTACTCGTCGATTTGCTTACGGCTCAGCTGTGCGCCGCCCGGTACGCGCAATGCCGCCACGCGACCTTTCGGGTCGTTAGCCGGATCGGCGAACACTTTGAACTCGATGTTTTTCATCAGGTCAGCAACATCAACCATTTCCATCGGGTTACGCAGGTCAGGTTTGTCTGAACCGAAACGACGCATGGCTTCTGCAAAGGTCATGATCGGGAAATCGCCCAGATCCACGCCTTTGATTTCCTGCCACAGTTCGCGGGCCAGTTTCTCCATCACTTCGCGCACTTGCTCAGCGCTCATGAAAGAGGTTTCCACGTCGATCTGGGTAAATTCTGGCTGACGGTCAGCACGTAAATCTTCGTCACGGAAGCATTTTACAATCTGATAGTAACGGTCGAAACCGGACATCATCAGCAACTGTTTGAACAGCTGCGGGGATTGCGGCAATGCGTAGAACTTGCCTTTATGCACACGGCTTGGCACCAGATAGTCACGCGCGCCTTCCGGCGTGGCTTTGGTCAGCATCGGGGTTTCGATGTCGAGGAAGTCATGGCTGTCCATGAAACGACGCACGAAACTGGTGATTTTTGCACGCGCTTTCAGGCGGTTAGCCATCTCAGGGCGGCGCAGGTCCAGATAGCGGTATTTCAGACGCGCTTCTTCGGTGTTGACGTGGTTGGAGTCCAGCGGCAGCGCTTCTGAACGGTTGATGATGTTCAGCTGATTTGCGAATACTTCCACTTCACCGGTCGCCATGTCTTTGTTGAACTGGCTTTCAGGACGTGCACGCACGGTACCGGTTAACTGAATACAAAACTCGTTACGCAGTTCAGAAGCCAGTTTGTAAGCTTCTGCCTGGTCCGGGTCGAAGAAGACCTGAACGATACCTTCGCGGTCACGCATATCGATGAAAATCAAACCACCCAAATCGCGGCGACGGTTAACCCAGCCACACAATGTCACTTCCTGGCCCACATTGGACGCATTCAGCTTTCCACAATATACAGTACGCATAACGGTATCCTTTTGATCCCACTACCCGGCCTAATGGCACACAGGTACAGAAACGGTTATTCACTCTGGTCGCCCGCCGCAAAACTGTGCAGCGCGCGGAATGGGTTTTATTCGGGTCGAAAAAAGGCGGCTATTATAAAGGAATTTCCGCCGCAGGATAAGTGCGAACGCATCAAGGCTGGCGCGGAAATTCACACCTGTTGCTTGCTACACATAATTTAACAAAATTATCCCCATTTCGATCCACGCGTTAGCATAGACTCCGGCTATCCCCTTTGTACACGCAGTTCATTATTCCTGCCTCTATTTACCCCTTTTGATAACCGGGAGCTAAACACCATGAAACTCGACCCTAAAACGACCGCATTAGTGCTGATCGATTTACAGAAAGGCATTCTGCCATTTGCCGGCGGCCCGCACACCGCGCAGCAGGTTCTGGACAACGCCACTGAGCTGGCAAACCGTTTCCGTAAGCTGGGCTCTCCGGTGGTGATGGTTCGCGTGGGCTGGTCTGACTCTTTTGACGAAGCGCTGAAACAGCCGGTTGATATCCCGGCAGCCGCACCGGAAGGCGGCCTGCCCGCTAGCTGGTGGGAATTCCCGGAACAGCTGGGCGTCACTGACAAAGATCTGCTGGTCATAAAACGCCAGTGGGGCGCGTTCTATGGCACAGATCTGGATTTACAGCTGCGCCGCCGTGGGATTAAAAGCATCGTGCTGGCCGGTATTTCCACCAATATCGGTGTGGAATCCACAGCCCGTAACGCCTGGGAACACGGCTATGAGCTGGTGATCGCCGAAGATGCGTGCAGCGCGCACAACAACGACCATCATCAGTCCAGCGTGCAGTTTATCTTCCCGCGTATCAGCCGCGTACGTTCAACCGCCGAAGTGCTTGCCGCACTGCCGCAGTAACGTTACCCTGCCGGATATCCCTGACGCCGCCTCCCGGGCGGCGTTTTTTATGGAAAAATCAGAGGAAGCACGGCATGTATATTGGCTTACCGCAATGGCACCACAACGCGTGGGCCCGCATCGGGCTTCGCGATCTGGCTGATTACGCCCGGTATTTCAATTGTGTCGAAGGCAACACCACGTTTTATGCGTTGCCGAAACAGGACGTCGTGATGCGCTGGCGCGATATGACGCCCGAATCCTTCCGGTTCTGTTTCAAATTCCCGTCATCCATCAGCCATAAAGCGGCGCTGGCAAACTGCCAGGAAGATGTGGATACGTTTTACCGCACGCTGGAACCGCTGGGCGAACGCATCGGCCAGCTCTGGCTGCAGCTTCCGGCGACCTTTGCTCCCGTGCATCTCGAGCGTTTATGGCAATTTCTGGATGCCCTGCCCGCCGGTTTTGATTACGGCGTTGAAGTGCGTCATAAGGATTTTTTCGCTAAAGGTGATGCCGAACGGGCGCTGAATCAGGGATTACATCAGCGCGGAATTAACCGCACCATTCTCGACAGCCGCCCTGTTCACAGCTCAAAATCACGGACCGAAGCGGTGCTTGACGCAAAACGTAAAAAACCGATCCTGCCGCTGCACGCCGTCGTGACTGCAACGCGCCCTATCGTGCGTTTTATCGGCGGTGATATTCTGGACGATAACCGGCCATTATTCTCACAGTGGGCAGACAAACTTGCGGCGTGGGAAACACAGGGGCTTTCTCCTTATTTGTTTATCCACACGCCAGATTGCACCGACGCACCACAGCAGGCTCGCAGTCTGTGGCCCCTGCTGCAGGCGAAAATCCCGACCGTTCAGCCTGAGCCAGACTGGCCGGAGCAGGACACCTTGTTCTGAGAATTTTCATGATTTCCTGACGACAGTTTTACGGCATCCCGTTATCATAGCGGCGCAGCGGAAAAACCCGGTTCCGCCGGATCACAGGGAATAACCAAGGAAGTCACCATGATTAGCGCGTTATACGTCGTGCTTGCCGCCATACTTTTAATTAAGCTCTCTTTCGATGTTGTCCGCCTGCGGATGCAATACCGCATTGCGACCGGCGACGGCGGTTCTTACGAATTACAAACCGCCATCCGTGTACACGGCAACGCCGTAGAATATTTGCCTATCGGTTGTTTATTATTGCTGTTTATGGAAATGAACGGTGCCGCAATCTGGACAGTACACGCCTGTGGTTCACTGCTGATCCTGGGCCGGTTATTCCATTATTATGGTTTGAAAAACCGCGAATTTACCTGGCGTCGCAATGGCATGGCCGCCACGTATATCTCGCTTGTTCTGATGGTTATCATCAATATTATCTACCTGCCATGGTCGCAATTTCTGGCCTTTGACTGATCGCCCCGCGTTTCCCTCCGGTCGTTTACAGTTAACATTCCCGCGCAGGTATCTGCCTGCGCCAGTATCTGCTAAAATCTGCCCTCAACTTTTTACCTACACTTTTTTTTGGCCTGACTCACCACTATGGCAAACCACGATACGCTTTTTTCTGCACCTATAGATAAGCTCGGCGACTGGACGTTCGATGAGCGCGTCGCTGAAGTTTTCCCCGACATGATCCAGCGTTCTGTTCCGGGTTATTCCAACATTATTTCGATGATTGGCATGCTCGCTGAGCGGTTCGTTCAGCCCGGTACAAATGTTTATGACCTGGGTTGTTCGCTGGGTGCCGCCACATTATCTATGCGCCGCAACATTAAGGTTCAGGGTTGTGAAATTATTGCGGTCGATAACTCTCCTGCCATGGTGGAACGCTGCCGCCGTCATATCGATGCGTTTCGCGCCGAGACGCCGGTAAACGTCATTGAATCTGACATTCTGGATATTGAGCTGAAAAATGCCTCAATGGTTGTGCTGAACTTTACGCTGCAATTCCTCGAACCGGCCGATCGCCAGCGCTTGTTAAATCAGGTCTATCAGGGGATGCGTCCGGGCGCGGCGCTGGTGTTGTCGGAAAAATTCAGTTTCGAAGATAAAGATGTCGGCGAACTGCTTTTCAATATGCACCATGATTTCAAACGCGCAAACGGCTACAGCGAGCTGGAAATCAGCCAGAAGCGGAGCATGCTTGAAAATGTCATGCTGACCGATTCTGTCGAAACCCACAAAGCACGCCTGCATCAGGCCGGTTTCCAGCATACAGAACTGTGGTTCCAGTGTTTTAACTTCGGCTCACTGATTGCCGTGAAAGCCGGGGAAGCCGAATGATTGATTTTGGTGATTTTTACCGTGTGATTGCCAAAGGGCCACTGAGCCCGTGGCTTAACACTTTGCCTTCACAACTCACTGCATGGCAGAAAGAGTCGCTGCACGGTAAATTCAAACTATGGTTTAACTCGGTTGACCGCCTGCCGCTGTTACAGCCTGAACGTCTGGATTTATTGCACAGCGTTTCCGCCAATATGGAAATTCCCCTGCCCGCTGGTCAGCGAGAAGGCATTGAAAATCTGCTGCGCAATATGATGCCGTGGCGTAAAGGGCCGTTTTCGCTGTATGACGTTGAAATAAATACCGAATGGCGCTCGGACTGGAAATGGGATCGCGTACTTCCACACATTTCTTCTCTGGCGGGCCGTACGATCTTAGACGTCGGTTGCGGCAGCGGTTACCACATGTGGCGCATGATTGGCGCGGGCGCGCATCTGGCCGTCGGTATCGATCCGATGCAACTTTTCCTGTGCCAGTTCGAAGCCGTGCGTAAATTACTGGGCGGCGACCAGCGCGCGCATCTGCTGCCACTGGGCATCGAACAACTCCCTGAGCTGAACGCCTTTGACACCGTATTCTCGATGGGCGTGCTTTATCACCGCCGTTCGCCGCTGGACCATCTTTATCAGCTGAAAAATCAACTGGTCAGCGAAGGTGAGCTGGTGTTGGAAACGCTGGTTGTCGAAGGTGACAGTCAGCAGGTGCTGGTGCCGGGTGACCGTTACGCACAGATGGGGAATATCTACTTCATTCCTTCCGCCGAAGCGTTGAAAGACTGGCTGATTAAATGTGGTTTTGTGGATGTCCGGATTGCTGATGTCAGTGTGACTACGCTGGAAGAGCAGCGCCGTACGGACTGGATGACCAGCGAATCTCTGGCCGAATTCCTCGATCCCAACGATCCGACCAAAACCATTGAAGGGTATCCGGCACCGCGCCGTGCCTTGCTTATCGCACGCAAGCCTTAGGCCTGTCTCCTCCGCCGGGCGCACGGCCTGGCGGAAACCTTCTGCTGCATTTTTCTCCGGTTTTCTGCCCCGCCACTCTGTACATTCGGGATTAAAAAGGTCTAACCTTTCGAAATGGCTATCTGTTTGTTCTGACAGAGATCGTGGTTAACGTTTTGGGAGGATGTATGAAATTCCCTAAAGGTAGTATCGTTCAACACAGATCCGGCGATATCAAAGGCACCGTGATGAATACGTTTGAATCCGACAAGGAAATCGTCTCATATTACGTTTCCTGGGAAGATGGCAGCAGCAGTCTGCATAGAGAAGATGAATTACACTGGGCCAACATTGATGTTGCCATCAAAATTAAAAACTTCTACGAAAAGTAGCCAGCGCACTTCTGACTCACATACCCCTCCCGAATTTATTCACCTTTTTAGCCCTTCTCGTCCGGGCTGAGGCCTGAACGCATCAGGCCTTTGTAAAGCTTCCTGTTTTCATGCGTTATCGTTGGATTGATTCATAGCATTTCGTGTATAAATTTGGCCAAACTTATTCATCAGAACGCGAACCTGTCGCGGAGAAAAGTATGCGCCGAAGAATCCGATTTCTTTTTGATCGTGCAGTGATTGTTTTAGGTCTTTTTGTGATGTGTCTGGTGGTAAAAGCGGGCATGTTTGGCGTCGCATTGCTTACCTGGGGCTGACGATTTTCTGACTAAATCATCACACCTGTCTGTTTTTTAATCACCAAACCCTTTTTTAATGTAAAAGAAATGCTACTCTTTATAACCACACTAATGACAAGGTTATAAAATGTCTGATTCCCACGACAATCCGGACGTTCTTCTGCGCACGGCACAGGCCCTGGAAGCCGCAATTGCATTCAGCATCGCGTCTATTTCAGTCAGTCTTCCCGATGTAAAAAATGAAGTTGTCGAGTCTTTACGCCGCAATGTAGTCGGAAGCGATAACCCGACCCCGGCTAATGACGCCATTGAACACCTGGTCACGCTGATTGAAACAGCATCAAAACCCTCTGAAAACCGCAATGTAGAATAAAAAAAGCCCCGCCAATGTGACGGGGCCTGGTACTTGCGCAGGGCGACGCAATAAGGGTCGTGTGACCCGGTTAAATCTGTCTGAACCTGAAACTGTTTTCAGGACGTTTCGATTTGGATTATCACGCCGTACGGGATATTTCATCGTCAAACTGCAATGTACTTTTCATTGCGGCAACAATATCGCCGTCCACGCAATAACGACTGAATTCATCAAAGTCAGTGTCAGAACTCATGGTGACACCTGCTTTGCGGTAACGCATGGCAGATTTAACCTGACGCCCTGCCGAGCTGTGTAATTCGGTCAGACCGATATCCACGAATTTTTGCAGGTTCGTCAGACGCACTCCCGCGCCCGCCATAATAATAGGACCACGCGTCAGTTGATTCAGTTCCCGAAGCATCGGCAAACCGACTTCTGCATTTTGCTGTTGCCCTGAGGTCAGAATGCGCGCCACCCCTAACTGAGTCAACTGCTCTAACGCAATCTTCGGGTTCAGACACATGTCGAAAGCACGGTGGAATGTCACGTCCATATCCGTACACAGCGCCATGATTTCCCACATCCGTGGCATATCAATGTGCCCTTCCGCGTCCAGCATGCCGACAACCAGCCCCGGAAATCCCATGTCACGAATACAGGCAATATCGCTTTTCAGAACGTCAAATTCACTCTGGCTATAGCAAAAGTCACCCCCCCTCGGACGTACAATCGGGTGTACAGGGATCGTCACTTTTTCCCTCGCCAGTTTTAGGGTGCCGTAACTCGGCGTAATGCCGCCATCGGCCTGGCTTGCGCATAATTCAACGCGATCTGCCCCGGCTTGCTCTGCTGTTAACGCACAGTCCACGCTGTAACAGCACACTTCTAATTTAGTCATGTGACCTCTCCTGATAACGGCATTATGCTACAACACTTGTCTGTAACCGGCCATGTCGCGTAGGCTTTGACATGAGCATTCCCGCCCAACTGCCTGCTTAGGAAAGCTAACTATGGCACTCAATTTTGATTTGCGGGTAGACCGCAGTCACAGTGATAGCGTTAAGTGGAATAAATACAATAATCAGGATGTCATTCCACTTTGGGTAGCCGATACCGACTTCAAGTCTCCACCCCAGGTGATTAATGAACTGCAACAACGCGTGGCCGAAGGCGTCTTTGGTTACGGTATTACGCCACCGGAGCTGATTGATTTGGTGGTAAAACGGATGGCTGACCGTTATGGCTGGGCGATTCAGCCGCAATGGATTGTCTGGCTTCCGGGCCTGGTCTGCGGGCTGAATGTGGCCGTGTGCGCCAACGTTGCCCCTCACGAAAGCAGCCTGATGCCGGTGCCCATTTACCCCCCTTTCATGCAGGCCGCACAATCCGAAGGCCGGCAATTTAAATCCGTTCCGGTCGTCAAACGACATCAACGCTGGGTGGCAGATTTTGCCGCCGCCGAAAGTCGTCTTGATGGCAACGAAAAGCTGCTGATGCTCTGTAACCCTTATAATCCGGGCGGAACGGTCTATCGCCGCGAAGAATTACGGGAACAGCTGGCATTCGCCAAACGCCACGGTCTGGTGGTGTGTTCAGACGAAATTCATTGTGATCTGATCCTCGAACCCGGCCTGCAGCATATTCCGTTTGCCTCACTGAATGCTGACGCAGAACAACGTTCCATCACTCTCATCTCGCCTTCGAAAACCTTTAACCTTGCCGGTCTGGGCGCATCGCTGGCGATCATACCGAACCCGTCACTGCGCCGAAAATTTTTAGACACCAGCAAAGGCATTGTGCCACACGTCAATATTCTGGCATACGTCGCGGCGACCGCGGCCTATCGTGACGGCGAAGCGTGGCTAAACGCACAGCTCGGCTATTTGCGCGAAAATCGCAACTTAGCAACTTCTCGAATTAACGCCATGCCAGGTCTGCGCATGCTGGCACCGGAAGGCACTTATCTCGGCTGGATTGATGCCAGCGCATTGCCGGTGGAAGATCCCTACCGTTTCTTTGTCGAAGCCGGTGTGGGCTTCTCCGGCGGGGCCGAGTTTGGCGCACCGATGTGCGTGCGCATCAATTTCGGCTGTCAGCGCAGCCTGCTGGAAAAAGCGCTGGACCGGATGGACGCCGCGCTGGAAAAATTCCGGCGTTAACCCTCTTCCCTTTCGCTGGCGACAATTTCCCGCAAGCTGTGCGGGTGGAATTTGATGGTGACCGCTCCGTCGGTGATGGCCAGCGTAGGGTTAGGCAAACGCTCATTTTCCCCCTTCGGCGAACTTTGTTTCAATTTTATTCCGGGCGTCATCAGCGCTTCATCGGCAATCAAAGCCAGCGCCCGCGTATACAGTTCTTCTTCAACGCCCGGCAGCACAATCTCAATATGTTCCCAGCCTTCGTGCGGATAGCGCTTATCCCCCGGATAAGGCAATTCAACCAGGTCAATGCTCAGTGGCCCGACAGTCAGCGGTTCATCAAGCGTAAAGAGGCAGATTGGCCGCCCGTTAATCAGGGTTTCATTGAGCAGGCTGCCACATTTTTCCAGCCCGGATCTCCAGCGATCTGCCGTTGTATTTTGATGGCAGCGCACTGAAATGTGATCAGCATGAAATTCGCCCAGATTGATCTGCAACTTTGCCGCGAATGCCTTCAAAACGCTGACAAAACGCGACATATCCTCGACTAAATCCTGTAACTCAGGCACATGGTTCATAGCAGGCATCCTATCTCTTTTTCGTTTGCTGATCTTCCGGGGCGGGTAATTTACACAGCCTTTCATCCGGTTGCCAGAGACATGCCGCAGAATCGCGCTTTCATGCTGCCCGGACGTGCGGCAATACTGACTCCGCAAGGCTAATATGATATAAACACGCATCATTTTCGGTTAATCCGTTAAAAGCGTATAACCAGTAAACAACTACATTCTTCCCCTAAATCATTCGGGTTGCATCAAGGCAGCAACTGAGTGAATTCCCCGGGAGCATACATCAGTATGTGACCGGGGTTCGCGAAGGCAGCTAACGCAGAGGCAGCGCGAAGGATGACGGGGATAAATTATAAGGTAATCCGGTGAATATTCAGTCACTCCTTTCAGATAAAGTCAGCCAGGCGCTGATCGCTGCTGGCGCATCCGCCGACAGCGAAGCGCAGGTCCGTCAGTCCGCCAAAGCTCAGTTTGGCGACTATCAGGCTAATGGCGTAATGTCCGTGGCGAAAAAACTCGGTATGCCGCCACGACAACTGGCAGAGAAAGTGGTTGAGCTCTTAGATCTGAACGGTATTGCGAATAAAATCGAAATTGCCGGACCGGGTTTCATCAACATCTTCCTGGATCCGGTGTTTGTCGGTGCGCATGTAGACAGCGCGCTGAATGATGACAGACTGGGGATCACGCCTGTTGAACCGCAAACCATCGTCATTGATTACTCTGCGCCTAACGTGGCGAAAGAAATGCACGTAGGTCACATCCGTTCCACTATCATCGGTGACGCAGCCGTGCGTACCAATGAATTCCTCGGGCATAAAGTGATCCGCGCAAACCATGTCGGCGACTGGGGCACCCAGTTCGGCATGCTGATCGCCTATCTGGAAAAAGTGCAGAACGAAAATGCCGGGGATATGAATCTGGCAGACCTCGAAGAATTCTACCGCGCTGCCAAGAAAAACTACGATGAAGACGAAGCTTTTGCCGAGCGTGCCCGCGGTTACGTGGTGAAATTACAAGGCGGAGACGAATACTGCCTGCAGATGTGGCGCAAGCTGGTTGATGTGACCATGAAACAAAACCAGCTGACCTATAACCGCCTGAACGTTACCCTGACCGAAGACGATGTGATGGGTGAAAGCCTGTACAACAGCATGCTGCCAGGTATCGTGTCAGACCTGCAGGCAAAAGGCCTGGCGGTGGACAGCGAAGGCGCGGTTGTCGTTTATCTTGATGAATACAAAAATAAAGAAGGCGACCCGATGGGCGTCATCATCCGTAAAAAAGATGGCGGCTACCTGTACACCACCACCGATATCGCCTGTGCGAAATACCGCTACGAAACGCTGGGGGCCGATCGCGTCCTGTATTATATCGACTCACGTCAGCACCAGCATCTGATGCAAGCGTGGACCATCGCGCGTAAAGCGGGCTATGTGCCAGACTCCGTGACGCTTGAGCACCACATGTTCGGCATGATGCTGGGTAAAGACGGCAAACCGTTCAAAACCCGCTCAGGCGGTACGGTAAAACTGTCAGACCTGCTGGATGAAGCGATTGATCGTGCACGTAAGCTGATCACTGAAAAGAACCCGGAACTGAAAGATGCCGGCGAACTGGAAAATCTGGTCAACGCGGTCGGTATCGGCGCAATCAAATACGCGGATCTGTCAAAAAGCCGCACCACGGATTACATCTTCGACTGGGACAATATGCTGGCCTTTGAAGGCAATACGGCGCCATATATGCAGTATGCCTACACCCGTGTGGCATCCATTTTTAAACGTGCAGAGATTGACGTTAACAGCCTGACTCAGCCGGTCGTGCTGAGTGAAGAACGTGAAGCCGCGCTGGCTACCCGTTTGCTGCAATTTGAAGAAGTGCTGACCGTTGTTGCCCGTGAAGGTACACCACACACCATGTGCGCCTATCTCTACGACGTTGCAGGCCTGTTCTCCAGCTTCTACGAACACTGCCCGATCCTGAGCGCAGAAGATGAAACCAGCCGTAACAGCCGCCTGAAACTGGCACTGTTAACCCAGCGCACGCTGAAAACCGGTCTGGATACGCTGGGCATCGAAACCGTAGAGCGTATGTAAGTCATCATCCTCAGACATTAAAAAAGGGCGCTTAGCGCCCTTTTCTGTTTCTGCAATTAACCCGGCAATTGCCGGATTAATGTCGGGCAAACTCTTTCACACGGAACCCTAACAAACCGAGCACGGCGAAGTACGCCACCACACCGACCACAACAACCGCCGCGAGACGTGCCAGACGATAGGCCATTCCGCCAACATCCCATGCTGGCATCAGCCACATTGTGCCCAGCAGCGCTGCCGACATCACAATCACTGCGGCGAACAGCTTAATCAGGAAAATTTTCCACCCGGGCTGTGGCTGGAAAATATCCTGCTTACGCAGTTGCCAGTAAAGCAGCGACGCGTTCAGGCAGGCAGCCAGGCCGATCGAGAGAGAAAGCCCCGCGTGTTTGAGCGGCCCGATGAATGCAAGGTTCATCACCTGCGTCATCAGCAAAGTGATAATAGCGATTTTCACCGGCGTCTTGATGTCCTGACGCGAATAGAAACCAGGGGCCAGAACCTTCACGACAATCAGCCCCATCAGGCCGACGGAATAGGCGACCAGCGCTCTTTGCGTCATTGAGGCATCAAAAGCACTGAACTTACCGTACTGGAACAACGCAACGGTCAGCGGTTTTGCCAAAATCCCCAGTGCCACAGAACTTGGCAGCGCCAGCAGGAAACACAGGCGTAAGCCCCAGTCCATCAGCCGGTTATATTCCGCATGGTTACCGCTGGAGAAACTGCGTGCCAGCGACGGAAGTAAAATCGTCCCCAGCGCCACACCCAGCACCCCGGAAGGGAACTCCATCAGGCGGTCAGCGTAATACATCCACGAAACGGAGCCAGAGACCAGAAACGACGCGAAAATCGTGTTAATAATCAGCGAAATCTGGCTGACGGAAACCCCCAGAATCGCGGGTCCCATCTGGCGCATGACGCGCCACACACCGGCAT
This sequence comes from Rahnella sp. AA, assembly GCF_002834385.1. Lineage (GTDB taxonomy): Bacteria > Pseudomonadota > Gammaproteobacteria > Enterobacterales > Enterobacteriaceae > Rahnella. The sequence goes on from NZ_PITQ01000008.1 coordinate 233,538, forward strand.
CTTTCAGATTCAGGCGCGGCAGCACCAGCATGCCGATTTTCTTCAGGTGCGGGAGCTGATACCCCAGTTGCAATAATCCGCCCGCCACGACCGCCCAGGCCAGCGCCAGCACCGGCGGATGGAAATAGGGTGCGGCGAACAGCGCAAAACCGATCATGCTGACATTCAGAAACGTCGGCGCAAAGGCCGGTATCGAGAAACGATTCCAGGTATTGAGTATCGCCCCGACCAGAGAGGCCAGCGATATCAGCAGGATATACGGGAACGTGATGCGCAGCAGCGAACTGGTCAGTGCAAATTTATCCGGCGAATCCACAAAACCGGGAGCCGTAATATAAATCACCCACGGCGCGGCAAGCATACCAAGCACGGTGACAATCGCCAGCACCAGCGTCAGCAAGCCGGAAACGTAAGCAATGAACGTCCGCGTGGCTTCCTCGCCCTGCTGGGTTTTGTACTCGGCAAGAATCGGAACGAAGGCCTGTGAAAATGCCCCTTCGGCAAAAATGCGCCGCAATAAATTGGGCAGCTTAAACGCCACAAAAAAGGCATCGGTCACCATGCCGGCGCCAAAAACGCGCGCCACAATGGCGTCGCGGGCAAAGCCTAATACACGTGAAAACATCGTCATGGAACTGACGGCTGCCAAAGATTTAAGTAGATTCATGTCACTGTTCTTGTTCGCCGGTTAGTTTTTAAATCAGTCAGTTAAACAACCACGCCTGCATCAGCAGGCGTGAAAGATGAACCGGCATGGCTCAAAGATGCGCTTAGTCTACGCATCCGCCATGCAATAGCCAACGGCAGTTGTTATAGATTGTTACCCGCACCGTCCTGTGCGGCTTTCACTCAGTTTTGCAGAATTTTTTCGATCATGGCCTGCGCGTAAATCGCCTGTTCGCCGCTGGTTTCAGGGGCGGTATGGTTCGAGACGCAATCGACAAAATGCTCAATTGCGCCGGCAAAACCGCGCTGCGCCAGCGTACTTTGCCAGCCAGCAACAGGTTGCTGGGTCAGAATATCATCGCGTTCATCGCGCCAGACCCGCATGTCGTCAAGCTGATAAACGGCGCCTTCGGTAACCGCCTGCACGCTTTCGCGGAATGTCCCGGCGCGGCGGTGCATTGAGGTCGTCACCAGCGTTTCTCCGCACAGGAAATGATGCTCGCCATAAATCATCTGGTCAGCTTCATTAATCTGAATCAGCCCGCTTTCCAGGGTGGCATTGCCGCCCGCCAGCCACAGCGCCGTATCGACAACGTGCAGATAATCATCCAGCAACGTAAAACGCAGATCATTTGGCCCGACGCTGTTCGTACGGTGCTTATCCATACGCAAGGACGCCGCGTCCTGCATCTGGCCTTTCAGCTGACGATACAACGGTGCAAAGCGGCGGTTAAACCCGACCATCAGGGCCTTACCTGCCTTATGTGCCTGTTCAACCAGCTGTTGCGCTTGCTCTAGCTCCGCCGCCAGGGGTTTATCAACATAAACATGCACACCTTGCGCCAGCAATTGCCCGACGACCTCAAAATGGCTCGCCGTGCTGCTGTGGACAAAGACGGCATCACACTGGTTCGCCAGCTCATCTATGCGTGAGAAACAGGCCATGCGATAGCTGTCGCAGACGGCTTGTGCTTTTTGCTGATTCGGGGAAAAACCTCCGACCAGTGTCCATTTTTCCGCATGGCTGAGAACCGGCAGATATGCTTTTTGCGCAATCCCCCCAAGCCCGACAACCCCTATACGTAATTTACTCACGACGTACTCCTTTAATCGGCCAGATGTTGCAGCAGGTTTTCCAGACGCTGTTTCAGTTCAGCAACTTGCGCCTCCAGCGCTTCGACACGGGTTGCCAGATCTGAATTTTCCGTCGCCGCAGCGCTGAACAACGGTTCTTCAGACGCGCCAGCCACATTGCTGACTTCGCCGCTAAACAGATGCATAAACCGGTTTTCACGTTTGCCCGGCTCACGCGCCAGACGCACACAGAACGGGCCATCTTCGCGGTGAGTCAGGTCTGTCAGGGTCTGCTCAACTTCGGCAACGTCAGAAAAATCATGCAGGCGGTTGGTGCGGGTGCGCAGTTCGCCCGGCGTTTGTGCGCCGCGCAGTAATAAAGTGGTGACGATAGCCACCTCCTGCGGGGAAAACTTGAGATTGCCGAATTCGGAATTACAGAAGCGATGTTCATACTTCATGGTGCGGGAACCGCTCAGGGTGCGGATAAAGTGTTTGCGCAGCAGAAGATCCAGCGTTTGCTGAACATCGCTTTCACTCAACTCCATCACAGGCTCACGGTTGGTTTTCTGATTGCAGGCGGTCGTCAGCCCGTTGAGCGTCATCGGATATTGTTCCGGCGTCGTGAGCTGTTTTTCCAGTAAACAGCCCACCACCCGCGCCTCCCGGGCGCTGAGTTCATGTTTCATGTTGCTCTCCTTATCGGGACGGGGGTGTCCATTCTTGCCAGGTCAGCGCAGTCAGTACATGGTCCTGCCATTTGCCGTCGATCAGCAAATAGTCTTTCGCATAGCCTTCGCGTTCGAAGCCGAGACGCTCCAGAAGCTGACCGCTGCGTCTGTTATGCGGCATGTAATTCGCCATAATGCGGTGCATCTTTTGCTGGCGCTGCATATAGCGGATCAGCGACTGCAAGGCTTCCTGCATCAGCCCTTTCCCCTGCCATTCCTGACCCAGCGAATAGCCCAGGAAACAAGCGTGAAAAGAGCCACGCAGCACGTTGCTGAAATTCGCCACGCCCATCACACGATTTTCATCAGGATCGAGCAAAATAAAATAGTAGGCGCTCCCCTGTTTCTGCATCTCGGTAATTAATCCCAGCCGAGCCTGCCATCCGGAGGGATAACAATGGCTTTCGTCCCTGACCGGTTCCCAGGGTTTAAGAAACGCCCGGTTCTCAGCATAGTATTCAGCTAACCGGTGCGCATCCCGGTCGTGAACCAAACGCAGGACCATCCGGTCAGTGGTAAGCCGCACCTTTGGCACGGCAGATTTGTAGCCAAACATCCCTTCCCTCCACATCCCGCATGGGTCGATAAATAGAATTTATAGGAAACGACAGATCACCGCTAATTCTGCCAGTCAGAACGCGGCTTGACGATAAAAAAATATTATCAATAGCGCCCTATCTAATTGCCAGATTCCAGTTCAGACTGGAACGGTCTTTTCTCCTTTCTGTATCCGCCGGACAGGGTACAAATAATCGCTCATGGTGAAGCATGTCTCTGGTATCACAAGCTCGGAGCTTGGGTAAATATTTTCTGTTATTAGACAACGCGCTGGTTATTTTAGGCTTTTTCGTGGTTTTTCCGTTGATCTCGATCCGATTTGTCGATCAGCTTGGCTGGGCCGCGATGGCCGTCGGCCTGGCGCTGGGTGTCCGGCAGTTAACTCAGCAAGGATTAGGCATTTTTGGCGGGGCGATTGCCGACCGGTTCGGTGCCAAACCGATGATTATCACCGGTATGTTGTTACGTGCTGCGGGTTTTGCCACCATGGCGATGGCCGATGAACCGTGGATTTTAGTCTGCTCCTGTATTCTTTCCGGATTGGGGGGCACGCTGTTTGACCCGCCGCGCACTGCGCTGGTCATCAAACTGACACGCCCGCATGAGCGCGGCCGGTTTTTCTCCCTGATGATGATGCAAGACAGTGCCGGAGCGGTTATTGGTGCGCTTATCGGTAGCTGGTTGCTGCAATATGATTTCCATTATGTGTGCTGGGCCGGTGCAGGCATCTTTTGTCTGGCGGCGGCCAGCAACGCCTGGCTGTTGCCGGCTTACCGGATTTCCACCCTGCGTACCCCGATGCGTGAAGGCATGATGCGCGTGCTGCGCGACCGCCGTTTTCTCGCCTATGTGCTGACGCTCACCGGTTATTACATGCTGACCGTGCAGGTCATGCTGATGTTACCTATTGCGGTCAATGACGTTGCCGGCAGCCCGTCTGCGGTGAAATGGATGTACGCCATCGAGGCCGTGCTTTCGCTGACGCTGCTGTATCCGATTGCCCGCTGGAGCGAAAAACGTTTTCGCCTTGAGCAACGTCTGATGTTTGGCCTGCTGATCATGACACTCAGCCTTCTGCCGGTCGGACTGGTGACGTCGATCAACCCGCTGCTGCTGCTGATCGGTTTCTTCTATATCGGCTCAATTATCGCAGAACCTGCCCGTGAAACTCTCAGCGCTTCGCTGGCAGATTCCCGCGCGCGCGGCAGCTATATGGGTTTCAGCCGCCTCGGGCTGGCGCTTGGCGGTGTGATTGGTTATACCGGCGGTGGCTGGATGTACGACACTGGCCGTGCGCTTGAATTACCTGAATTACCGTGGTTTTTACTGGGCGTTGTCGGGCTCATCACCCTCAGCGGTTTGTACTGGCAGTTCAATCTGCGTCGCATTGAACCGGCCATGCTGAGCGGCAGCTAATAGCTTGATGCAAACCGCGTTCCACGGGATGCGGTTTGATCTCCCTTCCTCATTTGCCCATACTGAATCATAGCGTTAGATTAAATCCGAACCTACATCCGGCAGTTTTCACGCACCCTACAACAGGTCACCGCCGGCAATAACAGGAGCTATGAACTATGAGACTTTACGTTTACGAACATTGCCCTTTTTGCGTAAAAGCACGCATGATTTTCGGTCTGAATAACATCCCGGTTGAAATCAAAGTTCTGCTGAACGACGACGAAAAAACGCCCATTTCGATGGTCGGCAAAAAGATGGTGCCAATCCTCCAAAAAGAAGATGGCGGATTCATGCCGGAGAGCATGGATATAGTGCATTACATCGACAAAAGTGATGGCAAACCGCTGCTGACCGGCCCGCTGAATGCGTCTATTGCGACCTGGCTGCGTCATGTTTCTGAATATATGGGTCGTCTGCTGCTGCCTCGTTTTGCGGCCGCGCCGCTGGAGGAGTTCTCCACGCCAGAAGCGCGTAAGTACTTCTCCGACAAAAAACAGGCCGCCAGCGGCGATTTTCAGGAGCATCTGAAACATTCAGAGGGACTGGTGAAAAAAATCAGCCAGGATTTACGCGCACTCGACAAGCTGATCGCTGAGCCCAACGCGGTGAATGGTGAGCTTTCTGAAGATGATATTCACCTGTGGCCGGTGCTGCGTTCACTGTCGATCGTTCAGGGCATTGACTGGCCTTCACGCGTTCTGGCTTATCGCGACAATATGGCGAAACAGACTCAGGTCAATCTCTTCACCCGCCTCGCCAGCTAAGTCTTTTCAGCCGGAAGCCCGCTTCCGGCTCTTTTTCCTTTTCTTCTTATCCCTGAGCACTTAGGCTAATCAGCGTTGTCCGATAGGAACCATGCCGTTTCGCGGTCATGCTGACAAAATAGTGTTCAGGTAATGAGGGAAGAATGACAAAGCGATTTTTAGGTGCCGCAATGCTGATTGCTGCCAGCCTGCTGGCAGGTTGCAACCAGCTGACGCAGTACACAATCAGTGAACAGCAGGTCAACGACTACCTGCAAAAGAATAATAACTTCGAGAAGCAGTTAGGTGTACCGGGGCTGGTCGATGCGAAACTGGTTCTGACAAACCTCAGCAGCCAGATTGGCCGCGCAGAGCCGGGTGTTGCGATCCTGACCGGTGATGCCCATGTCGATATCTCGTCATTGTTCGGCCCGCAGAAGGCCGATATGCGTCTGACGCTGAAAGCACATCCGAGTTATGACCGTGAAAAAGGCGCGATTTTCCTCAAAGACATGCAGGTGACGGATTACACCATCAAACCGGAAAAAATGGACAGCGTCATGAAAGGCCTGATGCCTTATCTGAATAACTCGCTGAATACCTATTTCAACCAGCGTCCGGCTTATGTGCTTAATGGCGAGCACAGCAAAGGCGAAGCAATGGCGAAAAAACTGGCGAAAGGGATTGAAGTCAAACCTGGTGAACTGGTGATTCCGTTTACCGACTAATCCTCAGGAACCGGCCATGAAAAAGCCCGGCGTGGTGACTCACCGCCGGGCTTTTTCATGTGTATCTCAAAAAATTACTGGTCGTCCTCTTCGGCGTCTTCCAAATCCGGCGGCAGTTGTTCCTCGAGTTCATCACGCATCACCTGCAAAGCTTCGCGGCTGATTTCCGACAGCGTGCGGTAAAAACCGCTGGTCGCATGGGCTTCTACTTTACCCAGGAACTTACCGCACCACGGGAACAGGAACTCATCAAACAAGGTGATCTGCGCGCTGACTTCATCTTCCTGAGACTGATCTTCCAGCCAGGACGCGGCCAGCAGCATAGCGCCGAAATGATCTGCAGGCGACTCCCCTAACGGCATTCCACGCTGTTGCAGAAAAGTGCGGACATCCATTTCATTTGCGCCTTCGACATAATCGCTGCGGAACGGGGAAACGGCGCATTCCGGACCAACGAATAAATGGTTAAATTCACCCGCCAGCGTTTCGGGATTCGCGCTTTGCTGCAAACGGACTAACAGTGCGTCCTGCTCAAGCGGCCAGTGCTCACGCAGTTTACCGTCCTGGATCAGGCCAAAAAGCGGAACCAGCAACGGATCCTGCGGCTGACGGTAGAACAAGGTACCCAGCACGCGGCAGACAATAGAAAATTCATTCATAACAGTAACCTGATAAGTCGAAGTAAAGGAGTCATCCCCGGCAATGTGGACGCGACAATGTCACAGTTCACTTAATTCGGCAATGGGGGCACGGCCGCGCTTTTCCAGAAAATCGAGAAAACGGCGCGGGCTGACATTCAGAATCCGGTCTTCCGGGAAATCAATTTCACGCAGAATGCGTTCGCAATGCTCAAAACCGCCGAGCGAATACGCAATATGCGAATCCGACCCCAGCGCCAGCCAGCCCCCCGCCTCTTTCACCGCCAGCGCGATCGCGCGGCAATTGGGTTCACTTCCCACACGTGAATGGATAAAGGATGAGTTATTCAGCTCCAGCGCCACATTGTATTTCGCAGCAGCCGCCGCGATGGCCGGAATATCAATCGGGTATTTCGGGTTACCCGGATGCGAAATAATATGCACCTCCCCCCCGGCCATCGCCGCAATCATTGCAGCGGTGTGTGTTTCTTTATCAACAGGTTGCATCACCGGCTCATGAAAACCGGCAATAATCACGTCGATTTCATTGAGCATCGGACCGGTACAATCAATGTCGCCATTGATGTTTTTGATATTCGCCTCGATCCCGCGCAGGATGCCAATGCCGTTAACCAGACGCGGCCACACCCGCATATTCATAAAGTGCCAGTAATGCGGCGCATCGGCCATATCAGGGCCATGATCCGTGATGGCAAACAGCTTAATACCCTTTTCTGCTGCTTCATCAATGTAATCATGCAGTGTGCTGTAAGCGTGCGTGCTGGCGACAGTATGCATATGTAAATCAACCGGGTACGGCATGTGCTCTCCTTGAAGTTATAAAGCCGTGGCGGGGTAACCACAGCTTTAATAATGTTAGCAGATTAACGTTAATAACCCCGGATGAGATCGACCTGCCCGGCAGGTTCGCGCCCTTCTTCAATCGCAACAATATTGCTGACAATACTGTCCATCGCTTCTTGCGGCAGCGTATCTGCACCAACGTGTGGCGTGATGCTCACACGCGGATGCGACCAGAACGGGTGCATCGCCGGCAAGGGTTCTTCGGTGAAGACATCCAGCGTAGCAGCGGCTATTTGCCCGCTGTCCAGCGCCCGCAATAAATCACCTTCGGCCAGATGACCGCCACGTCCGAGGTTAATCAGATAGGCATTATGCTGCATATTTGTGAACAGTTGATGATTGAGAATACCCGCGGTATGCGGTGTATTCGGCAAGAGATTAATCAGTACTTTACAACCGGTTGAGAACGCAGCCAGCTGATCGTCACCATAGAAACTTTGTACTCCGGCCTGTGATTTGGCACTGCGACTCCAGGTGCGCACGGTGAACTGCATACCAGCCAAAGCTTCAGCAACGCTGCTGCCCAGCACACCCGCGCCAAGCACACCGAGGGTAAAATCGCTGCGTGAATGAGGAACCAGAGCATGCCACTGCTTTTGTTGCTGGAACAGCTGGTATTCATCCATGCGGCGGAAATAGCGCAGCACGGCCGCCAGCGCATATTCCTGCATTTGCAAAGACATCCCGGTATCTTCAAGCCGCAATAAAGGTACGCCTGCAGGCAATGTCCCGGGCTGATGCTGTTCCTGTGCGAGGATGGCATCAACGCCCGCACCGAGGGCAAAAATCCCTTTCAGCGCCGTGCGCGATGCCAGCATGTCATGCGGCGGACGCCATACTAACGCGTAATCCGCCGGCTGGTCGTCACCGGCTTGCCATACCCGCATATTGGCCTGCGGCAATCTTTTTGTGATGCCGTCAATCCAGAGTTTTGCATCAAATGTAGGGTGGTAAAAAATAATGTTCATCGCGGTGCCTCCTGTGGACTGATAGATTTCCCTGAATATCATCAGGATGCAACCCTGCGGCTGAAAAAAGAACAGGCCCCGGAAATCGGAGCCTGTGAAAGGAGTGATTTGCACCGCCATTTTATCAGGCGGCGGCAGGCTCCCGGCGGATCATCCGGCGCAGCAGCGGAATAAGCACCAGCAATACTACACCGGTCACGACCGATCCCCAGCCCAGCGCGTTAAAGACTTCGCTGTAACCCGGGTTCGTCAGCGCTGGCGTACTGCCTGCATTCTGCGGCATCAGCCCAGAAATATAGCTGGCCAGTACCGATGCCACGCCAGTGACCATCATCCAGCATCCCATCATCACGCCCTGATAGCGCGCCGGTGCCAGCTTGCCAATCATCGCGTAGCCGATAGGCGAAATCAGCAGCTCACCAATGCTTTGCAGCAAATAGCTGATGGCAATCCATTTAAACGCCACCAGCCCGTCGCCGCCCGCCAGATGGATCCCCAGCGGCAGAACCAGCATTCCCAGTCCCATGCAGAATAAAGAAGCCGAGAACTGTGCCGGAACATCAATTTTCCAGCCGCGCTGACGCAATTTATTGAACCACAGCGCCATCAGCGGGCCGCCAATGACAATCACGAGAGTATTAATGTTCTGGATCCATTGCGGTGCCACACGGATACCGTACACGTTCAGATTAATATTGTTTTCGGAGAACAGCATCAGGCCCATTGGCGCCAGCTGGTACAGCGTCCAGAAGACCAGTGATCCCAACGCCAGCAGCAAATAAGCTTTCATCCGGCGGCGCTCATCAGCATCACGGTGGCGGAAAGTTACCAGTGCCATCAGTGCAAAAATAATAATACCCAGCGCGACCACAAAGTAACTGCTGAACTCCGCGTGGGTCAGCAACATACGAATGACCGGCACAAGGATGATTAAAATAGCGATACCAACAGCCATACGGCGCAGCAACTGGCTGCGGCTGACGCCTTTAAGCGGCGTGCTGATGTCAGCCAGAACCGACCAGCGGGAGAGCGTAACAACCACTGCCGCCACATTGCCGAGCGTAGCGAACAGAAACAGTGCGCGGTAGTTTTCACTCAGCTGGAAATACCCTGCGACGGCGAAACCGATAAAGAAGCCCAGATTCATCCCGGCATAATTCCACAAAAATGCAGATTCACGGCGGTCATCGTCTGGTGCAAACCGCTGCGTCAGCATCATGTTCAGGCAGGTTACATTCAGCCCGCTGCCGGTCAGGAACATCGCCAGCCCCCAGTACAAGCCGGTCACGCCTTCCAGCGCAATCAGCGCACAGCCGAAGACCTGCAACACCATGCCGAGTACAAACAGATTACGGTTGCTGAGATATCGCCCGCCGAGATAGCCACCAAACATATGCAGCCCGTAGTTGAATGCCCCGAAAACGCCCATGATGGCGTTGGCATTATCTTCGCTGAAACCCAGTTTTTTGGTGGCATACAGCACCAGAGTGGAATACAGCACCGCAAAGCCCAGCGTTGCGAATGTCTGAACGAAAAATAAAGTACCGGCTCCGGCGGGTATCGCCGCCCGATGATGCGGTGCGGTCGTGCTGTTTAACTGACTCAAGAATGACCCCTGTCCTTATCTGAGAAATAAACTCTGCTTCAAATGATGACTTGTGCAGTTCTTATACGAAGCATTTTTGTAGAGGGCATGGTTATACCGCCATAAGAGATGTTTTCCACAACATATCTTGCTATTTAGCCGTAACAAAAAGTGTTTGTCGGATAATTGTGCTTTTATGCAAAAAATCTACTTATTTATTCATTTTTATAAGCAAAATTAATCACGCAGGGGAACAGCCTGCCGGGCGCTCAGGCTTTGAGCAGCTTTTGTTCTGTAAATCAGCAAATTGCTCTAAGTTTGTGTAAACGGCACGGAACCTGCAAAAGAGGGTTGACGCAGAAGCCACTTTTCCCTACATTAGCGCCGGTCAGCAGCACTGCGGTGTGGCTGACAGCTGGAGAGGTGTCTGAGTGGCTGAAGGAGCACGCCTGGAAAGTGTGTATATGAGCAATCGTATCGAGGGTTCGAACCCCTCTCTCTCCACCACATTAAAGCCAAAGGCCTGGATGAAAATCCGGGCCTTTTGCTATTCTGCGTTTCGAAAACACGCCTGCCACCGTAATAACCTTCGCCTGAACAGAGTCTGAGCACCTGAGACAAAACACCGAAAATCTTCTTGACCCTTCGCGGCTGTCTCCCTATAGTAGCGCCCCGTTGCAGAGCTTGCGATGCAACGAACACGGTGAGGTGTCTGAGTGGCTGAAGGAGCACGCCTGGAAAGTGTGTATACGAGAAATCGTATCGAGGGTTCGAACCCCTCCCTCACCGCCAAATTAAAGAAAAAGGGTTCTGATGAAAATCAGAACCCTTTTTCTTTGTGGAGATTAAACCGTTATCTTCCCGTTATTCGTGTTACTGACCGGCGACACATATAAAAGCCGCCAACGCAGCGGCTGTTTAAGCGATAACGGGGACCAGCATCAGACCGGCCCGCAACCCCGTAGCAACGTTCGGATTCGGGAATAACACCCTCTCTTCTTCCTCTTCGACCTGATAGGTCTTGCCACTTTCTTCTGCCAGCACAAAACCTTTTTTGAATGCCGTAAAATTCAGCGCATCTGCCGGGACAAACAGGCGGAAGTCTTCTTTTGACCGGATAATATCCTGCACAACGCGGTAATGGATCAACGGTGTCTCTGCTTCCCGCGCGGGCAAAGGTTCACCGCTAACCAGGTTTTCCAGCGCCCGGCGGATACCGGTGAACTGAGCATGATCGTTGTGGCCAAAGGGCAGCGCCTTGCCCAGTTCCAGCGTGCAGCTGTCCGCCTGAAAAACTTCGCTACTGAAATGCGTAAACGTGCCGCCCGGCGAACGATGATGTACCAGCGCATCCAGCCCCGCCGCATCAAGCCATCTGAGCATCGCCTCGCCCTTCGGACGTGCCTGGAAGGGCAGCAATCCGAAACGAACATGCTTTGAACCGCGGATAGCCGTGTGCAAATCATAATGGAAACGTTGTGTTGCCCCCGCCGCTTTTGCGCTGCGGTAAAACAACGCCATCACCTGTTCAAGCTCCTGCGCCCGGCGGGTTTCATCAACAGGCGGAATACGCGCGTGCCGGCCGCCAAACATACGGTTCATATCCGCATCAACAAAACGCTTATTAATGCGCATTGAGGGAGGATTGCCCAGCAGTACCAGCAACCGGACGCGCAGCTGCCTTTTTGCGTTTAACAGCTCACCCACCAGCTGATTTAGCAGCTCAACCGGTGCCGTTTCATTGCCGTGGATACCGGCGGAAATCACCACGGCAACGTCACAAGGCTGGCGCGGGGAGAGTTCGAGAATACCTTCTCCGCGCCACTGCCAGTCCAGCGTTTCAGTTTGCCCTGCGGGCTCCGTGACAGGTTCTGCCCGAAGCGTCATCGCCAGAAAATCAAACATGCGTTCACTCCTTTGAGGCTTAGCGCTGGAACGGATAAATAGCACCCAGACCGAGAATATTGGTCAGTTCATCGAGCGCAGCCCGGACTTCCGTCAGCAGTTGCGGATCGGCCAGATCTTTAGCCTGCATCCGGTCGCGGTAATGCTTATCGACCCAGGCGTTGAGCCGCACAAACTGGCTGTCACTCATCAGGGAAGCGACATTCACCGCATTCAGTTCATTGCGGTTCAGCGCCACACGCAGGCGCAGGCACGCCGGGCCGCCACCGTTACGCATACTTTCGCGCAGATCAAAGACTTCAATCTGATTGATCGGCCCGCCGCTCTCTTTCAGCGCCGATAAATAGGCCCAGACACCGGCATGTTGGCGGGATTCCTCCGGCACCACCAGCAGCATTTTTCCGTCGGATTTGGTCAGCAACTGGCTGTTAAACAGATAAGTCGCTACCGCATCGTCGAGGGAAACCTTCGACCGCGGCACTTCAATCGGCAGAAAATCCAGCTCCAGCGCGGCCATTTTGCGGCGAATGTCTTCCAGCGCTTTGGTGGAATTCACAAACGCCTGTTCATGATGGAAAAGCACGTTACCGTTACTGACCGAGATGACGTCATTGTGAAAAACGCCGCTGTCGATAGCGTGCGGGTTTTGCTGAATAAAGACCGTGCGTTTTTCATCAAGCTGATGCAGGCGTGCCACCGCATCACTGGCTAAGCGGGTCTGGCGCGCCGGATAGCGTACCGGTTCGTTTTCACCGGTGGCCAGCCCGTCGCGCCCGTACACAAAAATCTGCACGCCGGGTTTATCGTACGCGCCGCATAAACGGTTGTGGTTTGCCGCGCCCTCATCGCCCAGCGCGGTCACCTGTGGCAGTGCGTCGTGGTGCGCGAAATATTTATCAGCATGGAACGTCGCGTGCAAAATAGCGGATGTGGTATCCGCTTCAATCGCGCGATGGAATTTGTTGTTCAGATTGGCCACGGTGAAATGCACCCGTCCGTCCGCGCTGTCCGCTGAAGGGGAAACCGTCGCCGCATTTGCCACCCACATAGATGACGCGGAGCTCAGTGACGACAGCAGGCGCGGTGAATAGGCCTGCGCTTTAGCCAGTACCTCACGATCGCTGCCGCCAAACCCCATCTTGCGCAACGTGCTCAGGTGCGGGCGCTCATGCGGGGGCAAAATGCCTTGTGCAAATCCCAAATCCGCCAGCGCTTTGATTTTCAGTAAGCCCTGCTTCGCCGCCAGCCGGGGATTAGCGACCGCATTCTGGTTTTTGGTTGACGCCTCGTTGCCAAACGACAACCCGGCGTAATGGTGTGTGGGTCCGACTAATCCGTCGAAATTTGCTTCACATCCGGACATTCAGCCTCTCCTCAGGTTGTACGGAAATCAACACCAGGCGACAGCGTCGCAGGGAGTTCCAGCTTGTCTGTTTCCAGCGAAGCCATTGGCCACGCACAGTAATCCGCGGCGTAATAAGCGCTCGGACGGTGATTACCGGAGGCACCGATACCACCAAACGGGGCGTTGCTTGACGCGCCGGTCAGCGGTTTGTTCCAGTTAACAATACCCGCCCTTGCTTCCAATAATAGCTGCTCAAACTGATTGCGCTCAGCGGATATCAGCCCGGTAGCCAGCCCGAAGCGCGTCTGATTAGCCAGCGCGATTGCATGGTCAAAATCGCTGTAGCGGTAAATACTCAGCAGAGGCCCGAAGTATTCTTCATCCGGAACTCCGGCCACACCGGTAAGATCGATAATCCCAGGCGTCAGCACCGTATTCAGCGGATCCGGGCGTGTCAGCAACAGCAGCGGTTTACCGCCCAGCGCCAGCAATTCGTCCTGCGCTTTGAGCATGTTGCGGGCTGCGGCGTCTGAAATCACCCCGCCCATAAACGGTTGCGGACTGTCATTCCAGCCGCCCACGCGCAGCTGCATCGTGACATCGAGCAAACGCGCAATAAACGCATCCCCCGCCTGGCCTTCTTTCACCAGCAAGCGGCGTGCACAGGTGCAACGCTGGCCGGCGGAGATAAAGGCAGACTGAATGGTAAGATTCACGGCCGCATCAATGTCTGCAACCGGTTCTACGATCAGTGCGTTATTCCCCCCCATCTCCAGCGCAAGAATTTTTTCTGGCTGACCGGCCAGCTGGCGGTGTAACTGATACCCCGTGCCCGCGCTGCCGGTAAACAGCAGCCCGTCAATATTCCCGCAGGCCGCCAGCGCTTCGCCGGTCGTACGCCCGCCCTGCACCAGATTAAGCACGCCTTCCGGTAAACCAGCCTGCTGCCAGAGTTTCACGGTTTCCTCGGCAGTTTTCGGCGTCAGCTCGCTCGGTTTGAAAACAATCGTATTGCCCGCCAGCAGTGCCGGAACGATATGACCGTTTGGCAGATGTCCGGGGAAATTATACGGCCCGAACACTGCCAGAACGCCGTGCGGACGATGGCGTAAAACCGCTTCGCCATCCGGCATCGCCGTGTGTTTTTCGCCGGTGCGTTGCTGACTGGCGTCCACAGAAATAGCCACTTTACCGATCATCGCCTGGATCTCGGTCAGCGTTTCCCAGCGTGGTTTGCTGGTTTCCTGGCTGATAATTTCAGCCAGCCGGGTTTTGTGTTCCGTCAGTAAATCGGCGAAACGTTGAATCACGACGGCCCGTTCAGCCACAGTTTTGCGCGCCCAGGCCGGAAACGCCGTGCGCGCTGCCGCACAGGCAGCATCAACGTCTTCGGCATTTGCGCTCAGAGCTGACCACAACAATGCGTTATCGGCCGGATTGATTTTGTTCAGTTGCGCACCTTGTCCGCTACGCCACTGGCCCTGAATAAAGAGTGCGGGTTGCATCATGCGAGGCTTTCCTTTTTTTGAAGTTGCGTCGGATTGATTATGGAATTACCGGGGAAAAGTGCCACGGCGCGCAGGCTCTGGTTTTCCAGCACCCCAAGCGCTTCAGCCTCTGCGGCATTGAGCGTCAGTGAATCAGGCGAATTATCGCCGGGGACGATTAATGCGCGAAAATTCTGATATTGCTCGTTGGCCACCAGATATAAAGGCTCATCGCGATCGCTGCGGTGCTCCGCCAGCCTGACCGGCAGCAGGCGGCTTTCTTTAACCGCGCGCAACTGGTCGATTTCACCTTCCAGCGTCGGCCCGGCATCGAAAATATCGACATAACCTTCATAACGCAGCCCTTCGCCTTCCAGCACGGCACGCGCCGGGGCCGTTTGCGGATGTACTTCGCCAATCACTTCACGGGCTTCGTGGCTGAGCAGTTCAGTATAAAGCGGGTGTTTAGGCATCAGCTCGGCAATAAACGATTTTTGCCCCATGCCGGTCAGGCGATCGGCCTCAGCGAATTCCATACCAAAAAAATGCCGCCCGACGCTGTCCCAGAAAGGGGAATGTCCGGTGTCATCAGACATCCCGCGCATCTCGGCAATCACCTTACGGGAGAAATATTCGCGAAAAGCCGCCAGAAACAGGAAGCGAACTTTTGATAACAACTGCCCGTTTTTCCCGTGGCGGTATTCAGGATCGAGGAACAACGTGCAAAGCTCGGTATAACCGGTGTGATCATTGCTGAGAAACAGCGTCGGCACCGGTTTGTAAATATTCAGACTTTTGGACGCATGAACCAGCGTGCCGAGGCGGAAGTTATACCAGGGCTCGCTCAGCCCGACGGCCACTTCAATCGCACTGACGCCCACCACTTTTTCCCGTTCAGTATCTTCAAGCACGAACAGATAACCCTGGTCGGCTTTCCCGAGGCGGCCTTCCCAGGTCGCCACAGAACGTTCAATACGTGCGCGTAAATGCGCTTCATCCTTGGGCAAAGACGTTAAACCGATGCCGGTTTTGCCTGACAACTGCAGGATATCGGCAAGATCACCGGGCCGCACAGGTCGAATCAACATCATGATGCTTTACCTCATTTATCCTGGAGATTCATACGCACAGGCGGGCGACGGCGTGTTCAAGGCGGTTCAGCCCTTCTTCGACATCAGCACCCGGAATAATCAGCGAAGGTGCGAAACGCAACACGTTCGGCCCGGCAATCAGGGCGATCAACCCTTCTTCGGCGGCCAGCGTGTTCAGCTGTTTAGCCTGATCTTTATAACGTTCACTCATGACGGCGCCGAGCAACAAGCCTTGCCCGCGCACTTGGCTGAAGACGTGATGGCGGTCATTAATGCGTTTCAGCCCCTCGATAAACCACTGATGACGTTTCTGTACGCCGGACAGTACTTCCGGTGTGTTGATCATCCCGAACACCTTGCCGGCCACTGCCGTTGCCAGCGGGTTACCGCCGTAAGTTGTGCCGTGGGTGCCGGGCTGGAACAGCGCGGCGTAGCGATCCGTGGTCAGCATCGCGCCAATCGGGAAGCCACCGCCCAATGCTTTGGCACTGGTCAGAATATCCGGCACCACACCGTAATGCTGGTAGGCATACAGCTCGCCGGTGCGGCCCACGCCGGTCTGGACTTCATCGAAAATAAGCACGGCCTGATGTTTGTCGCACAGCTCGCGCAGCCCTTGCAGGAATTGCGCATCGGCAGGCACCACGCCGCCTTCGCCCTGAATCGGCTCAACAATCACGGCACAGGTACGCGAAGAAATCTGGCTGGCAACGGCGGCCAGATCGTTGAACGGCAGATGGGTAATCGCCGGTGGCAACGGCGCGAAATCTTCAGAATATTTCGGCTGGCCGCCAGCGGTGACGGTGAACAACGTGCGGCCGTGGAAGGCGTTTTTGAAGGCAATAATCTCGTTCTTATCGCCACCCGCTTTATGCCCGTACAACCGCGCCAGTTTGAGCGCCGCTTCGTTCGCTTCCGCACCGGAATTACAGAAAAAGACTTTGTCGGCAAAGGTCGCGTCGATCAGCTGTTTCGCCAGCCGCAGCACCGGCTCATTGGTATAGCCGTTTCCCAGATGCCAGACCTTATCCGCCTGCTCATGCAGCGTTTTGCGAATTTCCGGATGTGCATGCCCCAGCGCGTTCACCGCAATACCGCCCGCAAAATCGACATAATCTTTGCCCGCCTGATCCCACAGCCAGGATCCTTCACCCCGTACCGGAATAAACGCGGCAGGGGCATAAACCGGCACCATCCAGTCATCAAAGTTCTGGCGGCTAACATTTTGCGGCTGCTGTTGGTGTTCCATATAAACCTCTTTATTAAGTCTCAGTGACTGGCTGAATTCAGGGTGACCGTTTCCGCCCCCCGGACTGGCAGGGAATGCAGTTATTAATTTGTTATTTAAAAGTTAATAAATAATCTCACTCAGTCACATCATAGATTGCAGTCTTCGTGCCAGCAAAGGGAAAAAGTGAATAAAAAAGGCGACACCCAGAAAAAACAACCACTTAATACCGCCTGTTATTCACTTAAATTGCATAAAAAATGAATAAAAGAAAAAATCCCCTTTTACAGCAACGAGGGGAAAGGAATGAGTATGCAGGGAATTATTTTGATTTCTGATGGCAGATATTGTGCAGGATTGTGATCTGGCGCTGATGCGCTCATGCACCGCGGCAGCACATCGCCCGATATCAGTGCAATCACGCACCCGCTTGGGGCATTTCCGCCCCGTGACCGTGTTCACATTCTGCGCAAATAAAAACGTGTGAGGAAGTTTTAGGGCTCAAAAATACATCAGCCTTGTTTTATTGATACGAAATTGTTATTAAATTGTTATATTTATGTAATATTGTTATCGGTAACTTCAATTCCCGTTGCCACGCCATGCCTGCGATTCGAATTTATGAAACTTAAATTTAACCATATAGATTATATAAATTAACAATTGAGGACTTTGATCACACTCCGTTCACGAGCACGCGAAAAGCGCTTTCCCGTTAAGTTAATCTCTGATTGCGGCATTTACCCCGACCGCCCCCTACACAAACCCTCATAAGAAAGGTACAGACATGAAATTTAACCTCGCATTAGTCAGTGCATGTGTGGTTTCAGCATGCATGTTATTCACGACACCGACTTTCGCCGCCAATAAACCCTACGACATCGCCGTCGTGGCGAAAGTCACCGGCATTCCCTGGTTCACCCGCATGGAAGTTGGCGTAAAAGAAGCCGCGCAGAAACTGGACGTCAACGCGTATCAGGTGGGTGCTTCAACGCCAGACCCGCCCCAGCAGGTGAAAGTCATTGAAGATCTCATCGCTAAAAAGGTGGATGCGATTATCGTGGTGCCGAACGATGCCAAAGTGCTGGAACCGGTGCTGAAAAAAGCCCGCGATCAGGGCATCGTGGTATTAACCCACGAATCTCCGGATCAGCAGATTGGTCAGTGGGATATCGAAACCATCGACAGCCAGAAATATGCCGAAGCCAATATGGATGAGCTGGCAAAAGATATGGGCAGCAAAGGCGGTTATGCTATTTATGTCGGTTCCCTGACCGTGCCATTGCACAACGCGTGGGCTGACGCGGCAATTAAGTATCAGAAAGAAAAATACCCGGATATGCACGAAGTCACCTCACGTTTGCCGGTGGCAGAAAATATCGACAAGTCCTACTCCACTACGCTGGATCTGATGAAAACCTATCCTGATCTGAAAGGGATTATCGGCTTCGGCTCACTCGGCCCGATCGGTGCCGGTCAGGCCGTACAGCAAAAACGTGCGAAAAATAAAATCGCCGTCGTCGGTATTGCAATGCCAGCGCAGGCCGCGCCTTACCTGATGCGCGGTGATATTAAGAAAGTCCTGCTGTGGGATCCGAAAGATGCCGGTTACGCGCTGGTTACCGTTGCCGACCAGCTGTTGCAGGGTAAAGAAGTGACGAAGGATCTGACCATCGACACCTTAGGGAAAGCCGATGTGGATACCGAAAAACACGTGATTCGCTTTAATAAAATCCTCGAAGTCACACCGGATAACGCGAAATCACTCGGCTTCTGATTTCATAAAATAGTTTTCATTTTTACCGGAGATGCATTATCTCCCGCGCCACACCAGGGGAATGAAACAAATAGGGCGTTGTTTGTTGTGCCGTATTTGTTTCCCCCAATATAAAAAATGCCCCCTAAATAATTCGGATTGCAGGAAGGCGGCAAGCGAGAGAATCCCGATGAGCATACTTGAGTAAGTGATTCGGGTGAGCAAGCGCAGCCAACGCATCTGCAATTTGAAGTATGACGGGGAAAACGCTGTAAGGATTATGTGATGAATATACTCACGCCCGTCGTTCCTGCTGAGGCATTTATCAGCCTCGAGAAAATCAGCAAAAAATTCCCCGGCGTACTGGCACTGGATAATGTCTCGCTCACCTTAAATAAAGGCGAAGTGCATTGTCTGGCGGGCCAGAATGGTTGCGGGAAAAGTACAATTATTAAAGTCATTTCCGGCGTTTATCAGCCGGAAAAAGGCGCCGCGATTACGCTGGACGGCAAACTCTTTCATTCCTTAACGCCGCAACTGTCTTCTTATTACGGCATTCAGGTGATTTATCAGGACCTTTCTTTATTCCCCAATTTATCGGTGGCCGAAAATATCGCGATTCACCGCTATTTGCCGGGCGGCGATTTTTGGGTACA
Source organism: Rahnella sp. AA (assembly GCF_002834385.1). Classification (GTDB taxonomy): domain Bacteria; phylum Pseudomonadota; class Gammaproteobacteria; order Enterobacterales; family Enterobacteriaceae; genus Rahnella. Next base: position 253,019 of record NZ_PITQ01000008.1, read on the forward strand.
TCGTGAGGCAATGCGCAAAAAAGCGATAGCGGCGATGCAACGGGTTGGGGTTTCTCTCGACCCGGATCGTAAAGTCGAAAAGTTATCGATCGCCGACCGTCAGCTGGTGGCAATATGCCGGGCAATCGCTGCTGACGCCAGCCTGGTGATCATGGATGAACCCACCGCGTCACTGACCCGCACCGAGGTAAACGGCCTGCTGCGGGTAGTCAGTGAGCTGAAAGCGGCGGGCATTTGCGTGGTTTTCGTCAGCCACCGTTTAGATGAAGTGATGGAAGTCGCCGACCGGATCAGTGTGATGCGCGACGGCAAGCTGGTCGGCACCTATCCGGCGAGTTCGCTCGACAGCAACGAGCTGGCCTTCCTGATGACCGGGCAGCGTTTTAGCTACAGCCATCTGCCGCACCGCGCACCCGCTGAAGCGACACCGCTGCTGGAAGTCAGCCACCTGAGCCGCAAGGGCCAGTATCAGGATATTTCGCTGTCGCTGCGTCAGGGCGAAATTACCTCGATTATCGGCCTGCTGGGGTCGGGTCGCACCGAACTGTGCCTGAGCCTGTTCGGCATGAGCCAGCCTGACAGCGGTGAAATCCGCGTGAACGGCAATCCGGTGAAATTTCACAGTAACCGCGACGCTATCCGCCACGGCATCGCGTATGTCTCTGAAGACCGCCTGACGCAAGGGCTGGTCATGGAGCAGTCGATTTATGACAACACGCTGGTGTCCATTTTCGACAAGCTGCACACCGCCACCGGCCTGATGGATCACCGCAAAGCGACCGCCGTGGTGAAAGATCTGATCCGCGATCTGAACATCAAAGTTTCGGACAGCGCACTGCCGGTGAAAACGTTATCCGGCGGGAATGCGCAGCGTATTGCCATCGCCAAATGGGTGGCGACGCAGCCGCATATTCTGATCCTGGATTCGCCGACGGTCGGCGTGGATATCGCCAACAAAGAAGGCATCTACCGTATTGCGCGCGATCTGGCGGAGTCCGGCATGGCCGTTCTGATGATTTGCGATGAAATTCCCGAAGCTTATTACAACAGTCACCGCGTGCTGGTGATGCGTAAAGGCCAGCTGGTGGCGGAGTTTGCCCCGCACCAGAGCAGCGAAGCGCAGATTGCGGAGGCAATCAATGGATAACAAAAAGCTTTCCAAATTGTTTTCTCAGCACGAATTCTGGCTGGGATTACTGGTTCTGCTGCTGGTCATCGGCCTGAGCCTGCGCACCAGTGAATTTATGACGCTCGGCAATCTCACCGACGTTGCCACCAGCTACGCCATTCTCGGCATTCTGGCCTGTGGCCTGTTCGTGGTGCTGATCGCCGGCGGCATTGATATCTCTTTTCCTGCCGTGACCTCAATCGGTCAGTACGTGATGGCGAGTTACATCATTCACCACGGCGGCAGTTTTCCGCTGGCGTTTGCGATGTCGATGGGCACCGGTTTGCTGCTCGGGCTGGTGAACGGATTCCTGGTCTACTGGCTGCGCGTTCCGGCAATTATCATCACCATTGCCACGCTGAACCTGTTTTACGGTTTGCTGGTGTATCTGACCAACGGCACCTGGCTGTACGGTTTCCCGGACTGGTTTATGAACGGTATCAGCTGGTTCTCGTTCACTGCCGCCGACGGCTATGACTATGGCCTGACGTTGCCGCTGCTCAGCCTGCTGGGTGTGATTATCGCCACCGGCGTACTCATGAACCGCACCCGCGTGGGCCGTCAGATTTATGCAATGGGCAGCAACCGTGACGCCGCCTCGCGCCTCGGCCTGAATATTCTGCGTCTGCACTTCTACGTTTACGGCTTTATGGGTTTGCTGGCGGGCATTGCGGCGGTCGTACAGGCGCAAATCACGCAGTCGGTCGCGCCCAACTCCCTGCTCGGTTATGAGCTGACGGTGCTGGCGGCGGTGGTGTTAGGCGGTACCAGCATGACCGGCGGGCGCGGTTCGCTGACCGGCACCATTCTTGGCGTAATGCTGCTGGCCTTCCTGCAAAACGGGCTGACGTTACTGAGCATTTCGTCTTACTGGCATCAGGTTTTCAGCGGCGTGATCATTCTGGTCAGCATCAGCAGCACCGCGTGGAACGAAAAACGCAAACTGGCGAAGGGGATGTGACATGACGACCTTAACCCGAATTCTCCCCGGCGACCGCATCATCCGCTTGCAGTTGCTGATCATCGTCGCTGTCGCCGTGCTGTTTTCCTTCACGCTGGGCGGCAGTTTTTACAGCGTCGGCAATTTCCAGTCGATTTCCTCGCAGTTGCCGATTCTGGGCATGCTGGCGTTAGGCATGGGCATCACCATGCTGACTGGCGGTATCAACCTTTCCGTCATTGCCGGGGCTAATGCCTGTTCGCTGGCGATGGCTGCGATTCTGGTGGCGCATCCTGACCAGCCGGGTTATTTCGCGCTGGCGATGCTCGCCGGGCTGGCCGTTGCGGTGGTGATTGGGGTGCTGAACGGCGCGCTGATTGCGTACGTCGGCGTTTCTCCGATTCTGGCAACGCTCGGCACCATGACGCTGATTGCCGGGCTGAACATTTTACTCACCAGCGGCGCGGTGATTTCCGGTTTCCCGGCGGCGATTCAGTATCTGAGCAACGGCAGCCTGCTGGGCGTTCCTGTCGCCCTGCTGCTTTTCCTGCTGGTGGCGCTGCTGTTGTGGGTTTTGCTGGAACACACCACGCTCGGCCGCAGTTTGTACCTGATGGGTTCCAACGAACAGGCCACGCGCTTTAGCGGCGTCAACACACATAAAGTCACCATCGCGGTGTACGTACTTTCCGCCCTGCTCGGCTGGGGTGCGGCGCTGCTGATGATGTCTAAATTTAACTCGGCGAAAGCGGGCTACGGCGACTCGTATCTGCTGGTGACCATTCTTGCGTCCGTACTTGGCGGGATCAACCCCGACGGCGGATTCGGGCGGGTCATCGGGCTGGTGCTGGCGCTGATCGTCCTGCAAATGCTGGAAAGCGGCCTGAACCTGATGGGCGTCAGCAGTTACCTGACGATGGCACTCTGGGGCGGCGTCCTGATCCTGTTTATCGCCTTACAAAACAGAAAATCTTAAACGAATTGCTTTTACCGAAGGGAAAAAACATGGCGAGTTATTTTATTGGAGTTGATGTAGGAACCGGCAGCGCCCGTGCGGGCGTCTTCGACATGACCGGCCGCATGGTCGGTCAGGCCAGCCGTGAGATTACGCTGTACCGCCCGAAAGCTGATTTCGTCGAGCAGTCTTCCGATGAGATCTGGCAATCCGTCTGCAACGCCGTCAAAGACGCGGTGAATCAGGCCGACATCAACCCGATTCAGGTAAAAGGCATCGGCTTTGACGCCACCTGTTCGCTGGTGGTGCTCGATAAAGAAGGTAAACCGCTGACCGTCAGCCCGTCCGGCCGCAGCGAGCAGAACATTATCGTGTGGATGGATCACCGCGCCATCACGCAGGCCGAACGCATCAACGCCACCGGCCACCGCGTGCTGGAATTCGTCGGCGGGATTATTTCGCCAGAAATGCAGACGCCAAAACTCCTGTGGCTGAAACAACATATGCCGACAACGTGGAATAACGTCGGGCATCTGTTTGATTTACCGGATTTCCTGACCTGGCGCGCCACACAAAGTACCACCCGCTCGCTGTGTTCCACGGTGTGTAAATGGACCTATATCGGCCATGAAGACCGCTGGGATCCGAGCTATTTCCGCCAGATTGGTCTGGAAGATTTGCTGGAAAACAATGCCGCTAAAATAGGCAGCGAAGTCAAAACCATGGGCGAACCGCTGGGCCACGGCCTGACACAGCGCGCCGCCGCTGAGATGGGGCTAATGGCCGGAACCGCGGTCAGCGTCTCAATTATCGATGCACACGCGGGCAGCCTGGGGATTCTCGGCGCCAGCGGCGCATCCGGTGAATCCGCCGATTTCGACAACCGCATCGCGCTCATTGGCGGCACTTCTACGGCGCATATGGCGATGTCCCGCAGCGCACGCTACATCGGCGGTATCTGGGGGCCGTATTTCTCCGCGATCCTGCCGGATTACTGGCTTAACGAAGGCGGCCAGTCCACCACCGGGGCGCTGATCGACCATGTGATTCAGTCGCATCCGTGCTATCAGGATTTACTGAAACAGGGCAAAGACAGCGGAAAAACCATTTATGAAGTGCTGAACAGCCTGTTACGGAAAATGGCCGGTGAACCGGAAAACATCGCGTTCCTGACTAAAGACATTCATATGCTGCCCTACTTCCACGGCAACCGTTCGCCGCGCGCCAACCCGACGCTCACCGGCACGCTGACCGGCCTGAAACTCTCGCGCACGCCGGAAGACATGGCGCTGCATTATCTCGCGACGATCCAGGCGCTGGCGCTCGGCACCCGTCATATCATTGAAACCATGAATCAGAGCGGCTACCGCATTGATACCATGATGGCGAGCGGCGGCGGCACCAAAAACCCGGTATTTGTGCAGGAGCATTCCAACGCCACTGGCTGCGCGATGCTGTTGCCGGAAGAGAGCGAAGCGATGTTGCTCGGCAGCGCCATGATGGGCACCGTGGCCGCCGGTGCCTACGATTCACTGCCCGAAGCGATGGCCGCCATGAGCCGTATCGGCAAAACCGTCACGCCGCAAACCAACAAAATCAAAGAATATTACGACCGTAAATACCGCGTATTCCACGAGATGTATCACGACAGCATGAAGTACCGCCGCCTGATGCAGGGGGAAGAACAATGACCGCTGACGAGGAATTTCAGCTGGCGTGTCAGGGCTGGAGGACGTACAGCCAGGAACTGCTGGCCCTGCAAAACCATCTTGACGCCGATATCTGGCGTCAGTTGCTGACGCTGGTGACCGGTTGCAAAGGCAAAATTGCCGTCACCGGCGTCGGCACATCCGGCATTGCAGCACGTAAAATTGCGCACATGCTGGCGTGTGTCGAACAGCCGTCGGTCTATCTCAGCGCCACCGACGCCGCGCACGGAGACCTGGGTTTTCTGCGCAGTGACGATCTGATTATCCTGATTTCACGCGGCGGAAATTCCGAGGAACTGACGCGGCTGTTGCCGACGCTGAAAACCAAAGGCGTCGCCATCATCAGCGTGACAGAGAATCTGGATTCCGCCATTGCCCGTGCCGCCACGCTGGTGGTAAAAACGCATATTCAGCAGGAAATCGACCCGCTCAATATGCTGGCCACCACGTCCATCGTTCTGGTGCTGGCCGTTTTCGACGCGCTGTGCGGCAACATCATGCTGCGCAACGGCTTCGATCAGCAAAGGCTTCTGAAAGTGCATCCCGGCGGAAATGTCGGGAAGACATTAAGGGAGCAGGATTTGTAAATCCGGGCGGGGAATAATCGTTTGGCTAATGCTTTTGCGTATAACAAACCTCTGAAAGTGACTCAGTGTGCATTGGTTTTATTGTTTTGTTGTTTTTCGCGGCGTACCTTGCCTGCTCAATTTATCTCAGATTAGGGAAGATTATGAGCTGGAACCGGGATGCCGCAATATCACATATCAGGACTCACGCGGGCTCACACTCTGTTCATCGCTGTGCACGTTACACCCGGCAGGCGATAGAGGCTGGCGGCGTTCATCTGGACAATATACCTGATGCGAAAGACTACGGTGCTTCGCTTGAACGCGCCGGGTTCAGGGAGGTACCTGCCGGTTCAACTTTAGTAGCGGGAGATGTGGCAATAATTCAACCCTACCAAGGTGGTAATCCATCGGGTCATATGAGGATGTACGACGGTACAACGTGGTTTTCAGATTTTCGCCAAACCAGCATGTATCCCGGCCCGGGATATCGGAACACCCACCCGACCTACAAAATTTACCGGAAGAACTAATGCGCATACTTATTCTATTAGCTCTCAGCTTATTAACAGCGTGTTCTTCCCGTTCCGATGACAATCAGCTGGCGATTAAACAGGTCACCGGGTTTTATGGATTTTATCTTGCGGCTTTTCTGAAAGATCCCCCTCCGGCGTATGAGTCGCCTGAAATGCGTCGTTATGTGGCGGCAGACACCTTAAACCGGCTTGCCGCCGTGGATAAAATCCCGGAACAGGAGATCGTTAGCGCAGATTATTTTACGTACACACAAGATTATGACGCAGCGTGGATCCCGGCTTTCAAGACCGGGTCCGTACGCAGTATTCCGGGCGGAAAAGTCGTGGATGTCTGGCTTGGGATTGACCATGGAAAGAGCCTTCACCTTGAGACGTATTTGAAGCGTGAAGACATAACGTGGAAAATTTATCGGGTACGCAATATCTCTGATCATTATGAAGCCCCGATTTTCAGCGCGGGGAGGATCCAGCGCGGCTGGTAATCCGTAAAACCTCCACCGTCTGAAAGACGTTGAAGGGTAAGCACTTCCCGGTTACCCCCGAATTTCCTCTGCCACCAGCGCCGCCAGCACTGAAATAGCGCGGGCGGTGTGCGGTCCCCATTCGAATGACGTATTGATGCGCAAACAATGCCGGAAACGTTCGTCGGCGGAAAACATGGTGCCCGGCGCGACGCTGACGCCTTTGGCCAGTGCGCGCTGATAGACCCGCGCGGCGTCCACGTTATCGCCCAAATCGAGCCAGAGGAAATAGCCGCCCTGCGGTTGGGAAACCGAAACCTGCGTGGGGAATTCTTTGATGATGGCGTGATGCATCGCCATTTGTCGCTGTTCCAGCACACGGCGCAGGCGGCGTAAATGGGTGTCGTAACCGCCCTGCTGGCCGCCTTTTTGCAGGAAATCTGCCAGCGCCAGCTGTACCGGCACGCTGGCGGATAACGTACTCATCAGCTGCAAGCGTTCAATACGCTCAACGTATTTCCCTGCCGCTACCCAGCCGACACGAAAACCCGGTGCCAGACATTTAGAAAATGAAGAACAATGAAGGATTTCGCTGCGGTACGCCGACGCCTTCAGCGGCACCGGGCGTTCACTGCCAAAATACAGTTCGCTATAAACGTCGTCTTCGATTAACGCCACCTGATGCCGTTGCAGGGTATCCACCAGACGCGCCTTATTTTCAGACGGCATTGTGCAACCGAGCGGGTTCTGAAAACTCGACATCAGCCAGCAGGCTTTGATCGGATAGGTTTCCAGCGCTTTTTCCAGTGCATCGGGATCCATACCAAAACGTACGTCGGTCGGAATAGCGATCGCTTTCAACTTGCGCCGCTCTATGGCCTGCAACGCGCCATAAAATGCCGGGGACTCAATCGCCACCCAGTCGCCCGGTTCGGTCACCGCCTGCAGGCTCAGCCCTAAAGATTCCATCGCGCCAGATGTAATGACGATTTCATCGGGTGCCACTTCAATACCGTTCAGGGCATAACGACGGGCGATGCTGCGGCGCAATTCTTCGTTACCCGGTGGCAAATTGGCGATGGCGCTGTGTGGCGACATCCGGCGGACGGCGCTGGCAAGAGAACGCGCAAGACGCGGTTGCGGAAATAATGTCGGATCGGGAAATGCCGAACCCAGCGGCACGACGGAAGGATCCTGCCCGGCTTTCAGGATATCGAAAATCGCATCGTTGACGTCCACCTGTTCGGCGGCATGCAGGCGTTCATCGGGCTGGCGGCGAACCGGACGCTGCAAACCTGCCGCGACGTAATAGCCGGACTGCGGGCGCGCAACGATCACACCCTGACTTTCCAGCAACTGGTACGCCTGTAACACCGTCATCAGGCTCAGCCCCGACTGTTTGCAGGACTCACGTAAGGAAGGCAGGCGGTCGCCCGGCAGCCAGACCTGCGTGTCGATTTGTCTGCGTAAAGTACGTGCCAGGGTTTCGTAGCGGGATTCAGTCATAAGTGGCCCGTGCTGTTATAGGAAGTGTTAACTAAATGATAACTATTATGCCTGATTTTAGCGGTATCACCGGAAGTAAACTGCTCATCAACGTCAGTCGGTTTTTATCAGAGAGGTCTGGCGGTGAAACATTCACCATGTTAATGTTTGAACTCCCCGCATTACTCAGATTTTTCTGAACTCTCATTCACGTCTGTTCGCGCAACCTTACGCTTTCTAAACAGTTTCTCCATGAACGCTGGAAAAATGACATTTTAGCTTTCACTCTTTTACACCTGCCTCGCATTACTATTCATTGGATTGAGTAGACTTGCTTTCGTCGAAACAAAACGGGCGGCTTGCCTGAATATTCAATGAGGAATTTAATTATGCGTAAACTTACCGCAATGATTGTGGCTTCAACTCTGGCTCTGAGCTCTGCTTCTTTCGCGTTTGCTGCTGAAACCACGGCGACTCCGGCAACCGACGCACCGGCGACAACGCAAGGTAAAATGATGCACCATAAAGGCCCGCATCACATGAACCCGTTCGCCGGCCTGAACCTGACTGAGCAGCAGAAAACTCAGATGAAAGAAATTATGAAAGACAGCGGCGCGCGCCCTGACCGCGCTGCAATGAAAGCACAGATGGATCAGATGCACACCTTAGTCGCTTCAGACAGTTTCGATGAAGCAAAAGTGAAATCGCAGATTGATACCATCACCAAAGCACAGTCCGACCGTATGCTGGACCGCGCCCGTGCTGAGAACAAAATGTATAACCTGCTGACGCCTGAGCAGAAAAAACAGTTCAACGAGAACTACCAGAAACGCGCAACCAAAATGGAACAGATGCGTGACCACAAACACAGCGAGTCAGCATCAGCCGCGGCTGAGTAATCTCTGACCGTGTTCCCTAAGCCGACCTCCCGTCGAAGCTGACGGGTCGGTTTTTCTAAGGCCCTGGAATTATCCAGGGCCTTTCCAATGAATAAAGCATTCTCCGGTCGCTATCGGGATAATCCCTTTTTGAGGGGAAAAGCCACCGCAATACCCACCGTCACCCACACAAAGTGACCTGCTTTCACAACGTTTATGTCATCCGACCAGCATTCTCCACGCAAAGCGTCAACCCCATCACATTTTCATCTTTAACTTCAAACTTTCTTGTTTATAAACATTATGTTTAAGCGGGATATTAACAAAGTCGCAACCTGTTATGCAGGCCTGCGCACCCTACCTCTCTACATCACACTCTCTACATAAAAAGTGGCTGGTTTACTGCCGGACCACTGACAAGGAGTTGTACATCATGAAAAGCGTCAAGTCCGGGATAACCTGGCTGGTGGTGGCGTTAATCGGGGCTTTTGCCTTCGGAATGCTGGCCCTGAGCCGTGGCGAACACGTCAATGCCCTCTGGCTGGTGGTCGCGGCCATCGCCTGCTACAGCATTGCTTACCGTTTTTACAGCCTGTTTATCGCCGAAAAAGTTTTCGAGCTCGATGACAAACGCATGACACCCGCCGAACGCCATAACGACGGGCTGGATTATGTCCCGACCAACAAATGGGTGCTGTTCGGACACCATTTTGCAGCGATTGCCGGAGCAGGCCCGCTGGTCGGCCCGATCCTTGCGGCGCAAATGGGCTTTCTGCCGGGTACCATCTGGATTTTAGTCGGTGTGATGCTGGCCGGTGCTGTACAAGATTTCCTGATCTTATTTATTTCCACCCGCCGCGACGGGCGCTCCCTGGGGGAAATGGCCAAACAGGAACTCGGTGATTTCGCCGGGGTTATCACCATGCTCGGCGCTCTGGGTGTGATGATTATCATCTTATCCGCACTGGCATTGGTGGTGGTCAAAGCGCTCGCCGACAGCCCATGGGGCCTGTTTACCATCGCAGCAACGATTCCGATCGCGCTGTTTATGGGTGTATATATGCGTTTCCTGCGGCCCGGAAAGATTGCCGAAGTTTCGGTGATTGGTTTCGTGCTGATGATGCTGGCAATTATTTACGGCGGCAACGTCGCCGCAGATCCGTTCTGGGGGCCGTTCTTTACCCTGCATGGCACTACGCTGACCTGGGTACTGGTGATTTACGGCTTTATCGCTTCGGTTTTACCGGTGTGGTTGCTGCTGGCACCGCGCGATTATCTGTCCACTTTCCTGAAAATCGGCGTTATCGCCGGTCTGGCAGTGGGTATCGTCTTTGCCATGCCGGAAATGAAAATGCCCGCCGTCTCACGTTTTATTGACGGCAGTGGCCCGGTTTTTTCCGGTAGCCTGTTCCCGTTCCTGTTTATCACTATCGCCTGCGGTTCAATCTCCGGTTTCCACGCACTGGTATCGAGCGGTACAACACCCAAACTGATCGAGCGCGAGAGCCATATCCGCTTTATCGGTTACGGTGCCATGCTGATGGAATCTTTTGTGGCAATCATGGCGCTGATTTGTGCATCAGTAATCGATCCTGGCGTGTACTTTGCGATGAACTCACCGGCAGCGCTGATTGGCACCACCGTTGAAAATGCATCCCAAGTGATCAACGGCTGGGGATTCGTGATCACTCCGGAGATTCTGACGCAAATCGCCAAAGATGTCGGCGAGCAGTCGATTCTTTCCCGCGCCGGCGGCGCACCGACTTTTGCTGTCGGGATGGCGCACATTATCACCGATGTTTTTAACAGCCGCGCAATGATGGCCTTCTGGTATCACTTCGCCATCCTCTTCGAAGCATTATTTATTCTGACTGCCGTGGACGCCGGTACGCGTGCCTGCCGTTTTATGGTGCAGGATCTGGTGGGTGTTGCCGTTCCATCACTGGCTAATAACCGTTCATGGGCGGGTACTATTGCCGGGACAACGGTGGCGGTCGCAGGCTGGGGATTCTTCGTTTATCAGGGCGTAGTCGATCCGCTCGGCGGCATCAACACTTTGTGGCCACTGTTTGGTATCGGCAACCAGATGCTGGCCTCCATGGCGTTGATTCTCGGTACTGTGGTGCTGTTTAAGATGAAAAAACAGCGTTACGCGTGGGTTACTATTTTGCCAACGATCTGGCTGTTTATTACCTCTATGACCGCAGGCTGGCAGAAAATTTTTCACGAAAAGCCTTCGATTGGTTTCCTGGCGCAGGCGAAAAAATTTACTGCGGGGATCGACAGTGGTGAAATCATCAAGCCAGCGAAAACCCTGGCAGACATGCATACCATCGTGCTCAATAACCAGATCAACGCCATCCTCTGCGGGTTCTTCATGCTGGTGGCAGTAACGATGCTCATTTCAGCATTCTTTGTTATCCGTCGCGCACTGAAATCCACTACGCCGACAGTGCATGAAACCGCCGTCGTACAACGCCGTGAGGCTCGACATGTCTGATTCACGTGCATTATTCAAAACGCCGCGGTATGCGGCGTTCCAGATCATCCGTTGCCAGCCATTGTTCACAGTGCAGGCGAAACCACACAATGTCAGCGACTGGCTGAAACTGGCGATTAAGCGCACAGCGCAGAGTTTCCGGCTGATGGTCGGCGTACAGGATTATCACAATTACGTGCAGCACATGAAAGTCAGGCATCCGGAGACGGAACCCATGACAGAGAAAGAGTTTCACCGCCGGTGCCTGGAGGCAAGATTTCCGAGTGAGGGTGGGAAAATGGGGAAATGCCCGTGCTGAAGGGTTTGCAGAGGCCGCTGCAATAGCGGCCTCAACATCATGATGGCGCGAAATTCAGGCAAAGTTTCGCGCCGGCCTTCTTCAGCTCGCCGCCAGCATCGGTTCCAGCACCGGGGCGTTCTGCTCAAAGACCAGCGACAACAAGATTTTCTTCACCGCCATGGCTTCCTGCGATAGTGCCAGCGTTTCAGATACGCACAGTGACAGCGGAACCTGAATTGCCGGGCCCGATATGCATGACATCCAGGCTTTCGCCGGCCCCACCATCGCGCGCGCCGCAGATTCAGGTAAGACAGTGACGCCAAGGCCACTGGCGACCGCCGCCGTCAGCGTCGCGGAAGATTCAATTTCACCAATAATATTCGCCGTCAGGCGGCGGACGGCCATCGCATCATCCACCAGGCGGCGTGTGACGTTATGTGAACGCGGCATGAACAGATTCAGTTTGGCAACATCGCTCAGTTCAACATATTTCCCCGGATTCGGCACAGACTGAGCCCCGACGAGGTACAGGTCTTCTTTCATCAGTGGCTGACTGCTCAGCCCGACGGCCATATTGGTGCCGTAAAACACCGCCATATCCATACGGCCGTTGAGAACCAAATCCCCCAGTGCCGTGCCGAAGTTTTCGTTGAGATACAGCAAAATACCCGGATGCTGCTTGCGTACCGCCTGCAACAACGGCAGCGCCAGTTCAGAAGCCGCCGTACCCGGTGCCAGGCCAACGGAAACCTGGCCGCTCAGCGACTGGCCCACATTATTGACCGCGCTGTGAATTTGATCGCACTGACGCAAAATGGCCTGCGCATGGGAATAAAGAATATTACCGGCTTCTGTCGGAGTGACGCCGCGCTTGGTGCGAATCAGCAATTGTTGCTGCAGCTCCCCTTCCAGTGTCGCCAGTTGCTGGCTCAGTGCCGGTTGAGCGATATGCAGAACATCAGCGGCCTGGGTCAGGCTGCCAATATCGACGATCTTCACAAAGTACTTCAGACGTCTGAGATTCATCTCTGTCTCCATCTTGCGCGAAAAGGGATACCCCGATAATGCATTTATGAGTATTTCTGACATATAACTGACAAAAGCAAAATCTACGCCAACCTCCCGCGCATAGTATAAAAACACGAGACAGGGAAGCTAATGCCACAAAATATAAGAGAAAAGTATTACGCAGAGGAGATCCGCAATGAGCAGGAGAAAGAAACTTAAATTAAATTATGATGAAGAGGACATGATGGTGCACCAATATCATGCATTCTTATAGGTCATCCTTATAAATTAGCAAGGTTAATAACTGAGGATGCCACGAAGATGACTTCGTGGCATAAGGCTTCAGATTGACGGGATCATTCCGCCATCGACGCGGACAACCGAACCGGTCATATAAGATGCCTGCTGGCTGGCGAGGAAGGCGGCCACCGCGCCGTATTCTTCCGGTTTTCCGTAGCGTTTTGCCGGGATGCTGGCTGCACTTTTTGCCGCCACGTCTTCCACCGATGTCCCTTCCCGCCCTGCGCGTGCAGCATCGAGCTGCCCCAGCCGTTGGGTAGAAATCCGTCCCGGCACGATCACGTTGACCGTAATGCCATCAGCCGCAATTTCTGAGGCCAGCGTTTTCGACCAGCCCACCAGCGCCATACGCAGGGTATTCGACATGCCGAGATTGGCAATCGGCGCGACCACGCCGGATGACGTACTGGTGATAATCCGCCCCCAGCCTGCGTTATGCATGTCCGGCAGCACTTTATCGGTGAGCTGAATCAGCGAACTGACCATGACAGAAAATTGTGTCTGCCACAGTTCCGGGGCAACGCCTGCGGCTTTGGTCGGCTGCGGGCCACCGGAATTGTTCACCAGGATACCCACCGGCCCAAGGGTGCGACGGATTTGCATCAGCACATCATCAAAACTTTCAGGCGCAGTGAGATCCAGCACCCATGCCTTCGCGGTTCCGCCCTGCTGTTCGATGAGACTCACCGTTTCCTGCAACGCTGCAAGCGTTCGTCCGCAGACCGCGACCTGAACGCCTTCAGCCGCCAGCGCAATGGCGATTGCGCGGCCTAAACCGCCGCCCGCCCCGCTGACCAGCGCCACCCGACCCTGAATACCAAAATCCATCACTTTTTCCTCTGGTTAACGTATGACAAAAATAACGCATTTTTAATCAACGGATTACCCAACCTTACTGACTTTGTTAAGCACCATCTGATAAGCCGATTGCAGGTGATTGCGCATCATTTCTGCCGCCACCTTCATCCGTCCTTCCAGTACGGCGTCGATGATGGCGACGTGTTCCTCGCACCATTCGCGCACGCGTTGTTTATTGGTGTAGCTGCCAAACTCAAGCAAGCGGCGCAGCCGGTTCTGCTGCTGGATCGCCTGCAATACAAAAATATTGCCGCTAAATTCCGCCAGCATTTCGTGGAATGTGGCATCCGTTTCGAAAATCTGGCGGCCATCGACGGCAAGAATATCCGGATGCGTGATGAGATAAATATGCTGCATCCGCAGGCGACGCAGCGCGCTTTTATCTGCGTGAAAACCCGCCGCCAGCAAAGCCCCCGGCTCAATCATCAGGCGGAATCCGTAGCCGTTACTCAGCGCCACATCGGTATTGAGGGTCGGTAAAAATGACCAGCCATGCCCCTTGTTACGGGCAATCAGGCCGTCCTCCGACAGGCGCAATAACGTGCGTGCCAGTACGCCACGGTCGGCGTCATACCGCTGAGCAATTTCAGTCTGCGTCAGGGAATCGGGCAGCTTTCCGGCAATGCGGTCCCTGACCAGTTGCTCGTATAAATCCTGATCATTGCTGGCAGGAATATCGATGCTGATGCGCTGAAGTTCATCGAAAGCCTTCAGCAGGAAAAATCCCTGGTTACGCCGTGCCTCAATGATCCCCAATTCACACAGCAATTTCAGGGCAGTACGCACCGGCGTACGCGAAACGCCGAGCATGTCGGCAAGTTGTTGCTCCCGCAGATGATGACCTGGCTCAAATTTTGCTTCACGTATCAGGTCAAGGATTTGGTTTGCCAGACGCCTTCCGCTGGCTGTCGTAGTTTGGGTCATGGAATAGCAGCACCTGAAAGTATTTGTTGTTTAGATTTGTACAATATCACAAGCCTTGAGGATGGTGAAGTCTGGTTATAAAGCACCCAAATCGTGCAGTAAACGCACCAAAAAAGAGCCTTGACTCACAAATTTAATTGTATTTAATGAGACACAAAGAGCAATCATGCTCATGGGAAACAGGAGTCTGTCATGTCAAAAAAAGCTTTTTTGCGTCGATATGCCGCCGTCTCTCTGGCTGCAATTTGCCTGAGTGCCCCGTTGTTCAGCCAGGCCGCTGCGCCTGCTCTGGTCAGCAAAGGTCAGCTGACGTACGGCACTGCCGCGACGTTCATGCCGTTTGAATTTACTCAAGACGGAAAACTGACCGGTTTCGATATCGACCTCATCACCGCCTTATCGAAAAAGCTGGCGCTGACCCCGGAACCGATGTCGATGGAGTTCAAAGGGCTTATCCCTGCGTTACAGGGCAAACGCCTCGATATCATCAACTCTGCGATGTACATCAATCCGACCCGTTCTGAGCAGGTCGATTTCGTGCCTTACCTGAAAATCGGCAGCCGCGTGATTGTCGCTAAGGGTAACCCGGAAAAAATTACGGGCCGCGATTTGTCCCTCTGCGGCAAAAACATTGCCGTCACGCTGGGCGGAATTGAAGAAAGCCAGGCGCGTGCGGACAGCCAGAAATGCCTGGATGCCAAAAAACCGGCTCTGACCGTGCTGACCTTCCCTGCGGCAACGGATTCCGCCGTGGCTGTGGCACAAAAACGTGCTGATGCGGAATTCCTGTCCACACCGGGCGCCGTCGCGCTGCTGAGTGAAAAAGGTGACACCTTCGAAGCCGTCGGCGACGAATTTGAAGCCGGAACGCACATCGGTTTTGCCGTGCGCAAGGGCGACAGCGAAATGAAATCGCTGCTGGAAAAAGGGCTTCAGGATGTCGTTAAAGATGGCACGTATCAGAAACTCATCAGCAAATGGCAGTTCCCGGCCTCCGTTTCTATCTTCTGAGACCATGACGTTAAGTCACGCTTTGCCCTGACATTGAGGAAAGTTCATGTCACTTGATCTTGTTTGGCAATACCTGTTCTCACCGGCGTTCTTTCAGGGCGCACTGATGACCTTGTTGTTAACGGTGTGCTCGTTGTTCTTCGGCATTATTGCAGGGCTGATTCTGGCCCTGCTGCAGGAATCCCGCTTTCGGGCGGGTTCCGTTCTGGCGTTCTTTTATCTGTGGCTGTTTCGCGGTACGCCGGTTCTGTTCCAGATTATTTTCGTCTACAACGTTCTGCCCACTTTCGGCCTGCGCTTCTCTGCCTTTACCTGCGCGGTGATGGCACTTTCCTTAAATGAAGGGGCGTATATGGCGGAAATTTTACGCTCGGGTTTACAGGCCGTGCGCAGCGGTCAGCGCACCGCCGGGATGGCGCTGGGCATGACCCAAAGCCAGATCATGCGAAAAATTGTGTTGCCACAGGCCGCGCGCATCGTGCTGCCGCCAATGGGCAACCAGATGATCAGCATGCTGAAATCCAGCGCACTGGTCTCAGTGATTGCCGTGCAGGAACTGCTGCTCATCGCTAACCAGACGGCCAGCGCCAGCTTCCGGTATTTCGAAGCACTGTGCGCAGCCGGGATTTACTACCTGGTACTGACCTCGATCTTTATGGTCGGCCAGGCGTGGCTGGAACGCTCGCTCGATCCGAAAAAGCGCAAAAAACCTGCGCTGTCTTTGACCGAACGTCTGCTGCGCAGCAGCACGCCAAACTGAGGAGAAGCCCGTGAGTAAATCCAAACCGGTTCTGGAGATCATCGGCGTCGATAAACATTTTGGCGCACAGCATGTTCTCAAAAACTGTTCACTGAACGTCACAGAAGGCGAAACCGTGGTGCTGATTGGCCCTTCCGGTTCAGGTAAATCGACCCTGTTGCGCTGCATTAATTTGCTTGAGCCCATTCAGGGCGGTTCGATTTTCTTTCGCGATCGGGACATCACGCATGCCAGCGTTGAGCCACACAAACTGCGGCAGGATATCGGCATGGTATTCCAGAACTACGAGCTGTTTTCCCACCTGACTGCCGCTGAAAACATCATGCTCGCGCCGATGACCGTGCTGGGTGTCAGCCGCAGCGAGGCCGAAGCACAGGCGCTGGAGTTGCTGGGCAAAGTACGCATTCCCGACAAAGCCGATTCGTTCCCCGATGAGCTTTCCGGCGGCCAGCAGCAGCGCGTGGCGATTGCGCGGGCGCTGGCGATGAAACCGAAACTGATGTTGTTTGATGAGCCTACGTCGGCGCTGGACCCGGAGATGATCCGTGAAGTCCTCGACGTGATGGCCGATCTCAGTGCCGAAGGCATGACCAGCATCGTCGTCACACATGAAATGGGCTTTGCAAAACGTGCAGCCAACCAAATCGTCTTTATGGAAAACGGCGAGATTATCGAAAACGCGACCGGCGAAAAATTCTTCGGCGGCGACGTCAGCCTTCGGGCACAGCGCTTCTTAGATCAGATTTTACATTGATCCTTTTAACCAGAATCACCCCCATATTGCGCCCTCACCAGGGGCCAGCTTTGCCACAAAAACGATATTTCAGGAGACACCGATGAGCCTTTCATCGCCCGATATCAGCAGAATGAAACGCGATCTGGCCGCACTGGTCGCGATTAACACCGAAAACCCGCCGGGACGCGAACGCGAGGCCGCTGAACTGATCAGCGCCATGCTCAGCGAAATCGGTTTTGATATGACGCTCAGTGAATATTCGCCGGGGCGCACCAACGTGATTGGCCGTCTGGAAAACGGCAGCGGCCCGTGCTTTGCCTTCAATACGCATATTGACGTGGTCCCGGCCGGTGAAGGCTGGCAGCAGGATCCGTTCACGCTAACCGAGCGCGACGGCAAACTGTTTGGCCGCGGTGCCTGCGACGCTAAAGGCCCGCTGGTTGCCATGATTGAAGCCATGCGCTGGCTGGCAGCCAACCGTAACGACTGGCGCGGCACGCTGATGGCTATTTTTGTCGCCGACGAGGAAGTCGCCAGCGAAGGCGCGAAGTTTTACGTTCGCGAAGCGCCTGCTCATATCGATTATGTGGTGATCGGCGAACCGACCTCCAACACCACCTATTCCGCTCACAAAGGCAGCCTGCGCCCGCTGGTCCGCGTACACGGCGTTACCGCACATTCCGGCACGCCAGAGCTGGGTGAAAACGCCATTTTCCGTGCCGCTCAGTTACTCGGCCTGGTCGAAGAAACGCACGAACATACCGTGCGCTGCCGCTGTCATCCGCTGGTGGGCAACGCCAGCCTGACCGTCACCCGCATCAGCGGGGGGCACGCGGATAACGTGCTGCCGGGCGCGTGCGAATTACTGCTCGACCGCCGCATGGTGCCGGGCGAAGACGAGGATGCGGTAAAACAAGAGATTCAGGATTTGCTGCAACTGGCACAGGATAAATTCGGCGTACGCAGCGAAATCGTCACCTTTAAGCCGACGACCGGCGGCGCGACCGAAACCGATTCCGACGATCCGATTGTGCTGGCGGGCGTCGAAGCCTGCGCAGCGCAGGGTAATCCGGAACCCGGCCCGTTCGGCTTCCAGGGCGGGTGCGATCTGGTGCATTTTCGCAGCCTCGGCACCAAAGGCATCATCATTGGCCCCGGTTCTCTGGCAGTTGCGCACAAACCTGATGAATTTATTCCGATCGACGAATTCGTTGCGGGCAGCAAAATTTACTGCGATGTCGCCCTGAAAATGCTGCAACGCTGAGGAGCCACCGGTGAAAGCTACGTTGTATCGCGCCGATCTGCGTTATCCGCACCTGCAACTGCATACCGCGTCGTCGGGCAGTATTCCGGGGCTGGACACGCTGTATCTGTTGCTCGAAGACAAAAACTTCAACGGGCTGGGCGAAGTACGGATCAACATTGCCTACCTCAACGGCTACAGCGCCGAAGGGGTGTTGAGCGATGTAATCCGCGCCCTGCGCCAGTTAGACCTCAGCCAGCCTGCCAGTGTACTGCTGATGAACCTGCCGCAGCGCATGGCTGATTTTTTAGCCCCGACGCGGATGCTGCTCGACATTGCGCTGCATGACCTGATTGCGCGGCAGGATGGGATCAGCGTGGCGCAACTGGCCGGAGCCGAAAGCGGTGAAACGGTGAGCTATCACACCAATCAGACGCTGTTCTGGACACCGATGGCGCAGATGCTTGAACAGGCGACCGCCTATGTTGAGCGCGGTTTTATGCAGCTTAAACTGCGCGTCGGCGTCGCGTCGTTTGCAGAAGACGAGGCACGCCTTACCGCGCTGCGCCGCCGCTTCGGGCACGAGATCAGCCTGTCAGCGGATGCCAACGGACAGTGGCAACCGGAGGAGGCCCGCAGCTATTTACAGGCGCTGGCGAAGTTTGAGATGAGCTATCTCGAACAACCCGTTTCCGACACGAATGCCCGCTATTACCCGGCGCTGGCCGAAACCAGCCCGGTGCCGCTGATGCTTGATGAAAGCATGAGCAGCGAGGCCGATTTAGAGCGTATTTTGCAGCTCAAAGGCAAGATCATGGCGCACCTGAAGCTGGTCAAGATGGGCGGGATTGCACCGACCGTGGCCGCAGCACGGCGTCTGACCGCGGCAGGCGTCCCTTTCATGATCGGCCAGATGAACGAAGGCGGCGCTGCCACGGCGGCGGCATTACATGTTGCCCGCGCCACTCAGCCAGCCTATGCCGAACTTTACGGTGCCGACGGGCTGGGCAACGACCCGGTTCACGGCCTTTCCTATCACCAGGGGTTGCTGAGCAGCCAGCCGGGCGCAGGGCTCGGCATCCGCTTCACCCCTTCTCAGGCAGAATTTATTCAGGAGTTTGAACAATGAAAACAGCATCATTGCCCGATCTGGGCCGCGTAGTACCGGGGGCTGAATCCGCATTTCGCGAAGAAGAGTATCAGCAGCGCATTGCGCGGGCGCGCCAGCTGCTGGTGAAAGCCGGGCTGGACGTGATGATCATCACGGGGCCGGAAAACATCTTTTATCTGACCGGCCAGCAAACGCCGGGCTATTACACCTTCCAGACGCTGGTGTTGCCGGTGGACGGTGATCCGGTATTTGTTATCCGTCAGCTGGAATACTTCAACTTCATTTCAAACACCTTTATCCGGGATGCAGCGATTTATACCGATGGCGATAATCCGGTGAATTTCCTGCTCGACGTGCTGAAAGCGCGTGGCTGGATGCAGAGCCGCATTGGTATCGATAAACGCGGCTGGTTCCTGCCCATTGCCGTTTACGAAGCCTTACAGGCCGAGATTGGCACAATCCACGACGCCGCAGGCGTTATTGAACAGTTGCGTGCAGTGAAATCAGACGCCGAGCTGGAAAAAATGGCGCACGCCGCCCGTTACGTCGACGCCGGTATGCTGGCCGGTCGCGCCGCGATTGCCGCCGGAGCGACAGAAAACGATCTGGTTTCCGCCATGATGGGTGCAGCCATTGCCGCCGGTTCAGAATACATGGGCATGGAACCGCTGGTTTCCACCGGCCCGCGCACCGGCGTTCCGCACGGTACCTGGCGCCGCCGCAAGATCCTCGACAATGACCCGATTTTCCTCGAAATGGCCGCCACGCATGATCGCTATCATGCGGCGCTGATGCGCTCCGCCTGGCTGGGTAAACCGCCAGCCGTCGCGCTTGAGATGGAAAAAGTCTGCCAGGAAGCCCTGCAGGCCGCGCTCGATGCAATCCGACCCGGAGCCACCTGCGAAGCGCCGCATCTGGCCTGTCAGGCGGTTATCGACCGTGCCGGTTATACCGATAACTTCAAAAAACGCACCGGTTATTCCATCGGCGTTTCGTTCGCGCCGGACTGGGGCGAAGGCGCGATCCTCAGCCTTTACAGCGGGATCACCACGCAATTACAGCCAGGCATGACGTTCCATATTCCGCCAGCCCTGCGCATCTACGGGGAGTTCACCGTCGGCGTCAGTGAAACCATCGTCGTAACTGAAACCGGCTATCGCGCCCTCGGCACGGTGGATCGTCCGCTGTACTTACTTTGATTTTGCCTTTACTAAGATTACGGGAATTGAATAAATGAAAGACATCAGTGAAAGCCAGGCACGCCTCAAGGGTATTTTTAATATTACCGTGACGCCTTTTACCGCCAGCGGTGAATTTGATTTCGCAGGCCTGTCGCGCAATATCGAGCGCGTGATCGGGCTGGGTTACGACGGCATTCTGATTGGCGGCACTTACG
This sequence comes from Rahnella sp. AA, assembly GCF_002834385.1. Taxonomy (GTDB): domain Bacteria; phylum Pseudomonadota; class Gammaproteobacteria; order Enterobacterales; family Enterobacteriaceae; genus Rahnella. Next base: position 273,844 of record NZ_PITQ01000008.1, read on the forward strand.
GGGAGTTCCCGGCGATGACTGCCGCAGAACGCGCCGCCATGTTCAGGCATGTGATGGAAGTGGTCGGCAACCGTGTCCCCGTGATGCTGTGCAGCGCCGGTTCTGATGCCCGCGTGGTGCGTGACTTAACCCAACTGGCGGGTGATCTGGGCGGTCTGCCAATGGTCACCCCGCCGTTTGTCTCAGAAGTCACTGACGCGCAGATCGTCAGCTTCTTCAAACAGATGGCACCGCTATCACGCACCGGCATTCTGGTTTATAACGCGCCGGGGATCGGCATTACCCTGCCGCCCGTCGTGCTGGAACAGCTGGCGGATATCGAAGGCGTGGTCGGCATCAAACAGGGCGACCTGAACCCGACGGCAATCGACCAGATCGCCAACCGCCTGGGCGGACGCCTGCGTCTGTTCTGCGCATCCGATCTGGCATTTTTAGGCCCGATGATGTGTGGTTTTGACGGCATCAGCACCACCAACAGCGGCGCATTGCCGGAAATTATTCTGGCAACTTACCGTGCGCTGGAAAGCGGTGACGCCAATACCGCCCGCGAACTGCACCGGCTGTGGTATCCGTACCGCGCCCTCGCCCGTCGTTTCGGTCAGCCACAGCTGGTGAAAGCCGCAATGAACCTGCGCGGCTTCGACGGGCATCACGTTCGCGCCCCGCTGATTGACCTCGGGCCGGAAGTGATCGGTTTGGTCGAACAGGAGTTGCGCCGCCTGGCAGCCGACCCGCGCTCCGGTGTAACGCTGAAGTAATGAAGGATCCCCGTCTGAAAAGACGGGGATTTTGCGTGACGGAATAGGCCTATTCGTGCGGCTCACCGGCTGCTTTTAAAAAAGCCGTCAGCAGCGGATGCGGTTTCACCCGCAGCGATGACAGCTCCGGATGACCCTGAACACCGAGATAAAACGGATGCCGGGTATATTCGATACCGTCAGCAATCTTGCCGGAAACATCCGTTCCGCTGATATGTAGCCCAAACGCTTCCAGCCCGGCTTTCAGCGCCGGTTCAAGGTGAAAACGGTGGTTATAGCGCACGATAAATTCATCACCGAGGATCTCATGCATCCGGCTACCCGCCCGGACATGCATGGTATGGCTTCCCAGACGATGAACCGGAAACGTCGGGGTCTCCTTAAGCGGTACGAAAGTTTTGATTTCGGCATCCGGATCGGCCTCGGCCAGATTGGCTTTCAGCGACCCCATCATTTTTTGCACGATGGCCGTCGTCATGGTCTGCATCCCGAGACAAAGCCCGAGGACAGGTATATTACGGTTCAGCGCGTAATGCGCGGCGCAAATCTGCCCGGCTACATTACACATTGCAGCACCGCCGGGCAGCAAGATGCCATCGACATTCGCCATCACCTCGTGCAGATGATCTTCCAGCGCCAGGGGGTCGGCGTAAACAATATCCAGAGACAACGCCAGCGCATCGGCGGCGTCACCCAGCGATGCCAGCGTGGCCGGGTAGACGCTGCACTGATCGGCCTGCGCGCCCACCAGCGCAATACGCAGGGCTGTACCGGTTTGCGGCGGGGTATTGTGGTTTATCCAGCGCCCGTAACGGTCGCGCCACCAGCATCCGGCGGCCTCATCCATCTGTCCGTGGCGGCTGAAGGCATAGCCCTGATTTGAGCGTTCAACATTGATAAGTTCGTAATCAAATGCATTGTCCCGCACCTGCCGGGCAATTTGCGTGAACTGGATTATTTGCGCCGGTCCGAGCGGGATCACCACATCCTGTGTGCCATAGGTATTGAGCAAATCATCAAGCGCCATCACTTTACCGGCACTTTGCGGATTCAGGCGTTCGGTCCACAGCAACCCGCTGGTCATCAGTTGCCCTTCGCCGATGACGTGCTGGCAGGCATCGGGATAACGCGCGACATCCCAGCTCACCGGCAGATGCGCAAGCGGTAAATGTTTTTGTGCCGCCAGTATCGCTGCCATCGCGCCGTACAGCGAAGGCTCAGGTGTGTCATGTGCAACAAAAATAAAAGCCATAAGACAACCTTGAAATATAAAAGGAAAGTTCAGGCAATCCCCTGGCGTATCGCCAGTAAAACGGACTGCCCAGCCATTTCCACCGGTAAAATGCTGCTCATCGCGAAGAAATTATGAGCAAAGCAAAAAGAAGAATGGTAAGTTTAAATTGGTTTTAATGATTCACATAATACAATTTTGTTATTGTTCAAACAGGGGAAACAATGTCTGCTGAATTTCTTGCATCGCGTTTACGTCGTGTGCGCCCTTCGCCGACAGCGGCGATTTCCGACCAGGTTCGCGCGCTAAGCGCAGCGGGCATGGATGTCATTAACCTTGGTGAAGGTGAACTTGATTTCGATACCCCTGCGCACATCAAGCAGGCAGGCATCGACGCGATTGTACAAGGTGACACAAAATACACCGCCGTGGCGGGTACCGCCGCGCTAAAACGCGCCATCATTACTAAGTTTAATCGCGAAAATAGGATCAGCTACCGGCCGGATGAAGTCATTGCAGGCAGCGGAGCCAAGCAGTTGATCTTCAATGCACTTTTGGCCACAGTTTCTGCCGGCGATCAGGTTATTATTCCCGCCCCTTACTGGGTGTCTTATCCGGATATGGTGGCACTGGCAGAAGGTGAGCCCCGTATTGTGCGTTGCCTTGAATGCCATGACTGGAAATTGCAGCCGGAGATTCTGGCCGCTGCTATCACGGCAAAAACCCGCTGGGTGATCCTCAATTCCCCGAACAACCCGACCGGCGCGGTCTATAGCGCCGGAGAGTTAAAGGCGCTGGCGGCCGTGTTACTGGAACACCCGCAGGTTCTGGTGATGGCAGACGATATTTATGAGCAGATTTGTTTTTCTTCCGGCGCATTCGCCACGCTGGCAGACGTTGAGCCGCGCCTGAAAGACCGTATCCTGACGGTAAATGGCGTATCCAAAGGGTATTCGATGACCGGCTGGCGCTTAGGTTATGCCGGTGGCCCGGCCTGGCTGATTTCTGCGATGCAAATTTTGCAGTCGCAAAGCACCTCTAACCCCAGCTCAATTTCGCAGGCGGCCACCGTGGCGGCGCTGGAACAGAGCAGCGATTTCATTACCGAATGGATAGAGATCCTGGCACGCCGCCGCGCTCTGATCATGGATTGTATCGAAAACCTCGATGGCCTGAGTGCGGACGTCCCGCCAGGTGCGTTTTATGTCTTTGCCAACTGCCAGGGAATGCTGGGCAAAACGACGCCTTCAGGCGATATTGTGCAAAACGACGAAGATTTTGCCGCTTATCTGCTGGAATCTGCGCATGTAGCCACGCTTCAGGGCTCAGCGTTTGGCGCGCCAGGCTATTTACGCATTGCGTACGCGATTGATGACAGCCGTCTGCAGGAAGCCTGCGAACGCATAACCCGCGCCTGCCGCGCACTGCGTTTGCAATAAACAGGCCTGCGGAACATGAAAACAGGCCTTTTTGACTCTATTCTCAACAACTTGGCCAAAGTATCAGCAAACGCACGCATTTATATCGTTTCCCCTTTGACATGCACAGGGGCAGTCGCTATTATTCGCCCCGTTCACACGATTCCTCTGTAGTTCAGTCGGTAGAACGGCGGACTGTTAATCCGTATGTCACTGGTTCGAGTCCAGTCAGAGGAGCCAAATTTAGAGAAGCCCGCTTAGGAAACTAAGCGGGCTTTTTGTTTTATATGGGCTGAATATCAATTATGAGCGAGGAGCAGAAGTTTCACTTCAGACGACGTAATAATCACATTGAGTTAAGCATGTAATTCCGTCTATGCACTCACCGCCGCAGCAACTGCTGAGGCCGCTTTGATCAGCCTGCGAAACACATTATTAAGCGGAACTTTATAGCCCTTGGTCGCTGAAAAAGGAGTCAGTCATGACAACTAAAATGGACGAGAAATCTGCCATATCGTGACTCAATTACGAACTCATTGTATAGGGAGCCATACCACACAGGTGGGCTGGTGGTGAGGGTATAGAACAGCGCATTACCGGTCATTTCAACGAGTCCATCTTTAAAATGGTCGAGCAGGTTCTGCTTGAGTGAGGAAGGCATTCGCTGAGTGTCCTGATGCTCAAAAAACCATGACGCCACCGTTTCCATAAACATTTTTTCAGCGCAGGCTTTAAGTTGCGGGTGCCAGTAAGCGGCTGGAAACTTATCTGTGATGGTCGAGTGATATATTGCCAGAGACGTCAGCATGCTGTTACTTTCTTCAAGTTTCATCACAAAATAGTCAGACACGCGGTTTGCCGCATTATTCATACAGCCTATGGCCTGCATAAAACCTGTAAGTCGTTCCGCATATTTATCCATTTGCCCTCTCGAGGCGCGTTGCGGTATCTAAATTCCTCACCCATGACTTCAGATGAAGGATGTTTAAAACAGCTATTCTTGACTGTCAGGAAGAATATTCAGTCAAATATTTCAGATGGTTTTTCATTATCTGTTGACCAATCAAATATTCACATCCCATTCATACTTTATAACTGTGACCTTTTTCGCATGAAATTATCCATGTCCGCAGTTGGCACGAAGCGGACATGCTGATATGAATCACCCACAGAGAGTTTTAACCAACGTGTTTCATCATCGGTTGAACTCCCAGCGAAGAGCGGACCTTTGGCTGATACAGTTTTGTTATGTCTATAAGGCCTAAGACTTCGCCAGAAAAGGGGATAGAAAATTCTCTACTTCTCGTTTACCAATGCCTAGCGTAAAGCTGACACCTGCATTTTTCAAAATTCTGAGCCCTTCTCCACGGTTTCTGGGATGTGGGTCTTCCATGGCTACATAGACATGGCGTGGTTTCAGTTCAGCAAGAGTCAAGGCACAGGAAGGGGTTCTTCCTTGATAGGAGCAGGGTTCAAGTGTGACAAAAATTTCACATTCATCAATTGGAACCGTTAGTTTTGAAATGGCGTCTATCTCTGCGTGATGATGGCCTGGAAGTTGAGTGAAGCCTTCGGAAACCACCGCCCTTTTATGGACAATCACGCACCCTACAGGTGGATTTGGTCTGCAGCCCGGTAAGGCTTGACGTGATTTTTCAAGCGCTAACAACATGAATTCTAAATTTCGCTCATCCACTTTTATGCCCAAATATGTAAATCATAGACTTAAGATTTTCAATCCATACGACATGAATGTCCATTATTTAGATTAATTACTCATCAGCTATGACCAACCACTCGTAAATTAACTCACACTGACCCTTTGATACTTACGCTTTTGGCACAGGGCTGCTGTTGCAGCCCTGACAACCTTAAACTTCAATCGATTCAGAGATCTCTAACGCATCATCGACTTCAATACCCAGATAACGGACTGTGCTTTCCAGTTTCTTATGACCCAACAGAAGTTGGATCACCCGGAGATTCTTGGTTTTCTTGTAGATCAGGTAAGGTTTTGTTCTCCTCATGGAATGTGTGCTGTAAAGCGAATCTTCGAGACCAGGCTTTTCTACCCATCCATGAAAGATTCGGTTAAGCGGGATACTTACGGTATTGCCGGGTTGATATGTGCTGGTCAGTTCCGACCCGAGACCGGAACAAGAAGTCTTTACTGTGCAAATTGCCAAGCTTTATCAATGCTGCAACAGCTTCTCTTGTCCCTTTGGTTATCTCAAATTGCACAGGGCTACCGGTTTTCTGTTGCAACACCGTTGCTCTGCTTGAAAGAGAGCTACCATATGCAACATCAGATACTTTGAGTTTGACCAGATCACAGCCTCGAAGCTTACTGTCCAGGGCCATATTGAACAGAGCTAAATCACGTGTTTTACCTTCCAGTTCAAGCCGGATTCGGATCCCCCAGATATGAGATATCTGAAGTGGTCTTTTTTGACCGATGATACGGTCTTTGTTCCACGGTGATGTGTTCATACTCAAATCTCCTGCAATGTGGGAGATTTGAGTATGGTTGTCACTTATGAGCGATAAGTGTGCGTATTACCTGCCAGCAGCAACCGGCTCCAGGGATACTTACCCCAAATCTGATTTATTTAACAAAGCCTAAATATCTATATCAAAACACCGCAATGAGCGGTGTTTTCTGTTTTCGGCTTATGCAACCACACGCTCATTCCAGCTGTCTTTAAATATTATGTTCCCGTCTACATATTTCCACTGAATCGACTCATAGCGGATCTCAATATTTTCCAGATGTGTCCCCGTCCCCGAACCAGGATGAAGGCTCGGGGTAATGCCGGTAATCTTCACATTTTCCATCAGAATATTGAAATATTCGGTTTCAACGCCCGCATCTAATATGCGATACATTTTTATTTCAGCAGATTTAAGCATGAGTCCACGACTGATCGCACGGTAAAGTATCGGCGTTGAACGGTCGAATTCCTTTTGGAACAATATCGGCGAGTGAATACGCGTGCCAGTCAATTTCCCTGTATTTCTGTCTGTCGGAACGGTCAGATTATGTGAAAGGGATTTTATCTCAATTGAGCCGATGCGCCCGACAACTTCACAGTTGCCGGTAATAGGAGAACCATTTTCATCTGTTAACCATAAATAAGCAGGATTAGACATTTTATTTCCTTAATTTTGAGTTTCGACTTCTTTCCCGATAGTCTTCTATTTTGGCGACGCCTCTTGACACTGAGAAGAAAATTATCAGCCATACGGCGGCATAAACGAATTTTAGCGGCCACGCCACGGGCAGCATCAGACATCCGATTAACCCGCCAACGAATAACACGGATTCAAAAAAATTCCATATCCTAGCGGCGGTAAATAACATCATTTTCACCGTGCTTTTCAGTACCCTGTGTAGCCGCTTATTGTGTGACATGTAGCTTTCGCCCTACAGCATCGATTATCCTGTCAAACACAGGCTGGCCGCGTGTGGCACCAGCATGGACAGCGTCAATAAACGGTTTAACGGCGGGTTCAAACAAAAAATAGGTGAGGTCATAATCGTGTGGCCGGAACAGCGCGTAAATTTCCGGTGCCTCGATGGCGAGGCTTTCAGACATTCTTATCGAGCGTTCGCTCATTCCCCCGATAAGCAGAATCATCGTCACCCTGCCGATCCAGTTTTTGGCACTTTGCGCACCAATAAATGACACTCTCGTCAGCACTGCCGACCCAATTATCGCAATAAGTTTCGAGGTAAGGAATCGCCCGACCATTGAGGAAACGGCACCGCGATAGGCATTGTTTTGCTGAGATACGGAGGCGTATTTATCGAATTCTTTAAATATGATCTCTACAGCATTGGTTATATGTTTATAATTCAGGATGTCATTATGAATTGCTTCCGCCATGCGAAAACGTTGTGTCTGATGCGCATAACGGGAATCGGTATCTATATATCCCCAAGCGAGATAACCCATATCGAGCGGAACGGTAAGCGCACCGTTTATTAATCCGGTAATTATGGCGGGCGACATGATGATGTCTGCAATTCTGTTCGCAATGTCTTCTATATCACTTGTTATCTTATCGACTGCTACCACGGTACACCTCCCTGGTTTCGTGTTCGCATAACCTTAATGCAGATAAGGTTAAATAACCAAATACTATATTACTGCATTTACCGCTGAAACATGCATCCGGACACTGAATATCAGGGGGCGGTCTAGAACTACCAGACTTCCGCTTTTGGCACGTAGCGGACTAATGTTTACTGCTCGCCGCCATTCGGTAAAACCCATTTAAATCTGGACAGAAGCTTTCCTCTGCTCCCCCTCCGGCTCCCCGGCGTGCCGGGTCACGGTGCTAACCGGCAAAGCCGCTGTAGTGGCTTAATAGATTCGGACACGCGCAGAGGTTATAACTTCACTGACAAAAGAGGTAACCTTATGAGCAGAAGAATGTTTACTCCCGAGTTCAAGCGCGAATGCGCTGAGTTCGTTCTAAAACATGGCTATATCGTCCCACAGGCCTGTGAGGCAACGAATGTTAGATCCACCGCAATACGCCGCTGGGTTAAGCACCTCCGGCAAAAACGCAGTCTCGGCTGCACGAGCTGCTGCCATACTGCGCATAATTCCGCCAGTCGGCACGCCCTTCGTATCAAAAAATCAACACCTTAAAGCACGCTCACAACTCACGCGACTGCGGAACGTGAGTTCACCGGACGCTAACCTCACAGATTGTCGTTAAGCTGAATTATATTGAATATAGAGCAGGGGATTGTTATCTGTAGTTAGTGATTCCTATTGGTTGGTAAGTAGTACAGATGCATGTAAACGTGATAGCCGCTGCGGGTCCCCACCGGAACCCTTGCGGAGAGGCCGAGCATCAACTATATGATTATCACTAATGTCGTCACATCCTAGTGGGCGTTATGTTCGTTCGAAGCAGTGTCTTTTCAGGTTTAATTCTTCTCTCATATTTCACCGTACTGCCTTTAGCGTATGCCGCTGACGATTGCGATTGTTCGATAGTAGTGGGGAAGTGTTCAGGCGCGGTTGAATTCATTAAAGGCTACGGTTCAAATAAAAATTATGGCGCGGAAATAATGGTTCACAGCTCCGAACGTTCATGTTCGAAAGTGGATTATTATGTCGATAATACGTCTTACTCGACGATTCTCAAAAATAAGGCCAGCGGTGTCGAATCTTTGTTTGGCACCTCGCCAATAAAATCGAAAAACATCACATTTAGTACCTGTTCTGTTTGCAAAAAAAAACAATCGGATACCAGTGTCGGTAATCCGGCCAGTAGCGCAATGAAGGATATCGATAAGTTTGTCGGCACTTGGTCTGGAGAACGTAAAACGAGTTTAGGATTTAGCGCCAGCCAGTCCATCCGGGTCGAAAAACTTAGTGATGATACTGTTAATATGGCGATTATCGTGGGTCGCGATAATTATCAGGGCAGAGGAAAAGTACAGGGGAATATCCTAACTTTCGGAATTTCCGGTGGCTGTGACGGCACGATGAAATTGATCACGCCAAATATCGCCAATTACCAGTGTTCGCTTGGTATCTTTTCTTCTTCCGGTCAGATGAAGAAATAGCGACGATACGTTATAACGTGATTTGAACTGGCTGATTTGATCTGCTCCCTTCAAACTAACATAGTTTGATGTAAGCAAGTTCCGCTCCTGGCACAGGGCGGACATTCTGACTGAACCGAAGGTCCGCTTTGAGCGAGGAACGGACGGATTGCTATTGATTGCACCACAAGGTGATTTAAGCGTCTAATGTGGTTGAAAATCACAGGTCATTAAAGTTAGGTATTTTTTTTGCCGATGTAACATGGACATCCATTCACGGAGGAAGGCTCATGAGAAGTTTGGTTTTATCTGCGTTGCTTCTATTAACTATAGTTCCAGCTTCGAATGGTCAAGAAAATATTCAGCACAAACAAATTAAGCCATATGTGATTAATTTTCTTAAAAAAGTAGCGAGTTCATCGGCAAGTTGTGATTTATTCAAAGATTTTTTAGCAAAAGATCCTTCAAATGAAAATAATAAGAAAATGATGTTAGGTTTTTGCGATAGCGATATTGATTTTTCAAAGCCAATATTATTCTCCGAAATGAGCACTCATCACTTTGAGGGGGCGAATTATGTGTGCGGAATCATTTCTGGCCGAACAAAAATCAATCAAAAAATAGGTGCTCGGTTTATCTCTGCAGAGCCACAACACTTGATATTAGACGTTAAGTACTCACGCCGTCCCATTGCATACACGATTGATGATAAATCCTTAGTTTATGAGTATCACTTGCAGATGAAGTCATTTAATGAGTTTAACAAAAAATATTGCCAGTGAATGATAATTCAGGCTGATGTTCCGATAAACTATCGGGTGGTTGTATCCACGCATAGCTCATATAGTTTTCAGCAAGTGAGATACGGCCTTTGTTCCAGGGTGACGTGTTCATACTCAAATCTCCTGCAATATGGGAGATTTGAGTATGGTTGCCCCTTATGAGCGAGAAGCGGACATTACTAACCTCACGGCTTGTTAATCAAAAGGGCGTGGGTCATATTCCTTTGAGGCAGTATATTCAGAAAAATTCCTGAGAAAAATAAACTTTCCGTCTAAATCTAATTGATTAAGCGAACTAAATTTTACACAATTACTCCCCCAACTGGTTTAGATGAGGAGTGAGCTACAGATTATATTATTAATTAATAGTATAAACTATGTGTTGCGGTTTTTTCTTTCCTTTTCACTACAGTACAACCATTGAGCGACATTTTGCAAAGCTTCAGCGTTCGAGTGTGTAGAGTGCATTAGAACCCCATCGCTTTGTGGAGCAAACTTAAGAACCTGATGATCTCCAGCAGGAGTTTCTGATGATGCGATAAATACCTCAGGGCAGAAAATTAAACGCAGGTCTCCATAGGCTATTCCTTTAGCCAAAGCCAGCCAAAACGAGAAAATGGCAACAGGCATTGCAGCTATGAATAAAACATGCGGAATATCTCTAGAGGGTCTTAGCCATTGGAAAATGTGAGATAAAAAAACGATTGTGAAGCTTACTAATAATGAAATCAGCCATGCTGTATCTTGAGGGTAAAACTCCCAAACTATTAGACCAGCAAGAATGTGCGAAATGTAACTTATAAATGCTGACCAATGTATTAACTTGTGTTGACTTGTTTGAGCTTTTTTCAGCTGCGAGAATATTGCAAAACATCCTTCGTGAAGTGAGCTTACAAACCTTAATCCAGAATCCGCCTCATCGCCTATAGCATGATAAATCTCAACATTTCTGAAATCCACAGCTTCTCGTAGCTTGCCATCTTCGACCTCACTCAAAACTTCCTTTTTATATTTTTGAGATAGTTTGACTTCTGCAAATGCGGTGAGCGCAAAAACGAGCAATGCAAAATAGAAATCATACAGGCCAAAAGGTTTTAGAATTAGGGCAAACATAAGTTGGATTGAGAGAGAGCCACTTATATCAATAAGATGCATCAATGCACCGGATGTGCGAGTTATTTTACGTCGATAAATAAAAGGAGGCGACAGAAGACAGACTCCCTCAACCTTTCTCGCAACGTCATCAAACATATACGACATTTCTCTTACAATAGCAGCGCCATGGCTATGAGCAATAATGTAGTTATATTTGGCTGGCGAATCCTTGATATGATTACCCAACTGCAGTGCTGCATTTTTTCGTGATGTTTCAGTGTTTTTCCCGTCCCATACGAAGCGGGAAATTCCTAGCTTTGGGTTTACCTTATTGATTTCTTTACACAGATCTGAGTTTGATTGTGTCCAAGGTGCGTTAGGTTCAAAGGTACCATGAACGAGATGAACTAAAACATCCGCAGACTCAGTATTGGCAATCGTATTTTCATTCTTTTTTTTATTTGAAGGTGAAATATAACGCCATGCTGATAAAATTCCTTTTTGCCAGAAAACATAATGCACAAGGGCGAACAATAGAACTATAGCGACGGGTGTTGTTATGAGCCCTATTATAATGGTTTTAAGTAAATACTGTAGCGTTCCATTATTGTGTGAAAAAAAAATAGTATAATATGGATGATGTGAAAAGAATTAAAATTGATAAAGTTGCTCCAGTCACACCTAATAGGAGGATGTTATTAATTGTAATATATTGCATCATAAAAACCCCATTCCCTTTAACGATTGATGATTGTATTCATATGGTTTTTTATATTTATCACTTTAAGTTAAAATAAAACTCTACAAATTTACATAATTCTCTCTTTCCGATCCACTTAATATTCATCCTTCCTAAAAATTCATTGTTATAATTGATAGTCTGTCTTTTTAATTTAACTTAAAGTTATAGATTTACAACTGATGACACACAGCCATCAATCTATTCAACATATGGATGGCCCCTCCGAGCTCCCCGGCGCGACCAGGTTGTCAGCCCGACTGCCTTAACTAGTTGGCCCATAAGCTCCGCCGAACTGCCAGAGGTAGCGTTTCAGGCTATGCGGCTAGGGCCTGGTGGCAATAGCTAGGTCAACTTATAAAGCTGGTTTACAGTCCGCTGAGAGCGAGGAGCGGAAGTTACGCATCCCTGCTAACATTGGCTCTGAGCAGTCAGAATTGAACTTAGCGATTCATTGTGAATTCCCGAACGCCTTTGCAGCCAGTCTGATTCACCGCAACTTTTTGAATTACTGATCCTAATTAATCTGTCCATTGTTGCCATTAGTAGTGAAAAACATGAAATTTGAAACCGGATTCATGGTTATGAATCACGATCTTGTTCCCCACACAATAATCGTATGAGGTTTTTATGCTGATAGCGCAGGTTTCAGACATTCACGCCTCACCCGAAAATGACCATCTGTTTCGGTTCGACCAGGTACTAAATTGGCTTATGCATCTGCAGCCGGGCGTGTTGGTAGTTACAGGTGATCTAACAGATGGGCATTGGCAGGAAGGTTATATAAAGATAGCTGACCGTCTGAATCAGCAAAATTACCCTTCGTTGGTCCTGCCGGGTAACTCAGACGACCGCTGTCTGTTACGTTCTGTTTGGGATGAGAACAGATGGGCGCACGATGCCCAAGGAGAGGCCCTGCACTTCATTCATAACACCGGTGGCATTCGTCTGATTGGTCTGGATTCGACGATTGATTATAAGGATTACGGCAGTGTGACTGACCATCTGGAATGGTTGGATAATCAACTTAGCGACCCATGCAGCCCTCCGTCATTGCTGTTTATGCACCATCACGTATTTGCATCTGGCATACCAACGCTGGACGAAACGATGTGCAGAGGTCTGCCTGAGATGGAAGGTTTTATTAGACGCGCCCCGACCAGACTGCTCGCCATTTCTTCAGGCCATGTCCACAGACCAATAGCGGGTACGTTTGCGGGCATACCTGCCTACATTTGTGGCTCCGTTTGCCCGGCTAATCCTGTCTGGTTTGGAACAGTAAACGCTCCTCCTGCGAATGACCCGCCAGCGTTGATGATTCACCGCTACGTCAGTAACTCCCTTACCAGTCATCACGTTTGCGTTTAACTGGCATTCAGAAAAACATAGACCTATAGAAAACAAGATGATCCACAGTGATTTACGCATAATGTTGTGAGGGAGCAGTGCCCGTATCTGGCATTTAATATGCCAACTTAAAAGATGGCTATCGCAGCTGTGGCGATCCCCATATCCTGGGCCACTGACTACAGGCTGAAGAAAAAATTAAGTTCTGCTACCTAAATCGCTGTCTCCAGACAACCCGTTAATCATTCTCGTTAGCTCTTCACAGCGGATGATCTTTTCAGATAACAAAGTAAAGCGGGCAAAAACTTCAAATTCACTCTTCTCACCCTGATTTTTTTCCACATTTACATAATGATGAGTGAACACGGTATCATTTTCAGCCACGATACTTTTAATAGAAATGCTCATCCGTGTTGTATGCGACTTGATGGCCTTCATATGTCTGATAAACCCACGATAATCCAGTTCCTTACCATCCACGCGCTGTTGATAGTCAGGAGCAAAAAACAATGCAATTTGAATCTCGTCGTGCAACGGATCAGTGATTATCGTCTGTAGTGCGGCAATGACTGTCTGCTTAATGTTTTGCATGTAGATTATCCTTTTGAGTGATGGCAGGAAGTCTATTTCAGAACCTGGATGGGATATTATCGGTATCATGACAACATATACGGTTAATCGGCCATGCAGATAAAAATATCCCAGATTGAACATGACGCTGCGCATTCTACGGAGTGGCATAAACACGGGTCAGGCCAGCTATTCTGGCTCAGTCAGGGACTTATGATAATTGAAACGGAATTGACTCAATGGGTTGTTACTCCAGGGTCGATGGGATGGTTTCCAGCGAATCTTTACCACAGAGCCCGGAGTACAAGGGCCGTAAGCGGCAAATGTCTTTACCTTGAACCATTATCAAGTATCCATTTCCCCCTTTGTTCCGGGGTTTATGGAACGGATACTTTTATCCTGACGTTGCTTGAACGCCTTTGCCTGAACAGGCCAGCCGATTACGGGGATGCACTTCTGAAAGTATTAACTTGTGAGCTGAACCACCTACCTGAATTACCACTTCAGCTCACTCTGCCGGAAGATCGTCGGGCAAGAAACGTTGCAAACGAATTATTAAAAAACCCCGGATGCGTGCTGGATCAGACGCAACTGGCTAATAAATGGGGAATTAGCGTACGAAATCTTAGCCGTTTGTTTCATCAGGAGACCGGGCTTACTTTTAGCCGATGGCGCCAGCAGGCAAAAGTACTCTCCTCACTTCAATGGATTTTCGCCGGATTATCCGTAAACGAAGTGGCCTATCTGAGCGGCTATAGCAACGTCAGTTCTTACATTGAGATATTCAGGGAACGTTTTGGAAAAACACCAGGACAGTTTAAGGAAACTGATAAATTGGCAGCAACGCTATTAGCAAATAATGATATTTGAAATTCAGCTCTGACAACTTCCGTTCCTGGCACACAGCAGACCATCGGACTGAACTGAAGGTCCGCTCTGAGCGATGAGCGGACCTTGGTTATATGCGTTCATCTTTTCTAACATGGCTGCCGGACCCTCGATGCACACATTTTGCGTCGGGGTCTAAACCGGACAGAGTATACGCCGTAACCTCCATGAATTGCTGACGAAACCAAGCTGAACTTCCACTCACATCGTCCACTTTACGGTAAAGCATTGATATTGGTTCAGAGGGCAGCTGAATCGGAGTCGGACTGGTTTTCAGGCCATAAATTCGTGCCATACAAAACGCCACTGTCTCTGGGACGGTGGCTATCGCCCCTATAGCTTGCAAAACCGGGCCGACGGCGGCATAGCGAGATACGCTAGCGGCGACCTCACGGCGTATACCTGCTTTCTGCAGAAAATTATCCAGCTCCTGGGTGTCGCTACCTTGTGAGGAAACCGTGACATGTTGTGCATTCAGATAATCCTCAGTACTAATCGGTGAGGAAAGTTGCACCTTTCTAGAATCATAAACACACATCAGGTGTTGATCAAAGAGTGGTACACGTACATGCCAGGATGCTGGATCGTTGTGCACTGCCACACTGAAATCATAAGCTCCTTCGTCAAGCAACGTAACGGAGTCACGCTTTGTAGCAGCCACTGCTACCACCCGCGCATGTGGTGCCTTCTCTCTTAAGCTCGCCGTAAGAGCCCCAAAAAAAGCCATTTCAAGGTTATCGCATAAACCGACTCTGAATTCGCCAGCCCATGATTTCGGGTCAAAAGCATTCAGAGGCTGAATGGAACGCTCAATGGCTGCCAACGCTCTGGCGATTTCCGGTGCTATAGCTTGCGCACGCGGTGTCGGCTGCAATTTGCGACCTACACGGACAAAGAGTTGGTCATCAAGGGCTCCACGTAAGCGCTTAAGCGCGGTGGATAGCCCTGGCTGACCAATATACAAACGCTCTGCAGCACGGCTTACATTCAGCTCTTCCATCAAAATTGAAAAAGCATACAGAAGATTCAAATCGAGGTTCCGAAGCAATAAAGGTTTCATCATTTTTAAAGATAGTAGCTATTTAAACTATCAATTTCCCAGATACGTATCATTCAGTCAATATCTCGTCCTGTCTGTTATCACTGATTTCGCGATTTCATCAAGTTTGTCAGGAGGTGTTTGTGTCTGGATATTTGCATTCTAAATCCATTGAAGATTTGTCATTTAAAAAGCAGCAATGTCGAGCGGCAGCGCGATGACTGAGCACACTAAAACGACCCCAGCGATTTCAACGGTAAGCAAAATGCTAAGTCGTCATCAAATTTTGATCATGGCAATAGCAACTGGCATCGCTGTTGGCAGCCAGTATTACAACCAGCCTTTACTGGGTGTGATTGCGAATGACATGGATGCCCCCTCGGGCATCGTTGCTACAACTACGCAAATTGGGTATGCCCTGGGGCTGATTCTTCTTGTTCCGCTTGGTGATAAAATTGAACGCCGCATGCTTATTCTTCTTCAGTGTCTTGGCCTGGCAGTTGCAATGGTGCTCGCAAGCCTCTCACCAAGTCTGGGGAGCCTCGCGCTGGCCTCAATGTTGATTGGTGTATTTGCCACTATCGCGCAACAGATGATCCCGCATGCCGTGGAGCTAGCCTCACCGATTCAACGTGAACGTGCGCTGGCGACGATCACCACTGGCCTATTGGTTGGTGTGTTACTGGCAAGAACGGCGAGTGGTTTTGTTGGTGACTGGTTCGGCTGGCGATCGGTGTTCATTATGGGTGCGGCACTTGCCGTGATGATGCTCGCATGTCTGGCGCTCTTCCTACCGCGCAGCCAGCCCCAGGAAAATCATTCCTACGTCCAATTGTTATTATCTCTATTTCTGCTAGTACGCAAACAACCCGCTTTGCGGAGAGCTTCAGCCATCCAAAGCCTGCTCTTCTTTGGGTTCAGCGCGTTCTGGACCATATTAGCTTTGTTACTACAAACTCCACGTTATGGCATGAGCAGCAGCGTAGCTGGCATGTTTGGCCTGGTGGCACTGGCTGGTGCCGTTCTGGCACCTTTGTGGTTGCGTATCTTTAGAGGACTCGGACCGATTCATGCCATCCGTTCGGGGGTGATAATGGTAGTTGCAAGCTTTTTCCTGATGATCCCTTTTTCCAGCTTCATTGGTCTGTGCATTGGTGTAGTGCTCATGACAACGGGACTACAGGTCTCGTTAATTAGTCAACAAGCATTAGTGCTGAACGCAGCAGGTAGTGCACGAGGCCGATTCAATACCGTATTTATGGCTTCACAGTTTGCAGCCGGTGCGACTGGTTCTGCAGCAGCTGGAATAGTCTGGCTTCGGGGTGGCTGGACTGCAGTAATGATCCTGGCATCAATAGCCGCTCTCCTGGCAATCATTCTCTCATTGGTTAAAACAAATACTCATTAACACGCTAACACTTCAGGTGAAGGCTATTTAAAATTTTCAGGAAAATTAAATGATTGAGCAACATCAGATTGGTGAATTTACGCTTATTACTTTACTGGATGGAATGTTCCTTTGTGATGGGGATTTTATTCCGGCAGCAAAGTCAGAAGAAGGCGCAGCTCTATTCAAAAGCGTGGGGTTGCCAGCTGTTGGCCCTTCACCTGAACCGATTAATGCTTTCATCCTAAAAAGAGGTGAACAAATATGGATGGTTGATGCTGGCTGCGGCGCTGAGTTGGGACCTCGCTTTGGGAAAGCACCTTCCGCGCTAAAAAACGCAGGGTATCAGCCAGAAAAGGTAGAAGGTGTTATCTTGTCCCACCTGCACGAGGATCATATAGGAGGCCTGATTAATGAAAATGGTGAACCTCATTATCCTAACGCAACGCTTTATCTCTCAGAAGTAGAGCTAGCATTCTGGACAGATACTGCCTCCAAAACTGCTTATCCTAAGCTGGTTGAAAGTGGTTTATTTGAGTTGGTAGAGAGTGTATTGGCCGCATATGATGGCGCTATCCACCCAATAGCTGCAACTGGTGAAGTGATACCTGGTGTACATCTGGTTCCGCTGTATGGCCATACTCCTGGCCACTCAGGAATTTCAATTACGGACGGTGGGCAGCAACTGCTCATATGGGGAGATGTTGTCCATTCGACACTGCTTCAACTGCGCTACCCTCACTGGAGCATTGGTTTCGACCTTGACCCACCTCGGGCCATCGCAACCCGTAAAGTGCTTCTGGCACAACTTGCTAATTCAAATACTCTGGTAGCAGGTCCGCACGTCACCGGAATAGGTAAAATTGTAAATTGCTGTGAGGGTGGATATAAGATGTACCTGCACTATCCTGATAAAGATTTAGCTTAAAATATGAAGAGTAAATAACTAAAAGCGGCATCGTGTTACTTACGGATGTCGCATTTTAAAATGTATTAAAGGACTCACTGCGAGATGTTATAGACAGTTTATTGAATGGATGAGCTCCACAGTTTAAACGCTCAATTAAGTTTGCAATGTCCGCTGCTGGCACACAGCAGACAAGCACGTAGCGATGAAGGTCTGCTATGAGCGATGAGGGGAAGTTCGCTTTAAGGGTAATCCAATCCACATACCGGAAGATCTCCAGAAGGGAATAGTCCGGTTTACCGGGATACTTACAACTCCACCCCGGTAGACGATCCTGCCTTATAGTTTGAGCATAGGTGGGGCGAATGGGCACACCACGATTTACACCTGAATTTAAGGAAGAAGCCGTTCGTCAGATAACGGAACGCGATTATTCCGTCGCCGACGTTTCTGACCGGCTGGTCGATTCAGCATCAGGCCAAAGAGTTGATGGAACTTATTGGCCAGGAAAAGTTAAAATGTCCGTTCATGAAAGTAAGTCGGAATAAATAATGAGTCTTGACTTCGTGCTGGTAAAAGCAACGGGTGTAGTGAATTCGATCGGTGAACTCGAGCAGGACAGTTCCTTCGCACGATCGAACTACAAGGCATATGCCGAACAACTATTCCCTGGACTTATATGGCAGGCGGATGACACCGCCATCGTTGGTGGGGCGGGTATTTTTATTGAAGTATCCCTCTCGGATGTGACGTTACACCTTAGTCTTAGAGGCCGCGGTGACATCCAGACAGCTATTAGCAAGATTGCCATTGAAGCTGCAATGGCGGGTATCGTAGTCATTGACGTACAAATGTCAGATATCCTCGCAGTTGAGGCCCTGCGCGCTTCAGACTATCTCTCTTAGTATCGATCTATCTTTGAAGTCAACTCCCTGTAGCGACCTGCGTTTATCAATGCTCAAACCCGCATTTAGGGGTTCTACGCTGGCCCCCTATAGTGAAAGTAATTTTCAATAAATTCTTTATCACTTTTTTGAAATACAATGTCTACTGACCTTGTAGTGGCATAGTGAATTTGGCCACCTGAATAGAGGTGATATCATCACCTCATAGTCAAAACAGGTGACATTATGACCGGACGTAACAGACGCAATTTTAGCCCCGAGTTTCGCCTCGAGGCTGC
>NZ_PITQ01000009.1:0-177248 GCF_002834385.1 Rahnella sp. AA
CGAGTTCTTTCTGGCTCATGGTGACCAACATAATAGTGATACTCCTGGCTGCCTGAATAAGAACAGGCTAACCGGAGTACGACATTTTAACTTTGCTAAAACACGACATTATCGCTTTGCACTAACATATAAGGTACGCATAATGTATATTATGTTAAATAGGATATCAATCCACGCACCCGTCACCAATCCACCGTCTCGCCTGTCGTTCCATTTCTTTTTCATGACTCTTCGTCTGCATTTTGATCTTCAATATCGCCATAATGCACGGCCAACCAGATTGTAATTTCATCTGCGACTGTCCACTCCACGCGGTGTTTGCATAACGCCGGAATGTTGATGCAGTCACCGGCGTACATTACCCGCACCTGCGTTTCGTTTTCAATTCGCAAACCGGCTGAACCTTGCAGAACCGTGACCCACTCGCTTTGTTTCTGGCAATACCAGAAATCAGGCGGAGTTGCCTGTCCGGTCGAAACAATTCTCTCGATACGCATGCCAGGAATGTTTAACAGCGCGTCGAAGGTTTCGCTTTCCTGCGCACTGGCAGTAACCGGTAAACCGGCGAATAAATTAGACAGCATGCGGACTCTCCTTTCGGCGGATTTCAGCCAGTACAAACTGACAACGCTACGTGAATTCTAAATTTCTGGCAGTACCATAATGCTGCAGAATTCACGTAGCGCATTCTTCATTTTGGCCGGTTTTAGCTATAACCCGGCATAGGCCTTTTCGACTTTCGCCATATATCTGGGTGCCTGCGGTGCCGGATGATATTGACGGACATGCCAGTTAAAGGCTTCCGGAGTCAGCTGGTTGATCATCTGAATTGCCGTCTGACGATTTGCGGAGAATGTCCGCAATAAAGCACCGGCACCGTTGGCATAAGCGACTTCGGTTGCGTAGCGACGCGTCAGCGGATCGTTGATCCAGTTTAATTGCTGATGCTGTAATCCGCTCAGATATGCTGTGCCCAAATCAATGTTGGTTTCCGGGTCATGCAATTGTCTGTCACTCGGACAACCACGTTTTCCTTTATACCGGTATGCATCACAGCCGCTGGTTGACGCTTTAAGCTGCATCAGTCCGATGGCATTCGACGGGCTGACGGCGTCCGGATTGTAGCTGGACTCAACCTGGATGATTGCTTTAATCAGTTTCCGGTCGACTTTGTAATTATCGGCCGCATCTTCAATTTCATCATCATAGGCGTAGGTATCGTATTTTTTATAATGCGTTTTGCTTGAGCAGCCCGCCAGAATCATCAGCATGATCAACAGGCTGATCCGTGACGGTTGTTTGAGTAATGAATTCATGAAATCTCACGGTTGAATGCGTCATTTTAAACGCTGACAAGATACTCTTAACGTCATTGAGTATCATGGTTTAATTGAATTTTTTCACATTTCGCGTGTGCCAAAAATGCGCAATACTAGCTCTCTGCCGTTTTCTCTTTCACCGGCTTCGCCAGAAAGGCGTGTTGACTTATTTAATACAGATTGTATTTTTAATGCCATGACAACATTTTTAATTATCGTCCCCGACGGGGGCATGTTATTCGAAGCGGCAGGTATCGCTGACATCCTCATGCAGGCGAACCGGCTGTTGCCAAAAGATTCCCAGACGCCCTCCTATCAGGTCACGGTTGCCACCACGCAACCGCACCGGGTGGTCCATGGTGTCTCCGGTTTGAACTTGCTGGCCGATCATCGCCTCTGTGATCTCGACCCCAAACTTCCCCGTGACACCATTATGATCACCGGTAAGGGGCTGACTGAAGAAGAAGGTTCGCACGTTGTGAGCTGGTTGCGACAAGCTGCGCCTCATGCCCGCCGCGTGGTATCCATTTGCGGTGGCGCAATGTTGCTGGCTAAAAGCGGCCTCCTGAACGGTCGGCATGCCACCACTCACTGGCGGTTGCTTGATACTTTGCAGGCCGAGTTTCCACAAGTGACTGTGGAACGCGGCCCTATGTATGTTCAGGATGGCCCGATATGGACATCCGGCGGCGTCAGCTCTGGCTTTGATCTCACCCTTGCCCTGGTTGAAGATGATTTTGGCTTTAGCCTGGCCAGAGATGTTGCCCAGGATTTAGTGATGTTTCTCCGGCGTCCGGGTGGACAGGCACAATTCAGCCGCTATCTTTTAAATCAGGCAAGTGACGGCCCTATCCGTGAACTGCAATCCTGGCTTTCGGAGAATCTCAGCGGCGATTTATCAGTGGAAAATCTGGCTGAGCGTGTCGCGATGAGCCCGCGGAATTTCACGCGAGTCTTTACCCGCGAAACGGGAATAACACCGGCTAAATATGTCGAAGAAGTACGGCTCAGTGCTGCCAGACGGTTGCTTGAGCAAACGAAGCAAAGCATCGGGCAAATCGCGATCACCACCGGCTTTGGCGGCGGCCTGAATTTACGCCGTGTTTTTGAAAGAAATCTGCAACTGACCCCTAAAGAATACAGAGAGCGCTTTTGCCCACGCGTGTTGGCGTAAATTGATTCTTTATTGTCATTTACGCCATATTCCCATCGGACTACAGTAATCACAAGTCAGATAACTAAGGAGTTCGTCATGGTCAAAGTAGGTATCAATGGATTCGGCAGGATTGGACGGAATGTTTTGCGTGCTGCACTCGGCCGCAATGATTTCCAGGTGGTGGCAATTAATGATCTTACCGACAGTAAGACACTGGCCCATCTTCTGAAATATGATTCCCTTTCTGGCACCTTACAAGCCAGCGTCGAAGCGGGCGAAGGTCAGCTTTTGGTCGATGGCAAAGCAGTCCGTGTGTTCTCCGAAAGGGATCCGGCAGCGATTCCCTGGAGCAGCGTGGGTGTGGATATTGTGATTGAAGCGACAGGCTTTTTCACTGAAAAAACCAAAGCGGAAGTGCATATCACCAAAGGGGGCGCCAAACGCGTCATCATCTCTGCCCCAGCTAAAAATGACGATATTACCATCGTAATGGGCGTCAATGACGGCCAATACGATCCCGCTAAACACAAAGTAGTCAGCAACGGCAGTTGCACCACTAATGGCCTGGCCCCTGCGGCGCAGGTCCTGCATCAGACCTTCGGGATTGAGCATGGTCTGATGAATACCACGCATGCTTATACCAACAGCCAGGCGCTGCATGACCAGCCAGAAAAAGATTTGCGCGGAGCACGTGCCGCAGCCGTTTCAATTGTTCCGTATTCAAGCGGCGCGGCAAAAGCGATCGGGAAAGTTATCCCTGAGCTGGATGGACGTATGACCGGTTATTCACTGCGCGTGCCGGTTCCGGTCGTGTCGATTGTGGATTTAACCGTAAACCTGAAACGTGAAGCGACCGTTGAAGAAATTAACGCGGCGTTCCGTAAAGCAGCAGAATCTGGCCCGCTTAAAGGAATTCTCGGTTACAGCGAAGAACCGCTGGTTTCGAGTGATTACCGCGGTGACCCGCGTTCTTCCATTGTTGACGGACTTTCAACGCTGGTTATCGGCGGTAAGCTGGTCAAGATTTTGGCCTGGTATGATAACGAATGGGGCTTCTCAAACCGTCTGGTTGACCTGGCCCTGCTGATGGAAAAACGTGGATTATAACCCCCCTTTTCCTGCCTGAGTTTGTTAGCTGACACCGCCCTATGGCGGTGTTTTCTCTGAAGGTTCAGACAGGTAAATGGTTTATAAAGCAAACTGTATGTTGTAACTAAAGCCGCAGGAGTTACTACGTTTAGTATGACCCAAAGCTAAAATCATTCTTCCTGCGGGCCTATTTTCATAAATGGGTTATACGCTATTTCCCAGAGATGTCCGTCAGGATCGGCGAAATATCCGGAATATCCGCCCCAGAAAACTTTTTGCCCTGGTTTTATCAGTTTTCCACCCGCCCTGACGGCTTGCGCTAAAATATCATCCACTTTCGCTTCGCTGGCGACAGTCTGGGCCAGCGCCATGCCGCGAAACCCTTGGCCGCCCGGGCTGACCAGTGCATCTTTTGCCAGTTCATCCCAGGGGAATAAAGATAACCACGCCCCCGCCAGTTCAAAAAAGCTGACGCCTTCAGAATCAATCGCGACCTTAGGAAACCCAAGTCCCCGCTGGTAAAACTCCGTTGCAACGGCTAAATCTTTAACGCCCAGGGTAATCATGTTGATGACGGGTTGCATGAGAGCTCCTCCAGAATTTTAAGATTGTTTTTGCATGGTTAACGGTTACGCCAAAACAGATTACCGCAGGTCGATAGCGCTGCGCGGAAATAAATGCTGAATCTGGAAGGGACTTCCACTTGTCTCAAAATGTTAATGGAGACCTCCCTTTTCTGGTAAATGTTGCACATCGTGCTACTCTGACGCCACTGTAAAATCTGCTTACGCCCGACAATGAGGATCCCCTTTGACCACATTACGCCGCCGTCCGGAAGCAACCTCTCCTACTGTCCGTTTTTTACCGGAAACTATTCATATTGGCCGTCAGTTGCGTACCTATTGCGATGCACGGTTTAAAACCATCGGGCTGACGCTGGCCCGCGGGCAAGTGCTATTACATCTGGAAGCCGCCAGTGGCCGGCTGCCACAGGGCGAACTGACCGCTTTACTGGAAGTTGAGCACCCTACGGCCATCCGCCTGTTTGACAGCCTGGCTGAACTTGGCCTGCTGGAGCGCTGCCCCGGGGAAACAGACCGTCGCTCAAAAGAGATCAAACTGACGGAAGCTGGCACCGAGCTGGCTAACCAGGTCCGGCGTATGACAGACGATATTCTCATCCGCGTCATGGAAGGTATTCCGAAAGAAAATGTGGATATCGCCCGTGGCGTTCTTGCCTGTATTACCGCCAATATCGCCGCACTTTAAGTGGCGTTTTCTTTCCTCTGAGCCCGTTTTCACCGCGATTAATCACTTTCGTGACTGATTAGTTATTCGCTATTTACGTCTGTAAATATCACCAATATGAATAATTGAGCTAGACACATCTGAAATGCCTTATTACATTATGTAGCTAGCTACAAACTCGTTAAGTAACGACTAACAAGGCAACGCGATGACGACGGGTTCTGATTCAGATGTCCGGCAGGATGCCGGTGAATTATCAACACGGGATGCTTCATCACAAAAAGCGGTATCTCCACAGCCTGAAGCACCAAAAAATGCGACGATCCCAACGTCACAACACCATCCTTTTGCTGTGCAGGTCAGCAACTGGCTCTGGCAATTTCCGCGCCTGCGGATAGCGGTCTATGCGCTGGCCTCGCTGATTATCGGCATGACTCAGGGGCTGGGAATTAATCTGGTCAGCTCTAATTTGCCGGGCATTCAGGGCTCACTGGGTATTTCAAACGTAGAAAGTTACTGGCTGGTTGCGGCTTACACGGCGACCAGCGTGACGGGCACTATTTTGCTGTACAAAATCCGCACCCAGTTTGGTTTTCGGCGTTTCGGCGAGTATGGCCTGCTGTTTTTTGCGGTCGCATCCCTGGCACAAACCTTCACGCATGATTTTCAGACGGCGCTGGCCGTGCGTGCGGTAATGGGTTTTGCCATGGCATCACTCGGCCCGCTGGCGTTATTTTATATGTTTGAGATCTTTCCGCCTGCCCGAAAGCTGACGGCAGGGTTGTGTTTTGGCCTGGCAGGCAGCCAGATCGCCCTGCCGGTTTCACGCATTATTTCCCCACATCTGTTAGACCTCGGGCACTGGCATCAGCTGACTACTCTGGAGTCAGGTCTTTCGCTGATTTGCCTGGCAATTATCTGGATCCTGCCACTGACCCACCCGCCACGGGTGAAAGTGTTTGAGCGCACCGACTGGATCAGTTATCCGCTTATTGCCACGGCGGTGGCCTGTATGTCTGTCGTGCTGACGATGGGCCGCTATTACTGGTGGCAGGAAAAAGACTGGATTGGCGAGGTACTGGTGGTGGGGATTATTGCGCTGACGCTGTCTTTCATGGTCGAACTGAAACGCAAGAATCCGATCATCGATTTACGCTGGCTGATGACGCCAGAAATGCTGCTGTTTACTGGTTCGATGCTATTTATACGCATGCTGTTGTCAGAGCAAACCACCGGCATGGTCGGATTTCTCAATCTGGTCGGGTTGCTCAATGATCAACTGGTCACCCTGTTTTGCGTCATTCTGGGAGCAACACTGGCGGGTCTGGTGGTGGTCAGCATCATTCACAAGGCCAACCGGATTGTTTATATCCATTTGTTTTCCATCGCATTGATAGCCGTGGCGTCACTCATGGATGCTAATTCCACCGTGGATACCCGCCCTGAGCAGTTTTATATGACACAGGGGATGATCGCTTTTGCCGGCGCGATATTTTTGCCGACCTCGCTGTGGCTCGGCTTTATCAGAGCCTTGCAGTTTGGCCAGAGCCAGATCATCAGCTTTATTCTGGTGTTTCTTTCGACCCAGAACGTCGGTGCACAGGTCGGCAGCGCATTTCTCGGCACCATTCAGGTTCTGCGGGAAAAGTTTCACTCCAGCACGCTGGTGGAGAACATCACGCTGCAAAACCCGCTGGTGGTTGAAAGAGTCAACCAGTACAGCCACTTGCTGAAACCCGTACTCAGTGACAATACGCAGCTGAGCGCCGAGGGGCTGGCTCAGTTAAGTCAGAAAGTGACTCAGCAGGCCGGATTGCTGGCATACAACGATGTATTCAGAGTGGTTTTCTATCTGTCTTTGGGCTGTTTTGCCATCCTGGTGGCACATATTATTGTCGGACGGATCCAGACGAAGAAACGTGCAACTGCTGAAGCAGTCGCATAAGTGAATTGATTCTGTTGACGAACAAAAAGAGTAAAACGGAAAAACTGATGAAAAATATCTTTCGTTATCCCTCCATTATTGTGGTGCTTTGCCTCGGTATTATCGGGGTTATGATCGTGCTGTACAGCTGGCAATTGTTTCCTTTCAACTCCCGC
Source organism: Rahnella sp. AA (assembly GCF_002834385.1). Lineage (GTDB taxonomy): Bacteria > Pseudomonadota > Gammaproteobacteria > Enterobacterales > Enterobacteriaceae > Rahnella. Next base: position 6,913 of record NZ_PITQ01000009.1, read on the forward strand.
GTGGAATCTACCGATAACGCTTATGTGCGCGGTAACGTCACCCTGCTGAGCCCGCAGGTTTCCGGTTATATCACGCAAGTCAAAGTGCAGGATTTTGTCCAGGTTGAAAAAGGGGATGTCCTGTTTGTGATCGACGACAGCACGTACCGGCAAGAACTTTTGCAGGCTGAAGCTGCAGCGGCACAGTCTCAGGTCACATTGCAAAATTTTGAGCAAAATCGCGCATCCAGCGCGGCCAGCCTGCAACTGGCGGAGGCAGAATTGCAAAGCGCTCAGGCCACACAAAGCAAGGCGGCGCTTGATACAGGCCGTAATGGCCCCCTGCTGGAGAAAGGTCTTGTCTCGAAAACCACCGGTGATGAACTTCATACCGCTTTACTGACGGCACAAGCCAGTGTGGCCAAAGCCCGGGCTTCGGTGAATATTGCCCGTCAGGATCTGGCTCTGGTGGATGCCAGCAAAGCCTCGCTGGCCGCCGCACTGAAAGCCGCTCAGGCAAAGGTCGGGGTGGCTCAAATCAATTTGCAGCACACCCAGATTATTGCACCGTCTGACGGACAGCTTGGCGAAGTCAGTGCACGTCTGGGGCAATACGTCAGTGCCGGTACCCAGTTGACATCGATAACACCCAAAATGGTCTGGATCACGGCCAATTTTAAAGAGCGCCAGCTGGCAAGGATGACCGTCGGTACACCCGCTTCGTTCACGGTGGATGCGCTGAACGATCATCCGTTTAAAGGTCATGTCGTTAGAATTTCGCCTGCGGCGGGGTCAGAATTTAGCGTACTGAAAGCGGATAATGCGACGGGGAATTTCACCAAGATTTCGCAGCGTATTGCAGTACGCATTGAGCTGGATCCGGACCAACCACAGAGCGACCGGCTGCGCCCCGGCATGTCGACAATCGTCAGCGTCGACACGGCACAGGCTCCGGGCAGTTAAAACAGGCAAAACAGAATGCCGCACTGATGCGGCGTTCTGCATTTTATTGGTTGCCAAGGTAGCGATAAACTACCGCCAGATCCTGTTCACCGTAGCCGTTGTCAACCGCACCCTGCCAGGTTTGGCTGATGCGTTTCATCACGGGCAGTTCAAGCCTTTTACCCGCTTCAATGGCCAGATTAATATCCTTCAGCGCCCAGGTCAGTTGCATTTGCGGGGTATAATCGCCGCTTTTGAACATCTCCATTTTACCTTTGATGTAAGGGGCTGCCAGCGGGCCACCTTCCAGCACGTTCCACAAATCATCCGTGGTGAAACCTAATTCTTCCGCCAGTTGCGTGCTTTCAGCGATCCCTTCCATCATGGCAATCAGCCAGGCATTCACGACCAGTTTCATTTTTGATGCACGCCCGGCCTCACCCAGCCATTTTGTCGCTTTGGAAATCGCGGCAAAAACCGGTTCAATGGCCGTGCCGGCCTCACGATCGCCGCTGGCTAACACCACAATCTGTGCCTGTTCCGCCGGTGCTTTAGTGCCGGAAACCGGCGCATCAAAAAACACAACGTCCGGACGTTGCTCTTTAATCAGGGCAATCAGGGATTCAGTGCCCTCAACGCCCAGTGTGCCCATCTGGGCAATAATTCCGCCTTTTTTCAGACCGGCAAGCAGCCCGTTATCGCCCTGATACACCTCCAGCGAAGTTTTGCCGTCGGACAACATCGTAATGACAACATCGGCTCCCTCAGTGGCTTCACGTGGCGTCATGCCACGAATGGCGCCTGCTTTCACCAGGCCATCAGCACGCGAAGCGGTGCGGTTCCACACGCGGGTAGTGAACCCTTTTTTAAGCAGATTGGCAGCGAAAGCATGCCCCATCGCCCCCAGGCCAAGCACTGCGACAGTCGGTTGTTGCATAACAGATTGCTGACTCATCCCTTACTCCTTGTGTAAACAATGTATGTTGTAAAAAGGCTAACACCAGAGGTTCTGACTGCCGCACTGGGTTCTGTAACCGAATGCAACAGAAGGGCTGATATTACTTAACCTCTCCTGGCGAAGTGGCGTAACATACGCGCTTTCATGCCTATGATTAATATTGTTCTATCCAGGCAGCCTATGATTTGACTGATTATTTTCAGGAGTAGCAAGCATTATGAGTAAAGTTGTTTTAATCGGAATCGTTTCAGTCATTTTCGCATTGATGGTGCTGATGCTGGGGTCAGTGTACGTTTATCCGTGGTGGATGCAGCGCTCAGCGGAAGGGGCATGTACAGAAATTACGAAAAATAATGCTATCGATACCGTAACCCGCGACTATATGCAAAACCGTATTCCGAACTGGGGCAATGACAAAGACAATATGGGCACATCCGTTCCGGCATTGAACTTCATCAGCGATGACGTCAAAGAAGATAAAGGAACCTATAACATTCCGTTCAGCGCGAAAGGCCCGAACGGCACGCTCAGCTATGTTGCGCATTTCAACTGCTCAAACCATTACGTGAAATATTCTACCGTCGAATAATTCCCGCTTTTCCTCCTCTTCACCGGGGAGGAAACCGTCAGACACCTGTGTTTTCCCCGCGCCAGCCCTCTTCAGCCCCGAAATGTAACTATTGAAATTGTTAAATTTGTTTCGCTTTGTAAAACCCTTGATTAGAATGCAAAGCGTTATCATTTGCATTTAATACTTTTTGTTATTCTTTTCAGGGATATTCACATGTCTGGTATAAAAGCCCCACGCAGGGCGGCCAGCGGATTCAAAAAATCCGTGCTGGCTTTGGCTATTTTGCATTGTTCCCCCCTTCTGGCCGCGACACAAACGTCTGAGGATTCTATTACCGTCAATGCGCAGGCCGGTGCGCTCGATACCACCGATTACAGCGCATCGCAAAGTTCGACGGCCAGCAAAGGCGATACGCCACTCAGCGAAACGCCGCAGTCCGTCAGCGTCGTCACACAGTCAATGATTCAGGATTACGACGTCACCTCGCTCGATGACGCCATGAAGTTCGTCAGCGGCGTGACGCAGGGTAATACGCTGGGCGGCACGGAAGACGGTTTCGTGAAACGCGGATTTGGCGCTAACAGCGACGGTTCCATTCTGATTGACGGCGTGCGCAGTAATCAGGGGCTGGGCTTTGATTCCACTATCGATCATATCGAAGTGCTGAAAGGATCGGCGTCTTTGCTGTACGGGATCCAAAACCCCGGCGGCGTGATCAACATGATCAGCAAAAAGCCACAATATGACTGGAATACCCGCGTCAGTGGCCGCACAGGCGGTTTCGGCGGCGGTGCGGGGACGATTGACGTCACCGGCCCGCTGGGCAACGGTTTTGCATTCCGCATGATCGCCGAGCGTCAGTATGAAGATTACTGGCGTAACTTCGGCAGCGATTCGCATACCCTGCTCGCACCGTCCCTGAGCTGGTTCGGTGAGAAAGCCAGTTTCAATATCAGTTATCAGGAATACAAATACGATATTCCCTATGACCGTGGAACTGCGTTCATCAACGGCAAACCGGTCGATATCCCGTATAACCGCCGTCTGGACGAACTGGCAAACCACGCCTGGGGTAAAACCAAACGTCTGAATACCACCTGGGAATATCAGGTCAGCGACGACTGGAAAACCCGTCTGACGTATGCCTGGCAGCAACGTCGTTATGACAGCAATGAAGTGCGCGCCACCGCCGTTAATACGCAAACCGGCGCTGTCACCCGCCGCGCCGATGCCAACCGCGGTTTTAACCATCAGACCAGTTACACGTCATGGGACTGGATTGGCAACCAGAACATCTTCGGCATGATGAACGACCTGCTGATTGGCGTTGATTATGAGAAGAACGAAACCTATAAGCAGTATTCTTATCGCGGCAAAACCTTCAGCACGTTCAACATGTACGACCCGGTGTACGGCGTGGAGCCCACCACCAACAGCAGCACCTATTCCGACAGCAACAGTAATCTGCGCAATACGCTCTACAACAAATCCATCTATCTCAAAGACAGCATTCATCTGACCGATAAATGGATTGGGGTCGTGGGTGGCCGTTACCAGCATTACAACCAGAAGCAGACCTCCGGTTTCGTGACACCGACACAAAGTCTGGACGATACCGATAACAAGTTCCTGCCGCAGATTGGCGTGGTGTATAAGCTGACCGACGATCTGTCCTTCTATGCCAACTACAGCAAGTCATTCACGCCATCGACGGATACGGACGATGACGGCAATGTCTCCAAACCAGAGTTGGGCACCACGTACGAAGTCGGTACCAAATGGCAGATTTCGCCACGTCTGGATGCCACGCTGGCGGTGTACCGTATTGATGAAGAAGATATGTCGGTCTACATCAACGGCGTGACGCGCAATATCCCGAAAGCGCGGTCAACCGGTGCGGAAGTCGAGCTTAACGGTGAAATCGCCAAGGACTGGAATGTCACCGCCAATTACAGCTATGACAAAACCGAAATCACCGAAGATAACGTGAACTCATCCAACGTCGGTAACCGTCTGGTGAATGCCCCGACCAATATGGGCAGCCTGTATCTCAGTCATACCCTGCGCTGGTCGGTGGTGCCGGGGGATATTCGTATTGGCGGCGGTGCGCGTTATGTTGGCAGCCGCGCCGGTGATCCGGAAAACAGTTTCACTATGCCGGATTACACCGTGGCCGACGCCTTTGTGGCTTGGGACAATCAGCTGCTGGGCAAACATACGCAAATCAAGCTGAACGTAAATAACCTGTTCGATAAAGAGTATTACTCGTCGAGCGCCGGAAACCTGCGCGTGATTGAAGGCGAACCGCGCAACGTGGTGCTCTCTGCGGCGGTAGATTTCTGACAGAAGAGGTTCTGATATAAAAACAAACCGGCATGCCATTGTGCCGGTTTTTTATTGCCAGTGATTCAGGAGGTTGTGGCGGAATTATTTCGCTGGCGGCAGCGTTGCCCAGTACGTTCCGCTAAATGGCACCGGCAGAAACTGTGCATAGAGATCTTTCATCGTCTGTTGTGGATCCACATCTTTAAATAATTGCGGATACATCGTTTTCGCAAAAACTTCGACGTCAACCATATGGTACGGGCTCAGGTAGAAATTATGCCAGACGCTGTACGCACGCCCTTCCCGCACGGCTTTTAGCGTTGAAAGCACCGGCTGTTTATCCATCACTTCACGGAAACTCTGCTCTGCCTGTGCCTGCGTAACCTGCGGCCCCAGCATCAGGTCAGACACTCTTTTCCCTTCCGGGCCGGCCATGCCCGTCGTGATATAAACATCCGGGTTATCCGTAATGACTTTCTCCGCACTCAGATCACCGTACACGCTGTTAAACGCGCCCTGCGCAATATTATCCCCGCCCGCAAAAGTCAGCAGGTCGGCAAGATTACCGTGCGATACCGTGGTGCAACAGCCTTCACGACGCCCGAGATGCAGTTGCAGCATGATGGTCGTCCGCTTGCCCTGATAAGCGGAAATGCGTTCACGGATACGATCCATATGTTGCTGATAAAAAGCGATAAAGCGCCCGGCCTTCTCCGGATGATTCAGTACCTCACCGAGAAGTTTGACGCTGGGGATAGTGTTATGCAGCTGATCCACGCGGAGATCTACGTAGATCACCGGGATCCCGGCATTAGTCAGTGTGATTTCCATCTGATCGCGATCGGTCTGTTTTCTGGCGTAGACCGGCAAAATCACCAGATCCGGCTTCAGCGCAATGACCTTTTCGACGTTCATCTGGGTGTAGTTGTTCTGCCCAAGCCACGGAATACTGGCAATTTGCGGGAAGGCTTTTACGTACATTGACCAGCTTTGCGCATCAAGCTGGGCCATGTCTCCCGGCCAGCCAACGACATGCTGTGCAGGATCACCGTCCTGAACCAGCGCCAGTGTATACAGCATGCGGCTTTCGCCCACCACGATACGCTGTGGATTATCAGGCACTTCCACCGTGCGGTTGGCAATATCCGTCACGGTTCTGGCCTGCGCCAGCCCGGCAAATAACAAACAGGAAACCAGCAGCGACTGACTTAACTTGCGCATAACACCTCAGGAGCAATAGCAAAGCCTGAGATGATAATGATTATCGTTAGATGCTGCAACGTGTAGGATCGCGACTACTACATCCACGGTATCTGTGTGTTTTCTTCAAGTAATTTCCTGCGTTAGCGACTACACTGGTAGCCACTTTCCTCACAGGATGCTGCAACCATGAAAAGACTGACACAACAAGAAATGACGGAAAGCGAACAGCGGGAACTGAAAACACTGCTGGATAAAGCCCGCAAAGCACAGGGCCGTGAACTGACAAATTCGGAAAACAACCGGATTAAAGATGATTACATCGACAAGCTGATGGAAGAAAAAGAAAAAGTCGCGGCCAGAGCGCGTGCTGAAAAACGCCGTAACAAAGCCGTACCCAGCACATCAGCGACTTATGACTGGACTGCCCGCACCCACCCGCGCGGCCGCCGTTAAACATTGACTGATCCTCTGCGTTCCTCACGCAGAGGTCTCAGCTCTTAAGCCTCAGGCAATTTAAAACCATGCGTTCCGTCTTTTGCCAGTTGTTCGACTAAACCATATTCCCAGTCAAGATAATCCTGCATCGCCTGCGGGCTGACATCTGTCCCTTCGTATGGACGCGCGTAACGATCCTGCGGATTTTTCAGATACGGGGAATCACCGCGTTCCAGCGTCAGCCCTTCAGCTATCCAGCCAACCGTGCCTTTTTCCAGCAAATAAGCCGGTTTACCGGTTAATGCCGCCACTTCTGTGACAGCATAACGCGCCAGCAAACCGCTGGTGCAGGTAACGATCCACCGCTGTTTTTCGGGCTGTCCGGCAATAACCTGCGGAATATTCCCTCTTGTTGTCCAGATGGCTCCCGGAATACGACGATTGCGGAAATTCGCACTGGTGGTGAGATCGATAACGCCGGTGCTGTTATCACTCAGCCAGTTCAGCAACTGCTCTGCCGTGATGGACTCCACCGCCGGTGCCGCCGCGACCTGCGCTTTCCAGTCACCCTGCTCAGTGAAATCCTCCGCATTGACTCCGGCGACATAGACTTCCCAGTTCATTTGCGCCAGCCAGGATGCGGCCATGCGGGCACGCACCCCGTCATCATCGACCAGCACGATACGCGCGCCGCGCACGCTGGCGTAGTGATCGGTTTCCTGAATCAGTTGCCCGCCAGGGACATGCCGTGCACCCGGTAAATGAGCGGCCCGATATTCCTCAGCGGTACGCACGTCGAACAGATAGAGCGTGCGTGAATCGTCATGCTGCCAGTCATTTACTTGTGACAACGTCACATTACGAACACCCGCACGCACCGCCAGAGCCTGCGCGCCTTTCAGCGCTATGCGGCGGGAATCCTCAGTGAGCGCCGGGAAATGTCCGGTCTGCTGATGTGCCAGCGTTTGCCCCGCCAGCGTCCAGCCAATTGTTCCGTTACGTAACGCGGCGACAGGTTGCGTAAACCCGGCATTAATCAGCGACTGCGTGCCGATAATGCTGCGGGTGCGACCGGCGCAGTTGACGATTATCTGCGTATTTTCGTCCGGTACCACGTCGCGCAGACGCAGCGCCAGTTCGCCGCCCGGAACACTGATACCGCCCGGGATGCTCATCGTTTGAAATTCATCGAAGCGGCGGACATCCAGTATTTTAATGTTTGCCCCCTGCGCTTGTAATGCCAGAACTTCACCGGCACTCAGTGACGGTGTCACATAATGATGTTCTACCCATTCCCCAAAAGCTTTACCCGGCGCATTAACATCAATAAAAATCTCACCGCCCGCCTCTTTCCAGCCCGCCAGATCCCCTGCCAGCAGGGCAATATCCTGATAACCCAGCGATTTGAGTAACGCCGCAGCACGGGCTGTTTTACGTTCACCGAGCCGGACGTCATAAAATTCACCGTTGTCATAAAGCGTCACTGCCGTCTGGCGATTCGGAATGCGATCCAGCACTTCCAGTTCCAGCTTTGACAGCGCCAGATTAGCGGCAAACAGCGGGTGCCCGGTGGCAAACGCCGCTTCTTCACGGACGTCGATCAGTGCGACTTCGAGCCCCTCGCGCAGGGCATCACGCAATTGCGAAAAATGACGCAAAGATAACGGGTGTGATTCAGCCATGATGATTCTCTTTAGACAGATCCCAGATATTGGGAAGAAATGGACTGGAATAGCCGGAAATAAACGTAGTTTCCGTGCCGTCAGGTGCATATACCGCCCGTGATACGGCGCCGATATTGCCGCCGTAAACGTGAATGCTGACAGAAACCTGGTCGCTGTAAAAATTGCTGACCTGATGAATATCCAGCACATCCGGGGCAATTTTCTCGACGTCTCCGGGTCGCAGCGTGACGGGGTCCCCTTCCGGTTGCAGGGAGCCATCCGGCTGATGCGCATAATTCTGGCTAATCTCGGCGCCACGCAGCATACCAATCAGCCCCCAGACGCGGTGGTCATGGATCGGTGTCTTTTGCCCCGCCCCCCAGACAAAACTGACCACTGAAAAACGCGAAAGCGGATCGGCATACAACAGGTATTGCTGATAATGCGCCGGATGAGGTTGTGCAAACACCTCAGGCAACCAGTCATCATTACGCACCAGTGCGCCCAGCAGTTGACCTCCACGCGTGAGGGTCTGCGCCTGATCATAAGGTTCCTGAACCAGACGGGTGAAATCCGCCAGAAACGCCCGCAGCGGCGCTACCTGTAAAGTCGTCATTGCTTTCCTCTTATTCTGTCAGCATGCGGTATTTCACACAGGCTAGCACCGGCGAAATCCAACCAAAATTCATTTTATGGATAAGCTAATATGCAAATCACACATAAAAATGTGCAACAGGATCCAGCTTCATAATGAAAATTGATTTATCCTGCCGTCATTCATAACGATTTTTTCTGACACTGAGTTCCCATGAAAATTGAAGACCTGACTGCTTTTGTTGCTGTGATCCGCCTGCAATCCACACGGCTCGCCGCCGATGAACTGGGGCTAACGCAGCCGGCGATTACCCGTCGGGTACAAAATTTCGAGGAGTCGCTGGGCATCCCGCTGCTAAACCGCCAGACCAAACCACTGAAACCCACGCTGATGGGAAACCGTGTTTATCAGCAGTGCCGGAATGTTTTGCGTGAAGTGGATGCGCTCAGCGATCTGGTTGCTGCTGACAGCCCGCCGTCCGGGTTACTGCGCCTCGCGGTGCCGCAAAGCCTGAGTGAAAGCAGCCTCTTGCCGGCGCTAAAACAGCTTTCTGCACAATTCCCGGATATCCAGCCACGACTTTCGAGCGGATGGGGAGAAGAATTATTGTTGCGCGTGCAGCGGCAGGAGCTGGAAGCCGCCGTCGTGTTGTTCCCCGCCAGCAAACAGTTCCCGGAAGGTGTGGAAAATCAGCCACTCGGTGCGGTCGATCTGGTTGTTGTCGGCCCTAAAGCCTCCGGTGTATTACCGCAGCGCCTTGAAGATTGTTATCAGCGCGGTTGGATCCTCAACCCGCAGGGCTGTGGTTTTCGCGCCGCCCTGCAACGGGCACTGACCGAACAGGGTTTACCTTTACTCATCAATCTCGAAGCCTTTGGCACGACGCTGCAACTTTCACTCATCGCCGAAGGGCGCGGTCTGGGGCTGATGCCGCGCGCGTTGGTCGAACATCACGCGCTGCGCACTGAACTCGAGCTGTATTCGCTGAAAGATTTCGCGCCACGCAGCCAGCTGTGGCTCGTTTATCCCAATGTGCCTGCCAGTCAGATCCCGGCGATCGACGCTTTTGCGGCGGCAATCGCGAACGGGCTGGATTTGGCAGTACCCTCCGGGAATGACGACTAATTCCCGGTATGTTCATTGAAACGGCTAAAGGTTATTTTCACGGATAAAATCGATAAATGCCCTGAGAGGGGCCGGGATCAGACGCCTGTCAGGATAATAAAGGTAAGGCCCGGAAAAACTCAGCCACCACGGATGCAGAATGGCCTCCAGTTCCCCGTTTTCTATCGCCGGACGTAACCACTCTTCGAACAGATAAATGATCCCCCCTCCGGCAATCGCCGTTTCGACGGCGAGATCGACCGCAGCGCCGATACTGACCACCAGTTGTCCGCGTGTTTTCACCCGAACGGTTTCCCCTTCCCGTTCGAATTCCCAGTCGGGCATGATGCCGCTGGCAAAACGCCCGCGGATGCACTGGTGCTGTGTCAGATCGCCGGGATGCTCAGGCCGGCCATGAAGATCAAGATAAGCCGGCGATGCTGCCAGGGCGAATCGCTGCCGGCGTGGCCCGATGGGCAATGCAATAACATCCTGTTCCAGGGATTCGTCATAGCGGATACCCGCGTCGCAATCCTCACGAAATACATCCTGCACATTACTTTCGGCCACAATTTCCAGCTGGATATCCGGGTATCGGAGCAAAAAAGCCGGAACGATTGACGGTAAAATCAGTCTCGCCGCACTGACCGGCACATTAAGCCGTAATGTGCCCGCTGGCGATTCGCGATAATTGTTGACTGAATCCAGCGCTGCATCGATTTCATTCATGGCGGGCAACAGACGTTCCATTAACCCTCTTCCGGCTTCGGTCAGCGCTACCGTGCGGGTGGTTCGGTGAAATAACCGGACACCCAGTTGCTCCTCTGCCCGGCGTACCGCATCACTCAGACGTGAGGCATTACTGCCGGTGACACGTGCAGCCTCGCGAAATCCGCCCGCTTTTGCCACGGCGACAACCGCATGCAGCAGTGCTATATCAAGTTTCATTGTCCGTCATCCCGTACAGTATGTCGTTTATTACCCCGATAGTTGCACACGCCATGAGCGCATACAATTAACAGGTCACTTACTCTGGAGGTGTTTCATGTCACAACCGGTTCTTACTTATCGCCTCGGCGATCGCCAGATTAACCGTATCGGATACGGCGCAATGCAACTGGCTGGTCCGGGCGTCTTTGGCCCACCCGCCGACGAGAAAAAAGCGCTTCAGGTCTTACGTGACGCCATTGAGTCTGGCGTTAATCACATCGACACCAGCGATTTTTATGGCCCGCATGTCACCAATCAGCTGATCAAAAAAGCGCTACACCCGTATGCCAGTGATTTATGCATTGTGACGAAAGTCGGCGCAAAGCGTGATGAAAAAGGAAACTGGCTACCGGCGTTCAGTGCAGAAGATCTGACCCGCGCCGTTGAAGACAATCTGCGCAATCTGGGGGTGGATGTTCTGGATGTTGTGAATCTGCGCAGCATGTTCGATACACATGGTCCGGCGGAAGGCCCGCTCGAAGCGCCACTGGAAGCACTGATTAAGCTCAAAGATCGCGGTTTGATCCGTCATATCGGGCTGAGCAACGTCACGGCCAGGCAGATTGCCGATGCACAAAAAATGACCCCGGTTGCCTGCGTGCAGAACCTGTACAACCTGGCTGTCCGTCATGAAGAGGTTTTGGTTGATCAGCTCGCCGGGCAAAATATTGCCTGGGTACCGTTCTTCCCGCTGGGAGGCTTTTCGCCACTCCAGTCCGGTGAACTCAGCGAGGTGGCACAATCTCTGAACGCCACACCGATGCAGGTTGCTCTTGCCTGGCTGCTGCAACGATCCCCGAATATCCTGTTAATCCCGGGCACCTCATCACCTGAACATTTGCAGGAGAATCTGGCCAGCGCAAAACTGACATTACCTGCTGATGCCCTGGAGAAACTCAACCGTATCGGCCAGAAGCGTTAATTCCCACATCCTGAAGAGCAGGGACGCTCCTTTCTTGTCGATTCGTTTAATGCACAAATTTTATATTAGCTTATCCATATAATTAATTTTTAACATAGTAACATCCCATTTATGGTGTTAACTCCTGCCAGCGCAGCCACCATCCCGCTGGCCTCTGACCCGAGGAGTGACAGCCCATGAGTGTGCAATTTATCGGTATGATCGGCCATCGCCTGGCTTCTGAGATCATCCCGCCAACTGGCCCGATTTTCGATAAAAAATATATTGCCGATTTTGCCAAAGCCCATGAGGATGCCGGTTTTGACCGTATTCTGGTGGCTTATGCTTCCGACCAGCCGGACGCGTTTCTGGTGACCGCCCACGCGGGTGCCAGTACTTCCCGCATTCATTTCCTCCTGGCGCACCGCCCCGGATTTGTCGCGCCGACCCTGGCCGCCCGTAAACTGGCAACGCTCGATCACCTGCTGGAAGGCCGTCTGGCGGTACACATCATCAGCGGCGGCAGTGACGCAGAGCAAAAACGCGATGGTGATTTTGAACTGAAAGCTTCCCGCTACCGCCGCACCGACGAATATATCGATGTGCTGAAACAGAGCTGGTATTCGGAAAAAGGCTACGACCATCAGGGCGAATTTTATCAGGCAGAAAACGCCTTCTCCGCCATCAAACCTTACCAGAAACACTTGCCGGTCTTCTTCGGCGGATCGTCTGATGACGCCATCCGCGTCGCCGGTAAGCAGGCTGACGTCTTTGCGCTGTGGGGCGAACCGCTGGAAAGCGCCAGAGAAACCGTCGGGGCGGTAAAAGCGTCTGCGGCCAGACATCAGCGTGAAATTGATTTCAGCATTTCTTTCCGCCCTATTTTAGGCAATACCGAAGAAGAAGCCTGGGCAAAAGCAGACGAAATTCTGGCAAAGGCCACTGCACAGCAGGCGGAAAAAGGCACGACACTGGCACCGAAACCGCAAAGCGTCGGCGCACAGCGGTTGCTGAATGCCGTGGCACAAGGCGACCGTCTGGACTCCTGCCTGTGGACCGGTATCGCCGGGCTGATCGGCGGCGGGTCAAACTCCACAGCGCTGGTCGGTACGCCTGAACAAGTCTCTGATGCCCTGCTGAAATATTACGATCTGGGGATTACCACCTTCCTGATCCGTGGCTTTGACCCGCTTAACGACGCCGTTGAGTATGGCAAACACCTGATTCCCCTGACCCGTGCAAAAATCGCCGCACGTCAGGCAGCCCGTCAGAACACCCAGCCCACGCTGGTTTAAGGGATCCCGATGCGAGTGAATATAAAAAATCTGCTGTTAATGCTGTCTTTAATCGGCGGCGTGTCAAACGCCCTTGCCGGTCAGGTCACCCTGCGCGTTGCCGACCAGAAAGGGAATATGCGGGCGCAGCTGGAAGCGGCGAATAAACTGGACAATCTGCCCTACAAAATTGAATGGTCAGAATTCCCCGCCGCAGCCCCGCTGGCGGAGGCCCTGAATGCACAGGCCGTGGATGTCGGCATTATTGGCGACGCGCCGCTGTTATTTGCCGAAGCGGCTGGCGCGCAGGTGAAAGCCATCGCCGTCGACAAATCTGACGCTTACGGCACCGCATTGCTGGTGAAAGCCGACAGCCCGATCAAATCGGCGGCGGATCTAAAAGGCAAAAGTATAGCCACCAACCGCGGCTCTATCGGGCATTTTGTGGCGCTGAAGGCGCTCGCTTCCGCAGGGTTAAGCGCTAAGGATGTCACGTTCCGTTTTCTCCCGCCGAGTGATGCCAAACTGGCTCTGACGCAGGGTTCTGTGGATGTCTGGGCAACGTGGGAACCGTACACAGCGTTTGCTGAAACGCAGGATCACCTGCGTGTGCTGGTGAACGGGCGCGGTTTGTGGTCGGGGAACAGTTTCCTCGCAGCGACCGATACGGCACTTAAAGACCAGGACAAACGCCAGGCGATTGCCGATTACCTGCAACGGCTGAGCGACGCACAGGTCTGGGCGTATAAAAATCTGGATGCCTACAGCGAAAAGCTGGCGAAAATTATTGGCTTTCCGCTGGACGCGGCAAAGCTGTCGTTTGAACGCCGTAAATCCTACTGGCAGCCTGTCGACGCAGCCACGCAAACGCAGCAACAGCAAACCGCCGATTTCTATCATGCGCAGGGCTTGTTGCCGGTAGCGCTGAATGTCACCGGCACCTTTGACCATTCCTTCCTGCTGAAATAACCGGTCTGTTTATCAACATCAGTACAAACGCCAGCTCCGCGCGGGCGTTTATATTTTGATGTCTCTCATCGTGAGCCATAACACACTGATAAGCTTTGTTTTCCCTGTGTTTCACAAACTGTGAACTGCCGCCCTGTACGAAAAAATCAGACGTGGTTAATAGAAGACGTCGCCCGTCATCAGGCTCAGCTAACAGGATGCAGCATGGAAAATTACGCCAACAAAAGTGGTGATTCACAGGTTGTCAGCTTCCAGATTGATGCCAACTCGATCAAGGTTCGTTTCAAAAACAATCACGTTTATCTCTACGATATCCGCCATCCGGGGCCGGAGCATCTCGAAAAAATGAAGGAACTCGCCCGTGCCGGATGGGGGCTAAATACCTACATCGAAAGCGAAGTGAAAACGGATTTCTCGTCGAAAGTTTTCTGACATCACCACTGAATTTACGGGCGGTTGTGAGCCAACCGCCCGCGTTTTGTTTGCCCTTTCAGCGCAAATTACACCTTGTTAACAATCAGCTGTGACAACCTCCGCGGAACCCGCTAGTCTTCGATATTATCCAGTGTGTTAACGGAAACCTCGCCATGACCCGAAAAATTGTTAAGCAATACAAAGCCTATCGTGATGACATTCGCGATCTGCAAACCCGCCGTCCGGTTCCGGGGCCGGAACTCGAGCAGCTCGATCCTTTTTTGTTTCTCAATCACCACGGCCCGCAGGTTTACGCACCGGACAACCTCGGTTTGCCGTTCGGCCCGCACCCGCATCGCGGGTTTGAAACGGTCACGTTTATCCTTCGGGGCGAACTGGCGCACAGCGATACCGGCGGTCATGAAAGTATTATCGGCACCGGTGGCGTGCAGTGGATGACGGCCGGTTCGGGCCTGATTCACTCCGAACTTTCCCCGGAAGCGTTCAAACGCCACGGCGGCGAGCTGGAAATTCTGCAACTTTGGGTGAATTTACCGTCACGCCTGAAAATGACGGCCCCGAGCTATGTAGGATTGCAGGTACAAGATATCCCGCAAATTCCACTGAGCAAAGGAAATGGCACAATCAGCCTGATCTCCGGCAGTGTGGCAGGCGTCACTGGCCCGGTAAAATCACTGACGGATGTCACCCTGATGACCGTTCAGATGAGCGCGGGCAGCGAAGTAACGTTGCATGCACCGGCTGCCCGTCAGGTTTTCCTGTATACGGTGAAAGGACGGCTGAAAATCGATGATATTGCGGCACAGGCCTGGCATCTGATTGAGCTGGATGACAGTGATGATCGTGTGACGATAACCGCAACCGATGACGCCACGTTTCTGTTCGGACACGCTGATAAAATCAATGAGCCGGTGGTCTCTCACGGCCCGTTTGTGATGAACACGGTGCACGAAATTAATCAGGCGATTCTGGATTATCAGGCCGGAAAGTTTGATGTGAAGCTATGAGGAATTTTATTAGCAAGGGGTAGACCCACACCCCATCCCAACCTTCCCCTCGTGAGAGGGGAAGGAGCAGAACTTAGATTTTCAGTTTCACGTAGTCAATCGCGCGGCTGATAATCCCGCCCTGCGCTACGTCTTCCAGCGCTACCAGCGGAACGGTTTTGATCACTTTACCGTTATCCACAATATTGATGCTGCCCAGTTCCTGGCCTTTTTTCAGCGGCGCGTCAATCTGCGGATTGGTCAGCACATACTGCGCTTTCAGTTTATCGGCGTCAGACTGCGGAACGCTGATAAACACGTCGCTCAGGGAGCCGACTTTCACCTGAGAATTCGCACCAAACCAGACGTGCTCGTTAGAAACGGTCTGATCCGCTTTGAAGATCTGCTTGCTGGTGTATTCGCGGAAGCCCCAGGTCAGCAGTTTGCGTGCCTGCTCTTCGCGCCCTTTTGAGCTTTTCCCACCCATGACGACAGCTATCAGGCGGCGATCGCCCTGCGTGGCCGACGCGATAATATTGAAACCGGCGCTTTCGGTGTGACCCGTTTTCAGGCCATCCACCTGCAGGTTTTTATCCCACAACAGGCCGTTACGGTTTTGCTGAGTGATGTTGTCGTACGTCAGCGATTTCTCGGCATACATACGGTATTCCTCTGGCTCACCGCCGATAATCGCGCGGGACAGTTTTGCCAGATCATAAGACGTAGTGAACTGACCCGGCGCATCCAGGCCGTGTACGGTTTCGAAATGGGTGTTCGTCAGCCCCATGCTCACCACGTACTGGTTCATCATGCCGACGAAAGAATCCTGGCTTCCTGCCACGTAATCCGCCATCGCCACGCACGCGTCGTTACCGGAGGTGATGATGATGCCACGGATCAGGTCACGGACGGACACGCGGTCACCCGGTTTGAGGAACATCAGGGAAGAACCTGCCAGGCTTTTATTGCCGGCTACCCAGGCTTCCTGAGGGACAGTCACCACATCGTCCATGGTGATTTTTTTATGATCCAGCGCGCGGTCAATGACATAACCGGTCATCAGTTTGGTCAGGCTGGCCGGATTACGGCGTTCATCCGGGTTACCGGCGGCCAGCACGTCACCGCTGGCATAATCCATCAGCACAAATGAAGCCGCATCAATGCTCGGCGGCACGACAGGGAAATCCAGTGGTGCGATCGCTTTCGCACTGCCTGCGGAAAACATCAATACACAAGATAAGACACTCATTACACTACGTTTCACTGAATCTTCCTTAAGCGCGCAATATTTTTCTGCCAGCAACATTTTTCAAATCACAAAAAGGCGGCGAGAATATACAAAAAAATCATGAAAAACAATTTGCCGCATAGGGTGCCTTAAAACCCTCTTCAGAAAAACCCTTAGTCTTTTGCTAAGCATTTCATAGTGAAACGGTTCTGTTACATATTGTGTTAACCCGTGCCGCTAACCGCCCGCCGGGTGATCATTTGATTTTGTTATCACAACCCGCTGTTTTCCCTCCTGATGAAATTGAGTTCAGAAGCCTGTAGCACCGGTATAATTTGCGTTATTCCGTGATATTTTTCTGCGATAGATGGTTCTTATCACACCATCATGGCATTCGATTAGACGCCAGCGTATCTCCCTCCTAAACTTGTGACATAAAATTAACAATCAGATTAACAATTCACCGTACTGATTGTTTACAGACCAGACAAAAACCACCTGCGAAGCATAATCATGAAATTTAAAACTGAGATCAAACCCTACCACGGCGCGGCCGGCGGCTGGGGTGCATTGGAATCTACCACCCGTTTCGTCTTCGACAGCAAGAAAGTTCTCTCAAACCTGCGTAACCTGATGCGTGTTAATAAAGGTCGCGGTTTTGACTGCCCGGGTTGTGCCTGGGGTGACGATAATCACAGCACCTTCAGTTTCTGCGAAAACGGCGCTAAAGCCGTCAGCTGGGAAGCCACACGTAAAGCCGTTGAGCCGGAATTCTTCGCTCAGCATAGCGTCAGTAAACTGCGCGCACAAAGCGATTACTTCCTCGAGTATCAGGGGCGTCTGACCCACCCGATGCGTTATAACCGCACGACCGACCATTACGAGCCGATAAGCTGGGACGCCGCATTTTCGCTGATCGCCAGCCATCTCAAAGGCCTTGAAAGCCCGGATCAGGCAGATTTCTACACCTCCGGTCGTGCCAGTAACGAAGCCTCTTATCTTTATCAGGTCTTTGGCCGCATGTTCGGCACCAACAACTTCCCTGACTGCTCGAACATGTGTCATGAAGCCAGCGGCGTGGGCCTGAAGCAAAGTATCGGCGTGGGCAAAGGCACCATCCGTCTGGATGACTTTGAGAAAGCCGATGCCATTTTCGTCTTTGGTCAGAATCCGGGCACTAACCACCCGCGTATGTTGCACAGTTTGCGTCATGCTTCTGACCGTGGCGCAAAAGTCGTCAGCTTCAATACCCTGCGTGAACGTGGTCTCGAACGTTTTGCCGATCCGCAAAAACCGCTGGAAGTGGTGACACCGAAAGCCGGTCGCATCAGTTCGGCGTATTACCAGCCAAATCTGGGCGGTGACATGGCTGCCGTGCGCGGTATCGTAAAAGCGTTGCTGCAAACCCAGCGTGAACGCATTGCCTCAGGCCAGCCTTCCCTGTTTGATGAAGCATTCATTGCCAAAAACTGTGCCGGCGTAGATGAGTATCTGGCCGTTGTTGATGCCACCAGTTGGGAAAAAATCACCGGGCAGTCGGGTCTGAGTGAGCAAGACCTGCGTGAAGCAGCGGCCATTTATATGAATGCCGAACGCGTGATCTGTACCTGGGCGATGGGCGTCACACAGCACAAGCACTCCGTGCCGACAGTCCGTGAAATCACTAACCTGCAACTGCTGTTTGGTCAGTTGGGTAAACCCGGTGCCGGTTTATGCCCGGTGCGCGGCCACAGTAACGTGCAGGGTAACCGCACGATGGGGATTGACGAAAAAGCCCCGAAAGCCTTACTCGATGCGATGGAAAGCCACTACAAATTCACCCCACCGCGCGTTCCCGGCCATAACACCGTTGAAGCGCTGGAAGCTATGCTGCGTGGCGATGCGAAAGTGCTGATTTGCCTTGGCGGGAATCTGGCGGCAGCAGCACCGGATACTCCGCGTACCGAACAGGCGCTGAGCAATCTGGATTTATCCGTGCAGATCAGCACCAAGCTGAACCGCACACACCTGACGCCGGGCGCTGAAGCGCTGATCCTGCCGACACTGGGCCGGACCGAACTGGATATGCAGGCGACCGGTTCTCAGTTCATCACCGTGGAAGATTCTTTCAGCATGGTGCATGCGTCCGAAGGCGTGGGTATCCCGTTATCTAAAGAGCAGCGTTCAGAAACCGCGATTGTCTGCGGTATCGCCAACGCCGTGCTGGGTGACAAATACCTCGACTGGATGGCGCTGGCCGATGATTACAACCTGATCCGCGATCATATCGAAGCCACCATCCCGGGATTCAAGGATTTCAACGCACGTTGCGATATCAAAGGCGGCTTCTATCTGGGCAATGCTGCCGCAGAGCTGACATTTAATACCCTGAGCGGTAAGGCCAATTTCAGCGCGTCTCCGCTGCCTGAAGTGCTAATCCCGATGGGTGACCAGAATGCCCCGTTCACCCTGCAAACTTTGCGTTCGCACGATCAGTACAACACTACGATTTACGGCCTCGATGACCGTTATCGCGGCGTATACGGCCAGCGTGAAGTCTTGTTTATTCACCCGCAGGATCTGGCCGATTTAGGTCTGAACGACGGCGAACTGGTGGAAATCGAAACCCTGTGGAACGACGGTATTGAACGCAAAGTCACCGGTTTCAAACTGGTGAGCTATGATATCCCGCGCGGGAATCTGGCGGCGTATTACCCGGAAACCAATCCGCTGGTTCCGATGTCCAGTTTTGGCGACCAGACCCACACTCCGACCTCAAAAGCCGTTCCGGTGACCATCCGTCGCTGCGAGCAAAAAGTTGACCTGCAACGTATCGCATAAAACAACTCACTTATACCCGTTATTGATGCGGGTATAAGTCCTTTCCTGCATCAGGGTTATCAGCAGTAAGAGCTTGCCCGAAGGGGCTTAATCGCGTAAAACTGTCTGCCGCTAATCGAGCTACATTAACCCTAATTCTCTGGACGATATGTTTCAAGATAACCCGCTGCTCGCGCAGCTAAAACAGCAACTTCACTCTCAGACCCCACGTGTCGAAGGCATTGTGAAAGGCACTGAGAAAGGCTTTGGCTTTCTTGAAGTAGACGGCCAAAAAAGCTATTTCATTCCGCCTCCGTACATGAAAAAAGTCATGCACGGGGACCGCGTAATCGCCTCCCTGCAAACCGAAAAAGAACGTGAAGTCGTCCAGCCGGAAACGCTGGTTGAGCCGTTCCTCAGCCGTTTTGTAGGTCGAGTGACGAAGAAAGATGACCGTCTTTCCATCATCCCTGACCATCCTTTATTACGAGACGCCATTCAGTGCCGCGTCGCCCGTAACATCAATCATGAAGTCAGTGATGGCGACTGGTGCGTCGCTGAAATGCGCCGCCACCCGCTGAAAGAAGGCGATCACAGCTTCCAGGCTGAAATCACCGAGTGGATCACCACCGGCACAGACGATCTCGCGCCGTGGTGGGTCACGCTGGCACGCCATAATCTTGAGCGTGAAGCGCCTAAATCCGATATCGCTGAACTGCGCGATGAAGGTCTGGCCCGTGAAGACCTGACCGCCCTGCCATTTGTCACCATCGACAGCGGCAGCACGCAGGACATGGATGACGCGCTGTATGTGAAAGACAACGGCGACGGCACCTTGCTGATGACCATCGCGATTGCTGACCCGACGGCATATGTCTCCGAAGGCAGCGAACTCGATAACATCGCCAAAAAACGTGCGTTCACCAACTATCTGCCGGGCTTTAACATCCCGATGTTGCCGCGTGAATTGTCCGACGACGTGTGCTCTCTGTGGCCGGACGTCAGCCGCCCGGTTCTCGCCTGTTCCGTCACCCTGGGCACCGATGGTGCACTGGGCAATGACATTCGTTTCTTCGCCGCCACCATCGAATCAAAAGCCAAACTGGCTTATGACGATGTGTCCGACTGGCTGGAAGCGGATGAGAAAAGCGCATGGCAACCGGCCAGCGATGTAATTGCTGATCAAATACGTCTGCTGAAACGCGTTTGCGACGTGCGCAGCGCATGGCGTACCGAACACGCGCTGGTGTTTAAAGACCGTCCTGACTACCGCTTCGTGTTGGGTGAAAAAGGCAACGTTCTGGAAATCGTCGCTGAGCACCGCCGTATCGCTAACCGCATTGTTGAAGAATCCATGATCGCTGCTAACGTCTGTGCCGCTATTGCGCTGCGCGACAGCCTCGGTTTCGGCGTATACAACGTGCACACCGGCTTTGATCCGCTGCTGGTCGAAAACGCTGTCACGGTGCTTCAGGCTAACGATGTGGAAGCCAATGCTGAAGAATTGCTGACGCTGCCAGGTTTCTGTGCGCTGCGCCGTAAACTGGATGCCTTACCAACACAGTTCCTCGACAGCCGTATCCGTCGTTTCCAGACCTTTGCGGAAATCAGCACCACACCGGGGCCGCACTTCGGTCTGGGTCTGGAAGCCTATGCGACCTGGACGTCACCTATCCGTAAATACGGCGATATGGTGAATCACCGTCTGCTGAAAGCGATGATCCTGCAACAGTCCGCAGAGAAACCGAAGGACGAGATGACCGTTCAGTTAGCCGAACGCCGCCGTGCAAACCGCATGGCCGAGCGCGATGTCGGTGACTGGCTGTATGCCCGTTATCTGGAAGATAAAGTCGGCACGGATGTGAAATTCAGTGCTGAAATTATCGATGTGACCCGAGGTGGTTTGCGCGTCCGTCTGCAAGATATCGGCGCGGTCGCGTTCATCCCGGCTCCGTTCCTGCACAGCGTGCGCGACGAGCTGGTTTGCAGCGCAGACACCGGCACCGTGCTGATCAAAGGCGAAGTCGCCTATCGTCAGAGTGACATCATTGATGTCAATATCGCGGAAGTACGGATGGAAAATCGCAATGTGATTGCCAAACCGGCGGTTTGACCATCAGGTGATGGGGTTTGATCTTAAAAAGCCGGTTCATGGGAATCGGCTTTTTTTGTGCCTGGATGCCTGTGGCCGCTCAGGCATCCAACAAATCTGCCATTGCCTCTACCCGCGAGATCGCCTCATACAATCCCCCTGCCGTCACTGGCTCCGGCATGTTTTCCATGTCCGGTGCATGCAACGATGCCTTCACGATGCTGTCGAGTTCTCCGGCATTCAGCTCGGCGATTTCACTCAGACGCAGCGGCACGGCGCAGGCGTGGGCGAGCCTGATGGCTTCCATCAGCTCTTCGTCGCTGCGGTTTTCCAGCGCCAGCAGGCAAAGGTTGCCGAAACCGACCAGCAAGCCGTGACCGAACTCGCGGGTTTTATCGCAAACAGTGAAACCTTCGTAAATAGCGTGGGATGCGGCGGCGTGGGCCCCGCTGCTCATCAGCGAAGTCAGACCGGCAAACATGAAAATGGCGTCCAGCACCTGATCCAGTTCGGCGTTCGGTTTACCGGCGCGCACCGCGTCGCAGGCGGCCGGGCCACAGGATTCGATCAGGTCATAACAAATCCGGCTGTTGGCGCTCGAAGATCGCGCAACGCCGCTTAACTGGCCGTTATGACGGCTGATGGCGCGGAACTCATACCATTTTGCCAGCGTATCGCCCAGCCCCGCAGCCAGCCAGCGCAACGGCGCGGCAGCCAGAATTGCACTGTCGATAATGACCGCCGCAGGTGCCTGTGGCAGCGGGAACAAATCGCGGAAATGCCCGTCATCGTGATAACGGATAGTCAGCGGAGTGACAGCGGCGCAGGTTGCGGCGATGGTCGGAATGGTCACCACCGGCACATTGGTTTCCACGCCGACGGCCTTGCAGGTATCGAGAGATTTCCCGCCGCCCACGCCAATCACGATGTCGGCCTTTTTATCTTTCACCACTTTCGCCAGACGCGTGATATTGCTTTCGCTGCTTTCACCGCCAAACCATTCGCTGCCCACCAGTTCCACCGCACAACCTTCCAGCTGATGACGAATTTTATCGCCCACCGCCATCAGGGCCTGATGCCCGCCAATCACCAGCGCGCGCTTTCCCAGCAACGCACAAATATCGCCAAGCTGAGAAATAACGCCGGGGCCGCGCAGAATTTGCGCCGGGAAGATGATGTTCTGTGCCTGCATAACTGCTTCTCCGTGATGCTTGTGTTTGACTGATTCAGGTTAAAAATTCTGAGGATGTTTACTGTTTTTAGTTTGTACACATTACCACTGAGGACGCAGCAAATGCGGCCCCAGCTGATGCACCGACGTGCAGCCAAGCTGCGCCAGCGTGCGGTCAACTTCCTGCAAGATAATCTCCAGCGCACGTTGCGCGCCCGCTTCGCCAGCCGCCGCCACGCCGTAGAGCATCGGGCGGCCAAGCAATACGGCATTCGCGCCCAGCGCCAGCGCTTTCACCACGTCCGTGCCGCGACGGAAACCGCTGTCGATAAGAATAGTGGCATCTGCCCCGCACAACTGGCGGATTTCCGGCAAGACTTCCATCGCACTGACCGAACCGTCGAGCTGTCGGCCGCCGTGGTTGGACAGCACAATGCCGTCCGCGCCCGCGTCCAGCGCACGTTGCGCATCGGCCGGTGCCAGAATGCCTTTAATCAGCAGCGCGCCCTGCCACTGGCTGCGGATCCAGCCGATCGTTTCCCAGTTCAGACGGGTATCCATCTGCTCTGAGAAATAGCTCGCCCCGCCCGCGCCGCGCTGTTTATCCGCAGGCACGTAAGGTTTTAAATTGCCAAAACCGGGCATGCCCGCCGGTTTGAGCGTCCGCCACACCCAGCCGGGATGCAGCGCCACGTCCACCAGGCTCGACAATGAAAGTTTCATTGGCCGCCGGTAGTTACGTTTATCTTTTTCACGATTACCAAAATGTACGGCATCCACGGACACCACCAGCGTGGTACATCCGGCGGCTTTCGCCCGCTCAAGCAGGCCAGTCGTCACCGCGCGATCTTTTAATACGTACAGCTGAAACCAGTGCTGCGGCAGGTTTTCCGCCGCGATTTCTTCAATCGACGCCGTGGATACCGTGCTCTGGATATACCCGATCCCGGCACGTTTGGCGGTACGGGCCAGCATGGCGTCTGCGCCAAAACGCAGCATGCCGTTGTAACCGGTCGGTGCAATCAGCACCGGCGCAGAAAGCATCTGCCCGCATAGCGTGACGGACAAATCGCGCTGGCTGGAGTCCGTCAGCACCGGCGGAATAAAGCGCCAGCGGGCAAAAACCTCACGGTTATCTTTCAACGTTTGTTCATCATCCGCCCCGCCTTCCACATAGCTGAAAGCAAAACGCGGCAACGCGCACCGCGCCTGATGGCGCAATTCTTCAATGTTTAACGCAGCACGCTTCACGCGGCTTCCTCCGCCAGAATGTGTTTCAGGCTTTCCATAAACTGCCGGTTATCCTGTTCATTACCGACTGACACGCGGATCCAGTTTTCATAACCGGTTTCGCGCCACGGTTTGATAATGACGCCATAAGTAAGCAATCGCTGTGCCAGTTCAGAGCTCGGCTGACCGCAGTCAAAAAACAGGAAATTGGCGTGCGACGGCGCAACGGTGAAGCCCAGAGCCGTCAGCTCAGCGGCCATTTTTTCACGCTGCGCCGTGACCAGCGCAATGCTGTCACGAACGTGCTGTTTGTCCTGCAAAGCCGCAACGGCGGCGGTTTGCGCTGAGCGGTTAATGTTGAACGGCGTCCGGACACGGTCGAGCAGATTCACCAGTTCAGGATGGCTGGCTAAACCATAGCCAATACGCAAACCGGCCAGCCCGTAGGCTTTGGAGAAGGTACGCAACACAATCCACGGGCGCGGCTGCGCAGCCAGCACGCGCAGGCTGTCAGGGTAATCCGGCTCGTTTTCGCAATATTCGAAATAAGCTTCGTCAATCACCAGAATGCAATCCTGCGGGGCGGCATCGATAATACGGGCGAATCCTTCGCGCCCCAGCATGCAGCCCACCGGGTTCGATGGATTGCTGAAAATCACCATTTTGGCGGGTGTGGAAAGCGCCTGTTCCCAGACCTCAATGTCAAACTGCTGCTGCGCATTGACGCCCACCAGCGTAACGTCTGCTCCCATCATGCGCGGGAAAATTTCATGCAGGCCAAATGATGGGATCAGCGTGACGACGCGGTCGCCGGGGTTGAGAAAGGCCAGCGCCAGCATGTGTAAAATATCTTCAGAACCGTTGCCGGCCACAATGTTTTCCGCGCTGACGCCGGTTTCTCTCGCCAGCGCCGCACGCAATGCAGCGCTCGAGGCATCAGAATAAATCGCGCTGAAACGTGCATCGGCTTCAAGTGCTGCGATAACTTTCGGGCTGGCCCCCAGCGGATTCTCATTGCTCGCCAGTTTGGCGATACGGGCTACGCCATATTTTTGCTGTACAGCGTCGGCTGAAAGCCCTGCGTTATACACACCCAGCGCCCGTGATGCGGGCCTTGCCAGATTTTTCAGGCTCTCTTTTGCTGCATCAAAAACGGTCTGATCTGAAGCCATCTTTTACCTCATGCTGTGAAGATTCTGTTCCCGAGTATGCAGGAAGTCAGCGCGGTTTTACGCCACTTTTTAACGCATTTTCAGATTATTTTAGAAACAAAACGGGCAGCGGCCTGCGCCACTGCCCGCTGATTTTGTTCAATTTAATTGCCGCTGTATTAATCACTTGCCCGAACGGGTTTCATAACATCGGCAGGTTCAGGTCATTTCGTTCCGCGCAGGCTTTGGCCTGCTCATAACCGGCATCAGCATGACGCATCACGCCGGTTGCCGGGTCATTCCACAGAACGCGCGAAAGGCGTGCATCGGCCTCTTTAGTGCCGTCCGCAACAATGACCATACCCGCATGTTGCGAGAAGCCCATGCCGACACCGCCGCCGTGGTGCAGGCTGACCCAGGTCGCGCCGCCCGCGGTGTTGAGTAACGCATTGAGCAGCGGCCAGTCGGAAACCGCATCAGAGCCATCTTTCATGGCTTCGGTTTCACGATTTGGCGAGGCCACAGAACCGGTATCCAGATGGTCGCGACCAATAACAACCGGCGCTTTCAGCTCACCGTTGCGTACCATTTCATTGAACGCCAGCCCGGCAATATGACGCTCACCCAGACCGAGCCAGCAGATACGTGCCGGTAAACCCTGGAAGGCAATGCGCTCACGCGCCATGTCCAGCCAGTTGATCAGGTTGGCGTTATCCGGGAACAGTTCTTTGAGTTTGGCGTCAGTTTTGTAGATATCTTCCGGGTCACCGGAAAGCGCCACCCAGCGGAACGGGCCTTTGCCTTCGCAGAACAGCGGGCGGATATACGCAGGGACAAAACCCGGGAAATCAAAGGCATTGGTCACGCCTTCGTCTTTCGCCACCTGACGGATATTGTTGCCGTAATCCACGGTCGGAATGCCCATAGCGTGAAAATCCAGCATCGCCTGAACGTGTTTTGCCATCGAGGCTTTTGCGGCTTTCACCACAGATTGCGGATCCGATTTACGCGCTTCCTGCCATTTTTCCAGGCTCCAGCCTTCCGGCAGATAACCGTTCAGCGGGTCATGCGCCGAGGTCTGGTCGGTGACGATATCCGGGCGCAAACCGCCTTCTTTCGCACGCGCCACCAGCTGTGGCATCAGTTCAGCCGCATTGCCCAGCAGGCCGACAGAAATGGCTTTTTTCTCCGCACAGGCTTTTTCAATCATTGCCAGCGCTTCATCAATGCTGTGCGCCTTGTAATCGACATAACGGGTACGCAGACGGAAATCGATACGCGATTCCTGGCATTCAATCGCCAGCACGCACGCCCCGGCCAGAACGCCCGCCAGCGGTTGTGCGCCGCCCATACCGCCCAGACCGGCGGTCAAAATCCATTTGCCGCGCAGGTCGCTGTTGTAGTGCTGACGACCAGCTTCAGCGAACGTTTCGTAGGTGCCCTGAACGATGCCCTGCGCCCCGATGTAAATCCACGAACCGGCAGTCATCTGGCCGTACATCATCAGCCCGGCTTTATCCAGCTCATGGAAATGTTCCCAGTTTGCCCAGTGCGGCACGATATTGGAGTTGGCAATCAGCACGCGCGGCGCATCGGTATGGGTACGGAATACGCCGACCGGTTTGCCGGACTGAACGAGCAGAGTTTCGTCTTCACGCAGCTGGCGCAGGCTTTCCAGAATGCCTTCAAACGCGGGCCAGTTACGCGCCGCTTTACCAATCCCGCCGTAAACCACCAGGTCTTCCGGGCGCTCAGCGACATCCGGATCAAGATTGTTTTGGATCATGCGGTACGCCGCTTCAATCAGCCAGTTCTGACAGCTCAGTTCAGTCCCGTGCGGCGCACGAACAACGCGGGCAACAGCCGTTTTTTGTGGAGCGTTCATCGTCGGTTCCTTCTCTCAAATAGGGTGTTTTAGCTCAAAAATAATCAGGCAAAGCTTGCGGTCAGACAAAGCTTGGCAGCAGTGCTTCAATCGCCGCTGGCCAGTGTTCACGGGAAGCCCAGAGGCGCATCATTTCTACATCCGGCGCCATCAGGCGATCCTTTTCCAGGAACGCGACGTTTTCGCGGATGACGGTCATTTCGTTTTCCAGCGTCACGGAGCTTTGCAGCGGACGATGGAAATCAATCCCCTGTGCGGCCGCCATGGCTTCGATGCCCACGACGACGCTGGTGTTAAAGCACATGTCCCCCAGACGGCGTGCGGCGTAAGTCGCCATTGAAACGTGGTCTTCCTGATTCGCCGACGTAGGCAGGCTGTCGACGCTGCCCGGATGTGCCAGTGATTTGTTTTCTGACGCCAGCGCCGCCGCCGTCACCTGCGCAATCATGAAACCGGAGTTCACACCACCGTCATTCACCAGAAACGGGGGCAAACCGGAAAGGCCGGTATCGAGCAGCAGCGCCATGCGGCGTTCTGAAATCGCACCGATTTCCGCCACCGCCAGCGCGATGATGTCGGCAGCAAACGCCACCGGCTCAGCGTGGAAGTTACCGCCGGAAATCACGTCGCCATTTTCAGAGAAGACCAGCGGATTATCGGATGCGGCATTAGCTTCTATGCGAAGAATTCGCGCCGCGTGATGCAGGTTATCCAGACAAGCGCCCATCACCTGAGGCACGCAGCGGATGGAATACGGATCCTGAACACGCCCGCAATCGGCGTGAGACGTGACAATGTCACTGCCTGCCAGAATAGTTGAAAGCGCCGCCGCAACGCCAATCTGGCCCTGCTGACCGCGGGCTTCGTGAATGCGCGAATCGAGCGGTTTTACCGAACCTTTGATGGCTTCCAGCGACAATGCGCCCGCCACCAGCCCGGCAGAAAATACGCGTTCCGCTTCGAACAAACCGGAAAGCGCCAGAGACGTTGAAACCTGGGTGCCGTTAAGCAGCGCCAGCCCTTCTTTCGGGCCAAGTTCGAACGGCACCAGACCGGCGGTTGCCAGCCCGGCGATGGCCGACATTTTTTCACCTTTCGTCGTGACCTGACCTTCACCAATCAGCATCAGGGAAAGGTGCGCCAGCGGTGCCAGATCACCGGACGCGCCGACCGAACCTTTCTCCGGGATACACGGATACACTCCCGCATTAAATAAAGTAATCAGCGCATCAATCACCTCAATGCGGATCCCGGAATGGCCGCGCGACAGGCTCAGGACTTTGGTTGCCATGACCAGACGCACCACGTTATCCGCCAGATCCTTGCCGATACCGACGCTGTGCGACAGCACCAGATTACGTTGCAGCTCAGCCAGCCGTTCAGCAGGTATGCGCGTCTGCGCCAGTTTGCCGAAACCGGTGTTAATCCCGTAAACCACTTTGCCCGACTCCACGATGCGGGTGACCGTTTCCTGCGAAGCCAGTACGCCAGCACGTGCCTCCTCAGCCAGTTCAAGGCGGACGTTGCCCTGATAAATTTTGCGCAGCATCGGCAGGTCAACGTGGCCCGGTTGCAGGCAGCAAAGGGTTAAATCGGTGGATGAAGAAGCCATAATCTATTCCTGTATAGACAAGTGAAACGGGAAGTAAACCCGGCTAAGGCCTCAGCCCGCCGGGTGTTTATGCAATACCTGACATAACAACGTTAAACGCTTACCCGCAGGGAAAGATCAGTGATCCATCGTCTGCAGTGTTTCGGTACGGATTTCTTCCGTCACCCGCGCTTTCAGCGCCATAAATTCCGGTGACGTTTTCAGGGTGTAATCACGCGGATGCGGGAAATCGACGGCTATTTCTGTCTTAATCCGCCCCGGCCGCGCACTGAAAATGGCCACTTTGTTCGCCATGAAAATCGCTTCGTCGATATCGTGCGTCACGAACAGCACGGTTTTACGCGAGGATTCCCAAATCGACAGTAGCAGTTCCTGCATCATTACGCGGGTCTGGTTGTCGAGCGCGCCAAAAGGTTCGTCCATCAGCAAAATCTTCGGGTCATTCGCCAGTGCACGGGCAATCGCGGTGCGCTGCTGCATGCCGCCGGACAACTGACGGGGAAAATGCTGCTCAAATCCGCGCAGCCCGACCTTATTAATAAAATAGTCGCTGCGCTCTTTTTGAGCCGCTTTGCTGACACCGCGTTCCTGCAAACCAAAACGGATGTTTTGTTCCACGGTCAGCCACGGAAACAGGGTGTAGCTTTGAAACACCATGCCCCGGTCAGCGCCAGGACCGTCAACCAGTTCGCCATCGAGCCAGACTTCCCCGCGCGTTGGCTGATCCAGCCCTGCCACAATGCGCAAAAGCGTGGATTTTCCGCACCCGGAAGGCCCGAGAATGGTGATGAAGTCATTTTCGTTAACCTGATAATCCACCGGCAACAGCGCCTGCGTTTTCTCGCCTTTCGGGCCGGTGAAAATACGTTCCACCTGCCGGACACTCAGTTTCGGATGGCTCATCACAGTGAACTCCAGACAAACAGGCGGCGGTTTGCCGCTTTAAATAACAGGTCAGAAAGCAAACCGATGCAGCCAATCACGATAATGCCGAAGATCATTTGCCCGGTGTTGAGCAGCGCCTGACTGTTAACAATCATATGGCCGATGCCGCTCGATGAACCGATAAGCTCCGCCACGATGACATACGTCCACGCCCAGCCCAGCACCAGCCGCAGCAGCTCGGCAATTTCAGGCGCGGCACCCGGAATAATCACCCGGCGAACCACGCTCTGATTGGTCGCACCCAGCGTGTACGCGGCTTCGACCAGATCACGTCGCGCAGCGCCGACCGTCACGGCCACCATCAGGGTTATCTGGAAGAAGGAGCCGATGAAAATCACCAGGATTTTCTGCATTTCGCCGATACCCGCCCACAGGATCAGCAGCGGAACAAACGCTGAAGCAGGCAGATAACGGCAAAACGACACAAACGGCTCAAAGAACGCTTCAATCAGTTTGTACGACCCCATCAGAATGCCCAACGGCACGGCAATGACACAGGCCAGAACAAAACCGCCCAGCACGCGCATGACGGTCATGCCGATATCGGTGGTGAAATCGAAATCGGTAAACAGTAAAACGCCTTCCTGCAACATGCTGGCCGGGCTGGCCAGGAACGTCGGTGACACAAATCCGGTAAACGTCACCAGCGACCACAGGGCGAAAAACAGGACAAAAAAACAGAACCCGAGGAAACCGCGTCGCCTTGCCGCGACCGGACGCAAAGGCACCATCATCGGGTTATGCCATATTTTTTTGCTTGCCGGCAACGGTGCCGGCTCGCGTAAATCTGACTGCGCATTAACGGGATGTTTTACTGCCTGAGTGACAGGACTGTTCATGTCGTTGTCCTTCATGGCTATTTCACGTACTTCGCGTCATATAAAGTATTGATGTCCGGCGTTTTGCGCAGGATTTTCATCTCAGTCAGCAAACGCGCGGCTTCGTTGGTAAAGGTGACGATTTCACCGCTGAAGAATTTCTTGTTGGCATCACGATCCTGCCAGCGCAGATAACTGGATTCTTCTGCAAACTGTTTACCGGTTTCTTTTACCGCAGCCCCCATGATTTCGTTGGATTTCTCAGGGTCTTTCTTGATCATATCCAGCGCTTCAAAGTAGCTGTTCACCAGCGCCTGTGCGGCTTTCGGGTTTTTATCCAGCCAGGCTGGTGTACAACCCAGCGTATCCATCACCATCGGATAATCGAGCGTCGTGGCAAGGATTTTGCCTTTGTCCGGGCTCTGGCGGATGGTGGAAAGGTAAGGCTCGTACGTCACCGCCGCATCGTTTTGCCCGGCGATAAACGCATGCGCCGCCGCGTCAGGTCCCAGCGTTGCGAGTTTGACATCTTTCATTGTCATGCCGTTTTTATCGAGGATCCACGCCAGCAGGAAGTAAGAAGAAGTACCCGGCGCATCGACGCTGACGGTTTTCCCTTTCAGGTCGGTAATTTTGTTAATCCCGCTGCGCACGGCGATACCGTCCGCACCGTAGGATTTATCAAGCTGCACAATCTGTTTAATCGGCACGCCGCTGGCGTTCCAGGTTAAATAGGTTTCCACCGTGGTCGCCGCACACTGCAATGAACCGGAAGCAATCGCCAGATGACGGGACTGCTGCGGCACCATTTTCAGCGTGACTTCAAGGCCGTTCTTTTTGAAGATCCCGGCTTTGTCCGCCAGCGTCAGCGGTGCAAAACCTGTCCACCCTGAGATACCAATAGCTATCGGTGTATCTGCCGCCTGTGCCGCGCTGACAGTCACACTGCCCATCGCTACAGCCAGCCCTAACAAAGACAACGAACGTTTCAGTACAGCCCTGGAAATCATGTTGCTCATCTGCCACTCCTGCCAAAGTACCTGTCGGGGGAACGCCTGAGGCGGTGAAAAGCTTCAGGCAAATTGCGCTACTGTATATTCTTGTCTATACAAGTCAGTCGACTGTATTAAAGCAAGCTTTGTGCCAGTTCCGGCAGAGGCCGTTTTACGTCGTTTCCCGTCTCCATCTGCCCGGTGGCCAGGCAGCGGATGAATCAATTCGGTGCGCAGCACGCTCTTTTTTAGCGCACGGCTAACCCGCTATCTTTGCCCAGAGCAGAAGGCCGTTATCCTCAAGTGCCGTAATTTCCACGCCTTCCCCGTCGTGGCGCGCATCAGCAAGAGCTGCGTGGAAAAACCCTTCTCCGCGACCAAACTGGCGACCATCTGGCCATTGCCACGTTCCGCGGATGGCGTACAGCACGCCACCCTCAGTGAGAGAAACACAGAGGCTTTTAGTGGCAGAAATCACCTGCGCAGAACACCCGTTTCGGCGGGTCATGATATTGAAATCTGTCGTTGTTCCGCCCAGCAAACTCGCGCTCAGCGCAGTGTCCCCGCTGAATGCGAAAGGTTTACCCGCCTCACTGAGGTGATGATCAATCTCCGGATCAGAAAACAGATGAACACCCTCACCGCTCAGCAATGTGATGGAACGGTCAATGCCGGGAAATGCGGAAAACGGGCCGTCCTGTGCGATGGTGGCAATACTGGCGCGCCAGTCGAAATCAGTTTTACCCGGCGGCCAGCTGAGGATTTCGCGGGTTTCGCCGCCACCGTTTTTCCACGGGCTTACCGGTAAGTTCTCGAAGGAGAAGTATTGCCAGTTCTTCATACCGCATCCTCTGCCAGCTGATTCAGCAGGTGCCGGAAATCTTCTGCTGCTTCCTGTTGCTGTTCATGCTGCCCGCCGACAATGCGTGCGACGCCACCGACAAATACATCGCGGATTTGCCAGGTATTTCCGGCAAACAGCCAGCGGTTAAGCAACTCACTGTCTCTGGCGGCTGACAGATAAGGATCCTGACCATCGAGTACCAGCCAGTCGGCGCGATAGCCTGCGGATAACTGTCCGATTGCTGCACCGCACGCCTGCGCGCCGCCCTGTAACGCCTGCGTATACAGCACATCGCCGACAGAATTTTGCGCGGTTGTGGTCAGGCGGTTCCGGCGCTGGTCACGCAGCCGCTGGCCGTATTCAAACCAGCGAAGTTCTTCCACCACGTTGAGGGAAACGTGGCTGTCGGAGCCAATTCCCCAGCGGCCAGACTGCGCGAGGTAATCCACACCGGGGAAAATGCCGTCACCAAGGTTGGCTTCCGTGGTCGGGCAAAGCCCGGCAACTGCCCCGCTGTTCGCCATGCTCGCCAGTTCAAACCGGTCGGCGTGAGTGGCGTGGATCAGGCACCAGCGGGCATCAATGTCGAGATTGTCATACAACCAGGCGATCGGGCGCTGCCCGCTCCAGCCCAGACAATCGTTCACTTCTTTTTGCTGCTCGGCGATATGAATATGCACCGGCGACTGTTTATCGCCCGCCGCCAGTACCTGCTGCATTTGTTCGAGCGAAACGGCGCGCAGCGAATGGAAGCACAAACCCTGATTTTGCAGCGGCTGGTGTTTAATCTGGCTGCGGATAATGTCCTGCTGTTGCAGGTAACCGTCGGCATCCTGAATAAACCGTTTTTGCCCGCCCTGCGCGGGCTGAGCGCCAAATCCGGCGTAGGTGTAAAGCACCGGCAGCATGGTCAGGCCGATGCCGGTTTGCGCGGCCGCATGGCTCAGATGCGCGGCCATTTCCCCACGGCTTGCATAAGGATTTCCGCTGATATCGTTGTGCAGATAGTGGAATTCAGCGACCTGCGTATAGCCACCTTTAAGCATTTCGATGTACAACTGACGGGCGATAACGCCAACCTGTTCAGGCGTCAGGCGCTGTACCATGCGATACATCAGGTCGCGCCATGTCCAGAAACTGTCCTGCGGATCACCGGCGACTTCCGCCAATCCCGCCATTACACGCTGAAAAGCGTGAGAATGCAGGTTTGGCATACCCGGCACAACCGGGCCGGAAAGACGGATACAGCCTTCAGGGTCACCACCGGGCGTCACGGCGCTCAGTGTTCCGGCGGCATCAACGTCCAGACGCACATTGTGCGCCCAGCCGTGGGCAAGTAAGGCGCGTGAAGCAAAATAAGCAGGCATAACAGCGTTCCTGATCAGCAATGAGAAACATAAACGCAATTTTGTAGAAACAATTGCAAAACTTTTAAGCGACTTGTCTATACATATACATATGCCTGATTGCGCTGTAAACTTGCAACAATCCTTTTTTTATAAATTTAGTTTTCCGTCACGCCTTTCCGTTGCTTTGCGCAAAGGGAAACCGGCGGACATTCCGGGAAACTTTCCAGATACCTGTGTATTTTTTGAGAGGTAAGAGACATGCCGGAGTCCACATCACTTTCTTCGCAAAGTGCAGCGCAACAGGGAGTGTCTCAGCAGACATTGTCCGAACTGGCTGCGGCCATGAGCGACACGCCCGCGCCGATTTATCAGCGCGTGAAGCAGGCGATCATCGGGCAGATCCGCGCCGGTGTCTGGAAGCCGCATCAGCGCGTACCTTCTGAAAGTGAACTGGTCAACGAGCTGGGTGTCAGCCGCATGACCATCAACCGTGCGCTGCGCGAACTGACCAGCGAAGGTTTTCTGATCCGCATGCAGGGTGTCGGGACGTTTGTGGCTGAAGCCAAGGCCTACACGCCGATGCTCGAAGTGCATAATATTGCCGATGAAATTGCCCAGCGCGGGCACCGCCACGACAGCAAAATTCTGGTCTGTGAAGCCCGTCTGGCCGACGCCGAACAGGCACTTCAGCTGGGTATTGCAGCGGGCGCCATGCTGTTTTACTCGCAGATTGTGCATTACGAAAATAATGTGCCGGTGCAAATTGAAGACCGCTTTGTAAACCCGGAAACCGCGCCAGATTACCTTCAGCAGGTGCTCAATAAGCAAACCCCGTACACCTATCTGATGGAAATCGCGCCCCTGACCGCCGGTGAACACCGCGTTGAAGCCGTGGGTGCCAGCGATGAACAGCGCGAACTTTTGCAACTCAGTGAGCATGAGCCCTGCCTCTTAATCCATCGCCGCACCTGGAGCGGCAGCCGCGTGGTGACGTCTGCACGCCTGATTTATCCGGGTTCCCGTTACCAGCTGTTCGGGCGCTTCACCAGCCACGGCTGATGCCTTTTCATTCCGCCATACCCTAATCGCGGTCGTTACGGGCCGCTATCCCTTCGTTTAAATTTTGGAAGACGTCTCGTAATAAGAAAAAACTATCGCTGGCCGCCTTGCCGGTTTAGCGGTTATGCGTTAGGTTGACTTTAGTTGTCTATACAAGATGAATTCAGCCTGGAGCCTGTCATGCCGGTAGCACTTTCCCCCCGTTTGTCTTCCGAACCGCCCTCTCACTGTGACAGCATATGGCGCGGCGCCACGCTCGTCACAATGAAAGACGGGCATTACAACCTGATCGAAAACGGCGCGATTGCCGTCACCGGTGGCAAGATTGTCTGGGCAGGTAGTGCCGCGGATTGCCCGGCCTTTTCTGACGCAAAACAGCACGATTTTGACGGCGGCATTATCACGCCGGGTTTTGTCGACTGCCATACGCATCTGGTGTTCGGGGGCGATCGCAGCGCTGAATTTGAACAGCGTTTGAACGGTGTAAGTTATGCCGAAATCGCGGCAGCAGGCGGCGGAATTCTCTCGACCGTTAACGCCACGCGTGACGCCACAGAAGATGAACTGCTGGCGCAGGCGCTATTTCGCCTCAAACCGCTGCTGGCCGAAGGTGTCACCTGCGTTGAGATTAAATCCGGCTACGGGCTTAGTGTGGAAAGCGAGCTGAAAATGCTGCGCGTGATCCGCAGGCTGGGCGTGATGTTGCCGGTTGAGGTGAAATCCACTTGCCTTGCCGCGCATGCCCTGCCGCCTGAATTTAAGGGCCGCGCCGATGAGTATATTGACCTTATTTGCGACACGTTACTGCCGGTGGTCGCCAGCGAAAATCTGGCCGATGCGGTGGATGCATTCTGCGAACATCTGGCGTTCTCGCCGGAGCAGGTTGAGCGGGTGTTTACTGCCGCCGCCGCGTTGGGTTTACCGGTCAAACTGCACGCAGAGCAGCTTTCCTCACTGCACGGCAGCGCGCTCGCCGCACGACACCACGCGCTCTCCGCCGATCATCTGGAATACGCTACCGAAGACGACGCTAAAGCGATGGCCGCCAGCGGAACGGTCGCCGTTTTACTGCCGGGTGCCTATTATTTGCTGCGCGAAACGCAGTGCCCGCCGGTGGCGCATTTTCGCCGGCACAGCGTGCCGATGGCGCTGGCAAGCGACGCCAATCCGGGAACCTCTCCGGCGCTTTCGCTGCGTCTGATGCTCAATATGGGTTGCACGTTGTTTCGTCTCACGCCGGAAGAAGCGCTGGCCGGGATCACCAGTCACGGCGCTCGGGCGCTGGGTTTGCAGGAAACACACGGCACGCTGGAAGCAGGTAAAGTCGCTGATTTCATCCACTGGCCGCTGTCGCGACCGGCAGAACTTGTTTACTGGCTGGGCGGGCAGTTGCCCTGCACTATCGTTTATCGCGGAGAAATCCGGGGAGAATTTCGTTCATGAGCCTTTCAGCAGCTAACGTCATCGCCGATCCTTACCATTTCATTCCCGGCACAGCACCAATACTGATCAGCATTCCCCACGCAGGCACACACCTGACGCCGGAAGTCGCCAGCGGGCTGAGTGATGCAGCCCTGCCGCTTTCGGATACCGACTGGCATATTCCGCAGCTGTATGACTTTGCCCGCGCGCTGGGTGCCAGTATTCTGGTCGGTCAGTATTCGCGTTTCGTGATTGACCTTAACCGCCCGTCCGACGATAAACCGCTCTACACCACGGCCACCACCGGTTTGTATCCGGACACATTGTTTGACGGGCGCGCCACCTTTAAACCGGGAATGACACCGACTGACTCTCAGCGTCAACAATATCTCGATGAAATCTGGCAGCCGTATCACCAGAAAATTCAGTCAGAACTGGCGCGGATGAAACAGGAATTCGGCTATGCGCTGCTGTTTGACGCTCATTCAATTGCCTCCGTGATCCCGCGTCTTTTCGACGGCCAGTTGCCGGATCTGAATCTCGGCACCAACAGCGGTGAAAGCTGTGCGCCCGGGCTGAGTGAAATCCTCGAAAAAACCTGCCAGCAACAGACACGTTTCACGCATGTTCTGAATGGCCGCTTTAAAGGCGGATACATCACGCGGGCTTATGGCCAGCCGGAAAACAATGTGCATGCCGTTCAGCTGGAACTGGCGCAGGTGAATTACATGGAGGAGATTGAGCCGTTCAGTTATTCAGAGGACAAGGCCTCTGAACTCCAGGCATTGTTGAAACCGTTGCTGGCGGGGATGGTGACGTGGGGATCGCAGAGTTATAAACAGGGCGCTGTTTAATCACGCTTTTTATCGCTGACGCTTGGATTTAGGACTGTGTCAGTTTCGGTTTTTCACTAGCCGTGAGGCGATTTCAAAGAACCGAGAAAATTTCGGTTTCTCAATTGCAGTTATCACTTAACACCGGGTGCCCAAACCGCCCAAGAGAGGGAAGTGCTTTCCCTCTCTTGGATCTCTCCCCGCTTTTTCAACAAGCGCTATCGCTGGCTGGCTATGTTTCAGCGGCTACAGCTATTGCCGCGAAAACTTGCCGCTGCGCGGTTCCCTTACTCGGTTTCGAGCCACAGGTCTCGAAACACTTCGCTCGGCAAGCTTTCTGAAAGCGGCTAACAGCTATGTAATTCCGCAAGCTTTCACGAACGGCTGGTTTGCTCCTCCCCCTGCGAAGGGGGAGGTCGGGAGGGGGTTTAGCAGGCCACTAAGCCGCTAAAACCAACAATCGGCCTGCATCTATCTTCCGAATTACATAGCCTCTGGCCGCTTTCAAAACGACGTCGAGTGAGGAGTGAGAAACAGCGAGAGTCTTTTTCGAGCAGGTTCGAACCCGAGGCGAGAGAACCGCGCAGCGGCGGCGTTTGCGGCACTAACGGTAGCCGCTGAAACAGTGCCAGCGAGCGGTAGCGCGCAGTGAAAGAGCCGGAGATTCTTAAGAGGCGCGGCGATAGGCGCCTCTTGAGGCCGGTTTGGGTGGCAACCCAAGGTCTTGAACTTGACCTCAGGCCGGTTTGGGCGGCAACCCAAGGTTTTGAACTTGACCTCAGGCCAGTTTGGGCGGCAACCCAAGGTTTTGAACTTGACCTAAGGCCAGCTTGGGTGGCAACCCAAAATCTTAGCGCCCAATGCCCGCTCCGGCATTACTTAAAGTCCGCGTACGGTACTAACGGTTGTGGCGGCATATCCAAATCCCCCTGCCATCCGCTCATGGAATATCGCGCGTACAGCAGAAAATGACTTGGTGTGTAATCTTTCGCCTGCTGAATATCGATCCCCCCGCCCACTGTCCAGTGGGAACTCACTCGCCGTTCAACCAGCGCCTGAAGCGTGTAACCGAACCCGGAACCGCTGCTGCCGGTTTCGATAGCGCCTTTATCCGGCAGAGAATCAGGAATGAGATTCTGGATCGGATAACGCTTTTCATCGCTGGTCGACGAGCGTGACCACGAAACAGAGCCGCCCAGTTGCCAGGACCAGTTTTCGGTACGCTGACGGTAATTCACCGGCACCGATAAAGAGAAATACTGCTGCGGACTGTAGTAACCGCCTTGCCCCAGCGTGTAGCCGCTGAGATCTTTCTGGTAATGCCACAGCATAGAGCTGAGGCCGACGGTCGCGCGGCGATTATCTTCGTTGATGACTTTGTAGTAATAACCTCCCATCAGACGTTCGCGGGTGTTGTCTTCGACGTTTTCACCCGTCAGCTGATGTGCGCTGACGTCTGCCCAGACGCCGTTTGCCAGCCCCTGATCGTAGCTCAGGCCCAGGCTGGCACCGGTTGCGCGAACGCCGCCCCAGGTGGTGCCGGTTCCCGGATCTTTTGCACCGGCAAAGGAAAGCAGTGAGCTTGAAACCGGACGGCGTGAAACGGTGGTCGTCCAGCCGATATCGCCCCAGTCTCCGCTGTAGGCCAGCCCGCCGACCCAGTCAACGACCGGGAAGCCCAGCGGCGTGGTGCCCAGATCCCCTTTCCATTTGTCGTTTTCCCAGCCCGCGCCCAGGCTGACGCCGTTGGCCGTCTGGCTGCGGTAACGCCGGCAATTCTGATCACTACAGGTCCCGAAACTGGCCTCGTAGTTGCCGTTTTGGTTGTCGAACGTTCCTGCGTCCATGCGCACCCAGTCGGCGCGCAGGAATCCGCGCCCCTGATAAACCGGCATATCGGCCTGGAACATGGTGGTGTTGGCGGTGAGATCGGATTTCCCCGGTGTCCCGCTGGAGGTCCAGGAATCGGTATCGACGGTGAAATTCACGTCCTGCTGGCGGTACAGGTCATGCGCGTCAGACCGGATACCACGTTTCAACCAGTCATCGCTGGCGTTGTTGCGGGTCAGGCGGGTGTAACTGTCATTGTCCTGCGGCACGCTGTCAGTTATCCCACTGGCAACCATCGCCTGTTCGTAATCCTGACGCGACAGATCAGGCTGGCCGAGTTGCTGCTCAACGTTGGCCGCATTGCGATAAATCAGCGCTTTATCCTGCCCGGCGGGTTGTATACGGGCCGCAGTTTTCAGCGGTTGTAACAGTGCGGCAGCGCGCGAGGTTTCGCCCACGTCAAGCCAGGCCATGGCGACACGCCGCTGCTGATTGAGGCTCATGCCTTTCAGATCGGCAGTTTGCAGCAGTTGTTTTGCCTGCGATTTGTTGCCCGCTGCTACTGCGGTATCAATATCGGTAAGCGTTTTATCGAGCTGAATGCGCTGCGCCATTTCACGCATGTTGTCGTTCCACTTCGCTTCCGGCAGCGTATGCAGATGGTCTAACGCCGCCTGATCACGATCAGAACCTGAAAGGTAAAGCGAATAGGCGTAAACCTGTTCCGGATCCGCCGGGCGTTTTGCCGCAAGGTGCGCAAAAGCGGTATCGGCCTGCGCAGGTTCTCCGGCTTCACGCAGGGCGTTGGCGTAGTGATAGGTGGTCCAGACATCGTCCGGATTCAGTTTCAGGGCTTCGCCATAACGGTTCGCGGCCTGATTCCACTGGCGGTTAGCAACATACTTTTCGGCCTGCGCAGTGACAATGTCACTTTGTAAACCACGTTGTTTATCCGCCAGCTTGGCCTGTGACGCTGCCGGTAAAGAATTAAGGTAATCGAGCGCTTTTTGTGATGACTGCCGCTGGTAAATATTCACCAGCCCGCGCTGGGCGCTGCTGTTATCGCGTTCCAGGCGCAGCGCATGCAAATAAGCCTGCTCCGCCTGCGGGTCATTTTTGCGAGCAACCGCCACGTCGCCAATACCGATCAGCGCCCACGGGTCGCGTGAGTCGATACGCTGCGCCTGTTTGTACGCGGCTTCGGCCTGATCAAGCTGTCCGGATTTCAGCGCTTTATCACCCTGATCTATTTTCAGCCAGTAACTGTTGGTCTGGATCAGGCTGGTCCATTTACCTGAGTTATAACCATCAGTTTCTGCGGCTTTAGCACGTTCGAACAGGTTCAGCGCCTGCTGACGGTTACCGGCACGGGAATATGCCAGCCCCATCGCACCCAGCACTTCGGCATCATTCGGTTTAGCCTGCAACGCCTGTTTAAGCGGTGCGATTGCGCCCGTTGAGCCGCCCTTGCTGACCTGTGCCAGCCCGCGAACGCGAGCCTGATAGTGGGGATCGGCCAGCAACGCCTGCTGACGCTGAAGTTCCTGTTGCGCCGCAATCACCTGCGGGCCGGTATCAAAGGCCGCGATAAACTGTTGCAACGCGACAACGCTGCCATTGCCCACCGGCTGGTCTTTGATTTTTGCCAGCCATAAATCTGCGGCGGGCGAGCGCCCTTCGTTGGTGGTGGCAATCTGTTTCACCAGCCCGACGGCTTTGGCATTATCACCTTCATCAAACGCCATCTGCGCCAGTTGCAAGCGCAACTGCACATCGCCCGGATACTGATTATTCAGTGCCTGTAACTGCGCCTGCGCACGGGCCTTTTGCCCCGGGAGGCGGGCGATTAATTGCCAGTATTCTACCGCCAGATCTAAGGTTGGCGGCTGACCTGCGAAAAGCTGGTCATATTGCGCTTTGGCTTCATCCAGGCGCCCTGCCGTCGCCAGCAAACGCGTCTGCTGAAGTTTTTGCTGCATCTCCGGCGAGGCGATTTTCAGGCTGAGCTGCGCCTGACGGTATTCGTCAGAATCAGGGGCGATCTGTTTAATTTTTTCCAACTGCTGCTGAGCCGTCGCCTGATCGCCCTCACGTAATAAAAGCCGCAGGCGGGCGGACAGGACCTCAGGATTTCGCGGGTCCATCAGTTCCAGGCGAAACAGAGACTGACGCACCAGATCATCCTGGTGGCTGGCCTCCCCGATGCGCACCTGTTCCAGCAACCATTGTTCCGGAGAGACAACGGGGGCCGAAAGCGCAGGTGCTGCCAGCAACGCCAGCCCCAGGGTCAGGGCCAGCGGATTGAAGATAAACGGTATCCGGCGAACGTTCACAAGCTTATTCCTGGTCATCATCAGACAGACGACGACGCGCCAGAGAGCGCAGGCCGGTCCACAGCAGGATGGCAGCCAGAATCACCACAATCACCGCCATCAGCGCCAGCAATGCAGGATGGTTTGCCAGCGCATTCCAGACACGCTCCCACCAAGGCAGATGACCGACATAATAGGTATCGCCGACCTTCAGGCTTTCCACGCCGGAATCGCGCACCACCGTCACCGAACCAAAGACCTGCGCCCGCTGTTTGGTGTCTTGCATCGACGTATTGAGCATTTCAAAGCCTTTTTGCCCGTTCGCCATCAGTGCCACAACGCTGCGCTGGTCATAATAAGGCGACTGCAAGCCGACAATGGCCGCAATCGGCCCCTGCGCGTTGATTTGCGCGCTGGCATCCACGCGCGCATCACTGGCCGGTGCCGTGTTATCCGGTAAGGCGGTCTGGCGGATCGGTGTATTCACCGCATCGCGCGCCGCATCAAGCAGCAGATTAGCCTTTTTATCATCGCGCATGGTGTCGTCACGCATGCCAGCAGGCAGGTTACCGATAACCAGTAAATCGGCATCGGTGGCCTTGGCTTTCGCGGTATCCTCCGTCAGGCTGACGCCGAGGGACGGATAGCCCGTCAGTGCGCCGATATTGCCCATCGCATCAAGCAACGTGGTCAGCTGGACTGGCTGAGGTTGTGGCTGAACCAGCAGCAGCGTTTGTGACAAATCGGCCATACGGCTGAACGGGAAACCGGCATTAGCAAATGCACGCAGATCCGGCATCGCCATAAAGTGACGGTAACCGGAGAAATCGATGGTAGAACTGTCATCAATCACGACGTGGTTTGGCACGGTGGTGTAAGTTTCGCAACGTCCTTCGGTCCCGCTTGCCAGCAGCGAGGTGTAGTCAAAATCAAAGCGCATCTGGTTTACCGCACCGAGTTTCAGCGCCGGAATATTCAGATCTTTGCTGCCATCGAGCAGCCCCTGTAACAGGGACAAATGCAGGAGCTGTGAATCTTCGTCATGACCGGTTTTCAGCGTCAAATCCTGCACAAACTGGTTATTCAGGCTGATGCTCAGGCGGGAGGTGTTTTTCAGCTGCGGCGAGGTGTAGCGATATTTCAGACGCATATCGATACCGGTACTGTTAATCAGGAACAGATCCGGCGGCAGGTTGATGTTCACAGTGATCGGGTTAGGCTGAATGCCGTCGGACTGCAACTGTTCAGCGTATTGTTTAAGCTCGCCGAAGTTCATCGGGCGGTCAGTACGCACCCAGTTTGGTGCGTCATAAGGCTGACGTGGCTGGATCTGGTCAACTTTATCCACACCGACAGTTTCACCACGGAACAGAATATTACCTTGCGCGATCCCTTTCACCGCGGTCAGCAGGTCGTTGTCATCACGCCCCAAAATCAGCAGCATTTTGACGTAAGGATTATCCGCGCGGCTGATCATCTGTACGACCGGCCCTTTCACCGGCGGCATGTCTTTCAGGAAATCGGGGCGTTTATCGTTGGTGGCAAACACCACCGCGTGGCTGTCCGGAAGCTGGTTATACAGCGTCGGGAATGCCTGCCCGCGCCACTGTGCTTTGGTCCCAAACCATGAAGCCAGAATAGCGGCGGCCTGCTGCTGGCTGGCATCAGGTGACGCCGCGAAGACCATTGGCAGGTTCAGCGGGCGGCTGTCGCGGGCATCAAAGAACGGCACCGGGAAATGCGCCAGATCATTACTCAGCGGCAGTTTCTGGTATTGCAGGCTGAGCGAACTGCCTTTGCCGATCTCCAGCCACAGCGTGGTGTTGGCCGGATTTTCACAGACGTTCTGGTAATGACCGATAAATTCCAGGCGAATACGGTTGAAGTCGGTGATGTAGCGTGGATCGATGACCATCTGTAAGTGATTTTTCTTACCGAGCTGGTCTTTGTCTATCACTTCAACGCCCATCAGCTGGTCATTGAGATACACCTTAAGATGTGATTGCACCGGAATTAATGATGGCGACGGTGTGAACTCCAGGTTCAGGGTCGCCTGCGTGACCACTTCATCGCTGCGCACACCAAATTCGATTTGCCCGTTAGGCTGAATACCGCGCAAGGTGATCGCGCCCGGCGTAGGCGCGACATCAGCAAACGGCAGCGTCACGTTACGTACCGGCGCACCCGGAATAATCATCGGATTTACCGCCGGGGCAACCATTGGCAAAGTCACCTGAGGCGCAGGCATTGTGCCATTTTGGGGAACCACCGCCGCAGCGCCGGCGGAAGCCTGTTCGCTGAAAGCCGGCGCGGCTGAACCCAAAGCCAGTGTCATCAATGCAGATGACATCAAAGTGGTTAAAGGAAGTCTTTTCATTGTTTTGTCATCATCAGGTTGGATTCATCAGGCTGAACGGACAGCGGTGGATTACGCGGTGCAAAAGACAGCAGCCAGCAACCAAAAGTTTGTGTTCTGGAGGTCAGCGGGCGATATCGCTGCGGAGCAATGTCCAGCATCCGCAAATAACCACGGATACCCAGCCCCAGCACTTCCCGCAGGCTTTCCATCGGTTTGTCTTCAGGGAAACTGTCTTCGCGCAATACCCAGCTATCAGCACGGGCAAAGGTACATTGAATGAAATCGATGTGTTGCTGCGTGGTTAATGGCAGCAGCTGCATGCCGATGCTTTTGCCAAAGACACGGCTGATCTGCATCGGGAAAGTATATTCCTGCTGACCACGGTGCAGCAGCAAGGTGACGTTGTCACCCGCCTGGAACTGGCCGGCGCTCTCTGTTTCCAGCCCTACGCCGTTGTCCGAATAATCCTGTACCGTACAAACATACATGTGGCCATCAGGCTTTAATAAAGAAGCAGGCATTCTGGCTTCAACACGATGAGCCTGCCGCACCTGTTTGGATTCAAACGCCACGGCGATCGCCCCGCCCAAAATGATCATGTTGTAAATCACCCACGCCATGCTCACCAGCACCGTCAAAATTTCATCTGTACGACCGTACATCACGCGGTAAATCCCAAAGAACAGGCCTGCCAGATTAAGCAACATCAGAATCTGATAAGGACGGCTGATTTTCCAGTCAACGTAAGCGTGCTTATTTAGTCCCCCTTTCGCCGTGACGTTAAATGTCCCGGCGTGTGGATTAAACAAAGCCACCGTGGTTGGCCTCGCGATATACCACGCCAGCACAGTTTCGTAGATTTCATTCCAGAATGAATGGCGGTATTTCCCCTGCACCCGCGAGTTAGTCAGGCTGGCGTGGATCATATGCGGCAGGACATACAGCGCGATCGCCAGCGCCGGGGCGTAAATGACGTACGCGTGCAGCAGCAAAAACGCCAAAGGTGCGGTCAGGAAGATCAGCCGCGGAATACCGGCCAGAAAGTGCATCATGGCATTGGCATAGCACAGGCGCTGCGCCAGTTTCAGCCCTTTGCCAAACAGCGGGTTATCAAGGCGGAAAATCTGCACCATCCCGCGCGCCCAGCGAATACGCTGGCTGACGTGTGCTGACAGGCTTTCTGTCGCCAGCCCGGCGGCCTGCGGAATGCGGATATACGCCGAGCTGTAGCCGTGGCGGTGCATCCTCAGCGAAGTGTGGGCATCTTCTGTTACGGTCTCAACGGCAATACCACCGATTTCATCGAGCACATCACGGCGTAACACCGCGCATGAACCACAGAAGAAACTGGCATCCCACAGATCGTTGCCGTCCTGCACCAGGCCATAAAACAACTCACCTTCGTTTGGCGTACGGCGCA
The DNA here is from genome assembly GCF_002834385.1 of Rahnella sp. AA. Classification (GTDB taxonomy): domain Bacteria; phylum Pseudomonadota; class Gammaproteobacteria; order Enterobacterales; family Enterobacteriaceae; genus Rahnella. Next base: position 51,595 of record NZ_PITQ01000009.1, read on the forward strand.
TGCGGCCCAAATTTCGCTCAAACGGATCGGGTGAGAAAAAGTGGTGCGGCGTTTGCAACATGCTGAGTTTTTTGTCTTTAAAGAACCAGCCGACGGTCAGTTGCAGGAAAGAACGGGTCGGCACATGGTCGCAGTCAAAAATCGCCACCAGGTCACTTTTCGCCTGCTTCAATGCATTATTGATATTGCCCGCTTTGGCATGTTCATGCGTTTTGCGCGCAATATATTTGATGCCAATTTTGTGTGCAAAATCGGCAAATTCCTGGCGATTGCCATCATCAAGCAGATAAATGGTGAGTTTCTCACGCGGCCAGTCGAGCCCCAGTGCCGCATAGAGCGTCGGTTTGACCACGCTGAGATCTTCATTATAAGTCGGGATCATCAGGTCAACCGTCGGCCAGGTGGAGACATCCGCAGGCATCGGCACCGGTTTGCGGTTGAGTGGCCAGATGGTCTGGATATAGCCGAGAACCAGAACGGTCCATGAATAAGTTTCCGCCCCCAGCAGCAATAAACCGCAAATCAGGCTTAACGGATCTTCCCAGTTCAGCGTCGAGGTATAACGCCACCACAGGTAGCGACAGGAGATGGTCAGCGACAAGACGATCATCATCAGCGCGGGGAAGCGCCCCGGAATGCGGCGGATAATCATCGCGATGCTCCATAAAAGCACCACGAAAACAAACTGAGCGATATAACCAAATGGTTGTGAAATACAGAACATCGCCAGCGTGATAGCAACCAGCCCCGCCAGCAGCATCAGTACACGTTTGCCCATACGGTTCATCTTGCCCAGACGCCGTGTAACACGCCCTTCAAGCGGGCTTTGCGTCACCTGTTTAGGCAATGACTCCAGCCAGCGGTTCGCTTTTTCCCGCCATTGTTGCGGCCAGCGCGAATAGACAACGCGTTCACGCCCGCCACCGGCAGGTATAATGATCAACAGCCACAGGCTCTGGACAATATAACGCAGCGGATCCGCCAGGCGCGGGCGCGATGGCGACAATTGCGGATACCAGCGCGTACGCTGTGCATTCACCCTGCGCCACGCCGGTGATTCAAACTTCAGGAGCAGCCAGCAGGCAGCCACGCAGAAGAGCATGACTCCTGAGGCCGGGCGGGAGGCATGGCTGGCACGGTAATGCCGGTAGCGGTGCTGTAATTCAGCAACTACCGGTGGCACCAGAAACAAATTCAGCAGGCGATTCATTTTATCTGACTCCGCACATCTTTCGGATGGCGTAAGTTCAGCAGGAACCAGTTAGCCAGTGTATTCATTTCCCGGCTGATTTTACTGTTGCCCTTCCATTCTCCGACAGGTTGTTTTGCCGCCAGAGATTCCGCCATCGCTTCATCACGGTGTAAAATTACGGGTATCAGGGCTGGCAAGGTTTCTTGCCATAACAGCAGAATATCCTGTTGCAACTGGCTGGAAGGGACAAACTGATTAAGCAGATAACGCCCGTTAGCGGGCAATATGTGCTGATGCAGACGGATATGTGATTGGGTATCAGCATGTACAAGCACCAGGGTGCTGTCAGCAATGGCCTGTGCAGGCCCGGGATCGGCAGCCGGGGAGTCGATCAGGATCCAATCATAAACGCCCGTGTTTTTGATCTGCTCAATGGCCTTTCCCCAGTCAAACTTCGCAAAGTTGCCGCTTTCAGGGGATGAATAACCGTAAGGCAAAAAATCGAGATGGGAATGGTAGCGCATGGCGGATTGTTGCCAGTGCTCACCTGCACTGTGCGCATAATGCCAGCCGCGGGCCTGTGCGAAGGGCATGCCGAAATGCAAACGCAACAAATTTTCCGGTGAGAAGTCGATCACCAGAACCTTTTCATTAAGTTGCGCGAGCCCCCACGCCAGTGCGGCCGTCACGGACGTCGTCCCCGTGCCGCCACGAAAACCCTGTAATGCGATGACAGCCATCTTATTTTTTCTCCGCGCCGTGTTTATCGTATTGCGCCAGCTCTGCCAGTAAAGGCCAGCGGGACATTAGTTGCGGAATTTTTTCTTTACGGGCTATATCTACGTAATTTAATTCAGACAAAGAAAAAAGGTGACTCAGCGCAAAGAAATCGTCATCAGTTGTTGGCTCGGATTCTTCTGAGTCTACAATATTGGCTCCCACCGTTACCCCTCCCTGCTTCAATCAAAATGCTGATACCACAACACGGCAAAATTGCCTGAATTTGCTTAGGTATTTTCGTATCAAACATTATTGTGAAGAATTATGATTATTTAATGTAGCAATGATAGAATTTATTATACTCACATTTATCAGTGTGTCCCAAGCAGACTTTTAATCAAAAACGAAGACAAGCAGATTAACTATATGGCACTTTCCTTTTCATTGGGCATGAAACAATTCTGGGATGGATTAGCACAGATGCAGGCTCAGGGGCTTTACTGGGTCAACGCGGATAGCCAGGATGCGGCGTATCGTCTTTGCGGGCAGGCGCTTGAAGCTCAGCAAGGTGAGGTTCCTGTCAGTGTATTTTTTCCACAGCACAATTTAGTTTGCACTGATGAAGAAAATAGACTAGCCGCTGACGATATTCTTCTCACGCATTTGAAGTTACATCAGAAAAAAACGTTTTATTACCAACTTGCCAAAGGAAAGAAAGCGTTACTTGCATTAGCCGCTGATATTAATCGATTGCCTAATCACGCAGCGTCATTAATGATTTTATTACTTCCGGCCAGTTCATGGCAGGAAGTAAATGATAAACATTTCGCACGCTGGCTGAGTGAAATGCGAACCAGCGTGAATAACAAGGGGGCTACACTCCTTATTATCTGCTACGGTGCGGGTATTAATTCGGTTAAAACTCAGCTGCATTTATACCATCGCAATATATACGGCGTTGCAGATTTAAAAACGGACGTGGAGCCTAACCAGTGGGGTATTTCCTGGTGGCACGACAATTTAGGCGTGGAAGCCAATACACTTTACCCGCTGACCGCACGGCAGATTGGGTGGGAAATTCAAAAAAATGCCCCCTCTTCGCTTTCTGAACAAACCGGCGATGACCAGTGGATGCTGCTGGCACAGCGTTCTGTTCTGGAAGGCGCACCTGCACTTTCAGAACGCTGGTTCCTGTTTGATGATAACCAGGCGCTGGCAGAAAGAGCCGCGCATGCACGCTCAGCGACGGTGATTTTTGCGCTCAGCGGCAGTGACGAGGTTGACGTTCTCGCCCGTCAGATCCACCGCTTACGTATTCAGCGTGGTAACGGTTTGAAAATCGTTGTTCGGGAAATGCATTCTTCGCTGCGCTATGTTGACCAGCGTCTGTTGCAGGCCTGCGGCGGTAATCTGGTTGTTCCGCAGGCCGCGCGACTTTCTAACTTTCTGACTCTGCTGGATGATCTGCAAAATCTCAGTTTTACCCGCCATGTCCCGGAAGATATCGAGCTGCTGCTCGACAGCCGGTTACCCACCCATCATAAAGGCTACCTGCCGCTGCCGGTGTTCTGCGAAGTCATGCGTGATATCTGGAATCACGCCGCGCTCGCGACCGAATCCCGTGGGATATTAATTTCCCTGCGCCCGGCCACCGGGATCAGCCCGCAACAGGCGATGTCTCTTTGCTCACTGCGTCGTGACGGCGATATCCTGACCGTTACTGAACGCCATCTGTATCTGTTCCTGTCCAACTGTCAGGTCAGCGATGTTGAGAATGTGCTGGCATTTCTGTTTACCCTGCCGGTTAAGGAGGTCTTTACCAGCCAGACATTCTGGAGTCAGGAGCTGGATATCCAGACTGAAGTGCGCCGTCTGGCCTCCAAACCGCCAATGGCAAAACCGGTGCTAGCCGCCGAGGCTTTTGTGCAGCAAAAAAACGAGCCGTTAAAACGTGCGCTGGTTCATCAGCCTGTCCCCATCACGCTCGCCGTGAGTGATTCGCCTGTCGTTCAGGCACCGGAGTAACAGAAATGGACATTCAGGATATTTTCGAAATTTTCGTTGTTGCTGCAATCCTTTTTATCCCGCTGGGATACGCCCTGCGCAGCCGCCTGCCGCGCTGGAAAAATCGTTTTGCAACACGTTTTCTTTCGCCACGTTATTTAACCCCGATGACTGCCAGCATGATTAATAAGAACCGAAAACGTTCCGAAACACTGACAGACGCTTCTCCGGTAACAGGGAAATCCAAGACTTCACTATGAATGAATCGCACTCTTCTTCGCCGCGTTTGCGGGTCTGGCAATCCTGGCGCGGCCTTGGCGCCTGGAACTACTATTTTTTACTTAAATTTGTCCTGCTGACACAGGGTTATCTGAACTTTGATGCGCTGAGCAACCTGGTGTTTGCTGCTGTGCTGCTGTTCCCTCTGCGTTCATTGCGGCTACACCGCTGGCGTCAGTGGATAGCCCTGCCGTTTGGCCTGGCGCTGTTGTACCACGACACCTGGCTGCCGGGCTGGCGCTCGATTGTGAATCAGGGCGCGGACGTTGCCGGTTTCAGTGTCAGCTATTTGCTTGAACTGGCCGATCGTTTTATCAACTGGCAGTGGATAGCCGTCGGTTTCGCGTTGCTGGTCGGCTACCTGTTTATCTCGCAGTGGATCCGTCTGACGACGTTTACCGTTTTGGCACTGCTGTGGGTCAACCTGAGCGGCGTGATTACCCCGATTTTTGCACATTCGCCCGCCGCTGCCGTCGCGCAAAACACCACGGCAGCGCCCGCAACGGTGCAACCGGCAGCCGCGGACAACACCGTTAGCGGCCCGCCGACCAACGCCAATCTGAGCGCTTATTTAGAAAAGTTCTATCAGAACGAAAGCCGTAAGGTCACTAAATTCCCGGATGCCCTGCCAGCCGATGCGCAGCCATTCGATTTGCTGGTCATCAACATTTGCTCACTGGCCTGGTCAGATCTTGATGCGGTGAATCTTTCCAGTTCACCGTTATGGTCGCGCTTCGATTTCGTATTCAGCAATTTCAATTCGGCAACTGCCTATAGCGGCCCGGCGTCAATTCGTCTGCTACGTGCAAGCTGTGGCCAGACGTCGCACCATGATTTGTACCAGCCTGCTGGACAGCAATGTTATCTGTTTGACGATCTGGCGCGTCTGGGCTTCACCAGCCAGCTGGCGATGGACCACACGGGCGAGTTCGGTAATTACATCAATAACCTGCGCGACGACGCGGACATGAAAGCCCCGCTGATGTCACAGGCCGGTCTGGGTTATGAACTGACCTCCTTCGACGGTTCACCGATTTTCAACGACGGGCAATTGTTCACCCGCTGGCTGGAAAACCAGGAAAAAGCCGGGACTGCGCGTACCGCGACCTTCTTCAACCTGATTGCGCTGCACGACGGCAACCGTTATGTGGGCAGTAACAAAGGTGCGGACTATCATAACCGGGCGCAAACGCTGCTTAATCAGCTCAATACCTTTATGGATCAGCTGGATAAATCTGGCCGTAAAGTGATGCTGGTCGTCGTGCCGGAACACGGTGCGGCGCTGGTGGGCGATAAAATGCAGATTTCCGGCCTGCGTGATATCCCAAGCCCCGGTATTACACACATTCCTGTTGGCGTGAAATTCTTCGGTATGCAGGCACCCCACGCCCCGACGCCGATGAAAATCGACGCCCCGAGCAGTTATATCGCGATTTCCGAAATGGTTTCCCGCGCGGTAGATGGCAAAGTCTTCACCAGCCCGACCATGGACTGGAAAACCTTCGCCTCAAACCTGCCGCAGACTCCGCTGGTTTCAGAGAATGAAAACTCGGTAGTGATGGAGTATCAGGGGAAAATTTACATCCGGTTAAATGGAGGGGGCTGGGTGCCGTACCCGAGCTGAGGGGGGCACTTGCAGTGATGGCCAGGGCTTGACAGGGAATATTTCGGTTTTTCACTTGCAGTGAAGCGCCGGAAGCGGATCGTGAATATTTCGGTTTTTCAATTGCAGTGATCGCTCAGCGGCTCGCGCCGAAACCGACCAGAGAGGGCCAGGACGGCCCCTCTCTGGACTCTCCACGTCTTTTTACTGCGCGCTATCGCTGGGCCGATGGACCTGTTCTGTCATTCCAGCGTGTGGCGCAAATCCAGGCACTTCGTGCTTCCTTCACTCGGTCTTCGAGCCACTGGTCTCGAAGCCGCTCCGTTCAGCTGGATTTTGAGCGCGCCATCTCACCATAAAAAATACCGAGTGTTTCTTTGGTTTTTGAAAAATAAATGCCAGGGCAAGGTTGAGAACTATGAGCCTCTGGCCGCTTTCAAAACGACGTTGAGCGAGCGGTGAGAAACGGCGAGAGTCTGTTTTCGAGCTGGTTCAAACCCGAAGCGAAAGTACCGCGCAGCGGCGGCGTTTGCGGCACTAGCCGGAGATGCTGGAACATAGCCAGCCAGCGGCAGCGCGCAGTTAAAGAGCCCGGGATTCTCAAGGGGCGCGGCGACAGGCGCTCCTTGAGGCCAGTTTGGGTGGCAACCCAAGGTTTTGACGTTGAATTTGGAACTAAAAAGCGCCCCCGATGCCCGCTCAGGCATCATTTACTCCGCAAATAACTGATCGTACACATGTTGCAAATGCCTGCTCATTCGCGCTTTCGCTCCGGCGCCATCCCGGGCCAGAATGGCGTCCAAAATTCCCTGGTGGTCGGCGTTCATTTCACGGGCGAAATCGACTTCGGTGTAATGGCTTTCAAGCCGCATAAACCGGCGGGAACGGCGTTTATCCCACAGGTATCCCATCATGTCGTGCAGGACTTCGTTGCCGGTCATTTCACTGATCATCAGATGGAAACGACGGTCTGCCTCCAGAAACGCGTCGTTGTTAGCATTCAGCTCATTGAGCTCACTGGCAATTTCTTTCAGCTTTGCACGCTGATCGTCCGTCCCGTTTAAAGCCGCCTGTTCGGCCGTCATTGATTCATAAATCTGCCGCGCCTTGACCAGCGATTGCAGGCTGAACTCTTCTTCTGATGCAGGGATCAGTGTCACCGGTGCAGCCTGCGGAAGCGGGTCGTTGACGTAAACGCCGGTGCCTGTGCGGATTTCCACCCAGCCGGTGATCTCCAGCGCAATCAGCGCCTCACGGATTGATGAGCGGCTGACGCCCAGCTGTTTAGCCAGATCACGCTCAGAAGGGATCATCGCCCCCGGCGCAAACTGACCGGTATTAATGCAATTAATCAATACATTAGAAATCTGGCGATAGAGCCTTTCGACTTTCAGGGTGGGTAAATCCATTATTTTCTCCATGCAGGTGCGGGATCCCAAATCTGTTATCCCGATCACATTAATGATCGGTTCGATGCTGAATCATATGTCGGTCTGATGGCCTGACCAGCAGACCACCTGACCAGACCGCGCATTAAGATTGAACTTATCACCGGCCATGCGTCAACTACATTCAGATGTCAGATAACAATTTTAAGGAAAACACATGGAACAGACTTGGCGTTGGTACGGCCCGAATGACCCGGTTTCACTGGATGATGTACGTCAGGCCGGCGCGACCGGCGTGGTGACCGCCCTGCACCATATTCCGAACGGTGAAGTCTGGCCTGTAGATGAAATCAAAAAACGTCAGGCGCAGCTGGAAGCTAAAGGTCTGGTGTGGTCTGTGGTGGAAAGTATTCCGGTGCATGAGGAAATCAAAACCCGCAGCGGAAACGTCGATCAGCACATCGCCAATTATCAGCAATCTATCCGTAACCTGGCGGAATGTGGCATCGACACTGTCTGCTACAACTTCATGCCAGTTCTGGACTGGACGCGTACGGATCTGGGCTATTTATTGCCGGACGGTTCCCGTGCCCTGCGTTTTGACCATATCGCGTTCGCCGCTTTCGAATTGCATCTTCTGAAACGTGAAGGCGCGAAATCCGATTACAGCGCGGAAGAACAAAAACAGGCTGCTGATTATTTTGCTGCGATGACGCAGGCAGAGAAAGACCAGCTGGTTTCCAACATTATTGCCGGTTTACCGGGCGCGGAAGAAGGCTATACGCTGGATCAGTTCCGTGCGCGTCTGGCGACTTACGACGGTATCGATAAAGCCAAACTGCGTGAAAACATGGCGCACTTCCTGCGCAGCATCGTGCCTGTAGCAGAACAGTGCGGGATCAGTCTGGCGGTTCACCCGGATGATCCTCCGCGCCCTATTCTCGGCCTGCCGCGCATTATCTCCACCATTGAAGATATGCAATGGCTGAAAGAAGCGGTCGACAGCATCCACAACGGTTTCTGTTTCTGCACCGGTTCTTACGGCGTTCGCGAAGACAATGATTTAGTGAAGATGATGACAACCTACGCCGACCGCGTTCACTTTATCCATCTGCGTGCCACCCAGCGTGAAGAGATCCCGGGCAGCTTCCACGAAGCCGATCATTTAGACGGCGATGTGGATATGGTCGCAGTCATCAAGGCGATCCTGGCCGAAGAACAAACCCGCCGGAAAGCCGGTAATCTGCGCGCAATCCCGATGCGTCCTGATCACGGCCATCAGATGCTCGATGACCTGCATAAGAAGACGAATCCTGGGTACTCGGCGATTGGCCGCTTACGCGGGCTCGCGGAGCTGCGGGGAGTTGAGCGGGCATTGAAGCAAAGTTTTTTTAGCGAGTGAATTTGCCATTCAGGCTAACAACAGAATTGTGATTGCTCACTGCTGACCGGGAATATTTCGGTTTTTCACTTGCAGTGAAGGTGCTCATAGCGGATCGAGGAAATTTCGGTTTTTCAATTGCGGTGATCACTCAGCGGCTGGTGCCGAAACCGAGCAAGGGAGGAAAGTGCTTTTCCTCCCTTGCATCCCTCCTCGCTTTTTTCAACACGCGCTACCGCTGGCTGGCTAAGTTTCAGCAGCCACAGCTATTGCCGCGAAAACTTGCCGCTGCGCGGTTCCTTCATTTCGGTCTTCGAGCCCACGGTCCCGAAACACTCACTCAGCAAGCTTTCTGAAAGCGGCCGGAGGCTTTCTAAATTCAAAATCAAAAATACCCTACATCATTCTTCCGAATGACATAGCCATTGGCCGCTTTCAAAAATCGCGCCGTATGGAGAGGTGGAAAACCGCGAATCTTTTCGCGCGGTTTGTAGCCCGACGGGAGGGAACCGCGCAGCGGCGGGATTTTGCGGCAATAGCCGGAGCTGCTGAAACATAGCCAGCCAGCGATAGCGCGCAGTAAAAAAGACGTGGAGATTCAAAAGAGGGGCCGTCTTGCCCCTCTTTTGTCGGTTTAGGAACAGCGTGTTAAGCGATCACCGCAATTGAGAAACCGAAACTTTCTCGGTCATTAGCGAGTAGTCAGCCCTCACTGCAAGCGAAAAGCCGCCAGTTGCAGCGGCCTCTGCAAATCAGAAATGATATGAAACCTGATTCTCCTGCTCCGGCCACGGGTGTGACTTGTAGGGTTTAGCCGGATAATTAATCTCTACGCTGCGACGGCGGAAATCACTCGGGCTCACCCCTACCCGCTTGCGGAAAACACGCGAGAAATACAACTGATCGTCATAACCCACCACGCGGCCGATGGTTGCAATCGATTCCTGGGTGGTTTGTAACAACAGTTTGGCGCGGATCACGCGCTGATCTTCACGCCAGCGCAGGATGTTGATCCCGACCTGTTCGCGGAATAAATGCGCCAGACGCGATGGCGACAGGCAAACGTGACGCGCAACTTCATCGATACGCAGTTCGCCAGCCAGGTTGCCGGTAATAAACTGACAGGCTTCGATGACGCGCGGATCCATAATTTTTTGCGGGCTCTGCGGATCTTCTTCCATCGCGCGCAGCAAAAGGCGCTCCAGCAGATTCATCCCTAATTCTTCACAGAAACGACGCCCCGATTTTTGGGTTTGTTCGATATTGGCAAACAGCCGGTCAAATTCCAGCAACAAGGTATTATTCGGCAGGGAAAGACGCCCGACGTCACGCGTTTTCGTGTGCCATTCCAGCCAGTCAGCCCAGTATGCGCGCGGACGGAAATACACCCAGCGGTGATACCAGGAATCGGCGTTGGCAGAACGGCTGTAGAGGTGGCGGGCCTTTGGCGGGAAAAGCAGCAGATCGCCGGGGTTACAGTAGAAGGTATCTTCGCCATCAAAGACTTTTCCCTGGCCCTTCACCGTCAGATTGAGAATGTAGCCCTTCATGCCGCCAGGACGGTCAATCGCGAAATCCAGCGGCCCGTCAGCAAGGATCGGTGTCATACCGGCGACCAGATAGGCATTGAAACTGTAACCCGGTAACAGCGGATTTTGCTGCTGATCCTGAATCATACGGTGATACATCGAACCTCCCGAAACTTCACGTGGTTATGGACTTTTCATCTATTCTAATCGGCGGTGAAAACGCTGCCAGTAAACGTTACTAATTTGTGAACGAACACGCGTTTTTACGGCATTTAACCCTCACTGGCGTTAAATGCCGTCGGGATTACTGCATGAAAGCGTTATCACAAAACGGGATTAAACCGTCTTTTTCGCTTTCTGTTTGTAACGGTCAAAAATCACCGCCGCCAGCAGGATCAAGCCACGTACGACGTATTGCGAGAACGGCGAAATGTTCAGCAAGTTCATGGCGTTTTCCACTGTGCCGAGGATCAGGATCCCTGATACCACGTAGGAAATTTTGCCGATACCGCCTTTCAGGGACACGCCGCCCAGCACACAGGCGGAGATAACGATCAGCTCAAAACCCAGAGAGGTCATTGGCTGGCCGCTGGTCATACGTGACGCCAGGATGATCCCCGCTGCCGCCGATACCAGCCCGGATAAAACAAAGATGATGATTTTCGTGCGAACCACCGGAACACCCGCCAGCCGCGCCGCATCTTCATTACCGCCAATCGCCAGCGTGTTACGCCCGAAGGTGGTTTTGTTCAGCAGCAGGCCGAAGATAATCAGGCAGCCGACGGTCAGCCAGATCGGCGCAGGCAGACCGAACCAGTTGGCATAACCGAGCGCGAAGAAGCGTTCATCTTCGATACCAACGGCTTTACCGTCAGAAATAATGTACGCCAGACCGCGCACAATCTGCATGGTCGCGAGAGTGGTGATCAGCGCATTAATTTTCAGGCGGGCGATAACAAAACCGTTCAATAAACCGGTCAGCATCCCAAGTAACAGACCGGCGGCAACGCCAATCCACAGGCTTTCGGTCATGTTGATCACCACCGCCGTGGTAACACCGGCGCAGGCAATCACCGAGGCGACGGACAGGTCGAAGTCACCGGACGCCAGACAGAACAGCATCCCGCAGGCCACCATGCCCGACATTGAAATCGCCAGCCCCAGGCCTTTCATATTGATGAAAGAGCTGAAATTTGGCACAAAAACAGAACAGGCGATAAACAGCACGGCGAACACCACCAGCATGCCGTAACTGTCCCAGATACGCATCAGCCCTTGCCCGCTGCGTGACGCAGCAGAAGGTTGATCCGGTTTGGCTGAATTGGTTGTCATACTCGACATAATATTTTTGCTCCTCAGTCAGGCAGCGTCAGGGGCAGTGGCGAGATCTGGCGTTCGCAACATCGCGAGCCCCAGCGCTTTTTCTTCGGTAGCGTCGTCATGCAACAGTTCGCCGGAGATGGCGCCTTCGCGCATCACTACAATCCTGTCGGCCAGACCCAGCACTTCCGGTAAATCACTGGAGGCAAAGAGCACCGCAATACCCTGTTTCGCCAGTGAATAAATCACGTTGTAGATTTCATGCTTAGCGCCGACGTCAATGCCGCGCGTCGGTTCGTCGAGCAAAATGACCTTCATGTCTTCCGACAGCCAGCGACCAAGAATGGCCTTTTGCTGATTGCCGCCGGAGAGATTCATGATCAGCTGCTGGTCGCTCGGCGTTTTGATGTTCAGCGCGTCAATATGTTTGCGCGCATTTCTAGCTTCCCAGGCGTTGTTAATCAGGCACCCCACTTTCACGGTTTTACGGCGGGCACTGATGTTGATGTTGTCGCGCACAGAGTGGACAGGAATAATGCCATCGGCTTTACGATCCTCCGGGCACAACATAATGCCCTGGCGAATGGCATCTGCCGGTTTGCGGATATTCATCGCTTTACCGTCCAGCCTGACGGTTCCGCCGGTAATGCGCGTGCCGCCAAATAATCCTTTCATCAGCTCGCTGCGCCCGGCACCGACCAGCCCGAACAGGCCGACAATTTCCCCCTGACGTACCGTCAGGCTGACCGGTGTTCTCACACCCGGCGCTTTGACTTCATCCAGCGCCAGCCGGATTTCGCCATGCGGACGCGGCGCGTAACCATAGATATCATCGAGATTACGGCCCACCATGGCCTGCACCAGTTTGCTGTTATCCACCTGCGACATGTCATCGAAGGTGCGTACGTAACGGCCATCTTTGAAAACGGTGACAGCGTCACTTAATGCGAAGATTTCTTCCATGCGATGCGACACATACAAAATCACGCGCCCTTCGGCACGTAACTCGCGGATAACGCGGAACAATTGTTCAATTTCACGGGCAGACAGCGAGCTGGTCGGTTCGTCAAACGCAATGATTTTGGCGTTACGTGCCAGCGCTTTGGCGATTTCCACCATCTGCCACTGGCCGATGGAGAGATATTTCAGCGGCGTATCGGGGTCGATATCCAGCCCGAGGTGCTCAAGCTGAATTTTGGTTTCGTAGCGCAGCAGCTTACGGTTTACAAAACCATGTTTGCTGGGTAACTGCCCGAGATAAATGTTTTCTGCCACCGTCATTTCCGGCACCAGATGCAATTCCTGATAGATAATGGCCACCCCTGCATCAAGCGCATCGGTGGTGTTATTAAAGGCAACCTGCTGGCCTTTAATATGAATACTGCCTTGTGAGGGCTGATAATTGCCGCTGAGGATCTTTAACAGCGTGGATTTACCCGCGCCATTTTCGCCCATCAGCGCATGAATTTGCCCGGCATAACAATTGAATGAAATTCCGTCCAGCGCTTTCACACCCGGAAAAGTTTTGCCAATGTCATGGAATTCCAGATACGGCCTGGCCGCATCAAACTCCGTCAGTGACGGTGTCAGCAAAGGCGTCTTATTTGAAGATTGCTGAGTCATAGTGGCTACCTGGAAGTTAATTGAAGTTAAATGCACGCCACTGCACAGCAGAAAACAGTTCCAACAACTTCCTGTCGTCCGTTGTGCAGCAGCGTTATCTAATGCTCGTTTCAAATGATTCCGGAGATCACATTAATCCTTTCTTTTTTAACTCTTCTTTGAAGTTGTCGCGGGTAATTAATACAACATCCGTAACTTCAGTGAATTTCGGTGGTTCAACGCCTTTGGTCACCCATTCGTTCAGCATCTGGATACTTTTATAACCGTGGATATCCGGGCTCGGTAACAGGGAACCGTAGAAGCCGGTCTGTGCGCTTTTTGACAGCTCATTCACCGCGTCCACACCGTTGATGCCGATACCGATGACGTTCGCCGCTTTAAAGCCCTGACCTTCTGTTGCACGCACGCCACCCAGAACGGTGTTGTCGTTCATGCCGATGATCAGCCAGTTTTTGACTTCAGGATGCTGCACCAGCAGGGAGTTACCGGCATCCAGCGCACCCGGGATGTCGTTAGATTTAGTCGGGACTTTATAGATTTTTTTTTCCGGGAATCCGGCGGCTTTCAGCGCGTCCATTGAGCCGGAAGTACGGCGGCGTGCGGTGTCCAGCTCATCAGCCGTGATAGCCATGACACCGGTATCAGCAGCTTTCCAGCCGCGTTTTTGCATTTCTTTATACAGTTCCTGTCCCTGACGTTCGCCGATTTTGGTCGCGGCCATCATCACCAATGGCACTTCTTCCATCGGTTTGCCTTTGGCATTCACAAACTGGTCATCGACCTGGATCACTTTCATGTCATAGCTACGGGCTTTGGCCATGATGGCCGGGCCAAGACGCGGGTCTGGTGTACAGATAACAAAGCCTTTCGCGCCGTTTGCCGCGAGGCTGTCAATTGCATTCAGCGTTTTTTCGCCATCAGGCACGGCAATTTTAATGACCTCAAAGTTCAGGTCTTTACCGGCTTTATCAGCGAACCGCCATTCAGTCTGGAACCACGGCTCTTCCGGCTGCTTAACCAGAAAACCCAGCTTCGGATTTTCGGCTGCCATAGCTGAATGTGACATAACGGCAGCTAAACCAACCGCCGCTAATGCCTTAGTGAATTTATGCATGATGTTCTCCGACTTTTATTGTTGTTTTTCGCGATTCAGGTCAGAAACCGGGGGGTCTGCCGTCGTCGTGAAAACGTTATCAGTAGCGTAAGGAAACAAAGTGAAACTGCGGCGAAGTCCGGTATAAGCGGATTTACGTCACACTCTCTTGTAAGACGGGTTAAGTTTTAGCGGTAATTTTGCAGAGGAATGTAGAGCGCTATCACACGGCGGGAAAACAGCAGATTCGTACATAGATATAGCGATTTTAGCCAAATGCTAACATTTGACCAACCTCACAGAAACATCATTCGGAGCAGGTTTGTGCATACTTCCAGCTAACGCCTCCTCACTCACTTTTTGCCATCCTCCTACTGTTAGAGCAATTCGATTCGCCGCCGTAATGACTACGGCAAACCTGAAGGAGTAAGAAAGAATGACGCAAGGTGCGATTGCTCTTGGTCTTGATTTTGGCAGCGATTCCGTCCGTGCACTGGCCGTTGATTGTCAGACCGGTGCAGAGATGGAAACCGACGTGGTTTACTACCCGCGCTGGAATGAGGGCCGCTACTGTGACGCGGCAAAAAATCAGTTCCGCCACCATCCGCTCGACTATATAGAGGCGATGGAGCAGGCGATTAAAAACGTGGTACAACGTCTGGGACACGAACGCGCTGCACGCGTGGTCGGTATCGGCGTTGATTCCACCGGCTCAACCCCCGCACCGGTGGATAAAGACGGCAACATCCTGGCACTGAACCCGGAGTTTGCCGAAAACCCGAACGCCATGTTCGTGTTATGGAAAGACCACACGGCAATAGAAGAAGCCGAAGAAATTAACCGTCTGTGCCGCAGCGGCGATTTCCCTGACTATTCCCGCTATATCGGCGGCGTTTACTCCTCCGAATGGTTCTGGGCCAAAATTCTCCATGTCTCCCGCGCCGACAGCGCCGTCACTAAAGCTGCCGCCTCCTGGGTGGAATTATGCGACTGGGTTCCCGCCCTGCTTTCCGGCACCACCGCGCCGGACAAAGTCGTACGTGGCCGTTGCAGCGCCGGGCACAAAATGCTCTGGCATCCGTCGTGGGGTGGTCTGCCGCCGAAAGATTTCTTCGCCGCGCTCGACCCGTTATTAGTGGAAAACCTGCCGTATCCGCTGTTTACCGAAACCGTCACCGCCGAACAGGCCGTGGGCACACTCACCCCGGAATGGGCGCAGCGCCTGGGCTTACCGGCAAGCGTTGTGCTTTCCGGTGGTGCGTTTGACTGCCACATGGGCGCGGTCGGTGCCGGTGCGCAGCCTTACACGCTGGTCAAAGTGATCGGCACCTCCACCTGCGACATCCTGATTGCCGATAAAGAACGCGTTAACGACCGCGCAATAGCCGGGATTTGTGGTCAGGTTGAAGGCAGCGTTGTGCCGGAAATGATCGGAATGGAAGCCGGACAATCCGCGTTTGGTGATATGTACGCGTGGTTCAGCCGCCTGCTGAGCTGGCCGCTGATTCAGGCCGCCAAAGCGCACCCTGAACTCAAAACTCAGTTAACCAGCCTGCAAAAAAACCTGCTGCCGGATCTGACGGCCGCCTGGGCCGCCAATCCAAAACTGGATCACCTGCCGCTGGTGCTCGACTGGTTTAACGGTCGTCGCACACCATTTGCCAATCAGCGTCTGAAAGGCGTCATTACTGACATCAATCTGGGCACCGAAGCTCCGGAGCTGTTCGGCGGCTTCATTGCGGCCACCGCCTTTGGTGCGCGCGCCATTATGGAGTGCTTCGAACAGCAGGATATTCCGGTGGAAAACGTCCTGACGCTTGGTGGCATTGCCCGTAAATCGCCGGTCATCATGCAGGTCTGTGCCGACGCGATGAATCGTCCGTTGCAGATTGTCGCCTCCGATCAATGCTGCGCGCTGGGTGCAGCCATCTTTGCCGCCGTCGCGGCCGGAGAATTTAAAGACGTCCCTGCCGCGCAGGAAAAAATGGCCTGCAGCATCGAACGCACATTGCTGCCGGACCCGCAGCGGGTCGAACAATATCAGCGCCTGTACGAACGCTATCAGCAATGGTGTGCCACCACTGAACCGCTGTTTGCAGCGAAGACAGCACACTAAATACTTATTCGAAAACGGCTTTTTCAAACATCTGAAATTCAGGAGTAATTAATGGACGCGTTTAAACATCTCGAAGTGTGGTTCGCTATTGGCAGTCAGCATCTGTACGGGCCGGAAACATTACGTCAGGTCAAAGAGAACGCCGAGAAGGTGGTCAATGGCCTGAACTCAGAAGCCGGATTACCGATCAAACTGGTGCTCAAACCGCTGGTGACCACGCCGGACGAAATTACCGCGCTGTGCCGCGAAGCCAACTATGAGAATTCCTGCGTCGGCCTGATTACCTGGCTGCACACCTTCTCGCCAGCAAAAATGTGGATTGCCGGGCTGAGTATCCTGCACAAACCGCTGCTGCAGTTCCACACGCAGTTCAACGCTGAAATTCCGTGGGATACCATGGATATGGACTTTATGAACCTGAACCAGACCGCGCACGGCGGCCGTGAATTCGGTTTCATCGGCGCGCGTATGCGCCAGCAGCACACCGTGGTTGCCGGTCACTGGCAGGATGGCGAATCACACCGCCGTATCGCCCAGTGGATGCGCGTTTCTGCGGCGAAAAATGAAAGTCAGCATCTGAAAGTGGCGCGTTTCGGCGATAACATGCGTGAAGTAGCGGTGACAGAAGGCGATAAAGTGGCCGCACAAATTCAGTTTGGCTACAGCATCAGTGCTTATGGTATCGGCGATCTGGTCAGTGTGATCAACGAAGTCAGCAAAGCCGACATCGATACGCTGGTGGAAGAGTATGAATCCACTTACCGCCTGACGGATGCCGTGAAACTCAATGGCGAACGTCGCGAAAACCTGCTGGACGCGGCAAAAATCGAACTGGGGATGACCCGTTTCCTGGAACAGGGGAAATTCGGCGCATTCACCACCAATTTTGAAGACCTGCACGGCATGAAACAACTGCCGGGGCTGGCGGTACAGCGTCTGATGCAAAAAGGCTACGGCTTTGGCGGCGAAGGTGACTGGAAAACGGCAGCCCTGCTGCGCATCATGAAAGTAATGGCCAGCGGCCTGAAAGGCGGCACGTCGTTCATGGAAGACTATACCTACAACTTCAAACCGGGTAACGATCTGGTGGTCGGTTCGCACATGCTGGAAGTGTGCCCGTCGATTGCTAAAGAAGAAAAACCGCTGCTGGATGCGCAATATCTGGGCATAGGCGGCAAGGCGGATCCGGCGCGTCTGATTTTCTCCACCCCGGCCGGCCCGGCGCTCAACGCCAGCGTCATCGACATGGGCGACCGTTTCCGCCTGCTGGTGAATCTGGTCGATACCGTTGAGCAACCGCATCCGCTGCCAAAATTGCCTGTCGCCCGCGCGATATGGAAAGCCCAGCCTTCCCTGGCAACGGCGGCAGAAGCCTGGATCCTCGGCGGTGGCGCGCACCACACGGTGTTCTCTCAGGCGCTGGATATTGATGCACTGCGGTTGTATGCGGAGCTTTCCGGGATTGAGTTATTAGTCATTGATAACGATACAACGCTGGCGGACTTCAAGAATCAGATCCGGTGGAATGAAGTTTATTACAAGCTTTGTAGCCGCTAAGGGGCTGTTTTAAGAAATTAAATCCGTGAAAATTTCGGTTTTTCACGGGCGGTGACAACTCAACTCGCCGCGCCGAAACCGACAAAGAGGGAGGAAAGCGCCTCCCTCTTTGATCTCCCACGCTTTTTAACTGCGCGCTATCGCTCGCTGGCCATGTTTCAGCAATTTCTGCTAGTGCCGCAAAATCCCGCCGCTGCGCGGTTCCTTCCAGTCGGATTACAAACCGCGCGAAAAAATACGCGGTTTTCCACCTCTCCTTTCAGCGTGATTTTTGAAAGCGGCTAATGGCTATGTAATTCGAAAGATTAATGCTGGCTGGTTTTTGAAATTAAAAAGCCTCCGGCCGCTTTCAGAAAGCTTGCTGAGTGAGCGTTTCGAGACCCCAGGCTCGAACACCGAGACGAGGGAACCGCGCAGCGGCAAGTTTTCGCGGCAATAGCTGTGGCTGCTGAAACTTAGCCAGCAAGCGACAGCGCGTGTTGAAAAAGACGTGGAGATTCCAAAGAGGCCCCGTCCTGGGCCTCTTTGGTCGGTTTCGGCACCAGCCGCTGAGCGATCAGCGTAATTGAAAAACCGAAATATTCTCGGTCATCCGTTAAGCCGCCTGCAAAGGCAATTTGGTCACCTTTCTAAAAGGTGTCACATCCCGGTCACATTCCCCCTTTACCCTCACCCCCACTAATAAATCCCAAAGAGGATAGTACCAACCATGACCATTCCAGCGAATACCAGCGGGAATGCGCCGTCGCGCATGTCTTCTCCCCCCGCGATAGACATACAACAGGTCTCTCATTTTTTTGGGAGCAACCCGGTGCTCAATCACGTCAATCTGACCGTGCCGGAAGGTACGATCCTCGCCCTGCTGGGGCCTTCGGGCTGCGGCAAAAGCACGTTACTCAAAATGCTGGCCGGGCTGCTGCATCCTGCGTCGGGGCAAATCAGCTTCGGCGGCGAAACCGTTGCCAACGGGAAATTCAGCCTCCCGCCGGAAAAACGCAATCTCGGCATGGCCTTCCAGGATTACGCGCTGTGGCCGCACATGAGCGTCCGGCAAAACGTCGCCTTTCCGCTGCAAATGCGTGGCATCAGAGGTCAGGCGCAGGCAGAAAAAGTGATGGCCGCGCTTGCCCGCGTCGGGCTGGCGGATTTCGCTTCGCGCCGCCCTTCTGAGCTTTCCGGCGGGCAGCAACAACGCGTCGCTCTCGCCCGCGCCATCGTCGCCGAACCCCGCATTCTGCTGTTTGACGAACCTCTGTCGAATCTCGATCGCGATTTACGCGAAAGCCTGTGTGAAGAGATGGCAACGCTTTTGCGCCAGCTCGGCACGACGGCCGTGTATGTCACACACGATCAGCATGAAGCCCACGCGCTTGCCCACCGCATTGCACGCATGGAAAAAGGCGCTATTGCCAGTATTGATTTGATTGACCCTTCCGTTGTTTCACCTTTTGTTGCTTAACCTTTGATGGAATGAAAATGATGAACCGCACACTCAGCACTTTTCGTAAAAAAAACACAACGTTTTCCCGTACTAAAACAGGCGTAATGACAGCAATGACTCTTTCTCTCGCAATGGCAGCTGGCAGCGCGCAGGCGCTGACGCTCTACACCGCCGGGCCGGGTTCTCTGGCAAAAAAACTGGCAGCAGGTTATGAAAAACAAACCGGCGTGAAAGTGGATGTTTTCCAGGCCACCACCGGCAAAGTAATGGCCCGTCTGGACGCCGAGCAGGCCAATCCGCGTGCTGACGTTCTGATCTCCGCATCCTGGGATACCGCAACCGATCTCGAAAAACGCGGCTGGCTGCTTGAATATCAAAGCCCGAACGCAGAGCAGGTTCCAGCGCAATTTAAAACGCCTTACTACGTCGCACAGGGGATTTCCGCGCTGGGCATCGTGTGGAACACTAAAAGCGGTACCACTGAGCCAAAAGACTGGGGCGATTTAGCCAAACCGGAATTTAAAGACAAAGTGACCACACCTGACCCTTCGCTTTCCGGTGCGTCGCTGGATTTGCTGATCGGGTTACAAAATGCCCACGCGCAGCAGGCGTGGAAACTGTTTGAAGATCTGAAAGCCAACGGCATGATTATCGCCGGACCAAACGCACAGGCGCTGACGCCGGTGTTGCAGGGCGCGAAAGCCGCCGTGTTTGGCGCAGTGGATTACGTCTCTTACGCCAGCGTGCAGGACGGCGAATCCGTTAAAGTGATTTTCCCGAGCAGCGGCACCGTGATCGCCCCGCGTCCGATGATGATCCTCAAATCCAGTCAGCAGCAAAAAGAAGCCAAGGCGTTTATCGATTACGCGCTTTCGCCTGAAGGCCAGAAACTGGTAGCCGATGCGTGGCTGATGCCCGCTCGCACCGATATCGACGCCAAACGTCCGTTGTTTAAATCGCTGAAATTATTGCCAGAGGCTTCCCAGGCTTCTGCATCACGTAAAGACGTTCTCGACCGCTTCGCGAAGCTGTTCGGTCAGCAGTAATCCCTTTACGGGCTGCTAAAAAGCGGCCCGTCCCTGAGATTTGATCAATGAATAAAAATGCTTTTTTACCGGGGATAACGGGCATTGCTCTGTTACTGCTGGTCGCCGTGCCGGTCAGTTTTGTGGTCCTTCAGGCGGTTTTCCCGCATCTGGATACCGGCCATTATTCTGCCCCTTTCAGCGCATTTACCCGCGTTTTCGCCGAACCTGCGCTGAGAGAATTATTGGTTACCACGCTGAAAGTCGGTCTGGGCGTGGCGCTGTGCAGTGGATTAATCGGCATTCCGCTGGGTGCACTGCGCGGACTGTTTGCCCTGCCGGGCGCCGCATTGTGGGATGTTCTGTTTCTGGTGCCCTTTTTACTTCCGCCTTATATTGCCGCCCTGTCATGGATGCTGGCGCTGCAAACCAACGGGTATGTGCAACAGCTGGTGCCGTGGTTGCATCTCAATGACTTCCTGTTTTCCGTATCGGGCATGGTAGTGGTGATGACACTGAACGTTTTTCCTGTGGTGTATTTCGCGGTGTCACGCAGCATGGCCGCCAGCGGCAGCCGTCTGGCAGACGTCGCGCGCATTCACGGCGCGGGCCCGTGGCAGGCGTTTATCCGGGTCACCCTGCCGATGGCATTGCCCGCTATCGCCTCCAGCTTATTGCTGGCGTTTACGTTATCCATTGAAGAATACGGCGTGCCCGGCGCATTAGGTTCACGCAGCGGGATCCTGATGCTGACCACGGGCATTGAACAGCGTCTTGCCGACTGGCCGATTGATATGCCCGGCGCGGCGGTGCTCTCACTGATGCTGGTCGCCATCGCGTTGTGTGCCTACAGCGTACAGCGCGCCGTGCTGGCAGGCAGAAATGTCGAAAGCATGACGGGGAGACCGGCTGATGTGACACAAAAACCGCTGGCGGCCTGGACAATTCCGGTGCTGGCCTTGTTCATACTGGTGGCGTTGGTTGCGGTTGCGTTGCCAATCGTCTCGACGCTGATCACGGCGTTTTCCGGCACGCTATCGGGCGGGCTCACGTTCTCCAACCTGACCTTGCGCCATTTCGGCAATCTGTTTGCCGCACACGGTGATGCGCTCAGCGCGTTGTCGACCAGCCTCAGTCTGGCGCTCGGAACAGCGTTAATCGCTGGCGCGACCGGATTTCTGGCCTCGTGGCTGGTGGTGGCAAGACGAATTCGCGGTGCGGCACTGATTGACGGATTGTCTTTGTTACCGGCGGCGCTGCCGGGGATCGTGGTCGGCGTCGGGCTGATCCTGGCGTGGAACCGCAGCTTCTGGCCGGTCACGCCCTACAATACCTGGGGGATTTTGCTGCTTGCCTACTGCTGCCTGCTGCTGCCCTATCCGGTCCGTTATGTCAGTGCGGCGTTAAAGCAGATTGGTGGAAATCTGGATGCGGCGGCGCGGGTGCATGGTGCGACGGCAGCGCAGACGCTGCGTTTGATTTTACTGCCGCTGGTATTCCCCAGCCTGCTGGCGTCGATGATGATGGTGTTTGCCGTCGCCTCGCGCGAGCTGGTGACCTCGTTGCTGCTTTCACCGGCGGGCGTGCAGACCGTTTCGGTCTACGTGTGGCGGCAGTTTGAGCAGGGTTCGGTAGGTGATGGTATGGCAATGGCCTCCATCGCCGTGTTGCTCAGCCTGACGCTGATGTTAATCGCATTCAGGCTACAGCAACGGCAAGCGGCTTAGCTTTCGCGCTGGGGTTCTGTGCGGGGGCGGTCGCCGGAGGGGATGAGCAAACCCGCAGCGATCGCCAGCACAGAAATCACGGCGGAGATCACGAAGACCCAATGTAAGGACGCCGCCACACTGTCGGTCAGCGCAGCCAGATAGCCGCTTTCCATGGTGCTGCGCGTCGCCTTATCCATCAGTTGCTGCACCGGGTCGTTCACCTGCGGCAGACGGGCTTGCAAATTAAGATTCAGCGTCGCGCCAAGGAGTGCGGTGCCGATGGCGGAGCCGAGCATGCGGGTAAATAGCGTTGACGCCGTTGCAATACCCCGGATTGCGGGTTCTACACTATTTTGCACCGACACAATAAATGTCGTGTTACACAACCCCATTCCCGCACCGATAGAAAATGCCGCCAGGCGCGCAAACCACAGGCCGGACGTCGGTGACAAAAGCAGTAACGCCAGGCTTCCGCCCACTAACAATAAGCCGCCAATAACTGCCGTCGCACGGTAAGACGTGGCCTGCATCAGACGGCTGCTGAGCATGCTCGCCAGCGGCCAGCCGACAGACATCAGGGCCAGCGTTGTGCCCGCCTGCAGCGGAGTACCGCCGAGAACACCCTGCACATAGGTGGGCAAAAATGCGCTGATGCCCATCATTGTGGCACCGATAATCAGGCCGCCGATATTCCCGGCGATCACCACTTTGCTTTCCCAAAGCACCAGCGGGAACAGCGGCTCCGGTGTTTTACGCTCCTGACGAACCAGCAGTAAACCACTCAGTATTGCCAGCCCGGTCAGCGCCAGCGCCCAGTACCCCAGCTCTTCTGCCTGAAGCAATGCCAGCAGCAACGCCGCCACGGACAGCGTCAGATACCCCGTTCCGGCCAGATCCAGTTTATGTTGCTGACGCTTAATATCAGGCGGCAGGTATTTCACCAGAATGGCCATCGCCACCAGACCAATCGGCACGTTGACCCAAAACACGACCGCCCACGGGAAATGCGAAACGATAAACGCCCCCATCAGCGGGCCGACAATTGCCGAAACGCCCCACACGCTGGACAAGTATCCTTGTGCTTTCGCCCGCTCCTGCGGGCCGTAAACATTGGCAATCAGCGTGGTCGCAATTGGCGTAATCGCCCCCGCGCCCAGCCCCTGCAATGCGCGGAAGGCGATCATCCAGCTGAGAGAAGAGGCAAATCCGCACAGAACGGAACCGAGAAGAAACAACGTTGTTCCGATAAAAAATATTTTCCGGCAGCCATACAGATCCGCCAGCCGTCCGTAAATGGGCACGGTTATCGCCTGCGTCAGCAGATAAACGGCAAAGACCCAGCCGAGCAGCGAAAAACCGCCGAGATCCCCGATAATTGTTGGCATTGCCGTCGCGACAATGGTCACTTCCACGGCAGCCATAAACATCGACAGCATACAGGCGGTGAGAATAAGCGGACGGTGAGAGGCTTTGACGGCGGATACGTTTGCAGCTGGATGATTGACGGCCATGTTCTCTGTTTTCTTTATCATTGTGCGCTCAGGCAGATTCAGAAATTATAGCCAAAAAAGAGGCCCTGAGTGGTGCACTCAGAGCCTCTCTGATATTGAAAAGGGCAAATCAGGCTTTGGTCAGGGTTTTCAGGTTAAAGCTCGACAGGTCGATAAACTTCGCCATATCACGACCCTCCGCACGCGGCAAATAAGGGATTTCCCCCAGCAACGGTGCGGAAATATTGGCACCAATGGCCTCAATCGTTTCCTGATAGTGCGCCAGGCAAGGATTGACCCGGTTAGCCACCCAACCGAGCAGCGGCAAACCATCGGCAATAATAGCCTGAGCCGTTAATAAGGCATGGCTGACGCAGCCTTCCTGAATACCGACGACCAGTACCACCGGCATATTTTGCTGGCGTACCCAGTCCGAATATAAAAGATGCGGAGTAATCAATGTTCTCCAGCCATCACATCCTTCAACAACCACTGAATCAGCCTCTTCACGCATGAAGTTAAGGCCATTGGTCATTATTTCAAAAATATTCTCCGGGATCTGGCTGGCATAAATATCTTCATCTGCTAAGGCCAGAGGCGTTATTTTATTAAAAGGATAAGAAATAGAAGATGACTGCTGGAGAGTTACCGCATCTTTATTTCGAACCCCGTCGGCCAGCTCCTGGCTGCCTGTTGCAATAGGTTTATAGCCTAAAACGCAGCGATCCTGCGCGGCTAAGGCCTGAAGCAAGGCACGTGTGACAATGGTTTTACCTACACGGGCATCCGTACCCGTGACGAAAAAGTGCGTTAACATGGAATTCAGGCTCCGGGATCTCTCCGTCTTATTGAAAGATAGTCTCCGGTAAGAAAACAGCGCCGGAGACAAAGTAACGAGAGAAAGTCTAGGCGATGCGAGATGAGAGCGGTTTGCGTTAGCGCAATGTTTTGTTGACTGTTTGTGCGGTTAATGCGGAAAGCTTATTCGTTATTATTTTGAAATATACGACAACATTATATAAAACTTAGCCTTGTAGCAGTTTGATGAGTAACGATCCGCTATATAACGCATCTTTCACTAATGCTGCGCCGGGCATAGTTCCCTGATTATAAAATTGTGTCGATTCCAGTTTGATGTTTTCGCTATAGGCAGGAAGCGATTGCTGCTGAATACAGGACATTATCGCGGGATGAAGAATATCCTGAGATAAATTAAGCGGTGAGCCGATCAACACTTTTTCCGGATTAAACAGATTGACCATAATCGCCAGTATGCGCCCGACACTCTGCCCGACACCAATGATCACGTCACGCGCCACCTGATCGCCACGGTTGGCCGCGTCACACACGGCTTCGATTGTCAGCGACACGCCATGCAGCAAGCTGGCGGGCACTGATGCCGTCAGACGCTGACGCACCAGCTCGAGGATACTGTCGGTACTGGCGACCGTTTCCAGGCAGCCGTGGTTGCCGCAATAACAACGCTTACCGTAAGGGTCAACCTGCGTATGGCCGATTTCCACCACACTGCTGCTGCCTGCGTGTAAAACGCGTCCGCTGGTAATGACCCCGGCACCGACGTTATGGTCAATCACAATCTGCACCACATTTTTGCAGCCGCGGGACGCGCCGTATAACGACTCCGCCAGCGTCCACGCGCCAATATCGTGCTGAACGTACACTGGCAGGCCCGTGTGCTCTGAAAGCGTATCACCCAGCGGCATATCGAAAACGTCATGATAAAACGGCATGCGGTGAACAATGCCCCTGCGCGCATCAATCATGCCCGGCAAGGTAATCGCGATGGCCGTCAGGCGCTCAAGTTTGCGCTGATGGCGGATAAAGAACTGATCGATTTCAGAAATGATGCGTTTAAGCAGCGGCTGATGTGCCTGTTCCGGCAGCGGGAGCACTTCCTCCACCACCAGTTTGCTGCTCAGATCCCGTAATCCTAAAGTGATCGAACCCAGGCTTATGCGTGCAGAAAGGTAGTGCCAGGCCTGGGTATCGAGAGCTAAACCAATCGCGGGGCGCCCGCGGCTGCCCGGATCCTGAAACTCAGTTTCAAGTACCAGATGTGCCTGTAACAGTTCACGGACAATCTTAGTGATACTGGCCGGTGCCAGTTGTGCTTTTTTAGAAAGCTCAATGCGCGAAATGGGACCAAACAGATCTATCAGGCGATATACAGCACCGACATTCGTTTGTTTTATTTGGTCTATGTGTCCGGGTTGCCCGTCGGGGATCACTCAAGGAACTCCTGTAATTTTTCGCGCTTCAAAATAAAGATTAGGGCTATGTTGAAGTTTTTGTTATATGTCGTCAACTATTTGATTCGTTATGTGATTTGGTGCACAAATTGCGTGAAAACACGCTCAGAATTGACTGGAAATACAGCAGCTTCAGCCCGTCAGCTCTCAAACTTCCCGCAGCAGTAAATCCATAAATGCCTGTGTCGCTGCCGTCACCGGCCGCCTCCCGTGATTCACCAGCCAGAGCTGCGTTGTCCCCTCCATTGAACCAAACCGCAGATAACGTACCCCTTCGACCTGAATGCGCAGATAGGATGCGGGCAAAATCGAGACTCCCAGCCCTGCGGCCACCAGCCCGATAATGGTCAGCGGCTCCCCCACTTCCTGGGTGATATAGGGTGTAATTCCCTGTGCTTTCAGTTGCCCGAGGATATCGTCATATAAGGATGTCCCCACATCTTTAGAGAAAAACACGAACGGCTGATCGGCCAGATGCTGAAATGTCAGTTCACCGTCACTCAGTGCGTTGAGCGGATGGTCTTTATGGACAACGGCGATCAGCGGTTCGGACAACACAAGATGATGTTCCAGCTCTTCCGGTAATTCACCATTACGCATAATGCCCAGATCCAACTTACCTTCCAGCAGGGGGCCGATTTGCTGCTTACTGTTGAGCTGCTCGATGCGAATATTGACGCCCGGATAGGTCAGCCGGAAATGGTGCAGAGCCCGTGAAACGCGGCGTAAAAACGGGGCTGATGAAGTCAGCCCTAACGTCAGATTGCCCGATTCACCCCGATGGATCCGCGCAGCCTGTGCAGAAGCATCATCCACGCGCTGCAAAATCTGCCGCGCTTCCTGCAAAAATGCCTGCCCGGCCTGGGTCAGCCGCACGCTGCGGTTGTTGCGGTAAAACAGCGCCGCGCCAACGTGGGTTTCCAGCGCCTGAATTTGCTGGCTGAGCGGAGGCTGGGAAATGTGTAACCGCTCGGCGGCACGGCCAAAATGCAGTTCATCGGCGACCGCGATGAAATACCGTAAATGACGCAGTTCTATGTGGCTCATGGTTTAGATCAATTTATCCTCATTGATATTTATAAAATATCAATTTTGCGAAATTAATATATTAGACAATATAACGGCCACTGTTAAAATTTTCATACATTTTAAAATTTAGTTTTACAGCTCATCGCGTTAAGGAATTACAGTGAAAACCTCCCAGCGGATCTCCGCTGCACCAGCCAATGACTCTGTTAATGACGACGAATTAAATCCTCAAGCCTCCGTCGCCCGTTCCGGCCTGAAAACCCCTTTTATCAAACGCGGGACACCGCAGTTTATCCGCGTCACGCTGGCCTTATTTTCAGCGGGCCTGGCGACATTCGCCCTGCTCTATTGCGTCCAGCCGATCCTGCCGGTGTTGTCGCATGATTTCGGCGTATCGCCCGCGACCAGCAGTTTGTCGCTGTCGTTATCGACCGGCCTGATGGCGATTGGCCTGCTCTTTACCGGCCCGGTATCGGACGCCGTGGGGCGTAAATCGGTGATGGTGGTGGCGTTGTTACTGGCCGCAGGCTGTACGCTGGTGTGTTCCTTTATGCAAAGCTGGGACGCTATTCTTATCATGCGCGCGCTGATTGGTTTGTCGCTGAGCGGCGTGGCAGCGGTAGCAATGACGTATCTGAGCGAAGAAATTCACCCGAGCGTTGTGGCGTTTTCGATGGGGTTATACATCAGCGGGAATTCCATTGGCGGGATGAGCGGACGCCTGGTCAGCGGCGTTCTGACGGATTTCTTCTCGTGGCGTATCGCCATGGCGGTCGTCGGTTTCTTCGCGCTGGCCGCTGCCATTATGTTCTGGCGCATCCTTCCGCCATCAAAACATTTCCGCGCCAGTTCGCTCAAACCGCGCAAATTACTGATTAACTTTAAACTGCACTGGCGCGACAGCGGGCTGCCGTTGCTGTTTGCCGAAGGTTTCCTGCTGATGGGCAGCTTTGTGACCATGTTCAACTACATCGGTTACCGCCTGCTCGCCACGCCGTACAACCTGAGTCAGGCCATCGTCGGTATCTTGTCGATTGTCTATCTGATGGGCACCTACAGCTCGCCGAAAGCCGGTGTGATGACCGGTGTGTATGGCCGCGGCCCGGTGTTAATTGGTTCCACCGCCATCATGCTGGTCGGTATTTTGATCACCGCATTCTCGCCCGTCTGGCTGATTTTCATCGGAATGATCCTGGTCACTGGCGGATTCTTTGCTGCCCACTCGGTTGCCAGCGGCTGGATCGGTCGCCGTGCCCGTCGCGCCAAAGGACAAGCCTCGTCGCTGTATCTGTTCTGTTACTACGCGGGTTCGAGCGTCGCCGGGACATTAGGGGGATTCTTCTGGCACGCCTACGGGTGGGTCGGAATTACAGGGTTTATCAGTTTGATGTTGATGGTGGGTGTCGGAGTCGGATTCCGGCTGATGCGATTGGCTGAAGCTAAGCCGGTCTAAATCAACTTCAAGTTCAAGACCTTGGGTTGCCACCCAAACCGGCTTTAAGGTCAAAACCTTGGGCTCGCCGCCCAAACTGGCCCAAAGGGTTTTAAACGAAACCCTTTGGAATCCTGCGTTTTTTTAACTGCGCGCTACCGCTCGCTGGCACTGTTTCAGCAGTTCCGGCTAGTGCCGCAAACGCCGCCGCTGCGCGGTTCTTTCGCTTCGGGTTCGAACCTGCTCGAAAAAAGACTCTCGCTGTTTCTCACCACTCTCTCAACGTCGTTTTGATAGCGGCCAGTGACTTTCTAATTCACAACCTCACTGCTGATGGTTATTTAAAAGATGCCGTTGAATTCAGATAAGCCTCCGGCCGCTTTCAGAAAGCTTGCTGAGTGAGTGTTTCGAGACCTGTGGCTCGAAACCGAGTGAGGGAACCGCGCAGCGGCAAGTTTTCGCGGCAATAGCTGTAGTGCCTGAAACGTAGCCAGCCAGCGATAGCGCGCAGTTAAAAAGCGCGGGTGTCCAGAGGGCGCGCGCGTTAACGCGCCCTTTGGGCCAGTTTGGGCGGCGAGCCCAAGGTTTTGACCTGAACTGAGCTGAGCGATAACCGCAATGGAAGATCCGAAATATCCCCGGTCAGCTGTAAGCGCCTCACTGCCAGTGAAAAACCAAACTCAGCTAATCCGCAGCGGGTTCAAGGCTGCCAGCCCGAATCACTCATCAAGTTTAGAAAGCCTCCTCTGGCTGTCGGCCTCAAACAACTGCATCCGCGCAGTATCAATCTGCACCCAAACCCGGTCCCCCGGTGCGGCACCGGATCTCACCATGCTGTAAACACTCAGCCGTTCTCCACCGAAAGTACCGTGGATAAGCTCGCTCAGGCCGGTAGGTTCGATCAGCGTGACGTCGAGCGGAACCGCGCCCGGCGCGCCCTGTTCGCACAAGACAATGGCTTCGGGGCGCACGCCGTAAATCACCGGCGCAGCACTGTGTAAATTGAGGATGCGCGGATCAACCGGCAGCGTCTGGCTGGCATTGATGCGCAGCTGCGGTGCGCTGTCACCCAGTTCTATCGTGCCGCTGATGAAATTCATTGAGGGTGAACCGATGAAACTGGCGACGAATTTATTGGCGGGCGTGTCGTAAAGTTCCAGCGGTGTGCCAACCTGCTGGATAACGCCGTGGTTAAGCACCACGATGCGGTCGGCAAGCGTCATGGCTTCGACCTGATCGTGGGTGACGTAAACAATGGTGTTGCGCATGCGCTGGTGCAGGCTTTTGATTTCAATGCGCATCTGCCCGCGCAGCTGAGCGTCAAGGTTGGACAACGGTTCATCGAACAGGAAAACTTGCGGTTCGCGCACAATCGCCCTGCCCATTGCCACGCGCTGACGCTGACCGCCGGAAAGCTCTTTCGGGCGACGATGCAACAGCGCCGTCAGCCCAAGAATATCCGCCGCTTTGTTCACAGCTGCGTCGATTTCGGCTTTAGGGCGTTTCTGTACTTCAAGGCTGAAACCCATATTCCGCGCGACAGTCATGTGCGGATACAGCGCGTAACTCTGAAACACCATCGAGATATCGCGGTCTTTTGGCGCGACCTGATTCATCAGGCGCGTGCCGATGTGAATGTCCCCCGCCGTCGCCAGTTCCAGCCCGGCGATAGTGCGCAGCAAAGTGGATTTTCCGCAGCCCGAAGGCCCGACTAACACCACAAATTCGCCATCCTGAATCGTCAGGTTGATATGACGCAACACTTCGACATTTTCGTAACGTTTTTGAAGATCGGAAATCGTAATCTGAGCCATAAAATTATCCTTTAACCGCGCCAGCCGTCAGCCCCTGAACCAGGTAACGCTGAATGAATGCAAAGAAAAGACAGGCAGGGATCAGCGCCATCACCGCCGCCGCCATCATGTCGCCCCAGGAAACTGCGAATTTCGATACAAAACTGAGCAGCCCGACCGGGAAGGTCATCACCTCGTTTTTGTTGATAAGCATCAGCGAAAACAACAGTTCGCTCCACGCGGCGGTAAACACAAACCCCAGCGTGGCGGCCATCCCCGGCAGCGTCAGCGGTATAATGACTTTGCGCAGCGCCATAAAACGGCTGCACCCTTCTAGCATCGCCGACTCCTCCAGATCTTTCGGAATGCTGTCGAAAAACGACTGCATCAGAAAAGTGGCGAACGGCACGTTAAACGCGGTGTAAATCAGGATCAGCCCCAGCAGGCTGTTGGTCAGCCCGAGGGGTGCCATCACTTTGTAAATCGGCGCGAGGATCATCACCAGCGGGAACATCTGCGTGAACAGCAGCAGCGCCGCCATCACGGTTTTGCCGCGAAAGCTGAAGCGCGAAAACGCAAAACCTGCACCGGCGGCGATCACGGTCGTCAGAAATGCCGTGCCGAATGACACAATCAAGCTGTTAAAGAAATACAGCGGAAACTGGCTTTCGGTAAACACGCGCTGGAAATGTACCAGCGTCAGTTCACTGGGCCACATCCGCACGCCTTCGCTGTAGAGCAGTTTGTCCGGCGTGAACGAAATCTTGATCAGCCAGTAAATCGGAAACAGCGCGAACAGCAGGTAAAAGAGGATCCCCAGCCGGTGTCCGCCTTTGCGGAGCCACAAATTTAATGACAGTGCGTTCATCGGGTTCTCCTTATTTCAACAGCTGGTGGCGGATACGCAGTAAAACCAGCGCGTACAGCGTCATCAGAACCAGCAGAAATACCGCCATCGCCGAGGCATAGCCAAAGTCGAGTTTCCGGTAGGCCGTGGTGAAAATGAAACTCGACAGAATCGACGTCGAATTCGCCGGGCCGCCGTCGGTCATGACCACAATCAGATCGGCAAAATTGGCAATCCAGATGGTGCGCAGCATGACGGTAATCGCGATCATCGGTGCCAGAAACGGCAGCGTGACTTTGCGGAACTGCTGCCAGCCAGATGCGCCGTCCATCGCCGCCGCTTCATACAAATCTTTCGGAATCGACTGCAACGCCGCCAGCAACGTGATGGCAAAAAACGGGATGCCGAACCAGACATTCGCCAGCACCGGGCCGTAAAGCGCCAGCGTCGGGTCTGACAAAATGTTGTAAGGCTCAGAAATAATGTGCAAATCCGTCAGCCAGTATGGCAGCACGCCGATCACCGGATTCAGCAACCACGCCCAGGTCAGGCCGGAAAGGAAAGCAGGCACCGCCCACGGCAGGAACACCAGCGCCTGCACCCAGCGGCGGCCAGGGAATTCACGGTTAAGCAGCAGCGCCAGACCGAGCCCCAGCGCAAACTGTAAAACCAACGACGTGGCAGTCCAGTTGAAGGTGTGGCGCAGCGCGGCGTAAAAATGCCGGTCGTCGAACATTGTGCGGAAGTTATCCAGCCCGACCCAGCCGGTATCAAACGGATTAAGCAGTTGAATATTCTGGAAAGCATAAGAAATGCCGATCGCCATCGGTACAAAAATGAACAGGCCAATCAGCACCATCGTCGGGCTGAGATAAACCCAGGGTTCAAGCAGCGCCCGCAAACGGGGAAAGCGCGGCGCGGCAGCGGTGTCTGGCGGTGAAACTTCCAACATCATGACGCGTCTCCAGTTGTAAAAGGTGTTAACTCCGGCACCGCGTGCCGGAGCCGGATGCTTACTTCTGCGTAGCCAGCCACGCCTTTTGCTCTTTGGTCAGGTATTTCGCCCAGTCTTTCACCATGCTTTCGGTGTCGTTCTGGCCGAGCAGCGTTTCCTGCGAGCTGTCTTTTACAATCACCGAGTTGAAATAACCCCAGCCTTTAAGGTGCGTCGGCATGGTCAGCGGGATGTAATCCGGGCTGTTAAGCTCGGCAAACCAGCCGGCGAACTGCGGCGCGTGGTAATACGCGTCCTGCTCCGCACCTTTATAAATCGGCAGCGTGCCGACGAATTTCGACCACGTCAGGTTGTTTTCTTTGTTGCTGAGGAAGGAAATCAGATCCCAGCTTTGATCCTGATTTTTGCCTTGTTTGAACATCGACCAGCCGGTGTAACCGATGGTCGGATAGGCTTTACCGTTCGGCCCGAGCGGCATCGGCGCGACCGAGAAATCGTCCGGGTTCATGCTGTTTTTGATGGCGATCAGCGCGTCCGGATCCTGATCGAGCATCGCGCATTTCCCGGAATAGAAGCCGGAGACAATTTCGTTAAAACCCCAGTTCACGCTGTCTTTCGGCGCGTAACCTTTCTGGTACATGTCCACCAGGAACTGCGCCCCTTTAATTGCGCCCGGATGCGTCAGCGTACTGTTGCCGTCTTTATCGAAGAAGTCCGGCGAGCCGTTCATCGCTGCCATAAACATCATCCAGGCGTTGGTGCCGCCGACGCCGCCGCGCATGCAATATCCGCTGATGCCGTTGCCCAGTGCACTGATTTTCTTCGCATCGGCCATGAATTCGTCCATGGTTTTCGGCGCGTCAGTCAGCCCGGCCTGCCTGAAGAGTTTTTTGTTCCAGAACATCGCCCGCAGATAGAAACCGTAAGGGATCATGGTCGCCGTGCCGCCGGAAGAACGCGCCATTGTCAGCGTTTTATCGGTCAGATCCGGAGTACCGCTCCAGCTTTTCAGGCGCGGCTCAAGATCGGCCAGCATCCCGTTGCTGGCGTACAAACCCTGCCAGGTGTCGGGCATTTCCACGACGTCCGGATATTGCCCGCTCTGAATCATCGTGCCGAGCTTTTCAAACGCCTGCCCCCAAGGCAGTGACACCACTTCAATCTCGACATCCGGATGTTGCGCCTTGTACGCGGTCAACATTTTTTGCAGCATTTCGGTACGCGCCGGGCTGGTAATCACTTCCACCAGCGTCAGTTTGGTGGCGGCAAAACCGGCACAGGAAAACAGGCTGACGCTGAGGGCCAGCGCGCTGAGCAAAGCATGACGTTTCGGGTGTCGCATAATCTTGGTTCTCCACGGAGCTAAGGGTCGGATCACAGGAACAGTCGTTGATGTTTTAACCGGGTTCAGGAACAGGCGCTTTCGATGGCGTTTTTCAGGTCGCGCCACAGATCGCCGGTGTCTTCAAGGCCGATAGAAATGCGGATCACCCGTGGCGATACGCCAAAATCAATCGCCGAGTTAAATTCGCCCGCCTGATTCAGCACGGAAATGGCGGGCATCACCAGGCTTTCAAAACCGCCCCAGCTCACGCCCATCCGGAACAATTTCAGCGCGTTGCAGAACGTCGGAATGTCGATGCCTTCGCTGAGTTCGAAAGAAAACAGGCCGCTGTAGCCGGTGAGCGTGGACGTCGGCAGCGGATCTAAACCGGGGTGATTGACCTGCGTAATGCGCGAATAGCCCTGTAAGCGGCGCGCCAGTTCCAGCGCACTTTCGTGATGCTGACGCATACGCAGCGGCAAAGTCCGCAGGCCGCGCAACAACAGCCAGGCTTCGTTGGCCGACAGTTTTCCGCCTAAAAACGGGCTGATGTGACGGGTAATCGCGCCAATACGCTCCTGGCTGGAGATGACCAGACCAGCCACCACGTCGCTGTGTCCGCTGATGTATTTGGATGCGGAATGGATCACCAGATCGATACCGGCCGCCAGCGGTTTCTGGAAAATTGGCGATGCCCAGCTGTTGTCGATCATCGTGATCACGCCGTATTTTTTTGCCAGTGCGGCAATCGCTTTCAGGTTCTGCTCGCCCATCACCCAGCTGTTCGGGCTTTCCAGATACAGCAGTTTCGCGCCCTGAATCGCCTCTTCCAGTGCAGGAAGTGAACTGCCATCCACGAACTGAGCCTCAATCTGAAAACGGGTGCAGAACCCGCGCAGGAAACGGTAGGTATCCGGGTAAACGTGATTCACGCACACCACTTTGTCGCCCGGCCCGGCCACGCTCAGAATGGAATTACTGATCGCCGCCATGCCGCTGCCGAAGGCCAGACAGGCTTCGCCGCCCTCCAGTTCTGCGACCTTTTTCTGCAATTCCACCACCGTCGGGTTATCGACGCGGGAATACAGCGCGTGATCGCTGTCGCCGCGAAAACGGGCGATCATGCTGTCATAATCGGTGAAACTGAATAACGATGACTGGTAAATTGGCGGCGAAATCGCGCCGCGATCATGGCGTCCGTCGTGGACTAAACGGGTGTATTCGTGCAAATCATCGTGCGGGCTTTTATCATCTTGCTGCATTGATCACTTCCTTCATGTCACGTTCAGTTATGTTCAGAATGTCGTTACTCAGCCTGCGTGCGGTTTCCGGCTCGCGCCGCGCGATGGCTTCAAATAAGGTCCGGTGCAGCGGAAAAGAGTCGCTGAACAGCGCCTGTTCCGGCGGAGATTCAAAAAATGCGTGCAGTAAGTCGTAGATCCCGCCGACCATTTGCAGCAGCAGCGGATTGTGCGCGGCGGTGTAAATCGCGGCGTGAAACTGCCAGTCTTCGGCTCCGGCGGAACCGACACTCAGATGTACTTTTTCCATCACATCGAGCTTTTGTTCGATGAACAGCAAATCGCTTTCCGTCGCCCTGACCGCCGCCAGCGCCGAGGCTTCGCATTCAATAATCCGCCGGACTTCCAGCGCGTGAAGCATGGTGGCGGAGTCGTTTTTAAAGCGCAGGGACAGAAAGCTGTCGTTGGCGGTGACTTCAGATTGGAGGAAAGTGCCGCTGCCTTTTTTGCGCACGATAATGCCCAGCGCTTCCCAGCGTTTCAGCGCCTCGCGGACGGTATTGCGGCTCACCGCCAGCCCTTCCGCCAGCACGCGTTCGGGCGGCAATTTTTCACCCACGCGGGTGCCGGACTGCGCCACATAGCGGGTCAGCGCATCAAGCACCAGCGTGTCACTTTGCTGAGGAGCGATCGGGTGCAACAAATTCAGCTCACCGTGCATATTGTTCTCCACACATCGGCCAGAATTGGCCCAACAACTCAACCTGTGGACCACTTTGCAATTTATTTGCCAATTTTTAGATAACGCGCTAACTCAATGATTTTCAATAAAATAGCGTATTTACGCACCAACACGGGCAATAAAACCGCGATCAGCATGGTGCAAAAAGCACCGGTTTTGTTACGTCACTGTGCAGGATTTGTTCAGGGATGTAGCACGCAATGGATTGACGCCCGGTAGCGCAAATGATAATTGTTATCATGTAAATTCATTTCATCAGGCAGGTTTGCATGACCACGAACACTGACCGCGCCTCCGTCTCCACCGTTTGTATTGTTGGTGGCGGCCCTGCCGGATTAATGCTGGGCTACCTGCTGGCCCGTCAGGGAATTGACGTGACGGTGCTGGAAAAACACCGGGATTTTCTGCGTGATTTTCGCGGCGACACCATTCACCCCTCGACGCTGGACATCATCTGGCAACTGGGTTTTCTCGATGAGTTTCTCGCCCTGCCGCATCAGCGCGCCGGGAAGCTGTACGGCGAAATCAACGGCAAAGAAACCACGCTGGCGGATTTCACTCATCTGCCGACGAAGTGCAAATTCATCGCTTTTATGCCGCAATGGGATTTCCTGAATTTCATCGCCAGCAAGGCCGCCCTGCTGCCGAATTTCCGGCTGATCCACAATGCACAGGTGCTTTCGCTGCGGGAGAATAAATCTCAGGTAACCGGCGTTCTGGCGGACGTTAACGGTGAAACGCAGCATTTCGACGCCGATCTGGTGGTGGGTTGTGACGGCAGAAATTCGATTGTGCGCGAGCAGGCCGGGATGGAAATCCGCCGTTTCGGCGCACCACGTGACGTGCTGTGGCTGAAAATCAATAAACGCACGGACGACCCGCAGTGGTCGATGGGACATCGCGGGCCGAAGAAAAACTTCATCATGATCGACCGCGGCGATTACTGGCAGTGCGGTTATTCGATTCCGAAAGACAGCCTCGACGCGCTCAAAGCACGCGGCATCCCGCCTTTTCTGGATTTGCTGACCGAAGTCTCACCGTTTGAGCGTGAGCGTCTGGGCGAAGACATTCAAAGCTGGGACGATGTGCGCCTGCTGGTGATCCGCATCGACCGCCTCAAAGAATGGGCTAAACCCGGCCTGTTATGCATCGGCGACGCCGCCCACGCGATGTCCCCGATTGGCGGCGTCGGCGTAAATCTGGCGATTCAGGATGCCGTGGCAACCGCAAATATTATCGCGCAACCGCTGAAATCCGGGCGTCTGACACTCCGTCACCTGAAACGCATCCAGCGGCGACGGACTTTCCCCACGTGGGCAACGCAGACGTTACAGATTATGATCAGTAAGGCCGGGCAAAAACCCCGCAAGCGCGCCCCTTCACGGCTTGAAAGCTGGCTACGGGGAAGGAAGTTTATTCCCTTCCTGTTCGGACGGCTGATCGGAGTCGGGTTTTATCGGGAGATCCCGAAACTGTGAGCGTAAGCCTTTTGGGAAAAGGCTTTAAAACTTTTTGAAAAGGTGAAAATTTCGGTTTTTCAATAACTGTGATCACTTAACGAGCTGCGCAGAAACCGCCAAAGAGGGAGGAAACCGCCTCCCTCTTTGATCTCCCACGCTTTTTTCACTGCGCGCTATCGCTCGCTGGCACTGTTTCAGAAGCCGCAATTATTGCCGCGAAAACTTGCCGCTACGCGGTTCCCTTACTCGGTTTCGAGCCATTGGTCTCGAAACACTTCGCTCGGCAAGCTTTCTGAAAGCGGCCACTGGCTTATCTGAATTCAACGGCATCTTTTCAATAACCATCAGCAGTGAGGTTGTGAATCAGAAAGTCACTGGCCGCTATCAAAACGACGTTGAGAGAGTGGTGAGAAACAGCGAGAGTCTTTTTTCGAGCAGGTTCGAACCCGAAGCGAAAGAACCGCGCAGCGGCGGCGTTTGCGGCACTAGCCGGAATTGCTGAAACAGTGCCAGCGAGCGATAGCGCGCAGTGAAAGAGCCCGGGATTCTCAAGGGGCGCGGCGACAGGCGCTCCTTGAGGCCAGTTTGGGTGGCAACCCAAGGTCTTGATTTTGACCTAAAGCCAGTTTGGGCGGCAACCCAAGGTCTTGACCTTAGCTGAGCGAGCACCGCAAAAACCATCTGGTGATGTCGGTCACGCATCACAAATATCAATCCTCCCTTCTATTTCATCACCGATAATTGATAAGCGTCATTACGCCGGACCGGTTAATTGTTCAAAGTGCCCGCCTTTCACTTGGATCCAAATTTAATCTCGGGGAATACATGTATGACAGAGTTATTGATAGGTCTGGTGGTCGCCGTGTTTGTCGGGCGGTACATCATCAAAGGATATTCACCCACCGGCGTGCTGATGGTTGGCGGGTTATTATTGCTGATTATCAGTGCCCTGATGGGCCACAGCGTATTGCCGGAAGGCACAAAGAGCACCGGCTGGAATGCCACGGATATCGTGGAATACGTCAAAATCCTGCTGATGAGCCGCGGTGGCGATCTCGGGATGATGATCATGATGCTGTGCGGTTTCGCAGCGTACATGACGCATATCGGCGCTAACGATGTGGTGGTGAAACTCGCGTCACGTCCGCTACAAATGATTAACTCGCCGTATATTCTGATGGTCGCGGCCTATATTCTGGCGTGTCTGATGTCGCTGGCGGTGTCTTCCGCGACCGGTCTCGGCGTGCTGCTGATGGCGACGCTGTTCCCGATTATGGTCAACGTCGGGATCAGCCGCGGCGCGGCGGCGGCGATTTGTGCGTCTCCGGCGGCCATTATTCTTTCCCCGACATCCGGTGATGTGGTGCTGGCAGCGCAGGCGGCCAACATGCCGTTGGTAGATTTTGCCTTCAAAGTCACCCTGCCGATTTCGATTGCCGCCATTGTGGCGATGGCCGTCGCGCATTTCTTCTGGCAGCGTTATCTGGATAAGCGCGATAC
Source organism: Rahnella sp. AA (assembly GCF_002834385.1). GTDB lineage: Bacteria > Pseudomonadota > Gammaproteobacteria > Enterobacterales > Enterobacteriaceae > Rahnella. The sequence continues at coordinate 89,658 of NZ_PITQ01000009.1, forward strand.
CGCCGTGACGGACAGCGTAGATTCCAACAAAGACGACGCCATCGAAACCAACGCCCCGGCGTTTTACGCCATTTTGCCTTTCACGCCGATTATCGGGGTACTGATTTTTGACGGTAAATGGGGCCCGAATCTGCACATCATTACCATCCTGGTGATCTGCATGGTGCTGACTGCACTGATCGAAACAGTGCGAAACCGCAACGGGAAAACCGTGTTTGCCGGGCTGGACGTGGCGTACCGCGGCATGGCGGATGCGTTTGCCAACGTCGTGATGCTGCTGGTGGCGGCAGGCGTCTTCGCTCAGGGGCTTAGCACCGTCGGCTTCATCAGCAGCCTGATCGGGCTGGCGCAAAACTTCGGTTCCGGCAGCATTATTATGATGCTGGTGCTGGTCACCATCACCGTTCTGGCGGCCATGACCACCGGCTCGGGCAATGCGTCGTTTTATGCGTTCGTGGAGCTTATCCCTAAACTGGCGGCAAAAATGGGCATCAACCCGGAATATCTGGTGATCCCGATGTTGCAGGCGTCTAACCTCGGACGCACCATTTCACCGGTCTCCGGCGTCGTGGTCGCCGTGGCGGGTATGGCAAAAATCTCCCCGTTCGAAGTGGTTAAACGCACCTCCGTGCCGGTTCTTGTGGGGCTGATAGTGGTTATTGTCGCCACAGAAATTCTGGTTCCTGTTCACTAATTTCCCTCCTTTTCTAATACTGAAATCATTCGCGCTGTATCAAGGCGGCAACTGAGCAAATCCCCGGGAGCATACAAAAGTATGTGACCGGGGTGCGCGAAGGAAGACAACACAGAGACAGCGTGAAGGATGAAAGTATTGATCACATAAATACGATAACGAGAATCACCCTCTCAGGTTAAGCTACTGCGCCTTGAAGGTCGGGGAAAACGCCCCGTCTGAGTGATGGCGAAATCCGCGTAATATAGGCTTTTTATGTCGAATAATCCGGGCTACAAACGAATCGGCGGGTGGTTACTGGCCCCGATGGCGTATCTGATTGTCACGCTGCTGAGCGTTGTATTAATGCTGTTCCTGTTTTCAATGGCCATATTTATGCCGGAGTCGCGCGAATATTTAATCACCAATTCGCAGGCCTTTACGCTGCAATGGTATTTCTCCGTGGTGACCACATTAGCGATGGGGCTATTTACGCTTGCGGTTCTCTGGCAATTTTGTAAGCGTGCCAGGGCGTTACCGAAAATGTATATTATCTGGTTGCTGTGTACGGTATTGCTGGCGGTAAAAGCCTTTGCATTCTCGCCAATTACCGATGATCTGGCCGTGCGTAACTTGCTGTTACCTTTATTGGCCGCTGCGGTGTTTGTGCCTTATTTCAAGCGCTCACTGCGGGTGAAAGAAACCTTCACGGAATAACCCTGAAGTTTTAATGTTTATTATGTCCGGGCAATTGTCATGACCTCTTACTTATTACTGTTTGTCGGCACCATGCTGGTGAATAACTTTGTTCTGGTGAAGTTCCTCGGACTTTGCCCGTTTATGGGCGTGTCCAAAAAACTGGAATCCGCCATCGGCATGGGCCTGGCGACCACGTTCGTGATCACCTTGTCGAATATCTGTTCGTGGATGGTCAACACCTTCATTCTGATGCCGCTGGGCCTGGTGTATCTGCGCACCATGGCATTCATTCTGGTGATCGCCGTCGTCGTGCAGTTCACCGAAATGGTCGTGCGCAAAACCAGCCCGTCGCTGTATCGCCTGCTGGGTATTTTCCTGCCGCTTATCACCACCAACTGCGCCGTGCTCGGCGTGGCGCTGCTTAACATCAACCAGCAGCTGAATTTCATGCAGTCCGCGCTCTACGGTTTTGCCGCATCACTCGGCTTCTCGCTGGTGATGGTGCTGTTCGCCGCCATTCGTGAGCGTCTGGTTGTCGCTGACGTGCCTGCACCGTTCAAAGGTTCTTCGATTGCGCTGGTCACGGCGGGCCTGATGTCACTGGCCTTTATGGGCTTCACGGGTCTGGTGAAATTCTAATGTTTGAATTATGGGTAGCGATTGGCGCGCTGACCGCACTGGCGCTGGTTTTTGGCCTGTTGCTGGGTTACGCATCGCGTCGTTTTGCCGTTGAAGGCAACCCGGTTGTCGATCAGATTGACGATATCCTGCCGCAAAGCCAGTGTGCGCAATGCGGTTATCCCGGCTGTAAACCTTACGCCGAAGCCGTGGCCAATGGCGACAACATCAACAAATGTGTGCCGGGCGGCGAAGCGGTCATGCTCAAGCTGGCCACCCTGCTCAACGTTGAGCCACAGCCGATGGGCGAAGACGTTGCCGCCGCCGTGCCGGTGCGCAAAGTGGCGTACATCGACGAAAGCAACTGCATCGGCTGCACCAAATGCATTCAGGCCTGCCCGGTCGATGCGATTGTGGGCGCAACCCGCGCCGTGCATACCGTAATTACTGATTTATGTACCGGCTGTGACCTGTGCGTCGCGCCGTGCCCGACCGACTGCATCGAAATGCTGCCGGTAAAAACCACCACCGCAAACTGGAAGTGGGATTTGCAATCCATTCCGGTTCAGGTCATCCATGCGGAGTAACATGTTTAATCTGTTTGCCGCGCTCAAAAAAGACAAAGTCTGGGACTTCGACGGTGGTATTCATCCGCCGGAAATGAAGACACAGTCGAGCCACGTTCCGCTGCGCAACGTGCCGTTGCCTGAGCGCTTTATCATTCCCCTTCAGCAGCATCTTGGCCCTGAAGGCGAGCTGTGTGTAAAAGCCGGTGACCGGGTTTTAAAAGGCCAGCCGCTGACAACAGGCCGTGGCCGCACCGTACCGGTTCACGCACCGACGTCTGGCGTGATTACCGCCATCGAACCGCACATCACCGCGCACCCTTCCGGCCTGAAAGAACTCTGCGTTCTGATTGAAGCCGACGGTCAGGACACCTGGTGCGAACGCGACATTGTGGCCGATTACCGCCAGCTTTCTGCCGGGGATCTGAACCAGCGCATCAGCCAGGCCGGTATTGCCGGACTGGGCGGCGCAGGTTTCCCGACTGCCAGCAAACTCGCGGGCGGCCTGACATCCACGCGCACGCTGATCCTCAACGCCGCCGAATGCGAGCCTTACATTACCGCCGATGACCGGCTGATGCAGGAACACGCGGATCAGATCCTCGAAGGTACGCGCATTCTCTGCCATATGCTCAGCCCGGAACGCGTTCTCATCGGCATCGAAGACAACAAACCGGAAGCCATTGCGGCGTTTAAAACCGCGATTAAAGCCACTGCGCAGCAGGATCTGGCTAACGGTATCCGCTTCGAACTGCGCGTGGTGCCGACCAAATATCCGTCCGGCGGTGCCAAACAGCTGACCAAAATTCTGACCGGCCTTGAAGTGCCGAAAGGCCATCACTCGTCGTCAATCGGCGTGCTGATGCAAAACGTCGGCACGGTTTACGCGATCAAGCGCGCAATACTCGACGGCGAACCGCTGATCGAACGTGTCGTGACGCTGACCGGTGAAGCGATGGCAAAACCCGGCAACGTCTGGGCGCGTCTGGGCACACCGGTTTCGCATCTGATGCAGGAAGGCGCATTGCAGCCGCAGGGCGACAAAAAGATGGTGATCATGGGCGGGCCGCTGATGGGCTTTACCCTGCCGTCGCTCGATGTGCCGGTCGTTAAGATTTCCAACTGCCTGCTGGCTCCGTCCGAATCGGAACTCGGCCAGCCTGAGCCGGAAGAAGCCTGTATCCGTTGCAGCCTGTGCGCGGAATCCTGCCCGGCCGGTTTACTGCCGCAGCAGCTTTACTGGTTCAGCCGCGGCGAAGAACACGAAAAAGCGCGCAACCATAACCTGTTCGATTGCATCGAATGCGGCGCCTGTGCGTACGTCTGCCCGAGCAACATTCCGCTGGTGCAGTATTACCGTCAGGAAAAGGCCGAAATCCGCGCCATCGACAGCGAAACCGCCCGTGCTACCGAAGCCAAAGCGCGTTTCGAAGCCAAACAGGCGCGCATGGAACGCGAGAAAATCGCCCGGGAAGAGAAACACCAGAAAGCCGCCGTGAAGCTGAGCGAAACGCCGGTGGACGACGCACCGGTCGCCGAAGCCGTGACCGAAACGGCAGAAGTGGATCCGCGTCAGGCCGCACTGGCCGCTGCCATTGCCCGCGCTAAAGCCAAAAAAGCGGCTGCTGCACAGGAAATCCCGGTGGCATCTGAACCGGTGCCTGAAACGCCGCCGACCGCAGAAGACGATCGCAAAGCCGCCGTGGCTGCCGCCATCGCCCGCGTAAAAGCGAAGAAAGCGGGAAATGGCGTGGTGGTGGAAGCCACCGACAGCGAGCTCACTGTTACTCCGCCAGCGCCGGCAGAAGACGACCGCAAGGCCGCCGTGGCTGCGGCGATTGCCCGTGTGAAAGCGAAGAAAGCCGCCGCCGTGCAGGTCAATACTGACGAAAACGTGACAACGTCACCGGCTGAGCCTTCTGCTGACGACAAGCGTAAAGCCGCTGTCGCCGCCGCCATTGCCCGTGCGAAAGCTAAAAAAGCCGCAGCGCAGAGTGACGCCGAAGAATCCGCTGCGGACAACGACGCATCATCAGAACCAGAGACAACACAACAAGAAAGCGATCCACGCAAAGCCGCCGTGGCTGCTGCGATCGCCCGAGTTAAGGCCCGTAAAGCCGCTCAGACAATGTCGAACGAGGAATAGATGGCCTTCAGGATCGCAAGTTCACCTTTTACACATAACCGCCAAAATACCAGCACCATCATGATGATGGTGATTCTGGCGTGTATTCCGGGTCTGATCGCTCAGATTTGGTTTTTCGGCTACGGAACGCTGGTTCAGCTCGCACTGGCTATCGTGATTGCTTTACTGGCAGAAGGTGCGGTTTTGCAGCTGCGCAAACAGCCGGTAAAAAAACGTCTGGGCGATAACAGCGCCCTGCTGACGGCTATTTTGATCGGCATCAGCCTGCCGCCGCTCGGCCCGTGGTGGATGGTGGTGCTTGGAACGTTTTTCGCCATCATCATCGCCAAACAGCTGTATGGCGGTCTGGGGCAAAACCCGTTTAACCCGGCGATGGTGGGTTATGTCGTGCTGCTGATTTCGTTCCCGGTGCAGATGACCACCTGGCTGCCACCGGACGCCCTGCAACATCATCACGTCAGCTTCACCGACACGCTGCTGACCATTTTCACCGGCCACAGCGGGCAGGATCTGACCGCCTATCAGTTGCAGATGAACGTGGATGGCGTGACGCAGGCGACGCCGCTGGATGCATTTAAAACCGGCTTACGCTCCGGCCATACCGCCGATCAGATTCTGGCAACCCCGCTGTTTGGCGGCACGCTGGCGGGTCTGGGCTGGCAGTGGATTAATCTCGGTTTTCTGGCCGGTGGCCTGTTCCTGATGTGGCGTAAAATCATCAGCTGGCACATTCCGGTGGCGATGCTCGGTATGCTGGCGTTCTGCGCCGCCATCGCGTGGGGTCTGGCACCGGAAAGCTATTCTTCACCGCTGGTCGGCTTGTTCTCCGGTGCGACCATGCTCGGTGCCTTCTTTATCGCTACCGACCCGGTCACGGCGTCGACCACGCCTAAAGGCCGTCTGGTTTTCGGTGCATTAATTGGTTTGCTGGTGTGGCTTATCCGCACGTACGGCGGGTATCCTGACGGCGTGGCTTTTGCCGTTTTACTGGCCAACATTACCGTGCCGCTGATTGACCACTACACTCAACCACGTGTTTACGGGCATCGCTGAGGAAGAATTATGCTAGCTACAATGCGACGCCACGGCCTGATTCTGGCTTTCTTTGGCGCACTGATGACCGGCATGACCGCCATCGTAAACCTGCTGACCAAGCCGACGATTGAACATCAGGCGCTGTTACAGCAAAAAACGTTGTTTGATCAGGTGATCCCGGCCAGCGTTTACGATAACAACATGCAGGACGAATGTTACAACGTCACCGATGAATCACTCGGCACCGCCACACCGCACCGCATGTATCTGGCGCGCAAAGGCGGCGACCCCGTGGCTGCCGTGGTGGAAACCACCGCGCCAGACGGTTATTCCGGCGCAATCCAGCTGCTGGTCGCCGCTGATTTTCATGGCAAAGTCTACGGCTCCCGCGTGCTGGAACAGCATGAAACACCGGGGCTGGGTGACAAAATTGAAGTGCGTATTTCCGACTGGATCAAGCATTTCGCCAATCAGACCGTTAACGGTGCGACCGATGAACGCTGGGCGGTGAAGAAAGATGGCGGTATGTTTGATCAGTTTACCGGCGCGACCATTACCCCGCGCGCTGTCGTGCGCTCGGTAAAACGCACGGCGTTATTTATCGGGACGGTGCCGTCTCAGCTTTCCCACCTCACCCCTTGTGGAGCCCGTGATGAGTGAAGCCAGAAAGATAATCGTTCAGGGTCTGTGGACCAATAACTCCTCGCTGGTCCAGCTGCTGGGGCTTTGCCCGCTGCTGGCCGTGACCTCCACCGCGACCAACGCCTTAGGTTTGGGGCTGGCCACCACGCTGGTGCTGACCTGTACTAACGGCATGATTTCCGCGTTCCGTAAGTGGATCCCGGATGAAATCCGTATCCCGATTTACGTGCTGATCATCGCATCGGTGGTCAGTACCGTTGAAATGCTGATTAACGCCTATGCCTTTGGTTTGTATCAGGCGCTGGGGATTTTCATCCCGCTGATTGTGACCAACTGTGTGGTGGTCGGACGCGCGGAAGCCTGCGCCGCGACCAGCCCGGTGCATCTGGCGGCGCTGGATGGTGCCATGACCGGCCTCGGGGCGACGTGCGCAATGTTCGTCCTTGGTTCGATGCGTGAAATTCTCGGCAGCGGCGTGTTGTTTAACGGCGCAGATTTGCTGCTCGGCGGCTGGGCGAAAGTGCTGCGCGTTGAAGTGATTCATCTGGATAACCCGTTCCTGCTGGCGATGCTGCCGCCGGGCGCGTTTATCGGTCTGGGCCTTTTGCTGGCGGCTAAATACCTGATTGATCAGCGCATGAAAGCGCGAAAAGCGGTGCAGCACGTTGCCGCCGAAGACAGTTTGCCAAAGGGAAGTGTTCATGAATAAGGAAAAGCGCATTGAGATCCTCAGCCGTTTGCGGGACAACAACCCGCATCCCACGACCGAACTGGTGTACACCACGCCGTTCGAACTGCTGATTTCAGTGTTACTTTCCGCGCAGGCCACGGACGTCAGCGTGAACAAAGCGACCGCGAAACTGTATCCGGTCGCCAACACGCCGGAGTCCGTTCTGGCGCTCGGCGTGGACGGTGTGAAGGAATACATCAAAACCATCGGCCTGTTTAATTCAAAAGCCGAAAACGTCATCAAAACCTGCCGGATTTTGCTGGAAAAACACAACGGCGAAGTGCCGGAAGACCGCGCCGCGCTGGAAGCCCTGCCGGGCGTCGGGCGTAAAACCGCTAACGTGGTGCTCAATACCGCTTTCGGCTGGCCCACCATTGCCGTCGACACGCATATTTTCCGCGTCTGTAACCGGACGAAATTCGCGCCAGGTAAGACCGTCGATGACGTGGAAGAAAAACTCCTCAAAGTCGTCCCCGCCGAGTTTAAGCTCGATTGCCATCACTGGTTTATCCTGCACGGGCGCTATACGTGCATTGCGAGGAAACCGCGGTGCGGATCGTGTTTGATTGAAGATTTGTGTGAGAGTAAAGAGAAGGTTTATGCGGAGTGAAAGGGAGATCCCTTTGAACCCGTTTTATTTTCAATTGCAACTTAAATCTTAAATTCGAATTCGAATTTAAGTTGAAAATCAAGACCTTGGGTTGCCACCCAAACGCGATTTTAACGGGATCGAGACTATTTCGGTTTCTCACTTGCCGTAAGTGGGCTGAATTCTCCGACCGAGAAAGTTTCGGTTTCTCAATTGCGGTGATCACTTAGCGCACTGCGCCGAAACCGCCAAAGAGGGAGGAAAGCGCCTCCCTCTTTGATCTCCCACGCTTTTTTTACTCCGTGCCATCGCCGGACCGATGGACATGTTCTGGCACATCAGCGTGTGGCGCGAAATCTTGCCGCTGCGCGGTCCCTTCCCTACGGGCTTCGAGCCTTGCGGTCTCGAACCCTCGGTCAGCAAAATTTCTGAGCGCGCCATCTCACCATTCAAAAGAATCGCTTCTGATGCTTCTTCGTTTTTCAAATTAATGAATGGCAAGGCAAGGTTGCGAACTAAAAAGCCCCTGGCCGCATTCAGAAAGCTTGCTGAATGAGTGTTTCGAGACCTTAGGCTCGAAGCCGCTCCGTTCAGCTGGATTTTGAGCGCGCCATCTCACCATTCAAAAGAATCGATTCTGATGCTTCTTCGTTTTTCAAAATAATGAATGGCATGGCAAGGTTGCGAACTAAAAAGCCAGTGGCCGCTTTCAAAAATCGCGCCGTATGGAGAGGTGGAAAACCGCGACTCTTTTCGCGCGGTTTGTAACCCGACGGAAGGGAACCGCGCAGCGGCGGGATTTTGCGGCAGTAGCGGAAGTTGCTGAAACATAGCTAGCAAGCGGCAGCGCTTGTTTTAAAAAACGCGGGAGTCCAGAGGGAGAAGGTTTATTCTCCCTCTGGTCGTTGTGGGCCGACGCCCACGACTTTGATTTTGATTTTGAATTTGAATTTGAATTTGAATTTGAATTTGAATTTGAAGTAAAAAGCCGCCATTGCAGCGGCCTCTGCAATCATCAGATGAATGATTTCGCCTGCTTCAGCACCACATCACATGCTTTGGTTTTCACTTTCTCTTTCACCTGCGTCAGCCCGCTCCCGAGATTATTCAGGTCAACGCTCTGATCTTTACCGGTTTTCAGCAACCCGCCCAGCCCCTGCTGGTAGTCCTTGCTTTCAGCGCCGGACGCGCTCTGGATCCCCAGTTTGTTCAGCAGCTGATCTTTCACGTTTTCTGTGCTGGCTTTGGAAAGTACGTTGTTTTTCACGCAATACTGCAATACACCGGCGACGTTGGTCGCGCTGGTGGAGGTCAGCGCTTTATCGCCGCCGTTTAGCAGTGAAGTCAGTGATGATGTGGTTCCCGTCCCTGAGGTTGTTCCCGCACTGTTCAGGCCGTCGGTGGCTGCCTGTTGCAGTTGTCCCAGCAGATTATTTGATGCCTGTGCGGAGGCTGCCACTAACAGGCTGCCCGCGACGATTGCCAGAACGCCAGCTTTTAATGCTTTCATGTGCTACTCCATTCATTTCACTTATATATTGCGGGAAAGCTTGGTCTTAAATGATGAATTCATCAATAGGAAAATGGGAGAGAAACCGGCAATGCCGGTTTTATTTGATCGTCGACGGGGGTTTAAGCGGTTGTTGCTGCGTCAGCCACAGACCGGCAGCGGTGAAGAAATGCTGTGCCAGCGCCGTCGCCCTGCCCGGTTCGGCCACCACCAGCGCGGCGTGACGGGTCATTGGCGTGATGTCCAGCGGGCAGCGTTTCAGTGCCGGATGCATTTCATCAATCAGATGCCCGCTCGGCACCAGCGCGCAGCCAATGCCGACAAACACGCCCTGCATCAGCTGAAATATCGAGGTACTTTCCAGACGCGGATGCAGTTCCAGCCCGGCCTGACGGAAGAAATTATCCAGATACCGGCGGAAATAACGGCTCGGCTCGGACAGACACAACGGCAACGCCGCGGCCTGTTCGGCGGTCATCAGCCCGATATTGTCCAGCTCAGGGAAATGGTCCGGGTGATACACCACGTCCACGCCGCCGTCATCAAGCGACACCAGCTGGAAACGCAGTTCGTTGAGGGTCGAGAATTCGAAGAAGCCGATGCCGACATCCACGGAATGGCTGCTCAGCGCTTCAATCAGCTGATCGGCGCTGACTTCCGACACGCGGTAATCCAGCCCCGGATGCGCCTGGCTCACCGCCTTGATCAGCTGCGCCAGAGAAACGCTGCACTGCGGCATGACGCCAATGCGTAACGTCCCGCTCATGCCTTGTTTGAGAGATTCCACCTCCAGCTTCAGGCCTTCGTAAACCGCCACAATTTCGCGCGCCCAGCTCAGCACCCGCAGGCCTTCGGCGGTGAATCCTTCGAAGTTGTTGCCCCGGTTGATCAGGTTCAGCCCGAGCTCTTTTTCAAGGTTTTTGAGCCGCATCGACAGCGTCGGCTGGCTGACAAAACTCGCTTCCGCCGCCCGCCCGAAATGACGTTCCCGTTCAAGATTGCACAAATAAATAAGCTGTTTGATGTCCATTTTATTGAATATTCATTGAGTTACAGTGATTAATTCAGAACACAATGTGAACGGAATTGCCCGCGGAAAGCGACTTCCCGGATGATGCATACCGCATGATATCCCACATTCACGAAATTTGTTTTTCGGGATATGCAGGAAATCATGCCGGAATCACATTTGATTACTTTATAACTCGCAGCTTATTCATAAGGGCAGACTATTCAATAAAGACCGGACGTTTTTCGCGCAGCGACTTCAGCCCTTCCCGGACCAGTATCAGCGCCATTTTCCCGTCGTGACCGGTGACCTGCGTTTCGGTGTCGTGACGGATGGCGTCGATAAAGGCTTCGGCTTCGCGTACGTAGGCTTCCTGATATAACTTCGTCCAGGACGGCATAGATTGCGCCTGAATGGTTTTGTCGCGCGTCACTACTTCCACGTTATTGCTGTTCTGGCGGCCAACTTTGACAATGCCGTGTGTACCGAGAATTTCCGCGCGGGCATCGTAGCCGTACTGGACGTACTGCGCGCCGTCGATCATGCCGATGATGCCGTTGGTGAATTGCATCATGACTGCGCAGGTGTCGTAATAATCAGGGTATTCCGCAGATTTTTCCGGTGAACGGAAATTATGGCCGATGACGTGGATCATGCTCACTTCGGCTCCGGCGTACCACCTGAGCGTATCGAGATCGTGGCTGTTCACTTCAGCAACCGGCCCGCCACTTTTTGAAATATCGAACATCCACTCTTTAGGCTCGCTCGGGCCATGCGTCAGTGATTTCAGTAACGTCACTTCACCAACGGTTTTATTTTCAATCACCTCTTTGCCCGTTTTAAAATTCTCATCAAAACGGCGCATAAAGCCCAACTGTAATTTGACGTTATGTTCCCGGCACGCGTCGATCATGTCGTTGCATTCTTCTTCCGTTCCGGCCATCGGCTTTTCGCAGAAAATATGTTTTCCGGCTTTCGCGGCGGCAACCACAATATCCCGGTGTAAATGTGTGGGTGTCACCACCACAATAGCGTCAATGCTTTCGTTATTCAGGGCTTCGCGATAATCGGTATATTGATATTCCACCTGAAGTTCTTTCTGTACTTCCGCCAGATTTTCCGCGTCGGGATCGCATATTGCCATTAACCGGGCATGACGGAGATTGCCGTTATAATTCCGGGCATGAATCATCCCCGCGCGGCCACAGCCAATCAGGCACACATTAATCATTTTATTCATTTTCAGCCTCAGTCAGGGCACGTTTCGTTATTTACCGGCCTGCATCACAGGCCAGTTTCCTGAATGCTATTTCGCGGCAATGAGTTCATTGACGATTTGTATTCCCGCAGAACTGCCCAGACGCGTTGCGCCCGCGTCAATCATGGCAAGCGCGTCACTCAGTGTGCGAATTCCACCCGCAGCTTTAACCTGAACGTGTTCCCCCGCGTGTTCCTTCATTAGTCTGACATGTTCAGTCGTTGCGCCCGCCGTGCCGAATCCGGTGGAGGTTTTAACAAAGCCTGGTTTCACTTCTGAGGCGATTTTTGCCACGTTGATAATCTCTTCTGTCGTCAGGTAACAGGTTTCGAAAATGACTTTCGACACAATCCCGGCTTTATTGGCGACAGCCACCAGCGCGGCCATTTCCGCTCTGATATACGCGTAGTCATGCTCTTTGACTTTGCCGACATTGAGCAGGTAATCGAATTCCTGGGCGCCATTATTAACGGCGTCCTGTGCTTCAAACACTTTGGCAGCGATGGTCATCTGGCCCAGCGGAAAACCAATCGCCGCGCCGGTCAGCACCGATGAACCTTTCAGCATTTCGCGGCAGGTGGCGACCGGCCAGGAGTTGATGGCGACTGAAGCAAAACCGTATTCTTTCGCTTCATCACACAGTTTTTGGAAATCATCTTTGGTCGCATACGCATGAAGATTGGTATGGTCAAAGAATGCAGCCAGTTTTTCAGCAGAATATTTCATTTTCTATTCCTTAATCAGGTTTCAGTATTCAGGGAATTGCCTGCCGGCAAATAAATTTATGGGTTACGACGAAAATGGATTCAGCCCGCCTCTTCCACCAGCGTGGATAAATACTGGCTCAGTATTTCGCTGGCCTCTTTGTCCTGTTCGCCTTCGCAAAGTAAAGTAATCGTCGAATCATGAACGATGCCGAGTTTCATCAGCGCCAGCATACTTTTGCCATCGGCTTCTTTTTCTTTATTCACCAGTCTGACGTTGCAGTTGAATTTCTTCGCCATTTTCGAAAATGTTGCGCAGGGACGACTGTGAAATCCCATGGGATTAATAAAACGTATTTTCGATGTAATCATAACGTTCTGCTTCCTTATTAATGTTTTTAAACAGCCAGCACGGATTTATTAAATTTAGCCTTGCGGTATAACCCGTAAATAATGCCGCCGGTCAGTCCGCCGCTGAGAATAGCCATTACCCAAAGTAAACCGTGCGTGACGAGCGGAAGAATAATCAGCCCGCCGTGCGGGGCTGGCACCGCAACTTTAAAGAAGAACGTCAGCGTGGCACCGATCGAGGCGCTCAGCATGAGTATCGGGATCACACGCAGCGGATCTTTTGCGGCAAAGGGGATCGCGCCTTCGGCAATAAACGTCGCGCTGAGAATAAAGTTCACCAGCCCGGCGGCCTGTTCTTCTTTTTCGAAATACTTTCTGAACATCACGGTCGCAAAGGCAATCACCAGCGGCGGCACCATGCTGGCGGTCATGACGCCGGCCATAAATAATGCGTTGCCTTGCTCTGCCAGCAACATCGTTCCCGTAACGTACGCGGCTTTATTCACCGGGCCGCCGAGGTCAAACGCGCTCATACAGCCAATCACAATGCCGAGCAATAACGGGTTCGCGTGTTCCAGCCCGGCCAGCCACACCATCATGCCTTTATTTAATGCCGCGATGGTCGAACCGGCAGAAAGCATGAAGACGCCGACCACCAGAACACCCATCAGCGGCATCAGGAAGATGGACTTGAAACCTTCCAGCGAACGGGGAAATGACCGGGTGATGTGCAGCATCCATTTCATGAAATAACCGGCGAAAAAGCCCGCGATAATGCCGCCGAGAAAGCCTGCGCCGATGTCAGTCGCCAGCAGGCCGCCGACGAATCCGGCCACAAAACCGGGGCGGTTCGAAATGGAGTACGCGATAAACGCGGTGAAGACCGGCACCATTAAGGAAAACGAGAGTTTGCCGAGTTTAAAAAGGCTGGCGGCAATCGGGTTGTATTGCGCGCTGGTCGGGTCAAATGAGTAAATGCCCCAGAAGAAGGAAATGGCGATTAACACACCGCCCGCGACCACAAACGGCAACATGTTCGACACGCCGTTCATCAGGGAAATATAGACAGACCGCCCGGCGCCCTGACGCTCTGCTTTTTCGGCGGCAGGTTTTTCATGATCAGGGGTTGCGGTTTGTTCGTGCCGGTAAACGTCTTCTTCACCGGCCATCGCCCTGGCCACCAGTTCAGTGGCTTTTTTAACGCCGTGGCCGACCGATGCGCGGATTAACGGCTTACCGTCGAAGCGTGCCATTTCCACCGCTTTGTCGGACGCCAGAATCACCATATCGGCCCGGGCGATTTCTTCTGCCGTCAGCGCGTTTTCAATGCCCACGGCCCCGTTGGTTTCAACGCGGATCCCCGCACCGGCTTTTTCAGCGGCCTTTTTCAGTGCGGCTTCCGCCATAAACGTATGGGCGATCCCCGTCGGACATCCCGTTACTGCGACAAAAAACTTTTCTCTGGTCGACATGATTCTGGCTCCATAAAGGGTGACTTTTCCGGCCTGTCATTTACTGCTGATTCACTCTGTTGATTGTCGTTTTCTATCGATATCAGATGAATTCAGGCCAGAACAGAACGTGAAATGGTTAATCAACGTAACGGGTCATGATTTCAATGACCTGCGCTTCATCCTTTGCCGCAGCAATCTGGTCACGGAAATCATCTTCCATAATCGCGCCCGCGAGTTTCATCAGGATCCTGATGTGTTCATCACCCGCGCTTTCTGCCGGAACGGCAATCATGAAAACGTACTGCGCCCGGTCATCTTCTTCGGCATCCCATAAAACCGGCCTCGCCAGCCGGGCAAAGGCAACAACCGGCAACGCAACTGCGTCACTCTTGCCGTGCGGGATGGCGAAGTCGTAGCCGACTGCCGTTGAGAACTCAACTTCTCTTTTACGGATAGCCGCCATGAAGTGTTCGAAACCACCCGGCTTCAGGCAGCCGGTCGCTTCGATCTTTTTGCCCATCTGCCGCAGAACGTCGTCTTTATCCTCAACGTCCAGACGCAACATTACGGTGTCTTCTGAAAAAATCCTCATACTGGCTGTCCTTTTTGCTGTTAATTATCGTTTATTATCGTTTATGCGTGAATCAAGAGCAAAACGATAGTAAACAATTGACATCGGTAATTACATGACTAAACTCACAAGAATTCACATTGAGTCGATTTTTTGATCAACACCCCGTTAAGCAAAAGACGCTCCGTCCTGTAACCATTGAGAGGCTGTTATGAAAGCAATTCAGTTATTTGCCAAAGGTGAACTCCGTTTAACCGATCTGCCTGAACCCGAAATCGCGCCAGACGAAGTGCTGCTGGCCTGTAAAGTCGGGGCGATTTGCGGTACCGATTTGCGGATGTTTGCCAATGGCCATCGCCAGTCACCGCAGGCGTTAACGCTGGGGCATGAATTATCGGGCGTCATTGAGAAAACCGGGGCGAACGTCAGCCCGGAATGGCGTGTGGGAATGCGCGTGGCGGTTGCCCCTAACTACGGATGCGGCACCTGCGACAGCTGCATCAGCGGCAATACGCAAACCTGCAAGGATTTCCAGGCGCTGGGTATTCAGAAAAACGGCGCATTTGCCCGTTATGTGGTGATCCCCGCCCGCGCCGTGCAGCAGGGAAATATCGTGGCGTTGCCGGACCACGTTTCGTTTGAAGAAGGCGCGCTGATTGAGCCTTTTTCCTGCGTCTATAATGCCTTCGAGCGCTGCCATACCCGCGTCGGCGATACGGTTTTGGTGATCGGCGCGGGGCCAATTGGCCTGATGCACGCCATGCTGCATAAAGCGGCGGGTGCCGGAAAAGTGCTGATCAGTGACATCAACCCGGAACGGCTGGCGATGGCGTGCAATTTTGATCCGGACTTTGTGCCGGTTAGCGGCACCGATACGCTGGCCGACGTCATGCGCATTACGCAAAATCGCGGCTGTGACGTGGTGATTACGGCGGCGTCGAGTGCGGAAATTCAGTCGCTGGCCTTTGAACTGACGGCGCTGAATGGCCGCGTGCTGTTCTTCGGCGGTTTGCCGCACGGTAAAGAAATGGTCAGCCTGAATACCAACATTATTCATTACCGGCAGATCACGGTGACCGGCATGAGCGGGCAGAATTTACGTCAGTATCGCGAAAGCCTGAGAATGATTTCCAATGGACTGATTAATCTGAAAGAAATCTTGACTCACAAGTACACTCTTGAACAATATGACGAGGCTTTCAGCGCCGCCCGTTCGGGGAAGGCGCTGAAAGTGGCCTTCGTTTTATAACCTGCCGGACACTGAGAAAAATCATGAACGATCATTCGGAAGATAAAGTTTTTTCGCTCGAACGCCAGCAAGCCATTCTTGCGTTTGTGGAGGAAAACAAGAAAGCCACGGTCGCCGAGCTTTGCCAGATCTTTAAAGTCTCGACTTCCACGATCCGTAATGATCTTCGTGAAATGGAAAAGAACATGCTGGTGACGCGGACGCACGGCGGCGTGTTGATCCGCAGTAAAACCGGCGTGGAAATGATGTCCACGGAAAAAGAGGTCTGCAACCATGATGCGAAAGTCATGGTTGCGCAACTCGCACTTGAGCAGATTGAAGACGGCGATACGCTGTTACTCGATACCGGCACCACCACGCTGGAACTGGCGAAAATTCTGGGTGAACGCCAGCAACTGACGGTGATCACCAACGATTTAAAAATTGCCCTGACGCTGGAAGATTCGCCGGGCGTGGTGAATCTGTTCTTTATTGGCGGCGCGGTGCGCAAACAACTTCACTGCGTGATCCCGTTCAGTAATGACAACAGTTTGTCTGATTTGATCATCGATAAAGCCATCATGGGCACCAATGGTTTTACGCTTAAAAATGGCGCGACGACGCCGGATGTGCGGCAGGCGGCATTTAAAAAGAAGATGATTGCCTGTTCGACCAGTGTGATTTTGCTGGCGGATTCAACCAAAATAGGCCGTGACGCTTTCGCCAAATTTGCCGATATCTCCGATATCAATATTTTCATCACCGACAGCATTAAAGATGACGTCCGTTC
The DNA here is from genome assembly GCF_002834385.1 of Rahnella sp. AA. Lineage (GTDB taxonomy): Bacteria > Pseudomonadota > Gammaproteobacteria > Enterobacterales > Enterobacteriaceae > Rahnella. The sequence goes on from NZ_PITQ01000009.1 coordinate 106,231, forward strand.
AGGGCTGGAAGCGCAGGGAATGTTGGTCTGCAACGGCTCAGCGATAGGCCGCGGGTAATAATTGCTATTAGGTAATCTTCCTAATTGTGCCATGCCGCTGTGCGGGAAACCGGCAGACATCAGGTTTTCCGACTACGCTTAACAGCTGGCACAAACAAAGGAGCACTAAAATGTCGTCTCAAGAATTCGATAACGATGCAGATCGTCTGGCTGATAAGGTCGAAAACAAAGCGAACGAGTTCGCTGGCGAAGCGCAGAAGCAATTTGGGGACTTTGTGGACTCACCGAAACATCAGCTGAAAGGCGCGGCGCGCAAATACTCTGCTCAGGCAAGTGACGCGGTTTCGGATGTTGCAGAAAAGATTAAAGAAAATCCGCTGTCAGGATTGATCGCCGCAGGCGCTATCGGTGTCGTGCTCGGTTTACTGCTTGGCCGCAAATAAGCCTTACGGTTAACCAGTCTGAAGCTTCAGCAAAAGAAAGCCCGTCGGGCTTTCTTTGTTTTATTGCCTCGTGAATCACCCCGCCGGTTCTCTTCCTTACGACGCCAGCCCGATATATCCGTGTACGCCCATATAAATCCCGACGATACCGATCAGCACGCTGGAAAAATACGGGGCGCGCCGTGCAAGGGTATTGAATCCGCTCCAGCGTTTTGCAACCTGCCGGACACTCACCGCCGCGCCGACCCCCACCGTCACCAGCGTTAACGCCAGCCCGAGGCTGAAACACACCACCAGCGCGGCACCCAGCGCCAGGGCTTTCAGCTGGATGCAAATCAGCAACACGGTGATCGCCGCCGGACACGGGATCAACCCGCCGGTCAGGCCGAAGAACAGAATCTGCCAGTTGGTGACTTCCTGTGTCGCAAATCGCCGCGCGATATCCCCCGCATGCGCCCTTTCGTGTGCGTCCTGATATTCCTGCGCAGCGACATTAACGCGAAACCCTGTGAGGTTCACCGGCCTGGCGTGAATGGCGTGAGGCACGCTGGCCGCCTGAAGAATCCCGTGATCGTGATGATGATCATGCGGATGATCGTGGTGGTGGCCATGAGCACCGTGAGCGTGTGTATGCCCCGCGCCGTTTTGTTGCTGCTTCCACGCGCTTTCCCCACGAAATGTCCGCCAGAACATCCACGTGGCCGTCCCGAGAATAATCACCGCTGAGACCATCTGGAGCCAGGGTTCAGCCGATTCGGCGGTGAAACGCTTACTGATGACCATCCCGCCAAACGCAATCAGCCAGACGATGGCAGTATGTGAAACCGTGGCCGCCAGCCCGAGCATGACGGCCTGCCGGACGGTGCCTTTAATGGCGATGATGAATGCCGCCATCATCGTTTTCGAGTGACCCGGCTCAAGGCCGTGCAAAACCCCTAACAATATGGCGCTCGGAATAAATACCCAGGCATTACCCTGCTGCAAAAGTGCTGAAAAGTCATTCATGTTAATGATTCTCGATTACATTAGACGAAATGATAGTACTCCCCCCCAGTATCAAATACTACCCCCCAGTATACCGAAAATGTTATGCTTAATAAGAATCAGCATCATTAACGGAGTTAACATGTCTCATACCATCCGCGATAAACAAAAATTGAAAGCGCGAACCAGCAAAATTCAGGGGCAAGTTGCGGCATTACATAAAATGCTGGATGAACCCCATGAATGCGCTGCTGTTTTGCAGCAGATCGCGGCAATTCGCGGGGCAGTGAATGGTCTGATGCGGGAAGTCATTAAAGGACATCTTACTGAACATATCGTGCATGAAGACGATGTGGTGAAGCGCGAAACCGATCTGGACGTTGTGCTAAGTGTTTTAAATTCCTATATAAAATAATTTCACACCTCACGGGCGATACCCACCGCCCGGCGTCATTCTGGCCATTACATCTCAGTGAACATTATCCGGCGAGATAAAACTGGCTTTCAAAATTTTGCTGTCCCTGAGCGGTGGCAGACCAAAAAGCCGGCTGTATTCCCGGCTGAACTGCGAAACACTTTCATACCCGACTTCCAGGCTGGCCCGTCCGGCGTCCATATCCAGATTTACCATCAATTTTCGCGCCTGGTGAAGACGCAAACTTTTCTGATATTGCAGGGGGCTGACACCTGTGACCCTTTTAAAATACTGACGAAACGTTGAAGGGCTCATGAAAACTTTCCCTGCCAAATCCTCCAGACTGAACGGTTGGGTGTAGTTCTCTTTCAGCCAGGATATTGCACGGGAGATTTTGCTGACTGATTCATTTCTCTGTGCAGCATGCCGGATGTGTGCACTGCCCTCCCCGTGCAATAAGCGGATCACAATTTCCTTTCTCAGCAACGGCGCCAGTAAAGGATTAAGCACCGGCGATTGCGAGACTTCAACCATGCGGGTGAAGGCACTGAGCAATCCGGGGTCAGGCGAGCAGATACTCAGTGGCTGATAATTCACGGAACCCGTTCCTGCCGGGCTGCTGACCAGATCTATATTTTCGGCCAGCAGACCAGTATCCAGTTTGAATAACAGCCCGACGTAGGGAGATGCCGCCGTTGCCTCGGTGACGCAGGACATGACGGGAACATCCAGCGTCGTTAAAAGCAAGCTGCCCGGCCCGTATTCATAGACCTTGCCGCCATGCAGGATTTTTTTCTTCCCCTGGAGGATCAGCGCAATGCTGGGCTCGTAAATACAGGGGATAAGTTCAGTCGTCAGTGTGCGGCGAAAAGCGATCAGGTCATTATCCAGTATCAACGGCTCGCCGTCTTTTTGGGCAAATTCACTGACCAGGGCTGCAAGCATTTTTAGCAAGCTGTCAGTTAACATTCTGTCTTGTTTCCGGTATTCGTCATCATCTTTATATCCTATCGTCTTCTATTCTTGCTGACAAACACCCACAGCACGGGAAAGTTAAATGTCATATCGGGCAAAAATGACATCTTTTCGGGCAAACATTTTCCACTACTTATGCTGATAATAACAATCCGCTAAGAAATGACGGGATAAGGGCAAGATGCTGAAACCCCGGGTAGTCTCAGGCATAGGGGGGATTGTAAGGAATGAATTTTCACGCTGGCTGCAAGGATAAAATAATAGCGATGAAGCCGGTAAACGGGGGCGGAAATAGAGTGTTAAATAACAGGGCGTTATTGATGCGTGCTGATTTAATCATGAATAAAAGAGGCGATTAGCTGGCCGGTCAAATGCCGGCCATGACTTCACGCCACCTTGCGGGGAAATAAAAACCATAAATTAAGAGTTGTCACCCCAATTTTTCAACCGCCTCATAGATTGGCGTAAAGGTAAATTTATTGCAATTGTCTGTGCCATTATTTATAAATATCTGCAACACCGAACATTCTGTTCTGACCACCCACCGCAATAATACGATAAGACGTTGCGCCTGCAGCATCAGCTTTACTGCTCAGCGCGTGCTCAACTTCATCGACGGTAAGAAGATGCGAAACTGAGACTACCCCGACTTTCACTTTACCCGCGGGGGAACTGACCTGCTGTGCCGCGCACGCGAGGCCAGTGTAAGTCAGTGAGGCTAAAAATACAGCAGTCAGGATACGGTTCATTATGTGTTCTCCGGATGGGATAAATTGAAAGTTATGTCAGTTACTGTATAGAGTATTTACATCCTTCACTGACTCACTAAATAATATCAGCAACGAAGAAACAGAGTTAGACAGGCAGATTGATTAACGTTATGAATTGCGCTCATTAATAAAAATGGCATGTAGGGAAAGTATTAAAGCCCTATATCATCCATCTGATAAAAATGCACCATTATATTTCTGACAAAAATGTCAGAATAACCGGCGAAGGGAAAGAGGTGAGTTGTGCTCAAGAAAAACTTTAATGATGTGGTCTTATTTCTTGTCGTCGCACGCGAAAGAAGTTTCACTAAAGCCGCTGCCAAACTTGGTGTTTCTCAGTCAGCTCTCAGCCACGCGATTAAAGGGCTGGAATCACGCATGAATATGCGCCTGCTGACGCGCACGACCCGGAACGTCGCCCCCACTGAAGTGGGTGAAAAACTGATTGCCAGCCTGGAACCGCGTCTGGCCGATATCGAACGTGAGCTTGAAGCCATTACGCGACTCAACGGCATCGCGGCGGGTAATATTCGCCTGTCCGCTGGTGAGCACGCAGCCAGAGCCGTCGTCTGGCCCAAACTCAAAACGTTTCTCGCCCTCTACCCTGAGATTAATGTCGAACTGGTGGTGGACAATGCTTTCACCAACATTGTCGATGACCAGTTTGATGCCGGTATCCGCCTCGGTGAATCCATTGCCAGAGATATGATTGCGGTTAGAATTGGCCCTGACTTACGCATGATTGTCGTCGGTTCACCGGATTATCTCAGCAAATACCCTGCCCCGGATGTCCCCGGTGATTTACAAAGCCATCGCTGTATTAACATGCGGCTTCCGACGACCGGGGGGATGTATCACTGGGAGTTTGAGAAAGACGGTAAAAAGATGAAAGTGAAAGTAGACGGCCAGGTCACGTTCAATCACCTGGTGGAGCGCATTGACGCCGCGGTTTCCGGATTCGGGCTGGCGTGCCTTCCTGAGGATACGGTGCAGGCGCAGTTGAAATCAGGCGAGCTTATCCAGGTGCTGGATGACTGGTGCCCGTTTTTTCCCGGTTACTATCTGTATTACCCCAACCGCGAGCAACATACCCCTGCCTTTGCCTTACTGATTGAGTCGCTGCGCCACAGGGTGTGATCAACAAAAAGGGGCCGAAGCCCCTTCTCTGCCAATTATTTTCTGGCTTGCTTAGTCGCAAAGCCTTTATTGAGCTTACGCCAGTACACCAGCCAGGTGATCAAGGCGCAGACGACGTAGAATACCAGGAAGATTTTCATTGCGCCCGCCGGTGAACCGGTCAGCGCCAGTGACGTACCGAAGGCTTTAGGGATGAAGAAACCGCCGATGGCACCAATGGAAGAGATGAAGCCCAGTGCGGCAGCGGTGTCCGTGACTGCTTCGCGCAGCGCTTCGTCGTCGGTTGCACCGCACGCTTTAGCCTGGTCAGTGGTCAGTTTACGGAAAATCACCGCAATCATCTGGTAAGTGGAACCACTTCCCAATCCGGCCGTCAGGAACAGCACCATAAAGACCGCGAAGAAGGCCGGGAAGTTACCGCCCGCACCGTTCACCGGCAGGGTCAGGAACAGCAAGCCGGCGAAAATAGCCATCAGAATGTAGTTCACCAGCGTCACGCGGATCCCGCCCAGACGGTCAGACAGCATTCCGCCTGCGGAGCGGGCCAGCGCACCGAAGAACGGGCCGAAGAAGGCGTATTGCAGGATATTCACATCCGGAAACTGCGTTTTCGTCAGCATCGCAAAACCGGCAGAGAAGCCGATGAACGAACCAAATGTCGCCAGATACAACACGCTCATGATCCACAGATGGCCGCGCTTGAGTACCGGCAATTGCTGGCGGATTGACGCTCTGGACGATGCCAGATCATTCATGCCGAACCAGGCCGCGATCGTGCCGAGGATCAGGAACGGTACCCAGACCCAGGCCGCATTTTGCAGCCAGATGTCAGCACCGTTCGCCAGCGTTTGTTTATCACTGAACGCCGCAAACACGCCGAGGGAAATCACCAGCGGAGCCACCAGTTGCATCACGCTGACGCCCAGATTACCCAGCCCGCCATTAATACCCAGCGCGCCGCCCTGCTTTGCTTTCGGGAAGAAAAAGCTGATGTTCGACATGCTCGACGCGAAGTTTGCGCCACCGAAACCGCACAGCAGCGCGATAATCAGAAAAATGTTGTACGGCGTTGTTGTATCCTGCACCGCAAAACCCAGCCAGACGCACGGCAGCACGAGGAAGATCGTGCTGATCGCCGTCCAGCGGCGACCGCCAAACAGCGGGATCATGAACGAGTAAGGCACGCGCAGCAGTGCGCCGGAAACGGAAGGAATGGCAGTCAGCATAAACAGCTGGTCGGTGGTGAAATTAAAGCCGACTTTGTTGAGGTTTACAGAAACCAGGCTGAACAGCATCCAGACGCAGAAACCCAGTAACAGGCAAGGCACTGAAATCCAGAGATTCCGGCTTGCCACTTTATGCCCGGTTTTTTCCCAGAATGCCGGATCTTCAGGCCGCCAGTCCTGCAACAGGCGTGACGGCTTTTCCGTTGATGGAGCAGATGTGTGTGACATAAGTACCTCGAGTAGCAGCGCGTTATTGTTGTAATAACTGAGTTATGCCGCACACACTAGGTAGAGCACCGCCCCCGCATGTTGATGCAAATCAACGCAACGGCGGGTGTAAAAAGCCGGGAAAAAGCCCCTGAATCCTTTGTGAGTACCCGACGTATTTAGGATAAAGTGCTAGAATTCATTGAGTTGGTCAGTTAACCCGCTGCAGATTATTACGGGCATCACCCGGACGGAAATAAAGGAGTAATCACAAAGAGGTATAGGGAAACTCCCCCTGATCATAAAAAATGCCCACTCAGTTATTAAGGGCGTCTCAGCTTTACACGGTATTTATCGCTTCCGACATTAATCCAGGAACTCCAGTTATGTTTAAACGCGCTTTGCCTTCTCTGTCGCTTATCAGCCAGATCACGTTGCTGATGCTGCTGCTCGGCCTGCTGGGCATTGGCGGAATGAGCATGGCGGCCTGGATGGCGGGAAGTATTGAAGGTAACGCCCATGCCATTAATAAAGCCGGTTCGCTGCGTATGCAAAGTTACCGTTTGTTGTCGGAAGTGCCGCTGAACGGCAAAAATGCCGTGTATATCCGGCAGATGGAGATTGACCAGAACAGTGCCGATTTATTGCAGGCCGTCGAGCGTGAAAACCTCCAGCCGCAATTTTTTGCCCTGCGCCATTACTGGCAAACGACGTTGCGCGATCAGGTTCTGGCGGCGAAACATCCGCAGGACGTCTCCGCCAATATGGCCGTATTTGTCGGCCAGCTCGACGTGCTGGTGGCGGAGCTGGAGCACAAAACCGAATATCATTTGCAGCAAATCGCGATGATCCAGCGTGGTCTGGTGGCTTTCACGCTGATCCTGCTGGCGCTGACCATCTGGTTCCTCCGCCGCCATCTGCTGACGCCATGGCGGAGCCTGCTTTCTCAGGCCAGCGCGATTACCGCCGGTGATTTCAGCCGCCGTTATGAACGCAAGCGCGTGGCGACCGGCAACGCGCATAACGAAATGGATATCCTTGGTGATTCACTCAACAGCATGTCGGCGGCGCTGGCCGAAATGGTCGATAACCTGGCACAACGTGTGGCGGAAAAAACCGCCGATCTGCAGCAAAAAAACCGGGTGCTGGATTATCTTTACCGCGTCAGTCGCCAGCTGCACACCAGCGCACCGCTTGAAACACGGATGCAGCCGGTGCTGAAAGAACTGCAATCGCTGACGCCGCTCAGTGGTGTGCAGGTGCGGCAATACGAAAATAACGGCGCTGAGGTGTTTAATGAATTCAGCCAGGCCTCGCCGCGCCAGCCGGTCAGCCCGAAAGTGGGAGAACATGCGGGGGAAAACGGTGAGTCCCTGAGCTGGAGCCTGCGCGATGAGCGCGAAAACTATGGCGTTCTGCTGGCGCAACTGCCGCCGGGGCAGCATCTTAATGACGATCAGCAACAACTGGTGAATACGCTGCTTGAGCAACTGACCAGCACGCTGATGCTGGCGCGGCAGGCAGAAGATCAACAGCAACTGATGCTGATGGAGGAACGTTCGGCCATTGCCCGTGAGCTTCACGATTCGCTGGCGCAGTCGCTTTCCTGCCTGAAAATTCAGGTGGCCTGTTTGCAGATGCATCAGGAAAGGCTGTGCGAGGAAGACAACGCGCTATTGCAGCAGATGCGCGAAGAACTGAGCACCGCTTACCGCCAGTTGCGCGAACTGCTGACCACGTTCCGCCTGACGATTAATACGCCCGGCCTGCGGGCTGCGCTGCAACATACGGTAGACGAATTTTCGCGCCGCATGGGGCTTGCGATAGATTTTGATTATCAAATTCCGCCGCGTTCAGTTCCGGCGAATCAGGGCATTCACCTGTTACACATTGCCCGCGAAGCGCTGAACAATGCGTATAAGCACGCGAAAGCGACACAAGTTTCCCTTTCGTTGCACGCCGATGAAGGCGAAATCACCCTGCGTATTTGCGACAACGGTGAAGGCATTTCCCCTGACGCAGGGCGTCAAAACCATTACGGCCTGATCATCATGCAAGATCGTGCCAGCACATTACATGGCAAATGCCGGGTCGCCCCGCGCCCGGAAGGCGGCACTGAAGTCACAGTGCATTTTCGCCCGGAAGCCTTGCCAGTCAATCCTCAGGAGCAAGTATGAACGACATTACCCCTTCCACAATTTTGCTGATTGACGATCATCCTATGCTGCGCAACGGCGTAAAACAGCTGATTGCGATCGATGCCAGCCTGCAAGTCATTGGCGAAGCCAGCAACGGCGAACAAGGTGTCGAACTGGCGAAACAGCTCGACCCGGATCTGATCCTGCTGGATCTGAATATGCCCGGCATGAACGGCCTGGATACGCTGGATAAGATGCGCGAAATCTCCCTTTCAGGCCGCGTCGTTGTGTTTAGTGTGTCAAATCATGAAGATGATGTGGTAACTGCGTTAAAACGTGGCGCTGACGGTTACCTGCTTAAAGATATGGAACCGGAAGATTTGCTCACGGCGCTGCATAACGCAGCAGCGGGCAAAATGGTGCTCAGTGAAGCGCTGACGCCGGTGCTGGCGGCGAGTTTGCGTGAAAGCCGCCCGAGCGGTGACCGTGATATTCAGTCCCTGACACCGCGCGAACGCGACATCATCAAGCTTATCGCGGAAGGCCTGCCTAATAAGATGATTGCCCGCCGCCTGAACATCACCGAAAGCACGGTGAAAGTTCACGTGAAGCACTTGCTGAAAAAAATGAAGCTAAAATCACGCGTCGAAGCGGCAGTTTGGGTGCTGCAGAGTAATGTGATTTAACGGTCAGAAATTCAGCCCGGCGTCTTCGCTGTATTGCGGCTGCGCCGTCAGCGGCGGGGAAACGGTCAGCGTGATCCAGTTCGAGGTGACCTTTTGCGATTTGCTGTCTTCCACCGTCACCGACAGACGATAGCTGTTGGTCGCGCCTGCCGTTTCATCCCACGGCGGCACAATGACGCTCCAGCCATCAGGATTACGGTTATCTGACGGCGGCGTCAGGCTCAGCGCCTGAGTATCCCCCTGCCAGCTCAGCGCTACCACGGAATTGAGCGCGCGCAATTGTAATTTCAGCGGTACCGTTTCACCCGGCTGCAATGACCACGGCGGTGTGGCTAAATACACCGACAACGTTTTCCGCTGTTTAAACTCCATCACCGGCATGTTATTGCGATCGACAATATCAAACCGGCTGCCGCGCAGTGAGCGGGCTGCCGCGACATTCTGTGATGACAGTTGTTGATCCAGAGGCACGCCCAGCCGGTAATTTAGCGTCAGTTTCACTAAATCCTGATTATCACCATCCTGCCCGGCCTGATGCTCTGCCATCACCGTGACCAGGGGCACCGGCGTATAGTTAAGTCCGAACGACACCGCCGACGGATTACTCTGCCGCGTACCATTGCCGAACAAATCCACCTGATTGCCAAAATACTGCTCGTAGCTGAGCGACGCCCCCAACTGGCGGTAAAACGGCAAATAGCCTTTGGTGGTGATGTCGTAACCGCGCGCCTGACGCCGCAGTTGCGCAGACGTGCTGCTGTCCGCGCGATACGAAGTCAGCGGATGATAATAGTTGGTGGAAAACCGCAGGTAATCCGTCCAGGCTTCCGCCCCCAAGCTGCCGCGAGTCAGCTGGTGGTCAAAATCGTTATCAATGAAGGCGTTATAGCCGAGCATCCACGGCCCGGAATTAAAGCGCTGGCCAAATCCGAAATTCCCCACCGTCGCATCTGATGCGCTCTGCAACCCGATCTGGCTGTAAACCAGATTGTTTTTCGTATCGTACAGCGGGCTGAAAAGCTGGCCGGAGCTGCCGTCCAGATTATGTCCGGTGACATCCAGCGTGGTGCTGACGGTGCCGAGCGGTGAAAGCAGACTGCGGGTTTCTCTTTGCACCAGCCGGGCCGCCTGGCTCAGCGCCAGCGTCTCTGCCTGTACGCGCAGCGGATCGTCGCTGTCGGAGGTGGTGGTGCCGAGTTCTTTCAGCGTTGTGGCCAGCTGTTTTTCCGTGGCGCTGGGGCCGGTGTCATTTTTTATATACTGACTGCCGAGGCTCGGCAACGTATCGGGCTGCACAGCGTTGCCGGTATTAAACGCCGACTGCGAGTCACTGGCAGGCAGGAAACCGATGAGACCGGCACTGAGTGGGGCATTTTCGGTGGGTTCTGCCGTCAGCGCACTGGCGCTTGCAGCATAAAAGGCGGCTCCCCCTGCGATAAACAAAGAGAGGCAGGTTTTGCCTGCAAAACGCTTTAATAGAATAGAAAAAAAATCTGTGACGTTTGTCATGCCTTACACATTTTTTGAGTAAGGTTAGATCTTACCTCACACACGACATATTTCAACCTTCATGCCGTCATGCAACTTTCAGCCGCGTGGTTTATGCCCTGCCTGGCAGTGATATCCCCGCAATAAACGCGGATAAAATGTAAACACCCCTCTAATTCACGTCTAAAATTACAACATTAAAAACCAATCACACACATTTCATAACATTTTTAACAAACGATCTATTTATCTTTACAGTTGGTTTTCATTTATCCTTAGCAGGTTAACGATTATTCCGACGCCACCCGACTGCATTTTGCAGAGCGCGTCTGATGTCAGAAATAACGTTTCCCGTCAGTGTCCGCCGGAGAACGTTTATGCATGCGTCCCTCTTCCGCCATCCTCTTCCACCGAGGCTGGCAGGATGTGCGCCGAATAAAGCGATATAAAAAACAGGGAACATAGATGAGCAAAAAAACCTTGCCCGGCGTGACCCGCCGGCAAATTCTCTCGTTTACGGCAGCCTCCGCAGTTTTGGGTGCAGCCAAAGCCGCTAACGCAGTGACGCTCAAAGGCACGCCCGTGTGGAGCCCCTTTGACGCCAGCCCGCCACCGCAAATTGATACCGACGGCTGGGCGTTCTTCACCGACGCCGAAGCCGCCGCCATGGAAGCCATTGTTGACCGTCTGGTGCCCGCCGACAATCTGAGCGTCGGCGGTAAAGACGCCGGATGCGCGGTGTTCATCGATCGCCAGTTGGCCGGTTTCTACGGCACCTATGCCCGCCTTTACATGGAAGGCCCCTTTCAGGAGGGCACGCCAGAACAGGGCGACCAGTCTCCTTTAGTTCCTCAGCAACGCTATCGTCTCGGCCTGGCCGCGCTGGATAAATATGCGCAATCGCAGCACCAGAAATTGTTCAAAGATCTGCCCGGCGACCAGCAGGACCAAATCCTGTCAGGCCTGGAAAGCGGAAAAATTGCTCTGGATGGGATCGATTCCAAACTGTTCTTCGCCATTGCGCTCAAGAACACAATGGAAGGTTTCTTCGCTGACCCGATTTATGGCGGTAACCGCAATATGGTGTCGTGGAAAATGCTGGGCTTCCCCGGCGCACGCTACGACTACCGTGAATATGTCGGCAAACATAACCAGAAACTCGATCTGGAACCGCTGAGCATTTCAGGCGGCGACGCGTGGAAAATGAAGAGCTAAGGGCAGAAAAACAATATGGCAAAGAAATTACCTAAAACCGACGTGGTGGTCATCGGGCTCGGCTGGGCCGGCTCGATCATCGCCAATGAACTGTGCGACGAAGGCCTGAACGTGGTGGCTATCGAACGCGGCCCGTGGCGTGATACGGCGCGCGATTTCAACGTGGCCACCGTCGCCGACGAACTGCGTTACAACTCCCGCCAGGAACTGATGTTACGCACACGCCAGAACACCATTACCATCCGTAATAATCCGGCGCAAACCGCGTTGCCCATGCGTGAATGGGGCTCATTCCACCCGGGCAACGGCACCGGCGGCGCAGGCAACCACTGGGCAGGCATTACCTTCCGGTTCCAGCCGGACGAATTCCGCCTGAAAAGCCATCTGACCGAACGTTACGGCGCAAAAGCCATCCCTGAAGAACTGGTCCTGCAGGACTGGGGAACCGACTGGGAAGAGATGGAGCCGCATTACGCCTCCTTTGAGCGCATCGCCGGTGTCTCCGGCAAGGCCAGCAACGTAAACGGCGAGCATCATGACGGCGGCAACCCGTATGAAGGCATGCGCTCAATTGAATACCCGACCCGCCCGATGGACCAGCCTTACGGCCCGACGCTGTTTGCCGAGGCCGCACGCAATATGGGATACAAAGCGTTCCCGGTGCCCTCTTCGCTGATCTCCGAGCCTTACACCAATCCGCTCGGCGTCAAAATGGGGCCGTGTACGTTTTGTGGTTTCTGCACCAACTACGGCTGCGCCAATTACTCCAAAGCCAGCGCTATCACCACCGTCTTACCGGCATTGATCCGCAAAGAGAATTTCGAAGCCCGCACCAACTGTGAAGTGATGCAGGTACTGAAAGATTCCACCGGCAAACGCGCAACCGGCGTGGTGTACATCGACTCTTCCGGCGACGAATGGGAACAACCTGCCGACCTGGTGATCGTCAGCGCCTTCACCTTTGAAAACGTGCGTCTGATGCTGCTTTCCGGCATCGGTAAGCCTTATGATCCGGTCACGTTAGAAGGTACGACGGGCCGTAATTACGCGTATCAGACGGCCAACGGCGTGCAACTGTTCTTCGATGACAAGAACTTCAACCCGTTCATCGGCGCAGGTGCGGTCGGGATGGGCATTGATGATTTTAACAACGATAACTTCGACCACAGCGGCCTCGGGTTCTTTGGCGGCGGCAGTATCCGCGTAACGCCAATCGGTGGTGCGCCGATCGGCTACCGCCCTGTTCCGCCGGGAACGCCGAAATGGGGTTCCGAGTGGAAAAAAGCCACCGTGGCCAACTATCTCAGCTCGATGTCCATCGGCTGTGAGGCCAGCAGCTACACCACCAAAACTAACTATCTGTCGCTCGATCCGAACTACAAAGATCGTCTCGGTCGCCCGCTGTTGCGCGTCACGTTCGATTTCCCGGAAAACGATCTGAAAATGGCGGCGTATTGCACCGGTAAAGTGGCGGAAATAGCGAAAGCGATGAACCCGCGCCAGCTGGTTGCCAACCCGATGAAAGGCCACTGGAACGGTACACCGTATCAGTCATCTCACGTCGTCGGCGGATTTGTGATGGGCGCGGATCCGTCCACCAGCTCCGTGAACAAACACCTGCAAGTCTGGGACGTGCCGAACCTGTTTGTGGTCGGCGCATCGGCCTTCCCGCAAAACCCGGGATACAACCCGACCGGCACCGTCGGCGCACTGGCGTTTAAAGCCGCTCATGCGATCCGTAACTATTACCTGAAAAAACCGGGAGAGATGATCGCATGAAAAAGTTAACGTCATTCTCACTCGGCTTGCTGGCACTCAGCGTTTCCGGTTTGGCGCACGCCGCCGGTGACGGCTCATTCGAGCAGGTTGAACGGGGCCGCTATCTGGCCACCGTCGGCGACTGCGCAGCCTGTCACACTGCCTCCACGCCGGACGCCAAACCGTTCGCCGGTGGCGTGCCCATCGAAACGCCGTTTGGCCGTTTAGTCGGCGCCAATATCACGCCGGATCCGGAAACGGGTATCGGTAAATGGTCATTCGATGACTTCCAGCGCGCAATGTCCGAAGGCGTGGGCCACGGCGGCAAACGTCTGTACGGCGCTATGCCGTTCACGGCGTACACCAAAGTGACCCGCGAAGATAACGCGGCGATCTGGGCGTACCTGCAAACGCTGCAACCGGTACATCACGAAGTGGAAACCAACCAGCTGCCGTTCCCGTTCAACGTACGCGCCAGCCTGATGGGCTGGAACTGGCTGAACTTCAACAAAGGCGAATTTAAACCGCAGATGGATAAGTCAGCGGAATGGAATCGCGGCGCATACATTGTTGAAGGTCTGGGACACTGCGGCACCTGCCATACGCCGAAAAACATGATTGGCGGTGATAAAGACAGCGAGTTTCTGCAAGGCGCTGTGGTGGAAAACTGGGTTGCGCCGGATATTACCAGTAACCGGCACACCGGTATTGGCAACTGGACGCAGGAAGATCTGATGCAATATCTGAAAACCGGTTCTAACCGGTTCGATATCGCCTCAGGCCCGATGGCGGAAGAAGTGACGAATTCGTCGCAACACTGGACGGATGCGGATCTCAAAGCCGTGGCGGTTTACCTGAAAGACAGCGGCCATGACAGCGGCAGCACCGCGCCTGCCCCGGTGAAAGCCGGGGACAGCGCGATGGTGGCCGGTAAACATATCTACGCCGACCGCTGTTCTGCCTGCCACACGCCATCCGGTATGGGTCAGGAAGGGTTGTTCCCGCGCCTCGCCGATTCCGCGCTGATCAACCAGCCGAATGCGACATCACTGATCCGCGTTGTGCTGGCGGGCAGCCGTCCGGTAGCGACCGACAGCAAACCGACCGCGCCGTCTATGCCGTCATTTGATGCCAACATGAGCGATGCGGACGTGGCGAATGTGCTGACCTACATCCGTAACAGTTGGGGAAATGCCGCCGCACCGGTTTCGGCAAGCGATGTGAAAGATTTACGCGCAGAGCTGAAGAAATAACCGGACGCCAGACAGGACAAAGGCCGCGAAAGCGGCCTTTTATCTTACAGACGTTTGAAGACTTTTCGCGCCAAACGGTCAGTGCTGAGAAGGCATCTGCATAATCTGCACTAACAGGTGATCGTTGTTCTGGCTCAGCTGTACCAGATGTTTGCACTCAACTTTTATTGCCGTGAGTTGTTCTTCTGTCAGTGAATACGGCAGGTTGATATCAATACTGTACATATTTTGCTGCTCGGCCAGTTCAATCAGACGCACGATGTTCGTTTCATCACTGACCTGTGTGGAAACCACCTGTAATGCCAGCGCGCGCAAGGCTTCCTGCTTAGATTTTTCTTTCTTAGAACGGGATTTCAGAACCATGCCGAAAAATGGCATCACGCCATAAATAGCGTCAACAAAACTCCATTTCTTTTTGCAGGATGCGGACAAATATTCCATATAGTCAAAGGACGCTTTTTGACTGCGCGCATCGGGTACCAGGCGGTTTTCATTCATCCCCTATTCCTCTTCCTGGTCAGGGCCTGTTCATTTGGACGTCTGTGTTGAACGTACGAAGGCGTGCTCGGTGCTGTTTTTTGGCGAATCAATAATGCAAATGAATCTATAACGTTAAAGTTATTCGTCTATATAATGGCATAATTCATGAATACTTTGCCAGTCAGTTCAGGTGCTTTAGTTTGGGCCGTTGCCACTCGGGACGCAAAACCTGCTATTTCAGAATTTGACCAAAGTATTTAGCGGATATGGAATTTATGCCGCAAAACTGACATGTTCTATTACCCTGGCACGATGGCGTCATCAGGCGCGTCACGCTATGCTAACCACCGGATTTTTTATAACAGCAAGCCAATGAATAAAATCGTTTTTGTAGAAGATGATGCAGAAGTCGGCAACCTGATCGCCGCCTATCTGGGTAAACATGATATCGACGTGCTGGTTGAGCCGCGCGGTGATACGGCGCAGGCGCGCATTGAGAAGGAAAAACCCGATCTTGTCCTGCTGGATATCATGCTTCCGGGCAAAGACGGCATGACGCTGTGCCGCGATTTGCGCCCTATTTTCCCGGGCCCGATCGTGCTGCTGACGTCGCTCGACAGTGACATGAACCACATTCTGTCACTGGAAATGGGGGCCAGTGATTACATTTTAAAAACGACGCCACCCGCCGTTTTGCTGGCCAGGTTGCGCCTTCACCTGCGCCAAAGCCCCGCGCAGGCAACACAAAAAGAACAGCCGGTTCAGGCACTGAAAAGCGGCAACGCCCTGCACTTTGGCCAACTGTGTATTGATCCGGTAAACCGCGAAGTGACGCTGGTGGACGAGACGATCGTTCTTTCCACATCCGACTTTGACCTGTTATGGGAACTGGCAACGCACGCCGGGCGCATTATGGACAGAGAGGCCTTGCTGAAAAATTTACGCGGCGTCAGCTACGACGGTCTGGATCGCAGCATTGATGTGGCCATCTCCCGCCTGCGGCGCAAGCTTTACGACAACACGCTGGAACCCTTTCGCATCAAAACCGTACGCAACAAAGGCTATTTATTTGCCCCCAATGCCTGGGAGACATTACTGGAATGAAAAAGCTCTTCATCCAGTTTTTTCTGTTACTCCTGGTCTGCTTTATGGTCATGGCAATGCTGGTCGGCCTGGTCTACAAAGTGACGGCTGAGAAAACAGGCCGGCAGTCAATGAATGACCTGATGAAGAGTTCGCTTTACCTGATGCGAAGTGAACTTCGGGAAATCCCGATCAAAGACTGGAATAAGACCATCAATACGCTGGATCTTAACCTGTCGTTCAAACTGCACATCGAGCCACTGGGTAAACGTAAACTTAGCCCGGTGCTCGATCAGCGTCTGAAAGACGGCGAGATTGTTGCACTTGATGATGAATATACATTTATACAACGCGTACCACGCAGCCACTATGTGCTGGTCGTCGGCCCCATTCCTTATCTGTTTTATATGCATGAGATGCGGCTGCTCGATCTCGTTCTGCTGATGGTGATTGGGCTGTCTCTTGCATTGCCGGTGTTCCTGTGGATGCGTCCCCACTGGCAGGATCTGCTGAGGCTGGAGAATTCTGCACTGCGCCTGGGTAACGGACATCTCGATGAGCGTATCGATTTCGATTCCGCCTCCAGCCTGAACCGCCTGGGTATAGCCTTTAACCAGATGGCGGATAACATCAGCACGCTGGTTGCCAGCAAAAAATTGCTGATTGATGGTATCGCGCATGAATTACGGACACCGCTGGTTCGCCTTCGTTACCGTCTGGCCATCAGCGAGAATCTGCCAGAATCGGAACAAAACGCCATCAACCGGGATATCGGTCAGCTCGAGGCACTGATTGACGAACTGCTGACCTATGCAAGGCTCGATCGCCCGCAAGTCACGCTCAATCTGGAAAACGTCAATCTGGCTGAATGGCTGAAAGACAAAGTTGATGATTTCCGCATGATCACCGAGCGCACTATTCTTTACGACGTTCCGCACAATCACGATTTTGGCGGCGTTGACTTACGTCTGATGGAACGGGTGCTGGACAATCTGGTGAATAACGGCCTGCGCTATTCGCAGGAAACATTGCGCGTCAGCCTCTGGCTTGATGGCGAACAGGCCTGCCTGCAAGTTGAAGATGACGGACCGGGCATTCCACCGGAAGAACGCGCCCGGATCTTTGAACCCTTTGTCCGCCTTGACCCAAGCCGCGACCGCGCAACGGGTGGCTGCGGGCTGGGGCTGGCGATTGTGCATTCCATTGCCGTTGCCTATCAGGGGCGCATCACTGTTGACAGCAGCCCACTGGGAGGTGCAAGCATGCGCTTCAGCTGGCCAGTAAAACCGACATTTAATCTGGCTGCAGAGCAGCCTAATATCGAAAATCAGGAAGGGAGCCACAATGACCATCGCCTATAAAAAATTGCACGACACCTTCGCCCGCCTGTCCCGTTTCAGCCATTTATCGGCGATCGCCGGCTGGGATGCGGCAGCTATGATGCCCCCGCAAGGCGGGCAGGCACGCTCTGAGGCACTGGCAGAACTCAGTGTTCTGACACATCAGATCCTCACGGCCAAACAGGTCGGCGAATGGCTGGAACAGGCCAGCGGCGAGCAGCTTAATGATGTGGAACAGGCGAACCTGCGTGAAATGCGTCGTCATTATCAGCAGGCAGCGCTGTTGCCGGAAAGCCTGGTAGAGGCAAAATCACTGGCCGGTGCACGTTGCGAGCAGGCATGGCGTATTCAGCGTAAATCCAACGACTGGGAAGGTTTCTCCGATAACCTGAAAGAAGTCGTGAAACTGAGCCGCGAAGAAGCCAGACTGCGCGCCGAAGCCGCCGGCATCAGCCGTTACGACGCCCTGCTCGATTTGTACGAGCCGGGCATGACGTCGCAAAAGCTTGACGTTCTGTTTGGTGATCTGAAAACCTGGCTGCCGGATCTGCTGCAAACCGTGGTAGAAAAGCAAAAAACCGAATCCCGCATTGCGCCGCAAGGCCCGTTTGATATCGAAAAGCAACGTCAGCTCGGCCTGAAAGTCATGGATCGCCTGGGCTTTAACTTCGATGCAGGTCGCCTGGATGTGAGTGCGCACCCGTTCTGCGGCGGCGTTCCTCAAGACGTACGTATCACCACGCGTTACAACGAAGATGAGTTCCTCAGCGCGATGATGGGTGTGATTCATGAAACCGGTCATGCGCGTTACGAACAAAACCTGCCAAAAGAGTGGCTGGGCCAGCCGGTTTCCAACGCACGGTCGATGGGCGTTCACGAATCCCAAAGCCTGCTGTTTGAAATGCAACTGGGTTGCAGCGAACCGTTCCTGAAATCGGTGTACCCGCTGGTTATCGAGCAGTTCGGTCAGCGTCCCGGGCTGGATGAAAGCAATTTCATGAAGCTTAACCAGCGCGTCCAGCCGGGCTTTATCCGCGTTGACGCCGATGAACTCAGCTACCCGGCGCACGTCATCCTGCGTTATGAAATCGAAAAGGCGCTGATGGAAGGCGAAATCGAAGTCGATGATATTCCGGCCTTGTGGAACAGCAAGATGAAGGAATACTTGGGCATTGATACCGTCGGTAATTACCGCGACGGTTGTATGCAGGATATTCACTGGACCGACGGCGGATTCGGCTACTTCCCGACGTATACGCTGGGTGCAATGTATGCCGCACAGCTGTTCCAGTTCGCCAACAAAGCGATCCCGACTTTGCAGGATGATATCGCCCGCGGCGACCTGACAGCGCTCTTCCAGTGGTTACAGCAAAATATCTGGCAACACGGGAGCCGGTTTACCACCGACCAGCTGATTAAGAATGCCACCGGGGAGACGCTGAACCCGGGGTTCTTCAGGGCACACCTGGAGAATAGATACCTTTAACGGTTGAGTAACTGGTTGCACCAGAGGCTTGATCGAGAAAATTTCGGTTTCTCAATTGCAGTGATTACTTAACTCGCTGCGCCGAAACCGCCAAAGAGGGAGGAAAGCGCCTCCCTCTTTGATCTCCCACGCTTTTTCCCAACACGCGCTCCGCTCGCTGGCTATGTTTCAGATGCCACAGCTATTGCCGCGAAAACTTGCCGCTGCGCGGTTCCCTCACTGGGTTTCGAGCCACAGGTCTCGAAACGCTGCGTTCGGCAAGCCTTCTGAAAGCGGCCAGAAACTTTCTAACTCGCAACCTCACTGCTGATTGTTATCTAAATAATGCAGTTGAATTTAGATAAGCCGCCAGTGCCACGGCACCGGTACATGAAAAACCAAAATTTCACCTTTCCAAAAGGTATCGAGCCGCCAGCGCTGCAACCCCACCGCATAACCCACTGATTTCCCTGAAATCCCCAGTTTGTACATTCCGTTACACGCCGAAACCAATCACTTACGGACAAGCTGATCCAACCCGCCTAGTATTCTCCATACCGGCCCCGCAGTGGGGTGGACACTTAAACAGAAATTCTGAGGAATTAAAGATGAAAAAAGTATTAGCTCTGGTTGTTGCCGCTGCAATGGGCCTGTCTTCTGTCGCTTTCGCTGCTGAAACTACTGCGGCTCCTGCGCCAGCTGCTGCAGCAACTACCGCTGCTCCTGCTGCTAAGCACGTTACTAAGCACAAGACCCACAAGAAAGTAGCTCAGAAAGCTCAAGCTGCTAAAAAACACAAAAAAGCGGCTAAGAAAGCTGCTCCGGTAGCTCAGAAAGCTCAGGCTGCTAAAAAACACGTGAAACACGCTAAAAAAGCTGCTCCGGTAGCTCAGAAAGCGCAGGCTGCTAAAAAACACGTAAAACATGCTAAGAAAGCTGCACCAGCTGCAAAAGCAACTCCAGCAGCATAAGTAGTCAGTAAGAAGTCTTTGTGAGCGTATCCACTCACCATTATCAAGACTGATGATTTAACACCCGGTTCGCCGGGTGTTTTTTTCTCCGGTTTTCTATCTTGAGGTACTGATGGAAGATGCTGCGCCGATACCTGTTCGAAATCACCCTGTGCTTCCTGATCCTCTTAGGCTTGATCACCCTGTTCTTCTACTTCTGAAATACCCTGAGATGACGTCCGTCGTCTGTTCAAAAGACTGAGTTATCAGACAAAATTACCCATCTCGAAAGATAACCGTCTATAATCGTCCCATAATAACTGGTTTCCGGGTTCTCCCTGTTTTCAAGGTCAGAATGTTATGCGCATCGCATTACCGCTGTTTTTGTGCTTTTTCTGTGTTACCGCCACTCCTTTCGTTCATGCAGATTCCCCGGATACTGCAGATACCGACGCACCGTCTATCAGCGTAAAAGAAAAAACGGCACTGTTTTTCGGCCACGATCAGCGGACACAAATCGCTGCATCGGCACAATGGCCGTGGCAGGCCATTGGCCAGATAGAAACGGAGAGCGGCAATTTATGCACCGCAACGCTCATTTCTAAACATCTGGTTCTCACTGCCGGTCACTGCGTTCTTGCCCCTCCGGGCAAAATAGACAAAGTGATTGCCCTGCGTTTTATTTCTCACAAACAGAAATGGCGTTACCAGATCACGGCATTACAAACGCTGGTCGACCCGAAACTGGGCAAAAAACTTAAAGCAGACGGCGATGGCTGGATTGTTCCCCCCAAAGCTGCGCCTTTTGATTTTGCCCTCATCCGGCTGACCGATGAAAAGCTGGCATTACCTATCAGGCCTTTACCGCTATGGGAAGGTTCGCGCGACGATCTGACCAATGTGCTTAAACAGGAAGGCAGAAAAATCACGCAGGCAGGCTATCCGGAAGATCATCTGGATGATTTGTATGTGCATCAGGACTGTCTGATCACCGGATGGGCACAACCGGGTGTATTATCGCACCGCTGCGATACGTTGCCTGGCGACAGTGGTTCTCCGTTGCTGTTGAAAAATGCAGATGGCTGGTCTCTGGTGGCGATTCAAAGTTCCGCGCCTGCCGCACAAGACCGGTATCTGGCCGACAACCGTGCGCTGGCCGTGCCTGCAATCCGTGATGCGCTCAATACCTTGTCTTCTGGTGTCATCAGTGCAAGCCCGGCAGCGCCAGCAACTACGCCCTAGACGCTAATACCGTGATATGAGATATAAAAAACCGCCGTAGAGAACTGAGGCGGTTTTTTCATTTCAGGGGGCCGGTTAAATCAGTTGTTCCATTGTCTGTATATTGCATTATAAGAAATATAATCTTTTTAATTTCATACATTATTATTTATTATCAGCAAGTTAACTTTTCACTTATCTACCCAGCTCAACTTTAAACACCCTTTTGGGTGCCCCATCTATGCCCCTGTTTTGGCCTCTGAAATCCAACGTTGGATCTTCGTCAACCATCAATAATAAACTTCTGAAAATCATTTCCCCATCATTCGATTCATTGCTCTCTGATATCTCCGGGCGTACGTTTACTCAAATTTTCATAAACTCAAGGAGATAAGAGAAATGGCAATTCCAGCTTACTTATGGCTCAAAGATGACGGCGGTGCGCTGATTAAAGGCGGGGTTGATGTTAAAGACAGGGAATACAGTATTGAAGTGAAAGGATTTCATCACAACCTGATGATCCCAACTGATAACGCTACAGGGAAAGTCACAGCCACACGCATGCATTCCCCTTTGCTGATCGTAAAAGATTTCGATTGCTCAAGCCCATATATTTACAAGGCTGTGGCGACAGGCCAGAACCTCGAATCAGCTGAGATTAAATGGTACCGCATTAATGATGCCGGTCAGGAAGTGGAATATTTCAACATGCTTTTGGAGAAAGTGCGGATAGTTTCTATTTCTCCGGCAATGGCCGCAGCCAGCAATCCAAATGAGAACCATATGGAAACGGTTGAAATCCGTTACGAGAAAATTACCTGGAAGCACAACGACGGCAATATTATTTTTGCCGATTCGTGGAATGACCGTCAGACAGCTTAGTTTGAAAGGGGCGAAAGCCCCTTTCTTTAATCATCGTAAAACCATCGCCCAACTTTAACAGCTTCAATAATCATTTCGACGGTTAGCGGTTTTAACTCGCGTTGTGGCAGTTTCTTTTGCCAAAACGCTCTCTCCGCTTCGTAATAATTTAACATGTCAAAATGTGAGTAATCGACGCTGTACTTAGTGAAAACGTCCACAAGCATGTCTTCGGCGTCTTCGGGAAGTAAGTTAAATTCCCCTTCGTTTATGCCCCAGTGCTTTTGAACAGGAACAATTTCAGGGTCACGCCAGCTCTTTCTGAAACCATAATGCTTGGTCAAATATTCACAAATTTCCGTTTCAAAATCCCTCTCGCCCATTAGAAATACGTCCATGCAATTCGGTGTTCAGGTCTTGCGATGAGGTTGTATTTGTTTCTGGTACTCCTACCAACCATTTCAAGCATGATGACAATCTGCGCGTATCCCAACCACGGGATCCAGCGACCAATAAAAGGAGCCAATTTGCTAGTTGGAACAAGTTTTATTTTTGCTCCTTTTCCCATAGGGGCTGAGAGTCTTAAACCGAAAGGTATTCTTTTCTCTTTAAGTAAGGCGCGTGCCAGCTTAGATACAACGCTTGTTCCAGGTGTGTTGTTTATTGCGGAAAGTTTCCCTGATACAGGAATCCATGGCTGGCCTCCTAAAATCATCGCTGTCGTGGTTACATCTAAACCAAGGTGTTCTGATAACCGTTCTACGTAGATGAGCAAGAATAATTCCTGAGCAGTTACATTCGCATGACCATGGTAGAAATAAGTCCCACCCAACTCTTCGGTAGTATCCATTCTCAATATCCATTTGATTAGAAGGGTTTAAGAATACGCCGCGCTTAAACCACTTTCAATAAATCGAATGAACGTCTCCATGTCTGGCTCATCAAGAGATTGCAAAAACAGGGATGAATGAAATGATAATGAACAGGTCAAACTAATCGATGCAAAAATGGCACTATAAGGCATCAGCCCCAGAGTGCCACTAAGGGAAAATCGGTAATTTTAAAGCCAATAAATACAATCAATTACCGACTAACTGTTCCATCGTCTGCAAGATTCGTTTATCTGAAATCGGGTACGGCGTGCCAAGCTGCTGGGCGAAATAACTGACGCGCAGTTCCTCAATCATCCAGCGGACTTCTTTCACATCCTCACTCTGCTGGCGAACCGGCGGCAGTTTGTTCAGCCATTGCTGCCATTGCTGCTGGACGTTTTCAACTTTCAGCATCTGCGCACGGTCACGGTGAGCGTCCATCGCCAGTTTGTCCATCCGCCGTTCGATGGCCTGCAAATAGCGCAACGTATCCGGCAGGCGCTTCCAGCCGTTTTGCGTCACAAACCCGCGATAAATCAGGCCGGACATCTGCGCTTTAATATCTGATAGCGCCAGCGCCATCGTGATATCAATTCGCCCTTTTAGCCGTTTATTGATGTTAAAGACCGTCGTCAGGATCTGCTCTACCTGAACCGCGATTTGCACCACGGTGTCATTCAGATTGGCGCGCACATGCTCGTGAAGTTTCGCGAAATCCTCTTCACGCCACACCAGCCCGCCGGACTCCGCAATCAGCTTATCGATACCGCAGGAAATGCAGTCGTCGATCAGATCCAGCACTTTGCCGTAAGGGTTGAAATACAGCCCCAGCTTGGCTTTGTTCGGCAACTTTTCATGCAGGTATTTCACCGGCGAAGGAATGTTCAGCAGCAGCAAACGTCGCATCCCGGCGAGCATCGCCTGTTGCTGCTCAAGCTCGCTGTCAAACAGGCGGATCGCCACGCTGTCTTTCTCGTCGACAATCGCCGGATACGCTTTCACTTCATAGCCGCCGCGTTTTTGCTCGTAGCGCTCCGGCAGCGTGCCGAAACTCCAGACATGTAAATCGCGCTGTTCGATACCGTCATCGGCGACCGCAGAGAGCGTCTGCTGAACCTGCTCTTTCAGGCCAGATTTCAACGCTGTCAGGTCCTTGCTTTCGCGCAGCGTTTTGTTTTTCTCATCAATAATGCGGAACGTCATTTTGAGATGATCGGGCACCTGATCCAGATGCCAGTCTTCACGCGCAATGGTCACGCCACTCATCTTGCGCAGCTCTTTTTCCATCGCATCAAGCAGCGGCATTTCGAACGGCTTGATGCGCCCGAGCAAAGCATCAGCGTAGTTTGGCGCAGGCACAAAGTTACGGCGAACCGGTTTAGGCAATGACTTGATCAGCGCCATAATCAGCTCGCGGCGGATGCCGGGGATCTGCCAGTCAAAACCCTCCTCGCTCACCTGATTAAGCAGTGGCAGCGGGATATGCACCGTGACGCCATCGGCGTCAGTGCCCGGCTCAAACTGATAGGTCACGCGCAGTTTGAGATTGCCCTGATGCCAGAAATTCGGGTAATCGTGGGCGCTGATGTTGCCCGCGCCCTCTTTGATCAGCATGCTTTTTTCGAAATTCAGGCTGTCCTGCGGCTGTTTTTTCCACCACGTATCAAAGTGCTTCGCCGACACCACTTCCTGCCCGATGCGTTGTTCGTAGAACAGGAACAGGGTTTCGTCATCGACCAGAATATCGCGACGGCGTGATTTGTGTTCCAGCTCCTCGACTTCGGTACGCAGGCGCAAATTGGCGCGGAAAAACGCATGACGCGTCTGCCAGTCGCCTTCCACCAGCGCATGGCGGATAAACAGTTCACGCGACACCACCGGATCGATCGTGCCGTAATTCACCCGGCGGGCAGCCACGATCGGCAGGCCGTACAGCGTGACTTTTTCCGTCGCCATCACCGCACCCTGCGCTTTTTCCCAGTGCGGTTCGCTGTAGCTGCTTTTCGCCAGATGCTGCGCCAGCGGTTCAATCCATTCCGGTTCGATGCGGGCAGCAATGCGCCCCCACAGACGGCTGGTTTCCACCAGTTCTGCCACCATCACCCATTTCGGCGGTTTCTTAAATAAACCGGAACCCGGGAACACCGCGAAACGGGCGTTGCGCGCGCCGGTATATTCCTGTTTGTCGGCATCCTTCTGCCCGATATGCGACAGCAAACCGGTCAGCAATGCGCAATGCACCTCGCGGTATTCCGCCGGCTCGCTGTTCACCGGCAGCCCGAGTTCTTTAACGACCTGGCGCAGCTGAGTATAAATATCCTGCCACTCACGCACGCGCAGATAGTTGAGGAAGTCGCTGCGGCAAAGCTTGCGGAACTGCGCGGAAGACAGCTCTTTTTGCTGCACTTTCAGGTGATCCCACAAATTGACGAACGCCAGGAAATCAGAATCTTTATCCGCAAACCGGCGATGTTTTTCATCAGAAGCCTGCTGTTTGTCCATCGGACGTTCGCGCGGATCCTGAATAGACAGTGCGGCGGTGATGATCATCACTTCACGCACGCAACCGTTTTTCTGCGCCTCCAGCACCATACGCGCCAGACGCGGATCAACCGGCAACTGCGCCAGCTGACGGCCCTGCGGCGTCAGTGAGTAACGGCCATCGACGGCATTATTGATGGCGTTCAGCTCCTCGAGCAGGCGCACGCCGTCCTGAATATTACGTTTGTCCGGCGCTTCCACAAACGGGAATGCCGCGATATCGCCCAGCCCCAGCGATGTCATTTGTAAAATAACGGAGGCTAAGTTGGTACGCAGAATTTCAGGATCGGTAAATTCAGGGCGCGACAGGAAATCCTGCTCCGAATACAGACGGATACAGATACCTTCGGAAACACGTCCGCAACGGCCTTTACGCTGATTGGCCGAGGCCTGAGAAACCGGTTCAATTGGCAGGCGCTGCACTTTGGTGCGGAAACTGTAGCGGCTGATACGCGCGGTGCCGGGGTCAATCACATACTTGATGCCCGGCACGGTCAGTGAGGTTTCCGCCACGTTGGTCGCCAGCACGATACGGCGACCGGCGTGTGACTGAAACACGCGGTTTTGTTCGCTGTTCGACAGCCGCGCGTATAGCGGCAAGATCTCGGTATGCGGCAAGTCCAGGCGGTTCAGCGCATCGGCGGTATCGCGAATCTCACGTTCACCGCTCATGAAGATCAGGATGTCGCCCATACTTTCGCGGCCCAGTTCATCCACGGCGTCGAAAATCGCCTGCAACTGGTCGCGGTCCACATCTTCGGCATCATCCACAATCGGGCGATAACGTACGTCAACCGGGTAAGTACGGCCGGAGACTTCAATGATCGGCGCGTTATTAAAGTGCCGGGAGAACCGCTGCGGATCGATGGTCGCGGACGTAATAATGACTTTCAGATCCGGGCGTTTCGGCAGCAACTGGCGCAGATAACCCAGAATAAAATCGATGTTCAGGCTGCGTTCGTGGGCTTCATCAATAATCAGCGTGTCGTACTGCATCAGCATGCGATCCTGTTGGATCTCCGCCAGCAGGATCCCGTCGGTCATCAGTTTCACCAGCGTGTTATCGCTGACCTGATCGTTAAAACGCACTTTATAGCCGACGGTATTGCCGAGCGTGGTATCCAGCTCATCGGCGATACGGTTGGCGACAGTACGCGCCGCCAGACGGCGTGGTTGCGTATGACCGATGACCCCTTTAATACCGCGTCCCAGTTCCATACAGATTTTCGGGATCTGCGTGGTTTTACCGGAACCGGTCTCACCGGCGACAATCACCACCTGGTGATCGCGGATAGCCTTAAAGATGTCGTCTTTTTTCTGGCTGACCGGCAGGTTTTCCGGATAGCTGATTTTGGGCCGCGAAGCTTCACGGGCGCTGACTTTTTTCAGGCTTTCGGTAATCGCGTTCTGAAGCTCAGCCGTTAATGCCTCAACGGCCTGAGGGTTGGTGTTCTGTTCGAAAGTCTTTTTGGCACCCTGCAAACGACGTTGCAGGCGTTGCCGGTCACGTAGCATCAGCCCGTCTAACTGCGCTGATAATGCCGCGAGCGGTGATTTCACGTTCTATATTCCTTGTTGCAAGTCAGCCGACTGAATGAGCAAAGCATCCGTCATCTGAATTTGAAATGATCTGAGGCGGGTTCTTACGAGCCTGTATACCAATATGTTAACACAAGCTATTGAGGATGAAGAAAGTTCGACGTTTTTAGCCTTTCGTGTCTTGTTCAAAAATACTGAAAGGAGGTCTCGAAATATTGCGCTATCACTGAATAAGCTTTGTGAATAAAGTAAGTTCCATTCCGGGGATGTTCTGGTTATAAAACCTGCTCCCTATGTATCACACAGTAAGGAACTCACTAATGAGCAAAGTACTCGTTCTGAAATCAAGCATTCTGGCTAACTTCTCTCAGTCTAACCAACTGGCCGATTACCTGGTCGCACAGTATCAGGCCGCCAACAGCGGTTCTGCTGTCACTGTTCGTGATCTGGCTGCTGATCCGATTCCTGTTCTTGATGGTGAGCTGGTTGGCGCACTGCGTCCATCTGATGCCCCGCTGACTCCGCGTCAGGAAGAAGCGCTGG
This sequence comes from Rahnella sp. AA, assembly GCF_002834385.1. Classification (GTDB taxonomy): domain Bacteria; phylum Pseudomonadota; class Gammaproteobacteria; order Enterobacterales; family Enterobacteriaceae; genus Rahnella. The sequence continues at coordinate 133,821 of NZ_PITQ01000009.1, forward strand.
CGCTGTCTAATACCCTGATTGAAGAACTGCAGGCGCATGACGTGATCGTTATCGCAGCCCCTATGTACAACTTCAACATCCCTACTCAGCTGAAAAACTATTTTGACCTGGTGGCCCGTGCTGGCGTGACCTTCAAATACACCGAGAAAGGCCCTGAAGGTCTGGTGAAAGGCAAACGCGTTATCGTTCTGACCAGCCGTGGTGGTATCCATAAAGACACCCCAAGCGACCTGGTTGCTCCATACCTGTCTCTGTTCCTGGGCTTCCTGGGCATGAGCGACGTAGAATTCGTTTACGCAGAAGGTATTGCTTACGGCCCGGAAGTCGCGACCAAAGCACAGACTGATGCGAAAGCAGCAATCGATGCAGCCATCAAAGAACTGGCTGCTGCATAACATCTGTTATCACAATCTGAGCCATCATTCACTTTAGAACCTGCCAGACCCGCTCAGATGATGTTGTGATAAAGCACTTGCGCGCCGAATGGCGCGCTTTTTTTATGACTTAATTTCCGGGTTACTTCTGCAACCACTTCCCGTTAATGCCGCGCACGTACTCGCCAGTTGCGGCTCTGGCGACCAGTTTTTGCCCGGCGAGTTTGGCGACGTCGTCGGTGCTGACGTTATTATCCTGTGCCACCTGCTGATATTGCTGTTTGCGCGCATCGTTGATTTTTGCCGCCAGCGCGACGCTTTCTGCATCCTGCTTCACGGGCGCCAGATAGCCGGAAAGTGTCTCTCCGACACGCCCCTGTTGCTTAGCTTCACTCAAGGTTAAAGCGAATGCCTGACTGCAAAAAAATAAACCACCGGCCAGTAACATCAGGCTGATTCTTTTGATAAACACCCCGGACATACGCTCTCCTAGAACAAGTTGCTCTGGTTTTTCAGCAGGTTTTCAACGTCTTTATCCACTTTGATATGGATCTCATGTTCGATTTTCACATTCATGTTGATAGTGATCGGCTCTTTAGGCGCGGCCAGTTCAATGCGAGGTACGCAGCCACTGAGCATCATTACGCTGAGCGCCACGCACGGGCCGACAAGTCGCAGTTTCATTGTTCCTTCCTCACGGTTTGATCCTTTTGCTGCCCCGCCGTAGCCGGGCTTTTTGAAAGCGCATTCGCAGGCAAAGACACCTGCTGTTGCAGCCATTCCTGAAGATTGTCGCCAAAGCGCAAACTTCGCCAAAGCTGATAAATATTTTCCTGATGGGAATAATTCAGGACAATTTCGCGTTTTTCTTTATCGCCGCCATGCGTCGTATCGGTGTAGTTCACGCCGTCCACTTTAGCTTTCATCACCAGCACCCCGAGATTATCGAGACTTACCTCTGCATCTGAACGGCTGATTTCCATGTAGCGCAGCAGGCCAATGACCATATTGTTAGCAAAATTCCCGCTGGCCATTGCATCGGCAAAATCAGGATCGAGACGCAGCGTGAGGCTGCCGTCATTCCTGATCCAGCCGTTATGGATGATCCATTGCGGATTCTGGACATACAGCGGCAACTCGCCGTAGATCACACCGGACATCGCCAGCTGTTTTGGTTTCAGCGCGGTAAAGAGTTCGCTGAGATTAATTTTCTCCAGTTTAAGCACGGCGGCATCATGCTGGGGCATCCGCAGTGCCGACAGGCTAAGGTGACCGCGTAACGTATCCACGCCCAGATTGCTCAGGGTGAGCGGCGTTTTCTCACTCCAGGGGTAATGCCCCTGCAAATCCGCAGTGACGTTTTGCATTTTGACCAAATTATTCACTTCACCAATACGCAGCATGACCGGTTTTTTCACACCCAACTGCCAGACCTGATCCTTCAGGCGGTACGGCAGGCTGAAGTCCAGCCCGCTCATGTCGCCGTCTTTCATCCAGAACCCACCGTTTTTCACCACCCAGTGACCACCGGCGACAAATCCCTGTTTACGCGCAGCTGAAAACGCTGACTGGGCATAGAACGAGCCTTCACGCAGCCTGATATTCAGATCCGGCGTCAGTAACGTCTGGAACGCCGTCAGTTGCTGCTTCGGCCACCAACCTTCACCACGCAAACGCTCACCGTCCCAGCGGCCATTCAGGCGGATGGGGCCGATCGGTTTAGCATCAAGCATACCGCGCATCGTAAAGCTGTCCGGGCTTTCGCCGTTCAGTTGCAGTGCGAGCGTTGCCGGAGGCAGATAACCGCCATTAGTGAAGGCAATTTTCTTCGCCACCAGCCTGATATCGCCTTTAAACACGGTCGGCAAATCAGGATATTGCGGTTTGAAACGGGCTGATGGCGGACGTTGCCAGACCAGTGGTTTTTCCAGTGTCAGACGCGGCGCATCAACATCGACCAAACCGTAGTGCAGCCGGTCAAAGCCGGTCGAAAGGGACAGAATGTTGATGACATTGTCGTGCCACTGGCCTTTACCGGACATATCCCAGCGACCGTTAAGCGGCGGCAGATGCCCGTTGCCCCAGTAGTTGAAATCCCATTGCCCGATGTCCGGCCAGAATGCCTGTGATTTACCGCTGAGATGCAGATCGAATTTACCCCAGAAACTGTGGCGGGCCTTGAGGATCGCCTGCAGTGGCCCGCTGACGCCCTGCGCCGAGACTTTAACGCCCGCCAGCGGCCAGCGTGCATCGCTGATAGTCAGCTCTGACGTGGGTTTTCCCCAGGCGCGCAAAAGTGAGCCGCTGCGCAGGGAAAGCGTCGGGTTGAGCACAGAACCACTCAGCTGTCCGGGCAACGAGGCGCTGAGCGATGTGGCCTGCAAATTCGCCTGCCCGGTCAGGCGCAAATCTAAATCACTGTCCAGCAAGCCGATGCGCCCCGGCCCCATCGTCAGCACCACGTTAGCCTTACCGTTATGGCCTTGCGTCAGCACGTTCAGGCGCGCCGTAATGCGGGTTTGATCGAAGGCCGGCGTCCAGTCGCTGAGCGTAAGATTCACGCCGCCTGCCAGCGGTTGTGTGGCGTACGGCCAGTGCCACTGGCCTTGCGTAATCTGCAATTCATTGCGGTTGAGTTTCCACGGCAACGTCGCCAGCGGCAGGTCACGCCCCTTTTCTGCCAGCGTCAGCACACCTTCGGTGGCCTGCCAGTTAAGGGTAATATCCAGCGGGGATGGCACCTGCGCGGTTTGAATTTCTGCATGAAGCTCGCCGGATTCCGGCAGTTGATCGAACGTGGCGGGCAGAAGCAGTTTGCCACTGAGCGTGACAGGTTGTTCGCTACCGGGCGGGATCAGGCTGAACGAATGGATCGCCAGCGTACGGTCAGCGCCCAGCACGGCGTCGAGTTTCAGCGCGTCGCTGCTCACGGTCAGATGCTGTACGCCGCCTTCGCTGCTGAACTGAACTTGCCCCGCATAACGCTGCCAGGGCGTTACGGAAAGTTGCGTCACGTTGACGCGCCCGTCGGGCAGAAGGTGTTGTAAATCCGCCACGGAGAGCGGCGTTGAGGCGTCACTTTTTGGCAGTTGCGCCAGACAGGCAGTATCGACTTTCAGCGCATCAATATTGAGCGCCCAGTGCCCGCCTTCTTTGCTCAGACGTGCATTTTCCGCAGTCGCAAGCTGGCATTCACCGGCGGAATAACGCAGCCCCGGCAATTGCAACACACCGTCCGACCAGTGCGGCGCACCGCTGAGTGTCAGTTGTGTTCCTTTCGGGAGCCAGTGGCTGGCCACCGCCGGCAACCACTGCGGCACCGTTTTCCATAACGCCCACATCAGCAGCGCGAGAATCACCACTATACTCAGGATAATTTGCGCGCTTCTCTTCAGTCCGTTCCTCATGACTTGCCTTGTTTTGCACTTAATAGTCTGACCGCCCGCAAGATATCATAATTAGCGTAACAACTGATGGTTGAAATACCAGTATCCGGCACCCAAATAGCACAGGAAAAATTGTCTGCCCCCCGACGCTCTGTTAGTTTGGTGGCATATTGCGAATTGTTTCTGAAAATGTTTATTCCTTATAAAACAGTCGGAAACAGTTTTGCCAGAGATTCAAACTCACTGCGGAGAAACACCATGAAAGTGGCTGTCTACAGTACTAAAAATTACGACCGGAAATATCTGGAACTGGTCAATGAACATTATGGCTATGAGCTGGAATTTTTCGATTTTCTGCTGTCCCCGCAAACTGCAAAAAACGCAGCCGGTGCAGATGCCGTCTGTATTTTCGTCAATGATGACGGCAGCCGCGAAGTGTTGCAGGAACTGGCTTCTCTGGGGATAAAAACGCTGGCGCTACGCTGCGCAGGCTTTAACAACGTCGATCTTGAGGCGGCGAAAGAACTGGGCATTTCTGTTGTGCGCGTTCCGGCCTATTCACCGGAAGCGGTCGCAGAACACACCGTCGGCATGATGTTGTGCCTTAACCGCCACATTCACCGTGCTTATCAGCGCACCCGCGAAGCCAACTTCTCACTCGAAGGACTGATTGGCTTTAATATGTACCAGCGCACCGCCGGTATCATCGGCACCGGTAAAATCGGTGTGGCCACGATGCGTATTCTGAAAGGTTTTGGAATGCGTATTCTGGCCTTCGATCCGTATCCAAGCCCGCTGGCGCTGGAGCTCGGTGCAGAATATGTCGATCTGGATACGCTTTACGCCGAATCCGACGTCATTTCCCTGCACTGCCCGCTGACGCCGGAAAATCACCATCTGCTCAACGCTCAGTCTTTTGCCAAAATGAAAGATGGTGTGATGATTGTGAACACCAGTCGCGGCGCATTGCTGGATGCCACCGCCGCCATCGACGCGCTGAAAAAGCAGAAAATCGGCGCACTGGGTATGGACGTTTATGAGAACGAACGCGACTTGTTCTTTGAAGATAACTCCAATGAAGTCATTCTGGACGACGTGTTCCGCCGTCTGTCTTCCTGTCACAACGTGTTGTTCACCGGCCATCAGGCTTTCCTGACCAGTGATGCGCTGACCAGTATTTCTGAAACCACGCTGATGAATATTGACCAGCTGGCAAAAGGCACGCCTTGCCCGAACCTGCTTACCGCGTAAAACTGACCGTTTTTATGAGGCTCACTGCGGTGAGCCTTTTTGTTTTCTATTTTTGATTAACGGCTCAGCACCCGGCTGATTTCCGTGCCGTAACCGGTGATAGTCAGTACATCATCTGCCAGCGTTACAGCCGAAAATGGCAGGCTGTTCTCACCATCGACCATGCCTTTGAGGGTAATGAAATCGGTATTTTCCACACGGTCATAACCGCCACGGTGATCGTGACCCGCGAAATAAGCCCGCACGTCATACCGGCACAGTAACTCCACCAGCGTCTCGCAGTTCCACAGATTATGAGAGTTCACCGGCGTCAGGGGATAATGCCCGAACACCAGCACAACCTCACGCTGCTCATGCGCTTCACGCAGGTTTTTTTCAATCCATTCCAGTTGTTTCGGCCCGACCGCGCCGTTCCACTCCTGCGCCTGCGATTGCTGACATTCCGTCAGTTCCTCGAGCATATATTCTGCCAGCTGGCGGTCATCACCGTTGGCGTGGTTGCAGTACAGGCTGACGTCGTTGCCGTCGGTCACCAGAAAACGATAGCCCGGCAGGCTGAACGAATAATAACTTTTCGGTAAACCGATAGCGGGTTTCTGCGCGCCGAGATGATCTGAAATCACCTGAGCATCGTGATTACCGATGAGGATCGCATGCGGGTGGCGCAGCGCTTCATAACGCTCAAGCACTGGCTGAAAACTGCTCCAGTTGCGATCAACCAGATCACCCAGCGTGACCACAAAATCGAGTTTTAAATCATTCAGTTCATTGATGGCCGTCGCCAGCTTATCCAGGCTGTTGCGGTAATACCGGATTTTATGCGTATCCGCATCGGCATATTGCGGGTCAGCAATCAGCCCGAAGCGCAGCCGGGCGCCATTCACCAGCGCGTCATGCACATCGGGTTGCTGATACAGTGAACTCACGTTGCCCAGCGCCCGTTCCTGCCGCTCAGATAACATAGGAAATGAGGTGGTTACAGTCATACTATTCTCCTGTCGGGAACTTACCGGATCCCTGCCCGCATAAAAGATTGAACAAACTGGCGCTGGAAAATAAGGAAAAGCACCAGTAATGGCAAAACGGTCATCAGGGTCGCGGCGCTGATGAGCGCCCACTGCACGCCCTGCTCTGGCGCAGAAAACAGCTGTAGCCCGACGGTAACCGGGCGCACTTTCACGGAGTCGGTGATCACCAGAGGCCAGAGGAAATCGTTCCAGTGGAAACTGATAGAAACCAGGGCGAAAGCGACATAAATCGGTTTCGCCAGCGGAATGTAGATTTTGCGCAGAATGTAGAAGCGGCTGGCACCTTCGACAATCGCCGCTTCTTCCAGCACCAGCGGGATGCTCTTGAAGGTCTGGCGTAGCAGGAAAATCGCAAAGGCTGACGCGAAATAAGGCAGTGCAATCCCGAGCAGGCTGTCGCGCAATCCCAGCGCGCCAATCGTCTGGTAGTTATTGAGGATCAGCACATCGGGGCTGATCATCAGTTGCAACAGCACCAGCGCAAAAATAAATCCACCGCCTTTGAGTTTGAAACGCACCAGTGCGTAAGCCGCCAGTGTGGCAAGGATCAGCTGGCAGACGACAATCATCAGCACCAGCAAAGTCGTATTCAGGAAATAGCGGGCAAAAGGTGCTGCGCCCCAGGCGTGAATGAAATTTTGTAACGTCAGCGGGGCAAACAGAGAAAAACTGCCCTGCGCAGACGCCGGATGAATAGCAACCCAGATGGCGACCAGCACCGGTAAAAACCACAACAAGGCGGCCAGCCAGATGGCCAGGTTCAGGCACAGGCGGCGTAAAGAAAATGTCCGTGCCGGGGTAAGGGTCAGAGTGATGCTCACTGATAATGTGCCTTTTTATCCAGCAAATTAAATTTGATCAGCGCAATGGCGGCAAGGATCACCAGCAGCACCACGGTCATCGCCGAGGCAGCCGGTAAATCCCAGTAACTGAATGCGGTGCGGTAGATGTAAAACAGCAGCAAACTGGTGCTGTTATTCGGCCCGCCATTGGTCATGGCGATCACCTGGTCGACAATTCTGAAGGCATTCATCGAGGCATTAATCAGGATAAACAGCGTCGTCGGCATCAGCAGCGGCCACTGTACGCGGCGGAAAAAATAGCTTCGTGACGCGCCCTCTATTTGTGCGGCTTCCGCCAGCCTCGGGTCAATCTGCTGGAGCGCAGCCAGATAAAAAATCATGAAAAAACCGGCTTCACGCCATACCGAAACCGCCATCAGGCTGTAAAGCGCCGTGCCCGGTTCCCCGAGCCAGTTGACAGCTGGCAGCGAGAAAAGCGCCAGCATTTTGTTTAACAAACCGAGTTGCGGGGTGTAAAAAAACAGCCACAGATTGGCAATGGCTACCATCGGCAATAGTGAAGGAATGAAAAATGCGGCGCGGATCATCGCGTTACCGCGCAGACGGCGGTTCACTGCCAGCGCCATCATCAGCGCCAGCACCACAGAGAGCGGGATCGTGATGACCGCGTACAACAGGTTGTTGCGTAAAGACAGCATGAACACGTCATCATCGAGCAGCGCACGGTAGTTATCCAGCCCGGCAAACTGTGCCGGATGTCCGCTGCGCGCCGCACTGAACAGGCTTTCCCACACTGTCGCCAGCGCCGGGTAATGAGTAAACAGCAGTAAAAAACCCAGTGCCGGCAACAACAACAGATAGCCATACAGCTGTAATGACAGCCGGCGTTTACGTGCAGCCGGTACGACAGAATGAAGCATGCTCATGCGGTTCCTTACCGTTGTTATTGATAAGGTTTCAGCAGGCGGTCAGCTTGTTTCTGCGCGGAACTGAGCGCATCTGCTGGCGTTTTTGCCTGCGTGACAGAGGCTTCGATCGCGTGATTTAGCAGTTCCTGGATCTGCACGCTGTTGTATGTCGAAAGCTCCGGCTGTGAATATTTCAACTGCTCGCGCGCCACCAGTGCCTGCGGGACTTGTTTCACGTAATCTTGCATGACCGGTGTTTCCCAGGCCGCTGGCGATGTCGCCACGTAACCGGTCGCGATACTCCAGCGTGCCGCCTGCTCAGGCGCTGATACCCAGCGGATAAATTCCATTGCCGCTTTCTGCTGTTCCGGCGTGGTGTTTTTGAAGACGTAAAGGTTGCCGCCGCCGGTCGGGCTGCCGCGCTGGGTTTTTTCAGGCAACATCGCCACACCAAACGGGAATTTCGCGTTATCGCGTACAGTCGTCAGATTGCCGGTGGTGGTCACCATCATGGCCGTTTTACCGTCGATAAAGTCCTGCGGCGTAGTGCCCCAGGCAATGGTGCCTTTTGGTGATACGCCGTCTTTCTGCGCCAGATCCGTCAGCCATTGCAACGCTTCGATATTGGCCGGTGTATCAAAGGTGACTGCCGTCCCTTTGCCGTTATCCAGGTGGCTACCGTTGGTCGCCGCGATACCCTGGAAGTTCCAGTAACCGTTTGGCGTAGACGGGATTTCAATACCCCACTGTTTGACGTCATTACCCTCGCGGATAACCAGTTTTTTACCGAAATCAACCACCTGCTGCCAGCTGGCTGGCGGGGTATCACCGTTCAGCCCCGCCTTCTCAAACGCCTGCTTGTTCCAGTACATCACGACCGTCGAACGCTGGAACGGGATGCTCCACACTTTGTCCTGAATGTGGCGGATAAAGGCCGGATAAAAACCGTCAATCCACTTTTTGCCCTCAGCGTCATTCGCCAGATCGCTGACCGGCAGGATCGCGCCTGCATCAATCAGGGAATAAGCTTCGATGTCGCCGATCACTGCAATTTGCGGGGCATTGCCACCGCGAAATGCCGTCAGCGCTTTGGTTACCGTCGTTGCATAATCACCGGTATAGACCGGCTGAATGCTGATATCAGGGTGCGTTTTCTGAAAATCTTCTACCAGCGTATCTACCGTGTGGCTGATCTTCCCGCCAACGGCAATCGGGTAGTACATTTGCAATTTCACAGGATCCGCCGCAAAGGCCGACGTTCCGGTGATTAAGAGAACAGCAGTGGCCAGACGTGAAAAGCGGTGCGCGATAGACATAGTCTTCCCTTTGGCAATAGTCGTTGTAAGAGTGAATAAAAGAGAGCAAAAAAGTGATAACTACACGGCAACACGTTGATCTAAAGGCAAACAGGATTGTTCAGCGTGGTAGCAGCGCCTGCCGCCCGCTGTGAAGAAAAAATATTGTGCACCGGTTCCCCATTGCAGCCCCACCACCTGACCTTCAGCAAAGCATTTCATACCGGCTACTTTGACGGTCAGGAGTTCCTGGCAACCCGTTAAAGCGCAGGCCACAAGCGTGTCCGCCCCCATATATTCAACGCTGACTACCTGCCCGTTAAGGCTGGCGTGTTCCGGGGAAACCAGATGAATATCTTCTGCGCGCAGGCCAAGGCTCAGCCCTTCTTCGTCAATATTGTCCACCACCGGCACCGTCATATTGGCAAGGAAATGACCGGCACCGCGGTGTTCCAGCGGCAGGATGTTCATCGGTGGCGCACCAATGAATTGCGCGGCAAAAATGCTGGTCGGGTTGTTATAAAGGTTGTCCGGCGTGTCGTGCTGTTCAATGCGGCCATCGTTGAGCAGGATGATCTTATCAGCCATGCTCATCGCTTCGGTCTGATCGTGGGTGACATACAGCATGGTCAGGCCGAGTTTTTTCTGAATAGCACGAATTTCGCGGCGCATGCTCTGACGCAGCTTGGCGTCGAGATTAGAAAGCGGTTCGTCCATCAGGCACAGTTTATTGTTGGCGATCACCGCACGCCCGAGCGCCACACGCTGCTGCTGCCCGCCGGAAAGTTGCGAGGGTAACCTGTCGAGCAGATGCCCGAGCTCCATCAGTTTGCTCACTTCTCCCAGACGTGCGGCAAACTGGCGCTTGTCTTCATTACGCGCACGCAGGCCAAACAACAGATTTTCCCGCACGCTCATGTGCGGGAATAACGCGTAAGACTGAAACACCATCGACAACTTACGCTCGGAAGGTGAAAGCGCAGTGACATCCGATTGCTGAAAATAAATAGCCCCGTTGTCAACCGACTCCAGCCCGGCAATAGCACGTAACATGGTCGATTTCCCGCAGCCGGAAGGCCCGAGTAAAGCAATAAAATCGCCCTCTTCCACATCGAAACTGATGTCGTTGAGTGCAATTTTATTCCCCCAGGATTTCTGGATGTGATGGAGTGATAAATAGCTCATGCCGCGTTACGTCTCTCTGACCTGTGATGGGCATAACCTAGCGGGGTAAAATGACGGTTTTATGATGGGCAGATGACGGGCGGAAGATGAAATCATTTCAGGGCCGGAAGGCGCAGGCGGCTACGCCCTCCGGCCAGGCTCTGTGCCGGGTTAATCGCGCAGAATATAGGTAATGTGATAATGTCCGGAACCCACTTTTGCCGATAACCCGCCTGCATCATGCATAAAATCAATGCCGTCGGACTCGACTATGCATTCTGCCAAAAGCAGCGTTATCGTCGCAGACGTATTGGCAGGAATGTTGACGTCCAGCACCACTTTTTTGCCCCGGGGACTATCGCCCGTGACTTTCCAGTGCACAGATATTTCACCGTAAAGGGAATGATAGTCCGCATTGAGCCAGTCCAGCCCACCGCCGATGACCGGGCTGATTACCGCGTGTTTAAATGCGGGCTGCTCCTCATCCACTTCAATGCCAGCCGCCACGCGATAGAGCCATTCACCCACCGCCCCGTAGGCATAATGGTTGAATGAGTTCATGTCCGCGCTCCACATTGAACCGTCCGGTCTGATGCCGTCCCAGTGTTCCCAGATGGTGGTCGCCCCCGCTTTTACCTGATACAACCAGGAAGGAAAATCGTCTTTCAACAACAGATCCCAGGCTTCCTTCGCAAAGCCATTCTGACTGAGGGCATGGCAGAAATATGGCGTACCGACGAAACCGGTAACCAGATGCCCACCCTGTTCATGGAGCAATTCAACCAGCCTCTGCGCCGTTTTCTGCCGGAAAACATCGGGTACCAGATTAAAATACAGCGCCAGAATATGTGCAGTTTGTGTTCCCGACGCCAGACGGCCGGTCGGTGTAAAAAATTCATTCTGAAAACTGCGGACGATATCCTGATGCAGTTTGAGATATTTTTCATGATCGGACATCCGCTTCAGCGCTTTCGCCGCCCTGGCAAATAACAATGTTGACCAGGCATAATAAGCTGTGCAGGTGAGGTCATTCGGCGTTGCGCCAAAATAGCTCCCTTCTTTTGCGTCCAGCGCCACCCAATCCCCGAACTGTAACTTGTAGTGCCAGATGTTATTTTCAGAATGTTCAGTCATAAAGTCGATCCAGGCCTTCATGCTTTCATACTGGTTTTTCAGCACCCGCGTATCGCCATACATCAGATACATCGTCCACGGGTTGATCACGGCCGCATCTGCCCACGCTGACGCTGAATCCGTCCCGCCGTCCGATAACAGGCGGTCGCGGCTACAATGGCCGGTCAGAATATCGGGAATGACGTGAGGAACACCGCCTTCTGCGGTCTGGTCGAATCGCAAATCGGTCAGCCATTTGGCAAAAAAATTACGCGTCTGCATCAGGTAGCTGGCTGTCCGGCAAAATATCTGCGCATCTCCTGTCCAGCCAAGACGCTCATCGCGTTGCGGGCAATCTGTCGGGACATCGACAAAATTCCCCTTAAGCCCCCATAAAATATTGTGGTGAAGTTGATTAATATCCGGATTCGAGCAGGAGAACTGGCCGGTCTGCGTCATTTCGGAATGTAATACGATAGCTTTGAAATTATCCAGTTTCAGCTCGCCAGGATATTCTTCTATTTTTATATAACGAAATCCCTGACAGGTGAAATGTGGGTGATACGTTTCCTCACCGCCCCCCTTCAGATAATATTCAATCCTCTGCTGTGCCGACCGTAAATTATCGAGATAGACATTTCCTTTCGCATCCAGCACTTCGAAATGGCGTAATATCACCTTCTCTCCGGCGCGCCCCGTCACATTAAATTCGACCCAGCCACTCAGGTTTTGCCCGAAATCGATAACCCGGTCACCTTGTGGCGTAATAATAACTGCCAATGGCTTCAGGGTTTCTATCTGGCGTACGGTGCAAGTGCCTTGTGCCGTTAATGTCGACTTATCATAATCAATAACATTTACCGCCTGCCAGCGGGTAGCCGGATAATTTTTATTTTTCCAGCCAGCCTGTTCTTTTCTGGCATCATAAATTTCACCGTCATAAATCTCAGAAAAAAGAACAGGTGAACTGTCGCTCTTCCAGCTTTCATCGGTAATGACGACCTCTTCAGAACCATCGGCATAATGGATGGCTAACTGACAAATCAGCGCAGTTTGTTCGCCGTAATAATTCCGGTCACGCGTGAATCCCATATCACCTTTATACCAACCCGCGCCCAGCAATGCACCAAAGGCGTTTATTCCGTCCTCCAGCAAACCGGTCACATCGTATGTCTGATAAAGTAAGTGATGATGATAACTGGTCCATCCTGGCGTCAGTTCATCATTGCCGATTTTCTTGCCGTTTAAATAAAGCTGATAAAGCCCCAGCGCACTTACATGCACAAATGCTGATGCAATTTCTTTCTCATGACTGACGTGAAATTCTTTTCTCAGAGAGGTGGCCGCAGAACTTTTTTTGGCCTCACTGCTTTCGCCTGTAATAAAACTGGCCAGCCAGGGACTGCCGCATAGCCCGGTAACAAATTGTGCGATCTCACTCCATGCACTGATTTCACCATGGTTATCCTCAATTTGTACACGGACAAAATATCGGGAAGACGGCGCCAATGATAAATCACCGACTGAAATATTATTGGATATTTCTTCCGGCACAATTCCACTGTCAAAGAACACGTCAGAAAAATTCTTATCGTTTGCGATTTGTATATGATATGAAATCTGCCTGACATTACGGTTACTGCTTTTTATTTCCCAGCCAATAACAGGAGTACAGTCAACCCCCTGTAAATAACATTCCTGATTTAGCGTTAACCTGGAAACGGACAACATAATTAGGCACTCCTTTATAGAAAGAATACGTCTGATAGCTACATTTTTTCGAGTGGCATTTCAGCCGGTAAATGGCGGTATTGTTCAACTGCAATTTCAGCTTCACTCTTAAATTCATTCCGCTGTTTGCCGTGAAAACACAGCCAACCGACAAAAAGCCCCAAAGCGACAATCGTGGATAAAATGGAATATAACGTGCCAGGCCCCGCATCCAGTAATAAGGGGGTAACGAAAGCAAGCAGCCCGCAAGATAATCTGGAAATTGCCACAATGATGCCTTGCGCAGTCGATCTGAGCATGGTCGGAAATGACTCCTGCGACCAGACTTTCATTATGCCTTCAAAAGCAAGCCCACTGCCGATTGCGGTAAAGAACAGACAAGAAAACCAGGAAAGCGGTGAGAACTGGAAAATAACCGGCAGAAAAAAGCCCCCCGCGAAACAGAACGCACCGGCGATAAATGCCGGGATACGCTTAGGGGTATCAACAAACCGCATAAACATTATGCCCGCGATCACACCAACGGGCATGGTCAGTAAATTCCACAGCGAGTTTTTTTCCACAGTGAGACCAACGACGTTCACCGCAATATAAGTGCCGAACTGCCCGCCGGTATTGGCCGCAAGATTCGTGAACAGATAAAAAAGGCACAACGAGGTGAATGGCAACAGGTACTTGCCCTGGATCAGATCCCTGTACGATGCTTTTTGGGCACGCACGGTAGCAACCCCTTTTCTGCGCTCGTTTCTTGCGGTAAGCCACATCGGTGACTCTGGTATCGTGCAGCGAAGCACCAGTAACACCGCGGCAACGGCACAAACATGCAGATACATAATTTGACCGCCTGTACGCCCCCAACCGCCTACCAACGCGGAAATCGCCATCGTGGTGACAATCCCAAGAAACCAAAGAAGGTTGGATAATCCGATAATTTTGCCGCGATTTTTATCCGTTGCTGCCTCAGCAATCGTCGCCAGTGAAACAGGAAGGTCTGCACCCGTTGCGAACCCGACAAAAAGAGTCCCGACCAACAACACAGTAAAGTCATTACCGAAGGACAGCAGAAGTGAGCCTGCGATAACCATCATCATCGTCGCAATGAAAATTTTCCGTCTGCCATAACAATCGCCTAACCGGCCACCTAATAAAGCCCCCAGAGCAATACACAGCGTTAATACACCAGAAAGAATGCCTATTTCAGCTGATGTTGTGCCTATGGATTTTTGATAGATAACCAGAGCAGTACCATTTGATACAATAGCCGCAGAATCAATATAAGATGCCATCCCTGACACAACACCTACATACCAGGGATTAGGCTTTTTTATTATAGTCATAATGATTACCTTAAAAAGTTAGGGTTACGCTCACCTTTTGAATAATACTTAATATCAGCCTTATTACTTACCCATTGCTTTAATTAACTAAATTTAATATGACACTATTACTTACCCGAATACGCTCCTGAGAGGGGGTTCGCTGGAATTGATCCTTATAATTTTCCGTAAGTCGTGAAGGACTACTAAATCCACACATCTGGGCAATTTCACTGACCGCATAATCCGTAGTCCGTAACAATTCCTGTGTTTTTAGCAACCGGAAATGCAGCTGGAATTTTTCAGGCGTATAACCGGTGATCTGCTTTATAAAACGAAACATAGTTCTTTTAGTCACGCCGCTGGATTCACACAAAAATTTCCAGTTAATGTTCTCGCAGTAGTTATTACGTAAGTAATTAATCAGATAGCGCTTACCGTTTTCCAGGCTGTCTGTTTTATCTTCTTTTTTGTTAGCACACCGAAACAATATGCTGATAATGGTGAAGAGTGCCGATTCCGTGGCGGAAAAATAATCCGAATCAAACTCCAGATCATGTTTATTGTTAACGAATTCAGCCAGCCGGATAACCTCGGCCATTTCATTTTCGTCCAAGCCTGATTTTTTTAACTTTAATGACCTCTGTTTACGGATTGTTTCTTTTAACACGTCAGTATTCTTTATGAAATGAAATTGTCTGCTTGTGTGCAGAAGGATGTTAATAATCGATAAGTCGTTTGCGGATTCATAACAATGCACATCACTGGCCGATACCAGAAAGAAATCTCCCTGGCAGATAAATTCCACCTGGTCATTAATTATATGAAACCCGCTGCCTTGCCGGACAATAATCAGCTCATCGAACTCATGCCCGTGAACATCCTCTTTCATTTGATGGTGCATATCGAACAAACTAAAAGCATGATCATCTGAAAGAAAAAAATCATCGACCCGCAGAACTTTCATATCCCCACCAGTTTGCCGTGATGCGTTGTATTTTTTAAAACTTAATTTCTATTATTAATAATATTTTCTTAATGTAATGATTAGACCGTAATAATGATGCCAAGTCTACATATCGGGGTGGCACTGGCACGTAAGCGGTAGTGATATTAGTTTCACTTTCACAAATACCTGCGAATGACAGAATTTTTCTAATTAGGGAAAAACATATCGGGGGAACAATTGCTGTGGAGGACGGTATCATTTGGCAATGAAACACATAGCCGGTTACGACAGGGTTTAACTCGTGAACTCATTCACGCTATAATACACCAACAAAAACCGCATAAGTCAGTTGAATGTATCGATATGATGAGTGCAAAAGGAACGTTTCTCAGGAGAGAAGATGAAGAAGTCACTGTTTATTCTGGCAGCCGCCGTTACATTGAGCGCATGTAGCCTCAATCAAAATCCCCCGCTTAAACAAACCGATCTGCAACACCACCGCTTTGAACTGTTGAGCGTCGATGGTCAGACGGTGCCAGCGGCACAAGGCCGTATTCCGGAAATTGAGTTCGGCTCAAATATGCACGTATCCGGCAAAATGTGTAACAACTTTATGGGGCAGGGAAAACTGCAAGATAATGTGCTGACCGTGAAAGGCCTGGCTTCCACCATGATGATGTGTGCGGATCAGAACCTGAACAAATGGGATCACGTGATCAGTGATGTGCTGAACAACGGCGCGGCCGTTTCCCTGAAGGAACAGAAGCTGACCCTGAAACAAGGCAAGCATACGCTGGTGTACCGCCTGAAAGACCGGATGTAATCCGCGCACTTTAGATGCAAAAACGCCAAGCGGATGTTTGGCGTTTCGTCAGGCTTTACACAGCCCCTGCATTAAAGTGCTTTCTGAGCACTGGCGGCCATTGGACATCGAACACATACCAATGCGGCTGCCATCAAGCTGCGGCGCCATGCGCAATTGTCCGCCGGCCATTGAACAGGCTGCATATGCCGGGCTGTCCATATTAATGGTGCGCTGACCAACATTCACGCTGTTGCCTTTCTGTGGGACGTCATCATTGCTGCTGCATGCGGCTAAGACCAGCACACCAGCAGCCAGTAACACGCGAAACGCAGTGTTCATCTGTCCTGCTCCTGACTATGACGGGGATATTTTTTCGAAACGCCATCATATCCGACGTTTTTCTCCCGCGTCGAGCACTCCTGCAAAAGAACATCAACTTTTTCCTAAAAAAATCGACTTTTTATTCACTACCCGAAACTTTTTATCGCGTTAATGCGCCTTATTCATTCACTCCCCGAATAAAAACCCCTTAACACAATCAGGATAAATCGATTATTCCGCCCTCTGCTAAGCTTTTAACATTCTCGCCGGTGAACCATTTTCCACTGGCCGCTTTTTTTTGTGAGCAAAGCAAAAGGTACTCCATGATCACTACTGACGGTAATAATGCAGTTGCTTCCGTGGCCTATCGCACCAACGAAGTGATTGCCATCTACCCGATCACGCCAAGTTCCACTATGGCCGAAATTGCCGGCGCCTGGTCAGGCGAAGGAAAGAAAAACCTATGGGGCGATGTCCCGACGGTGATGGAAATGCAGTCCGAGGCCGGTGCGATTTCCACCGTACATGGCGCATTGCAGACCGGTGCCCTTTCGACGTCGTTCACTTCGTCACAAGGTTTGTTACTGATGATCCCGGTGCTGTACAAACTGGCCGGTCAGCTGACACCCTTCGTATTGCACGTCGCCGCCCGCACTGTCGCGACGCACGCGTTGTCGATTTTTGGCGATCATTCCGACGTCATGGCCGTGCGCCAGACCGGTTGCGCCCTGCTCTCTGCCGCCAGCGTGCAGGAAGCACAGGACTTCGCGCTGATTTCGCAGGTCGCCAGCCTCAACAGCCGCGTACCGTTTATTCATTTCTTTGACGGTTTCCGTACCTCACATGAAATCAATAAAATCGCGCCACTGAGCGACGACACGCTCCAGCAGATGCTGCCGCAGGCGCAGATTGACGCACACCGCGCCCGCGCCTTGTCACCGGATCATCCGGTGATCCGCGGCACGTCCGCCAATCCGGACACCTATTTCCAGTCCCGCGAAGCCACAAACCCCTATTACAACGCCACCTGCCAGCACGTTATCGATGCGATGAATGCGTTCGCCGCCCTCACCGGCCGCGAATATAAGCCATTCGAATACGTCGGTGATCCGCAGGCAGAGCGCGTGATCGTGCTGATGGGTTCCGGGATCGGCACCGCCGAAGAAGTGATCGAAACCCTGAATGCGCGCGGCGAGAAAGTTGGCGTGCTGAAAGTGCGTTTATACCGTCCGTTCAGCGCTGAACATTTGCTGGCCGTGCTGCCGCAAACCGTGAAAAGCATCGCGGTGATGGACCGCACCAAAGAACCCGGCGCACTGGCCGAACCGCTGTATCTCGATGTTATGACCGCGCTGGCTGAAGCCTATAACCGTGGCGAGCGCGATTCGCTGCCGAAAGTGATCGGTGGCCGTTACGGATTATCGTCAAAAGAATTCGGGCCGGACTGCGTACTGTCGGTGTTCCGCGAACTGGCGCTCAGCAAACCGCGTCCGCGCTTCACCGTCGGCATTTATGACGATGTCACCGGCCTTTCGTTGCCGGTGGTTGAAGACGACTTACCGCAGCACGCATCACTGGAAGCCCTGTTCTACGGGCTGGGCAGCGACGGTTCCGTGTCAGCGACCAAAAACAACATCAAGATCATCGGTAACAGCACGCCGATGTACGCGCAGGGTTATTTCGTTTACGACTCCAAAAAGGCCGGTGGCCTGACGGTTTCGCATCTGCGCGTCAGTGAAAAGCCGATCAAATCCGCGTATCTGGTCAGCCAGGCGCATTTCGTTGCCTGCCACCAGTGGCAGTTTATCGATCTGTATCAGATGGCAGAACGTCTGCGCCATGGCGGGATTTTCCTGCTTAACACGCCGTTCAGCGCTGATGAAGTCTGGGCGCGTTTACCACTGGAAGTGCAGGCGACGCTGATTCAGCGCGAAGCCCGTTTCTACGTGATTAACGCGGCGAAAATTGCCCGCGAGTGCAAACTCGGTGCGCGTATTAACACCGTTATGCAGATGGCGTTCTTCCACCTGACACAAATCCTGCCGGGCGACGAAGCGCTGAAAGAATTGCAGGGCGCGATTGCCCGCAGTTACAGCAGCAAAGGCGAGGACGTGGTCACGCGCAACTGGATGGCGCTGGCCGCCACGCTGGAAGAGCTGGTCGCCGTGCCGTTGCAGGCTATTCCGGAAAATCCGCGCAAACGTCCGCCGATTGTTTCAGATGCCGCACCGGATTTCGTCAAAACCGTTACCGCCACCATGCTGGCCGGGCTTGGCGACGCCCTGCCGGTTTCTGCGTTCCCGCCGGATGGCACCTGGCCGACCGGCACCACGCAATGGGAAAAACGCAACATTGCCGAAGAAGTGCCGATCTGGAAGCCAGATCTGTGTACGCAGTGTAACCACTGCGTCGCCGCCTGCCCGCATTCGGCCATTCGCGCCAAAGTGGTTCAGCCGGATACGCTGGAAAACGCCCCTGCCGCGCTGCAATCGCTGGACGTAAAATCGCGCGACATGCGCGGCCAGAAATACGTGTTGCAGGTCGCGCCCGAAGACTGCACCGGGTGTAATTTGTGTGTGGAAGTCTGCCCGGCGAAAGACCGTCAGGATCCGTCCATCAAAGCCATTAACATGGCTGACCGCATCGAGCATCTTGAGGAAGAGCGCGCCAACTATGACTTCTTCCTCAAGCTGCCGGAAATCGATAAAACGACGCTGGAACGCATTGATATCCGCACCTCGCAGCTGATCACACCGCTGTTTGAGTATTCCGGTGCCTGTTCCGGTTGTGGCGAAACGCCTTATATCAAACTGCTGACGCAGCTGTACGGCGACCGTTTGCTGATAGCCAACGCCACCGGGTGTTCGTCCATTTACGGCGGTAATTTACCGTCAACGCCGTACACCACCAACGCCGATGGCCGCGGTCCGGCGTGGGCAAACTCCCTGTTTGAAGACAACGCCGAGTTCGGGCTGGGCTTCCGTCTGACGGTCGATCAGCATCGCCGCCGCGTGCTGCGTCTGGTGGAATCGCTGGAGCCGCATATCCCGGCTGAAGTGCTGGGTGGCCTGCGCGATGAGACGTCCACGCCGGAAGTCAAACGTGAGCATGTGACCGCGCTGCGTAAAATTCTGGCCGGTATTGATACGCCGGACGCGCACCAGCTGGCGACCGACGCGGATTATCTGGTGGATAAATCCATCTGGCTGATCGGCGGCGACGGCTGGGCGTATGACATCGGTTTCGGCGGGCTGGATCACGTCCTGAGCCTGACGGAAAACGTCAACGTACTGGTGCTCGATACCCAGTGTTATTCCAACACCGGCGGGCAGCAGTCGAAAGCCACACCGCTGGGTGCGGTCACGAAATTCGCCGAACAGGGCAAACGCAAATCGCGTAAAGATCTGGGTGTGAGCATGATGATGTACGGTCATGTGTATGTAGCGCAAATCTCCCTCGGCGCGCAGCTCAACCAGACGGTGAAAGCCATTCAGGAAGCCGAAGCCTATCCGGGGCCGTCGCTTGTCATCGCGTACAGCCCGTGCGAAGAACACGGTTACGACCTGGCGCTCAGCCATGATCAGATGAAGCAGCTGACCACCACCGGTTTCTGGCCGCTGTACCGGTTTGATCCGCGTCGCGTGGAAGAAGGCAAACCGGCGCTGGCGCTCGATTCAAGGCCGCCTTCCAGCGGGCTGACCGATACGCTCAATAATGAGCAGCGGTTCAGAAGGCTGAATGCGCAACAACCTGAAGTGGCGGCGCAGTTGTATGCGGCGGCGGAGAAGGAATTGCAGCAGAAATATGACTTTCTGGCGCTGCTGGCGGGGAAGAAGACCGAGTCTGAGTCCTGACCGCTAAGTGTTAACGTGAAATGAAATCAGGGGCGGAGGCAAATGCGCTTCCCCCCTGATAATCAGCCCTGCACCATCGTCGTTTGTTGAAACGACAAGTCCGCAATATCTGCAAATCCGTTCACCCGGTTCTCACTTAATCCGTAAACCTGTGGCGCGGACTTTGCCCGGTACATTCCCACCACATCGCCGACAATCAGCAACGCCGGTGTTTCCACCTGATTCTCTGTAATGATCTGCCCGAGTGAATCCAGCGTACCGGTGATCACCCGTTGTTCCGGTTGTGTTCCGCGCTCAATGACGGCAACCGGTGTCAGTGCGGGCAATCCGTGGGTCATCAGTTTCTGACTGATGTTGTCACTGTTCGCAATCCCCATGTAAAACACCAGTGTCTGATTTGCCATCGCCAGCGCTGACCAGTCGAAATCCGGATCACCCTGTGCGCCATGCCCGGTCACAAATCGTACCGACTGCGCCAGACTGCGGTGCGTCAGCGGGATCCCGCACGCTGCCGCACAGCCCATCGCGGCGGTAATGCCGGGCACAATATGGCACGGCACGCCATTTTGCTGACAAAACGCCATCTCTTCACCGCCACGGCCAAAGACAAAGGGATCGCCGCCTTTCAGACGCACCACCCGGTGACCGGCACGCGCCAGATCCACAAGTAACAGATTAATTTCATCCTGCCCGAGTGTGTGATTACGTGTTGATTTACCCACGTCGATACGCAATGCGTCTTCCGGGATCAGCGCCATTACCGGCGCGGAGACCAGCCTGTCGAAAACCACGACATCGGCCTGCTGTATCACCCGCAAGGCTTTCAGTGTCAGCAGTTCGACATCTCCCGGCCCGGCACCGGTCAGCCAGACTTCACCGCGAGAAACCGGATCACGCCTGTTCGCCGTCGCCAGAAGCCGGGCGATTTGCTGTTCCTGTAATGAGGTTTCCAGAATGTTCATTCGCTGTCTCCCGCCGGCAGCATGGCGAGCTGGCCGGCAATAATTTTTTTAAGTTCAGGGATGCATGAGCCACATTGCGTGCCGCATTTAAGCGCCGCGCCGAGCTGCTGAACCGTGTGGCAACCGCGCCGGACAGCGTCAGTCACCGGGATTTCACCCACGGAAAAACAGCTGCAAATGATGGCACCTGTCGGAGCCTTATCACCGCCTGCGCGACCGGCCAGCAACGCCAGACGGGCCTGCGCACTCTCCGGAGGTCGGGCAAAGGCCGCGATAACAGCCTGCCGGTCCGGTGAAGGCGGTCTGCGGCTTGCGTAGAAAGCCAGTTGTAATTGTCCGCCGGACCACGCCAGCAGATTAAATCCGTCCTCACCCAGCTGTGCGGTCTGGCATATCCGGAGGTCTGTGCCGGTCTGTTCATCCAGCCAGACGCGCCAGTCTTCAGGTTGTGAGGTGTCGGCCAGCGTGTAGTGCGTGATCCCCGCCTGAGTGATGCGGCTCCAGTACGCCGTGGACGGTGGCGCAACGCCCTCGCCGCGAATAAATAACTCGGCCTGCCACGCCGCTTTCCATCGCCGCAGACTGACCGGCATGTGCTTACTTTCAGGTTGCCCCGACAGCGGATCGGTATGCGCCTCAATCAGTGCATCCACCCGCGCCTGCTGACTGAATTGCGTATTCCAGTGCATAGGGACAAACACGCTGCCGCGCCGTTGCAGGCTGTCCGGCTGCGCCCGCAGTAAAAGCCAGCCATGCGATGATGCGACGCGCACCAGATCGCCCTGCTGAATTTGCGGGGCATCGTCGGGATGAAACTGACAAAACGGCTCGCTGATGTGTTGCATCAGGCGCGGCGATTTGCCGGTTCGCGTCATGGTATGCCACTGATCGCGTATACGGCCGGTATTCATCACCAGCGGATACGCCGCCGTCGGCTGGCTGGCCGGTAACACGGGTGTGATCGCGATCAGCTGCGCTTTCCCGTCCAGATGAAAGAACCGCTTGTCAGCGAACAGACGTGCGGTGCCCTGCGGATTTTGCACATTGACCGGCCACTGTACCGGTCGCAATTCGTCCCACTGCTGATCGGAAAGGTGCGCCAGCGCGCTGATATCAAAGGCCCGTGACCCGTGATTCTCAAAACCGGAAAGCGCCGCATGTTCGCGGAAAATTTCTGCGGGATGCGTCCACGCAAACGCCGCGCCAAATCCTAACCGCTGCGCGACCTGACTGAGGATCCACCAGTCCGGTCTGGCTTCCCCGGCCGCAGGCAGAAAGCCCCGCTGACGTGAAATGCGGCGTTCTGAATTTGTCACCGTGCCATTTTTTTCACCCCATCCCAGCGCGGGCAGGCAAATATGTGCGGCGCGGGTGGTGTCCGTATCGCGCATAATGTCGGAGACAATCACCAGCGGACAACGCGCAAGCCCCGCCCGCACGCGGTCTGCATCCGGCAGCGACACCAGCGGATTGGTGCCCATAATCCACACGGCTTTGATGCGTCCTTCTCCGATAGCGCGAAATAATTCTACGGCGTTCAGCCCGGCGGAATGAGTGACGTTGTCACTCTTCCAGAAGCGGCCGACGCGGTCAATATCGGCGGGCGTAAAGCCCATATGCGACGCAAGCTGATTCGCCAGCCCGCCCACTTCGCGGCCACCCATCGCATTGGGCTGACCGGTAATTGAAAAAGGCCCGCATCCTTCCCTGGCGATTTTGCCGGTCGCCAGATGTAAGTTGATAATGGCGTTACATTTATCCACGCCCGAACTGGACTGGTTGATGCCCATCGAATAGACCGTCACCAGCCGGTCACTGTTTTCAATCAGGTGGTAAAAGGTCAGCAACTGCGCCACGGTCAGCTCGCAAAATTCCGCGGTTTTCGCCGCCGTCCAGTCCCGGGCGGCCAGTAAGGTGTCTTCCGCGCCCTGCGTATGATCGCGCAGGAAGTCGGTATCCAGTTTGCCGGTCTGCGCCATCGCATTCAGCGCACCGCAAAACAGCGCAGCATCACTCCCCGGACGCAAGGCAAGGTGCAAATCCGCCAGATCGCAGGTGGCCGTCTGGCGCGGGTCAATCACAACGATGCGCATCTCCGGCCGCTCTTTTTTGGCCTGCACCAGCCGCTGATAAACCACAGGATGTGCCCAGGCGGTATTTGAACCGGTCAGGATCACACAATCGGCCTGTTCCAGATCCTGATAACTGCACGGCACGGCATCCGCGCCGAATGCGCGTTTGTACCCGGCAACCGCCGACGCCATACACAAGCGCGAATTGGTATCCATATTTCCGGCACCGATAAATCCTTTCATCAGTTTATTGGCGACGTAATAATCCTCCGTCAGTAGCTGACCGGAGCCGTAAAACGCCACCGCCTGCGGACCATGTTCGTGGATCACCTTCTGCAATCCGGTGGCTACCGCGTCCAGCGCCTCAGACCAGCTCACCCGCTGACCGTTAATTTCAGGGTGAAGTAAACGCCCCTGCAATCCGAGCGTTTCCCCCAGCGCACTGCCTTTCACGCACAGCCGCCCGTGGTTTGCCGGGTGAACCGGGTCACCGCTGGCGGCAAAACCTTCAGCCAGTGGTTGCATTCTGACGCCACACCCGACGCCGCAATAGGCGCAGGTTGTCAGCGTGGTTTCTGATGCAGAGGGTTTATTCATAAGCTGACCGTGGCGATAATTTCAGCGGAGACAGATTCTGCGACAGACGGCACTTCCTGCACCCAGACGCGGCCTTCTTCTATTTTCACCGGCCAGACACTCAGCACATTCTGCGCGTCGTCAACGCTGCGACCGTCCTGCAAACGAAAACGCTGTTTATACAGCGGGGAAATCACCACCGGTTCCCCTTTCACATCCCCCACCAGCCCTCTCGCCAGCACGTTTGCGTCACTGTCCGGTTCATGATTACTCAGCGCAAACACCTGTTGCGGGTGGTCCGGCAGATGAAACAGCGCAATCTGCCGGTTTGCCAGCCTCGCCGCCATACCGGCATTCACCGGGATGGCGCTCAGATCGCACAACTCGACCCATCCGTGTACCGCCATCTGCGGCTGATTCACCGTGACGGCAGGCATCCGGGCACGTTCCTGTGGCGTGGCCGGGCGGATCTGCTGGCGTTCCGTGACCATGACTACCGCTTCATCCGGTTCCTGGCTGTTGACGAAAGGCCGGAACAGCGCCAGACGGTCAGGGCTGGCCAGCGTCGTTTGCCATTCGCACTGATAGGTGCCGACCACGGCATCCATTTCATTTTCCAGTTCGGCGGCGATATCCAGGCTGTCGTCGATCACCACCTGCCGCAGATAATCCATGCCACCTTCGAGATTATCCATCCAGGTACTGGTTCGTTGCAGGCGATCAGCCGTCCGGACGTAAAACATCAGAAAACGGTCGACCGTGCGGATCAGGTCTTCCGTGCTCATGTCCTGCGCCAGCAGGTCGGCATGACGCGGTTTCATGCCGCCGTTGCCGCACACATAGAGGTTCCACCCCTTTTCAGTCGCAATCACGCCGACGTCTTTGCTTTGCGCCTCCGCACATTCGCGGGTGCAACCGGAAACGGCCATTTTGATTTTATGCGGTGAGCGCAAGCCCTTGTAGCGGTTCTCCAGCCTGAGCGCCAGCGACGTGGAATCCTGTACGCCGTAACGGCACCAGTTAGAACCGACGCAGGATTTCACGGTGCGCAGCGATTTGCCGTAGGCGTGACCCGTTTCGAAACCCGCATCCACCAGTTGTTGCCAGATTTCCGGTAACTGTTCGAGGCGCGCGCCAAACAAATCGACACGCTGGCCGCCGGTGATCTTGGTGTAAAGGTTATAGCGTCTGGCGACCAGACCGATGGCGATCAGCCCGTCCGGCGTAATTTCTCCGGCCGGAATACGCGGAACGATGGAATAGGTGCCGTCTTTCTGGATATTGGCAAAGTAGCGGTCATTCGTATCCTGTAACGGCAAATGCTGGGGTTTAAGCACGTAATCATTCCAGCATGACGCCAGAATGGAACCGGCCAGCGGTTTGCAGATTTCGCACCCTGTTCCCTGACCGTGTTTATGGATAAGTTCTTCGAAGGTGCGGATATTGCCCAGACGGACTAAGTGATAAATTTCCTGACGTGAATAGGCAAAGTGCTCGCAAACGTCTTTTTTTACTTCGACGCCCATTTCTGTCAGCGCATATTCCATCACCTGTTTGGTCAGTGCGGCACAGCCTCCGCAGCCGGTCGCTGCTTTTGTGCAGGATTTTATCGCGGCCATATCGCCGCAGCCGCCTTTCACCGCCTCGCAGATATCGCCTTTACTGACGTTGTGGCAGGAGCAAATTTGCGCGCCATCCGGCAGTGCCGCAACGCCCAGACTTTGCGGCGCTGCGCCCGCGCTGGCAGGCAATATCAGTCCTTCAGGACGTGCGGGCAGTGGCATATCGTTGAGCATCATTTGTAACAGCGTGCTGTATTCAGTGCTGTCGCCCACCAGCACCGCGCCGAGCAGACGCTTGCCATCGCCGGAGACCACGATTTTCTTGTAGATGTCCGCCGGGCCGTCGACCCAGCTGTAACTCTGGCTGCCCGCCGTGCGTCCGTGCGCGTCGCCGACCGAGGCCACTTCAACGCCCAGCAATTTCAGTTTGGTGCTCATGTCCGCACCTTTAAACGCCACGTCACTGCCGCACAGCGTATCCGCCAGCGTTCGCGCCATCTGATAGCCCGGCGCAACCAGCCCGAAAATCTGACCATTCCACAGTGCGCATTCGCCGATGGCAAAAATGGCGGGATCGGATGTCCGGCACTGATCGTTAATCACGATGCCACCGCGCGGCCCCACCTCCAGCCCGCACTCTTTCGCCAGCTGATCGCGCGGACGGATACCGGCCGAGAACAACACCAGGTCGGTATCCAGATGGCTGCCGTCAGCGAACTCCATGCGGTAGCCGCCCGTCTCACCGGCGACAATCGCGCGGGTTTCTTTACCGGTATGGACCTGTACGCCCAGCGCTTCGATTTTACGGCGCAACATCCCTGCGCCGCCTTCATCAAGCTGAACACCCATCAGCCGTGGCGCGAACTCCACGACGTGGGTTTGCAGTCCGAGATGTTTCAGCGCATTGGCGGCTTCCAGCCCCAGTAAACCACCACCAACCACCACGCCGGTCTTCCCGTTTGCCGCGCAGGCCTGAATCGCCGCCAGATCATCGAGCGTGCGGTACACCAGACACCCCGGCGCATCGTTGCCCGGTATCGGCGGCACAAACGGATAAGAGCCGGTCGCCAGCACCAGTACGTCATACGCGGTCTGTCGCCCCTGATGGTCAACCACAAAACGGTGTTGGGTATCGACATGTTCGATGCCGTGCGCGAGGCGTAATTCAATACCGGTGGATTCAAAAAAGCCGTCTTCCACCATCGACAGCGAGGCAGCACTGCGCCCGGAGAAAAATTCCGAAAGATGAACGCGGTCATAGGCCGGTGATTTTTCTTCAGCAAACACAATGATCTGGTATTGCAAATGCAGTTCGCGCGCCACCAGTTGTTGCAGGAAATGGTGGCCGACCATGCCGTGTCCGGCCATGACTAATACGGGTTTAGACATCACATTGCTCCTCGCTATCTCCGGGGATAACGGATCAGTTAACGGTTTTATTTTCATCGCAGGCGGTTCATCGGGATTAAAAACGCTCAGCGGTGCCTGCTGTTCTGGTGGAATACTCAGGCGGGATAAATAGCCCGCGCCGTCGCCGATATCGCCCCACAGCAGCACGCCTTTCAGCTGGTTATCGCGCATCACCAGGCGACGGTAGTGCCCTTCAATCGGATCGAATGTGCGGTGAATCTGTGCCTCCGGCGTCGGGTGTAAATCCCCGACGCAGAACAAACTGATGCCCGTGACTTTTAAACGCAGCGGGACATTTTGCGTGGAGAAAGGCGGTATCTCTTTCCCCGCCAGCCGTGCCGCCAGCGCTTCGGCCTGCTGCCAGCACGGTGCGACCAGACCGAACGTCAGTTCACCCAGCTGACAGCATTCGCCGATGGCCGAAATATGCGGATCAGACGTTTGCAACTGGTCATCGACGAGAATGCCGCGTCCGCAAAGCAGCCCGGCGTTTTGTGCCAGCGTGATATCTGGCCGGACACCGGCTGCCACCACCACGCGCTGCGCCGGAATTTCGCGTCCGCAACCGAGCTTCACGGCCTGAAGACTCCCCGTGGCGCTGGCAACGTAAGACGCCGTTTCTGCCTGCAAAAGGGTGTCAATTCCGCGTGCCGACAGACTCTCGCGAAGCAATCCCCCGGCCGTTTCATCCAGTTGCTGATCCATCAGATGCAGGCCACGGTGTAAAAGCGTCACCTGCATTCCGCGCAGCGCCAGCGCAGCCGCGGCTTCCACACCAAGCACGCCGCCGCCGATCACCACCGCCGGTTGCCCGGCGTAATGCCCCCGAAGAATGTCCGCGACATCCTGATGATTACGAAAACCGTGGATCCCCGGTAAATCAGAACCCGGCAACGGCGGCATAAAGGGGCGCGATCCTGTGGCGATCACCAGATGGTCATAACGCAGCGTCTGTCCGCCCGCCCGCACCAGACGGGCGTGGCGATCAATGTCTGTCACGGCAATACCGGCCATAAACGTGACGTTGTGACGTGTGTACCAGTGCGTATCATGCGTCGTGATGTCATCCGGGCTTTTTTCACCTGATAAGACCGGCGTGAGCAAAATGCGGTTGTACGCGGCATGATTTTCATCGCCGATAATCATCAGGTAAAAACGCTCCGGTGCCTGTTCGCACAGCCGTTCTGCCAGCCGTATGCCCGCCATACCGTTGCCGATGATGATCAGAGTCGGTTTATCCATTGCGTTCACCCCGCCCGAAATCAGGCGACAGCCTGGTGTTTTTCATGCAGGAATTGCAGAACCTGCTGACGGTACTGGTGGAACAGCGGATCGTTCGCCAGCGCCAGCCGTGAGCGCGGGCGCGCAAGTTCCACCTGCAACACTTCACCGACTTTCGCCGCAGGACCGTTGGTCATCATCATGACGCGGTCAGACAACAGCACCGCTTCATCAACATCGTGGGTGATCAGCAAAATGGTGGTTTTCAGCCTTGACTGAATTTCCATAACGGCGTCCTGCAAATGCGCGCGGGTTAACGCGTCAAGCGCACCAAAGGGTTCATCCATCAGCAACACTTTCGGTTTCATCGCCAGCGCACGGGCAATACCCACACGTTGTTTCATGCCTCCGGAAATTTCGCCGGGACGTTTATCCGCCGCGTGTCCCATGTGAACCAGCTCGAGGTTGTGCGTGATCCACGCCTGCATTTCCCCCTTGCTCATCTGGCCTTTGAACACCTGATTCACCGCCAGCGCGACATTCTCAGACGCGGTCAGCCACGGCAGCAGCGAATGGTTCTGGAACACGACGCCACGTTCCGGGCCGGGGCCGGTGATTTCCTGGTTATCACACAGCAGGACTCCCTCCGTCGGGCGGCTCAGCCCGGCGATCAGATTCAGTAAGGTGGATTTCCCGCAACCGGAATGCCCGATCAGGCTGACCGTCTCGCCCTGCGCGATATCGAAACTGACATTATCGAGCGCCAGAAACGCGCCTTTCGCGGTCGGGAAACTCTGGCTGACGTTTTGCACGCAGATAATCGCTTTGTCATTTTTCATGTCAGGCTCCTAGTGGTTGTCGTAGCTGAAACGGCGGGCAATGGCCATCAGCCCCTGCTCCAGCACCATGCCCACCACACCAATCAGCAGGATGGCGATAATGATGTTTTCAACGTTGAGGTTGTTCCATTCGTTCCAGATCCAGAAACCAATACCGACGCCGCCGGTGAGCATTTCGGCTGCGACAATCACCAGCCACGCAATGCCAATCGACAGACGGACGCCGGTGAGGATGTACGGCAGCACGGCGGGAAAGAGGATCTTGCGCATGACGGTGAATTCACTGAGCCTGAGCACCCGCGCCACATTGAGGTAATCCTGCGGAATACGGGCGACGCCTTCCGCCGTATTGAGGATCATTGGCCAGATGGAGCAGATAAAAATGGTCCACGCCGACGCGGGTTCTGCGCGCTGGAACAGCAACAGGCCGATCGGCAGCCAGGCCAGCGGGCTGACCGGGCGCAAAAGCGAGATGATCGGATTGAGCATATTGGCGATAAAGCTGAAACGGCCAATCAGAAAACCGGCCGGTATGCCGATCAGTGCCGCCATCCCGAAGCCCATCGCCACGCGTTTCAGCGAGGCCAGCACGTTCCAGCCAATGCCCATGTCATTGGGTCCGGCAATGTAAAACGGGTCAGCAAAAATCACTTTTGCCGCTTCCCAGGTTTTCAGCGGCGTGGGGAAACCTTTGCTGCTGAGGGCGGCAATCTGCCAGACCGCAATCAGGACGATGGCACCGAGCAGCGCCGGAATGGCTTTTTGCAGGAAACGACGCGATACCGCGCGGATCCGCACCCCGATAGGCGTCTTCGCGACGGCAACCGGCTGGACGGTTCTGAGCGGCACAATTTCTGCGCTCACCGGTTCATTCAGCGTAACAATCTGGGTTTTTGTGTTCGTGGACATCGGCGACCTCACTTAACGTTTCATGGCAAAACTGTTGGCGTATTCAGCAGGATGACTGCCGTCCCAGACGTTTCCGTCCATCAGTGTGCTGGTTCGCATATCACTTGCAGGCAGGTTTATCCCGCCCACGGCGGTCGCCGCCTGTTTATAGACGTCGATGCGATTGATTTTTTTGGCTACCGCGAGATAGTCAGGATCCTGGTCGAGCAGTCCCCAGCGTTTGTGCTGGGTCAGAAACCACATCCCGTCGGAGAGGTACGGGTAATTGACCGCGCCATCGTTGAAAAAGCGCATGCTGTGGGCGTCCTTCCATTTCTTGCCTAAACCGTTTTCGTAATCGCCGAGCATCCGCCCCTGAAGAGTTTCCACCGGTGTGTTGATGTAAGCGCGACCCGCCACGACCTGCGCGGTTTCGATACGGTTGGCATCGGAGGTATCAATCCAGCGGGACGCATCCAGCACCGCCGCAGTCAGGGCGCGCGCAGAATTCGGATTAGCATCGACCCAGGCTGACGTGGTGCCGAGGATCTTTTCAGGATGATCCGGCCAGATTTCCTGTGACGTGATGGCGGTATAGCCGATATCGTCCTGAATCGCCCGCTGGTTCCAGGGTTCCCCCACGCAAAAACCACTCATGTTGCCGATCTTCATGTTCACCACCATCTGCGGTGGCGGAACGACCACATTTCGCACATCGTTAAACGGGTGGATCCCGGCATTCGCCAGCCAGTAATACAGCCACATGGCATGTGTCCCGGTCGGGAACGTCTGCGCAAAGGTGTAAGTGCCTTTGGCACTGGCATCGACCACTTTTTTCAGCGACGCAGAGTCCGTTACACCGGCCTGTTTTAACTGGTTCGACAACGTGATCGCCTGCCCGTTATTGTTGAGCGCCATCAGCATTGCCATGTCGTGCTGCGGTCCGGAAACCCCAAGTTGCAATCCGTACACCAGCCCGTACAACACATGTGCGGCATCCAGTTCACCGGAGACCAGTTTGTCGCGCACCGACGCCCAGCTCGATTCCTTACTCGGGATGATTTTGATGCCGTACTTTTCATCAAACTTTTTCACCGCGGCCATCACGACGGAAGAACAGTCAGTCAGCGGAATAAAACCCACGCGGATCTCTTTCTTTTCCGGTGCGTCTGAACCCGCCGCCCAGACGCTGTTCATAAATCCCGGCATCATCATGCTGCCGCCCAGCGCCGCACTGCCCGCAATGAAGCGCCGGCGGGTGAATTGCCCCAGAATTTGGTTGTTGTCTTTCGTCATTGCGGCTTCCTGTAATGGTGAAAAATGAACAAAAAAAAAGCGTCCGGTTAGCGCTCAGTTTCCTGAACGCTAACGGACGCCTTTATCCGTAATTCTGACCAGACCGCCATTGGCCTGATACTTATGTCTTCGAAATAATGCAGTTTGTGTGCCAACTCCTTGCGTCATTGCAAAATCAGCCTGTTAGCGACATGACCAGCGGGAATGGCCGTTTATGTGCACCGGAACAGCACGTCCTGCACATCGCAAAGGCACACGCACAGTGCAACTACTCCCTTGGTGTTACACCCTCCTTTTTCGCCAATACCGATGAGACCGCCAGCATGGCGTCGGCAATTTCGGCGAGTTTTTTATTCTGATTCATCGCCATATCGCGCAGGGTTTTATGCGCCTGCGGTTCGGTCATTCCGTGATGCTGAATCAGTAAGCTTTTCGCGCGTTCAATCAGCTTTCGCTCAGTGAGCGTGGCGCGAAGTTCGGCCAGTTCGGCGTCCCGCGCCTGTAACTGGCGCGACTGTTGCTCGACCAGTTCAAGCACCGCGCGGCTGAGTTGCAAGGGGATCAGGGCGGAATAATGGTTTTCCGGCTGCGAAATTTGTCCGACATCCTGCTGCTGAAGTTCGAGGGAAACCTGTGCTTCGCGGATACGCTTGCGGCAGCATTCCATCAAAATATCTTCAAGCAAATCTTCCACGATCTTCATGCCATCGATCCGTTCCGTGGTGACGGCAAACCAGCGTAAAGCCACGCCACCGGCCTCGCCGTCCGGCGTCGTACGGGTGCAGGCTATACGCCGGAAACGCTCAAACTCGCTGCTGTCGCCACTCACTTGCTGTTGCCACAATGCCAGACA
The DNA here is from genome assembly GCF_002834385.1 of Rahnella sp. AA. Taxonomy (GTDB): domain Bacteria; phylum Pseudomonadota; class Gammaproteobacteria; order Enterobacterales; family Enterobacteriaceae; genus Rahnella. Next base: position 165,798 of record NZ_PITQ01000009.1, read on the forward strand.
GCGGGCATCGGCGAATTCCGTGAACGTCTGGAAACAACGCTCCTGACCGTCGATCAGGTCCAAAAGTTGCTGGTGCGCCGCGTCGTCAAAATGCTGTGCCGCGAAACCCGCCGCCCCGGTTGCACGTTCCTGCCCCGCCAGCTCCTTACCCTGCATGAAGCTGAACATCGCCAGTAATGCCCGTGAAACCGGCGGATCACCCGAGATATCAGCCGCTTCAAATACCAGCGCCAGGTGTGTGCGGATCACCTCATTGTACTTGCGCATGGCGTCAGGCTGGCCGATCGTCTGCTCCTGAATCTGCTGACGCAGTAACGGCAACGTGCTGAGGCTGTGTAAAACGGCGGCAATACGGCTGAATAATCGCGGGGCATTGCCCATCGGCTGGCCGGTGAGATCCAGCGCCTGAAGTTGCTGATGCACAACCTGTTCGGCCATTTGCACCTGCAACGCCCGTTCGCTGAGCTGTCCGGCCCAGGTTTCCCCGTGAGAACACAGAAATATATTTGCCGTTCCCCGCTCACGTTGCAGCACATGGATCAGTTGGCTGACCGCACCGACCAGTTCACCCATCTGCAGGAGTTGTTGCAGGCAGGTAATTTCACTTTTTTTCGACGCCAGAACGAATCCGAGAGCAGTTAGGGTCATGAAGAAACCTGATGTGTGGGAAAGATTCAGGGATAAAGCAAGAAGCGTGCCGCAGGGGGGCAATCCGTTCAGCAGGATATTGAGCGCGCCAGGGTCAGATCTAAAAAATGCAAGACTACTGAGTGGGTCTTCAGCTTTCCGAATAGAAATCTTAAAAGATCACTTCGTAATTTTTACTTAAGGCAAATGGGTGGATGAGGTTAATTTATTTCGAGAATGATTATCATTTGTGAATGAATGATTGTGGGATTTATGTCTAAAATAGGCATCGCAGAAGTTCCCTGTCTTTCATTATCTGAGAATCCAGTGCCGGCTTTCGAGAAATATTACACTGAATTATATCGGTTTATTAACCGTAAGCTTCGTGACCGCGAGCATTCAGAAGACATGGCGCAGGAGACGTTTATCCGGGCTTTGTCTGTCACGCAGCCGGTCCGGTCGCACCGGAGTTTGCTGTATCGCATCGCGCGAAATCTGCTGGTCGATCATTATCGCCGCCCCGAACTTCCGCTGGATGAGGCTTCTGAAGAAACCGATGGCGCGCATTTTGCCGCACCGTCTTATCTGCAACCTTACGAACTCATTGAAGAAAATCAGTATAATGCGCTGATGACCCGCACCATCGAAGCCCTGCCGCCACGATGCCGGGAAGCTTTTATCCTGCATCGTTTTGACGGATTGTCGCAAAAGGATGTCGCGAGCCACATGGGAATATCCATCAATATGGTCGAGAAGCATATTATCCGCGCCATGATTGCCTGCCGGAACAGCAATGACGCCTGGCAGCAGGAACATCACACCCCGAAAGCCGCCGGTCACGCAGAAAAGGATGCCCGCGATGAATAACATCTCTGATGCGCAGATGTCCGCCAGCGAACAGGCCGCGCGGTGGCTCAGCCGGCAACAGGCCGGTTTGTCGGCACGCGAACAGCGCGAGTTTGATGAGTGGCTCTCGCAGGGCGAAAATGCCGGGGAATTTCAGGCGATGCAGGCCATGTGGCAGCGCGTCGGCGATTTGCCGCAGGAAAATATTGCCCGGTTGCGGGCTTCGCTGCCGGTGGAAAAGCCGCAGGCGCGTCGTCCTTTCTGGTTTGCCGCCCCGGTTGCCGCGCTGCTTTGCGTGATGCTGATGTGGCCCGCGTGGCAGTGGTTTGCACCGCCGGTCATGACCACCGCGTTCCATACCGGTCGCGGAGAATTAGAACAACTCACGTTGCCCGATGGCACGCTCGTCAGCCTTGATGCCGAAACGCAGTTGCAGGTAGCGTATTTTGAGCAGCGCCGCGAAGTCACGCTGATCAAAGGTCAGGCGTATTTTCAGGTGCAACATCTGGAAGATAAGCCGTTTATCGTTTTCAGCGGCCCTTCCCGCGTGACGGTTTTGGGGACTCATTTCAGCGTACGGTACATTCCGAAATCGATGAGCGGCGACGGTACGGACGTTGCCGTAAGCAGCGGCGCGGTGCGTGTCGGGCCGCGTTCGTGGCTGCAAAATATGCACTGGCGCGTGATGGCTACGCTGCGGCAGGATCCGCAAAACCGTCATCTTATGGTGCTTCGCGCTACGCAGCGGGCGACCAGCGATGCCAGCGGCGCACTGACGCGTCAGGCGTCTGTCGCGCCGGACACTATTGCCGACTGGCGGCAGTCGCGGATTAATTTTAATAACACCCCGCTCAGCCTGGCGCTGGCCGAATTCTCGCGTTACGGCGAAATGCCTTACCACGCAGCCTCGCCGGACGTCGCTGCGCTGCGCATCAGCGGCAGTTTTAACGTTCACCGCCCGGACAGTTTCGTCCGCGCATTGCCTAAAGTGTTACCGGTAAAAATCAGCACGCAGACCGGCGAAACACAGATATCGCGGCGCTGATCGTCACAAAAATTTCCCCCCTGCTAAAAAAGTTTAAAAAATTTCAGGAGACGACGTCAGGGTTTTGGCGTCGGTCTCGTCTTCAGAAAGGATAATGATTCTTATTTGGTTTTTTCTGGGGATAACTGCATGACCATTTCGACGATTTACCAGGGTACCCGTTTCAAAACCGGCCTGACCGCCATCGCGCTGGCGGTTTGCTCTCCGCTCGCCGTTGCGGCGGCCACGCTTACCGTTTCACTTCCGGCTCAGCCGCTGATCGCCTCGCTGAATACGCTGGCACAGCAGGCTGGCGTGCAGCTGATTGCCGCGCCCGAATCTGTGGCGCAAAAAACGGCTCCGGCCGTGAAGGGAACAATGACGCTGGAAGCCGCGCTTGGCCGTGTGCTGCAAGGCTCCGGCCTGAGTTTCAGCATTGAAAATGACACGGTTGTCGTCGCCCCGCAGCCTGCTGCCGGTTCCGATACTATGACGGTGAACGGGCAATCTGGCGCGTGGACCACCGTCCCTCAGGAAAGCAATTCCGCCACCAAAACCGACACACCGCTGCTTGAAGTCCCGCAGTCAGTTTCCGTGGTGACGCGCGAGCGTATGGATCGCCAGAACGTGCAAACCGTGACGGAAGCGCTGCGTTATGTGCCGGGCGTGAAAACCGAAACCTACGGCGTCGATCCGAAAGGTTATGACTGGATTTATATTCGCGGCTTTAATGCCCTGACCACCAACGATTACCGCGATGGCCTGCGTCAGCTCAATAACAGCTACAGCTATTTCCGCACCGAGCCATACGCGCTGGAACGCATTGATATCGTGCGCGGGCCGTCATCCACCCTTTTCGGGCTGGGCGATGCGGGCGGGATTGTGAACCGCGTCAGCAAACTGCCGTCCGCGCAGGGCGTGCATGACGTTCAGGTTGAACTGGGCAATTTCAACCGCCGTCAGGCACAGTTTGATATGAGCGACAAAATTGACGATGACAGCCACTATCTGTACCGCGTCATTGGCCTCGCCCGCGACAGCGACACGCAATTTCAGTACAAAAACGGGCCGGACGTGGAAGACAACCGCCTGTATCTCGCGCCATCGTTTACCTGGCTGCCAGACGATCAGACCAGCCTGACCCTGCGTGCAGATTACCTGCGTGATACGTCCGGCGGCACCGTTTCCGTGCTCACTAAACCGGGCGGCAACGTTACTGATACCCTGCTCGGCGATTACAACTACAACCATTTTCGTCAGGAACAGTTCACCGTGGGTTATGAGCTGAGCCATCAGTTCAACGACATTTTCCAGGTGCGCCAGAACGTGCGCTACGGCCAGACTGACACCATTCTTAACAACCTGCTGCCGGGTAACGTCAATTTCACCACCGGCACCGTCTCGCGTAACGCCATCCGTTTTGATGAACACATGCGCGCGTTCAATATGGATAACCAGTTGCAGGCCGATTTCGCCACCGGTCCGGTGACGCACCGCCTGCTGACCGGGCTGGATTACAGCCGCCTCGACGGCAATGCCAAACGTTTTGGCGCGGCCGCTCCGGCGCTGGATATCTACAATCCGGTGTACGGGCTGGATATCGCGGATCCGACTTACGCGCTCAATGACAACGATCAGACCACCGCACAGCTCGGCGTTTACATGCAGGATCAGATTTCCCTGACGCCAAAATGGCTGCTGACATTGGGCGGCCGTCATGATGACGTGAGTATGCGTACCGAAAATAACCTGACTGACACCACCAGCTGGGTGGACAAAGGCGCCTGGACCGGGCGCGCCGGTCTGACCTATCTGGCCGAAAACGGACTTGCGCCATACATCAGCTACGCCGAATCTTTTGTGCCAAACAGCGGCACCGACAGCAAGAACCGTACGTTTGATCCGAGCCAGGCGCATCAGTATGAAGTCGGCGTGAAATATCAGCCGGACCCAACGCTGCTGATGACGCTGGCGGCGTTCGATATCACCAAAAGTAACGTGCTCACCAATGAGATCGTGAATAACGTGCTCACCGGATATCAGGTGGCGTCCGGCGAAGTACGTTCGCGCGGTATCGAAGCCGAAACCACGGTGAAGCTGACGGAAAATCTGGATGCGCTGGCGTCGTACACCTACACCGAAACGGAAATCACCAAGAGCAACAACGGCGATCGCGGCAAACAACAGGCTAACGTGCCGAAACATATGGCATCGACCTGGCTGAACTACGGTTTCCATCAGGGTGTGCTCGACGGCCTGCTGCTCAGCACCGGCGTGCGTTATGTCGGCAGCATGTATGGCGATAACGCCAACACCCTTCCGGTGAAGAACTTCGCGCTGGTGGATGCGGGTGCGAAATATCAGGTGAACCAGCATGTGACGGTCGGATTCAACATTCAGAACCTGTTTGATCACCACTATGTCGGCACCTGTGACGACGACACCAGCTGCTATCCGGGGCAGGAACGGACGTTTATCGGCTCGCTGAAATACAGCTTCTGATGTCCGCTTTTTTACTCAGTCGTCGTGACTGTCTGAAAGCGTTGCTGGCGCTGCCGTGGGTAAATGCCCCGGCGGCGCTGGCCGCTTCATCCCAGCCCTTAACGACAAACGCAGATCGTATTATCGCGATTAACTGGCTGGCGGCGGAAACCCTGCTGTCACTGGGCATTACGCCGCTGGCTGTTTCCGATGTGGGCTATTTCCACCGCCGGATCGCCGAACCCGTTTTACCGGAAAAGGTGCAGGATATCGGCCCGTACTGGGAACCGAATATCGAGCTTATCGCCGCCCTGAAACCCGCGCTGATCCTCAGCGATATGATCGCGCCCGCCCTTCTCGACAGCCTGCAACGCATCGCGCCGGTGCAAGTCGTTTCGGTTTATCCCGCTGCGGGCGATCTCTGGCTGGCATTAGTCAGTTTTACTGCCGGTCTGGGCAAATCATTCTCCGCATCCGCGCAGGCAGCGCAGCTGATAAACCGCGCCACCCGAGCCCTCAGTGACGGCCAGCAACGGCTCAGCCGCGCGGCCGGTCAGCGGATCCTGGTGGCGGTGCGCAGTCAGGACGGTAAATACGCCACGGTGTATGGCCGGAACAGCCTGCCGGACGTCATTCTCACCCGCCTCGGCCTGCGCAACGCCTGGACGCAGCCGGTTGGCGCGATGGGCACGGCAAACGTCAGCGTTGAAAAGCTGGCGTCTTTGCCCGCTGACTGGCTGTTTTACACCGAATTACCGACGACGCTGACGCAGGTTTCCCGCCTTCGCCAGCCGGACGGATTATGGCAACAACTGCCGCTGGTTGCGGGCGGACGCGCACGGGAACTGACGCATTTCTTTCCGTTTGGCGGCCTGACGACAGCCACTGGTCTGGCGCAGCACATCACGACAGCGCTCACGGATCCTGACTCTCATGCGTAAATTTTCTCCGTTGCCCTGGCTGATTATCCTGCCGCTGGCGCTGCTGTGCGCCCTGCTGTTAATCAGCAATCTCGGTCGCCTTCATGCCGGTAATCTGCCTTCCACGGCCAGCCTGTTACTGCATTACAGTTTTCTGCCACGGCTGGCGACCGGCGCGCTGGCGGGCATGGCGCTGGCGACCGCCGGTTTGCTTTTCCAGCAGGTTTTGCGCAATCCGCTGGCGGAACCGGCCACTTTAGGGATTGCCGCCGGTGCCAATCTGGCGATGTCGGCGGGCATTATCGTTTTCCCCGGTTTGCTGGTTTTCGGCCTGACGAATCTGGCGCTGGCCGGTGCGGCGCTGACCGTGCTGGTACTTTATCTGCTGATCGCCCGTCAGGGGCTGGATCCGCTGAAAATCATTCTGACCGGCATGGTCATCAGCCTGTACGGTAACTCCGTGAATACGCTGATGGTGTTGTTCAACCATGATTATCTGAGTGATTTATTCAGCTGGCAGGCCGGTTCGCTGAACCAGAACGGCTGGCCGGTCGCGCAGTTTTTACTGTTGCCGGTGCTGTGTCTGATGGCGGGAAGCGCGCTGCTGGCAAGACCGCTGATGCTGATCGGTCTGTCAGATCAGAGCGCCGGTGCGCTGGGCGTTTCTGTGGTGAAAATCCGCATCGCCACGCTCGCGGTTGCCGTGGCGCTCAGCGCGCTCATCACGAGTCAGGTCGGCATCATCAGTTTTATCGGGCTGGCCGCTCCGGCGCTGGTGCGTCTGGCAGGCGTCCGGCGCTTCACGCATCAGCTGATTTGCGTGCCGCTGGCCGGTGCCGGGCTGCTGACCGCCGTCGATCAACTGGCGCAATTTCTCTCACCCGCAGGCGGGGATTTGCCGACCGGTGCGCTCGCCGGATTACTCAGCGCGCCGCTGATGCTGATGTTGCTGTTCCGCCAGCGCAATCCGTATATCGCCCCGCAAACGTTAAACATGCCGGTGTTACGCACGCTGACGCGCCGCCGGATTGCCGCTCTGCTGCTGATGCTCGCCTGCGGCATCGCGCTTTCGCTGTTCTTCAACCGTACGCCCGGTACCGCGGCAGCAGCCGGTTCACTTCTGCAATGGCGCTGGCCGCGGATGCTTGGTGCGCTCAGCGCGGGTGCGATGCTGGCGGTGGCCGGTGTGCTGATCCAGCGACAGAGCGGCAATCCGCTGGCAAGCCCGGAACTGCTCGGTATCAGCAGCGGCGCATCGCTGATGGTGGTGTTGCTGGTGATCCTGTTTAATCAGCCGCTGTCGCAGCTTTTCCCTGCCGCGCTGGCGGGCAGTTTGCTGGCAATTTTCACACTGTTTATGTTCGGCATGCGCTCGCGTTTCCAGCCGCAATCGATGGTGATGGTCGGGCTGTGTCTGACCAACCTGAGTATGGCGCTGAGCATGTTGTTGCTGATGAGCGGCGACCCGCGCGCGATGATGCTGCTCAACTGGAGCACCGGCTCGACCGCCGGGATCACGCCTGCGCGCGCGATGTGGGGCGCGGGACAGGCGCTGATGCTGATCCCGCTGGCCTTGTTATTGCAGCGCCGGATTACATTGCTGAGCCTCGGGCAGCAGACCACGCGGGCCCTCGGTGCCGGCGTGCGCCGCAGCAATATGCTGATTTTACTGCTCGCCGCCGCACTGACCGCAGGCGGCACGCTGCTGATTGGCCCGCTGAGTTTTGTCGGCCTGATTGCGCCGCAGCTTGCCCGCTACAGCGGCGCGAACCGTTTTCGTGCGCAATGCCTGCTCGCCGCGCTGTATGGCGGATTGCTGATGGTGATCGCCGACTGGTTGGGCCGCAATATTGCCTGGCCGTGGCCGGTATCAGCCGGGATGCTCTGTGCATTGCTCGGGGGGCCGTGGTTTTTGTGGGGGCTGGTGAGGCGGTAGGATCGCGGCGGACGGGGTTTACCGCCCCAAAAAAAAAGGGCTGCCATTCCTCCGGCAGCCCCTGAAACTTATTTAAAAAATCAGAAGTTATATTTAACCCTGATCATCCCCTCCTGCGACTGGTATCCCTGCTGATTACTGCCCGTGTAGCTAAACGACGTACTCAATCTCGGGGTGAATTTAACGTCCACACCCGCTTCGTACTCTACGATATCGCGCCCTAACGTATCGCTTTGCACCGTAAACACGGTGCCGTCGTTACTCGCCACAGTGCCGTTGTTGTCGTTCATCAGTTCACGGCGATACGTCACTTTCAACGCCGGCGTCACTTCCGTGTTGCCCCATGCCAGCCCCTGCGAAACCTTAACCCCAATATTCGGTTGCAGGCTGTCGTAGCGTTTTGAATTACCCTGCACCTTCATGCTATTGATAAAGCTGTTAAACTCTTCTCCATTTGACGACATATTTTCGTCAAAGCCAGAATAAAACACGTTCAGGCTGTCGAGGCCAATTTGCGGAACAATTTGCGTGTTCCCCATTTGCACTGGCCAGTTGAGACTCAGGCCACCGGAAACCGCATCGCCGGAAATATGACTTTTCCCTTCACCAGGGTTAAAGCCACCCATGGTGACCTGGCGTGTCACATCCGTTGGCGCGTGGGTATAACCCAGAGAGCCCGTAAGCACCATGCGGCTTAGTTTTTGCGAGGCAAACAGGTTGACCGCATAACGATTTTGCGTGGCGGATGAGCCATTGTCCGAGAGGTCAAAGTCAGAATAATCTACCGATACCCCAACGCGCGTGTCAGCAATTTCAGTGTAGCCACCGATGGAAATGCCGTTTGCTTTGGCATTACCATTGTCAGCACTCAGACGTCCGTTGCTCATGTGAGGCATGATCCACATCGCATCATCATGGTAGCAGGCGTCAGCAAGATCGCAGGCTGATTTGCCACCCGAAGCCGCAGACCAGTCAACCTGCTCCATGCTCCACTGCGTCGGTTTCTGCATCCCGATAGAAAGACGCTGAACATCGTAGGCCCGAAGATTGTCCGGCGTGACCACGAAAGTCTCGTCCTGCATGGAAGCGTTCAACGTGTCTTCCTCAGCATCCAGAATAGCTTGCATCACCGTGTTATTGTCCTGCTCCACGGCTGTAAACGTTAATGCTGCCAGTACATCATCCTCTGCAAATGCAATATTCTCTGTTTCAGGTTGCTGCTCGTCAGTGGCGACTATTTCAGACGTCTCTGTGAACTGCGTTTCAACAACGCTTAGTTCTTCTCCCCCATCAGATGACTCCGGTGTTGAAGAACGAAGAGACTTAACCCCTGCGGCTTTGGACGTCGCTAATGTCACATTGTTGGTGGTATAACCAATTTTTTGGCTGATCCCAGCGCCACCTTCTTGTGTGACCTTAGCAAAACTGCCTTTCACGCCTTTCAGCGCACTGAGCACCGTGTAAGTTTGCGCTATGTAGGTACCCGGCGCATAGATTGCGTTGAGTGTGCCTGCAACAGTTGCGCTACCTGTTACATTCAGCATCGCCGCGCCAAGGATCGGATCGATAGCAATACCGAGCACCGCATTAGACTGCTGAGTGTAATTACCTTTCACATTCAGAGAACTTCCTGCGCGTTTCAGCTTAACGGTGCCACTGTTGTAGAGACTGCCGCCCACCGTGTTGTTGTACTCACTGTTCAGCGTTGCGCTGGTCTGGATACGCATATCCCCGCCTGTTGCCGCCGTAACGCTGCCCAGCGTCAGTGTGCCCCCCTGAACCTCCAGCTCGTTAGTGTAAAGATGGTTGTCGCCGGTCAGCGTCAGGTTTTTAATCCCTTGCTTGACGGCTTTACCGGTCCCTTCCTTCGACAGATTCGCCGCCAGTACGGTGTCTTCAACCGGTGCGAGATAGAGCCTGCTGTTGGTTTTCAGCAGCAGATTACCGGTAAAGGCCGAGGTATCCCCAAAGAAGGAAACACCCTGACTGCCGGTAATGTTCAGCGTACCCTTTCCTGATATTGGGCCGTAAAGACCAAGGTTAATGCGGAATCCCCAGTTGTTGCCGTTGAGCGTACCGGTTGTATCGACTCTCAGTGCGCTGCGCAGTGTGGCACCGCTGCCACCACCGTTACCATTGGTGCCGGAGGCAATCGTGCCCCCGTCAAGTACTAACGTTTTGTTTATCCCTTCCGTTTGTTTCACATCACGCAATTCAAGGGTCGTGCCATTCCCTACCGTCAGCGAGCCGTTGCTGCTTAACAGACTGTCCCTCCCTCCCCAGGTGACGTTACTGCTATTAAAGGCGATATCACCGTCAGTCAGAGAATTATCCGTAAATGACGTTTTGATATTGTTCACGGTCAGACGTTTGCCGTTGAGCTGATATTTTCCAATCGTTGTTGTATCGGTGATGCCGTTAAAGGTGGCTGTACTGTTGTCACTCAGGCTGAGAGTGCCTAGTTTAAGCGCCCCGGCCTTGCTGTTCACCAGCGTGCCGGACGCGAGGTTGAGGTTGTTGAGAACGCTGTTACCGTTCAGGTCAAGCAGGGCGTTTTTCGCCACACTCACGATATTAGCAGCCGCCCCAAACGCATTAAGGTTCCCTGCTATCGTTTTCCCGGCTGACAGCAGCACATCACCGGTGAAGGTGTTACTCGCCGCCAGCGTCAGGTCGCCCGTACCCTGCTTATTCAGGTGGATTTTCTGGCCGGAAATCGTGCTGTTAAGCGTGCTGCTGGAATTAACCAGCAGATTCAGTGATGACCCGTTATTTACGTCGGAGGAGGTGATGGCAGAGCCCGCCTCATTCGCTTTGATATTCAGCGTGCCGCTGTGACCATGCAGATCGACGGTGCCGCCCGCCGCCAGATTGCTAAGACTGACTTTACTGTCAGCGTCGAGTTTTAGCGTACCGGCAGTCATACGGATATCACCGCCCGTGGCTGCGGTGGTGCTGCCCAGCGTCAGTGTGCCTGCCTGAACCTCCAGCTCGTTGGTGTAAAGATGGTTGTCGCCTGTCAGCGTCAGGTTTTTAATCCCTTGCTTGACGGCTTTACCGGTCCCTTCCTTCGACAGATTCGCCGCCAGTACGGTGTCTTCAACCGGTGCGAGATAGAGCCTGCTGTTGGTTTTCAGCAGCAGATTACCGGTAAAGGCCGAGGTATCCCCAAAGAAGGAAACACCCTGACTGCCGGTAATGTTCAGCGTACCCTTTCCTGATATTGGGCCGTAAAGACCAAGGTTAATGCGGAATCCCCAGTTATTGCCGTTGAGCGTACCGGTTGTATCGACTCTCAGTGCGCTGCGCAGTGTGGCACCGCTGCCACCACCGTTACCATTGGTGCCGGAGGCAATCGCGCCCCCGTCAAGTACTAACGTTTTGTTTATCCCTTCCGTTTGTTTCACATCACGCAGTTCAAGGGTCGTGCCATTCCCTACCGTCAGCGAGCCGTTGCTGCTTAACAGACTGTCCCTCCCTCCCCAGGTGACGTTACTGCTATTAAAGGCGATATCACCGTCAGTCAGAGAATTATCCGTAAATGACGTTTTGATATTGTTCACGGTCAGACGTTTGCCGTTGAGCTGATATTTTCCAATCGTTGTTGTATCGGTGGT
>NZ_PITQ01000009.1:177346-230899 GCF_002834385.1 Rahnella sp. AA
GACGTTACTGCTATTAAAGGCGATATCACCGTCAGTCAGAGAATTATCCGTAAATGACGTTTTGATATTGTTCACGGTCAGACGTTTGCCGTTGAGCTGATATTTTCCAATCGTTGTTGTATCGGTGGTGCCGTTAAAGGTGGCTGTACTGTTGTCACTCAGGCTGAGAGTGCCTAGTTTAAGCGCCCCGGCCTTGCTGTTCACCAGCGTGCCGGACGCAAGGTTGAGAGTGTTGAGAACGCTGTTACCGTTCAGGTCAAGAATGGCATTTTTCGCCACCGTGACAATATTGGTTGCCGCACCCAACGCGTTCAGATTACCTGCAATCGTTTTGCCTGCAGAAAGCAGAAGACCACCGGTAAAATCGTTGTTTCCCCCCAGTGCCAGAATACCTGCGCCGGATTTCACAACTTGACCCGCACCGCTTAACGCGGCATTGATTCGTACGAGGAAGCCCTCCTCTGGCGTCACTTTCAGAACAGAGTTCGTACCTGAAAGCGTGACGCGACCATCAAGATACGCACCTTCATCAATGCCCTGCTGGCTGTTGCTTAATGCGCCACCCGATGTCACCACCATGGATGAGGCATCGTCCAGCACGAAGTTCCCTCGAGCCATAGCATTACGGCCCACCGTAAACTGGCTACCGGTCAGCTTCACCAGGCTGTCGCCGAGATCAAAAAACGCCGTTTCATACTGCGTCGGATCGATATAGTTCCCGGCGTGTAACGTCAGCGCACCCTGCACCGCCAGATTGCCCTTGGTAATGTCCATGCCACCGCGGGTATTAACGTTACCTTTCAGTGTCCAGGAGGAGCCAGCTACGCCCGGCGCATACGCCAGATGCAGCAGGCCCTTATCCGCAGAACCGCCGTCGAAAAAGTTGCCCAGATAAGTTTTCGGGCCACTGCCGGTGAAGGTGAAGTTAGAGAGGGTATTTGCATGGCTGTTGCCAATCGTTGCCCCGTTATCCATATGGATAATATCGTTCCAGGTAAGAGACTGACCGTACAGATCCAGCACCCCGCCTTTCGTCCCAAAACCTACCTGGGTACCGTCAAGCTGATTGGCAGCACCCAGGCGAACAATCGCGCGGCCACTGCTGATGTGCATCGTATCCGCCGCATGACCTCCCTGGCGTTGCAGAACGGTCAGGCCGTCACCGGTATAAATGCCCGCATGGTTGATACCCGAGCCGCCGATCACCAACGTCCCGAGGCCAATTTTGCGCCAGATATCACCCGCGCTGCCGGTCAGATTACTCATGACTGTCGCCCCGGCATTAATGATGTAGCCGGCCGAATTCATGCGCCGGCTGCTGTTGCCGCCGTCGGAAAGGATGTAATCAGACTTAAAGGTGAGTGAACCTGCGCCCATATCGAGATTGGGGGCGGTCAGCTGGAGTGTGCCGCCAGCCCCGCCAAAGATCAGGTTTTTATTGGTCTCATAATCTTCTTCTTCCCGTTCGCTTTTCGGAAAGTAGGTAGCGATACCGTGATAGCGTATCGTTTTGCCGTTAAGGGTGAGATCCCCCTCACCGCTGTAAATATTCTGATTTCCGATATAAATAACATCTGAAGCCTTAAGTGTATTTACCGACGGGTCGTTGAAGCTGTTAAGGGTCTCCTGTGTCCAGCCCGGGTCTGCTCTCATGTATAGCGTTAAAGAGTCATATCCGGCATCACCACTATGGGCGGTATGGATACCCATAAATTTCCAGCTTTGAGATATGTTGTCCCACGCCCACACCCCGCTCCCGCTGTCACCGGGTCTCGCACCGGCGTCCAGAGCTGTCTTTTCATCCGATGTAAACTTATAGGTTAATGTATAAATACCATTAGAACCTAAGGTCACATTTCCGACGATATTCAGCCCACCCGCCGTGGGTCCCGATCCCTGCCCAAAATGCGGAATGTATTCAGCAGGAGTGCTTTTTCCGACACCTGTAGCAACGGTAAAATATCCCCCTCCGACACGCGCTATCTGCAATCCAGCCTTAAGTTGGCTCGTATCAGTAAATAATTCCGCAGGCGCTGCATCAGTAACAATGCTGCGTTGTCGCACTAATTTATAGTCGCCCGGAGAGGTAACGGTATACGCTTCCTTTGTAATTTCATTCATCAATTCATAGCTTGATGATTTTTCCGCACCGCTGAATAAAGTTGAATCTAATTGCAGATAACGTTTTCCAAAAGACGCATCGGTAATTTTGGTAACATGGTCTGCCGTTACGGTTACCTGAGGGTCGATTAACGTCATATTCCCCCTGTCAGCGTTGGCGCTAAAATCAGGCATCACATTTATAATTCCGCTTAAAGAACCATCAGTATGATAAATGGGAATATTTGTTGAGCCTGCCGCGAACACCCCCCGATTCTCACCAAAATCACGATATACCTGAGTGCTGATATCATCACGCATTAATACGGCAGAGGCTGGATATATTTGCCCGCTCAATATACTCAATATTAAGCTAGGGAGCAGTTTTTTCTTGAATTTCATTTTATTCATCCTTAAACATAAAAAAATACAACCACCTTGCAAAAAATAAAGGCGGGGAAATAATAAAAACTGGCTTTCGAGTAGCTTTAAAACAATAGCATGCGCATGAACGATTTAAAAAGAAACGTAACATGATAATTCAGTTATTAATGTTAATAATATAAATATTCCATATGTATACATCAGCCTATATATTAAGAAGTAATGCTATTTACATTAAATAACCTTTAGGGTCTTTAAATTAAAACAATAAATCAATTAAAGGTGGCGGAAACATCGTCAGCGAGCAGTAATAGTCATGGAAAGTCTATTCACCGTCTGGCATTGCAGACGTAAGCGGTTGTGATATTAGTTACATTTTTGCATCACAGAGTGAGAATTAAAGCGTTAATGCAAAAGACGGAGCCTATCCGGGGCCGTCGCTTGTCATCACGTACAGCCCGTGCGAAGAACACGGTTACGACCTGGCGCTCAGCAACCTGAAGTGGCAGAGCAGTTATATGCAGCGGCAGAAAAAGTATGACTTTTTGGCTCTGCTGGCGGGAAAGGCGGCTGAATGAGTTTAGCGCCAGTGTGGGCGCCCAAAGAGGATTTTACGCATAACAAAAAACAGTGGCCGCCTGAAAAACCGGCGGCCACATCTGCGCAGAGGTTATTATCACGACGCTATTTTAACGGGTTACCTTCCTGTGACAGATAGCGTTCTCCAAAAGTATAAGAAGCATAATCCGTAATATGCCCCACATCGCGATATATCCCTATCCCGCCCAACTCTGTCAGACACCGTCCGTCAGGGCATTGAATTTTCTTAGGATCAATTGACGTAAGTGTCGGGTAAGATTCAGACATTTTTCTGAACAGACCAAGGATCCAGTCATCTTCAGAACTGCCCGATGGGTTTGCATCACAGGCTTGTTTGTTAAAGGGATGCCGCAGAACCGCTTCTTTATCCCGGCAGGCCATATATCCGTCAGGCATCGGCGCAATGGTGCGCATGATGATGGGTTTACCGCCGCTGGCGGTGACCGCATTTAACGCGGCACGCATCGCCGTTTCCATACGAGCCTCTGATAAAGCCTGACTTCGCGGATCTTCAGGTGAATTAATTAACCATGGGCCGCGGGAATATTGCTCCCAGATCTCACCGATAATGACATAGTCATAATGCTGTTTTTTAATCAGTTCATAATAACGCCGGGTGTTTTCATAGCATTTATCATACGTCTGACTTTTATATATCCACCAGTCAAACTGGTAGATACCGGGAAGAGAGAGGCATGATGGTGTGCTGAGCGCTGTTATTTTAACATGTGCGTTCTGCCCCATGACATCCCAAAAACCCCAGAATTGATTTGAAGTTGAATCACCAATCATTAATGCTGTTTTACCGGATTTCAAATCCCCAAATTCACACTCTGAAGGAATTTGTTTACCATCAAGACAACCTGGCCGGTTATGTGCTTTTTGAGAATAAACTTGCTGAAGTTTGAACGCATCATCATAACTATGCCCCAGACGTAATGAATATCCCTGATGGTTGTCCACCAGTTTATTCGCAACTATTGAACATATGACGGGTAAAATAATCAATATCGCCAAAGTCCGGGTGAATGACATCGTTTTTCTTCTCAATGGCGTTTCCACCAGAGAGTACGTCATCACGGAGAGTACCCATGTAATACACAAACAGACGATGACTCTTGTCACATCCACACTGCCATAAATGTAATTATTTATAGCAAAAACAGGCCAGTGCCAGAGATAGAGTGAATAGGAAATCTTCCCCATGTAAGCCGCCGGGGCACTCCTTAGCCCCTTCGTGGAGATCGTTTCCTGATTGAATCCGCCGGAAAATAACAGTACACAGGTTGAGAGAACAACCACCAGGGCATAATTATTCGGATAGTTATTGAGCACCCCTTGCGATAGCGCAACACCAATAAGAGTTATGATGGCAAGCAAAGAGATAATATTATTCAGGATAATATTATTGAAGTTGTCTTTATATTTTCTCTCAAGAAAAATAACTGCCCCGCCCGCGAGAAACTCGTACATCCTGGCGGAAAGCGAGTAATACTTCCCGGGGAGATTTAAAAACACCATTATAAATGAAGCACATAATGCACACACAAACAGCGTATTAACAACGACTGCCAGGCTGGTTTTTGGCCGCAGTTTTTTGGCACTGATCAGGATGACGGGCAATAGCAGATACCATTGCCATTCAATGGCAAGTGACCAGGTATGGAGCAATGGGAATATGGCTGAATCTGGAGATGCGTATTCCGTTGACTGCCTGGAAAAAAATTGATTGGCCAGCAACAGGCTCGAATATTTTTGACTATGGAAGTATTTGATATAGTCATCGGGTAAGTAAATCAGCGTGGCGAAAATAAAGACAAAAAACCACATGCATATCAGCGCAGGCTGGATGCGCCAGAGTCTTCTGCGGTAAAACTCCTTTATGCTGAATGCATCCTTATCAATATCTGAGGTAATTATGTTGGTGATGAGATAACCAGAAATAACAAAGAAAATATCAACGCCAATGAATCCTGATGGGAAAAGGGATAAACCACTGTGAAAGATCACAACAAGAATAATGGCGATGGCTCGCAGGCCATCAATGTCCCGCCGGTAGAATTTTGGTGAAGTTTTATCCTGTAATGAAAATACCATGTAACCAATACCATCAATTAAAACACAATAAGGACAGTGTTTATCGGTACGGCCTGTTAAAACTTGAGGTGTTTTTCATCAAAAATTCTTTTATTTCATGTAACTACCTATCTCAGCGCGTCAGCCCGGGGGCGCAACCAGTAAGCCAGCCCCCTTTCACGACCTGACGTTACATCAACCTTCCTTTGCCTGAGCGGGGACATAACCGGCCGCAAAAGACGGTAACGTCAGCAACCACGTCTCACGTTCCGCCTCCATCACCGCACCGCGCGTGGCATCTTCGTGATAACCCCCGGAAGCCTGCTTCACTGCTGGCGGTAAGCTAAAGGTGGCGCTGCGGATTTGCTGTTCATAGCGTGTCTCGCCAGTCGCATTATCTGCCCAGGAGAGCAGCGGTAAGGGGCGCACACGGATCTGATCAATCGTTTTATACGGCCACGGTACTGACGGATCAGTAAAGCGCGCCATGAAATCGAGTGAAGTCAGGACACTGCCGCCTTCCGGGGTTTTATAGCGCCAGAGATCAATCCCGTTTTTCTGCGCCAGCACCGCCATCATGCTGATTGCCTGCAAATTGAAATAGCTGTAATGGAACGAGCGGGTGCGCGCCAGTTCAGCGGGCTGAGTGCCGTCGGGTTTAAGCTGCACATCCAGTTTGCTTTTCATCAACTTCGCCATATCGCCGATCACCGCTTTATCGCCGAGATACCATGCAATACCTGACAACTGGGTCACATACCAGTTGCCGTGATTATTCTGCGTGCGTCCTTCCTTTTTCGCGATTTTACTGCCCTGCAGCCAGTGTAAATAGTCCTGCATCCACGTTCGCATCTGCTGTTCGTCATCGCCAGTCCATGCCCGGTTGCCCTGTAAAAGTACAAGCGAATCCACAATGCGCGTAGAAAAATAACGGCCATCCAGCACCCCTGCATTACGCCCCGGCGAGATCCCCGGTACACCCTGCGCAAAATTCAGATTCGGATTCATTCGGGTTTCCGGTGTAATAAACCAGGTACGCAGTAAACTGGCGGCTTTGTCGGCATATTTTTGTTCGCCGGAGAAATACCAGGCCAGCGTGAGGTTCTGTACTCGCGCCGTGAAATCCGCCAGCCGTACGCCGTCGCTCTGATCGTTTTTACTGGCCGGATTTACGTGCCCGTCTTTACGGATCCACGGCAAACCATCAGGCTTACTTTCATCCGGCCACCAGTAAGCGCTCAGGCTGAGATAGTCATGTTTCGACCCGCCAGGGGGAACCATTCCTTTTTCCGTTACACTGAGATCCGGTTTTTTCAGGGCGCCATTCGCCGCTGCCAGCAGATGCTGATAAGCCTCTGCCGTTTGCGGTGCCGCACTGTGGTTGTGTAGCTGCTGACGCACAACGGCCATTTGCGCTGTGTTTAAAAATGCAGGTTCCGCCGCCTTTGCTTGCCAGCATCCTCCCATCAGAATGAGCACGGCAAAAGGTGTACGCCATTGCGATAACGTCATTTTTTCCCCTATCAAACCTAGCCATTGCAGCAACCCCTACAGCCGCATGCAATGCAGACCATAAAAAACCCGCCTTATCAGCGGGTTGAACATCAGATAAAATATACGTTCAGATAACTTAGTTATCCAGTTCGCTCATATTTTTGACCTGATCACGGTTTATTTGTTCGGTTTTGCCTGTCTCTGCATTTTTGTAGGATACCAGACCTGTATCGTCATCTACCTGAGGTTTACCGTCAGTAACGATGGTTTTTCCGTCCGTCGTTTTAATCGCCTGATTCGATGCACACCCTGCCACAAAAAATATTGCAACAGCAGCCAGCGATGCGGCGATAAGGTTGTTCCTCTTCATATACTTCCTCCTGAATGAAATGGGATTCTGACTTAACGGGTACTGACTAAGCTTAGCCAGCATCCTCCCTTATTCATTGAGAAACATCTGTATTTGCCCGCGCCGTGGTTCACACCCCTTTCAGACGGGCTATTGCCAGTTGCAATGCGTCATTTGGCTCACCAATGGCGTCGATGGCCTCCTCCTGGACACGCCCAAGCCACAGAGCAACCCGATCCCGGCTAATTTCTTCGCCATTTTGCGCAAACATCAGACAACATTCGCCTACCATTCTGCAGGCTTCTTCAAAGGCTACTTTTGAATCTTCCACGCTCAGCTCCCCATCGCTTAAAACTAAACACCGTGGTTTGGTTAACGGCAAATTTTGAAGAAAGTTGCCTCTTTTTACCCAACCTTTACCAAAATAATCTGTGAACCTGATTTATCCAACCTTGAATGTGGCGGTTTCCCGCGGAACGCTGCGATAAAACGCGCTGACATTCGGCGGCGTAATCCGTATCATAAAATCTTAGAGGGCTGCTCTGGAAGGGAAGGAAGATTAGGGTGAACAGATGGAAACAGGCCACGCACCTGCGCAGCCGGATTTGATGCCGCTACCGAAAATTAGTAAATTTTCACGTATTAGCATCGTAAAAACATATTTATGTTCTTCACAACAATCATAGAGTGTCAATGTTGTATTTCCGTGAGCAATTTTTTAGTCTGGAAAAGCTGACGGGCATAGATTCAAAAATCGATGACGCTACACGATTTTATATCCTGTTCCGCAGAATACTCATTATTGATGGCATTTATTTCCAGACTGTGAGTTATTCAATACTTTCAAAAATCAAGAGAGCGGTCTGCATCGATCGCTCTTGCACACAGCATATCCTTTACTACTGCTGGCTTGTGTAAACCGGCCTCAGCCACCTACAGTGATGGGGATATTTTTAGTGAAAACAACACCTGTGCCAGCCGAGGAGTTTGTCGGCATATTTACAGGCTGTGTGCTACCATCGCTCATTGTTAATGTCGCGGTAAGGGCTGCCGGCCCCCCCCAATTTATCACAACAAAACTCAACACATATTGCCCGGAAGAAAGAATGTGTTGTGGTATAATTTCTATGTTGCATTGATCATTATAGCCGGAGTTATAGTGCAAAACTTCAGTGGACCCATACCCACTACTTGGAATAGCTATAATATATAATTCATTATCTACAAAGCCCACATTAATAGAGCTCACTGAAACATTAGACATGGCAGTATCCTCTTTTAAATAACAGGTAAGTTTTGACAGACATAAAACAGTCACATCCATTACTAAAAATGAATATTTAACAACAAGGATTCAACTATTTAAATTTAATAGCATCTCTCTTGAGCAACGCTTACTTGATTGATCTTTATAAAGGAAGTCACATGCATTGAATTTTTATGCCCATTGTTCTTAGCGGGCTCCAATGAATATTAGTCGAATACAATAAAACCACAAGAAATGAATGGTTATTTATATTTCTATATATATCAATTGGTTGAATAAGGTTTATTGAAATTGTTCATCATGAAATAATCAACAATGAAAATGAAATTTGTTAAGTGATTATTTTATATGTTTTTTATTTCCCAAAAAAAACAGTGATGCTGTATGGCATCCGTAATTTTTTTAGCAAAAAATGCCATGTGGCAATAATATTTTTCCGGAGCTTTATTTTTTCATTTGCTCATGGTTTCATCGAAGCATGGCGTCATCTTAGTTGCCATCGAAAACCATCCCGCGACGAGAAACCCTACCCTCTCCGGGAGTACGGAAAAACCGAGCAGCAGAGTTTACATTTTGTTTTTATGCCCGGTTTAAAAAGGAGTACAAAAAACCTATGACTCCCTCTCAACTCTTGCCGCTCGCTGGAACGCTGCTACAAAACGCGCTGACATTCGGCGGCGTAATCCGTATCATACGCGCCACACGTACGCATGCCTGATGATGACTGCGGGATTGAATGCACCCGACAGGATATGAAGCTTAAAAGCCCCCGAACGGCATGCAGAATAAGAAACTCGCGTGGCAGGCTTATGCCTGTTGCGCCCTAAAACGAACTGAACAGCCAAAAAATGTCAGATACTCAAGAATTTAATAAGAAAGAACAATACAACCTCAACAAGTTGCAAAAACGCCTGCGTCGCGATGTGGGTAAAGCGATTGCGGACTTCGGAATGATCGAAGAAGGTGACCGCATTATGGTGTGCCTGTCCGGCGGCAAGGACAGCTACACCATGCTGGAAATTTTGCGCAATCTGCAACAAAGCGCGCCGGTGAATTTTTCTCTGGTGGCGGTCAACCTTGACCAGAAACAACCGGGCTTCCCGGCACATATTTTGCCTGAGTACTTAGAAACTCTTGGTGTGGAATATAAAATTGTCACCGAAGATACCTATTCCATCGTCAAAGATAAGATCCCGGAAGGTAAAACCACCTGTTCTTTGTGTTCACGCCTGCGCCGCGGGATTTTATACCGCACCGCAACCGAACTGGGCTGTACCAAGATTGCGCTTGGCCATCACCGCGATGATATCCTTCAAACCTTGTTCCTCAACATGTTCTATGGCGGTAAGCTGAAGGGCATGCCACCGAAACTGATGAGCGATGATGGTAAACACATCGTGATCCGTCCGCTGGCATACTGCCGGGAAAAAGATATCGAGCGTTTTGCGATTGCCCGCGAATACCCGATCATTCCTTGTAATCTGTGCGGTTCTCAACCTAACCTGCAACGTCAGGTGATCGGCGATATGCTGAAGGATTGGGATAAAAAGTATCCGGGTCGGATCGAAACCATGTTCAGCGCGATGCAAAACGTGGTGCCTTCACATCTTAATGATATGAATTTGTTCGATTTCAAAGGAATTCAGCACGGCGGTGAAGTGATTGATGGCGGAGATCTGGCATTTGACCGTGAAGATATTCCGATGCAACCCGCTGGCTGGCAGCCTGAAGATGACGAAATCGCAGCGCCGGTTGAGCGCCTGAACGTTCTCGAAATTAAATAAATCGCTCAGCGTTGAACACTGTAAGCCCGCAGCGAATGCGGGCTTTTTTCTTCAGGCCAGCGTAAAAGTTTCGCTCCAGTTGTAATTGGTCATCATCAGTTTGACCGGCAGGCTGAGTGAGCCGTAATTTTTATGCTGATTGTCGCGAAAGAATTCCCGCAAAGTTACAGGCAGATATTGCGCACTGTAGCGCAGCAAAGTGCTGTGCCAGAAGAGTTGCGGAATTTCCGTATGAGGGAACCGCTCCCTGATTTTCCCGGCCCATGATGTGCTGAGCAGGTGATCCACCAACGCCTGCCTGACTCGCAAACTTTCTGCATCGGGGATCCCCGCCAGCAACAACTGATCGGCCAGCGCGACCAGGCGTAGTTCGCTGATATGCATAACATGGCCGTCGCAATGCTGTTTGAAGATTTCGATAAGCCCCTCGAGTTCCTCTGCATCGTCAGGCTTGTCATACAGCGCCTGCGTGACCGCAAAGAAAGTAAAGTGCATACCATTGAGGGGGGCGATATCGGCCAGCGGCTCATCCTGAATGCAGGTTTCTAACGCAGACAATAACGGTGCCATCAACAACCCGGCACGATTACCACTGGTAATGGCGAGCCTGTCAGGGTGATAGAAGGGTTCAGCCCGGTGAATACCGATGTCCGGGTGAGCGTCCCAAACGCTAAGCGTTCTCCGGTTGGTGTCTTCATACGCCTGATGAATCATTTCCCTGTTATGCAAAGCAAACTCCTGTCATTTTCAAAATGCGCTCATCCCGCCCCAAAGTGGGGGTGAATGCACTCCTCGGGGTATAAACCTCAAAAAGATTGAGCGAAATCAACATTAGAATCGCTAAATCAGTGCAGTATCTATTTCGCAGGTGAATGCAACGTCAAGCGATGGGCGTTGTGCTCCATATTGTCTTATTTCCAAATTTTTAGAATTAATGCATAGCACAATTTAATTCGAACGACGCCGGTCTTATGACCGGCTTTTTTTTATTGTTTTTTAAAGAGTTAAGTGCTTACAGCCATCTGCTTTTTTTCAACCACAGTGCGACACCTCCACCTAATGCCACCAGCAATCCGCAAAAAATACCGAAACCCAGCGGCGATGCATTCCCCGGGATCCCCCCCAGATTGACACCAAACAGCCCCGTCAGAAATGTAGCAGGCAGGAAGACCATTGCCAGCAGCGACATGGTATAAGTCCGGCGGTTCAGGGAATCGGCCATCAGCGAGCTGATTTCATCCGACAACACCGCGGTGCGGGCAATACTGGCATCCAGGTCATCCAGACCACGGCCCAGACGATCGGAGATTTCCTGCATCAGACGGCGATCGTCATCATTCATCCAGGGCAGACGTTCACTGGCCAGACGCGAGAACACATCGCGCTGCGGGGCCATATACCGGCGCAAAACGATCAGCTGCTTACGCAGCAACGCCATTTGCCCACGCTCCGGCACTTGTTGCTCCATCAGATCGTCTTCGATATCGATAATTTTATCGTGCAAATCTTCGATGAAATTGCTGGTCTGATCGGTCAGCGCATCGCAAATCTCCACCAGCCAGCGGCCGGTGTTCTTCGGCCCGCTGCCGCTTTGCATATCACCGATCATCTCTTCCATCGAAAACACTTTACGGTGTCGTGTGGAGACAATCATTTTATCCGTCAGGTAAACCCGGATAGTCACAAGCTGATCCGGTCGCGCATCGGCATTAAGATTAATGCTGCGCAGTGTGATCAGCGTCCCCTCGCCTACGCGCATAACTTTAGGCCGTACGCTGTCGCCGGCCAGCGCTTCGCGCACGCTGTCAGGCAAGACCGGCGTACTGTTGATCCATTTTTCGCTGGCAGGAAGTGTGTAATCGAGATGCAGCCAGCAAGGTTTCTCATCACTGGCGACACATTGCGGGCTGATGCCATTCACGCCACCCTGACCGTCCATCTGAAAAGCGTAGACAGCATCTGAAACCTGTAGTTCTTTTCCCTTAATGACTTCCACGATGTTCCTCGCTTTTTCTTCGTTATCTTTACTCAGTTTAGCGTTAAGTCCCTGAAATTCAAAAACTCAACAAAGGCGTGAATCGTTCACCTTTAACAACAAAAAAGATCATGCCATGTATGCGGACAAAAAATGTTAACCACACGCAGTTAACTGTTTCGCGATATAGCAGAGTGTTTCTAACCGCCCGGTGCCTGCGTTTCGGCCAGATCCGGCATCACATTGCGCATTATCTCGATAAACTTACGCAGACGCGCGGGATAATAGCTGGAATACGGATAAACCAGGTAAACCGGCAACGGCAGTGCGTTCCAGCCAGGCAATGGGCGTTCCAGCCGCCCTTCTGCAATATCCTCTTTGACGATCCACGCCGATACAATGCCCGCCCCTAATCCGGACAATGCAGCCTTACGTACGGCGTATAAGCTGTCGGTCGACATGCGGGGTGCGATGGCACAACTTTCCATCCGGCCATCGTCATCATGGCGTAATGACACTTCGTTACGGTAATAGGTACTAAAGGCTATCCAGGGAAGCCTTGCCAGCTCACCAACCTGGGAGACCGGGTGCTGTCGCAACAGAGCCGGTGTGGCCACCACGATACGTGGCACTTCTGCCAGCAGAATGGCGACCATCGAGGGCTCCGCAACATTCCCCACCTGGATAGCACAGTCGATGTCCTCGGAAATAAAATCCGGCGTGCGGTCATTCAGCATCCAGTCGACAGAAAGCCCCGGATAATGCTGCAAATAACGTGTCAGAGGGGCAATCAGCTGATCCTGCCCGAACGCATGCGGCGCACGCACGCGCAGAATGCCCACAGGTTCATCTCCCGCGCTGTGCAACTGGTCTTCCAGCGACGCCCAGCGTTCGAGCAATAATTTGGCCTGCGCATAACACCGCTCGCCGTCGTCGGTCAGTTTCATGGCGTGCGTGGTGCGAAGAATCAGCCGGGCGCCGAGCATTTTCTCCAGCGACTGCAAGCGGCGGCTGACCGTTGGCTGGCTGGTGCCCAGCTGGGCTGCGGCGGCGGAGAGACTGCCGCTTTCAACAATACGGACGAACGTCTGCATCAGGTCGATACGGTCGATACCGCTGGTAAGTGGTGTATTCATACGCCTCACGTATAACAGTTTTACCTTTGTGCAGGCTACCACTTATAACCATTCAGGAGAAGAATGCAGTCCACGCAATCATATTCATAAATTAATCCATCGGGGATCACGTTATGTCAGAACTTACCAGCACGTCAGCCGTTTCCGGCACGGCGCTTTCCGGCAAAATCATCTTTACACTGGCCGCTGGCGCCGGATTAAGCGTCGCTTCAATTTACTACAGCCAGCCAATGCTCGGGATTATGGGCGGGAACTTACAGGCCAGCACGACGTCGGTCGGGCTTATTCCGACGCTGACGCAGGCCGGTTACGCGCTGGGCATTTTATTTTTAATCCCGCTGGGCGACCGCCATGATCGCCGGACGATTATTTTGCTCAAAAGTATTTTGCTGGCCGTCGCGCTGCTGCTGTGCGGCTTTGTCCCCGGCATTCACGGATTACTCGCGGCAAGCCTGATCACCGGTATCGGCGCGACCATGGCGCAGGATATCGTGCCCGCTTCCGCGCATCTTGCTCCGGCGGCGCAGCGAGGTAAAACGGTCGGGACGGTGATGACCGGTTTGCTGGTCGGGATCCTGCTTTCCCGCGTGGTCAGCGGCTTTGTTGCAGAATATTTTGGCTGGCGGGTGATGTATCAGCTGGCGGCGGTGAGCGTGGCGCTGATTGGTTTTGCGCTGTGGCGGGTTCTGCCACGTTTTACACCCGATACGCGCATCAGCTATGCCCGTCTGTTGCATTCGATGTTCGGATTGTGGAAAAACTATAAGACACTGCGTCATGCGGCGCTGGCTCAGGGGTTGCTGTCCGTTGCGTTCAGCGCGTTCTGGTCGACGCTGGCGATTATGCTCAACGAACATTTCCATCTGGGCAGTGCCGTTGCCGGCGCATTTGGGCTGGCGGGAGCCGCAGGCGCTCTGGCAGCACCGCTGGCCGGTACGTTAGCCGATAAGAAAGGCCCGGCGCGTGTCACACAAATAGGTTCTGCGCTGGTTATGTTGTCGTTCGCCGCAATGTTCCTGCTGCCGCTGTTATCACCTCATGCACAGCTTGCACTGATTGTGCTGAGCGCCATTGGCTTCGATTTAGGCATTCAGGCTTCGCTGGTTGCTCACCAGACATTAGTTTATGGCCTGGAACCGGCGGCGCGCGGCAGGTTGAACGCCCTGCTGTTTACCGTCGTGTTTATCGGGATGTCAGCCGGTGCCGCGCTGGGCAGTAAAGCACTGGAAGCCGGTGGCTGGACGGGTGTGGTTCTGCTGGCCACCGTTGCTGCGGCCGCCGCCCTGCTGGTCCGTTTGTTCAGCCGTAAAAGCTGACCGTCAGATAAAAACAAAAAGCGCCGTGACTGGCGCTTTTTGCATTTTGAGAAGACACCAGTATCAGTGTTTGATGATGTACATTTCCTGGCTGTAAGCAACGTCTTCCGGATTGGTGATCGGATAGCCTTTCACCCACGGTTTGATCAGGCGGCCATTGGTGTACTGATAAATCGGCGCAATCGGTGCCTGGCTGGCGATGATTTGCTCGGCCTTGTTGTAGTCATCGTTACGGCGCGCGTCGCTGGTTTCACGGCTGGCTTCAGCAATCACTTTATCGTAACCGGCGTTGCTGAATTTACTGATGTTGCCGGTGTGTGTGGACGTCAGCAGGGAGAGAAAGGTTGACGCTTCATTATAATCGCCGACCCATGACGCGCGGATCACATCGAAATTGCCGGTATTGCGGCTGTCGATATAGGTTTTCCATTCCTGATTAACCAGTTTTACATCTGCCCCCAGATTCTTTTTCCACATCGAGGCCACCGCGATGGCAATCTTCTGATGGCTTTCAGAGGTGTTGTACAGCAAGGTCAGATGCAGCGGTTTGTTCGGGCCATAACCCGCCGCCGCCAGCAGCCCTTTGGCCTGCGCATTCAGCTCTTCCTGCGAATACTGCTCCATTTCACTTTTCACCGGTTTGAAACCGTTAGTGACGTCAGGCGTAAAGCGCCACGCCGGTTTTTCGCCGGTGCCCAGCACTTTTTCGGCAATCACGGTACGATCGATGCTCATCGACAGTGCCAGACGCACACGGGCATCGTCAGTCGGCGCGCGACGGGTGTTAAACGCGTAATAATAGGTGCCGAGCTGATACGGCGTGTAGACCTGTCCCGGAATATCGTGCATCAGTTTTTTGTACTGATCTTTCGGGAAAGACTCAGTGATATCAATGTCATTGGCCAGATAGCGCTTTGTCGCGTTGGACTCTTTATTGATCGGCACGAAAGTGACTTTTGTCAGCACAGTATGCGCGTGATCCCAGTAATTCGGGTTTGGCTCCAGCACCAGTTTTTCGTTCACGACGCGCTCTTTCAGCACATACGCGCCGTTGCCCACCAGATTGCCGGGTTTGGTCCAGTCATCGCCAAATTTTTCCACCGTGGCTTTATGTACCGGGAACAGGCTGAAGTTCGCCAGCAGGCTGACGAAAAACGGCACCGGGCGGTCAAGCGTAACGCGCAGCTGCGTCGGGCTGATGGCGGTAACACCGAGTTTATCGACCGGCATTTTCCCGGCAATGATCGCATCGGCATTAGCAATACCCGCCAGCGCCGCAAACCATGCACCGGTGGATAAGCTTTTCGGATCCACCAGACGCTGCCAGCTGTACACGAAATCCTGCGCCGTCACAGGATCGCCGTTCGACCATCTGGCGTCTTTACGCAATGTGAACAGGAAAACCTGATTGTTCTGGTTTTGCCAGCTTTCGGCGACGCCTGAAATGCTTTTCCCGTTAGCATCCTGGTTCACCAGACCTTCGAACAAATCCCGTGCCACCTGCGCTTCCGGCAGGCCGACCACTTTTGCAGGGTCTAGGGAAGCAGGTTCATCTTTGATATGACGGACGATTTCCTGTTTCGCGGCAAGTTGCGTACCAGCGGGAACCTGCGCGGCTAAAGCCTGACCGGAAATCAGTGCCACCAGCGCGGCACAGGCGGAATACGATAAGAGAGGAAACGATTTTCCCTGCGGCATAAATTCTCCTGAACACATAAGGGGCCAGCCCTGAAATATTCAGGAGTTTTATCATTTGTTACCGCAATCCCCTACAGGAAATCGTTACAGATTTGCCTTCGCGCACAAAACAACGGCAACAGGCGAGAAATTATTCGGAACCGGCGATGTCGATTCCGCCACAATGAAACTTCATCGCGGGTTCAACGTCCTGCGCCAGCCAGGTCGGGCCATCAAGATCGATGAACTTTGCGCCCGCCGTCAGCGGAAGTGCGGCACGCACCGCGCGCGAGGTGCATAACATGCAGCCCAGCATGACTTCAAAGCCCTGCGCGTACGCCGCCTGCGCCAGCCGCAGTGCGCCCGTCAGCCCGCCGGTTTTATCGAGCTTGATATTTACCATCTCATAACGCCCTTTCAGCGCCGGAAGCCCTTCAATCGTATGGCAACTTTCGTCGGCACAAATTGGAAGGGGATGGATGAAATTCTCCAGCGCGGAATCTTCACCCGCAGGCAGCGGTTGTTCGAGCATCAGAATCCCGAGATCGGCCAGCAACTGGCAGCGTGCCGCCAGACCGTCGCTTTGCCACGCTTCATTGGCATCCACAATCAGGGAAGCCTTTGGCACGGCCGCGCGGATTGCCACCAGGCGCTCGGCAATCAGCCGGTCATCGAGTTTAATCTTCAGCAGCGTTGCGCCCTTTTGTTGCAGCGCGAGCGCGGCTTCCGCCATCTCTTCCGGCGTGCCGATACTGACGGTTTGCGCCATGCTGATTGACGCCAGCGGTTCCGTGCCGGTGAGCTGCCAGAGCGTCTGGCCGGTCAGTTGCGTTTCAAGGTTCCATAATGCGGAATCCAGAGCATTTCGGGCAGCTCCGGCGGGAAGCAAATGTTGCAACTGTTCGCGTGTTGCGCCCTGTTCAACCGCCGTGACAACGCTGGCGATTTGCGCCATCACCGAGGTTTCGCTTTCGTCATAGCGGGGATACGGCGTGCATTCTCCCACCCCGCGAATGCCCTTTTCTTCGATTTCGACAGTGACTACGCGCGCTTCAGTGCGGCTGCCGCGGGAGATCACAAATGCCGTATGCAACGGCCAGGCTTCCGGATAAAAGCGGACACTTCTCATAACGGCTCCTCGGTATATACTCAAACGGGCATATATAAGATATACAAGTATTTAGCATTTAATCTATATCCAACCTACAATTGTTCCCCTAAACTGAAAGCCGTTTGACTCCAATGTCCATAGGAAATAATCATGACCCAGACAGTACACTTTCAGAGCAACCCGGTCACCGTTGCTGGCAAAATCCCACAAAAAGGCGACGTCGCCAAGCCGTTCAGCCTGGTCGCTAAAGATCTCTCTGATGTCAGCCTGAGCAGCTTCGCGGGTAAACGCAAAGTCCTGAACATTTTCCCAAGCATTGATACCGGCGTCTGCGCGACGTCAGTACGCAAATTCAATCAGCTTGCGAGCGAAATCGACAACACGGTTGTGCTGTGCATCTCTGCTGACCTGCCATTTGCGCAGTCCCGTTTCTGCGGCGCAGAAGGCCTGAGCAATGTGGTCACCCTGTCGACGCTGCGTGGCGGAGACTTCAAATCCGAATATGGCGTGGGCATCACCGACGGTGCGCTGTCAGGCCTGACTGCCCGTGCCGTAGTGGTACTGGACGGCCAGGACAACGTGCTGTACAGCGAACTGGTGAACGAAATTACCACTGAACCTGACTATGAGTCGGCGCTGGCTGTTCTGAAGTAATCAGGTTTCGCGGCAAATTTTAACCATAAAAAAAGCAACGGATTAGTCCGTTGCTTTTTTATTGAACAGCATTCAGTGCGTGTGAATTACTCTTCGCTGTCGCCGGTTTCGCCACGACGGCTGCTGAGGCCGTATTCACGCAGTTTATTGGCAATCGCGGTGTGAGAAACACCCAGACGTTTGGCCAGTTTCCGCGTACTTGGATAAGTACGGTAAAGACGGGTCAGTACCGAACGCTCGAAACGTTTACTGATATCGTCAAGCGAACCGTTCAGCGCTTCTTCGCCAATTGTCACTTCAGCATCAAAATCTGGCAGAACGATATCCTGCGGGCGCAGTTCTCCACCTTCCAGCTGTGTGAGCGCACGGTAAATAGCGTTTTTGAGCTGACGGACGTTGCCCGGCCAGCCGTAGTGCGTCAGATAATTCGCCAGCTGCGGGGACAGTTTTGGCCGCGGCATTCCCTGTTCATCTGAGAAACGCGCCACAAACAGCTCGGTCAGCGGCATGACATCCGCAGGACGATCGCGCAGCGGCGGCAGTGTCAGGCTCAGCACGTTCAGACGGTAATACAGGTCTTCACGGAATTCTCCGCGCTGGACCAGCTCCACCAGATTCTTCTGCGTGGCACACATCACGCGCACATCCACTTTGACTTCATGCTCTTCGCCGACGCGGCGGAACGTGCCGTCATTGAGGAAACGCAGTAACTTAATCTGCATTCTCGGCGACATTTCACCGATTTCATCCAGCAATACCGAGCCGCCGTTGGCCTGTTCAAAGAACCCTTTTTTGCCTTCGAGCGCATTGGGATACGCGCCCGCGGCATAACCAAACAGTTCACTCTCGACGACATCATCCGGCAACGAGGCGCAGTTGAGGCCGAGGAACGGTTTTTTGCCACGCGCGCTGCGCAGATGGCAGGCGTGAGCCAGCAGATCTTTGCCCGTTCCGGTATCGCCGACAATCAGCAAAGGCGCATCCAGCATCGCCAGTTTGCGGGCTTGCTCAAGAACATGGCGCATTTTGCTGCTCACGGCGACAATGTGGTCAAACTCGCTGTCGTCGTTAACCGTGAGATCCTGCAACTGGCGTCCCATGCGTGCAGCCGATTTAAGCATCACCACAGCACCGGCGATCCCGCCTTTCTCATCTTCATCATCAACGTGGATTGGTGTGAGATCCATCAGGAAATCCTGGCTGCGGATGACAATGCGTTCGGAATGCGGCTGAGCATTTTCGCTTTCCAGCCAGCGCGTGACGTTGTAACCGGTGATCAGGTTGGCCGCCGTCACGTTGCGGATTTTGTCCTCATCAAGTTCGAACAACGCCATCGCCGCCGGATTGGCCTGCTCAACTTTGCCTTTCATATCAATGGAGAAAACCGGTTCCGGCATAGACACCAGCAGCGCACGCAGGGCACGATGCTCACGTTCGGAAGGCATAAACGACACGGTACGGACATCCGTCACGCCGTCGATACGGCGGATTTCTGCCATCAGGGCGCGAAAAGTATCAAAATCCAGTTGGGAAAAATTAAGGTAAATGCGGCCAATCGAGGCAATCTCGATACCGCGTAAATCAATACTGCGTAAAACCAGTAGATCGAGTAGTTCCCGGGTGAGCCCCAGGCGGTCTTCGCAAAAAACTTCCAGACGCATCAGTGTTGACCTTTTTCTGCCGGTGCGGGAATCGCTTCGGGCATAATACTCTTTCATGTACACAGGAAGAAGAGACTGTCACGAAAAGTTGACAAAATAATTCACGGGTGGAAATCGGCTTGCCATTATGATCGGGTATGCGTTTTGCCTTGGCTGAGATTTTTGCTGCCATTTTAAGGGTGGTCTGATTTCGCCATTCCTCCCTTTTTCTGCTACTATCGCCCTTCTGATTTCATCGCCAAATGGTTCCCGACTATGAAGTTTGTCTCCTTTAATATCAACGGATTGCGCGCCCGCCCACATCAGCTTGCGGCAATTATCGAGCAGCACCAGCCAGACGTGATCGGTTTGCAGGAAACCAAGGTACATGACGACATGTTCCCGCTGGAGGACGTGAGCCAGTACGGTTATCACGTGTTTTATCATGGTCAGAAAGGCCATTATGGCGTGGCTATGCTGACCAAACAGGAACCGGTGGCAGTACGCCGTGGTTTCCCCGGTGACGATGAGGAATCCCAGCGCCGCATAATCATGACTGACATCGAAACACCGCAAGGTGTTCTGACAGTGATTAACGGTTACTTCCCGCAGGGCGAAAGCCGTGACCATCCGACCAAATTCCCGGCCAAAGAGAAGTTCTACCGGGATTTGCAGGATTATCTGAACACCAGTTTGTCGGTGAATAATCCGGTAGTTGTGATGGGCGACGTGAATATCAGCCCGACAGATCTGGATATCGGTATCGGCGAGGACAGCCGCAAGCGCTGGTTGCGCACCGGTAAGTGCTCCTTCCTGCCGGAAGAGCGTGAGTGGATGGATCGCCTGAAAGGCTGGGGACTGGTTGATACCTTCCGCGCCGCTAACCCGGAAGCGACCGATAAATTCTCATGGTTCGACTACCGCTCACGCGGCTTCGACGAAAACCGTGGCCTGCGTATCGATCTGATTCTGGCGAGCAATCCTCTGGCTGAGCGTTGTATCGCGACAGGTATCGATTACGATATCCGCGCAATGGAAAAACCGTCTGACCACGCGCCAATCTGGGCGACATTCGACCTGAAGTAACGCAGGGTGAAAACGATTGATGTGGTCGCCGCGCTGATCGAACGCGAAGGCAAATTACTGCTCGCCCGACGTGATGGCAGCAGCGACCAGGCCGGTTTATGGGAGTTCCCCGGCGGGAAAGTCGAAACCGGGGAAAGCCAGCCGGAAGCACTGGCGCGCGAGCTACTGGAAGAAATGGGCATCATCGCAACGGTGGAAGATTTCATCGCCACCAGCGAAGTGCAGCAGCCTTCACGCAAGATACGCCTGCATGGCTGGCGGGTCAGCGGGTTTACGGGGAGTATTACGTTACAGTGTCACTCTGATTTTTGCTGGATATCGCCTGCTGATGTCCTGTCATTTAATCTGGCCCCTGCTGATGTTCCGCTAATCGAGGCCTATCTGGCGAAATTTACGGTTTAAAGCAGATATCACTAAAAAAGGCGCAGACTGTTGCCAGTTCTGCGCCTTTTTATTGATGCTGAACATTACTTCTTCAGCACTTCCCATCTCAATTCATTGGTCCCCACAACCTGTGGATCCCGCGAGCATTGCAGCACGACGCTGTCGGCAGTCACCACAGCCCCTTCGGTATACACCTGATTGTTGTAAATACAGCAACTGCTGCATGTCGGCGCGGTGTTGGTATTGTTGCCACTGTTTTCCCAGATTTGCGGGGGTAATGGTACGACGACGTCTGCACCATTACCGACATTGCTGCGGTTGGCCATCGCCGGTGCTGCCAGCAACGTGCAACTGACCGCCAACGCCGCCAGCACTTTGCTCATTAATACGTTATTCATCACTGTCTGCTCCCTTCCCTTTGGTGCTCGTTTTGCGTCGTTTAGGGGCGCTTTTGCTTTTCGCCATCGCACCAGCCGGTTTGGAAGGCAGACTGCGAAATGCCGATGACACCCGGTTCGTTTTGGCCTGCATGATGAGGTTTTGCAACGTCATGACCAGCGGTTGCATGAAATCCTGATAACGGCAGCTCTTTTCACTGATACGCGTCAGCGTGGATTCCCAGTCGGCAGTCATATCTGGCCGTGCGGCAATGTCCGGCAGAGAATGAATCAGCGCGCGGCCCGTGTCGCTGGAATGGATATAACGCCCTTTTTTGTATAAAAACTCGCGGCGGAACAATAACTCGATAATCCCTGCACGCGTCGCTTCCGTGCCCAATCCGTCAGTAGCGCGCAGGATTTTTTTCAGTTCTTTATCCTGCACAAAACGCGCAATACCAGTCATCGCAGAAAGCAGCGTTGCATCGGTAAACGGACGTGGCGGCTGCGTCTGACGCTCAACCACTTCGCCACGTTCGCAAAGCAGTTCGTCACCTTTTGCCACTACCGGCAGCGGCGTGCCTTCGTTTTCTTCGTCACGCTCTTTGCTGCCGAGCAGCGTACGCCAGCCGGCTTCGGCCAGAAAACGGGCTTTGGCGATAAATTTACCGCCAGCGATATCCAGATCGATAACGCATTTGCGGTAAACCGCGTCCGGGCAGAATTGCATCAGATACTGGCGCGCTACCAGACCATAAATTTTACGTTCGTCATCGGTCAGATTTACGTGACTGCTGCGCGCCGTCGGGATAATCGCATGGTGCGCATCAACCTTTTTGTCGTCCCAGCAGCGGTTGCGCAGATCGGTGTCGACAACGGGCTGCGGCATTAAATCCGGACGGTGAACGCCGATGGCATTCAGCACGGCGTGACGCCCGGCAAAATGTTCTTCTGGCAGATATCGGCAATCTGAACGCGGGTACGTAATCAATTTGTGCGTTTCGTACAGTTTCTGACAGATATCCAGAATCTGCTGTGCACTCAGGCCAAAGGCCTTCGAGCCTTCAA
Organism: Rahnella sp. AA; assembly: GCF_002834385.1. GTDB lineage: Bacteria > Pseudomonadota > Gammaproteobacteria > Enterobacterales > Enterobacteriaceae > Rahnella. The sequence goes on from NZ_PITQ01000009.1 coordinate 199,825, forward strand.
TCTGTAACGTGGATAATGAGAACGGTAACGGGGCAATATCATTTTCACGCTTGTCATTATAGCCGGTGACCATCGCCGGCTGGCCGGCAATACGCGCCACCACGTGATCGGCCAGAGGGCGGTGCAGCAAACGCCCTTCTTCGTCCTGATAAGGCTCGCAGGATTCACTCGGTTGCCACAGCGCGATAAAACGTTCTTCGGCGGGCGTGACGATGTGCGCTTTCACTTCGAAGAAATCTTTCGGCACGAAGTTTTCGATTTCTTCATCACGGCGCACCACCAGCCCGAGCACTGGCGTCTGCACGCGGCCCACGGAAAGCACACCGTTGTATCCGGCATTACGCCCTAAAATAGTATAGGCGCGGGTCATGTTGATGCCGTAGAGCCAGTCAGCGCGTGCGCGGGCCAGCGCCGAAACACAGAGGGGAATAAAATCACGGTTATCGCGCAGGCGCTCAATGGCACGCTCAACAGCTTGCGGATTGAGATCGTTAATCAGGCAGCGTTGCGTTGCCTGACGTTTCTCCGGCGTGAGTTCGAGGTAATCCAGCACCTCATCCACCAGCAACTGCCCTTCACGATCCGGGTCGCCCGCATGGACAACCTGCGAGGCCTCCAGTAATAACCGTTTAATAACGTTAAGCTGTTTGGCAACAGAGGAGCGCGGCTGAAGCTGCCATTTTTCAGGAATAATCGGCAAATCAGCCAGTGACCAGCGGGCAAAGCGGCTGTCGTAAGCATCGGGCTGTGCCTGTTCGAGCAAATGGCCGACGCACCAGGTCACCACCTGATCGTTACCGCAGGCAATATATCCGTCACCGCGCCGGTGTGGTTTGGGCAAAACATCCGCAATCGCGCGGGCAAGGCTGGGTTTTTCGGCAATGAACAGACGCATCAGGCAGCACCTGCCTGTGGTGCGATCACGACTATGATTTCCATTTTCCCATCCTTCATTCACTACGTCCTCATCATGCAGAGGTGGCTATGTTAGCCGCTGGCGGCGTAATAAGTAAGACGGTCGGAAGCTAATGCAATGACGGCTGCTCACAAAGACAGCTAAAAACCGGTTTAATCAGAAAACACCGAGATAAAACCGGTTAATTTGCGCATGGCAAGCGCTTAAAAGTGAGAAACAAACGGGGTGCTGTCGGTTGGAATCACCTGCAGGCTGGCTTTCAGTTGTGGTGTACCAAGATACAAGAAACCCACAATTCTATCGTTCTCGCCACAATGGAACGCTTTGCGGACGTCGGGATGATCGGTCCAGGCGCCAGTACGCCAGATACCGTTAAACCCCTGTGCCAGCGCAGCCATCTGCATCGCGTGAACCGCACACCCGGCGGATAACAACTGTTCCCACTGCGGCACTTTAGGGTTTTCCTTACAGGCCGCAATAACAGTAATAATCAGTGGCGCGCGAAGCGGAGCCTGAGTCGCTTTCTCAATCGCTTTTTCATCCGCGCCATCTTTGATTGCCGCCGCACGCAGCACCTCGCTAAAACGGGTCAGGCCATCGTTCTGCGCAATCACAAAACGCCAGGGCTGTAGCGCACCGTGATCCGGTGCTCTCATCCCGGCGTTGATGATGTTTTGTAAGGCTTCACCCGCAGGTGCAGGGGCGGCCAGGCGGGAAGCGGAACGGCGGTTAAGTAATAAATTCAAAGCGTCCATTTGAAACTCCTGCTGATATCTGAGAATAATTGCTATTAACCTTACGTTAACATAGGCGCGGCATCTTTTTCTAATGCGCATACGGCTTTCCGATAATGCGCCGTTGCCAAATTCTGACATGATTTAAAGCTGACATTTCTCCAGCGGGTCATTAGGATAGCGGAACTTATCCGTCTTGTTGGAGAGACCATGCGCACATTGTGGCGAATTATCGCCGGTTTTTTTAAGTGGACCTGGCGTCTTCTTAATTTCGTCAGAGAATTCATTCTCAACGTATTTCTTATTCTGATCATTTTGGCCGGTGTTGGCATCTGGTATGCCGTACAGGACAAGCCGGTCGAGACAACCAAAGGCGCACTGCTGGTCGACCTGAGTGGTTCAGTGGTCGATAAGCCATCAGTTAACAATAAAGTACGCCAGTGGGGTCGCGAATTGCTGGGCACCTCCAGCAGCCGGTTGCAGGAAAACTCCTTGTTTGACCTGGTCGATACCATTCGTGATGCGAAAGATGACAAAAATATCACCGGTATTGTGTTGCAGCTGAGCGATTTCACCGGCACTGACCAGTCTTCGATGCAATATATCGGCAAGGCGCTGCGTGAATTCCGCGATGCCGGCAAACCGGTTTATGCCATCGGCGACAGCTACAATCAGTCGCAATATTATCTGGCCAGCTACGCCAACAAAATCTATCTGTCGCCACAGGGCGCGGTAGATCTGCACGGTTTTGCGACCAATAATCTGTATTACAAATCGCTGCTGGATAAGCTCAAAGTCACCACCAATATTTTCCGCGTCGGGACATATAAATCCGCAGTGGAACCGCTGATCCGTGACGATATGTCACCTGCCGCCCGTGAGGCGGACAGCCGCTGGATTGGCGGCCTGTGGAATAACTACCTCAACACAGTGTCAGCAAACCGCCAGATAACCCCGGACCAGTTGTTCCCAGGCGCGGCGGGTGTATTGGCGGGGATTCAGGCGACAGGCGGTGACATGGCGCAGTACGCGCTGAAAGCCAAACTGGTCGATACGCTGGCCTCGCGCACTGAAGCAGACAGCGATATGGTGAAAGCGTTTGGCTGGAACAAAACCACCAAGGACTTTAACTACACCAGCATCTACGATTATTCGCCGAAGCAAAAACCGGACAACAACGACCCGCAAATTGCCGTGATCTTTGCGACTGGCGCAATTAATGACGGCCAGGAACAAGCGGGTGCCGTGGGTGGAGATACGACAGCACAGCAAATTCGCGATGCCCGTCTGGATCCGAAAGTGAAAGCGATTGTGTTCCGCGTTAACAGCCCGGGCGGCAGCGTCAGCGCATCTGAAGTCATCCGTTCTGAGCTGGCTGCGGCGAAAGCGGCAGGCAAACCGGTTGTGGTCTCGATGGGCGGGATGGCGGCTTCAGGCGGTTACTGGATTTCAACACCGGCTGATTACATTATTGCCAGCCCGAGCACCCTCACCGGTTCTATCGGCATCTTTGGTGTGATCAATACCTATCAGAACACGCTGGATTACGCGGGCGTGCATACCGACGGTGTCGCAACATCACCGCTGGCAGATATTGCATCCACGAAGGCGTTGCCGCCAGAATTCTCACAAATGATGCAACTGAATATCGAGAACGGTTATAAAACCTTCCTTGGCCTGGTGGCTCATTCCCGTCACAAAACGCCTGAGCAGATTGATCAGATTGCACAAGGCCATGTGTGGATCGGCTCTGACGCCAAAGCCAATGGCCTGGTTGATGAACTGGGTGATTTCGATGACGCCGTGAAGAAAGCTGCGGATCTGGCGAAACTGCCGAAATGGCAGCTGAACTGGTACGTCAGCGAACCCAGCCTGAGCGATATGGTGTTCTCACAAGTGAGCGCATCTGTTCATGCAATGCTGCCCGCTGTGGTTCAGGCCTATCTGCCTGCGCCGGTGAGCAAAATGGCGATGGAGCTGAAATCTCAGGCCGACCTGTTCAGCAACATGAACGATCCACAAAACCGCTATGCCCTTTGCCTGACGTGTGGTGATGTGAAGTAACGTTTAAATATCCGTCATACCCGGCCCGGAGCCTCATGCCATGAGTCCTCCGGGCTTTTTTATAGCGGATGCAGCCCTTATACTTAGCGCAGTTGCTTTCACCTTTTAAAAAAGAACATCTTTGATGAATAAAAAATCGATTTACGTTGCCTACACCGGCGGCACCATTGGTATGCAGCGTTCTGAACAGGGTTACATTCCGGTTTCCGGCCATTTACAGCGACAACTGGCACTGATGCCGGAGTTCCACCGCCCTGAAATGCCGGAATTTACCATTCAGGAATACGCTCCGCTGATGGATTCTTCCGATATGACGCCGGAAGACTGGCAACATATTGCCGACGATATTCAGGCTCATTACGATGAATACGACGGTTTCGTGATCCTGCATGGCACCGACACGATGGCATTCACGGCGTCAGCACTTTCCTTCATGCTGGAAAACCTCAGCAAACCGGTTATTGTGACAGGGTCACAAATCCCTCTCGAAGCTTTGCGTTCTGACGGGCAAATTAACCTGCTCAATTCGCTGTATATCGCGGCGAATCATCCGGTCAACGAAGTCACCCTGTTCTTCAATAACCGCCTGTATCGCGGCAACCGCAGTACTAAAGCGCATGCCGACGGTTTTGATGCTTTTGCCTCACCCAACCTTTCTCCGTTGCTTGAAGCCGGGATCCACATCCGCCGCCTTTCCACGCCGTCGCTGCCAGAGGTTCCCGCAGCGAAACTGAAAGTCCATCACATTACCCCGCAGCCTATCGGCGTCGTCACCATTTATCCGGGGATTTCCGCTGAAGTTGTGCAAAACTTTCTGATGCAGCCGGTAAAGGCGCTGATCTTGCGGTCATACGGCGTGGGTAATGCTCCGCAAAAAGGTGATTTGCTGAAAGTGCTGAAAGAGGCTTCTGAGCGCGGCATCGTGGTGGTCAATCTGACTCAGTGTATCTCCGGACGCGTCAATATGGGCGGCTATGCAACAGGCAATGCGCTGGCGCATTCCGGCGTAATCAGCGGGTTCGATATGACCGTGGAAGCCGCACTGACCAAATTGCATTATTTGCTGAGTCAGTCGCATTCTCCGGAAGAAATCCGCAAGCTGATGCAGCAAAATCTGCGTGGTGAACTGACCGAATAAGGGGCGATATGAAATCTGCATTGTTGCTGGTCGATCTGCAAAACGATTTTTGCCGGGGTGGCGCTCTGGCCGTGAACGACGGGGACGCAGTCATTGCCGTCGCGAATCAGATGATGTCATGGTGCAAAAAGCGCGATATTCCCGTGGTGGCGTCGCAGGACTGGCACCCTGCAGGACACAAAAGTTTTGCCGCAAACTCGCATCAGGAAGCCTGGACTTCAGGCGAGCTGAACGGGTTATCGCAAGTCTGGTGGCCTGTTCACTGCGTTCAGCAGGAACCGGGCGCGGAGTTTCATGCGTCCCTGAATACCCGGCTGCTGGATTTTGTGGTGCAAAAAGGCACGGACGCAGAAATCGACAGTTACAGCGCTTTCTTCGATAACGGCCACCGTGCGACTACCGTGCTGAACGGCTGGCTGAAGGCCGCGCAGATTTCGCATCTCTATGTCATGGGGCTGGCGACAGATTATTGTGTGAAGTTCACGGTGCTGGACGCACTGGCGCAGGGGTATGCGGTCACATTGCTGACCGATGGCTGCCGTGGCGTGAATATCGGGCCACACGACAGCGCTCAGGCGGTGGAAGCAATGCGTGAGGCTGGCGCACAGATTGGGACTTCGGCAGTGCTGATCGGGTGAGCCCCCGGTTTTGCCCCACTCCGGCTGCAAAAAAGGCGCTTAACGCGCCTTTCATCACTTCACACAAACCGCCAGCTCACTCAGGTTTGAGTTTAATCAGCGTGTCCTGGGCAAACTGTTGTTTCAGTTCCTGCTTACTTTTGGTGACAATCTGTCCGTCGGTGCCGATGCTCATATGTTGTGCCTCGACATTGTGACGCGACTGATACAGCATCACAGCCTGCAAGCTGTACTCTTTCTGCTCAGGCGTCAGCGGCACGCCGTCGGGCCATTTTCCGAGTTCGACAGCCAGTGCCAGGCGCGCGTAGATTTCCGGCGTCATCACATCAATAAGTTGATTAATTTCCATCTGAGGCCTTATGTCCGCTGAGATTATTCATGCAATTTTGAATAATAGCTGAATCGATTTTGTCGGTAAGATTACAACAGTGTTTTCGACACGTTTAACCGGTGATTTTATCGCCACTCTTAGCATTAGTGAAACTCATTGAAGCAGAATTTACGCAATAACGCTCGCCGGTAGGTTGCGGACCATCAGGGAAAACATGCCCCAGATGTGCATCACAGTTCGAGCAGCGGATCTCCATACGCTCCATATTGTGCGAAATATCAGTAAGATATTTAACTGACTCTTTGCACAGTGGCTGACTGAAACTTGGCCAGCCGCATCCGGAATCGTATTTAGCCCCGGAACAAAACAGCGGTGTATGGCAGTTCAGACAATGGTAAAGGCCGTCACGTTTGTTATGCAGCAGTTTTCCAGAATACGGCGCTTCTGTTCCGTGACTCCGGGTTATATGACTTTTTATTTCAGTGAGTTGCGAGAGGAAGAAAAAGGATTTGGTAACAACGCCCATGATTATCGTTCTCTGACGAATTTAAAAATCAACTAAAATAACAGTTTATAATAACAAAAAATTAACAACACGTCTGCCTCTTTTGTCCTAAACTGTATGCCATCAGCGTTGCCCGACTCACAACTTGTGATGGCGATCACACTCCTGATCTTCCGGCACTTTATATTCAGTTTTTCGCCCACATATGGTTGTAAGCCGATTAAAAAAACGGAACGTGCAATAAGCGAGCAACAGTAGGTCGTCGCTTTGACTTACAGCAATAATTGACACGATTCCGCTTGACGCTCAGCAAGGTTTTTGTAATTTTACAACCAACCTTTTATTCACTAAAAAAATAGCTGGTGGAATATATGACTATCAAAGTAGGTATCAACGGTTTTGGCCGTATCGGTCGCATTGTTTTCCGTGCTGCTCAGGAACGTTCTGACATCGAGATCGTAGCAATCAACGATCTGTTAGACGCGGACTACATGGCATACATGCTGAAGTACGACTCAACTCATGGTCGTTTCAACGGGACTGTTGAAGTTAAAGACGGTCACCTGGTTGTTAATGGCAAAACCATCCGTGTTACCGCTGAGCGTGATCCAGCTAACCTGAAATGGAACGAAGTTAACGTTGACGTTGTTGCTGAAGCAACTGGCCTGTTCCTGACTGACGAAACAGCACGTAAGCACATCGCTGCTGGCGCTAAAAAAGTGGTTCTGACTGGTCCATCTAAAGATGACACCCCAATGTTCGTTATGGGCGTAAACCATAAAGAATACGCAGGTCAGGAAATCGTTTCTAACGCATCTTGCACCACTAACTGCCTGGCACCACTGGCTAAAGTTATCAACGACAAATTCGGTATCGTTGAAGCACTGATGACCACTGTTCATGCAACTACCGCAACTCAGAAAACCGTTGATGGCCCGTCTCACAAAGACTGGCGCGGCGGCCGCGGCGCATCCCAGAACATCATCCCTTCTTCTACCGGTGCTGCTAAAGCAGTAGGTAAAGTCATCCCAGCTCTGAACGGTAAACTGACAGGTATGGCGTTCCGCGTTCCTACCCCTAACGTTTCTGTTGTTGACCTGACTGCTCGTCTGGAAAAACCGGCTTCTTACAAAGAAATTTGTGCAGCAATCAAAGCCGCTTCTGAAGGCGAACTGAAAGGCGTTCTGGGCTACACCGAAGACGACGTTGTTTCTACCGATTTCAACGGTGAAAAACTGACTTCCGTGTTCGACGCTAAAGCAGGTATTGCTCTGAGCGACACCTTTGTGAAACTGGTTTCCTGGTACGACAACGAAACTGGCTACTCAAACAAAGTTCTGGACCTGATTTCTCACATCTCCAAATAATTGGCTGATGTTGATGAACTGATTAAAGGGCGACGAAAGTCGCCCTTTTGCTTTCTGTCGGATGCACTTTCTTATCAGCACATGAGTGCGATCAAACAGATAGGTTTGGTTCATGTGTAGTCTTGGTTCTAAATCGTGATTGTTATAACTCTGACAGGACTTTAGATAATGACAGAACAACTCTTTTCTCTTCCGGTCGTGAATCAAATTTCAGCAACTATCAGCCAGCGTCAGATTGACGAGCTGCCGGTGATTGTTGTTTCTCATCCAAAAGTAAAAGCGGCAGTGGCCTTACAAGGTGCGCATTTATTATCATGGCAGCCTGCGGGCGAAGCGCCTGTGCTGTGGATGAGCAGCGCCAGTGCGTTCAAAGACGGCGTAGCCATCCGCGGAGGCATTCCAATTTGCTGGCCCTGGTTTGGTCCGGCAGGTAAACCTTCTCACGGTTTTGCGCGTAACTTCCCGTGGGCTCTGACAGACCATACAGAAAGCAATGAAGGCGTTATCCTGACCCTCACGCTGAAAAGTTCTCCTGAAAGTCTGGAACTGTGGCCGCACGAATTTGTGCTGACTGCACGCTTCACGTTGGGCGAAACTTGCCACATTGAGCTGGAATCTACCGGCGACTTTAAAGCCAACAGCGCCCTGCATACCTATTTTAACATCGGTGATATTGCTGACGTGACAGTCAAAGGCCTTGGTGCTCACTTCATTGATAAAGTTGATGGTGCAAAAGTGAAAGAGGAAGGCGGCGATCTGACCTTCACCGGGCAGACTGATCGTATCTACACCCAGCCTCAGGCAGTCAGCGAGATTGTTGACCCGGTGCTAAAACGCACGCTGGTTGTTGCACACGAAAACAATGCTGACGTTGTTGCCTGGAACCCGGGCTCTGCACTGTCTGTCAGCATGGCCGATATGCCGGATGACGGTTATAAAACCATGGTCTGCGTGGAAACAGCACAAGTTTCTCATCAGCATACTTCTACGCATGCTGCACCGGCGCGTCTGGCTGTCACTTTCTCCATCCGTAAATAACGGTGTGAGTTTGTTTGCAGCAGAAATGACAAAGGGGCCAAATGGCCCCTATTTTTGTCGCTTTTTTTGACGAGTGCCGTCACTTCAGACCATATCCAGCGGCGTTTTATGGCGCGGTGCCGGAAATACTTTATCAATTTGTGCTATTTCGTCTTCTGTCAGATTTAGCGTTAATGCTGCGGCATTCTCTTTCACATGCTGTGGCTGGACCGCTTTAGGAATGGCAATCACGTTACCGCTTCGCACTACCCATGCCAGTGCAATCTGCGAACTGCTGACCCCGCGCGCTTTGGCAATTTGCTGCATGACTGGTGCGGTCAGAACGTCATGACGTAATTGCCCTGCCTGTGCAAGCGGGCAATATGCCATAACAGGAACCGCGTGCTCCTCACACCACGGGAGCAGATCAAACTCAATCCCCCGAGCGGCCGCATGATATAGCACCTGATTGGTCATACATTTCATACCCCCGGGGACTTTCCACAGCGACTGCATGTCTTGCGTATCCAGGTTTGATACTCCCCAGCGGCGGATTTTCCCCGCCTGCTGCAATTTTTCCATCGCGGCCACCGTGTCATGTAACGGAATCGAACCACGCCAGTGCAGCAGGTACAAATCTATGCAATCAGTCTGCAATCTTTTGAGGCTCTGCTCACAAGCCGTGATGGCTTTCGCACCACCAGCGTTATGGGGATACACTTTTGACACCAGAAAAACATCATCACGGCGCCCGGCAATAGCTTCACCCACCACCCTTTCGGCCCCGCCTTCCGCATACATTTCTGCGGTGTCGATCAGGGTCATGCCGGCATCCAGCCCTTGTTTCAATGCATTGACTTCTGAACGAAATTCACTATTTCGTTCGCCCATATACCAGGTACCTTGCCCGATTGCGGGTACTGTCGTGCCATCAGGCAATTGCACAGTCTTCGCTTTCATCTGTTTCCTCCTGCCGGGTCATACAAAAAAGAGTGGTGAACTATAAATGTGCAAATGGGGCGAAACGCCCCATTAATGTGCAGATTGCGCACCATAAAAGTGCCAGCTTAATTAAAAACTGTAGGTCACACCCGTCCACAATACACCCGTCCAGTCATTTTCGATGATCGGGCTATCAGTAACTTCACTGGACAAACGCAGGTAGCGGCCGGTTACGAAAGCTTGCCACGCTGGCGTGAAGTTGTATTTTGCAGAAATTTCAACATACGGGCTAAAGCTGTCACCCGCAGAATAACTGTGGAAACCGCTACGGCGCGATTCGTCTTTGGTCACGCCGTAATAGTAGTCGTTGAGATTTGAGCTGAACCAGGTCACACCAACGCCTGGCACAACGGCCCAGTTAGCGCCTTTAATCGCATAAAGATAACCCAGATCGGCGGTCATGCCGTTGCTGGTATCAAGGGTATCGGCGTTAAAGCTGGCGCGGATTGTCCCCCACTGCGCATTATGCGAATAAGCCAGGCCCGCCATCAGCGTTGAATGACGTTTATCCAAACGTTTCATGCGGTTATCGTCGCTGTCGCTTGGATCAAAACTTAACGGGAAGTAGCTGGCCGTGACGCTCAGCTTGTTAGCATCATCATTCCACAGGTAATAACCGGCCATCAGGGTATGGAAGTAGAAATCATCATTATCGTAATTGATGATTGGCACCGGATAAACGTGATCGTTATCACCACGATAAGGATCGGGCGCGACCAGGGCAGAGGCACCCAACTGCCAGGTTCCGGCGACAGCGGCATGGCTGAAAAGCACTGCCGAGCCCACGATGGACAGTGTTTTTAGGTTCAAAATCTTCATTGTCTTAATTCCATTAAGTAAAAAATCGTCGGTAGTGTAAATGAAGCGTAAGGGCCACGCTTAGCATTTCTCGTTCTCTAAAAACCTTACCCTGAAAAAACGAAGCGATCGCACAATTTATATGCAAAATATGAAATAAAAATGACTAAAGAAATAACTTCCGCTCTGCAAAGCACGTCCTGCAAGGCTTCTCAGAGCATTCCGGTCAACTGAGTCATTGAAATGACTTAAAAAACGGCGAAACCAGAGAGGAAATTTTCTTAATGCCAAACTACGCTTATAAATAGATGAAAGACTTAGCCTGAACGGTCACCCGTCCCACCGATTTATGACAGTTTTCAAATCATCGCAACTGTCAGCGTCAAAGGGGTTCTGCAAGTTGGCATAAGGGTTGCTGTATTCAGGTGGGAGATCTTTCTTCCGGGGGCTTAGCTCTCATTAACCTGTGCTATACCCGAAGTCATTGAAGTTGCGCTAACGCTTCAAAAACGAAAGGTAAAATAACGAAGGACGGGCATCGTATGAACATATTTGACCATTATCGCCAGCGCTATGAGGCTGCCAAGGACGAAGAGTTCACACTGCAGGAATTTCTTACCATTGCACGGCAAGATCGCAGTGCTTATGTCAATGCGGCGGAACGTCTGTTGATGGCAATCGGTGAACCAGTGATGGTAGATACCGCGCTTGAACCACGCCTGTCGCGTTTATTCTCGAACCGTGTTGTTGCACGTTACCCTGCATTTGAAGAATTCTACGGCATGGAAGAGGCCATCGAGCAGATTGTCTCCTATCTGAAACACGCCGCGCAGGGGCTGGAAGAAAAGAAACAAATCCTCTATTTACTGGGCCCGGTGGGTGGCGGCAAATCGTCACTGGCCGAACGGCTTAAATCCCTGATGCAACGTGTACCGATTTATGTGCTGAGCGCCAACGGTGAACGCAGCCCGGTTAACGATCATCCGCTGTGTCTGTTTAATCCGCAGGAAGATGCGCATATTCTCGAAAAAGAATACAACATTCCTCCGCGCTATCTGGGCACCATCATGTCGCCATGGGCGGCAAAACGCCTGCACGAATTTGGCGGTGACATCACGAAATTCAGAGTCGTGAAAGTCTGGCCGTCGATTCTTGAACAAATCGCTATTGCCAAAACTGAGCCTGGCGATGAAAACAACCAGGACATCTCCGCGCTGGTCGGGAAAGTGGATATCCGTAAACTGGAAAACCACGCGCAGAACGATCCGGACGCTTACGGGTATTCCGGCGCACTGTGCCGCGCAAACCAGGGTGTGATGGAATTCGTCGAGATGTTCAAGGCACCGATTAAAGTGCTGCATCCGTTGCTGACCGCCACACAGGAAGGTAACTATAACGGTACCGAAGGGATCTCTGCCCTGCCGTTCAACGGGATTATTCTGGCGCACTCCAACGAGTCTGAGTGGGTGACGTTCCGTAACAACAAGAATAATGAAGCGTTTCTTGACCGTGTGTACATCGTCAAAGTCCCTTACTGCCTGCGCGTTTCCGAAGAGATGAAAATCTACGACAAACTGCTCAGCAACAGTGAACTCTCGCACGCGCCATGCGCGCCGGGCACATTGGAAACGCTGGCCCGCTTCTCCATTCTTTCGCGTCTGAAAACGCCGGAGAACTCCAGCAGCTATTCCAAAATGCGCGTCTATGACGGCGAAAGCCTGAAAGATACCGACCCGAAAGCCAAGTCTTACCAGGAATACCGCGATTATGCGGGTGTGGACGAAGGGATGAACGGGCTGTCGACGCGTTTCGCGTTTAAAATTCTGTCCCGCGTCTTCAACTTCGATCATGTGGAAGTCGCTGCGAACCCGGTCCATCTGTTCTACGTTCTGGAGCAGCAAATCGAGCGCGAGCAGTTCCCGCAGGATATCGCTGAAAAATATCTGGAACACCTGAAAGGCTATCTGATCCCGAAATACGCTGAATTCATCGGCAAAGAGATCCAGACGGCTTATCTGGAATCCTATTCAGAATACGGACAAAACATTTTTGACCGTTATGTCACCTATGCTGACTTCTGGATCCAGGATCAGGAATACCGCGACCCGGATACCGGACAGTTGTTTGACCGTGAATCCCTGAACGCAGAGCTGGAAAAAATCGAAAAACCGGCGGGGATCAGTAATCCAAAAGATTTCCGCAACGAAATTGTCAACTTCGTGCTGCGTGCCCGCGCCAACAACAGCGGCCGCAACCCAAACTGGACCAGCTACGAAAAACTACGCACGGTCATTGAGAAAAAAATGTTCTCAAATACCGAGGAATTACTGCCAGTTATCTCGTTTAACGCCAAGACGTCGACCGATGAACAGAAGAAACATGATGATTTTGTCGACAGAATGATGGAGAAAGGATATACACGCAAACAGGTTCGCCTGCTGTGTGAATGGTACCTGCGCGTGAGAAAATCCTCGTAACCAGAGAGGAGAGTTGGCAACGTCGTTTGGGGGAAATATGACTTATTTCATTGACCGTCGGCTGAATGGCAAGAACAAGAGCGCGGTGAACCGCCAGCGCTTCTTGCGCCGCTACAAGTCGCAAATCAAACAGTCGATTGCCGAGGCCATCAACAAGCGTTCGGTTACCGACGTGGACAGCGGGGAGTCGGTCTCGATCCCCAATTCTGATATTAACGAACCCATGTTTCATCAGGGTCGCGGTGGCTTACGCCACCGTGTTCACCCCGGCAACGATCACTTTGTGCAAAATGACCGTATCGAACGACCGCAAGGGGGCGGTGGCGGCGGCAGTGGTCAGGGCGATGCCAGCCAGGACGGTGAAGGCGAAGACGAGTTTTCTTTCCAGATCTCCAAAGACGAATACCTCGATCTGTTGTTTGAAGATCTGGCGCTTCCTAACCTGAGAAAAAATCAGCATAAACAGCTGACCGAATTCAAAACCCACCGCTCCGGCTATACGTCTAACGGCGTGCCGGCGAACATCAGTGTGGTGCGCTCTTTGCAAAATTCCCTGGCTCGCCGCACGGCGATGACTGCGGGAAAAAAACGGGAGCTGCGTGAGCTGGAATCGACGCTGACCGAGGTCGAACACAGCGAACCGGCGCAATTACTGGAAGAAGAACGGCTGCGTAAAGAAATCGCCGAGTTGCGGGCGAAAATCGCCAAAACGCCGTTCATCGACACCTTTGATTTACGCTACCGCAACTACGAGCGTCGCCCTGAGCCTTCCAGCCAGGCCGTGATGTTCTGTCTGATGGATGTCTCCGGTTCTATGGATCAGGCAACCAAAGACATGGCCAAACGTTTCTATATCCTGCTCTATTTGTTCCTGAGCCGGACGTATAAAAACGTTGACGTGGTCTATATCCGTCACCATACACAAGCTAAAGAAGTGGATGAACAGGAGTTCTTCTACTCGCAGGAAACCGGCGGAACCATCGTTTCAAGCGCACTGAAACTGATGGATGAAGTTATCCAGGAACGTTACGATCCGGCGCAGTGGAATATTTACGCCGCGCAGGCTTCCGATGGCGACAACTGGGCTGACGATTCCCCTCTGTGCCACCAGCTTCTGGCACAGAAGATCCTGCCGATGGTGCGTTATTACAGCTACATCGAGATCACCCGCCGTGCCCACCAGACGCTGTGGCGTGAATATGAAGTGTTGCAGGAGAAATTCGATAATTTCGCCATGCAACATATCCGCGAGCAGGAAGATATTTATCCGGTATTCCGGGAACTCTTCCACAAGCAGGTTCAGGATCACTAGCCTTTAACTCTTAAAAACAGCCGGTTAAGCCACTTTTACCGGCTGTTTTCCTTCTTTTTGAGTGCACATCCCCTTTCAATTGGATCAATGGCTTACTCATCGTTTTGAGGAACTACCTTCCTGCGTCTTCTAACATTGGCGTGCCGGTTCGGGACCGAATTTCTTCATGATAAAATCAAGAAAACTGCGTAATTTCGGCGTCACCCTGCGATCAGGAGCATAAAGAATATGCAGCGGACGGGTGGGTATCACATAGTCAGGTAAAATGCTGATCAACTCCCCTGATTCAATGTATTTTTCTACCAGCTCTGAAGGTTGCATGATAATGCCGAAGCCAGCCACGGCTGAAATTATCATTGCATCGCCGCTGTCCATCAGGAGTCTTCCCGCCACAGGGACACTTATCACACCTTCGGGCCCTTCAAAAAACCAATGCGCTCGTAAAGAGGTGTGGGAGAAAATCAGACACTCATGGTTAACCAGATCTTCCGGAGTGCTGAGAGCCGGAGCTTTCGCCAGGTAAGCCGGTGAGGCCGCGGCAATAAAACGGTATGGCATCAGGTCCCTGGCCATCAGACCGCTATCGGCCAGTTTTCCGACGCGGAAAATAGCATCGTATCCTTCGTCAATAAGATCAACCAGCCGGTTCGTCAGCGTAAGTTCTACAGAAACATCAGGGTTTTGCTGCAGATAAAGATGCAACTGGGGTGCAAGAGCATTGATACCAAATGTCACCGGTGCATTTATTCTCAGATGCCCGCGTGGCTTTGAATGGACTTCCTGAGCAAATGATTCCGCTGCTTCAACCTCAGCCAGGATTATCTTCGCGCGCTCATAAAAGTGCCGCCCTGCTTCAGTCAGCCCGTGCTGCCGCGTAGTACGATTTATCAGACGAACCCCAAGATAGTGTTCCAGTGCAGATACATTTTTACCCACCAGTTGTGGCGACATCGACAACGCATCTGCCGCCGCCGAGAAAGACCCCAGCTCCACGGCCTTCACAAATACACTCATGCTTGTCAGTCGATCCATTAGAAACAACCTGTTGTTAATATCAAAATAAAACCCAAATTTATCCTAATACTGCATATAACATACACTCTTTCCTCAGACATTTTATCCGCAAAGACAAAGGACAAATTATGGCAACCACCGGTCATCTGCTCGTCAGGGAGCATCCACTTTCCGCCGAGGGATCGGCTATTGAACAAACCGTTCTGGCCGGTATTGGTCAGCACTTTGCTTCCTTTGAGGGCTCACGCAGAGAGGTTTATGATGCGATGCTGGCGAAAACCCCAATTTCAGCCGGAATCGATTTACAGGAAGTCGACCAGGACGGCATCCGTGGCTGGTGGGTTCGCCCCACGGGCGCTCCTTCCGATAAAGCGATTCTTTTTCTACACGGTGGATGTTACATGCTGGGTTCCGCAGAGGCTTATCGTGGTTTCGCAAGCCAGGTTGCTGCCCGTACAGGGATTGCCGCTTTTGTGCTGGATTACCCGCTTGCACCCGAGCACCCTTTCCCCGCCGCATATGATGCCTGTTCGCGCGCCCGGCAATGGTTAGCCGCTCAGGGCATAGCGCAAATCGCGCTCGTCGGTGATTCAGCGGGTGGCGCATTGGCGCTGGCGATTTTAAATCACGAAACGAAATACCCTGCCGTTGCTTCCGTTGCGGTATTTTCACCCTGGCTGGACCTGGCGTTTAGTGGTCATTCTTTCCATTCACCCGAAACGCACGACCCTATATTTCACCCCCACGTACTCGAAGATGCCGCAACGACTTATCTTTCTGGTGCAAACCCGCAGGACGGGAGAGCCTCGCCCCTATATCAGATACCTGAGTGGCTGCCACCTGTCGCCATTCAGGTGGGCAGAGATGAGTTACTTCTGGATGATGCACGACGCTATGCGCAGGCTGCTGCAGAGAAAGGAGGACAGGTTAATCTGGATATTTTTGAAGGCTTGCACCATGTTTTCCAGAGTTCGGTGGCAGAGTTGCCCGCTGCGCGCTTTGCACTTGATGAAGCTGCTGCGTTTCTGAACACAAATTGGTCATAATTCGCGGTGACTACCGTTGCGGAATTTTCAGTCAGCAAGTCAGACACTTACAGGTGCAGGCTTTACCTGTTGACTCATCACCCGCATTTTTATACTGTCTGGTGATGATACTTTTTAGATGCACCGCCCAGACATCCCTGACCACAACCTGCACTGCGGGTTGTGAGGATGCTGTGCGTTAAAAGCCAATCCCCCAACCCGCCAGTAATGGCCGGGTGCTGACATTTCTCCTGGCTTACTGGCAAAACCAAGGAGAACACCATGTCAAAATGCGCACTACTTGTCGTTGATATGCAGATTGGTTTATTTCATGGCCCGGATAAGCCCTATGCTGCAGCGCAGGTCCTGGCAAATATAAATCTGCTGATTGATAAAGCCCGTCTTGCCGGAGCGCCCGTCTTCGCCGTTCGCCACACAGGGCCATCCGGTTCACCGATCGAACCCGGCAGTCCGCTGACTCAGTTAATTCCGGAATTAAATATCGATGCATCTGCAGATAATGTTTTTGATAAAACACGGCCAAATTGTTTCACAGGAACAGAATTAGGCGCGTGGTTGCAATCTGCACATATCGATCAGTTGTTTATTACCGGAATGAAAACAGAATTCTGCATAGATACCACATGCAGAGCCGCCGCTGAGCTCGGATTCCATCCGGTATTGGTTTCCGATGCGCACACAACGGTGGACAGCCCGGTGCTATCAGCAGATGTCATCATCGCTCATCACAACCGGACATTAAACGGCCCGTTCGTTAAGCTTATGTCGGCTGGTGAATGTGAGTTCTGATACCCATCGATAACATTTATAAAATCCCGCTTATCATGCGGGGTTGAACTTAAATGTTACCGGGCTAACCCCAGAGGTAAACCGCTAACACAAAGATAAAGAACCGCCGGAACTCCTCTACACTGGTGCTCGGTAAATCGGGCTTTACGCATAGCGATCTTCTCAGGGACATAATCAGTATGTCGGAAGATCTCTAAAAGTGAATGGCTCGGTTAAGCGGGATACTGACACTGCCATTGGCGTTCGCCGCACCCGCCGCCGAGGCAATCACCGCACCGTTCAGTTGCGTTTGGTCGCCGACATAAGACGTAAAAAAATCCCGCCGGGTAAGGGCGGGATTAATGTGAGTTGTATTAGTAGAAATCTTCTCTTTTAAAAACGACGCCAGTAGGTACAAGATCGTCTTTTTCAAAATAAACTGTATTTTCTTTATCATGAAGGATCACTGCGTACCCATAGATAACTCCATCCTCTTCACTGATCCCCAAAACAACACCTTTACGGCCAACGTATTTGCTGTTTTTCGCATCAGGAACAACCTGAACCTCTTGGTAGAAATCAATTTTCATATTCATCATTTATGTGTAATTTTCCCATCAAGCGAGATATTTAGGTGGGAACCATCACGAGTTGCCCAGCCTAACTGCGCCTTGCCTGTCCGAGATAACTGGACATCCCATTCAAATGCCTGACCAGCTGTGGGGGATGGACCTTTCACCCATTCATTACCAAACCTATCGAAATACCCATTATTTGGCCCTCTTGGTAACGGTTGTGACGCCGAATAATCCTCCGGCGGTACATAACGGATTTTTCCACTCGTTGGAAGCTCAACATACTTTATACGACCTTTGGTCGACCACGGTTGTGCTGCACTGTAGTGGCACACTGAATTTGGCCACCTGAACAGAGGTGATATTGGGAGGAGATCACTAGTCTGGAGATGAGGACGTTTTGTCGGACTGATTATCCGGGGGGTTTTGTCATACCGTCGGCATGACAGTAATGACAAAACATTTCCTGTCCGGGAACTGAGGCTCTTTCAGGTAACTGTCGCTGATCAGGAACAATGGCGGGCACGGAGAGTCTGACCGCTAAAACCAACGCTTCCAGCCCACGCGCTGGGAGCGTTTTAACTTTAAATAGGTTCACTTGTTTCCAAAACTGCTTCCTCATATCCTTCAAGATTACTACTTAACCAATTTTCGCCCTGACGCTTCACATGGAACTTAACTACTGCACCAAATTCATCATGAGAAATAATCACATTTAATTTCTGAGCCTGATTGTAATTTTTCCAGCAAGCTAATATTTGCTCGCAAAATAAAAATGAGTAATCCAGATACCGCTCAGATACGTAATCGTCAATGTGGAAGGAGTTTACAAAACATTCAACCCCTGTCCTGTCAGGGAAATTACTTAACTCTTGATAATTCTTGTATAAAGATCGCAAGAAAACACAGTCGTCATCTTCTACAAAACCACCATTAATCCATGCCTGCAAATCATCAGGAAGAGATAGCTTCCTCCAATCGGCACGTTTCATTTCCTTTTTCATCAATTGATTACATTTCATTTCTTCTGCCTGCAGTTGTATTCTCGTTTTCCCGCCGCTGTTAAAGAACTCTGTAACTATTGAATTTAGTCTCCATCCCGAGGGACGGGAATTATTATGCAAGTATTTTGTTGATTTTTAAAATATCGCATCTTAAATCAACGCTAATATCTGAGGGTGCTAGCTGGTTTATGTATCTCTGTATTTTAATAAAATTATTTCTCTGACCTTTCAGATTCTTTTCTGTTATTGTTGACAAAGCGGCTATCAACTCCCCATCATAATATTCTCCAGCCAATGGATCATCAGCAAGTACTTCCAATACTCTTGGCATCAGTTGATCTATGCATAACCCCTGCCGGATAGCACGACAAAGATCTTCCACTGTCAACTCTTCAATCGGTATATCAAGAACATGTTCGAACCATTGCTCAAGCGAAGATTGCTGACTTAGTTCCTTAGTTACGTTTATATTTCCTATTAACTTACGGAAGGTAATCATATCCCATGTACTTTTAAAGTTGATTCTATTTTATTAATGGCATCGGTTGCTCTGCCATCTGCAGCCTGTGCTTCACGATTATTTACATTTTTCAACGTATCCGCATGATTTCTCGACCCCCTGAGAGTATTTTGCATTTCTTGCATGTGATCCGAATACCCTCCACTCTCATACTCCTTCATCGCATTGCTATAAGCCCGGTCAGTCATATCCGTCTCTGTGATAATAGGTCATTGTCGCTTTGCAACTGATGTACCTGCTTTTCCAATTCCTGTATTCGCCGCTGTTCAGGTGTTATGGCGCTGGCGGTCGGGGTATCCCCCTGGCTTCTCCACGATACTGACATAACCACCGCTGCAATGTTGAAAGACCAGTATTCATTGGTTCAGTAGCCTGGGTCACCGAGTATTAATGGTGAAGAACAAGATTGATGCATTCCTGTTTGAACTCATGGGTAAACGTTTTTTTCGTATTCTCACGTCGTTAGTGTTGTTCATTATATCTCTAACAAAGTGTCCGGAATGATTAGAGCATTACCACTATAGAATTCTAGCAGAAGTAAGAGTTGTAGCATGGCCCATTGCAACAACCTCACAAGCAGGCTCATCAAAATATCCTAATAGGATAAAAACAATACCACCATTATCCCAAACACATCTCATCCAATCAATTGGAACACTAGAAGAGTAACATCCACCAATATCGTTCCCGATTGAAAAATAAACCTTCTCCACTTTATTAATCAAACCAGATATAACATCCTCCTGAGAGGGCTTAAAACTACCTATACCAGATAGGATAAGTCCAGACTTTCCTTTCCTTTCAAAATTAAATTTATCATCGATATTATCGACCTTTACCCCACAATCCTTAATAAGCCCCCATGTTTTTTTATACTTAACTATCGCATTATTAGGTTGTTCTGCTGACAATTCAACCATGACATGAATATTCAGGCAGTTAGGACTTATTTCCCTTATTATTTTTTTCAATAGAAACTCACCTAACTCACGCCTTGAAGAGCCAGGCACTTCCCAGCTCACTGCTGAAATATTCTCACAATCAATAGCATATCTTGTGCCAAAGTCAGCAATCTCATTTGAGCAAGAGATGTCCCTAGTATGTCTTACAATAAGCTTAGTAGTCATAGTGGTTATCTTTCTGATCATTAAAATGTGGACCTCGGTTCTGAGAATCCCCCTCACCAAAGAAATGACCATCTGCATCATCTCTTATATATACTTTCTGAGTTCCGCCACCCGATTTGGGAACGTCAAATTCATAGATATACCCTGACTGTGGATTACCACGCTTGTCTACATTTTGATATACCTTACTAGGACTTTGGCTAACAGGCACATTCGATTGACGTTTCGCCTCATTAAATGCCCCAGCCCTCTTAGAGCCTTCAGGTGATAAGTTTGCAGGTTTATCCCCTTTGGCCAGATAAGCCAAATCATCAGGATTCTGCTCAGCAACTGGCGTTGTAGTGGAACTCCCCCCAGTGCTAATTGGCCCATCCGTATTGCCGGTATTACTTACGCCCTGCCCACCACTCTGATCCGGCGTAACCAACGATGTTCCTTTACTCTCATCCTGCGCCGGATTTACCAACTTACCGCCAGTAAGATCTCTGTCTGGCTGCGGGAAGATGGTAATTAAACCTTTCTGATCCTGCCCTATCATATAATCATAGGCAGCGCGTTGCTCTGGCGTCAGTTTCTCGATCAGATCGGCTTTACCTGACAACGCTACACTAAAAACATAATTCTGTTCTGTTGAAGAGAGGTTATCTAATGCGGTTTTTGCTGCTCCCACACCCAGCAAAGCACCAAGACCTTTTTCAATAAGGGCGTTGCGGCACGCTGCAACTTCAGCGCAACCTTGCACGGCTAGCCTCCCGCCCTGAACAATGGCATTCAGCGTATTTGACCCTACCCCGAAATCCTGCTCCATTCAGAAACAGAATTCCGGCATGATATTCACTCCCTCACGAGCGGAGGTTGTGCCGATGAAAAAGTCACGATTCACCGAAGAGCAGATAGTCTTTGCCCTGAAGCAGGCTGAGCTGGGTACGCCCGTACCGGAAGTCTGCCGCAAGCTGGGCATCTCCGATGCCACGTTCTACACCTGGCGCAAAAAGTACGGCGGGATTTCTCCTTCAGAACTGAAACATATGCGGCAGCTCGAGGAAGAAAACCTTCGCCTGAAGAAGCTGGTTGCCGATCTGAGCATCGACAAGGCCATGCTTCAGGATGTGCTGGCAAAAAAGAGCTGACGCTGGCACGCCTGCGCGAGTGGGTCAGGGATTTACAGACCCGCTATGGTGCAGTGAGAGACAAGTCTGCTTTGCGCTGCAGGTCAGCCGCAGTTCGTTCCGCTACCGCTCCGTTGCGGCAGACGACAGTGCGCTGCGACTGCGCATCAGGGAGATAACCGAAACCCGGGTCCACTACGGCTACCGCAGGGTACACGTCATGCTGAAACGTGAAGGCTGGCGTGATAACCACAAGCGCATCTACCGGCTCTACCGTTAGCAGGGGCTGTATCCCAACCACTTACGGGGTATGGATTTTGTCTCCGATGCGTTGTTTGACGGTCGGCGGCTGCGCCTGCTGACGATAATCAATATCTACATGCGCGAATGTCTGGGGATCTGCGTGGGCCAGAACCTGCGGTCTTCAGAAGTGGCTGAGATGCTGAATAACATTGCGCTGAGGCGACCGCTGCTACAGCTCCTGAAAACTGATAATGGTTCTTAATTTGCTGGAAAAATGTTGGATAAATGGGTGTACGAACGTGATATCCGGATTGACTTCTCGCGACCGGGTACGCCCACGGATAACGCCACGGTGGAATCATTCAACGGCAGGCTGCGGCAGGAATGCCTGAACGAGAACTGATCTTGCCCACGTAATGTGGACACAACTCTAAGCGAGGTTCTGGTTTTCAAATTGTTCTGGACTGAGACCGCCGCACGCACTGTGGCGACGCCAGCGATTGTAGTCACACTCGATATAATTAAATACCGTCGCACGCATTATTTCCCGACTGGCAAAGCGTTCTCCGTGGATACATTCCACCTTCAGCGAATGAAAGAAACTTTCCACGCAGGCATTGCCATAACAGCAGCCTTTTGCACTCATACTTCCTTGAAGATTATGTCGTTTCAGTGAGGCCTGATAATCCGATGAACAGTACTGGCCCCCACGATCAGTGTGAACAATGACATTTTCCGGATGTTTACGCCGCCAGAGCGCCATTTGCAGTGCATCGCAGGCAAGTTGTGCCGTCATACGCGACGACATCGACCAGCCAATGACGGCTCGCGACCACAGATCGATCACCACCGCCAGGTACAACCAGCCTTCGTCTGTGCGCAGATACGTGATGTCGCCCGCCCACTTCTGGTTCGGGCCACCGGCGCTAAAGTCCTGATTCAACAGATTCTCCGATACTGGCAGACCATGTTCACGATAGCTGACCGGACTGAAATTCCGGGTTGCTTTTGCCCGCAGTCCCTGACGACGCAGACTGGCAGCAATGGTTTTGATGTTGTACTCCGGCAGTTCGTCAGCCAGACGAGGCGCACCATAACGCTGTTTTGCCTCAGTAGATGCCTTACCGACGGAGACGGAACTGCTGGCGTGGGCTTATTATATGGCGACGCAGGCACCAGACATACCAGCCGCTGCGGGCAACCCGAAGCACACGGCACATCGCTTTGATGCTGAACTCAGCCCGATGTTTTTCGATAAAGACATACTTCATTTCAGGCGCTTCGCGAAGTATGTCGCGGCCTTTTGGATAATAGCCAGTTCCTCTGCCTGCTCCGCCAGTTGTCGCTTGAAACGGGCAATTTCAACAGCCATTTCCTGCTCACGTTCGGAAGAGGAATGTGCATTTTTCAGTTTGCTGCGCCAGGCATAAAGTTGCGACTCATACAGACTGAGTTCGCGAGCTGCAGCGGCAACGCCAATGCGTTCAGCGAGCTTCAGGGCTTCCTGACGAAATTCAGGTGTGTGTTGCTTACGGGGTTTTTTATTGGCTAATACTGGTTTTGTCATGAGTCACCTCTTACTTGAGAGTTTACTCACTTAGCTGCGTGTCCACTATTCGCGGGTAAGATCAAACGGGTTTATGTCGATGGAGGATGCCCGGTGCAAAATCGAAGCCTGGCGCATACACTATAGCCAGAGTCGTCCCCATTCTGCGCTGGGCTGGATGACCCCATCTGAATTTGCCGAAAAATCTGTAGGTTGCCAGAATAAGCAACCAACCTGAAGCCGGTTATTCCTGATTATGACTGGATCATATTCGGGGTCAGGGTCACAAGGAGTTGATTATGGCTGGCACGCATCATAAGTCAGAGGCCGACACGTCCACAACTAAATCAAGACGTTATACCGTGGGATATGTCCGCGACCACCTGAAGCATCGGCCTTCACCGTCGATCACCCTGCGCGGCCACTGGATGGCTGAGCTGGGCTTTACGACCGGACAGAAGATCGAGGTGATCACCACGCCGGAGCAGATGATCATCCGGCTGGCGACTGAGTGATAATGCAAAAATCCCGGCTCGATGGCCGGGATTTTTTTGGATGACTACCACCATTTAGGATAGTTAATAAAGGCCGTATATATTGCAGACTTTGCTTCTTCAGTTAGCTTTTCTCGACCTTTGCATAAGGTAATATATCCATCTAAATCCTCTTTAGCACAAGACCATTCGAGCCATCCTAAAGAAGGATTCAATAATAATTCAAAACAGCCATTCATATCTTTAAGAAGAGCCAACTCACTATTTCGCATGTTCTCAATAAACTCATCGATATGTTGACACTCTATCCAGGCATGCGAACAAGCATCTACACTAAAGTTAAATTTATTTATCTTAATCATCACGTTAAACTTCAACGATGGAACATGTTCATCGATTTCAATTACGTCCAATGTAATATTGGCCGGGCTTGTAATTTCTATATCCATTTAATGTGATCCTAAGTAACGAGCATGGATAATTGTTGGCAACTCACCCGCTGCACGAGGAGGTTTAATTTCTAGCTGCCAGCCATCGGCAGTAATCCTTTCACCGTAGGGCATATTATTTTTTGTTGCCGTGTCTACAGCTGCCTGGAAGCTTCTTAGCTCTTGTTGACTAGCTAGTCTCACAGCTTCAGGTGTGTGAGTGACGGCTTTAGATGCAGCATATTCTGCCATATGCTCAGTAGCATTCCCATGTACCCAAACCTTTTGCCCATTCGGCAACGTCATCTCAAATGATTTAGGTATGACTGAGCCTGGATATACAGGTTGAGTACCTTTAATAGAGTCGAATACCGTTCCTGTCGGCAACTGGCTATTTTTCGCAGCATTTGCCGCTACGGCTTCAGCCTTCGCCGCCGTTGCTTCTGCTGCCGTCTTGCCGATACCAACCGCGCCCCCGGCACCAACGCCCCCCGGCACCAACGCTTCCGACATCTGGATACCGACATTATTCAGGCATAACACGACATTTCCTGAACAAGCCTGTATCGCTGCCTTTGCCGCTGCCGCAAGTTCTGGTGAGGCAGCGGCCAGCGCACCACCGCCGAGTCCGGCGGGGATTGCCACCATCAGCGCATCCTGCATCGCCAGTCCTTTCTGACAGGATGCTGAGCCGGGATCGGTGCTGCACGACATGATGTTTTTGCCATGCTCTTGCACAAATTTCTCCTGACCGCTTTCCGTGCCGCCCAGAAGATTATTCTCAACGGCATTTTTCCCGGCCTGCGCCCCGGCCAGCGCATTAGCGCCGCTGTCACCGGTGAGCCCGCCCGCAAACCCGGACGCCAGCGTGGCCAGTGTCGATATGGACTGCCTCTGCGCTTCCGTTAAATCTTTGCGCGCAATCCCCGGATAAAGCTGCTGCCCGATATATTCACCCATCACCGCGCCCGAAGCCCCCGCCAGCGCGCTGTTGCCGTTGACTTGTGCGGTAATCGCCCCCAGCACCGCATGTGCCATCAGGTTGGCCGGTGTATTCACTTCCTCTTTCGGGCCGCCTGCCGTCTGCACCGTGGTGGTGGTCATATCATGGATAACGCCCGCCATGTACGGTGAAAGCCCGCCAGCCAGCGCTTTGCCTATATCACCACCCGCCAGCCCCTGCAGCACCGCCGTCACCGCCTGCGCCGCTCTTTGCATATCGCTGCCGGTGCCATACTCCTTCATCGCATTGTTATAAGCCCGGTCAGTCACATCCTGCTCTGTGATGTTGGCTTTCCCTTCCGCCTGCAGCTGTGTTTTCGCCTCGGCCCGGGACTGCAGGTTACGGCTGGCTTTCTCTCCGGCAATCGCCCCCTGTGTCCGGATGATATCGCTGACCTGTCCGCCAATTTCACCAATCAGCTGCGCCTGTTTCAGCCGGTTTTGCTCCTTCTCCTTATCAAAAATCGGGCTGATGCTGCCATTGGCGTTCGCCGTATCGCGGCTCAGGCTGGCGACGTCCTGTTGCTGGTTCGCCGTGTCACGGATAACAAGGGTTCCCTCAGACACCGCCGCCCGCGTCACTCCGCTTTCGTGGCCGCTGCCGCCGGCTCCAATCATCGCGAGGTTACCCATATTAGACAGCAAATCTCCGGCAATCCCGCCGCCGCTGCTGAGCGATATCCCCTGATGCTGGACGCTGTAATCGGCTTTATTCTGAATATCCGTCCAGCTCAGCGTGCCGGTATTGAGGCTGTTATTGGCCGCATCCGCCGTCGAGGCAATCACCGCGCCGTTCAGCTGCGTATGGTCACCTACGTGGATGTCATAACCGCCCTGACCGGCGTAAATCCCGGTCTGTTCGCGCACGGAGTCATAGTTGCTGGTGATTTTGTCGCGGCTGTAGCTGAACTGTCCGCCGGCATTGGTGCTCGCACCAATAGGAATGCTTATCCCCCCCGAAATGCTGCTCTGCCTGGAATCGTATTTGTCAGCGTCCTGCAGGCTGCTGAGGGTTAAATCGCGCCCGACCTGCGCGGTCACATTTTCCGCGCTGACCTGTGCGCCCTGTAAGGTGGTATCTCGCCCGCTTTGCAACGTCAGCGACTTGCCGCTGTCGAGGGTGGTCTCAGCCCACTGCGTTCCGTTGCCCTTATCCGCCCCCTGGGCTTTGTTGGCGTTGGCCGTAATCGCAAAGCCCGTGTTTTTCCCCAGCGAGACATCAACGCCAATACCAAAACCATTCGAATTGTTCTTACTGTCCGACTGCTGGGTATTCGCGCTGCCGGCCAGTAAAATATCCCGGCTGGCACTGATGGTCGTATCGCCACCAGCTTTGAGCTGGCTGCCGGCAATCACCACGTCACCGCTTTGCGCTTCGCTGCGCTTGCCCGTCGCACTGACGGACAGATTATTCCCCGCATTCAGTGTTGAGCCGATGACGTCATCCGAACTCTGGTGCGAACGGGATGAGGACTTTTGCGAGCCTAATGTCGCGCTGACGCCAAAGGATGCCGAGTCGTCCTTCCCTTTTGCGGCATTCAGTGCCATCGCCTGACCAGCCTGAACCCCGTACAACGCCGCTTTCGTACTCTGTAGCGCCGCCAGACGCCCGTCGGTTTCGCTTTTCGCCGTCATTGCTGTGCTGACGGCGGAATTAATGGCACTCCCCGCCGCACCGGATAATGCAACGGTAAGCCCGCTGGTTTTTTGCTCAAAACTTTCATCAACCGTGCGCTTGTCATGGCCCGGGTCAATCACCACGCTGTCGCCGCTGATGTTCAAATCTTTCCCGGCAATAAGATCGGCACCGCCAATATGCGCCTGCCCGCCCGCTATCACGCTGACAGTGCCGCCGGTTGAACCGACAGTGCTGACACTCTGGCTCTGGGTTGTGCCATTTTCATTCATTTTATAACGGGAGGTGCTTGAGCCGAGGGTAAACCCAATCCCGCCGGAACCCATCAGGCCACTCTTTTTGGTCTCGTTCAGCCGGTAACTGGACTGCTCATCAGTGGCGGCAGTGATATCAACGTTATTCCCGCCCGTGAGGCTGACCTGCTGATCGCCGGCCACAGAAGAGCCCTGCACGTTCACATCGTGACCGGCGTTAACGGAGATATTGTCTCCGCTGAGCAGTGAGCCTTTTTCGTGACTCGCGTAGTCCTCACTTATCGTGTGCGTGGTCGTTTTAGTGAACAGGTGTTTCTTGGTTTTGGTCTTCTCGTCGTAGCTGTACTGGCTTTCCTGCGCGGTGGTGATGTTCACGTCACGCCCGGCGTTCAGGGCCAGGTCGCCGGTGGCCTCAACCTGCGCGGCTTGTGTGGTGATATCCCGCCCGGCGGTGACCGAGGTGCTCCCGCCGCTGGAAACCGTCGTCCCTTCCTGACCGACATTTTCACGGATACTCACGCTTTTATTGCCGTGGGTTTCGCTGTAGGTGCTGGTTTGCTGCGCGTTCAGGTTGACGTCGCGACCGGCGCTGAGCGAGGCGTTAAGGTCGGCGGTCAGCTGCGCCGCCTGCGAGTTCAAATCACGGCCTGCGCTGAGCGTCAGGTTGCCGCCGCTGCTCACCACCGTGCGGGTGGCGTTGTTGTCGTCAGCTTTATTTTTACCGCTGGTCTGATGGCTGCTTTTGTCCATCGCGTTGAGGCTGATGTCATTGACCGCCGCCAGCGTGGTGTCGCCTTTGGCCGTCACGGCGCTGCCTGCGACCGTCAGGTTGTTACCGGCGCTGGCCGACAGATTGCCGCCCGCGCTGACTTCACTCGCCTGGCTGCCGGTGGTCTGCGCGCTGTTGTTTGCCGTCGATTTACGGGTGCTCAGCGCGTTGCCGGTGATGTTGATATCGCCCAGCGCCACCAGTTGCAAATCGCTCCCGGCGGTCAGTTTTGCGCCGGTGTTGTTGATATTATTACCCGCCGTCAGCGCAAGCCCGCCGGTGGCCGAAATGCCCGCCACATCCCCGGTCCGGGTATCACTGAAGGTCAGCTGCGCCGTTTTGCCTTTGCCGGTGGCCGGTGCCGCCGTCCACTGCTGCGCCTGCGTGACGTTATTGATGTCGCCGCTGACCGAAGCCAGCGCGACAGTTTGTCCGGCAATCGAGGAACCGATGTTATTGATATCCCCCAGCGCGCTCAGCTGCAGGCTGCCGCCGGAGGCCATCAGCCCGGCGCTGAGGTTATCCAACGTGCTGCTGCTTTTTGCCGCCAGCTGGGTTTGCGCCTGAAGCGTGCTGCCGGCGTTGACGATATGACCCGCGTCGAGATTGACGGTGTTCCCGGAAATCACGCTGCCGGTGACGGCATTCGTGTCATTGGCCGCGAGGTAGAGTTTGGGGGCGAGCACGGTCTGCCCGTCGACGGTGGTTTTCTCCCACCAGACGATGCTTTTGGTCAGCGCCGCGACCTGCTCCGGCGTCAGGCTGACGCCTAACTGCAGCCCCAGTCCGGCCTGCTGCCCGGCCGCGTTGTCTATCAGGTACTGCATCTGCGCCAGGTCAGAGCCGGTGCCGCCGATATAGCGCTGGCCGGTCTGGCTCAGCACCGCGTTATCAACGTAGCGGGTATCAAACGCCGCATCGCCGAGGAATTTATAGTCGTAGTCCGGCGTCAGGTTCAGCCGGTTCATAAAGTAGGCCGAGCCGATGAATTTGCTTTCGTCGGTATAGGCCGGCGCGGTTTCAATGCGCGGGTCAGACGGCGTGCCCGTCTGCACGGCAGGCGTCAGCGCGCCGGTGGTCGGGTGGGCAAGATAATCGTTGAGCGCGTTAAACAGCGCCGGGTCGGTTTTGCCAATGCTGCCGAGCTGCGGATTGGTGGTGATAAGATACGGGCTGGCCGGGTTGGTGCTCGCCACAAACAGGCCGTTATTACCGGCTGGAAGCGGATAATCGGTCAGCGCCGCGCCCTGATTGCCGATTTGCTTCAGGGCATCGGTGACCGAATTGCTCCACTGCACTGAGCCGATGGTCAGGTTCTGACCGGCCGCCAGTGAAGCGCTCTTCGTTGCGCTAACCGCCTGCAGGCCAGACGTGCCGTTCAGCGACGGTGCGCTGATGGCATGGGATAAGCCGCCCGCGTTCGCCGTGGTGGTGGTGTTACTGATGTTATTGCTGAAGCTGGCGTTAACCGCACCGCCCGCCTGAATGACGGCGCGGAGGCCTTCGCCAGTGCTGACGGTTTCGTATACCGGAGCGCTTGATATGGTATAGGTAACCGTCGAATTTACCGAGTTGCCCCTGCCATCTTTATAATTGGTTGCGCTCCGTTCTGAGCTAATTTTGTTCTTAACATCAACATCTGAAGCGTGTTCCGCACCTAGTTTTCCGCTATAGGTATAAGCAATATATTCGTTCTGAGCACTGTTAAGGTACGACTGGTTATTTAAGTTACTCCCGGATAACCCTATATTTCCCCCGGCTAAGATATTGCTGCTGATATTGTCTAACGTACCTGCATAGGCATTCAGATTTCCATTAGCCGCTATACGCCCCGCCCCTCCATTTGCACTGGCGGCAAGGATAGTTGAGCCTACAAGGTATTTTTGAACTGAACCTTGTTGGTTAGGTGCGAGGTAATCCCAGGTTGTATCGTATTCGACGTAATTATTACCCCCACAGTTTGAGTCACCGCCACAGTCGTCACGATATGTATGATCCGTCTGATAAATGCCCAGATCATCATTATTCAAATCACCGAGCCTGACCTTAATCGTACTGGCTCCGCTCGATGCCGGGCTGCTGGCGGCCGCCTGATACGAACTTGACGTACTCAGCCCGTCACGCTGGTTCAGCAGGTGTCCGGTGTTAATGGTGATATCGCCGTTGGTGGTTTCGATATCCCCCGAGGTGTTGACCACTTCACTGCTGGCGTTACCCGCCGCGTCGCGCTGCAGCCACAGGCTGTTGCCCGCCAGAATATCGCCGTAGTTGTTGTGGATGCTGTCGGCCAGCAGCTGCATGTTGTTACCGGCATACAGCAGCGCGCTGTTCGCCAGCTGACCCGCTGCGGACATCACCACGTTGCCCGCCCCGCCGACAAAGCCGCTGTTGTTCAGCACGCCCCGGCTGGCGAGACGGATATCCCCGCCGGACTGCACGCTGCCGCTGCCGTTGAGGGTGATGTTGTTCGCGTCCACGCCCACCGTACCGCTGCCGCCGTGCAACTGGCCGCTGTTGGCAAAGTTACCCGTGGCGCTGAGCTGAATACCGTTGCCCTGCAGCGTGCCGAGAATGTTCAGGTCGCCCTGCGTGCTCAGGTTCAGGTTCTGCCCTGCCGCCAGTGTGCCGGTCTGGGTGAAGCCCGACCCGAGTTGCAGCGTCATATCACCCAGTGCCAGCAGGCTGCCGGCCTGATTGAGCGACGGCGTCACCAGCGTCAGGTTACCGGCGCTGTAAAGTTTGCCGCCCGCCTGATTGTCGGCGTTCTGCAGGTTAAGCCCCAGCGTCTGGCTGCCCAGCACGGTGCCGGTGTTGTGCAGGGCGTTCCCGGTCAGTTGCAAACGGTCGCCCTGAAGCTGCCCCTGATTGGTCACCTGCGTCACGTTTACCGCGCTGTCGCCCAGCCCGGTCAGGGTACCGCCGTTGTTCAGCGTCCCGCCGGTCATCGTCAGCCCCTGCGCCTGCAGGGTGCCGGTGTTGGTCAGCGTGGGGGCGGAGACCGTTAACTGGCCGCCGGTCAGCAGCGTGCCCTGATTGTTCAGGTTATCCGTCAGGGTCAGGTGGCTGACGCCGTCGCCCTGCAGCTGCCCCTGGTTGAGCAGCGTCTGCGCCCCCAAATCTAACGTCCCCTGGCTGCGCAGCGTGCCGCCGCTCAGGTTGGTGATGCCGTTTTGTACCCTGGCCTGCAGGCTCTGCTGGCCCTGCAGCTGCCCGCCGTTGGTCAGGCTGTTCGCGGTCAGCA